>NZ_AP022614.1 GCF_010730575.1 Mycobacterium parmense | reverse complement strand
GCGTCGGTTTGCCACCCGGTCCAGACGGCCGCGCCATAGGCGAGCAGGTGGTTCATTCGTCGCCCTCCAATCCGCGAAAAGGTCGTCCTCGGGCAGTCGCACCGACGCGTGACCGGGCCAACTCGAACTCCTCGGTCGGCCATAGCCGCTCCTGCCAGGCGATCGGGGCGGCGAAGAAGTCGTGGTTCGGGTCGATCTGGTGGCGTGCGCCCGCAATGCGTCGTCGCGCTGGCCGAAATACGCAGAGCACTCCACGCGCGTCGTCACCCGCGATTCGAACGGGTCGTGGTCGGCGTCCCAGTGCTCGAGCCACCTTGAACGGTGGCTCGTGGCCGTGCTTGACGGCTTCGTCGTGCAGCAACTGCATCCGCGCCCGCAGGAACCCGTGGTTGTAGTAGAGCTTGGACACCGACCACGGCTCGCCGGCGTCCGGAAAGCGCCGGTAGTCACCGGCCGCCTCGAACGCGCCGATCGAAACCTGATGGCAGCGAACGTGATCGGGATGCGGATAGCCGCCGTTCTCGTCGTAGGTGGTCATCACGTGCGGCCGGAACTCCCGGACCACCCGAACCAGGGCCTCGACGGAGACCTCCAGCGGCACCAGCGCGAAACAACCCTCGGGCAGCGGTGGCGGCGGGTCGCCCTGGGGCAGTCCGGAGTCGACGAAACCGAGCCACGTGTGCTCGACGCCGAGTATCGCGGCGGCCTTGGCCATCTCGTCGCGGCGAATCTCGGTGATGTGCCCGCGCACGTCGGGCAGGTCCATCGCCGGATTGAGAATGTCGCCGCGCTCGCCACCGGTCAACGTCACCACCATGACCCGATGGCCCTCGTCGGCGTAGCGGGCCAGTGTCGCGGCACCCTTGCTGGATTCGTCGTCCGGGTGGGCGTGCACCGCCATCAACCGCAGCTTGCTCACGTGCCCCCTTGTCGGTCCGCTGATCACCCGGATCAGACCCTATAATTGCAGTTCCGTTCGCTGCATGACGTCGGCGGGCACCACCCCACCGATAATCGAGACGTACCAGGCATGACCGAAATTCCTCCGCCACGCCCCGAAAGCCGCTACGGGCGGCCCCGGCTGTCGCGCGTCTCCCGGCACCGCCTGGTGATCGTCGGGTCCGCGCTGGTGATCGCGGCGGGCGTCGCGGTCGCCGTCATCGGCTACCAGCGGCTGGCTACCAGCGACGTCACGGGGTCACTGGCCGGCTACGGGTGATCGACGCCCAGACGGCGTCGGTAACGATCAGCGTGACCCGATCCGACCCGGCGCGTCCGGTGGACTGCATCGTCCGGGTGCGGTCCGAGGACGGCGCAGAGACGGGCAGGCGGGAGGTATTGGTCGCTCCGTCCCGAGAATCCACGGTGCAGGTGACGACGACGCTCAAGTCCAGCAAGCCTCCGGTGATGGCCGATATCTACGGTTGCGGCACCGACGTGCCCGGCTACCTGCGCCCGGGCTGACCGTCCCGCGGAGGCTCAGCTGCGAATTTTCAGGGTCATCATCTGTTTGCGCGGTGGTAACATGGATGAATGCACGGTTCCAGCTGGGACCGTGTATTGCTGCATTAATGGCCGTGAGAACAACGGACCGCAGCACGCGGGCACAATCCCGGTTACCCGGCGGCGGAGTTCGAGAGCTCACGCGGATGCGCGGAACGACAATAAGAGGAGCACGACGAGATGACGGATACTCAGGTGACCTGGCTGACCCAGGAGTCACATGACCGACTCAAGGCCGAGCTCGACCAGCTGATCGCGAATCGTCCGGTCATCGCCGCGGAGATCAACGACCGGCGCGAGGAGGGCGACCTGCGCGAGAACGGCGGCTACCACGCCGCCCGCGAGGAGCAGGGTCAGCAGGAGGCGCGCATCCGCCAGCTGCAGGACCTGCTGAACAACGCGAAGGTCGGCGAGGCGCCCAAGCAGTCCGGAGTGGCGCTGCCCGGTTCGGTGGTCAAGGTCTACTACGACGGCGACAAGTCCGACACCGAGACGTTCCTGATCGCCACCCGCCAGGAAGGCGTCAACGACGGCAAGCTCGAGGTCTACTCGCCCAACTCGCCGCTGGGCGGGGCGCTGATCGACGCCAAGGTGGGCGAGACCCGCAGCTATGTCGTGCCCAACGGCAGCACCGTCGAGGTCACGCTGATCAGCGCGGAGCCCTACCACGCGTAGTCGCGGCGACTACGCCAGCGCCTGCTCGAGATCGCCGAGCAGATCGGCGACGTCTTCGATGCCGACCGACAGGCGCACCAGGTCGTCGGGTACTTGAAGTTGCGAACCCGCGACCGACGCGTGCGTCATGGCGCTCGGATGCTCGATCAGCGACTCCACCCCACCCAGCGATTCGGCCAGGATGAACACTTCGGTTCTGGCGCAAAGGCTTTGAGCGGCCGCCCGGCCGCCGCGCAGGCGTATTGACACCATCCCACCGAATCCGCTCATCTGCCGGGCCGCGACGTCGTGCCCCGGATGGCCGGGCAGGCCCGGATACAGCACGGTGTCGACGGCGGATTGCCCGGCGAGGAATTCGGCTACGGCCAAGGCGTTTTCGCTGTGCCGCTGCATCCGCAGCACCAGCGTCTTGAGCCCCCGCATGGTGAGGTAGGCGTCGAACGGGCCCGGCACCGCGCCGGCCCCGTTCTGCAGGAAAGCGAAGGCGTCGTCCAGCTCTTCGTCGTCGGTGATCAGCGCGCCACCCACCACATCGGAGTGTCCGCCGATGTACTTGGTGGTCGAGTGCAGCACGATGTCGGCGCCCAGCGTCAACGGCTGCTGCAGCGCGGGTGAGGCGAACGTGTTGTCCACCAACACCTTTGCGTGCGATTGCGCACCGATCTCGGCGAGCGCGCCGATGTCGGCGATGGACAGCAGCGGGTTGGTGGGCGTCTCGACCCAGATGAGCCGGGTTTGCGGTGTGATCGCCGCGCGGACGGCGTCGAGGTCGTACAGCGCCACCGGCGTGTAACCGACGTTCCACTGCGTGAACACCTTGTCGATCAGCCGGAAGGTGCCGCCGTAGGCGTCGTTGGGAATCACCAGGTGGTCGCCGGGACGCAGCAGCGCCCTCAGGGCGCAGTCGGTGGCGGCCATCCCGGCGCTGAACGCGCGGGCGAACGCGCCCTCCTCCACGGCCGCCATGGGAGGCCTCCAGCGCCGCGCGCGTGGGATTGCCGGTCCGCGCGTACTCGTAGCCGCCGCGCAGCACCCCCACGGCGTCCTGGGCGAAAGTGCTGCTCGCGTATATCGGCGCGTTGACCGCCCCGGTCGCCGGGTCCGGCCGATAGCCGGCGTGGATCGCCTTGGTGGCCAGCCCGGTGAACTCGCGGTGCCGATCGTTGCTCATCGACGGCCAGCCTAGTGACAGCCCGGGTCGTCGGTCAGCCTTGCGGGATCGGCAGACAGACCGTCGACATGATCTTGTCGGCCAGCGTCTGCCGCTTGGCGTCCCAGAGCGGGAAGAGGAACCCGACGAAGCAGATGGCGGCGTCGATGAAATGCGCGAGGAAGCGCACGACGGACTTCCCGAAGCCGATGGGTTGCCCGGTGATCTCGCTGACGACCTTGAACTTCATCACCGACTTGCCCAGGCTCGACCCGGTGGTGCCCTGGCGGTAGCCGTAGTTCCAGATCAGGTAGAACAGCCCCAACACAGACGCCAGCCACTGCGCGATCAGCCCCAACGTCGAGTTCTCGGTGGCGCAGTACTGGTTGACGGCGTACTGGGTGATGTCGGTGACGCAGGCTGTCTGCTGGGTGGAGTACAGGATCGCGGCGCCGATGCCGTGCAGAACGGCGTACGGGAGGATGTCGATCACGAACGCCAGCACCCGGGTGAGCCACGACGTGTACTCCTGCGTCGGCAGGGTGCGGATCGCCGGTCCGGGAGGCGGCGGCGCGTACCCGCCGGACGGAGGTGGCGGCGGTGGTAGGACCCGCCGGGCGGCGGCGGCGGGGGCGGCGGCGGATAGGAACCGCCGCCGGACGGCGGCGCGGGGACCTCGTGCCCGCCGGACGGCGCCCCATGGTCACCGGAAGGCCCGGACGGCCCGGACGGCCCGGACGAGGGCGCAGGCGGCGGGAAATCGCCACCAGGCGGCGGTTGATCGGTCATGGGCAACCCTCCATCCACGCGGATCGGCCGAACGGGGCATTACAGTACCCGAGCGCCGGCCCGTGCCGGCGCAACCACGAGCGGCCGCCGATCTAGCGTCGGCCCGTCACTCCGCGGGGCCCCTCCGAGAGGAAGCCCAACAGGTCGTAGCGGGTGAGAACCCCGACCGGCTTTCCCTCCACCACCATCAGCGCGTCCCAGTCGCGCAGCGCCTTGCCCGCGGCGGCGGCCAGCTCGCCGGCGCCGATCATCGGCAGCGGCGGGCTCATGTGCTCCGCGACGGCGTCGGCCAGCTTCGCGCGGCCCTCGAAGACGGCCGAGAGCAGTTCGCGTTCGGAGACACTGCCGGCGACTTCACCGGCCATCACCGGCGGTTCGGCGCCGACCACCGGCATCTGGGACACGCCGTACTCGCGCAGGATGCCGATGGCATCGCGCACCGTCTCGGACGGGTGGGTGTGCACCAGATCCGGCAACGCCCCCGATTTGCGGCGCAACACGTCGCCGACCGTGGACTGCTCGGCCGACCCGTCGAGGCGGCTCCGCAGGAACCCGTACGACGACATCCAGGCGTCGTTGAAGATCTTCGCCATGTAGCCGCGCCCGCCGTCGGGCAGCAGGACCACCACCAGCGCTTCGGGCCCGGCCGCGGCGGCAACCCGCAGCGCCGCGACCACCGCCATCCCGCAGGACCCGCCGACCAGCATCGCTTCCTCGCGGGCCAGCCGCCTGGTCATGTCGAAAGAGTCGGAGTCGGAGACCGCGATGACCTCGTCGGGCACCGTCCGGTCGTAGGCCGCCGGCCAGAAATCCTCGCCGACGCCCTCGACCAGGTAGGGCCGCCCGCTGCCCCCCCGAATAAACCGAGCCCTCGGGGTCGGCGCCCACGATGCGCACCCTTCCCCCCCCGGCCGATCGGCGGAGACCTCCTTGAGGTAGCGGCCCGCGCCGGTGATCGTCCCGCCTGTGCCGATGCCGGCCACGAAGTGGGTGACCTTGCCGTCGGTGTCGGCCCAGATCTCGGGTCCGGTGCTGGCGTAGTGGCTGGCCGGTCCTTCGGGGTTGGCGTACTGGTCGGGCTTCCAGGCGCCGCTTATCTGCTCGGTCAGCCTGTCGGAGACGCTGTAGTAGCTGTCCGGGTGCTCGGGCGGCACCGCCGTCGGGCACACGACCACCTCGGCGCCGTAAGCGAGCAGCACGTTGCGCTTGTCCTCGCCGACCTTGTCGGGGCAGACGAAGACACACTTGTAGCCGCGCTGCTGAGCCACCAGCGCCAAGCCGACGCCGGTGTTGCCGGACGTGGGTTCCACGATGGTGCCGCCGGGCTTGAGCAACCCGGCGGCTTCGGCGGCGTCGATCATCCTCGAAGCGATCCGATCCTTCGAGCTGCCACCGGGATTGAGATATTCGACCTTGGCCGCCACGATGCCGGCGCCGTCGGGGACGACGGAGTTCAGGCGGACCAGCGGCGTGCCGCCGATCAGTTCACTGATGTGCTGCGCGATCCGCATGCGTCCATCGTCTCAGGCCGTTTCGGCCGGTGCACGACGGTCTGGCGCCCGGCTGCTGACGCGCTGCCTAATCCGTGGCTTCGCGGATGTAGTCGCCGATCTGGCGCAGCGAACGGATTGCCTCCGGCAGCATCGGGGCGGCCAGCTGGAAGTCGTGCACCTGGCCGGGCCAGACCCGCACCTCGGCCGGCACGCCCACCGCCGCGAGCCTGGTTGCGGCCAGCTGCGCGTCGTGCAGCAAGACCTCGGACCCCGAAACGTGGATCAGGGTGCGCGGCAGTCCCGGTTTGATGTGCTCCAGCGGCTCGTAGATCTCTTCCGGCTTACCGTCGACGACGTTTTTCCCGGCGGCGCCCGCGACGAGCGCGCCGAGCGCGTCGAACGCCTTCGCGGAGAACATCGCGTCGGTCTTGATGTTGGGATGGGCCTGTTTGTATTCCTTGGCCAGCTGCAGCAGCGGCGAGATCGCCACCAGCGCGGCGGGCTCCTCGCCTTCTTCCTGCAGGCGCTGTGCGAGGGTAAGCCCCAAATATCCGCCGGCGGAGTCCCCGGCGAGCACGATCTGGTCGGGCTCGTAGCCGCGCTCGCGCAGCCACCGGTAGGCGTCGTGACAGTCGTCGAGGGCCATTCCACCGAATGCTTGGGCAGCAAGCGATAGTTGACCACCAGGATGGGTGAGTCGGCGAACTTCGACAGGGTTTCGACCAGCCGGCCGTGCGAGTTGGCCCCGCAGGTCAAGAACGCGCCGCCGTGCAGGTAGAGAATCACCCGGCGGGTGCCGTCGGCGGGCAGCACCCCCGGGCGCCCGCACCAGTTGCGCCGACGCGTGCGGCAGCGCGATCGTCTCGCGGACGGTGGCGGACACCGGGAGCAGGACCCGGGCGGCCAGGTCGATGAGCCCCCACGGCCAGGGCAGGTTGGGGACGTGGCTGCCGACGGACAGGACGGGCCGGATCGTCAGCCGGGAGGTCACGGTGGCGACTCGTGCGGCGACGCTGGGCCCGGACTCGAGAACCTCGACGGGAGCGCCGTCGCTGATGGCGAATTTGCGCGCCTGTGCCTTGCGCTTCCTCAGGATGTCATGTGGCCGAAGGGCATTCCGGGGCGAGCCGGATACCTTGTCTGGTGCGGTCATGCTCAACACTTCCTACGCCTTTGTAGTGCGAAACAGCATGTGACACGAGGCGGCCAACGTCTGGTTATGCCCGGTTCCCCAAGCGTTGAGCCGACCTCATGAAATTAGCTTGACAGGCGTTTCTTGGTGGAACATTTGAAGAAGCTGATTCGATACCACTTTTGATTCTCAACGTAACCACATTGTTGACGAGCCGCCCTCGCACGGCTTTCGGCCGTTCTAAAATGTCTCTCGTGACCATCCGGCTGCCGCGTCGTTCGACGATCGCCCTGGCCACAGCGGGCGCACTCGCCTCGACAGGTACGGCCTATCTCGGGGCGCGCAATCTGCTTGTGGGCCAGGCGACGCACGCGCGCACCGTGATCCCGAAGTCCTGGGAGACCCCGCCGCGCGCCGACGGTGTCTACACCAGCGGCGGCGGGCCCGTGCAGCGGTGGCGGCGCGGCATGGCTTACGACTTGCACCTGATGATCTTCGGCGACTCGACGGCCACCGGATACGGCTGCACCAGCGCCGAGGAGGTGCCGGGCGTGTTGATCGCCCGCGGCCTCGCCGAGCAGACCGGCGGGCTCGTGCGGCTGAGCACCAAGGCCATCGTCGGCGCCACCTCGAGGGGCGTCTGCGGGCAGGTCGACGCGATGTTCGTGGCCGGTCCGCCGCCCGACATCGCGGTGATCATGGTGGGCGCCAACGACGTGACGGCCCTCAACGGCGTCAGCCAGTCGGCCCAACGTCTCGGGTTGAGCGTTCGCAAGCTGCGCGCCCGCGGCGCGTTGGTGGTCGTCGGCACGTGCCCGGACCTCGGCGTCATCAGCGTCATCCCGCAGCCGCTGCGCTCGCTGGCGCACGCCCGCGGAAGCCAGCTCGCCCGCGCGCAGGCCGCGGCGGTCAGGGCGGCCGGCGGCATCCCGGTGCCGCTGGCGCAGTTGCTGGCGCACCAGTTTCGCGCCACACCCGAGCAGATGTTCTCCGCCGACAACTATCACCCCTCGGCCGTCGCGTACGCGTTGGCGGCCAACGCCCTGCTGCCGGCAATCTGCGACGCGCTGGGCGAGCAGGTCGAGTCCGCGACGCCGGAGGTGGTGGCGGCCGCGGACGACCCCGCGCCGGGGCCCGGGCAGGCGCGAACCGGCGTGATGACCGGGGTGCGGCGGCGCCCCGCCCCCGAGGCGACCGCCCCGTCGTCGTGCTCGCCGCCGGGCAGCGACTAGATTTGACGCGTCTCGTCGCGGCGGCGTGCGCAGCACCCGCCGGTGACGCGAGCCCACATCCACTGGAGGTAATCGCCATGCCCGAAGCCGTCATCGTCGCAACCGCGCGCTCGCCGATCGGCCGCGCCATGAAGGGGTCGCTGGTCTCGATGCGGCCCGACGACCTGGCGGCCCAGATGGTGCGCGCCGCGCTCGACAAGGTGCCCGCGCTCAACCCGCATCAGATCGACGACCTGATCCTGGGCTGCGGACTGCCCGGCGGTGAATCCGGATTCAACATGGCCCGCGTGGTCGCCGTCGAGCTCGGGTACGACTTCCTGCCCGGGACCACCGTCAACCGGTATTGCTCGTCGTCGCTGCAGACCACCCGGATGGCCTTCCACGCGATCAAGGCCGGCGAGGGCGACGCCTTCATCTCCGCCGGGGTGGAGACGGTGTCGCGGTTCGGCAAGGGCAACTCCGATTCGTGGCCGGACACCAAGAACCCGCTGTTCGACCCGGCTCAGGAGCGTTCGGCCGCGGCGGCCCAGGGCGCCGACGAGTGGCACGACCCGCGCGCCGACGGGAACCTGCCCGACGTCTACATCGCGATGGGCCAGACCGCCGAGAACGTCGCGATCATGACCGGCATCAGCCGCGAGGACCAGGACCACTGGGGCGTGCGCAGCCAGAACCGCGCCGAGGAGGCCATCAAGAGCGGCTTCTTCGAGCGCGAGATCGTTCCGGTGACCCTGCCCGACGGCACCACGGTCAGCACCGACGACGGCCCCCGGCCCGGAACCACCTACGAGAAGGTCAGCGAGCTCAAGCCCGTCTTCCGGCCGAACGGGACCGTCACCGCGGGCAACGCCTGCCCGCTCAACGACGGCGCCGCCGCGCTGGTGATCACCAGCGACACCAAGGCCAGGGAACTCGGCCTGACCCCGCTGGCGCGCATCGTGTCCACCGGAGTCAGCGGCCTGTCGCCGGAGATCATGGGCCTGGGCCCGATCGAGGCGTCCAAGAAGGCGCTGGCGCGGGCCGGCATGTCGATCAACGACATCGACCTGTACGAGATCAACGAGGCCTTCGCCGTCCAGGTGCTCGGTTCGGCCCGAGAGCTGGGCATGGACGAGGAGAAGCTGAACGTGTCCGGTGGGGCGATCGCGCTGGGCCACCCGTTCGGCATGACCGGCGCGCGCATCGCCACCACGCTGATCAACAACCTGCAGACCCACGACAAGACCTTCGGCCTCGAGACCATGTGTGTCGGCGGCGGCCAGGGCATGGCGATGGTGATCGAGCGGCTGAGCTGACGCCCCCGGCCGACGCCCACGAAAAAGGCCGGCACCGAAGTGCCGGCCTTTTTCGTCGTGGCTGACTAGTCGTTCTGCAGATAACTCAGCAGACGCAGGATCTCGATGTACAGCCATACCAGGGTCACGGTCAGCCCCAGCGCGATGCCCCAGGCCGCCCTCTCCGGCGCCCCGGCGCGGATCATCTGATCGGCGGCGTCGAAGTCGATCAGGAAGCTGAACGCCGCGATGCCGATGCACACCAGCGAGAAGATGATGGCCAGCGGTCCGCCGCTGCGCAGTCCGAGGCCGGTTCCGCCGCCGACACCGAACATCGCGAGCACGAAGTTGCCGAGCATCAGGGCCAGCACGCCGAACATGGCAGCGACCAGCATTCGGGTGAACTTGGGTGTGACACGGATGGCGCCGGTCTTGTAGACGACGAGCATGCCGAAGAACACGCCCATGGTGCCCATGATGGCCTCGCCGACCAACATGCCGGCGTTGGCCGACGACACGCTGAAATTCGCCATCACGAACGAGATGGCGCCGAGGAACATCCCCTCGAGGACGGCGTAGCTCAGCACGATCCCCGGGTTGTCCTGCTTGCGGCCCAGGGTCGCGATCAGCACCAGGCCCAGGCCGCCGAGCGCCCCGACCAGGCTCAGCGGCATGGCCAGCGCCAGGTCCGACTTCACCAGGAAGTAGGAGACGGCGGCGGTCGCCGTCAGCACGGCCAGCGTGATGCCGGTCTTGGTGACGACGTCGTCGATGGTGAGAGGCCGGGAGGCCCTGACCTCGCGGGCCTCCTGGTAGGGGGCCTGATAGGGCGCCGAATAGGGGTTGGTCTGGTACCCCTGCACGGGGGGCGCGCCAGTGCCGAACTGCGCGTATCCGCCCCGCTGCTTAGGCAGTGAACGAAATACCGGGTTGCTTGTCTCCCGCACCGTCGGATCCTCTCTTGCTGAAACTGTTGGCTCTAGCTGCGCGAACATCTGCTCAACGATTGGCGGCCGGCCCGGGTTCCCAGCCGCTGGTTGCGGGCGTTTCCGGCCGTTCGGGATCTCTGCTGCCGTCGTCGGGTCAAACATAAACCTTACCCGCGGGCGCCGCTGCGCCAGAGAGGATCTAGATTGCAGGTCGGGAACGGGCCGGCGATGGGAGGGTAAAGGCGTGAGCGACCAATCCGATGAAGTCGTGACCCGCGTCGAGGGCGACGTCGGCCTGATCACGCTCAACCGCCCCAGGGCGATCAACTCGCTCAACCAGAACATGGTCGACCTCCTGCGTGACGTGCTGGCCCGCTGGGCGGACGACGACGCGGTGCGCGCGGTGGTTGTCTCCGGAGCCGGCGAGCGCGGGCTGTGCGCGGGCGGCGACGTCGTGGCGGTCTACCACAGCGCCCGCAAGGACGGGGCCGAGGCGCGGCGATTCTGGCGCGACGAGTACCTGATGAACGGCCAGATCGGCCGGTTCGCGAAACCTTACGTGGCCCTCATGGACGGCATCGTGATGGGCGGCGGCGTCGGGGTCAGCGCGCACGGCAACACCCGGGTGGTGACCGACACCTCGAAGGTCGCGATGCCCGAGGTGGGCATCGGGTTCATCCCCGACGTCGGCGGAGCTTATCTGCTGTCGCGGGCGCCCGGCGCGCTGGGGCTGCATGCCGCGCTGACCGGGGCGCCGTTCTCCGGCGCCGACGCGATCGCGCTCGGGTTCGCCGACCACTATGTGCCGCACGGCGACCTCGAGGCGTTCACCGCGGCGGTGGTCGCCGACGGCGTGGACGCCGCACTGGCCCGCCACGCGGTCGAACCGCCGCCGAGTGAGCTTGCCGCGCAACGGGACTGGATCGACGAATGCTACGCGGGCGACAGCGTCGAGGACATCGTCGCGGCGCTGCGCGGGCATGACGCGCGTCCGGCGAACGACGCCGCCGACCTGATCGCGACCCGATCCCCCATCGCGCTGTCGGTCACCCTGGAAGCGGTGCGCCGCGCGGGCAAGGCGCAGACGCTGGAAGACGTTCTGGTGCAGGACTATCGGGTGTCGTCGGCGTCGCTGCGCTCGCACGACCTGGTGGAGGGCATCCGCGCGCAGCTGGTTGACAAGGACCGCAATCCGAAGTGGTCGCCGGCGGAGCTGGCAGAGGTCAGCGCGGCCGACGTGGAAGCGTATTTCGCCCCGGTCGACGACGACTTGAGTTTCTAGAAAGGCGGTTTGTATGACAGACGCGACTTACGAAACGATCATCGTCGAGCGCGACCACCGGGTCGGCATCATCACGTTGAACCGGCCCAACGCGCTCAACGCGCTCAACAGTCAGATGATGAACGAAGTCACCTGTGCCGCAACCGAATTGGACAACGAATCCGACATCGGAGCAATCGTGATCACCGGCTCGGCCAAGGCGTTCGCCGCCGGGGCCGACATCAAGGAGATGGCCGGCCTCAGCTTCGCCGACGCGTTCGGCGCCGACTTCTTTGCCCCCTGGGCGAAGCTGGCGGCCGTGCGCACCCCCACGATCGCCGCCGTGGCCGGACACGCGCTGGGCGGGGGCTGCGAGCTCGCGATGATGTGCGACCTGTTGATCGCTGCCGACACCGCGAAGTTCGGTCAGCCGGAGATCAAACTCGGTGTGCTGCCGGGCATGGGCGGCTCGCAGCGGCTGACCCGGGCCATCGGCAAGGCCAAGGCCATGGACCTCATCCTGACCGGCCGCACCATCGACGCCGCCGAGGCCGAGCGCAGCGGGCTGGTCTCGCGGGTGGTGCCGGCCGACGATTTGATCAGCGAGGCGATGGCGGTGGCCACCACCATTTCGCAGATGTCGCGTTCGGCGGCCCGGATGGCCAAGGAGGCCGTCAACCGGGCATTCGAATCCACTCTGGCGGAAGGGCTGCTGTACGAGCGCCGGCTGTTCCACTCGGCTTTTGCGACCGCGGACCAATCCGAGGGCATGGCGGCGTTCGTCGAGAAGCGCGCTCCCAACTTCACCCACCGGTAGGACGCCTGGCATGGACGAGCCGGGTTCTGCGACAGACACCGACGCCGAACCGCACGCCGGCCGGACGGCCGAGCCGGCGACCGCGCCGCAGGCCGCGAACGCTCCCGAAGGCGCCGGGCCACCGGCGACCGCCAAGCCCTGGTGGGTTCGTCACTACACCTTCACCGGCACTGCGGGCGGCCTTGTGTTCGTGTGGTTTTCGATGACGCCCTCGTTGCTGCCCCGCGCCGCGTTGTTCCAGGGCCTGGTCAGCGGCATCTCTGGCGCCATCGGTTACGGGATCGGCGTCTTCTCGGTCTGGCTGGTCCGGTACATGCTGGGTTGGAGCTCCAGTCCGCCGGCCCCGCGCTGGGCCTGGAAGGTGCTGATACCCGTCGGCGCGGTCGGCATGGTCGTGATGGCGATCCGATTCCACGTGTGGCAGGACGACGTGCGCGACCTGATGGGCGTCGCCCACCTGAAGTGGTACGACTATCCGCTGGCCGGGGTCTTGTCGCTCGTCATCCTGTTCACCCTGGTCGAGATCGGCCAGTTCATCCGTTGGCTGGTGCGCTTCCTGGTCGGTGAGCTCGACCGGGTCGCACCGATTCGCCTCTCGGCGACCATCGTGGTGGTCGTGCTGATCACGCTCACCATCACGGTGCTCAACGGTGTCGTGCTCAAGTTCGCGATGCGCATCATGAACAACACCTTCGCCTCGGCGAACGACGAGATGAGCCCCGCAACGGCGGCCCCCCTGACGCCCCTGCGCTCGGGTGGCCCGCAGTCGCTGGCGTCGTGGGACTCGCTGGGGCGGGAGGGCCGCATCTTCATCGAAGGGGGTCCCAGCGTCGCGCAGCTCAGCGCCTTCAACGGGACGCCTGCCACCGAGCCGATCCGCGCCTACGCCGGGCTGAACTCCGCGCACGGCATCACCGAGACCGCGGAACTGGCGGCGCGGGAGCTGCAGCGCGAGGGCGGGCTGCAGCGGGCCGTCGTCGCGGTGGGCACCACCACCGGCACCGGCTGGATCAACGAGGCCGAGGCCTCGGCGCTGGAGTACATGTACAACGGCGACACCGCCATCGTGAGCATGCAGTACTCGTTCCTGCCGAGCTGGCTGTCGTTCCTGGTGGACAAGGAGAACGCCCGGCACGCGGGGCAGGCCCTCTTCGAAGCGGTCGACAGGCTGATCCGGCAGATGCCCGAGAACCGGCGTCCCAAGCTCGTCGTCTTCGGCGAGAGCCTCGGGTCCTTCGGCGGCGAGGCGCCCTTCATGAGCCTCAACAATGTCCTCGCCCGCACCGACGGCGCGCTGTTCAGCGGTCCGACCTTCAACAACACCATCTGGACCGACCTGACCGCCACCCGCGACGCCGGGTCACCGGAGTGGCTGCCGATCTACCAGGACGGCAGGGCGGTCCGGTTCGTCGCTCGCGCAAGCGATTTGACCCGTCCGAACTCTCCATGGGACCACCCGCGGGTGGTGTACCTGCAGCACGCTTCCGATCCGATCGCCTGGTGGACCCCCAACCTGCTGTTCAAGGAGCCGGACTGGCTCAAGGAGAAGCGGGGCTACGACGTGCTGCCGCAGACCCGCTGGATCCCGGTGGTCACCTTCCTGCAGGTGTCGGCCGACATGGCCGTCGCGGTGGACGTGCCCGACGGGCACGGACATCACTACGTCGGTGACGTCGCCGACGGGTGGGCGGCGGTACTGTCCCCGCCGGGGTGGACGCAGGAGAAAACCGACAGGCTACGGCCGCTGCTGCACGCCAACAGCGGCTAGATCCAGCGGCGGCCGGGAGCGCCGGCGTGCGCCGGTGCTCCCGGGCCCCGGTCGACGGAGCCGCCGCCGAGCTGCTCGAGCACCCCGGCTCCGGCCAGCGCGTGGTAGCCGCCGATGACGTCGGTGGCGCGGACCAGTCCGATGTCCAGCAGCGCGGCCGCCGCCAGGCTGGAGGTATAGCCCTCCGAGCACAGGATCACCCACTCGACGTCGTCGCCGACGGCTTCGGGCAGGCGGGCGTCGCTGGTCGGGTCGCAGCGCCATTCCAGGACGTTGCGTTCGATCACCAGGGCGCCGGGCACCTCGCCCTCGCGGAAGCGCTGCGCCTGCGGCCGGATGTCGACGAGGACCGCGCCGCGCCGCAGCGCGTCGGGCACCTCGGCGGCGGGAAGCCGGCGGTAGCGGCGCCGGGCGGCTCTGAGCACCAGGTCGATGCGGCTCATCACGGTCCTTCCGGTTGGTCGGTCAGTTCGGTGCGCCGGCGGCGCAGCCTGTTGCGCTCGGTGATCTCGTAGTACGACATCGCGGTCAGCGGCGGCGAGTAGGCGTGCACACTCAGCGTCGCCGGCGCCGTCGCCGCGGCGGCGGACTCGGCCACGGGCCGGGGCGACCACACCACGTCGTGCACCCAGCCCAGCGGGAACCCGGCCTGATCGCCCGCGTCGAGCCTTCGTCGTCGTAAAGTCGTTCCGTCCCAGCGGAATTCGGCCAACGACCCGGACACGACGGTCAACGCGCCCAGCGAGCCGCCGTGGTCGTGCAGCTCAGTGGCGTGGCCGGGAACCCAGCTGATCAGCCAGACGTCAAGCTCGTCGTCGCCGTGGATGCGGGTGAACCAGCGCCGCGATCGCGGTACGCCACCCTCGGGCAGCAGGTGGTCGCAGCGTCCGCTGAGGACGTCGTCGGCGGCTTGGTCGGTGGCGTGCAGCAGGTCGGGCACCCGCAGCCGGGTCGGACCGGAGGAAGGCGTCGCGAAGGAACGTGGGCGCAGGGCAGCGTCATGGGTGACGGGCAGAGACATTTGACGAGGGCTCCAGGATGGGAAGGGTCGGGCAAGCGGCGGCGGGTCAGGGCCGACAACACTCGCAAAATCCGAAGCGCTCCATCACGGCAGCCAGTGTTGCATACATTGAGAACGTGCGTCCGCGCTCTCATCGGCCCCTGCTTTGGGGCGGGGTTGTTCTCGTGGCAGGTCTGTGGCCGGTCGTGGGCTGCTCGCATGCCCCCCAGAACGCCGGGACGGCGCCCTCGCCGGCGCCGTCGACGGCCGCCCGCGGCGGACCGGGCTCGGCGCCGCCGGGCGCCGTCGGGCTTTCCCCCGGAGGGGTGACCACCCGGGTCGACGTGCCCGCGGATTCGACGGAAGAGCAGTACTACCAGGCGTGTCACGCCGCCAAGGTGTGGATGGATGCCCAGCCGAAGACCGGTCAGGCGCAGCTGGAGCCGTACCTGGCGATGGTCCAGGCCGCGCCGTCGGGCACCCCGGGCACGTGGAACCACCGGTGGGCGGACCTGACCCCGGCCCGCCAGGCCGCCGTGATCACGGCCGCGCGCGCGGCCGCCGCCGACGAGTGCGGTTAGTAATTCGGATCACGGCTACTCAAACGTCGGCTCGCCAGACGCCGGGCTGATTCGCCGCGCAGAATGATGGCATGGCCGGCGGACCTGGGTCACCAGCGGCGCGCCGATCGGCGCCGCCCCGGGTGGCCTTGGCGCTCGGCAGCGGCGGCGCCCGCGGCTACGCCCACATCGGGGTCATCGAGGCGCTGCGGGAACGCGACTACAGCATCGCGGGAATCTCCGGCTCGTCGATGGGCGCGGTGGTCGGTGGCTTGGAGGCCGCGGGCCGTCTCGACGAGTTCGCCGACTGGGCGAAGTCCCTCACGCAGCGCGCCGTGCTGCGGCTGCTCGACCTGTCCATCAGCGCGGCCGGCGTGATGCGGGCCGAAAAGATCCTGGACGCGGTCCGCGACATCCTCGGTCCGGTCACGATCGAGGAACTGCCCATCCCCTACACGGCGGTGGCGACCGACCTGTTGGCGGGGAAGTCGGTGTGGTTCCAGCGCGGCCCCGTCGACGAGGCGATCCGCGCGTCCATCGCGATACCGGGGGTGATCGCCCCGCACGAGATCGACGGGCGCCTGCTCGCCGACGGCGGCATCCTCGACCCGCTCCCGATGGCCCCCCTTTCGGCGGTGAACGCCGACCTGACCATCGCCGTGAGCCTGAGCGGCAGCGAGACCATCGGCGCTCGCGAAGACGAGCCCGGTGCCGGCGTCGAGTGGCTCAACCGCGTGGTGCGCAGCACCTCGGCGCTGTTGGACCGGCCCACCGCGCGGGCCGTGCTGAGCAGGTTCGGCGCGACACCCGAAAGCCTCTCGGACGATCCGGACGCCGAACCCGCTACGCCCGACCGGATCGAAGACGAATTGGCGCGCGCCGCAACGGAAATCCCGAAACTGGGCAGCTTCGAGGTGATGAACCGGACCATCGACATCGCCCAGGCGGCGCTGGCGCGCCACACGCTGGCGGTCTACCCGCCGGACCTGCTCATCGAGGTGCCGCGCTCGGTCTGCAGGAGCCTGGATTTTCACCGGGCGCTCGAGGTGATCGACGTGGGCCGGGCTCTGGCAAACCGGGCCCTGGACGCCTTTGAGGTGGGCGGCGAAGCGGGCGGCGAGGCGGGCGCCACGTTGGACGGGGCGCCCGATCGGCCCGCCCCTCCCACCATCGAGGGCTGAGCGAGGCCGGTCAGACCCCGAGGAACCGGGCGACGGCCGCGGCTTCGCGCCGGCCCTGCTCGCGCCCGGCCGTCGCCGAGGCGATGCGGCAGCGCGGGTCGAGCGGGTTGGCCCCGAACGCCGTCAGCGAGGCGCCGTCGGCGAACACGGCGAACGCCGAGCCGCCGAACGCCGCAATCTCGGCGGCCGGCCCGTCGCCGAAGGGCGCCGGCGCGTCCACGCCCGAGGGCACGAGCACCACCGCGACGTCGCAGTCACCGGCCACGCCCAGGTTCACGCTGCTGCCGACCCCTCCGTCCATGTAGCGCCGGCCCCCGATGGCCACCGGCGGCCAGGCCCCCGGCACCGCGCAACTCGCGGCCACCGCGTCGACGAGGTCGACACCCGAATCCCGGTCGAAGACGACCAGCTCGCCGGTGTCGACGTCGATCGCGGTGAGCCGCAGCGGCCGCGCGGGCCAGTCGAGCGAGGGCAGGCGCGCCGCGATGACCTCGCGGCGCACCGGCGCGGGGACCGTGGGGGTCGCCAGCGCGACCGCTCCGATGCGCCGCAGCCGCTGCCGCATGTGGTCCGGTTCGTTTTCGCCCTCACAGGGTTCCGCCAAGGCCGCCAGGAAGAGCTCGGTGATGGTGTCGACGTCGACACCGGAGTCGATTTCGGCCGACGCCTGGCCGACCTGCCGGCCGAACAGCGCGTCGAGGGTGCTGGCGCTGCCGAGTTGCGCGGCGACGGCCGCACCGGCCGAGGTTCCCACCAGCACGTCGGAATCCGTCAACAACCGTGCCGCCGCCGGCGACTCGTCGGCGATCCCGCGCAGAACCCCTATCTCCCAGGCAATCCCGGCGATTCCGCCACCGGCCAGCACAAGCGCACGTCTGGTCCTCACGCCCGCCCACTCTGCCAGCCCCCACCCCCGGCCGACAGGGCAGGGTTCAGGGTGACACCGCCTGTGCCTGCTGCGCCGGCTTGCTCAGATCGGCGGTGCGGAGCAGATGCCGGGGCGGGTCCGGCAGCGCTATGCGGCGCGAGAGGTTCAGCGCGCCGTCGACGTGCACCAGCTCTCCCGACTCGAGCAGGCTCCAGCGCGGGTCGTCGTCCATCGGTTCGCTGGCGAAGACCACCGACGAGCGCGTGCACAGGTGGTCGGAGAGCGCGCGTATCCGCTCGGTGCGCATATGGAATTTGCGGTCCGGCGCCGATGATCGCGAGTCGTGGCGCCGGTCGAGCAGGTAGAGCTGGTTGCCTTCGGGGTAGCGCAGCGCCCACATGTCGGTGGCCGTGCTCAGCAGCAGGTTGACCCCGAAGATCGGTACGTTCGCCGCAAGCCATCCCACGGCGTCGAGGAGTCCGGCCGTCACGTCGCCGTCGTGCGCGCGGACGCCCGCGGTGATCAGGGCGAAGACCCGCTCGGAATCGGTCTTGCCCTCGACGAGGTTGTCGGTGCCCACCTCACGCAGGCGCCGCTCGATGATGTCGAGCCCCTCGACGACGCCGTTGTGCGCGAATATCCGGCCGTCCTGCAGGAACGGGTGGGTGTTGCGCGCGTCGAGCGATCCGGTTGTCGCATAACGGACGTGGGCGACGAACGTGGTGCCACTGAGCTCGTGCGCCTCGGTGGCGAAGGCGGCGTCGTCCCAGGCGGCCATCGGCTGCTTGCACACGACCGGTCGCCCGTGCTCGTCGAAGACGCCCAGGCCCGTGCCGTCGGGGTTCCTCCTGCTCTGCTCGGAGAGGCTGTCGGGCGCGTCGAGCAGCCAGAAGGTCGCGGTGCAGACGTCGGTCCCGGCGTGTAGTCCAAAGAGGCGGCACATGGTCCCGACGGTACCCAAGCGGCGCGGGCGGTCGATGTCCGGTCGAGATTCACCACCCGCGTCACAACGGCAGCGGACCGCTCCATGCTTTGCCGGCCAGTGCTACCACGGTGTGGTTTTCGCGCTGCCGGCCGATGACGCCCGGCGTGTGCACCGTCGTGACCAGCACGGTGCGAATGCTGGTCGATCCTCCGTCGGCCAAGAACACGGTCGGTATCAACAGTGTGACGGCGACGGATTCGATCTCGAGAGTTCTCTCCAGAGTCGCGGTGACGCACGTGCCGAAATCCGCGACGACGACCGTTTGCACCTGAGCGCCCCGGAACACGAGTGAACGGTGAGAGTCCTGATAAATCAGAATGATTCGGCCGTCGTGGGTTAGCGGGCCGGCGCCGGTGGGAAAGTAAGTGATCCGCACGCCGTTACCACGCAGCTGATACTGATTGGGCACACCGATGTCCTCACCATCTTCGGGGCCGTCTTCGGGCAACGGACCGACGGACGGTTGGGGTGTCGCCATCAGGACTCCTCCTCGAGGGTGGGGCGGATGCGGCGGCATCGCGCAGCGGCGCACCACGCGCCGGCGCACACCAGCCTGCGGGAATCCGGAGCTCACGTCCTGCGTAGTGGGTTACTCGAAAATCGGGCGCCGGCCGCCCCGGCTACTTGACGTCGGTGTCTTTTTCGCCGTCGAATCCCCGACGCCTTCGGCAGTCCGAGCGTATCCAACGGCTCAGGCCGACAAACTCACGGTCTCGCATCGCCCGCAATTCGGACCGGCTGACTTTTCGTAGTTCCGCGGTAGTCAGGATCCTTGCGCCGCAACGGAACTGTCGGAATCGAGTTTGGCTGTTTTCAGAACGACGCCGCTGAGCCGGTCGTTAAATTCATTTTGCTGTGATCGCCAACGACATACCCGGAGGGTGTTCCATGAGAACCTTGATTGCTGCAACGATGCTGGCGTCGGCCGGCCTTCTGACCGTCGGGTTGGGCGTTGCCAACGCCGACGAGATAGAGGTGGAGGGCAACTATTCGAGCGCCGCAGGGTGTCAGGCCGACGCTCCCAACGTCGAGATCACCCACAACGACAACCTCTACACCCACTGGGACTGCCGCCCGGGCCCGGACGGCTTCTGGCACGTGTGGCTGAGCAACTGACGACGGGGACCAAGTTCCTCGGATGTGGTCACGCGCTCTGGCCGTGATCGCCACCGCGGTGATCGGCGCGGGATCGTCGGCCGGTCCCGTTCTGGCCGAAGGGAATCCGCCGGCTCCCGGCGCCAAGATCGAGGATGACAACTCTGCGTGCACCGCGGCTTTCGCCGCCAGGGGCAACGACGACGCCTACTACCTGATGACCAGTGGGCACTGCGACTCGCACGATGGCTCGGTGTGGACTTATGGCGATGACAACGTCCCGCTGGGCAGGGTCAGTGCCCAGGAGTACGAAGAGAACGGCGATACCGGGACGCAGCGCAAGGATGCCGCGATCATCCGCCTCGACCAGGCGGTCGGCGTGCCGGTCGGTGACGTCGCCGGGCGCTACCCGGTCCGTAATGCGCTCGGTTTCAGCCAGATTCAGGTTGGCATGCCGTTCTGCAAGGTCGGCGCGGTCACCGGCGAAACCTGTGGTGCGGTGACGGGCACCGAAGGCAATTACGCGGTCGAGACCAACGTCTACAGCCTGCCCGGAGACAGCGGCAGCCCGGGCTTCGTCAAGAACGCGGACGGCACGGTCAGCGCGGTCGGCATTCTGACGTCGTCGCCCGAGGGGGATGACCACACCACCTATTTCGTGCTGGTCGAGCCGCTGCTCAGCAAGTGGGGTCTGCACATCCTGCCCTGATCGCTGACTACTCGGACGTTGCGTTGCCAGAACAATTGGCGCGCAACGACTTCTGCTGCGCAAATTCAGGTGGTCCGAAAATGCGTTTCGGGTACTTCCGCGAAAATGCCTGACTGATAGCGCGATCGGGTTAACATCCGTTCGTCGCGATTCGGGAGCGACCGCTCAATCACTTGTGATCACACCCGGAGGGTAGATGTCGTTCGTGGTCGCGGCGCCGGAATTGGTGACCGACGCAGCAAGAAATCTGGCCAGCCTCGGCTCCACAATCAGCGAAGCCCACACGGCCGCGGCGGGACCCACGATCGGGCTGCTCGTCGCCGCCGACGACGAGGTGTCCGCGGCGGTTGCCGCCTTGTTCTCCAACCACGCGTCGGCCTTTCAGGCGCTCAGCGCGCGGGCGGCGGCATTTCACACGCAGTTGGTGGCGACCCTGAATGCCGGCGCGGGCGCCTACGCGACGGCCGAGGCCGCCAACGCGTTGCCGCTGGCGAGTCCGCTGCAGGCGCTGCAGGACAACGCATCGGGTTTGCTCAGCTCGGCGCCGGTGCAAAACCTCGAGCAGAACGTGCTGGGTGTGATCAATGCGCCGACCGAAGCGCTGCTAAGCCGTCCGTTGATCGGTAACGGCGTCAACGGTTCCACCAACGCCGAGGGGGTCGGGACAGCCGGCGGGGCCGGCGGCATCTTGTGGGGCAACGGCGGCAGCGGCGGCGCGAGCACGGCCACCGGTGTGGCCGGCGGCGCCGGCGGTCCGGCCGGCCTGCTGGGGACCGGCGGCATGGGCGGTATGGGCGGTGCCGGGGCGGCCGGCGGCGCCGGGGGAACCGGGGGCCTGCTGTGGGGCACCGGCGGAACCGGCGGGCTCGGCGGCACGAACGGAATCGGCGGTGCCGGCGGCAACGCGGTGTTGTTCGGCGCCGGTGGTGCCGGCGGCCAGGGCGGCACGTTTACCCTCGACGCCGCAAGCGAAGTCGTCGACGGCGGAGTCGGGGGCACCGGGGGCACCGGGGGCCTGCTGTGGGGCAACGGCGGTGCCGGCGGGATCGGCGGACCCTTCGCCACCGGAGGCGCCGGCGGCACCGCGCACTGGTTCGGCAACGGCGGTGCGGGCGGCGAGGGCGGGGCGTTCGCGAACGGCGGTACCGGCGGCCACGGCGGGCAGTTGATCGGCAACGGCGGCGGGGGTGGTACCGGCGGCGTGACCGACGGCGCCGCGACCGCCGGCGGCACCGGCGCCCCGGGCGGCGCGCTGGCGGGCCATGCCGGATCGGCCGGCGGCGCGGGCGGTGCGGCCAGCGTCACGCTGACGATGGACCAGACCCGCCCCGAGCTCGACATCTCCATCAACGGCGGCCCGGTGTCGAAGGCGTTCATCGACACCGGCTCCACCACGACGTTGATCCCCGAGCAGAACGTCAATGTGCAATCCCTCGGACAGCCGATTCAAGAGGGTCTCGAGTACACCTTCGGCCCGAGTTCGGACCCGTCCCTCCAAACCATCACCCACTACGACACCTACACGGCCGAGATGAACCTGGGCAACGGGATCATGACCAAGCCGATGACGATCGGCGTCGTCACCAGCGAAACCGACGGCAACGGGATTGCCAAACCCATGAGCGAGTGGGAAGGCGTCCTCGGCACCGGAGTCAACACGGTCTCGACCGACCAACTGAGCAATCAGAACCTGCCCAACAGCTTCGTCCCGCAGTTGCCCGGTGATCTCGCCAACGGTGTGCTGATCAATCAGCCGCAGCACTATTTCCAGTTCGGCGACAACCCGTTGACGCCCTTCGCCTCGGTCTCGGGAGCGCCCGAGACCGGCCAGCTGGAGATATCGGTCAGCTACGACGGCGTCACCACGGGTTATCAGGCGGTCAACTTCGCGACCATCGACACCGGCGGGGTGGGCGGTGACATCCCGCAGAACCTGCTGCCCAACAATCTGTCCGGCATTCTGCCGGGGGCGCCGCTGCCGGACGGGACAACGTTCTCCGTGCAGGCCTACAACAGCAGCACTGGTGGTTACGCGCCGCTGTACACGCAGACGGTCAGCGTGGACCCCAACCTCTATCCCCAAACACTGGTGGAAGTGCCTCAATCGACGATCCCGCCCGGCTCACCGAATCCCAGCGGCGTCTTCAACACCGGCAACTACATCTTCTCGCAGATGCCGATCTACATGTCCTACACTCCCCCGGCCACGGGCGGCACGCTGATCGGCGGCACGACGTACTTCGACGTGCCGTCCAGCTAGAAACTCGTCGAGTAGATCTGTCGCTCAACCGTTTTCGCGACGGTTGAGCGGCGGACTCTCATCCTTCAGTCGCGGGCCTCGACCACCCAGTAGCCGTGGTCGGCGTAGCGCGACCGCATGGCCTTCTTGTCGTATTTGCCCACGCTGGTGCGCGGGATCTCCTCGACGAAGGTCCACCGCTCGGGCAGCCACCAACGGGCGACCTTGTCCGCCAAGAACATTCGTAGATGCTCCGCGCTGACCGACGTGCCGGGCTTGGCGACGACGACCGCGAGTGGCCGTTCCTGCCAGCGCTCGTCGGGAACCCCGACAACCGCGGCGTCCATGACGTGCGGGTGGCCGATCAGGGCGTTCTCCAGCTCGACCGAGGAGATCCACTCCCCACCGGACTTGATGACGTCCTTGGCTCGGTCGGTCAGGGTGATGAAGCTTCGCTCGTCCAGGCGGCCGACGTCGCCCGTGCGCAACCAGCCGGAGTCGAACTTGGATTCGTCGCGGCCCAGATAGTACGAGCCCGCGATCCACGGCCCGCGGACCTCCACCTCGCCCACCGCGACGCCGTCGTTGGGCAACACCGTGCCGTCGTCGTCGACGATGCGGACCTCCACCCCGCACAGGGGCTGGCCCTGGGTCGCGCGGTAGGCCCACCGGTGCTCCTCCGGCACTCCCGGAGGTGGCCACGCGGTGGTGGCCATCGGAGAGGTCTCCGTCATGCCCCACAGCTGCCGGATCCGGACGCCGTGCTTGTCCTCGAAGGTCTGCATCAGCGAAAGCGGCACGGCCGAGCCACCGCATGCCACCAGGCGCAGCGAGGAGAGGTCGTGATCGGGATCGTCCTCCAGCCGGTGCCTGACGTCGTTCCAGATCGTCGGGACCGCACCCGCCACGGTCGGCCGCTGCGTCTCGATCATGTCGATCACCGAGCGCGCGTCGAGGTGGCGGTCCGGCATGACGATGTCGGCGCCCGCCATCAGCGCCGCGTAGGGCAGGCCCCATGCGTTGGCGTGGAACATCGGCACGACCGGCAGCACGATGTCGCTGGACCCGATGCCGATGCCATTGGTGGTGCACGCCGCCATGCTGTGTAGGAAGCTCGAACGATGGCTGTAGACAACGCCTTTGGGGTTGCCGGTGGTGCCACTGGTGTAGCACATTGCGGCGGCGGATCTTTCGTCGATCTCCGGCCAGTCGAATTCGGCCGACTCGCCGTCGATCACGTCGGCGTATCGCACCACCTTCTTGCCCGACCGCTCGAGCCGCGCGGCATCGCCCTCCCCCACCATGATCACGGTGTGGACGGTCTCCAGCTCGCCCAGCACGGGCGCGAGCACCTCGGCCAGCGACGCGTCGACCAGCACCACGCGGTCTTGCGCTTCGTTGGCGACGTAGGCGAGCTGTTCGGGGAAGAGCCGGATGTTGAGGGTGTGCAGCACGGCGCCCATCGACGGGATCGCCAGGTAGGCGGCCAGATGCTCGGCGTTGTTCCACATGAACGTTCCCACCCGCTGGTCACCGCTGACCCCGAGGCGGCGCAGGCCGTTCGCCAGCCGGGCGGCCTGGTCGCCCACCTCCCCGTAGGTGCTCATCCGGTAGCCGTCTCCGGTCGAGGTCGTGACCGTGCGTTCGCGATGCACGCCGCAGCCGTGCCGCATGATCGCGGCGATCGTCAACGGAAAGTCCTGCATCGTGCTGTCCATTGATGTACCGCCTTCGGATTCCGGCGCAGCTGTTATGCGATCGGGCGAATGCTATCGCCGCACGCAGCGCGAGGAAACCTGTTCGCGCGCCCGGGCCGGAAGACACGCGCAAACGGTCAGACGAGCGCCGCCTCGTGGGGCGCGGGTTCGCGCCGCGCCAGGCTCGGCTCGCGGCCCGGCGCCGGGACCGATGACGCCACGGTGACCATGCCGCCATGGTCCGCGATGTACAGGCTCCTGCCGTCGGGGCTTTCCACCACGGCCGACGGGTGCGCGGTTACCCGGACGTCATCGATCACGTCCTGCGTGCGCGAGGACACCACGGTGATCGCGTCCTCGCTGAGGAGATAGGCGCGGTTGCCGTCCCGGCTGAGTGCCAGCCGCGTGAGCACGCCGGTGATCTCCCCGATCTTCCGGGTGGTGACGATCTTGCGGTTGCCGGTGTCGATGACGTCGAGCACCGCGCCGACGACCGGGCCGTAGCTGGCCACGTAGGCGGTGCCGCCGTCGGCGCTCAGCGCGAGGTCGCGGACGGGAAGGCCCAAGTCGACGACGTCGACCACGCGCGGGCCACCGCGGGCCGGCCGGGCCCGGGGGTCGATGACCACGATCCGGCCGCCGCAGGGCCCGTTGGTGCCGACGTACAGGCGAGTCCCGTCGGCGCTGATGCGGACGAACTCCGCGGTGGTGCCCGGCACGGTCGCGAGCTCGACCACAGCGCGCGTCGCCCCGGCGGAGTCGAGCACCGCGACATCGGCGCCGGGCGCGCCGTTGCGGCAGACGAAGAGGGATTGTCCGTCGGCACTGACCGCCATGTCGCTCACGCTGAGCGCGAGCCGGTGCGTGGCGACGACGCGGTTGGTCGCGGCGTCGATGACGTCGATCGCGTCGTAGGCGGCGCGCGCGGTGAGGACGTACGCACGGGCCGGCCCTTCACCGCTGAGGGCAATGGCGGACGGTTCACTGAGGCCGCGGATGGTCTCCACGACGCGTCCGGTGCGGGTATCGACGACCGACGCGCTGTCGTGCCCGTAGTTGGTCACGTACAACCTGGCGCCGTCGGGGCTGACGTCGATGTCGGTGATCGGGCCGTTCCCCACCGGGATCCGGACTACCGACGAGGTATCAAGCATCCCCACATCGCTCATGCTGGCACCGCCTTTGCTGTGATTCGGTCGACGCGGGCGTGCGGGTCGCCGCTGCGGAGCGCGACAGAGAAAGCCTGGCCGTCACCGGATTAGCGCATCGAGAAGTGCTGATGCGATTGCGTTTTCCAGAGTTTACCGGCTCGTTGCCGGGCGCAGGGACGTCACTGCGCACCCAGAGTTACCTGCATCACGAAGTTCTCTTAGAATTCGCTTATTCTTCTTAATTTCCGGGTGTGTCAACATTTTTCGCGCAGCGAAGGCTGAACACCGCTTTTTCCAGCCGTTTCTCGGTGTCGCCACCGATGCACGTGGCACCTGTGCGACCGCGCGGGTTCTCATACTTCTCTGAAATCGGCGGCCATCGAGGCAAATGTCACACCCGCCCGGCGAGAGGTGGCCCCGCGGCGGCGCTGGCGTCAGAGCGCCTGCTGGTCGCGCTCACCGGTCCGGATCCGGACCACCGTGTCGATCGGCGAGACCCACACCTTGCCGTCGCCGATCTTCCCGGTGCGCGCTGCTCCGATGATGGCGGTCGACACGCGCTCGACGAACTCGTCGTCGACCAGCACCTCGACACGGACCTTCGGCACGAACTCGACGGCGTACTCGGCCCCGCGATAGACCTCGGTGTGCCCCCGCTGCCTGCCGTAGCCCTGCACCGCGACGACGGTCATACCCAGCACGCCGGACGCCTCAACCGCATGCCGCACGTCTTCGAGCGTGTGTGGCTGGACGATGGCGGTGATCAGCTTCATGGCTAGTCATTCGCCGGCTCGGCGGACGTGGACCCCGCCGGTGCAGACCGCGTCGCCGCCGAGGGGTCGATTCGCCGGCCGGTGACGAGCGTGTCGTCCGGGTACGCCTCTTCGTCGTGCACGCCGAGGTCACCTGTCTCCAGCACCTCGTCGGGCAACCGCAGCTTCATGAACAGGCCCAGCACGCGCAGGATCACGAAGGTGACCAGCGCATCCCAGACGATGATGGTGCCGGCGGCCCCGGCCTGGATCAGTATCTGCTTCGGGTGGTGGCCGTACAGCCATCCGGCGAAGGTCGCGTCCTGACCCGTGCTGCCGCCCAGGTACTCGACGATGTGGGGGTCGGCGAGCACCCCGACGAGCAGCCCGCCCGCCAGCCCCGCCACCCCGTGGGTGTGGAACACGCCCAGGGTGTCGTCGACCTTCTTGAACGGCCGCGTCGTGCCGAGCCAATTCCACGACATCCACACCAGCGAGGACGCCACGACGCCGATGATGATGGCGCCGAAGCTGTTCACGAAGCCGGCGGCCGGGGTGATCGCGACCAGCCCGGTGATCATGCCGTTGATGGCGCCGAGGAACGTGGGCTTGCGCTGCTTGCTGGCGAAGATGTCCCAGAGCACCCAGGTCAGGAGGGCGACGGCGGTGGTGAGGTTCGTGTTGATCACCGCCAGGGAGGCGTCGGCGCCCGAGAAGTACGGGTCACCTCCGTTGAACCCGTTCCAGCCCAGCCACAGCACGCCGGCCCCGACCGCGGCAAGCGGGAGGTTGTTGGGCACCGCGCGTTCGCGGTCGCGCGCCAGCCTCGGGCCGATCACCGCGGCGGCGACGAAACCGCTTGTCCCGGCAGCCAGGTGGATCACGTAGCCGCCGCTGTAATCCAGGGCGCCCGCGTGCGACCACCAGCCGCCGCCCCACAACAGGAACGCGTTGACCGAATAGGCGAATGTCGACCACAGCGGCACGAAGATGAGCCACACCTTGAAGTTCATTCGACCGATCACGCTGCCGAGAAAAAGCAGCGGGGTGATGCCGGCGAACACGAACTGGAAGTACGCGAGCGTGGTCTCGGAGAAACGGAAGGACGGCATGGTTCCGTCCAGCAGCGGGATGTAGGCGATCTGCTGGTTATTGCTGCTCAGGATCGTCCTGGGTTTTCCGACCGCCGACGCCAGGATGCCGGGGCCCAGCTTCAGCGGTTCGCCGAAGCCCATCTTGAATCCCCACAGCACCCACACGACCAGGACCAGAGAGAAACCGGTGAAGGCCATCAACATCGTGTTGACGGCCCACTTCTTCTGGACGATACCGCCGTACAGCACGGCGATGCCCGGGATGCTCATCAGGCCGACAAGGGTGGCTGCCACCAATTGCCAGGCGTTGTCTCCGGGATTCAGCCAATCGGGATAAGGCAACATGGTTCAGACACACCCCAATTCGACCTCACGGCCTTTGGTTTATGCTGCGGTGCGCAGTGACGCCGTAGACGGGTGAAAGCCTCGAATGGCAATGTTTCAACCGCATGTGCGGCAGTTTAAATCATTATTTCGTCCCGCCGCGGGACCCGGGTGCCGGCTAGCTGAATTGCGTTTGCGGGCGCGCCAACATGGCGCCGTCGACCGCGATGTCGAGCTTTTCGTTGTAGAAAGCCACCAGACCCGCGATCTGGGCGACCGCCGGGAGCGGGTAGTGGTAGGTCCACGCCAGGTCCGGATGCACCACCTGCTCGCCCGGGGGGCCCGTCCGCACCGACCAGTAGCCCGACGTCGTCCCCTTGTACGGGCAAAGCGTCTGGGTCGGGCTGGGTTGCAGATGTTCGAAGGCGACGTCGGTGGGCTCGATGTAATACCTCGTCGGCAAACCCGTTTCGAACAACAACACGGGAGACCCGGTGTCGGCCAGCGCGACTCCGTCGAGTTCGACGCGGACGTGCCGGTGCGACCGCAGGGCGTCGACCCGCGAATACGGGTTGCGCGGATGGCCGTAGATCGGCTCGTCTTCTTCGAACCACCGCAACGGATCCCACTCGAACCGCACGGTGCCGGCCACCGGGCTGTCGCCGCCGGCATCGAAAACGCGCGCGGCCGATGGGTACGTCTTGCCGGCGCCGAGCAGGGAGTGCAACCGCGAGGGGCCGAATTGCACCTTCTGCGGGTGGTTTTCGTCGCTGAGGAACCCCGCGCGGACATCGGCCAGGGGGATGTAATACTGCGGGTAATACGGCACCTCCCACACGTACCGGGCCGCGCAGGTGTCGAAGACCAGCTCGTGCCCGAGGTAGCCGCGGACGCGCCGCGGGGCGGGCTCGATTCTGCCTCGCGCGACGGCCATTTCGGGATAGTTGCGGCCCGCGAAGTCAGCGGTCATGGCGTGGGTTCTTGGAGGCGATACCGGCGGGCGCGTGCGAGATCGCGTTGCGGATGGCATCGGCCAACGCAAGGGCGCTCTCCTCGGTGAGTTCCAGGGCCACCCGCGCCGACGGGCCGATCCGCGGGTTGATCACGTCGATGTTGACCGTGTGGGCGTAGGGCGCATGGACGGGGTGGTCGACGTAGACGGTCGCGCGGCTGGCACCGAACCAGCCGGTCGCGCCTTTGCCGCTGCCGTCGATCTCGACGTGTTCGGTGAGGTGGGTGCACATGGCCGGGCCCTAGCCTTTCAGGTGGGTGCCGAAGAACTCGTCGATGCGCCGCCACCCGTCCACGGCCGCCTCGACGCGGTAGGCCGGCCGGTCGACGGAGAAGAAGGCGTGGCCCGCCCCCTCGTAGGAATGGAATTCGTGTGGCTTGCCCAGCCTGGTCAGCTCGGCGTCCAGCGTGGCCACCGCTTCGGGTGACGGGAAGGGGTCGTCGGCACCGAAGAGGCCGAGCAGCGGACAGCTGAGGTTCGGCGCGAGGTGCAGGATCGGCTTGATCGCCCGAGGCACACCGTCCGGTGGGCTTTCGACGACGAAGCCGCCGTAGCAGTCCACCGCCGCGTCGAACGGCAGCGAGCACGCCGCGAGGAACGTGTGCCGCCCGCCCGAGCAGTGCCCGATCACGCCGTACTTCCCGTTGGTGCCAGGCAACGAGCGCAGGTGCTCGACCGCGCCCGCGACATCGCCGACCAGGCGCTCGTCGGGCACGCCGCCCGCCGCCCGCGCCGCGGCGGCGGCGTCGTCGGGGGAGGCACCCGGGGCCTCCCGCGAGTAGAGGTTCGGGGCCACGGCGTGCAAGCCGTTGACGGCGAGTCGCCGGACGAACTCCTTGGTCTCCCGGTCATAGCCGGGCATGTGATGGATCCAGACGACCCCGCCGCGCGATCCCTCGGCGAGGGGCACCGCTTGGTAGGCCTCGATCTCGTCGCCGCCGTGGCCGGTGATGGTGACGGTTTCCGCGCGGATGGCATCCGGGCTGTGTGCGTTCACGCCTGCTCCCTGTTAGGCCGCAACCAAGACGCGGGGCGCATGCGGCAGAATCCGGGCCCGCCCCGCCGCAACCAACGTATCCGAACCCGGCCGCCGGCCCCGGGGTGGAGGCGGTCCGCGCTCAGCGCCGCTTGTCGCGCACCTTGTATGTCGAGGGCCACGACTTGCGGGACTCGTCGCCGGTCAGCGGAGTGCCCATCCCCCCGACCTTGACGCTGTAGGCCTCCTTGCCGGGGCCGACCTCGCGGTTGGCGTGTTCCTGGGCCAAGAAGTACAGCTCGTCGATGGTCGCTTCGTCGTAGGCGACAAACGACGTCTCCCGCGCGACGTCGTCGATGCCCGCCAGCATGCGGGCCGGCAGCACCCGAGACACCAGCGCCGCCAGGCCCAGCAGCGCGAACGGGATGACCCAATAACAGACGAACGCCGGCGGCGTCTCACGGTCCAGCAAGGTGGCGCCGCTCAGCGTGAGCGGCGGGATCGCCGATGACACAGTCATGCCGGCGAACGTCGCAACCCAGACCCGGTTCAGGGCCGCGACGGTCCGGCCGAACAGGTCGGTCCCGACCACGTCGTCGGGTTGTTCCGCGGCCGCGAATGGGCGCACGAACGGCTTGCCGGTCGCGGTGGCGACGAGAGCCACCAGCAACATCCCGGCATTGCCCAGCGGCAGGATCCACTGCCCCAGCAACGATTCGCTGAGCGTGAAGCTCAGTACGGTCAACACCAGAAATGCTGTTGCCGAACTCATTTCGAACACGCGTCCCGAATCGCCTGCGGCGCCGGTGAGCGCCGGGACGGCCGCGGCCACCAAGGCCATCGCCAGGGCGACAAGCGCGGCGACGGCGAACGGGACGTTACCGACGAGCACCCAATAGACGATCCACGGCGCAAGACCACACAGCATGCCCACGGTTGGCCAGTCTAGGAGCGGCGGTCGGCGGCGGCGCATGCGGCGGGCCCGTAGCCGGGATCATCGGTGTGATCGGTTCGGCCACAACCTCGTCCGGTTGCACTGAATCCTCGCGCACGAGCGTCGCCGGAAGTGGTGGCCAAAGACCCTTGGCGCCGCTGCCCGGGTCGGCCATCGTGGGTCTCAGACGGCGACGCGGGATCCGCTGGCCGTTGGCCGACACGGCCGGGGCTAGGCGGGGCGATGCGGAACACGGCGGTACCGGCGGCAGGCCCCGCAGCAGGCGTCGTGGCAATCGGAGCGTCCGCCGGCGGGATCCAGGCGCTGACCGGGTGGGCGGCGGGCATGCCCGCGGGCTTCGGGTTCGCCGTCATGGTCGTCGTCCACACGAGCCCCCGGACACCGTCGGTGCTGGCGCAGATCCTCGACCGCTGTGGCCCGCTTCGGGCGGTGCCGGCGGTCGACGGCGACGTGCTGCAGGCCGGCCGCATCTACACCGCGGTGCCCGACCGCCACCTGCTCGCGCGCGAGCATCGGGTGGCCCTGTCGGACGCGCCGCGCGAAAGCGGCCAGCGGCCCGCGATCAACGCGCTGTTGCGATCCGTGGCGCTGGACTACGGGCCGCGCGCCATCGGCGTCCTGCTGTCGGGGCTGCTCGACGACGGAGTCGCCGGGCTGGCCGCCATCAAGACCGCGGGCGGCAGCACCGTCGTCCAGGAGCCGGCGGACGCGTTGTTCCCCGACCTGCCCCGAAACGCCATGCGGGCCGGTGTGGCCGACCACTCGGCCGCCGCCGACGCGATCGGCGGTTTGCTGATGCGACTGGCCGGCCGCGACGTCGGGGGGGTGGCCCCGTCCGACCGAGCATCAGGCGCTGGCCGCGCGGGCGGCGGCTTTCAATGACCTATCGCGGACCAGTTGGGGGACCAGCTCGCGGACCAGTTCGCGCAGCGCCTGAATGCAAGCGCGCTCGTATGCGAGCGCGCGGGCCGGCACCGCCGCATCTGCAGTGGGGTGCCACCACGAGGGGCAGTCTGTCGACCGGCGCCAATCTGGCCGGATTCACCGATGCCGTCGGCGGCACGGCCCTTCAGACCAACTGCTGGCACGGCGATGACCCGTGCCCGAGGTGCGCCCGAAAGATGGCGCCGCGGCCGCAATACTGCATCCCGACCGGACGCTCTTCCTCTCGTGCCGCCGCACGGCCAGGATGTCGGGGCGCGAATCGCGCCGGCCTACAAGGTGATTCGTCTGATCTGCCTCGGCTGCGGTGAGGGTGGAGCCACAGGCGACGATGAGCTGCATTCCCTCTTGTATCGACACTGGCAGGATCGACTCCACCGACCGGTCCGACGAAGCCGCCCCTGGCTACAGGCAGGCGGTCCGCCTGTAGCTACCCGGGTTACGACGGCGCCCCGCCAGCCCCTCCTCCGGGTTGCTGTGCCCCCAGTCGGACTCGAACCGACACTGGGCGGATTTTAAGTCCGCTGCCTCTGCCAATTGGGCTATGGGGGCCCGGCGGCGAATGTAGCGCGCCGGGTCAGCTCCCCTCGTGTCGCACCGGTGCAATTCGTGCGATCAGCGAACGTGCGGGCCGCCCGGGCTTCGCGTAGGATCCGCGCGCCGCGCGCCTGAGGCCTACGTTGCTGGGAGTTGCCACGTGACGCGATGATGTCGCCCGCCAGGAACGTGTTAAAACTGCTGGACTGTTCGTTAAAACGCCGTAAACGGCTGTCACCCTAACCCTTTCGGTCAGGACTGTGGAGCCGTAGCTAGTTAGCCTTACGCGAACGCACAGGGACCATTACCTGAACGCACAGGTCGATCCACCGCACGGGGGTCGGCATTTTTCTGAACACGAGGAGCGATAGATGTCATTCTTGACAGCAATCCCCGAGGAATTGCTTTCGGCGGCGCAGCAGCTGGAAGGGATCGGTAACTCACTGACAGCGCAGAACGCCGGCGCCGCGGCGCCGACGACCGCTATTGCTCCGGCCGCTGCGGACCCGGTATCTCAGCTGCAGGCGGGGATCTTCTCGAGTTATGGCACGCTTTACCAGCAGCTGGCTGGTGAGGCGCAGGCCATCCAACAGCAGTTCACCAGCACCCTGGGGTTGAGCTCGGGCACCTACGCCAGCACCGAGGCCGCAAACACCGCGGCGAGCGGCCCCCTCAGCAGCTTCGACTCCTTCCTCAACAACCTGAGCACCTTCCTTGGTGGTCCCACCACCAGCGTCGGCGGCAACCCGTTCAGCCCTTCGGGCAACGCGGCGAACTTCGGCAGCTACGAGACTGGCAACTGGGCCTCGGCCATGTCGGACTGCCTCGGTATGGCCGGCGGTGGCCTGCTCCCGGCTGCGGCTGCTGACACAGGCGACGCCGGCGCGGCTGCCGGCGCGGCTGACGCGGTGAACGTGACGGCCCCGGCCGGCGCCGGTATGGGAGGTGTGGGCGCCATGGCTGCGGCGCCGGTCGCGAATGTGGGCCAGGCGACGATGGTCGGCAAGCTGTCCGTTCCGCCGAGCTGGGCCGGGACCATTACTCCGGGGGCAACTCCTGTCAGCGCCGTCCAGACCGTCGGGTGGACCGCCGCGGCGCCGCAGGCGGGCCCCGGAACGGTCGTGCCCGGAATGCCCGGTATGGGCGCGATGGCGCGCAACAGCGCAGGTTTCGGCGCACCGCGCTACGGCGTCAAACCGATCGTCATGCCGAAGATGAGGGCCGTCTGAGCGACGGGCGCGAGAACTCACTGATCAGCCAAAAACGACGAAAAGGACGGAACTCTGATGGCTTTCGATTTTGCAGCTCTGCCGCCCGAGGTCAACTCCGCGATGATGTACACGGGCGCGGGTTCGGGTCCGCTGATGGCCGCCGCGTCGGCCTGGAGCAACCTGGCCGCCGAGTTGAGCACCACGGCAACGTCGTGGGACTCGATCGTCGCGAACCTGACCTCCCAGCAGTGGACCGGTGTGGGATCGACGGCGGCGGCGGCCGCCTCGCAGCCCTACGTGGGCTGGCTGACAACCACCGCGGCAGCAGCCGAGCAGGCCGCTGCCCAGGCATCGGCGTCGGCGGCCGCCTACGAGGCGGCGTTCGCGGCGATCGTGCCGCCGCCGATGATCGCCGCGAACCGGGCCACGCTGGCGGCGCTGGTGGCGACCAACTTTTTGGGCATCAACACTCCGGCGATCATGGCCACCGAGGCTCAGTACGCGGAGATGTGGGTGCAGGACGCCGTCACGATGATCACCTACCAGGCCGCGGCGACGGCTGCGAGCGTCTTACAGCCCCTGACTCCCGCGTCGCCGACCTCCAGCCCGGCCGCGGCCGCCACCCAGGGCACCGCGGTGTCGGCGGCATACGCGAACGCCACCGCTTCGCCGGCGGCGTCGGGCTTGAGCGGGCTGATCGGTAACCTGACGTCCATCTTCGACGGCGGCACCGTGCAGACGTTTGGCACCGGCTTCTTCAACTCCTTGCCCGCCCCTGTGCAGTCCCTGCTGACCTCGTTGGACGGCTTCGGCGGTACTCTGCTGAACTTCAACGCCGTGCAGCAGGTTGGGGTTACGGCGGCGTGGTGGGTCGGTAACACCATCCCCACCGCGGTGTCGCTCGGCCACACGCTGGCCGCCGCGGCGCCGGCGGCCGCCGCCAGCGACGTCACCCCGCTGGCCGGTGGCGCCGCCATCGGCGAGGGCGCGCTGGTGAACAGCGTTTCTGGCGGCGGCGCGTCGGCCGCGCTAGGCGAAGCCGGCTCGATCGGCGGCCTCTCGGTGCCGGCCGGCTGGTCCGCGGCCACGCCGGCAGTCGAGGTCTCGTCGACCGCACCACTGGCTGGTTCGGGCTGGACCGTCGCCTCCGATGCGGCCGAGCCCGTCACCGCGATGCCCGGCATGCCGGGCATGGCGGGTGTCGCCAAGGGCGCCGGCGCCTACGGGGCCGGGCCGCGCTACGGCTTCAAGCCGATCGTCATGCCCAAGCAGGTCGTCGTCTAGTTCCACAGACGACCTGTCTGTCCAACACTTCAGCCAACTGAAGGCTCGAAAAACCAAGTAAGACAACCAAATCAGACAAGGAGAAGGAAAAATGGCAACACGCTTTATGACTGACCCGCACGAGATGCGGGCGATGGCGGGGCGTTTCGAGACCCACGCGCAGACCGTCGAGGACGAGGCCCGCAAGATGTGGGCGTCGTCGATGAACATCGCCGGTGCCGGCTGGAGCGGCCAGGCTCAGGCGACGTCGTATGACACCATGGGCCAGGTCAACCAGGCCTTCCGCAACATCGTGAACATGCTGCACGGCGTGCGTGACGGGTTGATCCGCGACGCCAGCAACTACGAGCAGCAAGAGCAGGCTTCTCAGCAGATCCTCGGCAGCTAGTCGCCGGTCCCTCGAAACTTCTAAGGAGATATGTCATGACCATCAATTACTCGTTCGGCGATGTGGACGCCCACGGCGCCACGATTCGCGCGCAGGCGGCTTCGCTGGAGGCCGAGCACCAGTCCATCGTTCGCGATGTGCTGGCCGCCGGTGACTTCTGGGGTGGCGCCGGTTCGGTGGCCTGCCAGGAGTTCATCACTCAGCTGGGCCGCAACTTCCAGGTGATCTACGAGCAGGCCAACTCCCACGGCCAGAAGGTTCAGACCGCCGGCAGCAACATGTCGAGCACCGACTCGGCCGTCGGCTCCAGCTGGGCCTGACGCACTTCTTCACACGCGGGGCCGCACACCGACCGGTGTGCGGCCCCGTCGTTTGCGTTGCGGCCGAACGCGTTCTCGCCTAACCGGCCACCGGCGAGCGCGGGATCAGCGACGAGCGGAACCCGATCCGCTGAACCGCGCCGTCAGATTCGCGGCCGACCATGCCGCCCAGCGGCAGCTTCGAAATGCCGGCGGTGCTCGGCGCCGATGGCGTCGGCGCGGCACCCCATCCGCCGGGCATCACGTTGGCGTCCAGGCCGGGCAGCGGCGCCACGGACGAAACCGCGTCGGCCCAACTCGGCGGCACCGACAGGGTCCCGAGCGATGCCGCCTGGCCGACCCCCGCGGATGCGCCCTCGCCCAGACCGCCCAGCGGCGCCAGGCCCAGGTCTCCCCCCAGACCTGCCGGGAGCGCGCCACCCTCGGCGCCGATGATCGTGCCCGCGCCCTGGAAATCGATCGACAGGCCGTAGAGGTCCATGCCGATTCCGCCGCCGTCGGCACCCAGGCCCGCGCCGTCGCCACCCAGACCCGCGAAGTCGGAGCCGATGCCGACGACATCGAAAAGGCCGGTCGCTCCACTCCCACTCAACACCGATGTGAGGCTCGACGACAGCCCGGACAGCGCGCTCGCGCTCTTGGTCGCGGTCTTGCTAGACGCGCCGGTGAGGCTCGACAGCGCGCTGAGCGGTGCCGATGCGCCGGAAGAGCCCAGCGAGGCCCCGGTGCCCATTGCCGCCGAAGACAGCCCCGAGGCCGACGACGATCCGGGGGTGGACAAACCCTGCAGGGCTTGCGGCACTGTCGACATCAGCTGAGTCGTCGCCGACTGCACGTTGCCACCGGCCGACTGGGCGACCGCGCCGGCCTGGCCGGCCACCCCGCCCGGGTTGGTCGTCTGCGGCGGCGGTGCGAAGACGCTGAAGGCCGAGGCGGAGGCCGAACTCGCCGCGTAGTTGTACATGGCGGTGGCGTCCTGCGCCCACATCTCGCTGTACTGCGCCTCGGTGGCCATGATCGCCGGCGTGTTCTGCCCGAAGATGTTGGTCGCGACCAACGTCATGAGCTGGGCACGGTTGACAGCGATGAGCGGCGGGGGAACCGTCATCGCGTACGCCGTCTCGTACGCGCCGGCGGCAGCGGTGGCCTGGTTGGCCGCCTGTTCGCATTGCTCGGCGGTGGCCCTCATCCACGTCACATAGGGCGCGACCGCGGCCGCCATCGACATCGACGTCGGCCCCTGCCAGTCCTGCGTCACAGTGGTGATCACCGACTCGTAGCCGGCCGCCGCGTCGGTCAGCTCGGCGGCCAGCGACTCCCATCCCGCGGAGGCGGCCAGCAGGCTCGCCGGCCCCGGGCCGGTGTACATGCGGCCGGAGTTGACTTCGGGCGGCAACGCGCCAAAATCCATCGGTATCCTTCGTTCTCGACCGCGAGAAACCGTTCTCCCGAACGCGTTTCGTAACTAGACGTAACTTGAGTTAACGCGAGCCGAGACGTCGTCGTCCCGAGCCGTCACACGGGCGGGTTCGGCACCGAAAACACCCGCCGCGCCGCAGCCTCTCGTTGAACTGTGAATTTCGTTCCTGCGCAGCAGCTTTGAAAGCTCCCGCCTACTGGACTGCTCGGCCTCTCAGATCAACACCTATGTAAACCAGTATTTTTCGGAATTCGACCGATCTCAAGCCGGCCGGCCGGAAACATATGCAACTCATATTTGAGTGCCTTTTGACCGGGGCGAGCCAACGCCAACAGATTTGAAAACTCTATGAACTTCGTGACAGCGGCGTGTGAGCTTGCCAGAATGTAGGAACATGTCCGTAATGACCGGATACGCCGGAAGTCAGCGGCCGCGCCAAGCGATTCTTGGGCAGCTGCCGCGCATCTACCGTCCCGACGGATCACCGATCAGGGTCTTGCTGGTGGACGACGAGCCGGCGCTGACCAACCTCGTGAAGATGGCGCTGCACTACGAGGGCTGGGTCGTCGACATCGCCCACAACGGGCGCGAGGCCATGGCCAAGTTCGAGAAGATCGGCCCCGACGTGCTGGTCCTCGACATCATGCTGCCCGACGTGGACGGGCTGCAGATCCTGGAGCGGGTCCGCGAATCCGAGGCCTACACCCCCACGCTGTTTCTGACGGCCCGCGACTCGGTCATGGACCGGGTCACCGGCCTGACGGCGGGCGCCGACGACTACATGACCAAACCCTTCAGCCTCGAGGAGCTCGTGGCCCGGCTGCGCGGGTTGTTGCGCCGGTCCGGCCAGCAGGCCCCGCCGTCCGCCGACGCCCTCAAGGTCGGCGACCTGCGCGTCGACACCGCCAGCCGCGAGGTCACGCGAGACGGCACGCCGATCTCGCTTTCCTCGACCGAGTTCGAGCTGCTGCGCTTCCTGATGCGCAACCCCCGCCGTGCGCTGACTCGCACCGAGATCCTCGACCGCGTGTGGAACTACGACTTCGCCGGCCGCACCAGCATTGTCGATCTCTACATTTCCTACTTGCGGAAGAAGATCGACTCCGGCAGAGAGCCGATGATCCACACCGTGCGCGGTGTCGGATACATGCTGCGGCCGGCGGAATGACCCGCCCGCCACCCAGCGAGCCAAGAGACCTCCCGTGGTGGCTTCCCCACTCGTTGCGGCGCCAACTGCTGCTGGGCGTGCTGGCTGTGGTCAGCGTGGTGCTCGTGGCCGTCGGGGTGGTATCGGTGCTGAGCCTGCGCGGATACGTCACCGCGATGAGCGACGCCGACGTCGCCGAGTCCCTGACCGCGCTGAGCTATTCATACAGCCGATACCGCAATGGTGACCACACCTCGGAGCGGCGCGGTACGGAGCCGATCGACCAGGCGATGCTGGAGTTCACCGGACAGACCCCGGGGAATGTCATCGCGGTGCTGCACGACGGCGTCGTGATCGGCTCGGCCTACTTCTCCGAGGTACAACCGAGGCCCGCGCCGGCCGACGTGGTGCGCGCCATCGAAAAGCAGGCATGGCCCGGTGGCCCACCGCGGAGCGTCAAACTCGGCAGCCTCGGGGCCTACCGCGTCGACAGCCGCGCCGACGGCGCCGACCTGCTCGTCGTCGGCGTATCCCTGGGCATCGGCGACCGGATCATCGCGCGCAAGCAGGTCACGACCGTGGTGCTGGTCGCTGCGGCGCTGGCGATCACCGCGGGGCTCACCGCCTGGGTGGTCGGCTACGCGCTGCGGCCGCTGCGCCGGCTCGCCGCCACCGCCGCCGAAGTCGCGGCCATGCCGCTCACCGACGGCGACCAGCGGATCAGCATCAGGGCGGGGCCGCAGGACACCGACCCCGAGAACGAGGTGGGGATCGTCGGCCACACGCTGAACCGGTTGCTGGACAACGTCGACGGAGCGCTTGCGCATCGCGCCGAATCCGATTTGCGCATGCGGCAGTTCATCACCGATGCCAGCCACGAGCTGCGCACCCCGCTCGCGGCGATCCAGGGTTACGCCGAGCTGACCCGCCAGGACAGCTCTGCGCTGCCGCCGACCACCGAGTACGCGTTGGCCCGCATCGAATCCGAGGCGCGACGCATGGCGCTGCTGGTCGAGGAGCTGTTGCTGCTCTCACGGCTCGGCGAGGGGCAGGACCTGCAGACCGAGGACGTCGATCTGGCCGAACTGGCCGGCAATGCGGTGAACGACGCCGCCGTGGCCGCGCCGACCCATCAGTGGTTGAAAGACCTTCCGCAAGAGCCGGTCTGGGTCCGCGGGGACCACGCCCGGCTGCATCAGCTGGTGAGCAACCTGCTCGCCAACGCCCGGCTCCACACGCCGCCGGGCGTCACGGTGACCACCAGTGTTATCTGCCGCCGCGGCGACACCAAAGAGCCCTATGCGGAATTGACGGTCGCCGACGACGGGCCGGGCATCGACTCCGAACTCCTGCCGCGGCTGTTCGAGCGATTCGTCCGCGCGGACGCTTCGCGGTTCGGCGGCTCGGGAGTCGGGCTGGGCCTGGCCATCGTCGCGTCGATCGTCAAGGCCCACCACGGCTCGGTTACCGCCGAATCCGCGGACGGCCGAACGGTTTTCCGGGTGAGGCTACCGGTGATCGACGGTCGGGCCGGCGGCGACTGACCGCGAAGGCCGTGCCATAGGCGCTGCGGGACCGCCCGTGGCCGCGCCGGCCCAGCAAGTAGATGCTCAGCAACGCCGCTGCGGCGGCTACGGCCTCGACGGCTGCTGCCAGCTGCGAAGGATCAGACATTCGTCGCCTCCAGACGGTCGTAGGCCTCCCACCAGACGGCCTCGTGCTCCGCCAACGAAATCGCGCCGACGCGCAGCATGTGGTCGGCCCGGGTCAGCATCCGGACCAGCCGCTGCCATTCGGCGTGCCTGCGTTGCTCACCCGCGTCGGCGTCCGTGGGCAGCAGAACGACCGACATGGACTTGACCCGCACACGATGGGGCCCGGCCCGCAGGAACAGTAACGTGCCGATGCCCACATAGGCGGCCGCGGCGTAAACCAACACGGTGCCGAGCGAGGCCGCCACGTCGCCCAGGAACATGACGGCAAGCAATGCGATCGCGGCGCCACACACCGGCCACCCCCGCCACAGCCGGGCCAGCCGCGCGTCGGCGGCGGCCGTCCCGGGCGGGTAGACGGTCAACCGGTAGCGCCGAACGCCGTACCGGCTGACCTCGGCGTCCAATGATCCCCACCGACGAGCCCCGTCGAGCGGCCACGACCAGCCGGCCGGTGCTGCCGTCGCCTCCCGAGTCGAGCGGTCGGTGACCGGCGCGACACGTTGCTGCGCTGTCCTTCGCATGAATTCGGTTTACGCCGATTCGCAGCGCCGACTATCGATCCACACGGTTTCCATACGGCGGCCCCGCCAAGATTTACGGAGGGCGTAAAGGAACCGTAAAGGCGCAGCGCGGCAGCGTTAGGAATCCGTCAACCAAAGGCCCTAGCCACCGGGCCCCGCCTAGCTTCAAGCTGACCTCGCCCGAAGAGGACTGCGACGCTGCGGCCTCGAAGGGGCCTTTGGCATGCACGGTGACCTGCCGCCTGACTGGCGCTGAACGGAGACAAGAATGGGCGTGTTGAGCTACGTCCTGCTGACGGTGGCGGTGTTCGCCGTCCTGGGACTGGCCCAGAAGTTGGTCGAGCGACTGTGAGCTACGAAAACGTCGTCGGCTTGGCTCTTTCCATCATCCTCGCCGTGTTCCTGGGCTGCGCCCTGATTTTCCCGGAGCGGTTCTGATGAGCACCGCGGCGGCCGGGGTGGTCTTTCTCGTCGTCCTCGTGGCGGCGCTGGCGGCGGCGCATGTTCCCTTGGGCGACTACATGTACCGCGTCTACAGCTCTGACAGGGATTCCTCCGTCGAGCGGGTGATCTACCGGCTCATCGGTGTCGACTCGCGTTCGGAGCAGACCTGGGGCGCCTACGCGCGCAGCGTCCTGGCGTTCTCGTCGATCAGCGTCCTGTTCCTGTTCGCGTTGCAGCTCGTGCAGGGCGCGTTGCCGCTGCACCTGCACGACCCGGCCACCAAGATGACACCCGCGCTGGCGTGGAACACCGCGGTCAGCTTCGTCACGAACACCAACTGGCAGAACTACTCCGGGGAGTCCACCGACGGGCACCTCGTCCAGATGGCCGGGCTGGCGGTGCAGAACTTCGTGTCGGCCGCGGTCGGCATGGGGGTGGCGATCGCGCTGGTGCGCGGCTTCGCCCGTAAGCGCACCGGCGACCTCGGCAACTTCTGGGTGGACCTGGTCCGCGGCACGTTGCGCATCCTGCTGCCCATCTCGGTTCTCGGCGCGATCCTGCTCGTCGCGGGTGGCGCGATCCAGAACTTCCACCTCAACGATCAGGTCGTCAACACCCTGGGCGGCGCCCAGCAGACCATCACCGGCGGGCCGGTCGCCAGCCAGGAGGCCATCAAGGAACTCGGCACCAACGGCGGCGGCTTCTACAACGCGAACTCCGCGCACCCATTCGAGAACCCCACGACGTGGACCAACTGGCTGGAGATCTTCCTGCTGCTGGTGATCAGCTTCTCGCTGCCGCGCACATTCGGGCGCATGGTCGGCAGCACCAAACAGGGGTACGCGATCGCGTCGGTCATGGCGTCCCTGTACCTGGTCAGCGTGACGCTCATGATGTGGTTCCAGCTGCAGCACCACGGCACGGTGCCGACCGCGATCGGCGCGGCGACGGAGGGTGTCGAGCAGCGCTTCGGCGTCGCGGACTCGGCGGTGTTCGCCGACTCGACCACCCTCACCTCGACCGGTGCCGTCGACTCGTTCCACGACTCCTACACCAGCCTCGGCGGGATGATGGCGATGTTCAACATGCAGCTCGGCGAGGTGGCGCCCGGCGGCACCGGCTCCGGGCTCTACGGCATGCTCATCCTCGCGGTGATCACGGTGTTCGTCGCCGGGCTGATGGTCGGGCGCACACCGGAATACCTCGGCAAGAAGATCAACCCCCGCGAAATCAAGCTCGCCGCAAGCTATTTCCTGGTGACGCCGCTGATCGTCCTGGTCGGCACCTCGATCGCCATGGCGCTGCCCGGCGAACGCGCCGCCATGCTCAACAGCGGCCCGCACGGCCTGTCCGAGATCCTGTACGCGTTCACCTCGGCGGCCAACAACAACGGGTCGGCGTTCGCCGGCCTGAGCGCCAACACCACCTGGTACAACACTGCCCTCGGGCTGGCGATGGTGGTCGGCAGGTTCCTGCCGATGGTGCTGGCACTGGCCCTGGCCGGCTCGCTGGCCAGGCAGGGTGTGACGCCCGAGTCCGCGGGCACGCTGCCCACCCACCGCCCACAGTTCGTCGGCATGGTTGCCGGCGTCACGGTGATCCTCGTTGCCCTTACCTTCCTGCCCATGCTGGCGCTTGGGCCCATCGCCGAAGGAATTCACTAATGACCGCCACCACAACCGATTCGGTCGAACAGGCGCGGGCCGCCGACCCGACCCACCCCAAACGGGTGCAGGGCGGTCTGCTGGACCCGAAGATGCTCTGGCGCTCGACGCCCGACGCGCTGAGCAAACTCGACCCGCGCACCCTGTGGCGCAACCCGGTGATGTTCGTCGTCGAGATCGGGGCCGCCTGGAGCACCGTGCTGGCGGTCATCGACCCGACGTGGTTCGCGTGGCTGATCGTGGTCTGGCTGTGGCTGACCGTCATCTTCGCCAACCTCGCCGAGGCGGTCGCCGAAGGCCGCGGCAAGGCTCAGGCGGAGACGTTGCGCCGGGCCAAGACTCAGACGCTGGCCCGCCGGCTCAGGGACTACACCCCGGGCGGACCGTCGGTCGAGGAGGAGGTCGCCGCTCCACTGCTGCAGCAGGGTGACTTCGTCGTCGTCGAAGCCGGCCAGGCAATTCCGGGTGACGGAGACGTCGTGGAAGGCATCGCCTCCGTGGACGAATCAGCGATCACCGGTGAGTCCGCGCCCGTGATCCGCGAGTCCGGCGGCGACCGCTCGGCGGTCACCGGCGGCACCACCGTGCTGAGCGACCGGATCGTCGTCAAGATCACCCAGAAGCCCGGCGAGAGCTTCATCGACCGGATGATCGCGTTGGTCGAGGGCGCCAACCGGCAGAAGACCCCCAACGAGATCGCGCTGAACATCCTGCTGGCCGCGCTGACCATCATCTTCGTCTTCGCCGTCGCCACCCTGCAGCCGCTGGCGATCTACTCCAAGCTGAACAACCCCGGCGTCCCGAACAGCCTGGCGCTCGACAGCAACGGTGTGACCGGCATCGTGATGGTCTCGCTGCTGGTGTGTTTGATTCCCACCACCATCGGGGCGCTGCTCTCGGCGATCGGCATCGCCGGCATGGACCGGCTGGTGCAGCGCAACGTCCTCGCGATGTCCGGGCGCGCGGTGGAAGCCGCCGGCGACGTCAACACGCTGCTGCTCGACAAGACCGGGACCATCACCCTGGGCAACCGGCAGGCCGCCGCCTTCGTGCCCCTGGACGGAGTCACCAGCGCGCAGCTGGCCGACGCCGCGCAGCTGTCCAGCCTCGCCGACGAGACACCCGAGGGCCGTTCGATCGTCGTCTACGCCAAGCAGCACTTCGGGTTGCGCGCCCGCACGCCGGGCGAGCTCGCGCACGCACAATGGGTGGCCTTCACCGCGGCCACCCGCATGTCGGGCGTCGACCTCGACGGGCACCAGCTGCGCAAGGGCGCGGCCAGCTCCGTCGCGGAATGGGTGCGCGGGCAGGGCGGCAAGGTTTCCAGCCAGCTCGGGGAGATCGTCGACGGCATCTCCGCCGGCGGCGGCACGCCGCTCGTGGTGGGCGAGGTCCGCGACGGCGAGTCGGCAGTGCTCGGCGTCATCCACCTCAAGGACGTCGTCAAGCAGGGCATGCGGGACCGCTTCGACGAGATGCGCAAGATGGGTATCCGCACGGTGATGATCACCGGCGACAACCCGTTGACCGCCAAGGCGATTGCGGACGAGGCCGGGGTCGACGACTTCCTCGCCGAGGCCACCCCCGAGGACAAGCTCGCGCTGATCAAGCGGGAGCAGGAGGGCGGCAAGCTGGTCGCGATGACCGGTGACGGCACCAACGACGCACCCGCCCTTGCGCAGGCCGATGTCGGAGTGGCGATGAACACCGGCACGTCGGCGGCCAAAGAGGCCGGCAACATGGTCGACCTGGACTCCGACCCCACCAAGCTGATCGAGATCGTCGAGATCGGCAAGCAGTTGCTGATCACCCGCGGTGCGCTGACCACCTTCTCGATCGCCAACGACATCGCGAAGTACTTCGCGATCATCCCGGCCATGTTCGTCGCCCTGTTCCCGGGGCTGGACATGATCAACATCATGCGGCTGCACAGCCCGCAGTCGGCGATCCTGTCCGCGGTGATATTCAACGCGATCGTGATCGTGGCGCTGATCCCGCTTTCGCTGCGCGGCGTGCGCTACACGCCGAGCAGCGCGTCAAAGTTGTTGAGCCGCAACCTGTATATCTATGGACTCGGCGGCATCGTCGCCCCGTTCGTCGGGATCAAGCTGATCGACCTCATCGTCCAATTCGTCCCGGGGATGTCCTGACATGAAGTTCTCTCAATTCGTCCGCATGCACTGGGCGGCGCTGCGCGCGCTGCTGGTGCTGACCGTCATCACCGGCCTGGCCTACCCGCTGTTGGTCTGGCTCATCGCGCAGATCCCCGGACTGCACGACAATGCCGAGGGGTCGATCCTGACGGCGAACGGCAAACCGGTCGGCAGCAAGCTGATCGGGCAGCTGTTCACCGACTCCAGCGGCAACCCGTTGCCGCAGTACTTCCAGAGCCGCCCGTCGGCGGCCGGCAACGGCTACGACCCGACGTCCTCGGGGGCGAGCAACCTCGGGCCGGAGAACATCGTCGACACCCCCGCCGACCCGGCGCAACTGAAGGCCGGCAAGTCCGCCTCCGACGCCGGCTTCAAGCCGGGGCTGCTCACACAGGTGTGCTCGCGCAGTTCCTCGGTGGCGGCACTCGAGGGGCTGGGCAACGAGGCGGGGTCCCGGCCGTTCTGCACCGGCGGCGGTGTGGGCGCGGTCCTCTCGGTGATCGGCCCCCACGACGCACGCGGCAATGTGGTGCACCCGACCCGGGTCGTCAGCGTCAACGAACCGTGCGAGACGACGCAGACACCCTTCCTGCCGGTCTTCGAGGGCGTGCGGGTCGAGTGCGCGAAATACGGTGACGACTACTCGCTCGGCCAGATCGTCCCCATCCGGGGCGCGGCGCCCGCCGACCCCGCCGTGCCCGCCGACGCCGTGACCACCAGCGGCAGCGGCCTCGACCCCCACATCTCGCCGGCCTACGCGGACCTGCAGGTCACCCGGGTGGCCAAGGCCCGCCATGTCAGCCCCGATCAGATCCGCGCCGTGCTGGCGACTTTCCTCGACGGTCGCGGGCTCGGCTTCCTGGGCGAACCGACGGTCAACGTGCTGGAACTGAACCTGCAACTTGACCACCGCTACCCGGTCACAAGCTAGCGTCGCGGGTGGATGATGGTTGACGTGAACCCGGTTGACCAGCATCCCAAGCGCGGGGAGCTGCGCATCTACCTCGGCGCGGCTCCAGGTGTTGGAAAGACGTACGCGATGCTCGGCGAAGCGCACCGGCGGCTGGAACGGGGCACCGACGTGGTCGCGGCGGTCGTGGAAACACACGGACGGGCGAAAACCGCTGAGCTGATTGAGGGAATCGAGGTCATACCGCCGCGCTTCATCGAATACCGGGGCACCAGATTCGCCGAACTGGACGTGCCGGCAGTGCTGGCGCGCCACCCGCAGGTGGTCCTCGTCGACGAACTGGCACATACGAATACGCCCGGCAGCAAGAACGCCAAGCGGTGGCAGGACGTCGACGAGCTGCTCGACGCGGGGATCACGGTGATCTCCACCGTCAACGTGCAGCACCTGGAGAGCCTCAACGACGTCGTGGCCCAGATCACCGGCATCGAACAGCAGGAGACGATCCCTGACTCGATCGTGCGCCAGGCGGCGCAGGTCGAGCTCATCGATATCACTCCGGAAGCATTGCGCCGCAGGCTTTCCCATGGCAACGTTTATGCACCGGAGCGGATCGACGCGGCATTGTCCAACTACTTTCGCCGCGGCAACCTCACCGCGCTGCGGGAATTGGCGCTGCTCTGGCTCGCCGACCAGGTCGACACCGCGCTCGCCAAGTACCGTGCGGAGAACAAGATCACCGACACCTGGGAGGCGCGGGAGCGGGTCGTGGTGGCGGTGACAGGCGGCCCGGAGTCGGAAACGTTGGTGCGCAGGGCATCCCGCATCGCGTCGAAGTCCAGCGCCGAGCTGATGGTGGTGCACGTCGTGCGCGGCGACGGGTTGGCCGGCCTGTCGACATCCCGGATGGCGAAGATTCGTGAGCTGTCCAACAGCCTCGGCGCGTCCCTGCACACGGTGGTCGGGGACGACGTGCCCGGCGCCCTGCTCGATTTCGCCCGCGAGATGAATGCCACCCAGCTGGTGATCGGCACGTCGCGCCGGTCCCGCTGGGCGCGCATGTTCGAGGAGGGCATCGGACCGGCGGTCGTCGAGCGTTCCGGGAAGATCGACGTGCACCTGGTCACCCACGAGGAGTCGAACCGCGGCCTGCGGCTGGCCACACTCTCGCCACGCGAGCGGCGCGCCACGTCCTGGTTGGCGGCCTTCATCGTGCCGTCGCTCATCTGCGCGACCACGGTGAAGCTTTTGGACCGCTACCTGGACAACGGCGGAGAAAGCGCACTGTTCTTCGTCGGGGTGTTGCTGGTCGGGCTGTTCGGCGGCGTTGCGCCCGCGGCGCTTTCGGCGGTGCTGTCCGGGCTGCTGCTGAACTACTTCCTGATCGCCCCGCGGCACAGCTTCACCATCGCCGAACCGAACAGCGCTATCACCGAGTTGGTCCTGCTCATGATCGCGGTCGCTGTCGCGGTGCTGGTCGACGGCGCAGCCAAACGCACCCGGGAGGCGCGGCGCGCGTCGCAGGAAGCGGAGCTGCTCACGCTGTTCGCCGGATCTGTGCTGCGCGGTGCCGATCTCGAGACGCTCCTCGAGCGCGTGCGCGAGACATACGGTCAGCGCGCCGTCAGCATGATGCGGGAGCCCGGCGAGGAGGCCCGCGCGGGCGGCGCCAAGGGCTACCTCGTCGCCTGCGTGGGCAAAGACCCCTGCGTGACGACGGACTCCGCCGACACCGCGATCGAGGTCGGCGACGAAGAGTTCTGGATGCTGTTGGCCGGCAAGAAGCTCTCCGCGCGGGACCGCCGGGTGCTGACCGCGGTGGCAAAGCAGGCGGCCGGGTTGATCCGGCAGCGCGAGCTGGCCGAAGACGCCAGCCGCGCCGAGGCGGTCATGCGGGCCGACGAGCTGCGCCGCTCGCTGCTTTCGGCGGTCAGCCACGACCTGCGCACGCCGCTGGCGGCGGCCAAGGTCGCCGTGTCCAGCCTGCGCGCCGAGGACGTCGCGTTTTCCGCCGAGGACACCGCGGAGTTGCTGGCGACCATCGAGGAATCGATCGACCAGCTGACGGCGCTGGTCGGCAACCTGCTCGACTCCTCGCGCCTGGCCGCCGGCGTGGTCCGTCCGGAGCTGCGCCGGGTGTACCTGGAGGAGACGGTGCAGCGCGCGCTGGTCAGCATCGGCAAGGGCGCCACCGGCTTCTACCGGTCCGCCATCGACCGCGTCAAGGTCGACGTCGGCGACGCCGTGGTGCTGGCCGACCCCGGCTTGCTGGAGCGGGTCTTCGCCAACCTGATCGACAACGCGCTGCGTTACGCGCCCAACTGCGTGGTGCGGGTCAACGCGGGACGGGTGGGCGACCGCGTCCTGATCAACGTGATCGACGAGGGTCCCGGAATTCCGCACGGGGCCGAAGACCAGATCTTCGAGGCGTTCCAGCGGCTCGGCGATCACGACAACACCACCGGGGTGGGTCTGGGCATGTCGGTGGCACGCGGCTTCGTCGAGGCGATGGGCGGCACGATCCAGGCCAGCGACACCCCGGGCGGCGGGCTCACCGTGATCGTGGATCTGCTTGCACCGCAGGGGGTGCGATGAGCACCCGGGTGCTGGTGATAGACGACGAGCCGCACATCCTGCGCGCGCTGCGCATCAACCTGTCGGTGCGCGGCTACGAGGTGATCACCGCCTCGTCCGGCGCCGGGGCCCTGCGCGCCGCCGCCGAGCACAAGCCCGACGTGGTGATCCTCGACCTCGGGTTGCCCGACATCTCGGGCATCGAGGTGCTCGAGGGTCTGCGAGGCTGGCTCACGGCGCCGGTGATCGTGTTGTCGGCGCGCACGGACTCCTCGGACAAGGTCGAGGCGCTGGACGCCGGCGCCGACGACTACGTCACGAAACCCTTCGGCATGGACGAGTTCCTGGCCCGGCTGCGCGCGGCCGTGCGCCGCAACGCCGCCGCCTCCGAAACCGACGAACCCGTCGTCGAGACCGACGCCTTCACCGTCGACCTTGCCGCCAAGAAGGTCACCAAGAACGGCGGCGAGGTCCACCTGACCCCGACCGAATGGGGGATGCTGGAGGTGCTGGTGCGCAACCGCGGCAAGCTGGTGGGCCGCGAGGAACTGCTCAAGGAGGTCTGGGGGCAGGCATACGCCACCGAAACCCATTATCTGCGTGTGTATCTCGCGCAGCTGCGGCGCAAGCTCGAGGACGACCCGTCGCACCCGAAGCACCTGCTGACCGAATCGGGCATGGGCTATCGGTTCGAGGCCTGAGGTGGCGTCGCCGGGCCCGGCCTCTTCCAGGGACTGGCATGACGGCAGCGGTCTAGCCGTCCCTAGCCGGAGATCGAGAGCACGATGCCGTCCAGGATGTCGTGCTCGCTGACGGTCAGCTCGTCGATGCCGGCGCGGGCGCGCAATTCGCGCGCCAGTTCCTCCACCACGATCGCCCCGCCGCCGATCACGTCGGCCCTTCCCTCGTGCATCGGCGGCAACGCCGCGCGCTCGGCCCGCGACATGGCGATCAACCGCTCGCACACCGCCAACAGTTCGCGACCGCGGACGCGCGAAAGATGAATGGCCGCAGAGTCATACGTCGTCATGTTGTGCGCCAGCGCCGACAAGGTGGTCATGGTCCCGGCCACACCCACCCAGGTCCGCGCCCCCTCGACGGGCACCGCGCCCAGCGCGGCCTCGAGGCGCTCGCGCACCACCCGGCGTGCGGCCGCCACCTCCCCCGCCGTCGGCGGGTCGGAGTGCAGGCAGCGTTCGGTCAGCCGCACGCACCCGATGTCGGCCGAGTAGCTCGCCACCACCGCGGCGCCGCCCAAAACGATCTCGGTGGACCCTCCCCCCAGGTCGACGACGACGAAAGGCCCTGCGGCGGGGTCCATCTCGGCGACGGCCCCGCGGAAGGACAGCTCTGCCTCCTCGGCGCCGGTGATCACCTCGGCCACCGCCCCCGGGAGCACGGCGCCCAGCACCTCGGCCGTCATCGCGAAGAAGGCTTCGCGGTTGGCGACGTCGCGCGCGGCCGAGGTGGCCACCATCCGCACGCGCTCGACGCCGTGCCATTCCAGCATTTCCGCGTAGTCGGACAGCGCCGCCCGCGTCCGCGCGATCGCCTCGGGCGCGAACTCGCCGGTCGCGTCGACACCCTGACCCAGCCGCACGATTCGCGTCTCGCGATGCACGTCGCGCAACCCTGCACCGGACCGCTCGGCGACGAGCAGTCGAATAGAGTTGGTGCCGCAGTCGATTCCCGCGATCCGACTCACCACTGCCCGACCACCAGAACGTGGGCCATCGCGGGCTCCCTGGCCAGGATCGCCAGCGCCTCGTCACCGAGCGGGTTGCAGCCCGGACCCTTGGCCAGCGAGTGGGCGATCAGAACGTGCAGGCACTTAACCCGGTCCGGCATCCCCCCACCGGAGAACGTCGTTCCCAGCGGCTCGATGGCGTCGCGCTCGGCCAGATAGGCCTCGTGGGCCCGGCGATAGGCCGCGGCCAGCTGGGCATCCCGGCCCAGTCGATCGGTCATCTCGCGCATCAGCCCCGTCGTCTCCAGCCGGCTGGCGGCCGCGGTCAGCACCGGATGCGTCAGGTAGTACAACGTCGGAAACGGTGTGCCGTCAGGCAGTTTCGGTGCAGTCTTGACCACCCCGGGCTGTCCGTCGGGGCAGCGGTAGGCGATCTCCAGCACGCCGCGCGGCTCACGCCCGAGCTGACGCGCCACCGCCTCGACGTCGGCGCGGTCAACCACCGGGAGGCGAGGGAGGGGTCGCGGGACCGGGCGTTTCGGGCGCGTTCGGCGGCAGGTGCGGGTTGTCGGCGATGGTGTGCCACAACGCCGTGTACCAGGGGTCGCTGCTGGCGGGCTTGGCCGACGGTGATCCCGGCTGGGCGGGCACCGCGGCCGTCGGCGGGAGCTGAACCTGGAACGGAGTGGATCCGGGCATCACGAAGCCGAGGCGCTCCCGGGCCTGGGCCGCGATGTAAGCCGGGTCGTCGAGCTTGCTCTTCTTCTGTTCGAGGTCGCTGATCTGACGGCGCAGCGCGGCCTCGCTTGCCGACAACTGCTCCATCTCCGTGCGTTGGGCGAAGTACGTGCGGACCGGGCCGGTGATGGTCAGGGTCAGCACGCAGACCAGCGCGGCCAGCACCGCCGCCCGCCGCGCGGTGAAGCCCAGCCGCTGATCGGACCGCTGCTCGACGGATTCGGCGGCTTGCCGCTTGATCGGCTCGACGACATGCTCCTGCAGCGACCGCCCGCCGTTGCGGCTGGTGTGGCCCGCCGTCTGCGAGGGCTTGGACGACGGCTTGGCGGACGGCTTGGCCGAGCGCCGGCGCCGAACCGTATCGCCGGCCTTCCCCGGGCGCGATGCCGGGGCGCGCCGCTTCGGATCCGGCTTGGGCGTCAAGCTATTTCGCCTCCGGGCCGAACCTCGGGAATGCGAGGTCGCCGGCGTAGCGGGCGGCGTCGCCCAGTGCCTCCTCGATGCGCAGCAGCTGGTTGTACTTCGCGACACGCTCGCTGCGGGCGGGCGCACCCGTCTTGATCTGCCCGCTTCCCACGGCAACCGCCAGGTCGGCGATGGTGGTGTCCTCGGTCTCGCCGCTGCGGTGGCTGATCATCGTGCGGTACCCGCTGTGGTGGGCGAGCGCGACGGCATCCAGCGTCTCGGTCAACGTACCGATCTGATTCACCTTGACCAGCAACGCGTTTGCCACACCCTTCTCGATGCCTTCCTCGAGTCGCTCGGGGTTGGTGACGAAGATGTCATCGCCGACGATCTGCACCTTGTCGCCGATCGACGCGGTCAGCGTCGCCCACCCGTCCCAGTCGTTCTCGTACAGCGGGTCCTCGATGGACACCAGGGGGTAGGACTTCAACAGGCCCGCATAGAACTCGGTCATCTGCTCGGCGGTGCGGGTGCTGCCCTCGAACGCATACTCGGTGCCGTCGGTGTGGAACTCGTTGGCCGCGGCGTCGAGGGCCAGCGCCACGTCGTCGCCGAGCTTGAGGCCCACCGACTCGATGGCCTGGGAGATGAGGTCCAGCGCGGCGGTGGTGCCGGCCACGTTCGGGGCGAAGCCGCCCTCGTCGCCCAGGCCGGTGCTCAGGCCCTGCTTTTTGAGCACCGCTTTCAGCGCGTGGTAGACCTCGGCGCCCCAGCGCAGCGCCTCGCCGAAGCTGGGGGCGCCGATCGGCGCCACCATGAACTCCTGGATGTCCACCGAGGTGTCGGCGTGCGCGCCGCCGTTGAGGATGTTCATCATCGGCACCGGCATGATGTGGGCGTTCGGGCCGCCGATGTAGCGGAACAGCGGCAGCTCGGCGGAGTCGGCCGCCGCCTTCGCGGTCGCCAGCGAGACACCCAGGATCGCGTTGGCACCCAGCCGGGACTTGTCGGGGGTTCCGTCGAGGTCCACCAGCGCCTGGTCCACCAGCCGCTGGTCGTCGGCGTTCAGGCCGATCACCGCCGGACCTATCTCGTCGAGCACGGCCTCCACGGCCTTACGCACGCCCTTGCCGCCGTAGCGCTTGCCGCCGTCGCGCAGCTCGACGGCCTCGTGCTCGCCGGTCGACGCGCCGGACGGCACCGCCGCACGGGAAAACGTGCCGTCACTCAGGGCAATCTCGACCTCGATCGTCGGGTTGCCGCGGGAATCGAGGATCTCGCGGGCCCCGACCTGCTCGATAATCGGCACTGAATTCTCCTTGCGTGGTAGCCGATGCGTGGACGTCGCGCAGCGTTGCGCAATACATCCTTCTACAGCGGGTGCCCAGCCGCATAAGCGGTCGCCCAGTCCCGCACCGCACGCGCATAGACGCCGGAGTTGTTGTAGGCCCGCAGGGCGGTGATCCACCCCCGCGGCGTCGCGAGATCCTTCCCGCGCCAGCACAGATAACCCGCCGCGGCCAGGGCGGCGTCGTCGATGTTGTCCGGGCTGACCCGCCCGTCGTTGTGGGCGTCCACGCCGTAGAGCCGCCACGTCTCGGGGATGAACTGCATCGGCCCCATCGCCCGCGTCACGCCGTCGCCGTCGGTCACGGACTCCTCGCTGTCGACGATGCGCAGATTGCCCCCGCTGCCGTCCAGACGGACACCGCGGATGGGAGGGTTCACGTCTCCGTTCGGCGACAGCCGCGAGCCGCGATACGTGCCGTGGTGGCTCTCCACCTGGCCGATTCCGGCCAGTGTGGTCCAGGCGACATGACACTTCGGGTTCTCCACCTCGGCGACGCGGGCGGCGTAGGCATATGCCTCGAGCGCGATCACGGGGATCTCCAGGGCGGCCGACCGCTTCTCCGCCCATGCGCGCAACTGGTCCGCGGGACGGCCGCTGGCATGCGTGTCCACCGGTGGCACCGGGTCCCCGGCCGGCGGCGGAACGCCCTCGGGGATGAACAGGCTGAGCTGCCAGGTGCAACTCGAGGCCAGCAGCATCGCGGTCGCGCCGATCACGGCGACCGCGCGCACCCAACGCCTCGGCGAAACAACCATGCCTCTTTAGAGCTCCCCTGAAACTTCCTCTATGCCCTTCACGCCCACAATCATCGTCCCACGAGTTTCGGCGCCAACCGCTTGATGCGCGGTTCCAACACACCGTCAGGACATCGGTTTCGGCCGGTCACCCGTTAGCTAGCGGGCACTCCTGACCCGCCCCGGAAGCGGAATCACCCGGCGGCCAGTGCGCGCGCCATTCCTCCTCGGTCACTTCGCCCAGCGGGACGAGGTCGAACTCCTCGGGAACACTGCCCCCGCGGCGGGTGGCGGCGATGGCCCGCTCGACGGTGCGCACCCGGTCGACGAATTCCAGAACCGAGGTGCGCAGTGCGCTTTCCGCGTCGTGGTCGGACGACACCGAGATCGACACGATGTCGGCGGGGATCAGGTCGGCGGGCACGCCCGCCTTCTCGGCGCGCTGAATCACCTTCTGCGCCAGCGCAAGCGCGGGCTGCCCGGTGTGCACACCGTCCATCACCGAGTTCCGCGGCTTTTCGGCCGCCTTGCGCTCCTCCCATTGGGCCAGCTGATCTTCCAGCGAAATCGATTGCCCCGCAAGCACACCCGGGACCCGATTGCCGAGCTTGCGCATCAGCGTGGCCGCTACGTCGTCAATGGTGAACGGGAACTGCGGCGCCTCCTCGGCGATGCGGGCGTGGAAGAGGACCTGCAGCAACACGTCACCGAGCTCTTCGCGGACCTGATCGGCGTTGCCGCCGCGCACGGCGTCCAACAGCTCGTAGGTCTCCTCCAGCAGGAATCGGCGCAACGAGTCGTGGGTTTGCTCGCTTTCCCACGGCCCGGCGGTGCGCAGTTTGTCCATCATCGCCACCGCGTCGACCAGCCGCTCGCCGCGCGGCGTCTCCGGCGCCGAGATGAGCCGCGCCCCGGCCGCCAGCCGGGCGGTGACCGCCGGGTGCTCGGGATCGGACGAGAGCAGCACCGGGGCGTCGTCGCCGAAGTGCACCGGGCGGGCCGCGGGCAGCGACCAGGGCACCGCCACGGGCATCTCTTCGGTGTACTGCACCTCTCCGGTCAGGAACTCGATGGCTTCGACGGGAACCAGCGACGGGCGACGGGGGTCGAACAAGACGACGATCACGGGCGCCGCTCCTCACCGGACATCGCTGCGGATTCACTCGTTATACCAATGTCCGTCTGCGGTTTACCCTGCAAGGCCGTCACCAGGTTGGCCACCATCTGCACGAGCTCGACGTCACGGATGCGCGGCGCGCCCACCCCGCCGGCGCGCGGAATGGGCACCTGCACGATGTTCGTCGTGGCGCGGTAGTTTGCCGCCGGATACATCCGCTTGAGCCGCACCTGGGCGGAGTCGGGCAGGTCGATGGGCGACAGCCGCACGGTCGCCGCCGACGGTGCCGACACCTCGGTGATGCCGGCCGCGCGGCACAGCAGGCGCAGCCGGGCCACCGCCACCAGGCGCTCGGCGGGCTCCGGCAGCGCGCCGTAGCGGTCGACCAGCTCCTCCACGACGGCTTCGATCTCACCGTCGCCGGCCGCCGCGGCCAGCCGCCGGTAGGCCTCCAGCCGCAGCCGATCGCTGCCGATGTAGTCCGGCGGCAGGTGGGCGTCGACCGGCAGGTCGATGCGCACGTCCTTGGGCTCCTCGGCGGTGGTCACCGTCAGCCCGTCGGCGGCGGCCCGGTACGCCTCGACCGCCTCGCCCACCAGCCGCACGTACAGGTCGAACCCCACCCCGGCGACGTGCCCGGACTGCTCGACGCCCAGCACGTTGCCCGCCCCGCGGATCTCGAGGTCCTTGAGCGCGACGGCCATGCCCGCGCCGAGCTCGTTGTTCTGCGCGATGGTCGCCAGCCGGTCGTAGGCCGTCTCGGTCAGCGGCGTGTGCGGCGGATACAGGAAGTAGGCGTACCCGCGTTCGCGGCTGCGACCGACCCGGCCGCGCAGCTGATGCAGCTGTGAGAGACCGAAAGTGTCGGCGCGCTCGACGATCAGGGTGTTGGCGTTGGAGATGTCCAGACCGGTCTCCACGATCGTGGTGCACACCAGGATGTCGTATTCACGGTTCCAGAACCCCGCAACGGTGCGTTCCAGCCGCTCCTCGGGCATTTGCCCGTGCGCGACGACGATGCGCGCCTCGGGCACCAGCTCGCGCAGCCGCGCCGCGGTCCCGTCGATCGAGCTGACCCGGTTGTGCACGTAGAAAACCTGCCCGTCGCGCAGCAGTTCCCTGCGCAGCGCGGCCGCCACCTGCTTGTCGTCCTGCGGGCCCACGTAGGTCAGCACCGGGTAGCGCTCCTCGGGCGGCGTCAGGATCGTCGACATCTCCCGGATGCCGGCCAGGCTCATCTCCAACGTCCGCGGGATCGGGGTGGCGCTCATGGTCAGCACGTCGACGTGGGTGCGCAGCGCCTTGATGTGCTCCTTGTGCTCGACACCGAACCGCTGCTCCTCGTCGACCACGACCAGCCCCAGGTCCTTCCAGCGCACGCCGGTCTGCAGCAGGCGGTGGGTGCCGATCACGATGTCGACAGACCCGTCGGCCATGCCGTCGATCACGGCGCGGGACTCGGCGGCGTCGGTGAACCGCGACAGCCCCTTGACGGTCACCGGGAAGCCCGCCATCCGGTCGGTGAACGTCTGCAGATGCTGGTCGGCCAGCAGCGTGGTGGGCACCAGCACGGCGACCTGCTTGCCGTCCTGGACCGCCTTGAACGCCGCCCGCACGGCGATTTCGGTCTTGCCGTAGCCGACGTCGCCGCAGATCACCCGGTCCATCGGGATCGACTTCTCCATGTCGGCCTTGACCTCGGTGATCGCGGTGAGCTGGTCGACGGTCTCGGTGAACCCGAACGCGTCCTCCATCTCGGCCTGCCACGGGGTGTCGGGCCCGAACGCGTGCCCGGGGCTGGCCTGCCGCTTGGCGTACAGCGCCACCAGCTCCCCCGCGATCTCGCGCACCGCGCGGCGCGCCTTGGTCTTGGTGTTGGCCCAGTCGCTGCCGCCCAGCTTGCTCAACGCCGGCGCCTGCCCGCCCACGTAGCGGGAGAGCTGGTCCAGCGAGTCCATCGGGACATACAGCTTGTCCGTGTTTTGGCCGCCGCTGCCCCTTTTGGACGAGGCGTATTCGAGCACCAGGTACTCGCGGCGGGCGCCGCCGACGGTGCGCTCGACCATCTCCACGAACCGCCCGATGCCGTGCTGGTCGTGCACCACCAGGTCGCCCGCGGACAGGGCAAGCGGGTCGACGGTGTTGCGCCGCTTGGCCGCAAGCCGCTTGCCCTCGACCGCCGTGGCCCGGCTGCCGGTCAGATCCGTCTCGGTGATCACCACCAGGTTCGCACCCGGGATCACGATCCCGTCGTGCAGCGGGCCCTTGAGCACCCCGACGAGGCCGGCCTTGGGGGCGGCGCCGGGTTCGAGCATGGCGGCGGGGGTGTCGGAATCGGCGAGCCGTTCCACCACCCGGTGGGCGGTGCCCGTGCCCGGCGTCACCACCACCGCGTGGCCGCCGGTCGTCACGTGCGCGCGCAGCATCGCGAAGATGCCGTCGATGTCGCTCTGGTGACCGCGCGCCGACGGCGACGGCCTGACGTCGAGCTCCATCGCCGACTCGCCGGACAACTGGCTCAGGGTCCACCAGGGATGGCCGGCGGCGGACGCGGCGGCGCGCACGTCGTCCAGTTCGGCGAAGCCCGTCCCACCGAGCTGCTCGACGTCGACGGGCGCGTCCGTGCCCAGCGCGGCGACCGACCACGACGCCTCGAGAAACTCCCGGCCCGTCTTGATCAGGTCCGCGGCGCGGGTGCGCACCTTCTCCGGGTCGCACAGCAGGACCGGGGTGCCCTCGGCCAGCTGGTCGGTGAGCAGCACGTGAGCCCCGTTCTGTGCGGGATGCAGCACCTCGACCAGCGCCTCCATCCCGTCGACCGGGATGCCTTCGGCGAGCTTGGCCAGCATGTCGGACACGCTGCCGGTGATGGCGGGCTGACTGCCGGAATGCCGCGCGCAAAGCTGGGCGGCCCGCTCCCGCACGTCGTCGGTCAGCAGCAGCTCGCGGCACGCGACGGCGACCACGGCGTCCACCTCGAGCTCCGGGATGGAGCGCTGGTCGGCGACCGCGAACATTCGCATCTCGCTGACCTCGTCCCCCCAGAACTCGACGCGCACCGGGTGCTCCGCGGTGGGCGGGAAGACGTCGAGAATCCCGCCGCGCACGGCGAATTCGCCGCGCCGCCCGACCATGTCCACGCGGGTGTACGCCAGCTCGACGAGCCGGGAAACCACCTCCTCGAACGCGACCTCCTCGCCCGTGACGAGGGTGACCGGTTCGACCAGCCCCAGCTGCGGGGTCATCGGCTGCAGCAGCGAGCGCACCGTCGTCACCACCACCCGCAGCGGCGGTCCCAGGCGCGCGTCGTCGGGATGGGCCAGCCGGCGCAGCACCATCAGCCGGGCGCCCACGGTGTCCACGCCGGGCGAGAGCCGCTCGTGCGGCAGGGTCTCCCACGAGGGGAACACAGCCACGGCTGCGCCGAGGACGCCGCGCAGCTCGGCGGCCAGGTCGTCGGCTTCGCGCCCCGTCGCGGTCACCACCAGCAGGGGGCCCAGCCGCGCGAGCGCCGCGGCGACGAACAACCGTGCGCTGGCCGGACCGACCATGCTCAGCTCGGCGGGCCGGGCGGCCGCGAGATCGGTCAGCTGCTGGAAGGTCGGCGCCGTCAGCGCCGTTTCCACGAGCCCCGCGATCGGGGTTTCGGAAAGAGCAGGCCCCGGTGCGGTCATGATGAATCCATTCTAGGGGGCCGCGAGAAGCACTGAACGCCGTCGAGATTCGCGCCCGGGCGCCGACGGGGTTTCGCGCGCCGACCTGCCCCGGCGGGCTACTCGTCCTGCAGCCGCGGGTCGGCCTCCAGGTGGGTCAGCCCGTTCCACATGAGGTTGACCAGGTGCGCGGCGACCACTTCCTTCTTGGGCTCGCGGGTGTCCAGCCACCACTGCGCCGTCATCGACACCGATCCCACCAGCGCCTGCGCGTACAGCGGCGCCAGGTCGGGATCCAGCCCGCGGCGTGCGAAGTCGCCGGCCAGGATCGAACTGACCTGGTTGACGGCGTCGTTGAGCAGGCTGGAATAGGTGCCCGAACTGATCGAGGCCGGCGAGTCGCGGATCATGATCCGGAAGCCGTCGGTGCGCTCTTCGACGTAGGTGAGCAACGCCAGCGCGACGCGCTCGACGCGCACCCGGGACCTGTTGTTGGTCAGCGACGATGTGATGCCGTCCAGCAGCGCCGACATCTCGCGGTCGACGACCACGGCGTACAGGCCCTCCTTGCCGCCGAAATGCTCGTAGACGACCGGCTTGGAGACGTTGGCGCGCTGGGCGATCTCCTCGATCGACGTGCCCTCATAGCCGCGTTCGGCGAACAGCGAGCGTGCGATGCCGATGAGTTGTCGGCGCCGCTCGGTGCCGGTCATCCTGGCGCGCGGCGCCCGCGCCTCTTTGTCCGGCTCTTTCTGCGGGTGGGGGTCCGGCAGGGCCACGCCGATCAGCGTATCGGTTTGGTCGGCATCGCCGGCCGACTAAAGTCTCGGGTTGGGCGGTCGGTGGTTAAGCTCGGCTCGCCGTGGTACGCGGTCCGTCGTGGTGTAATCGGCAGCACCTCTGATTTTGGTTCAGATAGTTCAGGTTCGAGTCCTGGCGACGGAGCCCAAACTTGGGCGAGTTCTTTGCCGCGAGCGCCCATGAAATGACACGCTTGACGGCGTGTCGGTGTACAAACACGCGCGCTCGGGGCCAAAGGCCCGGCGAGATATGGGGCGAGTCGATGTCGTTTCGTGGTGACACCGCGGTCCTGGTGCTGGCGGCCGGGCCCGGCACCCGGATGCGGTCGGACACCCCGAAGGTGCTGCACACGATCGCCGGCCGCAGCATGCTGTCGCACCTGCTGCATGCGGTCGACTCGGTCGCGCCCCGGCACCTCGTCGTCGTCCTCGGCCACGAACGGGGCCGCATCGCGCCGGTGGTCGCCGAACTGGCCGACGCCCTCGGACGCCCGATCGACGTCGCGGAACAACGACGACCGCTGGGCACCGGTCACGCGGTGCTGTGCGGTCTGTCCGCGCTGCCCGAGGATTACGCCGGCGTCGTCGTCGTCACCGCGGGCGACACCCCGCTCCTGGACTCCGACACGATCGCCGGGCTGATCGCGACGCACCGCGCGGCCGGGCTCGAGCGCGGGGCCGCGGTGACCGTGCTGACCACCACGCTCGACGACCCCAGCGGCTACGGTCGCATCCTGCGCACGCAGGACGACGAGGTCATGGCGATCGTCGAACACGCCGACGCGACGCCCTCGCAACGCGAGATCCGCGAGGTCAACGCCGGCGTCTACGCCTTCGACATCGCCGCGCTGCGCTCGGCCCTGAGCCGGCTGCGTTCCGACAACGCCCAGCAGGAGCTCTACCTCACCGACGTCATCGCCATCCTGCGCGGCGACGGCCTGGCCATCCACGCCCAGCACGTCGACGACAGCGCGCTGGTGGCCGGCGTCAACAACCGCGTCCAGCTGGCCCAGCTGGGCGCCGAGCTGAACCGCCGGATCGTCGCCGCGCACCAGATGGCGGGCGTCACCGTCATCGACCCGGCCACCACCTGGATCGACGTCGGCGTGACGATCGGTCGCGACACCGTCGTGCACCCCGGCACGCAGCTGCTGGGCGAAACCCGACTCGGCGCTCACTGCGTCGTGGGACCGGACACCACACTGGCCGATGTCACCGTCGGTGCCGGCGCGTCGGTGGTGCGCACGCACGGCTCGTCGTCGTCGATCGGCGCGGGCGCGACGGTCGGCCCGTTCACCTACCTGCGGCCCGGCACGGCGTTGGGCGCCGACGGCAAGCTCGGCGCGTTCGTCGAGACGAAGAACGCCACCATCGGGACCGGCACCAAGGTGCCGCACCTCACCTACGTCGGGGACGCCGACATCGGCGAACACAGCAACATCGGAGCGTCCAGCGTGTTCGTCAACTACGACGGCACCAGCAAGCGGCGCACCACCATCGGCTCACACGTGCGCACCGGGTCCGACACCATGTTCGTCGCCCCGGTGACCGTCGGCGACGGCGCCTACACCGGCGCGGGCACGGTGGTGCGCGACGACGTCCCGCCGGGCGCGCTGGCGGTTTCGGCCGGACCCCAGCGCAACATCGAAGGATGGGTGCAGCGCAAGCGGCCGGGCAGCGCGGCGGCGGAAGCGGCCGAACGGGCCGCCCAGGACGCGCGCCCGGCGTCCGACCCCGAACAGACACCATGAATTTCGCGGCTGGCAACCCGGGCGGAATTCCGTACCATTCGCTACGTACGATTGGGCTTCCATTTTGATTCTGAACGGCGAGGGCAGCGCGTTGAGCCACGACTGGTCCGATAACCGCAAGAACCTGATGCTTTTCTCGGGCCGCGCTCATCCCGAGCTGGCCGAGCAGGTAGCCAAGGAACTCGACGTCCACGTGACCGCGCAGACGGCGCGCGAGTTCGCCAACGGCGAGATCTTCGTCCGGTTCCACGAGTCGGTCCGGGGCTGCGACGCGTTCGTCCTGCAGTCGTGCCCCGCGCCGGTGAACAGCTGGCTGATGGAACAGCTGATCATGATCGACGCCCTCAAGCGGGGCAGCGCCAAGCGGATCACCGCCGTCATGCCGTTCTATCCCTACGCCCGTCAGGACAAGAAGCACCGCGGACGCGAGCCCATCTCCGCGCGACTGGTCGCCGACCTGCTCAAGACCGCCGGCGCCGACCGGATCGTCACGGTGGACCTGCACACCGACCAGATCCAGGGTTTCTTCGACGGTCCCGTGGACCACATGCGCGGGCAGAACCTGCTGACCGGCTACATCCGGGACAACTACCCCGACGGCAACATGGTGGTCGTCTCCCCCGACTCCGGCCGGGTGCGCATCGCCGAGAAATGGGCCGACGCGCTGGGTGGCGTCCCCCTGGCCTTCATCCACAAGACCCGCGACCCGCGGGTGCCCAACCAGGTGGTGTCCAACCGCGTCGTCGGTGAGGTCACCGGCCGCACCTGCGTGCTGATCGACGACATGATCGACACCGGCGGCACCATCGCCGGCGCGGTGAAGCTGCTGCGCGACGAAGGCGCCGGCGACGTGATCATCGCGGCGACGCACGGCGTGCTGTCCGACCCGGCCGCCGAACGCCTGGCCGCGTGCGGCGCCCGCGAAGTGATCGTCACCAACACGCTGCCGATCGGCGAGGAGAAGCGCTTCCCTCAGCTCACGGTGCTCTCGATCGCCCCGCTGGTCGCCAGCACCATTCGCGCCGTCTTCGAAAACGGCTCGGTCACAGGGCTGTTCGACGGGGACGCGTAGATGCCCGCCGGTTTCGAGCCGCCAATCGCCGAGCATCTGAGAACCGCGACGGGCAGCCGGCCGGTGGGCGCCTTCCGCGAGTTTCTGTGAGCACACGCGTCGTGGTGGTGCTCGCGACGGCGGCACTGACGCTGTCCGCGGTCGCCTGCGGCCCGACATCGCCGGACTACCAGTCGATCCTGGCGAGAAACTCCACGCCCAGCGCCACCACCACCCGGGTGGACAAGCCCGTGCCGCTGTCGCAGTATCTGCAGAGCATCGGGGTCACCGGGCAGCAGGTGGCGCCCAAGGACCTCACCGACCTGACGGTCTCGATTCCGACGCCACCGGACTGGACGCGGTTCACCAACCCGAACATCCCACCGGAGACGGTCATGATCTCCAAGGGCGCCAAGTACCCGACCGCCCGGCTCGTGGTGTTCAAGCTGATGGGCAACTTCGACCCGGCCCAGGTGATCAAGCACGGCAACGACGACGCCCAGCTGTTCGAGAACTTCAAACAGCTCGACGCCTCGACGGCGGACTTCAACGGCTTCCCGTCGTCGATGATCCAGGGCAGCTACGACCTCGACGGCACCCGGCTGCACAGCTGGAACCGCATCGTCATCGCCACCGGCTCGCCCCCTGCCGGGCAGCGCTACCTCGTTCAGCTCACGGTCACCAGCCTGGCGACGCAGGCGGTCGCGCAATCGACCGACATCGAGGCGATCATCCACGGATTCGTCGTCGCCGCGAAGTAAGTCGCCCGTTCGCGAACGTGCAACCGGCAACGCATTTGTCGAGACGGGGCGTCGGTGGGTGCAGTCTCGCGACGTCCTGGCCCTAGTGTTGGGGCATGACCAGTTGGACCGCCGCCGATCTGCCGTCGTTCGCCGGGCGCACCGCCGTCATCACCGGCGCCAACAGCGGGCTGGGCGCGGTGACGGCCCGCGAGCTGGCGCGCCGGGGCGCCAAGGTGATCCTGGCCGTCCGCGACACCGGCCGGGGCCAGGCCGCGGCGCGGCAGATGAGCGGCGACCTCGAGGTGCGGGAACTCGACCTGCAGGACCTGTCGTCCGTGCGGCGATTCGCCGACGGGGTGGGCGACAAGTTCGACCTGCTGGTCAACAACGCCGGCATCATGGCCTCCCCGTACGCCCTGACCGTCGACGGCTTCGAGAGCCAGATCGGCACCAACCACCTCGGCCATTTCGCGCTGACCAATCTGCTGCTGCCCAAGCTCACGGATCGGGTGGTAACGGTGTCGTCGATGGCGCACTGGGCCGGCAGGATCGACCTCGACGACCTGAACTGGCAGCGACGCAGGTATTCGCCCTGGCTGGCCTACAGCCAGTCGAAGCTGGCCAACCTGTTGTTCACCAGCGAACTGCAACGCCGCCTGGACGCGGTCGGCTCACCGCTTCGCGCGCTGGCTGCCCACCCCGGTTACTCGCACACCAACCTGCAGGGGGCCACCGGCCGCAAACTGGGCGACGCGCTGATGTCGGCGGTCACCAAGGTGGTGGCCACCGACGCCGACTTCGGCGCCCGGCAGACGCTGTACGCGGTGTCGCAGGACCTGCCGGGCGACACGTTCGTCGGTCCCCGGTTCGGCCAGACCGGCCGGACGCAGCCGGTCGGGCGCAGCAGGCGGGCACGGGACCCGCAGCTGGCGGCCGCGCTGTGGCGGCTGTCGGAACGGCTCACCGGCATCGAGTTCTCCCTGCGCTTCGCCGAGGGCGACAAGCCCATCGGGCACGCCTGACGCAAAGTCCGGATTTCTCCTCCGAGGTGCGGATGCGCTAACCTGACCGGGCGTCACGGCGAGGGTGTCCGGCCAGTCCGGCACCGTTATCGACGGAGACCGACGTATCGTCGCGACCCTGGCCGTGCCCGGAAGAACCCGCACACAGGAGCGACACGATGGCCAAGTCAGCAGTCAACCAATTGAAGGTCTCGGTGCGAACCGAGACGGGCAAGGGCGCCTCCCGGCGCGCCCGCCGCGATGGCAAGATTCCCGCCGTCCTCTACGGTCACGGCACCGACCCGCAGCACCTGGAACTGCCCGGCCACGACTTCGCGGCCGTGCTGCGGTACGCGGGCACCAACGCGGTGCTGACGCTCGACATCGAGGGCAAGGAGCAGCTGGCGCTGACCAAGGCGCTCGACATCCACCCGATCCGGCGCTCCATCCAGCACGCGGATCTGCTGGTCGTGCGCCGCGGCGAGAAGGTCGTCGTGGAGGTCAGGGTCGTCATCGAGGGTGACCCCGTGCCCGGCACCCTGGTCACCCAGGACGCCAACGCCATCGAGATCGAGGCCGACGCCATGTCGATCCCCGAGCAGTTGACGGTGTCCGTCGAGGGCGTCGAACCGGGCACCCAGTTCACCGCCGGCCAGATCTCCCTGCCGTCGGGTGTCAACCTGATCTCCGATCCCGAGCTGCTGGTGGTCAACGTGGTCACCGCACCGACCGCCGAGCAACTCGAGGAAGAGGGCGCGGGCGAGGTTCCCCAGCGGGAAGAGGAAGCCGCGCAGGCCTTCGACGCCGACGAGCCGGCCGAAGAGTCCGAGTAGGCGGACCGCGACGTGGCCGAGCCGTTACTGGTCGTCGGCCTGGGCAACCCCGGAGACAACTACGCCCGCACCCGGCACAACGTCGGCTTCATGGTGGCGGACCTGCTCGCCGCGCGGCTGGGCGCGAAGTTCAAGGCGCACAAGCGATCCGGGGCCGAGATCGTCAGCGGCCGGCTGGCCGGGCGCTCGGTGGTGCTGGCCAAGCCGCGCTGCTACATGAACGAATCCGGCCGCCAGGTCGGGCCGCTGGCGAAGTTCTACTCGGTGGCCCCCGGCGACGTCATCGTCATCCACGACGACCTCGACCTCGACTTCGGCCGCATCCGCCTCAAGATCGGCGGCGGCGAGGGCGGCCACAACGGGCTGCGATCCGTGGCATCGGCATTGGGCAGCAAGGACTTCCAGCGCGTCCGCATCGGGATAGGGCGTCCGCCCGGCCGCAAGGACCCGGCGGCGTTCGTGCTGGAGAGCTTCACGTCCATCGAACGAGCCGAGGTCCCCACCATCTGCGAGCAGGCCGCCGACGCCACCGAGTTGCTCATCGAACTGGGACTGGAGGCCGCCCAGAACCGCGTCCACGCGTGGTAGCCCCCGGGCGCCCGAACTCTACGTGACCAGGCTCACCGAGTTGGACCGGCGCAGCTTGCCCGACGGCGTCTTCGGGATGGTGCCGGGCCCGAGCACCACGACGTTGCGCGGCCGCATGTCCACCTCGGCCACCACTTCGTGCGCGACCTGGTGCTCGATGCGGCGCACCTCGACCGGGTCCTGCCAGGCGTTGGACTCGACGGCGACGGCGAATGTCTCGCGCGAGTGCCCTGCGTCGAGCCGGACGGCGACGGCGCAGCCCGGCCGGACACCCTCGACGCGGCAGGCGGCCCGCTCGATGTCGGTGGGGTAGATGTTGCGACCGGCCATGATGATGACGTCCTTGACCCGCCCACACACCACGATGTGGCCCTCGTCGGTGAGGTAGCCCAGGTCACCGGTGTCGTACCAGCCGTGCTCGTCCTGGGCCGGGATGAAACCGCCCATGGTGAGGTAGCCGGGCGTCAGCGACTCGCCGCGCAGCTCGATGACGCCGACGCCGCGCGCGGCCATCACATTGCCGTTCTCGTCGACGATGCGGGCCTCGAGGTCCTTGAGCAGGGGTCCCAGGGTGGCCAGCCTGCGGGTGTTGCCCTTGGTGGCGGGCACGGCCCGGCGCAGGGCGGCCAGCAGGTCGGCGTCGACCTCGTCGACCACCAGGCCGGCGTTGCACTCGGAGAACGACACCGCCAGCGTCGTCTCGGCCATACCGTAGGCCGGCAGGATCGCCGAGGGCTTGAGGCCGAACGGCCGGCCCGCGTCGAGCAGGTCCTCGACGTCGGCGGGTTCGACGGGCTCGGCGCCGGACAACGCGAAACGCAGCGTCGACAGGTCGAAGTCGCCGGGCTTGGCGTTGCGGCGCAACCGCTTGGCCAGCAGGGCGTAGGCGAAGTTGGGCGCCGCGGTCATGGTGCCCTTGTACTTGTCGATGAGCTTGGCCCACAGCAGCGTGTCGCGAAGGAAGTCCATCGGCGTGACCTTGACCAGCTCCGCACCGAAGTACATCGGGATGGTGAGGAAGCCGACCATGCCCATGTCGTGGAAGCAGGGCAGCCAGCTGATCATGACGTCCCGCTCGACGTCATACTCCGCGCCGATGAACATCGCCTCGGCGTTGGAGTAGATGTTGCGGTGGGTGATCTGCACCGCCTTCGGAGATCCGGTCGAGCCGGACGTCAGCTGCATGAGCGCAAGGTCGTCCTCGCCGACCTCAACCGGGTCGATCGGATCCGATGCGAGCAGGTCGGCGACGGAGAGGACCGTGATGCCCTTCTCCTCGAGCACGGGAATGGCCACCAGGAACGGCTCGGAGACGATGACGGCCCGGGCCTCGATCATGCCGATGACGGTCATGGTGTCCTCGGCCCACACGGCCAGGTCGGTGCGCGGCGTGGGCTGGTGCAGCATGGTCAGGCTGGCCCCGCGCATCCACAGGCCCTGCGCCGTCGGCGCGATCTCGACCGGGAAGCCGGCAAGCACGCCGACCGCGTCGCCCAGGCCGATGCCCGCGGCGGCCAGGCCGCCGGCGATGCGCCGGGCGCGCTCGTGGACCTCGCCCCAGGTGTGGCGGACGGGTTCGTGGGGTTCACCGGTCACCATGCCCGTCGTCGCGTTGCGGGCGCTGCGGTACATCTTGTCGGTAAACCTGCTCACAAAAACCTCCTCGGTCCCGGCACTTTACCCACGCTCTCGAATCTCATATTCCGCCCGCCGCGTGGCTGTTGGTAGCAGGCGCGCGAGCACGGTTGGGCGGCGGTTAGGTCTCGGATCGATGCTCGGCCCACCGGTGCGCGCTCGGGCGCGCGGTCGGCGAAACCCGCGGTAGAAGGACGGGAGTTGCGGTGCCCGACCGCCGACCGCCCACCGGCGCTGCCGGTGGGCGACGAAATCGAGTGGTTCTTCTTACCGCTACCCGTCACCGCGAGCCATCTTAAACTCCTCTTAAGTAACTGCCAAACCGTCGGGCGCGCCCGTCGTCAGACTTCGGTGGGCGCGGGCACCACGCGGGCCCCCGCCACCGGGCCGCTGGCGACCCGCACCGTGCGGCAGACCCCGGCTCCCGAGAGCTCGGTGCCGACGTCGACGGCCGCGGCCGCCGAGGGACACAGGAAGGCACACGTGGGCCCCGAGCCGGACACGATGCCGGCCAGCGCCCCGGCCTCCACGCCGGCGCGCAGGGCGCGACGCAGGCGCGGATTCAGGCTCACCGCGGCGGCCTGCATCTCGTTGCCCAGCAGCGGCGCCAGCGCATCCGCGTCGCCCGCGGCCAGAGCCGCCAGCACCGGCCCGGGCGCGGGCAGTCGCGGCGGGTTGCCGGCCTCCCTGAGCCGGTCCAGTTCGGCGAACACCTTCGGCGTCAGCAGCTCGCCGTCGGCGAACGCCAGCACCCAGTGAAAAGTGTTGCGCGACAACACGGTCGCCAGCTCCTCGCCGCGCCCGGTCCCCAGCGCGGTGCCGCCGTGCAACGCGAACGGCACGTCGCTGCCGAGCCGGGCGGCCAGCATCCGCAGATCGCGCCGCGGCACGCCGAGCTCCCACAGCGAGTTCATCGCAACCAGCACCGCCGCGGCGTCGGCGCTGCCGCCGGCCATCCCGCCGGCCACCGGAATGGACTTGTCGATCAGGATCGACACGTCGGGCGCCCTGCCGACGTGCTCGGCCATCAGCTCGGCCGCCCGCCAGGCGAGGTTGCGTTCGTCGGTGGGCAGCTTGTCGGCGCCCTCCCCGACGAGCTCGAGCGAGAGCACGTCGGCGTTGCGAACCGTGACCTCGTCGAGCAGCGACACCGCGTGGAACACGGTCGTCAGCTCGTGATAGCCGTCCGGGCGGCGGTCACCCACGGCGAGGTAGAGGTTGACTTTCCCGGGCACCCGAACCGTGACCGACCCGGTGGGCACCCATTGCGCGGCGGTGCTTCCGTCAGACATCGTCAGCCACCGCAGCAGACTATCGCTGCCGGCGCTCAGCTCGCAGAGGCGCGGGGGTTGGCCGTGTCCGGACTCGGTCCGGCGGCGCCGTCGGACGAGCGCTGCAACAGCCGAACGAAGTCGTCTATCGACAGCGTCTCGCCGCGCCGCGCGGGGTCGATGCTGGCGGCCAGGAGCCGGTTGGCCGACTCGTTGCCCGAACCGGCCCACCCGACGAACGCGTTGCGGCACGTCTTGCGGCGCTGGGCGAAGGCGATGTCAACCAGGCTGAAGACCTGCCGGCGGAACGCCTCGTCGACCGGCCAGGGCGGCGTCGGGTACCGGTCGATGCGGACCAGCCCGGAATAGACGCGGGGAATCGGCCAGAACACGGTCGGCGAGACCATGCCGCAGCGGCGCACCCTGCCGAAATACCGGACCTTGACGCTGGGCACGCCGTAGTCCTTGCCGCCGGGCTCCGCGGCGAGCCGCTCGGCCACCTCCGCCTGCACCATCACGGTCACGGTCTGGATCGAGGGGAACTCGGCGAGCAGATGCAGCAGCGCCGGCACCGCGACGTTGTACGGGAGGTTGGCCACCAGCGCGGTCGGCTCGACCGCCAGATCGGCACGCCGCAGGGTCAGGACGTCGTGATTGACCACCGTCAGGCGCTGGATCTCGCTGTGCGAATGCTCGGCCACGGTGTCCGGCAGCCGGCCGGCCAGCACCGGGTCGATCTCGACGGCGGTGACTGCGGCGCCGCGGTCGAGCAGCGCCAACGTGAGCGACCCGAGACCCGGGCCGATCTCGAGGACCTCGTCGGACCGGCCCACCCCGGCGGTCGACACCACCCGACGTACGGTGTTGGCGTCGTGAACGAAGTTCTGTCCCAGCGATTTTCGTGGCCGAAATTCGAGTTCCTTGGCAATCCGTCTGATCTCGGTGCGCCCGAGCAGCCGTATGGTCAGTTCGCACCAGCTCTGCCGCTGCACACCGGCCAGGCACCCCAGCCCTGACGGTCGCGGGTCACCTCGGCGACGGCGATCTGTTCCTCGCGGGTGGCCAGGTCGGCGCGCGCGGCGAACCGCAGGCCGCCGTTGCGTTCCCAGGTGCCCTGGTCGAACTGCACGCCACCGTAGTAGCCGTTGCCGGTGTTGATCGCCCAGTTCCCGCCGGCCTCGCAGCCCGCGATGGCGTCCCAGATGGATCCGTTGGTCACCGGCGGCACGTCGGTGCCCGGTTTCGTACCCACCCGCACCACCGCGTCATGGGCCGGGGTGATCACCGTGTTGGCCACGGGCAACCGGCCGGTCTCGACGCCGTTGACGGTGGCCACCGCGAACGTCACGTCCTGCAAGCCCGGGCTGCCGGGGTCCTCGACCACCTGGCGGCTCATGTTCATGTCCGGGTCCTCCACGCGCCGCGAGGCGGGGGGCAGCGGGATCCGCTCGGTCACCCGCTGGATGCGATTGCGGGTCACCTGGATCTGCATGCCGTCCACCACCGGGCTGGCCGCGCCGGGTTGCACCTGATCGCTCTCGGCCAGCGGGGTGCCGGCCGCGCTGAGCAGGCCGGCGACGTTGGGCGCCGGCAGGTGCACGGTGCGCACCGCGCCGCCGTCGTTGATCTGGACCGTCTTGGCGCTGACGACCGGCAGCGCCATGCCGGCCAGCGGGACGCGACTTGCGCGCGAGGCAGCGGCCGGGGCGGTGTCCGTCATCGCGAGCTGGGCCAGCGCCTCGTCCACCGTGGATGCGGTGGTCCACACCTGCTTGGCGTCCTGGCCGTCCAGCGAGATCTGCAGCGGCCGGCTGCGCCGCAGCACGATGTTGGCGGCGTCGCCGACTTGGACGTCGCCGGCGGGGTACAGGTCGTCACGCTCGTCGACGGCGAAGCCGTTCTCCTGCACGATGTCGATGACCCGCGACTTCATGGTGCTCACCCGCATCGCGACCCCGTCGACGGTCAGCGTCACGGTCTTGGCAACGGAAACGGCGAAACCGGCGGCGACGGCCAGGACGACGAGCAGGCCACCGACGACGAGGCGCAACATGGGAGACGGGGATTGATGAAGTCTCGTCAGTACAGTCAACGCGCGTCTACCCCAACCACTCCAACGACCTAATCAGCACCACAGGACAAAAAACAGGGCCCGCATTAGGCCCAAGCGTTCGATCACAAGACGGTAACGAACTGGCCAAGGTTGGGCAACTCTGGCGGGTGAACGGGTTTAGATGTCGCCCGGATGGGAATCCGCGCCCGCCGCCGGCATTCCATACACGAGGCGGGCGTTGCCCGTGGTCGCCCGCGCCACGTCATCGGGGCGCCGACCGACCAGTTCGGCGATCGCCCGAACAGTATAGGGAAGGCAAAACGGCTCGTTCGCCCTGCCCCGGTAGGGGTGTGGCGTCAGAAACGGCGCGTCGGTCTCGACCAGCAGCTGGTCGGACGGGATCAGCGGGACGGCCTCCCGCAGCGCGCGAGCGTTGCGGAAGCTCACCGTTCCGGAGAGGCTGAGCAGCCAGCCGGCGTCGACGCAACGGCGGGCCATCGCCGCGTCCGACGAGAAGCAGTGGAAGATGACCGCGTCGGGGGCGCCTTCGGACGCCAGCACGTCGAGCACCTCGTCGTCGGCCTCACGGTTGTGGATCATCAGGGGCTTCCCGCACCGTTTCGCCAGGTCGATGTGCCACGCGAAGGCTTCCCGCTGCACCTCGGGCGGAGCGCAGCCGTCCAGACGCCCCGGCCAGTACAGATCCAGGCCGGTCTCGCCGACGGCCACCACCCGCGGGTGGGTCACCAGTCGCTCGATCTCGGCGCGGGCGGCGTCGTCGAGCGCGTCGGCCCGGGTCGGGTGCAGCGCCACGGCGGCATAGACGCGCTCGTCCCACTCGGCGGCGTGCGTCACCCAGCGCGCCGAGTCGAGGTCGTCGGCGATGGTGACCACCGCGCCCACGCCCACCGCGGCGGCGCGATCGACGATGGCCCGCACGCCCGCGGCGTCGCGCGCGCCGCACGCGTCGAGGTGCGTGTGGGCGTCGATCAACGGCGCCAGCGGCTCGGGCGCGGGCGGGGCGTCTCGCTGTCGTCGATCAGAGCTCACGCGCACACAATAAGGTTGACTCTCGATGAGGCCCTACTACATCACCACCGCGATCACCTACCCCAATGGCAATCCGCACGTCGGGCACGCCTACGAGTACGTCGCGACCGACGCCATCGCCCGGTTCAAACGGCTCGACGGCTTCGACGTGCGATTCCTCACCGGCACCGACGAGCACGGCCTCAAGATGGTCGAGACGGCGGCCGCCGAAGGCATCTCGACCGCCGACCTGGCGCGGCGCAACTCCGACGTGTTCCAGCGCCTGCAGGAGAGGCTGAACATCTCCTTCGACCGGTTCATCCGCACCACCGACGCCGATCATCACGAGGCCTCCAAGGACATCTGGCGGCGGATGGAAGCCGCCGGGGACATCTACCTGGACAGCTATTCGGGCTGGTATTCGGTGCGCGACGAGCGGTTCTTCGTCGAGTCCGAGACCGCGGTGGTCGACGGCACACGGGTCGCCGTCGAGACCGGCACGCCGGTGACCTGGACCGAAGAGCAGACCTACTTCTTCCGGCTGTCGGCTTACACGGAGAAGCTGCTCGCCCACTACGAGGCCAACCCGGACTTCATCGCGCCCGACGTCCGGCGCAACGAGGTGGTCAGCTTCGTCTCCGGCGGGCTGCGCGACCTGTCGATCTCGCGCACCTCGTTCGACTGGGGCGTGAAGGTGCCCGAGCATCCCGATCACGTCATGTACGTGTGGGTCGACGCGCTGACCAATTACCTGACCGGGGTCGGCTACCCGGACACCGAATCGGAGCTCTTCCGCCGCTACTGGCCCGCCGACCTGCACATGATCGGCAAGGACATCATCCGCTTCCACACCGTCTACTGGCCGGCGTTCCTGATGTCGGCCGGCATCGAACTGCCCAGACGGGTGTTCGCGCACGGATTTCTGCTCAACAAGGGCGAGAAGATGAGCAAGTCGGTGGGCAACATCGTCGACCCGATAGCGCTGACCGAGACGTTCGGCGTCGATCAGTTGCGCTACTTCCTGCTGCGGGAGGTGCCGTTCGGTCAGGACGGCAGCTACAGCGAGGAGGCGATCGTCACCCGGATCAACACCGACCTGGCCAACGAGCTGGGGAACCTGGCCCAGCGGTCGCTGTCCATGGTGGCCAAGAACCTGGGCGGGGTGGTGCCCGATCCGGGCGAGCTGACCCCCGCCGACACCGAGTTGCTGGCGACGGCCGACGGTCTGCTGGAGCGGGTGCGCGCCCAGTTCGACGCCCAGGCGATGCACTTGGCGCTCGAGGCGATCTGGCTGATGCTGGGCGAGGCCAACAGGTACTTCTCGGCGCAGCAGCCGTGGGTCCTGCGCAAAAGCGAGTCCGACGCCGACCAGGCGCGGTTCCGCGCGGTGCTCTACACCACCTGCGAGGCGGTCCGCATCGCGGCGTTGCTGGTGCAGCCCGTCATGCCTCAATCGGCCGGCAAACTTCTGGACCTGCTGGGGCAGCCGGCCGGGCGACGCGCGTTCACCGCGATCGGCGCGCGGCTGGCACCGGGGACGGCGCTGCCGGCGCCGGCCGGAGTGTTCCCCCGCTACCAGCCCGCTACCCCCGAAGTCTGAGGTGACGCGGACGCGACGGCCGATACCTAGTTGACCTCGGGGACCATCACGCCGTCCGGCAGCAGCGACGCCTGCGACTGGGCGTGCCGCAAAGCTTCCCGGGCAAGGAACTGGCGGAAGTAGGGCAACGACGTCTCGTTCACGATGCCGGCCAGGAGGAGTTCCCACATCCGGCCGGTGCGCCCGATGAGATCCTCGTCGATTCCCGTGGCCCGCACCGCGTTGGCCAGTAAGCGGGTGCCCAGCATGTCGCCGACGACGGACTCCCCCACCATCTTCGGGTCGAGGCCGGGCCGCAGGTCCCCCTCTTCGCTTGCCCGTTGCGCCTCCGCGGACATCAGCTCCATCAGGCTGGCGCAGAAAATCGCGGCCGCGTCGTTGAATCCGCTGAGCGCGCAGGTCAATTGCTCGGCCGCGCGGGCGACCTTGTCCGACCGGACCGCGTTCGCGATCGTGAACGTGCCGTGGATCATGTTCTCGAGCGCCGGGGAAGAGGCCCCGCACACGTTGCGGAAGGCCACCAGCAGAGTGTCCGAGCCCTCCTCGATGATGGCCGACGCCAGCGACTCCTTGGAGTCGAAGTGGTGATACAGGGCACCCTTGGTCATCCCCGTGCGCTCGATGATGGTGCCCCAGGCGGCGGCGGCGTAGCCGACGTCGCCGAAGACATCAATCGCGGCATCGAGAATCTTTCGCCGGGTGGCTTCGGATCGAACTTGACGCGCCATCGCCCCTACCCCTCCGGAGTTCCGTGGATCTGCGCAGATTTCGGATATCGACGTCTCGTCGGCTGCTGCAAGGGCACTAAGCCTAACAACTGCCCCTCGCAGCGCTTGGGATCGCGTGAGTGTGGTGGCCTGTTCAATCGGACTCCACGTCGCTCAGGCGCGTGGTGATCGCGAGCGCAGTACGCCGCCGCACGAACTGGCTGAAGTAGTCGATCCGGTTGGGCTGCAGGATCCCGGTCAGCACCAGCGACCAGCTCTTCTCCAGGTCCAGCAGGAACCGCTCGGGTTCGTCCAGATTGCTGGTCTGCCGCAGCCCCATGTGCAACGACACCACCAGGCGCCCCACGTCCCGCGGGCTGCACCGCTTGTTCACGTCACCATCGGCGATGGCCTTCTCGACCACCACCGCCAGCGCCTGGACCCAGCCCTCGAACAACCTCTCCTGCAGGCCCTCGGACCGCCCCACCGATTCCAGCAGGTTCAGTCCCGCCCTGACCGCGTCGGTCTGGATGTCCTGCGCGGCCAGCAGGAAGGAGAAGTCGATCAGCGTCTCGAGGCCCGAGAGGTTGCGGGAGAGCAGATCTTCGACGGCGATGGTGCCGGCGGCGGTCTGATCCTCGATGATCGCGACGGCCAGGGCGTGCTTGGAACGGAAGTGGAAGTACATCGCGCCCTTGGTCAGTTCGGCCTCGGTCAAGATGTCGTCGAGGCCGACGTCGTGATAGGCCCGCTGCGCGAACTGATGAGATGCGGCCCGCAAGATCTGTTTCCGAGTCGTATCCGCGCGCCCGTCATTACCGTTATCGGTCATGGAACCGGGTTCGGGGCCGGACGGGGACGCAGCGCCACCACAGAGGCGCGAGGCCGACCGTCATGGTCGGCCCGCCGGCAGGGTCGATCGCGTTCACCGACACCATGACCTCCTCGAGCGAGCCCACACTCCGGCCCTGAGCGAGCACGCCGGCGTGTATCGGACGCCTTTAGGCCGCTTATGAGGTTAGCAGTATGCAGGCGCGCATGGCTTTCCAACACTGGTGACCAAACATTCCTAGGGCTATAACTTACAGTAGGTTCTGGACTTTTTAACATACCTACCGTATGTATAATTATTTGTCACGTGGTTGATAGTTACCGCCCGTCGGGGCTACGCCCACGCCCGCGCCGGGGGGCGCACCGCAGGGCCGCCCTCCTCTCGGGCGACTTCTAGCGCGAGGAGGAGCACATGCCGTTCCTGACCACTCGACACAAAGCCACTGCCACGGCGGCCGGCCGGCTACGGGGCCCCGATTCCGCCGCGAACGGCCGACGCGGGTCGACGTCGGACGCGCGCACGGTTCCGTTGTCGGCCGACGAACGCACGAAACGACTGGACAAGCAGTTCAGCGCGTACGCCGACATGTTCGAGTCGATGGGCGCGCAGGCCCCGGCGGTACTGCGCCAACTCGTCGCCGAGTTCACGGCGAGCGTCGAACCGGACGTCGCCCCGGCCGGTGTCGACCCGGACGCGCGACGATGACGCGCGGGCCTCGCGCGCGATGACGCCTCCCGCGCCCGCGCCCACGACGGAGCGCCCCCCGTGATCCCGCTGAGCGGGGAGTCCGATCTGCTGGACCCCACCCTCTACGTCGACATTGCTGACCCGCTACGCCGAGGCGTTCGCCGGCGAGAAAGCGGTCGTGAGTCCCTTCGGCGCGCACTCACTGAACTGAGCCGGCCGACGCATCACGCGGGATGTCAAGCGTCGCAATCGGATAGAGCCCCAGGTTGTCACGGCCATCACGGGCGAGCGTCATCGGCGGGTAGTTCACCACATGTGACGCGTTGGGCTTGTGCTGTTGCCAGTCGACGGAAGCCCGCAGTGTGTAGTGCCCCGGAGCCAGGCCCGTCAGGTCGACGTGCACCGATTCGGTGGCGGGTTCGGGAACAGCCTCCTCACGCGACGCGCTGGAGTCGTCATGGACCAACGCCTTGAGGTTGGTCGTCGACGGCAGACTCCGGACCACCGCCCCGCTGAAATCCACCAACTTGTAGGAGGGCGCCCACTGCTCGGTGGTGGCCGCCGAACCGTAGTTGGTCCAGACCACCGATATGCTGGCCACCTTCCCGTGGATCGACTGCGATCCCGGCTGCGCCTCGACCGAATACCGGTATCCGGAAGACGAATTAGCCTGTGCCCAAATCGGATACAGGGCGGGGTCCATCGCCGACGTCGCGTCTCGGTCCGGGAAGTCGGTGCTCGAAGTCATCGACACGTGATAGTGGACGACGTCGTGCAGCCCTCTCTCGTAATAGGAGCGGGAGTCGGTTCCGGCGGGCGCCCTGCCCCATTCCGTGATCACCGGGGCGACCGCCAGCCGCTGCTTGATCGCCGCGACCGCCGCATCGTTGGTCTGCACGTAGTGCGAATCGTTGGCCTCGGCCCACGCCGGCAGCGGCGCCTGCACTCCCAGGCGGTCGGCTCGGATGCCCACCGGTCCGGAGAGCTTCTTGGTCACGTCGTCGGCGAAGAGTTGGCGCACGATCTCCGGGTTCTGCGGGGCGACCACCAACTGGGTGTGGGCGAACGCGCCCACATGTGCAGCGACCAGTCGGCGGACCGACGCAGCGGTGATGGTCTGGTCAGGAGACTGGCTGTAATACCCCAGGGCCGCAACGCTGTTGCCCGCGGAGGGGATCGGCGCTCCCAGCGCGTCGTGCAGATAGCCGACTTGGTTCTCGCCGGAGTCGCCGTAACCGGAGAATTCGAACACGCTGAGCCGTTCGTCGCCGTCGTAGCGGCGGCCGAGCGCGCCGATCAGCTGGCCGAAGGCCTCGAGGTAGTTGGGGTCGTTCCAGTTGGGCACCACTTGCGCCACGCCGGCGGGCGAGCTGTTCGGCCCGCCGGGATAGGTGGTAGCCGACGAGCGCATCCAGTCGGGGATCGCGACGTTGGTGTTGTCGGGATATGAATCGCTGCAACAGGATTTGAACGTGTACACGCCGAGGACCAACCGCATGTTCCGGTTGGCGAGCTTGGTCAGCGCGTCGTCGATCGCGCTGAAGTCGTACCTGGCGTCGTCGGGCGCGTCCGGTGGCAGGGTGTGCGGATCGGCGGGTTGCAGTTGCCGCCACGAGACGCGCAGACTCGCGTCATCCGACGCCGGCCAGGCCGGATATCGTTGCTGTGCCGGATTCCCCTGCGGGAACAGCGGATTCAGACCGTATTCGTACTGGCCCCGCAGCGGGTTCGGTATCTCCTGGACCGACGGCGGTATTTCCGGGCTGAGCATGGCCGACAGCGGGCCGGGGTCGGGGTGGCCGCCGCACGCGCCCAGCACCAGCGTCGCGCATGCGACGACGGCCGCCGGGCCGTACCTCCACGATCGAAATGTCAACACCGGGGCTAGATCGCGCCCATGGAAAGCGCCTCGCGGTCGGCGAGGAAGGGCATCGGCATCCAGCGCGCCGACAGCAGGGCTTCCATGGCGTCGCCCGGCACGGGGCGGGAGAGCAGGAACCCTTGCGCGCGATGGCATCCGAGTTGCATCAAAGTCAAAGCGGCGGCGGGTGTCTCGACACCTTCGGCCACCACCTGCAGGCCGAAGGCTTCGGCCAGGCCGATGATCGCCCGCACAATGGCCAGGTCGCCGGCGTTGGTGCCCAGGTCGCGGACGAACCCGGTGTCGATCTTGAGGATATCGACCGGCAGCGACTTCAGGTGCGACAGCACGGCATAGCCGGTGCCGAAGTCGTCGATGGCGATCTGCACCCCGACCTCTTTGAGCTCCGAGAGGGTCTTGCGGGTGGTGTCGATGTCGCGCACCACGGCGCGCTCGGTGATCTCCAGGCACACCGATCCACCGTCGATGCCGAACTCGTCGATGGTCTCGGCGACGCATTCGACAAAGCCGCGGGTGATCAGCTGGGCGGGTGAGACGTTGATCCGCAACACCGCGCCCAGCCCCACCCCGTTGGATCGCCAGCGGCTGAATTCCGCACAGGCACTTCGCATCACCCACCGGCCCAGCTGGCCGGCCAGGTTGGTCGACTCGGCCACCCCGATGAACGAGTCGGGCAGCAACAGCCCCCAGATGGGGTGCCGCCAGCGCACCAGCGCCTCGGCCGCCACGATCGCTCCCGTCCACAGGTCGACCTCGGGCAGATAATGCAGCAGTAGTGCCTCGCCGTCGATGTCACCCTGCAGGTGCAGCTCGATGTCGTTGCGGAAGGCGCTCTTGAGCGCCATGTCGTCAGTGGACACCGCGACCTGGTTGCCGCCCGCGCGTTTGGCCACCAGAACAGCCTCGTCGGCGCGACGCAACACGTCGGTGCTGTCGTCGCGCGCGGGCACCCCGACGGTGACGCCGATGCTCACCGAGCGGGTGATCATGTGGCCCCCGATGGTCAGACGCTCGCACAGCATGGTCCCCAGCCGCCGCGCGAACGCCTCGGCGGCCGCCGCCGCCATCGGTTGCTCGGGAATGACGACGAACTCGTCGCCCCCCAGCCGGGCGATCATGCTGTTCTGCGCGCACACGCGGATACGCTGGGCGAACACCTTGATGAACCAGTCGCCGGCCGCGTGACCCAGGCAGTCGTTGATTGGCTTCAAACGGTCCAGGTCCATATACAGAACCGCCACCGGCCCGGGACTTCCCGCCGTCAGTCGCTGGTTGAGGTGACCCACCAGCGCCCGGCGATTGTGCAGACCGGTCAGGTCGTCGTGTTCGGCCAGGTAACGAAGCCGCTCCTCGGCCGCGATGCGCGCCTGCAGCTGAGCGAACAGCGCGGCGACCGCCTCCAGCGTGCTGATCTCCCCCTGCTTCCATTTCCTGGCGCCGAATTTGACGAACCCGAGGACACCGGTGGTCGCGTCGCCCGAGACCAACGGCGCCGCGGCGACCGAGGGTGACGGCGGCGCTTTGGCCCCGCCGGGCCGGCGCGGGAACCTGCGGCTCGCCGGGCTCGCCCGGACCACGACCGGCTTCCTGCCGTGCTCGCACCGCGCGAGCACCGGGTCCGCACTGTTGAAATGCACGACGGCCATCGGGTCCGGGTCTGGCGCGTTGACGCGCTTCGGCCACTCGGCGACCAACACCGACGCGCGGATGTCGTGGTCGTGATGGCGCAGGAAACTGGCGTCCAGCTCGAACTGCTCGACAAGCTGGGCCAGCACGTTCTCGCTCACCTGGGTAGCCGTCGCGCCGGTGGCCTCCATCAGCTGGGTGGCCACGGAGGTCACGACGAGGGCCAGGCTGCGCGGCAACATCTCCTCCGATACGAAGCACATGTCCCAGCGGGGCGCCGGGCGCGAACAGGGCGGTGGTCGTCTACCAAGTCGGTTCTGCGAGTACGCGAGCGCGGCCTCGAACCCCAACTTCGTGTCTCTGTTTCGGCGCCGGGGCCAGTCCACGGATTTGGTGTAGCGCAGCGTAACATGCGCAACCCGCCCAGCTAGAGGCGAGTTTTTGCTCGTGACCACGCACACCGCCCGGGCGCCCACGGCGCACCGGCTCAAACCGTGCGCGCCGCCGGAGAATCCGACACGGCCCGGTGAAACGGCCGCACTCGAGGCCGCGACCGGCACAGCCGCCGCGATCGCCGGATCTGTCAAGCTTGGACCGTGCGAATCGACCGGCTCGGGGACCTCGGTGAGGTGGCCGGGGTGCTGCGCGCGGTCGGTGACGCCGCCGGCCGGCTCGACCTTCCCCCGCCTGCCGCGTTGACCGGTGACTGGTTCGGCTCGCTCGCGGTGATTGCGCCGAGCCTCTCGGTGCGGCCGGTCGAGGCAGGCGAGGCGTTCGCGGTCGGCCAGGCCGACGACGGGCGCGCCGCGGCTGCGGACGCCGTCGGCGGCGGCTGGTTCGGCTACCTCTCTTATCCCGATTCCGGGGCCGACGAGCGGCCGCACCGGATTCCCGAAGCGGCCGGCGGCTGGACCGACCGCGTGCTGCGTCGCGACCGGGACGGGCAATGGTGGCACGAGAGCCTGTCGGGTGCGCCGATGCCGGACTGGCTGGCGGGCGCGCTGGCCTCGGGGCCGGTCCGGGCGGGCGATTGCCGGATCGTGTGGGGCGGCGCCGACCGCCCGGCGCACCGGGCCGGGGTGCTGGCCTGCCTGGAGGCGATCCGCGCCGGGGAGGTCTACCAGGCGTGCGTGTGCACACAGCTCACCGGGACGGTCACCGGGGCCCCGCTGGACTTCTTCGCCGACGCCGTCGCGCGGACGGGCCCGGCGCGGGCCGCCTACCTGGCCGGACCGTGGGGGGCGGTCGCCTCGCTGTCTCCGGAGCTCTTCCTGCGGCGGCGCGGAGCCCTGGTGACGTCCAGCCCGATCAAGGGCACCTTGCCGCTGGACGCGTGGCCGTCGGCGCTGCGCGCGTCGGCGAAGGAGGTGGCCGAGAACATCATGATCGTCGACCTGGTCCGCAACGACCTCGGCCGGGTGGCGACCGTCGGCACGGTCAGCGTGCCCGAGTTGCTGGTGGTGCGGCGCGCGCCCGGCGTGTGGCATTTGGTGTCGACGGTGTCGGCGACGGTCCCCGTCGAGTTGCCGATGGCGGCGCTGCTGGACGCCGCCTTCCCCCCCGCGTCGGTCACCGGCACCCCGAAGCGACGCGCGCGCGAGCTCATCTCGCAGTGGGAACGGGACCGGCGCGGGATCTACTGCGGCACGATCGGCCTGGCGTCGCCGATCGCCGGGTGCGAACTCAACGTCGCCATCCGCACCGTTGAGTTCGACGCGGCGGGCACCGCCGTGTTGGGGGTGGGCGGCGGGATCACGGCCGACTCCGACCCCGACGCCGAGTGGGCGGAATGCCTGCACAAGGCGTCGCCGGTGATCGGGCTGCCGCTCATCGCCACGGCGGGTTGATGCCGGCGGCCCGTCGGTGATTTCACATAACGCCCGCGTCACTGGCAAATTGCGTTTATGATCCAGGCATTGATCTGTGCCGGGCGCGGGTCGACTTCTTGAGGGGTCCAACATGAGAATCGCTGTCATTGGTGCCGCGGCCGCCGCGGTCCTGGGGGGGACATTGGCGGCAACACCGGTAACCACGGTGAACACGCCTGCCGTGCCGAGCGTCGGTTCATGCGGCCCCAACGCGAAGTGCGAGCGACTCGCGTCGGTCCTCATGCCCGAGACGCCGAAGCCGCTGGCAGCGTCACCGCCGGCAGCAACCGAGTTCGCCCCGGCCGCCAACGTCACACCGCCGCCCGGGGGCCCGACCCCGCCGGCCGGTGCGGGCCCGTCGGCCGCCCGGGTGGTGCCGGGCGTGGCCGGCTCGGGCGCGGGACTGGGTGGCGCGCCGGCCGTCGGCACTCCGGGCGGGGGCCTGGGCGCCGTACCGGGCGTGGGCCTGGGCGGCATTCCCGACCCGTACGGCCTGGCCGGGCAGCTGCCCGGCATCGCCGGTCTGGCCGCCGTGCCGAACAGCGCCGCCGTGGCCGTGTCGGTGGCGCAGGGCGTCGTCGGTGTGGGCGGCAGCCTCGTGGGCATCGGAACGGGCGTCGTGAGCGCCGCCTCGACCGCCGCGATCGCGCTCTTCTACCTGAAGGAAGCCGGCCTGCTGCCGGCGAACATCGGCCTGCCGAGCCTCCCGGGCTTCAACTTGGTTCCGGGTCTCGGCGCCATTCCGGGGGCGGCGATGGCCGCTTCCGCGCTGCCGGCGGCGGCCGCGGCCATCCCGGCGGTCAGCGTGCCGTCGATCGGCCTGCCCGCGGTGGGTCTCCCCGCCGCACCGGCCCTGCCGGCGGTGGCCCTGCCCGCGGCGCCGGCGCTCCCGGCGCTGCCCGCCGCCCCGGCGTTGCCCGCCCTGCCTGCGCTGCCGGCCGCGCTACCGGCCCTGCCCGCGCTCCCGGCGCCTCCGCCGCTGCCCGGGCCCCCGGCTCTTCCGCATCCGCGCTTCTGTGCGGGCGGAATCGGGCCGATCGGGATCTGCACCCCCTGAGCTGAGGTGACCCCTCACTGGCGGCGTGACGCCACCACGGCGTCGTAGAGCTGCCGCGAACGCACACCCGGGTGCGCGGCGGCTACCTCGGTGCATGCGTCCTTCACGCGGATCCCTTCGGCGACGAGTTCCCGCACCCGCGCCACCAGGCTCGGCAGGTCGGCGGTGGGGGTGGCACCGGCCAGCACCACGGTGATCTCGCCGAGCACGCCGTCGCCGGCCCACGCCGCCAACTCGTCGAGCGACCCGCGCACCACCTCCTCGTGGACCTTGGTCAGCTCGCGGCAGATCGCCGCGCGGCGGGCGCCGCCGAGTTCTTCGACGGCGTCGCGCAGGCACGCAGCCAGCCGGCGCGGCGACTCGAAGAACACACACGTGCGTCGCTCGGCGGCCAGCGAGCCCAGCCACGCCCGGCGGGCGGCCTTTTTCCGCGGGGCGAAGCCCTCGAAACAGAACTTCTCCGACGGCAGCCCCGAGACGGCCAGCGCGGTGGTCACCGCCGACGGCCCGGGCAGGCATTGCACCGGCAGGCCGGCCGCAACGCACGCGGTGACCAGCCGATAGCCCGGGTCGCTGATCAGCGGCATCCCGGCGTCGCTGACCACCAACACCGTCGCACCCGCCTCGACGTCGGCGATCAGGGGCTCCACCCGCGCGGCCTCGACCTGGTCGAACAGGCTGACCACCCGGCCGGCGATCCGCACGTCGAGCGCCTTGGCCAGGGTCCGGACCCGGCGCGTGTCCTCCGCCGCCACCACGTCGGCACGGCCGAGGGCGTCGACGAGGCGTGGCGAGGCGTCGGACGGCTGGCCCAGCGGAGTCGCGCCCAGCAGCAGGCGACCGGAGGTCATGACGGACAGCCTACGATCGACACCGATGACCGCCCCGCCCCGCGAAACCCCCGTCGACTCGCTGAACAGCGCGGAGCGCGTCAGGCCCGTCGTGAGCCCCGGCCCGGTGGTCCCGGTCGCGGACTTCGGGCCCGCCGATCAGATCCGCGGCTGGGTGGTCAGCGGTGTGATCGCGCTGCTGGCGACGGTGACCCGTTTCCTCAACCTGGGCTCGCCGACCGACGCCGGCACACCGATCTTCGACGAGAAGCACTACGCGCCCCAGGCCTGGCAGGTCCTGCACAACCACGGCGTCGAGGACAACCCGGGGTTCGGCCTGGTCGTCCACCCGCCGGTGGGCAAGCAACTGATCGCGCTCGGGGAAGCCCTGTTCGGCTACAACGGGGTGGGGTGGCGATTCACCGGCGCGCTGCTCGGTGTGGTGACGGTGGTGCTGGTGATGCGGATCGTCCGCCGCATCAGCCGCTCGACGCTGGTCGGCGCGATCGCCGGCCTGCTGGTCATCTGCGACGGGGTCAGCTTCGTCGCGGAGCGGACCGCGTTGCTGGACGGCATACTCACCTTCTTCGTCGTCGCCGCGTTCGGCGCGCTCATCGTCGACCGGGATCAGGTCCGCCTGCGTATGCACGTCGCGCTGCTGGCGGGGCGCAACGCCGAAACCGTCTGGGGCCCGCGCCTGGGCGTGCGGTGGTGGCGGTTCGGCGCCGGCGTGCTGCTCGGGTTGGCTTGCGGCACAAAGTGGTCGGGCCTCTACTTCGTGGTGTTCTTCGGCGCGATGTCGTTGGCGTTCGACGTCGCCGCCCGGCGCCAGTACCAGGTGACCCGGCCGTGGATGGGAGTGGCGCGCCGCGACCTGGTACCCACCGCGTATGCGCTGGGGTTCATTCCGCTCGCGGTCTATCTGGCCAGCTACGCGCCGTGGTTTGCCTCCGAGACCGCGATCGACCGGCACGAGGTCGGCCAGTCGATCGGACCGCACGGCGTGATTCCGCTGCCCGACGCCGTTCGCTCGCTGTGGCACTACACCGCCAAGGCGTTCGAATTCCATGCGGGACTGACGAATTCGGCCGGAAACCACCACCCGTGGGAATCCAAACCGTGGACCTGGCCCATGTCGTTGCGGCCGGTCCTCTACGCCATCGACCAGCAGAACGTGTCCGGATGCGGCGCTTCGTCCTGCGTCAAGGCGGAGATGCTGGTCGGCACTCCCGCCATGTGGTGGCTGGCGGTGCCGGTGCTGCTGTACGCGACGTGGCGGATGCTGGTGCGCCGTGACTGGCGCTACGCGGCGGTCTGGGTGGGCTACTGCGCGGGGTGGCTGCCCTGGTTCGCCGACATCGACAGGCAGATGTACTTCTTCTATGCGGCGACCATGGCGCCGTTCCTGGTGATGGCGATCGCCCTGATCTGTGGTGACATCCTCTACGCCCCCACGCGCCGCGCCGTCCGCGGGCTCGGCGCCGACCCGGAGCGGCGCACGCTCGGGCTGATCGCCGTCAGCGCCTATGTCGCCCTGGTGGTGACGAACTTCGCCTGGCTGTTCCCGGTGCTCACCGGTCTGCCGATCTCGCAACAGACGTGGAACATGGAGATCTGGCTGCCCAGCTGGCGCTAGGCGACTCAGTCCCGCGCAACCGGACAGGACAGGCAGCGCGGACCGCCACGGCCGGTGCCCAATTCGGACCCGGCGATGGTGAGCACCTCGATGCCCGCCTCCTGCAGGCGGGTGTTGGTCTGCACGTTGCGCTCGTAGGCGACCACGACACCGGGCGCCAGCGCCAGCGTGTTGTTCCCGTCGTCCCACTGCTCGCGCTCGGCGACCACGGGATCCAGACCGGTGTCGATGACCCGCAGCTTCTCGATCCCCATCGCCGCGGCCGCCGCTTCCCGAAAGGGCGACTCGTCGCTGATGGTGACGCCGCCGTCCGGCGCGCGCCGGATGGTGAAAGCGGACAGCGCGTCGACGACGTTGGCGTACATCACCACCGCGTCGGTGTCCACCATCGTGCACACGGTGTCCAGGTGCATCTGCGCTCGACGCTGCTCGATGGGAACCGCGAGCACCGTCTCGGCGAGCCCGTCGTCGAAGAGGCTGCGCGCCAACGCTTCCGCCCCGGCCGGCGTGGTCCGTTCACCGACCCCGACCGCGAGCACGCCGGGCGCGAGCAGCAGCACGTCGCCGCCCTCGACGGGAGCGGTGCGCGATTCGTAGGCGCGACGGACTCCGGTGAACCGCGGGTGATGGGCGTAGATCAGATCCGTCAGCGAGGCCTCGCGGGCCCGGGCCCGCAGCGCCAACGTGGGGATGACCACCCGCGGCCCGATCCAGATCGACGAGTCGCGGGTGAACACCAGGTTGGGCAGAGGTTCGATGACGAAGTCAGCGCCGTGATGCATGCGCCGCACCAGTGACACATCGGTCCTGGTGTCCGACGGCAGCTCGTTGAACGTCATCCCGGCCATGAGGACCTGCGCCAGCCGACCGGGCTCCAGGCCGCGCAGGTAGGCCGAAAGCTCTTGCGCCAGAGGCGTTCCGAGCCGACGGGCGTCGACCGCGGCCGCCACGCCCTGCATCCGCGCGGCGCCGCTGTGGTGGAGCGCCTCGGTGAGGAGGTCCGAGAGCAACAGGACTTCCACACCGCGCGACCGCAGCAGCTCGGCGAACCGGTCGTGTTCCTCCTGCGCGCGCGCAACCCAGGGCAACCCGTCGAAGAGCAGCTGGTCGATGTTGCGCGGACTGAGCCGGCTCAGCTCGGCGCCCGGCCGGTGCAGAATGGCGATCCGCAACGCACCCACTTCGGACGTGGTGCCCAACCCGACCACACTCATGACGTCAACCGTAGCCGCGCCGGGCCCGGCGCTCCCGGAGCGCAGCGGCGAGTCGATCGAACGGGTGTGCGATAAACTCTGTCGCGTGGAGATCGCGGTTCAAGACTCCCTGTTTGCGCACACCGAGCGCCGGGACCTCGGTGACGGCGCCTTCATCGAGATCCGCGCGGGCTGGCTGGCCGGCGACCCGTCCGTCGAGGAGGGTCTGCTCGACGCGCTGCTGACCGCGGTGCCGTGGCGGGCCGAACGCCGTCAGATGTACGACCGGGTCGTCGACGTGCCGCGGCTGGTCAGCTTCCACGACCTGACCACCGAGGAGCCCCCGCACCCCTCGTTGGCGCGGTTGCGGCGCCGGCTCAACGACATCTTCGCCGGCGAGCTCGGCGAACCGTTCACCACCGTCGGGTTGTGTTGTTACCGAGACGGGTCCGACAGCGTCGCCTGGCACGGCGACACCATCGGCCGCAGCAGCTCCGAGGACACGATGGTGGCGATCGTGAGCCTCGGCGCCACCCGCACCTTCGCGATGCGGCGCCGTGGCGGCGGTCCGTCCCTGCGGCTGCCGCAGGCGCACGGCGATTTGCTGGTGATGGGCGGCTCGTGCCAGCGCACCTGGGAGCACGCCGTTCCCAAGACATCGGCGCCGTCGGGCCCGCGGGTCAGCATCCAGTTCCGCCCGCGCGGGGTGCGCTGAGTCAGCTGCGGACCGCCTTGACCGCGTTGACCAGCAGGTCGCTCGCCCGCTTGGTATCGACGGGGGCGACGGGCCGGCCGGGAACCACCAACGGGTTGGCGATGACGATGACCTGGTAGTCACCGAATTGCGCCGAGTAGTCGTAGAGCTCGCCGGTGCGGGCGCCCCCGTCCACGACCGCCTGCAGCACGCGGTGGACGGCCAGCGTGTGGGTGTCGTTGATGCGCGGCGCGTCGATCACCTCGATGCCGCCCCGCACTTGCGGTCCGAAGAACGCTATTTTGGCGCAATCCTTGCCGGGATCGTTGACTGGCATCGCCTTGGACGTCTCCACGGCGATGACCACGAACCGGTTGCCGTTGCCTTCGGCCGAGACCGCGGCCATGTTGCCCTGCAGATCCGGCGGCATGTCCGGTCCGACGGCCGCCCTCGCGCACTTCGCAGGGTCGAAGGTGAGCCCCTCGGGGAGCTTCCGGGCGGACAGCAACTTGGGATCGATTGCCCGCTCGCTGATGTCGGTCAGTTTGTATTCGGGACCGAAGCTCGACTTCACGTCGGAAACCTTGGTGATGTCGACCTTCGCGGCGCCCGGGGCGGAGGAGCATCCGGCTATCACGCACACGGCAGCGATCGCGGGCAGCACCTTTGACATCGTGGCCAATTTACCCAAGTCGAATGCTCATCCACGCAAGGTGGAGACGGTTTTGACCAGCAGGTCGGCCGCGAACTGCGGCGACAGCGCCGGCAGCGCCGAACCCGGGTCGGTGGTCAGCGTGGAGAACACGTAGTAGTCACCCAGGTATGCGGTGTAGGTGTAGGCGCGGGTGTCGATTTCGCTGCCCGACTCCACCGTCGATCTGACATCGACCACCATGCCGAGGGTTTTGGCGCCTTCGACGTGCGGGGCGTCGGTGAGGCGCACGTTGGCGGTGGCGTGCCCGGCAGACATTGACCACTGCCGACAGGCCGCGACCAGGTCGTCGTCGACGTCGACCCGCTCCGGTAGCGCCACCACCACCACGTCGAGGATGCCGCCACTGCCCGAACCGGACACGCTCTGCGCCGACTGCGCGCGCCCGCTGCCCGGGTCCGCGAACTCCATGCATTGGGCGGGTTGAGCCGTCGCATCGACTTTGAGCGTCCAGATGAGTCGGGGCGACGATTCGCCGGAGCTGCCCGCGGTGACTTCGTAGCCGGGCGGCATCTCGCGCATCACTCGCCTGATGTTGGCGGGGTTGACGGCAGCGGTGTTCGAGGTCGGCGACTTGGTGGTGGCTGGCGTCGCCGCGGGCGGCCGCGGATGGGAGCACGCGAGAATCAGCAGCGCGAGCACCGGGGTCGCCGCGCGGCCAATCCGGCACGGCCGCAAGCCCGTTACTTCCACGCGCGACCGCCCCATCCGTGGTTTTTCACGCCCGTGCGGCAGTCAGCCTACCGCCTCGGTGACACGCCGGGTGACGCGTCGTATCTGCTCGGCGATGTCGCCGCCGATCGTCAGGTCGCGCCCGCGCGGCACGTCGATGACCGTGGTGATGACGCCGATGTCTTCGCGCTGCCAGACGGCGCCGTAACGGTCCAAGATCGCACGCATCGGCACGTTGTCGGACAACATTCGCGCCGAGAATCGCTTGACGCCGTTGACAGCGGCGGCGATGGACAGCGCGCTGACCAGGAACGTTCCGATGCCGCGGCCCTGGTAGGCGTCGGCGACGGTGAACGCGATCTCGGCGACGGTCGGATCGTTCTCGTCGCGAACGTAGCGCGCGTCGGCGATCGGATCGCCGCCGTCGGTGACCACCCAGACGAAGTGGTCGACGTAGTCGACCTCGGACAGGTAGTGCATCAGCGCCGGCGACGGGATGCGGGGCGTCATGAACCGCCGGTACAGCGTCTCGCTGGAGAATTGAATGTGCCCGTGCACCGTGCGCTCGCTGTCGCCGGGCAGGACCGGGCGGAGCAGGAGCCGGGTCCCGTCCCGAACACTGATCGGGATCGGCGTGATGAAGGCCGCCAGCCGTTGGCGCACGGTGCGCAGCAGCCGCGGCATGATCCCGGGGATATGGACCATTCGGGCGAACGCCCCGCCGTCCCCGATCCAGCCGGTCAGGAACTCGGTGGTGGTGACCGTCGCCGTCCGCGGGATGTCGCGCAGCAGTGCGATCTCGCCGACGATCATGCCCGCAGACGCGCGTCCCCGGATGATGACGCCGTCGTCGCCGAGGTGCTCGATTTCGGCGCTGCCGGCCGACACGAGCAGGAAGGAGACCGCTTGTTCCCCCTGCCGCATCAGCACCCGGCCGGCGGCCGCACGAAGCGGCGCAAGGCTGGCCGCCAACGGCGCGAGGTCGTCAAGGGGGCAGCCCTCGAAGATGCTCATCGTCGCGAGCTCCTCGGCACGCGCGCCGGTCAGTCCGGCCACAACGGTGTTCTCCGGGTCGCCCGCTGCGGGCACACGACGACTCGTGGTGCTCGCGCTGCCACCAACCTGCCGGCCGCTTTTGCCCCTCCGCGCCACATGCCCCGCCCTTCCCGGGCTGCGATGCCACCAGGTTATGGCGTCCGCTCCTGATGCGGCAAGGATCTGGGACTCTCGATGGCCCCGAGGGCCGCCGGGCCCTCGGAGGCCGGCCACCGCACGGTCCCGGGCCCGTCCGCCAGAACATACCAAAAGAATGTATGGCCGGTTATGCGATGACTTACCTTTGCCGATTTCAGGTGAATACACACACTCGACGAAGAATTTGGCGATCGGAAATTCACCGATTAGGTGTGAATTCGCAATCAGCGCGCGTCTTGAAAAAAACGGCGGACGCCCGATAGTGGGGGTGCCCTTATTTGCCGGTCGCCGACCGGGACGGCGCGGACCGGCGCACCGGGCTGGGCAGCCCGCCCGACGCGACCGCGGTCTTGCGTGAACCTGGACCCGGGGCCGCCCTGATGCGGTTCCCTGCGACGGAAGAACCACCACATCGCCATCAGCCACGAAGTTAGCCCCGGGGGCGGCTGCGGCACCGCGACCGAACGTGGGCCTAAACCCTCGCCCGCCTCCAACCATTGCAGGAGTCGATGGTTAAGAGCGTCGGCATTTTGTTGCCGCCACGTTGCAATCTCATGCCGACTATAAATTGCTCGGGCATTCCCGGGAAATGATTCCAGCTTTCAAAAGTCTTCGCGGGCCGGCCCCTCCGGCAGGCCCCTCTGAGGGTCCCCGCACGATTTGTCAGCCAGCTTGACAGTGCGCAGTCAACCAATCTTCTGCGCTTGCGGCATTGGCCGAGCGCATCTTTTTCCTCGTACGGGGCAGCGATTTGGGAGCGTTTTGTAATACACTAACTCATGACCGAGCGCCGTTTGCATTCTTTAAGTATGAAATCGGGCGGCGACACGGGCCAGAAGGACGGCTATCCGTAGCCAGCAGGGACACGGTTCGTCAATACAAGTCAATCGATTCGACACGCACCCAAGACGCCGCCTCAGAGACCGAAAGTCGGCGCACCGACAGAAGGACGCCCAATGACCGCTTTCACGCTGCAAGCCCCCGACCTCGACGGCTTTCGCCTCGAGCGCGGCCTTAGCTGGCGCGACCCGGACACTGATTGCACGTTGCTGCTGTCCCAACCGTCGACGGACCGCGACCTGTGGGAAGAGTATGCGGACGGCGCGTACCGCAGCTATCGCAGGCACGGCGTCGAGTGCGCTCTGGACACCGACGCGCTGCACAGTGGCGATGACACGATCATGTTCCTCGCGGTAATCGATTCGTCGGAGCGGATGGTGGCCGGCGTGCGGGCCAAGGGGCCGCTGCGGTCGGCCGACGACTCGCACGCGGTGGTCGAATGGGCCGGGCAACCGGGCGAACAGGCCGTGCGCAACATGATCACCGACCGGGCTCCGTTCGGCATCCTGGAGATGAAGTCGGCGTGGGTGGCCGACGAGCTCAACCAGGATCGCTGCCTCAGCGCGGCGCTGGCGCGCAGCGGCTTCCACATGATGGCCCTGCTGGACGTGCAGTTCTGCATGGCCACGGCGGCTGCGTACGTCCTGAACCGGTGGCGCTCATCCGGAGGCGTGGTCTCGGGCATTCCCGCGACGCCGTACCCCGACGAGCGCTACCAGACCAAGATGATGTGGTGGAACCGGCGCGACTTCGTCAACTACGCCGAACCCGAACAGGTCGCCAAGATCCTGACGGAGACCGACCACCTCATGCGGCTTTACTACGACCAGGCCGGCGCCCAGGGCCGCCTCGTGGAGATGGCGTAACCGAGGACGGCGCAGTTCCGCTCGCGGTCTGCCCCGGCGAGGCGGCGAGCGGAATCACTGCAGGGATTGAATCCCGATGTGCTTGGAGCGCCGCGGCCGCGACTTGCCGGTTCCGTGATTGTTCGCCGCGGACGTGTCGTCGGGTTGGGACAAGCCCTCGTCGGCCCCCCCATTGGCGCCCGCGTCGGCGAAGTTCATCGGGATGAAGCGCCTCGCGAACAATGCCTCCATCGCCGCGCTGTCCAACGGGCGGGACAGCAGGAATCCCTGGGCGCGTTGGCAACCGATGGCGAGCAGCGCCTTCGCCGCGCTCACGGTTTCGACGCCCTCGGCAACCACCTCGACTCCGAACGCGCCGGCCAGGGCCACGATCGATTGCACGATCGCCAGGTCCCGCGCGTTGCTGCCGAGGTCGCGCACGAACCCTCTGTCGATCTTCAGCGAGTCCACCGGCAGCGATTTGAGGTATCCGAGCGCACTGTAGCCGGTGCCGAAGTCGTCGATGGCGATCTGAACGCCGATGTCCTTCAACCCGGTGAGCGTCTTGCGCGTGGCGTCGATGTCGGCGACCACGACGCGTTCGGTTATCTCCAGGCAAATCGAGCTGGCGTCGAGCCCGAACTCGGCGACGGTCGCGGCCACCGACTCGATGATCCCGTCCGCGACCAGCTGCACGGGCGAGACGTTGATCCGCAGCACGGCGCCCTGTCCCACGCCATGGGATTGCCACAGCCCAAACTGGGCGCACGCGGATCGCATGACCAGACGCCCCAGCTTGCCGGCCAGATTGATCGACTCGACGACGTCGATGAAGGAGTCCGGCATCAACAGGCCGCGGGTCGGGTGATACCAGCGCACCAGCGCCTCGGTGCCCAGGACTTCACCGGTCCGCATGTCGAATTCCGGCAGGTAATGCAGCACCAGGTCGCTGCTTCCGCTGTCGATGGTCTCCTGCAGGCGCAACTCGATGTCGTTGCGGATGGCCTCTTTGGCGGCCATCTCGGGACTGAACGCGGCGACGGTGGCGCCTCCGGCACCCTTTGCCGCGCGGGTCGCCTGATCGGCCCGCCGCAGCAGGTCCGACGTGCTGTCCTGCCCGGGCATGCCGGTGGCGATGCCGATGCTGACGGTGCGGGCCAGCATCTCCCCGTCGATCATCACCTGCTTTTGGACCTGGCCTTGCAGTTGCCGCGCGAACTCGGTCGCGGTATCGATGTCCGTCGGCGCGGCGGGCACGACGACAAATTCGTCACCGCCGAACCGGGCGATCACGGCGGGAATGTCGACGGCGTCCCGCAACAGGTCGGCGAAGGCTTTGATGAAACGGTTACCCGGGGTCAGGCCGAGATGGTCGTTGACCACCTTCAGTCTGTCCAGATCGAGAAATAGGATCGATACGGGTCCCGGGCGGCCGGAGGCGAGGCGCTTGTCGAGGTCGTCGATGAGCGTCCGCCGGTTCAGCAGGCCCGTCAGGTCGTCGTGTTCGGCCAGGTATCGGACCTGTTGCTCGGCAACGATGCGGGCCTGCAGCTGAGCAAACAGCGTCGCGATCGTCTGCAGTGCGTTCAGCTCTTCCGGTATCCATTCCCGGTCTCCGAACTTGCCGAAACCCAGGATGCCGGTGGTGAGGTCTCCGGACAGGAGGGGCACGCAGGCGAGGGAAACTCCGGGAACGCCGGTTCCCTCCTCGATGTTCTGCTGATAGTCGGCGTTTGCCGGCTCGGGACGCAGGACGTCGGGCTCTTTGATGGTCTCGGCCCTCGCGAATACCGAGTCCGCGTCGGCGAAATACACCACGCCGATCGGGTCCGGGTCGGGAATGTCCTGCCTTGGTGGCCATTCGGCGACGAGCACCGTGGCGTGGATGGTGTGGTCGTTGTGCCGCAGGAACCCGAAATCGACGCCGAAGTGGCCGACCAGCTTGGCGAGCACCCGTTCACTGATGGCGGCCGAGTTTCCTGCGGTAGCCGCCATCAAGTCAGCGGCGGCCGCAGTGACCAAATCGTCCAACGTGCCGGACACCCCCCTACGGTAGCGGGTGTTGGTCCTACAGCAAGCGGACGCGCTGTAGATCCCGGCGGCTCCGGACCGAAGCCGGTGCGCCGGCAGCAAATCGCATTATCAGGACCGGCGAAAGCCCCTCCGGCAGGCCGATCAGCTTTTCGAACGCCCGCTGCAATGTGCCCAGCTCGTCGGCGAAGGACGAGGACACCGCGGCGAGATCCTCACGGTCGCGGGCGTACAGGAACGCCGGCGAGATGGGCTGAACGGCGATCCCGTGCTGCTGGGCGGCGATCCACACCGCCTCGACGGCGGAGCCGCCGCGCGCATAGTCGGCCAGGGCATCTCCCGTAACCGAAATGACGGCCACCGCAGAGCTTGTCGACACGCGCCGGCGGGTGTCCTCGCCCAGGGCGGCGCCCGCATCCCAGTCGGCCAGGTTCGCCATCACCTCCGGACGGCGCAGGATGTCGAAAACCGCGAGATCGCCGGGGCCCAGTTCCAGGCTGCGCACATCGATGCCGGTGTCGGGCTGGGGATCGCCGGGCCATCGAAGCTCGGAGATCATGTCGGCGTGCAGCCGCGGCGTGAGATACCTGATGCGGTCGGCCGCTCCGAGAATCGCTGCCAACTCGGCGATTTCGGGTCGACCGGTCACCACGTCCAGCCGCGCCGCCTGTCGATCGGCGATGGCCTGCAACAGTCGGATCGTCTCCGCTGCCACCGCTTGCGGCGTCCCGACGCGGCGGTTGGTCTCACGCGCCAGCATCGGCCGGTAGAGCGCGGCCAGTTCGGGGTCCTCGCCGTCACCCAGGCGGACCGTCGCCCGCAACACGTCGCCGTCGACGTTCTCCGCCACGGTCACCGGACCGAGCACCCGTTCGCTGGCGGCGGCGACCCGTGCGTTGAACAGGGCCGCTCCCAGCGCAACCGCACCACCCCGGGACCGGACGTCCATGGTCGAACTGTCCTCAGGCGCAAGCCGGATCGTGATTTCATCGGCGGTGGCCTCGATGCGCCAGGGTTGCACGTTGCCACCGGACGGCGCCCGAGCGGCCGCCGCCGCCACGACGCCGGACGCCCCCGGCAGGGCGGGGTCGACGTAGTCTTCGGCCGCCGCTGGTCGCGACGTGGTCACGGGCGGCTCGGCGAGCCAATCGAGCGACGAGGCGACGTCGATGCGCGTCCGGCCGGACGGCAGATCCTCGCCCAACCCGATACGGCGCACCGCCTCGGCAATCGCGGTGGCTCCCAACACAACGTCGCCTGCTGACTGCGGCCACGTCGACAACGTCTGGTCGATCTCGACCACAGACGCCAGGACACGGGGCGAAAGCTGTTCGGCTTCGAGGAATCGCAGCATGTGCGGAACCTTCTCGCGACTGCTCATCCCGGAGAGCCTGGCGAAATCCAGGCCGCCGAGGAGCCCGTGCAGGATCGGACGCTGCGGCTGCAGATCGAAACGCTCCACATCCAGCAGCCCGCGGTCGCTGGTGGCCATCAGCACCGGAATCCGCCGGGCTCGCGCGGCCTCCCGCAAGCTCACCTTCATGTCCAGCGAATCGCATTCCTCGACAACGACATCCAATCCCTCGACGAATTCGTCCACGGTGTCGGCCGACAGCCCGGCGTCGTGGACCTTGACGCGCAGGTAGGGGTCGAGCTCGGCGATCCTGCGGGCGGCGACTTCGGCCTTGTTCAGCCCGAGGTCCAACACGGTGGCGGGCACCCGATTGAGATTGGACAGCTCGAGTGTGTCGAAGTCGGCCAGCCGCAGCTCGCCGCACAGGCCTTCGGCGGCCAGCGTGTGCGCGATGACATGCCCGACGCTCAGACCCACGACACCGACGCGCAGGGCGCCGAGCCGTGTCTGCTCGGCTGTGGTGATGACGTTCCTGTTGCGATCCAGCCGCACGGCCCGAAACGCTTTGGGGCCCAGCACCGCCACGACGGTCCTGCGCCACGGGTAGTAGACCCACCGGCAGGGCTCGGCGACGAGCTCCGGCTCCGGTGGTGGCCGAAGCCCACGCAGTTCCTCGAGCAGGCTCTCGCGACGGTCGATGACTTCGACGGCGGGATCGGCGCGCAGGCGCGTCAGTTCGGCTTGGTCCGCTGGGTCGTCGACGTTGAAAACGTGCGCGCTGCAGGAATGTGTCGTCATTCTCCTCGCCGCTCGGCCGCGCCAACGAATGCGTGCCCTGGTCGGACCACCGGCAACCGTGCTGGGAAATCCAGCGCCGACCCTGTCACCGCAACATCGTAGGGGCCACCGTGTTCGGGCGCTGCACGAGGTGCCGTGCCGGCGTCAGTGCCCCGGCACGTCGCAGACCCGGCACCGCGGCGGCTTTCTGGTGACTCACGGGGCGGGAGCCGATGGCAGGGTACCCACAAGGACAGACCGGCAGTCAACTTCACCATGTTAGAACCGTCACATAGTATGTTTCATACGCCAGCGGTGTATCATTGGTATGTACACGCGGTCCATCGCCGGCCCGCCCCATTTCCGCCAGAAGGAGCTCTGTCGTTCGTGACCGCGACGTCGCGCATGCCGGTGTGCGGTCGAAAGCACGGGGGAGCGCACCAGACGGCGACCGCGCGAGTCATGGATGTCGTCGTGACTCGTGATGCCCGAACAAGCGGCCTCGAGCGGTGCGCGTCCAGTAGCCAAGAATTGCAGGGGTTTTAGTGTCTAAAAAATACAGGGTGGGACAGCTCGACGTGGCGAACGCCGGCAATACCGTCGTCGTGGTCGTCAAGCCGGCCATGCCCGGTTCCGCCGAGCGCGCGCCGGACGTTCTGAACAAAATGGCCGCTCGCGGGCCGCGTTACCGCGTCGGCCTGGTGCCCTCCGCGGACAGTCGGCGCTGGGACTTCTGTGACTCTCCGGGGTCGTGGTGTGACCAGTCGATCGACATCTCCGGCAGCGACAGCATGCAAGACGTCCTCGATCGTGTCGCCGACCACGATGTGACAGTGCCGATCTCGGCCTCGCAAAGCGGTGAATATCTTTCTGTCTCCTGCGATCACGGGATCGGCGACTCGCACATCGTTTTCGAGGTGTGCGCCGCGATCTCGCAGCACGAACCCGGTGGGGGCTTCGTCGAGCCACTGGCACCGCCCACCACGGCCTACCCCTTAGCCCCGGCCCTTGTCCACACGGCCAAGGCCACGCCACGGCAATTCGTCACGAGCGCCGCCGAGATGCTGGAGCCGACCCTGGCCTTCGTCGGAAAAAAATTCGGCGCCGGTGTCGAAGCGCAGCCCGCGGTTGCATCAACGGCTTCGTGCGATCAAGGCCGAGACCTGGACCCCGACGAGAAGTTCGTCGCGGTGTGGGCCAAGAGCAGTCCCGAGTTCACCGACGAAATTCGCCGCTATCGCGACTCGCAACATCCCAACGCTTCCGTCACGGCAATCCTGACGTTGCTGATTTACAAGAGCCTCGAGGAAAGCGGCGTCATCCTGCACGACGAGGTGGAAATCGTGGTCGACATGCGCCGATTCCTGCGGCGCGACAGGAGTACTCTGGCTAACTTCTATACGGTCGCGCGCATCGATGTCGCCGGCCAGCCCTCGGTGGAAGGCTTCAGTGCGTCACTTCGCCAGGCCGCCGGCTCGCTTCGCACCCTGTTCATGCTGGCGGGCCACGTGGTGGTCAAGCGCCTGCGGATGCTCGCCGCCCGCGCGACGAAAAGGGGCGGCCGCCAACCCAACCAACCGGTCGGGTCGACTCGAGCAATCTTGACTTTCTCCGAACCAAGGGCTTCGGCGTTCGACAAAATCGCATGGGCACGTCCCGAGGATGCCGAAATCGCCGTGGTAAGTCCGCCGGCGAGTCGCTCGCACATATCCGTTTCCGTGAGCCGTGCGCCGAATGGGTCCTTCCAGATCACCGCAACTTTCTATGCGTCACAGGCCGACAGATCGCTTGTGGCCTGGGGACTCGAGCGGGCGCTGAACTCGGAGGCGTTCATGCCGCGGGCCCAGACGATTTCGCAACCCGCCGTGTAGGCGGGTAGGTGTGAGCCCGCGACGGCGAGGGGGGCTTCCCCCCTTCGCGCTAACCGTTTTCTGCCGAGCCCTTTTCACCGCTCACCGGCGCTGACATCGAGCGCGCCCACTGCCGCCCCGGCTACGGGCGCGAGCGGGCACCGCGCTTACTGGGCCAGGCGGGAGGCGCCGGACCGTCGAAAACCCATGCGAGACCGGTGTTGCGGATCGCGGTGGCAACCACGAGTGACCCGAGTACGCCGGCGGCCAGCCCGACGGCTATGAGCAGCTCCAGTGAATGCACGCCGAACTTGACCAGCACGATGCGGGAGCCCGAGGCCAGGATGATGTGCGCGAGGTAGATGTCCAGGGATCGCCGGCCGCAGAAGGCGAGGAAGTTCCAGGACCGCGCCGCCCGGGCGACGAGCAGCACCGCCGCCGACATCAGGATCGAAAGCGCCACGCCGAGGGCAACACTGGACGCCGTGCGACCTTCCCAGCCCGTCGTCGGTGGTGTGGGGTCCGCGCATATGGCCGCCACCATCCCGAGCGCAAACAACCCGATTCCGCCGGCGGCGGCAACCACCGTGGGGATCGACCGCAGTGCCGGCCGCAGCCGGTCGACACCGATGATCGCGCCGCCGACGAAAAAGACGACCAGGCCGAGGCCCTGCGTGCCCACGATGCCGCCGTCGAATCCCCACATGGCGACGCTGAGTACCGCGGCCAGGCCGAGCAACCATGGCGCGCGTTCGCGCCGCCATGGCTTCAGCGGCACCACCAGCAGCGTGAGGACCGCGAGAAATGGCAGGTACCACAGTTGGCCGGACGGCGCCCACACCCTCAGCAGGGAGCTGAGTGGTCGGGGGTTGTTGACAACGCGGGCGGCGCCGAGCAGCACCGCGCCCTGCAAGACGGTCCACAGCAGGTAGACAGTGAGGAACTTGAAGGTCCGCTCCCCCACGTAGGACCGCAGGGGGCGCTTGCTTACCGACTTGGCCACGAAGACGCCGCCGACGAAGGCGAAAATGCTCAGATGCCAGAGGTAGAGGATCCGATCCGCGGCCGGAGCCCAGCCGACGTGGTCCATCAAGTGTGCAGCATCGAGACCCCGCAGCACGTGGCCGAGGACGATCGCGATGATGGCGATGCCACGAGCGACGTCGATGCTCGCGTCCCGCTGGTCGTCGGCGACATTGCCGGTGACGGCTTCGTTCGCCCGGCCGAAGCTGCGCGTGTCGTTACTCATCGGGGTAGCCCTCCTCGCGGCCGGGACCTGATGCGACGTCACTGCGTGACGGTCTGTCTTGATCCCCATGGCACTCCTAGGACAAACAGGCGGGTCTCGAAGCGGGCCGCCGGTCTACCCGGATGTTGGTGGCGACCCTGCCGGCGAGGCCGAAGGAATACCGGTGGGCACCGCAAGCCCTAGTATACATACTCTAGATATGTTTTTAACCCCGTTTACCAGACATGCAGTCTCCGACGCGACGTCCGGATGGTGTCGCTCGGCATCGAGGACGCCGCGCCGGCGCTTCACGGCCCGGCGCCTCGCCCGCTGCCCGCTACTGCATCAACGCCTCGGCCGCCGGTTTCAGGCTCATGTCCATGCGCACCAGGCCGAAGTTCTGCTCGATGTCGTTCGGATCGGTCCCCGCATCCCGAAGCTCGTAGTAGATGAGCGGGCCGGCCCAATCCCAATTTCGCACCTGGCGACGGGACTGCACGACGGAGTTGGCCTGATCAGTCGCCGACATGGAACCGGGACCCGTCCCGGTCGGTGCGCCGAATTCGGTGATCCAGACCTTCTTCCCGGCGTCCCCGTGGCGGACCATCAGGTCACGCACCATCGGCAGGTCGTTGAAGCCGCCAACCAGGGAGGGCGAATCCTCGCTCGGCAACCAAGGAAAGCTGTACGGGTGCACCGCAACTGCGCTGGCCAACTGAGCGGCCCCGTTAGCGTACAAGTGCTCGAGAAATGTCGTCTGTGAGATCCTCGTGCCGCTGTTCGAGTCGGTTCCCCGGGTCAACCCGCCGGTGAGCACCGTGGCGCCCGGATCCACGGCACGTATTGCCCCCGCAGTCGCGCGGAAGAGTTCACCGTACTTCTCCGGGTCGGGGAGCGGCTGCCAGAAATCGCTCGAGTTGGGCTCGTTCCACACTTCCCACGTACGCACGCCAAGCGGCGCATAACGGGCGACCGCGGCGTTGGCGAAATTGGCGAAGTCGGAAATATGGTCCGGCGGAGTGTGACTCGTGGTACCCCGCGGACGCGCCCATGTCGGTGAGTAGTCCAGGATGGCCACCACGTTCAGCCGCCGCGCCGTCGCCTCGCGTACCACCCGATCCTGGTAAGACCAGTCGAACTGACCGGGCTGGGTTTCGATCCCCGACCAGTCGAAGTCGGTTCTGATCCAGGTGACTTTCATTGCCGAGATCAGATCGAATTCGCGGCTCACCGTCGCCGCGTCAGTGTTCGAGATGTTGATGCACATTCCCAGTTGAGCCGGTCCCACCGGTTCGACCGGTGCCAGCGCGAGGACGCCTATCAAGGCAACGGGGAGAGAGAGCCACATGAGAATTCGTCCTGTGCGTCGCGGGCGGCGGTTCAACGTCAACTTTCCGGCCCCCCAGACAACACCTGAGCAACCACTTCGACAATGTCGACCGATTGTACCGGCGCGGTATCGGGCCGGTAGCTGCTCAGTGGCCGGTCAAGCGCTTTCCGCAGCGCTGCAACGTCATTCGCGGCAAAGGTGGAGTGCCGTGCGCCGGACGCCCGTGCGGCTTCGAGCAGACCGGGGCGCTCCGCGATCAGGACGGGCACACCCGCGCGGGCCGCTTCCACGACCACCAGGCCGAAGGGCTCCAGCCATACCGAGGGAACGACCAGAACGTCGATCTCGCCGAAGAACGGCGCGAGCTCCGTCTGCCCGCGCCACTCGACTTGCCCGCGTGCGCGACTTTTCAAGCCGGCGACGAAAGCGGATTCGCCTTCGCCCGCGACGATCAGGCGCTTGTCGGTGCCCTCGATGGCCGCAAGAAGAACATCCACGCCCTTGGCGTCGGTCAATCGGCCCAGATATCCGAGGGTGGTCGGCGGGTCGCCGCTTCGATCCTTCGCACTGGCTTCAACGCGTGCGGCGGCGGCCGTCGGGTGGATGATCGCCGCATCGTTGAACTGGGTCAAGCCCCGGGCCGAGTGCTCGGCCACGGTCGCCCTTGATACACCGACGATTCGGCCACCCGGCCACCTACGCCGGGTCGCGTCCAACCGCGGCTTACACGGTCGGCACACACCATGACAGACCCCGCCATTCCACAGAGTCGTCGAGTTGCACATCAATCCGTAGTCGTGAACGACCTGAACCAGCGGGATACCCCGTTCACCGGCGACCACCCACGGCGCGTAGCCCCATCCCCGGAGGTTGTGGCAGATGATGACGTCAGGACGCAACCCGTCGACGATCTTGTCGACGACGCCGCGGGCCGGCAACGTGAAGGTGTCGACGGCATGCCACAGGGCGCGCAGCGCGGTACCGCGCTGGCGTCCGTCGAACGGCCAGAAGACGTTTCGTATCGCGTTCGCCGAAGGGTCGTCGGAACGTCGTCCGCGCGCCCTCAAACCGCGGTTGTGGACCTGGAAACCCGCGTCCTGAAGTTGCTGCCCGAACGAGCCGACGACGCGTTCGGCACCGCCGTACCGTGCGGGCGGCACAAGCGAAGACAGCTGCAGGACGACCTGTGACGGCGTCAGTCGGGTCTCCAATCGGGAACGGGGCGAACGTCTTGAAGTTGGGGATTACCGCCGAGACTCGGCCGGCTGCCGTCCACGATGCCGGCGAAAGGCCTCCAAGCCGACGGCGGCGAACACCCCCAGAACCAGGCCGGCTATCGCACCCACCAGTCCGAACGTGATGAGGTTGATTTGTGCCGACTCGGGCAGGACGGTGGCAGGGCCCACGGGCGTCACCTTGATGTTGCCGTTTTCGATGTGTGAAACCGTCTGCCCCAGTGACGATAACGTCGCCTCGGCAATGTGGGCCGCGGCTACGGGATCGCTGTACCCCGCGGTGACTTGCAGGATCGTCTTGTCCGCCAGGCTCGACGCCGTCACCCGCCCGCTGAGCGTCAGCGGCGTCTCCTGCAGGTGCAAAGTGTCGACAACGGGCGTCAGCACGGGGGTGGTCTTGGCGAGCTGCGCATAGCCCGGCATCCTGTCCAGGATGTACTGCGAACCGTTGGCCAACGCGTAGGGCGGTCGGGTCTCGGGCTGTGACACCGAGAACCAGCCTTCGGCTGTCGCCTTGTATTCGGGCGGGTTCATCAGAGCGAAGATCGATGACAAGATGATCGACGTGGTAGCGATCAAGGCGATCACCGCCCAACGCTGCCTTATGGCGCTCAGCGCCGTTCCGACGTCCATGATTCACTCCCTGATCGACGAATGGCTGTTGAGAGGCGCCGGGTGGGGGGCGCCGCCCTTGTCCGGGTGCACGGCGATCGCGCGGAAAGACCGGGCGAAGATTTGCATCAGCGCGAAGCCCAATGCGAGGGCGTTGTCCAACGCCCTCGAACGCGTCACAGGACCATTGAGGTAGCGGAGCATTCGCCTGCCGTCGCGGTAGTTGGCCCACTGTGACCGAGTGGCGCTGGCACCCGTCACGTCGAAGTTGCACAAGAAGTCTGCCAATGCGATCGGGGGCGACAGTTCGGCGGCGCGCAGCATGAAGGGCTGGTCTGCCGCGATGCCGAATTCTTCGTCGTACCCACCGAGCTGCCAGAACAGCTCTCGCTCGAAAACCGTTGCCTGGTGGGGCATCGGTCGTTGCAGTATCGCGAAATTGAACAGCTTGAAGGGCACCACGCCGAGTACGGAATGCAGACTCTGATCCGGATTCACCACGCGCGCAAGGCCGTACAGCCATCGCGGGCGAACCCCTTCGGCTCCGGGACGCCCGGCACTGATCGCAGCGGCAACGCGAGACAACACCCAGGGGTCACCAAAACCATCGCCGGCGTGCATGAACCACAGATACTCGCCGCGGGCCATCCGCGCGCCCTTGTTCATCGCGTGATACCTGCCGCCGTCGGACTCGCTCACCCAGGTTCCACTGAAGTTCGCCGCCAGCCACTCGGCGGAGCCGTCGCTCGAGCCACCATCGATGACGATGTGCTCGTAGTCACCGAAAGACTGCGACTGTGTTGACTCGACCGTGCGCTGCAATCCCTCCAGATTCTGGTAGGTGATCGTCACAATGCTGAATAGCGGTGTCGCCACCGGCTCTCCTTCGTTACGGGGCTGTCGTGCGAAACCGGCGCTTGACCGCCGTCGGCGCAGGACACGTCACCGGGCAGTATCGCGTTCGACTTGCGCAGCAGCCGACGATATTCCTGCGCGAGGACATGCTCGGGGCGGTCCTTCCGCAGCTCGACGATGAGGTCGAATTGGTCGTCGATGCGTTGCCCGCGCGCGGGTTGACGCGCGAGCGCCAAGATCATCTCGACGGCCGTTGCGGCGTCGTCGAACTGCCAGTCGTCGGGCAGCATGGCCTGATAAGCGGCATTGCGCCGGATCACCACGGGCAGACCGGCATCCATCGCATCGATGGCCGCGATGGGCAGGGCTGCCTCCCATCCCGCCGTGTGGAGGTACACGGTGTGACCCGAAATGGCGGCGGGCACGTCGTGCACGGGCAGCCAGCCCGTCACCGCCACCCCCGCTCGTTCCAGTTGGTCCCGTGCTCGTCCGGCTCCGTCGCCGACCCACGTGGCCTCGACTTCGCCCGAACAGCGCAGCTTCGACAGCACCTCGACGAACATCTCCGGATCCTTCTGCGGAGCAACCCTTCCGACGGTGACGATGCGCAGCGGCCCACGCGGGGACTCGGTCACCGCACGGGTCGTCGCGTGACTGTCGGAGCCGAACGCGTTGAGCAGGTGGGTGACTTCCGCCTTGGGCCGAAGCTGCCTGGCGAGTGCGGCCTCGTGTGGACTCACGCAGACGAAGCCCGCGGTGCGGCGCGCCAGTATCAGCTCCGCGCCGCGGTAGGCCCAGCGCTTGGGCTTGGAGATGTCACGCCGTTCGAAGGCGAAGCAGTGGGGGCTGTACACGATGATCGGCGATCGCTTGAGCATCAACCGAAGTCGGCCCACGCCGCCGGCAAGCGAGGAATGCAGGTGCACGATGTCGGGCCTGAACTCCTCGACCGCCGGCCCGATCGCACGCCAGAGGTTCACCAGGCCGGGGGCAACGAGGCGGGCGCCGACGAACGGCGACGCTTCGCCGAGCTCTTCGAGCAGGCCGGAGCCGCGATCCTGGGCAAGCAGCGACGACTCGACGCCTTGATCTTGAATCGCTCTGGCGTAGCCGACGATCGCGGAACCGGTGCCCGCCGAGAAAGTCTCGGTGATGTGCAGGACGCGCAGCGGACGCGGCCGGGTGTCGGCGCGCGATGTCGCCGTGGCGTAGCTTCGGGACGCGAACAGCGTTTCGGCGGTGCGAGCCCAGGAGAAACGTGCGGCGTTCTGGCGAGCCCGGGCGCCGAGATTCTCCCGCAGGTCGCGGTCGGAGAGGACCTGCTCGACCAGTTCGACGCACCTGCCCCAATCCCCCGGGGGGAAGCCGAGACCGCCGTCGCCGGCTACTTCCGTCATCGCGGACCCCGACGCATAGACTGTCGGGCAGCCCAGCCTGCCTGCTTCGACGATCGGCAGTCCGAAACCTTCGTAACTCGACGGCGCGACCAGGACTCCGGCCTCGCCGTAAAGTCGCTGCAGTTGTTGATCATCGATGCGGCCGAGGAAGCACACCGTGCCCCCGCGGTCGGGAGCGACATCCCGGAACACGTGCTGGGCGCCCCCGACCACGACGACGGCGACACCTGCGCGCGAAAGCGCCTCGGCGGTGGTGATGACGTTCTTGTGCGGAGCCAGGTTGCCCACGATCAGGGCGTAGGACCCGGGCGCGAAGGGCAGCGCCGTTCGGGGGCCGGCATGCGGGTCGGCGTCGACATGGTCGGCCCCACAGGGCGCCAGCTGGAACCGGCGTTCCGAAACCCGCAGTACGCGAGCCAATTCGGCCTGGCTGAAAGACGAGACGGTCATGACGCGCTTCGCAGTGCGGGAGAGGAGCCCGTACATCAGGCGATACCAGAGCACGAAAGCCGGCCGGAACGTCTTCGGGTACCGAAACGGCATGGCGTCGTGCATGACGAGCGTTTGATTGCGCTTCACCAGCGGAGCCGGGCCGGCCAGCGAATACAGGTGCTTGCCACGGGCATGCCACGGCAACGCCAGCTGCTCGAACACCTGGCCCCGAAAGTGGGACCGGACGATGCGGAAGTTGGCCGCCCACGGCGGCTGCACCGCATCCTTGGGCAACACCAGGGTGACTCGCTGCGCGATCGCGGTGGTGCTGACCACCCGCATCACCTCCGTCGCGTATCGCTGTGTCCCGGAGGGAGACTGGGCGAGCCATTTACCGTTGACGCATATCCGGAGCGGATCTGCAACGGCCATTCGGGTTGTCATCCGGCCACGTCCGCTCCGGCACGCCGCCCGCTGCCGGCAGCTCCGACCGGCACTGACTTTGCGCGCGATTGCAGTGGTGGGCTGTTTTGCTCGGAACGGCGCTGCGAGGCTGGATAACACAGCAGAGCGGCCGGGATTGCCCAGGTCATCCAGTCGCTGGTGTCGATCGGCCAGGGCCGCTCGGTGATCCCCAGCATGAAGACCGGCACGAGCACGCAACCAACGACCAGGCTGTAATTGGGTCGGGCCCGCCAGATCAGGAAGCCCAGCGCGGCCAGAAACGCGACGAATCCGATGAGCCCGGAGGAATACAGCACCTGTAACCACTCATTGTGCACCGAGTAGGAAGCGCTCGGGTCGATCCTCCCGCTGTCTCGCACATGCTGCCAGCCCAGCACCCCGGTGCCATATATGAGCGTGGCGGTGTCGGAGAGCGCAGCCTTCGCCAGGATCCACAACCCGGCGCGACCGTGGTATGCCGCCGGGTCGGTCGCCATGTACGGCATGGCGAAGCCCACGGCCATCAACCCCGCCAGCAGGACGTACAACAGCCGGGTACGCGCGGGCGCCTCGATGGGCTTTCTGATGTTCGGCCGCATCACGAGCAGGACAACGAAGGCGAGCAGGCCGGCACCCATGCCCGACCGACCACCGGTCAGCATGATGAGGCACAGGACGTAGCCGGACAACACCGGACCCTCCCACGACCCGAACGCGATGTAGATGAACGGTATCGCGATCGCGAGATAGATCGCGAGCGCATTCCCGTTCTCCATGATCCCCCGAAAGTCGAAGCCCATCAGCCCGCACTTGTCAGAGCCGGTTCCATCGCTCGTGCAGGCGAACACGCTGAAATCCTTCTGCACGGCGAAGGTGAATCCGCTCGCGATCGCAGCGACCAGACACGCTGTGCCGACGCCGATGTGGATGCCCAATCCTCGCGGAGCGACCGTGCACACCGCCACGACAGCCAAAAACACCAGCGACAAGGGCCGAAATGGGTTGTCTCCGTGCAGCAGCGCCGACTCCGCGCAGACGAGTTCCACCAGCAGGAAGAACACCGCGGGAACGTTGACCGGCGTATTCGGTCGCTTCAGGCGGATGATGAAAACCACGACAACGTAGACGGCGCACAGCAGAGCCAGCAGACGCATGATCTGGTGCGCGGAGGACGGCACGTCCCAGGTGACGGTTTTGAACGCGTTGCGGTGCATGGTCCACTTGCCCATGTAGGTCACGAACAATTCGACGCAGCTGGCGGTCGAGGCGACCATCACCGCGCCGAATGTCGCCGCACTGTTCCACTCACCGCGGGCCTTCACCTTGCGCAGGGCGCTGAGCAACGTCAGCAGGGCTGCGATCGAGAGCGCAACCATCACGGCGGAAGTGAATGAATCAGCCATGGGCTGTCTCCGGACACGCTTCGGATCTCGCCGCAGTCGTCGAAGCGACGCGGTTTCCGACGAAAACACCTGGAATCAGCTGGCATACGGCCACGGTGATGGCCGATGCCAAAACCGGCCCCGCGGGTCCGAGCCTCCCGGCGAGCACCCATGACAACGGCAGGTTGGCGACAACCAGGGCCACGACGCAGAACGCCTGGAATCGCAGCTTTTCCGGCGAAATCAACATGATGCCGGTCGTGAGGTGCACCGACTGCACTACCAGCAGGGCGGCGAAGGCCAGCAGCAGCGACCAGCCCGCCCGCGCGGTCCCCGCGCTCATCCACTGCACGGCAAACGGACTCAGCAACAGAAAGGCGGCGGCGGCAACGACCCCGGCGGCGCTGAGCACCGCCACGCCGGTCAGCCAGCTCTTCCGCAACGCGCCCGCGGTCAGATTTCCCGCGGCGAAGTGTGGCCACAGCGCCAGCCCCGCAACCGAGATGACCGACCATATCGGCGTGTAAAGCTGTGCCACGTAGGAGTATTCCGACAGGCCGGCCGGGGCGACCCGGTGCGACAGCACGATCCGGTCGGACTGAAGCGCCAAGGGCAGACCGATCATCACGACGAACATGGGAACGGCCGTCGCCGAGATCGCCGAACCGGGGAACCGACGGGGTGCGAAGGCCTTTCGCAGTAAGCCGGTCAGGATCTGCCGGTCGGTGTGGCGGGCCCGCAGCGCAGAGAACAAGTAGCCTACGAGCACGCCCACCGGAATTGGGAGGGCGTAGGCCAGGGTCGGGGCTTTGAGCAGGTAGAGCGCCCCCGTCATGGCCAGAGCCGTCGGACCGGAGACTCCGGCCAGCAGAACGGCTTCATGCAGTCGTCCGCTGCCCCGGAGGACGTCGGCGCCCAACGCGAACGGTATCGACACGCTGAAAGCCGACAGGGTGAGGACGGCCGCCACGTCGACTCCGGCGCCCAGGTGCGGATCGTGCATGCCGAGCAGCGTGGGCCAGGCGTGCAGGAGACCGATTCCCGCGGCGGCGAGGCCGAGCATGAGGGCGGCGCACAACGTGGTGCGGATCGCCGTGAGCATCGTCCGCTGGAAGTGGTCGGTCGCCGCCGGCGACTCGGGCTGCTTGGCTCGTGCCGTCGCGACGGCCGCCCCGGCGCCGAGGTCGGCGAACATCAGCAGCTGGCTGAGCGTGGCCACGAGCATCACCACGCCGAACTGATCGATTCCGACGGCGAGCGTGGTCAGTCGCGCCACGATCAACCCGCAGATCGCGCTCACCGGAAGCACGACTATGCGCGCACCTCCGGTCGCCAACAGCAGCCGCCACGTCGATTGCGGCCGCCTGCCGGTGTCGCGGTCGCCGGTGCGGGCAAGCGGTTCGGCCGGAACGATCTCCGTCGTCACCGGCCCACTCTTCTCGAGAAGTCCCGGCCATCTCCGACACGCAGCACCACCACGCCCGCGTCGTGCCGATCCGAACCGGCCTTCGGCCGCCCGCCGGGCCTGGCGTCATTGGCCGAATTCTCGCTACCGCTGTCGCCGCGGCGCCAACGAATGAAATAGAACACGGCGCCGCCGAGGGCCAACCCCACAACCAGGCCGACCACCAGATCGATGACGGCAGGAGTGCCCTGGGCTTCGTTCGGCACGAGCGCGGGCTGAACGGGCACCAGCTGGACGGGCGCGTGTTGGCCACCGGCTCCCTCCAGCACGGCCACCTCGTGCACCAGATTGCCCATCACGGCGTTTGCCAGGTTGGCGGCGGTCTGCGGATCACGGTCGTCGACGGTCACCCACAACATCACCCCTCCACTGGTGACGACCTTGATGTTCTCGGCCGCCTTGGCGGGGTCGCCGCGATTGACGTCGTGTATCGCTGCTTGTATCAGCTGTGGTTCGGTCGCCAGTGCCGCGTAGCTTGCCACGCGCTGCAGGGCGAACTGCGAGCCGCCGAACGGATCGTGGACGTTCGGATTGTCCGCAGGCAGTGCGGTCAGGGCCACGAATGCCGCCGCCTGCGATTCGTAGACCGGAGGGTTCGCCGCCGCCCACACGAATCCGGCGAACAACCCCATCACCGTGAAGAAGGGAATGACCGGCCAGTAAACCGGCGCCCGTCTGAGGCGCAGCCGCTCCGCCTCGCCCCGACGGCGCGACTGGGCAGGGGTGGTCGCGGGCGGGCTCTTCTTCAGCCGCCGGAGAAACTTGTGCGCCAGGGACGGGCGGCGAGTCTGTTCCTCGGCTTCCGGTTCGCTTTCCGCGGCACTCTGCTCGGGCGACTTCTCGACGGCCGTCGGCGGCATCGGGATGCTGGTTCCGGCCGGGCCGCCGAGGCGTGTCTGGACCCATTCGCTGGTGGAGAGGCCGAGCGCTTGCGGCACACCCAGGCGAGCGCCTTCGTCGACTTGGCGCCAGATGCCGGCGACTATCTGGCCAAGCCCGTTTGTGTACTCCTCGGCATCTTCGGGGTTCATGGTCCTATGTTCGACTTCCGTGATTGCGGCTCCGTTAAGGATGCCCTCTAACTGCCGTCGGGTCAGCCGTTCGGCAACAAGCAGCCCGGCTTCGCCGAAATTGGCAGAAATTTGTGTCAGGTCTCGTGTCGGCTAGCCGCAGTGCGGTGATCCGGCCCTCCGCGGAGTCATACGGCTCCCAGAGCGCCTTTTTCTTCCCACTGCGCCTTGTGTTCCCAGCGGCGCCGAGAGCGGATCGATGTGGTCCTGCTGTCGATCCGTGTCGCCTGCCAGTCGCGCTCCTCGTTCGCCGCGACCTGGCCCAGGGCGGCCTCGTAGTCCGCGTCGACCATCAGCCGCGCCAAGTCCCGCATGTAGGTGTGCGGCTTCCAGCCCAGCTCCGATTCCGCCTTCGAGGCGTCTCCGATGAGCGAGTCCACCTCGGAGGGACGAATGTAGCGCTCGTCGAACTTCACGTACCGCTCCCAGTCCAGGCCCGCATGATCGAACGCGACCGTGACGAAGTCGCGAACGCTGTAGGAGGTCCCGGTGGCCAGCACGTAGTCGGAGGGCTCGGGGGCTTGCAGCATCCGCCACATCCCCTCCACGTATTCCTTGGCGTAGCCCCAGTCGCGCACGGCGTCGAGGTTGCCCAGGTAAAGCTCCTTGTCGAGCCCCGCCTTGATACGCGCGACCGCCCGTGTCACCTTGCGGGTGACGAACGTCTCACCCCGGCGCGGCGATTCGTGGTTGAACAGGATCCCGTTGACCGCGTACATGCCGTAGGCCTCGCGGTAGTTGCGCGCCATCCAGTAGCCGTAGACCTTCGCGACGCCGTAGGGGCTGCGCGGGTGGAAAGGTGTCAGCTCGTTCTGGGGCGGCGGTGTGGCGCCGAACATCTCCGAGCTGGACGCCTGATAGAAGCGGCAGTCGAGTCCGATCATGCGGATCGCCTCGAGGAGGCGAGTGGTGCCCATGCCGGTTGTGTCGCCGGTGAACTCGGGCTCGTCGAAGCTCACGCGCACATGGGACTGCGCCCCGAGGTGATAGACCTCGTCGGGCTGTACCTTCTGCAGCAGGGTGACCAGGCGTGAGCCGTCGGTCAGGTCTCCGTAGTGCAGGAAGAAACGCGCGTCGTCCTGGTGTGGATCGGTGTAGAGATGCTCGATCCGCGACGTCGTGAACGTCGAACCACGCCGAATCATGCCGTGGACTTCATATCCCTTGTCAAGCAGCAACTCCGCCAGGTAGGAACCATCCTGTCCGGTAACTCCGGTTATCAGAGCTTTCTTCACCCCACACCTCCTGATCCCGGCAATGCCGGAAGTTTCATCCGCCGGAGCCGCGACGCGGTCCTTTGTTGTTGTTGTCCAATGCTTTTGGTTGTTGCTCACCGGCACACCGCGCTCAGCCGGGCCTCTTCGTGGTTCTCGACGAACCAGTGGTAGAAGCTCTGAAGTCCCTCGCGCAGGCCGATCGCCGGGCTCCAGCCGAGACGTTTGATCCGCGAGACATCGAGCAATTTGCGCGGCGTGCCGTCCGGGCGGCTCGTGTCCTGCACTATCTCGCCCTTGAAGCCGACGACCTCGGCGATCAACTCGGCGAGCTCCCGGATGCTGATGTCCTCGCCGGAACCCACGTTGATCGTTTCCGCCGAGTCATAGTTGTCCAGCAGGGCGACGACGGCGCCCCCGAGGTCGTCCGAGTGCAGAAACTCCCGGCGAGGCGTTCCGGTCCCCCACAGCGTCACCTGCTCGCGGCCGTCCCGCACCGCCTCGTGGAAGCGCCGGATCAAGCTGGGCAGCACATGGGAGGTCTCGGGGTCGAAATTGTCCCCCGGCCCATAGAGATTGGTGGGCATCGCCGAGATCCACGGCAAGCCGTACTGCCGGCGCACAGCACCGACCTGCGTCAGCCCAGCAATCTTTGCCACCGCGTAGGCGTCGTTGGTCGGCTCGAGCTCGCCGGTCAACAGGCTGGATTCCTTGATCGGCTGCTCGGCGAATTTCGGGTAGATGCAAGAGGATCCGAGGAACAGCAACCGGCCCACGCCCGCCGCGAGCGCGGCATCCATCACGTTGACCTGGATCCGCAGGTTGTCGGACAAGAAGTCGACGGGATAGGTGCTGTTGGCGACGATCCCGCCGACACGGGCGGCGGCGAGAACGACGACGTCGGGCCGCACCTCGTTCATGTAGGAGAACGCGGCGGCACGGTCACGGAGGTCGACCTCACGTGAAGCCGCACCGAAGAGGTGCCGGAAACCGGCGTGCTGCATCGCACGCCAGATTGCCGAACCCGCGAGGCCGCGGTGGCCCGCTATGTAGACCCGCGCATCACGCGGGATAGGTTGGACGTCGGCCACGGTTACTTCGACTCCCCTGTTGTGGTCGGCGTTGTAGCGCCGTATGTGAGGTGCATGTGCATTCCTCGCTCACCGGCCGCCATGGAAAACGACTTCGGAGAAGGTCCGGAGGATGATCTTCATATCCAGCCACAGCGACCAGTTCTCGATGTAGAAGTTGTCGTAGCGGGCGCGGTCGGCGATCGACGTGTTTCCACGCAGCCCGCTGACCTGAGCGAGACCGGTGAGCCCGGCCTGCACCCGGTGGCGGTGGGCGTACCTGTCGAACTGCTGCGAGAACTGCTCGACGAAGTAGGGTCGCTCGGGGCGCGGGCCCACCAGTGTCATGTCACCGCGGATGATGTTCCACAGCTGTGGCAGCTCGTCGATCGAGGTGCGCCGGAGGAACTTGCCGACCCGACCCACGCGGGGGTCGGTGGCCACGCACCAGTTCGTCTCCGACTCGCGCTCGTTGGCCGGCTTCATCGTGCGGAATTTGAGCACCTCGAAGCGCTTGCCGTCGCGTCCGATCCTGGTCTGCCGGAACAAGATTCCCGGGCCGCCTTCGAGCCGTACCGCGATCGCGGCCGACACCATCAACGGCAGCACCAGCACTGCCGCGGTCAACGCGATCACAATGTCGAACAACCGCTTGATCAACCGCGACGGCCCGCGAAGGTTCGGGGTGCGGATCCGCATCACGGGTATCGAGCCGATGTGATCGGCCATCCCCGTCTGAGTGTGGAAGTGATGCATGCGCGGCACGATCAGCAGGTCGGCCCGCTGGCACACCGAGCTACGGACGGCGTCCAGCAGCACGCGCTCCTGGAAATTGCCGTCAGCGATCAGCAGTACGTCGGCTCCGGTGGCCAGGACCGCGGCGTCGAGGTCGCGCAGGCTCCCCAGGCGCGGAACCTCTTCCTGCGCAAAGTGATCTTCGCCCTCGTCGACGAATCCGTCGACGGCCAGGCCGTATTCGCGGTGCTCAGCCAGGATCTTGGTCAGCTCGGCGGCGAGCGGGCCGCCCCCGATGCACACGGTGTGGTGTCTGGTGATGCCGGTCCGGCGCCCCAGCGCGATCAACTGCGTGGTGAACACGCGCCCGGCCACCACCAGGGCGATGGAGAAGCAGGCGGTATTGAGGAATCTGAGCACCGCTTCCTGTGGGTAGAGCATCGCGATAACCAGCGCGACGGCCGCCGCGGCCGTCAACAGGCGGGCCAGGATGGTGGGCAACTCGTCGAGGACGCTCAGGTGCAGCCGCGCGCGATAACGCCCTCCACCCGAGAGCAGGAACACTCCCAGCACCGCCATCGTGACGACCGCGTGAATCTGGTAGGGACGCCACAAGATCGGTGCCAGGATCAACACGAAGTCGACCGGAGGCACGCACATCCACGCGCGGATCCTGCTCAGGAGTGCACGGAGCCGACGACTGTCGGTGTGCTGGTCGGCCGTGACCGGCACACGCGATGACGTGTGCGATCCGACAGCGGTGTCAACCAGACTCAACCCTCGGCCCGGCCGCCGACGATTGAGCAGAAGCGCCACACCGGCATTGGCCCGCTGCGTCGCGGACAGGGACTCGGACGGCGTCCTGGCAGGCGGGAGGTCGGGCAGATCGATCGATGTCATGATCGAACCACCGCGCCCTCATGGACGGGGGCGCATATGTCGACATCTTCTGTCGCTCCGCACAACTGGCGGGAGACGGTGTTAGAACTCGCGGTCACCTTACATCCCATCGCTAGTGCTCATTGAAAAACTTCATGGCTGCAGACCCGATCAGACGGAGGTCTGGCAGGGTCAGACCTTGCTCGACTTGTTCGCGTTGTTCGGCATCGGCACGTAGACGATGGCCGGTTGATATCCGGGCGGGGCGTGCCCGTTCGTCGGAAAGCCGGCCGGTACCGGATACGCCGCCGCGGGTTGAACCCCGTTGCGCGACGGCCCGTAGCCGGCGGCCGGCGGCCGCGTCATCACGGCGGCGAGCGGCAACCCGTACTTCCCGCCCTTACCGGCGGCGCTCGCGGCGGCGGCACCGGCCGGCAACGCCATCGGCATGAAGGGCAGCCCCAGACCGCCGGCGATGTACGGGTCGACCGCGGCGATCGGCGCCGCCATCGGCATCCCGCCCAACATCGCGGCCGGCCCCGCCGCGGCCCAGCCCCAGCTTGCTGGCACCGACAGCGCGCCAAGCGAAGCGGCCTGACCGAGGCTCGCCGCACCGCCGAGGCCCGCGCCGGCCAAACCGCCCATGCCGCCGGCGAATTCCGCTCCGAGCGCGGCCGGGGCCGCCGCAGCCGCGGCGGCACCCGGCGCACCGCCGGCCATGTTCATGAAGGGCAGGAAGACGTCGGGATTCATCAGCGGCCCAAGCGCATTCGACGTCATCATCAGCGCGAAAAAGCCTGGGAGATAACCGTATTCCGCGATCAGGCTCGACTCGACGCCCTGAATCTGGGCCGAGGAGAGGCCGAGGGAACCGCCCAGGGAGTTCGGCACCCCGGACACGGCGGAACCCAACGGGGAAGCCAGGCTCTGCAGCGAGTTGGAGATGTTGGAGATGAATCCCGACAACGCCGACTGCACCGAGCCGATCGACGTGCCGGCGGCCTGGCTACCCGCGGCACCCTGGGCCGCCACACCGGCGGCATTGGTAGTCGGGGGAGCCGCGGTGAACTGTGACACCTGGGCTGTTGCCGCCGCCGAATTGGCCGCGTACCCGTACATGGCCGCCGCGTCCTGTGCCCACATCTCCGCGTATTCGGCCTCGGTCGCCGCGATCGCCGTGGCGTTCTGGTTGAAGTAATTCGTCGCGGTCAGCATCATCAGCTGAGCCCGGTTTTCGGCGATCACCGGTGGCGGCACGGTCATGGAGAACGCCGATTCGTAGGCCGCGGCGGCCGCCTGGGCCTGCGCGGCCGCCACCTCGGCCTGTCCGCCGGTCGCGCTCATCCATTCGACGTAGGGTGCGACCGCTTCGGCCATCGTCGCCGACGACGGCCCCACCCAGGACCCGTCCGCGAGCGCTGATATCACCGAGCCGTACGACATCGCCGCGTTGTTCAGGTCGGCGGCCACGGCCGACCACGCGGACGCGGCGGCCAGCATCGGTCCAGCCCCTGGACCTGCATACATCCGTGCGGAATTGACTTCCGGCGGTAGCGCTCCGTAATCCATGCGGAAGACTCTCGATCTCAGCTAGTCGTCACGGCGTGTGGCGCGATTGCCGGCGATTCCGGCCACGCGGGCTTGAAGGACATGTCCTGCTCCTAACGGAAGTCGGTCTGACTCCGTACCAGGCCGCGGTGACGGCGGTGCCTCCAGCGACATTCACGAACTGATGTACCGATGATGTGCTTATGCCCCCAGAATACATACTTTCTGGCGCTCTGTCATCTACTTACCTAACTCTGGGTCTTTTTCTGACCCATGCAGCCTCGCCCCGACCTCGACTGACCGGAAATCACAGACCATCCGGTCCGGCACGCATCGCGACGGCGCCGCATCCCCGTACAAACGCGAAAGGCGCGCGCGGACCCACCGGTCCGCGCGCGCCCGCGAAGCGATCACAACAAGCGGCCCGCCGGCTCGGCGTAGTCGGGCATCGGCAGCGGCTCGTCGCCGGGCAACGGAAGGCCGGCCGGACGAGTCGCCCGGGCCGACGTGCTGGACGGGTGGCGCAATCGCGCCAGCAGCGCTTCTGACGAGCCGGACGCGTCCGGCGCGGCGGCGACCTCAGCCCCCTCGGTGGGCATACTGGGCGAGGGCAGGTCTTGCGCGCCCCGATCCACGTTCGAAGCCTGCGGCCCGTGCCCTCCCGGACGCGCCGTGGCGCCGGGACGGTTGTAGATCTTCTGCCACCACGCCTGTCCGGCAGGCGGCAGACTGTCGATCGGGTCGTAATAGGGGTAGACCCGGTTGAGCGCGTCGATGTCCGTTCCGTCCAGCCCGGTGCGGTAGTTCTTGCTCCAGTGCGAGATACCCCTGATCCGGTCGTAGTAGATGACCTGGTGGACCCACCGCTTGCCGACGAACGGAACGTCGCACACCAGCCGCGGCGTCGCGAAGCCGGGCAGATAGCCCATGATCTCCGACTGCAACTGCTGGGCTTCCCACAGCGCCACCCGCCAGTGTTCGGCGTTGGGGATCATGTCGCACATATAGAAGTAGTAGGGCAGGATGTTCGCCTCGCCCTGCAGCGCAAAGCAGAGGTCGAGCAGATCGGTGGCGGTGGCGTTCACACCGCGAAGCAACACCCCCTGGTTACGCACATCACGCAGGCCCGCGTCGAGCAGCGCCCGTGCCGCCTCCGCCACCAGCGGCGTCACCGACTGCACGTGGTTGATGTGGGTGTGCACCGCCAAGTTGACACCACGGGCCCGCGCCAGGTGCGCGATCTGGTACACCCCGTCGAGCACCTTGAGTTGCAGCCAGTGCTGCGGCACCGCGGCGAGCGCCTTCGTCGCCAGCCGGATGTCGCGGATCGTGTCGATCTCGAGCAACGCCGTGACGAACGCCTCCAGGCGCGGCCACGGCACGTTGGCCACATCACCGCCGGAGACCACCACATCGCGCACCGTCGGCGTGGCGCGCAGGTAGTCCAGCATCCTTTCCTGCCGATCGGCGGGCTGCAGCGACAGCTTGGCCTTGGTGACCGTCGGCGTGGAATTCCCGACCAGGTCCATCCGCGTGCAGTGGCCGCAATATTGCGGGCAGGTGGGCACCATCTCGGCGAGCACCTTGGTCGGGTATCGATGGGTCAGGCCCTCGACGACCCACATGTCGCTTTCGTGCAACGAGTCCCGCTCGGCGTGCGGATGTGAGCACCACTGCGGATCGCGATCGCTGAGCACCGGCAGCATGTAACGCCGGACCGGGTCCGCGTAGAACGCCTCGGTGAGCGCATGGCGTCCCGGGATGCCGCTGGGTGCCATGGTGTTCAGCATCTGCGGCGGCAACAGCATCGACATGGTGGCCCGTTGCTGTTGATCGGCGGCCAGGTCGGCGTAGAAACCCTCGTCGACCAGGTCGCCGACCACGGCGCGCAGCTGCCCGATGTTCTTGATGGAGTGCGCCCGTTGCCATTGCGCGTCGCGCCACTCGGCCTCGGTGACCCGCGCCCAGCCCGGGTAGCGGCGCCAGTCCGGTTCGGCCAGCAGCTTACGCACGTAGGTGTACGGCTGATCGACGGTGGCGTCGTAACCGTCACGCGCGATATCGGCGAGCTCCGTCATAGTGACATGACCTTTCCCGAAGCGGTCGCCGGTACGGCGCCGTGGATCAATTCAGTCGCGACACGCTGCCCCGACCTGATCGCCCCTTCCATGAGGCCGAAAAACTCCAGGCTGGTTTCCGTGCCGGCCCAGTGGACGCGCCCGTGCGGTGCGGTGAGTGTCGGTCCGAGCCGCAACCAGTCACCCGGGCCGAACAAGGCGGCGTAGCAGCCTTTGCTGTATTCCTCGGCCACCCAGTCGGTCACCGTGCAACGCGTCGGCGGCGGTAACTGCGGGAAGAGCCGCCGGGCGTGGTCCAGTGCCGCGTCCCGCTGCTGAATCGGCGAGAGGGCGCTGAACGCCGACGCTGCCGCGCCGGTGACGAATCCGGTGAGCACACCCACGGACTGATCCGGCGGCGAATCGTCCACCGTGGAAAGCAGTGGCCCGTTGGCGCTGACCGACCAGCCGGACAGTCCCTGCTCCCGCCACACCGGTGCCGGGTAGCTCAGATGCACTTTGATGGCACAGCCGCGGCCGGTGGCACCGGTTGCCCGCGGGGACTGCAGGGCGGGGCGGAATTCGATCCGCTGCGCGAGAAGCGGCGGGACGGCGACGATCACCCGGTCGGCCCGGTATTCCGATCGCGTGCCGTCCACGTCCGAAACACAATGCACGACAACGCCGTCGACGTCCTGGTCGATCGCGCTTACCGGCAGGCTCAATCGCACCCGGTCGCCGAGCCGTTGCGCCAGAGCCTCACACAGCAGGTGCGACCCGCCGTCGACCCGCCACTCCTGGGCCCCGCCCTGAAAGGCGTTCAGGTAGCGGATCCCGCCGCCCGAGGTCAAGTAGAAGCCCATGTGCAGCGCCGAGATGGCCGCCGGATCGGCCGCCATCATCTCGCCGATGAACAGCGGGAAAAAGGTCTGGGCGTCGGGGTGTTTGACCTCCTCGGCCAACCACTGTGCGGCCGTGAGCCGGTCGAGACTTGCGGCGCGCGGACTCAGCCAAGGCGCGTCAGGCCGGACCTGGGCAACGAGGTCCTCGAGCCGGTCGAAGAGCTCGCCCAAAGCGATGACGTCCAGCGGAGGCATCCGGCTCGCCGTCGTGGTGCGCTGACCTGAGATCAGGAAGGTGCTGTCACCGACCATCCCGGTGGAGGCCACGGCGAGCCCGTATTCAGCCATCATCGCCAGCAGTTCGGTGTGCCGCACACCCAGGTAGGCGGCCCCGCCATCGGCGAAGGTGTTGGCCGACACCGGGATACCGTGCATCCTGCCGCCCACTCGGTCGCGCGCCTCCAGCACGGTGACATCCGCGCCCGCCGCCGCCAACTCGACCGCAGCGGTCAGCCCGGCGAGGCCGGCGCCGACGACGACTACCCGCATGTCTGTTCCGCTCACCGCGCGGTTGCGCCCGCGACTTTGGCGAACAGACCCTCGGCGGACGGGTCGTCGACGAAGTCTTCGAACAGCAACTCGGTCCCGTACTCACGCGCGATTGCGCTCAGCACGCGCGTGGCCAGCAGCGAATCGCCGCCGAGTTCGAAGAAGTCGGAACTCGAATCCACCTCAGGGGTGTCGAGAACTCTCTTGAAGATGTCGACGATGTAGTCGGCGCTCACTGGTCTGCTCCTTTGCTGTTGTGGTCTGCTGCGGCGCGTCGCGTTGCCGCCCGATCGACTTTGCCGGTCGGCGTGTAAGCCAGTGCGGGAACGAATTTCACCCGACTGGGCACGAATTGGCTGGGCAGGCGCTCGCGCAGGTAGCGCTTCAGTTCCGCCGGTGTGGCCGACCCGGCGCGAGCGACGTAGGCCGTCAACGACGTGTGCCCGAGGATCCGCTCGCCGACCACGACGGCGCCCGTGACCGCGGGGTGGGCGTTGAGCTGCGCCTCTACCTCGGCCGGATGTACACGCACGCCAAGCACTTTCACCTGTTCGTCGGCGCGGCCGAGGGAATACAGCAGCCCGTTGTCGCCACGACTGACCAGGTCGCCGGTGTGGAACCAGCGGGCCGGCCCGTCGCCATGGTCAGCGACGGGGAATCCCTTCGCGGTGAGTTCGGGCATTCCGAGGTATCCGGTGGCCAGCGACGGACCCGAGATCAGCAGCTCCCCCTCCTCCGTGACGTGATCGCGCACGTGGGGTAGCGGGCGCCCGATTGGCGCGTCGGTGTCCCGCGCGGCGACCTCCGATTCGGTTCCGGGTCCCGCCAGTTGGGCCGCGTGGGTGATCATGGTCGTCTCGGTGCACCCGTAGGTGTTGAGCAGCCGGATGTGCCCGACGTCGAGGCCTCGCCACTGGCGCAGCCGGGTGGGATCGACCCGCTCGCCCCCGATGATCACCAATCGGACGCTGGACGGCAGAGCTGCCTGCTCCTCGTGCAGGAAGAGCACCAGTTCGTGCCAGAACGCCGTCGGCAGGTCGAGCACGCTGACTTCCCGGTCGGCCAGCATGCGCACGAAGCGCGGGAAGGAGCCGGAGTGGGCCGCGTCGTCGAAAACCAGTGTCGCGCCGGCGGTCAGCGCGGGCAGTATCTCTTCCAGACAGGTGTCCCAGCCGAGCGACGCGAACTGGAGCACCCGGTCTTCGGGGGTGATCGCGAAGAGGTCGCGCAGCGATCGCACCGTGGCGGTCAGGGCCTGCCGGGAGACCACCACCGGCTTCGGCGCGCCGGTCGAACCCGAGGTGCACAGCACGTACGCCGGGTCACTGCGGTGCCATGAAGCCTGCGACGGGTCGGCGTCCGCAGCCACCGGTTCCTCGTCGACAACGGTCTCGATCCGGATGTGTGTGGGATCGACGTCGACCGGCGCCACCGCGAACAGGCGATCGAGCCCCAGTGCCGTGGCCAGTGCCTGCTTACGGGCGGCGGGAAGGGCAGCGTCGATCGGGCAGTACGTGGCGCAGGCCTGCAGGATGGCGAGCAGGTGCTCCACCACGGCGGGTGTGTGCGAGACCAGCGTGCCGATCAGATTTGTCGGCCCGTCGCAATCCGCGCGGCGCGCCCGGTAGCGCGATGCGGTGACGCGGACGTTCTCGGCGAAGTCCTGGTAGGTGACGAGCATCCCGTTGTGCACGATGGCGGGACGATGAGGCCATTCTCGGGCCGCGGCGGCGAAGTCCGCGACCACGTCGTCAGCGACATCGGCGCCGGGGCGTGCGATATCGACATCGGGGAAAGCTAGTTGCACCATGATTTCCTAGTCACTTCGCGGGGATGGGTTGCTGACCGCTCGGACGCTCGGCCGTGTTCTCCGAGCGCGTCGCCGCGTCACATGTCCCCCCGAAGGCGAATAACTGTCCGGCAGGGCCCCCAGCCCTGCCGAGCGATGAAAATGCTTGCGTGCCATCTCAAACCGCCTCGGCAGGCTGCGCACCGCCGCGCCGGCGACCGGTTGACGGTGGGCTGAAGACCAAACTCACGTTGTGGCCGCCGAAGGCGAAGGAGTTGGACATGGCGATGTCGACGGATTTCGCCACGGCGTTGTCGCGCAGGTGGTTGAGGTCGCACCTGCTGTCCGGCTGGTCCAGGTTTTTCGTCGGCGGCAGTTGGCCGCGCGCCAGCGCCAGCACGGTTGCCGCCGCCTCCACCACACCGCCGCCGCCGAGGAGGTGGCCCGTGACGCCCTTGGTGGAACTCACCAGCGGCTGGTCGTCGCCGAACACCGCACGGATGGCCTTCACCTCGGTCATGTCGCCGACGCGGGTTCCGGTCCCGTGGGCGTTGAGATAGCCGGCCTCACGGGGCGTCACGCCGGCATTGCGCAACGCGATTCGCATGCAGTCGGCGATTCCCGAGGCGTCGGGACGCGGGACGGCCAGGTGGTAGGCGTCGCTGGTCGCACCCCAGCCGATCAGGTCGGCGTATCCGCTGCCCCCGCGCGCCTCGACGATCTCCGCGCTTTCGATCACCAGCACGCCGCCACCCTCGCCGACGACGAAGCCGTTGCGGTCGCTGTCGAAGGGCCTGCTGGCGGCGGTCGGGTCGGCCCACCCGGTGGCCAGCGTCCCCGCGTTGTAGAACCCGGCGAGCCCCGTGGGGCCGAGTGGCCCTTCGGTGCCGCCACAGATCACCACGTCGGCGTCACCCGCGCGGATCAGCCGCAATCCCTCCGCGACGGCCTGCGCGCTGGCCGTGCAGGCCGAGGCGATGGCATGGCTCGGCCCGCGGATCCCGTACTTGATGGCGATCCTGGCCGCGGCCATGTTCGGCAGAAAACCGTTGAACAGATGACGTTCCACGGCGTCGAAGCCCTGATCGCGCTGGACCAGGGCCGCCTGTTCGAAGGTCATGGTGCCGCCGGTCGCCGTCGCGATGATCGCCGCGACACGCAAGGGGTCGACGTCGACACCGATCTTGATCCCGGAGTCCGCGATCGCGTCGTCCGCCGCGGCCACCGCCGTCACGGCGAACCGGTCCGCGAAAGGGGCATCCTTCTCCGGCAACACGTCGAAGGGGTCGATCGGCGGCGCGATGCCGATCGCGTCGACCAACCCGTCCGCGAAGTGTCCGGCGGGCGGGCGGACCAGACCGGATGTCGGGCCGCACAGCGCCGAGAAGAAGTCCTCGATTCCGCGCCCCACCGGCGTCACCAGCCCGATACCGGTGACGACCGCGCGCGGCAGTGAATCGCTTTGCGCGCGCCGTGTTTTCGAATCATGCAAGCGGGTACTCAAGAGGCACCGGATTCGCTGCGGCGCCACCCGGCGGTCGTTGCCGGGAACGCTGAATCGTTCAGCATCTGCTCGAGGTCCTCTCCGATCGGTGCACGCTCTGTCAACCCGCCGCTCATGTGTCAGCCGGCTCGTGCCCGCTGATCGGCACATAGACGATCGCCGGCTGGTATCCCGGGGGCGCATGCCCGTTCGTCGGGAATTGCGCCGGGACCGGGTATCTCGCGGCCCCGGCCGAGGCCGGGAGCGACGTCGATTCCTCGGCCGCCGCGTCCGGCGAGCGGGTGAGCACCTTCAGACGCGGGCCGTATTTGACGGCCGCGGCGCCTGCGGCGGCGCCCGCTCCGGCAGCCGCGCCCAACGCCGCGCCTCGCGGTAACGGACCGAACATGAACGGGAAACCCATTCCGGCCCCGAGGTCGGCGCCCTCAAGCGGTACCGCCGCGGACGCCAGCATGTGCATCGGAACCGAACCCAGCAAGCCGTCCGGGGCGGCCGCGGCCCAACCCCAACTGGCGGGAACGGACATTCCGCCCAGTGAAGCGGCCTGACCCATGCCGGCAAGACCGCTCCCGGCGGCGGCGGCCTCCGCCCCCAGCGCACCCTGGGCTGCGGCCGCGCCCGGGAACGCGGCGGCGGGCGCGCCGGCGGCGCCCATGTTCATGAAGGGCAGGAAGACATCGGGGTTCATCAGCGGCCCAAGGGCATTGGACGTCAGGGTCAACGAGAAGAAGCCCGGCAGGTACCCGTACTCGGCGATCAGGCTCGACTCGATGCCCTGCAGCCCGGAGGAGGAGGTGATCCCGCCGAGGGGGTTGATGGTCGATGTTCCGCCGCCTCCCGTCGCCGAAGAGAGCGGCGAAGCGAGCTGCTGGAGCGCGCCGGAGATGTTGGAGATGAACTGAGACAGCAACGACTGCACGCCGGACCCGCTCGACGCGCCGCCGGCCTGGGCCGTTGCGGCGCCCTGGGCGGCCGCGGCGGTCTCGGTGGTCGTCTGCGGCGCGGCCTCGAACGGCGTGATCAGCGCGGTGGCTGCCGAGGAGTTCGCGGCGTATCCGTACATCGCCGCGGCGTCCTGGGCCCACATTTCCGCGTACTGCGCCTCGGTGGCCGCGATCGCCGGTGCGTTTTGACCGAAGAAGTTGGTCGCGACCAGCACCATCAACTGGAATCGGTTCTCCGCGATCACCGGCGGCGGCACCGTCATGGCGAACGCCTCCTCGAAGGCGGCCGCCGCCGCCTGCGCCTGCGCGCCCGCCAGCTCGGCCTGGCCCGCTGTCGCAGCCATCCAGGCCATGTAGGGCGTTACCGCCGCGGCCATCGTCGTCGCCGACGGCCCCAACCACATGGTGGTCAGTTCAGAGATCACGAAGTCGTAAGCGGATGCCGCCGTACGCATCTCGGCCGCTACCGCGTGCCAGGCCGACGCGGCGGCCAGCATCGACCCGGAGCCTGGCCCGGCATACATCCGTCCAGAATTGATCTCCGGTGGTAGAGCTCCGTAGTCCATGTTGTGACCCTGCGACCTCAGAGAACCGCGGCCGCGTTGGCGACCTCGGTCGTCGCATACGAACCCGCACTGGCGACCAAGGTGGTGATGAACGCTTCGTGAATCGCGGCGGCCTGGGCACTCAACGCCTGATACTGAACGGCCTGCGCGGCGAAGTGCGCCGCCGTCAGTGCCGACACCTCGTCGGCCGCTGCCGGTGCGACGCCGGTCGTGGGAGCCGAAGCCGCCGCGTTTCCGGCCTCGACGGCCGCGCCGATACCTTGCAGTCCGGCAGCCGCAGAAACCAGCACCAACGGCTGCGTGGTCACGAACGACATGCGCTCCTCCTATAGGAAGACGTCCGCGCTGCGCGCGCGGCCCTCGGGTGACTTCGCTATACCGGCGATCTACTTGGAGGCAAGAATACATACTTCTAGGCGCGATGTACACGACTTGGCTGACCTTAAGTCATGGTTCTTATGTATCGCATACGTAAATTCGGCGATCGGGCACACATGCAGACCGATGGGCCTCCAGGCGCTCCGGTCGGTTCGGTGGGGCAACGAGATCTGTCCGTGCCCGTCGCGGCGGCGCCGAGGCGTCGTCGCGACCCGATGCGAGGGCGGGCACCGGCAGGCCGCGGCTGAGGCGCCGCCGCCGTCGGGCCACGCGCCGGCGGCCCGCACTCCCGCATCCGGTCCGGGCAAATCACACGCGTGGCGGACGTCTCACCTTCGGCTCGGCTACGCGGCGCCGGCGGGGGCGCTTGATCGCCGCGGTCGGCAAACCCGGCGAGGAGCAGCCCTACTGCTCGTCGAGCCAGAGTTGCTCCGTCACATCCTCGAACGTCACCAGCACGACCGGGTCGTCGCGTCGCCGCAGCGCCGACTTGCTCATCCTGGCCCGCACCGTCCAACCCTCACAATGCTGTAATTCCACGACCATGTTCGCCAGGGCGTCGACGCCGGAGAGTGCGCACACCGCGGCCGGCGCGGCATGGAAGATCTGAGAAAATGGCGCCCCGGCCAGTCTGTCCTGCCCGTGACCCACCATCTCGGCAAATGCCGTGTTCGCGAACACGATGCTGCCGTCGCGCGCCATCGCCAGCGAAGGAACGGGGATCCGCTCCAGCACCACCACCGCGGGCAAACGTTTCAGCACGTCCATGGGCGAGTCGTTCGCACCCCCGTTACGCCGGCGCTCGATGCGAGCGATGCCGTCGGTTTGGCACGGGTAGGCGCGCGTCCCGCCGGCGATCCCCCAGGCGCTGGACGTGGGCGGCATGGGCGTCAGCATCCCCAGGTGTACGGCGGCGACCGACATGAGCTCCTCCTTAACGAAGCAGGTGACCTGGGGCGGACGGTCCCGCCGCTCTAGCGCCGACCTGCACACAGATACTGGCGATGTATCTGGATTAGCAGAATACATACTCTTGGGCTCCGTGCGAGAGAATTAACAAACTGGCAGTCTTGCAGTAAAATTACAAGCCGTAAGCAAACGGGGGATGGATAGTTACCGCACATCGCGCGGACAAGTGGGGCTCTGGTCAGACACGCACTGATTGCGGCGGATCAACACACCCTGCGGGTCGTCACCCTTTATCATTGGGGCGACTGACTCGGTGGCGGAATTGCCGTGGCGCGAAGCGGTCCCGCCGCTGTTCGGCGGCCGCTACGAGACAGGGAGAGTGATGACGGAAGGCAGCGAGCGACGCGCCGGGAACACACGTCACCGCTTGATCGCCGCCGCGTCGCGCCAATTCGCTCACCGCCCATACAGCATGGTGAGCCTCGACGACATCCTTGCCGAGGCGGAGCTCACCAAAGGGGCGATGTACTTCCATTTCCCCTCCAAGCAGGCGCTGGCCATGGCGATCATCGACGACGTCACCGAGATGAGCGGTGCGGCGGTCACGGAGTTGCTGGCGCGCAAGATGTCGGGCCTGGAGACGCTCATCGACCTCGCGTACTTCCTTGCGGTCCAAGACACTCAGGACGAAGTCGCGCGAGCGGGCGCCCGACTCCTCGAGACCCTGGATAACACGACCGCCATTGCCGACGCGCGATGGCAGTCGTGGGTTGAGTTCGTCATCACCCTCGTCGAGAAGGCTGTCGGCGAAGGGGACGTCAGCAGCTACCACGAAGTCGAGGACATCGCCAAGATGCTGGTGTCGCTCTGGGTGGGCGTCCGCCGAATCAGCGACCTCAACCAGCCCGAACGCTACCTCGACAACCTCGAGTCGACGTGGACGCTCGCGCTCACGTGCTTCACCAACCCCGACCGGATCGACTACTTCACCCAGTTCATCAAGCGACGCCATGCGCTCGCCGTGAAGAAGGTGTCGGTCGACGCCCTCGCGCTCGACCTTCAAACCGCTGCCGCCACCCCGGTGCATGCGAAGAATTGACGCTTCGGGCCCGATCATCCGGCTCGCGGCGGCGTCCGGCGGCTCAAGAGGCTAACGCGACAAGCGAGGCTGACCGACGGGGTCAGGCCTCGTCAACCCACAGCCGCTCGGTCAGATTCTCAAACGTCACCAGGACGACGGGGTCGTCGCGTCGCATCAGCGCCGACTTGCTCATCTTGGCCCGCACGGTCCAGCCCTCATTGTGCTGCAGCTCCACGACCATGTTCGCCAGGGCCTCGACGCCAGAGAGCGCGCTGAACGCGGCCGGCTCGGTGTTGAACACCTGCGGGAACGCCGCGCCGGTCAAGCGGTCCTGCTGGTAACCCACCATGTCGGCGAACGCCGTGTTCGCGAACAGGATGCTGCCGTCGCGCGCCATCGCGATGGTGGGAACGGGGATCCGCTCCAGCACCACCAGAGCGGGCAGCCGGGTGAGGATCTCGGTGGGCGAATCACCGCCGGTCCCGTTACGCCGACGCTCGACCCGCTGACGTCCGTCCGTTTCGGCGTCGCCGCGAACCTGGCCTTCTGAGCCCTCGTGTAACTGCGCATCGGCCATGCTGGGCAGACTAGCAATCCAAGGTGATCAACGGATGAAAACAGGCAAACTGCCGGGGGCGTGGCGAAGGGCGGGGCTCACGCCCCGGCAACGGCGGCGGGACGGGGATCGAGGACGATCCGCAGCCAGTCCACGGTGCGCTTGATCCCATCGGTCAGGTCCGTATCGGGTTTCCAGCCCAGCACGCGGGCCGCCAGCGTGGGGTCGAGCGCGCTCGCGTGCACCTCTCCGGTGCGTGCCTCGAGGTAATCGGGCGTGCCCGCGGCACCCACCTCGCCCGCGATCATCTCGTGCAACTCGGCGACGGTCGTCTGTACGCCGGTGCCGATGTTGAAGGTGCCCACGGTTGCCGCCGGCGCGTCCGCGGCACAGAGGAACGCAGTCACCACGTCGTCGACGTAGACGTAGTCCCGGGTCGAGCTGCCGTCGCCGTAGATGGTGGTGGGACGACCGCAGATCAACGCGCTGGCGAACAACGTCACCACGCCGGCTCTCGCGTGCGGATATTGCCGTGGCCCGTACACGTTGGAAAGAGCCAGGCAGATGGGTGCGAGCCCGTACATGGCCGCGTAGGCACGCAGGTAGAGCTCGTTGGCGACGCTGGAGACCGCGTGCGGGGAAAGCGGGTCCACCGCGGCCTCCTCGGTGACCGGCAAAGTGGCCGGTGCGCCGTAGCGTGAGCCACCGGAGGCGGCGTACACGATCCGCCGCACCCCAGCCCGCCTGCTGGCCTCCAGCAGGTTGATGGTGCCCAGGACGTTGTTGCGGGCGTCGTGTTGCGGATCGGCGACGGACCTGCGCACGTCGGTCTGGGCGGCCAGGTGGAAGATCACGTCGGGTTTGAACCTCACGACGACTTCGGCGAGTTCGGCGTGGCGCACGTCGACCGCGACGAAGGTGAACAGGCCCGGCCCCTTGTGCCGGTGGGCAGAGCAAAGGTTGGTGGCGGGCGAGCCGGCGCACAGGTTGTCGACCCCGATGACGTGGTGACCTTCCACCAGCAGCCGATCGACGAGGGTGGACCCGATGAACCCGGCAGCGCCGGTGACGAGGGTGCGCATTATCGGCTACCTCCGATTTGAGTGTGAATAGTGCACGGATGCAACGGTTTTCACGCAGGAATCGGCGATGATGCCAAGCGCAGGCTGGGTGTATCGCATGGTCAGTCCCCGACGCGCTTCCAGTCCAGGGTCGTGGCGACGTCGAGCACCGGAGCCACGTTGGTGGCCCACCAGTCGTGGTGGTTGGGGTAGGTCGCACGCAGCCGCCACACGTCGGTGACGTGGTGGAGCCACGTCAGCAGGGTTGCGATGCGTTCGTCGACGCGACCTTCTTCGCCGAGGTCGGAATCGTCGAAGTGCGCGTCCGTCTGGGTGCGGGCGGCGAGCAGGGCGTTGCGCTCGCGTTCCAGCAGGCCACCCGCCCGCAACCGCTCGGTGACCACCGTTCCCAGCCCGGCGCCCTGCACCTGAGAACTCGCCGTCAGGGTCATGAGGTACTCGTCGATCAGCGCCGGACGCCCCGAGCGCGCCGCGCCCCAGTCGACGATGCCCGTCACCCGGCCTTGCGCATCGTCCACCCGGACGTTGCCGGGGGTGTAGCCGCCGTGCGTCCAGCTCACCGGCACGCGCCAGCCGCGGAGGTCGCGACGCAACATCGACGACAGCCTCTCGACGGTCGGTCTCCTGCCGGGATCCAGCCGGCCGCACATGTCGCTCAGCCCCGCCAAAGGTTCGGCCAGCCAGCGCCGCAACATGCATGCGTTGTTGACGCCGAGGAATGTCGTGGTCTGCCGGTGCAGCGGCGCGATCGCTCTCAGGGCCGCGACGGTCAGTTCCTCGACGCGATCCGGGCGCATTGCCAGCACCTCGGCCATGTCGATGCCGGGCCGAAAGGACTCGACGGACAGCGTCGCGTTCGTGCGCTCGTCGAAGGCCAGGACTCGCGGCAGCAGTTCACGCCATGTTGTGTCGAGCCCCTGGTGGATCGCGAGCTCGGACAGCACACGGCGCTGGGTGCGCAGCTCTGCGGCTCCCAGCAGGCCGCGGGCCACCTTCAGCACCGCCGCCGGCGCTTCCTGTTCGGGGGCGAGCAGAAACACCGTGGTGTCGTCGGCGAGCTCCACCGGCGGCGTGCTGAGCTCCATGTCGACGAGCCCGATCGGGAGGTAGTAGCCACCGGTCGGCCGGTCCGACGAGAACGGCGTTGTCGACCACATCTGCCTGTCGCTCATCGGCGACCCGTCCGCGACGAGGCACGGTTGGGTCGATCCTGGGCGCCCCCGTGTCCACGATGAGTTGAGCTCTCCAGAGCCGCCGGCCCGAGCGGCGACATGCGGTAGCGCACGTCGGTCGGGCGTGAGGGCGAGAAGCCGGTCATGTTTTTGCCAATCCCTAGGGTGCTGCGAATTTCGCGCCTGAGCGGGACGCCCCAGGAAGCGCGATGGCCCAAACCTCGGCCGGCCTGGAGGCCGGCCGCGGGCCGCGGCGCGCTCGCACGGCGTGACATCCGCAGATGCGATCCATTTGATAGCTCAGCGTGGTAACCCACCGTCCGCCTAGGGCCCCATGCTGCTCCTATCCCGCCGACCCGGAAACCGGGGCCGCGGCGACGCCTGCGACCGTTCGGACTTGCCATACCGGTTATGTATCTTTCCTGGCACGATACATACTAAATGTCGAAATGTAAAGGCAATAGCAGACTATCGGTCTGCGAACAGCCTCTCATCTGCGCCGATGCCGCCGCATGGCCCGAGGGCGCCGTTGCGGCCCACTAGCCTGGCAGCGGGTCGCCGGCGCGATCCGCGGGAGAACGCTCGCCACTCGCGCGACCCGCCCCGACGAAAGCGAGGCGAATGAGCCAGGATCCGGTCGAGCTGACCCGCGGCCTCCTCACGACGCCCGCCGGGCTGCGCAACGGTTTCCTCGACGTGCTGGGCGAGTCGACGACCGCTCCTGCCCCGACGTTTGCTCAACGCGCCATGAACAGCCCGTTGGTGGCGACCGTCTACGAGCGGCTGTGGCGCCCCACCTCCTTTTACATGGCAAGCGGCATCACCGCGCGCGCCGAACAGCGGCGCGCGGCGTCGGCCCTGCGGCTGTCCACCGCTCGCCTGCTGCTCGATGTCGCCTGTGGCCCCGGTAATTTCACCGGATCTCTCGCCGAACAACTCGCCGACGGCGGCGTGGCCGTGGGTTTCGACATCTCCGAGCCGATGCTGGGCCGGGCCGTGCTGGACAACAGCACGGCCCGCACGAGTTACGTGCGCGGCGATGCCCGCAGCCTGCCGTTCGCCGAGGGCACCTTCGACGCCGTCTGCTGTTTCGGCGCGCTCTACCTGATGCCGGAGCCGTTTCGAGTCGTGCGGGAGATGGTGCGGGTGCTCGCGCCCGGGGGCGCGATAGCGGTCCTCACCAGTTACGCACCCGAGGTGTTGCCCATCCGGTTCGCGCTGAATGCCGGCGCCAGGCTGATCGGGCTCACCATGTTCGACCGAGACGCGTTCGTCGACTGTTTTGCGTCGGCAGGGCTGGTCGAGATCGAGCAGCAGACCCAGCGCGCGTTACAGTTCGTCGCCGCCCGAAAGCCGGGCTGAGTGCGGCCAGGCGCGGCTAGAGGAGAAAGTCGACGACGATCGCCGCCATGTCGTCGACCGCGCTTCGCGCCATCACCTCGAAACCGTGCGTACTCAGCGTGGGCAGGCACAACAATCCCGCCCGCGGGGTGAGCCCATTGGCTTTGGCGTGCGAAGCGTCGGACATGAAGGCGCCGAGGGCGGCGGGCTGCGGCTTGTGCCCGCGGTCGGTCGCGATCTTCATCAGCCGGTCGGCGACGTCCTTGTCGTAGACGCACAAGGCGTCGCTGTAACCGACGATGGGGCCTCCGGCGACGGTGGTTCCGTACTCGCGCTCGGTAGGTCCGACCTCCAGGGCGAGGGTGAGCGTGCCGGGCAGCGTGCGGCTGGCGTACGAGCCACCCACCCCGCCGATCTCCTCGTTGGTGGTGAACACGAAATAGACGTCGCGGGCGGGTCGTTGTTCGCGCTCGCGCAGCAGGCGCGCCGCGCGCAGCAGCGCCGTCACCGCGGCCCGGTCGTCGAGAAAGTAGGAGCCCACATAGTTGCCGGCGTCGACCAGGGTCCTCTTGCTGCGCTCGACGCATACCCGGGTGCCGGCGTGCACACCCGCGGCGGCGAGCTGCTCGCAGGTCAGGCCCGTGAAAACGTAGACGTGGTGCCAATCGAGTGAGCGGTCGCCCCGGTCGGGCTTGGTCTCCCAGATGCGCGGGCTCTCCTTGGTGGTGTGTTCGGAGCCCAGCGTCAGGACCGCCGTGAGCGTGTCGTGGTCACCGAGCACAGCCACCGGGCCGAGCCCGAAATTTCCCGGGTACATGGTGCCCAGCTGCGTCAGGTGAAGCGTTCCATCGGGTTCCACGCGCTTGACCAGCATGGACAGTTCGTCCATGTGCGCCAGGACCCGCGTGGCGCTCCCGGGCTCGGTCGCGGCGGCAGAGCCATGGCGATGACGCCGCTCGGCGATGTTCGCCGAGGAGCCGTCCGCGGCGAAATAGCCGATCAGGTTCCCGGCGTCGTCGGTCCACATGTCGTCGACGACGGGCTGCAGTTCGCGGGCGCATACGGCGCGTACCGCCTCCTCCTGGCCGCACGGACCGTAAGTCCACAACAGCTCTTGTAACAGGGCACGGGTGGATTCGTGGTGGTCGGCCATCAGTTCCCTCCGTCACTGGCGCGATTGCGTACCCGGCGGTGCCCGTCGTGCGGCCTCGGGCCCCGCATCCCCCGACATCAGTACCCGCGGGAGGGTCGTCTCGAACGCCCGGCCCAGACGGAGTCGTCACGGCATTGCCTCGGCCCACGCCATGTGCCCCTCGAAGGCCAGCGCTTCGGCCATCGTGCGGTAGCGGTTGCGGCAGCGGGCGTACGCCGCGTCATCGCCCTGAGCCCGGGCCAGCAGAGCCCGCAACCGCCACAGCCAGATCTCGCGCATCACCAACCCCTCGTCGGCCGGCGCGGCGGCTAGCCGCGCGACTGCGGCCCGGGCTTCGTCCACGTCACCTGTACCTCCACGATCGAGCAGTGTCTCGACCAGAGCACCCGTCGCCGGCAATCCCCAGACCAGCAGCCGTTCGTCGCCGACCAGTTGGTCGGTCGCGGCGCGCAGAAGCGCGACCGCCCGGTCGCGGTCCCCACGTCGCGCCTTGTCGCGCGCCACGTAGACGTGAACGAGGGGCAGATCGGCCAGCAGGTGTTCGCCGCCCTCGAAGGCTTCGCCGAGCCCCGCGAGAAGGTCGTGTCCGCGCGCGCGCTCCGCTTCCGTGCGGCGTTGTGCCAGAGCACATCCCAGCACCAGCTGGGCTAGGTTCAGCGCGATGTCGTCACTGGACCGTTCGGCGACGCGCAACGCATCCTCGATTTCGCGCAGCGCATGGTCGTCGGGCTTCAGCACGCACAGCGGTATCCCCGCGTAGACGTAGGCGACGACCTGGGCGTAGGACATGGGGTCGGTGCGGCGCGCCATGGCAACGCCGCGCTCCAGGTCGTCGCGCCATCCGGGGCGACCGAGCAGATACCGGGAAATGCCCCGGGAAGTGAAGGCCAGCGCCAGCGGCGACCCCAACAGGAAGTTGCCTTTGAACGGATCACCGTCAGCCAGGTCGATGACCGCCTGAGACCAACGCAATCCATCGTTGCCCTCGGTGCACTGGATCTTGGCATAGATGGGCGCGAAGGACAGCCCCACGGTCAGGGTCGGATCAGCGAGCGACTCGATGAGCGCCATGGCCTCCGTTGCCAGGTGCGACGCCTCGCCCATCCGGGCATGGTATGCGTGGTCGATCACCAGCCCCGCCATGCCGATGGCCAGTGAAGCCTTGTCTCCGGCGGCGCTGCACAACTGCCGCAGCTCTTCGAATCGATTGCCGGCGACGTCCATGTGTACTCTAAAGGCTGTGCCGCACAACATCGTTCGTGGCGCTATGCGCATGGCGGTTCGATTCGGGTCCGCGGCGGGCAACCCGTCGGCGATGTTGAGGGCGCGCTCCCAACTCATCCGCGCCGCGCCGATGTCGCGGTGTGTCGCCCAGGTCGCGGCGCGCATATGCCAGCCGTAGGCGACGTCGAGATCACCAGCGGCCTCCCGGTGTTCGGCAATCATCGCGGCGTTCTGATCGGCCGATTCCGGATCGCGGGCTTCGATCGCGGCGGCTAGTCGCCGGTGCAGTTCCGCGCGATCCGATTTCAGCTGTGATTCGTAGGCCACCGTGCGAATCAGCGGATGGTGGAACGCGTACACCGGTTGCCCGGCGAGGCTGACGTGATCGATGAGCTGCGCCGCCAGCAAGTCGGCGACAGCCGTACCGGCCCCCAACTCCCTCAACAGCTCCCCGCTGAAGCGCGAGCCGACCACCGCCGCCGCACACAGGGTGCGTTTGGCCTGCGGGTCGAGCCGGTCGATGCGCGCGGCGATGGTCGCCTGCAGCGTGGCGGGCACACCCACATCTGCGACATCGGCGTTCGACAGGTACGCGCCGGGCTTCCCGCACAGCACCCCCCGCTCGGCCAGTTCACGCACCATCTCCTCGGCGAAGAACGGGTTGCCGGCAGCGCGTTCGCTGACCTTGCGGGCCAGCTCGCCAACGGAGCGATCGTCGCCGAGCAGCTCGCATACCAGCGCCGTTGTTTCGGAATCACTCAGCGGCTCAAGGGCAATGGTGTGTGCCCCCGCAACCCGGGTCAACGCCCCCCGATATTCGGGCCGGTAGGTCACCAACACCAGCGACGGCGTCTGTGCGATCACGGCGAGAAACTCTGTCAGCATCGACTCGCTGACCTCGTCGATCCAGTGGGCGTCTTCGATGACGTAGACCGTCGGGGCCTGACGGGCCAGCGATGCCCCGTTGACCAGGGCGGTCAGTCGCCTCCGCCGCGCGTCCGGGTCGATTCTGGGCAGCTGTACAGCGGGATCGGCGATGCCCAGCAGGTCGTCGAAAAGCGCCAAGTCCTCGTGATCTGCATCGCGCACCCTGGCGCGAACCTGGGCGCGGGCCGCTTGCGCGCCAAGGCCTTCGACTCCCGTGACCGCGCGCAGCAGCCGTGCCACGACGCGAAAGGGCACGTCCGTGGCGTGCGATTCGCAGAAAGTGGTGAACACCGCTACGTCGTGGCTTCGGGCTGCCGCGGCAGCCTCGCGCACCATTCGGCTCTTCCCGATACCCGGTAGGCCCACCACGCCGACCACGCCGCCATGACCGCCGATGGCGCGGCTCAGCAAGCCTTCGACGATGGCGGTCTCCCAGTGCCGTCCGACCAGGCTCGACTCACCGCGCCCTGTGGCACTACGCCCGTCGCGCACATCCAATAGCCGGCGAGCCGTGACGGGCCGGTCCGCGCCCTTGATGTGGACCAGCTCCGGCTCACCCAGGGTGGCGGCGCCATCGACCAGCCGCGCCGTCGACGCGCTGAGCATGACCACACCGGGCGCAGCCACCGACTCCATTCGCTGAGCCATTCCGACCTGCTCGCCGATCGCCGTGTAACCCAAGGCCCCCGAACCGATTTCGCCGGTGATCACCTGGCCGGAGTTCAGGCCCACGCGCAGCCGCAAGTCGATACCGTCGTGCTCCGCGACCTCGACGGCCAGCCTCGCGGTCTCCTCCTGAACCCCGAGCGCCGCCAGGCACGCGCGAACGGCGTGGTCCTCCAGCGCCGCCGGCGCACCGAAAACCGCCATGATCCCGTCGCCGGTGAATTTGTCTACCGTCCCGCCGTACCGGTGCACCACCGCCGACGCACGGTCGACCAAGCCGGCCATTATCTCGCGCAGGCGCTCCGCCCCGACGGCCGCGGCGATGTCCATCGAACGCACCACATCGGCGAACAGCACGGTCACCTGTTTGTACTCCGCAAGGGTGTCCAATTCTGCGACCGATGCGCCGCAGCCATCGCAGAACCGTGCACCCCGGCGCGGCTGGGTACCACACGTACGGCACGCCGGCACTGTGGCCATCCGACCCTCCGCGGGTTGCGGCCCCCGAGGTCCCGGTCAACAGCATAGAGCGCGTCTTGCCGGGCAGCATTGACGATTCGAGTAGTCCGTTACTCTATGCCGGCCTACACGGCGCATAGACATTCAAGTCGTATCGCTCTCAGGGGTGAGAAACGCCGGACTGGTGACACCGGCGCGCGCTGCCCGTAGGTGGTTGAACATGTCGTATCTGATCGCTTTCCCGGACATATTGACTTCGGCTGCAGCGGAATTGGCTGCCATCGGCTCGAGCGTCAGCGCGGCTCATGCCGCGGCGGCGGCCTCGACGACGGGAATCCTGGCCCCGGCCGAGGACGAGGTGTCGGCGGCCATCACGGCGCTGCTCAGTGCCCGGGGTCAGGACTTCCAGGCACTCGGTACGCAGGCGTCGGCCTTTCATTCCCAGTTCGTGCAGGCGTTGACCGCGAGTGTGGGCTCGTACGCCGACGCCGAGGCCGCCAACGCGCTGGCGGTGGCGGCCAGTCCGGCTCAAACCCTCGAACAGGACGTGTTCGCTGTGATCAGCGCGCCCCTTCGGGCGCTGACCGGCCGCGCACCGATCGGCCCCGGCTCCGTCGGGGGCGGTCTTGCCGCCGTCGGACAGCAGATCCAACAGATTCCCACGACGCTGGCCACCGGCTTCACCGAGACTAGGGACGCGGTTGTCGCTGGAATCTTCGGGGTGCCGGCCGATTCGCCGTTCCCGGCCGCGCAGCCGGGGACATTCACCGGAAGTCCTTCTCTGGCAACCAGGCTCGAGATCTCCGCGTTGTGGCCGGTGAAGGATTTCCTGGATTTCAGCGGCATCTACAACCAGTGGGGGATGCCGAATTCCCCATTTCTGGCGCTGGTTGCCGCCAACACCCCGCCACTGTCGCTGATCCTGGGCAACTCACCGCCGAGGCTGTTGCCGTTGCTGCTGGGAGAAACCGTGCAGCACAGCACCTTTGACAGGATGAGCGTTGTGCAGATCACCCCGGCTCATCCGTCCGGCAATTATGTCGTGGCTATTCACGGCGGCGCCTTCATCCTGCCGCCCACTCTCTTTCACTGGCTCGACTACACGGTGATGGCCTACCAGACCGGTGCCACCATCGAGGTGCCGATCTATCCGCTGATGCAGCAAGGGGGCACCGCCGGCACGGTGGTTCCCGCAATGGCCGGTCTTATCTCCGCGCAGATCGCCGCGCACGGGGCCTCCCATGTCAGCGTGCTCGGTGACTCCGCCGGCGGCACCCTTGCGCTGGCGGCGACTGAATACCTGGTGGCCAACGGCAACCCCGTCGAATCGTCGATGGTGCTGCTGTCGCCCTGGCTGGATCTCGGGCTGACCAATCCCAACATCGGGTTCGTCCAGGACCCGCTGCTCCCCCCGCTGGGCACCGGGGCGCAACAGATCGGCAAGATCTGGGCGGGCAGCCTCCCCGAGGACAACTATCTGGTCAGCCCGCTGTACGGGTCACTGCAGGGACTCCCGACGACGACCATCTACGCGGGCAACCTCGACTCGGTCGCCCCCGACGTGCTCGTCCTGCAGCAGGAAGCCGCGCTCGCAGGTGCTCCGATGAGCTTCGTCCTGGGCAACGGCGGAATCCACGACTGGGTGCTGCTGACCCCGGACGGCTTCCAATACTGGCCGCAGATCGACCAGGAACTGGGGGTCTGACGGCGCCCCGCTGTTGGAGCCGGTGGTCGCCACCGCTGCGAACTCGTCGTGTTGCGCGAAATCGATGCACCGCCATGCGGCGTGCACGACATCGTGGGGTAAGGCAACTGAAACCAGCGTCCCATCAGGCGCCTAAAGACAAAGAGCGCTCAAGGGCATGCCAGTCCGGCTGACTGGCGCAGGCCCAGCGCCGGCCATACCCGTCATATCGGGGCATGGCCCATAGACGCACTGCAGCCGACGAACAGTCTCTCCGGTGACGAACCGCTTCGACCGCACGGGTGTCGATAGGCCCCCGGTGCTGCACGCCGCTCGCCGCCGGGACGCGCTTACTGCGCGCAGACCCCACCATCAACGGGCAGCGTGTGGCCGGTGACGTAACTCGCTTCGTCGGACAACAGCCACACCACGGCGCCGGCGATCTCGTCTGGCTGCCCTATTCGCCCCATCGGTACGAAAGCGGCATAGCTGTGCGGGTCGCCGCCTGTCCCTTTCACTAGCAGAGCCGTCTCGACCGGTCCGGGCGCAACCGCATTCACCCGAATGTTCTGCTTGGCGTAGTCCAGGGCCGCCGCTTTGGTCATGCCGGTGACGGCATGCTTAGTGGCGGTGTACAACGACCAGCCGGGATAGCCGTTCAATCCGAAGATCGAGGACGTGTTCACGATCGCCCCCCCACCGGTCTTGAGCATTTGCTCGATCTCGTACTTCATGCAGTAGAACACTCCCTTGATATTCACGTCGAACAGCGAGGATGCCTCCTCGATGTCCTGCTCGTGTAGGGGGACCTGTTCGCCCTCCGTCCCGGCGTTGTTGTGGGCGATGTCCAAACGGCCAAATTCACTGACGGTCCGCTCGACCAACGCCCTGGCATCGGAAGGTCTGCTCACATCGGTCGGTTGGAAGACAGCCCGGCCCCCGCCCCGTCGGATGGCCTGAACCACCCGCTCTCCCTCGGCGGCGCCCCGGTTCCCGATAACGACGGCGGCTCCGGCCCTCGCGATCGCCACGGCCGCCGCCTCGCCAATACCCGATCCGCCGCCCGTCACGATCGCCACCTTGCCCGTCAAGTCAGCCATCCTCATCTCCTCCGATCTGAACAGCCAGCGGGTTACGCCTGGCGAATTGAGAACCGTAGCCACGCGAGGCGCCGGTCGCGCGGTGTGATCTCCCGGCGGGGAACCCCGCTGTGGTCGCGCCTTGTGCACATTGTCGATCAAGTTTCCTGTCGTTGCTCCACTGCCAGCCGAACGCGGTGCGCAGCCACCGATTAAGCGGTTGCGAATAGCGATAGCGGACGGGACGGATCGCGGCCATCGGTGGGTTTTCGTCGGCGGCTTACCGTCGCATTACTCGCAGAGGAGGCGCCGTATTGATCGATCCCACACCACACTCCGCTGCGTTCCGTCGCAGCAACGATCTCGAAAGCCTTGATCGTGCCGACTCGGTTCACCAGATCCTTGAACCGGACCGTTTTGGCATGGTCGTCGAACGGGAGCAACGACTGCTTGCCTCTACCCGGAACAGCACCGACGTACACTGCCGTTCTGCGGGTGGGCAACGGCAGCAGCGCCATGCGGGCAAGATACGCCGGAGGTTGACCACAGTGGGGACCAGAAAACCGCTAAACGCCGTGTCCTGCGCTTTCCTGGTGGAGCTAAGGGGATTCGAACCCCTGACCTACTCGATGCGAACGAGTCGCGCTACCAACTGCGCCATAGCCCCTGACCGCTAGCAGGCTACCAGTCGCGGCGCCCACCGCCGAACCGCCGGCCCTACTGGCCGACGGCGCGCGGCAAGTCGCGGGGCCAACCGTAGTTGCGCGCCGGCACGAAGTAGTCGAGGTGCTCGAAGACGGGGTCCTCGTCGTCGATCTCGAGCACCACCGCGCCGGGGCGCCGAAGCCGCGACGGGACCACGTCGTAGTCGCGGTCGTGAGCGTTCTCCACGCCGAGCCGCGCACGCGCCATCCGCTGCATCCGACGGCGGCGGACCTTCTCTTCGATGCGGGTCTGGCGCCTCAGGTAGGCGAGGTACAGCATCGTCACGGCGGTGGCGGTGCCGCACACCCACCACGCGCTCGGGGTCACCTCGAACGCCGCCGTGGCGGAGCCGACGAGCACGACCGCCATCGCCATCAGCATCCGCTTGCGGAAGACGTACTTGCGGGCGCTGACCGCGGCCGCGGTCTGGGCGTCGAACCGGTGTCGCCGTGAGGCGGCCCGCGGCGCCGGCGCCGCGAAAGGCGCGTCGTCGGACTCCTGCTCGTCGTCTTCGGGTTCCAGACCGGAGGAGTCCTCGACATACTCGTAGCCGTCGAAGTCGGCGGCGGCGGGATCGTGGCGGTCAACCTGTACGGGCCCGGTGGCCTCGGCGGCGGCTCCCACCGGAAGCGCCTTGGAGTCTTCGACCACGTCCACGTCGAGGTAGTCGGGCCCGATCTCCTCGGGGGCGTCGACCTTGTCGACGACGGCGCGCAACCGCGGCAAGTCCTCGGTGTCCTGGCGGTCCGCGTCTTCGTCGTCGTCGCGGTCCGCCTCGTAGCCGGCGCTGACCTGGCCCTCGTCACGGTCGAGCTCCGGCTCGTCCTCCTCGGCGGTGTCCTCGGGTGCCTGCCAGCCCGGGTCGCTGCGGTGACCCGCCGCCGGGCCGGTGCGTTTGATGAGGCGGGAATTGCCGCCGCTGTTGAGGACCCTGGTCGCCAGGGCCACGTCGCTGGTGCGCCGCACGGCATCGCGTTTGCTGATGAGCATCGGCACAAGAACGAACAGCCACAGCACCACAAGCGAGATCCACAACAGTGATTGCGGGATGCTTGGCATGACCTGCTCCTTCTGGTCCGGATCCCCGCCAGGCGCGACGATGGCCTGCGCTGCCGGATCACGTGACCAGCACAATTACACACCTGTAATTTCGCTCTCACAAGCACCACAAGTCACTCGTGTCGCGACAGCCACATGCCGGTGCCGTGTGGCGGCATGTCGGCAATCAGACTCCCGGGTGTCGGGCCCCGGGGGTCAGGCCCAGCTCGCGTGCCCGGCCCGGACCAGGCCGGCCGCGACCGATCCGTCGACCTCTTCGGCGGTGATGGCCATCAGCAAGTGGTCCCGCCAGGCCCGGTCCACCTCGAGATAGCGCCGCAGCAGGCCCTCCTGGCGGAACCCGACCTTTGCCAACACGGCCCGGCTCGCCGCGTTCTCGGGTCGCACGGTGGCCTCGACGCGATGCAGCGTCACCGGCCCGAAGCAGTGGTCCAGGCCGAGCGCCAACGCCGCGGTGGCCACCCCGCCCCCGGTCGCCGAGCGTGACACCCAGTATCCGATCCACGCCGACCGCAACGCCCCGTGCGTGACGTTGCCGATGGTCAGCTGGCCGCAGAACCGCCCGTCGAGCTCGATCACGTAGGGCAGCATCCGACCGTTGCGCGCTTCCGAACGCAGACCCGAACACAACGCCGGCCACGCCGCGACGGCGTGCCGGGCGGTCCAGTCCCCCTCGGCGCTGGGCTCCCACGGTTCCAGGTGCGCGCGGTCGGCCAGCCGGATTCGGCTCCACTGGGCGCCGTCGCGCATGCGCACCGCGCGCAGCCGGACCACCCCCGCCGGTACGCGCAGCGGGCCGACGTCCAGCGGCCAGCCCGGGTGACGCGAATTCGAACGCAGCAGGTTCACGAGCATGAGCGGTCGCGGGCCTAGCCGCGCTGGGCCAGGAAGGCGACGTCGACGACTTCACCGGTGCGGATCTGCTCGGCGCCGCTGGGCACCACGACCAGGCAGTTCGCCTCGGCGAGGGTGGCCAACAGGTGCGACGACGCCCCGGGGGCCCCGCCGAGGGCCTGCACCAGGTACTCGCCGCTGTCCTGGTCGCGCATCAGCTGGCCGCGCAGGTAGCCCTTGCGCCCGGCGACCGAGGTGATCGGCGACAGCGTGCGAGCCTGGACGACCCGGCGCATCGGCTGACGCTTGCCCAGCGACAGCCGGATCAGCGGCCGGACCATCACCTCGAAAACCACCAGTGCGCTGACCGGGTTGGCCGGCAGCAGGAAGGTCGGGACGCCCTCGCGGCCCAGTTGGCCGAAACCCTGCACCGACCCCGGATGCATGCCGACCCGGACCACCTCCATGTCGCCCAGCTCGGACAACACCGCCCGCACCCGCTCGGCCGCGACACCGCCGACGCCGCCGGCGATCACCACAACCTCGGCGCGATTGATCTGGCTTTCGACGACGTCGCGAAGCTCCTTGGGGTCGCTGCTGACGATGCCGACCCGGTTGACCTCCGCGCCGGCGTCGCGGCCCGCCGCAGCCAGGGCATAAGTGTTGACGTCGTATACCTGCCCGTTTCCCGGCGTGCGGGAGATGTCGACGAGTTCGCCGCCGACGGCCATCACCGACAGCCGCGGGCGCGGGTGCACCAACACCCGTTCGCGGCCCACGGCCGCCAACAGCCCCACCTGGGCCGCCCCGATGACCGTGCCGGCACGCACCGCGACGTCTCCGGGCTGGACGTCGTCCCCGGCGCGCCGCACGTAGGCGCCCGACGGCGCGCCGCGCAGCACCCGCACCTTCGACGTCCCGCCGTCCGTCCACCGCATCGGCAGGACCGCGTCGGCCAGCGTCGGCAGCGGCGCCCCGGTCTGCACCCGGACGGCTTGCCGGGGCTGCAGGCGGCTCGGGGTGCGGGCCCCGGCTTCGATCGTCCCCATCACCGGCAGCACGAGCCCGTCGCGCACGTGTTCATCGTCGGCGGACTCGTCGGGGGGTCCGTCGAGGGCATCGACGCCCACCTCGCCGACGCCGAGCACGTCGACGCTGCGTACCGCGTAGCCGTCGATCGCGGCCTGGTCGAAGCCGGGCATCGGCCGCTCGGTCACCACTTCTTCGGCGCACATCAGTCCCTGCGCCTCGGCGATGGCTACACGTATCGGCCGCGGAGCCACCGCCGCGGCCGTGATCCGAGCCTGCTGCTCCTCCACAGAACGCACAGCGCGCCTTCCTGCCCTCACCTGCCCTGCGGGCCCCGGCGTCAGCGCCCGGGTTCTTGCCCGCTCAGGCCCAATCGCGCCACCAACCACCGCCGCAAATCCGGGCCGTAGTCGTCACGATCCAATGCAAAGTCAACCGCAGCCTTGAGGTAGCCGCCAGGATTTCCCAAGTCGTGTCGGGATCCGCGGTGCACGACGACGTGGACGGGGTGGCCCTCCGAAATCAGCAGCGCGATTGCGTCGGTGAGTTGGACCTCGCCGCCGGTCCCCCGCTCGATGCGGCGCAACGCGTCGAAGACGGCGCGGTCGAGCACGTAACGGCCCGCGGCGGCGTACAGCGACGGGGCGTCCTCGGCCTTCGGCTTCTCGACCATGCCGTTGACCTGCAGCACGTCCGGGTTGTCACCGCCGGCGGCCGGATCCACGTCGAAGACGCCGTAGGCGCTGATCTCCTCCGGGGTCACCTCGATGGCGCACAACACCGAGCCGCCGTAGTGGTTGCGCACCTGCGACATCTGCTTCAGGACGCCGGTCGGCAGCACCAAGTCATCGGGAAGCAGCACCGCGACCGAGTCCTCGTCGGCCGACAGCGTCGGCTCGACACAGCCGATCGCGTGGCCGAGACCCAGCGGTTCGGTCTGCACCACCGACTCGACCTTGATCAGCTGGGACGCCCGGCGCACCTTGTCGAGCATCGCCGTCTTACCCCGCTCTTCGAGCGTGCTCTCCAGCACCAGGTCCTCGACGAAATGCGCGACGACCCCGTCCTTGCCCTCCGAGGTGACGATCACCAGGCGCTCGGCGCCCGCCTCGGCGGCCTCGGCGGCCACCAGCTCGATGCCGGGCGTGTCCACGACCGGCAGCAGCTCCTTGGGCACGGTCTTGGTCGCGGGCAGGAAGCGGGTGCCGAGACCGGCGGCCGGGACGATGGCCGTGCGGGGAACCACGGCCTTTGGGCATGACATCGTTCCCACGATATCCCGCGCGCCGCGGGCGACTCGATGTGGCGGTGGCAAACCCTCGGCTGCCATGGTTGAGGGATGGCGACCATGAGCAAGGCCGCACTGCGCGAGCGGCTGCTCGCGGCGCGCCGCGAGGTTGCCGACGACGTCCACGCCGCCGAGGCCGGGATGCTCCGCGAGCGCCTGGAAGCGCTGGACGGCCTCGAAAAGGTCGGTACCGGCGGCACCACGGTGTGCGCCTATGTGCCCGTGGGCACCGAGCCGGGTTCGGCCGGGATGCTGGACCTGTTGCTCGAGCGGGCGGGGCGGGTGTTGCTCCCGGTTGCGCGCGCAGCCGACGACGGCACCGCGCTGCCGCTGCGGTGGGGCGAATACCGGCCGGGCACCCTCATCCGCGGGCGCTGGGGACTGCTCGAGCCGCCGGAACCGTGGCTACCCGCGTCGGCCCTGGCCGAGGCCGCCGCGGTGCTGGTGCCGGCGCTGGCGGTCGATCGCTCGGGCGTGCGACTGGGCCGTGGCCAGGGGTTTTACGATCGCTCGCTGGGCGATCGCCACGCGCGGGCGCTGCTGATCGCGGTCGTGCGTGACGAGGAAGTGCTCGACGTGGTGCCGGCCGAGCCGCATGACGTGCGGATGACCCACGCGCTGACACCGCGCCGTGGTCTGATGAGCCTGTTTGCCGACCGACACGTCGGGGAATGAGACATGTCACGTGGCGGTTTTAGCACTTGAGACGATAGAGTGCTAACGAGGTCTGAATCTTCCGGAGGTTTTTGTGCCGACCTACAGCTACCAGTGCACCGAGTGCGACAACCGCTTCGACGCCGTCCAGGCGTTCACCGACGATGCGCTGACGACCTGCGACCGTTGCTCCGGACGGCTGCGCAAACGCTTCAACTCCGTCGGCGTCGTGTTCAAGGGCAGTGGCTTCTACCGCACCGACAGCCGGGAGTCCGGCAAGAAGCCGGCGGGTTCCACCAACGGATCGTCAACCGGCCAGTCGGGGTCGGGCTCGGGATCCGGTGAGAAATCCGGCTCGGGTGAGAAGTCCGGCTCAGGCGAGAAGTCGAGCAGCAACAGCGGCACCACCAGCAGTTCCACGCCGTCGGCCGCGGCCGCGACGAGTTAGCCGGTTATCCACAGCGCCCCGTTCGATCGGCGGATCGCCACCGGCGGGGCGCTTACCGTTGCGGCGTGGGCGAACCCTCGCTGAACCCGATTTTGTTGCGCCGGTTGTCGGCGCGGCTTCGACCGGACTGGACCCGGACAGTGCTCGCGCGTCGTGTCGCGGCCGGCGGCTGCGTCGTGCTGGCGGGCATCGCCGCGGTGCGCTCCGATCCGGCCGGGGATTACGCCGAGGTGGTGGTGGCCGGGCGCGACCTGAGCCCGGGCACCGCGCTGACGCCCGACGACGTGCGGATCGAAAAGCGTTTGGCCGCAACACTTCCCGGTGGTACGTTGCCGGATCTGGGCGCGGTCACGGGTTTGACACCGGCCGGCCCGGTGCGGCGTGGCGAGGTGCTCACCGACGTCCGACTGCTCGGCAGCCGGCTGGCGGAGGCTGCACTCGGGTCGAAGGCGGGGGCCGGTGCGCGCATCGTGCCGCTCCATCTGGCCGACGGCGCCCTGGTCGACCTGATCCGCGTCGGCGACGTCGTCGACGTGCTGGTCGCGCCCGCAGCAACCACGGCGGGATCACCCAGCGCCGCCACAGCAACCACCAGGGTGGCGGCCACGGACGCGGTGGTGGTGCTCGTGTCGCCGAGGCAAAAGCTGCAGGCCGCTGACGGTGACCGCGTAGTGTTAGTCGCGCTGCCGGCTCACCTGGCGAACACTGTGGCGGGTGCGGTGCTCGGTCAAGCGGTCACGCTTACCCTGCACTGACTCCTGCACGGCCGCTCGGCGCACGGCCGTCAGCAAACGCTGCCCGTCCAGAAAGGCCTCCCAATGTTCAAAGGGTTCAAGGAGTTTCTCTCCCGCGGCAATATCGTCGACCTGGCCGTCGCCGTGGTCATCGGTACCGCGTTCACGGCGCTGGTCACCAAGTTCACCGACAGCATCATCACCCCGTTGATCAATCGGGTCGGCGTCAATCAGCACTCCGATGTCAGCGTCCTGCGGATCAGCATCGGCGGCGGCCAGACCATCGACCTCAACGTCCTGCTGTCGGCAGCGATCAACTTCTTTCTGGTGGCGTTCGTCGTCTACTTCTTCGTGGTGCTCCCCTACAACACGCTGCGCAGGCGCGGCGAGGTCGAGCAGGCGGACGACGCGCAGATCGTCTTGCTCACCGAGATCCGGGACCTGCTCGCACAAAGCAACGACGGCTCCTCGGGCAGGCACGTGGGCAACGCGGCGACCAATCCCACCCCGAGCCACGGTCCTCGCGCCGACGCCGAATCGCCATGAGCCCGGCCCCGAGCGCGGGCCCGCCGGGTCAGATCTCCAGGCTCGACAGCTGCCCGATGATCTGGGCGGCCAGCGGGTTCAGGGTCGCCATCCCGTCGCGCACCGCATAGCGGGAACCGGCGAGATTGACCACCAGCGTGCTTCCGGACACGCCCGCCAGCCCGCGGGACAAGCCGGCGTCGATGATCCCCGCGGACAGCCCCGAAGCCCGAATAGCCTCCGCGATGCCCAGGATCTCCCGGTCCAGGATGTCTCGCGTCGCCTCCGGCGCGACGTCGCGCGGCGTGACGCCCGTCCCGCCGACCGAAACCACCAGGTCTACTCCGCCGATCACCGCGGTGTTCAGCGCGTTTCGGATTTCGACCTCGTCGGCCGCGACCGCCACCACACCGTCGACGACGAATCCCGCTTCCGTCAGCAGCTCGGTAACCAGCGGCCCGCTGTGGTCCTCGTCCCCGTGCGCGGTGCGATCGTCGACGACCACGACCAGCGCCCGGCCGACCATCAATTCCGCACCCGTCTCCATGGGTGCCACCGTATAACCGAGTTCCGACAGCCCCGTCGCCGAGGGTTCATCGAGTCTCATCACTGATCCGCCTTGCCGAGGGTGACCTGCACGGTGCGGCTACCGCCGCCGGCCGGGTCCTGAAAGGTCAATGACACCTTGTCGCCGGGCGCTCTGGAGCGCACGGCGGCAACCAGTGCGTCCGCGCTGTTGATCGGGCGGTCGTCGACCTTCGTGACGAGCACGCCCTTGGGCACTCCGGCGGCCGCGGCGGCACCGCCCTGTACGACGTCGACGATCTTGGCGCCGGGGCTGCCCTTGTCGTTGGTCACCTGCACGCCCAGCGAGGCGTGCGTCGCCTTGCCGGTGCTGATCAACTCGTCGGCGATGCGCTTGGCCTGGTCGACCGGGATCGCGAAACCGAGCCCGATGGACCCGCTCTGCGCGTCGGGTGAGTCGGCACCCAGGGTCGCGATCGCCGAATTCACGCCTACGAGTTGGCCATTCATGTTGACCAGTGCGCCGCCGGAGTTACCGGGGTTGATCGCCGCGTCGGTCTGGATGGCGTCGAGCACCGTGTTCTGGTTGCCCGACTCGCCGGTGGTGGACACCGGCCGGTTCAGGGCACTGACGATACCGGTGGTCACCGTGCCCGACAGACCCAGCGGTGACCCGATGGCCACGACCGGCTGGCCGACGCGCAGATCCGACGACGAGCCCAGCGAGATCGGGGTGAGGCCGGATACGCCCTGCACCCGGATGACGGCGATGTCGCTCGTGGGGTCGGCGCCGACGACGGTGAAGGGTGCGGTGCGACCGTCGGAGAACGTCACGGTCGTCTTCGGCGCCGGCCCACCCGGCCCGCCGCCCGGACCCCCGGGGCCGGTGGGGCCGGCAGGTCCACCGGGTGTGCCGGGGCCGCCGGGAGCCGCCTTCGGGTTGGCGGCGGCGATGACGTGGTTGTTGGTCAGGATCAGCCCGTCGGCGGACAAGATGATGCCGGAGCCCTCCTCGGACTGGCGGCCCATGTCGGTCTCCAACATGACGACGCTGGGCACCACCTTCGCGGCGACCTGTTCGACACTGCCCGGCGGCATGTTGGCGGCGGGGACGCTGGGGGCTCCCCCCGCGATCACCCTGCCGCCACTGATGGTGGCCGAGTGCGTGCCGAGCTCGACGGCCGTCGCCGCGGCGCCGCCGATTCCGGCCGAAACCACCGCGATCGCCAGCGCGCCTGCGGTCAGAGCCCCTGCGCGAGACTTCTTTTGGCCCGGCGGCGGCATCGGGGGCAGCATGCCCGGAACGGGACCGCCGCCGGTGGGGCCCCCGCTGATCGGGCCCGTCCCGGAGCCGCCGGGCATGCGGCCGGGGCCACCGAACGGCTCGTAGGGCTGGCGGTACTGGGGGTTTTGCTGCGGCTGATAGCGCCAGTCGAACTGCTGGCTGTACGGTTGCCGATGCCCCTGAGCGTAGGGCGGGTTGCCGGCGTGGCCGGGGACGGGCCCATGCTGATGGGGCGCGGGACCATACCCCGGCTGCTGCGGCGGTGGCGAATACCTCGGGTCATTCGTCATGTCGCTAAGACGCTCTTCCTCTATTTCGGATACGGTCGGGCTGGACTCGGCTCGACTCAACAGTAGCTGCAGACCTACCTTGCCCGCGCGGACTGAGAGTCCACTGAGACAACGTTCGCCGATTCCCGAGAATTCGCGATGTCGCCGACAATCGGTACCGCTGGGTCGGTCTGAGTGTCCTCTTCGACCGAGTCCGTGTCGTCGCCGGGCAGCGGATAGCCCGCAGGGTAATCCGACATGGGCACCGGGCGACCGGGGAGCAGCACGTAGATGGACGTCCCCGGGGGCTGGCCTCCCGGCACGGTGTCTTCGATGCGAAGCAGCCCACCGTGGTTGAGCACCACCTTCTTGACGATCGCCAGCCCCAGCCCCGACCCCGGCATCGCACGCGCCGTCGTTGAGCGGTAGAAACGTTCGAAGACCAGACGACGCTCCTGCGGCGGGATTCCCGGGCCGTGGTCGGCGACCACCAGCTCGGCGTGCGACGGGTCCAGCTGCCGCATCGTCAAGCCCACACGCGCGCCCGGCGGGCTCCACTTGGCCGCGTTGTCCAGCAGGTTCAACACCGCACGCGACAGCCCGGCGGCGTCGCCGTACACCTGCCACGGGATCACCTCGACATCGAAGTGAATGTCGTTGCGCCGCCGCCTGACCCGCTCCAAACTGCGGTCGACCACCTCGGACATGTCGACCGTCTCGTGCACCACCTGGCCGGCGTCGTCACGAGTGAGGTCCACCAAATCGCCTACCAGCGTTGACAATTCCTCTATCTGCGCCAGCACATCGGCACGCAGCTCCGCCATCTCCTGTTCGGGCAGCCGCGGCGCACCCGGTTCCATCGACGCCATCAGCAGCTCGACGTTGGTGCGCAGCGAGGTCAGCGGGGTGCGCAGTTCGTGCCCGGCATCGGTGACCAGCCGCGCCTGCCGTTCCCGGGATTCCGCCAGCGCCCGCAGCATCAGGTTGAAAGCCTCGGTCAGCCTGGCCAATTCGTCGCTGCCGAACACCGGAATGGGCCTCAGGTCGTCGGTGCGGGCCACCCGCTCGGTGGCCTCGGTCAGCCGGGCCACGGGACGCAGGCCTGCCCTGGTGACCATGCCGCCGGCCACCGCGGCGACCGCGACGCCGATGCCACCGACGATCAGCAGCACCCAGCGCAATTTCAGCATCACCGCCTCGGTCGGCTTGAGGCTCTTGGAGATCAGCAACGAACAGCCGTTGGGCAGGTGGATGGCAAGGATCCGCTGATCGCCGGCCGTGCGCCGCGACATGAACAACTCGCCGCGGATGACGGCCTTCTCCGCGGAACCGACCGGCAGCGTCTGGCCCGGCTGCTGCGCCGTGTAGATCGCGTGGCCGGGGTTCACCAGCATCGCGTTGACGTCGGAGTAGGCCGTGCCCTCGATGGCCTTGCCCGGGTCGGCGGCCAGCGATCCGCTGGCGATCAGCAACTGCGCCCTGCTCTGCAGCTGGTTGTCGATGTCGCTGTACAGCGCGGCCGAGATCACCGCGTAGACGGCGAAGGCCATCAGGACCACCACCATCGCCACCATCGACATCGCCAGCAGCATCACCCGCCACCGCAGGGACAACGAGCTGGGAGCCCGCAGGGGTGCGCGCCCGCGCCGGGGGGACCCGATCATCGTTGCTCTTGCGCCGTCACGGCGGCGTCTCCCGCAGGACGTAGCCGACGCCGCGCACGGTGTGAATCAGGCGGGGCTCGCCATCGGCCTCGGTCTTGCGGCGCAGGTATCCGACGTAGACCTCGAGAGCGTTGCCCGACGTGGGGAAGTCGAACCCCCACACCTCTTCGAGGATGCGGCTGCGGGTGAGCACCCGCCGCGGATTGGCGATGAGCATCTCCAGCAGCGAGAACTCGGTGCGGGTCAGGCTGATCTGACGTTGCCCGCGGGTGACCTCGCGTGTCACGGGATCCAGGGAAAGATCAGAGAACTTCATCGCCACGGATTCGGCGTCGTCGTCGGGCTTGGTGCGGCGCAGCAACGCCCGCATCCGCGCCAGCAGCTCTTCGAGTGCGAACGGCTTCGGCAGGTAGTCGTCGGCGCCCGCGTCGAGGCCCGCGACCCGTTCGGAGACCGAGTCGCGGGCGGTGAGCACCAGAATGGGCAGGTCGTCGCCAGTGCTGCGCAGCTGGCGGCACACCTCGAGGCCATCCAGACGCGGCATCATCACGTCGAGGACAAGCGCGTCGGGCCGATCGCCGGCAATCATCTCCAGGGCCTCGACCCCGTCATGGGCCAACTCTACCGAGTAACCGTTGAAGGAAAGTGACCTGCGCAGCGACTCACGCACCGCGCGATCGTCGTCGACGACAAGTATCCGCACGGCCCTAGTCTCGCCCTAACGCCTGAGAGCGCCCTGAGAGGCACGCCGCATATTTGCCGAGATTAGCTCAGCGCCGGTCCAGATCGACGAGGCCGAGACGCGCCGCTTTGAGCAGCCTGCGCGGCACCTTGTGCTTCTGGCCCGCCACGGTGACACCCACGAGCTCGGTCTTGGTGGCCTTCCACTGCGCGCGCCGGCTTCGGGTGTTTGCGCGCGACATCCTGCGCTTGGGTACGGCCATGGTCGGGCCTAACTCCTCGGTCTGGGTAGCGATTCGGCATGTCGCGCGGCATGGCCGGTGGGCCGAACGGGCGACGATTGCCTCTCAGGATAGTCGGTGGACGGCCGGTCGCCAAAATGGCGCCGATCCCCCCTGCGGACAACCCGGCTGCGCGAAGGAGATCCTTGACGTGACACCGTCGGCACCCGCTAACCTACCGGTTGGTTGGTCGGTCTGCGGCCCGACCGTGGACGCCTGAATGGAGGAGGCGCAAATGGCCTCAGCTGCGGGTCCCTCGAAGCGTCCGGGCCCCGTGCGCATCGCGAACTGCTCGGGCTTCTACGGCGACCGGCTGTCGGCGATGCGCGAGATGCTCGCCGGCGGCGACGTCGACTACCTCACCGGCGACTACCTGGCCGAACTGACCATGCTCATCCTGGGCCGCGACCGCCTCAAGCACCCCGAGCGCGGCTACGCCAAAACCTTTCTCACCCAGCTCGAGACCTGCCTGGGCGAAGCCTGCGACCGTGGCGTCCGCATCGTCGCCAACGCCGGCGGTCTCAACCCGGCCGGGCTCGCCGACGCGATACGCGCCCTGTCCGAGCGCCTCGGCGTGGGCGCCCGGGTCGCCCACGTCGAGGGAGACGACCTGCTGCCGCGCGCCGCGGAACTGGGACTGGGTACGCCGCTGACCGCCAACGCCTACCTCGGCGCCTGGGGAATCGTCGACTGCCTCGACGGCGGGGCCGACGTCGTGGTCACCGGACGGGTGACCGACGCCTCGGTGATCGTCGGGGCGGCGGCGGCGCACTTCGGCTGGGGGCGCAACGACTACGACCGACTCGCGGGGGCGGTGGTCGCCGGCCACGTCATCGAGTGCGGGGTCCAGGCCACCGGCGGCAACTATTCCTTCTTCACCGAGATACCCGACCTCACCCACGCCGGTTTCCCGCTGGCCGAGGTGAGCGCCGACGGCTCGTCGGTGATCACCAAACACCCGGGCACGGGCGGTCGCGTCGACATCGACACGGTGACCGCGCAACTCCTCTACGAAATCACCGGGGCGCGCTATGCCAACCCGGACGTCACCGCGCGGATGGACACCGTCACGCTGAGCACCGACGGCCCCGACCGCGTGCGCATCAGCGGCGTCATCGGCGAACCCCCGCCGCCCACGCTGAAGGTCTCGCTGAACAGCATCGGCGGGTTCCGCAACGCGATGACGTTCGTGCTCACGGGACTCGACATCGCCGCGAAGGCCGAGCTGGTGCGCCGGCAACTCGAGGCCGCGCTCACCGTCAAGCCGACCGAGCTGCAGTGGTCGCTGGCCCGCACCGACCACCCCGACGCCGACACCGAGGAGGCCGCGAGCGCCCTCCTGCACTGTGTCGTGCGCGACCCCGATCCCGCGAATGTCGGGCGTCAATTCTCCTCGGCTGCAGTGGAATTGGCACTCGCCAGCTATCCGGGGTTCCACGTGACCGCGCCGCCGGGTGACGGCCAGGTCTACGGTGTGTTCACCGCCGGCTACGTCGACGCGACGATGGTGTCGCACGTTGCCGTGCACGCCGACGGGACGCGAAGCGTCATCCCCTGCGCCACCGAGACGTTGGCGCTCGAAGACGCCGACGCACCGGCCCTGCCGGATGCGCTCGCAGCCGCTGCGGTGCGCAGGGCGCCGCTGGGCCGCATCGCCGGAGCCCGCAGCGGCGACAAGGGCGGATCGGCGAACGTCGGGGTGTGGGTGCGGACCGACGACCAATGGCGCTGGCTGGCCAACACCTTGACCGTCGAACTGCTCAAGGAGTTGCTGCCCGAGGCGGCCGAGCTCGACGTCACCCGGCATGTCCTGCCGAACCTGCGCGCGGTGAACTTCGTCATCGAGGGAATCCTTGGTCAAGGTGTCGCCTACCAAGCGCGATTCGACCCCCAGGCCAAGGGGCTGGGGGAATGGCTGCGCAGCCGCCACGTCGACATCCCGGAGAGGTTGCTGTGAACATCTGGACCACACCCGAGCGCGACCAGCTGCGAAAGACGGTGCGCTCCTTCGCCGAACGCGAGATCCTGCCCAACGTCGAGCAGTGGGAGCGCGTCGGCGAGCTGCCCCGCGACCTGCACCGGCGCGCCGGTGCAGCCGGGCTGCTGGGTGCGGGCTTTCCCGAGGCGGTCGGGGGCGGCGGCGGAGACGGCGCCGACTCGGTGGTCATCTGCGAGGAAGTACACCGGGCGGGCGCGCCGGGAGGTGTGTTCGCGTCGCTGTTCACCTGCGGGATCGCGGTGCCGCACATGATCGCCTCCGATGACGCCCGGCTGATCGACGAGTTCGTGCGGCCGACGCTGTCCGGGGCCAAGATCGGCGCGCTCGCGATCACCGAACCCGGCGGCGGCTCGGACGTCGGGCATCTGCGCACCGCGGCGGTCCGGGACGGGGATCACTACGTGGTCAACGGCGCCAAGACCTACATCACCTCGGGCGTGCGCGCCGACTACGTCGTCACGGCCGTGCGCACCGGCGGCCCGGGGGCGGCCGGGGTGTCGCTGCTGGTGGTCGAGAAGGGCACGCCCGGTTTCGGGGTGACCCGCAAGCTGGACAAGATGGGATGGCGGTCATCGGACACCGCGGAGCTGTCGTTCGTCGACGCACGGGTCCCGGCGGCCAACCTGGTGGGAGCGGAGAACAGCGGCTTCCTCCAGATCGCCCAGGCGTTCGTCGCGGAGCGTATCGGGCTTGCCGCACAAGCGTATTCGAGCGCCCAGCGCTGCCTGGACCTGACCGTCCAATGGTGCCGCGACCGAGAGACGTTCGGCCGTCCGCTGATATCACGCCAGTCGGTGCAGAACACCCTGGCCGAGATGGCGCGCCGCATCGACGTCGCCCGGGTCTACGCGCGCAATGTCGTCGAGCGCCAGCTGGCCGGCGAGACCAACCTGATCGCGCCGGTGTGCTTCGCGAAGAACACCGCCGTCGAGGCCGGGGAATGGGTGGCCCACCAAGCCGTTCAGCTGTTCGGCGGCATGGGCTACATGACCGAATGCGAAGTCGAACGCCAATACCGGGACATGAGGATCCTGGGCATCGGCGGCGGAACCACCGAAATCCTCACCGCGCTCGCCGCGAAAACGCTGGGATACCAACCGTGACGACACTGAAGTCCACGCTGGACCCCAAGGCGCCCACCTTCGCCGAGGCGGCCGCCGCTGCGCAGACCAAGCTCGCCGAGATCGACCTCGCGCTCGCCGAGGCGCTGGCGGGCGGTGGCTCGAAATACGTCGATCGACACCACGCGCGCGGCAAACTGACCGCCCGCGAGCGGATCGAGCTTCTGGTCGACCCGGATTCGCCGTTCCTTGAACTGAGCCCGCTGGCGGCCTGGGGCAGCGACTTCAAGGTCGGCGCCAGCACCGTCACCGGCATCGGCGTCGTGTGCGGCGTGGAGTGCATGATCGTCGCCAACGACCCGACGGTCAAGGGCGGCACCAGCAACCCGTGGACACTGCGAAAAATATTGCGCGCCAACCAGATCGCGTTAGAGAACCGGCTTCCGGTGATCTCGCTGGTGGAATCCGGCGGGGCGGACCTGCCCACCCAGAAGCAGATCTTCATCCCGGGCGGACAGATGTTCCGCGACCTCACCCGGCTGTCGGCGGCCGGGATCCCGACCGTTGCCCTGGTTTTCGGCAACTCCACCGCGGGTGGCGCCTACGTGCCCGGCATGTCCGATCACGTGGTCATGATCAAGGAACGGTCGAAGGTGTTTCTCGCCGGTCCCCCGCTGGTCAAGATGGCCACCGGCGAGGAGTCCGACGACGAGTCCCTGGGCGGGGCCGAAATGCACGCCCGCGTCTCGGGCTTGGCGGACTACTTCGCCGTCGACGAGGTCGATGCGATCCGGATCGGTCGCCGCATCGTGGCGCGGCTGAACTGGGTCAAGAAGGGGCCGGCTCCGGCGCCGGTCACCGAGCCGCTGTTCGACGGCGAGGAGCTGATCGGCATCGTGCCACCGGATCTGCGCATCCCGTTCGATCCCCGCGAGGTGATCGCCCGCATCGTCGACGGGTCCGACTTCGACGAGTTCAAGCCGCTGTACGGCTCGTCGCTGGTGACCGGCTGGGCCCGGCTGCACGGCTACCCGCTGGGCATTCTGGCCAACGCGCGCGGCGTGCTGTTCAGCGAGGAGTCGCAGAAGGCCACCCAATTCATCCAGCTGGCCAACCGGTCGAACACGCCGCTGTTGTTCCTGCACAACACCACCGGCTACATGGTGGGCAAGGATTACGAGGAAGGCGGCATGATCAAGCACGGCTCGATGATGATCAACGCCGTGTCCAATTCGACCGTGCCGCACCTCTCGCTGCTCATCGGCGCATCGTACGGCGCGGGCCATTACGGCATGTGCGGGCGCGCCTATGACCCGAGGTTCCTGTTCGCCTGGCCCAGCGCCAAATCCGCGGTGATGGGCGGCGCGCAACTGGCCGGCGTGCTCTCGATCGTCAATCGCGCGGCGACCGAGGCCCGCGGCCACCAGGTCGACGAGGAGGCCGACGCCGCAATGCGGGCCGCCGTCGAAGGCCAGATCGAAGCCGAGTCGCTGCCGCTCGTGCTGTCCGGGATGCTCTACGACGACGGGGTGATAGATCCGCGCGACACCCGCACCGTGCTGGGAATGTGTCTGTCCGCCATTGCCAATGGCCCGATCGAGGGGACGTCGAACTTCGGCGTCTTCAGGATGTGAACCGTATGCCGATCACTAGAGTTCTGGTCGCCAACCGCGGCGAGATCGCCCGCCGCGTGTTCGCCACCTGCCGGCGCCTCGGCCTGGGCACCGTCGCCGTCTACACCGAACCGGACAAGGATTCGCCGCACGTCGCCGAGGCCGATGCCCGAGTGCTGCTGGCGGAGGTCAAAGGCTATTTGAACGCCGAGGCCATCATCGCCGCCGCGCGCGCCGCAGGCGCCGACGCGGTGCACCCGGGCTACGGATTCCTCTCGGAGAACGCCGAGTTCGCCGCCGCCGTGCAGAGCGCGGGTCTGACCTGGGTGGGGCCGCCCGTCGACGCGGTGCGGGCGATGGGCTCCAAGATCGAGTCCAAGAAGTTGATGTCCGCGGCCGGGGTTCCGGTGCTCGATGAGCTCGATCCCGGCGCCGTCAACGAGGCGCAGCTGCCCGTGTTGGTCAAAGCGTCCGCGGGCGGTGGTGGCCGCGGCATGCGCGTGGTACGCGAATTATCCTCACTGCCGGGCGAAGTCGAAGCCGCGCGGCGCGAGGCGCAGTCCGCCTTCGGCGACCCCACGGTGTTCTGCGAGCGCTACCTGCCGACCGGGCATCACATCGAGGTTCAGGTCATGGCCGACACCCACGGCACCGTATGGGCCGTCGGCGAGCGGGAATGCTCGATTCAGCGACGCCATCAGAAGATCATCGAGGAGGCGCCCGCGCCCTTGGTCGAACGCACCCCGGGCATGCGCGACAGGCTTTTCGACGCCGCGCGACTCGCCGCCGCCGCGATCGGCTACACGGGGGCCGGGACGGTCGAGTTCCTCGCCGACGATGACGGGGAGTTCTACTTCCTGGAGATGAACACCCGGCTTCAGGTCGAGCACCCGGTCACCGAGGAGACCACCGGGCTCGATCTGGTCGAGCTGCAACTGTCGGTCGCCGACGGCGGCCGGCTCGATCCGCGGCCGCCTGCCGCGCAGGGACACTCGATCGAGGCGCGGCTTTACGCCGAAGACCCGGCCCGCGGCTGGCAGCCGCAGGCAGGAACCGTCCACACCATCGACGTGCCCGCGGTCCGGGCGCAATTCGACTCGCTGGGACAGCGCACCGGAATCCGGCTCGATTCCGGTATCGCCGACGGGTCCACGGTGTCGATCCACTACGATCCCATGCTCGCCAAGGTCATCTCGTACGCCCCGACCCGCCGGCAGGCGGCGCTGGTTCTGGCGGACGGGCTGGCCCGCACCCGCCTGCACGGGTTGCGCACCAACCGCGACCTTCTGGTCAACGTGCTGCGGCATCCGGCTTTCCTCGAAGGCGCCACCGAAACCGCGTTTTTCGACACCCATGATCTGGCGGTCCTGTCCGCCCCGCTGGCCGACGCCACGACGGTTCGATCCTCGGCGGTGGCGGCCGCGCTTGCCGACGCCGCGCACAACCGCGCGAGCGCCAAGGTGTTGGGCCCGGTCCCCAGCGGGTGGCGCAACCTGCCGTCGGGCTATCAGGTCAAAACCTACCGCGACGACGAGAGCACCGAGCACCGCGTCGAATACCGATTCACCAGAGCGGGTTTGGTATTCGCCGGTGACGAGTCGATACGGCTCGTCACCGCTGCGCCCGGCCAGGTCGTCCTGGCCGACGCCGACGGCGTGGCATGCAGCTTCGCGGTTGTCCGCCACGGAGACGACATCTACGTCGATTCGGCGCGCGGGCCCGTTCACCTGGTCGCGGTACCCCGCTTCCCGGAACCGGGATCGGCCGTCGAGAAGGGATCGCTGGTGGCGCCCATGCCCGGCAACGTGATCCGGCTCGGAGCCGCCCTGGGTGACACGGTAACGGCCGGCAGGCCCCTGATCTGGCTGGAGGCGATGAAGATGGAGCACACCATCACCGCACCGACCGACGGCGTGCTCGCCGAGCTCAACGTCAGCACCGGGCAGCAAGTCGAAGTGGGCGCCGTCCTGGCACGAGTCGACGCGCCCGACAAAGGAGGAGATCACACATGACCGACACCAGCTTCATCGAAAGCGAAGAGCGCAGGGCGCTGCGCAAGTCGGTGGCCGCGTGGGCCGCCAACTACGGCAGCGAGTACTACCTGAAGAAGGCGCGCGCGCACGAACACACCGACGAATTGTGGTCGGAGGCAGGAAAGCTCGGCTTTTTGGGGGTGAACCTTCCCGAGGAGTACGGCGGCGGGGGCGCCGGCATGTACGAGCTGTCGCTGGTCATGGAGGAGATGGCGGCCGCGGGCAGCGCGCTGCTGCTGATGGTGGTCTCGCCCGCCATCAACGGGACCATCATCAGCAAGTTCGGCACCGAGGAGCAGAAGAAGCGCTGGATCCCCGGGATCGCCGACGGCACGCTGACGATGGCGTTCGCGATCACCGAACCCGACGCGGGATCCAACTCGCACAAGATCACCACCACGGCCCGCCGCGACGGCGGCGACTGGATCTTGAAGGGCCAGAAGGTCTACATCTCGGGCATCGACCAGGCTCAGGCCGTCCTCGTGGTCGCCCGCACGGAGGAGGCCAAGACCGGCAAGCTGCGCCCGGCGCTGTTCGTGGTGCCCACCGACGCGCCCGGCTTCAGCTATACCGCGATCGACATGGAGCTGATCAGCCCCGAACGTCAGTTCCAGGTGTTCCTCGACGACGTCCGGTTGCCCGCCGACGCGCTGGTCGGCGCCGAGGACGCCGCCATCGCGCAGCTTTTCGCCGGGCTGAACCCCGAACGGATCATGGGCGCGGCCAGTTCGGTGGGCATGGGGCGATTCGCGCTGAGCAAGGCCGCCGACTACGTCAAGACCCGTCAGGTCTGGGGCGCACCGATCGGCACGCACCAGGGTTTGTCGCATCCGTTGGCGCAGTGTCACATCGAGGTCGAGCTGGCCAAGCTGATGATGCAGAAGGCCGCGACGCTCTACGACGGCGGCGACGACGCCGGCGCCGCCGAGGCCGCCAACATGGCCAAATACGCTGCGGCAGAGGCGGCGACGCGGTCGGTAGACCAGGCCGTGCAGTCGATGGGCGGCAACGGGCTGACCAAGGAGTACGGCGTCGCCGCCATGTTGGCCTCGGCCCGGCTGGGCCGGATCGCCCCGGTCAGCCGCGAGATGGTGCTGAACTTCGTGGCTCAGACATCGCTCGGCCTGCCCCGAAGCTACTGAGCCTGCTGATGGACAAGCTCGTCGACTACCTCGGGCCGTCCGCGACCAACGGCCCTTACGCGCGGCTGCTGCTCAACTCGCCCCACAACCGCAACGCCCTGTCCACCGCGCTCGTCGGTCAGCTGCACCAGGGGCTGCGTGACGCCGCGGCGGATCAGGACGTGCGGGCGGTGGTGCTGGGCCACACCGGCGGCACGTTCTGCGCAGGCGCGGACCTCAGCGAGGCCGGGGGAAGCGGGCCGCCACCATCGGCATACGACGCGGCCGCCGCGCGGGCCCGGGAAATGGCCGCGCTGATGCGTGCCATCGTCTCGTCGCCGCTGCCGGTGATCGGTGCCATCGACGGACACGTGCGCGCCGGAGGCTTCGGTCTGGTCGGCGCCTGCGACATCGTGGTCGCCGGACCGCGCAGCACGTTCGCGCTGACCGAAGCGCGCATCGGCGTCGCACCGGCGATCATCTCGCTGACGCTGTTGCCGAAGTTGTCGGCGCGCGCCGCGGCGCGCTACTACCTGACGGGTGCCACCTTCGACGCGCACACGGCCGCGGAGATCGGCTTGATCACGATGGCGGCCGACGATGTGGACGCCGCGGTGGGCGAGATCGTCGCCGACGTGGGCCGCGGCTCGCCGCAGGGGCTGGCGGCGTCGAAGGCTTTGACCACGGCCGCGGTGCTGGAGGGCTTCGACCGCGACACCGAACGCCTGGCGCAGGAGTCGGCCCGGTTGTTCGTGTCCGAGGAAGCCCGCGAGGGCATGCTGTCGTTCCTGCAGAAGCGCCCGCCGAGCTGGGCGCGCTCGAAGTGAACGATCGCGCGGCGACGAGCTTGGTTGCAGTTTAGCGAAGTCTCTTGCAGCAAATCGTGGACGTCGTACGCTCGTGGATGATGAGCAACTCAGCGCAGCGTGATGCGAAGGAGACGCGCGACGAATCGTCGCGGGCGGCCGACACGGATCGCATCCAGATCGCGCAGTTGCTGGCTTACGCGGCTGAGCAGGGCCGCCTGCAGCTCAAGGACTACGAAGACCGATTGACCAGGGCCTACGCGGCCACGACGTACAAGGAGCTGGATCAGCTCAGGGCCGATCTGGTGGGCGCCCCGGTGAACCTGCGCCGCGGCGGAAAGCAGAACCCGGCGCCGTCGACGCTGTTGCTCGCCATGCTCAGCGGATTCGAGCGGCGCGGCCGCTGGAACGTGCCGAAGAAGCTGACCGCCTTCACGCTGTGGGGCAGCGGCGTGCTGGACCTGCGCTACGCCGACTTCACCTCGACCGAGGTCGAGATCCACGCGGTCTCGATCATGGGCGTGCAGAACATCCTGCTGCCCCCGGAAGTCAACGTCGAGATCCATGGCCGCGGGGTGATGGGCGGGTTCGACCGCGAGGTCTCCACCCCGGGCGCGCCGGGCGCGCCCAAGGTGAAGATCCACGGCTTCTCGCTGTGGGGCGGCGTGGGCATCAAGCGCAAGCCCCGCAGCCCGCGCCCCTAGCGCTCGCTCACTTCTGATCGGGAATGTAGTCGAACTTGTCCGGGTGAGGCCCGGTCCTGCCCGCCTCCCCCTTGTCCAATTTCGAGATCGCGTCCATCTCCGAGCCGTCGAGCTCGAAGTCGAACAGCTCGAAGTTCGACTTCACCCGTTGCGGGGTCACCGACTTGGGGAACACGATGTCGCCGCGCTGAATGTGCCAGCGCAGCACCACCTGTGCCGGAGATTTGCCGTGGGCTTCGGCGACGCGTTCGATCACCGGGTCGCCGAGCACCTTGCCCTGAGCGATCGGCGACCACGCCTCGGTGGCGATGCCGTGCGCGAGCCCGTAGGCTCGGACGTCCTCGTTGGCGAAGTACGGGTGCACCTCGATCTGATTGACCGACGGAACCGTGCTGGTCTCGGCGGCGAGCCGATCCAGGTGTGCCGGCTGGAAATTCGAGACCCCGATGCTGCGGGCGCGCCCGTCGCGGGCGAACTCCTCGAACACCTTCCACGTCGAGACGAAGTCGCCGCCGTAGAGCGTGGGCAGCGGCCAGTGGATGAGGAACAGGTCGACGTAATCGGAGCCCAGCGCCTTGAGCGTCTCGTCGAACGCGCGGCGCGCGTCGTCGGGCTTGTGGTAGCCGTTGTTCAGCTTGCTGGTGACGAACACCTCGCTGCGGTCGACACCCGCGTCGCGGATGCCCTGGCCCACTTCCTTTTCGTTTCCGTACATCTCGGCGGTGTCGATGTGCCGGTATCCGATGTCGAGGGCTTCCTTGACCGCCGCGGCGGTCTGGTCGGGCGGGATCTGGAAGACGCCGAAACCCAGCTGCGGGATTCGGTTGCCGTCGTTGAGTTCGATCGCGGGAACGTTGCTCATGCCTCTCCTCCTTCTGGACTCCTGTACCCGGTGGGGCGCAGACCTATCCGCGGCGACCTACCCGCGGCCCCGCGCGTCTGACTACCGGCGGCGCCGGGACCGCAGGTAGTCACCGACCACTGCCGCGCCGAGACCGTCGAGGTCGGGAACCACGACGCGGCCTTCGACGCGCCGGGCGACCTGGTCGATGAACCGCGCCAGGCCCGGGTCGCTGCCCAGGCGGAAGATGGTCACCTGCGCGCCGAGGCGGGCCACCTCATCGAAACCGCGCACGGTGTGGGCGATGGTCCGCGGATGCGGCGGGTAGTCGAAGAACACCGAAGAACCGTCACCGTCGAAATCCTCCAGGTGGGCGGTCGGCTCACCGTCGGTGACCACGAGCACGACGGGCTGCGCATTCGGGTGGCGGCGCAGATGCCGGCAGGCCAGCGCGAGCGCGTGGTGCAGGTTGGTGCCCTGCTCGTAGACCCCCTCGAGGCCGGTGAGCTCCGCGGCCGTCACCGTGCGGGCGTAACGGCCGAACGCGACGATCTGCAGGGCATCCGAGCGAAACCGGGTGCACACCAGATGGTTGAGCGCCAGCGCCGTCTGCTTCATCGGCAGCCAGCGGTTCTCCATCACCATCGAGAACGACGTGTCGACCAGCAGCGCGACCGCGGCCTGGGTGCGCGTCTCGGTCTCGGAGACCTCGACGTCGTCGACCGTGATCTTCAGCACGGGAGCCGACCCGTCCAGGGTGGCCGTCCCCGCCTGCCGCAGCACGGCGTTGGTGAGCGTGCGGGAGATGTTCCACGGTTCGGTGTCACCGAATTGCCATGGCCGGGTCGCGCCGGTCAGCTCGCCGGCGGCTCCGGCGCGCCGATGGTCGCGGTCGCCGCGCCGGCCGGAAAGTTGTTGCACCACATCGCGTAACGCCGTCTCGCCCAGCCGGCGCATGGCCTTGGGCGAGAGCCGCCACTGGCCGTCGGAGCCACGATCCAGGAAGCCCTGGTTGACCAGAGCGCGTTCCAGCTCCGCGAGGGTCCGGGCGTCGATGGCTGCCTGGTCACCGAGTTGGCGGGCCAGCGCGTCGAGGTCGACGTCGTCCATGGTCGCGCCCGGGTAGCTCTGCGACAGCTGCTCGGCCAGCTGCTCGAGCTCGGCGACGTCGGACATCGCCTGCGCCCCCTCACCCATGCCGAACGGGTTGTCACCCGAAAACTGCTCCGAACCGGTCCAGTCCTCACCGGGCCGCGCCGCCTGCAGGTGCGCGTCCAGCCGATCCAGCGCCTGCATCAACGCCGGCGAGCCGAAAGCCTGCTGCGCCAAAGCATCCAGCTCGGCCCGCTGCTCCGGGCTCAGGCTGTTGCGGAAGCGTTGTGCGGCGGCGGCACGCTTGGCCAGCGAGTCCAGCAGCTCGTCGACGTTGCGGGGATTCTCCGGGAAGAACTCCCCGTGGTTGTCCATGAAGTTCTCGAAATCCTGCTGCGTATCCTCGCCGCGCGCGTGCTTGTCCAGCAGCTCGTTGAGGTCGTTGAGCATGTCGTTGACGCGCTGGCGGTCCTCGTCGGTGGCGCCCTCGAGTGCCTGCTTCATGCCGGAGAAGCGCTGGTCGAGCATCTCGCGGCCGAGCAGATCCTTGATCTGCTCGTACTTTTCGCGCGCCTCGGCGCTGCGCCAGTCGTAGTCCGAGAGCTCCTGGACGGCCTTGGCCGGCGAGGCCGGCAGCGCGTCGAGCTGCAGCTCGCCGAATCGGGCGTCGTCGTCCAGTGCGCGGGCCAGCTCCTTGCGCTCGGCCAGGACCGCGTCGTCGAGCAGCTTCTTGATCTCCTGCAGAGTGCCGTCCAAGTTGTTGCGCCGCAACAACTCCCGTCGACGCCGGTTCGCTTCGGCGGCCAGCCGGTCGGCGCCGGTCATGTTCTTGGTGCCGCGTCGCAGCAGTTCGGACAGGGCGCGGCGCGGCGACGTGCCGGCCATCACGTCCTGACCGATCTGCTCGAGCGCCTCGCGCAGGTCCACCGGGGGAGCCAACGGGTCGGGCCCGCCGGTGTACGCCGAGTACCGCGACGAGTGTCCCTTGGCAGAAGAGCTAGCCATAAATGGTCTGACCTTCCCCGGAGACCTTGTCGATGCGCTTGGCCAGATACAAAGCCTCCAGCGCCAGTTCGAGCGCCGCGGCGCGCTCGCCTTCGGATTGCGCGTGCAGCTTGGTCGCGATCTTGTCCACCACCGGCAGACCCGGAACGGCGGCCAGCACGTCCTTGGCCGACACGCGCTCGCCCGTCGTGACCGCCGCACCGCCCTCGACCGCGCTCACCAGCGATCCGACGTCGATGCCACCGAGGACCCGCGACGCGGTGTCCGCGGTCGCGCGGCGTAACAGGTGCTCGAGCACGGCCTGCTCGCGGCCCTCCTCGCCGGACTCGAACTCCAGCTTGCCGCGCAAGACGGCGATCACCGTGCCGAGGTCGACCACCCGCGCCACCGGGTCCGTCTCCCCGAGAACCGCGCCGCGGTGCCGCGCGGACGCCGCGACGGTCTCGGCCGCCGCGATCGCGAACCGCGCCGAGACGCCGGAGCGCTGGTCTACGGAGTTGGAGTCGCGCAGATAGCGGGCGAACCGCGCGATCACCTGCATCAGGTAGTCGGGCACCTGCGCGCTCAGGTGCGCCTCCTGCACGATGACGCCCACCTCCGCGTCGAGCTCGAGCGGATAGTGGGTGCGGATCTCGGCGCCGAACCGGTCCTTGAGCGGGGTGATGATGCGCCCGCGGTTGGTGTAGTCCTCCGGGTTGGCGCTGGCTACCACCAGCACATCCAGCGGCAGGCGCAGCGTGTAACCGCGGACCTGGATGTCGCGCTCCTCCATCACGTTGAGCATCGACACCTGGATGCGCTCGGCGAGGTCGGGTAGCTCGTTGACCGCGACGATGCCGCGATGCGCCCGCGGGATCAGGCCGTAGGCGATGGTCTCCGGGTCGCCCAGGCTGCGGCCCTCGGCGACCTTGATCGGGTCGATGTCGCCGACCAGGTCGGCCACGCTGGTGTCGGGGGTGGCCAGCTTCTCGGTGTAGCGCTCGCTGCGGTGCCGCCACTCGATCGGCAGGTCGTCGCCGAGGGTGGCGGCCTTGCGGATCGACTCCGGGGTGATCGGCGAATAGGGATGCTCGCCGAGTTCGGCCCCGGCGATCACCGGGGTCCACTCGTCGAGCAGCCCGACCAGCGCGCGCAGCAGGCGCGTCTTGCCCTGACCGCGCTCGCCCAGCAAAACGAAGTCGTGACCTGCGATGAGTGCGCGTTCCAGCTGCGGCAGCACGGTCTCGTCGAATCCAAGGATTCCGGGCCATACCTCGTCTCCGGCGGCCAGCGCCGTCAGAAGGTTCTCCCGGAGTTCCTGCTTGACTCCGCGTTCACGGTGACCGGTGGCGCGCAGTTCGCCGACGGTTCGGGGCAGATGGCTCGGTGTCGTCACCACTCCACGCTACGACCGTTGTCGACATGCGTCATGTGGACCACGTCGCATAAGGGGTTGCATGCGCTCTTGCACGCGGGCTCATCGACACGTCACCGGGTCACCGAGCGCGATTCGGCGCACGGTCACGCGGCCGACGCCGAGACGCCGCCTCCGGCGCTCTCATTGGGCCGCATTGGGCCTCAATGGGCCTCATGGGGCCGCATTGGGCCTCAATGGGCCTCAATGGGCGAAGTGGCGAGCGCCGGTCAGGTAGAGGGTGATGCCGGCGCCGGCGGCCGCCGCGGTCACCTCGTCGTCGCGCACCGAACCGCCCGGATGCACCACCGCCTTGACCCCCGCCGCGGTGAGCGTCTCGAGTCCGTCGGGGAACGGGAAGAACGCGTCCGAGGCGGCCACGGCGCCACGGACCCGGTCGCCGCGCACGTTCCCTCGTTCGACGGCCAGCCGGGCGGCGTCGACCCGGTTGACCTGACCCATCCCCACCCCGACGGTGGCGCCGTCCGCGGCGATCACGATCGCGTTCGACTTGACCGCGCGGCACGTCCGCCACGCGAAGACCAGATCGGTCAGCGTCGCCGGGTCGGCCGGGTCGCCCGTGGCCAACGTCCAGTTGGCCGGGTTGTCCCCGTGCGCGTCGAGCTCGTCGCGCTGCTGCGCCAGCAGACCACCGCTGACCGGGCGCAGCTCCGTGCCGCCGGTGAGCGGCTCCGAGGCGACCAGGACCCGGATGTTCTTCTTGCGCGTCAAGACGTCCAGGGCGCCGGGCGCGTAGGCCGGTGCGACGATCACCTCGGTGAAGATGGTGCTCACGTAGTCGGCCATCTCGACGCTGACCTCGGTGTTGGCGGCGATCACACCGCCGAAGGCGCTCAGCGGGTCGCATTCGTGGGCCTTGCGATGCGCATCGGCGACCGACACCGACGAGATCGCGATCCCGCACGGGTTGGCGTGCTTGATGATCGCCACGCACGTCTGTTCGTGGTCGAAGGCGGCCCGCCACGCCGCGTCCGCGTCGGTGAAGTTGTTGTAGGACATCTCTTTGCCGTGCAGCTGCTCGGCCTGTGCCAGCCCGGGCCAGGCGCCGGGGTCGGCGTAGAGGGCGGCCTGCTGGTGCGGGTTCTCGCCGTAGCGCAACATCGCCGAGCGGCGCCAGCTGCGGCCCAACCACTTCGGGAAGGTGGTCGGCGGGTGCTCGGGGGCAAGGGTGGTCTGCATCCAGCTCGCGACGGCGATGTCGTAGTCCGCGGTGTGCGCGAACGCCAACGCCGCCAGCGTCTTGCGCTCGGCGAGGGTGAATCCGCCGTGCCGCACGGCGGCGAGCACCCCGTCGTACCCGCGCGGATCGGTGACCACCGCGACGCTGGGATGGTTTTTCGCGGCCGCCCGCACCATCGACGGCCCGCCGATGTCGATCTGCTCGACGCATTCGTCGATGCTCGCCCCCGAATCGACGGTCTCGCTGAACGGATACAGGTTGACGACGACGAGTTCGAAGGCCGCGACCCCGAGTTGCTCGAGCGCCGCCACGTGTTCGGGCTTGCGGAGGTCGGCCAGCAGCCCGGCATGCACCCGCGGGTGCAGCGTCTTGACCCGCCCGTCGAGCACCTCGGGGAACCCGGTCAGCTCCTCGACGCGGGTGACCGCAATCCCCTTGTCGGCGATGGTCTTTGCCGTCGATCCGGTCGAGACGATCTCGACGCCCGCCTCCGTCAGCCCCCGGGCGAGCTCGATCAGCCCGGACTTGTCGTACACGCTGATCAGTGCGCGGCGGATCGGCCTTCTCGCCCTGTCACGCCAATCGTCGGTGCTCATGCGGTGCTCATCCCAAGGTCGCCTTTCGTCCCGTCCAGGTCACTCCGCGCGTCGCGATCGCGGCCACCGCGTCTACCAGCAGCCGCCGTTCCACGACCTTGATGCGTTCATGCAAACTACCCACATCGTCGTCGTCGAGCACTGCAACTGGCTCCTGGGCCACGATGGGTCCCGTGTCCGTGCCGGCGTCGACCAGGTGCACCGTGCAGCCGGACACCTTGACACCGTAGGCCAGGGCGTCGGCGACCCCGTGGGCGCCCGGGAAGGCCGGCAGCAGCGCGGGATGGGTGTTCAGGGTGCGTCCCGGGAAACGCGACAGAAATTGCGGGCCAAGGATTTTCATGAAGCCGGCCGACACGACGAGGTCGGGCCGGTGCGCGGCGGTGGCCTCCGTGATGGCCGCATCCCACGCGTCCCGGTCGGGGTGGTCGCCGAGACGGACGGTGAAGGTGGGCACCGTTGCCGCGGCGGCGATCTCAGCGGCCGGACAGGCACGGTCCACGCCGACGGCCACGATCCGCGCCGGGTAGTCACCTACCGCGGCGTCCAGCAGGCTGCGCAGCAGCGACCCGGTGCCCGACGCCAGCACCACCACTCGCGCCGGTGCGCTGGGGGGCACGCGGAGCGGTTCGGGCACAGCGGAAGCCTAGTCGGGCGACGCCGGCGGCCGCGCACGCGGCCGCGGCCGATTCAGTCCGTCGAATCGCGGTCGGCGGTGCTCGGCTCCGGTTCCCCGGACGGGGCGGCGCCGTCGTCGTCGCCGGTGGTCGGCGCATCCCGATCGACGGGGATGCCGACCGCCGCGCTGTCGGGCACCCCGGTTCCGGGCACCCCCGTTCCGGGCACCCCGGTTTCGGGCTCGGCGTCCGGCTCGGTGAACATCTGCGCGAAATCCGCCGGCTCGGCCGCAGCCGCGGGCGGGGCGGGTCTGGGCCGCGCCCGCCCGGGCCTTTTCAGGCGCACCGGCCTGATCCCGCCGGTCATCACCACGGTCACACATCCCACGACCGCGAACCAGAAGAAGACGCCCACCAGCATCGTGCCCTGGTCGACGCCGACGTGGCCGAAATTGCCCAGCCGGCCGCTGCCCCCGTAGGCCAGCACCGACATCGCCAGCGCGCCGGCGGCCGAGGCGACCAGGAGCTTGGCCATGGCCGAAACGAAAGGCAGTGCACGCCGGGCACATTGCTGCCCGACCGCCACGCCCGACGAGGCCCCCACGATCAGCAGCGCCACCCACACCGGGCCCAGCGGGGGCCGCGGCGTGGCGGCCAGGATCGGCAGCGCGGGGATGTCGCCGCCGAAGACGGTGAACGAACTGAAGGTCGCGAAGCCGAGATGGGCGCTCGAGCCGACCGCGATCGCCGCCGTGCCGACGATGACGTTGGGCACGTAGAGCACCGAGAGCAGCGTGAGACTGAACTGACCGAAGATCGAGTCGGTGATGCCGAAGAGGTCCTGCATCGTCGACCAGTGCACCACCAGCGACCCGGCCGTCACCAGGCCGGACAGCCCGGTCAGCGCCAGCACGCCCGCGAACGCCGCACGCAGGGAATCACCCAGCCAATTCGGCAGCGGCGAGGCGGCCAGCGCCCGTCGCCCCAGCCGCGACCACACGCCGATCGCGGCCCCGATGGCGTGCACCGCCAGCACGCTGGTGAACGCGCGCAGCGCGCTGGGGGTTTGCAGCTCGGTGATCACCGATGACGCGTCCTGGATGACCGCCAGGGCGATCGCCGCGATCAGCAGCGGCCCCCCCAGCGCCGACGCGACGACCCAGCGCACCACCAGCCAGGACGAGTACGCCGAGGTGGCCCGCGCCGTGCTGCGCGCGGTGGCCCAGATCATCAACAGGACCGGCAGCAGCGGCATGACGCCCAGTTCGCGGCCGCCGATCGAGATCGGCACCTGGTGCACGCCGAGCCACATGCTGGCGATGGCGCCCAGCGCGCCCGTCATGTCGCTGTTGGCGATCAGCAACTGGAGCAACGTGACGGCCGCGATGACGACCAACGCCACCACTGCCGGGCCGAACGCGACCCTGACGAGGTCACGCGCCTGGCGCGCTCCCGCCGCCCGGTTGTCTTCCACCCGTGTCACTCTTGCGCATGTCCCCGACTAGGCGCGAGAGGACACGGTCAGGACGGCGCGGGACCCGACGACGACTGCTGCTCGTGGCCCGCGCCCTGCTGCCCACCGCCCTGCGCCGAGTACTCCGTCGTCGGCGCATCGGAACCGGCGCCGGCGGACGGCGGGGGGCTGAAGCTCGGGAACCCGGTGGGAGGCGTGTTGGGCCCTTGCTGCTGCGCCGCGGGCTGCGGCCCGGAGTGGGCCGCGAATCCGCCGGTCGACGGGGGCGCCGAGCACTGGCCCGAGGGGTAGCCGCCGCCGTATTGCGACCCGTAGCCGGTGTGCTGCGGGGACTGGTGCTGACCCGGGTGCTGCTGCACGCCGGGCTGACCACTGGGCTGACCACTGGGCTGACCACTGGGCTGACCGTAGTAGGACTGCTGGCCGTATTGCGAGTACTGGGGGTACTGACCGTACTGCGAGTACGGGTCGTACTTCGGCCGCGGCGTCGGCGCCGTGATCACGCCCGCGTCCAACAGCACGGCCGCGATGGCGACCATGGCCTGGAAGACGCTGGCCACCAGCACCAACCAGAGCCCCCAGCCGATGGTGACGCCGCTTCCGGCGTTGACCATGTCGGATATCAGCAGCAGCGCGCCCAGCGACGCGACCGCCGCGATGACGCCCACGTGGGTCCTGGCCTTCGGCACCAGGCTCATGGCGGCCATCAGTCCGGCCAACAGGGCCGCGACCACGGCCAGGGACACTCCTGCACCCGACACCTCGGCGGCCGGGGCCGGCCCGGCTTCGGTGCCGATGGTGATCATCGGCCCGAAGCTCGCGAGATAGGCCACGAACCCGAGCGCGGCCACCGCCGCGGTCAAGTACAGCGGCAGCTTGCTCTTGCCGTCGTCGTCCTTGGCGAACGACGGTGGGGAGCTCGCGTAGGAGCCGCCGGGCTGCGCGGGTGGATAGCCGGGACTACCGGGCGAGTAGGTCATGACTCCTCCTGTTGCTTCCAGTGCCTCGGGCTGTCATGGCGGCGCCACAGCGCGACCCGACGCTGCGCTCCCCCGGATGACTCGTCCAAACCACGCTAGCGCACACCCGCGTTTGCCGACCGGGGCCACCTGCCGGGCCCGCGGGGCCCGCGACGCGCCTGCGGCGAAAGCTCCCGAGCCCGGGCTGCTTGCCGAACGCAGGTAGAACACGTTCTAATTCTGTCCATGGATTACGGGCTTGTGCTTTTCACCAGCGATCGCGGCATCTCTCCGACGGCAGCCGCGAAGCTTGCCGACGACCACGGTTTCACGACCTTCTACGTGCCGGAACACACGCACATCCCGATCAAGCGCGAGGCGGCCCACCCCACCACGGGCGACGCGTCGCTGCCCGACGACCGCTACATGCGGACACTGGACCCGTGGGTGAGCCTGGGCGCCGCCTGCGCCGTCACCTCCCGGGTGCGACTGTCCACCGCGGTCGCGCTGCCCGTCGAACACGACCCGATCACTCTAGCGAAAAGCATCGCCACCCTCGACCACCTGTCCGGCGGGCGGGTCAGCCTTGGGGTCGGGTTCGGGTGGAACACCGACGAGCTCGCCGACCACGGCGTACCCGCCGGACGGCGCCGCACCTGCCTGCGCGAATACCTTGAAGCGATGCGCGCCCTGTGGACCGAGGAGGAAGCCGCCTACGACGGTGAGTTCGTCAAATTCGGGCCCAGCTGGGCGTGGCCGAAGCCCGTGCAACCGCACATCCCGGTGCTGGTGGGCGCGGCCGGCAACGAGAAGAACTTCAAGTGGATCGCCCGCAGCGCCGACGGCTGGATCACCACGCCGCGCGACTTCGACATCGACGAACCGGTGAAGCTGCTGCAGGACACCTGGGCCGCCGCGGGCCGCGAGGGCGCGCCGCAGATCGTGGCGCTGGACTTCAAGCCGGTGCCCGAGAAGCTGGCGCGCTGGGCGCAGCTGGGGGTGACCGAGGTGCTGTTCGGGCTGCCGGACAAGCCCGAGGACGAGGTCGCCGCCTACGTGGAGCGGTTGGCGGGCAAACTAGCGGCTCTCGTGTGAGGCTCAGGCCGGCGCGGCCCGGTTGTCCTTTTCCGTCGGCCGCACGACGATCGGCGCCCCGAGCGGCTCGCCGTCGCTGAGCAGCCCGACCAGCTCGGGGTCCTCGGTCACAGCCAGGAAGCGGCTGCCGTCGTCGTCGAGGCGGCCGACGACGATGCCGGTGCGCACCGGCCAGTCGTAGCGCACGGTGTAGGTCTCGATGGTCGCCGGACCGTCGGCCTTCACGGTCACCGGCGTCCTGGGGCGGGCGGCGACCTCGGCGCGCAGCGCGGCGCTGTTGTCGGGCTTCCAGTTCACCGGCGTGGTCGAGTACACGCCGACGGAGTACTTGCTCATGATCCCGCCGTTGGCGGCGACCAGGCCGAATTGCCCGGGCAGGTCGCGCATCTCGCTGACCGTCTCGGCGATGCCGTGCAGTGAATAGTTGTTGCCCGGGCCGCCGAAGTAGGGCAGCCCGCCGGTGAGCGTCAGCCCGCGCGGATCGTCGGTAGCCACCCTCATGCCGTCGCAGAAGTTGAACACCGGCACCGGAAAGCAGCTGTAGAGGTCGAAGGTACTGACGTCGTCGATCCCGATGCCGGCCCCGGCGAGCGCCTCCCCGACCGCCAGCACCGAGGCCGAATTGAACGTCAGGTCGGCGCGGTCCAGCAGCGGCTGGTCCACCATGTCGGCGTGGCCGTGCAGGAACACCCAGCGCTCCTCGGGCACGCCGAGCCGGCGGGCGGCGGCCACCGACATGAGCAGCGCGGCGGCGCCCTGGTTGACCTGGTCACGGGCCAACAACAGCCTCGGGTACGGGTCGCAGATCATCCGATTGGACGCGGTCACGGTGATGAGCTCGTCGACGCTGCGCTCCACCGGGGAGGACGCGAACGGGTTCTTGGCCGCCACCTTGGTGAAGGGGGCGAACAGCTCACCCATCTGGCGCCGGTAGTCGGCGACGCTCAAGCCCAGCCGCGCGCGCCGCGCGTTCTCCAGCAGCCCGTACTGAGCCGGCGCCCCGATCAGGCCGTGGGCGACGGTGTAGTCGTCGAACAGACCTTCGTAACCCAGACCCCGGTCCTCCAGCGACCCCTCGACCGAATCGGAATGATCCGGTTTGTCCCGGTCGGCGAAATACCGGATGCTGGATGTGTTTTCGGAGCCGAAGATCAGCACGACCTCCGCCGCACCCGAGGCGATGACACCGGCGAACTCGGTGACCAGATGCTGGGGGCCCTGGCCACCGATCGGCTCGAGGATCGCGCGGGCCGGTGCGGCACCGATCCGCTTGGCCACCGACCGCGGGTAGTTGTTCGACCTGCCCATCGGCGCCGGAGTGCGACCGGAGAGCTCGAACTGCCGGATCGCGGCGACGGTGTCGATCGCCGCGGCGACGGCAGTGGCCTCGGCGCCGCAGTCGTGCAGCGCGGCTCGCGCCGCCGCCGTCGCCAACTCGACCGACGACATCCCGCGGTAGCCGGAGTCCTCGATGCGCTCGGTGAACTGCCCGACGCCGACGACGACCGGGGTGTTCGGATCGAGATTCATAGCTCCACTATGTACCGCGGAACCCCGCGACCCAAATCGGGGCGAAACCCTAGAGTGACTTGAGGATCTCGCGGGCCAGCGCGGCGGTCTCCGAAGGCGTCTTGCCGACCTTCACGCCGGCCGCCTCCAGGGCCTCCTTCTTGGCGGCCGCCGTACCCGAGGAGCCGGACACGATGGCGCCGGCATGCCCCATCGTTTTGCCCTCGGGAGCGGTGAATCCCGCGACGTAGCCGACGACCGGCTTGGACACGTTCGCCTTGATGTAATCGGCCGCGCGCTCCTCGGCGTCGCCGCCGATCTCGCCGATCATCACGATGAGCTTCGTCTCGGGGTCCTTCTCGAACGCCTCGATGGCGTCGATATGGGTGGTGCCGATCACCGGGTCGCCGCCGATGCCGATGGACGTCGAGAACCCGAAGTCGCGCAACTCGTACATCATCTGGTAGGTCAGTGTGCCGGACTTAGACACCAACCCGACGGGGCCGGGCCCGCTGATATTGGCGGGCGTGATGCCGGCCAGCGCCTGCCCGGGGGTGATGATGCCGGGACAGTTCGGCCCGATGATGCGGGTCTTGCCGCCCTTCTGCAGGTTGTACGCCCAGCAATAGGCGCTGTCCTGCACCGGAATCCCCTCGGTGATCACCACCAGCAGCGGAATCTCGGCGTCGATGGCCTCGATGATGGCGTCCTTGGAGTAGACGGGCGGCACGAAGACGATCGACACGTCGGCGCCGGTCTTCTCCATCGCCTCGACGACGCTGCCGAACACCGGCAGCTCGATCGGGTCACCGTCGACGTTCTTGTGCGCGACGGTGGTGCCGGCCTTGCGGGCGTTGACACCGCCCACGATCTGGGTGCCGGCCGCCAGCATCCGCGCGGTGTGCTTGGTGGCCTCCGAGCCGGTGATGCCCTGGACGACGACCTTGTTGTCGCGGGTCAGGAAGATAGCCATGGGTCTGGTGGTCCTTTCTCAGGCGCTCGCGAGCTGGGCGGCTTTGTCGGCGGCTTCGTCCATCGTGGCGACCAGCGTCACCAGCGGGTGGCTGGCCTCGGTGAGGATGCGCCGGCCCTCGTCGACGTTGTTGCCGTCAAGGCGCACCACCAGCGGTTTGTTGGCCTCGTCGCCCAGGATCTCCAGCGCCTTGACGATCCCGGTGGCCACGGCGTCGCAGGAGGTGATGCCGCCGAACACGTTGACGAACACGCTCTTGACCTGAGCGTCGCCCAGGATGACGTCCAGGCCGGCGGCCATCACCTCCGCGGAGGCGCCGCCGCCGATGTCGAGGAAGTTGGCCGGCTTGACTCCGCCGTGCTTCTCGCCGGCGTAGGCCACGACGTCCAGCGTCGACATCACCAGGCCCGCGCCGTTGCCGATGATGCCGACCTCGCCGTCGAGCTTGACGTAGTTGAGGTCGTGCTCCTTGGCCTTGAGCTCGAGCGGGTCGGTGGCGTCGCGGTCCTCGAACTCGACGTGGTCGGGGTGGCGGAAGTCGGCGTTGGCGTCCAACGTGACCTTGCCGTCCAGTGCCAGGATCTGGTTGTCGGGCGTGCGCACCAGCGGGTTGACCTCCACCAAGGTGGCGTCCTCGCCGGTGAACACCTCCCACAGTTTGGCGATGGTGACGGCCGCGGCGTCGAGCACCTCGGCGGGCAGGTGGCCCTGCTCGGCGATGGATCGCGCGGTCGCCAGGTCGACGCCCTTGACCGCGTCGACGGGCACCTTGGCCAGCCGGTCCGGCTTGGTCGCGGCCACCTCTTCGATCTCCATGCCGCCCTCCACCGAGCACATGGCCAGGTAGGTGCGGTTCGCCCTGTCGAGCAGGAAGGAGATGTAGTACTCCTCGGCGATGTCGCTGGCCTCGGCGACCAGCAGCTTCTTGACGACGTGACCCTTGATGTCGAGGCCGAGGATGTTCTTGCCGTGTTCGTAGGCGTCGTCGGGCGTGGCTGCGTATTTCACGCCGCCCGCTTTGCCGCGGCCGCCGACCTTGACCTGCGCTTTGACCATCACCGGGCGACCGATCTCGGTGGCGATCTCACGGGCGCCTTCGGCGGTGTCGGTCACCCGCCCCGGCGTGGTAGGTACGTTGTGCTTGGCGAACAACTCTTTAGCTTGATACTCGAAAAGGTCCATGAGCTCACTGTCTTCACTCGGCTTGACTGCTTGGCGTGAACATAGGCGGCACCAGATCCGGCAACTCGCACGGACGAACTGTATCCACACGCCAAATCGCGACTTTCGTCGCGTCCACCGATGTGGCGCAGGTCACGGCGCTGCCGCGGACGGTTAAACGTGACTCAGGTCACATTTCCCCGATGATGCTGTCCCGAGGTTGCCAGTCGCGTGACTTAGCCGATACCTTCCTAGAGTCCAGATAACGTTATGGTCACAAAACGAGGACATTTCAGCTTGTCCGAGCACCGTTTCTCTCCTTCCGCCCTGGCCGGAGCCGTCCGTGCCCGCCAAGAGAGTTGGGCGCAGCCCCACCGCAACGAAGTCACCGAGATCCTTCCGCTGGACGGATTCGACTTCGACGACCTGGAATTCAGCGAGGACGTCGGCGATCTCGACGACCTGGACTTCAGCAACGACTCGACGTTCGACAACGCGGCGCAGGTGCTGCTGGCGCCCGAACTCGACGACCTCGACGGCGCTGACGACCTGAGCCCGCTGTGGCTCGCCGGCCCCGTCACCGAGGTGCTGCCCCGGGTCACCGTCACCCCACGCCGCGCGTCGCGCCTCGACCACCCGACGACCGCCGACGTCGTTTCCGTGGCGCGGCGGGGCGGGCAGCACCGCAAGGAACCGACCAGCGCGGCCAGGGGCCGGCTGCTCATCTCGGCGATGGCCGCCGGCGCCGCGGCCGCGGCGGCCCACACGGCGACCAGCCATGCCGACACCCCCAAAACCGAGGCGGTACTGACCGCCAACGTGTCGGCCCTCGCGAGCGGCGCGGGCACCGGCACCGCCCGCGGCGCCCAGGTGATCGCGGTCCAGCCCGCGGCGACCGCCGCCATCCACAACCAGGAGCTGGCCAAAGGCCTCGCCTTCGCCAACGATCGCGCGCAGCGCGAGGCCCGGCTGCAGCAGCCGCTGTACGTCATGCCGACGCACGGCATCTTCACCTCGAACTTCGGCTACCGCTGGGGGGTCCTGCACGCCGGCATCGACCTCGCCAACTCGATCGGAACTCCCATCGTCGCGGTGTCCGACGGCGTGGTGATCGACTCGGGGCCGGCCGCCGGCTACGGCATGCTGGTCAAGCTGCGCCACGCCGACGGCACGGTCACGCTCTACGGGCACATCAACACCACGCTGGTCAGCGTGGGTGAGCGCGTGATGGCCGGCGACCAGATAGCCACCATGGGCAACCGGGGCAATTCCACCGGCCCCCACCTGCATTTCGAGGTGCTGCAGGGCGGCACCGAGCGAATCGACCCCGTTCCGTGGCTGGCCAAGCGGGGTATTTTCGTGGGCAACTACGCTGGATGAGGTGACCGCGCCGAACCAGCCTCCGCCCACCCCGCACCCGCCTGAACCCCCGTCCGACTCGCGGACGCGGATCATCCGCCGTGCGCCCACCGGACCGATACCCACGGTCCCGGACTCCCCGACCACGCACATTCCCCGGCCGCCGGCGCCTCACGTCGGCAGCCACGAGGTGGGCCGGCGGAGAGGTTTCTCGGGGGTGCCGGGGCTTGAGCCGCGCGACCGCACGGCGATCGCCGCCTGCGCCGTCAGCATCGTCAGCGGGTGGGCGGCATCGGTGGTGGCCACCGACCTGATCGCCGGCTGGTGGCGGACCGACCGCCTGTTCTGCATCGCGATCGCGTTTCTCGCCCTGGTGTTCGCCTCGACCACGATCTCGGGCGTCATCATGTTGCTGCAGCGGCGATCGGTCAGTCGGTATCTCCTGCTGGCCGGGGCAGTGGTCGCATTCCTGACCTACCTCGGGGTGTTCATCGCCGGTGCCCGCGTCGCATGGATCGTTCACCTGCTCCCGGTCCTGCCGATCGCCACGGTGGTATTGGTGATGCTGCCCGAGACGAAGCGCTGGGTGGACGCCGACTAGCTGCGCCCGCGCATCAGAGCTTGCTGATCGGCGCGTGGTTGTGCATCAGCTTCACCCGCCCGGAACTGCCGAAGTCGATCAGCGACATGGCCGACTCGCCGGCCCCCGAGACCTCCTCCACCCTGCCCAGCCCGTATTTGTCGTGGCTCACCCGATCGCCGGGCTCCAAGACCAGTAGCGGTCGTTTACCCGCCCCCGAGCGAGTCGGCGCCCCGCGCGGCGTCCCGAACCGGCCGGCTCCGCTGACCGGGGCGCTGAACGACGGGGCCGGTGCCGTGCGCCGCCACTCGATGAGCTCCTGGGGGACCTCGCGCAGGAACCGGGATTCCGGGTTGAGCATCGGCTGCCCCCAGGAAGACCGGACGATGGCCCTGCTCAGGTACAGCCGCTGGCGGGCACGGGTGATGCCGACGTAGGCCAGCCTCCGCTCCTCGCAGAGTTCGGCCGGATCGTCGAGCGCCCGCATGTGCGGGAACATGCCGTCCTCCCAGCCGGTGACGAACACCACCGGGAATTCCAGTCCCTTCGCGGTGTGCAGCGTCGTCAGCGTGACCACACCGGAGCCGTGCTCGGGAATCTCGTCGGCGTCGGCGACCAGCGACACCCGCTCCAGGAACTCGGCCAGCACGCCGGTGTCCGGCACGTCCTCGTCCTCCGGCGCCTGCAGGGACTCGTCCAGGGCGGCCGCGTTGGCGCGGTCGGTGCTGAATTCGTGTGCGACGCTGACGAGTTCGTTGAGGTTGTCCAACCGGGCCAACTCCTGCGGGTCGGTGGACGATTCCAGCTCGCGCCGGTATCCGGTGCGTTCGAGTACCGACTCGACGAGGTCGCCGAGATCGTCGTCGAGGCGTCCCCTCAGCTCGTCGAGCAGCTCGACGAACCCCGCGATCGCCTTCTGGGCGCGGGTGTTCAGCATCGGCACCTTGCCGTCGGCGGCGGCCACGAGCGCGTCGGCGAAGCTGGCGCCGGTGCTCTCGGCGTACACCGCGACGCAGGCCTCGGCGCGGTCCCCGATGCCCCGGCGCGGTGTGTTGAGGATGCGCCGCAGGCTCACCGCGTCCCCGGGGTTGTCCAGGACCCGCAGGTAGGCGACGATGTCGCGGATCTCCTTGCGCTCGTAGAAGCGCACTCCCCCAACGACTTTGTAGGGAATGCCCGCGCGGATGAACACCTCTTCGAACGACCGCGACGAGTTGTTGGTTCGGTAGAAGACGGCCACGTCGTTGTAGGTGATCTCACCCCGCTCGGCGAGCGCGTCGATCTCCTCGGCGACGAACCTGGCCTCGTCGTGCTCGTTGTCGGCGACGTAGCCGACGATCAGCTCGCCGGCGCCGGCGTCAGTCCACAGCCGCTTGTCGCGGCGTCCGGAGTTGCGCGCGATCACGGAGTTGGCCGCCGACAGGATGTTCTGCGTCGAGCGGTAATTCTGCTCGAGCAGAATGGTTCTCGCGTCCGGATAGTCGCGTTCAAAGTCCTCGATGTTGCGGATCGTCGCGCCGCGGAACGCGTAGATCGACTGATCGGCGTCGCCGACGACGCACAATTCCGCCGGCGGCACGTCGTCGGACGACGCTTGGTCGTCTTGGCCGCGCCGGTTGGACGGTTCCAGCTTCGCCTCGCCTCCGCCGGGCCACGGGCCGGCCGCGGTGAGACTCGCTGAACCGCCGCGCCCCGCCAGCTCTCGCACCAGGACGTACTGCGCGTGGTTGGTGTCCTGGTACTCGTCGACCAGAACGTGCCGGAACCGCCGGCGGTAGTGCTGGGCGATCTGCGGAAAGGCCCGCAGCACCGCAACCGTCTCGCCGATCAGGTCGTCGAAGTCCAGCGCGTTGGCCGCCCGCAGCCGGCGCTGATATTCGCCGTACACCGAGGCGACGGTGCGGGACAGGTCGTCGGAGCCGTCGTTCAGCGCGGCCACGGCCTCGTCCGGATAGATCAGCTCGTTCTTCAGGTTGGAGATCGCGTTGGCCAGCAGGCGGGGTGAATAGCGCTTGATGTCCAGGCCCATGTCGCGGCCGATCATCTGTAGCAGCCGCCGCGAGTCGTCGGCGTCGTAGATCGAGAAGTTGGAGTTGAGGCCCTCGATCAGCGACGCCTGGTTGCGCAGGATGCGCACGCAGGTCGAGTGGAAGGTGGACACCCACATCGCGTGGGCCCGGTTGCCGACCAGGCGCACCACCCGTTCGCGCATCTCGGCGGCGGCCTTGTTGGTGAAGGTGATGGCGAGGATCTGACCGACGCCGACGCCGCGCGCAGCGATCAGGTAGGCGATCCGGCGCGTCAGCACCGCCGTCTTGCCCGAGCCCGCTCCGGCGACGATCAGCAGCGGCGAACCCTCGTGCACCACCGCCTGGCGCTGTTGCGGGTTGAGGCCGGCGAGAAGCTGGTCTGCTTCGGATGCCGGCTGGGTTTCCGTTGCGTGCACACTCATGTCGCTCCAAACTTACCGCCGCTCACCGACGCCGGGAGCCAAGGCGCCCGGACAGGTCGTGATCCCGGTTGCGCGCATCGTTTTTGCACCTGGGCAGTCGTTGGTGGCAGACTCGGGACGTGGTCAAAGCGCAGTGCAGTCGGCCGCCCTCACCCAGCGAGTGGCCCAGCCGATTTTTCTACGGGTACCGGTTAGCGGTGCCCGTGGTGTAACTGCTTCGCAGAGCCCCGTGGTCCGCTTCCGGACTCGGGGCTCGTCTCTTTTGTGAGGCCCGATACCGGATGAGACCAGAACCCCCACATCACGAGAACGCGGAGTTGGCAGAAATGAACGTGGAAACCGTCTCGCAGGCACCCGACATCGACCAGTTGCGCCGGGAGATCGACCGGCTGGACGCCGAGATCCTCGCCGCCGTGAAGCGGCGCGCCGAGGTGTCCCAGGCGATCGGCCGCGCCCGCATGGCCTCCGGTGGCACCAGGCTGGTGCACAGCCGCGAGATGAAGGTGATCGAGCGCTACAGCGAGCTCGGCCCCGAGGGCAAGGACCTGGCGATGCTGCTGCTGCGGTTGGGCAGGGGCCGGCTCGGCCACTGACCGTCACGCCTGGCTCCGTCGCGTTGCCGCGCATAGGGTCGAATCATGACCCGCGTCGGCGACGATGCAGAGCGAAGCGATGAGGAGGAGCCGCGCCAATGACTTCCGTGCAAACCATCCCCGACATCACCGCCACCCCGGCGTGGGCCGGCCTGCGCAACCACCACGGGCAAATAGGTGAGACGCATCTACGGAAGTTCTTCGAAGACGACCCCGATCGCGGCCGCGAGCTGACCGTCGAGGTCGGTGACCTCTACATCGACTACAGCAAACACCGGGTCACGCGAGAGACGCTCACGCTGCTCGTCGATCTGGCGCGCGCGGCAAACCTCGAGGAACGCCGCGACCAGATGTTTGCCGGGGCCCACATCAACACCTCCGAGGACCGCGCGGTACTGCACACCGCGCTGCGGCTGCCCCGCGACGCCGAGCTCAGCGTCGACGGCCAGGACGTCGTCGCGGACGTGCACTCCGTGCTCGACGCGATGGGCGACTTCACCGACCGGTTACGCAGCGGTGAATGGACGGGTGCCACCGGGAAAAAGATCAGCACCGTCGTCAACATCGGGATCGGCGGGTCGGACCTGGGGCCGATGATGGTGGTCCAGGCCTTGCGCCACTACGCCGACGGGGGGATCTCGGCGCGCTTCGTCTCCAACGTCGACCCGGCCGACCTGGTGGCCACCTTGGCCGACTTGGACCCCGCCACAACGCTTTTCATCGTCGCGTCGAAGACCTTCTCCACGCTGGAGACCCTGACCAACGCGACCGCGGCACGGCGCTGGCTCACCGACTCCCTCGGCGACGCCGCCGTGTCCAAGCACTTCGTGGCCGTCTCCACCAACAAACGCCTGGTCGACGACTTCGGCATCAACACCGACAACATGTTCGGGTTCTGGGACTGGGTCGGCGGGCGGTACTCGGTCGACTCGGCGATCGGCCTGTCGGTGATGGCCGTCATCGGCCGCGAGGCGTTCGGCGACTTCCTGTCCGGATTCCACATCGTCGACCGGCATTTCCAGACGGCACCGCTCGAGGCCAACGCGCCCGTCCTGCTCGGCCTCATCGGACTGTGGTACTCGAACTTCATGGGCGCCCAGTCGCGGGCGGTGCTGCCGTACTCCAACGACCTCGCCCGTTTCGCGGCATACCTGCAGCAGCTGACCATGGAGTCCAACGGCAAATCGACGCGCGCCGACGGCACGCCGGTCACCACCGACACCGGCGAAATCTTCTGGGGCGAACCGGGGACCAACGGTCAGCACGCCTTCTACCAGTTGTTGCACCAGGGCACCCGCCTGGTGCCCGCGGACTTCATCGGCTTCAGCCAGCCCACCGACGACCTGCCCACCGCCGACGGCACCGGCAGCATGCACGACTTGTTGATGAGCAACTTCTTCGCCCAGACCCAGGTGCTGGCGTTCGGCAAGACGGCCGAGGAGATCGCCGCCGAGGGCACGCCGGCCGACATCGTGCCGCACAAGGTGATGCCGGGCAACCGGCCGTCGACGTCGATCCTGGCCGACCGGCTCACACCGTCGGTGCTGGGCCAGCTGATCGCCCTCTACGAGCATCAGGTGTTCACCGAGGGCGTCATCTGGGGCATCGACTCGTTCGATCAGTGGGGCGTCGAGCTGGGCAAGACGCAGGCCAAGGCGCTGCTGCCGGTGATCACCGCGGACACCCCGCCGGCACCGCAATCCGACAGCTCGACCGACGCGCTGGTCCGCCGCTACCGCACCGAAAGAGGGCGCGCGGGCTGACCCCTCGGCCCGCGAGGGTGCGCCGTCGGGCTCATCCGCGACGCGTCGCCTGCCGAGACGCACGCCCGTCGGCTCAGGCGAAGACCCTCGTCAGCGGTGGCGGCAGCACCCGCATCAGCTGCACCAGCGGGCCCCATGGCCACCACGGCACCACGGCGCGCCCGGGCTCGCGCTCGATTGCGGCCACCAGCGCCCGGACGCCCGTGTCGTTGTTCACCATGAACAGGGTGCTGTTCGACTTGGCCGTCATCTCCGACTCGATGTAGCCGGGCTCGATCACCGAGACCTTGATGGGCCCGCCTCGGTACTCGGCGCGCAGGGACTCGCCCAGCGAACGCATCCCGGCTTTGCTTGCGGCGTAGGCGGCTTTGACGCCCGGCACCCCCTTGGTGCCGAGCACCGACGAGATCAGCACCAGGTGGCCCGACCCGTTCTTGGTGAACATTTCGAGCGCCGTCTCGATCTGCACCAGCGCGGCCACCAGGTTGGTCTCGAGGGTCGCCTTGTTGGCCCACATCTTGCCCGAGCCGAGCTTGGCGCCCTTGCCGATGCCGGCGTTGACGACGACCCGGTCGATGCCCCCGAGCTCGTCGCTGAGCTCGGCGAATACCTTGGGCACCTGCTCGTGGTCGTTGACATCCAGGGCGGCGACCGCGATCTTGATTCCGGGATGTTGTTGCAGCAGTTCGGCTTTCAGCTCATCGAGCCGGTCGGTTCGACGGGCGCAGAGCGCCAGGTCGCGGCCCTTGGCGGCGAAGGCGCGCGCCATTCCGGCGCCCAGACCGGAGCTGGCACCGGTGATCAGGATCTTCTGGCGGGTCACCCGGGTGAGCATAGCGACCGGCGACGGCGGCTACTTGAGCAGTCGTGACATCCGCCGGTCGGCCAGCACCTTGCCGCCGGTCTGACAGGTCGGGCAATACTGAAAAGACTTGTCGGCGAAGGAAACCTCGCGGACGGTGTCGCCGCACACCGGGCACGGCAGCCCGGTGCGGGCGTGCACCCGCAGCCCGGAGCGCTTCTCTCCCTTCAGGGTGGCGGCCCCCTGGCCGACGGAGCGGCTCACCGCGTCGCGCAACACCGACACCATCGCGTCGTGCAGGGCGATGAGGTGTTCGCCGGTCAGCTTCCCCGCCGTCGCGAACGGCGAGATCTTGGCGACGTGCAGGATCTCGTCGCTGTAGGCGTTGCCGATCCCGGCGATGACCTTCTGGTCGGTGATGACGGTCTTGATCCGGCCGGTGTTGCCGGCGAGCAGCCTGGCCAGGTCGTCGACGCCCAGGTCCAGTGCGTCCGGGCCCAGCGCGGCGATCCCCGGCACCCGTTGGGGGTCGTCGACAAGCCACACGGCCAGCCGCTTCTGCGTCCCGGCCTCGGTGAGGTCGAAGCCGGGTGCCTCACCGGGGGTTCCCAGGTGCACCCGCAGCGCGATCGGGCCCTTGCCCGGCCGCAGCGGTGCCGCGGCCAGCTTGTCCGACCAGCGCAGCCAGCCCGCCCGCGACAGGTGGGCGACGAGGTACAGCTCGCCGGCCTGCAGCCCGAGGTATTTGCCCCACCGTCGCGCCCCGACGACGGCCTGCCCGTGCAGGGCGTTCATCGGCGGGTCGAAGGTCTTCAGGACGGCCAGCGCGGCCACGTCGACGCGTCCGACCGTCAGGCCCACGGCGTGGCGCCGCAAGTGGTCGGCCAGCGCTTCTATTTCGGGAAGTTCGGGCACTGGTTCAGTCTGCCGCCCTGAGCAAATAGGTGTCCATGATCCAGCCGCGCCGCGCTCGGGCGTCGGCTCGCAGTTCGGCGATGCGGTCACCCACGTCGCCGACAGTCCCGGTCACCAGCAACTCGTCGTCGGTGCCCAGGTAAGCGCCCCACCAGATCCGGGTATCGGCGGGGCACGCTTGGAACGAGCAATCGCCGTCGAGCATCACCACGGCCGATCCGCTCAGACCGTGCGCGCGCAGCTGCCGGCCGGTGGTGATGACGACCGGTTCGCCGACCTCGTTGAGCGGGATGCGGTGCCGGGCGGTCAGCGCCTGCACCGCGGTGATCCCCGGGACGACGTCGTAGTCGAAGTCGACGGCCTGCGCGACCGCGTCGAGGATGCGCAGCGTGCTGTCGTACAGCGAGGGGTCGCCCCATGCCAGGAAGGCCCCCACCCCGTCGGTGCCGAGCTCGTCGCGGATGGCCGCCGCCCACAGCCGTGCCCGGGCCGCATGCCAGTCCGAGACGGCACCCCGGTAGTCGGAGCCGGCGGAACGCTTCGGATCGGGCAGCTCCACGAACCGGTAGCCGGGCTCCCGGATGAACCGTGCGCAGATGTCGCGCCGCAGCGCCACCAGATCGCTTTTCGCCTCACCCTTGTCCATGGCGAAGAACACCTGGGTGTCGTTGAGCGCCTTGATGGCCTGGATGGTCACGAAGCCGGGGTCGCCGGCGCCGATGCCGATCACGTGAATATGCCGACCCAACAGACCCTCCTCGCCGCCCCACACAGATTGCCGAATCGCAACCTCGAAGGCCTAGTCGGGACCATAAGTACCCAGTACCATGGGTACCGTCTGAAGACCCAACGAAGGGGCGCCAGCCATGACCACGACGGTCAAGCCAAGTGGGCCGAGCCGGGAAGACTTCTCCGAGCGGTTGCTCAAGGGCTCGGTCAAGAAGTCGTATGAACCCATCGTCGACATCGACTGGGACGCGCCGCTGGACCCGGACAAGTTCTATCTGCCGCCGAGGCTGGTCTCCCTGTACGGCACGCCCATGTGGGACGAGATGACCCGCGAGCAGCAGATCGAGCTATCCCGCCAGGAGCTGGTCAACACGCTGTCGGCGGGGATCTGGTTCGAGAACATGCTCAACCAGTCGCTGCTGCGCACCATCCTGCACGAGGATCCGACCAGCTCGTCGACGCACTACAAGCTCACCGAACTGGGCGACGAGACCCGCCACATGGTCATGTTCGGCAAGGCCATCGAGCGCATCGGGGCCAAGCCGGTGCGCCCGCGGCGGCTCCAGCGCATGTTCATCAACGCCCTGCCGCTGGCCTTTCAATACGGCTCGATGCTGTGGGTGGCGGCCCTGATCGGCGAGGAGATCTTCGACTCGCTGCAGCGGCAGATGATGGACGACCCGGAGCTGCAGCCGATCATCCAGCGGCTCATGAGGATTCACGTCACCGAGGAAGCGCGCCACATCCAGTTCGCCCGCGACGGCGCGCGCAAACGGGTGCAGACGATGCCGCGGTTCAACAGGTGGTTCATGGCCAACATCAACGGGCTCGGCGGGTACTTCTTCCGTTACCTGTTCAGCAACCCGATCCCCTATGCGCGAGCGGGCCTGGACGCCAAGCGCGCCCGGGCGCTCGCGCGCAGCAGCCCGCATCGGCATCAGATGCAGGCCTCGGGCTTCGCCCCGCTGGCCGCGTTTTTGACCGAGGTGGGGCTTCTGGGCCCGATCGGCCGCCGCGCCTGGAAACGCACCAACTTCCTGTGACGCCGGCGCGCATCGTCATCGTCGGCACCGGCCCCGCCGCGCGGGCGGCCGCGGCCGAGCTGTCCGCAGTCGGCATCGCCGATCTGCTGATCCTGGACCGCGATGTCGTCGGTTGCGTCTTCGACGACGGCACCGACAGCTGGGCATTGCGCACCGCGGGCGGCGAGCGCATCGACGGCCGCGTCGTGATCGCCTGCCAGCCGCCGCCCTTCGTCCCCTGGACACCGAAAATTAAGGGGCAGAGCACCTTTCGCGGGCCTTCGTTTCACGCGGCGGCACCGGACGACGATTTCGACCCGGCCGGAAAACGGCTCGCCGTCGTCGGCGTCGACTCCGGCGCGGCTGGGCACCTGCACCGGTGGGCCGGCGCCGCCGCCTCGGTCACCGTCTTCGCTCACCCACCCCGCCGGATCGTCACCGAACTGCCCCTGGCCACGACCCGCGCCAAGCGCTGGCTGCGTCGGCGCCTGCGACCCGCCGCGCGCGGGAAACAACCGCGCATCGCGATCGCGAGGTCGTCGATCAGCGCCATCACCCCGGGGGGCCTGCGCACCAACGACGGCGTCGAACACCGCGCCGACGCACTCGTCTACGGCACCGGATTTGCAGTCGACGACCGGGTTCGCGACGACGCGCTCGCCGGCGCCGGCGGTGTGACCCTTCGGCAGGCCTGGCATGACGGGATGGAGCCGTGTTTCGGGATAGCCGTCCACGGCTTCCCCAACTACTTCTTCGTCACCGGACCCGACTTCGGCGCGCAGGCCCGCCATGCCGCCGAGTGCGTGCGGCACATGGACGCCACGGGCAGCACCCGCATCGAGGTGCGCCGCAGCAGCCAGCAGGTGTTCAACGAGCGAGCCTGCGTCAGGCCCGCACCGGCCCCGCGGGTGAGCACCGCGTTCGAGCTGTCGTGTGTCGCGGCCGGCGACGACGGGCCCTATGACGGCGCGGCGACCCTGTCGATCGCCGGCACCGACCTTCCGGTGCGCGTTCGACTGACCGGCCATCTGGATCCGATTGACGGCCAATACCATTGGCAGGGAACCGTTTTCAGCTCCGCAACGCATCCACTACCGCACGATGCGGGCAAACGGGCGCGCACGGCCACGCTCACGGTCAACGGCCACCCCGCGCCCGCGCGACTCATCGAACGCACGCCGTGGGGAACGCACACCGTCGCCGGAGTGGGCGCCCCGCCGTACGCACGCACCGGCGGCTGAACCGCTGCACACCCGCACCGACGCGGTGTTCCGGTCCGTTTGAGCACGCGCGTCGGGTGGGTATGCGCCGTGAGTGCGCAGGCGCGCAGCGAGGCCGAACGAAACGTTCGTCGAGTTCGGTGTCTCGGACCGGGTGGGGCCGGCCGGGGCACCGGGCACACACGTGCCGAACGCGCCGCGCCCCCCGCGCCACGCGAGAATGGCGAATCCACCACCGAAGCTCGCAAGATCCTGACGGCGTGATGCCGCTTGGAACCCGCTGACGGGCACCATTGGAGGGGGAGCACATGGCACCGGATCGCAGTCGGCTCTCGGGACACGCACATCCGCTGATCACCGATATCGCGGCAATCATCGGCGACGATGAACCCCAGAAGCGAAAGGGGTCCGCGCAGTGAGTTCGCGAGCACAAAGGCCCGCCTCGCTGGTCGTCGCGAAGCGAACCGACGAGTCGGTGGCAGTGCTCACGGTCGACGGCGTCCTTGACGCCGCCAACTCTGCGGCGCTCCGCGACGGCATCGCCGAAGCGGCACTCGACGAGCCGGCGGGCATCGTCGTCGATGTCACCGCGCTGCGCGCGCCGGTGCAGTCGTCGTGGGCGGCGTTCATCGCCGTGCACTGGGAGGCGCAGGCGTGGCCCCAGATTCCGATCGTGTTGGCGTGCGCCCACCGCGCGACCCGTGACGCGATCGCACGCACCGGGGTCACCAGCTTCGTCCCGCTGTACTCGACGGACCAGGCGGCGGTGAAGTCGCTCGCCCGGCCCGCGCGCAGCGCGGTGCGGCGCGTCGCCGTCGAGCTGCCCGCCGACCTGACCAGCCTGCGTGAGTCACGCCGGCTGGTGCGCGAGTGGCTCACCGCATGGTCGCAGGCCGCGCTCATCCCCGTCGCGCTGGTGGTCGTCAACGTGCTCGTGGAGAACGTGCTGGAACACACCTCGAGCTTCCCGACGGTGCGGATCGAGGCCGGCGGCTCCACGGCGACCATCGCGGTGTCCGACGGCAGCAACGCCCCGGCCCGTCGGCTGTCGTCCCCGGCGGAGGGCATCGACATGTCGGGCCTGGCGATCGTCGAAGCGCTGTCGCGCAGCTGGGACAGCACCCCCACGTCGTGCGGCAAGACGGTCTGGGCGGTCATCGGGCCCGAGAACCAGCTGTAGCCCCAGCGCGCCGCGCGTGGTTGTGCCGAGCCCCGCGCGGGGGCCAAACTAGAACACGTTCTACTCTCGGGTGACCACCCTCTCACGGAAGGCAGATGACGTGCGGTTCACCTACGCCGAGGCGATGACTGACTTCAGGTATTACATCCCACTCGCCAAGGCAGCCGAGGCCGCCGGCTACGACGCCATGACGATCGCCGACAGCATCGCCTACCCGTACGAATCGGACTCCAAATACCCGTACACGCCGGACGGCAACCGCGAGTTCCTCGACGGCAAGGAGTTCATCGAAACTTTCGTCCTGACATCGGCTTTGGGCGCGGTGACGTCGAAGCTGCGATTCAACTTCTTCGTCTTGAAGCTGCCCATCCGGCCGCCGGCGCTGGTGGCCAAACAGATCAGCTCACTGGCCGCGATGACCGACAATCGGGTGGGATTCGGGGTCGGCACCAGCCCGTGGCCCGAGGATTACGAGCTGATGGGGGTGCCGTTCGCCAAGCGCGGCAAGCGCATGGACGAATGCATCGAGATCATCCGCGGACTCACCACCGGCGAGTACTTCGAGTTCCACGGCGAGTTCTACGACATCCCCAAGACCAAGATGACCCCCGCCCCCACCAAGCCCGTCCCGATCCTGATCGGCGGGCACGCCGACGCCGCGCTGCGCCGCGCGGCCAGGTTGGACGGCTGGATGCACGGCGGCGGGGACCCGGAGGAACTCGACGCGCTGATCGCCAAACTCAACCGGTTCCGCGAGGAGCAAGGCAACACCGGCCCGTTCGAGATCCACGTCATCTCGGCCGACGCCTACACCGCCGACGGCATCAAGCGCCTCGAGGACAAGGGCGTCACCGACGTGATCGTCGGCTTCCGCATCCCCTACATCATGGGCAAGGACACCGAGGCCCTGGACACCAAGATCCGCAACCTGGAGATGTTCGCCGAGCACGTGATCGCCAAGTTGTGACCGCTACAGCGGATCCCAGTTGGGGGCGCGCTTGTCCCGGTGGGCCCGGGCGGCCTCGACCGGATTGTTGGTGAAGCCGCTCAGAATCTGGGTGCGGTTCTCGATTTCGATGGCGTGCCGCAGGCTGGGCGCGTCGAGCGCCGCGTTGAGGCCGATCTTGGTCTGCCATACGCCGTAGGCGTTGTTTCCGGCGATCTCGCGGGCTTTGCCCAGCGCCGCGGTCATCAGTTCGTCGGGGGCCACCACCTCGTGCACCAGGTTGATGCGCAGCGCCTCGGGCGCGTCGATGATGCGGCCGGTCAGCATCAGCTCACGGGCCACCCCGGCGCCGACGATCTTCGGCAGCAGGTAACTGGTCCCCATGTCCATCGACGAGAAACCGGCCTTGATGAACGCCGACCCGAACCGGGCCTGCTCGGAGGCGACCCGGACGTCGCTCACCAGCGCGAACGCCAGCCCACCGCCGACGGCGACGCCGTTGACCGCGGCGATCACCGGGATCGGCAGCTCGTAGAGCCGGGTGAACAGGTTGGCCAGGCGCACCTGGGAGTCGTAGTTCACCTTGAACGCGGGGGTGTTCGGTGCCGGCTTCGTCCACGGCCGGCCTGTACCGCTCAGATCCGCGCCGGCGCAGAATCCGCGCCCGGCGCCCGTCAGGATCGCCACCCGGTACTGGCCCCCGCCGAGCGCGTCGAGGGCCGCGTCGACGCCGTCGATCAGTGCCCCGTCGATGGCGTTCAGACGCTCGGGGCGGTTGAGGGTGAGGCACGCGATGCCGTCCTCGAGAGTTCGCAATTCCACAGCTGCCATACCTCGACCGTAGGCGACAAGGAAATTCACCGACGAGGCCTACCGTGGACGGGACGCCGAACCGAAGGAGACACCATGGCACGCACGGAGGGCGACACCTGGGACCTGGCCAACAGCGTGGGGGCCACGGCCACCATGGTCGCCGCGGCGCGCGCGGCCGCTTCCAGGCGCCCGCAGCCCGTCATCACCGACCAGTACGCCGAGCCGTTGGTCCGGGCCGTGGGGCTCGACGTCTTCACGAGGTTGGCCGTCGGCGACATCGACTCCGAGGAGATCGAGAGGAGCGTCGGTTTTCCGCGGATGGTCGACACGTTCGCGGCCCGCGCCCGCTTCTTCGACGACTATTTCGCCGAGGCGACCCGCGCCGGCGTGCGCCAGGTGGTGATCGTCGCCTCCGGGCTGGACGCCCGTGCCTACCGGCTGGCCTGGCCGGCCGGGACGACGGTCTACGAGATCGATCAGCCCGAGGTCATCGCCTTCAAGGCCGCGACGCTGGCCGACCTCGGCGCGGCCCCGACGGCCACGCTGCAGACGGTCGGGATCGATTTGCGGGAGGACTGGCCGGCGGCGTTGCAGGAGTACGGGTTCGACCCCGCGCAGCCGACCGCCTGGCTCGCCGAGGGCGTGCTCATCGGATGGCTGCCGCCGGAAGCCGAGGTTCGACTGCTGGACTCCGTCATCCCGTTGTCCGCTGAAGGCAGCCGCTTGGCCGCCGACTACGGAACGGTCACCGGCAACTCGGAGGTGGCGCGCGAACAGGCCCGGTCGATGACCGAGGGCTGGCGGCGGCACGGCCTCGAGATGGACCTGACCAGCCTGACCTTCCCCGGCGAGCGCACCGACGTCGCCGCGTACCTGAACGAGAATGGCTGGGATACCACCGGGTTGGGGCTCGCCGACCTGTTCAGCGCCGCCGGTCTGGCGGACCTCGGCGATGCCGAGCATCAGGTTCCGGCCACGACGATCCATTTCGTCAAGGCCGTGCGGCCCTAGCCGCAACGTTGCGGCTGTCGGCGCTCATTGCCCAGAGATGTTCTGCCCGTTGCACTCTCGCGGTCAGGAGCGCTTGGCCAGCCACTCGGCCTGCATCACGAGCAAGGCCATGATGTCCAGCTCAGGGGTGTCGGGGTCGAGTTCGCGGTAGCGCGCGTAGACGTTGACGACGACCCGCTCGGCGTCCAGCCACTCCGCGTACTCGCCGAGGTCGATGGTCTCGGCGGCCTGCGCCCACGACAGGCCCCGACCGTAGGCGGCCTCGGCCTGCTCGCAGACATGTGTCAGATAACCGCGGACGGCGCGGATACCGTCCGGGTCGGTGACCGGGCCGTGGCCGGGCACCACCGTCGGGGCATCCAGGGCGATCATCGTGTCGCAGGCCGCGACCCAGTTGGCGATCGGGCCCGCCCACACGATCGGGGTGCAGCCGATGAACAGCAGATCGCCGCCGAACAGCACCCCGGCGTCGGGCACGTGCACCACCGAATCCGCGGCGGTATGCGCGGGACCCAGGTTCAGCAGCTCGACGCGGCGCCCGCCAACATCCATCGTGAGCTCGCGGTCGAAGGTCTGGTCTGCGTTGCGGATCGTGATGCCACTGAAGTCGAAGTGCCCGAACCGATCTCGCGTGTAAGAGGTGGCAACGGGGCCGAGGTTGGCGGTCTGCGCCATCGCCAGCATCGCGGGCGCCATGCCGTGGGCGATCTCGTCGGCGGTGCCCCGCGCGGCGATGATCCGGACCGCGGGGTCGAGCAGCTGGTTGCCGTGGGTGTGGTCGCCGTTCGAGTGGGTGATCAACGCGTCGGTGATGGGGGCCGATGAGGTGACAGGTCTCATCGCGGCGAGCATCTCCCGGGTCAACGCCAGATCGAACAAGGTGTCGACCAGCAGCGAGGCGCCGTCACCGGCGACCAGACCGGCGTTGCTCCACCCGTAGCCGCCGTCGGGCAGCGTCCACGCCCACACCCGGTCGCCCACCCGGTGCAGCCCACGCGTGTAGGGCACTTTCGCGGGCGCCCGGTTGACACGGGCGGGGGCGGGCGCGGAGTCCGGATTGGGGCGCGACGGCAGCGGGTGGGGGGCGCCGGCGGCACGCACGGTCTGGCGCGTCTCGCCCAGCCCCTGGACCCGGAGCGTGACGACGTCACCGTCGCGCAGCCAACCCGGAAACGCTTCCAGCCGCGCGGGATCGAGATGCTCGACGAGGGTGCAGGTGGGCACCGTTCCCGAGCCGATGACGTCGCCGGGGGCCAGGGTCACGCCGCGCGAGACGTAGGAGATGACTTCGCCGAATGTCCAGTCCATCTGGGCGGTCGACCCCGAACCGATAACGTTCTCGTTGACCAGGGCCTGCGCTGCCAGGTCGAACTTGCCGTCACGGCGGTACGGTTCGAGCTCGTCGGGCGTGACCAGGTATGGACCCAGCGTCACCCCGCTGTCCTTGCCCTTGCCCTGCCCGATCGCCAGTTGGCTCTCCAGCTGCTGGAGGTCGCGCGCCGACCAGTCGTTGAAGATGGTGTAGCCGATGATGGCGCGTTCGGCCTCTTCCACCGTCAGGTCTTTGCCACCGGCTCCGATGACCGCGGCAATCTCCAATTCGAAATCCTGCCAAGCGCTTCCCGGCGCCGTGGGAGCGTCCTCGTACGGCCCGAGAACGGTTGCAGGACAGGCAAAGTAAAAGGCCGGGATGCGGTACCAGCTGTCGGCGAGCGTCCGCCCAGCGCCGAGCGCGCCCTGGCAGTTGCGCATGTGGTCCAAGAAGCACAGCGAGTCTCGGATCGACGGGGGACGCGGGATCGGCGCCATCAGCGTCACGTCCGCCAGACGCACCGACGTGGCGCGCAGCGCCTCCTCGGCGGCTTGGTGGAGCCCCTCGGCGCCACGCCCGATCAGGTCGAGCAGCGCCACTCCCGGCGGCATCGGGTGGATCGCGTCGCCGGCGAGCACCCCGGTCCGCTCGCCGTCGGCCCCTCGGAAGGTCACCCATTTCATTCGCGCACCACCTCGCTCGGTTCCTTGTCGGGTCGCAGACCGCGCCAACTCGATTGGCGCAGGCGGTCATCGGGGGTCCACTCGCTGTATCGCACCTCACCCACCAGCACCGGCTCGACGTACGTCACACCCCTGGCCTCGCTGCGGGGAAGCGGCGGGTCGAACGGCGACCGGTCGGTGTGCAGCGGCGCCAGCCTCTTCTTCAGGTCGGCCAATTCACGCTCGGAGAAGCCGGTCCCGACGCGTCCGGCGAAGCGCAGGCCACGGTCGCCCGGTATGCCCAGCAGCAGCGAACCGATGCCGCTCGTGCGTCCGCCTTCGCCGGCCTTCCAGCCGCCAATCACGACCTCCTGGGTGTTCCAGTGCTTGTCCTTGACCCACGAGGCCGAACGCCGGCCGGGCTGGTAGGTGGAGTCGCGCTTCTTGGCGACCACCCCCTCCCAGCCGTGCTCGGCGGAATGCTGCAGCGCCTGCCTGCCGTCACCGGGCAACAGGTCGGGCACGACGAGTCGGCTGCCACCGGCCAACGTTTCCAGCAACTTTCGCCGGTCGCGATAGCGGGCGCGCAGCAGCGAGCGGCCGTCCAGGTACAGCAGATCGAAGGCCCAGAATTCGACGCGAGCGCCGCGGCCCCGGTTCTGCATCGCATGGAAGCTGGGCACGCCGCCGGCGTCGAGCACGACCGCCTCGCCGTCCAGCACTACGTGGTGTTGCCGCAAATCATCGGCCAGCGAGGCCAATTGGGGGTATTCGTCGGTGACGTCGCGGCCGCGCCGAGAGCGCACGCGCACGGCGCCGTGGTCGACCTCGACCAGGATGCGGTAGCCGTCCCATTTGCCCTCGAACGCCCACTGGCCCGCTTTCAGGGCCGCCACCGACCCGTGCGTGGCGAGCATGGGGGCGATCGCGTCGAAGTCGAAGACGTGCTGGTCCTTCATCCGGTGCGCCAGCCACTGGTCGCCCTTGGTCTGAATCAGCGCATACCGTCCGGAGATTCGGCTGCCGTGCAGGTTGACGATCACCTCCCCCTTCTCGGACCCCTTCTCGGACCCCTTCTCGGACCCCTGCCCGGAAGGGTCGTGGAACTTCTCCGCGTCGTAGGTCCCCGAGTCCCAGATGATCACCTTTCCGGCGCCGTACTCCCCTTTCGGGATCACGCCTTCGAAGCCCCCGTATTCCAGCGGATGGTCTTCGGTGTGCACCGCCAGGTGATTCACCGACGTCGTTTGCGGGAGGTTCTTCGGCACCGCCCAGGACACCAGCACGCCATCGCGCTCGAGCCGGAAATCGTAGTGCAGCCGACGAGCGTGATGCTCCTGGATGACGAAGCTGTTGCCTTGCCCGGCAGCCGGTTCCGCGTTGGGCACCGGTTCTGGCGTCTTCGACGCGTCGCGCATGCTGCGGTATCGGGACAGCCGGTCGGGCATCGGCGCGTCGGCGTCCAGCGGCGCCAGCAGGTCACCATCCCGCGCGACCCGCGCCAGCACTTCGTCGTAGCGCAGCTGGCGCAGCCCGGGCTCGCCGAGCTCCGCCCAGGTACGCGGAGCGGCGACCGTCGGTTGTTCGCGGCCGCGCAGCGAGTAGGGCGCGATGGTGGTCTTGGAGCCGTTGTTCTGGCTCCAGTCCAAGAACACCTTGCCCGCGCGCACACTCTTGGTCATGGTCGACGTGACCAGCTTGGGCATCGTCTGTTCCAGTTGCTGCGCAACGCGTTTCGCCAGTACGGTCGCGCCCTTGCTGCTCACCGGCTCCTGCAGCGGCGTGTAGAGGTGCAGGCCCTTGCTGCCGCTGGTCAGGGGAAAGGTGACCAGGCCGATGCCGTCGATGAGATCGCGGACCGCGTTGGCCACCTCGGCCAGTTGCGGCATCGTGACGCCCTCACCGGGGTCGAGGTCGAACACCAACCGAGTCGCCGGGCCTGGTTTGAGCTGTGCGGCCTTGCTCCGGGTCCACTCGGCCACGAAACGCCACTGCGGCACGTGCACCTCCAGCGCCGCCTGCTGCGCGATCCACGCCAGCCCGTCAAGGCTGTCGATGATCGGGTATGTCGTCGTCCCGGACCGGTGGGTGACGCTGGCACGCGGCAGCCAGTCGGGCGCCGAGGATGCCAATTGCTTTTCGAAGAAGGACGCTTCGTCGACGCCGTTCGGCCAGCGTTTTCGGGTGGCGGGGCGCCCGGCGATGTGCGGGATCATCACCTCGGCGATGCGGGTGTAGTAGTCGAAGATGTCCTGCTTCGTGGTGCCGGTGGCCGGGTACAGCACCTTGTCCGCATTGGTGAGCTTCACCCGCGGCGCCATGCCCCTCAACTTACGCGTTTGAGCAGCGAAGATCGCTTACCACCACGGATTATGTTGTCGCCGTGAACTGTTGTGACGTCGACCACGAAGGCGTTAGGCGGCCGGACAGTCCGGGCACGCGACACAGATGCGCATCATGCCCTGGCGTCCAGAATCGGGCGTCCCGCTGAGTAACTCCACCCTCCGGCTGCATTCCCAGCGAATCGCGGTGCCCACCTATGACCGATCTGCCCTGCAACGAGGAGTCGTCCACATCGGTGCGGGCAACTTCCACCGCGCACATCAGGCCGTCTACTTCGACGACATTGCGCGCTCGGGCATTTCGAACCGATGGGGCGTCACCGGCGTCAGCCTGCAGTCCTCGGACGTCAAAGACCTGCTGTCGGCGCAGGATGGGCTGTACACCGTGGTGCAGCGCGGCCACGACCGCCAGGTCGCACGGATCGTCGGGTCGATCGGCTCGGTTCACTACGCCCCCGACGACGGCGTCGCGGTACACGCCGCGTTGACCGACCCCCAAACCCGCGTGGTGAGCCTGACGATCACCGGCAACGGCTACTTCGTCGATCCGGTAACCGACGAGTTCGACGCCGACCACCCCGACGTGCGCGCCGACCTCTTCGCCTCCGGCGGCTACGTCACGGCGTGGGGACATCTGACCGAGGCCCTCGATCAGCGTCGCCGCGCAGGCGACGCGCCGTTCACGGTGTTGTGCTGCGACAACATCGCCGGCGACACCCGGCCCGCGCGCACCGCGCTGGTGTCGTTCGCCGCACTGAAGGATCCGGCACTGGCCCGCTGGATTGCCAGGCATGTGGCGTTCCCGTCGACCATGGTCGATCGCATCACGCCCCAAACCTCGCAGTCAGAACGCCATTTCATCGAGCGCACCTTCGGCGTCGCCGACAGGTGTCCGGTCGTGACCGAGCCGCACCGGCAATGGATCATCGAGGATTCGTTCAGCAACGGACGGCCACCGCTCGAGCAGGTCGGCGCCGAGTTCGTCGCCGATGTCGGCGACCACAAGTTGGTCAAGACGCGTCTGCTCAACGGGACCCACATCGCGCTCGCGTGTTTGGCCACCCTGGCCGGCTACCGGCGCACCGACGACGCGATGCGTGATCGCGTCATCTTCGACTACGTCGAGAAGCTGCTGCGCGAGGAAATCCAGCCGCTGCTGCCTCCCGTACCCGGGATGAACACACCCGCCTACCGGGCCACCTTGCTCGACCGGCTCAGCAATCCCCGCATGAGTGACCAGTTGTCGCGGCTGGCTCGACGCCCGACCAGCAAGATCACCTCGTTCATCCTGCCCTCCCTGCGGGAGGCGATCGCGCAGGGCAGGCCGCACACGCTGCTGATGTGGGCCGTCGCAGGATGGGCGCGATACATGCGGGGGCACGACCTCGATGGGCGCCGGCTGCCGCTCGAAGACTCGCAGGCGGTACCGGTGTCCACGTGGGCGAACCTGGCGCGCACCAATCTCGATCCGCTGCTCGGGCATGCGATGTTCGACGAGCTGCGCGCCGTTCCCGGCTTCGCGCAACGCCTGGGTGACATGATCGCGGGTATCGACGAGCGTGGTGTGGTCCGCACGCTGCGCGACGCCATGCGCAGCGACGAGCGGCAGTTGGTGACGCGATGACCGGCGAGCTGACCTTCGTGCGCGCCTTCGACCCGGCGCCGATCACGACCCTGCTCTGCGACGCCGACGACAACCTGTTCGGCTCGGAGCGGCCCGCGTTCGAGGCGTCGGCCGAGGTGATGAACCGTTTCCTGGCCAGGTTCGGTGTCGACGCCGGGCTCAGCTCCGAGGAGTTGCGTAAGCGCGCCGTCGGGAAGAACTTCCGTGCCATGGCTCTCGACATGGCCGTGCGGTGCGCAGTGCCGCTCGACCGGGCGTTGGGACACGGCCTTCCCGGGGCGGTGGTCGCCTCGGCCGCCGACCTGGCGGGCGGTGCCGGGCTGTCCGCCGACGAGCTCGAGCGGTGGGTGCTCGAAGAGCGCGAACGAGTCACCGCCCACCTGTCGGCGACCCTGACACCGGATCCGGAAGTGGTGGGCCCGTTGCGAGACCTCGCGAAGCGTTACACACTCGCGGCCGTCAGTTCCAGCGCCACCGACCGCCTGCGCGCGTGCTTCGCCGCCACCGGACTCGAGTCGCTGATCCCGCTGGCGGCGACCTTCAGCGCCGAGGATTCCCTTGCCGTGCCGACCAGCAAGCCCGACCCGGCGGTGTACCTGCATTGCGGCCGGGAGATGGGCGTCCAAGCCCGACAAGGGCTGGCCGTCGAAGACTCCGTCGCGGGCGTGACGTCCGCTGTTGCCGCCGGCTACGCCACGATCGGAAACCTGATGTTCGTGCTGCCCGACGAACGGGATTGCCGCCGTGCGGAATTGATCGACGCGGGGGCGGTGGCCATCACCGATTCGTGGCGCGCCCTCGCGGGCGTCCTGCTATCGCCGGCGGGGCCGGCCTTGAGTGGCCGGCTCATGTAGGGCAAGCCACGGGTCAGCGAACGGTCCACGCCGCTGGGCGCCGACCCGCTGTCGTCGTACCGTCGAGGGAGGTGCTGCAGCCGGTGGCGATCCGGCCTGTGGCCCTTGAAGGAGGTGGCCGCCTGTGGCCAACGCAATCGATCTGAGCAATGCGACGCTGTCCGAGCTGCCGATCGGCGCGCCGAACTACGACCGCCGCAGCGTCGGTGTCGGCATCGCGCACATCGGCGCCGGGCACTTCCACCGGGCGCATCAGGCCGCCTACATCGACGTGCTGCTACAACAGGGCCTGGCGCACGACTGGGGCATCTGCGGGGTCGGAGTGATGCCCGCCGACTGGACCATGCGCGACGTCCTGCGCGGCCAGGACGGGCTCTACACGCTGATCCTGGAAAACCCCGACGGCAGTCGAGATGCTCAGGTGATCGGCTCGATCATCGACTATCGCTACGCTCCGGACGATCCGGAGTCGGCGCTGGAGGTGCTGGCGGCGCCCGCCACCCGGATCATCTCCCTGACCATCACCGAGGGCGGCTACCGCGACGCGGACGGACCCGCGTTCGCGTTGATCAGCCAGGCTCTGGACCGGCGGCGCCGCCGCGGGATCGCGTCACCGACCATCGTCTCGTGCGACAACATCGAGAACAACGGTCAGGTCGCCAGGCGCACCGTGCTCGCCAGCGCCGAACGCGTGGATCCCGAGCTGGCCGAGTGGGTGGCACAGCACACCCGGTTTCCCAATTCGATGGTCGACCGCATCACCCCGGCAACGACTTTGGAGATGGCTGCGGAAGTTCGGCGCGATTTCGGCATCAACGACCGATGGCCGGTGGTGGCCGAGCCGTTCAGCGCCTGGGTGGTCGAGGACGACTTCGCCGACGGTCGGCCCCCGCTCGAACAGGCGGGGGTGCTGATGGTCGACGACGTTCGCCCGTACGAGCTGATGAAGCTGCGCATGCTCAACGCGGGGCACCAATGTCTGGCCTATTTCGCCCACCTGTGCGACTTCCATTTCGTCCACGAGGCGGCGCGCGATCCCCTGTTCGCCGAGTTCTTGATCTCCTACTTCGACCGCGAGGCCATCCCCACGCTGCCCCCGGTGCCGGGAATCGACCTGCACGAGTACGGCCGCACGCTGGTCGAGCGGTTCGCCAACCCCGCCGTCCGCGATACCGTCGCCCGGCTCTGCGCCTACTCCTCGGATCGCATCCCCAAATGGCTGTATCCCGTCATCTGCGACAACCTGGCCAACGACGGGCCGGTTGCACTGGCGGCCGCGGCGGTTGCCAGCTGGGCCCGCTACGCCGAGGGCACCGACGAATGGGGTAAGCCCTACGAGGTGGTGGATCAGCTGGCGGATTCGCTGATCCCGATCGCCCGCTCGCAGCACCAGCATCCCACCGCGTTCATCGAGATCACCGCGGTGTTCTGCGACCTGGCCCACCAGCCCCGGTTCGTCGAGGCGTACCGCTGGGCGCTGGAATCGCTGCACCACAAGGGAGCCCGGGCCACGCTCGAAGCCCTGGTGCGATGACCCGCGGGCTGGTGATCGGCGAATCGCTGATCGACGTCGTCGGGGACGACGAGCACGTCGGCGGCAGTCCGCTCAACGTCGCCGTCGGACTGGGCCGGTTGGGACGCGGCGTCGATTTCCTGACGCACATCGGCGACGACGAACACGGCCGCCGCATCGCCGAGTGCGTCAAATCAAATGGCGTGCAGTTGGTTCCGGGAAGTGTCTCTGCTCGCCGGACGCCGACCGCGGTGGCGACGGTCGGTGGCGACGGGTCGGCCCGCTACGCGTTCGACCTGGAGTGGGAGTTATCCGGCACGCCCGAGTCCGCGCCGCCGCTGGTCGTGCACACCGGCTCGATCGCCGCGGTGCTGGAACCGGGATGCCTGGCCGTGGCGGCCCTGATCGATGCCTATCGGGTGTCGGCCACCGTCACGTTCGATCCCAACGTGCGCCCGGCGCTCACCGACGACCGGGCCCGGGCCCGCATCGTGCACCTCGTCGAGCGCAGCGATGTCGTCAAGGTCAGTCACGAAGACCTGGAATGGATAGCTCCCGGCCAGGACCCGCAGCGTACGGCGCGGGGCTGGCTGGCGTCAGGACCGGCGATCGTTGCGGTGACCCTGGGTCCGCGCGGCTCGGTGGCATTCTGCGGGGACGGCGAGGTCCGCGTGGACGCCGAGCCGGTCGACGTGGTGGACACCATCGGCGCCGGCGACGCCTTCATGGTGGGCCTGATCGACGCCCTCTGGACACGAGGTTTGCTCGGCGCGAGCCGGCGGGCCGCCCTGCGCCGGATCGGAGTCGCTGCGCTGACGGAGGTGTTGCGGGCGGCGAGCCTGTCGGCCGCGCTGGCCGTCGGCCGCGCCGGCGCCTTCTAGGCGGCCGGCACGGGCTTCAGCGTTCGCAAACACCGCCCCGGGCGGTCCGGCGTCGTGCGAACACGTACGTTCGCGCTCGGCAACGAGCGGGCATACTGACTTACATGCGCTCCATCTGGAAGGGTTCGATCGCGTTCGGGCTGGTCAACGTCCCGGTGAAGGTGTACAGCGCCACCCAGGACCACGACATCAAGTTCCATCAGGTGCACGCCAAGGACAACGGTCGCATTCGCTACCAGCGCGTGTGCGAAGTGGACGGCGAAGTCGTCGAGTACCGCGACATCGCCCGCGCGTACGAGTCCGACGACGGCCAGATGGTGATCATCACCGACGACGACATTGCCACCTTGCCCGAGGAACGCAGTCGCGAGATCGAGGTGCTCGAATTCGTTCCGGCCAACGAGGTCGACCCGATGTTGTTCGACCGCAGCTACTTCCTGGAGCCCGATTCGAAGTCCTCCAAATCGTATGTGTTGCTGGCCAAAACACTCGCGGAGACCGACCGGATGGCGATCGTTCACTTCACCCTGCGGAACAAGACCCGCCTGGCGGCCCTGCGGGTCAAAGACTTCGGCAAGCGCGACGTGATGGTGGTGCACACCCTGTTGTGGCCGGACGAGATCCGCGATCCCGACTTTCCGGTGCTCGACAAGGAAGTCGACATCAAGCCCGCGGAGCTCAAGATGGCCGGTCAGGTGGTTGAGTCGATGGCTGAGGACTTCAACCCCGACCGCTACCACGACACCTACCAGGAGCAGCTGCAGGAACTGGTGGACGCGAAACTCGAAGGCGGCGAAGCCTTTACCACCGAGGAACAGCCCAAGGAACTCGACGAGACCGAGGACGTCTCCGACCTGCTGGCCAAACTGGAGGCCAGCGTCAAGGCGCGATCCGGTAACGGCACGCAACCGGCGAAGAAGACGGCGGCGAAGAAGAGCGCCGCCAAGAAGGCGCCGGCGAAGAAGACGCCGGCGAAGAAGGCGCCGGCCAAAAAGGCCGCGTCGAAGTCCTGACGCGCCGTCAGCCCCGCCGGGTCGCCAGGAACCGGGTCAGCCCGGCGACCACGTTGAGCAGGGCGACGATGATGATCAGACTCAGCGCGGCCCCCCAGATCCGCAGAAAACCGGCGTGCTCGGGGTTGGTGAGCTCGGTGTAGATCAGCAGCGGCAGCGAGGCCATGTTGCCGTTGAAGATGTCGAGGTTGATCGAGCGGCTGTATCCGACCAGCACCAGGACCGGCGCCGTCTCTCCGATGACGCGGGCGACGGCCAGCAGCACACCGGACACGATGCCGGGCATCGCGATCGGGAAGACGATCCGCAGGATGGTCTTCCACTTCGAGACGCCCAACGCGTAGCTGGCCTCCCGCAGATCGTCGGGGACCAGGCGCAGCATTTCCTCGGCGGACCGCACCACCACGGGCAACATCAGCAGAACCAGCGCGAAGGACACGGCCAGCGAGCTCTGCGGGAATCCCAGGGTGGCGATCCACAGGCTGAAGACGAACAGCGCCGCCACGATCGAGGGCACCCCGGCGAGCACGTCGACCATGAACGTCGTCAGCCGCACCAGCCGCCCGGAACCGTACTCCACCAGAAACACCGCGGTCATCAGGCCCAACGGCACCGACAGCAGCGTGGCCGCCCCGGCCTGCACCACCGTCCCGTAGATCGCGTGATACACGCCGCCCGCGAACTGCTCCGGCAGGACGCCACGCAGCGAGTGTGTCCACCACCCCGAGCGGGTCACGGCCCACCATCCGCGCATCACCACGACCGACAGCACCCAGGCCAGCGGCACCAGCGCAACCAGGAACGAGCCCAAGAAGAACACCGTCGCGACGCCGTTGGTGATACGGCGGCGAAGGCTCAGCGGATGGAACACCTCGGCCTTGACCGGCCCGTCGAGCGAACCGACCGTGGCGGTCATGCGTTCACCTTCCCTCCGGCGATCGTCCGGGCGAGCGCATTGACGACGAACGTCAGGACGAACAGCGCAAAACCCGCGGAGATGTAGGCACCGGTCGGCAACGGCTCACTGAACTCCGCGGCCGCGGACGCGATCTTGGACGCGAACGTGTAGCCCCCGTCGAACAGCGACCAGTTACCCGGGCGGGCGGCCGAGCGCAGGATGATCAGCACGGCGACGGTCTCTCCCAGGGCACGGCCCAGCCCCAGCATCGACGCCGCGATCACCCCGCTGCGGCCGAACGGCAGCACGGTCATCCGCACCACCTCCCACTTCGTGGCCCCCAGCGCCTGCGCGGCCTCCATCTGGATGCGCGGAGTCTGCCGGAACACCTCCCGCGAGACCGACGTGATGATCGGCAGGATCATCACCGAGAGCACAATCGCGGCGGTGAAGATGGTCCCGCCCCCGGCCAGCGACACGTTGCCCCGGTCGAACAGGAAGAACCAGCCCAGGTTGCGGTTGAGGAACACCGCGATCGGCTCGAGGTTGGGCGCCAGCACGAAGATCCCCCACAACCCGAAGATGATCGACGGCACCGCCGCCAGCAGGTCGACGATCGCGCCGAACGGCCGCGCCAGCCTCTTGGGCGCGTACTGGGTGAGAAACACCGCGATGCCGACCGAGACGGGGACGGCCAGCACCAGCGCGCTGAGCGAACTGAGGACCGTGACCATGAACAGATCCCGGATCCCGAACGCCAGGCTCTGCGGGTCGGTGGTTTTGAACTGGGCGCTGGTGAAGAAGTTGGCGTGATTGACGCGCAGCGACGGTATGGCCCGGAGCAACAGGAACACCGCGATCAGCAGGATCGCGATCACGATCGTCGAACCGGCGGCCGCGGCGACCAACTTGAACAGTTGGTCGCCGCGCCGCGATGCGCGCGTGTCCGCCTTGAGGACCGGCGTCTTCTCGGTCGACGGATTGGTTACCGTGCCTCGGGTCACTACCACCTCAGATCACGTGATGGCGTTGATCGCAGTCGACAACCTCGACTTGAACGAGTCCGGAATCGGAATGTACCCGTTGTCCGCCAAGCCGTTCTGGCCCGCGCCGATGGTGCTTTGCAGGAAAGCCTTCACCGCCGTGCCGACCTGGGAGTCAGGGTACTTGGAGCAGACGATCTCGTAGGTCGCCAGCACGATGGGGTAGGAACCGGCGACGGTGGGCTTGTAGAACGACATCGTGTCGATCACCAGGTCGTTGCCCTGCCCGGAGATGGTGGCCCCGGCGATCGTCTTGCCCACCGAGTCGGCGCTGATTGCCACCGCGTCCGGGCCGGCCGACGTGACGACCTTGGCCATGTTGAGCTTCTGCGCCTGGGCGAACGACCACTCGTTATAGGTGATCGAGCCCTCGGTGGCCTTGATCGCCGCCGACGTGCCGTCGTTGCCCTTGGCGCCCTCACCGACGCCGCCGTTGAACGACTTCCCGGCGCCCTTGCCCCATGCGCCGCCGGAGGCGGCGTCGAGGTATTTCTGGAAGTTGTCCGTGGTGCCCGACTGGTCGTTGCGGAAGACGACGTGGATCGGCTCGGCGGGCAGGGAGACGCCGGGGTTCAGCGCGACCAGCGCGGGATCGTTCCACGTCGTGATGGTGCCGTTGAAGATCTTCGCGGCAGTGGGGCCGTCCACCGTCAGCGAGGACAGGCCCTTGACGTTGTAGGTGATCGCGATCGGCCCGAAGACCACCGGAAGGTTCCACGCCGGCGAACCGCACCGCTGCTGCGCCGCAGCGTATTCCTTCGGTGCCAGCGGCGAATCCGACCCGCCGAAATCGGTTTGGTTGCCGGTGAATTCGCTGATGCCCGCTCCCGATCCGTTGGCCGTGTAGTTCAAGGTCTGGCCGGGGCACGCCTGTTCGAACGCGTTGACGAAGCGGGTCATCGCGTTGGCCTGCGCCGTCGAACCGCTCGCCTTCAGCGCCTTCTTGCCGCCGCAACTGACGTTGCCGCTCGCGGCCGCCGACGACGAACCGCTGGCCGCACTCCCCCCAGAAGCGTTGTTGTTGTCACTCCCGCACCCCGACAAAATCAGCGCGCCAGTGGCAAATATGCTCAGCGCGGCGCCAAATCGGTTGAGTTTCAAGTCGTTTCCTTACGGTAGGGATGAAACACGATCGCCGCGGCCGTCAAGCCGCTGCGTCGATTGGCCGTCTCTCGCGGCATGAAGCTAACAGCAAGAAGGTTAACGCCGGGCGAATTATTCGAGGACGTCACCAGACCGCGGGCAAACCCGTCTGCGCCCGGGATGCGACACGGTTTCGAGACACTCGACTCGAATCGGGCAGAGGTCACGCGATGGAGTCGACCGCGGCGAAAAGCCTTCCCTTGAACGACTCCGGGATCGGGATGTAGCCGTTGTCGGAAAGGCCCTTCTGACCTGCGCCGATGGTGCTCTGAAGGAACGCCTTCACCGCGGCGCCGGTCTGCGCGTCGGGATATTTCGAGCAGACGATCTCGTAGGTCGCCAGCACGATCGGGTAGGCGCCGGCAGCGGTGGGTTTGTAGAAGGAGTAGGTGTCGATCACCAGGTCATTGCCCTGCCCGACGATGGTGGCCCCGGCGATCGTCTTGCCCACCGAGTCGGCGCTGATCGCGACGGCGTCGGAGCCGGCCGATGTGACGATCTTGGCCATGCCGAGCTGCTGCTTCTGCGCGAACGACCACTCGTTGTAGGTGATCGAACCCTCGGTGGCCTTGACCGCCGCCGACGTCCCGTCGTTGCCCTTGGCGCCCTCACCGACGCCGCCGTTGAACGACTTGCCGATGCCTTTCTCCCATGCACCGTTGGAAGCGGAGTCGAGATACTTCTGGAAGTTGTCCGTGGTCCCGGACAGGTCGTTGCGGAAGATCACCCGGATCGGCTCGGCTGGCAGAGCGGCACCAGAGTTCAGCGCCGCGATCGCCGGATCGTTCCACATGGTGATGGCGCCTTCGAAGATCTTCGCGGCCACCGGGCCGTCCAGGGTCAGTGAATTGAGGCCCTTGACGTTGTAGGTGATGGCGATCGGCCCGAAGACCACGGGCAGGTCCAACGCGGGCGAACCGCACCGCTGCTGCGCGGCGAAGTGCTCGATCGGGGCCAACGCCGAGTCGGAACCACCGAAATCGGTGACATTGCTTGTGAATTCATTGATGCCGGCACCGGAACCGTTGGGTGTGTAATCCAGCGACTGGCCGTGACAAGCCTGTTCGAATGCCTTGATGAAGCGGGTCATGGCATTTTCCTGCGCCGTGGAACCGCTGGCCTTCAACGCGGGCTTACCGCCGCAGCTCACCGGCTCCGACGACGCACCCGCTTCCCCGTCGTCTGCGCTTTCGCAGCCGGACAAACCCAGCGCGCCGATGGCCAGGACGGCCAACACCGCCCCGACTCGCTGGTGCTTCAACTCATTTCCTCACGAAGGGCTTATCCGCATTCGGCGCCGTCGTGTGAGCGCCGCGCGCCGACCAGCCGTCAGCCGCAGCCATGAAGTTAACAGGAACGAGGGAAATTGTCTCTCCGTGAGCGCCGGGCATACACCACAGCCCCGCCGCCCCGCCGGGAGGCAAACTAGAACGTGTTACAAATTGTCATTATCAGAAGCGGCCGGGCTTGCTACCGTGTCGGCTGACAGCTCAACGAAGAGAGGCCGCAATGATCCTTGACCGGTTCCGTCTCGACGACAAAGTCGCCGTCATCACCGGCGGCGGCCGCGGCCTCGGGGCGGCCATCGCACTGGCGTTCGCCGAGGCCGGTGCCGACGTCCTGATTGCCTCGCGCACGGAGTCCCAACTAGAGGCCGTCGCCGAACAGGTCCGCGCCGCCGGTCGCCGCGCGCACACGGTCGCCGCCGACCTGGCCCATCCCGAGGCGACCGCGCAGCTGGCGGGTCAGGCCGTCGAAGCCTTCGGCAAGCTCGACATCGTCGTCAACAACGTCGGCGGGACGATGCCGAACACGCTGCTGACGACGTCGACCAAGGACCTCAAGGACGCGTTCACCTTCAATGTCGCCACCGCCCACGCGCTCACCCTCGCCGCGGTGCCGCTGATGCTGGAGCACTCCGGCGGCGGCAGCATCATCAACATCACGTCGACCATGGGCCGGCTGGCCGGACGCGGTTTCGCCGCCTACGGCACGGCCAAGGCCGCGCTGTCGCACTACACCCGGTTGAGCGCGCTGGACCTGTGCCCGCGCATCCGGGTCAACGCGATCGCGCCGGGATCGATCCTCACCTCCGCGCTGGACGTGGTGGCGTCCAACGACGAGTTGCGCGCCCCGATGGAGAAGGCGACACCCCTGCGCCGCCTCGGTGACCCCGTCGACATCGCCGCTGCGGCGGTGTATTTGGCCTCACCGGCTGGCAACTTCCTGACCGGCAAGACCCTCGAGGTGGACGGCGGCCTGACCTACCCCAATCTCGACATACCCGTCCCGGACCTGTGAGGAGCGCGTCATGCCCATACCCGTCGTTCAACTGGGCACCGGCAACGTCGGCGCCCATGCGCTGAGGGCGCTCATCACCAACCCGGAGTTCGAACTGACCGGAGTTTGGGTGTCGTCGGAGTCCAAAGCCGGCAAGGACGCCGCAGAGCTTGCCGGACTTACGGATTCGACCGGCGTGCGGGCCAGCACCGACCTCGACGAGGTGCTCGCCACCGGGCCGCGGTGCGCGGTCTACAACGCGATGGCCGACAACCGCCTGCCCGAGGCGCTGGAGGACTACCGCCGCGTCCTGGCGGCCGGGGTCAACATCGTCGGTAGCGGGCCGGTCTTTCTACAGTATCCCTGGCAGGTGATCCCCGAGGAACTCATCGCGCCCCTGGAAACCGCTGCGCGCGAGGGCAAGTCGAGTCTGTATGTCAGCGGAATCGACCCGGGCTTCGCCAACGACCTGCTGCCGCTGGCGCTGGCCGGCACCTGCCAGAGCATTCAGAAGATCCGGTGCATGGAGATCGTCGACTACGCCACCTACGACAGCGCGGTCGTCATGTTCGACGTGATGGGCTTCGGGAAGCCGCTCGACGAGATTCCGATGCTGCTGCAGACCGGCGTCCTGAGCCTGGCCTGGGGGTCCGTCGTCCGGCAACTGGCGGCGGGACTGGGCGTTGCGCTCGACGAGGTCGCCGAGGTGTACGTGCGTGAGCCGGCGCCCGAGGATTTCGACATCGCGTCGGGCCACATCCCCAAGGGCAGCGCCGCGGCCCTGCGCTTCGAAGTGTTCGGCATGGTCGACGGCGACCCCGTCGTGGTGCTCGAGCACGTCACGCGGTTGCGCGAGGACCTGTGCCCCGATTGGCCGCAGCCCGCGCAGCCCGGCGGTTCCTACCGGATCGAGATCACCGGTGAACCGTCCTACGCCATGGACGTCTGCCTGAGCAGCCGCAGGGGCGACCACAACCACGCCGGACTGGTGGCCACCGCGATGCGGGTCGTCAATGCCATCCCGGCGGTCGTCGCCGCCGCGCCCGGCATCGTCACAACCCTCGACCTGCCACTGGTCACCGGTCGGGGCCTTTACCTGCCCGGGTGACCATCGCGTCCGCCGCGCTCACGTGATGGCGTTGACCGCGGCCCTCAACCACAACTTCCAGGCGTCCGGGATGGGCACGTAGCCGTTGGCGCCCAACCCATCCTGACCGGCGCCGATAGTGCTCTGCAGGAATGCCCGCACGGCCGCACCGGTCTGCGGATCCTGGTACTTGGAGCAGACGATCTCATAGGTCGCCAGCACGATCGGATAAGCGCCCTGCTGCTTGGGCTTGTAGAACGACGCCAGGTTGAGCATCAGATCGTTGCCCTTGCCCGAAACCGTGGCTCCGGCAATCGTTTTGCCGACCGTGTCGTCGCTGATTTCCACCGGGTCCCCGCCGGCCGAGGTGATGATCTTCGCGATGCCCAGGTGTTTCTGCTGCGCGAACGACCATTCGTTGTAGGTGATCGCCCCCTCCGTCGCCTGGACCGCCGACGAGGTGCCGTCGTTGCCCTTGGCGCCCTCACCGACACCTCCGTTGAACGTTTTCCCGATGCCCTTGCCCCACGCACCGTTGCCGGCCGCGTCGAGGTAGTGCTGGAAGTTGTCCGACGTTCCGGACAGGTCGCTGCGGAAGATCACCCGGATCGGCTCGGCAGGCAGGCTTTCGCCCTTGTTCAGCGCCTGGATCGCCGGATCGTTCCAGGTTTTGATGCCCCCGTTGAAGATCTTGGCCGCTGTCGGGGCGTCCAGCACCAGCGAGTTCATGCCCTTGACGTTGTAGGTGATCGCGATCGGGCCGAACACCACCGGCAGGTCCCAGGCCCGCGAGCCGCAGCGCTGCTCTGCGGCGTCGTGCTCGCCTGAGTCCAGCGGCACGTCCGAGCCACCGAAATCAGTTTGCTTGCCGTTGAATTCACTGATTCCCGCACCCGAACCGTCGGGCGTGTAGTTCAGGGTCTGGCCAGGGCAGGCTTGTTCGAAGGCTTTGACGAAACGGGTCATGGCGTTGGCCTGGGCCGTCGAGCCGCTGGCCTTCAACGTCTTCTGGCCGCCGCAGTTCACCGGCACCGGCAGTGGGGTGGTGGTGGAACTGTTTGCGCTACTTGAATTCTTGTCGCTGCCGCATCCGGACAGGACCATGGCGACGCTGGCCAGGATGCTCAGCGAGGCACCAAACCGGTTGAGCCTCAATCCAGTTCCCAATCGTTTCAGGGGACAATAAGGTGCGGTCGTACCGGCCGCATCGCGCCCACCGGCCAACGATCGCAGTCTGAAGCTAGCAGTCGGCTGGTTAACGCCGAGCGAATTCTGCCTGGGGGTTTGCTATGGACGCGCGGCGGGCAGCCGCGCGCCCCGCCGCCCGAGCACGGGACGCGGGCGCCGGGCCGGTCGGGATGTTCGGATAACCTCACTTAAATATTCGGCGCGGTGAATCGAGGATCGACACGTTGGCACAGGGCACCCAGGCTTCGTTGAAGAAGAGTTGGTATCTACTCGGGCCCGCATTCGTGGCGGCGATCGCCTACGTCGACCCGGGCAACGTCGCGGCCAACGTCAGCGCCGGCGCGCAATTCGGATACCTGCTGCTGTGGGTGGTCGTGGTCGCCAACCTGCTGGCGGGCGTGGTGCAGTACCTGTCGGCGAAACTCGGGCTGGTCACCGGCCGCTCGTTGCCCGCGACGATCGGCAGGCGAATGGGCCGGCCGGCACGGATCGTCTACTGGGTGCAGGCCGAACTCGTCGCGATGGCCACCGACGTCGCGGAGGTCGTCGGCGGGGCCATCGCGTTGCGGATCCTGTTCGGTTTGCCGCTACTGCTCAGCGGCGTCATCACCGGGGTGGTGTCCCTGCTGCTGCTGGCGATCCAGGACCGGCGTGGCCAGATCATCTTCGAGCGCGTCATCACCGGGCTGCTCCTGGTCATCGCCATCGGCTTCGCCGCCAGTTTCTTCGTGAAGACGCCGCCCCCCGACGCCGTGCTCGGCGGCATGGTGCCGCGGTTCCGCGGCACCGAAAGCGTGCTGCTGGCCGCCGCGATCCTGGGCGCCACCGTGATGCCGCACGCGGTGTATCTGCATTCCGGGCTCGTCCTGGACCGGCACGGACATCCCGAGCAGGGGCCGCCCAGGCGCTTGCTGTTGCGCGTCACGCGGCTAGACGTCGTGCTCGCGATGGCGGTCGCGGGTGCGGTCAACGCCGCGATGCTGCTGGTGGCCGCGATCAACCTGAAACGCAGCAGCGCGCCGGCGTCGATCGACGGCGCGTACGACGCCATCCACGGCACCCTGGGGGCAGTCATCGCGATCCTGTTCGCGGTCGGACTGCTCGCATCCGGCCTGGCGTCGTCGTCGGTGGGCGCCTATGCCGGCGCGATGATCATGCAGGGGCTGCTACACCGGACCGTACCCATCGTGGTACGCCGCCTGATCACCCTGTGCCCGGCGCTGGCGATCCTCGCGCTCGGGTTCGACCCGACGCGCGCCCTGGTGCTGTCCCAGGTCGTGCTGTCGTTCGGCATCCCGTTCGCGGTGCTTCCCCTCGTCCGGCTGACCAGCAACCGCGAACTCATGGGCAGCGACGCCAACCATCCGGTCACGACGGCCGTTGGCTGGGCGATCGCCTTGGTGATTAGTGTGCTTAACATGGTGCTCATCTGGCTGACGGTGGCCGGCGGCTAAATGCCTGCGCTGCGGCATCGTTACTTCGCATACGGGTCCAACCTGTGCGCGCGGCAGATGGCGATGCGCTGCCCCGACGCCGCCGACCCGCGCCCGGCGGTGCTGGCCGACCACGACTGGCTGATCAACGAGCGCGGCGTGGCCACCGTCGAACCCTTCAGCGGCAACCAGGTGCACGGGGTGCTCTGGCACCTGTCCGACCACGACCTGGCGACCTTGGACAGCGCCGAAGGGGTGCCCGTACGCTACCGGCGCGACCGGCTGACGGTGCACACCGACGACGGGCCGTCGACGGCCTGGGTCTACATCGACCACCGGGTGGACCCGGGGCCGCCGCGGCCGGGCTACCTGTCCAAGGTCATCGACGGGGCCGTGCACCACGGGTTGCCGCAACGGTGGATCGACTTCCTGCGCCGCTGGGATCCGGCCGGCTGGCCGCGACGGGGGTCGCCGGCGTCGCAGCCCGGTCCGCAGTCGCTTTCGGCGTTGTTGCGCGAGCCGGGCGTCATCGAGGTGAGTCGGTTGCGGTCGCGGTTCGGGTTCCTCGCGATCCACGGCGGCGGCCTCGAGGAGATGACCGACGTGATCGCCGAGCGCGCCGCCGAGGCCGCTGACGCGTCGCTGTACCTGCTGCGCCATCCGGACCGCTATCCGCACCACCTGCCGTCGGCGTCGTTCGACCCGGCGCAGTCGCAGCGGCTCGCCGAATTCCTCGAGCACGTAGACGTCGCGGTGTCGCTGCACGGTTATGGGCGCGACGGCCGCAGCACGCACCTGCTGGCCGGCGGCCGCAACCGCGCGCTGGCCAGCCACCTGGCCCGCCATCTGGACCTCCCGGGGTATCGGGTCGTCACCGACCTCGACGACATCCCGGCCGAACTACGCGGGCTGCATCCGGACAACCCCGTCAATCGGGTGCGCGGCGGCGGGGCCCAGCTGGAGCTGTCGGCGCGGGTGAGGGGGATCAGCCCGCGAAGTCCGCTCCCCGGCGACGACGGCCTGTCACCGGTCACCGGCGCGCTCGTGCACGGCTTGGTGGCCGCGGCGCGTTCCTGGAAATCGAACTAACGATCGCAAGCGGAGGTTGTTGATGGGCAAGGGTTTTCGTTTCGGGATGAGCATGCGCTTCATCAAGTCGCGCGAGGCTTTCGTCGACAAGGTGAAGCGCGCCGAAGACGCCGGATTCGACATCCTCTGTGTCCCCGACCATCTGGGCGCGGCCTCCCCCATCGCGGCGCTGACCGCTGCCGCCATGGTGAGCGCCGACCTCAAGCTGAGCATGTATGTGCTCAACGCCGCCTTCTACAAGCCGGCCCTGCTCAGCCGGGACCTCGGCGATCTGGACAAGATCAGTGAGGGCCGTCTCGAGATCGGGCTCGGCACCGGCTATGTCAAGGAAGAGTTCGACGCAGCCGAGTTGCCCTACCCCAGCGCGGGCGCCCGGGTCGACTACCTCAAGCACATGACGACGTATCTCAAAGAGCACCACCCGAAGACGCCGATCCTGATCGCCGGAAACGGTGACCGCGTGCTGACCATCGCCGCCCGGCACGCCGACATCATCGGGCTTACCGGTTCGCGGGTGCGCGAGGACGCCGACGATCCGCTCACCGAACGCGTCGAGTTCGTCCGCAAGGCCGCCGGCGACCGGTTCGACTCGCTCGAACTGAATCTGGCGATCACGGCCGTTCCCGCCGAAGGCCAGACCGTGCCCGACCTGACGATGACCCGCAATTACGCGCCGGGGCTCACCGACGAGGAATTGCTGGAGCAGACATCCGTGCTCAGCGGAACGCCGCGCGAAATGGCGGACCGCATATCGATGTACCGCGAAAAGTACGGGGTCACCTCCGTCACCGTGCAGGACAACCACGTCAAGACCTTCGCGAAGGTGATCGCCGAACTGCGCTGACCGGCACGTAGCACCCCGACCCCGGGTGCTGCCGGTAAGCTCAGCCCGTCCGCCCCCGTAGCTCAGGGGATAGAGCACGGCTCTCCTAAAGCCGGTGTCGCAGGTTCGAATCCTGCCGGGGGCACTGTTGTCGTTGTATGACGTCGGCTGATGCTTGACATTTCAGTTCCGGGTGATGCCTGACAGTGTTTCGGCTGATCCTTTACAGCGGTTTCGGTTGATCCTTGACACTCCCTAGATGAGGGAGTTGAGCGTGGCTGAGCAGCGGTATCAGGCTGTGATGGCGGTGATTGGTGATGGGTTGTCGGTGTCGCAGGCGGCCGAAAAGACCGGGGTGGGGGACTGCCCCCGGTTCGGTTGACTCCTGACCTGTGAGGATTCGTCCTTGCTGGAAGGATCAACCTCGTGCCAAAACCGTTTCCTGCCGAGTTCCGAGCCGACGTCATCGCCATGGCCCGCAAGGGCGAGGCGCCACTGCGCCAGATCGCGAAGGACTTCGGCATCTCGGAGGCCTGCCTGCATCGCTGGCTCAAGATCGCTGACCGTGAGGATGGCCTCGGCCGGCCCGGCGGGTCACCGGGCGCTGCTGAGGATGTAGCCGCGCAGCTGCGCGAGGCGCACAAGCGAATCAAGCTGCTCGAGCAGGAGGCCGATGCGCCGCGCGGTCGGCTACCTGTCCCGGGACGCCAACCCAAAATGATGTACCCGCTGGTCCTCGACCTTGCCGATGACGGGATACCCGTCACGGTGACCTGCCGGGTCCTCGGATTCTCCACCCAGGCGTTTTACAAATGGCGCAAAGCGCCGGTTTCGCAGCGAGATTGGGACGATGCGCACCTGATCAACGCCGCCCGCGACATCCACGCCGACGACCCTGCCTTCGGCTACCGATTCATCGCCGACGAACTTCCCGGGCGCGGGATCACCGCCGGCGAGAACAGTGTCGCGCGGCTGTGTTCTCAGGAGCGCATCTGGTCGATCTTCGCCAAGAAACGTGGACTGAACCGTCGATCCGGACCGCCGGTTCACGACGACCTCGTTCAGCGCCAGTTCAGCGCCCAGGCCGCCAACCAGATCTGGCTAGCCGACATCACCGAGCACCGCACCGACGAAGGCAAGCTCTACCTCTGCGCCATCAAAGACGTCTATTCCAACCGGGTGGTGGTGGGCTACTCGATCGACTCACGAATGAAGACCTCGCTCGCAGTGGCCGCCCTGGACCACGCCGTGGCGCTGCGCTCACCGGCCGCGACGATCGTTCATTCCGACAGAGGCAGCCAATTTCGGTCACGAAAGTTCGTCCATGCACTGTCGCACAACGGGTTACACGGATCGATGGGCCGCGTCGGTGCATGCGGAGACAACGCCGCCATGGAGTCGTTCTTTGCCCTTCTGCAACGCAACGTCCTAGACCGGCGACGCTGGTCCACCCGAGCCGAACTACGCCTGGCGATCGTGACCTGGATCGAACGCACTTACCACCGACGCCGCCGGCAACGCGCCCTCGGCAAGCTCACCCCGGTAGAGTTCGAACTGCTCCACACACCAGTCGCAACCGCGGCCTGAAATTCACACCCCGCGAGTCAACTGGACTCGGGGCAGTCCCTTACGGTCAACTGGCATTGCTTATCTCCTAGCTTGTTTCATGCGCTCGCGGTTCCACCTAGAGTGCGCGGCCCTCTGTGCTTTCAAGGATGTCGCGGATAGGGGTGCGGCGACCTCGGTGGAAATGCTGCGGAAAAGCCTTGTTACTGCTTGTTCTGTGAGCCTAATTTCGGTCGCCAGCCGGACCTTCGCGGCCCCCTGAGCGTCAGCGTATTCGGCGGAAAGTTCAACCTTGCGGTCGATAGCTTCCCCGATCATCGACAAGACCTGCTCTTCAGCGGCTGACCAAACCAAATCCCGGCCGGCCCTATTCGATGAATCGGCGAACTCCGCGTCGAGGGACGCCAGAAGGCGCTGTGCCTCAGTGCTTTTCGGTATGCGACGCATTATTTTAGTCTAGCCTGTTTCCTACGTCTATCCATGCCCAGCCAAATCGCGTGTTTCGGCCATGTCCCGGCGGGGTCGGGAGGGACGGGTTAGGCCCCCTCGGGTAGTGGCAGCGATCGGCTCCCCCTGGGGCTACGCCAGGAAGGGTGAGGCCACGACGTTGAAGAGGGGTGTCACGATGTTGATCACGACGTTGCCGGTGGCGTCCGCGGCGAGTGTGTTGCCGAAGACGGCTGCGAGGCCGCCGGTGCCGAGAGCCGTGAGGTTGCCGCTAGCGTAGGCGGTGCTGTTCAGGCCCACGACGGAGGCGAGGGCGTAGCTGCCGGGCGCGGTTGGACTGGTGCCGCCGCCAAAGGCGGTGCTGCCGGCCCCTAACGCATCGGCGAAGTTGACGCTGCCGTTGACGGCGTAAGCGGTGCTGTTGGCGCCGAAGGTGATGGCGGTATCGAGGTTGCCGTTCTCGGTATACGCCGCGCTGCCGTTGCCGAAGGCGGAGGCCATGTTGAGGTAACCGTTGGTGCTGACGGCCACGCTGTTGGTGCCGACGGCACTGGCGAAGTTCGGAATTCCCGTGCTGCCGGCAACGGCATCGGCGAGGCTGCCGGTGCCGACCGCGGCAGCGATGTTACTGAAGCCGCCCTGGCTGTAGGCCACGCTGTTGGCGCCGAAGGCGGCGGCCGTGTCGTAGATGCCGCCCGTGCCGACCTGGGCCAGGCTGTTGTTGCCGATGGCGATCGCGGAGTCGAGGAAGCCGCCCCCGGTGACGCTTGCGCTGCTGTTGGCGCCGAAGGCGATCGCCACGCTGCCGAGGTTTGAGCTGGCGGTCGCGCTGCCTGACTGAAGCAACGTCAGCCCACCGACCGAGACCGCCAGGTTAGGAGCTGGCAGATCCTGAGCGAGGGTTTGCTCCAGAGTTTGCAGAGGTCCCGCGTTGGCGGCCTCGGTGCCCGCATAGGCCCCGGCACCCGCATGGAGGGCCTGCACAAACTGGGAATGAAACTTCGCCGCCTGGGCGCTCAGCATCTGAAATGCGTTGCCGTGGCTGGAAAAGAGCGCCGCAATCGCCGCCGACACCTCGTCACCCGCAGCAGCTGTCACCGTGGTGGTCGGAGCCGCTGCCGACGCGGATGCTTCACTCAGCGACGAGCCGATGCTCGCCACATCCGCAGCCGCCGCCTGCACAATCCCTGGTGTTGCGCTCAGATAGGACATCGTTGTCCCCCATCCAGGCCCCTGGGCCATCGGAAATAGACCAGTTTTATCAGTATCGCGCGTTTCGGCGCCAAAATCTGGGGAGTTTCCTCAATTTAACGGATTTCCGAAACTCTTACGGCAACGCCGGCAAGGCTCCCGGCATCGCACGGATGACGGAAAACACCAACATGGAACCCAACATCGACAGGACCAGCCACGCCGCAAAAGTCGGGCGAGAACGTGGCAGGGAGTCCCCGATGTTCGGTATCCCCCCGAGGGCGGCCCTGACCGGTCGCAATATTCCTTCCCCAAAGCTGTGCGTACCGATCAGCGCCATGCCAACTCCTGCGGCGACAGCGCCCACGACCTCGTACTGGACAAGTCGCAACCCGCTCGCTCCGGCAACCACACCGACAACGATCAACAGCAGCGCGCCCCATATGGGGAAGAACCACAATGCTCGAACACCCGTGTTACGAGTCCAGGTGTAAGTGTCTTCCAGTGCCGCTTCACGGTCGACCTCATCGCCAGCCGCCCACCGTTGCGCGAGGCGGAATCGTCGGCTCTCGGGACGATGCACCACTAACGACATCACCAGCACGGCGGCACCGGCCGGTGACAACGGCGGCCTCGACGTAGTGAGTGGACTTCTCGAAAGCGACAACAACAAACGACCACAGAAGGTAGGCCGCCAGCGTCGAGGCGAACACTCCTACCCGGATCACCCACGAGTACCGCGCCCCGTACCGATCCCATGCCCACTGCCATAAGCGATTCACGCCGTGAGGCTAGCCTGAGCCGCCGAAAACGATCTGCGATTGGTTCACCAGGGCATCCCCGGTGATTGGCGCGGCGGCGGGGCAGGCATCCCGGCCGGTGCCAACCTTCTGCTGCGCCAGGCCGCGAGGTAATCGCCATCAGGCACGCAGCCCTGCGGGGTGATCGGCTTGTTCGGTAGAGCGTTGAGACAGCGGCTGTCGGCGGCGGCTGTGGTGCTGCGGTACTGACCTTCCAGTTGACCAGGCGCTGCGCCGCGTCCCAGACCTCGGCGGCGGTGCCGCCGGTCAGGAACTCCGCTGGCACGCCGGTATGCGCGCTCACTGCTGCGATGAACTCAGGTGTCACTGGCTGGACGGGTCGAAAGATTCCCCGTTCGTGTACGGCTTAGCCGTGATCGCGGGCGAGTACGGATCGAGCAGTGGCGGCGGCGGGTTGTCGTTGGTGATGGCCTTGGTCAGGGCCGCATGGTTCTGCGCCAGGACGGCGTGCTGCTTGGCCTTCAGCGTGGCCTCGGCCTGCGCGTCATCGAGGCCAGGAACTCTGGACACTAATGCATGCGATAGCCAGTCGGATGGGAGGCCACGAGATGCCAGGTAGTCCGGCAGTTCCTCGGCCAGGTTCGCGATCTGGTCATCAGGGGCCGAGCGGATCAATTCCTCCACCGCTGCAATCAGTTTGGCCTTGTCTGTGACGCTATCCAGCACCCGCTCCTTGCGGTGCCAGAAGGACTGCGCCGCAAGTCGGGCTTCGATATCGTTGTCGACCTTCTGGCCCTTGACCAGATCGTCCACGCGGCTTTGGGCGGCGTCGGCGTCGGCCTTGGCAGCATCCAGGGCGGGCTGCGACGCGAGCGGAGCATCGGACACTTGGAAGGCACCAGCGTTGTCCTTCAGAATTTCTGGTGCGATGTTGGGCGAGTGCGCTCCGCGCCAGTCCGAATACATCTGCGCCACAGCCTGTTGCGTCCGCAGGCCATGCTCGACCGGCGTAGTACCGCCGGGGTGGGTGAAGCCTAGCGGCACGGGCGGCGGGTATGCGGGACGTGACGGGCTGGTGCCCGGCAGGGGGCTGAATGGTGACTGGGCGGGCCTAGCAGATGCTGCCATAGCGTTCAGCTTCGGGCGTCGGGATCGACATTTTCTCCTGGGCTGTGCAAAATACCGGCGTCCGCCAACGGAAGGGAGGCGAGGTGGTGAACGGCTTTGCGGTCGCCTTTGCAATCTTGTTCGCAGTCTTTGTAGTGGTAGCGGTCCTCGCCGGTCGCCAGGGGCGGGCTAACGCGAGGGATGGCGTGACCGCTCACTGGGAAGGGCTGCGCATCACTGACACCGAGTTGATTGAGGGCTATGACGCGAACGCCAGCCGCTATCCGCTCAACGGCCTAACGGCGCGAGTCGAGGACAGCACCATCCCCATTGGTGGCCGCCATGAGCGTCGGATTCACGTGATCGTCGAGGGACCAAACACCGCGGTGGTCAAGGGCAGGAAGGTCACCGCCTTTAACAACGGTGAACCTTCTGCGAGGAAGTTCGTGACTGCACTGAACAACGCCAGCCACCAGCTGGGTCAGTCGAACTGAATCATCGGTGACTGTACGTGCACCGTGCCGCGCCGGGGTCAGGCCAGGCCGAGCGGCGCTTCACTCGCCGTCATCGGCGTCTTGACCGCTGCCGCGTCGGGGTTTGCCTCAACGACACGGAAGATGCCCGGCAGGGAGTCCTCCTCAACGTCGAGGTACTCGCAGACCACTTCCGCAGCGGCGGCTGCGGCGCGCAGTCTCAGCGCCAGGGTTATGGCAGCGCCAGGTTGCGCAGCGCCTGCCCGCGTGCGCTACGTTCTTGGGCCACTTGGCCCGCATGCGGCCATGACAATCAGGTCTACTGAGTACGCCGGTAGCTGAATCGTCGCGACATGACGGCGCCGCTCGCGTACCGAATCCCATTCGCGGTTCGTCGGCCTCTGCCCCGGCAGCATCGCGGCGGGCTCCTCGCGGCTGGTCGCGCCGGTCTTGGCCATCGCGCGGTAGATGTGGCCTTCAACGGTGCTTCGACGGTGCGCACCGAGAGGTTCAGCCTGGCGGCAACGGCCCGATTGGGCAAGCCGTCACCGATCAACATCACGATTTCTCGTCGCGATCAGTAAGGGGCAACCTCTCCGCCGCTCGGCGCAGCGCTGGGGTGAAGGCGCCGCCGCACTGGTCGCAGGATAATGAGATAAACAGACACTGATTTGACTCCTTCAGACCCGCGCCGACCCCTTCGTCGCCTAGTTGCCGTTGAGTTGTCTTCGTAGGACTTTGCCGGTTTCGTTGCGCGGCAATTGGTTGACGAAGATCACGTCGCGCGGGATTTTGTGCCGAGCGAGATGTGCACGGACGTGCAACTTGACGGCATCGGCATCCAGCGTTGATTCGGGCCGGCTGACCACGTAGGCGGCCAGTCGTTTACCGAATTCGGCATCGTCGACACCAACCACAGACGCCTCGAGGATGTCAGGATGATCGGCGAGTAGATTCTCGACCTCCAGCGGGAAGATGTTCTCGCCGCCGGAGACGATCATGTCGTCGTCGCGGCCGTCGATGAACCACAGGCCGGTTTCATCGAAATGCCCGGTGTCGCCTGTGGACAACAAATTCTCGACGCTCTCTTTGTTCCCGCCGTCGGTGTAGCCGGTGAAACTCAGACCACTGGACACAAACACCGTTCCGATCTGCCGGGGCTTGGTGACCTTGCGGCGACGCTCGTCGAAGATAGCCACCGTGCAACCCACCGGCGGACGGCCGACAGTGCCGGGCGCGCGACGCAATTCGTCTGGCGTGGCCACCGCGGCGACGGCCACCTCGGTGGATCCGTACAGGTTGTAGAGCACAGCGCCGAACGCGGCGTAAGTACGGCGGCACAGGTCGGGCGACAACGCAGAGCCGGCAGCAAAAAGCACTTTCAGCGACAAGGTGTCGTATTTGGCCAGCACATCTGGACCTAGGTCGAGGATGCGCTGCAGCATTGTCGGTACCAGCACCACCGCGCCGACTCGATGCTGCGCGATCGCCTTCAGTGTCGCCTCTGGGTCGAAGCGACGTGTCATCACCACATGATTGCCCAGCATCAAACCCAACGCGCAGGTCGCCAAGCCGGTCGCATGGAACAGTGGAGCGGCAATGTAGTAGACGCCGTCGCGCGGCCACGGGATGCGGTCGAGCAACTGCGCGGACTGCGACGGGTCAATTCGATTGCGCGGCACACCTTTCGGTGTCCCGGTGGTTCCACTGGTAAGGATGGCCATACCACCTGGCTGCCGGGGCGCCGGTAGCGACGACGCCGACTGCGTTTCGGCCAATTCGGCGAATCGCCGGCTGGTGAAGCGCAAGATCTCCGGCGGCAGCGTGGCCAGGATGCTGTCGAACTCATCGTCGGCCAGGATGCAGCTGACCTTCTCCCGGGTGGACACGTCCGCCAGTTGTGGGCCGGCGAAGCCGGTGTTCATCAACACCGTGCGGACGCCGATTTTGTTGGCCGCGCTCAGGGTCACCAGGACATCGCGGCTATTGCGTTGCAGCGTCGCGATTACGTCGCCGGCCTCAACGCCCTTGGCCAGCAAGCCGCGTGCCAACGCGTTGGACGCCTGCTCGAGTCCACCGAAGCTGACGGTGCCGTAGTCGTCGGTGATGGCAGGCGCGTCCCGGTACCGCGCCGCGGTATGGCTGACCAGCCCTCCGATCGCTCCGTAGCGGCGAATCGCCAGTAGCGCTCGCACCGCCTGGTCGGGTCGGCGCAGGTCGACCGCGCCGCGTCGGGCCAGTACCCGGGCGGCCGCCAATCGGCCACGAATGCCGTTGAGCCCGCTCATGACAAATGCTCTGCCTGACCGACCATCGCACGCAAAAATTCACCGGCCGTCTTCAAGCTCGCCAGGCTCCCATCGTCACGGTGCGGCCACAGCCAGTAGCCGTGCATCAGGCCGGGCCACAACACCTCTTCGCAACGCCCACCGGCCGCGCGCACCAGCTTTGCGAATGCCTCGGCGTCGGCGCGCATCACCTCCCGTGACCCGTAATGGACCTGCGTTGGTGGCAGATCGGCCAGATCGGCGTTCAGCAGGCACAGCCGCGGATCCGCGGGATCGGAATCGCCGACGTACAGTGCGACGGCGCGTGCCGCGGTACGCGGATCGAGCGGTTGACGCCGAGTACGTGGATCGGCGATCGAGGCGCGGTAGGCCGGATCGATCAGCGGCCCGAACAACGCCAAACCCGCCGGCGGCGGCAATCGTTGGGCTTTGGCCTGCAGTGAGAGCCCGATCGCGAGATGTCCGCCGGCCGAGTCGCCGGCGATGACGATCTTCGTCGGGTCGTGCCCCTGGTCCAGTAACCAGCGGTAGGCGGCAACCGCGTCGTCTTCGGCGGCTGGGAAAGGGTGCTCAGGCGCCAGACGGTAATCGATGACGAACGCGGGCATGCCTGCGTATTTGGCCACCCGCGACGCGAACCCGCGGTGAGTGCGCGCCGAGCAGATCAGATAGCCACTGCCGTGCAGCACTAGTACGACGCCGACGTCGCCGTCGACGCCGGGGGGCCAGACCCATTCACCAGGGATACCCGGCGGCCCGGGCCGCACCCGGGTGCCCGGCACCGGCGGACTACTGCGGGCGATCGCGTGGTCGGCGAGCGGGCGCAACCGGGCCAGCATTTCCTGGCGGGTCAGCAATCCGCCGAGCATCAGGCTGAACGACGTCCGGGCGAAGGGCAGGTAAGACAGCCCATGCAGCGGGGAAACAGATCCGCGCCGCAACCCGTTGGCCCGCGGTCCCATCAGGCGAGCAGCCCCTTGGCGATATGCGTCACCTGTACCTCGTTGCTACCCGCGTAGATCATCAACGACTTGGCATCTCGAGCCAACTGTTCGACGCGGTACTCGGCCATGTAGCCATTACCGCCGAACAGTTGCACGGCCTCCATCGCGACTTCGGTGGCAGCCTCCGACGAGTACAGCTTGATCGCCGAGGCCTCGGCCAGCGACGGCATCTTGCCGGCTTGAGCCTTCTCCAGGGTTTGGAACACCATGTTCTGCACGTTGATCCGGGCGATCTCCATCTTGGCCAGCTTGAGCTGAATCAGCTGGAACTGGCCGATGTTTTTGCCCCACAATGTGCGGGTCTTGGCGTAGTCGATGCACAGCCGGTGGCACTCGTTGATAATGCCCAGCGACATCAGTGCGACGCCGATGCGTTCGGCGGAGAAGTTGGCCCGCGCGCTCTCCCGCCCGTCCCCACCGGAGTGCTGTTCGGTCTCGCCGAGCAGGCGGTCCGGTGAGAGCCGGACGTTGTCGAAGAACAGTTCGCCGGTCGGCGAGGACATCATCCCCATCTTCTTGAACGGCTTGCCCTGCGCCAATCCGTCCATGCCGGCGTCCAACACGAATGTCAGCACCGGCCGGTTGCGCTTGTCCTCGGACCCGTCGTCGAGCTTGGCGTAGACGATTATCACGTCGGCGTAGGGTCCGTTGGTGACGAATGTTTTCTGCCCGTTGAGAATGTAATCGGCTCCATCGTTGTCGGCGGAGCGCCGAACTGTGGTCTTCATTCCGCCGAACGCGTCAGAGCCGGAGTCAGGTTCCGTGATCGCCCAGGCGGCGATCTTCTCCAGCGTCATGAGTTCGGGTAGCCACCGCTCCTTTTGCGCCAGCGTGCCGCGGCTCATGATGGTCGCGGCGCCAAGCCCGAGACTGACGCCGACGGTGCTGAGCAGGCCGAGGCTGACGCCGGCAAGTTCGGAAATCAGCACCGCGGCCATCGATCCCTGCGCGCCCAGGCCGGCGAACCCTCGCGGCGGCTTCTCCGCGGTGTCGTTGTCTCGCTTATCTTCTTGCTTCGCCCGCTCCCTATCCAGCATCGTCTTGGTCGCTTCGGCGGCCAGGACGTCGAGACCGAACTCGCTGAACAGCTTGCGCGCGATCGGATATGGCGAGATTTCACCGGTTTCCAGCGCATCGATGTGGGGCCGGATCTCTTTGTCGATGAATCCGCGGATGGAGTCCCGCATCATGAGGTCGGTGTCAGACCATTCGAACATGTTCCGCTCCTCGACTACTGCGGCAGGCGACTGGCGATGTCGTCGATCAGCCAGGGGCCGTCGGTCTCGATGGTGTCGACGTCGTGCCAGCCGGACAGTGACGAAATCGCGCCGCCCTGAACCGCGTACACCTTGCCGGTGATCGGACATTTGTCGGTGGCCAGATAGGCGACCAGCGGTGAGATGTTGGACGGACTGAACAGGTCGAGTTCGCCCTCTTCGGGCTCGGACATCAGCGAGCCCATGCCGGGTGTGGCCAGGGTGAGCCGGGTGCGTGCGATCGGCGCGATCGCGTTGACCCGCACGCCGTACCGCTCGAGTTCTTCGGCGGCGATCAGCGTCAGCGCTGCGATGCCTGCTTTGGCCGAGCCGTAGTTGGCCTGGCCTGGGTTGGGCAGTGTCACTCCGGAACCCGAGGCTGTATTGATCACCGCGGCGTTGGGCTGGTCACCAGCCTTCGACTGGGCTTTCCAGTAGGCGGCCGCGTGGTGCAGCATCGCGAAGTGTCCCTTCAGGTGGACCGCGATGACCGCGTCCCACTGGGCCTCCTCCATGCCGGCGATGAATGCGTCGCGCAGGATGCCTGCGTTGTTGACCAGGATGTCGAGGCCGCCGAACTCGTCGATCGCCTGTTGCACAACGCTTTCGGCGCCCGCCCAAGTCGACACGTCCTCGGTGTTGACGACCGCAGATCCGCCGGCTTTGTTGATCTCGGCGGCGACCTCCTGGGCCGGGCCGGTGTCGGCGCCCTCGCCCTCGTTGCTCCCGCCGAGATCGTTGACGACGATCTTGGCGCCCTCCTTGGCGAACAGCAGCGCGTGTTCGCGTCCGATGCCGCGGCCTGCGCCGGTGATGACCGCGATCCGGCCTTCCAATGCACCCATCGTGGTGAAACTCCTTGGTTGTGTCAGTCGGCCAGTACGGCCAGTCCGTCGGTGATGGCGATTTCTTCGCCGTCGTCACGGCTTCGTGCCGTTTCGAATGCGTAGCTGGTGGTTCCGTCGCTGCTGCCGACTTTCCAGATCCTGGTTTCCAGGTCGTCGCCGGGCAGCACCGGCTTGGAGAAGCGGACCGCGAACCGCTTGAGCCGGTTGACGTCCGAGTCGGCCAGCTCGGTGAGCACCGCCCACGACGTGAATGCCATGGTGCACAGGCCGTGCGCGATGATTCCCGGCAACCCGGCGTCGCGGGCCACTTCCTCGTCGAGATGGATCGGCATCGGGTCACCGGCCGCGGGTGAGTAGCGGAAGGTCTGGTCGTGGTCGACGTGCTGAACGACTTTGGCAACCGGGGCCTGTTCTCTCAGCGTGTCGTCGAACTTGTGCTCAGGGCTGAGGTCGCCGACCGTCTTGCCCACCGACATGCCTCGCACGAACGTGGTGACGTACTGCTCGTTGACCAGTTCGCCGTCCTCGGTGCGGCATTCGAGCAGGATCGCGGCGCGGGTGCCCTTCTCCAGCCCCTGGTAGCCGATCATCTTGCCGCGCGATACCAGCTTGTCGCCGGGGCGGATCGGCCGGTGGAAGTGGAAGTCCTGCTCGCCGTGCACGATTCGCGGGATGGCCTGGGCCGGCATCACGTCCACCGCGGGCGTGAGCAGCGCCGCGAAAGCGGGGACGATCGCGAACACCGGTGGCGCAACGTCCCCTTTGCGGTGCGCCTCGATCGGGTCATTCGTGGCTGCGGCGTATTCAACCAACCGCTGTTGGGTGACGTCGAATCGCTCGTCGTCGGTCCAGCGGCCCAGGCCGGTGTCGTCGAATTGCAGTGTTTCGGCCATAGATTAGGCCTCGGACATCTCGGCGGACGCCAGCGCGTCGAGCTGGTCGAGTGTCTTGTCGAGTTGCTGTACGCCGTCTTTCTCCACGGCCTTGCCCAGCGCGCCTTTGATCATCGCGCCCTCGAAGTCGCCGGAAACAGTGAATGTCGAGCCCTGGTCGGCCGGGTCGATGACGAAGGTGAACTTGGCCTTTACCCCGGCCATCCCGGTGCCCGAGAGTACCAGCGAGCGTGGCGCTTCGAGCTCGTCGATCGTCCACTCGATCTTGTTCGCCATCCCCAGCATGACGATCTTGGCCGTCAGTTTTGCACCTACAGTCGGAGCGTCGGGCGGGCTCTCGAGCCACTTCTCGTGGACGGTGAACCATTTGTCCCAGTTGGCCAAGTCGGTGACCGTCCCCCACAGCGCCTCCGGGTCGGCCGACAGTTCGCGGGTTGCCTCGATGTGTCCCATGGTTGTTCTCTTTCGAAAGTTGCTCGGATGGTTCAGCGTTCGGCACGCTGATAAGCGGTGACGACAGCCGCACCGCCGAGTCCGATGTTGTGTTGCAACGCGGCGGTGACGTTGTCGACCTGCCGCTTGTCGGCCTTGCCGCGAAGCTGCCAGGTCAACTCGGCGCACTGCGCCAAACCAGTGGCCCCCAGCGGGTGCCCTTTGGAGATCAGGCCGCCGGACGGGTTGACCACCCACCGCCCGCCATAGGTGACGTCACCGTTGTCGATGAGTTTGGGCGCCTCGCCTTCGCCACACAGACCCAAGGCTTCGTAGAGCAGCAGCTCGTTGGCCGAAAAGCAGTCGTGCAATTCGATGACCTGGAATTCGTCGGGTCCCAGTCCGGATTGTTCGTAGACACGTTGAGCGGCTTGCACATTCATGTGGTAGCCGATCAGACCCTTGCAGGTGCCGTCGAAGCTGTTGGCAAAGTCGGTCGTCATCGCCTGCCCGACGATCTCCACTGCCTGAGCGGCCAGGTTGTGTCTGTCCACGAACGCTTCCGACGCCAAGATCGCCGCGCCCGACCCGTCGGAGGTCGGTGAGCACTGCAGTTTGGTCAGCGGGTCGTAGATCATTCGCGCAGCCAGGATGTCGTCCAGCGAGTACGACTCCTGGAACTGGGCGTACGGGTTGTTGACCGAATGCTTGTGATTCTTATAGCCAATTTTGGCAAAATGTTCGGCGGTGCTGCCGTATTGCTGCATGTGTTCACGGCCCGCGGCCCCGAACATCCACGGCGCCGGCGGGAAGAGCACCTCGGAGATCTCGGCCATCGCCATGATGTGCTTTTCCATCGGGTTGGTCCGGTCGTCGTAGGTGGACTCCAGCGAGCCAGGCTTCATCTTCTCGAAGCCCAGCGCGATGGTGCAATCGGCCAGCCCGCCCCGAATCGCCTGCGCGGCAAGGTACAGCGCTGTAGACCCGGTCGAACAGTTGTTGTTGACGTTCACGATCGGGATCCCGCTCAACCCCAGTTCATAGAGCGCCCGCTGGCCCGAGGTCGACTCACCGTAGACGTAGCCGACGTAGCCCTGCTCGATCGCGGCGTAGTCGATGCCAGCGTCCTCGAGCGCCTTGGTGCCGGATTCGCGCGCCATGTCCGGGTAGTCCCAGTTTTCCCGGCGCCCCGGCTTCTCGAACTTCGTCATCCCCACGCCGATGACGTAGACCTTCTGTGACATCTCGCTCCCTCAAACTGACGCAGCCCCGCCACGAAACATACACACCTGATTGCATCTTTGCAACGGCCCGAGATTCGACTCAGCAGGGCTCGCGGAGGGTGGGAGTCAGTCCACGGAATCGGCGGTCAGCAGCCCGCCGGCGGCAATCCGTAGTTGCTCAGCCGCCCGGTGCCACCGGCGGCGCGCGCGATCGGTGTCGCGATCGACGAAACTTGCCAGCAGAATCCCCCGCAGCGCGTCCATCGCGGTGTAGACGAAGTTGCGCAGGTCTTTGCGTGCGGCGTGGTCGGGCACCAGTTGAGCGATCGCCGAAATCAGCGTGCTGTTGACCAGCGGCTCGACTCGTTCGACATGGCTTGCCAGCACTGCGTCGGTGCGTGCGGCGACCCAAAGCTCAACGGCTGCAATGAACATCGGGCCCTGGTGCGCCTCCCACAAAAAATCCAGCATCGTCGAGACCGGGTCGCTCGTGGCAGTCATTCTGCCGAACTCGCGCATGGCGGCCTGGACGCGTTGCTGTGCGAGATGTTCGATCGCCGCCACCACCAGATCTTCCTTCGCACGGAAGTGGTGGATCTGGGCTCCCCGGGTCACACCGGCACGCTCGGCGACCCGTGGCGTGGTGGTGCCCGCATATCCGTAGGTCACCAGGCACTCGATGGTGGCATCGAGCAACCGCGTTCTCATGGCCGCACTTCGCTCTGCCTGAGTGCGCCGCACTCGTCGTTCGCCGACTTCCACCACGTCTTCTCTTGCCTTAGCCTTCGGGGCCAACTTACACTCCGTTGGGAATGTTACCGGACCGCCCTTCGACGGCGTGACGTTCTAGATTCAAGTCTTGGCCATCGCGCGGTAGATGTGGCCTTCAACGGTGCTTCAACGGTGCGCACCGAGAGGTTCAGCCTGGTGGCAACGGCCCGATTGGGCAAGCCGTCACCGATCAACATCACGATTTCTCGTCGCGATCAGTAAGGGGCAACCTCTCTGCCGCTCGGCGCAGCGCGGGGGGCGCTCTGCAGGTAAGCGCTGTTCGCGTGCTGGTCTTAGCCTCAGTAATAGGTACCGGGCGCTGCGACTCCGCCTGGCGGTTGGTAGCCCGCGGCTGAGTTCCGAAGCTGCCATATCAGCTCAGGGCACAGCAAGTTGACCGCATATGAGACCAGGTAATTGGCCGCGAACTCATCGTTGGGGGTGACGTCATTCTTCACGTCACCCATGACTTGCCCGTAGGCCTCTCCTCGGCCGACCTTGTCGCAGATCCCGTGGCCATAAGTAAGTGCGTCGTTGTTCGGAAAGCCGTAATGCCGCCGCACCACCACGTCGTAGACATACTCGACCTCAGGCGCTGGGGCGGCATGCGCCCTCGGTGGTGGCGTCAGCACGAGCAAGCCGACGGCTGCCGCGGTGAGAATCAAGGCGACCAGCGAGGCCCGGCTCTTGGTGGCTGGCGGCTCGAACATAGACCGAGACGTTAAACTATATAACGAATAAGGTCTAGGTCCATCGCCGCACAAGTCCAGCCGGACCACTGAATTGGCCGCCGCTGTTCGGCACCCCCTACTAGATCGGCCAACGGGTGGCCCTGACAGCTATCGCTCCGTATCAGATGCTCGGGAACGTCTCTCGCCGTCCAGGCCGGCCTAGGTAGATAACTCACGGTGACGCAATGTGCTGACGCTCCAGATGTATCGCCTGAAGTGCGGCGCGAACGACCTTGCCCGCACCGTTCAGCGGCAGTTCGGCGACCGAATACCAGTATTGCGGAACCTTGAAGCCGGCTAGCTTGACGCGGGTAAACGAAGCCAGTTCCTCGGGCCGTGGAGGATGACCCGAGTCCGTCGGGACTATGAACGCGGCCAAGGTCTCCCCCAGTCGCGTGTCCGGCACGCCTACAACCCCGACCGCAGCAACCGCGGGGTGGGCGCTCAACACATTCTCGACTTCTAACGGATAGACGTTCTCTCCGCCGCGAACCACCATGTCGTGCCGACGACCACAAAGACGGAGATAACCATCATCGTCCATCAAACCCAGATCCCCGGTGTGCAACCATCCATCGGCGGCCTGGCCGGAAAGGTGCGCCGCCGCGGCCAAAACTTCCCCGATTCCCGCCCCGTCCGGTTCACCAATCCGCAGACGTAGGCCGCTCACGGGCCGGCCGACGGTGCAGAGAATCCTTGAGTTGTTGACTGCGGCCTGTCGATGATCGTCCGGGCCCAAGCTGGTGATCGGGCTGCCCTCGGTTTGGCCATAGAGACTGACGATCGCGACGTCCGCTAGGACGTCAAGGACGCGGCGCAGTGTGTCGACGGTGATCGGCGAGGCGCCGTAAATCAATGTCTTCAGCGGAACTGCGTCGAGAAGTCCCTCGCTGAGCAACATCTCGATCATGGTCGGCACGAGCAGACAATGGGTGGCTTCGAGGCGCTTGAGGGTGCGCCACCAATCGAAGGAGAATCTGGTGGTGCAGATAACCGCCGCCCCGACGGTGAGAGCCACGAGGACGTTGCCCAATCCTCCGATGTGGTGGATTGGTGAGCCGGTGGCGTAGCGATCGTCGGGGCCGATGTTTATCAGGCGACTCAACAGCTCGGCGCGGGCGTCGAGCACCGGCTCGGTGAGCGGAACGCTTTTGGGAACTCCGGTCGTTCCCGCGGTGTGCAGATAGATCGCGGTGGGACCCGGTTCCGGGTGCAACGGACGCCCCGATGCAGCCAAGAACGGAATTGTCACCGCCCGTATCCCAACCGCGTCTCCAACCTGCCGAGCGGTCTCGGCGGACGCGGCCTCAGCCAGCAGGACTGACGAGCCGCTCCGGCGCACCGTCTCAGCCAGCTCGGCGGTGGTCTGCCGCGGCCCGAGCGGAGCGAGCGGTCTGTTGACGGCGGCACCACCGAACAAGAGAGCGAGTGCGTCGGCGTTAGTGCTGAGCAGCGCTGGGATCGGCTGGCCTAACTGCACATCGAGGTCAACCAGCAGGTCCGTGGCGGTGACTGCCTTTCCAATCAGTTCGCGGCCCGTGACGGCGCCCGCCTCGCCAATGACCGCTGCACGGTCGCTGCGTTCGTGAATTGCGCATATCCGCTCGAGCCACGTCATATGACCGGCCGAACTGAAGTAGTTGAGTGATTAGTTCTCAACGTGTCTCCTCGCCGTTCCACCAAAACGATAAATAGTTTACTGTTTACAAAACTGCCGCGAAGGAGGGCACGGCGACGTGCGGATCATTGTCACGGGCGGAAGCAGTGGGGTCGGAAAGGCGACCGCACACGCAATGGCCGCCGCCGGTCACGAAGTGGTGATCGCTTGCCGGACTCTGACAAAGGGACGCGAGGCCGCTTCGTCGATGCCCGGCGACGTCGAAGTGCGCGAGTTAGACTTGGCCGACCTCACCAGCGTGCGTAAGTTCGCCGACACTGTCGACTACGTCGACGTGTTGGTGAACAACGCCGGTGTGTTGGGCTTGCCGCTGACTCGAACCGCGGATGGCTTCGAGGCTCACATGGGCACTAATCACCTTGGCCACTTCGCGTTAACCTGCCTGCTCGGCGACCGGATCCGCGAGCGGGTCGTGGCGGTGGCCAGCACCAACTACAACACCGCCCGCATGCACTTCGACGACCTCAACTACCACCGTCGCCGCTACAACCCATGGTCGGCCTATGGGGAATCCAAGCTGGCGAACCTGCTGTTCGTGCGGGAACTGGTTGCCCGCGGCAAGACCGCCTATGCTTCCGATCCCGGCATGACGGACACCGGAATCACCCGTAACGGTTCGGGTGTATTGCAGTGGGCGGGCCGAGTGCTCTCGCCGCGCATCGCGCAGCGCCCAGCTGACGGGGCCCGCTCGACCATTCAGGCGATCACCACGACCTTGCCCAACGGCACCTACATTGCGCCGCGCGGCCTGATGCACCAGTGGGGCACACCGAAGCCCACCAAACTCAGAGACAAGGCGCGCGACGCGGACAGCGCGCGGCGGTTGTGGGAGATCTCGGTCGAGCTCACCGGCTGTGAGTGGCAGGACAACCGGTCATGACGGTCGAGCGCCTGCTGCCGACGCCAGAAGCACGCGAACTGGTTCGGCTGGCCGGCGACGTCGCCGACAAGGTGCTCGATCCGATCGTCGACGAGCATGAGAAGAGCGAAACCTATCCCAAGGGAGTCTTCGCGACTCTGGGTGAGACCGGGCTGCTGACGCTGCCCCACCCGCAGGAATGGGGCGGCGGCGGACAGCCCTACGAGGTATACCTGCAGGTTCTCGAGGAGCTGGCCGCTCGGTGGGCGGCAATCGCCGTGGCTGTCAGCGTCCACGTGCTGTCCTGCCATCCGTTGATCGCGTTCGGCACCGACGAGCAACAACAGCAGTGGCTGCCGACCATGCTAAGTGGTCACACGATCGGCGCCTATAGCTTGTCCGAGCCGCAGGCCGGTTCCGACGCCGCCGCATTGACCTGTAAAGCCGCCGCGGTCGACGGCGGTTACCGCGTCAACGGCGCGAAGGCGTGGATCACCCATGGGGGCGTAGCAGATTTCTACACCCTCTTCGCCCGCACAGGTGAAGGTGGACGCGGCATTTCATGCTTCTTGGTCGAAAAGGACACCGACGGGCTTACGTTCGGCAAACCCGAGGAGAAGATGGGCTTGCATGCTATCCCGACCACCACAGCGCACTACGACAATGCATTCGTGTCTGCCCAGCGTCGGATCGGTGTCGAGGGGCAGGGTCTCCAGATCGCCTTCAGTGCACTGGATTCTGGACGCCTGGGCATCGCCGCGGTGGCCGTCGGGCTGGCGCAGGCAGCCCTCGACGAGGCGGCGCGCTACTCCCAACAACGGACGACTTTCGGCCGCAAGATCATCGATCATCAAGGCCTGGCATTCATGCTGGCCGATATGGCGGCCGCCGTCGACTCTGCCCGTGCCACCTACCTGGACGCGGCGCGCCGCCGCGACACCGGACTGCCCTACTCGCGCCACGCCTCGGTGGCAAAGCTCGTCGCGACCGACGCCGCAATGAAGGTCACCACCGACGCCGTCCAGGTGTTCGGCGGCTACGGCTACACCAGGGATTACCGTGTCGAGCGCTACATGCGCGAAGCCAAGATCACCCAGATCTTCGAGGGCACCAACCAGATTCAGCGGCTGGTGATCGGTCGATCGTTGGTAGGGTCATGAACTACCAACGTCCGCAGTTGCGATTGGCACCCACCCCTACCGCCGAGTCGCTTGCGTTCTGGACCGGAGGGCGCAACGGCGAGCTGCTGATCACCCGCTGCCACGGTTGCGGCCACTTCTTCCATCCGCCGGGACCGGCCTGCTGGCGTTGTCGCAGCACCGACGTTGCACCGGAGCCCGTCTCAGGGCGGGCGACCGTTGCGGCGTATACGGTCAACCGACAGACCTGGATTCCGGGTTTCGAACCGCCCTACATCGTGGCGATGGTGGAGCTTGCCGAAGAACCCGATACCCGGTTGATTTCCAACGTGGTCGACGTTGACCCGGAGAAGATGCGTGTCGGGATGGCTGTCGAGGTCTTTTTCGAAGACTGGACCGCGTTGTCGGGTGAGGAAGAGAGCCGGGTGTGGTTGCCGTTGTTCCGCCCGATTAAGGCGACGTAGTCAGGCGTTTCTGCTTTGGGGCGGCAAACCGGCTCCGTCCGGCCGATTCGGTGCTAACGTGACAGTCAACTGTCATAGTTAATCTCACCGACGAGGACTGTAATGACCGGACAAGCCCTGCAAGTCACGCTTCAGTCCGCCGACGACATCACGCCCGGCGTTATGACGTCGCTGCTGCGCCGACACGATCCCGAGGCGACGGTTACCGGCGTCACGGTCGGGCACACCTGGCAGGGCACCACGTCGCACCTGCACCTCGATGTGAACTACGCCGATCCGCAGACTCGACTTCCGCAGCGGCTCTTCATCAAAACGCAACTGAGTACGGTGCACGACCTGCCGGAGGCGTTCGACGAGTCGCTGTCGGAAGGCGGCGGCGGGACCGTGTTGTATGACGACGAGACAAGGTTTTACCGCGACCTACGTCCGGGCCTGGACGTCGAGACGATGACGACCTACTTCGCCGACCACCTCGATGGTCCGTCGCAGTTTCTGATCCTCGGAGAGGACATCACGTTACGCGGCGCGCAGGTCCCCGACGCGACGGCCGGTCTTACCGTCGAGCAGGCCGACGCGCTGCTGGCAACGTTGAGCCAGCTGCACGCTCCGTTCTGGGGCAGCCGGCGGTTGGCCGACGGCGGCGACTTGTCCTGGTTACAGGATCCCATTACCGGGGGGTTTGCAACCTTTCTACGGGACAACGGGTTTGAGATAATTCGTGCTCTCATCGATGCCCCTTATAAGAAGGCGCTTCTCGATGCTACCGGCACTGACATGGACGGTATGGAGGCGGCGTTCTGGAGGCTCCAGGAGCGGGTTGCCCGCGACCCGATCACGGTGTTGCACGGGGACCCGCATCCGCGCAACACGTATGTGCTGCCTGACGGCCGGATGGGTGTCCTTGATTGGCAGCTGATCCGACGCGGCTCGTGGTCGCACGACGTCGGTTATGCGTTGATTGCCGCATTGTCCCCGGAGCTTCGGCGGGCCCACGAGCACGAGCTGTTGGACAATTATCGCGGCCGGCTGCTCGACGCCGGCGTCACATCGGTGCCCGACCGCGACGCGATGTGGACCGCATATCGGCAGAGTCCGGCTTGGGGTTTTTGCATGTGGGCGATCGCGCCCGATCAGATGTATTCGGTCGAGGTCGTGGGCGCGGTACTTGGCCGCTTCGCGGAGGCCTATTACGACCTGGGCACCGGCACCTTGTTGAGCTGACTCCGTGCGGCAGCAGCCGTCAGGTCATGTTCATGCCGGCGTCGAGCATTAGCGTTGTGCCCGTGTAATACCGGCCACTGTCCGAGACCAGGAACAACACCGTCTCGGAGACATCAGACGGTTCGATCACCGTCACCGGTAGGGCGTTAGCCATCGCCTTGGCGAGATGCTCATTCTGGGCGATCACCTCAAACAGCGCCGGATTCTCCACGATCATGGCGGTGTTGACACCGGTCGGTGCGATCGCCATGACACGGATATTTTTGGCTGCCATACGCTGTGCGTAGGCCCGTACCAGCCCAGTGACGCCGATTTTGGCCGCGGCGTACGCATCCGCGCCGCCGCTGCCGTCAGTCAGTGCCTTCAGACCAGCCATCGAGCTGGTGGCGACTATGGCACCGCCGCGATCGGACTTCATCATGTGGGCGCTTGCGATCTGCAGGGTGTTCCACACACCGGTGAGCAGCACGCCGATGCCGAGTTCCCACGCCGCCTCGGGATCGGGCTCGTCGACCCGGTTCAATACGATCCCCGCGTTAGCCACCACCGTATCTATGTAGCCGAATTCTGCGACGCCATCATCGAAAGCGGCCTGTAGTGTTTTGCGGTCGCGGACGTCAGCCTGACGGGCGATCATCCGCTGACCGGTCTTCTCCACCAAGTTGACGGTCTCGTCGAGGTCTTCCGGCGTGGCCATCGCATACAGCACGCCGTCGAGTTGGCGACAGATGTCGACACCAACGATATCGGCACCTTCCTCGGCCAACCGGACTGCGTGCGACCGTCCCTGGCCCTTGCCAGCTCCGGTGATGAAGGCGACGCGACCGTCCATTCTGCCCATTGCCACTCCCAGCCTTTACTTGATTACAAATTCGGGTATGCAATAACCGCTTTCGCCGAGCTCGACGATGCGTAGTTCAACTTGCTGTCCGATACGGACGTCGGTGGGATCGGCGTTGATGACGGCGTTGATCCGTAGGCCCGGCTGCTCGACCAGTTCGACGAGGCCGACTACGTAAGGGGGCACGCGGCCAGGAACGAGGGCCTGGCGGACCACGATGTAGCTGAATATCGTCCCGTCGCCGCTGACCTCCTCGAAGTGCACGGGGCCGCCGGTGTACCGGCTGCGTTCCAACGGCGGATGGATCCACTTCCCGGTGTCGTCGCAACGGCACAGCATGAACTTGCCGTTCTTCAGGGCCTCCCAGTACGGCGCCGAGTCGGGATCGGGCACCGGAACGGGCGGCGCGAGTGCGGGATTCGTCATGGGCGCTCCTTGCTGTAGACGTTCGCGCCGCCGAAGGGCCCGCCGCCCGCGGTTACCAGCGCCAGTTGGGCGTCCTTGACCTGACGCACACCGGCTGCGTGCCGCAGTTGCAGCGCTGCCTCGTAGTGGTGGTTGAGGCCGTGGATGTACCCCTCGGACAGGAGCCCGCCGTGCGGATTGACCACCACGTCACCGCCGTAGGTGGCACGTCCCGTTGAGAAGAACTTGCCCACCTCGCCTTTCTCGCAGAAGCCGAATCCCTCCATGGTGGCCATCACGGTGTAGGTGAAGCAGTCGTACATGCACGCCACGTCCATGTCGAAGGGACTCAGACCTGTCTTTTCCCAAATCTTCGGGCCCGCTGTGCGCGAGTACATCTCGGTGGGGTCATCCCATTCGGTCCAGCCGGAGCCGCCCTGCGAGTTCGACGATCCGACTAGCCACACGGGCGGCTGTTTCGCATCGCGGGCGATGTCTTCGCCGGCGATCAGCACCGCTACCGCGCCGTCGACCTCCGAAGTGCAGTCCAGTACCCGGAAGGGCTCGTTGATCCAGCGCGCCGCTAGATAGTCGTCCATGGTCAGCGGTTCGCGTCTCAGAGCGTGTTCGTTAGGCCCCGCATGATTGCGCTGAGTGATCGCGATGTGCCCCAAATCCTCGCAAGTGGAACCGTACTCATGCTGATGGCGCCGGGCCCACATCGCGAACCACTGCGGCGGCACCATGAAACCGGACGCGGTGTCGAACTGGTCGTGGTGCTGCACCTGCATCGGCCCCTCGATATGGCCGAACCGGTAGCCCGAGCGGCCGTTGAGTGACCGGTACACCAGCACGGCCTTGCACATGCCGGCCTCGATGACCGCGGCGGCGGTGGCGATTTGATCAGCCACGAGGTTGCCGCCGCCGTACATGGCGTTGGCCCAAGCCAATTCGTCGATGCCAAGCGCCCATCCGACGAAGATCGGCTGCTCGGAGTCGTTGGCCATGAAGGTGCAGATGCCGTCGACGTCGGTCGGCCTCAGGCCGGCATCGTCGATGGCATCGCGACAGGCGGCCACGGCCATGCCGCGGGTCGTGCGGCCGGAGTTGCGGGAATACTCGGTGCGACCGATCCCGACGACGGCACAGGACATATGACGCTCCGATCTACTTCGGTGCCGAATCGCGGGGCAGGCCCAGAATGCGCTCCGCGATCAGGTTTCTGACGATTTCCGACGTACCGCCGGCGATAGTCAGGCACCGGCTGAACAGATAGTCGTGCACAACTTTGGGTTCCTCACCGACCAGGATGGCCCGGTCGGCAATCCGCAGCGCCAACTCTGCCACCCGCTGAGCATGCTCAGCCCCGAACAGCTTGGCGATGTTGCCTTCGATCCCGGGCCCGGCGTCGAAGACGGCTCGGGCAGCCTGCCGCAGGTTCAGCGTGGCCAAGGTGTAGGACTCGATCAGCAATGCACCGACCTCGCGGGCAACGCCACTGTCGCCGGGTCGATGCCGCTTCAAAAGATCGATCAAAGCTTCTGCGGTCATGGTGACCGAGCCACCGCCGATCGACACCCGCTCGTTGCCGAACGCCGCCATCGCCACGCTCCAGCCGTCGTTCACGGCGCCGACCACGTCGCGATCGGGCACGAAGACGTTGTCGAGAAAGACTTCGTTGAACAGCGTCTCGCCGGTGATCTCGGTGAGCGGGCGGATCCGCACCGCCGGATCGGAGAGGTCAATGATCATCGCCGTAATGCCCTTGTGCTTACGCACTTTCGGATCGGTGCGCACGGTGGCCAGCCCGCGTTGGCAATTCACCGCATCACTGGTCCATACCTTTTGACCGCTGACCACCCAGCCGTCGGCGACCCGCGTGGCCTTGGTGGCAACTGCCGCCGCGTCCGAGCCCGCGCCGGGCTCACTAAAGAGTTGGCACCACCGCAGCTCGCCCTCAAGGCTCGGCCAGATCAATCGGTCTACCTGCTCCTTGCTGCCGTGCTGCAGGAGCGTGGGAACCACCCATTCGCCGAGTCCGAGGCTGGGTTTGTCCAACCCATCCAGGGCGTCCTCGATGATCAACTGCTCGACGCTGTCTGCACCCCGGCCGTACGGCGCGGGCCAGTGCGGTTGCAGATAGCCGCTGCGCGCCCAGAGCCGTTGGCGATCACCTGCGTCGGAGGCCTCGAGTTGGCAGCGAAAGTCCAATGCGGCCTGCCGATACTGCTCGGCATCCTCGGGTAGGTCCACCGAGTGCCGCCGGCGCATTCCGCTGCCTTGCAGCGCGATAACCCTGTCCTGCAGGGCATCCTGGCCACCGGCGAAGGCCTGCAGGACGGTGGCCCGCCTGATGTAGAGGTGGGCGTCGTGCTCCCAGGTGTAGCCGATGCCGCCGTGCACCTGCACGTTTTGCAGCGACACCCGCTGATAGGCGGTCAGCGCGTGTCCGGCGGCCATCGCGGCGGCCAGTTCGGCCTCCGCGCCGACGGCGCGCGCGGCGTCCCATGTCGCGGCAGTGGCGAGCTCGGTGTCGACAAGCATGTTCGCGCAGTGATGTTTGATCGCCTGGAACGAGCCGATGGGCCTACCGAACTGCTCGCGGCCGGCGGCGTACGCCGTGGCCATCTCGGTGCAGGCGCCCAAACCGCCGACGGCTTCGGCTGCCGCCAGCAGACGAAGAATCCGCACCGCTGCCCCGGCTGCGCCGGGGAACACCTCGGCGACGCGAACGGAGTCCAGGCCGGCCACGATCACGGGTGCGAGCAGCTGATCCACGGAGTCAATGGTTCGGATGCTGACTCCGTCGCCGGCCTGCACCACGACGAGGTCGGCATCGGCGGGAAGCAGGAACAGGTCGGCGGCCGCCTCGGCAAGCGCGGGAACCGCGCCGGCCGAGACCACCGAATCCCGAAGGACCGCATCGCCGTTCGTGCCGATGCCGGCGACCACGTCGCCGGATACTAACAGCGGCAACCACCGCTCACGCTGCTCGTCGGTCCCTACTTCGGCGATCACCGCGGACACCGCGACCGTGGGAAGAAACGGCCCACCCACCGCGGCGCGACCGAGCTGCTCCAACAGAATCGTCAGTTCAGGCAGTCCGTAACCCTGACCGCCGAATCTTTCGTCGATGTGCAGCCCAAGCCACCCGGTGGAGACCATCTCTTTCCAGAGCCCATCGGTCGACCACCACGCACCGCTCTTTTCGCGGTCGAGCAGGATCCGGCGGGCACCCGCGGTGCCCGCGCGCCCGGCCACCATGGCAGCCGCGACTTCGGCGAGCGCGCGATGATCTTCGGTTATCGCTAATGGCACTGGCAGTTCTCCGTTCTGGTCACCACGGGGTGCCGAACCGCTCGCGGTAAGTCACCGACGTCGCCGGGCGGCGGCGCGGTGGTGAAAGCTTGCGCGCGGGCAGGCCCACGTAGACCGCGGCCATCGGTATCAGGTTCTGCGGCAGCTGCAGCAGTTCCCGCACCCGATCGACACCAAAGGTGGTCAGACCGGTGGTCAGACACGAGCCATATCCCAGGTCGGCAGCGGCAAGCAGCATGTTCTGCACGGCGGGGTAGATCGACGACGGTGCATAGATCTCCGGCACGCGATCCGTGTCGGCGCACACCACTATGACAACCGGCGCCGCGGCGAAGCCGCCTTTGCTGAAACCGAATTCGAGGTCGGCGACCAGCACCTTGTCCTCGACGCTTTGCTTGACGAAGTCGCCGCCGCCGGCATTCCACGTCTCCGTCCACCAAGACGCGAGAAGCGCACGGTTGCCCTCGTCGCGAACCACGATGAACGTCCAGGGCTGAGAATTCTCCGCGCTCGGCGCGTGCACGCTGGCCGCCAGCATCTGCTCGACGTCGGAATCGAGTACTTTGCCGTTCGGGTCGAATCGCCGACACGCCCGCTGGGCGCGAATACCGGCGAGCAGCTCGCCCACTAGCGGTCCGCCGGCACGCGTTCGCCGCGCGGCACCCATCCCGTGAGCGACACCGTGGTCAGATCAAGCCACTCCCCTAGTGTGAGGGTTCCGGCCATGACACGTTTCAGAAATTCCGCCATGACGACATCGGGCTCGTTGTCGAGCTCGTAGATCACCATGTAACGGTGGGTCGGCGGCGGGAGCTGGGCCGGCAGATCCTGGTCGTCGGGCACCTTCAGTTCGGTGATGTCGTAACGCTGCGCCGCAACCACTCCCGGAACGTCGAGCACCTCCGGTACATGCTGAGCGTCATACCACTTGTTGAAGGCATCATCTTCACCCTCGATCGGGTTGGTGAGCGCTATGAACAGGTTCGGAGCCACGTGACACGCCTTTCGCAACAACCAGGGATTCGACCCACAATATGACAGTCTACTGTCACAGTCAACGCGAGACTCATGGTGCGCCGACGGCCTGACCTGAGCGGGCGCCGAACCGGCTGGGTCCGCCACCGCAACCTTGACGTTTGTCAGTAGACTGCCATAATGGGCGGGCCACGGTCGGGTGCGCGAGAACCATCAGTCGGCGCTCTGCCCGGACCACGAAATCGGAAGGCGCCAGATGAGATTCACGGTCTACCTACCCAATTGCATGCACGTCGCCGCCATCACGCAGCCCTGGGAACATCAGCTCTCCGGTGCCGACATTGCGCGAGTCGCCCAACACGCCGAGCAGCTGGGTTATTCGATGGTATTTCTGCCAGAGCACTTCCTGACCCCAACGGCCCATCTCGAGTTGTCCGGGGATCATTACTTCGACGCCACCACTGCCCAGGCCTTCGTCGCAGGCGCCACCTCGACGATCACCGTCGGCTCGATGGTCACCATTCTGCCGCTGCACAATCCGATCGTCGCCGCGAAGCAGATCGCAACGTTCGACTGGCTCAGTGGCGGTCGCGCTCAGACCACCGTCGGTGTCGGCTGGCTCAAAGAGGAGTACGACGCGATCGGTGTCCCGTTCACCAAGCGCGGCCGCATGGCAGACGAATATCTCGAGGCGATGTTCGAGTTGTGGCATAGCGATTCGCCACGTTACGACGGTGAATTCGTCAAGTTCGACGACATCGCGTTCGGGCCCAAGCCGATCTCCACACCGCACCCGACGGTGTGGATGGGCGGAGACGCCGACGCGGTACTGCGCCGCGCGGCCCGGTTCGGAGATGGCTGGGCGCCATGGCTCACCAAGCCCGACGAGCTGCCGGCCAAATTGGATTACCTACGCTCGCAGCCCGGTTTCGACGACCGGCCGTTTTCGGTGTTCTACAGCCTGGCGGTGTTGTCCGTCGGTCAGGAGCACGCCATCGTCGACGACCCGAATGCGCAGTTCGGCCAAAGCGCCCAGCAGGTCATCGACAACTGCAACATGCTGGCCGAGCGCGGCGTCACGGACACGTGGGTGAACCCGCCAGCGCTGGACGGGCTCAGCGCCTACCTCGACCACATGCAGTGGGTAGCCGAGGAAATCATCCCCAAGGTCGCTTGACCGTTCCGCGACACCCGCGAGATCTATTGACCCTTCGACGACGGCTTGATGTTCAGCGGCACCGATTGCAGCGACATCGTCCCGGTCGGCCAGGGCATCTGTGGCGGCTTGCCCAGCGCCAGAGTGTATTCGGGAATGCGTGAGTGCCACTCCTCGAGGATGAGCCGTAGTTCGAGACGCGCCAGATGTGAACCCAGACACCGGTGCGGTCCACGCCCGAATGCGAAGTGCACGACCTTGCTGTCGAGATGAATCTGGTCGGCATCCTCGTATCGACGCGGATCGCGGTCGGCGCTGCCATAACTGAGCATGACCGTGGTGTCCTTGGGCACGAACCTGCCCGCCACTTCGACGCCCTCCGTGGTGACACGTGGCGCAAACGGCACAGGACCGTCGACGCGTAAGATTTCTTCGATAAACGCCGGTATGAGCGTGAAGTCGTGCGCAATACGCCGGCGCATGTCGTCGTCGGCCGCCAGCCTGGCTAAGGAGAACCCGACGGCAGAGGTGACGGTGTCGAGCCCGGCCAGCACGAACATGAAGCACAGGCCCAGGATCTCGTTGTCCGACATTCCGCCCTCGTCGGTGTCTTGGATCAGCTGGGTCAGCATGTCGTTGCCGGTTGTATCGGCGCGCCGCTCGGCGATGTGCTCGGTCAAATAGCTGAACAGTTCCAGCGCATGAGCCATCACCTCCGGGGTCGCTTCGGTGCTACTCGGATCGGTGAACTGCAAGATCGCGTCCTTCCACTTCACCAGCCGGTCGCGGTCAGCCATGGGCAGCCCGAACAGTGTCAAAAACACCTGGGAGGGAAAAGGTGTCGCGAGATCGGGTACCACATCGCACTCGCCGCTCGCGACAATGGCATCGATCAACTCACCCGCCTGCCTGCGTAGTTCGGGCTCGCGCTCGGCCATTTTCTTCGGGCCGAAGAACGGGTCAAGCATTCGGCGGAAGCGGGTGTGATCTGGCGGATCGATCGCGATCGGTACCAACGGAACCGGACTTCCCAGCCGGTCGAAAGCCCTTGCCGACGAGAAGATCTCAGGTTTCTTGGCCGCGAACTCGACGGCCTCGGCACTGGTGAGCACCACCTCCTCGCCAGAACTCACCGCCTCGCCGGCCTCCCGCAGCTCGCGCCAAGCGCGCGTGCGGTCCTCCGCGAAGGGCAGATCGTTGATGTTCAGCGTTCCGGTGATGCCGAGCTCGGTCATTGAGACGAGATCCTCCCTACCCGCGCCTGCCGGCGCTCAAGTATCACTATGACAGCGCACTGTCATATATTGGGAAGTATCGTCGGTATCACAACGAGTGTCAACGATGTGCCGGCACCCGGAGTCGTTGTACTGTCGACACCAGACGGGAAAGGGGATGGCGGATGGCCCGGGGCGACCGATCACCGCGGGACGCGCATGCGGACCGGGTCCGCAATGCTCTGCTGAACGCGGCCCTGAACCTGTTCAGCACCAACGGTTACGACGAGACCACCACGGACCAGATCGCCGAGAGCGTGGGCGTTTCGCCGAGGACCTTCTTCCGCTACTTCCCCACCAAAGAGTCGGTGCTTTTCTTCGGCGAGTACGACTTCATCGACGCCGTGAGCGGGGTCTACCTCGCTCAACCGGAGGAGGCATCGGACTTCGAGGCGTTGGCGAATTCATTCGCGTTGCTTGCACCAGGACTCAAGCGCATCCGTAAACGGATCGCGCAGTACCACGACGCCGTCGCATCGTCGCTCGTGTTGCTGGGCCGCGAACGCAAAAACCACGAGGCCAACGCCGAGACCGTCGCTCAGGTGATCGCCGAACGACGCCGGATGCCCGCCCCCGACAGCGAATGCCGGCTCTTGGCGGCCGTCGGCATGCTGCTCGTCGAACGCGCCCTCAATCAGTGGCTTTCGGCGCCAGGTCGTTCACTCGACGACCTGATCCGCCAGGAGTTCGCCGCCCTGCCCGCGGTGCTCAAGTAGGGCGAGCTAGCGATCGTCGAAACGGGTGCCGTCGGGGCACGCCCGCGGGGTATCCGGTCCGCAGTACTGCGTGCGCAGATAGCTCGGGTAGGTCTGGGTCGGCCCGGCGTAAAAGCCCGCGAAGTTCACCGGCAGGTCGTACACGCCGATCGCCACCACGTGCAGAAACCCGGTGACCGCGAGCACCCTCAGCAGTCCTCTGGCCCATGGCCCTGCCCACCGCAGCGTCTCCACACCCGCCTCCACCCTGATCTGGCCGGCGCGGTTGCGAAAGAACATCAGCGCTCCGCTGGAGCTGAGCACCAGCGACCACAGGATGGGGCCGTAAAGCGGTATCTGCATCGTCTGACCCGCCCAGAGCGTGACGCCAGGAATCGACGCCGGATAGCCGAGCAGGCCGTGGCGCACCGCAAAGATCTCGAGCGGAAACTCGATGATGTACACCGCAAGCCAACCGGCGCAGAAGGTGCGAACGGGCCCCAGCGTCGGCCACCGGTGCCGCGCCCGTCCCATGGTCCACCGGGCGATCGAGCCCATGGCCAGCGGCATCCAGATGTAGATCATTCCGATCATCAGTACCGGCTCAGCCATCAATCGACCGTCGGGGCTGAGCCAGCCGGGGATGTTCTGCGTCCAGTTGCCGAAATTGAGCAAGCCGGCGTTGTAGAACAGTGCCGGCTGAAACCAGTTGATGAGGGGATCGTGCCACCATGCGATCGCCGATCCGATCACGATGGCAGCTTCGACGCAGAGTTGACGCTCGCGCAGGCTCTTGCGGATCACGTAGCCGATGGCAGCCATCGCCAGTATGGGGCAGGCGATCTGGAAGGCGGTCATCGCCCAGTGGGTGGCCGCGGGGATCGGGTCGGGACCGGGATTCACCGGGGTCGCATTGCCCGACGCGATCCACGAGATATAGACGTAGGCGGCGATTACTACGCACACCGCGCCGAGGCTCGACCAGAACAGCACCGGCCGAATCGTCTTGATCTGCGGAGGCTCGACGGCCGATGGCTCTGCCCGGCTAGAGGACTTCAGATCCGTCACTAGTTAAGCTCCTTTGGCACGACCTACCAAAGATGACAGTTCACTGTCATAGTGTCAACGTCCGGCAGCGAACGCCGGGCTGCTGGCGGTATGCCGCAGCATTCGAGCCGTCACACAGCGGCACCCTCCATCACAGATTCCGGTGACAAACGAAATATGGTCAACTAGGTTACATATGTAGAAAGATCGGCTGAAACGGAATGGGGTCCGCTCCCTCACTTGCCCTCGGAGAGGCAACGATGCTTTTCGCCACATCACGATTGGCGCCACCGGCAACTCTCAACCCATCTGGTGTCTGGTTCTTCAACTGGGTGATACCGATCGCCGGCAGCGTCTTCATCGTTTTGGCGATAGCCGACGTCATCCGGCGGCGGCGCCTGACCTGGGGATTCCTCTTCCTGTTCAACAGCCTCGCGGTGTATTGGATGGAGACCATCGGCGACTGGGGCCAGATGTTGTTCTATAGTCCGGCGTTTGCGCAGCACCATCTACTCGAGTGGCTACCGCTCAAAACTCCCAATGATCCCTTATTCATGCCATTCGCGTACGCGGTGTACTGGGGAGTGCACGCGCTTCTGGTGTTGTGGCTGAGTCAATGGGTGTCCGCGCGGTTCGGCTGGACCATGCTCAAATCCATGTTGGTGCTGGCGATTCCGGTCAACTACATCTGGGACTTCGCCGTCGAGGGCACCGCCACGGCAATGGGATGGTGGACCTACGATCCCGGCATCGGGCCGGTTCTGGAGTGGGGCAACGGCGGTCGCATCACACTGCTCTGGACCATCGGCATCATGTGCGTGTGGCCCAACCTGATCGCCTATTGGGCCGGTAAACCACCGATTCGCGGCCTCAACCATTTTGAGCGATTCTGCCGGTTGGATCGTTTCACCGTCCCGCGGACCGCGTTGCATTCGCCCGGCGACACCGAAAGTCGCGGCGGGACAGCCGTTGCCACCAGGCAATTGGTCTTGACCAAGCAGCAAGAATTCGACGACTACCTCAACTACGACGTGGCGATTCCGCGGTGGCGCTTCGAAATCATGCGACTGGGGGCCTGGTTCATCGTCTTCCAGGTCACCTTCTTTGTGTTCCTGATCATTCCGCTGGTGGTGTTGCGCAGCGTGACCGGCGCCGACAGCCCCTACATTCCGTAATCCGAAAGGAGTCGTGGTGGCAAGCGAACGCATGAACAAGCTGCCCGCTGAGTTCTTTCTTCCTCCGCAGACCAATGCCGCGCTGCAGCGAGAAACCGTCCGGCTTGTCGCGGCATGCGTGGCATTCATCGTGATCCTCGGCGTCATCGTCGCCCTGACGCAAGGCATCGTCCTGAAGGTGTGAACCCGTAGCCGTCCAATCGCGTCGGCTTGCGCCGCGACACCCAGACTCATCTAACATTAGTGTCACTTCTAGCGGAGGTGATGAACGTGACGCCAGAGCGGCTGGTTATCTGCGCGAGTCACAGCCCGGGCAAGGAACGCGATGTCGAACACGCCTTCGGTCGCCGGTTCCGCTCGGCACTGACGTCAGCGGCCGGGCGCGCGCAGCAGTTCGATCCCGACGTGGTGATTGTGTTCGGCGGCGACCACCGCCGCGCGTTTCGCCACGTGGTGCCCGCCTTCGGTGTTGCGTTGTCGGCGGCGATTCTGGCCGAGGGCGGCCATCCGGCCGGCGACCTGGATGTCCCGTCCGACCTGGCACGCGGCTTATGTGAACACCTACTGTCGGCCGGATTCGACGTCGCCGCATGTCGTGACATCGGGCTGGATCACGCATTCGCCCAACCCGTTCGGGACCTACTCGGGGAATTGGCGGCCAAGCCGGTCATTCCGCTGCCGGTGAACTGCGCCACGGCTCCGCTTCCGACTGGCCGTCGAGTGGCCGAGTTCGGTGCGGAAGTTGGCCGGTTCCTCGACGGGATCGCCGAGCGAGTGCTGGTGATCGGGACCGGAGGGTTGTCACATTCCCCGCCGAGTCTGGAGGTCGATACCTACGACCTCAGCGACGAAGACCGGGCACGGATCATCGCCGAGGGTATGGCGGCAGCACGCACCAAGATCCGTCCCGATTGGGACGCCGAAGTGTTAGACGCCATGTCGAACTGGGACGTCGCCTCGCTGATTCGGCTCGTCGACACCGCCCACACCCGTGCGGGCGCGGGCGCCAACGAGGTCAGGACCTGGCTTGCCGCGGGCGCCGCAGGCGGTGGGCGGCCGGTAACCCCGATGGTCTATGAGCCTGTGCCGGAATGGATCACCGGGATGGCCGTCGCTGCGTCAGCGTGACCGAGGCGCCACGCGCGCGGGCCGCGGTTGCGCGGCCGGGGTTCGGGAGAAGCCCGGCCTGGACGCCGGTTGACGGATCCCGTCGACGTCGACGAACACGTTGCGTGCCCCGCATAACCCGCCGGTGCCTGCGGGCAGCTATCTGCCACCTGATGAGCCTAGCCATAATCTGACACCGCGTACATATGGTGTTTTCTTTCTGGGCAATGCATCCAGGGGCTACCAGGTCATGCTGATATGATTTTCTGACGTATCCGTCATCTAATCCTCAGGGGTGCTGCACTGTGTGCGTCCGCGGTTCGGGCATTACAGCCGAATACGAGGCAGGCGGTAGGACCGGTCAGCCAGACCGGAATTCGCCGGCCAAATGACGAATGCGCCACTGGCCGGGATAACCGTCGTGAGCCTTGAGCAGGCGGTCGCCGCGCCATACGCCACCCGACAGCTGGCGGACCTCGGCGCACGGGTAATCAAGGTCGAGCGTCCCCAGGGCGGCGATTTCGCGCGCGGCTACGACCGCACAGTGCACGGGGAGTCGAGCTATTTCGTGTGGCTTAACCGTGGCAAAGAGTCGTTGACTGTCGACCTCAAGCAGCCCGAGGGCAGACGCATCGTTGAGCGTTTGCTCGAGAGCGCCGACGTGCTGGTGCAAAACCTGGCGCCGGGTGCCGCGGCTCGGATGGGATTGGACGCCGAATCGGTGGCCCGCGCGCACCCACGGACCATCACGGCGACCATCAGCGGCTATGGACAGGACGGACCTTGGCGCGACCGCAAGGCCTACGACCTTTTGGTACAAGCCGAGGCCGGGTTGTTGTCGGTGACCGGTTCACCGGCGGAGGTGGCGCGCACCGGTGTATCGATCGCCGACATCGCCGCCGGCATGTTCGCCTTCTCCGGAATCCTCACCGCGCTTTACACCCGCGCCACCACCGGCGCGGTGCGGCCGGTCTCGGTGTCGTTATTCGACGCGCTGGTCGAATGGATGTCCCAACCCCTCTACTACGGCCGCTACGGGGGAAAGGCGCCACCACGCACCGGCGCGCGGCATCCGACGATCGCGCCGTACGGCCCGGTCACCGCGGGCGACGGCGGCACCGTGTTGCTGGGCGTGCAGAATTCAGCCGAATGGCTGCGGTTCTGCGAAATCGTTTTGGAAAGACGAGATCTCGTCGACGAACCGCGGTTCGCCACGAACCCTGATCGGGTAGCGCACCGCGACGAGTTGGAGTCGATTATCAATACCGTGGCGGCGCGGCTGAGCGCTGAGGAACTCGAAGGGCGCCTGCGGAGCGCAGGCGTGGCACACGCGCGCATGAACGGTGTTGATCACTTGTGGCTACATCCGGTACTCGTCGGCCGGGATCGATGGCACGAGATTCAGACGCCCGGCGGTCCGGCTGCCGCGCTGCTGCCGCCCGCTGGCCTGGCAGGCGTCGATCCGGTGATTGGTGACGTGCCCGCGCTGGGCGAGCACAACCGAAAGATCTTGCGCGAGCTGGGATATTCCGCACAGGCGACCGACGAACTCATCGCCGCTGGTATTACAACGGCATAGCCCAGGACTCGATCTACTTCGCGCGTCCGAAGAATCCGCGGTTGATGCAAGTCATTAACACATCGACGAGCTCGTCGTCGTCAATCGGTTCGGGCAGATCGAGAGCGGCCTGCGGCACCCGGGTGACGAGCGCACGCAGGATCAGTGCGGAGACCACCGGGTCGAACGGATACCGACCCGGTCCGCGGATCAGCATCCTCGCCGCGCCGATGTCCATCTGCACCTGTCCGTTCTCACCGATGCTCACGATGGTGGGGTCGTCGGTGGCGCCTTCGGCCCACGCTTCGATGCACCCCGAATACCGGTCGTAGAACTCGACGTAAGTACCCAGCCAGTGCCGCAGCGTCGACTTCTTGGCCACTGGGTCGACGTCGGCGATCCGGTGGGCGAATGCCATTGCGGCCCCGTAGATTTCGGCGGCCACGGCGGCGAGCAGATCCTGCTTGTCGCTGAAGTACTTGTAGAACGTGCCCCGCGCCACGTTGGCCGCCTCGACGATGTCATCGACACTGGTGCTGCGATAGCCTCGGGCGCGGAACTGGGCTGCGCCGGCATCGGCCAAAGCATTTACGGTGGTGACGGCGCGCTTGCTGAGGCTGGTGGTGCGCTCACTGATCGAGAGCCCCGCGACGTCCGGGGCCGGAGGCGCCTTGAGGGCGTCGATGTCGGCCGCCGGATCCGTGCTGGCGTGCAAAGGCAGTGACCGCAGCACCGACAGTGGGGTCTCAGGGAACAACATCAGCTGCAGGAATACCGACAACGTGTCGACCGCATCCTTGGCGCTACGGCCATAAGCGCGGTCGGTATGTACGAACAGATTTATGCGGTGCACGAGCGCGGTCATCGCCATGGCCGCGATCTCCGGGTCCAGGCCCTTGAGGCCCGACCCGGCGAGCCGCTCGGCGAGACGGTGGTTATAACCGCGCACAAACCGGGTGATTTCGGGACGCACCTTGGTGTCCGACGAGGCGATCGCCGTCCACTGCACGAACATCGTGGAGTACTTGTCGAACACCCAACTCCACTCGCCTAGCCACCAGTTCAGATTGTCGAAGCCGACCTCATCCGGGCCGAGCGGACCGATGCGACGCGCCACCCGAAACAACGCGCTGCCGCATTCGTTGAGCAGTTCCAGGAAGATCTCGTCCTTGCCTTTGAAGTACTGGTACAGAGTGGCCCGGGACACCCCGGCCGCTTTGGCTATCGCGTCGACCGAGGTGTCGAAGTAGCCCACCCGGCCGAATAGCTCCAGCGAGACCTCGGCGATACGGCCCCGGGTGTTGGCACCACGAGCGCCCACTGCGGGGCTGGAGGGGCCGTAGCTGGCCCGACGGACGATCGAGGCTTCGGACATAGTGTTTCCAGCCTATGGCCGATCCGTGTCACCCGCGCCGCATCGAGCGGCGTTTCGCGGGTTGACGAACTCGGCGGTGCCGGTGATCGCGACGCCACCCGTCTGCCGGGTAGCGATCAACTCCACGATCACCCGTTCGCCGTCAGGCTCCGCTGAGACGGCGGTCACGGTGCCCGAGCAGGTCAGCACGTCGCCCGGCCAGACCTGCTCGCGAAAGCGGACGCCGAAACGGCGCACGCTGCCCGCGCCCAGCCAATCGGTGGCGAACCCGGCCAGCAGCGCCGCGGAGAACATGCCCTGGGCGAACACCGAAGGGTAGCCGGCGGAACGCGCGAGTTGATCGTCGTAATGCATGGGGTTGAAATCACCGGACGCGCCTGCGTAGCGGACGAACATCTGCCGAGTCAGTGGTCCGAACTCGCGGACCGGCGCCTGCACGCCGACACCCAATGCGGTGGTCGTCGTGATCTGTCCGCCTGCGCCGTCGCCGGGACTCATCGGGGGGCCGTCTCGATGAAGGTGGCTTTGGCCTCGGCGACGAGCGCTCCGCCGGCGTCGCGGTACTCAGTAACCACGGTGGCGAAACGCATCGTGCCCCCACGTTTGCCCGGTTTCGAGTACCGGTCGACGACCCTCTCCCGTGCGGTCAGGACGTCACCGGCCGCGGGCAGGTCGCTGTGGAAGATGTACTCCTGTTCGCCGTGCAGCAGGCGCTTGCGGTCGAAACCCACGTCGACTCGAACGCCGGCCGGCGCCCAGCGGCCTGCGGTGGTCAGGAACGTCGGCGGGATGATCGCGTCTGGGCCACGGTAGGAGGGATCGTCGCACAACATGGCCTCGGCGAACTCGGCGATCTTGCCCCGCTCCACGACCAGGTCCCACGGCCGTCCGGAATTACCGTCGGCGGCGTTATCGGACGATGCACTCATAGTGACCAATACTGTCAGAAAAAGTGAAGACGTGAAACTGAATCGTCGCTTCTTAGCCAATGGGCCGCTTGTCCGAAGATGACATTGCTGCCAGAATCGGTGCCCATGGTGGAGTTGGCGGCAAGCTATGTCGCAGGCAAATGGATGTCGGGCGCGCACGCCGGAACACTGGATGTGACGTCGCCGGCCACCGGTGAGCTGCTGGGCACCGTCGGTATTGCCGGCCCTGACGAAGTGGGCGCCGCGGTTGCGGCCGCCCGCGGCGCGCATCAGTCGTGGGGGCGGGTCGCTCCTGCCGATCGCGGTGCCGCATTGGGGCGACTCGCCGACGGGCTCAGCGCCCGCAAGGGTGAACTGGCCGACCTGACCACCGCGGAGATTGGCTCGCCGCGATCCTGGAGCACCTTCGGTCAGGTCATCACCGCGGTCGGCGTGCTGCGCGCCTACGCGTCGATAACCCCGCACTATCCCTTCTCGACCACCCGTCCATCGGTGACGGGCGGCACCGTCGAGGTGCGTCAGCTTCCCATCGGCGTGGTCGGCGCCATCGTGCCATGGAACACACCGCTGTTCATCGCAGCGTTAAAGCTCGGTCCCGCCCTGGCGGCGGGGTGCACAGTGGTGCTCAAGCCGGCGCCCGATGCCCCGCTCGAATTCGGCGTGCTGATGGAGGCGATCGAGGAAGCTGGACTGCCCGACGGAGTCGTCAACGTCGTCAACGGGGGCGCTGAAACCGGCGAGCTGCTCACCGAACATCCGGGGGTCGACAAGGTCAGCTTCACCGGCTCGACGGCCGTCGGTGCCAGGATCGCAGCGTCGTGTGGCTCCCGAATCCGCCGCTGCAGCACCGAACTGGGCGGCAAGTCCGCGGCCATCGTGCTGCCCGATGCGCCGCTTGAGACGACGGTGCCAGGTTTGGTCGCCGGCGTGATGGGCAACAACGGTCAGCTGTGCGCCGCTCTGACGCGTATCTTATTGCCGCGCAGCCGCTACGACGAATTTGTGGCCGCACTGACGGCCGCCGTTGCCGGGCTGGTTGTCGGAGATCCCGCCGACCGTGCCACCGATATCGGTCCGCTGATCAACGAGGCTGCACGCGACAGGGTCGAGGGGTTCCTGCGACGCGCGCGGCAGGAGGGCGCCACCGTGCTGGTCGGCGGCGAGCGGCCCGACCGCTCAGGGTGGTTCGTCTCCCCCGCGCTCGTCACTGCCACCAACGACATGGAGATCGCCCGCGAGGAGGTCTTCGGACCGGTCGCGGTCGTGATCGCCTACGACGACACCGGCCGCGACGCCGCCGCCGAGGCAGTGGCCATCGCCAACGACTCCCGCTACGGGTTGGTCGGCGCGGTGTGGTCCGCCGACGAGGAACGGGCGGCGGCGGTGGCGGCCCGGATGCTGGTGGGTTCCGTTGCCGTCAACTCCACCGCCGTGCTCGACTTCGCCAGCCCGTTCGGCGGATTCAAGCAGTCCGGAATCGGCCGCGAGGGGGGCCCCGAGGGCATCGCCGGGTTCGTCGAACTTCAAGCCATCATCCGTTGAGCCGGAAGGCCAGAGAGAATCGAGCACAGCAGTGCAGACCCAAGCAGCGGTCCTGTTCGAACGCAACACGCCGTGGTCGATCGAGTCCATCGAGCTCGACGCGCCGAAGGCCACCGAGGTACTGATCGAACTGCACGCCTCGGGTATGTGCCACTCCGACGACCACCTCGTCACCGGGGACATGCCGATTCGACTGCCCTGCATCGGCGGGCATGAGGGCGCCGGTGTGGTCAAGTCCATCGGCGAGCACGTGTCGTGGCTATCGCCGGGCGATCACGTCGTCTTCAGCTTCATCCCGTCGTGCGGCCGGTGTCCCTCATGCTCAACGGGCCATCAGAGCCTATGTGACCTCGGCGCAAAGATCTACTCGGGCATGCAGATTCACGACGGCACCGCCCGCCACCATCTCGGTGACGACGACCTTGCCCTGGCCTGCGGTGTCGGCTCGTTTGCACACCACACCGTGGTGCACGAGGCGAGTTGTGTGAAGATCCCGGACCACTATCGCCTGGACCTGGCTTGCCTTCTGGGCTGCGGCTTCATTACCGGCTGGGGATCATCGGTCTACGCGGCCGACGTCCGGCCGGGCGACACGGTGGCCATCGCGGGGGTTGGTGGCATCGGCGCCGCGGCGGTGCAGGGTGCCCGGCTCGCGGGCGCCCGCACCATCACCGTCATCGACCCCTCGGAGTACAAACGGGCCGAAGCGGTCAAGATGGGAGCCACTCATACCGCGGCGGACTGGAACGAAGCGAAAGCCGTTGTCGCCGACGCTACCTGGAACCGCGGCGTGGACAAATTCATCTGCGCCATGGGAGTCGGTGACGGCCAGCTGGTCGGCCGGGCGCTGGCCATGACGGCCAAGCGTGGCCGGCTGGTGGTCACCAACATCCACCCGATGCTGGAACGGGAGATCCGGGCCAATCTGATGGACCTCACGCTGACCGAGAAGCAGATCGTCGGAACCCTCTACGGCTCGGGCAACCCGCGAGCCGACATCCCGAAGATCCTCGAGCTGTACAGCGCCGGGCAGGTGGACCTCGAATCTATGGTCACCCGCACCTACCCCCTGGAGAAGGTCAACGACGGCTACGCCGACATGCACGCCGGCGCCAATATCCGCGGCGTACTGCTCTATCCGCCCGCCGAGGGACTTCTCGCCGGAGAAGGTCGTGACTAGTCGACGTCTCGCGGGCAAGGTGGCGCTCGTAACTGGTGCAGCCAGGGGACGGGGTCGAAGCCACGCGCTGCGTTTGGCCCGGGAAGGCGCAGACGTGATGCTGGTGGATCTGTGTGACAACATCCCTTCGTGTGACTATCCGCTCGCCACTAGCGAAGACCTCGACTGCACCGCTTCCATGATCGAGAAGCTCGGCCGAAGAGCGGCGGTGTACCGCTGCGATGTCTGCGATCGAGCCGAAATGGAGATCGCCGTCGACACCGCGGTGCGACAACTCGGCGCACTCCACATCGTCGTCGCCAACGCCGCCATCGTCCCGACTCAGCCGGACGCCCCGATCGCGGCCTTCATCGACACGTTCGACGTCGACTTTCTCGGCGTGGTCAACACTTTCAGCGCAGCGATGCCGCGATTGGGCGAAGGCGCGTCTCTCATCGCTTCTGGTCCCCCATCGTCGACGCAAGGACCTCTCCGCGATCAGCCGCAGGGGCCCGGCGGGGCGGCGTACGAGCTCGCGCAGTCGATGGTTTCGCAGTACGTGCAGATGCTAGCTAAACAGCTTGCACCACACGGTATCCGGGTGAACACCGCCAGCGGTTCGGCGAACGGCAACGACTTTGGTCATGCCGGACGGCTGTATCGGCCGGTCATGCTCGACGTGGATCGCAGAGGCGATCGCGCTGGCGCGGCATCGCTTACGACCGTGTCATGGCCCGTTACGACCTGGGCTGACACGGATGCGTCCGCCGCGGTGGCGTTCTTGGCGGCGGACGAATCGCGAGCGATAACCGGCCGGCACGTGACGGTTGATGCCGGCTCGTCCCTCAACTAACCCGACGACCGGGCGCTACACCGGCTCAGGTCGACGCCACCCAGTTGGTAATCGATGAGGTGAATGAGGCGCCCAGTTTGGCACGTATCCAAGGCGGTAGATTTTTTGGCATCGGTAACGGTACCGACCGGGCGCCACGCGCCTCGAGCAGTGCCTCGTACGCGGCGGTGTCGCCGCCGAACGGTTGTCCCTCACCGGCGATGAACCCATACAGTTCACACCCCTGCGGGCCGGCCTCCCAAGGTCCGAATACGTCCCCCCACTCAAGCATGATGTGCGTGCCCACGCGGGCGACCACGTCGCCGCAGCGGATCTCGCCGGCCAGGATGAAATTGCTGTGATCGCCGGTGTGACCGTGCTGCGACGAGATGGCCCCCGGGTCCCACTTGTTCCAGAACGCGAAATACCGGGGAGACAGCTCGATCCACTTCTCCCATATCGACGCCGTACGGCCATCTGCGAACTCATAACGCAGCATCTCCTCAGCCGGTACGTCGTCGAGATGCTTGATCGACGGTCCGCCTCTCATTGGGCACTTCCCTTCCGCTACTGATTACGTCCCGACTACAGCCCTCTGCGCTTGACGATCAATCGCATCGTCGGGGCGAACGGCAGGCGATCACGACGTTGCAAGCCGCGCCGTTGTTCACTCTTGACGCTTTCATTCGGGTCCCGCCACCGTCGAGGTGAAGCCTATTTTTAGTCGCACATCTCAAACCTGCACCTGCTCCCACCCTCCGCCTTCGGCGGAGCGGTGCGCGGCGTCGATCACCGCGAGCGACAACAGCCCGTCCTCGAAGGTGGCCGCGCCGCTGGGACCACCGTCGAACGCGGGCAGCCAGTCCTGCAGCATCAGCGCCATAGCCCTGCTGGCGTGACCCGCCAGGCCCCCGGGCAACCGCTCGGGGTGCGCGGGTTCGCGTTCATCCACCGTCAGGGGACTCAATCCCGCATCGGTGGCGGCGCCGAGGCTGTATGCCGCGCAACGCAAGTCGCCGTCGCCGATGATGGTGCCGTCGGAGCCGAACAATTCGAGGCGGTAGTGATCGGCGTGGGCGCCCATAACGGAGAGGCTCAAAATGACGGTCACCCCCGACTCCATACGCATCAGCAGTGCGGCGGTGTCGTCGGCGGTGACGGCTAGCGTGCCGCCGTCGGGCAGTTCGCGGACAGGATCGCTGGTGCGCACCTCCGCGCACACCGACACCGGGCGGCCGAGCAGGCTGCACAAGAAGTCCAGGTCGTGTACCAGCATGCCGGCCAGATAGCCGCCGCCCTGCTCGCGGTCGTACATCCAATGGGCCTGCAGCGGATGACTCGGATGCCAGTAGGACGCGCTGCGACTGACTCGCGCAAGGTACTGCGAGCCGAGGAAGCCCGAGCGCACCCGGTCCGCGACGGCCAACCAGTCGGGGTTCCACCGGTTCTCGAAGCAGCAGGCCGTGGGCAGTCCGGAGTCGGTCGCGGCACGCACCATGTGGCGGGCCGCTTCGAGGTCACCCGCCAGCGGCTTCTCGCACAACACGGGCTTACCCGCGGCCAGTGCGGCGATCGTCATTTCGTGGTGCAGCGCGGTGGGAGTCGCGACCGAGATGACGTCGAGGTCGTCACGGGTAACGAACGACTGCCAATCCGTGGAGGTCCGTTCGATGCCCAGTTTGGTCGCCGCACGCTCCAGCCGATCGGGTGTGCGCGCACAGAGCGCGACGGGCTCGAAACCTTTCGCCGCCCGGAAACCGGGCACCTGCACATGTGCGCCCCACCCAACGCCGATGATGCCGACCCGTAAAGTCATGTGCTCTTCTCCGCCCGCTCCTCCGACTCAGTGACACTAATGTTAGATAACTCATGCCTGCCCCGGGCAAATATCGCGCGAGTTCCTAGTTTGCTCAAGTAGCCCGGCATTGCCTATAAGTGACATGGGTGCCAGAATCGGGTGGTGTGAGCGCAATCGGCACCGAAGAGCAGCAGTTCGCACCGCTGATCGATCTGCAATGGTGGCAGGAGCGTCCGGCTGACCGGAGCGCGCTCTACCGGCGCCTTCGCGAGGCCGGCGGCCCGGCGTTCGTCCGTACCAACCGACCTGACTCACCGCTGCCCCGCGGCTTCTGGGCGGTCGGCTCCCACCGCGACGTCGTCGATATCAGCCGCCGCCCCGCCGACTTCAGTTCCGGGCAGGGCACGCAGATCTTCGACCAGACCCCCGAGATGCGCGAATACCGTGGCTCCATCATCGACATGGACGATCCCGAGCACATGCGGCTACGCAAGATCGTCTCGCGCGGCTTCACCCCCCGCATACTGTCCGAGCTGCGTGGCCTCGTCGAGGGGACCACCGCCGAGATCCTCGACGAGATGCCGCGTACGGGTGAGTGCGACTTCGTTTCTTCGTTCGCCACGCTGCTGCCGCTGCGCATCATCGACACCATGCTCGGCGTTCCACGCGAACACGAACAGTTCATCCTGCGGGCGACCAATATCGTGCTCGGCGCTTCGGACCCCGAGTACGTACCCGACCAGACCGTCGCGGGCATCGGAGCCGCGGTCACCGAGGTCAGCGAGCAGCTCATCGAGTTGCTCAAGGGCATCGCCGAGGACCGCATCGCCCATCCCCGCGACGACGTGATCAGCAAACTGGTCAACTCCGACGAAGAAAACCTCACACCCCAGGAGCTGGCGAAGTTCTTCATCCTGCTGATTGGCGCGGGCAACGAGACCACCCGCAATGCGCTGACCCACGGGTTGCTCATCCTCAGCGCGCACCCCGACCAGCGCGACCGCCTGCTGGCGAACTACGACGAGATGGCCCCAACTGCGGTCGAGGAGATCCTTCGGTACGCCAGCCCGGTGATCCACTTTCGCCGTACGGTGACCCGTGACGGCGTGACGCTGACCGACGCCCACGGCGAGGTCACCCACACCTTCAACGCCGGCGACAAGGTCGTGGTCTGGTATCCCGCCGCCAACCGCGACCCCGCGGTCTTCGACCAGCCGGAGCGCTTCGACATCGCGCGAAAACCCAACACCCACATTGCTTTCGGCGGCCCGGGACCGCACTATTGCCTTGGTGCGCACCTGGCCCGGCTTGAGCTGAACGTGGCATTCCAGATGCTCTACGCGCGCTACCCCGACATCACCGCTGCGGGCGAACCGGTCATGCTGAGGTCGAACTTCGTTAACGGCATCAAACATCTGAAGGCCACGTACACACCATGAACACGCAGGCAGCAGTTTTGTCCGACATCGCGGACGGCGTCTTGACGATCACCCTGAACCGGCCCGAAGCCGCCAACGCGGTACGTCCCGACGACCGTGATGCGCTCATCGCGCTACTGGCCACCGCCGACGCCGACGAGAAAGTACGTGTGGTGGTGTTGCGCGCCAATGGCAAGCACTTCTGCTCGGGCGCCGACGTTGGATCGCTCGCCGAACGGCGCGCGCGGGGCGAGAAGCGAGTGCTGGAACCGACCCGGCGCATCATGAACGGCGCCCAGAAGCTGGTGGCCAGCGTGCTGGACTGCAATAAACCGGTGATTGCCGCAGTGCATGGTGCGGCGACGGGCCTGGGGGCCCACGTCGTATACGCCTCCGACCTGGTGATCGCTACCGAAAACGCCTACTTCGCAGAGTCATTCGTCAAGCGTGGGCTGGTTGTCGACGGCGGCGGCTGTTATCTACTGCCCCGCCGCATCGGCATGCAGAAAGCCAAGGAGATGGCGTTCTTCGGCGAAAGGCTCTCAGCCACCGAAGCGTTCACGCTGGGTCTGGTGAACCGGGTGGTCAGCTCCGCCGACTTCGACGCTACGGTCGCCGACTTCGCCGGCCGGCTGGCCGGAGCGCCGACCTCCGCGATCGCATTCACAAAACGGCTGCTCAACGACTCACCCGACACCGACCGCTCCGGTGCATTCGTCGCGGAGGCAATGGCACAGGAGATCCAGTCGTATTCACACGACTCAGGCGAGGGCGTGCAGGCGTTCGTGGAGAAACGACCGACCGAGTTCACCGGGTGGTAGATGTGGCTCGCTTGCAAAAAGGGAATGACATTCCGACCATCGACGCGGCAAGCGCTCCCTACTGGGAGGCCGCCAGGCAGGGTCAATTGCTGATCGCCGGATGCTCAGCGTGCGGCAAGGTCCATCACTACCCCCGCCCGTTCTGTCCGTTCTGCTGGAGCGAGGACGTTGCGCCCGTAAAGGCCAGCGGAACTGGAACCCTCTACACGTATTCGACCGTCTACGTGAATGATCTGGCGCCGTTCAAGGAGCGAGTGCCGTATGTGGCCGCGATCGTAGAACTGGCCGAGGGCCCACGTCTGATGACGACGATCGAAGGCGCGGCCCCTGAGGACCTTCGGCTCGGCATGCCCGTCACCGCACTGTTTCGCCCAGTCGACGACACCGATCCCGACAGCCCCTATCTGACGGTCTTCACACCTAGCGAGGAGAGCCCATGACCGGACTACTCGACGGCAAAGTCGCCCTGGTGACCGGGGCGGGGCACGGCATCGGCCGCGGCCACGCACTCGAGCTGGCCAAGCACGGCGCCACCGTGATCATCAACGACCTCGGCACCAGCTTGTCCGGCGAGGGCACCGGCAAGGTTGCCGACGAAGTGGTGACGATCATCGAAAGCCGCGGCGGCACCGCTGTTTCGGACTTCAGCGACGTCGGCGACGAGGAGCAGGTCGATCTCGCCGTGGAGCGCGCCTATTCGCAGTTGGGCCGGCTGGACATCGTCGTCAACAACGCGGGAATCGTCCGCGACAAGGCAATCTGGAACATGTCCGCCGATGATTTCGACCTGGTGATGCGGGTGCACGTTCGCGGTAGCTGGCTCACCAGCCGCGCGGTCGCCCGCAAGTGGCGCGCGGAATCCAAGGAATCCGGCGGCAAGGTGTACGGCCGCATCATCAACACCACCTCCGGCGCCGGGCTGCACGGCCACTTCGGGCAGACCAATTACAGCGCTGCCAAGGCCGCGATCGTCGGTTTGACCCAGACGCTCAGCCTGGAGTTGGCGTCGATCGGCGCCACGGTGAATGCGATCAGCCCGGGTGGTCGGACCCGGATGTCGGCGTCCATGCCCGGCGCGCAGGCGCCGATCGAGCCCGACGAACGCGCCGAGGACGAGTTCGACCCCAAGGACCCGTCACTGGGTTCGCCGGTGGTGGCCTGGCTGGCCAGTCCGGAGGCCGGCCACGTCAGCGGTCAGGTGATCCGCGCGATGGGCGAACATCTTCAACTGCTCAAGGGCTGGCATCCGGTCGCGTCTGTCTCTAACGGCCAAAAACGATGGGATGCGAACAAACTGGGGGCCATCATGGCTACCGACGTGTTCGGCACCCGCAACACCGGCCTGCGGCTCGGCGGATGACCACGATGTCAGACACTGCCGAAGTCGAGCGGGAATTTCGGCGCTACTTCATGACCGGCCCGGTGCTCGAGGACTGGCAGGCCTGGTCCGGCCTCTTCACCGACGACGCAACCTACTTCGACCATTTCTACGGAACGTTCACCGGTCCGGCGGAAATCGCCAAGTTCCTCGAAGGGACGATGGGTGCCGCACCACAGGTCTACAGCCCGCTCGTCTGGTATGTCGTCGATGACACGCGGGTGGCTTACAAAGTGCTCAATCGCGCCGATAATCCGCAACCGGGAGGAGCACCCATCGACTTTCCGTCCTATCAATTCATCGAGTACGGCGGCGATGGCAAATGGCGTTCTGAGGAAGACGTTTGGCTGCTGCCCGAGATGAAGAATTTCGCGCGCCGTTACGCCGATGCCGCAGAGGAGCATCCGCAGACACTGCAACAGAAGTTACGCCGCGAGGATTGGGGTTCGTGGGTAGACTGGGCGCGCCCGCAACCGGGACACTGCGCAGCCCCGTCATGGCTGGACAAAGCCGGCTTCACACCGTTCTCCGGCCTGCAGGACATCGACTTCGGGGTCCGTTCACATTAAGCCCTGCTGCTGCGGTTGATGTTTCCACCGCCGCCGGCACCGAAGTGGTCAGTACGCAATTGGGCTTTGCGCACCTTGCCAAGCGACGTGCGGGGTAGCTCGTCGACGATGGCGAGACGCTCTGGGGTCTTCTGCCTAGCCAGTCCTGACGTGGCAAAGTGGGCCCGCAGGTCGTCGAGGTCAAGCGCGCATCCCGGTTTGAGGATCACCACCGCGGCGACCACTTCGCCGTAACGCGAATCCGGGGCAGCGACGGCGACGCCGTCGGCCACCGCGGGGTGCGCGTTGAGGACCTCCTCGACCTGACCGGAGGAGATGGTCTCGCCACCGCGGATCACGACGTCCTTGATCCGGTCGGTGACGCTCAACCTGCCTTCGGCGTCGAGGTGGCCGAGATCGCCGCTGCGGAACCAGCCGTCGGCGGTGAACGCGTCGGCGTTCAGCGCGGGATCCTGGTAACCGATGAATTGATCGGGACCGCGCACGACGACCTCGCCGTCCACGCCCGGCGGGCAGTCTGCGCCGTCGGTCCCGAGGATGCGGACCGCAGAGCCGGGCAGCGGTTTTCCATCGGTACTCAGCCGGGCCCACTGCGGCTGTCCCTCGTGTTCACCGGTGACAGTGGGATGTTCGGTGGCGCCGTAACTGCGGAAGGTGCTGATCCCGGCTTGCGCTGCACGCCGGCCGATCTCCTCGGCGACCGGTGCGGCGCCGACCAGAAACTCCCGCAGACTTGCCAGCTTGTCTCCGGTGTCACCCAGATCAAGGATGCCCGCGAGGTGAAATGGTGTGCCCGCGGTGCAGGTCACGCCGAAACGGTGCACCACCTCGACCGCCCGCGCCGGGTCCCAACCATCCATGAAGACAGTCCGGGCGCCGCTGAGCAACGGCCGCAGCATCGACCCGACGCCCGCGATGTGGCCCGGCGGAAAGGTCACCAGCGACACGTCGTCGGGCCTACCGCCCAGCAGCGCCGGCATTGTCTTCTGCTCAGCCAAAACCGTGTTGTGGCTGTGCTGGACACCTTTGGGCGCCGACGTGGTGCCCGATGTGTACAGCAGCAGACAGACATCGTCGGCGGCCACTGCGGGGCACCGGTACCGGGCGGCGGGTGTGTCCAGTTGCGACCACGCGAGATAGCCCTCGCCCCGCTCGGCGTCCAGTACGACGACATGCTGCAGCGAATCCATTTGTGAACGTTCTTGCAGCCGTTCGCTATACACGATCTTACCGTGCCGCTCGGGCATGATCAGCACCTTCGCGCCCGACTGTCCGACGATGAAGGCCACCTCGGTCAGACCGTAGATGTGCACGATCGGCACCAGTACCGCGCCGCACAACAACACTGCCTGGTACGCGACCGCACATTCGACACGATTGGTCAGCTGAACTGCGACCGCGTCGCCGCCGCGCACCCCAAGCCGCTGCAGAGACGCCGCCACGGCCAACGCCTGATCACGGATTTCGCCCACCGTCGGACTGCGCACTGAATTGCCCACGATGAAAGTCAACGGCACGTCCTTGTGCTCGACCGCCCCCGCTTCGAAGGCGTCCAGGCAGGTGCGGTCGGAGTACCAACCGTCGCGATACCACTTGTCGCGCAGCTGACTGTGGTCGAAAGGCATCAGGTCCGGCGATTCGCTAGAACTGCGCCATGCCCTGGTCGACCGACAAACGGGTGGCGGTGACATAGCGCGACTCGTCGGACGCCAGCCAACACACCGCAGCGGCAACGTCTTCCGCCTCGCAGGCCCATTGCGGCAGGAATGGCGTGCCCATGTTGTTAAGCGCGGGGTTGGTCTCGATCGCGGCGAACAGCGCGGCAATCATGTCGCCGCCGCCCATCGGGGTGTTGACCGGACCGGGATGCACGCTGTTGACCCTGATGTCGTGCTTGCCCAACTCCGCGGCGAAGGCCCGGGCCATCCCCGTGACGGCATGCTTGCTGGCGGTGTAGTGCACCATGTACGGCTGCACCTTGACACCGGCGTAGGAGCTGATCAGGATGATCGACCCGCCGCGGCCTCCGTCGATGATCCGCTGCGCGCCGGCCATCACCGTGTTCCACGTGCCAGTCACGTTGACGTCGATGATGTCGCGAAACGACTCGGGCGTGATCTCGTTCCACGGTGCCGGGACACATATTCCGGCGTTGGCCACGATCACGTCCAGTCGGCCGTAGGCCTCGACGCCCTCGTCGACGGCCGTCCGCAGCGCGTCCAGATCGCGGATGTCCGCGGCAGCAGCCATGATTCGGCCACCCGTCGCTTTCACCATCTCCACCGTCTCGGCGAGGTCGTCGGCGGTGGCCGACGGGTAGCGCACTGAGTCGGGTAATGGGCCCGCCAGGTCGACGGCGATGATGTCGGCCCCTTCTCCGGCCATCCGCACCGCGTGTGCACGGCCCTGTCCCCTGGCGGCGCCGGTAATGAAGGCCACCTTCCCCGCGAGGCGACCCGTCATCGGTCTGACCATGCGGTCGCCGAGTCTACGTCCAGGGCCAGCGGCCCCCCGCGCACTGCGGTGCCCAACAGTCCCAGCTCCACACCCGCCTCGGCCGCCGCCTCACGGCACGCCGCGATGTCCTTCCGCAGGAACGGCCCCGCCAGTTCTTCGAAACGATCCATCCCGCCGATGCGATGGGCGTGGGCGGCCACACGGCTCCCGGCGCTGCATACCTGCAGCGTGGACAGCAACACACTCGGGTCGACACCTAGCCGAACGCCCAGTTGCGTCGCTGCACAGAGAAGTTGAGCATTGGCTGCGAATAGAAGATTGTTGATCAGCTTGAGCGCCAGCGCCGTGCCGAGTGCGCCGGTCGGCACCACCGGGTCGGCGTAAGCGGCCAGGATCGGCGTCACCGAGGTGACGGCGTCACTCGGTCCACCGATCAGCACGGTCAGGGTCCCCGCGCCGACGTTCTCGGCGGTGCCACTGACCGGCGCATCGAGGATGACCGGCGCCGAAGGAGAACTAGCCCGCAACGCCTCGAGGTTGGACAGTGTGCCCGTCGTGTGAGAAACGAACACGGCACCCGGCTTCGCGTTGGCGATGAAACCGCCCGCGCCGAGCCCAGTTTCGCGCAGTTGGGCGTCGGAGAACAAGCACGAAATGAGGACGTCACTGCCGCGGGCCAGGTCGGCCACCGAATCGACCATCGCCGCGCCCTTCACCTCCAGTCGGCGACGAACCTCCTCGCGGCGGGCGTACACCACGACATCGTGGCCGGCGCCGAGCAACCGCTCGACCATCGGCGCGCCGAGTTGTCCGGCACCGAGGAATCCGACGGTGTTGGGCATTGCGCTTTCCTACGCGTCGACCGTCTCGGCACCAAAGGCGAGCGGCGCACTCACGTCAGCGCCACGTCAGGTTCAGCGAATCCACGCCGAACACCTGACCGCCGTGCTCGATAGGCTGCCCCGAGACCTCGTACTCCGGAATGCGCTTGTGCCACTCCTGAAGCACCACCGCCAGCTCCTGTCGGGCGAGATGCGAACCCAGGCACCGGTGCGGACCGCCGCCGAAGGACAAGTGACGTGTGACGCCGCGGTCGAAGTCGACCGTGCGGGCATTGGGGTAGGCCGATTCGTCCCGGCCTGCGAACGCCAACGAGAACGACGCCATGTCGCCCGCCTTGACCGGGCACCCGTGGAAGTCCATGTCCCGGGTCGCCTTTCGCGCGGTCTGCACGATCGGATAAACCCGAAGCAGTTCCTCCACGGCCCTTGGAATGAGCTGCGGTTCGGCGACGATCCGGGCGCGGTCGGCAGGATGGGTGGCCAGATGCAGCATCGCGTACGACAGCTGGTTGGAGACCGTGTCGAGCCCGGCCATGAACAACAGCAACAGACAGTTGAGCAGCTCGAGATCGTTGATCGGTTCGTCGTCGATGGTCCAGTCGATGGCCTTGCTGACGATGTCGTCGGCATCGGGGTCACGGTTCTCGCGTCGCTGTTGAATCAGGCCCGAGAAGTAACCCATCACATGCGTCATGCCTTCGAGGCGGGCCGCGTTGACTTCCTCCCCGGCCCCGCTCTGGTGCAGGATCATGTCCTCCCAGGCCAGGAACTTCTCGAGATCCTCCACGGGCATGCCCATGATCGTCAGGAAGACCGTCGACGGGAACACCCGCGAGATCCGCGCCACGAAGTCGCACCCGCCCTCGCCGGCGACTTGGTCGATGAGTTCGGCGGCGAGCTTCTGCTGCGCGTCGCGCAGGCCCTTGACCCGGCCCGGTGAGAAGTACTCCGCCAGCACATGGCGCCATTTCGCATGGTCGGGCGGGTCGATCATGATCGGAATCCACTTGTACGGGGGGTCCGGTTCGGTGGGCACGATAACGCTGCTGGACCAGAGTTCCGGGTGCTGGAGTCCGTCGAGGATCACCGAGTTTTCGGTAAACACCCAGTAATCCATGCCGGCTTCGGTGTTGCGGAAGACCGGCCGGGCGTCGTCCTGGCACTCATCGAGCAGATGGAAGTGCGTCAGAGCAGGCGAGTCCGGCGCGTTCATATCGACGCTCTTTACGGGACATGTTGCCGTTGGCTGGTTCTGGATCATGACGTCCTTCCGTACCGCCGAGAACGAGCGCGATTACAGGCACGCGCGGCTCGCATATTACGACAGTCCACTGTCAATCTAGCGCGAATTGCTACGACGGATCCAAAGCGGAATCGTCCAACTAGGTTAACTATGTCGGGAGGCGAACGCAATACTCCTCGACGTCCGCCCGGACCGTCAACGGACGGCGAAGCCGGCGTCGAGCGGCCAGGCGGTGCCGGTGATGAAGTTCGCCTCATCAGACACCAGGAACGCCACCGCGTTCGCGATATCCTCCGGCATCAGGACCTGGATGGGCAGCGCGTTCTGCATTGCCGCGACCGCGGTGTCGTTGGCCTCCAGCAGCTTGCCCATGGTCTCGTTCATCACCATTCCGGTGGCGACACCCGTGGGATGAATGGTGTTGACGCGGATGGAGTACTGGGCGAACTCGTTCGCCCACACCTGCATCAGGCCGACGAGCCCCCGCTTGGCCGCAGTATAGGCCTGTCCACCAGCCCGATCCGTGCCGGTGCCCTTGAGTCCGGCACTCGACGACGTCAGCACGATCGATCCGCCGCGTCCACCGTCGATGAGGGCTGGGATAGCCGCTTCCACGGTGTTCCACACGCCGATGAGGTTGACATCGATGATGTCGCGAAAGGTCTGCCGCCGGTCGCCATCGGGGCCCAGTCGAATAACGCCGGCGTTTGCGATCACGATATCCAGGCGGCCGAACTCGGCGAGCCCGTCTGCCACCACCTGCTCGACGGCGTCGGCGTCACGCACGTCGGCCTGCCGGGCCACGACGCGTCTACCTTCTTTCTCGACGAGCTTGACGGTCTCGTCGAGATCCTCCGGACTGGCGTTGGGATAGTCGATAGAGTCGATATCGCGGCAGATGTCGAGCGCGATGATGTCCGCGCCGTCCGCCGCAAGTCGGACCGCATGTGCGCGACCCTGGCCGCGGGCCGCTCCGGTGATAAAGGCGACTTTGCCGTTCAGATTACCCATGGGCCTTTGCTCCTCAGCATCTATCCGGCCACGCTGCCGGTGTGAATCCTTGCTTGCCGCAGGCCTTCCTGCGGATCATCGACTTCGACGTCCCAGTCGCCGCACGAGCACGTGCACCGGAAGTGACCATTGACGGGCAGGATCGCCTGGCCGTCACAGGACCCGCCGGTGTTGGCGATGCTGGTCAGGAACTCCAGCGGTTTCTCGTGCAGGGCGCTGTCGTCGGACACGGCGTTACGTCCGGTCCTCATCGCCGACGCGGAAGACAGGCAGCAACCAGCCGTCGGAAATCGGTGAGAAGTCGACGTGGACCGGCATTCCTATTGTGACGTCGGCGGGTGCAATGTCGACGATGTTGGAGACCAGTCGCGCACCGGGCGCGTCGGGCAGGTCAAGGACCGCCGGCACCAGCACCAGATCCGGCATGCCGGGGAACCCGTGCACGACCGCGAAACTGTAGACCACCGCGTCGCCGCTGAGATCGACCCAATTCACCGTCTTGGATTGGCAATTGGGGCAGAACGGTGTCGGTGGCAGGCGGAAGGTCTGACAGTCGCCACACTGCGGCGCCACGAGCCGCCGCTCCTTCGCGGCCTGCCAGAACGGCTCAGTGTCTTTGTTGACGGCGATCCGGACGTGTTCGCCCGGGATGGTGGTCGCCAGGACGACGGCGGCGGTGGTGCTCATGCGGCGTGCCCCAGAATCAGCCCGCTCACGGGCAGGCTCGCCGGCCCCCCGGTGACTAGAGCGAGTTCGGCGTCAGCGACCTGGTTGATGGCGGTCCCGCGCATCTGCTCAACCCCTTCCATGATGTGGGTCATGCCGATGATGTAGGCCTCAGAGAGCTGACCGCCGTGGGTGTTGACCGGGATCGAGCCGCCGTCATACCGGATGGCTCCGCTTTCGACGAACGCGCCGCCCTCCCCCTTGCCGCAGAAGCCGTAGTCCTCGAGCTGCATCAGCACCATCGGGCTGAAGTGGTCGTAGAGCAGCGCGACGTCGATGTCGTCGGCGCTGATGCCGGCCTGCTGGTAGAGCCGCTTGGCGATGGGCGCATTACCCGAGGAGGCGAAGTATTCGTCGGGCATTCCCATCCACGCGAAGGCCCTGCCCCAGTCGCGCACACCGCCGTGGGCGGCGGCGACCACCGGCACCGGCGGCTGCTTCAGATCCTTGGCGCGATCCATGCTCGTGGTGATCACGGCCACCGCCCCGTCGGTCTCCTGGCAGAAGTCGTAGAGGCACAACGGTTCTGCGATCATCCGAGCGTTGAAATAGTCCTCGAGCGTCAGCGGCTCGGGGTGCATCGCCTTTGGCCGATTTGCCGCGTTGGCTCGAGTGGAGAGAGCGATCTCAGCGAATGCCTCGCGACGGGTTCCGTAGAGGTGCATGTGCCGGCGTGCCATGACTGACATCAGCTGACCGGGGCCGAACAGCCCGGACGGTTGCAAGAACGAGTTGATCGGGTCCGGTTCGATCGCCGAGAAGACGGAGCCGAGGCGCTGTTTGGATTGCTGCAGCGCCATCACCGTCACGACTACGGAGGCATCGCCGGCGACGATGGCTGCCCGCGCCAGCCCGATCGCGCCCGCCGAGCCGCCACCGCCTGAGGTCAGTGCTGCGGTGAAACGGACTTCCGGAATCCCCAGTGTTTCCATGAAGTCGGCGGTGTCCATCTTCTCGGTGTAGCCTGCGCTGGCGCCAGAGTAGTATGCGAAGCCGTCGACGTCGGTCACGGGAAGGCCGGCATCCTCACACGCCGCCAAGATGGCCTCGCCGGCCAACTCGGTGATCGACTTCGGCAGTGACCCGCCGCGTTTGTAATAGGGTGTGGCGCCGACACCCACAATGGCGACGTCGCGTAGCCCGGACGAATTGGGCACGCTCAGAACCTTTCGGCCGGAATCGGCGGGACGTCGGGGAACAGCTCGTAGAACGTGCCCTGGGTGATGCGCAGCCGGGTGTCGTCGCTCACCCCGTCGAACAGGCCCTTCAGGGTGTCCTGGGTGTGGCCGAAAGTACCTTCCATGTGCGGGTAGTCGCTGCCGAACATCACGTTCTTGTAGCCCATGTGCTCATAGGCAGCGACCGCGGTCTCGTCATGCTGGAAGGACGCATAAACCTGGGTGTAGAGGATTTCCTTGGGACTACGAGTCAGCTTGGGCCGCACCGCCATATGGTGTTGGCGGTAGCCCTCGACCATCCGGTCACCAAGGAACGGCACCCAGGTGGCGCCGCCTTCGGAGATCAGCACCCGAAGATCGGGATGGCGGTCCAGTGCGCCGGAGGCGACCATCTTCATTGCTGCCCGCTGTCCGGAGAACGTGGTCTCGGCGTAATTCATCACTGCTCCACCTGGCCCGCGGTACACCATGCCCGCTCCGCCCGATGCGCCGCCGACGGTCATGTCGACCGGGTCGGTGCCGATGTGAAACGCGATCACCATGCCGGCTTCCTCGGCCGCCGCCCAAAACGGCTCCCATTCCTTGCGATGCCAGTCCGGGGCGCTCGGATGCGGTCTGGTCGGCAAGAACACCGCCTTGAAGCCTTCGCTTGCGGCCCAATGCAATTCCTCGACGGCGTCCTCGACGATCAGTGTCGACACCTGGGCGGTCACCACATAGCGCGGCGACACCGCGCAGATCTCCTCGAGCGCCCACTCGTTGCTGGCGCGCATGCATGCCTTGAGTAGTTCGGGGGTGCGAAACGTCGAGGCCCACATGCCCAGCGACGGGAAGATGACCTCACCCCAGACACCCTCTTTGTCCAAGTCCCCCAACCGTGCCTTGGCGTCGCGGATGCCTTGCGGCTTCATGCTTTCCTCGATGAAGGCCTCCATCGCCGACGACGGCAGCTTGCGCCGAAAGATCTGTCCGTCGACCGAGACTGTCTCGTACTCGCCGTCGGGATCCTTTTCAGCGCGGGGCGTCAGGTCGGCGAGCGCCTTCGGCAACCGGGACTGCCACAGGTCGTCGGGTTCCAGGAAGTGCGAGTCACCCGAATTCGTCCAGATCATGCTCATTGGCCCTCCGCGGTCCGATCACTCACCCGAATGATGCCAGCCGAACCGTCAGAAGTCCAGACTTTCTAATGCATTGACATTATTCTTTCTATAAACGCTGCCACGCCGGTACAACTGAGGCGAACCGTGAGGAGATCCATGACAAGCACTGAATCGGCTGCGGGGTCACGGCGACGAAATGCCTCGGGCGAATCGACCCGCGTGATGTTGATGGAGGTCGCAGAGCGGCTGTTCGCCACCCGGGGTATCGAGGCCGTCACGCTGCGCGAGATTCAGCAGGCCGCCGGGCAGTCCAACACCTCGGTGATTCGCTACCACTTCGGCTCCCGCGACGGCCTCATCCGCGCACTGATCTCCTACCGCCAAGCGTCACTGGGAGCCGATCGCCGGGAAATGCTCACAAGCATGCGCGAGGAAGGCAAGGAGGCGGATCCCCGCGCGGTGGTGTGGCTGCTGGCACGCCCGCTGGCGAACAGCATCGCCGCGGGCGAGATGTTCGCGCCGTTCCTGGCGCGGCTGGTGGAGGATCCGCGAGCCCGCAGCGAATACTGGCCCGACCACGTCGACGACGATTGGACGCAGGAGAAGCTGGAGGAACTGGTCGACGCCGCGCTGCAAGACCTGCCTGGGCGCATTCGGCGCGGCCGAACCTTCCAGCTGTATGTCAGCCTGATCAATACCCTTGCTGCGGCGGCGCGTTCGGGTCACGGGCTCAGCGAGGCACAGCTGCACAATTACGTCGACACCTGGGTCGGCATGCTAACCGCTCCGGTGTCGTACGAGACGCGCGCGCTGATCGCCGACGACGACGACTGATCCGTCAGCTGCCGCCCACGATCTCCTTCGCCCTGAGGTCGGCGATCGTGGCGTCTTCCAGACCCATTTCGCGCAGCACCGCATCGGTGTGCTGCCCGATGGTGCATCCCGCGTCGGCTCGAGTGCGTGAGCGGGAGAACCGGCACAGCGGGGCGAGCCGGCGGTGCTCTTCGAAGATCGGGCTGTAGGCGTCCACGGCATAGCCCGCCTCGTAGTACGGATCGGTCTGCAGCACCAACTCGGAATTGGCTTCCACCACCTCGACGCAGCCGACGTCCTGGGCGGACAGCTCGTGCTCCCATTCCAACTTGGACTTGTTGGCGAAAACGGTTGTCAGTACGGCGATCAGCTCCTCGTCGTGCGCCGCGCGAGATTCGGCATCGGTGAAGCGCTCGTCGGCGTGCAAGTCGACGTAGGGCGACATCGCCTTCGTCAGCGCCGGCCATTCGCGCGGCAACGGTGCGGCGAGAAAGACGTAACCGTCTGCCGCGCAATACATCCGGTACAGCGCATTCATGCCGAAGAATTCTTCGTCGGCGGCTACCTCGGCGGGACGGGACGCATAGCTTGCGTTGTAGGCGATCATCGCCTGCTGCGCGGTGGCGAGCATCGTGGTGACCACGTTGGACATCGGTCGTCCCATCCGTTTGGCATACAGCGCGACCAGCAGCGCAGAACCGACGCCGTGCGCGGCGATGCCGTCAGATTGCACTGCGGGGACGGCCCCGCCCGCGTGCAGTTTGACTGCTCGGCGGTGCAGGTCATCCAAGTCGGCGGGCGGCTCGCCCGTGTCGTGGCTGTCGACCAGCGCCAGCCCGGATGCCGCACCGACCGACGGTGCGTAGGCCGCGCGGTGCGAGAACGGTCCGTCCACCCCGTAGCCGGAGGTCGTCACGAACGCCAGGTCGGGGTTGACCGCCTTGAGCGATGCCTCGTCGATCTTCGCCCGCTCGGCGGCTTTGCCCCGGAAGCACTGCAGCACGATGTCGGACCGCTTGGCCAGTTCGTACACCAAGTCCAGGCCTTCGGGCTTGGTGAAGTCGATCGCAACACTTTCCTTGCCCTGCAACACTTTTGCGCCGCCAGCTTCGGGGAATGCGACCAAGTTACGGATGTTGTCGCCGTCCAGCGGCTCGACCTTGATCACCCGGGCCCCCAGGTCGGCCAGCAGGGTCGCGCCGTAGGGTCCGGCGAACATGCTGCCGAACTCCAGCACCGTCACACCGTTCAGCGGCGGATCGTCGGAGTTCACGCCGGCCCTGTCGGCGCCGGCTGGTGAGAACGACACGAGGTCGTTGTGCTCGCCGATTCGCGGTGCCGGCCGAAGCTGGATCAGCGGTTTGCCGTCGGCATGAATGAGGGTCGACGGTTGACGGACCGGCCCGAGATCGGGGTCGACGACGGTGGCGGCGCGGCCTTCGTGCACAGTCTGGGGATGGTCCAGCGACTCCGCGGGACTCCGGAAGAGTTCGCCACTCAGGTCGCGGTTCTCGGTCATGGCTTGCTGCCACTCGGCGAGAGTGCGCGCCCCCACCCGCTCGATCATCATGTCCCACCACTCGGTGCGAAGTTCGGCCGTCGGCAGCATCGGAAACCCTTGCCACTTAGGGTCACTGAGCTCCTTCAGCAAGTCGAGTTCGGTGAGCCAGGCGCCGATCAACTTCGGTGACACCTGCGCGAACTGCAGCCAGCGACCATCCTTGGTCGGACACACCAGCAGTGCATAAATGAGGTAGGCCTGGGGCCTGCCCTGGTCGTCGTAGGCGGCGTCCATCGGTTCGAAGGCTCCGGGATACCGCTCGAGCACCATCTCGTAGAACCAGTTGTACGGATCCATCGAACCCATGCCGGTGACCAGGTTGGTTTCGACCGTTTGGCCCAGCCCGCTGCTGTCTCGCTCGAGGAGCGCGGCCAGCACACCTTGGACAGCGGCGTGGGCGGCTCCCCACGAAGCGTAGGAGGACGTGATGTAAGCCGGTCCCGGCCTTGTCGTCAGTCCGCGCTTTTCATGCATGACACCGGCCTTCGCCATTACCAGGGCTTCCCAGCCCTTGTAGTCACGGAACGGCCCGGTCGACCCCCAGCCCGTGATGTTGGCGACCACCAACCGCGGATAACGCTCAGAGAATGACTCAGGACTTAGACCGAGCCGCTCGGCCGTGGCCGGCCGCAGAGTGTTCACCATGACGTCGGCGCGGCGCAACAGGGCACGCAGCCGCTCCAGATCGGCGTCGTCGTGCAGGTCCAATGTCACGCTGCGCTTGCCGCGGAGCAGTGCGGGCCAGCCCGCCAGCTCGCGCAACGGACTACCGTCGGGCGGCTCGACCATGATCACCTCGGCGCCGCAGTCTGCGAGGAACTGCGTCGCCTGTGCTCCCGGCAGCGTCGTCGATAGGTCGACGACCACGAGGTCGGCCAGTGGGCCGTCCGACGCGACTTCCGCCATGTTCGCTCCCTACCGTCTACTCGCGGCTGTGGTCACGACGCGTTGTGACGCACGCCACGCCAGCATCGCAGCGCGCAAGATTAATGTCAATGCATTAGTCTTGGGACATGGCGGAACGGTGTGCGAAGTGACCCATGAACCGGCGCCACGGGGCGGGTTTCCGCCGATGCGGGCCTGGCAGGAGCCGACCGTACGCAACCCGGGCGGCGGCGCCGAGTACGGCGACATGATCGACGCCCTGCGCGATTTCCTCGACGCTGTGGCTGCAGCCGCTCCGGACGCGGCGACCATAGTCGCGTTAAAGCAGGAATTGCAGCGATGGGCCGACCGCTTGGCCCAGTCCGCAGTCCCCGAGCGACGACAGATCTTCGCCCGCCGGCTCGATCTGCCAGGACGTGGACAAACCATGTCCCCCAACTTCATTCCGATAGCGGGCGACCATGAGAAAGTCGAGGGGTCGATAACGTTCGGCCGGTACTTCCTAGGCGGCGGCGGAGCCGTCCACGGCGGGGCCATCCCGCTGTTATTCGACGAGGTGCTTGGCCGACTGGCCAGTAGCGGTGACCGCGCCCCCGCGCGAACGGCGTATCTGCACACCGACTTCCGGTCCATCACACCCGTCGGCGTGGAACTCGCGGTACGGGCATGGTTTGTCAGCGAGCAAGGGCGCAAACGAATTCTGCGCGCGGAGCTCACCCACGGGGACACGCTATGCGCCGAAGCCGAGGGCCTGTTCATCGAGCTACACCCGGATCAGCCATGAGTTACCGCTGGACTTCTTCATCCTGGCCGTCTTAGACGTTGAATGTCCTCGTTGCGCAGTGTGATTAGTCCACGCAGAGCAGGCCGGTCCGGTTTGAGCATCGGAGTCAGCGGCAGTTCGTCGACGATCAGCAGTTCGTCGGGCGCCTTGTAGTCCGCCAGTTCGCCCGCCACGTGAGTTCGCAACTCGGCCAGTGTCGGCGGAGCGGTGGCGTCCGCGGGTACCACGCACGCGACGCCGATCTCGCCGATCACCGGCGCGGATCGGCCAATCACGGCAGCCTGTTTCACACCCGGGTGGCCGGTGAGCGTCCGCTCGACCTCGCCGGGGTGGACGTTGTAGCCACCCCGGATGTACATGTCACCGCGGCGCCCCACAAGTGTGATATTGCCGTCGTCGCCGAGCACGCCGACGTCGCCGGTACGCAGCCAACCGTCGCGCAGCACCTCTGCGGTCAGCTCCGGGTTACGCCAGTAGCCACGCATCACGCAGGGGCCGCGCACCTCGACCACGCCGTCGGATCCGATCCGTACGTCCATGCCCGCGGCGGGCCGCCCCACGGTGCGGAACTGAATCTCGGGGGCGTCGGTCGGTTCGGTGCCGCAGATGGTCGGGCACTCGGTCATCGCATACCGCACCACCAGTGGTACCCCGATGCCCCCGGCGACCCGCCGTACCAGTTCGGGCGGCGCCGGAGCGGTCGCCACCACCCCGATCCGCAAGTGCGGCAACGCCTCGGGGCTCACACCGTCGACATCGAGCAGTTTGGCCCATTGAGTCGGGACCGCACCCGCTACGGTGACGCGCTCGTCGCGGAGCACGTCGAACATGCCCCTTGCCGACCACGGTGTCGGTGGCACCACCAGCGTGCTGCCCCACACCAATTGATCCCAGAGCTTGAACATGTAGCCGGCGTGCGAAAACGGCGTCGACGTAAGGCGCCTGTCGTAGGGCGCGCTCATCACGCCTGATGCTGCCGCGCCCGCAGCCAGTCGGTCGGCATCGAAGGCCGCGCCCTTAGGCGTCCCCGTCGTGCCGCTGGTGAAGATCAACGCAACCAGGTCCCGGCGGTTGAGCTCCACGGCAGGCGGTGCCGATCGCGACGGGTCGCTGCACAGCGCATCCCGCGACAGCAGCTGGTGCCCGGTATCGGGTAGCGCGCCGAGATGCTCGTCGGCGACGATCAACGCTGGATCGGCTTGCTGCAGAATCGATTCGATCTCACGACGGCCGAGCCGGGGGTTCAGGCCGGCGGTGATGGCGCCGATCATCGCCGCGGCGGCGTAACACGTCGCATAGTCGATGCCCGACGGCAGCCACAGCGTGACCACGTCGCCCTTGCCGACGCCGAGGTCGGCGAACTGGGTCGCCACGCCACGGGCGCGGCCGATCCACTCCGCGAACGTGATTCGCGCCCCAGGCTCGACATACGCTTCGACATTCCCGTGGACGGCAGCCGCTGCCTCCAACATCTCCCGGGTGTCGACGACTTCGGTGCTCAGCGGTGCGCTGGCCATCTATGGCTCCTCGGCGCCAAGAATCATTGTGCCGCTGGAGCAGAACCAGCCGCCGGTGCCGCTGACACAGGCGATCTTGGCATCGGGCACTTGGCGCGGGCCGCATTCGCCGCGCAACTGTCGCGCCGCCTCGACCAGCAGGAACAACCCGCGCTGGCCTGGGTGGCACGCCGACAGCCCGCCGCCGTCGGTGTTGGTGGGAAGCGCGCCGCCCAGGCGCAGCGCACCTTTCTCGACGAAGGCACCGCCCTCCCCCTTGGGGCAGAAGCCGAGGTCTTCGATGGTGAGCAGCAACATGTAGGTGAACGCGTCGTAGATTTCGGCGACGTCGACGTCGGACGGCGCGACCCCGGCGCGGGCGAAGGCCAGCGGTCCGCTGACCGCGGCCGGGCCGACGGTGAGGTCGTCCCACTGGGAGGTGAGCATGTGCGAGGTCGTTTCCGCTGAACCGAGCACCCACACTGGCTTACTACGTAGATCCTTCGCGCGTTCCGCACTAACGAGAACGGCGGCGGCACCCCCGTCGCTACGAATGCAGCAGTGCAGCTTGGTGAACGGGTCGGCGATCATCGGTCCGCCTAGCACCTCGTCGATGGTGATCGGATCGCGGTAGTAGGCCGCGGGATTGTCGGCCGCGTTGAACCGCGCGGACACGGCGACCTCGGCCAGCTGCTCGATCGTGCTGCCGTAGGTGAACATATGCCGCCGCGCGGCCATCGCGTACTTAGAGATCAGGGTGTGGCCGTAGGGTGCCTCCCACTGCAGTGGCCCACGCGCACCCCAGTTGATGTTGGCCCCACGCAACCCTTTTCGGAGATCCGAGCGGGCGGTCGAGCCGTAGGTCAGCAGCACCACATCGGCGTGCCCGGCGGCGATCGCGTCGGCCGCGTGGGCGGCCATCACCTCCCACGATGCTCCCCCGACCGCTGTGGAATCGATCCAGCGTGGCCGCAGCCCGAGATACTCGCCGACATCGACGGGGGGCAGTGTGCCCTGACCGGTGGAGGCCAACCCGTCGACATCGTTGGGTGTCAGGCCGGCGTCGGCCAGCGCGCGCCGGCTGGCCTGCGCGATCAGCTCGTAGGGTCCCTTGTCGTCGACCCGCCCCACGTCGGACAGGGCGACGCCCGCGATGGCTACGGCCCCAGCGGTGCCGCTCACTGGGCGCGGTCCTGGGCCAGCAGCTCGGCTAGCACGTCGGTAGGCTCACCGAACAGGTGGCGAAACACATGCGCGCGCTTCAGATAGAGGTGCATGTCGTTCTCGAACGTATAACCCATCCCGCCGAATACCTGGATGCCTGCGGCGGCATTGTCGACGGCCGCCGAGCCGGCCGCCGTGACGGCCGACAGCAACTGCAGCAGTGCGTCGGCGCGTCCGCCCGCCACCGCAATCGCGGCGAAGAACGTCTGCGCCTGTGCCGCCTCGGCGGCGATCCCCATGTTGACGCAGGCGTGCTTGATCGCCTGGTGCACGCCGATGGGTTTGCCGAACTGCTCACGAGTCTTGGCGTGTTCGGTGGCTGACGCCGCGGCGGCCGCGGCCAACCCGGTGAGGTACGCCGCGGTCAACACCATGGCGCGGCCCCAGATCCATTCGTCGTCGACAGCCAGCCAGTGCAGCGGTTCGGCGGATGCCGCTGTGGCCGTCGATATCCGGGTACCGGGGTCTGCCGCGACCACGGGCGCCAGTGAGCCGAAGGAATCGATGCCGACCAGAGCGGCACCGCTGCGGGCCACCACCAAGGCGTGCGAGGCGCCTGCCGGGTCGAACAGATCGAAAGTGCCCTTGACAGGGCGAACGTCGCCGTCGCCACGCAATACCGCAAGAGCCACCCTGGACGCCCCCGAGCCGATCCGTTGCGCCAGCGCGTCGTCTCCGCAACGGGCAGCCACCCGGGCGCCCAACGTGCAGGCCAGGAAGGGCCCTGGCGCTAGGCGCTTGCCGAGTTCGACGAACAGTAGTGCCTCGTCGTCCAAGGGACGGCCTGACCCGCCGGACTCCTCGTCGAGTCCGAGCGTAAGCAGGCCCAGCTCGGCGCATTGTCGCCATAGCGAATCGGGAATCGGGGCAGCCGCATGGCGATTGGCGCGAATCCGTTCAACCGGCATCCGATCGGCGAGAAATTCTCCTGCTGCCGTGACGATTTCGAGTTGCTCAACTCCGGGCAGCAGATCCACCGTTTGGTCCTCTCATCTGGGCAGCCCCAGCACGCGTTCGCCGACAATGTTGCGCTGAATCTCCGACGTTCCGCCGCCGATGGCCTGGGAGAAGCTGTAGTAGTAGTAACCGACCCAGCCGTCGACGTCCCAGCGCGACGAATACCGGACCGAGGCCGGACCGAGAACGTCCATCGCCAATTTGCCGATCTCCTTGGCTAGTTCGGCGTACATCAGCTTCACGATCGAACCACGAGGGCCGGGCGTCTCGGTCTTCATTGCCTCGCAGATATTGGTGTAGGTGAGCGCCCGCAGCGCCGCCACCGCGGCGCGGGCCCGGGCCAGCCGCCGGGCGATCTCGTCGTCGGCGATGGCGGGTCTGCGGCCGTCCGGTCCGACGTGGTCGCGGGCATAGTCGATGAGGTCCTCGATGATCTTCGCCAGCCGGACCTGGTTGGCGGTGAACGCGGTGCCGCGCTCGAAGGACAATGTCGCCATCGCGACCGACCAGCCGTCACCCACAGCACCAACCACGTTGCCCAGCGGGATGCGGACGTCGTCGTAGAACACTTCGCAGAATTCCGAACCGCCCTCGATGGTTTCGATCGGGCGGACGTCGATGCCCGGTGTGCTCATGTCGCAGATCACCCAGGTGATGCCCTTGTGCTTGCCGCCGGTGTTGTCGGTGCGCACCAGCAGCTCCTGGTAATCGGCGACGGTGGCGAAGCTGGTCCACAGCTTCTGCCCCGAGACCACCAGGTGCTCGCCGTCCACCACCGCCTTGGTGCGCAATGCCGCCAGGTCCGATCCTGCGTCGGGCTCAGAGAAGCCCTGACACCAAATCACTTCACCACCAAGTATTTTGGGCAAGTGAAAGGACTTTTGTTCGTCGGTTGCCCTGGTGATCAGGGTCGGCCCGGCGTGCGAGTTACCGACGAAGCACGCATCGATCCCAGGGAACCCCCGCGCGGCGTATTCCTCGTACCAGATCAGCTGCTGGAGCAGCGTCAGCCCCTTGCCGCCGTATTCTGTCGGCCAGGCGATGCCGGCCCAGCCGCCTTCCCATTGCCTGCGCTGCCACGCGAGGTCGTATTCGCGGATACCCGTATCGTCGCGCGGCCGTGGCTCGGTCGGCTTGTTCTCGTCGAGCCACGTGCGGACCTCGTCACGGAACTCGAGCTGGTCAGGCGTGAAGTCGAGATCCATGATCCGGAATTCTAAGTGACACGACAGTCAGAAACAATGCGTCGTTCATTGGCGACGATACCTCGCCGCCAGCTGCTCGGTGCCACGGGCCAGCAGTGCCACATCCGCCCCTACGAGCACGAAGCTCGCCCCAGCCGCCATGTAGCGGCGCGCCAGTGGCTCGCTGAACGCATTAACCCCGGCACGCTTGCCGTGTTCCACGATGGTCGCCAGCGCGGTTTCGATGGTGCTCACGACGTCTGGATGCTCCGGCTGCCCAAGTTTGCCCAGCGAGGCTGCCAGGTCGGCCGGTCCGATGAAGACGGCGTCCACCCCGTCGACGTCGGCGATCTCGCCGAGCAGAGTCAGGCCGGCCACACTCTCTACCTGAATGGTCAACGACACGGTCGCGTCTGCGGTGACAAGATAGTCAGAAATGCGATTCCAACGCGATGCCCGGGCCAATGCGCTGCCCACGCCGCGGATGCCCTCGGGTGGGTAGCGGGTGGCGGCAACCGCCGCGGCCGCTTCGTCAGGCCCGCCAATCATCGGGACGATGATGTTCTGAGCCCCGATGTCGAGCAACTGCTTGATGAACACCGGGTCGGCCGAGGGCGGACGCACCAGCACGTCGACGTCTGGGTAGCCGGCCAACACCTGCAGCTGTTCGAGCGTGGTGCGCACATCGTTGGGCGCGTGCTCCTGGTCCAACAGCAGCCAGTCAATCCCGGACCCTGCACAGATTTCGGTGACGTAACCGCTGCCTGAGGCCACCCACATGCCGATGCGCGGGTCGCCGTCGCCGATGCGCTGTGTCCACCGATTCGTCACGATGCCTCCGAATCGAACGTCAGCGACACCGTGCCCAGCGGTCCATAGTCGGCGACAAAGGTGTCCCCCGGTTCGGCGAACACCGGCTTGGTGAACGATCCGGACAGGATGACCTCGCCGCGTTCCAGCCGAACACCGTGCGGGGCAAGCCGATTGGCCAGCCAGGCCACGCCATTGCCGGGATGGTTGAGCACCGCGGCGGCCACCCCGGATTCCTCGATGGTGCCGTTGCGCAGCAGCAGGGCCGCCACCCAGCGCAAGTCGACGTCCAACGGGCGGAACACCCGCCCGCCCAGGACCAGACCGGCGTTCGCGGCGTTGTCGGCGATGGTGTCGACGATGGTGCGCAGATGACCGGTTTCGGGGTCCGACATGTGCACCCTGGCGTCGAGGATTTCCAATGCGGGAGTCACGAACTCGGTGGCCCGCAGCACGTCGAACAACGTGACGTCCGGGCCGGATAGCTGCTCGCCCAATACGAATGCCAACTCGACCTCGACGCGCGGACGGATATAACGGCCCAGCGGTATGCGGCCGCCATCCTCGATGAACATGTCGTCGAACAGCGCGCCATAATCCGGTTCGTCGATTGACACCGCCCGCTGCATCACCTTCGAGGTCAGACCGATCTTGCGACCCTTGACTTCCCGCCCGTCGGCGACCTTGAGCGCGACGAGTGCCCGCTGCACCGCGTAGGCGTCCTCGATGGTCATGTCGGGATAGTCGAGTGACAATTGCCGGATAGGCGTGCGGGTCTGCTCGGCCTCGTAGAGCCGCCGGGCAATGTCGGCGAGCTCGACCTCGGCGGGTCTGCTCATCGCGTGAGGAACTCGATCGCCGCGGCGTTGAACGCCTCAGGGTCCTCGAAATGCGGCCAGTGCCGCACCGAGGGCATCTCGAATACCTCCGAGTTCGGGATCAGGTCGGCTATGGTGCGTGCGGTGTCCTGGTACACCCCGTGGTCCTTGCCCGAGGCCACGATCATCACCGGCGCAGTGATGCCGCGCCACTTCTCGTCGGGAATCAGGTTGCGCTGCCGCACCTTCTCGTCCTGCAGGATCAGCAGCCGGTCGATGGTGTTGCGGGTGTCCTCACGCCGGTAGACCGCCTGACGTAGACCGATGAGATCGGGCAGCCGATTTGACTCGTCGGCGATCAGGTGGGCGAACACGGCGTGCAGCGATGCCCACGTCGGCTCGTTGACCGCTTTGGTTCGTTCCGCCCGAATGCGCGCCATATTCGACGCCGACGCCTCGCGTCCGGCCGGCGACATCAGGATCACTTTCCCCACCCGGTCGGGGTGGCCGACACAGACCGCGGACGCCACGAACGCGCCCAGCGACATGGCGATGAAGTTGGCCGACGCCATGCCGAAGTGGTCCATCACCCCCAGCACGTGTTCGACGTAAACCGCGATCTCATAGTCATAGTCCGGCTTGCCGGAGAATCCGTTGCCGACCATGTCGATCGCCACGCAATGGAAGTGCTGCGACAGTGCGGCAAGGTTGGGCGCGAACGTCTCCCAGTGCCCGCCGGTGCCGTGCAGCAGGATGGCGTGCGGCTTGCCCGGACCGCCGGCCTCGGCATAACGGGTACGGACGGGGACTCCATTGACTCCGATGTCAATGAACCCTTGCCGGAACTCGAGCTCCTTGAGGTACATCCAGATGCTGCGGTAGTTCTCGGTGTCGACTCGGCTCACATCGACCGCGTCGGCCGGTGCTGGTGCTTGGCTCATCATCACCTTCTCGGATCTTCGTATCTGACATCAATGTCATCTAACGCTGGCGTCGCCATGCATGCCCTTCATCGTCGCACAAGCTCTATGTTCCCAAGTAGGGAATGGCTCACACCGCTCGGTCTGCACGTAATACGCATAGAGCCATTCCGCCCTATTCCATTGATTCTGACACTTGTATGCGGTAATACTGGGCAGGTGAACACTCCGGCCGGACGCCGCGTCCTCGCCGACCTGGTCAACGAGTTCGCGGCCGTGCGGTTGTCGCTGGACGTCAACGGCAACGGCCCCCGCCTGCTCGTCGAGGACCTGGAGGGTGGCGAGCAGGTCTTCTTGTGCCCCTTGGAGCTGGCCAGCTTCACCATGGCCACCGCCGAAGACCGCGAGGAGTGGATCAGAGTGGGCAACTACCGCGGCGATCGCCGGTCAACGGAGCGGCCGTGAGCGCCGCCGCCGACCTGGTGGGTCTGGGCATGACCGCGATGTCGCTGCGTCCCGGCGCAACGCCGCTCGAGCTGGCCGTCAAGGCGAGCGCTGCCGCGTTGGCCGACGCCGGACTCGAGCGGGCTGACATCGACGGGATCCTGGTCGGCTCGTCGCAGGGGGTTCGGCCGGAACGACTGGGCGTCGGCTTCGCCGCCGCGGCCGGCTTCTCGGATCTGCGCCTGTTGGAGCACGTCGAGATCAAGGGCGCCACGACCATCGCCATGATCCAGCGCGCGCGCCACGCGATCGTCACCGCTGAGGCGGCAACCATACTGTGCGTGTTCGCCGACGCGCCCCTGGTGGCCGGCCGCGGCGCGGGCTCGACCTACGCGCGCAGTGGCGGCAACACCGGAGTGCGCGGACTGGAGCGGGCCTCGGGGCTGCTCGGCTCGGTCCCGACGTATGCGCTGCTTACCCAGCGCTGGCTGCATGTCACCGGCACCAGCACCGACGCGCTGCGCTCCGTGGCCACCACGGCGAGGGCATGGGCGTGCGGCAATCCCGACGCGGTCAACCGCGAGCCGCTCGACGACGCAGGCTATGACTCTTCCCCGATGGTTGCCGAACCACTTCGACTGCTCGACTGTGCTCGGCCGGTGAACGGGGCGGTCGCCGTGGTGCTCACCGGGCGGCCCTCGGTCGGGGGCACCCGATTGCGGGTTCGCGGCACCGGGCGCGAACATCCGGTGCGGCGCCGTCGCGCGGGAGCCGAGTCGTGGTTCGGTGGCGGTGGCCGCGCGGTGCAGGACGCGCTCGACCAAGCCGGCATGGCCCGATCAGACCTGCACGTCGCCGAACTGTACGACCCGTTCTCGATTGTCACCCTGGTGTTGCTCGACGAGTACCGGCTCACCGGTGACGTTCCGGCGGGTGCGTTCATGCGTGACGGCCACTCCGCGCCGGGCGGCACGCTACCGATCAACACCGGCGGTGGTCAGCTGTCCGGTTTCTACCTGCAGGGCATGACGCCGTTGGCGGAGGCGATGATTCAGCTGCGTGGCACCGGCGGGCAACGTCAGGTTCCCGGGGCCACGGTGGCACTGGTCGGCGGTATCGGCGGCCGAATGGACCACCATGCCGCGTTGGTGCTGGAGCGTGCGGCATGACCGCCACCGCGGTCGAGGACTGGCTGCTGGTCAGCGCACTGGCCCCCGCCGCAGATGACGACATGCTGGCGCCGCTGTATCGAGCGGCCGCACGCAATGAGCTCGCATTGCCGTTCTGCGCGGCTTGCGCCCTGCCACTCGAGCTCGATCAAGAAGTCTGCGACCAATGCGGGAACGCCGAACAAGACTGGCGCACAGTTGATTTACGCGGGACCGTACACGCTGCGACGCTCATGCACCGGCGTGAGGCGGGCCTGGTGCGCGGCGTGGCGCCCTACCCCATCGTCGACGTCGAGCTGACGAGTGGGCACCGGATTGTGATGACGACCGTGCAACCAGCGGACACCGCACCGCCCATCGGCACGGCGGTCCGCATCGGTTTCCGCCACCTCGGCGACATCGCCATCCCGGCCATCGACATCCTGGAGGACCAGTGACGACACTTGAATCTGACCTTGCGACAAAACACTTCGACGTCAGGACCGTCGTCCGCAGCGACCGCGTGCACGGGACCGTGTACACGTCCGCCGAGATCTTCCGCCGCGAAATGGACACTATCTTCAAGACCGGATGGGTCTACGTCGCCCACGAGAGCGAGGTCAGCGAGCCGGGTGACTACCTGACCCGAATGATCGGCCACGACCCGGTCGTCGTCGCACGCGGTAAGGATGGCGTGGTTCGCGTGATGCTCAACCGCTGCACTCACCGTGCCAACAAGCTGTGCAACGCCGAGAAGGGCAACGCCAACTCGTTCCGGTGCCCGTATCACGGCTGGACATTCGGCAACACCGGCGCGCTGCAGGGTGTTCCGATGCGTGAGGGCTACGGCGAGGAGTTCAACAGGGTGCGTTCCGAGCTGGGCCTTGCCCAAGCGCCTCGGGTCGACAGCTACGGCGGATTCGTCTTCGCATCACTGGCGCCAGCCGGTATCTCGTTAGCCGAGCACCTTGGCAAGGCGACACGCGCCATCGACCGTCTGCTGAACCTGTCCCCCACCCGCGAGATCGACCTGCGGGCCAACTGGATGAAGCACTTGCACCACGCCAACTGGAAGATGGTGGTGGAGAACAACGTCGACGGCTACCACGCGCTGTTCACCCATGCCTCGGTGTACGACGCGATCAAGCCCGCCAAAGTGTCGCATGTCCCGACCAAGGTCGATGTGCTGGTCCGCGACCTCGGCAACGGTCATTCCGAGATCGACTACAGCGACGAATACCACAAGCTTGACGAGGAATTCGTCTGGTACGGCCGGATCCCGCGAGCCAAGCTCGCCGACTACGTCCAGGCACTCGAGGGTGCGTACGGTCCCGAGCAGGCGCACGATGCACTGGTCGTCGGCCCACCACACACACTGATCTGGCCCAACCTCTTCCTGGCCGAGATGAACGTTATGTTCGTCGAACCGCAGGCGCCCGACCGCACCATCGCCTATACCACCGCGGTCCTGATACCCGGCCAGGATGCGTTGAACGAGCGCACGCTGCGCCGTTCCGAGGGGGCGATGGGTCCTGCGGGGTTCTTGATCGCCGACGACGGAGAGATCGGGATGCGCAACCAGGCAGGGCTCGCTGCCGAGCTGCCGGAGTGGCTGATGCTGGCCCGCGGTATGGAAAGCGATGTCGACGACACGACGGGCATCATCAACCGGGACAAGAGCGCCGAGACTCCCCAGCGCGGTTTCTACTCACACTGGGCCGCGGTCGTCGGCGGAATGGCCGGAGCATGACCGTCAACGCCGAACCCCAGGCTCGTCCCGCGCTGCGCCCGCTGCCGGACCCCGAGATCCTGTCGTTTCTGTATCTGGAGGCGCGGCTGGCCGACGAGGGCCGCTACTCGGAGTGGGAAGCGCTGTGGGCCGATGACGACGACACGGTCGAGTACCGCGTCCCGATGCACCCCGGCGACGACCCGCGCACCACGCTGGCCTATATCAACGACAACCGGCGGCGGATCAAAAGCCGGGTGGCTCAGCTCAACACCGGCAACCGGCACTCCCAGACACCGCCGTCGGTGATGCGGCGCGTGGTCTCCAACAGCGAGGTGGCGGAAACGGGCGCCGACTCCGTCACGGTGGAATCCAACTTCGCTCTATTCGAATACCGTCTACGTCAACGCTTCTGGGCCGGCCGGGTTATCCACACGATTCGCTTGTCGCCGGACGGCCCCCGGCTACTTCGCAAGATCGTGCACCTGATCGACGCGAGCGGACCGGTCGAGACACTCGCTTTCCTGATTTGAAGGGCCGTTTGCTTTGATGCTCATCGGTGACATCGCAACCAACAACGCGCGCCGCTACCCCGACAAGCGTGCGCTGGTCGATGCCGACCGGGCGCTTACCTGGTCGCAGGTCGACGACAGAGCCCGGCGGCTCGCCGCCTTCCTGATCGGACGCGGGCTGGTACCGGGCGACCGGGTGATGGTGATCGCCCGCAACTGCATCGAATGGCCTGAGATCTCGTTCGGCCTGGCCAAGTCCGGGCTGATCGCGGTGCCGGTGAACATCAGGCTGGCTCCCGACGAAGTCGCCCACGTGCGCGACGACTCCGGCGCACGAGCGGTGATCATTCACGCCGATCACCTCGAGAAGTTCCTCGGCGAATTAACCGAGTTGGGACTGATAGTGGGGGTGGGCGCCAGCTCAGCACTCGGCACAAGCGAACTAGTCACCGACTACGACACTGCGCTGGCGCACGCGCAGCCCGGCGCCGAGCGCCGCGACATCACGCCGGACGACGTCGCGGTCATCCTGTACACCAGCGGTACCACCGGTCGCGCCAAGGGCGTGATGCACACTCACCGGGCCCTGCTCTACCAGGCGGCGGACACGAATCTTGTCACCGAGGCCAACCGCTCGGATGTGATGCTGGCGACCACGCCGTTCTTCACCGCGGGCGGCATGGTGCGCACGGTGTCATGGCTCTATCTCGGCCAGACCATGGTGATCCATCAGAAATTCGACCCGCAGGCGGTGATCGACGAGATCGAGCGCAGCGCCATCACCTTCACGACGTTCATCCCGACAATGCTGCACCGGACGCTGGCGATCCTGGAAGAGGGGCCGCCGCGCGACATGTCGAGCTTGCGGCGGATCTCCTACGGGTCGGCCCCCGTGCCGCCCGGGCTGGCACGCAAAGCGATGGACCTGCTCGGCTGCGACCTGCAGCAGCGCTACGGGCTGACCGAATGCGGCGGACAGGCAACAATTCTCACCCCGCAGGATCATCGCGACATTGTCGCCGGCAAGACGTCGATCGCAACCTCGTGCGGGCGGGAAACCCCGATGTGCGTGATCCGCGTCATCGGCGTCGACGGCGCAGATGCCGCACCCGGGGATGTCGGCGAAATCGTGATCACCAGCCCCGCCAACGCGATCGGCTACTGGAACCGACCCGAACAGACGGCGGAGACGTTCCGGCCCGACGGGTTACGCAGCGGTGACTTGGGCTATCTCGACGAGGAGGGCTACCTGCACATCACCGGTCGCAAGACCGATCTGATCATCTCCGGCGGCTTCAATGTCTATCCGGCAGAGATCGAGCGGGTGATCGCGCAGCATTCCGATGTCGACATGGTTGCGGTGGTCGGGGTGCCTGACCCTGAGTGGGGTGAGACGCCGGTCGCCGCGGTGATTCCGAAATCCCACGTCGGCAATCAGGACGCGCTGACTGCGGAACTGGCTGCGCTGTGCCGCGCCGAATTGGCCGGTTACAAGCAGCCGCGCCGATTCGTGTTCTGGCGTGAGTTCCCGTTGGGCCCCGCGGGCAAAATCCTCAAACGCGAGATCGCTAACCAGGTTAGCCATGTCGGCGCGTCAGATGCGAAGATGCCGGTACCGACCGGATCGACCGAGGAGCGCCCGTGATCGAGCAGACCGACCTTGCCACTATTGAATTCCAGGTCACCGACCACGTCGCCACCGTTGCGCTCAACCGGCCCGGGAAAATGAACAGCTTCACCGAACAGATGGCCGCCGAACTCGGAACAGTCTGGGCCCGAATCCGCGACGACGAGAACATCCGGGTCGCAGTGCTGTGCGCCAACGGCGAACGTGCCTTCTGCACCGGCATCGACGTGACCGAAGGCACTTGGTGGAAGCACCGACCGATCTTCAACCAGGAGGATCCGGGCGAACTACTGGGGCCGAAGGCACACAGGGTGTGGAAGCCGGTCATCGCGGCACTGCATGGGATCGTGGCCGGCGGTGCCATGTACTTCGTCAACGAGTGCGACTTCTCGATCTGCAGCGAGACGGCTACGTTCTTCGACCCCCATGCCAACGCGGGCATCGTCTCGGCGTTGGAGCCGATGGGCATGCTGGCTCTCGGCGTGCCGTACGGCGAGGTGATGCGCTGGGCACTGCTCGGCAGCGAGGAGCGGATGTCGGCGCAGACCGCTCTGCGCATCGGGCTGGTAACCGAGGTGGTCCCGGACGATCAACTACGCGTCCGTGCTTTCGAACTAGCCGCTGAAATCGCCGCCCGCCGACCGAATGGTATTCAAGGCACCGTGCGCGCGATGTGGGAGGCCCGTGATCTAACCCCCAGCGTCGCCGCCCGGCACGGCAAGTTCTTCACCGACCTTGGCAACGCCGGGGCCACCCCGGACTCGTTGAACAACAAGAAGAAACCGCGCATTCGATGAGGACGCATGACTGACAGCGCGACGGAGACGTTGGTCCACTTCGACCTCTTGATCGGGGGCGAATCATCGCCCGCCGCGTCGGGATTGACCTACGACAGTATCGATCCCTTCACCGGTGTGCCCTGGGCACGCGTGCCCGACGGTGGGGTTGCCGATGTGGACCGCGCCGTCGCCGCCGCTCGTGCCGCGCTCAACGGACCGTGGGGTGCGCTCACTGCGACCGCCCGCGGCAAGCTGCTGGGGCGACTCGGTGAGATCATCGCGCGCGAGGCCGACCAGCTGGCCGGACTCGAGGTGCGCGACGGCGGCAAACTGGTTCGTGAGATGGTCGGCCAGATGAGGTCTTTGCCGGATTACTACCGCTACTACGGCGGGCTGGCGGACAAGCTGCAAGGCGACGTCATACCGGTGGACAAACCCAACTACTTCGTCTACACACGCCATGAGCCGGTCGGCGTGGTCGGCGCTATCACGCCCTGGAACTCACCGTTGCTCCTGTTGACCTGGAAACTCGCCGCCGGCCTGGCCGCAGGCTGCACGTTCGTGGTCAAGCCCAGCGACCACACCCCAACGTCGACCCTCGCGTTCGCAAAACTGTTCGCCGAGGCCGGTTTTCCACCGGGTGTGATCAACGTCGTCACCGGCTGGGGCCCGGAGACGGGCGCCGCGCTCGCATCGCACCCGGGGGTCGACAAGATTGCGTTCACCGGGTCGACGACCACCGGCATTGAGGTCGGCAAGGCTGCTATCGGTAACATGACCCGGTTCTCACTCGAACTCGGCGGCAAGTCGGCGCAGGTGGTGTTCGCCGATGCCGACCTCGACGCCGCGGCCAACGGGGTGATCGCCGGTGTCTTCGCCGCCACCGGCCAAACGTGTCTGGCGGGCTCGCGGCTGTTGGTAGACCACAGCGTCGCCGACGCGTTGGTGGACAAGATCGTCGCGCGGGCGGCGACCATCAAACTGGGTGATCCCAAGGACCCGTCGACCGAGATGGGCCCGGTATCCAATCAGCCGCAGTACGAGAAGGTGCTGTCGCACTTTGCTTCTGCCCGCGAGCAGGGTGCGACGATCGCCTACGGCGGCGAGCCGGCAGGTGACCTCGGCGGCTATTTCGTCAAGCCGACGGTGCTGACCGGTGTCGACCCGTCGATGCGGGCCGTCGCCGAGGAGATCTTCGGACCCGTGCTGACGGTGATGACCTTCGCCGACGAAGACGAGGCGGTCACGGCGGCCAACGGCACCGAGTTCGGATTGGCCGCGGCGGTGTGGACCAAGGATGTCCACCGCGCGCACCGGGTGGCCGCCAAGTTGCGGGCCGGCACGGTCTGGGTCAACGCCTACCGCGTTGTCGCGCCTCATGTTCCGTTCGGCGGCATCGGCTACAGCGGCATCGGGCGAGAAAACGGTATCGATGCCGTCAAGGACTTCACCGAGACCAAGGCGGTCTGGGTGGAGCTGTCCGGGGAGACGCGCGACCCGTTCACGCTCGGCTGAATCGACAAAAGGGAAAGACATGACGCTAGATCTCGCGGCCGCCGACAAGGTGCTGGCCGGGTTGCGACCGTTTCCGGTGGCGGTAACCACGATTGACGGCGGTTTCGCCAATGGGCTGATGTCGCTGTCGGCGGGCTCGGCCAGCATCGTGCCGGAGCTGCCCCGCGCCACCGTCAGCCTGACCAAGTACAACAAATCGCACGACATGCTGGTGAACTCGGGCATTTTCGTGATGCACATGCTGTCGGCCGGCCCGGACGAGATCGAGAAGTCGATGGAGATCCTGATGACCCTCGGCGGCAGTTCGGGCCGGGACGGCGACAAGATCTCCAAGCTGCGGACCAAGCCGGGCGTCACTGGCGCACCGATCCTGCTCGACGCGCACAGCTACGTGGAATGCCGCATCACGGGGTCGCTGGACAACGACGAGAACACCATCTTCGTGGGTGACGTCGTCGCCGCGGAGGTGTTCAGCTCCGAGCAGAGGCTGCGGATCGGTGAGGCGTGGGGAAAGTTGCCGCACGACTGGATCAAGCAGTACGAGGCCAACCACGAGCCGCAGCTGCAGAGTGCACGCGACCTGCGGGCTGCTGCTGCGGCACGGGTCTGATGTCCGAAGGGTCTTCTGGAGCATGGCAGCTGCCGGAAGAATTGGTGATGCTGCGCGATACGGTGCGGCGGTTCATGGATGCGCATGTGCATCCCCTTGAGGAGAAGCTGGACCACGACACAGTCGGGCTACCCCGGGAACGGCTCGTCGCGCTGCAGGCAAAAGCCAGGGAGGCCGGACTGTGGTCACTGCAGACGCCCGAGGAGTACGGCGGCGCCGGGCTCAGTGTCCTCGGCCAAGTGGTGGTCGCCGAGGAGGCAGCGAAATGCCGGATGGGGGCCTTCTTTCCGGCCCTCGGAGCCTTCGGCGGCAACCCCCCCAACATTATGTTCAAGGCGACACCCGAACAGTTCGAAAAGTACGCCCGACCTGTCATCGATGGGATCATGTCAAAGGCGTACACCGCGATCACCGAGGCTTCCGGTGGGTCGGATCCGGCGCGGGCGATCAATCTCAAGGCGACGCGTGAGGGCAGCAGCTACCTGCTCAACGGCTCGAAGATGTGGATTTCACATGCTCCGGACGCCGATTGGGGGGTGGTGTATGCCCGCACCGGCGAGGGGCGCCAGGGTATCTCGGCTTTCATTCTCGAAAAGGACACCCCAGGAGTCACGTTCAGCCGCATCCCTGTGATGGCATCTTTTGCCCCTTACGAGCTGCACTTCGAGAATGTTCGGGTCCCGGCCGAGCAACTGATCGGTGTTGAGGGACAGGGCTTTTCGTTGGCCACCGAATTCCTGGTGCACGGCCGCATCGTGTACGGGGCCGGGCCGATCGGCATCGCGCAGAGCGCACTGGACATGACCTGCCAATGGGCCAAGGACCGGGACGTCTTCGGCGGCAGACTTGCTGATAAGCAGGGCGTCAAGTGGATGCTTGCGGACAGTGAGGTAGACCTGCGGGCCGCCCGGCTGCTGATCTACCAAGCCGCGTGGAACGCCGACCTCGGCCGCGACGTTCGAGTAGACGCCTCGGCGGCCAAGATGTTCGCCACCGAGGCCGCCTACCGAGTTCTAGACCGCTGCATCCAGATTCACGGCGCGCTGGGAATCTCCACCGAACTGCCGCTGGAAAGATGGTTCCGCGACCTGCGGGTCAAGCGGCTCGGCGAAGGCGCCACCGAAGTGCAGCGCGAAATCATCGCACGATCATTGGTGAAATAGTCGGACCGACACGAGGAGCAAAGTGCGCTACAACCTGATGTTCCCGATGCGGGCCGTCAAGCACTGGACCCGGTGGTGCGAGGGCGTAGGCCTGGGCGATGTCGCACGGTTGGTGGAAGATGCAGGCTTCGCTGGCTTTTCGATGTCCGAACACCCGTATCCCGACCGGCAGTGGTTGGCTCGCGGCGGCCACCACGCATTCGACCCGTTTGTGTCGCTGAGCTTCGCGGCGGCCGCCACCACCCGTATCCGATTGATGACCTACATCCTGGTGTCGGGTTATCGCAGCCCGTATCTGACTGCTAAAGCGGCCGCGAGCTTCGATCTGCTCTCCGGTGGTCGGTTCACCCTGGGCGCGGGAGCCGGCTATCTCAAAGCCGAATTCGAAGCATTAGGAGCCGATTTCGATCGGCGAGGCGCGCTGCTCGACGAGGCGATCGCGGCGTGGAGGGCGACGTGGGCGGGCGTCGATCATGACGGGCCGGAGTTCGGGGTGAGCGGACATGTCGCCCTGCCGCCGCCGCTGACGACGGGTGGTCCCCCTATCTGGATCGGCGGCAACGGCGCGGCCGCGCAGCGCCGGGTCATCGAGGTCGCCGACGGATGGATGCCGATGGCCGCGTCGGGCGAGATGGCTGCGATCACCCGCGCCCGGCCATTGGAAGACATCGAGACGCTTGGCGAGTGGGTCGCGAGAGTGAACAAGCAGCGCGCGGAGTCCGGCCGCGACGCTACCGACGTCGCTTTCGTCCCGTTCGAGGCTGACCTGCTGGCCAGCGGTGACTGCACCGGATTTTGTGCCGCGGTGCGCCCCCGGCTGGACGCCTACGCCGAGGCGGGCGTCACGTGGATCACCATCGAGCCGGCCAGCAGGAGCTTCACCGACTTCCATACCGACATCGACGTGCTGAGCTCCCAGTTAATCGAACCGATGAGGGACCTACCATGACTCTGCCCGACCTGGTGCTCGTCCACGGCGGCGAGCACGCCGGCGACTGCTGGGATCTCGTCGTCGCCGACATACATCGTCGAGAACCGGGATTGCGCACTCTCGCCGTGGACCTGCCCGGGCACGGCAACAAGCCAGGTGACCTCGCGACCGTGACGATCTCCGAGTGGGTGGACTCCGTCGTCGCGGACATCGAGGAAGCGCGTCTGGGTGAAATCGTGATCGTGGGTCACTCCATGGCGGGGGTAACCGTCCCCGGCGTCGTCGCTAAGCTCGGTCCCTCCCGTGTCCGGGAGATGATTCTGGCAACGGCATTCGTTCCGCCTCAGGGTTCAGCCATCGCGGACACACTCGGCGGCCCGCTGGCGGTCTTCGCTCGGCGCGCCGCCCGTATCGGCAGGCCCATGAAGATTCCAACGCCGGCGGCACGCTGGGCGTTCTGCAACGGCATGACCCCCGCGCAGCGCCGATTGGCTATGTCGAAGCTGCATGCTGAGTCCGCCCGGGTACCCGCGGAGCCGGTGGATCGTAGCGGACTGCCCGCCGATGTGCCGCGCACCTGGATATTGACCACCCGAGACCGCGCCCTGTCGGTGGCGTCGCAGCACGCCAGCATCGCCGCGCTCGGCGGCGTGGAAACCGTCATCCCGGTTGATGCCTGCCACGAGGTGATGTTCAGCCATCCAGAACGATTGGCACAGATACTGATCGAGCGATGCCGGTTACGGGGGTAGGGATCAGGTGACGGATTCATCGCCGAAGGCCGCCCGCCCTGCGCCGACGTGCTTCTTCGTCACCGACGGAAAATGCTATGTGCCTACTCCTTTGGCGAGAGGGCCATGGGGTCCGTCGCTCAGCGGCAACTACATCGGTGGGTTGTTGGGGCGAGCGGTCGAGCAAGAAGTCGACGATGTCGACCTTCAGCCCGCCCGGCTGACCGTCGACCTGCTCAGGCCGGTGGCCTTGCAACCACTGCAGATGCATTCCTCGGTTGTGCGTGACGGCCGCCGACTTCGACTGGTCGACGCGGTCATGACTCAGAACGACGTGATCGTGGCGCGGGCCAGCGCATTGTTCCTCCGCCGGAGTGAGCATGCCGTGGACACGGTGTGGACGTCACCCGTCACGATGCCCGCAGTGCCCGCGGAGCCCGACGTGCTCAATGACGATGTCCCGATGGTGTTTCACTCGTTCGGCCGGGACCCAGTCGCGGGGAGTCCGGGTGTCGGCATCAAAGAGTGGCGACACCACGGCCAGAAATTCGCGTGGATGCGGGAGACGAAGTTTCTCGTCGATGACGAGCCATTATCACCTTTCACTCGCGCCGTCATGGCCGGAGACGTCACCAGTTCGCTAACCCATTGGGGTACTGAGGGATTGCAGTTCATCAATGCCGACTACACGATCACGCTCAGTCGCCTGCCGGAAGGTGTCTACATCGGATTGGCGTCGGTGACGCACTACAGCCATGCGGGGGTCGCCACTGGGGTGGCCACCCTGTTTGACGAAACCGGGCCGATCGGCAGCGGCATGGCAACGGCATTGTCGAACCCGGGATTCACGCCACCACCGTCAATGGTGGTGAGCTGACCGGAGCTCAGGTGATGGCACCTTCGAGCTTCGGTTCGATCAAGCGGGGACATGATGCATCGATACCTCCCTGCGGCGTATCAACCATTGCCCTGGGAAAATGCTGGGCACGCACCATCTCGGCTGCCGGCTCTGGAACCGTGATCATTGGGGCCTAACCGGTCATCAGTTGCGGATCGTCTCAGCGAGTTTCCCGGGCGCATCCAGCATGACGAAGGTCGAGCTATCGGGGATCTCGATCAACGTCGCATGCGGGAACGCATCGCGTAGTCGGCGGGCGTGGTCGAGGGGGAACAGCCGATCCTCGGTGCCCCAGGCCAGGGTGACGGGCCTGTCGAACGCCTCGATCGCCGGCGCGGCGCGCAACGTGAGAGCCGGATCCAATGAACCGGTCACCGTAACCGCGTCGTGGCGGGCCGCTCCGCTTGTGGCGAAGGCTCCGAAGATCTCCCGTTGCCGCTCCGGGGACGGGGGGTGCCTGGACACGGCCTTGAGGAAGAAGGCCTGCCCCGGTCCGGTGGCCAACAGGCGCAAAATTGCGCCACCCACCACCGAGCTGAACCGGCACAGCTTCACGATCTGAGCAAACGACCCGGGCGGAAAGTGTTCGTAGCTGTCGCAATTGGTCAGCACCAGACGGGCGATCCGGGACGTGTCCAGCGCTGGATCACCCAGCGCCGCCAGGACCAGTCCGCCACCGGTGTCGTTGGCCACCACGGTGGCATCGGTCAGATCGAGGGCTTCCATGAAATGGACGATGCGCCGGGAGGCCGCCTCTGCGCCCAGATCAGCGCCGTCGGTGGGCGTGCTGTGCGCGCCCAGTGGCCAGGTCGGCGCGATGCAGCGAAACCCATCACCGAGTTCGGCCACGACGTCGTTCCACAGGGCGCCGGTCACATAGACACCGTGCACGAACAGGACGGTGGGTCCTTGCCCCGAGTCGGTGTATTCGATGTCCAGGCCGTCTACTCGTACGTTCGAGGTTGTCACTTCGGCTCTCCTTTGTTCAGTGCCCGCGAAAATCCGGGGTGCGCCGGTCCCGGAAGGCGCGCGCGCCTTCCCGGAAGTCTGCAGTGTCGATCAACGCCAGCTGCCCATCGGCCTCGATGGCCTGAACCGCTTCGAGTTCACCGAGAGTAGCGGCGGCCAGCGCGCGTTTGGTCCACCCAAACGCCAACGTTGGACCGCCGGAGACCGACAACAGCACGTCGGTCAGCACCGACTCGTAGTCGTCCGCGGAAGTGATGTGCGAGATCATCCCCCATTCGAATGCGGTTGCAGCGTGGATCTTTTCCGCGGTCATGGCCATGCGAGCGGTGCGCGCTCGACCAATCAGCAATGGCAGCAGCGCGGACGCACCCCCGTCCGGCATCAGCCCGACCCGGGTAAAGGCCAACTGAAAGTACGACGCTGGCGCGGCCACCACCAGATCGCAGGCGAGCGCCAGCGCACACCCGAAGCCAACGGCCGCTCCATGGACACCGGCGATCACCGGTTTGGGTAGCCAGGTGATCGCCCGGACCACCCGGTTGGCGGCATCAGCGGCGCCCGCAGTGTCACCGCCGGTCAGGTCGCCGCCGGAACAGAATGCTCGACCGGCACCGGTGAGCAGCACCCCGCGGACTGATTCGTCTGCCTCGGCACCGCGAATGTGAACCGACAACTCCTCGAGCATGGGGGTGTCGACGGCGTTCAGCTTCTCCGGCCGGTCCAGCCGGATCCGCAGCACCGCGCCGTCGTGCTCGACCGAGATGCCGTTCATCGCAACGGGATCATAGGCCGAGGTCGCGTCCGATGATGTCCTTCATGATCTCGGTGGTGCCACCGAAGATCGTCATGATGCGGTTGTCCATATAGTCGCGCGCGACGCGGTATTCCGTCATATAGCCATAGCCGCCGTGCAACTGCACGCAGCCATCGATCACCTTCTTGGCGGTCTCGGTGCACCACCATTTTGCCTTCGCTGCCTCGACTGCGGTGAGTTCCCCGTCCACTACCGCCTGGAGGCACCTGTCGATGTATTGCTCGCCGATCTCGAGCTCAGTGTCCATCTCGGCCAATAGGAATCGGTTGTGCTGGAAGCTGCCGATCGACTGGCCGAAAGCCTTGCGGTCCTTGGCGTATTGCAAGGTCTGCCGCCAGGTCTCGCGTGCGCCGGCGATGGCCGAGATGGCGATGGACAACCGTTCCGACGGAAGGTTGTGCATCAGGTGATAGAAGCCGCGTCCCTCTTTACCCAGCAGGTTCGCCGATGGCACCCGAACGTTGTCGAAGGCCAGCTCGGCGGTGTCCTGGTAATGCAACCCCATCTTTTCGAGCTTGCGGCCGCGGCTGAAGCCCTCCATGCCCGCCTCGACCACGAGCAATGTGAAGCCCTTGTGGCCGGCCTCAGGGTCTGTGCGGCATACCACCACCACCAGATCGCAGTTGATGCCGGACGAGATGAATGTCTTGGCGCCGTTGATGATCCAGTCGTCACCGTCGCGGACGGCCGAGGTGCGGATCCCGGCCAGGTCGCTGCCCGCGCCAGGCTCGGTCATCGCGACGGCAACGATCAGTTCGCCGCTGATGATGCCCGGCAGCCAGCGCTCCTTCTGCTCATCGTTGGCCAACGACGAGAAGTACGGGCCCACAACGTCGTTTTGCAGGCTCAACGACGGCGACGGCCCTCCGTATCGGGCGATCTCCTCGTCGATGACCGCGTTGAACCGGAAGTCGTCGACTCCCCCGCCGCCGTACTGCTCGGGCATGTTGAACCCGATCAACCCGTATTTGCCGGCGGCGACGAACGCCGAGCGGTCGACGATGCGGTCGACTTCCCAACGCTCGGCGTTTGGCACGAGTTCACGCTCGATGAACTGCCGGACCGTCTCGCGGAATGCCTCGTGCTCCGGCTCCAGAACGAGTCTTTTCATGTGGTGATCTCACTCTCCATACAGTCGTCGCATCTCTTCACCGACTTTGCCAGAAATCCGGGAAACGACCTGCGCTCCCCGCCTTCGTAGATCGGCGTCCGGGATCGGCAGCACCACGGCGCCGGTCGCCTTCGACGGCAGCAACACCTTCGCGGTGCCTCGCGTGGTGGTTTCGTCCCGCTGGCTGGTGGCGAAGACGTCCAGTGACACTGGGTCTTCAGCCCCCTCGCCCTTTGAGGTGACCGTGCCGGTGCAGCGGTGCACGTCTCCGTGGTAGTTGAAGCCGCGTAGTTGCAGATCCATCTCGGCCAGCCAACCGTCGTCGCCGATCCAGTTCGTCAGCAGGTGGCTCACCCATGCTGCGCGCATCTGGCCGTAGTCGTACGGAGCCGGAATACCCAGTGCCTGAGCGCGTGCGGCATCCCAGTGCAGTCGTTGCACGACATCGGGGACGCCATATTCATCGGGCTGGTAGAAGGCGGGCATCCGCTTGCGCAGTTGGTGGGCAAACTTCAGCGGCCCCACACCGTAGCCGCCCCAGCCCCACCCCATGTGCATCGAGATGATGTCGACGACGGTCAACGGCCCCTTGATGATCCCGGGAAGTTCGTCGCCGACCGAAATGTCCTCCCACCACTGCGGATCGGCGCCTCGCCGTTGTTCTGCCTCGTACTCTTCCTCGACTTGGGCGAATTCCTCGGGAGTCCAGTGCTTGCGCTGAATGTCTTTGAGCTTGCCGGACTTCTTCGAGCCGTGCCGCTCGGCGTTGATGTAGGACTCGTCGCGGGTCGCGATCGGGTTGCCGTCGATGTCGACGTAGAGGTAGCGGAAAGTCTCCTTGACCGAACGCCCACCGGAGAATTCGCTCTCCTTCACCTGTACGTCGAGGGTGTAGTTTTCGGCTAACACCGGCCTGCCCGCGTAGATCGGGCGGTACCACGTCCACTTCACCCCTGAGTAGTACTTGCCAGTCCCGCGAAACAGACCGCGGAACAGCTTCTTTCGCTCCGGATCCGTGAACTTCGGAGTCTGATCCAGGCCCGTCGCAATCGGGAAGGTCGGCGGCGCGATCTGTCCGTGCCAGCGTGTCGACGGTCCGTACGCCGGATCGTGGAACAACGGGTTGTCGTCACCGCAGCCGAAGGCGAAGTGCGTGATGGCGTCGGCTGACGGCAGTTTGTTCCACGCTTGGTCGCGCTGGTGGACAGGAATTCCGATTTGCGCCTTGGCGCGTTCGATGTCCTCGTCGGTGATGCGGCCCTCTTCGGCCGCCGCGTCGGCGCTGTGCTTTTCTGTGGTGGTCATCCGTCCTCCTAGAACTTCAACATGGCGCCGGCGTCGACCTTGAACTGCAGGCCCGTGACATACCGGGATTCGTCCGAGGCCAGGAAACAGACCGCGTTCGATATATCCGAGGCTTCGACGTAGGGGGTGGGCATCGCCTGCATGGCGGGGAAGGCCAGCAGGGCGTCGTCGCGGCTCGGTGCCTCGAGGTCTGGTCGGAACTGCCGGTACATCGGCACACTGTTGAGCATGTCGGTGTTCACGTTGGTCGGATGAATGACGTTGGCGCGGATGGATTGAGGGGCCAGTTGTGCGGCGAGCTGCAAGGTGTAGGAATCCACCAACTGTTTGGCGTAGCTGTAGCCCGCCCCGCCGGGGCCTTGGGGACCGCCGGCGCCGGGCGGCTGGGCGGCCGCGATGAGGCCGGCGACCGAACCGGTCGTGATTATCGACGCACCGGACGTCAGGTACGGCAGCGCGGCATGGACGGTGTTGACGACGCCGACGAAGTCGACGTCGAAGGCATCCGCGAAGGCCTGAACCGGCAGATGAGCGCCCAGCGGGCAGATGCCGGCATTGGCGACCACGACGTCGAGTTTGCCGAATTCGGCGACCGCGTTGGCGAGTTCGCGGCTTATCGCCGCCCGGTCCCGCACGTCGACCTCGGCGGTGTAGACCTTACGGCCGGTCTTCTCCACCTCCAGACCGGCTTCTTCGAGATCACGCGACGTCGCCAGCGCGTACTCGTTGGTCTCGATGTCGCGACAGATATCGAAGAGGATGACGTCAGCACCCTCCTCGGCCAGCTTGACGGCGTGGCTGCGGCCCTGTCCGCGGGCGCCTCCGGTGACCAGAACGACTTTGTTCTGTACACGACCCATTTCAGCGTGCCTTCCAGACGGGTTGACGCTTCTCGGCGAAGGCTAACGGACCTTCTTTGGCGTCGTGGGATTGCAGGAGTGCCGTGAACTCTCGAGTCGTGCGCTCCCACTTGGGTTCCTCCGCGGCGATGATCCCGTCGTCGGCACCGTAGGCGACCCGCTTGCTGGCTTGCACCGACAACGGCGCGTTGCACGTGATCCGCTCGGCGAGTGCCAGGGCGGCTTGCACGACGGCGCCGTCCGGCACGACCTCGTTGATCAGGCCCCATCGCAGAGCGTCGGTCGCCGACATCGGCTCACCTGTCAACACCAATTCCAACGCGACCTTGCGCGGTAGCTGTTCGACGATCCGGAACACTCCGCCCGCCCCGGCGATCAGGCCGCGCTTCACCTCGGGCAGGCCGAAACTCGCGCTCTCGCAGGCGATCACCAGATCGCTGGCCAGGGCTAGCTCGGAGCCGCCGCCGAGTGCGGTGCCGTTCACCGCGGCGATCGTGGGTTTGTCGATGAAGTGGTGCACGTAGCCGGCGAAGCCCCATTCGGGGTGCTCGGCGTGGTAGAGGTTCTCGCCGCGCGAGATGGCTTTGAGATCGGCTCCGGCGCAGAATGACTTCTCGCCGGCGCCGGTGATGACGACGGCCCACACCTCGGGATCGCACTGCGCCTCCTCGAGCGCGTCACCGACGGCCGTGCTTACCGCCCCGTTGACGGCGTTGCGCGCTTCGGGCCGGTCGATGGTGATGAGCGCAACGTTGCCCCGCCGTTCGACGACGGCGGCTTGGCGGGTCACCTCTGTCAGGATTTCAGCCATGATGTCTCCTTCCGATTGGATTGGCAGTGCCGGAGTTTCAGCCTGCGGCGGCCGGCTGACCGATCGGCACGCCAAGGTCCTCGAGCAGTGCGATTAGACGCCGACGATCGACCTTGAGCGCCGCCCCGCGTGGAAGCGCATCGACGACGAAAACGCGGGCCGGCACCTCATAGGGCGTCAGCGTGGCCCGGCAGTGTTCCCGGAGCGCCTCGCCATCGGTGACCGCGCCTGGGCGCAATTCAACTGCGGCAACCGGAATCTGGCCCAACCGCTGATCCGGCATGGGCGCGACGGCGGCATCTGCCACCGCTGGGTGCGCACGCAATGCGCGGACGACCGTCTCCGGGGACACCTTGAAACCGCCGCGCACGATCACGTCGTCCGCGCGACCGTCGATGTAGAGGAAACCATCTTCATCGAGGTGCCCTAGGTCACTGGTCGTGATCCAGTCTCCGGCACCGCCGGCCTGGGGTGTGGCCACCTGCAACCTGCCGGTGACCCCCGGGCCGAGGGCGGCACCGTCGTCGTCGACGACCTGCAGCCGCACGCCCGGAAAAGCGCGTCCGACGCTGCCCCTTTTGTCGGTCCATCGCGTGTGGAAGTCCTTGACCGTCCATCCGGCCACCGCGCCGGAAAACTCGGTCGCCCCGTAGACGACCAGGATTGGGATCTGGTACCGCTGGTAAAACGCGTCGACCAGCTCGGGATCGACGTGGCTGGTGCCCGCGTTGATGGCGCGGATGCTCGCCAGATCCTCGCGCGGAATGTCGGAATCGAGCACCGATCGCATGGCCGCCGGGGGCAGTCCTGCCACCGCTGGCCGATACTGCTTCACCACGGCGTGCCAGCCCGGCACGGTGAAGCGGTCCAGCATCGCGATCGGACGCGCCGCGACCAGTGACTGCAACAACGACCACAGGCCGCCGATGTGCACGATCGGCAATGTCACCAGGCCGACCGTCCCGGTTAGCGGCGGCTTGGTTCGGACGTCTGGGCGGTCGTTGTGCCGCAACGCCGCAGCCAGGGAGGCATCGAGCTGCGCGCGGGTCAGCGGGATGCGCTTCGGGGCACCCGTCGTGCCCGACGTGAGCATCTCGATGGCTATCGCGGGATCGCCACCGACCGCTTCCGTGATGCCCCGTACCTGCAGATGGAGTTCGCCGTCGTCGAGCCGCCAGCCGGTCGCCCCGAGAGCGGCGACGGCGCGGTTGAAGGCCTCGTCGGACCACAACGTGGCAGGCGCAAGGACGAAGGGAGCGGTGGACGCCGCAAGGTCGTCGCTCAATCGGTCCGGTGGCTGCAGCGGGCTGATGGTCACCAAGGTCCGTCCGCCCCGAAAGATCGCGATGAGCGCCGCGACAGACTCCATTCGATTGGATAGCACGACGGCGACTCGGCCGCCGGTCTGACACCCGGCGGCGGTCAGTTCCCGGTCGATCAGCTCGGTGAGTGCCCGAACGGAACCCCAAGACGCCCAGCGTCCGTCGCACTCCAACATGCGGTCGTCGTCGTCGGCGTCCCAGAGCCGTCCCAGCGCATCGTCAATGCTCGTCATCGTGACTTTCCGGATCGACTTCCGCGGCGGATGGCCGTTCTCCTGAAACTAGTGGACATGGTTTACTAGGTCAACTTTGTGAAAGGTTTTGCGATGGACTTCGGCTTGACGGACGAACAGGATCAACTCGCCGCGGCGGAGCGGGCCTGGCTCACCAAAAACGACCCCATCGCCAGGGTCCGCGCGACGCTGGACTCGGCTGCGGTCACCGTCGATCCTGCGGCGGTCGCGCACGCGGCGGAATCGGGTCTTCTGGAGCTGCTCACTCCCGAAATGGGCGGCACCCATGTGGATCTCGCCATCCTCACCGAGGAGCACGGATACGCGGCCAGCTCGCTCCCGGTCGCGGATCTCAACATCACGGCCTGGCTGCTCGACCACGTCGACTCGCCCGCCGGAGATGGCGAACTGACCGGATTGACGTTCGGTCCCGACGCCCTTCTCGATGGCGATACGCTGCGGCTGAGCGGTGTCACCCGTCCGGTGCCGATGGCCGCCGATATGGAATCCATCGCGGTGGCAGGCCACGTGGACGACGGCGATTACCTGGCGGTCCTGAATGCCCCGACGCTGTCGGGCATGTCCACGCTCGACCTGAGCCGTTCGTGGGCACGACTGGACCTCGACGCGACGATCGCCGACTGGACGCAGCTGCCTGCCGGCACGCTGGCCCTGCTGCGCGACGCTTTGGCGGTGCACCGGGCGTTCGACGCATTGGGCGCGGCGGCCCGACTGCTCGACATGACGGTGTCTTACGCCAAGCAGCGGGAGCAGTTCGGCGCGCCGATCGGGTCGTTCCAGGCAGTCAAGCATCACTGCGCCGACATGGCCGTCGCGGTGGAGGCCGGCCGGGCCACGCTGTGGGCCGCGGCGCTCGCACTGGACACCGCGTCGGCCGCTACCCGGTCCCGGGCCGCGTCCGCGGCGGCGGCGTACACGAAGTCCGCCGCCGCCAAGGTGGCCGGAACGGCGCTGCAGGTGCACGGCGGCATCGGATTCACCTGGGAACACGATCTGCATCTGTTCCTGCGCCGGATCAAGGTCGACGAAGCCTTCAACGGGAGCGTCGCCGAACACCGCGCGGCGCTGCTCACTGCTTGACATTCAGCGCCGATCCCGCGGCAGCGCCAAGCCCCGCTCGGCGATCAGGTTGCGCATTATCTCCGAACTGCCGCCGGCGATGGTGTAGGCCCGAGCGTACAACCACTCGTCCTGCCAGCGGCCGCCGTCGAGAACGTCCGGGTCACCCTCCACCAAAACGCCTGCCTCGCCGCCGAGTTCGACTGCGAAGCCTGCCATCTCGAGATTCAGCTCGCTGAACATCAGCTTGGCCATCGCGCCGTCGTGCATGCGCTCGGTGCCACGCAGCCAACGCGTGAGGTTGGCGTACGTCAGCGCGGACAGCGCCTCCACCTCGGCGCTGAACTCGCCGATCCGATCACGGATCCGGTCGTTGTCGATCGCGAGGCGACCGTCGACGGTGACGTGCGAGGCGAGTTGCACCAGTGCCTCAATGGCCAGCCTCAACTTGACGACCGCGGCGCCCACGCTGGTACGTTCATGCCCCAACGTGGCGTTTGCGATCGCCCAGCCCTGTCCCGGTTCTCCAATCATCGCCTCGGCCGGCACCTCGACGGAATCGAAGAAGACCTCGTTGAAGTCCGAGGTGCCGGTCAGCTCGCGCAGCGGGCGCACCGTGATGCCCGCGCTGGACATGTCGAGGATAAACGCACTGATGCCTTTGTGCTTGGGGGCGTCGGAATCGGTGCGCGCCAACAGATATCCGTAGTCGGCCCAGTGTCCGTCGGTGGTCCACACCTTCTGCCCGTTGACGGTATAGGTATCACCGTCGAGCACAGCGCGGGTACGCAGCGACGCCAGGTCGCTTCCTGCACCGGGCTCGCTGAACAGTTGGCACCACAGCTGTCGACCCGCGCGGATCTCGGGCAGATGCCTGCGGCGCTGGTCATCGGTGCCGTAGTGGATCAGCGCATGCGATGCCAAGGCGTTACCGCTCGGCACGCCCGGCACCGCGGCCCGGGCCAGCTCCTCGCCCACCACGATGGCGTGTTCAGCGGAGCGGTCATCGCGGCCGCCGAACTCAACGGGCCAGTCGGCGCCGACGTAGCCGGCTTCGAACAGACGCGCCGTCCAACCCTGAAGCGCCTTGAGTTCGGCTTCATTCTCAGCGCTGCGCACGCCCGCCCGCGGCGGTATCGGCGGTGCATGCTCCGCAATGAAAGCCCGCACCTCCGCGCGAAAGGCCTCCAGTTCGGGACCCATTCCGTATTCCACGTCTCCGTCTTCCTGTTGGATACGAACGTCTCAGCGCCTCAACGTCATTCGGAGCCCTGTTGTCGGTACGGCGCCAGCAGTTCGGCGGCCGCCCGGTCTCGCAGCGCGTCGGCACGGCCGACCAACACGGAGTTGGCCCGAGCGCGCCGCAGCAGCAAATGGATCGGGTGCTCCCAGGTGAAGCCGATGCCGCCGTGGATCTGCAACGCACCCTCGGTGGCGGCGACACCGGCATCGAGTGCGGCCGCGGCGGCCAAATCCGCCAGGTAGCCCGACTCCTCGAGGTCGGACTCGGCGGCCTCGAGGACCTGGCTGCGGGCACCCTCGAGTGCGACCAGCATGTCGGCGCACCGGTGCGACACGGCCTGGAAGCTGCCGATGGGGCGGCCGAACTGATGCCGTTCACCTGCCCACTGCACGGCCAGTGCCAATGCGCGCGAGGCAACCCCGACGGAGTCCGCCGCCACAGCCAGAACCGCCTGCCGGCGGGCCGTGCCAAGCACGCGCGCAACGTGGTTTCCGTCGGCGAGCACCTCGCCGTCGACGGCGGTCAAGGTGACCGAGCCGATGGTGGCAGTCAGGTCGAGTGGCTGCTGGGCGGTCACCTCGACACCGTCGGCGGAGGCGTCGACGGTCACCAGAACCTCACCACCGGCGACCTGGGCCAACACCACCAACGCCTCGGCGCTCGGCGCTCCCGCCACGACCGGCACCACACCGGACAGGCGCTCTCCGTCCCAATCGGGCAACTCTGGACCGCTTGTCACCCACCCGCTGTCGTTAACGGGAACGGCAAACGCGGCCGCCGCGCCGGCGGTGATCCGCTGCACCAAAGCCTTTGCCCCACAGTGCAACGCCACGTCGAGCGCGATCACCGTCGGAACAAGCGGTGCAGGCGCCAATGCCTTGGCGGCCTCCTCAATGGCGGCGAACAGCAGACGTGGTTGGGCGCCGGCGCCACCAAGGGATTCGTCGACCACAAGACCCGGTAGGCCGAATTCGGTGAGAGCCGACCACACTTCGGGTTCTGCCGCATCGATGGGTCGCTTGCGATCCAGCAGTGCCGACTCGTCTACCTTGGCCTGTAGTGTCGCCGCCAGCACCTCGCGCAGCTCGCGTTCGTCCACCTCGGGTGCGGCCAGCGGTGCGCCCGGCGTGACGGCGGCCGCGCGAGAGCCCTCACCCCGGTGCGACGGCAGCCCGAGGACGCTCTCGGCGATGGTGTTGCGCTGGATCTCCGCGGTTCCCGCGCCGATCGTAGTCGCCCGGCTCATCAGGTAGCCGAACGTCCAGCGCCCGCTGTCCACGGCGTCGGGCGCGCGGCTGCCCAGCGCCGCATAGGGACCGGCCGCCCGCAACGCGAGCGCGTGCATGTGCTGCTCGAATTCCGACTTCACCAGTCGGTTCACCGAGGCCACCCCGCCGGGATCCTCACCGCGCAGCACCGCGGCCAAGGCGCGGGCGCTGTTGGCGGCGATGGTGCGAACCCCCGATTCCAGCCGAGCGACATCCTGGCGGACCAGCGGTTCGCCGTCGAGACCCTGGGAGACAACGAGATCGATCACCCGGTCGACCGTGCGGCGGTATTTGAACTCGTCGGCCAGAAACGCAGTGGCCCGCTCGTGGCCCAGCGAGGTTCGCATGATCGACCAGCCCGCACCCTCCTCACCGACCACGTTTTCAACCGGCACCGCCACGTCGTCGAAGAAGACCTCGGCGAAGTGCGCGGCGCCGCTGATGTCGCGCAGCGGACGCACCGTGATGCCCGGGCCCTTCATCGGGATCAGCAGATAGGTGATGCCGTCGGAGGGCTTGTCCCCCGAACCCGTCCGCACCAGCGCAAACATCCAGTCGGCGCGGTCGGCCATCGTGGTCCACACCTTCTGGCCGGTCACCCGGTAGACGTCGCCGTCGCGGACCGCGCGGGTGGACAGTGACGACAGGTCACTACCGGCTCCGGGCTCGGAAAACCCTTGGCACCAGAACTCATCCGCCCGCAGCAACGGTGTGAGGAATCGATCCTTCTGCTGCCGCGTGCCGTGCGCGATCAGCGTCGGGGCCACGATGAACGACAGCGGACACGGATGTGGCGGCGCGCCCGCATCGGTGGTCATCCGGTAGTAGTCCAGCTGATCGGCCAGAGGCAGGTCCAGCCCACCGACCTCGCGCGGCCAACCCGGCGCGGCCAGCCCGTGGTCGACGAGTTCGGCGTGCCACGCGCGGGCTGCTTCGATGCGGTCGGGTCGGTCGCCGCTACGCGCGATGTCAGCCTGACGGCGACGGAAGTCGTCGAGTAGCGACTCGAGCCGGGCACGCCAATCAGCTGTCTGCATGACACTCCACAAAGTCAACCTGGTTAACTATGTCAGCAGTGTGCCGGTTGCCGCGCCCCCTTGGCAAGCGCGCCGGTCAGTCTTCCTCGAGGATCAGGGCGATTTCGGGGCACGCGGCAACCCCGTCTCGGGTGAGCTGTTCGTCTTCCGGCCGCACTTCGTGCTCCTCGAGAATTGAGTAGCCCGAGTCGTCGAGCGGGAACAACTCCGGGTCGACGGCGTAGCACTGGGCGTGGCCCACGCACTTCGACTGCTCGAGCCGAATCTTCATACGACCTCCTTCGTTCGACCGCCTGTGCGGCGGCGGTCTCATCCAGCAGTCCAGCATAGAGCTAAAGCTTTAGCTATTTTGCAAGGGTTCAAAAATCGGCCTTTTCTGACATTGCTGTCGCCGTAGGAAGCTGGATTGCGTTGCTTGTATGGTGCATATTAGAGGTGAACCGACATTCCTGATTTTTCACATTTCTGACGGTAACGTCGACAAAGGAAGCTCCGATGACACTCGCGCTCGACGACGAAGAGACCATGCTGGTCGAAACCGTGCGGGCCTTCGTCGACCGCGACGTCAAGCCCACGGTCCGCGCAGTCGAGCACGCCAACGAGTACCCGGAAGCGTGGATCGAGCAGATGAAGCGGATCGGCATCTTCGGGCTTGCCGTGCCCGAGGAATACGGTGGTTCGCCGATATCGATGCCCTGCTATGTGAAGGTGACCGAGGAGTTGGCCCGTGGCTGGATGAGCCTGGCGGGCGCGATGGGCGGGCACACTGTGGTCGCGAAGCTGATCTCTCTGTACGGCAACGAGATACAGAAACAGAAATATCTGTCCCGCATGGCGAGCGGGGAGATGCGGGCCACGATGGCGCTCACCGAACCTGGTGGCGGCTCCGACCTGCAGGCGATGACGACCACCGCACGAGCCGAGGGCAACGAGCTGGTGATCAACGGCGCGAAGACCTGGATCAGTAACGCGCGTAGGTCCGGCCTCATCGCACTGCTGTGCAAGACCGATCCACAAGCCGAGCCACGCCATAAGGGCATCTCGATAATCTTGGTCGAACACGGTCAGGGTCTGACCGTCTCACGCGACCTGCCCAAGCTGGGCTACAAGGGCGTGGAGAGCTGCGAGCTGTCGTTCGACGAGTGCCGCGTACCGGCCTCGGCGATCCTCGGAGATGAACCAGGCAGAGGATTCGCCCAGATGATGAAAGGCCTCGAAACGGGCCGTATTCAGGTGGCATCGCGGGCGCTGGGCGTGGCGAGCGCAGCACTGGAAGACGCACTGAAATACGCGCAGGAGCGGGAGAGCTTCGGCCAACCGATCTGGAAGCACCAGTCAGTAGGCAACTACCTGGCCGACATGGCCACCAAACTGACTGCTGCACGCCAACTCACCCGCTACGCAGCGGAGAAATACGACAGCGGCGAACGGTGCGACATGGAAGCCGGAATGGCGAAGCTGTTCGCGTCGGAGGTCGCCATGGAAATCGCGCTCAACGCCGTCCGCATCCACGGAGGCTACGGCTACTCCACCGAATACGACGTCGAGCGCTACTTCCGCGACGCCCCGCTCATGATCGTCGGCGAGGGAACCAACGAGATACAGCGTAATGTGATTGCCGCGCAGTTGATCTCGCGGGGCAAACTCTAGACGCCGGCGAGTTGCCGATCGTCTGCTGTCACCCGGGGGAAGTTGAGCATCCGGCGGGCGTTCTCCTCGACGATCAGCGCGCACTCGTCGTCCGGTACGCCTGCGAGCACCTCGGCGGCCCGCTTGCGCGAGTTCGGCCAGTTGGAATCGCTGTGCGGGAAGTCGATCTCGAGCATGATGCGGTCGACGCCGATGCTGTACCGGTTCGTCAGGCCGTGCTCGTCGTCGATGAAGCAGCCCCAGAAGTGCTTGCGGAACAGATCGGAAGGCCGGGTGTCGAAATCAATCTTCTGGTAGTAGCGATGACGCTCCCAGACGTAGTCGGTCCGCTCGAGGATGTAAGGCACCCAGCCGATTCCGCCCTCAGCGAGCGAGATCTGGAGATCCGGGAACTGCTGCAGCTTGCCGGAGAACAACAAGTCGACCGTCGACCACATCAGGTTCGTGGAGAACAGCGCCGTCGCGACCGCGAAGGGCGCGTCGGGTACGGCCATCTGACCAGGGATCGGCTTGATCGTGGAGAACGAGAAGCCAGGCACGAAGGAGCCGGATCCGAAGTGCAGCGACACCGGCATCTTGGCGTCCGAGCAGACCCGCCACAAGCCGTCCCAGTAGTCGGAGTGAAACGACGGCAGACCCAGCGGTACCGGGCTGTCGGGGAACGAGATCGTGCGCGCACCTTTTCCGGCGACACGCTCGGCCTCCGCGATGCAAGCATCGATGTCCCAGGTCGGCAGAATCGCCAGCGGGATGTAGCGCTCAGGTGCGGTCGCACACCACTCGTCGATGTAGAAGTCGTTCCACGCTTTTACGCACAGCAGGGCGAGCTCTTTGTCATTCGCGCGCTGGAATGTGCCGCCGCCGAATCCGGGGAAGGACGGGAAGCACAGCGCCGACTGCACACCGTCGAGGTCCATGTCGGCGACCCGGGCGACCGGGTCGTAGCAGCCCGGAATCATGTCCTCGTAGCGGACGGGATCCAGGCCCCACTCCTCCGGCGGTTTGCCGGCGACCGCATTCAGGCCGATCGTCGGGAAGACCTGCCCGTCGTAGTGCCACAGATGCATACCGTTTTCCTCGACGATGCGCGGGCCCTGTTCGAGGTACTTCTGCGGCAACCTGTCCTGCCACACCCGCGGGTGCTCGACCAAATGGTCGTCAACGGACACGATCTGGTGGTCATCCTGAAGCGGCATGATGCTCCTTCGCATCTGACGATCTGTCGGAAATTTCTGACGCATCGTCTTGTTTTCTGACGGTTCGTCTCACAGACTATATGACGCACGCCACATTCGTCCAGCAGTTGAGAGGCGCGACATGGAAACCACGGGCCGGCCCGCCGAAAGCGCAGGCCGGGACAAGGTCGATGAAGACGACCACGACCTGTTGACCTTCGGCGAAGCGGGTGAACGGCTCCGCATCGAGATCGCGGCGGCGGCACGAGAGGTGCAAAGTCTGCAGCAATCCGGGCCGGTCGAGGCGCTGGAGAAGGCCCAGGCCCGCCTCGATGCACTGCGGTCCGCTGCAGCCCGCAACAGCGCACAGCCCATCAACGACGCCAACTTCGAGAAGTTCTTCGGCTACCCCGGCAAAGCCAAGCGCAACCTGGCCGGAGCGCCGTAGGCGCGATGACAACCGCGTCGGCGCGCCCGGATACTTCTTCCATGGCCCACACTCCCGAGAAGCTACGGCGCCCCGGCTACGCCCCCGCCACCAGCGCCGGTGTGGGGCGCCGCGGGCTGCACACCCGCGAACGGATACTAGGGTGCGCTGCGAAGGTCTTCCTGGCCAACGGGTTTCACGCCACGTCGCTTGACGCCATCGCCAAGGCGGCCCACGCCTCCCGCGCCACCGTCTATCAATACTTCGCGGGCAAAGAGGAGATCTTCCGCGAATTGAGCGCATCGGCCGAGCGCGATGTGCTCGAACACGGCGAACACCTCAGCGGACTTGGCCCGACAGTCGACGGGATCAACGCCCTGCACCGCTGGCTAGTCGAATGGGCGGATATCTACGACGCCCACGCCGCGGTGTTCGCCGAATTCCCGGGCATCGGTACGGCCACCGGCTTGGCCGTCATTGACGCCAGCTCAGCCGCCGACCGGTTTCACCAGACGGTCACCGACCGGCTGCGGCGGATGCGCCTGCAGGATCTGGAAGCCGACGATGCGGCCGCCGCACTGGGTCGGATCCCCCACATGGTTCATCTCTACCGGTACCGGGCGATGCTTCCGTTGCCCGCTCGCGCGACCGTGACGTGGTCGTTGACCGTCGCATTGCAGCTGATGCTGTTTCCCGAGACCCCGGCCGACGTGCTGCACGCGGCAACACCCCAGGTAACAAACGGGCGCGCGCGCACCCCGCCCGGTATCGCCGACAGTGGCGCGGCAACACCGGTGGCCGCCGAGGCATCGGGCTCGCCGATTCCCCAGGACGTGCTGTCGGTCAGCTCGGCGTTGTTCGCCGAGCGCGGCTACTACGCCATCGGCATGGAGGAGATCGCGGCCGCCGCCGATATCAGCCGCGCGACCTTGTACCGGTACTTCAGCACCAAGGACAAGATCCTGGCCGAACTGACTCGCCGGGCGGTCGCCGAGATCGAGGAGCACGCCGCCGCCCTGCCCGCGATGGCCACAGATTCGCTTGTCGAGTGGATGCTCGGCTACGTCCGATTTCATCGCACCTACCGCGGCGTGATCCGGGCGTGGTTCGACGGCACGGTCGCAGAACAGCTCTCCGACGCCGACGTCGACCACGGCATTGGCGCGATCTTCCACGCGGTTGCTGAGCTCCTGTCCACTGTCGACCTGCCGGCCGGCGTCGACGCAGATGTGGCGGGCGCGGTTTTTGTGGCGGTCCTGGGCCGGATGTCCGAGCCGACGGGGGCAAGCGCGTCGGACAGCGAAGAGCGGGCCGCCGAGCTGATGGTCAAGTTGTTGCGCCGTTCGCTGCTGCGCTCTTGAGGTCGGCGCGCAGTCGCTTCTTGTCCACCTTGCCGCTGGCCAGTACGGGCAGATCGGTGACCAGCACCAGTCGACGGGGCACCTTGTAGCGCGCCAGCCGTTGCCGGACGCCCTCTTGCACCATTTCCAGGGTCGGCGACGCACCGCTGCGCGCCACCACGACGGCACAGACCGCCTCGCCCCATCTGTCATCTGGCACCCCGACGACAGCGCAGGCGGCTACTCCGTCAACCGCGCTGACCGCCTCCTCGACCTCGGGCGAATAGATGTTCTCCCCGCCGCTGATGATCACGTCCTTCTTGCGGTCCATCAGATAGAGCAGCCCGCGCTCGTCCAGTCGACCCATGTCGCCGGTGCGACACCACCCGTCCCGCAGCGTCGCCCGCGTTGCCGCCTCGTCCTGCCAGTAGCCACGGAACATGGAGTCGGACTGCACGACGATCTCACCGGCCTGCCCCACGGGCAGGACGCCGCCGTTCGCATCGACCACACGTACCCGGGTGTCGGGAAATGGGAAGCCAACCGAGCTCAGCCGTTCGGCAGCGTTGGGGTCGTCGAGGATGTGCAGTTCGCGGGGCAGTCCAGAGACAATGGCTTCCGTCTGTCCGTAAAGGTTGAGGAAACCCGCGCCCGGCAGCACGGCGAGTGCCCGCCGCAGGATGGCCGCGGTCATCGGCGCGGCCGAATAGACCACCGTGCGAACCGATTCCACCGCCAAGCGATCACTCACCTCATCAAGGAGCGCACTGAGCATGACCGGCGCCAGATGCAGCACCGTGATCCGCTCGTCGGCGATCAGCCGGACCGCGTCGGCCGCGTCGAACTGTTGCTGCAGCACCACGGTTGCGCCCCGGGCATGCAGTCCACCGATAATCCCGAGCGCACCGAAGTGGAACATCGGCATGTTGATCAGCCCGCGATCGGCGCTGCCGCACCGCATCTCGTTGTTCATGGTGAATGCGATCCGGCGCATCTCTCGCTGTCCGAGCATGCAGCACTTGGATGCGCCGGTGGTGCCGCTGGTGAACAGCAGATACGCGATGTCGTCGGGCCGGGCGACGAATTGCGGCTCGCCGGCGCGGCCGCCTTCGATGAATCGCTCGTAGCCGGTGATCCCCGCCGGAGCGTCTCCCCCGATGGTTACCAGCATCGGCCCCGACGGCACGTGAGCTGCGACATCCGCGATCACCGGCATGAACTCCTCGGCGCAGAACACAATCGACGGCTCGACGCGGCGCAGCGCATCTGCCATCTCCGGCACTGAAAGCCGGAAGTTGATGGTGGCCAGGACGATTCCGCTGAGCTGGGCGGCCGCGTTCAGTTCACCGAACTCGATGCTGTTGCGGCTCAACACCGCGATGCGATCCTGGCGTTTCACCCCGACCTCGGCCATCGCCGCCACCAATCGGACTGCCCGGTCTCGTAACTGAGCATGGGTCACGCCGCGATATCCCTGTCGGTAGGCGACAACGTCCGGGAAACGGACCGCGTTGTCTGTCACGATGTCACCCAGCGTGAAATCGTCGACGGTGGCCATCGACGCAAGCTACCGGCTGCTCAACAACATCGACCCGGCGACCGGTCCGCCGCCCACCCCGACGGCCACCACCTCGGGAGTGCGGGGCGCCTGCCGGTCGCCGCCCTCGCCCCATAACTGCACGCATGCCTCGTGCAGGAAACCCATCCCGTGCAGGCGACCGCCGGAGAGTTGTCCGCCGCTGGTGTTGATCGGCAGCGAACCGTCCAGTGCGATGGCCGAACCGTCGCCGACGAATTCGCCGACCTTGCCGTGCTCGCAGAAACCCAACGCCTCCAGCCACATCACGGTCAGAAAGGAAAAGCCGTCGTAAAGCTGGGCCATGTCGACGTCGGCCGGGGTCAGCGTGGTGTGCTCCCACAGCGTGGCGGCCGAATCGTGCGCGGCCATCGTGGTGATGTCGCAGCGCTGATCCCAGGTCGCGCGCTCGAACATGCCGGGTCCGACGGACTCCACCGTCAGCGGGTGCCGCGGCAGGCCGTTGGCGGCGTCACGGCGCGACACGATCACGGCGGTCGCGCCGTCGCAGGGCACATCGCAGTCGTAGAGGCACAGCGGCTCGGAGATCATCCGCGCACCAAGGTAATCGTCCATCGTCATCGGTGCGCGATAGACCGCATCGGGATTGAGTCCGGCGTTGGTACGGGCGTTGATCGCGATCCGGCCGAGATGCTCGCGGGTCAGACCGAAGTCGTTCATATAGCGCTGGGCGGGCATCGCCAGCCAGTTCGCCGCCGACAGTGCACCAAAGGGCGCCGTCCACTCCAGGTGCGGCGGCAATTCCCCGCCCCCGAACAGCACCGAAGCGCGGCCGCCGCCGGCCTGCTGCGCGGCGGTGGACTCCCACACCGACCGGTACACCACGACATGGTTGGCCAGCCCGAGAGTGACCGCCATACAGGCTTCGATTGCCGGCCCGATCTGACCCGCGGTCTCCATCGCCGAGACGTACCAGCGGGAGCGCAGTCCGAGTGCGTTGCGGACCTCCTGGACGGTGGCACCGGAGAACCCCGCGTCCGGCACACCTGGTCCCGGGTAACTGGCGATCCCGTCGACGTCGTCGACGCTCAGCCCGGCGTCGGCGATCGCCCGCAGCACCGCCTCGATGGTGAGGTCCAATCCCGTGCGGCCCAGTCTGCGGCCGACCTGCGACTTACCCGCCCCGGTAAGGACGGCCTTTCCGTCGAACGGGCCAATGGTCACCAGATAAACCTAGCGATCAGCTCGGCCACGGCGGCCGGTTTGTCGACTCCGTCGATCTCGACGGTGTGTCGCACGGTCAGGTTCACGGTGTCGTCGGCGACCTTGGTGGCGTCGGCGAGCTCGGAGCGGACCCGGATGCGGCTACCGGCGGTGACCGCGGACAGGAACCGCACCTTGTTCAGGCCGTAGTTGATGCCCATCTTGGCGTTCTCGACGCGGTAGTTGTCCTTGCTCACACCGGGGATGAGCGAGAGCGTGAGAAAGCCGTGCGCGATCGTTGCGCCGTAAGGGCTTTCAGCCTTGGCCTTCTCGACGTCGACGTGGATCCACTGATGATCCATCGTGACGTCGGCGAAGGCGTCGATCCGGCTCTGGTCGATGTCCACCCACCGGCTGACGCCCAGTTCCTCACCGATCGCCGCGAGTGCATCGTCCACGGACCTGATCACCTTCACCGCTGCTCCCCACGTCGCCTGCGCCGATATACCGATATCTATTTAACGGTATAGACTGGCCTCGCTCGTCGGGCAAGCAGCCCGTCAACTCTGACGATCTTGGGAGACACATGGCCACCACTACGTCCCGCGCAGCGATCGTGGCCGCTGCCCGCACACCGATCGGAACGGCGCGCAAGGGCACGCTGGCCAACATGCCCGCGATCGAGCTCGCCAGACCCGTCGTGCAGGCCGTCGTCGAACGCTCCGGACTGGAAGTGGCGGACTTCGACGACCTGGTGCTGGCCGAGAGCATGCAGGGCGGCGGCGACAGTGCCCGCTACATCGCGGTGGCCCTCGGCATGCTCGACATTCCCGGGCTGGCCGTGAACCGCCAGTGCGCATCGAGTCTTTCGGCCATCGCCGTGGGGGCCGGGCAGATCGCGTCCGGGATGAGCCGCGCCATCCTGGCCGGCGGTATGGAGTCGCTGTCGACCGGCCCAATCATGCAGAAGCGCAAGCTCTTCACCACAGGCAAGTCGCCCGAGGACTACGCGCAGTGGTTCCCCGAGTCGCATCCGCCGACTGCGGAAGCGCCCGCCACGGACATGTCCATCACCGTCGCGCACAACTGCAACCTTCAGTACGGGATCACCCGCGAGGACCAGGACAAGTGGGCGCTGCGCAGCCATCAGCGTGCGATCAAGGCCATCGACGCTGGGGCGTTCACCGACGAGATCATCCCGCTCCAGGTGCCCCAGGCCGACGGCAGCGTGATTACCTTCGCCGAGGACGAGCATCCACGGCGCGGGAGTTCGATGGAGTCGCTTGCCGGGCTGAAGGTGCTGCATCCTGAGATCGAAGGCTTCACCGTGACGGCAGGGAACTCCTCCGGGATCAACGATGCCGCGGCAGTGGTCGCGCTGGCCAGCCCGGACACCCAGCAGGATGCGCTGGCAAGCGTGCTGTCCTGGACGCAGGTCGGACTGGACCCGACGCGGACCGGCAGCGGGCCGATCAAAGCTATCCCGAAGGCGCTCGAGTTGGCGGGCCGCAAGCTCGAGGACGTCGCACTGTTCGAGATCAACGAGGCGTTCGCAGCCCAGGCGGTGGCGTGCGCCCGCGAACTCGGTCTCGACGAGGAGATCGTCAACGTCTACGGCTCGGGCATCAGCCTGGGCCACCCGATCGCCGCAACGGGTGCCCGCATGGTCACCTCCGCGATATACGAATTGCGCAGGCGCGGCGGCGGAATCGGCGTGCTGTCGATGTGCGCCGGCGGTGGTATGGGCGCCGCGATGGTCATCGAGGTGGCCTGAGTTGACCGCCCTGATTGCCGAGGGGCTCTTTCGCGTCGACGCCGAGCGTGCGGTGTTGTTCGCGTCGCGCAGGCGTTCGTCGGGAGTGGTGAAGTTCCCCGCCGAGCGGCCCGAGCTCTTCGACGGCGACCCCGATATCCAGGACGACATCGAGGCGATCGAATTGTCTACCACGGGAACGCTGTACACCTATACGACGCAGGAGTTCCCGCCACCGCTGCCCTACAAGGGCAATCGAGATCCCAAGGTGTTTCGGCCGTACGTGGTGGGCTTCGTCGAGTTGACCGAGGGCGTACTGGTCGAGACGCTGATCGTCGATGCGACCGCGGCCGAACTGCGGATCGGACAGCCCCTGGTGTCGACCACCACCACGCTGGAGACCGCCGACGGTCAGTCGCTATTGACCTTCGCGTTCCGACCGGCCGAGGAGAGTTAGTGCTACGTCTGCGAGTTGATCTGGCGGTCGTATGACAGCACGACGCCTAGAGCCGCAACAGCGACGTGCACAGCTGCTCGACGTCGCAGCCGCGATGTTCGCGGAGAAGCCGTACGAAAATGTCTTCGTCGAGGACATCGCCGCGCGGGCGGGTGTGTCGAGAGCGTCGCTGTATCACTACTTTCCGAGCAAGCGAGACCTGTACGTGACGATATTCAAGCGCGCCAGTAACCGGCTGCTGGCGCGGGCCAATCCTGACCCGCAGCTACCGCTCGCAGATCAGCTTGCCACCGGGCTCGAGGCTCACATCCAATATTTTGCCGAGCATCCCTTTGAAGCAATCGCGATCAGCCGCGGCGCATTGTCGGATGACCCGGCGATCCAGGCGATCGTCACCGACGAGCTCAATGTTATTGGCCAACGCTTGATCGACAAACTCGTCGCCGAGGGACGTCTCCGCGACGTCACCGAGATCGCCGTAGAGGGTTGGTTGGCGTTCGTCCGCGCTGCCTGCGTGAAATGGGTTCAGTCGCAGCGAATCACGCGGGCCGACCTCACCGGAATGTGTCTGCGTGCATTCAACTGCGCTCTCGGGTACCCCGACACACCGCACGAATCGCCGCAGAAACTCGCCGACAAACGCCCGCGCAGTGGAGCCTTCAGCCGTGTCGCCGAGCTCGTCACAACGATCACCACCGGGGTCGAGCACTGGAATCGTATCCCCAGGTCCTTCGTGCGAAAGGCGGCCGCGGATGCCACCATGACCAAAGTCCAACTTGGACGCGACACCCTCCGCCAGATCAAAACGCAGACAAGCCGCTAGAGTCCGTCCGGTGACGGACCTGGGTTCCCCGCCCTTCGGGCTTCATCCCCTGCACGGCGTACACGAGCCGACGACCACTAATCCGCAGCGACGGCCGCGGTCGGCACGACGGACCACGTCGATCGACATGACCCGCGACGAGGGCTCACTCGACCCGGTGTATCTGAACGGACGGGCGCGCGATCTGTGGACGGCGGTCGACGGAACGGTGACCGAGCTCGGCTCTGCGACGCTATCGGCCACCATCGAGCTGATCGCCCGCGTCATCCGTCACGTCGAGGTGACGCCACCGGTCGCCGCGCTGTCCCGACTGTCGGGCGCGCCCGCGATGAGCGGGTTCCGCGCGGCGGCCGACAAGGCGGCTCCCGAATTGCGGCGAGCACGCGATCTGCGCTATGCGCTGCTCGACGACGTTCCCGTCGCCACGTTGATATCCGGGCACGCGCTGTCGGCGTCGAACCTGCTGGGCGATGTCGCGAAGTCGGGGTACCTGCCGGTCGCCGACCAGTGTGCGGGTTTCGCGACCGGCGGGCTACTGCTGACGTCGTTTGAGGCGGGCGATCCCGTGATCGTCACCGGCCCAGAGGCTCCCGACCTCGACCACGGCGAAGACCCTTGGGCATGGCACCACGTGGCGGCGTTGCCGCGCCACGGCATGCGCCGCAGGCGGCGCATCGATGTCTACCAGGGCGAGTCGCCGTCACGGGTGGGCATCGACGCGATGTTCCGCGATACCTACGTGAGGAGCGACGGGGTGGAGACGATCATCCACGAGTACACCTTGGTCGCCGTCGTGGATGCCCACACCGGGGTCATCGTCGAGTCGCGGGCCACACCGCGGGTGCTGCCGTGGCAGGAATGCCCGGGAGCCGTCGCCAGCGCTGCGCGAATCGCCGGAATGACGTTGCGAGACCTGCACTTCCGAGTCCGTCAGGAACTGTCCGGTACCAGCACCTGCACCCATCTCAACGATCTGCTTCGCAGCATCGCCGATGCCGAGGCGCTGATCAGCCTGGTGAAGGACGCCTGAACGCGGGTCAGCGCGGGCCGGGAGTCGCGTCACCCAGCTCGTCGGGCTCAGCGGGAGGTGTCGCGGCCTTCGGCTTGGTCGCGTCGTCGACCTCGTCGACCTCCTCGAGGGCCGTCTGGTCGGTGATCGGTTGGCTGGTATCGAATCCTGACATCGCTACTGGGTAGCCAGAATATCGGCGCTCAATCCTCTAGGCGTTGGCGAACGAGAACGTCACCGTGCGGCTGACCGTCAGTGTGGCCACGTCATCGGAGGGTGGCCACGTCACCGTTCCCTGCACGATCGCCCCGCGAATGTCCCGATACGCGGTGAAGGTGTCGGCTACGACGCAGGCCTGGGTTTCAGCGCTGTGCGTGGCGTCGACATCGACACCATCAACCGTGACCGCGATTGTGGCGGAGTCGAAGTCGACCACCCGCGCCGGTAGGGCCAGCAACTGGCCGTCGGCGTCGACGACGCAGATCGCGCCGGTCGGCCTTTGCGCCAGGAACATCGGAAGTTCATCCTCGGCCATGGCAACTGGGCCTCCGCGGCGCGGGCTAGGCACGTCGATCCGGGAGATCGGCGGCGCGGACCTTGGTGAGCGTCAGACCGATGAAGCACCGCTTACCGCTGAGCAGGCGGTCACGGACCTTCGTCACGACCGAGTCGGGCACGCGTTGATCCGGCGAACTGTCGCCGATGATTTCGTCGACCTCGGCCGCGGACGGTTGGTAGATGTGCGCGAAACCAGAAACGGAGACCCAGCCCTCGTCGTCGCCGATCAGGCAAGCGACCTCGGGAACCGAGCGCAGGTGTTGGACCTTGGCGCTCTTAACATAGGTGGCGAAGTAGAGGCAGCAGCCGGCGGGGCGATAGGCAACCGAGCGCATGGCATAACCGATCGGACGTCGTGCGCCGTCACGGCAGAAGAGAAATACGCGGTGGTTCGCGCGGATGAACTCAACGACGTCCGGCGCATCGAGCAACGTCGGGGTCACGATGCGAGAGGCGTTGCCATCGCGCCGATCATCTCCGCGACCACCCCGATCATTTCGTCACGGTCGACGGCCACCGTCTGCCGGTGCACCGTGTACCAGGCCCGGTCCAACAGTCCCATCACCGCGACGCCGATAACGTCCGGTGAATGGGCGCCGTCGCCGGCGATCGCCTGGCCAAGCTTCCACGATGCCCGGGTCACCATGCGGTTGCGAGAGTTTCGAAAGTCGTCGTCGTCGGGCGCCGAATGCGCCGACGCGAGAACGAACGCGCCGTGATGGTCCATGTAGTCGAAGTAGTGGCCCACCCAGGCCCGAACCTCGGCTGGACCGAACGATGCTCGGGCCTCGGCCCACTCGGCGATGACGGCCAAGGCCTCGCGGTAAGCGTTCTTGCCCAGGACGTTGAAGATCTCGCGCTTGTCCTTGAAGTAGGTGTAGAAGCCGGCCCGTGAGATGCCGCACGCCTCGGTGATCGCGTTGATCGGCGTGCCCGCATAGCCGCGCTCCAAGAACAGACGACGGCTGGCGTCAAGAATCGCCGAGCGCGTGCGCTCACCGCGGGTGGCGTCCAGTTGCCGTTCGGCGGCCGAAGCCGAGGTCACCGTCATCCACTCATGCTATGTGACGGCATCGTCAAGCGCAATCGCTGCATGTTAAAGCCACTATCTTGACATATATGAGTACAGACTTGACAGTTCTGTCAGATTAAGCCAAGCTCGTAGCCGAGCCAAATATCGAGCAGCGAGAGGCACCACGATGACGCAGTTCACCGACGCACCGATCTTCGATGCCGATCAGCACATGTACGAAACCCCCGATGCGCTGACGAAGTATCTGCCCGAGGAATTCCGGCCGAAGGTGCAGTTCGTCCAGATCGGCAGGCACACCCGCATCGCGATCCTGAACAAGATCACCGACTACATGCCCAACCCGACGTTCGAACGGGTCGCCGCTCCCGGCGCGCACGAAAAGTTCTACTCCGGCCAGAACCCCGAGGGTCTGTCGATGCGAGAGATGTCCGGCCGCGGCATCGACACCCCGCCGGGAGCACGCAACCCCGAAGACCGAATCGCCGAACTCGACCGCCAGGGCGTCGACGCATGCCTGAACTACCCCACGCTGGCCAATCTGGTCGAGCATTCGGCCGCCGAGGATCCCGACCTGACGGTGGCGATCATCCATGCACTGAACCAATGGATGCTGGAGCACTGGGGGTTCAGCCACGCCAACCGCGTCTACTCGACGCCGGTACTCACCCTGGGACTCGTGGACGAAGCGCGTCGCGAACTCGAGTACATCCTCGACAATGGCGCCAAGGTCGCGCTGATCAAGCCCGCACCGGTGAACGGTTACAAGGGTTGGCGCTCCCCCGCGCTGCCCGAGTTCGATCCGTTCTGGCGTGACGTCGAGGACGCGGGGCTGCCGATCGTGTTGCACGCCAGCCAACCTCCGTTGCAGGAATACATCGACAAGTGGGAACCTCCGTCAACAAGTAGCGCGTTCGAGATGTCGGCATTCAAGTGGACCGCACTCGGTCACCGCGAGATTGCCGACATGCTCACCAGCCTGATCTGCCACGGCACGTTGACCCGATTCCCGAAGCTGCGGATCGCCAGCGTCGAGAACGGCAGCGCGTGGATCAAGCCGCTATTCGATGACCTGCAGTCGACATACGGCAAGATGCCGCAGAACTTCCCCGAGCATCCGCACGAGGTGTTCCGCCGCAACGTCTGGGTCAGCCCGTTCTGGGAGGGTTCGGTGGCCGACGTGGTGCAGACCGTCGGATGGGACAAGGTGATGTTCGGCTCGGACTGGCCGCATCCCGAAGGCCTGGCCGAGCCAAAGCGGTACTGGCAGTACGCCGAGGGCATGGATGAGCGGCGCACCTACGACTTCATGGGTGACAACGCTCGTCGCTTCATGGGCCTGCCGATCGCCAACCCTGATCCGGAAGCGGTCAAGCCGCCGGCACTGGCCAACGCCTGAGCCGGAGCCGGTGGGAGCGTCCGCTACGGGATGGCCTGGACGCCCCGCTCGGCGGCCTTCAGGAACACGGCCACCAGGCCGAAGGCGATCCAACCGCCAACCTCCACCACCCAGGGGACGTTCGACGGAGGTAACGGCCCAGCGGCGTACGCGCGGCAGCCTAGGCCTGTCATTGGCTATCAGTCACTGGCCGGCAGCGGCTTGGCTTCCTTGAGCACCAGCGGCGTCGTCCCGACGCTGAGCGACCCGGCGCCGGCCTTGGTGACCAGCACCTCGGCGTCGCCGTCGTCGACGTACCGCTTGCCCATCGTGCTGCCGTCGGCGAAGGCCGGGTCGAGCACGGCGTCGGCGGCCCGCTCGGCATCCAGCGGCACCATCGGATGGCCTCCGCAACGCAGATCATCCAGGCTCTCAGCGGCTTTGACGACGATCACCTGCGTGTCACACACCTGGCTCTGCAGGCGCGTGCCGTTCTTGATCATGTCGGATTCCTCTTCTCTCGAGGGACGAATTCAGTGCTCGGCCGCAGCTGGCGTCAGGTTATCGAGGATCTCCCGGCGCAACACCTTGCCGGTCGGCGTGGTTGGCAACTCTTCCCGGAACACGATGCGATCCGGCGTACGGGACCCACGCAGCTGGCTGCGTGCGAACTCGCGGAGCTGCTCGGGTGCCGGCGCACCGCCTGCCTCGGGCACGATCACCGCCACGATGATCTGACCCCACTCGGCGTCATCCAGTCCGACGACGACGACCTCGCGGACGTCGGGATGCTCGATGAGGACGTCCTCGATCTCCGACGGGGCGATGTTCTCCCCGCCCCGGATGATGGTGTCGTCGGACCGCCCTCCGATGAACAGGTAGCCATCCTCATCCAGCATCGCGACATCCCTGGTCGGGAACCAGCCCTCCGCGTCGAGCACCGATCCGATCTCGGAGTAACGGCCCGACACCTGGGGGCCTCGCACGAAGAGCTCACCAGCCTCGCCCGGCCCGAGCACGGTGCCGTCTTCTGCGCGGATCTGTACCTCGATGCCGGGGACCGGGCGACCGACCGAGCTCAGCCGACGGGCGACGGCGTCGTCCGGTGCCTCGTGGGCCACACGATGATCGTCCGGCGTGAGGACCGAGATGGTCGAGCTGGTCTCGGTCAGCCCGTACGCGTTGACGAAGCCGACCTGCGGTAGCAGGTCCAGCGCCCTTCGGATCAATGGCCGCGCCACCTTCGATCCGCCGTACGCGAAGTTGCGCAGCGTTGGAAGCTCGGTGGACTGCTCCTCGAGGACCGCCACGATGCGGGACAGCATGGTCGGCACCACCGTCGCGGTGGTGACCCGCTCGTCGCGGACCAGTCGCACCCATTCGTGCGGATCGAACCGGCGCAGGTACACGATCGCCCGTCCTGCATAGAGGTTTGACAATGCGGCCCCAACCCCGGCGATGTGATATGGCGGGACGCACACCAGCGCCGCATCGGCGGGATCGGCGGAACCGAATTCGACGGTGCCGGTGACATAACTGGTCAGGTTGTTGTGAGTCAGCTCAACGGCTTTGGGCCGCGACGTGGTACCCGAGGTGAACAACACGACCGCCACGTCGTCGGGGTCGGCGAAGACCGAGACGGGCTCGGTGGATCGCGCGCCTTCGATGAACTCGGCGGACGAGATAACCCGATGGCCGGTACCGGCCACGATGTCGCCGTACTCGACGTCGACCACGACCAACGGGGCCGGAAGCCGATCGATGAGTTCGCGCAGCCCCTCTGGACTCAGCCGATAATTCAGTGGCGTGAACGCCGTGTTCGCGCGCGCCGAAGAGAACAGCAGCAGCGGGAGCAGTGCTCCGCCGGTGCCGACGTAAGCGACATGGGATGCCCCGGATGCGGCGATTACACCTGCACCGCCATCGGCGAGCTCGCTGAGTTCGGCAGTAGTCAGTCGAATGTCGCCGTCCACCACGGCAACCCGGTCGGGATCACCCGACGCCGCCATCTCCAGCAGCAACGAAATACTCAACGCCCCTCAGCCTTCACCTGCGAGTTGATGCCCTAAGCCGTTAGCGCGTAGCGACCCGATCCTGGACCCGCACCGACTAATCAGATATATAGTTATAGGCTTGGCGGTATCTAAGTCAACGCACGCTCCCGTCGACGGCTGGGTTCGACAGAGGCGCATGCTGAAGGGAACACAATGAGCAGCAGGCCCGAGATCGCCATCATCGGCGTCGGCCTCCACCCGTTCGGGCGGTACGAGGACCGGTCGGCACTGGAGATGGGCGCCGTGGCGATCAGCAGGGCACTGCGCGATGCCGGGGTGGCGTGGTCCGACGTGGGCAGCCTGTACGCGGGCAGCCTCGAGGTGTCCAATCCCGAGGCGGTGACCGGGTTGGCCGGGATGACCGGCCTTCCGGCGCGTGCCACGTTGAGCGGTTGCGCGACCGGAAACTCGCTGTTGACCCTGGCCGCGCGAGACGTGCAACTCGGCGAAGCCGAAATTGCGATCGGCGTCGGGCTGGACAAGCACCCGCGCGGCGCCTTCGGCGCGGACCCTTCGGTGTCGGGGTTGCCGCAGTGGTACGGCGACCAGGGCATGTTCCTGACCACGCATTACTTCGGCACCAAGATCATGCGCTACATGCACGATCACGGCATCACCGAGGAGACCTTGGCCCGCGTTGCCGCCAAGAACTTCGACAACGGAGCGCTGGCGCCGCATGCATGGCGCCGCAAGCCGATGAGCGTCGACGCGATCCTGAGCTCTCCGGTCGTGAACGCACCGCTGCGTCAATACATGTACTGCAACCCGAACGAAGGCGCTGCCGCCGTGGTGGTGTGCCGGGCCGATAAAGCCAAGCACTACACCGACTCTCCGATCTACCTGCGCTCCACCGCGCTGCGCAGCCGCCGCGAAGGCGCTTACGAGCTCCTTCGTACCTCGATCGAGCTGCCGATCATGCCCGGCACTACCGCTGAGGCCGCCCGCGCCGCCTACGAGTTGGCCGGGATAGGTCCCGAGGACGTCGACGTTGCGCAACTGCAAGACACCGACTCGGGGTCCGAAATCATCCACATGGCCGAGACAGGTCTCTGTAAGGACGGCGAACAAGAAGCACTGCTCGCCGACGGCGCCACCAAGATCGGCGGGCGGCTGCCCATCAACACCGACGGCGGGCTGCTGGCCAACGGCGAACCGGTCGGTGCATCCGGCCTTCGCCAGGTCTACGAGCTGGTTCAGCAATTGCGCGGGGCCGCCGGTGACCGCCAGGTACCGAACGATCCGCAGGTCGCGCTGGCCCAGCTGTACGGCGCACCGGGAACCGCAGCTGTCGCCATCTTGTCCAAGTAGCGGCCACCCGAAGGGAGTACTGCCGATGACCGACACCCAGGCGGAATCGCGTCCACGCGCCGAGGTCGACCTCGACCACCACTCGCCCGAGTTCCGCGAGGACCCCTACAGCCGGTTCCGCGAGATGCGCGAATTGGGCTGCCCGGTCGCACATTCCGAGCACTACGAAGGCTTCTGGGCGTTGGTCGACTATGCGTCTGTCTTCGAGGCGGCCCGCAACGACGACCTGTTCAACTCCTATCCGTCGGTGGGTGTGCCGGCCAGCGAGCTGCCGTTGCCGATCCTGCCGATCGAGTCGGATCCTCCCGAGACCCAGGAGCTGCGCGAGGTCACCCTCAAGCGCTTCTCACCGGCTTCGGCGGAGCGGTTCCGCGAGTCCGCCATCGAGATGACCAATGAGGCGATCGATGCCTTCATCGAGCGAGGCGAGTGCGACCTGGTCGGTGAGCTGACAACCCCGCTGCCGGCGCGGTTGATTCTGCGGCTGTTGAACTTCGACGAGTCGCGGTTCATGGACTGGGTCGGCTGGGTGCACACCACCGTGCACGACCGTGCCCACGCCCCGGAGAAGGCCGCAATCGCGGGGATGGAGATGTTCGGCGAGATCGGCAAGCACATGGAGCAGCGCCGGGCCGAGGGACTCGGTGATGACCTGTTCAGCGACATCCTGCGCGGAACGCTGAACGGCAAGCCTCTCGACGACGGTCAGATCACCATGTACACGGTGCTGATGATGCTCGGTGGTATGGACACCACCAGTGGATTCACCGGCAACGTGCTGTTGCGGCTGTGTAAGGACTCCGAGTTGCGCGCTAAGTTCAAGGCCGATCCGAGCCTGGTGAAGAAGTCCACCGATGAGCTGCTGCGCCTCTACACGCCGACTCTCGGCCTGGCGCGCACCGTCTCGCGCGACGCCGACTTCCACGGCCAACACCTGTGCCGGGGCGACCGGGCGATCCTGATGTGGGCTGCCGCGAACCGTGACCCCGCAATGTTCGAGAACCCCGACGAACTCGACCTGGATCGCCCGAATGCCAAGAAGCACATGGCTTTCGGTGTGGGCATGCACCGCTGCCTCGGTTCGCACTATGCCAAGCTGATGTTCGACGTGATGATCACCCAGGTGCTCAAGCGGCTACCCGACTTCGAGTTGGCCGGTGATCCGAAACTGTTCGAGGACGCGGGCGAGGTGTACGCCGTGCGCGAACTGCCGGTCAGTTTCACGCCCGGGCCGCGGGTGGGCTGACGGCCGGCCGGGACGGGAGAACACGGTGACGGCTGGCACCATCGCCGGGCTGCTGGATGAGTGCGCCGCCGGCCGACCGGATCGTCCGCTGCTGCGCGACGTCGACGGCGAGACACTCACCATCTCGCAGGTAGCCGCGCTGGCGTCGGCCGCCGCGGAATGGTTGGCAGATGCCGGTGTGCGCCCCGGCATGACGGTCGCCTGGCAGCTGCCCTCAAACGTCAACGCCGCGGTGGTGATGCTTGCGCTGGCCCGCATGCCCGTTACGCAGGCCCCGGTGTTGCACCTCTATCGGTGCCGCGAGGTGTGCGCGGCGGTCGACGTCGCACGCGCGGACATCCTGCTGGTCGACGAGTCGACGACCGCCAATGCCGCACCTGGGCTACCGACAATCACGGTCCCCGCCGACTTTGTCCGCCGGCTCCAGACGTCGCCGGCCGTAAGCGCCGAGTACGAAGCGCCCCACCGCGCAGCGGAGCCGCGCTGGGTGTACTTCACGTCGGGCACCACCGGGCGCCCGAAAGCCGTGCGCCACACCGACACCACCTTGCTCAGCGCCGCCCGCGGTTATGTCGCGCATCTCGGCGTGGGCAGCCATCCGCGGGAAGTCGGCACGATCGCCTTTCCCATCTGCCACATCGGCGGCATGGTCTACCTCGCAACCGCTCTGTTCGGCGACTTTCCCGTGGTGCTCATCCCCAAAGTTTCCGCAGGCGACCTGCCCCGGGTGCTCGCGGAACATCAGGTGACGGTGACCGGAGCTAGCACCGCGTTCTACCAGATGCTGCTGGCCGCCCAGATGGCCGCGCCGACAACCGAATTGCTGGTGCCGTCGCTGCGGATGCTGATCGGCGGGGGTGCCCCGTGTCCGCCCGAGGTGCACCGACAGGTGCGTGAACACCTACGCGTTCCGGTCGTGCATGCCTACGGAATGACCGAGGCGCCGATGATCTGCGTCAGCGAGGCCACCGACACCGACGAGCAACTGGCCAACAGCGCGGGCCGGCCCATCCCTGGATCGCAGGTGCGGATCGCAGCGAGCGGCGAGATCGAGCTGCGTGGCGACAACCTGACACCGGGATATCTGCAGCACGACCAGTGGGCCGACGCACTCACCGCCGACGGGTGGTTCCGCAGCGGCGACCGGGGCCACCTTCGCCCGGACGGGCGAATCGTGGTCACCGGCCGCACCAAGGATTTGATCATTCGCAAGGGCGAGAACGTAGCCCCTGACGAGATCGAGAACGAACTGCTGGCCCACCCCCTGGTCGACGAGATCGCCGTGCTCGGCCAGGCCGACGAACTGCGCGGCGAGTTGGTGTGCGCGGTCGTGCGCCGTTCGCCACGCCATCGCGACGTCACCCTCGACGAGCTCTGCACGTTCCTCGACCAACGCGGGCTGATGAAGCAGAAGTGGCCCGAGCGGCTCGTCCTGGTCGACGAGTTCCCGCTGACGGGGCTCGGCAAGGTCGCCAAGTCCGAGCTGGCCCGGCAGATCGCAGGAGGAACCCGATGACGGCGTTGTCCGCTGACGAGCGTCAGGAACTTGCGCAATCGGTGCGCTCCGCCTGTGAGCGACTGGCATCCGAGGACCGAGTGCGCGCCGTCGCATACGGCGAGGGCGGCCGCGGCGGAGACGGGCATTCCGGGTTCGACACGGTGCTGTGGGACGTGCTGTGCAACCAGGTGGGGGTGGCCGCCATCGCGCTGCCCGAGCAACTGGGCGGTGCAGGTTACGGCGTGTCCGTGCTGGGTGTGGTCGCTCACGAACTCGGCCGCGCGCTGGCCCCGGTGCCGTTCGTCAGTTCCACGGTGCTGGCCACCGGCCTGCTGCTCGACTTGACCGAGCGCGATCCCGATGCTGACAAGCGGCTCACCGGTCTGATCGAGGGTCGCCGCACCGCGGCCGCAGCGCTCACGGGCGACGGCGGGTTGTGGCGTCGGTCCGCGGTGACGCTGAGCGCCGCCCGCACCGGGGACGACTGGAACATCGACGGCACGGTGCGCCACGTGCTGGGCGGGTCCGCTGCCGACGACCTCGTTGTGGTCGCCATCGACGAACACGGCGAGCCGGCGCTGTTCCTGCTCGACCCCACCGTCGACGGTGTCGTCGCCGAGGCCGAACGGGTCCTCGACGGCACCAGGCCGATGGCCACCATCACGCTCAGCGCGGCGCCGGCACTGCGGCTGTCTGGCGACGGCCCCATCGACGACGTCGTCGACCGCAACGTCGACATTGCACTGGCGGTGTTGTCGGCCGAACAGGTGGGCGCGTGCGAACGGGTGCTCGAGATCGCCACCGAATACGCCCGCACCCGCGAACAGTTCGGTCGGCAGATCGGCAGCTTTCAGGCCATCAAGCACAAGTGCGCCGACATGCTGGTCGATCTCGAGTGGGCACGGTCGGCCTCGCAGGCGGCCCTGGATGCCCTGGACGGTTCGGATACCGCGGTCGCCGGCGAAGCGGGCTGGCGCGCGAGCATGGCGAAGGCGGTGTGCTCGGAGGCGCTGTGCAACGCCGCGAAAGCGAACGTCCAGATTCACGGCGGCATCGGCTTCACCTGGGAGGATGCCGCGCACCTGTACTTTCGGCGCGCCCGCACGGACGAGGTGGTGTTCGGCAGCCCAGCTCAACACTGGGATCGGCTGTCTGCGCTGGACCCGTCGACTCAGCCGCCGGCGTCGCCAGAAGTGACGAAAGACCTGAACGACGTCGACGCCCTACGCGCGGAGATCCGCTCGTTCCTGCACGAGGCACCGCGGCCGGCCGGTCTGCGTAACTACGGGCCCACACCCACTGCGGACGACGTCGAACCCGGCCGGATCTGGCACCGATACCTGGCCGACCACGGCTACGCCTGCCTGCACTGGCCGCGTGAGTTCGGCGGTGCCGCAGCGACAGTCACGTACCAGGCCGTCTTCGCCGAGGAATGCGCACGAGCCGACGTGCCCCGTCAGCTCAACATCACCGGCGCCGACCTGGTCGGACCGGTGCTGATCAAGTTCGGCAGCCAGGAGCAGAAGGATCGCTACCTGGAGCCGATCAGAGTGGGCGACGACGTCTGGTGTCAGCTCTTCTCCGAGCCGGGCGCCGGCTCAGACCTCGCCGGCGTGCGCACCCGGGCCGAGCGCACCGCCATGGGCTGGCGGATCGATGGTCAGAAGGTGTGGAGTTCGGCCGCCGCCTCGGCCCGCTTCGGCCTGCTGCTCGCCCGCACCGGTCCGGACAAGCACCGGGATCTGTCGATGTTCATCGTGCCCATGGACATCCCGGGGGTCATGGTGCGCCCGCTGATGCAGATGGACGGCGAAAGCAAGTTCAACGAAGTCTTCTTCGATGGAGCCGAACTCGGCGAAGACGCCCTGATCGGTGACGTCGGCCAGGGCTGGACCGTGGCGATGGTGACGCTGGGCCGTGAGCGCCTGACGTTGGGTTCCCAAGCGGTATCGATGTTCCGGATGCACGAGCGCATGGTCGATGCGGCCCGTGACCACGACCTGCTCGACCCCGTGTTGTCGAGGTCGATGACCCGGTTATGGGCGAGGATGTGGCTGCTGCGCTACACCTGGCAGCGCGCCATCGACTCCGGTGACCTCACGTCGCCGGCCTTCTCGGTGCTGAAGTTGATGACCTCGGAAACCGATCAGGACCTCGGGGACATGGCCACCGAAGTTCTGGGCACCGACGCGTGCACCGACCCAGCGGACGACGGGCTGGTGCACCACATGCTGGTCGGGCGGGCGCAGACGATCCTGGGCGGCACCAGCGAGATCCAGCGCAATATCCTCGGCGAGCGGGTGCTCGGGCTTCCCAAAGAGCCTCGATGACAACAGCTTTGACCACAACTGAGTTGACCGTAGCGCTGCGCGCCGCGCTGCGCCCCGGAATGACAGTGGCCCTCGGCGACGGGGTGGGCGCACTGCGCTGCCTCGACGACGGCGGGTCGGTCGGAGCGGCGCTGAGCGCCGCCGCCGGCGAGGTGGGCTCGGTGCGCCTGGTACTGGGCTGGCTGCCCGCCCCGATCGACGGCCTCGACACAGACGCATTCGCCGAAGTCATTGCGTTGATGCCCGGTTGGGGCGTGCGTGACGTATTGCGCAGCTCGACGGTGCGATTCCTGCCGACGCGGCTGGCCGCGATTCCCGCTCTGCTGGCTGACGTGTTGCGGCCTCAGGTGCTGCTCACCCGGCTGGTACGCCGGAATGATTTGCTGCAGTTCGGCACCGAGGTCTCGTGGCAACGCGCGGCGATCCGCAACGGCACAAGGGCACTCGCGATCATAGACACCTCGGCGCCCGGGGCGGATGCCGAGCCTGGACTCGACCCGTCGGAAGTCGAAGTGCTCGGAACCGTCGGGAGCGGACCGGTGCGAGTGCCGCAGCGCGAGCCGGAACCGATTCACGACGCCCTCGCCGACACGGTACTTTTGCTGCTGCCCAAAGGCGCCCGGGTCCAGTACGGGCCAGGCCAGCTCGGCACCGCACTGCTGCGCCGGGCACAGGTGCCGTTGCATATCGACACCGGGTTACTCACCGACGCCGTCGTCGACCTCGACAGGCGCGGCCTGCTGGCGGGTACACCGTCGGCTACGTATCTCCTGGGCAGCGACGCTCTCTACGACTGGGCCGATGGACGCCGGATTCTGCGCGGCCTCGACTACACCCACGACCTTGCCCGGCTGTCGCGCGGGTCACCGCTGGTCGCAGTGAACACCGCCATCGAGATCGACCCATACGGGCAGATCAACGTCGAGGGTTTGGGCGACAAGGTGATCGGTGGAATCGGCGGGCATCCCGACTATTGCGCCGCCGCGAGGATGAGCTGCGGCGGTCTGTCGATCATCGCCGTTCCAACTCAGGTGAACGGACGCTCGCCGCTCGTCGAGCAGCTCAGCCGGCCTGCGTCCACACCCGCCTACGACGTGGACGTCATCGTCACCGAGTCCGGATACGTCGACCTGCGCGCAGCAGACTGGTCGCAACGCCGGCAACTCATCGCCGAATTGTTCTCGAAGTGAGAGGGATAACGAGCAATGCCTGAAGGCCCGCTGACCGGCAAGGTCGTTTTGGTGACGGGCGGCGGCCGGGGAATCGGCCGCGCCCACTGTCTCGAGTTGGCCAAGCAGGGCGCAGCCGTCGTTGTGAACGATCCAGGTGTCGGCAGGGATGGCTCAAGCGGCGACGGGGAGGGCCCCGCGGCCGACGTTGTCGCCGAAATCGAGGCGTCCGGCGGTAAGGCGATTGCACATACGGGTTCGGTGTCGGCATGGGATGACGTCGCCCACATGATCTCCACCGCCGTCGACACTTTCGGCTCGCTCACCGGCGTGGTGAATAATGCAGGCATCCTGCGTGATTCCATGGTCGCCGCCTCCAGCGAGGCCGATTGGGACGCCGTCATCGCGGTACATCTGAAAGGCACCTTCGCGCTCACCCGACATGCCTGCGAGTACTGGCGTGCGCAGTTCAAGGCGGGCAGCCCGATTGACGCCCACATCGTCAACACGGTGTCCGGCGCGGGGTTGTGGGGCAATGTCGGGCAGAGTGCGTATGGTGCGGCCAAGGCCGCGATCGCCAACCTGACCGTCGTTACCGCGATGGAGGCGCAGCGTTATGGTGTTGCAGTCAATGCGATTTCCCCCCTGGCGATGTCGCGGATGACAGCGGATGTGTTCGGTGGCCGTGCCGACGATCCCGCGCTGGATCCTGCACGCAGCTCCGCCGTGGTCGCATGGCTGCAGTCCGCGCAGTCGTCCTGGCTCACCGGGCAGATCCTGCGCATCAACGGCGACAAGCTGACCCGCATCGGGGGATACACCGAGTTTCCGGCCGCATATCACGCCAAAGATGGTTCTTCCCTGACCTTTTCGGAGATCGGACAGGCTGTCAGCTGGCTGTACGGGACCTCTCCCCGCGGGTTGGCCGGGCCGCTGCCGACGGCCTGAACTTCGAAGGAGATTACGGCGCCCCGCCATCGGCGTAGATGGTCTGTCCAGTGACGAAAGCGCAGATATCCGACAGCAGGAAGGCGATCAGCGCGCCGATCTCGTCGGGCTGGCCGGGGCGACCGAGCGCGGCGTCGAACCCGAAGTCCTCCACCAGCGCCCGCTCGAGGGCTTCGTCGTAGGGATAGCCCTTGCTTTCGGCAACGTATCCGCGAATGGCATGCAGCGCATCAGTTTCCACTGCACCGGGGGCTATGCTGTTGGCCCGGATACCCGATCTTCCGTGTGTACGAGCGATGCCGCGGGTGAACGTCGCAACGGCTGCCTTGAGGCTCGCATACGGCAGCCTCGGCCGTGCGGTGAGCGTGCCGAGTACGCGGCGGTGGTCACGATCGCGCCCCCGTTGACCGCGAGGTGCGGCAGCGCGGCTTGCACACTGCGGGTGGTCGCCAGCAGGACGTCGTGAAACGCGGTGTCCCAGGCGTCGTCGTCGGCGTCGATGGGCATCATCCCGGCGGTGCCCATCGTGATGGCGATGCCGTCGAGTCGGCCAAGTATCCGGACCGCTTCGTCGACGGCGGCCACCGCGGCTCCAGCTTGGCTCACGTTGAAAGCCAGGCTGTGCGCCGATTCCGCGCCGGCGGCCGCGAGTTCTTCCGCGGCGTTCTTGCCCCTGTCGGCGTCGCGCCCGACCACCACGACCGACGCACCCTCGCGCGCCAGCGCGCGTGCTGCCGCCAGTCCCATGCCGGCCGTTCCGCCGACGACGACATAGCTCTTGCCGCGTACGTGCAGATCCAACGCTCAACCCCTTACTGCGGCTGGACCGAAGTATTTCAGCGGCCTCTCCACGAATTCGAATACGACCCCGTCGGGCGAGCGCAGGAAAGAGATGTACAGCCCCTCGATCTTGGTCCCCGGCAGCGGGCACCACACCGGATCACCCATCACCTCAACAGAGTTCGGAACCAATGACATCGCCGCCTCGGTATTCTCCACCCGCAGCGCGCAGCGGTACAGCCCTTGATGGTTCCCGCCCCACGGCACCGGGTCCGCCTTGCGGGTGTCGGGATGTTCTACGATGGTGAGGCTGAACTGGTGCGCGTCCTCAGCAAGTGCGTAGCGCGACACCGCGCATTTGACGGCATCGGGTGACCCGCCGGGCGCGAGTTGGTCGCCGCCGACCTCGACGCGTGCCGGCCCCTCAACCTGATCGAAGCCGATCGCGGTGAGGAATTCCCCGGTGGCCACCGCGTCGATGGCGGCGACGCGGATTCCGGCGAACACCGCCCCCGGCTTGTCGCTCGGGGCTTGGGCGAACTCGATGACCGCGCCGTCGGGGTCGAGCGCGAGAACTGACTTGGCGCCCGAGATCAGGCCGTCGACCGGCCCGCCCACGGTGATGCCGGCTGCGCGCAACGCTGTGACGGTTGCATCGAGATCGGCCACGGTCAGCAGCGTCGACCGGATGCCGGGACGAGTCGGGTCGCTGTTCGGGTCGGCTTTCAGCGCCGGGCTGTGAAACTCGATGGCCTCCAAAGCACAGCCGGCGCGGGCGCCTCGTGAGTCGTAGAGAAACGACGTCTCACAGAAGGTTTCGTCGCCGTCGATGCCGAGGATGCTGCCGTCGGTCGGAACTCTGGGATCGGTGCGCATTCGCGCCGAGAGCCCGAGCTGCCTGACATAGAGGCCTTCGGTGGCGTCCAGCGAGGAACAATTGAGGTTGACGTGCAGGAAGCGCCGCGCGAGTTCCTCGGAACCCACTACAGCACAACCGAATTGATTTTGAACTCGATTATTTCGTCCTCACTGAACCCGAGTTCGGCCAGTAGCGCGTCGGTGTGCTCACCGTGGCCCGGCGCACACCTGAGGTCCAAGGGTGTCTCGTCGAACTGCACGGGACTGGCCGCCAGCGCGAACTTGTTGTCGTTCGCATCGGTGACTTTGGGCAGATACCCATTGGCGATCACCTGTGGATCGCTGTGCACCTCGTGCGCGGTGTGCATGACGTCCCACACCCCGTCGAAACCGGCAAATGCCTTCTCCCAGTGTGAAAGATCTTCGGACTCAAAGGCGCTGCGCAACTCACCGATGCACTCCTGACGGTTGCCGAACCTCACCACCGCGTTGGCGAACCGCTCGTCCTCAATCAGGTCGGTGCGGCCCAGCCGTGTACAGAAGTCCGCCCAGAATCGGTCGGCTTGCAGCAGCACGAAGGCGATGAACCGGTCGTCGCGGGTCTTGTAGATGCTGGCCACCGGGTTGGGCATCTCGTCCAGGTTGAACTTCGGGATGTCCTGACCGGTGACGCCTGAACCGACGATGTCCGGACCCAACTGCCAGATCGCGGCGTTGAGCAGCGACACGTCGACCACCGACGGTTCGCCGGTGCGCTCGCGTTTCACCAGGGCCGCGGCGATGCCGCCCGCGATGGCGAGGCCGCCATAGGAGTCACCGAATGCCGGCCGCTGGATCGGCGGGTATGAGCCGTCGCCGGCGGAATAGGCGTCGCCGATGCCGCCGCGCGCCCAGTAGGCGGCCAGGTCGAAGCCGCCTTGCGAGGCGAGGTCGCCGCGGGTGCCGTAGCCGTGCCCGCGGGCATAGATGATCTTTGGGTTGCGCGCCCGCACCTGCTCGACGTCGATTCCCATCCGCTGGCGCGAATCCGGCAGCAGATTCGTGACGAAGACGTCGGCGGTTTCGAGCAGCTTCATCAGCAGCTCGAGCCCGTCCGGGGTCGAGGTGTCCAGCCCAATGCTGCGCTTGCCGCGATTCGGTTGCTCGATGAAGTGGTTCACTCCCCCTGCGGCGGTGACGATCCCGGAGCTGATCAGGCCGCGCTGCGGGTCACCGGTCTCGGGGTGCTCGATCTTGATGACGTCGGCACCCCAATCGGCCAGCACCGCGCCGGCGGCCGGAACAAACGTCCACGCCGCCAGCTCAACGACGCGTATTCCGCTGAGAATGTCGCTCACAGGGGGTATCCGATCGTCTTGGTCTGCAAATGCTGCTCGAAGCCCTCGATGCCGTTCTGCCTGCCGATACCGCTCATCTTGTAGCCACCGAAGGGGGCGTCGGCGCCGTAGTACATGCCGCTGTTGATCATCAGTGAGCCGGTGCGGATGCGGCGGGCGACGGCCATGGCGCGCTCGTCGGAGCCCATGATGCCGCCGGCCAGGCCGTAGGTGGAGTTGTTGGCCAACTCGACGGCGCCGTCGTCACCCCCGTCGTACGGCGTGATGGACAGCACCGGCCCGAACACTTCCTCCTGGAAGATCGTGTGGTCCGGCGCGACGTCGGCAACGACGGTCGGTGCCATGAAGTAGCCGCGGTCCAGGCCGTCGGGCACGCCGCCACCGACGGTGACGCGGCCTCCGTCACGCTTGGCTGTCTCGATGTAGTTCAGCACCCGGGCCTGTTGCTTGGCCGAGACCAGCGGCCCGCAGAAGGTGTTCGGGTCCGAGGGGTCACCCACGGTGACAGCGCCGAAGGTGGCGGTGACGACCTCGACGGCCTGGTCGTAATGCGAACGCGGCACCAGCATCCGGGTGGCCAGCGCGCAACCCTGCCCGGAATGCATCAGCGCGCCGATACAGCCGGGCAGCGCCGTGGCCATGTCGGCATCGTCGAGTACCAGGTACGCCGACTTGCCGCCCAGTTCGAGCATGTTGCGCTTCATGGTGTCGGCCGAGAGCCGCTGGATGAGCTTGCCGACCGCAGTTGATCCGGTGAAGGAGACCATGTCAATCCGCGGGTCGGTGGCAAGCACCTGGGCGATGTCGTTGTCGGACGCCGGGACGATGTTGACGACACCGGCCGGGATGTCGGTCTTCTCGGCAATGATTCGACCCCACCGCAGCGCGCTCCACGGCGTCTCCATGGCCGGCTTGAGCACCATCGTGTTGCCGGTGGCCAGAATCTGGCCCACCTTGTTGCTGATGATCTCGAACGGGAAGTTCCACGGCGTGATGGCGCCGACGACACCCATCGGTTCCTTGACCACGACGCGGTTGTACGGCACGCCCATCTTCGCGTCCTGATCGAGCATCCGCTCCCACTGGAAGGTCGAGATCAGCTGGGCCGGCCACCGGACGGCGTCGGCCAGAGGCCACCCCATCTGTGCGATGTGGGTCATCCCCACCGTCGCGCCGACCTCGGCGATCAGCTCGGCGCGGATATCTTCGGCTTCCTCTTGCAGCGCGTCGTGCAACTGCATAAGGCAGCGCTGACGGAACTCGTGGTTGACCGACCAGTCGGTGGTGTCGAAGGCGCGCCGCGCAGCGGCGATGGCCTCCTCCATGTCTTCGGCGCCGGCGTCGGTGGCGAGCCCGAGCACTTCCTCGTTAGCCGGATTGATGTTGTCGACGGTCTTCCCGGTCGACGAATCCCGCAGCCGACCGTCGATAAAAAGCCTGGCCTCGGGATTGAACGGGACAGTTGTCGCGGCGACCGGTGAAGCCGTCATTGGCGCTCCCTCTCGCAGAATTGTCGGCGTGGGCTAGTGTACCTTGTTATAGATAACTGTTTAGCGGATTCAGCCCCGGCTGGCGAACGCGATTACCAACGGAAGGGCAGCCAGTTGTCCGCCCCTGTCGATAGCGCCCTGCATAGCGGTCGCCACCCCGAATATTTGACCAGCCTCGCGGCTTACCGCGAGGACTTCCGGCGTTACCTGCGCAATTTGACGACAGCCGACGAGTGGCGCGCGGCCGCGTTCGCCAGCGCCGAGGACGGGCTTGCGCACGACGCCACGGTGATGGCCAGGTTGAACGCCGACGGCTGGAACCGTTACGGCTGGCCGGAGGCCGCGGGTGGATTGGGCGGCAACGAGATTCACCGTGCGGTCTACTACGAGGAGCTCGGCCACGCGATGCTGCCCATTCCGGCCCAACACTGGACGCTGGAGACGCTCGGCCCCGCCCTGCTGAAGTTCGCCCCCCGTCTGGCCGCGGCATATCTGCCGGGTTACCTCAGCGGCGCCGAGTGGTGGGGTCAGAGTTTTTCCGAACCCGAGTCGGGCAGCGACCTGGCCAGCCTGCGCACCCGCGCGGTCGACGACGGGGCCGGAGGATTCGTCGTCAACGGCCAGAAGATCTGGACCAGCCAAGGGCCCACCGCCACGCGGCTGCTGGCGTTGGTCCGCACCGGAACACCCGAGAGCCGCCACCGCGGGCTGACGATGATCATGGTCGACGCCGACGCGCCGGGCGTCACCATTCGCCCGATCGCGCTGGCCAGCGGGCGACGCGAACTGGCCGAGGTGTTCTTCGACGACGTCCGCGTCGACCGTGAACGCGTGGTCGGCGACGTCGACGGCGGCTGGGCCGTGGCGATGCATCTGATGCAGTACGAACGCGGTATGTACGGCTACGCGGTGCTCAACAAGGTGCTCACCGAATTGGGCCGATTGCGTGAGCACATGGTGGCCGCCGGCGCTCCCGACGCCCAACGCCAGCGCTTCGCCAGGGTATATGTCGACGTGGCGGCCGCCCAGGCACGCACCGCTACCACCGTGCGCCGATTGGCCGCGGGCGAGGCGGTCGGCGCCGACAGCAGCATCGACAAACTGCTGTTCGGCCGCGCCGAGAAAGAGGTCAACGACCTCATCCTGGAAATCGAGCGGGAGCACCTGATCGCCGGCATGCGCCGCGGCGGCGCCGAACTGGACACCGCGCGGGCCGAGTGGTGGTACTCGCGGGCCGCCACGGTGATGGGTGGCACCGCCGAAGTGCAGCGCGGCATCATCGCCGACCACCTGCTCGGGCTGCCCAAGGAGAAACGATGAGCCAGCAGGCGGTTGACGGGTCGTGGCAGATGGTCGAGGATGCGGTGTTTCGCCTCTTCGAGGAGCTGGCGGGCAAGCGCGCCGGTGAACACCTCGCGATCGGTGGGCGGCTGACCGAGTTGGGCTGGTCGGAGATCGAGGCCGAGTATCCCGTCGAGGCGTGCGAGTTGTTGTTCCGCGCCCAAGGCAGATCACTGGCCCTGACGGACTGCCTGGACCGCGTCATGTTGGCCGAACTGGCCGGAGTGCTTGACGGTCCCGTAGCTCACGTTCTGCTGCCGGACTTGTCCACCAATTGCATGCCGGGTTTCGACGCCGACCAAGTCTCGGGCATCGTCCTGGGACCGCTGGAAGGCCGCATCGTGGTCCCTGTAGCCGGGCCGAATAGCACCGTGTCGGTGGCAGTGGTCGACGCGTCGCGCCTTGACGGCCGGCGTCTGGACACCTTCGATGCTTCGACGCATTGGACAGGGGTGAGCGGATCGATCGACACCCCGCCGGTCGAGGCCACCAACGAATGGAAGAACGCCGTCACAGCGGCCCGTCGGGCGCTGGCCACCGAACTGGTGGAACTGGCCGAGCAGGCGCTGCGCATCGCGGTCGAGCACGTCAGCGTGCGCGTCCAGTTCGGCGCACCGATCGGGTCATTCCAATCGCCGCGGCATGCACTGGCCGATGCCTCGGCGGTGCTGGCAGGCGCGCGGGCGCTGCTGGGCGAGGCATGGCGAGATGGCGGCGAACTGTTGGCGCTGGCCGCCAAGGCCGCCGCCGGCCGGGCGCACCGCGCCGTCAGCGACGTGGCGCTGCAAGTGTGCGGGGCAATCGGACTGACCGCCGAGCACGACCTGCATCGCTATGTCACTCGCGGATTCCAGGTCGACGCGCTCTGCGGGTCGCACGATCAGCTCGAAGGGCTACTCGCCGAGCGGCTCTTCGAGGACTCCGACGAGGGCTGGGCACCCGGCCGCGCACTACCCGCCGTCGTCACGTGGACCGATTAAAAGGAAGCCCATGCGCCGCAACATCTTCGATGGAATCCACGACGAGTTCCGGGCCACCGCCAGGAGCTTCTTCGAGCGCGAATGCGTGCCGAACGTAGAGAAGTGGGAACGCGACGGCAAGGTGAGCCGCGAGGCCTGGCTGGCCGCAGGCGAACACGGATTGATCGGCTGGGAGTTCGACGAAAAGTACGGCGGCCTTGGCGTCAAGGACTTCCGGTTCAACCAGATCATCTCCGAGGAGATGTTTCTGACCGGCTCGGTCGGCATCGGCCTCGGCGTGCAGAACGACATCCTGGTGCCGTACCTCAACGACCTGACCACCGAGGAGCAGAAGGAACGCTGGCTGCCCAAGTTCGTCTCCGGCGAGTACATCGGATCCATCGCGATGTCCGAACCCGCGGCCGGGTCCGACCTGGCCGGCATCAAGACCACCGCACGCGACGAGGGCGACCACTGGGTGGTCAACGGCCAGAAGACCTTTATCAGCAACGGCCTGCTGTCCAAGCTGGTGCTGACGGCCGTGAAGACCGATCCGTCGGCCCGGCACAAAGGCATCAGCCTGCTGATGATCGAGGACGGGATGGAGGGTTTCACCCGCGGCCGCAAGCTCGACAAAATCGGCCAATACTCCGCCGACACCGCCGAATTGTTCTTCGAAGATGTCAAGGTGCCCAAGGACAACCTGGTGGGAGAGCTCAACCGCGGCTTCTACCATCTGGTCTCCAACCTGCCCAGCGAGCGGGTCGGCGTAGCGTGCTACGCGCTGCCGGCCGCCCGCCGCGCGCTCGACCTGACCAAGGCCTACGCGCTGGAGCGCACCGCGTTCGGTCAGCCGATCGGCAAGTTTCAGGTCAATAGGCACTTCCTCGCCGAAATGCAGACCAAACTCGACGCCGCCCAGACTTACCTCGATCAGTGCGTGCTCTCGGTCAACGACGGCACTCTGAGCGATCAGGACGCCGCCGGGCTGAAGTGGTGGACCTCGGAAGTGCAGTGGGAGATCATCGACCGCTGCCTGCAGCTGCACGGCGGCTACGGCTACATCAACGAGTACGAAGTGGCGAGGCTCTGGCGGGATTCGCGGGTGCAACGCCTCTACGCCGGCACCACCGAGATCATGAAGGACCTCATGGGAAGGGCAATGGGGTATTAAAGGGTGATGTTGCTAACTGACAGTCACCAATTCCCGGCTCGACCGGCCGATTCGGATAACCTGCTAAATGGTTAGTTGATTCGCATATTCGCATAGCGGTGGAGGTTGCAATGGAGGTCACCAGTCTTCGGGAACCGAAGATGGCCGATCGGGTGGCCACAGTGCTGAGGCGGATGTTTATCCGCGGCGAGATCACCGAAGGCACCATGTTGCCGCCGGAATCGGAGCTGATGGAGCGTTTCGGCGTGTCCCGGCCAACGCTGCGGGAAGCGTTCCGCGTGCTCGAGTCGGAGTCGCTGATCCAGGTTCAGCGTGGGGTACGCGGCGGGGCCCGCGTCACCCGCCCCCAGCGCGAGACACTCGCCCGCTACGCCGGGTTGATCCTCGAATACGAAGGCGTCACGGTCAAGGACGTCTACGACGCACGAGTGACGCTCGAGGTTCCGATGGTCGAGCAGTTGGCCAAGGACCGCAATCCCACGGTGATCGCCGAACTCGAGCAGATCGTCGAACGCGAATCGCAGCTGAATCCCGGCGGCGAAGCCGTCGATCAGCTCACCGACTTCCACGCCGCAATCGCGCGGTTGTCCGGCAACAGCACCCTACAAATCGTCAGCGACATGCTGCATCACATCATCGAGAAGGCCAACCGGTCGCTGCAGCCCACCAAGGGCACTCGCGCCGAGCAGGCGGTCCGCCGCTCGGCGAAGACGCACCGGATGGTGCTGGACTTGATCAAGGACGGCGACGCCGAAAAGGCCGGCCAGCTCTGGAAGCGGCACCTGCAGAAGGCAGAAGAGTTCGTCTTGACCGGCGCCGAATTGTCCACCGTCGTTGACCTTCTCGAATGACCGGGGTCGACGAACAGGTAAACGAGCACGATCTCGAGACACCCGACTCGATACAGGTCCGGTTCGGTATCGAATACGTCGAATCCGACCCGCCCGAGGCCACAGCCGTGCTGTCGATGCCGATGCACCGATTCCGCAATCCTTGCACCGACGCTCCCACTGTGGGCCCTCTGGCGATCCTCGTCGACGCCGCTGCCGGGATCGTCAACCATTACCGCAGACGGCCAGGCCAGTGGACGGTGTCAAGCGAGCTGTCGATGGACCTCAGCCCCGACGTCGGTGACCTCGACGGCCCGGTGCTGGCCAGCGCGCATTCGCCGGGTCCGCTGGGTGCCACGTCGCTGGGCATCTGCAGGCTGACCTATCGCGGCACGGTCATCGGCATAGGCATAGTGCGGTCGTTCTTCATCGACGCCGGCGACGTCGTCCCCCAGCAACGGCCGGAGACGCTGCACCGGTCGGGCGAGACCTCTTTCGCCGACCTGATGGCGGTACAAGTTACGCAGGATGGTCCGGCGACGGTGCTGGCGCAGCGGGTCGACCGCAACCTGAACAACGACATCGACATCGTGCACGGGGGCGTCGCCGCCGCCGGCCTGGAGCTCGCGGCATCGGCGGCGATCAACCGGGACCCCTTTGACGGTCTGCTGCAGACGGGATCATTACGGGTGAACTTTCTTCGTCCGTTTTTCGCCGGCACCGAATCCCGCTATGAGGGCACGACGATGCGGATAGGCCGCAACACCGGTGTGAGCGATGCGCAGGCCATCGGCGACGACGGCAAGGTGGCGATCACCGCGCGAGTGACCGCCTACCGCTGACTGATTCCCGCGCCGGCCCCTCGGGCTACTTCTTCGAGCGCGCCCGGAACGCGGCCACCCGCTCCTTGAACTCCGGGGTCGAGAACGACGTGTATTCCTCGGCCAGCGCGTACTCCAGCACACCGAGCGCGGCCCGCGACAGGTGCATGTTCATCGCGACCTTGCTGGCGCGCAGGGCCTGGGGCGGCAGCCCGGCCAGCCGCTCTCCTATTGCGAGCGCCTCGTCGAGCACGGTGTCATCGGTGGCCACTTTGGTGACGAGGTTCAGCTTGTCCGCAATGCTAGGGGTGATCCGATCCCCGAGCAGCACATACTCTTTGGCTTTCATCAGGCCGATCAGCAGCGGAAGCATCGCGGCACCGCCGTCACCGGCCACCAAGCCGACCGCGACATGCGGGTCGGCCAGGTAGCTGCTCTCCCCCATCACCAGGAAGTCGCTCAACAAAGCGATCGAGCAGCCGAGCCCGACAGCCGGGCCGTTGACAGCCGACACCAGCGGCTTGGGAAAATTGATCACCTCGAGAAACACCGTGCGGGCCTCGGTGATCTGAAACTGACGTGCCACCGGATCCTCGATGAGGCGCCCGAACATCACCATGTCACCGCCGGCCGAGAACGCCTTACCGATACCGGTCGTCACCACCGCCCGTACGTCGTCGTCGGCAGTCAGCACCCGCCAGATCGTGGCGAACGCGTGGTGGACCTGTTCGTTGACGGCGTTGAACGCCTCGGGCCGGTTGATGCTCACGACGTGGACGTTGCCGCGCTTCTCCACCAGCAGCCACGGCGCAAACTCTTCGTAGCCGGGCAGCGTGGCGATCTCGGAAGTGGTCATGTGATGGTCCCGTCAGTTCTTCTCGTTGGAAAGGACAGTGACCGCGGAGACCGCGGTCGGCCCGCCGATGTTGTGGGCCAACGCGATGCGCGCACCGTCGACTTGATTCTCGGCCTCACCGCGAAGCTGGTTGAACAGTTCGTAGCACTGCGCCACGCCGGTGGCACCCGGCGGATGCCCCTTGGCCTTCAACCCGCCACTCGGGTTGATCGGAATCGATCCGCCCACATAGTGTTCGCGGCCTTCCACCAACTTGTAGGCCTCGAAACGGTGTGCGAACCCCAGATCTTCGTAGCTGATCAGCTCGACCCCGGTGAAGCAGTCGTGGACCTCGGCGACGTCGATGTCGCGCGGCGTCACCCCGGCCATCGCCATCGCGGCCTTGGCGGCACGCACCGTCGGCGGAAACGTCGTCATGTCCGTCTTATGCTGGTGCATCACCCGGTCCATCCCCAGCCCCACGCCGCGAACCCAGACGGGACGGTCGGTGTAGCGGTCGACGACGTCCTCCGCAGCCAAGATCACCGCGGCCGCGCCGTCGCTCTGCGGGGTGCAGTCGTAGAGTCCGAAGGGTTCGACCACGATCGGCGCAGCCAGCGCCTGCTCGACGGTGATCTCATAGCGCAGTTGAGCTTTCGGGTTGTTCACCGCGTGGAAATGGTTCTTCACCGCCACCATCGCCATGTGCTCCTTCGTCGCCGGAGACTCGTGCAGATACCGCATCACGTGCAGCGCGAAGTTGGCGGGCGCAACCAGCCCCAGCGGGTAGTCCCACGCGTTGTCGCGGGTCATCGCCGCCCAGTCCCAGAACGTGGTGTTCGAGGAGGTCTCGCGGACCTTGTCGGCCCCGACTACGAGCACCACATCGTAGAGGCCGGAGGCGATGGCCAGCGTGCCGTTCCGGATCGCGTCATTGCCGGTGGCACAGGCATTTTCGACGCGGGTTACCGGGATATCGGTCAGATCGAGGGTGTCGGCCAAAATGCCGGACGGGAACCCGTCGGTGGTCGCTAGCTCGCCGAACCACGCGGCTTCGAGCTCAGACTTCTGAATGCCCTTGTCAACGTTGGCGACCGCTTCGGCGTAGGCCATCGGCACCAGATCCTTGATACCCAGTTCGAAGTGTTCGGCGAAGGGCGTCATCCCCGCGCCGACGATGGCGACTTTTCTCACGCAACCGCTCCTTCCAGCGTCCGTCCGGGCCAGAAGGCGTAGCCGTAATCGGGAATGCCGGCGCGAGTGGCGATCCTGCGCAACACCACCGAGCCAGGCTGTCCGATCGTCGCCTCACCCGCGGGCACACCGGTGACTTTCAGCAGCACCCGCACCGGGCTGCCGTCGAGTTGAACGACGGCCAGGGAGTACGGGCTGGGCACGTCGGGCACCGGAATCCGCACGGTGGTGTGGGTGTATACGGTGCCGGTTCGCGGCAGCGACTCGAGCCGGTACTCGCTGGCCAACCGCCCGGCATTGTCGACTCGCAGCCGCGGTGGAAACTGCGGCGCGGCATCGATGCCCGGGCTCTCTTCGAAAACCGCTGCTTCCCAACGGATCTTCGGCTCGAAAGCGCGCGCGTACGCGGGCATCGAAATCGGAATGCCGACGCCGTCGGCAACGCGCATCTTGGGTAGCTCCCGCGCCGGAAATTCGTCGCGGGAGATCCCGGGCGTCGCGCCCCCGAACGCGAGGTCGGCCGCGCTGATGCTGGACTGCTCGACGGCGAGCAACAAGCCCTGCGTGCCCGCCTCGATCGCGTCGGCGAGCAGCCGGATGATCGCCGACGCGCAGACACTGGGGTCGGCGACGGCCCGCGATGTGTCGAAGTCGCTCGCGATCTGCGCCAGCGGCACGCCTGCCACGGCGGCCAGCGCCGGGCTTCCGGTCAGGCCCAGTCGGGTCAGGGTGGAGCGCACCCCCACCTCGCGTTGCAGCCGGGGGTCGACGTAGGCATGGCGCGCGCCGTCCTCCCCTCGGGCCGTCAGCGGCAGGCTCCGCGTCTGGCGCGCCGCCGGGGTCAGCGTGACGCCGCCGCCGCCCGTGAGCACCGCCCCGGCCCCCGCCGCGAGATCGTTGTCGTCGGCGGCGATCACCAAGGTGCGTTCGCCGGCGTTGCAGATTTGGTCCAGCACGGCGGGCGCACCGCCGAGGACCTCGGCGACGGGGGTGTCGGCCGGCAGGGACAACGCAGCCAACAGCACCGCGCCGTTGCCGCCCTCCAGCAGTGGAAAGTCACGCGACACCATCGCCACGCGTTGCGCCGTGGCCTCGGGATCGGCAGCGCGACCGGCGGCGACGGCCATCGTCAGCGCGTCCTCATCGGGTCCCTTGACCCGCCGGTCGCGCACCGTCCATGGCGGCAGATAGGTGCCGATCGACAGAACCTGAGTCATGGGGCCTCGCTTCGGTCGGGCGGGTTCATCCCTCCCACTAATGAGCTATATAGTTATAGCATTCCTCGAATCACCGCAGCGACGGCGGAAGGCCAACGAACCGTGGGTAGTCCCGATTCTCGCACCTTGAAGCACCGCGTGGTCGTGGTCACCGGCGCGAGCCGCGGCATCGGAGCCGCCGTGGCCGTGCGGGCCGCCGCCGATGGCGCTGCCGTGGCCCTGTTGGCTAAGACTCAGACGCCGAATCCCAAGATCGCGGGCACCCTTGCCGAGACCGCGGACGCCGTGCGACGTGCCGGCGGTCGGGCGTTGCCGCTGACGTGCGATGTGCGCGACGCGGCAGCGGTCGCAGCGGCAGTCGAGGCGGCAGCCGACGCGTTCGGTGGCATCGACGTCGTCGTCAACAACGCCGGAGCCCTGGATCTACGACCGACCGCGCAGCTACCGCCCAAAAGCCTGCGCCGGCTGCTGGAGGTCAATGTCGAAGGGCCGTTCGCGATTGTGCAGGCCGCACTTCCGTACTTGCGCCGGTCGGGCAACGCGCACGTGGTCAATGTCGCTCCCCCGCTGAATATGGACCCCCGATGGGTTGGTGCCCATGTCGGGCACACCGTGGGCAAGTACGCCGAGAGCCTGCTTACCTTGGGATGGGCCGAGGAATTCGCCTCGGTACCGATCGCGGTGAATTCGCTGTGGCCGGCCACCACGATCGCCAGTACGGGAATGATGGTCGCAATGGGCGAGGAAACGGTGCGGGCGCAGGCCCGCAGCCCGCAGGTCATGGCCGAGGCGGTGCACGCGCTGGTCACCCGTCCCGCCGCGGCGTGCAGCGGCCACTTCTACACCGACGAGGAGATCCTTCGCGAGGAGGGCCGCGTCGACCTGTCGGAGTACCGACTGGCCGCCAACGAAGATGACCTGACGCCCAACTTCTACCTTCTGTCGGCCCCGGTGCCTACGGTTTAGGAAGCGGCAGTGGTGAATTCGTTCGACGCGTTGAGCGCCCGTGAGCCCGAGTTGGTCAAGCTGCGGCACGCCGTGCGCGACTTCTTGGAGTCCGACCGTGCTGAATTCGGCTGGCAGCCCGGCGTCGATTCATGGCTGGCCGGGTGGGACGAGCAGTTCTCGGCGCGGCTTGGCGCCGCCGGATTCATCGGCCTGACCATCCCGCAGCGTTACGGCGGCCACGGCCTCGGGCACCTGCACCGCTACGTGGTCACCGAGGAGCTGATCGCAGCGGGTGCGCCCGTGGCCGCGCACTGGACGGCCGATCGTCAGGTCGCACCGGGCCTGCTGACCTACGGCAATGAGGAGCAGCGCGAACGTTTGTTGCCCAAAATTGTTGCTGGACAGCTTTTTTCGTCAATCGGCATGAGCGAGCACGGCGCCGGGTCCGACCTTGCTGCTGTGCAAACCAAGGCTGTCCGCGCCGACGGCGGCTGGTTACTCTCCGGCAGCAAGGTGTGGACCAGCGGGGCCCACCATGCGCACCAAGTCGTCGTGCTAGCCCGCACCAGCCCGCCGGATCCAGAACACCGCCACGCCGGGTTCAGCCAATTCCTGGTGCCGTGCGATGCCGAGGGCGTCCGCATCGAGCCCATCATCTTGATGTCGGGCGCACATCACTTCAACGAGGTGCTGTTCGATCAGGTCTTCGTATCCGATGCCGATGTGCTCGGCGAGGTCGGCAACGGCTGGCACCAGGTCACCTCCGAGTTGTCGTTCGAACGCAGCGGGCCCGAGCGGATCCTGTCCACCGGTCCCCTGCTGTTCGCCGCCATCCGCGCACTCGGTGGTGGACCGGTGCCCGATGGCCGCACCGCCGCCGACATCGGCGACCTGATGGCGCGGTTGATCTCGCTGCGGCAGCTGTCGTTGTCGGTGGCACGCACGCTCACCGACGGCGGCGACGCGGCGAATCAGGCCGCGCTGGTGAAGGACCTCGGCACGCGTTTCGAAGCCGAATCCGTGGGGTTGATCGCCGATCTGCTCGAGGCGGTACCCCCGAATTCCGAACTGGAGACGATGCTGAGCACCGCGTGGCTGCACAAGCCCATGTTCACCCTGCGCGGCGGTACCAATGAGGTGCTTCGCGGCGTGATCGCCCGCGGAATGGGGCTGCGATGAGCGCGCTGGCTGGCGGGATATTCGCCGCGACCGACTCTCAAAATGACGACACGCAGCTGCGTCAGCTCGTCGACGACCTCGGGCAGCGCTCCTACGACGCCGGGCTGGGCCACCGCGGCATCCCCGACCAGTTCGACGCCGAGCTCTGGGGCAACCTCGAGGACACCGGGCTGGCCAGGCTGACGAGCACGCCCGACATGGGAGCCGGCCCGCGCGAGTTGGCCATTGCGCTTTACGGCGTGGCCCGCCACGCCGGCGCGGTGCCGTTGGCCGAAACCGACGCGCTTGCCGGGTGGCTGGGCCAGCAGGCCGGGATCGAGCTCCCCAACGGGCCGCTGACCGCTGCCGTCGCCGATGCCGAAACCGACGGCGCCAGGGTCACCGGCACCGCGACCGGCGTGCCATGGGCGCGAGCGTGCGCCGCCGCCCTGCTGGCCGTCACCACGCCCTCCAGGCTGCGGGTCGGTGTTATCGACGTGATCCCCGGCCAACTGCGGGAAGGTCACAACCTAGCGGGCGAACCCCGCGATTCGCTCGTGTTCGACGTGCCGGCCGACCAGCTGTACGACGTCGACCCGGCGCTCGGCGCCGAGCTGGCTCGGCGCGGCGCATGGTCACGCTGTGTGCAGACCATCGGGGTGCTGGACGCTGCCGCAGCGCTGTCGGTGCAGCACACCCGGCAGCGCGTCCAGTTCGGTCGTCCGCTCAGCGCTTTCCAGTCGGTGCAGCAGTCACTGGCCGGCATGGCCGGGGAAATCGAAACAGCTCGTGCTGCTGCGGAATTGGCTGTCGCAGCCGCGGCCGAGCACGGCTTCAACTCCCCCCACACCGACTATGCCGTCACCGTCGCGAAGGTCGCAGTCGGTCGCGCCGTCGGCCCGGTCACCAGCGTCGCCCATCAGTTGCACGGCGCGATCGGCGTCACCAGTGAGCACCCGCTGTGGCTGTTCACCCTGCGCGCTCAGAGCTGGACCGCGGACTACGGCACGACCGCGAACTACGCACGACGGCTCGGCCGGCTGGTGCTGGCCGCGGAGGATCCGTGGAGCTTGATGACGGGCGATCCGCCTGAAGTGGAAAACAACGGTTAATAAGGAGGATTGGTGACTGTAGCGAAATTCGACGGAGCGTCGGCGATTGTCAGCGGCGGCGCGGGTGGCCTGGGCGAGGCGACGGTCCGTCGGCTCCATGCCGACGGACTCGGCGTGGTGATCGCCGATCTCGCCGCCGACAAGGGTAAGGCTCTGGCCGACGAGCTGGGCAGTCGAGCGCTGTTCGTGAGCACCGACGTGACGAGTGAGGACAGCGTTCTCGGCGCGATCGAGCAGGCCAACCAGCTCGGTCAGCTGCGCTACGCGGTGGTCGCCCACGGCGGTTTCGGTGTGGCGCAACGGATCGTGCAGCGCGACGGCAGCCCCGCGGACTTCGGCGGCTTCACCAAGACGATCGATCTCTATCTCAATGGCACCTACAACATGGCCCGACTCGTGGCCGCAGCCGTGGCCACCGCAGAACCCCGCGATGGCGGCGAGCGGGGCGCGCTGGTGCTCACCGCCTCGATTGCGGGCTACGAGGGGCAGATCGGGCAGACCGCCTATGCCGCCGCGAAAGCCGGTGTCATCGGGTTGACCATCGCCGCCGCCCGCGACCTGAGTTCGGTGGGCATCCGGGTCAACACCATCGCGCCGGGCACCATGAAGACGCCGATCATGGAGTCTGTCGGCGAAGAGGCCATCGCCAAGTTCGCCGCCAACGTGCCGTTCCCGAAACGACTCGGCTCCCCCGATGAGTTTGCCGACGCGGCCACGTTCCTGCTCACCAACGGCTACGTCAACGGCGAGGTAATGCGCCTCGACGGCGCGCAGCGCTTCACTCCGAAGTAGGCGCGGCGGCGGTTACAACCGGCCGTCCACCTGAAGCTCGGGATGTACCCACGCTGGCGAGTTCTTCTGCTTGAAGGCCCGGAAGCCTTCGCGGGCTTCGGGACCGAAGAGGCTGGCCTGCATGCCGATGCGGTCGAACAGCCCCAGGTAGTTGTCGAGACTGGCTTTGATCACGCCCCGCGCCCCGGGTGCGGTCCGGCAGCATTGCGCGAGAAGCTCCTTGGCCACGTCCAGCAGGTCGTCGTGGGGAACCATCCTGGCCACCATGCCCCAGTCGACGGCCTCCTCTGCGGACAGCGTGCGGCCGGTGAACATCAGGTCCTTCGTGCGGACCGGGCCGATCAAGCGTGCCAACACCTGGCTGTAGTAGGTGTCAGCGATGCCACGGAACAACTCGGGCACGCGGAAGGTGGCCCGCTCGCTGACCACCGCGATGTCACTGCACATGGCGATCTGCAGGCCGCCACCTTGGCACAGCCCATTGACTGCGGACACGACCGGTTTCGGAGACTGTCGCAGGACGTCGAAAGGCGTGACGTCCATTCCCATGGTGGAGGCAAAGTCCATCCAATTGTCCTCGGCGGCCTGTCCCAAATCTCCACCCGGCGCGAAGACGTCGCCGGTTCCGGTGATGAGCAGGCCGGCGAGATCGGGATCGGCGTTGACGCGGCTGACCGCGTATCGGATCCCGAAATACATGGCGGGCGTCATCGCATTACGTGCCTGCGGACGGTCCAGGGTGCAGATCGCGAATGCACCTTGGCGTTCGAATGTCAGGAACGGGGTTCCCAGCCAGTCGCCATCGGGAGGACGGGGACCGCCATTGAGGCCTTCGGACATGTGGGATTCCCTTCGAAAACAGATTGATCGTTCGCCTGACCCCCAAAGTAGCGAAATAGTTGTATGATTCCAACCTCGCGGCGTAGCATCCTGCACGTGGCGCACGTCACTACGCCGCGTCCGCTCCATCCCGCTGAGCGCGGCCACTAGCGAGCTACTGGAGGCAAACGAATGGGTTCACTCGACGGCCGGGTCATCTTCATCACCGGCGCCGCCCGTGGGCAGGGCCGCTCGCACGCGGTCATGTGCGCCGAGCAGGGTGCGAACATCGTCGGAGTCGACCTCTGTGAAGACCTAGACATCGTGCCCTACAAGCTGGGCACCTACGAGGACCTTGAGGAGACAGCGCGCCTGGTCGAAAAGACCGGTCAGGAAATGCTTTTCCGTAAGGCAGACGTCCGCGACAAAGCTGCCCTGCAGGCAGCGTTCGACGCCGGCGTCGAACAGTTCGGGCACATCGACACCGTGATCGCAAACGCCGGCGTGGTGCTGACCAATGCCGACGAGCGCGACGCGTCCGAAGCGTTGCGGCTCGGTCTCGACATCATGCTCATCGGTGTCTGGAACGCATTCCAAGTCGCGATACCGCACCTCAAGGAACGCGGCGAGGGCGGCAACTTGATCGCGACGAGTTCGATGATCGCGCTATTGGACCTCACCGACGGCCGCGGCGGCAGCGACGCCTACCTGATGTCCAAGGTCGCCGTCGTCGGCCTGGTCCGCGCGTATGCGGCCATGCTCGCTCCCGACCGTATTCGCGTCAACGCGGTGGCGCCGACGAATTGCGCGACCCCGATGATCACTGACAACCCGGCGCTGTTCAAGGTGATCGAGGACAACCCCCGCATGGTCAATGCAGTCCAGACCGCGCTGCCGGACTTGCCGCTGATCGAGCCACGCGACGTCAGCAACACGATCCTCTTTTTGATCAGCGACGCGGGCCGTTCGTTCACCGGAAGCATGCTCAAGGTGGACGCCGGCATGGACGTGCGGCGAGGCTAGTCGGCGCACCGGATGCATTACGGAATCGACGGCCGATCGGCGCTGGTCGTCGGCGGCAGCAAGGGAATCGGCTTCGAGGTCGCCAAACTGCTTGCCGCGGAGGGTGCGCGGGTTGCGATACTAGCGCGGACCAGGACCGATGTCGACGCCGCGGTCGAGGCGATCCGCGCTGAAGGGGGCGCTGCCATCGGTGTCACTGCCGACGTCGCCGACGACGGGCAGCTCACCCACGCCGTCCGCGAGATTGCGGCCCGGCACGGGGCGCCGCTGATCGTTGTCGGGCAGGCCAAGTACCAGCGTCCCGGCGATTTCGCCGACATCACCGATGTGAACGTCTACCGTGAGTCCTTCGAACTGCACACGATGAGCCAGATCCTCCTGCTGCACGCGGTCCTGCCTGCCATGCAGGACGCCGGCTGGGGCCGATTCGTGCACATCGGCTCCGCCACCGCCAAGGAACCGGCGGGCGGCATCCACCACGCGGTGGCCAATACCAGTCGCCCCTCGACGATCGGCCTGCTCAAGACGGTCTCCGACGAGTACGCCCAGTTCGGCATCACGGTCAATACCGTCGCGCCCGGCTGGATCGAGACTGAGAACGCACTGGCCTACCTGGAGCAGCACCTCGGCGCGAGCACCGATCAGGAGCGACGAGAGTTCATGCTGCGCGAAGCTCGGGTGCCGGCAGCGCGAATGGGCAAACCGAGCGAGATTGCCTCGCTCATCGCCTATCTTTGCTCAGAACCTGCCGGCTACCTCACCGGTAGTTGGATCGAAGTCGACGGTGGCTTGCACCGGTCGGCGTTCTAACCTTAGGAGAATACGTGGAAACCCTTGGGGCACCCGAACTTTCCTTCGCCAGCCTGCCGATGGCGGCGGACCGCGGAGTGGGGTGGAAGGTTCTTCGTGACGCGGGGCGGGTGGTGTCCGTCGACGGAATCTTCTACCTGACCCACCGCGACGACGTGCTGGCCGCGCTGCGCGATCCCGAATTATTCTCCTCGAAGAAGGCTTTCGACGTGCTCGGCAGCCCACTGCCGCTGGTGCCCATCTCGTTCGACCCGCCGGAGCACACCCGGTTCCGCAAGATCCTGCAGCCCTTCTTCAGCCCGCACACGTTGAAAGAGATGCTGCCCTCGCTGCAACAGCAGGCGATCGAGATCATCGGGCGGGTAGCCGACAAGGGCGAGTGCGAAGTCGTCGCCGACGTCGCGATCCCGTACCCCTCACAGGTATTCCTGACCTTGTTCGGGCTGCCGCTGGAGGATCGCGACAGGCTCGTCGCATGGAAAACCGCGGTCATCGCGATCTCGGAAGCGCCGTCACTCGAGGACGCCGACCTGACGCCGGCACTCGAATTGCTCGCGTACCTCACAGAGGCGATCAACGCACGGCGGGCCGACCCCGGGCCGGACATCTTGTCGCAGTTGCTCAATGGCGATGAACCGCTCGACGACGCCGAAATCATGGGCCTGAGCTTCCTCTTCGTCCTGGCCGGGCTGGACACCGTCACCGCGGCGATGAGTTCCGCACTGCTGGAGCTCGCCCGCAACCCGGAGCTGAGGGCCACCCTCTGCGACGATCCCGACCAGATCGATGTGTTCGTCGAGGAGATCGTCCGGCTGGAGCCGCCGGCGCCGATGCTGCCCCGCGTGACCACCACCGAGGTCACCATCGGGGACGTCACGCTGCCCGCCGACACCATGGTGCGGTTGTGTGTCGCTGCCATCAATCGCGACGACAGCGACGAGATCTCGACCAACGACGTGGTGATGGATGGAAAGGTGCACCGGCACTGGGGCTTCGGTGGCGGGCCACACCGCTGCCTGGGGTCGCACCTGGCCCGCCTCGAGCTGAAGCTGATCGTGGCCGAATGGCTCCGGCGCATTCCCGAGTTTTCGGTGAAAGTCGGTGAGGAACCGCAGATTGTGTTCCCCGCGAGCACCTTTTCACTTGAGCGCGTGCCTCTGAAACTGGGCTGATCACCTATCCCCTCGCCGAATACTTGCCGACGAGCGGCTGCTTGTACAACTTACCGGCATCGGTCCGGGGCAGCTGCGCCTCGAACGACAGCGACCGCGGACACTTGTAGTGCGCCAACCGGTTTCGCAGCCACTCCAATAACTCCGCCGCGAAGTCGTCGTTGGCATCAGCCGGATCGACCGTCTGCACCACGCCTTTGGCAGCCTGACCCATCTCGTCATCCGGAATACCGAAGACTGCGGCGTCGAGCACCTTGGGATGGGTGATCAGCAGATCTTCGGCTTCTTGCGGGTAGATATTCACACCGCCCGAAATGATCATGTGATGACGGCGATCAGTGAGATAGAGGTAGCCGTCCACGTCGAGATAGCCGATGTCACCGACGGTCACCCAGCCGTGCGCGTCGTGGGCCGCTGCCGTCTTCGCGTCGTCTTTGAGGTACTGGAACGAATGCCCTCCCTCGTAATAGATCTCGCCGGGCACACCGGGCGGTAGCTCATGGCCGCTCTCATCGAGGATGTGTGGGACCCCAACCAAGGGTCGGCCGACCGAGCCGGGGTGGTTCAGCCAGTCCTCGGCGCGGATGAACGAGGCTCCCACGGCCTCCGAAGCGGCGTAGTACTCGTCGATGATCGGCCCCCACCACGCGATCATCTGTTTCTTGATGTCCACCGGGCACGGCGCGGCCGCATGCACCACCCGCTGCAGGCTGGAAACGTCGTAGGACATGCGCACCGCTTCGGGCAGTTTGAGCATCCGCACGAACATCGCCGGGACGAATTGGCCATGAGTGATGCCGTAGCGCTGGATGCACTCGAGCGCGTGTTGCGGGTCGAACTTCTCCATCACGACGGTGGTGCCACCCAGCGACTGCACCACCATTGACCAGAACGACGGCGCGGTGTGATACAGCGGCGCCGGGCTCAGATACACGGACTCGCTGGTGATACCGACCGCATCCATCAACGGCGTCAGGATGTTGGGTGCTTCACTTGGTGGTAGATGCGGAAGCTCACGGCGGATCCCCTTGGGTCTGCCGGTGGTTCCCGACGAGTACTGCAGCAGATCGCCTTCGCGTTCGTCGGGGATCGGCGTCTCGGGTTGGTCGGCAACACATTCCGGGTAGCGATACCATCCGTCCAGATCGTCGTCGGCCATCAGCAGCAACTCAGGTAGCCCGCCGGGGGAATGCTCGGCAAGGCCTTCGCAGACGTCGCGAGTCGCGCGTGACCCGATCAGCGCCTTTGCTGAACTGTTGTCGACGATGTAGGCGGCCTCGGCGGCCGTCAGGTGAGTGTTGATCAACGCGTAGTACAGACCGCTCCGGCGCGCCGCCCACATCACGGCATGGACGTGTTCATTGTTCTCGAGTACTGCCGCAACCGTGTCGCCCTCGCGAAGTCCGGCGGCATACCAGAAGTGAGCCAGACGATTGGCACGCTTCTCCAGCTCGGCGAAATCGATCGCAGTACCGGCCCGAGCGAGGACCAGGGCAGGTTTACCGGATGAGATGTGACCGCGGATCTCCACGATTTCACCTTAAAGCCTTTCGAGGTAAGAAGGCGAAACTCCATATTTTGTAAGCGATCTACCAAATTTTTCGTCACAGGTGTCAAAAAATGGACTAGGGTGCAGGGATGGCTCCGAAACCATGGGACCCCGAGACCACGGCCGTTGTCTGTGTGGAATGCCAGAACGGCGTGCTGGGCCCCGAGTCCGTCTTGCCCGCTTTGGCCGCCGACAGCTCTGAACTCGTCTCCAGTGTGCGCCGACTTCTCGATTCCGCCCGCCAGTTCGGCGCGCGGGTTGTGCACGCGACCTACGAGGGCAACCTCGGCGGCCGGCCGACCGGGACGGCGCGCATCTGGCGGGCCCTAGGCCCCGCAACCGCCCACTGGGCCCCCGGAACCGCCTCCACTACAGTGCTTCCCGACCTGCTGGCACCCACCGATCTGGTGTTAGCGCGCCACCACGGCCTTTTCCCAACGCTCGATTCCGAACTACTGCCCGTGCTCAAAGGCTTCGGCGTGAGCACCATCGTCCTTGCCGGCGTTTCGCTGAACCTGGCGATCACCCACACTGCCGGGCATGTTACGCAGGCCGGTTTCGAACTCGTCGTCCCACGCGACGCCGTCGGCGGAACCCCCAAAGACTATGCAGAACAGGTGCTGGACAACACTATTGCCGTGCTGGGCCGGCTGACCACGATCGATAAGCTCATCGACGAATGGACATCGGTCAGGTCTGACCGTTGACCGTTCGCCACAGCATCTCGGTGGCCGCCATGAGCACCGCTTGGCGCGTAGTCGACGGGACCTCGTTGTGGCGAACCATCAGCCATGAGCGTTCGAGCATCGCCATAATCACCAGCCCGGTAGCCACGGGGTCGAGGTCGGGCGGTGTCGGCGCCATCTTTGCGATGCCCTCACCGAGCGCGGCGGCGGTTCGACGGTGCGAGCGGGCGACCGCGGCGCGGAATTTGCGATCGGGAGGCATGTCCTCGGTGGAGCGGATGACGAACGCACCGTTGCGGTCGAGGTAGTCGAAGTAGCCGGCAACCCAGGCCTCGATGTCCTCCCTGCTGGGCGGGCTCCCCTGCTCCATGAAGCCTTCAACAACCGCGAGCGCCTGGCGATAGGTATCGGTGCCGAGTTCGATGAAGAGCTCGGTCTTGTCGGAGAAGTAATAGTAGAAGTTCGCCCGGGTGACCGGCGCGAGGTCAGTGATGTCCTTGATGGTGACGCCGGAGAAACCCTTGCGCGCAAACGCCGTCCGCGCAGCGTCCAGGATTGACTCTCGGGTGCGGTCGGACTTGCGTGTTACCCGCCGGGGCGAGCCCTCAGACACCATGTGCGACCGGCTCGGCTGCGGCTTCCGGTTCGGGATAAAACCCGCTCGCCCACCGACGCAGCGCGCGAAAGCCTGCCGCCTCCGAGGTCGCCAGGCCCGGCGGTTCGAGGTACTTCTGGTGCTCCCAGATCCGGATGTCGTCGGGCAGGGCGAGTTTCGCTGCCGCCAGACGCGCCTCGAAATCATCCGGGCCTTCTGACGTTTCCTCGCTGATCCAGTAGCCGGCGAAGATGTCGGATCTGGTGTCGTCCACCGGTGTCGCACAGATCGAGATGACCCGGATGCCGTCGCGGACGTGTTCGCCGTTGTAGCTGACACCAATTCCTGACCAATAGATCTCGATCGTGTTCATCGTGTCGCCGACGCGGTCCAGGCCGTCGTTCCACCTCCTGCCGAAGCCGACCTTAGCCGACCAGGTCGAGCTGTCCGTGCTCTCGCGCAACACCACGGGACTGATCGGGGTGCGATGTACGAACCGGAAGTGGTGGGGATCCACGGCGTTCTCGGCGATCACCTGGGGGTGCACCTTCACACGCTCGTGCCGCGTCCGACAATCGGCCCCCAACGGGTGGAACCGCCGCGAGCGCACATGATCGCCCAGCACCGCGAAGGCGTCAGGCGCTTCCCACAGCGGTTGCCTGCCCGCGCTGTCATGCCAGATCAAGATCGACTCGTTGAGTTCTGCGACCGGATAGGAACGTACTCGCCGGGCCTTATTGGGCCGATCCTGGTACGGAATGTGGACGTTGCGTCCGGCGCCGTTCCACACCCAGCCGTGAAAAGGGCACTGGATCCCGTCTTCGACCACACAACCACCATGAGCCAGGCTCGCGCCAAGGTGCTGGCAGTGCGCGTCCAGCACCTTCACCAGCCCATCGAGCTGCCGGAAGGCGACCAGATCCCGCCCAAAGTAATGCATCGGCACCACCTCGGCGACGGCGATGTCGGCACTCCAGGCGACCTGGAACCAACCCGTGGGCAGCATGCTCGGCAGGGTTTGCATTATCGGAACGTCCCTCCACCCATGACAGACTGGCAGCAATGTTCGAGGCTACCCATTTTTGACACCTTTGTCTAAAAATTTCGTCACTGCCTGGCGATAGCTTCGACGCGAGCCACGACGTATAATCACATGTCTAACTAGGTTAGTGATGTATCGCCGACGGATGTGAGGACAAATGGACTGGGGTCTGCCGTGGCCGGGACCCGCGCTGGCGACGCAGGCCGAGACTGCCGGGGCGCAGGCGTTTTGCGCCGGCGAGTTCGCCGACCTGAACGCTTACATCACGGCGACTGAGATGGCCCTTGGTACCTCACAGGCGAAGATCGGCCCGGGGATCGCGTATGCGTTCGCCCGGTCCCCGTTCGTACACGCCGCTGCGGTCCGACATCTCTGCGCACTCGCCCCCGGCAGGGTCTTTCTGGGACTTGGGTCGGGGACCTCGCGGATGAACAGGGACTGGTTCGGTGTCGACGCTGCCCACCCCGCACCTCGGATGGCCGAGCTGGTCGAGGTGATCAGGGCGTTCCTCCACGCCGAGAATGGCGAACGCGTCCACTACGAGGGCCGGTTCTACACGATCGACGCCGAAATACGTGCGCCCGTGCTTGGCCGGTTGGACGTGCCCATCCTGATCGGAGCCTTCAACAAGATCATGTTGCGCACGGCGGGGCGCACCGCCGATGGTGTGCTGGGGCACGGGCTCTTCACCGACCGGTGGTGGATCGAACTTGTGGGGCCCGAACTGGGCCGCGGCGCCGAATCAAGCGGGCGTGACCCCGCCGAGCTACGACGCTGGGGGTGGCTGATCACTGCGATCGACAACGACGACCCGGCCCGAGCCGTCCGCGACGCACGGCTTCAGATTGCCTTCTACTTCACGGTCAAGACCTACGACTCGCTCGTCGAGCTGCACGGCTGGACAGACGAGGTCGCGCGGATCCGTTCGGCCTTCCGCAGCGGCCGACCAGAGGCGATCGCCGACCACGTCACCGACGATATGCTGTGGTCGATCGCGGTCTGCGGAGATGACACCCAGGCGCGCGAAATGCTTGCGGCTCGCAAACGCCTGCCCGACATGGCGTTTGCGTCACCGCCAAGCTTTCTGGTCGGCCGCCGACGGCGCGCCGGCTACGGTGCAGCCGCGACGCGCGTCCTTTCGCAGCTGCACTGACGCAGGCTGGATACCCCGAATAGGCGCTCCACATGGTGTACTGAGTAGTACATGTCTAGATTCAGGAGGCCGCGATGCCCAAGCGGGAACCACTCGCGCCGATGACAGCGCGAGAGAACAACGGTGCGGTACGGTCACCCAAGACGGCCGAAATCGTGGCGGACACGTTACGGCGGATGATAGTCGAGGGACAGCTCAAAGACGGCGACTTCCTCCCCTATGAAGCCGAACTCATGAATCACTTTCAGGTCAGCCGACCGTCACTGCGAGAAGCCGTGCGAGTCTTGGAGTCCGATCGCCTCGTGGAGGTTCGGCGCGGCTCGCGCACCGGCGCCCGGGTTCGGGTCCCGGGCCCCGAAATCGTGGCGCGACCGGCAGGCTTCCTGCTCGCCCTCGCGGGGACCACCCTCGCCGACGTGATGACCGCACGGATGGGGATTGAACCGTATGCGGCCCGATTGCTCGCAGAAGATGGCACCGTGGCGGCCCACCGCGAATTGCGTGATCTCATCGATGAGATCCCCGCTGCCTGGGAGACCGGCGAATTGGCCGCAGCCTCGACCGGGTTGCACCGCCGACTCGTGGAGCTGTCGGGCAACACGACGCTGACCGTGATCGCCGGCATGCTGCACGAGATCTTCGAAAGGCACATGACCGCAGCATTTCTCAGCGTTCAGAACGTCGTGCCAAAGGCTCAGTACAACAAGCTGATGCGGTCGTATATCCGGCTCGCCGATCTGGTGGCCGAGCGCGACGGCACAGAGGCCGAGGCGCATTGGCGACGACACATGAAGAACGCCAGCGCTGAGCTGCTCAAGGGCTACGAGAAGACGAAGGTCCAAGACATCATGCATTGAGTGGGCAATGCGCCCACCCTCACTTTGAAGGACATTTGATGCGTAAACCGCTCAACGGAGTTCGCGTGCTGGAGATCGCACAGTTCACCTTCGTTCCGTCGGCGGGCGCGGTGCTCGCGGACTGGGGCGCCGACGTCGTGAAGATCGAGCATCCTGTCACCGGCGATGCCCAGCGCGGCTTGGTCAAGGTGTTGGGCGCCGCGGCAACCGTACCCGGATCGTCGTTCGCGCCGATCATGGAAGCACCCAACCGCGGAAAGCGCAGTGTCGGAATGGCCCTCGACAATCCCGAGGCGCGTCCCCTGCTCGACGAGCTGATCCGGCGAAGCGACGTGTTCCTGACGAACTACCTGCCGTCCTCGCGAAAGAAGCTGGCCATCGACGTCGAAGACGTCCGCCGCGTCAACCCCGACATCATTTATGTCGCCGGCAGTGGCTTCGGTTCCAATGGGCCTGACCGCGATGCCGGGGCCTACGACGCCACGGCCTTCTGGGCCCGCGGCGGCAGCGCGGACGGCCTCACATCGCCCGACGCCGCGCAAACTCCGTTCATGCCCGCCGGGGCTTACGGAGACAACATCGGAGGGATCACCATCGCCGGAGGGGTGGCGGCGGCGCTCTACGGTAGACAGAACACCGGTGAACCATCGGTGCTCGACGTCTCGCTGCTTGCCGTCGGCGCCTGGGCAACCCAATTCAGCGTGAACATGGCCATGCTGACGGGCGGTCCACTGCCTAAAATGGAACGCCGAACCCAGGCCCCGGGCAACCCGCTGACCGGCGCCTATAAAACGGCGGACGGAAGGTTCGTCCAGTTGTCGATGCTGCAGCCGGCGCGATACTGGCCGGAGTTCTGCCGGCTGATGGGTCTGCGCGATCTCGCTGAAGATCCCCGGTTCACCTCGACAGAGGCGATGGCCCGACACAGCGAAACCGCCCAACGAATCGTCGGGGACGCGATCGGCAACTTGACCTATGCCGAGTGTCAGGCGTTGCTAAACAAGGGCAGAGGGCAGTGGGCCCCGGTACAGGACGCCTGGGAAATAGCCCACGACGAGGCACTGACCGCCAACGGGCGCATCGCCGAAATCATCGATGCCGAAGGTCATCCGCAGAGGTTGGTAGCCAACCCCGTGAAGTTCGATGATGATCCGGCAAGGCTGGGCAGAGCGCCGCAGTTCGCCGAACACACCGACGGGGTGCTGCGCGAACTCGGTATCGATGACGAACGACTCATTGAGCTCAAGATCGCCGGCGCGATCACGTGATCTCAGCGCTGCCAACGCCGTTGATCGGCTTCACTGTCGCTCCTCAGCGAAGTAGCCCTCCTGGGTTGCGATGCACACCAATTCACCGGAGCGGTTGTACAGGGTCCCGGTGGCCAAACCGCGACGGCCCACAATGCTCGGCGATGACTGGTCGAAGAGCAGCCAGTCAGTAAAATCGGCAGCGCGGTGAAACCAGATGGTGTGGTCGACTAGCGCCGAGAGGCGAGGACCCATCGGTGTGGTGCGCATCGTCGTCATCGCACACTCGAGCAGTGTGAGCGCGCTGAGGTAGGCCGCCACACAACTGTTGACCACCGGATCGTCGGAGACCTCGCCGTTAGCGCGAAGCCAGATCCGAAGCCGCGGCGGCGGCGGGTCGGAGAGATCAAGGGCAACCCGCGGCGGCGGGTCGAGGTACCGCATGCTGAAGGGACGTTGCCGCGGCCACCAGTCACCAAATTCCTCGGCATAGGGCGTCAACAGATCCTCGAGTCCACGGGCGGCGTCCGGCCCCGCCACGTCCGGCATTCTTTGTTGCCAGTCGACATCGTCGACAACGATTGTGAACGAGGCGAGTGCCTCGAAGAGGACGACTCCCGACTGGCTTGCGGTCACCCGACGCGAGGATATGGTGCCGCCGTCACGTAGCGGGGTCACGTCATACTCGATCGGCTGCCTTGCGTCACCCCGCCGCAGAAAGTACATGTGCATGCTGTGCGCCAGTCGCCCGGGTGTCATCCGGCCCGCCGCCATCAACGCCTGAGCGGCGACCTGGCTTCCGATGATGTGGTGATTGGGGGTGTCGGGTTGAGTGCCCACGAACACTGCGTCATCGATCTGCTGCAGGTCCAACAGACGCAGCAGGTCTTCGAGCGTCGAGATCACGTAGGCAAGCTAAGCACGTCGCCGCCGGCCGCGCCCGGCGGCGACGCACTTCTCGACCGTTCCGCACCGCGAAAAGCCGGCGATTCAAAAGACATCCGAGTTTTCCAAATTCGTATGGTGTAAACGACATAGTCCGCCTGGCCAGCGCACCCTACCTCTCCCTCACCGATCAAACCACTGTTGCGCAGCTCATCCGGGGGCCGTGTCGCGGTGCTGACCCCAGTCAGACCGGGCAGATATCCTTCTGTGCCATCGCGGCCTCACACTGGGTCGAATGAGGAAATCAGCCAACGGTTTCCGACCTTGTCCATCGTCACTCGGACAGTGGATGCAGTGTCGGTAGGTGCATCGTTGCCGACGATCACAGTCTGGTCGACGTACACCAGTGCGACAGCGTGGTCCGGGTTCGCCGACACCGACGCGACGGCGGGAACGGTAGCGACCGCCGAGATGTGGTCCTTCTTGGCGCCTGGTATCACCACGTCGTGGACCAATTGAGTGTAGGAGTCCTTGAACTTCCCGGTCAGCCGATCGCGGGCGGCGTCTAGGTCCTTTTCGACTGTGTCAGGCTGGTAGGACAGTATCGCAACGCTGGAATCCTTGGCGGCGGCGACTGACTCGATTTCGGCCGCCCTAGACCAACGGTTCGACGCGTCTTGCCACTTGAGAAAGCCGGTGGCCACGGCGATCAGCAAAGCTGATATAGGCAACACCCCGAAGACCAGCAGCCGCGACCATCTGATCCGGCGCTTACGCGGCCGGCGTTGAACGTCTCTGGGATCTCCCGTTCCAGCATCGTCGACGGATTCGTCCTCCGATTCGGCAACGTCGGCGGTATCGACGGTGTCCACGTCGTCACTGGCCTGTTCGGCTTCGTCTGTCTCAATATCGATTTGCTGAGTCGTCTGCTCGTCGACCTGCGCTTCGTCCTGCTCTACGGCGGAATCGGATATAACCCGCACTGCGATGGTTCCTTTTCTGGTTCGTGGGCTTGGTCGTCGGCGTTGGCCGGGGTGCGCCTTCGTCACGGTACGAATGCGACGTTGGAGACTTTCACCTCGTTTCCGACCTTCTGGACGCTGACGCGCATCCGCCAATGCCGCGGGTCCTGCTCGGCCGCACCGAGATTCGACGTCTTGACGGACACAGCGACCAGCACCTGGGCTTCGTTGCCCGATTGTGACTCCAGGCCCGCCTCGGTAATTGTCCCGACCGATGTCGACTGCGCTCTCTTGACGACGTCGATGAAGGGTTTGGATCGATGAGAGAAGTCGTCGTAGAAAGCGCCGGTCGCTGAGTCCAAGATCCGCTGGACGTCGGCGTCGGCGTGCCGCCAGTCGATTGTCGTCAGATTCAGTGCGCCTTGCCTGCCGATGCGAACTAGCAGTTCGCGCTGTTGTTGGGCCTGGTGTGACTGATACGTCTGATACCCGAACCAGCCCGCGAGCGCCGTTAAGCCGACCGCTGTGACCAACCCGAAGACTGTCGCCAGTCGCGCAGGCGAGCTTGATTTCTTCGCCGGCACAGCGCCTTCGGCATCCGGTTCGGCCGCATCATCCACCGAGGCGTCGTAATCCTCGGCCTCGTCGGCCTTCTCGTCCACCGTTGGGTTGTCCGGAGGGTGCGCCTCAGCGGTCCCCTCATCAGTAGTGACCGCCAGGTCCGACTCGCTCAGTTTCTCTTGGGTGGCATCAGCATGCTCTGCCATGTTTGCCCTTTCTTGGTGCCGACAGCTAGGTCGGTCTGGGTGTACATCCGGCCGTCCGGACCCATATACATGCCCGTCGCGGGATCGTATTGAACGGCCGCTATCGGCGGTGGCAACGGACCCGGCGGCGACGGTGGAGGGACCTGTCCGGGTGGCTCCTCACCCGGTCTGAACTGCGGTACGCCTTGCCCGGAGTACGTAGCGTTCGGATCACCCTTCCAGTTGAAGCCCTCGTTGAGCGGAACGTAGGTTTGGTCGCTTTCGCACAGCTTGACGGTCGGCGCGCGTTTGCCGGGGCGCGTCTCGCAGGGCAAGTTGTGGGCGCCACGCACGTTGAGCACCGAGTCCTGCGGCACCCGGCAATAGATGTCACCTTTAGGGGCGTCCGGGTAGTCCTCGTAGCTGGCAGCGCGCTGCTGCTGGATGGGCAGGAATCCGGTGGTACATGGGGGTGGCCAGTTGAGGTTCAGATTGAAGCTGAGGAAGGCACCGTTGTAATCCTGCTTGGTGTTTTTGTTGGCCACACCGGTCGCTTGGATGTCGGCCGTCCCCTGGGGCAGCTCGACCAACAAGGATTCGAGGTTGTCCCGGTAGGTGACGCCCACCTGCCCGACACTGACCAGGTTGGCCAGCACGATCGGCAGCGTGGGGTTCAGCCGGTCGAACAACTGCCGAGCCTCGGCGGCCGCCGGGCCGCCGTCTTGTAGCAGACCTGCGACCGCGGAATCGTTATCGCGCAGCTCGGAGGTGATCGTCGCCAGGTGAGCGGCCCACCCTTGGACCGCATCTGCTGACTGGGTCTGGCTGTCCAGCAGCGGCTTTGATCCATCAATCAGGTTGACGAGCGCATCGAGGTTCTGACGGCTGTCGATCGCCAGCTTAGATGTTCCGCTGACCAGCCGGGAAAGCTCTGGGCCGAGCCCGCCCACGGCCGTATAGGACTCGTCGACCACCGTTTTGAGGTTGTCGCGGGGGATAACGGCAAGGCCACGGTTCGTGGCCGCCAGCAGCGAATTGATGTCTGGTGGAACATAACTGCGGTCGATGGGAATCACGTCACCGTCCTTCAGCGACGGCCCCTGCCCAACACGTGGCAGCAACTCGACGTATTGCTCGCCGACCGCCGAAACGCTGTGGACTTGTGCATTCAGGTTGGCTGGAATGTGCACATCAGAATTGAGCTGAAGCACGGCCTCGGCGCCGGTCGCGGTGAGCCGTACCGCTTGCACCCGACCCACCTCGACGCCTCGGTAGGTGACGTTGCCGCCCGGGTAAAGCCCGCCGGCTTGAGGTAGCTCCACAGTGACCGTGTAGCGGTCGAAACCGAAGAATACCGTCGGTATTTGCATGTAGTCGAAGAACATGAGCGAGGCCGCGCCCAGGCTGATCACCGTGAAAATGGCCAGCTGGATCTTGATGCGCCGGGTCAGATGCAGCATCTCAGCGCCCCTGGTCGAAATGGTAGGGAACAACCAAGGGGTTGCCCGGGTTGTAAGGTCCGCCCCCGGTGCACGGGCTGGGCATCTGTCCGATGGTGCGGCCCCACTGCAACTCGAGCTCGGTTAGATTGCACTCGAAGCGGGTGCCGGTGAAGAACCCCGCGTCGAGCCGACTCAGCGTCAAGTCGATTACCGCCGTCAGGTTCGCATAATCTCCGCGCACCCATTTGCTGAGTGTCGATGCGGGGAACGGGAATGTCCCGAGGAAGCCCAGCGACCGAGTCAATGCGGGCCCGGCGTCGGCTAGCGATTGCAGCACGGGCCCAAGGTCTTTCAATTCCTTGATTAGGTTTTCCTTGGTCTTGTTAACCGAGTCGGCGGCGAGCGCGCTCAACTTGCCGACTTCACCCAGGGCGTTGGCGAGGTTTTCTCGCTGGTCTTTGAGCACGGTCAACGCTTCCGGAATGGTCTTCAGCGCCTTGTCAATAATCGGTTTCTGATCGGCAAATTGCCCGACGAGACTGTTGAAGTGGTCCATTGCGGCGATGATGTCGCTCTTTTGGTCATTGAGGTAGCCGACAAACGTATCGAGCTGATTCAGCAGGTTTCGCAAATCTTGTTCGCGCCCACTGAAGGCAGTGCTCAACGTCTTGGTGATGTCTTGAATCTGACCCAGGCCGCCGCCGTTAAGCAGCAGCGACACAGCGGCCAGTGTGCGCTCGGTGGACGGGTAGGCGCCGGCCGACGACAGGGGAATCAACGAGCCGTTCGTCAGCTTGCCCTGCGGCGCTATTCCCGCGGGAGGCGCCAGTTCGACGTGCACCGAACCCAGTAAGCTGGTTTGACCGAGGGTAGCGGTTGCATTGGCGGGGAGGTCGACATCGCCGTCGATCGTCATGGTGACCAACGCATTCCAACCCTGAAGTTCTATGTCGGTAACGTTGCCGACCGTCACGTCGTTGACCCGGACCCGCGAATTCCGTTGCAAATTCTGCACATCGGGCATTTGGGCGCGGATGGTATATGCGCCCGGGCCGCCGCCTTTTGTCCCCGGCAAACTGATCGAGTTCAGACCTCGAAACCCGCAGCCGGACAGTGTTGTAAGCGCCACCACTGCCAGGAGCGCCACCATCGCGCGACACCAAAGTGTTGATCGACTCATTGTGCACCTCCGGGCGGCACCATCATTCCGCGTAAACCGTCAGCCGGGTTTGTTGGCGCCGCCTGCGCTGGCCCCGGCCCGTCCGCTGCCGGCGGCGGGGTTTCGGCCGGGGTCGACCCAGCGGCCGACGCTGCCGGGCCCTGAGTTGGCGGGGAGTCAGGTTGCGGCGGAATATAATCTGGGCGCAGCCAGTCCTCGCTATAGGTGAGTTCGTTGGGGCGCGCCGCCGCTCCGACGAAGAGATTTTCACCGAGGGGCGGAAAATTCACTTGGCGGTTCTTGATGATCGGCGCCAGATACTGGACACACAACTTGGCTGATTCTTTGGCACCTAGACGTGATGCGGCTTCTACTGCCCCACAAAGGAATTGGATTGTATTAGCGAAGTTGTTGAAGGCCAGCGCACCGGTCAACGTCCCTTGTGCGGGTTGGTAGATGTTGAGGAAGTTCTGGAATGCCGTTGGTGCGGTATGCAGCAGCTGCTTGACGTCACCGAGGCTGTCGTTCACGGCTTGAGTCACTGACGCCAGTTTGTCCGACGTCGTACCCAGCGCTTCTCGGTTCTCGGCGACAAAGTCTCGGACGTCGCCAACCACGTCGTTGAGGTTGCGGACAGCATTAGCGACCTCGTTGGGGTCGTTGGCGAGCAGACCGGTGACCTCGGCAAGGTTCTGATTCAGATGTTGGAGCAGGTCGCTGCTGTCGTGCAGTGCGGAGACCAGAATGGACAGGTTTTTCACGGTGCTGAACAGGTCATTGCTATGGTCGCCGAGCGCTGAAATCGCCTGCGAAAGTTCGATAACAGTCTTGCGAATGTCGGAGCCCTGGCCCCGAAGGTTGTCGGCCGCGGTGTTGATGAACTCCCCCAAAGTGCTGGTTCCACCCGGAGCGGTCGGCTGCAGCACCTGCGCAAGCTTCTCCAGCTGCTGACGGAAGTCGTCATACTCCACCGGTACCGCGGTACGTTGCTGCGGGATTACCGCATGGTCGGCCAGCACGGGGCCGCCTGTATAGGCGGGAGTCAACTGGATAGACCGGGGCGTCACCAGGGAAGGCGACAGGATAGCCGCTTTGACGTCAGCGGGCACCTTATATTTGTCGTTGAACCAGAAGGTGATTCGCACATGTTCGGGTTGTGGTTCGATTTTTTCGATCTTACCGACCGGCACTCCGAGAATAACGACGCTGTCACCTTTGTAGAGGCCAGTGCTGTTGGCAAAGTATCCGACGACGGTGGTGCGACCGACCCCTGCAGCAGACCGCACCACGGTGACGATTCCGCCGAGCAGCACCGCTACGAGCGCGATGGCCACCCCGATCCTCGCGCCGCGGTAACTCATCGTCCCCCACCCCCTTCGCCTGGTTGCGCTGGCCCCGGCGACGGTGCTGACTGGCCCGCGCCTTGACCCGGCTGCGCCGGTGGCCCTGGTGGTGGCCCACCTGGAGGAGGAGCGGGAAGCGGCTCCCGGTAGGGGTAGCAGCCGGGCCCCGACGAGGCTGCGCCCGGACCACACGGATGGTCACCCGGATTGCCGGTTATGGCGTCGGGCAGCGTCATCCGCGGTGGCCCGCCCTGGCCGGTTCGCGGATACGGCATGGGCAGTGGCGGTGTCGCGGGCTGGCCAACCTGTGGGTCGGCGCGTTGGCTGGGCAGCAACACATTCGGGTCTAGGCCGAGGTCGGAGAACGCTGCATCGATGAACGGCTGCACAAACTGTCCCGGGAAAAGGTTGACGACGTAGGCCTTGAAAAAGGGCCCGGAGGACACCGATTCGCCCAGGCCCAGCGCGTATTTGTTGAGCCCGACGAGCGCCTTCTGTACGTTCTCCTTGCGTTTGTCGACGATCTCCAGCACACCGTTGAGCTTGTCGAGGGCCGGCTTCAACGTGTCGCGGTTTTCGGCGATGAAGCCTTTGAGTTGGCGGGCCAGCGCAGCAAGGTTGTTGGAAATCTGGTCCAGCGCGTTGCTTTGGCTTCTCAGTTGCGTCAACAGTGAGTTGGTGTTGCGGACGAGCTGGGCCACTTCGTCGCTGCGCTCGGCCAGGACTGTGGTCGCCTTGTTGGCATTGCTCAGCAGGGTCCGTAGCTGACCGTCGCGTTCATCCAGGGTATGCGAGAATCGCGCCACTCCCTGCACCGCAGCCTTCAGGTCGGGTGGGGTGTCGGCAAAGGTGTTGGCCAGTACCGCAAGCGATTGAGACAGCTGGTCGGTGTTGAGACCGCTGATTGTCGCGGTGAGGTCGCCGAGCGCGTCAGGCAGCTGATAAGCCGATGTGGTTCGCTCCAGCGGGATCGGTCCGGTCAGCTGCCCCTCGCCACGAGGGCTGACCTCGAGGACCTTGCTACCCAGCACGGTCCGCAATTTGATCGCTGCCTCGGTGCGCTCACCGAGGCGGAGATTCCGAGCGACGGTGAACTTCACCAGCACGCGCGGTCCGTCCAACCCGACGCTGTCGACCTGCCCGACCCGGTAACCCGATACCTGGACGTGGTTGCCGGGCTCCAGGCCGCCCGCTTCGGCGAAGTACGCCGAATACGTTCTGTCGTTATGGAAAAACGGCAACTTGTCGTAGTTCAGGGAGAGCAGCATGAGTGTAAAAACCGCACCCAGCCCGATGACGCCGATGACGAAGGGATTGCGTTCGGAGAACGTTTTCATCGCGGCGTGCACCTGCCGCTGGCCTGGCCGGCCAGCTTGATATATACCGGCTGGCCACCCTTGCCGTTGACCTTCAGCACGATGTCACACAGGTAGAAGCTGAAGAAGTCTCCGTACAAGCCTTGCCTGTTCAGAATCTTGAACGCGGCGGGCCAGTCGTCGAGGTATTTTTCGAGCCAGTCGTGGTCGGCCAACACCGTTGCAGCGGTGCGATCCGCCTCGTGCACAACCTTTTTCACCGGCGGCCGGGCTTGGGCCAGCAATTCCGTGATCGACCCGGCGGCAGCGTTCGCATACGCCACGCCGTTGCTGATGTCCTGCTTGCGAGCCTCAAGCCCCGCCACCAGTTCGGACAGCGAGTCGACGGCACGCGCGAACTGACCGCTTTGGCCCCCGAGCGAACCGAGCACAGTGTTTAAGTTGACGATGACCTGACCGATCAGGTGGTCTCGGTCGGCCAAGGTGTTAGTCAGGGCGGCGGCCTGGGTGAGAAATGAGCCGATCGTGCCGCCCTGACCTTGGAAGGCCGCGATGAGTTGCCCGGTTAGCTTGTTGACCTGCTCTGGGTCCAGCGCCCGGAACAGAGGCCGGAAACCGCCTATCAATGCGTCCAGATCGAGTGCCGGTTCGGTACGAGCCAAGGGGATGGTCCCGCCTGGACTGAGTCGCCTGATGTTGCCCGCTCCCTCTTCTAGTGCGACATATCTGCCGCCGGTGAGGTCCGCGAAACGGATGGCGGCCCTGGTTCCCTCGGTGAGCACCACGTTGTCTGACGCGGTGAATTCGACGAGAACGGTGGAGTCGGGCTCGACGGTGATGTTCTTGACTTTGCCGACCTCGACACCGGCGATACGGACGAAGTTTCCGCCCTCCAATCCCGACACGTTCACGAACTGCGCTTTGTAGGTCTTCTCAGCCTGGAAGCGCAGCTGACCGAAAACGGCGACCAGCGTGAACATGCCTAGGACTGAGACGACGAGGTAGATGGCGAGACGCCATAGCGTCCCAGTTAGGTTCTCTTTCATTGCTGCCCTCCCCTAACTCTTCTCGACGCGGCGGCAGTCATGGCCCCGGGACATATGGTGGCGGTGGCAGCGGGTCGCACACCTGGGTGACGACTCCGCAGGTCGGTTGGATTGCCGCCGGTGCTGGCGGTACGAAGGGTTCAGACCCCGCCGGCGGCGGGCCGCCTTCTCGCGGTCGTCCCGGCGGGGGCGCGGGTGGCAAACCCGGATACAGCGGCGACCCGTCCGGCGCGTACTGCGGCGCCCCGTACGGTGGCGCACCGGGGTACGGGATCGGACCAGGCGCCACCCCTCCCGGATGGCGAAGGCTGGGCGGCTGAGGCGTTCCACGGGTTACCGGGAGGTAGTCGACATACCCCGGGAAACCGATGCCGGGGTTGGGTCGCATGTCCAAGCCGCTCCCCCACCCGGTGTTCGTGACGAGATAGCGCTGCGGGAAGTTCTTGGAAACATCGGGTAGCGATCCGCAGCCGGGCTGTCCACCGGGCCCGCCTTTGGCTCCGTTGACCGGGAGATTGTCGGGGAATCGGTATGCCTCGTCACCCAGCAGCAACGCGACGTCGAGGGTGACCGAGTACCCGTTGTGGCCGCCCGATACGTCAGAGAAAAACTCAGAGTCGTACTTGGCGCCGAGCAGCGTGCAGGTCAGTTCCGGGTTGTACTTCATCAGCAGCCGAGTGGTCGACTCGAGCAGGTTGACGCCGTGCACGAGGTTGTCCTTATTCGGGCCGATCAACTCGATGCCGCTGCGAGAGAGTCCAATGACGTTGAGCAGCAGCGAATCCAGGGCCCGAGCATTCTTGCTCACAGTGGCGCTGGTGGTGCTTGCCGCATCGAGCACCGTAACGAGGTCGTGTGCGGCCGCGCTGTAGGTATCGCTGAACCCTTCTAGTGCACGGTAGTCGGCCCGGATTGTCTCACTGCGGGGATTGATCGCCCCGAGGACTTCGCTGAGGTCGGTGGTGGCCTCACCGAGGGCCTCCCCTTTGCCGCGCAACCCGTCGCCCAGCGCGGTGAGCACGGCGTTCAGCTTCGGCGTGTCGACCTTATCGAGCACCGCAACAAGGTTCTGGAACACGGTGTTGACTTCGGTGGTCACGTTGCGTGACCGCACCACGGCACCCGCCGCGAGGTGTCTGGGGCTCGGGCTTTCGGGGATCTGAAGATCGACGTATTTGCCCCCGAACGCCGTGGTGGCGGTGATCTGGGCGGTTACGTTGGCCGGGATGTATTGGAGCTGCTCAGGGTAGAGCTCCAGCCGCAGCGTCACGGGATCGCCTGAGTGAATCGAGGTAACCCGGCCCACCTGAACACCGCGCAACTTCACCTTGGCGCCTGGTTCCATGATGAGACCCGAGCGGTCGGAGGTGAGGGTCACCCTCGCGTAGGGCCTCAGGTCTCTGTTGAACGCCGCCACCGTGAGCATGACCAAGCCGGCGATCGTGACCAAGAGGATGAGAGTCCAGAGCGCCGGTGGCAGGCCAGCTTCACGTTGCATCTTCCTCATCGCGCTATCCAGACAGGTTGAAGTTGCCGGACACCCCGTAGGCGGCCATTGCCACCGCCAACTGCACCGTCACCGCCACGACCAGTGAGGCGCGCACCGAGCGGCCGACAGCCTCGCCGACGCCGGCTGGGCCACCGGTCGCGTTGAAGCCGTAGTAGGTGTGCACCAGCATGACGACCGTTGCAGTCGCCATCACTTGCAGCAGTGACCAGATCAAGTCGGTGGGCTGCAAGTAGGTGTTGAAGTAGTGGTCATAGACCCCGGGCGCCTGCCCGAAGGCGACGACCACCAACGTTCGCGTCGCCAGATACCCGGCCAGCGACGACAGGCACCACAACGGAACGGTAACCAGCACGCCAGCCACGATTCGCGTTGATGCCAGGTAGCTGATCGCGCGGATGCCCATCACTTCCAAGGCGTCGATCTCCTCGTTGATGCGCATAGCTCCCAGCTGTGCGGTGGCTCCGGCGCCGATGGTCGCGGCAAGCCCGATGGCGGCGGTCAGCGGCGCGGCGAAACGGGTGTTGAGGTAGGCCGAGGCGAAACCGCTCAAAGCCTCCACACCAACATCGGACAATGATCGGTAGAGCTGGATACCGATGAACGATCCGGTCGACATGACCAGTGTGGTGACGACCACCACGGTCCCGCCGATGACGGCCAGCGCACCGATACCCAGACTCATAGTGGCGATCAGTCGCAGCGTCTCAGCCTTGTAACGGGCGACCGCATCCCAAATCAGACTCAACGCCTTCGCGTAGAACGCGGTTTGGCTTCCCAGTCGATTCCACCCGGCGACCAAGCGACGCATGGTGATCGACAATCGCGCCAACCGCGGCGGTGCGAGAGTCGCGCTCATCGGGCGGTGTCGGGCGGGGGCGGCGGTCACATCGTCACCTTCGTGCCGACCGCGACTAGCACGACGTTGATCACGAACAACGCCATGAACGTGTACACCACGGTTTCGTTGACCGCGTTGCCGACACCTTGGGGTCCCCCACCAACCGTGACGCCCTTATAGCACGCGATGGTCCCAGCAACCAGGCCGAACAACGCCGCCTTGAAGAAGGCGATGGCCACGTCGGTGATCTTGACCAGCAGCGTCAGGCTCGCCGCCCAGGCACCCGGAGTGACGTGCTGAAAGTACACCGAGAAGAAGAAACTGCCGACCAAGCCGACGATGGTGTTGATCGAATTAAGCAACAACCCGTTGAGGCACAGCGCCAAGACCCTGGGAACCAGCAGTCGCTGCACCGGGTTGATCCCCATCACCCGCATCGCGTCGAGCTCTTCGCGGATGGTCCGAGCACCCAGGTCAGCACAAATCGCGGTAGCGCCGGTACCCGCAACGACAAGCACCGTGGTTATCGGGCCGATGTAGGCGACGCTCGCCAGCGCAGCGCCAGCACCTGATGCGTCGGCGGCGCCGATCTCGACGAGCAGAACGTTGATGATGAAGACACTGAGCGCGTTGAACGGAATCGCCAACAAGATCGTCGGGGCGATCGACACCCGAGCAACGAACCACGCCTGATGGACGAATTCCCGCCAAGCAAACGGCGGGCGCACCAACTGCATGAAGATGTCGAGAGTCAATGCGAAGTAGCTACCAACCTCGCGTAGCGGCTTGCCGGCGACCGCGAGCCGAGCGGTTCCTGCGGGGGAGACCACCCCTGAGATCACCCCGTCCTCCGGCGCGCCGGTCACGGCGGGGAGAGGTGCTGTGTCCGCCACTACCACTAGCGCCCTCGTTTGTAACCAGTCGGAGCCGACATTAGACGATGATTCCTCCCCGCAGCAGGTATGGCGTGCTGCTGTCTTTCGAACGGTGTGGCCCAGAGCACAGCGCACGCTACACCATTACATTAAGTCAGGGCAACATCGCCAAACGCCATTTTGGACAAACCCGCCAAGTGGCGCGAGCGCGACTGCGGCGGTTTGCTGTAGGTTCCGACATTTTTGGTTGAAATGTCGTAATACTCACCGACGGGACCGAGGCGTCAGCGAGGCTCGCTCTACTTCTGTCGAACAGTGCCGCACCCATCCGGCCTAGTAGACATCGCAAGGCCGGTTGATCGGCCACACCCAACCGGACCAGTGGCGCCCACGCGAAGCATCAGCCGCATCGTGGCCAGTCCAACGTCATCAAGTTTGCTGTTGGTTAAGTGCTTCGGCTGCGCATTAGGATTTCTGTCAATAGTTGGAAACTATGATATTGGCGCGTATCTATTTCCAGTCAGCACCCTCGTTGATTTAATCATCAGGTGCCAGACAATAGCACCTGTTGCGAGGCAGGATGCTTCAACCGCTTCTCTTATTGCTATCGGAGAAAATAAAGAGATTGTGACCTAAATCGGCTCAAAGAAGTGCGGACGCATCCCCTGCATTTCCAGCATCACAGGCGGCCGCTGATCGGGATCGAGTCCATACTGGCCCGCCTTCGGCCCCCTACTTCTTTAGGCGCTCTCAAGTCGAGTTGAGCCGCTGACGGGGTCCTGAGCTGCGGTTACGCACGAAGGCAGCGCTACGAACTTTCCAGCGTCAGCGTGATGTCCACTCGCCCGGGCTCCAAATGTGCCCATGCGGTGCATACCACCATGGATCAACGCCGCCCCCCACAGGCGAGGCAATTAATCGCCGATCACGACTAACCGGCCTCCCGCCCGAGGCTTACTCAGCCGCGCGGAGGACGGCGATCCAGCGCACAAAAGTGGCCAACCGAAGTGACGGGTAAAGCTAAATAGTTATCTATATATCGGTTTGCGTGGTTAGCTCTTCATAAGGGGTGCCGGAGAATCTCGAGGGAACTATGCACTGCTGCGCCACCATGAGTCAGGCGCGGTGCCGGACAGTTGCTATCCCGGTTTACCGGCCGGGGATAGCGCCGCTGCTCTGCGCGCGGCCCGGCCCTCATCGCGGAAACCGGACAACCACTCGAGTCCGCTTGAGCCTCCCCCGCCGGGCACCGGCGGTGGCGCCCCGCGCGAGTGCGCCGCCCACCCCGCCCAGCGCAGTGATCCGCCAGCGAGTCCTCGCCGGGCCGCTCGCGCGTCACCGACCAGCACCGAGGCCGTAGTGTGCTGATGTGACCGCCCATCCCAGAGGCCGTCGCCCGAGGCCAGCCGGAGAGGACTCGCCGGCAGACAATGAGGTGCGCGAACGGTTGCTGACCGCGGCCGATTCCTGCTACTCGGATAAGGGGCCTGTGCACACCCGCATGGGCGACATCGCCCGGCGCGCGGGCGTGCACCGGTCGACGGCGTACTACTACTTCCCGAGCAAGGACGCTCTGCTGGCGGCCTCCTTCGTGCGAGTACTCACCGTCACCCTGCACGCCGTCGAACAATGTTGGCAGACGGACGAGCCCTTTCTGACTCAGCTCGTCGCCGCCTGCATGCGGGGAATCGACATCGCCCGTGGCTCCCCCATAATGCGATCACTAGTGGACGACCACCAAGCCGTCGGCGCTGCCTATCACGCCGCCGAAGGCTCTGAGCTGTGGCGAGCCAAACTCGCTGACGCGCTGGTGCGACGCCTCGAGGTTGCTGCCGCTGCCGGCGATATTCGACGAGACGTTCCGGCCGAAACCCTCGCCCGCTGGATCGTCCGCGTCAACTTCAGCCTCATCGCCGAACCCGCCGGGCCCGACGACGGTGGTGACGAGGGCGTGCTGCGCAACTTGCTCGTCGCCTCGCTAACCCCTCGGCGATAACCTCCCCGGCGATGTCGAGTCCCGGCTGTGGCGGCTGACCCGTCGGCTCTTCAATCTTGTTCTGCTCGTTCAGGCGACGCGCCGTCGCCCGTGACGATGGCTGATCCCCGGCATAGGGCCTGGACGAAAACGGTTGTCAATGAATACATCGCGATAGCGGTGCCACGACGCCAAATTCAGATACCGTTGTTTTAACCAAGGCGACCGCCTGCCTTGCTGAGCAAGCTGCCGCCGAGGCGTCTAGCGGAGGCTACCCTGCTCTTGATGCAGAGTCGGGATGACGGCGAGATGAAATGAGGTGCGCTCGTGCAGAAGCGGTTCCGCAATGCGTCCGCGATCGTTTTGACGGCAACGAGTGTCGGGGCATGCTCGTCGTCGCCCCACGCAGCCGCACCTCCGCCGGGAACATTGTCCCCGGAAACAGCGCAGGTAACGATCAACGATCATGCTCTTCCAGAGACCCACGCGGTCAAGTGCGTACCGATGGGATCGCTAACTGCGATCAATACCGGTGACACTGCGGCAGGCACAAAAGCGTTAGTTTCCAACGAGACTGCTCTGACCGCCAAAACGGTCAACATCAGTGATCTGGGCGGCTTCACTGGCAGCTACGCCGAACACCTCCAAGGCGCCGCCGAGGTAACCCTGCAAGGAGATACGTACACCATCCGCGGACGTGCGGAGGGCTTTGACACCGGCGACCCCAGTTTGAGGGCGACCGACACGTTCACAATCAAAGTCGCCTGTTGACGCAACCCAGCCCCGTTGCCCGAACTACGTCGACTGTGCCGCCTGGCGGCTCGCATTCGTCAACGATCAAAGATCCCGCTACTGCGGAGGATTGCCCGGCGGCGGGTACACCCCTCTCAGGATCCACGGTAACCAGTTGAGACCGAACTCGAGTTCATCGCTGGCGTCATAGTCGGGACTGGGATCGAGGGGAATGTTCTGCCCGTCAGTGTTCAGCGGTGTTGCTTGTCCGCCCCGTCCCGAGGCATCGGCTTGTGGCTGTCCGTAGACCGCAACCACAACGGTGCGATCCGGACTGTTCAACGACCAAACTCCCATCTGGCTGTTGGCGCAGCTGGACATGATCTTGAAATAGTCTGGGTTGTAATACCACCGGTTGATCAAGTCATTGCCGCTGATCGCGATTGACTGATTGATCGCCACCGTCTCTGCCACTGGGCCATGGAAACCGGCCGCATTGGCGCGGTCTTGTGGGCTAGACCCGTCCGAACCGATATCACCATCGAGGGCGCGGTTGTTCAACACATCCTGGGTGTGCCGCTGCGCAGCGGCTTGCAGTTGGGGGCTGATCCTCACGTCGTTAGTGCAGCCGGCTTGGTGCTGCACGGTGAAGACGTTGGCGACAACACTGTTGTTGAATCGCTTGTTATTCGGTATGAGCGTGTTGTTGTCACCATCAGCGTGCGCGACGGGAGTTCCCACGAGGGGAGCGGCGGCAACCACCAAAGCCGGCAGGAGCAGTGGCCGATAGTGCATGTCCAAGTCCTCATCAACTACGCGCGGTGGCGGACGGTACGGTGCGGCGGAGGTGGTGCTATCAAGTACTGCGTTGGCCGCGGGCATCTCGGCCCAAGGTCGTTCGAACTCGCCGGCTGCCGCCGCGAGCGGGCATTGGGCCGAGTGGATCTGGTCGATATACGACCGGACTCAGCCCGACCATGGGATGTAGGCTACCCATGACGCTCGGCGGCGTCTAGGGTTTAACATTAAAACAGTTAGCGTTTTCCGATTCCACATGTCCAGCGGTCTGACATCCCGAGTAAGCACCATCCGCGACCGCCCTCCTGGTGGCGCCGAACCACCGGGGAACCCGCGCCGATTTACGGAGATGCTCGCTGTCTGCGACGCGGGCGCGTCGCCCGTGTTATCACCGGGGGAAGCCCACGAAAACACCCGCACAACCAAGGGCAGGAGGATATCACCCCGTTGCGGCCGACCACCGCCGCAGAAGCGTTGCGAAAACTCTCCCGGCCTGGGGCTACCACAGGACTGACGTCCGCCGGGTCATGCGCTGACGACATCCGGATCACACCCTGGGGCGCAACCGCCGTCGCCGTCGCCGGGCGCCATCCCGCCATCGCCTGCTTCATCGCCGGCACCGACCGCCGCTAGGGGTTCGCAAGTCGATGTCCGTCCAGCAGGCCGGTCAAACCGCTCGGTCGATGAGGTCCGATGGCGATCTGTTCGACGACGCCAATGCCGCGGCGATCACCCATCGTTGCGGTTACGAGGTTTTGGAGATGTATCGAGGCGAAGTCGGTGGGATCAAAGTCGTCCAACCTGATTGACTCGCGCCCCGTCTCGAGCGGGCCGTGGATGGTTCCGTGACCCCAGTGCGGGTGCCAATAGCCGATTCCGCGCATGCGGAAGGTGAACTTCTTTTCGACTTCGACGAGGACTTCGCCCTCATCGGGGTGATCGAACCACAGTCGCGCGCGTTTGATTTCTCGGCGCCCGGGCTCCCAGTCGAGTTCGTAGCGGATGTCGTGACATTCGCGGACGCCGGCGATACTCCATGCGGGTGCGCCGTCGGGAATGGGATCGATGACCAGCGCGGTCTCGAGCCACCGTCTGCCGTCTTCGTGCTCGTGCACAGCCAGGTGAGTGAAGCGGTCGCCGAAATGCAGTGGCGCCCAGAGCCAGAACACCTGGAACGGCATGGGTTCTCGAATTACTTGAACCTGTTCGCCAATCGGGCGAACACCCCACGAGCGATCCCGCGTGCCCGAGACCTCGACGGGGTCGATTTCCAGCTCGTCGCCATCTACGGTGACGGTGCCTTCCCAGGTGCCCCACTGGGTCAGACGTGTGTGATCGGTGAGCAGGATTCCCTCGGGCGTGCGGCGCTGTTGGCGGGGTTCCTCGATGGCAACAGTGGTGGCACGGAAGAGCAGATCGCATGTAATGCCATGCTCATTGGGCTCGACGACGTAGCGGATGCTGCGCATCGGGTCGACCACGTCGACGCGAATAGGCCCGATGGTGGTGGACCGGTCGGTCGGCATCGCGCCGGAGGCGAAGATCGAGTGCTCCACTTCGTCGCGCACGATGCTGAATGCGGCGTCGATCACGCCGCGCACCGGGTAATGACCCATCGCCGCACCGAAGTAGAACGCTGCATCACGTTGATGTCCGTTGAACCAGTACCGGTCGTAATGATTGAAATCGCCCGTGGCGGGGTGGGCGATCGGATCGGCCGAGGGGTGGATCGGGAAGTCGTCGAACGGGCTTAACACGGTTCCTCCAGGTGGCTAGAGTTTGGCGACTGCGCCGCCGTCGACGTCGAGGACTGCGGCGGTAATGAACGCTGCTTCGTCGGAAGCCAAGAACGCCACGGCAGCTGCGACGTCCTCAGCGCGGCCGTGGCGCTTGAGTAATTGAATGTTGCGATAATGCGACCAGAAAAGGCCATCCACGCCGAGGAGACCTTGCCACTTGTCGGTCAGGATGCGCCCCGGACGCACGACGTTGACTCGCAGGCCATGCTCGCCGCCACGGCCTGCGAGATGCTTTGCGAGTCCCTCGATCCCGGCCTTGCTTGCCTGGTACGCGGCTGAGGGCTGAAAGCCGTCCATCCGTTCCAATTCGTGCGCGCCGACACCCATCCACGCCGAAAGCGACGAGATGACAACGATATTTCCCTTTGTTGACACCAGATGCGGCCACGCTGTCCGACACGTGAGCATCGTCCCATGCAGGTTGATGTCGACGAGCTCCCGCCATTGCTCGACGGGTTCGTCGGGCCAGGGCCCGATGTTGGCACCGCCGGCATTCGCGACGACCACGTCAAGCCGCCCGTAGCGGTCCACTGCCGCATCGATGACGCCAGATATCGACTCCTCGTCGGTGATGTCCGCGGGAACAAAAGTCGCTCCGTCGGGCAATGCGGCTTCCGGCGCATGACGTGCACAGGTGACGACCGAAGCCCCTTCGCTGACGAGGCGTTCGACGATACCGCGCCCGATTCCTGTGGTCCCTCCGGTCACGATCGCGACTCGGCCACGGAAGCGCTCAATCCCAATCCCGGACGCCGTCACAGCAGAGACATCGCATCTAGATCGCGGATCGCCGTCGACGACCGCTCGGCCATGACGGGGAACATCCGGTGGCCCCGCGCGGTGGGCTGGGCGACGAACGCGCCCAACACTGTGATGAGTGGGCCTTGAAACAACCCGTACCGGTAGTCCTCCCAACATTGTTCGGCGCCGTAGCCGTTGACTCCGAGCGCCACGAGGCGATGGTGGTAAGCCTCGACGATCCCCTTCTCGCCGGCACGACGGCTTTCCGTCGACAGACCAGTCGCGACAAGGAAGGCAACATCGCGCAGCGGGCAACCGACAGTGACGACCTGCCAGTCGACGGCGACCACCGGGCGGGGGGAATCGGGTTCGCCGAAGAGCAGGTTATCCAGCCGGTAGTCGCTGTGCAGCATGGCGAACGGCTCGGGTCGCCCAGTTGCCCAGTCCACGAATCGATCAGCGAAACCACGCAGTGTCGCCGCGGTGTCCGGGGTCACCTGATAGCGGTCCAGGAACTGCTTGGTGGCATCCACGAGGAACGCGGCAGCGACCTCGGGCGACGCCGCGAGATCTGGTATCAGCCAGTCGAGTTCGCGAAGCGACGGGTCGTTCCATGTCGGCGCGTGCAATCCAGCGACGTTGACTGCGCCCGCACGAGCTTGATCCACAGAGCAACCGGCGATCTGATCGCCGGGCTGCGCGGGTGCGAGGTCCTCCAGCACGAGCGTGAATCCATCCCCGCACTCAGTCATCGCGGCGAAGTAACACCGTGGGATGTCGAGGTGTAGCCGATCAGCGACCGTGCGGTAAAAAGTCGTCTCGCACCGGTAGCCGAGCCGGCCCGCGGCGCGACTTGCCGCATCGGTGGCCGGCAGCTTCACGATCAGCCGCTCCGGTCCACCGCCGGTGCCGTATTCAATGAATAGCCGATGACACGAACCCATTTGTCCGTTGCCGACCGGCACGGTCAATACGCGACCCACGTGGGCGGCGATGCCGTTCTGCGCAAGGACGGCTGTCATCCACTCCGGGGTGAGGTCGTCCACTGACTCCAGGGCCGTGGCCTCCATCATCCGCGCTCGCGCAATCCGGCCGGTGCGGGCCGGCGGCCGCGGACAAGTCGGCCGGGCCTGGCATCATTGGGCACGTCGTGCTCGGCGATCACCTGGCCCGAGACGATGGTCGCGACATAGCCATTTGCCGTCTGGTCCAGTCTGCGTCCTCCCGCAGGCAGGTCGAGGGTGACCACTGGCTTGTGTAATCGCAGCGCGGTGTGGTCGATGATGTTGAGGTCGGCTTTATAGCCGATGTCTATACGGCCACGGTCGAGCAATCCGGCTACTTTGGCCGGTATCGAGGTCAATTTACGAACCGCCTCGGCGACCGACAGTCGACCCGCGTCCCGGTCGCGGGCCCAATGGGTCAGCACGTAGGTCGGATAGCTTGAGTCGCAGATCATCCCGTAATGCGCGCCACCGTCACCCAAACCGAGCACCACATCGTCACGACGCATCAGCTTGCCGACAGTGTCCAGGGAGTTGTCGGTGAAGTTAGCCATGGCGCCCAGCAGCATGGCGTGGCCATCATCATCGAGCAGACGATCGTAGGCCTCCTCCACCGGTGAGACACCCCGGGCCCGTGCCCTGGCCAGGATGCTCTCGGTGCGGTCGGGCTCGTAGATGGCGCGGTCGTCGATGGGAAAGATCCATTCCCACGCCTGCCCCAAGTGGAACAACGGATTGGATGCGGCGTCGGTGGGTCGGTCGGCCAGGATCTTCGCGCGCACATCGGGTTTGCGCATCTGCGCGACGCGTTCGGCCAGCGGAAGATCAGCGATGTGGCCATAGGCGGGACACAACGTGAACGGGTTTATCGTCAACTCCAGACCCAGCATCAACCCGATTGGCCGGGGGAAGACTTGCGCGGTGACGTCCCCGCCGCCACGATTGGCCTTCTCCACCATAGCGATTGCCTTCTCCCATAGGGGATCACCCGCATTGCCGACGAGAAGCGTGAACGTCACCGGAAGACCGGCGATGCCGGCGGCGTCAAACACCGTCTGTAGCACCGATTCGTAGCCGGCGACCGGGATGTCCGGGACGAACTGGATCAACCCCCCACCGCCGTCGGCTATCCCCCGCGCGATCTCGAGAATCTCGTTCTCGCCGGCGTCGTAGCTCGGGATCTGCTGACCGCCGTCGGTACGGTGGGTAGCCAACCGTGACGAGGCAAAGCCCAATGCTCCGGCCCGCACGGCCTCGGTAGCCAGCTTGCGCATCTCGGTCAGGTCGTGAGCGGTCGCTGGTTCGCGGTCGGCGCCGCGCTGCCCCATCACGTAGACCCGCAACGGCGAATGCGGCAGAAAAGCCGCCACATCAATGTCACGCCGACCCGCTTCGAGCCGGTCCAGGAATTGCGGGAACGTCTCCCAATCCCATGCCAGCCCCTCAACCATGACCACGCCAGGAATGTCTTCGACACCGGCCATAACGTCGACGAGCACGTCATGATCGGCCGGTCGGCACGGAGCGAACCCCACCCCGCAGTTACCTATCACCGCGGTGGTCACACCGTGCGAGGACGACGGGTTGAGCCGATCCGACCAGATCGCCTGGCCGTCGTAATGGGTGTGCAGGTCGATGAACCCCGGCGTGACCAGTAGGCCTGCCGCCTCAATTTCACGCCTGCCCGCACCATCGATGGACCCGACGGCCGCGATGACACCGCCACCCACCGCAACGTCGCCCCGATACGGCGCTCCCCCCAAGCCGTCGACGATCGTGCCGTCACGGATCACGAGGTCGTAGCTCATTTAACTGGCTCTTTCTTGTAGTCGTTTCACAATAGATTTTCGAATCCGAGTGGTTTAGCGGGGCATAGATTCCATGGTGCGCACCAGGCCGAGCAGTGCGGCGGCTTCGGCGCCGGTGGCCACCTCCCGGCCAGCTGCGGCGGTGGCCACGACGGCCTCGGCCACCAGCTCGACATTGGTGGGCGCGCGCTCGCCGGCATAGAACTCCAGCCCGACGTGCAGGTGGCCACCGGCGTCGAGTGCAGCGCGGCACAGTTCGCTGCGAACGAGGTCATCACCAACTGCCGAAGCCGCCCAAGGCAGACCGGTGCCGTCGAGAAGCTCGACATAGGCCGCGAGAGCCGCGGGGCTGGGCGGCAACCCGAATGCCGTTCCGCTCAGACCGCGCTCGGAGCTGAAGTAGAGCTTGATGAACGAGCCGGGCGGAAGCTGTCCGCTGCGGCGGTAAGCCAAGACCGTGCGCAGGAAGCCTGGTTCGTAGATGGCTAAGCTCGGGCCCAGCCGGTGGGTGCGGCAGAGCTCCAGCTGATGGGCGACATCGTCGAAGGTGTTGGTGTACACGAACGAACCGGCGGGCAGGCCGTCCACCGAGACTCCCATGTTGACCGATCCCGGGTCGCTGACGCCCATCCGGAGCAGCCCGGACTCCGCCAGGGGCCGAATGTGGTCGTACCACTGAGCCGGTGGCCCGAGATTGATTGTGGGATACCACAACGCATCGGGCCGCTCGGCCAGCACCTGTCGCCAGATACCGAGATACACCTCGGCCGCCTCGTCGCCGGAAAGGTTGAAGTTCGATATGTGCTGGTGAACGATCGCGGCCCCGGCTTCAAAGCAGGCCAGCGCGTCGGCAACGATCTCGTCTTCGGTCACCGGCACGTTCGGATTTACGCTTTTCGGTGTCGCGCCGTTGATCGCGGCCTCGATGATGACTGGTTCGCTCACTGCCGCTCCTGTATTGGAGTGTGAAGGCTGCTGGGACGGTGCCAAAGTGGTTGCCCGACGCGGGCTCGACTATTTCATGGTCGGGATGCTGAACTCGGCACCGTCCTTGATGCCCGACGGCCACCGCTGGGTGACGGTCTTGACCTTCGTGTAGAACTGGATCGACGCGGGCCCGTGCTGGTTGAGATCGCCGAAGCCGGACCGCTTCCAACCGCCAAAGGTGTGATAGGCCACCGGAACCGGGATCGGCACGTTCACACCGACCATGCCGACTTGAACCCGGGAGGTGAAGTCGCGTGCGGTGTCGCCGTCCCGGGTGAAGATCGCCGCGCCGTTGCCGTACTGGTGCTCGGAGGGCAGCGCGAGCGCCGCCTCGTAGTCGTTGGCCCGAACGATGCAGAGCACCGGACCGAAGATTTCGTCGGTATAGATCGACATGTCGGTGGTGACATGGTCGAACAGCGTGGGTCCGATGAAGTAGCCGGCTGCCAGGCTGGCGCCATCGAAAGTCATTTCGTCGCTGGCGCGTTCGCGACCATCGACGACGGCTTCGGCGCCTGCCTCGATGCCCTGGCTGATGTAGTCCTTCACCCGCGCTAGTGCCGCCGACGTGATCAGTGGCCCGTAGTCGGCCTTCGGATCGAGGCTGTGGCCGACTCGCAGATTGCTGATCCGTTCGACGAGCCTGGCGCGCAAACGATTTGCGGTCTGTTCGCCGACCGGGACTGCGACGCTGATGGCCATACACCGTTCGCCCGCGCTGCCGTAACCCGCGCCGATGAGCGCGTCGACAGCCTGGTCGAGGTCGGCGTCGGGCATCACGATCATGTGATTCTTGGCTCCGCCGAAGCACTGTGCGCGCTTACCGTTGGCGGCGGCGGTCGAGTAGATGTACCCGGCGATGTCGGAGCTGCCGACGAATCCGACCGCCTGGATGCCCTCGTGGCTCACGATGGCGTCGACGGCCTCCTTGTCGCCATGTACCACCTGGAAGACGCCCTTGGGCAGGCCTGCTTCGACGAAAAGCTCCGCCAGCCTCACCGGAACGGACGGGTCCCGTTCGCTGGGCTTGAGGACAAATGCGTTGCCGCACGCGAGCGCGGGGCCCACCTTCCACAGTGGGATCATCGCCGGGAAGTTGAAGGGTGTGATGCCAGCGACTACGCCTAGCGGTTGGCGCAGTGAATAAACGTCGATGCCGCCCCCCGCGCCTTCAGTGTGCTCACCCTTGAGCAGGTGCGGGATACCGATGGTGAACTCGATGACCTCGATGCCACGTTGGATATCACCGCGCGAATCGGCGACCGTCTTGCCGTGTTCCAGCGAGAGCAGTTCGGCGAGTTCGTCCGTTTCCTTGCTGACCAGATCGACGAATCGCATCATCACCCGCGCCCGGCGCTGCGGATTGAAGGCGGCCCATTCCTTCTGCGCTTCGATCGCGCTCACCACGGCCTCGCCGACCTCTGCGGCCGAAGCCATGGGTACCCGGGCCCGCACCCGACCGGTGCTTGGATTGCGCACGTCGACCGCGCGAGCGGACCGGCCAGGCGTGCGCCGGCCGTCGATGAAGTGCGGAATCAGCGTTGTCTGCGCATTCATTCAGTCTGTCCTGGCCTTAGGTTTGCGGGCTTGCGGCGTCGCGACCACTCCCGGCGTCACGGACGCTCGCTTCTGGCGCTTTGCGCAAGTTGCACCTTCGCAGAAGTAGAGTGTCTGATGCTGTTTATAATAGGCATCAATGCGTAAAGCAAAAGTCATGGTCTACTAAGGGCACCATATAATGATCCTCGGTTGCCGCGCCTCGCTTCGGGACAGCTCGATAACGAGTCAGCGGCATCGACAAAGTCGCACCCGGACGGCAGACCACGGACCGAGACCGCCGATACCGCCTGCCGTCGCGGTCGCATTCGCGCGTCACGCAAAAGGTCCGAGCCGATCCATATCGACCTGGCAAGCCCGGAACTGAGGCCAATGATCAGCAGGCGCAAAGCAGCTATCCGGCTTGGAGCCAGCTATGCAGCTGCGTTGACGTCCGCGCATATCCTGGCTGCCGGCGCAGTTTCGTTGGTGATCGTCTCGCTCACCCGAAACACCAGCGGTAACCCCGGCGCCCTGTTCACCCGCAGGAACCTGATCGCTTTGTGCGGTCTGGTCGCAATCTCAGCGACCGTCGGTGCCGTGGCGGGCGTCCTGAACATGGTTCCGTCCTTCCGTTGGTTCGCTGACGGCGCCGAACCAACGGATGCTCAACAGCGCGCTGCCATGCGCATAGCCCCCCGCCAGACCGTCGTCCAGTTCGGCATCTGGGTCACCAGCGGGGCAGTGTTTGTTTTGGTTAACATCCGCGCGGGTGGCGACACCGCGTGGGTAATTGGTACCGCCATTGTGTTCGGGGGTGCCGTCACCGCCTCTATGGGATACCTGATTACTCACCGGATCCTGCGCCCCATCATTGCGGCGTCGATGAAGACCGCAACACCGACTAGCGAAATGCCGGGAGTGCTTGCACGCCTGATGATTACGTGGGTGCTCTTCAGTGCACTGCCCACCGCTGGGATCGCGCTGATCGTACTGGCACATTCCAACGGCTGGTTCGTGCAGAAGTCAGCGCCGATAGAAATGCCGATTCTGGTGCTCGCCGCGGTGTCGCTGGCCGCGGGACTGCGGGCGATGGTCTTGGTTGCGCGGTCGATCTCGGATCCCGTTCGTGAAGTCATCGTCGCGATGACCGAGGTGGAACACGGCCGCGGCGGGGCATTCGTGGAGGTATACGAGCCGTCCGAAATCGGACGACTCCAGGTCGGATTCAACCGGATGGTGGCAGGACTCGAAGAGCGTGAACAATTGCGCGACCTCTTCGGGCGCCACGTCGGTGCCGACGTCGCCCACCGGGCGCTTCTACAGGATGGTTGCATGTCGGGCGAAGTCCGAGATGTCGCCATCCTCTTCGTCGATCTGGTGGGATCGACAGCGATTGCGGCGTCCCGGCGACCGGAGGAAGTGGCGGCAATCCTCAACGACTTCTTCCGCATAGTGGTCGCCGCCGTGCACCAGCGGTGCGGCCTGATCAACAAGTTCGAAGGCGACGCCGTTCTGGCGGTGTTCGGGGCACCCATCGATATCGACGATCCGACGTCGGCGGCGCTCGCGACGGCGCGCACCCTCGGGACAGAGCTCAGGAAGCTGCCACTCGTGGACTTCGGTATCGGAGTGGCTGCCGGCGCGGTGTTCGCGGGCAACATCGGCGCGGAGGATCGCTACGAATACACGGTGGTCGGAGACGCCGTCAACGAGGCTGCGCGCCTGGCCGATCACGCCAAGGGATGGGAGTCGCGAACGTTGGCGTCTGGCAGTGCACTCGCGCGCGCCCAGGTGGTGGAACAACAGCACTGGGCGACGCGGGGGGCCGCGTCGCTTCGAGGCCGATCGGCGGTCACCGAACTGGCAGAGCCGCTGCTCGACGATTGACGCGCGTTGCCGAAGCCTCAGGCGTCATTTTGTAAGCGTAGCTAAGTTTTCGTATAGAGTCGGTAAGAAGCTCGCTTCACCGAGAGACACGAGGGGACCCCGATGGCCAGAACTGACGATGACACGTGGGACATCAACGAGAGCGTCGGCGCGACCGCGTTGGGAGTAGCCGGTGGGCGGGCGGCAGAGACCCGAAGCGCCGATCCGCTGATCAGCGATCCATACGCGAAACTTTTCCTCGAAGCGGCCGGCGAAGGCATTTGGCAGGTTTATCTGGACGATGAATTGCCGGCCGAATTCAGCGACGTCGACCCACAATTCGAGGACCGGATGCGGGCGATGCTGGGCTATACGGCGTGCCGGACGAAGTTCTTCGACGATTACTTTGTCGCCGCCGCCGACGACGGCATCCGACAGGCCGTGATTCTGGCCGCCGGTCTGGACTCGCGCGCCTGGCGGCTCGCCTGGCCTGCCGGGTCCGTGGTCTACGAGATCGATCAGCCCAAGGTGCTCTCTTTCAAGACCGCCACGCTGGAGTCTCATGCGGTGGACCCGATCGCGTCCCACGTCAGTGTCGGCATCGACCTGCGTCTGGATTGGCCGACAGCCCTGACGCAGGCCGGATTTGACGCGTCGGCTCCGACGGCTTGGTCGGCGGAAGGACTGTTGCCGTATCTGACGGCCGACGCCCAGGACCGGTTGTTTAACCGGATCCAGTCGCTCAGCGCGCCCGGTAGCCGTGTCGCGGTCGAAGCGTTCACCAACGAGTTCTTCAGCTCGGAAAGTTTTGCCCGCCGCGAGAAGCAGACGGAACGCTACCGGCAGGCCGCAATCAAGCTGGGCGGCAAAGACATCACCGAGTCCGGCAACCTGCTCTATGAGGAAGAGCGAACCGAGGTCGTCGACTGGCTGCAAGCGCACGGCTGGACTCTCACGGCTGCGACGACCGCAGACGATCTGATGGCCGCCAACAAACGAGAGGTTCCGGAGGGCCTCGACGCCGCCGTCCCGGAAAGCGTCTTCGTCGAAGGCCGCCTGCCCTAGCGGTGCGGTTCTCGAAGGCCTATTTCGGAGGCATCCTGATCCCGCCGTCCACCCGGACGACCTCGGCATTCATGTAGGAGTTCGTCACCAATTCGACGACCATCGAGGCCAATTCGTCGGGGTCGCCCAGGCGTCGTGGGAACAGCACGGATTCGCCGAGCTTCGCCTTGAAAGCCTCTGCACCCTCGCCCTCACCGTATATCGGGGTATCGATCAGGCCGGGCGCGATGGTGTTGATCCGGATCCCGACGGCGGAGAGGTCACGCGCCACCGGCAGCGTCATGCCCACGATCCCACCTTTGGACGACGAGTAGGCGGCCTGCCCGATCTGGCCGTCGAAGGCGGCAACGCTGGCCATCGACACGATCGCGCCTCGCTCGCCGCCGGCCATCGGCTCGGTGCGACTCATCGCGGTTGCGGCCAACCGGATGCAGTCGAAGGTGCCGATCAGGTTGATGGCAATGATCTTCTTGTAGGCGTCTAAATTGTGCGCCGAATCGAACCGGCCATCTCTGCCGATCGTGCGCTGTGCCCCGCCGATTCCGGCGGAGTTGACCAGGACGCGCAGCGGGCCTAGTTCAGCTGCCTTCTTGACGGCCGCCTTGATCTGCTCGGTGCTCGTGACATCGACACGGACGAACGCACCGCCGATGATTTCGGCAAGCTCGCAACCCCGATCTTCCTGCAGGTCGGCGACGACAACTTTCGCCCCCCTTGCGGCCAACCGCCGTGCAGATGCGGCCCCGATGCCCGACGCACCGCCGGTGACTATCGCGCTAGCTCCCTTGATATCCACGACGACAGGTCAGCTAACGTGGCAGCTGGCCCGGACCAGGTCTGCGGTAGGAGGGCGCGCGATCAACCTGCTTCGGAATGTCTCGCTGAAGCCACAGAACGCAGCAGGGGCTTGCGCCGCTGCAAGCGCCTGCACCTTGAATACCCGGGCAGCCGCGCTCAGCCGATGCTGCACCGAATCAGTGCTCTCGTCGAGCTCTGCCGACCGCGCTTCGCCCCACAGCGTCACCTCGGTCAATGTGTGATCGAGTGCCTTCATTATCGCTTTGCGCGCTCGCAGGTCGCGGGCGAACAGATCGGCGGCGAAGGCGAGGGCTCGCGGACGCGGACGCTGGTCCAGCGATACGAACGCGTCGTCGAGGTCGCGGATCTGGGCTCCAAGGATCTGCAGCGGCCGCACATCCGTCAGGTCCGGGATGTAGACAGTAACGTCCCACCCGCCCATCACCCGGTCGAACAACCATCCGCCCGCGTGTGACACTGTGTCGACCACACTCAAAGCAACGACATCGAGCCGATATCTGCTGTTCGGCACATCGTCATGAGGTGGCGCGTGATCTACGCTGCCTGCTGTCGGAACGCCTGCGCCGGCGCTATCGATGGATCGAGCAGCCATAGTTTCCATTCCGGCGGGTGGGACGACAATTTTCAACCTTTTAGCCTTTCGGTGCGAGCTGGGGCACGGCCTCGATGCCGTTGGCCGCGCGAATGAGCACGATCATGCGTTCGGACGTCTCCATCAGCGGCTCACCGGGGGGTGACGCAGACAGGCAGCTGCGCGTGCCGACGGACCAACAGGCTGTCCACCCACCGCGGGGCGTAGTCCGCGTCGAGCGAAAAGTCCCGGGTTTGTTCGAGGATCGTGCTGAGCACCGCGTGCGCTTCGATGCGCGCGAGTGCGGCCCCAACACAGAAGTGGATACCGTGCCCGAACGCCAGGTGACGTTTCGGGGACGCGCGTCCCAGGTCGATTCCGTCCGGATGATCGAACTGTGCGGGATCCCTGTTCCCGGCGGCGAAGAACAGCAAGACCGTAGAACCCGAGGCGATGTCAATGCCTCCCAGGGTGGTGTCGTGCGGCACACTGCGCATCATTTGGCGAAACGGTGACTCGAGCCGCAGGGTCTCCTCTATGAACGGGGCGAGCTCCTGTGGGTTTTCACGTAACCGTTGCTGTAATTCGGGATCTTCGGCGAGTATCCGGACGGCATTGCCCAACAGGCTGGTGGTCGACTCTCCGCCGGCGCTGAGCAGCGTGTGCAGGATGATGGTCGCCTCCCCCATGTGCAGGGTGCCGGCATCCAACGCCCGCCGCACGGCCAGCAGGATCCCGTCCTCGTCCGCGGCTGCGGTTCGCGCGATCTGGTCGCTGATCCAAGCCTCGATGGTCTCCGTGCGGGCGACGAGCGAATTGAGCTCACCTAGCGACATCGTGCCGCCAATCATCCTGGTCGAGTCGAATGCCGCTTCCAGTAGCTGCATCGGATCGACATCCCGGAAGCCGATTAACTTGGCCACCACCGTAATCGGAACAACGTTGCCGATGGCCGACATGAAGTCGAATCTGCCGTCACCCAACGCCTGCTTGACGAGGGTCGTAGACAACGAGCGAACCTCGTGTTCCAGGGAACGCATGCGCCGTGCCACCAACTCCGGGAAGACCGCGCGCCGATGCGCGGTGTGTACGGGAGGGTCAGCGGTCGCTAGCGTCGGCATGGCCGACTCACCGAAGTCCAGGCGGGCGGGCAGCCCGTCGCGGCCGCGGTAGAGCAGACAATGCATGGTGGAGGAGAAGTCCTCTGGCCGCGCCACGGCCTCGGTCAACAGCGCAAAGGAACCGACTGCGACGACATCGGTCCCGGGCACCGCCCAGACCGGCGCCTGCTCTCGCAGCGCTGCGTAAAAGTCGTACGGCTTCTGCAGGACCGCCGGATCCAGAAGCATCGAGGCCGTCAACATGGTGCTCTGTCTGCGTTCAACTGCGATTTACCCGGGGCACTACGACATCCACGCCAGTTCGACGCGCTGCCATCCGTTGAGCAGTGCCGTCGGATTACGTTGCAGCGGAGCATCGGTCAATTTGAGGCGGTCGAGGTGTGGCAGCAATCCGCCGATCGCGGCGCGCGCTTCCTGGCCGGCCAGGTGAGCACCCAGACAAAAGTGAATACCGTGGCCGAATGAGAGGTTCTTGGCGGCCGGACGGTTGATCACAAACCGGTCAGGGTCGTCGAAGCGCCGGGGGTCGCGGTTGGCGGCCGCCATGTGCAGCGCGACGATCGCGCCCTTCGGGATCGTTGTTCCCGCAACCTCTGTCTCTTCGGTCGCCTCGCGAAACGCGAACTGGATCGGCGCCGTCAGCCGGTTGGCCTCGTCGACCGCGTTGGGCAGTAACGAGGGATCGTCGAGCAATAGTTTGAGCTGGTCGGGGTTAGTCAGGAGCTCGACCACGGTATTGCCGATCAGATTCGTCGTCGTCTCGTTGCCGGCGACCATGATGGTGATCGCCACCATTAATGTCTCGACATTCGTCAGCGACTCGTTGTCGATCGCTGCGACCATCGCACTGACCAAATCATTCCTCGGCTCGACGCGCCGCGCCTCGATCAACGGCACGAAGTACGTGCTGAACTCCTTAATCGTCTTCAGCATCAACTCGTTGCGTTCGGCCGGACTGCTGAAATTGTTGCCGGCAGCCGCGGCGAAAGCGTCGGACCAGCGCTTAGCGCGCCCGTACTCGCTTCGGTCGATACCAAGGATGTGGCAGATCATCTCTACCGGCAGCGGAACCGCCAGCCGCTCGACCAGATCGAATGTGGGCAGATCGCCTATACCGCACAGGCAGCGGTCGACGATCTCAGTGATCGCGGTCGCCATCTCTTTGATTCGCGGGGGCGTGAACCCCCTGCTCACGATCCTGCGCATCCGGGTGTGTTGGGGCGGGTCGGCCGCCGCGATGGTCTTGGCGGACGCCATCTCGTTCAGATCGACGGGTATCCCCGCGGTCAGGGCCATGAGTCGCTCGATGACCTCGGGCTTCATCTCGGCATCCGGCGGCGGTGAATCTCCTTCATAAGGGTTGGGACGCGACGAGAACACAGCGGGGTTCGACTGCACGGCCTTGACATCATCGAATCGCGATATCACCCAGATATTCGAACCGGTCCGATAGACCGGAAACCGCTCACGCAGCGCTGCGTAGACCGCCGGCAACTGCTCCGGGGGACCTGGCTTGAACGGCTCGAACTCCAACACACTTCCGTCGGCCGACAATGTCTCTCCTGTTCCTTGGCGCACGCGCCCATCATGACACCTCGCGCACCCAACGGCGGTTCCCGTCCGTCACAGGGCATGTTCATAATAGTAGGACTATATTTGCGTATGAAGCAATGCACGGTAGAGTACAGCAACACCTAATGTCATCAGCTCCGTGAGGCGCTTGGGTGTGAGACCTGTCGATGAGGAAACGAGATTGTTTGCTTCTCGCGTTGCCAAGGCGGTGATCGCCATGGCAAAAGGCCTCGAAAGCACTGCGCCAGCCGGCCAGGTAACGATCTACCGGACACCGGTCGCCTTGCTGGGCCCGCAGATCTGGGCCGTAACGGTCGCGAATCAGAGCGCCTCGTTGGCCATCGACGTGCAGGTGTCGGTGGACGCGGTCGACTCGGAGGGCCGCAGCATACCCGGCGGCGCCAGACGCTCCACGCAAGCAATCGCCGACGTCTTCGCCAGACTGAGGACAGGTCCGTGGCCCGACGAGCATCACCCACTGATCGAGCCGGGTGGGGTGTTACCAACTCGGCAACAGGTGTTTCTAGCCAGCCGGATGGACCTTGTCGCCGCCCACAACGCAGTGGACTTCCCACGCTGGCTACGGCCAAACCAACACGCCTCCGCCCTTTATTCGCTGGGGCCCGACGCTTCCCTCCGAGTGCGGATCCAATTCGAGGACGAGGCGGGCGAGGTTTGGTCTAGAACGAACGACGCAGACCCGGAAAGGGTTTCACCACCACCGCCCAGCCGCCGCGAGCGGCACCGGAGCGCTTCGGCCAGCGACGAACAACGGTAAAGGCTTCGTGTCGTGTCATCAGATACCTACCGGCCGGGCCACCTGCCGCCTTACGCAGTGGTCGGAGACTGGGCAGATCTGTCCGCCGTCCCAGGCGCTTCGTCCTGCTGGGTGCACAACGCGATCGTCGCCACCGACGGTGCGGAGATCATCGGTTTCCACGCCGGACAACTCGTCGCGTTCGACACCGAGGGCCATCTGCTCCGCGTGGTCGACACAGACCTCACCGAAGGCCACGGCATAACTCTCGTGCGCGAGGGCAATCACGAATTCCTGTGGGTCAGCGACCCGGGATTCGTGTTCAGCTGCGGCTCCGACGACGGCGACCCCAACTGGGCTCCCCTGTTCGGTAAGGGAGTCCACTGCCAGACCCGGACACCCCGAGTGGTGAAGATGACCCTGGAAGGTCAGATCCGGTCCGAGTTGCCCGTGCCCCAACAGGATCCGGCCATCCCCGCCGGTCCGATGGGACCGTATTGTCCGTGTGGCTGCGCCGTGGACGAGGAGCGGTTCGGCGGCACGGGCGACATCTGGGTGGCGGACGGATACGGGTCAGGTGTCGTGCACCGCTTCGACAAGCACGGAAACCATCGGTCGACGCTGACCGGCGAGGAAGCCGGCCAACGACTCGCATGTCCACACGCAATTTTCATCGATCGCCGCAAAACGGTCCCGGAACTCTACATTGCCGACCGAGTGAACACCCGCGTGCTGGTCTACGATCTCGACGGCCGCCATCTGCGGACCTTCGGTGAACAGTTCCTCAACAGCCCCAGCGATTTTGCGCAGTGGGGCAACCTGCTGGCCGTCGCCGAGCTCTATGGGCGAGTGACCGTACTCGATCCCGAGGACAACCTGCTGGGATACATCGGCGACGACCCCACTGCCGCCCCGGGGTGGCCGACCCGGCCGGGCTGGCCCAATACGCTCGCCGGCGATGGGCGTACGGAGATACCGCACCTGCCCGGCCACGATCGCTTCAATTCCCCGCACGCTGTCGCAACGGACCCCGAAGGCAACCTCTATGTGTCTGAATGGTTGCTCGGCGGGCGGTATACCAAGCTCACCGTCCACCGCTGAGCGTTCGACTCGAGCTAGATCCGTTCGACGACCAACGCTGAGCCCATCCCTCCCCCGGCACACATCGCCACCACACCGATGCGCGAATCGCGGCGTGCGAGTTCATGAACGATCGACACCACCATCCGAGCGCCGGTCGCTGCGATGGGGTGACCAAGACTGATACCGCTGCCGTTCACGTTCACAATCGACTCGTCCAATCCGAGGTCACGCGTGCACGCCACGGCCATCGTGGCGAACGCCTCGTTGATCTCGAAGAGGTCCACGTCGTCCACTGTGAGACCACTACGCTTGAGCGCCAACGGGATCGCGGTCACCGGGGCCATACCGGTGTGCTCGACCTCCACGCCCACAGATGCCCATCCCCGGATCCGTGCCAGCGGTGTCAGGCCACGACCGGCCGCGAAGTCATCGCTGCCGATCACCAGCGCGGCGGCGGCATCGTTGATACCCGCGGAGTTCCCAGCTGTGACCACGGCCTCGGGTATCTCCGGGTGCAGGACCTTCAGCCCGGCGAGTGTTTCGGTGGTGGTGTCCCGCGGATGCTCGTCCGTGTCGAACACAGCTTCGCCGCGGTTGATGGGGACCGACACGATCTCGTCGTCAAAGTACCCCTTGGCAATCGCGTTGAGCGCTCGCTGCTGTGAGCGTGCGGACCAGGCGTCGGCCTGCTCGCGGGTGACATGGTGCAGCCTGGCCGTGTTCTCGCCGATGGTGACCGACATATCGAAAGCGGGAATGCCGGGGGCGTCGGGATGGCTCTGCGGGGACCACGGGGTTGGTTCCTGGGCACCTGGTGCCAACTTGGTCAGCCGTGGCATGGTGCTTGCGCTTTCGGTTCCGCCGGCGACGATCACGTCTGCCATGCCCGCCATGATGGTGGCGGCCGCCAACTGCACGGCGGTGGCGCCGGAGGCGCAGTGCCGATTGATCGCCACCCCGGGCACGCTGGTCATCCCGAGGCGCACTGCGATGTTGCGGCCGATCACCCCGCCGCCCTGCAAGGACTCCGCGAGAAACAGGTCGTCGAGATCGGCGACAGCGATCTGTGACCGTTCGACCGCCGCCCCGATGGCGATCTCCGCGAGTTCGTATGCATCGACCGATGTCAGAGATCCCTTGCGGGCCCTGCCGATTGGCGTTCTGGCGGCAGAGAGGATTAAGGCGTCAGGCATTGTTGTCGCTTTCGTTGAAGAGGTGGTGCAGCGCTTGACTGGCCGTGAACTCGATCTCTGCTGTGTCGTGAGGAGCTCGCGGCGTTTTCCGATGGAGGTTTTCCGGTGCAGGTCTGTGGCAGCTCGTCGCGAATGCGCAGTCGCTTTCCCCGTGTGAGGTCGGTCATCGATCAGCTTTCGAGCAGCGTGCGGATTGGTTCAAGCCCAGAAGTTGTACACGGTGCGGGCGTTGAGCTCCACGATCTTGCGTGCTTCGTCGTCCGGCACATCGACCAAGTGTTCGGCGAGCAGCTTGCGGGTGTGCGGCCAATTGGAATCCGAATGCGGGTAGTCGCTTTCGAACATGATGTTGTCAACACCAATACGATGGCGCTGCTCGATTCCGGACCGGTCGGAGATGAAGCACCCGTAGATGTGTTCGCGGAACAGCTCCGAGGGTAACTTGTCGGCGTTGATGTTGCACCAGTACTTGTGCCGGCCGAATGAGTAGTCGATGCGCTCCAACAGATAGGGCATCCATCCGATACCGCCCTCGGACAGCGCGACCTTGAGGTTGGGGAACTTATAGAACACCTCCGACATCAGCAGGTCCACGGTGGCCATCATCGAGTTCAACCCGAACAACGCGATGCCGATGAAAAGGTCGCCGTCGGGGGCGAGCCCCTGCGGCATCCCACCGGAGCCAAAGTGCATGGACAGCGGCAGTCCGGCTTCCTCGCAGACGCGCAACAGCGGATCCCAGTGGTCGGTGTGAAACGACGGCAGCCCGATCTTGTGCGGTGCCTCGATGAAGGAGATGGACTTCGCGCCCTTGGCTGCAGTGCGCTCGACTTCAGCGACCGAGGCCTCGATATCCCAGAACGGAACCATCATCAGCGGGATCTGACGTTCGGGGGCGTAGCCGCACCATTCGTCGAGGATGAAGTCGTTGTAGGCGCTGATGCACAGCTTGGCGAAGTCCTTGTCTTTGGCCTTGTGGAACGTGCTGCCGGCGAATCCGCCGAAGTTGGGGAAGCACAGCTGCGCCCACACGCCCTCGATGTCCATGTCCTTGATGCGGTCGGCGATGTCATGACAACCGGGCAACATGTCGTCGTAGCTGCGCGGATCCATCCCGAAGTCGCGGGGATGCTTGCCCGCGACGGCGTTGAGAGCGAAGTTGCCGCACTGGCTGCCCTCGTAGAGCCAGGTGTCGTTGCCGTCGGGCAGCTTGACGATGCGCGGAGCCACATCGGAGTACTTGGCGGGGACGCGGTCCAGCCAAACCCGGGGGTGCTCGATGACGTGGTCGTCGACCGAGATGATCTTGGCGTCGTCGGGCAGCATACGAACTCCTCAAGGAATGGACTGGTAAGCGTGACCTCACGTCAGCTGGAACATGACTTCCCTCAGAGTAGAACGATAAGTTCATCTTCTGCAATGATAATGTGCAGTAACAAGCCGAAAACGAACGCTGAGGTCAATCCGCGAGGATGCGTAATGCCTGCTTCGGGCAGGCGATCACCGCTTCGGCGACGGCCGATTCCATCTCGGCGGGCGGTTCCGGAAGCAAGATGTCGACGACCTCGTCATCGACGAGATCGAACACTTCCGGGGCGGCTGCCACGCACAACGCGTTGGCTTCACAAAGGTCAGGGTCAACTGTCACCATCATGCATCGAGTAGACCATCACATTCTTTTGGTGACAACCTGGGTCTCTCTTTTCGCAGGGTTTCATCTGCCTGTGTGGCACACTACCGTCTGTTGAACGATCAGTTGGGCGGCTGGCAGCCAGTGACCACCGACGAGAGGACCCGGATAATTGTGGACAACATTCTGGTGATCACCGGGGGCGCGGGCGGGATGGGGCTGGCCTGCGCCCGCGCACTGGCCGACCGCGGGCGTCTGCTGCTCGTCGACGTGCGCGAGGATCTACTCGATCGGGCGGGCAAGGCGCTGAGCGGCCATGGGGCCGATGTCGAGACGCTGCGCTGCGACGTGGCCTGCGCTGCTGACGTCGTCGCGGTCGCTGACCGGGTGCGCGAGCTTGGGCGTCTGCGCTGCCTCGTGCACACCGCGGGTGTCTCACCGGAAATGACCGATTCGCAAACGGTGCTCGACGTAGATTTGGCCGGATCGGTGCGCATCACCGATGCCTTGTTCCCGTTGGTCAACCCGGGCAGCTCCGCGATCCTGATCGGATCGATCGCCGGCTACAGCGAAGTCCCTGCCGCCGTGGAACCGTTGCTCGACGATCCGCTGGCCGATCGGTTCCTCGCCGCCATCGAACAGGCCCTGGGCAAGGCTCTCGACAGTGCCACGGCCTACGTCCTGGCCAAACGTGGCGTGATTCGACTAGCGGAACGCCTAGCCACGCCGTGGGGCAAAAGGGGCGGCCGCACCGTCTCGATCTCACCCGGTCTGATCGACACGCCGATGGGCCGGCTGGAACTGGATCGTCAGGAGATCATCCCGGTGATGATCGAGGTGACCCCGGTCAAGCGCCCGGACCGGCCGCTGCCGGGGCGCCCCGAGGACATCGCCGCCGCGGTGGCCTTCCTGGAGTCCGATGCCGCGGCGTTCATCTCCGGCTGCGACATTCGCGTCGACGGTGGACTCGTGGGCGCGGGCAAGCATCTGATGGGTGTCGGTTGATGGCAGAGACTCGTTCCGCTTGGATCGACCCGCAGATCGCCGAAAGCCTGCGCGGCTTCCCCGATTTCGATTTCTCATTCGACGAACTTCCGGCCATGCGCAGTGGATCGATGTTCGAGCCGCAGTCCGCACCCGGCGTCGAGCGCATCGAACTGACCACCGAAACAGGTGGTGTAGCGCTGTCCATGCTGCGACCCGCCGAATCCGTCGACAAGCCGCCCGTCCTGGTCTGGATGCACGGCGGCGGGATGGTGATCGGCAACCGGCACATGGACGACGCCCGCCTGATCGAGTGGTGCCGCTCATTGGGTTGTGTCTGCGTCAGCGTCGAATACCGCCTGGCGCCCGAAGCTCCCTACCCAGCGCCGCTGGACGACTGCGAGGCCGGTTTGCGCTTCGTCCTCGAGCACGCCCATGATCTGCGCATCGACGCGCGGCGGGTCGGGATCGGCGGACGTAGCGCCGGTGGGGCTCTGGCCGCGGGCCTGGCCCTGCGGTGCCGCGATCGGGCGAACGTCGCGTTGGTGTTCCAATACCTGGAATATCCGATGCTCGACGACCGCGGCCTCACCCCATCCGGCCGGCTCGCGGGACTGCCGATATGGAGCCGCGAATCCAACACGTTCGGCTGGCGCAGTTATCTCGGCGATCGCTACGGCACCGACGACGTGCCGGCGGATGCGGCACCGGCGCGAGCGACCGAATTCAGTGGACTGCCATCGACGTTCATCGGTGTCGGCACGGCCGACTGTCTGCGCGACGAGTCGATCGATTTCGCTGCGCGGCTGTGCCGGGCGGCGGTGCCCACCGAACTGCACGTCTATGCCGGCGCCGTGCACGGCTTCGACATGTTCGCCGACACCGCGGTCGCCCGCACCGCGGCGCGCGACAGCGCGGATTGGCTGGCCCGCCAGTTCGGCCGGTCCACGGTCGCCTAGGCGGTAGCCGATTCCAGCGCCGCCGCGAGCCGCTCGTGGTGCAGGAAGCCATCACCGAACAGGACCTGGTTCGCCCTGGCCCGGCGGTGATAGAGATGCAGGTCGTGTTCCCAGGTGAAGCCGATGCCGCCGTGCACCTGAAGGGCTTCGCTGGTCAGGGCGGCGATCGCCGACGAGGTGTAAGCCTTTGCGACGCTGGCGGCTTCCTCGGCATCGTCCGCATGGGCCGCCACGGCCATCGCGGCGTAGTAGGTTGCGGCCTTCGAGGCCTGCAACCACATTCGCATCGTTGCGCACTTGTGTTTGACGGCCTGGAAGCTGCCGATGGCACGCCCGAACTGGACCCGCAGCTTTGCGTACTGGACGGTCATCTCCAGCACGGCCTCGCCGACGCCGATGTTATCGGCGCTGACGAGTACTGCCCCACAACGGTTTTGGTGCGCGACAGCGGCTTCCGCATCGTCGCCTGCGTGCAGCAGCGCCGATGGCGGCACCGCTGCATCGTCGAACTCGACCTCGTCGAGGCGCCGGGTGATGTCGAGGGTTCGCTGCCGCCGCACACCGATTCCCGCGGCCCGTCGGTCGACGAGGAACTGCGCCAGGCGACCTCCCAGTTGGGCGGTGACCACAATCCAGCCCGCGCCGTCGGCGTCTTGCACGGCGACCTTGATGCCGCTCAGACGGAAGCCTCCGGCGTGTTCGGTAGCCACCGCGCACACTCCGTCGGCGTCCCACGGCTGACGCGACTCCGCAAAGGCCCACGCTGCGACGCCCCTACCACTGGCCAGAAGCGGCAAGATCTCCGAGCACAGGTCGTCGCGGCCTGACTGTGAGATCGCCACTGCCGCAAGGGCGTTACCGATGAGCGGGCCCGGCTGTACCGTCCTCCCGTGTTCCTCGGCGATCAGGGCGACGTCCACCAAATCGCGCCCCAAACCGTCGTACTCCTCGGCGACGAGCAATCCGGCCCACCCGAGTTCCGCGCCCCGTTGCCACACGCGCTCGTCGTAGCCATGTTCATCGGAGTCGGCGAGTTCACGCACGCGACTGATCGGCGATTCACGTGCCAGCAACTTGCGGCTGCTCTCGATGAGCATCCGTTGTTCGTCACTCACGGTGAAATCCACGATTTACCTCCGAAGACGTCAAGAACCGCGCGGTTCCTTGGGCAATCCGAGCGAGCGCTCGGCGATGATGTTGCGCAAGACTTCATTGGCGCCACCGGCGATCGTCAGAGCCCGCGAATACAGGAACGCATCCTGCCACCAACCGCCGGCGATCGCCTCGGGGTCCTCTTCGGTGAGCAGCGCATCGGTGCCTTGGAGTCCGAGTCCGAACTCGGTGAGCGCGAGATTGCTCTCGCTGTAGAGCACCTTGGCCAAAGGAGCGTCGCCGGGATCGGCCTCGCCGCTCAATGCGCGCGACAGGTTGTATTGGCCCAGCCGAACGTTGACGCGCGCGGCCGCATACAGCCGGCCGATATCTTGGCGGACCGCATCGTTGTCCAGCGCAGGGTGGGATCCGCGCCGCAGTGACCGTGCCATGGTCACCGCGTCGCGCACCGCACGCAGCATGACGATGCCCGCGGTGCCCACACTGGAGCGCTCCTCGACGAGGCTGGTGGTGGCGACCTTCCAGCCTTCGTCGACTTCGCCGAGCACGTTGTCTTTCGGTATCCGGACGCCATCGAAGAAGACTTCGTTGAAGTCACTGGTGCCGGTGATCTCGCGGAGCGGCCGCACGTCGACGCCCGGACTGGTCATGTCCAGAATGAACGCGGTGATGCCGGCGTGCTTGGGTACATCGGGGTTGGTTCGGGCCAACAGGTAGCCGAGTTGGGCGTGTTGGCCGTTGGTGGTCCACACCTTTTGGCCGTCGACGACGAAGTCATCGCCGTCGCGACGCGCGCGGGTGGACAGGCTGGCCAGATCGCTGCCCGCGCTGGGCTCGCTGAACAGCTGGCACCAGATGTCCTCGCCGGTGCGGATCCGGGGCAGGTAACGCTTCTGCTGGTCGTGGCGCCCGCAGTGGATGAGGGCCGCGGCGGCCAACAGCCCCGCACCGATTGGCGTGGGAACCCGCGCACGCGCCATCTCCTCACCGACGACGGTCGCGCGGAGCGCGTCTTTGGTACCGACGCCGCCCCATTCGGCGGGCCAGTCGCCGCCCACGTAGCCGGCTTCGAACAGCCTGGCGGTCCATGACCGGAGGGCGGGAATGTCCTCGGCTTCGGGTGCGCGGGTCCCGGCTCTGCCCTTCGTGCGCACCGCCGGGCGGTGTTTCTCGAGGAAACTTCTGACCTCGGCGCGGAACTGATCGATCTCGGGATCCTGTTCCAGCTTCATACGACCGTCCTCCGCATCAGCTCGCCCGTCGCAGCAGCAGCGCTCCGCCGGGGGTACCGCCACCGGTGGTGACGACCGCAACCCGGGCGTCGGTGACCTGGCGTCCGGCCGCCTCGCCGCGCAGCTGCGCGATGGCCTCGGCCAAGAACCCGAATCCATGGGTGCGTCCCGCCGACAGCTGACCGCCGTGGGTATTCAGCGGTAACTTCCCGTCCAGCGCGATCGTGGTTCCACCGTCGAGGAAATCCGCGGCCTCTCCCAGCCCACAGAACCCGAGTGCCTCCAGCCACGACACGGCGTTGAAGGTGAATCCGTCGTATAGCTCGGCGACGTCGACATCGTCCGGCCGCAGGCTGGTCCTGGTCCACAGGTGCGCGGCGGGCCCAAACACCTGCGGTTCGTGGGTGAGGGTGTCCTGGTCCCAAGAGATCCTGTCGAGCACCTGGGTGCCCACCGCCTCGACCAGCACCGCAGGTTTCGGCCGGTCGACCGCCGTGTCGATCGACGACACGATCACCGCGATCGCCCCGTCGCACGGCACGTCGCAGTCGTAGAGGCCGAACGGCGAGCTGATCATCCGCGCCGACAGATAACCGTCCAGGGTGAGGGGGTCACGGTAGATCGCGGCCGGATTGCGCGACGCGTTCGCGCGCGCCGTCAGGGCGATGGGCGCCAGCGTCGAAGCTCTGTCGCCGCCGTAGCGCCAGAAGTAGTGCGAGGCGTTGACCCCGATCCAGTTGGCGGCCGACATGGCACCGAATGGCGCGCGCCACTCGAACATGCCCGACGCCCGACCCGCCCCGCCTCCCCCGGGCTGGGACTTCGTCCGCCTGTCCAGGGCGGTATGCGTCGACTCCCAGACGGTCCGAAAGCACAACACGTGCCGGCACAGCCCGGCCGCCACTGCGAGCATGGCGGACACGACGCTGCCGGTGGGGCCGGGAACCTCGGCCCCACCGCTGATCCAGGTGGGACGAATGCGCAACGCCTCCTCGACGGCGGTGACCCCGCCTTCCGACATGCCCCCGGCAAGTCCGCCCGGATAGGTGGCCAGGCCGTCGACGTCGGCCAGGTCGAGGCCCGCGTCCGCGACGGCTCGCATGCACGCCGTAACGGTCAGTGATAACGGATCGACCATGAGGCGACGCCCAATAGTCGAGCTGCCGACCCCGGTGAGCGCCACCTTGTCTTCGAATTTTCGGGGGGACGACATGGGCCGAACATCGGATGTCAGATCACGGGGACCGGGGACGGGTCCGGCCTCCGCGGCCTCGGAATCCGGTTCGAACAGCGGAATCCAGATATCGTCGTGCTGCTCGAAGAGCACCTTGACCTGCAGGCCGATAGCGACGTGTTCGGGTTCGCAGCCGACGATGTTCGTGGTGAGCCGGGCCGAGGGGTCTTCGGCGATGGCGACGACCGCGACGACGTAGGGCGGCGGGAACCGAGGCAGCCACCGCTGGTGGTTCACGGTGAAACCGGCGACCGTAGCGCGTCCCGACACCGGTGTCATCGCAACCTCGACGCTGCGGCAATGCGGACAGATGGGGCGCGGTGGGTGGTGATACCGGCTGCACGCCCGGCAACGGGCGATCCTGAGCCGTCCGTCGGCTCCGCTCGTCCAGAACGATTCGGTGCTGATGCTCGGTTGAGGCAGTGGCCGCACAACGGGCTCGGCGGGGCCGGGCTCTGTCATCACACCTCCGGTCGCAACCGACGAATAACCAACACGAACCGTAACAGAATACGAACATATGATCATCGCCTTGGTAGAGCATCACTCTACCGATGTGTAGTGTGATGACCTCGTAACAAGACAACCAGCCATGACAACGGAAGGGGTTGGTGTGGAGGTCAAGGACCGCGGCGCGGTGATCGGCGGGGGGTGCCTCTGGCATGGGACGGGCGGCCGCCGAACGGCTCGCGCCCTCCCTGTTCGCATGGGCCGACCCGATGAATACGCCGCCCCGGCGCTCGCCGTCATCGACAACCAAACGCTCGATCGCGCCGCGATCCGACTCGGCGCCGGCCGACGGTTCGCACCGAAGTAACGGAGGCGGCGGTCGTGGACCTTGGTTTCGAAAATGCCACCGCCGTGATCGCGGGGGGCACCCGCGGCATCGGACTGGCGACAGCGCTGTGCCTGGCCGAACAGGGCGCGCGGGTCGGTGTAATCGGCAGGAACGACGCACGTCTGACGCAGACAGCCGCGAAATTGGCCGACGCCGGCAGTCCGGATGTGCTGACGTTGAACGCGGACCTGGGCTCTGCGTCGGACGTCGACGCAATCTTCGAGATGGTTGGCGTTCACTGGGGCGCGCTCAACGTGCTGGTCAATGCCGCCGGCCCGACGGGTGCCGGTCGCTTTGAGGACCTCGACGACGCGCAGTGGACGGCGGCGTTCGACCAGGGCGTGTTGTCCGCGGTTCGATGTGTACGTGCGGCTTTGCCGCTGCTGCGAGCCGCGCAGTGGGCCCGGGTGGTCAACGTGACGGCGATGTCGGTGCAGCACCAGTCGGCGGGGTTGGTGAGCTACACCGCGGCCAAGAGCGCGCTACTCAGCGTGACGAAGAACCTCGCCCGCAGTCTCGCAAGCGATGCCATCTTGGTCAACGCCGTCGCCCCGGGTCCGATTCTCACCGATTGGGCGCGACCGGTGCTCGCCTCCGCCGGAATCGCGACCGATGACCCCGTGGGCGCCTTTGGACTGCTGGGCCGCGGTCACGGCATGTCGGTGGACCTGGGTCGGCTCGGGCTGGCTCACGAGGTTGCCGCTGTCATCGCCTTCTGCGCCTCGCCCGACAACACGTACATGACGGGCGCCCACCTGAACGTCGACGGCGGCAGCGACTTCCTCTGAGCGCCCTGCCCTGCCAGTGCGCGGCCCTGGCCGCGAGCGTCCGTCAGCGCCGTGGGCGGCTACGCGGAAAACCCAGGCGGTTCTCCACGATGAGGCTGCGCAGCACCTCGCTGGACCCGCCGTAGATCGTCGACGCCACGGCGCTGCGATAGTGCGCGTCCAGGGTGCCGTCCACCGCGCATTGCGGATCCGTCCAGTCGATCATGCCCGCGAGGCCTGCGATGTCGATCGCCGCGGCCGATGCGCGCACGTAACTCTCCGGCCCGAACAACGCCGACACCGGCCCCGGCTTGTCCCCTTCCGCGTCGAGGAAGGCCACCCGCAAATCCAGCAGGTCGGCGACCTCGGCCTCCATCGCCATCCGGGCCAGGCGCTCGCGGACCAGAACGTCGTTGATCAGCTCAGTCCCATCGGGTCCGCAGTAAGTGCGGGCGAACTCCAGTGCGTCGTCGGCGACCCACCTGGTACGCGACCCTGGCGCGACGTTCTGTTCAGCTTCAAGCGCCGCACGCATGACTGCGAAGCCCTCGTGCGCCTCACCGACTCGGTTTGCGTCTGCCACCCGCACATCGTTGTAGAACACAATGTTGGTGCGCTCGTGGCCCATGGTATGCACCGGCTGGATCTCTATACCGGGCGAGTCGAGCGGCACCAGCAGCATCGTCAGGCCCCGCGGCCCCACCGATCCGGGCTGCGAGCGAGTAAGCAGGAAGCAATAGTCGGCAAGATGGGCGAAGGTCGTGAAGATCTTCTGCCCGTTCACAATCCACTCGTCGCCCACGAGCTGAGAACGCGTCGCGCAGGCGAACACATCCGAGCCACCCGCGGGTTCGGTGTACCCCAGGCAGATCAAGACCTCACCGGCCGCAACACCAGGCAGAACTCTGGCTTTGAGTTCCTCGGAACCGGTGGCGCGGATGGCGTTCGCCGGCAGCATGGTCGTTCCCGGGCCGGCGGTCGGAACTCCGCCCTTGCGCAATGCGTTCCACAGCGCGGCCGCCTCGAACGGATCCAGTCCGGCGCCACCCTCGGCGACCGGCCATCCCGAGGCGATCCAGCCGCGCTGCCCCAGCTTTCGGGTCAGCGCGCGATCAACACCGTCGCCGGTCCGGCGCTCGTACTCGATCACTTCGCGGGTGACATGTTCGGCGGTGAATTCCTCTGCCTCGCGACGGATTCGAGCCCAGTTCTCAGGTTCGCTGAAGTCCATCAGTCACCGACCTCCGGTCGTCACGGGGCCGAACCTTCGGTCGGCGATAGTGAGCAGCTCGCGTCGCGGGTCGGCGAACGCCGCCGCCCATGCTTTGGCTCTGCGGTAATACAGCTGGATGTCGTACTCCTCCATGAACCCGTATCCGCCGTGGACATGCAGGCTGTGCGTCGCCGCGTGGTAAGCCGTTTCGGCGGCGAACACAAACGCCGTCGCCGCCAAGGCGCCGGCGTCCTCCTGCGCGGAATCCATTGCCCAACAAGCCTTACGGACCAACAACTCGGCGCCATCCAGGCCGGTGACCGCGTCGGCGAATGGATGCGCGACCGCTTGGTACATTCCGATAGGCTGGCCGAACGCCTCGCGCACGATCGCGTACCGGGAACCGATTGCTACCGCCTCCGCGGCCAACCCGACCAGCGCCGCCGCGCGCAGCACGCGTACTTCGTCGACCGCGGCGTCAAAGATCGCGCGCGCCTCGTCGCCCTCGGCAAGGACCGTGGTGGCGCCCAAGGTCTCCCACCGGGCCAGCGAAAGTCCGCCGAGGTTACGGTGTGCGGTCTTGGGCAGGCCGTCCGGGCGGTGCACGTACACCAGGGAGCCTTCGTCGAGAGCCAGCACAGCGTCCGCGATTGCGCCGTCGACTAACCACTGCCGGGTGGCCGGGCCAGGCTGGGTGGCCAGCGACACGATGACCGATCCGCGAAGGACCGGCCCAAGCAATTCCTTTTCGCGCAGGCGACCCAACACTCGGGCCGCGGCCGCGGGCTCGGCCACCGGGATCGGGGCGAGGCGTCGACCGGCTTCCTCGGCCGCCAGTGCCAGTTCGAGGAGGCCGCCGTCCCCGCCCCCGCAGTCCGAGGGCACTCCGATACCCAGCGCTCCGATGTCGGCGTAGTGCTGCCAGAGCAGCCCGTCGAAGCCGATGGACGGACTCCCCTCCGCGCTGCGCACCCGCTGCGGCGTGGCCTGTTTCGCGAACAACGCCGCGAACGCATCGCGCACAGCGTGCTGCTCCCGCGTCAGCGATAGATCCACTCGTTCCTCCTTGCAATCGTGACTCGCGATAAGGGCGAGCCCTCGATTTCTGCGGCACCACGCCGGCACCACGCAGAAGGCACGTTACCCGCAGTCAGACTGATGCACGACGAAAAAGTAAACGCATATCCTCTTTTTATGCACTCGATGCTAGAGTCAGTCGCACATTTGATTGTCACATTGGTCAAGTAGTGGCCCGCTCTGCTTCGCAGAGAGGCCGAGCAGGAGGAGGAGTTCAATGACGTCGCGATTGGGATTTCCGGTCTTCGATGGTGATAACCACATGTACGAGACTCGCGATGCCCTCACCAAGTTCCTGCCGCCCGAGTACCGCGGCGCAATCCGTTACGTGGAGGTGGACGGACGCACCAAGATCGCCACCCTGGGACAGATCAGCGACTACATTCCCAACCCGACCTTCGACAAGGTCGCGGCCCCGGGAGCCCAGGAGGACTACTTCCACAACGGCAACCCAGAAGGCAAACCGCACCGCGAGATTCTGGGGAAAGCGATCGAGTCGATTCCCGCGTTCCGTGAACCGGCGCCCCGCCTGGCGCTGCTCGACGAACAGGGCATCGACAAGTCGATGATGTACCCGACGCTCGCGAGCCTGGTGGAAGAGCGTTTCCGCGAGCACCCCGAGGCGACCCACACGATCATTCACGCTCTCAACCAGTGGTTGCACGAGACGTGGCAGTTCGATTACAAGGGCCGCATCTTCACCACGCCGATCATCACCTTGCCCATCGTGGAGAAGGCGATCGAGGAGCTGAACTGGGTGGTCGAGCGCGGCGCCCGAGCCATCCTCATCCGGCCGGCGCCGGTACCCGGGCTGCACGGCCCACGGTCGTTCGCCCTCCCCGAATTCGACCCGTTCTGGAAGCGGGTCGTCGAGACCGGCGTGCTGGTCATCATGCATGCATCCGACAGCGGGTATTCCCGGTACGCCAACGACTGGGAGGGGTCCGGCGAGTTCCGGCCGTTCCAGCCGTCGCCGTTCCGGTCCTATTACAGCCTCGCGCGCAACCCGGCCGAGGACGCTGTCGCGGCGCTGGCGTGCCATGGACTCCTGACCCGCTTTCCCGAGCTTCGGATCGGCATGGTGGAGAACGGAACTACCTGGCTGCCCCGGCTGCTGGAGAACCTCAGGGACACCCGCAAGAAGATGCCGCAGCTCTACGGCGAGGATCCGGTGGAGGCCATCCGTCGGTGCATCTACTTCAATCCCTTCTGGGAGGAGAACGTGGCCGAACTCGCGAAGCTGGTGCCGATCGATCACCTGTTCTTCGGCTCGGACTACCCCCATCCCGAGGGCTTGGCCGATCCGCTCAGCTATCCCGAACGACACCCGGAGCTGAGCGACGCCGAGATCGCCATGGTCATGGGCGGCACACTGTCGAACATGATGCGGGTCGACGCCTGAGATGTCGACTGACCACGGTGCGGGATCGGCCACCAAACCACGCGAGGACGGCTCCGCCATTGAGTTCAACCCGTACTCCGACAGCTTCTTCGACGACCCATACGAGACCTACCGCTGGATGCGCGACGAGGCCCCCGTGTATTACAGCGAACGGTGGGATTTCTATGCCCTGAGCAGGTATGAGGATGTCGTGGCCGCGCACCGGGACTGGGAGACGTTCAGCAGCTCCTACGGGGTCACCCTGGACGCGTTGTCGATGCGCCGAAAGTTCGACGACCTCAACATGTTGATCCTCCTGGATCCTCCGGAACACGAGCGGCTGCGCAAGCTGGTACGCCAGGTATTCACCAAGGCAGCGATCGCCAACCTCGAGCCCCTGGTGACCGATGTCGTCACCTCCTATGTCAGCGCCCTGGCGGGCAGAGACGAATTCGACGTGGTGGCCGACTTCGCGGCGCTGTTCCCGGTGGAGATCATCTCCTCGATGCTCGGCGTCCCTGCCGGAGAGCGCCAGCAGATCCGGCTGTGGACCGACGAATTCCTGCACCGCGAGAAAAACAACCCGTTCGCCACCGAGAGCGGTGTGGCGGCCTCGATGGCCATGGGCGAGTACTTCCTGGACCTGGCCCGCGAGAAGCGCCGCCGGCCCGACGACCTGATCATCAGCCGGCTGGTGACCGCGACCTACCAGGACGAGACCGGGGTGACGCACCGGCTCACCGACGAGGACATCGCCACGTTCGCGGTGCTGCTCGCCGCGGCCGGCAGCGAAACGGTCACCAAACTGGTGGGCAACGGCGTCATGGCCTTTCACCACAATCCCGATCAGTGGCAGCTGGTGCTCGCCGATCCCGGACTGATCCCCGGCGCGATCGAGGAGATGCTGAGACTCAATCCGCCCTCGCAATACCAGGGACGGTTCACCACCCGCGACGTGGTGCTCGACGCTGGCACCATCCCGGCGGGATCGCCTACCCTGCTGGTCACCGGTGCCGCGACACGTGACCCGAGGGCCTACGATCGGCCCGACGTTTTCGACATCAAACGGGGAGGTTCAACCACCCTGGCTTTCGGATACGGCGCCCACAGCTGCCTGGGCTCCTGGCTGGCGCGACTGGAGACACGAGTCGCGTTGCACGCGATACGCGAGCACTGGCCGCGTTTCGCCGTCGATCCCGACGGTTTGCAGCGGGTGACGATGTCCAACGTAGCCGGCTATTCGCACGTCCCGGTCCACGTCGGCTGATGGGCGCGGCGCAGACCGCGTCGGACGGTCCGGCACCGCCCGGCCTGCCGGGCAGTGTCCCCGAGCTGCTGCTGTCACGGCGGCGCACGCAGCCTGACGCAGAGTTCCTGGTCACCGACGAGGAGCGGCTGACTTTCGCGGAGGCCGACGCGCAGTCCAGAACACTGGCCGATGCGCTGTTGGCCTCAGGCGTGGGCAAGGGATCTCGAGTCGGCATCCTGTTCCCCAACTGCGCCCAATGGCTGATCGCATGGTTAGCAGCGGCGCGCATCGGCGCGCTCACCGTCCCGTTGTCGACCTTCGCGCCGGGCGCAGAGCTCGCCAGGCTGCTGCGTCACACCGACATCCAGGTGCTCCTGATGGGCCGTTCGATCGCCGGCCACGACCTCGTCGCCCGTGTCGCCGACGCGCTGCCGGGTCTGGCCGACGGTGACGCCGCGATCGCTCTACCCGCGGTCCCCTACCTGCGCCGGGTGCACGTCTGGCCCGACTGCGACCGACCCTGGGCAACGCCGTGGCCCGCCAGCTTTGGTCCCGTCGCGCCGCTGACCGGCCCGGCCGAGCAGGAGGTCGGACCGGCCGACGAGCTCGTGCTGGTGACGACGTCCGGAACCACCGCGCTGCCTAAATCCGTCGTACACACCCACGGCAGCCTGGTGCGCCACGCGGCCATCCTGGCCCGTCATCGCGGCGTCACCCCCCGCGACCGCATCTACTCTCCGATGCCGTTCTTCTGGGTGGGCGGACTGACCATGGTGGTACTGCAGGCGCTCTGCACCGGAGCAACGGTGCTGGCGCAGGACGTGTTCGACGCCGGTGCCACGCTTGCCCTGCTGGAACGGGAGCGAGCCACCTTCATCTCATGCTGGGCGCAGGCCAGTCAGGCCATGGCCGACCATCCCGACTTCGCCAAGCGCGACCTGTCCAGCGTCCGGGGCGGCACCATGCTGCAGGCGTTGCCCCCCGAACGACGGCCCGCCGAACCCGAGCTGACCCCTAACCTGCTCGGCATGACCGAGACCGGTGGCCCACACACCATGGTCGAGGTGCCCGACACCCCGCTGCCGCCAGCACGCCGCGGCTCCTTCGGCATCCCACTGCCCGGGCTCGTGCAGCACCGGATCGTGGACACCGCGGGCCTTCCGCTGCCGCAGGGGCAGGAGGGCCAGATCCACGTGCGCGGCCAGATCCTGATGAGCGGGATCTACAAACAGGAACGCCACGAGGTGTTCACCGCCGACGGTTGGTATGACACCGGGGACCGCGGTTGGTTCGACGACGCCGGGCATCTGCATTTCACCGGACGTGCCAGCGCCCTCATCAAAACCGCCGGGTCCAATGTCTCCCCTGCAGAGGTCGAATCGGTTCTGGACGCCATGCCGGGTGTGCTGCACAGCTTCGTGGTCGCGCTGCCCCATCCGGTACGCGGCGAGGTGGTGGGGGCTGCCGTCGTGCCTGCCAACGGGGTGCAGTTGTCGGTCGAGACGATCGTTGCCCACGCTCGCCGCAACCTGTCAACTTTCAAAATCCCCGCCGTGGTCCGTCTACTCGCCGAGCAGGATCTGCCGATGCTGGCCACGGGCAAGATCAACCGCGCCCAACTCGCGCGCATCCTGGCCTCCCCGGAGCCTGGTCGTGCGCGGTGAGCGGGGGGCGAACGCCCGAGGTGCGGGCTGCCCATCGCACCGCAGAGCCGGCCTCAGCGCCCGGATGCGCAATGCGGCCTCCGGTCGTGCGGTGTCGGTGCGACCTCGAAGATTGGGGACGAACAGGCTCGCGCGGCGCCAACGGCCGGTCAAAAGATTCCAAGTCGGGCAACCGTCCGAATAATTGCAGCTGCCGGGTATTCGCGCAGTGAAGCTGGCAGGCGCGGTGAATGGTCGTCAGCGCTGACGACGTCGCGGCCCTAGGACGGCGATCCTTGAGCCATGGTCACAGCACAGGCACCGAGTCAGCCAATCACGGGCGCAGAGTCAACCGAAGTCGGCAGCGGACCTACCTCGGCAGTGAAGTACGCCACCGAAGCGATCGGTACGTTCTTCTTGGTGTTCACGGTCGGTGCCGCCGTCGGCAGCGGTACCCAGTTCGCCCCGCTTGCTATCGGTGCCGTCCTGATGGTGATGGTCTACGCCGGTGGACACATCTCGGGCGGCCATTACAACCCTGCGGTGACCTTGGCGGTGCTGCTGCGGCGCCGGATCGCCGTGCGTGACGCCTTCATGTACTGGATCGTGCAGTTCGGCGCCGGGCTGCTGGCTGCGGCGGTGGTGCGTGGGATCGTTGATCCGGCACAGGCTACGACGACCGTGACGATGACGCTGGCCGGTCACGCTCTGGCGGCCGCCTTCGTGGTGGAACTGTTGTTCACCTTCGCTCTGTGCTATGTGGTACTGAATGTGGCGACGAGCAAGAGCGATCCGGACAACTCGTACTTCGGCCTGGCGATTGGTTTCACCGTGCTAGCAGGCGCTTTCGCGGTCGGCGCGATCTCCGGCGGCGCGTTCAACCCGTCGGTCACCATCGGTGCGGCGACGATGGGCATGTTCGCCTGGCCGACGCTGTGGGTGTATCTGGTCGCGCAAGCCGTCGCCGGCGCCGCGGCCGGAATCACCTTCCGCGCGCTCAACCCTGACGACAGATGATTACGCCCCCAGCACCGATCGCTACGCGGACAAGAGTTCGCGAGGACGGGAAAGCCGCGTGAGTCAAGCACTCGTGGTGGGCGGATCACTCGGGGGCCTCACGGCGGCGCTGGTGCTCAGAGACCTGGGATGGGACGTCGACGTTCTGGAGCGTAGTGCGGTTCCGTTGCAGGATCGCGGGGCCGGCATCGTCGCGCACCCCACCACAGTTCGCTATCTGGTGGAGCGGGCCGGAAAGGCGATTGGCGACATCGGCGTGCCTGCCAGCAGACTTCGTTATCTCGGCGATGACGGCTCGGTCGCCCATGAGCAACCCTGCGCATATCGGTTCGCTTCGTACTTCGAGTTGTACCAAGGGCTGCTGGACGCCTTCGGCATCGAGCGCTACCACTTGTCGAAGCAGCTTGCGCACCTGGATAACCGGGGCGATGAGGTTGCGCTGTCACTGACCGACGGTCAGATGCTGACCGCAGACCTGGTGGTGTGCGCCGACGGCATCCACTCGACGGGACGCGCGATTCTGGTGCCCGAAGCCCAACCGCGCTATGCGGGATACGTGGCCTGGCGAGGCACCATCGAACGCGATGAACTCAGCGGCGGTACAGCGAGCATCCTGCGCGACGCGATCACCTACCGGATCCTGCCGCATGGCCACTTGCTGACCTATCCGATTCCGGGCGCGGACGGGTCCGTGCTGTGCAACTGGCTCTGGTATCGGAACGTCTCGCCCGCAGACCACCTCAACAGCCTGCTCACCGACCGCAACGGTCTGAGGGCCGAGCTGACCGTGCCGCCGGGGTCGGTCCAGACCCGCCATCTCAAGGAGCTGCACTCGGCTGCGGACGTCGAGCTTCCACCGCCGCTCACCGAGCTCGTCCGACGGACCGCCGAACCGTTCATACAGGTGATCGTCGACCTCGAGGTGCCTAAAATGGCCTTCGGGCGAACCTGTCTGATCGGCGATGCGGCGTTCGTGCTGCGGCCCCATATCGGTGCGGGCACCGCCAAGGCGGCCGACGATGCCTGGCAGCTAGGCAACGCGCTGCTAGATACCGCTGGGCGGCAGGTGCCTCTTCGCCTGAAGGGCTGGGAGACCCAGCAACTACCGGCGGCCCGGCAGGCAATGCAAAGGGCCCGCGCAGTCGGTCAAAGCGTGCAGTTCGAAGGCACGTGGCGCGTCGGCGACCCCGCACCGTTCGGACTGCACGCGGCCGGGGACAGCGCACTACCGGTCGATCTTTGACAGAAAGGAATCCCCAATGCACGAGCCGTCGGTCCGCGTCGTTCGACGTGACCAACTCTCCGACGACACCCCGCAGACCTCAGGACTGCATCGGGCGGTCGCCTTCGACAGCCGCAACCCCGACGCCAAGGTACTGAGCGCCTTCCTCAGCACGGTGCTACCCGGCGCAGCGACCGGTGCGCACCACCACGGCGACCAGGAGACAATCCTTTACGTCCTTGAAGGCACCGCCAGGTACCGGTGGGGCGACCGCCTGCAGCACGTCGTCGAGGCCGGCCCGGGAGACTTCGTTTTCATACCGGCGCACACTCCGCATCAGGAGGTCAATGCGTCCGCCGACCGCCCGACCGTTTGGGTCGTCACTCGCTCGAACCCCGATCCGATAGTGGTCAACCTTCCGGAGCTGGACAAGTTCGCCGAGCCGGCGACGCGCGAGTACCCTCACCCCTGAAGCGTCGCAACACAATCCACATTGCGCCGGACGACTCCCGGGGTGGGAGCGCGCCGGTGCGTGCACTGTCAAGCTGGCGTCATGGTTCTGCCGGCATCAGGCTGAAACCGGTGATAGTGCGTCGATAAGGCGGGCGTGTTGAACAGATGCCGGGACCTTACTGCGGCTGCCTGGGCTGTGTCGATGGCGGTGCTACTGACAACCAGGCAGAACTACCCTCCCGGAGACCCCGCTTTATCTGTTCTCTCGCAGCTGGGCTGCCGGGTGGAGCTGTCTGCCGGCAGCTACAGGTGAGGCCGGCGAACGGATTTTGGGAGCTGCCCATCGAGTTCGGGTCGGCGCTGGCCGGTGCTGCTCCCCCAACGTAAACGCCAAGGGCGACAGCACAACCGACCAGAATTCGCGTGACCGCTCGGTGGCGTTGAGTCGTCATATCATCCTCTTTCTTTGCAAAGCAGCAGGTGGTGAGACCCGACAGCGACAGAAGCTCTCCGGGAGTCCGGATGCCTAACCCCGGTACATTCAGACGTCCGTTGTCCTACTTGACATAATTCCGCGTCGGGCAGCCGGCGTCGCCACTGCTGATACCCATCAGTGCCCCCTGCCAGCGGGAGTATCCGGCCCCCAGCCAGCCGTATATCGGTGTCATTCAAGGCTCCTTGACCGAACCCTGGTCAGAACACGTTGACAACCCACCTGGACAGGGGGGCAACCAGGCTGTCGAGGATGCAATCGCCCTCGTCGTGCCGCTGCGGGACGCACAAGCCGCCGACGTTCGGTACGCCTGCGCCGTTACGAGGACCTGCGTATCGAGTGGACTCGTCAGGCACTCTTGGCGCCACAGCTACCTTTCAGGCCGCCAAGGGATCTCACCACGGTTGGCGTCCGCAGACCGGAGGTACCGGCGTGATCGGCACTGCCGCTCACCGGTGAACCGCGACCCCGGTCAGCGGGTACCAAAGATGGATGGTAGCGGGCACGACATCGGTTCGCGCACGAGCGATCCTGATAAAGAACCGATCGAGGCGAAACCACCAGCGAAGGAGTGCCGGCCTGAGAACGGTCGTCCACCGGCTCGCGGGCCCAGGGTTTCGCGCGCCACCAAGAACCGCTGCATAACAACACATCACGGTCCTACCTGACATTGAGAACCGACATCGAGAAAGGCATAACCATGCTGAGTTCCCAACGCCGATCCCGCGATGAAGTGCGGGAATTCGATGCCCCGCCGAGCCTGACCGAGAACCTCCAGCGCGTCCTCGTCGACCTCATCGAACTGCACCTGCAGGGCAAACAAGCGCACTGGAATGTCGTGGGCACCAACTTTCGCGATCTTCACCTGCAACTCGACGAAATCGTCGACATCGCGCGGGACGCCAGCGACACCATCGCCGAGCGCATCCGCGCCCTCAACGCGGTTCCCGACGGACGATCCGACACCGTCACGGCATCGACCACACTGCCCGCCTTCCCCGCGGCCGAGCAGACCACGACCGACACCGTCGACTTCATCACCACCGCGATCTACACGGCGGCCCACACCCTCCGCACCGTCCACGACGACGTCGACGACGCCGACCCCTCCAGCGCCGACCTGCTGCACACCATCATCGACGCGTTGGAAAAGGCCGCCTGGATGCTCAAATCCGAGAACCGCAAAATCTGACAACGACCGCAGGCAAGATCACGGCAAGCCTGCCGCATTGATCAGTGCGCCTCCAAGAAGGTGACCACCGCCAGCACCCGGCGGTGGTCATCACCGGTCTCGGGCAGATTCAGCTTGGTCAAGATACTGCGGACATGCTTTTCCACGGTGCCCTCGGTGACCCAGATCCGGTGAGCGATCCCGGCATTGGAGCGCCCCTCGGCCATCAACGCCAACACCTCACGTTCGCGCGCACTGAGCGCCGCCAGGGGATCATTGCGTCGCCGCGCCGACACCAACTCGGCCACCAGCGCCGGATCCACCACCGAGGCGCCCTTGGCGATCCGCCCCAGCGTGTCCACGAAGTCGGCCACGTCGGTGACCCGACTCTTGAGCAGATAACCGACGCTGCGCCCGCTGGCCAACAACTCCATCGCATGCTCGACATCGACATGCGCCGACAGCACCAGGATCGCCGTATCAGGCAGCTCCTCGCGTATCACCCGCGCCGCATCCAGCCCCTCGGTGGAATGATCCGGCGGCATCCGGATATCGGTCACCACCAAGTCCGGGGCCTGCTCACGCGCCAACCCCAGCAACTGCACACCATCACCGGCCTGCCCCACCACATCAAAGCCCGACCGATCCAGCAGGCTGGCCAAACCCTCTCGCAGCAGCACATCATCCTCAGCCACCACCACCCGCACACGGCCCACGCCTCAACCGCCTTGTTGCGTCGGGGCGGGGCTGTTTCGGTCGCCGCGCTGGTCGCCGCCAGCGACGGGCGCGGCGGTGTCATCCACTGTGAAACCGTTGCGGCGCTGGGCTTGTCTCAAGTTCCTCCCCGCCCCGGCGGCAGTCGCGGGCAGTGCATCGAGTTTCACCGGCTCGGTCTCGGCCGGCGGCGCCGAGGAACCCGGCACTCCGCGCCAACACGCGCCTATCCATGCAAGCTCCTCGATAACGTGATTTGAGGATAGCTCGCGAGAGCCACCGGGTTTACCGGAAATCGCCGTGGCGGGTTTGAACGGCGCGCCGGCCGGCGGAACGACGGATCGCTCACGCGGCGGGATCCGGGCGATACAAGGCGGGGGTTAAAATTCCGGTTGCGGTCACGTCCATGTCCGCATCCATCGATCTGAGCCGGCCTAATGACGCGGAGAAGCACACGAGCGCCCGGCCGGCCGTCGTCGCGGCCGGCTGTCAGTTCCCGGGGCCATCAGGCCCTCACCGAGGTTCACCCGTCGCCGACACGGGCTTGCCCCGTGGCACTGCTGTCACGTGCAGCGCGCCCGCCGGTGTGGCTGGGCCTGGTAGTCGCCGCGTCGTTGATTTTGGTGGAATCCGTTGTGGTGCTGCTACTCAAGCGAGTCGCGCCTGGCGACGCGTTCGGCGTGCTGTACCTGGTCGGTGTTCTGGTGGTCTCCGGGGTGTGGGGATTCGGGCTCTCGGCGGCGATGTCAGTGGCCAGCGCCGTCGCCTTCGACTACTTCCGGACCGGGCCGGCCGCCTTCACCCTGACCAGAGTCGAAGACTGGGCAGTGATCGGCATCTTCCTGATTGTCGCACTGGTGGCCACCACGCTGGCGCAGCTGGCCAGGACACGTGCCGTCGAGGCCGAGCACAGCCGTGACGCGCTTCGCGCGGTCGCCGACCTGCAGGCTTCGTTGCGCCGGGTGGCGACACTGGTCGCCCACGGGGTCGCTCCGTCCGAGGTGTTCTGCGCGGTGGCCGACGAACTGGCCCTGTGCCTGGGGGTGCGCCATACGACGCTGTTCCGCTTCGAGCCCGACGGCGCAGGTCTGTTGATCGCCGGGCACCACGAGTTTCAGACGGAACTGGCTGTCGGTAAACGGTTTTCGCTCGACGGCGAATCTGTCGCGGCGATGATTTTCCGCACCGGTCGTCCCGCCCGGATGGACGACCATGACGATGCTCCCGGTCCGGCCGCCGATTACATCCGCCGACTGGGGATGCGGTCGGGTGTCGGAGTGCCGATCATGGTCGACGGCCGCGTGTGGGGCGCGGCCATTGTCGGCTCGTCACAACCCGATCCGCTACCGCCCGACACCGAGTCGCGGGTCGGGGAGTTCGCCGATCTCGTCACGACCGCGATCGCCAACGCCGAGACTCATGCCCAACTCACGGCGTCTCGCGCCCGGATCGTCGCCGCCGGCGATGAGGCCAGGCGGCGCTTCGAACGCGATCTGCATGACGGTGCGCAGCAGCGGCTCGTGACGTTGGGGCTCAGGCTCCGTGCTGCAGAGGCTTCCGTGCCACCAGACCTCGGATCGGTGCGCGAGCAACTTGCTGAGATCGTCGACGGGCTGACCGGTGTCTCCACGGACCTCCAGGAGATATCCCGGGGGATACATCCCGCGATCCTGTCGCGGGGCGGACTGGGGCCGGCTCTCAAAACGCTCGCCCGCCGCTCCGGCGTCCCCGTCGCGCTCCGCGTCGCTGTCGATCAACGGTTGCCCGATTCCGTCGAAGTTGCCGCCTACTACGTCGTTGCCGAATCCCTGACCAACGCGGCCAAGTACGCGCAGGCATCCGAGGTAAGGGTGACCGTCGAAACAGACGGTCCTAACGTCCGTCTATCCATCCGGGACGACGGAATCGGAGGAGCCGACGCGGGCAGGGGGTCCGGGCTCACCGGCCTGACCGACCGCGTGGAGGCGCTGGGCGGACAGCTGCGGGTGTCCAGTCCGGTCGGGAGTGGGACGTCGCTGCTCGCGACCATCCCGTTCTGACCGCGCCCGTCGACGTTGGCGCGTGGTCGAAGTGTTTGCCGTTCTTGGCGACTCGCGATGCTGCGCCTTGCGGGATCGTCACTTGGGGAGCTAAGTCAGGCTCGTACCGCGCGACGCGGGCCCCGGCGGACTGGGTAACGGCCGCGGCGACGTCCTCGTCGCCGGACCGTGCTCATCTGAATCCAGATTGCCTGCGAACCAGGGATCGACGACGCGCGGGTTGCGCGTCACCGGGGCAGCCATCGTTCCGGTCCCCAACACGGCAACGCGTCGCAGGTGGTCGGCCATCACATGCCCTCAGGGGACGGCCCGGCCACCTGCGCGCCGAAACTCATGATGGTGTCGATCGTGTCGAGGTCGGCTTCGCTGAGCGACACGTCCGCGGCGGCGACACTGTCTTGAACATGACCTGCTTGCCGGGCGCCGACGATGGCGACATGCACGGAGGGGTTGGCCAGCGTCCAAGCGATGGCCAACTGGCTGATGGTGACCCCAAGGTCGGCGGCGAACATCGCCAGGGCGCGCACCGTCGCCAGGTTAAGTTCGAAATCGCCGCCTTGGAATACACCGCTGGTGCTGCGCCAATCATCGGCGGCGAACGCGGTATGGGTGCTCAGCGTTCCCGTCAGCAGCCCGTGGGCCAACGGCCCGTACACCAGCACCCCGATGTTATGTGCGCGGCAGTATGGCAGTTCGCCGTCCTCGATCTCGCGGCGGAACAGATGGTACGGCGGTTGCAACGTCTCAACCGGAAGTGTCGCGGAGAACTCCGCCATCTGCCAGGCGTTGTAGTTGGATACGCCGACGTGGCCGATCTTGCCGTCGCAGACCAATTCGCGTAGCGCGCCCGCCGTCTCCGCGGCTGACACGCTCGGGTCGGGCCAATGCACCTGGTACAAGTCGATGTGGTCGACGCCCAGCGCGGTCAAGCTGGCGTCGACTCCCCGGCGCAACCACTCGGGGCTCGCGTCTCGGACCAGACCGGAATCTGTCTGCCGCAGGCCGCCTTTGGTGGCAATCACGAGTTCGTCGCGCTCAGCGGTGAGCTCGTCGCGGAGCGCCTCGCCGAGGATCTGCTCGGACGCACCGAAACCGTAGGCCTGCGCCGTATCGAAGAAGTTGACGCCCAATTCGCGAGCGCGACGGACCGCGGCGATGGCGGCATCCTCGTCGAAACGACCCCAGTCCCCACCCAGCTGCCAGGTGCCGAAGGCGATGCGGGAAACGTTGAGCCCAGTTTGCCCCAATGTGGTGTACTTCATTTCGCTCTCCAAGTCGTTCGCGCACATTCGTACTTCCGGCTCTGCCATGAACCACGATTGCGCGCCGGCGCGCCCGTGTCGCCACCGCTGACCGCAATCGGGTCCTCCCCGCCAGCTGGAATCTATGTCTACCGGGCATCTACGAATTCCCTGGCAGCCGGGATTCTCAGCGCCACAGCACGACCGCGCGCGCGCCGTTTACGGCCGGCTTACGGCTAGCGGTAATGCCGGTCAGTCCAACCCACTGAGAAGCTGACCTCATGGGTATGAGAGGTACGCAATGCGCTGCATGATCGTTGATGACAGCGCGGCTTTCGTCGACGCTGCGCGCGGTCTGCTCGAACACGGCGGCATCACGGTCGTAGGCGTGGCATCGACCAGCGCCGAGGCTCTTCGATGCTTCGAGGAGCAGCGACCGGACGTGACGCTCGTCGACGTTAACCTCGGTATCGAGAACGGGTTCGAACTCGCTGAGCAACTCTACCGATCCGCGTTGCCCACGCCATCACCGGTGATACTGATCTCCACCCATGCCGAGCAGGACTTCGCCGACATGATCGCGACCAGCCCCGCCGTCGGGTTCCTCGCCAAGTTCGCTCTGACGGCCGGCGCGATCCGCGATCTCGTCCGCGGCCCAGCAGGCCTGCCCCAGGACGAATGACGGACGTCTCATACTGTGCGACAATGGAATTCGAGAAACGTCTGCCGCCAGCAGTGGCAGCCGCTGTGTCGAGCCGACCGCGGTGACTGCCCTTCGCGGGGGGTCTGTGGCCTGGGCCCCGCTACTGCGCGGATCGAACCGATTGCGGCTGGCAGGTAGTCCGGACTCAGGGTCATGCGCGCAGCTGCTCCAGAGCGGCGCTCACGCCGCTCGGGTCGATAGGAATCTCGGCGAGCTGCAGCCCCATCTGCACCCCGGCGAGAGTCCCGGCCAGTGTCAGATCATTGAAATGGCCGAGATGACCGATCCGGAACGTGCTTCCCGCCAGCTTGCCCAGGCCGGCACCGAGCGACATGTCGAAGCGGTCCAGGATGATGCCACGGACCGCGTCGGCGTCGTGCCCATCAGGCAGCAGCACCGCCGTCACCGAGCCGGAGTGGCCGCCCTTGTCGAGGCAAACCACATCGAGGCCCCACGCGCGCACAGCCGCCCTGGTCGCGGCTGCGTGGCGAGCGTGGCGTGCGAACACTTGCGGAAGGCCCTCGTCGTAGAGCATGGTCAGCGCCTCCCGCAGCCCATAGAGCAGGTTGGTGGCAGGTGTGTACGGAAAGGACCCGTTCCGATTGGCCGCCAGGATCGGCTGCCAGTCCCAGTACGACCTGGGCGAGCCGGAGCTGGTCGAGACATCGAGCGCCTTTTGACTGATGGCGTTGAAGCTCAGCCCCGGCGGCAGCATCAGCCCCTTCTGAGATCCGGCGACCGTCACGTCGACCCCCCACTCGTCATGCCGGTAGTCGATACAACCGAGCGAGGAAACGGCGTCGACCAACAGCAACGCCGGGTGGCCGACACTGTCGATGGCTTGGCGGACTTCGGCGATCGGACTGACCACCCCGGTGGAAGTCTCGTTGTGCACCACACACACCGCTTTGACGGCCCGCGCCGTGTCAGCGGCCAGTTTCTGCGCGACGACACCAGGGTCCACCCCGTGCCGCCAATCGCCGGGCACGAAGTCGACGACCAGCCCGAGCCGGGCAGCCATCTCCCGCCACAACGTCGCGAAATGCCCCGTGTCGAAGGCTAGTACGGTGTCGCCGGGGCTCAGCGTGTTCACCAGCGCCGCCTCCCAGCCGCCCGTTCCCGAGCCCGGGTAGACCACCACTGGGCCCTCGGTGGCGAATACCGGACCAAGCAGTGCGAGAACTTCGAGGGCAAGGGCTTGGAACGATGGCCCGCGATGGTCGATAGTCGGCGCCGCCATCGCACGCAGGACTCGGCCCGGGACATTCGTCGGGCCCGGGATTTGCAGGAAGTGGCGACCGCTCGGATGGCTCACAACGAACTCCTTAATCAATCGGTAGGTCACCCAACACATGTCGTAAAAGTCTGCGCCGCCCCGTCATACGAACTCCGAGGCGCCGTGTCAGGGCCTTGGCCCGTGGGGGAAGGGTGGGTCGATATCGCAGCGATATCCGAATCCCGTCCCCCAAGAATTGCCCGTCAGCGAATGCGTGTCGTCACCGTTGGCGCCTATCAGTGGCCCCTGCCAGCTGGAATACTTGCCCACCGGAAGCGCGCCTTATTTCATCACTGAACAATTTGTCGCCCTGGACGGCAGCAGAGCTGGCGGCAACGCCGGTCTCCCTGCTCACGGACTGTCGATCGGGATCGTGGCGTCCAGCGACGTCTCGCGTCCCGGCGGGCTCACCATCCTGGGGCGGTGCTCGCTGCCGGTGGCTAGGTCAGGCTCGGCGTTTTGTTTTGGAGGCGCGCGAGCGGCCGTTGGGATTGCCGGCGGCGTCGGGCTGGGTGACGCAGAGCCCGGAGAAGATGATGTCGGTGACCAGCTCGATGTGGTCGACGGGATCCAGGGGGCCGTCAAAGGGGTCGAATCGATCCGAGAGTGGGCCCAGGGTGAACGGCGCGGCGGCGCCGTGGGCGATGAGGAACAGCAGGGTTCGGGCGGGCACGCGTCGGACCCGGCCGGCGTCGGCGAGCCGGTTCAGTGCCTGCCATACCGGAGTCAGCGTCGGCAATGTGAACGACGCCACGATGTAGTCGAGGCGGCTGGTCGAGTGCAGGCCTTCCTGGTTCATCAACCTGACGAGCTCGGGGCGCCGGGCAGAGGCGAGCAGGAATGCGCGGATGCCTTCACGTAACCGCGACAGATCGTCGTCGGGAACCATTCGTTGTTGCAGCTCGGCGTTGAGATCGTCCGTCAGTTGCCGGAATCCATGATCGACTGCGGCGTACCAGAGCTGCTCTTTTGAACGGAACCGCTGGTTGATGGTGCCGCGGCTGAGTCCCATCTCGGCGTTGAGCGTGCGTAGCGACATTCCGTCGTAGCCATGCTTGGCGAAAGCGTGTAATGCGGCTCGCAGGATCTCGTCGTCGTCGCGTATACGTGGCCGGCCACGTGTCTCGGCTGCCTGCACGGCATCAGTCGCCATGACCGCACGATACCTCCCCCCGCAGATATTTTCTTGCCATGCGGCGAGAAATAGTTCAAACTGTAATCCATGATGCGAGAGGAACACGCGGTGAGTTTCTACGGCAGCAGCAACGACCGGTTTTGCACGGATCGCCAGCGAGCACGCCAGACGCCGGGTGCGATCGACCCGACGTTAGATGCCGGCGGGCTCCATGGCGTCTGGGCCGCACACCAATCGACTGCGATCATCGCCACCGGGCACTGGGTAAAGCTCGACGCTGTCACCGGTCATGCCGTGAGCGCGCTCGAGTTGGTAGCCGGTGATCTGGCGGCCAATCGCATTCTGGCGCTCACCCATAGCGCGATCCGCTCTTGGCGCCGCCTCGCCGGTGTGGCCAACCCCAGCCAGGCGTTCCCGCGTCACAGCGCCCAGGTCGGCAGAAGTGCTGCTGGCTTGCCAATGTACGTCGAACTGCTTCCGCGCATGCACCGGCGCCCGCGGCGTCACAGAGATCGAAGTACTCCGTCACCGCAGCAAAGAGCTTGGGGCACAACGAATTCTTCAACGCCCGACCAACACGCCGGCTCGGCTGATAAGCACCGGTTATCGCGACTTCAGCGATCGGTCTTGGACACGGCCCGTCCAGGTGGCGGAGCGTGAAGGCAAAGAGCACAACCACCAACCCGCATTGGGAGAGCAAGCATTATGACCGCTACACACTCAACTGACACCATCGTCAATGGTGCCCGCACTGGACACGGGCTGACCGATGGTCATCACCTGGTCGTTGATGCGCTGAAACTCAACGACGTTCACACCATCTATGGATTGGTCGGCATCCCGATCACCGACCTCGCTCGGATCGCACAGGCATCGGGTATCCGCTACATCGGCTTTCGGCACGAAAGCGATGCGGTCCACGCGGCTGCAGCAGCTGGCTTTCTCACCAAGCAACCGGGAGTCTGTTTGACGGTCTCGGGCCCGGGATTCCTCAACGGCCTGGTCGCGCTGGCGAACGCCACCACGAATTGCTTCCCGGTGGTACAGATTTCGGGATCCAGCGAACGCCACATCGTCGACCTCAAACGCGGTGACTACGAGGAACTCGACCAGATGACGGCGGCAGAACGCTTCGCCAAAGCCGCATATCGGGTGGACCGCGCCGAAGACATCGGCCGCGGCATCGCCCGCGCGATCCGCACCGCGGTGTCCGGCCGTCCCGGCGGCGTTTATCTGGACATCCCGGCCGCGGTGCTCGGCGAGGTCATCGACGCACACAAAGGCGCGAAGTCGCTGTGGCGGGTGGTCGACCCGGCGCCGCGCCAACTGCCCGCCCCGAAAGCGGTGAACCGGGCCATCACGCTGTTGGCAGGTGCGCGGCGCCCGCTGGTGGTGTTGGGCAAGGGAGCCGCATACGCCCAGGCCGACAACCAGATTCAGACCTTCATCAAAAGCACAGGGCTACCGTTTCTGCCCATGTCGATGGCCAAAGGCTTACTGCCCGACGACCATCCGCAGTCCGTGGCCGCCGCCCGCTCACTGGCATTGCGTGAAGCCGATGTCGTCATGCTCGTCGGCGCCCGGCTCAATTGGCTGCTCGGCCATGGCGAAGCACCCCAGTGGAACCCCAACGCGAAGTTCATCCAGGTCGACATCGAGGCGGCCGAATTCGACAGCAACCAGCCCATTGCCGCACCGCTTGTCGGAGACATCAGCTCGGTCATGGATGCACTGATCGAACAGAGCCGCGGCCGAATCATGGCTCCAACACCGTGGCGCGACAGGCTAAGCGCGTACTCGGCGCAGAACGTGGCCAGGATGTCGCAGCGACTGTCGCGGTCGGCAGATGCGCATCCGATGCAATTCTACGGCGCACTGCGCGCAATACGCGACGTGATGCGGGCATACCCGCAGGCCTACATCGTCAGCGAAGGAGCCAACACACTGGACTTCGCCCGCAACGTGATCGACATGCGGGTGCCCCGCCATCGGCTCGACAGCGGCACCTGGGGAATCATGGGCATCGGCATGGGCTACGCGATCGGTGCGGCCGTCGAGACCGACGCCCCGGTCGTGGCCATCGAAGGCGACAGCGCGTTCGGGTTTTCCGGCATGGAGCTCGAGACGATCTGTCGCTACCAGCTGCCGATCGTGGTCGTCGTGTTCAACAACGGCGGCGTCTACAAAGGCGACGACGTCAACTCCGCCTCCGCGGATCCGTCCCCGACAACGTTGATGCTCAGCGCCCGCCACGACCGGCTGATCGAAGCATTCGGCGGCACGGGTTATCAGGCCGCAACACCGGCCGAACTGTCCACCGCCCTCGCCGACGCGCTGGCCAAAGGTGCGCCGGCGCTGATCGACTGCGTCATCGACCCGACGGCCGGCACCGAAAGCGGCCACCTGACCAACCTCAACCCCAAAAGCCTCGGGCACGCGTGACAGCGTCCGTGTCCCGAAACCAAAGAAATTTCACGAGAAAGGAAAACCATCATGAACCAACAACCATTGAGCGGAATCAAGGTGATCGACTTCACCGGGGTCCAGGCAGGCCCCGCCTGCACCCAGATGCTGGCCTGGTTCGGCGCCGACGTCCTCAAGGTCGAGCGCACCACCGGCGGCGACGTCACCCGCCATCAGCTGCGCGACATCCCGGACGTCGACGCCCTGTATTTCACCATGCTCAACAGCAACAAACGCTCACTTGCGATCAACACTAAGACCCCCGAGGGAAAAGAGGTCATGGAAAAGCTGATCTGCGACGCCGACGTGCTCGTCGAGAATTTCGCCCCTGGTGCGATGGATCGCATGGGCCTGAGCTGGGAACACATCCACGAACTCAACCCACGGCTGATCTTCGGCTCCGTCAAGGGATTCAACGAGGACTCGCCGTGGGCTGATCTCAAAGTCTACGAAAACGTCGCTCAGTGCGCCGGCGGCGCAGCATCGACCACCGGCTTCTGGGACGGACCGCCCACCGTCAGCGCGGCGGCCCTCGGCGATTCCAACACCGGGATGCACCTGTTGATCGGCATACTCACCGCCCTGATGGCTCGCGAGAAGACCGGTGTGGGGCAAAAGGTTTCAGTGTCGATGCAAGACGCCGTGCTCAACCTTTGCCGCGTGAAGCTGCGCGATCAAGAGCGCCTCGAGCGGCTCGGCTATCTGGAGGAATACCCCCAATACCCCAACGGCACCTTCACTGACACCGTGCCGCGCGGCGGCAACGCCGGCGGCGGCGGTCAGCCCGGCTGGGTGCTCAAGTGCAAGGGATGGGAGACCGACCCCAACGCCTACATCTACTTCACCATCCAGGAACAGAACTGGGAGCGCACCTGCGAGGCGATCGAGCGGCCGGAATGGGTTCACGACCCGGCCTACTGCACCGTTGAGGCCCGCCAGTCGCACATCTTCGACATCTTCGACGAGATCGAAAAGTGGTTGGCCGACAAGACCAAATACGAGGCGGTCGACACCCTGCGCAAGTACGAGGTGCCCTGCGCGCCGGTGCTTTCCATGAAAGAGATCGCCTACGACCCCGCACTACGCACTAGCGGCAGCGTCGTGGAAGTCGAGCATAAAGAGCGTGGCTCGTACCTGACCGTCGGGTGCCCCGTCAAGTTCTCTGACTTCGCTCCACAGATCACCGGGTCGCCGCTGCTCGGCGAACACACCGACCAGGTCCTCACCGAACTGGGCTACGACGCAGACACGATCGCCGCACTGCACGCCGAGGGCGTTGTATGACGGGGCGCGCCAACAGCCAGGCACGCGGAGAAAGGATTGACAATGACCACCGATAACACCGGCGCGCCAGCGACAGTGACCCGGCGCGGTAAAGAGTTCGCGATCACTGTCGACGGGCAGACCGTCGGAGTCGCGGCATTCGCAGATCGCGGTGATCGGCGCGTATTTGTTCACACTGAGGTGGACGACGCATTCCAAGGGCGCGGTCTTGCAACGATTCTCGTCAACGAGGCCGTCAAGTCCTCGAACGCCGACGGACTGCGCATCGTCGCCGTCTGCCCAATGGTCGCCGCATTCCTGCATAAGCACAAGGAGTTCGACGACATCGTCGACCCCGTCACCAACGAAACCGAAATGGTCTAGCTTCCGCATCCGCATGGCGGCCAGCTGTACCTCCGAATCCGTCGGGAGCGACGTTGTTGTACGGGTGTACCTGGCCCGCCATGGCCGTACCGCGCTCAACGCCGACGACCGGCTGCGGGAGCGCAGCGATCCCCGGTCATGGTTGAGTCTCCTTCCAAGTAATTTGCTAGCAGCTTATGTTTGCTCGCGCCAGCAAAAAAACAAGTGCCGGTGGCGGGGGGGATCGGTGGCGTCGCTCGCAGACGACTAAGCGAGAGCGACGTCGATATGGCTCGGAACCGAAAAAGATGTAGCCGGGCGGTGTGTCACAGCCGCGCAGCGACATGGCCGCCGATGGCACCGGCACCAAAGACGCAAAATTTCACGCGCAGCCCGTCCTGGCTGTGATACCAAGGCTCCCTAATCCGAAAGCTCTGTCAGACGTCGAACCGGGATGTGAATCGTTCGAGACCGACGGTGATGCTTTTGGCCTGGGTGTATTCGTGGATGGCTTCTGCGCCGTGCTCGCGACCGATTCCGCTCATCTTGTAGCCGCCGAACGGAATCTCGGACTGGTAGCCGTATGAGTTGATGAAGACGTTGCCCGATTCCAAGGCGTCGGCGATTTTCGTGCTTTTCCGAATGTCGTTCGACCAGACGTAGCTCGCGAGCCCATAGTCGGAATCGTTCGCCATCGCCACGGCATCAGCGACCTCACGGTACGCCGTCACGCAGAGGACAGGACCGAACAACTCATCCCGCGCCACCGACATCCGCGGCGTCACTTCCGTCAGTATGGTCGGCGGAAGAAAATTCCCTTTCTCGAGGCCCTGCTGTTGAGCCTTGCGTCCACCGCAGTAGATCGTCGCGCCATCCGCCTGGGCTTTGTCCACTTTTTCGAGGATTTCGGTTAGGCGCTCTGGCGACATAAGCGGCCCGAGCTGGGTGCGATCGTTCAACGGATTCCCCATCGGGATTCTGGCTGCCTTCGCGGCAAGGTCCGCGACGAATTCGTCATGCATGCCAGCGGGCACAAACAAGCGAGTACCGGCAAAGCACACCTCCGCCTTGCGCGCGAACGCTTGCGTCAGGACGCCGTCGACGGCTTCGTCCCAATCGACGTCCTCACAAACGATGATGGGGCCTTTGCCGCCAAGCTCGAGCACGGCCGGCGTCACCGTGCGCACCGCCTGTTGAAGAATTTCGTGCCCGCCTTCGGTTCCGCCGGTGAAGATGATCTTGCGGACTTGCGGATGCTCGACGATCGCCTTGCCGACCGTTCGGCCACTGCCGGTGATGATGTTGACGCAGCCCGGCGGAAATCCGGCTTCGTGCACGGTCTTGGCGAATCGCAAAACGCTGAGGGGAGCCACGACGGAGGGTTTGACGACCATGGTGTTTCCGCAGGCGATAGCAGCGGCGAAGCCGCGGGCCATCAGCTTGAGCGGCGTGTTCCACGGAACGATCTGGCCGATGACGCCATATGGCTCCCGCCGGACATAGTTGAACCGTGCCCCAAGATCTTGGTAGCTGCCCTCGATCTTGTCGGCAAAACCGGCATAGTATTCCAAGTGCCGCGCCGAGGTGGCGACCTCCATCCTGGTCTCACGGATGGGAATCCCGGTGTCGACGGCTTCCAGCGTTGCGAAGATTTCGAGGTCGCGGCGCAGCAGTTCGGCAAGTCGATACAGCAGCGTTCCACGGTCGCGGCCTGTGAATGACTGCCACGTTGATGCTTTAAACGCCGTCGCTGCCGCCCCGATCGCATCCTGGACTTGCGCCTCGCTGGCGGGCGCGACCCGGCAGATCTCCTCGTTGTTGAACGGGTTCGTCACCGAGATCGCGTTTACGACGGAGCCCAGCTGAAACTGCCCGTCGATGTAAAGCTCGGTCGCGGCGAGTTGCCTGATTTCCGACACTGGCATGATTTTCATTGGTCATGTTTCCTTCGTTAATTGGGTGCTATTCCGATAAGTTCCGCGCGTCGCGCGAAGGGCCGATCCACACCGATTTGACGTTGGTGAACTCCCGCGGGCCGAAGGCGCCGAGCTCGCGGCCGTAGCCGCTGTGCTTGATGCCGCCAAAGGGCATCCGGGGGTCGGAAGTCACGATGTCGTTGACGAACACCGCGCCGGCACCGAGCTGAGGAATCAGCATGGCCGCACGCTCCAGATCCGAGGTCCACAGGCTCGCCCCGAGGCCGAACTCCGTCGCATTGGCCGCCGCGACCGCACTGCTGGCGTCTGGGACGGAAATGATCGCGGCCACAGGCCCGAACGTCTCTTCCGCGCTGACCGCCATCTCGGGGTTCACCTCGTCGAGCACCGCGGGCTGGTAGAAGTACCCCCGACCTTGCAGTGAGATTCCCCCGGTGACCAACCGCGCGCCGGCCGACACACTGCGCTCAACCTGACTGACCAGCGACTGCCTGATGCTCGCTTTGGCCAGCGGCCCCACCCGGGTGTTCTCGAGCATCGGGTCGCCCACGGTGAGCTTCGCGACGCCGGCGGCGAACGCTTCGGTGAACTCGCCGCGGACGGCGTCCTCGACGATGAACCGTTTGGCGGCGATACAGCTCTGCCCGGCATTGTGGTTACGCGCGGAGACGGCAGCGGCCGCGGCGGCGGCGACGTCGGCGTCCGCCAGCACGATGAACGGATCAGATCCGCCGAGTTCGAGCACTTGTCGTTTGAGATAACGGGCCGCGGTGGCGGCCACCTGCTGCCCGACTTCGGTCGACGCCGTCAGCGTGACCGCTTGGATCCGGTCGTCGGCGAGGAGGTCGCCGACCCGTTCTGCGCCCACGAGCAGGGTAGTGAACAGCCCCGGCGGGCACACCTCGTCGATGATGTCGGCGATGTCGAGTGCGCATTGCGGAACGTTGGGCGCGTGTTTGAGCACGATCCCGTTGCCGGCCAGAAGCGTCGGAGGGGCGAACCGCAACACCTGCCACAGTGGGAAGTTCCAGGGCATCACCGCCAGCACCAACCCCAGGGGCTCATAGGACACGTAGGACCGCTTGGCCGAGGTGGGCACCGGCTGGTCGGCCAGCATCGCCGGCCCGTGCTCGGCGTAGAACTCGCAGCACAACGCGCTTTTATCGACTTCGGCCTGCGCTTCCAGCAGCGGTTTGCCCATCTCCTGGGTGATATGGCGGGCAAGTCGCTCCCGGTTGGCGCGCAGCGTGTCCGCCATCGCAAACAGGCTTTTCGCCCGCTCGCTCACTGGAACTGCCCGCCAGGCCTGCGCGGCGGCCGTCGCACGCTCCAGGGCACGCTCGACGTCTCGGGCCGAGCTTGGCTCGAAGGTGGCATTGACTTCTTCGGTGGCGGGGTTGATCGAAACTATTTGTGACGCTGACATGAAATCCTCCTTAGAGGTCCTTTATGTGTGGCAAAAAAATGTTTTCAGGACACGAAAAATCAGCGGTTCAACGTACTGCGTGACGTCGCACTTCATCGAGTGCCGGACCGGCCCAGAGCTCATCATCTTCCGCAACTCGTGTACGGTTTGCCGCTGAATCGAGCCCGTTCAGAACTGCGGTTGCAACGACCTCATACCAGTGCGCAACCTCCGGCGGATAATCCGCATAACTGCCGTTCTCGCGCAAAATAGGACCTTCGACGGTAGGGATGTCGGTGATTCCGTCGAATTCCTGCGTGTAGGGCTTGCCGAGCCGTGCCGCCGTGGGCGCCTCGATGGTTGCGTCGAGCTTGACCCAGCGGCCGTTGAGGAAGGCTTCCCCCAGCGAGTGCCAAGTCAGCGGCCGCCCGCGTTTGCCGCCCCAGAGTGCCCGAACTTCCGGTGAGAGGAACTCCTTTTCCGGCGAGTAGAGCGTCTGGAAAGCGATGCGCGCGGGCACGCCCGCCGCCCGGGACAACGCCACGAATGAGCTGGCCTTACCCATGCAGAAGGCGACGCCATGCTCGAGGACGGCACTGGCAGAGCGCTCGCCGGCCGCCAGATAACGGAAGGATTCGAGGATGTCGTACGGAAGATCGCGGACGTAAAGGTAAATCGCCCGGATCCGTTCCACATCGGACTCGGCGCCGTGGGTGAGTTTCTCCGCGAGTCCGGCCACTAATGGATGGTCTGCGTCGAGGTATTCGCTAGATTGCAGATAGGGATCGACATTGTTTGTCAAGCCGTTTTTGGCATGCATTATAGAACTACTCCTTGCTTTTTGTCCGACTAGAGTGAAATGAAGGGAGCGATTAATTACTTCGAGTAGCCACTCCCCGGAACGCAGTAAGAACCTCTTGACCGACCGTATGTATGAGCTCCGATTGTGCAACGTTCGGAATAGTGAACAGGAAGGTATCCACTCCGGATTCGTAATATTCATTGATCTGCTCGATGCACTTATCCACGGGGCCGACGATCAGACCCGAATCCGGAATCGCCGAGAACTCCGCCCTGATCTGGGCTTCCTGACCGTCGGAATGAGTCGGAGCGAGCAAGGCAGTCAGTGAAAATCGTAGCGTCGAGGGGTCGCGTTCAACTGCGGCGCAGGCCTGAGCAAGGAAATCTTGGCGCTGCCGCACCTTTTCGGGAGACCACCACCTGACGTTGATTCCCTGCGCAGAGCGGGCGGCGATTCGGTGCACGCGGTCGCCTTCGCCTCCGACCCACAGTGGTGGGTGTGGCTTCTGGAAGGGCGGCGGGTCGCAGACGGCTCCGTCCAGCGTGTAGAACCGGCCCGAGTACACCGGATTGGGCTGCGTCCAGATCTCCTTGATGAGCTCCAGCGCCTCACCGAACGCGGCGACCCGCTCCCCGACGGGCAAGAAAGGGATCCCGTACGCGTCGGCTTCGCGCTGGAACCAGCCGGCGCCCAGTCCGAGGTCCAGGCGACCGTCGGAGATGACGTCCAACGTGGCTGCCATCTTGGCCAGGACTGAGGGATGGCGGTAGGAGTTACACAGCACGCTGGTTCCGAGGCGGATATTTGTCGTGTCGCGGGCGAGCGCGCTCAGCGCCGTCCAGGCCTCGAGTAAAGGCATCGTCGCCGGCCGCGTTTTCTCCCGGTGCTGATCGCCGCCGCTGATGCCGGCGTGCTTGACGTAGTCGTCGGGACTCAATGTCAGGAAGTGGTCGCACAGCCAGGCGGAAGCGAAGCCGTAACTTTCGGCGATGTGGGCCACCCGGACCATCTCGGGATATTCGCCGATCGCCAACCCCTCGGTCATCAGGGCAAGAATCAACCCGAAATGCGGACCTTCGTGTTGCGACTGTTCGTCGTTGTATTCGCGCATCGGCCTATCTACCTTTCGGTCATCCCGGCCTGCCGGCCCGGCATCGTCCGAGGCAGCGTGACGGAGAATTCGTATCGCTCGGGACGGTGGTGGAAGACCACGACCTCCAGCGGCTTGTCCTTATCGGTGTAACTGGTGCGGCGCAGTACCAGAACGGGTGCGCCTTCCGACAACCCCAGTGCCGCAGCGATTTCCGGGGAGGCGCCCGCGGCGTGAATCTCGTGGGTGGCCGAGCCGATGCGCACGCCGAGTCGTTGCTCCCACATCGTGTACGTCGTCTCGGTCGCCGGCTCTGCCGAAAGCAGCGGCTCGACCGCGTCGTCGGGCAGATCCGCCGGCAGGTACGCGGTCATGATCGCCATCGGCTGATCGTTCTCGGTGTAGCGCCGCTGGATCCGCAGCACTTCCGAACGCCCCAGAGTGGCGCCCACCCGGTCCGGTGCTGGGACGACTTCATGGGACAACACCTCGACGCGCGGCGTCACCCCCCGGCTGACAAGGACTTCGGCGATGGTCCGGACACCGGACTCCAGCTCCTGTTTGACCGGTTCGGCCACGAATGTCCCCAGGCCCTGGCGGCGGACCAGCCATCCTTCGTCCTCGAGGATCCCGACCGCGGCGCGTACGGTGACCCGGCTGAGGCCGGAACGTGCGATCAGCTCTTGTTCGGTCGGCAGCCGACTGCCCGCAGGAAGCCGCTGTTCCAGGATCTGCGCCTTGAGCATTTCCGCGAGCTGAACGCTCGCCGGCACACTTCCACGTGAAACGTGCAGGTCAGCGTCCGTGAGGTCGAATCGAGGGGAGTCCTGGTGAGACGTCATGAAACGTATTACATCGCACCCCGGAGCCATCCGGTATCCACTTCCATTGCGCACCGCCTCGTCTGGGCCACCTCGGGTAGAGATACACGGCGCGGTGTTGACATTCGTCATAAGACGTATTAAAACGTCTACTAAGGCGTTTGTCAAAGCGACCTCAGTCACCTCATCTTCAGGAGTTGCTCGTGTCCCACCCTGTAAGCGTTGTCGCCCGATTTGTTCCCCTCCCCGAAAAACGCTCTGAGCTGCAGGCCCTCCTCGAGGGCATGGTCGCTCCCACGCGATCCGAGGCGGGATGCCACAGCTACAACCTCTACGAGGTGCCCGCCGACGGCGACTTGGTGCTTATCGAGCGCTATGGCGATCAGGCCGCCCTCGAGCACCACCGCACGACTGACCACTACCGCGACTATCGCGCCCAACTGAGCTCGTTACTGGCCAACCCGGTCTCCGTCACGGTGCTCGCGGCCGTCGATGAGGCCTAGCGATCTCACGTACCCGCACGGAAGGCCCCCATGGGCCACATGATGAGCGCGGTCTATCTCAAGGTCGATGCGGCGGCCTTGGCGACAAATAACGTCAAGGGGTGCGGCCCGCGGCCTTCATCCGTTCCAGGTTGGCCATCACGACGGTCTGCCCGTCGGTCGCGGCCAGCGCCCGGGTGTGGCCGAGGTGATGCATATCGAAACAGGAAGCGATCGCGGTCGAGAAGCCCATCGTGTCCAGGGTGTGGTTGACCGCCCGTTTGGCCATGCGCAACGCCCACGGGTCGGTCTGCGCGACGCGCTGGGCGAGATCCATTGTGGCCGAACGGAGGTTGTCCAGCGGTACGACGTGGTTGACCATCCCGCAGCGCAGCGCCTCCTCGGCGGTCACCGAACTGGCGGTGAACAGCATTTCCTTCGCCTTGCGAGGCCCGAATTCCCAGGTGTGGGCGTGGTATTCGACGCCCATGATCCCCATCAGACCCACCGGGTCGGAGAACTGCGCGTTGTCCGCCGCAACGATGAGATCGCATGGCCAGCACAGCATCAGCCCGGCCGCGATGCACTTGCCCTGCACGGCGGCGATGGACGGCTTGGGGATGTCGCGCCAGCGCTTCGCATACTCCAGGTAGCCGCGGGTCTCCCAGTCGTAGTAGGTGTCCGCGAGTAGCTTGCCGTCGCTGCGCTGCGGGCGCAGGTTGCGCCCGTCGGCCGACGGATCGTTGCCCGACATGTCGTGCCCGGCGGAGAAGTGCTTGCCGGTGGTCTCTAAAACGATGACCCGGACCTCGGGATCTTCGTCGGCGCGCCGCCACGCGTCGTCGAGGTCCTTGAGGACGCCCGGGGTTTGGGCGTTGGCGGCCTCGGGGCGGTCCAAGGTGATGACCGCAACCCGGTCGTCGACGTCATAGCGGACGAAGTGTTGAGCTGTCATGGCTGCATTCCTTTCGGTGGGGTCCTTATGACACTTTCCTGCGCGAAGGACGCCACGTGTGATCCGGACCGGGTGTAGACCTCGCCGGTGCCGAATCCGCGACCGCCCACCAGTCGCACGCCGTGGATCTGCACCCGCAGCCACTCCGAGACGTCGAACGGATGGTGAAACCACACCGAATGGGTCACGACACCGGTTTGGACACTGACGTGGGCATCGCGCTGGCTGACCCCGGGCAACGCTTTGAGCAGGGTGCCGATCAGTGGCCAGTCCGAGACGTAGGCGATGACGGGCTGCGCAAGCGCGGTATCGGTGAAGTCTGGGCAGCGCATCCAGAACCCCAGGTCCGCGGCCTTGGCTTCGTCGACATCCAGACCCTCGCCGATCAAGCGAGCTTCGCCCGGGATGACAGCGAAGTCAATGGGTTTGGCCGCCATCGGATCACCGGCCGCGGCGGCGCTGTACTGATAGTCGTATCCATCATCGGCGCGGTCGACGAGGATCGACGCGGTCGCGACCACCCGGCGGTCGACCTCCTGCCCCTGCCACGCCACCGCACGCCGATGCCCCAACGAGCGCCCGTCGTAGGTTCGCTCCAAGTCCAGATACAACGGCTCGGCGGCGCGTCCGGCGCGCGGGAACGCGATGTGCAATGACTTCACCGCTTTGGCCGATCCCGGCGGCGCGGCGGCCGCGATGAGCTGGGCCATGATTTGTCCGCCGAAGATCCGCTCGACGCTCGCGTCCGGGACGGGCAACACTGTGCGGCCCTCTCGGTCGTCACTCAGGGTGAGCATGGCACGGAATTGATCGAGATTCATCCCAGCCTCTCCACCGCGCCCGCCATTGCGACCAGCTCGAACTTCTTGACCTTGCCCGACGGCGTCATTGGCAAAGCGTCCACGAAATGCCATGCGACGGGAGTCTTTTGGCGGGCCAGTCCGGTCGCGTGCAGGTGACGCGACAGGTCGTCGGCCGACACCTGGCCCGGCGGATCGACAACGACGAACGCCACCGGGACCTCACCGAACCTGGCGTCGGGTCCGGGCACCACCGCGGCGTGACGCACCGCGGGGTGTTTGACGAGCAGGTCTTCGATGTCGCGGGCGGAGAACTTCTCGCCGCCGCGATTGATCACGTCTTTGACGCGCCCGGTGATGGTGACGAAGCCGGCGGCATCGACCACACCGACGTCCCCGGTGGAGAACCAGCCCGCGTCGTCGAGGGCGGCCCGATTGGCAGCAGGATCGAGGTAGCCGAGCATCTGCTCGGGCCCGCACACCAGCAGTTCGCCGGCGCAGCCCGCGGCCAGTCGCTCGCCATCGGTCCCGACGACCCGGACCTGCACCCCCGGGGCGATCGCGCCGTCGGTCTCCGCGCGCAGCTCGAATGGGTGGGCGCGATTCATCACCGTCACGGTCGGAAGCTCGGTCATGCCGTAGACGCGTGCGGCCGGGATCCCCTGTTCTTCGCTGCGTTCCATCACGGCGCGAGGCACCGCCGAGCCGCCGCAGGCGAACATCCGCAACGGCAGGTGCACGTGGGCGGCGCGGGCGGCGTCGGTCAATTCCTGGAGGAACACCGTCGCCCCGGCCGAATAGGTCACCCGGTGACGCATGATGTCGGACACCGCGACGTCGGCTTCCCAGCGGTCGGCCAGCACCGCGGAGGCGCCGACCAGCAGCGGGATGGTCATCGCATTGAGCACACCGGTGATGTGCTGCAACGGGGCAGCCATGTAGGCGACGTCCTCCCAGGACAGGCCCCACGCGCCGGCGAGCTGGCGGGTTTCGGCGAGCAACGTGCGCGACGAATGCACGGCGGCCTTGGCACCCGAAGTCGTCCCAGAAGTGAAGAGGATCAGGCACGGATCATCGGCTCCGACGGAGGCGAAATCTTGGCAGCGACTGTGCGACACGACCACGTCGAACGGCGACCAGCCCGGCCGGGTTCCCCGCAGCACGACCCGGGCGACGTCGCCGAGACCAGCCCCCACGAGCAGGTCGTCGAACGCTTCGGCGTGAGGGAACCCGCGAAACGTCTCTGCTGTCACCACTGCGGCCGGCCGCACCTGCCCGATGACCTGGCGAAGCTCATGTTCCCGGTAGAACGGGGCGATCGGGCAGCTCACCGCCCCGGCATGCCAGACCGCCAGACCCAGCACGTGCGCTTCCCACCAGTTCGGCGTCTGCCAGCAGACCACGTCACCGGGCCCGACGCCCGCTGCGCCCAGCCACGCCGCAGCGCGTTCGACCACCTCGAGCAGCTCCTGGTAGGTCAGCTGATGGCCCCCTTCGATGATGGCCGGGTGTGAGCCCCACTGGCGGGCGGCGCGGACAACCGACGCAGAGATCGTCTGGTCGCTGACATAGCCGAAGCTTCGGTATTCCGCGAGGCGTTCCGGGGCCACCGGTGGCGCCACGATGTTGGTCGCAGTGAGTCGCGTTCGGTTCCTCATCCGCCCATGCTCATTCCGCCGTCAACGGTCAGGACCGCACCGGTCATATAGGACGCGAGGTCGTCAAGCAGAAACACGACCGCGTGCGCCAGCTCCTCGGGACGACCCCAGCGTCCAACCGGGATCATCGACGTGACCGCATCCCGGTCGGTGTACAGCAGCTGGGCCGACATGTCGGTGTCGAAGCTGCCAGGAATCACGCAATTCACGGTGATGCCCTTGCGGGCCACAGCGCGAGCGCAGGATCGAGTCAAGCCGACGATTCCGCCTTTGGCAGCGCCATACGCGACCTGCACTGGGCTGCCCAGTAGCGCCGTAACCGAGCCGATGTTGACCACCCGCCCAAAACGCTGCTGAGTCATGTGCGCCAAAGCGGCCTGGCTGACGAAGAACGCCGACGACAGATTCACCGCGACCTGGCGGTGCCAGTCCTCGTGGCTGATCTCGCTGAGGCGTTGCTCGTTGACCATCCCGGCGTTGTTGACCAGGTAATCCAGCCGCCCATGCTGCTCGAGAACCTCGCCGACCAGGCTCTGACAGGAAGCCGGCTGCCCGACGTCAGCCTGATGCAGGGTGACGGTGGCGCCGCGCCTGGCACCGTCGTCACGCACCGCCTGTGCAGCGGCGACGTCCTGGGCGTACGCCGCGGCCACCGTGACACCGGATCGCGTCAGCCGATCGGTGATGGCACGACCTATCCCCCGGGTTCCGCCGGTGACGAGCGCGACCCGAGTTTCGGTGCCCATTAGGGGGTCCCCGAAGACTTGGCCGCCGCCCTGGCACTCAGCCGCTCCAGCAGCAAGCGATGCTCCTCGGTGTCGAAACACTCGCTTTCGGCGCGGGCGCAATGCGGCAGCAGCGCGGCGACCCGATCGATGTGGAAATTCAGCAGCTGGCGCGTCTGCTGGACGGCGTGCCGCGGGAGCGCGGCGAGGCGTTTGGCTAGTTGCATCGCCTCCCCCAACACGTCGGATGCGGGCACCGCACGATTAGCCAGCCCCAGGCGATGGGCTTCCGTGCCGCTGACCCGGTCTCCCAGCAGTAGATGTTCCTTGGCGGCGGACAGACTGGTCAGCAACGGCCACAGCACGAACCCCCCTGCGCCGTCGAGCAGCCCGAGCGAGACCCGCGGGTCGCTGAGGAAGGCGTCTTCGGCCATCACGACCAGATCGCACAACAGCGCCACCGTGACGCCGGCGCCGACCGCGGCGCCATTGACGGCGGCGACGGTGGGAAACGGCAGGCGCGTCAGAACCCAGAACAGCTCCTGGTGGGCAGCCAGCACGGTGTCGCGCAGCTGGCGGTCATCGCGCATCGCGCGGATGGTCTCGAAGTCCCCGCCTGCGCTGAACGCGTTGCCCTGACCGGTCAGCACCATTGCGCGCACGTCTGGGTCATCGCGCAGCGCCGAGACCGCGTTGAGCAGGGCATCGGTGATCTCGGCGTCGATCGCGTTGGCCTTGTCGGGGCGGGCCAGGGTCACGCGCGCCACCTGCCCGACACGGTCCACGACAACGGCCGGATGCGCCTCCGTGCAGGACGGATCGCCGCCGGTCACAGGTCGACCAGCCGGGGGATCGTCCCCGCCGAAATCAGCCGGGCACCGATCACCGTGGGCAGTTCGCTCGCCGAACCCAGCACCGAATCCAGCACCAGCACGCGGGCCAGGAAGCGGTGGAAGGGGTGCTCGGCTGTGAAGCCGATGCCGGCCAGCACCTGCTGGCACTGGGAGGCGGCGATTCGGCCCGCACGCCCGGCCAACGATTTCGCCAGCAGGCCTGCCAAAACGGCGTCGTCCGCGTCCCAGGCCAATGCGAGGGCCGCGGCGGCGCCCTCGCGGGCGACGTGTGCGTCGGCCAGCCGAGTGCGAACCGCTTGAAAGGAGCCGATGGGCCGGCCGAATTGCACTCGGCTGCAGGCATGGTCGACGGCAAGGTCGATCATCCGCCCGACTGCCCCGATGATCTGGTATCCCAGTGCCAGCCGGCCCGCCGTCGCCACCGCATCCCAGGCCACAGCGGCCTGCTTGCCTGCCAGGATCACATCGGGCGGCACGTCGACGCCGGTGACTTCGGTCATCGGCAACGCCGGATCGAGACCGTCGACGCGTCGCGTCGAGATCCCCGAGGACTCCTGCAGGCCGATCCAGCCCAGCTCACCGCGGATCGCGACCGGCGCCAGGTACGTCGGGACCGGGCGCGCCCCGATGACCAGGCCGCGCACCGCCACAAGCGCGCCGTCGGACTCGCCGGCAAGTTCGGCTCCGATGCCCGGCAGGACGACGTTGCATTCTGTCGCCGCCGCCGGCAGGTATTCGGCCATGGGTTGCAGCAGGACATCTTGCAGCGACGTCGACATCGATCCGGCCCGACCGAGCGCGGTGAACAGCGCCGACACCGCGTCCCGAGGCGCCTCCGCCAACAGGTCGGCGAACCCGAACGCGCGGAGTGCCTGCGCCAGTTCCTCCCCATCGAGCTCTTCGGCCAGGCCGCGCAGCGTCGCCGCCATCAGCGTCCGCTCCGCGGCGTCGATGGTGTGGGCTTCAGTCACGCGCTTCTCGGCAATCCGAGCAGCCGGGACGCCACGATGTCTTTCTGAATCTCACTGGTGCCCCCGTAGATGGTGGCCGCACGCGAGTAGGCCCACTCACGGCGCCACGTGCGGCTGCGCGCGGTGTCACCGGTTTCTATTTCGCCCCCCAGCAGATCACGCGCCACATCGAACACGGCCTGATCGGCGGCGGCAATCATGATCTTGTCCACCGAGGCTTCGGCGCCGGGCAGCTCACCCCCAGCGATGCGGTCCTGCGTGGTCTTCGAGGTGGCCCGAAAGGCCCACAACAGTTGATAGGCCTCGCCGAGCGCCGCCGCGGACGATCCGCCGCCCGCTGCGTCCAAGAGCAGGCCGAGGTGGTGGGCGAGCCAGGCGCCGCGCTGCCAGAAGATGGGGCCACGTTCACAGGACAAGATGAACTGTGCGACCCGCCAGCCGGCGTCGACCTCACCGAGCAGGCGCCCCTCCGGAACCTCGACGTCGACGAACGACGTCGAGCAGAATTCGTCCACGCCGGCCATCGTTTCCAGTGGGCTCGCAGTCACCCCCGGTGTGTCCATATCCACCAGAAAGGCGCTGATGCCGCGCGACCCGGCGCCGCCGGTGCGGGCCAGCACGACGCACCGGGTGGCGTGGTGAGCCCAGCTGGTCCACAGTTTTTCGCCGTTGATGACCCAGCCGTCACCGTGAGGACGCGCAGTCGTGCGCATCGATCCCAGGTCGCTACCGGCGTCGGGCTCGGAGAACCCCTGACACCAGAACTCCTCGCCGCGCAACAGCCGCGGGAAGATGTCCTCGACGAGTTCGGGCCGGCCGAACTCGGCGACCGCCGGCCCGAGCACTTCGTGCATCGACCACGACGTGGTGTGTACCAACGCTCGGCTGATCAGCTCCTCACCGAGGACAGCGCGCAGGAGGGGCGAACCCCCCAGGCCACCGATCCGCGCCGGCCATCCCCAGCGCATCCAACCGGCATCGAACAACAACCTCTGCACTCGGCGCTGGTGATTCAGCTGGGCCTGGACGCTCTGGTCCTCTAGCGCAGGAACCAGCGACTCCCCGACCTCGTCGATCCAGCGCCGCACCCCGCCGCGAAATTCACGCACCTCCACAACAACTCCCGTTCTCAGGACTCGATGAACCCAGAGGTGACATAGGCGTGACGGATCGGCGGCTTGAGCTCGTCGGGGAACGCGGTCTGCGGGGGCCTGGAGGGATGATCGCCGATGGGCAGTCCGAGCAACGAAGCGCCGAACTTGAATCCGGCTCCCCAGTGCGTGAACATCCCGGGGCGCGCGGGATGGGACTGGTAGCGCCGGCTCGCCTCGCGCATGGCAGCCAAACCGGTCTCGGCGGCGAAGGTGTCGGCACGCTCGAAATCGCCCTGCACCAGCAGTTCTCGCCATTCCCTGAAAAGCAGCGCGCCCGGTTTCTCGTAGAGGTAGAGCGCCGAACCAAGCGCCCCCGGATGGGGTATCCCCAAGCGGATCCCGGCCTCGTCGGCCGCCTCCCATATCACCATTTCCGGGGCCAGCTCATGCACTGCCAGGCTGTGCTGCGCATCGAGCAACCCGTTCTTCAGCCCGCACAGGGCAGGGATCTCGCGGTAGAGCTCCACGCATTCCTCGGGGGTCAGTATCAGCCCAGTCGAGTGGGAGTTGAAGAAGCCCAGCGGCATGTCGGTGCGGTCGGCGACGTAGCGCAGATACTCGAGCACACCCGGCTTTCCGGAGCACTCGAAATAGGGCGTCAGGATGTAGCAGATGTCGGCGCCCAATTCCTGGGCGTTCAGCGTGAGCTCAACGGCCTGCTTCGCCGTGTCGGTGCTCGACATCACCTGCACCAGCGCGCCGGGTTTGATCCGTCGGGCCTCCTCGATGGCGACGCGGGCGACCTCTTTGAGTTCGTCGGTGGTCAGTGACCAGAACTCGGCGATGCCGCCGGTCACCCAGATACCGTCCTGGTCCAGATCGACCAGGCAGTGCCGCACCAACCCTCGTAGCGCCTCGTAGTCGATTTCGTCGCCGTCGAGACCGCAGAACGGGGTGTACAGCGAGCTGCAGTTGCCCCACAGGTGCTCAGACGCCCAGTCCTTCGCCTCTTTGCCGGTGACACCTGTGACCACTACCGACTCCTTCTGCATTGTTGCCGGACGCGAGTTTCTCGGACCAGGTGATGACTATCACGTACGCGCCATGGTAGAACGATATCTGCATTCATTGCAAGGAACAGGTGCATTGCCGATGCAATATGATCCGCGCAATTCGATAGCACAACCAACGGCAAACTGAGGAGCCTGATGTCGCGAAGCATGGAGGGCCGGGTTGCCGTGATCGCCGGCTCGTCAATGGGCGTCGGGCGGGCCACCGCGATACGCCTCGCCCGGGATGGCGCCACAGTGGTGTTGCTGGCCCGCCGCAAATTGCTTCTCGACGAGGTCGTCGAGATCATCGGCCCCACCGCCGTCCCGATCGTCACCGACATCACCAACAGCCACGATGTGCAAGCCGCCTTCGATCAGATCGCGACGCAGTTCGGCCGCGTCGACGTCCTGATCAATTCCGCGGGGGCCAGCCGAATCCGGCTGATCGAAGAAGCCAGGGACGAAGACATCGCCGTGACGGTCAATACCAACCTGGTGGCACCCATCTACACAACGCGTTCAGCCATTCCGCTGCTGCGCGCGGCCGGCGGCGGCGACATCATGAACATCTCCTCCGAGATCACCCTCGACGACATGCCGATGATGACCCTCTACGCCGCCACCAAACGTGGGCTCAACGGTTTCACCGGGGCCATGAGCAAGGAGCTACGCCGGGACGGCATCCGGGTGACCCTGGTCGTTCTCGGCGCGGTCGGAGACACGGGGATCCATGAGAATTTCGGCCCGGGCGACCTCGAAAAGGCCTGGCCGCTGTGGGAAGCCGACGGCTACCTCACCCGGATGAGCGGTACCCACCTCCTCACCTCAGCCACCGTCGCCGACGTGCTACACGACGTCATCACCCGGCCGCGTGAACTGATGATGGACGTCATCCACGTTCGCCCGGCAAGCAGCTGAACTGAAACCGCAAAGGAGACAAGGTGATCCGACCGATGGACGGCTTCCGGGTGCTGGAGGTCGCACAGTTCACCTTCGTCCCCTCCGCGGGCGCGGTCTTGGCCGACTGGGGCGCCGACGTCATCAAGGTCGAGCACGCCGAGCGGGGCGACGCCCAGCGCGGCCTGAGCGCCGTGATGGGTATGGCGGTCGGCAGCGGGTCCTTCGCGCCCTTGATGGAACACCCCAATCGGGGCAAACGCAGCATCGGCCTGGCGCTCGAGCAGCCCGAAGCGCTGCAGATCCTGTACGAACTAATCCGCACCAGCGACGTGTTCCTGACGAACTTCCTGCCCGCTGCGCGCCGGCGGCTGGGCATCGACCTCGACGATGTCCGCAAGATCAACCCGGACATCATCTACGTCCGCGGATCCGGTTTCGGCGCCAGCGGCCCCGACAGCGAGAAAGGCGGCTATGACAGCACCGCGTTCTGGGCTCGGGCCGGTGGCGCGGTAGGGGCCACGCCGGCGGAGTTCGATGGCCTTCCCAAGATGCCTGCCGGCGCATACGGTGACTCGCTCGGCGGCATGACCATCGCCGGAGGCATCGCCGCGGCGCTCCTGGCGCGCGAACGCACCGGTGAAACGTCGGTGGTCGACGTCTCCCTGCTCGGGGTGGGTGCTTGGGCCAGCGCCCTCTCCGTGGGTTTGGCGCTTCTCGAGGGCGGCCCACCGGCGCCCCGCGCACCCGGCAACACGGCGCCGACGAACCCACTGGTGGGCAATTACCGAACCGCCGATAACCGCTGGCTCGTGCTGGCCATGCTCCAACCCGGGCGCTATTGGCCCGAGTTCTGTCGGCACATCGACCGCGAGGACCTCATCGATGACGAGCGATTCGCCAGCGCCGAGGCACTGATGAGCAATACGCCGGCGGCGGCCGAGATCGTGCAGGAAGTCCTTGCCGCGCGGCCGCTGGCCGAATGGGTCGCCCGGTTCGCCGGCATGGAAGGCCAGTGGGCCATCGCGCAAGATCCGTGGGAAGTGGGCCAGGACGCGGCGCTGCGGGCCAATGGACTGATCGCCGAAGTGCTCGACACCGACGGCACTCCGCGGGAACTGGTCGCCAGCCCAGTCCAGTTCGATGAGAAGCCGGTACAGCTCACGCGGGCACCACAATTCGCCGAGCACACCGACGACATCCTGCGGGCTCTGGGCAAGTCGGACGAAGAACTGATAGACCTCAAGGTCAGTGGTGCGGTGACCTGAGGACTGGCACCCTCAGCTGTCGGGTTGCGCGCGAAGGATGGCCGCCGAGCAAAAAGCCCACAGGTCATCGACACTGGTCGATCGCCCACCCGACAACACCGCGGAGTGCGACGTCGCCAGCAGCAGTTCCTGAAGCAGCGCGGCCTGGGTGGCTAGCGGGACGTCGTCCCGGAGCAGGCCCGCCTCGGCAACCGCCTCGAGCAATTCGACGATGAAGGAGTGCAGGGGTTCCAGGGCGTAAGCGAGGTCATTGGGGCGCGACTCGGCGAGCCGCAGATGCAGGACACTGAGGCCGCGCGCAAGTCGGGCCGGCATCGCGGTGATTTCGGACAGCGCCTCCATCAGGGTCCGCAGCCGCAACACGGGGTCAGTGATGCCTTCGCATCGCTCGCGCATCATCGGCATCGCCGTGGTCCGCAGAATCGTCTCGTATACCGCCAAAAGCAGGCTGTCTTTGCCGTCGAAGAAGGTGTAGAACGTCCGCTGCGACATGTTCGATTTATCGACAACGTCCTGGATAGTGAAGTCGCTTTCGTCTCGCTCTCCAAGGAGTTCTATCGCAGCAGAAACGAACCGGTCGCTGCGGGCCTGGGCACGCGCGCGGGCGTTGCGCAGCGACCGATCGACACTGTCCTTCTGCCAGCTCGGTACGTGCGGCTCCGCCGACTGGTGATTTTTCTTCGCCTGCACCTCAGTTGACCGCGCCATGGCTCCCCGCTCTCTCAAGGTCGACTTCGGTCAGGAAGTCAGCGATGACCCCCCTGACCTTATCCGGGCACTTCTGGTGAGCCGAATGCGCCGCGCCCGCGATCTCGACGAACCGTGCCCGTGGATTGACGTGCGCGAACCGCCGACCCTGTTGTTGGCGCGTAGGTTCGTCCCGTTCGCCCGCCATCAACAGAATCGGGCATGCGACGCTGGCCAACGTGCCGTCGGTCAGTTCCGGCCACGACACACTGTCCTCGTGCAGCGCGGTGACAAGGTCGCGCCAGTGCTCGGGACCATGGGTGGCCTCGTGCAGGCGTCGTAGCGCGAACGGCCAGGTGCGGTGCAGATGCTCGAGCCGTGGAGCGCGATAGTCGCTGGGACGTCCCGTCCCAGGGGAGATAAGCACCAGAGATCGGGCCGTTCCCGGCTTGTCCAATTCCAGCGTCAGCGCGATCTCCGCGCCGTAGGAGAAACCCACGATGTGCGGGCGCCCCATGTCCAGATGCTCGATGAGATAGTGCAGGTCCGAGCGGACGGCGTCCCCCGTCGTGGCCGACGGCCGGAACTCCGATCGGCCGTGGCCCCGCAGATCCGGCAGGACGCAGCGATAGCCCGGCCCCAGGGCGGAGGCCAGGGCAGCCCACTCGAATTCACCGGTCGCGGTCGCGCCATGGACGAACAAGATCGGCTGAGGTCCGTCGCCGACCACCGTATATGCCAACGTCAACCCGTCGTGTCGATAGGTGAAGGCGCGAGACGCGCCCACTTGCTCAGTCATCCACGCCCCGCAACAACATGGTTCTCGGTTGTTGGCAGACCACGGGTTCGATCGGAGACAGATGACCTCGGTTGAGCCTTCATTCGCCTGCCCGTGCCCTCGCCTTGCGTCCACTTAATTCTTGCATTGCGCCCATCATGTTCTACCGGTGCGAAACGCTAACGTGCTGCTTTGCGAGATTAACATGGTCAGTCCAACCATCCGCACCCAGCGGACTGGTGACAGGCACCGCACTCAACTCCACGCAATGGATTTGAGTTCGGTGAACTCCTCGATGCCGTGGTGGCCCCACTCCCTGCCGACGCCGCTCTGTTTGAATCCGCCGAAGACACCGGTGATGCCCACCCCGTTGGGCTGATCGGCCGCCCAGCCAGGACCCGAGGTCCCCAGGGCCTCGGCGTTGACGGTGGGCGACCCCACCGTCTGGACCGAGACGTTTCCGGCCCGGATCTGACGGGCGACATTGAAGCCTCGCGCGGTATTGCCGGCGATGACGCCGCCACCGAGGCCGTAGATCGAATCATTGGCGATGCGAATCGCTTCATCTTCGGTCTTGTAGGTGATCACGGTGAGGACCGGACCGAAGATTTCCTCCTGAGCAATCCGCATGTCATTGCGGGCGTTGATGAACAGCGTCGGCTCGTAAAAGAACCCCTTGGCCAGGTGCTCGGGACGCTTGCCCCCGAAGACCAGCTCGGCTCCCTCGTCGAGGCCGGACTGCACGTATGCCTCCACTCGGGCGCGCTGCCGCTCCCGGATCAACGGGCCGATCAGCGTGTCAGGTTCCCGTGGGTCGCCGACCTTGAGCGACGACGCCGACTTCTTGGCTCCTTCGACGTACGCGTCGAGCAGGTGCTCGGGCAGCAGCATCCTGGTCTGGATGGCACAGCCCTGCCCGGCGTGGATCATCGAGCTGATGATGCCCATGTTGGCGACATGGTCTTCGGGGACGTCGTCCAAGACAATCGACGCGCTTTTGCCGCCGAGCTCGAGCTGCAGGCGCTTGACCGTAGGGGCAGCGGCCGCCATGATCGCCCGCCCGGTCGCGGTCGAGCCCGTGAAGGTGACCATGTCGACCAGCGGGTGAGTGGTCATCTCCCCGCCGACCTCCGGGCCACCCGCGATGACGTTGAGCACGCCTGGCGGAAGGTCGGCATCCTGAGCTGCTTTGGCGATCTCGAAGGCGTCCAGGGGCGTCCACTGGTGCGGTTTGAGCACCACAGTGCAGCCGGCCGCCAAAGCAGGCAGGACCTTCACGATGTTGAGGAAGAACGGGAAGTTAAATGGAGTGATCGCGGCCACCACACCGACCGGTTCCCGGACGACCGCGTGTCCGGCCATCCCGGTCGGACCCCCGGCTGGTGGAGATACTTCGGTCCAGCGCACCGCGAGTTCCATCGCCTCGGCAATCCATTCGGCGATGTCGATGGTGCCGCGTACCTGAATGATGTCGGCGAGGAAGCCGACCGACCCCGATTCGGCCATCACCAACTTCTTGAGGAAATCGTGGCGCTCACCAAGGATCGCGGCGAATCGGCGTAGCGCGACGGCGCGTTCCCGCGGCGACTTCCGTGGCCAGGGCCCGTCGTCGAACGCCCGCCGGGCAGCCGCGATCGCCGCGTGCGTGGCCTTGAGGCCCGCATCGGGAACCGAGCCGATGACCTCTTCGGTGGCGGGGTCGATGACTTCGATGACCCCCACAGTGTCGTCCGGCGTCCAGGTGCCGTCGACGAACATCTCGTGGTAATCCCACCGTTCACTCACCACGTACTACCTCCGATTCGCACCAATTCGCTGCTCGCCGCATGCCCGGGCACAGCTACGTGTCAGACGACGGTAGCAGCCTATCCATTTTAGGAGAACGTGATATTTTTCTGCAGCACCTAATGTATCTTCTTTCGAGCAGGCCACATCTCCTGCGAACCAACCTCGGAGGAAGCATGGAAGACGTATTGGGTTATGCGGGGCGCCACGTCGTGGTTACCGGTGCCGCGTCCGGCATGGGCGCAGCGACGGCGGCGATATTGACCAAGCTGGGGGCCCGGGTCACCGCGCTCGACGTCCGGCCAACCGAGGCATCCGTCGACCGGGCGCTCGAGGTAGACCTGCGCGACCGCGCATCCATCGAGCGGGCAGCCGAGTCCATCGACGGGCCCGTTCACGGCTATTTCGGCTGCGCGGGCCTCCCAGGCCCGCCGTTCTCCGGCCTCGACGTGTTGCTGGTCAATTTCGTGGGGGCTCGGCATCTGGTGAACCTGGTCGTGCCCAAGATTCCCGCCGGCGGTGCGATCGCCGTGGTCGCATCCAATGCCGCCATGGGGTGGCAAACGGAGCTGGAACAGCTGATGGAATTGGTGTCCACCGACGGATTCGACGAGGGCAAGCAATGGTGCGAGGCCAACGACGAGATGGGAGCGGTCGGCGCATACCCCTTTTCGAAAAAGGCGATCAACGCCTGGGTCGCGTCCCGGGCCGCGACACTGATCACCGACGGCATCCGCCTCAACTGCATCAACCCCGGACCGACGGACACTGCCATGCTGCCCCACTTCGTGGAGTTCGCCGGGCAGGACATCATCGATGCGTTCGTCGGCCCGATCCGGCGACGCTCAACCGCCGAGGAACAGGCATGGCCGCTGATCTTCCTCAACAGCCCCCGGTCGAGCTACATCAACGGCGAAGCGTTGGTTACCGACGGTGGGTTCTTCGGCGCCGTGCAGTCCGGCCAGCTCGACCTCACCAAAATGTTCGCTGCCCCGGACACCACCGGGGCGGGTCGTGAAATTCCCTGATCAGTCGACGAGGGTCGCCACCCAGGCCACCCAGGCCACCCAGGGCACCCAGGGCACCCAGGCGCAGGAAGTCCCCATCTGATCATCGGAGCGCCGCGCGACAGTCGACCACTTAAAGACCCGGTGAAAGCGTTGGCTGACAACGCATCCCGGTTCGTTCTGTACTCCTCCGACCATACGTCGGCCGGGGTGCGTGTCCGAAGCCAGCGCTGTGGTGGAGGCGGCTTCATCGGCATTGCGGCAGTCGCGGCCGTATCAGGGGCCGCTGCTCATCGTTTGGGCTAAGACGCTGGAAATTGACCAATTTGGTAGATGGAGGCGCTTTATCAGATTCCGGGAATCAGGCTGGCCAGCAATGCCAGGCCATAGATGAACAGGGATCCGACGCCCCAGAACAGCAGAACACCGACGAGGCCCACCAAGATCGTTCCCAATAACGGCAGCAACAGCACAGCAACGAATGGCGCGGCAATGAGCGCCACTGCGATAGTGAATGCGTCGTCGATCAGATTACCCAGTTGATCCTGTACGGCGGCAAGCGAGCCCACACCCGCCGTGAGGGGTTGCAACAGGGCGGCGGCGTTAGCGGCCTCGGCACTGACGTAGGCGCTCGCACTGGACGTCAGGTGCTGAACGAACTGCTCCTGAAACGCCGCCGCCTGGCCTGCCAGCGCCTGGTAGCCCTGGGCATGCTGGGAAAACAGCTGTGCGATGCCGGACGACACCTCATCGGCGGCGGCGGGAATCACCGCGGTCGTCGGGGTCGCCGCGGCCATGTGCGCTGCGCTGACGGCCGAGCCGATGTTAGCCAAATCCGCTGCCGCGGTGGTGATTGACTCCGGGGCTGCAAACATCAACGACATTTCTTCCCTCTCAGGTGATCGCCATCGACGCATCGGCCAGCAAAGCATCGCACGAACCCGATTACGGCTCAACAAGTACCGTGAGCTTCGCCAGTTGTTGGTTCTTCAGTCATCTGCTGTTCCATTTCCGGAAAGCGGCTGGGAAGCAGCGGGTTTGGCGCGCCGCACTTCGGCGCCCGCAACTGACACCTCGGACCGTGCGCGCACCGGGTATGCGGGTCAACCGCCGATGTCGGTGGCGAACTCGCCGAGTTCGTCGCGATCGCTGATGTCGAGGACCTCGACGTCGTACCTGTCCGACAACTCCTGGCCGAACGCCGTGGCCTCCGGTCCCCCGTCTGTGTCCAAAAGGCCGAGCTCGACAATCCCCCCCGCGCGCGCACGGTATTCGGCACGGGGGCTGATCTTCATCGTCGGTGGCGGCTTGAACGGCAACACGTCGTGCAAGACGACTTTGCCGACGACCAGGTAGGTCCACGGTGGATCCACCACCCCCAGTTGGGAGGCCAGTAGCGACGTTGCCGGGAACCCGCGCGCACGCGAGATCAGGTCCTCGACCGAGATATCGGCGTACCAGCCGCACTCGCACCCCGGCGCCGGCGGGGCGTGCCCCGGGTCGAGGCGGCATCTGGCCTCGGTCCACTTCGTCGGCCAGGAAATGTCCGAGTGGTACGGCGACCTCAGCACATCCCCGGCGATCCCCGTCCAAAACCGAAAGCCGATGGCGGTCTCCAGCCGGCCGAAGCCGGGTGCGGTCAGGCGCCCGTCCAGCCAGTCGTGCAGCCCGGGCATCGCGGCCTCGATGGCTGCGAAGGCGTCGTCGAAATCAGCCCCGAAGATGGGGTTGCGGACGTCGACGCACCCGAGCCGGTCGTCATCGACTCCGCTTGCCTGCAACACCTCGACGTGTTCGCGGCCCAACGCGACGACCAGGTCGGCTGCGAGGTGCTCGGCACCCACCAGCGCGGCCCGATGGTCCGCCGGCACCGGGTAACCGGCCTGGCTCAGCACCGAGCAAGCTTGCTCGTCGGCGCGATCACCCACGCACGCGACAGTGCCCGCGCTGGATACCCGAACCAGGTCACCCAGGCCACGCTCCCGCAGTTGCTCAGCGAACATCGCCGCGGCCATCACCGACCGGGCGCGATTGAAACTGCATACGAACGCGACGTGCAGCCGAGCGCTACCCACTGTCCGTACCGCTTCCCGAGCAGTGCGGTGGTGAGGTCATCGCGGCTCCTTGAGATCGATGCGGATGTAGGCGACGCGGCGCGACGACGGGTCCGGGTCACGTACAGACAGCCACAGGCTATGCCACCCGATTATGGCCGGGAGGATCTCATCGGGCGCCTGCCGTGGTCCCCCGTGACGGCGGGCGCGAATCCCCGGGTGGCGCAGCAGAAATGACCGAGCGGGGCCGGATCGCCGACCTGGTATCGTTCAGCGCCCGGCGGGCTGGGTGCAGAACTGAGCGATCAGAAGGTCGACGCGGTCGGCGTCGTGGTCGGGACGCAGCCGGTGATTGCGGGCCAGGGTGATCAGTCCGTGCAGCGCTGACCAGAACACCTCGGCCAGTGTGTCGGCATCGCGCTGTTCTGCATGTGCTGCCACGGCTCCGCGTAGCTCGGCGAACGCCGCCTCCAACTCGGGCGGGGTGTCTTTCGCCGCGAAATGCAGAGTGGTCGAGCGGGTGAACATCACGTCGTAGAGGGCCGGCTTGTGCCGGGCGAAGTCGACGTAGGCGCGCGCAAGCCGCGTCAGCGCGTCGGCGCTCGACGCGGCGCCCGCGCGCGCGGTGCGCAGTGCCTCGGCGAGTTCGGCGAATCCGTCGACGGCGACGGCCTGCGCGAGCTGATCCATGTTGGCGAAGTGCGAATAGATGACGGGCTGGCTGTACTCGATCTCGGCGGACAGCCGACGCGTGGTGACGGCTTCCCAACCCTCGGCCTCGGCCAGCCGCCGCGCCGTGGTGATGATCAGCCGACGCCGCTCCGCTCGCTCGCGCGCGCGACGCTCCTCGATGGGCATGTGCAACCATAGCATCGCTACACTCCCTAGCTCCGCTATTGACACCACCGCGTCATGTGCGGCGATCCCGCACAACAAGGCAGCCGGCGGTGAGCACCTGCCAGCCGATGATCGAGTAGATGCTCGACCGTTCCCAAACCGCAAGCGGCACAACGCACGCCGCGCCGGTTTTCAATCCGGTCGCGAACACCACGAAGGCCAGCAAGCCGAGCGAAGCGAGACCGACGGACACGCCGCGGTAGCACCGCCCGCAGACGCAGCCGAGGACCGAAGAGCCGGACAACACGGCCAGGTTGCCGCCCACTATCGCGAGCAACGCACCGGTCTGATGCAGCCAGGCGGTCTGGCCTGTCTGCCCCGCAGGGGCGCTGTGAAACGCGGCGACGAGATAGTTGCCGACGGCGTCAGCGGCGGCGAAAGCCGCGAAAACCGTTGAGCCGCGGGCCGCCAGCCCCCGGACGACGAGCACGGCACCCGCGAGGAACAACGTGCCCTGCACACAGAACGCCGCGTTGATCAGACACGCCCCTGGGGCGGCACCGAGGTCGCTGACGAGGTTGTGGGAATAGCTGTAATGCACCGGGAAGGCCGCGGCCGCAACGGCTTCGAGCACCAGATAGCTCAGCCCCGCGACGGTCCACGCCGCGACGGCACCCCTGACGAACCGTCGCCTCGCGTTCTGCGGCAGGACGGTCATCGCGAGAAGCCGGGTTCAGCCGTCGATATCGGCAACCAGGTCGAATTCGGCAAAGGTCCGCGACACGGCGTCGCGCAGGTCCGCTACGGTGTTCGGCCTGTCGAGCAGGTACGCGGAGATTCTGATGGACATCTTCCCCCGGCCGCGGCCCGAACCCAGGAACAGCTGGCCACCCATCGCCTCGATCGTGCTCCTCTTGGCGTCCGGCTCGATCAATCTCAGGTACGCGTAGTCGGCATCGGTGCCGTCGGGACGGTTCGCCGACGGGGACAGGTCACCGACATTGGAGCAGGTGACCGGCAGGGTGCTGCCGCCGGCTGCCATCCCCGCCAGCCGTCTGGCCACCCGCACGGGCGTGAGCGGGGCCAAGGGCAGCGGGGCGAGGAACTCGTCGTCGGGGTTCTCCATCGCCGCGAGGGTCGCCTGGGTGATCTTGACGTGCGTCTCGCTGAGGTCCGTCGTGGCGTGCGTCGGGTCGACGGGGATGTCGATGCTCGTGAGCGCGTTGCCGCGGGTATCGCCTTCGGTGCGCAGTGTGACCATGAATCGCAGCGTCACCGTGCCGTCGTCACCGACCCGTCCGAGCCGTACCGCGAGCCGCGACGCCACCCCCGCGACCAGCGAATTGCTGCTCGCGCCAAGGCTCTTGGCGCGCGCGTCCCACTCCGCCAGGTCGATGGACGCGGTCAAGGCGGGCACCTGCACGACCTCGTCGGCGCGGGTCGTCCGCGGTGAGGAGGGCGCCGCGGTAATCGACGACCGGAGCTCGGCGCGGTCGCGACGGGCCCGCCGCACCACGGCACCCATCGCCCGCGCGATGTCGGGCATCTCCTTGAGCGTCTGCCGCAAGTCCTCGCGCAGCGCCGACTTTCGGGTGCGCGATCCCGCGGGTGGGTATCCGAGGTCGCGCGTCCTGCCCTCGGCGGCGTCGGCAATCGCCTGCCCGAGGGCGATCGCGTCGACGATCGTGTGCGAAGCCACCAAACTGACCGCGGTCCCGCCGTCCTGAAGCGGGAGCACCCCGAGATGCCAGCCAGGGCCCCACTCCGGGTCGATCGGCAGCCGAGCGCGCTCGTCCGCCCACGCGGTCACCTCGTCGCGCCGCCGCGGCGCCGGGGCGACGGCGATGTCCTCCGACGCCGGCGCCGTGACCCAGCGGTCACGCGCGAACGGCAACGGCGACCGTTCGATCCTGCGTCCCAGCAACCCGCCGCCCAGGTTGCGGTGGAATCGCCGCAGTCCGTCCATGTCGACGGCGCGGTCATAGATCCAGGTGACCTGGATCAGGGCGCCGTGAACCGCGCGCAGCGCGAGGAAAGCCGCTTGGTCCAGGTAGGCGAGCCGGTTGTCCACCGCCCGCTCGGCGCGCGCGCCGGCCGCGGTCGGCGGGGCCCCGGGCGTGCCGGCTTCGGTCAGCAGGCCGGCCAGGTACGCGGCCAGCTCGGTGGGGCTGGGGTGGTCGAATGCCAGGGTCGCCGGCAGGACCAGTCCGGTGTGCTGGTTGAGAGTGTTGCGCAGTTCCAGGGCCGTCAGTGAGTCGATGCCGAGGTCTTTGAAAGGACGATCGGCGTCGAGCGCGGCCGGGTCGGGATGGGCCAGCACGGCGGCGGTGGTGGCGGTGACCATCGCCGTCAGGGTGTCCAGCCGCTGGTGCGGCGTTTGGGTGGCCAAGGTCGCGGCCAGGGTCCGGGGACTGCCGGTGGCGGCCTGACGGCGGCTGGTGACCAGGGCGGACAGGATCGGGTCCAGCGTGTTGGTGCGCGCGCGGCGGGTCAGCGCGCCGATATTGACCGGGCTGGCCAGCAGGTCAGGCCGCTGACTGCCGAGCGCCGCGTCGAACAGGGCCAGACCGTGCTCGCTGGCGATGGGGGTCAGGCCCGTGCTGGTCAGGCGGGTCAGGTCGGCAGTGTTGAGGTGCGCGGTCATCCCGGTGGGGGTTTGCCAGTAACCCCAGGCGATGCTCGTGGCCGGGAGCTGGGCGCGATGGCGCAGGCGTGCCAGCGCGTCGAGGAACGCGTTGGCGGCGGCGTAGTTGGCCTGCCCCGGGCTGCCCAACGTTGCGGCCGCCGAGGAGAACAGGACGAACGCGGCCAGGTCGCGGTCGGCGGTGAGCCGGTGCAGATGCCAGGCGGCGTCGGCTTTGGCGGCCAGGACGGCGTCGAGTTGTCCGGGGCTCAAATCGGTCACCACGGCGTCATCCAGGACGCCGGTGGCGTGGAGCACGGCGGTCAGCGGGTGGTCGTCGGGGATCGTGTCGAGTGCCGACGCGAGCGCGGCCGGGTCGCTGGTGTCGCAGGCTTCGATCTCGACGTGGGCGCCCAGGCGGGCCAGACGTTCACGCAGTTCGACGGCCCCAGCGGCGCCGGGCCCCGTGCGCGACAACAGCAGCAGGTGCTCGACGCCGTGGTGGGTGACGAGATATTCGGCGAAGATCGTGCCCAGCATGCCGGTGCCGCCGGTGATCAACACCGTGCCGTCGGGATCGAGCACCGCGGGTGGGATGAGGACGATCTTCCCGGTGTGGCGGGCCTGGCTCATGTCACGGAATGCCTGGGTGGCGTCCAGTAGTCCATAGCTGGTGGTCGGCAGCGGCTCGAGGACCCCGGCGTCGAACAGGGGCGTCAGGGCGGCCCAGGCCGGCCGCAGCGATTCGGCCGGCGCGCTGGCCAGGTCGTAGGCCTGGTAGTCGACTCCGGGGTGGGCGGCCGCGATGTCACCGGCCCGGCGGATGTCGGTCTTGCCGATCTCGACGAAGCTGCCGCCGCGGGGCAGCAGTCGCAACGACGCGTCGACGAATTCCCCGCTGAGGCTGTTGAGTACGACGTCCATCCCCTGCCCGTTGGTGGCGTCGCGAAACGTGTCGGCGAATTGCAGTGTGCGCGAAGAGGCGATGTGCGCTGGATCGACCCCCAGGCCTTCGAGCACGCGATGCTTGGTGGGGTGTGCGGTGGCGAAGACCTCCGCGCCGAGGTGGCGGGCGATCGCGATGGCGGCCTGACCCACGCCCCCGGCACCGGCGTGGACGAGCACGCGCTGCCCGGCCGACAGCCCCGCGATCTCGACCAGAGCGATGTAGGCGGTCAGGTAGGCGATCGGCACGGACGCGGCCTGGGTGAACGTCCACCCGGCGGGCAGGGGCACCACCATGCGCTCATCGGTGATCGCGGTCGGCGCGAACGCGTTGTGCGGGAAGAGGCCCATCACCGCGTCGCCGCGACGCAGCCTCGTCTCGCCGGGGCCGACGTCGAGAACGACCCCGGCGGCTTCGCTGCCCATCCCCTCATCGGAGATGGCGCCGAGCGCGACGACCACATCGCGGAAGTTCAGTCCGGCGGCCCGCACCTGGACGCGAATCTGCCCGGCGGACAGCGTGTTCGGGGGTTCGGTGGGCAGCAGGCCCAGGTGGGCCAGGTCGCCTCCCCCGGTGCTGCCCAGCTGCCACGCGGAGGATTCCGGCGGCGTCAGGATCGGGGCGCGGGCCAGGCGGGGCAGGTGCACGACGCCGTTGCGCAGGGCCATTTCGGGCTCGCCGGCCGCCCCCGCGGCGGCGATGGCGAGCAGGTGGTCGGCGGTGGCGAAGGCATCGGTGTCGACCAGAGTGATCCGGTCGGGATGCTCGTTCTGGGCGGTGTGGAGCAGCGCCCAGGCCGCGGCGTGCGCCAGATCGGGGACGCAGTCGTAGGGGCTGACGCTGACGGCGCCGCGCGTGACGATCAGCAGGCGGGCGTCGGCCGTGTCGGGCCGGGCCAGCCAGCTCTGCAGCCCGGCCAGCACGCGCCGGGTGAGGCCGTGCGCTCGTCGCACCGGATCCTCTTCCGCGACAGCGCTTTCGGGCCGGGGCAGCGACCAGATCACCACGTCCGGACAGGGGGCCAGGGTGGCCAGCTCGGCGTAAATGGTGCCGCCGGCGAGGCCGGCCGGCAGGTCCTCGGGCGACTCGGCGCATACCGCCCACGCCTGGGGCCGGCTCGCCGACGGGCCGGGCTGCTCCGGCATGGGCGGCCAGGTCAGCTCGAACAGGCTCTGGGACGCCGCGGGGACCGGCCGGCCGATCTGGTCCGAGACCGCGCGCAGGGTCAACGCGTCGATGGTGATCACCGGGGCGCCGGTGGGGTCGGCCGCGTGCAGCGCGTAGGTGTCCTCGCCGGTGCGGGTCAAGTGAACGTGCAGCTTGGTGGCCGCCGTGGCGTACAGGGCGACCCCGCTGAACGTGTACGGGAGCCGGAGCGTTTCGGTGTCCCCGGCCGGGTCCAGCACGGACGCCAGCGGGTGCAGGGCGGCGTCGAGCAGGGCGGGGTGGATTCCGTAGCCCGCGACGTCCGCGCCGGCGGGCAACGCGACCTCGGCGTAGACCGCCTCGGGACGGGCGGGGTCGGTGCCGACACCGCGCAGGGACCGGAATAGACCGCTGTAGTGGTACCCCTTCTTGGCCAGCAGGTCGTAGAAGTCTTCCTGGTCCACGGCCTGCACATCCGGCACCGGCGCGGGCGCGGGTCGGGCGGCGGCCTGGTGGGCGCCGAGCTCGCCGCTGGCATGCAACGTCCACTCGGCGCCGTGCTGGCCGGCGGGGCGCGAGTGCACACTGAACGGGCGCCGGCCGTGCTCGTCGGACGGTTGCACCAGCACCTGCAGGTCGGCCGGCACCTGTTCCGGCAGGACCAGGGCCGTGTGCAGGACGAGTTCGCTGATCGCCGGGCAACCGGTCAGCTCACCGGCCCGCAGGATCACCTCGATGAACCCGGTCGCCGGGAACACGACGGTGTCGTTGACCCGATGGCCGGCAAGCCAGGCCTGGGTGCTCGCCGACAGCCGCCCGCTGGCCATGACCTGGTCCTGGTCCGCCAGCGCGGCCACCGCCCCCAGCAGGGGATGTTCGGCGGGGTCCAGGCCGAGTCCGGTGGCGTCGCCGGCCGGCGCGGGGGCCAGCCAGTAGCGGCGGTGCTCGAAGGGATAGGTGGGCAGCGCGACGGTGCGGGCGTGGGGATAAAGGGCCGGCCACGACGGGCTGTGGCCGTGGTTGTGCAGCTCGGCCAGCGCGATGGCCAGGCCGTCGCGGTCGGGCCGGTCCCGGTGCAAGGTGGGGATCACCGCGGACTGGATCCGTCCCGCGGCCTGGGCCAGGGTGTCGGTGATGCCCGGGGCCAGCACCGGGTGCGGGGCCAGTTCCACGAAGATGCGCTCCCCGGCCGCCAAGACTTCGGTGACGCGGTCGTGGAACCGGACCGGCTCGCGCAGGTTGCGGTACCAGTAGTCGGCGTCCATGGTGGTGGCGTCGAGGGGCCCGGCCGAAAGCGCTTCTCCCACCGTGGAATACAGCGGGATGCGGGCAGGCGCCGGAGTCAGGTCGGCAAGCTCGGCCAGCAGCTTCTCCCGCAGGGGCTCGACCTGGGCCGAATGCGAGGCGTAATCGACCGCGATGGCCCGGACGTGGACGCCGTCACGTTCGCACGCCGCGATGAACTCGTCCAGTGCGGCCGGCCGGCCGCTGACGATGGTGTGCGTCGGCCCGTTGATCGCCGAGATGCTCAACGCCTCACCCCACGGTTGCAGGCGGGGGCGCAGTTCGTCGGCGCTCAGCAGGACCGACGCCATGCCGCCGGCGCCGCGCAGCGAGCTCAACGCCTGACTGCGCAGTGCCACCACCTTGGCGGCCTCGGGCAGCGAAAGCGCCCCGGCGATGTAGGCCGCGGCGATCTCTCCCTGCGAGTGGCCGATCACCGCGTCGGGGACAATGCCGTTGCGGCCCAGCACCTCTGCGAGTGACACCATCATCGTGAACAGCGCCGGCTGGACGACGTCGACTCGATCCAGCGGCGGGGCCCCCTCGGCTGCGCACAGCACGTCGCGCACCGACCAGCCGGTGAAGGGGCGCAACGCCTGGTCGCAGCGGTCGACCATGTCGGCGAAGGCCGGGTGGTGTTCGTAGAGCTCGGTGCCCATGCCGGGATGCTGGCCGCCCTGCCCGGGCAGGACGAACACCGTTTTGCCGCGCAGGTGGGCGAGATGGTGGTGTCGGGTCAGCTGCGGGTGCGGCCGGCCGGCGCGCAGCGCATCGAGGGCGTCCAGCAGTTCTTCGCGTTGATCGGCGGTGGCCGCCGATGCGGTGATCACTGCGCGATGGGAGTGATGCGTGCGGGTGGCGCCCAGGCTGTAGGCCACGTCGGTGAGGTCGAGGTCGGGGTGGCTGACCAGGTGGCGGTGCAGTCGGTCGGCCTGCGCCGCCAGCGCCGCGGGGGTGAACGCCGACACCGGCCACATCCGCGGCCCGACATCGGCCGCCGCCGGCGGGGTGGCGTCCGGCGGCGGGGTGGGCGGCTGCCGCAGGATCAGGTGCGCGTTGGTGCCGCTGATCCCGAACGACGACACCGCGGCGGTGCGCGGATGCTCGGTGGCCGGCCAGGGCACCGCCTCGGTGAGCAGGCGAACGGTGCCGGTCGACCAGTCGATGTGCGGGCTGGGCCGGTCGACGTTCAGCGTGGGGGGCAGGCTGTCGTGCCCAAGCGCCGCAACCATTTTGATGATCCCGGCGGCGCCGGCGGCGGCCTGGGTGTGACCGATGTTGGATTTGATCGATCCCAGCCATAGGGGCTGCTCGGCGGTGCGCGCGGCCCCATAGGTGGCGATCAGGGCGCCGGCTTCGATCGGGTCGCCCAGAGTGGTGCCGGTGCCGTGCGCCTCGACGACGTCGACCTGGTCGAATGCGATGCCGGCGTTGGCCACGGCCTGGGCGATGACGCGTTGCTGGGCGGGCCCGTTGGGGGCGGTCAGACCGTTGGAGGCGCCGTCCTGGTTGATCGCCGACCCCGCGATGACCGCGAGCACGGGGTGGTTGTTGCGCTGCGCGTCGCTGAGCCGCTCCAGCACCAGCACCGCGGCGCCTTCACCCCAGCCGGTGCCATCGGCGTTGGCGGAGAAGGCTTTACAGCGACCGTCGGCGGCCAGCCCGCGTTGCCGGGCGAACTCGGTGAACACCGACGGTGTGGTCATCACCGTCACACCGCCGGCCAGGGCGAGAACCGACTCGCCGTTGCGCAGCGACTGACATGCCAGGTGCGTGGCCACCAACGACGACGAGCATGCGGTGTCCACGGTGATGGCGGGGCCCTGCAAACCCAGCGCGTAGGCGACACGCCCCGAGGCCACGCTGGTGGACAGACCGGTCAGGGCGTACCCCTCGACACCGTCGGAACCGCCGCCGCCGTAGGACTGCGACCAGGCGCCGACGAACACCCCTGTCTCCGAGCGGGCCAATGCGGCCGGATCGATGCGGGCTGTTTCCAACGCTTCCCAGCACACCTCCAGCAGCAACCGTTGCTGGGGATCCATCGTCTGGGCCTCCCGCGCGGAGATCCCGAAGAAGTCGGCGTCGAACTCGGCCGCCTCCGCCAGGAACCCCCCGGCGCGGGTGTAGGTCTTGCCGACGGCGTCGGGATCGGGATCGAACAGATTCGCCAGGTCCCAGCCGCGGTCGGCGGGGAATGCGCCGACCGCGTCGACGCCACCCGACACGAGATCCCACAGCGCCGCAGCCGAATCGACCCCCCCGGGAAAGCGGCACGCCATCCCCACGACGGCCACCGGCTCGTCGGACGCCACCCGCGCCTCCGCCGGCGGAGCCGCCGCGACCGATCCGCTCAGCAGCTGACTCAGGTGGGTGGCCAGCGCGACCGGCGTGGGGTGGTCGAAGGCCAGGGTCGGCGAGAGTGCCAACTCGGTGATCGTTTTGAGCCTGTCGAGCAGCTCGGTGGCTTTCACCGAGTCGAACCCTAGTTCGCGGAACGCGGACTCGGGGTCGATCTCGTCGGCGTCGTGGCCCAGTACCGTTGCCGCCTGCGAGCACACCGTCTCGAGCAGCAGGTCGTGTTGCTGCTGCTGCAGCGTGCGCAGGCGCTGGGCCAGACCCGCGCCGCCCGCAGCGGCGTCGGTGACATCAGTTGCCGTGCGCCGCTTGGGCGGCCGGGCCAGCGCGTCCAGGCGGGTGAACTCCCCGTGCAGGTACCGCTGCAAGCAATCTCGGCGCCTGACCTTGCCGCTCGTAGTGAGCGGTATCGAATGAGGCGGCACCAGAACGAGATCCGACACGCTCAGGCCGTGCGACCTCGATATCGCCGCGGTGATCTCCCGCCTGGCCGCGGTCAGCTTCTGCCCCACCGCCTCTTCGGAGTCGCCAACCGGCTTGAGTTCGACGATGGTGACCAGCTGTTCGACGCCCTCGTCGTCGGGAACCGCGATCGCCACGACCCGGCCCGCGGTGATTTCCTGGATTGTCGCCTCGATGTCGTCGGGCGCGTGGTTGCGCCCGTAGACGATCAGGAGGTCCTTGATGCGGCCGACGATGAACATCTCACACTCGGAGAAGAAGCCCAGGTCTCCGGTCCGCAGCCAGGGCGCCTCCGGCGCGTCGCCCGACGCGCCGACAAGCGTTGCGCCGAAGGTGCGTTGGGTGTCGTCAGGCCTTTGCCAATAGCCGGCGCAGACGTTGTCGCCGTGCACCCAAATCTCCCCGACCGTCCCCGTCGGGCACTCGACGCCGGTCTCGGGGTCGACGATGCGCACCGTGGGCGACTGCGGCATGCCGTAGCTGACCAGCGGCGGGCCGTCCGCGGTCGCGGACCGGACCGCCTGTCCGGCGGTCAGTTTCTCGGGCTCGAAGGCGACGGTGAGCGGTGGTTTGCCGGTGTCCAGGGTCGCCACGTACAACGTCGCTTCTGCGAGCCCGTAGGACGCCCTCAGTACCTCGGGACGCAGGTTGAAGCGGGCGAACCGCTCGGCGAAGCGCCGCAGGGTGGGGGGGTTCACGCGCTCGGCACCGTTGAGGATGTTGCGCACCCCCCCGAGGTCGAGCCCCGCCATGTCGTCGTCCGACGTCTTGCGCGCCGCCAACTCGAAAGCGACATTCGGTCCCGCCGAGAACGTGTGCGGGTTGCCGGCCAGCATCTGTATCCACCGCGCCGGTCGCTGCAGGAAGGCCGGCGGGCTGGTCAGTACGGTGCGAAAACCCCCCAGCACCGGGAAGGCGATGCCGAAGATCAAGCCCATGTCGTGAAAGAGCGGCAGCCACGACACCACGGTGGTGTCCTGCGGAGCGACCGCGTCCGGGTAGTAGGCGGCCATGATCTGCTCGCAATTGACCTGAATGTTGCGGTGGGACACCATGACTCCCGCGGGCGTGCGGGTGGACCCCGAGGTGTACTGCAGGTGCGCAATGTCGGTGGTCCCGTAGCCCTCGGCGGGGGCCGCGTGGTCGGAGTCCAGGTCCAGCAGGTCGACCTCGATGACCGATGGCGCGGCAGCTCCCGGCCCGGCCTTGATGTACCCGGCAATGTCGCCGGCCACGGGTGATGTCGTCAGGATGGACGAGGGCGACGCGTCGTTCAGGACGGCGCTGACCCGCTCGTCGCTGGCGCCGCCGAGTGGCATCGACAGCGGCACCGCAATCTGGCCGGCCTGCAGTGCGCCGAGAAACGCGACGACGTACTCGAGTCCTTGCGGCGCCAGGATGACGGCGCGGTCACCCGTCGACCCGAGGGCTTCGAGCTCCCGCGCCAGGTTCGACGTGCGCCGATACAGCTGCGACCAGGTCAGCGTCTCGGCGACGCCCGCCCAGTCGTGTTCGTAATCGACGTAGGTGAACGCCACCTCGCTGGGCTGCAGGCTGGCGCGCTCCCGCAACACGGCGGGAATCGAAGACTCGAACACAGCGCTTGACGATACCCATGAACACTCCGGGCGTCGGCGGAACCGGCAGCTCAGGCCAATCTGCCGCCGGCCGGCGCTTTGCTCGCGGTCGGCAGCGCCGGGAGTCGCGGACGGCCGTCGCGGCCGTCGGCCCGCGCCGCGAATGCCGTTCGTGCGCAATGGCGATCGCGCCGTTTACCGCGACGCCGGAGACGTGCGAGCCGAAACGACACGCCCGCCGGGGCCGACCCGGCGGCCTAGGGGAGCTCGGTATGCATCAGCATCACGTCGTATGCCGACCACAGCGACAAGTTGAAGTACAGATCCCGCCCCGACGACCACGGGTGGATCATCGGCGCGTAGATCCCGCCCGGCATCGAGAACGACGACACCAGCGGCTGTTCCGGGCTCCACGGCCCCTGCGGGCTCGGCGCGGTCCTTGCGACGACGTCGTTGCTGCCACCGTTGGTGTAGAGCACCAGGTACTGCTTGAGGTAGTCGTTGTACTGCGCCGACATCTCGCCCACGGGGCCGGGGAAGATCGGCGTGGCCGCCCCCGGATTGCTCGGGACCCAGCGCCCCTCTCCGTCGCCGTTCCAGTATTGATACTTCGTGACGTCGGGCAACTGGCCCGGCTGAACCCGTGACAGGAAAGCCGCGCCACCGCGCCCCGACGGGGTCCCGAACTGGTAGATGTAGCCGTCGTTGCCCTTCATGAACGCGCCCATCTGGAAATTCTCGTTTCCGGGCGTGAAGCCGGCACCCGGGATGGCATCGGGCGAAGCCGTGCGGATGCTGGTGGGAAAGATCCCCCAGTTCTGGCCGTTGTCGTTGGACCGGGCGATCGCCGAGTAGTTGGTCGACCATTCGCCGTCCCGACCCCACTGCCGGATCGACATGTAGCTCATGTACTGGGTTCTGCCGAGGGACATCGCCGCCGTCGGGATGATGCCCGTCTCGTGCGTCGCCTTGTGGATGGTGTTGACGACCTGCTTGGACAGGCCGTTCGACCACACCGGTGACCCGGAGTAGGGGTTGTTGGGCACGCCGTCGGCGATGTGGATGCCGTGCGACAGGTCGTGGTCCGAACTGCGGAACAAGACGTTGTAACGCCATTCCTGGCCGTGGACCTTGCAGTAGCCGAACGTGTCACCGAAGGCCATCAGCGCTTGGTGGTTACTCGGATCGCCGTTGTCCCAGACGATCCCGAGGTCGGTCCCCGAGATGCCGAAACGCTGCAGGGTCCTGTTCGGGCCGTTCGGTCCGGTCACCCAGTCGACCAGCGACGTCGGGGCGCCCGCGATCGAGACGGGAGGCGCGGGTGCGGCGTCCGGCGCCGGCTTCGGCGCCGGCTGGGGATGCACCGGCGCCGCGTTGGGCTGCATTTGGGTGGCGTTCGGCTGTTGGGGCAACCCCGGGGCGGGCGGATTGGGGTTGGGCGGTGCCACCCCGGCCTGGGGCTGGATCGGGGCGGCGTAGCGCTGCCCCGGGGTGGGCTTGAGGAAGGACGAGATCAGCGGGCCGAGCTTGGGCAGCGGCGCCGAGTCGTTGGTGTGAGTGGGCCTGCGCCCGGTGGGCGGTTGGACGACCGGCTGAGGTGCGGGAATGGCGGGCGTCACCGCCGGAGGGTCCACGTTCGCTTCGGGTGCCCCGCACGGGGTGGCGTTCGCCGTCGGTGCCGGCCCGATCGCAAGGACGAGCCCGACAGCGGCCGCCGATGCCATCGAGAGCGACACACTTCGAAGAATCGCCGACATGTAACACCTTTCGAGACAGGCCGTCGCAACCTGAGATTCGCAGCTAGCTCATGTGACGATAGTGATCCACGGGTCACGTGTGACCAGTGATCTGCGAAAAGGTATCCATCCGAGACCGGGTCGCAACGCAGTGGTTCTGCCCGCGGCCCGCACGGATCGAGGCGTGCCCGCCCAGGGCGCCGTTGCGGCTGAGCGCGCCCTGAGCTGGGCAAATCTTGTGTCGCCAGGTCAGCACCGACCGGTGAGGTCGGTTGCGACGTTGCGCGAGCATGTTTGTGCGCCGCTGCTGAGGGCAATGATGCATGAGAGGCGCGCATGTGGGCCGGCCTGCGTGCTCGCCTAGGTCCCGTCGGTTCAGCCCGAGAGCCGACGGGGCCGCCCTCATTCGGGGTCAGCAAACGTGACAACCAGCTTCCGGATCCCCTGGGCGAGGTGTTCGCTCAGGAGTACCGTGCCGCATGTGGACGGCTCGACAGGCGTATGGATCCTCGGCGGCTACCAAAGCGACTTCGCGCGCAACGTCACCAAAGAGGGTCTGGACTTCGCTGCGCTGACCGCGGAGATCGTCGAGCACACGCTCGCCGCGGCCAGCCTGACGGCCGACGGCATCGGAGTCGTCCATGTGGCGAACGCCTTCGGCGAGCTGTTCGCCGGCCAAGGGCACCTCGGCGCGATGCCGGCGACGGTGTGTGACGGCCTCTGGGACACCCCCGCCACCCGGCACGAAGCGGCGTGCGCCTCCGGGGGCGTGGCGGTGCTGTCGGCGGCCGCCGATCTGCGGTCGGGCGCCTACGACAGCGCGCTGGTCATCGGGATCGAGCTGGAGAAGACGGTGCCCGGTGACACCGCCGCCGGACACCTCGGCGCGGCGGCATGGACGGGTCATGAGGGGACGGGCGCGCGCTACCTGTGGCCGTCGATGTTCGACGAGGTCGCCGGGGAGTACGACCGGCGCTACGGCCTGGACGACACGCACCTGCGGGCCATCGCGCAGCTCAACTTCGCCAACGCCCGGCGCAACCCCAATGCCCAGACCCGCCGGTGGAGCGTTCCGGACCCGATCACCGACGACGACGGCACCAACCCGGTCACGGAGGGGCGGCTGCGGCGCTTCGACTGCAGCCAGATGACCGACGGTGGCGCCGGACTCGTCCTGGTCAACGACGCTTTTCTGCGAGACCACCCCGGCACCCGCCCGATCGCGCGCATCGACGGCTGGGGACACCGCACCGTGGGGCTTGGCCTGCAGCAGAAACTGCGCCGCGCCGCCGACCAGCCGTACGTCCTTCCGCACGTACGCGCCGCGGTGCTGGACGCGTTGCGCCGCGCCGAGCTCACGCTCGACGACGTCGACGGCTTCGAGGTGCACGATTGCTTCACCCCCAGCGAGTACCTCGCCATCGACCACATCGGCCTGACCGGACCGGGTGAGTCGTGGAAGGCGATCGAAAACGGCGAGATCGAGATCGGCGGCCGACTGCCGATCAACCCCAGCGGCGGACTGATCGGCGGCGGCCACCCGGTCGGAGCGTCCGGCGTGCGCATGCTGCTCGACGCGGCCAAACAGGTCAGTGGGGCGGCCGGCGACTATCAGGTTGACGGCGCGACCGCCTTCGGCACGCTCAACTTCGGCGGCAGCACCGCCACCACCGTGAGTTTCATCGTGCGCACAACCCGAGGTTGGTGACCATGGACGTGGAGATCGTCGGCAAGTTCCTGTCCACCCTGCCCGAGGACGACGACCACCCGTACCGCACCGGGCCGTGGCGGCCGCAGACCACCGAGTGGGACGCCGGGGATCTGGCCCCCGTGGAGGGCGAGATCCCGCGCGACCTCGACGGCGTATACCTTCGCAACACCGAGAATCCGCTGCACCCGGCGTTGAAGACCTACCACCCGTTCGACGGCGACGGCATGCTCCACGTGGTCGGCTTCCGTGACGGAAAAGCCTTCTACCGCAATCGGTTCATTCGCACGGACGGCTTCCTGGCGGAAAACGAGGCGGGGGTACCCCTGTGGCCGGGCCTGGCCGAGCCGGTGCAACTGGCCCGACGCGAGAACGGCTGGGGCGCTCGCACCCTGATGAAGGACGCCTCGAGCACCGACGTGATCGTGCACCGGGGCGTCGCATTGACCAGCTTCTACCAATGCGGCGACCTGTACCGCATCGACCCGTACTCGGCCGATACGCTCGGTAAGGAAACCTGGAACGGACGCTTCCCCGCCGACTGGGGGGTGTCCGCACATCCCAAGGTGGACAACAGAACCGGCGAATTGCTGTTCTTCAACTACAGCAAGCAGGACCCGTACATGCGCTACGGCGTGGTGGACGCCGGCAACGAGCTGGCGCACTACGTGGACGTCCCGCTGCCCGGCCCGCGGCTGCCGCACGATATGGCATTCACCGAAAACTACGTCGTCCTCAACGATTTCCCGCTGTTCTGGGATCCGGGACTCCTCGAGCACGGCGTCCACCTGCCCCGGTTCTATCCGGACATCCCGTCGCGCTTCGCGGTGCTCCCCCGCCGGGGCGGGACCGACGACATCCGGTGGTTCGAGGCCGACCCGACGTTCGTGCTGCACTTCGTCAACGCCTACGAGGACGGGGACGAGATCGTGCTCGACGGCTTCTTCGAAGGCGATCCCTCTCCGCTGGACAATGGCGGAACGGTGGGGCCCCTCGGGGAGAAGTGGGACAAGCTCTTTCGCTTCCTCGCGCTGGACCGGTTGCAGACCCGGCTGCACCGCTGGCGGCTCAACCTGGTGACCGGCGCGGTCCGCGAGGAGCGGCTCTCGGAGTCGATCACGGAGTTCGGCACCATCAACCCCGATTACGCGGCGCGCAGCTACCGCTACACCTACGCCGCCACCGGCAAGCCCGGCTGGTTCCTGTTCGACGGACTGGTCAGACACGACCTGCTCACCGGCACCGAACAGAGCTTCGCCTTCGGCGACGGCGTCTACGGAAGCGAGACCGCGATGGCGCCCCGGGTCGGCGCCCACGGCGAGGACGACGGCTACCTGGTCACCCTCACCACCGACATGACTGCCGACGCCTCCTACTGCGTGGTGTTCGACGCCGCCCGGGTCTGCGATGGCCCGGTGTGCAAACTTCAACTGCCGGAGCGCATCTCCAGCGGCACGCATTCGACGTGGGCGCCGGGCGCACGGTTGCGGCGCTGGCATACCGCCGAATCGGCACCGAGCGCCGTCGGGCTGTGATGGCGGCCGACGAACACAGCTCACGCCGCCGCACGACGCACTGGCCACCGCCGTTGGCGCCGATCGGCGCCATCTGGTTCGCGCGCCGGTCGTCGAACTTCGAGGCAACGGTGCGTTTCTATCGGGAACTGGTCGGCCTGCCGCTCTACGAGACGTTCGAGGCCAGCTTCGGCAGCAGCGGTGCGATCTTCGGGCTGCCCAGCTGGAACCTCACCCTGGAGATCGTCGAGTCCGCCGAACCGGTTGCGGTGGACCACCACGAACAGTTGTGCCTGTACTTTCCGGACGAGCAGGCCATGTCGGCGGCTATCGCCCGCCTGCGCGAATCGGGCGCCGAAACCGTTCAGCAGCACCCGTACTGGGAGGCGACCGGAGCGGTGACGTATCGCGACCCCGACGGACGCGAGGTGGTGTTCGCGCCCTTCGTGTTCGGCGTGAACGAACCAGGCGATGGGGCATCCGGCAAACACCAGTTCCCCTCGAGGTGACGACTCAGCGGCGCGACGGGCCCGAGGCGAGTGCCACGACCACCGCCACCAGCGAGCATGCGACCGCGCACACCGCCCCGGCCGCGCCGGCGTAGAAGCCGTACTCGGCCGACACCGGGGGGTTGACGTTGAGCTTGTAGTACCACGCGGTGAGGGCGACGATGAGCAGCGAAACAACCAGCGCGGCAACCGAAGCCAGTCTGGTTGACAGTCGGCGGCCGACCATCGCCCCGAGGACCAGCAGGACCGCCGACAACAAGACGATCAGCTGGCCCGCCCCGAACCCCCGCGGCAACCGCAGGCTGCCGTGGGTGCCCCCGATGGCACTTGCCCAGCCTCCGCCGCCGACCGCGGTGGTCAGCCAGGGCATCCACGCGCTGGCCGAAACGACGAGGGCGCAGAAGGCGACCAGCCAACCAGGGCTCAGCCGGCGAGTCATGGAAGCGACATTAGTGGGCCGTCGGGGCGGGGGTCAGCGGTGTCCGTTCGTGGCCGGATCGGGCCTGGTGAACACCGTGACGAAGTTCTGCAGGGACGCGTCGATGTCGCTTCGCAGCGCGGCGGCGACGATCATGCCGATCGGTCCGAACAGCGCCGGACCGCCCAGGTGGACATCGAACGCGACGACCGACCCCTGTTCCTTGGGCTGAATCTTGGCCATCAGCTTGACCTTCACACCGCCGACGCCCTCTCCGTTGAGCGTCATGCCTTCCGGCGGCTTGTAGCGCACCACGGTCCATTTGATCCGGTTGTACATGCCCTTCACCTCGACGATGGACTCGACAACCGTGCCCTTGTCGATGTCGTCGGGCAACTTGCTGCGCCACACGCGGTGAATGGTCAGCCATTCCTTGAAACGGGACAGGTCCGACGCGTGCTTCCACGCGGTCTCGGGAGGCAGCGGGACGTCGATCGATCCGGAGAGTTTGGCCATGAGCTCAGTTCTTCTGGTCGCCCGCGGCGGCGGAGTCCGCAGCCTTCTTGGCCTCGTCGGCCACCTTGTGAATGGTGTCGGAGTACTTGCCCTGCGTCTTGTCGTCGACGAACTCGCCGGCCTTATCGATCGCCATCTCGACTTTGTCGGCGTTCTGCGACAACAGGTCCTTCGCCTTGTCCAAGAATCCCATCAGCCCGTCCTTTCCCCGCGAGGATCTTACTTGGCGCGCCGGCACCCCCCGGCGCCCAATGCCCGCGATCAGCGCCACAACCGCGGCTCTACCCCCAGCATCCGGGCGCGAACCCACCACATGAGCTCGATCAACGCGGCCCCCGCCACCCCGGTGCCCAGCGCCGTCGCGGTCACCGCCGCGTCCGACGGATCCAGCAGGAACTCCCGACGAGCCAGCGGCACGTTAAAGATCACCACGTAGGCCAGCCCCGACGCCGCGATCAGCGCGACGCGCCACCACTGGTAGGGGCGCGCCACCACCGCGAGCACCCACAGCGCCGTCGTCAGCAACGTGATGAGCGCCGCCGTCGACGCCTGCTCCTGCTGCGCGAAAGTGGCATGGCGGCCGTGATAGGCCAGCAGGTAGGAGACGAAAGTCGCGAGCCCGACGACCAGCCCGCAGGGCAGGGCGACGCTGAGCACCCGCCGCACGAACCCCGGGTGCGCGCGTTCGTTGTTGGGTGCCAGCGACAGAATGAACGACGGGATCCCGATGGTGAACCACGCCGCGATGGTGACGTGGATGGGTTGGAACGGGTACAGCAGCGGGTCCGCGTGAACCGACGGTGCAAGCAGGCACTCGATACCGACGAAGAGGGCCAGCAGCACCGAGTAGACGGTCTTGGTGAGGAAGAGGTTGGCGACGCGCTCGACGTTGCCTATCACGCGGCGTCCCTCGCCGACGACATAGGGCAGCGTGGCGAATCGGTTGTCCAACAACACGATCTGCGCCACCGCGCGCGAAGCGGGGCTGCCGGATCCCATCGCCACGCCGATATCGGCGTCCTTGAGGGCCAGCACGTCGTTGACGCCGTCGCCGGTCATGGCCACGGCGTGCCCGTGTGACTGCAGGGCATTGACGATGACACGCTTCTGGTCCGGGCGCACCCGCCCGAAGGTGGTGTGGGAGTCCAGCGCTTCCGCGACTCCCGCGGGGTCCTGCGGCAGCGCACGCGCGTCCATAGTGTCACCCTGCAGCCCGAGCCTGCGTGCGACCGCACCGACCGAGACTGCGTTGTCGCCGGACAAAACCTTGACCGAAACTCCTTGTGCGGCGAAGAACTCGATTGTTTCACGCGCATCCGGCCGCACCTTCTGCTCGAGCAGCACCAACGCGGTGGGCGTGACATTGCCCGGTGCGCCCGGCGCGTCGACGGTCGTGTCGGCGGCGCCCACCAGCAGCACCCGCAACCCGAGCCCCCCGAGTCGTTCGGCTTGTTCGGCGGCGGCCGAACGGGGATCGAGCAGCACGTCGGGGGCCCCGATCACCCAGTCCCCGTGGTCGCCGAAGGACACGCCACTCCATTTGGTGGCCGACTTGAACGGCGCGGTCGCGGTGGCGGTCCAGGCCGGCGGCTCGCGATAGGCCTCAGCGATGGCCCGCATGCTGGCGTTGGGCCGCGGGTCGGCGGCGGCCAGTGCGGCCAGCACATCGGCAACGTTGTCCCCCAGTGCATCCGGGCCGAGCGCCTCGACGCGAGCGACCCGCATGCCGGTCTCGGTCAGGGTGCCCGTCTTGTCGGCGCAGACCACGTCGACCCGCGCCAACCCCTCGATGGCGGGCAGCTCCTGCACCAGGCACCGGCGCTGGCCCAGCCTGACCACCCCGACCGCGAACGCGACCGACGTCAGCAGCACCAGGCCTTCCGGCACCATCGGGACCAGCGCGCCGACGGTCCGCAGCACGGATTGCCGCCATCCGGCGTGCGTGGTGAACAACTGGGTGTAGATGGTCAGCAGGCCGGCCGGGACCAACAGGTAGGTGATGAACTTCAGGATCCTGTCGATGCCGTTGCGCAGCTCGGACTTCACCAGGGTGAACTTGCTGGCCTCGTCGGCGAGCTTGGCGGCGTAGGCATCTCGCCCGACCCTGGTGGCCCGGTAGGCGCCACTTCCGGCGACGACGAAGCTGCCCGACATCACCGCGTCGCCGACCCGCTTGCCGATGGGGTCGGCCTCGCCGGTCAACAGCGACTCGTCGATTTCCAGGCTCGCCTCTTCGGCCACTTCGCCGTCGACGACGATCTGGTCGCCGGGGCCCAGCTCGATGATGTCGTCGAGCACCACCTCGTCCGGCGCCAACGCTCGGGTTCCGGATCGCCTGCGCACCAGAGGCCGTGCCTGCCCGACGATCGCCAGCTTGTCCAGCGTCTGCTTGGCACGGATCTCCTGGACCATGCCGATGACGCTGTTGGCGACGATGAGCAGGCCGAACAGCCCGTTGATCAGCGAGCCCGTCGCCAGCACGATCAGCAGCAGCACCCCGAGGATGGCATTGATGCGCGTGAACACGTTGGCCCGCACGATGTCGGCCACGCTGCGCGTGGCACGCCCGGCGACCGCGTTGGTCTTGCCGTCGGCGACCCGCTGCGCGACCTCGGCGTCGCTCAGGCCGGCGTTCATCGGGTGAACGTTCCCAGCTTGTCCGAGTCGAAGTACTCCAGTCTGAGGGTGTTGCCGGCAAAGGTGGCCGTGGAAGTCGTGCCGGGGGGTGCGTTTTCATCCATCAACGCGAAGGTGAACGTGTCACCGTCCCAGTGGGTCAAGGGGAAGGTCTGGCCCTTCGGTCCCATCGTGAGCTGCAGGGCGCCCCCGCGCGTGCTCACGACGGCGGGACCCCAGTAGTCGTTGGCGTACACGCCTTGGTAGTCGTTGAAGGGTTTGGGCGGCACCGGGTCGGCCGGCGGCCGCTTGCCCACCAGCGCCCCCTCCGGCGCGCTCATCGACGCGAAGGCGTTCTTGTACGCGGTCGCCCAATCCTCCCGAACCTGGCCGTACTGAACCAGATCCATGAATTCGGCGGTCAGGGTTTCGGGCACACCGATGGGCGCGGCGTTGGTCAGCGCGATGATGGCCACGTCCTGCGAGGGCATCACCACGAAGTTCGTGGCGGCCCCCAAAGCGAAGGCGCCGGAATGGCTGTACTCGGTGCGCCCCGACGACGTCACCGACACGTTGAATCCGTACCCGTAGAAGCCCGACCGCGCCGTCGGCGTCGTCGCCGGTGTCGACACGACCTGCGCGGTGGTGGCGGGCAACAGGGCCTCCGGTGACGAGATGGTCCGGCCGTCGAAGGTCCCGTTGCCCAGCAGCGTCGTCAGCCAGCGCGCCATGTCGTTGACCGACGAACTGACCCCACCCGCGGGCGATTGGGCATCCGGGTCACGTTGGTAGCGGGGCTGCCAGCCGTCGCCCACCTTCACGTGGTTGACGGCATGGTCGGGCCGCGCGATGAACTCGGAAAATCGCGAACTCGTCGACGACATCCCGAGCGGGCGGTAGAGCACCTCGTCGGAGAGGTCTTCCCACGACCTGTGCGCGGCCGCGGCCACCGCCTCCGCGGCCGCGGTAACCCCGAAGTTGGTGTACGCGTAGCTGGCCCGAAAAGGCCTCAGCGGCAGGTACTTCAACCGTTCGAGCGTCTGCCGGCGGTCGTATCCCAGGTCTTCGAGCTGGTCGCCGGCATGGTCGGGCAACCCGGAGTGGTGCGAGTACAAATCGGCGATGGTCACGTGGCCGGTGACGTAGGGGTCGTTCAGGGCGAACCAGGGCAGCTGGGACGCGACGGGCGTATCCCACGACACGGCCTTCTCGGTGACTTCGTGCGCGATCACCGTCGTGCCGACCGATTTGGACACCGAGGCCAACTGAAAGACCGTGTCGGCGTCGACCGCGTTGGCCTGCCCGCCGCCTTTGGTTGCGTCTCTGACACCGAAACCCTTGGCGTACAGCGTCTTTCCTGCGTGCACGACGGCCACCGCCATTCCCGGGATGCCGCTGGTTTTCATCAGGTCGCCGACCAGGCCGTCGATCTTGGCGACGGCCTCCTCGACACGCCCTGCGGGGATCTGCACTCCCGACACCTCGTTGGGCGGCCCGGCGAACGCCGGGGGCGGCGGGCTGCTGAGGTGTTGGGCTTGCTCGCATCCCGTCGGCGCGAGCAGGAGCACGACAGCGGCGGCGAACGCCGCGGGTTTCGTCATGGCGGAACCCTAACGCGGCGAGGAGGCGCGCCGCTCAGATCACAGCCGCCACCACGGACTCAATTGGTCGGGCGTCGCGCTGTCGACGCGCTGCCCGGGCGTGGGCACCGCCACCTCGACGTGGGCGGGCCCCGCAGCAGCGAGCAGGCGCTCGACCGGCTCGGCCCACGGATGCGGGGCGAGCCGGAACGTGCCCCAGTGGATCGGCACCAACAGCCCCGAGCGGGGGTCGGTGACGTCGAGGTGCGCACGGACCGCCTCCTCGGGGTTCATGTGGATGTCCGGCCACGCGGTGTTGTAGGCGCCGATGGGCAACAACGTCAGGTCGAAAGGCCCGTGGTCGGCCCCGATTTGGGCGAAGCTCTTGGTGTAGCCGGTGTCGCCACCGAAGTACACGCGATGGTTGGGTCCCACGAACGCCCACGACGCCCACAGCGTGGTGTTGCGGTCGAGCAGGCGCCCGGAGAAGTGGCGCGCCGGCATGCAGATCAGCGTCAGCTCGTCGACCTTCGCGCTTTGGTGCCAGTCGAGTTCGACGATGCGGTGCTCGGGAATCCCCCACGCACGCAGGTGGGCTCCGACTCCCAGCGGCACCACGAACGGGGCCCGCTGGGTGCGGGCCAGCGCCATGACGGTGTCGATATCGAGGTGGTCGTAATGATCATGGCTGATGACGACGGCGTCGACGGCCGGCAGCCCTTCCAGCTGAACCGGGGGTGGGTGCAGGCGACGCGGCCCGACGACGTCGGACGGCGAGCACCTCTCACTCCACACGGGATCGGTGAGCACGCGATACCCGTCGATCTCCACCAGCGCCGTGGAGTGGCCGAACCAGCTGACGGCCAGCCGCTGCGGGTCGCCGTCGAAGATCGCCGGCGCCGCCAGCGGGATCGGGCCCGTCGGCTTGCTGCCGCCGCGCCCGCCCAGCAATTCCCACACGATGAGCCGCAGCTGCTCGGCGTCCATCTTGTAGATGGAGGCGGGATCGAGGTTGACGAAGACGCCGTCGCGGTAGTTCGGTGATCCCTGGGCGACCGCCCGGATCGATCCGGGGCCGGCGCCGAGCGCGGCCGGGGCGCCGTGCAGCGCCCGCATCAGCCAACCGCCGGCCGCCAGCGAGGCTGTACCGGCCGCCAGCCGCAGCGTCCCCCGCGCCATCGGTGTCAGGCCCCCTGGAACTTCGGCGGCCGCTTCTCCACCCGGGCGACCTGCGCCTCGATGACGTCCTGGCTGGCCCATGCCCTGTCGAAGAGCTCCTTGTGCTCCGGGCGCTGCTCCTCCATCGCACCGTCGTCGTTGAGCACCCGCTTGGCGTGCTGGATGGCCAGCGGGGCCAACCCGGCGATCTCGACGGCCCACTGCTGGGCGTCGGCGAGTGTCCCGAGGCGGTTGGCCATGCCCGTCTGCAGCGCCGCTTCGCCGGACAGCTTCTCCGCGGTCAGCAGCATCGCGCTGGCCCGCCCGTGGCCGACCAGCGATGACAGCCGGCGGATACTCCAATTATCAAGCGCGAGGCCATATTTCGACGTCGGGAATTGGAAGAAAGCCTCCGGCTCGACGACCCGCAGGTCACAGCGCATGGCCAGCTGCAGGCCCGCGCCAATGGCCGGGCCGTTGATGGCGCCGATCACCGGGATCAGCGTCGTGTCCATCACCTTGTGCAGTTCGATGAGGCGGTCGGGGTAGTCGGCGGCGAAGGCATCGCCGCTCAGGTCGGCGCCGGCGCAGAACGCCGTGCCCTGGCCGGTCAGCACGATGGCCCGCACGGACCCGTCGGCGGCCTTCTCGAAGGTTTCCCGCAGCTCCTCGACGAGCTGGGAATTCAGGGCATTGCGCCGCTCCGGGCGCTGCAGCTCGACGGTCATGACGCCTTCGGCCCGGGTGATACCGATCATGCGGCCAGCCTATATAGCCTCGTTTCGTGAGTCGTGTCACGACCGGACAACTGCGCGACGCAGTCCTCGACGAAGGTTCGTTCATCAGCTGGGACAGCGCTCCGCTGGCGGTGCCGACGACCGCGTCCTACGCCCGCGAACTGGCCGACGCCCGGGCCGCCACCGGGATGGACGAATCCGTGCTGACCGGCGAAGGGCGCATATTCGGGCGTCGCGTCGCCGTCATCGTCTGCGAGTTCGGCTTCCTGGGCGGGTCGATCGGCGTCGCGGCGGCCGAACGGATCACCACCGCCGTGCAGCGGGCGACGGCCGAGCGGCTTCCGCTGCTGGCGTCGCCGAGCTCCGGCGGCACCCGCATGCAGGAGGGCACCGTCGCGTTCCTGCAGATGGTCAAGATCGCCGCCGCGGTCCGGCTGCACAAGCGGGCGCACCTGCCCTACCTGGTCTATCTGCGCAACCCGACCACCGGCGGGGTGTTCGCGTCGTGGGGCTCGCTGGGACACGTCACCCTGGCGCAGCCGGGCGCCCTCATCGGCTTCCTCGGCCCGCGCGTCTACCAGCTGCTTTACGGGGAGCCGTTCCCCGAGGGCGTGCAGACCGCGGAGAACCTGCAGCGCCACGGGGTGATCGACGACGTCGTCGCCCTCGGCGAGCTGCGCCGGACGCTGGACCGCGCGCTGACGGTGGTCGCCGACCCACCGCGACCGCTGCCGGCGCCCCAGCCGCCCGAACCGACGCCCGACGTGCCGGCATGGGACTCGGTGGTGGCGTCGCGACGGGCGGACCGACCGGGCGTCGCGGCCCTGCTGCGCGACGGCGCCACCGACCGGGTGGTGTTGTCCGGCGGGCAGGGCGAGGCAGCGACGACGCTGTTGGCCCTGGCCCGCTTCGCCGGCCAGCCCACCGTCGTGCTCGGCCAGCGACGCACGATAGGCGGTGTAGGCAACACCGTCGGGCCCGCGTCGCTGCGGGAGGCGCGCCGCGGCATGGCACTGGCAGCGGAGCTGCGGCTGCCGCTGGTGCTGCTGATCGACACGGCGGGTCCTGCGTTGTCGGCCGAAGCCGAGCAGGGCGGGCTGGCGGGGCAGATTGCCCAATGCGTCGCCGAGCTGGTGACCCTGGACACGCCGACGGTGTCGGTGCTGCTGGGGCAGGGCAGCGGCGGCCCTGCGCTGGCGATGGTGCCCGCCGACCGGGTGCTGGCCGCGTTGCACGGCTGGCTGGCGCCGCTGCCACCGGAGGGCGCGAGCGCCATCGTCTTCCGCGACATCGAGCACGCGCCGGAACTCGCTGCGGCCCAGGGCATTCGATCGGCCGACCTGCTTGCCTCCGGGATCGTCGACGCCATAGTGCCCGAGCATCCCGACGCGGCCGACGAGCCCACGGAGTTCGCGCACCGCCTGGCACACGCCATTGCCGCCGAAGTGCACGCGCTGCGGGGCATCCCCGCCGACGAGCGGCTGGCCATGCGACTGCGGCGCTACCGCCGCATCGGGTTGCCCCGCGATGGTTGAGTAGCCGCGCACGACACCCTGCGACGTTCTGCCTAATCCAGCGGTGTTCCTCCCACTGTGATGGCCTGCAGTCAGGCAAAATGGCGGCATGGACACTCCCCTGGGCTCGCCGCGGGTCCTGGTCGTCGACGACGACTCCGATGTGCTCGCCTCATTGGAACGCGGATTGCGGCTGTCCGGCTTCGAGGTGTCGACGGCCGTCGACGGCGCCGAGGCGTTGCGCAGCGCCACCGAGACGCGGCCGGACGCGATCGTCCTGGACATCAACATGCCGGTGCTGGACGGCGTCAGCGTCGTCACGGCCCTGAGGGCAATGGACAACGACGTCCCGGTCTGCGTGCTGTCGGCCCGCAGCTCGGTCGACGACCGGGTCGCCGGTCTGGAGGCCGGCGCCGACGACTATCTGGTGAAACCGTTCGTGCTGGCGGAGCTCGTCGCCCGCGTCAAGGCGCTGTTGCGGCGCCGCGGCGCCACCGCGACGTCCTCGTCGGAGACCATCACGGTCGGGCCGCTGGAGGTGGACATCCCCGGTCGGCGGGCCCGGGTCAACGGGGTCGATGTGGACCTCACCAAGCGGGAGTTCGACTTGCTGGCCGTGCTCGCCGAGCACAAGACGGCGGTGCTGTCCCGCGCGCAGCTGCTCGAGCTGGTGTGGGGGTACGACTTCGCCGCCGACACCAACGTCGTCGACGTCTTCATCGGGTACCTGCGCCGCAAGCTCGAGGCCAACGGCGGCCCGCGGCTGCTGCACACCGTCCGCGGAGTCGGGTTCGTGCTGCGCATGCAGTAGGGCTGATCGCGGCGCCATGAAAATGCTGTCCCGCCTGCTCGCCCGTACGCCCTCGCTGCGGACGCGCGTGGTGGTCGCGACAGTGATCGGCGCCGCCATCCCCGTGCTCATCGTGGGCGCGGTCGTGTGGGTCGGCATCACCAACGACCGCAAGGAGCGGCTGGACCGCCGCCTCGACGAGGTCGCGGGCTTCGCGATCCCGTTCCTGCCGCGCGGCCTGGACGAGATCCCCCGCTCGCCCAACGACAACGACGCGATCATGACGGTTCGCCGCGGCGATCTGGTCAAGTCGAACTCCGACGTGACGCTGCCCAAGCTCGACGTCGACTACGCCGACACCTACGTCGACGGGGTGCGCTACCGGGTCAGGACCGTCCAGATCCCCGGCCCGGAGCCGACGTCGCTGGCCGTGGGCGCCACTTACGACGCGACCATCGCCGAAACCAACAACCTGCACCGCCGGGTGCTGCTGATCTGCGGGTTCGCCATCGGCGCGGCGGCGGTGTTCGCCTGGCTGCTGGCCGCCTTCGCGGTGCGCCCGTTCAAGCAGCTCGCCCAGCAGACCCGGTCGATCGACGCCGGGGACGAGGCCCCCGTGGTCGAGGTGCACGGCGCCACCGAAGCCGTCGAGATAGCCGAGGCGATGCGCGGCATGTTGCAGCGCATCTGGAACGAGCAGAACCGGACCAAGGAGGCGCTCGCGTCGGCCCGTGACTTCGCCGCGGTCTCCTCCCACGAACTGCGCACTCCCCTGACCGCGATGCGCACCAACCTCGAGGTGCTCTCGACGCTGGAACTGGCCGACGAGCAGCGCAAAGAGGTTCTCGGCGACGTCGTGCGCACGCAGTCGCGGATAGAGGCCACGCTGAGCGCCCTCGAGCGGCTGGCCCAGGGTGAGCTGTCGACGTCCGACGACCACGTGCCGGTCGACATCACCGAGTTGCTCGACCGTGCCGCCCACGATGCGATGCGCGTCTATCCCGACCTCGATGTTTCGCTGGTGCCGTCCCCAACCTGCATCATCGTCGGGCTGCCGGCCGGGCTGCGCCTGGCCGTCGACAATGCGATCGCCAACGCGGTCAAGCACGGGGGCGCCACCCGGGTCCTGCTGTCGGCGGTCAGCTCGCGGGCCGGCGTGGAGATTGCCGTCGACGACAACGGCAGCGGAGTGCCCGAAGCCGAGCGGCACGTGGTGTTCGAGCGGTTCTCCCGCGGGTCGACCGCCTCGCACACGGGCTCCGGCCTGGGGCTGGCACTGGTCGCCCAGCAGGCGCACCTGCACGGTGGGACGGCTGCGCTGGAGGACAGCGAATTGGGCGGGGCGCGGCTGGTGCTGCGCCTGCCCGCCCCCTCCTAGATCGTCAACGCCGGCGGATGTTCTTCGAGCTCTTGCACCACGGCGTGAAGTGCGCACGCGCCGCGGCTTCCTCGTTCTTGAACCACACCTGCGCGATCGTCAGCTCGTATGTCGGGTCGTCGGGCGTGTAGTAGAGCCGGGTATCCGAGCGGCCTTTCACGAACCATCCCGCCGGTCCCCCGCCGTCGGATGTGGCGCGCGCCGAGCCGGGGCCGAAGGGTTCGTAGGGCAGCTTCATCCCTCGTGAGGGTGGTTGCTTGGCCGGCGCGGCTTTCTTTGCCGGGGGCGCCTTGGCGGACGGGGCGGGAGCGGCGGACGCGGCAGGAGCGGCGGGCGGGACTTTCTTCGCGGGCCAGACCTTGGCGGGCGGCGGTTTCTTCGGTGCGCCGGTTCTGGCGTTCGGAGCCTTCCGGGCCGGCGCCGCCTTGGCGGCCGGCATCTTCTTGGTCGGCGGCTCGTCAGGGATGCGTCTGGCGCCGGTCGCGCGTTTCCGGGCCGGCGCCCGGGTCGGCGGCGCCTCTTTCTCGGCCGGGACCTTCTTGGCGAGCAGCCTCTTGAAGAAGGGGACCTTGGACTTCGGCGGCGCTTCGACCACCGGCGGCTCGGTCGCCGCAAGGTCGTCGCGCGACGTCTCCCTCGTCGCGACCTCGGAGTCGTCGGGGTCCTTCGTGGTCGGCAGCTCTGGCTCGACCGAGGCATCGGCCGCAGCGGAGTCCGATTCGCCGCGCGAGAAATCGGGATAGTCGGGCTGAACCGGGATTCGGGCCGTCGGACACTCCGGCTCGACCGGCGACGCCTCCGCGTGGTCCGGCTCGATCGGGATTGCGCCCGTCGGGTGCTCCGGTTCTTCCGAGACGATGGGCGCCGGGGGATCCACCTCCACCGACGACACCGCCGCCAAATCCGGCTCGACCGGCACGTCCGGCCCGAACGATTCCGCCTCAACGGGTGAGACCTCAGGCTCATGCTCGGCCGTCACGAGATCGGCCTGCAACGAGACGCCGGTGCCGGCGAACCCCGAGTCGAACGCGAGCTTCGCCGGGTGCACCGGCTCGACGGGGATCCTGGCGGTCGGCAACGACGGCTTCCCCACCCCGTCAGGCGCAAGACGCGCGAAGAACTCCGCTTCGACCCGCGAGGCCGCATGGACGCTGGTCTCGGCCGCGACCTCGGCCGCCGGAGACTCCGATTCGACGGGAGCGACCTCGGGATGCTCAGGCTCGTCGACAGCCTCGGGCGCCGGCGATGCCGGCTCTGCCGGGACGTCGGTGGCGTCGGGCTCGGCGTCGACCAGCGCAAGGTCGGGGACGTCCGGCTCAACCGGGAGCCGGGTGGTCGAATCGTTCGATTCCGCCGCAACCTCGGCGGGAGCCCCGCGCGGCTCGACCGGCAGCAGAAGGTCCAGGATCCCCGGCTTGACCTCGACACCACTGGCTGGGCACTCGGATTCGACGCGCGCGACCTCGGGCCATTCGGGCTCCGCCGCAGCGTGAGCCGCCGGCCACTGCGACTCCGCCGCAACGTCAGCGGCCGGCTCGGGCGGAGGCTTCGGCGCAGGAACTTCGTCGCCGGCGGAACCGCTCGTCGCGAAGAACTCCTCCGCGCCGGCCATGGGGACGCTCGGCCAGCGCGGTTCGGCGCGCGCCATCGTCTGCGTCCGACCCTTCACGGGCCGGAGCACCAGCACAAGCGTCACCCCGAAACCCGCCAAAAAGGCGAGTCCGACGAGCCACCAGTGGACATGCATCATTGCCAGGCACCCGCGTGGGCAGATCCGGTCACGTCGGCGCGCGCGCGTCGGTGAACGGTGCGGGCGGCGAGCTTGGCGCCGACCAGCCCGGCGGCGGCCGAGCCCGCCACGAAAGCAAGCAGATACCAGAGCCACTGGATCACGAAATCCATGCTGGGAGTCTCCTTAGCTCACGACGATTTCGACTCGGCGATTCTTGGCCTGACCCTCGGCCGTGCCGTTCGGGGCGACCGGATGCACCGAGCCCAGACCGTTGACGGCCAGTTGATCACCCGCCACGCCGAGGGCAAGAAGGAAGTCGGCGACCTTTTGTGCCCGCTGGCTGCTCGATGCCACGGTGACTTTGTCGGCGGCGGAGTTGTCGGTGTAACCGTTGATCGCCGCGTGAGCCCTCGGACACGCCTTCAGCTCGGCCGCCACCCGCGTCAAAACCTGCTGATCGACAGGTGTCAGGCTGAACCCGTCGTTGTCAAAGGTGATTGGTCCTCCTGTCGCGACATTGATTGCCGTTTGCAGATCGGTGCACGACGACCCGGCAGCAGCGGAAGCAGGCGGTGACGACGCGTTGACCACTAGGTTATCCACCACGTTCAGGTTCGACCAGACATGCTTGACGTCGCCTTCGACCGCACTCTTGCAATCTTGGGATGTGGCGGTGCCCGTCAGAATGATGACGTCTTGGCTGACCGTGAGGGTGAAATCGGAGATTGACGCGCTGTCGGCGAAAATGGGCGCCGACTTCGAGAAATCGAGCGCATGGGTATTGGGATTGATGTGCACTTGGTCGGTCACGTTGATGCCGGGCGGCAGCGATCCGGTGAGCGATTTCATCAGAGCCGCTTTCGCGGAATCGTCGGGCAAATCGCCGCTGACGGTGATGTCGTTGCCGCTGCGAATAATCGAGAACGGCGATAATGAAGTATTCGCCGCAGCGACTGCGGTGGGCGCCGCGAGGGTCGGCACCGGCCCGGCCGGCCCGCTGACCGATCGCGGTCGGTCCAATCCGCCGGCGCCGATGACCGCTATCAGCAAAGGAATGGCCCCCAGCGCGATCAGCCAGGGAACGCCCAGCGAACGCCGATAGAACTCCTGAGCCCGCGGCGCGTCCACATTTTCGGCCGCTGGGCGCAGACCCGCCCCTGAAGCCACGATCCCCCTCCTCGTTACCCCACCCGATGCCTCACGCGCAGTTGAGCGTCATGCAGGCGATATGCAGCCTACCGAGTCGCGCCCGCCGAAGATTTGAAGTCGGGCACACTGGAGCAATGGCCGATGGCACAAATCCGATCGAGCGCGACACGCTGGCACACATCCGCGAACTGGTCGCCGAGGAAAAAGCCCTGCGGGGCCAGCTGCAGCACGGTGACATCAGCACATCCGAGGAGCATGACCGCCTGCGCCGGCTGGAAGTCGAACTCGACCAGTGCTGGGACCTGCTGCGGCAACGCCGTGCCCTGCGCGAGACCGGTGGCGACCCGCGCGAGGCCCAGGTGCGTCCCGCCGGCCAGGTCGAGGACTACCTGAGCTGACCGAGCAGGCGGCCGACGTCGACGTCGTCGTCGTCGGCGGGGGCCACAACGGCCTGGTCGCCGCCGGCTATCTGGCCCGGGCGGGTCTGCGGGTGCGGCTGCTCGAACGGTTGGACCACGTCGGCGGGGCAGCGGTCTCGGCGCACGCGTTCGACGGTGTGGACATCCGGGTCTCTCGGTACTCCTACCTGGTCAGCCTGCTGCCCCGGCGCATCGTCGAGGACCTGGGCGCCCCGGTGCGGTTGGCGCGGCGACCCTTCTCGTCCTACACGCCGGAACCGGCGACCGGCGGCCGGCGCGGCTTGCTGGTTCCCGCGGACGGCGCCCACGCGGACACGTTCGCGGCGATCGGCGCCGCCGGCGATCGCCGTGGCTTCGCGGCGTTCTACCGGCGCTGCGGGCTGGTGACCCAACGGCTCTGGCCGACGCTGCTGGAGCCGTTGCCCACCCGCGACCAGGCGCGCAGCCACGTCCTGGCGGGCGGCGACCGTGACGCGCCGGCCGCCTGGCGGGCACTGATCGACGAGCCGATCGGCCGCGCCATCGCCGGTGCGGTGGGCAACGACGTGGTGCGCGGGGTGATCGCGACCGACGCGTTGATCGGCACCTTCGCTTCCCTCGACGACCCCTCGTTGCTACAGAATGTCTGCCTGCTCTACCACGTGCTCGGCGGGGGCAGTGGAGATTGGGACGTCCCCGTCGGCGGCATGGGCGCGGTGACCACCTCGCTGGCGGCGGCCGCCACCGCCCGGGGTGCCGAAATCCTCACCGGCGCAGACGTTTACCGTATCGACCCGGACGGCCGGGTGCTCTTCCGCACCGGTGAACAGGAGCACGTCGTGCGGGCGCGCTACGTGCTGGCGGGCGTCACACCCGCGGTCCTGGCCGCACTGCTCGGTGAAACACCGCCGACCCTGGCTCAGGGCGCGCAGGTCAAGGTGAACATGGCGCTGCGGCGGCTGCCCCGGCTGCGCGACGACGCCGTCGCGCCCGAGCAGGCGTTTGCCGGGACGTTTCATGTCAACGAGACGTGGAGCCAACTGCACGCCGCGTACACGCGCGCCGGCGCAGGCGAGCTACCGGATCCGTTGCCGTGTGAGGCCTACTGCCATTCGCTGACCGATCCCGGCATCCTGTCGGCCGACCTGCGCGCCCGCGGCGCGCACACCATGACGGTGTTCAGCCTGCAGACCCCGCACTCGCTGTTCGACGGCGCCGACGCCGACGCACTGCGTGACCGGCTCACCGAGTCGGTGCTGACGTCGCTGAATTCCGTTCTGGCCGAACCGATTCAAGAACTCCTGCTGCCGGACGCGCAGGGTCGGCCCTGCATCGAGACCACGACGACGCTGGACTTGGAGCGCACGCTGCGCATGAGCGGCGGCAACATCTTCCACGGCGGGCTGTCCTGGCCGTTCGCCGACGACGGCGAGCCCATGGACACCCCGGCGCGGCGATGGGGAGTGGCCACAGCCCACGAGCGGATCATGCTGTGTGGCTCGGGCGCCCGCCGCGGCGGCGCGGTGTCGGGCATCGGCGGGCACAACGCCGCGATGGCCGTGCTCGCCTCGGACTAGCCGCCCCCGGTGCCGGCGAACGCGGGCGCTTAGCGCGCGTCGATCGTCGCGTAGTCGCGCTCGGTGTACCCCGTGTAGATCTGACGGGGACGGCCGATCTTGCTGTCGCCCTCGTCGTGCATCTCCCGCCAGTGCGCGATCCAGCCGGGCAGCCGGCCCAGCGCGAACAGCACGGTGAACATCCGGGTCGGGAACCCGAGCGCCCGGTAGATCAGGCCGGTGTAGAAGTCGACGTTGGGGTAGAGCTTGCGCTCGATGAAGTAGTCGTCGGTCAGCGCGGCCTCTTCGAGCTGCTTGGCGATGTCCAGCAGGTCGTCGTCGCCGCCGAGCTTGGCCAGGATCTTGTCGGCCTGCTCCTTGACGATCCGCGCCCGCGGGTCGTAGTTCTTGTAGACCCGGTGGCCGAAGCCCATCAGTTTGACGCCGGCTTCGCGGTTCTTGACCTTGCGGACGAACTCGCTGACGTCGTCGTCGCTCTGGCGGATCTGCTCGAGCATCTCCAGGACAGCCTGGTTGGCGCCACCGTGCAGCGGCCCCCACAACGCGTTGATGCCGCCGGAGATGGAGGTGAACAGGTTGGCCTGCGACGATCCCACCAACCGGACCGTCGACGTCGAACAGTTCTGCTCGTGGTCGGCGTGCAGGATGAGCAACATGTCGAGCGCCCGAACGATCTCGGGATCCGCCTCATAGGGCTCCGCGGGCAGCCCGAACGTCATCCGCAGGAAGTTCTCCACCAAGGTCAGCGAGTTGTCCGGGTAGAGGAACGGCTGGCCGACGGACTTCTTGTAGGCGTAGGCGGCAATGGTCGGCAGCTTGGCCAGCAACCGGATCGCCGACAGCTCGACCTGTTCGCCGTCGGTCGGATCCAGGGAGTCGGGGTAGTACGCGGACAGCGCGTTGACCGCGCTGGACAACACCGGCATGGGGTGTGCGTTGCGCGGGAAGCCGTCGAAGAACCGCTTCAGATCCTCGTGCAGCATCGTGTGCAGCTGGATTCGCTTGGTGAAGTCGGCCAGCTGCTCCTTGCTCGGCAGTTCGCCGTAGATCAGCAGGTAGCTGACCTCGATGAAGGTCGACTTCTCGGCGAGCTGCTCGATGGGGTAGCCGCGGTAGCGCAGGATCCCGGCGTCGCCGTCGATGTAGGTGATGGAGCTCTTGCAGGCCGACGTGTTGACGAACCCGTTGTCGAACGTCGTGTAGCCGGTCTTCGACAGCAACGGGCCGAGCGCGATGCCGTCAGCTCCTTCGGTGGCGTGCACGATCTCCAGATCGATCTCGCCCCCCGGATACTTCAGAGTTGCGGTGTCGTCGGTGTCGGCCACGAGAACCCCTTTGCGCTCTGGCTGATATGGCTGCCCTGACTCGGTGCTTACTGCTGAAGGTAGTCGTTATCGCGACGCGGCGCCTGCGCGGGGTCACCTCCGCCTGTCAGCGCCACGACCCGCACGGGTGCGCGGCTGTCGGGTTCGGCGAAGGAAGCCTCCGGTCCGCCCAGTCCGCCAGCAAAAGGCGCGCCGGCGCCGTGCCGGGACGCGCCCGCCGTCAGGCCGGCCGTGCCGCGCCGCGCCGGAGTGCGCCGCGTCAGGGCTGCAGCCGCTCGACGCGAGCACCGACCACCCGAATCCGGTTGTGCAGCCGATTTTCTCGGCCCTGCCAGAATTCGATCAGCTCCGGTGCGATCAGGTATCCACCCCAGGCCGGGGGCACCGGGATCCGGTCATCGCCGGCGAATCGCTCGGTGACCTCCGCCAGCTGGTCGAGCAACGCCGCGCGCGAGGCGATCGGCTGGGACTGATGCGACGCCCACGCGCCCAATTGCGAACCGCGTGGTCGCTTGGACCAGTAGTCCTCGGTCACCTCGGGGGCGACCCTGCTGACCGGACCGCGCAGATGAACCTGTCGGCCCAGCTGGTACCAGGGAAAAGTCGCCGAGGCATACGGCGTCGCGGCCAGCTCGAGGCCCTTGGCCGAGTCGTAATTGGTGAAAAAAGTGATTCCGGTCTCGTCGACGCTCTTGCACAGCACCGACCGGCTCGCAGGGCGGCCGTCCGCGACGGTGGCGACCACCATGGCGTTGGGCTCGGCAACCCCTGATCGTTCGGCGTCGTCAATCCACTTGCGCAACAACGCGAGCCAGCCATCTTCCAACCAGTTCACGTCGAGATCCGGGCTGCCGTCTTTCTCGGTGGATCCGTACTCGACGCGCATTCTCTGCAGGTGTTCGGCTTCTGATCCTGCCATCGCTCCCACGCTACCGGGGTAGCTACCGGCCGGTAGCGTCGGCCCGAAGGTGGGGTGCGAGAATTTTCCCCATGACTGTGGTCCCCGAAAACTTCGTCCCCGGTCTCGAGGGTGTGGTGGCTTTCACCACCGAGATCGCCGAGCCGGACAAAGACGGTGGCGCTCTGCGGTACCGCGGCGTCGACATCCAGGATCTGGTGGATCAGCACGTCACTTTCGGTGACGTGTGGGCGTTGCTGGTCGACGGCAAGTTCGGCCACGGGTTACCTCCCGCGGAACCGTTCCCGCTGCCCATTCACACCGGCGACGTGCGCGTCGACGTGCAGGCGGGCCTGGCGATGCTGGCTCCTATCTGGGGCTACAAGCCGCTGCTCGATACCGACGAGGCCACCGCCCGCGACCAGCTGGCCCGAGCGTCGGTGATGGCGCTGTCCTACGTCGCGCAGTCGGCGCGTGGGATCTACCAGCCGGCGGTCCCGCAGCGAGTCATCGACGAATGCCCAACCGTGACAGCCCGTTTCATGACCCGCTGGCAGGGTGAGCCGGACCCGAGGCATGTCGAGGCCATCGACGCCTACTGGGTGTCGGCGGCCGAGCACGGCATGAACGCCTCGACGTTCACCGCGCGGGTCATCGCTTCGACCGGCGCCGACGTCGCGGCCGCGCTCTCGGGCGCCATCGGCGCGATGAGCGGGCCGTTGCACGGCGGGGCGCCCGCACGGGTGCTGCCGATGCTCGAGGAGGTCGAGCGCACCGGCGACGCCCGCGCCCTGGTGAAGGACATCCTGGACCGTGGCGACAAGTTGATGGGCTTCGGGCACCGCGTCTACCGGGCCGAAGACCCGCGGGCGCGGGTGCTGCGCGCCACCGCCGAGCGGCTGGGCGCACCGCGCCACGAGGTCGCGGTCGCCCTCGAGCAGGCCGCCCTGGCCGAGTTGCGGGAGCGCCGCCCGGACCGGGCCATCGAGACCAACGTCGAGTTCTGGGCGGCGGTGATCCTCGATTTCGCCCGGGTGCCGGCCAACATGATGCCCGCGATGTTCACCTGCGGGCGCACCGCGGGCTGGTGTGCCCACATTCTCGAGCAGAAGCGGCTCGGCAAGCTGGTCCGGCCGTCGGCCATCTACGTGGGGCCCGGTCCGCGCAGCCCCCAGTCGGTCGAGGGCTGGGACAGGGTCCTCACCAACGCCTGACGGGTTTTCGTTGTCGGTGCCCGGCGGTTTACTCAACTCGGCCGCGATGAGTTTGCGTCGCGGGCCGAGTCGATATCCGTGAGCCGGCCCTCTCCCGGGCCGGCGGCAGACCGACAGCTCAGGAGACCGTGATGGCGATCAACATCGAACCCGCAGTGATACCCCACCTCGTGGTCGGCGACGCCGCCGCCGCGATCGACTTCTACGTCAAGGCTTTCGACGCGACCGAGCTGGGCCGGGTGCCCGGTCCGGACGGCAGGCTGGTCAACGCCGCGGTGCGCATCAACGGCTCCACGGTGATGCTCAACGACGACTTCCCGGAGACGTGTGGTGGCACGTCCATGACGCCGAAATCGCTCGGCGGCACCCCGGTCACGATCCACCTGACCGTCACCGACGTCGATGCCAAGTTCCAGCGGGCGCTGGACGCGGGCGCCACGGTGGTGGCCGAGCTGGCCGACCAGTTCTGGGGAGATCGTTACGGCGTGGTCGAGGACCCGTTCGGCCACCGCTGGTCGATGGGACAGCCGGTCCGCGAGGTCAGCCCCGAGGAGATACAGGCGTTGATGTCCGGCGCAGCCGGGTAGCTACCCGGAGGGGTCCAGCAGCCGGTCGAGAAGCCTCCGGCGCAGCGGCACCGGCGGCGCGTCGGCCGCGGCCGCGAGCATGTCGGCGACGGCGGTGAACTTGTTGCGGGGCCGTCCCTCGGTGCTGCCGCGTTCGACCTCGGCGGAGTCGATGGCCCGCCAGCCCCCGGAGTCCACGACGTCGGGCTGGCGCGCGCGCACCAGCGCGGCCAGGGCCTCGGGTTTCGCGGTGGGATCGGTCAACTTGCCGGCGTTGAAGTCGGCGACCAGCGACTGCACCGTTTGAAACGAGCAAGACTTGTTGGTGCCGATGAAGCCGGTCGGTCCGCGTTTGATCCAGCCCGCGACGTACGTGCCGGGCACCGCCCGGCCGGAGCCGGGATCGACGACGCGACCGTCCCGGTTGGGCACGGCGTCGGCGGATTCGTCGAACGGAAGGTCCCGAATCGGCTTGCCGCGGTAGCCGATCGACGTCAGCACCAAACCCGCGTCCAGCCGGCGCGACGCGTCGGTGCCGGTGACCGTGAACTCCACCCCGGTGGCGCGCTGGTCGCCCAGCACCCGCTTCGGGGTGAGTCGATAGGCCAGCCTGATTCGGGGACGGCCCGAACGCGGGGGTGCCGCCGCCTCACCGAGTTTGCTCAGGATCTCGAGCTTGGTCTTGGTCAGCTTGTCGGAGACCGACGCGAGGTCGCGTGCCACCAGGTCGTGGTCGTCGGCGCTGAGCACCACATCGGCGCTGCCCGTGAGGCCGATGAGCTCGGGCAGGGTGAACGCCGACTGCGCGGGCCCGCGACGGGCGGCGATCACCACCTCGCGCACCGCCGCGCAGCGCAATGCTTGCAGTGCGTGGTCGGCGATGTCGGTGCGCGCCAAGTCGTCGGGATCGGCGGTCAGCACACGGGCCACGTCGAGGGCCACGTTGCCATTGCCGATGACCACCACCCGCTCGTGGCTCAAATCAACTGGCAGAGAAGCGAATTCGGGATGACCGTTGATCCACGCCACGAGTTCGGTGGCGGTGCCGGTGCCGGGCAGACCCATGCCGTCGATGTCGAGCCGACGGTCGTTGGGCGCACCGACGGCGTACAGCACCGCGTGGTGATGGGCCAGCAGGTCGGCGTGGCTGAGGTGCTTGCCCACCTCGACGTTGAGGAAGAAGCGGAACCGGCGATGACGGGCGACCCGATCGAAGAGCCGGGTGACCTTCTTGGTGTTCTGATGGTCGGGCGCCACCCCTGCCCGCACCAGCCCGTAGGGCGTCGGCAGCTTCTCGAAGACGTTGACCCGCACGTGGTGCTGGGTGAGCAGCTCGTCGGCGGCGTACATGGCCGCTGGGCCCGAGCCCACGATGGCCACTGTCAGCGGCCGATGCCGGACGCTGACCTCGGCAGCCGGAATCACGGGCGCCAGCTTCGATGTGGGCGGCAGCTTCACGTCCGCCGGCCGCTCCGGGTAGAACGACGCGTTGATCTCGACGAACGGCAGCTGCCGAGGCTCCAGCCGGGTGTCGGGAGCGATCGCCCCGACCGGGCAGGCGCTCACGCAGGCACCGCAGTCGACGCAGGCGACCGGGTCGATGTGCAGCATCTCCGACGTGGCGAAGCCGGGCTCGTCCGGTGTCGGGTGAATGCAGTTCACCGGGCAGGCGAAAACGCAGGACCCGTCGTTACAGCACGACTGGGTGATGACGTGCGGCATTGACTTCCAGCCCGCAGGTGCTAGGCGGCCGGCACGGAAGCCAGGTGCTGGCGTTGCGGCTCGCTGCGGTAGCGCGACGGCTTGCCGTCGATCTTGCAGAGCCGCCACATGAGCCGCGCCGAACGCGATTCCATCAGCCCGGTGTCGTGAGACAGCATCCGCACGTCGGCGAACATGTCGCTCAACCACTTCCGCGATTCCGGCGACCGGAAGAAGAGTTCCTTCTTGACCTCACGGGGAATGTCGAACTCCTGCCAGAACCCCTTGGGCGGCACGACGATCGCCTGGCACAGAGCCCGCATGACCAGCGGCAGGTACAACGCCGTCCAGAACCGCTGACGCTTGGTCAGCTGCGGCAGCCGCCGGCGCAAGAACTCGTGCGCAAAAGAGATGTGGCGCGCCTCTTCGGCAACGTGGATCGCCATGACCCGCTCCATGATCGGGTGCAACGACTTGCCTTCGCGCAACACGTTCTTCTGCGTGTGGTCGATGGGCTCCTCGCCCGCGAGCACGCCGATGAAGAACGCGACCGGCAGCGGACCGGCCACCAGCGGCACGAGCGGCGAAAGCCAGCGCAGCATGCGAGGCATGCCCGGGACGTCTGCCCCCACGCGGTTCACCATCTCCTGGAACATCATGGTGTGGTTGCACTCTTCGACCGATTCGTGCAGGCAGTACCGGTATTCCGGAGACCCGTTCGGCACCCAGAACGTGTAGTTCATCAGGCCGCGGATCAGGATGGATTCGAAGTGCAGGCCGACCTTGGCGACGTTCGCCTGGCGCCACATACCGATCTTGACCTGGCGCTCGTGCGACTGCGCTTGGTACCAGGGGTGACGACCGAGCGGGTCCGTCGCCGGCAGAATCCAGCGCGGATCGTTGTCGGTGACGGCGAATTCGGGCGAGTCCCAGTCAATGTCTGTGTAGGGGTTGAAGTTTCGCCGAACAGAGCCTTCGGACAATGTCGCCAGCATTTCCACGTACTCGGCGTCGTCGCGGACTTCCATGTTGCGGCGCCACCGCCGGACCAATCGCGTCCTGTCCATTCCCGAGCCTCCCCAACGAGGTTTACATTTGGACGTGCTGTGTCTAGACAGTACCGCAGGTACCGCATATTCTCTAGACCCTTCCAGCCCCTGTGGCCTGACCGGTGGTCACGACTTTCCTGTGCCCTGTCTCACAGTCGGCGAAACACGTCGGCCCGTGCCGGGCGCCGGATCGACGCCGGTGCCCAGCCCCGCCACAGCGGGGTGTCAGGTCGGCTATCTAGGCTGACAGCATGGCTGACCAGCTCGAGATTCCCGCTGACATCAAACCCCGCGACGGCCGCTTCGGGTGCGGCCCGTCGAAGGTCCGACCCGAGCAGCTGACGGCGCTGACCACCACCGCGGCCCCGTTGTTCGGCACCTCGCACCGGCAGGCGCCCATCAAGAACCTGGTGGGCCGCGTCCGGTCGGGGCTCACCGAGCTGTTCTCGGTTCCCGACGGTTACCAGGTCATCCTCGGCAACGGCGGAGCGACGGCGTTCTGGGATGCCGCCGCCTTCGGGTTGATCGACAAGCGGTCGCTACATCTGGCCTACGGCGAGTTCAGCTCGAAGTTCGCCTCCGCGGTCGCCAAGAACCCGTTCGTCGGCGATCCCATCGTCATCAAGGCGGATGCGGGCGGCGCGCCCGAGCCGCAGGCCGACCCGTCGGTCGACGTGATCGCGTGGGCCCACAACGAGACGTCGACGGGGGTCGCGGTGCCCGTCCGGCGCCCCGACGACTCGGGGGACGCGCTCCTCGTCATCGACGCGACGTCGGGCGCCGGGGGCCTGCCGGTCGACATCACCGAAACCGACGCCTATTACTTCTCGCCCCAGAAGAACTTCGCCAGCGACGGCGGCATCTGGCTGGCCGTCATGAGCCCGGCCGCGCTCGCCCGCGTCGACGCCATCGCGGCGTCCGGTCGCTGGGTGCCGGACTTCTTGTCGCTACCGATCGCGGTGGAGAACAGCCTCAAGGACCAGACCTACAACACCCCGGCGGTCGCCACCCTGGTGTTGATGGCAGAGCAGCTGGACTGGATGCTGGGCAACGGCGGGCTGGACTGGGCCGTCAAGCGGACCGCGGATTCGTCGCAGCGGCTGTACTCCTGGGCGCAAGACCGTCCGTACACCAACCCGTTCGTCGCGGACGCCGCGTTGCGGTCCCAGGTGGTGGGCACGATCGACTTCGTCGATGATGTCGACGCGGCGGCCGTCGCCAAGGTCCTGCGGGCCAACGGCATCGTCGACACCGAGCCGTACCGCAAGCTCGGCCGCAACCAGCTACGGGTCGGGATGTTCCCCGCCGTCGACCCCGAGGACGTGACCGCCCTCACCCAGTGCATCGACTGGGTCGTTGAGAGGTTGTAACCGCGCCGCAATCCGCACGCAACCGCCCAGCGTGTCAGCACAGTGATGGGCGCCGGCTGCACTAAAGTGCCGACCTGAGGCGTCCGTCGCCGACCTGCACGGAGCCTGCGAGGAGAAGCCATGCGGGAACTCAGATTGGTTGGACTCGACGCCGACGGCAAACACGTCATCTGCGAGACTGACGAGCCCGCCGAGCAGTTCAAGCTGGCCGCCGATCAACGCCTGAAGGCTGCGCTGCGCGGCGATCCGCTCCAGCCGGAGCAGCCGCATCTCGACATGGAAGTCACTAACATGTTGAGCCCCAAGGAAATTCAGGCCAAGATCCGTGCCGGCGCGTCCGTTGAGCAGGTGGCTGCGGCGTCGGGCTCCGACATCTCCCGGGTCCGCCGGTTCGCCCACCCCGTGCTGCTCGAGCGGGCCCGCGCGGCAGAGCTGGCAACGGCCGCTCATCCCGTGCTGGCTGACGGCCCCGCGGTGCTGACCTTGCTGGAGACGGTCACCACCGCGTTCGTGGCGCGCGGCCTCAATCCGGACCGGCTCAGCTGGGACGCCTGGCGCAACGAGGACAGCCGCTGGACGGTGCAGCTCGCGTGGAAGGTCGGCCGCTCCGACAACATCGCGCACTTCAGCTTCACACCCGGCGCGCATGGCGGAACGGTCGCGGCGGTCGACGACGGGGCCAGTGAGCTGATCGACCCGAACTTTGAACGACCGCTGCGGCCGGTCGCGCGCGTGGCGCACGTCGACTTCGAGGCGGGGCCGCCTCCCGTTGGCGAGGCGCCCGCGAGGCCGAACCCGCCCGACGAGAGCACACCACCCGAGCAGCCCGTACACACCCGACGGGGCAAGCCCGTCATTCCCGCATGGGAGGACGTGCTGCTCGGGGTGCGATCAGGTGGTCAGCGCTAAGCGCGCGCGGCCAGCAGCGCGAGCAACGCCAGCCAGGCCACGATCACCCCGGCTCCCGCACCCAGCACGAACCAGCGCACCACCGGCCTGCGACGCCAGCCCCACAACGTCGGGGCCAGGCCGCCGGCCGCCACCACGTTGAGCCCCACCGCCAAGAGCGGATGCACCCGCACCAGGCCGAGGCTGAGCACCACGATGCCGACTCCAGTCACCGCGGCCACGAACCCCGCCACCGTCAAACCCGTTGCCCAGGGCACGGAATCGTCACGCACGGGCCGAGCCTAGCGGCTAGGAGCGGGCCCGCTCGTAGAACGCCAGCGCGGCCGCCGTGGCGACGTTGAGTGAGTCCGTTCCCCGAGACATCGGGATACGCACCCGCGTGTCGCACAACCGCAGCGTGGCCGGCGTCAGACCCGGGCCCTCGGCGCCCACCACAACGGCGACGCGTCCGCCGTCGACGTCCGCCATCGCCTCCGGCAGCGGGCGGGCGCGGGCGTCCGGGGTCATCGCCAGCAACCGGAACCCCGCTTCCTTCAGCATGGTGAGCTCGTGCGGCCAACAGGTTGCCCGGGCGAACGGCACCAGCAGCGCATGCCCCATCGACACCCGTACCGCGCGACGGTACAGCGGATCCGCACAGCCGCTGCCGAATACCACGGCGTCGACCCCCAGCCCGGCAGCGTTGCGGAAGATCGACCCCAGGTTCTCGTGATCGTTGACGCCCTCGAGGACGGCGACGGTTCCGGCGTTCTCGACCACCTGCGCGACCGCAGGCTCGGGCACCCGCCTGGCCGCCGCGAGCACGCCGCGGTTGAGGTGAAAGCCGACCACCCGGGCCATCACGTCGGCGGACGCTCGGTAGAACGGCAGCGCCCGGCCCACCAGGTCGCCGTCGAGCTCGACGAGGCGGCGTTCGGTGCCCAGCAGGGCGTGCGGACGGAACCGGGACGCCAGCATGCGTTGCACCACCAGCACCCCTTCGGCGATCACCAGCCCCTTGCCGCTGGGCAGATCGGGGCGCCGATCCACGCTGTTCAGGTCGCGGAAGTCATCGAGCCGCGGGTCATCGGGATCGTCGACGTCCTGAATGTCCGGGCCGTTGGCGTCGCGGCTCACGGGCCTTTGTCGACCAGCGCCAACATCAGGTCGGCCGCATGCCGCAGCGTCTCGCGCTGCTCGCTGTCCAGGGTCGCGAGTCGCTTGGCCAGCCACTCCTGGCGGGCGCGCCGGTTCGCCTTGACCAGATCGGCGCCCGAATCGGACACCGAGACCAGCACCTGCCGGCCGTCGACGGGGTGGGGAGCGCGGTCGACCAGCCCCATGTCGGCGAGCGAGGCGATCACACGGGTCATCGACGGCGGCCGCACGCGTTCCCGGATCGCCAGCGCGCCCGGCGTCATCGGGCCCTCGTTGGCCAGGGTTGCCAGCGCGGAAAACTGGGACAGCGACACCGGCGAGGACGGGTTGCGAAACCGCAGTTGGCGGGCCAGCCGCATGACGGCCAGCGACAAGTCGCTGGCCAGCCGCGCATCGCTGTCGGGCATGGCGCGAGGTTACACGGAAGGCCAGAAATTCGGGATACGAAACTGCGCGCGGCGGGCGGCGACCACCCCGTCCGCGGGCAGCCCGCCAGCACAGCTGCGACGGCCCCGGTGATCGAGATCCGGGTGCCCCGAGGTCCGCCGGGTCGCGGCGTCGTCATGAGCGCATCGACGGCTTTCACTTCCGCCGCCCCCCCGGAGTGCGCTTATACCGTGGCGCACGAAATCACGCCACAATCAGCTCTGCGATTCCGAAGTCCCGGAATGGGACGATGCCGCACGGGCCGTCAGGGAAAAGCCCGGCAAGCGGCGCATTCGCCGAATCGGACGCGACCCATGTTTTCGGCGGTAGTGCGCTGCGGCAAATTCAAATCGCGGCGAACAAAACCCTTGGGTACTTTTGACGCCCGGCTCTCGTGCGCGTGTTGGACGGGGCCGACGCGAGCCACCGGCCACTGCTCGGCCGTCTGACCAGGGCCGTCGCGGTCCCGTAACACCGTGCTGCTGCGCTACAAGCGAATTACCAGTTTCTTGGGGAGGTACTTTCAGGTTTCGGGGCTTCCCTCGACGATAAAGCGATGCTCGATACGGAAATTGGTAGCAGCATTTCAGCCAATTTACAGCAAGTCTATTTCAGCCGTATTCGAACATTTCCGATGTGTAAATTAACGCTCACCGCCAGCCATTTAGGCGACGACCGCATTTAATCTCGTGGCATGCCAACATTTAACGTGAACACCGTTGACTGGGACGAGCTTTACCGGGGCGAGGCTTCGTATGCGCCGGGCGATCCCGGCTGGAACATCGGCAACCTGCAGCCAGAACTCGCAGCGCTGGAGATGCAGGGCCGCTTCGGAAGCCCGATTCTCGACTCGGGCTGTGGCGTCGGCGTCACGACCCTGGCCCTCGCGGCCAAAGGATACGACGCGGTGGGCCTGGACCTGTCCGCCGCCGCCATCGACCGCGCGCGTCAGTCCGCGATGGAGCAGGGTCTGAGCGTCAAATTCGACGTCGCCGACCTGAGTCGGTCCACCGGATACGAGAACTACTTCGCAACCGTGGTCGACGGCCTGGTCTTCCACTGCCTGCCGGAGGAGTTGCGCGAGGGCTACGTCGAATCCAGTGCCCGCGCCCTCAAGCCCGGGGGGAGCTTCTTCGCGCTCGTGTTCGCCACCGAAGCCTTCCCGCCCGGTGCCGAATTCGGCCCGCGTCCGTTCTCCGAGAAGCAGTTGCGGGACATCGTCGGTGCGCACCTCGAGGTCGAAGACGTCCGGCCCGCGCGCGCCTGGATCAACGTGCCGGCGGTCCTTCCCGCGGGCTTCGAATACCGCAACGTGACCATCGGTGCGGATGGTCGCGCGCAGCTGCCGTCCTGGGTCGTCATCGCCCACAAGGGCTGAGCGGCCGGTCACCCTCGCAGCGTCCGCACGGCCAGGGACGCGGTGGCCGGCCTGCTCTGGTGCGGGCGGTATTCGTGCTGCGGGCCACGCGGCACGAATACCGCCCCCGGTCTATGTTTGGGGGCGATGACTGTCGAGCCTGGCCACAGCCGCGAGGTGCCACCGCTGCCGCGAGCGCTGCTGAATGCCTGGCCGTTCATCGGGGTCGGCGCCGCGGGATGGACGCTCGCGGCGCTCGCCGCATTCCTGGTTCCCGCCCTGCAGAGCTGGCGGCCGGTGACGCTCGCGGGCCTCGGGGTCGGCGTCCTCGGCACCAGCATCTTCCTGTTGCAGCTCGCCGGGGCCCGCCGCGGCGCGCGTGGCGCCCAGACCGGTCTCGAGACCTACCTGCGGCGTCAGTAGTCTTCGGGCCGCGCGAGCGCGAGTTGCTCGACGGTATGACGCCACGCTGGCGAAGAGCAAAGCCTCCGCCGAAGACGCCTAGTCCTGCGGGTCCTGCGGGTCCTGCTGGTCCCGCGAGTCCTGCGGCGAACCAGCCGACTCAGGCGGCTCAGGCGCCTCGGGCGGCTCGGGCGGCTCGGGCTCGGCGGACTCCGGCTGAGCCTCTTGCGCCTCCTGCGGCGCGGGCGGTTTGTCCGTGACGTCGAGCACGCTGTCGTCGAACGGCTCGTACACCGGCGAACCGGTGCCGGCGGGCGCGGGGGTGTCCGAATGCGCACCGCAGCCGTACTGCTTGTCGACCACATGCCCGTCCGCGGACAGTTCGTTGCCGCACACTCCGAACATCACCCCGAGCGAACCGGCCAGCGGCAGGAAGAAACCGCAGTCGCGGCACACACGCTTGGTGGCCCGCGCCATCGGCGACTCGGGACCGTAGTCACCGGTGTGCCATCGCTCGGCGGCCTCGAATCGGCCCTCGGCGCTCATCACCCAGCGCCGGCCCAGCCCCACCTCGGCCGCAGTCTCGTCGACCTGCGGGTCGCCACTTGCGGTGTAACCGGGCACCAGCCGCGGGTCGTCGGCAGCCGGTGCCAGCAGGTCGCCGGGGCCCAGGTCACCGGGCCGCACCCGTTGATCCCACGGAACCCACTGCGGCGCCAACAGCGCCGTCGGTCCGGGAACCAGCACCACTTCGCTGACAGTGGCGTGTTCGGCGCCCGGGACGGCGGCGACGACGACGGCCCATTGCCATCCCTGATAACCGGGCAGGTGCGCCAGAAACCGGTGAGTGGCGGCGGTCGGGTCCTCGAAGCCGACACCAAGGTAGTCACCCACCGCGTCGGGCCCGCTGAATTCGACGACGGCGGCCCTGGCCTGGTCGGCCGCACCCCTGAGCACCGCGGCCAACCCTTCGGGCCAATCGTCCACGGTGGCCACGGCGGATTCCTCCGGGGGTCCGGTCACTCTGTTTTCCTCCTGCATATCGTTCCCAATACTAGGTTGCGGCCACACCCCGCCGCCTGCGGACGCAAGGAGCGGCCATGGGCGAGAATTGATGGGTGTCTGGACGGCGACGTGACGATCCGGGCCGTGCGCCCTCCAACCCGGGCCGCCGGACCCGCTCGGACCTCAGGGGATCGGCCAACCAGCATCCCGGGATGGCCAACTATCCGGCCGAAGGTGGGGCCGACGGCGCCGACGACCGGCGCGGGCGCCGCACGTCGCCGATGCCGAGCGCCAACCGCTACCTCCCGCCCCTGAACCGCCAGCCGGAGCCCGAACGCGGTGGTGCACCGCCGCCGCCCGGTCCCGCCCCGGGCGAACGGATCACCGTCACCCGCGCCGCGGCGCAACGCAGCCGCGAGATGGGTTCGCGGATGTACTGGATGGTCCAGCGGGCCGCCACCGCCGACGGCGCCGACAAGTCGGGCCTCACGGCCCTGACGTGGCCGGTGGTCGCGAACTTCGCGGTGGACGCCGCCATGGCCGTCGCGTTGGCCAACACACTTTTCTTCGCCGCGGCCACCGGCGAGAGCAAGGGCAGGGTGGCCCTCTATCTGCTGATCACCATCGCGCCGTTCGCGGTCATCGCGCCGCTGATCGGTCCGGCGCTGGACCGGCTGCAACACGGCCGCCGGGTTGCGCTCGCGGCATCGTTCGCGCTGCGCACGGCGCTCGCACTGGTGCTGATCATGAACTACGACGGCGCCACCGGGAGCTACCCGTCGTGGGTGCTGTATCCCTGCGCGCTGGCCATGATGGTGCTCTCGAAGTCGTTCAGCGTGCTGCGCAGCGCGGTGACTCCCCGGGTGATGCCGCCGACGATCGACCTGGTGCGGGTCAACTCGCGGCTGACCATCTTCGGTCTGCTGGGCGGCACCATCGCCGGCGGCGCGGCGGCCGCCGGCGTCGAATACGCCTGCACGCACCTGTTGAAGCTGCCCGGCGCCCTGTTCGTGGTCGTCGCCGTCACGCTCGCCGGTGCGTCGCTGTCGATGCGGATCCCCCGCTGGGTGGAGGTGACGGCCGGCGAGGTGCCCGCCACCCTGAGCTACCGCGGCGGTAGCGGCCCGCAGCGCCGCAATTGGCCGCAGCAGGTCAAGAAGGTCGGCGGCACCCTCACGCAACCGTTGGGCCGCAACATCATCACGTCGTTGTGGGGCAATTGCACCATCAAGGTGATGGTCGGCTTCCTGTTCCTGTACCCGGCGTTCGTGGCGAAATCCCACCAGGCCAGCGGCTGGGCTCAGGTCGCGATCCTCGGGGTCATCGGGGCCGCGGCGGGCATCGGCAACTTCGCCGGCAATTTCACCAGCGCCCGCATGCGGCTGGGCCGGCCGGCGGTGCTCGTGGTGCGCTGCACGGTCGCCGTCACCGCGGTGTCGCTGGCGGCGTCGGTAGCCGGCAACCTGATGCTGGCCGCGATCGCGACCCTGGTCACCTCGGGCTCGAGCGCCATCGCCAAGGCTTCGCTGGACGCCTCGCTGCAGCATGACCTGCCCGAGGAGTCGCGGGCTTCCGGATTCGGGCGTTCCGAGTCGACGCTGCAGCTGGCGTGGGTGCTGGGCGGCGCGCTGGGCGTCCTGGTCTACACCGAGCTGTGGGTCGGATTCACCGCGGTCACCGCCCTGCTCATCCTGGGCCTGGCGCAGACGCTGATGAGTTTCCGCGGGGATTCCCTCATCCCCGGCCTGGGCGGAAACCGGCCGGTCATGGTCGAACAGGAGGGCATGCGCCGCCGCACCGCCCGCCCCGCGGCGGTGCCGGAGTGAAACCGCGTAAGAGCCGCGGCGTGGCGGTGCTGCTCGCCGTCGTGGTGACGGTGCTGTGCGTGGCGGCGGGAGTCGGGGCCTACCTGCTGGTGCATCGGCCCGGCCCGCCGCGTCCCGAGATCAGCGCCTATTCCCACGGACACCTCACCCGGGTGGGGCCGTACATGTATTGCAACGTGCTCAACCTCGACGACTGCCAGACCCCACAGACCCAGGGCGAGCTCGCGGTCAGCGGCCGCGATCCGGTCCAGCTGTCGGTGCCCGACGCGATCTACCGGGCGCCGTGGCGGTTGCTGAAAGTGTTCGAGGACCCGGCCAACACCACCACCACGATGTTCCGCCCGGGCACCCGGTTCGCCGTCACCATTCCCACGGTCGACCCACAGCGCGGCCGCCTGAGCGGCATCGTCGTGCAATTGCTGACGCTGGTGATCGACCCGTCCGGCGAACTGCGCGACGTGCCACACGCGGAATGGTCTGTGCGGCTGACTTTTTGAGCACCGGAATGACGGCTCACGCGCCGTGACCGCGGGCGACCCGTTCGCTCTCCCGGGGCGGCCCGGGCGGTGTCCCGTCACCGAACGGTCTGCCCCCCAACGCCTCTCGTCCATGCGCGGACAGCCAGTTGGTCAGGTCCGGGCCCTTGGGCACGATCCGGGTGGGGTTGATGTCGGCGTGCACCATGTAGTAGTGCTGCTTGATCTGGACGAAGTCGACGGTGTCGCCGAAGCCGGGCGTCTGGAACAGGTCGCGCGCGTAGGCCCACAGCACCGGCAGCTCGCTGAGTTTGCTTCGGTTGCATTTGAAGTGCCCGTGGTAGACCGGATCGAAGCGGGCCAGCGTCGTGAAAAGCCGGACGTCCGCCTCGGTGATGCTCTCCCCCACCAGATATCGCTGCCCGCTCAGGCGTTCGCTGACCCAATCCAACGCCGCGAACAGCCGGTCGTAGGCCGCCTCGTAGGCCTTTTGTGAGCCGGCGAATCCGCAACGATAGACGCCGTTGTTGATTTCGGTGTAGACCCGCCCGTTCACCTCGTCGATCTCGGCGCGCGACCGCTCCGGATACAGCTCGGGCGCGCCCTCACGGTGGTAGGCACTCCACTCCGTCGAAAAATCCAGCGTCATCTGCGCGAAGTCGTTGGTCACCACCGCGCCGGTCGTGACGTCGACGAGCGCGGGAACGGTGATGCCTTTGGGGTAGTCCGGGAAGCGCTTGAAGTACGCGTCCTGCAGACGCGGGATGCCGAGCACCGGGTCGACGCCACCCGGATCGAGGTCGAACGTCCAACTCCGCTCGTCATGGGTCGGGCCGCAAAACCCAATGGAGACAGCATCTTCCAGGCCCAGCAGCCGCCGCACAATGATCGCGCGGTTCGCCCACGGGCAGGCCCGGGCAACGATGAGCCGGTAGCGGCCCGGTTGCACCGGATAGCCGTCGCGCCCGTCAGCGGTGATGCGGGTCGTGATGTATTCGGTGTCGCGGGTGAACTCGCCCGCCGGTGCGACGTAGGAGGCCATGCCTCCCATCCTCGCTCAAAGTCGGCCCGGTGCGACCAGGGGCCGTGTCAGGAGTCCAATTCCCGCGCGACGGCCTTGACCACCTCGGAGACCCGGCGAGCGGTCTTGCGGTCCGGGTAGCGGCCTTTGCGCAGTTCGGGCTGCACGGTGCTCTCCAGCAGCGTGATCATGTCCTCGACCATGCCGTGCAACTCGTCGGGGCTGTGCTTGTGCTCGGCGGGTGTCTCGCGCCGGGCCTTCGCCAGGGTGGGCGGCGGATCGATCAGCTTCAGGCTCAACGCTTGCGGTCCGCGCCGGCCGGAGGCCACGCCGAACTCGACCCGCTGGCCCGCCTTCAGACCCTCGACACCGGCGGGCAACGCCGACGAGCGAACGTAAACGTCTTCGCCGTCCTCCTGCGACAAGAAGCCAAACCCCTTGTCGGCGTCGTACCACTTAACCTTGCCGGTCGGCACTGGTCTCACCTGCTTGTCTGACGGATCACTAAACCAACAGAAGAAGCGTCCCGCCTGCGCAGGACGCCGTATTGGATTCTGATCCTACTCGGATGCCGGACCGACAAGCACCCCCGTCTATCGCCCACTCGGTAGGCTGGCGGGTACCGCGGGAGGAGATCATGCGCCTGGTCCTGAACGTCATCTGGCTGGTATTCGGCGGCCTCTGGATGGCCGTCGGATACCTGTTGGCCGCGCTCCTGAGCTTCCTGCTCATCATCACGATCCCCTTCGGCTTCGCGTCGCTGCGCATCGCCTCCTATGCGCTGTGGCCGTTCGGCCGCACGGTCATCGACAAGCCGACCGCCGGCACCGGGGCCCTCGTCGGGAACGTCATCTGGGTGGTGTTGTTCGGTCTGTGGCTCGCGATCGGCCATCTGCTGAGCGCCGCGGCGATGGCGCTAACGATCGTCGGCCTTCCCCTGGCACTGGCGAATCTCAAGCTGATCCCGGTGTCGTTGATGCCGTTGGGCAAGCGGATCGTTCCCGTGGGCGATCCCGCGCGATCGGAACCGGTGGCCGCATGACGCTGACGGCGCTGGGAGTGCCGCTCGTGCCGAGCCGGGAAGCCGGCGCTACGGGCGCCGCCCCGGCCGCGGGGCCGCTCGTGGACACCTACGGGCGGGTCGCGACCGATCTCCGCGTTTCGCTGACCGACCGCTGCAACCTGCGCTGCACCTACTGCATGCCGGCCGAGGGTCTCAAGTGGTTGCCCGGCGAGCAGGTGTTGTGCGCCGAGGAGCTGGCCAGGCTTTTGAAGATCGCGGTCACCCGCCTGGGCGTCACCAGTGTCCGGTTCACCGGCGGCGAACCCCTGCTGGCGCCGCACCTCGAAGAGGCGGTCGCCGTGGCGGCGCAGCTGCGGCCGCGCCCGGAGATTTCGCTCACGACCAACGGGGTCGGCCTGGCGCGGCGGGCGGCCGGTCTCGCCCATGCCGGCCTCGACCGGGTCAACGTGTCGCTGGACAGCGTGAACCGCCGGCACTTCGCTGCCATCACCCGCCGCGACCGGCTCGCCGACGTGGTGGCCGGCCTGGCGGCCGCCAGGGACGCGGGCCTGGCACCGGTCAAGGTGAACGCCGTGCTCGACCCCGCGACCGGACGCCACGACGTGGTCGACCTGTTGCGGTTCTGCCTCGAGAACGGCTATCAGCTACGGGTCATCGAGCAGATGCCGCTGGACGCCGGGCACGAGTGGCACCGGGACGCCGCGCTGAGCGCCGACGATGTGCTGGCGGCGCTGCGACCACATTTTCGGCTGCGCCCCGACCCGGCGCCCCGGGGATCGGCACCCGCTCAGCTCTGGCTGGTGGACGGCGACTCGCACACTCCGGGCGGGAAGTTCGGCCTCATCGCTTCGGTCTCGCACGCGTTCTGCTCGACCTGCGATCGCACCCGGCTGACGGCCGACGGCCAGGTCCGCAGCTGTCTGTTCTCCGCGCAGGAGACCGATCTGCGGGGTCTGCTGCGAAGCGGCGCGCCCGACGATGCGATTGAAACTGCGTGGCGCGCCGCGATGTGGGGAAAACCGGCCGGTCACGGCATCAACGACCCCGATTTCATCCAGCCCGACCGCCCGATGAGCGCGATCGGTGGCTAGCGCGACGGGTCCGGGCAAGGCCGAAATGGACGGCGTGGTAGTGACGGTCAGGTACTTCGCGGCCGCACGCGCCGCCGCGGGGTCCGATTCCGAGACCGTCATCCTTCGTCCGGGCACCACGGTGGCCGAGCTGGTCGAACGCCTCGCCGCTCCGGGGACGCGGCTGGCCGGCGTGCTGGCCCGATGCTCGTATCTGTGCGACGGCGTCGCGGTCCGCGACGAGACCGCTTCGTTACGGCACGGAAACACAGTCGACGTCCTGCCCCCGTTTGCCGGCGGCTAAAACTGTGAAAAACCTCACATAACGGAAAGATAACGACAAGGACACGTTCGGATTGCGGGTGGTATGACCTGCGCGAACGCGAAATGTTCCTGGGGTTTTGCGAGGTGTCCGCGGGGGAAACGCCGCGTTTCGCCAAACGTGACGGGTCCGACAGAAACCGTTACCGTCTCCCAAGGTTCGCCAAGCCAACCCAGTTGGCGTTCCTCCTCCGGCTATCGCGCCGAGCTCCATCCAGTAGGCGGAGGACACCGTAGTGGATGGAGGCGGGGGACCCACCGGTCCACCGTGACAGGACTGGGGCCACATCGGCCCCTAGGGGTGAAGCCGGCGTCGCCTCCCCAGTGGAGGACGATCCGGCCGGGTGGCCTCTCCGACCCGAACCCGACAGCTGACCTCGCAGGCGCGTGACGAGAGAGGGTTTTCCCGAAGTATGAGTGGACGGCACCGCAAGCCCACTACTTCCAACATCAGCGTCGCCAAGATCGCCGTGACCGGCGCGGTTCTCGGTGGCGGCAGCATTGCCCTCGCCGGTCAGGCCGCCGCGGCCACCGACGGCGAATGGGACCGAGTAGCCAGTTGCGAGTCCGGCGGCAACTGGGGAATCGAGACCGGCAACGGCTACCATGGCGGCCTACAGTTCACCTCGAGCACCTGGGCTGCGCACGGTGGCGGCCAGTACGCCCCGTCGGCCCAGCTGGCCACCAGAGAGCAGCAGATCGCCGTCGCCGAGCGGGTGTTGGCGAGCCAGGGCCGTGGCGCCTGGCCCGTCTGCGGGCACGGCCTCTCGGGCCCCAGCCCGCGCGAGGTTCCGGCTCCGGCCGGGATGGATGCGCCGCTGGACGCTCCCGGCGTCAGCGGCGACCCCGCACCGCTCGCACCGCCGGCCCCGCCGCCCGCGGACGCACCGCCGCCCGACGCGCCGCCCCCGCCCCCTCCGCCGCCCGCCGACCCGCCTCCGCCGGTGCAGCTGGCCTCCATTGACCAGCCGGCCCCTCCGGTCGACCTCCCGCCGCCACCGCCCGCGGACCTGCCGCCCGCGCCCCCGGCCGACGTGCCGCCACCGCCGGCGGACCTGCCGCCCGCGCCCCCGGCCGACGTGCCGCCCCCGCCCGCGGACCTGCCGCCCGCACCTCCGGCCGACGCGGCGCCGCCGGCGCCCGGCGACGCACCCGGTGATCCACAGCCCGCCACGAAGGTCGGCTATACCCAAAGACTGTGGGAGTCGATCCGCGGGCAGGACGTCAACGGAAACGATGCACTGGACGCGCTCGCGCAGGCGTCGTCCGCCATCAACTGACCGACGTTCAGAAGCGGCACGCCCCGCAAGCCTCGCGCTTGCGGGGCGTTCTGCGCGGTCAGGCCGAGCCCACCCACTCCTCGGTGCCGTCGTCGAAGAACTGGTGCTTCCAGACCGGCAGCCGCGCCTTGATCGTGTCGACCAGTTCGGCGCAGGTCGCGAACGCCTCCTGTCGGTGGTCGGCGGCCACCGCCGCCACCAGCGCGGCCTCTCCGATGTGCAAGACGCCGATCCGGTGACTGGCCGCGATGGCGCGCAGGCCGCCGGACCGCTCGGCGACCTCGGCGACGACGTCGGCCAGCACCTGTTCGGCCGTCGGGTGCGCGGTGTATTCGAGCCGCACCACGCGGCGTCCGCCGTCGTGGTCGCGGATCATGCCGACGAATCCCACGACCGCCCCGGCCGATCGATGGCTGACCAGTTCCTCGTGGTCCCTCAGGAAGATCGGGGTCGCGGTGATCGCCGCGCGCACGACGAGCGTCATCGTCGGTGGTCTTCGCCGGCGAGTTGGTCGAGCGCGTGGTCCACCACGTCGGCGAGCACTCCGAGGCCGTCACGGACGCCGCCGGGCGAGCCGGGCAGGTTGACGATCAGGGTCCGCCCCGCGACGCCGCAGACACCCCGCGACAGCACCGACGTCGGCACTTTCGGCAGCCCGGAGCGGCGAATGGCGTCGGCCAATCCGGGGATCATGTAGTCCAGGACCGCCACCGTCTGGTCCGGGGTGCTGTCGCTGGGCGAGATGCCGGTGCCACCCGAGGTGATGATGAGGTCGACGTCGTCGTCGACCGCCTTGCGCAGCGCCTCGCCAACCGGACGCCCGTCGGCGACCACTTCCGGTTTTGCGGCCGAAAAGCCACGAGCCTCAAGCCATTCGACGATGATCGGTCCGCATCGGTCGTCGTAGACCCCGGCCGACGCCCGGGTAGAGGCGACGATGACTCGCGCGCGGCGGGCGCTCATCACCGGGCCCAGGTTCCGCTTTTGCCGCCTTCCTTGCGCAGCACACGGATGTCGTCGATCCGTGCGGCCGCGTCGACCGCTTTGATCATGTCGTAGAGCGTGAGCGCGGCCACGGTGACGGCGGTCAGGGCTTCCATCTCCACACCCGTGCGGTCGGTGCTGTGCACCGTCGCGACGATCTCGATGTCCGGGCCGGCCACGGTGAAGTCGACGTCCACTCCGGTCAGCGCGAGTTGGTGGCACAGCGGGATGAGGTCGCTGGTGCGCTTGGCGGCCAGAATCCCCGCCACCCGCGCGGTGGCCAGCGCATCGCCCTTGGGCAGCCCGCCGGTCGAGATCAGCTCCACCACCGCGGTCGTCGTGCGCAGGGCGCCTGCGGCGACGGCGGTCCGCTTCGTGGCGCTTTTGCTACTGACATCGACCATGTGCGCAGCCCCGCGGTGATCGAGGTGCGAGAGAACGCCCGGGCCGGACTCGACCGGAGCCCGGCTCGCCGAAGAATCCGAGGCCTCCGAGGCCTTCGAGGCTTTCGGGACCCCAGCGGCCCTAGGGGCCCTAGCGGACATCTACTTGTTGACGACGGTTACCGGGTGCACGTACGGCAGGTCGTTCGCGGGCAGCGGGAACTCCAGGTCGCCGTAGGGAGACAGGGCGCCGGTGCGATCGGTCGCCAGTTCGCTCACCGGATGATCCTCCGGATCCGACGCCGGCCAGCCGTTGTCGACGTACCTGGATTTCTGCGCCTTGCCCTCAGCACTGTCAGCCACGCCGTCCATTCTGGCAAATGGCGCACGCGCCCGCCGCGTGAGGCGTCGTTTGGGCGAGTCCACGTCAACCACGGCCGGCCGTCCACACGCGCCCATGCACTGTCCCGCCCGCGTCCGCCGCCTGCTTTACGCTGGTCAGCAATGACTGACAACACCCCGGACATCCCGCTGGGGTCCTGGCTGGCCGACCTGCCCGACGAGCGGCTGATCCGGATGCTGGAGCTTCGGCCGGACCTCGCGCAGCCGCCTCCCGGCAGCATTGCCGCGCTGGCCGCGCGCGCCCAGGCCCGCCAGTCGGTCAAGGCCGCCACCGACGAGTTGGACTTCCTGCGACTCGCGGTGCTCGACGCGCTGCTGGTCCTGCAGGCCGACGCGGCTCCCGTGGCCACGACGAAGCTGCTGGCCGCACTCGGGGGCCGCGCCCCCGAGGCCGACGTGATCGGCGCGCTGGACGACCTCCGGGAGCGCGTCCTGGTCTGGGGCGATGCCGCGGTGCGGGTGGCCCCCGACGCCGGCACCGCCCTGCCGTGGTACCCGGGACAGGTCACCCTGGAAGACAGCACACGCACGGGTGAACAGCTCGCCGCACTCATCGACGATCTCGAGCCCGCGCAACTCGACGTCCTGGAAAAACTGCTCGAAGGTTCGCCGATGGGCCGCACCCGCGACGCGGCACCCGGCGCCCCGGCCGACCGGCCGGTGCCACAGCTGTTGGCGATGGGACTGCTGCGCCGGGTCGACGCCGACACCGTGATCCTCCCCCGCCACGTCGGGCAGGTACTGCGGGGCGAGCAACCCGGGCCCATGCAGCTGACGGCGCCCGACCCGGTGGTGTCCACAACCACCGCCGAGGACGCCGATGCGGTGGCCGCCGGCGCGGTCCTGGACCTGCTGCGCGAGCTCGACGTCGTGCTCCAAACACTGGGCGCCGCGCCCGTTTCCGAGCTGCGCACCGGCGGACTGGGCATTCGCGACGTCAAGCGGTTGAGCAAGACGACCGGGATAGCGGAGCCGCGCCTGGGGCTGATCCTCGAGGTTGCCGCCGCGGCCGGGCTGATCGCCAGCGGCACGCCGGATCCGGTCCCGGCCGACGGCGAGGCGCCTTTCTGGGCGCCGACGTCGGCGACCGACCGGTTCACCGCGTTGTCTTCGGCCGAGCGGTGGCACCTGCTGGCCGGCACCTGGCTCGACCTGCCGGCCCGGCCGGCGCTGATCGGCAGCCGCGGCCCCGACGCCAAACCGTATGGCGCACTCTCGGATTCGCTGTACTCGACGGCCGCTCCACTGGACCGCCGACTGTTGCTCGGCATGCTCGCCGACCTGCCGCCCGGCGCCGGCGTGGACGCCGTCACCGCATCGGCGGCGCTGATCTGGCGCCGCCCCCGCTGGGCCAAGCGCCTGCAACCGGGACCGCTCGGGGACCTGCTGGCCGAGTGCCACGCGTTGGGCCTGGTGGGCCGGGGCGCCATCAGCGGACCGGCCCGCGCGCTGCTCGACGAGGGCGCCGACCCGCGGGCCGCCGTCGACGCGATGGCGCGGGCCCTGCCCAAGCCGATCGACCACTTCCTGCTGCAGGCCGACCTGACGGTGGTGGTCCCCGGTCCGCTGCACCGCGACCTCGCCGAGCAGCTGGCCACCGTCGCGGTCGTCGAATCCGCCGGCGCCGCAATGGTCTACCGCATCAGCGAACAGTCGATCCGGCACGCGCTCGACATCGGCAAAACTCGCGACTGGATGCAGAACTTCTTTGCGTCGCACTCGAAAACACCTGTGCCGCAAGGCCTTACATATCTGATCGACGACGTCGCGCGCCGGCACGGCCAATTGCGGATCGGCATGGCCGCCTCGTTCGTGCGATGCGAGGACCCGACGCTGCTGACCCAGGCGGTGGCGGCGGCCGAGGACGTACAGCTGCGCGCCCTGGCCCCGACGGTGGCGGTGTCTCCCGCGCCGATCGCCGAGGTGCTGGTCGCGCTGCGGCGCGCCGGCTTCGCCCCCGCGGCCGAGGACTCGACCGGCGCCATCGTCGACGTCCGCCCGCGGGGCGCACGGGTGCCCACCCCGCAGCAACGCCGGCCGTACCGGCCCCCGTCGCGCCCGAACAGCGAGAGCCTCAACGCGGTGGTGGCGGTGCTCAGGACGGTCACCGCCGCGCCGTTCGGCAACCTGCGCGTCGATCCGGCGGTCACCATGACGGTGCTGCAGCGCGCCGCCAAAAAGCAGGACACGCTGGTCATCGGCTACCTGGACGCCGCCGGCGTGGCCAGCCAGCGGGTGGTGTCCCCCGTCAGCGTGCGCGGCGGCCAGCTGGTGGCCTTCGACTCCGCCTCCGGGCGGCTGCGCGACTTCGCCATCCACCGGATCACGTCGGTGGTGTCGGCGTGACTCCCGATAATGGATGACATGACTGACGGACCGTTGATTGTGCAGTCCGATAAGACGGTGCTGCTCGAGGTGGACCACGAGCAGGCCGGCGCGGCCCGGGCCGCGATCGCGCCCTTCGCCGAGCTGGAGCGCGCGCCCGAACACGTGCACACCTACCGCATCACCCCGCTCGCCCTGTGGAACGCGCGCGCCGCCGGCCACGACGCCGAACAGGTGGTCGACGCGCTGGTCAGCTACTCGCGCTACGCGGTCCCGCAGCCGCTGCTCGTCGACATCGTCGACACCATGGCCCGCTACGGCCGCCTGCAGCTGGTCAAGCACCCCGCCCACGGCCTCACCCTGCTCAGCCTGGACCGGGCCGTGCTCGAAGAGGTGCTGCGCAACAAGAAGATCGCTCCGATGCTGGGTTCACGGATCGACGACGACACCGTCATCGTCCACCCCAGCGAGCGCGGCCGCGTCAAGCAGATGCTGCTCAAGGTCGGCTGGCCGGCCGAGGACCTCGCCGGCTACGTCGACGGCGAGGCGCATCCGATCGCCCTGCAACCCGACGGCTGGGAGCTGCGCGACTACCAGCAGATGGCGACGGATTCGTTCTGGGCCGGCGGCTCGGGGGTGGTGGTGCTTCCGTGCGGAGCCGGCAAGACGCTGGTCGGTGCCGCCGCCATGGCCAAGGCCAGTGCCACGACGCTGATCCTGGTCACCAACGTCGTGGCGGCCCGGCAGTGGAAGCGCGAGCTCGTGGCCCGCACGTCGCTGACCGAGGACGAGGTGGGCGAATACTCCGGCGAGCGCAAGGAGATCCGGCCCGTGACCATCTCGACGTATCAGATGATCACCCGCCGCACCAAGGGCGAGTACCGGCATCTCGAGCTGTTCGACAGCCGCGACTGGGGCCTCATCATCTACGACGAGGTGCACCTGCTGCCCGCGCCGGTGTTCCGGATGACCGCCGACCTGCAGTCCAAGCGACGGCTGGGCCTGACCGCCACGCTGGTCCGCGAGGACGGCCGGGAGGGCGACGTGTTCTCGCTGATCGGCCCGAAGCGCTACGACGCGCCGTGGAAGGACATCGAGGCACAGGGCTGGATCGCGCCGGCGGAGTGCGTCGAGGTGCGGGTCACCATGACCGACAACGAGCGCATGATCTACGCCACCGCCGAACCCGAAGAGCGCTACAAGGTCTGCTCGACGGCGCATTCGAAGATCGCCGTGGTGAAGTCGGTGCTGAGCCGGCATTCCGGGGAGCAGACGCTGGTGATCGGCGCCTACCTGGATCAGCTCGACGAGCTCGGTGCCGAACTGAACGCGCCGGTGATCCAGGGGTCGACCCGGACCAAGGAACGCGAGGAACTCTTCGACGCCTTCCGTCGCGGTGAGGTGTCCACCCTGGTGGTGTCCAAGGTGGCCAACTTCTCCATCGACCTGCCGGAAGCCTCCGTCGCGGTGCAGGTTTCGGGAACGTTCGGGTCGCGTCAGGAGGAGGCGCAGCGGCTCGGCCGGTTGCTGCGGCCCAAGTCCGACGGGGGTGGCGCCATCTTCTACTCGGTGGTGGCCCGCGACAGCCTGGACGCCGAGTACGCCGCGCACCGTCAGCGATTCCTCGCCGAGCAGGGCTACGGGTACATCATCCGCGACGCGGACGACTTGCTGGGCCCGCCGATCTGAGCGGGTCGCCGTCGTCTTCTAAAGCGACAGCAGGGTGGCGGACGCGGTGCCGGGCGCGCCGTACACCTGCGCCAAGCCGACGCGCGGGTTGCCGGGAACCTGACGCTCGCCCGCCTCGCCGCGCAATTGCCGCACCAGCTCGTGCATCTGGCGCAACCCCGAGGCGCCGATCGGCTCGCCGTTGGCGATCAACCCGCCGTCGGTGTTGACCGGCATCGAACCGTGGATCTCCGTCGCCCCGTCGGCCACCAGCTTCTCCTGCTCGCCGTCGGCGCACAGGCCTGTCTCGGCCATGTGGATCACCTCGTTGCCGGCGTCGGTGTCCTGCAGCTGGGCGACGTCGACGTCCTCGGGTCCGATGCCGGCGGCCTCATAGGCCGCCCTGGACGCGTACACCGTCGGCGAGACGTCCTCGTCGAGCGGCGCGAAGGTGGCGTGCACTTCGTACGCACCGAACGTGCGGGTGCGAATCTCGCAGGCCCGCACGTACACCGGCTTGGCGGTGTAGTTGTGCGCGAGGTCGGCGCGGCACATGACGACCGCCGCGGCGCCCTCGTCGGGCGCGCAGAACATGTACTGCGTCAGCGGGTAGTTCAGCACCGTCGAGTTGAGGATCTCTTCCTCGGGAATGGGCTTGCGGCGGAAGGCGTTCGGGTTCAGCGCGCCGTTGCGGAAGTTCTTGGCGGCGACCTTGGCCAGGGTGGCCTGGGAGATGTTGTGGTCGTGCAGGTACTTGTTGGCCTTCATCCCGAAGAACTTGGTGGTGACGAACTGACCGTTCTGCGCGTACCACTGCGGCAGCGCGAGTTTGGCGGGGTCGTCGGTGAACGCGCCGCGCGGGTGCTTGTCCAGGCCGATGGCGATGCCGATGTCGTACTTGCCCAGCCGGATGGTGTCGGCGGTCTGCTGGATGGCACTGGCCGCGGTGGCGCAGGCGTTGAACACGTTGGTGAAGGTGATGCCGGTCAGGCCGACCAGGCGGGTAACGGCGTCGGGGTTGGAGACCTCATGACTGCCGCCGAAGCCGAATTGGATGTCCTTCCAATCCACCCCGGCGTCCTTGAGGGCGGCCTGGATCGCCTCGGCGCCCATCTGCATCGCGGTCTTGTCGAACCTGCCGAACGGGTGCAGGCCGACGCCGATGATGGCGACATCGTTAGTCATCTCGTGGCTCCTCTGATGGATGGTGGCGCACCGCCTGGCCCGGCTCGGCCGCGGCGATCGTCACTGAACCGGCTGGAATGCGAACGTCATGATTTCGGCGCCGTCTTCGTCGTTGACCAGCGGCACCATCGTCAGCTCGACCTCCTGGCCGAACCGCAGCTTGGCGGGGTCGTTCTCGGTCAGCCGGCCCTCGACGCGGATCACGTCGTCGAGCTGGACCAAACCGACGCCGAACGGCACGAAGTCCTTGCCGGCCGGGCCCGCATACGGAGCCCCGGGCGGGAAGCCCTGGGTCGTCCACGCCACCAGCGTTCCGCGGCGGGGCAGCAGCACGTCGGTCATCTCGCCGGCGCTGCAGCGTGGGCACCATTGCTGAACCGGGAAGGTGGTCGCCCCGCAGCTGCCGCAACGACTGCCGATCAGCTGTGGGTTCTCGTCGGGCCAGGTCGAGATCTCGGGCGCGAGCGCCTTCTGCATCGAGGAATCCTCCGTCTCCGCCAACAGAATCGGTCTCACTGAACCGTATAACAGGTTTCCGTAAAGTGGAAACCACATTCTCGCCAACCGACAGCGTCCCGGCCTGGGCTATCTTGGCGAGGATCTGCGCGCGCAGCACTGTTGAAGAAGCGAGGAGACGACGATGCCGGTCACGGTGACACTCGAACTCAGGTTCAAGCCCGAAGCGGTGGCCGCGGGCCGCGATCTCATGCGCGAGACGCTCAAGGCGACCCGCGCCTTCGAGGGCAACCTCGGCACCGACGTGCTGGTCGACCAGGACGACGAGGCGCACTGGCTCATCTACGAGCTCTGGGAGTCGGTCGAGGCCGACGAGGCTTACCGCGCGTTCCGCGCCGGGGAGGGCAAAGTGACCCAGCTCCCGCCGTTGCTCGCCGCGCCGCCGGTCAAGATCAGGTACGCCGTCGCCGACATCTGACGGGCTCAGCTCAACGCGGGAATCACTTCGCGTTCGAACAGCTCGATTCCGGTGCGATCGTAGGCGGCCTCCGGGAAGTAGCAGATGACGTACTCGCATCCGAGGTCACGGATCCTGGTCAGGCGCTCGACCACCTGTTCCGGCGTTCCCGTCGCCGAGTCCGGTCCGGCGGTGTTGGCGACCATCGCGTCGGCCGCGGCGTCCGGCACATAGCCGGTCATCCGGTCGCGGACCTGCCGCAGCCGGTCCTTCACGTCGTCGTCGGATGAGCCGACGACCGCGTTCACGTTGACCGAACGCACGATGGCGTCGAAGTCGGTGCCGACCGCCGCACAATGCCCGGCCAACACTTCCGACTTGTGGGCGAACGCCTCGGGTTCCGGGGTGAAGTTGGTGTACTGCGCGTACCGCGCGGCGATGCGTAGCGTCACCTTCTCGCCGCCGCCGGCGATCCACAGCGGAATCCCATTGTCCTGCAACGGCTTCGGCGCGACTATCGCTCCGTCGACCTGGTAATGCCTGCCGTCGAAGCTGACCTTCCCGTCGCGCCAGGCGTCACGCATGATCTGCACGCCCTCGTCCAGCCGGCCCAACCGCACCCCCGCCGACGGGAAGCCGTACCCGTAAGCGCGCCATTCGTGTTCGTACCAACCGCCGCCGATGCCCATCTGGATCCGACCACCGGAGATGATGTCGGCGGTCGCAGCGACCTTGGCGAGGTAGACGGGGTTGCGGTAGCTCATCGCCGTGCACATCTGGCCGAGCTTGATCCGCGACGTGGTCGCCGCGTATGCGGCCATCAGCGACCACGCCTCGTGTGTGGCCTGGTCCGTCGGCGTCGGAACGGTGTGGAAGTGGTCGTACACCCACAGCGAATCCCAGGCGCCTCCATCCGCGTGGGCGGCCAGCTCGCGCATCACCTCCCAGTGCTTCTCGGGCTCGATGCCGACCAGATCCATTCGCCAGCCTTGCGGAATGAAGAGACCAAAGCGCATGGCGGTGACTCTAGCCGCGCGATGGCGCGGCTAGCACGCGGCGCGGCGGGCGCCGTGAGCGGGCCAATCGTCAGCCCGCCTTCGTCGCCGTTACCACCGTGCGCTCCTGTCGCCGGCGCCCTTGAAGCCGAAACGGCGTCACAGCCGATCGATAACTCAGGCCCAGCCGGCGCTCACCGCCGAGCCGTAAACCCGATGCATGACACCCAAACGACAGCAAACGCATTCAACAGACGTCCGGCGCAGGCGTATCCGAGCACGAGTCGTCTTGGCGGGGGCCACGGCCGTCGCGGCGCTCGGTTTCGCCACCTGGCCGGTGCACTCGCCGGCCCCGGCGGCACCAAGCGCTGCGGGTCGCGTCGTCGCCGTCGACGACAACGGCAACTCCGTCAACGACAACGGCCAGACCTCCGGCGACATCTTCACGCAGAACGCGCAGGACCAAAGCACCGCGAACGGGGCCGGGACCTAAGCGCCGGGCGCGGCGAGCCCTGCCGCGACCTGCGCCGCGCACAGACCTCCTGGTTAGGCTGAGCGTCGAGCAAGCGCAGGAGGCCGCGTTGCAGATCCTCATCTCCGGTGCCAGCATCGCCGGGCCGGTGCTGGCGTACTGGATGAACCGGTACGGCTTCGACGTCACCGTCGTGGAGCGGGCGGCGAACCTGCGCAAGACCGGCGGCCACGCCGTCGACCTCTTCCGCCCGGCGATGGAGATCTCGGCGAAGATGGGCGTCCTGCCCCAGATCGAAGCCCGCGCGACCGGAACCAATCGGTTGACGGTGTTTCGCGAAGGACAGACTCGGCCCACCGAAATCGACCTCACCAAGATCTACGCCGCCGCCTCCGACCGGCATGTCGAGATCATGCGCGACGACCTCAGCGAGATCTACTACGAGGTCACCCGCGACGATGTCGAGTACATCTTCGGGGACACCATCACGGCGATCGACCCCGACGGGGAGGTGACCTTCGAGCACGGCCCGACCCGCAATTTCGACGTCGTGGTCGGCGCCGACGGGCTGCACTCCAACGTCCGGCGCCTGACGTTCGGCGAGGACGCAGACCTCACGCGGTTCATCGGCGGATACTTGGCGGTCCTGTCGGCACCCAAGACGCTGGCCAACGCGGGCCAGATGATCGGTCACGTCGGCGTCGGCCGCATCGCGGCGATCTACACCGCGGAGCACCTGGACGACGCGCGGGTGGTGTTCTTGTTCCGGGTGGCCCGGCAGCTCGACTACGACCATCGCGACGTGTCGGGGCAGAAGGCGTTGCTGAGCGGGGCCTTGAGCGGCATGGCCGCCCAGGTGGACCGGTGGCTCGAGGAGATCGACCGCACGCCGGCGTTCTACTTCGACGCGATCACTCAACTCCGGATGAACATCTGGTCGCGCCGCCGGGTCACCCTCGTCGGCGACGCCGGCTATTGCCCCGGCCCCGCCGTGGGCGGCAGCACCAGCCTCGCGGTGCTCGGCGCCTACGTGCTGGCCGGCGAGCTTGCCCGGGCCGAGGGCGATCACCTGCGCGCGTTCGCCGCCTACGAACTACGGATGCGCGAGCCGGTGCAAGCCAGCCGGACCTTCGCCCGGGGAGCGGCCAAGAGCATCGTCCCCGAGTCCCGATTCGGAGTCTGGGCCTTGACGCATGGCGCCCAGCTGGTGTCGCGGTTGCCCGGGTCGCTGTCGCGGTCGATGGCGAAGTTGAACACCAAAGGGGTCCGGCTGTACGACTCGATGCCGGTGCCCGACTACACCGATGACGACTACACCGATGACAAGGTACCCGGAGAGGAATGATGGCCAATGGAGCTTAACGGTGTCGGGGTGTGGAGCAGCCAATTGCGCTACGGCGATCCATCCGAATCGGCCGACGCCGCAGCTGAATTGGATGAGCTCGGGTTCGCGGCGCTGTGGATCCCCGACGTCGGCGGCCCGGTGTTCGACGCCGTGGGCCGCCTGCTCGCCGCGACCGAACGCACGGTCATCGCCACCGGGATCCTCAACCTGTGGATGCACTCACCGGACGACGTCGCCGAGTCCTACGCGGCGCTCACCGCCGAGCACGGCGACCGCTTCCTGCTGGGCATCGGCGTCAGCCACGCCCCGCTGATCGACGCCGGTAATCCGGGCCGCTACCGCAAGCCGCTGGCGGCGACGGCGTCGTTCCTGGACGGGTTGGACGCCGCCGAGCGGCCGGTGCCCGCCGCCAGCCGGGTACTGGCCGCGCTCGGTCCCAAAATGCTGGCCCTGTCGGCGAGCCGGACCCGCGGAGCGCACCCCTATCTGGTCACGCCGGAGCACACCGCTTCGGCGCGTGCGACTCTGGGCAAGGGTCCGCTGCTGCTACCGGAACAGACGGTGATCCTCACCGAGAGCGCCGATGAGGCGCGCAGCATCGGAACCGACTGGCTGCGTGCATATCTCGCGTTACCCAACTACGCGAACAATCTGCTGCGCAGCGGATTCTCCGAGGACGACCTGGAGCACGTCAGCACGCGGCTGTTCGACGCGATCATCGCGTGGGGCGACGAGGAGGCGGTCATGCGCCGGGTCGACGAGCATCGCGCGGCCGGCGCCGACCATGTCTGCGTCCAGGTTCTGCTCGCCGATCCGCAGGCCTTCCCCCGCGACCAATGGCGCCGAATTGCCGCCGCCCACCGCGGTTGAGCCGTGGCTTCCAAACACACCCTCTTCCGGCTCTTCTACCGGCTGGGCTTCACGCCGTGGGACGGCCATCCCATCGCGCAGAGCCTGCGGGACCTCGTCGAGACGCTCCCTCCGGGCAGCGCCCTCGACCTGGGATGCGGGACCGGGGACACGTCCATCTACCTCGCCGAGCGCGGCTGGACCGTCACCGGGGTCGACTACGTGTCCCAGGCGCTCGACAAAGCCCGTGCGAAGGCGCGAGCCGCCAAGGCGTCGATCAACTTCGTGCGCGCCGATGTCACGCGGCTGAGTCAGGCCGGACTGGGCACCGGCTTCCGGCTGGTGGTCGACAACGGCTGCCTGCACAACATGAGCGACGCCGACCGCGAGGCGTACGTGCGGGAGGTCGGGGCGGTCACCGCCGCCGATGCGCGGCTGGTGGTCGTCGCGTTCCTGCCCGGCGGCCGGTTCGGCGTGCGCGGCGTCGACCCCGCCGAGATGGAACGGCGGTTCGTGCCCGCCTGGACGCTGCTGTCCGCCGGCAGCGAACAGGAGTTGGACCGCGAGCAGACACCCACGCGGTTCTATGTGTTCCAGCGGCGCGCCTGAGCAGCAGAAAAAACGTAAAGCCCCCCGAACTTGCTGTCTCGGGGGGCTTTACGTCTGCGACTACGTCAGCGAGGCCGGCGGCAGGAAGCGGTCGCCGTACTTGGCCGCGAGCTCACGGGCCCGCGCCACGAAGGCCTCCTTGCCGATACCACCCGCACCGGAGTAGCCGACGATGAACTGCGCGCTGCCACCGGTGTACGGCGGGAACCCGATGCCCATGATCGACCCGATGTTGGCGTCGGCCGTCGACGTGAGCACGCCCTCGTCGAGGCACTTCTGGGTTTCCAGCGCCTCGGCGAACAGCATCCGGTCGACCATGTCCTGCAGCGGCGGCTGCGACGAACCGGACTTGAACGTCTCGCGCAGGCCCGGCCACAGGCGGGTGCGCTTGCCGTCGACGTACTCGTAGAAGCCCGCGCCCTTCAGCCGCGACGGCCGGCCGATCTCGATCATCTTCTCGACGACGGCCTCGGCCGGGTGCGGCTCGTAGGTGCCGCCGGCGTCCTCGACACCCTTGCGGGTGGCCGCCGCAATCTTGTGCATCAGCTCCAGGTTGAGCTCGTCGGACAGCTGCAGCGGCGGCGCGGGATACCCGGCCTGCGAACCGGCGTGCTCGATGCTGGCCGGCTCGACTCCCTCACCCAGCATCGCCAGCGCCTCGTTCACGAAGGTGCCGATGACGCGGCTGGTGAAGAAGCCGCGGCTGTCGTTGACCACGATCGGGGTCTTGCCGATGGCCAGCGTGTAGTCGAACACCCGCGCCAGCGCCTCGTCGGAAGTCTTCTCGCCCTTGATGATCTCGACCAGCGGCATCTTGTCGACCGGGGAGAAGAAGTGGATGCCGATGAAGTCCTCCTGCCGCTTCACGCCGGTGGCCAGACCGGTGATCGGCAGCGTCGAGGTGTTCGACCCGAGCAGCGCGTTGGGTTCGACGATGTCCTCGATTTCCTGGAAGACCTTGTGCTTGAGCTCCTGGTTCTCGAACACCGCCTCGATGACGAAGTCGACGCCCTTGAAGTCGGCCGGGTCCGCGGACGGCGTGATGCGGTCCAGCAGCGCCTTGCTCTTCTCCTCGGTGGTCTTGCCGCGCTGAAGTGCCTTGGCCTCAAGCTTTTCCGAGTAACCCTTGCCCTTCTGGGCGGCCTCGATGCTGACGTCCTTGAGCACAACCTCGTAACCGGCCTTGGCCGAGACGTAGGCGATACCGGCGCCCATCATGCCCGCGCCCAGCACACCGATCTTGTTGATCTTGACCGGCTCGATGCCGTCGGGGCGCGAGCCGCCGCCGTTGATGTGGGCCAGGTCGAAGAAGAACGCCTGGATCATGTTCTTGGCGACCTGGCCGGTGACCAGCTGGGTGAAGTAGCGGCTCTCGATGCGGCTGGCGGTGTCGAAGTCCACCTGCGCGCCCTCGACGGCCGCGTCCAGGATGGCCCGCGGCGCCGGCATCGGCGCACCCTTGAGCTGCTTTTTCAGCAGCGCCGGGAACGACGGCAGGATGGCGGCCAGCGCGGGGCTGGACGGCGTGCCGCCGGGCATCTTGTAACCCTTTTTGTCCCAAGGCTGTTCGTGCGAATCGGGGTTGGCCTTGATCCACGCCTTGGCAGCAGGAACCAGTTCCTCGACCGAGCTGACGAGCTCGTCGACCAGGCCGATCTCCTTGGCTTTGGCGGGCTTGAAGCGCGTGCCCTGCGACAGGATGTTCATGAAGGCGTTCTGGATGCCGAACATCCGCACGGTGCGGGTCACCCCGCCACCGCCGGGCAGCAGGCCCAGCGTCACCTCGGGCAACCCGAGCTGGCTTCCCTTGACGTCGGCCGCAATTCGGTGGTGGCAGGCCAGCGCGATCTCCAGGCCGCCGCCCAGCGCGGCGCCGTTGATGGCCGCCACGACCGGCTTGCCGAGGGTCTCCAGGGCGCGCAGGTCACGCTTGACCGACTCGACGGTGTCGAACGCCTCGCCGGCGTTCTCCGGGCCCAGGTTGATCATCGCCTTGAGATCACCGCCGGCGAAGAAGGTCTTCTTCGCGCTGGTGATCACCACGCCGGTAATCGAATCCTTCTCGGCGGCAAGGCGTTCGACCGCATTGTGCATCGACGCGCTGTAGTGTTCGTTCATCACGTTCGCCGACCCGGTGGGGTCGTCCAACGTCAGGGTGACGATGCCGTCGGCATCCTTGTCCCACTGGATGGTGTTCTCGGTCTGGATGGTGTTCTGCGCCACGGCCTTAAACCCTCTCGATGATCGTCGCGACGCCCATGCCGCCGCCGATGCACAGCGTGATCAGCGCGCGGCGCGCGTTGCGGCGCTCGAGCTCGTCGACCATGGTGCCGGTGATCATGGCGCCGGTGGCGCCCAGCGGGTGGCCCATCGCGATGGCGCCACCGTTGACGTTGAGCTTCTCGTCGGGGATGTGCAGATCCTTCTGGAACTTCAGCACCACCGACGCGAAGGCCTCGTTGAGCTCGAACAGGTCGATGTCGTCGATCGTCATGCCCGCGCGGTCGAGCACCTTGCGCGTGGCCGGGGTGGGGCCGGTGAGCATGATGACGGGGTCCGAGCCGCTGGTGGCGGTGGCCACGATGCGCGCCCGCGGGGTCAGGCCCTGCGACTTGCCGGCGGCCTCCGAACCGACCAGCACCAGCGCGGCGCCGTCGACGATGCCGGAGCTGTTGCCGCCGGTGTGGACGTGGTTGATCTTCTCGACCCAGTGATACTTGGTCAGCGCCACGTCGTCGAAGCCGCCCATCTCGCCTACTCCGTCGAAGGCGGTCTTGAGCTTGGCCAGACCCTCCATCGTGGTTTCGGGCCGCATGTGCTCGTCGTGGTCGAGGATGACCAGGCCGTTCTGGTCGCGCACCGGCACGACCGACTTGGCGAAGTAGCCGCCCGACCACGCCTCGGCGGCCTTCTGCTGGCTGCGCAGCGCGTAGGCGTCGACATCCTCGCGGGAGAAGCCCTCGATGGTGGCGATCAGGTCGGCGCCGATGCCTTGCGGGACGAAGCCGATCCGGTAGTTGGTTTCGGGGTCGGTCGCCCAGGCGCCGCCGTCGGAGCCCATCGGCACGCGGCTCATCGACTCGACACCGCCGGCCAGCACCAGGTCGTCCCACCCGGAGCGCACCTTTTGCGCGGCGGTGTTGACGGCCTCGAGGCCCGAGGCGCAGAACCGGTTGAGCTGGACGCCGCCGGTGGTCTCCGGCAGCCCGGCCGCCAGCACCGCGGTGCGGGCGATGTCCCCGCCCTGGTCACCGACCGGGGAGACCACGCCCAGGATCATGTCGCTGATCAGGCTCTCGTCCAGGTCGGGGTTGCGCTTGCGCAGCTCGTCGACCAGGCCGACGACCAAGTTCAGTGGCTTGACCTCGTTGAGCGAACCGTTGCGCTGCTTGCCGCGCGGCGTGCGGATGGCCTCGTAGATGAAGGCTTCTTCGGACATGTCGACTTCCTGTTCGCAATCGGGATTCGGATCCGCCTACAGAGTAGGTCCGATCCCAGCACCCTAACAAAGCGCCCGGCCAACCTGTTGGTTGGGCAGGATTGCGCAGCTCAGTGACACCCGGTGTGACGCTGCGGTTCGTCGCGCGCCGAGCGTGACGGTGCGGTCACGCCGAGGCGTGAAGTTAAGCTCGACCACCATGACGGTGTCGCGGCTGCGTCCGTACGCGACCACGGTGTTCGCCGAGATGTCGGCGCTGGCCGCGCGGATCGGCGCGGTGAACCTCGGCCAGGGTTTCCCCGACGAAGACGGCCCCCCGGCCATGCTGAAGGCGGCGCAGGACGCGATCGCCGACGGCGCCAACCAGTACCCGCCCGGAATCGGCATCGCACCGCTGCGGCAGGCGATTGCGGCCCAGCGCCGGCGGCATTTCGGCACCGAATACGACCCTGACACCGAAGTGCTGGTGACCGTCGGCGCGACGGAGGCGATCGCAGCGGCGGTGATCGGCCTCGTCGAACCCGGCTCCGAGGTGCTGCTCATCGAGCCGTTCTACGACTCGTACTCCCCCGTCGTCGCGATGGCCGGCGCCCGCCGGGTCGCCGTGCCGTTGGTGCCCGACGGCAGCGGCTTCGCGCTGGACGCCGACGCACTGCGGCGGGCGGTGACGCGCCGCACCCGCGCGCTGATCGTCAATTCACCGCACAACCCCACCGGCACCGTCCTCGGCGCGGCGGAGTTGGGCGCCATCGCGGAGATCGCGGTCGAGGCCGACCTCTTGGTGCTCACCGACGAGGTCTATGAGCACCTGGTGTTCGACGGCCACCGGCACCTTCCGCTGGCCGGCTTCGACGGCATGCGCGAGCGCACGATCACCGTCTCCAGCGCGTCCAAGATGTTCAACTGCACGGGCTGGAAGATCGGATGGGCTTGCGGCCCGGCCGAACTCATTGCCGGCGTGCGTGCGGCCAAGCAGTACCTGAGCTACGTCGGGGGTGCACCGTTGCAGCCCGCGGTGGCGCTGGCGCTCGATACCGAGGACGGATGGGTGTCCGACTTCCGCGAGTGCCTGCAGGCCCGGCGCGACCGGCTGGCCGCGGGGCTGACGGGAATCGGTTTCGAAGTGCACCGCAGCGACGGCAGCTACTTCTTGTGCGCCGACCCGCGTCCGCTCGGGTACGACGACAGCACCGCGTTCTGCGCGACCCTACCGGAGCGCGTCGGGGTGGCGGCCATTCCGATGTCGGCGTTCTGCGATCCCACGGGTGGACAGCTTGACGTATGGAATCACTTGGTGCGCTTCACTTTCTGCAAGCGCGACGACACCCTGGACGAGGCGATCAGGCGACTGGCAGCGCTTCGCGACGCGGGCGGCTAACGGGGCGGGGCTGCGCCGTCGGCGCCCATTACCCGGTCCCGAAGCCCTTCCAGCGCCGAACGGAGGATCTTCTTGCGGGCCCGGCTGACCCAGAACTCGGGCAGCGGCGCCGACGGCTCGACGGTGAGTGTGAACCTCACCCGGGTCTTGTCGTCGCTCTCGCGAATCAGGTTGTATTCGCCGTGCTGGCCATGCTGCTGGGCCGTCTTGGCGGCGTCCCACACCATCCAGTCCGGGCCCCAGTGGTATTCGAGAAGCTCGGTGTCGTGAATGCCGGTCACCGCGATGGTGACCTTCACGTGGTGGGGTCGTCCGTCGGGATTCTTGTCGACCACCTCTACCCGTTTGTGCACCGCCGACCACAACGGCACAGCGTCCATGTCGGCGAGCGCCTCCATGATCAGTTCCGGGGGCGCGCCGATCACGATCTCCGACGATGCTTGCACGGCCACTGTGACTCAACTTACAACCGCTTTGCCGTTTTCGGAGCAGAAAAACCGGCGTCGCCTAACCCGGCCCGCCGGGATCGGCTACACCCGTCACCATTTCGCGCAATCCCTTCACCGCGGCGTTCATCACGTTCTCGCTTGCGCGCCTTACGATGAACGCCGGTATCGGCCCGGCGGGCTCGACGGTGATGTCGAATCGCACCAACGTCTTGTCCATTCCTTGGGGCTTCAGGTTGTACTCGACGTGCTGGCCATGTTGCTGCGCGGTGCCCTTGGCGTCGTATACCACCCAGTCGGGCCCCCAGTGGTACTCCAGGACTTCCTTGTCCACCAGTCCCAGGATCCTGATGGTGGCGGCGACGTGGTGGGGCCGGCCATCCGGATAGCGGTCGATCACTTCGATGTGCTTGTGCAGCGGCGACCAGCCCGACACGACGCCGACGTCCTCGAGCGCCGCCATGACCTTTTCCGGAGGCGCGTCAACGACGAATTCTCGCGATGCTTTTACGGCCACTGAGACGAACTTAGCAACGCCGCGGCCGGTGCGGGGAGGTTTCGCTTAAACGGTTTGCTACCAGCCGATTTCGTTAAGGTCCACGGTGACCGCCGGGGGCGGTCCGACCGGCCCGGCCGGCGTTCGGGAAAACCGCGGGGCCGGCGCGGCCTGGTCGGCCCCGTGCGCGGTGATCACCGTGCAGCGCGCGCGCAGGTGGTCGTCGTTCGCGGCTTCGCTCCACGTCAACACCGGCGTGGCGCACGCGTCGGTGCCGGCGAACACCGCCGTCCACTCGTCACGCGTCCGGGTTGCGAACCGCTCGGCGAAGGCGGCGCGCAGTCGCGGGTAGGCGCCGATGTCGAATTGCCCGGGCACCTCGTCGGGCGCGAATCCGAGGCCATGGAGCAACGCCGCGAAGAATTGCGGCTCGATGGCGCCGACGGCCATGTACTTGCCGTCGGAGGTTTCGTAGCAACCGTAGAACGGGGCCCCGCCGTCGAGCAGGAATGATTCGCGGCGGTCCCGCAGCGCACCGGTCGACTTCATGGTCCACATCACCTGGGCTAGCAGGCTGACGCCGTCCACCATCGCGGCGTCGATCACCTGCCCCTCGCCCGAGCGCTCCCGCTCGTACAGTGCGATCACGATGCCGAGCAGCACCAGCATCGAGCCGCCACCGAAGTCGGCGACGAGGTTCAGGGGCGGCATCGGCGGCCGGTCCGCGTAGCCGAGCGCCGACAGGGCACCCGTTCGAGACAGGTAATTGATGTCGTGGCCCGCGGTCCGGGCCAGCGGGCCGTCTTGGCCCCAGCCGGTGATGCGGGCGAAGATCAGCCTGGGGTTGACCTCGGCGCAGTCGTGCGGACCGATGCCCAGTCGCTCGCAGGCGCCGGGACGGAAGCAGTCGAGCAGCACGTCGGCCTTGGCGGCCAGGCCCAGCAGCGTGCGGGGCTGCGTCTTGACGTCCAGGTCGACGATCCGCTTCCCCCGGTGCAGCAGGTCGCGATCCTCGGCCGGCATGGTGAGGCCGCCCGTCGGGCGCCGCACCCGCACCACGTCCGCGCCCAGGTCGGCCAGCACCATGCCCGCGTGCGGCCCGGGCCCGATCCCGCCGAGTTCGATGACCCGCACGCCGGCCAACGGCCCCGCGTCGCTCATGGCGGCTACTTACCCTTCTTGACCTCGAGCACCCGCGCGCGCAGCGCCTTGGTCGCGGAATCGATCGTCCCCTTCACCGCGCGCTTGAGGACGAAGCCGGGCAACGGGACGTTGGGGTCCGCCAGCAGCTCGAACTTGACCAACGTGTCGCCGCCCTGGGGCACCAGGGTGTATTTCCCGTCCTGCGCCTTCTGCTGGGAGGAACTGACCAGGGTCCAGCTCACCTCGTCGGCGCCCCAGGTATAGGCCACCACCTGTTCGTCGGTGATGCCCGCGACCCTGACCTTCATCTTCACCTTGCTCGGCCGGCCGTCGTCGCCCGTTTCGAGCACCTCCGCGCTCTGATGCGGTTCCGACCACGTCGGCATCGCGTCGAAATCGGCGATCACGTCGAGGATCTCTCCGGGGCCGGCTTCGATGACGATGTCGCGAGACTCTTTGATTGCCATGGACCGCACAATAAGCGAAATGGCATGTCGGCCGGATCGATTTCGACCGCGTACCGTCGTGCTCGTGACTGATCCCCTCTACACCGTCGGTGACTATCTGCTCGACCGGCTCGCGGAGCTCGGCGTCTCCGAGATCTTCGGCGTCCCCGGCGACTACAACCTGGAGTTCCTCGACCACGTCGTCGCGCACCCTTCGATTCGGTGGGTGGGCAACGCCAACGAGCTGAACGCCGGCTACGCCGCCGACGGCTACGGACGGCTTCGCGGATTGTCGGCCGTGGTAACCACATTCGGGGTGGGCGAGCTGTCGGCGGCCAACGCGATCGCGGGCAGCTACGCCGAGCACGTGCCCGTCGTGCACATCGTCGGCGGCCCCTCCAAGGATGCCCAGGGCACCAGGCGTGCGCTGCACCACTCCCTGGGCGACGGCGACTTCGAGCACTTTGTCCGGGTGAGTCGCGAAATCACCTGCGCCCAGGCCAATCTCATGCCGGCCACCGCACGCCGGGAGATCGACCGGGTGCTCAGCGAGGTGCGCGAACAGAAGCGGCCCGGCTACATCCTGATGTCGACCGACGTGGCCCGCTTCCCCACCGAACCGCCCGCCGGGCCGCTGCCCCGCTACACCGGTGGCACCAGCCCCCGCGCGCTGTCGGCGTTCGTCGAGGCCGCCACCGACCTCGTCGGCGACCACCACCTGACCGTGCTGGCCGATCTGCTGGTGCACCGTCTGCAGGCGGTCACAGAGCTCGAGAAGTTGCTGGCCGCCGACGCGGTGCCCTATGCGACGTTGATGTGGGGCAAGAGCCTCCTCGACGAAAGTTCGCCCCACTACCTGGGGATCTACGCCGGATCGGCCAGCACCCCGGCGGTCCGCAGCGCGATCGAGGACGCGCCCGTCCTGGTCACCGCCGGGGTGGTGTTCACCGACATGGTCAGCGGCTTCTTCAGCCAGCGGATCGATCCCGCGCGCAACATCGACATCGGGCAGTACCAAAGCAGCGTGGCCGGGCGGGTTTTCGCCCCCCTGGAGATGAGCGCCGCGCTCGATGCGCTGGCGCAGATCCTGGTCCGGCGCGGGGCCACGTCACCGGCCGTGGCGACGCCGGCGGACAAGTCACCCGTAGAACCGGCCGGAACGCCGACGCGCGACCAACCGCTGACCCAGCAGATGGTGTGGGATCGGCTGTGCGAGGCGCTCACGCCCGGCAACGTCGTGCTCGCCGACCAGGGCACCTCGTTCTACGGCATGGCCGACCACCGGCTGCCGCAGGGCGTCACCTTCATCGGCCAACCACTGTGGGGCTCGATCGGTTATACGCTGCCCGCGGCGCTGGGGGCCGGTGTGGCCCACCCGGAGCGCAGAACGGTGCTGCTGATCGGTGACGGCGCCGCGCAACTGACGGTGCAGGAACTCGGCACCTTTGCCCGCGAGGGACTGTCGCCGGTGATCGTGGTGGTCAACAACGACGGCTACACCGTCGAAAGGGCCATCCACGGGGAGACCGCACCCTACAACGACATCGTGAGTTGGCGGTGGACCGAGGTCCCGGGCGCGCTGGGCGTCGGTGATCACCTCGCCTTCCGGGCCCAGACCTACGGTGAGCTCGACGATGCATTCATCGCCGCGGCCGAGCATCGAGATTGCATGGTGTTCGTCGAGGTGGTCCTGCCGCGGCTCGAAATCCCCACGCTGCTGGTCGAATTGGTTCAGCCCGTGTCACCCGACGGCAGCCCGCGCCGCTGAAGCGCGCGCTCAACCCGACCGGGTGGGCGTGCGCCCCGTATTCGACGAGCGCAGTATCGCCTGGACGGTCCGCCGGCAGCGCCCGCACTCGGCGCCCGCCCCGCAGGCCCGGGCCACATCCTTCGTCGTCGACGCCCCGGCCGCGACGGCCTCGGACACCGTTTGGCTGGTGACGCCGTTACACAGGCAGACGAACACCGCGCTGTCCGCTCCCCTACGTCTCGATGCGCATCGTGTCGAAGAGCCGGCCGACGAACAGCGGCGGGTAGGCACCGACGCCCGCCCTCGACATCCACTGGGCCGCGGCGTCGGGGTGGTCGATCCACTCCCGAGCACTGTCCTCGTCGGGGAATTCCTGCAGGATCAGTACTTCGTGATCGTCGTCGAAGGCCCGGAACAGCCATGTCTTGCGAATTCCCGCGCTGGTGAATCTGTCGGTCGCGGAAGCGACTTCGGCGGTCAGCGTCATCACGTCGTCGACCGATGCGATCGCGGCCACCACCACTCCGGGCGCCCGGGGCGTGGTCGCAGGGTTCGCGACGAACCTGTCGACGATCTCCCCGGCGAACACCGCCGGGATGTCGTCGACGCCGGCGGCATCGAACCAGTCGAAGAAGACCCTCGAGCGCAGCAGTTCGACGATGGGCTCACGGCTGTGCACCCCGATCATCACCAGCACGCGCCCGCGGTCGTGCGTCGACACATAGACCAGCACGTGATGGGCGCCGATGTCGGCGAGGGCGGACTTTCTGCGCTCCAGCAGCGGCCACACCCGAGTCGGATCGGGGACGCGGTAATCCGATGCGATCACCATCGAGTGAATGTCGCCGGCGCTCAACGTGGTGGTCCTATACCGGGCTGAACGACGAGATGAGCCATTTTCCATTGGCTTTCGCCAGTTTGACGGACACGCTGCTGTTGGTGAACGTCGGCTCCGGCCGATCCTTGGTCTGTGTGCTCTGGTTGACGAAAAGCAGGATTTCGGCGGAATCCGGACGCAGATCCGACACGGCGGCGCGCAACACCACCGCGGTGGTCTTCACCTCCTTCTGTTTGGCGGCCGGCGCGACGATCTGCTGGGTGAATTGGTCGTAATACGAGAGGAAGTCGCCGGTCAGGTGGGATTTGGCCGTGGAGAAGTCGCGGTCGAGGCTGTCGGGAGAATAGGACAGGATCGCCACCGTCCCCTCACTGGCGGCCGCCACCGCCGTCTTGGCGGCCGCGACGTCGGTCTCACGGCCGGGCAGGTAGCTGAAGTAGTACAGCGCACCGAGCAGTGCCAGCGAGCTCACGACCAGCACGGCCAGCACGGCGGCGACGATCCGTGCGGACGTTCGCCCTTTGGTCCGCGTGGCCGGCGACGTGGGCCGGCCGGCCCCACCGCGACCGTCGATGTCCTTCGGGGAATCGCGGTCGGCCGTCTCCTCGACTTTCGCCGCGTCGTCAGCTTCGGCCTTTTGTTCTGTCTGCGCCGCCTTGTCGACGGGCGTCTCGTCTGCGGTCACGGCACGAACTCGACTTTCGCGATCTTGACCTGCCCACCGTCGCGTTCGACCTTCACGATGAGCCGGTAGTTACGTGGATCCTGTTTGGCGCCGGCCGCGTTGGTGACCTCGGAGGTGGAGGCGACCAGCACGGTCGCGGAGTTGCCGGTCATCGTGTTCAGATCCACCGCGGTGGCTTGCACGGCGCCTTGCGAGACAACCTTCGACTGTTCCACCACTTTCGTGAAGTCGGCGGCCATCTTCTGGAAGTCGTCCTTGAACGAGCCGGTGGAGTCCTCGAGGATGCGCTGCACCCCCTGCTGGGCGTTGTTGAAGTCCAGCGAGGTCAGTGTCACGACGCCCTGGCGCGCCGCGGCGGCGTACTCCGCCTGCAACCGATGCTGGCGGGCCACGTCGCGCTGCTTCTTGAGCAAATAGCCACTGCCCGACAGCGCCGCGAGGATCACGACGACGGCCAGGCTTGCAGCGACGGTGGACCAGGTGGGACGGCGCAGGCGGCCCGACCCACGAGCGGGCTGCTCCGCGGCGTCGGCGTCGGCGTCGGCGTCGGCGTCGGCGTCGGCTTCGGCTTCGGCGTCGGCTTCGGCTTCGGCGTCGGCTTCGGCTGTTTCTTCTCCCACACCCTCTTCGGGTTCGGCGGTTCCCTGGACGGTTTCGGCAGACTCGGCGGGCGTGTCGGGCTCGGTGATCGCCGGCGACTCCGCCGGCGGCTGGTCGGATTGCGCGGCTCGCGCCTCGACCGCCTCGACGGCATCGGCCTTGCGGCGCAACTGAATGGCGCGGGCGCGGGCCCGCGCCGCGGCGGCGAGCGCTTCTGCTTCGGCTGCCTGCGCTTCGGCCTGCTCGGCCAGCGCCCTCATGTCGTCGGCAGTGCTCGGTTCGTCGTCGCTCACCGGAACAGATTTCGTATCAGCGGCGTCCTGGCGGGTGTCGCCACTCAACTCTCACCAGCCCGGAATCGGGGCTGCTCGTGACTCACTGCGAAACTCCTCTACCACCTGCCGTCATCGGCAGATTTGCTGCTGGCCGTAGGCGGCCGGGCGTCGGCGCCCGCGCGGGCGGCGCCGTGGGGCAACACTACTCGGCGAACGCGTCGATGCGCGAGCATCTGCACGGATATTCTGCCCGCCGGCGCCGATGCCGACGGGATGGCGGGCACCAGCGTTTGTCCTGTCGGGGGTGAGCCGGCGGACACCCCTATCGCAGCAAGTCTTTGACCACTTTGCCGGTGGCGTTCAACGGCAGCTCCTCGAGGAACTGCACCGACCGTGGCACCTTGAATCCGGCCATGTGCTCACGGCACCAACCGATCAGCTCGTCGGCGCTGATCCCGTTCTTCCTGACCACGAACGCCTTGCCCACCTGCCCCAGCCGCTCGTCCGCAACGCCGATCACCGCGGCCTGCGCCACCGCCGGGTGCTTCATCAGGAAGCCCTCGATCTCGGCCGGGTAGGCGTTGAACCCGCCGACGATGAACATGTCCTTCTTGCGTCCGACCACGCGAAGTCGCCCGGACTCGTCCAGGTTGCCCAGGTCTCCGGTGTGCAGCCAGCCGTCCGCGTCGATCGTTTCGGCCGTGGCGACCGGGTCGTCGAGATAGCCCTGCATCACGCCGTATCCGCGCACCAGAACCTCGCCGTCCCCGGCGATGCGCACCTCGACGTCCTCGCAGGGCAGGCCCGCAGTGGTGGCGACGTCCTCGAAGGAGTCACCGGGCCGCGACAATGTCACGTTGCCGGCCTCGGTAAGCCCGTAACCGGTCATCAACGTCTCAAACGGTAGCTCGCCGTGGATGCGGCGGACCAGTTCGACCGGGATGTCGGCGGCGCCCGTCACACCCGCCCGCAGGGTAGACAGCTTGGACTTGTCACCGACCGTGAGCAACGAATGGTACAGAGTCGGCGGCCCGGGAAGCATCGTGATGCGTTCGCGTGCAATGAGATCCACAACCGCCCCGACGTCGAACACCGCGACGGGCAGCATCGTCGCGCCCCGCAGGAACGAGGTGACGAGGCCGGCCTTCAATCCGAACGTATGAAAATACGGGTTGATCTGCAGGTAGCGGTCGCCCTCACGCAGATCCGCCAGAGTCGCCCACTCCTGATACATCTTCAGCGTCTGGCGGTGGTTCATCATCGCGCCCTTGGGCCGGCCGGTTGTGCCCGAGGTGAAGATGATGTCCGAGATGTCGGTGCCGCTCATCGTTGCCTCGAACGGGGAGCCGCCGGAAAGAAAGTCAGAACCCAGATCGATCACCGGGATCCCTGCGGGCGCGGGGTAGTCCTGGCCCAGGAATCCCTTCTGGACCAGGACAGCTTTCGCGCCGCTGCGTGCGATGATGTCGCCCGCCTCCTCCGCCTTGAAGCGGGTGTTGACGGGCACCAGCACACCGCCCGCGGTGAGCAGACCGAATGCCGCGATGATCCATTCGGCCGAGTTGGGCGCCCAGATCGCGACCCGCTCCCCTTTGGACACGCCGAGATCCACGAACGCGCCCGCGGCGCAACGGATCCGATCGACAACTTCAGTGAAGGTCAAGCGCAGCGGACCATCGACAACAGCTTCCGCGTCGCCGAAGCGGTCCGCCGCGCTCAAGACCATCTCGGGGATGGTCTGCCATATCTGACTGGCCGGTTCCTTCTCACCGCGCTGCGCGCGCTGCATCGTCACCGCCCGGGGTGGGTGTTCAGCGGGCGTTACACCGTGACGAGTCGACCGAGGTTGCCGCCCATGATCTTCGCCTGGTCGTCGACCGACAGGTGCGACAACGCGTTGACGTAGAAGGTGGGCTCCGCCAACCCCTCCGGATGCGGCCAGTCCGAGCCGTACAAGACCTGATCCACACCGACGAGGTTGACCAGATCGTCGATGCCGTCCTCGAAGAACGGGCTGACGTGGATCCGGTTCTTGACCATCTCGACGGGGTCACTCGGGAAAGCCTCCGGAGCCTTCCGGAAGACCTCGGCCAGGCCGTCGAGCAGCGGGGTCATCCACTTCGAACCGGCCTCGACGATCGCGACCTTCAGCTTCGGGTGGCGGTAGAGCGCACCGTGGATCACCCAGGAGCCCACCGCGTCCTGGATCGGCCGCCACTCGTTGAGGATGCCCATCGCATTGGTCTGGAACGGCAGCATCTCCTGTTCGGCACCGTCCCACTCGGACGTGTACCGGGAGTAACCGCTGTCGCTGGAGTGCATGCCGACCAGAAGGTCGTACTCGACGACCCGTTCCCAGAACGGGTCGAACTCGGGCAGCGCGAACGACCGCGGGCCCCGGAAGCCGGGCACCGGCGCCGGACGGATCAAGATGCAGCGCGCGCCGCGCTTGACCACCCACTCCAGCTCCTCGATCGCCTTCTCGACGATCGGCAGGGTAATCACCGGGGTGGTGAAGATGCGGTTCTCGTAGTTGAAGCCCCAGACGTCATCGAGCCACTCGTTCAGCGCATGGACCAAGACGTGGATGGCAACCGGGTCGTCGCGCAACCGCTCCTCGAGCAGGCTGGCCAACGTCGGGAACATCAGGGTGCGGTCCAGGCCCAGCTCGTTCATCTTCTCCAGGCGCGGGCCGGGCTCGAAGAACGCCGGGATCGCGCGCATCGGCTCACCGAACAGCTCGCGCTTGGATTTGCCGTCCGGGTTGCCGAACTTGAAGTATTCCTCCCAGGCACCCGGCCGGGCGACGACCTCGAACGTCGGGTTGGGAATGTAGTTGCTGATGTGCCCGCGGATCGCGATCTTGGTGCGCCCGTTGATCTGCACGTACTGGACGTAGTCCTTGTACGCCTTGGGCAGGAACTTGGTCAGCGCCTCCGGCGGCTCGTAAAGATGGTTGTCCGCGTCAAAGATCGGAAACGGGACGTCTTCCCGATGCGACAACTGCCCCATGAAATCCTCCTTCTTGATTTGCGAGAATTGTATTCTCTACGAGAGCCAAACCGCAACGTGCCCGCTCGACGCTTCGAGAGCGGTCAGCACACAGCGATGATCTTGAACGCGGCGCTGGCCGGCTCCCCTGGCTTGTCGGTCTTGTAGCCGTGGGCGGTGCCGGTGATGGTGAATTTGTCTCCGGACAGGCTCATGTCGGCGTTGCCGCCGTCGTCCTTGGAATACAAGCCCGTGAATCCGCCGAGGTTATGGATGCGGACCGATTCGGTGACCAGAGGCTCCGAGCCCTCGTCGATCACGATCTTGGCCCCGGCGAACTCGCCGCCGACGTAGATCGTCCGCGTCCACTCCTGTTGCGTGCACCGGACGATGTTCATCTTCGCGTCGTGTCCGTCGACGGACACCGACGCCGTGCTGGAGAGCTGCGAGGGCGGCTTCGACGTGCACGCACCGAGGACGGTGGCCAAGAGCGCCGCAGCGGCCACCGCCGGGAACCGGTTCCACACAGCGCCGCCTCCATCCACACTGACGAGAGTTCTGGGCCTGCAGCGACGATGTTATTCTCCCGGAAAGAGAATGCCAATATCAGCGTTCTCGTTCGAGGAGCTCACGGCGCATGGTGGATCTGGAGATCGACGACGGGTTGGCAGTCCTGACCATCGATCGTCCGCACGCCCGCAACGCCATCTCGCTGGACACCATGGCTCAGCTGGAGAAGGCGCTCGATGCCGCCGTCGGCGCCAATGCGTTGGTCATCAGGGGCGCGGGTGACCGGGCCTTCGTATCGGGCGGCGACCTCAAGGAGCTGAGCGCACTGCGGACCCACGAGGACGCCGCGGCGATGGCAAGGCGAATGCGCTCGATCTGCGATCAGGTCGCCGGCTTTCCGGCCCCGGTGATCGCCGCGCTGAACGGGCATGCGTTCGGCGGTGGCGCCGAATTCGCGGTCGCCGCCGACATCCGGGTGGCCGCCGACGACATCAAGATCGCCTTCAATCAGGTGGAGCTGGAGATCATGCCGGCCTGGGGCGGCGCCGAAAGGCTCGCCGCGCTCGTCGGAAAGAGCAGAGCGCTGCTGCTGGCGGGGACCGGCTGCGCGCTCAGCGCGGCCGAGGCCGAACGCATCGGCCTGGTGGATCGGGTGCTGCCGCGCTCGGTGTTCGACTCACCCGACGCCGGCTGGCCGTCGATCGCGCGATCGCTGGCCCGTCACCCGGCGAACGAGATAAAGCGCGTAATCAGCGGCGTTTCGCCTGACGAAGCGATAGCATCCTTTGCGCGGCTGTGGGTTGCCGACGCCCACTGGCAGGCCGCAGAGCGGGTGATGAACCGCACCGCCAAACCGGGCACGAAAGCCGGAGGAGCGACATGACAGGCGTGGACAGGTTGTTGGCTGCCGGCTCGGCCCTGCTGTTGGTGTGCGCGGGCTCAGCCGTGAGCGCCGGTCGGGCCCACGCCGACGACCCGGTGGTGCATCACGTCAAGTACGCCGTCACTTCCGAGAAGCCGATCTACACCGACATCTACTACCTCGATCACCAGCCGGCGCAGTTCTCCGATTACAGTCACAACCCGTACTCCTTCACGCCGCACGTCGACGTCGATATCGCCCCGGGCAGGCCGTGGACCTTCGACCTGGACATGACGGATCCCGACGATTACGCGATGGTCGTGGCGAGCACGGGCACCGAGCCCGGCACCCCTGGGCTTCACTGCGTTCTGGCGGTGGACGGAGTCGTCGTCGTGACCAAGGATGGCCCCAAGGGCGTGCTTTGCTCGCTGCGGAATTGGTGAACGACCCAGGTGTCCGGTATTCCCGTGATGGGTTGCGGCTCGCCCTCCAGCCGGCGCAGGTAATTCTCGACCAACTCCACGGTCTCGGCGTGGCCGCCCGACATGCCGATCGCCTGCTCGAGCACCAGGAATCGCGACAGGCTCGTCATCAGCACAGTCCAGACCACGGGCGGCACGTCCGGATTCTCCGCGCCGTAGCGCCGGAGCGCGCCGGCCACCGCCTCGCGCTCTTCTTCGCGCAAACGCTCGGCGTAGCGAGCGATTTCGGCCCGCATCTCCTTGCGGTGATTCGCCAGCGCCATGAATTCCATCGAGATCCGGGTGAAGGCGGGGTCGGTGCCGAACCGCCACAGCGCCCACAGCGGCTGCGCCGACTGCAGCAGCCGCGCGTGCACTTCGAGCGCTTCTTCGGCGCGGCGGCGGAAGACCTCGAGGAACAGCTCTTCCATCGTGCGGAAGTAGTAGTGCACGAGTTGAGGTTTCAGCCCCGCCTTGCTTGCCAGGCGCCGCGACGTCACCGCGGCATAGCCCTCTTCGAGCATCAGCTGCTCGGCGGCATCGAGCAACAGACCACGGTTCTTCGCGTCCGGCGCCCCGATCCTGCGGGCTCCGGAAGAGGACGATGTCATGTCTTTGCTCCGTACCGTGTGCGATCGCGTGCCGACCACACGGATCGTATCGTGGCGCGGCGTTGCGACCTTGACCCTGACATTACCGCCATGCTAAGCAGGTGCTCAGCATATTTCGACTCTCGGAACCGGGCGGCGGTGCCGCCTGCCGCCGAAGACCACGGTAAAACCCAGCTCAGGGAGACGCACCCCGATGACCAACTACGACTCGATCGATTTCTTCACCGACCCGTCCCTGGTTCCGGATCCGCATCCCTACTTCGACTACCTGCGCAGCCAAAACCCGGTGCTGCCGCTGCCGCACTATGGGGTCGTGGCGGTCACCGGCTACGACGAGGCCACCGAGATCTACAAGGACCCCGACACCTTCTCCAACATCGTCGCGCTCGGCGGCCCGTTCCCGCCGCTGCCCTTCCAGCCCGAAGGCGACGACATCAGCGCGCTGATCGACCAGCACCGCAGTTCCTTCCCGATGTTCGAGCACATGGTCACCATGGACCCGCCGGATCACACCCGGGCCCGCTCGGTGCTGAGCAGGCTGCTGACCCCGAGCAGGCTCAAGCAGAACGAAGAATTCATGTGGCGCCTCGCCGACCGCCAGCTCGACGAGTTCCTGCACAACGGTCAGTGCGAGTTCATCGCCGAATACTCGAAGCCCTTCGCCACGTTGGTGATCGCCGACCTGCTCGGCGTCCCCGAGGACGACCACAAGGAGTTCCGCGTCGCCCTGGGCGCCGATCGCCCCGAGGCGCGGGTGGGCGCCCTGGATCACGAATCGGTCGGCCTCAACCCGCTGGAGTGGCTCGACGAGAAGTTCTGTTCCTACATCGAGGACCGGCGCAACACACCCCGCAACGACGTCCTGACGTCGCTGGCCACGGCGAAGTACCCGGACGGCTCGACCCCCGAGGTGATCGAGGTGGTCCGCTCGGCCACGTTCCTCTTCGCGGCCGGGCAGGAGACCACCGCCAAGCTGCTCAGCGCCGCGCTGCAGGCGCTCGGCGACCGTCCCGAGATCCAGCAGCAGCTGCGCGCGGACCGCAGCCTGATTCCGGGATTCATCGAGGAGTCGCTGCGCATGGAGAGCCCCGTCAAGAGCGACTGCCGGCTGGCCCGCAGGGCCACCCGCGTCGGCGGGGTCGACATCGCCCCGGGCACCGTGGTGATGGTGCTTCCCGGAGCGGCCAACCGCGACCCGCGCCGCTTCGACAACCCGCACGAGTTCGACCTGCGCCGGCGAAATGTCCGCGAGCACATGGCGTTTGCCCGCGGTGTCCACTCGTGCCCCGGCGGACCGCTCGCACGGGTCGAGGGCCGCGTCTCGATCGAGCGGATCCTGGATCGCATGTCGCACATCGAGATCGACGAAGCCCACCATGGGCCCAGCGCCGAGCGCCGCTACAACTACGAGCCGACCTACATCCTGCGCGGCCTGAGCGAACTGCACCTGACCTTCACGACCGCCGACGCGGTCGTGCCGGTGGGCTGATTTTCGTTCCGAGTCTCGTCGGCCCCAGCGTCGGCTCCGCTTATCGCGGAGCCAGCTCGGGTGCGTAGCCCAGGACGCTCTTGACTTCCAGGTATTCGTGGAACCCGAACTCGCTCCACTCCCGGCCGTTGCCGCTGCGTTTGTAACCGCCGAACGGCGCGTTCAGGTCGAATGCGTGATTGATCGTCACCCATCCCGCGCGGATCCTGCGGGCCACCTCGCGTGCCTTGTCCAGATCGGCTCCCGAGACGAAGCCCGCGAGGCCGTATTCGGTGTCATTGGCGATCTCGACGGCATGGTCGAGGTCGTCGTAGCCGAGGATGCACAGCACCGGCCCGAAGATCTCCTCGCGCGCGATCGCCATGTCGTTGGTGACGTGGGCGAAGACGGTCGGCCTGACGTAGTACCCCTTGTCCAGCCCCGACGGCCGGCCCGGGCCCCCCGCGACCACGGTGGCGCCCTCGTCGATGCCCTTCTGGATCAGGCGCTGAACCTTGTCGAACTGTGCCCTCGACGCGACCGGGCCGATGGCCGTCGCATCGTCTGGACTTCCCACGGCGATCCGCTCGGCCGCCTCCCGCGCGATGGTAATCGCTTCGTCCATGCGGGAATTCGGGACCAGCATGCGCGACGGCGCGTTACAGCTCTGCCCGGAGTTGGGCATCATATTGGCCACGCCGGCGCTGACGCCCTGGGCGAAGCCGCCGTCGTCGAGGACGATGTTGGGGCTTTTGCCGCCGAGTTCCTGCGTCACCCGCTTCACGGTCAGGGCGGCGTTCCTGGCCACCTCGACACCGGCGCGCGTCGAGCCGGTGAAGGACACCATGTCGATGTCGGGATGGCTCGCCAGGGCGACGCCCACACCGGGCCCGTCGCCGTTGACGAGGTTGAACACCCCCGCGGGCACGCCCGCGGCGTCGAGGATCTCGGCGAAGATGTACGGCGAATACGGCGCCACCTCCGACGGTTTGAGGATGACGGTGCAGCCGGTGGCCAGCGCGGGGTAGACCTTGACCGCAACCTGGTTGATCGGCCAGTTCCAGGGCGTGATCAATCCGCACACACCGATCGGCTCCTTGGCGATCAGCGTCGCCCCGTGTTGCTCGGAGAACGCGAAGTTCTTCAGCACGTCGATGGCCGTGGTCAGGTGGGCGATCCCGAGGAACACCTGCGGCCCCGCGGCCAGCGACGGCGGCGCGCCGATCTCCTCGGTGACCGCCTCGGCGAGATCTTCGGAACGCTTCTGGTACTCGGCGAGGATGGCCTGCAGCAGGTCCAGGCGCTGCTCGCGGGTGCTCTGCGACCAATTGGCGAAAGCACGCCGGGCGGCTTGCACCGCCACGTCGACGTCCGCCGCGGACCCGAGCGAGATCTTCCCGGATACCTCCTCGGTCACCGGGTTCTCCACGTCAAAAGGATTGGGCCGCAGCGGGTCCACCCAGTGTCCGTCGATGTAGAACTTCAGGTGTTCGCGCATGACGTCGATCCCTTTCTCGGTGGCTTACTGGGTGCCTTCGGCATACCAGGTGCGGAACCGGTCGTACTTGGGCATCTCCTCGGAGTTGGCCTTGGGATCGATGCACACGTGCACCACACCGACCTTGCCGCTGGCGTAGGCGCGAGCGATCGCCGGGCCGATCTCCTCTTCCTTCTCGACGTACTCACCGTGGCAACCGAAACCCTCGGCTACCTTGTCCATCCGGACATCCTTGCTCCAATGCACACCGGGCTGCGGCGACGGCTGGGGGAAGGTGCGCTTGTAGACACCGACCTCGAGGCCCCACTGGTGGTCGACGCCCACCACGCAAACCAGCGGAAGATGTTGCCGCGCGGCGGTTTCCAATTCAGCGATATGAAACAGGAACGCCGAGTCACTGGTCAGCAGCATCACCGGCCGTTTGCCGCCCTCCGCGACCGAGGCGCCGATCGCGTAGGGCAATCCCGTCCCCAGGTGACCGAAGTTCTGGTTCCAGATGACGTCGCGCGGCTTGGACTGCGAGTAGGTCCACCCGAAGATCACGGTCGCACCGCCGTCGCGCACCATGATGCCGTCCTCGAGTTCGTTGAATGCCTTGGTGGCCTCGACGATGTAGCGCGCCGGGTGGATCGGCGAGCGCCCAGACGGTGCCGATTGTGCCAGGTCGGCAAGCTCTTTCGCGTCCTTTTCGATCAGGGCCTGCAGCGCGGGTGGGGGCTTTCGGGGCGAATCCCTGAGCGCGCAGACCAGCTGCGGCACGACACCGCGCAGATCGCCGACCAGCGCCACGTCGAACGGGCGGTTGACGCCGATGGCGGCCGGGTCCTGCTCCACGTACACCCATTTGCGGTTCGCATCGTTACCGGCCCAGTGCTGCGTGCGGCCATAGTGCATGGGTTCACCGAGTTCGGTGCCCAACGCGACGCACAGGTCGGATTCCTCGACCGCCTCGTTGGCCGCCGGGGAGAACAAATAGGGGAAGGTGCGCTCCTGCAGTCCCGGGATGAACGAGGTGCCGCCGGAGGTCTGGATCACCGGGCAGGCCATGAGGTCGGCCAGTTCCCTCACCGCCGCACCGGTGCGCGACGTGTGAACCCCGTGCCCCACCAGCAGGATCGGGCTCCGGGCCGCACGGATCAGCTTCACCGCCTCGGCCACCTCGCGCTCACCCGCCGTCTGGTTGAGCTCGGAGAGGATGACGTGCGACGGGTACTCGATGTAGGCCGGCCCGGGGGTGCCGGACATCGCGCGGCGGATCGCTTCGTGAACGATTTCATCGGTCTGGTCAGGGTATTCGATGGACGCGCTGTACTTCACCGAAGGCGCGAAAAGCGGCTCCTGGCGTACAAATTGGATGCGCCCACGCCGGACCCTGCGCTCGGTGATGCGGGCCCGCTGGCCGCCGAGGAAGATCACCGGCGAGTTCTCCACCTTTGCGCACTGAATCGCCCCGGCGATGTTGGCCATGCCGGGACCCAGCGTGCCGATGCACAGGCCGGGATTGCCCGTCATCCGCGACGCCGCCTCGGCCATGAAGCCCGCGCTCAACTCGTGATGCGGCGCCACCACCGACCATCCGCGCGCGTCGGCCTCGGCGAACATGTGCACGAAGTTCGGGTCCGGGATACCGAACAGGGTGTTGACCCCCTCGGCCTCGAACAGGTCGAGGATGCGTTTGTAAACCGGCACGGCCATGGTCAGTGTTCCTTTCCCTCACGGGCCGACGCAAGACCGCGCCCCGGCCGCGTAATTGGGTTGCTGCTGTCGGGGCTCGCACCGATTTCGGCGAGCACCTCCTCGGTATGTGCGCCCAGCTCGGGCGCGGGCCCGGCGACGCGGCCCGGTGTCTGCGAGAACCAGGTGGGTACGCCGGGAAAGCGCACCGGCCCGTGCGGGGTGTCCACCGTCTCGAACATGCCGACGGCGGCCAGATGCGGGTCGTCGAACAGCGCGCCCGGCGTGTTGAGAGGCGCGGCCGGTATCTCGAGGTCTCGGAGCAGCGCCAACCAGTCCGCGGTGGACCGCTCCCTCATGGTCTCGGCCAGCAGCCCGTAGACAGTGTCGATCTGTCGCGCGCGTTGTTCCAGCGTGGAATACGCCGCGCCGGCCCAGGGTGGCTGCACGGCCTTCACGAATGCGTTCCAGTGCTTGTCGTTGTAGATCAGCGCGGCGATGTAGCCGTCGCTGGTGCGGTAGGGGCGCCGGTTGGGCGCGACGGTGCGGGGATACACCGCCGGCCCCAGCGGCGGGTCGAACATGGCGCCGTTGGCATGTTCGACGAGCATGAACGAGGCCATCGTCTCGAACATGGCCACCTCGACTTCCTGCCCCTCTCCGGTGCGTTCGCGGTGGAACAACGCCATGGTCGTCGCGTAGAGCGCGGTCAGCCCGGCGATCTTGTCGGCCATGATGGTCCCGACGTAGTCGGCCTCACCGGTCAATTGCTGTTGCACCGCCGGCAATCCGCATTCGGCCTGAATCGTGTCGTCGTAGGCGGGGCGGTCACGGTCGGGCCCGCGGCGCCCGTACCCGTAGCAATTCGTGTAGACGATCGCGGGATTCAGCGAGGCGACGTCGTGGTAGGCGAAGCCGAGCTTGGCGATCGCCCTGGCGCGCATCGAGTGGATGAACACGTCGGCGGTCTGCACCAGCGCGCGCAGCGCGCGGGTTCCGGCGTCGCTGCGCAGGTCCAGCACGACGCTGCGCTTGCCCCGGTTGACGTTGACGAACACCCCGCTCATGCCCGGTGCGGGCCCCACCGAGATGAACCGGGTGTCGTCCCCCTGCGGTGGTTCGACTTTGATCACGTCGGCGCCCATGTCGGCCATGATCTGGGTGCAGTACGGTCCCATCACCATCGCGGTGAGGTCGACTACGCGCACACCGGCCATGGGGCCCACCCGGTCAGCCATGCAGCGCCCCTTGGTCGCCGCAGCGCTGCGCCAATTCGAAGCTGTAGCGGATGTGTTGGGCGTGGCCGTCGGGCACGACGGGGAAGATCAGCGGGGCCTCGACGTACCGGATCGCGTCGAGGTGACTGCCGACGTCCTCGATCGTCCACGACGCGCGGCAGACCCCGGGACTTTCCGCGACGACGGCCCGCGCGACGCGGCCCGCCAGCGCGATGAACAGCTCGCCGGTCACCGAGCAGGATTCGTGGGCGAGCCAGCCCACCACGGGCGCAACGAGTTCCGAGCCCATCGGCGGGTAGGCCGAGGTGTCGATGCCCTCGGCCATGCGCGTCACCGCGGCCGGAACGATCACGTTGCAGCGCACGCCCTCGGCCGCGCCTTCGAGCGCCGCGACATTGGCCAACCCGACCACCCCGGCCTTGGCGGCCGCGTAGTTGGCCACGTTGTGGTTCCCGTACAGCCCGCCGATCGACGACGTCAGCACGATGCGGCCGTACCCCGCCTGGCACATGACCGGGAAGGCGGGTCGCAACACGTTGAATGCGCCGCGCAAATGCACGTCGAGCACGGCCTCGAAGTCCTCGTAACTCATCTCCTTCAGCGAGCCGCGTCGGACGTTGCCGGCGTTGTGCACCAGGACGTCGATGCGGCCGTAGCACTCGAGCGCGGCGCCGACGATCGCCTGGCCGCCCTCGCGGGTCGCCACCGACGCGCTGCACGCGACGGCCTGTCCGCCCGCCGCGGTGATCTCAGCGACCACCTGCTCGGCGGGACCGGAATCGACGCCGGTGCCGTCGAGGCCACCGCCGGCGTCGTTGACGACGACCTTCGCCCCGCGTGAGGCGAGCAGCTGTGCATAAGCGCGGCCCAGCCCACGGCCGGCTCCGGTCACCACGGCAACGCGCCCGTCGAAGCGCAGTTGCGGCGCGAAGGTTTCGCTCAAGTGCCGAGCACCAAACCTTCCAGATCCCCCTTGTCCCGCCACGCCCGCAGCAGTTCCTCGAACGCGTAGAAGCCGGGACCGTACGGTTCACCCAGGTGCGACCGGATGCCTTCCCCTTCCGCGGCACCCCCGCCGCCGCCTTCGTTGTTGTAGTAGCCGGGCGTGCACTGGGCGTCGAACGCCGAGTTGTCGATCGCGGTCTCCCGGATGGTCGCGCACCACCGGTCCTGCGCCGCTTGGCTGGGCTCCACCGTGGTCGCGCCGCGTTTCAACGCCTCGGCGATGACGTAGGCGATGTGCTCGCCCTGTAGCTCGTAGTTGGTGGCGATGTTCGCGGAGATGCCCACCTGGGTGAAACCGGTGTAGAACTGGTTCGGGAAGCCGCGGCTGGTCATGCCGTGCAGCGTCTTGTAGCCGTCGCGCCAATAGTCGAAAAGCGACACCCCGTCGCGCCCCTCGATCGCCTCGATCGAATACCGGCGGCTGATCTCGGTGGTGATCTCGAAGCCACTGGCATAGATGATGCAGTCCACCTCGTATTCGGTGCCGCCCGCGACCAGGCCCTTTTCGGTGATGCGTTCCACGCCTTTGGAATCGGAGACGTCGACCAGGGTGACGTTGGGCCGGTTGAACATCGGCAGGTAATCGTCGTTGGACAGCGGCCGCTTGCACAGGAACCGGTAGTAGGGTTTCAGCGCCTCGGCGGTCTGGGGGTCCTCGACGATCGCGTCGATGCGGCGGCGCAGCCGCTCCATCAGCTTGTAGTCCTCTTCCTCGCGGAGGGCCATGAACTGCTCGGGGGTCATCGACGCCGGGTCGTCGAGGGCCAGCACCCGCGCCGCGGTGTTGCGACCGAGCTCGGTCCAGAAGTCGCACACCAGATCCGGCTGCCCCAGCGCCATGCCCTCGAACGTCCACGAGTGGAAGTTGCGCTGCCGCTCCCGCTGCCAGCCCGGTCGCAGCGACTTCACCCAGTCCGGGTCGGTGGGCGCGTTGTTACGCGCGTCGACGGTCGAGGGGGTGCGCTGGAAGACGTAGAGGTGCTGGGCATCTCGGGCCAGGGACGGGACGATCTGGATCGCGGTGGCGCCGGTGCCGATGACCGCGACCTTCTTGTCCGCGAGCTTGTGCAGATTGCCGCTCGTGTCACCGCCCGTGTAGTCGTAATCCCACCGCGACGAGTGGAAGGCGTGTCCCTTGAAGTCCTTGATTCCCGGGATGCCGGGCAGCTTCGGCCGATGGAAGGGGCCGGAGGCCAGCACCACGAACCGGGCGCGGATGTCGTCGTCGCGGTTGGTGCCGACCCGCCAGCGCTTGATCTCGGAGTCCCAGCGCAGATCCCGCACCTGGGTGGACAAGATCGCCGAATCGTAGAGGCCGAAATGTTTGCCGATGTTGCGGCAGTGCTGGTAGATCTCCGCGCCGTCGGCGAACTTCTTCGACGGCATGAAATCCAGCTCTTCGAGAAGCGGTATGTAGCAGTAGGATTCGTTGTCACACTGGATGCCCGGGTATCGGTTCCAGTACCAGACGCCGCCGAAATCGCCGCCGAGCTCGACGATTCGCACGTCGTCGACGCCCGCCTTCTTCAGATAGGCCGCCGAGAGCAGGCCCCCGAAACCGCCGCCCAGAACCGCGACGTCGATGTCCTCGCAGATCGGCTCGCGCGGCGTCACCGGGGTGTAGGGGTCGACTTCGTAGTAGCCGGCGAAGTCGTCCTGCAGCTCGATGTACTGCTTGGAGCCTTCCTTGCGCAACCGCTTCTCGCGCTCGTGGGCGTACTTCTCGCGCAGCGCGTCGATGTCGATGTCGCCGGGCGTCTCGGTAGGCCCGCAACCGTCCCGGCCATCTCTCGTGTCAGGGGTCATGCCCGTGGGTGCTCCTCGCCTGAAAGTTCTTGGGGTGCACCGGCACCCATGTATCTCGACAATTGGTAGTGCAGGTTGACGGTGCTACGCTCGCGGTACGGATTGGGCTTGGTGCCCGGGAATCCCAGGGACTTCATGCCCTGCTGCACGGCGGCCATGTTGGAGAAGTCCTGCGGGAGCACCGACCGCCACCTCGGGTCACCGACGGGCGTGTACTCCCACTCCGTTTGCGGCTCTTGGCCTTTCGGGTACAGCTCGAAGACCGACACCTCGAAGATGCACTTGTCGGGGTTGTAGCTGGGGTGCGGGCGCGCGCCGTAGCACAGCGCGCTGGTCAGACCCTGGCCGATCTGGAAGTTCGGGAAGATCTGCCATGCGGTGCCGGCCTGCCCAAGGATGTCGGCGGGGATCGTCGGCCAGATCACCCCGCGGGCCTCGTCGTCGCGGCGCGCCGACGCCAGCCAATGCTCGAGAACCTTGTCGGCCGGTGTCCCCTCGGGCAGTTCGTCGACCAGTCGCTTGGCCGCGTTCACCAGCGTCTGGGTGGTTGTGGCGTTGGTCTCCTCCATCGTGTACACCTGCATCTGGGCGGTCGAGACGCGGGGATCGGCGCCGATGCCGAGGCGGATCTTGGACTTGGTGGCCTCCATGTCCTCCGGTGCGTCGTAGCCGATATGGCTGTGCTTGCCTTGGGCTTTCGCCCATCCTTTGAATTCGCCGAACTTATTGAACTCTGGATGCGTGGTATAGACGTGGTAGGTCTCGTTGAAGGCCTCCAGGGCGACCTTCCAGTTGCAGTCGAACGACAGCCACTTGCGCCATTTGTAGCGCATGTTCTCACACCCGAACGGGTCGAGTACCTTCGCGGCCGGAAACAGGAAGTCGGCCAGCGGCTCGCAGTCGGGGTCCATGTTGATCCACAGCCAGCCGCCCCAGGTGTCGACCCGCACCGGGCCCAGGTGGGTGTTGTCGGGAGTGAGCGCTTCCTGCCAGTCCTGTTGTTCGCGGATGTGGGTGCACGCCCCGTCAAGGCCGTAGGTCCAGCCGTGGAAGCCGCAGACGAAGGACTTCCGCACGCGGCCGCAGGCGTTCTTGGCGCCCTCGGGGGTGTCGATCAGCCGGCGGCCACGGTGCATGCAGACGTTGTGGTGGGCGTGAAACTCCGCCGTGCCGGTGCGCACCACGATGATCGAATCGTCGAGGATGTCGTAGGTCAGGTAGCTGCCCACCTCGGGCAGCTCCTCGACGCGTCCGACCTGCTGCCAGACCTTGCGCCACAGCTTGTCGCGCTCCGCGCGGGCATATTCCCCGGAGACGTATGCCTCGACGCCGATCGTCATCGGCCGCGAAAGCTCCTCAGCCGCTTCCGAACTCACGTCTTTAGCCAGGTCGGTCATCACATCCTCCTGATGGCTGCGCGGAAGGATTCGTCTTTGAGGAAAAGCGACGTGTTGTCGGCGTCGAGATGGCTCCACTTGAGGTCCAGTCCGCCGTCGACGAGCAGCGTTTGACCGGTGATGTAGCTCGACATCTCCGAGAGCAAAAAGAGGATGGCGCCGGCCTGCTCCTCGGGACGTCCGCGCCGGCCCATCGCGATCGCCCGCCGGTCCCGGTCGGGGTCCTCGTCGACATAGGTGCGCGAGGCCGCCGTCTCGGTGACACCGGGCGCCACGGCATTGACCCGGATCCCCGACAGCGCCAGCTCGAGGGCCATCGTGCGGGTCATCGCGGTGATCGCGGCCTTGGCCGTCCCGTAGGCGATGTGGAACGGGGCGGTGTTCATGCCGCTGATCGAGGAGATCGACACGATCGATCCCCGCCGCCCCCGCGCGACGAGTTCGGCCGCCACGGCCTGGCTCATGAAGAACGCCGTCTCGAGGTTGTCGGCGAAGATTTTGCGCCAGTCGCCGCGCGTCACCCGGGTCGACGGCATCCAGGTCGACGGCTCGGCACCGCCGGCCACGTTGACCAGACCGTACAAATCCCCGTCGGCCCTGCGCACGTGGTCGAGCACCGCCGCGACGCCCTCGTCGGTCGACGCGTCGGCCGCGACGGGCAGCACGGCCAGCCCCTGCTCGGCGAGCGGGCCGACGTGCTCGTCGAGATTCTCCTTCGAGCGGCTGACCGCGATCACCGTGGCCCCGGCCCGGGCGGTCAAGGCGGTGACGGTCGTGCCGATGCCGCCCCCGCCGGCGCCGGCGACGACCACGATGCGGCCGTCGAGCCCCAGAAGCTGCCCGTAGTCGTCGCGACCGTCCATGACCCGCTTTCCCCTGCCGCGACGATACCGCCCGCGACGGGCACAAACACGATTTTGTCCGGACAAAATATTCCATTCTGCCCTTTGGAGAACACTATTCCGATCGGTCGACTTGGCTGTCAAGGCCGAAACGGGATGCAGTTCCCGGCTATTGTCTGGACTAGCGGGGCTTGATAACGTCCAGTCCAAACGGCCGATGGGAGGACCCCGGCGAGCATGTCCGTGTCAAGGGTCATGGCAATGCAGCCATCGCGGTACGGTCCCTCCAACCCCGAGGCGCACCCGGTCGAAGTCGCCGAGGGCTGGGAGCTCGAGCGGGTCACCGCGCCCAGTCGCCTCTTCGGCGCCAACGGGTTGCGCACCGGCCCGGACGGTCGCATCTACATCGCCCAGGTGACGGGCAGCCAGATCAGCGCACTGGATCACCGCACCGGCGAACTGGTGACCGCCAGTCCCCGGGGTGGCGACATCGTCGCGCCCGACGACGTCGCGTTCGACGCGGGCGGAAACCTGTACGCGACCGAGGTCATGGACGGCCGGGTCAGCGTGCGCGACAGGCGTGGTCGCGTGCGAGTGTTGCGCGACGACGTCCCGTCGGCCAACGGCATCACCTTCCACCAGGGCCGGCTGTTCATCGGCGAGTGCCGCGAGGGCGGGCGACTGCTGGAGTTCGACCTGGCGGGCGGACCGCCAAGGGTGCTCCTCGAGAACGTGCCCTCGCCCAACGCCATGGAGGTGGGCCCCGACGGCCTGCTGTATTTCCCGGTGATGGGCGCCAACGAGATTTGGCGCATCGATCCCGACGGTGGCGAGCCGCAATGTGTCGCAGGCGATCTCGGAGTGCCGGACTCGGTCAAGTTCGATGCGCACGGCTACCTCGTCTCGACGCAGGTGGCCAGTGGACAGGTGCTGCGCATCGATCCGCGCAGCGGCGACCGGCGTCTGCTCGCCCAGTTGACGCCGGGGCTGGACAACTGCACCTTCGTCGGCGACCGCCTGTTCGTCTCCAACTTCACCGGCGAGATCACCGAGATATCGCCCGACGGCACCACGCGTTCGGTGCTGCCGGGCGGACTCAACTGGCCGCTGGACCTCGCGGTGGGCCACGACGGTCGCCTTTACATCGCCGACGGCACCTACTTCCACGTCGCCCTGTCAGACGGGTCTTTGCGCACCGCGGGGATGTTGTTCAGCCCGGGCTACCCCGGCTTCCTGCGCGGGGTCGCGGCGAATGGCCCCGCTGAGTTCGTCGTCACGACCTCCGGTGGCCAGGTCAGCCGGTACCGGCCGGAGTCGAACGAAAGTGAGGTCCTCGCAGACGGATTCGACCAGCTCTATGGCGTCGCGATGGGTCCCGGCGGCGTGGTGTTCGCGGAGTTGGGCACCGGGCGGGTGCTGTCGCTGCGGTCGGGCCGTGTCGAGGCGCTGGCGACCGGGCTGCGTGAGCCGGTCGGTGTCGCGTTCGGTGACGACGGGACGTGCCTGGTGGCCGAGGCCGGAGCGGGACGGGTGGTCTCGGTGACCGGGTCGAGGACAGACACCGTCGTTGCGGATCTGCAACGCCCGCAGGGCATTCTGGTCCGCAACGGTGTGCTCTACATCGTCGATGCCGGCGACAAGGAGCTGATCGCGTTCGACCCGGCCGCCAACGCACGCCGGACGATAGCCGCCGGCCTGCCGGTGGGTCCGCCACCGGGCGTGACGCCCAAGCCACTGCGGGGAATGCCCCCGTTTTCCGGACCGCAGGGCCCCTTCGCCGGCATCACCGCGGGTGCCGACGGCACCCTTTACGTCTCGGCGGACGGCGACGGCAGCGTTCTCGCACTGCGCCCGGCCCGGGACGGACACTGATGTCCCAGGCCATCGCGGGAGACCACCGTTACCTGCAGATCGCGCGCACCCTGCGCAAGGAGATCGTCGACGGCGTGTATCCGGTGGGGTCGCAGCTGCCGACGGAGCATCAGCTGTGCGAGCGCTTTGCGGTGAGCCGCTACACCGTCCGCGAAGCGCTGCGCCGGCTCCGCGAGGACAACCTGGTCGCCTCCCGGCCGCGGGCGGGCACCCGCGTCGTTCCGCGGCCGGCGACGAGCTCTTATGCGCAGGACGCGATGTCGATCGACGATCTCCTTGCATTCGCGGCCGGCGCGCAGCTGACCATCGAATCCAACGCGATGGTGACCATCGACGACGACCTCGCCACCGCGACCGGGCTCGAGGTCGGCACGCAGTGGCTGTCGGTGCGCGGCTACCGGCGGGCCGACGGCACGTCGGTGCCGATCTGCCGGACCGAGTACTACATCAGCCGAAGCTTCGCGGCCGTAGGCCGGCTGCTGCAGCGCCACGCCGGCCCCATCTTCCCATTGATCGAGGACCTGTTCGGCGTGAGCATCGCCCAGCTGCACCAGGAGATCGCCGCCGTCCTGCTGTCGCCGGAGCTCGCCGACGGGCTCGGCGCCCAGCCCGGAGCCGCCGCACTCCAGATGCGGCGCATCTACACGACGTCCGACGGGGAGGTGGCCCAGGTGACCATCAACACCCACCTATCATCGAGGTTTCGGTACGCGATGACCATGCGTCGTGTGGATGAATAGGCCGACCGAAATGAGGTCGTGGTGACGCTACCGGCCCCGCGGGACGCGGCACTTGCGTCGGAGGCCTACCGACGCGGGCTGTGGGTGCACACCACGCTGGCCGATTCGCTGCGCACGGCCGCCGAGGCAACGCCCCGACGAACGGTCCTGGTGGACAGGGACGTTCGGTTGGACTGTGCCGCGCTCTACGCGCGGGCAAGCGAGATGGCGGTGGCCCTGCTGGCGCGCGTCCCGGCCGGCAGCGTTGTGTCGTTCATGCTGCCCAACTGGCACGAGGCCGCCGTCGTCTATCTGGCCGCGACGCTGGCCGGGATGGTGGTGAACCCGATCCTGCCGTCGCTGCGCGACCACGACCTGCGCTTCATCCTCGAGGATGTCGGGGCCGCAATGCTCTTCATCCCGCAGCGGCACGGCGGCCACGACTACGCGGCGATGCTCGACCGCGTTACGGCCGCGATGAACCCGGCACCGCAGGTGGTCGTGGTTCGCGGCGACGGCGGCTCCCATATCCCCTACTCCGCCCTGCTGGGGCGGTCACCGCACGACGCACCCCTGCCCGCGCTCAACCCCGATTCCGTGCGGATGATCCTCTACACATCCGGTACCACCAGCCGCCCCAAAGGCGTCCTGCACACCCATAATTCGATACACGCACTGATCTGCCAGCTGCGCGACCACTGGATGATCGACCCGGGCGACACGTTCCTGGTGCCGTCGCCGATCGCCCACATCGGCGGCTCGATCTACGCGTTCGAATGCCCGCTGCTGCTGGGCACGACCGCCGTATTGATGGACCGGTGGGATCCGTCGGAGGCGGTTGTGCTGATGAGCTCCCAACGATGCACCCACATGGCCGGGGCGACGCCTTTTCTGCAGCAGCTCTTGTCCGCCGCCCAGACCGCCGGCACCCGCCTGCCCGACCTGAAGATGTTCGTCTGCGGCGGCGCCGCCGTACCGCCGCAGCTGATTCGCCGAGCGGCGCAGTATTTCGACCGCGCCGTCATCACCCGGGTGTACGGCTGCACGGAGGTCCCCGTCGCGACCGTCGGAGCCCCCGGCCCGCACGAGACCGCCCCCGCCGCGGACACGGACGGACGGCCCGGCATCGCCGAGATCAAGCTCGTCGCGCACGACGCCGCGCCCGCAGGCGATAGGGAGATCTGTGTGCGCGGTCCACAGATGTTGCTCGGCTACCGCCATCCCGAAGACGACTCCTTCGATGCCGCAGGGTTTTTCCGCACCGGTGACCTGGGGCGCTGGATCGATGACCGGTACCTCGTCGTCACCGGGCGGGCCAAGGACGTCATCATCCGCAACGGCGAGAACATCTCGGCCAAAGAGGTCGAGGACCTGCTGGCCGACCACCCCGCCGTCGCGGAAATCGCGGTCGTCGGGTTGCCCGACGACCGCACCGGTGAGCGGGCCTGCGCCGTGATCGTGCCCGCGGGCGACCGGCCACCGGACGTCGCCGACCTGCTGGCACTCCTTCAGAGCAGGGGAGTCGCGAAATTCAAAGCGCCCGAACAGGTCGTCATCTGGGACGCGCTACCCAGGAACGACGCGGGCAAGGTCCTCAAGCAACAGATCCGAGCGGCGTTGACGCGGGCCGGGACACAGGCGCGGACAAAGGTGGATGGGTGAAATGCAGGTCGCAATCGTCACCGGAGCGAGCAGCGGCATCGGCTTCGGCTGCGCGGTGAAACTGGCCGAAATGGGTATGGCGGTCGTCGGCACGGGACGGGACGAAAACCGGCTCGCCGAGTTGGCAACGGCGATCGCCGATCCGGCACGGGTCGCGACGCTGGCCGTCGACCTGACACGTCACGACGCTCCGCGGCGCATCGTGGACCTGGCCGTCGAACGATGGGGGCACGTCGACTTCCTGATCAACAACGCGGGAATGGGCAGCCCCAAGCCGCTCCACGAGACGGACGACGAAACACTCGACCATTTCCTGGGATTGATGCTGCGGGCGCCTTTCCGGCTTGCGCGCGACGTGCTGCCGCACATGGCACCGGGTTCGGCGATCATCAACGTCACATCGACTTTCGCGGTGGTCGGCGGCCTGCGCGGGGGTGCCTACTCCGCCGCCAAAGGCGGCCTGACCGCGCTGACCACGCACATCGCCTGCGAGTACGGGGCCTCGGGTATCCGCTGCAACGCCGTCGCACCCGGGGTGACCGTGACGCCGATGGTCGAGAAACGCCTGGAGGACGAGCGATTCCGCAAGATGAACGTCGAGATGACGCCGCACCAGCGGCTGGGCACCATCGACGACATCGCCGGCACCGTCGCATTTTTGTGCTCGCCGGGCGCGAGCTTCATCAACGGGCAGACCATCGTCGTCGACGGCGGCTGGAGTTCCACGAAATATCTGTCGGAGTTCGCGTTGACCTCGCAGTGGATCGCGAGATGAATCTCTTCGCGACACTCGATCAGGCCGCGTGCCGGTTCCCCGATCGCGGCGCCCTCTACCACGGGAACAACCTGTTGTGCACGTGGTCCGAGTTGCGCACCCGGGCGTTGTCTCTGGCCGCTTCGATACGGCGAGACCACGACCCCGGCGCGCGTATCGCGATCGCGACTCACAACCGCCCCGAGATCATCGAGTTGATGTTCGCGATCTGGGCCGCCGGGTGCGTCGTCGTGCCGATCAACTACAAACTGCATCCGCGCGAGATGGCGCAGATCCTCGACGACGCGGGCGCGGCGTGCGTGTTCACCTCGGCGGCAATCGGCGCCGGTCTCGGATCGGCCGCCGCACCACGAACGGTGGTCATCGGATCGGAGGGCTACGCAAGCCGTTTCGACACGGCTCCGTCGGCGCCGGCGCGAACAGACCCCTCGGCGTTGGCGTGGCTGTTCTACACCAGCGGGACCACCGGCCGGTCCAAGGGCGCGATGCTGTCGCACCGCAACCTCACGGCGATGACGGTCGCGCACCTCGCCGACATCGACGCGCCCGACGAGGACTGCAGCCTCGTGCATGCCGCACCCATGTCGCACGGCTCGGGCCTGTACATCCTGCCGTACGTGCTGCGGGCGGCCCGCCAGGTGGTGCCCCGCTCGGGCGGCTTCGACCCCGATGAGTTCCTGGACCTGTGCGAGCAGCATCCGGCCAGCAGCGCGTTTTTGGCCCCGACGATGGTGCAGCGGCTGGTCGCGACGGGGCGGAACCGGCCGGCCAATCTGAACACGATCGTCTACGGCGGCGGCCCGATGTACGTCGAAAGCCTGCGCAAAGCGATGAAGGCCTTCGGCCAGATCTTCGCGCAGATCTACGGGCAGGGGGAGTCGCCGATGACCATCACAGGATTGCGCCGCGCAGACTACGAATCCGACGATGACGCAATCCTGGGATCGGTCGGCTACGCGCGGTCGGGGATGGAGGTTGCCGTGCTGGGCGTGGACGGCAGCCCCGCTTGTCTCGGTGAGATCGGCGAAATCGTCTGTCGCGGTGACGCCGTCATGTCCGGCTACTGGCAGAATCCGGACGCGACCCGGGCCGCGCTCAAAGACGGCTGGCTCTACACCGGCGACCTGGGATCGTTCGACGCGCGCGGCTATCTCACGCTGCGGGACCGGTCGAAGGACGTCGTCATCAGCGGCGGGAGCAACATCTACCCGCGCGAGGTCGAGGAGGTCTTGCTCGAGCACGCCGGTGTGACCGAGGCATGCGTGGTGGGGTCCCCGGACCCCGAATGGGGCGAGATCGTCGTCGCGTTCATCGTCGGCACGGCCGACCCGGCCGAGTTGGATGCTTATCTTCTGCAGCGCATCGCCCGCTTCAAGCGCCCCAAGCGCTACGAATTCATCGACGAATTGCCGAAGAACAGCTACGGCAAGGTGCTCAGGCGCGAGCTGCGCGCACTGCTGGCATGATCGGTCCGGCCGTCAAATGCCGGCGAAATCGATGACGCCGCGAATGTTGCGGCCCTCGCGCAGATCCTCGAACGCCTCGTTGATCTGGTCGAGCCGGTAGTGGCGGGTGACCAACTCGTCGAGTTTCAACGCGCCCGCCTGATACAGCGACAACAGCATCGGCACGCTGTTACGCGGATTCATCCCACCGTAGAGCGCTCCCTTGAGTTGTTTGGCCGACAGCACCATCTCCTGAACGACCAGCGGGACCAACGCTTCGGTGTATGGGGTGATGCCGGTGACCACGCACGTCCCGCCCTTGCGAAGCAGCCTCATTCCCAACGGAATCAAGTCCACGTGCAAAACGCCGGGGGTCAGGACGACACGGTCGGCCATCACGCCGGCGGTGATGTCCCCCACAAGGGGCACCGCCTCCACGGCAGAAGCGGCGGTATGCGTCGCGCCGAAGATCTTGGCCGAATCCCGCTTGGACTCGACGGGATCCACTGCGACAACATATTTGGCGCCGGCCGCACGCGCGCCTTGCAGGGCGTTCATCCCGACGCCGCCGGTGCCGATGACCACTACGGTGTCGCCGGGTTCGGTGCCGGCCGACACCGTCGCGGAGCCCCAGCCGGTGCTGACGCCGCACGATACGAGCGAGGCGGCGTGGAATGGGACTGCGTCATCGATCTTGATGACCGACCTTTCCGTCAGCACCGCATACTCGGCGAAGGTGCCGAGTTGTCCGTAAGCCATCAGGTTTTCGTCGCCGAGGTGCCTTCGGCACGTTCCGTCGGTGGGCATCTCCCGGGAGAACAGGCTCGCGCCGGCGTCGCAGATGTAGCTCTGGCCGTTCACGCAAAACCGGCAATTGCCGCATGCTGGAATGAACGACATGGCCACATGGTCGCCCGGCTGCACCGTCGTCACGCCCGGCCCGACTTCCTCGACCACGCCGGCACCCTCGTGACCGCCGAGCATCGGGAACCAGTCCGGCTCGGGAATGCCTGTCGCGGCCCGCACCTCGGGGGTCGGCAGCACGTCGCCTGTAGTCAGGTGGTCGTCGGAGTGGCAGATGCCGGCGACGGCCATCCGCACCAGTACTTCGCCGTTGCGGGGCGGATCAAGGGCAACCTCACGGATCTCCCAGTCCATGCCAACCCCGCGGATCACAGCGGCACGACATTTCATTGCGACCTCCTTGACGCTGCGACGAGGCCCCTTCGGCGCAAGACACCGCCCGGGACAACTCCTTGGCTCATGCTAGAGCGTCACCGGTCCGCTGTGGGCCGACGCAACCCCGCAACGACCACTAGCGCAACTGCATGCCGACGAAGTAGGCGCCCAGCAGGCTCGCCCCGACGAGCAGGACCCAGGCATCGGTCAGTCGGCACAGCAGCACCGGGGCATTTCGTACCTCCATGAACTCGCGGAAGATGATGCGCACCTTGACCAGTGCGATCACGATGACGCTCGAGGTGATCACCGCGCCGGATCGCATCGACCCGTTGGCGGTGTGGTCGATCCACAGGTAGCCGAGCGTCAACGACGCGAGGACCACCCAAACGAGCATGAGGCGCTTGTTGAACTTCATCCCTCACCTGACCACGTACAACAGCGCGAAGATGAGCACCCACAGGAAATCGACGGTGTGCCAGTAGGTGGCGCACGTTTCGACGATCTCCTGCGACCGCCGTCGTGGACTCAGAAGTTGATAGGCCACGACGCCGAGGGCGACCAACCCGATCAGCAGATGGACGAAGTGGATTCCGGTGAGGAACAAGTAGTAGGTGAAGAAGTCGTCGCTGTCCAGGCCGTTGCCCGTGCGGACCAACCGCGCCCACTCGAAGACCTTGACGAACAGAAACACCGCGGCGAACGCGGCAGTGAGGGCAACGTCCCTGACCGCCGCCCGGTCGGCGCCCACGCGGGCCGACTGGACACAGCGCGCCACCGACCAGGAGCTCAGCAGCAGGACGAGGGTGTTGAAGACGCCGACACGCAGGTCCAGGTGCGCCTGGGCGTGCAGGTAGAGCTCGGGGCTTCGGGCGCGGTAGAACAGGTAGAAGGCGAAATACCCGGTGAAGACCAAGGTCTCGAACAACACGAAGGCCCACATGTCGGGCTGGCCGGGAACGAACCGGGCGCGTTCGCTCTTCTCGGCTACCTCGATCATCGCGCAGCCGCCTTCTTGCGTTCGCCGGCCGCCAGCGGCCCGGTGCCGAGGTCGTCGCGCCGGATCATCTGGAAGAGCATGACGATGAAAGTGACCTGGTAGACCCCGAATACGACCATGTCCAGCCACCAGGCGATCTGCCCGTTCCATGCCAGGACGCCGCGCCTGAAGATCCAGCACGGCGCCACGACCACCTCGGTGAGCGCGTTGCAAAGGTTGAGGTAGCCGAACCACTTGGGAAACACCCGATTCTTGTCGAGCAGTATCGCGACCATCCAGATCAGCGAGCCGATCAGGAAGACCCCCATGGTTCCGTCGAACGACAAGAAGGCGAAGTCGTAGAGCCAGCCGATCGCTTCCGGGTCGCGGCCCGGTCGCAGCGTGCCGACGATCAACGCGATGTTGAGCAGCATCATGCCGGGAATCGCACTGAGCGAGTAGATGATCAGATAGGAGTAGCCGAACGCGGGACTGACCGACATCCGCCGCATCGAATACGCGATGAGCGCATTGTTCACCGCGATCATTCCACTGATGGCGAAGATGACGCCGAAGCCCAGGGGGATCCCCAGGTGGCGTTCGGAGAACCAGTGCACCTGCGTGGCGAGGTCCCAGGTGGGCTGGGGCGGGGGCTGGACCTGCGCCACGATGAAGAACACGGGGAAGAAGACGTTGTAGAAGACCAGGAGAATCGCCCACGCCAGCCACAATTCGCGCTTGGGGCCGCGCAGCAGGTGCCAGCCGATCCGGGAGAACAGCGGGCCCGACGGCGGCGTGGTCTCCGACACCGACGATGTCGTCAGCGTGCTCACTGCATGACCAGTTCTTCGCCGCGCCCGGGTAGCTCGGCGCGCTCACGATAGATGGCTCGCCCCAGGACGACTCCCATGACGACGAGCCAGACCGCGATCGCAACGTTCTTCACCCAGAACGAGAGGAAACCGTCCCACGCCAGCGGACCGGTCAACGTCACCCCGACGAAGGCCGCGGGCACCAGCGCGGCCGCTGTCAGCAGGTTGAAGTGGGCGGCCCAACGGGGGAAGACCGGACGCGGCTGATCGTCGAAATAGATTGCTACGGCCAGTATCACGCTCTGTCCGATCAGGAAGGGAACGAGAATGGTGAACGTGATCCAGGCGAAGTCGTTGAACATCTGGGTGAGTTCGGGATTGCGTTCGGGGCGGAAGGCCGCCAGGAGCCAGCAGATGTTGGCGACGAGGAAGAGGGCGGGACCGCCGGCCATGCAGCCGAGCATGGCGTAGGAGAAGATCGGGGTCCGGTGCGCCATCCTGCGGATCTGCAGCACGATCAGGGCCAGGATGGGGATCAGGCACACGCCGAACCAGTTGAAGATGATCATGCTGTACCGGATCTCGGGCAGATGCGCGGGATCGCGGTAGAACGCGGCGACCTGTTCGGCGGTCAGCGTCGGCGACATCGGCGGATTGAATCCCGGAAACAGCACGAAGCCGGCGACCCAGAGGCCCATCGTAACGGGCAATGTCCACAGCAGAATGACTTCTCCGTCGGTGCGCCGGGGCGCGAGACGCGCGGGTCGGCCGGCGCCTGAATCGTTTCCGCCGCCGTTGGACATCGGGTCCCCTTCCCCGCCTGAGACAACCGCCGAAACCCGGCTAGAGAGCGAAGCTAGCCGATCGGCTAGCTTCGGTCAATAGGCGTCGTCTAGTCTCATTACGTGACAACAGCACGGCAGCCGGCTGCCGGTGGGCAATCGTGGGTGATCAAACACAGCGCCGCCAGGACGCGGGTGCTCGACGCCGCGCTCGACCTGTTCGCCTCTCACGGGGTCAGCGGCACCTCGCTGCAGATGATCGCCGATGCCGTCGGTGTAACCAAAGCCGCTGTCTACCATCAATTTCGGACCAAGGAGCAGATCGTCATCGCGGTCACCGAGCGTGAGCTCGGCCGGCTGGAGCCCGCGCTGGAGGAAGCCGAGGCGCATGGCGACGGAGTGCGGGCCCGCGATGCGCTGTTGGTGCGCGTCGTCGAGATGGCGGTTCAAGACCGCCGTCTGGTGCGTACGCTGCAGTTCGATCCCGTCGTGGTCCGATTGCTGGCCGAGCACAAGCCATTTCAGCTTTTCATGGACCGTCTCTACCGGGTGCTGTTGAGAGATGCCGGCCTGGACGGGCGGATCGAGGCGGCCATGTTCTCCGGTGCGCTGAGCACCGCGGTCATGCATCCGCTGGTTGCCGACATCGACGACGCGACATTGCTCGAACGGGTGATTGATCTGAGCCGGCGGCTGCTCGGCCTGCCTAGGACAGGCCGGACAGGCCGGCACTGAATCGCGTTGCGTCTACGTGTCGGCGCGGATCCAGCTCATCATGCCGTCGTGGGCGTAACAGATGAGGAACAGACCGTCGGGCGCCTGCGCGACGTAGTTCTGATAGTTCTGGCACGGTGCGCCTTCGTCCTTGACCCCCGCCATGGGAGGTGACCGGAACCATCGCGGCTGGTATCGCCGCGGCGAGCCGCAGAACATCAACCGGCCGGGCTGCCCGGCGGGGGGAACGACGCTGTCGTCGACGCCGAAGGCGTAATAAGTGGTGTTGTCACACGGCGCGCCCAGAACCTGGTGCGGCATGATGCCCGGGGTGCAGGCGGGGTAGTCGCAAACGCTCGGCCCAGCCACGGCTGGCGGCGCCGCCAGCACACCGGCGCCGAGCAACGCGGCAGCCATTGCCACGATGAATCGCACCCGATCACTTTGCCACATCTGGAAGGAAAATTCTCCTGGTTGGAGAGGAGCAACCGAACCGGGCAGCGGTCGGCGCGCCGCCACCCCCAAGCCCGTCCACCCACATGCCGGCGGCCGGGCGTTTCCGCACGTGAGAGCCGCGAACGCAGCGGCCCGAAGAGGCCGTCGCGCCGGGCCGAAGTGATAAGCTCCTTCTCCGTGCACGATCCGCAGGGGGTTGGCCCCGGCGCCATGGCGCCCGTCTCGGAAGCGGACGCAGAAGACGAAGTTGCCAAGGCCGAAGCGCGCGCTGCGGCGGCCCGCACACGCCTGGCAAGCCTTCGCGGGGCGGCCCGGGCCGGCGACGCGGAGGGTTCCGCCTATCCCGCCACTCGCCAGGACGTCGGGCAGCAGCCGGGGAAGTCGCCCCGGACACCCCTGCGGTTGCCGCGGCGTCCCAGCCGGCCGCGCTGGCTCCGCCGCCCGGGCCGGCCGGGTTGGGCGCACCGCCCCGGGCGCAAGACGGTAGCCGTCGGCATCGGCACCGTCCTCGCGTGCGCTTCGCTCGCAGCGAGCGGTTACATGGTGTGGCAACACCGCATCACGGTTCACAGACAACAGCTCGCGGCGGAGTTCACCGCCGTTGCCCGGCAGCGGATCACGACGTTGATGTCCATTGACGCCAACCATGCCAGGGACGACTACCAGCACATCATCGACGACTCCACAGGCGACTTCAAGAGCCAGATGGCGGCGATGTCAGCGATGATGGCCAAACAGACGGAGGAATCGAAGGTCAGCAGTAAAGGCATCGTCGAAGCTGTCGCCGTCGAGTCCATGAGTGACGATTCGGCGGTCTTGCTCGTCGCGGCGAGATCCGAGGTGACCAACGCGGACAACACACATCGGCCCCCTGTCGTATGGCGGATCAGCGTCGACCTCCAGAGGGACGGCGGTCAGCTCAAAATGTCGAATGTCGATTTCTTGAGATGACCGCCGAGCACGGCTCGTCCCCCCACGGCACGGAGCCCACGTCGTCCGACGCGGCGGAGTCGTCGCCCGCTTCGCCGGAATCGGCTCGCCCCAACGGGCCGGCCTCGGTCAAGCGCCTGATCCGACGGTGTTCGGCGAGCTGGCAATTGGTGATCGCGGCGACGATGGTCGCGTGCGCGGTGGGCGTGCCCGCCGCCTTGTTCTTCGCTGTGTATCGGCCCGATCAGCAGGTCGGCGATGCGGCGGCGCAACGGGCAGTCCAGGTGGCGTCAGACGGCGCCGTGGCGGTGCTGTCGTACGCTCCGGACAACCTGAACCGTGACTTCGCCAAGGCGGAGTCCTATCTCACCGGCAACTTCCTCGCCTACTACATCAAGTTCACCGAACAGATCGCCGCGCTGGCCCAGCAGAAGCGCGTCACGCAGTCCGCCAAGGTAATTCGGGCCGCCATTTCAGAGCTGCACGCGGATTCAGCTGCCGTACTCGTGTTCATCGACCAGACCGCCACCAGCAAGGACAAGCCGCAACCGCAGACAACGGCCACCGGAGCGATGGTGACGTTGACGAAGGTCAAGAATTCCTGGCTGATCTCGAAGTTGGATCCGCTGTCGTAACTCTGCCTGACTTTTTTATTCGGTACCCGCTCGCTGGGCGCGAGTGTTATTCTCATCGCGCGAGAACGCCGCAACCGATGCCGAAAAGCTGCCCCGGGCAACTGTCGGATTAATCGCGTCGAGGAGCACCTGATGCGTTCAGTTCGAACACTCACCACCGCAACGCTGCTCGCTGCCACCGTGTTCGGCGGTTTGAGCACCGCATCCGCGGCCCGGGCCACAACCAAGGAAGAAGTGGCCGTCAACGGGACGTTCCGCGCCACCTCGATCGGCGATTGGGCCCAGCGCAACGATCAATACTTCGGCGAGCCGACGGTCGTCCAGACGTGGACGATCAGCTCGACGTGCGACACATTTTTCGAATGCCACGGCACGGTGACCAGCGACCAAGGCTGGAGCGCCCCCCTGTATCTGAATGACGGCGAAATGTGGAAGCTACGACGCGACGTGCCGAACTGGGAGCGGTGCCAGGACGGTACCGCATTCGACGGGCAACAGACCTATTTTTTCTATCCCGTCAACGAATACGGCGGATATCAGGTCGGGTCGTCGACCTACGCCGGAAAAGACAAGACGGTCGGACCGTCCGGAGCCTGCGGGCAGAATCAGTGGCTTGATATCGCAATGCCGCTGCGCCTGGACAAGCTGAGCTGACGGCGCGTTCGCGTCTTACTGCGCCGCTTCACTTTCGGCCGGCGTGCTACGGGCGGCCTCAGGTGGGAAACATGTCCTGCCACGTCTTAGGCGCTTTCGGGGCAACGAGGTCCGATTGCTGGTAGAGCCGTCCGTCCGGACCCACATAACGACCCGTGTGCGGGTCGTAGCGGGCGATTGTGACGGTCGGCCCCCGCTTACCACCCGGGGCACCGAACGCGCTCGGCGCGGCCTGCGGGCCTCCCTGGCCGGCCGGGTCGGGTGCCGCGGGATCGGCAGGAGCGGGCGGGGCGGGCGGCGCGGCCGGTGGCGGGGCTTGCTCCGGTGATGCGACGTCGAGCGGCGCTATGGGCGGAAGGTCCGCCGACATCGGCGACATCGGCGCCAGCGGAGGCGGTCCCGACGACGGCACCGGCGGAACCGCGGCCCCGACGGTGTCCGGTGGCGGGTTTTGTCCCCGTGGCCCTGCCGGTGTGCCGCGCGGCACCGCCCCCGGCGGCAGCGGCGTTCCCTCCAGTGGGCCGAAAATCCTGTCGTTCACGGTGACCCGGTCATCGGGCGGGACGCCCTGGGAGAGCAGGTTGGGGTCCAGTGGGTAGGGACCGAGGACGTGCTGTTTCATGGCCAGGGGCATGTAGGGCTTGTCGCTGTTGCAGATCTCGACGGTGGGCGCCCGCTTGCCGGGGTGACCCATGCAGGGATAGTTGCGGGCACCGCGAACCCCGATCGGTGAATCCTGCGGAAGCTTGCAGTACAACCCGTCCGGTGTGTCGATGTCGGTGAGATCGTCCGGGGATCGCCAGGTGTTGGGTGGCATGAAGCCGACCGTGCAGATCGGCGGATCGTCGATGGTCAGCGCAAAGTCGCCCTGGGCCGTTCCCTCGGGATGGTTCGGCGCCGCGGCGGCCTGCTCGATCGCAACCGCCGACGGCAGCAACACCAGCAGCTGCTCCAGCGACGGGTGGTACGTGATCCCGATCTGACCGATGGTGGTCAGGTTGGCAAGCAACACGGGCAGCGTCGGTTTGATCTGCTCGAGGAGCCGGGACGCCTCGTTCGCTGCCTCCGGGCCGTTCTGCAGGATGGTGCGGAAGTGGGAATCGTTGTCCACCAGCACATCCGAGATGCCTGCGAAGCTATGTGCCCACGTCCTGATCGAATCGGTGGTGCGCGCTTGGGTGTCCAGGAGCGGCCCGGTGTCTTCGGTGAGGGCTCGGGTGCGATCGACGACGCCGTTGGCATCGCGGGACAACGTCTGTGAGGAATCGATCAGCGACCCCAGGTCATAACCGGAACCGTTGAAGCCCTGGAAGGACTCGTCGAGCAACTGGCCGAGTTTTGTCTTCGGGATGCTTTGGACCAAAGCGTTGACCTGGTCGAGCATCGGCCCGACCGGCTGCGGAATCGTCGTGTCGCGCGCGGAGATCACCGACCCGTCATGCAGGTAGGGCGGCGAATCCGTTTTGGGCCGCAAGTCGACGTACTGCTCGCCCACCGCGGAGACGCTGAGCACCGCCGCCGTCAGGTCCGCGGGCACCTTCGGTGAACTGCTCAGCGACAGCGTCGCTTTCGCACCGTCCGGCGTCAAACTCACCGACGTGACCTTGCCGAGCTGAACCCCCCGGTACGTCACGTTGGAAAACCGGTACAGGCCGCCGGTGGCCGGCAGCTCCAGCGTCACCGTCATGCGACCGATGCCCAGCAGGGTCGGCACCTGGATGTAGTAGAGAACCATCGCGATCACGCCAATGGTCCCGACGACCGCGAAGATCGCCAGCTGGATCCGAACGAAGCGGGTCAGCATCTATCCCCCCGCTCCCGTCGCAGGCGCCTCGGCGGGCGGCGCTTGACCAAGACCCGCGTCCAGCGGCGGCGTCGCGGCGGGCGCGGGCCCGGGCAGTGGACCCGCTGCGGGCGGCGGCCCGGGCCGCGGGCCGGTATTCGGCGCCGGGCCGGGCAGCGGAGGGAGGCTCGCCGGGTCGACCCACGGCGGCCGCAGTGGGTCATGCATCGGATCGTGGGTGTACTGCAGGTAATACGGGTCCCCTGGCGCCGGCACCAACGGCTGGTCCAGCTGCCCCCAGTGGGTCCCCAGCATCAGTCCTCGCTTCAGCCGTGGAATCGACAGGTCCAAATCGACGTGCAGGTTGAAGTAGTCGCCCCGGATCGCCCGGTCGACGAAGTTCTGGGTGAACGGGAACACGAACGCGGCCGCGACCGCCGTGCCCAGTTCGGGTCCGACGTCGGCAAGCGCCCGGATGGTCGGCTCGAGGTTCTTGAGGTTCTTGACCAGGTCGGCCTGGGAGTCGTTGACCAGCCGGGTGGCGGTGTTGCTGAACACTCGAAGTTTGTCCAGCGCGGCGGTCAGCCGCGGGCGCTCCTTGACGAGCACGTCGAGCGCCGGCGGTATCTTCTGCAGCGCCTGGGTGAGGACGTCGCGCTGGTCGGCGAACGTGCCGGCAAGCCGGTTCAGCGCCTGTATGGAGTCGACGAGATTGTCCCGCTGATCGTCCAGCGTGCCGACGAAAGTGTCGAGGCGGGTGATCAGGTCGCGTACCGCGCCCTCACGCCCGGACAAGGCGGCGGAGAAATTGTGGATGATCTCCCCGATCTGGCCCAGGCCACCGCCATTGAGGACCGCCCCCAGCGACGAGAGCGTCTGTTCTGTGGACGGGTAGGCCGATGATCGACTCAGCGGGATGGTGGCGCCCGGCTGCAGCCGTCCGCTCCCCTGCTGGCCGAGCGGCGTGTTGAGCTCCACATGCATCGACCCCAGCAGGCTGGTCTGACCGACGGTGGCCACCACGTTGGCCGGGACGACGACGTCGTGCTTCACCGAGATCTCGACGTCGGCGTGCCAGCCTTTCACCCTCATCGCGCCGACGCTGCCGACCACGACATCGTCGATCATCACTGGCGAATTCGACTCCATGGTGCCGACATTGGGGAGCTCCACGTGGTAGATGTTGGCCCCCGGTCCGCGTCCCACCGCGCCGGGCAACGGTAGCGAGTTCAGACCGTGGAATGCGCATCCCGTCGCCGTCAGCACCACGCAACAGCCGACGACGAACATCCGGCGGGCCGCTGTCCCGGCGGTCATTGCTGTGGGCCTTCGGCCGGCAGCAACATGTCTGACACGTTCGCCGCGGGAGGCGGCGGTGGCGGCATCGGCGTGGACGGCGGGGGCGGCAGCGGCATCGCCGCACCGGGGATCCGCGCCGGCGGCACCGCCCCGGGTGGACCGACCGGGTCACCCGGCAATCCGGTGTAGGCCGACACCGCGGGCGGGATCTCGGGCGGTCCGGGTTTCGGGCCCTCGCCGCCGGGCGCGAGGCGCGGTTCGCTGTACAGAATGTTCTTCGGGTCGACCGATTTCTGCAGGAAGATGTTGATCGGGATCGGCAGGTTGTTGAAGTTGAGCACCCGCAACCCGGGGCCGAGGAACATCGAGCACAGCTTGCCCGATTCGACGGCGGTCACGTTTTCGATGGCGCCGAGTGCCGTGCAGCCGGGCACGGGCACCGGAACCAGCAGACCAGAGAACGTGGGGTTGGCGAAGTTCATGATGCCGAAGCCTCCCACGATGGTTCCGGTGTCGGCGTTGTAGTCGTTGAAGAAGTTGCCGAGCGCGTTCGGCGCTGCGTGCAGGATGTTCTCCAGGTCCATGTGCTGGTCGGCCAGGACCTGCGTGACATCGGCCAAACGGGCGATCTGCTCGCTGGTCTGATTACGCGTCCCCGCGATGAATCGCTGCACCTCGCCGACCGCCGTGGACAGATCGCTCAGCGCCGCGTCGAGATCCGATTTGCTGTCGTTCACCACGCTGGCGAGTGTGGCCAGGCGGTCGTTGAACTGCACGATCTGGACATTGCTGTCACGCAGGGCGCCGACGAATGTCTGCAGGTTTTTGATGATGTCGACGATGTTGCCGCTGCCGTTGGCCAGGATGCGGCCCACCCCTGACAGTTCACCGAGGGTCTGCCGCAGCTTGTCGCCGTTGCCCTCGAGCGCGTTGGCGGCGCTGTCGATGAACCGGCCCACCGACGTGCCCGAGACCCCGCTTTTGGGTCCCAAATCCGTTGCGAGCCGCATCAACTGGGTCTTGACCTCATCCCACTCGACCGGCACTGCGGTGCGTTCGACCGGTATGACCCCGCCGTCGCGCATGACCGGCCCGCTGTCTCGATAAGCCGGTGTCAGCTGGACGTATCGGGAGGCCACCAAGTTCGGGGCGACGATCACCGCCTTCGCGTCCGCCGGAATCGGCACGCCGTGGTCGACCTCGAGGGTCATCTTGGCCTGCGTGCCCTCCGGCTGAATCGATTTGATGGTGCCGACTTTGACGCCCGCCACCCGCACCTCGTCATGGGGATAGATCGCGGTGGCGGTGGTGAAAAAGGCGGTGATCGTGCGTGGGCCATAGAACGTATTGCGGACCAGCACGGCGGCTCCCGCGAGGACAAGCCCGACCAGGACGACCGCGGCCACGGCCGTCAGCCTCGTGCGGGGCATCCGGGAGGTCACTGCGATCCTCCGACCCTGCCGCCCAGCGTGCAGCCGGGGCATACCGGAATGCCGTTGTACGGCCAGGGCGTGAGCGACCGGGGCACCGGCGACGGGTAACCGGGGCCTTTAGAAGTGTCGAAGGTGCGGAATCCCCACAGATAGTCGATGATCGGCTGGAAGAGTTGGGGCGCAAGGAAGTTCGGGACAAACGCCTGGTAAGCGTACATGCTGGAGATGCCCTCGCCCACCGTGATCTGGAACTTCTTGAGGCCCGGCAGCGCCTTGCTGATGTTGTCTCGGTTCTTCTGCAACACCGCGGTCACCGAATTCAGCCGCTCCAGGGTCGGTGCCAATTTGCTTTCGTTGTCGTGCACCAATTGGGTCAGCTGTTTGGCCACCGCCGACGTGTTGGCCAGCAGATCCACGATCTCCTGCCGGCGCGCTACCAGCACTTGGAGCAGCGAGTCGGAGTTGAGGATGAGTTTGTTCACCTGCTGGCTGCGTTCGGAAAGAATCCCCGTGACGTCCCCGGCGCTCTTGAACAGCTCGCCGAGGTTCTTGTTGCGGCTGTTGAGGGTGCGCGACAACCGGGTGAGCGCGTCGAAGGCCGGTCCCATTTGAGGCGCGACCTGGTCGAGAGTCTCCGACAACGTGTCCAACGACTGGTTGAGAGCCGTGGTGTTGGTTCCGGCTGTGTCCGTGGTCAAATCGCTGACCGCCTCCGTCAGTGAATACGGCGAAGACGTACGCGTGACGGGAATCAGGGCCATCGGATGCATCGTGCCGCTGCCGGAGGACTCCAGCGTCAGCATCCGCTCGCCGAGCAGCGAACCGGTGCGGATGTGCGCCGAAGTCTCCGATCCCAGCAGTACGTTGCCCTTCATCGCGAACGTCACCAGGGCATCGCCGTGACTCAGCTTCACGTCCGACACCGTGCCGACCTTGACGCCCGAGACGACGACGGGGTTGCCCGTCGCCAGGCCGCCGGCTTCGGTGAACAGCGCCTGATACCTGACCATCGTCGCCCATGTGACGAACCGGTCGGGCGACAGGCCCACGAGGATGATCATCACCGCCAGAACGACGCCGATGAGTCCGGCCTTGACGAGCCCAGCTCCGCGATACTTGAGCATCAGGGTTCCGTGCACCTTCCAGCGTCCGACCTGAATATGGGGGCTTTCACCGTCCTGCCCTGGAGATCCGTGCCGCGGAGCTCCAACTGGCAGAGGTAGTAGGGAATGGTGGCGCCGTTCGCCCCCAGCCGGACCAGTCTGCGGTAGTTCCTCGGCGCCTTCCCGAGTGCCGCGTCGAGGCGGTCCTTGTCGTTATCCAGATATGGCGCCAGTCGGTTCAACTGATCGATGGTGCCGGTCAACGGCGGCCGCGCGTTGCCCAGCAGGTCCGCCAGTGAGGCGGTTCCCTTGTCCAGGGCGTCGATGGCCGACCCGATGGTGCTGCGGTCGTCCGACAGCCCACTGACGAGCTGCTCGAGCCGATCGATCGCGCCGGAGAACTTGGTGCCGTCCTTGGAGATCGTTCCGATCACGATATTGAGGTTGTCGATCAGTTGCTGCACGGTCTGGTCGTTGTCGGCCAAGGCGTTCGAAAACGACGTCGTCTTGGCGAACAGCGACTCGAGGGTCCCGCCCTGCCCCTGGAAGACCTGCAGCAGGCCCGAGGTCAAGGCGTTGACATCTTGTGCATTCAGGCCCTGCGTCACGGGTTTGAGTCCGCCGAGCAGCAGGTCAAGGTCGAGCGCCGGTGCTGTGCGGCTGAGAGGAATCTGACCGCCGGCCGGCAGATGCCTGGTCGAGCCCGGACCTTCGACAAGTTCGAGGTAGCGATCGCCCACCAGGTTCAGGTAGCGCACGGCCGCCCTGGTTCCCTCGGTGAGCACGACGCTGCGGTCGGCGTCGAAGTCCACCACAACCTTCTTGTCCGGTTGCAGCGACACGTTGTTGACCGTGCCGACCCGGATCCCGGCGACCCGCACCGACTGCCCCGGCTTGAGACGCGACACGTCGGAGAACACCGCCGAATACCCCGTCGTCGCACCGGTCCGGTACTGGCCGAAGATGAAGAAGAGGAAGGCGGTCAGCATCGACATCACGACCGCGAAGATCGCGAACTTGACCAGCGTGGCCCGCGTTCTCATCCGGGTTGTCCGACCTGGGCGGAGTTGCGCGGCGGGCCGGCGATCGGTCCGTACAACAGTTGCTTGAGCAGATCGGAGTTGATCAGCACCTGTGGGTTTCCGTACCCCACCGGGTTGGCGCCGATATCGGTGATGAACTGCGGCGGATGCGAGTTGAACGGCAGGTTCGGCAGGCCCATGCACTGGGGACCGCCCGTGGCGGCAACCTTTGGCAGGTTCGTCGGATACCGATAACGTTCACCGCCCCAGGTGAGGCTCGCCGAGATGTTGATGCTCGGTTCCGACAGGGGCGGACCGTGGGAAATGTTGATCAACCCGCCGAAGCCGCAGGTGAACACCTCGTGGTACTCGTTGGTCAGGTCGGTGGTCGGTACCAGGAGATGCAGCACGTTCGTCAGCGGACCGCGGTTGGTCGACAACACGTCGTTGCCGATGTCGGCCAGGCCGATCGCGCTGATCAGCAAGGCGTCCAGGTTGTGCTGCTCATCGACGAGCGTCTTGCTGATCCGGGTCGCGTTGGCGGCCGTCTTCACCAGGTCGGGTGCCGCGTCGGCATAGGCGTTGGACACCGCGGGCAAGACCGCAAGGTCATGCCGGAAGGCGGGAAGGCTGGGCTCCAGCCTGGCCAGAAACGAATCCAGGTCGCTCAGCGACTGACCGAGCTGCGGGCCCCGCCCACTGAACGCTTGCGCAAGCGCACCCAGCGACTCGTTGAGCTTCGGCGGGTCGATGTGGGACAGAACCGACACCAATTGCTGGAATACCGTGTTGATTTCGACCATGACGTGTTGGCCCTGCAGCGTTTGGCCGCTGTGCAGCCGCTGGGCCGAGGGGTGGGCAGGCTCCACCAACAGAACGGACTTGGCGCCGAACACCGTCGACGACGCGATGTCGACGAGTACGTTGCCGGGGATGAAGCGCAACTGCGACGGATCCATCGCCAGATGAATGGCCGCTTGGCCGTTGGGCAGTGAATCGACCGAGGCGACCTTGCCCACCTGCACGCCACGCAGCTTGACCTTGGCGTCCGGGTTCATCACCAGGCCCGCGCGCTGCGAAATCACGGTCACCGGAACGGATTCTGTGAAGGAACCCTGAAACAATCCCACGGCCACGGCGAAAATCAAGCAAATCACGACGACGGTGGCCAGTCCGAGCAGGGGCGGCAGGTAGTTACGCCCGGCCGGCGGACGTGCGTGGCCGGTGCGCGCGGGTCGGCCGGCGACCGCCCCGCGACCCGCGGGCACACTCTGCGTCACTGCCGTTCCACCTCCTGAAGCTAGCCGGACAGGTTGAAGTTGCCGTTCGTACCGTAGACAGACAGCGAGACCAACAGCGTTACCGAGACGACGACGATGAGCGAGGTCCGCACGGCGTTGCCGGTCGCGTTGCCGACACCCGCCGGCCCCCCCGAAGCGAAATAGCCGTAGTAGGTGTGGATCAGCAGAATCGTGAGCGCCATCAGAATCGCCTGCAGAAACGACCACAGCAGGTCGATCGGGTTCAGGAACGTGTTGAAGTAGTGCTGGTAGAGCCCTTGCGACTGTCCGAGCAAAAACGTCGTGGTGAACTGGCTGGCCAGGAACGACAAGATCACGGCGATGCTGTACAACGGCGTGATGGCCATCATCCCCGCGAGGATTCTCGTGCTCACCAGGTAGGAAACGGGCCGAATGGCCATGCTCTCCAACGCGTCGACTTCTTCGTTGATCCGCATGGCGCCCAGCTGGGCAGTGACCCCGGCGCCGAAGGTCGCCGCCAGACCGATCCCGGCAACCACCGGTGCCGCGATGCGCACATTGATGAACGCGGCCAGAAAGCCCGTCAGCGCCTCGATGCCGATATTGCCCAGCGAGGTGTACCCCTGAATGGCCAGCGTGCCGCCCGCCGCCAGCGTCAGGAAGCCGACGATCACCACGGTTCCGCCGATCATCGCCAAAGTGCCCGCGCCCATGCTGATCTCGGCAATCAGTCGAATGACCTCGCGCCGGTAATGGGTGGCCGCGAAGGGCACTCCGGCAAGCGCTTTACCGTAGAACAGGGTGTGGTCGCCGATCCGGCCGAGCGCGGTGACGGGCCTCTCGAACTGGCGAGTCAATCGTGGATATACGGCCCTCAGTGCCATCGGCAGCCCCTACTTCGCCGTCATCTTGATGCCGATCGCCGTGACGACCACATTGACGACGAACAGGGACATGAAGGCGTAGACGACGGTTTCGTTCACCGCGTTGCCGACGGCCTTGGCGCCCCCGCCGGTGATCGACAGACCCCGGTAGCAGGCGACCAATCCGGCGATGAGGCCGAAAAGCGCTGCCTTGATGCACGAAATGACCACCTCGGGCACGCCGGTGAGCAAGGTGATACCCGCGGCGAAGGCGCCGGGATTGACGTCCTGCACGAACACCGAGAAGACGTAGCCGCCCAGGACTCCGATGATGACGACGAGGCTGTTGAGCAAGAAGGCGACCAATCCGGAAGCCAGCATGCGGGGAGTGACCAAGCGTTGCACCGGGTTGATGCCCAGCACCTCCATCGCGTCGATTTCCTCGCGAATCGTTCGCGATCCCAGGTCCGCACACATTGCCGTCGCACCGGCACCCGCGACGATCAACACGGTGACCAGCGGCCCGAGCTGGGTGACGGCGCCGAACGCAGCACCCGCACCGGACAGATCCGCCGCGCCCAGTTCGCGCAACAGGATGTTGAGCGTGAAACTGACCAGGACGGTGAACGGTATCGCGACCAACAGAGTGGGAGCCAGCGACACCCGGGCGACGAACCAGGACTGCTCCAGGAACTCCCGCCACTGGAACGGCCGGCGGAAGGCGAACTTGACGGCGTCAGCCGACATCGCGAACAGGGCTCCGACCGCCTGCATGGGACCCGAGATGTCCCATTTCAACTTCAGCTGCGGCAATCCAGCTGACCAGTGGTCTGCGCCCTTAGTCGCCATAGGTGTCAGCTCCTTTCCGCGCTACGAGACCGACAGTCTTGTTGTCGCACAACCGTTGAGGTAAATTCTGCTTGGCAGACGTTCCCGAGTGGGCGCAGGTGGCCACGAAAAGCCCAGTAGCTTGCCATGATTCGGCTCGCATCGCCGACGTGGCAGCGCTTCGGATCCTCACGCCGGTGCCTCCGTTCGATTGCGTGAGTCGACGCCTCGAACGAAGTGCCCCTCGTCCTGAAGCGTCCGGTGATTATGACTCATGCCGAGTCCGGGTGGGAGAAAAAAGGCAGAACCGTTATCGGACAACCTGTAACCGCGGCGCGCGGGCAGGCAGCGTCACTTCCGGTGGTGGGCTGACACATTACGAGGGCTCCACTTCTAGGTGACGGCCCCGGCCGTCTTGAGCTCGATGATGCGGTCCCAGTCGAGTCCGATCTCCATCAGGATCTCGTCGGTCTGTTCGGCGAACCCGGGTGCCGGCTTGGTCTGGGGTGGCGCGACGTCGAACTGAACGGGGTTGGCGACGAGTTCGAGTTCACCCGCCCGCACCATGTACTCGTTCGCCCGGATCTGGGCGTCCTCGGCCGCCTGCAGGGTGTCCTGCACGGGCGCCCACGGCCCCGCCAGCGTGGCAAATCGTTCGCTCCACTCGGCCAGCGTGCGGGTTGCGATGGCCTTGGTCAAGATCTCCACGGCATCCGGTGTGTTGGCGGCGATCTTCTCGACCGTGGCGAAACGCGGGTCGTCGGCAAGTTCCGGCAGGTCGACATGTCGGCAAACGTCGGCCCAGAACTTTGTCGGCTGCATCATCACGAAGGAGATGTAGCGCCCGTCGGATGTGCTGTACAGGCCCACAAGCGGGTTGTTGGGCGCGCCGTGCACGCCGGGGGGCGGTGCTTCCAGCCGTTGGCCGAGGTGCTTGGTCAACGCGACCGTGTGCCCCATCGACCACAGTCCGCTGCCCAGCAGCGACACGTCGACGATCGACGGTTCGCCGGTGCGCTCCCGCGCCAGCAGGGCCGCCGCGATACCACCGGCGAGGTTGGTGCCGGAGATGGTGTCGCCGTAGGCGGGTCCGGGTGGTGCGATCATGCCCGGCATGCCCGCAGGGGTGATGGTGGCCGCGGTTCCGGCCCGGCACCAGAAGGCGGTCATGTCGTATCCGCCTTTGACCGACTCTTCGCCGCGCGGGCCCAGCGCGCTCCCGCGCGCGTAGATGATCTTCGGGTTCACCGCACGAATGTCGTCGACGTCGATGCCGAACTTCTTCCGCGCACCGGGCAGGAAGCTGGTGAGGAACACATCGGACCGGCGGGCCAGCTCGCAGAGCACCTCCCTGCCTTCCGCCACCGACATGTCGAGCCCGATGCTGCGCTTGCCGCGGTTGGCATGCTCGATGTTGGGGTTGGGGTCGCCCTCGACGCGCAGCATGCCGGTCTGCCGGAGCCCGCGCTGCGGGTCACCGGTCACCGCGTGCTCGACCTTGAGCACGTCGGCGCCCCACTCGGCAAGCACCGCACCCGCCGACGGGACGAACCCGTACATCGCGACTTCAAGGACTCGGATGCCCTCCAGCGGCCTCATGCGACGCCTCCCTTGGCCGGCGCCGCCGGCACGGCGTACGTCTTGCGCTCCAGAAACTCCTCGAGCCCGGCCACACCCATCTCCCGGCCCACGCCGGACTGCTTGAAACCACCGAACGGGCTGTCGGCGCCAAAGTAGTTGCCGCCGTTGATCGAGAACGACCCGGCGCGAATCCGGCGCGCCACCGCCAGCGCCCGGTCCTGGTCGCGGCTGAACACCGCGCCGGCCAGCCCGTAGATCGAGTTGTTCGCGATGCGCACCGCGTCGTCATCGTCGTCGAATGCGATGACGACCAGCACCGGTCCGAAAACCTCCTGCTGGGCGATCTCGCTGTCGGGGTCGACGCCGGTCAGCAGCGTCGGCGCATAGAAGTAGCCGGGATCCAAACGCTTGCCCCCGGTGACGAGGGTGGCCCCCGCAGCGACGGCCCGCTGCACCATGCCGTCGACCTTGTCCCGCTGTCGCTCGTTGATCAGCGGTCCCATATAGGTGTGCGGATCGGAGGGGTCGCCGTGGCGGACCTTGGCGAAGTTCTGCGCGATCAGCTCGACGATCTCGTCGTGGTGCGACCTGGGCACCAGCAGCCGGGAGGTGAGCGCACAGCCTTGCCCTGCGTGGGTGACCATGCTGAACGCCGCGAAGAGGCTGGCGTTGGCGAAGTCGGCGTCGTCGAGCATGATCACTGCGGACTTGCCGCCCAACTCCAGGAAGACGCGCTTGACGGTGTCGCTCGCCGCGGCCATGATTCGGCGCCCCACCGGGGTCGACCCGGTGAAGGTCACCACGTCGACGTCGCGGCTGGTCGTCAGCGCTTCTCCGACAGCGGGATCCGACGAACTGAGCACGTTCACCACACCCGCGGGAATGTCGGTGTGGTTGGCGATCAGCTCGCCTAAGGCCAGCGTGACCAGCGGCGTGTCCGGAGCGCCCTTGAGCACCACGGTGCAACCGGCGGACAGGGCGGGCGCGAGCTTGGCGAGGGCGAGCTGGTTCGGGTAGTTGTAGGCGATGATCGCCGCGACCACTCCCGCGGCCTCTTTCTCCACCCAGCGGTGATGCCGCATTCCGCGCGATTCCCGCTCACCGAGGTCTTCGGAGAACTGGTAGCTACCGAGCAGGTCGGCGTAGAAGCGCACGATCCCAATCGGTTCGTCGAGCTGTGCACCTTGGGTCAGCGCGCGGGTGGCACCCACCTCGGCGATGGTCAGTTCGCGCAACTCCTCGGCGTGCTCGATCAGCGCCTCGTGCAATTGGTCGAGACAGCGGATCCGCAGTTCGACGTTGGTGGGCCAACCTGTCGTGTCGAAGGCGCGCCGGGCCGCCGAGACCGCCGCCTCTGCTTCCCCGACGCCGGCGTCCGGTGCGTGACCGATCACGGCACCGGTGGCGGGATTGATCGACGGGAAGGTCTTGTCGCCGGCGAGGAGCCGGCCGCCGATCAGCAGCCGTCGATCGACCAGTGGCTCGGACGCGGCATCTGCGATGGTTTCTGCCGTGTCCTGCACTGGCATTCGTTCCCCCTGGTCTGGCGGGTGTGGTCGCCGTCACGATAATTTCATTCTCTTACCGGGCGAATCTTACATTCGGGTCTCGAGAATTCAAGAAACCTGAGAAACGAGACCGGCGTGCTCGGTCGGTGATTCGATCGTTTCGACAGACGTCTAGTTGCAGGCTGAGTGCCGTTTCGCCCGTGTGTTGCACGCCGGTTCGGGCGGAGAGTAGGGTTCTCATAATTGTAAGGGAGATTCTTTGTGGCAGAGACGCGCCACATTTGACGCGAGGACTGGCTCGGTGATGGAGACGTGAAAACTGCGGTGGTCACTGGTGGCGGATCCGGGATCGGTCTTGCCATCGCCCAGCGGCTCCGGGTCGACGGCATGGACGTCGCGACCATTGACCTCAAGCCCTCGGACGACGACCTCTCCTTCACCGCCGACGTCACCGACCGCGCGCAGGTGGACGCCGCCCTGTCGGCGATCCGCGCGCGGCTGGGGCCGGTGACCGTCCTGGTCAACGCGGCGGGCCTGGACGGCTTCAAGCGCTTCACCAACCTCACGTTCGAGGACTGGCAGAAGGTGATCGACGTCAACCTCAACGGCGTCTTCCACACGATCCAGTTGGTGCTGCCCGACATGGTCGAGGCGGGCTGGGGGCGCATCGTCAACATCTCGTCATCGAGCACGCACTCCGGCGCGCCCTATATGAGTCATTACGTTGCGGCCAAGTCAGCGGTAAACGGGCTGACCAAGTCGCTGGCACTCGAGTACGGGCCCAGCGGTGTCACGGTCAACGCCGTGCCCCCGGGATTCATCGACACCCCGATGCTGCGCGCCGCCGAGAAGAACGGCTTCCTCGGCGACATCGACGAGACCATCGCGCGCACCCCGGTACGGCGCATCGGCAAGCCCGAGGACATCGCCGCCGCGTGCGCCTTTCTGGTGTCCGAGGAGGCCGGTTACATCACCGGCCAGATCCTGGGCGTCAACGGCGGTCGCAACACCTGACCCGGCACCAAAGACGACTGGATGGCAACGAACCCGCGCAAGGAGACACCGTGAAGGTCTGGGTTGACTCGCAACGCTGCCAGGGACACACCTTGTGCGCGATGATCGCGCCCGAGTCCTTCGAGCTCAGCGACATCGACGGCAGCTCGTCGGCGATCGACGAAGTGGTGCCGCGGGAGTACGAGGAGAAGGTTCGGGAGGCCGCGCAGTCGTGCCCCGAGCAAGCCATCATGATCACCGACGACGACTAGCAGCTCTGGCACTGATTACGAGATGACAAGGAAGACAGCACAGTGAGTGTCGACGACGTAGTCAGCGACAGCGAACGCAAGAAGAACCGATACGAGTTCGACCGGCACTCCGCCGATTACCGGTCGAAGTTCAAGGCGATCACCGAGGAGATGCACTCCAGATGCCCGATAGCCTGGAGTGACACCTACGGCGGGCACTGGGTCGCGGCCGGCAGCCACGAAGTCTTCGAGCTGGCGCGCTGCCCCGCGGTGTCCAACGACCACGACCTCAACAACGAACGCCGTGGCTACAAGGGCATTTCGATCCCGACGGCCAGCCGCGTCAGCGCGGTGCGCGGCGGCATCCTGGAAATGGACGAGCCCGAGCACAAAACCTACCGCTCCGTGCTCAACCCGTACCTTTCCCCGGCGGCGGTCAAGCGCTGGGAGCCCTTCATCGACGACGTGACGCGCGCCTGCCTCGACGAGAAAATCGAGGACGGCAGCATCGACTTCGTCGACGACCTGGCCAACATCGTGCCGGCCGTGCTGACCCTGGCGATGATGGGCATCCCGCTGAAGAAGTGGAACATGTACAGCGAGCCGGTGCATGCCGCGGTCTACACGCCGGAGCACTCCCCCGACATCGAGCGCGTCACCGCGATGCACCGCGAGATGGGGCTCGACATGGTCAACACCATGCTCGAGATCCGGGAAAACCCGCGGCCGGGAATCGTCAACGCGCTGCTCCAGATGCGCATCGACGGCGAACCCGCACCCGATCTGGAAATCCTGGGCAACCTCGGGCTGGTCATCGGCGGCGGTTTCGACACCACGACCGCCCTGACCGCCCACTCGCTGGAATGGCTTTCGGAGCACCCCGAGCAACGGCGGCAGCTCAGCGACCAACGCAAGACGCTGCTCGACCCCGCGACCGAAGAGTTCCTGCGCTACTTCACCCCCGCCCCGGGCGACGGCAGGACGTTCTCCGACGACGTCGAACTCGACGGCACGCAGTTCAAAGAGGGTGAGCGGCTCTGGATTTCGTGGGCCATGGCCAACCGCGACCCGTCGGTGTTCCGCGATCCGGATGAGATCGTGCTCGACCGTAAAGGCAATCGGCACTTCAGCTTCGGACTGGGCGTCCACCGGTGCGCCGGATCCAACGTGGCGCGCACCGTGTTCAAGTCCATGCTCACCGCCGTCCTCGACCGGATGCCCGACTACCGCTGCGACCCCGAAGGCACCGTGCATTACGAGACCATCGGCGTCATCCAGGGCATGCGAAAACTGCCGGCCACCTTCACGCCCGGCCGCAAGATCGGCGCCGGACTGGACGAGACGCTGGAAAAGCTGCAACGCATCTGCGACGAGCAGGAACTCGCCAGGCCGATCACCGAACGCAAGGAAGCCGCGGTCATCGATTAGGTGGGCCCTGGGTCGTCTCACCCACATCGCCGGAGCCGACCGTTGACAGCCGCAATTTTTCCGACTAGGCCTGTTCAGCGTGACCGCCCCCTATATTGGGGCCAGCGCGTGCGCACAGATGGGAGACGCAACGGTGAAGACTCTCGCAGTGAGCCTTGCGCTTGCCACCGCCGCGCTGACCGTTGCGCCGACCGCTCATGCGGACGTCCAGGTTGGCAACTACCGACTGGACACCAACCGGGACCCCGGCCACAGCTGGATCTGGGCGATTCGACCGTGCAATTACAATCAGGGACCGGAATGCCTCACCATCCAAGCGATTCCGCAACCCAACGGGCAAGCGGCGCCCTGGAAGTCAGACGCACACCTTTCCAACGGGCGCTACACCATGGCCGTCGACGTTCCCGACGGAGTACGCTGCGTCGTCCAGTTCTTTCCGTCGCACGACGTGTACTCGTGGGATGCGGCGGCGATGGCGGGTCAGGTGGATTCGACGTTCGACACGGGCTGCGGTGGCGGGCCGGGAGGCACCGCCAGCTACCCGTTCTCGCTCGTCCGATGGTAGCCGCGTGACACGTTCGGGGGTCAGCCGGTCTTGGGGCGACGGGCAGTAAGCACGGTGAGTCAGGCGAACGAACCGCCGCAGGAATCGGCCGCGTCGGAATCCGACCCCAGTTTGATCGCGGAAGCCGAGGCGGAAGCCGCCGAAGCCGAGGCGCTGGCGGCGGCGGCGCGCGCCCGCGCTCGCGCCGCCCGGCTCCGCCGAGAAGCGAAGGCTCTCGAGGCCAAGGCCGCCGACGCGAAGGCCGCCGAGGCCGCCGAGGCCAAGGCCGCCGAAGTCCAGATCGCCGAGGGAGCCCCCGAGGCCGGCGAAGACGAGCCCGTCACCGACGAAGCGCCGGCCCGGGCGGAGGTCTGCGACGAAACCCACGCGGACGGCGAACCGGAATCCGAGCCGGCCCGCTCCCGGTGGCGTCGCCTGCGGTTGCCGCCGTGGTCTGCGACGTGGAAGGCGGCTGTCATCCTCCTCATCTGCGCCTTCGTCGGGGCTATCGGATACATGGTGTGGCAGACCCACGAAGCCACCGAGCGCGAACGACGCGCCGCGAACTTCGTCGCGGGGGCCAGACAAGGTGTCGTCAACATGACCTCCCTGGACTTCAAGAACGCCAAGGCGGACGTCCAGCGAGTGATCGACAGTTCCACCGGCCAGTTCAGGGACGACTTCCAGCAGCGCGCAAAGGATTTCACGACAGTCGTCGAGCAGTCCAAGGTGGTCACCCAGGGAACGGTGAACGCGGCGGCGGTCCAATCCATGGACGCCAATTCCGCCGTGGTCCTCGTCGCGGCGACATCGAAGATCACCAATGCCGCCGGGGCCAAGGACGAACCGCGCAATTGGCGGCTCCGGGTGACGGTGACCGACGAGGGCGGTCAGTACAAGATGTCCAAACTGGAGTTCATCCCATGAGCGAAGACACCCGCGACACCGCGGCCGCCGACGGCGCTTCCGAGAAAACGCGGGACCGTCGTCGCGGTAAGTGGGGGAGGGTGAAGCTCTATCCTGTGATCCTGCTCCTGCTGCTGGCGATTTCCGGCGGGACGGCGATCTGGATGTATCTGGAGCGGTTTCGGCCCGTCCAGCAGACCGACGCCGAGGTCGCGGCTACCGTCGTCAATGCGGCGTCCGACGGCACGATCGCCCTGCTGTCCTACTCGCCCGACTCGCTCGACAAAGACTTCGCCGCCGCCAAGTCGCACCTCTCCGGTGACTTCCTGTCCTACTACAACCAGTTCACCGAGCAGATCGTGGCTCCGGCGGCAAAACAGAAGTCACTGAAGACCACCGCCCGGGTGCTCGGGGCGGCCGTTCAGGAATTGCATCCGAACTCGGCCGTGGTCCTGGTGCTGGTCGACCAGAGCACCACGAGCAAAGACAACCCCGACCCCGCGATGACTGCCAGCAGCGTGCTGGTGAGCTTGGCCCGGGTCAACAACAACTGGCTGATCAGCAAGTTCGACCCCGTCTAGAAGGTACCTGCGGCGAGTGCGGAATCAACGCCGCTCTCGGCCACGCGAATTCAGCCGCGCGGCAGCCCGAGAACCCGCTGCGCGATGATGTTGCGCTGGATCTCCGAGGTGCCGCCGGCGATGGTGCCGGAGAAGCTACGCGCATAGCGCTCGAACCAGCTGGCGAAATAGTGGTCGAGGTTCATGTGCGCATACGGTCCGGTCAGCCCAGGGTGGACGAGGCCGTCTGCTCCCGCCGACGTGAACGCAAGGTCCATCCCACGCAACTCGGCCTCGGAGCCGAGCAGCTTCAGGACCGAGATGGCGGCCACGTCGTCTTCGCCGCGAGCCGTGCGGGCCAGCGCCGCCGAGCCCAGCAGGCGCAGCGCCTGCTTGTCCATGATCGTGCTGGCGTACTGATCGCGTTCGACCTCGGTGCGCGGCCGGAAGTCGGCGATCATGTTTTCCAGTCGATCGGCGAACCCGAGCCACATCATCGTGCGCTCGTGTCCCAGGGATCCATTGGCCACTCGCCACCCCTGGTCGAGCTCACCGACCAGATTTTCCGCCGGCACCCGGACGTCGGTGAAGAACACCTCGTTGAAATCGAGATCGTCGGCCCCGCAGATCGACGGAAACGGCCGGCGCACGACGCCCGGGGTGTCGGTCGGGATGATCAGCGCGCTGATGCCCTTGTGCTTCGGTGCGTCTGGATTGGTGCGCACGAAGGTCAGCAAGATGTCGGCGTCGTGCGCCCCCGAGGTCCAGACCTTCTGCCCATTGACCACGAAGTGATCGCCGTCGCGCACCGCGCGCGTGCGCAGCGACGCGAGGTCGGAGCCCGCGCTCGGCTCGCTCATACCCAGCGACGCGGTGATCTCGGCCCGCAGGACCGGCACCGCCCAGCGCCGCTTCTGTTCGTCGCTGCCGAACGACAACAGCGAAGCCGCAACAATATTCACGCCTTGCGGGTTGAAGCTGTGGTAGATCCGGCGGCGACTGAGCTCCTCCAGGTAGACGAACTGCTGGATCACGGTCGCGTTGCGTCCGCCGAACTCCGGGGGCTGGCTGGGCAGCAGCCAGCCGTTGTCGAAGAGCAGCCGCTGCCAACGGCGTGCCCACGTCGGCATGTGTGACACCGACCGGGGACGCTCGCGCGTTTCGCTTGCGGGGGGCAGGTTTTCGTCGAGGAACGCGGAGAACTCCGCGCGGAACGACTCGACGTCCGGATCAAAAGTCAGCTGCACGGTACTCCTCGGCGATCCGCGCGCGATGCTCGGCGGCCCCGCCCAGCATCAGCTCGCCGGCTTTGGCCCGCTTGAGCGCGAACTGCAGATCGTTCTCCCACGTGAAGCCCATCGCGCCGTGGAGTTGCAAGCCGTGCCGGAACACCAGTGACTGGCACTCGCCGGCCGACGCCTTGGCCATGGCGGCGGCCAGCCGGCGCCGAGGGTCGTCCGCGGCGATCGTCAACGCGGCGAAATAAGCCAGCGCCCTGGCCCGTTGGATCGCGACGTGCATGTCTGCGGCCTTGTGCTGGACGGCCTGGAACGAGCCGATCGGCACGCCGAACTGCTGGCGGCTGCGGACATGCTCGAGCACCAGGTCGAGGATCCGCTGACAGGCCCCGACCATCGTGACCGCCATGCCCGTGAGCGCGAAGTGATGCGCCCGCTCGCGGTCGACGTCGAGCCGCGCGGAGTCGGGCACCCGAACTTCGCCGAACGACAGGTCCGCCACATGCAGCACCGGGTCGAACACGGCCGAGCGCCGCGTCGACACCGCGTTGCCGGCGACGACGAACACTCCGGCGTCGGTCACGACGGCCAACCGGTCGACGCGGTCGCCGTCCAGGACGTGGCGCGCGGTGCCGTCGAGCACCCAGCCCCCGGCGCCCCGGTGCGCCGTGATCCCGCTGTGGACGGCGGTGCCCGACTCGTGCGGATCGAACCGGTCCCCCACCAGCGGCGCGAACTGACTCATCGTCGCGAGGAAGGGGGTCGGGTCGGTCGCGTGCCCCAGTTCCTCGAGCACGATCGTCAATTCGACAGCGCTCTGCGGGTCGTTGAGCTCGGTCCAACCCTGGTCGACGTACGACTTCCAGAGCGGGCTCGGGTCGACGCCCTCCTCGGCCACGCTCCGGACCAGCGACGGTGGGCACTGCTTGCCGACGGCGTCGCGCACCGTGCTCTGCCACAGTCGCTGATCAGCATCGAACTCCAACAGCATCGGGGCCGCCTCCCGTCGTCACGTCACGGCGAGAATATCATTCTCTGATTCGAAAGTAATAATCTCTGAAAGCGGGTACGAGTTGACCTGGCGACGCCCGGAGACGCTCGGCGGGACACACTCCACCGCGCCTTGCGCCGCCGCAGCGTCAGCTGCCGCGAGTAGGAGAATGCTATTATCGCTGAAATAGAACGCTACTTGCTGAACGGTCCGTAAACACGTCACGAGCAGCGCCGATGTTTAACCGAATTGCTTACCGCAACACCGTTGATTGGCAGCCGACGAGAATGTTAGTTTGTCTATCAGATGACCTGCTCCGGCCCACTCTGGCTACCGGAACCGAAGGGTGGCTCTCGTGATCGAACACGCGGACGGGACGAGCACCCCGCTGATCGACGCGAGCGTGCACATCTTCTTCCCCTCCAATAAGGCGCTGCGGCAGACTCTGCGCGAACCGTTCAAGAGCCGGGGCTTCCCCGATTACGAGATGGACTGGTACGGCGCCCCGGGCGGTGAGTACGCGCCCGGTACCGAAGGCCCGGACCGCCAGTACCCCGGTTCGGATCCAGAACTCGTTGCCGACGAACTGTTTTCGAGGCGCGGAGTCGACGTGGCCGTCCTGCACCCCATGGCACGCGGCATCATGCCGGACCGGCACCTGGGCAGCGCCCTGCACGCCGCGCACAACGAGATGATGGTCTCGAACTGGCTGGAGTCCGGCGAGTTCGGTGAGCGCTTCCGCGGCACCATCCGCGTCAACCCCGACGACATCACCGGCGCGCTGCGTGAGATCGAGAAGTGGCGCGCGCATCCGCGCGTCGTGCAGATCGGCGTTCCGCTGCAGTCCCGCGAGCTCTACGGCAAACCACAGTTCTGGCCACTGTGGGAGGCGGCGGTCGACGCCGGCCTCCCCGTCGCGGCGCACATCGAAGTCGGCTCGGGCATCGCCTTCCCACCGACGCCGAACGGAAACACCCGCACCTACGAGCAGTACGTCAGCTTCATGGCACTGAACTACGTCTATCACCAGATGAACATGATCGCCGAGGGTGTGTTCGAGCGCTTCGACGGCCTCAAATTCGTCTGGGGCGACGGCGCCGCCGACTTCATCACGCCGTTCATCTGGCGGATGGACACGTTCGGACGCCCGCACTTGGAGCAGACACCGTGGGCGCCGCGCATCCCGAGCGACTACCTGCCGGGTCACGTGTACTTCGTGCAGGGCAGCCTCGACGGACCCGGCGACGTCGATTTCGCCGGGGAGTGGTTCGGCTTCACCGGCAAAGAGGACATGGTGATGTTCGGCTCCAGCTATCCGCATTGGCAGTGCGGCGACATCAAGAAGCTGCCGGGCGCGCTGTCGGCCGAACAGCGGGAGAAGGTGTGCTGGCGCAACGCGGCACAGCTCTACGGCATAGACATTCCCGCCGGCGTGGGCGCACAGTAGGAGACAGACGGAAAGACTGAGGAGACCCAGATGACGTTGACCCATTCGCAGGAGCGGGTCCCCGCTGCCGAGCGTATAGCCGTCCGTTGCGTCGATTCGGATGTCCACCCGGCGCCCAAGCGCGGCGAGCTGCTCCCCTACATCCCCGAGCCGTGGCGCAGCAAATACTTCCTCACCCGCTCGGTGGGCGAGCAGATCTACTATGACGCGCCCGACTACGCGCACTCCTACGCGATGCGCGTGGACTCCTTCCCGGCAAACGGTGAATTCCCTTGCAGCGACCCAGACATGGCGTTCCGGCAGCTGATCATGGAGGCCGGCTCCGACATCGCGATCCTGGAACCGGCGGCCTATCCGGCCCGCCTGCCCGAGGCGCAGCACGCGATGTCGGCCGCGCTGAACGACTGGCAGGCCAATCACTGGCTGGACAGCCACAACAACTGGCACGAGCGGTGGCGCGGTTCGATCTGCATCGCCATCGAGGAGCCCGAGGAGTCGGTCCGCGAGATCGAGCGCTGGGCCGGGCACCCGTTCATGGCGCAGATCCTGATCAAGGCCGAGCCGCGGCCGTCCTGGGGACACCCGAAGTACGACCCGATCTGGGCGGCGGCCACCAAGCACGACATCACGGTGAGCTGCCACCTGTCGCGCAGCCAATTCGACGAGCTACCGATCCCGCCGGTGGGATTCCCCAGTTACAACCACGACTTCATGGTGACCTACTCGCTGCTGGCCGCGAACCAGGTGATGAGCCTGGTCTTCGACGGCGTCTTCGACCGGTTCCCCACGCTGCGGATCGTCTTCGTCGAGCACGCGTTCACCTGGATCCTTCCGCTGATGTGGCGCATGGACGCGATCTATGAAGCACGCAAGTCGTGGGTCGACATCAAGCGCAAGCCCTCGGAGTACGTCAAGGACCACATCAAGTTCACCACCCAGCCGCTGGACTACCCCGAGGACAAGACGGAGTTGACCCGCGCACTGGAATGGATGGAGTGCGAGAAGATCCTGCTGTTCTCCTCGGACTATCCGCACTGGACCTTCGACGACCCGCGCTGGCTGGTCAAACACCTGCCCAAGCACGCCCGCGACGCGGTGATGTACAAGAACGGCATCGCGACCTATCACCTCCCGCAGACCGTCCCGGTCCTCGAGGGTCAGACCCGGGTGCTCTGAGTTGGCACCTGAACAAGAAGGGGCAACCACCGGGCGGCCCCAGTCCCGCCTCGCTCAGGGCCGTGAGCACGTTGTCGCGACAGTCGACGAAATCCCGCCGGGCAAGCACAAACTCGTGCCGATCGGGCGTCACGGCGTAGGGGTCTACAACGTCAACGGCAGCTTCTATGCCATCGCGAACTACTGCCCGCACCAGGGCGGACCGCTGTGCTCGGGCCGGCCCCGAGGGCGCACCATCGTGGACGAGACCGCGCCGGGTGACTCGGTCATGGTGCGCGACCTGGAATACATCTACTGCCCGTGGCATCAATGGGGTTTCGAGCTGGCGACCGGTACCACCGCGGTCAAGCCGGAGTGGAGCATCCGCACCTATCCGGTGCGCGTCGTCGGCAACGACGTGCTGGTGCAGGCCTAACTACAGGAGTATCGCGTGCCATCGATCGAGATCAACGGGGGAAAGGTCGTCTACGAAATCCTCGGCGACTCGGGCGATCTCATCGCCCTGACGCCCGGCGGGCGCTTCAGCATGGAGATCCCGGGCCTGCGCCCGCTCGCCGAAGCCCTGGCCGCGGGCGGCTACCGGGTGTTGCTGTGGGACCGGCCCAACTGCGGCGCCTCCGACGTGCAGTTCTACGGGCAGAGCGAGTCGCACATGCGGGCCGAGACGCTGCACAAGCTGGTGACGGGGCTGGGGTTCGAGCGCTGCATTCTCGCCGGAGGCTCAGGGGGCGCAAGGGATTCCATGCTCACCACGATGCTCTATCCTGAGCTGGTCACCAAGCTGGTGGTGTGGAACATCGTCGGCGGCATCTACGGCACCTTCGTGCTCGGCTCCTTCTACATCGTCCCCAGCATTCTCGCGGTGCGCGGAACCGGAATGGACGGCGTCGTGAAGGTGACCGAGTGGCGTGAGCGCATCGAGGAGAACCCCGACAACAAACAGCGCTTCCTCGACTTCGACAAAGACGAGTTCCTCAAAGTCATGCTGCGCTGGCTCAACGCCTTCGTTTCCAAGCCGGGCCAGACGATTCCGGGCGTGGAGGACGAGATGTTCGACCGGATCAAGGTGCCCACGTTGATCATTCGCGGCGGCGAGAACGACATGGACCACCCGAAACGCACGTCACTTGAAGTCAGTTGCCTGATCAAGGGGTCGAAGCTCATCGATCCGCCGTGGCCCGAGGACGCGTGGGAGCGTGCGTCGGAGGACCGGGCCGCCGGCAGGGTGCAGCACTTCAACATGTTCGACACCTGGGTGCAGGCGGCGCCCGCCATCCTCGAATTCCTGGGCTCCTGATGGCGTTACGTCGTGGGACATTCCTACACGGTGCGAATGTGGACCTCGCAGTTGAGCGACGCCTCCAGCGCCGTGTAGACGCGGCTCTCCGGGATGTGCTCGAGGTCCTCCTCGCGCAGCGTCACGTAGACGATGTCGAATCCGTCGTCGTCCGGCGTGCGCACGATCTCACCGCGCAGGCCGAACCCCGCCAGCACACCGTGCGCGTCGTCGTCGGTTCCCCGGCTGATGAAGGTGACCACACCCGGGACGGGTCCCGCGCCGAACACTTTGGTGCACAGTTCGATTGCGGTGCGCCGGGCGGCATCGCCGTCCTCGGCGGCGACAAGCAGCTCGACTTCGCGGCGGCCCGCCGGCATGGAAGCCGGGTCGCCGGCGACCACATCGGCCCCGCCCGCACCGGCGATTTCGCGGAGCGCCGCAATGCCGTCGCGTAGTTGCGCGTGCGTCAGCACGCTTTCCGGGTCCACGTTGACGCGCACAACCGCTGTTCGCACGTGCGCAAGCCTAACCAAGACGACGGCAGGGCAACCTTGAAGACCACACAATCCACCCCCACCACCACCGCGACCGCTCCCGGCTGCGAACCCCGCTTGTTGACCCGGCAGCCGGGCGACGCCCCGGAGGATGCCGAGGCCTACCTGCGCCTCGGCGGATACCAGCCGCTCGCGGACGCCAACGCGTTACTGAGCGAGGTCGAGTCCAGCGGACTGGTCGGCCGCGGCGGCGCGGCCTTTCCGCTCGCGGTGAAGCTGCGCACCGTGCGCGACAACGGGCGGGCCGCCGGTGGCGCCGTCGTCGTCGCGAACGGCGAAGAGGGAGAACCCGCTTCGGTCAAGGACCGCTGGCTGCTGCGCAACCGCCCGCACGTGGTCCTCGACGGTCTGCGGCTGGCCGCGGCGATCGTCGGCGCTCGGCGCGCCTGCGTCTACGTGTCCGACACGGAGTCGGCACACAGTGTCGACACCGCGCTCGGCGAGCTGGATCCCGACACGCTCGGAGTCGCGGTCCGCATGGTCACCGTGCAGCCCGGCTACGTGGCCGGCGAGGAGACCGCCGCGGTCCGCGCGATCAACGGCGGCCCGGCCAAGCCGACCGACAAGCCCCCGCGTCCGTTCGAGGTGGGCGTCGGTGATCGGCCGACGCTGGTCAGCAACGTCGAGACCTTGGCCAATCTGCCCTACCTGCAGTGCCACGGCGCCGCGGCGTTCCGCTCCAAGGGCACATCGCTGTCACCCGGCACCTTCCTGGCCACCATCACCGGGGCGGGTCGGCCGCCGGTGCTCTATGAACTCCCGCACGGCCTGCCGTTCGCCGAACTGCTTGCCCTGCATGGAGTTTCGGCGGATCAGGTGCGCGGTGCGCTGATGGGTGGCTATTTTGCGGGCCTGCTCAACCGCTCCGTGCTGGAGACCAGCCTGGATCACGAGACCATGCGCCGGCACGGCACCGGTCTGGGCTGCGGCGCGATCTCGGTCATCACCGACGACTGCCCCGTCGCCGTCGCGGCGTCGGTGCTGGCCTATTTCGACCGCGAGAACGCGGGCCAGTGCGGGTCGTGCTTCAACGGAACCGCGGCGATGGCCGCGGCCGCAGGTGCGCTGCGCGACGGCGCCGCCACGGCAGAGGATGTCGACCGGCTGCGGCGCTGGTCGGTGCTGCTGCGCGGACGCGGCGCGTGTGCGACGCTGGATGCCGCCACGAACGTGGCAGCCAGTCTGCTCGCCCAGTTCCCGGGCGAGGTCGCCACCCATCTCGACGCCACCTGCCCGGACTGCGCCGGCGGCGGGTTGCGCGCCGACCGTCCGTACGAGGCGGAAACTGTGAGGCACGCATGAAGATTCGTCTTGACCGCACTGTCTGCGACGGCTTCGGTATCTGCGCCAAGTACGCGCCCAGGTACTTCTCGCTGGACGACTGGGGCTATGCATCGCTCATCGGGGACGGCACCGTGCCGGAATCGGATCGCGACGCCGTCATGCGAGCACTGATGGACTGCCCGGTGCACGCCATCGCCGAGATCGGTGAGCGCATCTTTCCCACTCCCGCGCTGCCACTCGCGCAGAGCGAAGACCCGGCCGAGCAACTCAAGACCGAAGAGAACGAAGCCGAGTGGGGGTTCACGCGTTGAGCTGCTCTCGCTGCGTTCCGTAACACCATGCAACTCACGTTCGGGATGGCGGGTCGCCATCGATACGAACAGCGTGGTGATGTCCCCGTCGCCGGCCGCAAGTACCTCGGGGACCTCGTCCGACGGCGAGCCGGGATGCCGCATCGCGCAGCCCCTCAAGCTCTCGGCGATCCAGGCGCGGCGAGCTCGATTTCCGGGTGGCGGGCCTCGACCATGCGCCGGAAGCCCTCGCGCCAGGGCACTTTCGTGTGGCCGAGTATGTCGTGCATGCGGGTGACGTCGGGCCACAGCGGAGTGTGCGCCCGGTCCGTGTACTCGAAGATCGGCTCGACCCCCACGAGCTGACCCAGGTACGCGCAGTAGTCCTCGACGCTGACGGTTTCACTGCCGGCCCAGTTCACCACCACGGGCGGCGTGGCGGCGACTTCCATGGCGCGGATGCCGAACTCGACGTAGTCGTCCTCGTAGATGGGGTTGTAGTTGTTCGGCGCGTCCGGATGAAGCCGAATGGGCCTGCCCGCCAACATCGCCTCGAGGCGGTCGGCCGGCGCGCCTCCCTCGGGTCCATAAGTCGAACAGATCCGGATGATGGTGAGCGGAATCCGGTAATGCCCTGCGACCCAGGTGCAAACGGCCTCGGCCGCGACCTTGGAGATGCTGTAGTTCGCGCGCAGCGGCACGCCCGGCGGATCGGTTTCGGTCAGCGGTCGCCGCCCCTGGTAGGCGTAGATCGAACCGGTGGAACAAAAGACGAAACCCTTCGCGGAGCGGCAATGGTAGAGCAGTTCGCCCGACATCTGCGCGTTCGTCTCGACGCAGCGGCTCCAGTCGTCGGTGCCGGTGTCCACGGCCGCGTGAAAGACATAGCTGAAATCGCCGGGGAGCGCCGAGAAGTCGCCCACGCCGACGTCCAGGGCGACGGGCTTGATGCCGGCCGCGACGAGCCGTTCCCGCGACGCGGGATCCTTCAGGCGCGCCGCGCCCCACACCTCGTTTCCCCCGGCCGCCAGCGCACGGGCGATGGGGAAGGCCACCTTGCCCGTCGCACCGGTGATGAGGACCTTTTCCCCGTCCAGCAATGAGCTCTCCCATCGTGACGACGCCCGGACCTGCAGCGCGAAGCGAAGGCCCACCGAGGTCGAGTGGCGGACCTCCGCCCGACCGGCCGTCGGACCCCGCGACGCACAGCCTAGATCACGTCCCCCCAGCAGTGATAACGTAATTCTCCGATTCGTATAACGGGCCTACCGTGATGTCGAAGTCTGTCTGACCCCCCGGAGGTGACGTGTCAGCCGCATCGGGACGCCCGCTGCCCCTGGTCACGCAGGAGACCGAGTTCTTCTGGACGTCGGGGGCCGACGGCACGCTGCGGCTGCAGGAGTGCCGCTCCTGCGAGTCCCTGATCCATCCGCCGGCGCCCGCCTGCCGCTACTGCCGCTCCCGAGACATGGGTGTGCGCGCGGTGTCGGGCAAGGCGACGCTCGCGGGGTTCACCCTCAACGAACGGTTCAGCCTGCCCGGCATGCCGGCGCCGTACGTGATCGCCCAGGTCGCCATCGCCGAGGATCCCCGGATCCGCTTGACCACCAACATCGTCGAGTGCGACTTCGATCAACTCGAACTCGGCCAACAGGTGGAGGTCGTCTTCGAACAGGCCGAGGACGTCTGGCTGCCGCTGTTCCGGCCCCTGCCCGGCGCCGGGCCCGGCCCCCTGCCGGCCGACGAGATCGCCCCGGAGCGCTTCGGCGAGCACGTCAGGCCCATGCTGACCGCCGAGAAGTTCGAGGACAAGGTCGCGCTCACCGGGATCGGCATGTCGCCGATCGGCCGTCGTCTGATGCAGCCGCCGCTGTCGTTGACGGTGCAGGCGTGCGAGGCGGCGATCGCCGACGCCGGACTGAGCTATGCCGACATCGACGGGCTATCGACCTACCCCGGCGGCGGCAACATGGGCGGTTTCGGCGAGGGCGGGGTCACCGCCCTGGAAGCGGCCCTCGGTATCCGCCCGGTCTGGCACAACGGCGGCATCGAGACGTTCGGCCCGGGCGGGTCGCTCATCGCCGCGATGCTCGCGGTGGCCGGCGGTCTGGCGCGCCACGTGCTGTGCTTCCGGACGCTGTGGGAAGCCACCTTCAACGAGCTGACGAAGCAGGGCAAGATCGCCGGTTCGATGGGCCGCAGCGCGGGCTGGCTGATGCCGTTCGGCGCCACGTCGGCGGCCCACACCCTGGCGATGAACGCGCAGCGGCACTTTCATCGTTACGGCACGACCAAAGAGACCCTGGGCTGGATCGCGTTGAACCAGCGCGCGAACGCCGAACTCAACCCGACCGCCGTCTACCGGTCCCCGATGACGATGGACGACTACCTCGACGCGCGGCCCATCACCACGCCCTTCGGCCTCTACGACTGCGACGTGCCGTGCGACGGGGCGATCGCGGTGGTCGTCTCCGCCGTCGACGCCGCCCGCGACCTGGCCAAACCGGCCGTGCTGGTGGAGGCGGTGGGCACCCAGATCATCGAGCGAATCGACTGGGACCAAAGCACTCTCACGCACGAGCCCCAGGTGCTGGGTCAGGCCGCGCACGTATGGACCCGCACCTCGCTGCGACCCGCCGATGTCGACGTCGCCGAGCTCTACGACGGCTTCACCATGAACTGCCTGTCCTGGATCGAGGCGCTGGGATTCTGCGGGATCGGCGAGGCCAAGGACTTCCTCGACGGCGGCAAGAACATCGCCCGCGACGGCCAGCTTCCGCTCAACACGCACGGCGGTCAGCTCTCGCACGGCCGCACTCACGGCATGGGCCTCGTCCACGAGGCGGTCACCCAGTTGCGGGGCGAGGCCGGCCACCGCCAGGTCGCCGGTGCCCGCGTCGGCGTGGTCAGCAGCGGCGGACTGACTCCGAGCGGGGTGCTCCTGCTGCGGTCCGACACATGAGCACCGTCCGCCCGCGGGTGGTGATCGTCGACGGCGTGCCGATGTCGGCCTTGGTGGCCGAGCCCGAACGGCCCGCAGATCCCAAGGCCGTCATCATGGCCATCCACGGCGGCGGCACCACCGCAATCTATTTCGATTGCCCCGGCCACCCGTCGCTGTCCTTACTGCGGGCCGGGGCGGCAGCCGGGTTCACGGTCGTCGCGCTCGACCGGCCCGGCTACGGCAGCTCCGCGCCCTATCCGGAAGCGATGGCCCAGCCCGGGCAACGGGTCGACCTCGCCTACGGCGCGGTCGACCGCATCCTCGGGGAGCGCCCGCGCGGGGCCGGGTTGTTCCTGATGAGTCATTCGGGCGGGTGCGAGCTGGCGATGCGGATGGCCACAGACGGCGGGACGGCCCGGCGCGGGGCCGGCCTGCTCGGCATGGAGCTCGCGGGCACCGGCCTGCACTACCACCCCGCGGCACGCGACATCCTGAGGACCGCGACGCGCGAACGGCGCCCCGCGGGCCTGCGCGAACTCTTGTGGCATCCCGAGCGCCTGTACCCCCCCGAGGTGCTCGACGGGGCCACGGTTTCGCCGACGGCGCCGTCCTACGAGGACCAGATGGTGTCGGACTGGGCCCGCCGGACGTTTCCCGCGCTCGCCCCCAGCGTGCGGATCCCGGTGCACTTCAGTATCGCCGAGCACGAAAAGGTCTGGCAGAGCGACGCTTCGGCGATGGTCGAGGTCGAGGCACAGTTCTGCGGCGCCCCGCGGTTCGTCGTGCATCGGCAGCCCGACGCGGGCCACAATCTCAGCCTCGGTCACAACGCCGGCGCCTACCACGCGGAGGTGTTGTCGTTCTTCGACGAATGCGTGGCCGCCGCCTCTTCCTCGAACGTGGAACGAACTGCACGCTCGGGGCAGGAAGCACAGGAGGCCGGTTGAAAGTCGGATTCATCGGATTGGGCAGCCAGGGCGGCCCCATGGCGCGGCGGATCGCCGAGGCCGGCTACCCGACGATCCTCTGGGCGCGCCGCCCCGCCGTTCTCGGGCAATTCGCCGACACCCCCGCGACGGTGGCCGAGTCGCCGGCCGCGCTCGCGGCGGCGAGCGACCTCGTCTGCCTCTGCGTGGTGGGCGACGCCGACGTCGAGGAGCTCGCCGACGGCGGGTTGCTCGCGGCCATGCGGGCGGGCAGCGTCATCGCGGTGCACAGCACGGTGCATCCCGACACGTGCCGAAGACTCGCTGACAAGGCCGCGGTCACCGGCGTTTCGGTGATCGACGCACCGGTGAGCGGCGGAGGTCCGGCGGCCGAACAGGGGCGCCTGCTCGTAATGGCCGGCGGTGACGCGGACGTCGTCGAACGTTGCCGGCCGGTGTTCGAGACCTACGCCGACCCGGTCGTGCACCTCGGCGAGCTGGGTTCCGGTCAAACCACCAAGCTGCTCAACAACCTGCTTTTCACCGCAAACCTGGGCACCGCGGCCACCGCCCTCTCGCTGGCCGGTGCGCTGGGTGTGGCACCGGAGCGGCTGGCCGAAGTCGTCTCCCGCAGCAGCGGAAACAGCTTCGCGCTCAACGCCCTTGGCGGTATCGGCGGCCTCGACAGGCTGGCCGAAGTGGCCGGTGGCCTCCTGCAGAAGGACGTCCGGCTGGTGGTCGAACTCGCCGACGGCGCCGGCGCCGGCGCCGGCGCGGTGCTCGACGCGGCCGACGCCACGCTGACCCTGATGGGTCACCCCCGGTGAGGATCGGCTTCGTCGGCGCGGGGCGGATGGGCCGCCCCATCGTGGCCCGCCTGGTCGAGGCGGGCCACGAGGTCCGGGCGGTGGGCCGCAGCGAAGACGCGCGGTCCGACCTGACGCAGATGGGCGCGCGCGCGGTCACCGACGTGGCCGAGGCCGCCGCGGGGGCAGAAGTCGTGGTGCTCTGCGTGTTCACCGACGAACAGGTGCGGGAGATCTGCCTGTGCGGCCCGCTGCTGCCCACGATGCCGCGCGGCTCGGCACTGGTGGTGCACACCACCGCCAGCCCGGCGACCATCAAAGCCGTCGCCGGGTGCGCCGAGGGGATTGCCGTGGTCGACGCCCCGGTCAGCGGGGGCCCGCACGACACCGCCGCCGGCCGGCTCACGCTGTTCGTGGGCGGCGACGACGACGCTGTGGCGCGGCTGCGGCCGGTGCTCGGTTGTTACGGCGACCCGGTTCTGCACGTCGGCCCGACCGGAGCCGGCCAGAAGGTGAAGCTGGTCAACAACGCGCTGTTCGCGGGCCATATCGGGCTGCTCGCGGAGGCGGTCCGGCTGGGCGAACGCCTGGGCGTCGCGGAGCCGGCCCTGCTGGCCGCCCTGCCGCATGGCAGCGCGGGCAGCCGGGTGCTCGACCTGGTCGCCGCACGGGGCTCCGTCGCGTCGTTTGTCGAGGTAGCCGGCGGATTCGTCGGCAAGGACGTGGCCGTGGTCCGCGGCATCGCCGGGCAACTCGGCGCCGATCTCGGCGTGCTGGACGAGGTCATCTCACGGGTCGACGTCGTCAAGAAGGTTTGAGAGACACCGCTTTGGTTCTTTCCGGCTCGCCACAAAAGCGTTACCGTTACCGTTACAGTCAGCCAGCCCGCTGTAAAGGTTTCAGCCCGCCCCGCGGCTGAGGAGGATGCAGTGACAAAACCTAAAGTCGTCTTCGATCCGTACTCGGAGGAGTTTTACAACAATCCGTTCGACATCTATCGACGGATGCGTGAAGACGCGCCGTTGTATTACGACGAAAAAGAGGACTTCTACGCGCTGACCCGCCATGAGGACGTGGCCGCGGCGTTCAAGGACTTCGAGACCTACTCCTCGGCGCGCGGCTGCGACCTGGCGATGGTCCGCAGGGGCATCTCCCCCGAGCAGAAGTCGATCATCTTCATGGACCCGCCGGAGCACCGCCACATGCGCAGCCTGCTCAACAAGGCGTTCACCCCCAGGGCGATCCAGTCGCAGGTGGACACGATTCACGAGGTGATCGAGAAGTACCTGGGCGCCGTCGACTCCGACACCTTCGACGTCGTGCAGGACTTCTCCGGACCGTTCCCGGTGGAGGTCATCACCCGGATGGCCGGGGTGCCCGAGGAATACCGCCAGCAGGTCCGGCACTGGATCGACACCAGCCTGCATCACGAGCCGGGACAGATCGAGGTCAGCGAAGCCGGCATGCAGGCCAACATCGACACCGCCATGTACTACTTCAGCCTGGTGCAGGAGCGGCGCCAGGAGCCGCAGGACGACATGATCAGCCGGCTCATCGCGGCCGAGATCCCGGGCGAGAACGGTCAGATGCGCAAGCTCGACGACATCGAGATCTGCGGATTCGCAACCCTTCTGGGCGGCGCGGGAGCCGAGACCGTCACCAAGCTGATGGGCAACGCGGCCGTGATCTTCGCCCGCCACCCCGACCAGTGGCAAAAGCTGCAGGAGGACCGCGACAAGATTCCCGGTGCGGTCGAAGAGTTGCTGCGCTATGAGGGGCCGGTCCAGTACAACGTGCGCTACACGCTGAAGGAAGCACACGTCAGCGGCGGCGTGATTCCTCCCTTCAAGCCGGTCTTCCTGTGCGGCGCCTCGGCCAACCGCGACAGCGACGCATTCACCGACGCCGACACGTTCGACATCGAACGCGACCAGACCGAGGCGCAGCACCTCGGTCTCGGCTACGGGATCCACAGCTGCCTGGGCGCCGCGCTGGCCCGCCTGGAGAGCCGGATCGCGTTGGATAGGCTGCTCGACTTCATGCCGCGCTACGAGGTGGACTGGGACGGGTGCAAACGGGTGACCATGCAGAACGTCGCGGGCTGGAAGAACGTGCCCGTCAAAGTGCTTCGCTGAGGGGGCCGGGGTGCCGAAGAAGATCGAAGTCGACTGGGGATTGTGCGAGAGCAACGGCGTCTGCATGGGCATCAACCCGGACATCTTCCAACTCGGGGACGACGACATGCTGACCGTGCTGCAGACGGAGGTCACTCCGGAGAACGAGTCGGACGTGCTCGAGGCCGTCCGGCAGTGTCCCCGGCAGGCGATTTCGATCGTCGAGTAAGGACCGGGTAGCGGCTCGGAAGTCTTCTGAAGTTTTTTAGGATCCGAATCCGGCAACGATCACCGCGTTGCAGTCGGCCGCCGCCTGGCGCAGTTTGGCCGCGTTCTGGTAGCCCTCGGACTCGTACCACGCCCGGGCGGCGCCGACCGATTCGAACTCGAGCACGACGGTCTGGTCACCGTGCCAGGTGCCTTCCAGGACGGTGGGCGCGGTGTCGACGGCCAGGATGGTGGCGCCGGCCATCGCGGGTCGGGCGGCCCGGCCGTAAGCCTTCATGCCCTCCGGGTCCTTGATGGCCTCGGTGAGGATGACATATCCCTTCGGCCCGTTAGCCACTCGAATCTCCTTGTCTGCCTGTAGATCTGGTCACTGCTCGCTGATGGCCTGCTCGGGGCAGCTTTGGATGGCTTCCTGCGTGACGGCCTCCGATTCCGTTGGCACATCCGACGTTATCGCCACCGCGTAGCCGTCGTCGGTCAGACTGAAAACGTCCTCGCAGAGCGTGACGCACACGCCGTGACCCCGGCACCGCTGATCGTCGACCCAAACTCTCATGCCGGGGTGAACTCCAGATGCAACTCGGTCAGACCGCGCAGGATATATGTCGGAACGTATTGGTAGCGGCGGTCATTGGCCGGTCCGTGAACGGCCTCGTCGATCCGGATGTCGGATGTCCGGTCGAGCAGCCGCTCGATCGCCACCCGCGTTTCGGCGCGCGCCAGTGGCGCGCCCGGGCAACTGTGGATGCCGCGGCCGAATGCGATGTGCTGACGGGCGTTCTTGCGGGCGGGATCGAACGTGGCGGGATCTGAGAAGCGGCGCGGATCACGATTGGCGGCGGCCTGCACGATCATCACGGTGGTGCCGGCGGGCAGGTCGACCCCGCCGACGTTGACGGGCACCCGGTTCAGCCGGAAGTCGCCCTTGACCGGGCTCTCGTGGCGCAGCGACTCCTCGATGAAGTTCGGAATGAGGCTGCGGTCCTTGCGCAATTGCGCCTGGATGTCGGGACGCTCCCCGATGGTCTGCAGCGCCGCACCCAGCAGGCGGACGGTGGTCTCCTGGCCCGCCGAGAACACGTTGCTCGCCACGCGGGCCACGTCTTCGACGTCGGGTGTCGAACCGTCGGGATACGTGGCCGTCGCAAGCCCGGTCAGCACGTCGTCGCGAGGTTCGCGGCGGCGGTCGCGGACATAGTCGGAGAACAGGCCGTAGAGAAACTCCAGCGGGCTGTGGGCCAGCGATCCCTTGGTTCCACCGACACCGCCGCCTGCGTGCTCGGCGATGCCCTTGACGAACTTGTCACGGTCCTCCATCGGCACGCCCAGCAGGTCGGCGATGACCAGCAGTGTGAACGGGCTCGCGAAGCCCTTGATGAATTCGCCGTGCCCCGGCGCGAGAAAGGCTTCGAGCGCCTGATCGGCGAGCGCCCACATGGCGTCCTCGTTCTCCTTGAGGCGCTTGGGCGTGATCAGCCGCATCATCAGCGAACGGTGGTTGGTGTGGGTGGGCGGGTCGAGCGTCGGCAGCTGGTCGCTGAACGGCAGCTCGTCGCGATGCTGCTCGATCAGCTCGGTGATGTCGTCGCCCCCCTTACCTTCCAGGGAGACGGGAAATCCCGGGAACGGTCCGGTCACCGAGTTGCACGAGGACCACGTCTCGGCGTCGTTGAGAACCGCGCACGCCTCGTCCCAGCCGGTGACCATGGTGACGCCGTGGTGCTTTTCTTTGGTCACCGGGCACTGCTGCCGCAGCGACTCGTAGTACGGGTAGGGGTCGGCGATCAGCTCGCCGCCCCGGAAGAAATCCAACTCGGTGAAGTCATTCACCATCTCGCACCGTTCCAATCTCGACCAGTGAGAATGCGCCTCTCGGAGATGAGCATTACATTTCCACAACGGCAGGTTCATCGTCAACGCGGCGCCCCCGACAACCGCGAAACGTCGCGCGGTGACCCGGCGAAGTTTTTCAGCCGGCGGGAACCAGATCCGCGGCGACCGACGGGTAGGCCAAGAGTCCGCTGCGGAAGGTTTCGCTGTGACCGATCGACTCGGGCCGTAACGCGGCCGCGGCCAGCGCCGCGGACTTGAACGTCCGCGCGGCCGTGCTGAGGCGGTGCTGCACCAGGCCGACGCTGTCGTCGAGCTCTGCCGGCCAGTCCTCGCCCCACAGCGTGACCTCGGTGACGCCCTGATCGAGGGCCTGCAGCACGCCCTGACGCACCCGCGAGTCGCAGCCGAACAGATCCGCCGCGGCCGCCAGCGCCTGGGGCCGCGGACGGAAATCCACCGACCTGAGCGCCTCCTCGAGGTCGAGCACCCCCGCACCGAGGATGTGCAGCGGGCGGACCTCGTGGCGGCCCGCCGCGTGGTCGGGGAGGAGCACGGTGACGTCCCACCCCGCCATCGACCGGTCGAACAGCCAGCCGCCCGCGAACCTCACCGCATCGACGACGTTGGCTGCGACCACGTCGAGCCGATACCTCATATCGCCTCGGTGCTCTTCGTCGGTGCGAAGTCCCGCGCCAGTGTCTGCGCATACTGCTTGAACACCTCGGCGAGTGGGATCGAAGGATCGAGCAGCCATGTCGTCTCCATTCCGTGTACGAACGCGAGGATCTCTACGGCCTTGGCGACCGGGTCGATGTCTCGCCGGTATCGGCCCTCGGCCTGCCCGCGGCGGATCTGCTCGGCGATGATGTCGACCGAGGCCCGGTGCCTGGCGAGCATGCGGTCGTGCAGCGGTGCGTCGGGCAGGATGCTCTCGACCAGCAGGACGGTGAAAGTGCCGACCAGCTCGGGCGCGCGGTTGAATCGGTCGGCGACGTTGGCGATTTGGTCGAACAGGTCACCGGTCCGGTCGGCGTGGGTGTCGTCGTCGAAGTCGCGGGCGTCGAGCACCGCGTGCAGCAGCTGCTCTTTGGATTCGTAGTGGTGCAGCAGCCCGGCGGGGGTGACCCCGGCCTCGCCCGCGATCTGCGCGAGCGTCGTGGCGCGCCAGCCGTTGCGCGTGAGGAGCCGCTGCGCGACCTCGAGGATGCGCTGCTTGCGGTCCTCCCCCTTGGCCAAAAGCGTGTCGTAACGCCGCGCGACGGGCAACGGAACTCCCTTGTTCACCGGACTGTCGACCGGTCGGCCGAACCAACCTAATGAACACACAGTAGGTAGGTTTGTCCGCAGTGACAAGGGTCTCACTTCCACGGATTTTGCCGTGGAGTCGGCGAAGGGCGCGGCGTCGCGCTAAGTGACCAGCTCGACCAGGGTCGCGTTGGCGGTGCCGCCGCCCTCGCACATGGTCTGCAGCCCGTACCGGATCCCGTGGTCGCGCATGTGGTGCACCATCCGGGTCGTCAGCACCGCACCGGAGGCGCCCAGCGGGTGCCCCAGTGCGATCGCGCCGCCCAGCGGGTTCATCAGCCGCTCGTCGGCTCCCGTCTCGGCGAGCCAGGCGAGCGGGACCGGGGCGAACGCCTCGTTCACCTCGAAGGCACCCACTTCGGACAGCCGCACGCCCGCCTTGCTCAGCACCTTCTCGGTCGCAGGTATGGGACCGGTGAGCATGAGCACCGGGTCCGCACCGGTCACCGCGCCTGCGAGGTAGCGCACGATGGGGGTCAGCCCCAGCTCGACGGCCATCGCCGAGGTGGTCACCAGCAGGGCGGCCGCGCCGTCGGAGATCTGAGACGAGTTGCCCGCGTGGATGACGCCGCCGTCGAGGAACGCGGGCTTGAGCGCACCCAGCTTCTCGACGGTGGTGCCGCGCCGCACCCCCTCGTCGTCGGCGACGACCGTCCCGTCCGCTCCGTCGACGAATACCGGCACGATCTGATCGGTGAATGCGCCCGCGTCCTGGGCCGCGGCGGCCCGCTCGTGGGACTCCGCCGAATACTCGTCGAGCCGGCCGCGGGAGAAGCCCCATTTCTTGGCGATCATCTCCGCCGACAGGCCCTGGTTGAAGGTGAAGTCGTCGTAGCGGGCGAGCACCTTGGGTCCGTAGGGCATGCCGCTCGCCCGTGCCGAACCGAGCGGGACGCGGCTCATGACCTCGACCCCGCCGGCCACCACCACGTCCTGCTGGCCCGACATGACGGCCTGCACCGCGAAGTCCAGCGCCTGCTGGCTGGAACCGCACGCGCGGTTGACCGTGGTTCCCGGGATGCTCTCGGGCCAGCCGGCCGCGAGCACCGCGTATCGGCCGATGTTGCTGGACTGGTCGCCGACCTGGGACACGCACCCCCAGATCACGTCGTCAACGACGTCCGGGCCGACGCCACAACGCTCGAGCAGCTCGTTGAGGACGACGGCGGACAAGTCGGCGGCGTGCATCCCCGACAACCCGCCGTTGCGCTTGCCGACCGGGGTGCGCACCGCCCCGACGATGACTGTCTCACGCATGTTCACTCCGATTGCCGTTGATCCGATTTCGACAGGGCCCACCGACCAGTAAACGACGGCTCCCGGCGCTCCGCGAAGGCGGCATACGCGGTCGCCGCATCCGCCGTCGCGAAATTGCCGATCTGGGCGCGGGCTTCGTTGGCGAGGGCGTCGCGCAGGGTGCGGTCGGCGCCCTCGTTCAGCAGTGCCTTGGTCTGGGCGAGCGCCAGCGGCGGCCCCGCCGCGAGCCGGCGGGCGAGGTCGGCGACGAATGCGTCGATCTCGGCACCCGGCACCACCCAGGTCACCAGGTTCAGAGCCCGGGCCTCGGCGGCATCGATGGTCTCGGCCAGCAGTGCGAGCCGCTTCGCCTGCTGGAGGCCGACGAGTTTCGGCAACAGCCAGGAGCCGCCCAGGTCGATGGACAGACCGCGCTTCGAAAAGATCTGACAGAACGTCGATTCCGGCGTGGCGACCACCAAATCGCATCCCAGCGCCAGGTTCCAGCCGGCTCCGGCGGCTACCCCGGTCACCTTCGCGACAGTCGGGATCGAGAGCTCGTGCAGCGCGAGCGCGACGTCGGTCAGACGCTGCAGTTTGTACCTCGGGTGGATGTCCTCGGAGACGGAGATGTCGGCGCCGGAGCAGAAGCTGCCGCCGGAGCCGGTGATGACGAGCGCGCGGACGCCACGGTCGTGGTCGACGGCATCGAGCGCGTCCCGCAGTGCTATCCACAGTGCCGGGTCGATCGCGTTCTTGCGGCGCGGGCGGTTGAGCGTGAGCGTGCGTACCCCGTCGCGGTCGTCGGACAGGAGAACAGAATCAGTCATGCGTCAGTAGCTGCGTGGCAGCTTCAGCACGTTGGACCCCAGGAAGTTCAGGATCATCTCCTGGCTGACCGGCGCGATCTTCATCAGCCGCGCCTCGCGGAAGTAGCGCGTGATGTGATACTCCTCGGCGTAGCCCATCCCACCATGGGTCTGCAACGCCCGGTCGGCGGCGGCGAACCCGGCGTCCGCGCACAGGTACTTGGCCGTATTCGCTTCGCGCCCACAGGGTTTGCCATTGTCGTAAAGCCAGGTGGCCTTGCGCAGCATCAGCTCAGCGGCGTCGAGGCGGGCCAGTGAGTCGGCGAGCGGGAACTGCAGGCCCTGGTTCATGCCGATCGGGCGCCCGAAGACCTCGCGCTCGTTGCCGTACTGCACCGCCTTCTCCAGCGCCACCCGCCCGATGCCCAGCGCCTCGGCGGCTATCAGCATCCGCTCGGGGTTCAGGCCGTCCAGGATGTACTGGAATCCCTTGCCTTCCTCGCCGACTCGGTCCTCGACGGGCACCTCGAGGTTGTCGATGAACAACTCGTTGGAGCTGACGGCGTTGCGGCCCATCTTGCGGATGGGCCGGATGTCGACCCGGCTGCGGTCGAGGTCGGTGAGGAAGAGCGTCATCCCGTCGGTCTTCTTCACCACCTCGTCGTAGCTCTGGGTGCGGGTCAGCAGCAGGATTTTGGAGGATTCCATCGCCTTGGAGATCCACACCTTGCGGCCGTTGACCACGTAGCGGTCCCCGTCGCGCTTGGCGAAGGTGGTGATACGCGAAGTGTCCAGTCCGGCACCGGGTTCGGTGACGCCGAAGCAGACGTGGGTTTCGCCGGTGGCGACCGAAGGCAGCGTGCGCGCCTTGAGGTCGTCGGATCCGTGCACGACGACGGGCTGCATGCCGAAGATCGACAGATGGATCGAACTTGCGGCGTTCATGGCGCCGCCGGACTTGGCGACCTCTTCGAGCAGCAGCGTGGCTTCGGTGATTCCGAGACCGTGGCCGCCGTACTCGGTGGGAATCGTCATGCCCAGCCAGCCGCCGTCGGCTATCGCCTTGTAAAACTCGGTCGGGAACTCGTGCGCGAGGTCTTTTTCCATCCAGTACTGGTCGTCGAACCTGCGCGCCAGTTCGGCGACCGATTTGCGGATCAGCTCTTGATCATCGCTGAGCTCGAAGCTCATTCCACCGCCGGGCACAGCCAGCTCTCCTCCAGTCGATTACAGGCACCGGCGCACGCGCTGATCCGACGGTGCGGTCAGTCCTTGTTGCCGGTGAGCGCTTTGGCGTTGGCCGCGAAGTCCGCGAAGGACGAGCCGCCTCGGCTGTCCTTCTCGTGGCCCTGCGCCTTGATGGACACGTCGTGCCCTTCGGCGGCCTTGCGCAACGCACCGACGGTCGCCTGCTCGCGCGAAATGTGAGTGAACGGATCGAACGAATACCAGCGCATCGCGTTCTCGTAGGTCATCTTGTTGATCTCGTCGTCGGGAACGTCGTTGAGGGACAAGACGTCCCACAACTCCTCCGGCGCACCGGGCCACATCGAGTCGCTGTGCGGGTAGTCGGCCTCCCAGCAGATGTTGTCGATGCCGATCATGTTGCGCAGCGCCACGCCGACCTTGTCGCTGATGAAGCAGGTCAGGAAGTGGTCGCGGAACACCTCGCTGGGCAGCTTGCCCTTGAAGTCCTGGTGCGTCCAGGCGGAGTGCATTTCGAACGTCCGGTCCGCGCGCTCCAGAAAGTAGGGAATCCAGCCGGTTCCGCCCTCGGAGAGCGCGATCTTGAGGTCTGGGTACTCTTTGATGGGCCGTGACCACAGCAGGTCCGCGGCGGCTTGCACAATGTTCATCGGCTGCAGGGTGATCATCACGTCCATCGGCGCGTCCGGCGCGGTGATCGCGAGCCGGCCCGAGGAACCGATGTGCACGTTCATCACCGTGTCGGTGTCGACCAGCGCTTTCCACAGCGGGTTCCAGTACGCGTCGTGGAAACTCGGATAGCCCATGGCGGCCGGGTTCTCGGTGAAGGTCAGCGCGTGCACGCCCTTCTTCGACACCCGGCGCACCTCGGCCGCGCACGCCTCGGCGTCCCAGATCACCGGAATCGCCATCGGGATGAATCGCGCCGGGTAGGCGCCGCACCACTCGTCGATGTGCCAGTCGTTGTAGGCCTGCACCAGGGCAATCGAGAAGTCGTGGTCGTCGGTGGCGAACAGCCGCCCGGCGAAACCCGGGAAGGAGGGGAAGCAGATCGAGGCCAGGATGCCGCCGGCGTTCATGTCCTTGACGCGCTCGTCGACGTTGTAGCAACCCGGTCGGATCTCATCGAGCCCCGTCGGCTCGATTCCGTACTCCTCCTTCGGCCGGCCGGCGACCGCGTTCAGCGCGACGTTCGGGATCACCGTGTCACGGAACTTCCACATGTCCGAGCCGTCGGCGTTGTGCACCAGCCGGGGCGCGTCGTCGATGTACTTCTTCGGCAGGTGGTTCTTGAACATGTCCGGCGGCTCGACTGTGTGGTCGTCGACGCTGATCAGCATCATGTCTTCTTTGTTCATGGCCGTTACCCTTCCGTCAGATCCTTCGGGTTCGTTCCGGTGCCACACAGCTCGGCGATCTGCTGGGACGCGCCGAGATCACTAAGATGAAAACTATCTTCTCGTCAAGCGAGAATCAACATCTATCGCGCGCCGCGACGCGCCTGCGGCTCACCGGCGGGACACGGAAAAGCAGGTCAGCGAGCTGCCAGCGCGGAAAAAGATGGGAGGATATCGTCCGCCGGTTCGCCCCGGCAACGCGGGACAAATATTTGGTAGCACCACCGTGCGCCCGACAGCGCGGATGCCGCGGGTGCGGATCGGCCGATCCGCCAGACGCCCTCCGGCATTGACCAGTCGGATGAATCATGCAAGTCTATTGTTTGGAAATGAGAATATGATTCTCCTTGACCGAGAGCGGCGGGGAGGACGCCGAGAGGAGACCGGGGATGCGCTTGGGTCCGCTGCCCGCCGACCAGTGGGACGAGACCGTCCAACGGTCGCTCTCCGTGATGCTGCCGCCGGACAAGTGCAACCCGCAGGACGCGGCCCTCCCGCTCGCGACCTTCGCGAATCATCCCGCCCTGACCAAAGCGTTCCTGCGGTTCAACGTCCACCTCTTGTTCTCGTCGACGCTGCCGCCGCGCATCCGCGAACTTGCCATCCTGCGGATCGCCCACCGCCGCAACTGCGCCTACGAGTGGGTCCACCACGTGACACTCGGCAAAGAGGCCGGGTTGCTCGACGACGAGATAGACGCCGTCCGCCGGCCCGGGGCAGGCAACTTCGACGCTTTCGAGCGCGCCGTTCTCACCGGGGTCGACGAACTCGACGAGAAGTCGGAGCTCTCCGACGAGACGTGGGCGGCACTCGGCGAGCGCCTCGACGACCGCCAGCGGATGGACTACGTCTTCACGGTCGGCTGCTACGCGCTGCTGGCCATGGCATTCAACACGTTTGGCGTCACGCCCGAGAACGAGAGGTAGACCGTTGCCACACTTCCCGAAGCCCGCCGCAGGCAGCTGGACCGAGAACTATCCCGAGCTGGGCACCGCGCCGGTCGACTACACCGACTCGATCGACCCGGCGTTCTTCGAAGCCGAGCGCGAGGCGATCTTCAAGAGGACCTGGCTCAACGTGGGCCGCGTCGAGAGGTTACCGCGCACCGGCAGCTATTTCACCAAAGAGCTGCCGTCGGCCGGCAAGGGCATGTCGGTGATCATCGTCAAAACCAAGGACGGGACCGTCAAGGCGTATCACAACGTCTGCCGGCACCGCGGAAACAAGCTGGTGTGGAACGACTTTCCCAACGAGGAGACTTCCGGTACCTGCCGGCAGTTCACCTGCAAGTACCACGCCTGGCGTTACAGCCTGGACGGCGACCTCACCTTCGTCCAGCAGGAGGACGAATTCTTCAACCTCGACAAGAGCGATTACGGCCTGGCGCCCGTCCGCTGCGAGGTGTGGGAAGGCTTCATCTTCGTCAACTTCGACGACAACGCCGCGCCGCTGGTCGACTACCTCGGGCCGCTGGCCAAGAGCATCGAGGGCTATCCCTTCGGCGAGATGACGGAGACCTACTCCTACCGCGCGGAGGTCGGCAGCAACTGGAAGTTGTTCATCGACGCGTTCGTCGAGTTCTATCACGCGCCGATCCTGCACCAGGGCCAGTACACGAAGGAAGAAGCCGCCAAGATCCAGAAGTACGGCTACGAGGCGCTGCACTACGAGGTGGCGGGCCCGCACAACCTGCAGTCGACCTGGGGCGGTCAGGCACCGCCCCCCGACATGTCCATGGTCAAGCCGTTGGACCAGGTGCTGCGCAGCGGGTTGTTCGGTCCGTGGGACAAGCCGGAGATCATCGAGAAGCTGGAGCTGCCCGCTGGTGTCAACGTGAAGCGGGTGCCGCAATGGGGCATCGACTCGTGGCTCTTCTATCCCAACTTCATGCTGCTGATCTGGGAGCCGGGCTGGTTCTTGACCTACCACTACTGGCCTACCGCGGTGGACAGGCACATCTTCGAGTCCACGCTGTATTTCGTGCCGCCGCGCAACGCCCGCGAGCGCCTGGCCCAGGAGCTGGCAGCGGTGACGTTCAAGGAGTACGCGCTGCAGGACGCCAACACCCTGGAGGCGACGCAGACGATGATCGGCACCCGCGCCGTCACGGAATTCCTGCTGTGCGACCAGGAAATCCTGATCCGTCACCTGCACAAGACGACCGCCGACTACGTCGCCAATTGGGCAAAGGAGTGCCAGCGCAATGGCAAAGTTACCGTCTGAATTCGCCGCCCTCGAGCCGTATTTGGATTGGGACCTGGCCACCGAACCCGAGCGCTACGCCAAGCGGCTCGCCTCGACGATGACCGAGATGCAGGCGTTCTACGACGTCGCGTTCCCCAAGTTGAACGACGTCATCGCCTACTGCGACAAATTCCCGCTCCACGATCTGCCCGAGGATGCGCGTAGCCTGATGCACATCATGCAGTCACTGGTCATGGTGTCGTTCCCCGTCGAGGCGTGGAAGCAGCCGCGGGTGCCCGACAGCGGCGCGGCCTGGGTGGAGCTCGTCCGGGAACCGGTGATCTGAGAGGTGTTGACGCTCAAGGCCGCTGGGCTGCTTGACGTCGACGCCGGCGAGATCGTCTCACCCGGCATCGTGCGGGTCGACGGCGACCGGATCGTCGGCGTCGGCGGCCACCCCGAAGGCGACCTGATCGACCTCGGCGAGGCGATCCTGCTGCCCGGCCTGATGGACATGGAGGTCAACCTCCTAATGGGCGGGCGCGGCGAGACTCCGGGCTTGTCCCAGGTGCAGGACGACCCGCCGACGCGGGTGTTGCGGGCGGTCGGCAACGCCCGACGCACGCTGCGGGCCGGCTTCACCACCGTGCGCAACCTGGGCCTGTTCGTCAAGACCGGCGGCTACCTGCTCGACGTCGCGCTGGGCAAGGCGATCGACGCGGGCTGGATCGACGGGCCCCGGGTGGTGCCGGCCGGGCACGCCATCACACCCACCGGCGGGCATTTGGACCCGACGATGTTCGCCGCGTTCATGCCGGGCGCGCTCGATCTCACGGTCGAAGAGGGCATCGCCAACGGGGTCGACGAGGTCCGCAAGGCCGTGCGATACCAGATCAAACACGGTGCTCAGCTGATCAAGGTGTGCGTGTCCGGTGGCGTGATGTCGTTGACCGGCGAGGCCGGCGCACAACACTATTCAGACGAAGAGCTGTGCGCGATCGTCGACGAGGCGCACCGGCGCGGATTGCGGGTCGCCGCGCACACACACGGAGCGGAAGCGGTCAAGCACGCGGTCGCCTGCGGTATCGACTGCATCGAACACGGCTTCCTGATGGACGACGAGGCCATCAAGATGCTGGTCGACAACGACCGGTTCCTGGTGACCACCCGCAGGCTGGCTCAGGCAATGGATGTGTCGCGCGCTCCGAAAGAGCTGCAGGACAAGGCAGCCGAGATGTTCCCGAAGGCGGAAACGTCAATCAAGGCCGCCTACGAGGCCGGGGTGAAGATCGCGGTCGGCACCGACGCGCCCGCGATACCGCACGGCAAGAACGCCGATGAGCTCGTGACGCTGGTCGAATGGGGCATGCCGCCACTGGCCGTGCTGCGGGCGGCCACCGTGACCGCGGCCGAGCTGATCAACTCGACCGACCGGGGACGGCTGGCTGAGGGCCAGCTCGCGGACATCATCGCGGTGCCCGGAAACCCGTTGGACGACATCACTGTTACCCAGCGTGTCAGCTTCGTCATGAAAGGCGGCAAGGTCTATGCCAACCAGAACTGACGACCTGGTCGAGATCCAGCAACTGCTCGCCCGCTACGCCGTCACCATCACCCAGGAAGACATCGACGGCCTCATCGGTGTCTTCACACCGGACGGGACCTACAGCGCGTTCGGTTCGACCTACAAACTGGACAGGTTCCCCGAGTTGGTTGCCGCCGCACCAAAAGGCTTGTTCCTCACCGGAACCGCCTTGGTCGAGCACATGGACGGCGACACCGCGAGCGGCACCCAGCCGTTGTGCTTCATCGACGGCTCCACGCATGACATGCGAATCGGCTACTACCGCGACACCTATCTGCGCACCCCCGACGGATGGCGGCTGAAAACCCGCGCGATGACGTTCATCCGCCGCAGCGGCGTGCACGACTCGGGGCGCGCGCACGCGGTGGGCCGCCCGCAGCCGTGAGAGCCGAGCCGTGAATGTCGAGGAATTCCGCTCGGGTCTGCGAGCGTGGCTCGGCGAGAACGACTTAAGTCCGGGTCCCGACCATTCGCTGCAGGGGCACATGCACCAGTTCGCCCGGGTCAGCCGCGCCCTGTACGACGCCGACTGGATGCGGTACGGCTGGGCGCAGGAGGTGGGTGGACTGGGCGGGCCCGCGGTGCTCCGCGCGATCGTCGGCGAGGAGATCGTGGGGCGCCGGCTCGCCGAACCCGGACCGTATTCGATGCTCGAAGTGCTTGCCCCCACGATGATCGACTATGCGCCGAAAGAGCTCGCCGCCGAGATGGTGCCGCGGCTGCTGCGCGGCGACGAGCACTGGTGTCAGGGTTTCTCCGAGCCGGGCTCCGGCAGCGACCTCGCCTCGCTGTCCACCCGCGCAACCCCGCGGGGGGATGACTGGATAGTCAACGGGCAGAAGGTCTGGACCAGCTACGCGCAGTTCTCCACGCGCTGCGTCCTGCTCACCCGCACCGGGCCGGGACACGAGGGCATCACGGCGTTCTTCGTCGACCTGGACACGCCGGGCATCACGATCCGACCGCTGCGCACCATGCACGGTGTCGACGAGTTCTGCGAGGTGTACTACGACGACGTGCTGATCCCGGGAGACCGGATGCTGGGCAGGCCCGGCGACGGCTGGCGACTCGCTATGGACCTGCTGCCGTACGAGCGTTCCACCTGCTTCTGGCAGCGGATCGCCTACCTCTACTCGCGGTTCGACGAGCTCATCGACGAAGCCGACGATCCCGACGAATCCGCGCTCGGGTCTGCGTATCTGGCGCTGCACACGCTGCGCTGCCGGTCGCGCGGCACCCAGCACCGATTCGGTGCCGGGGCGCGGCTGGGACCCGACACCTCCATCGACAAGGTGCTGCTGGCGACCGCGGAGCAACAGCTCTACGACACCGTCCGCGAGCTGCTGCCCGGGACTCTCGAGCTCGACGAAACCCCCTGGCGCCCGGAGTACCTCTACTCGCGCGCGGCGACGATCTACGGCGGCACCGCCGAGATCCAGCGCAACATCATCGCCCGCCGGCTGCTCGACCTCGGGAAGGAGTGACCCGTGGACACAACGACGGACACCGAGTCGCTGCGCCTGCTGGCCGACTCGCTGCGCACGACGATGACGTCGGTGTCGTCGGGTGCCAAGCTCGACGAGGCGCTGCTCGACCTCGGCTGGCGCGAGATGCTCGGCGAAATGCCGGATGCCGCGATCCCCTTGATGTTTCGGCTACTCGGGGAGACCGGCGCGCATGCCCCCGTGCTCAACGATGTCGTGTTGACCGCAGCCGGCGATCCCCCCGGCGGCGTCCCGCCGCTGCCGTTCGCCGGAGGCTCGTGGGTGGCATGGCAACGCGAGGACGATTCCGGTTCGGCGATCGACGAGGTACTACCGATACGCCGGGTGGCGCAGGGTGATCCGCTGTCACCTGCCGCGGTGAACGCCGGCCGGCAGGCTGCGGGCTGGTGGCTGGTCGGCACCAGCCGGGCGATGCTGACACTGGCGCGCCGGCACGCCGTGGACCGCGAACAGTTCGGCCGGCGCATCGCCTCGTTCCAGGCGATCAGGCACCGGCTGGCCGAGACGCTCGTCGCGATCGAGGGCGCCGAGGCCGCGCTGCAGGTCGCCGCCGCCCCGGCGGACGATCCGGACGGCCTCGCCTCGCTCCTTGCGAAAGCCGCGGCCGGCCGGGCCGCGCTGGTCACCTCGCGTCATTGCCAGCAGGTGTTGGGCGGGATCGGCTTCACCGCCGAGCACCAGCTGCACCACCACGTCAAGCGGTCCCTGATCCTGGACGGGTTGCTGGGCGGCACGAAAGAACTGACCCGACAAGCCGGGAAGACGTTGCGCACCAAGGGCTACGCCCCTCGGCTGGCCGAGCTCTAGCGGCCCGGGACGGCGTCTGAGTAGACTCTTCTGGCCACCACGAGGACAGGACGCGAGTGAGCTATTCCGACGCACCGCAGAACAAATTCGGCGTCGCCTCGCTGATGGTGGGTCTGGTCGCGCTGATGACGTGCTGGCTTCTGATCGGGGTGCCCCTGGGGGTCGCGGCGGTGATCACCGGCGACATCGGACGGCGGCGGGTCGAGCGCGGCGTCGCCGACAATCCCCGAACGGCCTGGGCCGGCATCGTCGTGGGTGCGGTGGCGATCGTCGCGGGACTCGTCGCCGTCGGCTACTACGCCTGGTCGGACGCAAGAGCGCCGTAGCACTCGGCGGTCCTCAATTGCGGGGCAGGCCGAGGACGCGTTGAGCGACGATGTTGCGCTGGATCTCGGAGGTACCGCCGGCGATGGTGGCCGCGAACGTACGAATGTAGCGGTCGAACCAACTGCCGTAGTGGCTGTCCAGATTCAGCGGCGCGAACGGCGCCGTCACGCCGCGAAGCGCGAGCCCGGCGGCCCCTTCGGCGTCGAGTGCGTCCTCGCAGGCGCGTTGCATCGCTTCGGATCCCAGCAGTTTGAGCACGGACTGAGCCGGCACGTCCTCTTCGCCGCGGGCGGCCTTGGACAGAGTGATCGAGCCCAGCAACCGCATCGCGAAGCGATCCATCACCAGCGTGGCGTAGCGATCGCGCGCGACGGCTCCCGACGGGGCGTATTCGGCCGTCAACGCGTGCAGCATGTCCGCGTAATCCAGCCAGAGCATCGAACGTTCGTGGCCGAGCGATCCGGTGGCCACCATCCAACCCCCGTTCAGCTCGCCCACCACGTTCTTCGCCGGCACCCGCGCGTCGGTGAAGAACACCTCGTTGAAGTCGACGTCCTCGTGGTCGGCTATCGAAGCGAACGGGCGGCGCACCACGCCGGGGGTGTCGGTGGGGATCATCAATGCGCTGATTCCCTTGTGTTTCGGCGCTTCTGGATCCGTGCGCACGAACACGAGCAACACATCGGCGTGATGGGCGCCCGACGTCCACACCTTCTGCCCGTTGACCACGAAGTGGTCGCCGTCAAGCACCGCACGCGTTTTGAGGGACGCGAGATCGGAGCCGGCGCCGGGCTCGCTCATGCCCAGCGAGGCGGTCATCTCCGCGCGCAGGATCGGCACCGCCCAGCGCCGCTTCTGCTCCGGCGTGCCGAACGACAGCAACGACGCCGCGACGATGCCCACGCCCTGCGGATTGAAGCTCTGATAGATCCGCCGCCGCGACAGCTCTTCGAGGTAGACGTACTGCTGCAACAGGGTGGCGTTGCGCCCGCCGAACTCGGGCGGGTTGCCGGGCAGCAGCCACCCGCTGTCGAAGAGCAGCCGCTGCCAGCGTCGTGCCCACCCCGGCACGTCGGAGCTCGACCGGGGCCGTTCGAACGCCTCGGCCTCGGCCGGCAGGTGGGCGTCCAGGAAAGCGGCGAACTCGGCGCGGAACGCCTCCACCTCGGCGTCGAAGGTCAGCTGCACGACACTCCCCGGGAATATTGCGCGATTGCCGGCCGCCGCGAGATTTGGGTTTCCCGCTCATCGGGGTTCTGCGGAACGGCGTGGTGCGCTCTTGCGATTTCGCTTCTGTACGGATGTTCAAGAGAATAGTATTCTCATGCTGAGAAAGTTACAATCTCCAACACGTCCATCCGCGAGGGGGTCGAGCGCAGCGATGTCACGGCGTTCTCCGGTAGAGTCCAATCATGTTCTCCCCTCGCGGCAATCACCAGAGCCGATAGTGACCAGCCCCAGCGAGGAACCTGCCTGGAAGCAGCGCGCCGTCGAACGGTCCATCAAAACGGCGAAGTTGCGGGCCGCGCAGCGGGTTCAGCGATTCCTCGACGCCGCTCAGGCCATCATCATAGAGAAGGGCAGCACCGACTTCACCGTCCAAGAAGTGGTGGACCGGTCCCGCCAGTCGCTGCGGAGCTTCTACCTCCAGTTCGACGGCAAGCACGAGCTGCTGCTGGCACTGTTCGAGGACGCGCTGAGCCGCTCGGCCGATCAGATCCGCGCCGCCACCGAAACCCATTCCGATCCGCTGGAGCGGCTCGAGGTCGCCGTCCAACTCCTCTACGAAGCCTCGCGACCGGACCCGACGGCCAAGCGGCCGCTGTTCACCGACTTTGCGCCGCGGTTGCTCGTGACGCACCCGGCGGAGGTCAAGGTCGCGCACGCTCCCTTGCTGGCGTTGCTGACCGAGCTGATGGAAGCGGCATGTGACGCAGGCAAATTGCGCGCGGACGTCAACCCCAAACGGATGGCGGCCATGACCATGCAGACGGTCATGTTCATCGCCCAATCCAGCGGCGGCTCCGACGACGCGACGGTTCACCCCATCACCGCCGAAGAGGTCTGGGATTTCTGCTCGCGCGGCTTCGTCGGCTAGCACGCGCAACACATTTCACATGCTGCTCATCCCGCCGGGGTGAGCAGATAGCGCACGCTGAGTTGCCTATGAGAATGACATTCTCTAGTGTGTAGAATTGCAAATGGCCGAAACGGATTCGTCATTGACACCCTCGGCCGCGTGATAACGGAGTTCTCCAAGCTGCGAGATCCGCCATCTCGGGAACGCGGTCCGGCCGTTCCGCGCCGAACCATGCCGATCAGACATACGCAGGAATCGAGGTAGCCATGACAGGACGCGTGGAGGGCAAGGTCGCTTTCATCACCGGGGCGGCGCATGGCCAGGGACGCAGCCACGCCGTGCGGTTGGCCCAGGAGGGCGCCGACATCATCGCCATCGACGTGTGCAAGCGGATCGTCGAGAACTCTCCGATCCCCCCGGCGACGCCCGAGGATCTGGCCGAGACCGCCGACCTGGTCAAGGGCCACAATCGGCGAATTTTCACCGCCGAGGTCGATGTGCGCGACTTCGACGCGATGAAGGCGGCGGTGGACGCCGGCGTCGAGCAGCTGGGCCGACTGGACATCATCGTGGCCAACGCCGGAATCGGCAACGGCGGCGACACCCTGGACCAGTGCAGCGAGCACGACTGGCAGGAAATGATCGACGTGAACCTGTCCGGAGTCTGGAAGACGGTGAAAGCCGGTGTCCCCCATATCCTCGCGGGTCAAAACGGCGGTTCGATCATCCTGACGAGCTCGGTCGGCGGCCTGAAGGCCTACCCGCACTGCGGCAATTACGTGGCCGCCAAGCACGGCGTCGTGGGCCTGATGCGCTCCTTCGCCGTCGAGTTGGGGCAGCACAAGATTCGCGTCAACTCCGTGCACCCCACGCACGTCAGCACCGGGATGATCATGAACGAAGGCACCTGGAAAATGTTCCGGCCGGACCTGGAGAACCCGGGCCCCGAGGACATGGCGCCGATCTGTCAGATGTTCCACACCCTGCCCGTGCCGTGGGTCGACGCCGAGGACATCAGCAATGCGGTGTTGTTCTTCGCCTCCGACGAATCGCGTTACGTCACCGGTGTCACCCTGCCTGTCGATGCGGGTAGCTGCCTGAAATAGGGTTCCGTCCATGGACGGATTTGCAGGACGCGGGGCCGTCATCACCGGCGGCGCGAGCGGGATCGGTCTGGCCACCGCCACCGAGTTTGCCCGCCGCGGAGCCAGTGTGGTGCTCGCCGACGTCGACCAGCCCGAGCTGGAGCGTGCCGTGGCGCGGCTGCGGGGCGAGGGATTCACCGCGCACGGCGTGCTGTGCGACGTGCGCCATCTCGGCGAGATGGGCCACCTCGCCGACGAGGCCTCGCGCCTCCTCGGCCGCGTTGACGTGGTGTTCAGCAATGCGGGCATCGTGGTCGCCGGCCCGATCGCGCAGATGACGCACGACGACTGGCGCTGGGTGATCGACGTCGACCTGTGGGGTTCAATCCACGCCGTCGAGGCGTTCCTGCCGAGGCTGCTCGAACAGGGCGGCGGCGGCCACATCGCGTTCACCGCGTCCTTCGCCGGCCTGGTGCCCAACACCGGACTCGGCGCGTACGGCGTGGCCAAGTACGGAGTCGTCGGGCTCGCGGAAACGCTTGCCCGCGAAGTCAAAGCGAACGGAATCGGTGTTTCCGTGCTGTGCCCGATGGTCGTCGAGACCAAGCTGGTCTCCAACTCGGAGCGCATCCGCGGCACCGACCACGGGCCGGCGCCGGGCCCCGAGGAGACGCTGCCCGCGCAGGACGACACCCTGCAGGTCGGCGATCTCGCGCGGCTGACGGCCGACGCGATCCTCGCCAACCGTCTTTATGTGCTGCCGCATGAGGCCGCCCGGGCCTCGATTCGCCGGCGGTTCGAGCGCATCGACCGCACCTTCGACGAGCAGGCCGCCGAGGGCTGGAAGCACTAGCCGGCCGGCCCCAGACGGTAGCCCCCGGTCGCCGGGTCGTGGTACCACCCGCCGGCGGCGTGGGTTCCGCCGTCGACGTGCAACGTCTGGCCCGTCAGGTAGGCCGACATCTCGGACGCCAGAAACACTGCTGTGGAAGCGATCTCGTCGACATGACCGGCCCGGCCCAATGGCACGATGTTGCCGGCCGCGGCCAGCGCCGCGTCACCGCCGAGCGCCGCCAGCCCTTCGGTCATCGTGATGTCGGGGGCTATCGCGTTGATGCGGATGTGGTGGGGCGCGAGTTCGAGCGCCGCGGTCTTGGTGTAGTTGATCACGGCAGCCTTGGCCGCGGCGTAAGCCGCGTAACCGGGTGCGGCACGCACGCCCTCGATCGACGTCAGCGAGATGATGCTGCCGGGAAGGCTTTCCGCGACCAGTTGGCGCGCAACGCGCTGAGTGCACAGCAGCACGTGACGCAGGTTGGCCCTGTACAGCGCATCCCAGCCGTTCTCGCTGGTCTCCAGCAGCGGCGACGAGAACACGCCACCGGCGTTGTTCACCAGAATCGTCGGGGGCCCGAGTTCATCGGTGGTGCGCACCAACGCGGCATCAACCTGTGCGCTGTCGCGGACATCGGTCGTGATACCCAGCGCCCCAACGGCTTCCGCCGCCGCGGCGCAGGTCCGGGCATCACGCTCCCAGATCGCGACCCGGGCCCCGAACGCGGCCATCCCCGCCGCGACGCCGCGTCCGATTCCCGAACCCGCACCGGTTACCACCGCCACGCGGCCGGTCAGCAGGATGTCGGAGGGGTCGATAGCCATCGCCGGTCAGGCCCTCGCGCCGATAGCGGGCGCCTGGCCGATGACGCCGTCGGATTCCAGGTCGGCAACCTCCGATGCGGTCAGGCCCAGCTCAATCAACAACTCGTGGTTGTGCTGCCCGAGCAACGGCGCCGGCCGGGTGTGGAACGCGGCGGGCCCTCCGGAGATCTTCACCGGCACGGTGCTGAACCTAGCGCGGCCGTTCACCGGGTGCTCGACTTCTTCGAAGAAGCCGCGGGCCGTCAGCTGTTCCAGCTCGGTCTGGCGGTGGGGCTGCATGACCTTGCCGACCGGCACCCCGGCCGCCCAGAGGGTGGCGACGATGTCGTCGCCGCCGCGGTGCGCGCACCAACAGGCCAGCCGTTCGTCGATCAGCTCCTGGCGCGCCCGGCGCCCGGCTTCGGTCGTCAACTCGGGATCCGTTGCCCAGACCGGTGATCCGAGGGCGCCGCACAGGAGTCGCCATTGCTCGTCTGTTGCCACCGCTATGGCGACCCAGCTGTCGAGGTTCCCGAATTCGTCGACGTCGGCGGTGCGGTAGAGGTTCTGCGGCGCCGCGGTCGGTCCCCGGTTTCCGGCGCGCTGGAGCAGGGCGCCGTAGGCGGAGTACTCGATGATCTGTTCGGCCGCGACGTTGAGCGCGGCATCGACCATCGCCGCTTCGACGAACACGCCCTGCCCGGTGCGGCGGCGGTGTTCCAGCGCGAGCAGCAGCGCGTTGAGCGCGTGCACGCCCGCGTTGGGGTCCCCGATCGAGTACGGGTCGTACGGTGTGCGGTCGGGGTAGCCGGTCATCCAGCTCAGGCCGGATGCGGCCTCGATGACGTACGCGAACGCAGGGTTGTCGCGCCAGGGTCCGTCGAGACCGAACCCCGGCATGCGCATCATCACCACGTCGGACCGGATCGAGGAGACGGCAGGAAAATCCAGACCGATCTGGTCGAGCACGCGCGGTGTGAAGTTCTCCACCAGCACGTCGCACGTGGCGATAAGCCTGCACAGCAGCTCCCGGCCGCGGGGGCTCTGCAGGTCCAGCGTGAGGCCCTTCTTGTTGGTGTTCAGCGCTTGGAATATCGGTGACTTCTCCCACCACTGGTGCTCGGTGACGGGCACGCCGGCGATCAGCCGTGTGCCGTCCGGGCGGCGGGTGGACTCCACGTGGATGACCTCGGCGCCGAGCATGGCCAGCAGGTGGGTGCAGCTGGGGCCCGCCCAGAACGTGGTCATGTCCAACACCCGAAGACCCGTGAACGGCAGCTCTTTCGGCCGCTGTGAGGGGTCCCGGGGCGGAGGCGGGACCGAACGTTTCGCGGTGGCGGCCCGGTATTGCTCGGTGTGCTCGCCGAGCCCGGGCGCCGGCTGCGGCGGCCGCAACTGTGCGGGGCGCAGCCGGTACGGGGGGCCCGGCTGCAGGAAATCCCCGACGGGATTGCGCACGAACGAACCGCGCTCGATGAAATGGTCCAGCGAAGCGATGTTGGCGCCGTTGGCGACCGGGGCGTTGGGGATGCGGAACGCCGTCGCGAGCTCGCGGATGTCGTCGACGGAGTGCTCGGCCATCCAGGCGTAGATCTCGCCGGCGTGCAGGTTGGCGAACTCGGTGATCGACATCGCGAGGTCTTCGTCGATCCACTCGGGGTGTCCGACCATCGCACACAGGTCGAACCACTGCTGCGCCGTGCCGCAACCGACGTCGATCAGGCCGTCCCTGGCGCGAGCCACGCCCGGCACCGTCAGGCGGCGAGCGTCTCGCCACGGCCGGCCGAGCACGTCGAAATAGGTGACGGGGTAGTAGGTCAGGCCCAGGATCTGGGTCTCCAGCATCGACAAGTCCAGCAGTTCCCCTGACGCACCGCCGATCCGGCGGTACCGCGACGCCAGGGTGGCCGCACTCGCGTACGCCCCGGCCAGGTACTCGCCGATCTGGCCGCCGACGAACACCGGTGCGCGCCCGGCCTCGCCGCGGCCGAGGCCGATGATCCCGCCCGACCACGCCTGTAGCGTGAACTCGGTCGCGGCCCGGTCGCGCCAAGGCCCCTCGAGCCCGAACGGCGTGATCGAGGTGACCGTGAGATGCGGATGGCGACAGAGGATCTCGGCGGGCGCGAAGCCGGGCAGTTCAGCCACCTTCGATCCGGCGGACCACACCACCGCGTCGGCCGCCGCGAGCAGGTTGTCGACCAGCTCTACGTCGTCGTCGCGTTCCGGGTCGGCGACGACGCTGTGCTTGGCGCCCGCCAGGAAGACGAACAGCGCGCCGTCGCCGCCGAGCCGGGCCGCGGCGCCTGAGGCAGACCACGAACGCAGCGGGTCACCTTCGAGCGGTTCCACTTTCACCACGTCCGCTCCGCCGTCGGCGAGCAATCTGGTGCAGTAGGCTCCCGCGATCCCGGTCGAGAGGTCGACCACGGTATAGCCGGTCAGCGGCGGTTCGGTCGCGGCGGGCACCACTACTGCTTTCTCTTCGCCTTGGAGTCCTTCTTCGTGCGCCCCTTCTTGCTCAGGCGCCATTCGGGGGGAAATCTCGTGTCGTTGTCCCTTACCGCGTCGCCCAGCCCTCGTTCGAGGGCGTCGTCGAGCGTGAAGTCGCCCTCGCCATCGGCGCGGACCGCGCCGCCCATCGACTCGAAGACGCCGCTGAGCATGCTGCCCAGGTACTCGCCCTGAAACTGCTTCATGATCTCGAAGAAGACCTTCTGCATGAACACGGTGTCGGCGGGGCGATTGCGCGCGCACGCCAGCGCGTACTTGTCCACCTCCCCCTCGAGCCGAGCGCGTGGGACCACGCTGTTGAGGAAGTTGCACTCATACATCTCCGCGGCCGTGAAAGCCCTTCCGGTGAAGACCATTTCCTGAAATTTCCGGATACCCATGGTCTGCGCCCACCACCACATCCGCGGTCCCCAACCGTAATACCTGAAGGACGGATGCCCGAACAGCGCGTCGTCGCTGGAGATGACCAGGTCCGCGTCGGCCGCCTGGTAGAAGTGCCAGCCGTAGCAGTAACCCTTGGCCTCGAGGATGCTGATCTTCTTGAAGTCCTGCAGGCCGCGTATCCCGGAGTTCGGGTTGGCGTACCACTGGCCCAGGGTGGCGCCGCGGCGGAAGGAACCTTGAGGTGGAGCGCTCACCTCGTCGGCGGCGATCCGGTACTCGCCAAGGCGCGCAGCGGGATCGGCCGATCTTTGTGCCCGCATGGATTCGGCGAGATCCGCACCCGAGCCGAGGTCGTCGCCGCTCCCGCGGATGACCAGCACCTTGACGTCGTCATCGACGTTGGCGCGGTGCAGGAGGTCGGCGTAGCGCAGCCGAGCGGCGATCGTGGGCGCGTTGAGATAGCCGGGCCGGTCGAAGGTGATGGTCGCGATGCGGGTCTTGGGATCCTTTTCGTACCGGATGATCTTCTTGGCCGGGGGATCCGAGGTGTCGGGCATGTTCAGGGCTGCCATGCGGGACTGGCGGTCAGGACTTCCGGGCCCTCGGCAGTGATCAGGACCGCCTCGCGCCCGAAGACCGCACCGACCCCTTGCTCCCACACGTAGCCCGTGACCGCCAGCACCATGCCCGGCTCCAGTCGCTCGCCGGCGGCGGTCCGGGGAAGGTGCTCGGAGACGACGGGCGGGTCGAAACCCATTCCGAGACCGCGCGCCACCGGCATCGGCGGCGCGGGCTCACCGGCGGCATCGTAGGCGGCGAGCAGGTCGGTGGCCGCCGCGCCGGGCCGGCATGCGTCGCGCAGCCGGTGCCACAGGCCGTCCCAGCGCCGCTGCAGTGCGGCGGCGCCGCTGACGGTGCCCACCGGCCAGGTCCGCCCCACCTCCCCGACGTAGCCACCGGCCAGCACTCCGGCCGAAATTGCCACGAGGTCGCCGCTTTCGATGCGACCGTCCCCGTCGGCCCGCCGCCACGGATGATCGGGTGAAGTCACCCACGCGACGTCCTGATTCGACGGGGTGCTCACGCCCCCGGCCGCCACGGCTTCCAACAGGACACCGGCGAGCCCCTGCTCGGTGACCCCTGGCCGCAGCTCGCAGACGGCTGCCGCCAGTCCCGATTCGGCCACCGAGATGGACTCGCGCAGCGCGACCAGTTCCTCGGCGGTCTTGATGCGCCGGGCGGCCCGCATCGCCGTTTCGCCGTCCACGAGCTCCGCGTTGGGAAAGGCCGTCGGCAGCAGCTGCGCGAAAACCGGTGACAGCGCGTCGGTTCCGACCCGCCGAGCGGTGGCCGCACCGTCGATGTGGCGCAGCGCCGCCACGGTGTTCAGCGGATTCCACGAGATGCCGTAGAGGTTTTCGTGCGGGATGTCCTCGGGCACACCCTCGTCCCAGGTGCTGAGCAGGTGAATCGCGCCGGTGGCGCGCACCAGCACACAGGTCGGGCCGAACGGCCGGGTTCCCGCGACCCACAGCTGGGGAGCGCCCGCCACGTAACGGACGTTGGCCTGCCGGCCGAGTACCAGCACATCGAGGTCGTGAGCCGCCATCTCATCCAGCGCGCGCCGGCGCCGTCCCGATCGCAGCGCGCGATCGTCGGGCAGAACTTCAGTGGCCATAGGGGTCATAGGGGTAGTTGGTCAATTGGATCCAGCCTTCCTCGGTGATCACCAAGACCTCTTCGCTGCGGTAGCCTCCGGTGCCGTCCTCCCACACCACCGGCTCCAATACCAGCACCATGCCGGCCTGCAGCACGAAACTCTCGTCGAATTCCTCGCCGAGATCGGTTCCGATCATGGGCATTTCGGCGGCGTTCACGCCGATGCCATGTCCCAGGTAGAAGTGCGGCAGCCAGGGCCGGCTGCCGCCGTTGGCCGCCGTCGCCGCCCTGGCCAGCTCGGCGGCGGTGGCCCCGGCACGCGCGACGCCACGCACGGCCGTCATGATCTCCAGCCACTTGTCGAACTGCGCCTGCTGACGCGGCGACGGGTCGCGTCCCACCAGCCAGGTGCGCCCGAAGTCCGAGCAGTAGCCCCGGTAGGTGATGCTGACGTCCGTCCACAGCACGTCGCCCTCGGCCAGTTCCCGTTCGGTGCTCAGCAACGGCAGCGCGAGGTCGCCGTGCGTGGTCCACACGCCGTCGGCCTTGGTCGGCGGCATCACCTGCCAGATCGGTTCCAGCATGCTGGCCGTAGCGCCGAGCTCGAAGGCGCGCCGCAAAAAGCTTGCCGACAGGTCGATCTGGCGGACGCCGGGGGCAAGCCGCCGGTGCACGTCGACGATCGCCTCGTCGGTGATCCGGATCGCGGTGCGCATGCAGGACAATTCGTCCGGGGTCTTGACCGACTTCGCCGCACTCACGATCGCGGCGGCATCGGCCGGCGCGCCACCGGGGAACAACTGCCTGGCCGCCCGCGACATGGCCCCCGTGAATTCGTCGACCGCCACCGCCGCTCCCGCCGGAATGAGGCCTGCCAATCGGCGCGCGAAATCGGCTACACCTTCGTCGAATTCGAGGTAGACGGGTCCATGCAGGTGATCGGCGGGCAGGTCGGACTCCAGCGAGGCGCCCTCACGGAACGGCAGGAACAGATGCGGCGAATCGTCGGCGGCAAGCACCACGGCCACCGGCCGCTCGACGTAGGACAACCCCGCGTCGCCGAGTGGCCAACTGGTCCCGGTCGCGTAGACCACCGCGTTGTTGCCCAGCAGGACCATCGCGTCGACGCCACGCTCGGCCATCGCCGAGCGCAGCCGGGCGCCGGTTTCGCGGCGCATGCGGGCCATGTCCGGGACGTCCGGAATCACCAGGCTGGCGGCGCCCGCTTGTGCAAACGTTGTCATCGGTGCGCCGTTACAGTCCCAGGAACTCGGTCACGTTTCCGCTGACGATCTTCGCGGCGTTCTCCGGCCCGACGGCTCCGACCACCGCGGCCAGAGACTTCTCCGAGTAGCCGTAGGTGCTCTCGTTGTGGGGGTAGTCGCTGGACCACATGACCTTGTCCACGCCGATCTGGTCGATCAGCTGCAGGCCGAGGGGGTCGACCATGAACGAGGCACTCATGTGTCGGTCCCAGTAATGGCGGACATCGTGCTGCAGCGGGCGGTTGAACATGTGCTGGTAGGAGGCAACCAGGTGCTCGGCGTCCTGCAGCGCCCATGGCACCCAAGCGATTCCGCCCTCGAACCACCCGATCCGCAACCCGGGGTGGTCGTCGAGGATCCCGGAGAACAGGTACTTGGCGAACTGCTCCCGAAAGCCGTCGATGTTGATCATCATGCCGACCACCACGCTGTTGAACTGGCACGGCGTCTTCGGCGGGGTCTCGCCGATGTGGTGGGTCACCGGTAACCCGGCCGCTTCGATCTCGTCCCAGACCGGTTTCATCGCGGTGCTACCGTAGTCGATGACGTTGCCGTCGTCGTCCTTGCCGGGGTTGAGCGGCAACAGGAATGTTTTGAGGCCCAGCGACTTCAGCTCGGCCAGCGTCCGCCTGGTGCCCTCGGGGTCCCACCAGTTGATCAGGCCCGCGCCGTAGAAATGGCCGTTGGAACGCTCCTGCAGTTCGGCGATGTACTCGTTGTAGATGCGGAAGGCGAGCTCGCGAAGTTGCTTGTCCGGGTAGTGGAAAAGCGCCAAGATCGCGTTGGGGAAGGCGAGCTCTTTGTCGACGCCGTCGTCGCGCAGCTCCTGGATGCGTGCGTCGATGTTGGTGCTCGCGGCCCCGGGCAGGTCGTCGTACTGCATCAGCACCGCGCTGAAGTCGCCCGGCAGGAACGACTGTCCCTTGCGCCCGACCTGGTAGGCGCCGTCCTCGTACCAGATCCGCGGCGCCTTCTCCTTGAGCTCGTCCGGAAAGCGTTGGTAGAAAATGTCGTCCGCGAGCGAGATGTGGTTGTCCGCGGAGAAGACCACGGTCCCGTGCGGCAGTCCGACGTCCGCTCCCGTCGCGTGCCCGCGGCGATTCTTCGGCGCGCCGAAGCCGCCGGGCGGATAGAGCGAAACGGTACTTGTCTGAGTCGTCATCGTTGACCCTCCATCTGGATCGGCGTTGTTGACGGTAGCCCGCTGGGGCTGGAGCTACCAGGGCCTACCACTTCACCGGCAGTTCGTAGACCCCGTAGGCGAGCCGGTCGTGTTTGAACGGCACGTCATCGATCGGGATGGCCAGCTCGAGTGTCGGAATGCGGCGAAACAGCGTCCGGTAGACGATCTGCAGCTCCGCGCGGGCGAGCTGCTGACCGACGCACTGGTGCCGCCCGTAGCCGAACGCGACGTTGCGGTCGGCCCCCGAGCGGTGCAGGTACAGCCGGTCCGGCTCGGGGAAGGCGTCGGGGTCCCAATTGGCCGGGGCCAGGTCGATGATGATGCCCTCGCCCGCGCGGATCGTCTCTCCGGCGATGTGGATGTCCTCGAGAGCGACTCGGCGCTGGCCGTTTTGGATGATGCTGAGGTAACGCAGCAATTCCTCGACCGCGCTCGCGAGGACCTTGGGGTCTTCCGCGTCGCGGATGACGGCCAGCTGGTCCGGGTTCACCAGCAGGGCCAGCACTCCCAATCCGATCATGTTGGAGGTGGTTTCGTGCCCGGCGATCAGCAGCCCGGTGCCCAGCTGCGCGGCCTCTTTGACGCTGAGCTCGCCGGCCCTGACCCGCTCGGCGAGGTCGGAAACCGCGTCCGGAGCGGAGTCCGGGGCCGGGTTTTCCATCTTGGCCTCGACCAGCTGGCACAGGTATTTGTTCAGGCTCATCGCGCCTTTGGCGGTGTCTTCACCCGTCGCGTACCGTGCGAGGCCGACATTGGCGTGGTGCTGGAACATCTCGGCGTCCGCATAGGGCACCCCGAGCAGCTGGCTGATCACCAACGAGGGAACCGGCAGGGCCAGCGCGGTGACGACGTCGGCCGGCTGCGGCCCGGCCAGCATCGCGTCGATGTGGTCGTCGGTGATCTGCTGGATGGTCGGGCGAAGGCCTTCCACCCGCTTGAAGGTGAACGGCTTCGACAGCATGCGGCGGAACCGGGTGTGCTCCTCGCCGTCGGCGGTGAAAACCGACCGCGGACGCTTGTGCACGGTCGACAACATGCCCGCGTTCCAGTGCGGGAAGCCAGACTGCCGGTCGTCGACGCTGACCCGGGAGTCCGAGAAGAGCTCGCGCACCTGCTCGAAACCCGTGATGAGCCAGGGCGTGCTGCCATCCCAGATACGGACCCTGCTGAGCGGTTTCGAGGCGGCCAGCGCCATGACGTCGGGCGGCGGGGCGAACGGGCAACGAGGCTCGCGGGCCATCGGGTAGTCGGGGATGTCCGCGGTCGACTCGGCGGTGGCGGAAGTCAGTGTGCGCGACATGTCATTCCTCGATGTGGATGGCCAGCGCGGGACACGCCGCGGCCGCCCGGCGCGCGTCGTCGGTCTGCTCGGCCGTCGGATTGGGGGCGAGCAACACGACGACGCCGTCGTCGTCGCGCTGGTCGAACACCTCGGGGGCGTTCATCACGCAGTTCCCGGACGAAGCGCAAACGTCCTGATCGACAGTCACTTTCATCTGCTCAAGCCTTCACTCGTACGGTGTCACGGGTGCCAGCCACAGGCCCACGATCGCGTCGATGAGGCCGGATGCGGCCGCGCGCCATGACCGGTGGGGTGGGGCGGCGCCCGCGGCGAGCGCGCGTTCGCGGTCCGCGCAGGTGTGCATCAGCAGGTTGCGCGCCATGATGTTGCGGTCGAAGTGCACTTCGGCCGGCAGGTCCGGCAGGCAGCGGTTGATGCCCTCGACGACCTGGACCAGCGACGGCGAGCTCAGTGCGCCCTTGACGACGATGTGGTAGTAGGCGGGATCCGTCATCGCCTGCGCGGCGAAGCGCGCGTACCAGGTCGGGTTGCCCAACTCGGCCAGGTGCTCGGTGAGCGGCCGAACCAGGCAGCCCACCCAATCCCGCAGATCGGCGGACCCCTCCGATCGCCTGAGGTCGGCCACCATCTCGTCGCGCAGGCGTTCGACGGGCCCGCGGTGTTTGTATTCGATGGCGCGCACCAGGTCTGCCTTGGTGCCGAAGTGGTACCCGACGGCGGCGTTGTTGCCCTGCCCCGCGGCCTCGCTGACCTGACGGTTCGATACCGCGAACATGCCGTGCTCGGCATAGAGCCGCTCGGCCGCCACCAGGATCGCCTCCTGGGTGGAGCTGGCCCGTTCGGTGCGGACGGCGCGGCCGGCAGTGGTCACTCCGACAGTCAACCGCGGACGCGATATTAAGTCAAGCGATTGATTTAAATCGGACGGGCGGCGCTCGCCGGCGGGCCTCACTCGGGCGTGTGCGACCGGCTCCGCCGGCGGATCGCCTTGCCCGCCACCGTCCCTCCGTCGACCGGCAACACCGTTCCGGTGACGTAACGCGACCGCTCGCCCGCGAAATACAGGGCCGCCTCGGCGACGTCCTCGGGCGTGCCTTCGCGCTTCAGCGGCCGGTCCTCCCGCATCGTTTCGCGGATCCTCGCCTCGAACTGCTCGAGCTGTTCGGGGTCCATACCGGCCGCCGACTTGCCCAGGATCGGGGTGGGGATGTTGCCCGGGGCAATCGCGTTGACCCGGATCTCGTGGTACGCCAACTCGATTGCCGCGGCCTTAGTGAACTGGATGACGGCCGCTTTGGACGCGCGATAGATCATCACGCCGCCGCCGGCCTGGATGCCGCCGATCGAGGTGATGTTGATGATCGAGCCACCGCCATGTTCGGCCATGTGCCGCGCGGCGTCCCGGGTACCCGCCATCACGCCCAGCACATTGACGCCCATCACGCGATGGAAATCGGCCAGGTCGTCGTCGAGCAGTTTGCGCAGCGGGCTCGAAATCCCCGCGTTGTTCACCATGACGTGCAGGCCGCCGAATTCGTGCACCGCCGCGGCCACCAGCGCCCCGACCTGTTCGGGGTCCGACACGTCGGTCTGCCGAAACAGCGCACGGGCGCCGAGCGAGGTCGCCAGCGCCTCACCCCGGCCGGATTCGACGTCGGCGATGACGACTCGTGCGCCCTCGGCCACGAACCGCTCGACCAGGCCGCGGCCGATGCCGGAGGCGCCACCGGTGACGATGGCGACCTTGCCGTCCAATTCGTTGACCACCCGACGAGTTAATCGGGGCGACGAGGATTAAGTCAAGCAATTGATTTAAGGGCGGACGGGTGGGCCACCCTGCCTTGCTCTTCGGTCTTCATCCGTGCGCACCCGGGTGCGATGCTGAGCTCACCACCCACCGCAACCCCGGGAGGGCCGTGGTCATGAAGATTCTGGTCGTCGGCGGCAGCGGACTGATCGGCTCACAAGTCGTCGCGAACCTCGCCGACCTGGGCCACGAGGCCGTCCCGGCATCGCCGCGCTCGGGTGTCGACACCGTCACCGGCGACGGCCTCGCCGAGGCAGTGACGGGCGTGCACACGGTGGTCGATGTGTCCAACTCGCCGTCCTTCGACGATGAACCCGTGCTGCACTTCTTCACGGCCTCGACCAGGAATCTTCTTGCCGCCGAGCGTGCGGCCGGCGTAAAGCATCATGTCGCGCTCTCGATCGTGGGCGCCGACCGCGCCCAGGAGAGCGGCTACATGCGGGCCAAGGTGGCCCAGGAGAAGCTGATCGAGGAGTCGGGAGCGCCGTACTCCATCGTGCGGGCGACCCAGTTCTTCGAGTTCATCGGCGCCATAGCCGACTCGGCAACCGAAGGCGACACGGTCCGGCTGCCGCACGGGGCATTCCAGCCCATCGCCGCCGGCGACGTCGCGACGGCCGTGACCCGTGCGGCAATCGGCGAGCCGCGCAACGGGATCGTCAACATCGCCGGCCCCGAAAAGGCGGGTATGGACGATTTCATCCGGACCTACCTTGCGGCCTCCGGTGATCCGCGCCAGGTGGTGACCGACGCTGCGGCCCGCTACTTCGGGGCGACGATCGACGAGCGCAGCATCGTCCCGCTCGACGGCGAGGACGCGACGCTCTACGCCACCCGATTCGGCGATTGGCTGGCCCGCCGGGCGCCCGGCGGCGCGTAGCGCGACGCGGGGCGAGGCGGCGGGTCTGCCAGCGGTTGCGCTTCGGCTGACGGCCTAGCACGGTATAGAGCGCCGGGGGCTACAGACGAGGAGCATGGATGCCTGTTCAGCCCGCGAGCGCTTTCCCCTCCGGCGGAGGGCTCGGCCGGCGCGAGTTCTTGGCCGCCGGCATCGCGGGCGGACTGGCGCTGGCCGGGTGCGGCCGACCCGATTCCGGAAACTCAGCCAGCTCCCGGATGGCCGCGGCGATCGCGGCGGCCGAGGCGACCCGTCCGCACAGTGGGCGCACGGTGTCGGTGAAACTGACCGCTCAACCGGTCGAGATCGACTTGGGCGGGCCGGTGGTGCGCACCCTGGCCTACGGCGACACCATCCCCGGGCCGCTCATCCGGGCCGGTGTCGGCGACGAACTCGTCGTCGACGTCTCCAACCGCCTCGACCACCCCACGTCGGTCCACTGGCACGGCATCGCGCTGCGCAACGACATGGACGGCGCCCAGCCCGCCACCCCGGACATCGAAGCCGGCCGGAACTTCACCTACCGGTTCTCCGTCCCGAACGCGGGCACCTACTGGGGCCACCCGCACACCGGCCTGGACGAAGACACCGGCCTCTACCTCCCCGTGATCGTCGACAGTCCGATCGAGGACGACTACGACGCCGAATGGATTGTCGTTCTCGACGATTGGACAGACGGCGTCGGCAAGAACCCCCAAGAGTTGTACGCCGAACTGGTCAGCCCGAGCGATTCCTCGCTACCCCGAAGCGCCACGTCGGGACCCCCGGCCAAACCCGGAGCCCGGACGGGACCCCCGACGGCCCCGGCAACACCGATCACCGAGATGGCCGGGACAACCGGTGGCGTCGGCACGAGCGATCTGCTGCACGGCGACGCCGGGGACATCCCCTATCCCTACTATCTGATCAACGGCCGAATTCCCGCAGCCCCCACAACCTTTGGCGCCAGGCCGGGCCAACGGATCAAGGTCCGGCTCATCAACACCGGTTCGGACACCGCCTTTCGCGTCGCGCTGGCCGGCCATTCGATGACGGTCACCCACACCGACGGACACCCCGTGTTGCCCAGGGAGGTCGACGCGTTGCTCATCGGGATGGCCGAGCGCTACGACGTCATGGTGACCGCCGCCGACGGCGTCTTCCCGCTGGTCGCCCTGGCGGAAGGGAAGAACGCGCTGGCGCGTGCGCTGCTGGTGACCGGGGCCGGCGGCCTCCCCGACCCGCAGCTCCAACCGGACGAACTGAACCAACGGGTGGGCACCGCCGACATGTTCACCGCGACAACGCCCGAGAACCTGGGGCGGCCGGACCCCGACCTGCGCCTACCGGTGGTCCTGGGTGGTGACATGTCGCAATACAACTGGACGATCAACGGCGAACCGTACCCCACCACCAAGCCGCTGCAGGTGCGACAAGGCCAGCGGCCCACCATCATCTTCGACAACACCACGATGATGTATCACCCGATTCACCTGCACGGTCACACCTTTCAGCTGATCAACGCCGACGGCGCTCCCGGTGCCCGCAAGGACACGGTGATGGTGCTTCCCAACAGCCGGCTCAGCGCCGTGCTCGTCGCCGACAACCCCGGCCTGTGGCAGCTGCACTGTCACAACACCTACCACCAGGTCGCCGGGATGCAGACTCGGCTGGAATATCTCTTCTGAGGTCAAACGGTCGCGAAGAAATCGAGCAGCAATTCGTTGACCGCACCGGACTGTTCGATCTGCGGACAGTGACCGGCCCCTGCCACCACCTCCGAGCGGGCGCCCGTGATCTGCTTCGCGACCTGACGGGCCCAGCCCGGCGGAAGGAGCTTGTCGTCGCCGCCCTCGACGACCAGCGCGGGCACCCGAATGCGCTCGTAAGGCCGCGCGGCGGACGGGGTGGATGACGGCGTGGCGCCCGGCCGACGAAAGCGGGCCGCCGCCACCGCTTCCCACGCGCCGGGCGCGACGCTCGACTCGTAGCGGCGCCGCACGTAGTCGTCGTCGGCGGGATAGCCGGGGTCGTGAAACAGCGCCTCGACGATGCGCCGCATCGCCGGCAACGTGGCGTCGTAGGTCTGCAGCGCCTCGAAATGCTGGTTCTGCTGGATCTCGCCGCCGCCGCAGATGGCCACCAGGCTGCGGACGGGCCACCGTGGTACGTCGGCGGTGGCGTCGGTGAACAGGTTGATCGCGCCCATCGAGTTGCCGACGAAATGGGCGGAGCCGATACCGAGTGCCTCGCAGAAGCGGGCGATGTGGCGAATCCGCATCCCGCGGCCGTCGACGAAGTCGATGACCTTGGCCGACTGCCCGAATCCGAGTTGGTCGGGGGCAAGCACGCGGTATCGCTCGGCCAGCGCGGCGATGGTGCGTTCCCAGCCGAGTTCGGCACTGGCGCCGAACTCGCCGCCGTGCAGCAGGACCACCGCATCGCCCTCACCCGCTTCCAGATAGCTGGTGGTCAGCCCGTCGACCGGCATGGTCTTGCGATGAAATTCCATCGACCGCCTTCTCTACTTGATCGCGATCGGATTCACCGGTGACCCCACTGCCCCGACGAATCTCAGCGGCGGCGCGACGAGCTGGAACTCGTAGACGCCGTCGTTGGCGCAATCCTGCGCGAGGGCGGTCAGGTCCCAGTACTCACCGAAGATCAACCCCATGTCGCGCAGGCACAGCAGGTGCAACGGCAAAAACACCCCGTCGACGCCGGACACCGGGTCCTCGACCTGGAGGTTGTCGGAGGCCACCGCGGCGACCTCGTGGTCGTGCAGCCAGGGCGCGCATTGCCAGTCCAGCCCGGAGTAGGGCTCGGTCTTCTTGCCGGTCATCAGATATCGGGCCCACCAGCCGGTGCGGATCAGCACGATGTCACCGCGCCCGACCGTGACACCCTGCGCGCGGGCGACGTCGTCCAATTCCTGCGGCGTGATCGGCGTCCCGTGCTCCAGGAAGACCTCGGCGCCGCGATGGCGGACGACGTCGAGCAGCACCCCCCGTGAGGTGATGCCCTTGCCGTCGACCTTCTCGATGCCGCAGTGAAAGGCACCCAGGCTGGTCACCGAACCGGCCGCGAAGCCGTTATAGAGGAGATCGTCGTAGTACACGTGCGACAGCGCGTCCCATTGGGTGGCGGCCTGCAACGGCATGATGACCATGTCGTCGTTGAAGCGGAACAAATTGTCGACGAAGTACGGGCCCATCTGCGCCGCCGTCGGGTTACGGTCCCAGCCGGGCCCGTACTGGGCCAGCGTGGCGGCGTCACCGCCGTCCACCGTCATCACGTGTATCGGGTTGTGCCGAAATCCGAAGGCGCCCTGCGGACCCGACGAGCCGAAGTCCACGCCGAGCGGAAAGACCTTGCCGTGCCGGACGAGGCCGGCCGCCTGCGCGACCTTCTCCGCGGTGATGAAGTTGAGGGTGCCGATCTCGTCGTCGCTGCCCCAGCGCCCCCAGTTGGAGACCTCGCGTGCGACCCGCCGGAAGTCGGCTACGCCGGCCACGGGGCGTGACCTTCCTCGAGCTCGCGGGCCACCGCGGCGCCGATGTTGCCGCCGTCGACCCACACCACCTGACCCGAAATGTAGCTGGCCGCACGGCTGTTCAGGAAGAGCAGCACCGCGGCCTGCTCTGCGGGGTCGGCGACCCTTCCCAGCGGCTTGGGGATGTCGTCGAGAAAGCCTTGGCCATAGGCGGTCCGCAGCTGATCGAGGATCGGGGTCTCGGTGACGCCGGGGCCCGTGCAGTTGATGCGGATGCCCCGCGCGCCGAGTGCCGTTGCGCTTCGCATGGTGTACAGGATGATCGCTTCCTTGGACAATCGGTACCCGCCCCCGGTCAGCTCGTCGGGATGGCTGCGGCACCAATCGATTCCCTGCCGCATGGTCTCGGTGTTGAGCAGCGGGGCCACCGACCCGAGGTGGTCTCGGTAAGAGGCCGCCGCCAGCGACGACACGCTCACGATGGCCGACCCGTCGCCCATCTTCGGAATCAGCGCCTCGGTGAGATGGCGCAGGCCCAGGAAGTTGATCGTGACCACCAGCGGCGGGTCGCCGATGCCCGAGGACACACCGGCGACGTTGAAGAGTGCATCAACGAGGCCGCCGACGGACGCCACCGCGGTGTCGATGGACCCTTCATCGGACAGGTCGACCTCGTGAAACTCGCTGAGCGGCAGGGATGGCCGGCGCTTGTCGAGCCCGACGACGTCAGCCCCGAGTTCGGCGAGCTGGCGCACCACGTGCTCGCCGATGCCCGAGGCACAACCCGTCACCACCGCACGGCGGCCGTCGTAGCGCCACAGTTCGTCGATCACTCCCAACGGTGTGCCCCGTGCCGGGAAGTCACTGGCGTTGCTCCTTGGCGCGCTGCGCCGCCTGGACGCGGCCCTCGTTGATCTCCGCCATGGCTTCGGGGATCTCGCTGGCGGTGAACTTGTCGCGGCCGGTGGGCAGCCCGCCGAACGCGTAAGTCTCGTCGAATTGCGGTGCGGCCGAGGCCGTCCGGCGCGACTCGACCTTCTCGACGACGGGCTCCAACCGCTTTGCCTTCTCGGCCACCGCCTTCGCGTCGCGCTCGATGAACTCCGGCAGCACCTCTTTGCCCATCAGCTCGATGGACTCCATGGTGCCCTCGTGGCTGCGCGGGTTGAGCAGCAGGATGATCTCGTCGACGCCGCTCTCCTCGTAGCCGCGCAGGAATTCCCGCACCATGGCGGGGGTTCCGATCGCGCCCCGCCCGGGACCGTAGGCCAGCGTGGGGTCTTTCTCGACCTCTTCGAGGTACCGCTTCCACACCCCGGTCCGCCCCGGGGTGTGCATCCCGGTCAGGTAGTAGTGCATGATCCCGAACGAGAAGAATCCACCGCCCTGCCCGAGCCGTTGCAGCGCCTGTTCCTCGGTTTTGGCGACCATCATCGACAGGTCACCTCCGATGGCCAGGATGTTCGGGTTGATCTGCGGGGTGACGGGCACACCGCTCTCCTCGAACTCCTTGTAGTAGCCGTTGACCCGCTCGGTGAGCGGTCCGGGCCCGGTGTAGGCGAAGCTCAGTGCGCCGATGCATTTTTGGGCCGCCATCTGTACGCTCGCCGGGCGGGTGCAGGCGACCCAGACCGGGGGATGCGGCTTCTGTACGGGCTTGGGTATCACGTTACGGGGCGGCATCTGGATCTGCTCACCTTTGAAGCCGGTGAACGGCTCCTCGATCATGCACCGAATGGCGACCTCTAGGGACTCCTCCCACTGCGCGCGCTTGTCGGCGGGGTCGACGTCGAACCCGCCGAGTTCGCCGACCGAGGAGCCTTCACCGGTGCCGAACTCGACCCGCCCGTTGGAGAGCAGGTCGATTGTCGCGACGCGTTCGGCGACCCGGGCGGGATGGTTCACCGCGGGCAGCAGATGCATGATGCCGAATCCCAGCCGGATGTTCTTGGTCCGCTGACTGGCGGCGGCCAGGAAGATCTCCGGAGCGGTGGAATGGCAGTACTCCTCGAGGAAGTGGTGCTCGGTGAGCCACACGGTGGAGAAGCCCGCCTTGTCGGCGGCCTCGACCTCGTCGAGACAGTCCTGCAGCATGACCCGCTCGTCGTCGGGAGCCCAGGGTCGTGGCAGTGCGAATTCGTAGAACAGCGATATCTTCATCCATTACCTCCTGTGAGAGTCAAGGTCCTGCTGTGCAATGTGTTTGGCGGCGACGAAGCCGAAGGTCATGGCCGGGCCGATGGTCGCCCCGGCGCCGGCATAGCTGCGGCCCATGACCGGCGCGGAGGTGTTGCCCACCGCGTAGAGGCCCCGCACCGCCGAGCCGTCGGCCCGCAACACGCGGGCGTGCTCGTCGACACTCAGGCCGCCGGACGTTCCAAGGTCCCCGAGAACGATCCGGAACGCGTAGTACGGCGGGTCGCCCAACGGATACAGGTTCGGGTTGGGCAGCGTCGGATCACCGTAGTAGTTGTCGTACACACTGTCGCCCCGGTGGAAGTCGTCGTCGTGACCCGAGCGGGCGAGCTCGTTGAATCGGCGGGCGGTTTCGCGCAGCCGGTCCGCCGGCACGCCGATCTTGGTCGCCATCTCGTCCCAGGTGCTCGCCGCCTTGACGACGCCCGATTCCAGCCATGCGGGCGGGATCTTGCGACCGGTGGGCACCGGCGCGAACGGGATCTTGGGTATCGGCAGGTGCCCCCCGACGACGTAGCGCATCCACGATCGGTGGTCGGTGATCAGCCAGCACGGGATGTGGGTGACCCCCGACTTCTGCCCCTCGATCATCGCGTGACCGAAGTCCATGTACGGCGCCGCTTCGTTGATGAAGCGCCTGCCCTCGCCGTTGACGATGAACTGCGCCGGCATCATCCGCTCGTTGAGCATGAATTGCATCCGGCCGTCCGGCCATTGGATCGCCGGGAACCACCACGCCTCGTCGAGGAGTTCCGTGGCGGCGCCGATCTTTTCGGCAGCTCGTATGCCGTCGCCCATGGACGCTGGATTGCCGAAGCTCCAATCCTGCTCCAACACCGGCAACACCTCTTTGCGCCGGGCGAGATCGTGGTCGAAGCCGCCCGACGCGAGGACCACTGCAAGCCGCGCGCCGAGTCGAATCCGGGTGCCGTCCTTTTCCACCAACGCGCCGGTCACCGATCCATCGGCGCCGGTGAGCAACTCGACCATCGGCGAGTTCAGCCACAACGGAATGCCGCGTTCCCTCATGGCCAGCCTGAGCCGGGCCGCCAGGGACTGTCCGATGGCCGCCATCCGCTCGCCGAACACCCGGGCCCTGACCATCCGCGAAACGAGCTTGAGCAGCACGCCCTTGCCCGCCCAGGACTGCCTGATCCGGTAGAAGGTGCGTAGTTCCTTGGGGCCCAGCCAGATTCCCTTCGGGGCCAGTGCCAACGGCTGCAGTAGCGTCTGCTCGTCGGGGCCCAGCTTGCGCAGGTCGATGGGTGGCACGTTGATGGTGCTGCCGAGCTCCGAGCCGCCGGGCAATTCCGGGTAATAGTCTGCGTAGCCCGGCTTCCAGACGAATTCACACCAGCTGGAGAGCTGTTCGAGGAATGCGAGCATCCGTGGCCCGGACTCCACGTACTGCCGCAGCCGCGCCTCGCTGACGAGCCCGTCGGTGATGCGGCGCAGATAGTCGACAACGCCCTCGGGCGAGGGCGCATACCCCTGCCTGCGCTGTGGCGGCGCGCCGGGCACCCAGATGCCCCCGCCCGACAAGGCGGTGGAACCACCGAAATGGGAGGACTTTTCGACGACCAGCGTGTCGAGCCCGTCGGCGTGCGCGGTGAGTGCGGCCGTCATGCCCCCGCCGCCCGAGCCGACGACGAGCACGTCGACGACCCGGTCGAAGCCGTCGATCGCCGCGCTCACGTCAGGACCGCCGTTCTGATCGCGAAACCGGCGATCAATTCGGCGGCCGGCTTGTAATATCGAACGGTGGTCCGGTAGCTGCCCGCGGCATCCAGCGCACCGAAAGCCGCTATCCACGTGCGGATTTCCTGCGCCGAGCCGCCGCCCTCGTGGATGACGAACGAGTTCGACCACCGGTCGAGCTCGTCCAGCGACCCACGGTCGAGGATCTCCAGGAAGTGGTGGTCCCACGCCGGGTTGAGCGGTTGCAGTCCGCTCTCGCCCGCGGCGAAGCTGCGGGCCGCCTCGATCACGGCCGCCTGGCGCGCCTGCCGTTGCTCGGTCGTCATCGGCCGGCCGTGCACGATCCGCTCGAGCACCGCCGGCGGGGCGGTCGCCAGCGCGGGCAGCGGCGGACTGTGTGAGAGCCCACCGGATCCCACCAGCAGCACCCGCTTGTCCAGGTGGGCCAGGTGCCGGCCGACCGCGCCTCCCAGCGCCCGGCAGCGGCGCAACGGCCCCAGCGGCACACCGACGGCGTTGACGAAAATCGGTATGACCGGGCGCGAGGTGGCGTCGCCGAAAAGCTTCTCCAGGGGCTGGACGGTGCCGTGATCCACCTCCATGCTCGCCGACACCGCGACGTCGACCCCCGCGTCCAGGATCGCGTCCGCACAGTCGGCCGCAAGGTCTTTCGGAACGTCCAACGGACCGGCATGGGTGCCGTAGTCGCCGACGCCACTGGCGCTCAACCCGATACAGAACGGCGGCATCACCCTGTAGAAGAACCCGTTGTAGTGATCCGGAGAGAAGATGACGACCAGGTCGGGGTCGTAATCCTCGACGAAGAGCCGCGCCTGGGCGATCGCGCCTTCGATGTCGTCAAGCAGGTCCCGCGACGGCCCCGGAAGATTCAGGAGCGGGCTGTGCGACATACAACATAGAGCCAGTGTCACTTCGTCGATCACCTCCTCCCGGCCGCAGGGCGAGTGCATCGAGGAGCGCCCTGCTCAGTTCCGGCGCTCGCTGCGCGATGCAGGCACCCGCGATGCACCGGTCCGGGCGCAGGAACAGCACCGATTCCTGATGGGTGTCGAACCAGGACTTCAGGTCACCGCCGCGATCGCCGACCACCACGACGTCGGGGTCGTCGTGCCCGGTCCAGCGCAGCTGCGTCACCGGGCGGAGGGCGGCGAACCGGGCGCCCAGCGCCTTCCAGCTCTCGAACGCGGCGTCGCCGAGGATCTTGCGCGGGTTGTTGTTCCAGCACAACACCGCGAACCAATCGCCCAGGACGTCGTCGAGCAGCACATTCTCCACGGAGCGGGTATCGACCCGGGGCTGGATGAACAGCGTACCCACCGTCGACGCGGCCAGGCCCGGCCCGGAGCGCACCACCGCCCCCTGGTCGTAGCGCGGCATCGGCTTGAACCGCATCTCGAGCACGTACTTCTTGAGCGATGGCACGATCGACGCCGAGCGCACGAGCAGGTCGCGCGCGCCGGCCACCCGGCGGTTCGTCGGCGAGATGACGCGACCGACCATGGTGGACAGGTCGATCATGGCGCGCGCGTGCTTGCGGCGCTCGATGTCGTAGGTGTCCAGCAACTCATCGCCGGCCTGGCCGTTGACCACCGCCGCAAGCTTCCAGCCCAGGTTGGCCGCATCCCGGATGCCGCTGTTGTATCCCTGCCCCTGCCATACCGGCATCAGGTGGGCAGCGTCCCCCGCCAGCAGCAGCCGACCGCTGCGGAACGCTCCGGCGATCCGCGAGTGATGCGTATACACCCGCCGCCGGATCACGTCGACCCGGTCGGGGTGCGGAACCATGCGCGCCAGCATGCGCGTCAGGAACTCCGGATCCTCGGCCTGCTCGTCGGTTTCGTTCGCGTGAATCATGAACTCGAAACGGCGGATTCCGTGCGCGATCGAGATCGAGGCGTACGGGCGCTCGGGGTCCGCACCGACCTCGCTGTTCGGGTGGCCGAGCGGATCGTTGGCGACGTCGACCACCAGCCAGCGCGTCGACGAGGTCGTCCCGTCGAAGGACACGCCCATCATGCGCCGGGTGGTGCTGCGACCCCCGTCACAACCGACGACGTAGGAAGCGCGCACGGCCGACGCGTCCCCGTCGCCACCCAACTCGACCGTCACCGCGTCGGCGTTCGACCGGCACCCCGTCATCGGGCGCCCCCAGCGCACCTCGACGTGCGCGAACCTGTCCAGCCCGGCGAGCAGCTCGGCATCGACGAGGGGCTGCACGAACCCGTTGCGCTTCGGCCACCCGAAACACGCGTCGGGAGGGGCCATTTCGGCCAGCAAGCGGCGCCTGCCGTCGACGAATCGCAGAATCTGGTTGGGCACGGTGTGCGGCAGGACGCGGTCGACCAGCCCGATGGACTGGAAGGTGCGCAGCGCCTCGTCGTCGAGGCCGACGCCGCGCGGGTAGTCGATGAGGCTGTCCCGCTCGTCGACAACCAGCGTCCGGACATCCTGCAGGCCAAGGATATTGGCCAGAGTCAGGCCAACCGGACCCGCGCCGATGACGCAGACGTCGAAATCCACGTCGTGCCCCACGCCGACCATCACCGCCCCAACAGGAAGTCGAGGTGGAGGCGATTGAAGGTCTTGGCGTCTTCGTACTGCGGCCAGTGGCCGCAGCCGGACATCACCTCGAAGCGGGCACCCGGGATCATCGACGCCATCCGACGGCCCTCGGTCACATCGGCGGTCGGGTCGTCACTGGTCCACAACACCAGCGTCGGCGCGGTGATCGCACCGTATTCGGCCGGACCGAGGATGTTGCGCGCCCGGATCTCGGGATCCTGCAACGCCATGATGTCGCGCATGGCGTTGGCGAATCCCGGTTGGCGGTAGACGCGTTGACGGCTGGCGACGAGGTCGTCGTAGTCCTTGGACTTGTCGGCCATCAGCCATTTGATCCTCGCCTGCACGGTTTCCCACGCCGGATCCTCGGCGGCAGCCATGGATAGCGTGATAATTCGTTGCATCACAACGGGATCGGCCTGTGAGCCGCCGGCGGTGTTGAGGACCAGCCGCTCGACCACGTCCGGATGGTCGACCGCGGCGCGGGCCGCCACCCATCCCCCCAGTGATTCGCCGCTGACGCACGCGCGTTCCACGCCGATGGTTCCCAGCACCGCCATCAGGTGCTCGACGTAGTGACCGACCTCCAGCGGATGACCCGGCTTGTCGGTGTAGCCGTGTCCCAGCATGTCGATCGACCACGTCCAGAAGTGGTCCGCGTGCGCGGCGAGATTGCGCACGTAGGCCTCAGCGTGGCCGCCGGACCCGTGCAGGAACATCAGCACCGGCTTGCCCGGGTCGCCGGCGCGCAGGTAGCGGGTCCGCACTCCCCCGGCATCGAGGTAGCCCTGCGAAAACGCCACGCCCTGCAGGTCGCTCCATATGCTTTCGAACTCCGCCACGGTCCCTCTCTGGCTCCGGCCTCGCCGGAAATGATGTTCTCGTTTTGGGCCTACTTGGTGTGCTAATATCGCACAGTGGTGTGCGTTATATATAGAGCTTCGCTCTCGCCCGAAGGTCTGTCAAGGCTGTGACGGGTACGGGGACAGGTTCGCAGACCCTGGCCAGGGGGCTGACCGCGCTGCAAATGGTGGCGGATTCCCGCAGCGGGCTCACCGTCGCTCAGCTTGCCGACAAAGTCGGCGTGCACCGCACGATCGCCTACCGGCTGCTGTCCACGCTCGCGGAGTTCCGTCTGGTGGCCAAGGGTGAGGACGGCCGATACCGGCCGGCGGCAGGCCTCGCCGTGCTCGGCGCGTCCTTCGACCGCAACGTGCGCCAACTCAGCCTGCCGACATTGCGCGCGCTGGCCGACGAGCTCGGGATCACCGTGTCGCTGCTCGTCGCCGAGGGCGACCAGCAGGTGGCGGTGGCTGTCATCGTGCCCAGCCACGTCGCCTACCAACTCTCCTTTCACGAGGGCAGCCGGTATCCGCTGAACCGCGGCGCGGCCGGAATCGCCCTGCTGGCGAGCATGCCCCCGCGCCCGGGGGAACGCGATCTGGTGGCACGCACCCGCGAGCGTGGTTGGGTGACGACCTACGGGGAGATCGAACCGAACACCTACGGGCTGGCCGTCGCGGTCCGCCGCCCGGCGCCGTCGCCGCCCACCTGCATCAACCTCATCTCCCACCGGGAAGACGTCGTGATGCGCGGCAAGGACGCGGTGGTCAAGGCCGCGCAGCAGTTGTCCGCCCTGTTGAGTTGAAGGGATAACAGCCCATGGCCTGGGACCAGGAAGTCGATGTCGTCGTGCTGGGCAGTGGTGGCGCCGGCCTCACCGCCGCGCTCACCGCCGCCGTCGCGGGGGCGGAGGTGGAGGTCTTCGAGAAGAGCGCGACCGTCGGCGGGACCACCGCGGTGTCGGGCGGCATCGCGTGGATCCCCGCCCACAACCGTTCTCCCGACGGGGAATTGACGCTCGCCGACGCGTTGCGGTATCTGCGCGCGCAGTCCTACGGTTCGATGGACGACGCGCTGGTCGAGACGTTCGTGCGCACCGGCCCGGCGATGCTCGACTTCGTCGAGGCGCACAGCGGCCTGCGTTTCGAGATCGCGACCGGCTTCCCCGACTATCAACCGGAACTGCCGGGCGGACAGCCGGGCGGCGGCCGGTCGCAGAGCCCCGTCCCGTTCGACCTGACCGCTCTGGGCGAGTGGGCGACCCGGATCACCGCCTTCCCGGCCGACTGGTCCAACGTGGGCTTCGACGCCGAGACCAGGGCACGCCTGCACGCGGCGATCGACCAGAAGACCAGCCACCTGTGCGTCGCCGGCACCGCGCTGATCGCCGGGCTTCTCAAGGGATTGCTGGATGCGGGAGTCGCGCCCCACACCAATGCACGCGCCGATCAACTCATCGCCGAAGGCGGCGAGATCACCGGAGTCCGAATCGCACTCACCGAGCGGACGCTGCGGGTGCGCGCCCGGCACGGCGTGATCCTGGCCACCGGCGGCTTCGAGTGGGATCCGGTTCTGGCCCAAGCCTTCCTGCGCGGCCCGATGCACGGTGCCGTGTCGCCGCCCAACAACACCGGCGACGGGCTGCGCATGGCGATGGCACAGGGCGCCGACCTGGCGAACATGGGCGAGGCCTGGTGGGTGCCGATCGTGCAGATCCCCGGCGACACCATCGAAGGGCGGCCGCGCAGCCGCAGTGTGCGCCTGGAACGGACGCGGCCGCGGAGCATCATCGTCAACTCGGCGGGTCGCCGCTTCGTCAACGAGGCCTGCGATTACAACTCGATGGCCGGCGCCTTCCACTACCTCGACCCGCGGGGCGGCTACGTCAACGATCGAGGATGGATCGTGTTCGATTCAGTTCACCTGCAACGCTACGGATTCCTGGGCATCGCGCCCGGGCAGCAGGTCCCGGACTGGTTCTGTGAGTCGGCGGACCTCGCGGAACTGGCCGCCAAGACCGGCATCGACGCCGGGGGCCTGACCCGCACCGTCGACCAGTGGAACCGGAACGTAGCCGCAGGCGCGGATCCCGATTTCGGGCGCGGATCCAGCGCGTACGACGGCTACTGGGGCGACGACAGCGCGACCACCCTGGCCGGCAAGACGCTGGGCCCGATCGACACGGCGCCCTACTACGCCGTGCCGGTCTGCATCGGATCCATGGGTACCAAGGGCGGACCGCGCACCGACCATGACGGCCGGGTCCTGCGCGTCGACGGCGAGCCCATACCGGGCCTGTTCGCCGCGGGCAACGCGATGGGCGGCCCGACGGGACGTGCCTACGGTGGTGCGGGCGGAACCATCGGCCCGGCAATGGTTTTCGGGTACCGCGCGGGCTATGCGGCGGCCACGGGCAAATCCGTCGACCTCAAATAACGCAAACCTAATCAGCGTCACGGGACAACAGGCGCTCCACCGCCTTGTAGGGGTCGTCGTCGCCGTCGACGACCGCCTCGGCCAGCCGGTCGAGGTCAGGCCTTGCGCGCAGCCGGGTCTGTGCGAGCGACAGGATCTGCGCCCGCGCGCGGGCCACCCGCCGTGCCCGGCTGTCGGTACGGTGGTGTTCGTCAATGACGGTCACCAGGTCGGCGATGCCCTCGGCCCGCGCGGCGACGAGCATGACGATCGGGGCGCTGGTCTCGGCCCGCAGGTCCCGCGCCGTCTGGTCGGCGCCGTCGCGATCGGCCTTGTTGACCACCACGATGTCGGCGACTTCCAGCACGCCGGCCTTCGCGGCCTGCACCGCGTCGCCCGCGCCGGGATTGAGGATCACGATCGTCGGGTCCGCGACTGCCGCGATTTCGATTTCCGACTGACCCACCCCCACCGTTTCCAGCAGGATCACCTGGTACCCGATGGCCCCCAGCACCCGGATGGCCGCGGGAACCGCGACGGCCAGGCCCCCGAGATGACCGCGGGTCGCCACTGACCGGATCAGCACGTCGGAGTCGTTGATGTGGGCCGACATTCGGATCCGGTCGCCCAGCAGCGCGCCGCCACTGAACGGCGACGACGGGTCGACGGCGAGCACGGCGACACGGCACCCGCGCTCGCGATAGGCCGCGACCAGCGCGGCGATCGTGGTCGACTTGCCCGCGCCCGGCGGCCCGGTGACGCCGATGACGCGCACCGGGACGGCTTCGATGCCGGCGAGCACCTCGTCGCGCCGCTCGCCCTCGATAAGGCTCAACAGCCGACCCGCGGCGCGCTGGGAGCCGTTGCGCGCACCGGCGATCAGATCGGCGATGATCATCTCTGCATGTTAGGGAGCCGCGACCTCGATGACCGTGGCGGATCCCATCCCGCCGCCCGTGCACATGGCCGCAACGCCGATCCCGCCGCCCCGGCGCCGCAACTCGTGCACCAGTGTGACCAGCATCCTTGCCCCCGTCGCGGCCACCGGATGGCCCAGCGTTCCCTTGCGGGCGGTGCCGATGGGGGCGCGCAGGGCGGACACGATGACGGCTTCGGGCACGGGGCTTCTCCGGTTCGGCGAGTGCGTCGCGCGGCTCGGACGCCCACCGCGCATTTCAAGAGAACACTATTCTCTCAGGATGAGAGTGTCAGTTGCAAGGCGGCCGGTTCTGCGCCACGCGGCGCGCGGCCGGGACTTCCGTGTGACACCCTCGAAACGGCACAAGATCGCTGGGAGGCACGGCTGTGACGACTCAGGGTTCGATCGCGGTCCCGGGCGGGAAGGTGTGGTTCAAACGGGTCGGCGGCGGGCACGGACTTCCGTTGCTCGTCGTTCACGGGGGCCCGGGGTTGCCGCACGTTTACCTACGCTCGCTGGAGCGTCTGGCCGACGAGCGCGAGGTCGTCTTCTGGGACCAACTCGGATGCGGGAACTCCGAGCGCCCCGGCGACCGCTCGCTGTGGACGATACAACGCTCGGTAGCCGAGATGGCTGCCGTGGTGGATGGGCTGGGCCTGAACCGATTTCACCTTTTCGGCAACTCGTGGGGCGGGATGCTGGCGCAGCAGTATGCCCTCGACGCGGCGCCCGGCGCCGCCAGCCTGGTCATCTCCAACAGCATCGCGTCCATCCCGGAGTTCGCGCAGATGGTGGCCCGGCTGAAAGCGGATTTGGACCCGGCGACTCAAGCCGCGATCGACCGTCACGAAGCCGCCGGCACCACCCGATCGGCGGAATACCAGGCGGCGATCCGGACGTGGAACGAGACATATCTGTGCCGCGTGCGTCCCTGGCCCCGAGACCTGGTGGAAGCGTTCGCGAGCATGGGCAACGAGATCTTCGAGACGATGTTCGGCCCCAGCGACTTCCACATCGTCGGAACCATCCGGCACTGGGACGTGTTCGACCGGCTGAGCGAGATAACGTTGCCCACGCTGGTGCTCGCCGGCAGGTTCGACGAATGCGTGCCCGAACACATGCGTGAAATGCATCTCCGGATCAGGGGCTCCCGGTTCGAGCTGTTCGAGTCCAGCGCGCACATGCCCTTCATCGAGGAGCCGGCCAAATTCGACGCGGTGATGCGCGACTTCCTGCGGGCTAACGACTGATCGCACGCGGACGTGACCAAGCCGCGCGCACCTCAGTTCTTGCCGGCGGCCAACTTGGTGACGATCGTGCGGAAGTCCTCGGTCACAAACGACTGGCTCTCGGCGGACAGCGCGTAGTCCAGGCTGGCGAGCACGGCGCGTTCGAGGTGGATGTTGAGCACCCGCTTGGTGCTCTCGACCGCCTGCTGCGGCAGCTCCAAAATCTTTTTGGCACAGGCGATCGCCTCGGCAACGGGATCGTCCACCACATGATTGGCCAGGCCGAGTTCGGCGGCCCGCGCGGAGCTGATGCGCGTTCCGGTCAGCGCGAATTCCTTGGCCAGCAGCAGGCTGATGTGCAACGGCCAGGTCAGCGGCCCCCCGTCGGCGGCCACCAGACCGACCTGCACGTGCGGGTCCGCCAGGTAAGCCGATTCGGCCATGTAGACGATGTCGCTCAGCGCGACCAGGCTGCAGCCCAAACCGACGGCCGGACCGTTGACCGCGGCCACCACGGGAATTCGGCACCGCGCCATGCCCAGGACGATCTCGCGCCCGTCCCGGATGGTCTTGGCACGCAGGTCGGCATCGGCCGACAACTCTTTGAGATAGGAGAAGTCGCCGCCGGCCGAGAATGCCCGGCCCGCACCGGTGATCACCGCTGCGCGGGCCGTCGCGTCGTCGGTCAGCCGCTGCCACAGGCGGGCCAGCCCCACGTGCAGGTTGTCGTTGACCGAGTTGAGCGACTCCGGCCGGTTGAGGGTGATGATCCGCAGCGGGCCGTCGGCGCGGACGTCGATTTCGTCAGGCATGTCGTACACGTCAGACTCCCAATCCCAAGATGCGTGAGGCGATGATGTTCTTCTGGATCTGCGATGTCCCACCCATGACGCTCTGGGCGCGGCTGTACAGATAGGCGCTGAGCAGGTCTGGATCCCGGGTCCCGGTCACCGCCAGCACGGCGTGCCCGACGGACTGTTCGACCCACGTCATCAGCAGTTTGTCGAGCGATCCTTCGGGACCGTGCGACACCCCGTCGAGCTGTTCGGACAGCCGCCGGCGCACGTGGTGTGTCAGCATCTCCGACTGGACCGCCGCCCATGCGAGCTCCTCGGACACCGGACCTGCGGAGTCGCTGTTACGGGCGTAGAGGCTTCGCACGAGCTTGCCGTAGCGGGCCGCGTAGCCGAGCGTCGACGGTTCGCGCTCGTGTCCGACGACCGTCATGGCGACCGCCCACCCGTCGCCGGGGGCGCCGACCATCCGGCCGGCGGGAATCTTAGCGTCGTCGAAGAAGACCTGCCCGAATTCGTTGGTGACGCCGTTGATCATGCGCAGCGGGCGCTGTTGAACGCCAGGCTGTTTCATCTCCAGCACGAACGCCGACAGGCCGCGGTGCCGTTTTGCCCCGGGGTCGGTTCGCGCCAGCAGCAGACACCAGTCGGCGACGTCGGAGTAGCTGGTCCAGATCTTGTGTCCGTTCACCAGGTACGTGTCGCCTTCCAGGCGCGCCGTGGTGGTCAGCGACGCCAGGTCCGACCCGGCGCCGGGCTCGCTGAAGCCCTGGCACCACCGTTCGGTGCCGTTGATGATGCCCGGCAGGAAGCGTTGCCGCACTTCGTCGTTCGCATGCCTGCCGATGCCGTAGACGAGGTAACCGACGCTGGGCCGCGGCGGCGCACCGGCCCGGGCCAGTTCTTCGTCGACGATGACGTCGTAGACCGGCGGCAGTTCGGAGCCGCCGTACTCCTTCGGGAAGGACAGCCCGAAGAAGCCCTCCTGGTACAGCGCCTGATGCCACTGCGCCTGGCGGGCCCAATACTCGTCGCCGGATCCGGAGAACTCCTTCGCGTGTACCGACAGCCAGGATCGCAGGCGCTCCCGGAAGGCGGCTTCGTCGGCTGAGTCACGAAAGTCCAAGGTCGATCTCCTTCAGGTCGACGGACCACAGCTCGGCCGATGTCAGCGCTCGGCGCAGGTACACATGCGCCAGGCAATCCCAGGTGTTGCCGATTCCGCCATGGACCTGGATGGCCGTCTCGCAGACCGTTCGGGCGGTGCGCGCGCAGTAGACCTTCGCGATCTGGGCGGCGCGAATGGCCTCGGGCGCTGCCAGCTCGTCGACCGCCCACGCCGCGTGCCGCGACACGCTGATCGAACCTTCGATCAGCGCAAGGCTTTCGGCGAGCATGTGGGCGACGGCCTGGTAAGACCCGATCTGCTTGCCATACTGTGCGCGGATTTTGGCATAGTCGCAGGCGATGGCGTGCACGCCCCGGGCGATTCCCACCAGGTCACCCGTCGTGGCCACCAGCGCGAGCGCATACCACTGCGCGGCCGCGCCGGGGGAAACATCACCCACCGCCACCGGAGATCCCACGATCTTCGCGTCGGCACGAGTCAGATCCGCACCGTCGGGCACAACCTGCACGTCGGCCTCGAACACCGAGCCGCCGGAGAGGAACAGCGCGCGCCGGGCGCCTCGCGCATCGATGACCCTGTCGTCGATCGCGACCGTCGCCGCGGCGCCCTCGGCGCCGACGCGGCGGGCCAGGTCGTCGGCCAGCACCGGACCGAGGAACGGCGCGTCGATGAGCCTGCGCCCGAATTCCTCTGCGACGATGGCCACCTCGACGCCCGATGCCTCGTCGGAGCGCAGCGAGCGCCAGCCGGCCATCGCGATCTGCTTGTCCAGGCGCGTGATTCGCCTCTGGTCTTCGAGGTCCTGCACCGTCCCGGGACCGAGGTCGTCGGCCAGCTTGGCCGCGGCGTCACGGAGTTGCTGCTGTTCAGCGCTCAGACGTACATCCATATTGCTCCTTGAGGACTCGGCGCAGCACCTTGCCCGAGGGCAGGCGGGGAATGTCGGGGACGAACACGACGCGGCTCAGATGCTTGTAGGAGGCCAGGTTTTCGTCGACCCGTGCGCTGAGCTCGGCGGCGACGGCAGCCTGGTCGGGGGCAGTGTCGCCGGCCGCGCACACCGCGACCGCGGCGACGACGGCTTCCCCGTTGGCGCCGTCGGGAACGCCGAACACCGCGCAGTCCTTGACGGCCGGATGAGCGTGCAGCACGGTTTCGATCTCGGCGGGCGCAACCTGAAACCCACGCACCTTGATCATCTCTTTGAGGCGATCGGTGATGCGCAGCCAGCCGTCGCGGTCGAGCAGGCCGACGTCGCCGGTGCGGTACCAGCCGTCACGCATCACCTCGGCGGTCGCCTCGGCCGGCAGGTAACCGGCCATCAGCGCCGCGGACCGCGCCTGGATCTCACCGGCCTCGCCCGGGGGCACCGGCTCACCCGTCTCCGGCGCCACCACCCGCACCCGCACGCCCGGCGCGGGCCGACCGATCGAGTCCAGCCGGGCGCCGTTGAGCGGATTGCACGCGATGACGGGTAGTTCCGTAGTCCCGTAGGCGGGCACCCACCCGACGCCGGTGCGGCGGGTCACCGTCTCGGCGACGTGCGCGCTGACCGGTGTCGCTCCCCACATGATGAAACGCAACGAGGACAGGTCATACGTCTCGAGCGCCGGGTGCGAGGCCATCGCCATGGCGATGGGTGCGACCGCCATTTCTATTGTGATGCGGTCCTTTTCGATGCAGTGCAGCATTCGGTCGATGTCGAAGCGCGGGTGCAGCCGCATCCAGGCGCCGGTCCGCAACGCGGTGAGGACGTTGAGCAACCCGAGAATGTGCGAGGGCGGGGTGGCGATCTGGATACGGTCGCGCCGGGTCAGCCGCAACGCCCGGCGCCAGCACCGCACGGCCTCGTCCAGCGTCGCGTGGGTGTGCCGCACCGCCTTGGGCAGTCCGGTGGTCCCCGAGCTGAAGACCAGCACCGCGTCGCCCTCCCGCAAAGGGGACCCCGACACCGGTTCGCCGGACGCGCCCGGCTCGTCCAGATGCACCATCGGCATCAGTCCCGCCAAAACGGGGTGGTCGCCCACGGCGTGCGCCGGTGCGGTCAGCGCCAGCGCATGATCGACCTCGTGCCGCCGCCATGCAGGACTGATGAGCACCGCCGTCGCGCCCAGCCACCAGAGCGCGAGCACGGCGGCGACGAACTCCGGGCGATTCGACGACATGACCGCTACCCGTTGCCCTGGGCCGACACCCGCGCGCCGCAGGGTTGCCGCCCACCGGCCGGTGAGCCCGTCGAGCTCAGGCAGGCTGAATCGCCGCTCTTCGAACTCGAGCGCCGACGCCTCGGCCACGTCCCGTCCTTCCCCGACAGCGCCGGGTTGTCCCGGACTTTCGGCTTGAGAGGATATTGAGAAGATCCTATCGCTCGGTGAGAATAGTATTCTCTATAGTGAAGAATGCAAGTACGGACAACTTTTGCGGGGGCGGTCATCGTGACGGTCACCCGGACCATCGAGGAGACCGCGCGGGTGAGTGAACCGTCTAACGGCGCCGGGGCAGGAACGGTGACGATCCATCTCGACCGCAAGAAGGTGACGGTGCCGATGGTTCCCGGCGAGACGCTGCTGGAGAGCGCGCGGCGGGCCGGGCTGGAGCCGCCGTTCAGCTGCGAGGCCGGCAACTGCGGCACGTGCATGGCCAAGCTCGAACAGGGCCACGCGACGATGCGCGTCAACGACGCTCTCGAGGACGACGAGGTGGCCGAGGGCTACATTCTGACGTGCCAGGGCGTGCCCGATACGGATTCGATCACGCTGCGCTACGAGTAGCGGCACGAGAAAGGTGGCGGCCATGGCCAAGGGCATCATCCTGGTTGAGAGTCGACCAAGCTCGCCCGAACGCGAGCAGGAATACAACACCTGGTACGACGAAGTCCACCTCGGTGAACTCATGGCGCTCGACGGGTTCGTCTCCGCGCGCCGGTTTCGTCCGGTCGGCGGTGACGGCCCCTACGTCGCCGTTTACGAGATCGAAGGCGAGAGCCTGCAGGCAATTTTGGACAACATGATCGCCAACGGCGGCCGGTTGCACATGTCCGACGCGCTGCAGTTGGACCCGCCGCCGATCCCCAGGCTGCTCGAGGTCACCACCGAGTGCGGAGGCTGACGGATGAATATCGATGACCTGGTCCTGGTCAGCATCGACGACCATGTCGTCGAGCCGCCGGACATGTTCCTTCGCCACGTGCCCGCCAAGTACAAGGACGAGGCGCCGATCGTCGTCACCGACGCTCACGGCGTCGACCAGTGGATGTATCAGGGCAGGCCACAGGGAGTCAGCGGCCTGAACGCGGTGGTGTCATGGCCGGCCGAGGAGTGGGGCCGCGATCCGGCCGGTTTCGCCGAGATGCGTCCCGGCGTGTACGACGTCGGAGAACGCGTGCGCGACATGAACCGCAACGGCATCCTGTCGTCGATGTGCTTCCCCACGTTCACCGGCTTTTCGGCCCGCCACCTCAACATGACGCGCGAGGACGTCACACTGGTGATGGTGTCGGCCTACAACGACTGGCACATCGACGAGTGGGCCGGCAGCTACCCGGATCGCTTCATCCCGATCGCGATTCTGCCGACCTGGACTCCCGAGGGCATGTGCGACGAGATCCGCAGGGTCGCCGCGAAGGGCTGCCGAGCGGTCACGATGCCGGAACTGCCGCACCTGGAAGGGCTTCCGAGCTACCACGACGAGGACTACTGGGGCCCGGTGTTTCGCACCCTGTCCGAACACAACGTCGTCATGTGCCTGCACATCGGCACCGGCTTCGGCGCGATCAGCATGGCCCCCAATGCGCCGATCGACAACATGATCATCCTGGCCACCCAGGTCTCGGCGATGTGCGCGCAGGACCTGCTGTGGGGCCCGGCCATGCGCAACTACCCCGACCTGAAATTCGCCTTCTCCGAGGGTGGCATCGGGTGGATCCCGTTCTATCTCGACCGCAGCGACCGCCACTACACCAACCAGAAATGGTTGCGCCGCGACTTCGGCAACAAGCTGCCCAGCGACGTCTTCCGCGAGCACTCGCTGGCGTGCTACGTCACCGACAAGACGTCGCTGAAGCTGCGCCACGAGATCGGCATCGACATCATCGCGTGGGAGTGCGACTACCCCCACTCCGACTGCTTCTGGCCGGACGCGCCCGAGCAGGTGCTGGCCGAACTCGACGCCGCGGGCGCCGACGACGCGGACATCGACAAGATCACCTGGGCCAACGCCTGCCGATTCTTCAGCTGGGACCCCTTCGCCCGGACGCCGCGCGAGAAGGCGACCGTGAAAGCGTTGCGGGCCAAGGCCACTGACGTAGACGTGTCCATTCGGCCGCGCGCGGAGTGGGCGCGGCGCTACCAGGAGAAGCAACTCGCCCAGCTGAGGTGACCCACCAGGGCAGCTGGGGCCCGATCTCCTCGATCACCCCCATCGGGCAGGTTGAGGACGAGTCTCACTGCGGGCCTCCCAGGTGGACGCGCGCCTGGTCCACGACAGCACGTCCGCTGCCGGCGAGTTCTTCGAGTTGGTCGATGGCGGTGGCGAAGTCGGTACCCATGGGCGGCAGCAGCGTCACATGATCCGCTCCGGACGCCAGGTGCTCGCGCACCTTGTCGGCGATCACCGCCGAGTCGCCGTGGGCGACGACTGCCTCGACCAGGCGATCGCTGACGCCGGCGAGGTCGCTGGGCGAGTAGCCCAGCCCCTCCAGGCGCGCCTTGTAGGCCGGGACTGCGAGCCTGCCCGACACCGATTGCCGCGCGGTGTCTTTCGCGCGCTCGGCGTCGCTGTCGCACACCACCGAGAGCCCGACAACCAGGAGCTTGTCCGGGCCGAGCGCCCGGCGCGCCTGCGCGGTGAACTCCGGCGGCAGCCCGGCCGGGTACGCGCCGTCGGCCAGTTCGGCCGCCAGCGCGAGCATCCCGGGTCCGTTGGCGGCAAGGATGCGCGGGTACGGCGCATCGGGCGCCGGCGGCCAGGTCGGGCTGTCCATACCGACCAGGTAGTCACGCATCGTCGCCAGCGGAGAACCGAACTGCCGGCCCACGCTGGCCGCCTGTTCCCGGTAGCCGATCCCCACGCCGAGCGCGAACCTTTCCGGGTACGCGTCGGCCAGCTGCGCGGCGGCGGCGTGCATGGTCTGGGCCGGCCGGGCCCAGACGTTGGCGATGCAGGTGCCGAACACCATCTTATCGGTGGCCGAGAGCAGCACGGCCGATTGCACCAGGGCGTCCTTGCCGATCACCTCGTTGGTCCAAACCGACTGACAGCCGGCGCTTTCCAGGCGCCGCACGGCCGCCCGTTGCAGGTCTGCGGACAACGGCTCGGTGAACGAGGCCGGCAGGCACACACCCACGGCCCCCATGGCCTGCCGCGTCTCTGCGAGATTCGGATTCATGGCGGTCCCCCTCGGAGTGCTCACGCGGCGAAATAGTGTCCGGCGTCCAGGTCGGCGATCAGCCCCGGGCGTTCGGGATGCCAGTCGAGCGCCCGCTGCGTGAGGGCACTCGAGGTCGGATTGTCCAGGGAGGCGAACAACGCGAGGAACCCGAAGTGACCGGCCTCTTCGATGGGAATGCTGACGACGGGCACGCCGAGTTGCCGGCCGATGACGCCGGCGATGTCGCGGAACGGCACGCCCTCGTCGGCAACCCCGTGCAACCGCGTTCCCGCAGGGGCCTTTTCGAGGGCCAGGCGGTACAGGTGCGCCGCGTCGAACGTGTGCACCGCCGGCCAGCGGTTGGCGCCGTCGCCGAGGTACGCGGATTTTCCGGTGTCGCGGGCCACGTTGATCAGGTGTGTGGCGAAGCCGTGGTGGTCGACGTTGCTGTGGACCAACGGCGAGAGCCGGATCACCGACGAGCGAACCCCGCGCTCGGCCAGGGCGATCACCGCGTTCTCGGAGTCAACTCGCGGCCCGCCGGGCAGCGTGTCCGTCTCCGTCCCGGGTCCCGTCCGCCCTAACATCGCCAGCAGCAGGGTCCCCGACGTGCTGACGAACGGCTTGCCGGATCCGGCGAGGGCCTCACCCATCGCTTCGACGGCGCGGCGATCGGTTTCCGCGGCTCCCAGGAAGTCGTCGAAGTCGTGGCGGAAGGCGAGATGGATGACCCCGTCGGACGCCGCGGCGGCCGCATGCAGGCCGTCGAGGTCGTCGAGGTCGCATCGCCACGTTTGGGCGCCCTTGGCCGCCAAGGCGGCGGCGGACTCGTCGGAGCGGGCCAGGCCGGTGACCTGATGACCGGCCTCGAGGAGCTCATCGACAACGACCGAGCCGATGTGTCCGGTGGCGCCGGTGACGAAGACGTGCATGGGTGGATCCTTTCGGCGAAGATTGCTTTTCCCGCCACCAAGTCAACGAGCGCAGCGCCCGGACGTCCAAGACCTAATCCACATGGCGCGATACGGATGCGGCATCACCGCAGCGCAGCGGGGAAATCAGCGCTTGCGCGGCCGACGGCGCGGCTACACTGTCCGCATGACCGATTCGGCATCGCTGGTCATCGACCTGGACCTGCGCCTGGTCGGCTACTTCGTGGTGGTGGCCGAGCACCGGCATTTCGGCCGCGCCGCCACCGCGTTGCGTGTCGCGCAACCGTCGTTGAGTCGTCAGATCCGGCGCCTCGAGCAGCAACTGGGCGTCCGACTCCTGGACCGCACACCGCAGGGCACGCGGCTGACCGAGGCCGGCGAGGTCTTCCTGCCCAAGGCCAAGGCGCTGCTGCGCTCGGCCGCGCAGGCCGCCGCGCAGGCCCGCGGCGCCGCCCAGCCCAGCCGCATCGCGATCGGCTACACGACGGGCATGATCGTCACCCCCGCGGTGCGCGAGATGCGCCGTGAGCACCCGGACGCCGAAGTCATTGTCTCGCACCTTGATTGGGGACAGGCGCTGGACGCCCTGCTCGGTCACCGGGTGGATGCGGTGGTGACCAGGCTCCCGTTTCCCACCGACGGGCTGCACGTGACGATCCTCTACGACGAGCCTCGGGTTCTGGCGCTGTCCGTCGACCATCGCCTCGCGGGCAGGGATTTCGTCACCCTCGACGACATCGCCGACGAGCCGATGCCCAGGGTGCGGAACTCCGACCCCGCCTGGAGCGCCTACTGGCGGATCGATCCCCGTCCCGACGGGCGCCGGGCTCCTGACGGTCCGTTCATCGACGCGCTCGAGGACAAGTTCGAAGTCATCGCCTCCGGACAGGCGGTCGCCATCACCGCCGGATTCCACGGCAACGCCCTGCGGCCCGACATCACGACGGTCCCGCTGAGGGGCATCGAACCCTGCCATGTCGTTCTGGCGACCCGCTCGGGGGACCGCAGCCGGTTGGTGGCGGCCTTCCGCAAACTCGCCGAAGCGCATCTGACGGGCCCGGTCCGGGCCTAGCGCGCTAGCGGCGTCACGCCCCGGTAGTTCGTTCTACTCCCCCAGTTCCGGGGGTGGCCGATATTGCGGCTGATACCCCGAGACCCGAATGGGACTCCCGACGAGGCGGAAATCGCCCGCGGAGACAACGACTTCCGGCGTCGCCTTGAGCGCCTCGGGCAACGACCTGACGGCCGCCGCCGGGACACCCAGCGGACGCAGCCGACGTTCCCAGCCGGCGGCGGTGTCGGCGGACAGCGCGGAAGAGACGAGCGCAAGAACCTCGTCACGGTTGGCCACCCGCTGGGCCATTCTCTCGTAGCCTCGGATGTTCGCCTCGGCGGCGAAGGATTTCCAGAAGCCGTCGTGGGTGATGAACAGGGCGAGATACCCTTCGGCCGTGGCGAACAATTGCGCGGGAACGTAATACGAATGGGCGCCGTTCGGCCGGCGCCGCGGTTCGACGCCGCTGTTGAGGTATGCCGAGGCGTGATAGTTCAGCTGCGAGAGCATGACGTCACGCAGCGACACGTCGACCTGGCCGCCGGTGCCGGAGACGATCTTGGCCAGCAGCCCCAGCGCCGCGCACATCCCGGTGGAGTTGTCCGCCGACGAGTACCCCGGCAGCGTCGGCGGGCCGTCGGGATCGCCCGTCATCGCGGCGATCCCGAACCCCGCCTGGATCACGTAATCGAACGCCGGGTCGTCGCCGCCGTCCAGCCCGAAGCCGGTGATCGCGACGCAGACGACGCGCTCGTTCCAGCGGCGCAATGACTCATAGGTGAGGCCCAGCCGGCGGATCGCCGACGGTTTCAGGTTGACCAGCAGCGCGTGGGACTTTGCGACCAGCGCCCCCAGACGCTCCTGTCCCGCAACGCAGTTCAGGTCGATGCAGACGCTGGACTTGTTGCGATTCAGGCTCGCGAAGTAGGTCGGCCCCACCCCGCGGGAGATCTCCCCGCCGGACGGCTCGATCTTGGTGACCTCGGCGCCGAGGTCGGCGAGCAGCATCGTCGCGTACGGGCCGGCCAGCATGGTCCCGACCTCGAGGATGCGTATCCCCGCCAGCGGCCCGGTGGACGTCAACGCAACTCCGTTGCCAGCGCAGCGATCATCTCGCGCGTGCGCCGTTTGGACGCGACGAGCTCGTCGCGGTCAGCGCCGATCGGCAGCAGCCGCACCGACAGGTCGGTCACGCCGGCATCGGCGAAGCGGCGCATCCGGGTCAGGATCTGTTCGGCGTCGCCGGCCGCGCACAGGTCACCGACATCGCGCGCGTCGCCCCGGTCGAGCAGCCGCTGGTAGTTCGGCGACACCTCGGCCTCGCCGAGGATGCGGTTGGCCCGTTCCCTGGCCTCGCCGACTTCCGACGGCCCACAGAGGCATACCGGAATGCCCGCGACGATGCGCGGCGCGGTGCGCCCGGCGTCCGCGGCGGCCTTGGTGATCTTGGGCGCGATGTGATCGCCGATCGCGCGCTCGTCGGCCATCCACAACACCGTTCCGTCGGCCAGTTCCCCTGCGAGCTGCAGCATCACGGGTCCCAGCGCGGCCACCAGCACCGGCATCGGCGTGTCGGCCCCGATCGCCATCGGGTTGTGCACGGTGAACGAATCGTTCTCGACGTCGACCGCTCCCGGCCCGGCAACGGCCGCGTTGAGCACCCGCAGGTAGTCGCGGGTGTAGGCGGCCGGTTTGTCATACGGCAGGCCGAGCATGTCCCGGATGATCCAGTGGTGGGACGGCCCGACGCCCAGCGCCAGCCGCCCACCGGCGACCGCATGCGCCGAAAGCGCCTGGCGGGCAAGGGCGATGGGGTGCTGCGCCTGCAGGGGCACCACCGCCGTACCCAACTCGATGCGCGAGCTGTGCGCGGCCATCAGCGACACCATGGTCAGGCAGTCGAAGTCGTCGGGGACCTGCGGCATCCACGCCGTGTCCAGGCCCGCGGACTCGGCCCACTCGATGTCGGAGACAAGCTTGGCCACCTTGCGGGCCATGTCGCCCCGCTCGGCACCGATCATCACTCCGACGCGCATCGTTCCTCCGAGGCAGGTTGGTTCGGTTCCGGATCCGTGGTGCCGGTCAACGCGCGGATGTCGCGCACGAGCACCTCGAGCGATGTCCCGGTGGGGAAAACCGCGGCGGCCCCGGCGGACAACAGTTTCGGTACGTCCGCATGCGGGATGGTTCCGCCCACGACGACGGCGATGTCCTCGGCATCGGCGGCGCGCAGCGCCTCGATGGTGCGCGCGGTCAGGGCCAGGTGCGCGCCCGACAGGATGCTCAGGCCCACGACGGCGACGTCTTCCTGCACGGCGATCGACGCGATGTCCTCGATGCGCTGCCGGATTCCGGTGTAGATCACCTCGAAGCCGGCATCGCGCAAGGTTCGCGCCACGATCTTGGCGCCGCGGTCGTGTCCGTCGAGCCCGGGCTTGGCGACGAGGATTCGAACGGCCACTAGAACACCACCGGTTGCTGGAACTCGCCCCACACGGCTTTGAGGGCGGAAACCATCTCCCCCACCGTGCAATACGCGTTGGCGCAGTCAATCAAGTTGTGCATCAGATTGTCGGTTCCTTCTGCGGCCCGTGAGAGCGCCGCAAGAGTGGACTGAACTGCGGCCGAATCCCTTTCGGCTTTCACCTTGGAGAGCCGCTTGAGCTGCAGGTCGCGCCCCTCGGCGTCCAGCTCATAGGTGACGACATCGGGCTCCGGCTCCTCGGAGACGAACCGGTTCACCCCGACGACGGGGCGCGCGCCGGCCTCGATGTCCTGGTGCATCCGGAAAGCCTCATCGGCGATCAGGCCCTGAAGGTACCCGTCCTCGATCGTGCTGACCATGCCGCCGTGGCGCTCCAGGTCCTCCATGATCTCGACGATGCGCGCCTCGGTGGCGTCGGTGAGCGCCTCGACGAAGTACGAGCCACCGAGCGGGTCGGCGACGCTGGCCACGCCGGTTTCGTGCGCCAGGATCTGCTGCGTGCGCAGCGCCAGCGTCGTGGTTTCCTCTGTGGGCAGCGCGAACGGCTCGTCCCAGGCCGCGGTGAACATCGACTGGACGCCGCCCAGGACCGCGGCCATCGCCTCGTAGGCCACCCGGACGATGTTGTTGTGGGCCTGCGGCCCGTACAGCGACGCGCCGCCGCAGACGCAGCCGAACCGGAACATCGCCGCCTTGTCCTTGGTCGCGCCGTAGCGCTCCCGCACGATCGTCGCCCACCGCCGGCGCCCGGCGCGATACTTCGCGATCTCCTCGAAGAAATCGCCGTGGGTGTAGAAGAAAAACGAGATCTGCGGCGCGAACTGATCGATGGTCATCCGCCCGCGTTCCACCACGGTGTCGCAGTACGTCACCCCGTCGGCAAGGGTGAACGCCATCTCCTGGACCGCGTTGGCCCCGGCGTCGCGGAAATGCGCCCCCGCCACCGAGATGGCGTTGAACCTGGGCACTTCGGCGGCGCAGAACTCGATGGTGTCGGCGATCAGCCGCAGCGACGGTTCCGGCGGCCAGATCCAGGTGCCGCGCGAGGCGTACTCCTTGAGAATGTCGTTCTGGATGGTGCCGGTCAGCTTCGCCCGCGCAACGCCCTTCTTCTCGGCGGCCGCCACGTAGAACGCGAGCAGGATCGCCGCCGTGCCGTTGATCGTCATGCTGGTGCTGAGCTTGTCCAGCGGGATGCCGTCGAACAGGATCTCGAAGTCGGCGAGGGTGTCCACCGCGACGCCGACCCGGCCGACCTCCTCGCCGAACTCGGGATCGTCGGAGTCATACCCGCACTGCGTGGGCAGGTCCAGCGCCACCGACAGCCCCGTGCCGCCCTGCTCCAGCAAGTAGCGGTAACGGCGGTTGGACTCCTCGGCGGTGCCGAACCCCGAGTACTGGCGGAAGGTCCACAGCTTGCCCCGATAGCCGGACGCGAAGTTGCCCCGGGTGAACGGGAATACCCCGGGAGGTGGAGGCTCGGCGGTCCTGTCCCCCGGGCCGTAGACGGGCTGTAGCGGGATGCCCGACGGTGTCTGAGCAGCGTTATCCATCGGTGAATAACGTACTTGCAAAAAAAGAGAATGCCAATACCACACACCTGAGCTGCGCGGACGGCCGCGCGAAGGGCGTGTGGCGCGCGTGTTGAGGGCCTCGGAGAACCTACGGCCGGCAGATTATCTCGCCGTGGGGGATCCCCAGCCATCCGTCGGGCGCCTCGGCCCAGGTTCGCCACGCCGCGGAGATCTCCTCGAGCTGGGCTGGCGTCGCCAGGCCCCGGCTCAGCAGCTCGCGCGCCACACCGGAGTGCAGGATGCGGTCGGCCCACATGCCTCCCCACCATTCGCGCGTCTCGGGCGTCGCGTAGCACCAGAGGCTGCCAGTGGGCGAGACGTCGGTGAATCCGGCCGCGCGGGCCCAGGACAGCAGGCGCCGGCCCGCATCCGGTTCACCGCGGTTGGCGCGCGCGGCCCGTTGGTAGAGGTCCCGCCAGAGTGCCAGGGCCGGCAGCTCCGGGAACCAGACGAAGCCCGAGTAGTCCGCGTCCCGCGCCGCCACCACGCCGCCCGGCCGGCAAACCCGTCTCATCTCGCGCAGCGCCTGAACCGGGTCGTGGACGTGCTGCAGCACCTGGTGCGCGTGGACGACGTCGAACGTGTCGTCGGGAAAGTCGAGCCGGTGCACGTCGGCGATCGAGAACGAGACGTTGGACAGGTTGCGCCGCCCAACCTCCGCGCGCGCGACATCGAGGACATCGGCGGACATGTCGACGGCCGTGACGGCTCCCGGTGCCACCCGCGCGGCGAGGTCACCGGTGATGGTCCCGGGGCCGCAACCGACGTCGAGCATCGACCAGCCGGCGCGCAGGTGGGGCAGCAGATAGGCCGCGGAATCCTCGGCTGTCCGTCGCTGATGGCTGCGCAGCACCGACTCGTGATGGCCATGGGTGTATTTGGCCGGGCGTTGGTCGTCCATGACGCGAAGCCTACCGGCTCATTCGTATTGTGAAACAATTATCTCGTCATGTGAGACGCCTAATCCACCGGAACGTCGAGGATCGGACGGTCGGCACCCGCCCCCGGCCCGTCGAAATGCCACCACTCGCCGGAATACACCTTCAGCCCGCCGTAGTTCATCGCGGTCCGCAGTTCCGCGCGGTTCGCCTGCGCACCGGCGCTGACGCCCTGGGTCGCGAAAGCGGTTGCCCGCGGGGTGAAGTCATCGAAGTCGGTGCCCATGTCGGCCAGGCAGAGCCCGTCAGCGTGCCGCTCGGGCGGGCACGGCTGCTGCGGGTCGGTGAATGTCACGTCCACCGAACGGCCCGACTCGTGGCTGTGGGCGAACTGGCCGGGCCGCGCGACCCAGGCCGGGTTAGGCACCACGTTGAACATCCTGACCTGAACGTCATGCGGGCGGTAGCAATCCCAGAACACCAGCAAGTGTCCCCGGGGTCGCAGCGCGCCCGCGGCCGCCGCGAGTCCCGGCGCCATCGACTGGTGCACGAGGCAGCGCGCGTCGGAGGGGTACAACTGTGTGCCGGTGAAGTTGTCCGTCGTCGCGTAACGCAGGTCGATCACCGCGTCGGGGACGGCGGTTCGGACGTCGACGAATCCGGCCGCCCGCGCGGCATCGCTCACCGGCGGGACGCTGGTGTCGACGAGCCGCACCGCCATGGCGACCGTCGAAGGCCGCCGGGCTTGACCGGCCGCTGTCAGCGCCGCGATCAGCCCTACCACGACCGCCACCCCCACGACCCGCGCAAGCTTCACCCGGTCATTCTCGCGTCCACGGTGGCTGGGGCGGAGGACATCCGGGCGGGTGTCGCTCGACCGCGGGTTCGTCACCGCCGTGCGCGTCGCCGGCTCAACCGGGGACGGGACATACTCGGGCCTTCGATGATTTCGAGGCCTTCCCGATGAATTCGACCAATTGCGCGATCACCACGCCGTACCGTCGATTACCGAAGATCTCTACCGCTTTCACCCAACAATTCGTCTGATGTCTTATTGATTTTCGCCGTTCCAGAGTTCCCCCAGTGTTACGTTGCGTTTCCATCCTTGCCGTCCGAGGGGGTCCGATGAGCACTGCCGCGGAGCGCGCCAGGCAGTTGGCGCTGGTGTCTAGGTTGAAGACCACGTTTCCCGAGGTTCCGGAGTGGCCGGCCCCCGACGAGGTGACCCACGACCAGTTCGTGGCGTACATGAAGACGCCCCACGATGTGGGCGGCGAACTCAATGTGCCGCAAGAATATTGGAACAAGGAAGAAGAGCAGTGGGAGCTGATGACCTACGTGCTCTGCGAAGTGCTGGGGTGGCGCGGCATCTGGGTGTCCGAAGAGCGCCGCCGGCTGGGCAACGTCGACGTCGGGCGCTCCATCTACCTGGGCCTGCCCTACTACACCCGCTGGCTGTGGTCGGTCGGCCGCCTGCTCATCGAGAAAAAACACATCACCTGGGGTGAGTTGACCGACCGGCTGATGGAGGTTCAGGCGCGCTATGCCGGAGGCCTCGACGGACGGAAACCCGAGGCTGAGCCGAAGTCGAAGGGTGAGGGTTCGGCGGTCAACCGCAACCGGCGCCACCTCGAGGCCGTCGGGATCGGAGATCCGCAGTGTTATGCCGGGCAAGCCGGGACGGCGAAATTCCAGGTCGGCGACCGGGTCAGGGTCCGTGAGCTACCCGCGATGTTCTACACCCGCACCCCGGAATACTGCCGGGGCGCCGAAGGGGTGATCGCCGAGGTCAGCTACGAGAGCCCGGCCGCCGAGGACGAGACGTGGGATCGCGAGGACGCCAAGCCGGAGTGGTTCTACATCGTGCGGTTCAACCAGTCGCAGCTCTGGGACAACTACACCGGCCCAAAGAACGACACCCTGCAGACCGAGATTCCCGAACGCTGGCTCGAATCGGTCGGCTGACACCCAACGCTCGAGCGCCCGTCCGAGAGGAAGACACCCAGCCATGTCCGATCATGACCACGACCACGACCACGCGCGCACCGTGACGCCGATGGTCGACGAGATCACCGACTTCGAGGTGCTCGAGATCGCGCTGCGCGAATTGTGCATCGAGAAGGGCTTGTTCACCGCCGAGGAACACCGGGTTTTCACCGAGTACGCCGAGCACATCGGACCCGCCCCGGGCGCCAGGTTGGTGGCGAAGGCGTGGCTGGACCCGGAGTTCAAGAAGCTCGCACTGACCGATCCGATGGCCGCGAGCAAGGAAGTCGGCGTCGACTGGCAAGAGCCGACCGGATTCGGCACGCCCAGCGATTTCACCGCGTTCAAGATTCTCGAGGACACCCCGACGGTGCACAACGTGATCGTCTGCGCACTGTGCTCCTGCTATCCGCGTCCGATCCTGGGCAACTCACCCGAGTGGTACCGCACCCCCAATTACCGCCGCCGGCTCGTGCGCTGGCCCCGGCAGGTCTTGTCCGAGTTCGGCCTGGAGCTCTCAGCGGACGTCGAGGTGCGGGTGGAGGACTCCAACCAGAAGCGCCGCTTCATGGTCATGCCGATGCGCCCGGACGGCACCGAGGGCTGGACGGAAGCGCAGCTGAGCGAAATCATCACGCGCGACTGCCTGATCGGCGTTGCCCTGCCCAAGCCCGGTGTCACCGCCAACGTGACCCCGCTGGTTCGTCGGGCCATCCGCCCGGTCGACGCATGAGTGGCGACGCCGCGCGGGTGAGCACCGAAGGCTTCCCCGTCCTCGACGAGATCGTCCGGCGCCGCCAAACCTGGCCGCTCGTGGCCGCGAAACACGGGGTGAACAACCCCGTGCCGCCGTGGAAAACCAGCCTCGACGGGATGTGTGACGTGCTGGACCGAAGCTGCGGCACCGACGAGAAGCTGCACTTCACCTTCAAAGAGCGGCGCGACGAAGAAGACGAACTGACGGCCACCCGTTACGCCGAGCTGCCCTACCCGGAGAACCAGCTTGTCGCGCTGGCGCATTCGCTGTTGGCGCGCGGGGTCATCGACGAACAAGACCTCAGGCAGCGGTTGGCCGCCATCCGCTCCCGACTCGAAGCCGACTGACGGGCGCCTTCGCACCCGAAGTGCGCCTTTTCGGTTGCAAAGCTTCATGTTCGGCGAGCCTTCGCTTACTGGCAGCCTCCCGCACACCGCTGTTAGCGTCGGCATATGACCGACGAAGAGCCCGGCGACCCGGCATCCGGTGCGCCCAGGCGTGGCCAAAGCACAAGAACCGGAGGGGACCGGCCGGCGATGACGAGAATGGTCATTGGTATTGCGATTGCGCTCAATTTCCTCATCGTGGGCAGCGCCACGGCCGGTGCCGATCCGAGCGCGTTCAGCGGCTTGGGCTGCAAGTGCCCCGGGTCAGCCCTCGTGGGCAGCACGACTTCGAAGCAGGAGATCGGCCGGGGGATCGGCGACGGCCTTACCCGCATGGTCGCCGGAGCCCCTCACAGCGCACAACCGCTGCCCTGACCCGCGCCCGTCCGAAGGGGCGCCGGCCAATCGTGCAGACGTCGCAGGCCTAGGGGTTGATGGTGTTGTCGCCGACTTGGCGGCCCCAGACGTACTCGATCGCGTACGGCGAGCCGGTGTCGAGGTGGTTGTACGGCGCGAGGCTGTTGCCGGTGTCCATCACCAACTCCGGCGCCGGCCACAGGTCATGGGTGATCTTCTGCCAGCAGCCCGGGGCGCCGCCGGGCCCGCCGCGGGCGTTCACCCGGGGCAGGTTCTCCGGATAGATGTAGGGGTTGGGCGCCCCGCCCACCAGGCCCGCGGCACCACCGAGGCCCATCGTCAGCAACGCGACCGTCGCCAGCGACAGCGGGTTGGCCACCAACCCCAGACCCGACAGCGCCTCGGTATCCATGTTCAGCGAGTAGCCGTTGAATCCGCCTTCGGATGCGCCGGTGATCGGCGCGATGTCGTGATAATTCTTCAGGGTGCAGTAGATGGCCGGGCTGTAGGTGTCCAACAGCTGGGCCGAGGGCACCAGGTCGGTGGCCCCGCGCGCCAGATACGGCCCGCCCCGGTTGAAGATGTCGGCACCGGTATTACCGAACCCGGCCGCCGCCAACAACGCCTGATCCAAATCCTTCTGATTGGCATTGATCGAACGCGCCGTGACCACCGCATTATTCAAAAAATCGAACAGATCCGGCGAGGCCTTCGCATAGGTGTCCCCCAACGCCGCCAACGCCGCAATATCCCGACGCGCCTGCGGCATCTGCGGATTGACATCATCGAGGACCGCGTTGGCGTTGACCACCGACTGCCCCAACTTCTCACCCAACCCCGCCAACGACTGCGCCGCCGCGCTCAACGTCAAATTCAGCTTGACCGGATCCACCTTCTGCGCAATCGAGGTCACCGTCTCAAACAACGTATTGATCTCGGTGGTCACCGACCGCGCATCAATCACCGTCTGCGGCGAAATCCGCTGCGGCGACGGATTCTTCGGCGTCGTCAACGACACATACTTCCCACCGAACACCGTCGTGGCCTTGATATCGGCGGTCACATTCGCCGGAATCAACGACAAATACCGCGGATAGACATCCAACGTGAACTTCGCCCCCGGCATACCATCACGCACGACCTCCGAAATCGAGGCCACCCGGCCGATCTCCACCCCGTTATAAGTCACCTTCGACCCCGGATCCATCACCAACCCGGCCCGCGACGCCACCATCGTCAACTTCGTCTTCGGCGTGAAATCACCCCGAAACTGCCCATACACCAGGAACGCGATCAACGCGCACACGACCACCACCGCCGCCGCGGCCCACCTGTAGGGGGGCGTGCGTGAGGGGTTGATGCGTCCGGGACCAGTCATGGGCTTATTAAACCGCCGATGCTCGGCTTCCGCCGAATTACCGCTCTGGTGGCCAGGGGCGGGACCGAACCGCCGACCTTCCGCTTTTCAGGCTTACAGAACGGCCGCCGGCCCGTGCTTTGACGATCCTCGACGAAGCCAGCCTGGCCCGCGCGCAACCGCTGGTCGGCTCGACGGGCTACGTCGCCACCGTCCCCAAAGCAGCTGCGGCCACTGCGCTCGGCGACCATCGCGATCAACGGGGACCACCGAGACCTTCCCACCCGAGATCCCCGACAAAGCGAAGCCGCTTTTTCAAGGCTGCGATCCTGAGGAGTCGGATGGTCATGTTCAAGGACCCGAACATGGGAAACAGACCGATATAGGGCCGCAGGGAATGGGGTCCATGCACTTCAAGGCCCCCGAACAGGAAGATGCATCCGAGGGAGAAGATGGCGGCGGGGATGGAAAACGCCATCAAGGATCCGCGATCAAAGACGGCCTGTGCCGCGAATTCTAACTCGTCCTCGGACATCGGTTCGCCTTTCCGCAGCTTGCGAAAAACCTTCCCGGAGCTTCCGACTTCTTCACTTGTCGATGTCGGCTCGCGCTCCAGCAGACGGTTCACAAACACGAAAGCGGCAGCGGCAAACGCTAATTCGGCAACGCCCGCCAGGATAGCCAGATAACCAAAAAGGCCCAACTCTGCTCACTCCTCTGTGCGGTGAGGCACTGTGCGGTGGAAGCACCGGCGGGTGAATGACCGGCCGTGGCGCTGTTCTCGCTCCGAGAGATTCGGTTCTTCCGCCGTGCTCACAGTTGCATCACCTCGACGGTGGCCGAGAACTCGCGACGGGGTCCCCGTCCTCCCACAGCAGCAATTGACGGACCGCGGGACGCGGCCCGTACGGGCGAAGCATCGTGCTCGCGGGGCGGGGCCGCACGCGCTGCGGCCACCAGAACCATCGCCCGAGAAGCGTGGCAACCGACGGCGTCATGAAAGACCGCACGATCAGGGTGTCGAAGAGGAGCCCCAAGCCGATGGTGGTCCCGATCTGACCCAGCACCAACAAAGTCGCGAACACGAAAGACGACATCGTGAAGGCGAACACGAGGCCGGCAGCGGTAACTACCGCGCCGGTGCCGGCCATGGCGCGGACAACTCCGGTCTTCAAACCGGCATGAATCTCCTCCCGGAAACGGGAGATGAGCAACAGGTTGTAGTCGGACCCCACGGCCAACAGAATGATGACGGACAGCGCAAGGCAGATCCAGTACAGCTTGATCCCCAGAATGTCCTGCCAGACCAGCACGGAAAGCCCGAACGAGGCACCCAGCGACAGCGCCACCGTCCCGACGATGACGACCGCCGCAACCAGGCTTCGAGTGATGACCACCATGATGATCAAAATCAGGCTGAGGGCGGCTATTCCGGCGATCAGGAGGTCATATTTCGCGCCGTCGGCGATGTCCTTGTAGGTTGCCGCGGTGCCGGCAAGGTAGATGTTGGAGTCGCCCAACGGGGTGTTCTTCACGGCCTGTTTGGCCGCGTCCTCGATGGGGTCGATGTGCGAGATGCCTTCCGGGGTCGCGGGGTCACCTTCGTGGGTGATGATCATGCGTGCGGCTTTGCCGTCGGGCGAAAGGAATTGCTTGAGGCCCCGCTTGAACTCGGGATTGTCGAAAGCCTCGGGCGGTAGGTAGAACGAATCGTCGTTCTTGGCGGCGTCGTATGCCTGCCCCAGGGCGGTCGCGTTGTCCGTGCTGGCTCGCGCCTGGGCGTTGATGCCGAAGTTCGTGGCGTAGTTGGACAGGATCAGTCCGAGGTTTTTTTCCTGGTCGGCGATCTGCGGCGGCAGCAGCGTCACCAGTTTCTGCTGGCCTGCGTCGAGCTTGTCCAGACTGGCGGTGAGCTTCTCGAACTGTGCGCTGAGCTGATCAATGCCGTCGATCGCGTCGAAGATTGATCTGAACGCAAAGCACGCGGGAATGTCGTAGCAATGCCGTTCCCAGTAGAAATAGCTGCGAATCGGCCTCAGGAAGTCGTCGAAATTAGCGATCTTGTCGCGCAGGTCGTTGATGATGGCGATCGTTTCGTGGAAGCTCTGGGTCTCGTCATGCGTCGAGGCGGCCAGCTGCCGCTGCAGGCCATATTGCTTGTTCAAAATGCTGATCGTGTCCCGCAGCTGGTCGGCCTGTTTGAGCAAATCCTGCGCGCGATCCCGTTGATACGGCAGATTCTCGATGTTGCCGATGCTGCCCGCGCTGATCTGAAAAGCCAGGGATGTGTGCTCGATCGGCGTGCCCAACGGCCTGGTCATGGACTGCACCTGGGCAATGCCGCGAAGATGGGCGATGGCTTTGGCGACTCTTTCCAAATTAATCATGTCCGCCGGATTGCGCATATCGTGGTCGGTCTCGATCATTAGCAATTCGGGATTGAGGCGGGCCTGCGAAAAATGGCGCTCGGCCGCCGCGTAACCGACGTTGGCCGGCGCGCTGGCCGGCAGGTACGGGCGAGCGTCGTAATTCGTCTTATAGCCGGGCAACGCGAGCAAGCCGATGAGCGCCACCCCGGTGGCAACTACCAAGATCGGGCCGGGCCAGCGCACGATGGCAGTGCCGATGCGCCGCCAACCTCGAGTCGCCATCCTGCGCTTGGGATCGAAGAGCCCGAAAAGACTGCCCACGGTGATGACCGCCGGCGCCAATGTCAAAGCGGCCACCAGCGCGACCACGATGCCTATTGCGGCCGGGATACCGAGGCTTTGGAAATAGTTGAGCCGGGTGAAGCGCAGGCAGAATACCGCGCCGGCGATGGTGAGGCCGGACCCCAGGACGACATGGGCGGTGCCGCTGTACATCGTGTGGAAGGCCCTTTCCCGGTCCTCGCCGTTGTGCCGCGCCTCTTGGTACCGGCCCAGAAAGAAGATCGCGTAGTCCGTGCCGGCCGCGATCACCAGTAGGGTGAGCAGATTTGTCGCATAGGTGGACAATCCGATCAGCCCGATGTTTCCCAAGAAGGCCACAATTCCCCTCGCCGCGGCCATTTCGATCAGGACCGTGACAAGCACGACGATCGCCGTGACGGAGCGGTACACCCACAACAGCATCACCAGGATCACCAACACTGTGATCACGGTGACCTTGAAGGCGCCCTTGCTGCCAACCTCGAACTGATCGGCGACGAGTGGCGCCGCGCCCGTCACGTAGGCCTTCACCCCCGGCGGTGGCGGCGTGTGGGCCACCGTCTCGCGGATGGTTTCGACCGACTCGTTCGCCAACGCGTCGCCCTGATTGCCGGCCAGGTACAGCTGCACGTAGGCCGCCTTGCCGTCCTTGCTCTGCGAGCCCGCCGCGGTCAGCGGATCGCCCCAGAAGTCCTGGACATGCTCCACGTGCTTCGTGTCTCGCTGGAGCTTGCGGACCAGGGAGTCGTAGAACCGGTGGGCGTCATCGCCGAGCGGCTTGTCCCCCTCGATGACGATCATGGCCGAGCTGTCGGAATCGAACTCGTGGAACACCTTGCCGATGTGTTTCATCGCCTGAAAGGACGGCGCGTCGGGCGTATTGAGGGAGACGTTGTGCGCCCTCGCCACATCCTCCAGGTTCGGCACGGCGATATTGGATATCGCCGCCAGACCCGCCCACAGCAGCAAAATCGGCACCGAGAATCGGCGAATAAAGCCTGCCACGGCGTTCTCCTGGGCGTGATTATTGGTCATCCCGACTTCACCAGGCAGAAGGTGTAGGCGTTCACCTCGTTGACGATCCTTTCGTCTTTGACCACACCGTCGACCAGGATGCGGCAGCCCAGGGAATCGCTGTTGCCCTGCGCCACCAGGTTGCTGAAGGCTCCGGGCTGCGTCGTGACCATGGTCAACGACCACGGCAGGGACGCGTTCACGACTTGCTGCGGCTGCACGTTGATGTCTACGTAATTGATGGTCGCCACCGCTCCCGGGTCACCGAAGACCTCGAGAGTGATGTGCTTGGGATTGAACGGTTCCGTCTGATCCGATATGCCGCCGCCGGCCGCGGTGCTGTGGTGGGAACCGAAAATCCCATGAAGTCGATAAATGCAAAATCCCGCCACCGCCGCCACCACCGCGACGACGAGCAGAATCCACCACCGTCTCACCCCGTTGCTTAGCGAAATCGTCTTCAACCGTTGGCCTTTCCAAGAAAGGAACACCATGGCCGGCAAGTTTCGACACGTCGAGTCAGTCTCAAGAATCTTGAGAGTACGACACAGTACCGCACAAGACAATAGACGCGACCGTATATAACCGACACGAATGTGCCGTTGGGCCGGCGGTGATTCGATGGCCGAATTGGGTCGCCCGGGGACGCCCGGAAAATCATGACCCCGTCACGGACCCCGGCCGGCAGGTGGGCCCCTGATCGCGGGTTGCCAACCACCGGACGGCGGCCGCTCCCCGCTCGCGTGCGCATGGCCCCGACTCTACAAGTTGATTAAACGTTTATTCAATAATATGGTGTGTCCGGTGGGTGTGCGACGTGAACAGGCCGAGCGCCGAAGGAATGAGCTGATCGGAGCCGCGCTCGCGGTTTTTGCCGACAAGGGCGTCGACGGAGCATCCATCAAGGACATCGCCCGAGCCGCAGGAGTCACGCCGGGGCTGCTCTACCACTACTTCGCGAGCAAAGGGGACCTGGTGGCGGCCGTCCTCGCCGAGCGGGGTTTCATGCCGCAGTTGCACGCCATTCTCGGTGAGCATGCAGACCAGCCGGCCACCGTTGTATTGCCACGACTGATGCGAGCTTTCGACGAAACGCTCGCCGCCAACGCTGACCTGATGTCGCTGTTTTTCGCGGTGAGTCACGCCGACGGAGCGCTGAGAAATTTCGTCGCCACAGGACAGCACCTGTTGCAGTCCTACCTGAGCTCGCGCGCGCAGGCCGGGGAACTTCAGCCTGAACTCATTGACGCTGCCGCGCTCACGTTATTCGCGGCGGTGGCCATCGGTCACAAGACGGGTCACCGAGTCGACGTCGACGAGCTCGTCGAACTCGTCTTAAACGGGTTGTCGACGTAAAAACTTACGGAGGTCGCCATGCCGCATTTGTTCAGCGATCACCATGGTGCGCTCGCGCCGCTGCTGTTCCCGGGACCGCGTCGAGGAGGCGGAGGGCACCATCGGTGCGTCCGAGGCGGTCAGCATCTGCGGCTCCATCACCAGATCCGACGAGCCCGCCACCCAAGCCGCACCGCGCATCCATGACGAATTCGCCCGTCAGAACGTCCATCTGGCTCTGATCGTGCCGTTCTGCCCCAATGCCGACGAGCCGATCTGTAGAACGAAAAGAGGTACGGTTGTGCCACGTTCGAATGCTGCCGTGGCGGCTTGTGTAGCGGTCTCGCTGGCCATCGGGTTGATCGTGCGGCGGTTGCACATCGCCGCCGGGATGCGTCGCGGTGATCCGGCCGTAATCGACGCCAAGCGCAAGCGCAACAAGCGCTTTGCCAACAAAATGGTTACACGTGTAGGGCGAGCCGGTCGCCCGCACAGCGTCTTCGGGATCGTGGAGTGCACGGGTCGACGCACCGGCCGCCCATACAGCACACCGATACGGGTGGTGGAGCAGCCCGACAGCTTCATCGTCCCGCTCACGTACGGCCCGAAAACCAGCTGGTATGTCAACCTGCGCCACAATCCCGGCGTGTTGCGCTGGCAGGGCCGCCCGGTCCCGGTGGGCAACCCGACCCCCGTCCCCACCACCGCCGTTTCCCACCTGCTCCCGCCGCCATCGCGGTTCCTGCTTTGGCTCGACGGCACCGACCAGTGCGTCCGCCTCCACAAACTCAGCGAGACAGCCGAGGTCGCCCCGCGGCACGACGACACAGAGTGAACGCCGCACACTTCACGGGCGGGGGCGTACAGATGCGCCGACCAACGATGCACTACACATCCGCTTCGACGCGAGATGGTGGCCAGGGGCGGGATCGAACCGCCGACCTTCCGCTTTTCAGGCGGACGGGATGGCCACTGAACTGCGGTTTATCTGATTCTGTGCGTCGTATGCGCCGCATTGCGCTGCGCTGACGTAATCAGTGTGTCCGACGAACGGACGTAAACCGGACACGGTGCTTGCACTCCTGACCAGGAGCTTCGGCGCTGCCGCTTGCGCTATGAGCGGCGTCGGGGCTCCGGGGAGCAGGCACCCCGATGCCCAGAATCGCATCATCAGCGACCGTCTCGACACTGTCGTTGGACGTAGCGACATCCGCCACTGAGCACCTGTCATCGCGGCGTGGTGTCGCTGGCGCCTCGATTGACGGGAGGTCGCGAGCGACCGAGGCCGCCAGGCCGCAGGGCGGGAGAGCGATAGCGGTCGGCCGGACGTCGACCGAGGTGCCGAACCTCAACCCGGCCGCGGCCGGCGGGCTTGTTATAGGTGCCAAAAGTGTCCGCGACACCGTCGGGGGCGGCATTGATGCGGAACTGTCGGCCGCGGACGCCCTGGGGCTGCGGTTCCCAAGTCCCGAGCTCGTGGCCGCGGCAGCGGCACTCTTTGAGCGGGCGCAGTCATTGGCCGATGGTCACGACCTGCTCGACGAGGAACCGGAGTCCGGCCGATTCCGGATTACGGTTGGCCCCGGCGTGGTCCGCCTCGGCTGGACAAATCCGGTTCGCGCGGAAGAAGCATCTGAGCGGGCAGTCAACCGCCACCGGCTCGATGTAGCGGACGAGGTGGACCGCCTTAAGGGCGGCCGTGACGTACCTGACCCGCGTGGCCGTGCGATCATCGAATGGTCCCGCAAGTCGCGTGCCGCTATGTGCGCACCTTCGCCGAGCTCGATTACACGCCATTGGTGGAGTGCGGCCGTGCGCCAGCGATGGTGACCATGACCTACCCCGGTGACTGCGAAACGGTCGCCCGCGGCGGGGCCAGTGTGAAGCGACACGTGGCGCTCTGGTGCAAACGATTCCAATGCGAATGGGGCGAACCAGCCCGCTACATCTGGAAGCTGGAATTTCAGCGCCGCGGCGCACCACACATTCACCTAAGAACGGCTCCCCCACATGGCGTCAGCCGATCAGGCCGCACGTTCCGGGACTGGCTGTCACAGGAATGCTGGCGGGCGGCTCTGGCCGGAGGGCGGGACAAAGGAACCGCACTCGAGCCCCCGGGCTCGCACCGGGTTCGGCCCGCGATCGGCGCTGTTGGCGGCGATCCGTCAGCCGCCGATCAGCTCGGCTGCGCGTTCGGCGATCGCATAGACAGTGGCGGCAGTGTTGGCCGACGGAATTGAGGGCATGACGGAGGCGTCGGCGACTCGGAGGCCGCTGATGCCACGCACCCGCAATTCGCTGTCGACAACCGACATCTGCGAGTTGCCCATTGCGCACGTTCCCACGGGATGGAGGTACGACTGGTAGGCGGCTTTGGCGAAGTCACGAAGGGCGTTGTCGTCGTTCACAGCGGGACCAGGCAGGGCTTCCGCGGAGCGCCAGGCGTCGTATGCGCTGGCGGCACCGATTTCACGGGCAACCCGTAGTCCGGTGATGAGCGTTCGGAGGTCCCTGTCGTCGCCGAAGTAGTTCGGGTCGACGAGCGGCGCGGCGGTGGCATCCGGCCCGCAAAGTCGGATGCTGCCGCGGCTGAACGGCTGCATCACCCCAGCTGCGATCACGTAGCCGACCACGCTGCCGTCATCGCCCGGTAGGCCGATGCCGGTGGAGTTGATGAAGAGTAGGTGGAGGTCGGGGCCGCGCTCCGCATACTTCGTCTGAATCAATCCGAAGGCATCACAGTGACCGCTGTTGCTTGGCGGCATCGGCCGGGTGGATCGGAACACCACCGGGGCCATCACGTGGTCGTGGAAATTCGCTCCCACGCCGGGCAGGTCGAGTGTGACCCCTACTCCGACGGCGCGAAGGTGTTGCTGCGGGCCGACTCCGGACAACATGAGCAGTTGGGCCGAGCCGATGGTGCCGGCGGTGAGTACGACTTCTGCGGAGCACGCGACGGAAATCGATGTCCCGTCGGCCGTGCTGTATTCCACGCCGGTGCAGCGCCCTCGGTTGATCCGAAGCCGATGCACGAGGACATCGGCGACGACTTCGAGATTTGGCCGGCTCAACCACGGCAATAGGTATGCGTCGGCGGCGCTGAGCCGTTTCCCCTCGACGATGTTCTGCTGGCTCGGGCCGAACCCGATTTCCAGTCCGCTGCTGATGTCGTTCGCGCGACGGTATCCGCACTGGACCGCGGCGTCGAGGCCAGCGGCGATGACTGGATGCAGCGGGTCAATCTCAGCTACTCGCATCGGGCCGTTGACCCCGCGCAGTGACGGATCGCCCCCGACAACGGTCTCGCTGCGTTTGAAATACGGCAGCAGGTCGTCGTACCCCCAGCTCTTCGCGCCGACGTGCTCCCAAGCCGCGTAGCTGGCCCGGTGTCCGCGAAGAAACATCATGGCGTTGATTGCCGAGGATCCGCCCATGCCCCGGCCTCGGACCAGCCGGATTGACGACCCTGTCGCCGACTGCACGGTTGTGGAGTCGCCCCAATCGGCCGAGCTGCCGATCATGGTCGGCCACAACGGCGGGACAGCACTGGCTGGCAACGGGGTCGCGCTGCCTGCCTCGAGCAGCAACACGCGTGCACTTGGTTCCTCTGAGAGTCGGCTGGCGATCACGGATCCGGCTGTACCGGCGCCGACGACGATGAAGTCGTAGGAGTTCGAGGTCTTCGATGCTGATGGCATGGGGGTTCCTTCGCGACGTCTGGTGTTAACACTGATAACAAGATCACGTTATCATCGATCTTTATCACCGCAACCCGAAATTTGTTATCGTTGGAAACATGGATAGCGACAGGCCTCGCGCTTCAGGTGCCGAAACGGCAGAGAAGGTGCTGGAAGCCGCCGCGGACCTGTTGAGGTCCAACGGCATTGAGGCGGTCTCGACGAGGGCCGTTGCGGCGGCGGCCGGCGTGCAGCCGCCCGCCATCTACCGACAATTCGGCGACAAGCAGGGGCTTCTCGACGCCGTCACAGGGTTTGTGTTACAGAACTATCTGCAGGACAAGCGGCAAGCTGCCGTAACCGACGATCCCGTGCAGGACTACCGCGACATATGGGATCTTCATGTCGACTTCGGCCTTGAACACCCCGATTGCTACATCCTCGCTTACGTCCAGCCCCGACCCGGCAGTATGCCGCCACCGGGCCGCGAATCGCTCGAAATCCTGCACAGACTGATCTCTCGGATCGGCGATCATGGCCTGCTGCGGATGAGCGTCAAGCGTGCCGTGCAGTTCGCACACGCCGCCGCAATGGGCTTCGTCCTCAGCCAGATTCGTGTCCCGCCCGGTGAACGTGACCCTCAATTGTCGGAGGTCATGCGTGAAAGCAGCATCGCCGCAATGGTGATCGATGGATCGCGGCAGCCAGCTCCATCGGACCTTCCCGGGCGTGCGGTCGCATTGCGAGAGGCGCTGGTAGCCGACGCCAATGGCGAGTTGACGCCAAATGAAAAGGCGTTGATGGCCGAGTGGCTCGATCGCTTAGCCGATCGCTCGGCGAGCTGAGCGCGTTAAACGATTCGCGCCGGAGTTCCTCCTATGACTTATTGCAATTCCGTTGGCGCACAGCATTTCGAAGCGTTGGCCCAGTTCGTTTCGGCGCGCCTAGTCCCGATGGGGTTGTCGTGCGACAAGATTGACACCTTCCGTGCGGAGGCGCACTTCGCGAATCTCGGCATCGTGCAGTTGTCCAGTCTGCGAATCGGCAATGCATTCATCGCGCGCCGTACCAGAAAACACATCGCCAACGCCGGGCCCGAGTACCTCAAAGTTGTTCGGCAGATCGTCGGTACCTCGGTCGTATCACAGGGCGATCGCCAGGCCGCATTGGCGGCCGGGGACTTCGTCCTCTACGACACGACCCGTCCGTATCAAATCATCGGTAGTAGACAATGCCAGATGCAGGCCATGCTATTCGGGCGCGACGAATTACGGCTGCTGCCATCAGGATTAGAGCGCATTGTCGCTCGCCCGATAAGTGGGCGCGAGGGCTTGGGTCTGGTGGTATCACAGTATCTTTCCGGTATTGCCCGACAACTCCACGCCGGTGAGTGCTCCCGCTCGTATCGTCTTGGCGACGCCACTTTGAGTCTCATTGCTGCGCTATTCACTGAACGGTTCGGCTATCCCGGTGGAAGCGACCTCGGCGAGGGCAAAACCGGCCTGCTGCTACAAGTCCGAACGTATATCGAGCACCGGCTCGGCGATCCCAGACTGGACCTAGCCAACATCGCGGCCGCCCACCATGTTTCCATCCGTACCCTGCAGAAGCTCTTCGAAAGCGACGGACAAACGGTGACTGGGTGGATACGTGCCAGGCGAATCGAGCACTGCCGCAAGGACCTTGCGAACATCTCGCTTGCGGACGAGCCGATCAGCACGATCGCCTCCAGATGGGGTCTAGTTGATCCGGCACACTTCTCACGACTCTTCAAGACGACATACGGCTTAACTCCCCGGGACTACCGGACGAGCGCACTGAGTCTGCCCGAGACGGTGGCGGGTACCCTCGCGCCTGGCGGTGCCCACTTCAATGAGCTGTCCTGAGTAGACAGTGCACTGTTGGGAGCGGGATTCCGGTTGCCTGCGCCAGGCCAATCAGCCGCGCCGGTGCCAGCTCACCGACCTGATCCAACGGCTGCCGCCGCCCGCTGCGCCAAGCAGCGCACGGCTGGCACGGACGAGCGTTTTCACCGCCAGTCGATCGCCCGCCGTCTGGCGCAGCATCCGGATCTCGTCGACCTGCGCGGCCGTGATGTCGGCATACATGTGCTCAAGCCGTTCGCCGTAGTGTTCCTTGAGCCGGGGCCACAGCAACGTGCCCTCCCCGGAGAGCAATCCGTTCGCGACGGTGAAAGGTTCTGTCTCGATTAGGAAGTCGACCGGCACCTGATAAGACTGCAGTGCGGCCGCCGCGGCGGTCTGCTCAAGCGACTGGCGCAACGCGGCTTTGAGCGCTGGACTGTTGCCGTATTCGGCCAGCGCTACCGGGGCGGGCACAATCACGGCCAACAAGTTTGGCTGTTCACTGTTGCCGTACACGAAGATCTGTCGCACCAGTGCCGCCCCGCCGTACACCGCTTCCAGGCTCGCCACCGCGACGAACCCGCCCTGAGCGAGCTTGAGCAAATGCCCCGATTCATCATCCATCTCACTACCTGTCGCGATCACGGCACGATGATGTGGGTGGGATCGGGCCGCAGCTCCGGTGGGGCCTGGCTGTAATCGCCGAACGGGCCGTCGCGGCGCTCGACGGCGGCCCGCACCCCCTGCGCCTCGGCAATCTGGATGAAGTCGAGCGCATCAGGGGTGTTGCGCATCAGGCCGTCCAGAATGACGCCCAGCGTCTGGGTGGAGGCCAGGCCCATGTTCTCGTAGGCCTGGTTGACGATCAACTTCTGCGCCCGCAGTTGTGACAACGGGATTTGCGCCAGCTCGGCGGCGATCTCGGCGACGCGAGTCTCGAGGCGCTCGAATGGCACCGCCTCATTGATCAACTCGACCTCCGCGGCCTGCACGCCAGTCAGCGGCCGACCGGTCAATGAGTGCCATTTGGCCTTGGCCAGGCTCAGCCGGTAGAGCCACATGCCCGTCAGATAGACCCCCCACATCCGGCTGTACGGGGTCCCGATCACGGCATCATTGCTGGCGATCACCAGGTCAGCGCACAGCGCGTAGTCACTGGCCCCGCCCACGCACCAACCGTGCACTTGGGCGATCACCGGCTTGGACGCCCGCCAGATGGCCATGAACTTCTGCGTTGGCGCCGTCTGTCGCGCGGTGGCCATCGCGAAATCCTTGCCCGGATCCCACTTCCCATCGGTCATCATGGCTTCCCCCCAGTGCTGGAAACCGCCGGAGAAGTCGTAGCCGCCGGAGAAGGCCCGGCCGGACCCTCGCAGCACGATGACCTTGATCCTCGAATCTCGCTCAGCGAGGCCGATGGCCGCCTCGATCTCGTCGGGCATCGGCGGGACGATGGTATTGAGCCGCTCCGGGCGATTCAACGTGATGGTCGCGACCGGGCCGGCCGTCGTGTACAGCAGCGTCTCGAATTCGGTTGTCGACATACTCATTTCGGTTCCTTATTGGTCCCAAGGGCTGGTTGTTAGGCCAAAGCATGCACACACCATCTGTGTGAAATACGAACTGCCATCTAGACACCACAGCAGACAAACTGCCCACGCCGTTCGTTCGCGTCCAAGCGGTGCGCGGCGCGTCAACTCATGTGCGTCCACGTACAAAACCGATTCAGCCCCCCGCCTACGAACGGTCGATGCAGGCCCATGAGCGAAGATATGGGTTTCACCGACGACATTGGACAGCCTGGGTCGACGGCGACAAGCTCAGCTCAACGGTGAGGTTCAGCTGCGGGCAGCTTGGGGTGTCTCGTTTTTCTAGCAATGGGAACAGTTGTCAAGCGTGGGTGTGCGGTGGGTGAGGCGACGCGTGCCGCGCTGGCCGCATGGGGTGAGGCGTTCAGACCGGCGTCGGGGCGAGTTGGGGGATCCGGCGGCGCAAGCTGACCTACGCGTGCTTCGGACCGATAAACAACTCCAGGACTGGACCGAAGTCACTGGTCGACAACGCGTGCAAGTACAGCAGCGGCAGCACCTCGGTCGTTTGCGGCGACTTACGCGACCACGCTGGCATCAACGATCGGGGTTCACGCGGCGGTCGTTTATCCGCGGTGCCTTCACGACGATCGGCCCCACGGGCGTCTCGGATGCGGATCTCATCGAGCTTGCTCAGGAAGGATCGCTACAGTGCCCACTGTGGAACGCGTACAGGTCGACACCGCACTCGGTGAAATTTGCGTTCACATCGACGGGTCCGGGGAAGCGATCCTGTTCTGGCCCAGCCTGCTGATGACTGGCGACATGTGGGCCGGGCAGTCCGACCACTTTGCCGACCGCCACCGCGTCGTCCTGATCGATCCCCCCGGACACGGCGGCAGCCAAAAGCTCACCGCGACTTTCACCTTCGAGAAGTGCGCACAGTGCATCGTCGACATTCTCGACCACCTCGGCATCGGCAGCGCCCACTTCGTCGGCAACTCATGGGGCGGAATGATCGGCGGCACCTTCGCCGCCCTCCACCCCGACCGCGTCCGCCGAGCCGTGCTGATGAACTGCACGGCATCGGTAGCCGGCGCCAGGCAGAAGGTCGAGTACGCCATCATGCTACGGATGGCCCGGTTGCTCGGCGGGATCAAGCCGCCACTGACCCGATCGGTTCTCAAGAGCTTCCTGGGCCCGACCACCTTCCGGACGCGGCCCGATGTCGTCGCCTATGTCCGCACCAGGGTCACGGGCAACGACGTGGCGTCATGCTCATGGGCGGTGCGCAGCGTGGTCCCCTTGCGGCCCGACCAGCACGCACTTCTGGCTCGCGTGACGACGCCCGTGCTGGTGGTCGCGGGAGCCGAGGACACGACGTTCCCCAACCATGAGACGAAGGCCATGGCCGACGCCATCCCCGGCGCCACGTTCGTCGTCCTGGACGGCGTCGCGCACCTCGCCGCACTCGAGGACCCAGCTCTGATCAACGCGCTGGTCGAGGACTTCCTGGCGGAGTGACGCCCGTCGGCGCCGTACACCGCTGCCCGCCACGGCATCCCGCGAGAGTTCGAAGCCGTAGCCCAGGTCCCGGCTACGTTCGCGGGCGGCGACCGACACGATCAGTTCGTGGTGGTGCTGCAGGTGCCAGGCGATGGTGTGTGCGCCGTTGTCGAGGCCTTTGCTGGTGAGCTCGGCGCGCAGCTGCACGATCACGTCGATCGTGGCCTGCGCCAGGCGGGTGGGGCTGGTGTGCGGCCGACACAACCGAGTGCAAGACCCGTGTCGATGCAGGTAAAGAATGGTGGCCAGGGGCGGGATCGAACCGCCGACCTTCCGCTTTTCAGGCGGAGTTCTGGCCTACACCAATGTGTTTCAGCCGGTCAGACCAGAAGCGCAACCGGCATTCGGACGTGTTGGATCAGTCGGTCTGGCTCGTTGGCCCCATGTTGGCCCCATGAGATAACCCAATCTGCGTGGCAAGCCGATCGGGTTACTTGGTCGGTAGAAGCGGACTTGGGCGAAGTCTTAGTGCGATGGTTTTCGCTTACCGAACAGAGCGCGGCGGTCCCGGCGGATCTCATAGAGACGCCAACTGAACTATCGACCGCAACTGAAAGGCTGGATGCAGTCCAATTTGCTTGCGTGTGGTCCGATGGGCACCACCGCGCGCATCCCAATCTAGAGCAGTTTCACCGGCGCTGGCTCAAGCACTAGGCCCCACGGCGTGGTGACGTTGAGGAGCGGTTCGGGCGGCGGGTCGGTGAGCGCGATGGGGTCTCCGGCCAAGCTCGCGGTGCCGCGCCCCTCGAAGAGTGCGACGCAAGCGTTGCCGTCCAGGCGGGACGGGAACCGGACGGCGCCGGCGCCTCGGTCAAAAAGGTCCGCGGCGATCGTCTGCGTGATGGCGCGGCGACTGGTGGTGATCTCGCGCAGATCGAGGTGCTGCAGGTCGTGCTCGAGCAGCAGTTCGACGTGGCGATCCTCGATCTCCTGGCGTGTGGGCACGTCGGTGAGATCGATCAAGGGGCCATCGAGCTTCAGGACTGTGGGAACGAGGGCGTGCTGTATGCGCCACTGCGCAGTGACCGGCTTCTCAGTGAAGTCTTGGGCAGCCTCAGGTCCGTAGCGCTCAACATGGCGGCGCAGCGCGCCGAGGTTCGGCCGGAAGTCGGCTAGCACCTCGCGAAGACACGTTTCCGCCAAGTCAGCACAATAGAGCGTGCGGAACCGGCGGTAGACGTCGTCGAAACGGTGACTGAACTGGTACAGCTCCAGCGGAGTGAAGCCGAGCGGGTCAGCGTAATAGCCGACCCGCCACAGGGTTCGCCCCTGCTCGGGCGCCGCGATCACGACTGGAAGCTGGCGACCTGCCGTGCAGCCCGGACAACCATCGCGAACTCCGCGGTGTCGACCGCCGCACCGAGCACCTCGATCGGCGCGCGATCGTCCAAGCGCGTGTTGGTGCCAAACAGCCACGCCCGCGCCGTCTTGTCGTCGTAAGCATCGACGAGCATCCTGACGACCTTGTAGCCCTCACGTAACCGGCGCTCGGTCGCGCCGTGAGGTTCCGGGCCGCCCTTGCGCGCGTAGCGGCCGATTTGCTTGGCGTCAGCCAAGCCCGCCATCGCCGCCGCGACGCGCTGGCCGACGGCCTCTTGCAGATACGCGGCGATCTCGCGGATCGAAAGCGTCGCTGCCTCATCATCAAGCCGCTGCGCCGCAGAGACGGTCAAGACTGGCATATCGCACCTCCACGTTGATCTACCTGAGACGCTACCACATAAACACCTGAGAACACACCCTGAAGCTACACCTGATAGCCACCAGGCCTGGCCTACGGTTCGCGGTTGGAGCCGTTGAATCAGCATGTTCGCGCAAAAATGCCGCCAACGACGCCGCTCACTGGCCACGATTCGACCTCTAAGGTATGAGCTAACCGGTCACCGTCTCCTCCAGTGCGCACGGTCTCATAGCTGCACGTCAGCGAGGTTCAGCCGTTCCCGCTGTGACGCTCCGTCCCTCTTGTTCGCATCGGTTCCACCGTGTTCTGTGGCCAAATCCGTGGCCATTCCAACAGCCATAAGTGGGCCCATGCGCAACCCGCGGCGCGAGCCGTCGCGGGTGACACGATTACAGATAAGCCGCGAACGTCACCACGAGAAGATCGGCGAGCGCGTCCGAGCCACCTAGGCGTAGAGACTCATCCACCGTGCGATGGTCGGCTCCATGCGCTCGGGCACGAGCGAATCCGCGTCCCGTTGATCCCGCCGTACGTTCCTGTCGGGGTCGCTGAGCAACCAGATGGTTCGCGCCGATGTCTCCATCGCCGAACGGCATAGTTGCATTATGGACGACGCGTAGAGGTTCCTCGTCGTCGTCCGTTGATCTACGAGCAACGCGGCCGCGTACAGGTTCTCCGTGGCGCTCATCATCGGAATCAAACACTCCTCGGTGACCGCTGTCCGTTATAACCGGATCTGGGGCATTCTCAATGAAGGCGAGGTCAACGCACTATCTGAACGATATCGTGATAGCATCGCTCTGTGGCGCAGATTCTCATCCGTCAACTTGAGGACGACACCAAGGCCAAATTGCAGCGACTAGCCCGTCAACACGGTCGCAGCACCGAGGAGGAGGTGCGCGAGATCTTACGGAACGCAGTCCGGCACGTCGATAATCCGCCTGGGCGGCTCGGGTCTCGTATCGCGTCACGCTTCAAAGGCGTGGGCCTGACCGAGGACATACCCGAACTGCGGGGACAGCCCGTCCAGCCGGCACAGTTCAACGAATCATGATCGTGCTGGACACCAATGTGCTCTCCGCGTTGATGCGGGACACACCCGATCCGGCCGTCGTGGAATGGCTCGATAATCAGCCCACCGAATCAATCTGGACGACATCGGTAACAGTATTCGAGATACGCACTGGTATTGAACTTTTGACGCCAAGCCGCCGACGCAAGCGGCTCGACGAGATCTTTTCTCAACTCCTCGACGAAGACCTTGATGGTCGTGTGCAATCCTTCGACCTGACGGCTGCGTTTGCCGCTGGGACCATCGCCGCCACCCAACAACGAGGTGGGCGTGCGGTGGAAATTCGTGATGTGCAGATCGCCGGCATCGCCGCGTCCCGGCACGCAACTGTGGCTACCCGCAATACTCGCCACTTCGACGGAACGGGCGTCGACCTGGTCAACCCCTGGGACTGACGTCGTGCCCCAGATTCATTGAGAATGCCCCAGATCCAGTGATAACGGACAACCGCCGCATCCCCCGCCGGCACTAAGGGATACGCCTCCTTAAAAGCGGCGTCGTCGCCGACAAACGGGCTCCCCGGCTCAGGATGGTGCGGGTGCAGTCCCCACTGCCGCAATTCCGCGCACGCTTGGCACGGTTGCCGATGCGGTCCAGCACGCCGTTCGTCGCCAAATTGACCAGTGCTTCTATCATCTGCTGATCCGGCTGCATAACGAGTCTCCTATTACAACACCAAACACGCCCTGGCTGCGCGGTACGTTCACAATGCACCTGTCCAACGACAAGTCCGGGGTGTTCAAGGGCGCGCCGGCCATTGAGTAACAATTGCGACGTTGCATTTCGTAAGGCGGACGCCCGCGTTGGAGTCTGGGACCTAAGGGGACAATCGGCTTCCCACGCAGCGACTTCCACGTCAGGCAGCGGATTATCGAAGGTGTCGGAAACTGAGAGATTCTGTAGCTGGCCGAATTGACGCGGTGTGTTTGTTGAAGCTTGCATATCGGGCGGCGGTGGCTCGTCCCAAGCCTTCGCCATCAACGTCGGATCGTCGAGGTCTCGGCAAGCGTCGGCTGCTCGGCGGAGCTGTTCCGCTGTCATCCGTTCTGCAGGCTTGTGCCGCGGTGCCTTATCGGACATTGGTGACCCTGAAGATCTCTGATCGTAAGCGGATGGGCGTAGGTTGAACTCTATCTTGGTGGTCAATTCGTCACGGTGCCAGTTCTCCCCAGTTGCGTCCAGCAGAGTGGTGTACGAGCCGGTGATGACCGGCGTGTCGTAGCCGGATGAATGAAGGTCATCGCGTGATTCTTCGAGGGACCGACCAAAGTCACTCGAGCAAAGGAATCAACGCGATGACCATTGCCCACGATATCGACCTGTCTGCCGTGCTGGCCGAACGACTCACCACCACGCACCCTGATGTGCTGCGCGAGTTGTTGGCCGCCTTCATTCACGCCCTGATGGGCGCCGAAGCCGACGCGGTGTGCGGTGCCGGCTACGGCCAGCGCAGCAGCGAGCGCACCAATTCCCGCAACGGGTATCGGCACCGCGAGTTTGACACCCGCGCAGGCACATTGGATCTGGCGATTCCCAAGCTAAGGCAAGGTTCGTACTTCCCGGACTGGCTGCTGGAACGGCGCAAACGCGCCGAGCGGGCCCTGACCACGGTGGTGGCTACCTGCTACCTGCTGGGCGTTTCGACGCGGCGGATGGACAAACTCGTCGAGACTCTGGGCATCACCAGCTTGTCGAAGTCCCAGGTCAGCGTGATGGCCAAAGAGCTCGACGCCGCGGTCGAGGCGTTCCGGACCCGGCCACTGGATGCAGGCCCGTACACGTTCATGGCTGCTGACGCCCTGGTGCTCAAGGTTCGCGAAGCAGGCCGGGTGGTCAACGTGCACGCGCTGATCGCCACCGGGGTCAACGCCGAGGGCTACCGCGAAATCCTGGGCATCGACGTCACCACCGCCGAGGACGGGGCCGGCTGGCTGACCTTCCTGCGGTCGCTGACCGCCCGCGGCCTATCAGGGGTCCGTCTGGTCACTTCCGACGCCCACGCCGGTCTGGTGGCCGCGATCGGCGCCACCCTGCCTGGGGCATCGTGGCAACGGTGTCGCACCCACTACGCCACCAACCTGATGGCCATCACTCCGAAATCATCGTGGCCGTGGGTACGCACACTACTGCATTCGGTCTTCGATCAACCTGACGCCGGTTCCGTTGCAGCCCAATATGACCGCATCATCGACGCACTGGCCGACAAGCTCCCCAAGGTCGCCGACCACCTCGAAGACGCCCGCGCCGACCTGCTCGCCTTCACCGCCTTCCCCAAACAAATTTGGCGGCAGATCTGGTCCAACAACCCACAAGAACGACTCAACAAGGAAATCCGCCGGCGCACCGACGTCGTCGGAATCTTCCCCGACCGCAACGCCCTAATCCGCCTCGTCGGCGCGGTGCTGGCCGAACAACACGACGAATGGGCCGAATCCCGCCGCTACCTCGGCCTCGACGTCCTCAGCAAATCCCGCGCCGACCACACGCCATCAACAGAACAGGAGGACACCCCGGCGGCACTGACCGCCTAAACCACCAAGTCGAAGAATCACACGACGACGTCGTACACCACGTCCCTGGACTTGACCTTCTCCCCTGCCGCGTAACACTCGGAAAGATGGCAAACGACATGTGCCACAGTCGGGAGCAGGCGGAGCAGGTCAAGGCTAGGTTGGCCGAGTGGCTGGCGCCACCAATGGTCGGGACGACGGCACTGACTGAGCGGCACCGCCCGCAGACCGCCGGCATCAAGCGAATGGCTCGGCCGTATAACCACGCGCTGACCGTCGCATATCTCTGCCCCACCTGTGAGAATTGAGCTGACAAGGCAGCTAGAGACGGATAGGTCCCTTTGTGAGCACCGATGGCCGCGAGCCTGACGACGAGGCCGGCGCGGAGTTCCTGAACGGCTTCGTCGATAGGTTGATTCTCGGGGGCGGGCGTGTGGACATGGGCCGCCGGCGCTCCGAACCAGTTGCGCCACCATAGCATGTAGTACAACTATGTAGTACATTATTGGTATGAGTGAAGTACCTCTCCGAATGCTCAACCAAGAGACGGCAAAGGTCTTGGCCCGCGTCAAGCGTGGCGAAGAGATCACGCTTACTGAGCGCGGGGAAGTCATCGCCCGAATAATCCCCGCTACCGCCGGCCCACTGGATGCGTTGATCACTGCCGGCAGAGTGCAACCGGCGACGCTGGCCGGCCCAGCCCCGCGGCCGACCGTTCCGATGCACGACAATCTCGACGCCGGCGCGCTATTGCAACGTCTGCGCGCCGAGGAAAGGTATTAGCCGGTGATCTACCTGGATACCTCGGCTCTGGTCAAGCTGATCCGGATCGAAGTCGAATCTGATGCTCTAGCTGACTGGCTCGATGAACGCACCGAAACACGTTGGATAACATCTGCCTTGGCTGAAGTGGAGCTCCCCAGAGCCATCCGCGCAGTCGCCCCAAATGGCTTATCTGCTGTCCCCTCTGTGCTGGCCAGACTGGATCGGTTCGAAATCGACCAGGTCATCCGCGCCACCGCGGCCGCCTACCCCGATCCGGCGCTGCGCTCGCTCGATGCGATACACCTGGCCACCGCTCAAATCGCCGCATCCACAGCACCATTGACCGCCATGGTCGCCTATGACAGTCGACTCAGCGACGCCGCCCGTGCCCTCGGGATAACGATTGTCACACCTGGAAGAAACTCATGAACGGCTCAGGAGGAGAACACATGTCAGCACGTTTCTATGATGAGACCGTTTTTCAAGCGTGGCAGCGCGGTGTAGAGATCGCCGGTCCCCGATGGTTCGCCGACGGCCAGACTTCCCCGGACAGCGCGACCAGCAAGTGGGATCTCTCGCCGAGGGTCGACGAGATCCGATCAGCTATCGGATGGCTGTCCTCGGGCGAAGCGATGTTCCTTGCGGCGATGGTGAGCTTTTACAACTCTGAGCCCGGCGGCGAACTCTTGCGATCACTTGGCGCAAATGGCCTCAGCGACATTGCTGCCAGCCTCGACGAATCACGCCGACAAGTCATCGCCGACCTGCCCCTTGCCTACGCCGGCTGGTGAAAACCTCGCCGGCCGTCACTCCCACGGCTTCCCGCTACAACCCGCCGCAAAGGACAACCCATGGCTGACCTGCCAACTCGTCCCGAACTATTCGAGAACGCCCGCGCCTGCATCGACGAAGTGAGATCAGCGCTCAGCGCGGCGCGCGACTGGCTGCGCTCGGACTGGCAGCTCCTGGGCACACCACTGACTAAGGAGGCCGGCCAAGCTCGGGTGGCCATTTTGGAATCGATCGGCGAGGCCAAGGACCTCATCGACGCGATGAAGCGCACTGCAGCCTCGATGAAGCGGCGCAGCACGGCGTTGCGAGCGCGCGGCAGAAACGCCAGGCGACCGCGCTGTCTGGTGCGCCGCGCAGCGCGATGAACCGCCCGCCTTGCCCGCCGCGACCCGTTGCCGACCTGGTGGCCGGATGTGAACGGGCGCTGGCTCGAAGATGGTGGAAGATGGTGACCGCAAGACATCGTGCGTTGCGTGGTGGACCGCCCGTCACGCCTCAATCACGAACTTTGCGACTGGGCGCGCGCACCAACACTTCATGCTCGGCATCATGGGTGGCCGCTTCAGGCGCCAGGCGTGTTCGGCAGCCGACCGTCATACCCGCCGACGAGCGGTCGCCCGGCCACGATGTGCGCGACTCGGGCGACCGGTCCCAATCACCAAGCAAACGTCCTCTCCCGAGGCTTCGGGGTGCGTCATCCGCTTGCCCCGCATGTCGACATCCGTTGCTGCGCGGCTAGCGGCCACGCCAGTCAAATGTCGATTCCCGCTGCGGTGCCTACCTCAAAATCCCGGCAATCCCGGCAGGGTGAAACCACCGCCCGCGCCGGTGGAAGCGCCGCTCCCAGCGCCGCCCGGACCGGTCAAACCGCCCGACGTGCCAGTACCGAAGCCGCCGCCATTGTCGTTGAAAGCACCGGACCCGCCGGTCGACGCCCTGCCCCCACCGATCGGGGTGGACACTCCACCAGACCCGCCGCCCCCAACTGTGATCCCTGGGTCTGGCTCATCCGCCCAGGCAGCGCCCGCGCTGGCTATCGGGATGAGCCCGGCGGCCAAAGCTGCACCTGCGGCCATGCCGAGCTTGATCGTGATACCGCGGCGTCGTGTCTTGCAAGTCATGTTCCCCTCCGAATTCATGGATCATTAGATGATCGCGTTATGATCGGCGCACTTGTCGTGCGTTGCACAGTCACTTAGGTGGTAATGGGGCTCACCTCCATTCCCACAACTGGATTCCCACAACTGGTGATAGCAATGCCACCAGCTGTATGAACTTTGGCTATGCAATGCAGCTTAGCTACTACAGAAAGTGAGCGTCAAGCCAATTGGGCTACCTTGTTTGCAAAGTGATTCATATTCATAAATTCAGTGTTTCAGTAGACACTGACTTCCACACCTACAATCGTATATTGCAGCAGTTCAACAACCATGTACTGGTGTACTGACATGCGCCAATTCGCGTCTGCGTACTTACTGATATCGAGCACAACGTGAATCATTCAGGCCAGAGTCTGACTTGATTACGATTATCAGAGTTTCAAGGTGCCAGCAAACTAGACTTACTCGGTTGGTGCCCGATATCTGCAGAAACCTTTCTTCCTAGAATTCAGTATCGCTGTTGGCCAAAAATCGCTCCCTGCGTAGTCCGATCAGCAGTCACACCTCGCCGCGTGCACCTAGACCGTCCCCAACACAGGGCCTCAGCAGACGCCCGCCGGCAACTCATCGCCGACGACGCGCGAGGGGTGCCGCGCCTCACCTTGGGCCCAAGTGCAGGACCCCTCATTGATCCGCGTACTGATATGCAGATCTACTGAAACGCACCCGAAGAGGGGATCGCCGCAATGAGCACCGGCCGCAGCCGCATCGAATCGAGCGCCGCACCGTCCCACAGAAACACCGCGGCTGCCACCCCGCCCTCACCTACAGGCACCGGGCCGACCGAACGCCTCATGACCATCCGGTAGACAGGCGACCAACGAACACGCCGAACCGTCGACCTATCACTTGGCACACACCCGGGTCTTGACATCTGGCAGCGAGATGCCGCCGACCGCCTCGGACTCGCAGGATGCAGGCGGAAATAACCGGATTCTTCTCTGGACAAGCTCGACGCAATCCACGCCGTCCTGCATCGCTTCCCCGTGTACAAGCCGATCATCGCCGCGGTCAACGGCACTTGCGTGGCGGGCGGATTCGAGATGTTGAGCTCCACCGACATCCGAGTGGCCGTGCCCGACGCACGATTCGCGGTGATGGAGCCGAAGCGCGGTCTTTTCGCAGTGTCTTGCCCGTGAGGACACTCGCGGCGGCAAGGGCACCGCCGATCGTGACGTAATGACTTAGGGCCGGTCCACGCGGCAGAGGTGTGAGGTGTTGACGACGGGGTGGGTTCTACTCAACGTCGCAACACCGACGGATCACTCGAGACTAACAGGGCAGCGAATAGATCGGCGGGGCAACGGTCTTGGAGGACTATGCGGGGGCGATGGTTGAGTTCGTGTTCGACGGCCAACAACTGCTCCGGCGGGTGGCTGATGAGGGTGACGCCCTTCGGGAAGTAGTCGCGCAGCAGTCCGTTGGTGTTCTCGTTCGTGCCGCGTTGCCAGGGTGATCTGGAGTCGCAGAAGTAGACGGGCGCGCCGAGCTTGTCGGTGGTGGCAAGGTGGCGCGCCATCTCGGTGCCCTGGTCCCAGGTGATCGACCGCATCAGCGTGGGTGGCAGATCCTTCATGCGGGCCACCAAGGCCGCGTGCAGGGAGTCGGCGTCACTGCGAGGCAGATGCACCAACCGCAGCATCCGGGTCTGGCGTTCGACCAGAGTGCCGATCGCCGAGAGGTGGTTATTACCGATGATAAGGTCGCCTTCCCAGTGGCCGGCTTCAGACCGGTCGACAGCCGAGAAGGACCGGTCGTGGATGGTGAGCATCGGCTGCTGGAACCGCGGCCGCCGGCAACTCTGGCGGTGATGCGCTCGGCGGTGATCTCGACCGGTGCGCAGCGGTGAGCGTCGGTGCGGCGCTAATCGCGAGGGCCGCATGAAACGTGAATTCGGTTGATAGACAGCTTGATAGATGCTTTCGTGGCATAACCACATCGATGAATCATCGGGGAAGCGGTGGCGGAGGTGACGGCTGATCTGTTGGGGGCTCCAACGCTGAAGAAGCAGCTCGGCGACCGCGTTACCGAGCTGGTCGTTGGTGTCGACCCGACGGCGGTGGTGACGTGCTCGTCGCGCGGTGGCTCGCCGGTGGGCATCGAAGGGCTGATATCCGCGGCCGGCTGGTGCGTTGCGCCGTAGCTCCCTCGAAATCGTCGACGGCGCTCGACCGAGTCGGGTGGCGATCGTCCGCACCCTCAGCCCTGAGTGATGCAGATCGGCGATCTCGATGCGCTCGTCCTGGGACAGGTATCGCGTGCTGATCTGGCGGACCGCTAGTCGATCTAGCGGCGGGACGAACCCGACCGCGACGCCGTTGCGGTAGGTCTTGTAACCGCGTGTCCAGTTCGTCGCAGCGGACCGGGACACACCGACTTCGCGGGCCGCGGCCCGCACGCTCCACCCGCGAGCCCGCAACTCCATGAACCGCTGACGCTTGGCCGACTGCGGACGACGTCCCGGCCCCTTCTTCACCCGACGCGACGATGCCAACACAACCTCCAGAATCTAGAGAAGTGTTGCGACCGCACCTAGAAACCACCGCGTCGACACGGGGTCAGTTTTCAGACGACGCCGACAACTGTGGCGTTTGCCCTGGGCTCGTTTCCGGTCGTAGAAGGCACGCGATGCTGGACTGGTGCGGAGACTGTTGTGGGCAGCCATGTAGCAGGCTCGGAGTAAGCGCCGGTCATACCTGCGTGGACGTTTCAGGTTGCCCGTGACGCGCCCGGAATCGTGTGGCACTGGTGAAAGACCAGCGATGCCCGCAAGCCTATCCACGGTCTCGTAGTTAGCTAGATCGCCGTTAATCGCGGCCACGAATTCCGCCTCCTAGCAACGGGCCGAATCCGGGCATCGCTGATTTGACTCATGGTGCCGCCCACCCGGATCCAGTCATCGTCATTCATGCGCCCCGAACGCATATCCGCAAGTTTGACCCTCGCTTCGGCCGCCAGCAGCCGCATCACAATTTCGGACTTACTCATTTCCAACGAGAAGATGACACTGGCCATCCGATGTCTGAGCGAACACGATCGCATGAAATCCAGTGCTAGAACGGACTTTTCCAACGCCCGGACGAGCCGCAACGGTAACCATGGTTCCTGGCTGAAGCCCGCAGGTGATCTCATCGAGATCAGCGAATCCGGTCGGCACGCCCCGCGCCAGACCGCCATTGGTAGCGATCGTGTCCAACTCGTCGAGTGTCGGAGTCAGCAAGTCCTCTAACGCGACAGTGTCCTCGCTAGGTCGTGTCCCTGCCGCGGTGTAAAAGAATCCGGACGTAGGTTCCCTCGAAGACCGGCCAGTCTGATGGAAGGAGCCTACGTCCGTGTCGAAGAGGGTATCGCCTGTGCAGCGGTTGCAGGCAGAAATTGATGGTGTGTTCGCCGGCGGCGAGGACCTGGCGGGCGCGATCGAGGAAGTAGCCCGGCTTGGTGCCCGGTTGCTGCTGCAGACCGCCATCGAGGCCGAAGTGGCCGCGTTTTTGGGCCGGGACCGCTACCAGCGGACCGCGAGCTGTGCGGACGCCCGCGCCGGGATGCGCAACGGATACTGCCCGACCACGGTGAAGACCACCGCGGGACCGGTGACGCTGGCACGGCCGAAGATGCGCGGCACCACCGAGCGGTTCGCCTCCCAGCTGTTCGGCAAGGGAGTAACCAAGACCAACGCATTGGAGGCATTGGTGATCGCCGGGTTCGTGCGCGGGTTGTCGGTCCGCGACGTGGAGGCCACCCTGGTCGAAGCGCTCGGCGAGGCCGCCGCGGTGTCGAAGTCGACGGTGTCGCGCATCTGCGAGGACATCAACGGCTCAGTTCGAGCAGTGGAGCGCTCGCCGCCTCGACGACGTCGAGCTCGATTACCTGTTCCTGGACGGGTCGCACTTTAAATACCACGCAGGCGCCTCAGCCGAGCCGGTACTGGCCGCGTGGGGTATCGACACCGACGGCAAACCGGTGTTCGTCGGGCTTGAGGCGGCCTCCTCGGAATCCGGTGCGGCCTGGGAAGGGTTCTTGCGCGGGCTCGGCGAACGCGGCCTGGCGTGCCCACTGCTGGTGATCAGCGACGGCGCACCCGGGCTGATCGGCGCGGTCGAGACCACCATGGGCGCGGCGTTGCGGCAGCGGTGTCTTATTCATCGCGCCAGAAACATCCTGGCCAAGGTGCCCAAGAATGCCCAAGCTGACGTCAAAGCCGATTATTGGGCGGTCTTCGACCTACCAGCCGATGTCGAACCCGGCATCGCCGCGGTCAAACTCGCCCAAAACAGGACCGACGCGTTCGCCAAGCGCTGGCGCGACTCCTACCCGGCCGCAGTGCGGGCCCTGCTCGATGACCGCGACTCGCTGACCGTCTACCTGCGGTTTCCCCGTGAGCATTGGCCCAGGGCCCGACACTCCAACTTCATCGAACGCACCTTCGGCGAAACACGGCGCAGAGTCAAGGTGATCGGCCGCCTGCCCGGCGAGTACTCCTGCCTCACACTGGTGTGGGCCGTACTCGACCGCGCCAGCGCCGGATGGCGCGGGTTCACCATGACCCCGGCCGGGCTGCGGCTGCTGGCCGACCTACGCAGATCGCTGCACGACCCACCGACCGAACTGCCGCAAAGGAATCCGCAAAATCACACCGAAACTGGCCTGGTGCCAACCGAGCCTGTCAGCGCTACCGCATAGACTCATGAACGCAAGCGAACGATCGATCTGCGCGACGAGTTGGGCAACCCGGTCGATCCCGGTTCTCACTGCTAATTTCCTTTCGTCGTTTGTCTCATTCGGTCCAGATTCGGGCCGAATGCTGCGTTGTTGTTGGTGTTCATGGTCGGGCGGGTGGTGCGATTAGGTGTTCTGGACCGGATGCGACAAGCTGCTGTCGGCGTTTCATGGCGCCGTAGTGAACAAGGTCTCCTCCGGCAGCGGCAGTTGGATGGCCAGGCCTTTGCGTTGGCCACGGTTGACGTGGACGGCGTTGAGCTCTCCGCGGCGGATTCGATCCAGGACGGTCTGTTTGGCCACGCCGAGTCGGCGGGCAGCCTGCTCGAGCCCAACCCATCCGTCGGGTGTGTCTGGGGTGATATTGGCGCGTAGCTCGGGGTCGATGCGGATCCGCCACGGGTCGCCAGGGCGATGTTGCTCGCCGTGGATGAAGCCGCTTGCCAGCCACCGGTAGAGAGTGGCGCGGGAGGTGCCCCAGCAGCGTCTCGGCTTCGGCGATACTGACCATGCGTACATCGTCGCCGACGGGTACGACAGGCTCGGTCGGCCCGGCGATACCGTGTTTGCGGCGCAGGCTGCCAACCCGGTCGCGGGTGAACGCCAGCCCGGTCGCAGTCATCACGCCCTGCCGTGCGAGCAGACGCGCGATCGTCGCGTCGTCGTAGTGGGCTGCCAGCCGCCGAATGCGCTCCAGCGTGTCGGCCTCGGTACGGATCGCGCTATCGACGGCGCGCTGAAACAACTCACCAAGCTGCGGTCAATCCACGAGCGACCGGCGAGCGTCCAAACCCGCCGACAGGCGGGCCACTGGGAGGGTGACCTCATCGTCGGCGCCCAGCAGCGGTCGGCGGTCGCAACGCTGGTGGAACGAAAGATGCGTCTAACACTGCTGATTCGACTGCCGAATGGACATTCGGCACAGCATGTCGGGGATGCCCTGATCGCAACGTTCACCCAAATGCCGGTCAAACTGCGCCGGACCCTGACTTGGGACCAGGGCAACGAGATGTTTCATCACAAACGTATCGAGGCGGCGACAGGGCTGAAGATCTACTTCGCCGACCCACACTCACCTTGGCAACGCGGAAGTAATGAGAACGCCAATGGGCTTGTACGCCAATACTTACCAAAGGGCACCGACCTCAGCATCTGGGACGACGGCCAACTCCGGCAGATCGCCGATGAACTCAACGACCGCCCACGACTGTGCCTCAAGGACAACACCCCGACCGAACTTCTGCGACGATGGGAGCGTCAGTACACACTTCACTGATTCGCAACGATGAGTGGAATCCGCCCGGGCACCAGTGGCCGGTTACACCAGTCGGTCATCTCGGCGACTACCTTGTCGGTGATCCGCGAGATCGTGTCCTTGGATACCGTGGCGCCGTAGACGTCGGCGAAGTGGGCAGCGACCTCACCGGTGGTCAATCCCTTTGCCGTGAGTGACAATACGATCTCGTCGATACCCGTCAGCCGACGCTGACGCTTCTTGACAATCTGCGGCTCGAAGCTGCTGTTGGTGTCGCGAGGCACTTCGATCTCGACGGCGCCGATCTCGGTGAGCACCGTCTTGGCCCTGGTGTCGTTGCGGGAGTTCCCGCTGCCGCGCCCGGCAGGGTCGTGCTTGTCATAGCCCAGGTGCTCGGCCATCTCGGCATCCAGCGCGGTCTCCAGCACGTTCTTGGTCAACTGATTCAGCAGCCCGTTCGGGCCGACCAGCTCGACACCCTGTTCTTTTGCCTGCGCCAGCAGCTGCTCAGCGAGCTGCCGTTGATCCAGTTCCATCGCCACAGGATCGAGTGTTTCTGACATCGTCAGTCCTTCCCGCCAAGCTCACGCTCGGCGTGACAGACCAAGATCAGATCCACCGTTGTTCAGACAGTCCCGCCAGCCTTTACGCATGACGTAGTCGAGCCAAGTACCGGCGAACTGGGAGGTGAGCACGGCTGCGATTACCTGTGTGGTGTAGAACTTTGAGCTGATGATGCCGGCGTCGAAGGCGACATTGGCCAAAACGATGCCGGGGCCACCGCGGGCGTTGGTGGTGATCGCAAGGTTGATCAGGTCAAGTCCCCGGAAACCCGCGAACCGCCCGGCGAGCGATACCGACATCACTTTGATCGCGCAGGTGCCGACAATGAAGATGACGATCATCCATACCGAGACGCCGCGGATGAGATCCAGCTTCAGGCCGACGATCGCGAAGTAGATGGGAATGAAGAAGGCGAAGGAGACTTTGCCGATTGCCTCGAGCGCGTCGGCGAAGATCCTGCGCTTCCTATGCGCGACGGCAAAACCTGCGAGGAACGCCGCGAAGACGAGGTTGACGTCGAGGGCTCCGACAACTGCGCAGTATGCCAGCAGGACCGCTATGGGGTAGCCGGTGGGCGACTGCCGCGCAAAGACATTCCAGCGAGAAGTGTTGATGCGCTTGATGACGCGTGGAACAAGCTTGAGCCCGAGGATGAAGTAGGCCACCGTTGCGAAAAGGTGCCAGAACATCTGCCACGGATGCAGAGTCGTCTTGCCTGAACCGTGTGTCCAGGATTTTCAGGTCGGCGAAGATTTTTGACACCGCCGGCACCGAGGTGACAGCGACCCCGACCGCAAGGATGACGTGGCTTCATCGCCCCCACTGCCCGCACGAAATACCCGCCGGAGCGAGAACCCTCCTGGTCCGCAAGCTCATTGACGGCGCGCAAAACCTGAGCGGTGGCCTCGTGGCTCACGGCCCGGATTCGCGGGATCCTCCCGCCGTCTCCCGGCTGATTCGGGCCCAGCGGTTTTGTAATCGCTACAAGCGCACCAGGCCGCGCAGCGGCACAAGCCCGAGCTCCTTATGGGTGAGGAATCCAGGCGGGGCGTCACAAACGGCTGGAATCGCGTTCGCGGGGCCCATCGCGGTCCAGGTGTAGCCCGGCTTCGGGTAGTTGCCCTGCGCATCCGGAGGCGCTTGGAGGATCAGCTCGGTGGGTTCGTCGCCCTCGATCACGATGCGATAGTGATAGTGACCGCCCCAATCAGGCTGCGGCTCAATGGCATTGTATTCGTCCATCGTGTACATCTCGTGGAATGTGATGAAGGTCTTGTTGTCCACCCAAGTCGTCCACTTGTGATGCTGTGAGGCGACTGTTCCCTTCTTGATCACGCCCTTAAAGCCTGGCATGTCGCTGGTCGGCCCCCCTTCGTACCGGATGTCGCGCGTGGCCGTCCCTAACTCTACATCCGTTGTGTACTTGTCGACCGTCTTGCCGAATCCGTCCGCCACCATGGCCATCGACTGGGCGAACAACGGCCATGCGTTCCCCAGGAGATTCGGTCCGGCCAGAAACTCTTCGGGATCGCTCCCCATCCCCATCTCGTGCAGGTACTTCAAAGTGTCCTTGCCGAAATTCACCACCTCGTAGATGTGGATAGCGTCGATCCGGCTGACGATTCGGGCCAGCGTCAGCACGAGCAGGTCTCCGGCAAAGCCAGGATTGATACCACCTGCGTGGAACGAAGTACCGCCCTCGTGACACGCTGCGTCGATCTTGTCGATATCCGCCTTGCTGTGTTCGGTTCGATACCACCATGCGCCACCCGAGGCGACGACGTTCTTGCCCCCGCGCAGCAGACGGCAGACCTCTTCGGGATCGGACCAAAGTGGCGCATAGAACACGCAATCGGCGTCAAGCGCTTCGATGGCTTCCTTGTCGGTGGTCGCAAGCACACCGATCGGCGCGGCGCCGACGAGCTCACCGGCATCCTTGCCAACTTTTTCCGGACGATTACAGAGCACGCCGACCACCTCGTACGCAGGGTTACCGACGAAATGGCGAAGCGCCACCGTTCCGACGTTGCCGACGCCCCACTGGCCCGACCTGGACCGGAGCAGATGTCGAGATGGTTCCTGGAGCCGCACTCCCCGTAACTGATATCGCCGTCATGCGCGTAGTCACGGTAGATCCGCAGCATTCGTCCCACGCCAGGTTTCTTCGCGGTCGCACCTGCGGGCGCGGGCCGCTTCCATAGATCGCCCGACTCGGTGCGACGCTCGGGACCCAGGCCGGCATCGAGCGCAGCGGTCAGCGGTTCGTCGGCCTTTCGCCCGACGTGGCGCAAGCCCAGCAGCCCCAGCCACCGCCGCCAGCGCCGTGACCTGGACGCCGAGCGATTGCATTGGAAGTTCCGACGCGAAAACCGAGCCGTACGGGCGCTTAGTCAGCGCCCGGTAACCATTGGCGGTGAATGCGAAACCCAACACGGACACCAACACGGCTGCCAGTCGCTTCACAGCTGTCCTTTCCGTCGACCGCGGGCATGACGTACACCGCCCACTAGTTAACGAATCTAACTGCCCGGCTTTCGGCCATTTACACCCCTCGGGTCAGCCCGATATCCGGCCAAAAGATTACGTTTCGCTGCGTTGCCCGGATTCCCCGGAGTCCCCGGGCCTGCCGGCCTTCGCGGGGTCCTCGATCACGTGATATGTCGGGTCGATCATCGAAATGGGCCCGCGACCGCGGCGATCACCGTCACCGCATCGGCGACCACCCCGCCGGCCGGCTCAGGCATCACCGGATCGGGGTCCACCGCGCGCAACCAGACCGTGAACATTGACCGCACCGCCTCGGCCCGCTCGGCGAAGCGACGCAGCCAGCCCCGCACCGTCTCCACCGGACGGGCCAAGTCGGCCGCGATCCGGCGAAACCCCACCCGCCGCCGCAACGCCTTGGCAGCCAGCGCCGACACGATCACCGCCGCAGTGTCGGCACGGCGCAGCAACGCGGTCACGGGCAACAACACATGCGTCACCCCGCAGCCGGTGCATCGCGACCGGCGAGGACACAACCGCACCGACCCGTCCCGACCGCGCAGCTGTCGCGGCCTGGCCCACCCCCAACGCGCCAGCACGCTGCTGCATGCCGGGCAGCTCAACTCGCCCGCCGCCAGCCTGCGCTCGACCACATCGACATCTGCCTCTACCGTGACCACTGCGCCTCCAAGCGCGAAGACGGCCCTCCCGCAGACTCCGCCCAGAGACATCGGGAGGGCCGCCGCCCACAACGACGTGATCACCGTGCCGCCCCGACACCACAAAGACCAAACGCAGAAACGACCGGCCGACGAACTGATCACCGTCAGTGCCGGATCGCTACCCCCAAGTGCTCAACCTGAATGCCCCCGAACACGGTGCGCCGGGTTGGATGAACACGGCGCCTACCGAGCCGAAGCGGGCCCAGTCGGCGAGGGCGTGACTGGTCAGTTCGGGTCCGTTGTCCATTCGGATGTGTTCGGGCTTGCGGCCAGTGGTCATGATCAGTTCGTCGAGCAGTCCGGTGGTCTGATCGGCGTTCCACGACCGACGTGGCCGTGTCGCCAACGCCTCGCGGGTGAACTCGTCGATGACGTTGAGGAAACGCAGCTGGCGGCCGTCGACGGTGAGGTCGTGCTGGTAGTCCAGCGCCCACACGTGATCGGGGCGGGCCGCCGCCATGCGCCGGTGCGCCGCACTGTGGCCCAGGCGCAGCCGCTTGCGGGTCTTCGACGGACGTTGCAGCCGTTCGTCTTTCCACAATCGGTGCGTGCGTTTGGGATTGACCACGAGGCCTTCTGACTTGGCGATGGCGTGCGCCTTGCGCCAGCCCCACCGCGGATGGCTGATGGCGATCTCCCGCAGTCAGGCGCGCAGCCGCTGTTCGACGCCATCGGGTCGTTGCGGCCCATACTGCTGCACCGAGCGGTGTTGGCCGACCACCCGGCAGGCACGCCGCTGCGAGACCCCGAACCGCTCGACGAGCATCACCACCGCTCGCCGCCGACGGTCGGGGCTCACCAGTTTCCCCGGCTCATCTCCTTGAGCATGTCGATGTCGAGGGCCTGCTCGGCGACCAGCTTCTTGAGCCGCTGATTCTCCCGCTCAAGCTCCTTGAGCCGTTTGGTGTCTTCGGCTTTCATCCCGCCGTACTGATTTCGCCAGCGATGCCAGGTCTGCTCACTGACCTCCAGATGCCGGCAGACCTCCCCGAGGTCTTTGCCCTCACCGAGCAGCCGTTCACCCTCACGAAGCTTGCGGACCACCTGCTCCGGTGTATGCCGTCGACGTGCCATGAATCGAGTCCTCCTCGCCCCAATTCTGGGGCATCGGACTCCCACAGGAACTTGATCAACCAGGGGGTAACTGGTAGCCCGAGCCGGCCTGTTCGCACAGCGACACCAAGGTCGCGTACGCCGGTGCCATCCGGGCAGCAGAAATGGCACACCACGCCGCTGTGCGACTAGGTGCGACTAGGTGCATAGCACTGCGGTCTGACGGGCGTGCCAAGTGGTTGACGTGTATGTGCAACGTCTAGTATCAGTAATCAAACGCTTTGTCTGGAAGCGGTCCAGAACCGCCGCGACAATGCGAACGGCAGCCCACACGGGGCATTACATGGAGGACACCTTGAGGAGACGTCCGTGACGTACACAATTGCCGAACCCTGCGTCGACATCAAGGACAAGGCATGCATTGAGGAGTGCCCGGTCGACTGCATCTACGAGGGTGCTCGGATGCTCTACATCCACCCCGATGAATGCGTCGACTGTGGGGCTTGTGAACCGGTCTGCCCTGTCGAAGCGATCTACTACGAAGACGATGTGCCCGAACAGTGGAGCCAGTACACGCAGATCAACGCCGACTTTTTCGTTGAGCTGGGGTCGCCGGGTGGTGCGGCCAAGGTCGGCATGACCGAGAACGATCCCCAAGTGGTGAAGGATCTGCCACCGCAGGGCGAAGGCGACTGAGCGCGCCGGTGCTGCAGAAGCCCGGGATGGGCCGACTGGGGGTACCACCCGCTCGCAGGGGAGTGTCGGCCTCCCTGCCGGATTTCCCTTGGGACACGTCGGCCGAGGCGGAGGCGCTGGCCGGGTCCCATCCGGACGGCATCGTCGACTTGTCCATCGGCACTCCGGTAGATCCGGTTGCGCCGGTGATCCGAGAGGCGTTGGCGGCCGCCAGTTCCGCGCCGGGCTATCCGGCAACCGCCGGTACTGCGCGGCTGCGTGAAGCGGCAGTGGCTGCCCTTGACCGCCGCTTCGGCATCACCGGGCTGACCAAGGCGGCCGTGCTGCCGGTGATCGGTAGCAAAGAACTCATCGCCTGGCTACCGACCCTGCTGGGCCTGGGCCCAGCGGATGTGGTCGTGGCGCCGGAACTGGCGTATCCGACGTATGACGTCGGCGCCCGGCTGGCGGGAGCGCAGGTGCTGCTCGCGGACTCGCTGACCCAGTTGGGCCCGCAATCGGTGACACTGGTGTATCTGAACTCCCCGAGCAACCCGACCGGGCGCGTGCTGGGCGCCGAACACCTGCGCAAGGTGGTGGGGTGGTCGCGCGATCGTGGCGTTGTGGTGGCTTCCGACGAGTGCTACCTGGGATTGGGCTGGGATGCCGAGCCATTGTCGGTGCTGCATCCGTCCATCTGCGATGGCGACCACACCGGGCTGCTAGCGCTGCACTCGCTCTCGAAGAGCTCGTCGCTCGCGGGATACCGGGCCGGTTTCGTCGCCGGTGATCCCGCCCTGGTCGTCGAACTGCTGGCAGTACGCAGACATGCCAGGAATGATGGTGCCGACGCCGGTGCAGGCTGCCATGGTGGCCGCGCTGGACGACGACGATCACGAAAAGCTGCAGCGCGAGCGGTACGCGCGGCGGCGGGCGGCCCTGTTGCCGGCGCTGCGCTCAGCCGGTTTTGCTATCGACTATTCGGAAGCAGGACTCTACTTGTGGGCCACCCGCGGTGAGCCATGCCGGGACAGCATCCGTGGTTGGCCACGCGCGGCATCCTGGTGGCGCCCGGCGAGTTCTACGGCCCGCGCGGTGCACAGCATGTGCGGGTTGCGCTGACCGCCACTGACGAGCGCGTCGCCGCCGCGGCCGGCCGCCTCGCTTAGCTTGCGCACCCGCGTGGAGGGGGCGGGCGGCAGAATGCATCGAAGGCGTTGCCAAGTGCTTCCTTAGCGCTCAACCTCGGGTAAAGAATGTGGTCGTGACAACTTCGACTGGCAAGCAGCGTATCCCGGCGACTGTCGGGGACATAGCCAAGCGCGTCTTTCTGGGAAAGCCGCTGATTACCGAGAACCTGACATCCGAGAAGTTGTCGAATCCCGTTGCGCTTGGGGCACTTTCACCGGACGCAATCTCATCGACCGCATACGGCCCGGAGCAGATCTTGATCGAACTGCTGCCCCAGGCCGGGCTGGCGGCGTTGGCGCGCGGGAGAATTTCGGACCCCGGGTCGCGCAGGTCGCGGCCGCTGCACTGTTGATCGACTATGTGGTCACGGTGGCAGTGCAGTCGGCGGCTGGAACGGTGGCGGTGGTGTCGGCGATCCCGGTGTTGGGTCCCTACAGCCTAGCCATCACGGTTGGCGTGGTGCTTGTCATCTGCTACCTGAACCTGCGTGGCTTAAAGGAAGCGGGAATGCCGTTCGCGGTGGCGACCTACTCCTTCATCGCCATGATCAGTCTGACGATCGTGGTGGGTGTCATTCGCGAAATATTTTGGGAATTACCGGTGTACGACCCGCATCACCTGGCCGGAACGGTGCCGGTACAGCAGGGCAACGGCTTGGTGATGGGCGCGACGATCCTGACCTTGCTGCGTTCGTTCGCCAACGGGGGTTCGTCATTGACCGGGGTTGAGGCGATTTCCAAATACAGTCGACGTCTTCCGAAAGCCGCAGGGCGTCAACGCACGTCGAGTGCTCACCGCGATGGCCTGCATTCTCGGGTTCTTGCTGGCCGGTGTCGCCTATCTCGCGTACGTCACTCATGCAACGCCGTATGTCACTGAATATCCATCGGTCTTGTCGCGGGTCGGTCGTGCGGTCTTCGGCAACGGACCAATCGGCGATATCTTCTTCGTCCTCGTCCGTGATCGAGCGCCGGTTCGCGCTGCCCGAGGTGTCGCTGGCCGAAGTCGCGGTGGCGGTCTCCGGTGGCCGGTTGTTGGCGTCGGGCTGGCCCGGGGAGTGGGTGCAACACGAGTCGACCCTGCCGCCAAGGCAGATGAGGCCGTAATCCTGTGCGCTGTCGTGTGTTTAAAAGACAGCAAAGGAGGCGGCCGGTGGTGGTCGGCGATGATGAGGCGAGGGTGCGGGCCGAGCGGGCCCGGGTGATCGGATTGTTCCGGTACCAGTTGATCCGGGAGGCCGCCGAGCCGGCGCACTCCACCAAGGAGCGGGGAAAGATAGTGCGCGAGTTGGCGTCGCGCGAGCACACCGACCCGTTTGGGCGGCGGGTGCGGATCTCGCGGCAGACCATCGATCGGTGGATTAGGGACTGGCGTGCCGGCGGGTTCGATGCGCTGGTGCCCAGCCCGCGCCAATGCACGCCGCGCACCCCGGCCGAAGTGCTGGAGCTGGCGGTGGCGCTGCGTCGGGAGAACCCCGCCCGCACCGCCGCGGCGATCCGCCGGATCCTGCTCACCCAGTTGGGCTGGGCGCCCGATGAGCGGACCCTGCAACGCAACTTCCACCGGTTGGGGCTGACCGCCGGCACCGGTTGCGGGTCGGCGCCGGTGTTCGGCCGGTTCGAGGCTGAGCACCCCAACGACCTGTGGACCGGGGATGCGCTGCACGGCATCGCGATCGCGGCCCGTAAAACCTATTTATTCGCGTTCTTGGATGATCATTCCCGGCTGCTGCCCGGCTATCGGTGGGGGTATGCCGAGGACACCGTGCGGCTGGCCGCCGCACTGCGCCCGGCGCTGGCTTCGCGCGGCGTCCCCAAGGCCGTGTATGTCGATAACGGATCGGCCTATATAGACACGTGGTTGTTGAGGGCGTGCGCGAAACTCGGTGTGCGCCTGGTGCATTCGACACCGCATCGGCCGGAAGGGCGAGGGAAGATAGAGAGGTTTTTCAGGACCGTGCGTGAGCAGTTCCTGGTCGAGATCACCGGCGAGCCCGACGTCGCCGGACGCCACCACGTCGCCGATCTGGCCGAATTGAACCGGCTCTTTGCGGCCTGGGTCGAAACTGTCTACCACCGCACCGTCCATTCCGAAACCGGGCAGACCCCGCTGGCCCGCTGGTGCGCGTCTGGCCCGGTCGGCCTGCCCGCCCCGGAGGCGCTCACCGAGGCGTTTTTGTGGGAGGAGCACCGCCGCGTCACCAAGACGGCGACCGTCTCGTTGCACGGCAACAGCTACGAGGTCGACCCCGCACTGGTTGGGCGCAAGGTGGAGCTGGTATTCGACCCGTTCGATTTGACCCGCATCGAGGTGCGTCTGGCCGGCGTGCCGATGGGGCTAGCGATCCCGCACCACATCGGGCGGCACTCGCACCCCAAGGCCAAACCCGAAACCCCGTCGATACCACCGAAACCCACTGGTGTCGACTACGCGCGGCTGATCGAGACCGCGCATCAGACCGAACTGGCCCGCGGCGTCAACTACGCCGCCCTGACTGGGGCCGACCAGATCCCCGGCCAGCTCGACCTACTCACCGGCGAAGAGGCCCAACCCCGATGATGGACAACCTGATCTCCTACTACGGTTTCTCGCGCACGCCGTTCGGCCGCGACCTGGCCCCCGGCATGCTGCACCGCCACAGCGCCCACAACGAAGCCCTCGCCCGCATCGGCTGGTGCATCGCCGAACGCCGCATCGGCGTGATCACCGGCGAGGTCGGAGTAGGCAAGACGTATCTGGCAACAGCATTGGGACACATGGTAATTCGCCGACGCAACTCCGTACTGTTCGCCCGATCCGACAAGCTGTTCACCCGGCTGCGCGCCGCCCGCCTGGACAACACCGTCGACGCCGAGATCCGCCGACTCACCACCATCGACGTCCTCATTATCGACGACTTTGCGCTCAGACCCCTCGGCGCCACAGAGACCAGCGACTTCTACGAAATCATCGTCGAACGCCACCGCGCCAAAACGACCATCGTGACCTCCAACCGAGAACCCTCCGAATGGTTGACCATGACCGCCGACACCCTGCTGGCCCAATCAGCGATCGACCGACTCACGGCCACCGCCCACACCCTCGTCATCGAAGGACCGTCCTACCGTCAACGCACCCGACCCAGCCAGCTTGACCCAGACCACGACGACGAGCTTCCTCAATAACGCGCCACGGTGGTCCCATCCCCCTGGCAATCAGGTGGCCCCATCACCCTGGCAAGCGACACTTCTAAATGGCCATTGACAGAGGCCTTGCTGCTCAAAGAGCAAGCCCGCATCGTCCTAAGACGCTGCGGATCCGGTCCGGTGTCATCCGCTGTTCCCGCAAGATACTTCGTCACGACGAGCCGGTGATGATCATCAAAATGGATTATCGGTTGGTCGCACCCATCACCGGCACGGTGACCGCTGCGCGGAGAACCGCTTTTCGGCAACATCTTCAACAGCGGCGGTCTGCGGATCTCAGCCAATCGTCCACTGACAACAACTCCTTTCTCCTCTCGGCCCAAGCCGAGAATCGGTCGAAGGGGTCAAAATCTGCGTCGACACGGGGTCAGTTTTCAGGCGTCGCCGAGTGCCGATCGCGATACCAAGGCCCAGCCACTTGCGCAGGTATTCCGCATTCGAGATGGCCGCCCATCTACCGGAAGCGGCACTACTGGTGTCTACGGGCTCCGGCATTGTTCGGATCCTAGAGGCGCGGTTCCTTGGGCAGGCCGAGCAGTTTCTCGCCGATGATATTGCGCTGCACCTGTGAACTGCCCGCATAAATCGTGGCGGCTCGCGCCGCCAATGCCGACTCAACCCACGCGAGCGACGAATTCGGTGTTCCGACATCCGCAGTCGCCAAGGCGCCGTTCGTTCCCGTGCCCGACAGCGTCAACACGTCCGTCTCGAGGATCTCCATCGCCAGTTCGGTCTCGCGTTGGAAGAACTCGCTCCAGAGGATCTTGGTCATCGCGGCCTCGGGACCTGGATACTCACCGTGTAAGAAGCGCGTCAACGCCTGATACCCACGACACCGCATAATCTCGACGCGACCATAGCACCAAGCGAGCTGCTCACGGATATGCGGGTCGTTAGTCTTACCTCGTTCTTTCGCCAGCTCGAAGAGCCGGTCGATCTCAGCTTGGAAGCGAATCGCGTCGGTGGTGACACTTGTTCCACGCTCGAAACCCAGCAGCGTCATGGCCACCGACCATCCTGCGTTCACTTCCCCGACAACGTTGTCTGCAGCGGTTCGGGCGTCGGTGAAGAACACCTCGTTGAACATCGACTGGCCCACTATATTCTTGATGGGTCGAACCTCCACGCCGGGCTGATCCATCGGCACGAGCAGAAATGAGATCCCCCGGTGCTTGGGAGCATCCATGTCGGTGCGGCACAGTGCGAAGATCCAGTTGGCGAGGTGTCCCACTGAAGTCCAGATCTTGGACCCGTTGATGACCCATTCGTCGCCATCAAGAACCGCTCTCGTCCGCAGGCTGGCCAGATCCGATCCCGCGTCGGGTTCGGAAAACCCCTGGCACCACCGATCATCACCGGACAGAATTCGCGGCAAGAACCAATTCTTCTGGTCCTCGGTGCCGCAGACGACAAGCGTGTTGCCAAGCAGCTGAATCCCGAACATGTCGTTCTCAGTTCCGGCGGGTACCCCGGCGCGAGCAAACTCCTCGGCCAGCACGACTTGGTGGAGTGGGGTCAGTCCCGCTCCGCCATATCGCTTTGGCCACAACACGGCGAGTAGGCCGTTGTCCGCGAGCGTCTTCCGCCACTCTCGGATGAACTCCTTCCGCCGGGTTTGATCCAACGCCCCGATTCCAGCGAAGTCGGCAGGGACGTTCGCGGTGATGAAGTCGCGCACTCGTGACCTGAACGCCTCAGCTGACGGGGGATAAGACAGGTCCATATCGAATCGTCGTCCCTTATCTGTGTTGAGGACCCGCGTAAAGGTGGATCCATTGGGTTATTTTTTGCGTGTTTTGCTTCGTTTTCGACCGCTTGAAGGCGGTGGACCGCGGTCGGGGTCAAGGCGGAGCGCCCGCAGCGTAGCGAGGACGAACGACCTTGAGACCGACGAGGATCCGCCGCATACTTGGCCGCCGGGGAACAGGAAAAGACGGTGTGGTTCAAGTCATCTGCTGCCCTCCGGTGCATAAATGTGGGGCGAAAGACGCGCGTCGCGTGTGCCGGCGCCCAGCCTTATCTGAGTCCACGGACGATATCCGGCAACTTGATGATCGATGGGGTGCCCGACGTGCGGGCAACGAAGGCGCGGCCGCTCAATCTTTCCGGGAAGTCCACCCAACAGCGGAGTGGCGACAGGAACCACACGGGCGCTGGCCGCAGGCATCAGGTGATTAGCATCAGGTGATTAATGGGCATGGCAGGCGCGCAACGCATCATTTAAGAGGCCACCTCCTGGCGTTCGGGGACTGGCAGCGCCAGGGCGCCATCTTCGAACGCACGCAGCGGGTGATAGCATCGGCGCAGAATTTTGCGTTCCACCGCCAGGGTGGGGATTCTTGCCGTTGTGGCCGTCGCGCTTGGCTGCCAGCTTGTGGTAGTAACCGTAATCAAGGGAACGGCGCCGGCTCGCGCACTCGGCTGCCTCAAACGCCGCCCAGCGCAGCTCGGGTGAGCCCTCTCGCGACAGGTGCCCTGGTGAGCGTTTGGTATCAGAGGAGTACACGGTGACATCCAGCCCAGCAAACCGCACCAGCCGATGGGAACTGCTGAATCGGCGGACATCACCGACCTCGGACCAGATGATCGCCGCGCACAACCAACCGATGCCGTAATGGCGCTGCATTGCCTGACACCCGGCTTGGCGTCGGGCGAAGTTGACTAATTGGCTTGGCAGCGGGTCGATCTCGGTGCTTAGCTGATCGATGCGCCGTAGCGCAGTGTCAACGCACCGCCGGCCCGCCGCCGACAAGTCGACGCTGTCCAGCGCCGCGCGGCCTGCGCCGGATAACAGCGCCCGAATCGGTGGACAGCCCTGATGGAACAGCTGGACATGGATGCGCTGCTGCCAGGCCCGCCGCTCGTCCATCAACGTGTAGTACAACCGGCCCAGCGTGCGGATCTCCAGCATGTGTGCGGGTAGGATCCACGACTCGGGGAACCGGTCCTCGAACAACAGCGTACGCAGCAACCGAGTATCGGCGCGGTCGGTCTTGGCGCGCTTCTTGGGCTCCGGTAAGACGGCAATCTCGGCCGCATCCCCCAGGTGCGCGCAGATCCCAGCAGCGGCCAGCTCCTCGCACACATACCGCCACCCCGGGCAGCCCTCCAGCGCGAACTGGCCGTCCCCATCGCTGCAGTGCTCAGCCAGCCAGTTCCGCAACGCTTTCCGGGTCGCCGGACCGATCTGACCCCAGCGCAACAAGCCGTCATAATCGACGTAATCGAATGTGATCTGCTGTCGCCGCACGTCGAAACCGCCTACCATCGTCATCGGGACCTCCTCGAGCTCCTGAAAAATTCCTCTAACGCCTATATCAACGAGCGTCTGAGCTGAGGGGGTCCCCATCCACATGTCATCTTTCTCTGTTCGTGCCGACGAAGTATGTGGCGGTGTTTAGAGCCCGATGCGGTCAGCGACCTCGAGCCATTGCTCGCGTACTGAGCCCAGCAGTACCCGGTCGGCTTTCGCCCGCCGGTAGTAGAGGTGTGCGTCGTGCTCCCAGGTGAACCCGATCCCGCCGTGAATCTGCACATTCCACGATGCGGTGAAGTCAAATCCGGCCGCGGCGGTTGCCACGGCAATGGGGGCCGCCTTGGCGAGGTCAGCGCTCTCCTCCGCTGCCAGATGAGCCGCGTAGAGAGTGACTGCACGAGCACTGTCCAGTTCGATTGCCATCTCGGCGCATCGGTGCTTGATCGCCTGGAAGGAGCCGATGGGCCGATTGAACTGGTGACGCACCTTGGCGTATTCGACGGACATGGTCATAGCGCCCTCGGTGCCACCAACCATCTCCGCTGCGAGTAACGTCTTCGCGACATCTAACGCACGGCGTATGGGCGCGACGCCGTGCGCGCCAGCCAAGGGAACCGCAGAGACGGCGTCGAAGGTCAGGGTGGCCAGCGGTCGGGTGATGTCCAGGGTCTCGACGCGTGTACGGGTGAGGCCGACGGCGTTACCGTCAACGAGGTACAATGCCGGCTCAGCGGAGTCACCGGGCGGCAGAGCGAGCACCAGCAGGGTGTCCGCACTATGGCCGTCGATCACATGAATCTTGGTCCCAGACAGCGTGACGGCGTCGCCATTTGTCGCCGCTCGCATGGCTACAGCACCGAAGCCGTCAACGCAACCCGGTTCATTGATAGCAGTCGTGACTGTACGAGCGCCCGCGGCTATCTCTGGAAGCAGTTCTCTCTTCTGCTCCTGGCTGGCCGCGATCAAGATCGGCGCGACACCGAGCGCGACGGTCGCGAACAGCGGGCACGGCACGATGCCGCGTCCAAGCTCCTCGATGGCGACAGCAGCCTCGATCATCGTTGCTGCCGCACCGCCGTACTCCTCCGGTACGAGCAGACTCGGCAGCCCCAGTTCCCGACTCATGCGAGACCAAAGGTCGATGTCATATCCCGGCGCAGTTGTTACCGCCTGGCGAACCTTGGCCAGCGGTGACAGTTCGGTAACGAACTGCTGTATAGTCTGGCGGAAATCGTCCTGTTCTGGACTGAGCATGAAATCCATGACATGGCACCTCATCTTCTCTTCAAACAGTTGTTGTCGCGAAAAGAAATAGGGACGGCCTTACCGTCGCCTGGATCGACCAATCCACACACCGAAGCGCTCATCAATTCCGCGTAAGCACTGTCTCACCGGCCTTGGCATCTTCCGCCGTCCCCATCCGCTCGCTTTACGGTTCTTCTGTGGCTATGCGCCGGACACTGCTCGGAATGGCCGCCGTCGCGCTGTTAAGCCGATATTCAAGGAGCATTCATTTGTTTTCGGCCCCTTGATCGAACAGGTGATCTCGGAAGCGCTGTCGGAGTTCGTTTTTCATGACCTTGGCCATGGCGTTCTTCGGTAGCTCGTCCACTACGACCATGTGGCGCGGGCATTTGTAGTCGGCGAGGTGCTGGCGGCAGAACTGGTTGATCCGCTCCGCGGTGAGTTCGCCTTCGCCGCCGCTGAACCCGGGCTTGGGCGCGATCACCGCTAGGAGATCCTCACCGAGGTCCGAATGCGGCACCGCGATGACTGCGGCCTCGAGCACCTCGGGCATCTCGAGCAGCACGCGCTCGACCTCGATGGCGAAGATGTTGTAGCCGCCGCGCAGGATCATGTCTTTTTTGCGCTCGGTCAGATAGACGTAGCCATCGTCAGCGACATAACCCACGTCGCCGGTGTGCAACAGTCCACCGCTCCAAAGTTCCGCGGTGGGCTGCTCCCCCTTGTAGTAGCTGCGCCGAGCTATCTTCGACTTAAAGCAGATCTCGCCGACCTTGCCTGGGGGGAGTGGGTTATCGTAGTCATCAACGACGACAACCTCGCATCCTACGGGCCTGCCAACCGAGCCCGGCCGGGCAAGGATGTCATCTGGGTCGGGACCGAGGATGCAGGCCGCGCCGGCACCGGCCTCGGTGAGGCTGTAAGCGTTCAGCATCTTCGCTCCGGGCCACACCTGCCGCATTTTGCGCACGGTGTCGGGCTGGATCGGCGCCGCCCCGAAAAACACGAGCTGCAGCGAGCTGTAGTCGTGATCACCCACCGTGGGGTGCTTCATGGCCAAATTCAGCATTGTCGGCACACCCATGATCGACGTGGCGCGGTAGCGCTCGATCGCCGCGAGCAACTGCTCGGGATCAAAACGCGGCAACACGATCTGCGTGACCCCGGCACGAATGCTTAGCAGCATCAGGCCATGGCAGCCCGTGAAACCGAACAAGGGCACCGCATGAAGCAGGCTCTCGCCGAACATCGCGCCGAGAAGCTGCCCGAGGCTCGCCTGGCCGGGCTCGTCGGCGAGGTTGCCCTCGGGCACCAGCACGCCCCTGGGCATCCCGGTGGTGCCGGACGTATAGAGCAGATCCGCCGGGTCGTCGGCGCTCAGGGAAGGCTCGAGGAGCGGCACGTCCGCAGAGCCCGCGCCCACCACGTCGCCCAGGGGGGTGAATCCATCCAGCGCCTCGCTGCCGGTCACGAAGAAGTGCTCAAGTTGGAAGCTACCGGGACGGCCGCCGATCTCGACAGATTCGCCTTCGGCAAGCGCAACCAGAACCTCCCGGTGGGCGAGACCGGTGATCACCGCCACGGCGTCGCTGTGCTCAAGCACGAACAGCTTTTCCGGCGCTGCCCACCGGGTATTGAGCGGCACCGGCACGGCACCAAGTTTGTGGATGCCGAAATACACTGCATTGAAATGCATCGCTTGGTCGTTGGCGAGCAGCATCGCCACCTTGTGACCGCGGCTCACCCCAGCGGCGTGCAATTGCTGGGCGACCCGGCTGCTGGCAGCGTCGAGCTCGCGGAAAGTGGCCGCGCCGTCCTCGGCGATGACGGCGGTCTTGTCCGGTCGGTCCTCTACCGCTTGGCGCAGCAGGTCGATCACGGCCATGGCATGGTCCTCCTCAACGTACGTACGTGTTCAGCCGAGCGCTTGAAGCACGAGGCCGATCTCGTCGTTGGCCTGCGTTGGAGTCTGGTATCCCTCTCGGTCGCAGATCGCCTCAAGGTTGTCCTGGACCGCTTCGATATCGAGCGTCGGCGATGAGAAGCCCTTCGTCACACTGATGAAGATCTCGGCCACTCGCCCGCCCCCAACGGAGAAGATCCTCGACGTGAGATCGCAGGATTCATGGCAGAGATACGCGACGACCGGGGCGACCAGTGCCGGGTCCAGCTTCTTGGCGATCGGCCCGAGGAGTTCCTCGGTCATCCGGGTCCGCGCCATCGGCGCGATCGCGTTCACCTTGATGTTGTACTTCGCGCCTTCCTGGGCGAGCACCCGTGTGAAGCCGATGACCCCCATCTTCGCGGCCCCGTAGTTGGTCTGACCGAAGTTGCCGAAAATCCCGGCGGCGGAGGAGGTGTTGACGATCCGGCCGTAGCCCTGCTCGCGCATCCTGAGGAACGCCGGCTGGGTCACCCAGATGGTGCCGTAGAGATGGACATCGATCACCGGATCGAGTAGCTCCGGCGTGAGATTGTGGAAGGACTTGTCGCGCAGGATGCCCGCGTTGTTGACGACGATGTCGACCCGCCCGAAGGCGTCGAGAGCCGCCTGCACGATGGCCGCCCCACCTTCTCGGGTCGCCACGCTGTGACCATCGGCGACCGCGATACCGCCGGCGGCTTCGATCTCCTGAGCGACGGCCTCCGCCGCGGTCAGGTCCGCGCCGACGCCGGCGACGCTGCCGCCGAGATCGTTCACCAACACGCGCGCGCCGCGTGATGCAAGCAGCATCGCATGCTCCTTGCCGAGACCGTTTCCCGCCCCGGTCACGATGGCGACCCTCCCGTCGAAGCTAAGCTCAGCCACGCGATTTCCCTTCCATGCTGTCGCCCCGCAGGGCGATTTCTCTCTTATCGGATGTGTTGAATGACGTCACCGCCCGGCCTGCAGGATGTGGATGACACAGACCGAGCCCGCGCCCATCATGTGAGCAAGCCCGGTTCGAGCGCCTTCGACCTGCAGCGGGCCCGCCTCGCCCCGCAGCTGCCGTGTCACATCCCAGATCTGGGCCAGGCCGGTCGGCCCACCGGGATGACCGCGCCCGATCAGCCCGCCGTCGGTCGAGAACGGGATACGACCACCCAGGCTGGTCGCGCCCTCGGAGACGAGCTTGTCCCCCTCCCCAGCCGCGCACACCCCGAGCAGCTCGTAATACATCAGTTCCTCGATGGGGAATGCGTCGTGCACGTGGGCGAGGTCGAGGTCGGCCGGCCCGACACCGGCCTCGTCGTAGGCGGCCTTTGCCGTGGCCGCGGTGAGCTCGCCCGGACCGACGACCGCACCCATGAAAATGTGGCCGTCAACGAACTGCTCGGACTGCTGCTGGCTGGCGACCACCTTCACCAGCGGGCGTGAACCGGCCACGCGCTCTGCCGCCTCGCGGCTCGCGACGATCGCGGCCGCAGCCCCAGAGCCAGCGGCGCAGGCCATCTTCGAAGTGTGCGGGTAGGAAATCATGCGCGAGGCGAGGATCTCTTCGACGGTGACCTCATGGTCGGCCCGACGTTGCGCGTAGGGATTCAGCCGCGCATGGTTCCAATTCTTTGCCGCGATGGCGGCGAAGGTCTCGACCGTCGTGCCCACTTCGTGCATGCGACGTGTCGCCCACATGGCGAAAAACGCCGCCGGGAGGATCACCTGGCCAATGCCGGGCTTGCTGCCCCCGATAGCTCGAGTGGCGCGATTGAGGTCGTCAAACCCTAGCGCCATCGCGATATCGACGCTCCCCCCCGCCACCACCTGGACCGCCTCATGGAAGGCGCACGATCCGGTGGCCGACGCGTTCTCGACGTGGGTGATCGGGATGCCGGTAAGCCCGAGATCCTTCGCAAGGGTGACACCCGTGAGCAGACCGGCGCCGATGTAGCCGTTGTAGAGGTAGCCGACTTCATCGAAGCCGATGCCGGCGTCACCGAGCGCGTTGACACCGGCCCCGAAGCCCAAGTCGGCCGCGTTGGCGTCCGGCTGGCCGAACGGGGCCATCCCCACGCCGATCACATAGACGTCGCGGGCCATCACCGAGATGCCCCCCGTCGAGTAGGGCAAAAGCGGAACGAGCACAGCTCAGTGCCATCGGCATCGGTCATGAGGGGGTAGACCTCAAGCTGCATGGGCATGCCGATCTCCCAGTCGCCCATCTCGCCACGCAGGATGGATTGCACGCGCACGCCCTCCGGTAGGTCAACTTGGCCGACACCGTGCCCGTCGCCTGTGGAGCCGAACCGGGACTTGCCCATCCACGCCGACTCGACGTAGGTCCAGGCGTACAGTTCGCCGGTTGGTGACAGCAGGACATCCTCGACCGGGCCGCCCGTCAACGGACAGCGGCGGCGGCGGGGGAAGAAGTACTTGTCGGCAGCAGGGCTATAGGAACCGATCAACCGCGGCTGCTCATCGCCGTTGGGCATCGTGAAGTAGCCGTCCTCAAGTGGTCGACGCATCGTGTGTCGTCTCCTCCGGGTCGTGCGGTCAATGACTGGCCTCGCCGCCGCTTGGAGCGTTGCGCCATCGCGGATCTTTGAAGCGTGCCGAGATAGTGGCACCGGCGACGGCAACTAAGCTGGAGCAGTGTTGGTACTCGCAGTGCCGAATCGACTCCAGCGCAAAAATTCCGCGTTTTTACGCACTGGCGCCGATCTCGTCGAAGTCAGGCCGAACCGGCCAGCACCCTCGCGTCCTCGTCCGCGAAGGTGTCCTCCAGCTGCAGTGGCGAGTAGTCGAGGTCGATTTCCTCGGGCGGTCGCCCGCGGGCGCTGCTGATCGTGCTGAACCGGCGCATCCCCTTGTCGGTGGCATAGGTCCTCATCTCGTCGATTGACAGATTGAAGGGTATGTCGTCGCCATACAGTGCAGAACCCTCGTCGATCAGGCGCTGCCCCAGCGGAATGAGTTCGTTCATGCGCGTTTCGAACACCGTCCAATTGGTGTCGTCGGCAGCGACGTGGCGCCGGCAGGTGAAAGTGCCCCATGCCATGTGGCGTCGCTCGTCGTCGCCGATGTGCCGAATCAGCTGCTGCATGCCGGGAAGAATGCCGTGCTCCACGCAGATCTTGTGCCAGGCGTAGTAGCCGGTCAGCGCCAACATGCCCTCGATGATGTGGTTGTACGTCACCGAAGCGCGAACCTGGGCAGCCGGCGAGGGATCCACATAGAGCGTGTTGAGCGATTCGTGAAGTTCCTCGTCGAACAACTGCCGGTATGCCGGAGTTTGATCGAGGAAACTATGTAAGTCGTCGCGCACCCCGACGGCATCGAGCCACAAGCGGAACGCCTGGGTGTGTTTGGCTTCCTCGAACGCAAACTGCGTCAAGTACATCTCGTCGCCGAGCCGGCCTTCGGCCCGCATTGCGGCCATGAACGGCTGGATGTCCTGGGTGACTGCTTCCTCTCCGGCAATGAAGCCCGCGCACAATCGGGTGACGTACACGCGTTCGCGGTCGGAAAGCGCCTCCCAATCGGCGCTGTCGCGGGAGAAGTCGATATTGGCGGGGTCCCAGAGTTTGGCGATGCCGCCAGCGAACAGCCTGAGTGGCACGCTTTCCCAGTTCAGCCCGCCGGCACCCAGCGAATGGTAACGTGTGGTTGCCATGTAACCTCCTTAATTATTCGGCTGCATTGCCGGGTCTAGCGAACCTTGGTCGCTAGACGAATTCCACGATGTTGTAGTCACCGGCGGTGTAACATGCCCGAAGCACTTTCTTGTCGTATTTACCGACGCTGGTTCGCGGGATTTCGGGGACGAAGGCCCAGCGCTCCGGGATCCACCACGTAGCGACTTTGCCGTCTAAGAAGGCACGTAGCTCATCTGGCGTGATATCGGCGCCGGGTTTGACCACCACTAGAGCGAGTGGACGCTCCTGCCACTTCTCGTCGGGCACACCGATGACCGCGGCTTCATGTACCCCGGAATGGGCGATCAGCAAATTCTCCAATTCGACCGACGAAATCCACTCCCCGCCGGACTTGATGACGTCTTTGGCACGGTCGGTCAGCGTCAAGAAGCCATGCTCGTCGACGTGGCCGACATCGCCAGTGCGCAGCCACCCCTGGTCGAACTTGTCGGCGTCGTCGTCGCGAAAATAAGAGCCAGTTACCCACGGCCCGCGGGCTTGGATCTCGCCGACCGCTTCTCCGTTGCACGGCAGGGTGCGATCCTGGTCGTTGCGCAGCCGGATTTCCACGCCGCATATCGGGCGGCCCTGGGTGGCACGCAGCGCCCACTGTTGGTCTTCGTCGAGCCCAGTCGGCGGTTTGGCCACCGTGGCCAGCGGCGAGGTTTCGGTCATTCCCCACGCCTGCACGATCGGTACGCCGTGGTCGCGTTCGAAGCCGCGCATCAGTGACACCGGTACCGCCGATCCGCCGCACGCGACCAGACGCAGCGACGAGATGTCATGACCGGGCTCGCAGCCCAGGAAGTGCCGGACGTCATTCCAGATTGTGGGCACCGCACCGGCCACGGTCGGGCGGGTGTCCTCGATGATGGCCACCAGCGCTCCAGGTTGTAGCCATCGGTGCGGGAGTACCAGTTCGGCCCCCGCCATCAGCGCGGCATAGATAAGGCCCCACGCATTGGCTTGAAACATCGGCACGATAGCCAAGATGCGGTCGGCTTCAGCGATGCCCAACCCGTTGCCAGTGCAGACGGCCAGTGAATGCAGGTAGGTGGATCGGTGGCTGTAGACCACGCCCTTGGGGTTTCCGGTGGTGCCGCTGGTGTAGCACATCGCCGAGGCCGACGTCTCATCGAGTTCAGGCCAGTCGAACTCGGTGGGATGTGTCGAGATCAGGTCTTCGTACGAAACGACGGCCTTGCCGGCCGCCCGTAGCGGCTCGGGATCGCCCTCACCGACCGCAATCACCGTGTGCACCGACGATATGGCCGGCAAAGAACGCGCAAGTAGCGGCGCTAACGACATGTCGACGATGACGATGTTGTCGTCGGCGTGGTTGGCGATGTAGCCAAGCTGCTCGGCGGTAAGACGAATATTGAGCGTGTGCAACACCGCGCCCATCGACGGCACCGCACAATAGGCCTCCAAGTGTTCCTGGTTGCTCCACTGGAAGGTAGCCACACGCTGATCGCCGGTGACGCCAAGGTCATGCAGCGCATTAGCTAACTGACCGACCCGCCGGCCGACCTCGCCGTAGGTCGCGGCCCGGTAGCCCGACTCGGTCGGTGTGACGACGCGGCGGTCGGCGTGAATGGAGTTGGCATGCTTGACGATCGATGTCACAGAAAGCGGAACGTCTTGCATAGTGCTTTGCATAGCGTGGATCCCTTGCCCGTCATTCCCGGATACTGACGGCCGTCGACCGGGCAACTGGCTGCTCCCGAATACCCCGGACAGACGGTATTACCAATCTTTTACAAAGATCGACCAATTGTCAATAGTCCGGCGTGCCTCACTGAGTTTGAGCGCGTGGCCGGCGGTGGTGCCTCACCTATTTTGAGCGCGTGGCCCGGAAGGCCTGCCCGATGTGGAAGGCAAGATCGACATGGCTGCGAGGCGGCAGGTAGCGAACAAACTGCGAGGTCAGTACCGCAAGGCGTTGAAGGCGGACAAGAGCAAGATTTTGGATCGGGTGGTGTCCACCACGGGGATGGGCCGCTCGACGGCTCGGCGGATGCTGACCGGCCCGAGGCTGCCGGACCCGGCCGAGCAGGTTGACAGGCGTACGTTGCGGCCGCGGGGCTTCAGCGACGACGCCAGGGCACTGCTGGAGTATGTGTGGGCCTTGATGGGCATGCCGTGCGGCAAGTACCTGGTGGTCATGGTGGGTCTGTGGCTGCCGCTGCTGGCTGAATCCGGTGATCTTGACAGGCCGTTCGCCACCGAGGCGGCATCAGCGGAGCTGAAGGCGATGAGCGCGGCCACCCTGGACCGCTACCTGAAACCGGCCCTGGGACAGGATGCGCATCAAGGGCATCTCGACGACCAAACCGTCGCCGCTGCTGCGTAACTCGATCGCCATCCGTACCTGCGCCGATGAGGCACCTGAGGCCCCGAGGGTGATCGAGGCCGATACCGTGGCGCACTGCGGCCCGACATTGATCGGCGAGTTCGCCCGCACGCTGACGATGACCGACCTGGTGATCGGCTGGACCGAGAACTTCTCGATCCGCAACAACGCCTCGAAGTGGATCACGGCCGGCATCGACGAGCTGCAACAGCGGTTCCCGTTCGATCTGGTGATTTTCGCTTTGGACTGCGGCGGTGAGTTCATCAATCACGAGGTCGCCGCCTGGCTGCAGACCCGCGACATCGCCCAGACCCACTCGCGGCCGTACCAGAAGAACGACCAAGCGCACGTGGAGTCAAAAAACAACCACGTGGTGCGCAAACACGCGTTCTACTGGCGCTACGACACCTCCGAGGAGCTGGAGCTGCTCAACCGGCTGTGGAAGCTGGTGTCGCTGCGGTGCAACTTCTTCACCCCGACGAAAAAGCCCATCGGCTACAGCACCACCGCGGCCAGTCGCCGCACGCGCATCTACGACACGCCGGCCACGCCGTGGCAACGTCTGCAGGAATCGGGAATACTTGATGCGCAACAGCTTTCGCATGTGTCCGCCCGAATCGAGGGCATCAACCCGGCCGATTTGACCCGGCAGATCAACACCATCCAAATGCAGCTACTGGACCTGGCCAAGACCAAGACCGACGCCCTTGCCGCCGCCCGCCACATCGACCTGGAAGCATTGCAACCGTCAATCGACCGATTGGCCAAGGCGAAGTAGTGCAAGCCCCCACGCGCTCACCATGCGTGAGGCACCAGCCCACGCTTCGCGCTCACTTTTTGGTGAGGCACCTCGATCGCCACCACCATGCCCTTCCCGATCCTGGGCTTTCGATAACGGCAGCGAGTTCATCAACCACCACCTGCTGGCTTGGTGCGAGCGGCGCCAGATCACCTTCACCCGCTCGCGGCCCGGAAACAAAAACGACGGCTGCCACGTCGAGCAGAAGAACTGGGCGATCGTGCGCACCGTGGTCGGCTACCACCGTTACGACACAAAGGCACTGTTGCTCAACAAGATCTGGTCCCTGCAATCGAAACTGAGGATGGGGACTGTCTGAACAGCGGTGGATCTGACCTTGGTCTGACACGCCGAGCGTGAGCTTGGCGGGAAGGACTGATGATGTCCGAAACACTCGAGCCCATGGCTACCGAGGTGGATCAAAAGCAGCTCGCTGAACAACTATTGGCCCAGGCCAAGGAGCAGGGCGTGGAGCTGGTCGGCCCGAACGGGCTACTCAACCAGATCACCAAGAATGTATTGGAGACCGCGCTGGACGCAGAGATGGCCGAGCACCTCGGCTATGACAAGCACGACCCGGTCGGACGTGGCAGCGGCAACGCCCGCAACGGCACCCGGGCCAAGACGGTGTTCACCGAGATCGGACCGGTCGAGATCGAGGTGCCGCGCGATACCAACAGCTCGTTCGATCCGCAGATCGTCAAGAAGCGCCAACGTCGGCTGACCGGCATCGACGAGATCGTGTTGTCGTTGACCGCTAAAGGATTAACGACCGGCGAAGTGGCCGCGCACTTCGCCGACGGGTCCATCCGGAATTCGGTGTAAGTGGCGTTTCCCTATCCTCGGTTGAGGTCGGGCATTCTGTTGGCGAATGTTACTGCGAACGCGTTCAAAGCGGGCTTCCAGCGGACCGCCCAGCGTTGCTGGCCGGTGCCCTTGGGATCGAGGGAGCGAGTCACCATATACAGGCACTTCAGCGCCGCGGCCTCCGAGGGGAAATGGCCGCGAGCCTTGATCGCCCGTCGGTAGCGGGCGTTGAGTGACTCGATTGTTATCTGGAGTTCTGGCCGCGGTAGCTGTTGTGACCTGCAGGTTTGTGTCGTGGAGGGTGTCCATGACGCGGTTGGAGATGGATATCGCTTGGCGGTTAGCACGGCCCGATTGTTACCGAATCGCGATGCGTCGGTTCATGATGTCGGCCGGTGTCGTCGCGGAGTTGGCCAAGGGCGCACGCCAGTTGGCGGCGTAGCCGCCGGTTCTCGTCGGCGAGTTCGCGGTTGCGGCGGTTGGCGATTTCGAGGCGCTGCCGCGGGGAGTCGTCGCTGGCGCGTTGTCGGGCGGGTAACGGTGTGCTTGGCTCGGGTCGGTGTTGGGTGCGGAGCCGGCGGATCTCGTCTTTGAGGTCGGTTTGGGTGTAGATCCACGAGCGGGAGACACCGGCGTGGCGGGCGACGGATTCGAAGGTGAGCAGGGCGCCGGTCCGGTCGAGTTCGTGCATCGCAGCGATGGCCTTGGCGCGGGTGTGTTCGTGCCGCTGCTGGGCGGCGTGGATGAGGTGGATGCTGTTGTCAGCCGGCATGTTTGGCCTTCCCTGGTTGTGGATCGTTGAGGGCGGTGATGATGTTGTCCAGGTTGTGCAGGATTTGGTGGTTCATCTCGGCCAGACGTTGTTGTCCGCGGGCTTGGGCGGCGGTGATCAGCTGCAGGCTCTGTTGCCGCTGCTGGTGGTGCTGGGGCAGGAACTCGGCGGTGGTGAGGAACATCGGACAGGTCAGACAGGCGTTGGCGTGCGGGCAGCTCTGCTGCACCGGCAGTCCGCAGTAGCCGTTGGGTAGGGCCTGGGTGGCTCGGCCGAGGCGCTGTTTGGCCCAGGCGGCCGCGGCGATCGGACCGGACGGGTCGAAAATGATTGTGGTGCGGTGGATGTCGACCTTGCGGGCCGCCTCCCACTGGCGGCGCACGGTGGTGTCGTGCAGGCGGGCGTAATGCCCGGTCATCTGCGCGGAGTCGTGGTCCAGGATGCGTCGCACGACCTCTTGTGGGACGTCGCGGTTGATCAGCCGGGTGCCGTAGGTTATCTGTATTTTTTCTGAAAATGTGCTGGTCAGAGGTGTTTTCAAGTGTGGGGCACGTGAGGCACGTGGGAGTGTGCGGCTGCGTGCGGGAGTCGCTGCAAAGGTGTGCGTCATGGTGCGCGGTTTTGGGCTTTGATGACCCGGCGCAGGCTTTCGCGTGCGGCGGATAGCTCGTCTTCGAGTTCGGTGACCCGACCTTTGGCGGTTTGTGCCTCGATGGCGCGCGCGTCGCGTTCGGCGACGAGTTGACGGTTGATGGTCTCGAGGTCGACGACCCGCGCGGTTAGGTGAGCCCGGTCGGGTGCTTCGAGTTCGGCACCGAGTTGCAGGCGCAGGCGCTGCTGGAGTTTGTCCCGTTCGGTGCGTAGCGTCTTGATCTGCTCCCGGGCGATGGCCAGGTCGGCGCGCAGGCTGTCCGGCGTCGCCGGGTGCGTGCTGGAGGCTGCCGGCGTGTCGGTCCGGCGGTGATGGTTGCTCTGGCGGTGTCGAGCCGCGTCGATGTGTTCGCGGATTCCGTCGGCGTAGACCAGCCAGGTGGACACCCCGGCGGCCTTGGCCACCGCGGTGAAAGTGATCGGCGCGCCGGTGGTTTCAAGGGTTTGCAGCGCAGCTAGCGTGCGCTGACGCTTGCGCTGGCTGTCTTTGGCGCGGGCCGCTTTCAGCGCTGCGGACCGGATCTGGTTGGCCGCGGTGGCGCTCATCCGGCGTCCTTGGCCGAGGTGACGATGAGCGGGAGGCGGCGGGCGGCCCGGGCGCGGCGCAGGATCCGGCTGGACTCCTCCACCTCGGCTCGCTGCTCGGGGCCGAGTTCGGCGAGGCGGCGCCGCATGGTGTCGACCACGCGGGTGAACGCGTCGATCTCGGTGCTCATGTTGGCGACCACGTAGTCAGCGGCCGCCATTGCCCGGGCGGTCTCCCGGTCCGCCTGAAGCGAGTGGATGTGCTCTTCGAGGGCGGGAAGATAGGACGGGTCCGGGCGATAAAAGCCGCAGCCCGCGCACTGGAATCGGATCGGGCAGGCACCGCCACCGGCCTTGACGTTGGACGGTTCGGTGCAGTTACCGAACGGGACCGACACCGATGCCCGTTCGTAGGCCAGCGGGTCGGCAAACGAGGACGGGTTGCCCGAGGCGTCTATGGCCAAGGATCCGACGGCACGGATAGCCTGCTGCTTACGTTTGTGGGTGACCGAGTAGTAGCCAAGCGTCGTTTCAATTGAGCGATGATCAAGTAACTCTTTAAGCACATCGACGGGCACCCCGGCGTCGGCGTGTCGCTGAGCGTAGCTGTGCCGCAGCACATATGGGGTGATCAGCGAGCGATCGAACGGCAGCGGTGTGCCGTCGGGGCCCAGCAGTTCGCCGTCAATCTTGGGAATCGAGCGCGTCCAAGTCCGAAACGCCACCCCGACGCAGGAGGCGGTCAAGTGACCGCGGGCCTGCCGGGAGCGCAACAGCGGGGATGGGAATAGCCACTGGCGGGTCGCCGGCGCGGTGGGCAGCTGCGTGCGGTGACGCTGCCAGGCCGCGATGATCTCGGCGGTGTCGGTTGTGATGGGCAGGCGTCGACGCAGTCGGGCGGCCTTGTGGTTGTCATAGATCAGGTTGTGTTGGCCGTCGATGACCTCGAGGCAGCCGATCTTGAGGCTGACGATCTCACCAGGGCGGCGGCCGGTGTCACGCAGGATCTGGTAGATGGTCCGGTGCATTGCCTGCAGGTCCGGGGCGCTCATCGAGCCGTGTCGGCCCGCCGGACCCAACAGGTCAAGGTGCTGGTCGAGCTGGCGAATCACCATGTCGGGCAGTGCTTTTCCCAGCTGTTCCTCGTTGGCGTCCTCGATCACCCGGTGACGGCGCTGGGGTGGTCGGAACGGGTCGGGCACGTCGGTCATCAGCGCGTTGGCGCGGCCATGCTCGATCACCGCACAGAACAGCCGCAGCAGCTGGGTGCGGTGTGAGGCGGAGTGGGAGAGCCATCGGTGCGGCGTTGCTCGACGATGGCCTGCTCGACCAGGACGAAGTCGCCCGCGCCCAGGCTGGCCGGGTCGGCGCGGCCGCAGGCCACCAGCGTTTGGGAGGCGACGTGGCAGGCCCGCAGCGCTTGGCGCAGCCCTTGCAGGTAGGGCCGGGTGTTGCGGGCCCAGTCCTTGAGCACCTCGCGTAGCCAACCCAGCTCGATAGGACCGAAGTCGATGGTCCCCTTGGTGGCGGGCCAGCGGCGCGAGCCGTTGGACTGCAGGTCCAGCAGCTCGACGCGCCACACGTTGCCGGCATAAGGGTCGGTGCCGGTGTACTGGGTCCAGGCTCGTTCCAGATGACGGCGCAGGTCGCGGAACAAGCCCTTGATGGCCGAGTTGTATTGCACGCCACCGCTTTCACACACCGCTTCGGGATCGGCGTGACGGAGCGAGCTGGCCCCCACCAGGCGGCTGATGAGGATCCGCACCTGCAGCGGGTCCAACGGAGGCGGCGCCTCATCGCGGCGTTGCAGCGCATAAAGCAACTCGAAGCGCACCAGCTCGGGCAGGCCAGCCAACGAAAACTGGTGGGCCGAGATCCGGGCTTCTCGTCGGCGACCCACGCGGCCAGCTCTTCTTGCGACATCGACGCAGGGTTGCGTTGCCGCGCCAGCCGATTGCCGTGGAACCGGCACAGGCCTCGCCGGGTTACCCGTTCGCGGCCGCAACCTGCGACCAGGCACGGCTCGGTACCGATCAGCGGCCGAGCCTGCGCGATGAACTCCTCCAGCGGCCCGCCACCGGCCTTACGCCAGGCCCGCTCATGCCGGAAACACAGGCCACGGCAATGCAACTCGCCCCCGCAGTCGGGCACCACGCAGTCACCTCGGGCAACCGGGCGGGTCGGGCGACGCCGAGGCGCGCGGTCGAACTCCTCCTCGCAGACACCGGCCGCCGCCCGCGCCCGCCGACAACTCGAACAGCGGCCGTTAAAGCCCCGTGCCGCCGTAGGACAGCCCGGAGTACGACACCGCCACGCAGCGGTCCGATCGCTGTCCAAATCGCCGGTGAACAGCCACAGCGACCCGTCCCATTCGCCCGGCCGCCACGCGGCATCGGTATGGGCAGACAGCCATTGCAGCCAGCTGGCGTCGTCACTCACCAACCCCTGGTCGGCGTCGGTGCCGACCAGCAGACGCGACACCGGCGCGGTCATCGAAAGCGCTCCCCGGCGGCGACAGCCTCCACGGCTCGGCGCTTATCCTCATCTCGTGCGTGCAGGTAAACAGCGGTCGAGGCAAGCGCGGCATGCCCCAACAGCCGCTGCACGACATCAAGATCAACCCCGGCACGCACCCAGTTCGTGGCCGCCGTGTGCCGAAACATATGAGGGCGCACCGCAAACCCGCAGTCGGTGGCCAGCCGTTCGAAGAACCGTTTCGCCGCACGATAGGTCATCGGCACGCCCAGCGGCTCATGGTAGAGGTTGACAAACACCATGTCGCAGTCGTCGCCGCCGAGGATCTCCGTACGTTCGAATTGGTAGTCCGCGTACGTCGACAGCACCGCCTGGCTCGTCGGCACGGTGCGGAAACCGCGACTTCGCCAGCGCGCCATTGGGATTGGCCCGGTGCCGCACGTGAACGTGAGCTCCCAGCACCGTGCAACCCACCCGCCGCGAATCGGGAAGCAGGTGCAGATCGGATCGGCGCAATCCGAGAGCTTCTCCGATCCGCAAGCCCCCATCCCGCAGCAGCGCCACCATGAATCGTTCCCGCGGCCGGCGACAACACGCCGCGACCCGTTCGGCTTGCTCGGGTGTAAACGCCTCGGGAAATACCGCTTCCGCCCTCGCCTTGAGCGTGCGGGTCCGCACCATCCGGAACTGGCCGGATTCTCCAGCATCAAAACCCGGCGGGGTGAACCGCAGCCAGCGGGGTTCAGACAACCGGTTGGCGACGGCCTGCTCGATCACGCCGGTCCTGGCGCAGAACCGTAAGAACTCACACACCGCGGTCAGGATCGCGTTTACCGTTGCGCCCGAACGCAACCGCCCATCCCGGCGCGGGGTGGCTTCGATGAAATGCTTGAAACGGGCCAATCCCGGCAGACTGATGGACGACCACTCCACCCCCTGATCGGCGCACCATCCCAGGAAACTCGCCACCCGCCCGGCATAGGCACGGATCGTGTGGATCGAACGCCCGGCCCCATGCAGCGCCCGCAGGAAATCGCTGGCCTCCCGGTGCATCACCAACCCGGTGTCAAGCACCACCCACACCTCGGATCCATCGAGGGGTGAAACCGCTCGTTCAGCGTGGAACGAGTTCACGTGACAAACGTAACGGCCGTGCCTGAAAGTACCGGATATTCGTAAGGCACCGGCGTGTCACGCCGCCGAACTCACGTAGCTCACGCGCTCCTTGCCAGTACAGATAACCAGGGTGTGGCGCCACTGGTGCGGGGTTAGGTGCACCGGCTGGCCGTGCTCGTCACGGATGTCGCAGACGGACAGCCAGCGCAACAGCGCCATCCGGTAGGTGGGGCTGGCGATCGGGTGGGTGCCGTCAATGTTCTTCGTCGGCCGTGGGAACAACACCGGCGTGCCTGCCGGCCAACGCTGGGCGGTGCGGTTGCGATGTTCGGCGGTGAGCTCGCGCAACTGCACGTCGATGGGCACCAACGCGTCGCGTTTCATCTTGTGGTTGAGGTAGCGCAGATACGGAGCACCTTCGGCGTCGGCGACCACACAATCGCGGCGCAGCCGTAGCGCATCGGTGATCCGTAGCCCGCAACGCATCAAGATGATCGTGATCAACCGGTGGGCAGGATCGGTGAATCGGGCGAGGTTGTCGGGATCCTCGAGCTGAGCCATGACCTGTTCGGCCAGTGCCCGAGGCAACCGTTCGTCGCGTTTCGGGTAGTCCTCGGCGAAGAACATCGCGTCTGCGGGAAGGTCTGTGTCCCAACGGTGTTGGCGAACGGCGGCGAAGAACCGGTTGAGCAGCCCGATATGGGTCCCGCGACGTTGGGCACCGATGGAGTCGCCGCGCAGGTTGGCCAGATAGCGCTCCAGCACCGGCCGGTCGATCCGGTCGATGCTCTCGACGCCGATGTCGGCGAGGAACCCGGCGAAGCGGGTGAGCACAACGACCGGCCTGCCGCCGCCGGCTTCCAGGCCCAATCCGGTCGACAGCCGCCACCGGGCCCACCGCTTGGCCAGATCCCGCAGCCACGGCTGCGGAATACCGCCGAACCGCAGCGTGCGGTCTCCGTCGTAGCCGAGCCGGCGCATGCGCCAGACATCGCGCGGGTATTCGGCGTCCCAGCCGCCGGCTTCGGCCAGGTCGGCGATCACCCGGGATGCGTAGCTGAGGAACCCACGGGAGCGAGTGTCATTGATCGTCGACCGAGCCCAGTCGTGCCAGATGTCCTCGTCGTGGTTGAGCAGGGAGCCCACGCCTATTGCGGCCAGTGCCTTCACGACGCGCATGACCACGTCCGGGGTCAGCTTGCCCTGCCGATCGTCGTGACGGCGTTGCAGCACGTACTGCAGTTCCAGCTTCAGCTGACCGGTCAGCCGGTCGAGCCGGATCTGCTCGCTGGCCAGCGGGGTTTCGGCGGCGAAGCGGTCGGCGAACTCGTCAATGTCGGGTCTGCCGTTGACCCTTCCAGGTATTGGTGTGGGTTTGGCAGAACGCAGACGTGCCCTGCGGCCAGAGCTCGCAATGCGGGATGCGGCAGGTCGCGCCCGGCGCTGGCTGCTTGAACGGCTGTGGTTCGGCCAGCCATCCCGCCAGGCTGGGGCGCCCGGCTCGTTCCCATCGTTGCGCGTGCAGCCCGCACATGCCGCCACGGGCAGAGCCGTAACCGCAACCGGGCACCCGGCAGCGCTGGTTGGGTTGTCGCCGCCGCCACCGCGGATCGGTCGACACGGCGAACCGCTCCAGCGACGGACGCCCCTCTTCATGCCACCGTTGCCGATGTCCTTCACACAGGCCGCGTCCACGGGCGGTTCGCTCGCACCCCTCAACCCGGCACTCGGCTCCACCAAACACCGGATCCTCGGGCCCGAATTCCAGTACATTGCTGCGGAATTCGTTGCGGACCTCGGCCATCAGCTTGCCCAGCAGCCCCGACGGGCCGGCAGGCTTGAGCGACGGCGCCCTCACAGCCGCACCTGCCCATCGGTGAACCAACCGGCCTGTTCCATGACCCGCCGAGCGTCCTCCACGGTGAGGTGCCCATACGTCGTGGTCGTCGTCGCCACGTGCGCATGTCCGAGCAGATGCGCGACCACCTCGATGCTGACTCCGTCGCGCAGCAGCCGGGTTGCGGCCGTGTGTCGCAGCCAGTGCGGGTCGAAGTCGATCCCGGTCCGCCGGCGCAGCCGCCGCACCAGGTCATAGACCGCGGCGTAGGTCAGCGGATGCCCCTGCGGACGGCCCCACAGGTTGACGAACACATAGTCGCTGTCCAGATCGCCGTACTCAGTGTGAAGGTAGTCGGCGAACAATCGGATCAACGCGCTGCTGACCGGGATCGTGCGGACGGTCTGTGACTTGGCGCGCGCGCCATTGGCGTTGTCGCGTCGCCGCACCGTTACTTCATGCTCAGCGGAGGCGATGTCGTTGTGCCGCAAACCAAGTACCTCGCCGATCCGCATCCCTTCTCCGGGGTTTCCTGACCTGTTGCGGGACGTTGCTCGATCTACATGATCGGGCGGGTTGCTCGGCGTTTCTCCGGGGGTGTGGTGCTCGTGGCTGGTAGTTGTTTGTGACTGTCGGCCCGAAAGTGAGAGCCCATGCGAGTATTCCCGGTGAGTTTGCCGTCCGGGCAACGGTATTGGACGGTGCTGGATGAGGACCTGCAGGTGGTTGATGTCGCCGATGCGTATCTGCGGCATCTGCGGTTCGGCCACGACGCGGCCGAGTCCACGACGAAGGCGTATGCGCATTCGATCGCGTTGTTCCTGCGCTGGTGTGCCCGGTCGGGCCGGTCCTGGCAGGCCGGTGTGGAGGGTTTCGCGTTGTTCATGACGTGGCTGGCTCACGCCCGGTCATCGGTCGATGACGCCGCGAGCGTGGTGGTGGCCGGACCTGGCGCTGCTGCGGTGCGGGGCCCGTCGCGGATCAACGGGGTGCTGACCGCGGTGCGGGGCATGGTGGTGCACGCGGTGGCGACCGGCCACGGCGCGGCGGGGCTGGTGTCGATGCTGTATGAGGTCGCCGATGACCGGGACCTGCCGGCGGAGGCCCGCGGCGAGGACGGGCGGATGGCGTGGCGGATGCGGGCCCGGCATCGGCTGCGGGAACCGGAGACGACGATCGATCGGGCCAGCGACGAGCAGATCGTCGCGCTGCTGCGGGCGTGCCGGTCGGCGCGGGACCGATTGATCGTGTTGTTGATGGCGCGGGGCGGGTTGCGCCGCGGGGAGGTGTGCGGGCTGCGGCGCAGCGATGTGCACCTGCTGGTGGACTCGCGGCGGCTGGGCTGCGATGTCGAGCGCGCGCATCTGCATGTGGTGCGCCGAGACGACAACCCGAACCAGGCCTGGGCCAAGTCGCGGCGGGAGCGGGTGGTGCCGCTGGATTTCCTTGTGGTGCAACTGTTCGACGTCTACGAGTTCGAACGCATGCGTGTCACCGGCGCCGCCGACAGTGACTTCGTGTTCGTTAACCTGTTCCGCGGCAGGATCGGTGCGCCGATGCGGCCGGATGCGATCGGCGAGTTGATGGCCGCGGCGTCCCGGCGGGCCGGACTCGACGTCGCGGTGCGGCCCCACCAGTTGCGACATGCCTTCGGCAGCAACGTTGTTGATGCCGGGGCCGGGATCGATGTGGTCGCCGACCTGATGGGCCACGCCGCGGTGTCCTCGTCGCAGGTTTACCTGCATCCGGACTCCTCCCGGCTGCGGGCCGCCGTGGATGCGGTGCCCAGTCCCCGCGAGCAGGCCCAGGTGACCCGGTGACCGCCGTGGGGCTGGCTGAAAGAATCGCGGTCGAGCAGGACTGCGGCGAGTCCCCGCACGTGTTGGACGGGGTCGTGGTGATCGGCACGGCCGCGCGGCTGGCGAGGATGCTCGACCGCAGGTTCTTGGACGAGGCGGGGTGGGATCCGCGGACCAGGGTGTTGTCGTTGCTCGCGGAGCATCGATTGTTGGGCCGGACGGTGTGCCGGGCCGAGGGATGCCAGAACACCGTGCAATCCGGTCTCACGGTGTGTCATCGGTGCTGCACGCGCCTGACTCGGCGGGGAATGAACACGGCCGAGATCGCCGCTGCCGCATGCCTGCCCGCCGAACCCGCGTCCGCGACGCGGTGCGCGGTGCCGGGATGCCGGTGTGTGCCGACGGTGCGGCACGCGGTGTTGTGCGAGCCGCACGCCAAGAAGTTCCGCCTGCGGCGACCGCCGGTGTCGATGCAGCAGTTCCTGGCCGACCCGCGAGTGCGGCCGTTGCCGCCGATGCCCGCGTGCGCGGTGGCCGCGTGCACCCGGCCCGCCGACAGCGCGCGCGGCTACTGCAACACCCACTACCAGCGCTGGCGTAGCGCGCTCGGTACCAACCCTGAGTTCGATTCGCATCGGTGGCAAGCCCAGGAATCGGGTGTGGCCGAGTGCGGGCGGGTGAACCTGCGCGCGCTGCCGGTGCTGGTGGTGGTCGAGGTGCTGTTCGGCGTTCAGCAGCGCGTCCGGGGCGGGGCGAAGATCACCGAGGTAGAGCTGCGGGTGCTCTGCGACGGGCTGCGCCGGCGACAGGCCGCCTCGATCACCACCGACCGGGCCGAGATCACCCGCAACAAGTCCGTGCGGTCGCTGCGGAGCGCCCTGACCCAGCACGTCCGGCGGGCTCTGGCCGATCCCGGCAGCGAACAGGCAAAGGACACATGGGATCTCGCGGTCTTCGGCCATCGCGGGTCTTTGTCGTTCACCGGGATCGGCCAGGCCTGGCTGGCCCAGTCCGTCAAGCGGTGGGCAGCAGAACAACTCCCGCGCCACCGAGGTCGCGGCGCCGCGAGAGTGCGCGGCAAGATCAACGCGCTGCGGCTGCTGTCGGAGTTCCTCGGCCGCAGACCCGATGGTGGACTCGTCGCTTCGGCGTTGGGCCGCAGCGACATCGAGGATTTCCTCAACCGACTCGCTTATCTGGAGTCCGTCGGCGAGATCAGCCGATACCGGCGCAACGGCATCTGCCGTGACATGCGCGAGGTGCTGGCCGGGATCCGCGCCCTCGGCCTGACCCGGCCGGGGCAGACAGCCGCCGGACTGGCCGGCGATTTCGCCATCGAGCGCGGCGATATCCCCGCCGAACCCGAACGCGGCGAACCCGGCCGCGACCTGCCACCGGAGGTCCTGGCCATCCTGTGCGCCCACCTCGATGCCCTCGAACCCGTCGAGGTGCGGGTCGCCACCCAGATCGGCATCGACACCGGGCGCCGGCCCGAGGACATTCTCGCCTTGCCGTTGAACTGCCTGCACCGCGACAAGGACGGATCGGCGGTGCTGGTTTACGACAACGCCAAGGCCAACCGTCTCGGACGGCGTGTGCCGATCGGCGAAGCTACCGCGAAAGTCATTGCCGCTCAGCAGGACCGGGTGCGGGCGATGTTTCCTCACACCCCGCCCGCAGAACTGACACTGCTGCCCACACCACGCCGCAACCCCGAGGGGCGAAAGCCGATCAGCATCGATACGCTCGACAACCGGCACCGCGAGTGGATCTCGACCCTGCCCGTGTTGCGCACCCGCGACGGGGTCGAGGTCGACAAGACCAAGGTCACGCCCTATGCCTATCGGCATTGTTATGCCCAACGTCACGCGGATGCCGGGGTGCCGATCGACGTTCTGGCCGAATTGCTCGATCACCGTAGCTATTCCATGACCCGGCGCTACTACCGCATCGGCGAGGACCGTCGCCGCGACGCCGTCGACACCGTCACCGCGCTCAGTTTCGACCGGCACGGCAACCGGATCTGGCGTGACGCGCGCATGCTGCTGGAATCCGAACGCGCCCGCCACGCCGTCGGCGAGGTCGCCGTCCCCTACGGCACCTGCACCGAACCCACCAACGTCAAGGCCGGCGGCGGGGCCTGCCCGGTCCGGTTCCGCTGCGTGGGCTGCGATCACTTCCGCACCAACATCGCGTTCCTGCCCGACCTGCAGGCCTACCTCGATGATCTGCTACGCACCCGGGAACGGCTGGCCGCCACCATCGACGGGGTCGATGACTGGGCCCGCGCCGATGCCACCCCCACCGACGAGGAGATCACCCGCATCCGGCGGCTGATCAACCGCATCAAAGCAGACGTCGCCGACCTCAACGAGACCGAGCAAGCCCGCATCGACGACGCGATCGCTATCGTGCGCCGTCACCGCGCGGCCCACACCGTCCCGCTGGGCATGCCCAGCCTCACCCCACCCGCACCGACAACCATCGCCTCGGAGGCCACCGCATGACCACCACCGCTACCACGTCGAATCACACACCCGCACAATCCGTCTCGTCGACAACACGCACCCGATCGATGCTTGACGGCCGGCGCGACGACTCGATGCGCCGACGCCGGCGCGTGCTGGCCGCGATCGACCAAGCCGCCGCCGCCGGCGACCGGCTCAGCGCCACCGCGATCGCCCGCGCCGCCGCCGTTGACCGCACATTCCTCTACCGACACCCCGACCTGCTCGAGAAAATCCATGCGCTGCAAGCAGATCCAGTCCCGAGTGAGCACACCGGCCCTGGGGTCACCCGAGCCTCACTGCAGGCCGATCTGCTCGCTGCCCACGAACGCGCCGCCCGGCTCGGCGCGCGCATCCAGCAGCTGGAGAAGCGGCTGTCCGAAGCGCTCGGTGAACAGACGTGGCGCGAGTCCGGGCTCGGCGCCCGCACCGATATCGACGCCCTCCACCAGCGCATCAGCCAGCTCGAGCAGCACAACCTCGACCTTAAGCAACAACTCGACGAACGCGAGGAAGACCTCGCCGCAGCCCGGGCGGCCAACCGCGAACTCATGGCCCGACTCAACACACCAACCCGGCTGCGATGACACGCGCGAGTCTGCTTGCACCACACCTGTTGCGGTGGATAGCATCTCCGACATCAGCTTCTGAGCTGCACAAACTCAGAGAATCACGCTGGCGCACGGGGGCCGAGCCCTGGAGAACATCCCGGTGTCGTAGAGCACGGCGAAGAGCAATCGGTCCCGCAACCGGCCGCAGCCGTCCAGGATCGCCTGCACCTCGTCCGGCGACAGCACCCGCGGCAGCTTCTTCGGCGTCTTCAACGCGATCACCCGCCTCGACCTCGGCGTGCCCTTGCTGATGTGGTGCAGGAACGGCTTCCAACCGCCGCGCGCGCCGCCGACCTGCCACGAGGTCAGCAGCTCACCGACATCCACCCCATCTCGTGCAGCGTGGGTGTAAAACGCCCCGACGGCCGAAAGTTTGCGGTTTACAGTCGATTCCGTGCAATGATGCGGCACCGACGGCAACACCGCGACCTGCCCATGCCGGGCCTGCAGCGGAAGCCGCAGCCAGGCCACGAACTCACCGAGATCGTCGAGCCGAACGCCCCGCCAGTCCAGACCACGCTCGGCGAGAAAACCGAACCAGTCCTTGAGATCGTGCGCGTATGCCTTGACCGTGTTCGGTGATCGCTCGATGTCGGTCAGATACGCCAGATACCGGTCGACCGGCGCTACCGGAGCATCGTCGTCGCCGAGAACGGTCCACGACTCACGCAACGAGACCGGCGAGATAACTCGTGCAATCTGAGTTGCGTCCAGCAGAGTGGTGTACGAGCCGGTGATGACCGGCGTGTCGTAGCCGGATGAATGAAGGTCATCGCGTGATTCTTCGAGGGACCGACCAAAGTCACTCGAGCAAAGGAATCAACGCGATGACCATTGCCCACGATATCGACCTGTCTGCCGTGCTGGCCGAACGACTCACCACCACGCACCCTGATGTGCTGCGCGAGTTGTTGGCCGCCTTCATTCACGCCCTGATGGGCGCCGAAGCCGACGCGGTGTGCGGTGCCGGCTACGGCCAGCGCAGCAGCGAGCGCACCAATTCCCGCAACGGGTATCGGCACCGCGAGTTTGACACCCGCGCAGGCACATTGGATCTGGCGATTCCCAAGCTAAGGCAAGGTTCGTACTTCCCGGACTGGCTGCTGGAACGGCGCAAACGCGCCGAGCGGGCCCTGACCACGGTGGTGGCTACCTGCTACCTGCTGGGCGTTTCGACGCGGCGGATGGACAAACTCGTCGAGACTCTGGGCATCACCAGCTTGTCGAAGTCCCAGGTCAGCGTGATGGCCAAAGAGCTCGACGCCGCGGTCGAGGCGTTCCGGACCCGGCCACTGGATGCAGGCCCGTACACGTTCATGGCTGCTGACGCCCTGGTGCTCAAGGTTCGCGAAGCAGGCCGGGTGGTCAACGTGCACGCGCTGATCGCCACCGGGGTCAACGCCGAGGGCTACCGCGAAATCCTGGGCATCGACGTCACCACCGCCGAGGACGGGGCCGGCTGGCTGACCTTCCTGCGGTCGCTGACCGCCCGCGGCCTATCAGGGGTCCGTCTGGTCACTTCCGACGCCCACGCCGGTCTGGTGGCCGCGATCGGCGCCACCCTGCCTGGGGCATCGTGGCAACGGTGTCGCACCCACTACGCCACCAACCTGATGGCCATCACTCCGAAATCATCGTGGCCGTGGGTACGCACACTACTGCATTCGGTCTTCGATCAACCTGACGCCGGTTCCGTTGCAGCCCAATATGACCGCATCATCGACGCACTGGCCGACAAGCTCCCCAAGGTCGCCGACCACCTCGAAGACGCCCGCGCCGACCTGCTCGCCTTCACCGCCTTCCCCAAACAAATTTGGCGGCAGATCTGGTCCAACAACCCACAAGAACGACTCAACAAGGAAATCCGCCGGCGCACCGACGTCGTCGGAATCTTCCCCGACCGCAACGCCCTAATCCGCCTCGTCGGCGCGGTGCTGGCCGAACAACACGACGAATGGGCCGAATCCCGCCGCTACCTCGGCCTCGACGTCCTCAGCAAATCCCGCGCCGACCACACGCCATCAACAGAACAGGAGGACACCCCGGCGGCACTGACCGCCTAAACCACCAAGTCGAAGAATCACACGACGACGTCGTACACCACGTCCCTGGACTTGACCGCAATCTGCATCGTCCCTCCGCAGGTTCTTGCCTCCTGGACGACTGCAGATAATCACGTCCACCACGCAGAACCTGGGATCTGAACGCCTCGTGTCGGACATCAAGGACACCGCCCGGAGGACTCCAGATAACAATTGCGTTGGTGCTACACAGAACCCGCCGAATCTCGGTGTCGTAATCCAGGAACGGGATGAACTCATTCCAACACGACTGCCACAGTCGGATCAGGGCCGGATATCGGCTGCCCCAGCGGTCGGCGAGCGCCTCGAGCGCCGCTTCTGCGGCCGCCGCTGTCGGGGCGGTGTAGATCGGTTTGAGATCGCGGCGCAGGGCGTCCCAGTGCTGGCGCGGTACGTAGCGGAAGCTGTTGCGGATCAGATGCACGGTGCAGGCCTGCACGATGGTGGCCGGCCACACCTCACCGACAACGTCGGGCAGCCCCTTAAGTCCGTCGCAGATCAAGAAGAACGTGTCGGTGACGCCTCTGTTGCGCAGGTCGGTCAATACGGCGAACCAGAACTTGGCTGATTCCCCGGCGCCGTCGCCGGCCCACAGTCCGAGCACGTCCTTGTGCCCGGCCAGATCGACCCCGATCGCGGCGTAGAACGGTCGGTTGGCGACCTGACCGTCGCGCACTTTCACGCTCAGCGCGTCGATGAAGATTGCGGCGTAGACGGAGCGGCCGCGCGGTCCACTCCGCCATGTCGGCCAGGACCTTGTCGGTGATCCTGCTGATGGTGTCCGGGGAGATCTTGGCGTCGTAGAGCTCGTCGAAGTGGGCGGCGATCTCCCCGGTGGTCAATCCCTTGGCATACAACGACAACACGATCTCATCGACCCGGGTCAACCGGTGTTGATGCTTTCTTGACGATCTGGGGCTCGAAGCTGCCGCCGCGGTCGCGGGGCACGGCGATCTCGACCGGTCCGACCGTGTCGGTCAACACGGTTTTGGTGCGGGTGCCGTTGCGTGAATTCGGCGCCCCCCGCCCGGCCGGATCGTGCTTGTCATAGCCGAGGTGATCGGCGAGCTCCTCTTCCAGCGCGGTCTCGACCACCGTCTTGGTCAGCGCCTTAAGCACCCCGTCAGCGGTATCGGCGAACGACACCCCGCGGGCCTGGGCCGCCCGCACCAGCTCGCGGGCCGTCGCCAGCTCCTCCGGTGTCGGAGAGCTGACCATCACTTCATCATCGTGGACATCGGCTGTTGCTGTCACAGCCCTCATCGTTTCGGTCATCGTGGACCTTCCCCGCCAGGCTCACACCCGGCGTGTCGGGCCACTTACACCGAATTTCGGATACTCCCTCGCGGTGGTGTAGCGCCGCGCGGTGTTGTGGGAGATGCCGAAAACGAGAGAGACAGATGCAGCAGGTCGGGGCCTGCGGTCAGCGCTTCGTGAAGGATTCGGTCGGCACGGATGCGTTCGATCGTGAACCCATTGTCGCTCAACGATTGTTTCACCGATGTTTGACTCACCGGCGTTGTGCGCAATGCAGTTTTCGTCGTGAGTAGAACGTGCCGGTTCGGAGTGTGGGGCCATCTGTCCCGGCGGTGGTCGAGCCATGTGATCAGCGCTCTGTGGGTGAGCTCGCCGAGCCGTTGGTTGTCCAGCAAGGGTGATCCGCCGGTTCGGCAGGTCAATGTCGTCGAGCACCAGTTTGCGTATAACGCTTGTGCGGCAGGCATGTTCGACGCTCAATGCCACAACTAGGCGTGCACGCGGTTCGCTCGCGAGCTGTTCGATCGAGCGCACCTCATCATCGGTGATGGGCACGAGGTCTTGGTCTACTGGTTGGCTCTTCAAACCCGCTGTTGGGTTGCTGAAGACCAGACCATTCTTCTTGGCGTGCCGGAACAGCGACCGCAGCGCCTTGATCAGATTGTGGCACTGGTTTCCCTGAAACGGCCGCAGCGTCGCGTCGACGTCGGCCCTGGTGACCTCCCTGAGATGGTCGTAGGAGGTGGACCAGTGCGCGAGAAGGGGCCTGACCGCGCCGAAGTAGCTGTAGAGGGTCCTGGGCGATCGTGGGCGAGCACGTGCGCCGCCGACCAACAGGGTAAGGAGCCAGTGGTGCGACGGCTCGGCGAACCCTGGCGGAAGTTCCGCGGTGACGCGGTCGATCCAGGCACGGATCGGAGGTTCGGTGTCGTCTGTCAGCAGGTCGAAGTGGGAGAGGATTTCGACAAGCCTGCGACGGGACGCGAGCCGATGCGGCCGTGTTCGAACCTCTTTGAGCGGCACGCGATCACCGGGGGGCCGACCGGCCAGAAGGGTGACCAGGGCGTCGAGGCATCGGTTTGTGGTCTCACCGCACCAATCGTGGGCGGCAGCGCGTTCCCGGGCGTATACCGCAGCGGCCACGAGCACGGGGTCGTCGGATTCCAAGGCTGGATGCCGCCGGGGCGGGCGAGCAGGCAGTCCCGCCTTTCCGCGATAGTAGTGCGCTTTTTTTGAACAGCTTCTGCCGCAGTATTTTTGGTCGCGGCGACCGTTGGCTGGCAGTTCGGCTCCGCATTGCAGGCAATTCATCGCGGCGGCAGCGACCTTCCCGTCCGAGCGCGCGGGGTGACGGGACGTGCCTCACCGGCCGCAGCGGCGGCCTCCTCGCTACCCTTCGGCGTGGGTGCGGCCACGGTTTCGGGCTCGGGGATCAGCAGTTCGTCGATGGCGCAGTCGAGCACGGCGCAGAATACATCGAGATCGTGGAGCTTGATGGCGTTGGGGTTGCCCGACCACAAGCCCGACATCTTGCCGGCGCTGATCACCAGGCCGCGCTCGGCCAGCATCCGTTGGAGTTCGCTGGCCTTCCAAATGCCGCGGTTGGCCGCGGTCAGGCGTAGATTCCACTTCATTGAGCCAATCCTTAAGTTCGTAGGTGCAGTTACTTCGTGTTGTTACGTTGTGCTGTGACCCAGGCATCTTCGACGTGGGTGGCGTGGACGTGGATATATCGAGCCGTCGTGGCCGTCCAGGCGTGACCACATAATTCCTGGATGGCGAACAGGTTCATTCCGCCGAGGTAAAGCTGGGACGCGCAGAAGTGCCGCAGCACATGCGGGGTCAGCTTCCCCGACCACGCAGGCAGATGCCGGTCCGCCGCCTCCGCCAACGATCGGCGATAGACGTCAGCTGTCGCGCGCATGCACGTCCCGTCGATGTTCTTGCGTTCGGACGGAAACAGTGGCGCGGCATGGCTATTCGGGTCGATATCGAACAGTCCAAGCACGTCTTCGATGAACCATCTCAGGCTGCGGTCGGCGCCGTTGATCAGCGGCACCAGTCGCGGTTTGGGGCCTTTGCGGCGTGATCCCTTGCCGTGACGGACGTTCAGCTTGCCGAACCGCCCCAGCTCCCACCGCACATCGTCGAGGTCGAGCATCCGCGCCTCGTTGATGCGCAGTCCCACGTCGGCCGCCAGCCGGGCGACCGCGTAGTTGCGGGCGGCCGGGGCGAACTTGCGGCAGGTGACCAGGCTGGATTCAATCGGTCGTTGCAACACCGGCTTGCTGAAGTGAGTGTAGGTGTTCGTTGAACGCTTCGGCCGGGGTGCGCCATCCGAGGGTCTTGCGTGGTCGGGTGTTGAGGGTGTGAGCGATCGCCGCGATGTCGTCGGCGTTCCACCGGGATAGGTCGGTGCCCTTCGGAAAGCATTGGCGCAACAGGCCATTGGTGTTCTCATTCGTGCCACGCTGCCACGGACTCTTCGGGTCGGCGAAGTACACCTTGACCCCGGAGGCGATCGAGAACTGGGCATGCGCCGACAGTTCCTTTCCCCGGTCCCAGGTCAGCGACCGGCGCAGTTCCTCGGGCAGCGAGGTGATCGTCTGCGCTAGGGCGTTGGCCATCGTGAGGGCGCCGTAGCCGGCCAGAGCCGGCCCGTTCTTGGTCCGCGGAATCAGCCCGTATCCGGCCTCCCGCGGAAGATGGATCAACATCGTGAACCGACTGCTGCGCTCGACCAGCGTGCCGATCGCGCTGCGCTGCAACCCGATCAGCAGATCTCCCTCCCAGTGTCCCGGGACCGCGCGATCAGCGACCTCCGGCGGCCGAGCGCTGATCAACGTCTCCGGCGTGACGTGCGCCCACGCTTTCTGCCGAGACCGTGCCCGCGGCACCCGCAATGCCCGACCCCGGCGCAGGCAGGTGATTAAGTCCCGCTTGAGCGCACCGCGGCTTTGCACGTAGAGCGCTTGGTAGATGGCCTCGTGGCTGATCCGCATGGATTCATCATCAGGGAAGTCAAGCTTGATCCGATGGGCGATCTGCTCAGGACTCCATGCTGTCACCCAGGCCCGATCCCCTCGGTGCGGCTTGTTGCGTCCCTTCCACGGCGTCGCGGCCGGACCAGCCATGATCTGCCCGTAAGCGCCACGAACGACACCGGAGAGCTTGTCCTGGACGTACTGGCGCAGCCGGTCGTTGCCGACCAGCTTGGCCGTCTTCGGGCGCCTCGCCCGCCTTTCGGCATGCCACTGCGCGACCGAGGCCTTGTAGTCGAGCCGATACGTGCGCGTCGAGGCGTTACGGCGCAGCTCACGCGAGATGGTCGACGGCGCCCTGCGCAGCCTCCTGGCTATCTCGCGCACTCCGGCACCATGGGCACGCCATAAAGCGATGTCTTCGCGCTCATTCGAGGATAGGTAGCAGCCCGAAACAGTTTCTGGCAAGCGTGGATTCACGCCGCCAGCATGGCGGAACCAGCGGAACCCGACCGGCGAAGACACGCCCGCTTCGGTAGCGGCGTCCTCGGTCATCGCTCCGGCAGCGATCCCCGCCCAGAACCGGACCCTGTCCTGCCGCCAGGCCACCGACGGCCGCCCCGGGGAGGGCATCTGCCCCCGATACGCACGAACCTCCAACTGCCGCTTCCCATACGCCACCACACACCTCCGAGGAATCGAGGTGTTGCAACGACCGATTGAATCCAGCCAGTTCCTGGCGCCACCCGGCGAACAGCTGCTCCACCTCGTCGGCGGTCGGAGGGATACGCAGCTGCGGATCGACCGAGGCTCGCGGCCGGTTGATCTCGTCCAGCGGGCACTCGACGACCCGACCTGTCATGTTGTGCAGGTCGATCTTGTGCCGAAGCTCCAAGAACTGGAAGTACACGGTCAGTGCCGCCGCCCGCCCGGTGCGAGTCGAGGGGTTGGCGTCGCGCAGCACCTTGCCGAAATAGACGTCGACATCGGCGGGCCGCATCTCCCACAGCGGCCGGCCGAACCAGTCGTGGATCAGCTCGAGGTGGTTGATGTCGTTGCGGATCGTGCTGTCGACCAATCCGGCCGACGCCCGTGCCAGCACGAACCCGGCCAACACATCGGTCTCGAAGTCGGCAAGCTCCTCCTCGCTCGCCGGTACTCGATGTTCCCGCAGATCGCGGACCACAGCCAGAGCCAACCCACGCCTCCTCGACTTCACCTAAAGTGAAGAAACATCATCTGATCAACTATTCAGTCAGCAAGAATGATGCCGGTTCATCAGAGAGTTTTGATGGAGGGACACGCCAACAACGGCTGTTCCAGGCGTTGAAAGGGCTAACGGGCGATACCCGTGGGCTCAGGAACTCGTCGACTGTTGGCTAACGTGACTAAGCCTCTCTCTCTCCGACTCCGACTCGGAGTGACGAAGACGAAACTGCGTTCACGCTCGTTGCGCATCTTGCAACGCAGTGCCTGGCCCACCGATGCCACCACCCGCCGCTCGCTCAGCCGCGATTTTCCGTGTTCGTTCACATGGTCGACGACGACGCGGACACTGTCCTGCACGTTGATTCTCTCCTGGAGTTGTGGGATCCAATCAGCAACTCTGACGGCCGGACATCACCTCGGAGGCATCCGTACTGCGCCATCGAGACGGATCGTCTCGCCGTTGAGCATCGGATTCTCAACGATGGCTACGACCAGGTGTGCGTACTCGGCAGGATCACCGAGTCGGTTTGGGTGCAACGTCAGCGCCTTGAGAGCGGTTAGCGCAGCCTCTGGAAGTGAGTTGAGAAGCGGGGTTTCGAACAGCCCCGGAGCGATCGTGTTGACCCGGATCAAGTACGACGACAGATCACGCGCGATCGGCAGCGTCGCCGCCATCACACCTCCCTTGGAAGCGGAGTAGGCCGCCTGCCCGATCTGGCCGTCGAAGGCCGCGCCGGAGGAAGTGTTGACGATCACGCCACGCTCGCCGCCGACGGGGTCGTTCTGCGACATTGCGTATGCGCCCAGGCGCACGACGTTGAAGGTCCCGATCAGGTTGATCTTGATTACTTTCTCGAACGCGTCGAGCGGGAAAGGGCCCTTCTTGCTGACGGTCTTGGTGCCATCGCTGACGCCGGCGCAGTTGACGATGATACGCAATGTCTTGTCCGCGTTGGCGATCTCGATGGCCCTGGTCACTGCATCCTCGTCGGTGACGTCGGCGGGCGCGAACCGGACGGTGTCGCCGAGGAGGCTTAGCGCGTCCGTGTTTGCATTGGGCAGGTCGACGGCGACCACCCGCGCTCCGGACCGCGCCAGCGTCTCCACCGTCGCCAAACCGAGCCCGGACGCGCCACCGGTGACGACCGCGCTGCTAGCTGCGATGTCCATTCGGCTGCTCCTTTTGTGTGTCTGTCTACAGGCTTCGCGCGATCAGCACCTTCATGATCTCGTTGGTGCCGCCGTAGATCTTCTGCACCCGAGCCGCCGCATACATCTGCGCGATCGGGTATTCCATCATGTAGCCGTATCCACCGAAAAGCTGCAGGCACTTGTCAGTGACCTCTACTTGTTTGTCAGATCCCCACATCTTGGCTATCGATGCGGTTGCGGCATCGAGTTTTCCGTCGAGGTACCGGCCGGTGCAGTAGTCGATCAGCGCCTTGCCGGCCAGCACCTCCGCCTTGCATTCGGCCAGCACGAACTTGGTGTTCTGGAAGGCGAGGAGGGGCTTGCCGAACGCGGTGCGCTCCTTGACATAACGGATCGTCTCTACTACCGCCGCCTCCGCCATCGCGATCGCCTCGACCCCGATGGTCAACCGCTCGCGCGGAAGTTGCTCCATCAACTGGGCGAAGCCCTTGCCCTCAACGCCGCCGAGCAGGTTTGCGGCCGGCACCCGCATGTCGGTGAACGCAAGCTCCCGGGTGTCCTGGCCGTGCTGGCCGACCTTCTCCAGAACCCGGCCGCGCTGGAAACCCGCCAGCCCTTCGGTTTCGGCCACCATCAGCGACAGTCCGGACTCAGTTTTGGCCACGATCACCACCAGGTCGCAGTGGGAACCGTTGGAGATGAAGGTCTTCGAGCCGTTGATGACGTACTCGTCGCCGTCGCGAACCGCGGTGGTGCGAATCGACTGCAGGTCTGACCCGGTGCCCGGTTCGGTCATCGCGACGGCGATCACCATCTCCCCGCTGACCATCTTCGGGATCCAGCGCTTCTTCTGCTCCTCGGAGGCATACTCGGCGATGTAGTGGGAAGCCAGCGTCGAATGCACGGAGAAACCGAACGCGGTGTCGTGCGCGTAGGCGCGCTCCTGCATCACCACCGCCTCGTGACCGAAACTGCCGCCACCACCGCCGTATTGCTCGGGCAGGTCGAGGCCCAAAAGCCCGGCAGCGCCGGCTTTGTTCCAAAATTCTCGGTCCACCTTCTGCTGTTTCGCCCACCTGGCTTGGTTGGGAGTCGCTTCCTTGCGGAAGAACTCGGCGGCGTGCTTGCGCAGGAGTTTTTGATCCTCGGTCTCCCACGGAACGACGTAGTCCGGGAATAAGAGTCCGGGCATGCTTTACCTACTTTCCGGTGAACTGGGGCGCGCGCTTGGCGAGGAATGCCGCCTGGCCCTCGTGACTGTCGGCGGAATGCACCGCCACGTAGAAATTCCGTTTCTCGTGTTCGAGTCCCTGCGTCAGTGATGTCTGAAACGCGTGCACAGCGGCATCCTTGGCCAGCGCCACCGCTAGCGGGGAGTTCGTCGCGATCCGTTGCGCCATCGCCAGCGCCCGTGGCACGGCCTCGCCGTCGGCGACGACTTCGGCTACCAACCCTGCATCGCACGCCTCCTGGGCCTTGATGGAATCGCCCGTCAAAAGCATTGCCATAGCCTTGGATTTGCCGATCGCCCGAATGAGGCGTTGAGTTCCGCCAGCGCCAGGGATTGCGCCGATCTTCACCTCGGGAAGTCCGAATTGGCCCGACTCGCCGGCGATGACAATGTCGCAGGCCAACGCCAGCTCACAGCCGCCCCCGAGTGCGTATGTCTCGACCGCGGCGATGACCGGCTTCGGAAACGCAGCCAGTATCGACCAGAAGCTCTCATTGGACTCTCCGGTGACCAGTGGCCGGGCCCGGATCTCGTCGAACGCCGTGATGTCGGCGCCGGCGCAGAACATGCCGTGGGCGCCCGCGATGACCACGGCCAACACGGCCGTGTCGGACCGCAACGCCGCCAGCTCGGCCCCCATCGCGCCCAACAGCTCGTCGTTGAGGCTGTTCTTCGACTTCGGGCGATTGATCTCCAGCAGGGCCACCGCACCGTCGCGAGTCGATCGCAAAATTTGTTTGTTCACGTGACCGCATCCCGGTAAACGTCGGCGTGTTCGGCCCGCAGGATCTTCTTGTCCAATTTGCCGACACTGGTGCGCGGCAACGCCTCGACGAAGAGAACCGCGTCGGGCATCTGCCACTTGGCGAACTGCCCCTGCAGACAACCGACGATGTCATCGCGGGTCAGCACGCCACCTTCGACGGGCACGACGATGGCCAGCGGACGTTCCTGCCACTTCGGATGGCTGATCCCCACAACCGCGGCCTCCTTCACCAGCGGATGTCCGACGATGGCGTTCTCCATATCGATAGAGGAAATCCATTCACCGCCGCTCTTGACTACGTCCTTGAGGCGGTCGGTGAGCTTGAGATACCCGTTCGGGTAGATTGTGCCGACATCGCCGCTGCGCCAGTAACCGTCGAGGAAGCGGTCGGCGTTGTCGTCGTCGTCGAGCTGGTGGTATCGCTCGATGACCCAGGGCCCACGCATCAGTACCTCGCCGACACTCTTACCGTCGTGCGGCAGGTCATTGCCGTTGTCGTCGACGATCCGGATGTCGATACCGGAAGCGGGCAGCCCTTGAAAACGCTTGAAATCCCATTTCTCGTCGTCGGTGATCGTGCCCTGCAGGGACGGTTTGATGCCCATGTTCATCGTGATCAGCGGCGTCGTCTCGGTCGCACCGTAGCCCTGCACAAAATCGGCGCCGGTGAGCTCGTGGAAATCGCGCATCAGCGACTTCGCCGGCTCGGTCGCACCGGACAGCAGTCTCGTCCTGCTGAAATCTGGCTTCACAGCAAGGGTCTTGATGTAGTCCAGCATCGGCTGGAAAATCGCCGGTGCGCCGTTCGCGACGGTCACATTCTCCGCGATCATCACGTCGACGAGCATTTGCGTGTTCTCGGCCAGGTAGCGGCCGGGTAGGATCACCTTCGCCGCGGTCCACATCGCGGTGTGCGGAAGCCCCCACGACTGGCCGTGAAACATCGGGGTGATGAGCATCGCGGTGTCCTCGCGACGGAGATTGATCGCTGCTGCCATCGCCATCGCGTGTAGGTAGCTGCCACGATGCGAGTAGTAGACGCCCTTCGGCCGACCCGTCGTTCCCGATGTGTAACACGCGCTGTAAGCAGAGGTTTCGTCGATGACCCGCCAGTCGATCTCGGTGTCGGACTCGGCCATCAGGTCCTCGAGGTGAAAGACGTTTTCCAGCGTGGTGTCGATCTCGGTGAGCGGCTTATCCGACATTACGATCCAGCCCTTGACCTTCGGCACGTGTGGAGCCAACGCCTCGGCGACCGGAAGGAGTGTCTCGTCGACCAGGATCCATTGCGCCTCGGCGTGGTCAGTGACGTAGCTCAGGTCTTCGGTGGCCAGCCGCAGATTCATCTGCAGCATCACCGCGGCGATGCCGGGAATGGCCCAGCTGAGCTCAAAGTGCCGCTTGCTGTTCCAGTCGAGCACTCCGACTGTGTCGGCCGGGCCGATCCCTATTCCTCTGAGCGCGTTCGCCGCCCGCTTGACCCGAACGTACAAGTCTGCGTAGGTGTACCGCTGCCAGTCGCCCTCCGTGGTGCGGTAGACGACCTCTTGCTCGGGATAGGTGCGCGCCGCATGTCTGATCAGGTTGGTGGTGTTGAGCTGGTAGTGGTCGCCGTGCGTCGACGGCACGCCCTTCACGATTTCCCTGACCATGTCTGTGCCTTAGATTCGTTCGATGATGGTGGTGTTGGCGGTTCCGCCGGCCTCGCAGATGGTCTGCAGGCCGTAGCGCTGTCCGGTGCGCTCGAGTTCGCACAGCAGATCGGTGAGCATGCGGGCCCCGGTCGACCCGAGCGGATGCCCGATTGCGACCGAGCCTCCGTTGACGTTGAGCTTGTCATCGGGAATGCCGAACTCGCGTTGCACCATCAGCGGCACCCCGGCGAAGGCCTCGTTGACCTCGAACAAGTCGATGTCGCTGACACTCAGGTTGGCGCGCTCGAGCGCCCTGTGGGTGGCGTCCAGTACCGCGGTGAACTGCAGTACCGGGTCCGCCGCGGCGACCGTCATCGCCAGGAACCGCGCCCGCGAAACCAGCCCGCTGCGTTCTGCGTAGCCACGCTCGGCGATCAGCAACGCCGCTGCCCCGTCGCTGATCTGGGAAGAATTGGCCGCGGTTGTGCGGCCGTCGGCCGCGAAAACAGGCTCCAGCGACGCGATCTTCGCCGGATCCAACTGCTCACGGATTCCTTCGTCGGCACTGACGGGCGCCGCCGACGGATCCAGCGGATCGACGGTGATCGGCACCAACTGCGCGCGAAACTTTTTCGCCCGGGTCGCGGCGAATGCTCGCTCATGGCTTCGGATACTGAATTCGTCGAGTTCCTCGCGAGAAATACCGAACTTGGAGTTCAGCAACTCCGACGCCGCCCCTTGCGCCACCAAGTTGTCGTCGTAGCGGGCCAACTCCACGGGCGAGTACTGCGGACCGAGCGGCGCGCCCGGCATGAACGACGCAGGCATCGGCACCTGCGACATCGACTCCACACCGCACCCAATCGCCAGCTCGTAGATGCCCGCGGTGACGCCGAATGCAGCGAAGTTGACCGCCTGCTGACCGGACCCGCATTGGCGATCAATGGTGACCGCCGGCACCGATTCGGGTAGACCCGCAGCCAGCACCGCGTGCCGCCCGATATTTCCGGACTGGTGCTCATGCTGCATCGCACAGCCGACGATGACGTCATCGATGTCTTTGGCATCGATCGCACTGCGCTCCACCAGGTTTCGCAAGGTGTGACCGAGCAAGTCGGCCGGATGCCACCGGCTCAAAGCGCCACCTCGTTTACCCACCGGCGTGCGCACCGCCCCGACAATCACTGCTTCGCGCGCGTTCAATGTTCCACTCCTTGTTCCGGTGTACGAATTCCAACGATGGGGATGTCAACCGTCTCGGCGACTTCTTCCCAGTGGCGCGTGCTTTGTCCGGCAAAGACTCGTGCGAGATCCTCGTGGGTATCTGCTGCGCCCAGGACCTCGAGGGTCCGCTTCTGGAAATGCGGTTCGATTGCGCCCAGGGCGATATAGCCGTCGGCACTGGCGTAGATCCCGTAGGTCGGAGTCGCGCCACCGAGCGGGTCGCCGGGCCCTGCGACGCCGTACCGCACGGCTGCGCCGGCGTCGGCTGCGGCGTCCGCCAGTACGATCCGGACGTGTTGGCCGGCACCGGAATTCGGCCTATCAAGCAGCGCCAACAGGGCCCCGGACACGGCACGTTCGGCACCCAGGAGGTCCACGACCGGAACCGCCGGCATCAACGGGGGCTGCAGGGTGCCGTGCGTGGCCTGATAGGTCAGGTCGTGGCCAGGACGCTCCTCGAGGTCACCGTCGTAGCCCACGATTTCGACGTGACAGAGCCCCGGATACCTGACATGCGCGTCGTCGAGCCCGAGCCTGCGTAGCGCCGAAGGGCGCATGGCGGTGAGCAACACATCGGCGGAAGTCAGCTCGACGTCCAGCTTGGCGCGGTCGCCGGCGTCCTTGAGGTCCAGAACCAAGACCGTCTGCTTGCTGGCGAGCTCTGCGTACCAGCCGGGCGCGACCGCGGCCAAGGGATCTCCGGTAGGGGGCTCCACCTTTGTTACCGACGCGCCGAAGCGCGCCAGCCGTGCCGCCGCGAGCGGGCCCGGGATGTTCACCGCAAGCGACACGATGCGAACGCCGTTCAGACTGCCCTGCACCATGTGGTCCTTCAATTGATACCGTACGACTGTACAGGAAGCTTCCTATCTGTACAAGAAGTGATGTTCACTGTACACTTGCCCGGAACGAAGGAGACGCATGGGACCGTTCGCCGATCCACGCGCAGGCGCAGACGACCTGACCGCGAAGGCGCGCATTCGCAACGCCGCGATGGACCTGTTCGCGGAGTTCGGGGAGGACCGCACGTCGATGCGAAATATCGCCTCGAGAGCCGGCGTCACGGTCGGGCTGGTTGTCCACCACTTCAAGACCAAGGACGGAATCCGCCGCGCCGTTGAACAACTCGTCGTCGACTACTTCGCGCAGACGATCGCGCAGGTCCCCGTTGATGGAACACCAAGACAAGTCGCCACGGCGCGTGACGTGGCTGTGAAGGAGATGCTCGAATCGAACCCAGCCGTCGTCAACTATCTGCGCCGCGCGCTACTGGACCCCGCAGGGTCTAAAGGCCAACTGCTCCAGCGATTGACAGAGCTGACCCGAACGGAGCTCATCAAAGCCCGCGACGCCGGTATCGCAAATGCGGAGCGAAGCGGATCCACCCAGATCATCGACATCATGGTCCGACAGCTGGGACAGCTCTTCCTGCAACCGATGATCGACACCATGTGGGATCAAGTCTCCCGCCCAGACGAGTCAGACGACGACAAACCGACACTGCACGTCGCCGTTCGCTCCAGTGGCCCAGCACCTTCAGCGCGTCATAGGAATACTTCGGCTTGCGCTGCCGGCGAGGTCGTTTGGCGACCTGCCGGCCCGCTCCCGGCGGCCGGGCCGCGGCCGTCAACCGGCGCCGAGCATTGTCACGCGACCAGCCGGTGACCTCCACCACCTGATCCAGAATCTGCCCCTTATTCGCCTTCGACGCCTTCACATACGCCTTGGCGAACTTCGCGGTGATCTCGGCACGAGACGACATCGACAGCCCACTCTCCATGCCTGGCGGGGATCACCGTTTCGCGGGCATTCTTACGTGATGCACCGAGGGCGTTTCGCGGGCACTTTTCGTGATGCTTGCCGGATGCTTGCCGACCTCGTGGATCCGCAGTAGCGTGGTTCCAACACCTAGTACTATTGGTACCTGGAACTACACGTCACACGTTCAAGGAAGGGGCTAGCATTCATGGCGAGTGACCACGCAAGGCAAGAGGCAAAGTCGGTGACCGCAGCGAGCGCTGGATCCCGTTATCCGAGGACCCGACGGATAAGCTTTCCGTTTGGCGGCGACGGCGGCACACACGGCAAGTACTTCGTCAACGACGACATCGTGTTCAGCCACTTCGTGGCGAACCTATCGGGTGCGTTCCCGTCAGGGGAGGAGTTGTTTATTCGGTCGGTGCGTCGATTCTCAGATGAGGTCACCGATCCCACGTTGAAGAAACGGGTGGCGGGCTTCATCGGCCAGGAATCGGTCCACGGACAGCAACACCGCCTGCTGAACGAGAAACTCATCGACATGGGTTACCCGATCGCTTGGTGGGATTCGAAGAAGTTTAACGACTGGGTCAAGCGACTGGAGGAGCGGCTGCCTGCGCGGCTACCCCTGGCGGTAACAGCAGCTGCAGAACACTTCACCGCCGTACTTGCTGAGCGCACGCTGGGCGAAGAGGAAATCCAGGCGATTCCGGGCGAGTTGCAGGTGTGGAACGTGCTGAACTGGCATGCCGTGGAGGAACTTGAGCACAAATCGGTCGCATTCGATGTCTTCCGCACGGTGGCGGGAGGTACGGAGCGGATGCGCAGGAGTGTGATGGCCGTGATGATTCCGACCCTGCTTCTCCTCATAGCCGTCACATTGGTTTACTCGCTGGCGCACGACCCGGATGGGCGTCGTCAGCCGCTACGGGTGATACGGGAGGCCTATCGGCTGTACCGTGGCCCCATCTTCCGGGGTTTGATCCCAGACCTTACGAAATATCTGCGACCGGGATTCCATCCTGACGACATCGACACGAACGCGTTGTTGGAGCACTGGCAAGAGGAACTCTTCGGCACCGACGGAGAACTCGTCGGCTACCTGAAGTGATTGCGAACATCCACAACAAAAGGGATTGCCATGGTAGCTAGTCAGGCAATGGCTGCGAAAAGCGGAACAGCAGCCGAAAAAGTAGCCGAGAGTACGTATCCTAAGGCTCGGCGGATTCGGTTTTGGTTCGGCGATCCCGAGCCGATGGACCACCATTTCGTTGAGGGCAATATCGTGTTCAGCCACCTTGTGGCGTTGCTGTCCGGCGTGTTTCCGCCAGGTGAGGAGTTGTTTATCCGGTCGGTTCGGCGCTTTGCCGATCAGATGACCGATCCGGTACTGATGAAGCGGGTGGCCGGATTCATTTGGCCAGGAGTCGGTGCACGGCCAGGAACACCGCCGGCTCAACGAGAAGCTCATCGAGATGGGCTACCCGATTGTCCGGCTGTTTATGTTCCCGCATGACAGCCGCCGGGAGCGGTTGATCGTGCGAATTGAGAACCTGCTGCCAGCGCGGGTACCCCTGGCGGTCACGGCGGCGGCCGAGCACTACACCGCGACACTGGCTGAGCGCATGCTGGGCGAAGAGATACAAAAGATTCCTGGCGATCCCGAGGTGCGAAACCTGCTCAACTGGCACGCGGTGGAAGAGCTGGAACATAAGTCGGTGGCGTTCGACGTCTACCGGGCCGTCGATGGGCCGGAGTGGCTCCGGATCGGGGTGATGGCGGTGCTGTACATCCTGACGATCCCGGTGGTGTCGATCGGGGTGCTGTTGTCTATTTTGGCCGATCCGCGGGGATGGCGCCCGATCAAAGTGGCGCGTCAAACGCGTGCGGTGTTCCGGGACCCGTTGGTGCAGGGGCTGATGGCCGATCTGCGCATGTACCTAAAGCCGGGCTTCCATCCCGACGACATCGACACGACCGCGCTGGTGCAGCAGTGGCGGCAGGAGCTGTTCGGCGACGACGGTGCCCTTGTCGGTCATCTCAAGTAGCAGGAAGGCCATGAGTTCAAGTTGAGTACAACGATCGACATCGAGCAGTTACCGACTGTCGAGCGTGTCACTCCAGACCATGAAGTCGTGATCGTCGGCGCTGGATTCGGCGGTATCGGTGCTGGTATCTCCTTGCAACGCAGAGGCATTCACGACTTCGTGATTGTCGACAAGTGGGATCAGGTGGGCGGCACCTGGCATGCGAACACTTATCCGGGTGTGGCGGTGGATATTCCCTCGTTTGTCTACAGCTTTTCCTACGAGCAGCGTGGTGATTGGTCGCGGATCTTCGCTCCGGGTTACGAGCTTCGCGATTACGCCAGCGACCTTGTGGACAAGTACGGCCTAGCTCAAAAGTTGCGGCTGAACACTACGATCACCTCGGCGGTGCTCGATGAGCGCAATAGCCTATGGCGATTGACTACCGACGCCGATCAGGAGATTACCGGCCGAAATGTAGTCATGGCGGTCGGTGGCCTCGAACGCCCGAAGATGCCTGATATCCCGGGTCTCGACGAGTTCGGGGGTGTGCTCATGCACACCGCACTCTGGGACCATGACGTGGCGCTGGCGGGCAAGCGCGTCGCGGTCATCGGCACTGGCGCAACGGCGCTGCAGGTCGTCCCGGCCATTGTCGACGAAGTCGAACATTTGACAGTCTTCCAACGAACACCGATATGGGTGTTCCCAAAACCTGACAAGGAGGTCACGTCCGCCATCCGGTGGGTTCTGGGGCGTAAGCGAATCCGTTCGGGTATCCGCCTGGTGGGAACCGTCGCAACCGAGGTCGGCATGGCCGGGATGTGGGTCGGTCCACAGTGGCTGACGAACGCGAGCCGCCGGATGCTTGAGGTTCCTACCCGCCGCTGGATGCGCCGCCAGATCGATGACCCGGTCGTTCGGGAGAAGCTGATCCCACGCTACGGGTTAGGCTGCAAGCGCCCGTCGATGTCAAACGACTACTTGCGTACCTTCAACCGCGACGACGTCAGCCTGGTCACCGATGCGATCGAGTGCATTACCAAGAAGGGGGTACGGACGGCGGACGGCGTGGAGCACGAGATCGACGTGTTGATCTGCGCGACCGGGTTCAAGCTGTGGGAGGCGGGCGCGGTGCCTCCCTTCCCCGTCATCGGGCGGGGCGGCGTCGATCTCGGGCGGTTCTGGAGTGAGCAGAGATACCAGTCGTACCAGGGTGTTTCGGTTCCCGGATTTCCGAACATGTTCTCAATCACCGGGCCCTACGGATTCGTGCTCGGCTCGTACTTGTGGATGATCGAAGCGACATCGGCTCACCTGAGCCGCGCCATAGCCGAAGCGAAGCGCCGCGGTGCAACGGTCTGCGAGATTCGTCAGGAAGCCCACGACGAGTATTTTCGGAAATGCCTGAAGCGCCAACAGAATAACTTCCTGTTCACTCCGGCGTGTGCGGGTTCGAACACCTACTACATTAATAACCAGGGCGATTCACCGTTTCGGCCGTCGACGCACGGCGAAATGTACTGGCAGAACCGCTATTACAACCTTGATGTCTACCGATACAGCAGGGGCGTTGCGGTTCTGGACGCAGCCGCGGCCATGACGAAGGAGAGCCTGTGAAGTTCAACCGATTGCGACCGCGCCTGGTGGTGGTCACCGGGGCTGGAAGCGGCATTGGCCGGGCGACAGCGATCAGGTTCGCTAAGCTCGGCGCCCACGTCGTGGTCTCCGACATCGATCTGGATGCGGCACAAGCGACCACCGCGATGATCCGCGGTTACGGCCTCGGCGCGTCGGCGGCGCAGTTGGACGTCACCGACCCCGACGCCTGGGCGGTGTTCGGTCGCGATGTGTTAGCCGATCACGGTTACACCGATGTATTGGTCAACAACGCAGGTATCTTGGTGGGCGGCCACTTTTTGCAGCTGAGTCCCTCGGATTGGGACCGCCAACTCGGTGTGAACCTAATGGGTGTCGTCCACGGATGTCGTGTGTTCGGCGCCCAGATGGTTGAGCGCGGCGGTGGCCACATCGTCAACATCGCGTCAGCGGCGGCGTTCACACCCACGCCGGTGATGGCGCCGTACTCGGTGTCCAAGGCGGGCGTGAAGATGCTGACCGAGTGCTTGCGGCTCGAACTCGGACCGAGAGGCATCGGCGTCAGCGCCGTGTGCCCGGGTGTGATCAACACCAACATCGCTGATCGCGCGATCGTAGTCGGCGTCGATCAGAACCTGATCGAACAAGGAAAGCAGTTCACGAAGAAGCTCCAGGAATTTAGCGAGAAGTTTAGGGTCTCGCCGATGAGCTCGGACCTCGTAGCTCGTGCCGTCGTACGTGCGGTACGGTTTGATTTGGCGGTCGTGCCGGTGCGCACCGAGGCCTGGCTGGGCTATTTCATGCTCCGTATCGCCCCTGGTGTCAACCGCCGTATGATGCAGCCATTCTCGGTGGACGCATTTCAGCGGCTGGGTGCTCGCCTGTCAAAGACAGTGGGTGCTGCGGACCAGGGTGAGCTTGCCGCCGGTGGAGCCGAGGCGGCGGCACCGGTCACCAGCACGGGAAAGTAGGGTGCGGGCTGATCAGCGGCCAATCGTAGGTGCTCTGCCGTCAATACGCCGTGCAGCTCGGGTGAAGGGGTTCCCCTGATTCCGTGGGGACTTGACTTGTAGTGATCTTGATTCCTGCTGCCCCCGGCTAGGTGCGTGGGTCGGTAACGGATTTGTCGGGTCGGCAGGTGGATTTGTCCTGGACGGAGGGCATCGGGCGGCGTTTTGTTGGCCTGGTGGTGTGATCGGGCGGGCCGCATTCCGCGGGATGGCGGATCGGTGGCCGTAACTCGCTGCGCACGACCCTTTCAGCCGGCCGCAGCCTGCGCTGCAATGTTGTAGTAGGAGGGTTCGCAGGTTGTGGCAGGCGGCGAGCAGGCGCCATTCGGCGCGGGCGTGATGGTGGCCGCGGAGCAGGAGTCGACTCGCCCCCTGGGTGGTCTTCATCTGCCCGAACACCGGCTCGACGATCACCTTGCGCCGCGAATATGCGGCCTTGCCCTTCTTGGTGCGAAGTTTGCGGGCCATCCGCGCCTTTGGTGTCGCATTTTTCGGTGTCCGTCCCCGTGGCGCGTCGGGAACCTGCTCGCCGTGGGCGAGCCGGCCGGTCGCGATCAGCGGATCGGTGCCCGCCTTGTGGGCGGCGTCGATGTTGTTCTCACTGAAGTAGCCGGCGTCGGCGAGCGTCTGACGCGGTGTGGTCGCGGTGTTGGTGATGGTCTGGGCGAGCAGCTCGCCGAATGCGGGGTTGTCGGCGCCGGATTCGGCGAAGTCGGTCGCAACGATCACCTGATGTTCTTCATCGACGACGGCCTGCGCGTTGTAACAGTAGTGGAAGCTGCCGTCGGCGGTCTTCATGATCTGGGCGTCAGGGTCGGTGAAGTTGCGCTGCGCCTTGGGCTTGACGGTCGCGCACTGTGCTGCCTGCTCGGCGGCCCGCGCGGCCGCGTCGTCATCATGGCCGGCGTTTTGCGCCCTTGCCCGGGCCTTGTCCGCGGCCTGGTCTTTGGCGTGTTGTTCCAGGTCGGCCTTGGCCTTGCGGATCTTGGCCAGCCGGCTCTCACGGCGGGCCAATTCGCCCTGCAGGTCACCGCCACGATTGTCCGGGCCGTGGGCCTGGTCCTCGTCGATATCGACGCGTTCGGCCTCCCGCATGATCTGCTCGACCTGGGTTTGCAGGGCCGGCTCCGCCTCGCACATCCGGTCATAGCTCATCGCCTTGTGACGGGAGGCATTGGCCTTGACCTTGGTGCCATCGAGGGCCACCCGGCCCATCGTGACCATGCCCGCCTGCTGGCACAGGGTCAGCGCCTGCAGGAACAGGGCTTCCAGCGCGGCGAGGTGACGGCGCCGAAAGCGGGCGATGGAGCGAAAGTCCGGTGCGGTGTTGGCGGCCAGGTACCGAAACGCCACATCGTCATGGCAACGGGCTTCGATCTTGCGAGATGAACGAACCCCGCTGGTGTACCCGTAGAGCAGCAGCTTGAGCATCAGCCGCGGGTGATACGGCGGAAAGCCCCGGGCCTCGCTGTAGGAGGCGAAAAACACTGCCAGATCAAGCACCTCATCGACCAACTCGGACACAAACAACGCCAGATGATCGTCAGGCAACCAATCCCGCAACGACGGCGGCATCAAAAACGACTGATCCTGGTCATAGGCCCGAAACGTCTTGTCCACCGAAACCTCGCCCGGTGACGATGACGAGCGAGGCCGCGCGGACTCGGTCTCAAACAGCTGATCCTGGGCCGTCATCAAATCCATGGACACAGTTTTCCCGACCATCCACGTCGCCATCAGCGTGACACACCAACAACTCGTGGATACCGACCCACGCACCTAGGTGAGCGGGGGGGTAGGGCGCAGAGCGCGCTACCTGAGCAGAAGCGCGGCGAGCTGCTTCACGTGGGTGCGTCCGCGGTCGCCGTCTTCGAGTGCTTCGAGCCAGCGAGCAGGGATGGATTCAACGCCGTCGCGGGCGCCGACGATCGCTCCTGTCATGGCCGCTACACCCGCGTGGAACGCGAGCACCTGCAGTACTACCTCGACGAGTTCACCTTCAGATTCAATCGCCGCAGGTCAAAAGCCCGCGGAATGCTCTTCTACCGACTCCTGCAACAAAGCGTCAACACCGATCCCCACCCACTAGCCGACCTCATCGGCGCCGCCGAAGGCCAAGAGCAAACTCTGCGAGCAACTGCTAAACCACTGCCCGGCAGTACTTTTGACGAATTTTTTTAAGCAAACGAGTCCACTTAAGCAGATAAGCAATAAGTATGTTCGACTTAGGCGAGCTGTTTAACGGGTCTAAACACATTCTTAACGCTCCTGGCCTACCGCCCCGGAGGTCCCGCGCAAATACTGGTACAAGTGCGAGAAACGAGGGGCGGGGACTGCGCATGGCGCAAGCGATAACACTGGATACGGCGTACCTGAGAGCTCAAGATCCCGATCAGTACGCCAGCCTGGTGATCGGCGCGGTCGCCATCGTCGATGGTGGCGTCCCCGATTACGCACTGCTGAAACAGCTGCTGGCGGAACGGATTCAGTCGATACCGCGCTGCACACAGGTGCTGCGGACGCAGAGCTTCGAGTGGATCGACTGTCCCGGATTCGACCTGGCCCATCATGTGCGCTGGGTGGCGATTCCGCGCCCGGGCGACGACGCCCAGCTGTCCGGCGCGATCGCCCACGCCCTGGAGCGTCCCCTCGACCTGGACCGTCCGCCGTGGGAGTGCTGGGTGATCGAGGGCCTGAAAGGCGGCCGGTGGGCAATCTTGATGAAGATCCACCACGGCTTGGCCGACGGGAACTCAGCCGCCCACCTGCTCACCCGGCTTTGCGACGACGCCGACCACGATGCATTCGCGAACGGTGTTGGCGACAAACATGATTCGCCGCCGCAGGCCTCGAAGCGCGGCTGGCCCCTGGAGTGGGCTGGGGCACTCGCCGGCAACTTCGTCGGGGCGATCTGGCCGACGGCACGGCCCTCGGTCGACCCGGTCCTGCGGCGCTACAGCACGGTGCGCGTCCCGATTGCCGACGTCGAGTGCGTGTGCCGCAAATTCGGTGTGACCGTCAACGATGTCGCGCTGGCGGCCATCACCGAGGGCTTCCGAAGGGTTCTGCTACGCCGCGGCGAAGAACCGCGGGCGGACTCGCTGCGCACCCTGGTGCCGATGCCGGTACGTTCGGCACTACTGCCATACCTGCCCGTCGAGCATGACGACCCGGTCCAGCAATTGCGGACCGTGCACAGCCGGTGGAAAGCGCAGCACGCCGACAAATCTCCGCCCGGTATCGTGGAGTCTGCGATCAATTGTCTGCCAACTATGCTGCGCGGCAACCTCATACAACTGTTACCCAGGCTCCCGCAGCGCGGCCTCGTAACGCTGGCGAACCACGCGCCCGGGCCTCGCCATCAGCTGCGGCTGATGGGCCAGACGATGGAGCGCCTGCTGCCGATCCCCCCGATCGCCTTGCAGCTGAGCACCGGGGTCGCGATGCTCAGCTACGGCGACGAATTGGTATTCGGGCATCACCGCCGAATACGACGCCACGGCCGACGTCAAGCAGCTGGCAGCCGGTATCGAGCTGGGCATGGCACGGATGGTGGCGCTCAGCCAGGATTCGGTGTTGCTGTTCAGCAAGGACCGCCGGCGCACGCGCGCGGCGCGCGCGTTTCCGGGCCAGGCGCAGCGGCCGCGACCGTCGGCACCCACGCCGGCACGTCACTGACCCGCTCTCACCGGCGTTGAACACCGTGAGAAGGTTGGTCAATGCCGGTCACCATCGACCCGCGCCGCCATGACGCGGTGCTGTTCGACACCGCGTTGGACCGCACCCAGGCGCTGACCCGGCGATTGCGCGAAGCCGGCGTCGACACCGGCGTCTTCGCGTCGAACGGTAACGTCCGCGACACCCTGAGTGAGGCAGCAGACAAGCTGTCGGTCCGCCCGGGGCGATGCGCCGTCCTTACCGACAACGCGGCTTGCGTCCAGGCCGCGCGCGACGGCGGATTCGCGTTGGTCATCGGCCTCGACCGAACAGGGCAAAGTGACGCCCTGCGGCGCGTCGGCGCCGACGCCGTGGTCGGCGATCTGGATGAGGTCGCCGTGCGCACCGGGGACCACCGGATGTCCCAGCTACCCGATGCTGTGCAGGCCCTCGGTGCCCTCACCGACCGGAGGCCGGCCATATGTTCTTCGACTTCGACGGCACGCTGTCGGACATCGTCGACGATCCCGCCGCGGCCCGGCCCGTCGCCGCCGCGGTCGAGGCGCTGCGGAAGCTGGCCGCGCAATGCCCGGTCGCGGTTCTGTCCGGCCGCGACCTCGCCGACGTGTCACAGCGCCTCGGTGTGCCCGGGATCTGGTATGCCGGCAGCCACGGTTTCGAGCTGACCGCACCCGACGGCACACACCACCAGAACGACGCCGCGGCGGCGGCCACACCGGTGCTCGAACAGGCCGCCGCCGAGCTGCGCGACCGGCTCGACTCGATCCCCGGAGTTATGATGGAGCACAAGCGATTTGGCGTTGCGGTCCACTACCGCAACGCCGCGCGGGACCGCGTGGGCGAGGTTGCCGCGGCGGTGCGCGCGGCGGGCCGGCGGGACGGACTTCGGGTGACGACGGGTCGCGAAGTCATCGAGCTGCGTCCGGACATGGACTGGGACAAGGGAAAGACGCTTCGCTGGGTGATCGATCACCTGCGCGAGGCCGACGCGCGTCCGCTGGTGCCCATCTATCTCGGCGACGACATCACCGACGAGGACGCGTTCGACGCGGTCCGCGATGATGGTATCCCGATCCTGGTGCGACACAGCGAAGACGGCGACCGCGCCACCGCCGCGCTGTTTGCGTTGGACAGTCCCGCGCGCGCCGCCGAGTTCACCGAAAGGTTGGCACAGCGGTTAAGTGACGCCCGCGTAAATTAGCGACGGCAACGGTTCTAACGGCGCTCAGGGTGCCAACATTCGAGTGATCCAGCACGACGGTGTCCCCATTCGGCGGTGGCACGAGGTTGGCGCGACATGCCGGGACATGAAGCGTTGGCCGCCTCACGCGCCACCCTAGGTAGCCGATCAAGACGGGGCAATCACTGCCATGCCGAGCGCCTCGGCGGCGTCGCGCATGCGGTCGTCGTAAGTGCACAACCGGCCAAGATCCATGCCGAGCCGCTGGGCAGTCGCCAGGTGAATTGCATCGAGGGTGCGTAGCTCGATTGGCAGCAGCCCACCAGCAAGATCGAGCAATCGGTTGTCGATGCGTAGTAGGTCTAGGCTCGCGAGCGCCCGGCGTCCGGCTCTTCGGGCTGATTCACCCTTGTGGAGCAGAGCCCGCATGACCTCCGTCCGCGCAAGGGCACTCGACACCCGCGGCAGCCGGGTGCGAAGGTAGCGACGCAGCGCATCCGACTCTGGCTCACGAACTGCAAGCTTGACGATTGCGGACGAGTCCAGGTAGATGGCCGCCATCAACGCTCGTGCTCACGCAGGCGCGCAAGCGTCACGGACGGCAGCTCGATACCCGTTTTGAGTCGGACCGGCTCGGGAAGGTCATCAAAGTCAAGCGTCGCACGTTCGATCCCGCCGCTTGCCAGCATCTGCTGGTACGGACCGCCCTCCGGCATCGGCGAGAGAAGGGCGATAGGCCGACCACGGTCGGTGATCTCGATCGTCTCGCCGGCCTCGACCCGACGGAGGAGTTCGCTGGCCCGCTGCCGCAGCTCACGAACGCCCACCGTAGACATGTGCTAACTGTAGCACATAGCTGTTTAGCTTAGCGCCCGAGCGATCCCCCCGAAGCCCGCCGAATGCGGGACAGGTCATGGCTGGACGGCAGGCCAGGCGCACCAGTGAACGCCTGCGCGCCGGGGCGACGTACCGGGTTCTAAGCCATCGGCTAGGCCTCCGCGTACTCCACCGCGCCGTCGTCCAACACGATCCGCGCGTTCGCGCTTTCGGCGCCACAAGCCTCCGTCCGAAACACCGCCTTGCCCGGTTCCGTCCGCCAGATCAGCGTGGTCAGCGTCTCCCCTGGAAACACCGGCGAGGTGAATCGCGCCGCTATCGACGTGACGTTGGCGGCCACGCCCTTGCCCAGCTCGGCGACCAGCGCGCGGCCCGACACCCCGTAGGTGCACAGCCCGTGCAGGATCGGCTTCGGGAAACCGGCCATGTCCCTGGCGAACCACGGGTCGCTGTGCAGCGGGTTGCGGTCACCGGAGAGCCGATAGATCAGCGCCTGGTCCGCACGGGTGGGCAGCGCGATCCGGGCATCGGGCTCGCGGTCGGGAAACTCCGGCGCGATCGGCCGCTGACCCGGCACTCCCCCGAACCCGCCCTCGCCCCGGATGACCAACGTGGTGAGTGTCTCGGCGATCAGCTCCCCCGAGTCGGGGTCGGTGCCGCGGCCGCGCAGCACGATGATCGCGTTCTTGCCCTCGCCCTTGTCCTGGATGTCCGCGACCTCGGAGACCACGGACAGCTTGCCCGCCGGCGGCAGCGGTGCGTGCAGCCGGATGCCCTGCGACCCGTGTAAAAGCATGGCCCAGTTGAACTTTCCGATCTTGCCCGCCGCACCGAACGCCGGGCAGCAGATCACCGCATAGGTGGGCAGCACCTGCTGGGTGATGTCGTGGCTGTTTTCGGTGGTGAACGATAGGTCGTCAGTTCCGGCGCCGACACCGAGCGCGTAGAGCAGCGTCTCCCGGTCCGTCCATTCGAACAGCATCGGCTCCGTCGTCGCACCGACGGCACTCGGGTCAATCGCCATACGAGTCTCCCTTCAAGCTTTTCTGCCACCCAACCATCGCAAACCCTTCCCACCGGCACCGTCGGCGGGGCAGGCTATCGCCATGCGCAATCCCAGCTTGATCAGGAAGGCCTCAAAAGCGGTAGCCGTGCTGGCCGCAACGGTAATCGTCGGCGCCTGCGGCGGGTCACCGCAGGCCCACAGCATCACCGTGACGTTCGTCCGGCACGCGGAGTCCGAGACCAACGCCAGCGGCGTCATCGACACCGACGTGCCGGGCCCGGGCCTGACCCCGGAGGGCAAGGGGCAGGCCGAACAGGTCGCGCACCAACTCGCCCACAACAAGTACGACGCCGTCTACGCCTCCACCATGGTGCGAACGCAACAGACCGCCGCGCCGTTGGCCGCCGAACTCGGCAAGCAAGTCGAGGTGCTGCAAGGCATCCAAGAGATCAACGCCGGCTGGTACGAGGGCAAGCCCGTCTCGATGGCCCCCTCGACGTACCGGCGGACTGGCTCAACGGCGACGTCGGAGACCGCATCCCCGGGTCGATCACCGGCAAGGAGTTCAACGACTGGTTCACCGCGGCCGTGCAGAAGATCTACAACAGCGGCCACAACCAACCGGTGGTGTTCTCGCATCTGTACGCCATCGAGTACTGGACGCTGATGAACACGAAGAACGCCAAGGACAGCCTGGCGACCAGTCATCCGCTGCCCAACGTCGGCCGCGTGGTGATCACCGGAAACCCGATGACCGGCTGGACGCTGGTGGACTGGGACGGCATCCGCAACTTCGCCGGCTGATGCCTGGACAGCATGGTTGACGTGCGCGGTGTGACCCGCCACGATGGCTTGCATGCGCTATGTCGTTACCGGCGGTACCGGGTTTATTGGTCGCCGCGTCGTACCTCGCCTGCTGGAAACCCGGCCGGACGCGCAGGTGTGGACCGCTACAGCCCGCAGGTGCGTGCCGAGCTGTTGGCGATGAGCAGCGCGACGATCGACCGCTACCTGCGTGCGGTCAAGGCGCGCGACCAGATCAAGGGGAAATCGACCACCAAGGCCTCCCCGTTGCTGCGGTCTTCGATCAAGATCCGCAAGGCAACCGACGAGGTCGAGGGATCTCCGGGGTTCTTCGAAGGCGACACCGTCGCGCACTGCGGTCCAACCCTCAAAGGCGAGTTCGCCCGGACCGTCAACCTCACCGATATGCATATCGGTTGGGTCTTCACCCGCACCGAACGCAACAACGCCCACACTCACATCCTCGGCGCCCTCAAAGCCGGTGTCCATGAAATACCTTACGAGGTAACCGGTTTGGACTTCGACAACGGAACCGAATTCCTCAACAAGGCCGTCATCAAGTGGGCTGCGCAGATGGAGATCTTCTTCACCAGGTCGCGGCCGTACAAGAAGAACGATCAGGCCACAATCGAGTCCAAGAACAACCACCTCGTCCGCAAGTATGGGTTCTACTACCGCTATGACACCGACGAGGAACGTGCGGTGCTCAACCGGCTCTGGAGGCTGGTCAACGACCGGCTCAACTACCTGACGCCCACCATCAAACCGGCTCTGCGGAAATGAGCGTGCAGCAGTGGTTGGCGGATATCCGCGGTGGGGGTTCGTGTCGTTGAGCTGAGGTGGGGCCTCGGTGGGTGACGATTCAGGTTCCTACACGCCGCTTCACCAACACCACCGAGGTGACCCTTGCCTGAGGCTACTGCCTGCCCGCCGTCTGTTGTTGCCGACACGATCATGCGCACCATCGAGTTGGGGGTGACGATCACCGACGCCGCGGTCGACGAGACGACGACGACTGCAGGCCGGTGGCCTGTGACGCCAGGTGTCCGGACTGCGGCCGGGAGGGCCGCTACCGCGACACTGTGACTCGGCCGTTGACGGATCTGCCGGTGGCCGGCTACCCGCTGGTGCTGCAGGGTGCCCTACCTCGCTACCGCTGCACAACGCCAGCGTGTGGGCGGGCAGTGTTCAACCAGGATCTGGGCAAGTTGGCGGCCCCGCGCTCATCGACGACGCGGCGCTGTGCCCGGTATGTATTGCGGCGGTTGATGATCGACCGCACCACCATTTCGGCGATCGCCGCCGAACTCGGGGTGTCCTGGCATACTGTCAGCTCCATCGCGATGCGTGCGACCGCCGGCCTGATCGCCACAACCGGGCCGGATCGGCTGGCCGGGGTGACGGTGATCGGTGTCGATGAGCATCGCTGGGCGCCTCGGCGTCGCGGCACAGAGGGGTTCGTCACGCTGATCATCGACCTCACGCCTACCCACGACCAGACCGGCCCGGCACGCCTGCTCGACCTGGTCGAAGGACGCTCAGCGACCGCACTGGCCACGTGGTTGGCCGCCCAACCCACCGACTTTGCCCGGGCCGTGGAGGTCATTGCGATGGACGGGTTCGCCGGCTACAAGACCGCCGCCACCGAGGTCATCCCGGACGCGGTCACCGTGATGGACCCCTTCCACGTTGTGGCTTTGGCCGGGACCAAGCTCGACCTGATCCGCCAACGCATCCAGCAGCAGACCCTGGGTCGGCGCGGACACACCGGTGACCCGCTCTATGGGATCCGGCGCATCGCCCGAACCCGCCTGCAGCTGCTCTCCCCACGCCAATACACCCGGCTGACCGAGGTGCTCGACGGCGACGACCATCTCGCCGTCAAGGTCGCCTGGCTGATCTATCAGAAGATCATCGCCGCCTACGCCGACCCGAACCGACGTCACGGCAAGAAGGCAATGACCAGGCTGATCGAGTCGATACGGCGCGGCGTACCCGCCGGATTGGAGGAGATCGCCCAACTCGGCCGCACGCTATCGCGCCGCCGCGCCGACATCCTGGCCTTCTTCGACCACCACGTCTCCAACGGACCCACCGAGGCCATCAACGGCCGCCTGGAAGTCGGCGCGGCGTACCCGCCGGATTGGAGGAGATCGCCCAACTCGGCCGCACGCTATCGCGCCGCCGCGCCGACATCCTGGCCTTCTTCGACCACCACGTCTCCAACGGACCCACCGAGGCCATCAACGGCCGCCTGGAAGCATTGCGCCGCAACGCCCTCGGATTCCGCAACCTCACCCACTACCGTTGGCGCTCACTACTACACAGCGGAGCACTCCACCAACTTGTCAATGCACTCTGAATTACGAAGAGCCATCAAACCCATCGGCTACGGCGCTGGCCGCGACGGCCAGCGCCGCCGCCTCTACGACGAGCCCATGACCCCACTGGACCGGCTGCTGGCAGCCGGGGTCCTCTCGCCAGCCCAAGAATCGGAGCTGCTTGCCTACCGCGACACCCTGAACCCCGCCGCGATCGCACGCCAGATCGCCGATCTACAAGCCGCCCTGCTCAGACTCGCCAAGAACAAGACCGAACACCTCTACCTCGCCGCCATCCCCACCGCCCTACCCGAGGTCAGATCCGGCATCCGCATCCAGAACAAGACCGCCAGTTGACCTCGTTTTCGCGGGCATTCCTTACGTGATGCATGGATCAGGTTTCGCGGGCAACTTGACGTGATGCATCACGCCCCCGACGCAGCATGTGAGAAGTTTCCTTACTGGAATCAAGATCGCCGAGGTCGGCAACGTGGGCTGACGGCGTTGCCGGATTCCGGGATTCACGTCGTGAGAACGAATCGTGGCGAGAGGACAGCTGCAGCCGGACACTCCTCGTCCGCGAATAAGCCCTGAGGCCAGGGGGAACCGCGGGAGCTTGACGGATCCGCCGTGTCCGCCGATACGGCACCGGGATGGCTTTTGTCTGCAGTGGAGCTTGCCTGTCTCGAATAGCAGATCCTCATCTGCGTTGATACACCGGGCGTTCGGTCGTCGCTATCTTGTCAAAGCGACCTCGAAATAATCTCTTTCATTATTTCGTTAGACCCCGCGTAGATTTTCTGTACTCGCTGATCAACCCAGAGACGCGAAATCGGATACTCCGTCATGTATCCGTACCCGCCGTGCAGCTGCAGGCAGTCGTCGAGGACTTTCATCGCCCGTTCCGTCGTCCACCATTTGGCCATCGCGACAGTTTGCACGTCGAGCTTACCGTCGAGATGCAGACAGATGCAGTGGTCGAGGAACACTCGCGCAATCCTTGTTTCGGTGGCGGCTTCAGCGAGGGTGAACTTGGTATTTTGGAACCCGAAGATCGTTCGCCCGAATGCTTCTCGTTGGCGCGTGTATTCGATCGTCTGGTGCAAGGCCAATTCCATGGCGGCAACCGCTCCGACCGCGACGATAAGTCGCTCCTGCGGCAGTTGCGTCATCAGCTGAAAGAAGCCTTGCCCCTCGGTGTCGCCTAGCAGATGCGTCTTGGGGACGCGCACGCCGTCGAAAAACAATTCAGATGTGTCCTGACCGCGCTGACCTATTTTGCTGAGGACTCGTCCTCTCCGGAACCCGGGGCGATCGGCTTCCACGACGATCAGCGAGATACCGCTGGCGCCTTGGGTATGGTCGGTCTTGGCCACGACGACGACGAGATCGGCTTGCTGACCATTGGTGATGAACGTCTTCGAGCCGGTGATGACGTACTCGTCCCCATCGAGGACGGCGCGCGTCTTCACGCTTTGAAGGTCAGATCCGGTTCCAGCCTCCGTCATCGCAATGGCACCGATCAATTCGCCCGACGCCATCTTGGGCAACCACTGCCTTTTCAGGTCTTCCCGTGCGTAGTGCAGGATGTAGTGTGCGACGATGCCGCTGTGCAGGCCGGCGCCCCACGAACTGTCCCCGATTCGAGCTTGCTCTTCGAGCAGAACTGCTTCGTGCGCGAACGTCCCGCCGCCGCCGCCGTATTCGACCGGCATCGACATGCACAGCAGGCCCAGCTCGCCTGCTCGTTCCCACACCGCCCGGTCGACATGGTGTTGCTCGGCGAAGCGCTCTGAGTGGGGTGCAATCTCAGTGGCAACGAACTTTGCGGCGAGATCACGAAGCGCTTCCAATTCCGGGCTGAGCCAAGGTGAGGCGACTGTCATGGTGTCCTTTCGGTTAGGTGCTGCTGACGACGTTGGCGGCTTTTCGGGTTAGCCGCAGTACACGACCTGGTATTCGCCGGCGCCGTGGCGTGCTCTCAGCAATTTTTTGTCGTATTTGCCCACACTGGTTCGGGGAACCTCAGCAATGAACGCCCAGCGCTCCGGGATCCACCACTTGGCGACCGCGCCGTCCAGGAAGACCCGCAATTCGTTGATATCCAAGCTGGTTTCGGTCTTCGTGACGATCAACGCCAAGGGTCTTTCCTGCCACTTCTCGTCGGGCACGCCGATCACCACCGCCTCATGCACGGCTGGATGGGCAACGAGCGCATTCTCCAAGTCGACCGAGGAAATCCATTCGCCACCTGACTTAATGACGTCTTTTACCCGGTCGGTAAGCGTAAGGTAGCCGTGTTGATCGATGCGACCCACGTCGCCGGTGCGCAGCCATCCTTCGTCGAGCTTGTCGGAGTCGTTGTCGCCGAAGTACGAGCCGGTGACCCACGGTCCGCGGGCCTGGATCTCGCCGATAGACCGTCCGTCCCAGGGCAGGGTACGGCCATCGTCGCCACGCAGCCTAATCTCGACACCGCAGACGGGACGACCCTGACAAGCGCGTAGCTCCCATTGGCGCTCGCCGTTGGTCCCCTTCGGCGCGCGCGCCACGGTTGCCAGCGGCGAGGTTTCGGTCATCCCCCAGGCCTGCAGGATCGGGACACCGAATTCACTCTCGAAGTGCTCCATCAGTGACCTTGGAACGGCCGACCCGCCGCAGGCGACCAGGCGTAGCGACGAAATATCGTGCTCCGGTTCGGATTCCAGGAAATGCTGCACGTCATTCCAGATCGTCGGTACCGCACCGGCCACGGTCGGCTGCGTGTCCTCGATGATGGCAACCAACGGTGCCGCCTGCAGGTATCGGTCGGGCAGCACGAGGTCGGCTCCACACATCAGCGCGGAATAGATCAGCCCCCATGCGTTCGCGTGAAACATCGGGACGATCGCCAAGACGCGGTCTTCTTCACCGATGGACAGCACGTTGGGTGTGCAGCCAGTCAGCGAGTGCAAATAGGTGGAACGATGACTGTAGACAACACCTTTCGGGTTTCCGGTAGTGCCGCTGGTGTAGCACATCGCCGCGGCCGACCTCTCATCGAGCTCTGGCCAGTCGAATTCGCCGTCTTGATCAGCAAGCAGGTCCTCGTAGCGCAGCACGTTTTTACCGCTGGCCAGCAGCGGCTCCAGGTCGCCGTCGCCCGCTGCGATCACGGTGTGCACCGACGACATCGTCGGCAGTGCCTTCGCTAGAAGCGGTGCCACAGAGACGTCCGCGATGATGACCTTGTCGTCGGCGTGATCTGAAATGTAGCCAAGTTGTTCTGCGGTGAGTCGAAGGTTGAGGGTGTGAAGCACCGCGCCCATCGACGGCACCGCACAGTAGGCTTCCAGGTGTTCCTGATTGCTCCATTGGAAGGTGGCCACGCGCTGATCGTCAGTTATGCCCAGACTCCGTAGTGCGTTGGCCAACTGGCTGATTCGTCGCTTGAGCGCACCGTAGGTCGTTGTGCGGTAGCCCGATCCGGTCGGCGTGACGACTTGGCTGTCAGCGTGGATGGATGTCGCGTGCCTGACGATCGAGGCTACGGTCAAGGGGATATCCTGCATGGTGCTTTGCACAGGCACAATCCTTCAAACTGCTAGTTGGTGAATGAGTCCGGCACTGGAGGAGGTTCGTAGATGAGTTCGCCGTAATTGTCGCGCAGCGCGTCGATGATTTCCGTGAGGGGAAGGTCGTCGAAAACACCACGGTCATGGAGGTATTCCAGGTGTTGAGAACTATCGCCTGTGTAGGCGTGCAACATGGCGTCTCGCTGACCGTCGAATTCGATGGGAGCGACGCGGAAGCGCGCGCATAACTCGCGGTTGAATGCCGGTGTGGCCTTGACCCACCGACCATTCAGCAGTATTTGACTGTAGCCGTGGTAGACGAAAACGTCCGAACCACCCATCCGTTCACGGAGACTCGCGGTCTGTAGATGGTTGCGGACGTCGGCGAAACCCAACCGCGCCGGAATCCCCGCGGCGCGACATGCAGCCGTCAAGAGCACCGCCTTGGGGACACAGTAGGCGCGCTCGGCGACGGCGACCGCGCTGGCTCGGTACTGGCGCGGGTCGTCGGAGACGGAATACGGGTCGTACCAGATCGAATCACGGACAGCGGTGAAGATGCGGCACGCCTTATCGACGGAATCGGTGGCGTTGCGTGTCGCCGATTCGGTGAACTGCTGCACGGCATCGTGTTTCCAGTCGAGGAATTCGGTGGCTGCGAGGAACCGCGCAAATTCTGTCTTCATCGGCGGCGCAGCGTGATCGGTAACCCGTCGACCGGGATCGGCAGCGATGTGTTGTCCCAGCGGATGCGGTAGTCGGTGTCGAGGCCGAAGGTGAACGTGCGCAGCATCTGGTGCAGGATCGCTTTGACCTCGAGGGTGCCGAAGTGCATGCCGATGCATTTGTGCGCGCCACCGCCGAAGGGCAGCCACGCGAAGCGGTGAGCTTGGTCCTCGCGGCGCGGGTCGTCGAAACGTAAGGGGTCGAAGCGATCCGGATCGTGCCAGACTTCGCGGACGAAATGGTTGACGGCGGGGGTGATCGCCACAAGCGTGTCGCGGGGAATGTAGTGGCCGTCTATTGCGGTGTCTTGCACTGTTTTGCGCATGACTAGCGGGACCGGCGCCACGAGTCTCATGGATTCCTTGATCACCAGATCGAGCGACCTGAGCGCTTCCAAATCGTCGATCTCGGGTGATCGGTCGCCGAGAGCATCGCTTTCGGCGCGAACCCGATCTTGCCATTCTGGATGCTTTGCCAGGTAATAAGTTACCGCGGTGGTGGTGATGGTCGATGTGTCGTGAGCGGCCATCATCAGAAAAATCATGTGGTTGATGACATCGGAGTCACTGAAACGTTGTCCGTCTTCGGTGCTGGCATGGCACAGCGCGGCGAACAGGTCATTGCTGTTGCCGGCCCGGGCGGCCGGCAAGTGCCGGGCGAAGTATTCCTCGAGCACCCGTCGGCCGCGGATCCCGGCGCGATAGCGGGTGCCGGGAAGCGGCGCGCGGACGAGTGAGCTGGCCGCGCGTACCGTAGCGACGAACGCCTGGTTAATGGCGTCGCTGCTGTCTTTGCCTCGGCCACCCATGAACACATCGGTGGCGATGTCGAGGGTCAGGTTTTTCAACAGCGGGTACATGCGGACGGACGGGCCGGTCGGCCACGTGGGCAGGGTTGCGCGGACGCAAGGGGTCACTTGGGTGACGTAGCCGGCCAGTCGCGGCCGCGTGAAGGCCTCCTGCATGATGCGCCGGTGCATGAGGTGTTCGTCAAAGCTCATCAGCATCAATCCGCGGTGGAAGAACGCGTCGATGAGAAAGGCCCAGCCGTCTTGCGAGAACGCCTTTGCGTTGGTGGTGAGCGCCTCCTGGGTAGCTTGGGGGCCCGCGATGACCGCCATTTTGGTGCCGAACGCTCCCATCCACGAGACAGATCCGAACCGTTCGTAGCGCTCTCTGCCCAGGTCGGACCCAAACCGGATGTAGTCGAGGGTGTGCCCGACCAAGGGGAGCCCGGCATCACCGAGAACCGGTCGCAGTCCGCTTCCGGCCGGGGGCGCGGCTAGTTCACGCACTGGCCACCGCCGACTCCACCGGCGAAGTCCGTCGTCCACCCGTTGCGGCGCGGGAATCAAGATGACCGAAGATAACCGTTCCCGGGCTTTATCGACGGGTGCGTGTAGCGGGTTAACCATTGTCGCTCCCCGGCCTGTGGTCGTCGTGGGATGGAGGATCGACCAGCTGTTTACAGTTGGGCCACCAATGTTAATAGTTATACATAATTGCCCTGTTTGTCAAACGGGTCCTTCGCGGTGGGGCGTGACAAAAGCGGTTGCTGCGCGCTAGCCGCCTGCCTGCGTTCGGCCCGTGCGTCAAGGAAACGTGTCTTCGGCCCTGTCTGTGAGAAACGCTCCGCTGAGGTGCAAAGCGTGACGCGCCTCGGGCAAGAGTCGAAACAGGGCTTGGAACACGTGAATCTGGCCGCGAAACACCTGAAGCCGCACGGATGCTCCTGCGGCGCGCATGCGCTCGGCGAGTTGACGGGAGTCGTCGAGCAGCATCTCCCTTCCACCGACCTGGATCAATGTCGGCGGCAAGCCGGTGAGATCTGCGGCGAGGACATTGACGCGGGGGTCGGTCGGGTGGGCATCGCCTACATAGAGGCTGAGCGCACGCGTTGCGGACCGGGCCGATGCGAAAGGATCGCGGCGGCGAGTTTCACGTGCCATCGCCAGCTGGCACGTCAGATCGACGACGGGGGACATGAGTAACATGCCATCGGGCGGCGGGGAGCGATGTGCGAGCGCGCCCAACGAGGTCGCGACGGCGAGTTGGCCGCCCGCCGAATCTCCCGCGATCGCCACCGTGCGGTTTGACGCCGATTCTTCAGAGCCGGTCAACCACCGGTAGGCCCTCAGTGCGTCGTCGGCGGCCGCGGGATACGGGTATCGCGGAGCCAGGCGGTAGCGGACGGCGAACACCGGCCTGAGCGACGCGGCAGACAGTTCGCCTAGCAGACCACGATGGGTCTGCGGGGAGCACATGGAAAAGGCGCCGCCGTGGATATAGAGAATCGGCGGCCCGTCCGGGTCGACGTCCGGGGCAACGATCCAGTCGCCTCTCACCCGATCGCCAGCAAAGACGGTGTCGACCTGTTCAACTCGCAATCCGCGCCGCGGGCGGGACGCAATGAGCGCCGCCCGAAGCACCCGGTCCATTACCGCGAGCCCGTACTGGTTAGACGGTAGTGCTTGCGTCAGTGGGCGCAGGATCCCGCGGGCCGACGTCGCGATGAGATAACTTGCCGTGCTCGGATGCTGTTCCGAGTAAAGGGTTGTCACGATGAGCTAAGTACCTTTTCAGTGGTGCGCCGCTCGAACGAATAGTCACCAAGGTCGAAGGTGCGACTACGCCAGAAAGATTCGAGGGTGGTCGTCGGGCGTAGCGGTACGTCGCCGTGTTTGTCGAAGTAGTAACTATTGGCGGTTGCGCAGCTGGGTTGCCAAAAGACTTGGCGGTGGCGGCGTTTGAGCATTTCGGCGAAGAAGCGGTCGTTGGCTTGCCGGGTTATTTCGACGTAGTTGGCGTGCCGGGACCGCGCATGGTGAAGGCATCGCACGATGTGCCTGGTCTGGGCTTCAATGAGCGTGAAGTACGAGGAACCGTTGTATCCATAGGGTCCGAAGATGGAGAAGTGGTTGGGGAATCCGGGCACGCTGACGCCTTCGTACGCTTGGAGCCGATTCTCGTCCCACCACTTGGCTTGATCGAGTCCACCGATCCCCCTGAGCGAATAGGTCGGCATGTTCTCCGGTTCCATCACTTTGAAGCCTGTGGCGAGGATGAGGACGTCGATCTCGTGCGATCGGCCGTCGACGGTGTGGACGGCGGCGGCATCGAAGTGGCTTATCGGACTGGTCTCGAGGTGGACGTTGTCTCGGTTGAATGTGGCCAGGTACTCGTTGTGAAAGCTTGGGCGCTTACACCCGAGCGCGTAACGGGGGGTCAGTTTTTGACGGACGGCGGGGTCGGTCACCTGGCTGCGCATGTACCGCAACGCGGCACGCTCGATGAGTGACGCCAAGGGAATGGCGGTGTGGAAGTGAGCGGCGACAGGGAACGTGACTTCGACGAAGGTTTGACTCGCTGCGCGCGCCGCGAGTTGTCCGCCGGGAGCGTATTTGAGGAACCCTCTTGCCAGCCGCGGCACCGGGAAGTCCAGTTTCGGCAGGCACCAGATCGGTGTGCGCTGGAACACGGTCAGCGCCTTGACGTCTTTCGCGATTGCCGGGATCAACTGCACTGCCGACGCGCCCGTTCCGATGACAGCCACCCTCTTGCCGGCGATGTCTTCGTTGTGGTCCCAGCGGGATGTATGCATGGTGATCCCGCCGAAATCATCGACACCGGAGATATCCGGCCGCTTGGGGCGTGTCAGGACGCCCGAGGCGTTGATCACGAAGCGCGCGGATAGGTCCTGTCCTGCGGCCGTGTGCAAGCGCCACAGGGTCGCGTCCTCATCGAACCAAGCTTCAGTCACCTTGACGGCGAAGCGGATTCGTGGGCTAAGACCGTACTTGTGCGCGCAGTGTCTTGCGTAGTCCTTCAACTCGTTGCCGTGCGCATACGTCCGCGACCATGACGACCGTTTTTCGAAGGAGAATTGGTAGCTGTACGACGGAATGTCGACGGCGATGCCCGGATAGGTGTTCCAATGCCACGTTCCGCCTACGTCGTCTGCCTCATCGACAATAAGAAAGTCCGAAAAGCCGGCTTTCAGGAGTTTTATCCCCATTCCGATCCCGGAGAATCCTGCACCGATCACGATGATTTCGAAGCGGTGCTTATCGCTGTGGTCCATACCGTCCTTCTGGCTTATCTGGGGGCTGATGCCAGGCACCTGTCGCCGACTGCCTAGCCGGAGCCAGTCGCGGCTCAAGCACGATCCACCATCCGCGGTGATGCTGCCTCGGGTGAAGCGGTTTGCGCCGAGAAACGAACACCTTCGCGCTTGTCGACGGACACGCGATCGTCGTTGCGCTGCCGTCCTCCTTTGCTTGCGCCGTGCGAACTCTCCGCGGCCAACTCGGGCCGCGCCCGCCTGGGCTTCTTGCGGGGAGGGGGCTGTGAACTCATCGAGTAATCGTCGAGCTCGACCCTCGCTAGTTGTCGGGCGAATTGGGTGGTGAAGCCGGGATACATGGTCCCGTTATAGCCGTCTTCGGTGAGGTACCAGCTCTTGCATCCGGAGTTCCACGTCGTGCCGGCAAGCCGACGCTGGAGTTGGGCGTGATAGCTGTTCTGCCGGTCCTCTTTGACGTCGAAGGTCTGAATACCGCCTTCGATGATTATGCCGATGGCGTCGACGATGTAGCGGATCTCCGCTTCCAGGTAGACCAAGGCCGAGTTGTGTCCTGGCCCGGAATTCGGCCCGAAGGTGAAAAAGAGGTTGGGATAGCCTGAGACGCTGACGCTCTTGTAGGCGTAGGCGCCGTTAGACCATTCCTCCGCAAGCTTTCGACCGTCCACGCCGGTGATGGGAAACGGTGTGCCGGCCTTGCACACATCGAAGCCGGTCGCGAATACGATGCAATCCACCTCGTGTTCGATGCCGTCCGCGGTGCGAATGCCGATGGGCGAGATGGTCGCGATCGGCCAGGTGATGAGTTTGCAATTGTTCTGTCGGAGAGCCGGATAGTAGTCGCTGGTCATCAGCATGCGCTTGCAGCCGGGCCGGAAGTCGGGCGTCAGTTGTCGCCGCATCCACGAATCTTTCACCTGGCGACGAAGGTTCGCCTTGGCCGCCCAGGCGATGGCGGTAGTGGCCGGGGTGTTCCACACCATGCCGACGGCCATGACTTCGTGCGCCCAAAACCATGCCTGGCGAGCGGCGCTCTGCAGAATCGGTAGCCGACCAAACGCGGCCTTGGCAACACTGGGGTGCGGAAAATCAGGCCGGGGAAGCACCCAACCGGGCGTCCGTTGAAACACTTTGACTGATCGCGCCGTCTTCACCAATTCCGGAACAATCTGCACCGCGCTCGCCCCGGTACCGATTACCGCAACACGTTTGTCGCTCATGTCATAGTCGTGATCCCAGCGCGCGCTGTGGATTTTGTGGCCTGCGTAGCTGTGCAGTCCGCGAATGTCAGGAAAATTTGCATTGGCCAGTGGGCCGCTTGCCATCACCACCGTGCGCGACCGGTAGCTTGACCCGCCATCCGTTTCGACGGTCCACGTGCCGCTGTCTTCGTCGAACGCCAGGCCGGTCACGTTGACGTGGAAACAGATGAAGCGCGCCAGCGCGTGCTTGTCGACCATGGCCTTGATGTAGGCGAGTATCTCGCTGCTTCCCGAGTACGCACGCGACCAGTCCGGATTTGGTTCGAAGGAGTACGAATACAACAATGACGGAATGTCGCAGGCGGCACCGGGATAGCTATTGTCACGCCAGGTTCCTCCGACCTCGCCCGCGCGCTCCAGGATGACGAAATCGTCGATACCCCGCTTGAGTAGTTGGATCGCCGTGCCAAGTCCGGCAAAGCCGGCTCCGATGATCAGAACACTGGTCGTGTCGCTCATCTGGCCACCGGTTCATAGGTCAGCTCATCAGTCCATGACGGCGTCTTGCCGAGCACTTGCGTGGGGAAGTGGTCGATCACCCTACCGAGGCGCTGCGAGATGAAGTGCAGCGGTTGGGAGTGCTTGATCGTGGCAGACATATGGGCCTTGAGGATGTGATAGGGGGGAACACGGCGGGTGTGCTCGCTGCGATCGCCGACGTTCGAGTAGCGGGTGACTGCGTTGTACAGCCTTTCCTCGGACAGGCCCCAGGCGTTCAGGTTTATCAGCATCCGGGTCAGCAGCGGGATGTAAAGCAACGCACCGGTAAGTACCCTCGGGTCGATAAGAGCTCCCACCGTCTGAATCGCATGGATCCTCATTGGGCTGGCGCCCAGGTCGTTGAGCACCTGAAAACCCACCGCCAGGTGGCGAGACTCGTCGCTGTTGACCTTGGCGAAAACTTCGCCGCACACGGGATCTGACACCTCGTCCACCAAAAACTTCAACAGTGCTCCGTCCAGAGCGGTTTCTAAAGCCGGTATGGCAGCACCGATCACCGTCAACGGAAGTGCTTCGGCGTATCGGTCCAGCCATTCGATGACCAGCCGGATGTTCTTGTTCGGCACCGGAGTCTCGCCCTCCTCGAGCATCCCCCAGCGATGCATGAGAGCGAGCTCCACGTTGGCGTGCCGCTGCTCTTCGGCGTGGAAATACCTGTAAATCTCACCCAACGCGTCGAACGGCGCCTTGGGGGCCATGGCCGCGAAAGCGCGGGCACCGACATGCTCGATCCATACCACGTCTGACATGAACTGTTTCAGGCTGGGGCGCTGTTCGTCGGTGATCAACTCGGCACCCGGTGCGTCCCAGTCGATGTCGGCCAGCGCCCACTGGCGGTCTTTAATCGTCTGCAGCATATCGCCGTATTCGAAAGCCATGTCTCCTCCTAGGTTGTGTCAACGCGTTATTCGCTGGATGAGTCCCATCGCGTGGGTGAAGGTACCCGGCATGGTTCTCTTGAGCTGCCAGAGGATTTTGGCGTCGAGTTGCGGCAGGACGTATAGCTGGCCGCGGTCGTGCGCATCCAGGGTGGTTCGTGCTACCGACTCTGGTGATACGCCGGTCCACTTCATCAAGTTGGCGGCTAGCGTGGCCGCCGATTCCTCGATGCGTGGATTGTCGACGATATTTGTTTTGACGAAGGTGGGGCATAGGACGGTCACCGTGACGCCGGTTCCGCTGAGCTCGGCTGCCAAGGTTTCGGACAGCGCGAGTACGCCCGCTTTGCTCACGTTGTAGGCGGCCATGCGGGGGGCCGCACCGAAGCTTGCCGCCGACGCGACGTTGATGAGCCCTCCGAATCCACGTTCCCGGAGCCGCGGGACAAAGACTTCGCAGCCGTGGATGACTCCCCACAGATTGACCGACAACGTCGCGGACCAATCGCTCGTGGATGTCGCACCGACGACGTTGCCTCCAGCGCCAATTCCGGCATTGTTGATCACCAGTCCGGGAGCGCCGCCGAACCACTTCTCGGCCGAATCGGCAAGATCCCGGACCTGATGCTCGTCTGAGACGTCGCAAACAACGCCGATGCCATGACCGCCCAGCTTGGAGATCAGGTCCGCTGTCTCCTTGGCGCGAATGCCGTCGATGTCGGCGCACACCACACGGCCGCCCCGGCGCGCCAGCTCGACGGCAAATGCGCGGCCAATGCCGCTGCCTGCACCGGTGATCACCGCGTCGGCACGGTCACTCCGGCGGGGGGGATTCCCAAACGGCAGCAGCCTCATCGGAGTATCCGCCGTTGCTGCGATCTGACGGTTGATTCCGTCGCTGCCTCGAAAGCAACTGGTGGCACCAGCCACCATTGTGGGCACATGCCGTCAGTTTGGTGTGACCTACGTTGCTTTGTCAAGATGGAAATGTGCGGACGAAGGCGAAACGATGGGGCGGGCGTACCGGCGCGGAACGCCGCGCGGAACGTCGGCAGCGTCTGATCGATGCCGCGACCGAGATCTGGAGCGAAAGCGGTTGGGCCGCAGTCACCATGAGGGGCGTTTGCTCCCGGACCAGCCTGAACGACCGCTACTTCTATGAAGACTTCAAGACCCGCGACGAGTTGCTGGTTGCCGCCTGGGACGGGGTACGGAACGAGATGCTCGGTGAGGTTTCCGCGACCCTCGCAGAACGCGTCGGGCAGCCGCCCCTCGAGACTATTCGCATGACCATCTCTATGGTGGTCGACCGCATCACACAAGATCCCGGCAGGGCAAAGATCTTGCTGACCCAGCACGTGGGCAGCTCACCGCTGCAAGACCGGCGCGCTGTTGCCCTGCAAGAGGCGACGCACCTCGTGGTCGCGGCGAGCAAGCCCCATCTGAGACCGGATGCCGATGAAACCGCGCTCCGCATGGACACCTTGGTGGCGGTTGGGGGCTTCGTCGAGCTGATCACCGCCTGGCATGCCGGCTTGCTCGACGTAAGTCAGGAGGAGATCGTCGAACACACCAGTCGGCTCGCCGAAACCCTAGCTGAACGTTATCTGGTGCACGCGCTCAGCGTCGATGACGTGCCCGGGACGCTACCGTCCTGATCGTGGGCGTCAAACCGGACACGCACTCAGCATCGCCGGGCGTGGCCGCGAGCCGATAGAGCGTTTGCCGATGCCCCGGATTCAGGAACCGGCGCCTCGCCTATGTTCTGCAGCAGCACGTAGGTGCCGAGGCTGCCCAGGAAACCTGCGCAGTGTTGGACGAGTTCATCAGTACTGAAGTCCAGTTCGCCGTCCAGCCAGCGGCGCAGAACCTCGAAGAGTCCTCCGACACCGAGGGTTGAAGCCAGATGCGCGACGCCCACCGCAGAGTCGGCGATATCCAGGTGAAGTCTGGCCTCGCGCAGCACGAGGTCGGCGAAACCGGCCATCAATTGGCTCCGCAACTCGCGAAGGAGTGGCTCCGTTGCGGATTCAACGAACAAAATGCGGGCCAGCCGAGGATCGTCTTCGATCATGTTGACCAGTGCGCGGATGGGGGCATACGCCAACACGTCGGGTGGCGCGCCGGCGTCTGGGATCGCTTGGACTATTACGTCTTGGAAGGTGGCATAGAGCTGCTGGTAGACGGCCCGCAAGAGCGCGTCGCGGTCGGAGAAATGCTGGTAGAAGTAACGCGAGGTGACACGTGACTCGGCGCAGACGGCAGTCACGGTGGTGGCGGCCACGCCTCGGGTACCGATCAGCTCGATAGCGGCGTCGATGAGACGTGTACGCCGGTGCTGATGGCGCTGCTCTGCAGACACTCCGCGATACACCCGGACTGAACGCATAGACACAGTTTGTCATCTAAATCTGACTAGGTATAAAGTCAGATTATTGAGGTCCGCTTGGAGATGGGAGTAGCACATGACCAGTGAGTCGCCCACACGGCCAGCAAAGAGGGTGCTGCCAAAGGCTCGCCGTGTCCGTTTCGCAATGCCTGCTGGGACCAGTCGCCAGCACTTCGTCGACGGCGACTTGGTGATGAGCCACTTTGTCTCTACCTTGTCGGCAACGTTCCCCGAGGGCGAAGACTTCTTCATCCGATCGGTGCGCCAGTACCGTGACCAGGTCAGCGACCCCGACCTCCAAGAGGCGGTCAAGGGATTCATCGCGCAGGAGGCCACCCACCGGCACCAGCATCGGCTGCTTAACGAGCGGCTCCAAGCGATGGGCTATCCGACCGACGGGATCGATCGGCACATCAAGAAGTTGGTTGACCGGCTCGAGAAGCGATTCTCTCCGAAGATGCGCCTGGCCGTGACGGCTGCCCTTGAGCACTACACGGCGACGTTCGCCGAAATCATTCTGACCAGCGACGAGGCACAAGAGCTGATCGGCGACACCGAGGTCCGGCCGATTCTGCTCTGGCACGCTTTAGAAGAATCCGAGCACAAGGCCGTCGCTTTCGACGTCTTCGAGACGGTCGGTGGAACCGAACGCACCAGGGTCTGGGGAATGCGGATTGCCACAGTCATCTTGTTCACCGAGTTGGTCATCCAGACCACTCGCTCTCTGGCGGGTGACCGCGCAGCCTACAACCCACTGCGCTTACTGCGCAGCCTTCGAGCCTTCCGTCGTTCCCCACTGTTCAGCCCGGACGCGGTGCAGCGCTTCCGTTCCTACACCCGCGCCGGCTTCCACCCCGACGACTGGGACAGCACCGAAGTCCTCGAACGCTGGGCCAAAGAACTCTTCGACTCCGATGGCGCCCAGCGAATCGGGAGCCGCGTCTAGCATCAACGGTGAGCGCGAGCAGAGAAGCACTGGCACTAGGTGGCTTACGAACTCGTCGTCGAAGGCGATCCCTACGGTACCGGCAGGAGCACACCGTCGATGAACCGGTCATTTCGAATTAGACGGGAGACTCATTCACCGCCGCGGGTTGTCGTCGACACAGACGCTGGCGCACCTACATGAACCGGGATGTTACTGGCCGGGGGCGCAGTGCTTGATCATCTCACCGAGGTTTTGGCCGACCCGCTCAGGTGCGATACCCACCGACGGCGGGTAGAGCATGATGTGGTCGAGTACCCCCTCGTAGCGGCGCAGCCCGGCGCGCACCTCGCTGGCGGTGCCAGCGACGCCCATCACGTCGATCATGTCGTCCGTCACCGCGTCGAACATGGCCGCAAAGTCACCGCGTGCGAAGGCTTCTCGGATAACGGCACCCTGTTTGGCGAATCCGCAGAAGTCGAGCAGCGGTTGGTAGGTTCTGACTGATGCGTAGAACGCGATCTGTTGCGCGACCTCGCGACGGGCGATTTCCGGGTCGTCGTGGATGGAGCACATGACCATTGACACAATCTCGACGTCGTCGGGATCGCGCCCGGTGCGTGCGGCGCCCTTGGCCACCGCGGGCCGCACGACTTCCTCCACGTAGGCGGTCGTGAAGAGCGGATGCCCGGCCAGCCCGTCAGCGACCCGGCCGGCGGCTTCGCACATCCGCGGGCGCACCGCGGCGGTGATGATCGGAATATCGCGCGCAGGCGGGTCTACCGGGCCGCTGGGGATGAGATTCATCTGGTAGAAGCGGCCTTCGTGGCGGACTGGTCCCTCGTGCAGGTTCCAGATGCGCCGAATAAGGGGTACGAGTTCCTCGACGCGCAGGGCGGGGGCGCTGGTATCGGCGACGCTGTGCCAGTTGCTCATCATCCGTTTGGTGCCGTTGCCGATGCCGAGCACGATGCGACCGCCGGACAGTTCGTCGAGATCGCGCGCCTCGGTCGCCAAGACCAGCGGGCTGCGTCCGACGCCGTAGAGAATCGACGACCCGATGCGACACCTGTCAGTCGAGGTGGCCATTGCCGCCATCGAGATGGATCCCGACCGGGTATAGAACTCCGATGCCCACACCGCGTCGAACCCGGCCTGGTCGGCCGCGGTGGCGGTGACCTTCATCGCGGCAAGGTCAGGGGCTAGGACAGAGAGTCCAAAGGTACTCACTACTGCGGCTCCATTGCGTTGTGTTGTGCTCCTGAGCGATGTCGGCGAGCCCGTTGGACGAGGAGCAGTCATCGTGGACCGGCCGGAAGCCAGTGCCGAACAGCTGCACCGGATCTCGCTGCTGCCAGTCTGTCAATCGTGCAACGCGAGCGCGCCTGTGGGGCAACTCGCCACGGCATCTTCGATCAGTGCCCTGTGACATTCGGGTGGCCCAGGATTCAGGATGTGGAGTTTCCCATCGTTACTGACCTCGAAGAAGTCGGGAGCCAGGCCTTCACACATCCCGATTGACGAGCATCGATCGCGGTCGACTGTGATTTTCATGCCACGCTGCCTCACGTAGTCGGGGTGAAGCGGACGGGAAGATGATTCACCCCGTGGAAGAAAGTGCTAACGGTATAGCTGGGTGGCCCGCAGACTTCAATATCAGGCAGGCGGTGCAGCAATTCCCGGAAGAGCGCGGCGAGTTGCTGCCGCGCCAGCTGATTGCCCAAGCAGTGGTGGATACCTCCACCTCCGAAGCTCACGTGCGGGTTGGGGTCCCGTGACAAATCGAACTTTTCCGGGTTGGTGAACACTGTGGTGTCCCAGTTGGCCGAGCTGTAAAAAAGTACGACCTTGTCACCTTCGGTGATCTGTTGTCCGCCCAGGTCGCAGTCGCGAGCTGCCGTTCGGCGGAAGGTCATGATCGGGGTGGCCCACCGGACGAACTCTTCGACCGCTCCTTTGATTCGTCCGTCGAAATCCTCCATCAGCCACGCTCGTTGATCGGGAAAGTCGGTCAAGGCTTTCATCGCATGACTGGTGCTTTGGCGCGTGGTGTCGTTCCCAGCGATCGTGAGAAGTATGAAAAACGAGACGATCTCATCTTCGGTGAGTTTTTCACCGTCCACTTCAGCCTGAACGAGGTTCGTCATGAGGTCGTCTTCGGGCTGCCGGCGACGTGCAGCGATGATTTCGCGGGCGCCGTCGCCTAGGAATCCCATCGCTTGGAAAAGGCGAGGTATGACTGGGTCGTCGCCCATCACCTCGGGGTCGCTCCACCCACCGGCATACCGTGATTCCCACGCGATGTCGCGGCGCATCGAGTCCGGCACGCCCATCATGTCGAAGATGTTGTGCATCGGCAGCAACGCCGCGCATTCGTCGACGAAGTCGGCCTTGCCCTGTGGAGCCAGGTCGTCGACGACGCGCTTCGCGTTGGCCTCGATCTGATGGTGGATCAGTCGCATCTGCTTCGGCGTGAATGCGGATGCCAGCAATCGTCGAATCTTGGTATGACGCGGCGGATCCATCGCAATGAAGCCTTGAGCGGTGTCGAGCAATTCCTGCGGGATCGACTCCATGACAATGCCCTGACCTGACAGGAAATCGTCGTGTCGCCGGGTCGCCTCGACAAGCAACGGATGCGTAACCACAGCCCAAAAGCCCCGGTCGTTCCCGTCGTCGATCATGGTGTGCTCGACTCGCGGGTGCCAGCTGATGGGAGCACGTTTGCGCAGTTCGGCGTATGTCTTCTCCCGGTCGGCGGCGGTGCCGGCCCAAAATGCAGTCGAGGACAAGTCGGCAGAATCATATGGACGTGCTGAACGCCGCTCCGCCGACGTTTTCAGTGCGGACGTCGTGCTGGCAATCATGAGAATCTCCTAAGGTTCGTGCGGCCCCACTCCAAGTGTTTACAATTATTCCTTCAGAGTCAACATTTGAACATAAAATCCTTAGTGTTAACGCGCCTCGCCTGCGGAGGAATGAACGCCCAAATAGCGAAGTGCGATCCGCGAGATGCGCTCCCCGGTCGTCTCGGCGTCGGCGGTCGGAAGCACGACGTGACTCACCGTCAGCCTTACCAGTGCATCGGCGACATCATTGACGTCATTGGCGTCCAGGCCTGAAAAGTGCTCGTTGAACCAGGTCACGAGGGCTGCCGAGGACAGCTCCAGTAGCGACGCAGAGGTCGGCAGGAGCGGCAACATACCGGTTGACTCAGCGACCGTCCTGTCCGTAGGCCGGTTCGATGTCAGCACCGCCTTCAAGAGCGGGCTCGCTTCCGCTTCCTTCAGTGTGTACGACACCGCAGCGGTGATGCCCCCGCCGACGTCTCCGGCGTGTTGTGCCAAAACTGCGTGAATGCCATTCAAGAAGCGTTCGCCTTCGGCCACAACCAGCGCGTCGCCCAGTCCCTGCTTATCGGTGAACTCCTTGTAGAGCGTCGGGCGGGACACGCCGACAAGCTCTGCGACTTCACCCATGCGAACGCGATCCCAGCCCTTCTCGATAGTGAGGGTCCGGGCAGCCCTCAAGACTTGCTCACGCATATGCCGGCGAAACGAGAGGCGAACGGACTCTGTTGGCATGGTGAGCAGGATATGCGTCTTGCACAAGTGTTCCGTCGGGGCTATCGAGGACCACGCCGACAACAATGCACTTCGCCGGTTTGGCTGTCCGGGTTCCGCTACTTCTCACCATGGCACTGTCATCATCCGGTGGAACTCGCGACATCGGCTTGGCGACCGCCACGCTTCGAGCTGATGCCAACGTCGCGATCGAAGTCTGGGGTTCCCCTGAAAAAATGGACACGGATAACTTGCTTCCGCGACAGGGTTCAGCGTCCGCTCGTAGTCGATAGGTGAGCGCGTCCCGATCGCTTAATGCCTTGGTTGATTATTGTAGAAGTTCATCCAATTGTCAACTCCTGCAATCAATTCCGCTTTGGTCGCGTAGGGTGTGCCGGTAGTAGCATTCCTGTTTGAAACTCGACCACAGCGACTCGGCGCCGACGTTGTCCCAGCATTACCCGCGCAGCGCCCACCGCGCGCGAACACCCCCCGCTGCACGGCCACGGTGACCAACTCGGTGCGCATGTGATCATCCACAGCCCAACCCAGTGCCCGCCGCGAGTGCTCGTCGCGGATCGCGCACAAGAACATGTCGCCCTCCCCGCAGCCCAGATAGGTGTAGGGGTCGGACCGGGGCGCGGTGTCGGCATTTCTACCGATCCGTTTCCCCGGCCCGCCCTCCGAACCCGCCGAGCGAATTTCTCCGCAACGGGCTCTCCACGGATTCAGGCCACTGGTGCAGTGATGTCCGTCGGCCTCGCTGTCCAAGGGGTGATGATTTTCGTGCCCCGGTAGCGGTATCGGGTGACCTCTACCTTCTGCGGCCGAAACATCGCCGTCTTGCCTTCGCGGATTTGCCAATTGGGCAGGAACCGTCGATGGAAGACGCCCCACGCCAGCCCGTGGTGCCGTTTGCGCATCCAAGTCACCACCCGCCACCATGTGAAGTGGTCGAGGTAGTCGAAGGTGCGTTTGGACACCCCGTGCTGGAAGTAATTGCACCATCCCCGCAGGACGGGGTTGAGTTGGCGCAGCAGATCAGCGAGCGTTCGATGTTTGTGTCGCCGCGTCAGATTCCTGACTTTGTCGGTGATGGACATAAGTGCCTTCTTCGACGGCCAGGTGTAGACGTAGTGCTTGGTCGTGCCCCTTTTGATCTGCCGTTGGATGCGGAAGCCGAGGAACTCGAACCCCTCGTCGACGTGGCAGATCCTGCTCTTCTCGACCGACAGGCGCAGGCCCATCGGCGCGAGCACTGCTGCGATCTCGTCCCAAAGCGCTTCGGCATCAGCGCGAGTGCCGTGGACCATGACACAGAAATCGTCTGCGTAGCGGACGATTTTCATGGTCGGAACTCCGGCGCGTCGATGCTTGGCACGTGTCCATTCCGGGCCGAGCGCCTTCCACTTCGCGGCGAAGTGCTCGTCGAGAACGGACAGGGCGACATTGCTGAGCAGTGGTGAGAGGATTCCGCCTTGCGGAGTGCCGGTGATGGTGTCCCGGTAGCCGAGATCTTTCGAGAGAATCCCGGCTTTGAGGAACGACTTCACCAGGGCCAGAACGCGTTTGTCCCCGACACGTCGCCGCACCCGGCCCATAAGGGCCGAATGCGAGATTTCATCGAAGCACGCCGTGATGTCTCCCTCGAAAACCCAGTGATAGGCCCGTGAGCCGCTGGCGAGGTGATGGATCTCAGCGATGGCGTCCTGGGCTCGCCTGCCCGGCCGGAACCCATATGCGCACGGATGAAAGTCCGCCTCGAAAATGGGCTCCAGCACCAGCTTCAGCGAAGCTTGCACGACCCGGTCGGCGACGGTCGCGATACCCAGGCGGCGGAGCTTGCCGTTCGCCTTCGGGATCATCACCTCCCGCACCGGATCCGGCCGGAATATCCGCTCCTTGAGTTCCTCGCGGAGCCGCTGAAGCAGTCCGACCGCCTCTGCCGCACCGACAGACCGCGGTGCGGTCCCATCGGCACCGGCTGAGCGCGCACCCTTGTTCGTCCGCACCCGCTCCCACGCGAGGGTGAGGAATGCGGGGTCATAAACGAGGTTGTACAAATCATCGAAACAGCGGTCGCTTTCATCAACCGCCCAATGGTGCAGTTTGCGTTGCATCCTGCGTACCCGCAGCTCGGCCGTGTCCGGGTCGGGCCACAAAGCACTCGTATTCACAAGTGACCTCCACAGTCTGCGTACTCGCCGCGAACCCGCTGGAGCCCTTTGCCATGCGACCGGCTTTCCCGGCCTCGGACTACTACGGCTCCTCCGCCCCACCACACCGGCATCAGCCGACGACTGCCTACCCCTCCAGCCCGGCTGGCTGCCGGATCTGACCGGGGACCGGCGCGGTGGTTCCCGTGTTCACTGTCAACCGTTTGACGGGTGAGGTGTCCAGCTATGCCCCTGCGACCTCGTCACGGCTACGCCGCAGTCCTTCACCGTGACCTCCCGAACCGGCGACATCAACCGGCCCACGAGTTCCCCGCCCTCAGGGCGGGTGCGCGTCGCTGCCCAGCCCGCATCCGCCAGGTTGGAGCTGGTGGTCTTCTCTTAAGAGGCGTTCAGCCGCTGGTTCCTCGCGTACACCTTCCCGTCTCGCTAGCCGGACCCGACCCGTCTGGCAGTACCAGGCCGTCCCGGCGTTGTCGGGGCTGCTTCCCACCCTCACCAAAGTCTCTTTAGATCAGGCTGCCCCCAGCTTCTACCGGGCCACTGCGATGGCTCGGCGACGGTGGTCTCTCACCTCCGTTCGGTTGAACAGCGCCTCACGGCGCTCGATATCCGAGGACCACACCGCGTCGAGTCGGCCCTTATCAAAGCGCTGGCCGATCAGATCCGGCGGAAACGAGGCCGGATCGACCACCGTGGTGGTCTTAAACCTCCGCGGACTGATCCCCTTGATGCCGAGCTCGGCCATGATTTTGGCGCGGCCAGCCCGGGCTGCGCCAGATAGCCCAGAGCTTTTCACGCTGAAGTGCTTATCGTGCGGTCGAGAAATCCGGCGACGGCTGCGGTGAAGGCATCGTTGTCGTCGCCTGCGACCATGTGGCCGGTGCCGGAGACGTCCACCGCTTGGGCGTGCGGTACGACCTTGAGGAATTCGTCGACCGACTGCTGCGATGTCACATCTGAAAGGACGCCGCGCACCAGAAGAGTGGGTGCCTGCACGCGGCGGGCCCCTTCAACAAGCAGTTCGCTGATCGCGTCGAACTTTTCGGCACCAGTCGCGGGGTCACCTTGCAGAAACTGGAAGTTGGAAGTGATGAAGGCCGGATCCCATCGCCAGATCCACCGACCATCGTCGCGTTGCCGCAAGACTTTACGGAGTCCGTCCGGGTTCTTGGGCCGAGTGCGATGTCTGTTGTATTCGGCAATGACGTCCGCGGCGTCGTCGAGCGTGCTGAACCCGTCAGGATGGGCGGCCATGAACGACACGACGCGGCGTGCTCCGTGAAACTCCATTCGCGGAGTGATGTCGACCAGGACGACGGCTCCCCACAGGTCGGCGGGCGCCAGCAAGTGCGTGCCCAGGACGGTCATGCCGCCCAAGGATGCGCCGACGACGGCCGGCGGGCGGTCGGTGCTCGCGTGTTCACGCACGGCCAGCAGATCGGACGCTAGCCGTCCGAGGTCGTATCTTCCGGTAGGGTCCCACGCGCTGTCGCCGTGACCTCGGGCGTCATACGCGACGACCGTGTACCCACGAGCGTGCAAGCGGCGCGCTGTGGTCGCCCAGGCGTGTCGGTTTTGACCACCGCCGTGCAGGAGCAGCACAACGGCGCGGGCAGCGTCGTGCCGGTAGCAATCCGCCGTGAGGGTGACGCCGTCTGTGGTGCGGAATCGCTCGAGCGTAACGGTCATCGGGTGCGCTCGCCGTTGTGAAGTCGGACGACAATACCATCGGTCCTTTTCATCACGAGGAATTCCCCCTAGGGCTAACGACGGTCACTGTTCCTTGGGCGGCACATACCGCGCGCCCGTCGTTGGTGATGTCGATTCTGGCGACACCGCTGCGCTTGCCCAGCGCGATGATCTCGGTGACGGCGACGCATACTCCGCTTGACACGGGCTGCAGCAAGTTCAGCTTGAATTCGGTTGTGGCGACCCACGATCCAGCGGGGATCACCGGGTAAAACACCACGCCCAAGCAGTGGTCGACCATTGCTGACAGGCATCCGCCGTGCAGATTGCCGAACGGAGTCAAAAGGTCGTCCCGAGCATCCATCTGCACAACCAGCCGCCCGGCGGCGAACTCGGTGTGGCGAAAATCCAGGTATTTGGAGAGTCCTCCCGTGGTTGCCGCCGCGTTCTGCAATTCCTTGGCGATCTGCTGATTGAACTGCGCGAACTCCATGGTTAGCGCCCCTTCTCATCCACGGATATCGATGCGATGGTTTGAGACACTACTCTGCACTTGTTGCATCGACGCAAGGCTGGGTGTTGGTGAGCAGAGCTGGAAGCAGGAATCGGCGTAAAAAGGCATCGAGGCCTTCGGGGCTGCGGTGTCTGGGGCCGCGGACCGACAGCAGGCTGAGGACGGTTCGCAGGATCCATTCGGCGGCATCGTCGACCGACACCCCGGGCTCGAGTTGGTCCCAGTGCGCAGCGAAGACAGGTCGAAGGAACTCGGCCACGAGTTCAAACAAAGCCACCGACGTTCCCTTGGCCAACCCCACGCCGGCGAGTTCCTCGTCACTGCCGAACAGCAATCCGATTGTCGGCTCGCGATGAGCGGCGCGTACCGTGACCTCGACGAAATCGAGTATTGCCGTGCCCAAATCGCGATGTACTGCGATCCGTCGACGCATGCGGTCTAGGTAGCGTTCGGCCGCACGCAGGATGACACCGGAAACGACGGATTCACGACTTGGAAAGTAGCGGTACACCGTGGCGCGCGACACCCCCGCCTGTCTGGCGATGTCCTCCATGGTGGTGCCCGGCAGCCCCTTGCCCTCCAGGCACGCTTCGGCGGCATCGAGCAGGAGGTCTCGGGCGACGTCGCGGGTCGTGGGAGGTGCCGTGCCCCAGCGCAACGATTTCTTCGTCACGAAGCAAGTATGCAGCCTCGGACCGATCGTGAATTAACGACCCAACCGGTTGTCGCATGGCTACTTATGTGACAATATCGCAAATATGTCGCAACAAAGGTGCCGACGATGAACGTGACCTGACCGTTGGCGATTCCGCCCCGCACTCCCGTTGTCGTCGCGGTCGGTGAGATCACGCACCGCGGCGACAGCGTCGTCGATCCCATCGATTTGGCTTGCGAAGCCGCGCGTCGAGCATTGCAAGACGCGGGCGCTGCGATCGGGCATCGGATCGATACGGTGGCGACACCGGGCATTCTGATGATTCCGCGTGACAATCCCGCGTCGAGAATTGCCGAAGCGGTTGGGCTGGCGCCCCGGCGTCGCATCAGCTGCCCGATTGGCGGCAATACACCGCAATACCTCGTCGAGGTCCTTGGTGGGGACATTGTGCGCGGTATCAGCGATGCGGTGCTGGTCGTCGGAGCCGAGACCGGCGAGTCCGCCCGCAGAGTCAAATCGGGTCATGCGCTCCGCGATCCGAAACCCGTTGATGCACAGGATGAGTCACTTGGCGACACACGTCCCGGATTGAGCCCAGCCGAGATGTGTGCTACCTCACCGACTTTGACTCCCGCCAGTTCAGCGATCGCAGTGAGGCTTTCACCGCGGCCTTGCATCCGGGCCAACGCTGTCGCGCCGGCCTGGCGGTGTTCGTGACGGCGCCGCTCTCCCTCTGCGTGTATCTCGAGGATACGGTTGCGCTCCCACTCGTCGACGGCGGCCAGCCGCCCAAGCTCGACGAGGAACGACGCAGCGTCATCGACATTTTGACGCTCACGCTCCAGACGTGCCTCGTTGGCCTTGTTCTGCGCCTCCCGGACACGCTTGCGCGCTGCCGATTTCGAATTGATGTTCACCACGTGGGAACCATAGGACGCACCCATCGTCGTGCTCTACCATCCTGACCAACATCATCTGTGTCCCCATTTGTCCGCACCCTTTGTCGCCAAATCGACTGCCTACCAATGCAACACATCCGCACCGATCCGCACCACTCACCACAACCACCTGTCCGATCCGGGAAACGGTCGGGTGCGCTCGTTCACGCGCTACGACACACTTATGCCAACGAGACCCGTACCACAGCAGCCTGAAACCCGCTATCTGCACTGGTCGGCACGCGGTGGTTTCGCTTGGTGTGCGATGGCGCTATATGACCAGCTCAGACACCCCTTCTGGACCTCAACCAGAAGGGCTTGACCGCTCTCCTAAAGCCGGTCTCGCAGATTCGACCCCCTGACCGCACTCGACGGTGCATTTCCGATCGAATGTCGCACTGCTGGTAGCGGGAATCGAAAACTATGCCTCATGATCTCGGTATGACCTGCCGGCCAGTACCAACGGCGGGAGACGGGGTTGGGGTCAAGTCCAGGGACGTGGTGTACGACGTCGTCGTGTGATTCTTCGACTTGGTGGTTTAGGCGGTCAGTGCCGCCGGGGTGTCCTCCTGTTCTGTTGATGGCGTGTGGTCGGCGCGGGATTTGCTGAGGACGTCGAGGCCGAGGTAGCGGCGGGATTCGGCCCATTCGTCGTGTTGTTCGGCCAGCACCGCGCCGACGAGGCGGATTAGGGCGTTGCGGTCGGGGAAGATTCCGACGACGTCGGTGCGCCGGCGGATTTCCTTGTTGAGTCGTTCTTGTGGGTTGTTGGACCAGATCTGCCGCCAAATTTGTTTGGGGAAGGCGGTGAAGGCGAGCAGGTCGGCGCGGGCGTCTTCGAGGTGGTCGGCGACCTTGGGGAGCTTGTCGGCCAGTGCGTCGATGATGCGGTCATATTGGGCTGCAACGGAACCGGCGTCAGGTTGATCGAAGACCGAATGCAGTAGTGTGCGTACCCACGGCCACGATGATTTCGGAGTGATGGCCATCAGGTTGGTGGCGTAGTGGGTGCGACACCGTTGCCACGATGCCCCAGGCAGGGTGGCGCCGATCGCGGCCACCAGACCGGCGTGGGCGTCGGAAGTGACCAGACGGACCCCTGATAGGCCGCGGGCGGTCAGCGACCGCAGGAAGGTCAGCCAGCCGGCCCCGTCCTCGGCGGTGGTGACGTCGATGCCCAGGATTTCGCGGTAGCCCTCGGCGTTGACCCCGGTGGCGATCAGCGCGTGCACGTTGACCACCCGGCCTGCTTCGCGAACCTTGAGCACCAGGGCGTCAGCAGCCATGAACGTGTACGGGCCTGCATCCAGTGGCCGGGTCCGGAACGCCTCGACCGCGGCGTCGAGCTCTTTGGCCATCACGCTGACCTGGGACTTCGACAAGCTGGTGATGCCCAGAGTCTCGACGAGTTTGTCCATCCGCCGCGTCGAAACGCCCAGCAGGTAGCAGGTAGCCACCACCGTGGTCAGGGCCCGCTCGGCGCGTTTGCGCCGTTCCAGCAGCCAGTCCGGGAAGTACGAACCTTGCCTTAGCTTGGGAATCGCCAGATCCAATGTGCCTGCGCGGGTGTCAAACTCGCGGTGCCGATACCCGTTGCGGGAATTGGTGCGCTCGCTGCTGCGCTGGCCGTAGCCGGCACCGCACACCGCGTCGGCTTCGGCGCCCATCAGGGCGTGAATGAAGGCGGCCAACAACTCGCGCAGCACATCAGGGTGCGTGGTGGTGAGTCGTTCGGCCAGCACGGCAGACAGGTCGATATCGTGGGCAATGGTCATCGCGTTGATTCCTTTGCTCGAGTGACTTTGGTCGGTCCCTCGAAGAATCACGCGATGACCTTCATTCATCCGGCTACGACACGCCGGTCATCACCGGCTCGTACACCACTCTGCTGGACGCAACTGGGGTTGGAGACGATGACGATAGAAAATGCGTCGGTCATGCTCACCGCTCATGAAGTTCGAGCGATGACCGGAGTTCCGGTCTCAACGCTGCATGAATGGGCGGCCAGGCGGGAACGTGGGATTGATGCGCCTGGTCCACATCACCTCAGGCTTAGCGATCGGCACCGTCGATGGTTACTGGATGACGTCAAAGATTGGCTGGAATCGACTCGGGTGTAGAGCGATTCGCCCTCACCCAACTACTTAGCACAACCGCTGTCAACGGCGGCCGAAAATTGACCCCTTTTCGACGGGGTGGGTTCTACTCAACGTCGCAACACCGACGGATCACTCGAGACTAACAGGGCAGCGAATAGATCGGCGGGGCAACGGTCTTGGAGGACCATGCGGGGGCGATGGTTGAGTTCGTGTTCGACGGCCAACAACTGCTCCGGCGGGTGGCTGATGAGGGTGACGCCCTTCGGGAAGTAGTCGCGCAGCAGTCCGTTGGTGTTCTCGTTCGTGCCGCGTTGCCAGGGTGATCTGGAGTCGCAGAAGTAGACGGGCGCGCCGAGCTTGTCGGTGGTGGCAAGGTGGCGCGCCATCTCGGTGCCCTGGTCCCAGGTGATCGACCGCATCAGCGTGGGTGGCAGATCCTTCATGCGGGCCACCAAGGCCGCGTGCAGGGAGTCGGCGTCACTGCGAGGCAGATGCACCAACCGCAGCATCCGGGTCTGGCGTTCGACCAGAGTGCCGATCGCCGAGAGGTGGTTATTACCGATGATAAGGTCGCCTTCCCAGTGGCCGGCTTCAGACCGGTCGACAGCCGAGAAGGACCGGTCGTGGATGGTGAGCATCGGCTGCTGGAACCGCGGCCGCCGGCAACTCTGGCGGTGATGCGCTCGGCGGTGATCTCGACCGGTGCGCAGCGGTGAGCGTCGGTGCGGCGCTAATCGCGAGGGCCGCATGAAACGTGAATTCGGTTGATAGACAGCTTGATAGATGCTTTCGTGGCATAACCACATCGATGAATCATCGGGGAAGCGGTGGCGGAGGTGACGGCTGATCTGTTGGGGGCTCCAACGCTGAAGAAGCAGCTCGGCGACCGCGTTACCGAGCTGGTCGTTGGTGTCGACCCGACGGCGGTGGTGACGTGCTCGTCGCGCGGTGGCTCGCCGGTGGGCATCGAAGGGCTGATATCCGCGGCCGGCTGGTGCGTTGCGCCGTAGCTCCCTCGAAATCGTCGACGGCGCTCGACCGAGTCGGGTGGCGATCGTCCGCACCCTCAGCCCTGAGTGATGCAGATCGGCGATCTCGATGCGCTCGTCCTGGGACAGGTATCGCGTGCTGATCTGGCGGACCGCTAGTCGATCTAGCGGCGGGACGAACCCGACCGCGACGCCGTTGCGGTAGGTCTTGTAACCGCGTGTCCAGTTCGTCGCAGCGGACCGGGACACACCGACTTCGCGGGCCGCGGCCCGCACGCTCCACCCGCGAGCCCGCAACTCCATGAACCGCTGACGCTTGGCCGACTGCGGACGACGTCCCGGCCCCTTCTTCACCCGACGCGACGATGCCAACACAACCTCCAGAATCTAGAGAAGTGTTGCGACCGCACCTAGAAACCACCGCGTCGACACGGGGTCAGTTTTCAGACGACGCCGACACTGTCAAGCGGCAATACGACCGAATCGAATATGGCGGGTTACCAGTGAGTTTCCCGTGAGTTCAGCCGGATTGAAGCGATTTCAGTTGGAACCCACGGCCTTTCGGCTGTGAAGGTTCATAACTGCGGCGGGTTCGCGGGCCCTGAGTCTGGCGGCGTTGGGTGGCACTACGGTTCTACCGGCTGCTCGAGTTCGTCGCTGAGCAGCCGTTCGGCCACGGTGGTGTAGCGCCGTGCGGTGTTGTGGGAGATGCCGAAGACGAGAGACAGGTGCAGTGGGTCCGGGCCTGCGGTCAGCGCTTCGTGAAGGATTCGGTCGGCACGGATGCGTTCGATCGTGAATCCATTGTCGCTCAACGATTGTTTCACCGATTTTTGACTGACCGGCGTTGTGCGCAATGCAGTTTTCGTCGTGAGTAGAACGTGCCGGTTCGGAGTGTGGGGCCATCTGTCCCGGCGGTGGTCGAGCCATGTGTTCAGCGCTCTGTGGGTGAGCTCGCCGAGCCGTTGGTTGTGTCCGGCAAGGGTGATCCGCCGGTTCGGCAGGTCGATGTCGTCGAGCACCAGTTTGCGTATAACGGCTGTGCGGCAGGCATGTTCGACGCTCAGCGCCACGACGAGGCGTTCAAGCGGTTCGCTGGCGAGCTGTTCGATCGAGCGCACCTCGTCATCGGTGATGGGCAGGAGGTCCTGGTCTACTGGTTGGCTCTTCAAACCCGCTGTTGGGTTGCTGAAGACCAGAGCATTCTTCTTGGCGTGCCGGAACAGCGACCGCAGCGCCTTGATCAGATTGTGGCGCTGGTTTCCCTGAAACGGCCGCAGCGCCGCGTCGACGTCGGCCCTGGTGACCTCCCTGAGATGCTCGTAGGAGGTGGACCAGTGCGCGAGAAGGGCTTGACCGAGCCGAAGTAGCTGTAGAGCGTCCTCGGTGATCGTGGGCGAGCACGTGCGCCGCCGACCAACAGGGTAAGGAGCCAGTGGTGGGCCGGCTCGGCGAATCCTGGCGGAAGTTCCGCGGTGACGCGGTCGATCCAGGCACGGATCGGAGGTTCGGTGTCGTCTTTCAGCAGGTCGAAGTGGGATAGGATTTCGACGAGCCTGCGACGGGACGCGAGCCGATGCGGCCGGGTTCGAACCTCGGTGAGCGGCACGCGATCACCGGTGGGCCGACCGGCCAGAAGGGTGAGCAGGGCGTCGAGGCATCGGTTTGTGGTCTCACCGCACCAATCGTGGGCGGCACCGAGTTCCCGGGCGTGTATCGCGGCGGCCGCGAGCACGGGGTCGTCGGATTCCAAGGCTGGATGCCGCCGGGGCGGGCGAGGAGGCAGTCCCGCCTTTCTGCGTTGGTAGGACGCTCTTCTTGAACAGCTTCTGCCGCAGTATTTTTGGTCGCGGCGACTGTTGGCAGGCAGCGCAGTCCCGCAGTGCAGGCAGTTCATCGCGGCGGCAGCGACCTGCCGGCGCGAGTGCGCGGCGTGACCGACCGGGCCTCACCGACCGCCGCTGACTCGTCGTCGGTGACGGGCGTGGCCGCTGCCACGGTTTCGGGTTCGGGAATCAGCAACTCGTCGACCCCGCAGCCGAGGACGGCGCAGATGACGTCCAGGTCGTTCAGTTTGATGGCGTTGGGGTTGCCCGACCACAGGCCCGACATCTTGCCGGCGCTGATGACCAGACCGCGGTCGGCGAGCATCCGCTGGAGTTCGCTGGCCTTCCAGATGCCGCGATTGGCCGCGGCCAATCGCAGGTTCCATTTCATCGAGCGAGTCCTTTCCATCGATCGGCGACCCGGCGTTGCCCGGTGACCCAGGCATCTTCGACGTGGGTGGCGTGCACGTGGATATACCGAGCCGTTGTGCCCGTCCAGGCGTGACCTAATAGTTCCTGGATCGCGAATAGGTTCATACCGGCCAGATAAAGCTGGGATGCGCAGAAATGCCGCAGCACATGCGGTGTCAGCTTCCCCGACCACCTCGGCAGATATCGGTCGGTGGCCTCGGCCAGGGCGCGGCGATAGACGTCGGCGGTCGCGCGCATACACGTCCCGTCGATGTTCTTGCGTTCGGACGGAAACAGCGGCGCAGCATGGTTTTTCGGGTCGACATCGAACAGGCCCAGCACGTCTTCGATGAACCACTGCAGGCTGCGGTCGGCGCCGTTGATCAGTGGCACTACCCGCGGCTTGGGACCTTTGCGACGAGATCCCTTGCCATGACGGACGTTCAGCTTGCCGAACCGGCCCAGCTCCCAGCGCACGTCATCCAGGTCGAGCATCCGCGCCTCGTTGATCCGCAATCCGACATCGGCCACCAGGCGAGCCACGGCGTAGTTTCGGGCGGTCGGGGCGAACTTGCGGCAGGTGACCAGCTCCCCGCGCCACCCGCGAACAGCTGCTCCACCTCGTCGGCGGTCGGCGGGATGCGCAGCTGCGGATCCACCCACGCCCGCGGTCGGTTGATCTCATCGAGCGGGCACTCGATGACCCGGCCGCTGAGATTGTGCAACTCGACCTTGTGACGCAGTTCGAGGAACTGAAAGTACACCGTCAGCGCGGCCGCCCGCCCGGTCCGAGTCGACGCCCGGGCATCACGCAGCACCTTGCCGAAGTAGGTGTCGGCGTCAGCAGGCTGGATCTCCCACAGCGGCCGACCGAACCAGTCCCGGATCAGCTCAAGGTGATTCACGTCGTTGCGGATGGTCGAGTCGACCAACCCGGCCGATGCCCGGGCAAGGACGAATCCGGCCAGCACATCGGTCTCGAAGCCGGCGAGCTCATCCTCGGTCGCCGGTGCCCGCTGCTCCCTCAGGTCCCGCACGACAGCCAGAGCCAACCCACGCCTCCTCAACTTCACCCACAGTGAAGAATCATCAGCTGATCAGTTATCCAGTCGGCAAAGATGATGCCACTTCATTCGCGGGTTTTGCAGCAGGGACACGCCCACAACAGCTGGTCCAGGCACTCGACGGGCTGGCGCACACCACTCGGTGGCTCAGGAACCCGTCGACTGTTGGTTAACTACCGCATATAGCGCAATCGGTTGTACTTCAACGTAGTCGAGCGCCACTATACATTCCCGATAATCCGCCGCCATACGCATCGCACGCTCTTGCAACCGGTTTCGACGTGATGCAGCGAGTGTGGCACTAACGCATTGTGATTCACTCGATGAGTCAATTCCTAGGGCCGATAACCGGGCGAGCGGTCGAGCGGGCGGGCGTTTCCAGCAAACGCTCCTGCCTGTGGTCCTACTGCGCAGCCGCTCCCCCGCCGGGGGATTGGAGCCTGCTTTGGCCCGCCAACCCGAAGCCCAACAACGCATGTTCGTGCCCTTCCTCATCACGGTGGGCCTCGTCGAAGCAGCGACCTGGGAACGTCTCCCTACGACAAGGTGGAGACCGTAGCCACCGTCCGCCGACACCGCGGACCGCGAGGGGCGCAGCGTTGATCAATGAAATTGACCACCGCTGCGAAAATGCCGAAATGCGCCCCATGCTGCGGCGATCGCCCTATCGTTTGTGCCATGACGGGGGTAGGCATGCCGGCGTGGCCGGCAACAATGGCAGCATTCGTGCTCGAACTCGCCGGGATCGTGCCACCGCTAGATCCAAGAGTGCGAAATGAATTGGCTCAAGACGAAGAGAGTGTCGAGCTCGCGCAGCGTCTAGCGGAAGAACCCTCGCTACAAGATATCGTGTTCTCGGATGCGGATCATCCGTCGCTCCACACCCCTACCGTATTGTCTTTCACCGCAGAATCGTGGGCTCAGGCGCGCTCAGGTCTGGGCATCGTTGAGCGGGGTCAGGGCGAGCGCATCGCGGCCATCTGGCACACGGCGGTTCCGCTGGTCAACGGTGACTACCTGTTGACCCCGGATCCGGGTCACCCTGAAGCGGTGTCGTTCTATCGAGCCACGCGCAATGACGACGAGGGTGCGATCGATTTTCGCGTGGGCACTGCGTCGAGGGGCCCGTATGAGGTCGTGTGGGAGGACAACGACGACCGCTGCCATCTCAGACGATTCTTCAACGGCCTCTTGCAATGCAAGGTGGTCGGGTGCAGCGAGGTGTGTCATAGAGGCATCGAGGTGGACCCCATAACGGGCGCACAGTCATTTCCGTGCGGGTGTCCCTGATGTTCGGCATCGACTGGATTATTTGGGGCGTCATCATTGCCGCCGCCACGTTGGGGGCCGCAATCGGCGTGCCGGTCGTCCTCTACATCCGTCAGAACCGCGCCAACATCACGGTGACAAGCGAATTCGACAAGACCGGGTTCGTGGAAGTCGTCCTCGCCAAGGAGGGAAGCGGGGCCGCGCAAGTCGATTCGGTTGAACTCATGGCAGCTGGCACCAACACCAAGCTGCCATTAATCGGACGTTCCAAAACTGGTGCCGGGCCAATCAACTTCGATGGCGGCAAAGCCAAGATTCGCGTCTACTTCACACTCACCAGCGGGGCGAGTGCAACCGATGCCATCGAGGTACACGTCGAACACAAAGGCAAATCGTCGAGGGTCAAGTCCACCTGGACGACCAAGACCATATCTCCCCAGGCTGGCACCGAAATGATCGATCTGCGCGACCCGATTGAACCCGAAGCAGACACCACTACGAAAAAGGCGCCTGGCACTGCTGGTACTGGCACGACTGGGGCGAATCCGCCAGCAGCTCAATCAAATACACCCGCGCCAGGACTTTCCAACCCGCAGCGTGACACAGACGATCCCGACGTCAAGACGTAGAGCGTCCATCACGTCGAGGTCTCCCCCGGCGCCTCCAAGGAAGCCCGGTCGCGGAGGTTCGCGGCTGTGGCCCACACAACGGAAGGCCGTCGGGGACAGCCTTCGGGTGAGGATCCACCGGCGATACCGAATATCGCGATGTGGACATCCCACGTTGCCGAGACGCGGGTCGGATTGGCCATATCTGACTATTGCGGCCGCCGCCCGGCGGAGCCATTCGAGACCTGGATGCTTCGAGGCTGTGCCACGCCTCCGTAGCCCTGGCAAGTCCCCCGTCTGACGCTAATTTTGCCCGCGGCCACGGGCTACTTGACCCGTCGTGTGCGGGCGCATGGTTGGTGTGCGACGACCATCGAGACTTTGCACAGTGCACGAAACACCAAGGGGCGGTGTGTAAGTCGTGTGTTGGCACTGTGCTGGTGGAGTGGTCGTATTCGAAACCTGCGGTATTGCCGTGGTGGGCTAGCGGTTTTCGGGTCCGACGTTCTGGCTGCACTGGTCAGGTGCCCGGATCTCGCCGGCCGCGAACCTCCATCGGACGCGGGCGTTCTGGGGGTGAGCTGTTGCGGTAGGAGATGTTCAGAAATGCTCAAAGTCGTTGACTATCGAGCACACGCGTGGTCGCAGATTGGTCTGCGGGGGGAGCTAGCGTGGCCGTATGCCGGTAAACACGACGTCGTGAATTGTTCGTGCGATTAGATCTTCGTCGAGCGTATCGTCGGTGATTAGGTAGGTCAGTGCGCTGGTGGTGACTGCACCGAATAGCGCGATGGCGGCAGCTCTGGGGTTGTCGAGAGCCTCGAGTGAACGGTCGTTAGCGCCCGCGCGAAGCAAGGTCTCGACGGGTTCGAAGTAGGCAGTGCTGATCATGTTGGCGATGACGGGCATGCGGGCGGCGCGGCCCAGTTCTCCTATGAGGGCGCGACAGACAGCGGGCCGCTGGGCCATCACGCGCAGTTGGGCACTGATGACGTCGTGCAGGCGTTGGGCGGCGGCGCCGTCTGCCTCGACGATCGCGGTGACCTCGTGCGCGACGTGTTGTAGGGCGTCTTCGAGGAGGAAGGCGAGTATTTCTTCTTTGCCGGCGAAGTAGTAGTAGAGCGTGGCCTTGGCGATGCCCGTGGTCGCGGCGACGTCTTCGATCTTTGTGTCGTTGAGCCCGCGCTCGGCGAAGAGTTCGGCCGCGGCAGGCAACCGGTCGGCAATCTGAGCGGGAATCTTCCGCATAAAGTCCTCCCCTCGGTTTAAACTCTCAGTCTAAACCGACGTTCTGCAATGTGGCAGGAGACGCTATGTCGACGGTACAACTTCGCTACGATCCCTTTGACGCGGAAATTCAGGACGACCCCTACCCCGTCTACCGGCAGCTACGCGACGCGGCACCGGTCTATCACGCCGCCGATACCAACACCTGGGTACTTAGTCGCCACGCGGATGTCATCAGCGCGCTGCTTGACCATCACAGCTACTCGTCGGTCGACGGAGTATTTCCGACTCCACCGGGCTCGACTTTTCGCGAATCGCTGCTGCCGATGATGATTTTGATGGATCCCCCGCGACACGATCAGCTGCGGGCATTGGTTAGCAAGGCCTTCACCCCGCGACGAATCGCGGCGCTGACGTGCGCGATCGAGGACCTCGCTGATCAGTTGACGGCCGGCCTGATCCAGGAAGCCAGTTCGGCCGATTTCGTCGCCGACTTCGCAGCTGTACTACCAGCGATGGTGATCGCTGATTTGCTCGGTGTGCCGCGCGAGGACCGTACACAATTTCGGCGATGGTCGAACGCGTTGGTGCAGTCCAATCCCACCCACGGCGAGACCGGCGAGGCTTTGGCAGCCGCGGCCGCGATCTATGGCTACTTCACCGATTTCCTCGCCGACCGCCGCGGCCAACCGCGCGACGATTTGATGTCAGCGTTGGTGTGTGCCGAGATCGACGGAAAGCACCTTAGTGACGACGAACTGCTTGGCTTTTGCCTGCTGCTGCTGATCGCCGGTCATGAGACGACGTCGAATCTGCTGGCCAACGCCGCGGTGGTACTGGCCGACTATCGCGACACCCGCCACCGGCTGGCTGGCGATGAGAGCTTGCTCGGGGCAGCTGTTGAGGAGCTGCTGCGGTATGACTCACCGGCTCAAGGACTTTCGCGAACGTTGACCCGCGACGTGACAGTGCATGGCGTCACAATGTCGGCGGGTGATTCGGTGCTGTTGTTGTTCGGCTCGGCTAATCGTGACGAACGCGTGTTCGCTGATCCCGACGTGTTTGACATCGGGCGCAAACCCGAACACCAAGTGGCATTCGGCCGAGGCATTCACTTCTGTCTCGGTGCGTCCTTGGCCCGGATGGAGGCCCGGATCGCGTTGCGCGCCTTGCTGGCCCGCGTGCCCAACTGGGAAGTCGACTTGGGCCGCGCGCAGCGCCTGCGGTCGGGCCCGATCCGAGGCTATTTGTCGTTGCCGATCTCCTGGTCGGCGAACTAGCCGCGCTGCGGTCCAATTGGCTGTGACCGATCCAGTCGAATGGGCGGTGGGGCGCCCAACTAGCGGGAGATGGTTGGCTGGGGAGGATTCACGTTGGCGCTGCGATGAAGAAAATGTGGATCGTCCTGGTCATCGTGGCGGTGGTGGCGGTAGCGGGCTTCTGCGTACTGCGGCTTCGCACCTTTTTCGGCGTCCACGACGATCAGACGATGACCAGCGGCATCGCCGATGAGATCAAGCCGTTCAATCCCAAGCGCGTGGTTTACCAGGTTTATGGTCCCCCGGGGACGGTGGCCAACATCAACTACTTGGACATCAATGCCCAGCCCCAGAAAGCTAGCAACGTGCCTTTGCCCTGGACGCTCTCGGTTACCTCGACGCTGCCCTCGGTGAGCGTCAACATCGTCGCGCAGGGCGACAGCAACCAAATCGGCTGCCGGATCATCGTGGACGAGGTGGTCAAGGACGAAAGGTCGAGTCAGGGTATGAATGCGCAAACGTTCTGCATAGTGAAGTCCGCATGACCGATGACCGGGCCGCAGGGCTGCCGCATATGCCGGTTTTCGCGCGAACGGTCCACAAACTCGCGGTGCCCGTCGTCTTTGCCTGGGTGGGGCTTGTCGTCGTCCTCAGCGTCTTGGTTCCATCGCTGGACGCGGTCGCCGAAGAACACACCGTGTCGATGAGCCCCAAGGACGCGCCGTCGATGCAAGCGATGAAGCACATCGGCAAAGTATTCAACGAATTCAACAGTGACAGTGCGGTCATGATCGTGCTGGAAGGTGACAAGCCGCTGGGCGATGAGGCCCACCATTTCTACGACCAGATCGTCCGCAAACTCGAGGCTGACACGAAACACGTCCAGCACGTCCAGGACTTCTGGGGGGATCCGCTGACGGCCGCCGGTTCGCAAAGCTCCGACGGCAAGGCCGCCTATGTGCAGGCGTATCTTGCTGGTAACCAGGGCGAGAGCCTGGCCAGCGAGTCTGTCGCGGCGGTCCGCAAGATCGTGGACAGCGTGCCTGCGCCGTCGGGGTCAAGGCCTATGTGACCGGCGCTGGGGCGTTGATCGCCGATCAGCACTCGGCCGGACAAAGAGCCTCCAGAAGGTCACGATCATCACCTTCGTGGTGATCATCGTGATGTTGCTGTGGGTATACCGCTCGATTATCACCGTGTTCAGCACGTTGTTCATGGTGGTGATCGAGGTGATGGCGGCTCGGGGGGTTGTCGCTTTCCTGGCCTACAACAACATCATGGGATTGTCGACCTTCGCGGTTAATATTTTGGTGCTGTTGGCCATCGCCGCTGGGACAGACTATGCGATCTTTATTCTCGGCCGATATCAAGAGGCGCGCGGCCTAGGCGAGGACCGCGAAAAAGCCTTCTACACCATGTTCCACGGAACCGCGCACGTCGTCCTTGGCTCTGGCCTGACTATTGCCGGTGCGATGTATTGCCTGAGCTTTACCCGGCTTCCGTATTTCCAGACTATGGGTATCCCTTGTGCGGTCGGGATGCTGGTCGCCGTTGCTGCCGCGCTGACCTTGGGTCCGGCGGTCCTGACCGTCGGCAGTTTCTTCAAGCTGTTCGATCCTAAGCGCAAGATGCGGACCCGGGATGGCGACGGGTGGGCACCGCGATCGTGCGCTGGCCCGGGCCAATTCTCGCGGTGTCAGTCGCGATCGCCCTCATCGGTCTACTCGCCCTACCCGGTTATCAAACCAATTACGACAACCGGCTGTATTTACCCCCGAGCGTCCCCGCGAATATCGGCTACGCCGCCGCCGAACGGCATTTCCCCGCGTCCCGGATGAATCCGGAATTGTTGATGATCGAGACCGATCACGACATGCGCAACCCGGCGGGCATGCTGGTGTTGGACCGGATCGCCAGGGGTCTTCCACATCCGGGTGTCGCGCGCGTCCAGGCGATCACCCGGCCGCTGGGAACGCCGATCGAGCACACCTCAATCCCGTTCCAGATCAGCATGCAAAACACCACGCAGGTCGAAAACCAGCAGTACATGCACCAGCGCATGGACGACATGCTCAAGCAGGCCGACGCGATGCAACAGTCCATCGACACCATGCAGCGCATGTACAACATCACCTCGCAGATGGCCGCGGTCACCCACCACATGGACGGCCTCACGCATGAAATGTTGGATGTCACAAACACATTGCGCGACAACATCGCCAACTTCGATGATTTCTTCCGGCCGATTCGCAGCTACTTCTACTGGGAAAAGCACTGCTTCGACATCCCGGGCTGCTGGTCGCTGCGATCCCTCTTCGACGCGCTCGACGGTCTGGATCAGATCACCGAAAAATTCACCTATCTTGCCGGCGACATATCTCAGCTGGACGCCTTGATGCCGCAGATGCTGGCGCAGATGCCGCCCATGATCGCCACCATGACGACCATGAAGCAAATGATGCTGACCATGCACAGCTCGATGTCGTCGCTGTATGACCAGATGGACGTGATGAGCCAAAACTCGACCGCCATGGGCCAGGCCTTCGACGCCGCCAAGAACGACGACTCGTTCTACATCCCGCCGGAAGTCTTCGACAACCCCGACTTCAAGCGCGGTCTGAAGATGTTCCTGTCGCCGGACGGGCACGCGGCCCGCTTCATCATCTCCCATGAAGGGGATCCCGCGACCCCGGAAGGCATTTCGCACGTCGAGCCGATCAAGAACGCAGCCAAGGAAGCCATCAAGGGAACTCCGCTGGAGGGCGCCAAGATCTACCTTGCCGGCACCGCCGCGGTCTACAAGGACATGCGCGACGGCTCCAAATACGACCTGATGATCGCGGCAATAGCTGCGGCCAGCCTGATTTTGATCATCATGCTGATCATCACCCGAAGCCTGGTCGCCGCGGTCACCATCGTGGGCACGGTGCTGATCTCGTTGGGCGCCTCGTTCGGACTGTCCGTGCTGGTGTGGCAGGACATCATCGGCTTCAAACTGCACTGGATGGTGCTGGCGATGTCCATCATCTTGATGCTGGCCGTCGGATCCGACTACAACCTGCTGCTGGTGTCCCGTTTCAAAGAAGAAATCGGTGCCGGTTTGAAAACCGGAATCATCCGCTCGATGGCCGGCACCGGTGCGGTGGTGACGTCTGCGGGCCTGGTCTTCGCCGCCACCATGGCCTCGTTCATATTCAGCGATTTGAAAGTCGTCGGGCAGGTCGGCACCACCATCGGCCTGGGTCTGCTGTTCGACACCCTGATCGTGCGCTCATTCATGATGCCGTCCGTCGCCGCGCTGCTGGGGCGCTGGTTCTGGTGGCCGCAGCAGGTACGCACTCGCCCGGCCAGCCAGCTACTTCGGCCCTACGGGCCACGTTCGGCGGTTCGCGCCTACCTGCTGCCCCGGCAAGATGACCCGCAGTCGGCGACCACCGACCGGTTCCCGGCGGCCTCACCGCACTACTAAGCCATCACCGCTATCGCCGCCCAGTCCTTTAGCGGCACATCCACGACGGTCCGCGTAACCGGCCCTCCCGCGACGTTCAGCGATCAAATCGATTCGGCTGAGCAGGATTTGATTGTCATCTCCGTCGTGACCGCCGGGCTGATAGCGCTGATCTTGCTGGTCATCTACAGGTCACTGTTTACCGCGTTGCTGCCTCTGTTGGTTATCGGGGTCAGCCTTGCGGTAGGGCGCGGAGTGCTCTCGGCGCTGGGCGAAGCGGGAATGCCGGTGTCGCGATTCACCATCGCGTTCATGACGGCGATTCTGTTGGGCGCCGGCACCGATTATTCGGCATTTTTGATCAGCCGGTATCACGAGCAGCGCCGCCAGGACGTCTCGGCTGACCTCGCGGTGATCAACGCAACCGCCACCATCGGCCGGGTGATCCTGGCCTCCGCCGCGACTGTGGCGTTTGCATTTCTGGCCATGGTTCTTTGCAAAGCTGAGCGTTTTTGGCGCGCTGGGCCCAGCGTGCGCGATAGCCGTCTTCGTCGGAGTCGCGGCCACCGTGACATTGTTCCCTCCGGTATTGGCGCTGGCCGCCAAACGGCGGCATTGGCGAACCCAAAGCCGACCGCACACGCCGCTACTGGAACTGGATCGCCGTGGCCGTAGTCCGCCGACCCACCCCACTGCTGGCCGCCAGCCTGGCCCTTGTATTAGGGCTAGCGGCTGTCGCGCTGACCATGCGCATGAGCTACGACGACCGCCAAGGAGAGCCGGACACAACCGCCAGCAACGAAGGTTATCACCTGCTGGACAGGCACTTTCGCAAAGATATCGTCATCACCCAGTTCATGGTCGTGGAATCACGGACCGATATGCACACCGGTAAAGGCCTGGCCGACCTGGATGAGATGGCGTCTCGCGTGTCGCAATTGCCGGGCGTCACCAAAGTATCCGGCGTCACCCGGCCCACCGGGGCACGACTCGATCAGGCACAGCTCTCTTGGCAAAACGTCCAGATCGGCAACAAGATGGCCGATGCCGTCGCCAAAGGAGACGCCCACAAGACCGATCTCACCAAACTCACCGGCGGTGCCGACCAACTCGCCAGCGGCCTGGCGCAACTTGACACCACCCTTCGCACAGCGTTGACTCCGCTGACCGGTATCCTTAACCAAGCCCAGTCCAGCGGCTCGCAATTTCAGCGCTTTCGCCCTCTGCTGCAGCAACTTTCGACTACCACACCGACCATCGACCAAGCTATCCGAGCCGGACCTGGGCTACGTCAAGAAGCTCAACAAGCTCAGAATGCGATCGCCACGATCGACCCGCTGGTCGGTGCGCTCAACACCTCCCCCTGGTTTGCCTCCACACCCGAGTGCACCCAGATCCGCGACCAGGTACGGATTCTGGTGACCTTGCGCGATGGCGGCTTTTTCAGCCAGCTCGCCAACCTCGGCGACATGTACCAGCCGGGCGGCGATACTGCGGGGGGCACCATGGCAGACCTGCAGAACACGGTCACCTCGCTGAACAAGGCGTTCGGAGCGCTCGGCGACCCCGCCGACATGGCCGGCAACATCCGCCGCCTCCAAAACGGCATCAGCCAGCTCGCATCGGGCGCACAAGCCCTAGCCACCGGTGTGCATACCCTTGCCGACAGCAACATCGAAATGTTGTCCGGCATGAGTCAGATCGCCACCCAACTACAGAATTCCGCGCGGTCCAGCGCCGGTTCGGACAACTCCAGCGGCTTTTGCCTCCCGGCTAACGCCTTCGAGAATCGCCAGTTCTCCGATGTGGCAAAGCACTTCCTGTCCGCTGACGGCAAGACCGCACGCTTCGCCATCGAATCCAGCTACAACCCCTACAGCAGCGAAGCGATGGATCTCGCTCAGAAGATCACCCAAGTTGCCGATGCTGCACGCCCAACACCTCCTTGGCCAACGCCAAAATATCGATGGCCGGATTCCCCGCCGTCAACTCCGATATCCAGCGCCTTCTGTCGGCCGACTTCCATCTGCTGGCCATTGCCACGCTCGTCATCGTCGGACTGATCCTCGTCGTTCTCCTGCGCGCCTTGGTGGCCCCGCTCTACCTGCTCGGTACGGTCGTGCTCAACTACGCAGCCGCACTGGGCATCGGGACGCTCGTTTTCCAATACGGCCTCGGTAAGAAAATCGCTTGGCTGGTACCGCTTTTGGCGTTCATCATCTTGATCGCGGTGGGCGCCGACTACAACATGCTGCTGATCTCGCGGTTACGCGAGGAATCCGCTCACAACATCCGCGTCGGCGTACTGCGCACGGTCGCAAACACCGGCTCAGTCATCACTTCCGCCGGGCTCATCTACGCGGCCAGCATGTTCGGCCTTATGGTCGGTTCGGTCGCGATCATGATCCAAGCCGGGCTCATCATCGGCTGTGGCCTACTACTCGACACCTTTGTTGTCCGCACTCTCACGGTTCCCGCGATCGCCACATTGCTCCGTGAGACCAGCTGGTGGCCGCAACGTAAACGTGAGGACGCTTGAAACTCTTGCATTTTGACTAAAATACCGACGATTACGCACCTTCATCTGAGTCATGAGCGGTGTTGGGTCCAGCGAAGCGGACGAGCTGGTCAAGAAGCTCTCCGAAACCGGCGATGTCGCCGTGGGCGGCGAAGTGTTCGGGTTCTACCGTGATGAAAACCGCTGTTGCGGTGAAACGAATGACGCCATCTTCACCGACCCCCTCGCCAGTGTAAGGCACGTCCTTGCCGCACGCTGATACGTGCGCTAATGCGGTGGGGCTGGTGTAGCGGAACCGGCGCTAGATACTCGATCGCGAGATTGCGCGTGACCGCAGGCGTGCCGGCGATCCACAGGGTGAAGCCCAAAAGGTCGTCGCACGCCGCCGCGATAGCCCCGCCGTGCGCCAAGCCGGGCGCACCGATATGACGCTCATCGAATGCCACATCGGCATATACCTCATCGTCCAGACGATAGACCTCTAGCTGCAGGCCACTGGAATTCTCGGGTCCCGCAACCCATACAGGTAGGCGTGTGTGACGGCAGGCGTTGCGGTTCAGTTGAATTTGGAGCATCCAAGGTTGCGGCCTCGTTTCCGGTTGGACGTGTTCGATAACTTCGGCCATTGCGGCCTTAAACGACGAGAAATCCCGCATTAAGGTGCCGAACGCAGCAACTTGGCGTATGCCGACCTGGCAAAGTGCAGCTCATGGTCACGGCGAGCCGCGCCGGGCGATCCAAGCGCCAGTACGGTCCGCTTCGGCGCGATACCGTTAGCACGGTACCGCAGGCATTTTGGACACGCTGCGTCACGATGGTCGAACACCGTCAGGGGGCCATTCGTCGACGCCGTCTTCGAGCGGCACATCCAGAGATCGCAGGAGCGCAGAAAAGAGTCGCCAGTTGCCAATCGCCGCGACAAGTTCTACAAGGAGCCCCGGGTCTGCTTGCAACGCATCTCGGCACACAGCCCACGTGCCATCCGAGATGGTGCCGTCACGCAGTGTCTCATCGGTCGCCGCAAGTACAGCACGTTCGGCATCGCCAAAGTGGTTAGCATTCTGCCAATCTCGCACCGCGAGCAGGTCACGCTCGGACACGTCGAGCATTCGTGCGAGTCGCCAATGTTGCGTCCATTCATAGACCGAGCCGGTGACCCAGCCGATTCGCATGATGATCAGCTCTCGCAGCCGCGCGTCGAGGTCCCCGGTCCACAGCAACGCCTCCAGCAGTCCGTTCAAGGCCATTGCCACACTAGGCTGGTGAAGCGCGATTCGGAATATCGACAACTCCGCTATGGCTTCGGGGATGCCACATTGAGCAGCGCGCCGGCGCGCGTCTGTCAGGCCGAGCATTTCGACGCGGTTTCCACTGCCCACAGTCGGTCCTTAAGTTCGTAGGTGCAGTTACTTCGTGTTGTTACGTTGTGCTGTGACCCGGGTGGGTCGGGTGAGGCGGCATGTCGGTTGCCGGCCTGGTGGTGCGGCTTGAAAGGACTGGCCGCCCGGCCTTCCTGGACTTCCTCGGGCCGCTGATTGAGATCTGCGACGTGATCGCTTGTTTAAGGAAATGCTGGCGGGGTTGTCCGTGGGGATCGTGTTGGCAGACAAGCGGATAGGAGATCGATGGCAGCGGGCCAGTTGTGGGCTGGGGTTGATGTCGGCAAGGAACATCACTGGGTGTGCGTGGTCGACAACAGCGGCACGGTGGTGTTGTCGCGCAGACTCGGCAACGAGGAGCAACCGATCCGTGCGCTGATCGGCGAGATTGACTCGTTGGCTGATCAGGTTGCCTGGACGGTGGACCTGACCACGGTGTATGCCGCCCTGTTGTTGACCGTGTTGGCTGATGCCGGCAAGTCGGTGCGCTACCTGGCGGGCCGTGCGGTCTGGCAAGCCTCGGCGGTCTATCGAGGTGGTGAAGCCAAGACCGACGCCAAAGACGCCCGGGTGATCGCTGATCAGTCGCGGATGCGCGGCGATGACTTGCCACTGCTGCATCCCGACGACGATCTGATCACCGAACTGCGGCTGCTCACCGCTCATCGCGCCGACCTGGTCGCTGACCGCACCCGCACGATCAACCGACTGCGCCAACAACTCGTTGCGGTGTGTCCGGCGCTGGAGCGGGCCGCCCAGCTCAGCGCTGACCGGGGCTGGGTAGTGCTGCTGGCGCGCTACCAGCGCCCCAAAGCCATCCGCCAGACCGGTATTTCGCGGCTGACCCGGATCCTGGCCGACGCCGGAGTGCGTAATGCCGCGGCCATTGCGGCGGCTGCGGTGGCGGCCGCCAAAACTCAAACGGTCCGACTGCCCGGCGAACAAGTGGCCGCCGGACTGATCGCTGATCTGGCGCAGGGGGTGATTGCCCTCGATGACCGCATCAAGACCACCGATGCCGACATCGAGGACCGATTTCGCCGCCATCCACTGGCCGAAGTGATCACCAGCATCCCAGGCATGGGATTTCGGCTCGGTGCTGAATTCCTGGCCGCCGTCGGCGATCCCGAACTGATCGGCTCGGCCGACCAGCTCGCCGCCTGGGCCGGGCTCGCACCGGTATCTCGAGATTCGGGAAAACGCACCGGACGACTGCACACCCCCAAGCGCTACAGCCGCCGGCTGCGCCGGGTGATGTACATGTCCGCACTGACCGCCATCCGCTGCGACCCGGCCTCCCGCGCCTACTACCAACGCAAACGAAACCAAGGCAAACGACCCATCCCAGCCACCATCTGCCTGGCCCGACGCCGCACCAACGTCCTCTACGCACTCATCCGCGACAACCGCACCTGGCAACCCGACTCACCCCCGATCACTCAGTCGGCGGCTTGACATCGTCATTGAGAGTCCTTTCAGTTGGGCACTGCTGGCACGTCAGGCCATCGGTACGAAGACGTTGTGCAAGGCCGGAATCGTGCCCGGCTCGCCATCGGCTAAGACGTCGAGTAATCGTGGTAGGCCCGCGAAACCGGCGACGTCCCGGGATAGTTCATCGAAGGGCCAACGCCCAGAGACGAGCAATTCGATCGCGCTCTGATAGGCGGGGTAATCGACCCCCAGCGAGCCGAGGACGCGTAGTTCTTTGAAAACGAGGAGGTCTGGCTCGAAGCCTGGTGCTCCGCCGCCGCCGCGGGTGCCGGCGATCACCACGCGTCCGCCTGGTCGAGCAAGTGCGACGGCGTCAGCGAATGCACCTGGCGCTTTGGCGGTGACGTCGACGACGACGTCTGCGAGTTGACCGGTCGCTCGTTGCAGGGCCTTGACCGGGTCTTCACGGGTCACGTCAATGGTCAGGTCCACGCCGAACTTGGACGCTGCGGCTAACCGTGGTCGATCGCGTGGTCCGAGTCCGGTCATAGCGACGAATGCCGCTCCGGATTCCTTCGCTGCTACGGCCGAGCAGATGCCGCGGATGCCTGGCCCCAGGACTGCGACGACGTCGCCTGACGCGGTCTCCGGCAGCGTGGCAGCCCATTTGATTCCCGCGCCCAGCGGGTTGAACAACGTAGCGACAATCGGGTCGAGTCTGTCTGGAATCGACAACAGCATGGAATCGAAGGGCAGATGCAGGTGCGTTGCGTACCCTCCCCACAGGCCGGGATCGATGTTTACGTCGACGAAGCCGAACATCGTGGCCAGTCCGTTGCGCGAGCACCTGCGATACTCACCTCGGCGGCACGCGTCGCACTCCCGGCACGATCGAAAAACCTCGACCGCAACCCGATCACCTGCCGACACACCCCAACGCGCGCTTGCGGCGTCACCGACTGCCTCAACGACACCGACGATTTCATGTCCCGGGACGAAGGCGAAGCCCGCTGGTAGGTGACCGCTGTACTGCTCGTGATCGGTTCCGCAGAGCCCGCACGCCTCGATCCGAAGGACTCCGGAGTGGCCGTCGACGGGCGGTACCGCAAGAGTGCGCCGCTCGAGGGCGCGCGGCTTGGTCAGCACGAGCGCATCGGCCTTCATGGCAGTTCGAATTCGACGCGCTGATCAGCGGGCCGCACAGTTACCTGACGTCCGACCATCATCTCTTTTGACATTTCCTTCGCCACCTTCGCATCGTCGTTGCGAGCCGCGACGCGCCGGCCGTCGGGTAGACGCGCGAGAACAGGCACCCACGAAGGGCCAACGTCGCGGTCGTGTACCACCGTGTAGCCGTCGATCGTTGCCCTACCGGATGTGTCGGCGGCAGAAGCGACTGGAACCGCAGTCGCATCAATCGCGGCCTGCGCTTCCGCCATGTCCGGTGTCTGCCACCCAGTCGGCGGCGGCGTCGCCGACCATAGGCCCAACGAGTGCTTCGTGATGTACCAACCTAATCCGGAAACCAGTCCTAGGGCGTCCGGTTCGCTTCGGCAGCGTCGAACCATCTCCACAATCGAGTGGCTGACATAGTTGTTACCCGGTCCTCCGTGGTAGGGCAATCCACCGGTCACCGTGAACCCGCGTGGATCCGCTGGATCGAGATCGAGCGCCTCGATCGCAACTTCGACCGCGGAAGGGAAGCAGGAGTACAAATCGAACCATCCGATGTCATCGGCGGAAAGGTCGCAGGCAGCTAGGAGCGCCCGTCCGACAGCGCGAATTCCCGCGGACCGACTGAGATCGGGCCGCTGAACCGGAAAGTACACGTCGTTGCAAGTGGCCGCGCACCATGGGAAAACCCATCGGTCACGAGGAACACCGATTTCGTCGGCGACTTCGGCAGCCATCATGACGAAGGCGGCTGCCATATCGACGGTGATAATGCTGTTGAGCATCTTGGGATATGGCTCGCACACCATCCGGTTAGTTGGCGAGACCGAGCTGAGCTCACTGGCAGTGCGCGCGCGCGGAAACCATGCCTGGCCGGGATGCCTCGATGCTTCGAGCGTGAAGGGGGCCATCAGGTTTCCCAGCCAGCGACGCTGCTCATCGAAGGTCCGGCCCGATCGAGCCGCAATCGCCGATTCGAAGACCGGGTACACCTGGTGCGGCCAACGCAGTCCAGCACACATCTCGGCCGCGCTCAGACCGGGGCGAGTATCGCCAAGTGACTCATCCCGGCCCTCAACGGGTTTCGGGTCTCGTCGCACCTGACCCGATCCAACCCTACGAGCTGACGCGCCGCTCTCCGCTCCGACGACTAACACCGCGTCGCTGACACCGCGCGCGATGCGGGCGCCGAGCACCTCAACGAGGTACTGAGGCGTATTACCGCCAACCGGACAACTGATGCGCCGTATTGGCGCCAGCCCAGCCGCTTCGGCAATCCTCGTCGCAGGATTGTCACGCGGAATCATCAAGATTCCGGGCGTCGCCACCATATCGATTCGATGCCCGATAGCAGCGCCCGAGTCCTGCAATGCTCGACGCACGGCCTCGGAAGCCAAATCGATGGGGTCAACGACACCGTCGTCGCGGTGCGTGATCTCACCAACTGCGACGACGACCGGAGTGCGGCGTGGAATCGGCAACGGTCAGGCCGCGGTCATCGTCGACGCCTTTGCGACATATCTGCGATATTGTCACATAAGGTGCTATACGACAACTGCTTCGATCGTCAGCCCACGAACGGCACGGGACGGCATACTTGAATGGTGACGAAAAAATCGTTGCGATGGGGCACGGCGACCGCCGCGAGCCGCGACATCGCCCGAGACCATCTGCTCGATGCCGCCGCAACGTCCCTCGAGAACAAGGGGCTACCGGGCACCACGATGGAGGACATCGCCAGGCAGGCCGGGGTGTCCCGCGCCACGGTGTATCGCTACTTTCCGAGTCGTGAATCCGTCATTTCCGGTGTTATCTTGCGGTCAGCCGAACGCTACCTCCGCCGCATTAGTGCGCGGATCGCAGCGCATGCCGATTTAGGCTCGGCGATACTGGATTTCGTCGAGGTTACACTCCGTGCGGCCCACCGTGAACCCATAATCGGATTGCTATTCGGCAGTGACGACGAACTCGCCGGCGTAGGGCTGGCCAAGGGTACGTCGGTGGCTTTGTTCGAACTCGTCGCCGAGTTCCTTCGCCCTGTCTTCGCCGCGCACTGGGATCAACTTGAGCGTGGGGTGTCGGTCGACGATGCATCCGAGTGGATACTGCGGGCTATCCTCAGCCTACTCACGGTCGAAGGCCCAAGGCAGCGCAGCCCGGAGGGCCTCGATGCTTTTCTACGAAGATTCCTGCTTCCTCCTCTGCTCACCACCACCCGGTCTTGCGCTGATGCAACAAGTACGGAGTAATGTCTCGTTAGTGGCAGCAGTATCGGTGAACGACGAGGGGCTCTAGACATGAAGTTCGAGCAGTTCAGCCAAGAGATTGCCGACGAGTTGCAGAATGCGGCGGCAACCGCGGGTGGGCTGTCCAGCTACTTGGGATTTCGGCACACCGAATTCGCCGCGGGACGTCTGGTTGTGGAGATGGATGCTCGGGACGACCTGATGACGCCGTTCGGCAACCTGCACGGCGGATGCTTGTCGGCGATGGTAGACCACTGTCTGGGCGTGGTGTTCTATCCGGTTATCCCAGCGGGATCATGGGTGGCCACAACGGAATTCAAGCTAAATCTGCTGCAGCCCGTGTCGAGCGGAGTGTGCGTTGCGGTCACCGAGATCATCGCGCTGGGCAAGCGTAGCGGTGTCGCCAGAATCGATGTCTCCAACGCGGGGCGCGCGGTATGCGCGGCGCAGGGAACCGTGACGGTGGTTAGCCCGAGGGGGTATTCCGGTTGATGGCGAGACTGAGCACGAGTGCCGTCCGAATTGGCTATCGCGGCCTAATCAAATGACTGTTACCTGCGAGCGAATCCGCACCGAAGACGGCGTCACCCTCACGGCGGATTTCTACCGGCACGACACCGCCCGCGCCGTCGTACTTCTCCTGCATGGTGGTGGTCAAAATCGCCACGCTTGGACCACCACGGCGCGCCGGTTGCATGCGCGCGGTTACACCGTCGTCGCCTACGATGCCCGAGGCCACGGCGATAGCGGGTGGGACCCGACTGGGCGATACGAACTCGCAGGACTCACATCCGATCTGCTGGCTGTGCGCGAACATGCGAGTGACGACCGCCCGCCGGTGGTCGTTGGTGCGTCGTTGGGTGGCATGACCATTTTGGGAACCCATCTGCTGGCACCAGCCGATTTGTGGTCAGCAGTCGTTCTTGTCGACATCACCCCGCGAATGGAGTTCCACGGTGCACGCCGCGTCGTGTCATTTATGGCCGCCCATCCCGACGGATTCGGCACGCTCGACGACGCGGCCGACGTCATCGCCCAATACAATCCGCACCGCGCTCGTCCCGAAAGCCTGGACGGACTGCGAAAAGTGTTGCGCCAACGCGACGATGGCAGGTGGATTTGGCGATGGGATCCGGCTTTCATCACCTCTAATTTTCAGTTCCTGCAAGGTGACCCCGCCACTGGTGCCGAACAGTTCGACGCGATCAGCGAACTGCTTGTTGAGGGGGCCCGTCGCGTGCAGGCACCAACGCTTCTGGTGCGCGGCGTCCTCTCGGATGTGACATCGCAGCAGTCGGTCGATGAATTCCTCCAGGTTGTCCCGCACGCCGAAGCGGTGGACGTTTCCGGCACAGGTCACATGGTGGCCGGCGACGACAACGACGCCTTCACTGCAGCAGTCGCCGGATTTCTCGACCGCACGATAGCCAATTCGGCCTGAGAACCTCTGAGCTGTGTGGCGCAGCCCAAAGCTGGCCATAGTTAAGGGCAGCCGACAGCTACCAAAACCAAGATATGCGTGACATCCATCCACTTAAGCAGGATGTGAATGGCCATTAGCTACAGTCGAGCGATGCACCTTCGTACCGTCTGCACCACAGTAACTTCCGGCTTGGTCGAGGGTTTCTCCCGAGACGGCGTGACCAGGTGGCGATCCATCCCCTACGCCGAGCCGCCCGTCGGGGCGTTGCGCCTAAGAGCCCCCCGGCCAATCGAGCCGTGGGAGGGAGTCTTGCCGTGTCACCGTTTCAGGTACTGTGCACCACAGCCGCGCAAATACACTTTTGTTGGCCTCGGCAAATATCAGCCGATGAGCGAAGACTGCCTGACGCTGAACGTCGTCGCGCCCGACACCAGATACGAGCGGCCGTTACCTGTGATGGTGTTCATCCATGGCGGCGCATACTTCCTCGGCAGCTCCGCGACACCGGTATATGACGGGGCATCGTTGGCTCGCAAGGGGTGCGTGTTCGTGTCAGTTAATTACCGGCTGGGCGCGCTTGGAGCAGTTGACCTCTCGTCTCTGTCTACCGACGCCTTCCGCATCGACGACAATCTTTATCTGCGTGATCTGGTTATGGCGCTCCGTTGGGTGCGTGACAACATCGCAAGCTTCGGCGGCAATCCCGACGCTGTGACGATATTCGGCGAGAGCGCAGGGGCACACGCAGTGGCGACGCTGTTGGCTGTTCCAGCTGCTAAAGGGCTGTTCGCTCAAGCCATTTCTGAGAGCCCCGCGGGAGGTTTGGCTAGTTCCCGTGAACAATCTGAAGAATACGCCGCAAGGTTTGCGGCGATTCTCGGAGCTCGGAGGCGAGACGCTGCCGCGGTCTTGCTGACCGCGCCGCCGACCGACCTCGTAGCGACTTTGGATCATCTGATCATGCAGGAAAGCCGCAACGCGCCGGGCGTATATCCGGTCGGTCCCACATATGGAACCGACTACCTGCCGCTGGATCCAATGGATTCGTTGCGCTTGGGAAAAGCACACCGAGTGCCTCTCGTCGTGGGTAACAATGCGGAAGAAGCCAAGCTGTTCACCCGCTTCCTGAAACTACTGCCAACGAACGAACCCAAGATCGAGCTGCTGCTATCGACTGTGGAATCTGCTGACCGTGAGCGGATTACGGCGGCGTACCCCTCTTATCCGAAAGCCGCTGCTTGTATTGAATTGGGAGGCGACTTCACGTTCGCATCGGTCGTATGGCAGATCGCCGACGCGCACAGCGCACACGCTCCGGTATACGTGTACCGCTATGACTACGCTCCGCGCACGTTGCGATGGTCCGGGCTGGGGGCCACTCATGCTACCGAATTGCTCGCAGTTTTCGACGTCTACAGAACGCGGTTGGGTCGGCTGCTCAGCGCGGCAGGCGACAAATATACGGCGCTGCGCATTACCGAGGATGTCCAGTCGCGGTGGTGCGCCTTCGCCCGCACAGGCGTGCCTGGCGCGGGTTGGCCCAGCCACGTCAGTGCCGACCATGCGGTGATGATCTTCGACAGGACATCGCGGGTCGAGTGTGACCCGCTTGCGGTTCGGCGCCAGGCGTGGGAGGGATTTACCTTCCGCCGCCCCTGACCGCATTCTGTGTGCATCTCGTTCCCGACATGCCGCGAACTGCCGCGGGCGAGGTATTCAAAGACAGAGCTTCGCCCGTAATTCGGCGGGGAGCGGCGTTCAGCCCTACGTTGAACCGCTGTTCGTCGCGTCAGCTGCTGATTACCACCACCACCTGGGAATGGAACCAGACGCCCAGGTAGTTGCGCGCGGAGCGCTTGAGCTTCAGCCTATCGGCTCGCGCTACGGCGGCGGGCCAAAAGTTTCGATAGTGGGATGGCCCACTCGGGTCAGAGTTGACCCTGCCGGACCTTACACGCGATGTGAGCGGCGCCATACGCTGGCGCTACGAATGGATTAGGTCACTAATGTGAAGGATCACCACATGACCGAGATGCTGACCCAGATGCAGGCGCTTCCCAGTGAAACTCCGCTCGAAGACGAGGCGTTGGCGGCTTACGAGAAGAAGTTTCGGGAGGACAACACGATTTGGGCTGAGTTGTTGCAGGAGAACCTCGACCGGCTCGGGCGCGGCTCGTTTTCGCTGCACTGGATGAACACCGACAAGGCCAATTGGGGTGTTCGCGCGCGCCCGAGTTCGCGGGGGTTGACCTATACCGACATCAACCGCCCGCCAGCCTACGGCACGCTGCCCGAGCACACGACGTGGCGCAACTTCGCCCCGCGCGGCTCTGTGCGTGAGCCCTATGTTGACCAGATGCCGACCATCGACGCTTATGACATCCTCGACAAGAAGGAGGCCTGGGCGGACAACGTCATGACGCTGTATGAGGAGGCCAAGGCACGGCAGTGGAACTCCACCAGCGATATTCCGTGGAACGAGCTGGAGCCCGCCAGTGAGGATCTGGAGAAGGCGGCGTGCCAGCTGGCTACCTCTTTGACGGAGGTTGAGTTCGTCGCCGGTGACTTTCCGTCGCGGTGGGTGTATCGCACCTCACCGGATTTCTACGAGGTTAAGAACTTCCTCGTGACGCAGATGATGGACGAGGCCCGCCACATGGAGGTGTTCCGAAAGCGTGCCCTCGCCGGCGGGGGAGGCTTGTTGCACGCCAGCCCGGCCCTGGAGTGGGCACTGAAGGCGATCCTCGAGTCGCCGAGCCACACCCAGGGCACGTTCCTGCTGAACGTGCTGGGCGAAGGGCTTGTCCTTACGATTTTCCGGGCCGGGGAGTACCTGTCCAAGACGCATGTCGACAAGGAGATCTTCCGGCGCTGCATGCAGGACGAGGCCCGTCACGTGTCGTACGGGACCCTGGAATTGAAGAACTTCCTCGACAGCTCGACTGATCGGGAAAAGGCGCTTTCGGATATGCATCGCTTCGCCGATCTTGGCGAGCAGATCATCCTCACCGCACTGAGCAGTCCCGGGCTGTTGGAACCGCTGGCCGTTCTTATGGGCGGTGGAGTGGACAAGATCGACGAAGGTATGGAGGGTGTGTCGTTCCTGTGGGGGACGATTATTGAGGAGTACCTGCAGCGCTGTGAGCGGGCCGGGTTTGACCGTCGCGAGAAGGTGACGATCCCCTTGGAGATGCCGTGGACGGCGTAAGTACGAGCGCAGATCTTCCTACCGTTGAGTGGTTCACCAGGCTGGCGGAGGTCAGTAAGGCTGACCTCGCCGAGTTCCGTAAACTCGGCGAGGTCGACTGCCGGTTTGCCGTCAACATCTTCGATGGCGGCCCAGATGGGTCTGCGTTGATTGTCCAGCTCACGTTCGACGGCTTCGAGGTGAGCGAGATCAAAGAGATCAGCGACACAGGGTTGGAGTCGATGGATTTCGTCATCGAAACCGACCGTGATTCGTGGCTGGACATGGTGGACAACATCCGCGCCGGAGACGGCCGACCGGACCTCGATCACACCCTCAACGCCTTGAGCATGGCGTCGACGCCGATACGGGTCTGGTCATCTGATCCTCTGGGCAAGGACATGTTTTTCCGCTACAACCAGAGTTTGCAGCATTTCATCAACAAGAGCGCTCGGCTGTGAGTCGCCGCTGAAGAAAAGGAAAGAGCATGAGCGGCACTCGGCGAGGCCATTTCTACATCGATGACACGTGCATCGGGTGCGGAGCGTGTGAGCACTCGTGCCCGGGACGGGTCGATGCCATATCCAAGAAGGCCGACGATTTCCTGGGCCGATTCGTCATCGACCTCGATGAATGCATCGACTGCGGGAAGTGCGTCCCGCTGTGCCCCGTCGATTGTATTCACGACGGGCGGGTCGAGGCGGCATTTGTCCCGGACAATGGCTACACGAAGATCGGAAAGCTATACGACTGGGCAGCGCGCAAAGATAGCTGATACATCAAAAGATCCAGGAGCTGAGGGATTGGCATCAGATTGGTGGCCGGGGCCACGTGTCGCGCGGCCGCTTGGCGCGGAGGTTGATTCTGACCTCTCTGCCAAAATTCGGACAGGCGATAGCTGTGGCTTCGACCCACAATGTCAGCTGCCGCATGAGCTCCCGCCGCGTCGCCGTCAGCTTTGCCGATCTATCACGACATCATCATCGTGGTTTTTCGGTCAGACCTCGCGGCGTCCCGACCATCACCACCCCATCAAATGACTAGGAGTTGTGTCATGGGCGTTTTCAAAGACGGCGTCGAGGCAACGAAGTACATTGCCGGGATCTTCGAGGAGGCGGTGGACGATGAGTCGATCGCCGATCAACTAGCGGCATCCGGTGTTGTGCTGCAGCTCAACTGCTCTGACCCGGATATCCAGGTTACGGTCGACATGCCTAATAAGAAGGTGTTCACCGGGAACTGTGACATCAAGCCTACCGTAGCGATGTTCATGACCTCTGACATGGCCAACCGGTTTTGGCAGGGCAACCTCAATCTCGCTGTCGCGCTGGCCAAAGGCCAGGTCCGCGCCAAGGGGCCGGTTCCAAAGATCCTGAAGCTTATTCCCGTCGCCAAGAAGCTTTTCCCGCGGTACGAGGAGCTGCTGCGGGCTGAGGGCCGTACTGACCTGCTGGTTGTTTGACGCGCGTCGACAAGTCGTCAAGCTGTATGGCGTACATCAAGCTCCTCGAGCGTAGATGTTCGAACGGGCCGGATAAGCGTCGGCCTGGTCGCTGCGACCGGCGTCTTGGTCCGCGCCGCACTTGAAGCCCTGCGCTACTAGGGTCCTGCGTCTGAAACCCGTTTACGGGTGTGGGGCAGGATTTCGTCGGGGTCATTTTCCATACCTGGGACTGTCTGAACAACGGTGGATCTGATCTTGGTCTGACACGCCGGGCGTGAGCTTGGCGGGAAGGACTGATGATGTCGGAAACACTCGACTTCGGAATGGCCATTGATCGTCAGCAGACTACTTTCCCGTGCTGACGACCGACGCCGCCGAATCGGCTCGACGGGGGACAAGTTTGTCCTGGTTCGTGGCGCGCTGGGTGCTCAACAGGCGAGTGCCCAGCCGCTGCAACGCCTCCACTGAGAATGGTTGTGTCATACGGCGGTTGACAGCGGGGGCAATGCGGAGCATGAAATAGCCCAGCCAGGCCTCGGTGCGCACCGGTACGACCGCGAGATCAAACCGTACAGCACGCACGGCGGCGCGAGCGACGAGGTCGGGACTCATCGGTGAGATCGGAAACTTCTCGCCAAATTCCTGGAGCTTCTTGGTGAACTGTTTTCCTTGTTCGATCAGTTCGTGGTTGACGCCGACAACCACCGCGCGATCACCTATATTGGTATTGATCACACCCGGGCATATCGCGCTGACGCCGATGCCTTTCGGTCCGAGCTCGAGCCGCAGGCATTCGGTCAGCATCTTCACGCCCGCTTTGGAAACCGAGTACGGCGACATAACCGGGGTGGGCGTGAATGCCGCCGCCGAGGCGATATTGACGATATGGCCACCGCCGTGTTCAACCATCTGGGCGCCGAAGAAACGGCACCCATGAACGACGCCCATTAGGTTCACACCGAGTTGGCGTTCCCAATCCGACGGACGCAGCTCTAAGAACGGGCCGCCCACCAAGATTCCTGCGTTATTGACCAGCACATCGGCGTATCCGTAATCGGCTAACACGCTGCGAGCGAGCGCCTCCCAGGCATCGGGGTCGATAACATCCAATTGCGCCGCCGACGCGCTGCGGGCATGACCACGGATCATCGCCGTGGTCGCTTGTGCCGCATCCAGATCGATGTCGGACACCACGACATGGGCGCCGAGCTTGGCAAACCTGATCGCTGTCGCCCGGCCAATACCGCTTGCAGCCCCGGTGACCACCACCACGCGTGGACGCAACCGATTGACCTTCACGCGTTCTCCTTCCTCATGGCCCCGATCGCACCCGGAAGCTTAACGCCCGTACTGTAGCGGTAGACATCAAGGTTGTAATGTCGGTTCTGCCAATACATTTCGCCATGCGTCGACGGCCGAAACGGTGAATCGCCCTGGCTGTTGATATAGTAGGTATTCGAATCCGCGCAGGTCGGAGTGAACAGAAAGTTCTTTTCCTGGCGCTTCAAACACTTCCGGAAATACTCGTCGTGGACTTCCTGACGTATCTCGCAGACCGTCGCGCCGCAGCGCTTCGCCTCGGCTATAGCGCGGCTCAGATGAGCCGACGTCGCTTCGATCATCCACAGATATGATCCCAGCACGAAGCCATAAGGCCCAGTGATGGAGAACATGTTCGGAAATTTGGGAACAGACACGCCTTGATACGACTGGTATCTCTGCTCATACCAGAACCGCCCGAGATCGATGCCGTCGCGCCCGATGACGGGAAAGGGTGGCACTGCACCCGTATCCCACAGCTTGAACCCGGTCGCGCATATCAACACGTCGACCTCGTGCTCTACACCATCCACTGTCCGCACCCCCTTCCTGGTTATGCACTCGATCGCATCGGTGACCAGGCTGACATCTTCGCGGTTGAATGTGCGGAGGTAGTCGTTTGACATCGATGGGCGCTTGCAGCCCAAGCCATAGTGTGGGATCAGCTTCTCCCGAATTACTGGATCCTCGATTTGCCGACGCATCCAGCGGCGTGTAGCTAGCTCGAGCAGCTGGCGAGTCCCGTTCACTAGCCACCCTGGACCGACCCACATCCCCGCCATCCCGATCTCAGTTGCGACAGTGCCCACCGTGCGGATAGCCGAGCGGATTCGTTTACGGCCCAGGACCCATCGGCCGACGGACTTGATCTCCATATCCGGTTTGGGGAACACCCAGATCGGCGTTCGCTGGAAGACGGTCAGATGTTCGACCTCGTCAACGATGGCCGGGACAAGCTGGAGCGCCGTGGCGCCCGTGCCGATCACCGCGACGCGCTTACCGGCCAGCACCACGTCGTGATCCCATAGCGCGGTGTGCACGAGCGCACCCCCGTACTCGTCCAAACCTGGGATATCGGGCATCTTCGGGCGTTCCAGGCCGCCGACCGCCATTACGACATATCGGCTCGTGATCTCCTGGTTGCCGGCGGCGGTCAATCGCCATAGACTGTTGTGCTCATCAAACACCGCCGAGGCGACGGTGGTGTTCAACCGAAGCTTCTCACGCAGGCCGTATTGGTCCACGACGTCATCGGCGTAATCCCGAAGCTCGTCACCCGGAGCGAAGATCCGCGACCAATCACCGCGCTGCTCGTAGGAAAAGCTGTAGACAAACGACGGAATATCCACCGCCACACCCGGATATGTGTTCGCATGCCAGGTGCCGCCCACCCGATCCCACTTGTCGACGATGACAAAGTCGTGAATACCTCTCCGTTGCAAGGCGATACCGGCGCCGATACCGCCGAACCCAGCGCCCACAATGACGACGTCATGGTCAGGAGTGACACGCTCGGCAGCAGGTAACTGTTCAATCTCGACTTTTGTACTCAATTCGGGCTCGCCGGACTTGCTGCTACTTTTGGTAACCCACAAGGGTGCCATGGGTCCCGAACAGTTCCTGCTGCCACTTGTTCAGCAGCGCACGGGTGTCGACATCGTCGGGATGAAAGCCGGGTTTCATGTAGATGCGCAGGTCGGCCATCAAACCCTTGAGCAGCGGGCCTCGAAACACAGCACGCGCTTGACGCGTCACTTTGATCGGATGCCACCCTTTAGGGTCCGTCGCGATGGACAGCAACACGCCGATCGTTATCACCGGGATGGCCAGAACGTATAAAACCCCCATCACACCGATGCGAAGCCACTCCGGCCCGCGGACCGACCGGTAAACGTCGAAGGCAACCGATTTGTGCTCCAGCTCTTCCACCGCGTGCCAGTTGAGCAGGTTTCGCACCTCGGGATCACCAGGGATCTTCTGTAACTCCTCGCCTAGCATTCGCTCAGCCAGCGTGGCAGTGAAGTGTTCAGCCGCTGCAGTGACCGCCAGGGGTACCCGCGCGGGCAGCAGGTTTTCGATCCGCACCAACAGCCGCTGCCGCCGACTATTGGCATCGAACATGAAAAAACTGACCAGGGGATAGCCCCTGTCCACCAATTGCTCGTTGAGCCGGCGGTGTTCCTGCCCATGCACCGACTCCTGACCAATGAATCCGGCCACCCGCTTCTTTAACTCCGGATCGGTCACCCGATCGGCGAAGCGCCGGACCGACCTGATAAATAATTCCTCGCCGGGCGGAAATATGCCCGACAGCAACGCCACAAGGTGGCTAAGCACGATGTCGCCCTCAACGAAGTGACGCTGCATCGGCTGCGGATCACCGAATGAGAACCGAATCCGGCGAGTTTTCGGATACGCCTTTTTTGCTGGTCTTTCCGGTGCCATTCCTGTGTTCGCAACTGCTGCGTGACTAGCTACCATGACACTCTCCTTTGTTTTGAGTGTGGTGGTCGGTCACTTCAGGTAGCCGACCAGGGCCCCCTCGGTGCCGAAGAGTTCCTCCTGCCATTGCTCCAGCAACGCGTTGGTGTCGATGTCGTCGGGATGAAATCCCGGTCGCAGGTATTGCCTGAGCTCTGGGATCACGCCACGAAGAATGGGGCCGCGGTAGAGCCGATAGGTCTCACGCACCAGTCGCACTGGCTGACGGCGCGCTTCGGGATCCCGCGCCACCGAACAAGCCAGTACGGCGGTTATGAGGAGGAGCAGAAGGGGGATCATTACCGCCATCACACGTCGACGCACCCGCTCGGTACCCCGCACCGAGCGGAATACATCAAAGGCAACCGACTTGTGCTCAAGTTCCTCCAGCGCATGCCAGTTCAGCAGGTTCCACACCTCCGCATCACCCGGGATCGCCTGGATCTCCTCATCGCCGAGCAGCCGCTCAGCAAGTACGGCGGTGAAGTGTTCTGCGGCTGCTGTCACCGCCAGCGGAATCCGGGCCGGCAGCACCTCCTCGATGCGTTTCACCCAATCAACAAACTTTTCGGAATCCCACCACCCAATCGGATACCCCATGTCAACGAGCTTGTCATTGAGCGCCCGATGCTGCTGGCCATGCACCGATTCCTGACCGATAAACCCGGCCACCCGCTTCTTCAACCCAGGGTCGGCGATCTCATCGGCAAACCGGCGCACCGACCGAATGAACAACTCCTCCCCCGGCGGGAACGACCCCGACAAGTTCGCCAGAAAGTGGCTGAAGATGATGTCGTCGTTAACGAAATACTTGCTGCCCTGGGCAAACGGGAAACGTATCCGCCGGGTCGTCGGATACCGAGACCCCTCACTCACCGCATTTGCAGTGGTCGCTGCCTCTTGCACTATGTGGTCGCTCGTCATAACAAGATACCCCTTCCTCGAACACCCGGTTTCCGATACCGACAGTACTAGGTGTTTAGTGAGACGTTACTGCGGATCGACAGGGCGCGCAAGACTCCGCAATGACGTGTAGAAGCGCTGCGTTTGAGAGCCGCATCACACCGCCGCGTACGCTGTCACCTCCACGACTCCTGCCTTTAAACTGTTTTGACAATCGGCCCAAACCGCAGTACATAGTACTAGTCGTTACGTATACTGTTTGTTCGGAAAATTGCTTACTCGGAAGCAGGGAGCGTTCAAGCTGGATACCGGCATCGAGGCTCTCAGCAACCACTCGTACGGCGCGTAACAGGGAGGCTCGCGTTTCATGTTCCGGGATACCTAGCGGTTCTAGCTGCTCTACGGGCGCCTGTGGCGACGGTGAACATCCCGGACGGGATTGGCACCCAGCGCCATGCCGTGTAGTGCAGTGGACTCTGGTTGTTACAGAAGAGGATGGGGGCGGTGTCAACGATCTGCGGAACCGGCCGTCGGCCAGTCCAAATACATTCGGAGGCGATCAGTTTATGAAGGACTTCACCAATAAAGTGGCAGTAATCACCGGCGCTGGCTCAGGTATCGGCCGTAACCTGGCGTTGAGCTTGGCTGAACAGGGGGCGCAGCTGGCGCTGTCGGACATCGATACGAGCGCGCTGGCCGATACCGCTGGTCGATGCGAGAAGGTCGGAGCTAAGGCGGTGCCGTTCGAGCTCGATGTAGCCCAACGGCCGGCAGTTTACGAACACGCAAAGAATGTCGTCAGTGAATTCGGCAGAGTGAACCTTGTTTTCAACAACGCGGGTGTGGCACTCTCGGCCGACGTGGCCGACATGGATTGGGACGACTTCGAGTGGCTGATGGGCATCAACTTTTGGGGGGTGGCCCATGGCACCAAGGCATTCATGCCGCACCTGATCGCGTCCGGCGATGGCCACATCGTCAATGTGTCATCGGTTTTCGGGTTCGTCGGGATTCCGTCACAAAGCGCCTACAATGCCGCCAAATTCGCCGTCCGCGGCTTCACCGAGGCCCTACGCCAAGAACTCCGGGCCGCCAGGCATCCGGTAGGTGTGACCTGCGTTCACCCGGGCGGGGTGAAGACCAACATCGCCGGTCACGCCCGAGGGCTGCCCGACGGCTCGGACCCCGAAACGCTTAGCCGCCTTTTCCATAGGATCGCGTTCACCAGCCCCGAATCAGCCTCGAGGGCGATACTGCGTGGGGTCAAGAAGAATAAGCCGCGGGTGCTGATCGGTCCTGACGCAAGAGTTTTCGATGCCATTCCCCGAATCCTCGGCCCTCGCTACGAGGACATCATGGCGTCGTTCTATCGCACCGGGCGCTACGGTGCGGGGCGTCGACTCGCCGAACGCCTCGGCCTGCCCAGGTAGTAAGAGCCAACCCTGACGACTGGCGAAATGATTTGCTGGTGGAGCCACAACGTTGGCATACCTGCATCCTCGTTACCAAGGTCAGGAGCCTCCGGGATTTGCAGGACGATTCATCTGGAACGACAATCCTCGACCCTACGTCTGGATCAGAACCGCCGACCAAATCCTGGCAGCATCAGCTAACTACTGCTCCAAATTAGTGACTCACAACGCTAGGCGACCGCGACCAGGTGCTGGCGCTGCGGCTCGCAGCGATAACGCGACGGCTTGCCGTTGATCTTGCAGATCCGCCACACCATTCGCGCGATCGGGTTCATCAGCCCGGTGTCGTAGCACAGCATCCGCACGTCACCGAACATGTCACGCAGCGCCTTGCGCGACTCCAGGGACCCGAAGAACACCTGCTTGCGGACCTCGCGCGGGATGTCGAATTCCTGCCAGAAGGCCTTCGGCGGGACCACGATCGCCGAGCATGCCACCCGCATAATCACCGGCACGTATAACGACAGCCAAAACCGCTTACGCCGCGGTAAGTGCGGCACACGCTTACGCAGATACTCGTGAGCAAACGAGATGTGCCGAGCCTCTTCGGCCACGTGGATGGACATCACCCGCTCCATGATCGGGTGCAGTTCCTTGCCCTCACGTAACACGTTCTTCTGAGTGTGGTCGATGGGTTCCTCACCGGCGAGGATGCCGAACCAGAACGGGATCGGCAGAGGGCTAGCGACCAGCGGGATCAGCGGCGAAAGCCACTTCAGCTGCCGCCGCATCCCAGGCACGTCGGCGCCGATGTGGTTCACCATCTCCTGAAACATCATGGTGTGGTTGCACTCTTCGACCGCCTCGTGCAGGCAGTACCGGTACTCCGGGGACCCGTTCGGCACCCAGAACGCGTACCCCATCAGGCCGCGGATGAGGACCGACTCGAAGTGCAGCCCCACCTTGGCCACATTGGCCTGACGCCACATGCCGATCCTGATTTGGCGTTCCTCCGACTGCGCCTGATACCACGGGTGCCGGCCCAGCGGGTCAGTCGCCGGCAACTTCCAGCGGGGGTCGTTGTCGACTACCGCGTACTCAGGTGCGGTCCAGTCGATGTCGATGTATGGGTTGAAATTGCGTCGCACTGAGCCCTCAGACAGGACGCGCAGCACGTCGGCATACTCGGCGTCGTCCAGCACGTCCATGTTGCGGCGCCAACGCCGCACCAACCTCGTCCGAGCGATCTTCTGGGCCATCGCCAGCCTCCTACCGAAAGTTCACATCAGAAAAGCTACTGATACGGTACCGCTGGTATCGCCAACTTTTCAAAAGCCTGTCCATTTAAGGGCTTGTACCCGCCGCAACAGGTTCGGGCCGTCGCGCAGCCACGCCACCACGAGCCTATTGAAAGTCATTTTCATTACGATATCGCCCGCTCCTAGCTCGCTTGGCAGGGGCGCGGGCACCGATGTCGCCGGAGCCGAGGTTGGGGGCATCAGCGATCAGTAATTTGTACACTATCCCGCTCGTCGCGTCCTCGAGGCACGCTCCAGCCGCTGTGTTCAAGCAGTGCGGCCGAAGTGAACCATCCTATGCACCCTCGGGGTTCTGTGAGCCGGCCGGTTGGTCGGTCACGTGTTGGGAATAGTACTGGGCTTCGGCTTCGGCGCGTGGGACTCGTCCGAGGCGGTGCATGAGCCGCTGCTGGTTGTACCAGGCGACATAGTCGGCGGTGACGTGTTCGACGTCGGACAGGGTGTTCAGCGGGCCGCGGCGAAACGGGGAATCCGCGCGCCATCATCTCCTCACTGCACACTCACACCTGTTCATCTCAAGGTGCGGCCGCCCGCGGATAACGCATGGGGACAACGATTCTGATCCTCGTGCTCAACTAGCGGCAACAGTGAAGGGCCCAACAGCGGCATCCGACGCCCGGCTCGATGCACGGCCTCGTAGGACCACAGTTGTTAGACGGCGTCGACAGGCGACCACTGCATAATTTTCATCTCCTGAGGGCGAGCGCCAGGTCAGAATGGCTCGTCCGCTGAACTACCACTTGGGCCTCCCACAACTGTGGCTCTACCGACCAGGACCAACTTTCTGACGGCAACCCACGTTCACATGTGAGCGGAGGCCCCAGCCCCCCATACCCGTCTAACCCGCCCAGCATAAGGCGGCAGTCGTCTGCCGCCAGCATGCCCTACAATTCCCAGCAAAGGTCAGCACCGCAAGGACTTCGGCCCATTCTTTGGCGGCTGCGGCCGTCTTTTCGTGACGACCTTCGGGCGCAGCGTGTCCTTGAGTGCGTTACGCACGTGATTGCGACGCCAGCCGGTGATGGCGCACAACTGGTCGAGATTCCGGCCATTGCCGGCCCTGTCCGTCCCCACGTAGCGGTTACGATCGCCTCAGCACCACCTTGCGTTGACTCACCTTCAGTACCACCAGCTGGGCCTATCCAGCGCGTTATCCTTGGCTGATCAGGTGCGCCGCACGCGCGCATTCTTAGCTGACGCGACGAGCGGGTCTACCCACGCATTTGCTGAGTCCAGGCGGCGTCTTGACAAGGCGCCCGGAGCGGCACAAAACTGGTGTCATGCGCCCACACTTAGGGCCAGTGCCACCAGTTTGTGGTTGCGGATCCTGCTGGCTCCCGCGCGTGCGGTCGCCGATGAGGCTGGTGCCATTCGGCGGCTCAGATGTGCTCACTCATGGTGCTGTCGCTGTAGTCACGAGAGCTGGCAGCGGCATTGGCCGCGGCTTTGGCGTTGAGCTTGCTCGTCGGGGTGCGCGGGTGTCTGCGCCGATATCGATCCGGGACGGGCTAAGGAGACCGTTGGACTTGTCGTCCAAGCTGGTGGTCAAGGTTCGGACATTACCTGTGATGGCAGGCCGAGAGAATGGCGCCCAGGAGCTATACCGGTGGGCTTGGTGTCATCGAGTGGGTCGCGCGGTAAATAGCCACCGGGCGATTTGAAGAACCAGATCGGAGTAGGGAAATGGCGTTCGAATACAGCGATATGCTGCAAACGATTAAAGACCGACAGTGGGCGCTTGCCGACATCGATTGGGAAGCCCCAGGCGCGGAGTTGATTACCGACGAGCAACGGCCCCACCTCAAACAATTCATGTCAGATGTGGTGTGGATCGAGCATGTCGGAGCGCGTGCTTTCGAGGCGATGGCGCCTAAGGCGCCGTTCGAGGCGTTAAGAGAGATCTACCACTACTTCCACGCCGAGGAGCAGCGGCACGCTAATGCCGAACTTGCCCTCATGCATCGCTGGGGAATGCTCGAGCCAGGAGAGACACCTGTGCCGAATAAGAATATTCGGCTGGGGATCGAGTGGATCGACCACTATAGCGATGCGCTCCCGTTGACGGTGATGAGCTCTGCGATCCCGGCGTTGGAATGCGCCCTCGACGGCGCGTTGCTGAAGTTCCTTCTAGACGAGGTGGCAGACCCGTTGTGCGGCGAGGTCTTCAGTAAGGTCAATAGTGACGAATCTCGCCATCTTGCAGTGGGTTTCCAAGTTCTCAATGACCTCGGCGCCAGCCCGGTGCGGGTGCACGTGATCGAGACGGTGGGGTCCATTATTGATCCGAGAATTCTCCTCGGCTCCCTAATGTATATACCGCTGCTCACCAGGATGATGGCTAACCTCACTGCGTGGGGCCTCTCGGAGGAGAAGCTATACAACGCGGTCACACGCTACTCGAATATCGGCGATCGAAGCGAGTTCACCCGCCGAATTCCCGCTTATCACATCCTTCGGACGCACATGTCTGCGACTATCAACCGCGCTCAACCTTTCCATTTCTTTTCCCAGGGGCTAGGTACCCTTGTCGACCATTTCCCCGTCCAGGTGTTCGGCAAACTGCCCTCCTGGGCTGGGGACATGACATACGAACCGGTTTCCAAGTGACCGATCAATCGACCGTTCTGATCGTCGGTGCCGGCTGGGGGTCAGCGAACCGTTTGCCGGCTCTTCCGGAAATGGAGTGCAGGTAAACGCTGCGGCGACTTGTTGATTGGGTCGTGTCGGTGAGCTAATACGGGCGGCGGGCAGAGGATGCAGGTTCCTACACCTTTGTCGTCTGCCTTCTGGGGAGTCCTGTGTCCGAGCCTACGTCTTGTTCTGCTGCTGTTGTTGCCGACACGATCGTGCGCACGGTCGAACTTGGGGTGACGATCACCGATGCTGCTGTCGACGGCGAGGCCACGGTGGTGTTTTGCAACTTGCTCGATGATGGCCAGCGGCATTGTCCGGGCTGCCGTCGAGACGTCAACCGTGACACTGTGATCCGCAACGTGACTGATGTGCCGGTGGTCGGGCATCCACTTCGCCTGCGGGTGCCGCGCTACCGCTGTGTCGACACCGCCTGTGAGCGGGAAGTGTTCGCCCACAACACCTCTGCGCTAGCGCGGCCAGGATGGTCGACCACCCGCAGATGCGCCCGCTACATCTGTCACCGGCTGATGATCGACCACGCCACCGTCGCCGCGGTCGCCCGCGAGCTCGGCCTGTCCTGGGACACTGTCAACACCATCGCCATGGACGCCACCCAGCTGATCGTGGCCAACGACACCGGCCGACTCGACGGCGTGCGGGTCATCGGGGTTGATGAGCATCGCTGGTCACATGTGCGTCGACCCGACTCAGAGGGCTACGTCACCGTCATCATCGACCTGACTCCCGTGCTCGATGGCACCGGCCGTGCGCGGCTGCTCGACCTGGTCCCCGGACGTTCGGCAGCCGCCTTGAGCAGCTGGCTGTCTGAGCAGAGCTAAGCGTTTCGCGAACAGGTGCAGGTCGTGGCGATGGACGGGTTCGGCGGCTACAAGACCGCGGCGACAGATCAGCTGCCTGAGGCCACCGCGGTCATGGACCCCTTCCATGTCGTCGCGCTGGCCGGCGCCAAGCTCGACCTGTGCCGCCAGCGCATCCAACAACAGACATGCGGGCACCGCGGCCGCACGGGTGACCCGCTTACCTTGTGCGGGGCACGTTGCGCACCCGCTATCCGCTGCTCAATGCGCACCAAAAAGCCCGACTGGAAGCCGTTTTCACCGATGAGGCCCACCTCGCGGTCCAACTGTGCTGGAGCTTCTACCAACGCCTGATCGCCGCCTACGCCCACCCCGACCGCCGCCGCGGCAAAACCATGATGACCACGATCATCAACACCCTGCGCCATGGCGTCCCCGACGAGCTCGAGGAACTGGCCCAACTCGGCCGCACTCTATGGCGCCGCCGCAACGACATCCTGGCCTTCTTCGACCACCACGCCTCAACGGCCCCACCGAAGCGATCAACGGCCGACTGGAAGCACTGCGCCGCAACGCGCTGGGATTCAGAAACCTAACCCACTACCGATGACGCTCACTGCTGCACAGCGGAGCCCTGCACTCACTCGTCAACGCACTCTGAATTACGAAGAGCCGCTTTGGCGTGAAGAAGGACTGCGCGTACCGCAGCGGTGACGACGCAACCGCCGCGGCAGTTCCACCGCGCCGACCACGGTCGCCGATGCGGCCAACCGGGTGTGGGCGGTCGACTTCCAGTTCGATGTCACCACCGATGGGCGGCCGCTTCACCGAGGTTGAGGTCCTAACATCTCCTTCCAACCGTCGTCTCCTATTTTGGCCGAATCTTCGATGGTGTATTTGACGCCATCGGGCCCTAGGAACTCGCCGCTTTGCGGACTATAGATAGCTGCAGCACCGCTAGGAATGTAAATGCACGGGTTCGGCTGCTGACCGTTGCACTGGACGCTCCCAGAACCTGGCCGTTGCAGTGGATCGCTTCGTGGAGGAGGCGTCCCCGTCACCCGGTCGGAAGGAAGCGGATTGATGCCGGTATCGACCGACGGAGCCGGTATGACCAAGCCGGGTTTCACCGGCTGATCACAGCGCGCCGCAGGTGCGGGGCAGCTTAGAATCTGGTTCGGATCCCCGTACCAAGGATTGGTCCCCAGCGGGACATACGGCTCTTTGCTGCGGCATTCGCGCGGCGTGGCCGCGCGCTTGCCGGGAACATCGACACAGGGATAATTACGCGCGCCGCGGACCGCGTTTTGTGCCTCCATCGGAATCTTGCAGTATCGCGTGGTCAAAAGCCCGGGAGTCTCGTCCACAAAGGATCGCCATTGCGATGCCGGCAAGAACCCCGTCAGGCAAGCAGGGGTCATATTTATTGGCGTTTGGAACGAAAGAGAAAACGTATGTGGGTAAGCAGCGGTCACTGTCTCACCGAATGCGGGAATTTGCGGAAGTATGACCAGCAATTGCTCTACATTCTTGTTGTACCGCTTGAGCAGATCGGCCACAATCGCAACATTTGCTAGGGTCTGCGGCAAAGTTTCGCGAACGTCGCCGAGCACGGCTTTAATCTGATCGGCGGTCGGCGCAACCTGGCCCAGGATGCTCTTGAGCTGTTTGTCCTTTTCCGCGGCCTGCGCGTCGAGAGTATTTAAGTTGTGCGCCCACCGCTCGATGGGATCACGCGAGTTGGCCTGGCTGTCGATGATCGGTGCTGCGTTTTGGACGATATCGTTGACGTCGCTAAGGTTTGTTTTGAAATCCCCAACGATCGATTGGGTCGAGTCGACTAGCCGCTGCAGGGCTGGGCCCAGGCCGCCGACCGCTTGAGCTGTCTCATCGAGTAGTCCGGCGATCTTGTCTTTGGGCAGGACGTCCAATGTATGGTTAACGGTATCCAGGGTCGGGCCAATTCGTTTAGGCACCGTGCTGTTAGTGATGGTCTGGCCGGGCGAGAAATACTTGGCCGGATTCTGCGCGGATACTAGGTCTATGTATTGTTCGCCGACCGCCGACACCGAATGCACGTTCGCCGAGGAGTCAATTGGGATTTTGTACTGGTCGCTGATACGCAATGTGGCCCGAACTCCTTGTTCGGTCGGCTCTACCCGAGTTACCTTTCCCACGGTGATTCCGCGGTAGGTGACGTTTGCAGTGGGATAAAGCCCTCCCGACGTGGGTAAATCCACCTCCAAACTGTACTGGCCCATCCCAACGACGCTCGGCAACCTCAGATAATGCCACCCAAGAACGCTCATGGCGAGCATCGTGACGATAGTGAACACGGTTAGCTGAAGGCGAAGGCGTCGAGTCAACATGCTGCCTACTCCTCGTCACGCTCGGGGGGTTCGTCGGCGGGGTTGGGTGCGAACCTGACATCGGGAAGCATGGTGTTCGGATCGCGGCCCCACGATTGCTCAAGCGCTCGCAGTGCGCCGGAGAACCCGGTTCCGGTGAGGAGCGCATTATCGATTGCACTCAAGGTGAGGTCCAAGGTTATCGAAACATTCATTGAGTCGCCGTGTACCACCTTCGGGATGGCGTCGGCGCTGAACGGGAGGGTCAAGGCAATCTTTAGCGTCTCGACCAGATCCATCGAAGCCCGGCTGAGTTGTTTCAGGGGACGCTGCAGTTGGCGCACGTCTTTATCCAAGTCGGGACGCGCCGCCGTCAAGGTCTGATTGAGGACGTCGCTAAACCGGCCCAACGCATTGGTCGCATCGAGGAACGGCTGTCGTTGTTCAGCGAAATGCTTTGCCAATGGGGGAAACTCGGTGAGAACGTGGTCCAGGGTGTCTGATTGCTTGGCTACATAAGTCAACAGCCGGTCTGTGGAGTCGATAGCGCGAGTGATGTCATCACGTTGCTCGTTTAGTCGGGCGGTGAAGGTGTCGAGCTTCTTGAGGAAATCATGTATCTGATCGGCCCGCCCAGTCAGCATGTTACGGACTTCACTTGCGATCACTTCGACGTTAGGGATGCCGCCACCGCGCAGCACCGCGGCAAAACTGGCCAGGACCCGCTCGGTGGTGGGATAGGCGGACGCATTCTGCAGCGGGATGATGTCGCCGTTCTTCAATAGTTGCGGTGATGGGTTGGCTGGCGACGCCAGCTCCACATGCTGTGAGCCGAGCAGGCTGGTCTGCCCGATCTTCGCGGTGGCGTTCTTCGGTAGCTTGACGCCCTTTTCTAGATCCAAGGTCAACGTCGCGATCCAGTTTTTCAGGCCGATTGCGCGTACCCTGCCGACAAAAACGTCGGCGACGCGTACCCGACTATTGGCATTCAAAGCCAGCGTTTCCGGCATCTGCACATAAATCGTATAAGAGCCGGATTCGCTTCCCGGGCCACCAGGCAGTGGCACATTAGCGATACCTCGCCAGCTAGCACACGAGGTAAGTACTGTAGCGGCCGCAAATAGCGCCACGAACCGTGACATTCCCGCCCGCATGCTCACTGGCCGGATCCTGTCGCGACTGATGCTGCGTCAGCGGCGGGTGGCGGGCCCGGCGGCGGTGGACCCATATTGGAATAGGCGTTGGGCGGCCCCGGCGGCGTCTGAAACCTTGATGGCGGCGGTGTCGTGTCCGGGCCTCCCATCAGCTCAGCGAGCGAGTCCGGTGTCAGCAAGCTTTCGGTAGCCGGTCCCACTGTGAGGCCTTGCTCACCGGGCGCTACGACCCAGCCGGGCTCGTGGTTACCATGTGACAACGGCGAGTCCGGCGCCCAAATCCCGGGGACCGTGGTGTCCTTGAACCCCGGCGGAGGCTGTAACCGAGGCTCGGAATATGCGATATGTTTGGGCAGTACAGCAGGAGTTTGGTACAGGTTGATGCCAGCCGGGGGTCCATTGAACTTGATCGCATCCAAAACCGGCGTCAAGTATTGTGCGCACAGTTCGGCAGACTCTTGGTATCCCATACGGCTGCCGGCCTGCATCGCGCTGCAGATGAACTGCAATGGGTTGGCAAAGTTTGGCAGGGCTATTGCACCTGTCAGCGCGCCGTGCGCCGGCTCATAGATTGCGAGGGCGTTGGCGGCAAAATGGGGGAAGACATGCAGCGCCGTTTCAAGCGCATTCAGCGGCTCGGGTTGAACCAGCGCGGTGGTCACATCGGCGAGGGTGTTGATGTCGTGGGTTAGCCCATCACGATTGTCCGCTAGAAGCTTTCGCAATGCGGGAAGCATATCGTCTACCTGTTGCAGTGCCTTCGCAAGCCCGGGATCTGAGCTGGTAAGTGAACTGGTAAATACGGCGAGGTCCTTATTCAAAGCGACGAAATTCCGATCATCTTTATATAGCGCGTTGACGAATAAGGCCATGCTGCGCAGCACGGCAAAGAAATCGGCACGCCCGTCATTTAGCGCGGTCAACGCTTGCGAAAGCCCGGTCAAAGTACTGTTGATCTCTTTGCCTTTGCCGGCCAAGCCGTCCGCGAAAGATTCGATGACTTCGCCGAAAGGCCCCTTGGGCTGCTCGGGCGTAGGTCCCAGCTTCGAGATAATGTCCGTGATACCATTGCGCAACTGATCCCATTCCACCGGCACCTGTGTTCGTTCGATGGGGATCACCGCATGATTTCCTAGCGATGGGCCGCCTTCATAGGGCGGTTCCAGCTGAATGACGCGCGAGGCGACCAGCGCGGGATTGAGGATCACCGCAGAGGCGTCAGCGGGCACTTTGTATTTTTTCTCGTAGTGGAAAGTCACCTTCATCTTGTCACCCGACGGCTCGACCTTGTCGATCGCGCCCACTCGCACACCCATTATCTGGACCTTGTCCCCGACATAAAGCGCGTTTGCCTCCGGGAAATACGCAACCACCGTGTTATTGGTCATTTTTTCGTAGAAATCCCGAGCAGCCAGCGTCGTAATAGACGCCAGCAGTATCACCAAGGACCCAACGATGATTGCAGTTCGCGAAAACTTCGGGAGTTGAATTTTGCGTATATCGAAAACAGTACTCAATTCTGGCTGCCTCCCGTCGCAGCGCCGCTGCCTCCTGTTCCGCCCGGGGTGATGAATGGGCCCGGCAGCTGCGGGCCCGGGCCCGGCGGGAATGGTGGTCCCGGGGGGAGTCCTGGCGCGAAGGTCGACGGCGGTGATGTCGGGCCGGCCGGCGCCAGGTTCTCGGTACGCGCGCCTGGTGGAGCTTTTACGGGAAGCCGCACCGGAGTGCCTGGCACATTCGGCGGGGGCTCGTCAGGTCGTCCGGCAATCGGGATACCGGGTGTTGGTGGCAGCCCATTAGGGTCGGGAGGTGACGTTTGGACGTCAAACGGCGCGATCGTCGACGGGCCACCGAAAGGGCCGGCGCCCAAACCCATGCAGGGAAGCGGGTTCCATGGCCGCGGCAAACCGTCCTCTGCGGGGGTGTAAGCGCACGACGCGCCTGGCGGAACCGCCGGTCCTGGATGGTCCGGGGTGCCCTCCCTTACCGGCGGAGCTGGCGGTGGCGCGCCATTGGGAAACCGGGTGCCGTTAGGATCGGGGAACTGGTAGGCGGGCAAACCAGCGCTGCGCCAGAATTGTTCAGGGTCGATCCCACGTTTCTTGAACGCCGCGTCGACCCAAGGCTGAGTCATCCAAAAAGGTGCAAGATTCAGCAGAGCCACCTTAAAGTAGGGACCCGACGCTACCGACTCCGCCAAAGCCGACGCATAATAGCTTACGTTAGGCGCCCACTCGACGAGATCTTTTTTGTGTTTGAGTAGCAGATCGCTAATCGTCCTCAATTGCTCGACAACGTTATGCAGATTCGGGTTGTCATCGATCAAACCCTTCAACTGGGCGGAAACGGCGGCGATATTGCCCAGCAAGCCGTCGATGGCACTCTTGCGCTCGTTGAACGCCGCCAGAACGATCTGCGTGTTAACCAAAATCCGATCGATTTGCTTGCTGCGATCACCGAGTATGCTTGCCACCTTCCTAGCGTCAGCAAGCAGCCGTTGGATTTGCTCGTCGCGTTTCCCTAGCGTGTCAGAGAACTTGGCCACACCATCCAGTGCTGCACTCAGATGCGGGTAAGTCTGCTCAACTGTCTGCGACAGCACATTCAGGGAGCGTTTGACTGTATTGATGTCCCAGCCGGTAGCCGCCTTCGTGACGTCGAAGAACGCGTCGTAGATCTGGTACGGGCTGGTGGTTTGCCCAAGCGGGAGTGTCGCATTTGGTTGGAGCACGCGGGAGCCTTGGGGATCGATCTCGAGCACTTTCTTCCCCAGGATGGTATCGGTACGGATCGCAAGACGGCTTTTAGATCCGATTGTATTGGAGCCGATGGAAAACTTCATGACTACATGGTTGCCATTGATCGTAAATCCCTGCACTTCGCCGACATTTACCCCAGCGATGCGAACTTTATCGCCCTTGTTCAGCCCGCCTGTGTCTTTGAACTCTCCGTAATAGGTTGCCTGGGCAAACAACATCGGAATGCTGGTGAAGCTTTGCCCTACTCCGGTCACCACCGCTGCAACGATGATTCCCATCGCCCCCATCCGATACGGATTGATTGCTTGAAGGGTTCTCACTTCGGAGTGCACCTCCCCGTCGGCTGACTCCAAAGCTTCACGGTACGGACGGGCCCGCCAGGCTGCAGGCCATCAACCTTCAGCGTGACGTCGCACGCGTAGAAATTGAAGAAGTCGCCATAAAGCCCCCCGATACCCGCGACACGCTTCGCAGATTGTGGGGCGTCCCGTAACACCCCGTCGACGTAGTCGAGCCGGTCAATTAGCGGTTGGAGGGTATTCTGCACATAGCCAACGGCCTTCTGCAGCAGTGGCCGATTGTCTGACAACAGATCCGCCAGCGTGCCGGCCACATTACCGATGTGCGCGACATTGGCCGCGAGCGGATCGGCTTGATTGCTCAACCCGGTGATCAACTTATCGACGTTGTCGATCGTTTGGTCGAATTCCTTGCGATGCTTGACCGTGGTCTCTAGCACGACGTTAAGGTTTGAGATGACTTCACCGATTGCCTGGTCACGTCCAGCGATCTGCGCGGTTAGTTGCGCCGTCTGGTCCAAGATATCGTTGATCGTGCCACCTTGGCCCTGAAACACAGTGACGATCGCGGTCGCAATCGTATTGACTTTGTCGGGATCGAGCGCGCGAAACACCGGCTTGAAACCACCGATCAGTGCATCTAAATCCAGGGCTGGCTCCGTACGTGACAGCGGGATAAACCCACCCGGCGGCAACACCCGATCCATCCCTTCACCGTCGCCGCGCTTAAGTTCTACGTAGCGCTGCCCAAGTAGGTCGGCATAGCGAATGGACGCGGTCGTCGACTGATAAAGCGGCACCGAACGGTCTACTTCGAAGTCCACACGCACCCGATGACCGCCCTCCGTGATCCGTACGCTGCTTACTTTGCCGATCTCCACCCCGGAGGCACGGACAAACTGGCCGGCGCGCAAGCCGCTCGCAGTACTGAATTCGGCCGTGTAGCTGGAGGTCTTGTTAAAGCGCAACTGGGCGAACACCACGACAATGATGACCGTCACGGCAATTAAAGTTAATACGGCAGTACTAAACTTCACTGCCGTAGCGGTGATTTTTTTCATGGGTTGATCGTGTTCTCCCCCCACTGGCGGCCCCACACGTATTCATTGGCCTGCGGTTGCGGGATTCCAAAGTGGGTGTATGGCGCGATGCTGGAACCGCTATCCGTTACCAAGTACGGAGCAGGCCACAGATCGCGGGTAATGGTCTTCCAGCATCCCGGTTTCCCGCCCGGTCCGCCGTGAGCATTCACTCGCGGCAAGTTGTCAGGATAGACGTACGCATTTGTTCCTCCCAAGATCGTGCCTGTTAACCTTACCGAGTAACCGTTGCCGCTCTCCCCATCCGTCACTTTCGGTAGCACATTAGCGCCATGGTGAAAAAGGCAGTAAAGCTCCGGACTGTAGGTGTCAAGCAGTTGAGTCACCGGCACCAGGTCGCTGACCGCATGCTGCAGGTCCGATCTGCTCTGGTCAATGATGTCGGCACCGGTGTTTCCAACCCCCACCGCGGCCAAGAGTGCGGCGTCCAGATCCTTCTTTTGCTGGTTGAAGGTACGCGCCGTGGTGACTGCGTTATCGAGGGCGCTCCAAAGATCCGGCGAGGCATCCCCGTAGATATCGGCTAAATCCGCCAACCGTTGAATATCATGGCGGATTTGAGGCATCTGCGGGTTGATGTCATCGAGTATGGTGTTTCCATTGATGATCGAAGCCCCGAATTTATCGCCTTGCCCATTTAACGCTGCAGCCACCGCCGAAAGCGTTAAGTTCACCTTGACCGGATCCACCTTCTCTGAAATCTGCATGACCGTCTCGAACAACGTGTTAAACTCCGTTGTTTCCGACCTCACCACAATTATGTCAGCCGGTGTAACCTTCCGGGCCACAGGTTGTTTGGGCGAACTCAACGACACGTACTTGTTGCCAAACACCGTGGTGGCTGTAATTTCGGCATTTACGTTTAGCGCGATCAGCCCGGCGTATTTTGGCGCAATTTCCAGCAGCAGCTTGGCCGCCGGCTTTCCGTCACGCTCCACCTCGCTGATGCTGCCCACCCGGCCGATCTCCACCCCGTTGTAAGTGACTTTCGCCCCCCGATCCAAGACCAAACCCGACCGGCTAGCCAATGCTGTTAAGGTTATCTTGGGTGTGAAGCCACCCCGGAACTGGACCCAGACGACGATCAGCACGACCGCGGTGATGAGCCACAAAGCCAGCCCCGCTAACTTTCGGACCGAAATAAGTCGCCGTAGCCGCTTGCTTGTGGTTGCCATAATAATTTACACCGTGAGATTGAAGTTGGGGTTGACGCCGTAAATCGCTAACGAAGCCATTAGCACGACCATTACGATGGCGATTAGCGATGCGCGCATCGATCTCCCGACTGCCACGCCGACTCCAACCGGACCGCCGCTGGCGTTGTATCCGTAGTAGCAGTGGTTCAACATCACGACTGCCGAAATGGCGACCGTCTCCGCAAGAGAGTACCAGAAGTCGTTAACCCTCAGGAAAGTGTTGAAGTAATGGTCATACGTTCCGATTGATTGCGCATAGAACAAAGTTGTCACCAGCTGGGCGGAAAAGAACGAGAGGAGGACCGCGACCGAATATAGTGGGATAGTGACGATGAAGGCGCCAATAACTCGGGTAGATACCAAATACGAAACTGATTTGATTCCCATCACCTCAAGCGCATCAATCTCCTCGCTGATCCGCATGGCGCCCAATTGCGCTGTAGCACCGGCCCCGACGGTCGCGGCTAAAGCAGTGCCAGTTACGATTGGCGCCACCACACGCACATTCGCTAGCGCGGCGAAGAAACCGGTGAACGCCTCAACGCCGATATTGCCTAGCGAGGCGAACCCTTGAATCGCAATCAGCGAACCGGCCGATAGCGTCACAAAGCCGATGATCGCCACCGTGCCGCCGACGGCGGCCATTGCGCCAGTGCCCATGCCGATCTCGGCGATCAGGCGCAAGACTTCCTTTCGGTAATTCTTTAGGGTAAACCCGAGATAACGGAGCACTTCGCCGACGAACAGCGCGACATCACCAGAGGCGTCGAGCGCACGGCCAGGAGCGCCGACCCATCCGGCGCCTAGCTTCCAAGCGCGTGGGAAACGTGATTGCACGACCGTCGGGGAAGCCAATCTCAACGCCCCGTTCCGAACCGCACACCAATGGTAGTCAGCACCACGTTGACCGCAAATAATGCGACCACCGCAAGAACCAACGTTTCGTTGACTGCTGTGCCCACCCCTTTGGCTCCCCCGCCGGCTGTCAACCCGCGGTAGCAACCCACCAGCCCGGCAATAAGCCCGAATAAGGTGGCCTTCACAATCGAGATCAGCACCTCGGGCAATCCAGTAATCAAGGTTAGGGTCGAAACGTATGCGCCGGCCGAAACATTCTGGATATACACACCGAACAAGAACCCGCCGACCAGCCCGATACTGATCACCGCGCCATTGAGCAGCAGGGCTACAATGGTCGATGCAACCACCCTGGGAACTACCAGTCGATGAATCGGGTCGATGCCCAACACCTCCATCGCATCGATCTCCTCGCGAATAGTCCTAGCGCCCAAATCCGCACAAATCGCAGTAGAACCTGCGCCAGCGACCACGAGCACCGTCACAAGGGGGCCCAGTTGAGTGACGGCGCCGAGCGCAGCCCCAGCGCCGGAGACGTCGGCGGCCCCAAATTCGGCCAATAAGATATTCAGCGTAAAGATGATTAGCACGGTGAGCGGAATTGCGACCATAACGGTTGGCAGGAACGACACACCGAGTAGAAACCAACCCTGTAGGATGAATTCGCGCCATTGGAACGGACGTGCAAGCGCCTTGCCGGTTAGCACACACATCTGAGTGAAGCTGGCCACCTGCCCTAGCGGTTTCCGCAGTTGTTCACGAAGGTATACCGACAAACCGTTGGATGCCGTCACCGATGCCCCTCGACAACAGCACCACGTGCGTCGCGCTGCAGCAGCCGATCAACGTACAGCGCGACCGCCGAAACCGTGACCAGCAGACCATACTGGGTGGTAGCGCTCAACCCATCGCTCGCGCCAGAGATGTCCGTTGTGCCGACGTTGCACAACAACACGTTGAGCGTGAAGATGCTTAGCGCCGCCAGGGACGAAGAAGCTGCGATGGTTGGCAGGGTCGACATCTGCATCAAAAACCGCAACTTGGACGATGAACTCAAACCATTGGAACGGCCTCTCAGCACGGCCTTTTGCCGAATTGAAATGGCATCTGCGAAAACACGCCGCCAGCTCCCAACGCTGGAAAAGGTCTGATCCCGGACGTCTTCGACGAGAATGACTCTGGCCGTGATCACCGGGTCATCCATAGGTCGCGAACCCACGGTGAAGTGTTCTGCGGCTGCTGTCACCGCCAGCGGAATCCGGGCCGGCAGCACCTCCTCGATGCGTTTCACCCAATCAACAAACTTTTCGGAATCCCACCACGCAATCGGATACCCCATGTCAACGAGCTTGTCATTGAGCGCCCGATGCTGCTGGCCATGCACCGATTCCTGACCGATAAACCCGGCCACCCGCTTCTTCAACCCAGGATCGGTGACCTCATCGGCAAACCGGCGCACCGACCGAATGAACAACTCCTCCCCCGGCGGGAACGACCCCGACAAGTTCGCCAGAAAGTGGCTGAAGATGATGTCGTCATCCACGATAATAGTTGCTGCCCTCCCCCCACCGAGAAACATATCCGCCGAGTCCTCGGATACCGAGACCCCACTCGGTGCACTCATAGTGGTCACGACCCCCTATATATCTAGCCTGTGCCCCCGTCGACCACGAAGGTTACCTTTTCCCCGAACTTCTAGTTTCGGATACTGACAGTACAGGGTGTCGGGCGTTACAGTACTGCGAAGCGACAGGGTGCGCAACGCTAGCCCCGCGACGTGCTGACCGCGGGGGGGCGGTCAAGGTGCAGGCCCCGCGGGTCAATGACAAACGTATTGATCCCGATACCGTTGAGCGGCAGCGGTTCTCGTCGACGATCGTGCCGGCGTAAGCGCGTAAGTCGCCGCAGATGGCCGAGGTGTTGCCGTTGCTGTACCTGCATGGGCGTCCAGCGGGGATTTCAGGCCGGAGCCCTGGAGCAGTTCCTGGGTCGGGGGCCGGGTTGTCGGCAGCCACGATTACCCGGCTGACCGCCCAGTGGCAAGACGAAGTCGCCGCGTTCGGCGGCAGGGATCTGTCCGCCACCTGAATCGCCCCGGTGAGTCCGGAGACTTTCTGATGTGAGATTTCAGCCAGCGGCTGGTCTCTGGCGTGGAGTGCAATAGGCGGCTTCGAGTTCAACTGGTGGGGATATCGCCGCAGTATTCGTAGAGGCGACGGTGGTTGAACCAGTCGATCCGCCGTGCGGTGGCCAGCTCGACGTCCTTGATGGAGCGCCAGGGCTTGCCGGGCTTGATCAGCTCGGTCTTGTACAGGCCGTTGACCGTCTCGGCTAGTGCATTGATGCTCCTATATCCGTCAAGCGGCTGGTTTTTCGGCTTGTGGAGTGGTGCGCAGTGGATGCACGAGGCCCATATCTCACGGGCAAGGAAGCGTTTTAAGCACCGGATGATTTCGGCCTTGGACTTGCCTTCGGCGGTGCGTCTTGCGAGGTACGCCTGGGTGGGTTGATGGTGTTGCATGCCCACGATGACGGTGCGGTAGATCGCCGCATTAGCCTGGCGGTGGCCATCCCAGTTGAGCAGGTGGCGAACGGTTTTGCCGGTGGAGGCTGGGATCGGGCACACGCCGCACAGCTTGGTCCACGCGGCTTCAATACGGATCCGGTCGGGGTTGTCGCCGGCGACGATGAGCATCTCGGCGGCGGTGTCGGCGCCGATGCCGAATGCTGCGGTCAACTCTGGCGCGATCTCGGTGACCAATTGGGCGAGTAGTTTCTCGTGTTCAGTGATCTCCTCGTTGAGATGCTGCCAGCGGCGGGCGATCGAGCGCAGGGTGTGCTTGGTTGCGGCTTCGACCGTGCTGATGCCAGCTGGCCTCAGGCCGGCGTAGCGGCGGATTAGGGCCATCTTGGACAAGGGCTGCAGTTGTTCACGCAGCTCGTCTGGGGCGTTAACGATGACCGTCTTCAGCGAGATCATCGCTGCCGAACGGGCTTTGACCGCAATATTTTTGGCGATTTTGATCTGTCGGATCATATCCACGGTGTCATCGGCGGTCTTCGGGGTGGCGGTGGCATGGCTACCAAGCACGGCACGGGCGGCGTTTTCGGCGTCCAGGAAGTCGGACTTGCCGCGCAGCCGCCGGTCGCGCCGGTCGGTGCGCATTACCTCCACGACACCGATGTCGCTGCGACGCACGGCTGCGGTCAGGCCGGCTCCGTAGGAGCCGGTGCCTTCGATGGCGAAGGTCAGGATGTGGCCCGGGTGGCTAGCCCATTCGATCAGCTCGGCATAGCCGGCGCGGTCGGCTTGGAACGTTCCGGTGTCAAGCACCGCGCCGAAGTCGTCGAACGCGGCGGCGACATGAACGAACTTGTGGGTATCAACACCGATCACGACTCGACCGCGGCGAGGTGTGGTTGCCATGCTTGTCATTGCGACCTTCAGCGGGTTGTTGAGGCTGGCCGGTCGGGTGACGGGACTGCGATGGGACCTGGTGTGGTCAGGCTTCTATGAGGTCACTGCCCGCTCGGTCAGCACGAGGTGGAACGACCGCCCGTTGGACGACAGATCAACAGCCAGGACACCCATACCGCTGGGTCAGTCATAACACGAGTCAGGCGACCAGACAGCCGCCAACATTCTCACAGTCATAGGAGCTGCCGACCGCTCGGACCGAGGACTGGATGCCCGCTTCTGCGTGCCGTTCGCTGAACCTGATCGAGGTGTATTGACTGCGATCCCCGATCCGTCTGGTGGACAACGTCTTTGAGATCAGTACACCTTCTTGTTGACGGTTCTAGATGGCTTGCTCGATCGCATCGAGGACCATCGAGGTGGCCATCGTGGAAGCGACCCGCCAGCCCAGCATCCCGCCGCGCGTAGGCGTCGGTGGCGAAAGCGACGTAGGCAAACCCTGCTCGACGGTGCATCTGGCCACTGGAGTGCCCTCGCGGTTGAGCGCCAGCCACACCTTGTGGGCACCGTACACGCCGTAGTTGGCGGCGTAGAGCCGGCTGATCTGTTCTTTGAGTTCGTCGTCACGGCGTTCGCGGCGGCTGGGCTCGCGGTTGATGTGGTCGTAATAGGTCGATGGGGCGATCGGCATACCCAGCTCGGTCAGCTGTGTGCAGATCGACTCGACACCCCACCGCAAACCATCAGGGCCATCGCGGTGACCGTGATGATCGGCGATGAACTGGGTGATTAGTGTGTTGGCAGGTCGAGCTCGGCCGCGGAGAAAGCCGACGCCGTCTTGAAAATCGCATTGGTCCTTCCGAATTCGGCGTTCTCTCGCCGCAGTCGTTTTAGCTCGGAGGACTCTTCGGTCGTGATCCCCGCGTGCGCCGCATCGATCTGAGCCTGGCGCACCCACTTGCGCACCGCCTCGGCCGTGCCAACACCAAGTAGCCCGGCGATCTCACTGGTCGCTGCCCACTCCGAATCGTGCTGATCGCTGATCTCCGCGTCCATCCGCACCGCCCGCTCCCGCAGCTCTGGCTGGTACCTCCTCGACAAACCACCTGACATGACTCCATCCTTTCCAAGAAATGGAGTCTCCAGACATGCCGGGGCGGTTGAACGCGCATGCCAACTCTTTCACGGTCCAAAACAGTTGTCATGGAAACGTGGGCATCGGTCATCGCGTTGGCGCGCTGGTTGGGAACCGAGAGCCCCGCGCCCGTGCCGAGGGTCCGTGCTGATGGCCGCATGGAGCTCGTCGGGCTGGCTGACGGCTTCCGGGGATCGACTGAGTTCTGGGCTGATTTGCTGCGCGATTGCCGCCGCCGCGCCATGACCGCAGCGGTGCTCGCGGTCGGCGACGGCGCCCTGGGCTTCTGCAAGGCGTGCGGGAGGTGTTCCCGGATATTCGAGAGTAGCGCTGCTGGTGGCATAAGCAGGCCAATATTCTTGCCGCACTGCCGAAATCGGTGCACCCAGGGTGCAGTCGCGGCGATGAAGGAGATCTACAACGCCGAGGATATCGACAAAGCCCAGCTCGCGATCAAAGCGTTCGAGATCGACTACGGCGCCAAATACCCCAAAGCGGTCGCCCAAGATCGTCGACGACGCCGAGGTGTTTTTGGAGTTCTACCGGTATCCCGCCGAGCATTGGATCCACCTTCGCACCACAAATCCGATCGAAAGTACCTTTGCGACAGTACGTTTGAGGACCAAAGTCACCAAAGGGCCGGGCTCCCGCGCGGCCTGGCTGGCGATGGCCTACAAGCTAATCGAGGCCGCCCAGGCCCGCTGGCGCGCGGTCAACGCACCACACTTGGTCGCCCTCGTCCGTGCCAGCGCCGTCTTCCACAAGGGCAAGCCGCTCGAACGGCCTATCGACATCACACCCGAACCGTCGGCAGCTGAGCCTCAAACCGTCGGATCGCAGGTCGCCTGAAACTCACCGATCCACAGGTCTTGACGATATCTCCACTCCCGATCCGTGTCTCCGGCACATCCACTCCTCGTAGTGTATGCCTCTACGGTTCAGGGCAGGTTCAGCATGTCGGCGCCGCCAGCCGCCCGAACTGGGAAAGCGACCGCTTAATTTGCCTCGGCCGATGACTCTAGCTTCGTGTCAGGAGTGAGGTGCACCCCACGCACTTCCGCAATTGCCGAAAAGGCGCCCCACAAAAAAGCGGTCAACTCTTCGACAAGGGCATCCTTGCTGACGGTCGGGGAATTCAGCCAGCGCAGCACACCAAGTCCCACCGCTCCCAGAGCAGCATCCACAACATATTCAAAGTTGGCGCCCTCGCCACCACGCGCCTCGATAGCGGCTGACCAAACATCCACCGTGGCGTCCGAGAGCGGCCTGCCGCCCTCGATCAAATCCGCGGGCGAACGCCCGTCCCTGAAGTGGGAATTCACCAGGAAACGAAAAAGATTAGGCCGCTTATCCACGAGCCCGACGTAAGCGGCCACCGCGGAGCTGACCAGCTCCAGCGCCGTGGTGGCGGCATCAAACTGCGGCACGACTTGCTCGATGATCATCTCCTGCACCCGCTGGCCGACCGCGGCGAATAAGGCGTCCTTATCCGCGAAGAATCGATACAGCTTGGGCCTGGGGATCCCCGCGGTCTTTACGACATCGTCGATGGACAGGTCAGGCCCATACTCGTCGATCGCGCGAAGCGTCGCTTCTATCAGCTCCGCCCGCACAGCAGCTCGATGCTCGCGCCAACGATCGGCTCGGGCATCTCCGGTCAACTCCGGTAGCAGCCGCCCCACGGCACCCAGGTTCATCGACACCCCGAAATTCTAATCTAAAAGCTAAAGCTACTGCACAAGCCAACGGTGCGTCAGGCAACTCCTCACGCGTTGAGCCTCTCGGTGCCCGCCTGGAAGCGCCTGAACGTCGCGCCGCGCGTGACGATCCGTCTTCACCATCATGAACGCGATTCATCGTAGCGGCCGGCCGACCCACCACGAGGGAGATTCGAAATCCAATTCTATTGACGGGTTGTGACGGTGATGCCACCATCAACCCATGCGCACTGACTGCAGGGATCATTCTGTAGGCGATGCCACGGCGGAGTCTTTGGCCTGGGCTGGTGGCGCATGACGATGGTGTTCGCGTCTGGCACTCTAGAATTGCCGGCTGAGGCGGTTTTCGACTACGCTGTCGACTACCGCCGGATGCCGGAGTGGGTCTTTGGGTTGCGCACCATTACGCCAATCGGCGAACTATCAGACGGGGTCGGCGCCGAATTTCGAGGAACCGGCAAGATCGGCCCAATCGCGATGACCGGAACGAGTCGCATCACCGAGTGGGAGCCGTGCCGGCGCATCACAGAGGCCTTGGTGACCAACAACGGCATAGTTGCCTTGGCAGCCGTTGCCACGACGCCGATGGGATCAGCAGTGACCCGCGTTGACATAACTGCCGACTACAAGTTCCCCGGTGGGCTCGCGGGCAAAGTCCTCCAGCGCGCTATCGAGCCGTTGCTTGGTTCAGGTATCCGACACACTGAACGAGCACTGCGTCGGCAATGTCTACGCACCTGCTGAACAGCTCCCACACACTGAGCCGTCCCGGCGTTTCCGGAGACTCCCGATCTTGGGAGGATTCGAGTTATGGCACGCCCGAGCAAGTATCCCGACGAGCTTCGTGAGCGTGCAGTGCGCATGGTCGCTGAGGTGCATCCGCAGTACCCCTCGCAGTGGGCGGCGATCACCGCAGTAGTCGAAACCCGGAACGAGGGCCCCCATACGTCTGGACCAAGACCGTCGACCAAATCTTGATCAGCATCGTCGGCAACTACTGCACCAAAATTAATGACTCAGGGCACTAGTTCGTTTGGGTGGCGTCCGGAATCCGGTGTAAATCGGCCTGCGGAGGTTCTGGCTTCGGTGAGTGATGCTACGCGGTGGCGCTGACGGTTTCGGTGGTGCTGCTAGCGAAGTCCGGGGTGTGCTGGGGCCACAGTTGCCGGGGTGGTTGCAGCAGGCTGCGGCGCAGGTCTTGGAGCTGGCGCAGCCCGGCGGGGGTCATGGTGAGTCCGCGCCAGCCGCGGGATGCGCGGTCGAGCACGGCCCAGGCGATGCTGTTACAACTGGTCTCGCCAGGGAAGCGGCCGATAACCTTTGCGCGGCGGCGGGTTTCTCCGAAGGTGCGTTCGATGAAGTTCGAGTGGCGGATGCGGTGATGATGTTCGGGCGGGAACCGCAGATAGGCGGTCAGGCCCTCGCGCTCGGTCAGCATGATCTTCATCGCTGCCGGGTAGGTGGTCGTGTAGCGGGTAGCGAACGCGGTCAGCCGGGCGTCGACCAGTTCGACCAGCCGCGGACCGGGCTCGGTTTTGAGGTCCTCAGTGTCGAAGCAGGCCCAGTAGCCGTCGCGGATCTCGGCCTGCATCCCGGCCGGGATCTTGGCCAGCACGTTGCGTAACCGCTGGATCAGGCAGCGTTGCCGCAGCGCGGTCGGGAAGACCTGCTCGATCGCGGCGATCAGGCCGCGGGCACCGTCGGAGATGACCAGCAGCGGGCACGCTAGCCCACGGTCGGTGAGATCGGTCAGGAAATCGGCCCAGGCCTCGGTCGACTCCACCACGCCGGGGGCCAGGCCAACAAAGACGGGCTTGCCGGCGGTGGTGACGCCCCACGCGGCCAGGATCGGCTCGGCCGGCGAGCCGGGATGCATCCGGAAGAAGGAGGCATCCAGGAACAGCTAATCGAGCACGACATCGCCCAGGGGCGCCGCGCCCAGGTGTTGTACTCGGTTTTTATCGCTTGGCATACCTGCGAGACAGTCGATTTCGAGATCGCGGCCTGATCACCGAGCGCATCGGCAAGGGTGGCCTCGACATCACGCACCGACAGTCCGCGCACGAACGAGGCGATCACCAGCGATTCCAGCGCATTGGTTTTGGTGACGTGCTTGCCGAACAGGCGTGAGACGAACGCGGCGGTCGTGCCGCGCAGCTTGGGCCGCTCCAGGGTGACTGGGCCGACGGTGGTCTTGACCGTCGCTGGCCGATAACCATTGCGCGCCCCGGGGCTGCGCATCCGGCGCGGCCGCGGCGCGTTGGTAGCGGTCACGGCCGAGGAACTCGGTCACCTCGGCCTCCAGCGCGGCCTGCATCAGCAACTGTGCGCCGAGCCGGGCCACCTCCTCCAGAATCTCGGGCAGCTCACGATCGGATGCGAACAGCTCGTCGATCTTGGCGCGAACACGATCAGTCGGCGATACTCGTGCAGGCACGGGCATAGGTCCTTTCTTCGATGACTTGGTAGGTCTCGAAGCAGAACCTATGCCCGGCCCATTTACACCGGCTTTAGGACGCGACCGTTCGTTTGCCTTTTCTTCCCAGACTGCGCCGGACGCCGAGGCGACGCCGCCCTCCCGCCGCCTTGACGACAAGTGCTAGTGTGGCCGTGCCCAGCACAAGGTAACGGCGCCACCCCAGCGCCTCCACGACCATTGCTACCGAGGCCGTGGCCAAGACAAGCACTACAACGCCCGAACGGCGAATCGAATCTAATCTCATGGCCAATAACTATAGCGTTCGTCGCGACCGTCTGGAATGCAGGCCATGGCCTTTAAGAGCTCCACACTGAATCGCCCCGGCATGTCCGGAGACTCCACTTCTTGGGAAGGTTGGAGTCATGTCAGGTGGTTCATTGAGGAGGTATCCGCCGGAGCTGCGTGATGAATCGCCCTGGTTCTGTCGGAGGCTCGGGTTATTGGATTCCGATCAGGGGTTGGTCGGTCCGTTGTGCATCGTAGAAGGTGGCTTCGAACTCGGTCGGAGGAACGTCGGCGAGGTAGCTGTGTAGGCGGCTGGTGTTGTGCCAGTACACCCAGGCCAGGGTCGCCAGCTCGACGTCCTCGACGGTCTTCCAGGGCCCGGTGTGAGCCGGCCCGTAGATCAGCTCGGCCTTGTAGTAACCGTTGACGGTCTCGGCCAGAGCGTTGTCGTAGCTGTCCCCGATGGTGCCGATCGAGGGCACCGCACCGACCTCGGCGAGACGTTCACCGTAGCGGATGGAAGTGAACTGGGACCCGGCATCGGAGTGACATGTCAAGCCCGGCAATGTGTTTCCACGTGACCAGCGGGCCATCTCGATCGCGTCGAGCACCATGGTTGTGCGCATGTGGGAGGCCACCCGCCAGCCCACGATCATCCGGGAGTAGGCATCGACGATGAAGCACACATACGCCACCCCAGCCCAGGTCGGCACGAATGTTAGATCCGTGACCCACAGTTGGTTCGGCGTAGTCGCCGTGAACTTCCGCTTGACCAGATCGGGGTGGCGAGGCGCTGTCAGGTCGGGTTTGGTGGTGCGGACCCGTTTGCCGCGCCGCGCTCCTTGGATGCCGGCTGCGCGCATCAGTCGGGCGACCTGGTCTCGCCCGACGTCGTGGCCGGCACGGCGGGCGGCTTTCCACAGCTTGCGGGCGCCGTAGACCCGGTAGTTGTCCCACAGCGCCACCAGGGCGGGCGCCAGCTCGGCGTCTCGACGGGCCCGTGCCGACAGCGGCCGTGCCTTGGTGTCGTAGTAAGTACTCGGGGCCACCGACACCCCTGCGGTGCGCAGGACGGTGCAGATGGGCTCGACCCCGAATTCCCCACGGTGGGTGTCGATGAAGTCGACTACTTCTTGTGTTGGCGGTCGAGCTCCGCGCCGAAGAAACTGGCCGCTCGTTTCAGAATCTCGTTGGCCCGCTTCAGTTCTCGTATCTCTTGCTCGAGCTCTTTGACCCGCTGTGACTCCGCAGTGGACACCCCAGGTGCATACCCGTCGTCGATATCGGCCTGACGCACCCAGGAGCGCACCGACTCGACCCCGTAGCCGAGCTGGCGGGCTACCCGTGACACCGTTCCCTGCTCGGTGCCCAACTCGGCACGCAGTGCCCGCACCATCCGCACTGCAGCGGCCTTCTCCTCCGGGCTGTAACGACGCGCCGTGGGCTTCCCAGACGACTGTTCCTTCGGCATACCTGCATCCTCGTTTCCAAGGTCAGGAGCCTCCGGGATTTCCAGGGCGATTCACACCTCGGCAGTCTTGCCGGAGAATCCCGGAATGCTCATCAGCAGTTCCCGGGTGAGGCGAAAGGGCGCCATCGCTTCCTCGATGCGCTCATCGAGGCGACCGATATCGGCGGTGTGAGCATCGATGCGGTCAAGGAACAACCGGGACATAAACGCGTGATGCTCACTGAACCGGCCGATCAACGCCTCGGTCAACGCCGGGATCTTGCGGCGCAGCGTCCGCTTGGCCAGATCGGCAATCATGGCTGGATCGTTCTGGCCGGCGATCAGCGCCTCGAGCATCGCTCGTCCGGACACTCCGGTGATGTCGGTGGCCACCGAGGTGAGTTTGATCCCGGCGTCTTCGAGCAGCTTCTCCAACCGCATTACCTCGCGCGAGCATTCCCGGGTGATGTGCGTGCGTGCGTGGGTCAGATCCCGCAGCGCGCGAATTGTCAACGGCAATCGAAAACTGATCAGGAGTCGGCAAGCACTGGTCAGTATTCACTTGCCGCCGACACGAATCGGCGGCGGCGGCACCAACGACGCCGTCACCAGCCCGTGAGCCCCGAGATCGGCCAGCCACGCAGCATCAGACACATCGGTCTTGCGGCCGGGCACATTGCGCACCCGCGACGCATTGATCAGCATCATGTTCAGCTCATCGTCGAGCAGGTAGTAGAACGGTTTCCAGTAGTCGCTGGTGGACTCGATCACCACACACGTGACCTTCTGCGCGATAAGATGCTCACGCAACGCCAGGATCTGTGATGTCATGGCACCCCATGTCGTCACTGTCGACGACGCTCCTCTGCGTCCATGGCCCTGAATCCGCACACAGACCTTCGCGTCTTTCTTCGAGCAATCGATTCCCGCGCACCGCGGGTGCACCACATCCATCGAACTCACCGCCTCCCAACAGGATTGACAAAGGGGCGTGTTCCGGGGAGATGTCGGCGTCGTCTGAAAACTGACCCCGTGTCGCCGTTGACAGGAGAGCGGGATGAAACAGAATTCTGACACTCGTGCTCGACGGCAACATTCCACGGTCCCCGTGGATGGGGGGCTCTCCACCCTCAGGCTAATTTGCGGGCTCACAGGCAACATAGTGCAACCGGGGTCAACCGAAACACCTTCCAGCATGAACCGTCGGCCGCCTGGACGCTGAACCCAGCGCAGGCCCCGTTCGGAACCGCAACTGGCTCGCGGAATTTTCGATCACCACGGTGAGAGCGAAGCGCGCCCGAGAAGCTAGTTTGATAAAGTCGGGTCGACCGCTCCGGCCGTGGTGAGCACGGTTTTGCGGCCGCGCCCGTTGCGGGAGTTGCCCGAGCCATAACCAGCCGGATCGCCGTACTCATAGCCCAGGTGATCAGCGATCTCGACATCCAAAGCGCGTTGGAGCACCGCCTTGGTCATCTGCGCCAACAGCCCCTCAGGTGGAGGCGTGGTGGTCGAACGAGCTGGCCACCGCACGGCGGATCGACTGGTTCAACCACCGCCGCCTGTATGAATACTGCGGCGATGTTCCGCCAGCCGAACTCGAGGCCGCCTATTACGCTCAACGCGAGAGAGCAGCCGCCAGCTGAGCTCTCACATCAGAAAGTCTCCGGACTCACCGAGACAGTCCCCGTTGGATTATCCGGCGATGAGCGGATTTGTGCGGTGCTCACCGTTTCCTCGGTTTGAGCCAGAAGCCATTTCGGAAGTGCTTTGGTGTGATGTCGAGGCCGGCAGAGTTGCCGGCCGGGATGCTTTGGTCGTGAAGCGCAGACCGTCATCGATCTTGCCGCGGCGTATTTGACGGACATCGAAGAGGTAATTCTGCTTTGCTTTCCATGGACCGCGGGATCCAGACTTAGGGAGTTGATCCATCGCGCGTTGGAAGTAGCCGGGCGCAAAATCCGTGAACGGCAGTTCCTCGACATCCTCGCCAGGGTGGGGAGCTACGACGGTGTCGTAGCCGTGCGCATCCATGTAGTTGAGTAAGCGACAGACGTATTCAGACACCAGGTCTGCTTTCAGTGTCCAGGACGCGTTGATGTAACCGATAGTGAACGCCATGCTCGGGACGTCGGATAGCATCATGGCCTTATAGGTCATCGACTTCGCGACGTCGACGACCTGGCCGTTACGGGTAATCTTGGCGCCGCCGAACAGCCGCATGTTCAAACCGGTCGCGGCGACAATGATGTCGGCCGTCAACTCCTGACCCGAGGAAAGCTTGATCCCGGTCCTGGTGATGTGGTCGATAGTATCGGTGACTACATCGGCCTTGCCGTCCCGAATGGCCTTAAAAAGGTCGCCGTTAGGGGCCAGGCATATCCGTTCATCCCACGGGTTGTACTTCGGCCCGAAATGCTTATCCACGTCATAGCCTGCGGGCAGCTGGTGCTTAGCCCAAGCGATCAGCGCTTTTCGCATGGAACGGGGAAAGCGACGCGCCAGTCTGTACTGCGCCACAGCTAACAGGATGTTCTTCCAGCGGTTGACGAAGTCCGCGCTCCTTGTCGGTAACCACTTGATGAGCTGCACGGCAATGGGGTCGATGTTTGGCAGCGATCCGATGTAAGTCGGTGAACGCTGCAGCATCGTTACCTGGCCAGCGCCTGAATCCACGAGGGACGGAATAAGGGTCACTGCGGTAGCACCGCTGCCGATGACGATGACGTTCTTACCCGCATAATCGAGGTCTTCGGGCCAGTTCTGCGGGTGAACAATAATTCCTTCGAAATCCTTCTCGCCCCGGAATTCTGGACGATACCCCTGGTCGTAGTCGTAGTAGCCGCTGCACGCAAACAGGAACGCGGCCGTGATCTCGGTCGTCTTTTGGCGGTCCCCAGCCACCTTGATCGTCCAGCGCCTGTCGGCGTCCGACCAGTCCGCAGACAATACCTGGCTACCAAACCGGATGTGGTTGTCGATGCCGCTCTCGGCGGCAGCTTCCCAGAGATAATCCTTGATCGTGGCGCCATCAACGGTAAAGCGCGGCGAGTGCCACGGCTTGAAACGGAACCCGAAGGTGCACATGTCGGAGTCCGATCGGATGCCCGGATACTTGAACAGGTCCCATGTACCACCCAGATCAGCTCTGCGCTCTAGAACTACATAACTCTTGTTGGGACAGCGCTCCTGCAGATGCCAGGCAGCGCTGATACCGGAAATACCCGCACCCACAATCACAACGTCAAAGGATTCGGACATAAAACTGCTTGCTCCCTTCTTGGCGACGGTCTCGGTGAAATTCGGTTCACTTCAGGTAGCCGACCAGGGCCCCCTTGGTGCCGAAGAGTTCCTCCTGCCATTGCTCGAGCAACGCGTTGGTGTCGATGTCGTCGGGATGAAATCCCGGTCGCAAGTATTGCCTGAGCTCTGGGATCAAACCCCGAAATATCGGACCGCGGTAGACCCGATAGGTCTCACGCACCAGTCGCACTGGCTGACGGCACGCTTCGGGATCCCGCGCCACCGAATACGCCAGCGTGCCACTCATGAGGAGGAGCAGAAGGGGGATCATTACCGCCATCACACGTCGACGCACCCGCTCGGTACCCCCCACCGAGCGGAATACGTCAAAGGCAACCGACTTGTGCTCAAGTTCCTCCAGCGCATGCCACTTCAGGAGATTCCACACCTCCGCATCACCCGGGATCGCCCGGAAGTCCTCATCGCCGAGCAGCCGCTCAGCAAGTATCGCGGTGAAGTGTTCTGCGGCTGCTGTCACCGCCAGCGGAATCCGGGCCGGCAGCACCTCCTCGATGCGTTTCACCCAATCAACAAACTTTTCGGAATCCCACCACCCAATCGGATACCCCATGTCAACGAGCTTGTCATTGAGCGCCCGATGCTGCTGGCCATGCACCGATTCCTGACCGATAAACCCGGCCACCCGCTTCTTCAACCCAGGATCGGCGATCTCATCGGCAAACCGGCGCACCGACCGAATGAACAACTCCTCCCCCGGCGGGAACGACCCCGACAAGTTCGCCCACAGGTGGCTGAAGATGATGTCGTCATCGAAGAAATACTTGCTGCCCTCGCCAAAGGGGAAACGTATCCGCCGGGTTCTCGGATACCGAGACCCCACACTTGCCGCACTTGCAGTGGTCACTGCCCCTTGTCCTATGTCTCCGTCGACCATGACAGGCTGCCCTTCCTCGAACATCCAGTTTCGGATACCGATAGTATCGGGTGTAGACGTGGTGCTACAAGTCAAATGTCCCGCTCGCTCGCTTGGGGAGACGCGGGCGCAGAAAGCGCCATGCCCGGGGTACGCAGATGCGCCTGAAGCGGGTGTGGCTGTTGACTTCCATTTCGATGGCACCACTGACCGCCGCCAGATCAAAGATCGTCTCGATCATCGACGAACACACCCGCAAATGCGTCGACGGTCGGGTGGCGCGCGGCATCACCGGCGAGGACCTGGTCCTCGAATTTGACCGCCTGGCCAGACAGCGTGATACCCGCCCGACGGCGCTGCGGTGGAGCAATGATCAGGAACCTAATAGCTTTGTAGGGCACTGGACGATTCCTGATCAGAACTCGGGGCTAGACCCCCTTCCACAGGCGGGAACGCCGGCTGCTCTGCGACCTTCCGAGTGAGCGGTCGGCCAGCGAGTGTCGACGGAACGCCTGACCGATACCGGGGTCGGCTAGACCTGCCGGGAGAACGGCGAGGTCGGCGTGTCGTGACCGGCTGCTCCTCGGAAGGGGTTGGGGTGGGGAACGTGGTTCGAGCCCGCCTGCACGATCGACACCTCATCGACGGGGAGCCGTTGAGCTCTGACAAAGACTGGGGGTCGTGCGGGTTGCTGGGGTCGCGAACGGCTCAATCGGAGGTCAGGCCATCAGAGCCTTGCTATTAGGGCGCCGCGCGTTCTCACAAAGGGTCACGCACCCAACACATTTCGACAACCAAGGAGGTAAATTTGTCCATGGTCACGTGTGGGATCGACTGGGCCCAGGATCATCATGACGTCGCGCTGGTGGATGCCGACGGTCGGCTGGTCGCCAGACGGCGCATCCCCGAGTCGGTCGCCGGATTCGCCGAACTGACCGCCATGCTGGCCGATGCCGACGACGACCCTGAGGATCCGATCCCGGTCGCGATCGAGACCCCGCGCGGGTTGCTGGTCGCCGTGTTGCGGGCCAGCGGTCGACCGATCTACCCGATCAACCCGATGTCGGTGGCCCGCTATCGGGAACGGACGTCGATGTCGGGCAAGAAGTCTGACCACGGCGATGCGGTCACGCTGGCCAACATCCTGCGTACCGACATCGACCAGCATCGTCGGTTACCCGCCGACACCGAACTGGCGCAATCGATCACCGTGCTGGCCCGTGCCCACCAGGACGCCACCTGGCGGCGTAACCGGGCCGGCAACGAACTGCGGTCGCTGCTGCGGGAATATTTCCCGGGTTTCCTGCACGCCTTCGCCGACCGTCCCGGCGGAATCACCGCACCCGAAGCTCGTGCGGTGCTCGCCATCGCTGCCACCCCGGCCAAGGCGGCGCGGCTGTCAAAGCCGCAGATCACCGCCGCCCTGCGCCGCGCCGGACGCCAACGCGGCCTGACCACGCTCGCGGCGACAATCCACCAGCAGCTGCGGCTGCCGCAGCTGCGACACCCCGCCCCGGTCGAAGACGCCTTCGGTATCCAAGCAGTCGCATTGCTGGCCACCCTCGACGCTGAGTGCGCCAACGTCGACCGGCTGGGCGAGGCCACCGCCGCCACCTTTGCCCAGCACGCCGACCACAGGATCATCACCTCATTTGTGGGGGTCGGCGACCTTACCGGTGCCCGCCTGCTCGCCGAAATCGGCGACGACCGAACACGATTCGCCGACGCCCGAGCATTGAAGGCGTTCGCCGGGTCGGCGCCCGTCACCAAAGCCTCTGGGCCCAGCATCCGCATCACTCACCGGCACGTGAAGAACAACCGACTTGCCGCCGTCGGATTCGTCTGGGCGTTCATCGCGGCCGGCTGCGAAGGACCCACCCGCGCTCACTACCTGACACGCCGCGACCACGGCGACCGCCACCCCGCAGCCCTGCGCCACCTCTACAACCGCATGCTCGGCCAGCTCTACCACTGCCTGCAAACCAGCCAAACCTACGACCCAATCAAGGCATACCGACCACCCCCGACGCACCCCACACGAGCCGCCGCTTGACTGTTAACAAGATCGGAGGTCTGTGGGTGCGACGCGATGTCGCGCATGTGAGTGAGCTCGTGGAGTGGAGGTCGGCGATGCCGGTCGCGTAGTTCTCGGTTGGTGTTCGTGACCGATCCCCGCCCTGACGTGCGTCGACGGGTCCTGCCCGTGGGCGTGCGAAGCTCAGGGAAGAAGCCCAAGGGCCCCCGTTCCGTCTGGGGGAACGACCGGGCGAGGGAAGGCCGGACGGGCGAATGCGAATGAACCCTTGATGACGCCTCGTTATTTGAAGCCCGGGAAGACGGGTTGAGAACCCGGGTGATAGGACCCGGCCGCTGGCAGTGGCGGCAAGCGGCGACCGGAGGCCACAGGCCGGTCGTGCGAACACCGCTGGTCTCGGGGTATAGAGGGCGCCCTCCCCGGCCGTATCTCGTATGCGCGGAACGTGGAAACCCCGTCGGGTCCGGCCTTCGGGCCGGTAGGCCGATCGTGAGAGGGGCGGAATCCCTCGGCGGGAACAGGATGCTCAAGAAGCGAATGCCGATGGCCGAAAGGCAGCGGGACCTGTGGTCGTGGTGCCGCCGCTCCTCCTGGGCGGCGATCATGGGGAACCGGTCGGATACCAGCGTGGTGGCTGGGCTCGAAAGGGCGCTGACGTGGGCAGGTGAGCCTTTGAAATACCGAGACCGAGGGCCTTGCGAACCGGAAGGGCAAGTTGGACACCGTAGAGGTGAACGGACCGGAGGGCGTTTTCGATTGGACCGTCGTGGATTGGCGTGTCCATGAGGAAAACGTAGCGAGGTTGCGGCGCAGGATCTTCAAGGCGACGCGGGAGCAGGACTGGGCCTCGGTCCGGTCGCTGCAGAAACTGATGCTGGGTTCCTGGTCGAACACGTTGGTCAGTGTGCGACAGGTGACTCAGCGCAATGCTGGGCGTCGAACGGCCGGGATCGATGGGGAGGTTGCCCTGTCGCCCGAGGCGAGAGCGAATATTGCGGTGCGAGTGCATGATTCGCGGTCGTCGTGGGAGCCCTTGCCGGTTCGGCGTGTGTATATTCCGAAGGCCAACGGAAATCAGCGTCCGCTCGGTATCCCCGTGGTGATGGACCGCTGTCATCAGGCGCGGGTACGCAACGCGCTGGAGCCCGAGTGGGAGGCTCGGTTCGAGGCCCGTTCCTACGGGTTTCGCCCGGGCCGTAGCTGTGCCGATGCGATCCAGTCCCTTTTCCTCACGCTCAAAGGGCCACGAGCCCAACGGGCATGGATTCTGGACGCCGATTTGTCGGCCGCGTTCGACAGAATCGACCATCCTCGGCTACTCGACAAGCTGGGGTCGTTCCCGGCCAAGGAAATGATCCGAAAGTGGCTGAAAGCCGGGGTGATCGAGAACGGCGGGTTCGCGCCGACCGAGGAGGGTTCTCCGCAGGGCGGGGTGATCAGCCCGTTGCTGATGAACGTGGCACTGCATGGCCTGGAGGAGGCCGCGGGAGTTCGTTACCGCAGTTCGACCGGTGTTTACGCCGGCGCGGCGATAGCGGGCAACCCGGTTCTGGTGAGATATGCCGACGATATGGTCGCCTGCTGCCATTCACGTGAGCAGGCCGAACACGTCAAGGCGCAGCTTGCCCGGTGGCTGGCTCCGAGGGGTCTGGTCTTCAACGAGGATAAGACGCGCATCGTCCACCTCGAAGAGGGATTCAGCTTCCTCGGATTCAACATCCGCTGCTACCGCCACGGTAGACGGCCGGGCAAGTTGTTGATCAAGCCGAGCCCGGAGGCGATCGAGCGTATCCGCAAACGGTTGGCCGAGGAGATGCGCAGGCTGCGCGGCTCCAACGCCAGGGCGGTGATCGCCCGGATGAACCCGATTATCCGGGGATGGTCCGCCTACTATCGAGGTGCGGTGTCCAGCAAGGTTTTCAGCTCGCTGGACCACTATATGTGGCGGCTCACCTCCGGGCGGGCGCGCCGACCGCATCCGAAGAAGCCGAAAAAGTGGATCGCACGCCGCCACTGGGGTCGGTTCAACAAGTTCAGGAACGATCAGTGGGTGTTCGGCGATCCCGAACGGCCGTTGGATGACCGCCGTGAAAACATCGCGTGTCTGGTCAAATTCTCCTGGACTCACATCGTCCGACACACGCTAGTCGCGGGCCGGGCGTCTCCCGACGCCCCGGAATTGGCCAGCTACTGGGCCGAACGACGGCGCAAGGTCAAACCCGCGCTGGACAGCTACAACCTGCGCCTGCTCGCCAAGCAGGACGGACGGTGCCCGCTGTGTGGCGATCATTTGTTGACCGTCGATCAACCCCCGCAGTCGCCCTCCGAATGGGAACGGTGGTGGTTAGGAGTTGTCAAGCGAGCCATCGCCGCCGAGCATCTCACCCACCACGGGCGGCTGGCCCGGTTGGACGAGACCCACCTGGTACACGCCTCCTGCCATCGCAGCCTTCGGGCTAAGTTGCGCGGGAGCCCAACGAATTACGCAGTTCCCGCAACGTCCTCGGGGCTTGCTTGAGCCGTATGCCGGGACGACTGGCACGTACGGTTCTGAGGGGGGACCGCCGCAGCAATGCGGCGGTCCTACCCGACATGAGCCTCGGTGAGGCAGCCTGAAGGGGCGCCGCCTTCCCGAGGGTGCTCTGAATTCGGTTTGTCTGATCAAGGACCGGCGTTGGCGCGCTGGTTGGGAAGGTACGCCCATGCTCACGGTAGTTCACGACGTCGACGAGTCCAACGACAACACCGGTTCGGGTCGCTCGTTACTCGATGAGGTCGTCCGCGATGGCGCCCGGCAAATGCTTGCGGCGGCGCTGGAGGCCGAAGTCGGCCTATATCGCGCAGTTCACCGATCAGGTTGACGAGAATGGGCATCGCCTAGTGGTGCGCAACGGCTACCACGAGGAGCGGACCGTGTTGACGGCCGCTGGGGCGGTGCCGGTCAAGGCCCCGCGGGTCAACGACAAGCGCATCGACGCTGACACCGGTGAGCGGTGCCGGTTTTCCTCCCCGATTTTGCCGGCGTGGGCGCGCAAGTCGCCGCAGATGACCGAGGTGTTGCCGCTGCTGTGCCTGCACGGGCTGTCCAGCGGGGATTTCGGCCCGGCGCCGGAGCATTTCCTCGGCACGGGCGCGGCGCTCTCGGCGACCGAGATTACTCGGCTGACCGCGCAGCGGCAGGACGAGGCCAAAGCCTTCGGCAAGCGTGACTTATCCAGCACCGATTACCTGTATTTGTGGGTGGATGGCATCCACCTCAAGGTGCGCCTTGAGGTGGAGAAACTCTGTTTGCTGGTAATGATCGGGGTCCGTGCTGATGGCCGCATGGAGCTCGTCGGGCTGGCTGACGGCTTCCGGGGATCGACTGAGTTCTGGGCTGATTTGCTGCGCGATTGCCGCCGCCGCGCCATGACCGCAGCGGTGCTCGCGGTCGGCGACGGCGCCCTGGGCTTCTGCAAGGCGTGCGGGAGGTGTTCCCGGATATTCGAGAGTAGCGCTGCTGGTGGCATAAGCAGGCCAATATTCTTGCCGCACTGCCGAAATCGGTGCACCCAGGGTGCAGTCGCGGCGATGAAGGAGATCTACAATGCCGAGGATATCGACAAAGCCCAGCTCGCGATCAAAGCGTTCGAGATCGACTACGGCGCCAAATACCCCAAAGCGGTCGCCCAAGATCGTCGACGACGCCGAGGTGTTTTTGGAGTTCTACCGGTATCCCGCCGAGCATTGGATCCACCTTCGCACCACAAATCCGATCGAAAGTACCTTTGCGACAGTACGTTTGAGGACCAAAGTCACCAAAGGGCCGGGCTCCCGCGCGGCCTGGCTGGCGATGGCCTACAAGCTAATCGAGGCCGCCCAGGCCCGCTGGCGCGCGGTCAACGCACCACACTTGGTCGCCCTCGTCCGTGCCAGCGCCGTCTTCCACAAGGGCAAGCCGCTCGAACGGCCTATCGACATCACACCCGAACCGTCGGCAGCTGAGCCTCAAACCGTCGGATCGCAGGTCGCCTGAAACTCACCGATCCACAGGTCTTGACGATATCTCACTCACGGATGTCGAAGAGGTAATTGGTGTTTTACCTGCCATGGCCCTCGAGATCCCGCCTTCGGTAGCTGGTCCATCGCGCGCTGGAAGTAGCCTGGTGCGAAATCGGCGAAGGGTTCTTCTTCGACATCTTCCCTGGATGAGCGGCTACGACGGTGTCGTAGCCGCGCGCGTCCATGCAATTGAGCAGGCGACAAACGTATTCCGATACCAGGTCGGCCCTCAAGGTCCACGATGCATTGATATAGCCCATGGTGAACGCCATGGTGGGCACATCGGACAGCAACATCGACTTATAGGTCATCGACTTGCTGACGTCGACATCCTGGCCGTTACGACCAAGCTTGGCGCCCCCAAAAGCCACAAGTTCAATCCTGTTGCGGTAGAAGATGATATCGGCCGCCAACTCGTGACCCGTTCTGGTGAAGCGGTCGATGTTGGCGAACGTTGCAGCATCGTTATGTGCCCGGCGCCGCTGTCGATAACGACGACGTTCTTTACCGGCATAATCAAGGTCTCTGGGCCGGTGCTGAGGTTGCAATATGGGCCCACCGAAGTTCTCCTCGCCGGGAAAGTTTGGTCGGTAACCCGCGTCGTAGTTGTAATAGCCGCTACACATGAAGACGAACCGCGCCTCGAGCTCTAATTCCTCAGCCGTTCCGAACCGCCTTGATGGTCCAGCGCCGGCTGGCGTCCGACCAAGCGGCAGACAAGACCTGGGTACCGAAGTGAATGTGCTCATGGATGCCGTTCTCGGTCGCGACCTCACGCAGATAGTTCTTGATTGTCGGCGCGTCGACAGTGAACCTGGCCGAGTGCCAGGGCTTGAAGGAATCCGAACGTGCACATATCTGAGTCCGACCTGATGCCCGGATACTTGACCAGATCCCACGTGCCACCCGGATCACTTCTGCGCTCTAGAACTACGTACCTATTACCGGGGCAGCGATCCTGCGGGTGCCAGGCAGCGCTGATACCGGAAATCCCCGCTCCCACGACCACCACATCGAACAACTCTGACATGTTAATCGAGGTTAGCAACCCGATGACCTTGTCGCCAAACCGCTCGATCGACTCCGCATCTACTCCGTCGGACCGCCTTGATGCGGCGCAGAAGGTCCGCGCCGCAACGCATCTGCGTGCCACAACGTGTTCTGACCACTTCACTTCCTAGTGAAAGAGGACCGGCATCGTCCTAGCCTTCCCCAAGGACCGTTATTGCCAAACGCAAGCTCGGCTGTCACTGGGGGACTGCACCCCACCGAGATAGTCCCAGAGGGAAATGAGTAGTTTCATGCGAACCCGAAGGTCGGCATCGATCGATGCGGCAGCGCACTTTGTGTGCGAGATCGCCGTGTCGCTACCGTGGTCCGGGTCGCGCGTGCAGCTGGGAGGCCGGAGGCATATTGGGCGGGGCGCAATGCTTGATGAGATCATCGACGTTCTGTCCGACCCGCTCAGGCGCGGTACCTACCGACGGTGGGTAGAGCATGATGTGGTCTAGCACGCCCTCGTAGCGGCGTAGCCCGTTGCGAACCTCGTCAGCGGTGCCGGCGACACCCATGACGTCGATCATGTCATCGGTGACGGCGTTGAACATGGCCTGAAAGTCGCTGCGGGTGAAGGCTTCTCGGATGACGGCACCCTGCTTGGCGAATCCGCAGAAGTCGAGCAGCGGTTCGTAGGTCCTGACCGAGGCGTAGAATGCGATCTGCTGCGCTACCTCGCGACGAGCGATCTCGGGGTCGTCGTGGATGGAGCACATCACCATCGACACGATCTCGACGCCGTTAGGGTCGCGCCCGGTGCGTTGTGCGCCCTTGGCCACCGCAGGCCGCACGACTTCCTCCACATACGCGGTGGTGAAGAGTGGATGCCCGGCCAAGCCGTCAGCGACCCGTCCGGCGGCTTCACACATTCGCGGCCGCACGGCGGCGGTGACGATGGGGATATTGCGCGCAGGGGGTTCTACCGGCCCGGTGGGGACGAGATTCATATTGTAGAAACGGCCCTCATGGCGGACGGGTCCTTCGTGCAGGTTCCAGATGCGCCGGATAAGGGGTACGAGTTCCTCGACGCGCAGGGCGGGGGCGCTGGTATCGGTGACAGAGTGCCAATCGCTCATCATCCGTTTGGTGCCGTTGCCGATCCCGAGCACGACCCGACCACCGGACAGTTCGTCGAGGTCGCGTGTTTCGGTCGCCAAGACCAGCGGACTACGTCCGATGCCGTAGAGGATTGACGACCCGATGCGACACCTGTTCGTCGAGGTTGCCATCGCCGCCATCGAGATGGATCCCGACCGGGTGTAGAACTCGGATGCCCAGACGGCGTCGAACCCGGCCTGGTCGGCAGCCGCGGCGGTGGCCTTCATCGCGGCAAGTTCAGGGGCGACGACTGAAAGTCCATAAGTACTCATAAGTGACGGCTCCATCGTGTGGTAGGTGACAGACGGTGTCAGCGGCTAGTTGACCCGAAGGCGAAAGCCCATCGCCGCCGACAGCAAGCAGGTGTGTCAGCGTTGCCTCAGGACCGCGGTCTCAGTCCTCGACGGCGAGAGCGCCTGTGGGGCAGCACGATACTGCTTCTTCGATGAGTGATCTGTGGCATTCCGGTGGCTCGGGGTTCACGATATTGAGTTGGCCATCGTGCCTGACCTCGAAGAAGTCAGGAGCCAGGCCTTCACACATTCCGATTGACGAGCATCGGTTGCGGTCGACTCTGATCTTCATACCACGCCGCCTTACGCGTTCGGGGTGAAGCGGACGGGAAGGTGATTCACGCCGTGGAAGAACGTGCTGACGGTGTAGCTGGGTGGCCCGCAGACTTCAATATCAGGCAGGCGGTGCAGCAGTTCTCTGAAGAGCGCAGCGAGTTGCTGCCTGGCCAGCTGGTTGCCGAGGCAGTGATGGATTCCCCCGCCTCCGAAGCTCACGTGCGGGTTAGGGTCGCGCGACAGATCGAACTTCTCCGGGTTAGTGAACACGGTGGTGTCCCAGTTGGCCGAGCTGTAGAAAAGTATGATCTTGTCACCCTCGGTGATCTGCTGCCCGCCCAGTTCGCAGTCGCGAGCCGCCGTCCGGCGAAATGTCATGATTGGTGTGGCCCACCGGACGAATTCTTCCACGGCCCCTTTGATCCGTCCGTCGAAATCCTCCATGAGCCAAGCTCTTTGGTCTGGGAAGTCCGTCAATGCTTTCATCGCGTGACTGGTGCTTTGGCGCGTGGTGTCGTTCCCGGCGATCGTGAGAAGTATGAAAAACGAGACGATCTCGTCGTCGGTGAGTTGTTCGCCGTCCACTTCAGCTTGAACGAGGTTCGTCATAAGGTCATCTTCGGGCTGCCGGCGACGTGCGGCGATGATTTCGCGGGCGCCATCGCCCAAGAATCCCATCGCTTGGAACAGGCGAGGTATGACCGGGTCTTCGCCCATCACCTCCGGGTCGCTCCACCCACCGGCATACCGTGACTCCCACGCGATGTCGCGGCGCATCGAGTCCGGCACGCCCATCATGTCGAAGATGTTGTGCATCGGCAGCAACGCGGCGCACTGGTCGACGAAGTCAGCCTCGCCTTGCGGGGCAAGGCCATCGACGACCCGTTTCGCGTTGGCCTCGATCTGGTGACTGGTCAGCCGCATTTGCTTCGGTGTGAATGCGGATGCCAGCAATCGTCGAATCTTGGTATGCCGCGGCGGGTCCATAGCGATGAAGCCTTGCGCGGTGTCGAGCAGTTCCTGCGGGATCGACTCCATCACAATGCCTTGACCAGACAGGAAATCGTCGTGTCGCCGGGTCGCCTCGACAAGTAGCGGGTGGGTGACCACGGCCCAGAAGCCTTGGTCGTCCTCGTCGTCGATCATGGTGTGCTCGACGCGCGGGTGCCAGCTGATGGGGGCGCGTCGGCGCAGCTCCGCGTAGGTCTTCTCACGGTCAGCGGCGGTGCCAGCCCAAAAGGCAGTCGAGGACAGGTCGGCAGAATCATACGAACGTGCTGAACGACGCTCCACCGACGACTTCGGAGCGGAAGCGCTGACAGTCATGAGGGTCCTCCCGAGCTAGTGTCTCCACGCCAGTGTTTACACTTTTCTCTATAAAGTCAACATCCAGACAAAAATCTGCGTTGTGTAAACGGCCTCGCGGGATCTGCGCCCAAATAGCGAAGGGCGATCCGCGAGATCCGCTCACCGGTCAGACTTGCATCGGCAGAAGGAAGCACGACATGGCTCACAGTGAGCCTCACCAGCGCATCGGCGACTTCATGCACGTCATCGGCATCCAGACCTGGAAAGTGCTCGTTGAACCAAGTCACGAGGGCTGCCGAGGATAGCTCCAGCAGCGATGCCGAGGTCGGCAGGAGCGGCAACATACCGGTTGTCTCGGAAACCGTTTTGTCTGTAGGCCGATTTGACGTCAACACCGCCTTCAAGAGCGGGCTCGCTTCCGCTTCCTCGAGGGTGTACGACACCGCGGCGGTGATACCCCCGCGGACATCTCCGGCGTGTTGTGCCGAAACTGCGTGAATGCCGTTCAAGAATCGTTCGCCTTCGGACACAACCAGCGCGTCACCCAGTCCCTGCTTATCGGTGAATTCCTTGTAGAGCGTCGGGCGGGACACGCCGACAAGCTTGGCGACTTCACTCATGCGAACCCGATGCCAGCCCTTCTCGATAGTGAGGTCACGCGCAGCCCTGAGAACTTGCTCACGCATGTGCTGGCGAAACGAGAGGCGAACGGACTCTGTGGACATGGTGAGCAGGATATGCGTCTTGCACAAGTGTTCCGTCCGGGCGGTGGAGGACCACACCTGCTTGCTGTCGAAGATGACCAATCGCCGGTCCCTGCATGATTTCGTTGATGCGGTTCTAACGCCGGCTCGGAGCGTTCGATGGCTTAGTCGGCAAACGCCGGCGTGATAACGGTGGGCGTAAGCGTTGCCAGGACAGTGGCCACGCTTGGTCGTCACCACCAAAGACCACGCGAAGTCGTTCCCCATTCCATGGGCGTCGTAGCGTCCTCGCTCCGAATTCTGCCGCCGCCTGATCCGAGACGCTTGCGCTCGCGTTAGGGCCCCAAACCATCTTCACCGATGACGTGCATGGCACCAAGCGCGACAGGATCCGCGCGAAAAGACCTTGATTGGCTTTCGATGCGCGTCTCATCGGAGTTCGAAATCTGCGATCTCAGGTGCACGCAATAGTTCTCGGTGCCGCTCGGGTGTCCACGGAAACAATTCGGGAAGCCCATCTTTGCCTAGGTACCAACTGTTGCAACCGGTAACCCAAATTGTTTGTGGCATCGCTGCTTTCATGCTGTCGTTGTAGCCCTTGGTGGCCAACTTGGTGGGCGCGGCGGCGACGATGCGGCCCTCACGGATCCGGTTAATCCACCACAGCACATAATCAGCCTGGTCCTCGGCGACCGGTATCAGTGACTGGTTGCCGATCGGCGAATGCGGACCCATCAGCATGAACAAGTTTGGGAATCCGGGCACCGCGACCGACCGATACGCCGTGGGGCCATCGGCCCATGCCTCGTCGAGGGTGAGCCCACGCTCCCCGACCACTGTCAGCGGGCGCACGTAGGCCCGGGCGTCAAACCCGGTGGCATAGACCAGCAGGTCGAGTTCGTGCAAGGTACCGTCGGCCGTGATGACGCCGCGAGGCTCGATGTGGTCGATCGTCTCGTTGATCACCTCCACACCCGGTTGTTGGACCGAACGGTAGAAATGTCCCGCCATAATCTGGCGCTTGCACATCGGCTGATCTTTCGGGGTGAGTTTCGCGCGCAACTGCGGGTCGCGCACCGAGAGTCGCAGGTTCCATCGACATAGCGTCTGAACCAAGCGGCGCTGAAATCCCGGACGGATCGGCGCGCGGCCGAAGATGCGCCTGACCACCAATCCCCAGAACCAATAGCCCAGGCCGTTCAACCTCGGCCACCGCGTCAACGCGGCCTGGATCAGCGGTGAGTAGTGCGGATTGGGCATCGGAAAGACCCACTGCGCAGTGCGTTGGAAGACGGTGAGCCGACTGACCTTGCCCCCGAGTTCGGCAATGATCTGTATGCCTGTCGAGCCCGTCCCGATCAGTCCGACCCGCTTGTCCCGCAAGGTGACGGAGTGATCCCATTCCGCGGAGTGGAACACCGGCCCGGCAAAACTCTCCTGGCCGGGAATGTCCGGATAGCGCGGCACCCGGAGCACGCCGGTCGCGGTGACAAGGACGTCGAATGTCTCTTCGCTGTCGTCGGTCGTGATCCGCCACCGCTCGTCGTCGTATCGGGCGGATATGACCTCGGCGCCGAACTTGATGTGCGGGCGGATGGCCCGTTCGTCGGCCACCTGCTGGAAATAGGCCTGGATCTCCGGCCCCGGCGGCAGCAGGTGCGACCAGTTCGGGTTGGGCCGAAACGAGTAGGAGTAATACCGCGATGGGATATCGCAGGTTAGCCCCGGGTAGGTGTTGTCTCGCCATGTGCCGCCGACATCCTCGGCCTGTTCGAAAATGGTGTACGAGTCAATGCCGGCGTCCTGCAGCTTGATCGCCATGCACAGTCCCGACATGCCCGCACCGATGATTGCGACTTTGACTGACCGTTGTTCCGTCATGTTCATCACTCATTCTTGAAGTGCTACTTGTACTCGGCACTGCCGATCACGCCGATACCGGCGCCGCTACGCACTAAGGCATTGATGCGCGCTTCCGCTCGTTGTCGGCACACGACCAGCCGTCCTACCCGCGCACGCCGGTGCGGCGACCCTTGTTCCGTGCACCAAGCGTTCCCTCCTGCTGCCCCAGTTGCGGACCGCTACACGTGTGGAGCCACCAACAGTGTTAACCGTCGTTAGCGTACCCCTCGAAAATGGCTCCGGTGGGTCAAAAGCCGCGCTGCGTGGACGTTCGGCACCCAGATGCCAAGCTGAATGCAGCGGCCGGCCCAAGGCGGAAATTGTTACGTCAGAGCCGCTCCGGCGGCGAAGAGCGATTCCGTGAGCCGCTTTTCGGCGTCAGGCACACGCTCGGCTGCGGCCGCAGTGGCGGCGGCGCGAGCCCGCAGTGGGGTGCCTGGGTTGTAAGCCATCCGGGCTACTTCGGTCCAGGCGGTCGACACCTCCCGAGCAGCCCTCGACGCCTCCAGGGCGGCTTCGGAATGCAGCAAGTTGGCGATGCTTCGACAGCCGTCGGCCTGCAGGGCCCTGAACAACCCCCCTCCCGTCCCCGCCTTCTCAATGAACGCCCACAGCGCAAACAGGGCGCTTTCGAGGTTGTGATCGTCCAGGGCGTCAGGCCACGCCGCCACGTCGACGGCGAAATGCTCGACACCATCGAGTCCATCCTTCTGTGCCTCAGGGTCGCGAGTGACTGTAAGACCCCGGCTGTCGGTGATTGCCGCCATCGCCTGCGCGCTTCGGATAAGGGCGGGACCGGCGATCGCCGCCAAGTCCGGCGCCGTAGTCGGCCAGTCGACGATGTAGGCGGTGTGACGGGTCGGCACGGGAAAGCCGGTCGAAGACCGTGCCCGACGGAGATCCTCGTAGGGGACCAGTTGGACCGAATCTCGGTCGTTGTCAACGACCAAGGCCACGCCTCGGTCGTCGTCGTAGCCGGTGATGACAATGTCGTGGCGGCTCATGCTCAACCGTGCGCGCAGATAGGGCAGATGAGCAATGTCGGCCCAAACCATCACGGGGGTGCGGCGGTCGAGTTGATCGGTCACCCACTTCCACCCGAGGTCGCCGTCATCGGTGGCGCGAATCTCGAACTGTGCACCGACATTAGTGAGGTATTGCTCTTCGAGATCGGGGCCCCTGCCAACGAGGTACACCGGCGGAAATAACTCGTCGGAACGGGCATAGGAAAAATCCAGCGTGCCGCTCAGCGCGAAAACCAGTCCTTCGCGGGGGGCGTGCACACCCCAACGGAGTCCGGCCCACTCGGTCAGATCGCGGAGGGCACCGGACCCGCAGTGGCCGCCGAGCTCGTGTCTGTAAGGCACCTCTACGCGCGCCATGACGATCCCGTCCTGACGGCCTGCCCAGGGCGTCTAGGGAAATCCTTTGGAGGCAGCCGCGTCGATGGCCGCGGGGCGCGCTGCAAGGGCACCTATCGACCCCGGCTAGTGCTTGTGCACTCTTGCCGGAACTGTTTTCGCAGTTCGCGTTTGAGCACCTTGCCAGCACCTGAGAGAGGGAGCGCATCAACGAACGAGGCTGTACGGGGCGCCTTGTATCCCGCGATCTGAGTCTTACAGAAGTCTCTGAGCTCTTCGGCTGTCACCGAGGAGTTTTCGGTCAAGACGACGACCGCATGAACGCGCTCGCCCCAATTTTCATCGGCAACTCCGATGACCGCGCACGCCGCCACCTCCGGGTGCCTGGACAGAACATTCTCGACTTCCGTCGAGTAGACATTCTCGCCACCCGAGATAATCATGTCTTTGATGCGGTCGACGACGAACACATAACCCCGCTCGTCCATGTAACCGGCGTCACCGGTGTGCATCCACCCATTGCGCAGCGCGGCCGCTGTCTCGTCTGGTTTATTCCAGTAGCCCAACATCACGTTGCCGCCACGCACGACGATTTCGCCGGTATTGCCCGGCGGCACTTCCTTATCGTCAGCATCGACGATTTTGACCTCGGCGCAGGGCGCGGCGCGGCCGGCTGAACGCAATAGGTCCGGATGCTCGTGGTCCTCAGGACGCAGGACTGTGGCTAGGGGGGACAGTTCTGTCATGCCATAACCCTGCATGAATCGCGCCGACCGCACGGTCTTCATCGCGCGCGACAGGACCGCCTCGGAAATCGGCGATGCCCCGTACATCACGTTTCTGAGGCTGGAGAGGTCGTAATCCCTGACGGCGGGATGGTCGACGACCATCTGCAGCATGGTCGGCACTAAAAGGACGTCGGTGACCTGGTGGCGTTCGATGGTCTGGAGAATGGCACTGGGCTCGAAAGTCGAGAGCATCACATGTGTGCCACCCAGGGTGGTTTGCCCCGCCCAGGCGGCCAAGTCCGCGAGATGGAACAACGGCGCAACATGAAGCAGTCGAGCCTCCGAACTCAGAAAGCTTCCCACGCTGAGCATTCCCAGCACGGAGGTCATCAGGTTCGCGTGGCTAAGCATGACGCCCTTGGGTAGACCCGTGGTGCCACCGGTGTAGAACACACCGGCCAGTTGATCGCCGCTGCGCCGCACGTCATCACCGACTTCGCCGCCGGCTATGAGTTCCTCATAGCAGAACATTCCCTCCGGGGTCGGGGCGTTTCCGCAATGAACGACTGCGCGCAGGTCAGGATATGACGCGCGAAGTGCGGGGACTGCTGGACTGAAGGCGTCATCGACAAATAAGACATCGGTTTGGGAGTCGCGCAGGGCGTAGGCAATCTCCGGAGGGCTCCAGCGGATATTGATCGGGTTTAATACCGCGTCCGCCCACGGCACCGCCAGCAGGTACTCATGGTAACGGTCGGAGTTGAGCGCCAGCATGCCGACGCGATCCCCGCGGTTAACGCCAATCGTCCGTAATGCGCTCGCCAACTTCGCGATTCGTTGTGCGGACTGCGCATAGGTCCGTGTTCGATCCGCGTCGATGGTGGCGAGGCGGTCCGGGTGTTGTTGCAGTGCTCTGTGCAAGCCCTGCGTGAGGTACATCACGTCTCCTCCTGAACTCTCAACCGGTGCGGGCCCGGCAATGACACATCCAGTGGCCCCGAGCGCCCTCACGTTATCAGTGGTTAACATTACTGGGGCGCCGATGGATAGCACAATCGTCCTTTGAACTCGACAACTGAGAGCCCACCCAGTCACCCGCCTGCATCGAATCGTCGTCACGTCCCACAATCGTGAATGCTTAGTCACATATGCTGCGACTTGTGGCGGGAACGGTGTTACCAGTCCCCACTTCCAAGTCGACTACTCCAATTAGGTGGCGTTGGAGGCGATAAAATCGAAGACCCCGTCGCAGCCCAGACCTGCACGCCCCGCAGAAGGTGTCGCTGGGACGTCCAAGTGGTCGCCGATGGGACGCCGGCATTGTCGATGGAGACAGTGCCCAGAACACGCGGAAGGACTACCTTGGATGATCCGGTGATTTATGACGTCGTCGATGGGGTGGCCTGGCTGACTATCAACCGGCCCCACTCTCGCAATGCGCTCAGTGTCGCCGTGCGCCAAGGATTATGGGATGGCGCACGTCGGTTCAATGAGGACGCTGACGCGCGCGTACTCGTTTTGACCGGCGCGGGTGAAAAGGCATTCTGCGCCGGCGGCGACCTTAAAGAGATGGCGCACCAGGCGCTGGCGGTTCCGCCACTGGACTTCGCCCCGCAGTTCGGCCGCAACATCGACATCGCTAAACCGACCATCGCGGCGGTCAACGGTGTTGCATTCGCCGGCGGGTTCCTGCTCGCACAGCAGTGTGACCTGATCGTCGCCGCCGAGCATGCCCTGTTCGCGATCACCGAAGTCAAAGTCGGCCGTGGAGCTCCCTGGGCCGCTCCTCTTTCGTGGCTCGTTCCACCGAGAATCGCTCTGCAGATGATGCTCACCGGCGAACCGATCAGCGCGGCCCGGGCGTTCGAAGTGGGTCTTGTTAACGAGGTGGTGCCCGCCGCTCGGCTTAGGGATCGAGCCCAGAAGCTGGGCGCTCTAATCGCTGGAAATGCTCCGCTGTCGGTGCTGGCCGCTAAACAGACTGCGTATCTATCGGCGCGACATCGCCTTGAGGAGGCATACACGCTGGCTGAGAAGATCTGGGAACCCGTGTACCACTCCGCGGACGCGCAGGAGGGCCCACGCGCATTCCGGGAGAAACGGGCACCTGTATGGCGGGGACGCTGAACACGCCGGATGTCTGCGAATGCTCGTGCCAAGGACCGCGCGGCGAGACCGCCGGCTGACTGGCGCGGCGTGCGGGCCCGCCAAGCAAGCCGATTGGCGGCGTGCTTAATCGTGGCCAGGGAGCCATCGACACGAAGCAAATCATTGACAGCCTCTGCTCAGCGAAATCACCCTCCCGAGGACACGCCGAGGCGAGGACACTCCGAGGTTGCGCCTACCGTCGACCTCGGCGCTGCGGCAACGCGTGGCTTGCCCGATCCTCACTGTGCGACTCGCACGGTGGAACGCCGAGAACAGCGTGCCCCATCCGCGCGAGCAGCACCGAGACGCGCTCGGGAGGCATCCCCGTATCGCGATATTGCAACGTCGATTGGATGGCACCGATCGCGCCGTGAACAACGGCGCGCAATTCCGTCTCGTCCAACTCCGGCCTTAACTCGCCCAAAACGTGCACCCACTCTTCAACGTAGAGGCGCTGTTTGCGGCGCAGGCGACTACGTCGATGGTCAGGCAGATTATGGACTTCTCGGTAGTAAACAATGGCGAGTTCGCGCTTCTCCATCACCAGGGCAACGTGGTCGGCTACTAAGGCAGTCAGCGCCTCGCGATCATCTCGGCTTTGTTCAACGATCGCCGACGCCCGTCGCAGCAGCGTGTCAATCACTTGTTCGAACAGTGCCGCCAGCAAGCCCGCCTTGCTGTCAAAGTGCCGGTAGATCGCTGGACCGACGACCCCTGCCGAGATGCCGATATCGGCCATAGAAACAGCGTGATAGCCACGGTCCGCGATGAGTTCGGCGGCGGCCGCCAGAATCCGCTCGCGACGCTCGCCTCCTCGCGTGCGGCCGACGGTGACTGTGTCGGTCACGGTCGACCATCCTTTCGCAGTCGAAGCAGCAATACCTCTTCCGTTCGAAACGCCCACACGTTCCGGGTGATCTACGAACGTTAACACTTCTTCACGATGCCCACTCCCCACGCACAACTGCCGCGCCATCCAACGTCCATACTGGGAGAGGCCCCGGGGTACCTCCAAGCGCGGCGCGGCTGCAACCACCAAGACAATCAACCCGGATAGATTGCAGTGATCGGCGGACGAGACCTCCTTCATTCGCATGAGTCGTAGATCTGGTGCACCGGAGCGCGACATCTACGCGATGGGTGTTGCAAATCCTTGGGCCTCGCACGTAACGTTAGCCACCAGTAACTGAGGCTGTTGAGCTTCGACGGTTTCTGGACTAATCGGGGCACGCGAAGCACTCCTTGAGGTGGCCACTTGCACGCGACGCCCGAGCCTTGCATTGACTTAAGTCGCGGTCGCGAGTGGGTAGGAAGGGATCGGTTTGAGAGATTCAGTGCCGATCCTCGCGCGAGGAGCCTGGCTGACCGATGCCGCCTATGCGCTTGATCGTGTTGGTGGGCGGCGCAGTCATGCTCCAGGACAATGCTTTCGGCGCGTGCGCTGGGAGGCGAAGACAAAGTTTCGCTCCGATTGTTTCGGAATTCAGCACACGGGCCGCTCGCCCCGTTGGGCGAATGCTTTCCGAATCGTCCGACTGCACAATCGAATTGAGACACCTTGCACCTGCGTGCAACCGCTGTTCGGTTGCCGACGCAATTCGATCCGGGAGCCATCATGACGGATATCGAAGCAACCACCAAACACATAGCCGGGACGGAAGGCTGCGCTGTGCCCAACGATCCGTGGACCACGCCGGAGCGGCTAGCACTGAGCCAGTTGGCGCGATCTTTCGTCGCTCGCGAGATAACACCGAAAGTGACGGATTGGGAGGAGGCAGGTGAAATCCCGCGCGAGCTGCACCGTAAGGCTGCCGATGTGGGACTTCTCGGGGTTGGATTCCCCGAGAACGTGGGAGGCAGCGGCGGCGACGCGATCGATTCGGCGTTGGTAACCGAGGCAATTCTGGCGTGCGGTGGGTCTACCGGCGTGTGCGCCGCGTTGTTCACCCACGGCATCGCGCTTCCGCACATCGCCGCGAATGGATCGGATGCCCTGATCGACCACTACGTTCGCCCCACCCTGGCCGGAGATATGATCGGCTCGCTGGCAGTCACCGAGCCCGGAGCGGGCTCAGATGTGGCGAACCTACGCACACGAGCAGTCCGCGATGGTGACACGTACGTGGTCAACGGTGCTAAGACCTTCATCACGAGCGGTGTCCGCGCCGACTTCGTGACTACCGCGGTGCGTACCGGGGGACCCGGGTACGGCGGAGTTTCGTTGCTGGTTATCGACAAGGGCACACCGGGGTTCAAGGTTGACCGCCGGCTGGACAAGATGGGATGGCGTTGCAGCGATACCGCAGAACTCTCGTTCTTTGACGTTCGCGTTCCCGCTGCGAACCTGGTGGGGGCAGAGAACGGCGGATTCTTGCAGATCATGCAGCAGTTTCAGTCGGAACGACTCGGCATTGCCGTGCAGGCATACGCGACGGCGGAGCGCGCGCTCAAATTAGCCAAGGGTTGGGCGCGCGAACGCCAGACTTTCGGGAAACCTCTGACGGCTCGTCAAGTGATCCGCCATAAGCTCGCGGAAATGGCCAGGCAGGTCGACGTCGCGCGCGCCTACACCCGCGCCGTGATGCAACGGTGGCTGGCCGGGGAGGATGTAGTCACTGAGGTGTCGATGGCCAAGAACACCGCCGTATACGCGTGCGATTATGTGGTGAATGAGGCGGTTCAAATCTTTGGTGGGATGGGTTATATGCGCGAGTCCGAAGTCGAACGGCATTACCGAGATTGCCGCATTCTCGGAATAGGCGGTGGCACCAACGAGATCATGAACGAGATCATCGCCAAGCGCATCGGCTTATAGCTGTTCGGCACTGAATCGGCCCACGACGACGTGTCTGGGCGACCGGCTCCGAAGGAGTTCACATGGACAGGGGTATTGGCAGTTGGGCGACGAAACGGGCCTTCCTGTCCGGCGACCGCACCGCCCTCGTTGACGATAACCGACGGATCACCTTCACTCAGCTCGATGAACGGACCAACCGGCTTGCGCGTGCCCTGCGAGCGCTCGGTGTCCGCAAGGGCGACAGGGTTGGCGGTCTCTTGATCAACAGTCCCGCGTTCATAGAAACGATGCTGGCGGCCGCGAAACTAGGCGCGATCTTCGTGCCCATGAACGTGCGGTTGGCGCCAGCAGAGGTGGCTTACCAGCTGGCCGACTCAGGCGCAGACGTGCTCGTGTATTCCAACCCGCTGGCCCCGGTCGCCCGCGCCGCGGTGTCAGAGGATGGGGTGCGGGTCCGCCACCAAATGGCCGTCGGCGGTGAATGCCTTGCCGGTGAGCTTTCCTACGACGACGTTGTGAACAGTGAAGCGCCCACAGCTGTGGGCTCCGACGTGGCGGGCCATGACATTGCAAATCTGATGTATACGTCCGGGACTACGGGGCGTCCCAAAGGTGTGATGCTCACCCACGACAACCATCTGTGGAACGTCATGAACGCGCTGACAATCGGGCGCGGGCTGCGTGAGACGGACGTGACCGTCGCCGTGGCTCCGATGTTCCACATCGGGGGACTCGGAGTGCACACGCTGCCGCTGCTGCATGTCGGCGGTTGCAGCGTGCTGCTGCCGTCCTTCGATCCGCGACAGACGCTGGCGATGATGGCCCAAGAGCATGCGACAGTGCAATTCATGGTTCCGGCGATGTGGGCCGCGCTGATGAACGTCGATGGATTCGAGGACCACGATTTGTCGGCTCTCGAACTGGCGGCTGCGGGTGGCGCACCGTGTCCGTTGACCGTCATCGAATTCTTCCAAGGACGCAGTCTGCCGTTCCAGGAGGGTTTCGGGATGACCGAAACCGCGCCTATCGTCTCATTCCTCGACGCTGAACACGTTAAGGAGAAGGCCGGATCGATCGGTCGGACGGCTTTTCACGTCGAAGCTCGTATCGTCGACGACGCCGACAACGACGTCCCCGTCGACGAGGTGGGCGAGTTAGTAGTGCGCGGCCCTAACGTATTCGCGGGCTACTGGGGTCTTCCCGAGGCGACAGTGCAAGCTTTTCGTGGCGGCTGGTTTCATACTGGCGACTTGGGCCGCATTGACCGAGAAGGTTTCATCACTCTGGTCGACCGAAAAAAAGACATGATCATCAGCGGTGGTGAGAACGTTTACCCGATCGAGGTGGAGCAGGTCCTCTACCGTCACCATGCCGTGCGCGAGGTCGCGGTTGTCGGTGTGCCGCATCCGCGTTGGGGCGAAACTCCGGTGGCCGTCGTGGCCCTTCAGCAGGATGCCGCCGTCAATGCAGAGGAGCTTATCGATTACGCTCGAGAACGCCTTGCCCACTTCAAATGCCCGTCACGAGTACATGTCGTTCCCGACTTGCCGCGAAACGCCACCGGCAAGGTGCTCAAGACGGAGCTTCGCCTGCAATTCGGCGGGGAGGGGCTTTCAGTTCTGCGTTGAAACGCCGTTCTCTCGGCCAGACGCACATTTGCTTTTCGCCACACCTCGACCACGTTGCGGTACGCAGAATGCGGTCAGCGGCAGCATGGACGTAAATCTTCGCACGCCTGCCGAATCGCTTTGGGTGAGAGTCGTTCATGGGTGGATACGAGTGGCAGCGCAGCGGGATGGCGGATGATCCGACGGTTCGAGGCTCAGCTGCCGACGGTTCGGGTGTGATGTCGATAGGCCGTTCGAGCGGCTTGCCCTTGTGGAAGACGGCGCTGGCACGGACGAGGGCGACCAAGTGTGGTGCGTTGACCGCGCGCCAGCGGGCCTGGGCGGCCTCGATTAGCTTGTAGGCCATCGCCAGCCAGGCCGCGCGGGAGCCCGGCCCTTTGGTGACTTTGGTCCTCAAACGTACTGTCGCAAAGGTACTTTCGATCGGATTTGTGGTGCGATTGGTGGATCCAATGCTCGGCGGGATACCGGTAGAACTCCAAAAACACCTCGGCGTCGTCGACGATCTTGGGCGACCGCTTTGGGGTATTTGGCGCCGTAGTCGATCTCGAACGCTTTGATCGCGAGCTGGGCTTTGTCGATATCCTCGGCGTTGTAGATCTCCTTCATCGCCGCGACTGCACCCTGGGTGCACCGATTTCGGCAGTGCGGCAAGAATATTGGCCTGCTTATGCCACCAGCAGCGCTACTCTCGAATATCCGGGAACACCTCCCGCACGCCTTGCAGAAGCCCAGGGCGCCGTCGCCGACCGCGAGCACCGCTGCGGTCATGGCGCGGCGGCGGCAATCGCGCAGCAAATCAGCCCAGAACTCAGTCGATCCCCGGAAGCCGTCAGCCAGCCCGACGAGCTCCATGCGGCCATCAGCACGGACCCCGATCATTACCAGCAAACAGAGTTTCTCCACCTCAAGGCGCACCTTGAGGTGGATGCCATCCACCCACAAATACAGGTAATCGGTGCTGGATAAGTGAGTTTTCGCGTCGGCTCGTCACGCAGTTGACGTGACCCGTCGGAACTGCGGAAGTGCCAGGTTGCCTCGTGATTCGAAGACCACCTCGACAGCCATACCGACCCGCACTTCATCGACGTTGCATTCGATCACGTTGGTCATCATTCGAGGTCCTTCTTCCAGCTCCACTATCGCCAAGACGTAAGGAGCGGTGAAAGCTGGCGACGGGGCCTGACGGACGACGGTGTAGGTGACGATCGTCGCTTTTCCCGAAGGTTCTTGCCAATCCAGATCCGCAGCCCAGCAGTATGGGCACCAAGGGCGGGGATGATGATGGAATCGCTTGCACTCCCGACATTTCGGGAGCACAAACCGCCCGACAGCTGCCTGCTGCCAGTACACGGCCGTGCTGTCAGTCACGGTGGGCATGGGAGCAGTTGTCACGGCGTCCTCCCCAAGAGTACGGTCGAATGGTCTGCCATCATGCCGCCGTAAGTGTGTACCAATGCTATTTCTGCAGACACTTGACGATCCGCAGCCTTCCCCATCACTTGGCGCGCAGCTTCGATCAGCATCGACATTCCCGACGCGTCGCCGGTGTGTCCGAATGACAGCAGACCCCCGTAGGTGTTCACCGGAAGGTCACCGCCGGGCGCCCCCCGCCCATCCAGGAAGAAGTGGCCACCTTTAGCTGCCGCCACCAGCCCCGTTTCCTCCAACAGCAGTATCGGGTTGATCGTGAAGGCATCGTACAGTTCGGCCACCTGCACGTCCGAAGGCGAAAGATCGGCCATTTCGAACGCGGCACGCGCTGACACGCTGGCACCCATTGTTGCGAAGTCGCTGGTGTGGGTGATGTTGCCGTGATCGTGGTGTTCACCGAAGCCCAATACATAGGCCGGTTGGTCGGTGATTTCCCGCGCGCGGTCACCATGGGCCACTAGGAACACGGCGCCACCTTCACACGGTACTGAGCAGTCCAGCAAATTGAACGGCCACGCGATAGGTCGTGAAGCCAGAACCATCTCGACGGTGAGCGGACCCGCGTTGCGCATCAAAGCATCTGGATGCCGTAACGCCCACTCGCGGCTCGAGACCGCCACGGCGGCAAGAGCATCGCGGCTCGTTCCGCGTTCGGCCATATGCCGCGTGGCGGCTAAGGCGTAAAGGGCTGGGATGAAGCTGCCGTATGGGTACTCAAAGTCCGGGTGGCTGATCATGCGCGCCATTGCGTTGGCGCCGCCTCCCCGCCCCACCTTGGGGAATTTCCCCGCACCGATACAGAGCACCGCGTTTGCAAGGCCGGCGCTGATTGCAAGTGCAGCCCGCGACAGCATGATCGTGTAGGTCGCCCCACCGACGTTGACAGTCTCACAAAAGCGCGGCCGGATGCCCAACACGTCATTGAGGCGCTCGTGGACGAAGATGTCGGCACCCGCACCGCTGGCCATGCCGGACGGGCAAACCAGCAGGCCGTCCACATCGCGGGGACCAAGTGAATGGCTCTGCAGAAACCGACGAAGCACCAACTCCTGCATGCCCGCGCCGTCGTGGCCTTCGTACTTTCCTGGCGGTAGTTCTTCTACTGCGGCGATAGCCGGCTCGCTGGCAAGTGCCCAAGTTCTCACGTTGACCTCATGGAAGCAGCCACCCAAACCTAGTCGACGTTCAGTATGACCGTGGAAGCGCGAGACTATGCTGCGCAACATAATTGAGGATCATCTCCCGGCTGATCGGTGCCGTCCGCATCAACCGCGCCGGTCCCCACAACGTCGCCAACCCGTACTCCGTAGCCAGACCGTTGCCGCCATGCGTCTGAATCGCTTGGTCCAGCGCAAGGATTCCGGCTTCAGCTGCCGCGTACTTGGCCATATTCGCCGCCTCGCCGGCCCCTGCCTCGCCGGCATCGTGTAAGGCGGCCGCCCGTTGGGTCATCAAGCGTGCGAGTTCAACCTGAATTTTGGCGTGCGCCAGCGGATGAGCGACTCCCTGATGTGCCCCTATAGGGGTGTCCCACACCCTGCGCTCCCGGGCGTAGGTACATGCCTTGTTTAACGCGTACCGGCCGATCCCATTGCCCAGCGCCGCCCCCATTATCCGTTCCGGATTCAGACCAACGAATACCTGCCGCAGTCCCTCGTCCCGAGCGCCGATCAAGTTGTCACCGGGAACACGTACATCGTCGAAGAACAGGGTGAACTGTTTCTCCGGTGTCACGGCTTGCACGGGAATCAGAGTCTTCTGCAGGCCGGCAGCGTCCGTGGGAACCACCATCAGCGACAGCCGGCCGCGCCCACGCTCGTCAGTACCCGTTCGGGTGACCACCAAGATGGCTTGCGCCTCGTCCACTCCCGAGATGTAGTACTTGGTGCCACGCAGAACCCAGTCGGCGCCGTCCCGCTTGGCGGTCGTCGCTATGTTGTGCGAGTTTGAGCCCGCGTCGGGCTCGGTGATCGCAAACGACATTATGATCTCGCCGCTCGCAATGCCCGGAAGCCAACGCCGTTTCTGCTCGTCGGTTCCGAACGCTTGGATGATGGTGCCACAAATGGCCGGCGACACCACCGTCATCAACAACGGGCACCCCGCCGCCGCCAACTCCTCTCCCACGGCATGCAGTTCGTAGATACCCCCACCGCCACCGCCGTACTCCTCGGCAATATTCACCCCGAGAAAACCTTGCTTACCTACCTCCTGCCACAGTTCCGTAGACTTCTCGCCCCCCAGGGATTTGGTCAGGTAGTAATCGTGGCCGTACGACTTCCCGATGGCCGCAACCGCCGCCCGCAGATCCCGCCGTTCCTGGCTCTCTGATATCTCCATACCGCTCAACCCCTTGAATCACCCGCAGGTCCGGGTTTGCACCGGCCACGACAAACTTCAGGCGACACACCGAGGAATTCGAGGGAAGCTTCCGTCACCGCTCGACAGCAGCGTAATCGCCCGGTGATACGTTATCGGCCGTTAACATTGACGCGCAAGTCCGCGTGTCGGTAGTGCGTCGACTTCCAGTGACCGGCTTTACGCCACGCCGGATACGTGATTTCTCGGCAGCAGCCGGAGTCGTTCTAATCCCCAGCCCATGAGCAGAAAGGCAATCTCGCCCCTCTGGCGTGGCGCAACGTCGACAACTTCGGGAAGCTCGATTCGCTTGACCCGGACGCCGGGCCTCGGGTCACTGCCGAGCGGTGTCAAGACAGCGTACGCTAACGCCAATTAACAGGCCCGCGGCCAAGAGCTTTGCGGTCGACGGCCGGGGACAGAGAGGAGGAAAACACGATGCCCGGAACGATGCTGATTGCTGCGGGGGTCACCGGCAAAGGACGGCTGGCCGGGCGCGCCGCATTCGTGCCCTTTGTCGATCCGGCAGTCGGCGGGATACCGCCAAGCGCGCCGCCGCCTAGTGCCGACATCGCGGCGGCAAGCGCCGAGGCGGCGCAGGAGTGCGCATGAGTGCCAGCGTGCGGATCGGTGCTGGTGCCGGCTATTGGGGTGACATGGTGGATCCCGCGGTGGAACTCATTGAGCAGGGCGGTGTCGAGTTTGCCTGCTTCGACCTGCTGGCCGAGTTGACCGTTGCGCTCCTTACCCGTGCCAAGATGCGTGACCCGGGTAAAGGGTACGTGCCCGATGTCGAACCCATTCTGCGTCAGGCGCTGCCCGCTGCCCGCCGTAACGACGTCGGCATCGTGACCAATGGGGGCGGAGCGAACCCGGGTGCCGCCGCACTGGCCGCTGCGCGAGTGGCCTGTGACGCCGGATATCCCGACACCCGCATCGGAACCATTGAGGGCGACGACTTGACGGGGAGAATCGCCGAAATCAGGGATTCGGGTTGGCAATTCGCGCACCTTGAGTCCGGCGAAGAAGACATCGACCGCATCGCCGACCGGATCGTCGCTGTCTCGGCGTACACCGGCTCCGACGGGATCATTGACGCACTTGACGGCGACGCCGATGTCGTGATCGGCGGCAGGCTTGCCGACTCTGCGCTTTATTGCGGGCCGCTCATGCGCCACTTCGGGTGGATATTTGAGCGTAATCCCGACCTGATCGGCGCCGCGCTTACCGTCGGTCATGTACTGGAGTGTGCGGGCATCGCGACCGGCGGCATGTCCTCGCAGTGGCGGCTGTCGCGTGATCCGTGGCGGCTCGGGTTCCCGATGGCCGAGATGTCGGCTGACGGCACCGCTGTGATCAGTAAGGTGCCGGGCTCGGGTGGGGTGCTCAACGAGTGGACCATCAAAGAGCATTTGCTTTACGAAGTGCACGACCCGTTCTGCTATTTGCTGCCCGACGGTGTCGTCGACATGGGCGGTGTCGAGGTCAAAGAACTCGGCCCCGACCGCGTGCAGCTCACGGGCATGACCGGCCGCCGACGGCCGGACACGCTCAAGGTGCAGATCGGCTACGAGGACGGCTACCTCGCCGAGGGGCGCACGATGATCCCCTGGCCCGATGCTCTGGAGAAGGCCGACTTCTGCGAGAGGCTAGTGCGCGGCCGCATCAAGTACCTGGGTGTCATTCCGCAGGAGATGCGTTTCGACCGTGTCGGTTGGGACGCGCTGGCCGGCCCGGTGGCCCCACGACCGGCACCCGACGCCCAGCCCAACGAGGTCGAGCTCCGGATGGTGGCCAAGTGCCGCACCCGCAGCGAGGCCGAGGTCGCCCGCCGCGCGATGCTGCTGCCAGCGACGGCCGGTCCGGTGGGTACCGCCTTCGGCGCGCCGCTGGCGGTGCGCAAGGTGATAGCGCTGTGGCCGACCCTGGTACCGCGTGAGTTCGTCCCACAGCACGTCCGTGTCCAGGCCGCCAAGGAGATGCTCGATGCCCACCATTGACGAGTTGGCGTTCGTGCGTTCAGGCGACAAGGGTGACATCTCCAACGTCGTGGTGCTCGCCCGCGACGCCGAGGCTTTTGCCGCGCTGCAACGCGGACTGCGGCCGGAGGCCATCACCTCCTTCATGAAGGGTCTGGTCACCGGAACCGTGACGATCTACACGCTGCCTCGCCTGCATGCGTTCAACATCGTCATGCGGGGAGCCCTCGGCGGCGGCGCAACCGCAACACTGCGCTTCGACGAGACCGGCAAGTCGATGTGTTCGATCCTGTCCCGCATGCCCCTGCCCGAACCCGCCATCGAAGGGAAGGCAACACCGTGAGCTCCCACACCAACGATGTCACCGGGCTCGGGATGGCGTTCGGCACTCTAGAGGAGGGCCGGTCCTGGGTCGGTCGTCGCTCCGAGCCAAAGCAGGCGTGGTTTCCGATCGACCGATCGATGATCCTCTACTACTGCTCTCTGGTTGAGGACGCCAACCCACGGTACTGGGAGGGCGACGAGTGCCCACCGGGCCTGCTGATGACCCTGGGCATGAACCCGCAATGGGCGCCCGCGCACCTGCACCGCGAGGACGGGCTTTTCGCGCTCAACGTTCCCCTGCCCGGCCACCACATCATCAACGCCTCCACCACCACCGAGCTGGAGCGCCGACCCCGAGTCGGTGACCACGTTTGGATAGTCGAGGAGATCGTCTCGCTATCCGACGAGAAGACGACTCGGCTGGGAACCGGCGTCTTCATCACATCGCTTACCACCTACACCGACCAGCACGGCGAGAACATCGCCCGCAACACCAACGTCCTGTTCCGCTACGACACAGCCCAGTAAACCCGGGGGCGCTCATGACCAAGATCAGCACTGCAGACATCAAAGGCCTTACCTTCGATGACGTCATTGTCGGCGACGAGATCACGCCGGTGTCGATTCCTATCACCTACAAGCGGGTCTGCATGAACGCCGCGGCGACGTGGGACTGGTTCCCGGGCCATCACGATCCGGAGTACGCACGCAGCCAGGGCCAGCGAACGATCTACCTGTCGACGCTGTTCTTTCACGGCTTCATCGACCGGGGCCTCACCGACTGGGCGGGCCCCGACGCGCTCCTGCGCCGGCGCAAGATATCGATGATCAAGTCGATCTACCCGGGACAGACCGCGACCCTTACCGGGCGGGTGGTGGCCAAGCGCCAAGACCGCGGAATGCGCCTGGTCGACCTGGAACTGGCAGTGTCCAGCGAGGAGGGCATATGCGTGCCCAGTGAGGCGACCTTGCAACTGCCGGCCGGTCGGCGGTAATCGAGAACTTCGACAGCCGTCGCTGCATCATCGTTGCCTACGTTCCTGCGCCAGCTCGACCGGGGGACGACCCGCTCTGGATCGCGTAGCTCTGCGGCTCTGGCGACGACGGCGCGCGTCGCTTTGAAGGCTGCCGGTAGATCAGTAACAGTGGTTCCTACAAGGCCTGCTTCCTTCTTATACCCACCACTTCAAAGACGACGTGGCCCCGCGCCAGCGACCTCGATCCGCTATACGCGGGCTTTGGGATGCTACAGGGGGCCGCACCAACGAAAAGCTGGCTGGCTTATCGTGATATCCGTTTCCTCGGATTGGGATCCGAGCCTGACAAGCTACCTCATCGCAACATCCGCACGCGGGGTCCTTCGCCCATTGACGCAAGCACTACCGTCCAACCAGTACGGGCTTGCTGTGATGGATCGGGTGCTTCGGGCGGCGCTCATCGCGTCCCGCCCACGCCCAGGACTGCGCGTAAGGCTGGTCGACACCGTCTTCGCCGGCGATCGAGTGAGGGGAGATTGGGTCGTCGCACCGAACGTCAACCCGGACGGGCCACCGATCCTTTACATTCACGGCGGCGCATTTTCGATGTGCTCTCCCAAAACCCATCGCGGTCTGCTGGGCGAACTGTCTGCCGCGTCGCTGCGCCCGGTCTTCGCGGTCCGCTATCGATTGGCTCCGCGTTACCCGTATCCGGCGGCTGCTGACGACGCACTGAGGGCCTACCGGTGGTTGGCGGGCTCTGAAGAATCGACATCAGCCCGCACGGTAGCGATCGCAGGCTGTCAACGGCAATCGAAAACTGATCAGGAGTCGGCCGCGCACTGGTCAGTATTCACTTGCCGCCGACACAGGCGATTCGGCGGGCGGCCAACTGGCGGTCGCGACCTCGTTGGGTGCACTCGCACATCGCCTGCCGTTGCCTGACCGCATGCTACTGATGTCCCCCGTCATCGATCTGACGTGTCAGCTGGCGACGGCTCGCGAAATCTGGCGCCGCGATCCTTTCGCATCCGCCCGATCCGCGTCGCGGGCGCTGAGTCTCTACGTGGGCGACGCCGATCCGCACGACCCCCGCGTCAACGTGCTCGCCACCGACCTCACCGGCATGCCGCCGACATTGATCCAGGTGGGCGGGAGAGAAATGCTGCTCGACGATTCCCGACGACTCGCCGAGCGCATGCTCGCCGCGGGGTCGTCCGTGCAACTTCAGGTGTTTCGCGGTCAAATTCACGTGTTTCAAGCCCTGTTTCGACTCTTGCCCGAGGCGCGTCACGCTTTGCGCCTCAGCGGGGCGTTTCTCGCCGACAGCGCTGAACGCAAGTTTCCTTGACGCCGGAGCTGAACGCGGGCGCAGCGGCTAGCTGCGCGGCGACCGCCTTTGCGCGCCACTGGGAGCCCGTTGACAAGTCAGATATGCATGTATTAATTTTGACATTATTGGGCGTAATGTAAACAGCTGGTCGGTTCCTCATCGCGAGCAGGCCGCCAACGACGACCACAGGCCGGGGAGCGACAATGGTTAACCCGCTACACGCGCCCGTCGATAAAGCCATAAAGCCCGGGAACGGTTATCTTCGGTCATCTTGATTCCCGCGCCGCAACGGGTGGACGACGGACTTCGCCGGTGGAGTCGGCGGTGGCCAGTGCGTGAACTGGCAGCCCCCCGGCTGGAAGCGGATTGCGACCGGTTCTCGGTGATGCCGGGCTCCCCTTGGTCGGGCACACCCTCGACTACATCCGGTTTGGGTCCGACCTGGGCAGAGAGCGCTACGAGCGGTTCGGTTCTGTCTCGTGGATGGGAGCGTTCGGTACCAAAATGGCGGTCATCGCGGGCCCCCAAGCTACCCAAGAGGCGCTCACCACCAACGCAAAGGCGTTCTCGCAAGACGGCTGGGCCTTTCTCATCGACGCGTTCTTCCACCGCGGATTGATGCTGATGAGCTTTGACGAACACCTCATGCACCGGCGCATCATGCAGGAGGCCTTCACGCGGCCGCGACTGGCCGGCTACGTCACCCAAGTGACCCCTTGCGTCCGCGCAACCCTGCCCACGTGGCCGACCGGCCCGTCCGTCCGCATGTACCCGCTGTTGAAAAACCTGACCCTCGACATCGCCACCGATGTGTTCATGGGTGGCCGAGGCAAAGACAGCAGCGACGCCATTAACCAGGCGTTCGTCGCTACGGTACGCGCGGCCAGTTCGCTCGTCCGCGCGCCGCTTCCCGGTACCCGCTATCGCGCCGGGGTCCGCGGCCGACGGGTGCTTGAGGAGTACTTCGCCCGGCACTTGCCGGCCGCCCGGGCCGGCGACAGCAATGACCTGTTCTCGGCGCTGTGCCATGCCAGCACCGAAGACGGGCAACGTTTCAGTGACTCCGATGTCATCAACCACATGATTTTTCTGATGATGGCCGCTCACGACACATCGACGATCACCACCACCGCGGTAACTTATTACCTGGCAAAGCATCCAGAATGGCAGGATCGGGTTCGCGCCGAAAGCGATGTTCTCGGCGACCGGTCACCGGAGATCGATGATTTGGAAGGGCTCAGGTCCCTCGATCTGGTGATCAAGGAATCCATGAGACTCGTGGCGCCGGTTCCGCTAGTGATGCGCAAAACAGTGGAAGACACCGCAATAGACGGCCACTACATCCCCTCCGACACGCTTGTGGCGATCACTCCCGCCGTCAACCATTTCGTCCGCGAAGTCTGGCATAACCCGGATCGCTTCGACCCCTTACGTTTCGACGTCCCACGCCGCGAAGACCAAGCCCATCGCTTCGCGTGGCTGCCGTTCGGGGGTGGCGCGCACAAATGCATCGGTATGCATTTCGGCACCCTCGAGGTGAAAGCGATCCTGCACCAGATGCTGCGCACGTTCACCTTCGGCCTCGACACCGATTACCGCATCCGTTGGGACAACACATCGCTGCCGATCCCGGTCGACGGGTTACCGATCAGGCTCCACCACCGATGAAGTTAGAGTTCGCGCGGTTCCTTGCACCCACCGAATTCCTCGACTGGAAACACGATGCCGTGCAGCAGTTCACCGAATCGGCGACGCGTAACGCCATTGATTCCGTCGATAAGGCGTGCCGCATCTTCACCGCTGTCCGTGATTCGATCTGGTACGACCCGTATTCCGTCTCCGACGACCCGTGCCAGTACCGAGCCAGCGCGGTCGCCGTCGCCGAGCGCGCCTACTGTGTCCCCAAGGCGGTGCTCTTGACGGCTGCGTGTCGCGCCGCGGGGATTCCGGCGCGGTTGGGTTTCGCCGACGTCCGCAACCATCTGCAGACCCCGAGTCTCCGTGAACGGATGGGTGGCTCGGACGTTTTCGTCTACCACGGCTACAGTCAAATGCTGCTGAATGGCCGGTGGGTCAAGGCCACGCCGGCGTTCAACCGCGAGTTATGCGCGCGCTTCGGGGTCCCTCCTATCGAATTCGACGGTCAGCGAGACGCCATGTTGCACGCTCACACAGGCGACGGCTCCCAACACATGGAATACCTCCATGACCGTGGCGTTTTCGACGACCTTCCCCTCACGGAAATCATCGACGCGCTGCGCGACAACTACAGCGAACTCATCTACGAACCTCCGCCCATATCAGACTCGTTCACCAATTAACAGTTTGAAAGATTATGCTTGTGCAAAGCACTAATGCGGGATATCTCACGGCAGCTAACCGAAAGGACGCCTCCCTATGACAGCCGCCTCACCCTGGCTCAACCCGGAATTGGAAGCGCTTCGTGATCTCGCCGCAAAGTTCGTTGCCACTGAGATTGCACCCCACTCAGAGCGCTTCGCCGAGCAACACCATGTCGACCGGGCGGTGTGGGAACGAGCAGGCGAGCTGGGCCTGCTGTGCATGTCGATGCCGGTCGAATACGGCGGCGGCGGCGGGACATTCGCACACGAGGCAGTTCTGCTCGAAGAGCAAGCTCGAATCGGGGACAGTTCGTGGGGCGCCGGCCTGCACAGCGGCATCGTCGCACACTACATCCTGCACTACGCCCGGGAAGACCTGAAAAGGCAGTGGCTGCCCAAGATGGCGTCGGGCGAATTGATCGGTGCCATTGCGATGACGGAGGCCGGAACCGGATCTGATCTTCAAAGCGTGAAGACGCGCGCCGTCCTCGATGGGGACGAGTACGTCATCACCGGCTCGAAGACGTTCATCACCAATGGTCAGCAAGCCGATCTCATTGTCGTCGTGGCCAAGACCGACCATACTCAAGGTGCCAACGGTATTTCGCTGATTGTCGTGGAAGCCGATCGCCCCGGGTTCCGGAGAGGACGAGTCCTCAGCAAAATAGGTCAGCGCGGTCAGGACACATCTGAATTGTTTTTCGACGGCGTGCGCGTCCCCAAGACGCATCTGCTAGGCGACACCGAGGGGCAAGGTTTCATCCAGCTGATGACGCAACTGCCGCAGGAGCGACTAATCGTTGCGGTCGGAGCGGTTGCCGCCATGGAATTGGCCTTGCAGCAGACGGTCAAATACACGCGCGAACGAGAGGCCTTCGGACGAACGATCTTCGGGTTCCAGAACACCAAGTTCACCCTGGCCGAAGCGGCCACTGAAACAAGGATTGCGCGAGTATTCCTCGACCACTGCATCTGCCTACACCTCCAGGGCCAGCTCGACGTGCAAACTGTCGCGATGGCCAAATGGTGGACGACGGAACGGGCGATGAAAGTCCTCGACGACTGCCTGCAGCTGCACGGCGGGTACGGATACATGACGGAATATCCGATTTCGCGTCTCTGGGTTGATCAGCGAGTACAGAAAATCTACGCGGGGTCTAACGAAATAATGAAAGAGATTATTTCGAGGTCGCTTTGACAAGATAGCGACGACCGAACGCCCGGTGTATCAACGCAGATGAGGATCTGCTACTTGAGACAGGCAAGCTCCACCGCAGATAAAGCCATCGAATGGATCACGGCGCAGGCCAGCAGTACACCGCCGAGGTATGTTAGGGCGTACTTGTCGTAGCGGGTCGCGATGCCGCGCCACTGCTTGAGCCGATTGAAGCCACGTTCGACGGTGTTGCGCAGCGCGTAGATCTCGGCGTCGAACGCCGGTGGGCGGCCGCCGGCGGATCCCTTGGCCTTGCGGCGGTCGATCTGATCTCGACGTTCGGGAATCGTGTGCTTGATTCTGCGGGAACGCAATTGGGTACGGGTGCTCGGATGCGAATACGCCTTGTCGGCGAGCAACCGGAAATCGTCAGCGGACTGGTCTGAATCCCTGCATGTCGCGGCGTAATCATCGAGCAGCGCCATCAATTGCGGGTTGTCGCCGGCTTGGCCGGCGGTGAGCCGGACCGCCACGGGAGCTTCGCGAGGATCAGTCAGCGCGTGGATCTTGGTGGTCAGCCCGCCGCGGGAACGCCCGATCGCATGATCGTCGGGCTCATCGGCAGATTTCTTGTAATTCGAATTCGACAGTGCCCCCTGTGCACAACGTGTCCGAACGGGCGCCCGCCGAGTGTTGATGGGGCTCTGCGGAAATGAGCGTGCAGCAGTGGTTGGCGGATATCCGCGGTGGGGGTTCGTGTCGTTGAGCTGAGGTGGGGCCTCGGTGGGTGACGATTCAGGTTCCTACACGCCGCTTCACCAACACCACCGAGGTGACCCTTGCCTGAGGCTACTGCCTGCCCGCCGTCGGTTGTTGCCGACACGATCATGCGCACCATCGAGTTGGGGGTGACGATCACCGACGCCGCGGTCGACGAGAAGACGACGACGATCTTCTGCAGGCCGGTGGCCTGTGACGCCAGGTGTCCGGACTGCGGCCGGGAGGGCCGCTACCGCGACACTGTGACTCGGCCGTTGACGGATCTGCCGGTGGCCGGCTACCCGCTGGTGCTGCAGGGTGCCCTACCTCGCTACCGCTGCACAACGCCAGCGTGTGGGCGGGCAGTGTTCAACCAGGATCTGGGCAAGTTGGCGGCCCCGCGCTCATCGACGACGCGGCGCTGTGCCCGGTATGTATTGCGGCGGTTGATGATCGACCGCACCACCATTTCGGCGATCGCCGCCGAACTCGGGGTGTCCTGGCATACTGTCAGCTCCATCGCGATGCGTGCGACCGCCGGCCTGATCGCCACAACCGGGCCGGATCGGCTGGCCGGGGTGACGGTGATCGGTGTCGATGAGCATCGCTGGGCGCCTCGGCGTCGCGGCACAGAGGGGTTCGTCACGCTGATCATCGACCTCACGCCTACCCACGACCAGACCGGCCCGGCACGCCTGCTCGACCTGGTCGAAGGACGCTCAGCGACCGCACTGGCCACGTGGTTGGCCGCCCAACCCACCGACTTTGCCCGGGCCGTGGAGGTCATTGCGATGGACGGGTTCGCCGGCTACAAGACCGCCGCCACCGAGGTCATCCCGGACGCGGTCACCGTGATGGACCCCTTCCACGTTGTGGCTTTGGCCGGGACCAAGCTCGACCTGATCCGCCAACGCATCCAGCAGCAGACCCTGGGTCGGCGCGGACACACCGGTGACCCGCTCTATGGGATCCGGCGCATCGCCCGAACCCGCCTGCAGCTGCTCCCCACGCCAATACACCCGGCTGACCGAGGTGCTCGACGGCGACGACCATCTCGCCGTCAAGGTCGCCTGGCTGATCTATCAGAAGATCATCGCCGCCTACGCCGACCCGAACCGACGTCACGGCAAGAAGGCAATGACCAGGCTGATCGAGTCGATACGGCGCGGCGTACCCGCCGGATTGGAGGAGATCGCCCAACTCGGCCGCACGCTATCGCGCCGCCGCGCCGACATCCTGGCCTTCTTCGACCACCACGTCTCCAACGGACCCACCGAGGCCATCAACGGCCGCCTGGAAGCATTGCGCCGCAACGCCCTCGGATTCCGCAACCTCACCCACTACCGTTGGCGCTCACTACTACACAGCGGAGCACTCCACCAACTTGTCAATGCACTCTGAATTACGAAGAGCCGTTGATGGGCACGCACGTTGGTCGAATCGACTGATAACAGCTTTTCGATGTCGGCGTGCACGTCGGCGTCGAACCCGAACGAGGCCGCGACCCGGGCGAACATCTCGTCGTACGTGCCGTCCAGCGACCACCGGTGATGGCGTTTCCACACTGTTTGCCACGGCCCGAATTCGGCGGGCAGGTCCCGCCACGGGCATCCTGTGCGAAAATGCCAGGCGATCGCTTCCAGGATCAGCCGGTGATCACGAAACCTGTTGCCTCGCTTACCGTCATGCGACGGCATCAACGGCTCGACCACCGCCCAAAACTCATCACAAATCACACCCGTCCGTGTCACGAGATCGATCTTGGCTGCGGGCGGGTTGATGACGCTCGAAGGCCAGGGTTTGAGTCCAGGCGATCAGGTCGCCAGCCAGGGCGACGACTTCGAGCCAGATCCGGTTGGCCCGGTAGCTGTGGAAAGGCAGGTTACGCAGGCCGGTGTCCTTCAGACAGCGGATACGGTCTTCGGCGCGGGCGCGTTGGCGGTGACGCACTTCCAGGGTCGGCAGCGTCCAGCCGGTTCCGCGAGTGTTGGTCGCAAAGCAGGTGATTCGCCAGCCGTTATGGTCGGTCAGCCGTAGCTGGGCACCGGGGTGAGGACGTTCACGGCGGGCGATGACTCGCATCCCGCGTGGCCATTCCTGGGGGCCGTACTTGGCCGGCGAACGGGTGGGTTTGACCGGGGTCGGCATCCAGTTGGTGAGCTCGGCGACCTGCGCACCCTCACGAGGTGCGCCGTCACTGTCGAGCGCAGCCACCCAAGCCTGCTCGGGAATCGTCTCGATCGCGGCCTGGACAGGGCCGTGAGCGGGAAACCCGATGGAATAGTGCAATCCGGCGTCGGTGAGGTGATGCAGGAATGCTTTAGACGCCCCGCCGGCATCGGCGCGCACCAGCACCTGGCCCCGCTCGGCGGCGGGCAGTTGTTCCAGCGCGGCGCCCAGCACTGTGATGTGATCAGAACTATTGAACGGCGAGGCCTTTCCGGGCGTAGGTCCAGCGCCAGAGTTTCTCCGGTGCCGTGCTCGCCATGGTCGACAAAAGCGCACATCGGGGCGAACCCATAAGACATCTTGTGGGTCGCCTCAGCGCCCTCCTTATCCGAATGCGCCGCCACCAGGGTGGCATCGATATCGACGATGACCTGCCCACCCTCTCGTGTTCCCGGTGTTCCCGCCAGCGGCCGACGCCGTGACCAGACCCGGTCACGGGCTGCAGCGTGTGCCGAGCGCAGCGCCATGACCGCAGCATCGGTGGTGGCGTCATCGACGGCCAACGCCGCAAACAACCGAGACACAGTCGGGTCGGAGGCCACGACTCCGAACAAGTCGCGCTGCGCACGGACTGCGGCCACATCGGCCAAACAGTCACCACCGAGCGCGACCGCGATCGCCACGTCAAGCAGCACCTTGCCCGGATCATGGCGGGCCCGCGCCAGCCGCCACGGCCCCAGCGCCCTCGATAGGACAAGCCCCAGGCCCGCAACCCGGATCGTCTCGTTCATCATCGCCGCGCCCGATGACGTCACCAACGACTCGCGGACATCATCGACGACCAGCCCACCAACTGCGTTACGCTTCACCTACGGAGTTGCCTTCCTGCTTGAGGATCTTGAGACTTCAGCAATCCCAAGAATTCCCTGCAGGACAGGCGCTTCCGTGCATTACACGCCGTCACAACCCCCAACGACATGAAACCTCGAGGCTAGCATTGTGAAGTCGGCGATCTGGGCCCCTCCCGTCCGATCGCGAGGGGTCTGTCGAACGTGCAGACCGCTACCGTCCTCACTCCTTCGCGCGTTACAGCGGACCCCATACAGATAGTATCTAATACATGCGGTACCTGATACCGTTGGCTCTGTGAATTCGTCTGATTGGCGGGATCGGCCCGCGAGCGCCCACTTCGGCTCCATCTGCTGGCAGTCGCGCCTGCTGGCGTTATTGACGGCTATCTTCGCGCGCCCAGTGCTCGCTACCTTGACCGTCATCGGCATAGTCATCAACCGTTTCAGTCCTCACCTGTTGCAGCGTGCACGCCTTGACGTCATCGACAAACCGCTGCGCGTGGTGCCGCCACCGGCGGGAACTCAAGTGACCCCCGTCGCATTGCCACAGTGTCCGGCCGAGTGGGTGGTATTCCCGACGGCCCGCCAGTCCGACCGGGTTATCGTCTACTTCCACGGCTCGGCGCTGGTGACTTTGGGTCTCAATTCGCATCGGCGGTTTGTCGGTAAGCTCTCCCAAGAGACCGGCGCGCGGGTATTCAATGTCGGTTACCGGCTGGCCCCGCAGGCCCGCCTTGAGGATGCCGTGTCCGACGGGCTCGACGCCTACCGCTACGTTATGTCGCTCGGCTTTTCAGCGGATCGCATTGTGCTAGCAGGAGATTCGGCCGGTGGCATGGTGGCTGCCGGTACCGCACTGGCCGCCCGCGACAGCGGGCTGCCGGTGCCTGCGGGTCAGGCGCTGATGTCACCGCTGACGTCGTCGGATATGGGGCTGAAGTACCGGGCCCTCAAAGACCATCGCGACGTGATGTTTCCGTTCATGACGGTGAAGTTCCTCTATGACGTCTTCGGTACTGTCAACGGCACCCGGGCGGCGCCAGTGATGCCGTCGGAGGCCGATCTGCATGGCCTTGGCCCATTTTTGCTCCAGGTTGGCACCCACGAGATGCTGCTCAATGACACCCTCACGCTGGCCGACCGGCTGCGGGCTCACGGCGTACCAGTGTGGGTGCAGCAGTGGCACAAGGCGATGCACATGTTCCAGCTCGGTTTCGACGTCAACCCAGATGCGCTTCGCGCGGTTGAGGAGGTGGCGATGTTTATCCGTCATCTCACCACCGCGCCGGAAAAGAACAGCGCATAATCCGCCCATCGCGCAGGTCGTGGAACATAGAGCAGCCAGTAGCGCAGGGCTTCAAGTGCGGCGCGGACCAAGACGCCGGTCGCAGCACGAGGTGGACGACGAACGGGTTGTCGAGGTCAAGCGGATCAGGACCGCCGCGACGCTATCCCCGCCGACGCAATTGAGAGCTCGTTGCCTGCGCTCGGCCGTTCGGGATCACTGGATATGCTGTTGGCCGCCTACTCGCTGGTGGCCACCCTCTGGCAGACGCCAACCCGCCAGAGCGGCTCACCGATGTCTACGCAAAGGGCGCGCAAGTCGTTCCGCCCGAGTGGAATCTGGGCTTCGCGTCCGCCTTGACCCGCCTGCTGACCGCCAGGTGCATCGGCCTCATCTCTGAAACCTCATGAACAGAAAAGGAGACCAGGACGCAGTGGCTTGGCGAACTGCAACCGGTGAAAACGATGCCAACCTTGTCGATGGCCGGGAACCAGGCGAGACCGCGCAGCCTTCCGCCGGCAATGGCTTTGCGCCAAACGCTAAGTTGCGATCGATCCAGTCGAATGGGCGGTGGGGCGCCCAACTAGCGGGAGATGGTTGGCTGGGGAGGATTCACGTTGGCGCTGCGATGAAGAAAATGTGGATCGTCCTGGTCATCGTGGCGGTGGTGGCGGTAGCGGGCTTCTGCGTACTGCGGCTTCGCACCTTTTTCGGCGTCCACGACGATCAGACGATGACCAGCGGCATCGCCGATGAGATCAAGCCGTTCAATCCCAAGCGCGTGGTTTACCAGGTTTATGGTCCCCCGGGGACGGTGGCCAACATCAACTACTTGGACATCAATGCCCAGCCCCAGAAAGCTAGCAACGTGCCTTTGCCCTGGACGCTCTCGGTTACCTCGACGCTGCCCTCGGTGAGCGTCAACATCGTCGCGCAGGGCGACAGCAACCAAATCGGCTGCCGGATCATCGTGGACGAGGTGGTCAAGGACGAAAGGTCGAGTCAGGGTATGAATGCGCAAACGTTCTGCATAGTGAAGTCCGCATGACCGATGACCGGGCCGCAGGGCTGCCGCATATGCCGGTTTTCGCGCGAACGGTCCACAAACTCGCGGTGCCCGTCGTCTTTGCCTGGGTGGGGCTTGTCGTCGTCCTCAGCGTCTTGGTTCCATCGCTGGACGCGGTCGCCGAAGAACACACCGTGTCGATGAGCCCCAAGGACGCGCCGTCGATGCAAGCGATGAAGCACATCGGCAAAGTATTCAACGAATTCAACAGTGACAGTGCGGTCATGATCGTGCTGGAAGGTGACAAGCCGCTGGGCGATGAGGCCCACCATTTCTACGACCAGATCGTCCGCAAACTCGAGGCTGACACGAAACACGTCCAGCACGTCCAGGACTTCTGGGGGGATCCGCTGACGGCCGCCGGTTCGCAAAGCTCCGACGGCAAGGCCGCCTATGTGCAGGCGTATCTTGCTGGTAACCAGGGCGAGAGCCTGGCCAGCGAGTCTGTCGCGGCGGTCCGCAAGATCGTGGACAGCGTGCCTGCGCCGTCGGGGGTCAAGGCCTATGTGACCGGCGCTGGGGCGTTGATCGCCGATCAGCACTCGGCCGGACAAAAGAGCCTCCAGAAGGTCACGATCATCACCTTCGTGGTGATCATCGTGATGTTGCTGTGGGTATACCGCTCGATTATCACCGTGTTCAGCACGTTGTTCATGGTGGTGATCGAGGTGATGGCGGCTCGGGGGGTTGTCGCTTTCCTGGCCTACAACAACATCATGGGATTGTCGACCTTCGCGGTTAATATTTTGGTGCTGTTGGCCATCGCCGCTGGGACAGACTATGCGATCTTTATTCTCGGCCGATATCAAGAGGCGCGCGGCCTAGGCGAGGACCGCGAAAAAGCCTTCTACACCATGTTCCACGGAACCGCGCACGTCGTCCTTGGCTCTGGCCTGACTATTGCCGGTGCGATGTATTGCCTGAGCTTTACCCGGCTTCCGTATTTCCAGACTATGGGTATCCCTTGTGCGGTCGGGATGCTGGTCGCCGTTGCTGCCGCGCTGACCTTGGGTCCGGCGGTCCTGACCGTCGGCAGTTTCTTCAAGCTGTTCGATCCTAAGCGCAAGATGCGGACCCGGGGATGGCGACGGGTGGGCACCGCGATCGTGCGCTGGCCCGGGCCAATTCTCGCGGTGTCAGTCGCGATCGCCCTCATCGGTCTACTCGCCCTACCCGGTTATCAAACCAATTACGACAACCGGCTGTATTTACCCCCGAGCGTCCCCGCGAATATCGGCTACGCCGCCGCCGAACGGCATTTCCCCGCGTCCCGGATGAATCCGGAATTGTTGATGATCGAGACCGATCACGACATGCGCAACCCGGCGGGCATGCTGGTGTTGGACCGGATCGCCAGGGGGGTCTTCCACATCCCGGGTGTCGCGCGCGTCCAGGCGATCACCCGGCCGCTGGGAACGCCGATCGAGCACACCTCAATCCCGTTCCAGATCAGCATGCAAAACACCACGCAGGTCGAAAACCAGCAGTACATGCACCAGCGCATGGACGACATGCTCAAGCAGGCCGACGCGATGCAACAGTCCATCGACACCATGCAGCGCATGTACAACATCACCTCGCAGATGGCCGCGGTCACCCACCACATGGACGGCCTCACGCATGAAATGTTGGATGTCACAAACACATTGCGCGACAACATCGCCAACTTCGATGATTTCTTCCGGCCGATTCGCAGCTACTTCTACTGGGAAAAGCACTGCTTCGACATCCCGGGCTGCTGGTCGCTGCGATCCCTCTTCGACGCGCTCGACGGTCTGGATCAGATCACCGAAAAATTCACCTATCTTGCCGGCGACATATCTCAGCTGGACGCCTTGATGCCGCAGATGCTGGCGCAGATGCCGCCCATGATCGCCACCATGACGACCATGAAGCAAATGATGCTGACCATGCACAGCTCGATGTCGTCGCTGTATGACCAGATGGACGTGATGAGCCAAAACTCGACCGCCATGGGCCAGGCCTTCGACGCCGCCAAGAACGACGACTCGTTCTACATCCCGCCGGAAGTCTTCGACAACCCCGACTTCAAGCGCGGTCTGAAGATGTTCCTGTCGCCGGACGGGCACGCGGCCCGCTTCATCATCTCCCATGAAGGGGATCCCGCGACCCCGGAAGGCATTTCGCACGTCGAGCCGATCAAGAACGCAGCCAAGGAAGCCATCAAGGGAACTCCGCTGGAGGGCGCCAAGATCTACCTTGCCGGCACCGCCGCGGTCTACAAGGACATGCGCGACGGCTCCAAATACGACCTGATGATCGCGGCAATAGCTGCGGCCAGCCTGATTTTGATCATCATGCTGATCATCACCCGAAGCCTGGTCGCCGCGGTCACCATCGTGGGCACGGTGCTGATCTCGTTGGGCGCCTCGTTCGGACTGTCCGTGCTGGTGTGGCAGGACATCATCGGCTTCAAACTGCACTGGATGGTGCTGGCGATGTCCATCATCTTGATGCTGGCCGTCGGATCCGACTACAACCTGCTGCTGGTGTCCCGTTTCAAAGAAGAAATCGGTGCCGGTTTGAAAACCGGAATCATCCGCTCGATGGCCGGCACCGGTGCGGTGGTGACGTCTGCGGGCCTGGTCTTCGCCGCCACCATGGCCTCGTTCATATTCAGCGATTTGAAAGTCGTCGGGCAGGTCGGCACCACCATCGGCCTGGGTCTGCTGTTCGACACCCTGATCGTGCGCTCATTCATGATGCCGTCCGTCGCCGCGCTGCTGGGGCGCTGGTTCTGGTGGCCGCAGCAGGTACGCACTCGCCCGGCCAGCCAGCTACTTCGGCCCTACGGGCCACGTTCGGCGGTTCGCGCCTACCTGCTGCCCCGGCAAGATGACCCGCAGTCGGCGACCACCGACCGGTTCCCGGCGGCCTCACCGCACTACTAAGGCATTGCTGAGGTGCATGCAGTCCCGACCGCGGCGGGACTAGGGCGGGGTTAGCTCCAGTTCCAGACCGACATTTCCCCGGGGAAGGTAGTTGTTGCACACGTGGGTGGACTTGGCGACAACGCCCTTGTTGTTGCAGAAGATCTTCATGTGATTGGGCCACGCGAACCAAAGCGGATCGCCGTAGACAGCCTCGGAGAACACGCGAGTTTTGCAACATCCAACGCACCTTTCTCAATAGCGCCCGACGGTCGCTAAGACATCGACCTAAACGCCTACTTTCTGCTGCACCCCGCACCAGAAGACACTTCGGCGACATAGGCCCGCTGGTGACGTTGGCGGTTGGTCTATAGGGAAACCATCAAAGACCTCACCGTCGAGCATGAAGTCCTGAAGTCTTGGAGGACAAAGTGAAGCGGCTGCTGCGGAAAGAGGGGTTTGCGGACGGTGGCCTACGATGCGGGCTCATCGGCCTTGCGGCGGTGCGCGGCGAGGAAGTCATCGACGATGCGCTCACAGTCTTGACGATCGATGGCACGCAGCCCGGTGAGTCGGGCAAACGCCACTGGCCCGACGAGTTGACACAGGATGAGCTCCGGGTCGAAATCGTCGAGGTCGGCGCGGGCTTCGGGGCTTTGCAACAGGGCATCGAATGGCTGGCGATACTGGTCGATGATCCGTGTGCGCAGCGCGTGCCGGTCGTGGGTTTCCTGGGTGCCGTTTGGTGTGCGGCCAAGCGCGACCCAGGCCAGGGTGGTGACGTGCAGCGGTGCCTCCTGGAACAGCGTGGCCTGTCGGCTCAACAGTTCGATGAGTTGGTCGCGCAACGATCCCGTCTCCGGTGCAGGGTGGACCTGCGGCAGCAGCCTTTCAAATGTGGCGGCAAGCAGTTGAGTGGAGCTGCTGAAGTGGCGATACAGGGTCGTGCGCGCGACTTTGGAGGCTTTGGTGACCGCGTCGATGGTGACGGCTTCGATGCCGCCGGCGCTCAGGAGTTTGGTGGCCGCATCCAATAGCCGGGTTCGTGAGCGCAACAGGCGCGGGTCGACGTCATCATCGTCGTCGACCGGGAATTCCAGGGTGTCGCGCTCCATGTAGTCACCGTAAACCTCGCGCGTAGCTGGCCGGCACCGAATCGCGGCTGCATCGGTCGATTGATTCGACCCCTAGACGGCTACGCTACTACTAGTAGCGTAGCGATACCACTAGTACACTTGTCTGTAAGGGTCTGTGGGGCGAAGGAGGACGCATGATCGGGCAGCGGGTCGGACGATCCCTGGTTGAGCAGCTCCAGGGCGCGGCCACCACAGGCCGGTTCGTGTGGCGGACGAACGAACTCTGCCGGCGGGCGCGAGGGGGAATCGCACAGACGGGCGGGGCTGGTCGGCGATGAATGTGCCGCTTGGGCTAACCAAGACGCATGTGTGGGCGCGGGGGGTTCGCGATTTCAGGCTGGTCCGCCGCGGTATCACTCGGCGCCTACACCGACAGCCGCCGGTTGATGACCGCGGCCGCGTTCGTCCCCGTCACTACCCTCCTCGCTCCTGCTCCTACTTGGACGACGAGTTGATGAACCGGGAAATGTATGACCACGTGCGCGACGAGCCGATCAGGTTGATCTCCCGGCTGGGATTTCGCCTGCGCCGTTCATGAAGCGGTCACTGTTTCGGAGTCGGTGCATCGTCATTGTCAAACCGCCTGTGCGCAAAGGGATCACGTGTCGCTGTACCGGACATGCTGGACCGTCGACGGCGCGTTGGTCACCGCCTGAAGCGGCTGGTTGCGCGGCGGCGATCAGAGAGCTTCGGACACCGGTGGCGGTTTCGCCGGGCAGGTAGAAGGGTACTGGTAGTACTGTTGCGATACCGTTGATTTCTTTCGAAGTAGCGGGGCGGGGGATGGCAGACAACGGGTGGGTCTCTTCGGGCGTGGCGACCTTGAGTCGCCCTGTTCGGGAGCGACTTCAAAAGGTTGCGGCCGGTGAGGGCGCGTACAGCGATCGGCTAGCGCGCTTGGCGGGTTTCAGTATCCGACATAAGGTGCTGATCATCGGCATGTGGGTGGTGAGCGCCGCTGCCCTGGCGGTGCTGTTCCCGCAGCTGGAAACCGTTGTTAGACAGCAGTCAGTGAATCTCATACCGCGCGATGCGCCATCGCTTCAGACGGTAGACCGCATGGGCGCGGCCTTCGGCGAGCAGGGATCCAAGACGACGATATTTGTCGCGATGGAGGATCCGGCGGGCCTGACTGCGCCGGTGCGCGGACGCTACAACGCGATGATTTCCCGGTTGCGTGCCGATTCGGAGCATGTGCGCTTGGTTCAAGACTTGTTGGCCGACCCAGTCACCGCAAGCCAGGCAGTCAGCCAAGACGGCAAAGCCTGGTATGTGCCGGTGGGAGTGGCCGGAACGCTGGGCGATCTCAAAGCTGCCGAATCGGTCCAGGCGGTCCGCACGATCGCCGCCCAGGCATTTAGCGGCTCACCCACCGATGTTCGCGTCACCGGGCCCCCGGCCACCTTCCGCGATCAAATCGCTTCGGCCGAAGAGGATTTGGTTGTCATCTCGGTCGCGACAGCAGGCCTGATCGCGATGATTTTGCTGGTCGTGTATCGGTCGGTGTTTACCGCCTTGCTGCCGCTGCTGGTCATCGGCGTGAGCCTGGCGGTGGGGCGCGGAGTGCTATCAGCGTTGGGCGAATCGGGCATGCCGGTGTCGCAGTTCACCATCGCCTTCATGACGGTGATCTTGCTGGGTGCCGGCACCGATTATTCGGTGTTCTTGATCAGTCGATATCACGAGCAGCGACGCCAAAACGTCCCGCCGGATCTGTCGGTGATCAACGCGACCGCCACCATCGGGCGCGTGATTTTGGCTTCGGCCGCCACCGTGGCGTTTGCGTTTCTGGCCATGGTGTTCGCGAAGTTGAGCGTGTTCGCCGCGTTGGGTCCCGCGTGCGCAATCGCCGTCTTTGTCGGATTTGCGGCCACGGTGACTTTATTTCCCCCGGTGTTGGCGCTGGCGGCCAAACGCGGCATCGGTGAACCCAAGGCCGACCGCACACGCCGCTACTGGAACTGGATCGCCGTGGCCGTGGTGCGTCGACCCGTTCCACTGCTGGTCGCCAGTCTGGCCCTGGTGCTAGGCCTGGCGGCCGTCGCGCTGACTATGCACATCAGCTACGACGATCGCCAAGGACAGCCGGCGACCACCGCCAGCAATGAGGGGTATCACCTGCTGGACCGCCACTTTCGCAAGGACGTCATCATCACCGAATTCATGCTGGTTGAATCGCCCACTGATATGCGCACCAGCAAGGCCCTGGCCGACCTGGATGAAATGGCGTCTCGGGTCTCGCAACTGCCTGGTGTCACCAAGGTCTCCGGTGTCACCCGGCCCACGGGCGCACGCCTGGACCAGGCTCAACTGTCGTGGCAAAACGGCCAGATCGGTAACAAGATGGCCGGCGCGGTCGCCAAGGGAGACGCCCATAAGGATGACCTGGCCAAACTCACCCACGGCGCCGACCAACTCGCCGGCGGTCTCGCGCAACTGGACACCACCTTGCGCACCGCGTTGACACCGTTGACCGGGATCCTCACCCAGGCCCAATCCAGTGGATCCCAAGTCCAGCGGTTCCGTCCGCTGCTACAGCAGCTTTCGGCTACCGCCCCGGCCGTCGACCAAGCCATCCGAACCGGTCCGGGACTGCGCCAGCAAGCCGACCAAGCCCAAAACGCAATCGCCGCCATCGACCCGCTCGTCGGTGCGCTCAACACCTCCCCATGGTGTGCGACCACACCGGAATGCGCCCAACTCCGCGACCAGGTGCAGATCCTGGTGACCCTGCGCCATACCGGCTTCTTCAACCAGCTCGCCAACCTCGGCGACCTTTACCAGCCCGGCAGCGACACCGCGGCCGGCACCGTGGCCGACGTCCAAAACGCAATCACGTCGCTGGACAAGGCTTTCGGAGCACTCGGCGACCCTGCCGACCTGGCCGGCAACATCCGCCGCCTCCAAAGCGGCATCAGCCAACTCGCCTCCGGCGCACAGGCCCTCGCCACCGGCGTGCACACCCTGGCCGACAGCAACATCGAAATGCTGTCGGGCATGAGCCAAATCGCCACCCAACTGCAGAATTCCGCACGAACCACCGCCGGCTCAGACAACGCCAGCGGCTTCTACCTTCCCACCAATGCCTTCGAGAACCGCCAATTCGCCGACGTCGCAAAGCATTTCCTGTCGCCCGACGGCAAAACCGCGCGTTTCGCCATCGAATCCAGTTACGACCCCTACAGCAGCGACGCGATGAACCTCGCCCACAAAATCACCGAGATCGCCGATGCCGCACGACCCAACACCTCGCTGGCCAACGCCACGGTGTCGATGGCCGGATTCCCCGCCGTCAACTCCGACATCCAACGCCTGCTTTCCGCCGACTTTCATCAGCTGGCCTTTGCGACCCTCGTCATCGTCGGCCTCATCTTGGTCGTATTGCTGCGCGCCCTGGTCGCCCCGCTCTACCTGTTGGGTACCGTCGTGCTCAACTACGGCGCCGCGCTCGGACTGGGAACCCTCGTCTTTCAATATGGCCTCGGCAAGGAAATCGCCTGGCCCGTACCGCTTCTAGCGTTCATAATCCTGGTGGCCGTCGGCGCCGACTACAACATGCTGCTCATCTCGCGACTACGCGAAGAATCGACCCACAACATTCGCGTCGGCGTCCTGCGAACCGTCGCAAATACCGGCTCAGTCATCACTTCGGCCGGGCTCATCTTCGCCGCCAGCATGTTCGGCCTGATCGTCGGCTCCATCGCGATCATGATCCAAGCCGGGTTCATCATTGGCTGCGGCCTACTTCTGGATACCTTCGTCGTTCGCACGCTCACGGTTCCCGCGATCGCCACACTGCTGCGCGAAGCGAGCTGGTGGCCGCAACGGAAACCCCTGACTCACAACGGCCGACCACATCGGACCACATGACAATTAGCCAGGAGCGCATCCGCACCAGCGACGGGATCACTCTCGTGGCCGACTGCTACCGGCACGCCGCGACTCGCCCCGTCGTGCTGCTCCTCCATGGCGGCGGTCAGAACCGTCACGCGTGGGCCACCACCGCTCGTCGACTCCATTCCCACGGCTACACCGTCGTCGCCTACGACACACGAGGTCACGGCGACAGCGACTGGGACCCGATCGGACAATACGACGTCGAACGGTTCGTATCCGATCTGATCTCGGTACGAGGACACGTCAGCGCCGACAGTCCCCCCGCCGTCGTCGGCGCGTCGCTGGGTGGGCTGATCATCCTCGCTACCCATCTGCTGGCCCCACCCGACCTCTGGGCAGCCGTTGTCCTGGTCGACATCACCCCGCGGATCGAATTTCATGGAGCCCGTCGCGTCGTGTCATTCATGGCCGCCCACCCCGACGGATTCGGCTCACTCAATGACGCCGCCGACATCATCGCCGAATACAACCCCCGGCGCGCGCGACCCGAAAATCTCGACGGCCTGCACAAGGTCCTGCGGCAACGTAGCGACGGACGATGGATCTGGCGCTGGGACCCAGCGTTCATCAGCTCCAACTTCGATGTCCTGCAAGGCAATCTCATGACAGGCAGCGAGGAGTTCGACGCCATCAGCGGATTTCTCGCCGAAGGAGCACGTCGAATCACGGCCCCAACGCTGTTAGTACGCGGCGCACTGTCAGACGTAGTCTCCCAGGAAACCGTCAACGAATTCCTCCAGCTCGTCCCGCACGCCGAAACGACGGACGTCACCGGCACCGGTCACATGGTTGCCGGCGACAACAACGACGCGTTTACCGCCGCGGTCACCGACTTCCTCGACCGCACCACAAGGACCCCGACGTAAGCATCCAGCGAACCTGCACCCGCCCCGGCTGACACGTCGGACACCCATCGAGATGGCTCGATCTATCGTTCGCACGCCTTCGGCGCTTGTGCCGTCCTGTCGCCAGGCGCGCGGCTACTGATGCGCCATGGCCACTGATTGTGTTGCGTCTAAGTCATTCTCGTCAACAGGAAGGTCGTGCCGAATCACCCGGACTCGACCCCGCGGCAGACACGCCATGTAGCCGTGGCACTTGCCATAGAGCTCCCACGAAGTCGCCGCCGCATCCGGGTCGACATCGATGCGGTGGCCGCGGGAGAAACACAGATGCAGCGCACCGTCGTCGTCGCACCAGGCACGCGTGCAGATCGCTCCGGCCAGGTCCAACAGTGGCCGCTCCTCGGCCGAAAGATTGATAGGGTCGATCAACACTTCTTCCTCAGGCCAGCCTGCTGCCGGAGGGAGGGTCAGCCGCATCGGTCGGGAAATCACCAGCTGGTTGTGATCGTCCAGGTCGACTACCAGCCCTTCGTGCAGCGAGACTCGTTGCACGGTGCACTGCTCGATCCATTGCGTGTACATAACCACTCCCTTCGACGCACCAGCGAGTCGCCTACCTATGCTACCGCTAGTAGCGCACCGATACTATTAGTATTGCTATGCGCTCTTGCTCGCGTTCCACGCAGCAAGAATGCGCTGCAGACCTCGATCAATGCGCTCGCGCGCCTCCGCTGCTGTCGCCCGTCCGACGACGAAAGCCATTAGATTGGCCAGCCAGATATCTGCGATGACTCCGGCGATCTGTCGCTCGCAAGCTCCCTGCGTCGGCCCACCAACCGTGCGCGCCAGCATGCTTTCGACGACGTCGGCGGCGTGTTGCACTGTCAAGGCTTCGTCTGTGCCCGCCATAACGAATGCCCGAACCACGGCCTCGGTGAGCTGCAGGTTTTGCTGCCACTCGTCGTGGAGCCGCGCTGTCAACGATCCCAGTCGGTCACTCGGGGAAGCGGCGCACGTGCTCCAGTCGCGTTCCTGATTCACCCGCTCGAACTCACGGGCGAGCAGCGTCACCAGCAGGTCGGTCTTCGACGCGAAATGGTCATACAGTGACCCGACAGTGATGCCAGCTTGCTTGGCCACCGTCTTGAGACGCACGGCCTTGAAACCGCCCGCCGTTGCGACCGCTCGGGCAGCATCGAGGATTGCGGTGCTGCCCCCGGTACCGGTCTCGGAATCTGGCGCCGCGCGGAACGGTACGTCAACCGACACTACGACTTCACTTCGGGGATAGACCTTTCGACGAGGAGGTGGCGGGATGACATTCCTCAAATCCCCCTTCGGGGAAGACGATGTCTTTGCAGACCGTTGGATATGCGTGCAGCCGCAAGCGCAACTGCAAGAGCCGCGAGTGCGGTAAACGGGGCTAGCACGAGCGTACTGGTGACACAGCCATGAGTGGGTACTGAAGCTGTGCCGTCCAGACCGCGGTGCGAAACGCGGACCCGATCGGCGGACGCTTCCGGGCGCACTCGGCAGCGAATACTCATGCGGGTAGCCGCAATTCCCCACGCAACCCACGGCACCCGACGCTGCGACACCGGCAAGGAAATACCCCCAGTACTTTCGGTTTCGCTACGCTACTGTTCGTACCATAGCTCATAATGCAGTTGGAATGTCACATTGACGAAGGTGATGGCATGCCGTCAGCAAACATCCGCTCGTTACGGGACCGACGCCGCGCCGAGTTGATCTCCGAGATCCAGAACACCGCACACCAGCTTTTCGCCGAACGCGGATTCGCTGCCGTGACAACCGAGGACATCGCGGCCGCGGCCGGAATCTCGATCAGTACCTACTTCCGCTACGCACCCACCAAGGAAGACCTGCTTGTCGCACCCGTCCGGCAAACGGTCGCCGAAATCGTTGCGTCCTACCGCGCCCAGCCGTCCGATGCATCAGCAACCGAAACTCTGATGCGTCTGCTTATCGAAACCGCTTGGGACAAAGCAAATCAGAATCTGCAATACTGGCGAGAAGCCATCCGGACCGCCCCCCACCTACTGGGCGAATCGGCGCTGATCAGCGAGAACGATAACCACCGGCTCATCGAACTGGTCGCTACGCATATGGACGTCGACGCGGTGACCGACATCCGCCCCTCGCTGCTGGTCCACACGGGTTTGGCCACTGCACAATTCATACTTCGGCGCTGGCTTAGCACGGACACCAAAACGAGTCCACCGCTCCACATTCAACTGGAACAAGCCTTGAGAATCACACTAGCCGGATTCGACTAATCGCGGACCGCGATGAACCATCGCGCTCGGCGGCAGCCGCGGCCGTTGCCACGTCCACAGCCCGGAGGACCCGGCCGGTAACCCGAAACCCCACACCATATTTGTAACGGCAACCACCGGTGATCAAATGGGCTAACCCTAGTGGGGCAGGCGCAATTGCTAGGTAGAGCCCGCTTTTCGGGTGGCAAGATACTGATTCCAGTCGCGTTTGGCATATGCCGCCCAGCGGGTCGCGGTGACGATATCGATGGCGAGTAGGTCGGCCAGAACTGCGCCCGGTAACTCGGCTGCCATTGTGATGAGGCCGGTGTTGCGACCGCCTCGGATTGTCAGGCCGCTATGTTTGAGTCGCTTGCCGAACACGCCCGAGTTGACTGGGCGGTCTGGTGTTCGTCCGGGAAACAGGAGCCGGTCCGGTGTTGAGGGTTCGGGCAGGGTCGAGCGCCGGGTTGGACGCGGCAGTTGTGCGAGCAGTTGGGCGAGCTTAGGAGGCAGCACCATTTCGTGGTCGCGCAGGGTGAGGTAGGTGTGGCCGTCCTGGGTGTGTATCTGGTTCTGTCGTAACCCGAGTACTCGCATGGTGGTGATTCCGTACAGCAGGATGAGCGCACCACTGGCGCGCACATCGATGTCAATGGTGTTGTCGTTGAGGCATCGGCGGAGTTGCTCGAGGTGCGTGGCTTCGTCGATGAACACCGAGGGCGGGCTGGGTCGGTTGGCCGGCGCGGAGGCGCCGTGGGTGATGCGACGCTGAGTTGTCCAGTGCAGGAAGGGCCGGATCTCTCGGTGTCGCCAGGTGCCGTGGGCCAACCAGTTGTCGATGTCTGCTTGGTCCATGGTGGCGAGGGTGCGTCCCCGGGTCTCGAGCCAAGCGAGGAATTCCAGTGCGACGCACACCTGGCGGCGAATGCGTGCTGCCCCGGTGTCGGCGTCGTCTGAAAACTGACCCCGTGTCCCCGGGTGGTTTCTAGGGGCGGTCGCAACACTTCTCTAGGTTCTGGAGGTTGTGTTGTCATCGTCGCGTCGCGTGAAAAAAGGCCCGGGCCGACGGCCACAGTCCGCCAAGCGTGAGCGATTTACGGAGCTGCGCGCCCGGGGCTGGTCCATCTTGGCGGCGGGTCGTGAAGTCGGTGTGTCCCGTACCGCAGCAAACAATTGGGCAAGGGGGTACAAAACCTATCGGCGTGGCGAGGCCGTGGGATTCGTGCCCGCACTCGATCGTTTGGCTGTGCGCCAGATCAGCGATCGCTATCTATCCGAAGAGGAGCGGATCGGCATCGCCGATCTGCGCCGCACGGGCATGGGTGTTCGGCAGATCGCCACCACGCTTGGCCGGGCACCATCGACCGTATCGAGGGAGTTGCGCCGCAACAGCCGCCGCGACGGCCAGTACCGGCCGTTTGAAGCCCACCGCTGGGCGGTTCAGCGCAGAGCGCGTCGTCACCAGCGGCGGGTCGACAAGAATCCCGCCCTGTGTGACCTGATCGCCGAGCTCCTCGCTCAACGGTGGAGCCCGCAGCAGATCGCCCGACACTTGCGGCGCGAATACCCCGAGGACCGATTGATGTGGTTGTGCCACGAAAGCATCTACCGGGCTGTGTACCAACCCCATTCGCGCTTGATACGGCCGCCACAGGTCAGGTCGTCACACCGGGGTCCGTTGCGCACTGGCAGGACCCATCGCCGCGCGCACCAGCGGCCGGGTCGGCGGCGTCCGAGGTTCGCCCAGCCGATGTTGTCGATCCATCAGCGGCCATTCGCTCCCGCCGACCGCAGCCAGCCGGGGCATTGGGAAGGTGACCTCATCGTCGGCAAGAACCAGCGCTCGGCGATCGGGACCCTGGTCGAGCGCCAGACCCGCCTGATTCGGCTGATGCACCTTCCCACCCGTGACGCCGACTCCCTGCGTATCGCGATCGCCACGACCATGGGTGGCCTGCCATCGAACTTGATCCGATCGATCACCTGGGATCAGGGCATCGAAATGGCCCGACACACCGACATCACCGCAGACCTCGGCGTGCCGGTCTACTTTTGCGACTCCCGCTCGCCGTGGCAGCGCGGCAGCAACGAGAACGCGAACGGGCTGCTACGCCAATATTTCCCCAAGGGCACCAGCCTAAGCACCTACACACCCGACCATCTGCGCGCTGTCGAATACGAGATCAATAACCGCCCCCGCCACACCCTCGAAGACCGCAGTCCCGCCGAACTTTTCACCGCGCTGCTAACCTCACCAGACCATCAACTGTTGCGACGTTGACTAGAAGCCACCCCGCCGTTGACACCCGGGATTGCTTAGTGGTTGTTTGGCTCGGCGGGCTCGGTGCAGGAGGTACCAGATGGTGTAGCTGCGGACCAGCCGTGCGTGTTCGGCGGGATAGTTGGCTAGGTGGCGATCCACCCATGGCTCGATACGTTCGAGGTATTCGTTACGCGGCGTCAATACTGCTGTGCGAACGAGGATTTCACGTACGTAGTTGACATGCCCACCGGGTGGGAGCTGATCGAGTGCGTGGTGAGTGATGGTCTGTCCGGTGCGCGCCAGATTCATGAGGAGCTCCGCGGCGGCGCTCTTGCCGAGCCAGACGGCGACGCTGCGTGGATCATTGGCGTTGGCAAGAGCGTCCGCCAGTGGCTTCAGTTGCGCCGGTATCTGGCCATCCGGCCCGGCTAAGGCGTTGTGCAGTAATTCGGCGGTGTGGCAGCGGCTACATCGATTATGCGCGCGAATACCCGGTTGACCGCAATTGGCGCAGCGGTAGTCGAGCGTGGAGCCAGAACATGGCCCGCAGATTTGGCGCTCGTCGGGGTCAAATCCGATCAGCACCGCCTGCTGGCCGCACGCCGCGCATGGTGACGGGTACATCTTCGCCTTGCGCACGCACGGTGTGCAGACAGGCCCCGCTGGCCAATGGCGGGCTACAACGCGCCGTTGTCGGCAGAACGCGCAGGTGGATTTCGAGTGTGGTGAACGTATCCCGGAATAGGTCCTCGTTGTGATGGCGCGGCAGGTGCCGCACAAGTGCGGGCCGAGGACGCTGCTGCTTTGGCGGCGCCGGGTGGCTCCGCATAATCCGCATACCCACACGGTGCTGGCTTTGGCGTAGCAGTTCGTGCAGATGCGTCCTTCCGATGCCACGTACGGGGCGCGGCGCCGTTGTCCGCATCCCGAGCAGGTGTATAGGCGCGGTGGCGCGCACGTGGGACACAGCACGCCGCCGTCGACGAGTCGACGTGCCCGGGGACGGAGGCGTCCGCAGATGCTACATTCCTTGCGCGACAACGGGTCGCGGCTGTAACAGTTCGTGCACACGGGTCCGTCGGGAAGATTGACGCGTCTGCTGACAGAGGTCTTTGCGCATCGCGCGCACGTGAACGATCGATCGAGATCTCTGCAGCGACCACAAATGCGGCCGGTCGGACCGATCGCGGTCAGAGACACGCGCTGTTGACAATTCGTACAGGCCGGCGGCTTCACCGACGCGTGGCCATCAGCCACCAGTACGTGCGTCAAGCGCATAAGCCCCCGCGGGCAGGACGCGTCCGGGTTGAGCACTCCGTCGCCATGAGCGGCCAGGTACGCGTCGACCTGATTGAGCGTTTTCGGCCGGTCGACACGAGCAGCTTTCAGGAGGCGGTCGGCATCTGCAAGCGATAGGTCGCCAAGAGCGCGGACTACGTGAGCGCGGACTCGATCCCACGCGTCGGGCCTGAAGTTCGCCGATCCTCTCATGAGCTGCGGTCAGGTCGACGCACAGTCGTGCGCCGCACCTTCGGCACCTCCCGCGGTGAGTCCCCGGCCGCCTTCTTCACCGATTGATTGACGGCTTCGATTTCGATCAGGTCGTTGGGCGAGCATTCCAAGATGTCGCACAACGCTGCCAGCACGTCCATTGAGAGCCGTTGGGGAGGCGCAGTGACCAGGCGAAACACTTGCTCTCGCGACAGGACCACGCCACGTTCGGCCAACAGCGGAACCAGATCAGTCGTCTGGTACAGCTCCCGTTGCGCCATCAGCGCCCGCAGCCGCCACTGATAACCCATCTTCTTGATCACGGTTGATCCTCCCCGACGGCAATGCCGCGTTTGGTGAGCGCTTCACGGAGCAAACGGTTGCGGTACTCGTCAGACGTGGCTATAGATCGACGTGGTGCTCGCATAGGAATGTCCGACTTGGTGTTGAATTATCTTGAGCCGCTGGCCTATTCGGGGCTTTGACCTGCGGTGTTTCGTTGTGGACGTTGTCGTCGACGTTTGAGGTGGGGTCATGGGGGAGGCCTTTCAGCAGGGACCGATCGTTATCGAGCTGAGACGTTTCCGGGGGGTGCGGGTTGACGTGGTTTCGGATGCGGTGCGCTGCTGGCCGAGTGCTCGGGCGAGTTGGTCTCGGAGCGTGCGGTTCTCCTCGGCCAATTTCCGGTTGCGCTGGTTGGCGGCTTCGAGCCTGCGTAGCAGTGAGGCGTCCGAGGTTCGTTGCCGCGCGGGGACCGGTGTCGCGGGTGCTCGACGGTGGGCAGCGCGAAGCCGTTCGATCTCAGCTCGGACGTCGGATTGCGCGTAGAGCCAGGACCGAGACACCGCCGCTGCTTGAGCCACGGCCTCGAAGGTGACCGGGCGCCCTTCGGCGTCGAGGGTCCTCAATGCCTGGATCGCCTTGGCTCGGGTGAGTTCGTGGCGTTGTCGGGCGGCGACGATGAGGTGCCGGGTGTTGTCAGCCCGCATCAGCAGAATCCAATTCCTCTGAACCGGAGTCGGTTTCGAGTGTGGTGATGATGGTGTCGAGGTTTCCCAGGACTTGTTGGTTCATCTCGACGAGGCGTAACTGACCGCGCGCCTCGGCAGCGGAGATGATCTGCAGGACTTGCTGACGGTGTTCGTGGTGTTGCGGCAGGAACTCGGGCGTAGTCACGAACATCGGACATGTCAGACAAGCATTGGCATGCGGGCAGGTCTTTTGAACTGGCAGCCCGCAGAAGCCGTTGGGCAATGCTTGGGTCACGCGCCCGAGCCGTTGCTTGGCCCAGTTCGCTTCGGCCAGTGGGCCGTCGGGGTCGATCGCAACGGTTTGGCCCCTGGCATCGACCTTGCGGGCGGACTCCCAGTGCCGGCGGACGGTGGTGTCGTGAAGGCGGGCGTAGTGAGCTGTCATCTCACCGCTGGAGTGATCGAGTAACACCCGTACGACTTCTTGCGGCACGTCCCGGTTGATCAACCGTGTTCCCAGGGTTATCTGTATTTTTTCTGAAAATGTGCTGGTCAGAGGTGTTTTCAAGTGTGGGGCACGTGAGGCACGTGGGAGTGTGCGGCTGCGTGCGGGAGTCGCTGCAAAGGTGTGCGTCATGGTGCGCGGTTTTGGGCTTTGATGACCCGGCGCAGGCTTTCGCGTGCGGCGGATAGCTCGTCTTCGAGTTCGGTGACCCGACCTTTGGCGGTTTGTGCCTCGATGGCGCGCGCGTCGCGTTCGGCGACGAGTTGACGGTTGATGGTCTCGAGGTCGACGACCCGCGCGGTTAGGTGAGCCCGGTCGGGTGCTTCGAGTTCGGCACCGAGTTGCAGGCGCAGGCGCTGCTGGAGTTTGTCCCGTTCGGTGCGTAGCGTCTTGATCTGCTCCCGGGCGATGGCCAGGTCGGCGCGCAGGCTGTCCGGCGTCGCCGGGTGCGTGCTGGAGGCTGCCGGCGTGTCGGTCCGGCGGTGATGGTTGCTCTGGCGGTGTCGAGCCGCGTCGATGTGTTCGCGGATTCCGTCGGCGTAGACCAGCCAGGTGGACACCCCGGCGGCCTTGGCCACCGCGGTGAAAGTGATCGGCGCGCCGGTGGTTTCAAGGGTTTGCAGCGCAGCTAGCGTGCGCTGACGCTTGCGCTGGCTGTCTTTGGCGCGGGCCGCTTTCAGCGCTGCGGACCGGATCTGGTTGGCCGCGGTGGCGCTCATCCGGCGTCCTTGGCCGAGGTGACGATGAGCGGGAGGCGGCGGGCGGCCCGGGCGCGGCGCAGGATCCGGCTGGACTCCTCCACCTCGGCTCGCTGCTCGGGGCCGAGTTCGGCGAGCGGCGCCGCATGGTGTCGACCACGCGGGTGAACGCGTCGATCTCGGTGCTCATGTTGGCGACCACGTAGTCAGCGGCCGCCATTGCCCGGGCGGTCTCCCGGTCCGCCTGAAGCGAGTGGATGTGCTCTTCGAGGGCGGGAAGATATGACGGGTCCGGGCGATAAAGCCGCAGCCCGCGCACTGGAATCGGATCGGGCAGGCACCGCCACCGGCCTTGACGTTGGACGGTTCGGTGCAGTTACCGAACGGGACCGACACCGATGCCCGTTCGTAGGCCAGCGGGTCGGCAAACGAGGACGGGTTGCCCGAGGCGTCTATGGCCAAGGATCCGACGGCACGGATAGCCTGCTGCTTACGTTTGTGGGTGACCGAGTAGTAGCCAAGCGTCGCAATGAGCTGATGCAGCGCTGAGCGTAGCGTGCAGCCGTCAATCATCGAGCGCGTCCAAGTCCGAAACGCCACCCCGACGCAGGAGGCGGTCAAGTGACCGCGGGCCTGCCGGGAGCGCAACAGCGGGGATGGGAATAGCCACTGGCGGGTCGCCGGCGCGGTGGGCAGCTGCGTGCGGTGACGCTGCCAGGCCGCGATGATCTCGGCGGTGTCGGTTGTGATGGGCAGGCGTCGACGCAGTCGGGCGGCCTTGTGGTTGTCATAGATCAGGTTGTGTTGGCCGTCGATGACCTCGAGGCAGCCGATCTTGAGGCTGACGATCTCACCAGGGCGGCGGCCGGTGTCACGCAGGATCTGGTAGATGGTCCGGTGCATTGCCTGCAGGTCCGGGGCGCTCATCGAGCCGTGTCGGCCCGCCGGACCCAACAGGTCAAGGTGCTGGTCGAGCTGGCGAATCACCATGTCGGGCAGTGCTTTTCCCAGCTGTTCCTCGTTGGCGTCCTCGATCACCCGGTGACGGCGCTGGGGTGGTCGGAACGGGTCGGGCACGTCGGTCATCAGCGCGTTGGCGCGGCCATGCTCGATCACCGCACAGAACAGCCGCAGCAGCTGGGTGCGGTGTGAGGCGGAGTGGGGAGAGCCATCGGTGCGGCGTTGCTCGACGATGGCCTGCTCGACCAGGACGAAGTCGCCCGCGCCCAGGCTGGCCGGGTCGGCGCGGCCGCAGGCCACCAGCGTTTGGGAGGCGACGTGGCAGGCCCGCAGCGCTTGGCGCAGCCCTTGCAGGTAGGGCCGGGTGTTGCGGGCCCAGTCCTTGAGCACCTCGCGTAGCCAACCCAGCTCGATAGGACCGAAGTCGATGGTCCCCTTGGTGGCGGGCCAGCGGCGCGAGCCGTTGGACTGCAGGTCCAGCAGCTCGACGCGCCACACGTTGCCGGCATAAGGGTCGGTGCCGGTGTACTGGGTCCAGGCTCGTTCCAGATGACGGCGCAGGTCGCGGAACAAGCCCTTGATGGCCGAGTTGTATTGCACGCCACCGCTTTCACACACCGCTTCGGGATCGGCGTGACGGAGCGAGCTGGCCCCCACCAGGCGGCTGATGAGGATCCGCACCTGCAGCGGGTCCAACGGAGGCGGCGCCTCATCGCGGCGTTGCAGCGCATAAAGCAACTCGAAGCGCACCAGCTCGGGCAGGCCAGCCAACGAAAACTGGTGGGCCGAGATCCGGGGCTTCTCGTCGGCGACCCACGCGGCCAGCTCTTCTTGCGACATCGACGCAGGGTTGCGTTGCCGCGCCAGCCGATTGCCGTGGAACCGGCACAGGCCTCGCCGGGTTACCCGTTCGCGGCCGCAACCTGCGACCAGGCACGGCTCGGTACCGATCAGCGGCCGAGCCTGCGCGATGAACTCCTCCAGCGGCCCGCCACCGGCCTTACGCCAGGCCCGCTCATGCCGGAAACACAGGCCACGGCAATGCAACTCGCCCCCGCAGTCGGGCACCACGCAGTCACCTCGGGCAACCGGGCGGGTCGGGCGACGCCGAGGCGCGCGGTCGAACTCCTCCTCGCAGACACCGGCCGCCGCCCGCCCGCCGACAACTCGAACAGCGGCCGTTAAAGCCCCGTGCCGCCGTAGGACAGCCCGGAGTACGACACCGCCACGCAGCGGTCCGATCGCTGTCCAAATCGCCGGTGAACAGCCACAGCGACCCGTCCCATTCGCCCGGCCGCCACGCGGCATCGGTATGGGCAGACAGCCATTGCAGCCAGCTGGCGTCGTCACTCACCAACCCCTGGTCGGCGTCGGTGCCGACCAGCAGACGCGACACCGGCGCGGTCATCGAAAGCGCTCCCCGGCGGCGACAGCCTCCACGGCTCGGCGCTTATCCTCATCTCGTGCGTGCAGGTAAACAGCGGTCGAGGCAAGCGCGGCATGCCCCAACAGCCGCTGCACGACATCAAGATCAACCCCGGCACGCACCCAGTTCGTGGCCGCCGTGTGCCGAAACATATGAGGGCGCACCGCAAACCCGCAGTCGGTGGCCAGCCGTTCGAAGAACCGTTTCGCCGCACGATAGGTCATCGGCACGCCCAGCGGCTCATGGTAGAGGTTGACAAACACCATGTCGCAGTCGTCGCCGCCGAGGATCTCCGTACGTTCGAATTGGTAGTCCGCGTACGTCGACAGCACCGCCTGGCTCGTCGGCACGGTGCGGGGAAACCGCGACTTCGCCAGCGCGCCATTGGGATTGGCCCGGTGCCGCACGTGAACGTGAGCTCCCAGCACCGTGCAACCCACCCGCCGCGAATCGGGAAGCAGGTGCAGATCGGATCGGCGCAATCCGAGAGCTTCTCCGATCCGCAAGCCCCCATCCCGCAGCAGCGCCACCATGAATCGTTCCCGCGGCCGGCGACAACACGCCGCGACCCGTTCGGCTTGCTCGGGTGTAAACGCCTCGGGAAATACCGCTTCCGCCCTCGCCTTGAGCGTGCGGGTCCGCACCATCCGGAACTGGCCGGATTCTCCAGCATCAAAACCCGGCGGGGTGAACCGCAGCCAGCGGGGTTCAGACAACCGGTTGGCGACGGCCTGCTCGATCACGCCGGTCCTGGCGCAGAACCGTAAGAACTCACACACCGCGGTCAGGATCGCGTTTACCGTTGCGCCCGAACGCAACCGCCCATCCCGGCGCGGGTGGCTTCGATGAAATGCTTGAAACGGGCCAATCCCGGCAGACTGATGGACGACCACTCCACCCCCTGATCGGCGCACCATCCCAGGAAACTCGCCACCCGCCCGGCATAGGCACGGATCGTGTGGATCGAACGCCCGGCCCCATGCAGCGCCCGCAGGAAATCGCTGGCCTCCCGGTGCATCACCAACCCGGTGTCAAGCACCACCCACACCTCGGATCCATCGAGGGGTGAAACCGCTCGTTCAGCGTGGAACGAGTTCACGTGACAAACGTAACGGCCGTGCCTGAAAGTACCGGATATTCGTAAGGCACCGGCGTGTCACGCCGCCGAACTCACGTAGCTCACGCGCTCCTTGCCAGTACAGATAACAAAGGTGTGCCGCCATTGGTGCGGAGTCAGATGCACTGGACGGCCGTGCTCGTCGCGGATCTCGCAGCGCGCCAGCCAGTCCCGTAGCTGGCCGCGGTAGGAGGGCGTAGTCAGCGGCCGGCGGCCGTCTGGGTTCATCTTCGGAGCGGCGAACAGCCAGGGGCTGCCGTTGGTCCAGCGGCGCAGGATCCGCTGTTGTTGCTCGGCGATGGCCTGCTCGACTTCCTCGTCGATCGGGACGAGAGCTTCGCGTTTCATCTTGCCGTTGGTGTAGCGCAGATAGGGAGCTCCGTCGCCGCCACGGATGACGCAGTCGAAGGCGATCTTGGTGGCGTCACCGACGCGCAGTCCGCAGCGCATCAGGATGATCGTGAGCAGCCGACTCTCGGGGTTGTTCCATCCGTCGAGGTTCGCGGGCTGTTCGACCTGGGCCATGATGTGCTCGGCCAGCCCGCGGGGCAGGCGTTTCGCGGGTTTGGGGAAGTCGTCGGGATAGAACGCGGCACTCGCGGGCAGGTCGTGGTCCCACTCGTGGCGGCGGATCGCGTCGAGGAACGCACCGAGCGAGCTGATGTCGCGGCTGCGGGAGTGCAGTGCCCGGGGGTCGGTGGACAGGTCGGCCAGGTAGCGCTCCAATACCGCGCGGTTGATGCCGGCCAGGCTGGTGATGTCGACCGGCGGGGACGCCAAGAAGCCGGCCAAACGCGTCACCGCCTGGACGTCGATGTAGGTCTGGTTGGGGCTGCGTCCGATGCTTAACCGCCAGCGGGCGAACCGCTTGGCCAGATCCCGCAGCCACGGTTGCGCAATGCCGTCGAAGCGCAGCCGCTTGCGGCCCTCGACGCCGAGCCGGTGCAGCTCCCACACGTCGCGCGGGAACTCGGCCTCCCACCCGCTGCCGCAGTGCAGGTCCTCCAGACAGCGATAGGCGTAACGCAGAAACGCCAGCTGTCCGTTCTGGCCGTGTTGCGCAGCGTGGTTGGCGTCGAAGAACTCGATCCAACGTGCCATCGGCCAGTCCAGCAGCGAGGCCACCCCACTGGCGGCCGTGAGTGCGATGACAGGACGCGCGACGGCAGCGGGAGTCTTGACCTGGCGTTCATCGTGCCGGCACTGCAGCGCGTACTGCATCTCCAATTTGAGCTGTCGGCGATCACCGAACGGTCGGAAGTCGAACCGGTCGTCGCCATAGGACTCGCAGAGCACGATGAACTCGTCGATGTCGGGACATCCCACCGCTGCCCATCGGGACCGATGATTGACGCAGAACGGCGACCGTCCCTGCGTCCATAGCGTGCAATAGGACAACGCGCAGACGGGATGATCGGGATCATCCACCGGAGCAACGGCAGCCAGCCATACGTCTCGGTCGGCGATGCCGGACCGTTCCCAAAACCCTTGGTGGCGTGGGCATAAACCCCGGCGAGCACCTCCGTACCGGCAGCCCTGGACGGCGCAGACCGTGAGCTCTTTGCGCCCGAGCCCTTCCGGTGCTGCAGTCGTGGCGAACACGTCGATGTCCGGGCGGCCTTCTTGCTGCCAACCGACGTAGTGGCCTTTGCAGAGCCCGCGGGTGCGCGGTTGGCGCACGCAGCCCGGCACCCGGCACGGCGCGGTGTCGAACACCAGCGCACCACGCTCGGGAACGAGGATGTCCACCCGGAACTCCGGTCGAACCGCGGCCACCAGCTTGCGCAGCAAGCCCGGAGCCGCAGCCGACGGTAGCGGCGGGACTGCCGCGGTCACCACTGCACCTCCTGCCCGGTCAGGAAGCCGGCCGCCTCCAGAGCCCGGCGGGCGTCCTCGACGGACAGATGCCCGTAAATGTCCATCGTGGTCGCGATCGAGGAGTGCCCCAGCAGCGTGCTGACGACCTCGATCGGGGTGTTCTGGCGGAGCAAACGCGTGGCGTAGGTGTGCCGATACCAGTGGGGATCGAAGTCGATGCCGGTGCTCCGGCGCAGCCGCAACACCAGGTCGTAGACCGCGGGATAGCCCCACGGGTGCCCGAACGGTTCGCCCCAGAGGTTGACGAACACGTAGTCGGAGTCCAGATCGCCGTATTCGTCGTGCAGGTAGTCGGCGTAGAGGCGGATGAGCTGCGGGCTGATCGGGATGGTGCGCGGTGTCGCCGACTTGGCGCGCGCCCTGTTGTCGTTGGATCGCGGCGCGACCGTCAACTCACCCTCGGCAGCGGCCACGTCCTCGTGACGCAGACCTAGCGCTTCACCAATCCGAATCCCTGTGTCCCACAACAACGCCCACAACAAGCGATCCCGCAGGTGGATGCAGGCATCTAGGATCGCCTGCACCTGACCGGCGGTCAGAATGGTCGGATGCTGACGCGGGGTCCGGAGCTTGATCGTGCGCCGCCGCTCCGGCTGGCCGCTGCTCAGGTGGTAGAGGAACGGCTTCCATCCCGAGCGCCGGCGCCGACCTGGGTGCAGTTCAGTGACCAAGTCGCCGAGGTCGACTCCGTGCCGGGCGTGAAACGTGTAGAGGCCGCTGATCGCCGCCAGCTTCCGGTTGACGGTTCCCGCAGAGCAGTGATGCTCAGCCGAGGGCAACTGCACCACTGCGCCAGCCCGGCCAGCCGGCGGCAGCCGCAGCCAGGACACGAACTCCCCGAGATCCTCCAATCGGACCTCGCGCCAGTTCAGGCTGCGAGCGTCGAGGAAGACGAACCAGTCCTTCAGGTCGTGCGCATAGGCCTTGACCGTGTTCGGGGACCGCTCGATGTCGGTCAGATAGGCCAGGTAGCGCTCGATTGGCTCCACCGAGCCGCCTCCGTCGCCGAGGACCGTCCAGGATTCAAGCGACGAAGTGGGCATCAGTACCCGTTGCACAAGCATCAAACCTCCGTGGAATCTGCGTGATGGACCGCTGCAGATAACCACCTCCGCCACGAAGATCGCCGCCAACGCCACGTGCGTGTTGCACGTCGTGGACACCCCTGTGCGGGCTCGAGAGAACTTGCACGAAGCGCTCCGGGTAATCGAATTCGGTCAGGTGTGTGACGTAGGGTCTGGCGCAGCGAATGCAGGTCCAGCTCCTGCGGCAACCCCGCGGCGTCACGCGCAGCCACAAAGGCCTCGTTCGCGGCGCGTCTGGAGAGACGGCCGCAACGTTCGGTGACCCATAACGCCGGATGCCGGCCCGCTCGAAAGCATGGACGAACCTCCTCCAGGTAGGACTCGAAAACCTGGACAATCCAGTCCATTTCCGGCACCGTCAGCACGACGCGTCGCTTCGGCGAACTACCGCGGGACGCTTTTCCGAATCGGACGAATACGCCGCCAAAACGCCCGTAGGACGGTAGCTTTGGATTCGATCTCAGATCCACCAGGTCTAGCCCCACCGCCTCTTGGCGCCGCAAGCCTTCTCCGGGGGTCTGCGACCTGTTGCATGACGTCGCTCGTAGTGGGTGATCTGGTGGGCGGTGCGGCGTTTCTCCGTGGGTGTGGTGCTCGTGGCTGGTAGTCGTTTCTGACTGTCGACTTGAAAGCGAGGGCCCATGCGAGCGTTTCCGGTGAGTTTGCCGTCCGGGCAACGGTATTGGACGGTGCTGGATGAGGATCTGCAGGTAGTCGGCATCGCCGATGAGTATCTGCGGCATCAGCGGTTCGGCCGCGACGGCGCGGAATCCACGACGAAGGCGTATGCACACGCGATCGCGTTGTTCCTGCGCTGGTGCGCCAGGACGGGCCGGTCCTGGCAGGCCGGTGTCGAGCAGTTCGCGTTGTTCATGACGTGGCTGGCCCATGCCGGACCGCTGGCCAGCGGGCGTCGATGACGTCGCTTCGGGAGTGGTGTTGGCCGGTCCGGGGGCCGCCCCGGCGCGGGGCCCATCGCGGATCAACGGGGTGCTCACCGCGGTGCGGGGGATGGTGGTGCACGCGGTCGCGACCGGCAACGGCTCGGCGGGTTTGGTGTCGATGCTGTACGAGGTGGCCGATGACCGAGACCTGCCGGCGGAAGCCCGCAACGACGATGGCCACCTGGCATGGCGGATGCGGGCCCGGCACCGGTTGCGGGAACCGGAAACGACGATCGATCGGGCCAGCGATGAGCAGATCGTCGCGCTGCTGCGGGCCTGCCGGTCCACGCGGGACAAGCTGATCGTGCTGCTGATGGCCAGGGGCGGGCTGCGTCGGGGCGAGGTGTGCGGGCTGCGGCGCAGTGATGTGCACCTGCTGGTGGATTCGCGCCGGTTGGGATGCGAGGTCGCTCGGGCGCATCTGCATGTGGTGCGCCGAGACGACAACCCGAACGGGGCGTGGGCCAAATCGCGCCGACAGCGGGTGGTGCCGCTGGATTTCCTTGTCGTGCAAGCATTCGACGTCTACGAGTTCGAGCGCATGCGAGTTCCGGCCGCGGCGGGTAGTGATTTCGTGTTCGTCAACCTGTTCCGCGGCCGCGTCGGCGCGCCGATGCGGCCCGACGCGATCGGCGAGCTGATGGCAGCGGTCTCCCGCCGGGCCGGATTGGACACCCCGGTCCGCCCGCACCAGCTGCGACACGCCTACGGCAGCAACGTCGTCGACGCCGGGGCCGGTATCGACGTGGTCGCTGATTTGCTCGGACACGCGGCTGTCTCCTCGTCCCAGATCTACCTGCATCCGGACGCATCTCGACTGCGGGCCGCGGTGGACGCGGTGCCCAGCCCCCGCGAACAGACCGGAGCGAGCCGGTGACCGCCGTGACGTCGGCCAGGACGATCCCGGGCGATGAGGAATCCTGCAAGTTCGCGCATGTGTTGGACGGGGCCGCCCTGAGTGGCGCGGCCACGCACCTGGCCAGGGCGCTGGACCAAGGACTGCTTGACGAGGCCGGATGGGATCCGGTGACCCGGGTGCTGTACTTGCCCGCGCAGCATCGGCTGCTCGGCCGGAAGGTGTGCCGGGTGGAACGATGCGTCGGAACCGTCCACAACGACGCCCCCGAGATCTGCCACCGATGTTTCACCAGGCTGACCGGCATGGGCATGAGCGTCGAGGACATCGCCGCTGCCGAAAGCCTGCCCGCCGCACCGGTTCCCGCGGAACGCTGCGCCGTCCCGCAGTGCCGGTGCACGCCGACGGTGCGGGACGCGGTGATGTGTGAACCGCACGCCCAACAGTTCCGGGGCAGGCGCATCCCGATCTCGCTGGAACAGTTCGTGAGCGATCCGCGAGTGCGGCCAAGGCCGCCGCTGCCGGCATGCCTGGTGCCGGCGTGCACCCGCACGGCCGACGGCGCGATCGGCTACTGCACGACCCACTATCAGCGATGGAGCGTGGACCAGCAAGAGCATGCCGAACTCGATGAACAGTGGTGGCGGGTCCGGGAATCGGGCGTGGCCGAGCCGGGGCAGGTCAACCTGCGGGCGCTGCCTTCCCTGGTAGTTGTGGAAGTGCTGACGGGCTTGCAGACCCGTGTTAGGGATGGCTTGCGGCTCACCGACGTTGTGCTGCGAGCGGTCTGCGACACGCTGCGTCGCCACCAGGTCGGCTCGATCCACGACTGCGATCCGGGCCTGGCTCCCGGCAAGCGTGCACGCTCGGTGCTGGCCTCGTTCGCCCGCGACGCCCGCCGCGTGTTGGCCGATCCGGGTGTCGAGCAGGATAAGGACCGCTGGGATCTGGCGATCTTCGGTACCCCGGCACGCTGTCGTTCACCAAGATCACCCAGCCCTGGCTGGCCGGGGCCGCGAAGCGGTGGGCTGCCGAGCAACTGCCCCAGCACCGCGGCAGCGGCGCCTCTCGCGTTCGCGGCAAGATCAACAGCATCGGGCTGCTGTCCGAGCACTTGCATCGCCGACCCGATCACGGGCTTGACCCGACCGCGCTGGGCCGGACCGACTTGGAGGGATTCCTCAACCGGCTCGGCCATCTGGAGTTCACCGGCCAGATCGGTCGCTACCGCCGCAACATGATCTGCCGTGACATGCGGCAGGTGTTGGCCGGGATCCGATCCCTGGGGCTGACGAGAACCGGACGGCCGGCGGCCGGGTTGCCCGGCGACTGCGCCATCGAACGCGCCGACATCCCCGCCGACCCCGAACGCGGCGAGCCCGGCCGATGCCTGCCACCGGAGATCATGGCCGTCCTGTGCGCCAACCTCGACTCCCTCGAACCCGTCGAGGTCAGGGTCGCCACCCAGATCGGCATCGACACCGGCCGCCGCCCCGAGGACATCCTCAATCTGCCGCTGGATTGCCTGGCCCGCGACAAAGACGGCGGCGACGTACTGGTCTACGACAACATCAAAGCCAACCGGCTCGGCCGACGGCTGCCGATCAGCACGGCCACCGCCGCGGTGATCACCGGCCAACAACAACGAATCCGTCAACGCTTCCCCCACACCCTGGCCGCGAAGCTGAAGCTGCTGCCCACGCCCTATCGAAATCCCGACGGGCACAAGGCAATCAGCAGAACCACCCTGCAGGCGCGCCACCGCGACTGGGTGGCCGACCTGCCGACACTGCGCACCCGCGATGGAGTCGAGTTTGACATGACCAAGATCGTGCCCTACGCCTACCGGCACATTGTCCCCGCTTAGTTCCCGTGTTGCGATTGGCCTGAAAGGCCCGGGCGTGCTCGGCGTTTCTGCTTTGGTGAGGCCGTGTGGTGTTTGTATGGTCTCCAGTCGTGATCTTGAGCTTTTTCTCGTCGCAGGGCTGGCAGTCCTGGGGTGTCGAGCACCGGCCGGTGATCCCAGAGGGGATGCCGGTGCTGATCGATGACGACTTGCTGTTCGAGGACGGCCCGGCCGTGCCGCGGCCGACGACGGTGATCAATCGGTGGTTGCGGCTGCTTCCGGCCAGCGGGGCTCCGGCGCCGAGTTCGTGGGAGAACTACGCGCGGGCGGTCAAGGAATGGACGGAATTCCTCGCCGAACACGGTGTGGGCCTGTTCGATTCGCGAGACCGGCTCAAGGCAGGGCTGAGCCGATACGCCGAGCACCGCGCCGCCGGAGCAATCCGGGCGAGATTCGCGGCGACCACGTGGGCGCAGCACATGAGCATCCTGTCGCTGTTCTACCGGTGGGCGATGGACGAGGGATACGCCGAGGCGGAGCCGTTCACCTACCGATCCGCGCGAGCGGTCTTCGCCGGCACCGGCCGCGATGTCCGGGTGAACTTGGCGGTGCGCCGCACCCCGAAACCGCATGTGACCATCAAGTATTTGGAGCCGGACTTCACCGACCTGTTCCGGAAGGGGTTGCGCGGTTTGGCGCCGGATGGCACCCGCGACACCGGGTTCGCGGGCCGGGAGATGACCCGCAACGCCGCGATCGGGGACCTCGCGCTGGCGACCGGGTTGCGGCTGGGCGAGTTCACACATCTGCTGCCGTGGGAAATCCCGGCTCTGCCGCCGGCGCCGACGGTGATCCCGATCCCGTTTCCGGTGCCTGCGGGAATCACCAAGGGCCGCAAGTTCAGAACCACCTGGATCTCCTACGACGCCTTGGCCGGGCTGCACGACTACCTGCAGCTCGACCGCGCTGCCGTCACCGACGGATCGGCCTGGCGGCCACCACGACGCCGGGGCGAACCGCTGCAGGTCACCGAACCGGACGCCCGTGGCGGCCGGATCAACGGCGTCCGCCGGTCCTGGGAGTCGCTCACCCCGGCCGAGCGACGGCGGCTGGTGGCACCCGAGGGCGGGTCGTGCCTGCTAGCGGTGAAGGGTGATGGTGGCCCGTTCACGGCGTGGGCGACGGTGTTCGAACGCACCTCCGACCGGATCCGCGCACGGTTCGAACCACGGTTCCCGCACGTCCACCCGCACCGACTCCGCCACTCGTTCTCGATGCAGACGCTGGAATATCTGGTGACCGGCTATTACCGACAGGCAGCGAAGCTGGTATGCGACACCGACGCCGACGCAGCGCTGGTGTTCTACCTGACCAAGGCCGACCCGCTGCTGGTGCTGCGCGATTTGCTCGGGCATTCCACGGTTCTGACGACCGAGAAATACCTGAAACGTCTTGATACGACGCGGATTTACCGGCAAGCCTACGAAACCGCCGGAGCCGCAGCGGGACTCACCGAGGATACCGCCGCACAGCGGGAAGCCGACGCCGAGTTCGACGACGACACCGAAGAGGAGCTGTGATGCCGACGACGGTGCTCGATGATCCGCTGCGTTTGGCCTGCGTGTTCAGCGACGGCAGCAGAGCTGCATTCGATCTCACGGGGTTGCCGAACCCCGGGTTGGTGCGTGATCTGGCCACCGGGTTGGTGGAGCTGATCCATCCTCACGGCAGCGTCGATACTGCTGGCACCGTCGACCAGTACGTGCGTGGGTTGCACAGGATGGTGCGAACACTTTCTGATCAGGGTTTCACCGGCGGTGTCGGCGATCTGCGGCGCGGACAGCTGGCGCAGTTCTGGATGGCGGGCCCGAACTGGCTGGAGGCGCTGACTCGGTACTTGGTGGAAGGTTATGCGCGATCCGGCGGCCGTCTCGGCGAGGGGGTGCTGGAGCTGGCCGCAGGGCGGCACTTCAACATTCAGCGCAATCGGCGCCCGTTGCCGCCCTATTCCGAGGGCGCATGGCAGCGGCTGACCATGGCCTGCCGACAGCAGGTCGACGACTCCTACGCGGCACATCGGCGCGCGCTGGCGTCCGCCGCCGGAGGGCGGCATCCGGGCACGGGTGCGTGGACTCATCAGAACTTCTGCTGGCTGTTGTCGACACTCGGCCCGCTTGGCAGCAGCGAAGCTGCTGAGGAAATTGGCATGTCCATCAACGTTTTCCGTCATCGAGGAGTCATCGCTGTCTTCCACGAGGCTGCGCTGGCGATGTTCCCGCATCTCGAGGTCGTGATCGCCTACCGGCTGCTGTTCGGGATCTATTCCGGCATCGTCCCCGACGGCATCGCCGACTTGGACATCGGGGACATCGACTGGGCCGGGGATTCGACTGTTCTGCTGTCCTATATCAAACGGCGCACCGCCGCCGAGAGCGCGACGTTGCCGCGGCCGGCGGTGCGGTTGCTCGAGCAGTGGCTGGCGCACTCGGCGCTGTTGCGCAGCTTCGTGCCGCCGGACGAGCGCACCACGCTGTGGTTGGGGATGAGCCAGCCCGGCTACTCCCGCCGCCTCGATGACGTGAACCGGTCCGCGATTGGCCGGTGGATGCGCCGCCATGGCATCGTCGGCGACGACGGTCAGCCGATGAAACTGCACCGGTCCCGCATCCGCACCACCCATCACGCGATGCGGGACAAGAAGTCCTGGACCGGGAATGCGCGCGCCACGATCGACCCGAACCACACGCCCGCGGTCGAGGGTGACCACTACCTGTCGGCGACGACTCCCGGTCAACGCCACGCCGTCGAGACGATCATCGCCGACGCCCAGCACGACATCCTCCGCCGCGCGCACCCTCCGGCCGTGATCACCGAGGAAGACGCGGCGGCGCTCGCCGAGGGTTACCCGCAGCTGCTGGCGGTGATGAAGCTCGACGAAGGCGTGCTCGCCGAGCTGGTCGGTGGCGCGCGGGATGTGTTCACCGCAGCCTGCGCCGATCAGCTGGCCGGGTTACACGGGCCGGCAGGCAAACCATGCCCGGCACGTCCCTGGGTCTGCCTGCTCTGCCCGCTGGCGGTGTTCGCTCCGCGGCACGCAGTGAACCTGCTGCGGCTCAAGGCATTCTTCTCGCGCCAGTGGCAGCAGATGCCCGCCGCCCACTTCATGACCGTCTTCGGCCCCTACGCCGCCCGGATCGACCAGATCCTCGACCGCTTCGACCCCGCCGAACTCGCTGTCGCAGCCGCACGCGTCACCGACAGCGACGACGAAATCCCCTTGCGCCCAGAGGAACGCACCGCATGACGAGCACAATCGCGACCGCAGCACCCGGCGTTCAACCACGGTCGCCGTTCACCGGCGCGGACATCTGCCGCGACGCCGGGCTCACGCTGCCGGGCGGCACGCCACGACCGGTATTCGACGACGACCTGTGGGATTTCACCGACGTGGTCGGGCTCCCGGTCCAAATGGCCCTTTACCGACGCCGATTCGACTTCACCACCATCACCGACACCCGCTGGCGGCTGGTCGCCAAGGAGCTGATCCTGGCGCTGCTGGCCCCGAATCACAATGCCGTGGTCCGTCTGCCACGCGCCTACCGCACCCCACTGCATCTGACCAGCTGCTACAGCCGCCTCTACGAGGCCGGCAAGTTCTTCGGCTGGCTCGATCAGCGGGGCATCACTGCCCTCACCGAGCTCGACACCCACCTCTGCGAGGAATACCTGGCGTTCCGACGCTACGTGATCGACCCCGACGGCGTCATCGTTGGCGAGCAGAGCCCAGGCGTCCGGCGCGCAGCCGCGCAGATGATCGTCGATCTGGTCGACTACCGTGACCTGTTCACCGCCGACCGGGTTCCGGCCGATCTGCGCCCCTGGGGCGGCGCAACAGCATCCGCGGTCGCCGAAATGCCTTCTGGTCGCGACGGAAACAAGACACCTGCCGTTCCTGCCGAAGTGCTGCAGCCGATGCTGGCCGCGGCCCTGCACCTGGTGCAGATCCTCGGCCCGCACGTTGTCGAGCTGAACGAGCAGATCCGCAAGATCGACCGTGTCTGGGCTACCGGAGCCCCCGGGCTTCGTCACGGCTCCCCGGCGATGGTCAGCGACATCACGATGCTGCTGGCCGACCACAGGGCGACCGACACACCGCTGCCGATGCTCGAAGAACACGACGTCAACCGCAGACTCAAGGCTGGCTGGGACGCGAACGACCCGCTGCTGCCGGTCTCCACCGGGACCCTGGCGCGGCAGGCCGGATACGTCCAGTTCTGGGCGAAATGGATGCCCACACTGCGCAAACCGCTGATCGACACCCTCAACACCGTCGGAGTCGAGAAGATCTTCGGCCGCAACGCCGCCGAAGTCCCGGCCGCCGATGGTGCGACCTTGCTGCCTTGGACACTGCCAGTGCACCGGTCCGAAGCGGTCGCCATGGTCGGCATCGCCCGCACCGCAGCGATCGTTGTCCTGGCTGGCGCGTCCGGAATGCGGGCCAGTGAGCTGATGGAACTGCGGGTCGGCTGCCGCCGGGTCGAGGAACCGATCTCCGGCCTGAAGTGCTATCGCATCGCCAGCAAAATCATCAAAGGTCAGGGCCTCGGCGGCACCGACGACGAATGGGTCGTCATCGAACCGGTCCACCGCGCGATCGAACTCATCGAGCAGCTCCACGACGACCCGCGTGACGGTGTTCTCCTGCTGTCCCGGTTCAGCTTCCGAGTCCGCTACCTCTGGTTCCGCGCCTGGGTGAATTCCCCGGCCGGAGCCCGTCTCGGACTCGTCCCGATCCCCGACGAACCAGTAGCACTGCGTATGCTCAGAAGAACGGTTGCCCTGGAGATGGCTTACCGGCCTGGCGGTGTCCTCGCCGCAAAACTGCACCTCAAACATATCGCCGCGGCGACAACGGAAGGCTACGCGGCTCGACCGGGCGGCGCTCAAGCAGAGTTGCTGGCCGAGGTCAACAAGCTCGAGGCCGACCACATACTCAAGCTCGTGCTGGCCGAGTTCCGCAACTACCAGCAAGGCATCCTGCCCGCCGGACCCGGCGCCCGCAGCCTGACCGAATTCTTCGCCACCATCGACACCGACCCGAACACCAAAGCCACTGCGGCGCCGAAGATCCAGCGCAACGACCGCGACATCCTCAACCTGCTGTCCAAACGCGCCACGGCGCTGCACCTCGGCCCAGCGAACTACTGCTGGTTCACCGACCCCTCCCGCGCGCTCTGCCTGAAACTTGCAGGCACCCTGACCGCGGACCGGCCGATGATCGGCATGTGTGACTCCGCACGCTGCCCGCAGGCCACCCACCACCAGCACCACCGGCCCGTCTGGGCCGAGCACGCCGAACGCACCAAAACCTTCCTCGGCCAACTCGGCAAAACCCGAACCGCCGAACGCGCTCGTCTGCAGGCCGACTACGACCGCGCCGTCCAGGTCATCACCAGCATCGACACTGCCACAGGAACCAGCGCACCCGAGGAACAGGCATGAGAATCACTGCCGCCCAACGCATCCACAACGAGAACCGCATCCGCGCCGCCATGGACCGGCTTCTGCGCGGCGAGATCTCACCCGGCGGCAACTGCGATATCAAGACCCTCGCACTATCAGCCGGGGTCGACCGCACCGCCTTCTACGGCACCCGGCCCTACGCACACCTACGCGCCGAATTCGAGCACCGCCTCCAGCAGCTTCAGCAGGCCGGAGAAACCCCGGACCCGAAAACCGCACAGATCGAACGCCTCAAGACGGAGGTCGAGAAGCTGAAAAACAACCTCGCCCACGTCAACTCGACAATCCAGGAGCTCACCAACTTCCGAAGCCAGGCCCTGGCCCGGATCGCTGCCCAGCACGACGAGATCCTTCGGCTCCGCACGGCCAACGACCCGGCGGCAGGCATCACCCGCCTCGCGTCGAATCGCCCGAAATACCAGCAGAGGGTAATGGGACCATGCTGACCGACCCGGCAGTGACGTCCATCACAATCGGTTTCGCGTTATCGCCACACGAACGGCGATCAGCGTCACGAACTCCACGCCGAGAATCGGCCACGTCAAACGCAACACGAACCCGACCGCACACAGCCACTGCGGAGACAAGCCATTCCTACGCCCAACGCCACGCCGACGCCGGCATCCCGATCGACGTCCTGGCCGAACTGCTCGATCACCGAAGCTATTCGGTGACCCGCCGCTACTACCGCATCGGCGAGGACCGCCGCCGCGACGCCGTCGACACGGTCACCACGCTCAGCTTCGACCGGCACGGCAACCGGATCTGGCGTGACGCACACGCCCTGCTGGACTCCGAGCGCGCCCGCCACGCCATCGGCGAGGTCGCCGTCCCCGACGGCACCTGCACCGAACCAACCAACGTCAAGGCCGGCGGCGGTGCCTGCCCGATCCGATTCCGCTGCGTCGGCTGCGATCACTTCCGCACCAACATCGCCTTCCTGCCCGACCTGCAGGCATACCTGGACGACCTGCTGCGCACCCGCGAACGGCTGGCCGCCACCATCGACGGAGTGGACGAATGGGCCCGCGCCGACGCCACCCCCACCGAGGAGGAGATCACCCGAATCCGGCGACTGATCAACAGGATCAAAGGCGACATCGCCGAACTCGACGACACGGAGCGAGCGCAGATCAACGACGCGGTCGCCATCGTGCGTCGTCATCGTGCGGCCCACACGGTCCCGCTCGGCATGCCCACCCTCGCCGCCACCCCACCCGCACCAGCAACCCCCGCTTCGGAGGCCACCGCATGACCACAACCACCGACACCACGTCGAATCACACACGCGCACAATCTGTCTCGTCGAGCACACGCACCCGATCGATGCTCGACGGCCGTCGCGGCGACTCGATGCGCCGACGCCGGCGCGTGCTGGCCGCGATCGACCAAGCCGCAGCCGCCGGCGACCGGCTCAGCGCGGCCGCGATCGCTCGTGCGGCCGGAGTCGACCGCACATTCCTCTATCGGTACCGCGACCTACTCGAGAAAATCCATGCGCTGCAAACAGATCCAGTCCCCGACGAACACACCGGCCCCACGGTCACCCAAGCCTCACTGCAGGCCGACCTGCTCGCCGCCCACGAACGCGCCGCCCGGCTCAACGCCCGCATCCGCCAACTCGAGCAGCGGCTCTCCCAAGCACTCGGCGAACAAACATGGCGCGAGTCCGGGCTCGACGCCCCAACCGACATCGATGCACTCCACCAACGGATCACCCATCTCGAACAGCAGGTCCTCGACCAACAACAACAACTCGACGAACGCGACGAAGACCTCGCCGCCGCCCGCGCTACCAACCGCGAACTCATGGCCCGACTCAACGCGCCAGGCCGGCCCCGCTGAAACCGCGAGTCGACTTGCACCACACCTGTTGCAGCAGATAGCATCCCAACATCAGCTTCTGAACTGCACAAACTCAGAGAATCACGCCGCTGCATCTGGTTGAGCCCCGGAGAGCAGCCCATACGCGTAGACGGTCTTCAGCAGCGTCGAGTCCCGCAACGCTGACAACGCTCCCTTGCGGTGGCGAAGTCGCGCCTGATCTACCAAGCCATCGGCGGCATCGAAGAGCTCTTGAACCTCGTCATAGCTCAGCGGGCGCCGTCCCGGCCGCCCCTCAAACTCGTTGACGTGACGCACGGTGTTCCAGTCATGCAGGATCTGTGCCGGGGCCTGCCCGAACCGCTCAGCGCACAAAGACGCCCATCCATATCGCGTGTCAGTAACGAAGTCGCCGAACAACCGCAATGCGTTTTGGTATCCCCGTACCGTCGAGTCAGCTTTTGGCTCCGCACCGGAAAGCAGTTGGGAGAAAAACGCATCCGCGTCATCTGCTTGCCACTGCCAGGGATACGTCCCGGTGAACTCGGCGAAACGGCGCACCACGCTCGCCCGCGCCTGCACCGTCGGTGGCTTGCACACCCGGGCTCGCTGCTGATCAGCCCAGCCAGACAGCATCGCGGTGAAGACCGTGGCTTCTGGATCCAACGGAAGCACTTTCGACACCAGCGACAGCGCTGCTGACCCCGGCAACTCGACGCCCACCATCCTGTTGTACTAGATGCGACAATGATGCGCCAGACGTAAGTGTCGAGACAGCACCCTTTCTGAGGTGTGATCCGATGTCCGCGGGACGCGCTTTACTGGGCGCTATACTCGCTCTCAACCGAGCAATTATGTTGCAGCAGATGCAATTCCGCTCGTCCTGCGGCAGAAGTGAGTACGGTGCATCGACCCGCAAGTGCACTGAACTAGTCCGACAAGCACCCTGTTGGCGCCAAGCGTCGCCTCACACCGCCCACAGCGCCCCGGCCAGGGTTCTTCCCAGCCCCGAGCAGTGCGCCGCAGCCGCATACGGTGAAGCAATCCGGCCGACGTGCGGGCCCGTCTTAGCCAGCGTGATACCCGGGGCCAACATCGTCGCCGTCTACTGGGCGATGCATACCGCCGTCTATCGGCTGGATCGCATCCACCCCGTTCCCACAGCAGCGCAGCACGACCGGCAGTACTCGCCGGCTAAATCACCAACAGTGCTTACACCCTCACCACAACATCGGCATATCACCGAGGCGCGCCGCCTCCACTGCGGCCCGATCCCAGCCGCGTTCCCGCAACACCGTGTGCAACGCGACCGAGCGCTCCCGCCGAGCCCATAACCCATCACTGGGAATCGACCTGCGGCCTCCTCCGCGCCGCATCCGGGCCATTCGTCGCATATTTTCACTCTGAGTGCCGATTACCACATGCTGGAATGTCGCCTCGGCCGCACAGACTTTCACGCACAGCGGGCTATCGCACTCGTGCAGGCCCAACTCGTCTGGCTGAAGGAGCACACTGAGTCGACGCGCCAGCGCGTACCGGTGCGGCCGCACGCAAATCCCTTTACCCCCACGGTAAATGAAGAACCGGCCATATCCGTCTTTACCGATAGCCCCCGTGAAAAAATCGCAGTCGTCAGCGCCGGGTCCTTGCACCACGTCGGAGTCAAAGCGCCGGCATTCGTCGGCGTGCACAACAGGATCGACCCACAGCGGCATCCCCAGATGAACACGCACGCGCCCACGCTAAACCCGGCCACCGACACCTTCGTCATGCGCCGCAGCGCCATTCGCACCTAGTGCTTGCGCCGCCGCGCCATCGTCATGCGCAGTAACGCCGTTCGCACCTAGTGCCAACGGCGCCGCGCCAGGGGCCGCCGCGCCGTTGCCCTCACCTAGTGCTTGCACCGCCGCGCCAGTGTGCGCGCTCGCCGCCTTTAACATCATCCGAACGCTACCGACTTTGACCCCAGCCAATTCCGCTATCGCCGCGAGTGATTCGCCGCGACCCTGCATTCGAGCCACCGCGATGCCGCCGGCCTGGCGGTGCGTGTGCCGACGCCGCTCTGCCTCTGCCCGAATCTCGAGGATGCGAGTTGCCTCCCACTCCTCCACGGCCGCCAGGCGACCCAGCTCAACGAGTAACGACGCCGCGTCATCGACGTTTTGCCGCTCGCACTCCACGCGTGCCTCGTTCGCTCTAAGCTGCGCCTCGCGAACCCGCCTACGCGCCGCTGATTTCGAGTTGATCGTTCCCATCGCCGCACCATACGACGAACCGGCTGTCCCGCTCTACCACACTGACCAACATCAGTGCGTCCACATTTGTCCACCACCAATGTTTCCCGATCCCCCAGTCCCACAACATAAGCCGATCCCACCCTCATGCACCACACACCAATGACCACCGGCATCAACCGTTCTGAACCACCCCAGACACCACACACCTCTTGCATTAAGGTCACAGTTTCCTAAGAACCGCCTGATCTGTGTAGGACAGATCTGCGGTGTCGTCTCTAACGTGCGCCTCGAAAGGGATTGCACTGCAGTGACGATGACTAGCCACAAGCTCACCGCCGGAGACGGTTACCAGTACCTGATCCGGCAAGTCGCTGCTGTCGACACCACCGCGCGCGGCCGGGCCCCGCTGATCGACTACTACTCGACCAAAGGCGAATCTCCGGGCCGATGGGTGGGATCGGGTCTGGCATCGCTGTCCTCGACAAGGGCACGTCCGGTGCCCCCCGAAGACCTCGCGAAAGTTTGGGCCGTACCGGTTGATTCGCCGGTCACCGAGGCCCAAATGAAGGCCCTGTTCGGGGAAGGCTTGCACCCCAACGCCGATGCGATCACCAAGTATGTCGCCGAATGCGGCGTGCGCGGCCTCGCGGCCGCCGAAGCCGCCAAACTGGGCCGCAAGTTCCATATCCGCGACAGCGAAACCACCTTTGTGCGCGCCCTGGCAGTGGCCTACCGCGATCACAACGAAGAAGCCGGCCTGCACTGGAACGCGCCCATCGCCGCGCCCACGCGCGCCGCGATCCGCACCGTTGTCGCGCGCCGAATGTTCGCTGAGCAGTACAAGCGCGCGCCCGCCGACGATCGCGAACTCAGTGGGTTTATCGCGCGGGAAACTCGCGCGCGCACGACCGCGGTCGCCGGCTACGACTTGACGTTTTCGCCCGTGAAGTCAGTGTCGACGCTGTGGGCGATCGCACCGCGCGCCGTCGCAACAGTGGTAGAGGAATGTCACGACGTAGCGGTCGGTGATGCGCTGGCGTGGCTAGAAACTCACGCCGCATTTACCCGTTCAGGTAAGGGTGGTGTCGCCCAGGTCGACACCACCGGGCTGCTCGGGGCGGCGTTCACCCACCGCGATTCACGCGCTGGCGATCCTGATCTGCACACCCATGTCGCGATCTCCAACAAGGTCGCCACGGTGGGCCCTGACGGTGTGTTGCGTTGGCTGGCGCTTGACGGGCAGCCTGTGCACCAGTTCACCGTGGCCGCCTCCGAGCTGTACAACACGCGCCTGGAAGCCCACCTTGGACAGCGACTGCAGCTGCGGTTCGCTGATGTGGTCGGCGAGGGCCGCGGCAAGAGGCCGGTGCGTGAAATCGTGGGAATCTCAGTCGAGCTGATGGCCGCGTGGTCGTCGCGGCGGCTGGCCATCGAAGCCCGCACCGCCGATCTGGCCAAGCAGTTTCAAGCCGCCCACGGCCGCGAGCCGACCCACGTGGAAACCATCGCGTTGGCTCAACAAGCGACCCTAGAGACCCGCGAAGCCAAACACGAACCCCGATCATTCGCCGAGCAGCGCCACATGTGGCGCGGCCAAGCGATCGAGGTGCTCGGCGCTGTGCGGGAGCTGACCGCGATGCTGGGCACCGTCTTGTCCGCGCCGGCGCCCCAAATCGATGCTGTCGATGACGACTGGATCACCGCGCGCGCTGCCCAAGTCATCGCCACGGTTGCCCGGTCCCGCGCGACCTGGCAACGCCACCACGTGTTCGCCGAGGCGCAGCGCCTCGTTCGTGGCAGCGGGCACGCCGCCGACGAGACGCTGGCCGACAAGATCACCGAGACTGCTTTGGCCGAGCCGCTGTCGGTTCAGCACATCGATATCGACGACGGTGAAATGGGAGAACCTGCGCAGCTGCGTCGCCGCGATGGAACCAGCGTGCATAGCCGCCACGGCAGCGCTACCTACACCTCTCAGGAGCTGCTGGCCGCTGAGCGACGCATCGTTGCTGCCGCCCTCCGACGCGGCGGGCGCACGGTCGAGGACATCGATATCGAGCTGGCGCTGGCAGACTCGGCCGCACGCGATAAGCAACTCAACGAGGGCCAGGTCGCACTGGTCCGGGAAATGGCAAGCAGCGGGCGCCGAGTGGCGTTGGCGCTGGCCCCGGCCGGTACCGGGAAGACCACGGCGATGGCCGCGCTGTCGCATGCGTGGCGCTCCTCGGGCGCGACCATCGTCGGCTTAGCCCCCACCGCGGCGGCAGCCATCGAACTGGGCGAGGATCTGTCGGCCCCGACCGACACCATCGCCAAATACGTCTGGTCGGCCGACCCGGCCAGCGGGTCGAGTCGCTCTGCCCCACCGCCATGGTTCACCAACGTCGGACGCGACACGCTCATCATCATCGACGAGGCCGGCAAAGCCGGAACGCTCGAACTTGATGCGGTGATCACCCACGCCTTAGCCCGTGGCGCCAGCATCCGGCTGGTCGGTGATGACTGCCAACTCGCGTCGATCTCAGCCGGTGGCGTGCTGCGCAACATCGCCCACAAGACCGATTCACTGACGCTGTCTCAGTTGGTTCGCTTTGGCTCCACCGCCGAAAGCGCAGCGACCCTGGCGATCCGCAGAGGAGACCCCTCTGGACTCGGGTTTTACATCGACCACCAGCGTGTGCACGTCGGTGCCGATCAGACCGCCGCCGACATGGCCTACACCGCGTGGGCCGCCGACCTCGACGCGGGCCGCGATTCCCTCCTGTTAGCACCCACCAACGCCATCGTCGATACCCTCAACGCCCGAGCCCGACTCGATCGCCTCGCCGCGGCTGACCCGGCAACACGGCGCGGCCACGAAATCACCCTTTCTGATCGGCTTGCCGCCTCTCCCGGCGACCTTATTCGCACCCGCCGCAATGCCCGCCGGCTGCGCTTGAGCCCCACCGATTACGTGCGCAACGGCTACCGCTTCCAAATCCTGGAAATCCACCGAAACGGCAGCATCAAAGCCCGCCACCTCGGCAGCGGCCAAACAGTGCGCCTCCCCGCCCACTACGTCATAAAGCACGTCACCCTCGGCTATGCGGCAACCATTGACTCCGCACAAGGACTCACCGCCGGACACGCCTGCCACATCGTCGGTGCCGGGAGTCTCACTCGCCAACTGCTCTACGTGGCATTAACTCGCGGCCGCATCGAAAACCACATCTATCTATCCACCGCGGAATCCGACCCGCACCGGGTGTTGTCGCCCAAAGCAACTCACCCCGAAACGGCCGTCGATGTCCTGACCAAAACGCTGTCACGCGACGGCGCACAAGTCTCGGCCACCAGTGCCGCACGCGAAGCCCGCGACCCCTTCGTGCGGTTGGGCCCGGCCGCGGCGATGTACTACAACGCCTTGGGCGACGCCGCCCAGGCCCTGGCTTCCCCGGCCCTGCTGGCCCAACTGCACATCACCGCCGATCAGCTCTATCCAGGGTTGACCCGCGCCGAAGCATGGCCAGTGCTCTGCAAACACTTGGCGATCATCGGCGCCGACGGGCGCGACCCGTTCGCCACACTGACCGAGGCCGCCAGCGTAGGCGAGCTTTTCAGTGCCCACGATCCCGCCGCGGTGCTCGACTGGCGCATCGACCCCACCGGCGGACACTCTGCCGGTATCGGGCCGCTGCGCTGGCTGCCCGCCACTCCCACTTTGCTGGCCAACGACCCCGCATGGGAGAACTGCCTGACCGGTCGCGCCGTGCTGGTTGCCGAGCTGGCAGACCAGATCCGTGAAACCGTCACCCACCAATGGACACCGGCGACCGCGCCGGCCTGGGCCAAACCCGTGCTGGCCGCCAACCCCCAACTCGCCGCCGAAATCGCGGTCTTCCGCGCCGCCCACAACGTGGTTGCCGAAGACACCACCCTGCTCGGCCCACCCCAATACGCCGTGCGCGCCCGCACCATCCAAAAACTCCTCGAAAACCGGGCTCAAGCGGTGGTGCGCACCCAAAGCCCGCATGCTCGCCGCTTTGAGCAGCTGATCGACTCCATCGATCCGCGCATCCGCGCCGACGGGTACTGGCCCCAACTGGCCGCCCACCTCGCCCAAGCCGCCACCAGCCGGCCCGACCTGCCCGGCCTCGTTCGCGCGGCCGCCATCCAACGTCCGCTCCCCGACGAGCTGCCCGCCGCCGCGCTGTGGTGGCGTCTTGCCGCCGAACTCACGCCCGCGGCCACCGTCGATGCCCCCCACACCGGCCTGCGCCCTGCCTGGATCGCTGACTTGCACAACGTCTTTGGGTCAGCAACCGCGCAATCCATCGTCGCCGATCCCGCCTGGCCCGGCCTCGTCTCAGCTGTCAATGCCGCCGACCCCACCCGCTGGACCCCCGCCGACCTTCTTCACGTCGCCGCCGAGCACCTGGCCGACGTCGACCCCGACCACACCATCCCCGCCTACCAATACGCCCGCACCATCACCTACACCGTCGACCTGATCGGCGGCCACCACGACCACGCCGACCACCCGCTACCCGAACAACCCCCACTGCACCCCGAGGAAGAAGAACAACTTCCCCCCGACCCCCACGCAACCAGGATTGACATGCCTGCCACCGACCTGTCTACGCAACCGTGGCACCCCGAACTCGTTGAGCCCGACCCGACCAACACCCCGCTTGAGACCGCCGACGAACTCGCCGGCCTGGACTTCGACGACCTCCCCCGCCACCGCGTGGCACCCCCGCCACTGCCGGCCGCTCTGCTTGACCTCACCAGCTTGCGGACCCAATACCAGCAGGCGCTGGCCGACCATCAGGCCCTGCATGCCCGCGCCGCAATTGGTGACGGACCGGCAATGCGCCAAGCCACCCCGCGCATCCGCGAACTGCGCCAGCGCGCCGACGCCGACCGCCCCTACTTGATCGCCGTTCACGACGTGACCGCCGAATGGGCCGACGCCGAAGCCGAATACGAGACAGCGCTAAGCCATGTCGACTGGGCGCGCAACCAGCTCGACGAGCTGCATGCTCAACCTGACGTCGACCCACTTGACATCGCCTCGGCCAAACTCGATGTCCAACTGCGACTCATGGCACTCCCCGACACTGCGCCCGCCGAGCGCTATCAGGCTGCGCTTCGCGAAGCACTCGCGGCGCGTGCAAAGGCCGCCGGCGGCGCGGACCGCGTCATCAGCGGTGACGACGTCGACAACGTCATCGCCGAAGCACGATCCGAAGACGATCGCGCCGTGCTGGCCGCCCGCCGGCGCTCCAGCCAGCTGCGCCGTGACCTTGACCGCGCAGAACTGGCTGCCGCCGCCGCGTTCGCGGCCGCCGAAACCCGTTCGGCCGAGCACATCACCGCCCAACTCGGCCAACTGGCCATCGAGCTACGCGTGCTCGAAGCCGCCAGCCGCTTCCAACCGCACCGCCCCCTCAGCCTTGCCAACAGTGCCGCCGCCGACCTCTCCCCCGCCATAGCCGCCGCCATCACCAGCACCGCAAGGCTGCCCTTCGCCGTCACGGTCGTGCACGCCCAACCCTCGCCCGAGCGCCGCGCCGCCCTGCACACCCTGCACAGCGCGGCTGCAGCCTCCGAACGAAAGATCCTGTGGTGCAGCCCTACTCGCGAACAAGCCGAGGACGCCGTGACCAACGAGCTCGCCGACACCGCTGCCACCATCACCGAAACCCACGCCACCATCACCAACAAAAAGTCGCAGTCGCCGTTACCCCCCGGCAGTCTCATCATCATCGACGACGCCGCCAGCGCCGACCCTGCAATAATCGCCGACCTCGCCGAACACGCCGCGGCCAACCAGTCCGGCCTTGTCCTGCTCGACACGACCGGCCAAACGTGGCCACCCAAGCCTGCCCAGCGGCTCCTGCGACTCGTCGCCACCGAATTACCCTGGACGACAACCATCGGCGCGCCCCCAACGTCGGCTGTCATCAACCGCGGGACCCCGCCCGACCTCGACCCCGCGCTCACCCAGGCAGGGCGCCTGCACCCAGCCATACTCGACGAGCGACTGCGCGACAGCCTCGCACGCGCCGCCCAGCTCCACGCCACCATCCACGCCGCCTACCAGCGACACCTTGAGGCCACCTGGCTTCGCGAACGCGGCCCCCACGCCAAGCAACAATCTCCAGAAATCGGCATCACCGATGACTGAGTGATCTGCTTAGAACAGGGATCCGTTCCGTTCGGGGTCTCTCGCAGCCAAATTACCGACTCGTCGTCGTCCCCACCGTGCTACGACGCGCGGACGTGGGCAACCGGTTTTGTCGCCGCTCGGCGACGACGCGATAAATAGTTGAGCCAACCACAACCAATTCGGTGTTATACTTGATTTGAGAACAACTATTTCTGGAGGCAACCGTGCGTCTTGGCGGAATATCGGAGGTGGCCGAGGAGCTCGGCGTGAGCACTCAGCGCATCGCGACACTGCGGCAGCGAAACGACTTCCCCGACGCGGTGGGGGAGATTGCGCAGGGCCCTATCTGGGACCTCGATGTTGTCGCTGGATGGAACAGCTCAGGCCTCCGTCAGACCAAGGCCGGCAGGCCGAAGTCGGACGAGAAGACCCGCACGCTGGGTGGGCGATTCCTGCTGGAACACGCTCGGATCGGTGGTGGCGGCTTCGCCGACGTCTTCCGTGCCACCGACCGCAAGACCAGCGAACTGGTCGCCGTCAAAGTGCTGAAGGACACCGTCGCGGTTGACCCCGAAGCCATCAAGAGGTTTCGGCGTGAGCTTCGGCTCCTCGAAGACCTGCACCACCCCAACGTTATTTCGGTGCTTGCCCACGGCGAGACCGACGACGACAACATCTGGTATGCGATGCCGTTGGCGCAGGGCAGCCTGACCGACTACGTCGACACGGTGGGCGGCCAAGCGCGATTGATCGTCGACATCATGCGTCAGATCTGCACGGGGCTCGGTTACGTCCATGATCGGGGCATCTATCACCGAGATCTCAAGCCGGCCAACGTTTTGCGGCTGAGCAACGGCGATTGGGCGGTATCGGATTTCGGGCTTGCCGTTGAGGCCGAGCGGCACACCGACCCGCTGACCTCAACGCTGCGACAAGGGTTGGGCACGTGGGTCTACACAGCACCGGAGCAGTGGCAACGGGCCCGAAGCGCCGACCACCGTTCCGACATCTACGGTCTGGGCAAGATCCTGCAGGAGCTCGTGACTCAGGACTTCCCAGTGAACAACGAGGTGGAGCCCGGCCCGCTGCGACCTGTCATCGAGACCGCGATCGCCAACTCGCCTGATCGCCGTTACCAGTCGATCGAGCACTTCATGAATGCACTCGAGCGTGCTGTTGATGCACACGAGGAATACGTGGCCAACGAGTCGAAGGAAGAGGCAGCGGAGCGCCTGCAGGACCGCATGCGCAGTCCGTCGGTCGCCGACGCGGACTTGATCGAGATGATCGAGTGGGCAGCCGCGTTGGATGAGTCCAGCCACGACGACATGCACGTGCTGACCCGAGTGCTGCCCTGGTGCACTCGAGGGTCCGTCAAATTCCTCTGGAGCGAACAGCGGGGCGCGTTCCAGCGCGTCTACCAGCGGTTCACCGACTTTCTGAGGCATGGGAACTTCTCGTTCGAGTACTGCGACGTGCTGGCTGACTTCACCCGCATTGTCGTGGCCGAGACGAAGGACTCCAGCGTGATGCGGATGAGCGTGGGCGCGCTCGCGTCGCTGGGGCCCCGCCACAACCGGTGGCACGTGCGTGACGTCCTGGTCAAGATCCTGCAGGAGGTCAAGTCTGACGAGATGGCCTCGGCAGCAGTGGAAGCGTTGCGGGCGGCCGACGCCGATGACGTCGAGTGGTCGATCAGCGATTTCGCGATCCGCACGCTGCCCCCCGCGATCCGTAGCGGCGTCGAGAAGCTGCGGCCTCCGAAGAGTTCCGCATCCTGAACCAGATCGCCTTGCCGACAACGTTTTCCACAAAAGGGGTAGCTTTATGAAAATCGACCAGTACGTCACCCTGCGACCCACCGTGACGGGCAATGCGTCCTTGCGCGAGCCGCAGATCGAGGCATACGAAACGCTCACCGGGCACGACTTCGACGCTCCCGAGGGCCGCGAAGTCTCCGTCGTGCTGCCGGTGGGCTGCGGGAAGTCAGGCCTCCTGGCTCTCACGCCGTTCGCCGCACAGTCTCACCGCGCACTGCTGGTCGCACCGAACCTCAAGATCGCCGACCAGCTGCTGAAGGATCTGACACCTAGCGACCCGAAGTTCTTCTACCTTAAGCGCAAAGTGTTGGACTCCGCGCCGTTCCCAGAGCCCGCAGAAATCCGAGGCACGTCGACCAACGTCACCGATCTCGAAGTGGCTGACATCGTGGTGACGAATATTCATCAGCTCCAGCGAGCCGAAAACACCTGGCTTGCAAAGCTTCCTGCCGACTTCTTCGATCTGATCATGTTCGACGAAGGCCATCACAACGTGGCCGAGAGCTGGGACACTCTGCGGCGGCACTTCCCGGACGCACGCATCGTGAACGTGAGCGCCACCCCCGGTCGTGCCGACGGGCGAATCATGGCCGGTGAAATCATCTACAGCTACCCCATCTCTCGCGCGGTGGAGAAGGGATACGTCAAGCGCATCAACGGCTACCGCCTCAACCCGACCACGCTGCACTACGTCCGGCGCCCTGACGACAACACCGAAGTCGAGGTGTCCTTGGAAGAGGTCCGCCGCCTCGGCGAGCGCGACGCAGGCTTCCGGCGCAGCGTCGTGAGCTCAGACGCCACCCTCACCACCATCGCCGAGGCCTCCCGCCAGAAATTGTTCGAGCTGCGGGAAAAGACCGGCGAGGCCAGGCTTAAGATCATTGCGGCGGCGTTGAACATGGAGCACTGCAAACAGGTCGTCGCCAAGTTCCGCGAACTGGGGCTCCGCGCCGACTTCGTTCACAGCCTGATCGAAGGCAAGAGCAAAGCGAACGAGCGAGTTTACCAGCGGTTGGAGAACCACGAACTCGACGTGATCGTACAGGTGCGCAAACTCGGTGAAGGATACGACCACCCGTATCTCAGCGTCGCCGCTGTCTTCAGCATCTTCAACAACCTCAGCCCTTTCATGCAGTTCGTGGGGCGCATCATGCGGGTGATTCCAGATGTTGACCCCTTCGATGCCGTCAACGATGGCGTCGTCGTTTTTCACGTCGGCGGCAACATCACCGGGGTCTGGAACGACTTCCAGGAGTTCGCCGAAGCAGACCAAGAGTTCTTCGCGCAGCTCATCGACGAGACCGTTGTTGAACCCCTGCCCACTCGCGAACCCCCACCTGGAGGTGGCCAGAACGCTCCGCTGCCGGTGATCACTGGCCAGGCCGACATCCAACTCGAAAACCTGACCCTGATCGCCCTCAGCGCCGACCCAGATGTTGCGCAGGCCCTGACCGTGCTCAAGGAAAAGGGTATCGACACCGGAGTCAAATTCGATCAGCTACAACGCGTCCAGCCCACCAAACAACAGACACGTCGATCCAAAAAGACCCTGCTCGACGATTTGGTGAAGAACGAGGCTGGCAAGTTTCTGGCCAAACACAGCCTCAATCGCGTTGGCCGCGAGCTGGACCGCACCCGGGAGAACTTCGTCACCGTGAAATCGGCCATCGACAGGCGGATCAAGACAATGGTTCCCAGCGGTGCCACCAATAGGAAGGATTACACCGCGGACGACTGCGACTACCTCATCGCGCGGTTGCCTCAGATCGTTGCTGCGGTCGAGGAGGAACTGCGACATGGGTAAGCCCCGCTCACTGCTGCGAACGCTGTCGATTGGCACGGCAGGACGACGGCACCCGTGTCGGTCAGACAAAAACCACGTGCTCAATAAGGGCGACCCGATACTTATCGTCAAGGTCGACCGTGACACTGCCCACTACTGCAGCGATTGCGCTCGAACGTTCATCAACACCGCCCGACAACAGCTGTCTGCCCTTGAAGAAGAGCTCGGGCGAACAACCCCGCCAAGCAGCTGACATCCAGAGTCGCACTCAGGATCCCGTCCACCTCTCTAATCGTCGGGGACAGCCTTACAGACCTCCGATGGTTCTGGCGTGCCAAGGCGGTAGTCCGTGATGTCGGGCTCGTCGACCACAGGTCCCATCGCAGTCGCGACTCTCGGCAGCGCGGAAAGCATTGTGAGAGCGTCGAAGCGGTCACGGTCGCGACTCATATCGTCGTAGACGATCTGAAGGTCCGAGGTGGGCAGTTGTTGCTGCAGTTCTTCGAAGGCTGCGGCTGCCGCGCCCGGCTCGGGCAGGCCCGACCGGACTACCCAGACATCTAGATCGCCAGGTGTGATAGCGGATGCAGCCAAGTGCGAGGTAGTCGATGAACGTCGCACCGACGAGCTCACGGCCGGCGACCACCACGAGGCCATGCTGACCCACGTCCACCTGGACAGCATCCCCAGCATCAGTGTGGCCTACAACGATCCGCATTTCAGCGCCCACGATGGGCTTAGGGCGTGACGAGCTCAAAGGCCGCCAGGACGTCGGTGAGGGCAGCGTCCATGTCTGCCAGCGTGATTGTGCTAATGCTGCTCAGGTCGGCGGTGAGCAAGTCCACCGTCGGGTCCGCTGCGATGCGGGCTTTGGCTTTGCGCAGGGCTTGTTCAATGACGGTTCGGGCGAACCGGCCGTTGGCGGCGACATCGATGAGCATGTGTGGTTCACCGGGGCGTGTACTTGGCGTGTTGCATAGCCACTCAGCGTTGCTGCTGAAGCGCGAAAGAGCGGAGGGTTCGATGGCCACATGGAACCGCGCTGCGAACAGCTCAGCGATCCGTACCAGGTCGTCGGTGTCGCAGGAGGTGAATTCGAGCTGGAACGGGAACCGTGACCGCAGTCCCGGGTTAGCGCTCAAAAGCCGGTTCATTGGGCTGGCGTAGCCAGCCATGGCGATCATTGTGTCGTGGCGATGGTCTTCTGCCCACTTCATGATGACGTCAACGGCGATGTGGCCGAAATCGCGCTCATTATCCGGTTTGTAGAGTTCGGGTGCCTCGTCGATGAACAGTGCACAGCCTTTGGCAGCTTGCAAGATCGCTGATGTTTTCTTCTCGGTGCCACCGATGTGCTCGTCGACAAGATCCTTGCGGGAGACTTCGATGAATTCTGGCGATTCGAGGATGCCCAGGCCGAAATACATCTCGCAAATCAGCCGTGCTATCGAGGTTTTCGCGGTCCCCGGCGGGCCGACCAGAGTCATGTGCAAGGTGTCGCGCTCACCGATCTGGACGCCGCGCTCGGCCATCTTCTGGTCGTAGACCTTGACGAACTTGAGTTCCTTGACATGCTCTTTGACGCGGCGGAGCCCAATGAATTCGTCGAGTTCGCGTTCGGCGCGCTCCAGCACACGTACGGCTTCCTTGCGTTGCCGGGCTCTGCGCAGGTCGGCCACGCTCGGTCCAGAATCCGGGTCCCACCGATTGGACCGGGCGGCAATCACGTCTGGGGTCGTGACGGTGACGCCGTAGCCGGGGTCATCGAGCGCGGCGGCGGCGTCCGGGCGCAGTTGACCGTCTACGCTGGCTGCGCTGAACTCTTTGCGGGCGGCGGCCTCGTCCCCCAACGCGCGGTGGCACAAGCCGCGATATACGGCCGCCTCGGCCAGCAGGTGCGAGGTATCGATGCCGCTCTGGTCGAGCTTGGCCTGGTCGGCCTGCGTCACGACGGATGTCAATGTGGCCAGCGCCGCCTCGAACTGTCCCAGCCCGGTTTGGGCGATTCCTTTGAGCAGCCGTGTGGCGGCCTCCACGATTCCACCGCTGCTCGACGAGGCCTGCGAGGTCCACGTCAACAAGTCTGGCCAGCGGCGCGTCAGGAAAAACATTGTGGCCCCGATGAACCGGTGTATCTGCGCTTGCGCGGGCTCGACGGTGAGGTCAACCCCGTCGAGGATCTTTTCGGCCTGGTCGTAGTCGCCTTGGCTAACAAGTGTCGCCGCGTAGGCGATGGTGATCCCGGTCGGAGTGTGCGGGTAAAGGTCAATGAGGAATGGCGTAGACACGGTTGGCGCTAGCGCAGAATCTGCCAGGCCAATCCGACGCGTTTCGCGATGCAAAGTCGATAGCGCATCATATGCGCCGCGCATGGTGTTAAGGCTGACGTCGCCAGCAACCGCCAACCCCATCCACGCGTCGCACATGCCGGGATCCATGTCGGTGGCCTGCGTGAAGGCTTCGCGCGCTCCCGCGTGATCGGCCACGGGCCCACCGAAGCCCAGGCGGCTAATCCCGATGTCGAAATAGTCACGGGCACTCACTGGTGATAGTCCCTTGCTCGTGGTCGAGGTGGTGACGGAAATTCTACGGGCGACTCAGACAGCTCGAACGATCGCTGCTGCTCAGATGATGTATCTAGCGGCAGGCCGGGGTCCTCATCAGGGGTTGCCGACGGGGGCGCCTGGTGGCGACCCACGCCCTGGGCCGGGCGGCGCGGATGGCTCGGTAGCGATGGCAGCCCATCTGAGCCGGCCATCGGCGCCACCTCGCCTTGATCTGGTTCCCCTGGCTGGCCGTTGCTGAGGGCATTGGACGCCGCCAGGTGCGGGCTGGTGTCGCTGTCCGGGACGCCTTGTTGGGACCCGGGGTCTGAGCCGTTGCGGTGGTGGTGTCCGCGGATGTGCTGGACGGTCTTTTCGGTGATGACGGCGGGAATCACCACCTCTGGCGCGGCGGCCGCGGCGGCGCCTTCTGCCGCTGTGGCGCCGGCCCCCTCTGCTGCCGCAGCCGCGGCATGTCCACCTGCGGTCGCCGCGGCCTCGCTCGCCCCGGCCTTTTCTGCTGCCATCCGGGTGGTGGTGGCCCCGGTCGTCCGGGTCGCCGTGGTCTCCTCCTCACCGCGCATCCGGCTGGGCCGAGGTTTGACCGCATCGAACCCCGGCGTTGAGGTGTCGGCGTCGCCGTTAGAACCGTCATCGTCGCCGGCGCCATCGCTATCGCCGCGTCGCGCGACCCGTCGAAACAGCCCGCGCGCTTTGCGTCCCGCCTCGGCGTAATCGTTGTACTCATCGCGCACAGCGCCGCTTGTGGAGCACCACGCCCCAGTGATGTGGTGGGCGATCGTGCCCAAACTGTCTGTGTAGAAATGCTTGTCGATGTAATGGAACAAGAAGATGCCTACGACCGAACCCAGGCTCACCAACAACAGGCGCGGGACCGCGGTGGCGCCATGCCCCAGTTGCGGCGTGGTGAGCGCCCACCCCATCCCGACCGCACTCAACGCCAAAAAGACAGTGAAGATCATCATCTCGACGCCATGCAACAACACCTGCGAGACGCAGCGCACCGCGTATTTCTTGCCGCGCTGCCAACCGCTCATGCCGACCATCGCCGCGGGAACCACCACGATGCAGTAGTAGGTGGCTTTGGCACCGACCAGCAACGTGCTCACCCCGACGTACCAGATGAACAGGCCGATCCAAAACGCGGCGAACAAGAACACCAGCCCCAGCACAAAGTCGTTGGCCCCCAATTGTTGAGCGTGCGCCAAGGCTTGGGGAGCACCGCATCCGGCCATCGCGTGCGCCGGTCCAGGACCTTGGCTATGCGCGGCCAAGATGGCCTGGGACCAGGCCTGGCGGCAGGTGCCCACATCATCAACGACCATGCCGAAGTTCTGTAACTGTAGAGCTGGTCGCGCCGTCGAAGACACCAGCTGCGCCAGCAGGGCGTCGAGCTGGGTATCCAATGACTGGCCCGGAGCGTACGAACTCTGGCGGGCGTCCTGGGCGATCTGAAAGCCTGTCGCTCGACCCATGCCCAGCAGGCCGTGATCGCTGACTAGATCGTCAATGGGGTCACGAAAGACCGTCCACACCAATGCAGCTAGCACCGCGGCGGTGCCTAGCAGATTGCGGGCCTGGGCCGGCCGCCCTCGCTGTTGGTGATACCCCGCCAACACCACACAAACCGCGACCGCCAATGGCCCCAGCCACATCTGGTTGACGAGCATGTTCACTGTAGCGAAAACGGGGCGCCCGATTTGAACGAGGGCCAAGAGCCACGAGCTCGACATTGCAAATCGCAGAAGCCACAGCGCAATCCCGATAGCGAATACGACAAGAGCAGCTTCATTGGTCAGCCACCAGGCTGCGGTGGTATGCGCGATCGCGGTTTGGGTGGCTTTGACGATCCACGACCCCCACGATTCGGGATCGAACGCGCTGACGTGTTGGCCGTTGTTGAAGGTGGCTTCGGTGGTATCGACCATCGAGAGGAAGTAGTCAGCGATCGGCACGTTGTCCAAGTCATGCAGTCCCGTCCACCCCAGAGCAGCGGCACCCACCGCCGCCGAGGCTTTAGGTGCGGCCACCACCGCCCACAGACACAGCACGTAGACACCTGTCATCGCGCCGATCACGCGGCGCAACCGTGGGTGCTCAACTAGCCAGACTGCGAGGGAATCGCTGGCAGTCATGCGATCACCGATGCGGTGCTATCGAATGCGCGTGCCTGCTCTTCGGTTGGCGCGCCGAAAAATTGAACGCGTGCGGGACGTCCAAGTTCGTCGACTAAGAATCCCTCGCCGAGTCGGGCACGATCGACCGCCCCGGCCTCGGTGGCGTAGCCGCCCCATTCCCCGCGATCAGAGAACACGTCTTCATCAGCGGTGGAGCCAGGACTGGTGTCCTCGCTTAGTGCGCTGACAAGCTCTGGATACATTTCTGGGTCGATGCGCGCCCACTTCAGTGTCGCGTAGGCCAGTTCAGGGTCTTGAACACGAAAGATCCATTTTTGTGTGACAAACTCATCCCCCATGCGGGCAAGGTCCCTGAAATCCTGTGTGATGAACCAGATTCCACTCGCGTGCTTACGGCCCCGCCGAGTGAATTTGTGCGCAATGCGTGCCGTGGTGGGAAAGGCAAGCAGTTCGGCGCACTCCTCGAAGATCATGACGTCGAATACGTCGAGGCGGTCGAACATGTATCGCTGCTCTAGCTCAATGAGCAGGCCATAGATAGCCATTCCGGCGCGCTGGGTCCCCGACAGTTTCGCGTAGAGATCGGCGTTGGTGAGATCCTCGGTGCTGGGCAAGCCCAGGTTGCCGGTCAGGTAGACCGTGGCCGGGGAGTCTTCTGGCCGGTAGGGCGGCAAGTGGTCATCGAAAAGCCCGGGAAAATCCTCCTGGGCTGTTTCTAAGCGCAGCAGCAACTCGTCGTTGTCGGCGTCCGGCTGTGAACGCAGATAGTCCAGCAGTGTGCGGTGGCTCGTAATCCCTTGCCTGGCCCGGGTTTCCGGTCGCACCAAACGTCGGTAACGCTTGGCAAGCAGGCTGTCATAAGACAGCCCAATCCAGGGCAGGATGTGCGAGGCCGCGATGCGCCCTGCCAGGTGCGCTGGGAAGATCACCAGCGGGTCATACAAGTACTGCGGCGTTGTCGGGTCGATGAACCGTACACCCTCGATGGGTGTGAGGGCCTGCTTCCATTCAGCGATTGTGTCTGGCTCGAACACCACAACGCGTCCGCCACGCAGGATCAGTTCATACGCCGAGAGTTTGGTGCGGTTGGACTTCCCGCCGCCGGGATCGCCGACGACGGCCAGCCCGGTGTTCTTGTTTCGGCGCGCAGTTCCCTCGGGATCGTGAAGGATGATCGCCGGTCGCATCGTGGTCTGGTCGATGGCCAGCGCACTGCCCTTGACGTTGCCCACGCGGCCCGAAATCAGCGGCAAGAACAGCGACCACTTATGTGCGCTGGTGGGATTGCGAAATTCATCGAGCGGGCAGGTGTTTTCACTTCCGGTATTGAATGCCTTCCACAGCAACGCCTGGGCGCCACGGTGGCGTTTGACAGCGATGCCGACTGTGTCAAGCTCCTGGCGGACCTGTTTGACCGCATCCTCCAAGACCCGCGGTGAGTCGGCACCGACCGCAATCATCACCGTGTGGTCAAGCTCGCGTTCGGCGGGATTGCCGTTCAGATGCGATGTGTAGGCCCGCGTGCGCGCTAGCTTCCTTGGCAATTCGTCGTTTTCAGCTCCGCGGTGACCACGCTGACGCATCTGGTCTTTGATGTTTTTGGTGTAGCGGAAATTGCGGGCTTGCGCATCCTGGGGTGTGCGAATGTAAATATGTTGGGTCCACTCAATACTGGCCTGGGTGTTCACGTTGAGCAGCGCATTCAGATACGAAGCGCGTGGAAAGGCCAGGCCTGTCTCCGGGAAGTGCTCGACGGTCAAAAACGACTGGTAGCTCGATCTGCAGGTGGGCTCGTGGGGATCATAGACGCGAACCAAGGCTTTGAAACTGGGTCGCCACCATGGCCGCCCGGCGTTGTCGCCTTCATCGAAAGCGATGGTAGGGAAATCGTGAGCGCTCAGTGAGGACGGCCCCGTGCTGGCCGCTGGCATCGGCTCATGGATGACGCCGAGCATGGCGCGATGTCGCCGATACCAATGGATTTGCGCTGGACTAGCCGCGCGAACGTGAAACTCATCAGGTAGGGCACCACAGATCTGGCGGGCAACACTGGCGTAGTGCTGAATCGATGTGCTTGAGTCTTTGTCACGCCCGCTGACCCAGTCCCAAGCCCGCCTGCCCTGTCCGAGCGGTGTGCGTCCCGCGGTGCCAGCATCGACTGGCACCGTTAGCCAAAACCGTGGGCGCACGGGACCGCGATATCCCTTGGTGATCCACTTGTTCGCTTGGGCGATAGTTGGGACCCAGTGCTTGCACTGCCCAATCCATGTCGACTTGTTGGTGTGCGGACCCACCATTGCCCGCATGATGGCGTTTTGGTCCTCGGCGACCAGCAACCCGCGCACTTGCGAGCCTGAGGGCAGGTAGCGCCCCAAGTTCCGCGTCAGCCTGGCGGCTCGCCGGTGGACGTCAAGCGAGCGCATATTGACCGACAAACCATCGATCAAGAATTCGGCATAGACGCCTCCGCCGGTGAAGACCAGATTGTCCTCGACACGTTCAGGAGGGTCAAAACTGGAGTCAACACGCAGCTTCCTCTCAGCGGCACGAGGCTGCGAGGTGATCAGGTGAGGTGGCCGAATAGTGTTGCGGGCAAAAACGAGACGTGCTGAAAGAGATGGACGTCCCTTGGGCAAAAGTAGCCGCATCAGCCCAACGGTCACCACACAGAGCACCACCCCGCCGGCGAGGACCGGAAGCGTGGTTCCGGCGGGCTGGCTGTCGACCCATAGCAGCGTGGGACCCGCGATCGCGGCAATGGCCACCCATTCCACCCCGCGGTAGGGCCCGCCGGGCCATTCCTGCCCGGGAGCGGCTTCCCCGATCTGGATGTCGATGTCGCGGATGCCCGACCACGCTTCGGCCTTGTCGACGGGCCGTGGTGGGGCAACTGGGCCGGTGGTCACCATCCGCGGGTATTGGAGTGGCCAACGCTGCCGGGCAGGTGCTCAAATTCCTGGTTACCGCGCTGATACAGCCCGACGATGTGGGCTACGACAACTGCAAGAGCCACCCCGCCGGCGATTGCCGACAATCCGGCACCGGTGCCGCGCTTCCAATGGTCTCTCATACCGCGCACGATGCCGCTGCCCAGGAAGTATGTGCCGCCGACTGCGACGATGATGTAAAGCACTTCGTGGCTCATGTTGATCACGCCGGCCCCGGCAGCCACATTTGTCGTGTGGGTAGCCAACGTCTGTAATGTTAGCTGTCTAATCATGATCAATCCCTCTTTCTCTCAACGTGAGTGATGGTCAGTGCGGTGCTACCGCCGTGGTGGGCACCGGTGTCGGTGTCGCGTCAGCCAACAGCGGGATCGCGTCGATCTGGGCAACAAACCAGGTGCCGCCCACCGAACGCAGCGTCAGGGAATAAGACAGCGATACGAGGGTGTAATCGGATCGGCGCGCCGAAACATCGATGTGCGTGGCTAATTCGTTGTTATCGGAGGGAGCATCGGGTGGAGTGTTGTCGGCCTGAGCAGCAGTCACTGTGGCCGAGGAGTACGACCCTACGGCTGTGATGCCCGAGTCGGTGGTGATAAACCGTTCCAGTCCACCCGAGGTGGTTAAAAACGACGTCGCAAACCCAGACAGCATCGTAAAAAGTGGGCTGTTGGCAGCGATTGGTGCTGAATAGCCCAGCGGCACATAGGCTCCCGGAGGCGGCATATCGACTCTGCTGATCCGATCAAGAGCCTGAATGCCCATATCCCGGTATACCGCCACCGGCAGCTGGTAGAAAGCCGTCGTCGGCGGCGCCGACGGGTAGGGCAGTTCGTCGATTTGAACCTTCACGCTATAGAGCACGATGTCGTTGGAAGAGGTCTTGCGCTTAGATGCCCACGCCGCCGGGTTCGACACCGTCATCGACGATGTCGTGGGCAACTCGTACTTTTGTCCCCCGGGAAAGCAGCGTGTCAAATTCGAAGCACCCGAGGTGGTTCCGACAAGTAGCCCTTTCACGCAATTCACGGCGAAAGCCTTCACGGGATCGGTCTCGTTGATCACGTCGCGGGCCACCGCCGCCACTGGTGCTGGTTCAGGGGGAAAGACAAACCCCCACAGCAGGGCGATACCGTTGATGGACGAACTGGCCACAAGAATCACAAGAGCGACCCGGCCGGCGCTGTGGCCCAGCACCGTGATGCGCTTCTTCCATACGTTGCTGATTCTCACCACATCGTCCTCATGTCGCCTGGTGCCCAATGACTTTGATGCTCGACACCGCGAAGGTTCCATCACTGGGATCGGTGTCGTGTCCCGACCCAAAGCCGGTCGGGTCAGGCCCGTTGGTCGGTTCCGGGCCGGTGGCCGGGGTGGGCCCACCCAGGATTCCGCCGAACGGTCCGCCGTCTGGGGCCGACACGCTGGGCTGGGGGGCTGCGACCGGACGGCTGGTGTGCCGAATGATCACAGTGATTTTTGAGGCGCTGATCCCGGGAATCAGTTTGACCGCTTCGCCGTGAGCATTGCCGGTGTCCTGGTCGACGACCGTGTGCGCAGTGTCATTGAACTGCCACTGCAGCAACGTGACCACCCGATGCTGTAGCCATGGGTCACCGCCGGACCCCTGGGCCGCAGCAGTATCCCCCGGCACGATACTGACCGCCGTGATCACGTAAGCGCGTTCGATTCCGGCGGGCCCGAGCGTGATATAGAGCGGTTGTCCATCCGTATGCCGCACGCAGATCCACGGCGATGGCTTGTCGGGATCGGCAATCGATTTCGCCGAAGTTGAGGCGCCCGCCGGGCAGTCGGCTGAGGCGGTAAACGGCAGTGGGTGATCGCCGCCATCAGCAGGAGTCGGCGCTGGTGCTGCCGCCATTGTCGGTGCGGGGCCCGATTTGACTGCGTGCTGGCGCAGACTCGGCGAAGGGTTGTCGGGACCTGAGAGTGTGACGCCCAGCGTGGTTATCACCGTTGCCAACAACACGACGCCAGCGAACGCGCCGAGTACCCACGGCGTAAATCGGCGCGTACGCCGCTCCGCCTCGTGATCTAAATCAGCGTCGGCACCGGGGCTTTCGTTTTCTGCCGAGTCGGTGTGGTCGTCGCCGTCGGAAACGAACGCACCCGCAAAGGCGTCGGCACTTTGATCCTCGCCGAAGGGTGCGGCGTCGTTGTCGCTGATCGCGCCATCATCATCGGGATGCTCGTCGGCTGACTCCCCGGCCGCGCCGCTGTCGAGGGTGTCTTGGTCGTGTTCTGCATCGGCGTCGAGATTCACCCCAATCTGACGCAGCCATTGCTGATCAGAAACCGAGCTCACGGCCGCCGCCGCCCCGAACGGTGCCCGCTAGCCCGGCGCGGCGTGAATTTGCGCCGGTGATGGTAGGTGGCCGGCAAACGCTGCACACGCGGCAATGCCGTCGCCGAAACCTTGACATAGCCGTCGTCGCGGTCAGAGGCCAAGCCGGTGTCCTCACCGCGCACCACATACATGCGTTCGCGATGAGCAATTACCGGCGGCAGCGGTGTGGATGGCGCCGCCTGCGGTGGGCCTTGGGGAGCGGTCCGGCTCCAGTCCTGCTTAAGACGCTCCTCGTCGGCCGCCCCTCGGGCGCGGTGTGCGCCTATTAGCTTGGCCGCTCCCCACAAGCACGCCGCCGCGACCAGCAACGGAGCGAGTTTGATGAGCAGTTCGACGATCGCCAACACGATCGCGGCGATGACTGTCATCAGCACTGCGGCCGTCGCCACAAGCCCCTTCATCGCGGTGTCCCTTCGTCGTCTCGGCGCCGCTAAATCGGGTGGGCGCCTATGCACGCAACCGTAAGCGGTAATAGGCAAGGTTGTCCACATGGTTAGACGATAATGGTTGCGTTTAGGTAGTTTTGTGGGCGTGATTGCACCTAATGATGGGCCAGCGCGACTCGACTACTTCGTCTCTGAACGGCTGGCGGTCCTGCACATGTCCCGTGTCGAACTGGCCCGCCGCGGCGGACCCAACCGCTCGACACTGCACAAATCCAGTAACGGCTCACGCACCATGTCGCTGGCCACGCTGGCCCGACTCGATGAGGCGCTCGGGTGGGCCCACGGGTCGTCAAGGGCGATCCTTGACGGCGGGGTCCCAGCCACACCACCGCCCCAAGACACCCACGTACACACCGTTTTGCACGCCGTCGAAGGCCTCGTCGAGCAATGCCACTCAATCTTGGCCGACGCCCGTCAGCTGCTCACCGAACTCCTGACAAGCCGGGACCCGGCCGAGCATGCCCGCTGACATTTTCGACGACCAACGCCGAGCATGGATAGCCGCACACGCTGGGATATTTGTCTTCCAAAAGCGTCGCGCCGAGCTGCTCGCCAAAAAGATTCGCGCTCGCACACGCAGCCATGTTGGTGCCCGACCCGACCCACACGACGACGTCGTCGCCCTGCCACTACCGATGCGCTCCGCCACCTCAGCCAGCGGATCATTTGAAGTCGCACTGGTGCTAACCTGTGCGGCCATCGCGCCGCTGGGCTGGTTGGCCGGCAAACTCGCCTACGGACTAATCGTCACGCTCATCCCCGAGCGGCTCCGCGCTTACCCGATACCGGCACTGCTCTGGGGCGCCGCGCTCGCAGCGCTGCCCTTGCCGTTCTATAACCCCTCCCCTAGTCTCTGGGGCGAGCTGATCATCCCCTGGCTTCTAACACAACTGCCCGCAACCCTGCTCACCGCAGCCGTCTGCGGGGTCCTCGAAGGCTGGCTAGCCGTGGAAGGATCCAGCGACTGGTGGCCACTGACACCCCAAGCTGTCGAGGTTGACGACGACCTCATTCTCGGGCCGACGCTGCCCATCACCACCGTCTTAGATCCACTCCCCGAACCGGGCTCCGCCCGCCGCATACCGCCATCCCTGCACGCGCGCCGGCGAACCCCACCACCTATCCACTGGGTCCCCATCCTTGGCGGGACTGCGGTCATCGCAGCGATCTCCATCTGGTGTCTCATTTGCGCAATCAGCGTCCTGTTCGGCTCCACCAACCAGCACCTCGACACGGTCAGCTCCCGGTCAACCTCGATGCAGCTATTCGCGAACTGAGTTCGCTGCTCGGGGCCAACTCTGGCGCGCTGATGCCTACACCGCTTTGCAAAAATTGGGGTGTGAGCGGGGGGTGGCGGCACAGATACGGTTCAAGGTATGGATCGGGGTACGACCGTAGACGCAGTTGTGCATCGGGTGTTAGCCGCGCTCGAGCGAGCTGGCCAGGTTTGTGACACGCCGCCGGGTTCGCAGTCGCTCGAGGCGATGCGGCAACAGATCATTGCCATGCTCAGCGATCCGCCGTGGTATCTCAACACCTCGGCCGGGCAAGTGCTGTTCTTGAAGATCCTGCGTCAAATCGCCTCAGACGCAAGCGATATCGTGAAAAACACGCGTCAGGACCCAGGGTCATGTGAGGGCAACATTCGTCGGTAGGTCCGCAGCTGGAGTGCTACTGCGGACACGGCCAGCGTCGAGAAACGCTTGATCGCGTCGACAGCAAATTAGTTGCAGCACAGGCAGATTACACGGTGCAGCTACCCGGAGCTGCCCAGCGGTCGCACTTGGGAAGCTGGACGCGAGCACCGAGACCAATGCGTCAGTCATAGATTGCGCCCGTCGCGGCAACCGCCCGTCAACCCCACTGCGCCTTTTTGATTCGCCGCTGAACCGCCTGGTCGAACAGAGCCAGGAACTCGGTCCAGTCTGGAATATGAACTCGCTCGCCAGCCGTGCCGCGCTGCAACAGCTGGGCTTCTTCCCGGCTTTGGGGAAGCAGTTCCTGCCAACCGATCGCCTGGCCGAATTGCGACGATTGGCCCCGACTCCCCCCTGTGGGCTCATAGGCTTCGGTACGTCGGGTTGTCTCTCCCAGCCAATGTGAGGCCTGTTCGAGCAAATGGCGCTCGTGAGCTCCATACATGATCAGCGTGCCCGGAAACATCTCCCGCAGCGCTTCAGCGTACTTGGACCCAAATACAACGTCGAAATGCGCCGACGCCTGCACCGTCGCCAAGATGTTGACACCCAGTCCCGCTGACTCCCCCACGTAGGTCAACAGATCCGGCAACGGACATGAGTTACATACCTCGTCGAGTTCCAGCAGCAGCGGATGCGTCAGTTGATGATTGGCCATCTTGCGGCGGAAATGACGCACGATGGAATCGATCAGAGCCACCGCGGCTCCGGCGACCGAGCCGGTGTTCGGGGCGATCACAAACAATGTGGCGTCCGGCTCATCAAGCATGTGGACGTCGAATGACTCCACAGCGACACGTTCGACCGCGCTCAAGTACGGTGCTCCCTCGTCGGCGCTCAAACCCAAGCGCAGCCACGGTGTTACGGCCTTGGACACCGTGATCTTGATGCTGTCACGCAGCCGGGAATCCATCCCGGCGATAACAGAATACAGCGGGGCCGCGAGTTTCGGTTGTTCGCAAAGCCCGTAAGCGGTCAGCCACGACGGGCGTCCGAGCTCGGGGATGGGTTGGTCGCCGCCGGTTTCGTCGATACCGAAATCCTGCACGGCATCGAGCACCCAGGGCATTCCCAAACTGTTGCCCTGCGGGCTGGCCGCGTACAGCAGGCATGCCAACGGCGGTGCGGCCTGACTTTCCCAAAGCCCGCCCGCAGCAACAGCGTTGCCGCCCGATGCGCCACTGAAACCCACGCCCGAGGTCGCGAGCATGGTCTCAGCAACGGTCAGTGCTTCATGGGCGCTGGCGATCGTGCGGGTCGGGTCGGTGACCATACGCCTAACCCCGGCCGGCCATACCTCAGTGTGCTCAGGCCGCAGATCAATCACACCGGTAATCCCGATATTGCGTCGTGTTAGAACAAGCTCTGCCAGGTCGGGTTTCGACGACACCAAAACTTCCGGCCCAGGATGCACGAGCGCCGCCGGGGCCAAAATCCTGCGTGTTTTACCCGTACGTGTTGGTGCGCTTACCAGAATGTGAGGTGCTGTCTCCGCACGCACGGCAACGTTTTGGCGATTGTAGGTGAGGCCGCAGTACGGGGTGTACGGTTCGTTGACCACTACGTCATCATGGGCGCCACTGGCCGCGAACGTCTATCAAAGCAGCGACATTCGCGATCGCCGGACGTAGGTCACTGCGGCGGAAGCTTCGGGTTTACACCGCCGCTGCCGAGTGGAGCGCCGTCGCCAGTATCCGGTTCACCGTTGTGTGGTGCAGCTTGAGTTCCTCTGAGATTTCACCCGGCTTTTGCCCGTCAGCGTGGCGGCGCAGCACAGCGTCAATGATTTCTGCAGGCTGCTTGGTTCTTTTCGATGCCATCACTGTGCGTACGGCGTGTTCATGACGCTCTCGCGGGGGCACAGCGGCGTCCACTCTTGGAACCGATGACAGCGACCGGTCCGGCTCGACCGCCACCATGGCCCTATCACGCTCACCTGCTGAGGACCCAGCGACTGGCAGAGGTGTCGCCGACAGGGACACCGGGACGTCCTCCTCGACGAGGGCCGGCGGCGCCTCGGCGCGGCTGTGTAGGAGCCGGGTCAGGGCTACCAGCGCAACGGTGGCCTGCGCGGTCGTGACGTCAATGATCAGCGGCCACAACCATGCCAAGCTTGGGCGGATACCGCACCGGATAGCCAAGCTGCACAACGCATCAAATGACAGGCGAAACGCACCGGCCCCCAGTAACAGCGTCATGATCACCGCCGCCCAGAACGTCAAGGTGGGCCGGCGGTGCACCTTGATGAGCAGCGAGAGCCCTTCCGTGGACCCGAGCAATACCAGAGGTGGGGCCGTGGCCACCGCGGCCGCCAGCGCCGGGGCGACGTGATCGGCCTGCACGATCGCGTGTAACGCGTTGCCAGCGATCGAGGCCGCGCTTGCTCCTATCAACACCACCCAAAAGAAACGCACTGCGCGCCGGTGGGTTTTCGGATCGGTATCGGCGGGAGTGCTGCGGGCGCTATCGCAAGCCATACCCGCAATCGTGCACTCCCACCCCGGTATTCGTCTACCAAAGTCAGCCACATTGGGAGGATCGATTACCGCAGATAAGCATCCTCGTTGCGGAATGTCACAGACCTCAACGTGGTGCGAAAACGCTGTGTTTTCACGGTGATTCGCTCGCCCCGCTGTTCGATACGGATATCGGGTGCAGCGCTGGCGGGCACATCGCCGACCGTGATCGATGTGCGCGCGGGTGGGTAGTTGTTGACGCGACCATTGTGTACCACCATCGTCGGAGGACGTGGCGGCTGGGCTGTGACGTCGCGCGTCGTCCAGATCCGTGGGGAAGCAGACGTCATTGTCCAACGCCCAGTGGGGTCGTAAACGGCGACCTGTTCGCCTGCTGCGGCCGCCCGGCGAATCAGCCGTTTCACCGCCTGGTCATCATCGGCGTGCAGAGCAATTCGGGTGGGGGCCGCGGGATCTGATATCGGCATCAACAGCATAGCGTCTCGCAGTTCACCCAGCAGAACACCCGATGCGCCGGCTACGACAGCTGTGTTGAGTTCGGTAGTTACTGGCGTTGATGGCAACCTCAGCCGCCTGCACCCAGGCAAGGTCAGCGCCAACGCTTCCCACTGTCGGCCCGCCATCGGGTTGAGCACCAGCCGCGGCGAGCTGGCAAGCGGTTGCACGGTGGTCAACCGGACGAGGGCTGAAGCCCGCACGCCGGCAGGATCGCTGCGCAACGCGATCACCAGGGTCGTGTGGTCGCTCTGGTAGGCCCACACGTCGTCGAGTTGAGCAGAGCGCACGTCACTGGCGCTGAAGAAATACGCTGTGACATAGGCCTTCCCGCCGCGCTGCAGATTCGTCCAGCGGTCCTGGTAAGAAGCTGTCGCGTTTTCGGGCCCACCCAGGCTGGCCGCTACCGCGTCGTTCATCTGCGCTGCGGTCAAAAGCCTTGCACGACAGTTTGTTTGGCACAGCGCTCTGGTGATGCGCTGAGAAGCCGCCACCGCCGCGCCGATCGTGTCTCGCCGCCACAGCAGTCCAGGCAGAATGCGGTCGCTGCGCGTATCGAAGCGGACTACCAACGTCACGCTACGCTGACCGGCCGCCGGCAGCCCCCGTAGCGCCGCTTCATACAGTTCGGCATAGTTGTCTCTGGCTGTGCGGCTGCCCTCGCAGATGATGTCGACATCAACACTCAACCCGCAGCGCTGCATCTCTTGTGCGATTACGCTAATCGGCACGGTATTAAGTGTTTTGGTGTGGTCGGCGTGCAATAGGGTGGGGATGTAAGGCTTGCCCAGCACAGTGATCATCGTGGACACGGTGTGCCCGTCGATCACAACACCGACTGTGTGCTCGTTGAGGGTGACATCGACCGGTTGAGGCAGCTGGAGTCTGCGCACCCGGCGGCGCGTCCAGGACATGGCCCGCCACGCCCACTGCCACACGGTGCGCTCCCGGAAGGTCAGCACACAGATCACCAGTCCGGTCGCGGCGCCGCTGGCGACGGCGATCGGCCACGAATCCAGCGTGGCGCTCAGTGCCAGCGCAACCAGACCTGCGACCACTTCGCCGGTGACCACGGCGCGGGGTGCGATACGGGCCGAGACAAACCGTTGCTTCATCAGATTCGCTCCCTGCGACGCGAGACGGTCAGGCCCACAGCAAGTCCCAATACGCTGACGACGGCGAGACCGGTGATGGCCATCGCGACCCAGCCCGGACGTGCGTCGCGTGGCGGGGGCGGGGCCGGCACTTTCAACTGGGCGCGCTGAACCCCGGGGGCAAACGTCTCACCCGGCGGCACATCCCAGGTCAGCGCCGCAACGGGGTCCACAGTTCCATAACCGACCACGTTGTCACGTCCACCAGCGGGAGGGTGCGCGGTGGCCTCTAACCGGTGGATCACTTGATGGGCTGTCAGGTTGGGAAATTTGGCCCGCACCAAAGCCGCCACTCCCCCGACGAACGCCGAGCTAAACGAGCTACCAGCGATAGGGTGCAGCTTGTCGTCATCGACTGAACCGTTGATCACCTGCCCGCTCGTCGACAGCCCCACGATGTCGGCTCCCGGCGCAGCCAGTCCTACCCACGGGCCGTGCAATGAGGCGGCGTCGCCGCTGGCGGGAACGCCGGTCGAATCGGTGGCCGACACCGCCAACGCGTAGTCGCTAAACCATGCTGGGGTGGCGATCGTTTTGACTGACGACCACCCCCGAGTGGGATCACCCGGTAATGGGTCCGGGTTTTGCCCATTGCAGCCCTGGGCATGAACGTTGCCCGCCGCGGTCACGATCACCACGTCGCGGTCAACCGCGGCATAGTGGACCGCGTCGGCCAAGGCGCTTTGATCCTGGGGCTTGGCTGTCGAGATGCACGACACCACACTGATGTTGATCACTTTGACGCCCAGATTCGCCGCGTGCACGATCGCGCGAGCCAACGAATTGATGTCACCGGCGCGGCGAACATCCTCGGGGTTGTCGACCACGCCGGGATCAACCAGGCCGAAAGTCTGCGCGGTCTGGCGAATCGACAGCAGCACCGCGTCTGGGGCGATGCCGATCAGCCCGTCTGGACCACCACCGGGCGACGGTTCCAGCGGCGCCGGCCCGCGAGCGTGGCCGAGAGTAACCGGAGACGGCGGCATACCCACCCATGATGGCTCGTCGGGCGGCGGCGGCGGCGGCGGTGGTGGCGGCGGCGGCGCCACCGTTTGGGTCACCGTGACCGTCGGCGGAGGCGGTGGCGGTGGAATCGCGCGCGGCGGCGGAGCCCCGGCCGGCGGGGCCGCAGGCGCCGCCCACGCCGGCTTGGGGACCAGTGCGAGCCCTGAAGGCGCCGCCCCAATCAGTGAAGCCACTACTGTGCCGTGCCCGTCGCAATCCGATAAGCCGTCGCCAAACGGGCCCATGACATAGTCCCCGCCAGAAACTAGGTGCGGCAGCCGAGGTTGTGCAGCCACGCCGGTATCGATAACCCCGACGACCACGCCAACACCGGTGGATTCTTTCCACGCTTCTGGCATGTTCATCAGCTGCAGCGCCGCGGGCAACTCACGCAAATCACTGCCGGGCAACACGCCGGTTGTTGTGCACGCCGCGATCTGGCGCATCGGCTGATCCGGCCCGGGTGCGGGATCGGGCGGGGGTGGCCCAGGCGGCACCACCGGGGGATCAATCGCGCCGGCCACGCCGCCAGATACGGCAACCAGTGCTGCGGCGAGCCCGATCGCGCCCAGCGTACTCACGGCTTTAATCATCAGCCGTGGACCGCATTTCGTACCACCCACAGCAGATTCAGCAGCCAGATCGCCCATGGCACAACGAAAATCAGCAGAATGTACTCGCTGACTTCGACGGCGCGGTTTACCGGTGCGCTGATCCGCGCATTGGGCACCACCAGCGCTCCAAGCAGGCCCGCCCCGGCCAACATTAGCGCTGCGCCAACACATATCAGGGTGACAACCGGCGAAGCCGGGTTGGGAGCGCTTGCGTATCGTCCGATCACCACCGCTACCGCGACGACCGCACCAACGGCCAGCATCACCGATTGATTGCGATCAACAAACGAGCGCGCCCGGAGCAGAAAGATTGCGCAAATCCCCAACGTGAATGCCAAAAACCGCCACCCGCCGCCAGTTTCGGGCATCACTGCATAGCGCGCGGCCGCCACCAACACCACAGCGCCGCCAGCCAGCAGACCCGTCACGATGGCGGTGCCGCGCCGAGCCCACGTCGCGATCTGCTCAACGGTTTCATTGCCCGGACGCTCCACCGGCGACACCGTGTTTAGGGCAGCGCCTTCTCGAGTCTCAAACACCCCCCGGTTAGTGACCGAAGGAAACCATGGCCCGGGCACTCCGGCCCCCACGATCCCGATGCTGGTTGCAAACGTCACTAGCACCAGGTCCGCTACCAAGAAGACGACCGCCAGATGCGCTGGCAGCACTCGCCAACCGCTGGCGTGGATCGCCGCCACCGCGCCCGCAGATAACCCGACCACAGCCATCCCCGCAAACACAGTCAGATAGCGGCCGGTCAGCATCGTCAATGCCGCCACGCCGGCCAACACGGTGGCCGTCGCGGCCACCACATGCCAGCCACCGGGTGGTCCCGGCACCGACATCGCCGCGCCTGCACCGGCGCAAATCAGCGCCGACCACACCAGGAAGTCCGCCGATCGGCGTCGCTGCTCATCTCGTGCCCGCGTCGCCGCCCTCGCCGACACCAAGAAAACGGCGGCTAATCCCCACGACACCGCCGCGGGCAGCCAGCCGTGCTGTTGCCACCACAACTGCGCCAACATCACCTCGGCCCACGCGACCAGCGCTGCGAAAAGCCCCCCGGCTACCCGACGCGCGACCGTGACATCGACTGTGGCGAACTGCTGGCGTGCTGAACGAGCCAGCGCCGTCGACACCTCCTCAATGACAGGTGCGAAGCGTTCGGTGGCGTCAGTAGGCAAGAGACACAACAAGTCCCCGTCGTAGACACGGCTGTCATCAAGGGATCGCTGCGGATCGAGCGGAGTGGCGTCTGCACGGCACAGTTGAAAGGTCAACGTGTCATCAAGAGGTGCCCGCCCGCGATCTTTGAGAATCGCATTGACCCGCGGGATGAGGTCCTCGATCACCGCAATCAACGCCACCCCAGCAGGCAGGACGTAATCGATGAGCGTGTCATCCCCGACCAGCAAATGAACCTTGCACAGCCGAGGGACTTCCGGCGCCTGTTGTGCGGAATTGGCGGTGGTCATCGGGCATCGGCCGCTGTCGAGAACCCTGCCGCCAATGCGGCGGCGGTCTTAAGCACCGCCCTGGCGGTCTTAGGGTTGACCCTTCGAAGGTCCAACTCGCCCGCCGAGGCGATGTGGGGGTCAAAGGGTACCTCGATAATGCGATCGTTTTTGACCCAGCTCCCGAAATGCTCCCTGAGTGTGGCGACCAGTTTGGCCGCCTCCTTACGATCCTTCCGATTGCGCGCCGGGCGAATGTGGTTGATCACCAACACTGTTCGCGACAGCAACTGGTGATAGCCTTCGTCGCGCAACCACTCGAAATTGGTGCTCGCGCCTTCGGCGCCGTCCGGGACGGCCGAGGCCACCATCAACACCGCATCGGCGCGCTCGAACACACCCTTCATCACCTCGTGTTCGAGATCGACACCGCAGTCAACGAAAAGCACACTGTAGAACCGTTGTAGACGCATATGGCCCTTGCTGAACTCATCAGCGGTCAACCCCTCCCCGCGAGCGCCTCCATGGCGCGGGGAAGCCACAACGTCTAAACCAACTTGGTTGTGGCCCGTCAAGGCCCCAACATCGGCGTAGCGATGAAGATTAAGGTCGTCGTTAATCGCACGCAGCGATGACGCCTTGGGATCCACCCGAGCCGCCAAATTTGCGGCCTGTGCCGGATCGGCGTCGACAGCGACCACTTGGTCGTTACGATTGCGTGCAAACTCACTGGCGGTCGCGACAGTCATCGCGGTCTTGCCCGAACCGCCCTTGCCACCAAGCACCACGACGGTATAAGTGCCACGCAAATTGGCCCCGATCGCAGCCTTGAGGCCACGCACTGTGCGCTCGTCGCTGGACTCACCGACGTTAATCAGCCCACCAGAAACCTTGAGCAACGCCCTGCGCCACCCCTTGGATGGCGCCTCCTTGTGTGGGGCAATCAAGTCCGTGGCGCGCAGGTGCTCTCGCAGCGCGTCCGAAGACCGTGGCGTGCCCGCGGTGCGAGGCGACGGTTGGGGTGTTGGCGCACGCCAACCATGTTCTTCTGCCGGCGGATACGGACGCGCAACCTGGCTGGGATCTGCGTGACCGGCTGGCTGCGGTGCGCCGTGACGCCCACCGAGCGCCGCCTCCGACACTCCCTGCGGTGGGCGGCCCAATTGACTTGAGGAACCGTAGCTTTCGCTGGGCGTCCCCTGCTGATGGGGACCGGCCTGCTGCGCCCACGGAGGTGGCGGAGGGGTGTCTTGGCCCTGGGGTGCCAAGGTGCCCTCCGGGGGCGAAAACCGCGGCGGCTGCCAACCCGGGGCTTGTTGGGGCGCCGAAGACGGCGCCGGCGTCGCATCCTGGGCGGGGAGCCCAAGAGCGGCCTCCGGGGGTGAAAACCGCGGCCGCCCATCATCGCTCGTCGGTTCGCCGCTGTTGTTGGGATGGCTGGGCTCAACTGCGCCTGGCGCGGGCTGCGTCTCGGGCGGCGGACCTGCCGCCAGGCCATTGAAAAAGTCGCGTTCCTCACGCTCATGCGGACTTGTCATACCGTGTCCCCTCGTCACCAGACGTATTCGAATTTCGCTTAGCGCCACATAATTTGGCCACAGCGCGACAGTAACAACCACGGTTTTCATCCGTCTACAACGGACACCATATTCGCCTGTATCGAAATTTTATGTCCGCTGATGAGTCGCCCAGCCGCGTCCCGAGGGCAAAGTTTCGAGCAGCTCGACCACAGCCGTGTGGATTGCGTGATCGGCGCCGGGCAGCAGTGTGGTCCATTGCCTGCCGTCAGGACCAACGCTGTTGCTGACAACGACGCGGCCGATCAAGGTGTCAGCCACGGTCACCGCCATCGGCGCCCGCGCCGGGCCACTGATAGAGAATTCGGCCGCGCCGATAACCGCGCGGGTGGTGCCCCGGTCGGCGACCGCTTCGACTAGCCGCGCCTGGGGAACTGAAAGTCCAACCTCTACGAGGCCCGCGATGATGTCGATGGCGGGGTTGGCCTGCCAGGCCGACAGAACTGTATTGAGTACCGCTGCTTCGCTATTGATGCCGTGGAATTGGGCCGGGTCGGCCGGCCCTATCGTGTCGACGACGACGTGCGCGATCTCGGTCCCACCCAGCGGGGTGACCACAACCTCATCGCTGGTGTCTTGGCCCGGGCGCCAGAGCCGCGCGGCGGCCACCCACGCGTTATCGCGCCGGCACAATGTCACAACTCGCTGGGGAGGCCGCTGGGCGTACCACCGTGCCAGCGCCTCGGCGGCCTCAATCGCGTCCTCCGGGGCGGTGAAGACCGCTGGTGGGCCTTCAAGCCGCTCCGGTCGGATCTCGGGGCGGGTAATCGTCACGTCAATCTCGACGTCGGGACGCCCCAAGGCCCGCACCCAAGAGGCCACGCTGGGGTCAACCTCGCCGCCCTGACAAATCCCCGCGTTTTCGAGCACCTCCATCCCGGGGTGAGCCGCGATGGTGGCCTGCACCGCCCCAATGGGCCGGATCTTGAGGGCAGGTGGCAATTGAGCCACACCGCAAAGCGCGGCTGTCAACCACAAACCTTCCGACGTGGTCGACAGCCGCGCTGCAACCGCGGTTCCGGTCTCGGTCACAAGCCCCGGAAACCAGCCTGGACCGCGTGGTCGGTGCCCAGCGCATTCGTCGACGCGTGCCCCTGGGCCTGTCCATGGCGCTCGATCGTGGTGAACACCGCCTGGAACGCCTGATCGATCTCGTGCATGGCGACCTGGGCAGCGTCAGAACCATGCTGCGTCCAGACTGTGGCGACCTGGTTGATTGTTCCCATGGCCCGGGTACGCAGATCGTTCATGTGAGCGACCAGCTGCGCCTGGGCCGACACGTGATCGGCGATCATGGCGTGGTCGTAACGCATTGAATCCATAACCATTCTCCTCTGAAAGTCGTTCGATGTCTGAAAGATTGGCCGCGGTCAGGTCGACTGGATGGAGCCCAGCGCCGCGCGGTTCTGCGCGTTCGTTTCTTGGTACTGGTGCGCCGAGCGCTTCATTATGTCGATGACGCTCTGAAACCGCTGGCTGACCTGTTGGCCGGTCCGGTTGATGTCCTCGGTGGTGGCCATGGAGGCCAGCGCCGCATCACCACTAAACCCAGTACCGGTGAGGTTCTGGTTCATGGTGACATAACGGCCCAACGCCGACAGCACCTCTTGTTGAATGTTCGACAATTGACTTGCGCCCGAAAGCATCTGGGCGACATCGGCGTTCAACGCCATGATGGTGTATCTCCTTCACTAGCAAGTGGTTACCGCTGGTTCGATCAGTTCAGCAATGACCCGGGCCCCTGCCGGGAGTTATCCTCCCTGCCCGACGTGGACCACGCCCTCAGACGTGAGCACCGGCGCCGCATGCGCGGAGGCCGGTAGCGTGATCGTCTTATCCTGCTCGCTGACATCGGCATATTCACTGCCGCGTCCGGAGCGCCCCGTTGCCGCCATGGGTCCATACATTCCGGGCGCCATGGCTCCTCTGCCCGCTGCCGCGCCGCTTCGCAGTCCCGCAGCCGGTTGCTCGTCTGTTTCAGCGCCATCAGCCACGTCGGCCCACCAGCCGCCCGGCACGCCCACAGGCCCACCTAGCCCGCCAGCAGACGGTTTCGTCAACGCCGCGGCAACCGCTGACGCGCCCCCGGCGAAGCCGCCGTTGGCGCCACTTAGTCCCGACCACGGTGCACTGGCTGCGCTGAATCCCGGTGCTCCCCCGGCTGGGGGCCCACCCAATCCACCGGACATTCCACCGGTCAGCGCCGACAACGGGCCCATCAGGCCGCTTAGTTGGCCACTGGCACTCGACGGGAGCTGCCCCAGTGACTCCAGTGGTGAACTGAGCGAACTCATCATTTCGGTTGGCGCCTGGGTGAGTTGGCCGAGCAACGACTGTCCAGACTCTTCCAGGGGCGGCTGACCGCCTTGACCCGCCTGCAACGGTGGAGCTTTTCCCTGCGGCGCGTTACTCGTGACGCCCTGGCCGGTGCCCGTCGTTGCGGGCACGCCCTGCCCCGCGGTCGTGCCGGTGGTCGCTGGCTGCGGTGCCGGGGTTTGCCCACCAGTGGGCGACCCTGCGGCCTGCACGCCTGCTCCCGTGCCGTTGAACACGCCGCTCGAGATCCCAGTGGCCACGCCTGTGCTGATCCCACTGCCAGCCGACACCACTCCCCCACCGGCGCTAATGCCCGACCCTAAGGCCTGCACGCCAGCACCAACCCCGTCGCCGACCAACCCTGCCAAGCCGGCCGTCGCCCCCAGCGGATTGCTCATATCAGGCAACGTCGGCAAGGGAACGGTCAGCGCGCTCACGACAGGGGCCATAGCGCCCAAGTAGCCGACCATGGCCCCGGCGTTCTGCGACCAATACTCCCCATATTCAGCATTCGCCTCGGCGATCGCTGGGGTGTTGATCCCCATGAAATTTGTTGATTCCAAAGTGGCCTCGCGGACCCGGTTGGCCACCACCACTTCATGAGGAATGGTCGCGGACACGGCCGCGCTGTACGCAGTCAACCCAGTTTGGATGGTGGCCGCCGCAGTCTCTGCATGCAGCCCGGCGGTCTGCTGCCAGGCCGCCATCGGCGTGGCACTATCGAGCATCCCCATTCCGCCAGAGCCCTGGAAAACCGGCGCGGTCGCGATCGCGGTCACCGACTGCTGCATCCCTTGCTCGAAGTGCGTGGCCGCAGCAGCCGTGTAGGCGGTGATCTGTGGGACGTGCGCCGTTGGACCCGCGCCCATCCTGGTCAACCGAAATGCGTTGATCTCTGGTGGGATACCCCAGTACATCAGTGCACCGCCGCGCTACAGCGACAGCAGCGCCTTGCCGACCGCATCCATAGCGGTGTAGGTGGCCGCCGACGTAGCCACGGTGGCTGCGAACGCCTCCCGCTGAGCCACACCTAGAGCACCTGCCGCCAAGAACTGCGCGCCGTGCGCGGCGATAGCTTGAGCGAACATTGCCGACACTTCCTCGCCGCCCATCGGCAGCACAGCGCCCATCGCTGGTGCCCCAGCGGCAAGAGTGGCCGCCGTGGTCGCCCCGCCTGCGCCCTCTGATGCTGCCTGCGCCGCCAGCGCCGGCGCCTCAATGAACATCATTGCAATCCCACCCCTGTCCACATATCCCATTCGCCCCACGAGCAATAAAGCCGCCGTTTGATGCGACGATAACCGCCCCCAGGGACACCGGCAACCAAACCTCCGACATTCCACACAAGGCAACACCCCCTGTTTCCCGACACCCTCTACGGCGCCGCTCACCTGGCGAAATACCGCCACGCATCACCGAGCGACAAAGGCCCATGCCGACGCATGAATCGGTCCAGATCGACCGCTTAATCAGCTACTGAACCGCCCAGCACGAACTGCGCAGCCGCACGCGCACGCTCCTCGATGGTTTTCAGCCGCAGAATCGACTGCTCGGCAGCACCGGCGGCCGACCGCGCCTCCTCGGCAATCTCGGTGAGCCGCGCTGCGACGAGCTGGGCCGAGCGAGTCACCGGCGCGCGTGGACCCGGTAGGGGTTGGCCGGCCAACAAGGCCGCACACGTCCCGGCCTCCCAGCCCAGCGCCGAGCCGATCCTATCCAGCGTGGCCGCACGAGACGGGACCATGCCATGGTTGATCAGCCGCGAGATCGTAGGCCGCGCCACGCGCGCCAGGCGTGCCAGATCATGTTTGGACAACCCCTGTTCTAAGCGGGCTTGTTCCACCGCGTGGACGAGCAGCCACGCGGGGTCATCCTCGCTCAATGGGCGCTCGCCGGGAACGCGATCTGCACCGGCGCCACCATCCGGTCAGTGACGTACAGGCCACGACCGGGGTCAGCTGGCACGGCTTTCGTTTTGCCGACGATCGGCCCTTCATCAGGGTCGCCGTCCATTACCACGACAGGTGCTTTGGCCTTGAGCAACTCCCCGATTATCGGATTGGTCAGCGTGCGGCCCCACTGAGCGATCCGCCGCGACACGACCAGGTGCAGGCCGACCTCTTTACCCCGCGCAATAAACCGCGCCAGCGGGCCCAACGGGTATCCGGTTCCTGCCACGAACCCACCAGTGTCCCAACTAGCAAGGGTCTCTTCACGATCGATGAAGACAAAGATCTCTGGCCCGCTCCAACGCCGCGTCCCCGCAGCCAACTCCGCCTGGCTTAGGTCTGTCATCGGCATACGTTCAGTCAGGATCGCCCCCAGGCTGTCACCCAAGGCACGCACCTGGTCCTCCCGGAAAACGTAGGCGCCCAAATGTTCACCTTCGACCACGCGCAGCAACTCATTATGAGGGTCCACCACATAGATCTGGGCCTGCTCGGGCCCGTACACCCGCATCACAGCTTGGGCCACCGTGGCCAACCCGCTCGACAATCCACATTCAGGCCGACCGGTAAGCAGCAGATGCGGGGTCGCAGCGAAGTTCGCGACCGCCGGCTCCAAACCGATTTCTGAAATCCCGAACGGCACGACACCACTCCAGTCGACCCCACCCGGCCCATGCTCACGCTGCTCCCATTGCGCGAAGACCTCGTCGATACCGACGATTTTGGGCAGCATCCGTACCCGCGCGGCCGCACTGTCAGGTCCAGCGAGCCGCTGAATTGGCTCAACGGCTGCTGCCACGTCGGCGCGCCGCCCTTGCACGGTTATCTCCGGTAACCCGGCCTGAAAATGGTACCCCTCCATCGTCGTGCCGCGGCCCCTGATCTTGACCACGTTGACCTGCTCGACCTCACCGCCAGTGTCGTCCTCTTCGTCGAGGAACATCTTCTGCTCCCCGAAGGGAACGTCGCGCGCGACCTTCACATTGTTGACCGTCATGTCATCGTTGTCACCGAGCTTGAGCTCCACGTTGCTGGTGAAATTCTTGGTCATTCCTGACGGGAATTTGTTGGCCACCCAGCCACTGGTCGACACAATGGCGTGCACCCCAACATCGGGTCCTTTAGCCAAGATTCGTTCCACGTCAGAAACCAACAGCTCCCAGTTCTTCACAAACGTTGGCCAGCCATCGATCACCAAAAACACATCGCCGAACGAGTCTTGAGGCACCTCACCTGGCACGCCGCCAAATTTGCGTTCACGCAGCTTGGTTAGCGTCAGACCTAGCTTGGTGAACGCCTGCTCGCGCTGATCGATCAGCGCCAGCATCTCGGCGATGATTCGTTTGACCTGCTCGGGGTCCACCTCGCGTGCGAAACCACCGACGTGCGGCAAACCAGCTACCAGGTTGAGGTCCGGCCCGCTGAGTGCGATGACGTAGAACTGAAGCCGCCGAGGATGATACAACAAAGCGGCACCCGAGATCATCGTCGCGATGGCCACCGTCTTACCCGATTGCCCCATACCAATGACCGCGCAGTTACCTTCGGCCAGATTGGGCGCATAGACAAGCTGGCGGTGGTCGCGCGGCCTGTCTTCGATCCCGACCGGAAACATCAGCCTCGAGAGCTCGCTTTGGGCCGAGCCATAGTCGACATCCCACGGTTGGCCCCGCAACCGCCGCACCAGCTCATCAGCAGGGACCGGCTGCAGCGGCGGCAGCCACATCGCTTGCAGTGGAGGAAGATTCAGCCGATTCAAGCAATCCACCGTTGCCTGCACCTGTTTGACGGTGCGGCCATCGGCGCCAATGATGGCGCGTGGTTCCGGGATTTTGGTCTGCTCGCCCTCGCCGTCGCGGGCCATCTGCAGAGCAGGCATACCGACCGCCTGGAACTCTTGTGGCTCAAGGTAACCGGCTTCCTGCCTGGCCGCAGCAGCTGCTGCCCGTTGGGGCGGTACATAGCTCTTGAGCACGAACGCCGTCTGAAACCTCGTCAGGTTCTTGTTGGCACCTACCTTCAAAAGCCCAGCCCCAGCAGGTTTTTTGGGCAGATGATTGGCCTCATCGCTACCCAACACCTCGTGGGAATCGGTGTCGCCGACAGTTCGCAGCGCCACCCGCACCGGGATGTTACTCATGATGCCGCCCTGCATCTGGTGGCCCAGCCGCTGCGACCCCATCACGAGGCGAAGCCCCTGCGAGCGGCCCTGGCGGCCGACCTCGTCCATGACCGCTTTGGCTCCGTCATGTTCAGCGAACATCTGCGTGAACTCATCGACAATCAGCAGCAGGTGCGGCATCGGCCGCAACTTCTCCTTCTTGTGAATGCGCAAATACTCATATTCAGCGATGTCACTGACCCCAGCCCGGTCAAGCCAAGACTTGCGGCGCTCCATCTCGCCGTAGAGGACATCTTCCATCCTCACAATCCACAGGCGATCGTTACGCAAGTTGCTCATCGCCGCGACGCAGTGCGGGAATCCCGCCACCAAATGCGCCAACGCACTACCCTTAAAGTCAAACACCGCGACCTTCAACGAGTCTGGCGAATGCGTCAAACACGCCGACGTAATCAACGCCGTCAAAAACACCGATTTACCACTCCCAGTCGTGCCGACGACGACGACGTGATGGCCCATCCCCTCGAACTCGTGAGTCTCCTTCAAGTCGAGGGCCACGGGCTGTCCATTGCGTGGATCAATACCGATCGGGAACCGCATCCACTCCCGACCCCACTGCAATTCGCCCTCGTCGTCTTGCAGCGGCGGACCCAGCCGCGTCGCCGCCCAGGCCTCCTCCACATCGATATCGCCCGGATCAGCGTGGCCGAGAATCTCATACAGATCCACGACCTTCGATGCGGCGGCAGTCGAACTTTGCGTTACCCGCGAATCTGCATGGTATCTAGCCATTTTGCGCGCAAACGCGACCGCGGACGCCGTGTCCAGCGTATCGGGGAGCGCGAAAAACCCCTCCTCGTCATATGCCCCGTCGCGCTTGACATGCAATGTGAACTCAGTTGTCATCCGCCGCGCCCTCCTTGACCACTACACGCACAAAGGTCACGCCCGCGACCCCCCCAACGCCCCTGCGATTCAACGTGTCCCATTCACTATCCACACGGAGCTGGTCGTTGATCACAAGCCAATGCGGACGTACCCCGTCCGCGGCGCCAGGGTCCCCGTAATTCTTTCGAGCGCCATGCAATTCGTGACCAACCGCCGCATCCATCGCCGTCGGCGACGTCCACACCATTCGCAACGGCCCGCCACTATCAAAGAGCTTGTCGTGTTGGCAATGCGGCAACCACTTGACCCAATCCCATCGTGCTGGTTCGTCGGTGACGACCATGACTTTCAAGTCCTGCGGTGAATGGAAGCAGGCCGCCTGACAAATCATCGCCCGCACCACACCGTGGACTGTGTCCGGACCATCCTCACCCACCAACGTCATCAGCGGAATCACCTTGAGCGACAGCGGTTTAGCGATCCCACTAATCTTGGACTGCTCCAACAAAAACTTGCGCAGCGCGTCATAGCAGACTGGCTCATAATCGGCCGACTCCCCCAACCGAGGCTTAGCCAGCTTCTTCGCCAAATCCGAAGTACCGGTTCCGAAACGGACAAAACCAAAGTGCATCGCCAAGTCCTCAGCAGAACCCGATCGCTCCCACATCCGCGGCGACCCGACCAACCCACGCAGCATCGCCGGTTCGGGATGCAAGAACTGGTAATTGGCGAACTGACGCTCGGCGTCACTTTGAATCACATCACGTGTCTGGTCGAGCTCGTCCATGTAGGCACGGCGCTCTTCTTCCAACGCCTGCGGAGACAACGCCTTATCACCGCCACCAAAACGGCCCTGCATAAACACCCCGGCGAACGACACAATCATCATCACCGGCACAAACAACGAAAACAAACTCATCGGCCCCGAGCGCAGCCCCGGTTGAGTCAAGATCATGGCCATCATGCCCAAAAACGCCGCGCCCATGACTGCAGGCAAAATGATCTGCGCCTTCGTCATCGGCAACCGGCGCGGCGCGATCGGAGAATCGCGTACCGACTGCATGCCGCCATCAACTTTGGGCGCCCTCAGCCGCCGAGACGGGCTGAAACGAATCGTCGACAACCTTCTCCCCCTCCTATCCGCCGGCCCGTACGTTGGTCTTCGTCGGCAACACAGCCACCGCGTCCGACGGGCTATGCACCGTCAACGCGGCCGCCCGCGACAACTCCGGTCCCGCAGGCCACACCTGCAGCATCGACCACGGCGCCGGACGAACCTGAGATAACACCAGCCCCAACGCCTGCACGCTATTGTCGTCAAACGGCACACCATAGCGCGACCCGGTGGAGCTAGTCAGCCACATCGTCTCGCGCGCAGGCGAATCCAATGCCTGACCAGTAGTGCTAACAAACGTCGATGCACCATCACCGACCAAGACCTGATTCGCTTGCACCCCGCCATTGCCGGCACCCACCAACGGCACCATCTTCGCCCGCTGATCCGCGCGGATGGGCAACCCCCGACCCGAAATCACCGCGAGCCGCGCCTGACGCTCGCTCACACTCCACTGCCACGCCACACACGAAACCGGCCGACTGCCCGCATCAACCAGGCGCACAGGCGACCGCGGATAATAATCCACATCAAGAACATGACGCAGCGGAATATGCGCCAAATGATCCGGCGATATCTGCGGCGGCGTGGCTAAACCAAACGAATCATGCTGGCGCAGCATCGAAGCCACCACAGGCGAGACCTCTTGAACCCCATCTGCCAGCACCACATAAAAGCGGTCCGACTGTGCAGCCACATCCCGGCTCGCCACCACCGCACCGACAACAACCCCCGCCCCCAAATCCACCTGACCGGGCCCACCGGCGCCAGGCACCGCGGGAACAGCCAGCGGTCCCCCCGCCGGCAACGCGTCAAAAAGGGCCCGCGACATCCCCGTCGCCTGCGCCCCGGGCGCAATCCCCAGGGGCCCGGCGACCGCGGACTGAGACAGATCAATCGGCATCCGAACACCATTAGTCACCAGGTGTACCTGCGGCCCATAAGACAACAACAAGGCCTCGCTGCCGGCGAGCTCTCCCGCCGCCTCCCCGAGCAACAACTGCCCATTGATGCCCGTCACCAACGGCGAACCACCAACCGTCGTCGGCGCCGTGTCGCACACAGCCCAGCGCGAAACCTGCGGAGACACCACCGCCGGTGTCTCCACCGGAGCGCCCTGGATCCCCACCGTCGGCCCTTTGGGCCACTTCGCAATCTCCCCCGATGCCACAAACGTCGGCCGATCCGGCGACCCAGCAATCAGCTGCGCCGACACCAGATTCAACGCCGGATACAGTCGCTTGTCGACCACCACAAACAACGCCCCCGACGAACGATCAGCAACGATCTTCGACGAGTCGTCGATCACCCCCGCCGGGCGAAACCACCCGTACACGAACGCCCCCACCACGAGCACCACACCCAACACCGCCGACAACATCAACAGCGTGCGGTGCCAGCGAACCGGATTGATCTCCATGCTCACCGAACGGCGCAGCAACGCAAACGACAAGCGTCGCCGAACAAAGAAATGACCCGAAACCTGCGTCTTAGACGCCAACTTCAACGGCACACCGGCACCGTACCGCCCCCCGCTACACCCCCGCTACCAGCACGTCCAAATTGAATGAAAACCCAGAACACCGCAGTGGCGCCAGATCGCTACAGGTACCGGGCTTTCAGGACCTTGACCGCCAGCGATCGGAGTCCGCCCCAAAAGCGAAGTCGCCCTACCCATCAGGATCGCAGCTCACTCCTGGCCGCCGACCATCTCCTCGAGTTCGGCCATCGACTTAGTAAGGCTCGCCAGCCCGGGACGACGGCCCTATCCCGTGCGACGGCCGCCATGAGGCGGCGCGCATTCTCACGCGAACCTAGCAGGTACACCGTTTCGCGCCCCGAATCGTCGTCATCGGCGTACATGGGCCCGTCCGTAACCGTGACTGGCAAGCTGAATCTGTGGTAGGTCGTCCTCGCACCATTTAACGCAACCTGCGTCGGCGCCACCAGCCGGAGTACCCTCACGACAACTGTCCTGCTCAGAGTAGGATAAATGGTATGGCGAAAGCCAAAGTGTCCGTAATGATTGAAGAGGCCGTGCTGGCGGCGGCCGATGCGGACGCCCAGGCGGCCGGGCTGAATCGTTCAGAGATGATCGAACGAGCCCTGCACAACGAGCATCTCCGAATCTCGCTCGAGAACTACACAACACACACTGTGCCAACGCTCGACATCGACGCCTACGCGGAGAAGGTCTATCAGGCGAACCGGGCCGCTGGCCTGTGATCACACCCGGAGACATCACGCCAGGCCGCGACACCAACCAGGAACTGTACGTTGTCGTACTATCTAACACGATTCACCTCGCAGCCGCCACCGGCCAGGTGATCATCTGCCCCTTCATTCCCGGTGAAATCCCCAGCAGCACAATGGCTATGATCGTCACAGTGCTGCAACCCAAAGGGGTTGTCTTACCGGAGCTCATCCAGTGGCTTCCTGTCGCGGCCCTCGACCAACCCATCGGCAATATCGGCGGCATCGCGCTCGCTGACACGACCACGACCGCCGTCACCGCGCTCATTTCCTGACCCTCAACGTACTATCCCCGATCGCAACTTGCCCCCAATCCGATAAGAATGTCCCCGAGATTGCGTGAGAACAGACACCAATTTCTCGGGCAACCCTGCGCGCGTGGCCGCGGCGGTGGATGGATGGGTGCTTCCAGCGAATACCGCTTATTTCGTCACTGTGACGACTCGGCGTCTCTCCTCCAACGATCCGGCCATCACCTCGATCGCCAAATCGAGGCCCAGCTACCACGTACTTATAAGGCGTGCTCCTATAACGGTTTTCGCCAGCGCTCGGCGGTCAATCCTGATCACTGCATCCCACGTCGCACGCCGCGGCACCTCACGCTACGCCGCAGCCGAGCTCGGATTCGACCACGCGCCATAACAATTCAAATTTGGTGCCAAAATCTCCATGGGTAGGCCGTCGCCGCAGCGTAGACCATATCCGCTACGTCGACCGGTCGCCGCTCCCAACCCTGCAGCAACTCCATCGTGCGTGCGGTGACCCACTGCGCCTGATAACGCTCGCGATCTCCTGTGGAGGCCTCCGGCCGAGGCCGGTTCGCGCTGAGGTTCACGTAGTACACGGTTGAGGCGATCCGGTACTGGTTCCATACCTCCTCCGAGATGTGGTCGCCGGTGCCCAGCACATCCCACATCTGCCGCAGATCGAGCGTCATCTCCCCCGACATCTTCACAGCTTCGATCATCTGCACAGCCAGCGGCACAACGACCTGATTTTCAACCATGCGCGTCTCAGGTTCAGTGGAGGTCGTCTGCTGAACCCGGGCATACACCTCCGGGTGCAACGCTTCGAGACGATGCATATGCATATCGTCGAGAATCGGGCGGATGTAAGCACCGTCATCGAATTCGCGTTGACAAACCGCGTATTCGACCCCTGGCACCCGACCGTAGGGGCTGTCCGCGGTTACTGCCATGGCAACCAGATGCGTTCCGCCGCGGCCGCGCAGCCGTGCATATTCGGCTAGCACCTCGGCAGGATCGGATGACCCGAACCAGCCTTCCCGAAATTGGTTGTCTACCAACTTATCTGCCGTCAACAGACGGGCAGTACGTGGCAAGAACACTCCCCGCGGAATGTAACCAAAGCCTTCGTTGGACATCACCACGCACTCGGTGGCCCCGCCAGCCTCGCGGCGAAATACGCCCACGGCCCACTCAATGCACGCGTAATTAACAATGTCGCTGTCACGACGGAGCTTGCGCGCCAACACTTTTGCGGTTGCCAGTTCGGCTGACTCCGGTCGTCCACGGTTGCGGGCGCCAGCTCCGGCGCTGACAACACTTGCCGGCACAACCACCGCCCCACCCGATCCGACCGTCGATCCAGCTGCCGGCCCGGTTGTCGGCGCGGAGCCACCCGGTGTGGCCGTGTTGCCAGCAGGGGCGACGGGGGCTGCAGCACTTGCGCCACCCGCAGCTACGGGGGCCGCGGGAGCGCCCATACCCGGGGGCGGAAGCATCATCGCCGCCGGTGCAGCACTCGTCGGCCCGCCAGACGTGGCAAGCCCCGGCGCTGCGGGGCTGACTGCCGGAGGGGTCGCACCTGCTCCTGTCAACCCGGCCGAAGGAACGCCCGCACCCGAAGTCAGCCCTGCCGCTGGAGTTGCGGCTGCTTGCCCTGCGGCCGGCGTTCCAGTGCCGGTCGCAGGCGGCAGCGACCCCAACGCCGATCCGGCTGAAAGTCCTTGGGAGAACGCCGGTCCCAACTGTGCCGGTGCCCCGGCTGCTGGTGCGGCATTAGCGGGCAGGTTCCCCAGCCCGGCAGCCTGAGTACCGGGCAGCTGCCCCATACCGCCGGGCAGCCCGCCCAAGCCCCCACCAGAGCCCAGGCCTCCCATGCCACCCCCACCGGGCATCGATCCAAGTCCCCCCGTCATCGACGTCAACCCCGGCGGGAAACCAACAGACTGAATCCCGCTGCCACCACCACCCGGCATCGGCATCTGCCCGGCACCCGGATAAGGGCTCCCCATCACCGCAGGAGTGGATCCTGGTCCCGTCGTCGCCGGCTCGCCGTCCTCGCCCTTCGCTGCACCACTGTGGCGCGGCGTGTGCCCATTACCTATTCCCTGCGGATTGCCAGTGCCGTTGGGGTTCGCGGGGTCGCCGTTGTCATCACCTAGTCCGGAGCCCTCTTTGCCTGTGGGTACGGCTATTCCGCCTCCGCCGCTATGGGGCAAGACGGGGTCTTGAGGTGCCGGACCGCCTAGGCGTGAGGTAAGAGCCGTGATATCGGTGCCTGCAGTGTGCTCGAAAACTCCGGCCTTGGCTGTAGCGGCTCCTACCGCGCTGGTCGTCAGGGCTCGGGCGTGCGTGTGCCAGCGCGCCGCGATCTCCTGCTGTTGTATCGCGTTCTTGGCCTGCGACAGTTCAGCATTGGCTTTCATCAAGACGTTCCGTTGGGCGGTTTGCGCGTCGCGGTAAACGCCAGCGACTCCGTTGAAATAATCTGCCGCCGCGTTGTATATCTCGACCATCCGGCCGTAGTCTGCGGCCAATTGGCGATTCTTTTCGTGCCCAGCTTCCCAACCGGGCGATTGTGCGGCCTCTTCGCGCATCGCATTGGCGGCTTTGAGCTGCTGCTGCAGCTCACCGACTTTCTCCGCCAACGCCGCGTAGTGCGCCGCTTGGGTCTCCAACGGCTCTGCTGCTGGCGGCACCATATCCGGGGTGATGATGATGTTCCCAGCGATACTGGTTGCGGGCACATCCGCCACGGCTCCCTCTTCCTCACACTACCGGCAAGCGGCGTTTACCTTGTCTTCTGCGGTGTTTGCACGACCGATCGCGGCGTTTCGCAAGCTGCCCTTGCGATGCGTGGTGGCGTTTTCCATGTCCGAGCTGGCCGCAAGGTAGTCGTCGATCCCTGAGCGGATCGTTGCCGGTGTATCGGCGGGCAGTTCACGGCGCAGGTATGCGCTTTCCACCAGGATTACCCGCGCCTCGTTGGCCAAGGCCTCTTGGGTGCCAGGGTCATTCCAGTCGGCTGGAGCGTGGGCCACCGCGTTCGTGGCCGCGTCCATTGCTGTCGCGGTAATCCCCCACACTTGGCATGCCTTTGTGCGTGCGGCTGCCACCTGGTCGGAACTCGGGGCAGGTGGTGACCACGGCGCAACCACCGTACTGACGGGAACTTTGGATGGCGTCATCCACGCTACTGCGGCAAGGACGGCGGCTCCGACCGCAACGACTAGCGCCGCCGCCGTGCCCCCCACCGCCCCGCGGCCGGGCCCCGCCGGTGGCGGAAGCTGACGTGGCGGGAAAGCGGGTGGGAGCGGTGTCCCCGCTTGGGGCGAGTGCAGGGTGGCGGTCATATGCTCACCACCGGTGTCAGGTCCTGAGCGTTCTGGTTGTCGGTCTGAAGGTCTGCGGTCAACGATTGATCGTTGCGTTGAGCCACCTTTCCACCGCGTGGCGCCAGCGCGGCACCGGCTCCCGCGACTTGCTGGTTCACACCTGCGCTTGCTGCCACGCTCGGCGCCCACATTGAAGCCGCGTGAGCCCCCCCGGCTGCCGTGGCCGCCGCGCCATGGGCCGCGTGCTCGGGCACGGTCGTAGCAAACTCGACCGTTGCCGAACCGGTCAGCATGTTCGCCGACTCCGCCGCAGCGGGAATGACCTGCAGAATGTCATCGGTTCGCATCACTCACACACCTTGTCGAGTCGATCTCCCGCACTTCTAAGCGCTAACACGAACGGCTGGGCATCGTGGTCGGACAGCTCGCGGGTATTGGCGTCGACCAACCGAATTACTGCGGTGACATATTCATTGGTCGCGTCTAGCACGTTCTTCGGGGTAGCCGGCGGAAGATGCTGTTGGATGTACTGCGTCTCCAGTATCACCACAAGCTGGAAGTTGCCCAGTGCAGGATGGTATTGAGGCGATTGCCGGTCTCGCGCAGCGTCGAAGAAGTTCTTTTGAGCAGCAATTATCGATTTGTCCGCCGTATCGCTGGCGTCGCAGGCTTCCTTCTTGGCCGCCGCCACTTGCTCCGGGCTGTAGCTCACCGGCGGTGGGGGTGGCGCCATCACCGTGGTGGTTGTCGCGGCCGGGTTTGATGCGGTCAACTTCATCGCACTCATCACCGTTGCGCTTAACGCCAGTAGCAGCGCGAGCGCCAGCATTACCCATACCGCCAGCCAGCCCGGCCCGCGTCTGCGGTACACCGGTGGCGGTGCAGGAGCTTGTGGGGGTGGCACGTAGCTGGGCGGTGGTGGCAACACCGCGGCACCGGTCGGCACACCGACCGTACTCGTGGAGGTGGGCGGGCCGCCGGTCGCAGCGGGGTAGCTCGGCTGCCCAACTGCCTGCGGATTCATGCAATCAGCGTACTGTCCTGCGGCGACATCGGGCTACCGTTGGACGCGAATCCAAGACGAAACCGGTGCTCAGGTGGCAGTCCAGATCTCACTTTCGGGATTGATGAACGCTTGCACAGCAGCGTCGAGCGCTTCCTGGTCTTGGCCGCCTCCCACGCTCGCTGTTTCCTCGGCCGCGGCGTTGACTGCCTCGTCGATCGTGGTGTTGATCAGCTCGGCCAAAGCCCCGTGTGAGTAGCGGGTGGTGCAGCCCTGCGCCAGCGACAGCGAGGTGAGTTGTCCTTGGGAGTTCACCGACAACACGACGTCGCCATCGCCGCCGATGGCTTCCAGGTCGATGCCATCCATCTCCTCGAGCAGCTTGGAAAGCATCGTCGACACCCGTTCCATGCGCGCTATGACACTGGCGGTTAAATTCTTATCCGCCTGGTAGCCGTCATACTCGTACACCGTCACGGGGCCTCACCATCGTCGTCGGACGCAATTTCATCCTGCAGGTCGGGCAGGGCCATCGACACCGAATCGAGCTGGGCCATCACTTCAGCGACCAGATTCTGATCGGACTGATAGCCGACGCACCCATTCACGCTCACTGGTCATCACCGCTGCCCGGGTCGCGGTCGACGCGTCGGCTGCGTGACCGAACGGTCACCGTGCGCTTCGGCCCGTCTTTGGGGTAGGCAGCGGCGTCAACGGTGGCCGTGTGCCGAATTGGGTCTCCCCGTTCGCCTTTGATCGGCTCGGAATTAGGGCGCGATGGCATCTCGATCGACTTGTCCGGGTCCTTTACCTTGCGCTTGGCCGCCCCGGCGCCAGCGCCCATGCCCCCCATCGGGGGCATGAACATTGGGGAGCCGCCCATACCGCTCTCAGCGGCGGCAGCGGTGGGACTCGGGGTGGCGCTGGCCCCCGCCAACGGGGGCGAGGTGGGGGAACTCATTCCGGAGATCGCTGAAGCCGCCGGCTTGAGATCTGCGCCGCCGCTGGCCGCCGGGGCGGTAGCGCCGTCGTCACCACCGCCTCCGCCGGCACCGCTGCCCAGGGAGTCTGCTGGCTCAATTTTGGCCGCGTCGTCCAGCCCGTTCTTGCCTGCCATTCCTTGTGCCAAACCTGCAACGCTCTGGGTGGCTTGCTGGGCCAATCCCTGCAGCTCTTGGCCTAATTTCTGCGGTATCTGGGTGGCCATCCCGACCCCGGCGCCCAGCAGGCCGGTCAACATCGGCGGCAAAGATGAGGCCATTCCCGGCATCGCACCCGTTCCCGCAGGCGCTAGCGGGTTAGCGGCGGGATCACCATCGCCTGCATTGAGACTCTCGTCGAGGCCGGCGGGGTCGGTGTCGGGGTCGACGTCGCCGGCGTGGGTGGTGCCCGGGTGATCGCGTGTCGGTTTTGGATCCGCTCCCTGCTGAGTTGGAGACGGCGGGGTGTCCCCTTGTCCGGCACCAGGTTCCACGATTGCTGGGGCTGGCGGTGGCCCCGGCGGAGCCTCCGGTATCGTCTCGCCGGTGTGGTAGCCAGCGGCCACAACCTGGGTGTGGTTCGTTAACTGGGTCAAATTCGTGTGTGCCTTAGACACCGCGGCCGCCGATCCCGGACTGGGATAAGAGCTGTTGAGTGCGATCGCGTTGTGGAGCTCGCGGTGACGGTTAGCGAACTCCGTGGTCGTCGGAGTCGCCTGCTTGGCTTGTGTAAATCTGTTCTTGTGGCTGCCGGCGAGCTTTCCAACGGTGTCGGCATGGCGGGCCATCTCCTGCGCCCAGTCCGCGTAACGATTCAACGCCGCCGAAATACGCGGTCCTGCTTCCCCTTTGAGATGTTCACTGACCGTGGCCGCCCCGCGGCGGGCCGATCGCGCGGCAGCGCTAAATCCTTCTGACAGTGCCGCACAGTCGGCCACAAACGCATCCCCGGCAGCGGGCTGACCGGCTTCCATGATCGCCGCCGTCGTTTCGGCTGGGCGGGGTCCCGGCGGGGCGATCGGCACATCAGGCGCAACAAGATTCACCGTCACCGCCGGGGTGAAGCCCGGCGTGGAGGGTGCAGGGTTACCTTGCAAGCTCACCACCGCTTGATTGGCCTGGTCCATCTGCCCATACGCGACTGCTGACTGGGTTATCGCCTTGGCGCCGGCCGCAAGGACCGTCGACCCGTCAGCAGCTCGCGATGCCATCACCGCCGCGTGCTCACTGAGGCGGGCAGCCACGCTCGTTGATGTCTCATCGGTGGCCAGCGGAGGGTGCACCGGCGACTGCGCGCCGAGCCTGGCAAGGCTGTTAGCGGCGGCGACCAGCCCCGCGACCGCACTCTGCAGTCCGGCAACATCGACCTGCAGCACTGCGGTCCTCCCTCCGTGTTCTAGCTGACGTTGCGACGAGTTCTCTCAGAAATCGATCAGGGCCTCATAGCTGGCAACCTGATCCTTGGTGGGCAACGCACTGGACACGGTCACGTGTTGAGCCTCCCACTCCTGACGCAGCGCCAACTGCGAGCGTAAATGAGCCAGCGTGTTCAATTTGATGATGCGGTTAGCCAGTTCGGCGTCGCTGAGCTGCATCGCCGCCGCCTGAAGCTCCACGCCTAACGAGTTGCCGCTGCGGCCCACCGCCACCACGATCGACTCATCGCGGCTTGCGACCTCGAACACCACGGTGTCGTAGTCGGTCGACGGCGCTTCAGACATGTTGCTAATCCGTGGAAATCGTCAAATTGGCACGGTTGTCAGCGTTCATCTCCGCCATGCGCGCCGCGGCGGCGCGAAGCTGCTGCGCCATGGCCCCGTGCCGCTCTTGTTGGTCGCGCAATGCGGTCTCGCGGTCGTTGACCGCGGCCACTGCAGCACGACGCGCCTCGTAAAACAGCGGTCCCCACGATTCGGCCGCAGCCACGGTGCGGGCATGGTCAGCACGGGCCTGCCCGCACGCCTCGGCGGCGCGTTCGTGGGCGATCGCCCATCGGATCAGGTCATCGGTGTTGACCTGCAAGGCCTGCTCATTCACGGTCATTACGGTACTCCCTCACGTTGCAGTAAAAGTTCGCTTAAGTGGTCGGCGGCGCCGGTGCGGGCGCCACGGCCGGTGCCGGGGCGACGGCCGCCGAAGTCACCGTTGTCGCTGTTGGGGCCGACACGCGTGTCCACCCCAAGAAATTCGGGCCAGTGTCGAGCTGGTCAATCGGCGTGACCTGGCCATTGAGCCAAACATGGTCTTTGTCTAGAGCCATGACCCGATGATCGGTGTATTGGCCCACATCGCCGAATTGCAGCCGCGAGGGTGCCATGGGTGAACTCACCGGCGAACCCAGCGGCGGCAACTGAAGATTGGCCCCTGCAAACGCGTCGTCGATGCTGTCACCGGAGAGCACCGCGCGTCCGGCCTGCGCGAGTGCGCCATTGGCCGCGGTTCGCACCGATTGGTCGGGCAGCTGGACCTGAGTCGACGGTGTTGGCGTCTGACCTGGCGCTGCCGGCGCTGACGGCGGCGGGGTGGATCCGCTGCCAGCGTTTTCTGTCCCCGCCTTGTCCCCTTTGTCTGCTTTGTCCCCTGGGTCGTGCAGTCCGGCCGGCTGGGTGCCATCTCGCGGTTTGTCGTCACCGGTGTGCGATCCGGACGGGTCTTTCAACGAATCGACGTGCTCATCAGAGGCCTGGTCCGGATCGTGGCCGCCATCGCGTAGCGCCCCACCGATCGCCGAACCCAAATCCCCCAGCCCGCCGCCACCGCCTCCGCCGAGCGAGGGAATCGCTGAACCGAGCGCACCTGGCAGCGAGCCAAGAGCGCCCATCGCAGGCCCGCCCATCATGCCCAACCGCGACATCAACGGATCTGAGGCCAGCCCGTCCAGTAGCGGGTCATTGCCACTGCCAGTGCCGTCACCGGTCCCGGCCGGAGAATCGGCACCACCACCCGGTGTAGTGCCGGTTGAGTCCGGGTTGCCGCTGCCAGTGCCGTCGCCGCTCGAACCCTTGGTGTGCGGGTCATCGCCGGGTTTCTTGTCTTGCAACGCCTGATAGCGCGCCGAGAGACCATCCAACACCCGCGCTTGTGAATCTGAGTCCAGCCCAGCGTTTTTCAGGACGTTGAGGATGTCGTCGGTTTTTCCCTGCAAGAACTCTGCCAGCTGCTGTTGGCCGGTCGCAGTATCCAGCGATGACCCCAGCTTGTTGACCTGGTCGATGATGTCTTGCTGCAAAGCTTGGAGCCGCTGACGACCATCAGCGCTAGAGCTCGACGCTTTAAGCAGAGCGTCGGCCAGTTTGTCGTCAGCGTCATTGAGCGCCGAATGATTTTTGGCCAGTGCCTCGTCGAGCCGTTTGGCTGCTTCTGCCCCTGCCCCGCTCAGTCCCGGTGGCGGTGGCGTGCCCGCCGGGGAGGTCGGCGCCGGCGACTCCGGCGGGGGCGGCGGGGGCGGAGGCGCTGCGGGTTGGTCGCGGCCCAGCGCCTGGTTGATTTCGGGCATCGGAGCCGTATCCGGGTTAATGCCCATGTAAGTGAGCTTGGCTCGGTCGAGCTTGGTGAGCTGATCGCGTGAGGTGACCGGAGCCGTTGGGGCCGGGTCTAGTGGCATCGGGCCGCCGGGCGCCGGGCTTTGAGGGAAGGGTGACCCCAATACCTCGGATACTCCGCCGAGCACCTGGGACAGCGCTACATCGGTCCAGCCCGTCATGTTCGGGACGATAAGTCCCGAGTCGCTTTAGCCGCTACCAACAACGCCACATTCACCAAAAACCGGCTACGCCAGCATGTCCACACGGCTTGTCGACTTTTGTTTTCTTTCAAGACACGCCGCACCAGATGCGTCCTGCAACTTCGCACACCTGCGTCAATCAGTCCGGAGATACGGCACACAGGAGTGCCTTAAGCCGGGGAGCCTCGCGACTGTGAGCGTAGCCGGCGAGCCAATCGGCGATCTTAGCTGCAAGCTCCACCGGCAACGATCGCGTGCTCTACATCGGTAGCATCGAGCACCGCGCGCATATCCATCGGCGGCAATGACTTTCGGGTTCGCAGCGGGCCCATCACGGGTTGCGCCTCCTCGATACTTCTCGCCGCACGCCCCTTCCCCGCAGTGGAATCCCCGGCTGCACAAGCAGTAGCCGCCAACACCGACATACGCGCGCGAAAGCCGACGCACCTCTAGCAGGACCAGCCTGGACAAGAGCAGGGTCAAATTGTCACGGTGACGAATCAGCCTGGCGCACGGGGCGCTATTGCAACCCGGGCGGGCGCCGATCATCTGACCGGTGGCGCCGAAGAAGCGGCCTTGCGGCTGGCAGTAAGTACGTCCTGGATTTCCGCAATCTTCATGTCGACGTCTTGCACGACTGCGTGCGTGATGCCCGGATCGTCGGCTAGCTTAGCGGGGATACCGTCGCGCAAGCTGGCCAGCTCGTCGGCGATCCACTTTATTCGACGCGATGCGAACTGGTCGCCTTCGACAAGTGGCATCGCCCGCGAGGCCAACCTGACACCTCTATCAGCGATCCGGGCGCTGCACCCCTTTGGTTCCAATGTTAAATCCCTTCGAGCGCTGCACTTTCCACCAACGCTAGGGCAACTTATCGGCCTAGGCGACGGTCACGGTCAAAATTCCCGCCAGAACTTTGACGCGCGAAGGTTGATCGCCGGCCTTGGGGTAGATCTGCATCGCGACGGGCCATGGGGGCTGTACGCCGCCCGTTGTTGGCAGGCCGTCCCCCGGGTGTGGCTTCTAGTTAGTAGTTAGTGGCCTTCCTGCGGATAGGTTGGTGGCCCCAGAGGACCGGAAGGGTTGTACGGTTCGGGGGTTAAATCGCTGTGCCACATATAAATCCCGGACCCTGGTAACCATTCGTCGTATCCGTAGGGTGGCAGTGGGTTAGAGCCAGGCGGATAGATTTTCGCTCCCGGAAAGGCCGACTGCGGTACCCACACGCCTGTGTTTGGGCCCAACTGGACATATGGGTCTGGATTGCCGCGTTCGTCGACGACCGTTGGTGGCCCTAGGGCTCCGGGCGGATACACCTTGTAGCCGGGGATTTCATCGGATCTGACAAAGTAGTGCGGAACTTTGTCGGGGTCGTCTGCTCCTGACCGGTCCCATATATCAACCCACGGCGGCGAATCAGGAAAGTTGGGCGGGCCCATCCCACCCGGGCCGGCGTCATAGGGCATATGCCGCTTATCACCCGGCTTCCACGTGCGCGAATCCAGCGGCGCAGCAGGTGGTGACTCCTTGCCGTGGCTACCGGAAAGGCGCCCGTAGTCAGCGCTTTGGATGGTGCCGGCTATTTCAGCGTTGCGCTGCTGGAAGTTTTGCAGCAATCCCTTCGCCTGGTTGAGCTGACCCTGCAAAAAGCTGGCGAGTTGCTGCTGCCCTGCGGCGCTACGTGTGCTGGGGGCCAGTGCGCTAACCCCCGCGCGGGTCTGAGCGATCAGGTTGTCCATGCTTCGTGCTCCCGCCGCGGCGGCCTGTCCGGCATGGGTCAGCGCCGGATTGACTTGGCCATCGGCGGCTACCGTGCGGTCTAACGCATGGACCTGATCGGCGTTGGTCGCAGCGTAGGTCGTCGCTGCCTCGCCTTGCCAATTGGCAGCTGCGGCCTGCCCCACTGGCGCTACAGCTGCTCGGCCCGCCATCAACTGCTGCGCCGAAGGCAACGACGCTTCGAGGGGCGCCGCGCCGAAAAGCCGGCGAGCATCACTGAGCACGCGACCTGTCTCGGCCACCAGTCCATCGAGTGACGACATACTGGCCAGTATTACCCAGATCCAGTGCGGCTTCTATCGCCGTCTCCGACTTCGTGCTCATGTGGTGTGCGGGGCGTCGGCGACCGGATCGGCCAACTGCTCGTTCATTCGGTCTCCGGCATGCACGTGCTGGCGTACGAGCGGCGTCGCAGCTTTATTCAATGCTGGGGCTGCGATCCAGGTCAGGGGTGCTGGGGTGCGCGGCGTGCACAGGTCGCTAGTGAGTGCGCGCGCTTGTCTGATATCGAGCCGGACGGCGGACTTTTGTTCGGGCGTGCTCGTGGCATCCAGAAGGAGGGCCCGCGCGCGTTGCTGGACGGCATGGACGTGCTCGCGGCGGGCGAGATTGTCGGGCAAGGCTTGCGCGGCGCGGATGTCTTGTTGGGCTTGAGCCGAAGGTCCGGATTCGGGCATGCCGCACAGTAAACCGCGGGGCTGTGCCGCGCGACAAAGGCTGCGAGGTTTCGCCATGTGTCGGCATGCGGTGGCGACGGCTCGAATATGCCGCGATGAAAGGGCACGGGGAACTTCAGCGCCACACAAGGGACCGTTCGAATGTAGTGTCTAACTTCCGGTTTGGATATTCAGAAGTCGTGCTCGGGACCGGCGAGGCCTTGCTGGTGGTCGTGTTGTTCGAGGGCGAGGCGTTCTCGGGCGCGGACAATTTTGCGTAGGGCATCGGCGCTGGGGTAGCCGAGTTCTTCGACCAGGGCCGGTGTGGGGTTCAGGAGCAGGCTCCATCCGGGTTTGCGGCCGCGGGCGGCCATGCGTTGTTCGGCCGCGGCGGCTTTGGCTTTGGCTTCGGGGCTTTGGGCGGCCATGCGCAGCTCGAGGGTGAGGGCTTTAAGTTCTGCGTCTTTTGTGGCCAGTTCGTCGGCGTGTTCGAACGGTGCTGGGGGGTTGGTTACAAAGTCGTCGAGGGCGGCCTGGTCGCGGTCGCGTTCGTGCTGCAGTCGTGCGTGGTGTTCGGGTAGGCCGGTGTAGAGGTTTTCCACGCGGCGCAGCAGTCCGAGTTGTTTGGGGCCGTTGACGTCGGAGCCTGGACCTGCGCCGGTGGATAACAGTTCAAGGCCGGAGATTTCTGCGGTGCGCGACGGCACGGCTAGTCGTAGTAGCAGTTGGTCGTGGGTGAGGTCGCGGGCGGCCAGGATGTCGATGCCGTAGATGGTGGCGCCGATGGGTTCGAAGCGGCTGGCGCCGCGGTCTTTGCCGGCGGTGTAGGCGCGCCGGCAGGCCGCAGCCAGTGCGTGGGAGGCGGGGACGCGCTCGGTGTAGGTGGTGTCTGCGACGGTCAGCCGTGGTGGCCCGCCGGCGGAGGCATGCGCGGCGGCTGCCCTGGCGAATGGAGTGAGCTCGTCGATGGCGCGTTGTTTGTTGGGAATCGCGCGCTCGAGCACACTGACTTGCCAGTCGCGGTTGCGCACCGATTGACTGTGTGCGCGCTGCAGGGCGGTGAGGCGTTTGACGGTGTCGTCGAGTTCAACTTGGTGTATGTAGCGCGGGTCGCCGGTGGCGATGGCCTTGGTTTCTGCGGCGGCGGTCCCGATGTCACCGCCGGAAAGGTCGTCGATCTCGATATCGAGGACCTCGTTGCGGCGCATCTGTTCGATGAACAGCGTTTTGGCTTGGACTTTTTGCCACATGACGGTGTCGTAGGAGCCTTCGGTGACGTAGATGAAGATGTCGATGCCGTCGAGGTTTTGGTTGCCTTGGCGCTGAATGCGGCCTTCGCGTTGTTCAAGGTCGCGCGGGCGCCATGGCACGTCGACGTGATGCAGGGCGGCGGCTCGGGCTTGCACGTTGACCCCGGCGCCGATTTTCTCGGTGCTACCGATCAGCACTGAGACGTCTCCCCTAATGCACTGGGCGAACAGCGTTTTGATCTCTTGAAGATTTTTTGCCTCGTGGACGAAGCGGATCGCGGCTGCGGGCATGCCGCGCGCCACGAGTTCGTCTTTGATCGCCTGATAGATGGTGAACTGGGCGGGGTCTTTGGATGGGGTGCCGCGGTCGCAGAACATGATCTGCAGTGCCCCGGTGCCGGCCGGCGCGCCGGTGTCGGGATGGGTATAGGCGCGATGCGCGTGGCGGTAATGGACACGCATGGCTGCGTCGGCGACTGCGCAGGCGCGGCTGTGTCGGGGTTTGGGCAGGTGGGCCAACCGTGGATCCAACGACACGTTGCGCCCGTCGTTGCTGATTTTGAGTGGGTTGTCGCGTCGGGGATTGCGTGAGTCGAGATGATCGAGGCGGTAGCCCAAGTCGGTAATGAAGTCGACGACTTCGATGTCGGGGTGCAAGCTGATGATTTGGCGTTGCCCGGTGCGAAGCGGCGGCAGCTCGACGGGGACTTGGTCGCGGGTGACGACGTCGGTGTAGACCGAGGACAGCGCCAGCAGGGCGGGCAGGTTGGTGAACTTCCCTACTCGCGTGACGGGCCGCAGCTTAGTGCCCGTGGTGTTGACCTCGATGGTGGTGGTGGTCGCGGTAAACGCCGCACCCCAGTCCCCCAGGTCAGCGACCCCGGCGTGCTCTAAAAGGTCTGGCCGCAAGTAGGTTTGCATGACCCATAGCTCGCCTAATGAGTTGCTGATCGGTGTGCCGGTGGCGAAGGTCGCGACCCGTTCGACAACCCGGTGCGCGGGAATGCCTTTGGCCAGCGCCTCGTCGCGGCGCCGCTGGCGCAACACGGTGAGTTTGAGGGCGAGGTCCTCGGCACGTTGCGATGCGTTGGGGCACGATAATTCTTCAATGTTGCAGGTGCGGCCCAAGTTCTTGTACGTGTCGGCCTCGTCGATCATCAGATAGTCACAACCGGATTCCTCAAACCGCAACCCAGTGTCTTTGGTGTTGGCGGCTACAAGTTTTTCTAGCCGCGCCTTGGCGCTTTTGATGGCGAGTTCGATGCGCTTTTTGCTGCGGTCGGCTTCGGCGGATTGGAGTTGTTCGCGCAATGTATCGAGCTGGTTTTCGATGTAGTCGACGCGCATATCCGTGGAGACGTTGATCGCGGTGAACGCCGACTGCGGGATGACAACGAGATCCCAATCACTTGAGGCGGTTTGGGCGATGAAGCGGCGCCGTCCATCAGCGGTGGTGGCCGCTGAGCCGAGCAGAATCTTGGCGGCCGGATACCACTGTTGGGCTTCGCGGCCAACTTGTTCGGTGATCGCATTGGGTACCACGAGCCAGGGTTGGCGTACCAACCCCAGGCGCCGCAGTTCCAGCGCTCCAGCGACCATGCTTCCCGTCTTGCCCGCTCCGACAACATGATCCAAGAGAACGGCGGGCTCGGAGATGATGCGCGCGGCGGCGTTGCGCTGGTAGAAGTGCGGCGTGAAGTGATCCGACATGCCAGGAAAACGCATGTGTGAGCCGTCGTAGGCAGGCGCGCGCCGCGAGTTGAAGCGCCGGTTGTATTCGGCGACCAGGGTGTCGCGGCGGGTCTCGTCAGACCACAGCCAGCGGGTGAATTCCTCGCTGATTTTGGCCATTTTGGCTTGGGCGGCGAAGGTGGCCTGCAGGTCGAGGACACCGTCGTCGTTGTTGACGAGGACGGCTTTGGAGTTGCAGGCGGCCTCGAGCAGGCTGACCGCGTCGCAGCCGCGTCGGTCGGTTCCCCATTCGTCGGTCATCAGCCGGCCGTGGCGTTTGTAGGAGGCAACGTCGACGACCCAGCGCCCGCCGATGTGTTCGGCGACCACACCGGTGGCGTCGAATGTTTTCTCGGCGAAGGCGGCGACGACTTGGGCCGGGATCCACGGTGCCCCGGGGCGCATTTTGATGTCTTGGGCTTCACGCTGGGGCGGCAGCACCTGTTGCAGGGCGGCGGCGTAGTCGTTGTAGATCGGGTTGGTTTCGGCCGCATCGAGCGCGCGGGCGAGTTTGGTGCGCACGTTGCCGGACAGGGCACTCACGGCGGGGACGAGTTCGTCGGGGTCGTCGAGGCTGGGATAGACCAGTCCAGCGATCAGGTCACGGGCGTCGTCGACTTCGACTTCTAGCAGGTTGGCGATTAGGTCGACGTCGACGCGCTGGGTGCGGTCCAGGCACACCGCCAACGCTTCTTCGGGGGTGTCGGCGGTGGCGCGCTCCAGCGGCGGGGTGAGCAGGTCGGTGGAAAAGATGGGCGATTTCTGGGCGGAGCCGGTGTCTTCGTCGAAGATTTCCAATGAGGCGACCAGTGCCCATCCGGGGTCGTGGCGCATTCCGCCGTCGAGGTGACGCCGCTTCTTGTAGGGCGCGGGCGCTTCGGAGGCCTCGGTGTCCCATTGCGCGGCGACGTCGTCGGGCACGGGCCCGGTGTAGGGGCGCTCGGGGGTGCCTTCGGCGGTGCGCCAGGCGGTTTCGGCGGCGGCCAAGCGCTGATCGTGGCGTTCTTGGGTGACGGTGGGATAGACCCAGGTGAACCGGTTGAGGGGGCCATGCTGGCGCACGTAGTTGTCGTAGAGGGTGTTGAGGTGTCCGCGGAGCTGGTCGCGCTCGGCGGCGGGCTGGCCGTCGCGTTGGGAGGCGATGAGGCTGACGGCGACGTCGCGCAGGCCGATGAGTTCGCGGGTTTCTGCTAGCAGCGTTTTCGGGGTTTTGTGGGGTTCCCATTGGTGTCCGGCCCAGTATTCGATGCCGCGGTTGGCCTCGCTGTAGCGCAATGTGTAGAGCGGGGTGTCCTCACCGCGGTCGGCCGCGGTGATCAGGCCGGGGTCGAAGACGTCTGCGGAGACCTCGGTGAGTTCAGCCGGCGTGGCGGTTAATCCGAGCCCGTGCTTCATGGCCGAGTCGATGAGCAGGTGTAGCCGGTCGTGCAGCTGCTCGGCGAGCTCGGTGCCGCTGGTGCCGCTGGTGCCGCTGGTGCCGCGCACGACGAGTTGGTGGGAGCCGTTGAGTCCGCGGCCCAGGTGCATCTGGCCGAGCACGTTGTGGGGGTTGGCGACGAAATGGGAGTTGATGTGCAGGGTTTCGCCGGCGCCGGTGTCGGGGTCGGTGAGTTCGATGGCTTCGGTGTTGATCCAGGCGGGCAGTTCGTCTGGGGAGGGGGTTCGGGGATCGCGGCGGCGCAGGATGAGCAGGTCGGTGACGACCTCGGTGCCGGCCACCCGCGTAAACGCCTTCGACGGGAGCCGGATCGCGCCGATGAGGTCGGCTTTGGCCGAAATGTCACGCCGGGCGACCGATTTCGCCGCATCCAGGGTGTAGCGGCTGGTCAGCACAGCCACGTATCCACCGGGGGCAATCAGCGCGAGGGATTTGACGATGAAGTGGTTATGGATGGAGTGACGGGCGGGGTTGTGGGCGGGGTCGGTGACCGCGTAGCGGCCGAAGGGGACGTTGCCGACGGCGGCGGCGAAGCTGTTTTCGGGGACGTGAGTGGATTCGAAACCTTCGTGGCGGATCTGGGCCGATGGGTAGAGCAGGGCGGCGATGGCTGCGGTGGTGGCGTCACTTTCCACACCAACCATGACTGCCTCATCGGGGGCGTGAGCGATGAATGTTCCTGCTCCGCAACCTGGTTCGAGGACCTTGCCACCGCTAAACCCGGCCCGACCTAGTGCTTCCCACACCACGGCGGCGATGGCGGGATCGGTGTAGTGGGCGTTGAGGATGGAGGCCTCTGCCTGGCGGTATTGGTCGCGATCGAGCAACTCGGCCAGGGTGTCCCGTTCGGCGGTGAGGTCGCTGGCGCGGGGGTCGAACACCTGGGGTACCGCACCCCAGCCTGACCAGGTGGCCAGGACACGTTGTTCGGCTGGGGTGGCCGGCCGCTGCGCGTCTTGCAGGGCGCGCAGCAGCTGGACGGCGGCAATGTTGGCGCGGATGCGTGCTTTGGACCCCGATGGCACCAGGGTGTCGAGGCTTGCCGGAAAATCGGTGGGGCTGGTGAATTCTTCTATCCGCTGCTCGGCGGCCGGAGTCGGTTCGTCTGATACAGCCGGGCTTTGTACGGTGCCCGCCGGCGGGTCGATTGGCTGGTGGGCTGGTGTGCGCGGGTTCGGCCGCGGCAGCGGGGCGCCGCCGGGGTCAATCGAGCGCGGATCGGTGGGCTGATCGGCCTCATCGAACAGTGAGGGCTGGGCGTTTACCGCTCGGGTATGCCGTCGTCGCGCAGATCGGTGTAGACCATCTGAGCCAGCGTGCTCGTGAGCGGATCGTCCGGGCCGCTCGGTAGGGGCAGGCCATCCTCGGCCCGGGCGGCTAGCAGGTATCCGGCCTTGATCCGAAACACCGCCGAGTAATTCGGGTCCGGCCACAGATCCGCGATCAGCGCCTCGATGTTCTGGCTGGGGTCGCTGCGATACTGGGGCCGGGTCCAGCGTTGATCCCAGGGCACCTGACTGCGATCGGGCGCTGGGTCGTTGTGCTCCCCCCACAGGTTGCTGGGCTGGCCGTCCTCGGTCGGGATCTGCTCGTAGAGCTCGTTGTTGAGCACGATCTCCATCGCCTGGCTGCGTGCGGTGTTCAGCATCCCTGCCTTGGTCAGGTAATCCGGATGCTCGCCGCGGCTGCGGGTCCACGCCCCTACCGCCTGGGCGCCCATCTCGGCCGCCAGCTCGGCGACCTGGTAGCTGATCCTGGCCGCCTGGCTGTCCAGGAATGTCTCGCGTTGGGCTGGGCTCCACTGCGGGGGCAGCTCGAGCGGGCCCGCGTAGGCCTCCGCCACGATCTGGCGTATCTCTGGGCTCGTCACCACCACCGTCCCCGCCGAAGATGTCGAACAGACCCGGCTGGTGTGGATCTGGCCGCGTCCTCCGTGCCATATTGTGCGCTCCGATCGGCTCGAGTCGGGGTCGGGGTAACCGTGGTTAGCCATAAACTGGCGCAGCCGACGCTCAGCGACCCGTCTTCGTGCCGCAGCCGAGCGTGCATCGGGGGAGGTCATGTCGTTGTGCCGCAGTCGAATAATGTCGGGGTGAAGATCTTCCGGTTGGACCACGAGACCTCGGTACGCGCCGCGTAGGCGCCGCTTTGCGATGTGGCAGATAGGATTTCGACTCGGTCCCAGTCGCGCAGCTCGATGTCATACAGGGTGTTTGCGCTCATTGGGTTGCCTTTCGGTTACTGGGATCGGGGGCAACTGCCTGGTGGTGCAACCATGGGGGCACGATTTGCGCCAGTGGCGGTGCGGATGTGAATGCTGCAGGAGGTCAGCTGCCGGACAAGGCGCAAGTTGTGACCAACCTTGCCTAGTGCGCGCGCATAGTCATCGGGGTTGACGTAAACGCGGATGCGGCGCTGTTCAGGGTTGATGACTTCGGCGATCGCAGACTTGATTCCCAGTGCGTTGATCACGTACCTGGCAGTGTCGCTGTCGTAGGCGATGATGCTGACATGTTCGCCGCAGAGGCGCTTTTCGACGTCGGCGATACGCAGGCCGCCCCACCCGATACAGACGGCGACCGCGTTGATCCCGCGAACACGTGATCGGACCGCGACTTTAGCCAACAGTCCGGGCTCGCGTGCGACCGCAATGATTTCGACGGAGCCGTTGGCCAGTTCGGGCACCCGAGCTGTCAGCGCCGCTCGAACGGGACATGTGATCATCGGATGGCGCCCTTTCAACGTGGCGCCGGCTGGCCGTCCGAGGCGCTGAAAGCGGCTTCCAGGGCGGCGATTTCGCGGTCGGCGGGGTTGGCGGCCGCCGTCCAGGTGACCTCGCGGCCTTCACGGCCACCGCGGGTCAGCAGGCCTTGACGCTCAAGGCCGCACAGCACCCGGTAGATCTGCTCGTGGATCGGGGCGCAGGATATCGCGACCCCCGCGACCGGCACGTCAGGCGCGTGCAGGCGCAACTGTGCCGTCGTGAGGGGCCGTTGCGCGATGCGGAGTTGGGCGAGCAGGTCGTCGCGCAGGACGCGGGTGGCTGCGCTGCTGCTAGGCACTGGCCTTCTCCCTTAGCGTCGCACTTGCCCTGGACGCGGGTTTAGCCGCTTGTCGGCGGCGCAGGTCGCGCTGGGTGGCCGCGAAGTGCACGGCCTGACGGATTTGCAGGGACCGCAGCCGTAGCGCTGGGGGTTGGTTTCGGTAGCGGGCGATGACCTCGCGTAATTGCGCTCGAGCGGCCTTGAGGGCGGCGACGTCACGGGCGCCGGGCATGGCCACGCTCGCCCACACCCCATCGGTAGCGCCAAATCTGAGGGCGTTCTGGGCGCAGGCGACGATGATGGGGCAGTTGGTGCAGATCGCTGCCGACTCTCGCTCCCCGCTATATCCCCTGAACCAGGTGTCGGGGTCTTCGTACTCGCACAGGCCGGTGTCGGCTCGCAAGGGTCGGATGGTGGTCACGGCGCTCTCCATTCCTAATTATACCTGTGCATCATATTGTGTATGTTGTGTACTGACTACGTTTATAGCTGCTCATGCGCTGATAGGCAACATCAGTGCAGATGAAGGTTTCGGCAGAGTAAGTCGACACAGTTCAAGGGCGTACAGCGTATTGGCACCCCTGCGCATCTGCTGCGCGAAACCATGCTTTTCTGCCTTAAACAGGCTATTTCTGTGCATCTCTCGCGTGGCACATCTGTTGGGATCCCGTGTCCGACCGTGGCTGAACGTGGTCAACTTCTATAGTTAACTTGCAAGTATCCGAGAGGTCGTCGGTCGACGACGGCGGCGACGATGGCGAAGGACACGGTGAGCACCAAGGCGACTCCACCTGGCGAGAGCCCGCTAGAGCGGGTCGGCAAGGCCGTTGCCGACCGCCGAGTCGAAGTTGGGCTGGAAACGCAGCGAGAGCTAGCTGACGCGGCGAATGTGTCGCTGAACACGGCCGCGTTGCTTGAGCGCGGCAAGTCATTTCCTCATCGGATCAACCGCGTGAAGTTCGAAGATGCCCTGCAGTGGCCGCGCGGCACCCTCGATGCGCTACGCCGCGGTGAGCCCATCCCGCAGACCCAACCGCGCCCGGCAGCGGCGCTCACGGCGCAGCCCTCGTTCGAGTCGGTGTCGACCGATCCGCGCACCACGTTGCAGGCCTTGGGAATCGCTAAGGCGATAGCGGCGATATCTGCGATATGCGCACAGATTCTGGTGCGCCACAGCAACAGTGCACAGGCGAAGGCAACGCTGCGCGACCTCGACGATCAACTGTTGCAGTTAGAGTCGCTCATTGTCGCGAGTCTGCCGCACGTGCGCGGAAAGTCGTTTAGCGAGACCATGTCGGCGCTGACCGAGCTGCACGAGTATCGCGACGTCATCCGCGACGCCGCCGGGGACGCGCAGGCCTCGACCGAAACTGCTACGCCATCGGCCGGCGCGCCACGTACGAGGCTGGCATCGGCGAAATCCTGACCGGCACACCGGATTGCTGGGCTTCTACGCACTGCGTTGGGCTGATGGCGAGCATGACGTGCCCTGCTTCGGGAAAGATCAGGTCTCCGGCTTCGACGTTTCCATGAGCTACCTTGGCGCCCTGGTGAATCTGGGTGTATGTGTCGGGACCCAAGGTGATGCCGGCCTGAGCGTAGGACCAGTGAACCAGGCCGGAGCAGTCAAATTGGTTGGGCCCCTTGGCCCCCCAGACATAGGGGCACCCCAAGCGGGTTAGTGCGGCTTTGACCGCGATGCGCGCTAATGGCCCTCCCCCAGCGATCGCGGCGTCGTGGTCACCGGCGAGTTCGGGGTTGGTGTGGTGGTGGTTTCGGGTAAGCCCGGACAGGGCGGTGTCGAGGCCGGGGATAGAAAGTGGGCTGCCCACTCCCCCGCCGGCGGCGCCCAGGCCGCCCATCGGCATGCCACCGGTCATGGCGCCGGCGCCCATCGGCATCGCGCCCATCCCTGCGCCGTAGCCGCCGGCACCTCGCCCGATCAACGCCGCCAGCTCCATATTGCGCCGCTCACAGATGCGCAACAGGGCCTTGGCCCGATCCAGCTGGCTTTGCAAATGCGTCACCAATTCCCGCTTGCCTGCCGGGGTTCCGGTGGCAGGAGCGATCGCGGCCACCCCCGAACGGGTATCGGTGATCACCCCATCCATGCCCCCGCCACCCGCGGCAGCAGCCTCTCCCACGCCGGTCAGCGGCGGGCCGGTCCCCGCGTCGGCGGCGATGGTGTGATCCAGGGAAAATAGCTGCCCAGTGTTGGCAACGCCGTACCCGGTGGCCGCCGCACCACCCCAGCCTGCGGCGGCGGCCTGTCCCGCGCCTGCCACAACCTGGCGACCCGTCACCAGTCCCGACGTTGATGACCAACCCCCGTTAATCATCGGCGCCGCCCCGAAAAGCCTGCGCGCATCGCCCAATACACGGCCAGCCTCAGCCACCACCTCATCGAGCGACATACCCGGCAGTATCACCTAAACCGCGCCCACGCGGCTATCACCAGCACCAACTTCGCCGCTCAGTAACCCTTCGGCGGTCGTGTGGGATCGGCCTGCTGGATGTTGGCTGCCAGATTCGACGCGTCAGCTGCGACGCAATAGCGGCCGCGGGCGTAGTTGATGAACGCGCACGCTTCGGATACGTCGTCGAATCGGCTACTTGCTGTGCCCGGCTGGTGATACTGCCGGAACGTTGCACCGGTGAATTGGAACGACCCTCCGCTGGGATCTCCCCTCTGCGCGTTGGCATCGGTGTGGTTTATGGCGTCGTTGCGGTATCCGGATTCACGTTTAGCCACCAGCATCATCCCGGCTTCCCACCGGGCACGTGCTACGGGATCATGAACGCCTTCGATGTCGAGGGCTTTGCGGATCGCCGCGCGGACGCGGTCGGCCCCTGGACCTGCGGGCTCGGCGGCCAGGTTCAATCCCTGATCCGGCTCGGGGTTGGTGTGGTGGTGGTTTCGGGTAAGCCCGGACAGGGCGGTGTCGAGGCCGGGGATAGAAAGTGGGCTGCCCACTCCCCCGCCGGCGGCGCCCAGGCCGCCCATCGGCATGCCACCGGTCATGGCGCCGGCGCCCATCGGCATCGCGCCCATCCCTGCGCCGTAGCCGCCGGCACCTCGCCCGATCAACGCCGCCAGCTCCATATTGCGCCGCTCACAGATGCGCAACAGGGCCTTGGCCCGATCCAGCTGGCTTTGCAAATGCGTCACCAATTCCCGCTTGCCTGCCGGGGTTCCGGTGGCAGGAGCGATCGCGGCCACCCCCGAACGGGTATCGGTGATCACCCCATCCATGCCCCCGCCACCCGCGGCAGCAGCCTCTCCCACGCCGGTCAGCGGCGGGCCGGTCCCCGCGTCGGCGGCGATGGTGTGATCCAGGGAAAATAGCTGCCCAGTGTTGGCAACGCCGTACCCGGTGGCCGCCGCACCACCCCAGCCTGCGGCGGCGGCCTGTCCCGCGCCTGCCACAACCTGGCGACCCGTCACCAGTCCCGACGTTGATGACCAACCCCCGTTAATCATCGGCGCCGCCCCGAAAAGCCTGCGCGCATCGCCCAATACACGGCCAGCCTCAGCCACCACCTCATCGAGCGACATACCCGGCAGTATCACCTAAACCGCGCCCACGCGGCTATCACCAGCACCAACTTCGCCGCTCACGCCTCCCAGCGCTCCCAGCTGTGAGCGTTGCCGTGGGGTGCGTTTGGCTTTCGGCTCGCCGGTGTTGACGCCGACAACCACCACCTGCGATATCGAACGGTGCCACCGAAACCGCTTGACGCCCAACATAATTGAGTGTGGCTGAGCGTGCAGTATGCCACGCCACCTCGATGGATGGGTCAGCTTTCCACGGAAAACTGACCCTCGCGATGCTATGTGAGCAACTTCCTGAGCTGGCCGACCAGTGTCCTGGCTCCTTTATCGCCAAGTTGATCGCGCAACGCTATCGCCAGGGCGCGTGGATCCGCGTCGAACTTTCGAAGCGCCCGCGTCACCGAGCGCAGCGGCGGCGCCGTTGGTTCGTCTCGTGCCGCCGAATCCGAATTGCCGTCTTCGGTTTCATTGGCGGTGTTGGCCCCTTCACTGCGCCGGCCGCGAGCGGCCTTCCACCGGGCCACCTGCTGTGCGAGCGGAACCTGGGCAAGTGAACGCGCTTCGCGAATCGCCAGATCGCCCCTGCGGGTGGCTTCCTGAAGATCGGGTGCCAGTTTGAGTAGCGCGCGCCGATGTGACACCCACGTCTTGCTCTTACGAAGATGTTCGGCCGCGGCGTCAGCGCTGCCGTACTCCCCCACTAGCCTCTCGACAGCTTTGGCTTCCTCGATCACGTCGAATCCCGAGCGGTCGACGTTCTCGGAGATTACAGCCGTGAGCAGCGTTGCGCGATCATTGGCGAGTTCGTCTTTGATCACGATGTCGAGCTCGGGTCGGCCGAACTTGTGCGCGGCGGCCAACCGCCGGTTGCCGATGATTACTACCCACCGCGCCGAAATCGTGGTCTCGGGGTAGATGTTTTGAAATGCTCCTCGGGTGACAACAACTACGGGCTGTAGTTGGAAGTCAACGATGGAGGCCAACTCGTCGAGGTCACCGACCGAATCGCGCGGGTTGTGTGGGTTGCCGACCAGGTCTCGTAGAGCCACCGACCGCGACAGGCCCGACCGTGGGGCGACGACGGGAATCTTCGCGTTTCCGTCAACAGATGAGTTGTCGCCAACAGCATCGACGAGATCATCGAATGTCTTGACACCACCGCGCCCCATTACCGGACTCCTACCATGTTCAGTTCGTCGGCGAGCTTGTAGAAGTCAGCCGCCGCGTTGGCCGCCGAGCCACTCTTCTTGTACTGGGTGACCACGACGCCCTCGCTGCAGGCATTCGTGTGAATCTTGTAGTGCCGCACTACCGTCTCGGCTAAGGGCCATCCCTGTCCGCGAATGAACTTCTGCGTTTGCTTTAACCAGTGTTCGCCATCGCGCGGGTCCCAATCATTGATGAAGACCCGGTAGGGGATGTTGCGCGGTTCGAGAAGCTTACGGATCGTGCGCGCGGTTGGGTCGAAGCACATCGGCGCCGGCAGCACCGGGACGATCGCTTCGGCGGTGACGTCGAGGACGGTCCGCAGTGCATCGGCGGAGTATCCGTCACCTAGACCATCTCGAGAGGAGTCCGCGTCGAGGTCGAACCAGCCGGCGGTATCGACGTAGACCTCGACAATACCGGGCAGGTTGTTGAGCTGCTGCAGCCATTCGAGGGGATCGTCGTGCGCTTGGACAAGATGGAAGGGGAGTGCGTCGACCCGGTTGGCCCACCATTTTGCCGACCCCTGCGGGTCTATCGAGACCGCAGCCACCGGCGAGAACGCGTCGGGCTCGAGATATGCGGTCAGTTTTTGGGCTCGTACGGCGGCCAGATTGACGGTCGCGGTGCTCTTGCCGACACCGCCTTTTTGGTTCAAAACAGTGACAACTTTAGTCATGGGGAGAAGACCTTGGTGCGCTTGGGCCGCGGCTGCGGCCCACTCCGGGAACCGGCCGCCAGGAAATACGTCGCTGACCGAACGACCGCCCCTCAGACACGCTGAATTGTGCATTACATCTCGCCAGTTTTCCGCGGAAAACTGCCCAGATCCAACCGGAGATCGCATGCCGTCTTTCGCGCCTTCCCGGTCCGTCAATCACATCAGCGAGTCCATGACTTGCGTCGATTGACGAGCGACAGGCCAGTTTTCCGCGGAAAACTGGACATGCCGGGCTCAGATCATCACCCCAAAAGTCACGCGATTCCGCCGCGGCAGTGAGTTGTGCGCGCGCCTCATCGACTCGCCGCTCCCGATGGCATCCGGCCACATCATGACGTTGGCCGGCAGCCGCCGCCGAGAGGGTGACCACTTCCTCGGGCACTCGTGGATCGGGGCGTTGATTGCGCCGGGGCCCCGCACGACGTAGGAGTCGAACCGGCGGCATCCGCTGGCATGCACAACCGGGTCCACCCACAAAGCGCCCCCATAGTCGTTCGCACGTGCACCGACGCTTGACGACCTCACCGACACCGTCGGTCGACGGTTCACGGCGCACCAGCACCTAGTGCTTGTGCCGCCACGTTGTTGGGCACGCCACCGCCGACCTCTCGCGCGGCGGCGTCTACCGAACCTAGTGCTTGCGCCGCGGCGTCGGTGGCTGCGCCACCGCCGGCTTCCGGCACCGCGCCCTCTCCTGCGCCCCGCGCCGCGCTGCCTTCCGCGCCTAGTGCATCCGCGCGTGGCGCTGCCTGCGCGTCGGCAGACTTCAACACCGCGCGCACCTCACCGACTTTGACTCCCGCCAGTTCAGCGATCGCAGTGAGGCTTTCACCACGGCCTTGCATCCGGGCCACCGCTGTCGCGCCAGCCTGGCGGTGTTCGTGACGGCGCCGCTCCCCCTCTGCGCGTATCTCGAGGATACGGTTGCGCTCCCACTCGTCGACGGCGACCAGCCGCCCAATCTCGACGAGAAACGACGCAGCGTCATCGACATTTTGACGCTCACGCTCCAGACGTGCCTCGTTGGCCTTATGCTGCGCCTCCCGGACACGCTTGCGCGCCGCCGATTTCGAATTGATGTTCACCACGTGGGAACCATAGGACACACCCATCGTCGCGCTCTACCAACCTGACCAACATCATCTGTGTCCCCATTTGTCCGCACCCACTGTCGCCAAATCAACTGCCCACCAATGCAACACATCCGCACCGATCCGCACCACTCACCACAACCACCTGTCCGATCCGGGAAACGGTCGGGTGCGCTCGTTCACGCGCTACGACACACTTATGCCAACGAGACCCGTACCACAGCAGCCTGAAACCCGCTATCTGCACTGGTCGGCACGCGGTGGTTTCGCTTGGTGTGCGATGGCGCTATATGACCAGCTCAGACACCCCTTCTGGACCTCAACCAGAAGGGCTTGACCGCTCTCCTAAAGCCGGTCTCGCAGATTCGACCCCCTGACCGCACTCGACGGTGCATTTCCGATCGAATGTCGCACTGCTGGTAGCGGGAATCGAGAACTATGCCTCATGATCTCGGTATGACCTGCCGGCCAGTACCAACGGCGGGAGACGGGGTTGGAGACGATGACTATAGAAAATGCGTCGGTCATGCTCACCGCTCATGAAGTTCGAGCAATGACCGGAGTTCCGGTCTCAACGCTGCATGATTGGGCGGCCAGGCGGGAACGTGGGATTGATGCGCCTGGTCCACATCACCTCAGGCTTAGCGATCGGCACCGTCGATGGTTACTGGATGACGTCAAAGATTGGCTGGAATCGACTCGGGTGTAGAGCGATTCGCCCTCACCCACGACTTAGCACAACCGCAAATTTTGAGCTAACGATCAAGCTTGCACACGCTCACTGCTGGCTGCAGGCACTGATCCTCAATTCCCCCAACGTCATTCCGGAGGAATCTTGGCCATAAAGCGCCGCGAGACGAAGGACGGCGTGCGTTATGACGTCCAATGGCGCCTACCGGATCGTTCGAAGCGCAAGAAGAGCTTCCGAACAGAGCGGGAGGCGCGCCAGTTCGAAGCAAGGCTCGTCACCGACAGCGCCGCGGGCGTCAGGGTGGACCCACGCGGCGGCAAAATCCTGCTCCGCAACGTCTATCGATCGTGGCTAGCCTCCCGACCCGACCTGAGCGCGAAAGTCCGCCGCGGATACGAAGACAACTGGAGGCTGCGTATCGAGCCACAGTTTGGTTCGTGGCCGATCGCAAGAATCGACCACGAGTCGATCCAACGATGGGTGAATGCCATGTCAGCGTCGGGTCTCGGACCGCGGACCGTGAGGTGGACGCACTCGGTCCTCAAGATGACCCTTGACCGCGCCGTCGAGGAAGACCAGCTCCTCGGCAAGAACCCCGCATCACGCACCAAATTCCCACCGATGCGGCAAGCCACACACGTCTATCTAACCGTCGGCGAAGTCGCAACACTTGCCCAAACATGCGGCGCTCAAGGTGACGTCGTCTTGCTCCTGGCTTACACAGGCCTACGATTCGGTGAACTCACCGGCCTCAATGTCGAGGATGTCGACCTGGGCGCTCGTCGAATCCGTGTTCGCCGGTCGATGACCCAAGTCGGCGGCAAACTCGTTGAAGGGAACCCGAAATCGCAAGCCGGCCGACGTTCTGTCCCAATCCCCGAGCGCTTGATGCCGGCACTTAAGGCGCGGCTCGACGCACGACCCTGTGGCGCGCCGGCGATCGCGTCGCCGAAGGGTTCCCGGCTGAGCCTGGAGAACTGGAAGCGTGCGGTCAACTGGCGGAAGTCTGTGACTGAGATCGGCCGGGACAACTTGCGTGTGCATGACCTACGGCATACCTACGCATCGCTGTCACGACGGGCCGGCGCCGACTTGCGACTCCTGCAAAAGGCAATGGGCCACGCATCAATCACCGTGACCGCACACACCTACGCGGATCTCTTCGACGACGAGCTTGACGACATCGCAACCGCGCTTGACTCGCTCGACGATACTTTTCGTGCGGGCCGCAGCTGATCCGGTTTGGCCCTGTTTCGTCCCATTTCTCAGGGATCGAGGTGGCGGCAAGGCTGTCTGGCAATCGCACGGGAAGGGAGACCCAATCGTTAGACCCCGGCCTCAAGCCAGGTTGGCGAGGCCGGGGCCATTCGACTAGAGCGCAGACCCGGAGGTCATCCCCAACGCTGGTCCCGAAGCCGTTTGTTTAACCGGCCGCATCGGAGCGCACTTCATCAAGTGTAAAGGACTCAAACCCAATTGAGCGGAGGCCACACGCCCCCGCTGAACACAGCCGACCCCGGGGTTATGCGACGGTCAAGTCCAGGGACGTGGTGTACGACGTCGTCGTGTGATTCTTCGACTTGGTGGTTTAGGCGGTCAGTGCCGCCGGGGTGTCCTCCTGTTCTGTTGATGGCGTGTGGTCGGCGCGGGATTTGCTGAGGACGTCGAGGCCGAGGTAGCGGCGGGATTCGGCCCATTCGTCGTGTTGTTCGGCCAGCACCGCGCCGACGAGGCGGATTAGGGCGTTGCGGTCGGGGAAGATTCCGACGACGTCGGTGCGCCGGCGGATTTCCTTGTTGAGTCGTTCTTGTGGGTTGTTGGACCAGATCTGCCGCCAAATTTGTTTGGGGAAGGCGGTGAAGGCGAGCAGGTCGGCGCGGGCGTCTTCGAGGTGGTCGGCGACCTTGGGGAGCTTGTCGGCCAGTGCGTCGATGATGCGGTCATATTGGGCTGCAACGGAACCGGCGTCAGGTTGATCGAAGACCGAATGCAGTAGTGTGCGTACCCACGGCCACGATGATTTCGGAGTGATGGCCATCAGGTTGGTGGCGTAGTGGGTGCGACACCGTTGCCACGATGCCCCAGGCAGGGTGGCGCCGATCGCGGCCACCAGACCGGCGTGGGCGTCGGAAGTGACCAGACGGACCCCTGATAGGCCGCGGGCGGTCAGCGACCGCAGGAAGGTCAGCCAGCCGGCCCCGTCCTCGGCGGTGGTGACGTCGATGCCCAGGATTTCGCGGTAGCCCTCGGCGTTGACCCCGGTGGCGATCAGCGCGTGCACGTTGACCACCCGGCCTGCTTCGCGAACCTTGAGCACCAGGGCGTCAGCAGCCATGAACGTGTACGGGCCTGCATCCAGTGGCCGGGTCCGGAACGCCTCGACCGCGGCGTCGAGCTCTTTGGCCATCACGCTGACCTGGGACTTCGACAAGCTGGTGATGCCCAGAGTCTCGACGAGTTTGTCCATCCGCCGCGTCGAAACGCCCAGCAGGTAGCAGGTAGCCACCACCGTGGTCAGGGCCCGCTCGGCGCGTTTGCGCCGTTCCAGCAGCCAGTCCGGGAAGTACGAACCTTGCCTTAGCTTGGGAATCGCCAGATCCAATGTGCCTGCGCGGGTGTCAAACTCGCGGTGCCGATACCCGTTGCGGGAATTGGTGCGCTCGCTGCTGCGCTGGCCGTAGCCGGCACCGCACACCGCGTCGGCTTCGGCGCCCATCAGGGCGTGAATGAAGGCGGCCAACAACTCGCGCAGCACATCAGGGTGCGTGGTGGTGAGTCGTTCGGCCAGCACGGCAGACAGGTCGATATCGTGGGCAATGGTCATCGCGTTGATTCCTTTGCTCGAGTGACTTTGGTCGGTCCCTCGAAGAATCACGCGATGACCTTCATTCATCCGGCTACGACACGCCGGTCATCACCGGCTCGTACACCACTCTGCTGGACGCAACTAGGTACTGGAATCGATAGCCTTTGGCACCGTGGTCTAGTACGGCCACCGGCGTAATTTAAGCGTCGCCGCCGGTTCCGCCATGCGACAGCGAAGCGTCGCGTGGCCATTGACGTCCGCGATAACAGCAATTCAGGCGAGGACATCGAGCAACCTCTCTCGATTAATCTTGACGAGTTCGACCGTGAAACGGTGCGCAGTCTCCGTCATCCCTGGGGCAGAAGCAAATAGGTCCTCAACGGTCCGCCGTTCAAGCGACAGTATCCGTTCACGCCAGTACTCGCGGGTGCTCGGTCCACAGAGTCTGATGGCGTCGCCTGCCAGGTCCACGAGTGTCTGCCAACGCGTGCCCTTGCGATGCTCAAATCGGCTCGCGTGCCCACGTTCTGCCCATTTCATCACTGTTCCGTCGCGTAAGTGCTCGGCGCGCAGTTCGTCGCTCAACGTAAAGCCGAGGCTAGCTGCGTGGTCGAAAGAGGGCTCGGATACGTCCGGCGGCGGCACAAGGACGGCCCAGTTGCGGTCGTGGCGATCTCCATGCGCGATCAACGCGTCAAACAGGAGATATCCTGCGAACGCATCGAAAGCCCGAAACGACGTAGGCATCGATGAGCCTGGCGGTGATCCAAACCGTGTGAGTGCCTGCCTGATAGAGCCGACATTGTATCCGCGCGCTTCAGGATCAGTCGGGTCGTAATCGATAACCACCTCTGGCATTAGCGCCTGCCCTGCCTGCAATTCCCACTCTGGCAATCGCACGTCTTCAACCAATGCGCCACGCACCCCGCCCCGAGTGGCTAGTTCGACCGTGGCCGCCGGCACTCCGACCAGCCGAGCCATCTCGCTTCCGAGCTTCTCCACAGTGTCTTCCCCGAGGGAACGATCGCGCTCTGGCCGTGCGGGTTTGAACAGCCAGGTACGCTCTCTCGACGGATGTTTGAGCCAGTCGTGCGGATGCTGGCCCTGGCTCTCGAGGCCAGCGACAGCCCAGTCGTCGGCAGCCACGACTGACCAGCGAACGGGCACGACGCAATTGTGCCTCGCAGGTGCTAGTGCAATCGCCACTGGCCACGCGCATGTCGCGTAGGGCTCCGCTCGAAGACAGCGGAGAGTCGAGGGGGACGGATCCGATACAGAGTTGGCAGCGACGGCACCTCGTTTTTGGCCCCATATTGGCCCCATCGCCGAGTCCGAATCGGTGATGACGAGTTCGTAGACAGAGCGAAAAGGGGCGCTGAAATGCACAGATACTTGGTGGCCAGGGGCGGGATCGAACCGCCGACCTTCCGCTTTTCAGGCGGACGCTCGTACCGACTGAGCTACCTGGCCGGAAGGCAGCGAGTGCATCGCCGCGCCGGCGACCCTGACGGGACTCGAACCCGCGACCTCCGCCGTGACAGGGCGGCGCGCTAACCAACTGCGCCACAGGGCCTTGCTGTTGCTCCGCGTCGCCGCGTCGCAGTACCCCCTACGGGATTCGAACCCGCGCTACCGCCTTGAAAGGGCGGCGTCCTAGGCCGCTAGACGAAGGGGGCCAGAACCGAATCTCTCCGGGGTACTCGCAACGCAACTACCGTTGGGAGCCACGTCAGCTTAGGTCACGGCAGCCCCAATGCTCAAACGAGCTTCTGTGTGGCACCCAGTATCCTGAATCCTCGCGCCCCTATAGCTCAGTTGGTAGAGCTACGGACTTTTAATCCGCAGGTCCTAGGTTCGAGTCCTAGTGGGGGCACCAGGAGCTCGGATGACCTCGGCCGATGTCGATGTCCCCGTCGATCGACGTTCGCGCCACCCAGGCGCCGCGCCCATCCGGGGCGAGATCATTTCGGCCCCGGCTCGGCATGCCCCCGTTCGCGCGTCACCGGGCTTGGCTATGCTTCGCAGGGTGAGTGTCGAAGCGGCCAACCCGAACGCGCCCGTAGCCCTGGTCACGATGGAGATTCGTCACCCGGCGACGGATCCTCTCAACGAGTCATCGAGCGGCGAGCTCAGACGCCTCCTCGTCGATTATCTGCCGATCGAACGCCAGGCCCAGGACGTGGCCTGGGGGATGGCCGGTGGGAGCCCGACGCCGACGGCGGAGCGCTTCGTCCGCTACGTCAACCGTGACAACACGCTCGCCGCTTCGATGAAGCCCCAGGCGGTCACCGTCGAGACCACCGCGTATTCGAACTTCGAGGCGATGCTCGAGATTGTGATGCGAGTCATAGATGCCCGCTCGGCGATCTCGACGATCGTCGGCGTCGAACGCCTGGGCTTGCGCTACGTCCTCGAGGTCCGCGTTCCCGTCGGCGTGGACGGCCGTGTCGAATGGGCCAACTGGATCGCCGAGCCCCTGTTGGGGCCGCAGCGCGTCGCACCCGCAGGCCTGACCTTGACGGAATGGCAGGGAGCCGCGGTCTACCGCGAAGCCCAGCCGGGCAAGTCGATGATCGTGCGTTACGGTCCCGGCATGGGTCAGGCGCTCGACCAGAGCTACCACCTGCGCCGGACGCTGCCGGCCCAGCAGGGTCCGTTCTTCTTGCTGGACATCGACAGCTTCTGGACTCCGGTCGGTTCGATTCCGGAGTACAACCGCAACGCGGTGCTGACCACGTTCCAAGACCTGTACGACCCGGCGCGCACGGTATTCCAGGAGATGCTGACCAGTCGCCTGAAAGACGACCTGCTCAGCCGCTGAGGCCGGGCAGAGCCGATCCGCTCAGCCGGCCAGCACCGCGCTGCTGTACGTCACGTCGGCAAAGGCCTTCGCGACGTCGTCGTCGGGGTAGGTGAACCCGTTGGCAGCGTGCAGGTCCTTGACAGCCAGCGATGATGTCTGCCATCCACGCTCGGCGAGATAGTCGACGATGTGGCTGCGCTCGCCGTGGTAGACGAGGTCGTTGAAGTCGATCTCGAATCCGAGCTCGCGCATCCGGTCGTGGTGAGCCCGCCACCTCTCGTCGGCGAAAATGGCTGTGTCCGGGACGAATTCGAACGCCAGGCGGCTGCCCGGCGCGCTGAGCGCGGTGATGTTGTCGAACAACGCGTCCTGCGCCGCATCGGGCAGATAGACCAGCAGGCCTTCGGCGCTCCACGCCGCCGGCGCCTGCGGATCCAACCCGGCGTCACGCAGAGCGCCCGCCCAGTCGTCGCGTAGGTCGACGGCGACCGTGCGCCGCTCCGCGGTCGGCTGAGCGCCCAGATCACCGAGCGTGCCCGTCTTGAACTCGATGACTTCCGGCATGTCCACCTCGTAGACCACGGTGCCCGCCGGCCACGGCAGGCGGTAGGCGCGCGCGTCGAGACCCGACGCGAGGATCACCGCCTGCGGGATGCCGCTGCGCGTCGCGTCGAGGAAGAACTGGTCGTAAAACCTGGTGCGGCAGGCCATTCCCTGAGCCATCCGCAGCGGGTCGAACTCCGTGTCCGGGCCGACCGGGATCTCGCCGTTCACCAGTCGGACGTAGACGTCGATCCCCGCCGCGCGAACCAGGGGGGCCGCATACGGATCGTCGATCAGCGACTCGTCGGAGGCCAGCGCCCGTTGCGCGGCGACCATGGTGGCGGTCGCCCCGACACTCGTCGCGAGATCCCAGCGGTCACGATCGGTGCGCGCCATGGTGGTCCCCATTCGATCGCAAGAACTTAGACGATCTCATTATTACCACACGGCCGGAATCCGGCACATCGGGCTACCGTGTCCGCGTATGACCGACTTCGCCCAACGCACCATCGACCTGGCGCGCCGAAACGTCGCCGAGGGCGGCCGTCCGTTCGCGACGGTGATCGTTCGGGGCGGCGAGGTGCTCGCCGAGAGCGCCAACAAGGCCGCCCAGACCAACGATCCGACCGCCCACGCGGAGATCCTCGCCATCCGCGACGCGTGCCGGAAGCTGGGCACCGAGCACCTGGTCGACTGCACCATCTACGTGCTGGCCCATCCCTGCCCGATGTGCCTGGGCTCGCTGTACTACTGCTCGCCGAGGGAAGTTGTCTTCCTGACCACCCGCGAGGCCTACGAGCGGTACTACCTCGACGACCGCAAGTACTTCGAACTGTCGACCTTCTACGACGAGTTCGCCAAGACCTGGCAGCGACGGCGCCTGCCCATGCGCTACGAGCCGCGTCCCGACATCAGGCTGGCGGCAATGGATGTCTACCGCCTGTGGAACGAGCGCAATGGCGGACAGCGCCGATCGACCACCGTCCCACCCGGCTGACATCGATCGATGGTCACGACACGCAGGTTGCGCTAGTATCTGCGTATGCATGCAGATAATGCTGCATGGCCAGTGCCCCGGTCAGCAGGGCCGCCCGGCGTTACATCGGTGCCGACCGAGAAGGCAAGAATCACAACAAGATTCACGGAAGGATACGGTCATGAACGAGCCACACAGCCACGAGGGACCGCACGCGCACCAACACCAGCACCCCGGCGTTGAGCACGAGCACGCGCATACCGTGCACGAACACGACCATGTCGAGCACGCCCACGCCCACGCCCACGCCGACGGAACAGAGCACACCCACCAGCACGTGCACCAAGCCGGCCTGGAAGACGTGCACGGTCACGCGCACGCCTAGCACCGATAACGGCTAGGAGACCCTGGGGCAATAGTGCTTGGGGTCGCCGCGCTCGTCAGCGGGCGGCAGGTTGCGGGCCGGCGTCTGAACCAACGGTGCGTCAGCCGAAATGCGGCCCGCCACGCGGTCCAGGCCGTCACGAGCCCGTGGATGCTTGCGGAATCGCCTCGGCACGAAGGCGAACACGACACGGACGAGGTCGCCGAAGCGCCGGTGCAACCACTCGTCACGGCGCGACCACCCATAGCCCATCAGCTCGCGGACGGGCGGGTCATAGAGCCCCACGGTCACCCAGACGAAGAACGGCGCGAGCAGCTTCAGTTGCGCCGTCCACAGCGGGTCCGGAATCCATTGCGCGAACGGGGGCTTGGACAGTTGCGTCAAGTCGAGCACCGCGCGGGCGGCCAGGTTGTTCTCCAGCACGTTGCGGCACATGTGATCCCAGTACGCCTGAAACTCCTCCCACGACGCCGGGACGGGCCGCATGCTCATGCCGTACATCCGATACCACTGGACGTGCTCGTCGAACAACCGGCGCTTCTGCGCTTCGGTCAGCCCGCCGCAGAACCGCTCGGCCACGTGGATCGTGCCGACGAAGAACGTCGCGTGCGCCCAGTAGAAGACGTCGGGGTTCAGCGCGTGGTACCGGCGGCCCTGCTCGTCGACGCCCTTGATCGCGGTGTGGTAGTCGCGCACCTCTGCACCGGTGACCGGGGCACGGTCGCCGTCGAAGACGACCCCACCGATCGGATACAGAGAGCGGAGCAGGCGCTGCCAGCGTTCGCGGAAGAATGTCGAGTGGTCGATGACCGCCGCGCCCAGCTGTGGATGCATGTTCTGCATGGAACCCGCCCACGGACCCTGCAGCATGCCCCGCCAATCCCCGAAATAGCGCCACGTCAGCGTGTCGGGCCCGAGCGGCATGGGCGGCGCGTCGTAGCCGAGGGGCGACACCGGACAGCCGCGGCCCGCCTCGGTCGCGGCGGTCGAGTCGCCGGGGGCGACGCCCCTGGTCGACGGGCAGGATGCGGAAGTATCTTGAGTCACTATCGGATTCCTGTGGGTGTCTGCCATTCTGACTACGCATGTTGTCATTTTTCAGCTTAGGAGGGATGTGCGAACCGGTCAACGACGGGGCCGATGGACCGGCGTGCCCCTGGAGAGTCGCCTCGCCCTGCGCCGCGACAATCTCATCAGCGCCGGGGTGCAGTTGCTCGGCGGCGACGACGGCCCGGCGCTCACCGTCCGCGCGGTGTGCCGCAAGGCCGCGCTGACCGAACGATATTTCTACGAGAGCTTCTCGGACCGAGACGAATTCGTCCGCGCCGTCTACGACGACGTCTGCACCCGAGCAATGGAGACACTCACCTCGGCGAAGACACCGCGCGAGGCCGTCGAACAGTTCGTCGAGCTGATGGTCGACGACCCGGTGCGGGGCCGCGTGCTGCTGCTCGCGCCGGCGGTGGAGCCGATTCTGACCCGGTCGGGCGCGGCGTGGATGCCAAACTTCATCGACCTGCTGCAGCACAAACTGTCCCAGATCGGCGACCCGGCGCTGCAGGCCATGATCGCGACGAGCCTGGTCGGCGGTCTGACCAGCCTGTTCACCGCATATCTGAACGGCCGACTCAAAGCGAGCCGCGCGCAATTCATCGACTACTGCGTCACCATGCTCTTCGCCACGGTGTCGCCGTACGTGCCGGCCTCGGAGCAGGGAACCCCGGAGTAATTCACCCTCGTCAGGGCCTGGTTTCGGCGCCGCATGCGAGCCCACAATAAGTGCATGCCACGCGGCCGGGAAACTTGATGCTACTGGGTTACACAGATATATTGACTGCTACCCACCGACACAGATAACTGGAGGCCTCATGTCAGCCGAGCTGACACACCTACAGCTGCTGCACGAGCTCGAGCCCTTCGTCGAGAAGTACATGAACCGGCACGAGAGCGTGCACAAGGACTGGAACCCGCACGACTACATCCCCTGGTCGGACGGCAAGAACTTCTACGCGCTCGGGGGCCAGGACTGGGAGCCCGGGCAGTCTCAGCTGTCCGATGTCGCCCAGATCGCCATGGTGCAGAACCTGATGACGGAGGATAACCTGCCGTCGTATCACCGCGAGATCGCGATGAACTTCGGCTTGGACGGCCCGTGGGGCCAGTGGGTGAACCGGTGGACCGCCGAAGAGAACCGGCACGGGATCGCGCTGCGCGACTACCTCGTGGTGACCCGCGCGGTCGACCCGGTCGAGCTGGAGAAGCTGCGGATCGAGGTGGTGAACCGAGGCTTCAGCCCGGGGCAGAACCACCAGGTGCGCGCCGACCTGTTCGCCGAGAGCCTGTTCGACTCGGTGATCTACGTGACGTTCCAGGAGCTGGCGACCCGCATCTCGCATCGCAACACCGGCAGGGCCTGCAACGAGCCCATCGCCGATCAGCTGCTGGCCAAGATCTCGGCCGACGAGAACCTGCACATGATCTTCTACCGCGACGTGAGCGAAGCCGGGTTCGCCGCCTCGCCCAACCAGGCGATGAAATCGCTGCACAAGGTGCTGCGCAACTTCCAGATGCCGGGCTACCAAGTGCCCGACTTCCGCCGCAAGGCCGTGGCCATCGCGGTCGGCGGCGTCTACGACCCGCGCATCCACCTCGACGAGGTCGTGATGCCGGTGCTGAAGAAGTGGCGCATCTTCGAGCGCGAGGACTTCACCGGTGAGGCCGCCGCGCTTCGTGACGACCTCGGTGTGCTGATGAAGGAGCTCGAGGCGTCGTGCGACAAGTTCGAGCGGTCCAAGCAGCGCCAGCTCGACCGGGAAGCCCGCACGGGCAAGAGGACCACAGCGGTCGAACTGCACCGGACCGCGGGCACGCTGACGATGAGCCGGCGGTAGCCCGGCGTTGCGCATCGGATCCATCGCGCTCGCCAGCCCGGTGGTCTTGGCCCCGATGGCGGGCGTCACCAACGTCGCCTTCCGGACGCTGTGCCGTGAACTGGAACAGGCCAGGGCCGGCACCGTCAGCGGGCTCTACGTGTGCGAGATGGTGACTGCGCGGGCGCTCGTCGAGCGCCACCCGGTCACCATGCACATGACGACGTTCTCCCCAGACGAGTCGCCGCGGTCGCTGCAGCTCTACACCGTCGACCCGGCCACCACCTACGCCGCCGCGCGCATGATCGCGGACGAGGGCCTGGCCGACCACATCGACATGAACTTCGGCTGCCCGGTGCCCAAGGTGACCAAGCGCGGCGGCGGTGCGGCACTGCCGTTCAAGCGGCGGCTGTTCGGCCAGATCGTCGCCGCGGCCGTGCGCGCCACCGAAGGCAGCGGGATCCCGGTGACCGTCAAGTTCCGCGTCGGCATCGACGACGCGCACCACACGCACCTCGACGCCGGCCGCATCGCCGAGAGCGAGGGCGCGGCCGCGGTGGCGCTGCACGCCCGCACGGCGGCGCAACGCTACTCCGGCAGCGCCGACTGGGGACAGATCGCGCTGCTCAAGCAGCACGTGCGGACGATCCCGGTGCTCGGCAACGGCGACATCTACGACGCGAGCGACGCGCTGGCGATGATGGCGAGCACGGGGTGCGACGGGGTCGTGATCGGGCGTGGCTGCCTGGGCCGTCCCTGGCTGTTCGCCGAGCTGTCCGCCGCGTTCGCCGGCACCCAACCCCCGCCTCCCCCCACCCTGGGGGAGGTCGCCGACATCATCCGCCGCCACGGTGAGCTGCTTGCCGCCCACTTCGGTGAGGACAAGGGCATGCGTGACATCCGCAAGCACGTCGCGTGGTACCTGCACGGGTTTCCGGCCGGCTCCGACCTGCGCCGGGCGCTGGCGATGGTCAAGACGCTCGCGGAGCTCGACGCGCTGCTGAGTCAGTTGGACGGCACCATCGCCTTCCCGGAGGCCGGCAACGGCCCGCGCGGCAGGCAGGGTTCACCCGCCCGGGTCGCCCTGCCCGAAGGCTGGCTGAGCGATCCGGAGGACTGCACGGTGCCCGCCGCGGCCGACGTCATGAGTTCGGGCGGCTGAGCGCTGCCCCGCTCGAAATCGCGTCCGGACGGATAACTCAGTACGATGTGGGCCTTGCCGCATCGCGCTTCGGTGGCGGGCTCCTTTGGTTCGCGACACGGGCGCGAGACGACGTGCGACTTGCGGTGGTAGGACTGCAGCGCCAACACATGGAAGCGCTGCGCTGACATATGCGCACTGGACGCGCTGGCGTCCGCATCAGAGCTTCGGAGGCCGGTAGGACAATGAGTGACGCGGACGCTGACGCCACTCCCGCTCCCGGCGCCGCCGCTCCCTGGGAGCGGTTCTGCGAACCGCCGTCCGATTCCGGCGTCCACCGCTGGCAGGCGGAATCGGGCGCCGAGACCCCGCCGCACAGTGAAACGGCGCCGCCCGCCGAGACCGAACCGCCCGCCGAGAGCGTCGGGTCCCACACCACGGGCGGACTCACCGTTGCCGAGCTGATCGCCAAGATCGGCGCGAAATCCGTTCTCGACCAGCCCCGCCACCGGCACGGCGCCCCAGACACCGAGGACGGCACGGACACCGAGTCCGCCGCCGAACCAGCCGCCGCGCCAACGGCTTTACCCGTCGACCAGCAGGACACGCAGGTCATCGACGCCGTGCCCTACCCGCTCGGGATCGCCTCGGAACTTCCCGACCTCGACGTCGCCGACTACCCGAACGGCGACGATGCACCCAAGACCCACGAACGGGCGCCCAGGCGCCGGCGGCCGATGCTGTTCGCCGCCCGCTCGCTGGCGGCACTGTTCGCCGTGCTCGCCGTGGCCATGACCGGCGGGGCATGGCAATGGAGCACGTCGAAGAACGCCCGGCTACACACCATCAGCGCACTCGACCCACAGTCGAGCGACATTCGCGACCCGGGCGGCCAGTACGGAGACGAGGACTTCCTGATCGTCGGCGTCGACTCGCGGGCCGGGGAGAACGGCGAGATGGGCGCGGGCAGCACCGACGACGCCGACGGTGCGCGATCGGACACGGTGATGCTGGTCAACATCCCGGCCAACCGCAAACGCGTGGTCGCGGTGTCGTTCCCCCGCGACCTGGCCATCACCCCGATGCGATGCGAGGCATGGAACCCCGACACCGGCAAGTACGGGCCCATCTACGACCAGAAGAAGGGCACGCTGGGTCCCAAGATGGTCTACACGGAGACCAAACTGAACTCCGCGTACTCCTTCGGCGGGCCGAAGTGCCTGGTCAAGGAGATTCAGAAGCTGTCGGGCCTGAGCATCAACCACTTCATCGCCGTCGACTTCGCCGGGTTCGCGCGGATGGTCGACGCGCTCGGCGGCGTCGAGGTGTGCACCACCACCCCGCTGCACGACTACGAACTGGGCACGGTGCTCGAGCACGCCGGACGGCAGGTCCTCGACGGGCCGACCGCGCTGAACTATGTGCGGGCCCGGCAGGTCACCACCGAGACCAACGGCGACTACGGCCGCATCAAGCGCCAGCAGTTGTTCCTGTCGTCGTTGCTGCGGTCGCTGATCTCCGACAACACGCTGCTGGACCTGGGCAAGCTGAACACCGTCGTCAACATGGTCATCAGCAACACCAACGTGGACAACATCAAGACCAAGGACCTGGTACAGCTCGGTCAGTCGTTGCAGGGGATGGCGGCCGGCCACGTCACGTTCGTCACCGTGCCGACCGGCGTCACCGACGAGAACGGCGACGAACCGCCCCGCATGTCCGACATGCGCGCCCTGTTCGACGCGATCATCAACGACGATCCGCTGCCGGAAGAAAACGACCAGAACGCCCAGAATCTCGGGTCCGCCCCGACCTCGCGGCCGACGTCGGCGCCCACGACCAAGATGGCGCCGGCCCCGGCCCCGGAGGCACAACACCAGCAAGTCACGACGACCTCGCCGGGCGACATCACGGTGCGGGTGTCCAACGCGACCACGCAGAGCGGACTGGCGGCGCGCGCGACGAGCCAGCTCAAGTCCGACGGCTTCAACGTCATGACGCCGGACGACTACCCGAGTTCGATGAACGCGACGACGGTGCTGTTCTCGCCCGGCAACGAGCAGGCGGCGGCCACCGTGGCATCCTCGTTCGCCAACGCGAAGGTTCAGCGCGTTTCGGGTTACGGGCAAATCGTCCAGGTTGTGCTGGGCCCGGACTTCAGCGCCGTGACCTCGCCCGCACCGAGCGGCTCGGCGATCAACATGCAGATCGAGCGCGGTACCGGCAACGCGCCGGTCAAGCTGCCCGAGGATCTGACCGTCACGAACGCGGCCGACACGACCTGCGAGTAACGAGTTCCGGCGAAGTCCGCCATCCCTTTTCGGCGCCGAGAACGTAGGCTTGGGTACATGCGGACCGCCTACCATGAGCAGCTCTCCGAGTTGTCCGAGTTGCTCGGCGACATGTGCGGGCTGGCCGGAATCGCGATGGAGCGGGCCACCCAAGCCCTGCTGCAAGCCGATTTGGTGCTGGCCGAACAGATAATCTCCGACCACGAGAAGATCGCCGCCCTGAGCACCCGCGCAGAGGAGAGCGCTTTCGTGCTGCTGGCGTTGCAGGCCCCCGTTGCCGGCGATCTGCGGTCCATCGTGAGCGCCATCCAGATGGTCGCCGACATCGACCGGATGGGCGCCCTCGCGCTGCACGTCGCAAAGATCGCCCGACGCCGCCACCCCCAGCACGCGCTGCCCGAGGAAGTCAATGGCTACTTCGCCGAAATGGGCCGGGTGGCAGTCGAATTGGGAAACAGCGCGCAAGAGGTGGTGTTGTCCCGCGATCCCGAGAAGGCGGCGCGGATCGCCGACGAGGACGACGCCATGGACGATCTGCACCGCCACCTGTTCACGGTGCTGATGGACCGCGAATGGAAGAACGGCGTGGCCGCCGCCGTCGACGTGACGCTGCTGGGCCGGTTCTACGAGCGGTTCGCCGACCACGCCGTCGAGGTGGCCAGGCGCGTCATCTTCCAGGCAACCGGCAGTCTGCCCGACGACGACGAGAAGCCCGTCTCACGCTAGGCGACATGCCGAACTAGCCGAAGCGGCCCGAGATGTAATCCTCGGTGGCCTTCTGGCTGGGGTTCGAGAAGATCTTCTCGGTGTCGTCGACCTCGATCAGCCGGCCCGGCTTGCCGACGGCCTCCAGATTGAAGAAGGCCGTGAAGTCACTGACGCGGGCCGCCTGCTGCATGTTGTGGGTGACGATGACGATCGTGTAGTCCTGCTTCAACTCGCTGATCAGCTCTTCGATGGCCATCGTCGAGATCGGGTCCAGCGCGGAGCACGGCTCGTCCATGAGCAGCACGTCGGGCTGCACCGCGATGGCCCGTGCGATGCACAGCCGTTGTTGCTGACCGCCGGACAACCCACCCCCGGGCCTGTCCAGCCGATCCTTGACCTCGTCCCACAGGTTGGCGCCGCGCAGCGAGTATTCGGCGGTCTCATCGAGCACTTTGCGGTTGCGCACACCCTGCAGCTTCAGGCCGGCGACCACGTTGTCTCGAATCGACATGGCCGGGAACGGGTTTGGCCTCTGAAACACCATTCCGATGGCACGGCGCACCCCCACCGGGTCGACCCCGGCCCCGTAGATGTCCTGGTCGTCGAGCAGCACGCTGCCCTCGACCCGCCCGCCGGGCACCACCTCGTGCATCCGGTTCAGCGTGCGCAGCACGGTGGTCTTGCCGCACCCCGAAGGACCGATGAACGCCGTGACGCTGCGGGGCAGAACCGACAGCGTCACGTCGGCGACCGCTTTGAACGACCCGTAGAAGATGTTGACGCTTTTGAGGTCCAACCGCTTGGCCATTGCGCTCCCGACTATGACTTCTTGGCACCAAAGATCTTAGCGATGACTCTGGCCCCGACATTTATGGCGGCGATCACCAGGATGAGGGTCAGAGCGGCTCCCCACAACCGATCCGTGGGGATCGGGTTGACCCCGGCGCCGGCCGCGGCCTGGTTGTACATCATGCCGGGTAGCGAGCCCATGAAGCCGCTGAAGATGTCGAAGTTCATCGATTGGGAGTAGCCGACCAGAATCAGCAGCGGGGCCGTCTCGCCCATCACTCTGGCCACCGCCAGCATGATTCCGGTGATGATGCCCGACAATCCGGTCGGAATGACCACTCTGGCGATGGTCGTCCACTTCGGGACGCCCAGCGCGTAGCTGGCCTCGCGCAGATCCACCGGGACGATCCGCAGCATCTCCTCGGTGGCCCGCACGATCACCGGCAGCATCAGCAGCACCAGCGCCAACGAAACCGCGAACTGGGAACGGGGCAGCCCGAGCGTCGCCACGCACAGCGCGTAGACGAACAACGCCGCGAGGATCGAGGGCACGCCGCTGAGGATGTCCACCATGAACGAGGCGAGCCTGCCCAGCACGCTGTCGCCCCCGTACTCGACGAGGTAGATCGCAACCATGAGGCCGAGCGGGATGGAGATGGCGGCGCAGACCAGTCCTTGCAACACGGTGCCGACGATCGCGTGGTAGGCGCCGCCGCCGGCCACGAATGCCGTCATGCCGGCCTGGGAGTGCGTCCACCAGGTGGTGGACGCCACCGCCCTGCACCCCCTGGCCACCACCGCGCCCAACACATAGATCAGGGGCGCCAGCGCGATCGCCATGGCGACCGAAACAAGAACCGTTGCAACGTAATTCGCGGTGCGACGACGCCATCCCAGGGTCGAGAACGTCCGCGCCTTGAGGGGGCGGTCCAGCATCGAGGTCATCGGCCGCCGCCCCGGGCGGGGGCCGCGGCGACCACCCGGCGCGCCAGCGCGTCGGCCAGGAAGGTCAGCACGAAAAGCACCAGACCCGCGGCCAGATAGGCACCGGCCTTGATCCGGTCGTCGAAATCGGACGCGAAGGCCGCGATCTTGGTCGCGAAGGTGAAACCGCCGTCGAACAGCGACCAGTTGAACGCCGTCTGGGTGCCGCGCAGGATGATCAGCAGCGCGACCGTCTCGCCCAGCGCGCGACCCAGACCCAGCACCGCGCCGCTGACGAACCCGGAACGCCCGAACGGCAGCACGGCCGTCTTGATCACTTCCCAGCGGGTCGCGCCAAGCGCCAGCGCGGCCTCGATCTCGTCGTGCGGGGTCTGGACGAACACTTCGCGGGTGACCGCGGTGATGATCGGCAGGATCATCACGGCAAGGACGATCCCTCCGGTGAAGACGGTGCCGCCGCCGGCCGTCGACGCGTTGCCGTTCGCGAACAGGAAGCACCATCCCAGGTTGCGGTTGAGCCACAGCGCGACGGGGCGCAGCTGCGGCGCCAGGACGTAGAGGCCCCACACGCCGTAGATGATCGACGGCACTGCGGCCAGCAGGTCGACGGCGTAGGCCAGCGCGGTGGCAAGCCGCCGTGGCGAGTACTGCGTGATGAACAGCGCCACGCCCAACGCGACCGGCAGGGCCAGCAGCAGCGCGAACAGCGAGACGGTCGCGGTGACCTTCAGCAGATCGAGGATGCCAAAGCGCATCGCCGCGGGGTCGGCGACCGCCCAGTTACCGCCGTAGGTGAAGAAGTTCACCCGGTTGCGCTGCAACGCCGGAGCCGCCCGCAGCAGCAGGAACCCGCCGATCGCGATGATCAAGGCGATGACGAGGAGACCAGAACCCTGCGCCAGCCGGCGAAAGAGGCGGTCTCCCGCGTGCGGTCGCGAATAGCCCCACGGACTGGTGGGCACCACCGGCGACTCGGGGAAGGGCGCAGCGACCACCGCACCCGAACCCGCATCGTTCGGGTTCGGCCCCGAAGACGGTGTCACTGTGATCCCGCCACGGTCTTGCTGTCGCTCCTCGTGGAATTGGCTACTGCAGTGCGTTGATCGCGGTAACCAGTCGCTCCTTGACCTTATCGGGCAACGGGACGTATCCGGCCGAAGTGAGACCCGACTGGCCGCTGTTGGCCGCCACCGCGAGGAACGACTTGACCGCGGCGGCGGTGTCGGCGTCGTAGCCCTTCGAGCACACGATCTCGTAGGTGGCCAGCACCAGCGGGTAGGCGCCGGGCTCCTGCGAGCTGTACAGGGTGTTCAGGTCGAGCACGAGGTCGTTGCCGCCGGCCTCGAAGTGGGCCGACCGGATGGCGTTGCCGGCGGTCTCGTTGGTGAGCGGCACCACGCCGCCGCTCGTCGCGATCTGGGCGTAGGGCACCTTGGCCTGGTCGGCGAATCCCTTCTCGACGTACCCGATGGCGCCCGGGGCGGCCTGCACGGCCTGGATGACCCCCGCGGACCTCGCCGCGCCTTCGCCGACACCGCCCTGGAACTCCGTGCCGACGCCTTTCGCCCAGCTCTGCGGCGCGGCCGCCGTCAGATATTTCTGCATGTTGTCGGTCGTGCCCGAAGAGTCCGCGCGGTAGATGGGCACGATCTTCGTGTCGGGCAGCGCCACACCGGGGTTCAGCCCGGCCAGCGCCGGGTCGTTCCAGACCGTGACCTTGCCGCTGAACACTTTGGCCAGCGCGTCGCTGCTGAGCACCAGCGCCGGCACGCCCGGCAGGTTGTAGACCAGGGCGATCGGGCCGAATACCAGGGGCAGGTCCCAGGCGGGGTTGCCGTCGCAGCGTTTCGCGGCGGGGCCGATCTGGTCGGCGATCAACGGCGAGTCCGCCCCCGCGAAGTCGACGTGGCCTGCGATGAACTGCTCGCGGCCCGCGCCCGAACCGGTCGGGTTGTACGTCACGCCCTTGCCCGGGCACGCCTGCGCCCACGCCTGGTTGAACAACGCCATCGCGTTCTGCTGAGCGGTTGAACCCTCGGCGGTGAGTTTGCCCTTGCCGCCGCATCCGGCCGGGTCGGTGGGTCCCGAGCCGCTCGTGATTGCGCCGCCGCCGTTTTTGTCGCTGCCGCACCCGACCACCGTCGCGCCGCCGATCAGCACTGCCGACACCACTGCGGCCAGGGCCCGGCCCTCCCTGTCGAGTCTCACCGGTCTCGCTTCCTGACGCGGTCCACATGCGCGCGGGCGCCGACGGGCACCCAGGAAGGAGGTTGCCAACTCACCGCGAAAGTATGCGCCGACACGGCCCACCGCGCCCCCGCGCATCGACGCCGAGTCGACGACCGGAGTCCACATCGTTGCGGGCCGGTCAGCCTGGCCCGCGCGGGGACGCGTACGCGGTGTCGACGCTGAACGTGGTGAAACCCAGGCGTTCATAGGTCCGCACCGCGGCGACGTTGTCCGATTCCACGTAGAGCATGACGGTGGGTTCAGGTGCGCCGGCCAGCTTGCGCGCCAGCCACTCGACGCCGACGGCGGTCAGCGTGTGCCCCAGCCCCCGGCCCTGCGCCGACGGGTCCACGGCCACGACGTAGACCTCACCCAAGCCCGGCCGATCGAGGTGCACCTTGGTCCAGTGGAAGCCCAGCAGCTTGCCGGCATCTTCTCGGGCGTCGTCGCCGAACGCCAGGAACAGGCCCGCCGGATCGAACCACGGTTCGTTGCGCCGCTCGGCCAGCTCGACCTCGGTCCAGCCGCCCTGTTCCGGATGGTGGACGAAAGCGGAATTGTTCACCCGCAGCAACTCCGCGTCGTCCGCCGGCCCGGCGTACGGGCGGACCCGCACGCCCGGCGCCTGCGGTATCGCCGCGGGGAGGTCACGCAGCGAACGGCGCATCTGCACCAGCTCCCGCACCGCCACGAGGCCCAGCGCCGCGGCGGTGGCCGCGGCCGACGCGAGCGTCCCGTGCGCCCAGAACCGATTGCCGCCGCCGGTCTTATCCATCGCCGCGCGCGCCAGCGCCGCCCCCAGACCGCGCCGGCGGGCCAGCGGGTGCACCACGAGCTCCGCCATTCCCGGACCCCCGTCCCGCGGCGGGGTGAGGTTCAGGTAGCCGACGACCCCGGCGGCCGGGGCGGACCGGCCGTCCGGGTCGGGTGCGGTGACCAGGAGATGCTCGGTGCGGTCGTGCGCGAGCTCCCGGAGCACCTGTTCGCCGACCGGCGCAACCCCGTCGAAGTCGGTTGCGGCAGCGACGAGGTCGCGAACCTGTTGCTGCTCCTGGGGCGTGAGCGCGACCCGCCAGTCAGCCGGCGTCACTGACTGCGTAATGGATCGCCCAACGGTTCGCGTAGTTCCTCGGCGTCGGACTCCACCTCACCGGCGTCGTCGTGATCCGAGATCGGCGCGCGGCCGCGCGCCGGCCGGACCGCCTTGTAGCCGACGTTGCGCACGGTGCCGATCAATGCCTCGTGTTCGGGCCCCAGCTTGGCTCGGAGTCGTCGGACGTGCACATCGACGGTGCGGGTGCCCCCGAAGAAGTCGTAGCCCCACACCTCGTGCAGCAGTTGCGCGCGCGTGAAAACCCGGCCGGCGTGCTGGGCCAGGTATTTCAACAGCTCGAACTCCTTGTAGGTGAGGTCGAGCGGACGGCCCCGCAACCTGGCGGTGTAGGTGCCTTCGTCGATCACCAGCTCGCCGAGGCTGACCTTGCCCGCGCTCTCCTGATCCGCCAGCCCGCCGCGGCGGCCGATCACGAGCCGCAGCCGGGCGTCGATCTCGGCGGGGCCGGTGCTGGGCAACAAGATCTCGTCCAGGCCCCAATCAGCGCTGACCGCCACCAGGCCGCCCTCGGTGACCACCGCCAAGACGGGCACCGACCGGCCCGCCGTGCTGAGCAGGCGACACAGGCCCCGCGCCGACGACAGGTCGGTACGCGCGTCGACGAGCACGGCGTCCGCGGTCCCGGCCTCGAGCAGGGAGGATGGTTCTGGCGGTGCGGTGCGTACGGTGTGGGGAAGCAGGCACAACGACGGCAGAACGGGGTCGGGATGCAGTTCCGACGTGAGCAGTAATAGCTCCAATTAGCCCCTCCAGCTCTGGGGGAAAGGCATCTCCCAAATTAACAACGCCGTTACGAGTAAGTTGCCAGGTTATCTAACGATAACTTGCCACCTGGTGTTTGGCCCGACGATGAGGGGCTTCGGCGCAAAGTGTGGGAGGGACCACCCGAGGAGGGCGCAGAGCCGGGGAGGCCGACGAACGGGGCATCTGCAGCGGCGTGATCCGCGCCGTGCGGCGGTCCGTCACGTCGCCGCCGTAACGTCTGGGCCACAATGTTGCGATGCGCAAGGTGCTGTTCGCGGTGCTGGCGACGCTGGTCGCCGTGGCCGTGATCGCCGTCGGCGCCGTCGGCGTCGACTACGGGACCAGCATCTACGCCGAGTACCGACTGTCGTCCACGGTGCGCAAGGCGGCCGATCTGAAGTCCGACCCATTCGTGGCCATCCTGGCGTTCCCGTTCGTCCCGCAGGCGATGCGCCGCCACTACGACCAGCTGGAGATCAAGGCCGGCGCCGTCGAGCATGCGGAGGTGGGCAAGGCCACCCTCGAAGCCACGATGTACTCGGTCGACCTCACCTACGCGTCGTGGCTGATCAGGGCCGACGCGAAGCTGCCGGTGGGCAAGCTGGAGAGCCGCATCATCGTCGACTCGACACATCTGGGCCGCTACATGGGCATCAGCGACCTGATGGTCGAGGCACCGCCGAGCGTGACCAACACCGCGACCGGCGGCGTCACCGCGTCGGGTATCTCCGACAGCCACGGGTTGGTGTTCAGCGGCACACCCAAGTCGGCCGGCTTCGACCGGCGGGTCAGCGTCTCGGTGGACCTCTCGATCGCGCCCGACGACCAGGCGACGTTGGTGTTCACCCCCACCGGCATCGTCACCGGCCCCGATTCCGCCAATCAGACGGTGCCCGCCGACAAACGCGATGCGGTGCTGCGCGCTTTCAGTGCTCGGCTGCCCGACCAGCGGCTCCCGTTCGGCGTCGCGCCGAAGACCGAGGGCGCCCGCGGCTCCGACGTCATCATCGAGGGCATCGCGTATGGAGTAACCGTGACCCTGGACGGGTTCAAACAGTCATGAGTCTGGTGATCATCGCGGTCGTCGCTGCGATCGTCGTGGGAGCTCTGGCCGGCCGGCTGTCGACGCGGCGCGCGGGACGCATCCGCGAGGTCCCCGAGGCGTCGCTCGCGACTGCCGCCGACGTGGAGGCGCTGGGGATCTCACGCGGCGGGCCGACCGTCGTGCACTTCAGCGCCCCGTGGTGCGGTCCCTGCGACCGGGTCCGCCGGGTGGTGGGCCAGGTGTGTGACGACCTGGGCGCCGTGGCTCATATTGAAGTCGATCTGGACACCAATCCGGTTGCCGCGCGGCGGTTCTCGGTGCTGTCGTTGCCCACCACGCTGATCTTCGACGTGGAGGGACGGCAGCGCTATCGCGCCTCAGGGGTGCCCACGGCCGCCGATTTGCGTTCCGCGCTACAACCGCTGTTGGCCTGATTGCTGTGTCTGTGGGTAAGCTTGCCGTCGTGCCCGCCCGTTTCGAGCTCGTGCTCACCAAGCGTCGCGCAGTCGATCTGTGCCGCATCGCGGGTTGTTGCTGTCGTTGTTGTTGTTGAGTCGCCGCGCCGTTTCCGCGTAGCACTCGGAGCAGTCCCGCTCTCCGTCGGGCATCTCCCCAAGACTCTTCCCAGCAACAGGCGTACCCAGGAGCAATGCCGTGCCAGCCAGCAACACCACCATCCACCAGGACCAAGTCGACGTGCGCGGACCCCGCTTCGCCGCATGGGTCACGACCGCCGTGCTGGTGGTCGCGCTGCTGACCGCGGGGATCAACCCGCCGGCGGCCGCGGCGTTGTTGACCGTGCAGGCCGCCGTCTTCGCGATCGGCGCGGTGGCCGGCCCGCGCCGCCACCCGTACGGCCGATTGTTCGCCCGGTTCGCGGCGCCCCGGCTGGGGCCGGTCGGGGAGCGTGAACCGGTAGCTCCGCTGAAGTTTGCTCAGCTCGTCGGCCTGGTCTTTGCCGTGGCCGGCGCTGTCGGGTTCGCGGCGGGCGCTTTCCTGCCCGGCGTCGTCGCCACCGCCGCCGCCCTGTTCGCGGCTTTCGTGAACGCCGCGTTCGGCATCTGCCTGGGCTGTCGGCTCTACCCGTTGGTGTCCCGCCTGCGGCCCATCCCGCGGCCCGGCCGGGAACACGGCGGTCACCCGGCTGGTTCCTGGAGCAGTGACTGTTCGGGCGGCGCGTCATGACGTACGACGACGGCCGAAGTTCAATGCGGCTCCCTGGTGGGCGCCCCGAGCGAGTTGGGAAGCTGATATGAGCCTTGGACCGAGTCAAGGATCGGCGCTGCCCGTCGGCGTCGACCTGGCCAGGGAAACGGTGATCACCGGACGCGTGGTGGACCGTGACGGTCAGGCGGTGGGCGGCGCGTTCGTTCGCCTGCTCGACTCGTCCGATGAGTTCACCGCCGAGGTGCTCGCCACGCCCAGCGGCGACTTCCGGTTCTTCGCCGCGCCGGGATCCTGGAGGCTGCGCGCCCAGGCGGCGGCCGGCAACGGCGACGCGGTCGTGCAGCCGTCGCACGCCGGCATCCACGAAGTCGACGTCAAGATCGCCTGACGCCGCCCTGGCCGGGCGACGGCCACGCGAACGAATAAACTCGGCGACGTGGTGCTCTTCTTCGAGATTATGCTGGTGCTGGCCGTCGTGGTCATCTCGTGGTTCGCGCTGTACACGCTCTACCGGCTCATCACCGACGAATCGTGACTTCCGACGACGACACAGAAGGCGCGGTGGGCTCCACCAACTCCGGGGACCGTGCGGTGGCCGCCGCCGCCGAACGCGCCAAAATCACCGCGGCCCGCAACATTCCGGCTTTCGACGACCTGCCGCTGCCCGCCGACACCGCGAACCTTCGCGAGGGCGCCAACCTCAACGACGCGCTGCTGGCGCTGCTGCCGCTCGTCGGCGTCTGGCGGGGCGAGGGCGAAGGCCGCGGCCACGACGGCGACTACCGGTTCGGACAGCAGATCGTGGTCTCGCACGACGGCGGCGACTACCTGAACTGGGAGGCCCGCTCGTGGCGGCTCGACGATACGGGCAACTACGAGGAGCGCGGCTTGCGGGAGACGGGGTACTGGCGCTTCGTCAACGATCCCGACGACCCCAGCGAATCGAACGCGATCGAGCTGCTGCTGGCCCATTCGGCGGGTTACGTCGAACTGTTCTACGGCCGTCCGCGCACGCCGGCGTCATGGGAGTTGGTGACCGACGCGCTGGCCCGCAGCAGGTCGGGCGTGCTGGTGGGTGGCGCCAAACGGCTCTACGGGATCGTCGAGGGCGGCGACCTGGCCTACGTCGAGGAGCGGGTGGACGCCGACGGCGGCCTGGTGCCGCATCTTTCGGCGCGGCTGTCCAGGTTCGTCGGATAGCGTCGCGCGCACGGCGGGGCCGACCCCTGACATGGGGCGGCCCCCGAGCAATGCTCCTGGTTGGACTGACCGGAAGCTCGGGGGCCGGGTGACTGCGGGGAATTCGCCAGCGCGCGTTGATCGCCAGCTCTTCCGAGCCGATGCAGCTAGCGCGCAGCCACCTCACATGTCCATGAAGCTATCAATTTCGCGGACCACCTCCCTTCCTGTGTACGAGCGACCGTACCCGCCATTTTGCGAGCCGACAACACAATTCAGCGCTCAGCGATCGATGACAATCGCCGAGTCGACCAACTCGGCGAACTCGGCGGCCATCGCAAGGCCGGGCAGCCGCCGGCCGTCGAGCGTGTGCACCCTGGCCGCGAGGGTCATGCTCGATACAAGCCAAACCCCTTGCGCGGCATGTAGGTCCGCGATACGGAGCGCCCGGTAGTCGCAGTCGTAGCCTTTCGCGCGCGCCACCTCGAAGAGGGCCTGTTGCGTGGTGCCGCGCAGGATCGGATACCACGGGGGCGGCGTCAGCAGGCACGGCGCCCCGCCCGGACCCGCCTGGGATTCGGCGGCGATCACCACCGTCGAGCGGGGCCCCTCAAGGATGTAGCCGTCCGAACTGACGAAGATGACGTCGCCGGCGCCCTGGCGGGCGGCGTGCCGCAGGGCGGCCATGTTGACCGCATAGGAAAGCGTCTTGGCTCCGGCCACCAACCAGGGCATTGCGTCGGTTCCGGTCGCCGACAGGCCCCGCTCCAGCGTGATGGCCGCCAGCCCATCGCGCCGGACGTCGGCCACCCGCTCGGGGACGGCGCTGACCATCACATAGGCGGTCGGCGTCGTGCCGCCTTCCCGGCCACGGCTGTAGATGAGGCGCATCGCGCCTTCGCCGGCGCCGCCCGAGGCCCACTCTTGTGTGGCCACCTCGATCGCGCGGCGCCAATCGGAGAGGTCCGGGGCGGGTAGGTCCAGCATCTTGGCGGACTGGGCCAGCCGCCGCAGATGCGCCTCGACCAGGCAGGCCGCGCCGTCGCGGACCAGCAGCGTTTCGAAAATGCCGTCGCCGCGGACGGCCGCGAGGTCGTCGGCGTGCAACAACGGCCTCTCCGGCGGATGGGCCTCACCGTCCAGGGTGACGATCACACTCGACATAGCAAACGAGCCTAACGGCGAAAATGCGAAGACTCAGTCGAAGGCCCGCGTTGCCGACGACATGCGGATGGGATCGGACGCCCGCGCCGGCCGCGCGTGCGCGCCAAGGAAATGAACGATCCGTAGAGTTGGTTGAGTCAACCACGCCGGCGCCGATGCGGTGCGAAGCGACGTCGGCCGCACCTCCCGACTGCGGGGGAAAGGAGCGGCGCACATGAACGCAGTTCCCGCGCCCGACTCGGGACCCGACGCCGGCGCGATCTGGCACTACGGCGATCCACTGGGCGAGCAGCGCGCGGCGGAAACCGGTGCGGTGGTGGTGAATCGCTCACACCGCGCTGTGCTCACCCTGACGGGCGCCGACCGGCAGACCTGGCTGCACAGCCTCACCACCCAGCACGTCGCCCAGCTGGCCAACGGGTCCAGCACGCAAAACCTCAGCCTCGACGGTCAGGGCCGGGTCGAGGACCACTGGGTTCAAACGGAGCTGGACGGCACCACCTACCTGGACACCGAGCCGTGGCGTGGCGGCCTACTTCTGGAGTACCTACGCAAGATGGTGTTCTGGTCGGACGTTGCCGTGAGCGAGGCGGACCTCGCGGTGCTGTCGCTGCTCGGCCCGCGGCTGACCGACCGGGCTGTGCTCGACGCGCTGGGCCTCGAGACCCTGCCCGCCGAGATGACCGCTGTGCCGCTGCCCGGCGACGGCTTCGTGCGACGTAGGGTCGGCGCCCCGGCCTGTCAGATCGAGCTGGACCTGCTGGTGCCCCGCGTCGAGGCGGGTGAGTGGCAGAACCGCTTGCGGCAGGCCGGCGTGCGCGATGCCGGAGTGTGGGCCTACGAGGCCCACCGGGTCGCGGCCCTGCGTCCACGCCTGGGCGTCGACACCGATGAGCGCACGATCCCGCACGAGGTGGGGTGGATCGGCGGTCCCGGCGAGGGGGCTGTCCACCTGAACAAGGGCTGCTACCGCGGGCAGGAGACCGTCGCGCGCGTGCACAACTTGGGCAAGCCGCCGCGCATGCTGGTGCTCCTGCAGCTCGACGGCTCGGTGGATCGCCCGTCGACGGGCGATCCGGTGCTCGCCGCCGGGCGGACCGTCGGACGGCTCGGGACCGTGGTCGAGCACGTGGATCTGGGGCCGGTGGCGCTGGCGCTGCTCAAGCGCGGCATCCCGCCCGACACGGCTCTGACGACCGGTCCGCAAGGTTCGGTGGCCGCCGTGATCGACCCCGATTCGCTGCCGCCCGCGGAACATATCGGCGCTGGACGTCTGGCCGTTGAACGGTTGCGGGGTGGTGCGAGATAATCCCGGTGAAGTCCGCCACGGCGGGCAGGGGGCGCCGACGCCTGGCCACAAGGCACGGTAAACTATCGGCAGGACAATATGACACCAGGAGATCGGAGCCGCCTACTCGTTAGGCCGCTCCGTTATTGCGCGAGGGGGTTCCCCCATGGGCCGCGGCCGGGCTAAGGCAAAGCAGACCAAGGTTGCTCGAGAACTCAAATACAGTTCCCCGCAGACCGACTTTCAGCGGCTTCAGCGCGAGCTGTCAGGGTCGGAAGCCGACGAGGCCAACCAACTGGAGGAAGACGGCCCGGACGCCTGGGCTGACCACGACGACTGGCGTCGCTGACACTCTCCTCGATTCCGCTGCGGTGCGCCCGGCATCAGAACAGCGTGGGCCCGGCTCCGGTCGGGCCTTTTAGAATCTCGGGTGCTGTCCTACCAGTTTCGCCCGCGGCCCGTCCTTGCCCTTGGCGACGGTCCCGAGCACCCAGCACTCGAGGTGCCGCGCGGTCAGCATGGCCTGCGCGCGGTCGGTGTCTTCCGGGGCGACGACGGCGACCATCCCGACGCCCATGTTGAACGTCTTCTCCATTTCCTCGCGGGTCACGCGGCCGCGCTGGGCGATCATCGCGAAGACGGGTGCCGGCGTCCATGTGCCGCGGTCGATCTCGGCGACCAGCCCGTTGGGGATGACGCGTTGCAGGTTGCCGGCCAGCCCACCCCCGGTGACGTGACAGAAGGTCCGAACGTCGGTCTCGGCGGTCAGGGCCAGGCAGTCCTTGGCGTAGATCCGGGTGGGCTCCAGGAGTTCTTCCCCCAGCGTGCGGCCGAACTCCTCCACGTAACCGGACAGGCTCATCCGATCGATGTCCAGCAGGACGCTGCGCGCCAGCGAGTATCCATTGGAATGCAGCCCGGACGAGCCCAGTGCGATGATGGCGTCGCCGGGCTTGACGCGGTCGGGCCCCAGCACATCGTCGGCCTCGACCACCCCGACGCCGGTGGCCGAGATGTCGTAGTGGTCGGGTTCCATCAGGCCGGGATGCTCCGCCGTCTCGCCGCCGAGCAGCGCGCAGCCGGCGCGGACGCATCCCTCGGCGATGCCGGCGACGATCGCGCTCACCCGTTCGGGCACCGTTCGGCCCACCGCGATGTAGTCCTGCAGGAACAGGGGTTCGGCACCGCAGACCACCAGGTCGTCGACGACCATCGCGACGAGGTCCAGGCCGACGGTGTCGTGCTTGTCCATCGCCTGGGCGACCGCCAGCTTGGTGCCCACACCATCGGTGGAGGCCGCCAGCACAGGTTCGCGGTAGTCGCCGCGCAACGCGAACAGCCCGGCGAACCCGCCCAGCCCGCCACGCACCTCGGGCCGGGTGGCCTTCGTCGCCAGCGGTTTGAACAGCTCGACGGCGCGGTCACCGGCCTCGATGTCCACCCCGGCCGACGCGTAGGTGATGCCCTGGCTGCCCGGCTCGCGTCCGGGGCTTTTTCCGGGATCCGTCATCGCGATAAAGGCTACCGGGCGGCGCCGACGGCCGGACTCGCACGCCTGGTGAACACCGCGAGCGGAGTCAGCGCGTGACGGGTACTTCGTCGGGCACCAGCTCCTCGAGCCCGGCCCCGCGTGCGGCATTGGCCAGCATGTGCTCGATGACGTTCTTGCCCAGCGCACTCTCCCCCGGCAGCTCGATCGGGTACTTGCCGTCGAAGCAGGCGGTGCACAGGCGCGACGCCGGCTGCTCGGAGGCCGCGACCATCCCCCGCAGCGAGATGTAGCCCAGCGTGTCGGCGCCGATGGCGTGCCGCACCGCCTCGAGCATCTCGTCCTCGTCCTCGACCGCGTTGGCGATCAGCTCGGCGGGCGACGGGAAGTCGATGCCGTAGAAGCAGGGCCACTTCACCGGTGGCGACGCGATTCGCACGTGCACCTCGAGGGCGCCGGCCTCGCGCAGCATCCGCAACAGCGCGCGCTGGGTGTTGCCCCGCACGATCGAATCGTCGACGACGATGAGCCGCTTGCCGCGGATCACCTCGCGAAGGGGGTTGAGCTTGAGCCGGATACCGAGTTGGCGGATGGTCTGCGACGGCTGAATGAACGTGCGCCCGACGTAGGCGTTCTTCATCAGGCCCTGGCCGTAGGGGATTCCGGACTCCTGGGCGTATCCGACCGCGGCGGGCGTGCCGGATTCCGGCACGCCGATCACCAGATCGGCGTCGACCGGGCACTCCCTGGCCAACCGCCGGCCGATCTCCACCCGGGCGGCGTGCACGGAGCGGCCGGCGATGGTGCTGTCCGGTCTTGCCAGGTAGACGTACTCGAAGACGCAGGCCTTGGGGCTGGGGTTGGCGAAACGCGTCGAGCGCACCCCGTCGGCGTCGATGGCCAGCAGTTCGCCGGGCTCGATGTCGCGAACGAACGAGGCGCCGACGATGTCGAGCGCCGCCGTTTCGGAGGCCACCACCCAGCCGCGGTCCAGCCGGCCCAGCGACAGCGGCCGCACGCCGTATGGGTCACGGCACGCGTAAAGCGTGTTCTCGTCCATGAACGTCAGGCAGAACGCGCCGCGCACGGTGGGCAACAGGTCGAGCGCCGCCTGCTCGAGGGTCGAGTCGGCCGCGCCATGGGCCAGCAGTGCGCCGAGGATGTCCGAGTCCGTCGTCGCCGGGGCCGGGCACCGTCGCGCGATCAGCCCCGCGTCGCGGGCGCGCGCGGCGAGTTCGGCGGTGTTGACCAAATTCCCGTTGTGTCCCAACGCAACCCCGGTGCCGGCCGCGGTGTTGCGGAACACGGGCTGCGCGTTCTCCCACGTCGTGTCGCCCGTGGTCGAGTAGCGGCAGTGGCCGATGGCGACGTGCCCGTGCATGGCCGCCAGGGTTTGCTCGTCGAAGACCTGGCTGACGAGCCCGAGATCTTTGAAGACGAGCACCTGCGAGCCGTCCGCCACGGCGATGCCCGCAGCCTCCTGCCCGCGGTGCTGGAGCGCGTACAGGCCGTAGTAGGTGAGTTTGGCGACTTCTTCACCCGGGGCCCAGACCCCGAATACACCACACTCTTCACGAGGCGAATTGAGGTCCTGCTCGGGTTCCTGGACGGTCACGACTCGGCGGCTCCCCGGAGAACGGTTAGTGACGTACAGGAGTCTACGGGTATTGCGGGGCCACCAGCCAATCTCCCGGGCGTGTCGGGCGCACGGATCACGTTCTCGCATAGCTAAACCTGCAGTTCAGGGTTATATTTGCCGCAGGTCGACCAGGGGCAGCCAGTGTCCGATCTCACCGGCCCGCGAGCCGGAAAGGCTCAGCGCGCCCGCGCTTCGCGCCTCCGCGGGCGAGCACATCCCGGTGGCGAGCAGCAGCCAGGTCCGCGGGTCGGTTTCGACGACGTTGGGTGGCGTGCCGCGGGCGTGGGCGGGCCCGGGGATGCACTGCACCGCGGCGAACGGCGGGACGCGCACCTCGACGCTGCGTCCGGGCGCCACGGCGGCCAGGGTGCGGGCGGTGAGCCGCACGGCCGCCGCCAGGCCCTCGCGGTCGGGCGTCGGCAGGGATTCGTCACGCAGCCAGTCCGCGACGGCCAGCACCGCCTGCCGGGTCTTCGCCGGATCGACCTTCTGGCGTGCGGGCATATCTCAGGGTCTCAGAGACGCGGATCGCCGCGGCGCCGCTCGGCGGATCGCGCGGCCAGCGCGCCGATCGCGCCGGCCTCGTTGACGGCCAGGTGCACCAGGATCGGCGCGGCGAGGCTCCCACAGCGGTCGGCCAGCCAGCCGAAGAGCCAGCCGGCGACTCCGGTGACCAGCACCGTCGGCATCACCGGTGCCTTGGTGGCGCGCGCGTCCGGGATGTGGGACAGACCGAAGGCGCCCGCCTGCAACAGCCGCCCGGCGGGAGTGCCGAACGCGGCGGCGCCCGCGGCGCCCAGCGCCGCACGGAACCCGGACTCCTCGGCCCAGACGGTGCCCACGGGTATCCGCACCAACAACCACGCCGGGGCCGGCGCCGGCGGTTCGCGGTCGGCCATCGACTGCCGCACCCGTGGCACCAGGGCGCTCCCCCCGACAGCGATCGCCGCCGCGGCCCCGGTGACCGCGCCCAGGCGCAGCCCCGCCCACAGCCGCGGCGGACGCAGGCCCAGCGGCGCGCGCGTCAGCCAGACCAGCAGCCCGCCAATGACGCCCTGGGTGAGGCTCCGGGACCGGGCCGGCAGCCGCGGGACGAGGAAGCTCCAGCCGACCAGCGCGGCGGCCAGGGACACCGCGCGGAGCCGACCTACCCGAAGAATCGCGGCAGCACCGCCTCAGACGTCGCGCGTAGTTCGGCCAGGGAGATCGTGAACAGGCCCTGCACCTCGAGCTCGTCGGACCCCTGGTCGACGACGCCGACGCGCACCGCGGGCAGTCCCCGCGCCTCGCACATCGAACGGAACCGGCTCTCCTCAGTGCGCGGCACGGCCACCAGCACCCGGCCCGCGGACTCGGAGAACAGTGTCACGAATGGGTCGGCGTCCTCGGGAAGCACGATGCGGCAACCGGTTTCGCCCGCCAGGGCCGCTTCGACGACGGCCTGGGCGAGGCCGCCTTCGGACAGGTCGTGCGCCGCGGACACCAAGCCGTCGCGCGACGCCGAACCGAGCACGTCGGCGATGAGCTTTTCGCGCGCCAGGTCGACCTCGGGCGGAAGGCCGCCGAGGTGGTCGGCTGTCACCTGGGCCCAGACGGAGCCGTCGAACTCGTCGCGGGTATCTCCCAGCAGCAACAGGGTTTCCCCCTGCTCACGGCCCAAGCCGGTCGGGATGCGGCGGGCGACGTCGTCGATCACGCCGAGCACGCCGACGACCGGCGTTGGCAGAATCGCCGCCGACCCGGTCTGGTTGTAGAAGCTGACGTTGCCGCCGGTCACCGGAATGCCCAGCGCCGCACAGCCATCGGCCAGACCGCGCACCGCCTGCGCGAACTGCCACATGACGCCGGGGTCTTCGGGTGATCCGAAGTTGAGGCAGTTGGTCACCGCGACGGGGGTGGCGCCGGTGACCGCGACGTTGCGATACGCCTCGGCCAGCGCGAGTTGCGCGCCGGCGTAAGGGTCCAGCGCGGTGTAGCGGCCGGACGCGTCGGTCGATATCGCGATGCCGCGGCCGGTGGACTCGTCCACACGCAGCACGCCGCCGTCGGCGTGTTCGGCCAGCACGGTATTGCCCCGCACGTACCGGTCGTACTGTTCGGTGATGAACGCGCGACTGCACAAATGCGGGCTGCCCAGCAGCGCAAGCAAAGTGGCGCGCAATTCGTCGCCGGATGCCGGGCGCGCCAGCTTGGTCGAACGGTCGGCGTTCAGGGCGTCCTGCGATTCGGGACGGGCGACCGGGCGCTGGTAAACCGGACCCTCGTGGGCCACCGTGCGCGGGGGCACGTCGACCACCGTCTCGCCGTGCCAGGTGATCTGCAACCTGTCGCCGTCGGTGACCTCGCCGATGACGGTGGCCAGTACCTCCCATTTGCGGCACACGGCCATGAAGGCGTCGACGTTCTCCGGCGCGACCACCGCGCACATCCGCTCCTGCGACTCGCTGCACAGCACCTCGGCGGGCGTCATCTCCTTGGCCCGCAATGGGACGGTTTCCAGCCGGACGGCCATACCGCCGTCCCCCGCCGACGCCAATTCCGATGTCGCGCAGGATAATCCGGCGCCACCGAGATCTTGGATGCCGATCACCAGGCCGCCCGCGTACAGCTCGAGGCAGCACTCGATGAGGACCTTCTCCATGAAGGGGTCGCCGACCTGCACCGACGGCAGCTTCTTGCGGGAAGGTCCCGTGCCGTCTTCCAAATCAAAGGTGTCCGACGCCAGCACCGACACCCCGCCGATGCCGTCCAGACCCGTCCGCGCGCCGAACAGGATGATCTTGTTTCCGACACCCGAGGCGAACGCCAGATGCAGGTCCTCCTGCCGTAACACCCCCACGCACAACGCATTCACCAAGGGGTTGCCCGCGTAGCACGCGTCGAAGACGGTTTCGCCGCCGATGTTGGGCAGGCCGAGCGAATTGCCGTAGCCGCCGATGCCCCGCACGACGCCGTCGAGCACCCGGCGGGTGTCCGGTGCGTTGGCGGCGCCGAACCGGAGCTGGTCCATGACGGCGACGGGTCGCGCGCCCATGGCCATGATGTCGCGCACGATGCCGCCGACACCGGTGGCCGCGCCCTGATAGGGCTCGACGTACGACGGGTGGTTGTGCGACTCGACCTTGAAGGTGACCGCCCAGCCGTCGCCGATGTCGACGACGCCGGCGTTCTCCCCGATCCCGGCCAGCATGCCGGCGCGCATCTCGTCGGTGGTGGTCTCGCCGAAATAGCGCAGGTGGACCTTGGAGGACTTGTAGGAGCAGTGCTCGCTCCACATCACCGAGTACATCGCCAATTCGGTGTCGGTGGGCCTGCGGCCGAGGATCTCGCGGATCCGCTGGTATTCGTCGTCTTTGAGGCCCAGCTCCGCGAACGGTTGGGGCTGGTCGGGGGTGATCGCGGCGTGCTCGACCGTGTCGATCGCCTGGGTGCGCGCGCTGGTCCCGGAGACGGTCACGCCAGACAGTCTAGGGTGGCCGCACGCCCGCCGTCGGGATGCGGCACAGGCGAGGGACCGGCGCCGGGCTCAGGCCGGCGCCAGGAACGCGCCCAGCGCCGCGGAGTACGCGGCCACATCGTGCGCGCCCATCAGCTCGCGCGCGGAATGCATCGCGAGCTGGGGGGCGCCCACGTCGACGGTGGGGATGCCGGTCCGCGCCGCCGCCAGCGGGCCGATGGTCGAGCCGCACGGCAGATCCGCCCGGTGCTCGTAGCGCTGTAACCCCACCCCGGCCTGCTGGCACGCCAGTGCGAAGGCCGCCGCCGTGTGCCCGTCGGTGGCATAGCGGAGATTCGGATGCACCTTGAGCACCGGTCCGGCGTTGACCTCGATCTGGTGGCTGGGTTCGTGCCGTTCCGGGTAGTTGGGATGGGTGGCGTGCGCCATGTCCGCCGACGCCAGCAACGAATCCGGCAGGCGGCGCAGGAAATCCTCCCGGGTCCCGCCGGCCGCCGAGACGATCCGCTCCAGGACAGTGCCCAGCAGGTTGGACTGCGCGCCGCGATCGGACGCCGAGCCCACTTCCTCGTGGTCGAAAAGCACCAGCACAGGCAGGAAGCCGCGCGGTTGGGCGCCGAGCAGCGCTTCCAGTCCCGCATAGCAGCTGGCCTGGTTGTCCAGGCGGGGCGCGCTGAGCAGGCCGGCGTCGGCGCCGATGACCCGCGACGGAGTCAGGTCGTGCGTCATCAAATCGGCGCCCAGCACGTCGGCCGGCGCCACCGCGGCGCTCTCGGCGACGTAACCGAGGAACGACGCCGGACCGGAGCCGCTCCCCCACACCGCGTTGAGGTGTCGCTGCGGGTCCAGCGTCAGCGACCGGCGATCCTCGGCGAGGTGGATGGCCAGCTGCGGGACCCGCAGGATCGGCTCATCGATCCGCACCAGCCGATCGGCGACGCGGCCGCCGGCCCGCACGGACAATCGCCCGCTGATGCCCAGGTCGCGGTCGAGCCACGAGTTCAGCCACGCGCCGCCGTACGGCTCGAGCGCCACCACCCGCCAGCCGGCGATCGCCCGGTCCGGGTGCTGCTTCACCCGTAGGTTTGGGCTGTCGGTGTGCGCACCGATGATCCGGAACGGGCCCTCGGGCCCGTCGGAATTCCACGCGACCAATGATCCGGCCCGCACGATGAAGTAGCGGCCGGCCCGGCCGGGCCAGGATTGCGACTCGCTGAGCTGGGTGTACCCCGCCCCGGTCAGCCGGGCCGCGGCCGTGGCGCAGGCGTGGAAGGGCGACGGGGACCCGTCGATGAAGTCGCACAGGCCCCGGGCGCTGGCGGAGCTCGTGGGCGCGTCTGACATGCGCACCATCATCGCTGCCGGCGCGTGGGTGGGTTGGGGCCGGGTCTGGTGCGGGCGGCACCGCCAACGCTGCGACTGCACGGCCCGACCCGAGCCGGCGGTTCGTCACCCGCTCGGCTTCCGGCGCTCGACGTCACCACGATAGGGTCGGGAGAGTGCCTCCCGTCCAGCCGCAACCCATCCTCGAGCCGTTGACGCCTGCGGCGATCTTCCTGGTGGTCACCATCGACGAGGGCGGCGAGGCCGCGGTGCACGAAGCCCTGCAGGATGTCTCCGGGCTGGTGCGCGCCATCGGTTTCCGGGAGCCGCCGAAGCGGCTGTCCGCGGTTGTCTCGATCGGCTCGAGAGCCTGGGACCGGTTGTTCTCGGGGCCCCGCCCCGCGGAGCTGCATCCGTTCGTCGCGCTCGAGGGTCCGCGGCACGTCGCCCCGGCCACGCCCGGGGACCTGTTGTTCCACATCCGCGCGGAGAGCCTCGACGTGTGCTTCGAGTTGGCCGACCGGATTCTCAGGGCGATGGCCGGAGCGGTCACCGTGGTCGACGAGGTGCACGGGTTCCGCTATTTCGACAACCGCGACCTGTTGGGCTTTGTCGACGGCACCGAAAACCCCGGCGGCGTGCTGGCCGCCAGCTCCACCACCGTCGGCGACGAGGACCCCGATTTCGCGGGATCGTGTTACGTCCATGTGCAGAAGTACGTGCATGACATGGCGTCGTGGAATTCGCTGCCGGTCAACGAGCAGGAACTGGTGGTCGGCCGCACCAAGTTCGACGACATCGAACTCGGCGACGACGAGAAGCCCGCCAACGCCCACATCGCCCTCAACGTCATCACCGACGACGACGGCACCGAATTGAAGATCGTGCGGCACAACATGCCGTTCGGGGAGCTCCGCAGGGGCGAATACGGCACGTATTTCATCGGCTACTCCCGCACTCCGCGGGTAACGGAGAGAATGCTCGAGAACATGTTCCTCGGCGATCCACCCGGCAACACCGACCGCATTCTCGACTTCTCGACCGCGGTCACCGGCGGACTCTTCTTTTCTCCTACTGTCGATTTCCTCGACGATCCCCCGCCCCTACCCCAACCGCGCGCAACAGCGTCAGCAGTCAAACCCGCCGCCGGCCTCGCTCCCGAGCGAGGCTCACTTTCGATCGGCAGCCTGAAAGGAACCTCCCGATGAACAACCTCTACCGCGACCTGGCACCGGTCACCGAAGTCGCCTGGAAGGAGATCGAACAGGAGGCGACGCGGACGTTCAAGCGCCACATCGCGGGACGTCGGGTGGTCGACGTCAGCGGCCCCGGGGGGGCGGCAACCGCGGCGGTCAGCACGGGCCGCCTGATCGACGTCGAAGCCCCCTCCGATGGCGTGCAGGCGCACCTGCGGGCCAGCAAACCCCTTGTCCGACTGCGGGTTCCGTTCACGTTGTCCCGCTACGAAATCGACAACGTCGAGCGCGGCGCGCAGGACTCCGACTGGGACCCGGTGAAGGACGCCGCCAAGAAGCTGGCGTTCGTCGAGGACCGCGCGGTCTTCGAGGGTTACCCCGCCGCATCGATCGACGGCATCCGCGGATGCAGCTCCAATCCGCCCGTGCCGATGCCGCAGGATCCGCGCGGCATGCCCGACGCGATCTCGCAGGCGTTGACCTCGCTACGACTGGCCGGTGTCGACGGACCGTATTCGGTGCTGCTGTCGGCCGACATGTACACCAAGGTCAGCGAGACCACCGAGCACGGCTATCCGATCCTCGAACACCTGAACAGGTTGGTGAAGGGCGACATCATCTGGGCGCCGGCCATCGACGGCGCCATGGTGTTGACCACCCGCGGCGGCGACTTCGATCTGCAGCTGGGGACCGACGTCTCCATCGGTTACACCAGCCACGACGCCGACACGGTGCAGCTCTATCTGCAGGAGACGATGACCTTCCTGTGCTACACCGCGGAAGCGTCGGTCTGCCTGGGCTGCCAGTAAAGCCGGCGCGCAATGTCGGCGTGAGCCGGCGACTCTCGCTACAGGTCGAGTACCACGTCGCTTTCGGGTGCGGCGCAGCAGATGAGCACCGTCCCCGGGTCCGGCGGCTCGAGCGGCCGCTGGCGATAGGCTGTCGTTCCCGCGATCACCCCGGTGACGCAGGTGTGGCACACGCCGCTGCGGCAGGCGAACCGCGTCGGCACATCGCACGCCTCGGCCATGTCAAGCAGGCTCCCGTAGCCGGCCGACCAGTTCACGGTCAACCCGCTGCGGGCGAAGGTGATCGACGGCCCGGTTCCGGGCGTCCCGGCCGGCGGATGCGGCGGGCGGCGCGCGGCGCCGTCCACGACGCCCGGGTTGATCGGCGGCAGGGCGCCGAACAGTTCGCCGTGAACCAGGGCAGGGTCGAACCCCGCCGCGGTCAGCGCTTCGCGCACATCGGTCATGAATTGGGTTGGCCCGCAGAGGTAAGCGGCGGCATCCGACGGCAGGCCCAGCTGCGCGATACCCCGCCGGTCCATGCGCCCCTGGCTCTGTGTGTATACAACGACCTGCCTGGCACGGGGCAGCGACTCGAGCAGCGTCGTGACTTCCGTTGCGAACGCGTGTGTTTGGGAATTCCGGGTGGTGTGCACCCACCAGACGTCGCGGGGGCTGCGGTCCGTCGACAGCGCGTGCAGCATCGCCAGGACGGGAGTGACACCGATTCCCGCCGAGATCAACACCACCGGGTTGTCGCCGTCGGTGAGGTAGAAGTCGCCACGCGGAGCAGCGGATTGGATGACCGAGCCGGGCTTTGCGTGGGCGTGCAGCCACCGGCTCACCAGTCCGTGGTCCTCGAGTTTGACGCTGATGCGGTACTCGGCCTCGGCCGGATCTCCCGAGAGGGAGTAGCTGCGCAGGGGCGCCGGGCGGCCGGCGCCGGGAATCCGGAGCGTCAGGTATTGGCCGGGCAGTGGGCGCGGCAGCGGGTCGCCGCCCGCGGCCTGCAGCCGGATCGACAGCACCTGCGGGCTTTCCAGGCGTATGGCGACGACGCGCAACGAGCGAAATCCGGCCCAGCCGGGGAGTGCCGCGTCCGCGGGTTTGTCGCGCTGGCTGAGCAGGTCGTGAAATGACCGCCGCCAGCCCGGGCTGAGGGCCGGCACGTCGACGGCCTTGCGCAGTTGGGCGATATCGCGGTTGGGCAGATACAGCAGCGCGTCGACGGCGGCGACGCTCAGCTCGTGGCGGCCACGGCGGGTACACACGATGTCGTCGCCGGCACGCACTGGCCCTTCGCTGATGACGCGAAAGTAAAAGCCCGGACGCCGGTGGGCGACAAGCAGATTGGGCATCTCAGGCTCTTCGAGCCGCAGCCCGACCCGAAAGCAGGTCACGCGCGGTTGGGTGACCTCGAACTCGGCGCCGCCGATGCGATAGCGGTCGCCGATGCACACCTGGTCATCGGCCAGCCCGGTCACGGTGAAGTTCTCGCCGAAGGAGCCTGGATGAAGATCGTCGCGGCCCAGATACGACCGCCAGTAGTCGTAGGAATCCGCCTGGTACACCATGACCGCGCGTTGTTCACCACCGTGGCCCGCGAGGTCGCCCTGCCCGTCGCCGTCGATGTTGAGGCGGCGCACCATGACGTGTCCCTCGACCGGGCTCTTCCAAATCCCGGTGTAGACGGTCTTGTCCCGCCACCGCACGTTGCGGGGCAGGCCCACGTTCACCGAAACAAGCCTGCCCACTGTGTCTGCACCTGCGCTTTGCCGGGACTGGGATGACCGGCCCACACTAAGCCCGCTTCCGCGCGAGGTCAACTGCGACCGGGAGGCTTGCCAGCCGTCGGTTTTGGTGCATACTGGGTTGTGCATCCCAAAAATCTGGTCGGCCGTCGCGGCCCTCACCCCCACGGCCCAGGAGGAGTCTCATGCCGGCTGTTCACCATCGTTACACCACCGTCGACGGCCACCGGCTGTTCTTCCGTGAAGCCGGAGACCCCGCCGCGCCCGCCCTGGTTCTGCTGCACGGATTTCCGACCAGCTCGCACATGTTCCGTAACCTGATCCCGGCGCTCGCGGACCGGTATCACGTCGTCGCCCCGGACCACCTGGGCTTCGGGCTTTCCGACGCGCCGCAGGTCGAGGACTTCGACTACACCTTCGATGCGTTGACCGAGCTGACCGCGGGCCTGCTGGACAGCCTCGGCATCAAGCGCTACGCGATGTACGTGCAGGACTACGGCGCCCCGATCGGCTGGCGCCTGGCCCTGCGCCAGCCGTCCGCGATCGCGGCGATCGTCAGCCAAAACGGCAATGGTTACGACGCCGGATTCGTCGCGAGCTTCTGGAAAGTGGTGCAGGCCTACCAGTCTCAACAGACGTCCGACACCGAAGCCGCGGTGCGGCAGTTCCTCACGCTGGAGGCGACCCGGTGGCAATACCTCACCGGAGTCGCCGACGAGACGCTGGTGGACCCCGAGTCCTGGTACCACGACTACGCCCTGATCTCGCGGCCCGGCAACGACCTGGTGCAGCTGAAGCTGCTGCGGGACTACGCCACCAACGCCCCGATGTACCCGCGCCTGCACGAATACTTCCGCGCCACCGGCGTGCCGCTGCTGGCGGTTTGGGGCCGCGGCGACGAGATCTTCGGGCCGGCCGGCGCCGAGGCCTTCGCCGACGACCTGCCCGACGCCGAGATTCATCTGCTCGACGGTGGGCACTTCCTGCTGGAATCCGCGCTGGACGACGTGGCCGGGCTGATGCGTGACTTCCTGGCACGGCATCACCGGGCGGGCTGAGGCCCGTCCCGGCTGCGCGACACAGTGGGCTGGATATCCCATAATTGGAGGCGTCCGCGGGTTAGCCTGACGCGATGGCCCATCCCGATGTTCCCGACGAACAACGGTTGACCGCCAAGGGGCGCGCCACCCGCGACCGGATCGTGCAGTCCGCCGCCCAAATCATCGTTGCCGAAGGCCTTTCGGCGATGAACATGGAGAACGTGCGCGGCGCGGCGTCGGTCAGCGGATCGCAGCTCGCGCACTACTTCGCGGACAAGGGCGCGTTGCTGCGCGCGGTCATCCGACGCCAGACCGGCGTCGTCCTGGACTTTCACCGGCAGCCCGGGCTGGGCGGCCTGCGGTCGTTCGACGACTTCGAGCGCTGGATCGAGCTCAACATGCGCTACCTGCGGCGCATCGGGTACTCCGGCACTCCCACCTACCATGCCCTCGCCGCGCAACTGGCGAAATCGGACGACGCGACGCGCGCCACCCTGGCCGCGGGATACCGCGAATGGATCGACCTCCTCCGGCAGACGATGCAGGAGATGAAGGACCGCGGGGTCCTGGTTGCCGAGGCCGACCCGACTCACCTCGCCCTGGTGATCGTCGCCGCCCACCAGGGCGGCGGCACGCTGGCCTTCACGTATCGGGCGGAATGGCCGCACGCGCACGCCGTGCGGTTCGCCGTCAATTATCTGCGCACGTTCGCCGCCGACCCCGCGGAACGGACTGCGCGTCCGGCCCCGCGTCCTCGTGGCCGGCGCGCTGCGAGGAGGGCCGGCTGAGCCACATTCGCCCAAGGCGGCACAGTGCCTGATGAGGGCCATGTCTGACCAGGACCCGGGGTTGACCCGTAAGGGACGGGAGACCCGGGCCCGGATCGTGGAGGCGGCGGCCCGCCTCATGTTCGAGCGCGGCGTCGCGGGTACCAGCATCGATCAGGTGCGGCGCGCGGCGAAGGTGGGCGGTTCGCAGATCTCGCACTACTTTCGCGACAAGCAGGCGCTTACGCGTCAGGTGATCGCCTCCCGCCGCGACGACGTCCGGACCTTCCACACACAATCGCGGTTCGAAAGCCTCGACAGCCTCGAAGCTCTGCAGGCGTGGGCGCAGGCCTGCGTGGCCGACATCGATGCCGTATATCGCGTGGGCGGTTGCGTTTACGGTTCGCTGGCCGGTGAGCTGATCGACGCCGACGACGACATCCACAGCGAACTCTCCGCCGGATACGACCAGTGGATCGGGCTGTTCGAGGCCGGCCTGGCCGCGATGCGCGATCGTGGCGAGCTGCGCCCCGAAGCCGATCCTCGACATCTGGCCGTATCGCTGGTCGTCGCTCACCAGGGCGGCGCCATGCTCACGCACGCCACCGCCGATGGCGAGCCGCTGCGGGCTGCGCTCAACGCGGCCGTCGACTACGTGCGTTCGTTCGCCGTGCCACGCAAACCCCGCCGCGGGCGGACCGGCGGGCCGCGCAAGCCCACGCCCTGACGCAGCCCTGGACAGAATGGGTGGCATGGCCCATAATAATGGGTCAGTTGGCCCATTTGATCTCGGTGTGGACAGCCGGCCGTGACCGCGGTGCGATGCTGGAGACGTTGTCGCCGAGCCGACGAAATCGACCCGGGGAGAATCGAAAATGTCCGCTGCAACGGCCATTCAGCCGTCTGGAAGACCCACCGCACCGGCCGTGGTGCGTGAAGAGCCCGGCGGCGAGAACATGCGCGCGATCATCCTGACGAAGTTCGGCGGTCTCGACAGCCTGGTCTACACCGACATACCCAAGCCGTTACCCAGAGTCGGCGAGGTCGTCATCGCGGTGAAGGGGTTCGGGATCAACCACGCCGAGATACACATGCGCCGGGGAGAATGGGCCGAGGCCGCCGAGGTCAGCGGCATCGAGTGCGTCGGCATCGTCGACTCGTGCCCCGGCGGCGAGTTTCCCGTCGGCGCCAAAGTGGCCGCCCTGATGGGCGGCCTGGGCCGGACCATCAACGGGAGCTACGCCGAGTACACGCGAGTGCGCGCGGCCAACGTCGCGCCCATCGAATCCGATCTTCCGTGGGCACAGCTTGCCGCATTGCCGGAAACCTTTGCCACGTCGTGGACGTGCCTGTTCCGCAACCTGAACCTGCAGGCGGGCCAGACGCTGGTGATCCGCGGGGCGACGTCGGCGTTAGGCCAGGCCGCCCTGAAGATGGCCGTCGCGGCCGGCGCGACGGTGATCGCCACCGCGCGCCGCCGCGAGCGCATTCCGATGTTGGAGAGCCTCGGCGCGCGCCGGGTCGAGCTGGAGCGACCCGACCTGGCCGCCCACCTTCCCGAGGCCAAGCGCCTCGATGCCGTCCTCGACCTCGTCGGCAACAGCACCATCCTCGACTCTCTCGACATGCTGCGCCGCGGCGGCACCGCCTGCCTGGCGGGGTGGTTGGGCGGGCTGGACCCGATCGGTGACTTCAATCCGCTGGCGCGGATGGCCAGCGGTGTCAATTGGTCCTTTTTCGCCAGCCCGGTCTTCGGCGATCCGGGCTTCCCCGTCTCCGACGTGCCACTGGCCCAGATCGCACAGCAGGTGGCCGACGGCACGCTCGACGCGGCGCCGGCCCGCGTCTTCGGGTTCGATCAGATTCACGACGCACACCGGGCGGCCGAGTCCGGGGCGGCCGGCGGCAAGGTCGTCGTGGTGATGGACCAACCCGATACCCAGTCACCGGACGGAACCATGGATCTCACCCGAAAGGCCTGATGATGGGCTTGGCTTGGCAGCAGGGGCCGCTGGCGACGGGCTCGGTCGGGCACTTCCTCACCGAGCAGCCGTTGCCATCCCGACTGCTTTTCGCCGAGCCGTTGCGCCGCCGCATGAGGGTGCGCTTCGCCGACGTGTGGATCGCCGACAGCCCAGACGTCGTGCTCCTGCATGAACCCGGGCGCTACCCGGTTGCATATTTTCCGCTCAGCGACGTCCGGGGCGCGACCCTGATCGCCGAGGAGCGGGTGACACAACACCGCGACCTGGGTGACACGCGGTGGTTCACCGTCGCAGTACCGGGCCGCCAGGCCGGCCACGGCGCCTGGCGGCACACCAACCTGCCACGTCATGCGGCGGTTTTGGACGGGCGGGTGGCGTTCGCCTGGCGCGGCATGGACGCCTTCTACGAAGAGGACGAGCGCATCGTCGGTCACGCGGCCGACTCCTATCACCGCATCGACGTCCGCTCCACCTCGAGGCACCTCGTGGTCCGGGACGGCGAGCGGGTGATCGCCGAGACGCGGCAACCGCTGGCGCTGTACGAATCCGGCTTTGCGCCCCGCTGGTACGTCCCGCGCGCCGACATCGACCAAGCCGCCCTCAAACTCGTTGATGGACAGACCTTTTGCCCGTACAAGGGGATATGCTCCTACTACGACGTCGGCGGCCGCCGGCGAGCGGCATGGTCTTACGTCGGCGCGTGGACGGAGGTCGGGCGGGTGCGCAACCTGGTGTCGTTCGAACCCGACAAGATCGACGTCCACCTCGACGGCCAGCAGCTCCGGCTGGAGCCGGGCCAAACCGTCGTTCCCCACGGCGTCGACCGGGGGCTCGACACCGACGAGGTTGTCGGGAGGCACTAGCGTGACGGACCCGTGACGGCGATGCTGCCGATCTTCCTGTGCCTGGCCGGGTCTCGACGGCCGGGCATTCCCGAACGAACGAAAGCTGGGCGCTGACATGCCGAAACCGTCCGTCCTCGTCTTCGACGTCAACGAGACGCTGATCGATCTCGAATCCATCGCGCCGCTCTTCGCGGAGCTCTTCGGCGACGAACGGGTGCTGCGCGAATGGTTCGCCCAGCTCGTCATGTACTCGATGACCGCCACGCTGGCGGACTGTTATGTGGACTTCTTCTCACTGGGCCAGGGCGTGTTACGCATGCTGGGCGACATTCACGGGGTGCCCATCACCGACCATGACGTCCACCGGGTCCAGGCGCAGATGAGCGCGATGCCGGCTTATCCCGATGTGGTCGACGGCCTCACCGTATTGCGGGACAACGGCTTTCGGTTGGCCACGCTGACGAACTCGCCGCACCGGCCCGGCGCGACGACGCCCCTGGAGAACGCGGGGCTCGCAGGGTTCTTCGAACAGCAGCTCAGCGTGGATTCCTGCCGCGCGTTCAAGCCGTCCCCGGCTGTCTACCGGCATGCGTATGAGGCGCTGGGCGTGGCTCCGGCGGAGTGCATGATGGTCGCCGCGCACGTGTGGGACATCCTGGGCGCGCAGAACGTGGGAATGCGCTCCGCCCTCATCACGCGCCCGGGCAATCCGCCGCTGCCCGTCGACGGCATGCCGCAACCGACTCTCGTCGTCGGTGACATGCGCGAGCTCGCCGAGCGACTCGTCGACGGCGGCCATTGAGTGAGTACGAACGAGAGGATTACCCGCCGTGCCAACTGGGCCGGTGGTCCTGGAGCTCGATGACGACTCCGTGTTGGAGGTCGACGAGGTTCTCTTCGCCACCGGCCGGGCACCGCTGACCGACGACATCGGTTTGGAGACGGTGGGATTGACCCCGGGCAGCTGGCTCGACGTGGACGACACGTGCCGGGTGCGCGCGGTCGCCGACGGCTGGCTCTACGCGGCGGGCGATGTCAACCACCGCGCCCTGCTCACCCATCAAGGCAAATACCAGGGACGTGTCGCCGGTGCGGCCATCGGCGCCCGCGCGGCAGGGACGCCGTTGGACACCGCACCGTGGGGCAGGCACGCGACCACCGCCGACCATCACGCGGTGCCGCAGGCCTTCTTCACCGATCCCGAGGCCGCCGCGGTCGGGTTGACTGCGCGGGAGGCCGAGGACGCCGGACACCGCGCCCGCGCCGTCGACGTCGAAAACGGGGACGTGGTGAAGGGAGCGAAGCTCTACGCGCACGGTTACTCCGGCCGGGCGCGGATGGTGGTCGACGAAGAGCGGGGCTGCCTGCTCGGCGTGACGTTGGTGGGCCCGGGCGTCACTGAGCTGCTGCATTCGGCGACCATCGCCGTCGCCGGCCAGGTGCCCGTCGACCGGCTGTGGCACGCAGTGTCCTGCTTCCCGACCATCAGCGAATTGTGGCTGCGGCTTCTCGAGGCGTACCGGGACGCCGGGGCGAATAATTGAGTCATGGCGACCTCAGACGGATTCCACCCGGACCTCGACGACGCGCCGACGGAAGTCACGCGTGATCGCGTGCACCACGTCAAGGCGTCGCAGATCAGCTCCGACACCGCTCAGTCGGAGGGCCTGCGGCGATTCGCCGCGCTGTCCGGCCGGTCGGTGGGCGCCGAGAAGATCTGGATGGGCGAAACGCACGCCTTACCGAGATCCGCGTCGGACAACCATCACCACGGTGAGTCGGAGACCGCGATCTATGTGCGAAGCGGCAACCCGGAGTTCGTCTTTCACGACGGCGTGCAGGAGGTTCGCATCACCGCCGCGCCCGGCGACTACGTCTTCATCCCGCCGTTCCTGCCGCACCGGGAGGAAAACCCCGACCCCGACACCACCGCCGAGGTCGTGATCGCGCGCAGCTCCCAGGAGGCGATCGTGGTCAATCTGCCCGAGCTTTACCCGCTTTGATTCCCTCGACCGGCGCTGTCTGACGCATCCCCGATGCCACGCAGGCTGACGTCGGAGTCCGGTCAGTACGCCACTATCTCGATGAGATTGCCGTCGACGTCCCGGCAGTAGTGCGACGTCATCTTCTGGTTCCCGAACCGCAGGGCGGTCCTGCCGGAAGTCCCCAAGGTCTCCCGTTGCATGCCGAGATCCCGCTCGTACCAGGACGCGGTGGCATCGACGCCGGTGCAATTGAGCACGATGTGGTCGAACCGTTCTACCTCGAAGCCCATCTCAACCCCTTGCCGGTCGCCTAGTCGCACCGTCGAAGCGCCGCAGTAATCCGAACGCCTGAACGACGTCGGCTTCGCGGCACGGCGTCGGGGAGCCGCCCGCGTACTGCACTGAGCGGCGCGCGAGGCCTCAGGAAAATCTCAACAGATTCTTCGGAACCTCATCGCCTGGCTCAAAGGATCCGCAAAGCCGCTGGCGCCAACATCCTCTCATGACCGGCGAGCCCCTCTGTGTGGACTTGATCGAACGCTACCTGCGCACCCGCGGACGCCGATACTTCCGCGGCCACCACGACGGCGAGTTCTTCTTCGTCGCCGAAGCGCAGCCCAGGCGGCTGCACGTCCATCTCGAGATCTCCCCGTCGCACGACGACGTGCTGATCGTCCGCGTCGCCCCGGGGTGCTTCTTCCCCGCCGTCGACCGCCCGTGGCTTGCCCACTTCTCGGAGCGGTGGAGCCGCCTGGACCGCGGCGTCACCGCCGTCGTGCACGACTCCTCCGATCCCCAGCGGATCGGTGTGGTGGCGCGCACATCACAGTGGATTCCCGCCGACGTCCCGTTCGAGGATTTCGCGACCTTCGTCGACCGCACCATCGCGGCCGCGACCGAGCTGTTCGCGGCGTTGCACCAAATCACCGAATTGCCTTCGGCGACAGGGCCCTTGGTGCGTGACGCCGGCTGAGCCGAGCTCAGATGGCTGCCGGCCCCACGACGTCGGGCCGCGGGTCGCCCAGCCCGGCCCGGATCGCACCCCAGGGGTCGGCGTAAGGCCCGGGCGAATGCCGATAGGCGGCACGACGTTTGAGGAACTGCCGCGCCAGCGGTGAGGCCAACCGCATCGGGTACCGTCGCCACCCCGCGGCGGCCCGCATCTCCTCGAGCATGTCCGGCCAGGTGTGCCGCTGGAATCGCAGCGCCTGCTGGGCGCGCCCGGTGTCCATCCAGTCGGTGACGAACCAGTCGTCGTCGCTGTCGGGATTGCCCGGCCGCCCCCCGGGAAGCGCGTCGATGAGTCCCCGCGCGGCGGCCAGGGCATTGCCGATGTCGCCCTGCTCGAGCAGGTGTGAGCTGTCACCGCCGATCAGCAGGGTCTCCCCGACGACGTCGGCGGTGGCCGCGGCGGCGAACGCAAGCGCGACGTCGCGGACGTCGACGGTGTGGATGCGGCCGTCGATGGGCAGGGCGCTCTCGAAGAACAACGCATCGGCACTGAAGGGCATGGCACCGGGTTCGACGCTTATCACCCCGGCCAGCCGCAGAATCACCCAATCGAGATCCGAGGACCGGATGGCCCGCTCGGCCTCGGCCTTGTGCGCGCCGTAAAGCTCGGCCGGCATCATCGGGGAGTCGGCTCGCAGCAGGCCGTGGTGCCGGTGCGGGTTGCGGGCGCCGTACACGGCGTTGCTCGACGCCTGGACGAAGCGCACGGGGTGCGGGCTCGACCGAGCCGCCCGCAGCAACGCGGCCGTGGCGTCGACGTTGACGCGGCGCCCCAGCGCCGGCCGGCGGTAGATCAGCGGCGGGATCATCGCCGCCAGGTGCACGATCACGGTCGGTGTCGTTTCGGCGATCAACCGCTCCACCTCGCCGCCGTCGGTGAGGTCCGCCCAGCGCGCCTCGGTGCCGGGCGGCAGCGCCCCGGCGGCCTTGCGCTGGGCGGCGGTGCCCAGGTCTGTGGCGATGACGCGGTGGCCATCGGCGGCCAGCCGTGGCACGGTCTGCGAGCCGACGAGCCCGAATCCCCCGGTCACCAGAACTGTCTCGGACATCCCCCTCCGATGCGCGGTTCGTCCACAGCAAACGGATATGACATTCTCTAATGCGGAGAGTAGCATATCCAGAATCGTCAGGTTTGAGACCGGCGTCACACCGGCAATAACATTCGCGTTGACTCGACCGGCAGATCGTGGGGGCGGACCATGAAGGACGTCACGGGCACGGCGGCCGACAATCAGGAGACCCGCAAGTGGGATCCCGCGTTCACCCAGCAGGTCAAGAACGCGGTCGGGCCGCTGGTCAGGCGGTGGTATCGCGCTGAGGTCAAGAACCTGTCCCACATTCCGCCGGCCGGCGGGGCGCTGGTGGTCTCCAACCACTCGGGCGGCATGCTCACCCCCGACGTGCTGATCTTCGCGTCGGCGTTCTACGAAGAGTTCGGCTACGACCGCCCCATCTACACGCTGGCGCACTACGGGGTGTTCATCGGCCCGATGGACGGCTGGCTGCGCCGCATGGGTGTCATCGAGGCGAGCCGCGAAAATGCAGCCGCAGCATTGCATTCCGGCGCGGTGGTGCTGGTCTTCCCGGGCGGTGACTACGACTCCTACCGCCCCACGCTCAGCGCGAACACCATCGACTTCAACGGCCGCACCGGTTACGTGCGGACGGCCATCGAGGCCGGGGTTCCGATCGTGCCCACGGTGTCGATCGGCGCCCAGGAGACCCAGCTGTTCTTGACCCGCGGCAATTGGCTGGCCCGCAAGCTGGGTCTGACCAAAGCCCGGATGGACATCCTGCCGGTCAGCTTCGGATTCCCGTTCGGGCTGAGCGTGATCTTCCCGCCCAATCTGCCGCTGCCGGCCAAGATCGTCACCGAAGTGCTCGAACCGATCGACGTCACCGCCCGCTTCGGCAACGATCCCGACGTCGACGAGGTCGACGCACATGTGCGCTCGGTAATGGAGGCCGCGCTCAAACGGCTGGCCGCTCAGCGCCGATTCCCCGTGCTCGGTTGAAGCGTCGGCAAAGCGGGTGCCATGTGAAAAGACTCAACGGCATGGACGCGATGCTGCTCTACAGCGAAACGCCCAACCTGCACACACACACGCTCAAGGTGGCGGTCATCGACCCGTCCGGCGCCGACGGCGACTTCGGGTTCGACGCATTCCGCCGGCACGTACGCCGGCGGCTGCACCTGCTGGAACCGCTGCGCTACAAGCTCGTCGACATTCCCTGGCAGCTGCACCACCCGATGTGGCAGGAGGACTGCGACGTCGACCTCGACTACCACCTTCGGCGGGTTGAGGTGCCCGGGCCGGGAGGCCGGCGAGAACTCGACGCCGTAATCGGCGAGGTGGCCTCGACACCGCTGGACCGTGGTCGGCCGCTGTGGGAATTCCATTTCGCCGAAGGGCTTTCCGGGGGCCGGTGCGCGTTGATCGGCAAAATCCATCACGCGCTGGCCGACGGCGTCGCCTCGGTCAACCTGTTGTCGCGCGCGATGGACCTCGAGGACGGGCCCGCGACCAGCGAGCGCGACAACGACGAGGCGGGCATCACCGCGTCGCCGGGCGACCTGCTGCGCGCCGCCGCGCGCGACCATGCCCGGCAGGTGGCCGAACTGCCGGGGCTGATCACAAACGCCGCGGTGGGCATGGCGCGGGTCCGCCGCCGCTCGAAGGAGCGCGGAAGCAATCCCGACCTGGCCGAGGCGTTCGACGCGCCACCGACATTCCTCAACCACGTCGTGTCGCCGCGGCGACGCTTCGCCAGCGCGACGCTGCCACTACCCGCCGCTAAGGCGACGGCCAAGGCGCTGGGCATCACGATGAACGACCTGATTCTCGCGATCGCGGCCGGTGGCCTGCGCAAGCTGCTGCTGGACTACGACGGCACGGCAGACCGACCACTCATCGCGTCGGTGCCGACGGCCACCGACAAGTCGGAGAGGATCACCGGCAACGCGATCAGCGGCCTGATGATCTCGCTGCCGGTACACGTCGCCGACGCCGCCGAACGCGCGCGACTCGTGGCGCTCGCGACCCGCATCGCCAAGGAGGACCACGAGGTCATGGGCCCGCAGCTGTACGGGCGGATGATGGCCTATTTGCCGACCGCGTTGGCCCCGGCGGCGTTTCGCTGGCTGGGGCGGCGCGACATCCCCAACAAGCTGATGAACGTGGCGGTGTCCAGCGTGGTGGGGCCCCGCGAGCGCGGGCACTTCGGCGGCGCGCCGGTCACCGAGATCTACTCGACCGGGGTGCTCTCGCCGGGCGCGCCGGTCAACATCACCGTGTGGAGCTACGTCGGTCAGCTCGGCGTCGCGGTGCTCACCGACGACCTGACGTTCAAGGACCCGCACGACGCGACGGACTCCCTGATCGCCTCGTTTGCCGAATTACGGGCTGCCGCAGGCGTTTCGGTCTAAGCCACGAGAACGGCGTCGAGCGCCGAGTAAAACAGCCCGAGTCCGTCTTCGGACGGGCCCGTCAGGGCTTCGATGGCGTGCTCGGGATGCGGCATCAGCCCGACGACGCGCCCGTTCTCTGAGCTCACCCCCGCGATGTCGTGCAACGAGCCGTTGACGTTCTCGTGGTAGCGGAACACCACCCGGCCCTCGCCCTCCAGTCGCTCGAGAACCTCGGCGGGGGCAACGTAGCGGCCCTCGCCGGACTTCAGCGGCACCAGCAGGTCGGCGTCGGGCTCGAACCGTGACGTCCACGCCGTCGAGGTCGACGCCACCCGCAGCCATACGTCGCGGCAGACGAAGTGCAGACCCACGTTGCGGGTGAGCGCCCCCGGCAGCAGTCCCGCCTCGCAAAGCACTTGAAAACCGTTGCAAATCCCCAACACCGGCATGCCGCGTCGCGCGGCGTCGACGACCTCGCCCATCACCGGGGCGAATTTCGCGATCGCGCCGCACCGCAGGTAGTCGCCATAGGAGAAGCCGCCGGGCACCACCACGGCGTCGACGCCCTTGAGATCGGCATCGGCATGCCACAGGTTGACCGCCTCGGCGCCAACCCGCCGCGCCGCGCGGGCGGCGTCCACATCGTCCAGCGTCCCCGGGAAGGTGATGATGCCGATCCGGGCCGTCACGACGTCTCCCGGGTGATGGTCCAGTCTTCGATCACCGTGTTGGCCAGCAGCGTCTCGGCAATCTCGGCCAGGACCGCGTCGTCGACCGAGTCGTCGACCTCGAGCTCAAACCTCTTGCCCTGCCTGACGTCTGCGATGCCGGGGTGGCCCAGACGGCCCAGCGCACCGACAATCGCCTGGCCCTGCGGGTCGAGAATCTCCCCTTTGGGCATCACGTTAACGACCACCCGGGCCACTGGCGCTCCTCCTCAACTCTGTCCCGGCGACAACTCTACCGGCGATCGCATCCGCGGCCACGTTAGCTGTGCCGGCGCGCGGACTCGCCCGCGCGGGGCACAATCGAGGGCATGCAACTGACCCATTTCGGACATTCCTGCATACTCGCCGAATTCGACAACACCAAGGTGCTCTTCGACCCGGGGACCTTCGCGCATGGGTTCGAGGGCATCACCGGCCTGACCGCCATCCTGATCACCCACCAGCACCCCGACCACGTCGACCCCGCGCGGCTGCCGGCGCTCATCGAGGGCAACCCGGGCGCCGCCCTCTACACCGACTCGCAGACCGCGGCACAGCTCGACGCCCCCTTCCAGGTGGTCCACGTCGGCGACGAGCTCACGGTCGGCGAGCTGAAGATCCGCGCGCTCGGCGGCAAACACGCCGTGATCCACCCTGACCTGCCCGTGATCGAGAACATCTCCTATGTGGTCGACGAGGGAGACCGCCGCGCCCGGCTGATGCATCCCGGCGATGCGCTGTTCGTCCCCGACGAGCCGGTGGACGTGCTGGCCGCGCCGGCGGCCGCGCCGTGGATGAAGATCTCCGAGGCGATCGACTATCTGCGCACGGTGGCACCGGCCCACGCGGTCCCCATCCACCAGGGCGTCGTCGCCCCCGACGCGCTGGGCATCTATTACGGCCGGTTCACCGAGATGACCGACACCGACTTCCAGGTGCTCCCGGAAGAGAGCGCCGTCGCGTTCTAGCCGGGCGAAGCGGGTCGCCGCCATCGGCACCAGCGGCGATCGCGAGCGCGGCGCAGCCGGGCGAAGCGGGTCGCCGCCATCAAAACCAGCGGCGATCGCGAGACGTCACGCGATGTCGTCGGCGGCGCCGCGGCCCGCGGCGCGCCCGGAGAAGATGCAGCCGCCGAGGAACGTGCCCTCCAGCGCGCGGTAACCGTGCACACCGCCGCCGCCGAACCCGGCTACCTCACCCGCCGCGTACAGGCCGCTCAGCGGGGTGCCGTCGGCCTTGAGCACGCGCGCGCCGAGGTCGGTTTCGATGCCGCCCAATGTCTTTCGCGTCAGGATGTGAAGTTTGACTGCGATCAGCGGCCCGGCTTTCGGGTCGGTGAGCCGATGCGGCGCCACCACCCGGCCCAGCCGGTCGCCCAGGTAGTTACGGGCGGCGCGGATGGCGGTGACCTGGCCGTCCTTGCTGTACTTGTTGGCCACCTCCCGATCGCGAGCGGTGACAGCGGCCTCCACCGTCGCGTAGTCCAGCGGCGTCACGTCGGGCAGCTTGTTCATGGCGGTCACCAACTCGCGCAACGAGTTGGCGCTGACGAAATCCACGCCCCTGTCCACGAAAGCCTGCACCGGTCCCGGCGGGCCGGACCGCGCACGGTTGCGAACCAGCTCGCGCACGCTCTGCCCCGTCAGGTCCGGGTTCTGCTCCTGGCCCGACAGCGCAAATTCCTTCTCGATGATCCTGGAGTCCAACACGAACCACGTGTAGTCATGACCGGACTTGGTGATGTACTCCAGCGTGCCGAGGGTGTCGAAACCGGGATACAGCGGGACGGGTAGCCGCTTGCCCTCCGCGTCCAGCCACAGCGACGACGGGCCGGGGATGATCCGGATCCCGTGCAGTGGCCAGACCGGGTCGTAGTTGGTGATGCCCTCGGTGTAGTGCCACATCCGGTCGGGGTTGATCACCCGGGCGCCGGCCCTCTCGGAGATGCCGATCATCCTTCCGTCGACGTGAGCCGGCACGCCGCTGAGCAGCTGATCGGGGACGCGGCCCATCCGCTTCGGCCAGTTCTTGCGCACCAGATCGTGGTTGCCGCCGATGCCGCCGCTGGTCACGATGATCGCCGGGGCGCGAAACTCGAACTGCCCGATGCCATTACGCGACGACGGAACTCCTCGCGCCGCGGTGCACGGTTCGAGCACCGTGCCGCGGACGCCGGTCACCGCGCCGCCCTCGACGATCAACTCGTCGACCTGATGGCGGTGCGCGAAGCGCACGGTCGAGCGGTCCCGCAGCCGGCGGGCGAAGATGTCGACCAGCGCCGGCCCCGTGCCCCAGGTGATGTGGAAGCGGGGCACCGAGTTGCCATGCCCCTGCGCGTCGTAGCCGCCGCGCTCGGCCCAACCCACCAGAGGGAATATCTTCAGACCCCGGGCGCGCAGCCAGCTGCGCTTCTCCCCGGCCGCGAAATCGACGTAGGCGTGCGCCCATTGACTTGGCCAGTAGTCCTCGGGCCGATCGAACGCCGCGGTGCCCAGCCAGTCCTGCAGGGCCAGTTCGTGGCTGTCGTGGATGCCCAGCCGGCGCTGCTCGGGGCTGTCGACGAAGAACAGGCCACCGAACGACCAGAAGGCCTGCCCACCCAGGTTGGCGCTGTTCTCCTGATCAAGGATCAGCACCCGAAGGCCACGGTCCACCAATTCGCAGGCCGCCACCAGGCCCGACAGGCCGGCACCGACGATGATCGCGTCAGCGCCGAAACCTGTGGCCGAAGAATCGCTCATGCTCGACCAGGGTAGTGACCGCGGCCGGCGAGTCGATCAGGCGGCGTCGAGAACCGCCCTGTCGCGCCGCCAGCTGTACACCGCCGGAGTGCAGCCGTGCATCAGGGACAGGTCGACGGCATCCACCATCGCCTGCAGCGGCCCGGGCTTGCGCAGGTGACGAGCGGCTACCGCAACGCGGACGACGCCGCCGCGACGGGCGATCCGCTCGGCGGACAGCACCACCATCCGGCACCACCAGGGCTCGGTGAGGAAGCCCTCGCCGATGCCCAGCACCCGGGATCGCACGGTGTTGTGCCGCACCAGGTCGGTGATGCCGTGCAGGTCGGCGAGCAAACGAAAACCGTTGTCGGGCAACGCCTTGACGACACCCGGTGACACCACCCAGCCGGGGGCCGCGAACAATCTGGTGCGAAGTCCGAGGTGTTCGAGCACCCGGTCGGCTCCCTTGAGCCGCAGGCCGGCCTCGTGGGCCCGCAGGATCGCGAATTCGCCACGACGTTTCTTGGTGGCCGCGTCGTCGTAGCCGTGCAGCACGATGGCGTCGCCGCCGGCCCGGCGGCCCGTGAGCCATTCGACGGTGCGGGGGTCGCGATCGAGCCGGTAGTCGCCGGACAGGCGGGGGGCCACCAGCAACGACACCGGCACCTTGCGGGCGTCCATCTGCGCGCAGAACGCTTCGACGTCGGCCAGGGTCCTATCACCGATCCCTGAGACCGAAACGATCAAATTTCCAGACACACCAGCAGTTTGCCGATGCCAGGTGTCGGGACAGTAAAGGACACGCAGACAGCAGGCGTATATCCACATGGCCGATACGCTGGTAAAACAGCCGTCGAACCGAGCCGCCGCCGCGCCCACCGGCCGCCGGTGAGCCCACCGGAGGGGAACAGCTCATCCGGCCCGACGCGCGGGATCGGTTCGATATGCTAAGCAACGCCATGGACAAGGCCCCTTCCGCAGCGGCCGAGACTGCGCTGCCCGCCGCCCCGATGCCCGCGCGCGACTACCCCGACGGGCTCGACGCCGCGCTGCTGCGGATCTCCGGGGTGTGCATTCTGGCCACGGTGATGGCGATCCTGGACGTCACCGTCGTCAGCGTGGCGCAGCGCACCTTCATAGAACAGTTCGGGTCCACCCAGGCCGTCGTCGCGTGGACGATGACCGGCTACACGCTGGCGCTGACGGCGGTGATCCCGGTGACGGGATGGGCGGCGGACCGGTTCGGCACCAAGCGGCTGTTCATCTGGTCGGTGCTGGCCTTCACGCTCGGCTCGTTGCTGTGTGCGGTGGCGCCGGGCATTCTCATGCTGATCGTCTTCCGGGTGGTGCAGGGCATCGGGGGCGGCATGCTGCTGCCGCTGGGGTTCATCATCCTGACCCGCGAAGCGGGCCCGCGGCGGCTGGGCCGCCTGATGTCCATCCTGAGCATCCCGATGCTGCTCGCCCCCATCGGCGGCCCCATCCTGGGCGGCTGGCTGATCGACCTCACCGGCTGGCGGTGGATCTTCCTGATCAATCTGCCCTTCGGCCTGATCACCGCGCTACTCGCGTGGCTGGTGTTCGAAAGAGACGCCCCGGCAGGGTCGGAGACGTTCGACCTCGTCGGCGTGCTGCTGCTCTCGCCCGGCCTGGCGACGTTCCTGTTCGCGGTGTCGTCCATCCCGGGCCGCGGCACGGTGGCCGACCGCCACGTGCTGATACCGGCGGCCATCGGCCTGACGCTCATCGCCGCCTTCGTCGCGCACGCCTGGTACCGGGCGCACCATCCGCTCATCGACCTGCGGCTGTTCGGCAACCGGGTGCTCACGCAGGCCAACCTGACCATGCTGGTCTTCGCCATCGCCTTCTTCGGCGCGGGCCTGCTGCTCCCCAGCTATTTCCAGCAGGTGCTGCATTACACCCCGATGCAGGCCGGCGTGCATATGATCCCGCAGGGGCTCGGTGCGATGGTGACGATGCGGCTGGCCGGGCGGATCGTGGACCGGCAGGGTCCGGGCAAGATCGTGCTGGTCGGCATCGCGTTGATCACCGTGGGACTGGGCGCGTTCACCTTCGGCGTCTTCCGCCAGGTCGACTACCGGCCCATGCTGCTGGTGGGCCTGGCGGTCATGGGGCTGGGCATGGGCTGCACCATGATGCCGCTCTCGGTCGCATCGGTGCAGTCGCTGACCCCGCCCCAGATCGCGCGCGGGACAACGCTGATCAGCGTCAGCCAGCAGGTGGGCGGCTCGGTGGGCACCGCCCTGATGTCGGTGATCCTGACCAACCAGTTCAACCGGAGCCAGAACATCGTCGCGGCGAACAAGATCGCGGCGCTCAAGCAGAGGGCCGCCGAAGGCGCGGTGTCCGTCGACGGATCCGCCATGCCCCGCGAGTCGATGGCTCCGGGCTTCGCGGGCAACGTGATTCACGACCTGTCACACGCCTACACCGCGGTGTTCGCGATCGCCGTCGTGCTGGTGATCTCCACGTTCATCCCCGCCTGGTTTTTGCCGAAGCAACCGCCAGATCTGACCGTCGCCGAATAGCGCGGTCACTTTCCACGGCTGCCGCTACCCCGTTGCACCGCCGCCGAGCCGCTGTTACTGGACGCGGCCGTAGCGGTCGGGTTCGGCCGCGGCGAGTAGCCAGGCGTATTGGAATGCGGCCTCCTGCCACGCCTTGTAGCGGCCGCTCACCCCGCCGTGTCCGGCGTTCATCTGGGTCTTCAGCAGGATCGGATTGCCGTCGGTGTTGGCGTGCCGCAGCGCCGCGACCCACTTGGCCGGCTCGACGTAGTAGACCCTGGTGTCGTGCAGGGACGTCATCGCCAGGATGGCCGGGTAGCGCTTCGACTCGACGTTCTCGTACGGCGAATAGGACTTCATGTAGGAGTAGACGTCCTTGTCGTGCAACGGGTTTCCCCACTCGTCCCATTCGGTGACCGTCAAGGGCAGGGAAGGGTCGAGGATGGTGGTCAGCGGGTCGACGAAAGGAACCTGCGCCAGGATTCCGGCGAAGAGGTCCGGCGCCAGATTGGCCACCGCTCCCATGAGCAGGCCGCCCGCGCTGCCGCCCAGCGCCACCAGGTGCCGGGGCTGGGTGACTCCGGAGTCCACCAGGTGTCGGGCCACCGCGATGAAGTCGGTGAACGTGTTCCGCTTGTCCAGCAGCTTGCCGCGTTCGTACCAGAGCCGGCCCATCTCGCCGCCGCCGCGGACGTGGGCGATCGCGAAGACCATGCCGCGGTCCAGCAGCGACAACCGCGCGATGGAGAAGCTGGGGTCGGTGCATATCTCGTAGGCGCCGTAGCCGTAAAGCAGCGCGGGCGCTGGGAGTTCGATGCCGGCACGGTGCACGATCGACACCGGGATGCGGGCACCGTCGTCGGCGACCGCCCAGTCGCGGCGTTCGACGTAGTCGGCGGGCGAGTAACCGCCCAGGACCGGTTGCTCGCGCAGCAGGATGCGCTGCCCGGTGGCGAGGTCGACGTCGTAGACGCGGGCCGGGATGACAAGCGAACCCGCCCTGATCCGCAGCTTGGGCGCGTCCCAGTTCGGGTTGCCCGCCAAGCCGGTCGACATCAGCTCTGAGTCGAACGAAAGCTCTTCGGGTTCGCCGTAATTCCCGTCGTCATCGATGCGCCACACCTGAAGCCGCGGCAACGCCTCGCGCCGGTAGCTGACCACCAGGTGCCGGGCGAAGGCGTCCACCGCGTCGAGGCGGACGTCGTCGCGGTGCGGGATCAGGGTGCGCTGCTGCGTGGGATCGCTGACCGGTGCCTCCGTCAGCGTGAAGTTCACCGCACCGTCGTTGTGCAGGATCAGGAACCGGTCCCGGCCCCCGACCACAACGTGTTCCACCGAATACTCGACGCCCTCGCGCCGGGGCAGCACGACGGTGAATTGTGCGTGGGGGTCGGCGGAGTCGGCGTAGCGGATCTCGGAGGTGACGGCGGACCCCGAGGCAATGAAGATGTAAGCCTCGCTGCGAGTCATCCCGACGCCGAGCCAGAACCGCTCGTCGGGCTCGTGGTACACCAGCTCCGACGGCTCGCCGGAGCCGAGGCGGTATCGCCACACCTTGTCCGGCCGGTGGGCCGTGTCCAGCGTCTGGTAGTACACGGTGCGGTTGTCGGCCGCCCAGGTCGCCCCCGCCCCGATGTCGGCGATCTCGTCGGGATAGAGCTCGCCCGAGCGTAAGTCCTTGAACCGCAACGTGTAACGCTCGTCACCGATGACGTCGACGGAGTAGGCCAGCAGGTTGCCGTCCAGGGTCACCGTGGCAGCGCCGAGCGAGAAGAACTCGTGGCCCTGCGCTTCGGCGTTCGAGTCCAGCAGGATCTGCTCGCCGGGTATGTCGGTGTCCTCGTCCAGGGCGGGCGGCGCCCAGTCGTCGGGACCCGTTATCGGACAGCGGCACTGGACGCGGTACTGCTTGCCTTCGAAGGTGCGCGCGTAGTACCACCAGTCGCCCTGACGGGTCGGCACCGACAGGTCCGTCTCCTTGGTACGTGCCTTGATCTCGTCGAAGATCTTCTGCCGCAACGGTTCCAGGCCGGCGGTCATGCGGTCGGCGTAGTCGTTCTCCGCCTCGAGGTAGGCGATGACGTCGGGATTGTCCTTGTCGCGAAGCCACTCGTAGGGGTCGACGAAGACATCCCCGTGGTGCTCACGGCGGGTCTCGACCCGCTTGGCGACGGGCGGAACCGGCACCCGCAGCGCTGATTCAGTCACGCGGCCGGGCCGATCCAGTCATCGAACCGGAGGCCGGAGATGCGTTCGTAAGCCTCGACATAGCGGTCACGGGTCGCCTCGATGATCGGGGCGGGAAGCGGTGGCGGGGGCTGGGAGCCGTAGCGGTCCCAGCCGGACTCGGGGCTGGTCAGCCAGTTGCGCACGAACTGCTTGTCGAAACTGGTCTGCACCACGCCGGCGCGGTAATCCGCGGCCGGCCAGTATCGCGACGAATCCGGAGTGAAGATCTCGTCGGCGAGCAACAGATTGCCGTCGCGGTCGGTGCCGAATTCGAATTTGGTGTCGGCGATGATGATTCCCCTCTTCAGGGCGTGATCTGCGGCATGGACATAGATCTTCAGCGTACGGTCGCGCAGCTGGTTGGCGCGCACCCCACCGAGCATCTCGACCACGCGGGCGAACGGGATGTTCTCGTCGTGATCGCCGAGCGCGGCCTTCGTCGCGGGAGTGAACAGCGGTTCGGCGAACCTGCTCGCCTCGACCAGCCCGGGCGGCAGCGGGATTCCGCAGACTCCTCCGGTCGCCTGATAGTCGAGCAGTCCCGAGCCGGTCAGGTAGCCGCGGGCCACACATTCCACCGGCATCATCTCGAGCCGGCGCGCGACCATCGCACGGCCGAGCACCTCGTCGGGGATGCGTGGGTCGTCCGGGCCCCCCGCCAGGTGGTTCGGGGCCTGAACAAGATCGGAGACCAGGCCGAAGAAGAAGAAGCTCATCGCCGTGAGGATGCGGCCCTTGTCCGGGATGGTGCTGTCCAGGACGTAGTCGTACGCCGAGATCCGGTCGCTCGCGACCAGCAGCAGGTGCTCGTCATCGATCCGGTAGAGCTCGCGAACCTTGCCGCTGGCCAGATGCCGGTAATCGGACAGTGCGGGACGCATCGGGTCAGCCTATCCGGCTCTCGCGGACGTGGCTTGTGCTGGGATCGGGGCTATGACATCGCGGTTTTTGCCCTACTCCACCCGGCCCGGCCGGCTGCTGGCCCAGCTGTTCAGCGATTTCGCCGTCCTGGTGTGGACGGCGCTGTGGCTGCTCGTCGGCCTGGCCGTGTACGACGCCATCTCGACCATCGCCGAAGCCGGGCGGCAGGTCGAGGACGGCGCCCGCGGGATCGCCGGCAACCTGGCTTCGGCGGGCCACAGCGCGCAACACATTCCGCTGGTGGGAGATCAGGTAAGCACCCCGCTCACCTCCGCGGCCGACGCCGCGCTCGGCCTCGCCGGCGCCGGCCACAACCTGGACACCACCGCGAGCTGGCTGGCGGTCCTGCTCGCGATCACGGTTGCGGCGCTCCCGATCCTGGTCGCGGTCGGGCCGTGGCTTTTCCTGCGGCTCCGGTTCTTCCGGCGCAAGCTGACGGTGAGCGCCCTGGCCGCCACTCCGGCCGGCGAGCAGCTACTGGCCCTGCGGGCCCTGACCAACCGGCCGCCGGGCAAGCTGGCCGAGGTGGGCGCTGACCCGGTGGGTGGTTGGCGCCGCGAGGATCCTGTGACCATCCGGGCACTGGCCGCACTGGAGCTGCGCTCGGCCGGCATTCGGATTCGGCGGCGCTAAGGGCCGCCAAGCAGTTCGACGACCAGATGCCGGATGCCGGTGTGCCGATTGCTGCGGGTCCATTCGACCGGCCGCACCACCCGCACCGCACCGAAGCGCGACAGCAACTCCTCGAACAGCACCCGCAGCTCCAGCCGGGCCAGGTTGGCCCCCAGGCAGTAGTGCACGCCCTGCCCGAATCCCAGATGCGGGTTGGGTTTCCGGGCGATGTCGAACTCGTCGGCGCGGTCGAAAACGGCGGCGTCGCGGTTGGCCGAACCCTCCCAGACTTGGATCTTCTGGCCCGCCGCGATCTCGTGTCCGCCGAGCGTGACGTCCCGGGTGGCGGTGCGCCGCTTCGACGGCGACGGCGACGTCCACCGGACCATCTCCTCGACCGCCGTCGGCAGCTCGCCGAGGTCGGCGCGCAGCGCGCGAAGCTGCTCCGGGTGCTCGGCCAGCGCCAGCAGCCCGCCTGCGACCGCGTTGCGGGTGGTCTCGGCGCCGGCGCTGAACAGCAGGCTGAAGAACAGGTACAGCTCTAGGTCCGACAGCGACGGCGCATCGGCATCGTCGAGCGTGGCGTTCGCGACCACCGACAGCATGTCGTCCGTCGGCTCGGCACGCTTGGCGGCGATCAGCCGCTGACCGTAGGCGTACATGCGGGAGCCGGCCTCTTCGGCCGAGAGTTGGGACAGCGAAGCTTTGCGTGAACCACCGAAGTCGAACTGCGGCTCGATGGCCTCGAACAACCAATGCCGTTCCGACTCCGGCACGCCCAGCAGGATGCAGATCATCTGCATTGGCAGCTCGGCGGCGATGTCGACCAGGAAGTCGAACGGCTCGCCGGGGACCACGTCGTCGAGCAACCGGCGCGCCCGCGTGCGCAGGTCGTCCTCGACCAGACCGATCATCCGCGGCGTCAGCCCAGAGCTGACCAGCCGCCGGATCTGCGAATGGCGCGGGTCGTCCATCATGTTGAGCACCTGGCCCGCGATGGCGAGGTCTTGCAGCAGGGTGCCCCCGTAGGGCCGCGCCCCGCCCGTGACCGACGAGTACGTCGCCGGATCCCGCAGCACCGCAAGCGTTTCCGGATATGTCGCGACCGACCAGAAGCCTTCGCCGTCAGGGGTGTTCTCCGTCGGCTCGTGCCAGTACACCGGCGCCTCGCGCCGGTGCAGGGCGAAGAGCTCGTGCGGGAAACCGTTGGCGAAGTTGTCCAGGTCGGTGAAGTCGACTCCCGCGAGCGCCTCGGCTCGATAACCTACCGGGCTCACAGGATCGCGCCCGGCGTGTACTTGGCGGCGTCCGGGTAGCGACTCACCAACTCCCCCACCGCCCGGGCCACCTCGTCGACCTGGTCGCCCGCAGCCCCCGTGAACGCCTGCTTGTCGGCCAGCGCGGCGTGCAACGCCGCCCTGTCCAGCGGCAGCCGCTCGTCGGCGGCCAACCGGTCGAGCAGGTCGGGTTCGGCCCCGCGTTCGCGCATCGCCAGCGCCGTCGCGACCGCGTGTTCGCGGATCACGTGATGCGCTGCCTCGCGGCCCATCCCCGCGCGCACCGCAGCCATGAGAACCTTGGTGGTGGCCAGAAACGGCAGATACCGGTCCAGCTCGCGGCCGATCACGGCCGGGTAGGCGCCGAACTCGTCTAGCACCGTCAGGAACGTCTCGATCTGCCCGTCGACGGCGAAGAAGCTGTCCGGCAAGGCAACCCGCCGTACCACCGAGCAGAACACGTCGCCCTCGTTCCATTGCGCCCCGGCGAGCTCGGCGGCCATCGAGGCGTAGCCGCGCAACACCACCTGCAGACCGTTGACCCGTTCGCAGCTGCGGGTGTTCATCTTGTGCGGCATCGCCGACGAGCCGACCTGACCCGGTGCGAACCCCTCGGTGACCAGCTCGTGCCCGGCCATCAGCCGGATGGTGTGGGCCATCGACGACGGGCCGGCGCCCAACTGCACCAGCGCGGATAACACGTCGTGGTCCAGCGAGCGCGGATACACCTGGCCGACGCTGGTCAAAACCGTTGTGAATCCCAGGAATTCGGCGACGCGCCGCTCGAGTTCGGCCAGCTTGTCGGCGTCGCCGTCCATCAGGTCGAGCATGTCCTGGGCCGTGCCCATCGGGCCCTTGATGCCGCGCAGCGGGTAGCGGTCGATCAGCTCCCGCAGCCGGGCCAGCGCGACCAGCACTTCCTGCGCGGCCGAGGCGAACCGCTTGCCCAGGGTGGTGGCTTGTGCGGCCACATTGTGGCTGCGCCCGGCCATCACCAGGTCGCGATAGGTCACCGCCCGCTCGGCCAGCCGCGCCGCCACGGCCACCCCGTGGGAGAAGACCAGTTCCAGGGACCGCCGCACCTGCAGCTGCTCGACGTTCTCGGTCAGGTCCCGACTGGTCATTCCCTTGTGGACCTGCTCGTGGCCGGCCAGCGCGTTGAACTCCTCGATGCGGGCCTTGACGTCGTGGCGCAGGGTCCGTTCGCGGGCCGCGATCGAGCCCAGGTCGACGTCCTCGAGCACCCGCTCGTAGGCGGCGACCGCGTCGGGCGGCACCGCGACACCCAGCTCCGCCTGTGCGCGCAGCACCGCCAGCCACAGCCGCCGCTCGGCGACGATCTTGGCCTCGGGTGACCAGATCGCCACCATCTCGGCGCTGGCATACCGGTTGGCCAGCACGTTCGGAATGCTCACCCGGTCAGCTTATCCACCGCGCGACTGTGCGGTGACAACGCATTTTCGAAGGTGGTGGCGTCCGCGGTCGCGGTCCCACGGCACACTTCAACGGTGTACTTCGCCGGCGTGGACCTGGCGTGGGCCGGACGCAACCCGACCGGCGTGGCGGTCGTCGAGCCCGGCGGCTGCCTGGTGAGCGCCGGCGCGGTCCGCGAGGACCACGAGATCCTCGCCGCGCTCGGCCCATACGTGCAGGGCGACTGCGTCGTCGGGTTCGATGCGCCGCTGGTGGTGACCAACCCCACGGGCACGCGGCCGGCCGAGACCGCACTCAACCGCGACTTTCGCCGCTTCGAAGCCGGCACCCATCCCGCCAACACCGGAAAGCCCGAGTTCGCCGACGGTCCGCGCGGCGGCCGGCTGGCCGCGTCGCTGGGCCTTGACATCGACCCCCGCTCACCGGCCACGCGGCGCGCCCTGGAGGTCTACCCGCACGCGGCGACGGTCGCGCTGTTCGGATTGGAACGCACGCTGAAATACAAGGCCAAGCCCGGCCGCACCCTCGAACGGCTCAGATCCGAACTGCTGCTGTTGATGGACGGCGTAGAGCGCCTGGCCTGCGCCGACGTGCCGTTGCGCGTCCGGGACCATCCCGACTGGATCGGCCTGCGGGATCAGGTGACGGCGGCGCAACGCAAGAGCGAGCTGCGCCGCGCCGAGGATCCGATCGATGCCGTCGTCTGCGCCTACGTGGCGCTCTACTTCTGGCGCAAACCGGCCGCCGTCACGATCTACGGGAACCTGGCAACCGGATACATCGTCACGCCGTCGTTGCCCGGCAGCTAGCTCAGATTCGGACCGGCCGCTGATCGATGGGCGCCAGCACGTCGATCAGGTCGACGACCGTCGCCAGCGCCGCCGTTCGCGGGTCGCCGCCTTCCACCAGGGCGGACACCACCGAGCCGTCGACCGCGCAGATCAATGTGCACACCAGTTCGATGCGCACCGACCGGCCCGACCGTTCGATGGCCTCGGCCACCGCCTCCGCGCGCTGCCGCAGGCTGCGGCGCATGGTCTCGCGCAGGGCGGGCAGGCGGGTGCAGGCGATGTGCCGCTCATAACGCGAGATCAGGTGATCGGTCAGTCCCGGCCCCGAGACGTCCCCCACCAGCAGGTCAACCAACACCTCGGCGGTGGTCTCGGGTCCCCGGCGGCGCCGCGACAGCGCGGTGACCCGCGCCCGCAGCTGGGCCACCTCGATCATCCCGATGTGCTCGACCGCCCGGGCGATCAGATCGTCCAGAGAAGAGAAGTAATAGGTGGTAGAGGCCAGTGGCAGGCCGGCGCGGCGGGCGACCGCCCGATGCCGCACCGCTTCGAATCCGCCCTCGGCAAGCAGCTCGGCGGCGGCGCTCACGAGCGCATACCGTCGACGCTCCCCTTTGGGAGTAACTGCTGCAGTCACGAGAAGCCATCGTGCCAGTCAAAGTGGTACTGCATTGCCATTTTCGCCAAACGGCTGACCAATCGCACATGGCATGATGGCCCGCATGCCCGACTTGAGCCGCCGCGCCGTGCTCGGCCTCGGCGCGAGCGCCGCAGCCGGCGCGGTCGGTGCCTACGCACTCGACATTCTGTTCGAACCACGAACGTCGCAGGCCATGCCGCTCCCGGCCCCAGCCGGCACGCAGGCGCCGCCCGCGCCCCGGGAGCCCGCCCCGGCAGGCCCGCCCGCGCCGACCATGGTGACCGGCTCCTTCGTGTCGGCGGCGCGGGGCGGCGCCGGCACCAACTGGGCGATCGCGCGGCCGCCCGGCCAGACGAAGGCGCTGCGGCCGGTCATCGCGTTGCACGGCAAAGGCAGCGACGCGGCCACCGTGATGGCCGGGGGCGTCGAGCAGGGCCTGGCGCAGGCCGTCGACGCCGGGCTGCCACCGTTCGCGGTGGTGGCCGTCGACGGCGGCGGCAGCTACTGGCACAAGCGGGCCTCCGGCGAGGACAGCGGCGCCATGGTGCTCGACGAGCTCATCCCCATGTTGAGCGGCCAGAATTTGGACACCTCGCGGGTGGCGTTCCTGGGTTGGTCGATGGGCGGCTACGGCGCGCTGCTGCTCGGCGGCCGGCTGGGCCCGGCACGCACCGCCGCGATCTGCGCGGTGAGCCCGGCGCTGTGGATGTCCTCGGGCGCCGCGGCGCCCGGCGCCTTCGACGGGCCCGACGACTTCGCGGCGAACTCGGTGTTCGGCATGCCCGCGCTGGGGTCGATCCCGATCCGGGTTGACTGCGGCGACAGCGACCCGTTCTACTCCGCGACGAAGCAGTTCATCGCCCAGCTGCCCAACCCGCCCGCGGGCGGATTCTCACCCGGCGGGCACAACGCAGAGTTCTGGAGCTCGCAGCTGCCCGCCGAGATCGCCTGGTTGGCGCCGCTGCTCACGGCCTGACGGGTTCGGGAACGCAGCGCCTACTCTCGCGGGTGTGAGGATGCCGTTCGATTGGGATCTCCCCTATGCCTGGCCCCGCAGGCCCGTTCTCGCAGCGAACGTGGTGTGCACGTCCCAGCCGCTGGCCGCGCAGGCGGGTCTGCGGATGCTCGCGGAGGGAGGCAGCGCGGTCGACGCGGCCATCGCCACCGCCATCACTCTGACCTTGGTGGAGCCGGTGTCCAACGGCATCGGCTCGGACGCCTTCGCCATCGTCTGGGACGGCGAGCGGCTGCACGGCCTGAACGCGTCGGGCCGCGCGCCGGCGGCTTGGACCCCGGACTACTTCGGCGACAACGGGGTTCCCGCAGTGGGCTGGAACTCGGTGACCGTGCCCGGCGCTGTGTCGGCGTGGGCGGAGCTGCACGCCAAATTCGGAAAGCTGCCGTTCGACCGGCTCTTCGAACCGGCGATCTGCTACGGCCGAAACGGGTTTCTCGTGTCGCCCACCGTCGCGCAGCAGTGGGCGGCGCAGGCGCCGCTCTTCGCCGACCAGCCCGGGTTCGCCGCGGCGTTCCTGCCGTCCGGGCGCGCGCCGAAGCCCGGCGAGCGGTTCTGGTTCCCCGACCATGCGGCCACGCTCGAAAAGATCGCCGCGACCGGCGGCGAGGCGTTCTACCGCGGCGAACTGGCCACCCGGCTCGAGGCGCACGCGTGCGCCCATGGCGGCGCCATGCGGGCCGCCGACCTGGCCGCCCATCGCCCGGACTGGGTCGGCACGATCAGCGGCACCTACCGCGGCTACACCGTGCACGAAATCCCGCCCAACGGCCAGGGGATCGTGGCCCTGATCGCCCTGGGGATCCTCGAGCATTTCGACATGAGCTCGTCGCCGACCGACTCCGCCGACAGCGTGCATCTGCAGATCGAAGCGCTGAAGCTGGCTTTCGCCGACGCGCAGGCCTATGTCGCCGACATCGACCACATGCCGTTGGACCCCGCACGGCTGCTGGACCGGGAGTACCTGAAGCAGCGCGCCGCATCGATCGATCCGAAGCGCGCCGCGACCGCGACCGCGGGCAGCCCTGGTGGGGGCACCGTGTATCTGACCGCCGCCGACGGCGCCGGGATGATGGTCTCGATGATTCAGTCCAATTACATGGGCTTCGGATCGGGCGTCGTGGTCACCGGCGCCGGCATCTCGCTGCAGAATCGTGGCGCGAATTTCGTTTCACAGCAGGGTCATCCGAACACAGTGGGCCCGCGCAAGCGGCCCTATCACACGATCATTCCCGGTTTCGTGACGAAGGACGGCGTCCCGGTGATGAGTTTCGGGGTGATGGGCGGGACGATGCAGCCACAGGGCCATGTGCAGGTGATGTCGCGCATCGCCGACCACGGGCAGAACCCCCAGGCGGCGTGCGACGGCCCGCGGTTCCGGTGGGTGCAGGGCCTGCAGGTCAGCTGCGAGAAGGGATTCCCGCCGTCGACGCTCGACGAACTGCGCAGCCGGGGACACGACCTGGTTGCGGTCGACGACTACAACCAGTTCGGCAGCTGCCAGGCGATCTGGCGGCTCGACGGCGGCTACCTCGCGGCCAGCGATCCGCGGCGCGACGGGCTGGCCGCGGGATATTAGACCCGGACCTTGCCCTCGGCCGCCAGCAAGGCGATGTCGCTGCGGAAGTGGCTGCCGGGCAGTCGAACCGATCCCAGGATGTCGTAGGCGCGCGCGCGTGCGGCGGTGAGGTCGACGCCGGTGCCGACCACCGACAGCACCCGCCCACCCGACGAGACGATCTCGCCGTCGTCGCGCCGGGTCGTTCCCGCGTGCAGCACCCCGTCGGCTTCCGAGCCGACGACGACGTCCCCCACGCGGGGGCGTCCGGGGTAGCTTTCCGCCGCCAGCACCACCGTGACGGCGGCGCCGCCGCGCCAGCGCAGCTCGCCGAAGTCGGCCAGGGCGCCGGTGCTCGCGGCGTAGAGCAGCTGCCCCAGCGGTGACTCGAGCAGGGCCAGCACGGCCTGGGTCTCGGGATCACCGAAGCGGCAGTTGAATTCGACGACTGCCGGACCTCGCTCGGTGATCGCCAGGCCCACATACAGCAACCCGCTGAACGAGCTTCCGCGCCGGACCATTTCGGCCGCAACCGGTTCGACGATGTCGTGCACGATGCCGCGGTAGACGTCGTCGGGGAGCCAGGGCACGGGCGCGTAGGCGCCCATGCCGCCGGTATTCGGTCCGGTGTCGCCGTCGCCGACCCGTTTGAAGTCCTGGGCCGGTAGCAGCGGCACCACCGTGTGGCCATCGACGACGCAGAACAGTGACACCTCGGGCCCGTCCAGGAACGACTCGAGCAGCACAGGGTGGCCGGCTTCCAGCAACCCGGCGGCGTGCGCGCGCGCGACCTCGCGGTCCGCCGTCACCACCACGCCCTTGCCGGCCGCCAGTCGGTCGTCTTTGACCACCCAGGCCGGGTCGCCCGACGGGGGGCCGAACCTGTCCAGGGCGGCATCCAGAAGCGCTGGGCTGTCGACTATTTCGGTGTTCGCCGTCCGCACCCCGGCGGCGGCCATGACCTCCTTGGCGAAGGCCTTGGATCCCTCGATGCGGGCGGCGTCCTTCCCGGGCCCGAAGCAGGCGATGCCGGCTGCGCGCACGGCGTCGGCCACCCCCAGCACCAGGGGGACTTCGGGACCGATGACCACCATGTCGGCCCGCACCTCTTGCGCCAGCGCTACGACGCCGTCCCCCGAGGTGATGTCGACCTCGTGTTGCTCGGCGAGGCGGGCGGTGCCGGCGTTGCCGGGTGCGACGGCCAGCCCGGTGACCTGCGGGTCGTCGCGAAGCGCGAGCAACAGCGCATGTTCACGGGCACCGGAACCGATTACCAGGACGCGCACGACAGGTCAGACTAGCCGGGCTGCGGGCGCTCGCATACAGCAGGCGGGCACGCGGCGCCTGCGGGCTCTCGGGTCAGCCGGTGGCGAGCATGGCCAGCTGGGCGAGCGCCGCGGCCAGGGCGAGGATCAGGAAAACCGAGCCTCTCGGGCCGATATAGGCGCGCAGGAAGGGCTGGGTCGGGAAGGAGAACGTCTCGGCCAGCGCCACACGCTTGTATTCGTGTGCGGCCTCGAAGGCGGGATCGAGGACGACCTTGAGCATGTCGCGGCGCGACCGGTAGCGCACGAAACCGACCATGCTCCAGCCCGGATCAGGCCCCACCATCCACGAATCGAGGTATCCGCCGACTTTCCGCGCCACCAGCGCCGGATGACCTCCGCGTCGCATCAACAGCGGCATGAACGAATTGGTACAGGCCTTCATCATCTCGCGCGCCGGAACCTGCGCCCCGGTGTCGGGATGGGTGACCATGGCGTCGGGCACCCGCACCAGGTTGACCATCACGAACTCCCGCCCATCGTCGTCCTCGAGGAATTGCCGCACGATCGAAAGGTCGTTGACTCCATCGCCACCCAGCGCTTCGGCCCGGCTCACCAGGTTATCGATCTCCTCGCGCGTCACTCTGCCGCGCAGATTGTCGTAGAACAGTCGAAACCCGATGTATAGCGCCAACGCCACCAGCCATACCCACCATCCGGTAATCACAGGGCATCCGTCTCACCGAGTTCAGCTTGCCGCGGCGGCGGCGGGCACCCGGTGAGCAACGCCCGCAGGCCCGACCGCCACGATCGGGCGATCTGGCGGGCTGATCGGGCATGGGTTCTGGTCATCAGGTCGAACGATTCCGGGGAAGTCAGTGAATCCACCAGGGACACCAGGTCGGCCGCATCGGTCGTTGTCCGCTCCGCGATTTCGGGCCGGAAGCAGTCGCGGGTCTGCGCCGCGAGCGCGGCGCGGTTGTACGCGACCGCTTCCACCATCCTTTCGGAGTCCAGCGCCCGCATCCGGGCGAGCATCAACAGCGGCCCTGCCTGGCTGTACAGCCGGACGCGATGACGCACGAAGAACCCGATCCGAGAGTCGACGTCCGCACCCGGTGCCGGCCTGGCGGCAACGAAATGCGAATAGCGGGAGCGGAACCGGTCGAGTGCCTGACCCTGCAGGTCGGCCAGCCCGTCGAAATTGCGAAACACCGAGGACACCGACACGCCGGCCCGATCGGCGACATCCTGGGCCGACGGTTGGGTCTTGCCCTCCAGGATCAGCCCGAAGGCGGCGTCGACCACAGCTTCTCGACCGCGCTCGCGACGCGCCCGCCGTCCGTCGGTGCTCACCCCACGAGCGTAGGACGCGCTGCCATCTATTGCTAGTGGGACTCGCAATACATTGGCGATGGTGGTTTACTTGCCGGCATGGCATCCCCGCGCAGGCGCTACGGCAGGGTCGCGGCCGGAATCGTCGGCCTCGGCCTGATCACCGCGGCGTGCCGTTCCGCGCCGGTCAGCGCGCCGACCACTGCCACCCCGACGACTGCCGCGGCCTCGGCCTCACCGGTTGTGGCCACGGGCCTGGTCGGCAAGCGCTACTGCGAGGTCCTGTTGATCCAGCTGGACGCCGCGGGGCTGGCCGCCGACGTCTACAACTCCTACGGACTCAACGACTGCCCGCAGCAGGCATGGTCTTCGCTTGATGCATCGCAGATCGCCAGGGACAACGACGCATTGACCGCCGTCCTCAACGGCCCCCGGTATTGGCTGATGGACTCGATCACGAAGGACGATGTTTCGAGCGAGACCAAGACCTTCGGCGGCATCGCCATGCGCAAGGAGGCCACCGTCGAGGTCGGCGATCCGATGACGGCGAAGCGGCCCTACACCCCGCACACGGTGGATCGGCGGACGGTGTTCACCTTCAACGCCGGACGCCAGATCTATGAACTGGTGGAGCCGGGCGGGACGCGCTGGGTCATGCAGACCTGGAGCCAGCAGAAGGACCACGCACTCTCGCAGGCCGATCTCGCGGCGCTGGGATCGCGGCTGAAGTTGCCGGCCGGATGGACCTACGCGGTGACCACCCTGTCCGCCCCCCTGCAGGTGATCAGCACGTCGACCAGCGCCCAGGTCCTGCAGGACGACCTCGGCAACAGCTACTCCAAGCGGTCGTAGGGGCATCGGCCATTCGGCTCAAGGCCGGATCGCCGATGCTTGCAGCATCGAGGCCCCGGCGATGACGATTGAAACCAATGTGACACAAGGGTTTATCGGGTCGGGCGGGATCGGCGAACAATTAAGAACGCCCCGTTACCGGTCTCCCCCGGAGTGCATCTTCAGCGCGGCCTCGACGTTGGCCTTCTTGTCCTCGCCGGCGTTCTTGGCCGCCGCCTTCCTGCGCTTGGCCACGACGGCGTCGACGGCGCCGTTGAGCGCCGACCCCAGGGGGAACCCGAGGTAGTGGGTGAGGAAGACGGCCATCTCCTTCAACTCGGTCTCGGTGAGTTCCCCGTTGAGAAGCGCGGCGTTGATCTGGATCTCGGCCAGGTCGCGGTTGCCGACCGCCGTGACCGCCGTCAGCGTCATGATGCGCTTGTCGCGCATCGACAGCCCCGGCCGGCTCCAGATGGTGCCGAACAGGTGGTCGACCGTCAGATCGAAGTAGGGGTCGCCTTCGGTGTTGGGCATCTCCCAGCCGTAGACTTCGTTCATCTTCTCGAGGCCCTTGCGGCGCAGCTCGTCCATCACGCCTCTTTCTCTGTGTGTGGTACCCCCAGGCCGGGCGCCAGTCGCTCCAACGCCAGCCTGGCCAACGGCAGATCGACCGATAACGCCTCACCCAAACCTAGCGCCAGGCTCAGGTCCTTCTCGCCCAGACCACGGGTATGTATAAACGGCTGATACAGGAAGTGTTCTGGCTGAAGGTCGTTCATGTCGTCACGCACCATGATCGCCCCGGGCCCGCCGGTGAGCGTGTCGGTGTGACGCACCACCCGGCCCAGCGCCTGCAGGTCGAGCCCGGCCGCCTCGGCCAGTTTCATCGCCTCGCATGCCGCCACGTAAGAGGTGAAGGTCAACATGTTTCGGGCCAGCTTCATTCGCGTCCCGGCGCCCGGCTCACCCGCGTGGATGACCACCGACGCCCAGTGTTTGAACGCCGGCTTGATCTTCTCGTACACCTCGCGCTCGGCTCCCACCATGGTGGCCAGCTCGCCCTTCGCGGCGGCCCCGGCGCCGCCGCTGACCGGCGCGTCGATGACGTGAATGTCCTGCGGCTTCAAGTCTCGCGCAAGCTGTTCGGCCGTAGTGTCGTTGATGGTGGAGTGGATCGCGATGATGGTGCCGGGTTTGGCGTGCGCCGCCAGTTCGCCGACGACTTCACGCACCTGAGTGTCGTCGAGAACCGTGACGTGGATGAGGTCGGCGGCGGCAACGTCGGCGACGCTGTCGGCCAGGCCGGCGCCCTTTTCGGCCAGCGGCGTCATCGCCTCCGTGCGAATGTCGTAAACCGTTATCCCGCCTGGCCATTCGGTCATCTTAGTGGCCATCGGCGCACCCATGTTGCCCAGACCGATGTACCCGAGGCGTAGGTCCTGACTCATGAGCGGAAGATCTGTCCGCCGTCGACATTGAAGATCTGCCCGGTGATCCACGACGCCTCGTCGGACAGCAGGAACAGACACATCCCGACCAGGTCTTCGGGAGTTCCCATGCGCGACAGCGGAAGACCCTTGACTATGTCGGCGACCATCTCTGCCGGCGTGGTGGTGCGGTTGGCCTCGGTGTCGATGGGCCCGGGCGCGATCGCGTTGATCCGGATGTTCTGACCGCCCAACTCCCGCGAAAGCTGTTGGGTGAGGCCGTTGATGCCGACCTTGGCCAGGCCGTAGAAGTTCGAGTACAACCACGCGGCGGTGGACGACTGGTTGATGATCGCACCGCCGCCGCGCTTGGCCATCTTCTTGTACACCGCGCGGGTACACCACAGCGCGCCGTCGAGGTTGACGCTCATGAACTTCCGGTAATACTCCGGGTCGATGGTGAGCAGGAAATCCAACTTCATCCCCCCGAAGATCGCGGCGTTGTTCACCAGGTAGTCGATGCCACCGAACTCCGCCAGCGCGCGGTCGGCCATCGCCTTCGCCGACGCCGGGTCGGACACGTCGACCGGAACGGCAAGCGCCGTGCCGCCGTCGGCGACGATCTGCTTGGCGACCCCCTCGGCCGCCTCGGCCTTGATGTCGGCCACGACGACGGCGGCGCCCTCACGGGCCAGCGCCTCGGCGTACGCCTGCCCGATGCCGCCCCCGGACCCGGTGACGATGGCGACCTTGTTCTCAAACCTCATGCTCGAAGCTCCTCTGGCTAAACCGCTGTCGCGATGGTCTTGGTCTCCAGGTACTCCTCGAAACCGGCCAGGCCCATCTCGCGGCCGTTTCCGGACTGCTTGTAACCGCCGAACGGCGCATCGGCCGAATACCAGACGCCACCGTTGACGTTGATCGTGCCCGCACGGACCCGCGCGGCCACCCGCGCCGCCCGCTCCGGGTCGGCACCGAACACCGTGCCCGACAACCCGTACGGCGAGTCGTTGGCGATGCGCACGGCGTCGTCGTCACCATCGTGCGGGATCACCGTCAGGACCGGGCCGAAGATCTCCTCGCGGGCGCAGCGGGCATCGTTGCCCAGCCCCGCGATCACCGTGGGCTCGATGAAGAAACCGACGTCGCGGTCGGCCGGGCGGCCGCCCCCGCACGCGAACGTTCCCCCCTCGGCGACGGCCGAGTCGAGGTAGCCCTGGATCCGATCGCGCTGACGCGCGGAGATGACGGGGCCGCAGATGGTTCCGGGATCGGCGGGGTCACCGGCCTTGATGCCGCCCACCGTCGCGGCGGCGATGGAGACGGCCTCGTCGTACCGCGCCCGCGGCACCACCAGCCGGGTGGTGATGGCGCACCCCTGCCCGGCGTGCATGCACACCGAGAATCCCGCCATGCCGACCGCGCCGCCCAAGTCGGCGTCGTCGAGGACGATGAACGCCGACTTGCCCCCCAGCTCGAGGAAGACCTTCTTGATGGTCGCGGCGCCGTCGGCCATCACGCTGCGGCCGGTGGCGGTCGACCCGGTGAACGAAATCATGTCCACCCGAGGGTCTTTGGCGAGCAGCGCGCCCACGCTGTGGTCGCTGGACGTGACGATGTTGATCACGCCGGGCGGAAAGTCGGTGTGCTCGGCGATGAGTTCCCCCAGCACGGCGGCGCACCACGGGGTGTCGGGGGCGGGCTTGAGGACGACGGTGTTTCCGGCGGCCAGTGCCGGTCCGATCTTGGCGAGGTTGATCTGGTGCGGGAAGTTCCACGGTGTGATGGCGCCGACGACACCGACGGCCTCGCGGGCGATGGTGCGCCGGGTAGGGATCCCCATGGGCGACGCTTGGCCGAGATCCTGGTTGTATTCGTAGGATTCGGCGGTGTCGGCCGCGAACGCCAGGTCGTTGACAGGGACCTCGAGCTGCGCGATCGCGGTGAGCATCCGCGGCGCGCCGACTTCGGCGATGGTCAGGTCGCGCAGCTCTTCGAGATGCTGTCGCATCGCCTCGCGCAGCTGACGCACGCAGCGGACCCGCAGCGCGGTGTCGCGCGACCAGTCCGTGTCGTCGAAGGCCCGGCGCGCGGCGTCGATCGCGCGGCCCATGTCCTCGGCGTCGGCGTCGGCGGCGACTCCCAGCACCTCCTCGGTCGCCGGGTTGACCGTCGGGAAGGTGCCGGCGTTGCCGGTCGACATCTTGCCGTCGATGAAGAGCTCACTCACGCCGTCGGCCAGCAAGGCCATTTCCCGCTCCCTCGCGTCGCTTGCTTACCAGAAAGTTCAATGGACAGTTGTCCGATATCGACCTTCCGAACCATAGTCTTCGCGCCCTCCAAGGTGCAAGAGCCGATCCCCAGATTACGCCCGAAGTTCGCTTGTTGGCCCTGTTGAACTGCTTATTTGCCTGTCGGTCTTGCCACTTCGCGACCCGATCCGATAGCTTGGACATGTGTCCAGCGAAGCACTGGTTGCGCCCGCGCCCGGGGGCAAGTCTCAGACCGGACAGGTGCCGCGCAACCGGCGCCAGGAGGAGACCTTCCGCAAGGTGCTGGCCGCCGGCATGGAGACCTTGCGGGAGAAGTCGTACGCCGACCTGACGGTGCGCGCGGTGGCGGCGCGCGCCAAGGTTGCCCCTGCCACCGCCTACACCTACTTCTCGTCGAAGAACCACCTCATTGCCGAGGTCTACCTCGACCTGGTTCGTCAGGTGCCCTACTTCACCGACGTCAACGAACCCATGCCGACGCGGGTGGACCAGGCCCTGCGACACCTGGCCCTGGTGGTCGCCGACGAGCCGGAGGTCGCGGCAGCGTGCACGACGGCGCTGCTGTCCGGCGGCGCGGACCCGGCGGTGCGAACCGCGCGCGACCGCATCGGCGCCGAGATCCACCGGCGCATCGTCTCGGCGCTCGGCCCCGACGCCGATCCCCGGATCGTGTCCGTTCTGGAGATGACGTTCTTCGGCGCGCTGGTCAACGCGGCGAGCGGCGCCTACACCTATCACCAGATCGCCGACCACCTCGGTTACGCCGTCGGCCTCATCCTGCAGCCGCCCGAAGGAACCCGATGACCCTGAAGACCGGAGAGCCGCTCCTGGATCCGTACGACTACGCCTTCCACGAGGATCCGTACCCCTACTACAAGCGGCTGCGCGACGAAGCGCCGCTCTACCGCAACGAGGAATTGTCCTTCTGGGCGTTGTCTCGGCACCGCGACGTGCTGCAGGGCTTCCGCAACAGCACGACGCTGTCCAACAAGTACGGCGTCTCACTGGATCCGGCGTCACGCGGCCCGCACGCCAGCAAGACGATGAGCTTCCTCGCGATGGACGATCCCGCCCATCTGCGACTGCGCACCCTGGTGTCCAAGGGCTTCACCCCGCGCCGTATCCGCGAACTGGAACCGCGGGTCACCGAGATCGCCGTCAAGCATATCGACACCATGCTCGAGAAGGCCGGCTCACAATCGTCCGAAACCGTCGACTATGTCGACGAATTCGCCGGCAAACTGCCCATGGACGTGATCTCCGAGCTCATGGGCGTCCCCGAGCCGGACCGCGTGCAGGTGCGGGCCTGGGCCGACGGCGTGATGCACCGAGACGAGGGCGTCACCGACGTGCCGCCCGAGGCCGTCGAGGCCTCCATCAATCTGATCGTCTACTACCAGCAGATGGTGGCCGAGCGGCGCACCAGGCCCACCGACGACCTGACCACCGCGCTTCTGCAAGCCGAGATCGACGGCGACCGCCTCACCGACGACGAGGTGCTCGGCTTCATGTTCCTAATGGTGATCGCCGGAAACGAGACCACCACGAAACTCCTTGCCAATGCCGCGTTCTGGGGCCACAAGAATCCCGGTCAGCTGGCGCCCGTGTACGACGATGCCGCGCTCGTGCCGCTGTGGGTCGAGGAGACGCTGCGCTATGACACCTCCAGCCAGATCCTGGCGCGCACGGTGTCCGGCGAACTCACCCTCTACGACACCACCATTCCGGACGGCGACGTGGTGCTGCTGCTGCCCGGTTCGGGTCACCGGGACGAGCGGGTGTTCGACAATCCCGACGACTACGTGATCGGGCGCGAAATCGGGCCCAAGCTGCTGAGTTTCGGTAGCGGCGCGCACTTCTGCCTGGGCGCGCATCTGGCGCGGATGGAAGCCCGGGTCGCGCTAACCGAGTTGTTCAAGCGAATCCGCGGATACGAGGTGGACGAGGCCAACGCCGTCCGCGTCCACTCGAGCAATGTCCGCGGATTCGCTCACCTACCCATGAGCGTGGAGGTCCGCTGAATGCCCCGCTTCGACCCCCTGCCCGAACGGCGCCCGGCGATCGTGGCCGGCGCCTCCTCCGGCATCGGGGAGGCCACCGCCATCGAACTCGCCGCGCACGGCTTCCCGGTCGCGCTGGGCGCCCGCCGGGTGGAGAAGCTCAACGACATCGTCGGCAAGATCAACGCCGAAGGCGGCGAGGCGGTCGGATTCCACCTGGACGTCACCGACCCGAATTCGGTCAAATCGTTTGTCGGACAAGCTATCGAAGCGCTGGGCGACATCGAGGTGCTGGTAGCCGGCGCAGGCGACACCTACTTCGGCAAGCTCGCCGAGATCGCAGGCGACGAATTCGACTCCCAGCTGCAGATCCACCTGGTCGGCGCGTTCAGGTTAGCCTCAACCGTCCTTCCGGGCATGCTGGAGCGGCGGCGCGGCGATCTGATCTTCGTCGGCTCCGATGTGGCCCTGCGTCAGCGGCCGCACATGGGCGCCTACGGCGCGGCCAAGGCCGCGCTGGTCGCGATGGTCACCAACTTCCAGATGGAGCTCGAGGGCACCGGGGTGCGCGCCTCGATCGTGCACCCCGGGCCGACGAAGACCTCGATGGGCTGGAGCCTGCCGGCCGAGAAGATCGGCCCCGCACTCGAAGACTGGGCCAAGTGGGGCCAGGCCCGACACGACTACTTCCTGCGGGCGGCGGATTTGGCGCGCGCCATCACGTTCGTCGCCGAGACCCCGCGCGGTGGCTTCATCGCGAACATGGAGCTGCAGCCCGAGGCCCCGTTGGCCGACAAGAAAGATCGCCAGAAGCTCGCCCTGGGAGAAGAGGGATTGCCGTCATGACTTCTTCGCGAATCGTCGATTCGGCGCGGGGTACTCGCGCCGAGGAGGAGTGCGCACAATGACCACCGCCATCGTGCCGCGGGTTTCCGGCGGCGAAGAAGAGCACGGCCACCTCGAGGAGTTCCGCACCGACCCCATCGGTTTGATGAGGCGCGTGCGCGAGGAATGCGGCGACGTCGGGTGGTTTCAACTGGTCGACAAACACGTCATCCTGCTGTCGGGCGCGCAGGCCAACGAGTTCTTCTTCCGTTCCGCCGACGAGGATCTGGACCAGGCCGAGGCGTACCCCTTCATGACGCCGATCTTCGGCAAGGGCGTGGTGTTCGACGCCAGTCCCGAGCGGCGCAAGGAGATGCTGCACAACTCGGCGCTGCGGGGCGAGCAGATGAAGGGCCACGCCGCCACCATCGAGGGCGAAGTCAACAAGATGATCGCCGGCTGGGGTGACGAGGGCGAGATCGAACTGCTCGACTTCTTCGCCGAGCTGACCATTTACACGTCGACGGCCTGCCTGATCGGGCTGAAGTTCCGCGAGCAGCTCGACCACCGGTTCGCCGAGTACTACCACATGCTGGAGCGGGGTACCGACCCGCTGTGCTACGTCGACCCCTACCTGCCGATCGAGAGCTTCCGGTTGCGCGATGAGGCGCGCGTGAAACTGGTTGCGCTGGTGCAGGAGATCATGGACCAGCGGCTGGCCAACCCGCCGAAGGACAAGGCCGACCGCGACATGCTCGACGTGCTGGTCTCGATCAAGGACGAGCAGGGCGACCCGCGCTTTTCCGCCGACGAGGTCACCGGGATGTTCATCTCGCTGATGTTCGCGGGGCACCACACCAGTTCCGGCACCTCGGCGTGGACCCTGATCGAGCTGATCCGCCACACCGATGTCTACGCCGAGGTGCTGGCCGAGCTCGACGAGCTCTACGCCGACGGCCAGGAGGTGAGTTTCCACGCGCTGCGCTCGATTCCGAAGCTGGACAACGTCGTCAAGGAGACCCTGCGCCTGCACCCGCCGCTGATCATCCTGATGCGGGTCGCCCAGGGCGAGTTCGAGGTGGAGGGCTTCCCGATCCACAAGGGCGACTTCGTGGCGGCCTCCCCGGCGATCTCGAACCGGATTCCCGAGGACTTCCCCGACCCCGACGCGTTCAACCCCGACCGCTACAACAAGCCCATGCAGGCCGACATCGTCAACCGGTGGACCTGGATCCCGTTCGGCGCGGGCCGGCACCGCTGCGTGGGCGCGGCCTTCGCGCAGATGCAGATCAAGGCGATCTTCTCTGTCCTGTTGCGCGAGTACGAATTCGAGATGGCACAGCCCGCCGACAGCTACCACAACGACCACTCGAAGATGGTCGTCCAGCTGGCCCGGCCGGCCAAGGTGCGCTACCGCAAACGTCAGAAGTAGGTCACCCCATGGGATTTCGGATAGAAGCCGATCTTGACCTGTGTCAAGGTCATGCCATGTGCGAGTTGGAGGCGCCCGATTACTTCCGGGTGCCCAAGCGGGGCAAGGTCGAGATCGTCGACGCCGAACCGCCCGAGGACGCCCGCGATGAAGTCGAGCGCGCGGTCGAAATGTGCCCAACGCATGCACTATTCATCCAAGAGAGAGAAGAATAACGACAATGGCGTCACACTCACGCGAAGAACTCGAAGCCTGGGTCGACCGCTGGCTGCGGGTCAACAAGGACTGCGAAAAGGCCGGTGACTGGCGGCCGCTGGCGGATTTCTACGCCGACGACGCCACTTACGGATGGAACATCGGCCCCAAGGAGGATGTGATGTGCGTCGGCGTCGACGAGATCCGCGACGTCGCCCTCGGCCTGGAGATGGAGGGCCTGGAGAACTGGGTCTACGAGTATCAGAAGGTGCTCATCGACGAGAAGCAGGGCGAGATCGTCGGCTTCTGGAAGCAGATCGTCAACAAGTCCGACGGCACCCGGGACGAGATCTACGGCATCGGCGGCAGCTGGTTCCGCCTCAACGGCGATCAGCTCATCGAGTGGCAGCGGGACTTCTTCGACTTCGGTCACGTCGCGTACATGTTCGGCAAGCTCATCGAGTCCGGCGATCTGAGCGCCGGAATGCAGAAGCGGATCGAGCGCAGCATCGCCGGCGAGAAGCTGCCCGGCTACTACCCGCTCGGCCAGGCGCCGGTCCCGATCTGGTGAGCAGCCGACAATGGCGGCCCGCAGCGCCCTCGCGTGCGATCGCGGCACCACCAACCAAGCATTTGATTAGTTGCACGCGCTATGCTGTCGCAACGGACGTGCCCTGTGGCACTCGTCACCACGCTGCCCGGTTCGACAGGGCCGGGCAGTCTCAATTCAAAGGCGAAATGGGGTCAGGACCATCGTGAAGACAAAAGGCGCACTGATCTGGGAGTTCAACCAGCCCTGGTCGATCGAGGAAATCGAGATCGGCGACCCGCAGGCGCACGAGGTCAAGATCCAGATGGAAGCGGCGGGCATGTGCCACTCCGACCATCACCTGGTCACCGGCGGCATCCCGATGGCGGGCTTCCCCGTGCTCGGCGGCCACGAGGGCGCGGGCATCGTCACCGAGGTCGGCCCGGGCGTCGAGGACATCGCCCCGGGTGACCACGTCGTGCTCTCGTTCATCCCCTCCTGTGGGCAGTGCCCGACCTGCCAGGCGGGCATGCGCAACCTGTGCGACCTGGGCGCCGGGCTGCTCGGCGGTGCCGCCGTCTCCGACGGCACGTTCCGCATCCAGGCCCGCGGCCAGAACGTCTTCCCCATGACGCTGCTGGGGACCTTCTCGCCGTACATGGTGGTGCACCGCAGTTCGGTGGTGAAGATCGACCCGTCGATCCCGTTCGAGGTCGCCGCCCTGGTCGGTTGCGGCGTGACCACCGGCTACGGTTCGGCGGTCCGCACCGCCGACATCCGGCCGGGCCAGGACGTCGCCATCGTCGGCGTCGGCGGGGTCGGCATGGCCGCCCTGCAGGGCGCCGCCAACGCCGGCGCCCGCTACATCTTCGCGATCGACCCGGTGGAGTGGAAGCGCGACCAGGCGCTGAAATTCGGCGCCACACATGTCTATCCGGACATCAACGCCGCGCTGATGGGGATCATGGAGGTCACCTACGGCCTGATGGCGCACAAGGTCGTGGTCACCGTCGGCGAGTTGCAGGGCGCCGACATCGACAACTACCTGAACATCACCCAGAAGGGCGGCACCTGCGTGCTGACCGCCATCGGCAGCCTGCTCGACACCAACGTGACGCTGAACCTGGCGATGCTGACCCTGATGCAGAAGAACTTGCAGGGCACCATCTTCGGGGGCGGCAACCCGCAGTACGACATCCCGCAGCTGCTGTCGATGTACAAGGCCGGCAAACTGAACCTGGACGACATGGTCACCACCCAGTACCGCCTCGAGCAGATCAACGAGGGCTACCAGGACATGCTCGACGGTAAGAACATCCGCGGCGTCGTCCGCTTCACGGACGCCGATCGTTAAGCGCTGAGACCGATGACCCAAACCGAGGAAACCAAGGCGTCGCCGGCGCTGGCCGCGTCGCAGTCGTCGTGGCAGTGCGTGCAGGCCCACGATCGCGAGGGCTGGCTGGCACTGATGGCCGAGGACGTCGTGATCGAGGACCCGATCGGCAAATCGGTGACCAACCCCGACGGCACTGGTGTCCGGGGCAAAGAGGCCGTCGGCGCGTTCTTCGACACCAACATCGCCGCCAACCGGCTGACCATCACCTGCGAGGAGACGTTCCCGTCGAGCTCACCCCACGAGATCGCCCACATCCTGGTGCTCGACAGCAGGTTCGACGGCGGGCTGACCAGCTCGGTGCGCGGGGTGTTCACCTACAAGGTCGACGACGCGGGCCTGATCACCAACATGCGCGGGTACTGGAACCTCGACAGGATGACCTTCGGTCAGGAGTGACGCGAGGGCGGCCGAACGCCGAACATATGCTGGGCTCATGGCTTCGATCTTCACCAAGATCATCAACCGTGAACTCCCCGGCCGCTTCGTCTACGAGGACGACGACGTCGTCGCGTTCCTGACGATCGAGCCGATGACGCAAGGGCACACGCTGGTGGTCCCGCGCGCCGAGATCGACAATTGGCAGGACGTCGATGGCGAGGCTTTCGCCCGCGTGATGTCGGTGAGCCAGCTGATCGGCAAGGCGGTGTGCAAGGCGTTCCGCACCGAGCGGTCCGGCATGATCATCGCCGGGCTCGAGGTGCCGCACCTGCACGTCCACGTCTTCCCCACCCGCAGCCTCAGCGACTTCGGGTTCGCCAACGTCGACCGCAACCCGTCGCCGAAATCGCTCGACGAGGCCCAGGAAAAAATCAAGGCGGCGCTGACTCAGCTGGCGTGAACCGGCTCCGGCGCCGGCATGTCGCTCACCCGCGGCAGCGACACGCGGAAGCGACAACCTTCCCCGGGCGCGGTCTGCACGCCGACGGTACCGCCGTGCGCGCGCACCAGTGAGTCGACGATCGACAGCCCCAGCCCCGTGCCGCCGCTGGCACGCGCCCGTGACGAGTCCGTGCGATAGAACCGCTCGAACACCCGTGACGCGTCTTGCTCGTTCATCCCGGGGCCCTTGTCGGTGACCTCGAGCACCGCGTCGTCGCCCTCGGTGCCGACCCGGACCACGACGGCGGCGCTTTCCGGCGTGTGCTGCAGGGCGTTGGCGACGAGGTTGCTCATCACCTGCCGGATCCGCGGCTCGTCGCCCAGTACCTCCGGGATGCCGGGGCCGTCGAAAACCTCCATCGTGATGGAGCGCTGGGGGGCCATCGCCTGCGCGTCGTGCACGGCGTCGCTGGCCAAGGCCAGCAGATCGACACGATTGTGTTCCAGGGGCCGCTGGACGTCCAGCCGGGCCAGCAGCAACAGGTCGTCGACCAGGAAGCCCATCCGGCTGGCCTCGCTTTCGATCCGCGACAACAGCATCGCCACGTCGCGGGCGGCGCCCTGCCGATAGAGCTCGGCGAAGCCGCGGATGGTGGTCAGCGGGGTGCGCAATTCGTGACTGGCGTCGGTGATGAACCGTCGCATCCGGTCCTCGGAGCTGCGGGCCTTCTCGGCCGAGGACTCCGAGGAGGCGACGGCCTGCTGGATCTGGGCGAGCATGCCGTTGAGCGCGAGTGAAAGCCGGCCGACCTCGGTTCGCGGATCGCGTTCCGGAACCCGGCGGTCCAGCTGACCGCCCGCGATCGCCGCCGCGGTCTGCTCCACTTCGGCCAGCGGGCGAAGGCTGCGGTGCACCACGACGAAGCTGGCGATACCGACCACGGCCAGCACCGCGACACCGATGCCGATCTGCAGCCAGACGAGCGAACTGACCGTGTGCTGGACGTCGGAGAGGTCGATCGCGACGGTGGTCAGACCGTGCGGGCCCCGCACCGACACCGCGCGCCATTGGATGTCGGAGCCGTTGACCGACGGCAGGGTGGTCGGAGTGGGCCCGACGTCGTTGTCCGGCGGCAGCGCCGGCTCGGCATTGCGGTCGTTGATGGCGGTGAAGGGCGTGCCGTCGCTCCCGATGCCGCGGACGTAGAACTTCGACGGCGGCCGCCCGGGATCGGGACTTTCGTAGGGCGGCGGCGACTGACGCCGCGGCGCCTGCGCCCAGCCGCGCGATGCGTCGACCAGCGTCGCATCGATCCTGCTCACCAGGCTGTGTCGCAGGATCGACGTGACCGCGAGACCGGAGACGGCCAGGCCGCAGGCGACCAGGATGAGGGTGGCGGCCACGAGACCCAACCGGAGCGGCACTCCGCGCGGGTATGGCCTGTCGCCACGCAAAACCCTGGGCAATTTAGCTGTCACCACTGCTCCATCGTCGGGGCCGCAGAGTGCTCATCGCGGTTCGCGGAGCACATAACCCACCCCGCGCAACGTGTGCAGCAGCCGCTTCTCCCCGGTGTCGATCTTGCGACGAAGATACGACACATAGGACTCCACGACATTGACGTCGCCGCCGAAGTCGTATCGCCAGACGTGGTCGAGGATCTTCGGTTTGCTGAGCACGGTGCCCGCGTTGATCACAAAATAGCGCAGCAGCGTGAACTCGGTGGGCGACAACGACACCGGCTCGCCGGCCTTCCAGACCTCGTGGGTCTCTTCGTCGAGCTCGATGTCGGCGAAGGTCAGCCGGGCGTTGCGCGGCTCCGCCCCACCCTTGCCGGCGCGCCGCAGGATGACGCGCAGCCGGGCGACGACCTCCTCGAGGCTGAACGGCTTGGTCACGTAATCGTCGCCGCCGAGGGTGAGGCCGGCGATCTTGTCCTGCAGCGAATCACGGGCGGTCAGGAACAGGGCCGGCGCGTCGATGCCGTCGGCACGCAGCCTCCGCAGCACCCCGAAGCCGTCCATACCGGGCATCATCACGTCGAGGATGACGGCGTCCGGGCGGGCGTCGCGGGCGCGGTCCAGAGCTTGGGCCCCGTTGGTCGCGGTATAGACCTCGAACCCCTGGAACTTGAGGCTCACGGAAAGCAGCTCGACAATGTTGGCTTCGTCGTCGACCACGAGGACGCGTGCCTCGGGCTGTGTTTCACTGGGTGTGGCCGCTGTCATGAGTCGTATCCTTGGTTGAATATTACCTTGGCAGTCATTGTGTGTTTCCTGAGAGCTCAGTGCGAACAATCTGCTAACAGTCTGCCAGCCATCATCGCACCGGCTTGGACATACACCGCTTTACGGGCGCGCGTCGCGAATAGACTCGAGGAATGAACCTCGCCAAACGGGTCGTGTCGGCCGCGACCGCCCCCGCACGGGCCGGGCTGGCCGTCGCCGACGCGAGCCTGACCGTCGCAACCGCCGCGGTCGGCGTGGCGAAAAAAGCGCTGGGCGAGGGCGGCGGCACCGGAACCAACCCCATGGCTTCCATGTGGGGGATCGACGACGCGATCCTGCGCGCCAACCGGCTGGCAAGGCTTCTCGACGACGACGCGCCATTGGGGCGTGCGGTGGCGCCCGACGGGCCAATCGACCGGCTGCTGCGGCCGGGTGGGGTGGTCGACCTGCTCACCTCGGAAGGCGGCCTGCTCGACCGGCTGACGGCGGAGGGCGGCGGGCTGCACCGCACGCTGCAGCCCGGCGGGCTGGCCGATCAGCTGCTCGCCGAGGACGGGTTGATCGAGCGGGTGCTGGCCGAGGACGGCCTGGCCGCCCGGCTGCTCTCGGAGGGCGGGCTGGTGGACAAGCTGACCGCCAAGAACGGGCCGCTGGACCAGCTGGCCGACGTCGCCGACACCCTGGCCCGCCTGACGCCCGGAATGGAGGCGCTCGAGCCGGCCATCGCCACGCTGCAGGACGCCGTGGTCGCGCTGACCATGGTGGTCAACCCGCTGAGCAACATCGCCGACCGCATCCCGCTGCCCGGCCGTCGCCCCGGACGCCGCCCCACGTCACGACCCGTGCGCTCTCAGCGCGTCATCGAAGCCGACGACTGACCCGTTAGGCTTGGTGCCGGTTATCCGGCCTCCTTAGCTCAGTGGTAGAGCACTCGCCTTGTAAGCGAGCGGTCGTCAGTTCAATCCTGACAGGGGGCTCCAAGACGGTGCCATCCGTTTCGCCAAATACGGCGCCGTCCGGCTGTGTTTCGCACGTGCAACCTCATCCGGCGCGCCCGCCGCAACAACCCGACCGCCGTCGCTGCCGGCTCCCGGCCCAAGGTCGATCACCCAGTCCGCACCCGCGACCATCCGCATGTCATGTTCGGCCACCACGACGGTATTGCCCGCGTCGACCAGGCGGTGCAGTTGGCGATCGAGCAGATCCACATCGGCGGGATGAAGCCCGGTCGTCGGCTCGTCGAGGACGTAGAGGGTATGCCCTCGGCGGGGTCTCTGGAGTTCGGAGGCGAGCTTGATCCGCTGCGCCTCACCACCTGAAAGCTCAGTCGCCGGCTGCCCGAGACGCAGATATCCCAGTCCGACCTCTCGCAACGTGATCAGGCTCCGGGCCGCCTTCGTAACGTCGGCAAGAAGGTCCGAGGCCTCATCGACGGTCATCGCCAGCACGTCGGCGATCGTGCGGTCGCGGTACCGCACCTCGAGTGTCTCCGCGGAGTAGCGCGCTCCTCGACACGTCGGGCATGTGGCGTATGTGCCCGGCAGAAACAGCAATTCGACCGAGACGAAACCCTCCCCCCGACAGGTTGGGCAGCGGCCTTCGGCCACGTTGAACGAAAACCGGCCCGCTGTCCAACCGCGGCGACGCGCCTCGGAAGTGGCGGCGAATTCCTGGCGCACGGCGTCGAACAAGCCGGTGTACGTCGCCAGTGTCGAGCGCGGCGTGCGTCCGATCGGGCGCTGGTCGACGGATACCAGCCGATGGATCTCCTCGACACCTTCTGCCGTCACGCCGACGCTCGCGTCGTGATCGAGATCGACGACCTCGGTGTCAGTTTCGTCGTCGTCAGACGCGGTCGGCTCGGCTGCCCGTCCGGTGCCCAGATGGCGGTTCACGACGTCGCCGAGGACCTTGACGACGAGCGTCGACTTGCCCGAGCCGGACACTCCGGTGACAGCGGTGTACACGCCAAGTGGCAGATCCACGTCGAGGTCCCGCAAATTGTGGAAGCAGATCCCGCGCAACCGCAGCTGCCCGGACCGCGTGCGGGGATGACGAGGCGTCGGACTGGCCCCTTCGAAAAGGTACCTGCGAGTGACCGATCCCTCGATGTCGGCCAGACCCGGCACCGGTCCGCTGTAGAGCACGTTTCCGCCAAGCTCTCCCGCCCCGGGTCCGACGTCGACGATCCAATCGGCACGGCGGACCACGTCCATGTCGTGCTCGACCACGAACAGCGAATTGCCCGCGCGCCGCAGGCGATCGAGCACGTCGAGTAGCGGTTCGGCGTCCGCGGGGTGCAGTCCGGCCGACGGCTCATCGAGCACGTAAAGCACGCCGAACAAGCCGGCGCGCAATTGGGTGGCCAGCCGCAACCGCTGCAATTCGCCGGGTGACACCGTCGGAGTGCGGCGACTCAGCGTGAGGTAGCCGAGGCCGAGGTCGACCAGTACCTGAAGGCGTGCGACGAGGTCGGCGGCGATCATCGTCGCCACTTCCGTCAACTCACCTGATTCCGTTGACTCGTACGCGGCGGCGGCGTCGGCCCGAGAAGCCGTCGGGCGCAACGTGTCAGCAAGGTCGGCCAACGGCATGCCCGCGTAGTCGGCGATGGTGCGCCCCGCGAATGTCACCTTCAGCGCTTCCGGTCGCAGCCCGGAACCGTCGCATCTCGGGCACTCAACGGTGTCGACGAATTGCAGGACGCGCCGGCGCATCATCGCGCTATGGGAGTTGGCCAACGTGTGGCGGACGTGGCGTTCGGCACTGGAAAACGTCCCGTTGTAGTAGTAATCGGCCTGCACGGGGTGTTGGCGCGGATCTATTTCGACCGTTGGCTGCTCATCGGTGAAAAGTATCCAATTGCGTTGCCGCTTAGGTAGTTTCCGCCACGGCCTGTCGATGTCGTACCCCAGCGTGACCAGGATGTCACGTAGGTTTTGGCCCTGCCACGCGCCGGGCCATGCGGCGACGGCGCCTTCACGAATGGTCAGCGAAGGGTCCGGTACCAGTGTCTCTTCGGTCACCCGATGGATTCGTCCCAGACCGTGGCATTCGGGGCACGCCCCAACCGCGGTGTTCGGGGAGAACGCATCGGAGTCCAGTCGTTCCGTGGCCCCCGGCGGATAGGTTCCGGCGCGGGAGAACAACATCCTCAGCAGGTTCGACAGGGTAGTGACCGTGCCGACCGTCGACCGCGAAGTCGCCGAACCGCGGCGCTGCTGCAATGCGACGGCGGGCGGAAGACCGGTAATGTCATCTACCTTCGGCGCGCCGGCCGGCAACAGCAGGCGGCGGGCGTACGGGGCGACCGATTCGAAATAGCGGCGCTGGGCCTCGGCATAGATGGTCCCGAAGGCCAACGACGACTTGCCCGATCCGGAGATCCCGGTGAACGCGACCAGCGCGTCACGCGGCGCCGCGACGTCGACACCCCGCAGATTGTGGACCCGCGTCCCGTAAACGCGCACGCAAGAGTCGGGTTCATCCCTGCGCCGGTCGGACATTCCTGTCATCGTGCTCAGACGAATACCCGTGCTGCAGCCGGGCAAGCATGCTTTTGCTGCTTGACCACAGGATCTGACGCCGCGGACACGTGCACCTGCGATGGGGCCCGATAATGGCAGGGGCGTCATGGCTTCTCGCAGGCGCGGTGAGGAGTCACGCGTCTCCGGGTTCAGCGCCGGCGATCCCGTACCGCGATGCCGAACCGACGTCGGACGGCTTGCGCCGCTGGGCCGAGGCCATGCCGGTCGGCGACGGGCATCATGGCGCCCATGGCTCAGAACCAGACACAGGAAATCCCCGTTCCGCGCGGTGCCACCGACGACAGGACCGGCGTCGCCGTCGGCACAGGCCCGGTCGACGTACACGCCTACATCGACTTCCAATGTCCCTTCTGCAGACAATTCGAGCTGGCTTCCGGCGACAGTATCGACATGCTGATTGACCGGCAGATTATCCGGTTCGTACGCCACCCGATGAACTTCTTGGACGCCGCGTCGACGACTCACTACTCGACCCGTGCTGCTGCGGCGGCCGCAGCGGCGTCGGACGCGGGACGGCTGCACGAGTACGCCCGCGCCCTATTTGAATATCAGCCGCCCGAGGGCGGTCCCGGCCTGACAGATGAAGAGCTCATCAATCTTGGGCAGATCATCGGCGTCACAGATCCCTCGTTTCCCGGTGAGATCCGGCAGGGCAGGTACATTCCCTGGCCAGGCTTTGTCACCGAGCGTGCGCTCGCGCGCGGCGTCGGCGGCACCCCCACCGTCTTCGTCCAAGGCGAACCGATTCCCGCCCGGCCGGATCTGATCGTGGCCGCGGTCGAGCGTGTGGCGGGCTGACGTCAGCCACCCGGCAGTCGCGCGCCAAGGCCAGTCGGCCAACAATGAGGTGGGACCCGACGCGCCCGTCGGCCCGCTCGGTAATCAGTGGCGCGGTGACGGTGGTGCGCAATCGACCAGCTAGCGCTTTGGCCTCTTCGGTCGTGTCGGCGCTGTCGCGGTGTCGGCAGCGGTAGGGGTGAGGACGCCCGGAATGACGAAATTGCGCAGGGTTGCCCGCCTGTCCAACTTGGCATCGTGCTGTCCCTCGGCGAGGTGATCCATCAGCAGCATCTGCGCAACCCGCACCAGCCAGTCGGCAACCGCGTCGGAGTCGAGTTGCTCGCGCACCTCGCCGTTCGCCTTCGCCGCATCGACGTAAGGTCGCAGCGTTTGTCGGATCCGATCCCGGAAGGCTGTAGATGCCGCGGCCGCGACCGTCATGGTGAGGCTTTCCGCCGAGAACAGCACGCGCAACCACCGTGATTTTTCCACGGCAGCGATCGCCCCATCGAGAGCGTCAAGCAGCCGGTTGCCGAACGGGCGGTTGCCATTCAGCGTCTGCTCGGCCCCCTCGATCACGGCGGCCGACTCGCGCAGCAGCACGAACGCCAACACGTCGTCGCGCGACCCGAAGTAGCGGTACACCGTCGTCCGGTGCACTGAGGCTTCCTTGGCGATGTCGTCGACCGTAGTGCGGCTGACGCCGTGCCGCTCATAGCACGCCTCGGCCGCATCGAGCAGGCGACTGCGAGCCTGGTCGTCATCGATCGGCGGGCGATCGCCCCACGTCCCGGAGCGGGCCGCCTTCTCAGTGACCCGGAGCCGATTAGGTGTCACTATTCGACCTCGGCTTGCGCGGCGCCGGGCAGGCAGGTCCACAGCCGCCGCTGCGCACATCGATTCGCATCTCGCTATGGATCTCCCTTCGCGGCAGTAACGCGCACAACAACAACGTAGCGAACAACGCCTTGCATCCGAAGTCTGCTGGCGCGACGCCTTAAGTTTTGATTCCCGACGCTATCGCACCGCCGCATGACTTAGTGCACGCACAGGCACCGAGGCGATGGTGCGCGGATGCCGGGCGGCCTGCTTGGACCGGCGCCTTGATCCCGGCGGGCGCACCACGACCAACGCACCCCGTCGGCCATCGCACCAATCGGGGTCTGTCATCGAAAGTTGCTCTCCAGCAGGGCGATTCGCCGCGACCGCCACGATACCCACGGGAAGATCAGTGTGTAGCAAGCCTGCGTGCCGGAGCACGAGCGCAGAGGCAGCTGCCGACACAGCATGATAATCACTGAACACGGCTCGCGATACGGGCGCGACCGGAGAGCTGAGCGCGGCAGTCTCGCGTCGGCGCGTCACCCAATCCGGGCGGTCGTCATCACAGGGCGAATGACGGCTGTCAATTTCAACCTATCGGGCGCACGCGTTAACGAGGCGGGATTGGCACAGTAATCCGGGGCTTAGTTCCGCACATGCGGTGAGACCGAGCCCGCCCGGCACCTCCGCAGCGAAGACCGCGACTCAAGGAACGCCATGACGTTGATGCGAACTGCTCCCTACCCCGCGCAGCGTGTCGACCCCGAGGCACATAAGGGCCGCCACTTCAACAGTTTCCGCGATTACGTCGCAGCGCTCAAGGACATCGGTGAAATCCAGGAGATCGACCAACCCGTCGACTGGAACCTCGAGATGGGCGCAATCATTCGTCACTGCACCGAGACAAAGGCCGCCGCTCCGTTGTTCAACAATGTGATTGGAGCCGATCCGGGTTTGCGTGCGATGGGCGCGCCCGCGGCGACGAGCCGCCAACCGGGGCACTACCTGGCGCGCCTGGCCATGATGATGGGCCACGACCCACGCGCCACCGCTCTCGAACTCGTTGAGGCCTTCGTAGAGGCGAAGACACGGCCGGTGCTGGCGCCGAATGTGGTAGCGAGAGACAAGGCGCCATGTAAGCAGAACGTCATGCTCGGCGATGATGTTGACCTCACGCGGTTTCCGGTGCCCTATATTCACGACGGCGACGGTGGCCGCTACATCCAAACGGCCGGCGTGAATATCGTGCGCTCACCGGACGGCACATGGACGAACTGGTCGGTGAACCGCTCCATGCTCGTGGACAGGAATCACCTCACCGGCCTCGTGATACCCGAGCAACACATCGGCATGGTGCACAGCATGTGGAAGCTGGAGGGTAAGCCGACGCCATGGGCCCTGGCGCTGGGCGCACCTCCAGCGGCGATGCTCGCCGCCGGCGCACCGATGCCCGCCTATGTCAACGAGTGCGACTTCGTCAGCCAGCTTACCGGTACGGCGGTCGAGCTCATCAAATGCGAAACCGTCGACATCGAGGTGCCGGCCACAGCCGAGATCGTGTTAGAGGGCTTCATCTCCGACACCGAGACCGCGATGGAAGGCCCGCTCGGCGAATACGGCGGGTACACCATGGGCGAGCCAGAGCCGTGGCCGCTGTTCACCGTGACCGCCGTAACTTACCGTGACCGCGCGATACTGCCGGTGATCGCGCCCGGTCGGCCTGTGGAAGACGTGCACACGATATGGGGTCTGGGAATCTCGGCCGAGAGCCTAGACTTGTGCCGCAAGGCGCAGTTGCCCGTCACCGCGTGCTGGACTCCGCTGGATTCGGCGACGCATTGGATGGCGGTCACCGTCCCGGACAGCTGGCACGACGACACGGGCCTTTCCGTCGATGATTTCTTGCACCGCATCGGGCAGACCATCTTCGCGTCACACACGGGCTGGCAATTCCCCAAAATCCTGGTCATGGGCGACGACATCGACCCGACCGACCTCACCCAGGTCGTGTGGGCGTTTGCGACTCGGTGCCATCCCGGTTCGGGCGAAATCTTGTTTAATATGACCAAACTCGGGTTCTGGGTCGCCTACCTCGACTCGTCGGAGAAATACACAGGTCGTGGCGGGCAGGCACTCTACAACTGCCTGATGCACCCGCAGTCGTTTGGACGGCCCCTGCCTGAGGTCGCCTCGTTCACCACGGCTTACCCGAAGGCCTTGCAACAAAAGGTCCTGGCAAACTGGCAAAACTATGGCTACCCGCCGGAGTAGCACCGAGGCTTGATCCAATTATCGGCATTGCGCCGGTGAGGAGTCAAAGATGTTGGCAAGGAGGGATTTAACGGATTCTCCTGCGGCACAAGGTGCTCAGCAGGATTGCACGGCTGCCGGCAAGACGAAGCGCCTCATCGTCGGGATCTCCGGTGCCACCGGAATCATCTACGGTATCCGGCTTTTAGACCAGTTGCATGCCGCAGGAGTTGAAACCCACCTGGTCACCAGCCGAGCCGGCGAAATAACCAGGTCATACGAAACCCACTACACGGCAGGAGAACTGCGGGCGAAGGCCGACGTGAGCTACCCCATCGGTGATGTGGGCGCGGCCATTGCCAGCGGGTCGTTCCGAACACAGGGAATGATCATCGCCCCATGCTCGATGCGCACACTGGCCGAAATCGCCACTGGCGTTACCACCACCCTGTTAACGCGGGCGGCCGACGTTTGCCTCAAAGAGCGCCGACGCGTCGTCCTACTTGTGCGTGAAGCCCCTCTCACCACCATTCATCTGCGGAACATGCTCGCGGCAACCGAGGGCGGAGCCATCGTTTTTCCACCAGTGCCTGCATTTTACGACCGGCCGGCGACCGTCGACGACATCGTCAACCACACGATCGGGCGGGTACTGGATTTGTTCGACCTGGATACCGGCCTTGTTCATCGCTGGGGCGAACCGGCCCATGAGAAGTTGGCCCACCGAAACGGCAAACGCGTCTAGATCACAGCGTCCCGCTCCATGCGTTCGGCCCGTGATCCTCTAGCGCGGTGATCGTGAAACTCGCCCGCCGAATCCTTAATCAACACACTCAACGGCGCGACACGGGGAGGCTCGCGGACGCGCCATATTGGACCCGCAGCTGGGACCGTTTGATATCGCGGTGGGCGCACCTGTGGCCCCGCGGATGGCTCATCGCTCGGCTAACGCTAATCTCGGTACAACAACCAATGAAAAATGTTGTATGTTGTCATCGCGCGCTGAGGTAGGCAGCGCCGCGGGACTGTTGAGATGCTTTCGGGGGGTTGCGTGGCTGCTACTGATATGGGGCCGGTTCGGCCCCGTTTTCTGGCCCCCGGCCGCTGTGTAAGCGGCGAACGGCGATGACACAATCCAGCGACGTCGACCACTACAGCACATTCTTGGCCGGCGTGGCCCGGTTCGCGGTGACACACAAGGCGATCGTGGTCGGCGCATGGCTGGGTCTGGCGGTCATCCTGGCGTCGGCGTTCCCGCAACTGGAAACCGTCGTCCGGCAGCAATCGGTGGACCCGGTTCCACGCGACATCCCATCGTTGCAGGCGCTGGACCGAATGGCGAAGGCGTTCGGCGAAGAGGGATCGACCACGACGGTGGTCGTCGCCATGGAGAATCCAGAGGGGCTGACTCCGCCGGTGCGACAGCGCTATTCGGACATGGTCGACAAACTTCGCGCTCACACCAACCGAGTGAAGCTGGTCCGAGACCTGCTGGCCGACCCCGCGACCGCGGGGCAGGCGACAAGCCGTGACGGCAAAGCGTGGTACTTGCCGGTCGGGATCGCAGGGACCCTGGGCAGCCCCCGGGCGGCCGAATCGGTGCACTCGGTGCGCGACATCGCCGCCAACGCCTTCGGCGGCACCGGGACCGTCACCAAGGTAACCGGTCCGGCCGCGACGATGAGCGATCAGATCGTGGCCGCCGACAACGACTTGTTGATCATCTCGGTCGCCACCGCAGCCCTGATCGCCGCGATCCTGCTGCTGGTTTATCGCTCGGTGTTCACGGCGCTGCTTCCGCTGCTTGTCATCGGCCTGAGCTTGGCGGTCGGACGCGGAATACTCGCGGCACTCGGTGAGTTGGGCGTGCCCGTCTCGCAGTTCACGATCGCGTTCATGACCGTCATCCTTCTTGGCGCCGGCACTGATTACTCGGTCTTCTTGATCAGCCGCTATCACGAGCAACGACGACAGGGAGTCGCGGTTGACGCCGCGGTCGTCCACGCCACCGCGACGATCGGGCGCGTGATTCTGGCGTCAGCCGCGACCGTCGCGTTAGCCATGATGTCAATGGCATTCGCTACGTTGAACATCTTTGCGACATCGGGACCGGCGTGCGCCGTTGCCGTGCTGATCGGATTTGTTGCCACGGTGACATTGCTGCCACCGGTGTTGGTAGTGGCCGCGAGACGTGGCATCGGTGAACCTCGCGCGGATCGGACACGTGCTTACTGGAACCGCATCGCCGTGACGGTGGTCCGCAGGCCGGTGCCGTTGTTCGTGATCAGTCTGGTCGTTTTGCTGGCCCTGGCCACAGCTTGTCTCACCATGCGCATAAGTTACGACGATCGCAAGGCGCAGCCGGCCGACACCGCCAGCAATCAAGGCTACCGGTTGTTGGACAGGCACTTCCCCAAGGACACGACCATGACGGACTTTCTGCTCGTGGAGTCGCCGAAGGACATGCGAACCGGCACAGGACTCGCCGATCTCGAAGAGCTGGCATCCCGCGTCTCTCAGATAGCTGGGGTAACCAAGGTTGTCGGCGTGACCCGGCCCACCGGCCAACGCCTGCAACAAGCTGAATTGTCCTGGCAAAACGCCCAAATCGGTGACAGGCTCGGCGGTGCCGCCCGAGACGGAGAAGGCCACAAAGATCAACTCAAGCAGCTGACCGACGGGGCGGATCAGCTGGCCGACGGCCTGACGAAGCTCGATACCGGCGTACGAACGGCGTTGGGCCCGATGACGGGTTTGTTGGATCGGTTGCAAGGTGTGGGAGGACAGGTCGACGGCTACCGAGCGGCGCTGAAGCAACTGAATACGATGGCGCCCAATATTGATCGCGCTCTTGCGGACCGCGCCGGCTTGCGACCATTGGCCATGCGGGCGGGCGACGCGGTCGCCGCGATCGAACCCCTGGCCGCAACGCTCGACGGCGCGCCCTGGTGTGCAGGAACGCCGCAATGCGTGGCGCTACGCGAACACGTCGCGACCCTAGTTGCGCTACGCAGCGGCGGCTTCTTCGATCAGGTCGCCAACCTTGGTGATGAGTTGAGCGCCAAGGCGGGCGAGTTATCCGTCGAACCGACGATAGCGGAGATACAACAGGCGGCGGACGCCCTTGGCCGAAGCTTCAACGGCGCCGCGCGCCCAAATGCTGGTCTTGCCAACGAGATTCGACTGCTGCAAAACGGCATCGGCCGGCTCGCCTCGGGTGCCCGGGCGCTTGCGATGGGTGTACACACGCTGGCCGACAGCAACATCGCACTGCTGGGCGGTATGAGTCAAATTGCCGCACAACTACGCGAATCGGCCAGATCCACGCAAGGATCGGATGCGGCCGCCGGTTTCTATCTGCCGCCGAACGCGCTGCAGGACAAGCGCCTCGGTGAGGTCGCTCGCCAATTCGTGTCGCCGGACGGCAAGACCGTACGGTTCGCGATCGAGTCACAGTACGATCCCTACACGGCCGAGGCGATGGCGCTCGTGCACAAGACCACCGATGTCGCGGTGGCTGCGACACCCAACACGTCGCTGGCCGGCGCCAAGGTTTCGATGGTCGGATTTCCGGCCGTCAATGCCGATATTCAACATCTGCTGGTCGGCGACTTCGTCAAGCTCGGGATCGCGACATTGGTCATCGTGGGACTGATATTGGTTGCTCTTCTTCGAGCGGTGCTCGCACCCCTTTACCTGCTCGCCACCGTGGTGCTCAACTACGCCGCCGCAATGGGCACGGGAGTATTGGTGTTCCGTTACGGCTTGCATCATGACATCACCTGGCCGGTGCCGTTGTTGTCGTTCATCATCCTGGTCGCAGTGGGTGCCGACTACAACATGCTTTTGATCTCACGCCTTCGTGAAGAGTCGGCCAACAATTTCAGGGTGGGGGTGCTGCGGACCGTTGCCAGCACCGGCTCGGTCATCACCTCGGCCGGTTTGATCTTTGCGGCGAGCATGTTCGGGTTGATGGTCGGTTCCATCGCAACGATGGTTCAAATGGGTTTCATCATCGGATGTGGACTGCTGCTGGACACGTTCGTCGTCCGGACGCTAATGGTGCCCGCCATCGCCACGTTGCTCCGCGAGGCGAGTTGGTGGCCCGGCTACGCCCGGCAGAACTCGCCGCGCGGGATGACCGATCGATAGAGGGCTATCCGGTTCGGATTGCACCGCTTTCGCCCCGACGGGGAAAGCTCCGCCTGAGGATCAGCTGAAGGCTCTGGTGATCGCGCCCATGTCGAAGTAATCGCGCCATGCCGCTATCCGTTGGTCCCGGATCTCGAAGATTCCCGCCACTGGAAGGTGTATTTCACCGCCGTCCTTGCGCAGCAACACATCAGTGCGTTCGTTCATCACCAGCTGACCATGGTTGAGCTGCCTATGAATTCGGAAGTCGATGCCGTCGAGAGTGGCGGTGAACCCCTCGATGAACTCCTTGATCGCAGGACGTCCACGTAGCGCCTGCATCGGAATATTGTGATAGACCGCATCTTCGGTGAAATAGCCGGCCAGCGTCTCAGCGTCGGGGGTTGCCCAGAGACCACAGAACTCGGTCACGAGTTCGCCAGATGAGAACGTCATGGTTTGAATGAAACCGCTTGAGGTAGCGCAAATCAAGCCCCCCGCGGATTATCCGGTAGTCTCCCGCCGGCCGGGGCGCTGCAACGGTACAGCACGGGATCCGTATCGATACACGACGTGCTACATATTGCGTCGACTGTTGCGTCGGCTGTACGGTGGGTGCATGCCTACGGCACAAACCTTGGACATCGACGACGTCGATTTCGCGTTTGATGATCAGCCCGACCTACACGCTGTGCTGGCGCGGCTGCGGGAACGCAAGCCCTACGCCATCGTCCGGTTCGCCGGGGTACCCGCGGTTTTGTTGTTGACCGACGAGCTGGTCCGGGCCGCCTTTAGAGACGAGGCCACGTTCCCCGCTGCACCCGTGTACGCGATGACCACCGAACCGGTGTTCGGCAGAACGGTGTTAAGCATGTCCGGCACCGAGCACCGAGCCAACCGCGCGATGGTGTCCGCGCCCTTGCGGCGTAATCGTGTCCAGCAGTACGTGCGGCCGGTGATCGAACCGGTCATCAATGAGTTGATCGACCGGTTTATCGACCGGGGAAGGGCCGACCTGGTCACCGAGTTCACCCAGCGATACTCATTGCTGATCATCAGCCGCCTGCTCGGCATTCCCGTCGATGACGAGGCCAAGGTTCATCGCTGGGCACAGGCCATGATCCACTACCCGTTCGATCCCGACTGGGCGACCCGGTCGGCCCGGGAGTTCACCGACTATGTGGCTCCGTTGCTCGCCGAGCGCCGTCGCGAACCGAACGACGACATGATCTCGATGCTGGTCACGGCCAGCGCAGAAAACGGGCAAACCCTTACCGACGAAGAGATTCACACCTTCTTGAGGATGCTGTTCCCGCTGGGAGCCGACACCACCATGCTTGCTCTGGGCAACACGTTGTCCGCGCTACTCAACCATCCCGAGCAACTCGACCTTCTGCGCTCAGATCTCGAAAAGTACGTGCAACCTGCGGTGTGGGAAGGACTGCGCTGGGAACCCGCCGTCGGAATGCTCCCCCGAGCATGCCCGGCGGCGACCACCTGGCGTGGGATCGAGATCCCTGCCTTGACACCCATGATTTTCGCCATCAACGCCGCGCATCGAGATCCGGCTGTCTACGATCGGCCCGACGAATTCGACATCACCCGCAATGTGATGCCGACGGTGTCCTTCGGGCAGGGCCCTCACAGCTGTATCGGGAACTGGCTGGCTAACACAGAACTCGCCGCAGCGCTGACGTTGCTGGTGCGGCGTTTGCCTGACCTCGCCCTGGATCCCGCGCGGGCCCATACGTCAACGATTACAAGCCAAGTCGGTACCACCCTGCGGGGACCCAACGCTCTGCACGTCACCTTCAGGTCGCCGTGATCAACCCGACATAGGTGAAGAATCGTGGGCCGAGCCGCCCTCGGCCGTGGTACTGACGGGACGAATGCGCACCGCGAAATAGGTACGACCGGGTCCAAGATTCACCTCACACCGGATTGCCACACTTCGAAGGCGTCGGCTGCCATCGAGGAGCACGGCGAATTCGGTGCCGAAGGCGCGATCAAGCCCCTCGCGTAGGGAGCGTGGGGTCGGTAGCACGACCTGATGAAGCGCCCGCAGGTAATGGAGGAGACCATGGACTCACATTCGGTCAAGATCGAACACCCTTCACCCATTGCGACCGTGAACCCGGCCAACGGGCAGGTGCTACGGGAGTTCAACCCGATGAGCGACGAGCAGGTCGATCACGCGGTCTACGACGCCCATCGAGCCTTCCTGTCCTGGCGCGAGCGTCCCGTCAGTGAGCGGGTGGCCGCGCTCGCCCGGGCCGCCGACCTGATGCTGGAGCGCATCGATGAGCTCAGCGGCCTGGTGACCATGGAAATGGGCAAGCTTCGTCACGAAGCGCGCGGCGAGGTGAACCTGAGCGCCGAGATCTTTCGCTACTACGCAGAAAACGCCGCGGAACTACTTGCGCCCGAACCGCTCACCGCGGACGCGGGTAGCGCGGAGATACGCTACGAGCCATTGGGCGTGCTGCTCGGCGTCATGCCGTGGAATTTCCCGATATACCAGGTTGCCCGCTTCGCGGCGCCCAACATCGCCGCCGGCAACACCATCGTGTTGAAACACGCGAGCCAATGTCCGCAATGCTCGATCGCGATCGAGAAGCTGCTGACCGATGCGGGCCTCCCGCGCGGCGTTTACGTCAACCTGCTGGTGCCCGGTCGCACGGTGCAAAGGGTAATCACGAATCCCTTGGTGCGCGGCGTCTCGCTGACCGGGAGCGACGCCGCCGGCCAGTCGGTCGCCGAGAGCGCGGGACACGAGGTGAAGAAGACAGTGCTCGAACTGGGCGGCAGTGATGCGTTCATCGTGCTCGACGATGAGGACTTCGAGCGCACGCTGGACTTCGCGGTGACGGCCCGCGTCGCGAACTGCGGCCAGAGCTGCGTCGCCGCAAAGCGATTCATCGTCCTCGGCGACCTCTACGACCGCTTCCTGCAGGGTTTGCGGGAACGAATGGTCGCACTGAGGCCGGGAGACCCGACCGACGAGGCCACCACCCTTGCCCCGCTCAGCTCCGAGCAGGCCGCACAACGCCTGATCGATCAGATCCAACAGGGCGTCGCCAGCGGCGCCACCCTGGTACTCGGCGGCGGCCGCATCGACCGCCCCGGCGCCTACGTCCAGCCGACCATCCTGACCGATATCACACCGGACAACCCGGCCTTTCGCGAGGAGCTATTCGGTCCGGCGGCGCAGGTGTACCGGGTCGAAACCGACGCCGAGGCAATCGAACTCGCCAACGCTACACCGTTCGCACTCGGCGGTTCGGTGTGGAGCGGGGACGAGCGGCGGGCTCGGAACCTGGCCGCCCGGTTGGAGACCGGCATGGTATGGATCAACTATCCCACCAGCTCACAACCGCAGCTGCCCTTCGGAGGTATCAAACGCTCCGGATACGGACGTGAGCTCGGTCCACTGGGCATCAAAGAATTCCTCAACCCGAAGCTGGTGCGGGTGGTCGAGCGTGGCGCCCAGCCGACAGCCGGATTCTTCGGCTAGCGCCGTGGCAACAGCGCAATGGCGACGGCGTTTCCAGATGCGTTGTCAAACATGTTGTTAAAGGGCGTCAAACATGTTGTTAAAGGGCAGCGGCGGCGGCTTCGGCGACAGCCTGGTCCTGCTTCCCGCTCCCGCCGCTGACGCCGACGGCGCCTACTATCCGGTCGGCACGTCGCAGTGGGATTCCTCCTGCAAAAATCATGACTCTGCCCCCGTTTGAGACGTGGATTCCATAGAACTGACCGCCCGGACCGGCGTCGGCCGCCAGCTCTTCGGTCGCGATGTCGAATGCACGGGCCGTGAAGGCCTTGTTTATGGAGATGTCGACACTGCCTATCCAGGCGCCGTCCATCCGAATGTGCGTCACCAGATTGCCGCCGACGTCGACGACCGCGATATTCGACGGCGAGGAAATCTCCTCGGCTTTGGCCCTGCCCGCGGCAACCACTCGCTGCGCGTCATCAAGACAAACCGATGTCTCATCGAGAGTCATCGCGCGCCCGATTCACCAACGAACTTGCCCTGAACGTGGTTCAACATCGGAATCCTCCTTCAATCCGACGCAAGTTGCGGCTTGAGCACCACTTTGGTCCAACCGTCGTCGCGGGCGTCGAAGTGCTCGTACGCGCTCGGGGCCTCAGACAACGGCAGCTGGTGAGAGATGATCCACGACGGGTTGGCCCTGCCTTCGTGGATCAGATCACGCAACTGGCGGTTGTAATGCTTGACGTTGGCCTGACCGGTACCCATCCGTTGGCCCTTGACCCAGAATTGGCCCATTTCGAAAGTGATTCTGCCCTTTTGTCGTTCTTGGTCCGGCGCGCCTGGATCCTGCGGCAGATACAATCCCACCACGCCGATTCCGCCGGTGAACTTCACTACCCGCACGAGATCCCGGAGCACCATCGCGGGATCCTCCTGGCCCTGAGGGTCATGCGCCTGATAACCGATGCAGTCGCAACCGCAGTCGGCGCCGGCGCCGTTGGTTTGCTCAAGGATCTGCTCGACGGCAGACCCCTTCGAATCGTCGATCGCGATGACGCCGATTTGTTCGGCCAGCTTGAGCCGATCGGGGTGACGATCGACGATCATCACCTTGGCCGCGCCCTTGATCATCGCTGAATGGGCAGCCATCAACCCGACCGGGCCCGCACCATAGACCACAATCTCATCGCCGGGTTGCATTCCCGCAAGTTCTGTACAGTGCCAGCCGGTCGGGAAAATGTCCGACAGCATGACGTAGTCGTTTTCCTTCTCCTGCGCGTCGTCGGGCAGTTTCAGGCAGTTCGAGTCGCCGAACGGCACCCGCAAGTACTCGGCTTGCCCGCCGTTGTACGGGCCCATACCCGCGAACCCGTAGGCCGCCCCAACCATGTCCGGGTCGGGATTGGTGGTCAGGCAGAAAGCCGTCAGCCCTCTCTCGCAATTGCGGCAGAAGCCGCAGCTGATGTTGAAGGGCAGGCATACCCGATCACCCACTCGCACCGAGACCACGGCGGCTCCTGTGTCAACAACTTCGCCGAGATTCTCGTGGCCGAGGACCCTGCCACTGTCCATCGCTGTCCGGCCCTCGTACATGTGCAGGTCGGACCCGCAAATATTGGTGGTGGTGATCCGGACGAGGACATCGGTGGGCTCCGAGACGACCGGGTCCGGAACCTCCTCGACGCTGACGTTCCTGGGCCCCTCGTATACGACAGCTTTCATGTTCTCTCCCAACGAAAATCCGAGGCCGTGCACAGACACTCACCCAACATCAACCATGCTTGCAGACGGCAGTTGTCACATCTTCGTCCTGCCGGGTCGAGTTTGCGGCACCTCTTTGGCCCCCGCGAAACGCCAGACCAGCCTGCAAGTCGTCACTGACTTGCGTGAAACCCACTGGCAGTGCCGGATTGGGGTCAGCCGTCCTCGGTCACCCGTGGCGCCGAACGGGGGTGGTGTTGACGGCAACGGCGTTGCGGCGGTGGTTCGCGCGGGCAAGGCCCAGCATTGGACCCGGAACAACCACACCGGTCACGCAGTTGTGCCCTCTCAGGTCGAAGTGCGGTGCGTGATGCCGCAAACACAATAGGTCTGTCCGGTGCAGCGGTGGTGTCTCCGTTCAGCCCGGACGTTCGCGAAAGGGCGGTTGATCCATGAAACCAGTTCGGTCAATGTCCTTGCGCTCAGGCGAGAAGATCGCCGCCCTCGGGCAGGGCACTTGGCATTTTGGCGAAAATCCAGGGCGGCGGGCCCAGGAGGTGGCCTCGATCCGGCTCGGTGTTGACCTGGGAATGACGGTGATCGACACCGCGGAGATGTACGGCAACGGCGCGGCGGAGACCTTGGTGGGTGAGGCGATGAAAGGACGCCGCAGCGAAGCATTCCTCGTCGACAAGGTGCTCCCACACCATGCGAGCCGGGTAGGCACCGTCCGGGCGTGTGAGGCAAGCCTGGTCAGGCTCGGCGTCGAATACATCGATCTCTACCTCCTGCACTGGCGGGGCCTTATCCCGCTGGCCGAGACAATCGAAGGCTTTGCCGAATTGAAGCAGAATGGGATGATCCGCCATTGGGGCGTAAGCAATTTCGACATCGACGACATGGTCGAACTTTGGAGCGTCCCGGGCGGTGATGAGGTCCAGGCTAATCAGATCCTCTACAACCTGGCCCGCCGAGGCCCTGAGTACGCCCTATTGCCGTGGCTGGCAGAACATCGGATCCCGCCCATGGCCTACTCGCCGATCGAGCAGGGCCGGCTGCTGGAACACCCTGCGCTGCAACCGATCGCGCTGCAACACGATGCGACTCCTGCACAGATCGCGCTCGCCTGGGTGCTTCAACACGACGGCGTCAACGCTATTCCACGCGCCGGAACGCTTCTGCACGTTCGGCAAAACGCCGCCGCCCGCGACATCGAGCTGACCCGCGACGAGTTGCATGCCCTCGACCGCGCGTTCCCGCCGCCTACCCGGGGGCGTCCGCTCGAGGTTCTGTGAACGGCCGGCATTCGATGAGTTCATGCGTCTGGACCCAATTTATTCTTGCGACAACCGCATCCCGGAAATGCGGACAATCCGGGTCGCTATATGCAAGTTCAGTCGGTCCTCGACATCCTGTAGGTCACGCCCCGAGATGTCGCGAATGCGGCCAAGCCGATAACGCAAGGTGCTTCTGTGGATAGTGAGCGACTCTGCCGCAGCGTCGTAGTTCCCGCCGCAGTCCAGGTACTGGGCGAGTGTCATGACCAAATCGGCGTTCTTCTTGCGGTCGTAGCTCAGCAACGGACCCAACCATTCCATCACGAAGTCGTGAACCTCCGGCCTATCGCCGGCGCGGTCAAGGATGCGGTACAGGCCGAGGTCCTCGAAGCGTCGGCCGCCGTACGGTGACATGGACTCCTTTTGGACCTGCAGCGCCCGCTGCGCCTCGGCGAATGACCGCGGCAGCTCCGACGGGGTGGCGGCCGCCGAACCTATGCCGATCGAGCCTGATTCGCAACTGACATCAACCGCTATCGCACGGTAGAGAGAGGACGGCTCGGGCACACCGTCTGTGAGCAAGACGGTCATGGTTGGTCTTCGCACCGCGAGGGAATGCATTCGCGCGTTGGTGGCCCATCGTCGCGCGGCAGTGGCGATCGCATCGCCGGAGACCCCACGCTGCCAATGCAGAACCGTGACGGTGTGTGGCACGAGAAGATCGTGACCGAGTGCCTCCGCGCGCAGGCATGCGCTCTCATTGTCCGTGCCGGCCAACAAGTCCTCAACGAGGTCGCGGCGCAGCCGCAGCTCGGTTTCGGCTAGGACTCGATGGTGGGCAAATTCCAGTGCCAGCACAGTAGCAGCATGCTCTAGCGCGACGATGTCGAGACGATCGGCGTTCCTCTTCGGATCGTGCAGGAGCACAACGCCAAGGATCTTCGCCTTCTGCCGAATAAGCCAGAAGATCTGATTGCCATCACGCTGGGGTGTGCCATGAGCGGCGGCACGCCGGAGTATTTCTTCGCGGTTGTCGCCGCCGATCGGCCGGTGCGGATTTGGCTCCCGTCCGCCGGACCACGCCCGCGGATTGCCGAACACGTCCTCAACGATGACGTCCAAAGACGTAAGCTCCCGAAGCGCATCAGCGATTCCCTGCACACCCGAGCCCGAGCCGGATACGGCCGTCAGGGTCGCGTGTATCTTGTCCTGCCGCGTGAGCTCGGAAATGGTGGCGGACAAGCGCTGTATCGCACACTCACGTTCCTGAGTGAGTGCGCGCTCCTTCTTGAGCAGGTCGGCATTTGTCATCGCCGCGGCCGTTTGCTGAGTCAATGCCCGAAGCAAGAACAATTCATCCGCCGAGGGAGCGATGTCAGCCCGGATCACCAGCGCACCCTTGCAGCCTTCCACCGCCTGCAGGGCGATCGCATATCGCCACTGACCATCGGGCAGCTCGATGGGCAGATCCGCCCCTAAGTTCGCGGTGACGAGAGAGTCAATGCGGCTATCAAGCTTCCTGCCGGGATCACGGCCGTCTACCAGCGTCCCATTCGCGACTCGATAGGTCGCCTCGGTGTGAAACGCGCCGAGAGACGAGACCGCGTTGGCGGCTGTCTCGAGTATCGAATCGGCGTCGCGGCCGTCGAACATCAACGCCGAAAGGATAAGAACCCCATAGAGGTTCGAGAGCTGGGCGCGGGCGTTCTCCGATGACCGATGTGCGATCCGCCTGGAGGCGAATTCAGGGGCCTCGCGCGCCATAGTCAAGTATCCCGCCCCCAGCCCGTGCTCGATCCGTGATTGCCCTACAACATCGCACAGCCCACAACCCGCCCTCTTCGGCCTGTCAGGACAGTTCTGGGCAAGAGTTTCGGCATCACAGTATGAATAACCGAACAAATCGACAGCAGGCGCGGTGGCCCGGAAACGACAGCTAGCGCGCCTAACCACCACGCACTCGAAGCGCCCCAGGCCAAAGCCTCTCCACGCCGATCATCCTGCCCAACAGCCGTCAAAATTCGTCATGCGGTGACGGTTCTTTAAACCCCCAGCACTAATTAGACTGAGCTCTTCGAACAACTTGTGTCGATCGGGGGTGCGGGGTGTCCGATACCCTCGACTTGGGTGTCACGGGTATCGAAGCGGCGCTGGGCGACCACATCTGCGGCCTCTACTCCAACCAACTCCAGCGCGACCAGATCCTGCTCCCCTTCCTCGAGGCAGGTCTTGCGGCCGGCGACAAGTGCATCTGCGTCGTCGACGGGACCGATCCGAAAGAGGTGGTCGCGGCCCTCGACACTGGCGCGGACGCCGCGAAATTCGTGGTCGACAAGCAGCTCGAGGTCATCCGCGCGCCCGACATGTATTTGCGATCCGGTGGCTTTTGTGCCAACGAGGTGATCGGCTCCTGGAAGGCCGCCATGTCCGACGTCATGTACGACGGCCGGTTCGACGTGGTGCGGGCCGTGGAGACGTGGTCACGCCGTGACGTCGTTCCCGACATGGACGAACTCCTCATGCTCGAGTCCGAGATGAATCGATTCCTGCCACTGTTCCCCCAGGTCGTCGTGTGCCTGTACGACATCGATCGGTTCGGCAGTGGCATCATCGTCGACCTGCTGAAGACGCACCCTCGGATGCTGATCGGCGGAATGCTCGTCGAGAACCCCTACTACACGTCCCCCGACGAATTCCTTCACCGGGCGGAGCGCGGAGGTTCAGAGACCGCGGATGGCGAGATCGATGAGGCGGCGAGATGGTACTTCGACGAGACGACTGGCTCGACCTAGCCCGCAAGGTCAACTGGACACCCCGCTATGTCGATGAGCGGGAAATGTTTCCTGAAGAACTCAGCGGCCGGCCCTGGTTGGCACACGATGCTTGGCGCGACTGGAACGAGACTTACCGCACCACCTACCGCGAATACGTCGCAAACCAGCGCGAGAAAGACGCCGCAGTGCTCGGCGTGCGGTCGGCATTGGACAAACCACACCTCTTCGAGGGCCTCGATCCCGGCTGGGTGCAGCTGGTCAAGTTCCACAACGGTGCGGTTGCTCTCGTGGAATACGCCGGCGCGATCGCAGAGCTGCGGATGGCGCGGTTCGGTCGCGACAGCGCCTGGCGGATGATGTCGAGCCTGGGCGCGCTCGACGAGATCCGGCACACCCAGATCCCATTGCTGATCGGCCACGACATGCTGGCCCACGACGGCAACTTCGACTGGACACACAAGGCCTTCCATACCAACGAGTGGGTGATTCTGGCCGCCCGGCATCTGTTCGACGACATGTTTCTCGCGGCCGATGCGATCGACAGCGCGATCCAGCTCAACTTCGTGTTCGAGACCGGCTTCACCAACCTGCAGTTCATGGCGATGGCGGCGATGGCCGACCGTGCCCACCATCACCTGTTCGAGAAGACGCTGGCGAGCATTCAGACCGACGAGGCCCGCCACGCCCAGATCGGCCACCCGGTCTTGCGGACGCTACTCGAGAACGGTTCCCGGGAGCGGGCACAGTACCTCGTCGACAAGATGTGGTGGCGGTGCTGGCGGCTGTTCCTGGCGCTGACGGGAACCGCCATGGAGTACCTCACCCCACTCGACGCGCGGACCCGCTCGTTCAAGGAGTTCATGAAAGAGTGGGTGACCGAACAGTTCATGAAGAATCTCGCCGAGTTCGACCTCGAAAAGCCCTGGTTCTGGGACCTTTTCGTCGAAGAGCTCGACTACGCACACCATAGCTTCCAACTGGGGTTGTACACCTACCGCACCACGCTGTGGTTCGACGTCGCAATGCCTGACAATTCCGAGCGGGCGTGGTTGAACGCGAAGTACCCGGACTGGGAGGCGACCTACGGACCGCTGTGGGATCGGCTCGAGCGAAGCTGGGCGGCAGGCGGCGAGGCCAACACGCTGTCCTACGGGCTGCCCGCGCTGTGCAACCTCTGTCAGCTTCCGGCGCTGTTCGTCAGACCCGGGCGGAATACCGCGTGCACCCTGGAGATGAACGGCAGACGCTACTTGTTCTGCTCGCAGCCGTGCCGTTGGATCTTCCGGCAAGAAAGTGCCCGGTTCGCAGACCACAAGAGCGTGGTCGATCGGATCGTCGTGGGGGAGGCGCCGGGCAAGCTCACGGATCTGCACGGGTGGATGGGACTCGACGCGCCCGTCGAGACCGGCAAGGACCTACGGCGCGGACTGGATCCGTGGCGCCTCGATCCCATCCCGACGGCGTAGGAGTGCGGCGGTGCGGATCTATCTGTTCGGCTACGCGAGCGACGACTTTTTGATGAGGGTGATAGTGACACCCAACGAACGCACAGTGGCGCAGCTGGCTGATCAGCTGGTCGCCTGGGGACTGGCGCCCGAATGTGGCGGGCCGCTGACCGTGCACAACGAGATAGGCGACGAACTCGATCTCAATTCGACGATCGCTGCGGCAGGACTGGGCAACGGTGACATCTTCACCGTCGAGCGGGGCTGACGGCGCAGTGGGCGTCTGGCTGGACGCCGGGACGCTCGACGATGTCTGGGAGGGCGAGATGTGCGCCGTCACCCTGGGCGCCGTCGACGTCTTGCTGTGCAACGTTGCGGGCCAGGTGCACGCCTATCAGGACCGGTGCCCTCACCTGGCCAATCCGCTTTCGGAGGGCGAACTCCAGGGGAACATCCTGACTTGCGCCGCCCACGAGTGGGTGTTCGACGCTCAAACCGGCAACGGAGTCAACCCCGAAGACGCGTGCCTGCGCCGCTTTCCGGTGCGGGTCGACGGCGACCGCATCTTGGTGCACCTGGGGGTGGTCGGATGAGCGCGGCCGAAAGCGCTATGAGCTCGGGCGAAAGCGTTGGCCCAGTCCTGCACGCAACGCCGTTCGCGCGCACGGTCATCTCGGCCATCCGGGACGAGAACGAACAGGTGGTCGTTCAGGACGAGGGCGCCTACCTGCGCGTGCTGGCCCCTCGAATCTGCCGGCTGTCGCGGGCGGGGCTCGAGGCAGCGACGGGGGTCGCCGTCCGATTTCCGGGTGAGCTGGAGGTGGTGATGTCGTCGTTCACGGGCATCATGCAGCTGACCGAGGATGACGCGGTCTGGCGGCTCGCGGGTGAGCCGTCGTGACTCCGCTGGAACGGCCACCGGGCCGCAAGACCTACACCCGGCTCGCGACAGACCGGCGCATCCCCACCGAGTACGAGCTGACGAGCACCGACCTGCATTACAACTTTCCCCGGCGCTTCGAACTGCCGGCCGGCAACGCGGTTGTCGACTGGTATCACCGCAATCGCGAAGGCTCCTCCCTGCAAGCCCGCGACTGGGACCAGTTCGCCGACCCGCGCCGCACCACCTACCGGAGCTACACCCAGCTGCAGGACGGTCGCGAAGGCGTTGTCGACGGCCTGCTCCGGGAGGTCGACGACACAGCGTACGACGCCCAGCTAGCCGACGATTGGGTGAGGTTCCTCGACCGCTGGTACTCCCCGCTGCGCTTCCCCGTGCACGGGTTGCAGATGCTGGCCGCCTACATCGCGCAGATGGCGCCCTCATCCAGGATCACCAACTGCGCCGCCTTCCAGACCGGCGACGAGATGCGCCGGGTCCAGCGGATCGCTTACCGCACTGTGCAATTGGCCGGTCCCCCGTTCGACGACGAGGCCGCGGCGCGGCAGCGGGCGGCGTGGGAAGAAGCTGCCGCGTTCCAGCCGCTTCGCGAGCTCATCGAACGTGCGCTGGTCGCCTATGACTGGGGCGAGTCCTTCATCGTGACGAACGCGGTCATCAAGCCGCGGATCGACCGCCTTGTCAACCAGGAACTCGCCGGCGCGCTCGCGACCGCCAACGGCGATCCGATTCTGACGAGCATCCACTTCTCGCTCGACGAGGATGCTCGTTGGCATCGTGAGTGGGCCACGGCGCTGATGCGCCACATCATCGACGACAACACCGCCAATGCCGAGGTGGTGTCGGGCTGGATCGAGAAGTGGAGTCCGCTGGCGTCCGAGGCGCTGGTGGCCTTCGCCGACGTCACCGCTGACGCGCCGGTACCGTCCGACCCCAGCAAGGTGGTCGCCCGCATCGCCGAGCAGGTGTCGCATGAGTTGGGCGCTGCGCTGGGACGGTGACGGGGTCTCGCGCAGCGCAACGCATCCTTCGTGCTGACAGGACCAATCCCAAGCCACATTTCTGGCTCGTTGGGAGCACGCGCTCGCCGAATTTGATTGGAAAACTCTTGTTCGGAGGCTACGGGCAGGCTGTGCGTACGGGCTATCGGCTGCCGAAGCTTTCGGGCCCGAACACCACGACGGCGTCGCTGACGGTCAGGTAGCCCGACTGCGGACTGCAGAACCTCACTAGCCACAACTGAAGGAAGATAGACGATGGCAACAGCGGTAGGCATTGATCTCGGGACAACCAACTCGGTCATCGCCGCTTGGCAGGGCGGCGAACCGATCGTAATCCCCAACGCCGAAGGGGGGCGCACCACGCCCTCGGTGGTGGCGTTCACGGAAAACGGCGAGCGCCTGGTGGGGCAACTGGCTCGGCGCCAGTCGATCATGAACCCTAAGGGCACAATCTATTCGGCGAAGCGATTCATCGGCCGCCGCTTCGATGAGATCTCGGAGGAAGCCAAGGCGGTCAGCTTCGATGTCGTCGAGGGTGAGGGTGGCGCCGCTCGATTCGAGGTGCGCGGCAAGCAGTATGCACCGGAGGAGATCAGCGCACTGGTGCTGCGCAAGCTCGTCGACGATGCCAGCAAGTTCCTCGGTGAGCGGGTCAAGGAAGCGGTGATCACCGTTCCGGCCTATTTCAACGACGCCCAACGCAACGCCACCAAGGATGCCGGCCGCATCGCCGGCCTCGACGTGCTGCGCATCATCAACGAGCCCACGGCCGCGGCACTGGCCTACGGGCTGGACAAGAAGGGGCACGAGACGGTGCTCGTTTTCGACCTCGGCGGTGGCACGTTCGACGTCAGCCTGCTCGACGTGGGTGATGGGGTGGTCGAGGTGCGCGCCACCGCCGGTGATTCGCACCTGGGTGGCGATGACTTCGACCGCCGGCTCGTCGACTACCTCGCCGACGAGTTCCAGCGTGAGAACAACATCGATCTGCGGAAAGATCCGCAGGCGCTGCAGCGGCTGTTCGAGGCGGCCGAGAAAGCCAAGGTCGAACTGTCCTCGGTAGCGCAGACCCAGGTCAATCTGCCGTTCATCACCGCCGACGCCAGCGGACCGAAGCATTTGACCACGACGATCATGCGATCGAAGTTCGAGGACCTCACCGCGGACCTGGTTGAGCGAACGATGGGCCCGGTCAAGCAGGCGATGAGCGATGCCAAGGTGAGCGCGAACGACATCGACGAGGTGATCCTGGTGGGCGGTTCCACCCGGATCCCCGCAGTCCAGGCATTGGTCCGCCGGCTCACCGGCGGCAAGGACCCGAACATGAGCGTGAACCCCGACGAGGTCGTGGCGCTCGGCGCCGCGATCCAGGCCGGCGTGCTCAAGGGCGAGGTCTCCGACGTGCTGCTGCTCGACGTCACCCCATTGTCGCTGGGCGTGGAGACCGCCGGCGGGCTGATGACCAAGATCATCGAGCGCAACACCACCATCCCGGCACGGCGCAGCGAGGTGTTCACCACCGCCGCGGATAACCAGCCGGCCGTGGATGTGGTTGTCCTGCAGGGTGAACGGGAGCTCGCCAGGGACAACCGGGTACTCGGTCGATTCAAACTGGAGAACATCCGGCCGGCCCCCAGGGGCGAGCCGCAGATCGAGGTCATCTTCGATATCGACGCCAACGGAATCCTGCACGTCACGGCGCGCGACAAGGACACCGGTGCCGAGCAGGGCATCACCATCAGCGAGCAGTCGAACCTCGACAAAAGCGAGGTGGAGCGGATGCTCGCCGAGGCCGAGGCCAACCGCCGCGAGGACGAGCAACTGCGCAAGGCCGTCGAGGCGCGCAACGCGCTCGACTCGGCGGCTTACCAGGTGGAGCGCCGGCTTGCCGAACTGGGCGATTCGGCGGCCCCGCACGACCGAGCACGGGCCGAGATGCTGATCGCCGACGCGCGCCAAGCCGTCAAGGAAGATGCACCGATGGACCGAGTACAGTCGCTGACTTCCGAACTGCAACAGGTGCTTTACGGGTTGCAGCCCATGTCGTCCGGTGGTGGCAACGGTCAACCGACAGGCGACGGCCAGGGCTCTCAGGTGCGCGACGACGACGTGGTCGACGCCGAGTTCGATCGGGGCTGAGCCGTAATGGTAAGCCCCGCAGAACATTCCAAAACCAAAGAGGATGGTGGCCTAGTCGGCGAGAGTCCGCCAGAAGCCGTTGGGTCTCAATCTGATTTCGACAAGGAGCGCGCCCGGCTCGAGGACCGCTGGCGGCGCGCTGTCGCCGATCTGGACAATGTGCGCAAGCGGTATGCCAGCGAACTGGACCGCGAACGAGCAACGGAACGGTCCAGGGTGGCCGGCGCGTGGCTGCCCGTCGTCGACAACCTGGAGCGGGCGATCAATCACGCCGGCGACCGATCGGACGCGCTACTCGACGGCTTGCGGAGCATTCTCGAGCATGCACTGCAGATTCTGGAGCAGCTCGGCTACCCGCGCGATGCGGAGGCGGGAGTGCCCTTCGACCCCGAGCGTCACGAGGTGGTCGATGTGGTGGAGCACCCGGACAGCACGCCCGGGACGGTTGTCGAAGTGCTTCGACCGGGCTACGGCGAAGGTTCGAGACAACTGCGGCCGGCGGCCGTGGTGGTCAGCCGCCGCGGGGAGTGACGCGTCGTGGCCCGCGACTACTACGACGTGCTCGGGGTGTCGCGGGACGCGACCGCCGATCAGATTCAGCGGGCGTTCCGCACACTGGCCCGCAAATATCATCCCGACGTCAACAAGGATCCAGCGGCCGAAGAACGGTTCAAGGAGGTCAACGAGGCCTATCACGTGCTGTCGGATCCTGACACCCGCAAGCGCTACGACCGATTCGGCGAAGACTTCCGCCAGGTTCCCGAGGACTGGGAGGAACGGGTGGGCGCCGGCGCCGGCGGCTTCGGTGGCTTCCAGGCCGGAGGGCCCCGGCCCTCGGGCGCGCGGGTGCGCTACGGCCAGGGGTTCGGCGGTGCGGGGGGCATCAACATCGAAGACCTTTTCGGCGACATGTTCGCAGGCAGTGGAGGATTCGGGCCGATTCCGGGCGCCGACCAGGAAGCGGTACTGGAGCTGACCGTCGAGGAGGCCTATCGGGGCGGCAAACGGCAGATCTCACTGGATGGCCGCAACTACGCGGTGAACATTCCCGCCGGCGTCATCGACGGTCAGCGCATACGGTTGCCGGGAGAGGGCGGTCGAGGCAGCGGCGACGGACCGGCCGGAGATCTGTACCTGCGGGTGCGCATCAAGCCCCATCCCCGCTTCCGGCTCGACGGACGCGACGTTATCGTCGATCTGCCGGTGTCGCCGTGGGAGGGGGTGCTGGGGACCACGGTCGCTATTCGAACTCCCGGTGGCGAAGCGAAAGTCAAGGTGCCGCAGGGGTCGTCGACCGGTCGGCGGCTGCGGTTGCGTGGCGAAGGCATGCCCAACCCGCGCGGTGCCGCTGGCGACCTCTATGCGGAGATCAAGGTGATGGTGCCGTCGAAACCCACGGCGCGGGAACGCGAGCTGTTCGAGCAATTGGCAACGGAGTCCACGTTCGACCCGAGGAGGGGGCGATGACCGCCTCCCACTATGTCCTGGCGCGGCGGCCCGGAATGCGGCTCGACGTCTTCGCAACACGCTGCGCGTTGCATCCCGAAATGGTGCGCCGGCTGGTGGCGCTCGGCCTCGTCGCCTGCCGGCAGGATGCCCGCGGCGAGCTCTGGTTCGAACCGTCCGCGTTGGCGACGGTCGCCCGCATCCAGCGGTTGAGGACCGGTCTGGGACTCAACTACGCGGCGATCGGGCTGGTGCTCGACCTGCTGGACCACATCGAAGAGCTGGAATCCGTTGCTCGCCGAAGGAGGAGGACCTCACCGTGGACGTCAACAAGCTGACGCAGAAGTCACAGGAGGCATTGGCCGAAGCGCAGAACCTTGCGACCCGAATGGGTCACATCGAGGTCGACGGCGAACACCTGTTGATGGCGCTGATCGACCAGCCCGAGGGTCTCGTACCGCGGCTGCTCGAGCAGACGGGCGCCGACACAGCGGCCCTGCGGGCGGACCTGGAACGCGAGCTGAATCGTCGGCCGAAGGTAAGCGGCCCGGGCGTCGCGCCGGGTCAGGTGTCTGTCACCCGGCGCCTGGCGGCCCTGTTGGAGGCTGCCGAGCGAGAAGCCAAGCGGCTCAAGGATGAATACGTGTCGGTGGAGCACCTTGTCATCGCCCTCGCCGAGGAGGGTTCGGCGAGCGTCGCCGGAAGGATTCTGGCTTCCCATGGTGTTACGCGGGAATCGTTCCTCGGCGCGCTGACCAAGGTCCGCGGCAACCAGCGGGTCACGTCAGCGTCGCCGGAGGGGGCCTACGAGGCCCTGGAGAAGTACGGCCGCGACCTGGTCGCCGAGGGTCGCGCCGGCAAGCTGGACCCGGTGATCGGCCGAGACTCCGAGATCCGCCGGGTGATTCAGATCCTCAGCCGCAAGACCAAGAACAATCCGGTGCTCATCGGCGACCCGGGGGTCGGCAAGACCGCGATCGTGGAGGGCCTGGCCCAGCGGATCGTTCGTGCCGATGTCCCGGAAGGCCTGCGCGACAAAACCATTTTCTCCCTGGACATGGGTTTGCTGGTGGCAGGTGCGAAGTACCGGGGTGAATTCGAGGAACGACTGCAGGCGGTGCTGTCAGAGGTGAAGGCGGGCGAGGGTCGAATCCTGCTGTTCGTCGACGAGTTGCATACGGTGGTCGGCGCGGGGGCGACGGAAGGTTCCCTCGACGCCGGCAACATGCTCAAGCCGATGCTTGCCCGCGGTGAGCTGCACATGATTGGTGCAACCACGCTTGACGAGTACCGCAAGCACATCGAAAAAGACGCCGCGCTGGAGCGACGGTTCCAGACCGTGCTGGTCGACGAGCCCGACGTGGAGGACACAATCTCGATCCTGCGCGGCCTGCGCGAACGCTTCGAGGTGTTCCACGGCGTGAAGATTCAAGATGCCGCCCTGGTCGCGGCCGCGACGTTGTCGCATCGCTACATCACCGACCGCTTCCTGCCCGACAAGGCGATCGACCTGGTCGACGAGGCATGTGCGCGGCTTCGGACCGAAATCGACTCCATGCCAGCGGAGTTGGATGAGATCACCCGCCGGGTCACCCGGCTCGAGATCGAGGAGGCAGCGCTGGCCAAGGAGACCGACGCGGCCAGCAAGTCCCGTCTGGGGGAACTTCGCAAGGAGCTGGCCGATCTGCGAGCTGAGGCCGATGCCCGGCACGCGCAATGGGATGCCGAACGGCAGGCGATCCGGCGGGTACAGGAACTGCGCGGGCAACTCGAACAGCTTCGGCACGAGGCCGAGGAAGCCGAACGCAACTATGACCTCAACCGGGCGGCCGAGTTGCGGTACGGCCAGATCACCGAGCTGGAACGCAAACTGCAAGCGGCCGAAGAACAGCTGGCGTCCAAGCAGGGCGAAAAGCGGCTGCTGCGCGAGTCCGTCACCGAGGACGAGATCGCCGAAATCGTTGCGGCATGGACCGGCATCCCGGTCGCGCGACTGCAGGAGGGCGAGCGTGAGAAGCTGCTGCGGCTCGACGAGATACTGCACGAACGGGTGATCGGCCAGGACGAGGCGGTCCAGCTCGTCGCCGATGCCGTGATTAGGGCCCGCTCCGGAATTCGGGATCCGCGCCGCCCGATCGGCTCGTTCATCTTCCTCGGGCCCACCGGCGTCGGCAAGACCGAACTCGCGAAGACGCTGGCCGCGGCACTGTTCGACAGCGAGGACAACATGGTCCGGCTTGATATGAGCGAGTATCAAGAGCGGCACACAGTGAGCCGGTTGGTCGGTGCGCCACCCGGATACGTCGGCTACGAGGAGGGCGGCCAGCTCACCGAAGCGGTACGCCGCAAGCCCTACTCGGTGGTGCTGCTCGACGAGATCGAAAAGGCGCACGCCGACGTGTTCAACACCCTGCTGCAGGTGCTCGACGATGGCCGGCTCACCGATGCGCAGGGCCGTCAGGTCGACTTCCGCAACACGGTGGTCATCATGACCTCCAACATCGGATCGCACTACCTGCTCGAGGGCGTCACTGCGGACGGCGAGATCAAGCCCGACGCGCGCGACCGGGTGATGGCGGAGCTGCGCGGACACTTCCGGCCCGAGTTCCTCAACCGCGTCGACGACATCGTCTTGTTCGCTCCGCTGTCGATGCCGCAGCTCGAACGAATCGTCGAGTTGCAGCTGGCCGAGCTACGGGATCGGTTGGCGGAGAGGGATATTGAGCTCGACATTACCCCGGAGGCGCGCCGGATGATCGCCGAACACGGCTACGACCCGGTGTACGGGGCGCGTCCGCTGCGCCGTTACATCGCCCACGAGGTGGAGACCAAGATCGGTCGGGCGTTGCTGAGCGGCGACATCGCGGGCGGTGGGAAGATTCGGGTCACCGCGGACAACGGCGAACTCGCCGTTGCCTATTCGGAACCGGCTCTGGCGGCCTGAGGGAGAGGGCGCCATGGAAACAGACATCGTGACATGCCCGCACTGCGGGAAACGCAACCGCGTACCCGCGGCGGCTGTGGGGAAGCCGCGGTGCGCCAACTGTCACCGGTGGCTGCCGTGGATCGCTGCGGCCGGTGACCTCGACTTCGCCGAGGTTGCCGAAAAGTCCTCGGTTCCAGTACTTGTCGACCTGTGGGCAACCTGGTGTGGGCCGTGCCGCATGGTGAGTCCGGCGCTGGAGCAGCTCGCCAGCGAACGCGCCGGAGAACTCAAATTGGTCAAGGTCGACGTGGACAAAGCACCGGCGATTTCGCAGCGGTTCACGGTGCGGGCAGTACCGACACTGCTGCTCCTTGACCACGGTCGGGTACTGGGGCGGCAATCGGGTGCCGCTCCCGTTGCGGCGCTGCGCAATTGGCTTGACCAAGCACTGTCAACACCAACCGAGGAGGCGCGATCGTGACGTCGACATTCATCGACCCCGACTTGGCGGCTATCCGCCGGGTCACTCCCAGAACCCCGAATGGCTGTGAGGAATGTTTGCGTCTGCATACCCCGTGGCTGCATCTTCGGCTGTGTCTGAGCTGCGGGCACGTCGGGTGCTGCGATTCGTCTCCGATGCGCCACGCGCGCCAACACGCCCACACGGTAGGCCATCCAATTGTGCAGTCGTTCGAGCCCGGTGAATCGTGGCGTTGGTGCTATGTCCACGAAATCTATGTCTGAGGTGACTGATGTCTGACGTAACGTCCGTGGAATCGCCGGTCCCGGCCACTCAGGAGTGGGAAGAGACCCCGGACATGTTCGGTGCATACCCACGGTTGACGGAGGACCAGATCGCGACATTGCTTCCCGGCGGCAGCAGGCGGCGGGTCGGAATTGACGAGGTCCTGGTTCGCGAGGGGATGCGATCCGACGAGTTGTTCGTGGTGTTGTCGGGCAAAGTCGCAATCGTTACCGACGACGATTCCGGTGAGCGGCGGCTGCTGCGCGTGCACGGAGCCGGCAGATTCCTGGGGGAGCTCGGTGATCTGGAAGGCCAGCCAGCGGTCTACACCGCGATCGTCGTGGTCGAGGGCGAGGTGTTGGCGGTTCCCACCAGTCGCGTGCGTTCTCTGGTCGCCCACGACCAAGTGCTGAGCGACCTGATACTGCGTGCATATCTCGTGCGTCGTTCCCTGTTGATCGGGCAGCGCGTCGGGTTCCGGATCATCGGATCGTGTTTCTCGCCCGACACCGCCCGCTTACGAGAGTTTGCCGCCCGCAACCGATTACCACACCGATGGCTGGATCTGGAACGTGACCCAAACGCGGAGCGGCTGCTGCACCGTTTCGGCATTCCCCCCGAGGACACGCCCGTGGTGATCTGGGGAACCAGGGTGCTGCGCAATCCCAGCAACGTCGAGCTTGCCCGAGTGGTGGGCCTCGCCGTGCCCGACGTAATCACCGACGAACGGGACGTAATAGTGGTCGGCGCAGGTCCGGCCGGTCTCGGTGCTGCCGTGTACGGCGCTTCAGACGGGTTGCGGACTTCGGCAATAGAGCGGATCGCCGTCGGCGGCCAGGCCTCGACCTCGTCGCGCATCGAGAACTATCTGGGCTTCCCGGCCGGAATATCCGGGTCTGATCTGGCCGAACGTGCATTCCTGCAGGCCGATAAGTTCGGCGCACGAGTCTCGGTGTCCGCGGAGGCCACCCGGCTGGAATCTGACGGCGGACAGCTCCAGATCACGTTCGCCGACGACACCGTCGCCGTCGGGCGCTCCGCGGTGCTGGCCACCGGCGCACGTTATCGCCGCCTGGACGCCCCGGGGATCGATGCATTCCAGGGCAACGGCGTGTATTACGCCGCCACCTATCAGGAAGCGCTGCTGTGCGGTGACGGCCCGGTGGTCATCGTCGGGGCCGGTAATTCCGCCGGTCAGGCGACCGTGTTCCTGGCGACTCAGGTGTCGCGGGTATATCTGCTGGTGCGAGGGGACGACCTGGGCAAGAGCATGTCGCGCTACCTCATCGACCAGATAGTTCAGCATCCGCGGGTGACGGTCCGTCTCAACACCGAAGTCCGCGAAGTCCACGGGGACAAGGCTTTGACAAGCGTTGTGGCCGAGAATAATAAGACCGGTGAGCGGAATTCAATCGAGGTACGGGCACTTTTCGTGTTCATCGGGGCGGACCCGAACACCGAGTGGTTGGCCGGAACGGTCGCGCTCGACGGCCACGGCTTCATCGAAACCGGGCAGGCCGCGGCGAATCACGTTGCCGGCGCAGACGGGCTCACCACCGTCCGCCGCCCGGTCTTTTTGGAGACCAGCGTGCCCGGTGTCTTCGCCGCCGGAGACGTGCGCAGCGGGTCGGTGAAGCGAGTGGCATCCGCGGTCGGCGAGGGAGCCATGACGATCCGCCAAATCCACGAGTACTTCGGGACCTGATCGCGGCGGTCTCCCCCGAGGGACCAGCCACCAGCCAACCGGGATGACCGACGCGGGACAGCCAAGAGGTCAGACGCGCACACGTGCAGAGGTTTAACGTCGTGCCGGACTCAGTGCGGCCACCAGGGGCGTTTGGCCGTGTGGGGTACGGGTAGAAGGGGGACCTATGCCGGGCGCACCGTCATCGATCTTGCTCGTCGCCGACCCCGGTGTTCCGGCGGCGATCGCCGCACGCCTTTCTGATTCGCTCCCGAATGCGCTGATGCACTGTGCTGCAGCAGATGGCAAGTGGGACGTGTCCGTGCGACACGACTCCTATCCGGTCGACGACCACACCGAAGTCTTGGAGGTGATACGCATCGTTGACCCGGCTGGCGAGCCCGAGGACATCGTGATCTACCTGACCGATCTACCCCGACGTGTCGGGACGACGCCGGTAATTGTCGATATCAGCTTGAACAACGGGTTCGGAATGATTTCCATCCCCGCAGTGGGCGGCGTGTTCCTCGAGCGCCGGGTGAGGACCCTGGCACAGACAGTCGTGACCGAGCTGACGTGCCAGTCGGGGAGGCAACACGGATCCATGAAGCGGCTGACGGAGGACGACGGAGTTGTCCGCTATGTCGCGCCGACCTCGCTGTCAACTCTGCGCCTTCTGATGGGCATGGTTTACGCCAACCGTCCGTGGCGGTTGGCTGCGGGTTTGTCCAAGGTGCTGATGGCGGCCTTCGCCGCTGGGGCCGTGAGCCTGGCATATCCGACAATGTGGCAGTTGTCCGACACGATGGGCCCGTGGCGGCTGAGCGTGGCGACGATCTTGGCGAGCGCAGCGATGATCGGGTGGCTCATCCTCCACCACAATTTATGGGAGCGGCCGCCGTCGGCCGGCGAACGCAAACGCGCGGTGTTGTACAACGCAGCGACCGTCATCACCCTGACAATTGGCGTCGCCATTCTCCACATCGGACTGTTCATCCTGCTGCTGGTGACCGCCTGGTGGACGCTTCCGCCCCAACTCATCGCCTCCAACATCGGCCACCCCGTCGGCCTGTCAACCTTATTGCTGATGGCCTGGTTGGTGGCGGCGGTGGCAACGTTGGGCGGTGCCCTGGGATCCGGGATGGAGGACGACGAGGTTGTCAAGGCCGCGGCGTACGGGCTCCGGCAACGCAAGCGATTCAACAAATCGAACTGATCAGGTGTCCCGGGCGTTGAGTCGGTCCGCCAACTCCAGTTCACCGTTGGCTTCATCCGCAGCCGACGGCGTCGGGGTGGTCATGGGGCCATCACCGCGGTCACCGGGCCACAAAAAGCTTGGACACGGAGTGCGCAATGACGGTGCCGGTTTCGGCTTGGCAGTACGACGCGGTCATCGTGCCGACAGTGCACTCTAGAACCCACACGCGGTTCGAATGAGGAGGTTCAGTTATGACTCTGCCTGTACGACGTGCCGGCGCTACCCCGGCGATGTGGCGCCCATTCCGTGGATTTGAGGATATTTATTCGGAGTTCGACCGGCTCGTGCAGTCGTTGGTCGGTGGTCCCGGCGGGGACGGTGCATGGTTGCCCGCCGCCGATGTATCAGAGACTGAGGCCGCCTACGTCGTCGAGATCGAGCTGCCCGGCGTGCGGCCCGGGGATGTCGACGTGGAGCTGGACGGCAATGAACTTGTGGTGACCGGCGAAGTCAAGGAGCGCAAGCGCGAGGGTCTGCTGCGACGCCGCACGCGTCGCATCGGGAATTTCGAGTATCGCGTGACCCTGCCCGGTGACCTTAGGGCTGATGACGTCGAGGCCTCTCTTGCACATGGTCTGTTGACTGTTCAAGTACCGAAGGCGCAAACCACCAAGCACAGCAAGATCGAGGTGGCGGAATCGAGCAGCGATTAAGGTTCCATGACCGCATGCTGGGTGCGGACACTTCCGTAAGTCGCCACTGGCGTGACCACACCCGTGTTCACGCCAGCCACCGACGGTTCAAAGGGCGCCGTAGCGCTGTCTACTGCTGTGAAACACCGCTCGCGACAACATATTTGCCGATCATGGCGGTCAGGACCGATTTGCCTCAGACGATCAACCTAAAGAACTCGCGGACCCGGTCCCAGTGCTGTGGCGACGGGTTTTCTAAGGTCGGATCAATCAGGCGGAACGACCGCGCCAGCGCGATGCTCAACCCGCCGAAGAGCTCCGGCAGCATTTCTTCGGTGTCCTCGCTAAAGGTCACGTCCGCCGGTGGACGCCGCACAACTTGGCGCAATAGGTCCCGGACCTCCTCAGCCTCATCGAGTTTGGCGAACTCGCGCATCCGTTCCTGAACGCCTCTGGTGATCGGGAGGTCTTGGGGCACGATGACGTCGCGACCGTTCCATTTGGCCGTGTCGCGTCCGGCGATGGCGATGCTATCGATCTGCTCGTCGACGAACTCACGGAACCGTCGCAGGTCGTTCTTATCTAATTTTATGCCCGCGGCCGAGCGAAAGAAGCGTTCGAACAGCGGAATCCCCATTGGATGGGTCATTCCATTACCTCCTCGGTGATGTCGCAACCGCCCGGACTGTTTGACCCAGCTCACCAGGTCGCGCCTGAACCTGACAGTACGAGCGAATCGACGTCGCGGCAGGCGCGAAACCCTTTGACAAGCCGTCGACTCATGGCCTACGCCGCACTGCCGTTCGCCGGCCGCACGCGGACGTGGACCCGTTTCACGTCCGCGCGCATGCGCACCGCCGATATGATCTCGAACCCCCCGATGACAATCAGGCAGACCCCGACTGCGAGGGCCAACGTGACGATCGACGGGAACGGTGCCGCAAGCACGATTACCCCGGCAAGCAAACTGAGCACGCCGAAGAAGGCCTGCCACCCGCGTGCCGGCAGCTCAGGATGGCTGATAGCGGCGACTGTCCTCGCGACGCCATGGAAGATGAAACCGATGGCGATCCAAATGGCCAACAACAGCACCGCATACGCCTGGCCGAAGTGTCTAAAGGTCAGTACCGCAACGATCAACGCCGCGCCGGCGCCGATGAAAAGAAGGATCCGACCTCCGGCAGATACCGGCAACGTCAAGGCGGCGAACACCTGGGCACAGCCGACCGCGAGCAGATACACCCCGAATAGCACCGAGGCGACCATTATTGAGATGCCAGGCCACGCCAAAATCAGCACGCCGAGCATGACGGCTATCACCCCTGACGCCAGCGCCGCTTTCCATGCGTGCGGCAATAATTTTGTCGCGTCGATCTCGGGCTTTTCCGCTTGATCCACGTTAACCACTTCTGCACCTCGCCCGTCGTCTGTTAAGGGATTGCTGGCAGCGCGGCGCCGCCAACACATGCCGCACGCGGCCAATCGGTCACCCTGCTTTCGGTGACCCCGCTTCAATTTAGGCGTGATGGTGTCGGCTTCGTCGCCCACTACACAGTCTGACAATCGCCAGCGGTGTCGCGTCAACCCACGAGGTCGAACATTTCACGCGTGAGTCGTGCTGGGAGTACTACAGAGGTCAACCCGGGCCAGGTCCACTCGGGTAGGGGCTACGAAAGACCAGTCGAGTCATCGGATTACACGATGACGACCCCGAAGCGGTTCTTACCCTCCGACGTGTCGGGAATGTGCTTGGACCCGGTGAGGCATAAACACCAAGGTGACTCGGTCCTCGAGGGTTGATGCGGGCCTCGCCAGACATCAGCTGGGATTAACTCCATAAGCGCGGGGTTCGAAGGCGACGATCAGAGTGGCGGCGCCGCAACCCCTCACCGCAAACTATGCCGCAGGCCATGCAGGAGGCAGCGATGACTCAACTCACTCGTCATTACCACGGTGGGGCCATCATGCCCGCTTACACCGGACGCTTTGAAATAAATCATATTCCGGCGCTACAACTTCCGGCAGCTACGCAAGATCCACGGGTCGCGTACCGATTGATCCATGACGAGCTGATGCTGGATGGAAGTTCGCGGCTGAACCTGGCGACCTTCGTCACCACCTGGATGGAACCCGAGGCCGAGCAGCTCATGGCCGAAACGTTCGACAAGAACCTGATCGACAAGGACGAGTACCCGGCGACCGCCGCGATCGAGCAACGCTGCGTGAACATCGTCGCCGACCTGTTCCACGCCCCCGGGCTGTCGTCTGGCGACCCGGCCAGCGCGACCGGGGTGTCAACCGTCGGGTCCTCTGAGGCGGTGATGCTCGGGGGACTTGCACTGAAGTGGCGCTGGCGCACTGCGCGCAACGCCGCGAACCAGGATGTGTCCCGGCCGAACCTGGTACTAGGCAACAACGTTCAGGTCGTGTGGGAGAAGTTCTGCCGCTACTTCGACGTCGAGGCGCGCTACCTGCCGATCGAGAAGGGCCGCTACGTCGTTACCCCCGAACAGGTGCGGCAGGCCGCCGACGAGAACACCATCGGAGCGGTCGCGGTTCTCGGCACGACCTTCACCGGCGAGTTGGACCCGATCGCTGACATCGTCAACGCGCTCGACGATCTCGCTGCCGCGGGCGGACCCGACGTCCCGGTGCACGTGGATGCGGCGATCGGCGGATTCGTCGCACCCTTTCTGCACCCGCACCTGCAGTGGGATTTCCGGCTCGACCGGGTGGTCTCAATCAACGTGAGCGGCCACAAGTACGGACTCACCTACCCGGGCATCGGGTTTGTACTGTGGCGCGGCCACGAATATCTGCCAGAGGATCTCGTGTTCCGGGTCAACTACCTGGGCGGCGAGATGCCGACCTTCACGCTGAACTTCTCCCGCCCCGGCAACGAAGTAGTCGGGCAGTACTACAACTTTTTGCGCCTCGGTCGCCGCGGATACACCAGCATCATGTCGACGCTCCGCGATACCGCAGTGTGGCTTGGCAAGCAGATCGAGGCCATCCACGGGCTCCATCTGGTCAGCGACGGCTCGGCAGTGCCTGTGCTGACATTCGAAGTGGTGGAAGACGCCGGCTTCACGGCATCAGAGGTCTCCCACGAGTTACGAGCCTTCGGCTGGCAAGTGCCGGCCTATACTATGCCGGCTAACGCCGAAGACGTTGCGGTGTTGCGCATCGTGGTTCGCGAAGGCTTCAACGCCGACCTGGCTGCGCAGTTTCGCGATCGCCTGGCAGCCGTGTGCACCAGCCTGCATGAGCAGGGCGTGCGCGCACAATCTACTCCCGCTACGTACTGAGTCCATGCCGAGTCCGCGGAAGCCGCCGATCCCACCAGCGTCGTTGCCGCGGCTGGAGAACGTCGGCACCGACGAGGCGCTCGCGCTGCGCGACCAGGCCTGCATCGACGACGCGCGGTTGGCGTATGCCGCCCTCCGGGAGGTGCACCTCGGCGGTCAGCGATTTGAGGAGCTCTCGGCGGTGCCACTGGATCTGCGCCGTGTGTTCCTCGTGCTCGACACAGAAGGCGTCGAGAAGTTCGGGGCGTCGCGCAACGATCTGCTGAAGGAAGCGCAAGCCCAGCTGGACGCCGCGGCGAAATGACCACCCTCCCGTCGACCAACTCCACAACGGCCGCTGCGGCCGCCTGGGTGAACCCGCTGCGAGACAAGCGGGATAAGCGGCTGCCGCATATCGCCGGCCCCTGCACGGTGGTGATCTTCGGGATCACCGGGGATCTGGCCCGCAAGAAGCTGATGCCGGCGATCTACGACCTGGCCAATCGCGGGCTGCTAGCGCCGACATTCGGACTAGTCGGTTTCGCCCGACGGGATTGGGCTGACCAGGATTTCGCCACGGTCGCCTACGACGCCGTCAAGCAGTATTCGCGCACGCCGTTCCGGCAGGAGGTGTGGGACCGGCTGGCCGAGGGCCTCGCGTTCGTGCCTGGCACGTTCGATGACGAGGCGGCGTTCGGCCGGCTGGCCGAATGCCTGGAGAAGCTCGATGCGGAGCGCGGCATCGACGGCAATCACGCGTTCTACCTGGCGATCCCACCGGAGGGTTTTCCCGTGGTGTGCGAGCAACTGCAAAAGTCCGGGCTGGCGTGTCCTCGGGAGGGCTCCTGGAGCCGGGTGGTGATCGAGAAGCCGTTTGGCCGTGACTTGCGGAGCGCTCGCGAACTCAACGCTATCGTCAACCGAGTCTTTCCCGAGGAGTCGGTTTTCCGCATCGACCACTACCTCGGTAAGGAAACAGTCCAGAACATCCTGGCGCTGCGGTTCGCCAACGAGCTGTACGAACCGATCTGGAATGCGAATTATGTTGACAACGTGCAGATCACGATGGCAGAGGACATCGGCCTCGCCGGACGCGCCAGCTATTACGACGGCATCGGCGCCGCCCGCGACGTGATCCAGAACCACCTGTTGCAACTGATGGCGCTCACCACGATGGAAGAGCCGATCAGATTCAGCGCGCGCGCACTGAAAGATGAGAAGGTCAAGATCCTCTCGGCGGTCCGGCTGGCCCAGCCGTTCGACGAGACAACGGCCCGCGGCCAGTACAGCGCCGGCTGGCAAGGCAGCGAACACGTCCGCGGCCTGTTCGAGGAGGAAGGGTTTTCCAACGAGTCCACCACCGAGACGTTCGCGGCGATCACGCTGGAGATCGACACCCGCCGCTGGGCCGGCGTACCGTTCTTCCTGCGGACCGGAAAACGCCTGGCCCGCAGAGTGTCCGAGATTGCGCTGATCTTCAAATGCGCACCGCATCTGCCGTTCGACCAGATCATGACCCAGGGGCTGCGCCACAACGCGTTGGTGATACGGATCCAGCCAGACGAGGGCATCACGCTGCGGTTCGGCTCCAAGGTGCCCGGCACCGCGATGGAGGTCCGCGACGTCAACATGGACTTCTCTTACAGCTCCGCGTTCACCGAGGACTCGCCCGAGGCTTACGAACGGCTGATCCTCGACGTGCTACTCGGTGAGGCATCGCTGTTCCCGGTCAACGAGGAGGTCGAATTGTCCTGGCAGATCCTCGATCCGGTCCTCGAGTACTGGGCCGCGCACGGTCGGCCCGAGTCGTATGAGCCCGGCGCGTGGGGCCCCTCTTCGGCGTTCGAGATGCTGCAGCGCATGGGCCGGGAATGGCGGCGGCCATGAATCGTCGAGCGTCCCAATACCACAAACGACGACATCCATCGAGCGGATCACCAGCCTGCTCAACGGGGACGGCGCAATCGCGCTCGGACGGATGCTGACGCCGGTCGCCGCACCCGACACCGGGGACATGGTGGAGGATTCGATCGAGGCCGCCACCTGGGCGTCTCTGTGGCCGTGACACCGATTGCGCTAATCAGCCGAGACCGGCACTTGGACGGATATCTTGCCTACGTGTGCGAATTGGAAGGCGAACTCATAAGTCAGCCCATTGCTGATCGGCTTGGTCAGTATCACGGTCGCGGTGGCAGTGTTGGCGGGTATAACCTCTGCCAGCGCGCTGGCGTCCACCCGGCCCGGGCTGTCGACGATCAGTATGCCATCGGCCGGTATCGTCGCGGTTCCGGCCACGGTGACCGCACCGACGTCGGAGGTAACCGCGACGAGGGCGTCCGCGGTGTCCGGTGATTGATTGGCGGCCACCAGGGCCAGGTCAACGGTGTTGCCCGGCCGCACGGCGTAGCCGGACTGCTCGGCACGGATCCGGATGTTGCGCAGCGCAATGTTATTGAGAGTAGCCATGGAGCCGTTGACCGCCGGTTCGATCGTGGCGGTTTGCGACTGTTGTCCGGCGCTGCAACCGCTCACTGCGGCGGCGGCAATCAGCGCGCACAACGCTGCCGCAGCCGGTCCACGTGATACCGATGAGTTCACGATGTTGTCCGATCTGCTAGAGATGGCCGGCCCCACCGTCGACTATCCGTGCCACACCTTAATTCTGCGTTGCCCAAAGCAATCGGGCGTCGTCCACGCTGTCCGAAAGATCGCGTCCGGACTGCTTCGCGGCCTATCCTGTTGCCCCGATACGCGGCGTCAGCAACGGCCTCAGAGCTTGTTGGCGAGAACGTCCAATTTGCTGATTGCGGGTGGCGAGGCGAACAGCTCGTCGGCCTTGTCCGCTAGGGCCTTTCCAACCGGGCCGCCAAGATGTGCCTCTCGTGCCGCCTCGTCGGGGAAAGCGTCGATAATGCCGAACACCGACGGACTGAACCGAACCGCAAGCCATGGTTTCGTGCCCGGTTCTTGCTCGACAAGCGGCAGCGCCGACAGAAGAAATTTCTCGACTGCGGCCTCCTTGCCGGGCTTGGCCTCGAGCCGCACCAGCAACGCCTTTGTCGCCATGGTTGCCTCCTTTCCGTTGTCGTTTACCGAAAAGCGGAGAACGCTGCCGCAGCGGCGGAATGGTCCCAACACTTCTCAGTTACCACTGTGCCCAACGTTCGCAGTCCCGGCCTCGTCCCGGCAGTTCAAACATTCTCCGCGGAGTTGGACGCCGAAGGTCGACGACGTAAGCCGTGGGGCCTAAACGTCAGACGGGCTGTTTCGCCTTCGCGAACTGGGCTACTAGCGCGCCGCAGAAAGCTGGTAGGTCGTTGGGTGACCTACTGGAGATGAACTGACGATCGATCACGACCTCCTCATCAACGACGTCCGCCCCGGCCCGCCGGAGATCCGTTCGGATGCTAGGCCATGACGTCATCCTCACTCCCCTAATGACGTCCGCTTCGGCGAGAGTCCACGGGCCGTGGCAGATCACGGCGATCGGTTTGCCCGTGTCCGCGAATGCCTTGACGAAGCCAACCGCGTCGGCGTTCATACGCAGTTTGTCAGGGTTGACGGTTCCGCCCGGCATCAGCAGCGCGTCGTAGTCATCGGCGGACACGTCGGCGACCAAGCGGTCGACCGGAAAGCTTCCGGCCGGCTCCATGTCGAACTGCCGGGCCTGAATCTCGCCCGGATGCAGCGAGATGACCTCGGTCGTGGCTCCCGCACCGTGTAACGCCCCGCGGGGCTGTTCCAGTTCGACTCGCTCGACACCGTCGGCGGCCAATATGCCGACGCGGTGACCCCTAAGTTCCTGCGTCATCGGATTCTCGATGCTCGTCGGACTAGGCGGCCTCGACGACTACAGTGCCGTCGTCTGAGATAGTGACGACCACATCCATTTCATCGGAATCGTCGATGATCGTCAGCAGCTCTATCACTGCATTGCGGAGTTCGGGTGCGTCCATGTTCTGAACGGTTTCGCGGTTGTCCGGGTTGCCTCCGGGTGCCAGTGGGACTGCGGAGTCGTTTTCGGTGGTGGTTTGGGTGTCGCTGGTGTGTTGATTTTCCGTGTCTTCAGCCATGACTCGACGGTATTCACTCGTTCGTCGGCAGTAGATGACCCGGCAGGTCGATTCTTGGCCCCCGACTTTGTCATGAGGAGTCACTGCGACGGTCATCACCCGGTCGCTGCAACTACGACGCGCTGCCTCTCGCCGCAAGTGCGATGGTGTGTTTCTCGGATCCGAGTAAATCCAGCAATGTGTTCGCGGGACGTAATGCTTTGTCGCGTTTTCAATTTCGATCACTCCGCCGGGATGGACCGAAACACCAGCCCGTACTCGTCGAGTGCGACTACGGCGCAGTTGGTCGCCGCGACGGCGTCCACTCGGAGCGCTGCGGCAGGACTGCGGCTCTTTACCAGGGCGTCGATGTCGCGCCAAATGGTTTGGCTGAGTTGTCGGCCAGAGCGGTGATCGACCAAAAGGGCTGCACTGACGAACCCGTCGGCCTCCGTCAGCCAAGGCACCGCTGTGTCTTCATATCCCGCTATCGCCTCGTCGAGTGCGGCCGGATTCGTCTGATAGACGGTGTGGCGCACGCCCGCTCCGCCCTCTTCTCGCCCCACCCGAGTCACGCTCGCCCTCCTGAAGCGTTCGACGGAGGCGGTGCCGAGCGCAAGACGGATCGCGTCGTCGCGGACACCGGCCTCTACGCGTTCGCTTTCTCGCATGGCATCGTGTGAGACCCAGAACGACTCGAGGACCGCGATGGTCAGGTCGAAAGATACCTGTAGCGACAATCCTTTCTCGCCAGGTTCCGCCTCAAGGCGCAATCGGCCATCAGAAGCGAGGTATGCGATGGCGTCGTCGATCCGTTCTGGATCGGCGGTTATCAGCGTGTGCCGAACATGCATCCGTGGCTCCTTCCTCGTCACGACTGCGGGGACTGTGTCGCCATGAGGACGGCAAGCGCGCACTGGGCCGCCTGCTTAGAGGACGCCGGATTCCGGCCGGTGCCAAGCCGCCCGTCCACCACCGCGTGGGGACTCCAGGCCGCCCCTGGTCGAAGTCCGCTCCCTTTTCGCCGACGCGCACATCAGCGGCGGCCCACTCGCGGCGCCCCGCGCTCCAGCGATGTATGCGTCTCACTTCGTTTCCGCCCCAGTTTGTCTCGGGGGCGCGTCCATTTTCAAGCGTCATACCCGAGGTTTGAAGGTGTAGGTCTCGCCGTGAGCGAGGTAGACGAACTTCGCACCTGCAGTCGAGGTCTGGGCTGCCTTCTTGAAGTCGTCGAGTCCGGATAGGAATACCGAGAAGTCGTTGTAGTGGATCGGGATGGCGGTGCACGGTTTGGTGATCTCGACGGCCTTCACTGCCTGCTCGCCGGTCATCGTGACAACGGTGACCAGGAAGGTAGTGCCACCGGTGTGGATTAGACCGAGGTCGATGTCGGGGTAGCGGCGCGGGATGTCTTCGAGGCTGTCGACGAGCATGGTGTCGCCAGTGATGTAGAGGCGATAGAGGTGATCGTCGTTGCGGCTGAAGTCGAGCAGGTGTCCGTTGACAGGCATGAGCAGGTCATTGACCGACTCTTCGGCGGCATGCTTGGCCGGCATGGCCGTAATAGTCAGCGTCGCGTCGCCTTTGCTCACCACCAGGGATTCCCAGGTGTCGAGGGGATAGCCCTGCGCGAAGCCGAGCGCGCTGAGCTTGTCCACCGCGTCAGCCGTGGATACCACGGGCAGTTCCTTGTCGAGCTCTTGGGCGGCGACGTCATCGAAATGATCGCCGTGGTAGTGCGACAACACGATCAGATCGATCGGTGGCAGGTCAGCGACCTGGCACGCCGGCTCAACCTCGCGCCGGGCCCAGATGCCGTGACCCAGATCGACGTGCTCGCCTTTGTGCAGGAAGGCGGGATCGGTCAGGATCGTCAGGCCGCCAAAGCGGATTAATGTGGTGGCGTTACCGATGAAATAGACATCGCCCTCATTGAAATCTGCTGTCCCACTACCTGTTAGCTCTAGTCTGGTCATCCTGTCCTCTCATGTAGGCGGTGCTGGCGGCCACTGAATACCTTGAATACCTCGAATACCTCGAATACCTCCTTGGTGATCCGACCGTCTTCGTCGACATGCTGCCGCTGACGCCGCCGTGCCGTCTTGGACACACTGGTACGAAAACTATCGGCTTCCCTAGACCTCGGCGCCCGCCCTTCGCAGTGGTCTCGATCTGCCAGAACAGGTGGTCCATCGACTCTTACTAACCACAGGTTGGTGCGCGGAAATGCACAACCGGGCATTGTCCGAGGAAACCGCCGCGGTGGAACAGACAGTTGGAGATGAGCCGATGAATGCTCACGAGTTTTATCGCGACGTCGCCGAGCGCACCATGCTGTCGAAGGGGGAGGCAGCCGATCTGACCCGTGCGGTACTCGAGGTCTTGGCGACGCGAGTGAACGGCGGAGAGGTACGGCACCTGATCCGACAGCTCCCCGAGGATCTTGGCGACTCAGTGCGATGGAACAGCAAAGGTCCGCAGCGATTCGACCTGGATGACCTGATTGTGCGCGTCAGCCGCCGCACTGGGCTGAACAAGACCGAGACTATGACCGGTGTAGAGGCGGTGCTGCTGACCCTGCGCGAGGCGGTGGACCGGAAGGAGTTCAACGACTTCATGTCGCACCTTCCTCTGGAGTTCACCAGGCTACTCCCGGCGCCAAATCCACCACCGGCGTTGTAGAGCCTCCAATTGCCGTGGCGAAAGGTGCTGAGCCTGACGCTCACCATCGCCCGCCCAACGCTCTGGTGCTCGTCCTAAGAGGACGAATCCCACTCCGGATTTCGGACCCGCTGGGCGCACGCGACTACCGCGGCCAGATGCCAGACTTCTGCTCTGGGAGCGCATTACCGCGCTTCGGGTAAGGATTCTACGTGGCGTCGACGGGCGACCGCCGCGAACGTGGCCAACCTAGGAGATCAGCCATGACATTGATGCGTTTCGACCCGTTCCGCGAGCTTGACCGCCTGGCCAATCAGGCAGCGGGAGGTGCCTGGACGGCGCACACCCTGCCCATAGAGGCCTTACGCCGGGGCGACCAATTCATCATCGCTATCGACGTGCCCGGCATCACAGAAAACGATGTGGACGTCACCGTCGAACGCAACGTCGTCGAGGTGAGCGCCCGTCGCCAACCGCTGCACCAAGAGGGCGACCAGGTGATCGTCGACGAACGACCGCAGGGCGAGTTCCGCCGGCAGCTCTTTCTTGGCGAGAACCTCGATCCGAGCAAGATGACCGCCCAAGTCGACCATGGCGTGCTGACTTTGACGGTTCCGGTGTCGGAGGCCAGCAAGCCGCGCAAGATAACAATCGGCGCGGCGAACGGTGGCCCGCAAGCCATTCCAACCACGTCTGAGTCTCAGCAAACGGTAAACGCCTAGGTGCGGTCCTCGCCAGTCCCTCGGCGAGCATCTCGGCGTTCTCGGCCTTAACAGCCGGTATGCCAAATGGCCAGCCAAAAAACGGGCATTGGGCCGATTCAAAGTTGAACACTATCCTGCCGGCGCCGCGCGGTGGAGCGGATGGTTGCCGAGGCCGAGACGAACCGCAACGCAGACGAGGAACTGCGGCGCGCAGTCGAGGCGCGCGACGAACTCGATTATGTCGCAACATCGTAATACTCAGACCACAACGGGCGGCGGCATGAGGAGTGCAATTCATGTCAAAAATGTTGCAGGGCAGAAAGTTTGCAATCCTGGCGGCCGACGGCGTGGAACGGGTCGAGCTGGTGCATCCGTCCGCGGCGGTGCACCGGGCCGGTGGGCAGACCGAACTGTTGTCTTTGCGTAATGGCTGGATCCATATGCGCAACAACGACCTCGATCCGGCGGGCACGTTCACTGTCGATCGCGTTGTCGCCGACGCGTCGATCGACGACTACGGCGGCCTGCTGCTGCCGGGCGGAACGGTGAATCCCGACAAGCTGCGCACCCATGAACGTGCAGTCGCGTTCGTGCGGGAATTCGTGGAGTCGGGCAAACCGGTCGGGGTGATCTGTCACGGCCCATGGACGCTCATCGAGGCAGGCGTCGTCGCGGGACGAACCCTCACGTCGTATCCCAGCGTCCGGACCGACTTGCGAAACGCGGGCGCTAACGTGGTCGACGAAGACGTCGCGGTCGACGGAAACCTCATCTCGAGTCGCTCACCGGAGGATCTGCCGGCGTTCTGCGCCGCCATCGTGAAAGCCTTCGCCCAAACGCCGGCAGCGACATCATGACACCGACCTGCGGCCGTTGGAGACCGCGAACGCCCAGAGGCGTTGGGTACTCTGCTGCTCTACCGCTGCGGCCGCGACCTTCGCCGAAACGGCAGCATGCACGGTCGGGCGTTCGGCAACAAAGTTTTTCAGGCAACGACACGTCACCGCTGATACCACGAAAGGGATTACCGTGACCACTTCAATCCAGACCAACCGTCGTGACATCGACCAGGTGCGCCCGTTCGTCGCCCCGGATAGCTTGCCGCGCAACCTGCAGAAGGTACTCGTCGACTTGATCGAGCTGCATCTCCAAGGCAAGCAGGCGCACTGGAATGTCGTCGGAACAAACTTCCGGGACTTGCACCTGCAACTCGACAGCATCGTCGACACCGCACGCGAAGCCAGTGACACGATCGCCGAACGCATGCGCGCCCTTGACGCAGTTCCCGACGGGCGCTCAGATACGGTCGCGGGCACGACCACCGTCCCCCCCGCTCCGCCGGCCGAACTCAGCACCACCGAAACCGTGGACATGATGGCCACCCGGCTCTACGCCGTTGTCGACACCGCGCGGACTGTGCATGACGAGGTCGATGCCGCCGATCCGGCAACTGCTGACCTGCTGCATGCCATCATCGACTCCCTCGAGAAGGAAGCGTGGATGCTCAAGTCCGAAAACCGCAAGCTTTAGAGCGCGAATAACCGGATTGGCCGTCGAAGACAGGTTGCGTTGGGCCCGGACGCCGCGATCCGGGCCGTTTCGCGACAGTTCATGCTCCGCGGCGAGAATCTCGACAATCCGAGTGTGCAATGCTTCGGATTTCCCGGCCTGTCAGGTCAGCTGAGCGCACCTGGTTTGAAGGTGGCGGGACGAGGCCGATCGCGACGTGGGCTGGCACAGTCTGGCAAGAAGGCGCGGCGCGCGACGCCTCATCGCACGTCGTCGACGGATTCCCTACCGAGGCGGGGTCGCTGATGCATGCACCATCGATCGCACGCAAGAATGCCTGGACGCGGCTGGCGATCGCGGTCGGCGTAGCTTTCTGTGCTGGATGCGGCCCGGACCGCAACGCTAGCCCGCCGACCACACCCACCTCACCCACTGGCCAATCGGCTACGGTTCCGGCGGCCGCGATGGACATACCGACACTGGTTCGGCAGACGGAGCCCTCGGTGGTCACGGTGCTCACGGACAATGGCCTGGGCAGCGGCATCGTATACAAAGCCGACGGGACAATCATCACCGATGCGCACGTGGTCGCCGGTGCGCACCAGATCACCGTGGCCTTCGCCGACGGGCAGCAGGTGACCGCGAAGGTTCGTGCCGCGGACAACGTGTCCGATGTCGCGGTCTTGCAGGCCGACCGGGGTGGGCTAACTCCCGCGACATTTGAGAAGTCGCTGCCCCAGGTCGGTGCGCTGGCCGTGGTCATCGGCAGTCCGCTGGGGTTCGAGGCCAGCGTCACGTCGGGCATCATTTCCGGCCTGCATCGCCAGATCCCTGGGTCCGCATCCGCCATTGCTCCAATGGTGGACCTGGTCCAGACCGACGCGCCGATCTCACCCGGCAACTCCGGCGGGGCTTTGATCGACGGACGAGGACACGTTGTCGGCGTGTGTGAGGCCTATATTCCCCCGACGGCTGGCGCGGTCGCCCTGGGTTTTGCCACAGCGGCCGCGACGGTCGTCGACGTCGCTGACCAGTTGTTGGCGACCGGCACCGCCCACCATGCCTACGTCGGCATTCTGCCCCGCACCCTGACGCCCCAGATCGCCCAACAGCTGGGGGTCAACCGCCCCGACGGCGTCGTCGTGCTGGCGGTGGGCACGCCCGGTCCGGCGGCGGACGCGGGCATTAAGCCGGGCGACATTATCACCGCGGTCAATGGTCGGGACACCCCGACGGCCGAGAGCTTCATATCGGCACTTCTGGTGAGTAAACCAGGCGACAAGATCCAGCTGACAGTGCAACGAGGCGGCGCGACCCAACAGATTTCGGTCACTGTCGCAGACCGCCCCAGCACGTAACTGGCGGCCCCCTGCGGCTGACGTCCCGGGCGGATGGGAGGGGTCGGTGATCGACAAGGCATCACCGCACCAGCGGACGGCCTACCACGAGGACCGTACAGTCGGAACGCTTGAGCTGTTCTTCGACCTCGTCTACGTCTACGCGATGTCGCAGGTCACGATCCTGATGTTGGCGAATGTCACGTGGACCGGATTCGGTCGAGGGGCGCTGGCACTGACGGCGATCTGGTGGGCGTGGGAGAACTATGCCTGGCTGACCAATACCTTCGAGCGCGCGGACCCGCCCGCGCGCATCCTGATCTACTTCGCGATGGCTGCGATGCTCATCGCAGCGACGGCGCTGCCGAACGCCTTTGGGAAAATGGCGCTGGTCTTCGCAACCGCCTACGTGTTCGTCCGGCTGCTTCATGTGGTGCTGCTCCTACGCACGACGCGCGGAGACGAGCAGCTCCGCACGCCCACCCTCCAGCTGGTGCCCTACCTGCTGGCCGGCTCCGGGCTCATTGTCATGGGAGCCTTCAAGACGTCGCCATACCGGGAGCTGCTATGGCTAGCGTCCGCGATCATCGACCTCAGCGGGCCGCTCATAGCCGGGCGCGCCGGGTGGCGGGTATCCCCGCAATACTTCGTCGAACGGCACGGTCTCATCGTGATCATCGCCCTCGGCGAGTCGATTGTGAGTGCCGGTGGGGGCGCGAAGGACAGCATCGGCCGGCCGCTGACCACCGTCGCGATGGTGACGGCGGTGCTTATCGCCGCCGGGATGTGGTGGACGTACTTCGAGCCGAGTCCCCGCGCCGCCGCGCGGCTGCGGCGGCTGAGCCCGGCTCGCCGGGCCCGTCACGCCCGGGACGCCTACAGCTATCTCCACCTCGTGCTGGTCGCCGGCATCGTCTTCTTCGCCCTCGGCGTCCATCAGGCCGTGGGACACCCGGACGAGCCGATGGCCCCGCTGCCCGGTGTCGCCCTCAGCGGCGGCGTCGCATTGTTCTATCTCGGCGACGTCGCCTACCGGTGGCGCGACCACCGCAGGATCATGGTCGACCGGCTCGTGGCCGGGGGCGTCATGGCTGCGACCGTCCCACTCAGCATGCAACTACACGCACTCACCACACTGACCGTCCTGCTGCTGGTCTCCGCCCTGCGCGTCATCTGGGAGGTCCGGGGCGGGAACGCTCCGCTTGGGGTGCCCGTCGGCTGGCGCCTTCGGCCAGGTCACCCCGGGACCCGGACGGGAGGGCGTAGCCGCGCCGCGTGGGCTGTTCGTCAGGGCCCGCCGGGTCTGGCTACCAGGTTTCGCCGCGCGGGCCCAGGTGGCCGGCGACGACGTCGCCGAGGCCTCTCCGATCCGCTTCGCGCTGCCCGTCGAGGAAACCCTTGACGCACTGTCTGATTCCCGCGGGATCGAGTCTGCACTCGCGGCGCAGAGCGCTACCTCGATGGTGCTCGACGCGATCGAGCAGGCCATCTCGACCCGCCAACAAGAGCGGGTGCGGGATTTCAAAGATGTTGTCCACCAATCGGATCGGGGATCGCCACACCTCGATCCGGTTCACCGAACGCCTCACCAGGACAATCCAGTCAGGTGCACTACCCGACTGCGACTCGGCTTCAGGTAACTGGTCGAGCGCGTCGTCATGCAGTTGGCACGAGACCGAGACGGACGAGGCTTCCTGCGGTCGACAGGAGCACTTCCTCGATTGCTCGGGGGGTAAAGCGTAGGACGGCCTTGGCCTTTCGGTTGGACGGCCGCGCGGTCCCACCAAGGACAGGCGATGCGGTGACGGAGTCGACGCCCACCCAGGCACGCAGAATCTGTGCGGCCTGTCTCATCGTGATGGGGCCGCCATCGCAGCAGGCAATGAAGCGCTGGCCCGCGGCGGCGGGATGCGTCATCGCGCGCAGGTGGACGTCGGCAACGTCGCGCACATCAGCCACCGAAAACCGGAGGTTCGCCATCGATACGGGTTCTTCCCCAGCCATGAGCAGAGTCAGAATCGGGGCCACAGAGGCCGAAATATCGTCGCTGAGCGTCGGGCCGAAGGTCGCGGTGGGGTTGACCACACTGAGTTCGGTTCGGCCGGCTTCGTTTTCAGCGAAGTCCCACGCCGCGCGTTCGGCGAGCACCTTGGACTTGACGTAGGCAGTGATGCCTTCGCCGTCGAGATCGGTCCAATCATCCTCGGTGAACTCGCGCTCGACATTGCCGTGGCCGCAGCCGATGGCGACGAACGAGGACGTGAGTACGACCCGCTTGACACCCGCGTCGCGAGCGGCGCGCAGGACGCGAAGCGTGCCGTCGCGAGCGGGTAGGATCACCTCGTCTTCATCGGGGGGCTCATCAGCTGGGTAAGGCGAGGCAACGTGCAGGACGAACGTGCTGCCGTCCATTGCCTCCGGCCAGCCGGCATCGGAGGTGAGGTCGGCGACGGCGAACGTGAGGCTATCGCCCGGCGTCGCGCCGGCTCGCTCGACCATGTTACGGACGTCCGCCTCGCGTTGGGCCGATCTCACAGTCGTCCGGACCCGGTAGCCGGCGTTCAGCAGTGCGAAGACGCAGTGAGAACCGACAAATCCGGACCCTCCGGTCACGAGAACCCGTTCGTCCCCCATGGCGCAGCCCACCCTCAGCTCGTTCGTAACATGTCTGCCTGCCAGCATGGTTGGCGCCACCCAGCGATGCTTCCCTCCGGTGAAACGAATTTGGACGCCCGGAATCGCCCCGCGGGCGCATAGAACCAGCTACGGCTCGACGCCCCAGGCGATATCTTTCAGACCCGTCATCGTTTCGGTGGAAGCGGAAACCGCAACGACGCCGCGGCCACACGCTCCGTGAGGACCGTATGGGCCGAGACGTGTTTAATGGCGCCACCATCGTCTATGACGACCTCCACGAGTTCGCCTATCACGTCGGGAGCGGGCCGCACCGGCCGATCGCACACAGGGCACGTATCGCCCGCGAGAGCCAGCCAGTGTTTGCGGTCGCAGATCACCCCGGGTGCGATCGCGCCGTCTTGAATCATGAGCCGATTGATGGCGGAAGCGCTCCCGGCCCACAAGCACGGCTCAATGCCGAGCACGGCCAGACCCCCGGCGGCCGACGTCTCGACGACCTCGGCGACCATGCGCTCCTCCTCGGCGCGCTCGTAGCGGTCCACGACCGCGATAGCATGCCGTTTGAGCTCGCCAAAGCTGCTCCTCGCGCCATCGTCGACCGGAAACGTGCCGGCGAGCACCCCCCGCAGTTCGTGGGTGAGCAGGTCGAGGAAACGCGGCAGTTGCGGGCGATGGCCGCCGACGATCAACAGCTCGAATTCGCCGCCCCAGTAGAGCTTGTCGATCATGGTTATCACTTCACGGAAGTGTTTTTTGGTCAGCTCCTCGAGCTTGTCCTGGTCTAGGCCCGGCTTGGCGGAAAGCGACAGCGTGCCCCGCTCCTGCATGTCGTCGCGATAAAGCTCCAAGAGGCGGGCGCCCTCTCGGTCGACCGCGGCGACGCAACAGCGGTGGTCCTCGTCGAGCACGGCCAGCATTGGGCGGACCCACGTGGTTTCGTCGACGATGACCCGCTCTCGGATCTGTCGCGGCAAAATCAATTCCTCGAAAAACCCGCGGCCGCTGCAGGAGAACAGCGCAACCGCGCCGGGTGGCCAGCGTTCCTGCCCCGCGACATCCATGATTCGGTCGATGTCACCGCGTATGGACAACCTCGCGTCGTGGCCAAGGCTACGGTCCTTGGCCATCGGCCGGATGGCGTGTAGCTGACTGTCCACCTCGCTGCGCAGGCTGACAACGCGGCCTTGCGGCTGGCAGGGCACTGGGGCGTACAGGGAAACGACCGGCAGGCCTTGTCCATTGAACCGCAGGATCCGGTTGACGGTATCAGCCGTGATCATGTTGTCGACGCAAGTTGGCTCTCAGTTCGGCGACGCACCTGCATGAACTGATCGGCAAGCCACACCAGCGCGGCGCCATTGGGATTCACCCCGGGAATGATGTCGAGCATCTGGTAAGCGTCGGCGATGCACTTCGCGAGAAAGTCGCGCTCTCTGTTTTCGTCGGCTGTTGTCATATCGGGCTCCTGAGGGTTTGTCGGGTCCGAGACGGACACCCGGGCCTCTAACCTTGCCCGACTGGGCCACCGCAGAACTGGGCACTGCAGCACAAGATGCTGGGGCCTGAATAGGCCTGAAGAGACAGATGAGCAGCTACACCTCTCGGCTCAGCGCATCACATGTCGAGGCTTTCCGCTGAGCCGGCCGTATCCGTCCGCCAGGCGCCGATTGCGTTGAGCCCGCGTGGCCCGTCTGCTCTGTCAAGCTATAGACAGCTACCCCCGGTGGAGCCTCAAGCGTGCGCGGCCGCGGATCCCGGCGTTGGTCGGCTCGGTCTACGATCTCCCCGGAGCGAAGTGCTGTGCCACCGTTGGCTTTCGGTGCATCGACAGGCCAGCCTGTAGTCGCCCGCCACGACGTTTCACGGCACCGGGCACGGCTATAGTTCCTCTACGTAGCCGTCTGACCATTCGACGCGCGTGCCGTAATCGGGGTGCGCGTAGACATGGATGGCGTAGAGATCTTCTAACGAGTCCCACCACACGCAGCTTCGCGCGCCCACGCGCCAGCGTTGAGCCACTCTGCCATCGGTGAATTCGCACATCTCGAACTGGACTTCATCCGGCTCGCCGTAGTTGGCCTGCTCACACCTTTTCTTCAACGCCTTGGCATACGTTCGAAAGACGACTGCGGTTCTCAAAGCTGCCTCTCGCAGTATTTGCTTAAATGGCGTCCCGGCCTCGCGTGAGCAGTTGGTTGGCGCTTCGGTGGCCTCGCGCAGCGTCTTGCCGGGGCGATGACGCCACCCGTGATCGCGATGTCATTCGCTTCACTTCGACGTTTACGGTGATCACCCCGTTGACTCCCACAATGCCGAAGCAGCCAGCAGTCGTCGGCCTCAGAGCCTGGTTCGTTCACGTCGCCTCCCCTCGCGTCGGGCCCTCGGTGTAGCAAAGCGGACCGATACAGCCGTGTGATATCCGATAAGCGCCCCAAACTGTCCGTTTCCCGCCAACGGGGACACGCAGGTTGGAGATGAGCGGATCTCCTACTCGATTAGCTCAGCTCCGGCGGGATGCGCTGAGTGCTTTGCTGTGGGATCCGGGCCGGTACTGCTGGCGGTAGCATGTGGGTTTCAGTGAAGCGGAAGACACCATCCGCCGAGTCCAGGCTGGGAGCGACAATGACCGAGTTACCCTTCGACCTGGCGCCCGAGGTCCGGGCAACGGACGTCGATGAGGCGGCCAACGCTTTGGGCCGCGTCTATGTCACCGCCGAGCTGATCCCTAACAAGGCCAGATCGGTGAACATGCAGATGAACGCGGTGCAACTCCCGCTGATCACCGCGGGCTATCTTGGCTTCGGCGCCGACGTCACCATCCGGGCAAACGACGTAACTGACTATTACATTGATGCCCCGTTGTCAGGCAGGGCGGTGAGCCGTTGGCGTGACGGCCAGCTCGTCAAGACGACGAACGGGTCAGTCGCGGTGTTCACACCGGGCATGCCGTGCGTGCTCGACTGGTCGGGCGACTGCGGTCAGATCTGTCTGAAGGTTTCTGAACCGCAGATGCGTCGGCAGCTGGAAGCCATGCTCAACCGCCCTGTGCGCAAACGGATTACGTTTGCCCGGCAGTTCAGTCTGAGCACCACCGCCGCCCACGATTGGTACCACCTAGTCTGGCTCCTGGCCCGTGAAGTCGGGCGCCAGGACGGGCTTCTCAACCACCGGCTCGCCGTGGCGAACTTGCAGCTTCTGCTGATCCAGGGCCTGCTGCAAATACAACCCCACAATTACACCGAGGCTTTGGCTGAAAGTGAAGGGGCGGCAAGCACCACTGTCGCGAAGCGCGCGATCGATCTGATGCACGCGCACCCGGAAACACTTTGGAGCACTGCCGAACTGGCACGAGAGACCGGGGTCAGCGCACGAGCGCTGCAGCGGGCATTTGAGCGGTCCGACCAGCCCTCGCCGATGGCATACCTGCGGCGGCTGCGCCTACATCGGGCGCACACAGAACTCGCCGCTGGCTCACCCGAGTCGGTCACGGTAACGATGGTCGCGGGGCGTTGGGGGTTCGTGCACCTTGGCAGGTTCGCCAGTCAATATCATCAGCTGTTCGGCGAAACCCCCTCGGAAACGCTGCGAAACCGGGTCGGCGACCGTCCTCCCACGTCGCCTCGTTAGCGGCGGAGGCTACGAGCAACCCGCCGGTGACACGACCGCCTCCGTCGCCCTGCCCGGCACCGGCAGGCCGTCCTGCCGATCATCAAGATCGTCGTTTCGGGCCTGGATCTGTCCGAACGCAGGCCCACGCCGTCTGCCGCCTATATCCGGGCCAGACTCTTCGCCCTGCGAGGCCCAAATTGGCGACGGCAATTGGCAGCGGTGGGCCGATTTCGCGCTGAAGTGACGCGAGATCGATTGTCGTTCAACGGATATCCTTATAGACCGCTGTTTTCCCCCATTGGTTGGATCGGTGCCGTCCCGGGTACAGCGCAGAGGTCAGGCCGGGAAATCGCGAGGTGAGCCATGACTGTCGACACGTCATTACCGGAGTTGGGCATTGATTACCGTGGCGAGCTTCCGAGCTTGTACGGCGTTTTCATCCTGTCTTCGTTGATGTTCGACGGTCGCCCAGCCAGCGCCGTACTGACCTTGGCCGCGGACGCAGTGCAATCCCTGGGCAACTACGCCACAGAAACCGCCTATCGGGTGGTCGACGGATCCCTGATCCGTAACAGCGATCCTGACCGGTCGCTGGACAGTGCCCTCGATGCGGCAGTCGCCGCGAGCGTGGGCGTCGATAGCGAGATCGCGCTTTCCGACTCGATTTGGCGGTATGCGGTCACGCTGCGCACCGCCAGTACCGTCACCGGTGTCCTGGTCGTCCGCGCCCCGAATCCCTCCTCCTACCACGAGTTGGTGTTGCTCAAAGTACTCGCGCAGCAGGCGGCCATGGCGATGACAAGCGCCGACGCCATCGAAAGGGAACGACGCCGACACATCCAGCTCAGGGAGCTGACTGACAGACACGAGAGAACGATCCACCGGTTGTCACGCAGCGTGGCCGAACTCGAGCGGCGCGACCACATCCATAAGGCGCTGACCAACCTGTCCGGATCAGCGGATGCGGCCGGCATTGCAGACGCATTGCACGAGCTGACCTCGTTGCCAGTGTCAATCGAGGACATGTTTGGGAACCTGCGAGCATGGTCGCCCGCGCCGATTCCCACCACATACCGGGCGATCGGCGGGGGCAACCGCGAAGACGTAATTCGCAGCGCGGGGTCGCATGGACATTACAGCGACTGCGGGAACCGGATATTCAGCCTTATCCGCGTGAAGGCGGATTTCCTCGGAGTCGTTGTGCTGCACGATCCGCAGCGCCGGGCTGATCGACTCGACATCTTCGCGCTGGAATACGCGGCCGCGGTGTTGGCGGTCGAATTCTCCCATCAGCGCTCACTCGCAGAAACCGAGGTGCGACTGAGTCGGGACCTAGTCGACGATCTGCTCGCCGGAACCGACAACGCCACGGCATACGCCCGGGGCGAGGCGCTTGGTTACAACCTGCGCAGGCCGCATCGGGTGACTGTTTTGCAGTGGAGCGCCGAAATCGGCGGCGATTTGATCGCCCGCTCGGCCACTCGGTGGGCCACGTCCGCCGGTTTGCATCCGCTTTGCGCGCGCCGCCCGTCGATGACAGTCCTGCTGACCGAGGATGTGCCCCAACCGCGGTCTCTGTATCGTGCGATCTCCGCGGCTGTCGGGAACGGGCGCGGATGGATCGCGATCGGGTCGGTCGCGCTGACTCCCTCCGAGCTGCCGCGGTCCTTTGCTGAGGCCCGGCGAACCTTGCGTGTGCAGAAAGCTTCGGTAGGCGGGCACGGCTTCCGTCGTTTCGACGACCTGGGCGTCTGCCGAATCGTCGATCCGAGCGGCAACAGCCCCGAGGTTCGTGAATTCTTAGCGGAATGGCTGGGACCCCTGGTGGCATACGACCAGGACAAGAACGCCGACCTGGTCAACACCTTGGCGCGCTATCTGGATTCCGGAGGAAATTACGATCACGCGGCGAGCGCGCTCAATATCCACCGCAGTACCCTTCGTTACCGCCTCGGACGCATTCGCGACATTTCCGGCCGCGACCTGCAGAACGTGGAGGCGCGCCTCAACCTGCACCTAGCGATAAAGATTTCCGAGATGCTCGGGGATACGCAGCCGATGACGCCGGCCAGCGGAACCGGCGAGCGGGGGCCGTCGAATTAGGAAACGCCGACATCAGCGATGCCGGTCGGCCGCCACTGGGCTCAACGGGTTCCTTACATAGTTGATCGATGGCTCCGTTGCCCTCGTTGCGATGGGTAGGCCGGTGGTCGTCCGCGTCGACCGACCAACACGAGAGTGTTCGATTAATCAGGGCGCGACGCAGTTCGGACAGCGCCGCGTCGCTCGGCGGATATCGAGACCCGACGTTTGCTTGCTTGACTCTTTAGAAGCACTAGGGAGGTGGAGTCAGTTAGCGCGAGTCAAACAGAAGGTCAACAGGGTGGGTCGTTCTCTTGCACCGTGCAACGACTTCCCGCTGGCACCAGCATCATCCACGCGTCAGGTTCCCTCGACGGCGAAACGCGAGCGGTGTTGTGCCGCGCCGTCGCCGACGAATTGACGCAAGCGCCGGCGCAGCTGGTGTTAGAGCTTTCTGCCGCGACGTCCATCGATGACACCGCCGTCGAGGCCTTGGTCGGCGCTACCGCGTTGGCGGCAGAGTCCGACACTTCTATCTGCCTGGTTACCTCGCCGACCGGTCCGGTCGCGAGAGCCCTCGCCGCGGCTGATCTGACCGAGCGGTTCGAAATCTATGCGACGGTCGGCGAAGCGCAACGTCACGGTTAGCGGTACGACACGCGAAGCGTCTGTGACGGGGATTCACCGAACAATTGACGGTACTGCTGAGCGAACCGGCCGAGGTGCACGAATCCCCACCGGCTCGCCACCGTCGTGACCGCCGCCGAGGGCCGTGCCCGCGACGCGTCGGCCAGTTCGGCGCGTACCCGTTGCAACCGTAAATGGCGCAGGTACGTCATAGGCGGCGCCTCGCCCGCCTGGGCGAACGCCTTCTGCAGTGCCCTCGCGCTGACACCCGTCGCGCGGGCAAGTGCCGCGGTCGTCCACTCCGCTTCCGGATAACTCCGCATCAAGTCGATTGACTGCTGGACCGCCGCTGCGGAGGCGGGCCGACCGTCCTGACGGAGTGCGTGCGTGTAGTTGTGCGGCTGCGTGAGCAGCAGACCCTCGAGGAGCAGATGCTGCAAATTCGAAGCGGCGAGCCGATGCGTGAGTATTCCGGCATCGTTGCCGGACTCTCGCGCCAGAACCGCTACCAAACTCAGCCAACTTTGCGACGACCTGTCCGTCAGGTCCAGCCGGCGAGCGAACTCCACGGGCTTACCAATCGAGCGGTCGAGCAAATTCTCCAGCTCGCGAGTCAGCTCGGCCGGGACGAGCTTGATACCGAGCTGGCCGCAACCGTGTGACCACAGATGTTCGACATCCGTGCCGGGGCGGAAGACCGTCGCCGACCCGGGCGATGTGACGGTCGTTGCGTGACCATCGGGCCACTTGGTCACGCTGTGACCCGACACCGCGACGGCGATCTGGTAGCCGGGTATGTCAGCTGCCCGCATCATCGCCTCACCACCGAGGTCGAGGTAGCCGATACTGAGCAGCGGCAGCTGCTCGGCCTTGACGCGAATGTGTAACGGGCCCCTACCGCACGGCGTGATCGCGACAGGGAAAAACGTGGGCCGCAGGATCTCCGTCGCTTCGTCGATATCCGTCGTGTCCGCTAGTTGCGCCCAATCGGACGTCAACGCATCGAGGTGGTTCGCGACGGGTCGCTGACCGTCCCAGTTCACCGCCGCATCCGCCCTCCACCTGCGAAGTTATCGGGCCCGTGTTGCATTTCCCATTATGGGCGTCGCGTTGATGAGCCGATATCAGCCGGTCCCACGCCTCCGAGCTTACTTAACATTCTTAACTGATGAAGCGCCCCACGGCACGTCGGGGCCCTCAGTCAGGTGAGTGGGCCGACACGACGCACGGGGGGTTTCACGCCTCTCGTATCGCCGAGACTCGGGCGCCAGTGGCTCCGCGAGGTCGACGTTGCATTCCATTTATTGATCTGCCGGGTCGACGCTCGAACTCCACTCCGGTTGGCATAGTCGTACAGCAGTGACGTAATACCCATCGGAAAATCTGGGGGTGCTATGGGTACAACGAAACCGGTTATGCGGCAATGGTTTGCGGCGAGGCACCACGTTTTCTCCGAAACGGCTTCGCCATGGTCGCGATAAGTCACTTCTCGGATCCCGAGCAGATTCGCCACGGGCGCCGCGGCAAGGCAATTCAGTCGACGATCGCAAGACTGGCCGGTGCGATGGTCGGCACAACGGGCATCGAGGACGCCCTCAGCGAGCTGACCAGTGCCTCATTGGCGTTGATACCGGGGGCGGACTGCGCGAAAGTCTCAGTAATCGAAGACGGCCACCTGCGATCGATCATAGCGACATCGCAGCTGACCTCGTCGCTGGACATGGCTCAGCAAGCCGCCGGCCACGGTCCATGCCTGGAGGCGATCACCGCAAAGAAGGCGACTTGCTGCAACGATCTGCGCACCGATACCCGATGGCCGCGATTCACGCCTTCGGCGACCACCGCCGGGGTGCACAGCGTCTTGTCGTCTCCGATAGACCTGCCACGGGCGACCTGGGCCACGTTGACTCTTTTCGGCTTCCGAACTGACGCCTTCGGGCCCGACTCCGAGGCGGTTGGCGCGATGCTGGCCAACCATGCGGCGATCGCATTCATGCACGACGAACAGGAGCGCCAATTCAAGGCCGCGCTTGCCACCCGCGACGTCATCGGACAAGCCAAGGGCATGATCATGGAACGCTTCGGTGTCGACGCCGCTCACGCCTTCGCGATGCTAAGAGCGATCTCGCAACAGACCAATACCCCGCTGCGGGAAGTGGCCAGACGGCTTGTCGACTGCGCGAAGCGAGGAGGCGATGAGCAGCACGATGGAGCTGAGCGCGGCTGCCGGGCCCCCTGAGCTTGTTGCCGGACACCGTTCACGCGACGCAATTCGCGCCGCGAAATCGTGAATGCCTTTGGCGGCCGGCGCAAATAGCCGAGCGCCGGGATGCCGACGAGCTGCCAACGAAGGCGACTCAGCTCAGTGACTTCGATCGTGCTGCTGTGCCGAAGCGCGACCGGGCGAACGCCTGGGCTCGGCGGTAACCAGCCGGACTCCTGGGGGAAGGTCGCACACATCGACGCCGCCGTGTGCGTCGACGGTGAGGCTGATCCGGGTGCCTGCGAGGGGGACGTTGTGCAGGCGCACAGGCAAGAACCGACCCGGAGCAATCGGACACACCTGAACCTGGCCGTGCGGAATGTCGGGGTTGAATCGCAGCAGGCTGCGCAGCACCAGGCGCGACGACGCAGCGGCCCAGGCTTGCGGCGAACACGACGTCGGATACGGCACGGGACGCGAGAACTCGGCACGCGGAAAGCCGCAGAACAGCTCGGGCAGCCGCCCCCCGAAGTAGTCGGAAGCATCGAGAAGCCCCAACGCAATCTGTTGAGCCTCTTGGGCAAAACCGTAATTGGCTAGCCCGGCGACGACGATCGCGGTGTCGTGCGGCCACACCGAGCCGTTGTGGTAGCTCATCGGGTTGTAGGCGTTCATGTCGGCGGCGAGGGTCCGCACACCGAAGCCGGAGTTCAGCGCAGGGCCTACGAGATGCGCGGCCACCGCGGCGGCCTTGTCGTCGTCGACGATCCCCGTCCACAGGCAGTGCCCCATGTTCGACGCGACGGCATCGACTTGATGTTTGCCGCCGTCGAGCGCCAGGGCGAACGCCTGTTGTTCGGGCATCCAGAAGGCCAGGTTGAACGCCGCCTTCAGCCGCGCGGCCCTGCTGCGCCACTGCTGCGCGCAGCCCGGGTCACCGTCTCCCTCGGCGAGAAACGCCCGGGCCTGAAACGCTGCGTACACGTAGCCCTGTACCTCGCACAGCGCTATCGGGGGTGAGGCGAGATGCCCGTCGGCATGGTTGACACCGTCGAAGGAGTCTTTCCAGCCCTGGTTCACCAAGCCGCGGTCGGTGTGTCGGCGGTACTCCACGTAACCGTCTCCGTCAGCGTCACCATACTGCAGGATCCACTCCATGGCACGGTCTGCCGCGGCCACCAGGGCGGGCCGGTCAGCGTCGGGAAGAGCTCCCCACCGATCGAGCTCGGCGAGCAGCATGACGAAAAGTGGTGTGGCGTCAGCGGTGCCGTAGTATGTGGTACCTCCGCCCAGCGTCAGCGCCGCCTCCCTGCCCAAACGCACCTCATGCAGGATGCGGCCCGGCTCCTCCTCCGTCAGTGGATCCACCCGGGTCCCCTGCAGCCTGGCCAGGGTGCGCAAAGTGTTCAGCGCCAAGCGGGAGTCCAAGCCTAAGGCCATCCACGCGGTCAAGAGGGAATCTCGCCCGAATAGCGTCATGAACCAGGGTGCACCGGCGGCAAGAATCGGATAGCCCGGCTGTGCCGGGTCTTCGATCTGGAGTGAGCCCAAGTCGCGGGTGCCCACTTCCAGTGAACAATCCAGCGCCGAATGTCCGGTCTCAATAAGTGGATTCGACAGCCGCCATGCCTGCAGCCGTCGCGCGGGGGCGCTGCTATCTATCGGTTCGCCACATTTGTGCCGAAGCTGAACTCGCCTGCCTCCAGTCGTGGCTTCCACGGCGAAACAGGTTGACCACTGGGAGCGTTGTGGAACAACGATCCGGAAGGTGAATCTGCCTGGTGTGACGCTCGGGTCTCCGGTGGCGGAGATCTGAGCAATGCGGGTGTCGTCCGGCCCGGCGAGCGTGAAAGTCATTGATGCCGTTCCTATGTCGACGGCCAGGCCGTGCGGTGGCTGAACCCTTCCCTCTTTGACGGCGAAGACATCCGCGAAGTCCGTATCGACGGCCAGCGTCACGGTGACCCCCACCGGCTCGGCGCCGAGGTTGCGCAAGATCACGTCCTCGCGCAAACCGTCACCAACCAGCCTGTCGCGCAGGACCAGCATCGTGCTGTCCGCCAGCCACTGACGCGGCGGAGTCCGGCCGACGAAAATCGCGCGGTACGGTTCGGTCGGTTCCTCGATCGTGGAAAGGTTTTGGACCGGCGAGCCATCGATGACAAGCCGCCAGCAGGACAACATTCGGGTGTCGGCCACGAACAGTCCGTGCGGCCGGTCGCGATGGACGTCGCCCGATAAGGCCGAAATGCAAAACGTCGAACCTTCCAGCAGCGTCACGTCACTACCGGTCACGGGCGGGCCTGTTCCCGACGCCCAAGCTCCGGCCGCGCATTCTTCGCCGTCGACGAAGGTCACCGGCTTACCATCTGCTGGTACAGGGCGAGGTGGTCGTCGACCATCCGAGCGGTGGAGAACCGCTCGGTGACGGCGGCGCGGCACACTGCACGGTCCAATTCATCGACGCGGTGGATCGCGTCCACCAGGTCGGCGGAATCGAAGCAGAGGAACCCCGTCCTGCCGGTATCCACGATCTCGGGCGCCGCACCGTTGGGACAGGCGATGACCGGCGTGCCGCAGGCCATCGCCTCAATCATCACCAGCCCGAACGGTTCCGCCCATTGGATGGGATTCAGAAGTGCTTTGGCGGCACCGAGTAACGCCAACTTCGCATCGCCGGCGACCTCTCCCCTGACGTCGACATCGTCGGTGAGCAGGGGCTCGATTACTTCGGTGAAGTAAGCCCGCTCGGCTGGTTCTCGGTTCTTAGCCGCGATGATCAGCGCCTCGCCAGCGGCGCGTGCGGCCAAGACGGCCTCGCGCACGCCCTTGTCGGGCGTCATCCGCCCGAGGAACAACAGGTAGTCTCCGTCGCCGCAGCCTTGCGGGTATTCGTCGGGGTCAAGGCCGTGGTGAATGACCCGATCCACCGCGATCTCGGGCGCGTGGGAAGCCTGGTCGTGTGAGATCGCAACGACCGGTAGCCGCTTGCCGTACCGGCGGTAGATCCCCCGCAGCGCACCGCTGAACGGGCCGTGGCAGGTGGTAACCACTCGGTCGTAGCCGGTCGCCAAGGCCCAGGCCGGCCCCAACAGGGTGTGGTCGTGGATTATGTCGCAACCGGCGAGGGCCTCGTAGCCGCGCATCACGTGGGGCAGCTCCACCTCGCCATGCCCGATGCGGTCCCAGTTCGCGCTGGCCATGGCATAGACGACGGGGACCGGTGCGGTGCTGTCGCCGGTGGCAAACAGCACGACCTCGTGTCCGGCCGCGATCAGGCCCTGCGCAAGCTGGCACACCACTGACTCGGTTCCCCCGTAACCGGGTGGGGGTACGGCGGCCCATGGCGGCGCCAGCAGACCAACTTTCAAAGGCTCCTGCGTCATGACTTCATGGTGCGAATTGGTCGTCACAACCGCACCGGCCCGACGGGGCGGGAAAGGGTGGTAACGCTCGTCCCGAGAGACTAAGCCGTAACAGCCCCGGGGGGTCGCAATTCAGCGAGAACCCCAACAGTACTGGTCGACAATAGGACTGAAGCGGAGAGCCTCTGTGCGGCACCACGTGTGCCGATTGCTGCGACGTGAGCTCACCCGCCAGGTTGATTACCAGCACCGGAATCCGACTCCCGAGAACGATGCACCGGCGCACGAGCCTCGCCACGATATGGGAAGCCGAAACCCATGGAGGAAAAATGCGATATGAGGAATTCATTTCGTCGGTGGCCGAGCGTAGCGGCCTATTCGAAGGAGACGCGGTGGCCCTCACCCGCGCCACCCTGACCACTCTCGGGGAGCGGATCAGCGGGGGTGAGGCCCGCGATCTGGCCGTTCACCTGCCCTCACCGCTGCAGGACGCTTTGCTCCCAACAGAAGAAGAGGCCGAAGCTTTCAGTTACGACGAGTTCGTCAACCGAGTGGCTCAACGGAGTGGGCGTGACACGGAGGCCGCGGAGGCTGCCTTGGACGCGGTCATGGCGACGATTCGCGACGCGGTGACACCAGGTGAGTTCGAGGACTTATTGAGCCAGTTGCCCACGGAGTTTCAGGGGTTGGGCGCGCGATGATCCAGCCGGCGCACGGGTCGCCCTGCAGCGGCGCCCTCGAGTGATGCACCTTGCCCCTGAAAGTTAAGCCTCGCAATCGCTTCGGCTACCGTGCAGTCACGCAGTCGAGGTAAGGAAGCGCCACACTCGCGTAGCGGCATGCAGGTTGAAGCGAGTATCAACATCGCGAAGGTCGAAACCCGTCAGGTCCGCGATGCGGCCGAGCCGATACCGCAACGTGCTCCGGTGAATATGCAAAGCGGCAGCCGATTCGTCGTAATTGCCGCCACACTCGAGATAGTGACTCAGGGTGTGTACCAGATCGGACTTTTTCACGGCGTCGTAATCGATCAGCGGCCCCAGCCATTGGCGGAGGTAGTCGTCGACGACACCGGCGGTGTGCGCCGCATCGATCAAGTGGTAGAAACCCAGCTCGTAATAGTCAGAAGCTCCCCGGGGATGGGCCGAGTTCAGCCGGACATTGAGCGCGCGACGGGCTCTGAGGAAAGATTGGGGAAAATCGGCCGGCCCATCACAGCGCGACCCGATGCCAATTGCACTCGTCAAGTCGCCAAATTGTCTACTGACCTCCCGGTGCAGAGCATCGGGAGCCGGATGACTGTCGACGAGTAGGACGATCAGACCTCCCTGACGCCCCGCCAGGTAATTCATATTCAGGTTCTCGGCGACACGGCCCGCGGCGGCGATGCCGGCGTTGCCGGCGCCGCGCCCGCTGTGGATCACCACGACATAGTGCGGACGGCGCAAGTCATGAATCAGCGCCTCAGCGCGCGCATAGGCCCCATCCTCGTTGGTGCCCGCCACCAGATCATCGACCAGCTCGCGGCGCAGATTCAGCTGCAGCTGGGCGAGGTTGCGTTGATGGGATAACTCGAGTCCCAGCACGTTGCTGCAGTACCTGAGAGAGAACAACACGTCCTCGTCGACCTCGTCTCCAGGGTCAACGAGCGCGACAACACCAAGCATCTCCGACTGCGGCTTTATCAGGACGCTCAGGCGTCCCCCGGAACTCACCGGAACAGCCTGCGTCGAGAGCGAACGCAAGAACCGGTCGCGCTGGCCGGGCTTTTGTTTCGGGTACCGGAGTGGCTGTCCGGGCCCAGCCCATGCGCAGAGGTTGCCGAACCTGTCTTCGACGCAGACCGAACGTCCCGTCAATCGATGAAGTGCGTCGACGATGCCTTGCACGCCCTCGCCAGCGGCCAGCGCCGCCTCCAGCAGCTCATGCGCTTGCGTCTGGGCCTTCAGCCGATGCACCGCTTGGGCGAGAAACTCATTCGCCTTGGCCAGTTGGCCGGCCCGTCCAACTTCCCGCTGATGCAGCTCGGCGCATGCCAGCGCGGCACCGGCCTTCTGTGCGAGCAGCTGCAGCAACAGCAGGTGATCGGGTGTGGGCTCGACGCTGGCGCCGATCACAAGGCACCCTCGTAGAGCATCCCGATGGGATAGGGGAAACGCCCATCCCCAATCTCCCCGCGGGAGTTCGATCCTGCCCTCCCAGTTCGCACGCTGAAGCACGTCTGTCAGCTCCGGGCGCTCGGTTTGAGAGGGTGGGCACGGCTTCATTTCCTCGTCGTCAGCGCAGTAGCTGGCCTCGACTCTGCACGTGCACAGGGCCGCAGCCCCTTCAGCAGCTACCGCGAGAATGTCCTCGGGATCCAACGATTGGAAGATAATTCGGGTCAGCGCCGCCAAGCCTTCCGGGGTGCCCGTTGGCTCGATATCGCCGGCGACCGTCGAATTGGCGTTCATGACCGATACGCGACTCCGGTGCCCTATACGTCTCGTGAATTCCGATCCAATTAACACTGGGGTGGCGATGGGAGACGGACGGGATACAGTCGCGCGTCGCGCACCTCCTCCCACGGCCGGCCCAGCCACCCGACTGCCCCGATTCGAAGGACTCCAGGCCCGGTCCGGCGATACCCCGGTTCCTGGTGCAATACCCGCAGTTTTACTGCCGAAATTCTCATGATATTAGCATTCCGCGGCGGCACATATCCGTCGTGATAAACCGGCCGGCCGGGTGGCTACCGGGCTACCTGTCGGCGGCGGCGCGCAGCATCTTGGCAAGAGCCAGCCAGATAACCAGGGATCCCAGCGAAATGCCGCCGAGCATCGCGAACGCGGTTGCGAATCCCATTGTCTGCGCAGTGAATCCGGCGAGCACCGGGCTCAGCGCGCCACCGAGCCCTTGCGCAGCCATCACGGCGCCCTGACCGACATTGATGTGGCCTGTGCCGTCGAGTATGCGGGCTACCAGTCCCGGCACCGCGACTGACAAGATGCCGGCACCGACGCCATCGAGGACTTCCACCGGTATCACACCCCAGCTGGTGATGACATGGCTGGCAATGAGGGCGCGCGCCGGCAGCGCGGTGAACGCAATCAAGATGGCCGGCCAGTAGCCACGGACTTCCGCAATTCTCAAGGCTGCCAGCGAGGCGGGCACCATCACGGCTTGGGCGATGACGACGGTACCGGCCACGGTGATGAACGGGTTGCCGTTTCTGGCCACCACTGCCAACCCATAGAGCGGCAGCATCGCGGCGTTGCCCAGGTGGAAAAGCATCACCGCTGCCGCTACCGCCAGCAGGGGTCGGCACCCAAGGAGGACGCGCAGCGATTTGATACGCGGCTGGTCGGTGGCAAATGCCTCCCCGCGGGCGAGGTGATGGTCGATGTGACCAGCCGGGATCGCCAGCACGGCGGCGACAGTGACGGCAGCAAACCCTGCCGCCAGCCAGAACACCGCGGCGTAACCGAAATGCCAGCCCAGCAGGCCGGCGATGGCCGCTCCAGCCATGTTGCCGGCGTGATTGAAGGCCTGATTACGGCCGTTTTGACCCGTAAACCTTGCTTGCCCCACGACCCCGAGGGTGATGCCGATCATCGCAGGCGCGATCGTTGCCCCCGAAATGCACATCACCGCCTGAGCCCCGGCGATCACCCAGAAGTGCTGCGACGTCAGGATGACCGCCGCGCCCGCCACGGCACCAAGCCCGACGACAATGACGCAGGCCCGCTTGTGGCTGGTGGCGTCTACCAGCGCACCCGCGGGAGTGACCGCGACCATGCCGACGACGGCACCCAAAGTGATGACCGCGCCGATGCTGCCGGTGCTCCACCCACGGCTCTGCAGCAGCACGCCCAGGAAGGGGCCCATACCGGCCTCCATGTCGGCCATGAAGAAGTTCACCGCATAAAGGGCGACCCGGTCTCGCTTCGACACCGTTGCCGCCGATGGGTACTCAGTCGACATCGGAGACAAAATACCTCAGAGGGAACAGAATTGGGGATTCACGTACGGCACCAAGCGCGCGTGCGTTCGTGCCAATTCCGCATGCCTGCTGCCGGCGGAGATCGCCCAGCGCAAGGCGCATCCCGAGTATGTCATCCTCTGGGCGAAGGCAGGCAAAGCCCGCTTTTAGCCAAGTACATGCGTGATCCGTTGTGGTGAAGCGAGAACGCGAGCACGCCCGATCGATGTTCCGAAAGACGAGTTCTGCAAAGCAGAGGGTGCTACATGACTGTCAGAAGGGGAACGTGACGATCCCGCGGTCCTGTCACAGCGGGGCGAAGTGCGACAGACATATTCGCTCGGACGGGGGCAAGACATCGACGTCCTCAACGGTGATGCTTGTCAGCGAGAAGTCCCCCGTTCACACCCCGTTGCCGAGTGGAGCCCGACATGGCCGAATACCTGCGAGGTTCGAGGATCGCACTGCTTGCGGCGGACGGCGTCGGGCAGACCGAATTGGACGCGGCGGGCGATGCTGTGCGACAAGCGGGCGCACACACTCAGCTGTTGGCACTGCGAGCCGGGCAGATCCAATCGCTCAACGAAGACCTCGAACCGGCCCGCGTGTACACCGTCGACCGGGCGGTGGGCGAAGCGTCGGTGGACGAGTACGAGGCGTTGCTACTGCTGCCCGGGATGGTTAGGTCTCACCAGCTTTCCAGCCACGATAGCGTGGTCTCGTTCGTTGGTGATTTCATCACTTTGTCGAAGCCGGTCGGGGTTGTCTGCCCCGGCACCTGGACCCTGCTTGAGGCGGGTGTGGCCCGGGGCCGAAGTCTTCCGTCCGCTCTGACGATCCGGTCCCTGCGACAGACCGGCGCCTCCGTACTGGATGGCGAGTCGCTTTCGCCTCATGTACTGCGTGCGTTCTACAGCACCATTGTTCAAGAATTCGCTCGCCTTTTACGGCAGTTTGCTCCCCTGTCGGGAGAAGAAGGCGAAGGCCCCCACGCTCGGCTGGCTGCATTCGAAGCGCGACGGCGACGCGAGGCGGACAGTCCTGCAATGGAAGTGGCCGGTTCGTAAGCAGCCGTCAATCAGTACAGTCCGCCGGGTGCCGACAAAAGTGCCAATTGCGCAAGCCATTCCGTCGAAACGAGTTGGCTTTCGGAAGAACGCCAACCTACCTCGTCCTGCGCCGGCACGTCACGGCCCGAGCACACGCGTATGTGAACGGACGCTCTCATAAGAAGCACCGCGGCTCGTCACGCAGCGCCGCGTCCCGATCCAAAAGGTTGTGCTGTTGCAACGAATTTGGGGCAACGATTTCAACCCGCCGGGCGCACGCTCTGTCGACGCGACGCTGGCAAAGTGGATTCCGGAGCTCGGCACCGGGTGGCTCGGCGATTCGGCGGACCCCGCTTCGGTGCAGTGTCCGAGGAGGCGATTCCGTTGTGGCGCAACGAAAATGGTTTGGAAACGCAAACGGTAGAACACACCCACAAGGAGGCGTGTCAATGACCTCGACGCACATGGATCCCGATGTCGTCGCCATCAACCCCGTGAGCCCGCGTACCCATAAGGGCTGCCAAGAGTGCCTGCGGCTCGGCACGCAGTGGGTGCATTTGCGGCTGTGCCTCACCTGTGGATACGTCGGCTGTTGCGATTCGTCACCGATGCAGCACGCAAGTGCGCACTTCCTTGCCACGGATCACCCGATCGTGCAGTCCATGGAGTCCGGAGAGACGTGGCGCTGGTGCTACGTCCATGAGAACTACGTCTAGCGCCCAGCTCCATCGCGATAGCCGCGAAGTCGTCAACAGGGACGACCCACACCGGTAGTCGAAACAAACTGTAAATGCCGAGATTTGGGGGGCGCGTGCCGCACCACCCGAATCAGTGTGGTGAGCGCCAGGGTAGAAAACTGCGGCCAGAGAAAGCACCGGGCAGGGGATTGGCCACGCCGGTTGACCGGTCGGACCAGTCCGCGCGGCGGGGTTCACCGGCGGGTCGAACCTCGCTCCCTCGCAGATTGCGTGCGGGCAAGCGCAACAGGGAGCGCCTGCCAGGTCGATCCTGACGGGCGCTCCCTGTGACGTCGGCTTCTGATGTCAGTACAGCGGGACCCAGACTCCGAAGAACCAGTAACCCCATCCCCCGTACTGCCAGTTGAACACGGGCAGCACGGTGAAGGTGTCGTAGTTGAACGGGCCGAAGTCGGCCTGCGCCACTGCTACGTCGCGCGGGGGCCCACTCCACGGCCGGTTCCAGCCGCCGGGAGGCGGCGGGCCGTCCCAGCCGCCGGGAGGCGGCGGACCCTCCCAATGCGGCGGCGGGTGACCGGGCGCCGGGCCGTCGTTCCAGCCGAAGCCTCGCTGCGGCGGCGGAGGCGGCGCCCCGTGGCCGACGACACTGAAACCGACCGTCAGGCCCGTGGGGCCGCCGATCTGCGCGTTGCCGCTCGCGTAGGTCCCGCGCGGAGGAATATACGGCGGGTGCGGCGGCTGGGTGGGCGGCGGGTTGAGGTTGGCCGGCCTCCCGTGGGGCTCGTTGTTGGGCCCGTTCTGCGGCGGGTTGTTCTGATTACCGGGCTGCTGGGGGTTCTGCCCATGCACACCCGGCTGGTTGGACGGACCACCCTGCGGCGACGGAGTGTTCTGGCCGCCCTGCGGCGGGTTGTTCTCATTGCCCGGCTGCTGGGGGTTCTGCCCATGCCCACCCGGCTGGTTGGACGGACCACCCTGCGGCGGCGGAGTGTTCTGCCCGCCCTGCGGTGGATTGTTCTGACCGCCCGGCTGCGGATTCTGCCCGTGCCCGCCCTGTGGCGGCGGGTTGTTCTGCCCGCCCTGCGGCGGCGGGTTGTTCTGCCCGCCCTGTGGCGGCGGGTTGTTCTGGCCGCCCTGCGGCGGCGGGTTGCTCTGGCCGCCCTGCGGCGGCGGGTTGCTCTGGCCACCCGCCTGACCGCCCGGACCGCCCTGTTGGCCGCCGGGAGCACCGCCGGGGTTGCCACCACCGGGACCACCCGGGTTACCGCCTCCACCGCCACCGCCGTGGCAGCCCGGACACGGCGGCGGGGGGTCGAGGGGCGCCGAGTAGGCGTACCCGGGGCCGAGCGCCACGGTGGACATGGTGAGACCGGCCGCGACCGCCGCCGCGCTGACGACACGTTTCATAGACATAGCTGCGTCCCCTCTTGGATGTCGATCGCCTGCGCTACGGGCAGGTCACGTCCATCTCGAATGACTTGGTCACCTGCTGCGGCTGCTGCGGGTTGCTCATGTCGACACCGGTCGCGGTGCCCTTGATCGCGTAGGACTTGCCGCTCACCGCAGCGCCGGCGTTTCCGCCCTGGTTGTTGGGCGCGGCGTCGGAGAAACCAAGCGTGATGCCGTTGACGCTGCCCAGCCCCACCGAGTGGACGATGGGCGGATTGGCGTTGCTGATGACCGCCCCGATTCCGGCCGACGGGTCACCCACGCCGATGTTGATGTTGTCGCCGGACGGGTTGCAGGTGACCGCCCCACTCACATTCTGGGCCTGGCCGTCGACGATGACCTGCGTCCCGGCCGCCGCCGCGGGAGACGACGAACCCGACGCCCCCGTGCTGGGCTTGTTGCTCGAACATCCGGCGCAGGCCGCGGCCACCACGGCAACCCCGGCTGCACCAATCACGAAACCACGCTTCACTACACACCCCTTCGTGTCGCCGGTGCCGCTGTAATCACCCGGGCCGCCAGGGCCTGACGGGCTTCGGCGGGCGCGTGCACGCCGCTCCGGCGGTTACCCTATCCGCAGCGAATGCAAACTCTGCGTTACGGGGGCCGGTTGTCGTGGCACCGGGGGCCCGGTGAGCCCGTCAGGGCAGCACGCGCAGGCCCCACCGGCCGAGCAGCGGCTGAATGCTCGCGAAATATGTAGAGTTGTCGTCCCCGTCGGGCGACGACATCAACAAACCGACCGCGCTCACGGTGCCGTCCGGGTTCATCACGAAACCGGGACTGCCGCTGTCGCCGTTGGCGCTGTAGACGCTGGCCAGCACCACGTCGTTCTTGACGTCTTGGACCACCCCGCACGTTTCACCGCTGACCGCGCCGATCTTACAGAACGGCATGCCGCGCTCAACCTGCATCGGGCTCAACACATCTCGGACAATATACTTGCCACCGACATTACCCACCGGCGCGCCAACGCTGGGGTCCAGGTGAATGATCGCGGCGTCGACGGTGTCGCCTTCGTGCTCGCTGGCGGTGATTCTCCCCAGCGGAACGGCGTTGCCATAGGTCCATTCCGAGTCGTCGTGCGCGTCACAGTGCCCACTGGTGAACAGGTAGTAGCTGCCGTCGTTGCCCTGGGCCGCGAAACCCGCTGTGCACCTGCTGTTTTGGGCATCAACCTGCATCCCCGGGCGCGGAGGCGACGTCGCCAGCGCCGGGTTCGCGAACGTCGTCGCCGCCGTCACGGTGGCGCCGAACACCGCCAACCCTCGCAACCAGGATGTGGTCACGCCGTCCTCCTCCGCTTGTGCTCGGCAGCATGGTAGCAGCGTCGAACGCGGTCGAACCGAACCTGACACGGCCGTGACAACCGGACACATGATCGTCGCCGAGTTAACCCCCGTGTCATCTACCCGGGTCAGTGGGCGAACGACGAACGGTGGCACCGATTGCAGTTGTGGCAGAACGGTTTCAGCAATTGCGCGATCCTGTGTTCACGCGGTTTCGGGGCTGCGCTTGAGCAGCAGGTAGTTCTTGATACGCAGCCCACCGAATTCGAGGCGGCGCAGGGAAGAGAGGTACTGCGACGCCGTCGTCGCGTCGATGACCCGCGGTTCGACGGCCTGGCAAGTTTCCCCGTGTACCCGGATGGTGGCCCGACCGGCGGCCAGCACGTTGCGCAGCCAGTCCACCTGTGTACCGTAGGGCAGCGCGATGAGGAAGCCGTCGCCCGTGCGTTCAATCACGACCGGGGTATCGTACGTCTTCCCGGAATGTCTGCCTTTGTGCTCGATTACCCCTGCGTACCAATGCTTTTGGCCGGCGACATGCAGCATCATGGGATTCAGCACACGTTTGTTCAATACCCGGACGGTGTTCAGAACCATGCATCGCTCCTCGATCGCGTGTGGACGACGAAAGCCCACGTTAAGCGCGACGCCGCCTGGTACCTAGGGCCTTTCGGCCCGATTTGTGTCGCCGTAATCGGCTATCGACACAGTTGCCCGGGCTGCGCTGACCGCGTCACGCGGAATCGACGTGCCGGTCGAGGAAGTCCAAGACGGCGTTCGCGAAGATGTCATTACGATCGCCGGCCACCATGTGGCCGGCGCCGAGAACGTCGGTGAATTCTACCTGCGGAAAGCGTGCGAGGAACTCGTCGGCGCGTTCCTGGCTCACGAGATCGCTCATCTGTCCGCGGATCAGCAGCATCGGCACGCCGTTGCCGACGATTTCCGCGACCGCGGCGTGCATGCGGTCGGCATCGGTGACCTCGAAGGGCGGAAATGCGGCGGTGCCGCTGATGAACTGCGGATCCCAATGCCAATACCAGCGGTCGCCGCGGCGGCGCAGGTTGGTGGTCAGGCCTTCCAGATCGGTCGGCCGGGGACGGTGTGGGTTGTATTCGGCGATCGCGTCGGCAACCTCGTCCAGTGATTCGAACCCGGACTCCACCCGGTCGGCCATGAAGGCGTGGATGCGATTGGCTCCGGACTGGTCCATGTTCGGCACGATGTCTACCAGGACGACGGCGCTGGCGACGCCCGGCATCAATTCGCCGGCCAGCAGCATCGAAGTGAACCCTCCCAGCGAGGCCCCGACCAGCACCGGTTGTGGAGGCAGGCCGGTGAGCACCTCTTGGACATCGGCGGCGAAGCTGACGACGCGGTAGTCGCCGTCGCTCGACCAGTCCGATTCCCCGTGGCCGCGCAGGTCGATCGTCACCGCCTGCCAGCCCCGTCGAGCGACGGCAGCGGCGGCCTTACCCCAAGAGCGGCGGGTCTGCCCTCCGCCGTGCAGGAACACCACGGCGCGCGCCTGCGGATCGCCCAGGCGATCGGCGGCGATGCGGACCCCGCCGGGCCCGTTGGTCCAGAAGAGTTCGGGTGCCGTGGGCATCAGGTGATATTAAGGCCCCCAGCGCCCCCGCCGGGCCCGGCAGCCGGCTACTACCGCCGGGCGCCGCGCCACGCCCTGGCGAATCGCCGGGCGATGTCGCCCAGCCGGCCGCCCGCCCGCTGCGATTCCCTGATCTTGCCGAGGGTCTGGCGACTGTCTTCGGCGTAGTCCTGGACGGATTCGTTGCCTTCCTCGGCGCGCATGCACATTCCTCCTGCTCGGTGGCGGCCCGGCCGTGCTCAGCCGTCCGGCGGCTCCAGGAGGCCTACCCGCCGCAGCGGTGAATCGAAACGTCGCCCGATCCTCAGCGGACCCGATCCTTGCTGGCCTTGACCGGCGCCGCGCTCGGCGGCAGCGTGAGCAGGCCGCCGCGCACACTGCCGCGAGCGGTGCGGACGGCCACCAGCAACCAGGTGAGCAGCAGACCGGCGTAGGCGACGACGGCGGCCACCGCGAACGCGCCGAGGTGGGTGTGGGCGGCGAGCTGCGAGGTGCCCGTGACGAACGTTCCCACCGGGAACGTCAGGCTCCACCACGTCAGCGCGAAGGGCATCCCGCGCCGCAGGGTGCGCACCGTCAGCGACGTCGCCAACGCGATCCACAGCACGGCGAAGCCCCACACCGGAACCCCGTACAGGATTGCGAACGCGTCCATTTCCTCGGCGATCCGGCGGTCGACCGCGAGCCTCGCGCCGGCACCGAGAAGTCCCACAGCGGTGATGGACTGGCCGAGCGGCCCCAGCACGATCCACAGCGTGGGCACGCGTGCGGACCCGGAGGTGCCGTACATGGTCAGGCGCGTCCAGATCATCGAGATGACGTTCAACGAAGCCACCAACGACAGCCCGAACATCGCGTAACACCCGTACAGCATCGTCGCGCGTGCGGCGCCCGCGGCCAGGTGCGGCAGCAGCAGCGCCCCCGTCGCGGCCGAGACCATGGGCGGCACCACCGGCATCAACCATCCGCCGAATGCTGCGTCGGGCTCGACGTCGTGCTGGGTGAACATGAAGAAGGGAATGCTGACCGCGGTGAACAGGCCGCCGAGGGTGCCGCAGGACCACAGCACCCAGTCGAGGTCGACGGCGATGCGCTCGCCCATGAGATTCCGCCCGACCAGCACCGCGCCCGCGCCGACCGTCAGCAACGCCATGGGCGCGGCGCCGTAGAAGTGGGCCATCTGCGGGTTGCGGGCATGGGTGCGGGCGACGGTGGGGTGGCGCAGCCAGTGGCCGCCGACCACGACGATCAGCACCACCAGCAGGACCGCGGCGATCACCCACACGGCCTCGGTGAACACGTGCAGCCCCACCACACGGATGGGCAGGCCGGCGCCGGCGGTGGCCACGATGCCCGTTCCCATAACCGATGCGAACCAGTTGGGCCCGATGTTGCCCAGTACCTCCACTCGGGTCCGTGCCTCACCCGGGTTTGCTGTGGTCATAGCTGTGAGACCCTACTGCGCGGAAGCGGCCAAGCGGTGCGCTTCTCACCGGCGCCAACATCCGCGTTTATTACAAGTCGGGCGAGGAATCGATAAACACGGGCTAACAGTTGCGGCCACACCGCAGTGACCAAGGCCACATCTGTGCTTCGAATACGACCCACACCCCGGGCTAACGCATACTTGACACCATGTTCCGAGCGACGTCGCCATGCAGCGCCGGCCCGGCGCCCGGTGGTGCGCTGGGTGCGAGCTGGAGTCGGTGATGGCGCGAGCCGGCGGTGCGCACCACCGCCATCGAGCCGTTCGGAAGCCCTCCCGCCTGCGCAAGGGGCTGGCGCGCAGCTTCATGGCGCTGGTCTCGGTGGGCGCGGTGCTGATGACCGCCGCCGGATATTACGTGGCTCACGGCGCGCTGGGTGGCATCACGGTTTCCGAAGCCCTGCGGCCCGAGGACCCACGGTCCAGCGGCGACAACATGAACATCCTGCTCATCGGCTTGGACTCCCGCAAAGACCAGGACGGCAACGACCTGCCGTGGTCCATCCTCAAGCACCTGCACGCCGGCGATTCAGACGACGGCGGCTACAACACCAACACGCTGATCCTGGTGCACGTCAGCGCCGACGACAAAGTGGTCGCGTTCTCCATTCCTCGCGACGACTGGGTCGCCTTCAACGGCGTGCCGGGCTACAACCACATCAAGATCAAAGAGGCGTATGGGCTGACCAAGCAATACGTGGCGCAGAAATTGATCAATCAGGGTGTCAGCGATCAGAAGGAGCTCGAGACCAAGGGCCGCGAGGCCGGCCGGGCGGCAACCCTGCGCGCGGTGCGCAACCTGACCGGCGTCCCGATCGACTACTTTGCCGAGGTCAACCTGGCGGGCTTCTACGACCTGGCCCAGACGCTGGGCGGTGTCGAGGTCTGCCTGAACCACGCCGTGTACGACTCCTATTCCGGCGCCGACTTCCCGGCCGGGCGGCAGCGCCTCGACGCCGCACAGGCGCTCGCGTTCGTCCGGCAGCGTCACGAGTTGGACAACGGGGACCTCGACCGCACCCATCGCCAGCAGGCGTTCATCTCCTCCGTCATGCAGGAGCTGCAGGCGTCGGGCACCTTCACCAACCTCGACAAGCTCAAGAGCCTGATGGCGGTGGCACGCCGGGACCTGGTGCTGTCGGCGGGCTGGAACGACGACATGATCCAGCGCCTGGGGGCGCTGACCGGCGGGAACATCGAATTCCGAACGCTGCCGGTGGTGCGTTACGACAACATCGACGGCCAGGACGTCAACATCGTCGACCCGTCGGCGATCAAGGCGGAGGTGGCCACCGCGATCGGGTCCGTCTCGCCGAGCACCACCGCGGCCACCACGGCGGCCAAGCCGAGCCCGTCGACCGTCGTCGACGTGATCAACTCGGGCAGCATCAGCGGGATGGCCACCGAGGTGTCCCGCGCACTGAAGAATCGCGGGTACACCGCGGGCCAGGTCCGCGATCGCGAGTCCGGCGAACCCAAGACGACCTCGATCGCGTACGGCGCCGGCGCGCAGACCGACGCCAAGAACCTCGCCGCGATGCTGGGCATGGACGCCCCGATCCAACCCGATCCGAGTATCCAGGCAGGTCACATCCGGATCACCGTCGACACCAACTTCGCGATGCCGCCCCCGGACGACAGCACGGTGGACGACACGACCACCACGACGACGACCACCACCACTGCCAGCGGCAAGTCGAGCCAATACGGCTACGGCTACGACGCCACGACCACCTATCCGACGCCCGATCAGGGAAAGCCGATCGACGGTGGCGGGGTGCCCTGCGTGAACTAGCGGCGATCGCAAGCGCGGCGAAGCCGGGCGAAGCGCGGCGATCGCAAGCGCGGCGAAGCCGGGCGAAGCGGGTCGCGTCAGGCGTGGGTGCCGCCGTCGATGCGTATCTCGGTGCCGGTGATGAACGCGCCGTCCTCGGACACCAGCATGGCGATCACCCCGGCAACCACCGAGGGATCGGCCATGCCCGTTCCGCTGGACTCCACGGTGGTGGGCAGGATCGGCATCAGCCTCGAAAACAGCGACCAGTCCGCATCTTTGGGGATCAAGCCGCCTGTCGCATCGGTGATCCCGGACTTGATGCTGCCCGGCGCCACGCACACCGCGCGCAGCCCCTCACGCGCGTATTCCAGCGCCAGGGAATGGGTGAACGCCTGGATGCCGCCCTTGCTCGCCGCGTAGGCCGCCATGTACGGGTGGGCGAACGACGCCGAGGTGGAGCTGAAGTTCACGACGGCGCTGCGCGCGTTGGCCAGCAGCGCTGGGAGCGCCTCGCGGACCACCAGGAAGGTGCCGGTGAGGTTGATGCCGACGATCTGGCTCCACAGCTCCAGGCTGGTCTCGTGGGTGTGGGCGGCGCGCAGGACTCCGGCGGCGTTGACCAGCGAATCCAGTCCGCCAAGTGTCTCGACGGCCCACGAGACGCCGTCGATCACGGAGCGTTCGTCGGCGACGTTCATCTCGCGGGTGGTGAGCCGGTCACCGGTCCCGTTTTCGTCTGCCCGCGCCTGAGTCTTGGCCAGGCCGTCGGCCGCGACATCGGCGCCCACCACCGCGGCACCTTCGTCCAGCAACCGCAGCGCGGTGGCCTGACCGATGCCGGACGCGGCGCCGGTCACCAGGATGCGCTTGCCTTCGAGTCGCGTCATCGCAGCTTGCATGTGCTCACACCACCCCACGCAGCCCCTCGGCGCCGAACGCGGGCTCCAGCATGGCCGAATAATCGGGGCCGCGGCGCAGCATCAGGCCACCGTCGACGTTGATGACCTGCCCGGTGATGTAGCAGGCTGCGTCGCTGAGCAGGAACATCGCCAGGTTGGCGACGTCTTCGACTTCACCGGGCCGCGGCAGGGGGGTGCACTGCGCGTAGTCCGCGCTCAGCTCCGGCAGGGCGAACACCGGCGCCACGAGGTCGGTGCGGATCAGGCCGGGCCGGATGCTGTTGACCCGCACCCACGACGCGCCCAGCTCGTCGGCGGCCAGCTGCATCATGTGGTCGACGGCCGATTTGCTGACCCCGTAAGCGCCGAACCAGCGGTGGGTGTTGCTAGCCGCGATCGACGAGATGCCGACGAAGGAGCCACCACCACCGCGGACCAGCTCGCGTGCGACGTGCTTGAGCACGTACATGGTGCCGTTGACGTTGAGGTCGACGGTGCGCCGCCACGCCTCCGAGTCGATCTGGGTGATCGGCCCGATTGTCTCGGATCCGCCCGCGCAGTGCACCGCGCCGTGCAGTTGCCCGTGCCAGGCCGTCGCGGCGTCCACCGCGCGGGTGGCTTCGTCCTCGTTGGTGACGTCGGCGGGCTCGTAGCGAATGTGCCCGGGCCCGCGCGCCTCGAGCTCCTCGGCGGCGCCGGCCAGCCGGTCGGCGTTGCGCCCGACGATCATGACGTTGGCGCCCGCAGCGACGAGTCCGGCCGCGACGCCCTTGCCGATTCCGCTGCCACCACCGGTGACCAGGTACGTCCGGTTCTCGAAAGAAAGCTGCACGCAATCCCCTAACGCCAAAACTGAAACAGGTTCTAGCATAGGGCAGCCGTGACACCCGTCACGATGGCCTCCGACAACGGAGGTGACCGGTCTGCACGTCTCCCCGCGGCAGCCGCAAACCCCGCGTCAGCACCGCGTTTGTCGGCCGCAAGGCGGCCGGCCCGGTGCCCGCTCCCTCAGTGACCGGTGGGCTGCACCGGCGTCGGTGAGCGCACCGACTGCGACTACGGGGTGTCGCGGGTCGCCAGCTTCGTCGGCTTGGCGTTGCGCCAGTCCTCGACGTCGGGCGGCAGGCCCACCGGGTAGCGGTTCTCGTTGTGGGCCGCCCAGTGCGCGTGCCCGAGCTCGTGGATGTGGAAAGCGTGCCGCAGCGCCTCGGTGAACCCCATCGCGTCGGAGGCGGCGTTCACCGAATCCTTCACCAGCAGCGCCGCCATCGTCGGCCGGTCGGCAATACGCCGCGCGAATTCCAATGTCTTGTCCGCTAATTCGTCGACGGGGAAGACCTTGGACACCATGCCCAGCCGGTAGGCCTCGTCGGCGTCGAGCGCATCCCCGGTCAGCAGCAGCTCCTTGGCCTTGCGAGGGCCGAATTCCCAAGGGTGAGCGTAGTATTCGACGCCCGGCATGCCCATGCGCACCGCCACCACGTCGCTGAACTTCGCGTTGTCGGCGGCCACGATGAGGTCGCACGCCCAGATCAGCATCAGGCCCGCCGAGATCGCGTTGCCCTGCACCTGGGCGATGGTGATCTTGCGCAGATCGCGCCAGCGGCAGGTGTTTTGGAAAAAGTAGTGCCACTCCTGCAGGTAGGTCTTCTCCGCCACGGGATCGCGGGTGGCGCCGTTGATCCGGAAGGTCGGGTGCTGGCCGGGCCCGGGCTGCCGCTCGGCGAGAGCCAATTCGGAGCCCAGGTCGTGGCCGGCGGAGAAGTTGCGGCCGCGCGCGGCCAGGATCACCACCCGGACGCCGTCGTCTGCCTCAGCCCGCAGGAATGCCTCGTCGAGCTGCACCAGCAGGCCGCGGCTCTGCGCGTTGTGGGACTCGGGACGGTTGAGCCAGATCCGGGCGACGCGGCCGTCGTCGAGGGTCTCGTAGCTCACCAGGCCCTCGGCGTCGGCGCCGCCCGCTTTCGCGTCGGCTTGCTCGGAAAGTGTCATTGCAGCCCACCTCGCATCGGTTGTCAGGTCAGACCCGTTTACACATTACGGCCAGTGTGTAACCGGGCCCGCGCAGGGTCGGCGGCCCGTCAGCGGCGCGAGCCGGCGCGGTCGCGCCGCCGGCCGAGCGGCAATAGCCGGTGGTCGCGGGTGAACACCAGGCGGACCAGGCCGAGCGCCACCACCACGGTGGTGGCCGCGACCGACCCCAGGATCAGGAACATGACGACGGCCTGCACGAGCACGGCCTGCACCGGGTGCACGCCCGCCAGGATGAGGCCGGTCATGGCGCCCGGGAGGAATACCAGCCCGGTGGCCTTCGTGGTCTCGATTTGAGGAGATATCGCCGAGCGCAACGCTATTCGCAGATAGGGTGCCGCGGCCTGGCGGGACGGCTGGCCGAGGGCCAGGCGCGCCTCGACCTCGTCGCGCTTGTCGCGCAGCTCGTCGACCAACCGCCGGGCGACCAGCACCATCGCCGTCATCGAGTTCCCGATCATCATCCCGGCGATGGGCACCAGCGTCCGCGCCTGCAGCGGGAACACCCGCAGCCCGAAGATCACGCCAAGGGTGACCACCGCCGCGGCGGTGAACGCGGCGATGGCCAGCGGCGCCAGCCTCGGCACCTCCGGCGCGCGCCGGTGCGCGACGTCACCGGCGTAGGCGATCATGCCCGCCGTCCACGCCCACGACCACCACAGCGACCGGCCGGGCGCGAACAGCAGCGTGAGCGCCCCGCCGACCAGCAGCAGCTGGGCCAGCGCACGGGCCGCCGCCCACAGCACCTGACGCTCCAGGCCCAACTGCTGCCACAGCGAAATGGCTGCCGCGAGCACCACCAGGGCCAGCGACGCCGCCAGCCCGACCCAGCCGACCTGACCGTTCATTTCGCCACCGTCCCGTCGCCCGGCCGCGGCGCCGTCGGCTCCAACCCGCGGCTGCGGCCCCGCTGCACGCGCAGGACGCGGTCGGCGGCCCGCCCGACCTGCGACGCGTCGTGGGAGACCCAAAGGGCCGGGATCCCGTCAGCGGCCAGCTCGCGCACCGCGCGCTCGATTACCTCGGCCGCTTCGGCATCCACCGCCGACGTGGGTTCGTCGAGCAGCAACACCTCGGGCCGCGCCATCAGCGTGCGCGCCAGGCACATGCGCTGTGCCTCCCCTCCCGACAGCGCTCCGGCGTCGCGGTCCAGCCACGATCCCGTCAACGCGACGCGGGCCAGCGTGTCCCTCATCCGCTCCGCGGAAGCCGCCGGGTCGGCCGCCCGCAGGTTGTCGGCCACCGTGCCGGGAAACGGGGTCGGGCGCTGGAAGCACATGCCCACCCGGCGCCGCAGCACCAGCGGGTCGATCTCGACGATGTCGGTTCCTCGGAACATCACTCGCCCACTGGTCGGCACCTCGAGCCGATTGCACAGCCGAAGCAACGTGGACTTGCCCGACCCCGACGGCCCGAACACCGCCGTCACCCCCTGGGCCGGGATCGTCGCCGTGAGCCCGTCGAGCGCCCGCACGCCCTCCCGCTCGACCACAACGTCGATGAAATCGAAGACCGACTCCTCACCCGCCACGATGTTCAGCCTATGGCGCCGCCGGCGTGACCGGCGTCGTCGTCCGAAGTGGGACGCCTGCGGGTGGACACGGGCTTCGCCTACAGTTGACTCATGGCTACGAAATCTGATCCTGCCGAGATCGGCGATGTCGAACCGGTGGCAGACAGCACCGCCAGCCAGGCCAGACGTGTCGTCGCGGCCTACGCGACCGACGCCGACGAGTGCCGGGTGTTCCTGTCCATGCTTGGTATTGGGCCGGCGAAGCTCGACACGTAAATGGCGTCCCCGGAAGGGCGGTCCACGGCGAAGGGCCCGGAGCCTGCGCGCTTCGGGCATTCCGACTTCGTCGTCGTCGCCAACCGGCTGCCCGTCGACCAGGAGCGGCTGCCCGACGGCACCACCGCATGGAAACGCAGCCCCGGCGGGCTGGTCACCGCCCTCGAGCCGCTCTTGCGCCGGCGACGCGGGGCGTGGGTCGGCTGGCCGGGCGTCGTCGACGAAGACGTCGAGGGCCGCGACGAGCCGATCCTTCAGGAGGACCTCGAACTGCGTCCGGTGCGGCTGAGCGCCGCCGACGTCGCCGAGTACTACGAGGGATTCTCCAACGCCACGCTGTGGCCGCTGTATCACGACGTCATCGTCAAACCCATCTACCACCGCGAATGGTGGGACCGCTACGTTGCGGTCAACCGTCGCTTCGCCGACGCCACGTCCCGCGCCGCCGCCAAGGGTGCCACCGTGTGGGTGCAGGATTACCAGCTGCAACTGGTGCCCAAGATGCTGCGCGAGTTGCGTCCCGACCTGGTCATCGGGTTCTTCCTGCACATCCCCTTTCCGCCGGTGGAGCTGTTCATGCAGCTGCCCTGGCGCACCGAGATCGTCGAGGGCCTGCTCGGCGCCGACCTGGTCGGCTTCCATCTGGCCGGCGGGGCGCAGAACTTCCTGATCCTGTCGCGCCGGCTGATCGGCGCGAACACCTCCCGGGGATCGGTCGGGGTCCGGTCGCGGTTGGGCGAGGTGGAACTCGCTTCCCGCACGGTGCGCGTCGGCGCCTTCCCCATCTCCATCGACTCGGCCGACCTGGACGCGAAAGCCCGCCACCGCGACGTCCGGCGCCGCGCCCGCGAGATCCGCGCCGAGCTCGGCAACCCGCGCAAGATCCTGCTGGGCGTCGACCGCCTCGACTACACCAAGGGCATCGACGTCCGGCTCAAGGCCTTCTCCGAACTGCTCGCGGAAGGGCGGGCAAAACGCGACGACACCGTGCTGATCCAGCTGGCGACCCCGAGCCGCGAACGCGTGGAGAGCTACCAGATCCTGCGCAACGACATCGAACGCGAGGTTGGCCACATCAACGGCGAGTACGCCGAGGTCGGGCACCCCGTCGTGCATTACCTGCACCGTCCGGTCCCCCGCGACGAGCTGATCGCGTTCTTCGTCGCCGCCGACGTCATGCTGGTCACCCCGCTGCGCGACGGGATGAACCTGGTGGCCAAGGAGTACGTGGCCTGCCGCAGCGATCTCGGCGGCGCGCTCGTGCTGAGCGAATTCACCGGCGCCGCAGCCGAACTCCGAACTGCCTACCTGGTCAACCCGCACGACCTCGAGGGGGTCAAAGACGCGATCGAGGCGGCGCTCAACCAGTCGGTGGAGGACGGGCGGCGGCGGATGCGCGCGATGCGGCGCCAGGTGCTCGCCCACGACGTGGACCGCTGGGCGCGGTCGTTCCTCGACGCGCTCGCCGAACCGCATTCTCAGCCCGGCGGATAGGCCAATTCCCTTGGTGTCGCGAGGCCAACGCTGTGATACTCGACGCAGCGACGGAGGGAGACATCGGATGAGGCTGCGTCACGGTCTGGCCGCCGGCGCCGGCATCTTCGGCGCGGTGGCCCTCGGCGTCGCGCTCGAGTCAGGCGAACCGGCGCAGGCGGTCGCGCCCCCGGCCGACGGCACGTACATCTTCAACCAGGCGGGCGTGTCCGGGGTGACCTGGACGGTGACGGCGCTGTGCGACCAGGTCAACGGCAGCCGCTACTACAAGGACTATTCCAACCCCGACATCATGGCCGACTTCTGCGCCCTGAACGTGGTGAGCGCCACCGACGAACAGATCAGTCGCGAGGACAAGCTGCACAATTACAGCGGCCGGGCCCGGCTGGTCAGCGGACTGTGGACATTCAAGGTCGACATGGCCGACGGCGTCTTGTGCCCGGGCGGCGGCACCGGGACCTCCACCGAAACCTACGCGTTCGACAACGAGACGATGTCCGGCACGCACACCAGCCTGCACGGCGCCGTGTGCGGCATGCAGCCCGCGATGAGCAAGCAACCGTTCTCGCTGCAGCTCGCGGGTCCGCCGCCCAGCCCGATCCAGCGATATCCGTTGCTGTGCAACGACATCGCGATGTGCTCCTAGGCCGGCCGCAGGGCTAGATGGGCGTGATGTAGGCGATCAGCCACTGCTTGCCGATCTTCTTGAAATCCACCCGCAGCCGGCTGCCGTCGTAGAGCGGCTGGCGCGACTTGTCGGTGACCGTCCGGTTCATGTAGACCATCACCGAGGCCGAGTCCCGTTGTGCGGTCATGACTCCCACACCCACGACGTTGGCCTGGACCACCACCTCACGCTTCTTGGCCTCCGGGATGATCTGCGTGTTGGCGCTCTTGCGGAACTCCTGCCGGTAGTCGGGGGTCAGCAGCGGGTACGCGTCGCTGAGGCTGCGTTCGACGGTCTGATAGTCGTAGGCGAACACCTCGGGGATCTCCTTGGCGGCCAGCTGCGGCAGCACCGCGCGGGCCGCCTGCTCGCCGCGGGTCTGCACCCTGTCCCAGTAGAACCAGCCCGCCGCCGCCGACAGCCCGACGAACGCCGCGACCAGCAGGACGCCCGCGACCGCGGCCAGCCGGCGCAGCCACCGCATCAGTTGCCCCCGTCGGGATACTTCAGGTCATAGCCGGTCATGTGCCCGGCCTCGTCCTCGTGCACGATCACGCGCAGCCGGTAGGGCATCGACGGCTTGTTCACCCCGTCGATGTCAGCGACCGTGACGCGCACCGACACCAGCACCGACGCGTTGTCGGTGACGTTGTCGACGCCTTCGAGGGCGGCGCCGTTGACGACGGCCTCCGAGGTCGCGTTGGTGGAGCGGAACAGTCCCTTGAGGTTCTCGATGTTGTTGTTGGCTCCCAGCATGCCGCGCAGCGGGCCGCTGGTGCCGTCGAAGAACCGGTTCACGCTCTCGTCGATGTTGTCCTGCTTGTAGCTGAACATGTTGATCACCGTTTGCGTGGCGGTGTCGACGAAGCGCTGGTCGCGAGCCCGCTGGGCGTCGGCATGACGTTGCTGCAGCACCAGGAAGGCCACGCATCCGGCCAGCGCACCGACCGCGAGGAGCACCGCGGCCAACGCGATGCACGCCACCAGCACTCGATGCGGGGGGCGCCGCGGCGGCGGTTTGACCGGCTTGAGTGCCGTGACCGGTTTCGGGGGCTGCTTCGGTGCGCCGGGCGCATCGACCCGCGCCGTGCCGGCCGGGCTCGACCCGTTCGTCGCGGGCCCGGCCGCGCGGGACGCCCGCCTGCGGACGTGCGCTGTGGTTGGTTGCTCGTCTGCCACTACTCGATCCTTCAGAGGGGCCTCGGATCAAGCATGAGGTCCACCCAGTTCTCGGCGCTGGATCCGCCGCCCCCGCCGGGCGCGAAAATACCAGTGCCGCCCGCCGGGTCCACAAACGCGCCGGTCTTCTGGTCGTACGTGGTGTACGACGGGCCGCTGGCCTGCGGCTGCGGGCCCGGCGCCGGGGCGGGCGCCCCCCACGGCTTCTCCGGTCCCGGGCCCGGCGGCGGCGGGTTGATCCCTTCCGGCGGTGGTGGCGGCGGCAACCACTTCGGGTACGGCAGCGCAGGCGGGACCGGCGGCACCCCGGGTGGCTGCCACGACGTGAAGGGCGGCGGCGGCCCGTTGTCGTTGGGCGGCGGCGGGTCGTAGGCCGGCTGGTGCCCGGGCATCGGCCCCGGGCCGGGCGTCACACCGGGGGGCGGCGGGCCCACGATCGGCGTGCCGGGATCCGGTTCGGCACCCGGCGGAATGTAAGGAAACTTGTTGGGCGGCAACACGTTCAGCCCGTTGGTCACCGGGGCGTCATACGGGATGGGCGGACCGCGCCAGGGGTTGCGGCCGACGGGCACATAGCCTTTCGGGTCGCGGCACAGCTGGATGGTCGGGGCCCGTTTGCCGGGGAACTCCTGGCACGGGTAATTGCGCGCTCCGCGCACAGTGCTGGGATCGTTCTGCGCGACCTTGCAGTACATGTCCCTCGGGAGCTCGCGCAGCGTCTCGTCGGCGGGCGTGCGCATCAGCGGCGGCGGCAGGAAACCGACGGCGCAAGGCGGCGGGTCGTTGAGGTCGAGCTTGAAGTCCAGCTTGGCGCCCTCGTCCTGCGGGGCCCCGCCGGCCGCAGTGGTTATGGCGGCGAACAGCGCCGGCAGCACCACCAGCAGGTGCTCGATCGACTTGTGGTAGATCACGCCGACCCGGCCCAGGTTGGCCAGGCTGGCGGCCAGCGCCGGGAACGACGGGCGGATACCGGAGAATGCGGTGCTGGCCTCGTCGGCCGCGCCCGGGGCGATGTCCAGCGTCGTGCGAAGCTGCGGGTCGGCCTGGCGCACCTCGGAGGTGAACCGCGCCAGCCCGTCGGACAGGCTCTTGATGTCGGCGCCGGCGCGAATCTGGGCCTGCAGGAACGGGCCGGCCTGGTCGATCAGCTGGGAGACCTGCGGATAGTCGGCGTTGGCCTCGTCGACCAGCATGCGAGCCGACTCGATCAGCCTGGCGAGCTCGGGACCCGACCCGTTGGTCGCGACGAACGTCTCGTGCAGCAGCTCGCGCAACCGCGTGTCACCGATGCTGTTGACCAGCGCCTCCGCCCGCTTCAGCAGGTCGGCGACGTCCTGGCCGATTCGGGTGTTCTGCCGTTCGATCCGAAACCCGTTGTGCAGCTTGCCGGTCGCCGGCGGGTTCGGGGGCACCAGATCGATGTACTGCTCACCGACCGCCGACACGCTCTTGACGGTTGCGGTGACGTTCGACGGGATGGGGGTCCCGCTGTTCAGCCGCATTCGGGCGGTGACGCCGCTGGGGTTCAGCCCGACCGACTCCACCCGGCCCACGGCGACCCCGCGATACGTGACGTTGGCGTTAGGATACAACCCGCCGCCGGCGACGAAATCGGCTGTGCCGGCGTAGGTCCCGAGGCCGAACGTGGCGGGCAGGCGCAGGTAGAAGATCGCCATCACGGTCAGGGTGAGCGCGGTGATCACGGCGAAGATGGCGAGCTGGATCTTGGTGAGCTTGTCGATCATCGGCCGCGCCTACTGTCCCGAGGCCTTGCCGGGCGGGATCTTGAACGGGTCGGCCGCCTGTCCCGACAGGTTGGCCATCTCCCCGACCAAGAAGTCCGGCGGGTTGAGGATCTCGTTCATGTGGACCATGTTCGGGTCGAAGTACGCGGTGGTGAAGAAGGTTTCACCGATGCGGCGCAAGGTCAGGTCGAACGTGGTGAACACGTTGAGGTAGTCGCCGCGCACGGCCTGCTTGATCCCGAAGTTCGGGAACGGGAACGTCAGCAGCAGTTGCAGCGAGGTGACGAAGTTCTTGCGGTTGTCGTTGAGCGCCTTGACGGCCGAGTACAGGTCCTTGAGGTCCGCGGCGAAGTCCACCTTCGTTTTGGACAGGACGTGCGCGGTGACGGTGGCCAGCCTTTTGAGCGCCGCGAAAGCGTCGACGATGTGCTCGCGGTTCTTGTTGAGCACGCGAACCGCTTCGGGCAGCGTGGCCAGCGCCCGGCCGAGGTTGTCCTTGTCGCGGGCCAGGGTCGCCGAGAACCGGTTCAAGCCGTCGACCGCGTCGATGATGTCGTTGACCTGACGGTTGAGCCCCCCGGTCAGCTCCGCCAGCCGGGGCACCAGATCGACGAACTGGTCCTGACGGCCCGCGACGGCCTTGTACGTCTCGTCGGTGATCTCCTCGAGGGCGCCGACGTTGCCCTTGTTCACCACCACGCCGAGCGCCGAGAGCACCTCCTCGGTGGTCGGGTAGCGGCCGGTGTGGGACTCGGCGATCTTGGACCCGTCGGTCAGCCTGCCGACCGCCGGCTTGTCCTTCGGGCGGGCCAGGTCGACGTGCATCGAACCCAGCAGCGACGTCTGGGCGACCGTCGCGGTCGCGTTGGCCGGCAACACCACGTCCTTGTCCAACGCCAACTTGACCGCGGCGTAGAAACTGCCGTCGGAGCGCTGTTCGGCCGCGATCCCCGCGACGCTGCCGACCGTGACGTCGTCGACCATCACCGGCGAGTTCTGCGGCAGCGTCGCCACGTCCGGCAGCTCGACGCTGATCGAGTAGGCGCCGCTGCCGTGCCCGGCGGTGCCGGGCATCGACAGCGAATTCAGGCCGCCGTACTGGCAGCCGGCCAACAGGGCGCTGCCCGCAGCCAATGCGCTGCCACGCAACCACATTCGATTCACTGGCCGCCGCCCAGATCGGCCGATGCCGGTGGTGGGGCCTGGCCCGGCGCGGGGCCGGGCAGCGGACCGAAGTTCCCCGGCCCGGGCGCGGCCCCCGGCGGGGTACCGCCCGGCTGGGCGGCCTGCGGCGCCGTCGGCACCAGCAGCGCTTGGAGGTCCGCCGGGTTCTGCGCGGCCGGCGGCGTCTGCGCGCCCTTGGCCGGCACCCAGGTCAGCTGCGGGACCGGAGTCGCCGACTTCGCCTGGGTGTCCGGGGTGTCGTAGATGATCTGACCCTTGTACGCCGTGATCGTATTGAGGGGATGGAACATGATCGGCGGGTAGTTCACGGAGAGCCGCCGCAGAACGGGACCCAGCCGCTCACGGCACAATTCGGCGCGCTTGTAATAGTCGGGTGCGCGCGGCCCGGCGGCGGTGTCGAAGGACCCACCGCAGATGAACTGCACGGGATTGGCGAATTCCGGGATCGACAGCAGACCGTTCAGCGTGCCCTGTGCGGGGTCGTAGATGTTGTAGAAGTTGGAGATCCCGGGCCCCGCGACGTGCAGCACCTGCTCGATGTTGTCGCTCTGGTCGCTCAGCGTCTTGGCGAAATCGTTGAGGTTGTTGACGGTGTCGACCAGCGTCGAGTTGTTCTCGTGCAGGAAGCCACGGACGTCGGAGAGCGCCTTGTTCAGGGTCCCCAGGGTCGTGTCCAGATGGCGGGAGCTGTCGGCGAGCACCTGTGACACCGAGGCGACGTTGCCCGCGAACTGCACGATCTGCTCGTTGCTGTTCGACAGCGCGTCGACGAGCACCTGCAGGTTCTTGACCGTCCCGAAGATGTCACCACGCGAATCACCAAGCCGCCCAGCGACTTGCGACAGTTCCTGCAGGGCGTTGTGGAACGACTCGCCATTGCCGTTGAACGTGTCGGCGGCCTGGTTGATCGCCGCGCCCAGCGGGCCCTGCATCGACCCGGTCGTCGGGCCGAGCTGGGAGGCCAGCTGCGTCAGCGCCTCCTTCACCTCGTCCCACTCCACCGGGACGGCGGTGCGGGCGAGGTCGATGCTGCCGCCGGGCGGCAGCGCCGGCCCGCCGGTGTAGGCAGGGGTCAGCTGGACGAACCGCGCCGACACCAGGTTCGGCGACACGATGATGGCCTTGGCGTCGGAGGGAATTCGCACGTCCTTGGACACCGACATGGTGATCTTGACGTCGGAGGGCCGCGGTTCGATCGAGTCGACCTGGCCCACCGGCACCCCGAGGATGCGGACCTGGTCTCCCGGATAAAGCCCGACGGCGGAGGCGAAGTAGCCGACGACGCTGCGGGTATTTCCCGTCGACGTCAACACGTACACGCCGCCCACCAGGGCCGCCACCAGCGCGAGGGCGGTGGCAAAGCGCAACCCCCGGCCGCCCTTGATCCGCTTCAGCATGGCGACCCGCTCATGGTGACTTCGGCCTGATGATCCAACGCTCCTGGATGAGGCCGCGCAGGTAGTCGGCAAGACTGGCCGGCAGCTTGCCCGGCTGGTAGAAGAAGTCGAACATCGTGGCCAGCAGCGGCGCCGGGATCACCCCGTACACGTTGACGTTGAACCCTGGCCCGGACCCGACCACCTCGCCGAGTTCGGTGGCATAGGTGGGCAGCCGTTTGAGGGCCTCGGTGATGTAGTCGCGGCGCTCGTTGAGGTTCGCCAGCACCTGGTTGAGCTTGGACAACGACGGGCCGAACTCCTTGCGGTTGTCGGCGACGAAGCCGGAGATCTGCGCCGAGAGGCCCTGGATGCCCGAGATCAGCCGGCTCAGGGCCGCGCGCCGCTCGTCGAGCGCCGCGAACAGCGCGTTGCCGTCGTCGACGAGCTGGTTGACCTGGCCGGCGCGCTGGCTCAGCATCCCGGTCACCGACTTGGCATGCGCCAGAAGGCTTTGCAGCGCCTCGTCCCGCTTGTTCAGGGTGCGCGACAGCGACGTCACACCGTCGAGGGCGCCGCGCAGGTCCGGGGTGGCGTCCTGCAACGTGTCGGTCAGCACGTCGAGGGCCTGCTCGAACTGCGGCTTGTTCAGTGTGGTGGCGTTTTGGCCCAGGTCTTCCAGCGCGCCGGCCAGAGTGTAGGGCGTGGTGGTCCGGCTGAGCGGAATCGTGGTCGCCTTGCCGCCACCGGCCGGGGTCACCGCGATGGAACGCTCGCCGAGGATGGTGTCGGTGCGGATCGCCGCGAGGGACTGGTCGCCGACGGCGACGTGGCGGTCCACGGTGAAGCTGATCTTGGCGCTGTCGCCGGCCAGGCCGACCGACTGCACCTTGCCGACCTTGAAGCCCGACACGTACACCGTGTTGCCGGGCGAAATCCCGCCGGCGTCGGTGAAGTACGCGTCGTAGACCTTTCCCTGCGGAAAGAACGGCAGCCCCGCATAGCCGAACGCGATGAGCACGACACAGACCACCAGCACCACCCCGAAGATGCCGGTGCGAAGCGGGTCGCGGTCGCGCTTGGCACTACTTGACAAAAGCGCACCTCCCCTTGCTGGGATCGACCTGTCCGCCCAGCGGCAGCAGGATGTCGCCGCCGGCCGGGCCGTTGATCTTGATGGTCACCGAACAGAAATAGATGTTGAAGAACGAACCGTAGGCGCCGAGTGCCGCCAGGCGCAGATAGTCCTCGCCCAGCTGCTCGACGTCGCTGTCCACCTCGGCCTTGCGGTTGTCCAGCTCGGTGGCCAGCGGCCGGGTGTTCTCGATGATGCCCTGCAGTGGCCGTCGGGAATTCTGCAGCAGCTCAGTCAGATCCGTCGTGGTCGACGCCAGCGGCGGGATGGCCCCGGCGATCTCGTCCTTGTGCTGGGCCAGCCCGGTGATCAGCTGCTGCAACTGGTCGACGCTGGCGGAGAATTGAGCGCCCTTGGCGTCGATGGTCCCCAGCACCGTGTTGAGGTTGGTGATCACGTCACCGATGAGCTGGTCGCGTTGCGCCAGGGCCGACGAGAACGAACTGGTGTCGGACAAGACGTTGGACAACGCCCCGCCCTGGCCCTGCAACAACTGGATGACGGCGCTGCTGATGGTGTTGATCTTGTCGCCGTCCAGGCCCTTGGTCACCGGCCGCAGCCCGCCCAGCAGCGCGTCGAGGTCCAGCGCGGGCTGGGTGTGCTGGGAATTGATGGTGCCACCCGGCGGCAGCTTGCGCAGCTCGCCAGGACCCGAGGTGATCTCCAAATACCGGTCGCCGACCAGGTTTTCGTAGCGAATCACCGCGCGTGTCGACGAGTACAGCGTGTAGCGCTTGTCGATCCCGAACTTGACGTCGATGGTGTTGTCCCGGTTGAGCGCGATTCCCGATACCGCGCCCACCGGAACTCCGGCGATGCGCACCTTCTGGCCCGCCTTCAACCGCGACACGTTGGTGAACGTTGCGTGGTAGGTGCTTTCGGGGCCGAACCGGAAGTCACCGAAGACCACCACCAGCCCGGCCGCGACGAGCACCATCGTCACCGTGAAGATCCCGACCTTGATCACCATCGACCGGTGCGACGGCATTCCCGAAGCCGCCATCAGAAGTCGTCCCGTTCCGCGAAGGCGCCGTGGAACAAGAACTGCAGGGTCGAGGGCGCGTCGAACTGCAGTTCGGTGAACGGCTCGTACGGGATGTTGGCGTTGTCGGTGACCAGGAACGGCGCGCGGTAGAACGACCCGCCGGTCTGCTTGGTCGGAAGGTCAGGCAGCCCACGGCAATTCGGGCCACCGGAGCCGTTGACGATCGGCAGCGACTCCGGGTAGGTGTAGGCCGGCGCGCCCAGCACGAAGCTCGACGACGTGAACAGGCCGGCCTTGCGGACACCGATCAGCGGGGCGAATTCCTTGATGCCGCGCCCGATCCCGGCGAACAGGCAGCCGAATTCCGGAGAGTAGTCCGAGGCCACCTTGAGCGGGGCGCGCAGCCGGTTGATCGCGTCGATGAAATCCTGCTCGGCCGGGGCCAGCGTGTCGTAGGCGTTGTTGGCCAGGCCGATCGCGGCCAGCAATGTGTCGTTGAGGTTGCCCTGCTGGTCCACGACGGTCTTGCTGATCGTCGGCAGATTGTCGATCACGGTGTTCAGGTCGGGCGCGGCGTCGGCGTAGATGTTGGTGACGACACCGGCCTTGCGGAAATCCTCCTGCAGCGCGGGCAACTTCGGGTTCGCCTGGCGCGACAGCGTGTTGAGTCCACCAAGCAGGTCGCCCAGGTCGTCGCCGTGGCCACGCAGGCCCTCGGACAGCGCGCTCAGCGTCCCGTTCAGCTCGACGGGGTCGATCTTGTGCAGCAGGTCGATCAGGGACTGGAACAGGGTGTTGACCTCGAGTTGCACCGCCGAGGCCGCCACGTGCGCGTCCGGGCGCAGCGGCGACGGCGACGGTTGCCTGGGGGGAATGAATTCCACCGACTTGGCACCGAAGATCGTGTTCCCGGCGATGTGGACCGTGGCGTTGGACGGGATGAAATGCATGTCGTCGCTGTTGATCGCCAGCGTCAGGCGCGCCTGATCCGTGGCGTAGTCGATGCTCTCGACCTTGCCGACCTGGATGCCGCGGTACTTGACCTTGGCGCCCTTGTCCATCACCAGCCCGGCCCGGGGCGCCGAGACGGTGACGGTGTCCACCGACGCGAAGGCCGCCGTGTAGGAAAGGTAGGTCAGCGCGGCGAACGCGACGATCAGACCGGCCAGCAGCGCTGCTGCCAGCCGCACGGTCGATCGCCGAGATTCGCCTTCTGCCATGTTCTAAGCGGTCCCCTTACCCGGAGAGGTTGAAGTTACCGGACGAGCCGTACACCGCGAGCGAGATGAACAAAGTAATGACCACGACCACTATCAGCGAGGTCCGCACGGCCTGGCCCACCGCGATGCCCACACCCACCGGGCCGCCGTTGGCGTTGTAGCCGTAATAGGTGTGGATGAGCATCACCGCGATGGACATCACGATGGCCTGCAGAAAGGACCACAGCAGGTCCGACGGGATGAGGAACGTATTGAAGTAGTGGTCGTAAAGGCCCTTCGACTGCCCGTTGATGTACACGGTGGTGAAGCGGGCGGCGAAGAACGCCGCCAGCACCGACAGCGAGTACAGCGGGACGATCGCGATGAGACCGGCGATCAGCCGCGTCGACACCAGATAGGAAACCGAATGCACCGCCATGCATTCGACGGCGTCGATCTCCTCGGAGACCCGCATTGCGCCCAGCTGGGCGGTGGCGCCGGCCCCGATGGTGGCCGCCAGCGCGATACCCGCGATCACCGGGGCGACCACGCGCACGTTGAGGAACGCCGAGAGGAACCCGGTGAGGGCCTCGATGCCGATGTTGCCCAGCGACGAATAGCCCTGCACCGCGATGACGCCGCCGGAGGCCAGCGTCAGGAAGGCGGCGACGCCGACGGTGCCGCCGATCATGACGAGCGCTCCGGCGCCCAGCGTCATCTCGGCGATCAGCCGAATGGTCTCCTTGCGATAGCGGGTGAGGGCGTTGGGGATATAACGTACGGTCCGCCCGTAGAACAACGCCTGCTCGCCGAAGTCGTCGACCGGCTCCTGGAACCGGGAGAACAGGCGGCGGACTCGCAGCGTGGCGTCGTAACTCATCGCCTACCCACCCGCCCCGTCATTTGGCAGACAGCCGAACGCCGATGGCGGTCATCACCACGTTGATGACGAACAGACAGATGAAGGCGTAGACGACGGTTTCGTTGACCGCGTTGCCCACGCCCTTGGGGCCACCCTTGACGGTCAGGCCGCGGTAGCAGCCGACGAGCCCGGCCATGATCCCGAACAGCAACGCCTTGACCTCGGCGAGGACCAGCTCGCGCAGGCCGGTGAGCACGGTCAGGCCGTTGATGAAAGCGCCCGGGTTGACGCCCTGCAGAAACACGGAGAAAACGTAGCCGCCGGACAGGCCGATCGCGCAGACCAGGCCGTTGAGCAGCATCGCGACCACCGTGGACGCCAGCACGCGGGGCACCACCAGCCGCTGGATCGGGTCGATGCCGAGCACGCGCATCGCGTCGATCTCCTCGCGGATGGTGCGCGCGCCCAGGTCGGCGCAGATCGCGGTGGCGCCGGCGCCGGCCACGACCAGCACGGTGACCACCGGCCCCAGCTGCGTGATGGTGCCGAACGCCGTTCCGGCGCCGGACAAGTCGGCGGCCCCGATCTCACGCAGCAGGATGTTGAGGGTGAACGCCACCAGGACCGTGAAGGGGATGGACACGAGCAGCGTGGGCACCAGCGACACCCGCGCGATCATCCACGTCTGGTCCAGAAACTCGCCGAATTGGAACGGTCGTCTGAAAGCCGCGCGGCCCGTGTCGATCATCATCTCGAAGAACCCACCGACAGCGCGTGCGGGTACTGCAAGTTGCTGAATCAACTCAGTACCCCCCTCGGGCTGCTCGCGGCGAAGTTTATGCAAAGCATTGGCGCCGTCTTCGATCGCACGCGGCTCGGCGTGAGCCGGATCATATTAACTCAGATGCGGTTCACCCTGTCAATGAACAGGATTACTCTGCCCGAACCGTTAATTTACCAGGTCAAAGCCGTTACAGCTGGTGCAAACTGATACACGTTCTAGTCGGTGTTTTTCCCCCGCGTGGCCACGATACGCCCTTATTGCTCCATCAGTGCGACCGCGGAAAAATTCCGCTCAGGATCGCGGCCAGCAAAGTATTCCTGCAATGACGCGCTCAATTCGGCGAAGTCCCACGCCGCCCCGTCGGCGCTGAACCGGTGCTCGGCGGTCGGCGCCGACACGAGCGTCACCTGCGGGCCGTACACGATGAAGACCTGCCCGTTGACTTCCGCGGCCGCCGGCGAAGCCAGGAACTTCACCAGGCTGACGACGTGCTCCGGCGACAGCGGGTCGATCTGCCCCGCTTCGACCTCGGGCGCCGCGCCGAAGACGTCGGCCGTCATCGCCGTGCGGGCGCGCGGGCAGATCGCGTTGGCGCACACCCCGTAGCGGCCGAGCGCCCGCGCAGCCGTCAGTGTCAGCGAAATGATGCCCGCCTTGGCGGCGCCGTAGTTTGCCTGGCCCACCGGGCCCACCAGGCCCGCCTCCGACGCGGTGTTGACGAGGCGGCCGAAGACCTTCCCCCCTGCGTCCTTGGCCTTGGAGCGCCAGTAGGTGGCCGCGTTGCGGGTGAGCAGGAAATGGCCGCGCAGGTGCACGGCGATCACCAGGTCCCACTCCTCGTCGGACATGTTGAACAGCATCCGGTCGCGGGTGATCCCGGCGTTGTTCACGACGATGTCCAGGCTGCCCAGCCCGTCGGCGGTGGCCACCAGCTCGTCGGCGGTGGCCCGCTCGCTGATGTCGCCGGCCACCGCGACGGCTTTGGCGCCGGCCGCGCTGATCTCGTCGATGACATCGGAGGCGTCCAGGGCGGCGGCGATGTCGTTGACGACCACGGTGGCGCCGGCCCGGGCCAAGCCGAGCGCCTCGGCCCGCCCCAGGCCCGCTGCCGCACCGGTCACCACCGCAACCTTGCCGGACAGATCGGTCGCGTTCGTGCTGCTAGTCAATTTATGAATACCTCTAGTTTCGGTTCACGCGCTCTGATCTTCGCGCAGCAGTGCCGCGCGCGGGCATTCGGCGATCGCCTGTTCGGCCAATTGCTCCTGGTCCGGCGGGATCGGGTCGAGCTTCACGACCGCGTAGTCCTCGTCGTCGAGGTCGAAGATATCCGGCGCGATTCCCAAGCACACGGCGTTACCTTCACACCGGTCACGGTCCACGATCACCCGCACAGCACCCTCCTTGCACCTGGTCGTCGTTCCGAGCACACGCCCTATGACGGGATAGCTCCACCATAGGGCCCCGATACGTCCGGGGAAACGGTCGCTGGATTCAGAGACTAGAACGTGTTACAACCGGGGAGGCGAACGGGTAGCCGTTGGTCGCGCCGCGGCCGGTGATGTGGCGCCTGGTGAATAGGACTCTCAAGACCCTCGAGGACGGCTCGGATGCGCATCAGTTACACCCCCGAACAGGAGGAGCTGCGTCGCGAGCTGCGGTCGTACTTCACCGCACTCATGACGCCGGAGCGCCGCGAGGCGCTGAGCTCCACCCAGGGCGAGGTCGGCACCGGCAACGCCTACCGCGACACCGTCGCACAGATGGGCAAAGACGGTTGGCTCACCCTGAACTGGCCGAAAGAGTACGGCGGCCAGGACCGCTCCCCGATGGACTCGCTGATCTTCACCGACGAGGCGGCCATCGCCGGCGTGCCGGTGCCGTTCCTGACCATCAACAGCGTGGCGCCGACCATCATGGCCTTCGGCACCGAGGAGCAGAAGAAGTTCTTCCTGCCCAAGATCGCGGCCGGCGAACTGCACTTCTCCATCGGCTACTCCGAGCCCGGCGCCGGCACCGACCTGGCGAACCTGCGCACCAGCGCGGTGCGCGACGGCGACGACTACGTGGTCAACGGCCAGAAGATGTGGACCAGCCTGATCGCCTACGCCGACTGGGTGTGGCTGGCCGTGCGCACCAACCCCGAGGCCAAGAAACACCGGGGCATCTCGATGCTGGTGGTGCCGACGACGGCGGAGGGCTTTTCCTGGACGCCGGTGCACACCATGGCCGGCGTGGACACCAGCGCCACCTACTACTCCGACGTGCGGGTGCCGGTGACCAACCTGGTCGGTGAGGAGAACGGCGGCTGGAAGCTGGTGACCAACCAGCTCAACCACGAGCGCGTCGCCCTGGTTTCCCCGCAGCCGATCTTCCTGGCGCTGCGCGAGGTTCGCGAGTGGGCACAAAACACCAAAGACCATGGTGGGGCGCGGCTGATCGACTCGGAGTGGGTGCAGCTCAACCTGGCCCGCGTGCACGCCAAGGCGGAGGTCCTCAAGCTGATCAACTGGGAACTGGCGTCGGCGGAAACCGAAGCCCTGGGGCCGGCGGACGCGTCGGCGGCCAAGGTGTACGGCACCGAGCTGGCCACCGAGGCCTACCGGCTGCTGATGGAGGTGCTGGGCACCGCGGGGACGGTGCGCCAGGACTCACCGGGCGCCCTGTTGCGCGGCCGCGTCGAGCGGATGCACCGGGCGTGTCTGATCCTGACCTTCGGCGGCGGCACCAACGAAGTGCAGCGCGACATCATCGGGATGGTCGCGCTGGGTCTGCCCCGGGCCAACCGCTGAGCCTCTTCCTAAGGACTGGATTCATGGATTTCACGACGACCGAAGCGGCAACCGACCTCGGCGGCCTGGTGGACAGCATCGTCGACGCGGTGTGCACGCCCGAGCGCCAGCGCGAGCTCGACGGCCTCGACCAACGGTTCGACCGCGAGTTGTGGCGCAAGCTGATCGACGCCGGCATCCTGGCGAGCGCCTCGGCCACCTCGGTGGGCGGCGACGGATTCGGGGCGCTCGAGCAGGTGGCCATTCTGGTCGCCCTCGGCCACCAGCTGGCCGCCGTGCCGTACCTGGAGTCGGTGGTTCTGGGGGCCGGCGCCCTGTCCCGGTTCGGCGCCGCCGACCTGCAGGAGAACTGGGGCGCCGCGGCGGTAGGCGGCGAGAAAATCCTCACCGCGGCCCTTCTCGGCGAGATGGGTGAGGGCCCGGTCGAGGCCGCCCGCTCCGGTGAGGGCTACCGGCTCACCGGCACCCGCACCCAGGTGGGTTACGGCCCCGTCGCCGACGCGTTTCTCGTTCCGGCGCAAACCGATTCCGGCACCGCGGTTTTCCTGGTCGCCGCCGACGACCCCGGCGTCGCGGTGACCACGATGCAGACCACCGGCAAGGGCAGCGTCGGGCACCTGACCCTGGACGGCACCCAGATCGACGGCACCCGGATGGTCGGTGGCGCCGAAGCGGTGGTGTGGCTCGACACGCTCACCAGCCTGGGCCGCAGCGCCTTCCAACTCGGGGTGCTCGAGCGCGGGTTGCAGCTCACCGCCGAATATGCCCGCACCCGCGAGCAATTCGACCGCCCGATCGGCAGCTTCCAGGCCGTCGCGCAGCGACTTGCCGACGGCTATATCGATGTGAAGGGCCTGCGGCTGACGCTCACCCAGGCGGCCTGGCGGGTGTCGGAGGACCTTCCCGCCGACATCGACGTGGCCAGCGCGGCCTTCTGGGCCGCCGACGCCGGCCACCGGGTGGCGCACACGATCGTGCACGTGCACGGCGGCGTGGGCGTCGACACCGATCACCCCGTGCACCGGTACTTCCTGGCCGCCAAGGATATCGAGTTCGCGCTGGGCGGCGCGACGGGGCAGCTGCGCCGGATCGGCCGCGAACTCGCCGAGACGCCCGCCTGATCGCTCGAGCGTGAAGCCAGCCGCACATTCGAGCTCCAATGTGAAGCCAGCCGCACATTCGCCACGACGGGGGCGTGAATGCTCGACCCGACCGACCTGACCGTCACCAAACTGCTTGTGCCGCTGGCTGATATCGACGACCGGGGCGTCTACTTCGAGGACTCGTTCATCAGCTGGCGCGATCACCTGCGGCACGGCGCCGCGATCGTGGCGGCGCTGCGTGACCGCCTGGACCCGGCGCGGCCACCGCACGTCGGGGTGCTGCTGGAAAACATCCCGTTCTTCTCGGCGACGCTGGTGGCGGCCGGGATGTCGGGGATCGTGCCGGTGGGGCTCAACCCGGTGCGCCGCGGCGAGGCGCTACGGCGCGACATCGAGCGGGCGGACTGCCAGTTGGTGCTGGCCGACTCGAATTCGACGGCGACACTGGATGGTATCGACCACGTGAACGTCGACTCCGCTCAGTGGGCCGCCGAGGTCGAGGCGTTCCGGGGCGCCGAGCCGTCCTTTCGGCCCGCGTCGCCCGCTGACCTGTTCATGCTGATCTTCACTTCGGGAACCAGCGGCGACCCCAAGGCGGTCAAGTGCAGCCACGGCAAGGTCGCGGTCGCGGGCGCGACCATGACGCAGCGCTTCGGCCTGGGCCGCGACGATGTCTGCTACGTGTCGATGCCGCTCTTCCATTCCAACGCCGTGTTGGTCGGCTGGGCGGTGGCGGCCGCCTGCCAGGGCTCGATGGCGTTGCGCCGCAAGTTCTCTGCGTCGGGTTTCCTGCCGGACGTCCGCCGCTACGGCGCCACCTACGCCAACTACGTCGGCAAACCGCTGTCGTACGTGCTCGCCACGCCCGAGCAGCCCGATGACGCGGATAACCCGCTGCGGGCGGTGTACGGCAACGAGGGCGTGCCGGCCGACATCGATCGCTTTGGCCGCAGGTTCGGCTGCGTGGTGCAAGACGGGTTCGGCTCGACGGAGGGCGGGGTGGCGATCGCGCGCACCCCCGACACTCCCCCCGGCTCCCTGGGTCCGCTGCCGGAGGGAATCGAGATCGTCGACCCGGACACCGGAAAGCCCTGCGCCCCGGGCGTGGTCGGCGAGCTGGTGAACGCCGGCGGCCCGGGCCGTTTCGAGGGCTATTACAACGACGAGGCCGCCGAGGCCGAGCGGATGGCCGGCGGGGTCTACCACAGCGGCGACCTGGCCTACCGTGACGCCGACGGCTACGCCTATTTCGCCGGGCGGCTCGGCGACTGGATGCGGGTCGACGGCGAAAACCTGGGTACCGCACCGATCGAGCGGGTGCTGCTACGGTATCCAGACGTGACCGAGGTGGCGGTGTACGCGGTGCCCGATCCCGTCGTGGGCGATCAGGTGATGGCGGCCGTCGTGCTGGCCCCGGGCGTCGACTTCGACGCCGAGAAGTTCAGCGCGTTCCTGGCCGAGCAGCCTGACCTGGGTCCCAAGCAGTGGCCGTCGTACGTGCGGGTGAGCGCCGAGTTGCCGCGGACGATGACCTTCAAGGTGCTCAAACGACAATTGTCGGCCCAGGGCGTCGATTGCGGTGATGCCGTCTGGCCGATCCACCGGCAGCAGGCGTGACTTCCCGGCCCCTCGAGCAGGCGCTTGACGCGAGTTTCGAACAGCTCTCGGCCTCGGTTCCGGCGCAGGTCGGCATCGCGATCGCCCGCCCGGACCGGACGTATTCGCTGGGCCGGTGGTGGTCCGGGGTGGCGTGGTCGACGATCAAGGTGCCATTGGCGATCGCGGCGCTGCGCCGCGACTGGCTGGGCGCCAAAGACCTGGCCGTCAAGGCGATCACCGCTTCCGACAACCAGGCCTCCGAGCAGCTGTGGTCGCTGTTGGGTGATCCGGCGGCCGCGGCGCGGCACGTGCAGCGCGTCATCGCCGAGGGCGGGGACACCGCCACCGTCGTCGAGCCCCGCCGGATCCGGCGGGGCTACACCGCCTTCGGCCAGACGCAGTGGACGCTGCAGCGCCAGGCCCGGTTCGCCGCCGAGCTGGCATCGATCCCCGGCGCCGACGACGTCGTCGCCTTGATGCGCCAGCTCGTCGGCGAGCACCGGTGGGGCCTGGCGGCTCATGGCTTCGCGGCCAAGGGCGGTTGGGGCCCGGGGGTGCGCGGTGAGTACCTGGTCCGCCAGTTCGGGATCGTACCCACGCCATCGGGCGAATGGGGCGTGGCGCTGGCGGCCGAGGCGCAGGTGTTCGAGGCGGGAGTGAAGGTGCTCGACACCCTGTCGGACTGGGCGCTGAGCCGGTTGCCCGGGCTAGCCCGCTATTGACGGGACCACCGCGTCGATCAGGTGCGGACCTCGTTCGGCCGCCGCCGCGCGCAGCGCCTCGGCGAATTCATCGGCGGTGTGCACGCGGCGGGCCGGCACGCCCATGCCCTCGCTGATTTTGACGAAGTCGATTGCGGGGCGCGACAAGTCGAGCAAGTCGAGGGCCTTGGGCCCGGGCGCCGAGCCCGCGCCGACGCGGGCCAGCTCGATGCGCAGGATGTCGTAGGCGCCGTTGTCGTAGATCACGGTGGTGACGTCGAGGTTCTCGCGCGCCTGGGTCCACAGCCCCGAGATCGTGTACATGGCCGAGCCGTCGGACTCCAGGCACAGCACCGGGCGGTCCGGCGCGGCGATCGCGGCGCCCACCGCGGCGGGGATGCCGTAGCCGATCGCCCCGCCGGTCAGCGTCAGCCAGTCGTGGGCCGGCGCCCCGGCGGTGGCCTGGGCAAGCAGCAGGCCGGAGGTGTTCGACTCGTCGACCACGATCGCGCGCTCGGGCAGCAGAGCGCCGATCACATCGGCCGCTGACGCGGACGTCAGGGGGCCGCTCGGCATGGCGGGACGGCCGGGCTGGGCCACCGCCGCCTGCGCGCCGGGCGCGACGTCGTCGGCCACCGCGGCCAGCGCCTCGGCCGCGCCGCTGTGGCCGGCCAGCACGTGCACCTCACACCCGGCCGGGACCAGGTCGCTGGGGGCGTTCGGGTAGGCAAAGAACGACACCGGCGACTTGGCGCCCGCCAGCACCAGGTGCTTTGCGCCGTCGAGCTGGGCCGTCGCGGCCTCGGCGAAGTACGCGAGCCGCTCGACCGCGGGGACGCCGGCGCCGCGTTCCAGCCGCGTCGGGAACGTCTCGCACAGCACGCGGGCCCCGGTCGCCTGGGCGATGCGCGTGGCCGCCGCGAGGCCCGGGCCGCGGGTGGCGTCGCCGCCCACCATCAGCACCGTCGGCTCCCCGGACCGCAGCACCTGCACGACCTCGGGCACCAGCATCGGGTCGGCCCCCCGTGGTGGTGGTTGCGTCGCGCCGGCCGGCCGGGCGCCCGCCGACCACGACACGTCGGCGGGCAATATCAGCGTCGAGATCTGCGAGCCCGTCCGACTCGCGGCGATGGCCTCGGCGGCGTCGGCCGCGACGTCGGCGGTGCCGGTCGTCCGGCGCAGCCACCCCGAGACGGTGCCGGCGAGCGCGTCGATGTCGGATTCCAGTGGGGCGTCGTATTTTTTGTGGTAGGTGGCGTGGTCTCCGACGACCACCACCATCGGCACCCGGGCGCGCCGGGCGTTGTGCAGGTTGGCCAGTCCGTTGCCCAGCCCGGGGCCCAGATGCAGCAGCACCGCGGCCGGCCGGCCGGCGATGCGGGCATACCCGTCGGCCGCGCCGGTCGCGACGCCCTCGAAAAGCGTTAGCACGCCGCGCATCCGGGGAACGCTGTCCAGCCCGGCCACGAAGTGCATCTCGGAGGTGCCGGGGTTGGCGAAGCAGACGTCGACGCCGCCGTCTACCAGGGTGTTGATCAGTGCCTGAGCGCCGTTCACGTTCTCGCCTCCAGTCCGAACACGCGCCGGGCGTTGCGGTGCAGGAAGTCGTGGCGGGCCTCGACGGCCAGCCCGAGGTTGTCCAGATCCGCCAGGGCGTGCGCGTGCGTGATCATCGGGTAGTTGGTGCCGAACAGCACTTTGCGTTGTCCGGTACCGGTTTTCATGAAATCGACGAGTTCTTGCGGGAGGCGCCTGATGGTGTACGCCGAGGTGTCGATGTAGACGTTCTCATGCTTGCGGGCGACGGCGACCATCTCCTCGGTCCACGGATAGCCGACGTGGCCGCAGACGATCACCAACTCCGGGAAGTCCAGGGCCACCTGGTCGATGTAGGGAATCGGGCGCCCGGTCTCCGAGGGTCGCAGCGGCCCGGTGTGGCCGACCTGCGTGCAGAACGGCACCCCGGACTCGACGCACTGGGCGAACAGCGGATAGTAGCGGCGGTCGGTGGGCGGCGCGTCCCACAGCCACGGCACCACCCGCAGGCCGACGAACCCGCCGTCGCCGACCCGCCGCCGCAATTCGCGTACCGCCTCCATCGGCCGGTCGAGGTCGACCGCCGCCAGACCGCCGAACCTGTCCGGGTGCAACCGAATCCAGTCGGCCACCTCATCGTTGGAGACCAGGTCCTGACCGAACGGGCCACGCCACGCGCTGAGCAACCCGAAGTCGACACCGGCCGCGTCCATCGCGGCGATGGTCGCGTCGATCGGGATCTCGGTGTCCGGTATCGACCCGCCCGTCCAGCGCCGCAGGGACGCCAGCATGTCGCTGCGCAGGAACCGCACAGTGGGATGCTGCATCCACACGTCGATGGTCATCGCGAACGAGCGTAGGCCTACGCGGCGAGCGCGGCGCGGGCGGCCGCTTTCGTCCGCGCCGCGTACCCCTCGCCGAACAGCACCACGTGCGCCAGCAGCGCAAACAGCTGGTGCAGGCCGATGCGATCGCGCCAGCCGGCCCGCAGCGACCGAACGCCCTGATAGCCGGCGACGACCTGGTCGTAATGCGGGCAGCCGAACAGCTCGAGCATCGCCAGGTCGGTCTCGCGGTGGCCGGCGTGCGCCGCGGGGTCGATCAGCACCACCCCGTCGGGCGTCCACATCACGTTGCCGCTCCACAGATCGCCATGCAGCCGCGCCGGGGGCTCGTCGTCGTCGAAATCACCCGCGCCGCAACGTGCGATGACCGAGTCGACCGCGTCGCGGGTCGGGGGATCGAGGCGCGCCGCGGCCAACTCGGCCATCGGGGCCAGCCGCTCCTCGGCGTAGAAGGCGCCCCACCGCCGGTGGCGGCGCAGCGACATCGGCAGCGGCTGCGACAGCGGCCCGAAGAACCCCGGGCCGTCCCATCCGTCGGGACCCGCGCCGAACTCCGCGCCACCCGCGTCGTGCGTGACGGCCAGTTGGGCGCCGAATGCGCGTGCCGCCGGGGCCGCCGGCGGCACCGAACCCAGCCGGCGCAGCGTCAGGCTCGTATCGTCGACGGCGATGACGTCGGCGCACGCGGCGCCCCCGTCGACATCGGAGAGCCACCGCAATCCGGCTGCCTCCCAAGCGAAGTAGCCTGCCGGTGCGCCGGGGTGCTGCTTGACGAAATCGGTCAAGCGCTCACGTGAGCGGCGTGGACGTCGTCGGCAGGGCGCGCCTCGGTCTGCTCCTTGGCCCATCGGTAATCGGGCTTGCCGGCAGGCGAGCGCTTCACCTCGTCGACCAGCCACAGGCTCCGCGGCACCTTGTACCCGGCGATCTCGGAGCGCACGAACCGGTCCAACTCGGCCAGCGACGGCCGGCACCCCGCGCGGGGCTGCACGACGGCCGCGACGTGCTGCCCGTAGCGGGGATCGGGCACGCCGACCACCAGGGCGTCGAACACGTCGGGATGCCCCTTCAGCGCCCCCTCGACCTCCTCCGGGTAAATCTTCTCTCCGCCGCTGTTGATGGACACCGAACCGCGGCCGAGCATCGTGACGCTGCCGTCCTCCTCGACCAGCGCGTAGTCCCCGGGGATGGCGTAACGGACACCGTTGAACGTCTTGAACGTCTCGGCGGTCTTCTTCTCGTCCTTGTAGTAACCGACCGGTATGTTGCCCTTTTTCGCGATCAGACCGCGCACGCCCGAGCCGGGCTTGACCTCGTTGCCCTCCTCGTCGAGCACGACGGTGCGGTGGTCGATGGTCACGCGCGGACCGCCGGCGTGCGGCGCGTCCTTGGCGACGATGCTGGTGCCCCCGAAGCCGGTTTCCGACGAGCCGATCGAGTCGGTGATCACCCGGTTGGGCAGCAGCTCGAGAAGTCGCTCCTTGATGCTCGGCGAGAACAGCGCCGCGGTGCTGGCCAACAGGAACAGCGACGAGAGGTCGTAGTCATGATCTGCGCTCAGCGCGTCGAGCAGCGGGCGGGCCATGGCGTCGCCGGTGAAGAACAGCAGGTTCACCTTGTGCTCGTGAATGGTGCGCCAGACCTCGTCGGCGTTGAATTCCGGCGCCAGCACCGTGGTCTGACCCGAGAAGATCGACATCCAGGTGGCCGACTGCGTGGCGCCGTGGATCATCGGCGGGATCGGGTAGCGGACCATCGGCGGATTGGCGGCGGCCGCCTTGGCCAGGTCGTGCTCGTCCTTGACGAATTCGCCTGTGGCGAAGTCGGTTCCGCCGAACAACACGCGGTAGATGTCTTCGTGGCGCCACATCACGCCCTTGGGGAAACCGGTGGTGCCGCCGGTGTAGAGCAGGTAGATGTCGTCGGCGCTGCGCTCTCCGAAATCGCGTTCGGGTGAGCCCTGCGCGATCGCCGAGTAGAACTCGACGCCGCCGTAGCGCTTGAAATCCGCGTCGCTGCCGTCCTCGATCACCAGGATCGTCTTGACGTCGGGCGTCTCCGGCAACACGTTGGCCACCCGGTCGGCGTACTGGCGCTCGTGGACCAGCGCGACCATGTCGGAGTTGTCGAAAAGGTAGCGCAGTTCGCCCTCGACGTAGCGGTAATTGACGTTGACCAGGATGGCGCCGGCCTTGACGATGCCCAGCATCGCGATCACGATCTCGATGCGGTTGCGGCAGTAGAGTCCGACCTTGTCGTCCTTCTTGACACCCTGGTCGATTAGGAAGTGCGCCAGGCGGTTGGCTTTCTCCTCCAACTCGGCGTACGTCAGCTTCTCGTCGCCGCAGATCAGGGCAACACGGTCGGGCACGGCGTCGATGGCGTGCTCTGCGAGGTCGGCAATATTCAGGGCCACGGCCACCAAACTAGAACGTGTTACATTTCTTGACAAGCTGATGCTCACTGTCGAGGGAAGGGCGATCACCGTGGCCGACGCGCCAGCAAAGGAACAGGCGGGACCCCAGGAGGCGGACGCGCTGGTGGAGCAGCGCGGTCACACCCTGATCGTCACGTTGAATCGGCCACACGCCCGCAACGCGCTGAGCACCGAGATGATGCAGATCATGGTCGAGGCGTGGGACCGCGTCGACAACGACCCGGACATCCGCTGCTGCATCCTGACCGGCGCCGGCGGCTACTTCTGCGCGGGCATGGATCTCAAGGCGGCAACCAAGAAACCGCCGGGCGAGTCGTTCAAGGACGGCAGCTACGACCCATCACGAATCGACGCCTTGCTCAAGGGCCGCCGGCTGACCAAGCCGCTGATCGCGGCCGTCGAAGGGCCGGCGATCGCCGGCGGCACCGAGATCCTGCAGGGCACCGACATCCGGATCGCCGGCGAGAGCGCGAAGTTCGGGATCTCGGAGGCCAAGTGGAGCCTGTACCCGATGGGTGGCTCCGCGGTGCGACTGGTGCGCCAGATCCCCTACACGGTGGCGTGCGACCTCTTGCTGACCGGACGCCACATCACCGCCGCCGAGGCCAAGGAGATGGGCCTGATCGGGCACGTCGTCCCGGACGGGCAGGCGCTGTCCAAGGCGCTGGAGATCGCCGGGATCATCGAGAACAACGGGCCCCTGGCCGTCCAGGCGATCCTGCGGGCGATCCGCGAGACCGAGGGCATGCACGAGAACGAGGCGTTCAAGATCGACACGCAGATCGGGATCAAGGTGTTCCTGTCCGACGACGCCAAGGAAGGTCCGCGGGCGTTCGCCGAGAAGCGCAAGCCCAACTTCCAGAATCGCTAGGACCGCCCCCGCGCCGAGCGTGCATCCTTTGCGAAGTCTCGGCCGCTTTTTCGCGGTGAGTGCACGTTCGGCGACGGTGTCGGTCCCCTCCGCCACACTCGCCTGCCATGGAGGAGCCGTTTCTCGGTAGCGAGGCCGTCGACGCCGGCATCGTGACGCCGTACGCGCTGCGCAGCCGCTTCGTCTCGATCCATCCCGACGTGTACGTCTCGGCCGGCGCCGAGCTCACCGCTCGATCCCGCGCACGTGCCGCGTGGCTGTGGTCCCGGCGCCGCGGCATCGTCGCCGGCCGCTCCTCCTCGGCACTCCACGGCGTCAGATGGGTCGGTGATCGGGCACCCGCGGAGTTGCTCTACGGCTACCGCAGGCCGCCGGGCGGTGTCCGGACCTGGTCGGATCGCGTCGGCGAGGACGAGGTGGCGCTGATCGCCGGCATCCCGGTCACCACGCCGGCCAGAACCGCGCTCGATTTGGCGTGCCGCTATCCGACCGGCGAGGCGGTCGCGGCCATCGACGCGCTGGCGCGCGCGACGGATCTCAAGGTGGTTGACGTCGAGGCCCTCGCCGAGCGCTACCGGGGCCGCCGCGGCATCAGGCGTGCCCGCGTCGTGCTGCCCCTGGTCGATCCCGGCGCCGAGTCACCCCGCGAGACGTGGCTGCGGCTCCTGCTCATCCGGGCAGGCTATCCGCGACCGCAAACCCAGATCCCCGTCTACGGGGAATACGGAGAGCTCGTCGCGGTCCTCGACATGGGCTGGGAGGACGTCAAGCTGGGCGTCGAATACGACGGCGACCATCACCGCACCGACCGACGGCAGTTCAACAAGGACATTCGGCGCGCGGAGGCCGTCGCCGAGTTGGGCTGGATGAATGTTCGCGTCACGGCAGAGGACACCGAAGGCGCCGTCTTGAGCAGGGTGGCGACGGCCTGGCGGCGCCGAACGTGCACTCAGCGCGAAAAACTCGCTCGGATTTCGCAGTGATTACACGCTCGGCGATGGGACGAAGGCGTTCAGCCCAGCGGCGCGGCGGGCGTGAACGCCACCGGCATCTTCTCCAGGCCCGATACGAAGTTCGCCGGACGCAACGGCAGCTCGGCGTCCGACGCCAGCCGCATGTCCGGGAGCCGCGCCAGCAGCCGCGACTGCATGATCGACAGCTCCAGCCGGGCGAGCTGGTTGCCCAGGCAGAAGTGCGTGCCGAACCCGAACGCGAGGTGGTTGTTCGGATAGCGCCCGATGTCGAAGCTCTCCGGGTCGTCGAACACCTTCTCGTCGAAGTTCGCCGACTCGAACAGCAGGATCATCTTCTCGCCCTGACGCAGCTGCGTGCCGTGGAATTCCGTGTCGGCGGTGATGGTGCGTGCCATGTTCTTCACCGGCGCGGTCCAGCGCAGCATCTCTTCGATCGCGTTGGGCAGCAGGCCCGGGTCGCCTACGAGCCGCCGGTGCTGGTCGGGGTGCAGCAGCAGCTGCCGAGTCCCCCCCGACAGCGTGTGCCGCGTGGTCTCGTCGCCGCCGATCAACAGCAGCAGGACCTCGGTGACGATCTGATGGTCCTCCAGCCGCGAGCCTTCGACCTCCGCATGCACCAAGACGCTGACCAGGTCGTCGGTCGGCTCCTTCTTCCGGGCCTCGATCATGCCCATCATGTATTGGCTGTAGGCGGCGAACGCGTCCATGGTGACCTGGAACTGCTCCGGGTCGGCCGTGCTGCTCAGGAAGCTGACCAGATCGTCGGACCACTTGAGGAACATGGTGCGTTCCTCCGGCCGCACCCCGAGCATGTCGCCGATCACGGCCATCGGCAGCGGCGCGGCCAGGTCCCAGACGAAGTCGCACTCGCCGCGTTCGCACACCGCGTCGATCAGGGTGTCACACAGGGCGGAGATCTTGGGCTCCAGGTCCTTGACCCGCTTGCGGGTGAAACCGGCGTTGACGAGCTTGCGCCGCAAAAGGTGTTGCGGGTCGTCCATCTCGATCATCATCTCGACGCCGTCCTGATCGGGCCGGATGCCGCCCGCGTTCGAGAACAGCTCGGGGTTGCGCTCGGCCTCGATCACCGCCTGGTACGTCGACGCGGCGGCCAATCCGTTGCGGTCCCGGAACACGGGCTCGTTGTGGCGCATCCAGCGGTAGACCGCCCGGGAATCACCGGCATAGAACGTGCCGTCGGTCAGGTCGACATCGGGTCGGGTCGTGGAAGTCACCGTCATGAGATCTCCTGGGCATCGCCGAATGTCATTTGTACCTCGTCAACGGAGCTGGACACCATCGCGCGCTTCGGCAGGCCAAGCGAAGCCAGCTCTTTTGCGTAAGGGTGATCGCCCAGGCGCATGTGCACTCCCCCGAACCGGGTCCGCACGCCGTCCAGCGTGTGTTCGAACGACGTCTCGCGCGTGACGCCGTCGCGGTGCGAATACGTGCGCTGCGACTGCTGCCGCGGGGTCAGCCGAAACGGCAGACCGCGGCGGAAATCCATGCTCACCACCAGCTGGCGGTCGATGCTGAGGTCGAAGGAGAAGTCGCGGCCTTCCCGAACGGTGAAGTCCGCCATGACTTTCGGGTATCCCCAGATCGTGGTCCCAGCCTCGAGCGTGAAGGCTTGGTCGACGGGCAGGTGATGGATGAAGGCGCCGGCCGACTGCAGCGCCCGCGGGCCCTTGGCCCTGGACCCCGGCGGATTGACCATCACGCTGGTTCCGAATTCGTGGTACTGACCCAGGTCGCCGTCGATGTAGTGCATCAGCATCAGGACGACGACGGCGCGGCCGGGCAGGTAACGGCAGACCTGCAGGCCGCTGTAGTCGATCAGGCGCTGGGCGGCGTCGGCGTCCACCGAGAACATCGCCATGTGCTGGGTCGCCTTGCGGATCCGCACGGGCATGGTCAGCACCGTGCCCGCGATTGTGTGCTGCGAGGCTGTCACCCGGTCAATCTAGAACGTGTTCTATGCGGAGGCAAGCAACGCCTCAGATCAGCGTCGCCAACTCCCGTACCTGCTCTGTACTGCGGCCGGACACCACCATCATGGTGACGCCGGCGGCCTCCCAGGCCGTGATTTGCTTACGCACGTAGTCGACGTCACCGACGATGGCGGCGTCATCGACCACCTCGTCGGGGATGATCTCGGCGGCCTTCTCCTTCTGGTTGGACCGGAACAGCGCGGTGACCTCGTCGACCACCTCGGCGTAGCCCATCCGGCGATAGACGTCGGCATGGAAGTTGGTGTCCTCGGCGCCCATGCCGCCCATGTAGAGGGCCAGATAGGGCTTCATCGCCGCGAAGGCGGCGGCGCGGTCATCGGTGATGACGATGTTCGCGGTCGCGCAGATCTCGAAGTCGCCGCGCGTGCGCCTCGCCCCGGGCCTGGCGAACCCTTCGTCGAGCCATTCGTTGTAGGTGTCGGCCATCCGCGGGGTGTAGAAGATCGGCAGCCACCCGTCGCCGATCTCCGCGGCCAGCGCGACGTTCTTCGGCCCCTCGGCGCCCAGGAAAATCGGGATGTCGGGGCGCAGCGGGTGGGTGATCGGCTTGAGCGGTTTGCCCAGACCGGTCGTGCCATCGCCCGTGAGCGGCAACGGATAGTGCGGACCCGCACTGGTCACCGGCTTGTCGCGGGCCCAGACCTGCCGGATGATGTCGACGTATTCGCGGGTGCGCGCCAGCGGCTTGGGAAACGGCTGGCCGTACCAGCCCTCCACCACTTGCGGGCCGGAGACGCCCAGCCCCAGGATGTGCCGGCCGCCGGACAGATGGTCGAGCGTCAGCGCGGCCATGGCGCACGCGGTCGGAGTCCGCGCCGACAGCTGAATCACCGAGGTACCCAGGCGAAGCCGCTGCGTCGAGGAACCCAGCCACGCCAGCGGCGTGTAGGCGTCGGATCCCCACGCCTCGGCGGTGAAGACGGCGTCGAACCCCGCCTCTTCGGCTGCGGCGACGAGCTCACCGTGATTGTGCGGCGGCTGCGCGCCCCAATATCCGAGCTGCAACCCCAGCTTCATAGCGTTCGCCCTTCCCATTGACCCGATGTTGAATCCGTTCTTAGAACCTGTTCTACTCGATGGCGTGACAGCCAGTTCGAGCAGCCCGACCTTGATGGATCATCCTGAACCGCCACTTTCCGCGCCACTGACGTTGTCCTTCGACTACACCCGTTCGGTCGGCCCCACGCTGAGCAAGTTCTTCACCGCGCTGCGTGAGCGCCGCATCCTGGGGGTGCGCGGATCCGATGGCCGCGTCCACGTCCCTCCGGCGGAATACGACCCGGTCACCTACGAGCCGCTGGACGAGATGGTGCCGGTGTCCAGCGTCGGCACGGTCGCTTCCTGGACCTGGCAGCCCGACCCGTTGGCGGGCCAGCCGCTGGACCGCCCGTTCGCCTGGGCGCTGATCAAGCTCGACGGCGCCGACACGCTGCTGATGCACGCGGTCGACGCCGGGGCGCCCGAGGCGATCCGGACCGGCGCCCGCGTGCACGTGCACTGGGCCGACGAGCCGGTGGGTTCCATCACCGACATCGCCTACTTCGAGCTGGGCGAGGAGACCGAAGCCGTACCGGAAACTTCTGCGGGCGAACAGGATCCGGTCACGATGATCGTCACGCCGATCTCGCTGACAATCCAGCACACCGCCTCCCACGAGGAGAGCGCCTACCTGCGGGCCATCGCTGTGGGCAAGCTGCTGGGTGCCCGGACGGGCGAGAGCGGCAAGGTCTACTTCCCGCCGCATGGCGCCGACCCGGCGACCGGGCAGCCGACCACCGAATTCGTCGAACTGCCGGACAAGGGCACGGTGACGACGTTCGCGATCATCAACATCCCGTTCCAGGGCCAGCGCATCAAGCCGCCGTACGTCGCGGCGTACGTGCTGCTCGACGGCGCGGACATCCCGTTTTTGCACCTGGTCGCCGATATCGACGCGCACGAGGTGCGCATGGGGATGCGGGTGGAGGCGGTGTGGAAGCCCAAAGACGAGTGGGGCTTCGGCATCGACAACATCGAGTACTTCCGGCCCACGGGTGAACCCGACGCCGACTACGACACCTACAAGCACCACCTGTAAAGGGCTTAACTGCACATGAGCGCTCGCAACGTTGCGGTCGTCGGCTTCGCCCACGCCCCACACGTACGCCGCACCGACGGCACCACCAACGGCGTCGAGATGTTGATACCGTGCTTCGCCCGGCTCTACGAAGAGCTGGGCATCGCCCGCACCGACATCGGCTTCTGGTGCTCGGGATCTTCCGATTACCTTGCCGGACGCGCTTTTTCGTTCATCTCCGCGATCGACTCGATCGGCGCCGTTCCCCCGATCAACGAGTCGCACGTCGAGATGGACGCGGCCTGGGCCCTCTACGAGGCCTACATCAAGATCCTGACCGGCGAGGTCGACACCGCACTGGTGTACGGCTTCGGCAAGTCATCGGCGGGCATCCTGCGCCAGATCCTGTCGCGGCAGACCGACCCCTACACCGTCGCACCGCTGTGGCCGGACTCGGTGTCGATGGCGGGACTGCAGGCCCGTATGGGCCTGGACAGCGGCAAGTGGACCCACGAGCAGATGGCCCAGGTTGCCCTCGACTCGTTCTCCTACGCCGAGCGCAACGACTCCGAGAAGCCCGCCAAGAGCATCGACGAGTTGCTCGGCCGCCCGTTCTTCAACGACCCGCTGCGGCGCCACGACATCGCGCCGATCACCGACGGCGCCGCGGCCATCGTCCTGGCCGCCGACGACCGGGCACGCGAGCTACGCGAAAACCCGGCCTGGATCACCGGTTTCGAGCACCGCATCGAGTCGCCGTCGCTGGGGGTGCGCGACCTGACCGTGTCGACCTCGACCGCGGCGTCGGCGAAGGGGGCCACCGGCGACGACACCGGCAGCATCGACGTCGCCGAGATCCACGCGCCCTTCACCCACCAGCACCTGATCCTCGCCGAGGCCATCGGGCTGAACGGCAAGACCAAGGTCAATCCGTCCGGCGGCGCACTGGCGGCGAACCCGATGTTCGTCGCCGGCCTGGAACGTATCGGATTTGCGGCCCAACACATCTGGGACGGGTCCGCCGGGCGGGTGCTCGCGCATGCCACCAGCGGGCCCGCGCTGCAGCAAAACCTGGTCGCGGTCATGGAAGGGAAGAACTGATGGCCGGTGCAGGGCAGAACCTGGCCGCGGTACTCGGTACCGGACAGACGAAGTACGTGGCCAAGCGCAAGGACGTCTCGATGAACGGCCTCGTGCGCGAGGCGATCGACCGGGCGCTCGCCGACTCCGGTTCGACGTTCGACGACATCGACGCCGTCGTGGTCGGCAAGGCGCCCGACTTCTTCGAGGGCGTCATGATGCCGGAGCTGTTCATGGCCGACGCCGTGGGCGCCACCGGCAAGCCGCTGATCCGCGTGCACACGGCCGGTTCGGTCGGCGGGTCCACCGGCGTCGTGGCCGCCAGCCTGGTCCAGTCGGGCAAATACCGGCGGGTGCTGGCGATGGCCTGGGAGAAGCAGTCGGAGTCAAACGCCATGTGGGCGTTGTCGATTCCGATCCCGTTCATCAAGCCCGTCGGGGCGGGCGCGGGCGGGTATTTCGCACCGCACGTGCGGTCCTACATCCGCCGCTCGGGTGCTCCGTTGAACATCGGCGCCATCGTCGCGGTCAAAGACCGGCTCAACGGCGCCCGCAACCCGCTGGCTCACCTGCACCAGCCCGACATCACCGTCGAGAAGGTGATGGAGTCGCCGATGCTGTGGGACCCGATCCGCTACGACGAGACCTGCCCGTCGTCCGACGGTGCGTGCGCGGTCGTCATCGGTGACGAGGAGGCAGCCGAAGGCCGCCTGGCCCAAGGGAATCCGGTCGCCTGGATCCACGCGACCGCCCTGCGCACCGAGCCGCTGCAGTTCGCCGGCCGCGACCAGGTCAGCCCGCAGGCCAGCCGCGATGCGGCGGCGGCACTGTGGAAGTCCGCCGGCATCACCAGCCCCATCGACGAGATCGACGCCGCCGAGATCTATGTTCCCTTCTCGTGGTTCGAGCCGATGTGGCTGGAAAGCCTGGGGTTCGCGCCCGAGGGCGAGGGCTGGAAGCTCACCGAGGCGGGCGAGACGGCGATCGGGGGGCGGCTGCCGGTGAACCCGTCCGGCGGCGTGCTGTCGTCCAACCCGATCGGCGCGTCGGGCCTGATCCGCTTCGCCGAGTCGGCGATCCAGGTGATGGGCAAGGGTGGCGACCATCAGGTGCCGGGTGCGCGAAAGGCGTTGGGGCACGCCTACGGTGGCGGCTCGCAGTACTACTCCATGTGGGTGGTGGGGGCGGACAAGCCCGAGAAGGAACCGGCATGACCCTGCACCCGGCGCACGAGGCGGGGCGGCGCTCCCGGGAGGCGGTGATGGCCCGGGACAAGGACGCCTGGCTGGCGGTGTTCGCCGACGACGCCGTCGTCGAGGACCCGATCGGGCCGTCGCCGTTCGACCCGGAGGGCAAGGGACACCGGGGCCGCGACGCGATCTCGGCCTTCTGGGACAAGGCCATCGCCCCCACCACCAAGATCGAGTTCGTCTTCCGCGACACTTACCAGTGCGGCAACGAGGAAGCCAACGTCGGGCACATCCTGATCACGACGGGCGACTATCAGACCACCGCCGAGGGCGTGTTCACCTATAAGGCCAACGACCACGGCGAGATGGTCGCCCTGCGCGCGTACTGGGAGATGGACCGGGCGGTCGCGAGTACCCGCCGGGTCTAGCGCTCAGCCCTGGACAGTCCAACTGGCGGTCGTGTGCGTTGTGAGGTTGGATTGCTGTGCGGCGGCATGCACGGGCACACGCACTGGGAGTCGACCATGACTGCAAACCTTCCCCGCAAGGCGCTGATCTCGATCAGCAGCTACCACGGAGTGATCTATCCCGACGGCACGAAAACCGGCCTCTTCTACACCGAGGCGTTGCATCCCTACGAAGTATTGACGGCAGCCGGTTTCGACGTGGATCTAGCCAGCGAAACCGGTACATACGGGCTTGACGATCTCTCGCTTACCGACCGGTTCTTGGCCGGCGATGACAAGGCTGTTTATCAGAACCCGCAGCACCCGTTCAACGTGCAGCTGAATTCGCAGCTGAAGAAGGCGTCGGAGCTGGATAAGGGACAATACGGACTATTCTTCGGTTCGGCTGGACATGCCGCGCTGTATGACTATCCCACCGCCAGCGGGCTTCAGACGGTGGCCACGGACGTCTGGGGCCGAGGCGGAATCGTCGCGGCGGTATGTCATGGACCGGTTCTGCTGCCGGGTGTAACCGAGTCGAACGGCCGCTCGATCATCGAAGGGCAAACGGTAACCGGGTTCACGATCGAAGGCGAGATTGTGCTGCAGGTCTGGGACAAGCTGAAGTCCGATAGAGTCGCCCCCGTCGTGGACGCGGTCACCAAAGCGGGAGCACACTACAGCTCCCCCATGCATCCCTTTGACGACTACTCGATTACCGCTGGGAGGCTGATCACCGGGGCGAATCCGGCCAGCGCGCGCAGCGCCGCCCAGAGGGCCCTTGACGCCTTTGAGGCTTTCGAGGGGCTGTGAACGGCTTCGTCAGGCAGGGCATTCGGGTGTCCAGCGCACTTGCGTAACCCGTTTCCCCTTGGTCGTCAACGCATCGAAAGTCTGGCCGTTACCGCGGTTCTCGTAGGACTTCGAAGGATCCTCACTCTGCCACGGGAGTTTCGGGCTTCATCTCGAAAGAATTCTGCAGGCTGGGCGGCCGAGTTCCCAGACCATCGCGCACCTTCTTCGTCCATGGGGCTTCGATGAGTCTCTTGGTCTCCTCGAGCATCGACTTCGGCTCGAGGTTGCGGTAACTGTCGACCTCGCCCGCCGCGACAGCGGTCAGGGTCGCGTATACCGGTTCGGGATCGAACTGGGCTCGGGGGAACGCGAGCTTGGAGTAATCGAAGAGCCGCTCGGACGCGTCGTCCTCCCAACTACGCCATGTCTCGAAGCCGCGGTCGTTGAAACCCGTCAGGAACGGGCCCGGATTGACTGTGGCCACCTCGATCCCGAACTCCTGGAGCTCCAGGCTCATCGTTTCCGCGATGGCTTCGACGGCATGCTTGGAAGCCGAATAGATTCCGGTAAAGGGGTTGGTGTTCAGCCCTTCTCGCGACGAGACCCACACTATCCGCCCCTCGCCGCGCTTGACCATCTGCTTTGCGATCCCCTGAGTCAGCAGCAGCGGGCCGATAACATTGACTTCGAACTCCCTGCGCATGTTGACCGCCGGGACGTCCAGAACGGATCCGCCCTCCAGAAGTCCGGCATTGTTCACCAAGATTTCGACTTCCCACTCCAGAGCCTTGCGCCGGTCACCCGCGTCCGTCACGTCCAGCTTTTCCACTTGGAGTGAGACGTTTCGCGCAGCAGCTTGACGCTTCAGGGTCTGCACTTGCGCGTAGATCTCGACGGCGGCGACGACATCAAAGCCCTTCTCGGCCAGTCGCATGGCCACTTCGTGGCCAAACCCCGTGCCCGACCCGGTGATCAAAACCTTCTTCATCGCGCTCTCCGTCCGGCGGGGTCAGCATTTCGTGGATGCTTCCACACGAATTTTGCGCCCTCGGAGCGCGGCGCGCGATCTAGATCGGCTCCAGTCCGGCGATATGCCGGGCAGCCAGGTCCCGGTAGGCCTGCGGGTTGACGTTGACCCACATCTCGGCGCCCGTTCCGGCGACCGGCCCCTTCACCTGGGCCGGCGACCCCACCGCCAGCATCCCCGCCGGAATCTGCGTGCCGGCCAGCACCAGCGAGCCGGCGGCGATCAAGCTGCGCGCCCCGATCACCGCGCCGTCGAGCACCGTGGCGTGGTTGGCGATCAGCGCCTCGGGACCCACGTGGACGCCGTGGATGACGCACAGGTGGGCCACCGTCGCTCCGGGGCCGATGTCGACCGGGATGCCCGGCGGCGCGTGCAACATGGAGCCGTCCTGCACGTTGGCGCCTTCCCGGACGACGATCGGGCCGTAGTCGCCGCGCAGCACGGCGTTGAACCACACCGACGCCCCCGCTTCGACGGTCACGTCGCCGATCAGGGTCGCGGTCGGGGCCACGAAGGCCGTGGGATCGATGCGCGGCGCCCGGCCTTCGAAAGCAAACAGCGGCATCGTCTAGATATACCGTAGGGCGGGTGCGCCCCCGCGGATATCGCGTGGTTAGGGGGCGCTTCGTTGCGCGGGCCCACGGCAAAACTGTAACGTGTTCTAGTTAGAGGGCTAGCAAGTGGAGGTTACAGGTGAGTACCGACACCAACGCGGTCGGCATCCGGGAGATTGATCCCGGCGCCCTGCCGACCAGGTACGCCCGGGGCTGGCACTGCCTGGGCGTCGCGAAAGAGTTTCAGGACGGCAAGCCGCACCCGATCGAGGCGTTCGGCACCAAGCTGGTGGTGTTCGCCGACTCACACGGGGAACTGAAGGTCCTCGACGGTTACTGCCGGCACATGGGCGGTGACCTGTCCGAGGGCACCATCAAGGGCGACGAGGTCGCCTGCCCCTTCCACGACTGGCGCTGGGGCGGCGACGGGCGCTGCAAGCTGGTGCCCTACGCCAAGCGCACCCCGAAGACCGCGCGCACCCGGGCATGGACCACCGATGTCCGCGGCGGCCTGCTCTTCGTCTGGCACGACCACGAAGGCAACCCACCGGACCCCGCGGTCAGGATCCCCGACATTCCCGAAGCCGCCAGCGACGAGTGGACCGACTGGCGGTGGAACCGCATCCTCATCGAGGGCTCCAACTGCCGCGACATCATCGACAACGTCACCGACATGGCGCACTTCTTCTACATCCATTTCGGGTTGCCGACGTACTTCAAGAACGTCTTCGAGGGTCACATCGCGTCGCAGTACCTGCACAACGTGGGCCGGCCAGACGTCAACGACCTGGGCACCTCCTACGGTGAGGCGCACCTGGATTCCGAGGCGTCCTACTTCGGGCCGTCCTTCATGATCAACTGGCTGCACAACAGCTACGGCGGCTACAAAGCCGAGTCGATCCTGATCAACTGCCACTACCCGGTGACACAGAACTCGTTCGTCCTGCAGTGGGGCGTCGTCGTCGAAAAGCCCAAGGGCATGGACGAAGCGATGACCGACAAGCTCTCGCGGGTGTTCACCGAGGGGGTCAGCAAGGGTTTCCTGCAGGACGTCGAGATCTGGAAGCACAAGACGAGGATCGACAACCCCCTGCTGGTCGAGGAGGACGGCGCCGTCTACCAGCTGCGCCGCTGGTATCAGCAGTTCTATGTCGACGTCGCCGACATCAAGCCGGAAATGGTGGAGCGCTTCGAGATCGAGGTCGATACCACCCGCGCCAACGAGTACTGGAATGCCGAGGTCGAGGAGAACCTGAAGGCGCGGGACTCCGACGCGCCCGAACCCGCGCAGCAACACTGACCATGCCTGAAGACCAGCCGGCGATTCCCGACGTCGATCGGCTCGCGCGGTCCATGCTGTTGCTGCACGGCGATCACCACGACCACGACCACGACCACGACCAGGCATCGTCCCGGACGGGCCGCAACGGCGAGGCGTGGGCGAAGTCAAGGGATTTCAGCAACGACCCGGACCGCGCGGCCGCTGTGCGCGAAGCCACCCGCGCGGACCGGGAACGATACCTGAGCTCGGGCATGCAATCGGTGGATTGCCGGTTCTGCCACGTCGCGGTCACCGTCCGGCGGGTGGGTCCCGGCCACACCGCCGTGCAGTGGAACACCGACGCGGCGAATCGCTGCGCCTATTTCGCCGAGGTGCGCGCGTCCGGCGGCGACACCGCGCGCACGCGGTCATGTCCCAAACTCGGCGACAGCATCGAACACGCGGTCGCCGAGGGCATCCTGGACGACGCGCCCGACGCCGACTGATCCGCGCCGGGCTTTCAGTCAGAGCCCGGCGAACCGCTCCTTGACGGCCTCGACCGTCAGCCCGTAATCCTCAAGGGAATACTTGTGTTTGGGCGCACGCTCACCCGACTGGCTCTCGCCGTAGCTCTTCTCCATGGCCACCCGCGCCTCGTCGGTCAGCGTGATGCCGAAGTGGCGGTAGATGTCGGCGACCGTGCCCATCGGGTCGGCGATCAGGTCGCGGTACTGCACGTCGTAGAACTGCGCCGGGTCGTATTTCGCCCGGGCGGCGTCGAACCGCTCCAACCCTCGTGACCAGGTTTCCATTGCGTCAGCGCCGATCTGGGCGCCGACGAAGGTGGTCGACCAGCCGTCTGCGGTGTGCTGAGCCAGCGAACACATCGACGCCATGATCGTCTCGACCGGGCGATGCGTCTGGATCACCAGCGCGTCCGGATACGTCGTCATCAGGGCGTCCAGCGCGAACAGGTGGCTGGGATTCTTCAGTACCCAACGCTTGTCGGCGTCGTTGAGCCCGATCAGCTGAAGGTTTCGGCGGTGCCGGCGGTAAGAGGGCGTCCAGTCCTGACGCGACAACCACTGGGCGTAACTCGGGATGTGCGCCAGCGTCTCGTAGGACACCGAGTGCAGCGATTGGCGTAGCAGCTGCCAGCACTCCTCCAGCTCGTAGGCGGCCATGAAATGCAGGCCCGTGTAGCCCGGGTTGTCCTGATGGTGCTGCGTGAATTGCGCATCGAGCTGGCGGTACAACGGGTTTGAGTCCCACGTGTCGCGGGGCGGGCGCGGCTGCGGGAACTCCGCCAGCCACATGTGCAGGCCCTGATGGGCGGGGTCGGCGCCCAGCAGCCGGTGCAGCGCCGTGGTGCCGGTGCGCACCAGCCCCGTGACGAAGATCGGCCGCTCGATCTGGACGTGGGCGTGTTGCGGGTATTGCTTCCACGCGGATTCGCTCAGCAGCCGGGCCACCAGCGCGCCACGCAGGAAGAAGCGGTTCATCTTGCTGCCCAGCGCCGTCAGGCCGGCCTCGCGCCGGTACGATTCGAGCAGCACGTGCAACGCTTCGAGGTAGTTGTCGTCGTCGCTGCCGAAATCGTCGAGACCGGTCACTTTGGTGGCCGAGGCGTGCAGCTCGTCGACGGTGGCGACGTCGGTCCGTTCGGCCATTACGTGTGGTACTCCCCGCAGTTCACGTCCAGCGTCTGCCCGGTGATGCCGCTGGACAGGTCGCTGGCGAGGAACAATATCGCCGAGGCCACCTCGTCCTCGGTCGGCAGCCGCTTGAGATCGGAGTTGGCCGCGGTCGCCTGGTAGATCTGGTCCATCGTGGTGCCGTACTTGCCCGCCTGATGCTCGAAGTAGCCCTTCAGGGTGTCGCCCCAGATGTAGCCCGGGGCAACGGAATTTACCCGTATGCCCTTTTCGCCCAGTTCGGTCGCCAGCGACTGCGACATGGACAGCAGCGCGGACTTCGCCATCTTGTAGGCGCCGTACTTGGCCTGCGAGTGCCGCAGCACCATCGAGTTGACGTTGACGATCGACCCGTGCGAGCGCTCCAGCGCCGGTGTGAACGCCTGGATCAGCCGCAGCGCCCCCAGCGCGCTGAGCTCGATCGCGTCGCGGATGTGCTGAAAACTGGTCGCGGCCAACGGCTTCATCGACGGCACCCGGAAGGCGTTGTTGACCAACACGTCGGCCTTGCCGTAGGTCGCCATCGTCGTCTCGACGAGGTATGCCACCTCTTCGTCGTCGGTGATGTCGGCACGCACCGCCAGCGCCTTGCGCCCGGTGTCGTTGACCTGCTTGGCCAGTTCCTCCAACCGTTCGACGGTGCGGGCGGCCAGCACCAGGTCGGCACCCTCGCTCGCGCACCGGTGCGCCAGCGTGGTGCCCAGCCCGGGCCCGACGCCGCTGATGATGACCACCTTCTGATCGAGCATCCCTGACATCGTCACCCCAGCATCCTCGCCGCAATCTGTTGTTGACGCAACGCGATTCGCGCTCGCCACTCGTCGTCGGAGATCTTGTTGTGGTCGAAGTGCGGCAGCGCGGCCGGCACGGCTTCGAAGTCCACCAACTCGACGGTGGGGCCGTCGGCCTCGGTCAGCTGACGCGAGACGCGTTGCCAGCGGAATTGCAGGATGCCCTTGCGATGGCCCAGCGTTTCGACCCAGTTGGTCACGCCGGGGTTCTGGTCGGCGACGACGATGCGCACCTTGCCGTCCGGATCCGCTTGCGCCTGGGTGTTGTTCAGCGAGGTCTGGTGGTTGATGTAGTCGAGCGAGATGTACCAGAGGCTTCCCAGCTGGAAACCGAGGTAGGGCGCATCGGTGACCGGGATGGTGATCACCAGCGCCTGGTCGGGGCGCAGCTCGAAATGCCCGACCGACGAGTACTGGGTCGCCAGGCCGCCCGGTGTCAGGCGCGGCGCCACCATGGTGTTGACGGGAAGGTCGAAGTAGAACCACTGCGGGAACTGCAGCCAGGTCTTCACCCGGTTGACCAGTTGTTTGCCCGCTGTGGCATAACGCTTTTCGAGCGTCTGCCGCGACAGCGGCGGCGGCGCGGTCCCCGCGGTGTCCAGCCGGGCGATCGCCAGCGTGCCCCGTTGCGCCGCCCAGTCCCCGTACACCTCGCGGATCACCAGCTGCCCGGGACTCGTCGGCCGGACTCGCCATTCGAAGCTGCCGTCCGCGGCGATCTCGAGCTCACGGTCGTCGAACGCGGCCTGGCTGGCAGGCACGTTGTCGTCGGTGTACTCGCCGCCGAGCAGCTGGAAACTCAGGTCGGTGGTGGTGCCGCGCTTGCCGGTGACGACGTAGTCGTGGTCGGCCCGCACCCGCGTACCGAAGTAGAGGGTGTCGGGGTTGTCCAGGCCCATCTTGGTGAACGGCCCGGTGCCCGACTGCAGGAACGGGTGGTCGCGCTCGTAGTCGAAGGCCAGGTGCATGCAGCCCGCAATGCAGCCCGCCAGGTACTGCAGCCCCTCGAGGAGGTCGGCCTCGGTCTCGATGTGCGGCGCGGCCGCCACAAGTTTTTCGGCTTCGGCGATCGCATCGGTGAGGGGTCCGGAGACGGAATCAGAGAGCACGCCTAGACGCTAGAACGTGTTCTCATTTTGAGTCAATGGCGAACATTCTCGCGTGTCGCCCGCAGCGTCGGGAAACGAGTCCGAATCGCTACGAGGCGCACTGCTGCGACAGGTCGATCAGATGCTGCCGCACGTCCGGATGGCGATTCAGGTAGTCGATGACGTTGCCGCCGTCGCCCTCGGCGCTGGACCGCGCCTGCAGTTGCGCCTTCACATCCGGATGGCGGATCAGGTAGGAGTTGATCGAGTCGCCCACGGTCTGATTGCACGCGGGAGCTGCGTTGGCCGCCGGCACCGCGATCAGCGCGCAGACGGCGACACCGAGCAGACCTGCGGCCGGCAGCCCGCGACGAAGAAATCCAGAAGTGTCCGTCATGAAATCGAGATTACCCGCGTCGGCCCGGCGGGAATCCCGGCCGCTAGTTGGCGCGGGCTTTCAGGGGCTCGATCTCCGGCTCCGGGTACTCCACGGCGATCCGCTCGCGCGGGCCGCGGGCTTCTTCCGGCGCCGCGTGCATGGGCTGGGTGACCGCCGCGGCGGGCTTGGCCGCGTCCGGAGTGCTGGCCAGAGGCGTCGCGGCCGCGAGGGCCTCCTCTTCCACCACGGCGGCCTCTTCCACCCGCTCGACGGCCGTCGTCTCCTCTTCGAAGCTCGACGTGCCCGGGATCTTCACCGCCGGGCCCATGCCCAGCGAGCCGCCGTCTTGAGAGCTCGCCGAGCCCGCCGCGCGGGCCATCATCATCGCGCCCATCCCCGCGCCCATGACGCCGGGGTTCATGCCGCCGCCGCCGCCACCGCCGCCGCCGGCGACCTGCGCGGGCCCGCCGGCCAACGTCGCACCGGGGTCGCCGGACTGGCCGGCCACGACGGTGCCGCTGCCCGCGTCTGCGGCGACGTATCCGCCGTCACCGCTCGGCGCAGCCGTCGCCACGACGCCCGTGTTACCGACATCGCCCACAGAACCACCGCCGCCGCCGCCCTGGACCGCACCACCGGCGCCGGTCGCGCCGGGAGTCCCGGCGCCCGCCGCGGCGGCGCCACCCGCGGAGGTCGGCCCGGCAACGCCGCCATTCGAGGCGCCGCCCACGCCGCCCATCGGCATGCCGGGCAGGCTCGGCAGCATCGGCAGGCTGGCCTGACCCGACAGCAGCTGGCCGGCAGCCGCCGACGCCCCGCCGTGGTAGCCCACCATCGCCGCCACGTCCTGGGCCCACATCTCCGCGTAGTTGAATTCGGTCTGCGCGATCGCCGGCCAGTTCTGCCCGAAGAAGTTCGACATCACGAGGTTCACCAGGCCGTTGCGGTTGGCCTGCACCTCCAGCGGGTGAATCGTGGCCGCCAGAGCGGCCTCGAACGAACTGGCCACCGCCTGGGCCTGGGCGGCCGCCCCCGCTGCCTGAGTCGCTGCCGCGTTGAGCCAGCCGGCGTAAGGGGCCGCCGCCTGCGCCATCGCCGCCGCCGCCGCACCCTGCCACGCCTGGCTCGCCAGATTCGATGTGACCGAGCTGAAGGACTCGGCCGCCGCCGAAAGCTCGGAAGCCAACCCGTTCCACGCAGCCGCTGCCTGCAGCATCGGCGCGGATCCGGCGCCAGAGTACATCAGCAGTGAATTGATCTCCGGCGGCAGCGTAAAGAAACTCATCGGGTCCCCTCGGCGACGACTTCAGTCGATAGTCACAAAACTATGCCAAACCGGGGTGATAAATCTCAGGTTCCGGCGGATGTGAGCCATCTGATAGCTAATTCATACAAGCGTCACCGCGTGACGGCGGCGCCGCTGTCCTGCTCGCGCTTGATCTCCAGCGCGATGTCGATCAGCTGGTCCTCCTGGCCGCCGATCAGCTTGCGCTGACCGGCCCGGTGCAACAGCTGGTGGGCCGGCACGCCGTAGCGCTCCGACTGGCGCACCGCGTGCTTGAGGAAGCTGGAGTAGACCCCCGAATACCCCATGATCAGCGCGTTGCGGTCGAGCAGGCACTCGGCGGGCATGGCCGGGCGCACCACGTCCTCGGCGGCGTCGGCGATGTCGAAGAAGTCGATGCCCGTCTTGACGCCGATCTTGTCGAACACCCCGATCAGCGCCTCGACCGGCGCGTTGCCCGCGCCCGCCCCGAAGCGGCGCACGCTGCCGTCGATCTGCTTGGCGCCCGCACGCACCGCCTCCACCGAGTTGGCAACCCCCAGGCCGAGGTTTTCGTGCCCGTGGAAGCCCACCTGGGCGTCGTCGCCGAGTTCGGCGACCAGCGCGGCCACCCGGTCGGCCACCCCGTCGAGCACCAGGGCGCCCGCGGAGTCGACGACGTAGACGCACTGGCAACCCGCGTCGGCCATGATGCGCGCCTGGGCCGCCAGCTTCTCCGGCGGGATGGTGTGACTCATCATCAGGAACCCGACGGTCTCGAGGCCCAGCTCGCGGGCCAGGCCGAAGTGCTGGATGGAGACGTCGGCCTCGGTGCAGTGGGTGGCGATCCGGCAAATCGAGCCGCCGTTGTCCTGCGCCTCCTTGATGTCCTCTTTGGTGCCCACCCCCGGCAGCATCAGAAAGGCGATCTTGGCCTCCTTGGCGGTCTCGGCGGCGAGTTTGATCAGCTCCTGCTCCGGGGTCTTGGAGAAGCCGTAGTTGAACGAGGACCCGCCCAGCCCGTCGCCGTGCGTCACCTCGATCACCGGCACCCCGGCGGCGTCGAGCGCCGCCACGATGCCGTGGACCTCGTCCTTGGTGAACTGGTGGCGCTTGTGGTGCGACCCGTCGCGCAGCGACGTGTCGGTGATGCGGACGTCCCAGACCGGGTTGAAGAAGATGTCGCTCATGCTTGCGCTCCTTCCGCCGTCCCGGCGGCCGCCGTCAGGGACTCCTTGGCGATCTCCTCGCCGACCTTGGTGGCCGCCGCGGTCATGATGTCCAGGTTCCCGGCGTACGGCGGCAGGTAGTCCCCGGCGCCCTCGACCTCGACGAACGTGGTGACCAGGGCTTGGCCTCCGGAGTTCATCGACGGGTCGTCGAACTGCGGCTCGTTGAGCAGCCGGTAGCCCGGCACATAGGTCTGCACCTCGGCCACCACGTCGTGGATGGACTTGGCGATCGCGTCGCGGTCGGCATCCTCGGGGATGGCGCAGAAGATGGTGTCGCGCATGATCATCGGCGGGTCGGCCGGGTTCAGGATGATGATGGCCTTGCCACGCCGGGCGCCGCCGATGGTCTCCACGCCCTTGCTGGTGGTCTTGGTGAACTCGTCGATGTTGGCCCGGGTGCCCGGGCCCGCCGACAACGACGCAACCGACGCGACGATCTCCGCGTACGGCACGCCGCCCGACTCGGCCACGGCGCGCGACACCGCGTACACGATCGGAATCGTGGCCTGGCCCCCGCAGGTGATCATGTTGACGTTCGGCGCGTCCAGGTGCTCGCGCAGGTTCGCCGGCGGGATCACCGCCGGGCCGACCGCGGCCGGCGTCAGGTCGACGGCCCGGATCCCCGCCGCCGCGTACTTGGGTGCGGCGTCGCGGTGCACGTAGGCGCTGGTCGCCTCGAACACCAGGTCGGGCTTCTCGGACTGCGCCAGCAGCCAGTCGACGCCTTCGTGGGTGGTCTCCAGGCCAAGCTTGCGCGCCCGCGCCAGGCCCTCGCTCTGCGGGTCGATGCCGACCATCCAGCGCGGTTCCAGCCAGTCGGACCGCAGGAGCTTGTAGAGCAGATCGGTGCTGATGTTTCCCGACCCGACAATGGCCACACTCGCCTTCGAGGGCATATCAAACGCTCCTGGTATTCAATTTCGAAAGTAATTCGAGATTATTCGAACGACAACCGCACGGAACCCAGGCCCGTGAAGTCGGCGACGAACTGGTCTCCGGCGTGTGCATCTATCGCCCGCGTGCACGAACCGGGGAGCACGACGTCGCCTTTACGCAGCCGCACCCCGAAGCTTTCCACCTTGCGGGCCAGCCACGCGACCGCGGTCACCGGATTGCCCAGCACGGCGTCGCTGCGGCCCTCGGCAATAACCTCGCCGTTGCGGGTCAGCACCGCGTCGATGGTCTTGACGTCGAGGTCGGCGGGCGACACCCGCGCCTCACCCAGCACGAACCCCGCCGACGACGCGTTGTCGGCGATCGTGTCGCACAGAGCGATCTTCCAGTCGGTGATCCGGGTGTCGATCAGCTCGATCGACGGCACCAGGGCCTCGGTCGCCGCGAGCACGTCGTCCTCGGTGCATCCGGCGCCGGGCAGGTCCTCGGCCAGGATGAAGCCCACCTCGACCTCGACCCGGGGATAGAGGTAGCGGCCGGCCTTCACGGGGGTGTCCTCGAACACCTGCATCTCGTCGAGCAGGTGCCCGTAGTCGGGCTCGTCGACGCCCATCATCTGCTGCATCGCCTTGCTGGACAGGCCGACCTTGTGCCCCACCACCCGCGCGCCCTCGGCGACGCGCTGCCGGATGTTGATCAGCTGGATCTCGTAGGCGTCGACGACGTCGATGTCGGGGTGGCCGGCGGTCAACGGGGCCATGGGCTCACGGCTCCGCTCCGCTTGCGCCAGGTCGGCGGCCAGCTCGTCGCGGACTGCAACACTGAGCATTTACCGAAGTCCCCTCGTCCGTTTGACCGGGCCGGTAGCGCCCTACCCGGGCAATTCTATAACGTGTTCTACATGACAGCGCAGGAGTACGACGTCGTCGTGGTCGGCAGCGGCGGTGCCGGCATGGTAGCTGCCCTCACCGCCGCGCACCGCGGTCTATCGACAGTAGTCATCGAGAAGGCTCCCCACTTCGGCGGCTCCACCGCGCGGTCCGGCGGCGGCGTGTGGATTCCCAACAACGAGGTGCTCGAACGCCACCGGGTGCGCGACACCACCACCGCGGCGCGCACCTACCTGCACGGCATCATCGGCGACAAGTCGGTGAGCGGGGTCGAGCCGGAGCGCATCGACACCTACCTCGAGCGCGGTCCCGAGATGCTCTCGTTCGTGCTGAAGCACACGCCGCTGAAGATGTGCTGGGTGCCGCGCTATTCGGACTACTACCCCGAGGCGCCGGGCGGTCGCGCCGAGGGCCGCTCGATCGAGCCGAAGCCGTTCGACGCCCGAAAGCTCGGCCCCGACGAGGCGGGGCTGGAGCCTGCGTACGGCAAGGTCCCGTTGAACGTCGTTGTCATGCAACAGGATTACGTGCGGCTCAACCAGCTCAAGCGGCACCCGCGTGGCGTGCTGCGCAGCCTGAAGGTCGGCGGCCGCACCATGTGGGCGAAGGCGACCGGGAAGAACCTCGTCGGCATGGGGCGCGCCTTGATCGGTCCCTTGCGGATCGGCCTGCAGCGAGCCGGGGTCCCGGTGCTGCTCAACACGGCGTTGACGGACCTCTACGTCGAGGACGGCGTCGTGCGCGGAGTTTATGTGAGCGATGCGTCCGAACGCGTTGAGCCCCGGCTCATCCGGGCCCGGCGCGGCGTGATCCTGGCGTCGGGCGGTTTCGAGCACAACGAGCAGATGCGGGTCAAGTACCAGCGCGCGCCCATCACCACCGAGTGGACGGTCGGCGCCAAGGCCAACACCGGCGACGGTATCGTCGCCGCCGAAAAGCTTGGCGCCGCACTGGATCTGATGGAGGACGCCTGGTGGGGCCCGACGGTGCCGCTGGTGGGCTCCCCCTGGTTCGCGCTGTCGGAGCGCAACTCGCCGGGGTCGATCATCGTCAACATGTCGGGCAAGCGCTTCATGAACGAGTCGATGCCCTACGTCGAGGCCTGCCATCACATGTACGGCGGGGAGTTCGGCCAGGGCCCCGGTCCGGGTGAGAACATCCCCGCCTGGCTGATTTTCGACCAGCAGTACCGGGATCGCTACATCTTCGCCGGACTCAATCCCGGGCAACGTATTCCACGCAAGTGGCTGGAGTCCGGCGTCGTCATCCAGGCCGGCACGCTCGCCGAGTTGGCCGACAAGGCCGGCCTGCCGGTCGACCAGTTGACCGCCACCGTCGAACGTTTCAACGGATTCGCGCGGTCCGGGGTCGACCAGGACTACCACCGCGGCGAGAGCGCGTACGACCGCTACTACGGCGATCCCACCAACAAGCCGAACCCGAACCTCGGTGAGATCAGGCACGCGCCGTACTACGCCGCCAAGATGGTGCCCGGTGACCTCGGCACCAAGGGCGGCGTCCGCACCGATGTCCACGGCCGCGCGCTGCGCGACGACGGCAGCGTCATCGAAGGGCTCTATGCCGCAGGCAATGTCAGCGCCCCGGTGATGGGACACACGTATCCCGGTCCGGGTGGGACGATCGGCCCGGCGATGACCTTCGGCTATCTGGCCGCGCTGCACATCGCGGGAGAACGCTGACATGCCCATCGACGTAGACGTCGCCCTGGCCGCCGAACTGGAGCCCATCGACTTCTCCTGGGTCAGCAGCGACGTGCAGCTGTATCACCTGGGCCTGGGCGCCGGCTCCGACCCGACGAACCCCCGCGAGCTGCGCTACCTGATCGACGACACCCCGCAGGTGTTGCCGACGTTCGGCAACGTGGCCGCAAGCTTCCACATGACCACGCCGCCGACGGTGCAGTTCCCCGGCATCGACATCGAGCTGGGCAAGGTGCTGCACGCCAGCGAGCGTGTGCAAGTGCCCGCGCCGCTGCCACCGTCGGGTTCGGCCCGCGCCGTGACACGCTTCACCGACATCTGGGACAAGGGCAAGGCCGCGGTGATCTGGAGCGAGACGACGGTCACCGCGCCGGACGGCACGCTGCTGTGGACGCAGAAGCGGTCGATCTTCGCGCGAGGCGAAGGGGGATTCGGCGGCTCCCGGGGGCCTTCGAGTTCTGACAGCACGCCCGACCGCGCCCCCGACCTGGAGGTTGCGATGCCGATCCTGCCGCAGCAGGCCCTGCTCTACCGGCTCTGCGGCGATCGCAACCCCCTGCACTCCGACCCGGAATTCGCTGCCGCAGCAGGCTTTTCGCGGCCCATTCTGCATGGCCTGTGTACGTACGGCATGACCTGCAAGGCGATCACCGACGCGCTGCTCGACGGCGATGCCACGGCCGTCGCCGGCTACGGCGCGCGCTTCGCCGGCGTCGCGTTCCCCGGGGAGACGTTGCGAGTCGACATCTGGAAGGACGACAACCGCTTTCTGGCCGGCGTTGTCGCGCCCTCGCGCGACAACGCCGTCGTGCTCAGCGGCGTCGAGCTGATCCCGGCCTAGCTGTAGGCGCCCAGTGTGCGGCTAGCCGCACACTGGTTTTCGAGTGTGCGGCTAGCCGCACACTCGTCGGGCCCGGGCCGCCCTGACACGGCTCACGATCTCGGCTGGCCGGTCACCCGCCACCACCCGGACGACGATCCAGCCGAGTCGCTCGAGCATCTCCAGTCGCCGGACGTCCCTCGTGTACTGCCGGCGGTCGCTGCGATGCTGCTCGCCGTCGTACTCGACGGCGACTTTGAGGTCGTCCCAACCCATATCGAGGTAGGCGAATACGTCGCCGATCCGGTTTTCGACGGGAATCTGGGTTCGCGGCGGCGGCAGTCCGGCTTGAATCAGCACGACCCGCAACCACGACTCCTTGGGTGATTGGGAACCGGCATCGAAGAGGCCCACCGCGGTACGCGCACGCGAGATCCCGCGCCGTCCACCGTATCTGAGTGCCAGCGCCTCCACATCGGCCGCCTTGATCTCGGTCTCGCGGGCCAGGGCATCTATGGCCGCTACCGCGCCCGTCGTCGGGTACCAACAACCGAGATCCAGCGCCGTCCTGACCGGGGATGTCACCGGTATGCCGGCAACCGTCTGCATTTCGTCTTCCTCGATGCGTTCGCGATGGGTCCGAATCCCGGGCGGCCCGCGTCGATTGTCGTGAATCAGGTCAACAACCTGGGCATCGTCGACCCAGTTGCTGCCGTGCAACGCCGCCGCGGCGAAGCCTGCGACGACGCCTCGCCGTCCGGTCCAGAGCCAGCCCGCCAGCGCCCGTATCTCCGCCGTGACGAGTGCTTCACGCTCGATGTAGACGTCGGGGAACAGCCGACGGTACCGCGTCGCCAGTTCGGCCTTGGTCAATCTCCCGGCAGCGATGGCCTCGCTGCCGATGAAGGGGACTCCCATGACCCCGCAGCGTCGCATGGGGCCCCGCGGGCGTCACTTCACCTAGCGAGTGTGCGGCTGGCCGCACACTGGCCGCCGAATGTGCGGCTCGCCGCACACTCGGCGGTACTTGCCAAGCAGGCGCGCGCCGGGCAGGCGCGCGCCGGGCGAACTCAGCCCAGGATCAGGCCCGACGTGGGCACGCCGGTGCCCGCGGTGACGAGGACGTGTTCGACGTCGGGGACCGGGTTCACCGAGGTGCCGCGCAACTGCCGCACCCCCTCGGCGATGCCGTTCATGCCGTGGATGTAGGCCTCACCGAGCTGGCCGCCGTGGGTGTTGATGGGCAGCCGCCCGCCCAGCTCGATCGCACCGTCGGCGATGAAGTCCTTTGCCTCGCCGCGACCGCAGAAACCCAGCTCCTCCAACTGAATCAGCGTGAAGGGCGTGAAGTGGTCGTACAGGACGGCGGTCTGGATATCGGCGGGCGAAAGACCCGACTGCCCCCACAGTTGCCGACCGACGACGCCCATCTCGGGCAGGCCGAGCTCGGGACGGTAGTAGCTGACCATCGTGTACTGGTCGGGGCTGGAACCCTGCGCCGCCGCCTCGATCACCGCCGGCCGCTGCTTGAGGTCCCGCGCACGCTCCGGCGACGTCACCACGATCGCGACCGCACCGTCGGTCTCCTGGCAGCAGTCCAGCAGCCGCAGCGGCTCGGCGATCCAGCGCGAATTCTGGTGCTCCTCGATGGTGATCGGCTTCTCGTAAAAGTACGCCTTCGGGTTCTTGGCGGCGTGCCTGCGGTCGGCCACCGAGATCGCGCCGAAGTCCCGGCTGGTGGCCCCGGACATGTGCATGTAGCGCTGGGCGATCATCGCGACCTGAGCCGCCGGCGTGGAGAGCCCGTGCGGGTAGGAGAACGAGTTGTCGGCCGCGGTGGAATCGGCCTGCACGCCGGCACTTCCCGCCAATCGCGTCTGCACCTGGCCGAACCGCATGCCGGACCGCTCGTTGAACGCGCGGTAGGCCACCACGACGTCGGCCACCCCGGTGGCGACGGCCATCGCGGCCTGCGCGACGGTCGCACAGGCCGCCCCACCGCCGTAACCGATCTGCGAGAAGAACTTCAGCTCCCCGATGCCCGCCGCGCGCGCCACCGCGGTCTCGTTGTTGGTGTCCATCGTGAAGGTCGTCAGACCGTCGACGTCCGACGGCGACAAGCCGGCGTCCTGCAGCGCGTCCAGGACGGCCTCGGCCGCCAGTCGCAACTCGCTGCGGCCGGAGTTCTTGGAGAAGTCCGTGGCTCCGATGCCGACGATCGCGGCCTTGCCCGACAACATCACGCGTCCCCCATCGTCAGCGTTACCGTCGCGATGACGTGGTCGCCAAGACTGTTGCGGCCGAACACCTTCACCGTGATCAGACCGTCCTCGACCGCGGTGACATCACCGCTGAAGGTGACCGTGTCGTAGGCATACCAAGGCACCCCCAGCCGCAACCCGATCGACTTGATCCGTGCGGACGGCCCGGCCCAGTCGGTGATGAACCGCTGCACCAGCCCGGTATCGGTGAGGATGTTGACGAAGATGTCCTTGGATCCCTTGGCCTGCGCCAGGTCCCGGTCGTGGTGCACGTCCTGGAAGTCGCGCGTGGCGATGGCCGTCGAGATGATGAAGGTGGGGTCGCCGTAGATCTTGAGTTCGGGCAGCACCGTGCCCACCTCGACAACGGGTGCGCTCATGCCGACGGCTCCCAGGCGTACAGGGTCCACGCCGGAGCGGCCTCGCCGGCCGGAAAGTCGAGATAGGTTGCGCGGACGGGCATCCCGATCTTGACCTCGGCGGGCTCCACCCCACGCAGCTCGCCCAGCATGCGGACGCCCTCGTCGAGTTCCACCAGCGCGATGACGAACGGCAGCGTCCGGCCGGGCACCTTGGGCGCATGGTGGACCACGTAGCTGAACACCGTGCCCGTGCCGGCGGCCACCACGTAGTCGATCGCCCGCTCTTTGTCCTGCCACACCGCCGGCACCGGCGGGTGCTGCAGGCTGCCGTCGGGCCTGCGCTGGATGCGCAGCTCGTGTGCCTCGACGCCCTCCCAGAAGAACGCGGTGTCACGCGACACCGCGGGGCGCATCATGACCTCGGGGTCCAGATCCTCGGGCACCGGAGCCGCGCCGGCGGCTTCGCTCGGCTTGAACTTGAGTATGCGCCAGGCCATTTCGGCGACATCCTCGTCACCTACGCGCCAGGTGATGTGCTGGTTGATGAACCAGCCCTCACCGAGCGCGGTCTGCTTGGGCCCGACGACGTCGCGCATCTCGGAGGAAACGGTCACCTGCTCGCCGGGCCGCAGATACCGGTGGTAGGTCTGCTCGCAGTTGGTGGCCACCACGCCGACATACCCGGCGCGGTCGAACAGCTCCATGATGGGCCCCATGGGATCGTCCGTCGGACGCTCGCCGCCCAGGCCGAACATCGTCCAGACCTGAATCATGGCCGGCGGAGCCACGATTCCCGGGTGACCGGCGGCGCGCGCCGCGGCCTCGTCGGTGTAGATCGGGTTGCGGTCGCCGAGCGCTTCCACCCAGTTGTTGATGATCGGCAGGTTCACGGGGTCCCGGCCCGCGCGGGGCTTGGCCACCACGGTGGCCGTGATCTCCGCGACGGCCTTCGCGATGTCCGTCATCGAGGCACCCTGGGCACCTTGAGGCCGGCGGCGGCGATCATCTCCCGCATCACCTCGTTGACGCCGCCGCCGAAGGTGATGACGAGATTGCGCTTGGTCTGCGAGTCCAGCCAGTCGAGCAGTTCGGCGGTGTCAGGCTCGGCAGGGTCGCCGTATCGGCCGACGATCTCCTCGGCGAGCCGCCCGATGTACTGGATGCGCTCGGTGCCGAACACTTTCGTGGACGCGGCGTCGGCCACGTTGATGTCCTCGCCGGCCGCGGCCACCTGCCAGTTGAGCAGCTCGTTGATCCGCCACATCGCATAGATCTCGCCGAGGGCGCGCTTGACGTCGGGGCGGTCGAGGGGGGTGACACCGTCGCCGCCGGGCCTGGACGCCCAGGCGTGCAACCGGTCGTAGATGCCCGCCGTGCGGCCCGCGGGCCCGAGCATGACCCGCTCGTTGTTGAGCTGGGTGGTGATCAGCCGCCAGCCACCGTTCTCCTCGCCGACCAGCATGTCGGCCGGCACCCGCACGTCGTTGTAGTACGTCGCGTTGGTGTGGTGGGCGCCGTCGGACAGGATGACCGGCGTCCACGAGTAGCCGGGGTCCTTGGTGTCGACGATCAGGATCGAAATGCCTTTGTGCTTCACCGCTTCCGGGTCGGTGCGGCAGGCCAGCCAGACATAGTCGGCGTCGTGCCCGCCGGTGGTCCACATCTTCTGTCCGTTGACGATGTACTCGTCGCCCTGGCGCACCGCGGCGGTCCGCAACGACGCCAGGTCGGTGCCCGCCTCGGGTTCGCTGTAGCCGATCGCGAAGTGCACCTCGCCGGCCAGGATGGCCGGCAGGAACTTCTTCTTCTGCAGTTCGCTGCCGAATTGCTGCAGCACCGGACCGACCGTCTGCAGCGTCACCGCGGGCAGGGGCACGTCGGCCCGGTGCGCCTCGTTGACGAAGATCGACTGCTCGACGGGGCCGAACCCCTGGCCGCCGTACTCTTTCGGCCACCCGACACCGAGCATGCCGTCCTTGCCCATCCGCCGGATGACCGCGCGGTAGGCCTCGTTATGCCGGTCCTTCTCCATCGCCTTCATCTCGTCGGAAGAGATGAGATTCGAGAAGTATTTCCGCAGATCGGCTTGCAGCTGACGCTGCTCGGGGGTCAGGTCGATGAACATCAGGCTCCCACCAACGTTTCTGGGCCGGCGCTTGGTTGCGCCGCGCTTGCGATCCCCACCAGGTCAAGGCGATGAGAAGGCCCGCCCAGCTGCCGGGACAGGTCTTTGATCGTGGAGTAGTACCGGTGCATCGGGTAGGTGATGTCCATGCCCATGCCGCCGTGCAGGTGGTGGCAGAGTTGCATCACCGGCGGCGCCTGCGAAGTCACCCAGTACCCGAGGACCTCCAGGTCGGAGTCGGCGTCCAGCCCCTCCGACAACCGCCAGACGACCGACTTGGCCACCAAATCGATGGTGCGCGAGGCGATGTAGATCTCGGCGAGCTGCGCCGCGACGGTCTGGAACGTCGACAGCGGCTTGCCGAACTGCTTGCGGTTGGCCACGTAGTCCGCGGTCAACCGCAGCGCGCCGGCCACCAGCCCGTCCACATAGGCGCCGGTCAGCGCCAACGCAAGCTGGTTGACCCGCTGCGCCGAAGCGCCGGCGAGAACGTCGGCGTCGTCTACGGTCACGTCGGAGAACGTCACCGTGTACTCGTCGGAACCATTGGACGTCGGCGTGTGCACCAGCCGCACGCCCTCGGCCTTCGGCGACACCACCGCGACCCCGCTGTCCGCGGTCACGATCATCCAATCCGATTGCCCCGCATAGCCGACGCCGACTTTGGTGCCCGAGAGGCGGCCGCCCGAGAGCCTGGTCGACGGCCGGTCCGGGAGCGCGGCGCCAGGCTCGTTGAGCGCCGCTGTGAGCACGCCGCCCTTGGCCACCCCGGCCAAGAACCGGTCCTGTTGGGCGTCGGAGGCCAGGTCCAGCAACGGCACGACACCCAAGCCCAGGCTCGCGAGCGCCGGCGTGATCGCGCCGTGCCGGCCCGCCTCGGTGAGCACGGTCGCGACCTCGGCGATGCCCACGCCGTCGCCGCCGAGGCGTTCGGGCACCGGTAGTGCCGCCACTCCCCCGCTGACCAGGGCGTCCCACGTCAACTCCCGATCCAGCACCGACGTCACGACGTCGGCGACGGCCCGCTGCGTCGGGGTGAGGTCGAAGTCCATCAGTTCTTACCGGTGTAGTCGACCTGCCAGTGCTTGATGCCGTTGAGCCAGCCCGACCGCAACCGCTCGGGCTCGCCGACCGGCTTGAGGTCCGGCATGTGGTCCGCAACGGCGTTGAAGATCAGGTTGATCGTCATGCGCGCGAGGTTGGAGCCGATGCAATAGTGCGCACCGGTGCCGCCGAATCCCACGTGCGGGTTCGGGTCGCGCAGGATGTTGAACGTGTAGGGGTCGTCGAAGACCTCGTCGTCGAAATTGGCCGAGCGGTAAGACATCACCAGCCGCTGGCCCTTCTTGATCTGAACGCCGCCCAGTTCGGTGTCCTCGTTGGCGGTGCGCTGGAAGGCCGAGACCGGTGTCGCCCAGCGGACGATCTCGTCGGCGGTCGTGGACGGGCGCTCCCGCTTGAACAGCTCCCACTGGTCGGGGTTGTTCGCGAAGGCGATCATCCCGTGGGTGATCGAGTTGCGGGTGGTCTCGTTTCCCGCCACCGCGAGCATGACGACGAAGAAACCGAACTCGTCGTCGGAGAGCTTCTCCCCGTCGATGTCGGCCTGGATCAGCGTGGTGACGATGTCGTCGGTGGGATTCTGGTTGCGCTCCGCGGCCATCGCCATCGCGTACATGATCAGTTCCATCGACGACTGCGCGGGATCGACGTCGGCGTATTCGGGGTCGGTGCCGCCCGTCATCTCGTTGGACCAGCGGAAGAGCTTGTCGCGGTCCTCCTGCGGCACGCCGAGCAAGCCGGCGATGGCCTGCAGCGGCAGCTCACACGACACCTGCTCGACGAAGTCGCCGACGCCCTCCGCCGCCGCCGCCTTGGCGATGTTCTGGGCGCGCTGGGCGAGCTCGGCCTCCAGGCGCCCGATCGCGCGTGGCGTGAACCCGCGGGAGATGATCTTGCGCAGCCGGGTGTGGTGCGGCGCGTCCATGTTCAGCATGACGCTGCGCTGCAGCTCGACCTGCTCCCGCTTCATCTCCGGCGGCCACGTGGGGATCGCCCCGTTCTGCCAACTGGAGAAGAGGTCGCTGCGGCGGGAGACCTCCTTGACGTCGGCATGCTTGGTGAGAAGCCAGTAGCCGTTGTCTTCGAAGCCTCCGCAGCCTTCGGGGACGCTGACCCAGTGGATCGGCTCGGACGCCCGGAGCTGGGCGAGTTCGGTTACGGGAAGTCCCGCCAGGTTGACGTCGGGATCGAGAAAGTCGAAGTCAGCCGGAATGTGGGGTGCCATTAAGTTTCTCTCCTGAACTACAACGTGTTCTAGTTCCAGTAAAACATGCCTCCACCGCAGACAAAAGGCGCTGGGGCATCGTCGCTTGTCATAGTAATGAAACGTGTTCTAGCCTGGCCCCATGGGTAACCCGGTAATCGTCGAAGCCACTCGCAGCCCGATCGGCAAACGCAACGGATGGCTGTCCGGACTGCATGCCACCGAGCTGTTGGGCGCGGTGCAGAAGGCCCTCGTGGAGAAAGCCGGCATCGACGCCGGCGATGTCGAGCAGGTGATCGGCGGCTGCGTCACACAGTACGGCGAGCAGTCCAACAACATCAGCAGGGTGAGCTGGCTGGTCGCCGGGCTGCCGGAGCACGTCGGCGCGATGACCGTGGACTGCCAGTGCGGCAGCGGGCAGCAGGCCAATGGCCTGATCGCCGGACTGATCGCGGCCGGAGCGATCGACGTCGGCATCGCGTGCGGGATCGAGGCCATGAGCCGTGTCGGCCTGGGCGCCAACGCCGGTCCCGACCGCAGCATCCTGCGCCCCGCGTCATGGGACATCGACCTGCCCGACCAGTTCACCGCCGCCGAGCGGATCGCCAAGCGCCGCGGCATCACCCGCGACGACATCGACGAGTTCGGGCTGGCGTCCCAGGTCAAGGCCAAGCAAGCGTGGGACGAAGGCCGTTTCGACCGCGAGATCTCCCCGATCGAGGCGCCGGCGCTCGACGAGAACAAGCAGCCGACCTCCGAGCGCGTCACGATCAGCCGCGACCAGGGCCTGCGCGACACCACGCTCGCGGGCCTGAGCGTGCTGAAACCGGTCCTCGAGGGCGGGATTCACACGGCGGGGACGTCGTCGCAGATCTCCGACGGCGCCGCGGCGGTCTTGTGGATGGACGAGGACAAGGCGAAGGCGCTCGGGCTGCGGCCGCGGGCCCGGATAATCAGCCAGGCGCTGGTCGGGGCCGAGCCCTACTACCACCTGGACGGCCCGGTGCAGTCGACCGCCCGGGTCCTCGAGAAGGCCGGGATGAAGATGGGCGACATCGACATCACCGAGATCAACGAGGCCTTCGCGTCGGTGGTGCTGTCGTGGGCGCGGGTGCACGAACCCGACATGGCCAAGGTCAACGTGAACGGCGGCGCGATCGCGCTGGGTCACCCGGTGGGCAGCACCGGCAGCCGGCTGATCACCACCGCGCTGCACGAGCTGGAGCGCTCCGACCAGACCACCGCGCTGATCACCATGTGCGCGGGCGGCGCCCTGTCGACGGGCACCATCATCGAGCGCATCTAGCGCGGTCCGTGCTGGTCCCCGAGGAGCGCCGCGTCGCCGCGGCGCAGGCCTACATCGACGCGCTGATCAGCCATGACGGCAACACCGTCCCGTTCGCCGTGGGCTGCACCCGCGTCGAGCAGGGGCTCAAGAATGGCTTCTCCGGAAATCACCTGCGGCGCAGCCTGAATCGCGGGATCCAGTACCGATTGCTCGCCGACGCCTCGCCGCCGGACTTCGTCGTCAGCGGCGATCAGGTGCATGCCGCGTACAACGTGGCGACCAAGGCGGTGTTCGGTGGCCGGCGGGTGGCCGCGCGGGTCGACGAGACGTTCGTGATACCCGCCGAAAGTTCAAGCGGGAACGCGGAAATACACCACATCAACGTCCGCTTCCACCCATACATCCAGCGCTAGGAACGACATGCCGAAAGCGAAGCCCCGCTCACTGAACGCTCCCTGGGTCGGCCTGATCATCAAATACATGGCCAAGGGCAACGCGTGGATCTACCGGCGCAGCAACGGAAGACTCGGCGGCACCTTCGGCAAGGCTCCCGTCGCCCTGCTCACCACGACGGGACGCAAGACCGGCGAACCACGGGTGAGCCCCCTGCTGTACCTGCGGGAGGGGAGCCGGGTGGTGCTGGTCGCGTCGAAGGGCGGCAGCGACAAGCACCCGATGTGGTACCTGAATCTGAAGGCCGATCCACGGGTTTCGGTGCAGATCAAGGACGAGGTGCTGCACTTGCGGGCCCGCGACGCCACCGAGGCGGAGCGCGCAGAATACTGGCCTAAGCTGGACGCGATGTACCCGTCCTTCGACGATTACCGGTCCTGGACGGACCGGGTCATCCCGGTCGTCATCTGCGACCCCGCATAGCCTCCCCCGACCACCGAACGTGTACTCACTGCGAGAAATGGGCCAAAATCTCGCAGCCAGTGCACGTTCGACGCAGGGGCTTGGTCCTCAGGCGCCGTAGACCGGGACCGGCGGGCGCGCCTTGGCCAGCAGGTCGGCGACCACGGGACCCAGCTCGGCCGGATCCCACTTGGCGCCCTTGTCGATCTGCGGACCATGCGCCCAGCCCTCCGCGACGCGGATCTTGCCGCCCTCGACTTCGAACACCTTGCCGGTGACGTCGCGGGATTCGGCACTGCCCAGCCAGACCACCAATGGCGAGACGTTCTCCGGCGCCATCGCGTCGAAATCCTGGTCCTGCGTTGCCATCATCTCGGCGAATACCGTTTCGGTCATGCGGGTGCGCGCCGACGGCGCGATGGCGTTGACGGTGACGCCGTAGCGACCCATCTCGGCCGCGCCGACCAGGGTCAGCGCCGCGATGCCCGCCTTGGCGGCGCTGTAGTTGCCCTGTCCGACGCTGCCCTGCAGGCCCGCGCCCGAACTGGTGTTGACGATCCGCGCGTCGATGTCTTTCGGGCCTTTTCCTGCTTTGGACAGCCCGCGCCAGTACGACGCCGCGTGGCGCATCGTGGCGAAGTGGCCCTTGAGGTGCACCGCGACCACGGCGTCGAACTCCTCTTCGCTGGTGTTGGCCATCATCCGGTCGCGCACGATGCCGGCGTTGTTGACCAAAACGTCCAGCCCGCCGAAGGTTTCGACGGCGGTCGCGATCAGGGCCGCCGCCTGGTCCCAGTCGGCGACGTTCGATCCGTCGGCGATGGCTTCCCCGCCGGCCGCGGTGATCTCGTCGACCACGCCCTGCGCGGCGCTGCCGCCCCCCGCCGGCGAGCCGTCCAGGCCCACGCCGATGTCGTTGACCACCACACGCGCGCCTTCGGCCGCGAAGGCCAGCGCGTGTTCGCGACCGATACCACCGCCCGCTCCGGTGACGATGACGACGCGTCCGTCGACCACTCCCATATCCGTTGTCTCCTCTACTTGACCGCGCTCGCGTTGGTCGTGGACAGATAGTGCGGCGGCTCGCCGCCACCGTGCACCTCCAGCGAGGCGCCGCTGATGTAACGCGCCGCGTCCGATGCCAAAAACGCGGCGGCCCAGCCGATGTCCTCCGGCTTGGCCAGCCGGCCAAGGGGCACGTTCCGCGAAATCGCGGCGATCGACTCGGCGTTGCCGTAGAACAGCTCGGATTGTTCGGTCTCCACCATGCCGACCACGCACGCGTTCACCCGCACCTTGGGTCCCCACTCCACCGCAAGGGTCTGCGTGAGGCTTTCCAGCCCGGCCTTGGCGGCGCCGTACGCACCCGTCCCTGGTGACGGACGCCGGCCGCTGAGGCTGCAGATGTTGACGATCGACCCGCCGCCCGGCTGGTTCTGCATCTTGGCATTGGCGTGTTGCGAAACTTGGAGTCCGCCAATGAGATTGAGTTCTATGATCTTGCGGTTGAACTTCGCGCTGGAGTCCGCCGTCAGCACGTACGGCGAGCCCCCGGCGTTGTTGACGACGACGTCGATGCTGCCGTGCTTGTCCACGATCGCGTCGATCAGCGCCTTGACGGCATCGTCGTCGCGGACGTCGCAGGAGTGGAACTCATACGGCAGCCCCTCGACGGGACGGCGCGCGCAGGTGACGACGGTCGCGCCCTGCCGGGCGAAGACCGAACTGATTCCGGCGCCTACCCCTCGAATGCCGCCGGTGACCAGAACCACCCGCCCGGCCAATCCCAACACGATGGCGTCGGGTTCTTCGGCGCGAGTCACTGTGCTAGCGTACCAAGCAAGTGCTTGCTTAGGTAGTTACCCCCCACAAGGAAGTGGCACCTTGCCCATCACATCCACCACCACAGAACCGGGCATCGTCGCGGTCACCGTCGACTTTCCGCCCGTCAACGCCATCCCGTCGCGCGGCTGGTTCGAACTCGGCGACGCGATCACGGCCGCCGGCCGGGACCCCGAAACCCACGCGGTCATCCTGCGGGCCGAGGGCCGCGGCTTCAACGCCGGGGTGGACATCAAGGAGATGCAGCGCACCGAAGGCTTCACCGCCCTGATCGACGCCAACCGCGGCTGCTTCGCGGCGTTCCGCGCGGTCTACGAGTGCGCGGTGCCGGTGATCGCCGCGGTCAACGGATTCTGCGTCGGAGGCGGCATCGGCCTCGTCGGCAATGCCGACGTCATCGTGGCCTCCGACGACGCGACCTTCGGCCTACCGGAGGTGGAGCGCGGCGCACTCGGGGCGGCGACGCACCTGTCGCGCCTGGTGCCGCAGCACATGATGCGGCGGCTGTTCTTCACCGCGGCGACCGTGGACGCCGCCACTTTGCACCACTTCGGCTCCGTGCACGAGGTGGTGCCCCGCGCCGAGCTCGACGAAGCCGCGCTGCGGGTGGCCCGCGACATCGCCGCCAAGGACACCCGGGTCATCCGCGCGGCAAAAGAGGCGCTCAACCTGATCGACGTGCAGCAGGTGAACTCGAGTTACCGCATGGAGCAGGGCTTCACGTTCGAGCTGAATCTCGCCGGCGTGTCCGACGAGCACCGGGACGCGTTCGCCGGCACGACGAAGGGCGAGAAGGCCTAAATGTCGGACAAACGAACCACTCTCGAGCACGCCGTCGCCGGGCTGCGCAGCGGCATGACGATCGGCATCGGCGGCTGGGGGTCGCGGCGCAAGCCGATGGCCTTCGTGCGCGCCATGCTGCGCACCGACGTCAACGACCTCACCGTCGTCACCTACGGCGGCCCGGACGTCGGGCTGTTGTGTTCGGCGGGCAAGGTCAAGCGCGTCTACTACGGCTTCGTGTCGCTGGATTCGCCGCCGTTCTATGACCCGTGGTTCGCCAAGGCACGCAGCGCCGGTGCGATCGAGGCCCGGGAGATGGACGAGGGCATGCTGCGGTGCGGGCTGCAGGCCGCCGCGCAGCGGCTGCCGTTCCTGCCGATCCGCGCCGGGCTGGGTAGCTCTGTCCCGGACTTCTGGGACGGCGAGCTGCAAACGGTGACCAGCCCCTATCCCGCGCCCGGCGGCGGACACGAGACGCTGATCGCAATGCCGGCGCTGACGCTCGACGCCGCCTTCGTGCACCTCAATCTCGGTGACAGCCAAGGAAACGCCGCCTACACCGGGATCGACCCCTATTTCGACGACCTGTTCCTGATGGCCGCGCAGAAGCGCTACCTGTCGGTGGAGCGCGTCGTGGCCACCGACGAGTTGATCAAGGCGGTCCCGCCCCAGGCGTTGCTGGTGAACCGGATGATGGTCGACGCGGTGGTCGAGGCGCCCGGCGGTGCCCACTTCACCACCGCCGCACCGGATTATGGTCGCGACGAAAAGTTCCAGCGGCACTACGCCGAGGCGGCCGCCACCCAGGAGGGCTGGCAGACGTTCGTGCAGACCTACCTGTCGGGCAGCGAGGACGACTACCAGGCGGCGGTTCGCGCGTTCGCAGAGGAGGCCTCCAAGTGAGCAGCACCCGAGCCGAGATCTGCGCCGTCGCCTGCGCCGAACTGTTCGCCGACGCGGGCGAAATCATGGTCAGCCCGATGACCAACATGGCGTCGGTGGGCGCGCGGCTGGCCCGGCTGACCTTCTCCCCCGATATCGTGCTGACCGACGGCGAGGCCCAGCTGCTGGCCGACACGCCGGCGCTCGGCGCGCCGGGAGCGGTGGAGGGCTGGATGCCGTTCGGCCGCGTGTTCGAGACGCTGGCCTGGGGGCGGCGCCATGTGGTGATGGGCGCGAACCAGGTCGATCGCTTCGGCAATCAGAACATCTCGGCGTTCGGCCCGCTGCAACGACCGACGCGGCAGATGTTCGGGGTCCGCGGCGCGCCCGGCAACGCGATCAACCACGCGACCAGCTACTGGGTGGGCAATCACTCGAAGCGGGTCTTCTGCGAGGCGGTCGACGTGGTCTGCGGAATCGGGTGGGACAAGGTGGATGCGGACAACCCGGCATTCCGGTTCGCCAACACGTATCGGGTGGTGTCCAACCTCGGCGTGTTCGACTTCGGCGGCCCCGACCGGTCCATGCGGGCGCTTTCGCTGCACCCCGGCGTGGCGCCCGACGACGTCCGCGAAGCGAGTTCGTTCGACATCCACGGTCTCGACGAGGCAGCGGAAACCCGCCTGCCGACCGACGACGAGCTCCGCCTGATCCGCGAGGTCATAGACCCGAAGTCGCTGCGGGATAAAGAGATACGGTCATGAAGCTGCGCACGCCGCTGACCGAGCTGGTCGGCGTCGAGCACCCGGTGGTGCAGACCGGGATGGGCTGGGTCGCCGGCGCGCGGCTGGTGTCCGCGACCGCGAACGCGGGCGGACTCGGAATCCTGGCCTCGGCCACCATGACGCTCGACGAGCTGGCAACGGCCATCGGCAAGGTCAAGGCCGCCACCGACAAGCCGTTCGGGGTGAACATCCGCGCCGACGCGGCCGACGCGGGGGACCGCGTCGAGTTGATGATCCGCGAGGGTGTGAAGGTGGCGTCGTTCGCGCTGGCGCCCAAGCAGGAACTGATTGCGCGACTGAAAGAGGCGGGGTCCGTGGTCATCCCGTCGATCGGCGCCGCGAAGCATGCGCGCAAGGTCGCGGGCTGGGGTGCGGACGCGATGATCGTGCAGGGCGGTGAAGGCGGCGGACACACCGGCCCCGTCGCCACCACGCTGCTGCTGCCGTCGGTGCTGGACGCCGTGCAGGGCAGCGGGATCCCGGTGATCGCGGCGGGCGGATTCTTCGACGGGCGCGGCCTCGCTGCCGCTCTGAGCTACGGCGCGGCCGGCGTGGCGATGGGCACGCGGTTCCTGCTGACCTCGGACTCGACCGTGCCCGACGCCGTGAAACGGCGCTACCTCGAGGCGGCGCTGGACGGCACGGTGGTCACCACCCGCGTCGACGGCATGCCGCACCGCGTGCTGCGCACCGGCCTGGTCGAGAAGCTGGAGAGCGGTTCACCCGCAAGGGGTTTGGTCGCTGCGGTGCGCAATGCGGCGAAGTTCAAGCAGATGTCGCAGATGACCTGGCGGTCGATGATCACCGACGGCCTGGCGATGCGGCACGGCAAAGACCTCACGTGGTCACAGGTCGTGATGGCGGCCAACACGCCGATGCTGCTGAAGGCGGGCCTGGTGGAAGGCAACACCGACGCCGGCGTGCTCGCCTCCGGTCAGGTCGCCGGGATTCTCGACGACCTGCCGTCGTGCGCGGAACTCATCGAGGCGATCGTGCGCGACGCGATCACGCACCTGCAGTCGGCGGCCGCTCTGGTGCAGTGACCGCGAGCCCGTGGCCGGTGGTTGCCTAGGACTCGACGACCAGCAGCGTGTGTCCGCTCGGGTCGCGGAACCAGAACATCGGCGGGACCGGCTCGCCCATTCGCGACACCTGCGGGTCGACGTCGATGCCGAGTTCGGCCATGGCCGCGTGAGTGGCGTCGATGTCGCTGGTGGACAACGTGATACCGGTGTTGGCGGGCTGCACCGGTCCGCCGTCGGGCGGGGGCGGAGCGAGCGCGATGCCGGTCATGCCCTCGGGCGGATAGACCTCGATCCACCGGTAGCCGCCGCCGAACGGCTGATCGGTTCGCTTCTCGAACCCGAGCGACTCGTAGAACTCGACCGCTTCGTCCTGCTCGGGTGTCGGTACGCACACCAGGCTGATCGTCCTCAGGCCGGTCGTCGTGGTGGTCATCGCGCTCCCTCCGGTTGGACGTCGGCGTCAGCACCGTAGGCCCGCGCGATCTCCTGCGAGCCGGCCCATCCGCTGTACGTGGGCCGCTGGGGCCAACCGTCCGGGGAGTCCTGCCATTCTTCTTGGCGGCCGTACGGCAGCAGATCGATCAACGCGAACGAGTGGCTGAGTTGCTCGGTGCCGCGCCCGTCGGTATGCCAGGTTCGATAGACCCTGTCCCCCTCGCGCAGAAACACATTGACCGCGAATCCGCCGCCCGGTGGGGCACCGACGTCGGCACCGAACGAACTGTCGGCGGTGGAGTACCAGGCCATCCGGTTCCCCACCCGCCGCCTGTATTCGAGCGCTTCGTCAATGGGGCCCTGTGTGACGACGACGAAGCGGGCGTCGTAGTTGTCGAGAAACTCCAGCCGCGTGAACTGCGACGTGAAGCCGGTGCAGCCCGGGCACTGCCACTTCTCGCCGGGAGACCACATGTGGTGGTACACGATCAACTGCGACCTGCCGTCGAACACGTCGGCCAGCCGCACCGGTCCGTCCTCGCCCTCCAGGACGTACTCGCTCATCGCGACCATGGGTAGCCGGCGTCGCTGCGCCGCGATCGCATCGAGCTCACGAGTGGCCGCCTTCTCCCGGGCGCGCAGCGCGTCCAATTCGCGCCGCCACACCTGCTCGTCCACGACCGGCGGCAATGCTGCGGTGCTCACGAACCACCTCCCCTTTCCTATGTTCACGGTGTCCACATGGTAATGTTCACACCGTACACTTCCCGCGTGAGAAGGGTCAAGCGTGACCACCTCGAAGACCGGCTATCACCACGGGGATCTGCGCACCGCCCTGATCGACGCCGGCCTGCAGCTCACCCGGACCGGCGGTCCCGACGCACTCACCATTCGGGAAGCGACTCGCCGAGTGGGAGTTTCACCCAACGCCGCATATCGCCACTTCGCCGATCGCGAAGCTCTGCTCGGCGCTGTCGCGACAGCTATCCAGCACCGGATGGCGGCGCGGATGCAAAGCCGACCGCGCCGGCGCGGCGCCGCGCCGCAGCGGCCGGATGATCGGCTCCGCGCGGTCGGGCTCGGCTACATCGAATTCGCTCTCGACGAGCCGGGATGGTTCACCGTGGCTTTTTTCGGCGCTGACCTGCTGACCGGCGAGACCGCCGGCGCGCCGCCGTACGTGGCGTTGGTCGAGGCGCTCGATGCGATGGCGGACGCGCGGGTGCTGCCCCCCGAAAGGCGCGAAGGCGCCGAATGGCCCTGCTGGTCGGCGGTACACGGCTTCGCCGAGCTTGCCCTGCGCGGACCGCTGCGGCACGCCGGTCGACGCGAGGTCGAGGCGCTCGCGGCACGCACCGTCGACGACATCATCGCCGGAGTCGTCGGTACCTTAAGCAGATAGCTGCATTATCGCTAAATGAAGCTATAGTCTTCATATGAATGTAGTGAAGGAAAACCCTTCACCGTGCGCGGCGGTGATCGGTGACGTCGTCGCGTCGCGGCGCGCCGTCGACCGGTCCGCCCTGCATCGACGCGTGAGCACAGCCCTGCGCGAGGTCGCCGGCGGCGCGATCGCCGCCCCGGCCTTCACCGTCGGCGACGAGTTCCAGGGCAGCTACCCCGCGGTGGGTGCCGCCGTCGACGCCGCCTTGCGCCTGCGACTGCTCCTCGCCCCCGAGGTCGACGTCCGCTTCGGGATCGGCTGGGGCCTCGTCACCGTCTTGGACCCCGACGCCGGCATCCAGGACGGGCCGACGTGGTGGGCGGCGCGCGAGGCGATCCAGGCGACCGCGCAAATGCAACGACAGCCCGGCTTCACGCTGGTGCGCACCACCTTTCGGGCGGCCGAGGACACGCGCACAGACGTCGCCGCCGTCAACGCGGCGCTGATCTGTCGGGACCATCTGCTTGGATCGCTCGATGAAAGATCGCTGCGAATCGTGACGGGTTTGATGGACGGCCGCGCCAAGAAGGAACTCGCCGCCGCCGAGGGCATCAGCGCCTCGGCGGTCTCCCAGCGGGCCAGCCGCGACGGCCTGGATCTCATCGTCCTTGCGTCGCAATACCTTCGGAGTCTGCGGTGAGCGCCGTCGCCGTTTTCCTGATCGCGGTCGGGGTCGCGGACCTGTGCCGGCGAGCGGTTCGCGGATCGTGGCCTGCACTGGCGACCGGACCGGCCGTGGTGGTGGCGTGCGCGGCGCTGGGCGCGCTGTCGCATCGCGGCGATATCCCGCTGCTCCTGGTGGCGGCCGCCGCGGCGATCGCGTGGGAGTGGCTGTGCCTGCGCAGCGAGCGCAGCGGCGGGCAGCAGGCGGCCCCGTTGGCCGTATTCGTCGCGGCGCTGGTGCTGCTGATCGTCTTGTCCGGCTGGTCCTCGGCGGTCGGCGGAGTCGTCGGGCGGTGGTCGGCGTGGGTGCAGCTGCCGCTGGGCCACGTGACGCCCACGCGGCTGCTGATGATCCTCGGTGTGGTGGCGATGCAGTTCGCCACCGGAAATCAGTTGGTGCGCCTGGTGCTTGGCTCGGTGGGGGCGGTGCGCCCCGCAGGCGAGCCGCAGCCGTCGGACCGGCTCAAGGGCGGCCGGCTGCTGGGCCCGATGGAACGGCTGCTGATCCTGAGCCTCGGCGTCGGCGGGCAGGTGGCCGCGGCCGGCGCCGTCGTCGCCGCCAAGGGCATCATCCGTTTTCCCGAGCTGAGCGCCCAGAAAGACCGCAACGGGGAGGTCGGCATCGACGAGGTGACGGAGTACTTTCTGGTGGGCAGCTTCACGAGTTGGCTGCTGGCGCTCGCCGGGATCGCGCTGGTGCTGGCGACCCGATGAGCCGGCTACAGCCGCTCGATGATCGTGACGTTCGCCGTGCCGCCGCCCTCGCACATCGTCTGCAGGCCGTAGCGGCCGCCGATGCGCTCGAGCTCGTTCAGCATGGTGGTGAAAAGCTTTGCCCCGGTGGCGCCGAGCGGGTGCCCGAGCGCGATCGCGCCGCCGTTGGGGTTGACCTTCTCCGGATCGGCCTTGACCTCCTTGAGCCACGCCAGCACCACCGGCGCGAACGCCTCGTTGATCTCGACGGTGTCGATGTCGCCGATCGAGAGCCCGGTCTTGTCCAGCGCGTAGCGGGTGGCGGGGATCGGGCCGGTCAGCATGAAGACCGGGTCGGCGGCACGGGCGCTGATGTGGTGGATGCGGGCGCGGGGCTTGAGGCCGTGGTCCTTGACCGCCTGCTCGGAAGCCAACAGCACGGCGCTGGCGCCGTCGGAGATCTGGCTGGCCATCGCCGCGGTCAACCGCCCGCCTTCGACCAGGGTCTTCAAGCCGGCCATCTTCTCCAGCGACGACTCGCGCGGTCCTTCGTCCACCCGGAACGGCCCGGATTCGGTTTCCACGGTGATGATTTCGTTGTCGAAGTGGCCGCCGCGGATCGCCGCGAACGCGCGCTCGTGACTGGTCAGCGCGTACCGCTCCATCTCCTCACGAGAGATGTTCCACTTCTCGGCGATCAGCTCCGAGCCGCGGAACTGCGAGATCTCCTGGTCGCCGTAGCGGTGCAGCCACTGCTTGGACTCGTTGGTCGGCGAGGTGAAGCCGAACTGCTCACCGACGTTCATCGCCGAGGAGATCGGGATCTGACTCATGTTCTGCACACCGCCGGCGACGATGAGGTCGGCGGTGCCGGCCATGATCGCCTGCGCGCCAAAGGAAATGGCCTGCTGGCTGGACCCGCACTGCCGGTCCACGGTGACACCGGGCACCTCCTCGGGGTAACCGGCCGCCAGCCACGACAGTCGCGCGATGTTGCCCGCCTGTCCCCCGATGGCGTCGACGCATCCGGCGATCACGTCGTCGACGGCGGCGGGATCGACGTCCACCCGGTCGAGCAGGCCGCGCCACCCGTGCGCACCCAGGTCGACTGGGTGAATCCCGGCCAGCGATCCGTTGCGCTTGCCAACCGCGGTACGCACAGCGTCGATGACGTACGCCTCGGACATGTCAGACTCCTTTTTGTTTCGTGATCCCGCCAAGGACAATGGCCAGGTATTGCGCGCCCACCTGTTGCGCCGTGAGCGGTCCGCCGGGTTGATACCAGCGCACCGACACCCAGGTGGTGTCTCGAATGAAACGGTAGATGAGGTCGACGTTGAGGTCGGGCCGGAAGTAGCCCTCGTCGACGCCCTGGTTGATCACCTCGACCCACATCTTGCGTTGCTGGCGGTTCATGTCCTCGATGTAGGAGAACCGGGGTTGCGTCGACAACCGCTGCGCCTCGTCCTGGTAGATGACGACCTGCGCATGCCGGTGTTCGATTGCCTCGAACGACGCCATGAAGAGCCCCTTGAGCCGCTCCAATGGATTGGGTTCGCCGTCGACGATCTCGCGGTAGCGGGCGAACAGCCAGTCCAGAAAGCCGCGCAGCAACTCGTCGACCATCTCCTCCTTGGAGGAGAAATGGTGGTACAGACTGCCGGACAGGATGCCGGCGCCATCGGCGATGTCGCGCACGGTCGTGGCGCGCAACCCGCGCTCGGCGAACATGGTCGCGGCGAGACCCAGCAGCTCGTCTCGCCGGCTGTTCGCCTGACCGGTCACTCGGTCCACCGGCCCAGCATATCAACCAAGCGCTTGCTTGGCCACCGCGGGTTCTCAGACGGATGGCACACCCGGGTCCCGTCGAATGAACCCCACCGGGTTGTGAGGTGCCGCACATTGGGCGCTATGGTGTATCAGAGATCACACCTCGGAGGTTGCGTGATGGCTGACCGTTCGCACAAGCCCTCAGCTGCGCCGCGCCCCCGTGGCGCGTCCGGCTCACACCCGATGCTGATGGCGGCATTCGTGGTCACGATATTCATCAGCGCGATCGTGGGAATCGTCGTGGCCGCGTCGATGGGGCAGACCACTGCGGCGCTGATCATCGCGCTGGTGGCGGGCGGAAGTTTCTCCGCCGCCCTCGCCTAGGCGAGATTGCCGGCCGGCCCGTCTCACGGATGCTGGCTCGACACCGAAATGACCTCGCCGGTCAGGTAACTGGAGTAGTCGCTGGCCAGGAAGGCGATCGTGGCGGCCACCTCCCACGGCTCGGCGGCACGGCCGAACGCCTCGCCCGCGGAGAGCCGGTCGAGCAGCTCGGACGACGACGTCTTCTCCAGAAACTTGTGCCGCGCGATGCTGGGCGAGACGGCGTTGATCCGCACGCCGTACTCCGCGGCTTCGATTGCGCTGCAACGAGTTAATGCCATCACACCCGCCTTGGCCGCCGCATAGTGCGACTGGGAGTGCTGCGCGCGCCAGCCCAGCACACTGGCATTGTTGACGATCACGCCGCCGTGTTTGGCTTCGCGGAAGTAGCGCAGAGCCGCGCGCGTGGCCCGGAACACCGAGTTGAGCGTCACGTTCAGGACGCGGTCCCACTCGTCGTCGGTCATCTCGACCACCGGCGTCTGGCCCCCCAGCCCGGCGTTGTTGACCAGCACGTCGATGCGGCCCATCCGCGCGGTGGTGGAGGCGATCAGGGCGTCGACCTGGGCGGTGGACGTCACGTCGCACACCACCTTCTCGACCCGGCCCAGCCCCAGCGCGCTCAGCTCGTCGGCCGTCTCCCCCAGTCGCCGCTCGTGGTGGTCGGAGACCACCACTTCGGCGCCCTCGGCCAGCGCCCGCCGCGCGGTCGCCGACCCGATGCCGGTTCCTGCCGCGGCGGTGACCACCACTACCTTGCCTTCCAGAAGTCCGTGTCCGGCAATCTCTTTCGGCGCTTCGGAGAGCGTCATCCCTTTACCTCTCGCGGCAGGCCGAGCACCCGCTCGGCGATGATGTTGCGCTGGATCTCGTTGGAGCCGCCGTAGATGGTGTCGGCGCGGGTGAACAGGAACAGCCGCTGCCACTCGTCGAACTCACCGTCGGACAGGGTCATCGAGGGCTTGCCGACCACGTCCATGGCCAGCTCACCGAGAGCGCGATGCCAGTTGGCCCACAACAGCTTCGACACGTTGTCCTGGCCGGGCTGCTCGACATCCATGGTGGCCAGGGCATACGACCGCATGGCCCGCAGACCCGTCCAGGCCCGGGTCAGCCGCTCCCGGATGAACGGGTCGTCGGCGGCACCGTTGCGCCGAGCGAGAGCGGCGAGATTGGAAAGTTCACGGGCATAGACGATTTGCTGCCCGAGCGTGGACACGCCGCGCTCGAAGGTCAGCGTCGCCATCGCCACCCGCCAGCCGTCGCCGGGCTGGCCGACCACCATCGAGGCGTCGGTGCGGGCGTCGTCGAAGAACACCTCGTTGAATTCCGCGGTGCCGGTGATCTGGACGATCGGCCGGACCTGCACGCCGGGCTGGTCCAACGGCACCAGGAGGTAGGACAGGCCGGCATGCCGCTTGGAGCCCTTCTCGGTGCGCGCGACCACGAAGCACCACTGCGACAGGTGCGCCAGCGACGTCCACACCTTCTGGCCGTTGATCACCCACTGGTCACCGTCCAGCTCGGCGGTGGTGGCCACGTTGGCCAGGTCGCTGCCGGCGCCGGGTTCCGAATATCCCTGGCACCACAGCTCGGTGACGTCGAGGATGCGGGGCAGGAACCGCTGCTGCTGCTCGGGCGTGCCGAACGCGATCAGCGTCGGTCCGAGCAGCTCCTCGCCGAAGTGGTTGACCTTGTCCGGGGCGTCGGCGCGGGCGTACTCCTCGTAGAAGGCGACCCGGTGGGCGGTGGAAAGCCCACGCCCGCCGTGTTCGACAGGCCAGCCCAGGCACGTCAGGCCCGCCTTGGCGAGGTGCTGGTTCCAGGCGCGGCGCTCCTCGAACGCCTCGTGCTCGCTTCCCGGGCCGCCCAGGCCCTTGAGAGCCGCGAATTCGCCGACCAGATTGTCGGCGAGCCATTGGCGGACCTCGGCCCGGAAGTCCTCGACGTCCTGCATGCCCTGTAGGCTAACCTACCAAGCACTTGCTTTGTTAGGAGCGTCGCCGATGACCAACGATCCCCGCACCGTGCCCGCGGCGCTGGATCGTTTCGCCCAGCAACTGCCCGACCACCCGGCGTTGATCACCGACGAGCGGACCTTCACCGCCGCCGCGCTGCGTACCGAGGTGCACCGCGCCGCCGCGGCCCTCATCGGCCTGGGCGTGCAGGCCGGTGACCGCGTGGCGATCTGGTCGCCCAACACCTGGCACTGGGTCATCGCCTGCCTGGCGATCCACCACGCCGGCGCGGCCATGGTGCCGCTCAACACCCGCTACACCGCCGAAGAGGCCACCGACATCCTGGCCCGCACCGAGTCGCCGGTCCTGTTCGCGATGGGGGAATTCCTCGGCAGCGACCGCACGGCCGGCCTCGACCTCGCTTCCCTGCCGGCGTTGCGGCACATCGTGCGCATCCCAGTCGAGGCGGACGACGGGACGTGGGACGAATTCATCGAGCGCGGCTCCGCGCCGGCGGCCGCGGGCCCGGTGACCGCCCGCGCCGCGGCCGTGCGGCCCGACGACGTCAGCGACATCCTCTTCACCTCCGGTACCACCGGACGCAGCAAGGGCGTGCTGTGCGCGCACCGGCAGTCGCTGTCGGCCTCGGCGTCGTGGGCCGCCAACGGCAAGATCACCAGCGACGACCGCTATCTGTGCATCAACCCGTTCTTCCACAACTTCGGCTACAAGGCCGGCATCCTCGCCTGCTTGCAGACCGGCGCCACGCTGATCCCGCACCTGACCTTCGACCCGCTGCGCGCGCTGCAGGCCATCGAACGCCACCGCATCACGGTGCTGCCCGGGCCACCCACCATCTACCAGACCCTGCTCGACCATCCGGCACGCCGGGATTACGACCTGAGCTCGCTGCGGTTCGCGGTAACCGGGGCCGCGACGGTGCCGGTCGTGCTGGTAGAGCGGATGCAGTCCGAGCTCGACATCGACATCGTGCTGACCGCGTACGGCCTGACCGAGGCCAACGGCATGGGAACCATGTGCCGCGCCGACGACGACCCGGTCACGGTCGCGACCACCTGCGGGCGCCCGTTCGCCGACTTCGAATTACGCATCGACACAGCGGTTCCCGGCGAATCGGGAGAAGTCCTGCTGCGCGGGCCGAACGTGATGCTCGGCTACCTCGATGATCCGGCCGCGACCGCGGCCGCGATCGACGCCGAGGGCTGGCTGCACACCGGGGACGTCGGCGTCGTCGACGCCGCGGGCAACCTGCGGATCACCGACCGGCTCAAAGACATGTACATCTGCGGCGGGTTCAACGTCTATCCCGCCGAGGTCGAGCAGGTGCTGGCGCGCCTCGACGGCGTCGCCGACGCCGCTGTGATCGGCGTCCCCGACGAGCGGCTCGGCGAGGTGGGCCGCGCGTTCCTGGTGACCCGTCCCGGCACACAGCTCGACGAACGGGCGGTGATCGCCTACACCCGTGAGCATCTGGCCAACTTCAAAGCGCCGCGATCGGTGCGCTTCGTCGACGAGTTGCCCCGCAACGCGGGCGGCAAGGTGCTCAAACCACAACTGAGGGACATGGGCTGATGGATCTGGAATTGGACGACGCGACGCTGGAATTCCAGGCCGAGGTGCGCGAGTTCCTCTCGGACAACGCCGCAGCCATCCCCACCCGGTCCTATGACAACGCCGAAGGCTTCGCCCAGCACCGGCGTTGGGACCGGGTGCTCTTCGATGCCGGGCTGTCGGTGATCACCTGGCCGGCCAGATACGGCGGCCGCGACGCCCCGCTGCTGCACTGGGTGGTGTTCGAGGAGGAGTACTTCCGCGCGGGCGCTCCCGGGCGGGCCAGCGCCAACGGCACCTCCATGCTGGCCCCGACCCTGTTCGCGCACGGCACCGCCGAACAGCTCGACAGGGTGCTGCCCAAAATGGCCAGCGGTGAGCAGATCTGGGCGCAGGCCTGGTCGGAACCCGAGGCCGGCAGCGACCTGGCCTCGCTGCGGTCCACCGCCACCAAGACCGACGGCGGCTGGCTGCTCAACGGTCAGAAGATCTGGAGCTCACGAGCGCCGTTCGCCGACATGGGATTCGGGCTTTTCCGCTCGGACCCCACCGCCGAGCGGCATCGCGGGCTGACCTACTTCATGTTCGACCTGAAGGCCGACGGGATCACGGTCCGCCCGATCGCCCAGCTGGGCGGCGACACCGGCTTCGGCGAGATCTTCCTCGACGACGTCTTCGTTCCCGACGCCGACGTCATCGGCGTTGCGAACGAGGGCTGGCGCGCTGCCATGAGCACGTCGAGCAACGAGCGCGGCATGTCGCTGCGCAGCCCGGCGCGATTCCTCGCCGCCGCCGAACGATTGGTCCGGCTGTGGAAGGACAAGGGCTCCCCCGAAGGATTCGCCGACCGGGTCGCCGACGGATGGATCAAGGCGCAGGCCTACCGCCTGCAGACGTTCGGCACGGTCAGCAGGCTGGCCGGCGGCGGTGAACTGGGCGCCGAGTCATCGGTGACCAAGGTGTTCTGGTCGGACCTCGACGTGGAACTGCACCAGACCGCGCTCGACATCCTCGGTGCCGACGGCGAGCTGGCCGGCCCGTGGACGGACGGGCTGCTGTTCGCGCTCGGCGGCCCGATCTACGCCGGCACCAACGAGATTCAGCGGAACATCATCTCGGAGCGGTTGCTGGGGCTGCCGCGCGAAGCGACCGGGGGCAAGAAGTGAAATTCGAACTGGACGAACAGCAGCGCGACTTCGCGGCCAGCATCGACGCGGCGCTCGGGGCGGCGGACCTGCCCGCCGCCGTGCGCGCCTGGTCGACGGGCGACACCGCACCCGGCCGAAAGGTGTGGGAGCAGCTGACCAACCTCGGTGTCACCGCGCTGGCCGTGCCGGAGAAATACGACGGCATCGATGCACATCCCGTCGATGTGGTGGTCGCGCTCGAGCGGCTCGGGCGCTGGTGCGTGCCCGGCCCGGTCACCGAATCAATCGCCGTCGCACCGCTTTTGCTGACCGACGATGAACGCTGCGCCGCCCTGGCCGCGGGTGAGCTGATCGCGACGGTCGCCATGCCTCCCGACGCGCCGCGAGCGGTTGACGCCGACACGGCCGGGCTGGTGCTGCTGGCCGCCGGCGGCGAAGTCACCGTGGGTGAACCGGGCGAACGCCACGAGTCCGTCGACCCCAGCCGCCGGCTCTACGACGTGACCGCGGCCGGCGCGCCCTGGCGGGCTGACCTCGAGCGCGCCTACGGGTTCGGGGCGCTGGCCACCGCGGCGCAACTGATCGGCGCCGCCGGGGCGCTGGTGGAGGCCGCCGTGGCCTACGCCAAGCAGCGTGCCCAGTTCGGCCGGGTGATCGGCTCCTATCAGGCGATCAAGCACAAGCTCGCCGACGCTCACATCGCCAACGAGCTGGCCCGCCCGCTGGTCTACGGCGCCGCCCTGACGCTGGACGCCCGCGACGTCAGCGCGGCGAAGGCGGCCGCGTCGGAGGCGGCCCTGCTGGCGGCGCGTTCGGCGCTGCAGACCCACGGCGCCATCGGGTTCACCCAGGAGCACGACCTGTCACTGTGGTTGCTGCGCGTGCAGGCACTACGCTCGGCGTGGGGAACTCCCGAGGCGCATCGCCGCCGCGTGCTGGAGGCGCTGTGAGCACGCCGATGCGAAGCGACGACGCGCCGAGCGCAGCGAGGACAAGGAGCGGCGCCCGTGACTGAAGAACGGGAGATGCTGCGGGACACCGTGGCGGCGCTGATCGCCAAGCATGCGGACCCCGCGGCGGTGCGCGCCGCGCTGCAATCCGACCGCGGCTACGACGAGGCGTTGTGGCAGCTGCTGTGCGAGCAGGTGGGCGCGGCGGCGCTGGTGATTCCCGAGGAGCTGGGTGGCGCGGGCGGCGAATTGGCCGACGCCGCAACGGTTCTGCAGGAGCTGGGCCGCAACCTGGTGCCCTCCCCGCTGCTGGGCACCACGCTGGCCGAGCTGGCGCTGCTGGCCGCGCCCGAGCCGGACGCGGCGACGCTGCAAGGCCTCGCGGAGGGGACGTCGATCGGCGCGCTCGTGCTCGACGCCGACTACGTGGTCAACGGCGACATCGCCGATGTCGTCGTTGCCGCCGCCGACGGCGACCTGACCCGCTGGACCCGGTTCACCGCCGCGCCGGTCGCCACCATGGACCCGACGCGCCGGCTGGCCCGGGTGCAGCCGGGGGCGACCGAGGCGCTGGGCCCCGACCCCGGGCTCGCCCACACCGCGGCCATCCTGCTGGCGGCCGAGCAGATCGGCGCCGCCGAGCGGTGCCTGGAACTGACCGTCGACTACGCGAAGAACCGCGTCCAGTTCGGCCGCCCGATCGGCAGCTTCCAAGCGCTCAAGCACCGCATGGCCGACCTGTACGTGGCGGTCGCCGCCGCCAGGGCCGTGGTCTCCGACGCGTGCGACGATCCCGGCCCCACCAGCGCCGCCACCGCCCGCCTGGCCGCCACCGAGGCGTTGTGCACCGTGGCCGCCGAGGGCATCCAGCTCCATGGTGGGATCGCGATCACCTGGGAACACGACATGCACCTGTATTTCAAACGCGCACACGGCAGTTCGTGGCTGCTCGACTCTGAGCGCGAGCTGCTGGGCCGACTGGAAGCCGAGGTGCTCCCCGCACCGTGACCGGTCATGTCTCGCTGCGCGCGGGCATCCCGCCGTTCTACGTGATGGATGTCTGGCTGGCCGCCGCCGAGCGACAGCGCAGCCACGGCGATCTGGTCAACCTCTCGGCCGGCCAGCCCAGCGTCGGCGCCCCCGAGCCGGTGCGCGCGGCAGCGGCCGCCGCCCTGCATCTCAACGAGCTGGGCTACACCGTCGCGTTGGGCCGTCCCGAGCTACGCGAGGCGATAGCGGCGGACTATCTGCGCAAGTACGGAATTCAGGTCGAATCGGACGCGGTGGTCGTCACCACCGGTTCGTCGGGCGGATTCCTGCTCGCGTTTCTGGCCTGCTTCGACGCGGGCGACCGGGTGGCCCTGGCCAGTCCGGGCTACCCCTGTTACCGCAACATCTTGTCCGCGCTCGGCTGCGAAGTGGTCGAGATCCCTTGTGGGCCGGCGACGCGCTTTCAGCCCACCGCGCAGCTGCTCGCCGAACTCGACCCGCCGGTGCAGGGCGTGATCGTCGCGAGCCCCGCCAACCCCACCGGGACGGTCGTCCCGCCGCACGAGTTGGCGGCCATCGCGTCCTGGTGCGATGCCACCGGCGTCCGCTTGATCAGCGACGAGGTCTACCACGGCCTGGTCTACGAAGGCTCGCCGCAGACCAGCTGCGCCTGGCAGACGTCGCGAAATTCGGTGGTGGTGAACAGCTTTTCCAAGTACTACGCGATGACGGGGTGGCGGCTTGGCTGGCTGCTGGTGCCGCCGGAACTGCGCCGCGCGGTCGACTGCCTGACGGGGAACTTCACCATCTGCCCGCCGGTGCTGTCGCAGATCGCAGCGGTGGCGGCGTTCACCCCCGAGTCGACCGCGGAGGCCGACGTCAATCTGCGGCACTATGCGAAGAACCGGTCGCTGCTGCTCGACGGGCTGCGCCGGATCGGTGTCGACCGGCTCGCGCCCACCGACGGCGCGTTCTACGTGTACGCCGATGTCTCGGATTACACCGGCGACTCGCTCGCATTCTGCTCGAAGCTGTTGGCGCAGACCGGTGTCGCGATTGCGCCGGGAATCGATTTCGACCCGGCGCGGGGCAATTCGTTCGTCCGGCTGTCGTTCGCCGGACCGACCGCCGACATCGCGGAGGCGCTGCGGCGGCTGGGCCCCTGGCTGTCGCGCCGCTAGGAGGCCAGGAGCGCCCCGAGCCGGGCTTCCAGCGCGCCGCGCTCGCCGACGCCCGCCACGTCGATGCCGAACCGGGCGCCGAGGGCCTCGACGACGGCAGCCGCGTCGGGCAGAACCGACCTGTCCGTCCCGTCGGGCCGGTGCAGGGTGAGCTCGCGGCCGGCCAGGTTCAACCGGCCGTCGTCGGTGACCAGTGCGGCCATCACACCGGTGACGAAGATCGACGACGGGTGCGTCGAGACGAACCAGCTGCTCACCCGCAGGTCGACGTCGGGCTGGGTGCGCGCCGTGAGTTCGTAGAGCGGCTGCCACTCGTCGCGGACCATGGCCTGCAGAAGCATCCCGTCGCCGCGGTCGTCCAGCCGGTAGGGCCCGTGCGGGGTCTGCTGGACGGTGCCGGTCTCGATGCGAAGGGGCGCGGTGGGGGTCTGGCCGCCGAAGCCGACATCGACCAGATACGGCCGCGGTGCATCGGGGAACCGCACCGCGAGCATCGTATGCGTCTGAGTCGGGAACGGTGCATCGGGCGGGCGCATCCACACGACCCGGGCGCCCCATCGCCGGACCCGGAAGCCGATCGCGTCCAGCACGTAGCCCATCAGGCCGTTCTGCTCGTAGCAGTAGCCGCCCCGGCGCCGGTGCACGAGCTTGTCGGCGAGGGCATCCGGACCCAGGTCGTCGACCGGCGTCCCCGTCAGGGGATCGAGGTTCTCGAACGGGATCGCCCGGGTGTGCGCGGTGACCAGCGCCCGCAGGACGTCGAGGCTCGCCTCGGCGGGGCCGCGGTAGCCGATGCGGTCGAAGTAGCCGTTGAGGTCCAGCGCCATAAGAAACATTGTGCCGCTATCGCCACTTCGACAGTAGATACCCATGGGGGTATGCTCGCCTCCAACGCGGCCGGCGGCGGGTACGTCTGCGAACCGCCGCCGGTGTCAAGGAGGAGGAACCAGTGGCTGACATCGACCCCTATCCCGAGCCCGGGTGGCCATTGTCGTGGGAGAGCCCGCGACGGCTCCTGGATGCGGCGCACCACAGACCGCCGGTGATCGACGAAGGGCCTCGCTGATGTGTTACGCCGTCACGTGCCGCACCTGCGGGAAGACGACCTGGGCGGGTTGCGGAGCGCACGTCGAGGAGGTTCGCCGGACGGTCCCCGGGTCGCAGTGGTGCCCCGGCCACCCCAAGGAGTCACGAGGGCGCTGGTGGCGCCGATCGCGGGCCTGACCGCCCCGCCCGCGCCGCACACCGTGGCGTCCAACCGCGAATAGTTTGATTCGTGTCGAATTCGGGGATCCGGTTCAGACGGGCCGTATCACACCATCGCCGATCTAACCACGGAGCCCCCGATGAGCATCAGCACCAGCACCATGTGGATCGTTGCCGCCGCCGTGGCGGCGGTCCTCCTCGTAGTCGCCCTGGTAGTCGTCACGGCAAGAGCCAGGAAGCGCCGCCGCGCGCAGCAGGCCGAGGAGATCCGCGAGCAGGCCAGGCTGGCAACGGCCAAGGTCGAACGACGAGAAGCGCTTGCCGCCGAAACGGCCGCCAAGGCCCGCGCCGCGCAGGCCGAGGCCGAAGCCAAGGCCGCGGAGGCCTCCCGGCTGCAGGAGCGTGCGGCCGCGCACCAGAGCGAGGCGGCGACGTCGCGTGAACAACTGCAGGAGCAGTGGGAGCGAGCCGACAGCCTCGACCCGCAGGCCGGCGAGAACCCGAGGCCGCAGGCCGAGGGCGACACCGACCCGGGGACCGCCTACAGCGAGCAGGAGCCGTCGGCCGGCGCACCCCGTCGCGACGCCGGGCTGAGCACTCCGTCCAGCTGAGCGGCGCCGCTCGTCGCCGGTATCCCTCGCTCGATCGCGCCGTGGGCAAACCGCCCTCGCCTTGCGTAATCTCGAAGCGGTACCGACGACGAAAGATTCACGATCATGCAGCCAGGCCGGCCCGCAGCGGTGACCCCGGATGCCGAGGGCGCCATCACCGACATCGCCGCCCGCCACGGGCTGTCCCGGGAGGCGGTCCTGGCCATGCTGTTCGCCCTGCAGGCCGGTGGCGGCACCATGGCGCAGTTCTGCATCCCCGAGCTCGGCGGGTCCGGGCAGTGGATGCGGGGCGGGATGACGATGGTCGGCGACATGTTCGACAACGCACTCAAAGCGCGCGTCGACGCCCTGTGCAACGAGCTGGTTCAACTGGTCGCCACCACCACGGTGTTCCTCCCGACGGCCGGGGTGTCCCAGGCGGCGCAGGCCGGGTTCGGCTCGGGCGGCTGGTGGCCGGCCGACCTCGGCGTGCCGAGCTCCTCCGGCGGGCAAAACGACGTGCGCTACGCGATCTTCCCCGCGACCCGGCGGCTGGCGATTCAGTTCGGTGGTGTAACAAGGGTTTTCGATACCGGCGAGCACCACATCGCCGGGGTCCAACAACAGCAGGGCACCGGTTACGGCTCGGTGAGCTTCACCAGCCAGTTGGGCACTTTCGACGTGTCGAGTTTGCGTGAGCTCGGTGCGCGGCAAGTGGCCGACACTCCCGCCGCGGCGCCCGCCCCGCAGCACCAAACGCAGTATCAGTCCGGCCCGGCGCCGCAGGCCCCGCCTCAACCCCGGGCCACCCCGCAGGCCGCCGGGGATGCCGCAGCGGTGGTTGCGGCCATCGAGGCGCTGGCCGGGCTGAATCAGCGCGGCATCCTCTCCGACGAGGAGTTCGCCGCGAAGAAGGCCGAACTCCTCGACCGGCTCTGACGGCACGGGTGCCCGGCCGGCCCTGCGGCGCTCACTGCGGACCGGCGCGTCACCCCACCCGGGCGGCAGTCAGAGCCAGGTGTCCTGCGTGGTGGTGGTCAAAAACGCCTCGAGGTCGTCGCGCCACTGGGCGGGCGTGGTCTTGTCCGGTTCGATGCCCGTGTATTCGCCGCGGTAGAACAGCAGCGGTCGCGGCTTGATCTTGGGCGCTTCAGACAGCGACTGGACGGCGCCGAACACCACGAAGTGGTCGCCGCCGTCGTGCACCGATGCCACCGTGCAGTCGACGTAGGCCAGCGACTCGTCGATGATCGGCGAGCCCAATTCCGAAGGATGCCAATCGACGCCGGCGAACTTGTCGGGCTCTTTGGATCCGAACCGCGCCGAGACGTGCTTTTGGCTCTCCGTCAGCATGTTGACGCAGAACCGGCCGCTGGCCTCGATGGCCTTCCACGATCGCGAAACCTTGGTCGGGCAGAACAGCACCAGCGGCGGGTCCAGCGACAAGGCCGCGAAGGATTGGCAGGCGAAACCGATCGGTACGTCGTCGTGCACGGTGGTGATGATGGTGATCCCGGTGCAGAACTGACCGAGCACGTTGCGGAACGTGCGCGGGTCGATCGGCGCGGCAGTCATGATAGCCCGAGATTAGCCCTGAAAGCCCACGCTGAAGTCGTGCCCCCACAAGCTGATCGCGGTGCTTTCCCGGGCAATCCAGTCGATGTCGTCGACTTTCCTTCCTTCGCAACCGAATTCGACGTCAAACCCACTGGGTGTCTTCATGTAGAAGGACAGCATCAGGTCGTTGACGTGGCGGCCCAACGTCGCCGACATGGGTACCTTGCGCCGCAGCGCGCGGTCAAGGCACAGCCCGACGTCGTCGGCCTGCTCGACCTCGACCATCAGGTGCACGATGCCGCTGGGCGTCTGCCCGGGCATGAAGGCCAGGCTGTGGTGGCGGGGGTTGCAGCCCAGGAACCGCAGCCAGGCCGGCGCCCCGTCGGCGGGCCGGCCGACCACCTGCGGGGGCAGCCGCATGGAGTCACGCAGCTTGAAGTCGAGGACGTCACGGTAGAAGTGCAACGTCTCCTCGTCGTCGCGGGTGGTCAACACCACGTGCCCGAGTCCCTGTTCGGCGGTGACGAACTTGTGACCGTACGGGCTGACGACGCGGCGGTGCTCCAGCGCGGCGCCGTGGAAGACCTCCAGGCAGTTGCCCGACGGGTCGGCGAACCGGATCATCTCGTCCACCCGGCGATCGGCCAACTCGGCGGCGCTGGCCTCCTTGTACGGCGTGCCCTCGACGTCGAGCCGGTTCCGGATCTCTTGCAGGCCTTCGGCATTCGCGCATTCCCAGCCGGCCTCGATCAGCCGGTCCTGCTCGCCGGGGACGATCACCAGCCGGGCCGGGAAATCGTCCATCCGCAGGTAGAGCGCACCCTCGGTGCTGCCCCTACCCTCGACCATGCCGAGGACCTTCAGGCCGAAGTCGCGCCAGGCCGCCATGTCGGTGGCCTCGATGCGCAGATAGCCCAGCGAACGGATGCTCATCACGCGCCTCCCAGGAAATCAGCGGTCAGCTTGTTGAACTCGTCGAACTTCTCCACCTGGGCCCAGTGCCCGCACTGCCCGAAGACGTGCAGCTGCGCACGCGGAATGGTCTTGAGCGCGACCAGCGCGCCGTCCAGGGGATTGACCCGGTCCTCGCGCCCCCAGATCAGCAGGACGGGCTGGCGCAGCCGGTGCACCTCGCGCCACATCATGCCGAGTTCGAAGTCGGCTCCGGCGAACGACATGCCCATGGCCCGGGTCGCCGCCAGCGACTCCGGCGTCGACGCCAGCTCGAAGCGCTGATCGATCAGCTCCGGGGTGATCAGCTTCTGGTCGTGGACCATCACCCGCAGGAACGCCTCGAGGTTCTCCCGGGTCGGCTGAGAAGAGAACTTGCCGAGCCGCTTGACACCCTCGGTCGGGTCCGGCGCGAACAGGTTGATGCTCAGCCCGCCGGGACCCATCAGCACCAGCTTCCCGGCCTTATCGGGGTAGTCGAGGGCGAAGCGGACGGCAGTGCCCCCACCGAGCGAGTTGCCCACCAGCGGAACACGTCCCAGACCCAGCTGGTCGAAGAGGCCCTTCAGCGCTCGCGCGGCGTAGCGGTTGAACTGACCGTGCTCGGCGCGCTTGTCCGACAGGCCGTAGCCCGGTTGGTCGACGGCCAGCACGTGGAACCGCTCGGCCAGCACCGGGATGTTGCGCGAGAAGTTCGTCCAGCTCGCCGCGCCCGGACCGCCCCCGTGCAGCAGCACCACGGTCTGGTCGTTGCCGGCACCCGCCTCGTGGTAGTGCAGCTTCAGCGGTCCGTCGACGTCGACTTCGGCGAAGCGCGAGGTGGATTCGAAGGTGAGTTGTTCCGTCGCCGTCATCAGACCATGGTGTCGCCGGGCGGCAACCCGAACTCGTTGTTCCCGAAGATCTGGTAGGCCCGCTCGGGATCGTTGGCCGCGTGCACCCGTCCGGCGTGCGCGTCGCGCCAGAACCGTTGCACCGGTTGGTCGTTGCCCAGGGCCGTGGCACCCGACGCCTCGAACAGCCGGTCGATCGAGGCGATCGCACGACCGGTGGCCCGCACCTGGTCGCGGCGCGCCCGCGCGCGCAGGCCGAACGGAATCTCCTTGCCGGCGGCCAGCAATGCGTACTCGTCGGCGACGTTGCCGCTCAGCTGGCGCCACGCGGCATCGATGTCGCTGGCGGCCTCGGCGATTCGGACCTTCGCGAACGGGTCGTCCTTGGCCTTCTCCCCGGCGAACGCCGCCCGGACCCGCTTGCCCTGGTGCTCGACGTGCGCGTCGTACGCGCCGTACGCCATGCCGACGATGGGCGCCGAGATGGTGGTGGGATGCATTGTGCCCCAGGGCATCTTGTACACCGCCGCGGAGTTGGTCTGGTATCCGCCGGCGGTGCCGTCGTTCATGGCCTTGTAGGACAGGAACCGGTGGCGCGGCACGAAGACGTCCTTGACCACGACGGTGTTGCTGCCGGTGCCGCGCAGGCCGACGACATGCCACACGTCGTCGATGCGGTACTCGCTGCGCGGGATCAAGAAGCTGCCGAAGTCCACGGGGCGGCCGTCCTTGATGACCGGTCCGCCGAGGAAGGCCCAGGTGGCGTGGTCACAGCCCGACGACCAGTTCCACGAGCCGTTCACCAGGTACCCGCCGTCGGTCACGACACCGGCGCCCATCGGCGCGTAGGACGACGAGACCCGTACGTTCGGGTCGTCGCCCCAGACCTCTTCCTGCGCACGCTGGTCGAACAGCGCGAGGTGCCAGTTGTGCACGCCGATGATCGAGCTCACCCAGCCGGTGGAACCGCATGCGCTGGCCAGCCGCCGGACCGCCTCGTAGAACAGGGTCGGGTCGCATTGCAGGCCGCCCCACTGCTCGGGCTGCAACAGGGTGAAGAAGCCGACGTCCTGCAGATCCTGAACGGTCTCCTCGGGCAGTCGGCGCAGATCCTCCGTCGCCTGAGCGCGCTCCCGGATCCGCGGGAGCAGATCATCGATGCCGGCCAACACCGATTGCGCATCACGCTGTTGAATGGACGTCACTTGGGTTGCCTCCTGGGCCAGACTTAACAGTGGGCTTACACCAGAGACTAGAACACGTTCCGATTCGTGTCGAGCAGGGTATTCCTGCGGCTGGTAGCGGTATGAATCGCGTTTTCTGTAACATGTTCTAGTTGTGATGAGAGGGAGGATGGGTCCTTGACCGAGGCAGTTCCCGACGAGCCACTCGGCGACCACGTCCTCGAACTGCAGATCGCCGAGGTCGTCGCCGAAACCGACGACGCGCGGTCGCTGGTGTTCACGGTTCCCGACACCGAGGGCGATCCCGGCATCCCGCCCGAGCGACTGCGCTACTCCCCCGGCCAGTTCCTGACGCTGCGGGTGCCCAGCGAACGGACCGGTTCGGTGGCCCGCTGCTACTCGCTGTGCAGCTCGCCGTTCACCGACGACGCGCTCACGGTCACCGTTAAGCGCACCACCGACGGCTACGCGTCGAATTGGCTGTGCGACAACGCGCACCAGGGCATGCGCATCCACGTGCTCGCGCCGTCGGGTACCTTCGTGCCCAAGACGCTCGACGACGACTTCCTGCTGCTGGCCGCCGGCAGCGGGATCACCCCCATCATGTCGATCGCGAAGTCGGCGCTTGCCGAGGGCGCCGGCCAGGTGACGCTGGTCTACGCCAACCGCGACGAGCGCTCGGTGATCTTCGCCGAGGCGCTGCGCGGATTGTCGGCCAAATACCCCGACCGGTTGACCGTGGTGCACTGGCTGGAATCGGTACAGGGGCTGCCGAGCGCCGCCGCGCTGGCGAAGCTGGCCGCGCCCTTCCCGGACCGGCCCGTGTACATCTGTGGCCCGGGCCCGTTCATGGATGCCGCACGCCAGGCCCTCAAGGCGCTCAAAGTCCCTGAGCGCCAAGTGCATATCGAGGTGTTCAAGTCGCTGGACTCGGATCCTTTCGCCGCGGTCAAGGTCGAGGACACCCCCGAGGGCGACCAGCCGCCGGCCACGGCGGTGGTGCAGCTGGACGGCGAGACGCACACCGTGTCGTGGCCGCGCAACGCCAAGCTGCTCGACGTGCTGCTGGCCAAGGGTCTCGACGCGCCGTTCTCGTGCCGCGAGGGTCACTGCGGCGCGTGCGCGTGCACCCTGCGCCAGGGCAGGGTGACCATGGAGGTCAACGACGTGCTCGAGCAGCAGGACCTCGACGAAGGCCTGATCCTGGCCTGCCAATCCCACCCCGAGACGGATTCGGTGGAAGTGACCTACGACGAGTAGCCGCGGGTTAAGTTCACCCCGGGTGTACTGGCGGAAGGGAGCGCGATGAGGCGACTGGTGAGCGGGTTCGCGGTGGCCGCAGGCGCGCTGACGTTCGTGCCCACCGGGGTATGCGGGGCGGCGAGCAACACCGCCACCACCCTGTTCCCGCTGGACGGGCCCAACCAGCTGGAGACCCACACCTTCCTCAACTGCTTCACCTCCGACGGTCACTGCGACTTCACCGCCGGGGCGGACATGCAGACGCCCGACGGCGTGCGCGGCTTCCCTCCCGGCCTGTGGGCCCGGCAGACCACCGAGATCCGGTCCTCGAACCGGATGGCCTACTTGGACGCGCACGCCGCGGGCGAGCACGAGCGGGTCATGAAGTCGATGGGGTCCGACGAGATCACCACCGTCTACTTCGGCGAAGGCCCGCCGGACAAGTACCAGACGACCGGGCGCATCGACTCGACCGACTGGTCCACGGGCCAGCCGAAGACCGACGTCAACGTGATCGTCTGCACCCACATCCAGGTCGTCTACCCGGGAGTCAATATCACCTCACCCAGCACCTGCGCGCAGACGACATTCTCGTAGGGCGGACGACCCCTGGGAGAACCCTTCGGCGATCGGCGCCGGCGCCAGCGCGGGCAGATATTCGATTGCGGCCAAGCGGCCGTTCCCCGCTGCATTGCGATCGCCTTCCCGTTCGGAGCTTTCGACGGCGTGCGACTCAGGCGGGATGCTCCGGACAGACCATGGCCCGGATCGCCTCGTACCGTCTCGTGACGTCGTCGCGGTCGGCGACTTCGGCCACCGAACGCATACCGGCCCGATGAATTCGCTCGGCTTGGCTCAACAGTGTCGCCCGCCGTGCGCAATCGGGGGTCTGGTCGATGATCTTGGCCAGCGACTCCAGCTGGCGGATCATGACCGCCGGCATGCCATCGGAGCACTGGCGTATCTTCTCGAAAGCCCGCTCCACCAAGCGATCGAAGTCGGCCTGGTAAGCGATCACCCGGATGTGACCCGTCGCGTCTCGACGGATGCGCTGCGGCCGCCATGACGTGGAGATCCGGCACAAGCAGTCGCCGAGCCAGTCGATACACGTCAACGCCGTGAACGTGTCGTTCACCGCCGGCGACAGTGCCCGCAGGGCGATCTCGACGAGCTGGTCGAAACCGAATGAGATGTCTTGCGTCAGGGTTCGATACGGTCCCGTGACGTGCCCGCGCACCAGATTCTGCTCAACATAGCTCGCGGCGCTGGCGGGCCACACCCGCGCCATCACCTGGCCGGCCACCAGGAAATGACCGGGACGGTAGGGCAGGTGGATCACGGCCTCGGCCGACGTGGCGACCCTGAGCAGCGACTCATTCCGGATGACTTGCAGATAACCGCTTCGGGGAGTGCGGATCTCGGCTCCTGACTCGTCAATCTGTGCGAGGATTTCATCGGCGCTGGGCCCGCGGGACGCGCCGAGCCCGAACGACGCGCCGCGTTCCGCAGACGCGATCTCGCCGGCCAACGTGCCGGCTATCACGGCGATCACCACCGGAAGCTGGATCATCGTCGCGATGTGGTTGAGGAAATAGATCAGCACCCCGACGTCGACCAGCGTCATCGCCAGCGCGACGGTGATCGACAGATGCGGCACGAAGTCGCCGCGCGGACCGCCACTGACCGACACCAAGGTGATCATCGCGTAGCAGAAAGTCGCCACAAATGCGCCCAACGTGATCTGAGTACCCTGATCGCGCACAAAGTTTCGCAGTATCCGGGGGCCGAACTGCGTCGATGCCAGCGTCAGGGACACGATCGTTATCGAGAACACGATGCCGACCACCGTGATAAGAGCCGCCGCAATGGTGGTCAAGACAATCCGAGCGGCGTCGGACGTGCCGCTGAGCACCCACGAGGGCAACTGCAGATTCCCGTCGTAGGCGGCGCGGTCGGCGGCGTAGGTGAACCCGAAAATGACCAGCGCCGCCGCGGTTACGGCCGTCGGGAGTACCCATAGGTTGGTGCGGATCGCCTCTTTGCGCCAGTCCGACTCCAAATAGGCGTAGCCGGGCATTACCGCCTCGCGGGCTCGGTCATGGGTTCTCGCCTGTGCGCCATGCAGTGATCTAACCGCGCACGACGATGGGACGCGATCGATCGCGCTGTAAACAAAGCGCAAAGATCACCGGCGAAGACGAGATCGGCGCAGCTCTCAGGTCGCGGCCGGGCGGCGGCGATGCGGGGTCAGACGTGAGACAACTTCTCGGCCGGCGAGCCGTTGCCCACAGCCGGCTTGGCCGCGGACGATTCGCGCGTCAGGAACCCGGTGAGTTCGCCGATCGCACTCATCAGCGGCGCGGGGAACACGATGGTGGTGTTCTTCTCCACGCCCAGCTCGAGGAGGGTCTGCAGGTTCCGCAACTGCAGCGCCAGGGGATGACGCATCATGATGTCGGATGCGTCTCCGAGAGCTGCGGCGGCACGCGCTTCGCCCTCTGCGGCAATGATTTTCGCCCTCTTCTCGCGTTCGGCCTCCGCCTCGCGCGCCATCGCGCGTTTCATGCTGTCGGGAAGTTGGATGTCCTTGAGTTCCACCAACGTGACCTCCACACCCCATTCCACGGTCGTGGTGTCGAGGATCTGGCGGATGCTGCCGTTGATCTTCTCCGTCTTGGCGAGGACCTCGTCGAGGGAGTGTTGGCCGACGACGTTGCGCAGCGTCGTCTGGGCGATCTGGTTGATGGCGGCGTTGACGTTCTCGATCATGACGACGGCCTTGCGGGCATCGATGACGCGGAAGTACGCAACCGCGGCGATGTCGACGCTCACGTTGTCGCGGGTGATGATCCCTTGCGACTGAATCGGCATGGTCACTATGCGCATCGACACGCGCCACATTCGATCGACGATCGGGATGATGAACCGCAGCCCCGGCTCGCGGACCCCGATCACCCGGCCGAGGCGGAAGTGCACACCGCGCTGATACTGCTGCACAATCCGGATCGACGCGCCCAGCAGCAGCAGGGCCACAAAAACGACGATCACCGTCGCCACTATCGCATTGGAATTCATACACCAACGCTAGGAGCGTCGGCGATAACAGTCAGCAGCCACAAGTCCCGCCCCACATGGCCATAGGACCCTTCTCGGTGACGCAACGCCCCGCGGCTAGCGCGGCAGGCCGAGCAATCGCTCCGCGGCGACCGTGAGCAGGATCTGCTCCGTGCCACCGGCGATCGTGAGGCAACGGGTGTTGAGGAAGTCGAACACGGCGTGGTTGTGCACGAGCCCGCCACCGTCGGAGACGTCCATCATGAATTCGGCCAGCGCCTGCCGGTAGCGGACGCCGATCAGCTTGCGGACGCTGGACTGCGCCCCGGGATCTTGGCCGCCCACGGCGAGTTGGGCGATGCGCTGGTCGAGCAGCGCGCCCGTCTGGGCGAGCACGATGAGCCGCCCGAGCCGGTCCTGCTGGGCGGCGTCGAGGTCGATGCCCGACAGAACCCCGAGCAACTCCTCCATCGGGTTGCCCAGCGCGGTCCCGGTCGCCATCGCGACGCGCTCGTTGGCCAGCGTGGTCCGCGCCAGCCGCCAGCCGTCGTTCACCGCGCCGACCACCATCTCGTCGGGCACGAACACGTTGTCCAGGAACACCTCGTTGAACAGCGAGTCGCCGGTGATCTCGCGCAGCGGCCGGATCTCGATGCCGGGCGATTTCATGTCGACCAGGAAGTAGGTGATCCCTTTGTGTTTCGGGGCGTCGGGGTCCGTGCGCGCCAGGCACACGCCCCACCGGGCCTTGTGGGCCGCGGACGTCCAGACCTTCTGCCCACTCAGCAGCCAGCCACCGTCTGCGCGCACGGCTTTCGTGCGCAGCGACGCCAGGTCCGAACCGGCGCCCGGCTCGGAAAACAGTTGACACCAGAGGAATTCGCCGCGGGTGGTGGCCGGGACGAACTGCTCGATCTGCTCCGGCGTGCCGTGCTCGAGGATGGTCGGCGCCGCCCACCAGCCGATGACCAGGTCCGGACGCGCCACCCCGGCGGCCGCCAGCTCCTGGTCGATCAGCAGCTGCTCGGCCGGTGAGGCGCCCCGACCGTAGGGCACCGGCCAGTGCGGCGCCTGCAGCCCCGCCTCGGCGAGGGCCGCCTGACGTTGTGCCTCGGGTAGCGCGGCGACCCGGGCGACGGCGGCGGTGATCTCGGGCCGCGAGGCCTCGACCTCGGTCAGGTCGATGCCGAGCCGGCGCCGCACGCCGCCCTGGGTGAGCGCGGCGACGCGACGCAGCCAGTACTCGGCGCCACCGAGGAACCGGCCGATGGCATGCGCCCGGCGCAGGTACAGGTGCGCGTCGTGCTCCCAGGTGCAGCCGATGCCGCCGAGTACCTGGATGCAGTCCTTGACGTTGGCCTTGGCGGCGGCGATGCCCGTGCCCGCGGCAAGGGCAGCGGCGATCGCGAACTGCTCCTGGTCGGCTTCCCCGGCGGCGCGGGCCGCGTCGGCGGCGGCCACCTCGGCCTGCTCGGCGCGACACAGCATCTCGGCGCACAGGTGCTTGACCGCCTGGAAGCTGCCGATCGGTTTGCCGAACTGCTCGCGCACCTTGGCGTAGGCGACCGCGGTGTCCAACGACCACCGCGTGATACCGGCCGCCTCCGCGGCGAGGACCGTCGCGGCCAGTTCGGTCACGCGCTGCCCCGGGCCCGCGACCTCGGCGGCCGGCGCCGAGCTCAGCACCACCCGGGCCAAGGGGCGGGAAAAGTCGGTCGCCTGCAGCGGCTCGAGCCGAACCCCGTCGCCCGCGGCATCGACCAGCAGCCACGTCCCGTCGGCCGGCACCAGCAGGACGCCGCCGTCGGCGGCGCCGAGCACCAACGGCAACGTGCCCGACGCGGTGCGGCCGTCGAAGCGAACGTCACCCTCGAGGGCGAGGCCGGCGAAGCGCTCGCCGGACGCCAGGCTCTCCAGCACGCCGGGGTCGTCGACCACCAGGGTGGCCACCGCGGTGGTCGCGACCGGCCCGGGCACCAGTGCCTTGGCGGCTTCCTCGACCATGGCGCACAGGTGCTCGACGGTGCCGCCCGCCCCGCCGTGGTCCTCCGGGACCGCGACACCGAAGATGCCGAGATCGGCCAGGCCGGCGTAGACGGGCCGCCAGGCGTCGGGATGGCCCTGCTCGACCTCGCGGATGGCCGCGGTCCCGCCCGGCCCGGACGTCGTGTTGCGCGCCCAGTCGCGCACCAGCGCACGCGCAGCGAACTGTTCGTCGGTGACCGTCGCTACCACCCTTGAACCCTCCACGTCCTTCGACTGCGCCCGGATTGGCTGATAACCCGCGTCACCCCAGACTAGAACGTGTTCTAATAATGCCAGCGGGCGACCGTCAAGTCGAATGTCATCACAGCAGCCCACACGGCTGCCCCGGCGGCACGGAGGTGGGAAATTCGCACTGATCATGCGTATCGTTTGCAAGCGAGCCGCCCGGAACAGGAGCAACCCGCCACATGCCAGCCAGCCCGAATTCCAGCCGCGTTTCTGACTCGCAGCCACGCGAGGTCATGAACGTGGCGGTGCTGGCCGAGTCGGAACTCGGATCCGAGGCGCAGCGGGAACGCCGTAAGCGCATCCTGGACGCCACGATGGCGATCGCCTCGAAGGGCGGCTACGAAGCGGTCCAAATGCGCGCCGTGGCCGACCGCGCGGACGTGGCCGTGGGCACCCTGTACCGCTACTTCCCGTCCAAGGTGCACCTGCTGGTCTCGGCGCTGGGCCGGGAATTCAGCCGCATCGACGCCAAGACGGACCGCTCGGCGGTCGCCGGGGGCACCCCGTTTCAGCGGCTGAACTTCATGGTGGGAAAGCTCAACCGCGCCATGCAGCGCAACCCGCTGCTGACCGAGGCCATGACGCGCGCCTACGTGTTCGCCGACGCGTCGGCGGCCAGCGAGGTCGACCAGGTCGAGAAGCTGATCGACAGCATGTTCGCGCGGGCGATGGCCGACGGCGAGCCGACCGAGGACCAGTACCACATCGCGCGGGTGATCTCCGACGTCTGGCTGTCCAATCTGCTCGCGTGGCTCACCCGGCGCGCCTCGGCGACCGACGTCAGCAAGCGGCTGGACCTGGCGGTGCGGCTGCTGATCGGCGACCAGAGCTAGCGGGGATCGCCGGCGCGGCGCGCAAGGGTCGCCGCCCCGGTCTAGCTCGGCGGCCCCGCGGTGCGGCCGCGCATCAGCTCGGTGTCCAGCAACTCGGTGGCCGGCAGCCCCGATCTCGGCGGGTTCAGCAGCAGCGCGCCCGCGCGGCGGCCCTTCTGCAGGCTCGGCTGAGACACCGTGGTCAGGCCGCGGCTGACGGCCTCCGGCACGCCGTCGAAACCCGTGACCGTCATCTGGCCGGGCACGTAAATCCCATGCGCGCGAAGGTAATCCATCGCCGAGAGGGCCAGGATGTCCGCGGTGCACATCAGCGCGGTGATCCGCGGGTTGGCCTCCAGCGCCACCCTGGCGGCGTCGCCGCCCGACGCCGGGGTGTGCTCGTAGCTTTCGACCACGGTGAGCGATTCCGGGTCGACACCCGCGGCCGACATCGCCTCCCACACGCCGACGATGCGTTCGCGCTGGACGTCGAAGGCCGGTGACCGCAGCCGGTCGGCGTCCGCCAGGCCCTGGCGGCGCTCCCGGCCGAGCCGCATGGTCAGCAGGCCGATCTCGCGGTGCCCCAGGGACAGGACGTGGGCGGCGAGCTCGCGCATCGCCGCGCGGTCGTCGATGCCCACCCGGGACACGCCGGCGAGGGCCTTGGGCTGGTCGGCGACCACCACGGGCAGGCGTCGCTGCAGCACCACCTGCAGGTAGGGATCTTCGTCGCACACCGAATACACCACGAAGCCGTCCACACCCGCGCCCAGCACGGCGGCCGTCCCGTCCTCGAGGCTTCGGCTGGGCCCGACGGCCACCAGCAGCAGCCCCTGCCCCAGCTCCTCACACGACTGGGCGACCCCGGTGACGAAATCGCGCGCGGCCGGGTCGCTGAAGAAGTAGGTCAGCGGTTCGGCCATGACAAGCCCGACGGCCCCGGCCTTGCGCGTCCGCAACGACCGCGCCACCGGGTCCGGCCCCGGGTAACCGAGCCGCTTCGCCGTCGCGAGCACCCGTTCGCGCAGGTCGGCGGAGAGCTGGTCCGGACGGTTGAAGGCGTTCGAGATGGTGGTGCGGGAAACCTTCAGTTCGGCCGCCACCGACGCCAGAGTCGCGCGCCGCCGCGGAGTCGGACTCACGTCCGGTGACGCTACAGCGAATCGCGGGGATCACCGCGCGCGCCCACGCGACTCCCACCGCGCACTTTGTAATGGAAACGATTTTCATTAGTATGATCGGTCGGCCGGTGGGCGGACGAGAGGACATTGGGCGTGGGCATGGCCCTGACGACGCGACGGCGTGCCGTGACTGACACGGCCCGCCGGCTGTCGTTCGCCGCGGCGGTCCTGACGATCGGGATCGCCCCGGCCGGCTGCGGCGTCGCGGCGCACCCGCGCGCGGCGGCCGTCGTGGCGTCCACCGACGTGTGGGGCAGCGTCGCGCGCGCCGTCCTCGGCCGGCACGTTCCCGTCACATCCCTGCTGAGTGGAGCCGACGCCGACCCGCACTCCTACCAGGTCACCGCGTCTGATGCCGCCGCGCTGTCCGATGCCGCGCTGGTCGTCTACAACGGCGGCGGCTACGACCCGTGGGTGGACGAGGTGCTGGCCGCCCACCCGGGCATACCAACCGTGGACGCCTATTCGTTCGTCGCCGCTCCCACCACCGCGGGCACACCGCCGAACGAACACGTCTTCTACGACATGAACGTCGCGAAGTCCGTCGCCACCTCGATCGCGGACCGAATGGCGGCCGTCGACCCGGGCAACGCCGCCGACTACCGGGCCAACGCGGCCGAGTTCTGCCGCGGCGCCGACGCCATCACCATCTCCGAGCACGCGATCGCCAGCGCGTACCCCGACACCGGGGTCGTGGCCACCGAGCCCGTCGGCTACTACCTGCTGGCGGCGTCCGGACTGACGAATCGCACCCCCGCCGCCTTCACCGAGGCCAACGAGGACGAGACCGATCCCTCGCCCCGCGACATGGCCTCGGTGCTGGACCTGATCCACCGCCGTCAGGTGTCGGCGGTGCTGGTCAACCCGCAGACGTCCACCGCGGCGATCACCGGCCTCGAGCACGCCGCCCGGCGGGCGGGCGTGCCGGTGACCGAGGTGACCGAGACCCTGCCAGACGACACCGACTACCTGACCTGGCAACGCAACACCGTCAACGGATTGCTGGCCGCGCTGCGGTCGAGCCGCTGAGCGCCGGCGCCGTGCCAGTGCCCGCGGCCGGATCCGTCGACCGCCACGCCGTATCGCTGGTCGGCGCGCGGCTGGCGTTCGGTGACCGCGTGCTGTGGGACCACCTCGACCTGGCGGTGTCGCCCGGCGAGTTCATCGCGGTGCTCGGACCCAACGGCAGCGGCAAGACGTCGTTGCTCAAGGTGCTGCTCGGGCAGCTGCCGCTGAGCGCGGGCGCCGCGTGGGTGGACGGGAAACCGATCGGCTCGGGCAGCGGCCGGATCGGCTATGTGCCGCAACACCGCCCGATCGACCGCGACGTGATGGTGCGCGGGCGCGACCTGGTCCGGCTGGGCATCGACGGCGATCGCTGGGGCGGCATGCCGCTGCGGTCCGCCGACCGGGCGCGCCGCCGCGCCGCGGTGGCGCGGGCGCTGCGCCAGGTCAACGGCGAACACCTGGCCGACGTGCGGGCCGGGACCATGTCGGGCGGCGAGCTGCAACGCGTCCGCATCGCGCAGGCGCTGGCCAGCGACCCGACGCTGCTGCTGTGCGACGAGCCGCTGCTGACGCTCGACCCGGCCAACGCCAAGCTCGTCGCGGGGCTGATCGACCGGCGGCGCCGCGACGCGGCGACGGCGGTCATCGTCGTCACCCATGAGTTCAACGCGATCCTGCCGTACGTGGACCGGGTGCTCTATCTCGTCGACGGGCGGTTCAGGATCGGCGCCGTCGAACAGGTGATGACCACCGAGACGCTCTCGGAGCTGTACGGCGCCGACGTCGAGGTGGTCCGGGTCAGGGGCGGCTACGTGGTGGCGGGCGGGCCGGGCGGCGGGTGCAGCGCATGAATCACCGGCTCGCCGACATGTTCGACCACCTGTTCGCCTTCGACATCACCGCCGGCCTGCTCGGCCTCGACTTCGTCCAGCAGGCGCTGCTGGCCGCCGCGCTCCTGGGGCTGGTGTCCGGGCTGATCGGGCCGTTCATCGTGATGCGGCAGATGTCCTTCGCCGTGCACGGTTCGAGCGAATTGTCGCTCACCGGAGCGGCTTTCGCGCTGCTCATCGGGTGCGAGGTCGGTACGGGCGCGCTCGTCGGCAGCGCCCTTGCCGCCGCGCTGTTCGGCGTGCTCGGCCGGCGGGCATCCGAACGGGACTCGGTGATCGGCGTGGTGCTGGCGTTCGGGCTCGGCCTGGCGGTGCTGTTCATCCACCTCTACCCGGGCCGGTCCGGAACCAGCTTCGCGCTGCTCACCGGGCAGATCGTCGGGGTCGGCTACACCGGGCTGGCCATGCTCGCGCTGGTGTGTCTGCTCGTGGTCGCCGTGCTGGCGGCCTGCTACCGCCCGCTGCTGTTCGCCACCGTCGACCCCGACGTCGCGGCGGCCCGCGGCGTGCCCGTGCGCGCGCTGGGCATCGTGTTCGCCGCGCTGGTCGGTGTGGTGGCAGCGCAGGCGGTGCAGATCGTGGGGGCGCTGCTGGTGATGTCGCTGTTGATCACGCCGGCGGCCGCGGCCGCCCGGGTGGTGGCCTCGCCGGCCGCGGCGATGCTGACGTCGGTGGTGTTCGCGGAGGTGTCCGCCGTCGGGGGGATCGTGCTGTCGCTGGCGCCGGGAGTCCCGGTGTCGGTGTTCGTCGCGACCATCTCGTTCGTCATCTACCTGGTTTGCTGGGCACTCGGGCGACGGCGCGAGGTCCCCGGTTCCCTAAGCTAGGCGGGTGGCCCGCATCGACCTCAACGCCGACCTGGGCGAGGGTTTCGGCGTCTGGCGCCTCGGCGACGACGACGCGATGCTCGGAATCGTCAGCAGCGCCAACGTGGCGTGCGGGTTCCACGCGGGCGACCCCGCGACCCTGCTTCGGGTGTGCCGGTCGGCCGCCGAGCGCGGGGTGCGGATCGGCGCCCAGGTGAGCTATCGCGACCTGGCCGGGTTCGGCAGGCGCTTCATCGACGTCGCCGCCGAGGATCTCCTCGCCGACGTGGTGTACCAGATAGGCGCGCTGCAGGCGATCGCGCGCGCGTCCGGCACGGCCGTGTCCTATGTCAAACCCCATGGGGCGCTGTACAACACGATCGTGACCCACCGCGAGCAGGCCGCCGCCGTCGCGCGGGCGGTCCAGCTGGCGGACGCCTCGCTGCCCGTGCTGGGCCTGGCCGGTTCGGCGTTCTTCGACGAGGCCGCGGGCCTGGGGTTGCGCACGGTGCCCGAGGCCTTCGCCGACCGCGCCTACCGGCCCGACGGCCAGTTGGTCTCGCGCCGCGAACCCGGCGCGGTGTTGCAGGACCCGGCGGCCATCGCCGAGCGGGTGGCGGCCATGGTGAACGCGAGACAGGTCACCGCGGTCGACGGCAGCACCATCGCCGTGAGTGTGGAATCCGTTTGCGTCCATGGTGATTCGCCGGGTGCGGTGCAGATCGCCACCGCTGTGCGCAAACGGCTGACCGCCGACGGCACCGACATCAGGGCGTTCTGCTGATGCGGCTGAAGCTGGGGCGCCCCGACCTGACACGGTACGCGGACCGGTTCGACGTGCCCGCCGCCGGCGCGGGCCTGTCGGTGACGTGGCTGGGCGTGGCCACGCTGCTGGTCGGCGACGGGACCTCGACGCTGATGACCGACGGCTACTTCTCCCGGCCGGGCCTGGCCCGCGTCGCGGCGGGCAAGGTGGCGCCGTCGCCCGCACGCGTCGACGGCTGCCTGGCCCGGGCCAGGGTGTCGCGGCTCGCGGCCGTCATCCCGGTGCACACCCACATCGACCACGTTCTGGACTCGGCGCTGGTCGCCGACCGCACGGGCGCCCAGCTCGTGGGGGGCGAGTCGGCCGCCAACGTCGGGCGCGGGTACGGGCTGCCGGAGAACCGCGTCGTCGTCGCGGTCAGCGGCCACCCGATTCAGTTGGGCGCCTTCGAGGTAACCCTGGTGCAATCCCACCACTGCCCGCCCGACCGCTTCCCCGGCGTGATCGACTCGCCGCTCACCCCGCCGGTCAGGGCGGCGGCCTACCGGTGCGGTGAGGCATGGTCGGCCCTGGTGGCGCACCGGCCGTCGGGCCGGCGGCTGCTGATCCAGGGCAGCGCCGGATTCGTCGAGGGCGCGCTCGCCGGCCACCGCGCCGACGCCGTCTATCTGTCCGTCGGGCAGCTGGGGCTGCGGCCGCGGTCCTACCTGATCGACTATTGGACCGAGACCGTGCGCGCGGTGGGCGCTCGTCGTGTGGTCCTCATTCACTGGGACGACTTCTTCCGGCCGCTGTCGAAGCCGATACGCGCCTTGCCCTATGCGGGTGACGACCTCGACGTGTCCCTTCGCGTCCTCGACGAGCTGGCGGCGCAAGACGGTGTCGCATTGCACCTGCCGACGGTCTGGCGCCGCGAGGACCCCTGGGCGTGAATCGGATTCGCTCTTGACACTGACCATTGCGCTGGTGCTGCTCGCCGGCGTGCTCGCGTTCGCCGTCGTGCGCCCCCGCGGCTGGCCCGAAGCGGTCGCGGCGGTCCCGGCGGCCGCAATCCTGGTGGCGATCGGCGCGGTCCCGGTGCGGCAAGCCGTCGCGCAGATCGCCGACCTGTCGGGCGTCGTCGCGTTCCTGGGCGCGGTGCTGGTGTTCGCCAAGCTGTGCGACGACGAGGGGCTGTTCGAGGCCGCCGGCGCGGCCATCTCGCGGGTGCGGGTCGGCTCGCACGGCCTGCTGCGCCAGGTGTTCGCCATCGCCTCGACCATCACCGCCGTCCTGAGCCTGGACGCCACGGTGGTGTTGCTGACGCCGGTGGTGCTGGCCGCCGTCCGCCGGCTGCGCACCCCGGTGCGCCCGTACGCCTACGCCACCGCGCACCTGGCCAACGCCGCCTCGCTGCTGCTTCCGGTGTCTAATCTGACCAACCTGTTGGCCTTTCACCAGGCGAACATCTCGTTCACCAAATTCACCCTGGCGATGGCGCTGCCGTGGCTGGCCACCATAGTCGTGGTGTATGTGGCCTTCCGCTGGTTCTTCGCCGCGGACCTGCGGGTGGCGCCCAACCCCGAAGAAGCGGGCCCGGCCCCGCGGCCGCCGGTGTTCGTGCTGGTGGTCGTGGGGCTGACGCTGGCCGGATTCGCGGTCGCCCAGTCCGTCGGCGTGGCCCCGGCCTGGGTGGCGCTGGCGGGGGCGACGGTGCTGGCGGTGCGCAGCCTTGGCCGGGGGCACACCTCGCTGGTGGAGATCGCGCGCTCGGCCAGCGTCTCGTTCCTGGTGTTCGTGCTGGCGCTGGGGGTGGTGGTGCACGCGGTCACGCTCAACGGGATGGACACCGCGATGTCCAAGGTGCTGCCGTCGGGCACCGGCCTGCCCGCGCTGCTCGCCATCGCCGCCGTGGCCGCCGTCCTGGCCAACGTCGTCAACAACCTGCCCGCCACGCTGGTGCTGCTGCCACTGGTCGCGCCCGGCGGCACGGTCGCCATCCTGGCGGTGCTGATCGGGGTCAACATCGGACCCAACCTCACCTACGTCGGTTCGCTGTCCAACCTGTTGTGGCGGCGCGTACTTCGGCAGTACGACGTCGAAGCGGGCGTGGGCGAGTACACCCTGCTCGGCCTGGCCACGGTGCCCATCGGCCTGGCGGTGGCGGTGCTGGCGCTGTGGGCCAGCGTGCGACTGCTGGGGATGTAGGCGCCTACAGGCTGCCGGTGCCCTGCGCCACCAGCGCGAGGCCGACGAGGGTGAGCATCGCCACCAGGATCTGCCGGCGGTAGGCGCGGGCCCAGTCGTGCACGCGGCGCAGCGCCGCCTCGGTCCGGGCGGGCGCGAACACGTCGCACAGCAGCACGATCTCGACCACCGCCAGCGTCTCGACGATGAACGCCACTGCCGCGCTCACCTGCGTCCCGATCGCGGCCCCCGACGCCAGGATGGTGGCGAGCGCGAAGATCACCAGCGACGGGTTGGGACCGGCCCAGAAGCCGATCGCCAGCGCGACCCACAACGAGCCGCCCTCCCAGGCGTTGCGGGCGCGCCCGAGTAGGCGTCGACCACCGGACCCCGCACCGGCCTCGGACCCGGATTCCGCGCCGAGCAGCCGCGAGATCGGGTTGGGCGTCTCGGCGGCCCCGGCGGGCACCGGGACTCGCCGGCGCACCAGGTGGCGCGCCGCGATCAGCGCGGCGATCGCCAACACCAGCGCCCCGAGCACGATTTCGGCGTGCCGCAGCGTGGAGCTGGCCCTGGTGTGCGGATCGGCCATGTCGTGCACCAACGAGGAGAACGCGGGCGTGAAGTGCAACACCAGGATGGGGACCAGCAGCAGGAGCAGGCTCGCCAGCACGCAACCGATCCAGTAGACGAGCAGGTTCTGCGCCGGCCGCGGACGGGAGATGAGCAGCAGGTTGACACCCAGGCGCACCGGGTCCAGTGCGATCGGAAGCGCCAGCACCACCACCGAGCTCCACATGGGCTACGCCACCGCGCTAGGCGTCTTGCAGATCCAGGCGGCTGAACTGGCCGTGCCGGTACTGCTCGACACACGCCGCGCGCCGGACTTTGCCGCTCGTGGTGATCGGTATGGAACCCGGGGGCACCAGGACCAGGTCGCCGATGCTGAGGCCGTGGGCGTTGAAGACCGCCGAGGCGACCTCGCCCCGCACCGAGGCCAGGCCCTCGAGCGCCTCGTCGGGGGATTGGCCCTTCTTCTTGTATTCGATGATGGCGACGACCTTTTCGGTGTGTCCCTCCGGGACGGAGATCGCCGCGACGCGGCCGTTGGTGATCTCCTGGACCGTCGCCTCGATGTCGTCGGGGGCGTGGTTGCGCCCGCGCACGATCAGCAGGTCCTTGATGCGGCCGACGATGAACAGCTCCCCGTCGGCGACGAAGCCGAGGTCGCCGGTCCGCAGCCACGGCCCCTCGGGCGTGTCGCCGGTCGCGCCCACCAGCGCGCCGCCGAAGGTGCGCGCGGTTTCCTCGGGTTTGCCCCAGTAGCCCGCGGCGACGTGGTCGCCGTGCACCCAGATCTCGCCCGTCGTCGCGGCGGGACACTCGGTGCGCGTCTCGGGATCCACGATCTTCAGCAGCGAGCGCTGCGGCGCGCCGTAGCTGATCAGCGGTGTGCCCGGGCCGGCCGCGGGCGGCTCGGCGCGCCCGTCGGCCAGCTTCTCGGAATCGAAGTGGACGATCTTGGGCGCCGCCCCCGGCAGCCGGGTCGTCACGTAGACGGTCGCCTCGGCCAGCCCGTAGGACGGCCGGATCGCCTTCTCGGGCAGGTTGAAGCGGGCGAAGCGCTGGGTGAAGCGGCGCAGGGTCGCCGGATGCACCCGTTCGCTGCCGGTGACGAGCCCCAGCACGCCGCCGAGGTCGAGACCGGCCATATCGGCGTCCGACGTTTTGCGCGCGGCGATCTCGTACGCGAAGTTGGGTCCGGCCGAGAACGCGTGGGTGTGGCGTGCCAGCAGTTGCATCCACCGCGCGGGCCGCTGCAGGAAGGCCACCGGGCTCATGATCACGCTGGGAAAGCCCAACAGGATCGGCTCGCGCATCGCGAGCATCAGCCCCATGTCGTGGTAGAACGGCAGCCACGACACGACGGTGGTGTCCGGCGGCGGGATCTTGCCGTAGTCCGCGAAGTAGTCGGCCATCGACTGCTCGAAGTTGGCCTGCAGGTTCTGATGCGACATCATCACGCCCGCCGGCTCGCGGGTGGACCCGGACGTGTACTGCAGGTACGCGGTGTCCCGGGCGTCGGCTTCGGTGTGGGTGCTGTATCGCGGCTCGGGGTCGAGCCGATCGACCTCGATGAACGCGGGTGCGTCCGGGCCGGCCGGCAACTCGGTGTGGTCGGCGACGAAACCCGACACGGCGGACGTGGTGAGGACGGCGGCGGGGGTGGCGTCGGCCACCGCCAGCCCGACGCGCTCGTCGATCGCACCGCCCAGCGGAACCGACAGCGGCACCGCGATCCGTCCGGCCTGCAGCGCACCCAGGAACGCGACCATGTAGTCCAGACCCTGGGGGGCCAGGATCACGGCGCGGTCGCCGGGCGACCCGCAGCGGTCGAGTTCACGGGCGACGCTGCACGATCGCCGGTACAGCTGCGACCACGTCAGGGTCTCGGGTACGCCGTCCCAGTCCTTGTCGTAGTCGATGAACGTGACGGCTTCGTCGTCTGATTGCAGGCTGGCGCGTTCGCGCAGCACCGCCGGAATGGAACCCTCGATCACTTGCGTCAATCCCCCCGGATGTCGCCCTAACGCTTTTCGAAATCCCAACTTATCAGCACGAGATGTCCGCTTCGGGTGCCCCGCTGCCCGGTCACCCGCCTGAACTGCGGCTATGCCTGAACCAAGGGCCGCGGTATATCGTCGTCGCGGGGGCGCGCTGCAGTGCCGTGAGTAGCCGCACGCGGTCGGGGCGCCAAATTTATGGGGGGCGTAATGGTCGCATTGGGTGAATTCGACGATCGTGGCGGCGCAGCCGTCACACCGGTCGCAGTCATCGGCATGGCCTGCCGGCTTCCGGGGGGCATCGACTCGCCCGAGCTGCTGTGGGATGCGCTGCTGCGCGGCGACGACCTGGTCACCGAAGTGCCGCCCGATCGCTGGAACGTCGACGACTTCTACGATCCCGAACCCGGCATCCCGGGCCGATCGGTGTCCAAGTGGGGCGCCTTCCTCGACGACGTCGCCGGCTTCGACGCGGAGTTCTTCGGCATCAACGACCGCGAGGCGGCCGCGCTGGACCCACAACACCGCTTGCTGCTGGAGACCTCCTGGGAAGCCGTGGAGCACGCCGGCCTCACCCAGGAGACGGTCGCCGGCTCGCTCACCGGAGTCTTTCTGGGGCTGACCCACTTCGACTACCAGATCGTCGCCGCCGACAACCACGCCATGGACGGCCCGTACGGCTTCCAGGGCAACGGCTTCTCGATGGCGTCCGGGCGGATCGCGTACGCCCTGCGGGTGCACGGTCCCGCCTTCACGGTCGACTCGGCCTGCTCGTCGGGCCTGCTGGCCGTGCACGAGGCCTGCCGCAGCCTCGACGACGGCGAGAGCGACGTCGCGCTCGCGGGCGGGGCCTGCGTGATGCTGGAACCGCGCAAGTTCGCGGCGGGCTCGGCGGCGGGCATGCTCTCGCCCACGGGACGTTGCCACGCGTTCGACGCGACGGCGGACGGGTTCGTCTCCGGTGAGGCTGCCGCGGTGGTGGTGCTCAAGCGCCTGCCCGACGCGCTGCGCGACGGCGACCGCGTCCTCGCGGTGATTCGTGGCACCGCCGCCAACCAGGACGGCCACACCGTGCACATCGGGACGCCGTCGCAGCAGGCGCAGAGCGCGGTCTACCGCAAGGCGCTGGCCGCCGCCGGTGTCGACCCCGGCACCGTCGGCATGGTCGAGGCGCACGGCACCGGTACCCCGATCGGCGACCCTATCGAATACGCAAGCCTCGCGGAGGTTTACGGCACCGAGGTCGCGTGCGCGCTGGCGTCCTCGAAGACCAACTTCGGACACACCCAGTCGGCCGCCGGGGTCCTCGGGCTGATGAAGGCGGTGCTCGCACTGCAGCACGGCCTGGTCCCGAAGAACCTGCACTTCACCGCGCTGCCCGACGATCTCGCGCGCATCGACACCAAACTCGTTGTGCCGCAGGAACCTATGCCGTGGACCACCAACGGCGGCGATCCGCGGCGCGCGGCGGTGTCGTCGTACGGGCTGTCGGGAACCAACGTGCACGGCGTCCTGGAGCAGGCACCCGAAGCCGTTGCGCCACCGGTGGTTTCGACTGATTCCGCCAAGCCCGCGGCGGCGCTGCTGTTCCCCGTGTCCTCCACCTCGGCCGACGAACTGCGCCGCACCGCGGGCCGGCTGGCCGACTGGGTCGATGCGCACGACGACGTGGCGCTGGCCGACCTGGCCTACACGCTGGCGCGCCGGCGCACGCACCGGCCGGTACGCACGGCCGTGATCGCCGGCGACCGTTCGCAACTCGCCGGGGCGCTGCGCGAGGTGGCGGGCGGCCAGACCCCGTACGAGCCAGCGATGGGGCGCGACGACCGGGGCCCGGTGTGGGTGTTCTCCGGGCAGGGCTCGCAGTGGGCCCGGATGGGCGCCGACCTGCTGGCCACCGAACCGGTGTTCGCCGCGACCGTCGCGCAGGCCGAGCCGGTGATCGCGCGCGAGTGCGGTTTCTCGGTGACCGAGGCGATTTCGGCGGCCGAGGTGGTGACCGGTCAAGACCGGATCCAGCCGACCCTGTTCACCATGCAGGTGGCCCTGGCCGCGACCATGAAGGCGCACGGGGTCCGGCCGGGGGCGGTCATCGGGCATTCCCTCGGCGAGGCCGCGGCCGCGGTGGTCGCGGGGGCACTCTCGCTTCAGGACGGGCTGCGCGTCGTGTGCCGCCGCTCGCAGCTGATGTCCCGGGTCGCCGGCGCCGGTGCCACGGCGTCGGTGCAACTGCCTGCGCAGCAGGTGATTTCGGAGCTCGCCGTGCGCGGTCGCAACGACGTGGTGGTCGCCGTGGTGGCCTCCCCGGAGTCCACCGTCATCGCCGGTGCGGCCGAGACGGTCCACGAGCTGGTCGCGGCCTGGGAGGAGCGCGGGGTGATGGCCCGCGAGATCCCGACCGACGTCGCCTTTCACTCGCCGCAGGTCGACCCGATCGTCGCCGACCTCACCGAGGCGCTCGCGGAACTCACGCCGATGCCGCCGGAAGTTCCGTTCTACTCGGCGACGTCGTACGACCCCCGCGAACAGCCGGTGTGCGACGGCCGCTACTGGGCGGCGAACATGCGCCGCATGGTGCGGTTCTCGGCGGCCGTGCGCGCCGCCCTGGAGGACGGGCACCGGGTGTTCGCGGAACTGGCCCCCCATCCCCTGCTCACCCACGCCGTCGAGCAGACCGCCCGCAGCCTCGACACGCCGCTGACCACCCTGGCGAGCATGCGCCGTCACCAGGAACTCCCGCACGGGATGCAGGAATTCGTCGGGGACCTGCACAGCGCGGGCGCCGCGGTCGACTTCTCGGTCCCCTATCCTCACGGGCGGCTGGTCGATGCGCCGCTGCCGACGTGGACCCACCGGCGGCTGTGGTTCAGCGAGGAGGGTCAGGACAGCCGGGCCCGGGGGGGCCGCACCATATCGGTGCACCCGCTGCTGGGGCCGCACGTGTGCCTGCAGGAGGAGTCCGAGCGACACGTCTGGCAGGCCGAGGTCGGCACCGAAGCTCAGCCCTGGCTGGGTGATCACCAGATCCACAACGTCGCGGTGCTGCCGGGGGCGGCGTACTGCGAGATGGCGCTGGCCGCCGCCCGCGAGGTGCTGGGCGAGGCCACCGAGGTGCGCGACATCCGCTTCGAGCAGGCACTGCTGCTCGGCGAACAGACCACCGTCGGCGCCACCGCGACGATCGATGCCCCGGGCGCGGCCGGCGGGCCCGTCAGCTTCGTGGTGGAGACCCGGCAGGGCGGCGCGCAGGTGCGGCACGCCGCCGCGACGCTGCAAACTCTCGAGCAGGCCGCGGCCGACGAGGAACCGCCCGTGCGCGACGTGGCCGCCCTGCTCGCGGCGCACCCGCACAGCGAACAGGGCGAAGAGACGCGAAACCGGCTGAGCCAGCTGGGAATTCACTACGGCCCGGTGTTCAGCGGCCTGGCCGTCGTGCATACCGGGGAACGGGCCGGCCAGGAGAAGAGCGCCACCGTGGTGGCCGAGGTCTCGCTGAACGGCCCGACCCGCGCTCAGCAGGGCGCCTACGGCGTGCACCCGGCCCTGCTCGACGCCTGCTTCCAGTCCGTCGCCGCGCATCCCGACGTGCGTGCCATGAGCGGGGACTCGCTGGTGTTGCCGGTGGGCGCCCGTCGGCTGCGCGCGTACGGCTCGGCCCGCAACGCCCGCTACTGCCTGATGCGGATCACCGGCATCGACACCACCGGCATCGAGACCGACCTCGAGGTGCTCGACCAGCACGGCGCGGTACTGCTCGTCGTGGAGGGGCTGCGATTCGCCACCGAGACCTCCGAGGGCGGCCGCAACGAGCGGGTGCTGGCCGAGCGCCTGCTGACCGTGGAATGGCAGCAGCGGCAGCTGCCCGAGCTTTCGCAGTCCGACCCCGGCACCTGGCTGCTGGTCAGCTGCACCGCGGGGGACGCGCTGGGGTCCGGGCTAGGTGATGCCCTGGAAGGCCACGGCGCACACTGCGTGCGGATGGACTGGGCCGTCCACGAGGACGACCCGGCGCACGCCGAGTTGTTCGAAAATCATCTGCGCGCAGGTGAATTCAGCGGCGTGGTGATCCTGGCGGGGCAGCCCGAGGCGGGTGACGCGTCCGCACGGCGGGGCCGGGAGTACGTGCAGCATCTGGTGGGGATCACCCGCGGATTGCTGGGGGCCGCCGCGGAGCCACCCCGGCTGTACGTCGTGACCCGTGCCGCGCAGCCGGTGCTGCCCGGGGAGCAGCCCAATCTGGAGCAGGCCGGCCTGCGCGGGCTGATCCGGGTGATCGGCAACGAGCATCCGCACCTGGGGGCCGCCCACATCGACGTCGACGACGCGGTCGACGTCTGGCAGCTGGCCCGCCAACTGCTCGGCGGCTCCGAGGAGGACGAGACCGCGTGGCGCAACGGTCAGTGGCACACCGCCCGGCTGTACCCCGCACCGCTGCGTCCCGAGGAGCGGCGCACCGTGGTCGTCGATCCCGAGCGCGATGGGATGCGGCTGCAGATCCGCACGCCCGGGGATCTGGAGTCCACCGAACTCGTTGCGTGCGAACGCGTCTCGCCAGGTCCGGGCGAGATCGAAGTCGCCGTCGGTGCGTCCAGTATCAACTTTGCCGACGTGCTCGTCGCGTTCGGCCGCTACCCGGCGTTCGAGGGCCGGCTTCCGCAGCTGGGCACCGACTTCGCCGGGGTGGTGACCGCGGTCGGACCGGACGTGACCGACCACAAGGTCGGCGACCACGTCGGCGGCCTGTGCGCCGACGGCTGCTGGGGCACCTTCCTCACCTGCGACGCACGGCTGGCCGTCACGCTGCCGGCGGGCCTCTCCGACGATTACGCGGCGGCGGTGACCACCGCACACGCCACGGCCTACTACGGCCTGCACGACCTGGCGCGGATCACCGCCGACGACAAGGTGCTCATCCATTCGGCGACCGGCGGCGTGGGGCAGGCCGCGATCGCGATCGCGCGCGCCGCCGGGGCCGAGATCTTCGCCACCGCAGGCAACGATGAGCGGCGAGAGTTGCTGCGCAGCATGGGAATCGCGCGTGTCTACGACTCGCGCAGCCTGGACTTCGCCGAACAGATCCGCCGTGACACCGGCGGCTACGGCGTCGACATCGTGCTCAACTCGGTGATCGGCCCCGCCCAGCGCGCCAGCCTCGAACTCCTGTCGTTCGGGGGCCGCTTCGTCGAGATCGGCAAGCGCGACATCTACGCCGACACCCGGTTGGGGCTCTTCCCGTTCCGGCGCAACCTCACCTTCTACGCCGTCGACCTCGGCCTGCTGGCCTACAGTCACCCGGGCCGCCTGCGCGCGCTGCTGAGCACGGTCTACGCGCTCACCGCCGACGGGAAGCTGCCGCTGCCACAGTGCACGCACTACCCACTTGCCGACGCCGCCAACGCCATTCGGGTGATGGGTGGTGCCCAGCACACGGGGAAGCTGGTATTCGACATTCCGCGCACCGGACAGGCCCGGGTGGTGGTGCCGCCCGCGCAGGCCCCGGTCTTCCGGGCAGACGGCGCCTACATCGTCACCGGCGGGCTCGGCGGCCTGGGCCTGTTCCTCGCGGAGAAGATGTCGGCCGGCGGTTGCGGGCGCATCGTGCTGTCGTCGCGTTCGCAGCCGACGGTCAAGACGCTGGAGACGATCGAAATGATCCGCGCCAGCAGCGCCGACGTCGTGGTGGAGTGCGGCGACATCGCCGACGACGACACCGCGCGCCGGTTGGTCGCCGCCGCGACCGCCACCGGGCTGCCCGTACGCGGCGTCCTGCACGCGGCGGGCGTCATCGAGGACGCCACGCTGACCAACATCACCGACGAGATCATCGAGCACGACTGGGCGCCGAAGGTTTACGGCGCATGGAACCTGCACACCGCCCTCGCCGGCCAGCCGCTGGACTGGTTCTGCTCCTTCTCCTCGGCGGCGGCGCTGGTGGGTTCGCCCGGCCAAGGCGCCTACGCCGCGGCCAACAGCTGGCTGGACGCGTTCGCCTCCTGGCGTCGCGCCCAGGGCCTGCCGGCGACGACGATCGCGTGGGGCGCCTGGTCGCAGATCGGGCGCGGCACCGCCCTGGCCGACGGCGCCGGGGGCGCCATCGCCCCGGACGAAGGCGCCTACGCGTTCGAGGCGCTGCTTCGCTACGACCGCGGCTACAGCGGCTACGCACCGATCGCCGGGACACCGTGGCTGACCGCCTTCGCGCAGCGCGGGCCGTTCGCCGAGGCCTTCCGCGCGGCGCGCCAAAACGCGGCGGGCGCAAGCAAATTGCGCGCCGAGCTCGACGAGCTGCCGCTGGACGAGTGGCCGCTGCGGTTGCGCCGGCTGATCTCCGATCAGGTCAGCGTCATCGTGCGGCGCAGTATCGATCCCGACCGGCCGCTGCCCGAGTGCGGCATCGACTCGCTGGGGGCCCTCGAGTTGTCCACCCGGATCGAGGCCGAGACGGGGGTGCGCATCACCTCCACCGAGATCACCACCATTCGCGGTCTCGCGGGCCTACTGTACGAGAAGCTCGCACCGGCTCAAGCCGAGATGGCCTGAGCCGCCTCGCATTCCGGCTACCGATGGCGCCTTTGGTGCCCGGCATTCCGGCGCGGACCGCGTTCAGGTGCGGCGCTCGGCGGCGCTGATGCCGCCTTTGAGAAGCTCGTCGATGACCTTCTTGAACACCGGCAGCATCAGCCGGTCTACGCCGGGGATCTTCAGCGTCGACCGCAGGTGCCAGCTGACCTCGGTCCCTGCCCCTGCGTCGCGCAGCTGGATCGTGCCGATGTGGTTGCGCGTCGGTGCGCCCGACAGCATCTTATACGCATAGCGGACGGGTCGCTCATACTCGATGATCTCCTCGACGAATGGCGGGCCGACGAACACCAGACGTCTGATCGCGCCGACGCCGTTCGGTGCGGGGATCCCCTCTCGATCGAGCGTGCTGCGTCGGCATGCCCACAGGTAGTCCGCGATCCCGCGGTGGTCGGTCATGGCGTCGAACACGGTCTCGATCGGCGCCGTCGAGGTCCGGGTGAGCGTGAACTCGATCATCGACAGTCCATGATGCCGATACGCGCTGCCGGTCGCCGGTTGTCCGTCATGATCCGTCCCCTCTCGCGACCAACAAGATAGCTCATGACCTGCCGCTCGCCGGCGCGCCGGTGGCGTCGGTATCCGATGGCGACGATTGGCCGAAATGCGTTCTATACGGCGGCTGACGCGTGTCGGCGGGAGTTCAGCAGTGCTGGCACACCCGTCGCCAGTACCCCGGCGTTCGCGCCTGCACCGATCCAATTGCTCCAACTCTTGGGTGCCCGCAATGCGGCCGCCAGGTGGTTGAGAGCGAACAATGTGGAGAGCACCATGAGACCCCGAAGTTGGGCTCGTGCTGCTTCGTCGCCCGACGCAGCTATCCCGAGTCCCGCGACGATGGTGCCGAAGTTCCACACCGCGATTTCGCGTTGCCAGCCACCGTTGTAGCCCCATGCGCTGTGTTGCGCGAACCGTTTACGAAACACACCTTGCGTCACCAATGCGGCGGCCGAGCCGCCGAGCCAGATGATCACCGCTGCCCGGGCTGACGGATTTCTCACAGAACCTCCCACGTGTCGAGTCCGCCTGCCGTCGCAACGGTATTACGACAAGTCTCAGTCGCGGTGTAGAGCGTTTGGTGTCCAATCAGGCTGTGGCGGTTGGCCGACGATGTGGGTCGCGGCCCGGGCGATTCGTCGGCCGAAAGTTGTCGGACCTGGTTGCGATGATGGGGTTATGTCGTTGACCACTTCGTCTGCTGTGGCGGTTGGCCGACGATGGCGGTCGCCCCGGGCGTTCGGCGGCCCAAACTTGTCGGACGTGGTTGCGATGATGGGGGTATGTCGTTGACCACTTCGTCTGCTGTGGCGGTGAGTCCTGCTGAGCGGGTTGATGGGTTGTTTGCGGAGTTGGCGGAGTTGGCCGGTCAGCGCAATGCCATCGATGGGCGCATCGTGGAAATTGTGGCCGAGTTGGATCGCGACGAGCTGTGCGGGGCCACCGGCGCGCGCTCGATCGCGGCGTTGGTGGCCTGGAAGCTGGGCGCGTCCTCGGCCCATGCCCACACGATCACCACCGTGGCGCGCCGGCTCGAGCAGTTCCCGCGCTGCGCCCAGGGCCTGCGGGAGGGCCGGCTGTCACTGGATCAGGTCGGGGTCATCGCGGCGTCGGCGGGTGAGGGGTCTGATGAGCACTACGCCCAGCTGGCGTCGGTGGCCACGGTCACCCAGCTGCGCACCGCGGTCAGCCTCGAACCACGCCCCGACCCCCCGGCGCGCCCCGAACCCGGCCCCTCGATCACCACCACCGCCGGCGAGCAGTTCACCTGCTGGCGGATCAGGCTCCCGCACCCCGACTCCGCGAAACTCGACGCCGCGCTGGGCGCGCATCGCGAGGCACTGATCGCCGAGTGGAAACACGACCGCGGCGACGCCACCCGTGTTTCGGAGAGCGCGCCGCCGTTCCCGGGCAGCGTCGAGGCGTTGATGCGCCTGATCGAGACCGGCTGGGACACCGAAGCCACCCGCCGCCCGCACGGCCAGCACACCACCGTGGTGGTGCACCTCGACGTCGAGCAGCCCGCCGCCGCCCTGCACCTGGGGCCGGCACTCACCGACGCCGAACGCCAGTACCTGACCTGCGATGCCACCTACGAAGTCTGGTTTCACCGCGACGGCCAGCCCATCGGCGCCGCACGCACCACCCGCACCATCAACCGGCGACTACGCCGCGCCCTGCAACACCGCCACCCCCACTGCGCAGTCCCCGGCTGTGGCGCCACCCGCGGCCTACACGCCCACCACCTCCAACACTGGGAAAACGGCGGCCCCACCGACCTGACCAACCTGGTCCTGATCTGCCCCCACCACCACCGCGCCCACCACCGCGGCGACATCACCCTCACCGGACCCGCCGACGCTTTGTGCGTGACCGACAACACCGGCCGACCCCTGCAGCCCGGACCACTGGCACGCCCACCCACGACACCACCACCCGCCGTCCCCCCATACCCCGGACCCACCGGCGAACGCGCCCAATGGTGGTGGTACCAACCCTTCCAACCCCAACCGCCCACCAACAACAACTAGCAAATCAAACCCGAGAGTTGTTGCTGTACCGCGTTTTTGGCAACACCGCGCGTGGTCACCCGCTTCGCCCGGCTCCGCCGCGCTCGCGATCGCCACGAGACCCGACGGTGCCGACCCGCATCGCCCGGCTCCGCCGCGCTCGCGATCGCCACGAGACCCGACGGTGCCGACCCATATCGCCCGGCTCCGCCGCGCTCGCGATCGCCACTAGAGTCAGAGTGTGGGTCCCAAATTTGCGACAGCCACCCCGGTGGACATGTCCGAGCTGCTCGAGTTCGTCCGCCCCCGACACCGCATGGTGTTGACCACGTTTCGCGCCGACGGGTCGCTGCAGAGCTCCCCGGTGACCGGCGGGATCGACGGGCACGGCCGGGTCGTGATCGCGAGCTATCCGCAGCGCGCGAAGAGCGTCAACGTCCGGCGCAACGGGAAGGCCAGCGTCGTCGTACTGTCCGACGAATTCAACGGCGCATACGTGCAACTCGACGGGGACGCCGAGGTGATCGACGTGCCCGAAGCGGTGGAACCGCTCGTCGACTACTACCGTGCGATCGCCGGCGAGCACCCGGACTGGGCGGATTATCGCCGCGCGATGGTCGACCAAGGTAAGTGCCTCATCCGGGTGACCCCGCGCCGCTGGGGGCCGATCGCCACCGGCGGCTTCCCGCCGAAGTAGCTCGGGATGGCGCAAGCCTAGAGCTGGCGCAGCCACCTGTCCTTGAACGGCCCCGACCACAGCCACGCGCCCTGCGCCGAGGCCGGCGCCGGTTCGGGCGCCACGTCGCGCACGGGGGCCGGTGAGCGCCGCCGAGACGGCCCCTTGGCCATGCGCCGTCGCTCCCGCCACCCCGACGGCCACCAGTTGTTCCTGCCCACCAGTACCGCCAGGGCCGGCACGGTGATGGTGCGCACCACGAACGTGTCCAGCAGCAGGCCGACACCGATCACGAAGCCCGCCTGCACGATCGAGCTGATGCTGCTGAACAGCATCGCGAACATGGGCGCGGCGAAAATGATTCCGGCAGAGGTGATCACGCCCCCGGTGGTGCGGACCGTCCGGATCACGCCGGAGCGGATCCCCACCGGGGACTCGTCGCGGATCCGCGAGATCAGCAGCATGTTGTAGTCCGCGCCGACAGCCACCAGCACGATGAACGCCATCCCCGGCATGCTCGCGGCCAGGGGATTGCCGCCCAGAATCTGCAACACCAGCACCCCGACGCCCAGCGACGACAAATACGAAAGGATCACCGTCCCAACGAGATACAGCGGTGCCACGATCGCCCGCAGCAGCATCACCAGGATCAGGAACACGACGGCGACCGTGGTCAGGATGATGAACCGCAGGTCGTGGTTGTAGTAGTCGCGCATCTCACTGTAGTAGGGGGTCAGGCCCGTCATCGATATCGACGCGTCTGCCAGGGACGTGTTGGCCTGCGCGCTGCGTGCCGCCCCGACGATCGACTTGACCTGCTCCATCGCCTTGGTGTCGTAGGGGTCCAGCTTGGAGACCACCAGGTAGCGGGCCGCATGGCCGTCGGGCGACATGAACACCGCCGCAAGGTCTTTGAACTTCTCGTTGTCCAGGATCTCCGGCGATATGTAGAACCCCGCCGCGCCGGGCTCCGACGCGTTGAGCTTCATCGCGAGCAGGAAGGCCGAGGCGCGCGACAGGCCTTCACCCAGCTGCTTGGTCTGGTCGTCCAGCGTCCGGACCCCGTCGGCGATCTTGCGGCTGCCGTCGGCAAGGGCGTCTGCGCCCTGTTCGAGCTGGCCGACGCTCTGCTGCAGGCCGCCGCCCGAGCCGCTGAGGCCGAGCGCGCGCATGGATTTGACCGCCGCGTCCAGCGACGGCTGCACCTTGCGCAACGTGTCGACGACGCGTTTCATCTGCTCCCGCTGCTTGGCGCACACGGCGTCGATGTCGCAGCCCGGGTCGGCTTCCAGGTCGCTGAGCACCGAACCGGCGGTGTCGACCGTCTCGTCGAAGTTGCCGATGTCCATCGAGTTGCCGGCCGAACGCTCACTGGCCAAAGCCTTTTCGGCGTCCTGGATCGCCTGGGAGTTCGCAAGCTTGGTTCGGATGTCGGCCATCGTCTTGCCCAGGTTGTCCAGCACGGACGTCGCCTTGGTCAGCTGATTGCGCACCATGCCGAGGCTGTCGGCGAGTTTGGCGGCGCCGCCGGTCAGCGCCGCGCGGGCGTCGGTGCTCGCGGCGATCTTCGACGAAGCGTCCCTGAGCTTGCTGCCGATCTCGCCGGCCTGATAGCTCAGCGTGGCCTGCTCCAGCGGCGCGCCCGTCGGCCGCGTCACACCCCGCACTGTCGCGATGTCGGGCAGCTCGCTGACCCGCTGCGCCATCTGCTCGAGATCCGCCAGCCCCTTGGACGTACGCAGGTCGTGCGGCGACTGGATGAATATGTACTGCGGAGCGGTCAGGCTTGCCGGGAAATGCTTTTCCAGAGCGGCCATTCCGACGTTGCTCTCGGCCGACGGCGGCAGCGTGGTCCGCGCGTCATAGCTGGTGTGCAGCATGGTGACGCAACTGGCCAGGGCGATCAGGACCACCAGGCTGGCGGCGAGGTGCGCGGCCGGGCGCCGCACGATGTGAACACCGGAACGTCGCCAAAACCGGCTGGTGAGTTCGCGTCGGGGCTTCACCCAGCCACGCCGCCCGCCGATCGCCAGCATCGCCGGCAGCAGCGTGATCGCCGCGATGAACGCCACCGCGATCGAAACGGCCAACGCCGGACCGGCGGTGGAGAACACCTTCAGCGTGGTGAAGCTCATGCCGAGGAAGGTGATCGCGACGGTGGCCGCCGAGGCGGCGATCACCTTTCCGATGCCCGCCATCGCCCGCGCGACGGCCTGGTCGGAGTCCATGCCCTGGCGGAGGTGTTCGTGGTACCGGCTGATCAGGAAGACGGCGTAGTCGACGCCCGCGCCGATCATCATCGACGTCATGAACACGATCGTCTGCTGCGAAATCCCCAGGCCCACACCCACGAGCCCGGCGACCACCTGCAGCGCGACCGTCTGCGAGATGCCGATGGTCAGCAGCGGCAGCATCATCGTGACCGGATTGCGGTAGACGACAAGCAGAATCAGCAACACCATCGCCAGGGTCGCGCTCTCGATGACCCGCAGGTCGCGCTGGCCGATCTTGGACAGCTCGTCGACGGTCGCCGTCAGCCCGGTCATGTGCACGGTCAGGGTGGAGCCCGCCGGCGCCTCTTTCGCGGTCTTGTTGACGATGTCGACGACCCGCTCGTAGGCCGCGTTCGACTCGGATGAGCCGAGGTCGCCGGCGACGGCGACGGGCAAAAAGAAGGCCTTGTGGTCCTTGCTGGCCATCACGTCGCGCAGCGGGGGTTTGGAGATGAAGTCCTGCATCATCACGACGTCGCGCGGGTCGCGACGCAACTTGTCCACCACGTTGCGGTAGACGTCTTCGTCGGCGGGGTTCATCCCGTGTTCGTCGGTGAACACCACCAGGGCGATGTTCTGCAGGCCCGGCTCGTGAAACGCCTTGGTCATCTGCTTGGTCGCCAGGGTCACCGCCGAGTCGCTCGGCATGGACTCCTGGTTGTGGTCGCGGGCCAGCACGGTCAGCGGCGCGAACGTCACCGACAGCACCGCGGCCAGCAGCAGCCAGAAGCCGATCACCAGCCACGGCCGGCGCAACACCAGGCGCGCCAGCAGCGCAAACACGCCACCGACCGACAACCTGACGGTGAACTTGCGGCGGACCAGCCCGGTCAGCCGTCGCGGCCAATCCAAGTTCACATCGTCTCACTGCCAAGTGATCGGCGGAGCTGCCGGCCGTAGAGCCTCAGCGACTCGGCGGTCAGCATCTGCTGGTGCGTGCAATCGACGGGGTGCACGGTGATGTCGCCGGCCACGTGCGGTCGCCAACCGCGCTGCAGCACCGAACCGCGATCGTCGCCGTCGCGCGCCGCGGCGAATATCACCAGATCGCCACCGAAGACCCCGGCCTCGTGTTCACGATAGAACCCGATGTTGGCGTTGAAGTTGTCCGCGACCCGCTCGAGGAATTCGCTGCCGAAGTCACCCGCGCCCAAGCGCGAGATTTCCTCCGCCAACTGTTCGGAGTCCACCGACTGCCGCGCGCCGCTGTGCAGCGTCGGTTCGGCGTCGAGGAGGACCAGCCGCGCGACGACGGCGCCGCGCCGTTCCAGCTCGACGGCCACCGCATGGGCCACGACGCCGCCGAAGGACCACCCCAGCAGGTGATAGGGGCCGGATGGATGGTTCGCCTGAATCCTGTCGGCGTAGTTGGCCGCCATCTCGCGGATCGACCCCGGTGCGGCCTCGCCGTCGAGCGGAGTCTGCTGGATCCCGATGATCGGGCAGTCCAGGTGATCGGCGAGGACCCGGTACGACCAGCTGATCCCGCTGACCTCGTGCGCGCAGAACACGGGCACGCCGGTGCCATCCTTGAGCACCTGGACCGCCGCGACATCCTGGCCGGACGCGGCGCCCGACAGCAGGCGACGGCTCAACGCCGCCACGGTCGGCGCCTCGAAGAGGGCGGGCACCGACAGTGCGGCATGCAGGCCGGTGTTGACGGCGGCGATCAGGCGCATCGCCGCGATGCTGTCGCCGCCGAGGTCGAAGAAGGACTCGTCGATCCCGACCCGCTCGACGCCGAGGATCCGGGCGAAGATCTCCGCCAGCGCCTCCTCGGTGGCATTGCCCGGAGCGCGGTACTCGCCGGCCCGGTATTCCGGGGGTGGCAACGCGCGGGTGTCGAGCTTGCCGTTGACCGTCATGGGCAGCTCCGGCAGCACCACCACCGCCGCCGGGACCATGTGTCCCGGGAGGCGCTGGGCCAGCTGGGAGCGCAGCGCGGCGGGGTCCGCCGTGCCGGTGACGTACCCGACCAGCCGCCTGTCACCCGGGCGGTCCTCGCGGGCGATCACCGCCGCCTGCGCGACCCCGTCGAGGCCGGCCAGCGCTGCCCGTACCTCGCCGGGCTCGATGCGGAACCCACGGATCTTGACCTGTTCGTCGGCGCGCCCGATGTAGTGCAGCTGCCCGTCGTCACCCCAGCGCACCAGGTCCCCGGTGCGGTACATGCGCGTCCCGGCTTCGGCGTCGAACGGGCAGGCCACGAACCGCGACGCGGTCAACCCCGCGCGGCGCACATACCCGAGGCTGACGCCGGCGCCGGCCACGTACAGCTCGCCGACCACGCCGGGCGCGACGGGCCGCAACCAGGCGTCGAGCACGAACAGCGCCGCCCCCGGCACCGGCGGCCCGATCGGCACCGACCCGGCGGTCCCGGCGGTAAGGGGCGCGCTCATCGCCGCGTAGACCGTCGTCTCGGTCGGGCCGTAGGCGTTGACGACCACCCGGCCGGGCGCCCAGCGGTCCACCAGCTCGGGCGGGCAGGGCTCACCGCCCAGCAGCAGCGCCGCCGACCCGAGCCCCTGGGGCGACAGCACCTCCGCCGCCGACGGCGTCTGGGTGATGACGTTGACCCCTTCGGCGACCAGCAACGCGTGGAAGTCCGCCGGGGCGGCGGCCACGGACTCCGGCACGATCACCAGCCGCCCGCCGGCCAGCAGCGCGCCCCAGATCTCGCCCACCGAGAAATCGAAGGCGTAGGAGTGGACCTGCGTCCACACCTGATCCGGCGGCAGGCCGGCGTCCAACGAACCGAGCAGCTGGGTCACGTTGCCATGGGTGACGGCCACGCCCTTGGGCACGCCGGTGGTGCCCGACGTGTAGATGATGTGGGCGACGTCCTCGGGGGCAGGCATCGCCGGCGCCGCGATGGGCTGGGTCCCGAACGCGGCGTCCCCGATGTTCGTGGCATCGATCACCGGCACGCCCGCCCCGGCGAACCGCCCGCCCAGGTCGCGGGTCGTGACCGCCGCGACGGGCCCGGCGTCGGCCAGCATGAACTCCAGGCGTTCGCCGGGCACCGCGGGGTCGATCGGCAGGTAGGCCGCCCCGGCCTTGACCGCCGCCAGGATCGCGACGATCGCCTCGGCCGAACGCGGAAACATCAGCGCCACAGACTGTCCCGGACCCGCACCGTGAGCCGCGAGCTGTCGCGCCAGCCGGTTCGCGGCCTCGTCGAGCTCGCGGTACGTCATCGACCGCGGCCCGGCGGTCACCGCCACCGCGTCCGGCGCGGTGCCGACCCGCGCGGCGAACAGCTCCGGGATCGAGGCGTGCGCCACCGGCGGCGCGACCAGCGCCTCGCGGTTGCCGACCTGCTCGAGCCACGAGTGCTCGCCCTCGTCGAGCAGATCGATCGAGGCGAGCCGCCGGGCGGGCTCGGCCGTCATCGCCATCAGCACCCGCTCGAAACGCCCGATCAGCGTCTCGATGTCGGCGGCGCCGAAGACGCCGGTGTCGTATTCGACGCGCAGTCCCAGTCCGTTGCCCGGCATGGCCTGCACGGTCAGCGGATAGTGGTTGTGCTCGTGGCTGCTGAACTCCGTGATGGCCAGCTCGTCCGCGTCCGACGAGCCCCCGAGCGCCACATCGCCGATCGGGTAGTTCTCGAAGGCGAAGAGGGTGTCGAAGAGGATGTCGCGCCCGGTGATCCGGTGGATCTCGCCGAGCGCCAGGTGCTGGTGCTCGAGCGTCGTGTTGTGGGCGGTCTGCAGCTGGTTGAGCAGGTCGTGGGTGGTGGTCGTGGCGGTGAGGCGGGCCCGCACCGGCACGGTGTTGATCATCAGGCCCACCATCGAATCGGCGCCGGCCACGTCGGTCGGCCGGCCCGAGACGGCGGTGCCGAATGCCACGTCGTGGTGACCGGTCAGCCGCATCAGCAGCTGCGCGAAGGCGCCCTGCAGGACGACGTTCGCGGTGGTGTGGCACGCGCGCGCCAGCTCGCCGACCGCCTGCACCGTCTGTTCGGGCACCCGGAACGAGCGGACGTCCCGGCGCCCCGGCCGCAGCCGATCCCGCGGCCGGCCCGGCGCCCCGACGAGCGTCGGGGTGTCGAAGCCGGCGAGCACCTCGGCCCACGCGGCCCGGGCCGCGTCCACGTCGCGGCCGGCCAGCCAGCCGATGAACTTGCGGTACGGCACGGCCGCGGGCAGCCGGGCCCCGTAGTAGCTCGCGAAGATCTCGCGCAGCAGGATCGGCAGCGACCAGCCGTCCATCACGATGTGGTGGTTGGTCAGCACCAACCGGTGCCGCTTCGCCGCCGTGCGCACCAGCGCAACCCGGAAGGCCGGCTGCCCGGCTAGGTCGCAGACCGCGGCGCGTTCGGCGGCGCACAGCCGAGCGACCCGCTCGTCGGCATCAGCGGCCGCGTCGCCGTCGTACTCGGCGTACTGCCAGGACGCCGCCGGGTCGGCCGGGATGATCTGCACCGTCTCGTCGAGCTCGTCGCAGAAGCGGGCGGCCAGGTTCGGGTGTCGGGCCGCCACCGTCTGCACCGCGTCGCGCAGGCGATCCGGGTCGAGCGCTCCGGTGACGGTCAAATCCAGCTGCACCGCGTACATGTCGGCGGCATTCTCGCCGGGCTCGACGGTGCGGGCGTGGAAGAGCAGGCCCTGCTGCAGCGGGGTCACCGGCAGGATGTCGGCGACGCGGTATTGCCGCTCGAGCTCGTCGATCTGCTGCTGGCTGAGCCTGGCGGGCGCCACGTCGGACGGGGTCAGGCCGCCTCCGCCGCCGCGCACGTGCGCGCTGATGCCCGCCAGTGCTTCGAACCACAGCCGGCTGAGCCGGGTGACCGCCGCATGATCGAGCGCCGAGGGCGCCCATGTCCAGTTGGCGTGCAGCTGCGGGCCCGCGTCGGTGTCCACCGTGCCGGCGTTGAGCTCCAGGGTGTGCATCAGGGGCATGGGCACCGCGGTGGCCGCACCGGTGACCGCCGACCCGTCGGTTGCGGGCCGCCACAGCTCGTCGGACGGCCCGGCGGCGCCGCCCAGCCGGCCCAGGTAGTTGAACCCGATCTGCGGGTCGGAACCGTCGAGGTCGACGTCGGCGTTGAGGTAGCGCAGCAGGCCGTAGGTGATGCCGTCGGGAAGCGCACGCAGTTGCTCCTTGGCGTCCTTGATCACCGCGCCCAGCGCGGCGTCCCCCGCCGCCACTTGCGTCCAGGCCAGGCCACCCGGCTGGAAGGCCACCGGGTATTTGGTGGTGAACCAGCCCACCGTCCGCGACAGGTCCACGCGCCTGCCCGGGGCGGCCGCGTCCTCGTCGCGGCCGTGGCCCTCGACGTCGATCCCGATCGGGGTCGCGGGGTTCCCCAAGAACTCCGCCACCGCCAGGGCGAACCCGATCAACAGGATGTCGTTGATTCCGGCGTGGAACGCGGCGGGCGCCTCGCGCAGCAGGGTGGAGACCGTGTCGGCGTCGTCCAGCGACACCGACAGCTGCCCGGCGGTGGCGAAGGTGTCGACCTGCGGCCGCACGGCCGGCAACGCGGGGGTCTGGGCGAGCCGGGCCACCCGCCGCCAGGTGTCCGCCTGCGCGACGACGTCGGTGGCGCCGGCGTGTTCGTCGAGCAATTCCGCCCACCGCGCGAACGACGTGCCGCCGGCCGGCAACTCGACGGGCTGGCCGGCGCGGTGCTGGGCCCACGCAATGTTCATGTCTTCCAACAGGATTCGCCATGACACCCCGTCCACGGCCAGGTGGTGGACGATCAACACCAGCTGGCTCATCGGGGCCACCCACAACGCGCTGAGCATCATGCCGGCCGCCGGGTTCAACCGTGACCGCGCCGCGACGACGGCCTGCCGCAGGGCCTCGTCCGTGGCCTCTTCCACAGAGTCCAGGCAGTTGCGGGCGTCCACCGCCCCGGGTTCGGGCACCTGCATCGAGCAGTCCGTGGGCTCGACGTGCAGCCGCAGCATGGCGTGCCGGTCGAGCAGGGCCTGCAGCACCGCCACCACGTCGGCCCGGCCGACGCCGGCGGGTGCCTGCACCACCATCGTCTGGTTGAACTGCTCGGTCGGGCCTTCGACGCCGCGCAGCCAGCGCATGATCGGGGTGGGCGGCACCGGGCCGACACCCTCGTCCGCCACGTCGGATTCGTCGTCGGCCGCGCCGGCCACCAGGGCCAGCCGGGCCACGGTCTGCTCGACGAAGATGTCGCGCGGCCTGCACGTGAGCCCCGCGGCGCGCGCCCGGGCCACCACCTGCATCGACATGATGCTGTCGCCACCGAGCTCGAAGAACGAGTCGTCGACACCCACGCGGGCGACCCCGAGCACCTCGGCGTAGATGCCGGCCAGAACCTCTTCGACCGCGTTGCCCGGGGCGCGGTACTGCTCGACGCTTCCGTACGTCGGCGCGGGCAGGGCGCGCTTGTCGAGCTTGCCGTTGGGGGTCAGCGGCAGGGCATCCAGCGCCACCACCGCCGCCGGCACCATGTACGCCGGCAGGTACTTGGCCACCGCGGCGCGCGCCTCGGCCGGGTCGGCGGTGCCGACGATGTAGCCGACGAGTCGCTTGTCGCCGGGGCGGTCCTCGCGGGCGATCACGGCGGCCTGCCGGACTCCGTCGAGGCCGCCCAGCGCGGCCTGGACGTCGCCGAGTTCGATGCGGTAGCCGCGGATCTTGACCTGCTCGTCGGCGCGGCCGAGGTATTGCAGCTGCCCGTCGGAGCCCCAGCGCACCAGGTCCCCGGTCCGGTACATGCGAGATCCCGGGCCGTTGAACGGGCAGGCCAGGAAGCGGGACGCGGTCAGCTGCGGCCGTCCGGCGTATCCGCATGCGACGCCGGCGCCGGCCACGTACAACTCGCCGACCACGCCGATCGGGACGGGCCGCAGCCATTCGTCCAGCACGAACAGCGCGGCCCTGGGGACCGGCGTGCCGATGGGCACGACGCCCGAACCCGGCCTCAGCGGCGCGCTGACGGCCGCGTAGATGGTGGCCTCGGTGGGACCGTAGGCGTTGAGCATGATCCGCCCCGGCGCCCACCTCTCGACCAACTCGGCGGGGCAGGCCTCGCCGGCGACCACCAGCGCTGTCGAGTCCAGTCCCTCCGGGGACAACATCATTGCCGCCGAAGGGGTTTGGGTCAGGACGCTGACGTTTTCGGCCCGCAGCAGGGCGTGCAGGTCTTCCGGTGAGCGCGCCACCGACTCGGGCACGACCACCAGCCGCCCGCCGTGCAGCAACGCCCCCCAGATCTCCCAGACCGAGACGTCGAACGCGAGCGAGTGCCACTGGCTCCACACCCCCGCCGACGGCAGCTCGAGGCCCGGCGATCTCAACAGCCCGAGAACGTTGCGGTGGGTGATGGCAACGCCTTTGGGCACACCGGTGGTGCCCGACGTGTAGATCAGGTAGGCGATGTCACTCTGGTCCGGCGCCGGCAGCGGCGTGGCGGGCCGATCGCCGATGGCGGGGTCGGCGACGTCGACGACGGCCAGGTCGAACTCGTCGAGCCGGGCGGCCAGGTCGCTCGTGGTGACGGCGGCGACCGGCGCGGCGTCGGCGAGCATGAACGCGATGCGCGCCTGGGGCAGCGCCGGGTCGATCGGCAGGTAGGCGGCCCCGGCCTTGAGCACCGCCACGATCGATGCGATCGCCTCGGCCGAACGGTTGAACAGCAGCGCCACGGTCCGGCCCGGTCCCGCGCCGCGGGCCACCAGCAGGTGCGCCAACCGGTTGGACGCCTCGTCCAGTTCGGCGTACGTCCACGACCGGCCCCCGAAGGTCAGCGCCGGCTCCTCCGGGGTGCGAATCACCTGCGCCGCAAACAATTCCGGAATGGACGCGTCGCCGGCCGGGGCGTCCGGCGGGTCGGTCAACACAGCCCGGTTGCCCAGTTCCGCCAGCCGGGCGTGCTCGGCCTCGTCGAGCAGGGACAGCGACGACAACGACCGGTCCGGGTCGGCGGTCATGGCCGCCAGCACCCGCTCCAGGCGATCGATCAGCGTCTCGATGGTCTCGGCATCGAACACGTCGGTGCGGAACTCGACCTCGCCGCCGATCCCGGCGGGCGCCCCGCCGGCGTTCCAGCGCTCGGACAGCGAGAACGTCAGGTCCATGCGGGCGGACTGGGTGCCCAGCGGTATCGACTCGACGTCGACGCCCTTCAACCCCGAACCGGCGGCCGGATCGCTCAGCCCGGCGAAGTTCTGCCAGGACAGCATGACCTGCACCAGCGGGTGGTGGGTCAGGCTGCGGGTGGGGTTGAGTCGCTCCACGAGCACCTCGAACGGCACGTCCTGGTGCTCGAAGGCCTCCAGACTGCGCGTGCGGACCTGCGTCAGCATTTCGCCGAAGCTGGGATCGCCGGTCAGGTCCGCGCGCAGCACCAGGGTGTTGACGAAGAAGCCCACCAGATCGTCGAGCGCGGGGTCGCGCCGCCCGGCGATCGGAAAGCCAACGGCGACATCGGAACTGGCGCTGATCTTCGACAGCAGTACGACAAGGGCGGCCTGGACCACCATGAAGCTGGTGGCATTGTGCTCGCGGGCCAGCCGGGCGACCTGCTGTTGAAGCTCGGCGGGCCAGTCCACCGCCACGGTGGCGCCGGCCATGTCGGCGACCAGCGGGTAGGGCCGGTCGGTGGGCAGCTGCACCCGCTCGGGCAACCCGGCCAGCGCGTCCTCCCAATAGGCCAGCTGCGCGGCGACCCGGCTCGCGCTGTCGTCGAGGTTGCCGAATTGCGCACGCTGCCACAGCGTGTAGTCGACGTACTGCACCGGCAGCGGTGCCCAGTCGGGGGCCTGGCCGGCGCACCGGCTGGCGTACGCCGCGCCGAGGTCGGCGACCAGCGGCCGCAGCGACCAGCCGTCGGCGGCGATGTGGTGCACGACGGCCACCACCACGTGCTCGTCGGCGGCGATGCGGAAAAGGTGCGCCCGCAACGGGATATCGGTGGCCAGGTCGAAGGTCTCACGCGCCGCGACCTCGAGGGCCTCGTGCAGGCGGTTCTGCGACCACCGGCTCGCATCGACGACGTCCCAGCCGAAGTCGGCCTGCTCGGCGGGGACGACCACCTGCTGGGGGGTGCCGTCGGGCGCGGTGAACAGCGTGCGCAGGCTTTCGTGACGGGCCACGACGTCAGCCAGTGCCGCCCCGAGCGCCTCGACGTCGAGCCCGCCGCTCAACCGCATGGCCGCCGCCATGTTGTAGACCGGCGAGGGGCCCTGCAGCTGGTCGATGAACCACAACCGGTTCTGCGCGAACGACAACGGGATCACCGGGGGCCGCTCGAGCGCGACCAGCGGCTGCAGCCTGCTGTTGCCCTCGCCGACACGCGGCGCCAGCCGGGCCACGGTGGGTGCCTCGAACACCGTGCGCACCGGCAGGTCGACCTGCAGGGCGGCGTTGATCGCCGCGACCAGCCGCATCGTCGACAGCGAATCCCCCCCGAGGTCGAAGAACGAGTCATCGACGCCGACCCGCTCCACGCCGAGCACCTGCGCGAACACGCCGGCCAGGATCTCTTCGGTGAGGCTGCCCGGGGCCCGGTACCCCCGAGCCGCGAAGTCCGGCTCCGGCAGCGCGCGCAGGTCGAGCTTGCCGTTGACCGTCACCGGCAGCGCCGCCAAACCGACGACCGCGGCCGGGACCATGTAGCCCGGCAGCCGCGCTGCCAACGCGGCCCGCGCTTCGCCGGGGTCGGCGGCCCCGGTGATGTAGCCGACCAGGCGCTTGCCGCCGCCCCGATCCTCGCGGGCGACGACGACGGCCTGGTCCACCCCGTCGAGGGCGGCCAGCGCCGAGCGGACCTCGCCGAGTTCGATGCGGTAGCCGCGGATCTTGACCTGCTCATCGACACGCCCGTGATAGCGCAGCTGCCCGTCAGAACCCCAGCAGACCAGATCACCGGTGCGATACATCCGCTGCCCGCGTGCCCCCTCGAACGGGCAGGCCACGAAACGCGATGCCGTCAACGCCGTTCGGCGCCAGTAGCCGATCCCGACGCCACGGCCCGCGATGTACAACTCGCCGACCACCCCGGCCGGCACCGGCCGCAGCCAATCATCGAGGACAAAGAACGCCGCCCCGGACACCGGCGAACCAATCGGCGGCGCACCGCATCCCGCCGCCAGCGGCGCGCTCTTGCAAGCCCACATCGTGGTCTCCGTCGGCCCATAAACATTGACCATCGCCCGCCCCGGCGCCCACCGGTCCACCAACTCCGGCGGGCACGGCTCGGCCCCGATCACCAACGCCGCGGACTGCAAACCCGCCGGCGAGAGCACCCCCACCGCCGACGGCGTCTGCGTCAACACCGTCACCCCCTGCTCGACCAGCAGCGCATGAAAATCATCGGCCGAACGGGCCACCGCATCGGGCACCACCACCAGCCGCCCGCCATGCAGCAACGCACCCCAGATCTCCCACACCGAGAAATCAAACGCATACGAATGGAACTGCGTCCACACCTGCCCCGGCGCCAACGCGACGCCGATATCCAGCCCATCAAACAACTGCGTCACGTTACGATGCTCCACCGCAACACCCTTGGGCACACCAGTAGTGCCCGAGGTGTAAATGATGTGCGCCACATCGCGCGGACCCGGCCCGGGCAGCACCGTGCTCGGCTGGGTGAGGACGGCCGGATCGTGCACGTCGACGACCGACAGGCCCATCCCCGCCAAGCGCCCCGCCAGATCACCGGTGCTGACCGCCACCACCGGCCCGGCATCGGCCACCATGAACTCCACCCGAGCCTGCGGCAGCGCCGGATCAATCGGCAGATACGCCGCCCCGGACTTCAACACCGCCAAAATCGCCACGACCGCCTCGGCCGAACGCGAGAACAACACCGCCACAACCTGACCCGGACCCGCCCCGTGGGCGGACAGCAGGTGCGCCAGCCGGTTGGACGCCTCGTCAAGCTCCCGATACGTCAACGACCCGCCACCACACACCACCGCCACCGCATCAGGACTGCGCACCACCTGGGCGGCGAACAACACCGGCACCGACACCCCGGCCACCGGAAGGTCGAGCACAGCCCGGTTTCCCCACCGGGACAGCGTGTTCGGTTCGTCGGCGTCGGTCGCGTCCAGCGCGTCCATGGCCGACAGCCGCCGCCGCGGATCGGTGGTCATGGCGACCAGCACCCGCTGCAGCCGCTGGATCAGTGCGGTGACGCCGGCGGCGTCGAACACGTCGGTGTCGTACTCGACGCGCAGTCTCAGCTCGGTGCCGGGCTGCGCCTGCACCGCCAGCGGGTAGTGGGTGGATTCCCGGGTCGCGATGCCGGTGACGGCCAGGTCGTGGTCCCCGGACAGCGCGTCGGCGTCGACGGGGTAGTTCTCGTAGGCGAAGAGGGTGTCGAACAGCCTGTCCTGACCCGTGACTCGGTGGATCTCGCTGAGCGCCAGGTGCTGGTGGTCGAGCGTCTCGTTGTAGGCGCCCTGCAGCTGTTCGAGCAGATCGACGGTGGTGGTGGCCGGGGTGATGTTGGCGCGCACCGGCAGCGTGTTGATGAACAGGCCGACCATCGACTCCACTCCGGCGACTTCGGCCGGCCTGCCCGAGACCGTGGTGCCGAAGGCGACGTCGTGCCGGCCGGTCAGCCGGCACAGCAGCTGCGCGAAGGCGGCCTGCAGCACGGTGTTGACGGTCGTGTGGCATGAACGCGCCAATTCGCTTGCGGCCTGGCCGATCTCCGCGGGCAACACGAACGTTTCCACGCTGCGGGGCCCGGGTTCCAGCCGATCCTGCGACCCGACCAGCGTCGGCGTGTCGAAGCCGTCGAACAGCTCCCCCCACGCCGAGCGAGCGGCGTCGCGGTCCCGGCCGGCCAGCCAGGCGACGAAGTCGCGGTAGGGAGCCGGCGCCGGCAGCCGTTGCCCGTAGTAGCCCGCAAAGATCTCCCCCAGCAGGATCGGCATGGACCAGCCGTCCAGCACGATGTGGTGGTTGGTCAGAACGAATCGATAGCGGTCGGCCGCGACACGGATCAGCGCGGCCCTGAAGGCCGGCCGGTCGCCGAGGTCGCAGACCGCCGCGCGCTCGTCGGCGCAGAGCCGCTCGATCTCTTGTTCGTCGTCGAGTTCGGCGTAGCGCCAGCCCATGTCGGGCTCGGACAGCAAAATCTGCACCGGCTCGTGGAAGTGGGCGATGAACCGGGCCACCAGGTTGGGGTGCCGGGCGACCGCCGCGCGCACCGCCGCGCGCAGGCGGTGCGGGTCGAGGGCGCCGGCGAGGCTGATGTCCAGTTGGCCCGCATACAGGTCGGCGCCGCTGCCCTGCATGGCGCGCGCGTGAAAGAGCAACCCCTGTTGCACCGGGGTCAGGGGCAGCACGTCGGCCACGCCGTGCTGGCGCTGCAGGGCATCGATCTGCTCCTGGCTGAGGCGCGCGGGCGCGATGTCCGACGGCGTCAGCCCGCCGCCGCCGGTGCGCACGTGGGCGCAGATGCCGGCCAGCGCCTCGAACCACAGCCGGCTCAGCCGGGCGACCCGCGCCTCGTCGAGCGCCGACGGCGCCCACGTCCAGTTGGCGTGCAGCCGCGCGCCGTCGCCGGTGTCGATGGTGCCGGCGTTGAGCTCGAGGGTGTGCATGAGCGGCATGGGTATCGCCGCGGCGGCGCGCGTGAGCGACCAGTCCTGTCCGACCCGCCACAGATCCCGCGAGAGCTCGGCGGAACCGCCTTGACGCCCAAGGTAGTTGAACCCGATGGACGGTTCCGGCGCCGAGAGGTCGACGTCGTCGTTGAGGTAGCGCAGCAGGCCGTAGGTGAGGCCGTCGGGCAGGGCGCGCAGCTGCTCCTTGGCGTCCTTGAGAGCGGCGCCCAGTGCGGCGTCGCCCGCGGTCACCTGCGCCCAGGACAGGCCACGGCCCAGCTTGAGCGCTACCGGGTACTTGGTGGTGAACCAGCCCACCGTGCGCGACAGGTCGACGTGGCGGGCGAGTTCCTCGTGGCGCCCGTGGCCCTCGACGTCGATCCCGATGGGCGCGTCCGCGGGCAGTTCGCTGCCCGAGAACTCCGCCAGCGCAAGGGCGAACGCGATCAGCAGGATGTCGTTGATGCCGGTGTGGAAGGCGGCCGGGACCTCGCTCAGCAGCGTGCCGGTGGTCGCGGCGTCCAGCTCGTCCGACAGGTGTCCGGCCGTGGCGAACGTGTCGGCGTCGGGGCGCACGGCGGGCAGCATCGGCGGTGTCGCCACGACCCGCTGCCAGGCGTCCGCGGCGGCGACGACCCGCGGGGTGCCGGCGTGCTCGGCCAGCAGCGACGCCCACCGCTGAAACGATGTGCCGCCCGGCGGCAACGCCACCGGTTGCCCGGCGCGGTGCTGGGCCCACGCGATGTTGAGGTCTTCGAGCAGGATTCGCCACGATACGGCGTCCACGGCGAGGTGGTGAACGGTCACCACGAGGTGCCCGGTGGTGTCGGCCCACAGTGCGCTCAGCACGACCCCGGCCGCGGGGTCCAGCCGCGAACGTGCCTGCGCCACCGCCTCTTCGGACAGGGTGGCCACGGTGCGCAGGCACTCGGAGGCGTCCACCGCCCTCGGCCCGGGCACGGTCAGCCCGCCGCCGTCGAGGCGTAGCCGGAGCATGGCGTGCCGGTCCAGCAGGGCCTGCAGCACCACGACGACGTCGGCTTCGGTCACGCCGTCGGGGGCCTGGACGAGCACGGTCTGGTTGAACTGGTCGACCGGCCCGCCGATATCGTTGAGCCACTTCATGATCGGAGTGGCGACCACCGGCCCGACACCCTCGTCTATCACACCGGCGTCATCGCCGTCGGCGAGAACGGCCACCCGGGCCAGCCGGGCCACGGTCTGTTCGACGAAGATGTCGCGCGTCCTGCAGGTCAGGCCGGCGGCGCGCGCCCGCGTCACCACCTGCATCGACGAGATGCTGTCGCCGCCCAGGTCGAAGAACGAGTCGTCGATCCCGACCCGCTCGAGCCCGAGGACCTCGGCGTAGATGCCGGCGAGGATCTCCTCGACGGCGTTGCCCGGGGCGCGGTACTCGCCGGCGGTGTATTCCGGGGCGGGCAGCGCGCGCGCGTCGAGTTTGCCGTTGGGAGTCAGCGGCAGCGTGCGCAACGCCACGACGGCGGCCGGGATCATGTACGACGGCAGCCGGTCGCCGAGCGCGGCGCGGGCCGCGGCCGGGTCGGCGGTTCCGGTGACGTAGCCGACGAGCCGCTTGTCCCCCGGCCGGTCCTCGCGGGCGACGACGACGGCCTGGTCCACCCCGTCGAGCGCGGCCAGCGCGGCGCGCACCTCGCCGAGTTCGATGCGATAGCCGCGGATCTTGACCTGGTCGTCGACGCGGCCCAGGTAGTCCAGCTGCCCGTCGGCGCGCCAGCGCACCAGGTCGCCGGTGCGGTACATGCGATCGCCCGGCCCGCCAAACGGGCACGCGACGAACCGCGTGGCCGTCAGCCCGGTCCGCTGCCAATAGCCGCATGCCACACCGGCTCCGGCCACGTACAGCTCACCGACGACGCCGGGCGGGACGTGCCGCAGCGACGCGTCGAGCACGAACATCGCGCCGCCCGGCACGGGCGACCCGATCGGGACGACCCCGGCCGAGCCCCCTTGCAGGGGCGCGCTGATCGCGGCGTACACGGTGGCCTCGGTGGGGCCGTAGGCGTTGATCATCACGCGCCCGGGGGCCCACTGGTCCACCAGTTCGGGCGGGCAGGCCTCGCCGGCGACCACCAGTGTGACGGCGTCCAGACCGGCCGGCGAGAGAGCACCCGCGGCCGACGGCGTCTGGCTCAGCACGCTGACCTGTTCGGCAACCAGCAGGGCGCGCAGGTCTTCCGGTGAGCGGGCGACCGACTCGGGGACGACCACCAGCCGGCCGCCGTGCAGCAGCGCGCCGAAGATCTCCCACACCGAGACGTCGAAGGCCAGCGAATGCCACTGCGACCACACCCCCGCCCGCGGCAGGCCCGTATTCGCGCCCGCGAGCAGTTGCGCGACGTTGCGGTGCGTGACCGCAACGCCTTTGGGGACACCGGTGGTGCCGGAGGTGTAGATCAGGTAGGCGATGTGGTCGGCGGCCGGGGCGGGCGGCGGCGTGGTGGGCTGGGCCTCGACGGCGGGATCGGCGACGTCGATGACGGCCACATCGAGCCCGTCGAGGCGGTCGGCGAGGCCGGCGGTGGTGACGGCGGCGACCGGCGCGGCATCGGCGAGCACGAAGCCGATGCGCGCCGACGGTAGCGACGGATCGATCGGCAGGTAGGCCGCCCCGGTCTTGAGCGTGGCCAGGATCGCGACGACGGCTTCGGCCGAACGCGAGAACAGCAACGCCACGCTTCGCCCCGGGGCCGCGCCGCGACCGGACAGCAGGTGCGCCAACCGGTTGGCGGCCTCGTCGAGCTGCCGGTAGGTCAACGACCGGCCGTCGCAGACCAGGGCCACGGCATCGGGGGTCCGGGTCACCTGCGCGGCGAACAGCGCCGGCACCGATTCGGGTTCCGGCGCCGGGCGCGTCAGCACCGCGCGGTTCCCGATCCCGTCCACGCGTGCGCGTTCGAGATCGTCGAGCAGCTCGACCGTCGACAACGCCCGGGCCGGATCGGCGGTCAGGGCCGTCAGCACCCGCTGCAGCCGGCCCACCAGGGCCTCGATGCTGTCCGCGTCGAAGACGTCGGTGCGGAACTCCACCGTCCCGCCGATCCCGGCGGGCTCGCCGGTCTCGGTCCAGCGCTCGGCCAGCGAGAAGGTGAGATCCATTCGCGCGGTTTGGGTGTCGACGGGTAGCGGGGTGACCCGCAGTTCGCCGAGGGTCAGCCCGGCGGCCGGATCGTTGTGCTGCCCGGGCAGGTTCTGCCAGGCGAGCATGACCTGCACCAGCGGGTGATGGGTGAGGGATCGAGAGGGGTTGAGCCGCTCGACGAGCACCTCGAAGGGGACGTCCTGGTGTTCGTAGGCGGCCAGGCTGCGGTGGCGCACCTGGCCGAGCAGCTCGGTGAAGGTGGGGTCACCGGCCGTGTCGACCCGCAGCACCAGGGTGTTGACGAAGAAGCCCACCAGGTCGTCGAGCGCGGGATCGCGCCGCCCGGCGATCGGGAAACCCACCGCCACATCGGAACTCGCGCCGATCTTCGACAGCAGTACCGCCAGCGCGGCCTGGACCACCATGAACGTGGTGGCGTGGTGGTCGCGTGCCACCCGATCGACACGCCGCTGCAGCTCGGCCGGCCAGTCCACCGCGACGGTGGCGCCGCGCTGGTCGGCGACCAGCGGGTAGGGCCGGTCGGTGGGCAGCTGGATGCGCTCGGGCAGCCCGGCCAGCGTGCTCTCCCAGTGCGCCACCTGCGCGGCGATGGGACTTACGCCGTCCCGCAGATCGCCGAACTGCTCGCGTTGCCACAGCGTGTAATCGACGTACTGGACCGGCAATTCGGCCCATTCCGGCGACCGCCCGGCGCAGCGGGCGGCGTAGGCCGCACTGAGGTCGCGCGCCAGCGGGGTGATCGACCAGCCGTCGGCCGCGATGTGGTGCACCGCGGCCACCAGCAGGTGCTGGTCGTCGGCAACACGGAATAGTGTTGCCCGCAGCGGTATTTCGGTGCTCAGGTCAAACGCGTAGCGCGCGGCGTCCTCGACGGCCTCGTGTAACCGCGTCGCCGGCCAGGTGGTCGCGTCGACGACCCGCCAGTCGACCTCGGCCCGCTCGACCGGCAGGACCACCTGCTGCGGTATGCCGTCGGGCGCCACGAAAAGCGTTCGCAGGGTCTCGTGCCGGGCCACCACGTCGGCCATGGCCGCGCGCATCGCGCCGGCGTCCAGGGGCCCGTCCAGCCGCAGCGTCGTCGCCAGGTTGTAGACCGCCGACGGCCCCTGGAGCTGCTCCAAGAACCAGAGCCGGTTCTGCGCGAACGACAACGGGATCACCGCGGGCCGGTCGCGCGCCACCAACGGCTCGAGCCGGCTTGCGCCCTCGCCGATCCGGGGCGCCAGCTGGGCGACGGTGGGGGCCTCGAAGAGGGTGCGCACGGCCAGGTCGGCGCCCAGGCCGGCGTTGACCGCCGCGACAAGGCGCATCGCCGAGATGCTGTCGCCGCCCAGGTCGAAGAACGAGTCGTCGACGCCCACCCGCTCCACGCCCAGGGTCTGGGCGAAGAGGCCGGCCAGGATCTCCTCGACGGCGCCGGTCGGGGCCCGGTAACCGGCGCCGGTGTACTCCGGCGCGGGCAGCGCGCGTGCGTCGAGTTTTCCGTTGGGCGTCAACGGCATTGCTTCGACGTTGACGATGGCCGCGGGCACCATGTAGGCCGGCAGCCGCTCGGCCAGCACGGCGCGCGCGTGGGCGGGGTCGATGCCGCCGGTGACGTAGCCGACGAGGCGGGTGTCGCCGGGGCGGTCCTCGCGGGCGATCACCGCGGTCTGGCCGGCCCCGTCGAGCGCGGCGAGCGCGGCCTGGACGTCGCCGAGTTCGATGCGGTAGCCGCGGATCTTGACCTGCTCGTCGGCGCGGCCGAGGTATTGCAGCTGCCCGTCGGAGCCCCAGCGCACCAGGTCCCCGGTCCGGTACATCCGTTGTCCCGCGGCGGCGAACGGACACGCCACGAAGCGCGAGGCCGTCAGGCCCGCACGCCGCAGATAGCCCGCCCCCAGGCCGGCGCCGGCGACGTACAGCTCACCGGCGACACCGGGCGGGACCGGCCGCAACCAGCCGTCCAGCACGAACAGCGCGGCGCCCGGCACGGGCGACCCGATGGGTGGGGCGCCCGACCCCGTTGCCAGCGGCGCGCTGATGGCCACGCACATGGTGGTCTCGGTCGGCCCGTAGGCGTTGAGCATCACCCGGCCTGGCGCCCAGCGGTCCACCACCTCGGGCGGGCACGCCTCCCCCGCCATCACCAGCGCCGCCGATTCCAGCCCGTGGGTCGGCAGGACCGCGACCGCGGAAGGGGTCTGGGTCAGGACGCTGACCTGCTCGGCCACCAGCACGGCGTGCATCTCCTGCGGCGAGCGCGCCAGCACTTCGGGGATCACCACGACCCGGCCCCCGCGCAGCAGGGCACCGAAGATCTCCCACACCGACACGTCGAAGGCCGGCGAATGGCTGTGACTCCACACTCCCGGCGCCGGCAGCTCCGGCGGGAGGTGGCCCAGCAATCGGGTGACGTTGGCGTGGGTCAACCCCACGCCCTTGGGCACGCCGGTGGTGCCGGAGGTGTAGATCAGGTAGGCGAGGTCGTCCGGGGACGCGGCGACCGGCGGGGGGGTGCCCGGACGCGCGTCGATGTGCGGGTCGTCCACCTCGATGACCGGCCCCCGGTAGCCGGGGTAGCCGGCCACCCGCTCGGCGAACGCGGCGTTGGTCACCACCGCCAGCGGCGCGGCGTCGGTGAGCATGAACTCGATCCGGGTGTCGGGCAGCGCGGGGTCGATCGGCAGGTAGGCGGCCCCGGTCTTGAGGACCGCCAGCATCGCCGCGATCGCCTCGGCCGACCGCGACAGCACCAGGCCCACACACCCGCCGGGCCCCGCTCCCCGTCCGATCAGCAAGTGCGCCAACCGGTTCGATGCTTCGTCGAGCTCGCGGTAGGTCACCGACCGGCCGTCGTCGCTGACGGCCACCGCCTGCGGCGCGCGCGCGACGTGGCCGGCGAACATCTGCGTGATCGACGCCGGCGAAACCGCCGGCGAGGTCAGCACCGCCCGGTTGCCCAGCGCGTCGAGGCGCTCACGCTCGCCCGTCTCGAGGACATCCAGCGCCGACAACCTGAGGTCGGCATCGGCGGTCATCGAGACCAGCACCCGCCGCAGCCGCTCGACCAGCAGCTCGATCGAGGCCGCGTCGAACACGTCGGTCCGGAATTCCACCTTGCCGCCGATTCCGGCGGGTTCACCGGCACCGGTCCAGCGTTCGGCCAGCGAGAAGGCCAGATCCATTCGGGCCGTGTGGGTTTCCACCGGAAGGGGCGTGACCTCCACGTCGCCCAGCGCCAGTCCGGCCGCCGGGTCGTCCTGCCAGGACAGGTTCTGCCAGCCCAGCATGACCTGCACCAGCGGGTGGTGGGTCAGGCTGCGGGTGGGGTTGAGTCGCTCCACGAGAACCTCGAACGGCACGTCCTGGTGCTCGAAGGCCTCCAGGCTGCGCGCGCGCACCCGGGCAAGCAGTTCGGCGACGCTGGGATCGCCGGTCAGGTCTGCGCGCAGCACCAGGGTGTTGACGAAGAAGCCCACCAGCTGGTCGAGCGCGGGATCGTTTCGCCCGGCGATCGGAAAGCCCACGGCGACATCGGAACTCGTGCTGATCTTCGACAGCAGCACCGCCAGCGCGGCCTGCATCACCATGAAGCTGGTCGCGTCGTGCTCGCGGGCCAGCAAAGTGACCTGGTGTTGGAGCTCGGCGGGCCAGTCGACGTCGATGGTGGCGCCGGCCATGTCGGCCCTCGCCGGGTACGGCCGGTCGGTGGGCAGCTCGAGGCGTTCGGGCATGCCGGCCAGCGCGTTCTGCCAATACGCCAGCTGCGCGGCGATGGGGCTGTCGCCGTCGTCGATGCTCCCCAGGCGCGCGCGCTGCCACAGCGTGTAGTCGACGTACTGCACGGCCAGCGGTGCCCAGTCGGGGGCCTGGCCGGCGCACCGGCTGGCGTACGCCGCGCCGAGGTCGGCGACCAGCGGGCCGACCGACCAGCCGTCGGCGGCGATGTGGTGCACGACGGCCACCAGCACGTGCTCGTCGTCGCCGGCCCGGAAAAGCGTTGCGCAAATCGGTATTTCGGAGTCCAGGCGGAAGGTGTGGTGCGCCGCCTCGGTGACGGCGCCCTCCAACTGGCTGGCGGGCCAGCCGACGGCGTCGACGACCTCCCAGCCGGGGCGCGCCTGCTCGGCGGGGACGATCACCTGCTGGGGGGTGCCGTCGGGCGCGGTGAACAGCGTGCGCAGGCTTTCGTGCCGGGCCACGACGTCGGCCAGTGCGGCGCCCAGCGCGTCGGTATCCAGTCGTCCGCTCAACCGCAGCGCTACGGCCATGTTGTAGACCGGCGAGGGGCCCTGCAGCTGGTCGATGAACCACAACCGGTTCTGCGCGAACGACAACGGGATCACCGGGGGCCGCTCGAGCGCGACCAGCGGCTGCAGCCTGCTGTTGCCCTCGCCGACACGCGGCGCCAGCCGGGCCACGGTGGGTGCCTCGAACACCGTGCGCACCGGCAGGTCGACCTGCAGGGCGGCGTTGATCGCCGCGACCAGCCGCATCGTCGACAGCGAATCCCCCCCGAGGTCGAAGAACGAGTCATCGACGCCGACCCGCTGCACCCCGAGCACCTGCGCGAACACGCCGGCCAGGATCTCTTCGGTGAGGCTGCCCGGGGCCCGGTACCCCCGAGCCGCGAAGTCCGGCTCCGGCAGCGCGCGCAGGTCGAGCTTGCCGTTGACCGTCACCGGCAGCGCCGCCAAACCGACGACCGCGGCCGGGACCATGTAGCCCGGCAGCCGCGCCGCCAACGCGGCCCGCGCTTCGCCGGGGTCGGCGGCCCCGGTGATGTAGCCGACCAGGCGCTTGCCGCCGCCCCGATCCTCGCGGGCGACGACGACGGCCTGGTCCACCCCGTCGAGGGCGGCCAGCGCCGAGCGGACCTCGCCGAGTTCGATGCGGTAGCCGCGGATCTTGACCTGCTCATCGACACGCCCGTGATAGCGCAGCTGCCCGTCAGAACCCCAGCAGACCAGATCACCGGTGCGATACATCCGCTGCCCGCGTGCCCCCTCGAACGGGCAGGCCACGAAACGCGATGCCGTCAACGCCGTTCGGCGCCAGTAGCCGATCCCGACGCCACGGCCCGCGATGTACAACTCGCCGACCACCCCGGCCGGCACCGGCCGCAGCCAATCATCGAGGACAAAGAACGCCGCCCCGGACACCGGCGAACCAATCGGCGGCGCACCGCATCCCGCCGCCAGCGGCGCGCTCTTGCAAGCCCACATCGTGGTCTCCGTCGGCCCATAAACATTGACCATCGCCCGCCCCGGCGCCCACCGGTCCACCAACTCCGGCGGGCACGGCTCGGCCCCGATCACCAACGCCGCGGACTGCAAACCCGCCGGCGAGAGCACCCCCACCGCCGACGGCGTCTGCGTCAACACCGTCACCCCCTGCTCGACCAGCAGCGCATGAAAATCATCGGCCGAACGGGCCACCGCATCGGGCACCACCACCAGCCGCCCGCCATGCAGCAACGCACCCCAGATCTCCCACACCGAGAAATCAAACGCATACGAATGGAACTGCGTCCACACCTGCCCCGGCGCCAACGCGACGCCGATATCCAGCCCATCAAACAACTGCGTCACGTTACGATGCTCCACCGCAACACCCTTGGGCACACCAGTAGTGCCCGAGGTGTAAATGATGTGCGCCACATCGCGCGGACCCGGCCCGGGCAGCACCGTGCTCGGCTGGGTGAGGACGGCCGGATCGTGCACGTCGACGACCGACAGGCCCATCCCCGCCAAGCGCCCCGCCAGATCACCGGTGCTGACCGCCACCACCGGCCCGGCATCGGCAACCATGAACTCCACCCGAGCCTGCGGCAGCGCCGGATCAATCGGCAGATACGCCGCCCCGGACTTCAACACCGCCAAAATCGCCACGACCGCCTCGGCCGAACGCGAGAACAACACCGCCACAACCCGACCCGGACCCGCCCCGTGGGCGGACAGCAGGTGCGCCAGCCGGTTGGACGCCTCGTCAAGCTCCCGATACGTCAACGACCCGCCACCACACACCACCGCCACCGCATCAGGACTGCGCACCACCTGGGCGGCGAACAACACCGGCACCGACACCCCGGCCACCGGAAGGTCGAGCACAGCCCGGTTTCCCCACCGGGACAGCCGCACGTGCTCGACCTCGTCGAGCAGGTCGAGCGACGAGAGCCGCAGGTCCGGGTCGGCGGTCAGGGCGGCCAGCACCCGCTCGAACCGCCCGACGAGCTCCTCGATCGTGTCGGCGTCGAAAACGTCGGTGCGGAATTCCACCGCCACGTCGAGTCCGGCGGGCTCCCCGTCCTCGCCCCAGCGCTCGCCCAGGGAGAACGCCAAATCCATTCTGGCCGTGTGGGTGTCCACCGGCAACGCGGTCGCCTGCAGATCGCCCAGCGCCAGCCCGGCGGCGTCACTGGCCTGCCAGTCGAAGTTCTGCCAGCCCAGCAGCACCTGCACCAGCGGGTGATGCGTCAGGCTGCGGGCCGGGTTGAGGCGCTCGACCAGCAGCTCGAACGGCACGTCCTGGTGTTCGTAGGCGGCCAGGCTGCGCCGGCGCACCTGGCCCAGTAGCTCGGCGAAGGTGGGGTCGCCGGCGATGTCGACCCGCAGCACCAGCGTGTTGACGAAGAACCCGACCAGCTCGTCGAGCGAGGCGTCGCGCCGGCCCGCGATGGGAAAGCCCACCGCCACATCGGAACTCGCGCTGATCTTGGACAGCAGTGTGGCCAGGGCGGCCTGGATCACCATGAAGCTGGTGGCCTTGTGCTCGCGGGCCACGCGGCGGACCTGGCGCTGCAGTTCGGCGGGCCACTCGATGCTCACCCGGGCGCCGCGGTGGTCGGCGACCGGCGGGTAGGGCCGGTCGGTGGGCAGCTGCAACCGTTCGGGCAGCCCGGCCAGGGCGTCCTCCCAGTAGGCCAGCTGCGCCGCGATCGGGCTGTCGCTGTCGTCGATCTCGCCGAGTTGCGCGCGCTGCCACAGCGTGTAGTCGACGTACTGCACCGCGAGCGGCGCCCAGGCCGGCGCCTGCCCCACGCAGCGGCTCGCGTACGCGACGCCCAGGTCGCGCACCAGCGGAGTGATCGACCAGCCGTCGGCGGCGATGTGGTGCACGACGGCCACCAGCATGTGCTCGTCATCAGCGCAGCGGAAAAGCCTTGCGTGGAAGGGTATTTGGGCGGACAGGTCGAAAGTGTGGCGCACCGAGTCGTTGACGGCCTCGTCCAGCCGGTCCTGCGGCCACCCGGTCGCATCGACGACGTCCCAGCCGAAGTCGGTCTGCCCGGCGGGCAGCACCACCTGCCGGGGTATCCCGTCGGGCGCCGCGAACAGCGTGCGCAGGGGCTCGTGGCGGTCGACCACGTCGGTGAGCGCCGCGCCCAGAGCGCCGGTGTCGAGCCGGCCGCGCAGCCGCAACGCCACCGCCATGTTGTAGACGGGCGACGGGCCCTGCAGTTGGTCGATGAACCACAGCCGGCTCTGCGCGAACGACAGCGGGATCGCCTCGGGACGCTGGGCGGGCACCAACGGCTCGAGCCGGCGGGCGTCGCCGCCGATGCGCGGCGCCAACTGGGCGATGGTGGGCGCCTCGAAGACAGTGCGCACCGAAAGGTCGGCGTCCAGGCTGGTGTTGACAGCGCCGATCAGGCGCATCGCCGACAGCGAGTCCCCGCCCAGGTCGAAGAACGAGTCGTCGACGCCGACCCGCGGGAGCCCCAGCACCTGCGCATAGATGTCGGCCAGGATCTCCTCGACGGCACCGGCCGGCGCGCGGTAGCGGTCGCTGTCCTCGAAGTCGGGCGCCGGCAACGACTTTCGGTCGAGCTTGCCCGAGGAGGTCAAGGGCATCTCCTCGAGCACCACGATGTGCGGCGGGACCATGTAGTCGGGCAGCCACGCGCTCAACCGCTGGCGCACCGCGCCGATCTTGGTGTTGCTGTGCGGGTCGTTGGCGTGGACGGGGCTGTGATGCGCCCCGGCCGGGGGGAGGTAGAGATCGGTGAACGCGGGCGCGGATGCGTCCGCGCGAGTGACGAACACGGCGTCGACCGTGCCGGGCGGATTGCCCCAGGTGACGGCGACGTGATAGCCGGCGGCCTCGCCGAGGCGGTGCAGGTCCTCGGGCGTCAGGGAACCGTCGGCGTCCTCGGCCCGGGCGAGCGCCTCGGCCAGGGGCAGCCCGTCGGCGAGGGCCTGCTCGAGCACGACGTCGCCGATGACCCCGGCGCGGGGGATGCCGGTGACACGGACGGTGCCGGGACGCTGCGAAGCCAACCGGGTGTGCAGCCCGGTCAGGCCCGCGCAGTCGGCCCATTCCCACGTGGGCGCGGCGGCCAGCGAGCGCACGGCGGCGGGCCCCTTGTGGATCGCGACGTCGTAGCGGTAGCGGTTCAGCTCGTTGTCGGCCGATCCGCGCTTGAGCGCGATCTCGATCCCGGCCACCGACGCGCGATCGGCGGCCCAAGCGCTGAAGAACTCTGGGGCGAGCAATAATTCGGGCTCACCGAGCATCGCGTGGTGGACCCGTTGGCGCAGCACCGCGGCGTCGGTGGCGCCGGTGCGGGTCAGGGCGATCGCGGTCTGGAACGCCCCCTGCAGGGAATGGTTGCGGACGTCGCCGACGAACAACGTGCCGCCGGGGGCCAGCAGCTCGAGTGCGTTGTCAATGACCTCGGCCAGGTAGCCCGCGTTGGGGAAGTACTGGACGACCGAGTTGATGACGATGGTGTCGAACTCGCCCGGCGGCAGCCCCTCGGTGACGTGGGCCGGCTGGGCACGCAGCTCGACGCGGTCGCGCCACGGGATCTGCAGCCGCTCCAGCGAGCGGGTCAGCTTGTCGACGGCCGCCGACGAAATGTCCGTTGCGACATAGCGTTCGCAGTGCGGGGCGACCTGCGACAGGATCAGCCCGGAACCCGCGCCGATCTCGAGCACCTGCCGCGGGCGCAGGGCGAGGATGCGGTCCACCGTGGCCGCGCGCCATTCCGCCATCTCCTCGAGCGGGATGGGGTCACCGGTGTAGCTGCTGTTCCAGCCCCGGAAGTCCATGCCGAACCCCACGACGCCGGCCCCGGCGCCCTCGGTGACCTCGGCGTCCGGAGCGGCGTACAGCTCGTCGTAGACGTGCTGCCACTCGCCGACGATCTCGGCGTCGTCGTCGGCGGTGCCGGCGTGCTCCAGGGTGATGTAGGCGACCAGTTGGGAGCCGGTGGTGCCGTGGTGCACGGTGGCGGCGGCCTGGCCGACCTGCGGGCAGGCGAGCAGAGCGCTTTCGATCTCGCCGAGCTCGATGCGCTGCCCGCGCAGCTTGATCTGGGTGTCGGCCCGGCCCAGGTACTCCAGCCTCCCGGCCGCGGTCCAGCGCGCCAGGTCGCCGGTGCGATACATGCGTGCACCCGTTACACCGTTGGGCGCAAACGGATTTGCGACGAATCGCTCGGCGGTCAGCCGCGCGCGGTCGATATAGCCGTGCGCCAGTGCGGGCCCGGCCAGATACAGCTCACCCATCACCCCGATGGGCGCCGGATTCAGCCGCGCGTCCAGGACCAGCGCGCACACGCCCGGGATCGGTGCGCCGATGCTGACCGGCTCGCCGGGCGACATGGTCGCGCCGGTCGCCCAGATCGTGGCCTCGGAGGGACCGTAGGCGTTGAACATCCGCCGTCCGGGCGCCCAGGCGTGCACCAACTCGTCCGGGCAGGCCTCGCCGCCGGTGATCAACGTGGTCAGCGCGTCCAGACGCGTGCGGTCCAGCGACGACACCACCGTCGGCGTGATCAGGGCGGCGCTGACCCGCTCCCGGTGCAGCAGGGCCGTCAGCGCCTCGCCGGCATACACATCGGGCGGCGCGATCACCAGCGCCGCGCCCGATCCGGTCGCCAGCGCGATCTCGAACAGCGACGCGTCGAAGGTCGGCGCGGCCACCATCAGCACGCGCGCCGCGGCGGGCAGTCGATACATCGCGCGCTGTCCCGCGGCCGCGCCCAGCAGGCCGGCGTGGCCGACCGCCACGCCCTTGGGTTCGCCGGTGGACCCCGACGTGAAGATCACATAGGCCGTGCTGTCCGTCCCCAGCGCCGCGGTCCGGTCGGCGTCGGTGATCGGGTTCGCGCTGTGCCCCGACACGTCGAGCCCGTCGACGCGGATCACCGGACGCGCACCGGCTCCGGCCACCGATTCGGCTCCGCGGGTCAGGACACATTGCGCCGCAACCGAATCCAGCACGCTGGCGATCCGCTCGACCGGGTGTGCCCGATCCACCGGAACGTAGACTCCGCCGGCCTTGAGCACCGCCCACCACGCGACCACCAATTCGGCGCACCGGTCCATCGCCACGCCCACCGCACAATCCGCGCCGACACCGGCACCGATCAGCAACCGCGCCAACCGTGTGGACCAGTCGTCGAGCTCGCGATAGGACAGGACGCGGGCGCCGTCGACGACCGCCGGCGCGTCGGGGTCGGCCGTCACCGCCGCGGCCAGCACGTCCGGCGCGATCCCAACCGGCGCACCGACCCCCGCGCCCGACCACTGCTGCAGCTGCGCGCGCTCACCGGCGTCGAGCAGGTCGATCGACGACAGCCGCCGGTTCGGGTCGGCGGTCATCGCCTCCAGCGCCCGCCGCATCCGCTCGATCAGCGCCTCGATGCCGGCCCCGTCGAACACGGCGGTGTCGTACTCGAGGTGCAGGTTCAGCTCGCGGCCCGGCAGGGCTTCCACCGTCAGCGGGTAGTGGTTGTACTCGCGGTTGGTGAAATCGGCGATCGTCAGCTCGTCGACACCCATCGGCTTGCTCGTGTCGAGCGGGTAGTTCTCGTAGACGAACAGGGTGTCGAACAGCATCTCGTGGCCGGCGACTCGGTGAATCTCGTTGAGCGCCAAGTGTTGATGCTCGAGGGTGTCCACGTGGGCGCGCTGCAGCTGGTCGAGCAGGTCGGCGGTGGTGGTATCCGCGCCGATGCTGCCGCGCACCGGCACGGTGTTGATCAGCAGGCCGACCATCGTCTCGGCGTCGGCCACCTCGGGCTGGCCGACGCGCGAGCGCGCCGTGCCGAACACCACGTCGTGCCGGCCGGTCAGCGAGGTCAGCAGCAGCGCCCACGCGCCCTGCAACACGGTGCTGACGGTGGTGTGGCACGTCCGCGCCAGCTCGGTCAGTGCCGACGTGGTCTGCTCGGACACCCGGGCGGTGGCGAAGCCGCGCTGACCGTGCCCCAGCCGGTCCTGCAGCCGGTCGCGTGGGCCGACCAGCGTGGGGGTGTCGAAGCCGTCCAGCACCGCGCGCCAGGCCTCGCGGGCGGCGTCGAGGTCCCGGTCGGCCAGCCAGGTGATGAACTTCCGGTACGACGCGGCGGGGGGCAGCCGTTGCCCGTAGTAGCCGGCGAAGATCTCGCGCAACAGGATCGGCAGCGACCAGCCGTCGAGCACGATGTGGTGATTTGTCAGGACGAACCGGTGCCGCCCCTCGGCGATGCGGACCAGTACGGCGCGGAAAGCGGGCTGGTCGGCGAGGTCGCACACCGCGGCCCGTTCGGCGGCGCACAGCCGCTCGATCTGGTCGTCGCCGTCCGAGTCGGCGTCGAGTTCGAGGTATCGCCAAGCCATTTCGGGATCGGAGGAGATGATCTGGACCGGCTGCTCGAATTGCTGGCAGAACTGGGCGGCCAGGTGCGGATGCCGGACCACCACCGCGTGCACCGCGTCGCGCAGACGCACGGGGTCCAGCGGGCCCAGCACCGTGAAGTCCAGTTGCACGGCGTACATGTCGACGTCGGCCTGCGCGGTGCTGGCGTGGAAGAGCAGCCCCTGCTGCAGCGGGGTCAGCGGCAGGATGTCGGCCACTCGGTACCGGCGCTGCAGTTCGTCGATCTCTTCCTGGCGCAGCCGTGCCGGCGCGATGTCGGACGGGGTCAGCCCGCCCCCACCGTTTCGTACGTGCACACAGATTCCGGCCAGCGCCTCGAACCACAGCCGGCCGAGCCTGGCGATCTGGGCGTGGTCGAACGCCGATGGCGCCCAGGTCCATTCGGCATGCAGTTGCAGGCCGGCGTCGGTGTCGAGGGCGCCGGCGTTGAGCTCGACGGTGTGCGCCATCGGCATGGGCACCGCGGCGGCGGCGCCCATCAACGACAGGCCCTGCCGACCCAGCTGCCAAAGCCCCTCGGCGTCCGCCGCCGGGGCGCCCAGGCGCCCGAGGTAGTTGAAGCCGATCCGCGGGTCGGGCCCGTCCAGCTCGACATCGCCGTTGCAGTAGCGCAGCAGGCCGTAGGTCAGCGCGGGCGGCAGGGCGCGAAGCTGCTCCTTGGCGTCCTTGAGGACCGCGCCCAGCGCGGGGTCACCGGCGGTGACCTTTGCCCACGGCAACTCACCGACGCGCAGCGCCGCCGGGTGTTTCGTGGTGAACCACCCGACCGTGCGCGACAGGTCGACGTGTTCGTGCTCGGCCGCGAATTCCTCGTGGCGGCCATGGCCCTCGACGTCGATGCAGATGGGTTGATCACCAATCTGGCTGGGGCGCAGGAACTCCGCGACGGCCAGCGCGAAGCCGATCAGCAGGATGTCGTTGACGCCGGCGTGGAACGCCGCCGGCGCCTCGCCGAGCAGCGTCCGGGTGTCCGCGGCGTCGAGCCGCACAGCCAGGTGACCGGCGGTGGCGTAGGTGTCGACGTCGGGCCGGACCGGGGGCAGCGACTCGCGGGCCCCCGGAATCTCAGCCACCTGCCGCCATGCGCCCGCCTGCTCCACGACTTCCGGACGGTGCGCGTGCTCGGCGAGCAACGTCGCCCACCGCTGGAACGACGTCCCCGCGGCCGGCAGCGCCACCGGCTGCCCCGCGTGGTGCTGAGCCCACGCGATGTTGATGTCTTCCAACAGGATTCGCCACGATACCCCGTCGACGGCGAGGTGGTGGATGGCCAGCATCAGCTCGCGGCTGGAGGCGACCCACAGGGCGCTGAGCATCACCCCGGCCGCCGGGTCGAGCCGCGACCGCGCCTGTCCCACCGCCGCGTCGGTCAGCGCGTCCACCGCCCGCAGGCACTCGCGGGCATTCACGCTCCCGGATTCGGGGACGGCCAGCGACCAATCATTTTCAGCCGCAGCTCGATTCACGCATAGCCTGAGCATGGCGTGGTGGTCCAGCAGGGCCTGCAGCACCGCCACCACGTCGGCCTCGGTGACACCCGCGGGGGCCTGCACCAGCACCGTCTGGTTGAACTGCGCGGCCGGGCCGTCCAATCCATTAGTGTGGGCCAGCCACAGCATGATCGGGGTCGCCGGCACCGGCCCGACGCCCTCGTCGATCACGCTTTCGTCGGAGGCGCCGGCGGCCTTGGTCACCGCGGCCAGCCGCGCAACGGTTTGTTCGACGAAGACGTCGCGCGGACGGCATGTCAGGCCCGCGGCCCGCGCGCGGGCCACCACCTGCATCGACGAGATGCTGTCGCCGCCCAGTTCGAAGAACGAGTCGTCGACCCCGACGCGGTCGACGCCGAGGACGTCGGCGTAGATGCCGGCGAGGATCTCCTCGACCGCGCCGGCGGGGGCGCGGTACTCGCTGACGGTGTATTCCGGCGCCGGCAGGGCACGCAGGTCGAGCTTGCCGTTGGGCGTGAGCGGCAGCGCCTCGAGGACCACCACCGCCGCCGGGACCATGTAGGCCGGAAGCCGCTCGGACAGCACGCGACGCGCCTCGACCGGGTCGACGTTGCCGGTGACGTAGCCGACCAGGCGCTTGCTGCCCGGGCGATCCTCGCGGGCGATCACCACCGCCTGCTCCACCCCGTCGAATGCGGCCAGCGCAGCCCGGATCTCGCCGAGCTCGATGCGGTAGCCGCGGACCTTGACCTGCTCGTCGACCCGCCCCAGGCACCGCAGCTGCCCGTCGTCGCCCCAGTAGGCGAGGTCACCGGTGCGGTACATGCGCGCGCCGGCGCCGCCGAAGGGGCACGCCACGAACCGCGACGAGGTCAGGCCCGCCCGGCTCAGGTAGCCGACTCCCAGCCCCGCCCCCGCCACGTACAGCTCGCCGACCACCCCGATCGGCAGCGGCTGCAGCCACTCGTCGAGGACAAACAGCGCCGCGCCGGCCACCGGCGAGCCGATCGGCACCGCGGGCGACCCCGCCGTGAGCGGCGCGCTGATCGCCACGCACATCGTGGTCTCCGTCGGGCCGTAGGCGTTGACCATGACGCGCCCCGGCGCCCACCGATCCACCACGTCCGGCGGGCAGGCCTCACCGCCCATCACCAGGGCGACCGACTCCAGGCCTTCGGGCGCCAACGTTCCCACGGCGGAGGGGGTTTGGGTGAGCACGTTGACCCGCTGGGCGATCAGCAGGTCGCGCATGTCGGTGGGCGAGCCCGCGACCGCTTCCGGGATCACCACCAACCGGCCCCCGCGCAGCAGCGCGCCGAAGATCTCCCACACCGAGAAGTCGAAAGCGTACGAGTGGCATTGCGACCACACCTGTTCGGACGCCTGGGGCAGTCCGCCATCCAGCGACATGAGCAGCTGGGTCAGGTTGTGGTGGGCGATGGCCACGCCCTTGGGCGTGCCGGTCGTGCCCGACGTGTAGATGAGGTAGGCGATGTCGTCGGCGGCAGGCGCCGGCGGCGCAGTGTCGGGCAGGGCGTCAGAGCCGGTGTCGTGCACGTCGACGACCGGGCCGCCGAACCCGTCGAGCAGGTCGGCAAGGTCGGCGGTGGTGAGCACCGCGATCGGCGCGGCGTCGCCGAGCATGAACTCGATCCGCGCCGCCGGAAGACCGGGATCGATCGGCAGGTACGCCGCCCCGGTTTTGAGCACCGCGACGATTCCCACGACCGCCTCGGCCGAACGCGAACACAGCAGCGCCACACACCGACCCGGACCGGCGCCGTGGCCGACGAGCAGGTGCGCCAACCGATTTGCGGCACCGTCCAGCTCGCGGTAGGTCAGCGACCCGCCTTCGCCGCTGATCGCCACCGCCTCCGGAGTGCCGGCCACCTGGGCGTCGAACAACTCGGTGACCGACACCGGCGTTCCCGCCGGGCGCCCCAATGCGGCCCGGTTTCCAATCTCGCCCAGCCGGGCGCGTTCGGATTCGCCGAGCAGGTCCAGCGTCGACAGCCGGCGCCCCGAGTCGGCGGCGATCGCCGCCAGCACCCGCTCCAGCTGCGCGGCGATGTCACGGACATCGAGGTTCGAGAACGGCTGCCCCTCGCCCAGGGTGCTCAGCAGCAGCTCGTCACCGGCGCCGGAGAAGACCAGCCCGAAGCCGCGCCCGAGCCCGGAGATCAGCGACGCCGACGCGGCCACGCCGCCGAAGGGCACATTGAACGAGGACGGCAGGAAGTCGACGACGATCCTGTCGGCCACCACCCCCGGGCCCGAGTTGCGTTCCAGTGCCTGCACGGGGAACCGCTGGTGGTCCAGCGCCTCGCGGATGCGGGTGTCGACATGCTTGCAGAAATCAGCCAGCGCGCAATCCGGCGAGACCGTGACCGACAGGGGGACGACGCCGGCGACCATCCCGGGGAGCGTCTTCAACTCCGGGAGAACCCGCCTGCCGACCGGGAAGTCGAGCACGACCTCTCGGCCCTCGCCGCTCCAGCCGCGGACCATCAGTGCGCACGCCGCGGTGATCACCGAGGAACGAGGCATATCCCACACCTCGCACAGCTGCTGAACCCGGCGCAGTATCACCGGATCCAGCGCGACCGGCCCGGAAGAGCGATAAGGATCACACTCATCGCGGTCAGCGACGGCCCGATGGTATGCCCCGCCCAGGGTCGGCAGGTTCTGAGTCCAGTACGCCTGATCTTCCCGATAATCCTCGGATGCTTCATATTCCGATTCGGCATCCAGCAAATCCTGTAGGGAACCGAAAATCGGGGGCGGTATCGGTGCGCCGGAGACAATTGCGGAGTAGACGGACGCAACCCTCTGGCACACCAGGGCCAGACCGAATCCGTCGATGACTATGTGATGACAACAAACATACAGGTGGAATTCATCGGCCCGTGTCTGTAAAGCCAGAAACTTGAACAATTGGCCGGTTAAGGGCATCGGCGTGCGTTGAATGGACGACGCCACCTCGCGCGCTTCTCGCACCGGATCCAGCGAGCGCGTCAAATCCATGAATGCGAGCTCGACGTCCGGGTAATCGATCGCCCGCTGGAATACCTGCCCGTCCTCCTCGAAGAAGCAGGCCCGCACCGGCTCGGCCTCCTGCACCACCCGGCGGACGGCCCACTCCAGCGCCTCGCGATCGACGACGCCCTCGATCCTCACGAACAGGCCGAGCTGCCACTCCGTCCCCGAGTGGCCCGTCTCCTGCGCGAGCCATATATCCAGTTGTCCACGGGTTACCGGCAGTCCCCGGTCACCGAACTCCATCTGACCCCCCAAATCGAGACGGCTGACCGATCAAACCCCCCGGGCCTGCGCCAATCTCTCGCGAAGACTCTTCGGCCGTATGTCGGGCCAATTCTGTTCGACGTATTCCAGGCAGGCGGCGCGATCGGCTTCGCCATAAACCACTCGCCAGCCGGCGGGGACATCGGCGAAAGTCGGCCAGAGGCTGTGCTGCTCCTCGTCGTTGACCAAGACGAAAAAGGTGCCGGCGTCGTCGTCAAATGGATTCAAACTCACGATGTCCCCCAACAGGATTGATACTTCTCGACCCCACAATTGACCCTTGAGCCGGATGCTACCCGAACTACTTAAGCGGGTAAGAATCGTCAGACGCTCGGGCACGCGAACGCTCAACCGCCGCTTGACAGTCGAACGGTGAGTACCGTCACACCCGCAGATTCGTACCAGACGCTGGCGCGAGCGCCATCTGGCTGATGGGTTGTGCAGCGAGACCCAGTCCACAGGTACCGGCGGACCAAGAAACGCGCGGTCCCCAGCGTACGCCTTCTCTCTGAGTGGGCTCGCCCGCCGTCTAGGGTGCCCGACGGTAGGGGCGCGGCAGCGGCATGCCCAGCTCGGCCAGCACGCCGCGCAGCCGGGCGGGGTAGTTGGTGATGAGGCCGTCGACGCCGTCGGCGATCTGTTCGCGCATCGCGGGCACCTGATCGACCGTCCAGGGTATGACCCCGAATCCCCACGCGTGGGCGCGGTCGACGAAGTCTTTATTGACCAAAGTGCTAACGGGCGAGAGGATGTCGGCCCCGACCAGCTTGGCGGCGACCATCGGATCGCCGACCGTGGCCGGGTTGATGCCGGCCGACCACGGCGAGTCCGGGGCCCAGGTCTGCCGATCCCACAACGCCACCAACGGAATGGAGGGCTCGGCGTGGCGCACCAGAGGCAGCGTCCGCCAGTCGAAACTCTGGATCTCGACCCGGCCGGTCTGCCCCGCGGACCTGACCGCGGCCAGAATCACGTCGACGAATTCCTGCGGGCTGGCCGTGAGTTCGGGGCGATCGGCGGCCACCTTGGTCTCGATGTTGTAGCGGATCCCGTCCGGACCCGAGGCGTGGTAGGACTCCGCCAGCGCGAAGACCTCCGGCAAGATCGCAACCTTGTTGCCGCGCACCACTTCCGCGTCGGGGAACTGCGGGTTGGGTTTGCCGCAGTCCAGCGTGCGGATCTGCGCCAGGGTGAGCTCGTGCACCGCGCGCCCGACGTAGGGATACGCCGGGTCGCCGGCGAACGCCGGGCCGGTATCGCTGCACTGCTCGGGCTCGATGACCGGGTCGTGCCATACCAGCGGCTGCCCGTCCGCGGTGACGTTGATGTCGAGTTCGAGTGTGCTGACCCCCAGTTCGAGTGATTTCGCGAAGGCGCGCAACGATTCTCCGGTCGCCTGTCCCCGGCCGCCGGCGTGTGCCTGCAGGTCGAACGCGGCCGCCTGCGCACGAGCCGCCGATGCCGGCACGATCACCGCGGTGACCATCACGACCACCGCGACCGCCGCCGCCACGGCGCCGAGGCGAGCGGGCGGGCGCGGCCTGCAGGTCAACGCGGAGTCAGCCCCCTGCGTCGGCGGGCGACTTCGGCGAGCACCACCCCGGCGGCCACCGAGGCGTTCAGGGATTCGGTATGCCCGGCCATCGGGATGGACACCACCTCGTCGCACGTCTGGCGCACCAGCCGCGACAGGCCCTTGCCCTCCGAGCCCACGACGATCACCAGCGGGTCGGAGGCGTCCAGGTCGTCCAGGGTGGTGTCGCCGCCGGCGTCCAGCCCGACCACCCGGACCCCATGGTCGGCCCAATCCTTCAGTGCCCTGGTCAGATTGGTGGCCCGCGCGACCGGAAGCCGGGCCGCCGCCCCGGCGCTGGTGCGCCAGGCGACCGCCGTCACCGACGCCGAGCGCCGCTGCGGGATCAGCACGCCGTGGCCACCGAAGGCCGCGACCGAGCGCACGATCGCGCCCAGATTCCGGGGGTCGGAGATGTTGTCCAGCGCGACCAGCAGCGCGGGGGGCGAGCCGGTTGCGACGGCGAGCAGGTCGTCGGGGTGGGCGTACTCGTACGGCGGCACCTGCAGCGCGATGCCCTGGTGCAGGTGGTTGCCGGTCATCCGGTCCAGGTCGGTGCGCGGCACCTCCAGAATAGCGATGCCCAGATCGGCTGCGCGGGAAACGGATTCGGTAAGCCGCTCGTCGGCCTCGGTACCCAGCGCGACGTACAGCGCGGTCGCCGGGACGCCGGCGCGCAGGCATTCGACCACCGGGTTGCGGCCGAGCACGGTCTCGGCCTCGTCGGTGCGACTGCGGGCCGGCCTGCGCGCGGGCGGCTGGGCCCGCTTGGCGGCGGGATGGTTGGGGCGCAGGTGTGCCGGTGGCGTGGGGCCGCGCCCCTCAAGAGCGCGGCGACGCTGGCCCCCCGATCCCACCGTGGGTCCCTTCTTGGTGCCGGACTTGCGGATCGCCCCCCGACGCCGCGAATTGCCGGCCATTACCCGTCGCGGTTCTCGTCGCGGGCCGACAGTTCCCACTGCGGCCCGTCGGCGGTGTCGGTGACCTCGATGCCGGCCTTCTTCAGCCGGTCCCGGATCTGGTCGGCAAGCGCCCAGTTGCGCTGCTCGCGCGCCGTCTGCCGGTTCGCCAGCTCGGCCTGCACCAGCACGTCGACGGCCGCCAGGGCGGCCGAGGTCTCGTCGCGGGTCTCCCAGCGCTCGTCGAGCGGGTCGCAGCCGAGGATCCCCATCATGGCGCGGATCGCACCGGCGTGCAGCAGCGCGGCGTCGTGGTCACCGCTGTCGAGGGCCCGGTTGCCCTCGGCGCGGCTCTGGTGCACCTCGGCCAGCGCGATCGGGACCGCCAGGTCGTCGTCGAGGGCCGCGGCGAACTTTGGCGTCCACGTCCCGGGCCGCACGGCGCCGACGCGGGTGCGGACGCGGTGCAGGAACTCCTCGACGCCGACGTAGGCCTTCACCGCGTCCTGCAGGGCGGTCTCGGAGAATTCGAGCATCGACCGGTAGTGGGCGCTGCCCAGGTAGTAGCGCAGCTCGGCGGGCCGCACGCGCTGCAGCATGGCCGGGATGGCCAGCACGTTGCCCAGCGACTTGCTCATCTTCTCCCCGCCCATGGTGACCCACCCGTTGTGCAGCCAGTAACGGGCGAACCCGTCACCGGCGGCGCGGCTCTGGGCGATCTCGTTCTCATGATGCGGGAACACCAAATCCATCCCGCCGCAATGGATGTCGAACTCCGCGCCGAGATAGGTGCGGGCCATCGCCGAGCACTCCAGGTGCCAGCCGGGACGCCCGCGGCCCCAGGGCGTGGGCCACGACGGCTCACCGGGCTTGGCCGCCTTCCACAGCGTGAAGTCGCGCTGGTCGCGCTTGCAGGTGGCCACCCCCTCGCCCTGGTGGACATCGTCGATCCGGTGGCCGGATAGCTGCCCGTACTCGGGGTAGCTGAGCACGTCGAAGTAGACGTCGCCGCCGGCGGCATAGGCGTGGCCGGTCTGGATGAGGCGGTCCATCAGCTCGACCATCTGGGTGATGTGGCCGGTGGCGCGCGGCTCGACGGACGGCGGCAGGACGTCGAGGGCGTCGTAGGCGGCGCTGAACGCCCGCTCGTAGGTGGCCGCCCACTCCCACCACGGGCGGCCCGCGGCTGCGGCCTTGTTGAGGATCTTGTCGTCGATGTCGGTGACGTTGCGCACGAAGGCGACGTCGCACCCGCGCGCCATCAGCCAGCGGCGCAGGATGTCGAACGCCACGCCGCTGCGGACGTGCCCGATGTGGGGCTGGCCCTGGACGGTGGCGCCGCACAGATAGATGGAGACGTGGCCGGGACGCAGCGGCACGAAGTCACGGACGGCACCGGCTGCCGTGTCGTGGAGCCGCAAGGGGCGATCGGTCACGACGTGCGAGCTTACCTGGCCAATTGCGGTGCCCTGTGATCGCGAGCGGGCGCCGGTCACCCGGCGGCGACCACCAAAGCGGTGGCGATTGCGGCCAGCCCCTCGCCGCGCCCCGTCAGGCCCAGCCCGTCGGTGGTCGTCGCCGACACCGACACCGGCGCCCGCAGCAGACCGGACAGCACCTGCTGGGCCTCGGCGCGCCTCGGGCCGACCTTGGGCCGGTTGCCGATCACCTGCACGGCGGCGTTGCCGACCCGGAAGCCCTGCCCCGAAAGGAGGTCGACGACGTGGCTCAGCATGGCGGCGCCGCTGACCCCTTTCCAGCGCGGGTCGTCGACGCCGAAGACGGAGCCGATGTCGCCTAGGCCGGCGGCCGAGAGCACCGCGTCGCAGAGCGCATGCGCACCCACGTCGCCGTCGGAGTGGCCGGCGCAGCCGTCGACGCCGGGAAACAGCAGACCCACCAACCAGCAGGGCCGGCCGGGTTCGATCGGGTGGACGTCGGCGCCCAGCCCGACCCGGGGAAGGTCGTTCACCCGCGCACGACCGCTTCGGCAAGAGTCAGGTCGAGCCGGGTGGTGATCTTGAACGCGAGCGGGTCGCCGTCCACGATCTGGACCCGGCCGCCGACGTGCTCGACGAGCGAGGCGTCGTCGGTGAATCCGCCCGCGCCGCGATGCGCGCGGTAGGCGCGCAACAAGAGATCGGTGGCGAAGCCTTGCGGCGTCTGCACCGCCCGCAGGCCGGCCCTCTCGGGCGTGTCGAGCACCACGCCGTCGGCATCCACGGCTTTGATCGTGTCATGCAGGGGCAGCGCGGGCACGACGGCGTGGTGGCCGGCGCGCAGCGCCTCGACCACGCGCGCGATCAGGGCCGGTGGCGTGAGCGCCCGCGCGGCGTCGTGCACCAGCACGAAGTCGGGCGCGTTCGACGGGTCAGTCCCGGCACCCCCGGAGACGGCGGCCAGCGCCAGGCTCACGGATTCGGTCCGGTCGGCCCCCCCGGCGACGACGGTGGCCCGAGCGCCCAGTATGCGCTCGGCCTCATCGACCCGGTCGCGGGGAACGGCGACCACGACGCTGTCGACGACCGCCGACGCCAGCAACCCATCGACGGCCCGCTCGAGCAGGGTCAGCCCGTCGAGCTCGCAGAATGCCTTGGGGATGCCGGCCGCCAGACGTTCTCCGGAACCCGCGGCCGGAACCACCGCGCACACGGCGCCCGTCCGCTCGGCCACGGGAGCGTCAGGGCCTTCAGGAAGCGGCGGCCAGAACCTCGTCGAGGATGGTCTCCGCTTTCGCGTCGTCGGTGCTCTCGGCCAACGCCAATTCACCGACCAGGATCTGCCGGGCCTTGGCCAGCATGCGCTTCTCACCGGCGGACAGGCCGCGTTCCTGGTCGCGGCGCCACAGGTCGCGGACTACCTCCGCCACCTTGTTGACGTCACCGGAGGCGAGCTTCTCGAGGTTCGCCTTGTAGCGGCGCGACCAGTTCGTCGGCTCCTCGGTGTGCGGAGCGCGCAACACCTGAAAAACCTTGTCCAGGCCCTCCTGCCCGACGACGTCGCGGACACCGACGTACTCGGCGTTCTCGGCGGGAACTCGAACAGTCAGGTCGCCCTGCGCAACTTTCAAGACGAGATACTCTTTTTGCTCCCCTTTGATGGTGCGGGTTTCAATCGCCTCGACTAACGCAGCACCGTGATGCGGATAAACAACGGTGTCGCCGACCTTGAAGATCATCAGATTCGAGCCCCTTTCGTTACTTCAGTCTAACACGGCCGCCCAACACTCGTGAAGCAACAGTGCAGGTCAGGGGCACGACACGCGCAGGTTAGGGGTTGACAGGGGGAACAGAACGTGCAATGGAGCACGATACCAGCGGCGTCTTTTCGGCCGTCGAGCGGCCGTCCGGGGCCGCCGACCAGTGTGGTACGCCCCGCGCTACCGCGCGCGACGGCTTCCTACTACTGTGCATAGTTGCATTGGTTTGAACCGGCCGGCAGGAGACTTCGAGTGAACCGCTTCAAGACCAGCCTCCCGTCCCGTCGTGGCGCGGGCGGCGTCGCGCCGGCCGCGGCGCTCGCCCTGACCGCCGCGCTGCTCAGCGGTTGCGGCGCGGGCCAGATCTCGCAGATGGCCACCCAGGAGCCGGCCGTCAACGGCAACAAGGTCACCTTCAACAATGTGGCGCTGCGCGACATCCGCATCCAGGCGGCCCAGACCGGCGACTTCCTGCAGCCCGGCCGGACGGTGGACCTGGTCGCGGTGGCGGTCAACCAGTCGGCGGACGTGCCCGACCGGCTGGTCGGCATCACCAGTGACATCGGCACGGTCACGCTCACCGGCGACGGCCGGCTGCCCGCCGGGGGGATGTTGTTCATCGGCACGCCGGACGGCCAGAAGGTGGCGCCCGGCCCGATCGACAACAACAACGCGGCCAAGGCGACCGTCACTTTGTCCAAGCCCGTCACCAACGGCCTGAATTACAGCTTCACTTTCAATTTCGAAAAGGCGGGTCAGGCCACCGTGCAGGTGCCCATTTCCGCGGGTTTGAAGCCGCCGCCGCAGCAAATCGAAGGCGCCTGACGGCCTGTCGCGGATCGGTCTTGTCGGACCGGGCCGATACCGTCATGGCGTGGCAAATCCGCGTTCGCAATACCGTTGCTCGGAATGCCGGCATGTCACCCCGAAATGGTTCGGGCGCTGCCTCGAGTGCGGCACCTGGGGGACCGTCGATGAGGTCGTCGGCCACAGCGCGGTAGGCGTCTCCCGCGGCGGCCGCCGCGCCCCGGGTGGCGCTCTCGGCACGGCTTCGCGACCGGTTCCGATCACGTCCGTCGAGCCCGACGCCAGCCGCCACCGCTCGACGGGCGTCGGGGAACTCGACCGGGTGCTCGGGGGCGGCGTGGTGCCCGGTTCCGTGACGCTGCTGGCGGGTGACCCCGGCGTCGGCAAGTCGACGCTGCTGCTCAAGGTCGCGCACCGCTGGGCGCAGGCCGGCCGGCGCGCCCTCTACATCTCCGGCGAGGAGTCCGCCGGCCAGATCCGGCTGCGGGCGGACCGGATCGGCTGCCGCGGGGACGAGATCTTCCTGGCCGCCGAGTCCGACCTGCACACCGTGCTAGACCACATCGCCACGGTGCGGCCCGCCCTGGTCATCGTCGACTCGGTCCAAACCATGTCGACCACCGAGGCCGACGGCGTCGCCGGCGGCGTCACCCAGGTGCGCGCGGTCACCGCCGCGCTCACCGCGGCGGCCAAGTCCAGCGGCGTCGCGCTGATCCTCGTCGGCCACGTCACCAAGGACGGCGCCATCGCCGGCCCGCGCTCCCTCGAGCACCTCGTCGACGTGGTGCTGCACTTCGAGGGCGACCGCAACGGCCCGCTGCGCATGGTGCGCGGGGTCAAGAACCGCTTCGGCGCGGCCGACGAGGTCGGCTGTTTCACGCTGCACGACAACGGGATCGAGGATGTCGCCGACCCGTCGAACCTGTTCCTGGACCAGCGGCCGGCGCCGGTCGCCGGCACCGCGATCACCGTGACGCTCGACGGCAAGCGGCCGCTCACCGGCGAGGTCCAGGCGCTGCTCGCCACGCCGTCGGGGGGCTCGCCACGCCGCGCCGTCAGCGGCATCGACCATTCTCGGGCCGCGATGATCACGGCCGTGTTGGAGAAGCACGGCAAGCTGACGCTCGCGCCCAACGACATCTACCTGTCCACCGTCGGCGGCATGCGGCTGACCGACGCGTCCTCCGACCTCGCCGTCGCGGCGGCGCTGGCCTCGGCGTACGCGAACCTGCCGTTGCCGACCACCGCGGTGATGATCGGCGAGGTGGGGCTGGCCGGGGACCTGCGGCGCGTCAGCGGGATCGAACGGCGGCTCGCCGAGGCCGCGCGCCAGGGATTCACCATCGCGCTCATCCCGGACGGCGACGACCCGCGCCGCGACATCGTGCCGCAAGGGATGCGGGCGCTGCGGGCACCGACCATCGTCGCGGCACTGCGGCACATCAAAGACATCGCCGACCAACGCGACCGGCTGGACGCATGACGCCGCCGGGCCGCACAATGACACGCTGTGACCCGTCCGACGCTGCGTGAGACCGTCGCCCGCCTGGCCCCCGGCACCGGGCTGCGCGACGGCCTGGAGCGCATCCTCCGCGGCCGCACCGGCGCGCTCATCGTCCTCGGCAACGACGAGAGCGTCGAGGCGATCTGCGACGGCGGATTCGCGCTCGACGTCCGGTACGCGCCGACACGGCTGCGCGAGCTGGCCAAGATGGACGGCGCCGTCGTGCTGTCGACCGACGGCAGCCGCATCCTGCGGGCCAACGTCCAGCTCGTTCCGGATCCCTCGATAGCCACCGACGAGTCCGGCACCCGGCACCGCTCCGCCGAACGTGCCGCCATCCAGACCGGGTACCCGGTCATCTCGGTCAGCCACTCGATGAACATCGTCACCGTCTATGTCGACGGCGAGCGCCACGTGGTCGCCGACTCCGCGACCATCCTGTCGCGCGCGAACCAGGCCATCGCGACGCTGGAGCGGTACAAGACCCGGCTCGACGAGGTCAGCAGGCAGCTCTCGCGCGCCGAGATCGAGGACTTCGTCACGCTGCGCGACGTGATGACGGTGGTGCAGCGGCTCGAGCTGGTCCGGCGGATCGGCCTGGTGATCGACAACGACGTCGTCGAACTCGGCACCGACGGGCGCCAGCTGCGGTTACAGCTCGAGGAACTGCTGGGCGGCAACGACATCGACCGCGAGCTGATCGTGCGTGACTATCACGCCAGCCCCGAGCCGCTGGCCGAGGCGCAGATCAGCGCAATGCTCGACGAGCTGGACACCCTCTCGGACACCGAATTACTCGACTTCACCACGCTGGCAAAGGTTTTCGGCTATCCGACCACGGCGGAGGCGCAGGACTCGGCGCTGAGCCCGCGTGGCTACCGCGCCATGGCCGGCATCCCCCGGTTGCAGTTTGCGCACGTGGACCTGCTGGTGCGGACGTTCGGCACCCTGCAGGACCTGCTGGCGGCCAGCGCCAGCGACCTGCAGTCGGTCGACGGGATCGGCGCGATGTGGGCCCGCCACGTCCGCGAAGGGCTGTCTCAGCTGGCGGAGTCGACGATCGCCGACCCGCTGACGTAAGGCGTCAGCCGGCGGGCGGCGCCTCGGGCGGCGGAGCCTGCGCCGGCGCGCCCGGCACCGGCCCGGGCGGCGGTGGCGGCTGGTTCATGATGAACGGCACCGGCATCGAACGCAGGTTGCCCAGCTGGACCACCAGGTTGTAGGTGCCCGGGCCGATCGCGGGCCGCGGCAGCGGGCAGTGCGGCGCAGAGCCCATTCCCGTCCACGTCACCGCGGTCGTCACCTGTTCGCCCGGCGTGAACATCTTGATCAGCGTCTCGTTGGACGGCGCGCAGTCGAGGTTGGACCACAGTCGCTTGTTGTCCAGCGAGTACACGTAAGCGGCCAGCACCGCGGCGCCGACGTCGCGCTTGCACGAGACCAGGCCGATGTTGGTGACCACCATGGTGAATTTCGGCTGGTCACCGATGAAGTACTGGGGGGCGTTGGTCAGTCCCTTGACGGCCAGCGTCGCGTCGGGGCAGTCGTCGCCCTCCTTGAGCACCGGCGGCGGGAGCACCGCGGCGGTCGGGGTCGGCGATTCCGGGTTCTGGCCCAGCAGTGGCGCGTCGGGGTTTCCCGGCTGCCCTGGCGGCGCCAACGCCTGCGGCGGTTGCGGCACGGGCGCGCCGGGCTTGTTCTGTGCGCCGTTCGACTTGTCGGCGCTTGCGGGCTTGGAGCCCGCGCTGTTGCCCATGAAGGCGACGATCGTGGCGACCACGATCCCGATGACGACGACCGCGACCCCCACGGCCAGTCCCCTGCGCCGCCAATAAATCTCGGTCGGTAGCGGGCCTCGCGGTTCCAGATCCAGCACGATCGCAGCGTAGGCCCAGGTCACACCGATTTGCCTGACCCGCCTCGGCGTGTCGCCGGGTTTGCCGGCCGACGTTCGTGTTAGTGGCCCGAAAACGGGCCCGCGGCCGTTATTCGCCTATGTCACCGACGTGGTCGACCAACACAGCACGCCCGTCGGCCAGGTGATAGGTGGCGCCTCCGACCGCCAGGGTCCCCGCAGCCACGCGCTCGGCGATCGCGGTCGAACGCGACAGGAGCTGGGCCACGGTTTCACGGACATGCCGTTCCTCGAACTCGTCGACACGCCTGAGGCCGTCGCGGCGGCCCATCAGGATCGACGGCGCGACCCGCTCGACCACGTCTCGCACGAAACCGCCAGGTATCGTTCCGTCCTCGATCGCACCCAGAGCAGCCTTGACGGCACCGCAACTGTCATGGCCCAGGACCACGATGAGCGGCACGTCGAGCACCGTCACCGCGAACTCGATGGATCCCAGCACCGCCGAGTCGATGGCCTGTCCGGCGGTGCGTACCACGAACATATCGCCCAGACCTTGGTCGAAGATGAGCTCGGCCGCCACCCGACTGTCCGCGCAACCGAAGACCACCGCCGTGGGCTTCTGCCCGGCAGCCAGACTGGCCCGGTGTTCGACGCTCTGACTGGGATGCTCAGGCTTGCCGGCGACGAATCGCTCGTTACCCTCTTTGAGTGCTTTCCACGCGGTTACGGGACTGGTGTTAGGCATGGCTGACATCATGCCGCACCCGCCGGTGAACGGGCGGCCAAATGTTCCGGCCGCCGAGTTGCTCGGGTGGTACGACCAATCGCGCCGCGACCTGCCGTGGCGGGAACCCGGCGTCAGCGCCTGGCAGATCCTGGTCAGTGAATTCATGCTGCAGCAGACCCCGGTGTCGCGGGTGCTGCCGATCTGGCCGGACTGGGTGCGGCGCTGGCCCACCGCCTCGGCGACCGCCGCGGCCAGCGTCGCCGACGTGCTGCGCGCTTGGGGCAAGCTGGGCTACCCGCGGCGCGCCAAGCGCCTGCACGAATGCGCTGTCGTCGTCGCGCGCGACCACGACGACGTGGTTCCCGACGATGTCGACATCCTGCTGGCCCTGCCGGGCGTCGGGAGCTACACCGCCCGCGCGATCGCCTGTTTCGCCTACCGGCAACGGGTGCCGGTGGTGGACACCAACGTTCGCCGGGTGGTGGCCCGCACCGTGCACGGCCTGGCCGATGCGGGAGCGCCGTCCGCGACGCGTGACCACGCCGACGTGGCGGCGCTGTTGCCCGCCGACGAGACGGCGACGCAGTTCTCGGTGGCGCTGATGGAGCTGGGCGCGACGGTCTGCACCGCTCGCGCGCCGCGCTGCGGCCTGTGCCCGCTCGGCCGCTGCGCCTGGCGGGTCGCCGGGTATCCCCCGGCGCAGGGCCCGGCGCGCCGCGTCCAGGCCTACGCGGGCACCGACCGCCAGGTCCGCGGCCGCTTGCTGGACGTGCTGCGCGCCAACGACTCTCCCGTCACGCGCACCGAGCTGGATGTGGCATGGCGCAGCGACACCGCCCAACGCGACCGGGCCCTGTATTCGTTGCTTGCCGACGGCCTGGTGACCCAGACGGCCGACGGCCGGTTCGCATTGGCGGGCGAGGGGTAGCCGGACACGGATTGGTTTGTCATAGGTCGTTGCCCGCGTAGGACTGGTTGAAGCTTTTGTTGGCCAGCGGGAAGTCGGGGACGATGGTGTCAGCCATCGCGACGGGCAGCGCGGGCCAGTTGAGCCAGGACGGGTCGACGATCTTCGCGCGGGTGATGCGATTTGCCGCACCGATTTCGACGCGGTGGACAATGGTGCCCCGCCAGCCCTCGACAATGCCGATACCGCTGCCAGGTTGAGCTCGAGAAGGCCGGACACTAACGTATTCGTTTGCGCCGGAATGTGATTCGATCAGGTGGCATAACAACTCGGTTGACGCGGCGAACTCTTCCCGGCGCACCGTGTAACGGGCAAGCACGTCACCTGCCGCGGCAGTGATCTCGGTGACGGGCAGCGCGATGGTGGGATGTTCGACTCTCGCGTCGGTCCGCATACCGCTGGCTCGCGCGACGTAGCCGAGGCAGCCCATGGCGTGAGCGTCCTGGGCGTGCAGGACGGCGGTTCCGGCGAATCGGTCGTACACGACGGCGTTGCGCAACGTCAGTTCCGCAACCTCGGCGACGTCCGCCGCGATGGATTTCAGCACAGCAACGTCGGGCAGGGCTCGCAGCCTGATCCCGCCGGGGCGGATAGCGCGGCGCAGCAGGCGATTTCCAGTGACGTCCGCGTTGAGCCGCAGCAATTTTTCCCGGATGCGTTGAGCGTGCGCGTTGGCGAGTGCGAATCCCACATCGTTGGCCAGGGCGCCGAGATCGGCGACATGGTTGTAAAGCCGCTCGAGCTCAACGAGCAGTGCCCGCAGCCGGTGCGCCCCGTCGGAAAGCCGGATTCCCAGCGCGTCCTCGACGGCGAGGCAGTGGGCTAGCGCGTGACCGACGGAGGTATCGCCACTGACCCGTTCGGCCAGGCCTACAGCGTCGTCAGCGGCCCGCCCTTCGAAGAGCTTTTCCAAGCCGCGGTGGACAAACCACAACCGGGCCTTGAGTCGCAGCACCGTTTCGCCGGCGACGGAGAAACGGAAGTGTCCGGGCTCGATCAGCCCGGCATGTACGGGGCCGACCGGTATCTCGTACACGCCGGGCCCCTCGACAGTGACGAAAGGAAAGTCCTCGGACTGCGCGAATTCCTTGACGGGTGCGGCGTTGCGGCGCATGGGGTACCAGTCCTCCGGCCAGTGGCCATGACGCACCAGTCGCCGCGGCTTGGGATGTCCGACCGGCCGGATCCCGTACAAATCGGCCATTTCGCGCTCGAACCTGCTCGCCGCAAACGACAGGTACGCAAGCGATTGCAACTCCGGGTCACTTTTGGGCACAACGCATTCGAGCTCGACGCGCCGATCCGGCCAGCCGGCGAGGAACAAGTAGACGACGCGCAAGGTAGCACCGTCGTCGTGAGCCGCCATCATTGCCAGCCGAAACCCGTCGGCCAGCATCTCTCCGGCCATCTCGGCCAGTTCCTCCTGGGACACCCTGTAGTGCAGGAGATTATGGCCCATGATGTACCCCAACGCCGGCGCCCGCGGTGATGAACAGGGCGGTGAGGGGGCCGGCGGTGATACCGAGGGCAATCGATGCCACGACGCCGAGGACCAGGGCCGCGCCGACCGTTGCGGGCACAGTGATCAGCGGCGCGCCGGTCGAATTCCCCAAGAGGATGCGGCCCGCGTTGCGCGCCAGCGCGGCGAAGGCGATCGCGACCATCAGCATGCCCGCACCGAGTGCCCAGGTGAGTCGGGCGTCGGCGAGCGAGCGCGCGATGGCCAATTCGCTGGCGAACATCGCGAAGGGCGGCAGCCCCAACAACACGATCAGGCCCACGGCGAGCGATACACCGATCAGCCGGGAGCGTCGCAGAACCGCGCTGATGTCAGCGATCGCAGTGGAATCGTGTGCAGCCTGCAGCGAACCACTCGCCAAGAACAGGACCGTTTTGCCGATCCCGTGCGCAAGCACGTGAAGTAACAGCGCAGCGATCGCCAGCGTCGTCCCGGCGGCCGCGGCGATCGCGATCAGGCCCATGTTCTCCATCGACGAGTAGGCGAGCATCCGTTTGATGTCGGATGTCACCGTCAGCATCAAGGCTGCGATCACCAGCGTCGCCAACCCGACCACCAGCAGCCCCGACCGCATGAAGGTGGGCCCGGTGGCGGTGTCGATGACCGGTCTGATGCGAAGAAGCACCGAGAACGCCACCGAGAGAAGCACCCCGCTCATCAGTGCCGAAACGGGTGCCGGGGCCTGGCTGTGCGCGTCGGCCAACCAGGTATGGAAGGGAAAGAGCCCGGCCTTGGCCCCGTACCCGATGAGCAGCAGACCGCCCGCCAGTCGAGCGATTCCTGGATCCAACCGGCCCGCGTACGCCGTGACCACGTCGAGGTTCAGGGCGGCGGCGGCCGGCGCGCCGGCGTGTTCGACGGCGAAGTACAGCAGCGCCGTGCCCAGAAAAGCGATCGCGATGCCGACCGAGCAGATCACGACGTACTTCCAGGTGGCTTCGAGTGCCGCGCGGGTGCGACGGTGTCCGACCAGGAAGGCGGTGATCACTGTGGTGGCTTCGACGGCGACCCAGACCACGCCGATGTTGTTGGCGCACACCGCAACAACCATCGCCGCCAGGAACGCCGCGGTGAGCGAGCCGTACGTCCGAGACGCGCGCCCGTCGGTGTGGCCGTGCGCGAGTTCGGCGTCGAGGTAGCCGATGCTGGCCCAGCTGGCCAGTGTGGCAACGATCCCGATGACGATCAGCATGGTCACGGTGAGCGCATCCACACGCAGCAGCCCACCCAAGGCGAATCGGGCCTCCGATCCAACCCCGACTCCCAGCGCCGCGCCGCAACCCAGGACTGCTACCGCCGAGAGCAAGACCCCGGTGGCGGTCTCCCGGCGCCAGCCGAACATCATCATGGCAATCGATGCAGCGATCGGCGTGAGTATCGCGGCGAGCAGTAATCCGGTCATCAATCGTGCAACTCCCGCAACGCATCCAGGTCGGCGCCACCGAAGCTGCGGGAAAGCCTGCCGGTGAGGACGCCGATCACGATGACGGCGAACAACACGTCCAACGAGGCGCCGAGTTCGACGATCAGCGGCACCCCGGCGGTGAGCAGGAACGCCGTCGCGGCGATGCCGTTGTCCAGCATGAGAAATCCCACCGCTTGCGACAACGCATGCCGCCGCGTGACCATCATGAACAAGGCGATGAGCACGACCGCCGTGGCGGCCGGGACCGCGTTGGTGGTGGCCGCGGGCTGCAGTTTCACCAATGACCGGGTGGCGGCGAACGCCGCCAGCGTCAAGACGGCGGTGATGAGCAGCGACGTGGCGGTGTTCACCAGCGGGGTGGCCTCGCGCTGGAACTGTGGCTCGGCGCCGCGTGCTCGGGCCAGCGCCCGGGGCAACACCGCGGTGCGCAACACCACCACCGCCAGGCCAACACCGATCAGCGCATGGTCGGTGTCGTGCAATCCGCGCAAGATGGGAATGGCCGCCAAAGCGACACCCTGCCAGGCCAGCAGACGGATGATCGCGGACAAGTCGCGGCGCCACACGATCAGCACCGCGGACAAGATCAGCCCGCCGGCGGCGAGGTCGACCAATACGGCAAAGTCGTCGTACGTCATGCGGGCACTCCGAAGAAGTTGGCGGCGGTGACCGCGAGCAGCGCCAGGAGAAACGACCCCGCGAGCAGTTCGGGAACCCGGAACAGCCGCAACTTGGCGACGAACACCTCCACGGTTGCGAGCAGTCCGGCCAGCATCGCGACCTTGATCACCACCGCGGCGAGGCCGACGACGATATCGGCCGCGCCGGGATGGCTGCCGGCGATTCCCCACGGCGCGAACAGGTTTGCCAATAGACCAAGCAGGACGGCCAGTCGCATGCCGGCGGCCCACTCGACCAGCGCCAGCCTCGGACCCGCGTACTCGAGGATCATCGCCTCGTGCACCATGGTCAGCTCGAGATGGGTGGCCGGGTTGTCCACCGGAAGACGCCCGGTCTCGGCGACGATCACGATCACCAGCGCGGTGAACGCCAGCACCGCGGCCAACGAGAGAACCTGCTCGGGGTGGGCGATGGTATTCGCCACCAGGGCGCCGAGATTGGCCGACCCCGCCGGGATGGACAGCGCGAAGACCGCGAGCAAGATGGTGGGCTCGACCAAGGCGGCGATGGTGATCTCGCGGCTGGCGCCCATCCCGCCGAACGAGGTCCCGGTGTCGATGCCGGCCAGGGTCAGCGCGACGGTACCCAAGAACAGCAGTCCGACCACGGCGAACAAGTCCGCGCTGGAATCCAGGGGTGACCCGGTGGCGACCAGCGGCGCGATCGCCGCGATCAGCAAGGTGGATCCGGCGACGACGGCCGGCGCCGCCGCGAACACCACCGTCGTTCCTCGCGGCGTTATCTGTTGTTTGCCGAGCTGTTTGGCAATGTCGCGCCACGGCTGCAGGACACCACCACCGGCGCGACCCTCCCAGCGCGCGCGCACCTGCCGAGTGAGGCCGACCACCAACGGCGCACCGACCATCACGGTGCCGATCTGCACCGCGCCCGCAACGTAGGAAAGGGCGTTCATCGGGCGACCACCAGCACGGTCAGCACACCGAGCGCACCATATGCCAGGTAGAGATGCACGCTGCCGGTGTGCGCGCGCCGCACCGTTTCCGCCGCGGCTGCCACCGCGTGGATCACCGGCCTGTAGAAGCGCTCCTCTATCCCGTCGGCGATGGTCGTGCGGTAGACGATCTTCTCGGCCAGATACTGCGACTCGGGAGTGTGCGTGACCTCGATATCGGTGTCGGGACGCAGGACGTCGTCGAAGACTCGTTGCAACGGCTCAGCGAACGACGTGGCCGTGTACTGCATCCGCGCGGTGAGAGCGTCTGCCCCACAAGCCCATAGCGGCAATGTGGCGGGCGCCGGTCGGCGCCCGCGACGCCAGCGCGCGAGGCCGGCCGCACTCAGCGCAGCCGCCACGACGCAGGCCGCGATCACAGCGGGCGCAATCGAACCCTGCACGCCCGGCAGTCGCACCATGACGCCGAAATCGGTGAAACCCACCGTCCGGGCTGCCGGGAGCGCGGCGACTGCCGCGCGCAGCGCGGGTGCGACCAGCGAGGGCGCCACCGCCAGCGTCACACAGGCCGCCGCCGCAATCGCCATGCCGGCCAGCATGCTGCGCCCTGCCTCGCGGGCCTGGGCACTCTCGTCGCAGCGAGGCCGCGCCAGAAACCCGATCCCGAATGCCTTCACCATCGCGGCGACGCCCAGGCCGGCGGTCAGCGCTACGACCCCCACAGCCAGCGGCGTGGTCAGGGCCAAGATGGTGGCCTGCCCGGGAGGCGTGTGGATCAGCGACTGCACGAGCAACCACTCGCTGACGAACCCGGCACCCAGTGGTAGCCCGCACGCTCCGAGTGCGGCCACGCCGAACAGGGCGGTTGTCGCGGGCATCCGGCGGGCCAGTCCGCCCAGCCGGTCGAGGTCTCGGAGCCCGGTCGCCGCCAGCACCGAACCCGCCGCCAGGAACCCGAGGCTCTTAAACGCCGCGTGTGCGATCAGATGAAGCATCGCCGCGGCGGCGGCGATGGTCGCCGGCGCATAGGTGCCGCAGGCCGTGAACAGTGTCGCGGCTCCCAATGCCAGCGCGATCAATCCGAGGTTTTCGGTGGTCGAATAGGCAAGTAGCCGCTTGAGGTCGGTGGCCACCGAAGCCTGCACCACGCCATAGAGCGCCGATACCGCGCCGACGACCATCAGGATCAGCCCCCACCAACGCGGTCCCGGCCCGAGCAGCTGCAGGTCGATCCGGCAGATGCCGTATATCCCCAGGTTGACCATCGCCGCGCTCATCAGCGCCGACACCGGACTCGGCGCCTCCGGGTGAGCGCGCGGCAGCCAGGCGTGCAGCGGCACCAGCCCGGCTTTCGACCCGAAGCCGGCCAACGTCAACACGAACACCGCGGTGGATTCACCCGGCGAGATCCGGTGCAAGTCAGCGAACCGGTCCGCACCGCCCGCCGCCGAAAATGTCATCAAACCGACCAGGATCGCCGCAAACCCCAACTGGGTCATCACCGCGTAAACCAGCCCCGCGGAGCGAACCTGCGCACGGGTGTGGCCCGCCAGTACGAGCACCAGAGACGCGATCGCCATCAACTCCCAGGCCAGCAGAAACGTCGTCACCGACCCGGCGGCTGGTACCAGCAGCATCGCCGCGACGAATATCGGCAACACCGACAGGCTGGCCCACCCGAGATGCCCGCGGCGGGCATACCCGATCACGTAAATCCCGACCACGACCGCCACTGCGCCGGTGAGCGCCATGAAGAAGCCACCCAGAGGATCGAGCTTCAACTGCACACCCGACAGTGGGAGCAGCCACGCGATGTGGACGGCGCGAACCGCACCGAACATCCCCGATATGCCGGCCCAGATCCCGCCGGCGCCGATCACCGACGTCAGCGCGCCCACCATGGCAGACCCGACATCATTGCGCGGCATAACCTTTGGAACGGGTGCCGCGTTGGTCACCAGCTCGGCGGTCACTTACCCGTCACCGATCGCAACGCGGCGACGATCTCACCCGGCGTCGGGGGGCACCCGGGAATTTCCAGATCGACGGGCACCACCTCGCTCACCGCGCCGACCACGCCATAGGCATCTCCGAAGACCCCTCGGTTCAGCGCGCAGTCCCCGCAGGCGATCACCCGCCGCGGTAGCGGGGTGGCGTCAATCGTGTTGCGCAGCGGGCCGAGCATGTTGTGTGTCACGACGCCGGTCACCAGCAGCGCATCCGCATGGCGCGGTGAGGCCACCAGCCGCGCACCGAATCTCTCGGCGTCATACACCGGTCCGAAAACGCCCGAAATCTCGACCTCGCATCCGTTGCACGAACCAGCGTCGACATGCCGGATCTGCAGCGAACCACGCACTCCCGCGGGTGGTTTCATGGCCTGCTCCGGTACGGGTGTCGCGCGTTCGACGATTCGACCGGTCCTGAAGGCTTTGCCTATCCAGCCCATCGCCGCTACTCCGCGCCGGCGCGCAGGTGTTCCAAGACCGCCACGCGGTCGCTGAGCACCCCGGTGAGAACCTTGCGCGCCACCATCAGCAGTTCGGCGATGTCGGAGGAGGCGATCGAATAGATCATCGTGTTGCCGTCCCGCTGCGCCTCGACCACTCCGGCCCGGCGGAGCACGCCGAGCTGTTGGGACAGATTCGACGATTCCAGCCCGACCTCGGGCAAGAGTTCGGCAACGGACTTGTCCCCAGTCACGAGCAGCTCCAGAATCCTGACCCGCGCCGGATGCCCCAGCGTCTTGAAGAACTCCGCCTTGACCTGGTAAAGCGGCTCAGACACCCGGGATCCTCCTGAAGGCTGCACGAATTCTTGGCTTGAACGATTGAAGAATTTATCATATCGTGCTCGTGCGTGCCCCGGCGGCCCCGAACCGTGACATTCAGCAGCTCGGGTTCGGCACCGACAGGAATGATTCGACCGCCCGGCGGTAGGCGTCCGGCGCTTCGTCGTGAACCAAGTGACCGGTGTCGGGAACACGCAAATATGTTGCGGCCGGGTTTGTTTCGGCCATTTCCCGCATCTGCCCCGGCGGGGTGACCGAGTTGCCGGCCTCGATGAGCAGCGCCCGGGCGCCCACCGCATGCCACTGGTCCCAGTAGTCGCGGGTGCCCCATTCGGCGGCGATCTCGATCCACCGCCCGGGCTGACCGTGCAGGCGCCACCCGGTGGCGGTGCGGTCGAAGGCCTCCAGAAAATACTGCCCGGCGACCGGGCCGAACTCGTCGAGAACCTGTTCGGCGGAACCGAATTCGACGGGCAGGGCGTGCAGCCACGGTTCCCATGGACCGGTGGTGCGACCGCGAAAATCCGGGGCCATGTCCTCGAGCACCAGCGCGGTGACCAGGTCGGGACGCTGCGCGGCCAGGCACCACGCGTGCAGGGCGCCCATCGAATGCCCGACGAGCCTTGCCGGGGCCGCCAGCGTGGCCACCGCGCCGGCCAGGTCGGCGACGAACCGCTCGGTGCCGATCGGGTGGGGGTCGTCGACGTCGCGCCCCCGGTGCCACAACGCGTCGTAGGTGTACACCGTACCCAGCCGGGTCAGCCAGGGCAGCTGACGCGACCAGGTGGTGCCCCGGCCCATCAGGCCGTGCAGCAGCACCAACGGCTCGCCGCGCCCGCCCTGGCACGTCAGAAGTTCGCTGGGCATCCCACCATCCTGCTCGGACCGCCCTCGATCGGAAGGGCCCGGGCGAAGGGGTAGCCTAGCGCCATGCCGCCGGTGGTGAAGATCAACGCAATCGAAGTGCCCGCAGAGGCTGGCCCGGAACTGGAAAAACGGTTCTCGCACCGCGCTCACGCCGTGGAGAACCAGCCCGGCTTTCTCGGCTTCCAGCTGCTGCGTCCGATCAAGGGCGAGGACCGCTACTTCGTGGTGACGCGCTGGGAGTCCGAGGAGGCGTTCCAGGCGTGGGCCTCCGGCCCCGCGATCGAGGCCCACGCCGGACACCGGGCCAACCCGGTGGCGACGGGGGCGTCGTTGCTGGAATTCGAGGTTGTGCTCGACGTTGCCGGGAGCAAGTAAGCAAGCGGGCAGGCGCTCGGCCCGTCACCGCGCCGTTGCGTTGAGCGCCGCCGCCGCACTCGTGGTGAGCTTCGCCCCGGCCTGCGCGTCCGCCCCTTCCCCCCAGGCCAAGGCGGCGAACCCGGGGCGGGCCATCGACACCCGCACGCCGCCGGGGCTGCGGGCCCAGCAGACCCTGGACATGCTGAACTCGGACTGGCCCATCGGCCCGGTCGGGGTCGGCACCCTGGCCGCGCCCGAGCAGGTCGACTCGGTGCAGACCACCATGGAGTCGCTCTGGTGGGACCGCCCGTTCACCCTGGCCGGCGTCGACATCAGCGCGAGTGTGGCCACGCTGCACCTGGTCTCGTCTTACGGCGCGCGCCAAGACATCCGGATCCACACCGACGACCAGGGCCGGGTCGACCGGTTCGGCCTGGAGACCCGCGCACCGACGATCAGCTCGTGGCAGGACGTCGACACGGTCCTGACCAGGACCGGCGCCCGCTACTCCTACCAGGTCGCCAAGGTCGACGACGGTCGCTGCGACCGCGTGGCCGGCACCAACACCGGCGAATCCCTGCCGCTGGCATCGATCTTCAAGTTGTACGTGCTGCACGCCCTCGCGGGCGCGATCAGAAACGGGACCGTCTCCTGGGACGACCAGTTGACCGTCACCGACAAGAGCCGCGCGGTGGGCTCCTCCGGCCTCGATGTGACTCCCGGAGCGCATGTTTCGGTGCGCACGGCCGCCGAGAAGATGATCGCCACCAGCGACAACATGGCGACCGACCTGCTGATCGGGCGGTTGGGCCCGCCGGCGATCGTGCAGGCGCTCGTGACCGCTGGCCACCACGATCCGGGCAGCATGACGCCCTTCCCCACCATGTACGAGTTGTTCTCCGTCGGCTGGGGCAAACCGGACCTGCGCAGCCAGTGGGCGAACGGGTCGCCGCAGGTGCGCGCCCGGCTACTGGAGCAGGCGAACTCGACACCCTACGAACCCGATCCGACCCGCGCCCACTCGCCGGCGTCCTCGTACGGCGCGGAGTGGTACGGCAACGCCGAGGACATCTGCAAGGTCCACGTTGCGCTGCAGGCCGACGCGGTCGGCGCCGCGGCGCCGGTCAGACAGATTCTCTCGGCAGTTTCCGGCATCCAGCTGGACCGCAAGGTCTGGCCCTACATCGGCGCCAAAGCCGGTGGCCTGCCGGGTGATCTGACGTTCAGCTGGTACGCCGTCGACAAGACGCAGCAGCCGTGGGTGGTCAGCTTCCAGCTGAACTGGCCGCGCGATCACGGGCCGACCGTGACCGGCTGGATGCTGCAGGTCGCCAGGCAGGTCTTCGCGCTGATCGCGCCCCGGTAGCCGTCACAGCCGCAGCGTCCAGCCGCCCCGCCGGTGGTGCATGGTGACGTGACTCGCCGGTGCGACGTCCATGCGCCAGAACGACTCCGCGGGCATGCGCAGGGCGTGCAGGACCGCGGCGCGGATGACCGCCGGGTGAGTGACGGCGACCGTGCGCGACGGGTCACCCGTCAACAGCTCAAGCCAGTCCGCCACCCGCGCAACGAGGTCGGCGATGGACTCACCGCCGTGCGGCGCCTGGCGGGGGTCGGTCAGCCACGTGCGCAGCGCCTCGGGGGGCACGCCTTGCGTCGGCTTGCCGCGCCATCGGCGGCAGTCCAGGTCTGCAAGCCGCGGCTCGATCGCCGGGCGCAGACCGAGCAGCTCGGCGGTCTGCCTGGCACGAAGCTCGGGCGCGCAGAGCGGCCGCCCATCGCCGCGGAGGTCGAGGCGACCGGTCTGACGGCGGCCGAAGTCGTTGAGCGGCTCGTCATCGGGAAAGCAGCCCGCCGCCATTGCGGGGGTCATGGCGTGCGCCACCAGGGTCAGGCGCAGGACCTCACTCACGCCCCGGCGCCCGGCGTCCCGCCGCCGTGCACCCGCGGCCGCAGCAGCCGGCCGGCGAGCGTCGCGAAGACCACACCGATGCTCACCCACAGCACGAGCTGGGTGGCCAGCGATACCAGCCTGAATTCGTAGAGCACGTCGGCCGGGAACCCCGGGTAGACGATCGCGCCCGCCGCGTCGCGCATCGGCGCGGGCGTCTCGTCGACCCCGGGCAGCAGCAGCATCACCACGGCGACCGCCGCGAGATAGGCCCCCGCCGCCAGCACGGCCGAATTCCAGCCACCGAGCCGGCTCGCGAGCGTCCCCGCCAGCCGGACGGCGGCGATGGCCAGCAGCACCGAGGCCAGGACCATCACCACATACCAGCCGGTGCGCTCTTCGATCGTGTCCGCCTGACCCACCGCCGGCGGATTCGGCGGGTACTTCACGAACGGCACCAGGTACGCCGCGGCGAATGCCGCGGCGGCCAGCAGGACCGAAAGAAGGCGTGGCTCCACGGTTTTGACGCGCGCGGACACCACACAGAACAGCACCGCGAAGAGTGCGCCCACGGCGACGCCGAAGATCAGGACGCCGAACCCCAGCCCGGGGTTGGCCTGCACCCCGCGGCTGAACAACTCGGCCCCGTGCGCGTGCACCCCGTGCGCGTCCTCGACGTCGGCCCGGCCGTCCTCGTAGGCGATCGCGCGCCCGATGACGGGTTCGGCGCACAGCCGGGCGAACAGGAACGCCGGCACCGCGCCGGCGGCGCCCGCCAGGAGGCCGCGCGCTATCAGCGGCTTCTCCACGCGGTCAGTGGCAGGGGAAGCCGAGCAGGTGGCGCGCGTCGTGGACGAACTCGTGCACGTGGGAGTCGTTGCCGAACAGCGACACCGCGCCCTGGTCGATGCCAACGAAGTACAGCGCCAGCAGTGCCAGGAAGACGGTCGCCGCCAGCCACAGCGCCGAGCTTGCCGCCGACAGGTCTACCGGCCGGGTGCGGCCCGCGGTCTTGAGGGGATTGGTCACGGTCGACTCCTTCTGGGGATTGCGCGGCCCCATGGGGGATGACGAGCTCAGGTCTGACTTTGACAGTGGCGCGACCGTTCTGGAATTTCACCAGGATTCCGTTACCCGTCGATAACGAACGTCAGTGTAAACCCCTACGCGGGGCCGCTGTAGCGCAGCTGGCTCGCGGTGTATTTCGCGGCGTCGGTGACCGGGGTCGCCTGGACGGCCGTCCCGTACGCGCAGATCTCGGTCCACACGTCGCCGATGTCGGTGGTGTCGAACCGCATCGCGACAACCGCGTTGGCGCCGCGATTGCGGGCCTCGACCATCAGCCGGTCCACGGCCTCGTTGCGGCCGTCGGCGAGATTCTGGGTCATGTCCTGCAATTCGCCGCCGAAGATCGACCGGATGTTGGCGCCCAGCTGCGAAAGCGCGTTTCGCGAGCGCACCGCCAGCCCGAACACCTCGCCGTACACCCGGCGGATCTCCCACCCCGGAAGATCGTTGGTGGTGACGATCAGCACGAGCGGAACCCCCTGAACACAGCGAAACGGGCGGCCAGTCCGTCAAAGACTAGCCGCCCGTTTCGGGTAACCCCTATTGCGTGTCCGGGGCGGCGTGCGCTCCGGCTTTGGCCAGGTCCGGCTCGTTCGGCGGCTTGCGGGTGCCGGTGAAGGTGAACACCGCATCCTCGCCCGAACCCTCGCCGTCCCAGTTGTCGACGTCGACCGTGACGACCTGTCCGGGCCCGACTTCCTCGAAGAGGATCTTCTCGGACAGCTGGTCCTCGATCTCGCGCTGGATGGTCCGCCGCAGCGGGCGGGCGCCCAACACCGGGTCGAAGCCGCGCTTGGCCAGCAACGACTTCGCCTTGTCGGTCAGCTCCAGGGCCATGTCCTTGCCCTTGAGCTGGTTGGCGACCCGGCCGATCATGAGGTCGACCATCTGGATGATCTCGTCCTTGGTCAGCTGGTGGAAGACGATGATGTCGTCGATGCGGTTGAGGAACTCCGGCCGGAAGTGCTTCTTGAGCTCGTCGTTGACCTTCTGCTTCATCCGCTCGTAGTTGTTCTCACCGCCGCCCTGGGTGAAGCCCAGTCCCACCGGCTTGGAGATGTCGCCGGTGCCGAGGTTGGACGTGAAGATCAGCACGGTGTTCTTGAAGTCGACCGTGCGGCCCTGGCCGTCGGTCAGGCGGCCGTCCTCGAGCACCTGCAACAGGCTGTTGTAGATCTCCTGGTGCGCCTTCTCGATCTCGTCGAACAGCACCACCGAGAACGGCTTGCGCCGCACCTTCTCGGTGAGCTGGCCGCCCTCCTCGTAGCCGACATACCCCGGCGGGGCGCCGAACAGCCGCGACGCGGTGAACCGGTCGTGGAACTCGCCCATGTCGATCTGGATGAGCGCGTCGTCGTCGCCGAACAGGAAGTTCGCCAGCGCCTTGGACAGCTCGGTCTTACCGACACCGGACGGGCCGGCGAAGATGAACGAGCCCGACGGCCGCTTGGGGTCCTTCAACCCGGCGCGGGTGCGGCGGATCGCCTTGGAGACGGCCTTGACGGCGTCCTCCTGGCCGATGATCCGCTTGTGCAGCTCGTCCTCCATGCGCAGCAGGCGGGTGGTCTCGGCCTCGGTGAGCTTGAACACCGGGATGCCGGTCCAGTTGCCCAGCACCTCGGCGATCTGCTCGTCGTCGACCTCGGCGACCACGTCGAGGTCGCCGGAGCGCCACTGCTTCTCCCGCTCGGCCCGCTGGCCCACCAGCTGCTTCTCGCGATCACGCAGGCTGGCGGCCTTCTCGAAGTCCTGGGCGTCGATCGCCGATTCCTTCTCCCGGCGCGCCTCGGCGATCTTCTCGTCGAACTCGCGCAGGTCCGGCGGAGCGGTCATGCGGCGGATCCGCATCCGGGCGCCGGCCTCGTCGATCAGGTCGATCGCCTTGTCCGGCAGGTACCGGTCGTTGATGTAGCGGTCGGCCAGCGTGGCGGCGGCCACCATCGCCGAGTCGGTGATCGACACCCGGTGGTGCGCCTCGTAGCGGTCGCGCAGACCCTTGAGGATCTCGATGGTGTGCTCCACCGTCGGCTCCCCGACCTGCACCGGCTGGAAGCGGCGCTCCAGGGCGGCGTCCTTCTCGATGTACTTGCGGTACTCGTCGAGCGTGGTGGCGCCGATGGTCTGCAGCTCGCCGCGGGCCAGCTTCGGCTTGAGGATCGACGCGGCGTCGATCGCGCCCTCGGCGGCGCCCGCCCCGACCAGCGTGTGCAGCTCGTCGATGAACAGGATGATGTCGCCGCGGGTGTTGATCTCCTTGAGCACCTTCTTCAGGCGTTCCTCGAAGTCACCGCGGTAGCGCGAGCCCGCGACCAGCGAGCCGAGGTCCAGGGTGTAGAGCTGCTTGTCCTTCAGCGTCTCGGGCACCTGGCCGTGCACGATCGCCTGGGCCAGGCCCTCGACCACCGCCGTCTTTCCGACGCCGGGCTCGCCGATCAGCACCGGGTTGTTCTTGGTGCGCCGGCTCAGCACCTGCATCACCCGCTCGATTTCCTTCTCGCGGCCGATGACGGGATCGAGCTTGCCCTCCATCGCGGCGGCCGTGAGGTTGCGGCCGAACTGGTCGAGCACCAGCGACGTGGACGGCGAGCCGGACTCGCCACCCCGGCCCCCGGTGCCGGCCTCGGCGGCCTCCTTGCCCTGGTAGCCGGACAGCAGCTGGATGACCTGCTGGCGCACCCGGGTCAGCTCGGCGCCGAGCTTGACCAGCACCTGCGCGGCGACGCCCTCGCCCTCGCGGATCAGACCCAGCAGGATGTGCTCGGTGCCGATGTAGTTGTGGCCGAGTTGCAGCGCCTCGCGCAGGCTCAGCTCGAGGACCTTCTTGGCACGCGGCGTGAACGGGATGTGGCCCGACGGCGCCTGCTGGCCCTGGCCGATGATCTCCTCGACCTGGCTGCGGACGCCCTCGAGCGAGATGCCCAGCGACTCCAGCGACTTCGCCGCGACGCCCTCGCCCTCGTGAATCAGACCCAACAGGATGTGCTCGGTGCCGATGTAGTTGTGGTTGAGCATCCGGGCCTCTTCTTGCGCCAGGACGACGACCCTGCGGGCACGGTCGGTAAATCTTTCGAACATCGGTGCTTACCTGCTCTCCCTCACCATCGGTACAACCTCGTTACCGGTCCAGTGGTGCCGGCACTGCGTACCTGCCATCCACTGTAATGGTCGGCCTGCCAGGGGGCCTAACCTTGCGACCCCCCGGCCACAACTGTCGATGACTGCCCATGACATGGCCGTACCTCGAGCAACGAGGCAACGCGCCAATTCGTTTCCTCGGCCACCACTTTTCTTCGGGCATAAGTTTCGCCACCAGTGAACCCGCTGAACCGCGAAGCGCCCGGGCCGCCGGGCCCGGGCGCTTTTCGAGCGCTTCGTCAGGTCGCGGCGTGGAACGCGTCGATGACGTCGGCGGGGATGCGTCCACGGGTGGACACGTTGTGACCGTTGCGGCGAGCCCATTCCCGGATCGCGGCGCTCTGCTCGCGGTCGATCGCGCCACGCCCGCGCCCGGAAGCCGCGCGCCCCCGCCGACGGCCGCCGACGCGACGACCGGCCGCGACCCACTGCTTCAAATCGTTGCGCAGTTTTGCCGCATTCTTGGACGAAAGGTCAATCTCATACGTCACCCCGTCAAGCCCGAATTCGACCGTTTCGTCGGCTGCGCCGGCACCGTCGAAATCATCGACCAGAGTGACGGTCACTTTTTTCGCCATTTGCTTACCCTCGCGTTTCGTCCTGAGCAGTTGCTGAGCAGATTGGACTGACCTCCCCGGACCCTCAATCTGCCATAACTACGCAGCATACTCAATCCGCACACGCGGCGCAGAGTTCACCGTTTGTTCAGTGCGGCCGAACAATCGGGAACAAAACGGTCTCGCGAATTGAGAGGCCGGTCAAAGACATCAACAGGCGATCGATACCCATTCCGGTCCCGGTGCACGGCGGCATCGCATACTCGAGCGCGGCCAGAAAGTCCTCGTCGAGCACCATGGCCTCGTCATCGCCGGCGGCCGCCGCGCGCGCTTGCGCCTCGAATCGTTCGCGCTGCACGATCGGGTCATTCAATTCCGAATAGCCGGTCGCCAGTTCGACGCCGCGCACGTAAAGGTCCCACTTCTCGGTGACGCCGGGGATGCTGCGGTGCTGTCGCGTCAAAGGTGTTGTCTCGACCGGGAAATCCCTGACGAAGGTGGGGGCGGCCAACGTGTTGCCCACCGTGTGCTCCCACAGTTCCTCGACCACTTTGCCGTGGCCGAACCCCTTGTGCTCGGGGATCTCAACCCCGAGGCGGTCGGCAATGGCCAGCAGGCGATCGAGCGTGGTGTCCGGCGTGATCTCCTCACCGAGGGCCGCCGACAACGACGGGTACATTTGTATCGACGCCCATTCTCCGTCTATGTCATACACACTGCCGTCGGGCAGCGGCAGTTGTCTGGTTCCGATCGCCTCGTCGGCGACCTCTTGAATAATCTCGCGAGTGACGACTGCCGAATCGTCATAGGTTCCGTAGGCCTGGTAGGTCTCCAGCATGGAAAATTCCGGAGAATGCGTGGAATCGGCCCCTTCGTTTCGGAACACCCGATTTAGCTCGAAGACCTTGTCGAAACCACCGACGACGCAGCGCTTGAGGAACAGTTCCGGCGCGATGCGCAGGTAGAGATCGATGTCCAGCGCATTGGAATGCGTGATGAAGGGACGGGCCGCGGCGCCGCCGGCCAGCGTCTGCAACATCGGCGTCTCGACTTCGAGGAACCCGCGTCGTTCCAGCGCGTTGCGGATCGCGCGGATCACCGCGATTCGCTGCCGGGCTATCGTGCGGGCCTGCGGGCGCACGATCAGGTCCACGTAGCGCTGCCGGACCCGCGACTCTTCGCTCATGTCCTTGTGCGCGACGGGCAGCGGCCGCAGCGACTTGGACGCCATCCGCCAGGTGTCGGCGAGCACGGACAATTCGCCGCGCCGCGAGCTGATCACAGTGCCGTGGACGTAGACGATGTCACCGAGGTCGACGTCGGCCTTCCACGCGTCCAGCGCCTCGCGGCCCACCTTGTCGAGGCTGATCATCACCTGCAGCGTGGCGCCGTCGCCCTCCTGCAGCGTGGCGAAGCACAGTTTTCCGGAGTTGCGCGCGAAGATGACCCGGCCGGCGACGCCCACGACGTCGTCGGTGGCGGTGTCGACCGGCAGATCGGGGTGTTCGGCGCGCACCTGGGCCAGGGTGTGGGTGCGCTCGACGGCCACCGGATATGGATCGATGCCCTCCGAAAGCAGGCGTGCCCGCTTGTCCCGGCGGATCCGGAACTGCTCGGGCAGGTCCGAATCTGCGGTCGGCGGCGCTTCCGGGGGCTCAGATGTCACGACGTGCCAGCTTAAATGACCTGATGTGACCGCCGGTCGCGGGCATCGCGCGGATTGTGCGGTCAGCGGGCCGTCTTGAGCCGTCCGCGCTGGGCTTCCCGGTTGCGCTCGAAGACCAGTTGCAGGCCGTGCAGGGTCAGGTGCTTGTCGTAATGGGCGTCGGTGCGCAGCTCGGGCAGCAGCAGGGGCGCGGTGTGCCCGGTGGCCACCACCGCGACGTCGTGCCCGCAGAATCCGTCGACGTCCGCACGGATGCGGCCCACCAGGCCGTCAACCAGTCCGGCGAACCCGAACACCGCACCCGCCTGCATGCACTCGACGGTGTTCTTGCCGACCACCGACCGGGGCCGGGACAGCTCCACCCGCCGCAGCGCCGCGGAGCGGGCCGCGGCGGCGTCCGAGGAGACCTGCACCCCGGGAGCGATCGCGCCGCCGAGGAACTCCCCTTTGGCCGACACCACGTCCACGCAGATCGAGGATCCGAAGTCGATGACGATCGAGGCGCTCTTGAAGCGGTGGAACGCCGCCAGGCAGTTGACGATCCGGTCGGCTCCCACCTCCTTCGGGTTGTCGACGAGCAGCGGGATGCCCGTCCGGACGCCGGGCTCGATCAGCACGTGCGGCACCGACGGCCAGTACTGGTCCAGCATGACCCGCACCTCGTGTAGCACCGACGGGACGGTGGACAGCGCGACGGCGCCCGTCAACCGCTCGGAGTCGTCACCGATCAGACCGTCGATGGTGAGCGCCAGCTCGTCGGCAGTGACCTCGGACTCGGTACGAATCCGCCAGTGCTGCACAACCTTCGCGTGCTCTTTCGTTCCGGAGAGCAACCCCACGACGGTGTGGGTGTTGCGGACGTCGATGGCCAGCAGCACGGCTACCGCACAACGATCCGGGGATCAAGCAGGTCGGCTGCGTCAGCGGGCACGAACGCGGGGTCGCAACCCAGGTCGACCGGCTTGTTGCCGGAGTCGACGAACACGATCCGGGGCTCGTACGCGCGCGCCTCCGCCTCTTCCATGGTCCCGTAGGCGATGAGGATGACCAGATCGCCGGGGTGGACGAGATGCGCTGCCGCGCCGTTGATTCCGATGACTCCGCTGCCGCGCTCGCCGGTGATGGCGTAGGTGACCAGCCGCGCGCCGTTGTCGATGTCGACGATGGTCACCTGCTCGCCCTCGAGCAGGTCCGCGGCCTCCATCAGGTCGGCGTCGATGGTCACCGAACCGACGTAGTGCAGGTCGGCCTGGGTGACGGTGGCCCGATGGATCTTCGACTTGAGCATGGTCCGAAACATCAATTCCTCCAAGGTGTTTGGGCTTGGTTTGCGTCCGTCCGGCCCGGGCGCCCTGAGCCCGCTGGTGCCGGCGAAGTTCCGATCTCGACAGCGATGTTGTCCAACAGTCGGGTCCCGCCCAGCCGGACGGCGACCAGCAGGCGACCGGGTCTGTCGGCCCGCAGCGGGCCGAGTTCGGGGTCGCGCAGTTCCAGGTAGTCGACCGTGAGGCCGGGCGCGGCGTCGAGCACCGCGCGCGCCGCATCCAGCGCGGCCTGCGCGCCGTTGTGCGCGGCATGCGCCCCGGCGCTCAACGCCGCCGACACCGCGACGGCCGCCTCCCGCTGCGCCGGGTTCAGGTAGCGGTTGCGCGACGACATCGCCAGCCCGTCGGCCTCCCGGATCGTCGGCACGCCGACGACGGTGACGTCCAGGTTCAGGTCGGCCGCCATCTGGCGGATCAGGACCAGTTGCTGATAGTCCTTCTCGCCGAAGAAAACCCGGTCCGGGCGCACGATCTGCAGCAGCTTGCAGACCACCGTCAGCACGCCGGCGAAGTGCGTGGGCCGGACCCCGCCCTCGAGCCCGGCGGCCACCGGGCCGGGCTGCACGGTGGTGCGCAGGCCGTCGGGATACATCGCCGACGCCGTCGGTGCGAACACGATCTCGACATCCTCGCCGCGCAGCAGCGCCAGGTCGTCGTCGAGGGTCCTCGGGTAGGCGTCGAGGTCCTCGCCGGCACCGAACTGCAGCGGGTTGACGAAGATCGAGACCACCACCACCGAACCGGGCACCCGCTTGGCGGCACGCACCAGGGCCAGGTGCCCGTCGTGCAGCGCGCCCATGGTGGGCACCAGCATCACCCGTCGGCCGGTGTGCCGCAGCGCGCGGGTGACGTCGGAGACGTCGCGGGGTCGCCGGTAGACGTTGAGCTCACCCGCCGCGAACGCGGACGGCTTGGCCTGCATGCTCACGGCGACAGCACCTCGACGACGGCGCTGGGTGCGTGGGCGCGCTGCGCGGTGCGCAGGGCGATCACCCGGTATGCCTGGGCCAGCTGCGGATCGGCCCCGGCCAGCGCGGCCAGGTGCCCGGCGACCGCGGCCGCGTCACCGCGCGCGACCGGGCCGGTCAGCGCCGCCTGCCCGCGCTGCAGGGTGTTGTCCAGCGCCGCCCGGGCCAGGGGCCCGACGATGCGCTCGGCGATGCCGCCCGGCTGATCGTCGACGCACTGCTGGCCGAGCAGTTCGCTGCCGCACAGCGCCGCCCGCAGCGCCTCGAGCGCGTCGGCGACCACGGTCACGATGTGGTTGCCCGCGTGCGCCAGGGCGGCGTGGTAGAGGACCCGGGCCTCCTCGCGCACACAGAACGGCTCCCCACCCATCTCCAGCACCAGCGACTGGCCGATCGCGTACCCGACGTCGTCGGCCGCGGTGATGCCGAAGCAGGTGTCCGGCAGCCGTGCGATGTCCTCGTCGGAGCCGGTGAAGGTCATTGCGGGGTGAATGGCCAGCGGTATGCAGCCGCCCTGGGCCAGCGGCGCCAGGACGCCGACCCCGTTCGCGCCGGACGTGTGCGCCACGATCGTGCCGGGCCGCACCGCCGCCGTCGCCGCCAGCCCCGACACCAGCCCGCCGAGTTCGCTGTCGGGCACCGCCAGCAGCAGCAGCTCGGAACTCGCGGCGACGTCCGGCGGCGAAGCCACCGGGGTGTCGGGCAGCCGGCGCTGCGCACGCTGCCGGGACGCACGGGAGATGGCGCTGCACGCGACCACGACGTGGTCGGCGCGCTCCAGCGCGACACCGAGCGCGGTGCCCACCCGGCCGGCCGAGATGATTCCCACCTTGAGCCGGGCCGGGCGCAAACCGTCGAACTGCACCATCGCAGACGACCTCACATCGATCTTGTTTCGTTCCGGTCCCGAGCCCCGGGTACCGGACGGTCACCAAGACTTTAATCGATGCAACGCGCCGGACCCAATGTGACGGAGGTTTCGGCTCAGCCGTCACGGCGGCGGCGCCGGCCGCCTTCGGACGGCTGGACCTGGAAGCGGGCCAGCAGGTCGGCCACCGACTGGCCACCACTCGGCGGGCCGTCCGGCGAGCCGTTCAACTCGTCGCCGGCGTCCGCGCCGCGGTGCCGGGCCGCCTGCTCGGGCGTCGGGGGTGCAGCCATCTGCGGCGGCGGGGTCTCGGCCGGCGGCGTCGGGACCGGCGGCGGGGGCGGCGGCGGCGGGGTCGCGGGGGCGGGGGCCTGGGGCGTTGGTCCCGCCGCCTCGTCAGCCGCCGAGAAGTTGCGGACGCCGTAGTCGCGGTAGTCCGCCGAATGCCGCGACCGGGACCGGCGGCCGGCCTCCTCGTATGGTCGCCGGGGCATCGGCTCCGCCGCCGGCGGGCCCTCCGGGGGTTCGTCCGGGCCGTAGTGGCGGGCTCGCCGGCCGCTCTGCGCGGCATCGGCGGCCGGGGCGGGTTCCGGAGCGACCCGGTTGCTGCCCGCCGCGCCGGGCGGCAACCACTGGCCGTCCGCGGCCGCCGGCTGCCACTCCTGCGCCTGGGCCGGCCACGACGGCTGGGGCTCCGACCTGGGGGGCGGGGGCTGACGAGGGGGGTGATGCGGCTCCGGCTCGCGCGGGGCAGCGGCGTAGGCCGGCTCCTGCGCGACCGGCTGCGCGGGTTCCGGCGGACCCTCGTACCGGTACGGGCCGCGCTCGCGCCGCGGCTGCCGGGGCGGCAGCAACGGCTCCTCGGGCACGTCGATGATCGCGGTCTCGTCGGCCCGGTCGCGCGGGACCGCCGTCACCCGATCGCTGGACACCCAATCAACGGGCGTGTCACGGTGGCGCTCGCCGTTGCGGTCCCACTCGCTGTAGGCGCGCTCGCGTGGCGCCTCGGTCTCGGGCGTCTCGAGGGCCGGGCGCTGCGCGAGGTCGGTGTCGAACAGGATCTCCAGGCTGGTGCGCAGCGCGTTGAGCTCCGCGCGCAGCGTCGCCAGGTCGTCGGCGGCCTGGGCCCGCAGCTCGGAGGCCAGCTCGCGGCGCAGCTGGGATTCCACGGTCAGCTCGTACTCGCGACGCGCCGCTATTTCGCGGTCCAGCTGCAGGTCGTAGACCAGCTTGAGGTCACGCGCGCGCGACTGGTCCGCGTCACTTTGGCGGCGGTAGAGCACCGACACGAAGGCGCCGCACACCGCGGCCCACAGCGCCAGGATCACAGCGAGCTTGAGAAGCTCCACCCGGTTGGTGAAAACGAGTGCGGAACTGGCGCCTATCGCCAGGACCAGCAACACCGTCAAGAGCACCCACCCCGGCCTGCGGCCGCCGCGCCGGACCCGGGCGCCGCGGGACAGAACGGTCATGGCCTGACTGTACCTGCGCGAGCTCGTTCCGCATGTTGCGCTACTCCGGCGATTCTCACCTGGGTTAATGCGCGAGTCACCTGCCCGGCCTACACTCGTCGGGCCGTTTCGCGGTCCGCATCGCAATCGGGGGAATCAGGTTTCGGCACCCTCACCGCGCTCGGCCGGGTCCTGCGGCGGCGACTTGCAGGCGTGCTGCAACCACATCGCGGCGAGGACCAGCGCCAGGGCGCTGCCGGCCGCGACCACCGTGCCGGCGGTGTCCTCGGCGGCGGCGCGCAGCCATGACCGCCTCGGCATGAAATACACCAGCACCCCGACCCACCAGCCCAGGACCAGGGCGCCCACCCAGGCCGACGCCTTGGCGACCACCAGGCTGCGCGCCACCGCGAGCGGGTGCAGCCACCCCCGGCCGAAGCCGATCTCGCCGTCGTTGATCTTGGCCCGGACGTAACGGGCCCACAGCGCCTCGCCGACGGCCACGGCCAGCAGCGAGAGCCCGGTCCACACGGTGATCGGCGGGAACCACCGGTACAGGCCGTTCACCAGGAGATAGCCGATCACCGCGGCGCCCACGACCGCGGCCGTCAGGTCGCGTTTCCTGGTGGGCCCCATCAGCTGCCCGATTCCCGATCGACCCCTTCGGGAGCGCCCGACGGCGCGAGTGCCAGCCCGCTGGGCCGCACCCCTTCCCGGTCGGCCGGCTCCAGCTCGGCCAGCAGTCGCGCGACGGGCTGCGGGCCCCCCGCGACCGTCAGCTTCGCCTCCGGTTCGATGTCCAGCCACGGCACCATCACGAAGGCGCGCAGGTGGGCCAGCGGATGCGGGAGCGTCAGGTTGTTCTCCCGGGAGATCACCTCGGCCCCCTCGCCCTGATAGCAGGCGATGACGTCGACGTCGAGGCTGCGCGGGCCCCACCGCTCGCCGCGCACCCGCCCCGCCGCCTGTTCGAACTGCTGTGCCCGCCGCAACCAGCCCTGGCCGTCGCAGTCGGGGTCGTCGGCGATCAGCACCGCGTTGAGGAACGGCGCCTGATCCACCCGGCCCCAGGGGTCGGTCTCGTACACCGGCGACACCGCGACCACGCAATCACCGAGCCCGTCGACGACCGACTGCAACCGCGCCAGCCGGTCGCCCAGGTTGGACCCGATCGACAGCACGACGCGGCTCACAGGGCCCTACCCGCCGGGACAACCGAGCCGCGACCGCCGCGCCGCGACCGCCGCACCACCACCGCGACGTCGGCGAACCGCTGCTCGATGGGGGCCTGCGGCTTGTGCACCACCACCTCGACGGCGTGCACCCGCTGGTCGTCCATCACCCGGTCGGCGATCCGGCCGCCGACCGCTTCGATCAGGTTGCACGGCTCGCCGGCCACGACGTCCGCGGCCAGCTTCGCCAGCGCGCCGTAGTCGTAGGTGTCGGTCAGGTCGTCGCTGGCCGCGGCATCGGCCAGATCGATCCACACGGTGACGTCGACGACGAAGTCCTGTCCGTTGGCGCGCTCGTGGTCGAAAACCCCGTGCCGCCCGCGAACGGTCAGCCCGCGCAATTCGATTCGATCAGCCATCGTCTCCAGCCGGTTCCGTGTGAGTCAGCGTGTCGGTCCAAGCCCCGACGACCTTGAGGGCATCGACCGTGGCGCGCACGTCGTGCACGCGCACACCCCAGGCCCCGTGCAGGGCCGCCAGCGCGGACACCACGGCGGTCGCCGTCTCACGGCCGTCGGGCGGTCGCGGCGACCCGTCGGGCCCGGCCAACAACCTACCGAGGAACCGTTTGCGCGACGCACCGAGGAGGACCGGGACACCGGTGGCGACCAACTGCGGCAGCGCCCGCAGCAGCGCCCAATTGTCCTGACCCGTCTTGGCGAAGCCCAGCCCCGGGTCGATCAGCAGCTTGGCCGGGTCGACGCCGGCGGCCACCGCGTCTTCGACGCCGGCCAGCAACTCGGCGCGCACCTCGGCGACCACGTCGCGGTAGGGCGGCGGCGCGTGCGGACGGTCCGGCGACACCGATCGCCAGTGCATCAGCACCCAGGGCACACCGGCATCGGCCAGCAGCGGAGCCATGGCGGGATCAGCTCTGCCGCCGGAGACGTCGTTGACGATCTGCGCACCGTTCTGCAGCGCCGCCGCCGCGACGTCCGCGTGCATGGTGTCGATGCTGACGGTGACGCCTTGCGCCGCAAGCTCTTTGACGACGGGAACCACCCGGGAAGTCTCCGTGCGGGCGTCGATGCGCACCGCGCCGGGCCGCGTCGACTCCCCGCCCACGTCGACGATGGCCGCCCCCTCGGCAACCAGTGCCAGGCCGTGCGCGACGGCGTCATCGGCATCGAGGTAGCGCCCGCCGTCGGAGAACGAATCGTCAGTGACGTTCAGGACTCCCATCACCTGCACGGGCGCCGGGCTCACTTGCGCAGTATCAGGTCGAGCGCTTCGGCTCGAGAGGCGGCACTCGTCTTGAACTGGCCGCGCACCGCCGACGTCGTGGTGACGGCGCCGGGCTTGCGGACGCCGCGCATCGCCATGCACAGATGCTCGGCCTCGATCACCACGATCACCCCGCGCGGGTCGAGCTTGCTCACCAGCGCGTCGGCGATCTGGCTCGTCAACCGCTCCTGCACCTGCGGCCGCTTGGCGTACAGGTCGACCAGCCGGGCGATCTTCGACAGGCCCGTCACCCTGCCGTCGCTGCCGGGGATGTATCCGACGTGGGCGACGCCGTGGAACGACACCAGGTGGTGCTCGCAGGTGGAGTACAACGGGATTTCCTTGACCAGCACCAGTTCGTCGTGCTCCTCGTCGAACATGGTGTTCAGCACGGCGGCGGGGTCGGTGTAGAGCCCGGCGAAGATCTCCCGGTAGGCGCGAGCGACGCGGGCCGGGGTCTCCTTCAGGCCGTGCCGGTCCGGGTCTTCGCCGATCGCGTACAGCAACTCACGGACGGCAGCCTCGGCCCGGGGTTGGTCGAAGACCCGGGTCTCCGGATCCACGATGTCCGGTAACGCCATCGGATTCTCCGTTCGTCAGCCGTGCGCCGGAGGGTTGGACCGGCTCACGTCATCGCCCTGCTGGTCGGGAGACCGTCCGCTGTCCGGGTGCGGTCGCGCAGGCGGCGGATAGGGCGCATACGGCGGGTACGGCGAATGCTGCGAGTTCTGTGGGTGCTGCGAATGCTGCGGATGCCCCTGCCCGGGGTAGCTCGGGGCCGGTTGCGGCCAGTAGGGCTGCTGCGGCTGATGGGGCTGCGGCGCGGGCGGATGCCAGTAACCCTGTTGCTGCGGAGGCCAGCCCGGCGCCCGCCAGCCCGCCGGGGCGCCGTAGTCGGGCTGGGTGGGGCCCTGCTGGTCGCCGGCCTCGTGACCGCCGCGGGAACCGTTGCCGCCGTTGGCGTTTCGCTCGGCCTCAGCGCGGGCAGCCTCGGCCGCCTCGCTGGCCCGGGCGATCGCCGCTTTGAACGCCGGCTCCGGGACGGGCGGCGGCCAGGGCTCGCCGCGCTCCATGGCCAGCTCGCCGGGCGTCTTGATCGGCGGTTTGTCCGACGGGATGCGGCCGCCGAAGTCATCGAACATCGTGAGCCGGGGACGCTTCTCGACCCCGGAGAAGATGCCCTCCAGCTCGGGGCGGTGCAGGGTCTCCTTCTCCAGCAGCTGACCGGCCAGCGTGTCGAGCACGTCGCGATATTCGGTGAGGATCTCCCACGCCTCGGTGTGGGCGGCCTCGATCAGCTTGCGGACCTCGTCGTCGATGTCGCGGGCCACCTCGTGGGAGTAGTCGGCCTGGTTTCCCATGGTCCTGCCCAGGAACGGATCGCCGTGCTCGGAGCCGTATTTGACCGCCCCCAGCTTGGAGCTCATCCCGAACTCGGTGACCATCGCGCGCGCGATCTTGGTGGCCTGCTCGATGTCGGAGACCGCGCCCGTGGTGGGCTCGCGGAATACCAGTTCCTCGGCGGCACGCCCGCCCATGGCGAACACCAGCTGGGCCACCATCTCCGAACGGGTGCGCAGGCCCTTGTCCTCCTCCGGCACCGCCACCGCGTGCCCGCCGGTGCGTCCCCGCGCCAGGATGGTCACCTTGTAGATCGGCTCGATGTCGGGCATCGCCCACGCGGCCAGGGTGTGCCCGCCCTCGTGGTAGGCGGTGATCTTCTTCTCCTGCTCGCTGATGATGCGGCCCTTGCGGCGCGGGCCGCCGATCACCCGGTCCACCGCCTCCTCCAGCGCGGCGCTGGTGACCACCGTGCCGTTCTCCCGGGCGGTCAGCAGCGCCGCCTCGTTGATGACGTTGGCCAGATCGGCGCCGGTCATGCCGACGGTGCGCTTGGCCAGCCCGTCGAGGTCGGCGTCCGGCGCGATGGGCTTGCCCTTCGCGTGCACCCGCAGCACCGCGCGGCGCCCCGCCAGGTCGGGATTGGACACCGGAATCTGCCGGTCGAACCGGCCGGGCCGCAGCAGCGCCGGGTCCAGGATGTCCGGGCGGTTGGTGGCCGCGATCAGGATGACGCCGGCCCGCGGGTCGAAGCCGTCCATCTCGACCAGCAACTGGTTGAGCGTCTGCTCGCGCTCGTCGTGACCGCCGCCGAGGCCGGCGCCGCGCTGCCGGCCCACCGCGTCGATCTCGTCGACGAAGATGATGCAGGGATTGTTCTGCTTTGCCTGGTCGAACAGGTCGCGAACGCGCGACGCGCCGACGCCGACGAACATCTCGACGAAGTCGGAACCGGAGATGGTGAAGAACGGGACCCCCGCCTCGCCGGCGACGGCGCGGGCCAGCAGCGTCTTGCCGGTCCCGGGCGGGCCGTAGAGCAGCACGCCCTTGGGGATCTTGGCGCCCAGCGCCTGATACCGGCCCGGGTTCTGCAGGAAGTCCTTGATCTCGTAGAGCTCCTCGACGGCCTCGTCGACGCCGGCGACGTCGGCGAACGTGGTCTTGGGCATGTCCTTGGAGAGTTGCTTGGCGCGCGACTTGCCGAACCCGAAGCCCATCCGGGCGCCGCCCTGCATGCGGGAGAACATCACGAACAAGCCGACCAGCAGCAACAACGGCAGCACGTAGACCAGCAGCTCGCCCAGGATGCTGCCCTGGTTGACGACGGTGCTGACCTTCGCGTTCTTGGCGGTGAGCGCATTGAAAAGGTCCACCGCGTACCCGCTCGGGTACTTGGTGATGACCTTGTCGGAGTTGTCGGTGTCGTTGTTGGGCTTCTTCAGCGTCAACCGCAGCTGCTGCTCGCGATCGTCGATCTGCGCGTTCTTGACGTTGTCGCTGTTGATCTGCGACACCGCCACCGACGTGTCGACGGGCTTATAGCCGCGGGTGTCGTCGCTGAAATAGAAGAACGACCAACCGAGCAGCACCACGACGGCAATCGCCATGACGGTGCGGATAACGTTTTTCCGGTTCATCAATCATCGGCCTTCGCGGCCAGGTCCTTCCCCGATGTACACGCAGCTCGAAAAGTCCAGGTTACCGCTCGCGGCAATCGCCAGCCCCGGCAGCGCCGGGGCGCAGCGGGTTGCCGCCATCGCTGTCGCGGCAATCGCCAGCCCCGGCAGCGCCGGGGCGCAGCGGGTTGCCGCCATCGCTGTCGCGGCAATCGCCAGCCCCGGCAGCGCCGGGGCGCAGCGGGTTGCCGCCATCCTCCTCTACAACGACCCACGGTTCCCACCCCGCGGCCCGCGGGCGTCGGGGCGGCTACTCGTAGTAGCGGGCTTCGAGGACGTTGCCGTCGGGGTCGGCGAAGTAGAACGTCTGCGGCGACCAGCCCCGGGCCCCGAACGAGTGGTGTAGTCGCGAGCTGGTGTCCACGCCTTCGGATTGCAGGCGCCGGTCCAGCGCGTCGTACTCGTCTTTGGACAGCGCCAGGCAGAGATGGTTGACGGGGTGGCCGGCGCTGCCCTTCACCCGCGTCATCGACTCGGTGCCGGCGGCGTTGTCCACCGGGATCAGGTCGATGATCGAGTCACCACACACCCGCACGCTCGGGAAGGGCGCCTCGCCGGCCTCGAATTCGTCAAATCGGACCGGCGCCAGGCCGACCACGCGCGAATAGAAGTCCATCGAGACCCGCGGGTCCCTCGTCCACACCACGATGTGGTCCAGCCTCACCGATCCGTCCACCCCTCTGCGGTCACACCCGACACGGCGACCCTACAAGGCGTCGCACCCGGCAAACCCCTTCTCAGCCAGAAGCCGTTGTGATTTGGTGAGACATGCCCTCTCCCGATCCCACGACGACCGAGCGGCTCGTGGATACCAACGGTGTGCAACTCCGGGTGATCGAGGCGGGCGACCGCGGCGCGCCCGTCGTCATCCTGGCTCACGGCTTCCCCGAACTCGCGTACTCGTGGCGACACCAGATACCGGCCCTGGCCGAGGCGGGCTACCACGTGCTGGCGCCCGATCAGCGCGGCTACGGCGGCTCGTCGCGGCCCGAAGCGGTCGAGGCCTACGACATTCACGAACTGACCGCCGACCTGGTCGGCCTGCTCGACGACGTCGGCGCCGAACGGGCCGCGTGGGTCGGACACGACTGGGGCGCGCCGGTGGCGTGGCACGCGCCGCTGCTGCATCCCGACCGGGTCGCGGCCGTCGCCGCGCTGAGCGTGCCGGCGCTACCCCGCTCGCATGTCGCGCCGACGAAGGCGTGGCGCAAGCTCTTCGGCGAGAATTTCTTCTACATCCTGTATTTCCAGGAGCCGGGTGTCGCCGACGCCGAGCTCAACGGCGACCCGGCCCGAACCATGCGCCGGATGATGGGCGGCTTGACGGGTTCCGGCGGCCCGGAAGCGATGCTGAAGATGGCGGCCCCCGGTCCGCAGGGTTTCATCGATCGCCTTCCCGAACCCGACGGGCTGCCCGATTGGATCAGCCAGGAGGAAATCGACCACTACGTCAGCGAGTTCTCCCGCACCGGTTTCACCGGGGGCCTGAACTGGTACCGCAATTTCGACCGCAACTGGGAGACCACCGCCGAACTCGACGGCGCCACAATCGGTGTGCCCTGCCTCTTCATGGCGGGGACGGGCGACCCGGTCCTGTCCTTCACCAGTCGCGACCGTGTTTCGGAGGTGATCTCCGGGCCCTACCGCGAGGTGATGATCGACGGCGCCGGACATTGGCTGCAGCAGGAACGGCCCGACGAGGTGAACGCGGAACTGCTCGGATTCCTGAAAGGGGTCACCTGGTGACGGTCGCACCCCTGCGCTTCGGCGTCTTCATCACCCCGTTTCACCCGACCGGCCAATCCCCCACTGTGGCGCTGGAATACGACATGGAACGTGTCGTCGCACTGGATCGCCTGGGGTTCGACGAAGCCTGGTTCGGTGAACATCACTCCGGCGGTTACGAGCTGATCGCCTGCCCCGAGGTGTTCATCGCGGCGGCCGCGGAGCGAACCAAGCACATTCGACTGGGCACCGGGGTGGTCTCGCTGCCGTATCACCACCCGCTGATGGTGGCCGATCGCTGGGTGCTGCTCGACCACCTGACCCGCGGCCGCGTGATGTTCGGCACGGGCCCCGGCGCGCTGCCGTCGGACGCCTACATGATGGGCATCGACCCGGTCGAGCAGCGGCGGATGATGCAGGAATCCCTGGAGGCCATCCTCGCTCTGCTGCGCGCCGCGCCGTCCGAGCGCATCGACCGCCACTCCGACTGGTTCACGCTGCGCGACGCGCAGTTGCACATCCGCCCCTACACCTGGCCGTATCCCGAGATCTCCACCGCGGCAATGATTTCCCCGTCCGGCCCGCGGCTCGCGGGTGCCCTGGGTACGTCGCTGCTGTCGCTGTCCATGTCGGTGCCCGGCGGGTATGCCGCGCTGGAGACCACGTGGGACGTAGTGCGCGAACAGGCCGCCAAAGCCGGTCGCGACGAGCCGGACCGGGCGAACTGGCGGGTACTGAGCATCATGCACGTCGCGGACACCCGCGAGCGCGCGATCGACGACTGCACCTACGGGCTGCAGGATTTCGCCAATTACTTCGGTGCGGCCGGATTCGTCCCGCTGTCCAACGCCGTCGACGGCGCCGCCCAGACACCGCACGATTTCGTCGAAGACTACGCGGCCAAAGGAAATTGCTGCATCGGCACGCCTGACGAGGCGATCGCCCACATCGAGGACCTGCTGGAGCGTTCGGGCGGATTTGGCACGCTGCTGATGCTGGGCCACGACTGGGCGTCCCCCGAGGCGACCTACCGCTGCTACGACCTGATGGCGCGCAAGGTGATTCCGCATTTCAAGGGCCAGCTGCAGGCCTCGCGCTCGTCGCACGAGTGGGCGAAGGGCAGGCGGGACCAGCTGATCGGTCGCGCCGGGGAGGCCGTCGTCAAAGCCATCACCGAGCATGTGGCCGAAACCGAGGGGGGTCGCTGATGCGCGCCGCGGTCCTGCGGGACGGCCGCATGGTGTATCGGGACGACGTGCCCGAGCCGGTACCCGAGGCCGGGCAGGTGCTGGTCGCCGTGCGGGCGTGTGGAATCTGCGGTTCGGACCTGCATTTCGCCGCACACGGCGCCCAGGTGCTGGAAATGAGCGACCGGGTGGCCGGCGGCGCGGGCGCCATGCGCGTCGACCTGGAGCACGACGTCTTCATGGGCCACGAATTCAGCGCCGAGGTGCTCGAGGCCGGGCCGGACACCGAGACCCACCCGCCGGGGACCCTGGTCACCTCGCTGCCGGTGCTGTTGTCCGCCAAGGGGGTCGAGCCGATCGTGTACAGCAACCACACCATCGGCGGCTACGCCGAGCGGATGCTGCTGTCGGCGCCGCTGCTGCTGCCGATTCCCAACGGGCTCGACCTCAGGCACGCGGCCCTTACCGAACCGATAGCCGTCGGGTTGCACGCCGTCAACAAGTCGAACATCGCGACGGGCGAGACGGCGCTGGTGCTGGGCTGCGGCCCCATCGGCATCGCGATCGTCGCGGCGTTGCGGGCCCGCGGTGTGGAAACGATTGTGGCATCGGATTTCTCGCCGAAACGTCGGGAGTTGGCTACCGCGATGGGCGCCCATCAGACGCTGGACGCGGCGCAGGGCTCGCCGTTCGACACCGTCAAACCCGCAGTGGTGTTCGAGGCGGTCGGCGTCCCGGGGATCATCGACGACGTGCTGCTGCGGGCCCGGCCGGGCACCCGCCTGGTGGTCGCCGGGGTGTGCATGCAACCCGACACCGTGCACCCGTTCTTCGCGATTGCCAAGGAGATCAACGTCCAGTTCGTGCTGGCCTACACGCCCGACGAGTTCACCGACTCGCTGCGCGCCCTGGCCGAGGGGCAGATCGACGTCACCCCGGTGATCACCGGGGAGGTGGGACTGGACGGGGTCGGCGAGGCCTTTGACGACCTCGCCGACCCCGAGCGGCACTGCAAGATTCTCGTCACGCCCTAGGCGCGGGTGCAGCGGCCGCATGGGCTGGTCGGCCGTGAGCCCTATTCGCGCCGACCGGCGCACAGCACCAACGCGCTAGCCCCACAGGCAATTACGGCCGTTGGCGCCGCGCAGATTCGAGCGACTGCCGTCGGACCGCGTTGAGTGTGCAGCGTGGGCGTCGGGTGTGCAGCGTGGGCGTTGAGTGTGCAGCGTGGGCGTCGAGTGTGCACCCAGGGCGTCGCGTGTGCACCCAGGGCGTCGCGTGTGCACCCAGGGCGGCGACACGCCGCCGAACACCGCCCTACACGCACACTCAAAACCGTGAGCGCACAACCGAAGCCCCGGCCGGCGCGTGTGCTGCGTGGGCGTTGAGTGTGCTGCCAGGGCGTTGAGTGTGCAGCGTGGGCGTTGAGTGTGCTGCGTGGGGGTTGAGTGTGCTGCCAGGGCGTTGAGTGTGCAGCGTGGGCGTTGAGTGTGCACCCAGGGCGGCGACACGCCGACGAACACCGCCCTACACGCACACTCAAAACCGTGAGCGCACAACCGAAGCCCCGGCCGGCGCATGTGCTGCGTGGGCGTTGAGTGTGCAACCCGGCCGGTGAGTGTGCTGCCAGGGCGCTGAATGTGCACCCTGGGCGATGAGTGCGCTCCCCGGCCGTCGCGTGTGCACCCAGGGCGTCGCGTGTGCTCCCCGGCCGCCCCTTGCCCGACGACCCGCCCTTCTGAGAGGGTTCCACCCATGCCGAAACTCAGTGTGCCGGCCTACCGCAGGACGATCGCCTGGGCCGCCGCGGGTTTGGCCGTCGCGACGGTGGCCGGCTGTGGATCCGAGGAGGACACCGCGAGTCCGCGACAGGTGACCGTGGTGGGTTCGGGGCAGGTGCAGGGCGTCCCGGACACGCTGACCGCCGACGTGGCCGTCGAGTTCACCGCGCCGGACGTCACGACCGCGATGAACCGGACCAACGACCGCCAGCAGGCCGTCATCAACGCGCTCCTCGGCGCGGGCGTCGACCGCAAGGACATCCGAACCACCGAGGTCACGCTGCAGCCGCAGTACGGCAATCCCGGGCCGAACGAAACGCCGGCCATCACCGGTTACCGGGCCGCCAACTCCATCGAGGTGAAGATCCACCCGCCCGAGGCGGCGTCGCGGCTGCTGGCCCTGATCGTCGGCACCGGCGGCGACGCCACCCGCATCAGCTCGGTCAGCTACTCGATCGCCGACGACTCGCAGCTGGTGAAGGACGCCCGGGCGCGGGCGTTCGACGACGCCAAGGGCCGGGCCGACCAGTACGCGCAGCTGTCCGGGCTGCGGCTGGGCAAGATCCTCGCCATCTCCGAGGCGCCCGCCAATGCGGCGCCCGTGCTGCCGGCGCCCAGGGCCATGCCGAGCGCCGTCCCGCTCGAGCCCGGCCAGCAGACCGTGAGCTTCTCGGTCACCGCCGTATGGGAGTTGGACTGAGTCGCCGAGCTACTGCTGGTAGACCCTGGGGTGCAGGGTGCCGATGTAGGGCAGATCGCGGTAGCGCTCGTCGTAATCCAGGCCGTAGCCGACGACGAAGTCGTTGGGGATGTCGAACCCCACGTAGGAGATGTCGACGTTGGCGCCCCGGGCGTCGGGCTTGCGCAGCAGCGTGCAGACGCGCAGCGAGCGCGGATGGCGGCTGCTCAGGTTGCGCAGCAGCCAGGACAGCGTCAGGCCCGAGTCGACGACGTCCTCGACGATCAGCACGTCGCGCCCGTTGATGTCGCGGTCCAGGTCTTTGAGAATCCGCACCACGCCGGACGACGACGTCGAGGACCCGTAGGAGCTGACGGCCATGAACTCGAACTGGGTCGGCACTGGGATCGCGCGGGCCAGGTCGGTGACGAACATCACAGCGCCCTTGAGCACCGTGATCAGCAGCAGGTCCTGGCCCGTCTCGCCGGCGGCGTCGCGATAGTCGTTGCCGATGTGGTCGCCGAGTTCGGCGATGCGGGCCTGAATCTGCTCCGCTGTGAGCAGCACTGACTCGATGTCCCCCGGATAAAGCTCCACGGGCTGGGCGGGGGTGATCGCCGAGGAGATCTGGGCCACGCCCACAGCGTGCCACGGCTGCGGGCCGATAACCAACGGCAGGCCCGGTGTTGCGGGCTACCGGACGGGTTCACGCCACAGGAGCAGGGCGCCGTCGCGCCGTCCCGCGATCAACCTCTCGCTGCGCAAGGCCGACCCCACCGCCACCCCGCCCTGCCCGCGCCAGGCCGTGACCAGCGCGTCCACGCCGCGGATCTGCTTGTCCGTCAGCCCCGTCGCACCCCCGGCCAGCAGCCAGCCGCGGATCACTCGCCGCCGCACCGGGTCCGGCAGCGCGGCCAGGGCGCCGACCCGCAATTGCGCGCCCTCGCGCACGTCCTGCAGGGCCTGTTCGGCGAGCGTGTCGATGAGCTCGGTGTCCTCACGCAGCGCCGTCGCGGTGCGGGCCAGCGCCTCGGCCACCCCGCCGCCCAGGACGTCCTCGAGCAGCGGCAGCACCTCCAGCCGCAGCCGCGACCGGGTGAAGCGCCGGTCGCGGTTGTGCGGGTCCTGCCAAGCGGTCAGGCCGAGCTCGCGGCACGCGGCATGGGTCGCGGCGCGCCGCACGCCCAGCAGCGGCCGGCACCACGGCGGATCGTATGGACGCATCCCGGCCATCGAGCGCCCCCCGGAGCCCCGGCCCAACCCCAGCAGCACCGTTTCGGCCTGGTCGTCGAGCGTGTGCGCCAGCAGCACCGGGCCGTCGCGGTGGGCGTCCAGCGCGGCGTAACGCGCGGCGCGGGCCGCCGCCTCCGGCCCGCCGCCGGCGCCTACCTGGACGGAAAGTACTTGTGCCGCAAAGCATCCCAAAGTTATCGCCTGACCACGGGCGGTGTCGGCAATCTCGGCCGAGCCGGGTTGCAGCCCGTGGTCGACGATCAGCGCCGTCGTGGGCCGCAGCCGGGCCGCCACCGCGGTCAGCGCCAGCGAGTCCGCGCCGCCCGACAGCGCCACGCACCAGCGCTCACCGGCGGCGAGGTGGGTTCGGGCGAACGTCTCGACGGCCGCGCGCAGCTGCGCTACAGCACCCGGTCGATCCATCGCTGCGGTTCTTCGATCTCGGCGGGCAGCGGCAGCGTCTCGGGCCCCGACCAGACGGCGTTGAACTTCTCCATGCCCACCCGGCCCACCACGTGGTCGACGAACGCCTTGCCGCGGGTGTACTGGCTGAGCTTGGCGTCGAGCCCCAGCAGGGCGCGCAGCAGGCGCTGCAGGGGAGGTTGTCTGCGATTGCGTCGCTCGTCGAACCGGCGGCGGATGGTCGCCACGGACGGCACCACCATGGGCCCCACGGCGTCCATCACGTGGTCGGCATGGCCCTCGAGGAGCGTGCCGAGCACCAGCAGCTGGTCCAGGGCGATGCGCTGGGGCTCGGACTGCACGGCCCGGACCAGGCCGAGGATTCCCGGTGAATTGCCGTCGGATCCGGACGCCGGGTCGCGCCGGCTGCGGACGAATTCGGCTAGCCGGGCGATCAGCTGCCCCAGGTCTTCGCCGGGGTCACGCGTCAGCAGCCCCAGCGCCTGCGACATGTACTCGGACAACCACGGGTTGGCGGTGAACTGGACGCGGTGGGTCACCTCGTGCAGGCAGACCCACAACCGGAAATCGGTGGGCTCGACCCGCAGCTGGCGCTCGACGGCGATCACGTTCGGATACACCAGCAGCAGGCAGCCCTCTCGGGAGCCGTTGTTGGTGGCGAACGGGTCGTACTGGCCGAGGATGCCCGACGACACGAACGCCAGCACGGCGCCCGTCTGGGCGCCGGTGACGCGGCCGGTGAGGAACCCGCGCGGCTTCTCGGAGCCGTCCATCATCACCCGCATCGATTCGGCCGCCGCACCGATCCACGCGGAGCGGTCGACGATGCGCGCCGCCGGCACGGCGCCGCTGGTGACCAGGCCGGTGATGTCACGCACCGGCGGCTCGGCCCGGGCGGCCGCGCTCGCCAGCTCGTCGATCGCCTGGCGGCGGGTGTAGTCGCTGGACGGCGGGCCCGGCCGGGCCAGCCGCTGGCCGACGGTGGCCGCGAAGCGCCAGTCGACGGCGGTGCCCAGGGTCAGGTCGGACGGCGGGCTCATGCGCACCCGCAGGACCACAGGCGCGCCGCCAGGGCGTCCATCGCGTTGCGGCCGTTGGGGCCCGCGGCGTTGGACAGGAACGCGAACGTGAGCACCCGCCCGCTGCGGTCGGTGAGCACACCGGCCAGCGCGTTGATGGCGGTCAGCGAGCCGGTTTTGGCGCGCAGCCAGCCGGCCGGGCCCTGGTTGGTGGCCGAGTCGACGAAGCGGTCGGCCAGCGTCCCGCTGCCGGCGGCGATCGGGAGCAGGTCCAGCAGCGCACGAAGGGACGGCTGGTCCGGCCCCGCGGCAGCCTGCACGACGCCGTCGAGGGTCTTCGCGGTCAACCGGTCGTCGACGGACAAGCCGCTGGAGTCCATCAGCGCGGCGCCGGTGGTGTCGACGTGCGCGGTGCTCAGCCGGTTGGTCACCGCGTCGGCGGCGCCCGAGAAGCTGCGGGGCCGGTTGATGGCCGCGGCCACCTCACGGGCGATGCACTCGGCCATCACGTTGTCCGAGGCGTTCATCATCTGGGACAGCCGCTGGACCAGCGGCGCCGACTGCACGACGGCCAGCTGCCGCGCGCCGGCCGGCGCCGTCGCGATCGTCACCGCCCCGGGATCGAGGCCCAGCGCCTTGGCCAGCTCCCGCCCGGCGTCCAGGGCCGGGGTTCTGGTGCGCCGCGAGTTGACCGTGCTCGGCTGGATGCGCCCGGCGTCGATCATCGCCGCCTCGATCGGCGCGATGTCGCCGTTGTCGACATCGGCCGGGTCCCAGCCCTGCGCCATCGTCGGACCGGTGAACGCCGAGGTGTCCACCTGCACGGCCGTGGGCGTCATGCCGCTGCGCTTGATCTGCTCGACGAGGTCGCTGACGCGCGGCGCGTTCTTGTACCAGGTCGGCGCATCCGGCGGCGCGGCCGAGAGCGTCGGGTCCCCGGCGCCCACCAGGACCACCGGCCCCTGCGCGTTCTGGCTGCCGGCGACCACCCTGGTGCTGATCCGGGCCTGCCGGTCCAGCGTCAGCAGCGCCGCGGCCGAGGTGAGGACCTTGTTGGTCGAGGCCGGCACGAGCGGCACGTCGTCGGCGACCTGCCACACCTCCTTGCCGGTGAGGGCGTCGGTGATCCGGCCCCCGAGCCGGCCGAGGTTGGGATCGGCGGCCACGCCCGCCAGCGCGGCGGCCACCCCGCCGGGGCTGGGCGTCTCGGCGCTGTCGCTGACCGGGACCATCCCCGGCTTCACCGGCGGCGCGTGCGGAGGCGGTATGGGAGCCCGCGCGCCGCCGCCGTGCCCACCGGTGGTGAAGAACGTCGCCGCCGCCACGACGGCCGCGACGAACGCCAGCACGGCCAGCCCGACGAGCACCTGGGTGGACTTCCGCCAGCGAGTACGACCCATCACCCTCCTGACTGTCTGGGGCCATTGTGCCGAATCGGCGGTCATATGCTCGACTAGGGTGTAACAGAGGAAACTTGGTCTTCCTAACCAGGAAAGGAGCCGACGCGGTGGAATTCGATGTGACCATCGAGATCCTGAAGGGTCAGCGGAACAAATACGAGATCGATCACAAGACGGGCCGGGTGCGGCTGGACCGCTACCTGTACACCGCGATGGGCTACCCGACCGATTACGGCTTCATCGAGGACACCCTCGGCGAGGACGGCGACCCACTGGACGCGATGGTGCTGCTGCCGCAGTCGGTGTTCCCGGGCGTCATCGTCGAGGCCCGCCCCGTGGGCATGTTCCGGATGACCGACGAGAAGGGCGGCGACGACAAGGTCCTGTGCGTGCCGGCCGGCGACCACCGCTGGGAGCACGTCCAGGACATCGGCGACGTCCCGGAGTTCGAGCTCGACGTCATCAAGCACTTCTTCGTGCACTACAAGGACCTCGAGCCGGGCAAATTCGTCAAGGCCGCGGACTGGGTCGGCCGCGCCGACGCCGAGGCCGAGATCCAGCGCTCGATCGAGCGGTTCAAGACCTCCGGACACTAGCCTCCGGACACCAGCCCTCCGGAAAAGCCGTAGCGGGTTACGCCTTTGGCGTAACCCGCGCGACGATTCGCGGTGGCATCCTGGCGATGTGACCCCGGCGCTGCATTTCGCCGCCAGCTTCTGGTGGCTGATCTTCCCGCTGGGCGGTGCCATCGGCGGGACGGTCCGGGCGATCGCCGCCGCGAACGAGCGCCGGGCCGAGCGTCGCATGGAGCGCTACCGGCTCAAGCAGCAGGCCAAGATCGCCGTGGCGCAGGCCTCCGGCCGGGCGAACGCCGACGCCGAAGGCGTCCGCAGGGAACTCGTAAAGACCGCGCAGACCCACGCCGCGACCGACGCCCGATGGTTGGACTACGAGGTCGACGTCGCGAAGCTGCTGGACTTCCCGATGATGACCGACATGCGCGAGCCGCTGACCATCGCGTTCCACCGCGCGATGCGACGCGCTGACCTGCTGCGCCCGGAACGGCCCGACGACCTCGTCGGCGACCGCGACGCGCAACTCGAGTACCGCGACGCGGTCCACGAGTACGTCTCCGCGTTCGAGATCGCCGAGGCCGAGGCGGTCCGCCGCCGTCGCAGCGACTTCTCCGCGGATGACCAGCAGCGCCTGGCACGCGCCCGGCACCTGCTCGACCTGGCCACCGACGAGGCGGCGACGCGCGACGAGCGGCAGAACGCCTACACGCGCGCTGGCCGGGAAATCGACGGACTGATCGTGCTGCCGCCCCGGGCGCGGGCGGCCATCGAACGGCGCATCGCGGGCCAGATCGAGGCCTAGGTTCGGGCGCCCTGTGCGCGGGCGTGGCGCCGGTTGCGCAACACGCTCCAGCCCAGCGCGGCGCCGATGAAGACCACGCCCACCGACGCGGTGACCGCCTCGGGCACCTGGAATCTCGGGTCGATCGATCCCAGCATGATCACCGACAGCACCCCGATCGCCCAGTGCGCGCCGTGCTCGAGGTAGACGTAGCGGTCCAGCGCCTCCTGTTGCACCAGGAAGATCGTGATCGACCGGACGAACATCGAACCCACCAGGCCCAGACCCAGCGCGATCACGATGGGATCGGACGTGATGGCAAAGGCGCCGGTGACCCCGTCGAACGAGAAGGCGGCGTCGAGGACCTCGAGGTAGACGAACAGCCCCAGGCCGGCCCTGCCCGTCACCCCGGTCCGGCCGGCCTGGGCCGCCTCGAGGTCGGGCGGGCGAAAGGCCCGGCTCAGGCCGTTGACCACCAGGTAGGAGACCAGTCCGAGCAGGCCCGCGGTGAGCACGGTCGCGCGCTCGTCACCGGAGCGCGTCAGGCACGCGCCGGCCAGCACCAGGGTGACGCACGCAACCGCCACCGGCACCTGGCCGAGGCGCCCGATGCGGGCGAAGGGCACCTCGATCCACTTGAGCCACTTGATGTCTCGATCGTGAAACACGAAGTCCAGGAACAACATCAGCAGGAACGTCCCGCCGAACGCCGCGATCTGCGGGTGGGCCGCGGCGACCAGCTTCTCGTAACTCGGCGACCCGTCGGGGAAGACCAGCCCGCCGTGCGGCGGCGGGTGCAGCGCCAAGTCCATCGCGCGCACGGGATCGAGGCCCGCGGTCGCCCACACCAGCAGCAGCGGGAACACCAGCCGCATGCCGAACACCGCGATCAAAATCCCGACGGTCAAGAACATCTGCCGCCAGAACGGGCTCATCTGCTTGAGAATCGCGGCGTTGATGATGGCGTTGTCGAACGACAGCGACACCTCGAGAATGGCGAGCACCAGCAGCAGAAACAGGTCCTTGAGCCCGCCGTGGGCATACCCGGCGGCCAGGGCCGCCACGGTGACCACCAGCGAAATCCCGAAGGTGCGGAACGCGGCCATGGCTCCTTCCCGACAGCCGCCCACCTTAGCGAACGCCCGCGGCTCCGGGGATTTACCGCACCGGCCACTTACTATTTTCAGATTGTGGCTATGACTGGTCTGCGCAGATGACTGAAGTCGGAGCCTCGAGGGGGCCGGTCGCCCGCGGCAGCGTGGCCCGCGTCGGCACGGCGACCGCGGTGACGGCGGTGTGCGGCTACGCGGTGATCTATCTGGCGGCCCGCGACCTCGCGCCCGGTGGCTTCTCGGTCTTCGGGGTGTTCTGGGGCGCGTTCGGCCTGGTGACCGGGGCCGCCAACGGACTGCTGCAGGAGACCACCCGCGAGGTCCGCGCCACGCAGTACGCCGGCCCACCGCCCGCGGAGCGGACACGCCCCATGCGGGTCGCCGCGCTGGTCGGCGTCGCAGCGGCCGTGGCGATCGCCGGCAGCTCGCCGCTGTGGGGCGGGTGGGTGTTCGTCTCGGCCCGGTGGCTTTCGGTCGGGCTGCTCAGCGCCGGGCTGGCCGGGTTCTGCCTGCACGCCACGCTGCTGGGCATGCTGGCGGGCACCAACCACTGGACGCGCTACGGGGCGTTGATGGTCACCGACGCAGTGTTGCGGGTGGCCGTCGCCGCGGCCACCGTCGTGCTCGGCTGGGGCCTGGTCGGCTTTCTGTGGGCCACCGTGGCCGGCGCCGCCTCGTGGCTGCTCATGCTGGTGGCCTCGCCCGCGGCGCGCGCCATCGCGCGTCGGCAGACCTTCGTCGGCACGGCGAACTTCCTGCGCGGCGCGGCGCATTCGATCACCGCCGCCGGCGCCAGCGCGATCCTGGTGATGGGGTTCCCCGTGCTGCTGAAGCTGACCAGCGCCCAGCTCGGGCCGCAGGGCGGCGTGATAATCCTGGCCGTGACGCTGACCCGGGCGCCGCTGCTGGTGCCGTTGACGGCGATGCAGGGCAACCTGATCGCCCACTTCGTCGACGAGCGCAGCGACCGGGTCCGCGCCCTGTCGGCCCCGGCGGCCGTCATCGGGGGCGTCGGCGCGGTCGGCGTGCTGGCGGCGGGCGTGGTGGGCCCGTGGCTGCTGCGGGTCGGCTTCGGGCCGCAGTACCACGCGAGCGGCCCGCTGCTGGCGTGGCTGACGGCGGCCGCGGTGGCCATCGCCATGCTGACGCTGACGGGTGCGGCCGCGGTCGCGGCCGCTCTGCATCGCGCCTACTCGCTGGGCTGGGTGGGGGCGACGGCGGCGTCGGGACTGCTGCTGCTGTTGCCGCTGCCGCTGCAGACCCGCACCGTGGTGGGGCTGCTGCTGGGCCCGCTGGTCGGGATCGGCGTCCATCTGGTCGCGCTGGCGCGCGCCGGGCGCCTAACCGGCTGATCCTGGCTAACCTTGTGGGCACAAATGGCTCCGAAAACGAACACCGGTATGCACGACGTCTGGATCGTCATCCCCGCCTTCAACGAAGCCGCCGTCATCGGCGAGGTGATCGCCGATGTGCGCGCGGTCTTCGACAACGTCGTGTGCGTGGACGACGGCAGCACCGACGGCACCGGGGAGATCGCCAGGCGGGCGGGCGCGCACCTGGTGCGCCACCCGGTCAACCTGGGGCAGGGCGCGGCGATCCAGACCGGCGTCGAGTACGCGCGCAAGCAACCCGGCGCGCAGGTGTTCGCAACGTTCGACGCCGACGGCCAGCACCGCGTCAAGGACGTCGCCGCGATGATCGACCGGCTCGCCGCGGGTGACGTCGACGTCGTCATCGGGACCCGCTTCGGGGCACCCGAGGGCAGCCGGCCCCCGTTCGTCAAGCAAATCGTGCTGCAGACCGCCGCGCGGCTGAGCCGGCGCGGCCGCCGGCTCGGGCTGACCGACACCAACAACGGCTTGCGGGTGTTCAACAAGAAGGTCGCCGACGGGCTGAACATCACGATGAGCGGCATGAGCCACGCCAACGAATTCATCATGCTGGTCGACGAAAACCATTGGCGGGTGGCCGAACAACCCGTCGACGTGCTCTACACCGAGTACTCCAAGTCCAAGGGGCAGCCGCTGCTCAACGGCGTGAACATCATCTTCGACGGGTTACTGCGAGGGAGGACTTCCCGATGAACTGGATCCAGGTGCTGCTGATCGCCTCGATCATCACGCTGCTGGTCTACCTGCTGCGGTCGCGCCGCAACGCGCGGTCGCGGGCCTGGGTCAAGGTCGGATATGTCGTGTTCGTGCTCGGCGGCATCTACGCCGTGCTGCGGCCACACGACACCACGGTGGTCGCGCACTGGTTCGGGATCGGCCGCGGCACCGACCTGATGCTCTACGCGCTGATCATGGCGTTCTGCTTCACCACGCTGAGCACCTACCTGCGGTTCAAGGACCTGGAGTTGCGCTACGCGCGCCTGGCGCGGGCGGTCGCGCTCGAGGGCGCGCAACCGCCCGAGGCCGAAATAAGCTCGGGCACAATGAAATTCGAGTAAGTCGTCGGTCCTCAACGGACGCTGCGGAAGTATTCCACGGTGCGCCGCACGCCTTCGTCCAGCTGGACCTTGGGCTGCCAGCCCAAAACCCGCTGGGCCAGGCCGATGTCGAGGCAGGACCGCCTCAGGTCGCCCAGGCGGTCCGGATGGAACTCCGGCTCGTCGGGACCGCCGACGGCGGCCGCCACCGCCGAATGCAGTTGCCGGTCCGAGGTTTCCAGCCCGGTGCCGATGTTGAAACGCTGCCCGCCGCCGGCCTCACCGGCCGCCTTGACGAAGGCGTCCACCACGTCGTCGACGAACACGTAGTCGCGGGTCTTGCCGCCGTCCCCGAACACCTTGGTGGGCTTACCGGACAGCAGCGCCTGGGCGAAGATCGCCACCACGCCCGCCTCGCCGTGTGGGTCCTGCCGCGGGCCGTAGACGTTGGCCGGCGCGATGTGTGAGCACTCGATTCCGTAGAGGTGACGAAAGGTGTTCAGGTAGATCTCCCCGGCCACCTTGCCGGCGGCGTAGGGCGAGGCCGGGTCGGTGGGAACGGTTTCCGGGGTCGGGTATCGCGGCGGGGTGCCATAGATCGACCCGCCCGAGGAGGTGTGCACGACCTTGCGCACGCCCGCGCGGCGGGCGGCCTCGGCCAGGCGCACCGTGCCCATCACGTTGACCGACGCGTCGAATTGCGGCTCGGCCACCGAGCGGCGCACGTCGATCTGCGCGGCGAGATGGAAAACCACTTCGGGCCGGTGCTCGGCGAGGATGGCCTCGAGGTCGGCGGTCACGATGTCGGCCTCGACGAAGCCGTAAGCGGGGTTGCCGGCCAGGTGCTCGAGGTTGGTCGCGCGACCGCTCGCGAAGTTGTCCAGCCCGACCACCGTGTGACCGTCGTCCAGCAGGCGGTCGACTAGCGTCGACCCGATGAATCCGGCCGCTCCGGTAACCAGTGCTCGCACCGGCCCACCATACAGAGTGGCGGTGGCGGCGGCCGCGCTCGTCGTGGCGCAGCTGGCCGTGCGCGCGGCGCTGGCGTTCGGCGGCTACTTCTACTGGGACGACCTGATCCTGGTCGGCAAGGCCGCAACCCACCACCTGCTGTCGCCGTCGTACCTGTTCGACGACCACGACGGCCACCTCATGCCGGGCGCATTCCTGCTCGCCGGCGTCATCATCCGGTTGGCCCCGCTGGACTGGACCGGCCCGGCGATCAGCCTGCTGGTGCTGCAACTGGTGGCGTCACTGGCGTTGCTGCGGGCGTTGCACGTCATCCTCGGCTGGCGGCCGGTGCTGCTGATCCCGTTGACGTTCGCGTTGTTCACCCCGCTGGCGGTGCCCGGGTTCGCGTGGTGGGCGGCGGCGCTGAACTCGCTGCCGATGCTGGCCGCGCTGTCCTGGGTGTGCGCCGACGCGATCCTGTTGGTCCGCACCGGCAACCAGCGGTACGCCGTGACCGGCGCGCTGGCCTACCTCGGCGGGCTGCTGTTCTTCGAGAAGGCGGCGGTGATCCCGTTCGTCGCGTTCGCCGTGGCCGCGCTGCTGCGCCACGTGCAGGGCGACCCCACGGCGCTGCGGACGGTGGGGCGCTCCGGGGCGCGGCTGTGGGTCGCCACGCTGACGACGACCGTCGCCTGGGTGGCGGTCTACCTGGCCGTGGTCAATCAGCGCCGGTGGAGTTTCGACGTCGCGATGACGTGGAACCTGCTGGTGCGGTCGTTCACCCGCGGCATCGTGCCGGGCCTGGCCGGTGGACCGTGGCACTGGGACCGGTGGGCGCCGGCCTCGCCGTGGGCGACGCCCCCGCCGGCCGTCGCGGTACTGGGCTGGCTGGTACTGGCCGGGCTGCTGGCGGTGTCCCTCGTCCGCAAACAGCGCATCGGGCCGGTGTGGCTGACCGCGCTGGGATACGCCGTCGCCTGCCAGGTCCCGATCTACCTGATGCGATCGTCACGGTTGACCGCGCTGGAGCTGGCGCAGACCCTGCGCTACCTGCCGGACCTGGTGGTGGTGCTGGCGCTGCTGACCGCCGTGGCGCTCTGCGCGCCCAACCGGCCGTCCGCGCCGCGCAGGCTGGACGCGTCGCCGCGCCGCGCCGCGGTCACCGTCGGGCTGGCGGCGTCGTTCCTGGCCAGCAGCCTCTACTCGACCGCGACGTTCCTGACGAGCTGGCGCGACGACCCCGCCCGGGCCTACCTGCGCAACGTGCGGACCGCGTTGGCCGCCGCGCACGCGGAGTCGAACGCGCCGCTGCTGGATCAGGAGGTCGACCCGCTAATTCTGCAGCGGGTGGCCGCGCCCGAGCAGCTGGCCAGCCACATGTTCGCGCTGCTGCGCGACAGGCCCGATTTCGCTATGGCCACAACGCAATTGCGCATGCTGGACAGCTCGGGCCGGCTGGTCCCCGCCCGCGTGACCTGGATCCGGACCATCGCGCCGGGACCGATGCCGCGCTGCGGTTACTTCGCGCAGCCCGATCACCCGGCGCGGCTGGTGCTCGACGGGCCGCTGCTGCCCGCCGACTGGACCGCCGAGATCAACTACCTGGCCAACAGCGACGGATCGATGACGATGTCGCTCACCCAGGGGCCCGGCGTCAAAGTCCCGGTGCACCCGGGACTCAACCGCGTGTTCGTGCGGCTGCCGGGGGCCGGTGACGCGATCACCGTGCGGGCCGACACCGCCGCGCTGGCGCTGTGCGTCGCGTCGGGGCCGGTGGGTTTCGTGGTGCCGGCGACGGGGCCGCCGGCTAGGTAGACCCGGTGCCGCCCGGCGCGCCGAACAGGCCGCCGGCGCCCCCGGCGCCGGGTAGGCCCGCCGTGGGGCCGGCTCCGGCGGCCCCGCCGCTGCCGCCGTTGCCGATCACCGACGCGTTGCCGCCATTGCCGCCGTTTCCTCCGGTCACCAAACCGATGCCGCCGGCGCCGCCCACGCCGCCGTTACCGATCGCGCCCGCGTTGCCTCCGACGCCGCCGTTGCCGCCGGTCTGGCCGAAGCCGCCCGTACCGCCCGCGCCGCCGGAGCCGTTGAAGGCGCTCCCGGCGCCGCCCGCCCGCCGTTGCCGCCGACGGTCAGGCCGGTGCCTCCGACACCGCCGCCCCCGCCGGCGCCCATGAAGGGATCGGCGTTGCCGCCGGCCCCGCCGTTGCCGCCGTGGGCCGTGACGCTCGTTCCACCGGCACCGCCGAGCCCGCCGTTACCCGAGATCCCGACGGAGTCACCGCCCACGCCGCCGGCGCCGCCGTTGCCCGCGACGCCCGTCCCGCCCGTCCCGCCGTTGCCGCCGAGCCCCTCGAAGCTTCCGCCGTTGCCGCCCGCACCGCCCGCGCCGCCCGCACCGGACGCGCCGACGCCACCGGTGCCTCCGGCGCCGCCATCTCCCCACGCCCCGGCCGAGCCGCCGGCGCCACCCGTGCCGCCGAGGGCGCCGCCCTCGCCGCCCGTGCCGCCGGTTCCCGCGGAGCCGAAGACGAGCCCGCCGTTGCCGCCCGCGCCGCCGGCACCGCCGATCCCCCCGGAGGCGCCCCCGGTGCCGCCCGCGCCGCCGGAGACGACGTCCGGGCCGCCGAAACCGAAGAGCCCGCCCGCGCCGCCGGCGCCACCCGGGCCGCCTTGCGCCAGGCCGTAGCCGCCCGTGCCACCGACACCGCCGGCACCGAAGAATCCGCCCGGGCCGCCGGCGCCCCCGGCTCCCCCGATGCCGCCGGGCCCGGTGGCGGCGCCGCCGGCACCGCCGGCGCCACCCGTGCCGAACAGTCCGGCCGCCCCGCCGTTTCCGCCGGCGACCCCGGCTGCGGTGCTGTTGCCGCCCGCCCCGCCGTTGCCGAACAGCAGGCCGCCCGGCGCGCCGCTCTGGCCCACGCCCCCGACGGTTGCGCCGTTGGCGCCGTTGCCGATCAGCGGGCGCCCCAGCAGCGTCATGGTCGGCGCGTTGATCGCGTCGAGCAGTTCCTGCAGCGGAGACGCGTTGGCGGCCTCGACGCCGGCGTACGCGGCGCCGATCGCGTTCAGGTTCTGCACGAATTGCGCGTGGAAGGCCGCCGCGCGGGAGGTCAGCGCCTGGAATTCCTGACCCTGCCGGGAGAAGACCGACGCGACGGCCGCCGACACCTCGTCGGCGCCCGCGGCCGGGAGCCCGGTCGTCGGGCCCGAGGCGGCCGCGTTGGCCGCGCTCAGGCTCCAACCGATACCTTCGACATCCGAGGCCGCTACCGCCAGCGCCTCGGGGACCGCGATCACGAACGACATCGGCCACCCCCTGATGAACCCCGCCTGCCGCAAAGACAGATTCATTCGGGACCATACCCGCTGGTTGGTGGAGCCGCCTGGGGGAATCGAACCCCCGACCTATTCATTACGAGTGAATCGCTCTACCGACTGAGCTAAGGCGGCACACCCTCTCGCCGGGCGGCACGAGTCTACGGCAGCCGGGCCGGCCGTCCCAAGTCGCATCGAATCAATCGCGCAGTTCGCCACCGATGGTGGCGACCATCGCGTCGACGGCGAACTTGGGCTTGACGTTGACCGCCAGCGCCTCGCGGCAGTCCAGGACGGCCTCGATGCACCGCAACAGCCGCTCGGGCGTGGCGTGGGCGGCCAGCGACGCGATGCGCTCGGTCATGTCGGGATGGTTGGCCCGTATCCCGCCGGCGTGCGCCGACAACAGCAGCGCGTCACGGAAGTAGGTGGCCAGGTCGATCAGCGCGCGGTCCAGCGCATCACGCGAGGCCCGGGTATGACGCGACTTCTGGCGCCGCTCCAGATCTTTCATCGCGCCCGCGGCGCCACGCATCGCGCCCGCCGTGCCCTTGCCGGTGCCCCCAGCCCCCAGCGCCGTGCGCAACTCCTCGGTCTCGGCCTCGGCCCGGTCGGCGGTCAGCACCACCGCCTCGGCCTCGGCCGCGGCCACCAACTCCTCGGCGGCGGCGTAGGCCCGCGACGGGGTGGCCGCGTCGCGCACCAGCGCCAGCGCCCGCTCGCGCCGCTCCCGGGCCTCGGGGTCGGTGGCCAGCCGGCGCGCCCGCCCCACGTGGCCGCCGCTGACCGACGCCGCCCAGGTCGCCGTGTCGGGGGGCAGGCCGTCGCTGTCGACCAGCACGCCCGCGATCGCCTCGGTCGACGGCGTCACCAGCGCGACGTGCCGGCACCGCGACCGCAGCGTGACGGCGATGTCCTCGGGGTCCACCGACGGGGCGCACAGCAGGAAAACCGTCGACGGCGGCGGTTCCTCGACGACCTTGAGCAGCGCGTTGGCCGCGCCTTCGGTCAGCCGGTCGGCGTCTTCGACGACCACGATCTGCCGGTGACCGGTGCTGGGCCGGCGCGAGGCGATCTGCACGATCGCGCGCATCTCGTCGACGCCGATGGACAGGCCCTCGGGGATCACCCGGCGCACGTCGGCGTGGGTGCCCGCCAGGGTCGTCGTGCACGCCCGGCACCGGCCGCACCCCGGGCCGCCGTCTTCGACGGAAGACGTGCACTGCAGCGCGGCCGCGAAGCACAACGCGGCCACAGAGCGCCCGGAACCCGGCGGGCCGGTGATCAGCCACGCATGTGTCATAGTCCCGGCTCCGCCGCCGCTGTGAACCACGTCACCGCGGGCGGCTCTGGCGGCGGCCAGCAACTCGGCGGTGACGGCCTCCTGGCCTACCAGCCGCGTAAATACTCCGGACATCACCGGCAACACTAGTAACGATTACCGACCGATACCGATCGGCCACCTCGCCGCGACAGTTTCGTTACAAATCGGCCCATTTCGGCCTTTTTCGGCGACTTGCCGAGATACTTCTGAATTGCCGACAAGTCTGTGGTGACCGATACGGTGGGATCGTGGCAACAACGGCATCACTTCCCGGGCGGATCAGCGCATTCGTCCGCTGGGTGGTGCGCACCCCGTGGCCGCTGTTCTCGCTGAGCATGCTGCAGGCCGACATCATCGGCGCGCTGTTCGTGCTCGGTTTCCTGCGCTACGCCCTGCCCCCCGAGGACCGCATCCAGCTTCAGGACCTGCCTGCGCTGAACCTGGCGATCTTCGGATTGTCGTTGGTGGTCCTGGTCCTGGCCGGCTGGGCCGTCAGCCTCAAGCTGCTGATGCCGGTCTTCCGCTGGCAGCGGCGCGACATCCTGCTGGCCGACGCCGACCCGGCCGCCACCGAGCTGGCCCGCAGCCGCGCGCTGCGGATGCCCTTCTACCGGACCCTCACCAGCATGGTGGCCTGGGCCATTGGTGGCGTGGTGTTCATCATCGCGAGCTGGTCGGTGGCCAGGTTCGCCGCGCCCGTCGTGGCCGTCGCCACCGGCCTGGGCGCGGCCGCCACCGCGATCATCGGCTACCTGCAGTCCGAGCGCGTGCTCCGGCCGGTGGCGGTGGCCGCCCTGCGCAGCGGCGTGCCCGAGAACGTCCAGGCACCCGGCGTGATCCTGCGCCAGATGCTGACCTGGATGCTGTCCACCGCCGTGCCGGTGCTGGCGATCGTGCTGGCGGTGGTGGCCGACAAGGCGTCACTGCTGCACGCCACCCCCGAAAAGCTGTTCACCCCCATCCTGCTGCTGGCGGTGGCGGCGCTGGGCATCGGTTTCGTCAGCACGCTGCTGGTGGCCATGTCGATCGCCGACCCGCTGCGCCAGCTGCGCTGGGCCCTGTCGGAGGTGCAGCGCGGTAACTACAACGCGCACATGCAGATCTACGACGCCAGCGAGCTGGGGCTGCTGCAGGCCGGCTTCAACGACATGGTGCGTGACCTGTCCGAGCGGCAGCGGCTGCGCGACCTGTTCGGCCGCTACGTCGGCGAGGACGTGGCCCGCCGCGCCCTCGAGCGCGGCACCGAGCTGGGCGGGCAGGAGCGCGACGTGGCGGTGCTGTTCGTCGACCTGGTGGGGTCCACCAAGCTTGCCGCCACGCGGCCGCCCGCCGAGGTCGTCCACCTGCTCAACGAATTCTTCCGGGTGGTGGTGGACACCGTCGGCAAGCACGGCGGCTTCGTCAACAAGTTCCAGGGCGACGCCGCGCTGGCCATCTTCGGCGCGCCGATCGAGCACCCCGACTCCTCAGGCGGTGCGCTGGCCGCGGCCCGTGAGCTGCACGACGAGCTGCTCCCGGTGATCGGTTCCGCGGAGTTCGGCATCGGGGTGTCGTCGGGCAGGGCCATCGCCGGGCATATCGGCGCGCAGGCCCGGTTCGAGTACACCGTGATCGGCGACCCGGTCAACGAGGCCGCCCGGCTGACCGAACTGGCCAAACTCGAGAGCGGCCACGTGCTGGCGTCGGCGATCGCCGTCAGCGGCGCCCTGGACGCCGAGGCGCTGTGCTGGGATGTCGGCGAGGTCGTCGAGCTGCGCGGGCGGGCGGCGCCCACCCAGCTGGCGAGGCCGCTGAAACTGGCCGGGGTCAGCAATTCGGCGCCCAGCCGGGCGCGTCCGAGCGACATGCCCAGCGAGGCGATCGGCCCCGGCTACTAGGAGATCCTCGCGGTCAGGTCTTCTTCGCGGCCCGCTTGGCCGGGGCCTTCTTGGCCGGCGCCTTGCGGGCGGCTTTCTTGGCGGGCCGCTTGGCGGGGCCCCGCGCCCTGCGGTCGGCCAGCAGCTCGGCGGCGCGCTCGTCGGTGATGGACGCGACGTCATCGCCCTTGCGCAGGCTCGCGTTGGTCTCGCCGTCGGTGACGTACGGCCCGAACCGGCCGTCCTTGACCACCATCGGCTTGCCCGACGCCGGGTCGGTGCCCAGTTCGCGCAGCGGCGGCGCGGCCGCGCTCTGCCTGCCGCGGCGCTTGGGCTCGGCGTAGATCTTCAGCGCCTCGTCGAGAGTGATCCCGAAGATCTGGTCCTCGGTCGCCAGTGAGCGAGAGTCCGTGCCGCGCTTCAGGTATGGGCCGTAACGGCCGTTCTGCGCGGTGATCTCCTCGCCGGTCTGCGGGTCGACGCCGACCACCCGGGGCAGCGACAGCAGTTTGAGCGCGTCCTCGAGGGTGACGGTCTGCAGGTCCATGCTGCGCAGCAGCGAACCGGTCCTGGGCTTGGGCCCGGTGGGTTTCTTGCCCTTCTTGGCCGGGGTGCCGGCGCTGCCGTCGTCGCCGCCGGGCGGCTCGGGCAGGATCTCGGTCACGTACGGCCCGTACCTGCCGTCCTTGGCGACGATCTCGTGGCCCGTCTCCGGATCCACCCCCAGGGAGCGGCCCTCCTGTGGGGTGGCGAAGAGCTCCTCGGCCACCTCCAGCGTCAGCTCGTCGGGGGTCAGCGAGTCGTTGAGGTTGGCGCGCTGCGGCTTGAGCTCACCGCTGGGATCATCGGGGTCGCCGGTGACCATGCGCTCCAGGTACGGCCCGTTCTTGCCCACCCGGACATAGACCGGACGGCCCTGCTCGTCGTCGAACAGCTTGATGGAGTTGACTTCTCGCGCGTCGATGCCCTCGAGGTTGACCCCGACCAGCTTCTTCAGGCCGCCGGAGCGGGCCACCGAGTCGGCCACCCCGTGCTCGCCGCCGAAGTAGAAGTTGTTGAGCCAGTCGGTGCGCCGCTCCTGGCCCGAGGCGATCGCGTCGAGCTCGTCCTCCATGGCGGCGGTGAAGTCGTAGTCGACCAGCCGGCCGAAGTGCTGCTCCAGCAGACCCGTCACGGCGAACGCCACCCACGACGGCACCAGCGCGCTGCCCTTCTTGTGCACGTAGCCGCGGTCCTGGATGGTCTTGATGATCGACGAGTACGTCGAAGGGCGCCCGATCCCCAACTCCTCGAGCGCCTTGACCAGCGACGCCTCGGTGTACCGGGCGGGCGGGTTGGTGGCGTGACCGTCGGGGTGGAGCTCGAGGACGTCGAGGCGCTGCCCCTGGGTCAGCTGCGGCAGCCGGCTTTCGGCGTCGTCGGCCTCGCCGCCGACCAGCTCGTCCACGGTCTCCACGTAGGCCTTGAGGAAGCCCGCGAAGGTGATCGTGCGGCCGCTGGCCGAGAACTGCACTTCCCTTGTCTGCGCGGCCTGGACTCTGCCGTTGATCCGCAGGCTCAGCGTGGTACCGCGCGCGTCGGCCATCTGCGAGGCCACCGTGCGCTGCCAGATCAGCTCGTAGAGCCGGAATTCGTCGCCGTCGAGTTCGCGGCGCACCGCGTCGGGCGTGGCGAAGGTGTCGCCGGCGGGCCGGATGGCCTCGTGGGCCTCCTGCGCGTTTTTGACCTTGCGGGTGTACTGGCGCGGTGACGGCGAGACGTACTCCGCGCCGTAGAGCTGACGCGCCTGGGTGCGTGCGGCGTTGATGGCCGATTCCGACAACGTCGTCGAGTCGGTACGCATGTAGGTGATGTAGCCGTTCTCGTACAGCCGCTGCGCGATGCTCATCGTGCGCTCCGAGGAGAACCGCAGCTTGCGGCCCGCCTCCTGCTGCAGCGTCGACGTCATGAACGGCGCGTACGGACGCCGCGTGTAGGGCTTCTCCTCGACCGACGCGACGTTGAGCTGGGCCCCTCGCAGGCCCTCGGCCAGCTCGGTGGCCCGCGCCTCGTCGAGCACGGTGACCTCGTCGGCCTTACGCAGCTGGCCCAGGGAGTCGAAGTCGCGTCCGGAGGCCACGCGCAGGCCGTCCACCGAGGTCAGCCGGGCGGAGAAGGTGGGTGGCTGGGCCTTCGCGTCGGAGACGCTGGCGTCGAGCTGGGCGACGATGTCCCAGTAGGAAGCGCTGCGGAACGCCATGCGGTCGCGCTCGCGCTGCACGATGATACGGGTGGCCACCGATTGGACGCGGCCGGCGGAAAGCCTCGGCGCCACCTTCTTCCACAGCACCGGGCTGACCTCGTAGCCGTACAACCGGTCCAGGATGCGCCGCGTCTCCTGCGCGTCGACCAGGTCGATGTCGAGGTCGCGGGGGTTCTCGGCGGCCTCGAGGATCGCCGGCTCGGTGATCTCGTGGAACACCATCCGCTTGACCGGGACATTCGGCTTCAGGGTTTCCAGCAGGTGCCAGGCGATGGCTTCGCCCTCGCGGTCACCGTCCGTGGCCAGGTAGAGCTCGTCGACACCCTTGAGCAGGTCCCTGAGCTCGGTGACCGTGTGCTTTTTCTCCGGGCTGATGATGTAGAGCGGCTCGAAGTCGGCGTCGACGTTGACCCCGAGCCTGGCCCACGGCTCCGATTTGTACTTCGCGGGGACGTCGGCGGCCGCCCGGGGCAGGTCGCGGATGTGGCCGCGGGAGGACTCGACGATGTACGAAGAGCCCAGATAGCCGGCCAATTTGCGCGCCTTGGTCGGCGACTCCACGATCACCAGTCGCCTACGGCTCCCATTTCGCCCGCTTTCGCGGTCCTTCAGCTTCGGGTCAGCCAACTGCGCTTACGCTCCATCTCTTTCACCCGGCCCCCTGCGGAACCGCCCCGCCAGAAGAATGACAGGTCAGCGACGAAATTCCGGGAGAATCAGGTACGTCGACGTTCCTTCGAACCTTTGGGGCACCTGACAATTTCGCACCCGGAGGCGGAACTGCGCAAACCGGCCGCCCCAACGGCAGGTCGTCTGGAGCCGTTATACCCGCGGCCACAGGGATAACTCGTCGACTCCCTCGGGTGGTTCCCCCACGTTCTCTACCAGGCGCGACAACCTCCGGCGGCCGCTGATCCGCAGCGCGGGCCGGCCCCCGCGGGTGCCGATGAGGGTCGGCGCGATCCCGACCCGCATCAGCGCCGACGCCAGCGGGGAATGGGTGTCGGGCGCGTGCGGATCCAGGCCGAGCAGATAGTGCTCCCCTTCGGGATGACCGGCCGCCAGCGTCCACGCCCGCAGCTCGCGCGGACCGGGCAGCCAGCGCGGAGGCACCGTCTTGACCGCGCCTCGGGTCCATTCGCCGGCCAGGCCCGTCAACGCCGGATTCACGTCGGTCCGCACCAGCGGGGTGTCCTCGTCGGTGCGCCCGATCTCGGCGGCCAGGCCGGCCTCCCTGATCATCTCGGCCAGCGCCGAGGCGCGCCAGAGCCGGTCGACCACCACCGAGAGCCGGGCGCCGCACGGGGCCGGCGCGCCGACCAGCACGATCTGGCCCGAAGCCGCCAGCACCCCGGAAAGATCGGTGACCGCCGGCGGCACCGACTCCGCGGTGAAGAACGACAGCTGGCTCACGCCACCGACAGTAGGCCAGGTCGTCCGCGCGCGCGCCCAGGCGAGCGGCGCGGCAAAACGAAAACCCCCCGGCGGCGCCCGTCGAACCGGGCTGCGCTGGGGGGTGTCGTGGAGAGTCTGTTCGCCTCTTTACAGAGAGCGGACTCCGGTGGCCTGGGGCCCCTTCGGGCTGTGGCCGATTTCGAACTCGACCTTCTGGTTCTCTTCGAGGGTGCGGAAGCCCGAACCCTGGATCTCCGTGTAGTGGACAAAAACATCCGCGGATCCGTCTTCGGGAGCGATGAACCCGAAGCCCTTCTCCGCGTTGAACCACTTCACAGTTCCCTGTGGCATCTCTCGATCTTTCCTTTTCTTCTGGGTGCTGGGCATCGCCTTTCGATGCCCCGGGCCTGGTACGACCGCCATACCTCGCTCAGTCGCCGGAACTTCACCCGACCGATTAACCTCGCAGGAACCGCGGCCGCAACGTCGATCCTGCGAAAGTTTGACACGAACACAGAAGCTGCGACCGCAATCATCCAACCACGTTCGTCGCGTCGACGACAGACTTCTACGTCGGATGGATTCCGAAAGGACTTCTCATGGCGACCTTCGGCAGCGACCTGCTGGCCGTCGCACTCGCCGGCACGGCGGCAGACGAGCACCCGCTGCGCCATGTCGCGGAACTGCCGGCGCGCGGCGGCCGGCCGGCCGGCTGGCCGGCGTGGGCCGAGCCCGACGTCGTCCGCGCGTTCACCGACCGCGGCATCGCCGCGCCCTGGTCGCACCAATCCGCGGCCGCGGACCTGGCCCACGCCGGGCGCCACGTGGTCCTCAGCACCGGCACCGCGTCGGGCAAGTCGCTGGCCTACCAGCTTCCCGTCCTCAATGCGCTGGCGACCGACCCGCGGGCGCGGGTGCTTTATCTGTCGCCCACGAAGGCACTGGGGCACGACCAGCTGCGCGCGGCGACCGCGCTCACCGCGGCCGTCCCGCGGCTGCGCGATCCTGGTTTCGGGGTCGCGCCCACCGCCTACGACGGCGACAGCGCAAGCGAAGTAAGGCGTTTCGCGCGCGAGCGGTCTCGGTGGCTGTTCTCCAACCCCGACATGATCCATTTGTCGATCCTGCGCAACCACGCCCGCTGGGCCGCGCTGCTGCGGGGGCTGCGGTTTGTCGTTGTCGACGAATGTCACTACTACCGAGGCGTTTTCGGTTCCAATGTGGCGATGGTGCTGCGGCGCCTGTTGCGCCTGTGCGCGCGCTACTCCGCCACCCCGACGTTCGTTTTCGCCAGCGCGACAACGGATGCACCGGGGGCGACGGCCGCCGAGCTGATCGGCCGCCCGGTCGAGGAGGTCACCGACGACGGCTCCCCGCAGGGATCCCGAACGGTGGCGTTGTGGGAGCCCGCCCTGCGCACCGACCTGATCGGTGAGAACGGCGCACCGGTGCGCAGCTCGGCCGGGGCGGAGGCGGCGCGGGTGATGGCCGACCTGGTCGCCGAGGGGGCGCAGACGCTGACGTTCGTACGGTCGCGCCGCGCCGCGGAGTTGACCGCGCTGGGCGCGCAGGCCCGGCTCGACGAGATCGCCCCCGAATTGTCACCACGGGTCGCGTCGTATCGGGCCGGCTACCTGCCCGAGGACCGCGCCGCGCTTCAGCGCGCCCTCGCCGAGGGCCGGTTACGCGGCCTGGCCACCACCAACGCACTGGAGTTGGGCGTCGACATCGCCGGGCTGGACGCGGTGGTGCTCGCCGGTTTCCCTGGCACGGTGGCCTCGTTCTGGCAGCAGGCCGGGCGCTCGGGCCGGCGCGGGCAGGGCGCGCTGGTGGTGCTGATCGCCCGCGACGATCCGCTGGACACCTACCTGGTGCACAATCCCGCCGCGCTGCTGGGCAAACCCGTCGAGCGGGTCGTGATCGACCCCGCCAACCCCTACCTGCTGGGCCCCCAATTGCTCTGTGCTGCTTGTGAAATGCCGCTCGACGCGGCCGAGATCTCCGCTTTCGGGGCCACCGAGGTGGCCCGGGGCCTGGTCGAGGATGGCCTGCTGCGGGTACGCAACGGCCGGTACTTCCCGGCCGCGGGGCTCCAACCGCACGCGGCCGTGGACATTCGGGGCTCGGCCGGCACGCAGATCGTCATCGTGGAGGCCGATACCGGCCGGTTGCTGGGCAGCGTCGGCGCCGACCGGGCCCCGGCCTCGGTGCACCCCGGCGCGGTGTACCTGCATCAGGGTGAGAGCTACGTCGTCGACTCCCTGGACCTCGAGGACGGGATCGCGTTCGTCCACGCCGAGGATCCCGGCTATGCCACGTTCGCCAGGGAACTCACCGACATCGCCGTCACCGGTGCGGGCGAACGTCACGAGTTCGGGCCCGTCACCCTGGGTCTGGTCCCCGTCCGGGTCACCCACCGCATGGTCGGGTATCTGCGCCGCCGGCTCAACGGCGAGGTGATCGACTTCATCGAGCTGGAGATGCCCGAACGCACGCTGGCCACCACCGCCGTCATGTACACGATCACCCCGGAAGCGTTGCTGCAGAAGGGAATCGACGCCCCGCGCATCCCCGGCTCGTTGCATGCCGCCGAGCACGCCGCGATCGGGCTGCTGCCGCTGGTGGCCAGCTGCGACCGCGGCGACATCGGCGGCATGTCCACCGCCATCGGGCCGGATGCCGCCGGCCTTCCCAGCGTGTTCGTCTACGACGGCTACCCGGGTGGGGCGGGCTTCGCCGAGCGGGGCTTCCGGCGCGCCCGCACCTGGCTGGGCGCAACCGCGGACGCCATCGCGGCGTGCGAGTGCCCACGGGGCTGCCCGTCGTGCGTGCAGTCGCCCAAGTGCGGCAACGGCAACGACCCGCTGGACAAGGCGGGGGCCGTGCTGGTGCTGCGGCTGGTGCTCGCGGAGTTGGGGGCGGAAGCGGCCTGAACATAGCGCGATCTTTCGAATTCCAGCTCGGCGACATTCACCAGCGGCACACGCCAATCCGTTAACTGTACACCAATTCGATACTGGTAGTTGGTTTTCTGCGGTCGCCGGGTGCCAAAAGTACGTATACCTTGGCTTCGTCTGAACCGTAGTGTGCGCCGTGCAGGGGAGGCCGGAGTGTCGTTTGTGATGGCGGTGCCGGAGGGCCTGGGGGTGGCGTCCGGCGATCTGGCCAGCATCGGCGAGGCGATCACCGCGGCCAACGCGGCCGCGGCCGCCCGGACCACGGGGATGATGGCCGCGGCCGAGGACGAGGTGTCGACGGCCATCGCGGCACTGTTCTCGGCACACGGCAGCAGCTTTCACGCGCTCAGCGCGCAGGCGGCGGCGTTTCACGACCAGTTCGTGCAGACACTGAGCGCGGGTGCGGGGTCCTATGTCGACGCGGAGACCGCCAATGTCGCGGCGTTTGCCGCCAATCCGGCGCAGACGATGGGTCAGGACCTGACCACCTTGATCAACGCGCCCAGCCTGGCGCTAACCGGGCGCCCGCTGATCGGCAACGGCGCCAACGGGGCCGCGGGTACCGGGCAAAGCGGCGCGGCCGGCGGCTGGCTGATCGGCAACGGCGGCGCGGGCGGATCCGGTGCGGCGGGCCAGAACGGCGGCAACGGCGGGGTCGCGGGCCTGATCGGCACCGGCGGTGTCGGTGGCGCCGGCGGTGCAGGCGGCGGCGCCGGCGGAACGGGCGGGGCCGGCGGACTGCTGTGGGGCAGCGGCGGAAGCGGAGGCGCGGGCGGATACGACCTCGCCGGCGCCGGCGGGGCCGGTGGCACCGGTGGCACCGGCGGGTTGTTCGGAGCCGGCGGGGCGGGTGGAGCAGGCGGGGCGGCGCCCAACGTCGGGGGCGGCGGGGCCGGAGGAGCCGGTGGAACCGGCGGCCTACTCGGCGGGCTCTTCGACGCGGGTGGCGGGGACGGCGGAGCCGGCGGAATCAGCGGCACGGGTGCCGGCGGTGCCGGTGGTGCCGGCGGCAACGCCGGCCTGCTCGCCGGTTCGGGTGGCGCCGGCGGGACGGGCGGATACAGCGCCGCCGCGATCGGCGGGGCCGGCGGGGCCGGCGGCAACGCCGGCCTGGTGTTCGGCCCTGGCGGAGGCGGCGGGACCGGCGGACACAGCGGCACCGGCACGGGCGGAGTGGGCGGCGCGGGCGGCAACGCCGGGCTGCTGTTGTCCAGTGGCGGGGCCGGCGGGGGCGGCGGAGTGGCCGGGTTGACCGGCGGGGCCGGCGGGACCGGCGGTGCAGGCGGGCTATTCGGGGTGGGCGGAGCCGGCGGGGCCGGCGGAGTCAGTGCCGGCACCGGCGGAGCCGGTGGGGCCGGCGGCAGCGCCGACCTACTCGTGGGTGTCGGTGGGGCCGGCGGCGCCGGCGGCGAGGGCTTCACCGCCGGTGGCGCCGGCGGCAACGCGGGCGCCACCGCGCTGATCGGCACCCCCGGCACCGCCGGCGAGGGCGGGTTCGGCCCCGCCATCGGCAGCGCCGGCCTCGGCGGCGCGGGCTCGCCGTTGCAGCCGGCATTCGACGCCATCAACGGGCCCGTCGAGGCTGCCACCGGGCGGCCACTGATCGGCGACGGGGTCAGCGCGGCCCCGGGATCCGGTCAAAACGGCACCGCCGGCGGGTGGTTGCTCGGTGACGGGGGCGCGGGCGGCTCAGGCACGGGGATGACGGGTCAGGGCGGCGGCTCCGGCGGCGCCGCGGGGCTCCTGGGCGCGGGCGGCGCCGGTGGGGCCGGCGGGGCCGGCGCAAGCTCGGGCGGGCCTGGCGGAGCCGGCGGAGCCGGCGGTGCGGGCGGGCTGATATCCGGCGTCGGCGGGGTTGGCGGGGACGGCGGAATCGCCATATCCGCCGGCACCGCGGGGGCCGGCGGAGCCGGCGGGGCCGGCGGGCTGCTCGGAAGTGGCGGGGGCGGCGGAGCCGGCGGGGTCGCCCTGTCGACCGATATCGGCGGTGCCGGGGGCGCAGGCGGGGCAGGCGGGACCGGCGGGGTGCTCGGCGGGCTGATCGGCGCCGGCGGGGGGCATGGTGGCCTCGGCGGAGTGAGCGACGACGGCATTGGCGGCGCCGGCGGCGCCGGCGGCAGCGCCGGCCCACTTGCCGGGCCCGGCGGTGCGGGCGGGGATGGCGCCGTCGGCGTGGTCGGCGGCGCCGGAGGAAGCGGGGGCAGTGCAGGTGTGCTGGTCGGCGGCGGCGGACAGGGCGGGATCGGCGGAGCCGGCGTGACCGGGGATGGCGGTGCCGGCGGGACCGGCGGCACCGCGGGCGCGCTCTTCTCCGACGGCGGCGCCGGCGGCAGCGGCGGATTCAGCATTGTCGCCGCGGGCGGCGCCGGTGGAACCGGCGGTAACGCCTTCCTTGTTGGCGACGGCGGGACCGGCGGTGCCGGCGGCGCCGGTGGTGCCGGTACCGCCTCCGGAGGGGCCGGTGGGAGCGGCGGGAACACCTTCTTGCTCGGCGACGGCGGAGCCGGCGGCGAGGGCGGCAGCAGCCCGGCCGCCGCGGGTGCGGGCGGAGGCGGCGGCGGGAGCGCGGCGATCGGCGACGGCGGCGACGGCGGAAACCAGGGGCTTGGAGCGACGACGACCGATGCCGCCGGTGTCGGTGGCGCGTCCGGTCTGCTGTTGGGCGAACAGGGGATCAACGGCTCGTTGGCGTGACCGAGTTCAGGTTCGGTCTTCCGACCTGCGGGGATCCGGCGTTGTGCCGAACTCGCCGCAGCCATGATCGCCCAGCGGCGCAGCACCGCGTCGAGTCTCGACGTGATTTCCGACCTCGTCGGGCGTCCGCGGGCACAACATGGCAGACCTTGCCACAGCCACCGTGACCGACAATACTTTCGGTTTAAATAAAGCGTCTGCTCAATCCCAAAAGTACGTATATGTTGACCAGGATTGAATCGTCGTTTGTGCCGTCTGGGAGGCCGGAGATGTCGTTTGTGATGGCGGTGCCGGAGGCACTCGGGGTGGCTTCCAGCAATCTAGCCCGCATCCGCGAGGCCATCAGCGCGGCCAACGCGGCCGCCGCGCCCCAGACGACGGGGATGGCGGCCGCGGCCGAGGACGAGGTGTCGACGGCCATCGCCGCGCTGTTCTCCGCCCACGGTCAGGGTTTCCAGGCGCTCAGCGCGCGGGCGGCGGAGTTCCACGACCAGTTCCTGCAGGCGCTGACCTCGAGCACGGGCTCCTACACCAGCGCCGAGGCCGCCAACCTCAGCGCGTTGAGCGCCAATCCGGCCCAGTCCATCGGACAGGACCTGCTCGGCCTGATCAACGCGCCCAGCCTGGCCCTCACCGGGCGCCCGCTGATCGGCAACGGCGCCAACGCGGCTCCCGGCTCGGGCCAGAACGGCGCGCCCGGCGGTTGGCTGCTGGGCAACGGCGGCACCGGCAGCGCGGGCGCGGCGGGCCAGAACGGCGGCAACGGCGGAGCCGCCGGGCTGATCGGCACCGGCGGCGCCGGGGGGAGCGGCGGGTCCGGCGGCGGGGCCGGTGGCGCCGGCGGGACCGGCGGGCTGCTGTGGGGCAACGGCGGCGTCGGCGGCACCGGCGGTTACAACTTCTTCGGGACGGCCGGGACGGGTGGCGCCGGGGGGGCCGGCGGCCTGTTCGGGGCAGGCGGGGCGGGCGGCGCCGGTGGCGCCGATCCCAGCACCGCCGCCGGTTCGGTCGGCGGGACCGGCGGCGCCGGCGGGACGGGCGGATTGTTTAGCGGGCTGGTCGGTGCGGGTGGCGGCGACGGCGGCGCGGGCGGGCTCAGCGGCGGCGGCGTCGGGGGCACCGGCGGCGCCGGCGGCAACGCCGGCCTGCTCGCCGGTCCCGGCGGCAGTGGGGGCGCCGGCGGATACAGCGGCGGCCCGGCCGGCGGGGCCGGCGGCACGGGCGGCAACGCCGGCCTGGTCTTCGGCGCCGGTGGCGCGGGCGGGACCGGCGGGCACAGCGGAACGGGCGTCGGCGGAGCCGGCGGCAACGGCGGCCAGGCGGGTCTGATGTTCTCCAGCGGCGGCACGGGCGGCGCCGGCGGCGTCTCCGGAGTCACCGGCGGGGCGGGTGGCGCCGGCGGCAACGGTGGCCTGTTCGGTGGTGGCGGGACGGGTGGTGCCGGCGGAATCGGTCTCACGACCGGCGGGGCCGGCGGAACCGGCGGCAGCGCAAACCTGCTGGTGGGCGTGGGTGGCGCGGGCGGCGCCGGCGGCGAGGGCTTCACCGCCGGCGGCGCCGGGGGTAACGGCGGCGGCGCCGCGCTGATCGGCACACCCGGCATCGCCGGCGAAGGTGGCAGCGGCCCGGCCACGGGCACACCTGGCGTCGACGGTGTCGCCTCCCCACTGCAGCCGGTGTTCAACGCGGTCAATCTGCCCGCCGAGGCGCTCACCGGCCGCCCGCTGATCGGCAACGGCGTCAACGCGGCCCCGGGAAGCGGCCAGAACGGAACGCCGGGCGGCTGGTTGATCGGTGACGGCGGCGCCGGCGGCTCAGGTGCCGGCGGGTCGGGCCAGGCCGGCGGCGCCGGCGGGGCCGCGGGGCTGCTGGGAGTCGGCGGCGCCGGCGGGGCCGGCGCGAGCTCGTTGACCGCCGGCGGCGGCGCCGGTGGGGCCGGTGGGATGGGCGGCTTGTTCTCCGGCGACGGCGGGGTCGGCGGGGCCGGCGGATTCAGCGACGCCAGCACGGCGGGTGCCGGCGGGGTCGGCGGCGCCGGCGGGCTGATCGGCGGGGGCGGCGTCGGGGGTGCCGGCGGGATCGCGCTGTTCGACGACGCCGGCGGCTCCGGCGGGGCAGGCGGGACCGGCGGGGCCGGGGGCCTGCTCAGCGGGTTCTTCGGCGCCGGCGGCGGGCACGGCGGTGCCGGTGGCGTCGGCGACGCCGGCGTCGGGGGCGCGGGCGGAGCCGGCGGCAGCGCGGGCCTGCTGGGCGGCTTCGGCGGGGCGGGCGGCGACGGCGGGTTCGGCGGTGCCAGCGGGGCGGCCGGCACCGGCGGAACCGGCGGGGCCGGGGGCAACGCCGGGATACTGTTCGGCAGCGGCGGCATGGGCGGTGACGGCGGCTTCGGCCAGGTCGGCGGCGGTGGCGGCGGGCACGGCGGCCAGGCGGGGCTGCTGTTCTCCGACGGTGGCTCCGGCGGCGCCGGCGGGTTCAGCGCCACCGCAACCGGCGGGACCGGGGGAACCGGCGGCACAGCGCCACTGCTCGGTGACGGCGGGACCGGCGGGGCCGCCGGGGTCGGTGCCACCGGCGGCGCGGGCGGGACCGGCGGCAACGCCTTCCTGGTCGGCAATGGGGGTTCCGGCGGCGAGGGCGGCGGCAGTCAGACGGACGGCGGTCCCGGCGGAAACGGCGGCTCCAGCGTGGTGATCGGCAATGGCGGCGGCGGGGGCAACGGCGGGGTCGGTCTCGTCATCGGCGCCCCGGGAACCGGCGGCACACCCGGCTTGCTCTTGGGCGCAAACGGTGCCGATGGGCTGATCTAGCCGGCCCGCGATCGATTCCCGCGCCAATCCTGTCGCGGAACAACAGCTTTGCGGCGATAAGGTGCCAAACCGTCCCGCAGCGGTCGGCGACGCCGGATCGCGGCGCAAAGGCCGGCGGCGCTGAGAAGACCCCGTCGGCATCCGGCCGGCGGGCGCGTCCGGCCCGGCCGCAACGTAGGCGTCGACGAGAAGCGCCGCGCGCGCCCGTAAAATCTACCGGCATGGCCCACGACTGGTTGCTCGTGGAGACGCTGGGGGGTGACCCCGCCGTGGTGGCCCAGGGGCGGCAACTCAAGAATCTCGTCCCGATCACCTCGTTTCTGCGCCGCAGTCCCTACCTCTCGGCGGTCCGCACGGCGATCGCCGAGTCGTTGCAGACCGGCCAGAGCCTGACCAGCATCACCCCGAAGCGTGACCGCGTGATCCGCACCGAACCGGTCGTGATGTCCGACGGTTACATCCACGGCGTGCACGTCTGGACCGGCCCTGCCGACGCCGAACCCCCCGAGCGGCCGACCCCCGGCCCGCTGAAGTGGGATCTGACCCTCGGCGTGGCCACCGACACCCGGGAGTCGCTGACCAACAGCGGCAAGAATCCCGAGGTCGAGGTCACCTTGGGCCGGGCTTTCGCCGAGGACCTTCCCTCCCGCGAGCTTAACCCGAACGAGACGAAGGTGCTCGCCATGGCGGTCAAAGCGAAGCCAGACCAAACCCTCTGCAGCACTTGGGATCTCACCGACTGGCAAGGGTCGCCGATCCGGATCGGGTTCGTTGCGCGCACCAAGATCGAGTCCGGGCCCGACGGCCGCGACCACCTGGTCGCGCGGGCCATCAACTGGCGCTGCGAGCTCAAAGGCCCGGGGGTGTCGACCGACGACCTGGCGCAACGCATCCTCAGCGGCCTCGCGCAGGCCGGAGTGCACCGCGCCCTCGTGGACCTCAACAACTGGACGCTGCTGAAGTGGCTCGACGAGCCCTGCACCTTCTACGACTGGAAGGGCACCATCGAGACCGGCAAGCCGAAGGTCCACCCCGACGACGAGCGGCTGATGACGTCGATGACAAAGGAATTCGCCGACGGCGCGACCAGTCGCGTGCTGCGGATGCCCGGCCACGACGCCGATTGGGTGCCCGTGCACGTCACGGTCAACCGGATCGAACTGGAACCCGAGACCTTCGCGGGGTTGGTCTCGCTGCGCCTGCCCACCACCGAGGAACTCGCCGGGGCGGGACTGCCCGACTCGGCGACGTGATCACAACGTGTCGACCGGACCTGCCCGCGCGGCGGCCCGCGCGACGCCGGCGAACGGGACGCCAACCCGGACCGTGACGACCACGTCGAGACCGTCCACCTCGCACCGGTCGCCGTCGACGCCCATCTCACGGGCCACCGTCGTCGCACGGGCGCAGGCCGCCGCCTCCCCGGCAGGCAGGCGCGTCGCGGCGGCCAACGCGGCCAGGTCGGCCGCCGCCTGCGCGCGGTGCCGCGCGACCACCACCGAGCCGAGGTAGGCGCCCGCGCCGGTGACCCACAGCAGCACGATGACCATCCCCGCCGCGAGCACGGTGGCCGCGCCCCGGTCATCGCAGCGGCTCCGCGGCCGATACCGCCTTTGCCCCAATGGCCAAGGTGGGCAGAAGCTTCGAGTGGGCGACCACCGTGGCGACCAGGAAATCGCCGTCGCGGCGCACATCGACCCGCGCCCCGCCCGGCGCGAGTCGGTGGGCGGCCTCGAGTGCCGAGCGCTGATCACCGCGCGCCGCCAACCGTGCGGCCTCGCGGGCCGCGTCGACGCAGCGGACCTGCATCGACACCGCCGTGAGGCCGGCCAGGCACAGCGCCAGCACCACCACCAGCGCGGCGACGGCCAGCGCGGCCTCGACGGTTCCGGCGCCCGCACAGCCCGCTAGACCTTCGTGTTCAGCGCGCGCGCGATGATGTTGGTCAGCGCCGAGACGATGGAATCGCCGGTGACCACGGTGTACAGGATCGCGGCGAAGGCGGCCGCGGCGATAGTGCCGATCGCGTACTCGACGGTCGACATGCCCGACTCGTCGGTCACCAGGACCGTCAGGCGTGCCAGGAAAGCGCGAAACATGTTGATCATCAATACATCCCCTCTCGTGTGCTTTGCGCCCGCGGCTCATAGCAGGCCCGACTGCAAGACGTCGCCGGCCAGACCCGCGACCACCGGCGCGATGCCCAGGCACACGAACGCCGGCAAAAAGCACAGCCCGAGCGGTCCGGCGATCAGCACCCCGGCCCGCTCGGCGGCGGCGGTCGCCGCGTGCGCGGCGTCGTGGCGGCACTGGTCGGCCAATTCGGCGACGGCATCGGCCAGCGCCGCGCCCGAGGAGGCCGAGCGGCGCGCGAGCCGCAGCACCGCGTCGATCTGAGCGTCGACCGCGCCGCCCGGCAGTCCAGCCGGAACCGACCACGCCACGGCGGGATCGGCCCCCAGGGCCAGCAGGGCGCCGGCGCGGCGCAATATCCGCGCCAGCGCCGGCGGTGCGGACTCGGCGGCGGCCGCCGCGGCGACGGGCACCGCCATGCCGGCGCCCAGGCACACCGCCAGCACGTCGAGACTGGATGCGACCGCCAGCGGATCGGGGCCGTGGGCGGGCCCGTCCCGCGGCTCCCGGCGACGGCCGCCGGGGGGCGCCCCGGCGCGCGACCGCACCTGCGCCGGGCCGGGGCCGGCCCACAGCGCCAGCGCGAGCAGCACGGCCGCGATCGTCATGACGCAATCCGGTCGGTGATGCGGTCCGACCACAGCAGACCGGCGCAGGCCAGCGTCGACCCGACGACCAACAACCACCCGCCCGCATGCCCACCGAGCAGGAACCGCAGCGGCCGTGCGCCGATCAGCTCACCCAGCAGCACCCCGAGCACCGGCAGGCCGGCCAGGATCGTGGCGGTGGCGCGTGCCCCGGCCATGCTGGACGACACCGACCCCGAGAACCGTTGTCGCGCCGCGATATCGCGTTGCGCCGCGCGCATCAGCGTGGCGATCGCCAGCCCGTGGTCACCGGCCAGCTGCCAGCACACCGCGAGTCGGCCCCACTGCGCGGGCAGGGCCGACGAGCGTGCCGCGGCGCGCAGCCCGGCAGCGACGTCGGCTCCCAGTCCGGCCCTCGCCGCGACGGCGCCCAACGACTCGGCCACCGCGCCGGCCGTCTCGCCGGCGGCCACCCGAAAGGCCCGCACCGGATGCGAACCGACCCGCAGTTCGCCGACCAGCACATCCAGTGCGGTCCCCAGCGTGTGGCCCTCGCGCGTCGCGCGCCGCGCGCGGAGGCGGCGGCGGTAGCGCAGGCCCGTGGTCGCCCCGATCGCGGCGGCGGCCAGCACGGTCGTGAGCGGCAACAGCAGTGCGGCCAGGCCGACGGCGCACGTCGCGGCCAGAGCGACCCCGCCCGGCCCCGGCGCGGGGATGCGCCGGCGGACCGGCGAATCCGCGGCCAGCCGGCGCCGCGGTGACGGGGGAAGGACGAGCAGCGCGATCGCCGACAGCGCCGCGGCGACCGAAAGGCCGCTCATGCGGACAGCCGGCTGGTCAGCAGCCGGTGCAGATACGCGGCGTCGTCGGTCGACCCGCGGTCCGCGTGCCACGCGGTGACCGCGCGCACCCGCCCCTGCGTCTCGCGCAGCACGGCGATCTCACCGAGCCGGCGCCGCCCGGAGCGGTCGCGGGTGACGTGCAACAGCACCTGAACCGCGGCGGCGAGCTGGCTGTGCAGCGCCGCCCGGTCCAGGCCGCCGAGCGCTCCGAGCGCCTCCAGGCGCGCGGGCACCTCGCCCGGACTGTTGGCGTGCACGGTGCCGGCCCCGCCGTCGTGGCCGGTGTTCAGCGCCGCCAGCAGGTCGACCACTTCGGCGCCGCGGACCTCGCCGACCACGATGCGGTCGGGCCGCATCCGCAACGCCTGCCGGACGAGTTCGCGCAGCGGCACCTCGCCGGCGCCCTCGACGTTGGCGCACCGCGCGACCAGCTTGACCAGGTGCGGGTGCCGCGGCGCGAGCTCGGCGGCATCCTCGACGCAGACGATCCGCTCCGTGGGCGCGACCGCGCCCAGCATCGCCGCCAGCAGGGTCGTCTTGCCCGCCCCGGTCCCGCCGCACACCAAGAACGCCAGCCGCGCGGCGATGATGTCGGCGACCAGCACGGCGGCGTCCGGAGGCACGGCGCCCGCCGCGGTCAGGGCCGCCAGATCCTGGCTGGCCGGACGCAACACCCGCAGCGACAGGCAGGTGCCCGCGGCCGCCACCGGCGGCAACACCGCGTGCAGGCGGACCGCGAACGCCCCGGCGCCGATGCCGGTCAGCTGGCCGTCCACCCAGGGCTGCGCGTCGTCGAGGCGCCGGCCCGCGGCCAGCGCCAGCCGCTGCGCCAGCCGGCGCACCGCCGCCTCATCGGGGAACCGGATGTTGCTGCGCCGCAACCCGTTTCCATCGTCGACCCACACCGCGTCGGGCGCGGTCACCAGCACATCCGTGGTGCCGTCGGCGCACAGCAACGGCTCGAGGATGCCGGCGCCGGTCAGCTCGGTCTGCAGCACTCGCAGGTTGGCCAGCACCTCGGTGTCACCCAGCATCCCGCCCGACTCGGCCCGGATGGCGGCCGCCACGACGCTGGGGCGCAGGGCTGACCCCGGCGGCGCCGCGTCGGCCGCCAACCGCTCGCGCACCCGCTCGATCAGCGAGCCGCTCACGCCGCCCTGCCGATCGACGAGCCCACACCGGGCAGCACGGCCAGCACCCGGCGCGCCGCGACCGTCAGCGCGGAGCGCCCGCCCAACCGCAGGCCGCCGCGTTCGGCCTGCTCGGCGAGTTGCGGCTGGGCTCGGATCGAGGCCAGCAACGGCAGCCCGGTGACGTCGGCGATCTCCGCCGCCCGCAACCCGCCGGGCGACGGGCCACGCACCACCAAACCCAGGTTGGGGTTGACCGCGGCCAGCAGCGGTGCCAAGGCCCCCGTCGCGGCGCATGCGCGCACGTCCGCGCGACAGACGACGACGACCAGGTCGGCGGAGTCCACTGCGGCCTGCGCGGCGTCGGTCAGCCGCCGGGGGAGGTCGCAGACCACGGTGACGCCCCCGCGCTTGCCGGCGTCGACGACGGCGTGCACCGGTCCCGCGTCCGGCTCCCAGCCGCGCCGCGTGCCCGAAAGCAGGCTGACACCCCGGTGCCGCGGGAGTGCCTCGCGCACGGCCGACCAGGTCAGCCGGCCTCCCTGCAGCGCCAGGTCCGGCCAGCGCAAGCCCGGCGTGTTCTCGCCGCCCACCAGCAGATCGAGGCCGCCGCCCCATGGGTCGAGGTCCACCAGCAGCGCGGCGGCGGCGGCCTGCGCGAGCGCGACGGCGAGCACCGAGGCGCCGGCCCCGCCGCAGCCCCCGACGACGGCCAGGGCGTGCCCGCGCGACCGGCCGTCGCGCGACGATTCACCCGCGTCGGCGAGTTCGCAGATCAGTTCGCGCTCCTGCCCGGGCAGCCGCAGAACCCTGCCCGGCGCCGGCCGCGACCGCGGCCGACCACGTCGCGGTCAGGGGCTCGGCAGCGGTCAACACCGTCACGTGGGCACGCCGCGGCATCCCCGCGCGCCCGAAGTTCGCCGCGGCGGCCTCGTCGAGCACCACGGCCGCTGCCGCCGACCAGGTCTTGCGGCTGACCGGGGACCGCCCGCCGGCATGCACCACCCGTACCCCGACGGCCGCCGCCACCCGGTCCAACTCGTCCCGCAATTCCGTCTCGCTCAGCACCGCGAGCACGCCCGCGGATGCGGCCGCCGGGGTTCGGGAGATGCCAGTCATGCATCCACCGTGCGTGAGCGAGACGTTGGGACACCAGTCCCAAAGGCGCGATCTGTGGATAGAGACGGGACTGTGCATAATGGCCGCGCGCGGCATGCGCCCAGCGCACCGCAACCGCGATCCCCGCAACCCACGGGCACGCGGATCGGGCCCTGCGCCGCGACCGAAAATTACCCTGGAAAAGGGACGACCCCCGCCAGGGGGGGAGGAGGCGAGGGTCGTCGTGCATCAGCCCCGGGGGGTCGGGCTGATACACCCTCGGCTCAGGCCGAGTAATGCTTACTATACACATGACAGTGCGGACTAACGCAATAGCTGTTCGACCGAAAAAAGACGTTGAGCCGCAAAAACATCGCCGCGAAGCCCTGCGCACCCCGCTTGAGCCCGTGTTTCGGTGCGAAGTCGCAGCACTTCGCGAGTCCGCACCTATGCTGGGTCGGTGACCGTCTTCGACCCGGCCGCGCAGCAGCACAGCTCGGCGGAATCAGCGGCGAACGCCGCTCCCAGCGCTCGCACCGCCGCCTTCTTCGACCTGGACAAGACGATCATCGCCAAGTCCAGCACGCTGGCCTTCAGCAAACCATTCTTCAACCAGGGACTGCTCAACCGCCGCGCCGTTCTCAAGTCCAGCTACGCCCAGTTCATCTACCTGCTCTCCGGGGCCGATCATGACCAGATGGACCGGATGCGCGCCCACATGACCAACATGTGCACCGGTTGGGACGTCGAACAGGTCAAGTCGATCGTCGGCGAGACGCTGCACGACATCGTGACCCCGCTGGTGTTCGCCGAGGCCGCCGACCTGATCGCCGCGCACAAACTGTGCGGCCGCGATGTGGTGGTGGTGTCCGCGTCCGGCGAAGAGATCGTCGCGCCCATTGCCCGCGCGCTGGGCGCCACCCACGCGATGGCGACCCGGATGGTGGTCGAGGACGGCCGGTACACCGGCGAGATCGCGTTCTACTGCTACGGCGAGGGCAAGGTCCAGGCGATCCGCGAATTGGCCGCCCGTGAGGGCTACCCGCTGGAGCACTGCTACGCCTACTCCGACTCGATCACCGACCTGCCGATGCTCGAGTCCGTCGGCCACCCCAGCGTCGTCAACCCCGACCGCAGCCTGCGCCGCGAGGCCGTCGAGCGAAGCTGGCCCGTGCTGACCTTCTCCCGGCCGGTGTCGTTGCGCGACCGGATCCCGGCCCCCTCGGGCGCCGCGATCGCGACGACCGCCGCCGTCGGAATCAGCGCCCTGGCGGCCGGGGCGGTCACCTACTCGCTGCTGCGCCGGTTCGCGTTCTAGCCGCTTCGCAATTGGGCCTTGCTGTGCCAGAACTCCAGTAGTACAAAGGTAACCACGGAAGCCCGGTAAGGCCTAGGTCGGTCCGGAAGAGAAGGTTCGTCCTCCCGAACCGGGCGCCCAGCACGGTGCCCGGCACCCACGCCGAGTCACAGCCGCGATAATGGCAGAAGTGTTGCGGGCCTGCGTAATTGCGAAAATTTGACGGTGCCGACGGCCCTTTGGGTGGGGTTGCAACCGAAAGTTTCGCAAGATCGCCGAGGCCAACCCACGCAACCCAGAGATGCACGCTTGGTAACCGGGTTCCGTGCTAGCGGGCGGCGGACCGAATTCGTTCGGGACGTCGCCCGCTTCGCTTACCCGCGGGCCGCCCTGCACTCACAGCCGGCTACCGGCCGGGCATCGAATCGGCGATCGACAGAGCCTCCTGCGCGCCCGCCTGCAGGGCCCGGCAGCACAACACCAGCCACGCCCCGACGCCCCCCGGAGTGCCACCGGCGAACCCCTCGACGGCGTCGCGGTATTTCGACGGCTGCCGCATCCAACTGACCTCCGGCACACCGAGCCCGTGCGGGTCCAGCGCGCTGGCGATCGTCACCAACCGCGACACGGCGCGGGCCACGACGCCGTCCGCGCTGCCGAAGGGCCGCAGCGCCAGCAACTCGCCGTGCGCGACCGCCGCGACCACCGGTGCCGGCGCCCGCGTGCCCCCGGTCACCAGGCCCGCAAGCATCTCCAGGCGCGGCCCCACCCCGGCGTCCGCGCGTGGGCGGCCCAACCGATCGGCGTCGACCTGGTCGGCCGCCGCAAGCATGTGCAGGCGGGCCAGCGCCTGCAACGGCGCGCGGCGCCAGATGCCCACGACGGGCCCCTCTCCGCCCTCGAGCGCCTGGGCCACCCGCAGCGCCCCGCCGAACACGGGGTCGCTGACCCCGGCGCCGTCCGCCAGGTCGTCGAGTCTGACGGGACCGCCGTCCAGCACCGACGACGCCCGGGCCGCCCGCAGCGACGCCTCCGCGGCGGTCACCGGCCAGCCCCGCAGGTTCGCCCGGTGCCGGTGGGCGCGGCCCAGCGCGTCGCGGGCGCGGTCGCTGGCCTCGGCGACGCCGGGAAGCTCCATCAGCGGGGCGAGCGGGTCGGCGGTCACAGGTTGCCAACCTATCCCCGGCGTCCGGGCGCCCGCGGGATGGCCTCCAGCAGGCGCCGGGTGTACTCCTGCGCGGGCCGGCCGAACACCTGCGCCGCGGGCCCCTCCTCGACCACCCGGCCGGCCCGCATGACCAGGACGTCGTCGGCGATCTGCCGGATCACCGACAGGTCGTGGCTGATGAACAGGTAGGCCAGGCCCAGCTCGGCCTGCAGGTCGGCCAACAGGTCCAGGATCTGCGCCTGCACCAGGACGTCGAGCGCCGAGACCGGCTCGTCGCAGACCAGGACGTCCGGCCGCAGTGCCAGGGCCCGCGCGATCGCGACCCGCTGCCGCTGGCCGCCCGACAGTTCGCCCGGCAGCCGGCCCAGCATCGACGACGGCAGCGCCACCTGATCGACGAGCTCGCGTACGGCCCGCTCCCGCTCCCTGCGGTTTCCCACCCGGTGGACCCGCAACGGCTCCTCGACGGCGCGGAACACCGAATACCTGGGATCGAGGCTGCCGTAAGGGTTTTGAAAGACCGGCTGCACCCGGCGGCGAAACGCCAGCTCGTCGCGCCGGCTGCGCTTACCGACCGCCGATCCGTCGAACAGCACCGTGCCCGAGGTCGGTTGCAGCAACCCGAGCGCCATGCGCGCCAGTGTCGACTTGCCCGAGCCCGACTCGCCGGCGACGGCCAGCGTGCTGGACCGGCGCAGCCGGAAGGACACCGCGTCGACGGCGCGGAACTCCTTGCGGCGCCACGGCGGGCCGCCGGGCTCGCGGTACACCTTGGTCAACTCCGAGGCGACCAGGATGTCGGCGGTGTCCGGACGCGTTCGGGCCGGGCCGTGCACGTGCAGGGACGGCGCCGCAGCCACCAGCCTGCGGGTGTACTCGTGCCGCGGGTTGTGCAGGATCATCGCTGCCGCACCGGATTCCACCACCACACCGCGGTGCATGACGAACACCGACTCGGCGCGCTCGGCGGCCAGGGCCAGGTCGTGGGTGATCAGCAGCAGCGCGGTGCCCGACTCCGCGGTGAGCCGCTGCAGATGGTCGAGCACCTGCCGCTGCACGGTGACGTCCAGGGCCGAGGTCGGCTCGTCGGCGATCAGCAGCCGCGGCCGGCCCGCCAGCCCGATGGCGATCAGCGCGCGCTGGCACATGCCCCCGGAGAGCTCGTGCGGGTAGCGCCCCGCCTGCCTGGCCGCCTCGGGCATACCGGCCTCGGCGAGCAGTTCGACCGCCCGCCGCCGCGCCGCGCGCCCACCGGTGTTGACGCGCAACGCCTCCCGGACCTGGAAGCCCACCTTCCACACCGGATTGAGGTTGGTCATCGGGTCCTGCGGCACGTAGCCGATGGCGCGGCCCCTGATCGACCGCAACGTCCGCCGGTCGGCCCGGGTGAGGTCGAGGCCGTCGAAAACGATGCGCCCCCCGGTGATTCGGCCGCCGGGGGGCAGCAGGCCGAGGATGGCGGCCGCGGTGGTGGACTTGCCCGACCCGGACTCCCCCACGACCGCCACGGTCTGAGCGGGCGCGACGGTCAGCGCCGCCCCCCGCACGGCGGGCCGGCCGCCGAACGCGACCTGCAGCCCTTCGACCGACAACAGCGGCGGCGGGTCGCTCATGCCCGCCAGGCCCGTGACGCGGGGTCCAGGGCATCGCGCAGGGCGTCGCCCATCATCATGAAGGCCAGCACCGTGACCGCCAGCGCCCCGGCGGGATAGAACAGGATCGGCGACCCCGCCCGCAGGCGCGTCTGAGCCGTGTTGATGTCACCGCCCCAGGACACGACCGTTGTGGGTAGCCCGACACCCAGGTAGGACAGCGTCGCCTCGCTGACCACGAACAGCCCCAGGGCGATGGTGGCCACCGCGATGACCGGCCCCAGCGCGTTGGGCAGCACGTGCCGCAGCAGGATCTGAATCCTGCTCATGCCCAACGCTTTCGCGGCCAGCACGTAGTCGGCGGCCCGCACCTCGAGGACGGCACCGCGGGCGATCCTGGCCACCTGCGGCCAGCCGAACGCGGCGAGGACGGCGATCACCGTCCAGACCGTGCGGTGGTGCATCACCTGCATGAGGACGATCGCGGCGAGCAGCAGCGGCAGCCCGAAGAACACGTCGGTGACACGGGAGACCGCCGCGTCGGCCCAGCCGCCGTAGAAGCCGGCCAGCGCGCCCAGCGCTCCGCCGACGACGAACACGATCGCCGCGGCCCCCAGCCCCACCGTGACCGAGGCCCGTGCCCCGTAGATCGTTCGCGCGTAGATGTCGTGGCCCTGCAGGTCGGTGCCGAACCAGTGGGCGCCCGACGGCGCAAGCATGCTCTGGCCCGGGTCGGCGTAGCCGGGGTCGGCCGCGGTGAACAGCGACGGAAACGTGGCGACGGCGAGGACGAGCACGATCAGCGCGGCGGCGACGACGAATTTCGGGCGCCGCCGCAGCCCCCGCCACGTGTCGCGCCAGAATCCGCTGTGCCTCGCCGAGGGTTCAGCCATACCGGATCCGCGGGTCCAGCGCCGCATACAACAGATCGACCATCAGGTTGGTGACCAGATATATCAGCACCAGCACCGTCACGATCGACACCACCGTGGGCGCCTCCTGCCTCGTGACGGCCTGGTACAGCACACCGCCCACGCCGTGGATGTTGAAGATGCCTTCGGTCACGACGGCTCCGCCCATCAGCGCGCCGAGGTCCGCGCCGAGGAAGGTCACCACCGGGATCATCGAGTTGCGCAGGATGTGCACGAGCACCACCCGCCGCCGGGACAGGCCCTTGGCGGTGGCGGTGCGAACGTAGTCGGCGTGGGCGTTGGCGGCCACCGCGGACCGGGTCAACCTCACCACGTACGCGAAAGACGCCGAGCCCAGGACGATCCCGGGCAGCAGCAGCCGCCCGAAGGTCGACCTCTCCCCCACCGTCACGGGTGCGAGGCCCAGCCGCACGCCGAACACGAACTGGGCCAGGAAGCCCAGCACGAAGATCGGGACCGCGATGATGACCAGCCCGGTGATCAGCACCGCGGAGTCCAGCCACCCGCCTTGGCGCAGGCCGGCGACCACCCCGAACCCGATCCCGAACACCGCCTCGACGACGAGGGCAACCAGGGCCAGCCTGAAGGTCACCGGAAAGGCGTGTGCCAGAACGTCGCTGACCGGCAACCCGGAATACGCGCGGCCCAGGTCGCCGTGCAGGACACCGCCCAGATAGCGCAGGTACTGGACGAGGAACGGATCGTCGAGGTGGTAGCGGGTGCGCAGTTGCGCGGCCACGGCGGGCGTCAACGGGCGGTCGCCGGCGATTGCGACCAGCGGGTCACCAGGCAATAGGAAGACCATCCCGTAGATCAGCAGGGTCGCGCCGAGGAAGACGGGGACCATGGCGGCGATCCGGCGCGCGACATACCAGCCCATCGGTCAGGCCTTCACGATGTTCTCGTAGTCGGGCAGGCCGTTCCAGGTGACGGTGACCTCGCTGACCTGCGGCGACCAGCCGGCCACGCTGATGTAGTCCCACAGCGCGACGACGGGCATGTCGTGCAACAGGATTCGCTGCGCGTCGTTGGCCAGCTCGCCGGCCCGCCGCAGGGTGGGCGCGGCTTCGGCCGCGGCCAGCGCCGCGTCGAACTGCGGGTTGGAGTAGCCGACGTCGTTGGACCCGGCGCCGGTGGCGAACAGCGGCGCCAGGAATTCGGTCAACGACGGGTAGTCGCCCTGCCAGCCGGCCCGAAAAGCGGTCGCGATGGTGTGGTCGGTGATCTGGGTGCGGAAGCCGGCGAAGGTGGGCTGGGGAGCGCCCGCCGCCTCGACGCCCAGGACGTTCTTGATGCTGTTGGCCACGGCGTCGACCCATTCGCGGTGGCCGGCGTCGGCGTTGTAGGCGATGGCGTAGCGGCCGCTCCACGCCGAGATGGCGTCGGCCTGCGCCCACAGTCGCCGGGCCCGGTCCGGGTCGAAGTTGAGCGCGTCGCTGCCCGGAATGTCCGGGTCGAATCCCGGCAGTGACCGTGCGGTGAAATCTCTTGCGGGACTGCGGGTATCGGCGAACATCTGCCGGCAGATCTGCGGGCGGTTGATCGCGGCCGACAGCGCCAGCCGGCGCAGCCGGCCCTCCTCGCCGCCGAAATGGGCCAGCCGCAGCGGGGTGTCCAGGGTCTGGTTGATCGCGGCGGGACCGCTGGCGCTCCTGGCGCCGAGGTCACGTTTGTAGATCGTCAGCGCGCTGGGTGGAATCGTGTCCAGGACGTCGAGATTGCCCGAGAGCAGATCGGCATAGGCGGTGTCCAGGCTGGCGTAGAACTCGAACCGCAGGCCCTTGTTGCGTGGCTTGCGGTTGCCGTGATAGTCGGGGTTGGGTCGCAGGTCGATCCGCACGTTGTGTTCCCAGGCCGGCCCGTCGGGGCCTGCGGCGAGTTGGTACGGGCCGTCACCGATCGGGTTGCGGCCGAAGGCCTCCATGTCTTGAAATGCCTTGTCCGGCAAGGGGTAGAACGGACTGAACGCCAGGCGCAGGACGAAGTCGACGGTCGGCGCCTTGAGTGCGACGGTGAACTCCCGGTCGCTGACCACCCGCAGCCCCGACATCGTCGTCGCCGCGGGCTTTCCGCCGGCGGTGAGGCCGGCGACCTCGTCGAAGCCTTCGATGGGGCGAAAGAAGCTCTGCTGCAGTTGGGCATTGGCACCCAGGGCGCCGTAGTTCCACGCGTCGACGAACGAATGGGACGTCACGGGTGAGCCGTCGGTGAACTTCCAGCCGGGTTTCAGGGTGATGCGGTAGTGAACGTTGTCGGTGGTCTCGATCGACTGGGCGACCTCCGCCGACGGGTGGCCGGCGGCGTCGTAGGACATCAGCCCGGCGAAGAGCCGGTCGAGGATGCGCCCGCCGTTGCTGTCGTTGACGCCGGTCGGGATCAGCGGGTTGGGCGGTTCGGCGGCGTTGACGACGACGAGATCGGGGCTCAGGACACCACCCCCGCAGCCGGCCAGCGACGCGACGGCCAGCAGTCCGGCGGCCATCAAGGCCGGCAGGGCCGCCGGCCCCCGCTTCCGATGCATGACATTCGACCCTAGGTCCTGCCGGCGCGCCCGCGGTGGCGACACCTCAGCCGGCGGTGACCGGGTGCACCTCCAGCTCGCACGCGTCGATGGCGACCGGCACGGTGAACACGGCCATGGTGTCGGGAGGATTGACGAGCAACTCGGCGTAGGTGGGACACGGACCGCCGTCGGTGGCGGCGGTGCCCTCGACCACGGCCTGCGCGCTCGTCGAGAGCGACAGCGTGACGATGGGTGGCACATCGACGCCGGCGGGCAGACCTCCGAGGTAGCCGCGCGGCGTCGGCCGGGCATGCGCCGGCGGGCCACCCGCGCGCGCGTCGACGCCGGGATAGCCGGTCAGCGAACAGGGCTCGGCGCCGCCCGCGAGCGTGAACAACAGGGTCAGCCCGCGATGGCCCATCGCGGCCTGCGCCGGCGAGGCACTCACCGCGATCTGGTCCGACCAGCATGGTGTCGGCCCGTCGGTGCCGTCGGCCGGCAGGGCCCATGCGGGTAGCGCCGACATCGCGCTCACGGCGTAGCCGGTGGTGGCCGCAGCAAAGCTGATGGCTGGCCGGCGGGTGCGCCGCCGGTACGGTCGCGGCACACCGATGATTATCGGCCACAGCATGACTTTTTGCCCTGAAATTTCGACACCTGGCTGGGCTAGGCTCACATCGGCCGCCGCCTGCACGGTCGGCCCCCCAACGGCTGAGGCTAGGAGAGACGCCAGTGACCGCCACCGATACCGAAGGCCCGTCGGCGTACCCCCCGTCGGCGACGTTCCGCGAGCAGGCTAACGCCGGCGAGGAACTCTACCGCGCGGCCGACGAGGACCGGCTCGCATTCTGGGCCGAGCAGGCCCGGCGGCTGTCCTGGTCGAGGCCGTTCACCGAGGTGCTGGACTGGTCCAACGCGCCGTTCGCCAAGTGGTTCGCCGACGGCAAGCTCAATGTGGCCTATAACTGCGTGGACCGGCATGTGGAGGCCGGGCTCTCGGATCGCGTCGCCATCCACTGGGAGGGGGAGCCCGCCGGGGACAGCCGGAGTCTTACCTACGCCGAGCTGAAGGCCGAGGTGTGCAAGGCGGCCAACGCGCTGACCGGCCTTGGCCTGGTCGCGGGCGACCGCGTCGCCATCTACCTGCCCCTGATCCCCGAGGCGGTGGTCGCGATGCTCGCCTGCGCGCGGCTGGGAATCATGCACAGCGTCGTGTTCGCCGGTTTCACCGCGAAGGCGCTGCGGGCGCGGATCGCCGACGCCCAGGCCAAGGTCCTGATCACCAGCGACGGGCAGTACCGCCGCGGCAAGCCGGCGCCGCTGAAGGACGCGGCCGACGAGGCCGTCTCGGCCGGCGAGGACGGGCCCAGCCCCGTCGAGCGCGTACTGGTGGTGCGGCGCACCGGAATCGACGTGTCCTGGAACGACGATCGCGATCTGTGGTGGCACGATGTCGTCGACACCGCGTCGCCCGAACACACCCCCGAGCCGTTCGACGCCGAACAGCCGCTGTTCCTGCTCTACACCTCGGGCACCACCGGCAAGCCCAAGGGGATCGTGCACACCAGCGGCGGCTACCTGACCCAGGCCTCCTACACGCACTACTACATCTTCGACATCAAGGCCGACACGGACGTGTTCTGGTGCACGGCGGACATCGGCTGGGTCACCGGGCACACCTACGGGGTCTACGGTCCGCTGTCCAACGGCGTCACCGAGGTCCTCTACGAGGGCACGCCCGACACCCCGACCCAGCACCGTCATTTCGAGATCATCGAAAAGTACGGTGTGACAATCTATTACACCGCGCCGACGCTGATCCGCACGTTCATGAAGTGGGGGCGCGACATTCCCGACGCGCACGACCTGTCCAGCCTGCGGCTGCTGGGCTCGGTCGGCGAGCCGATCAACCCCGAGGCGTGGCGCTGGTACCGCAAGGTGATCGGCGCCGATCGCGTCCCGATCGTCGACACCTGGTGGCAGACCGAAACGGGCGCCGCGATGATCTCGCCACTGCCGGGGGTGGCCGCGGCCAAACCGGGCTCGGCGATGACGCCGTTGCCCGGCATCTCCGCCACGATCGTCGACGACCACGGCGAGCTGCTTCCGCACGGCAACAATCGGGGCGAGCACGTCACCGGCTACCTGGTGCTCGACCAGCCGTGGCCGTCGATGCTGCGTGGCATCTGGGGTGACCCCGAGCGCTACGTCGAGACCTACTGGTCGCGGTTCGCCGAGCAGGGCTGGTACTTCGCGGGCGACAGCGCCTGGTACGACGCCGACGGCGCCATCTGGGTGGTGGGCCGCATCGACGACGTGATGAACGTGTCGGGGCACCGGCTCTCGACCGCCGAGGTGGAGTCGGCGCTCGTGGGCCACACGGCGGTGGCCGAGGCCGCCGTGGTCGGGGTGACCGACGAGACCACCGGGCAGGCCATCTGCGCCTTCGTGGTGTTGTGCGCCGACTTCGCGGTGCACGACGGGATCGTCGACGAGTTGCGCGTCGAGGTCTCGCGGGAGATCTCGCCGATCGCCAAGCCGCGCGAGGTCCATGTCGTGCCCGAGCTGCCCAAGACCCGCAGCGGCAAGATCATGCGCAGGCTGCTGCGCGACATCGCCGAGAACCGCGAGCTCGGTGACACGTCGACGCTGCTGGACCCCAGCGTGTTCGACGCGATCCAGACCTCGAAGTAGCGCCGCCCGTCAGGCGGCCGGGGGCAGCGGGGTGAATCCCGCGCCGGGCCGGTGCTTGGCGTTGATGTCGGCGAGGTCGGCGTTGAACGACATCACCACCGCCGGCGTGTGCAGCGGGATGTATTTGATGACGCACGTCGGCAGGTTGTCGCTGAACGCGCCGTGGATCATGCCGACCAGCATGCCGTCGACGGTGACCGGCGCACCCGAGTCACCGGGCTGACCGCACACCTGCATGACGATGGTGCCCGGGTCCTGGCCCGGTCCCCAGGTGACACCGCACGAATTGCCTGTCGTGCGGCCCTGCTTGCAGGCGATCTGACCGAACGTCGGATCCGGCCCGATGCCGTTGATCGCGAAGCCGTTGTAGTTGGCCACCGGCGTCACCTTGGCCGGATCGAACCTGATCACCGCGTAGTCGAGCTTGTCGTTGCCGGCGACCATGGTGCCCAGCGGGCCGGCGTTCTCGGCGCCCTCGGCGGCCACCTGTTCGCCGGGGCCTCCGCAGTGCGCGGAGGTGAAGCCGATCAGCGCGCCGGAGGAGTCGGTGCCGATGGTGGTCAGGGTGCACATCGTGTCGCCGTTGATGACGATGCCCGCACCCCCGCCCATCGGGATGCGGACATCGGCGGCAGCGGCGCGGGCCGGGGCGCCCACCAGGGCCACGAGCGCGGCCACCACGGTGGCCGCAAAGCAACGGTGCGCCGTCAGCAATGCACCACTCCTGTCCGTCCGCCGGACATTTCGACCGGCCCCGCCAGTCTAGTCGTCCGGGACGCCTGGCCGCGGCGGCGAGCGGGCTCTCACAGGTGGCCGCCCCTCCCCCTTTTCGCAGGCCCTTTCGCAGGCCCGTTCGCAGGCCCGTTCGACGGCCCTTCCGCCGCAGCGGGATCCGGCTGCCGAGCGCGGTGTGTTGCGAGCGCTCGAATGGCCGGATGGCCGCCGAGACCTCAGAATGATGAGTGCATCGGCCGTCACCGAATTTTTTCGAGATTGGAAACATTCCCGTTGGGCACTTTGTTGCGCGTGAACGTGCCACGCTCCCTCACCTGTCTCGGGGCCGCGCTCGTCGCGGCCTGCGCGCTGCTGACCTCCCCGATCCCGTCCGCGTCCGGCGCCCCCTGCCCCTACGCACAGGTGGTGTACGCCCGGGGCACCGGTGAGCCGCCCGGCCTCGGCGCCATCGGGCAGGCCTTCGTCGACAAGCTGCGCTCCCGCGTGGGTAACCGTTCGCTGGGGGTGTACGCGGTCGACTATCCGGCCAGCCGGGACTGGCCCACCGGCGTCGACGGCATCCGCGACGCGAGCGCTCACGTCGTCTCCATGGCGTCGAGCTGTCCGAACACCCGGATGGTGCTCAGCGGGTATTCGCAGGGTGCCGCCGTGATGGGCTTCGTCACCTCCGCCGACGTGCCGCCGGGGATCGACCCGGCGACGGTGCCCAAACCGCTGAGCCCGGAGGTGGCCGACCACGTCGCCGCCGTCGTCCTCTTCGGCGAGCCGAACGTCCGGGCGATGAACTTCCTCGGCCAGCCGCCGGTGGTCATCGGCCCGCTGTACGCCCCCAAGACCATCCAGTTGTGCGTCCCCGACGACCCGGTCTGCTCGGACGGGCTGGAGTTCGCCGCGCATCACGCCGCCGCCTACGAGGACGGCCTGGTGGACCAGGGGGCCGACTTCGCCGCCAGTCACCTCTGACCGCTTCCCGGTGGCCCCTCGGCTGGCCTCGTCCGCCCGCGCGGCGCATGGCAACATGAACCGCGACGAGAGCGAGTCGGGGCGCAAGCGGAGAGGACCGTTGTGAGCAGCAGAGGCGATGGCAAGAACGGTGTGCCCAGCACCCTGACCACGATCCCGTTGACCGATCCGCACGCCCGGGTGGCCGAGCCGTCGATCGGCGACCTCATCAAGGACGCGACCGCTCAGGTGTCGACGCTGGTGCGGGCCGAGGTCGAGCTGGCCCGCTCGGAGATCACGCGGGACGTCAAGAAGGGCCTCACCGGCAGCGTGTTCTTCATCGCCGCGCTGGTAGTGCTGTTCTATTCGACGTTCTTCTTCTTCTTTTTCCTCGCCGAGCTGCTCGACACGTGGCTGTGGCGCTGGGCGTCGTACCTGATCGTGTTCGGGATCATGCTGGTGTTCGGCGGGCTGCTGGCCCTGCTGGGCTTCCTCAAGGTGCGCAGGATCCGGGGGCCGCGCGAGACCATCGCGTCGGTGAAGGAGACGCGCACGGCGCTCACCCCCGGCCACGACAAGACCTCCGGCGCCGCCGGGGAGCTCACCGGGCACCGCGGCAGGCACGAGAAGCCCGCCGACGGTGCTCCCGCAGATCCGTCGGGGTGGTAGATGCCGGCGCCGGATCCGTCGGTGACCCGCATCGACGGGCCGTGGCGCCACCTGGACGTGCACGCCAACGGCATCCGGTTCCATGTCGCCGAGGCCGTGCCGGCCGGCCCCGATGCCACCGCCCCCGGCACGGCGCGGCCCCTGGTGATCCTGCTGCACGGCTTCGCGTCGTTCTGGTGGTCGTGGCGGCATCAGTTGCGGGGCCTGGCCGGCGCGCGAGTGATCGCCGTGGACCTGCGCGGCTACGGCGGCAGCGACAAGCCGCCGCGGGGTTATGACGGCTTCACGCTCGCCGGTGACACGGCCGGGCTGATCCGCGCGCTCGGCCACTCCTCGGCCACCCTGGTCGGCCACGCCGACGGCGGCATGGCCTGCTGGGCCACGGCCGTGCTGCATCCGCGGCTGGTGAGCGCGATCGCGCTGATCAGCTCGCCGCACCCGGCCGCCATGCGCCGCTCCACGTTGACGCGGCGCGACCAGGGCTACGCGCTGTTGCCCGCGCTGCTGAACTACCAATTGCCCATCTGGCCCGAACGCCTGCTGACCCGCGACGACGCGGCCGAGGTCGAGCGGTTGGTTCGCAGCCGCGGTAGCGCCAAATGGCTTGCCTCCGAGGACTTTTCGGAGACAATCGGCCACCTGCGCAGGGCCATCCAGATTCCGGGCGCGGCGCACTGCGCACTGGAGTATCAGCGCTGGGCGGTGCGCAGCCAGCTACGCGGGGAGGGCCGGCGATTCATGGGGTCGATGTCGCAACAGCTCAGCGTGCCGTTGCTGCACCTGCGCGGCGACGCCGATCCGTACGTGCTGGCGGACCCGGTCGACCGCACGCAGCGTTACGCCCCGCAGGGCCGCTACGTATCCGTCTCCGGCGCAGGGCATTACAGCCACGAAGAGATGCCCGACGAGGTCAACAGGCACCTGACGAGGTTCTTCGAGCACGTGCACAAAGGCCGGTGAACGTCAGCTGACACAGGTGCCGGTGGCCACCTGCTGGGTGTCGCCGATCTTGGAGAGCTGACCGGCCACCTCGTCGGCCGTCAGCACGAACCCGGTGTCGGGGTCGTCGACGGCCGCACCGAACACCACGCCCAGCACGTGGCCGTCGAGGTCGATCAGCGGTCCCCCCGAATTGCCCTGCTCCACACTGGCCCTGATCGTGTACACGTCGCGGGTCACCGGTTGTGGGTCCCGGTAGATGTCCGGACCGCTGAGTTTGATGGCCTCGCGGATCCTGGCCGGCGTCGCGGTGAAATTGCCGCCGCCGGGATAGCCGAGGACCACCACGCTCTGGCCGTTCTTCGCCTCGGCCTGAGCGAAGGCCAGCGGTGGCGGCGGCAGGTTGGGGACCGCCAGGATGGCGATGTCGACCGACGGGTTGTAGGAGACGACGGTGGCGTCGAGGGGATTGCCGCTCGCGTAGATCTGCACGCTGCTGGACCCGGCCACCACGTGCGCATTGGTCATCACGCGGTCGGGCGCGATGACGAATCCGCTGCCCTCCAACACCTTCTGACAGCTGGGGGCCAGGCTGCGCACCTTCACGACGCTGGGTGCCGTGGCCAGCACGACGGGGTTGTTGGCCAGGGCCGGGTCCGGCGACGCGACCGGCACCACCGGCGTGCGGCTGAAGGGCTCGAGCACCGCCGGCAGGCCGGACGTGTTCAGCAGCGCCGAGAGCCGCTTGGGCACCGTCTTGAGCCAGGGGGGCGCGACCTCGTTGACGCGGGCCAGCACCCGCGAACCCTTAACCGCCGACGCCAGCTCCGGCTGGTCCTTGGACTGCGTCAGCGGCGTCGCCAGCAACCACGCCGCGGTCAGCACCACCACCAACTGGACACCCACGCCGATGATCGAGTCGACCAATCGGATTGTGCGACTGTGAATCGCGCCGCGCACGGCCCGTCCCAGCACCACGCCCGCGACCTCGCCCACGACCACCAGGGCGAGGATCAAGAACAGGGCGGTGAACAGCTTGGCGCGGGGCGCCGCGATATGCGCGACCAGGTGCGGCGCCAGCAGCACACCCGCGATCGCGCCCAGCAGCACGCCCACGAACGACAGCAACGATCCTAGCGCGCCGGAACGCCAGCCCGAGACCGCCGCGATGAAGGCGACGGCCAGCACCGCGACGTCGAGCCACTGCGACGGGGTCATCGAGTTCATGTTCATCCGCGGGTCCCGCCGCCGACCAGCGCCATCGTGGCGTCCAATTCACGCACGTCACCGGTGTCCCAGGGCCGGGCCCAGCCGGCCACGTCCAGGATCGCGGAGATCACCTGGCCGGTGAATCCCCAGACCAGCATCTCGTTCAACAAGAACGCCGGCCCGGACCAGCGCCGGCCGAGGTCGCCGCGGTAGACCATGAGCCTGTTCGCCGGATTAATGAACGCGCGCAACGGAACCCGTGCGACCATGGCCGTCTCGGCCTCGTTGACGACGGCCACCGGCCCGGGGTCCGGCGAGTACGCCAGGACGGGCACGACGTGGAATTCCGACGGCGCGATGAACGCCCGCTCCATGGTGGCCAGGGGACGCAGCCTCGACAGGTCGATTCCGGTCTCCTCGTGCGCCTCGCGCAGGGCGGTGTCCACCGGGCCGTCGTCGTCGGGGTCGGCGGCACCGCCCGGGAACGCCGCCTGGCCGGCGTGGTGGCGCAGCGTCGACGCGCGCACGGTGACCAACAGGTCGACGTCGTCGGGCACACCGCCGTGCGCGGGTCCGGACTCCGGGCCCGAGAACAACACCAGGACGGCGGCCTCGCGCGCGGACCCCCTGGTGGACGCGGCGGTGGTGGTGATCATCTCCAGCACGTCGGGCGGCAGCCGGCGCCGGTAGGCGTCAGGGATCGCATCGAGGTTGTCGAGCAGCGGGCGCAGCCAGGCCGGGCTGGCGTCGGGCGCCGGCGTGGCCGACGTCCGCGCGTGGGTGGGCTTGCCGCTGTGCATGGGCGCTCCCCCACTACTCACCGCGCCTCCCACGAATTCACTTGCCCGGCTTATCCCGTGTCGGTTCCGACCGCGGCCGCGATCTCGTCGGCAGTGGCGAATGGCCGCGGTAGCGTCTGCGCAACGCTACCGTCCGGTCGCAGGACCACCGTCGCGGGCATCACGTTTGCCACCCGCAGCGCCGCGGCGACCCGGCGACGACCGTCCTGCAGCGTCGGCAGCCGAACTCCCAGCTCGGCGAGGCGCAACAGGGCCGCGGTCTCGTTCTCGTCCTGATGCACGGTCACCACCAACACGTCCGGGCCCACGCGTCGTTGGTACTCGGCCATGGCGGGAAGTTCGGTGATGCACGGCGCGCACCAGTACGCCCAGAAGTTGAGGACGACCCGGCGTCCGGCCAGCGCGCGCGCGACGTCGACGGTGGACCCGTCGGCCGCGCAGTCCGCGGTCACCCCGCGCAGCGCCGGGGGGCCGGGGGCGACGCCGCCCGCCGGGCAGGGCGGCAGGTCGGCGCTTTGCCGGGGACCGGCCAGCGCGGCCGCCGTGTCGGCGTCGCGATGTTCGCGGTCGGCCATCGTGTGGGCAGTCCCGGGAGGCTGGGCGTCGTCGCGCAGCTGGGCGACCAGCGCCCCCGTCAGCGCCGCCACCACGGCCAGGATCGCGATCTGCCAGCGCGTTCTGCGGGACAACGTCGGCATCGTTCGGCGGTCGTCTGTGCGCGCGGCGTCTACAGGCCCGCCAGGGCCAGCAGGTGCTCGGTTTCGGGGCCGCGGACCAGCGGCGCGGCCAGCAGCGGATCCGTGGGGCCCAGGCCGAAGGAGGGGCAGTCCTTGGCGACCACGCACACCCCGCACGCGGGCTTGCGGGCGTGACACACCCGCCGGCCGTGGAAGATCACGCGATGGCTCAGCATTGTCCACTCGCGGCGTTCGATCAGCGCACCGACCGCGTGCTCGATCTTGACCGGGTCCTCGGCGGTGGTCCAGCGCCAGCGCTGCACCAACCGCTTGAAGTGGGTGTCGACGGTGATTCCCGGAACGCCGAAGGCGTTGCCCAGGATGACGTTGGCGGTCTTGCGCCCCACCCCGGGCAGCGTCACCAGCTCGTCCAGGGTCGACGGCACCTCGCCGCCGAACCGTTCGACGAGCGCCTGCCCGAGCCCGATGAGCGACGTGGCCTTGTTGCGGAAGAAACCCGTGGGATGGATGAGGTTCTCCAGTTCGGCGCGGTCGGCTTGCGCGTAGTCCAGCGCCGACCGGTACCGCTTGAACAGCGCCGGCGTCGTCAGGTTGACCCGCTTGTCGGTGCTCTGGGCCGACAGGATGGTGGCCACCGTGAGCTCGAGCGGCGTGGTGAAGTCCAGTTCACAGTGCGCGTCCGGAAAGGCTTGCGCGAGCGCGCGATTCATCCGGCGCGCCCGTCGCACCAGGCCGGTCGGGGTTTCCTCGGACCAGCGCCGGGCGAGGTCGTCGACGGGCCGGGCCGGTGCCGCTTTCGAACGCCTGGACGACTTCGCCGCTGTCACCTACGACAGAGTACTGATTTCGTAATCTCGCCGAGACCCCGTGTTGATGCAAGGACCTGTTTACTTCCCTTGTGTCATGGTTGCTCGTGGCCTGCGTTCCGGGGCTACTCATGCTTGCGGCGCTCGGTCTGGGCCGGTTGGAAACAGACCTTGTCCGCGACGCCGCGTCGAGCGGCGTGGACGAGTTCGTCGACGGCGCACGCGCTGTCGACGTTCGCGAGCTGGCCCGTGAAGGCATGCCCGAGGCGGTGGAATACCTGCACCGGTGCGAGGCCCGGCGCGGGCCCGAAGCCCTGCCGGCCGGCCGACACGCCGCCCCGAGCTACGCCGCGCCGCTGTTTGCCACCGATTTCGCCGCCCTGGACGAGCCGCGGTTGCCGACGCGAAACCGCAGCTATTCGCCCATGAATCCGCAATTTAACGGGACTCGGGACGTCAATCGTGTGTAGCGTGGCACGTTGGACACATTGGGCTTACCTCTAGACTTACGTCACACGAGCACGGGGTTGGCCTGCTCGAATCACATAATTCGAAAGCTGAAGAGGCAAAGTGGACGAGATCCTGGCAAGGGCAGGAATCTTCCAAGGGGTTGAGCCCGGCGCAGTCGCCGCACTGACCAAACAACTTCAACCCGTCGACTTCCCACGCGGACACACGGTATTCGCCGAGGGTGAGCCGGGCGACCGGTTGTACATCATTGTCTCGGGCAAGGTGAAGATCGGCCGCCGTTCGCCCGACGGCCGCGAGAACCTGCTCACCATCATGGGCCCGTCGGACATGTTCGGCGAGCTCTCGATCTTCGACCCGGGCCCCCGGACGTCCAGCGCGACCACGATCACCGAGGTGCGGGCGGTGTCCATGGACCGCGACGCCCTGCGCGCGTGGATCGCCGATCGTCCCGAGATCGCCGAGCAGCTGCTGCGGGTGCTGGCCCGCCGCTTGCGCCGCACCAACAACAACCTGGCCGACCTCATCTTCACCGACGTGCCGGGCCGGGTCGCCAAGCAGCTGCTGCAGCTGGCCCAGCGCTTCGGCACGCAGGAAGGTGGCGCGATGCGCGTCACCCACGACCTCACGCAGGAGGAGATCGCCCAGCTGGTGGGCGCTTCGCGCGAGACGGTCAACAAGGCGCTGGCCGATTTCGCCCACCGCGGCTGGATCCGCCTGGAGGGCAAGAGCGTGCTGATCTCGGACTCCGAACGGCTGGCCCGCCGAGCGCGTTGAGCGGCTGGCCCGCCGAGCGCGTTGGGCGCGCGCCGGCCCTCGAGCGCGCGTGTCTGCACGGCGACACGCCGCATACGGGGTACATCTGAGCGCGCTCGCCGGGGCCGCTAGCTGCGCAGGTAGTTCAGCTGCGCCTGCACGGACCATTCGGCCGCATCCCAGAGCTCCTCGTCGACGTCGACATAGACGTGTTCGACGATCTGGCGGGCGGAGGCGTCGTCGCCCAGATCGCGCAGCGCCGCCCGCACCTGCGCGAGGCGTTCGTGGCGGTGGGTGAGATATCCCGACGCGACGGCGCTCAGATCCGGCAGTTCGGGTCCGTGCCCGGGCAGCACGGTCCGCCGGCCCAGACCGCGCAGCCGCTGCAACGACTCGAGATAGTCGGCCAGGCTCCCGTCCTCTCTGTCGATGACGGTCGTGCCGCGACCCAGCACGGTGTCCGCGGTGAGCACGGCGTCGTCGAGCACGAACGACAACGAGTCGGCGGTGTGGCCGGGCGTCGACAGCACCGTGATCTTCAGCCCCGCGGCGTCGATGACCTCGCCGTCGATCAGCTCGGCGGAAAACCCGCGCAGGAACCCGCTGCCCGCCGAGCGGACCGGCGCGCCGGTCCGCTCGACCAGTTTGTCGATGCCGTCGGTGTGGTCGCCGTGCCGATGGCTGATCAGCACCAGCGCCACACGACCGACCGCGGCGAGCAGGTCGAGGTGCTCGTCGTCGTCGGGCCCCGGGTCGACGATCACCACCTCGTCGCTGCGCGGCCCCCGCAGCACCCAGGTGTTGGTTCCCTCCAGGGTCAGCAGCCCGGGGTTGTCGGCCAGCAGCACCGAGGCCGTGCTAGTGACCGCCCGCAGCCGGCGGTATGCGGGGTGGGTCAGCGACTCGGGAGCCTCGGTCACGGCCGTGCGCCGACCTCCACGATCAGCTCGACCTCCACCGGCGCGTCCAGCGGCAGCTCGGACACCCCGACCGCCGAACGCGCGTGCGCGCCAACGTCGCCGAAGACCTCTGCCAGCAGTTCCGACGCCCCGTTGACGACGGCGGGCTGGCCGTTGAATCCGGGGGCGGACGCGACGAAGCCGACGACTTTGACCACCCGGGTCACCGCGTCGATTCCCACCACGGAGTCGACCGCCGCCAGCGCGTTGAGCGCGCAGATCCGCGCCATCGCCTTGGCCTCGTCGGGGCTGACGTCCGCGCCGACCTTGCCGGTGCCCACCAGACTCCCGGCCTGCATCGGCAGCTGACCTGCCGTGTAGACCAGGTTGCCGGTCCGGACGGCCGGCACGTACGCGGCCAGCGGCGCGACGACGTCCGGAAGCGCGAGATTGAGCTGCCCGAGCCGTTCGGATGCACCCATCCAGACCGCCCCGCTACTTGGGGCGCTTCAAATAGGCGACGTGCTGCTCGCCGGTGGGACCGGGCAGCACGGAGACCAGCTCCCAGCCGTCGGCGCCCCACTGGTCGAGGATCTGCTTGGTGGCGTGCGTCAGCAGCGGGACGGTGACGTACTCCCACGCGGTCGGTTGGCTCATGGGGCCGAGCTTATCGCCCGCGCATGAGCGCCTCTGGCCTGCCCAGGGGCCATATCGCGCTCGGGCTAGCATGCGATGGTGGCAAACACATCTAGCGGCGGCGGTCTCGTCGGCTGGCCGGCGCGCCTGTCGAAGGCCCGTCTACATTTCGTGACGGGCAAGGGCGGCACGGGTAAGTCGACGGTCGCGGCTGCGCTGGCGCTGACCCTGGCGGCGGGCGGGCGCAAGGTTCTGCTTGTGGAAGTCGAAGGGCGCCAAGGGATTGCGCAGCTGTTCGACGTGCCGCCGCTGCCGTACGAGGAGCTCAAGATCGCCACCGCCGAGCGGGGCGGCCAGGTGAACGCGCTGGCCATCGACATCGAGGCCGCGTTCCTGGAATACCTCGACATGTTCTACAACCTCGGCATCGCGGGCCGGGCCATGCGCCGCATCGGCGCCATCGAGTTCGCGACCACCATCGCCCCCGGTCTGCGCGACGTGCTGCTCACCGGAAAGATCAAGGAGTCGGTGGTGCGCGTCGACAAGAACCGGCTCCCCGTGTATGACGCGGTGGTTGTCGACGCGCCACCCACCGGGCGGATCGCGCGCTTCCTGGATGTCACCAAAGCCGTGTCCGACCTGGCCAAAGGCGGGCCGGTGCACTCGCAGAGCGAGGGCGTGGTGAAGCTGCTGCACTCCGATCAGACCGCCATTCACCTGGTGACGCTGCTGGAGGCGTTGCCCGTTCAGGAGACGCTGGAGGCCATCGAGGAGCTCGCGGAGATGGAGCTGCCCATCGGCAGCGTCATCGTGAACCGCAACATCCCGGCGTTCCTGGAGCCCGGTGACCTGGCCAAGGCCGCCGAGGGTGACGTCGACGTGGACTCGGTGCGGGCCGGGTTGAAGATGGCCGGCATCGCACTCGACGACACCGATTTCGCCGGCCTGCTGACCGAAACCATCCAGCACGCAACGCGAATGGCCGCGCGCGCCGAGACGGCCCAGCAACTCGACGCGTTGCACGTGCCGCGCCTGGAGCTGCCGGCGATCTCCGACGGTGTCGACCTCGGGAGCCTCTACGAACTATCCGATTCGCTTGCCCAACAGGGGGTCCGATGAGCACCGCGCCGAAAGCTCTTGACATGGCGGCCATTTTGGCCGACACCGCCAACCGTGTGGTGGTGTGCTGCGGCGCCGGCGGTGTGGGCAAGACCACCACCGCGGCCGCGATCGCGTTGCGCGCGGCCGAATACGGCCGCCACGTTTGCGTTTTGACGATCGACCCCGCCAAGCGCCTGGCCCAGGCGCTTGGCGTCAACGACCTCGGCAACACACCGCAGCGGGTGCCCTTGGCTCCAGAGGTGACCGGTGAGCTGCACGCGATGATGCTCGACATGCGCCGGACATTCGACGAGATGGTGGTCCAGTACTCCGGGACCGGCCGGGCGCAGGCGATTCTGGACAACCAGTTCTACCAGACGGTGGCCAGCTCGCTCGCCGGCACGCAGGAGTACATGGCGATGGAGAAGCTGGGTCAGCTGCTCGCCGAGGACCGGTGGGACCTGGTGGTGGTGGACACCCCGCCGTCGCGCAACGCGCTGGACTTCTTGGACGCGCCGAAGCGGTTGGGCAGCTTCATGGACAGCCGCCTGTGGCGGCTACTGCTGGCGCCGGGGCGCGGCATCGGCAGATTGGTAACCGGCGCAATGGGTTTGGCGATGAAGGCGATGTCCACCGTGCTCGGTTCCCAGATGCTGGGCGACGCGGCGGCGTTCGTGCAGTCACTGGATGCGACGTTCGGTGGCTTCCGCGAGAAGGCCGATCGCACCTACGCGTTGCTGAAAAGACGTGGCACCCAGTTCGTTGTCGTGTCGGCGGCCGAGCCCGACGCACTGCGCGAGGCGGCGTTCTTCGTCGACCGGCTGTCCCAGGAGGGGATGCCGCTGGCGGGGCTCGTCTTGAACCGCACCCATCCGATGCTGTGCGCGCTGCCCGCCGAGCGGGCCATCGACGGCAGCGAAACACTGGATGCGAGCACGGATTCCGAAGCCGCTCCGCTGACCTCCGCGATGCTGCGGATTCACGCCGACCGCGCTCAGACGGCCCGACGAGAGATCAGGCTGCTGTCCCGGTTCACCGGCGCGCACCCGCACGTGCCGGTCGTCGGGGTGCCGTCGCTGCCGTTCGACGTTTCGGATCTCGAGGCGCTGCGTGCGCTCGCCGACCAGATCACTTCGGTCGGCGCCGAAGCGTCCCGCGCAGCGGGACGCTGAGAAGCCGGCCCATCGGCAGAAGTCGGCGCCGAAGCGTCCCGCGCAGCGGGACGCTGAGAAGCCGGCCCATCGGCAGAAGTCGGCGCCGAGGCGTCCCGCGCAGCGGGACGCTGAGAAGCCGGCCGGACGAAACGCCGTTCGTCACAAGCCAATAAGCGACACCGCTCCCGATCGGCGCTGATCAAGGGAGCTGCGGCTGTAACAGAAAAGTAATGACGGACTACGGCGACGTCGTGGAATCCTTCGCGACCGGCCCCCCGGCACATGGTCGCGATTCAGACTATCCGACGCCGCGGCCCCTCTTCTTGTCGAAGAAGTCGGCCCACGAGACCACCTCGGGGTGCTGCTTGAGCAGGGCCCTGCGCTGCCGCTCGGTCATGCCGCCCCAGACTCCGAATTCGACCTTGTTGTCCAATGCGTCCGCGCCGCACTCCTGCATCACCGGGCAGTGCCGGCAGATGACCGCGGCCTTGCGCTGCGCTGCGCCTCGGACGAACAGCTCGTCCGGGTCCGTGGTACGGCAGAGTGCCTGGGAAACCCAGGCGATGCGGTCTTCAGAATCCACGCTGCGTAGAAAGCCTGGTTGAGCCGCGTTGTTTGTCCTACGCGCGGCAGGCCGTGATCCTGACACGTGTCGTTCCCTTCCTCCCGGCCGCTTGTCAGCGACCGCCCTCCTCGGGTGCAGACCCCAGCTGCGATCTACGCCACACTGTGCACTTCGGTGTTATCTGAATCTCACCGTGTGTATAAGTTAGGTGGTCAGGTGCCAATTGCGCAACAGTCTGATAACGCTTTTTTTGGGACGCCCGTGCAGTCTGTAGAGAGAAGACTAAGACCCAACGCGGTCGAGCGCATCTCGACCTGGTAACCGAGTGATGACGGAACCACTAATTTCTGCAACCTCGATAGTACGGCGGCGCGCGGCGGCGGCGGAAGAGATCCGAGAACTCGCAGCGTGGCGGGGTGTTCCGGGGCCGCTAATCTGGTAGCCATGTCAGACCGCCCGCCGGCCGCCCTCACCGTCCTCAAGCTCGTGGGGTGCTGTCTACTGGCCAGCGTCCTGGCCACCGCGCTGCTGTTCCCGCTGGCAGGCGGGTTCGGGTTGATGTCGAATCGCGCGTCCGAGGTCGTGGCCAACGGCTCGGCGCAGCTCCTGCAGGGCGAGGTGCCCGCGGTGTCGACCATGGTCGACGCGAAGGGCAACACCATCGCCTGGCTGTATTCCCAGCGCCGGTTCGAGGTGCCCGGCGACAAGATCGCCAACACCATGAAGCTGGCGATCGTCTCGATCGAGGACAAGCGGTTCGCCGAACACAACGGGGTGGACTGGAAAGGCACCCTGACCGGCCTGGCGGGCTACGCGCGCGGCGACGTCGACACCCGGGGCGGTTCGACGATCGAGCAGCAGTACATCAAGAACTACCAGCTGCTGGTCACCGCGAAGACCGACGCGGAGAAGCGGGCCGCCGTGGAGACCACCCCGGCGCGCAAGCTGCGCGAGATCCGCATGGCGCTCACGCTGGACAAAACCTTCACCAAACCCGAGATCTTGACCCGGTATCTGAACCTGGTGTCCTTCGGTAACGGTTCGTTCGGCGTGCAGGACGCGGCGCAGACGTACTTCGGCGTCAACGCCTCGGAGCTGAACTGGCAGCAGGCGGCGCTGCTGGCCGGCATGGTGCAGTCGACCAGCGCCCTGAACCCCTACACCAACCCCGACGGCGCGCTGGCCCGCCGCAACGTGGTCCTGGACACGATGATCGAGAACATCCCGCAGGAGGAAGATGCGCTGCGGGCCGCCAAGGCGACGCCGCTGGGCGTGCTGCCGCAGCCCAACGAATTGCCCCGCGGCTGCATCGCGGCCGGCGACCGCGCCTTCTTCTGCGACTACGTCCAGGAGTACCTGTCGCGTGCGGGCATCAGTAAGGAACAGGTGGCCCGGGGCGGCTACCTGATCCGCACCACGCTGGACCCGGACGTGCAGATTCCCGTCAAGACGGCGATCGACAAGTTCGCCAGCCCGACGCTGGCGGGCATCTCCAGCGTCATGAGCGTGATCAGGCCGGGCAAGGACTCCCACAAGGTGATGGCGATGGCCAGCAACCGCACCTACGGCCTGGACACCGACGCCGGCCAGACGATGCGCCCCCAACCGTTCTCGCTGGTCGGAGACGGCGCGGGATCGGTCTTCAAGATCTTCACCACCGCTGCGGCGCTGGACATGGGCATGGGCACCAACGCCACGCTCGAGGTCCCGAGCCGGTTCCAGGCCAAGGGGATGGGAAGCGGTGGCGCCAAGGGGTGCCCGAAGGACTACTGGTGCGTGGTCAACGCCGGTAACTACCGGGGCTCGATGAACGTGACCGACGCGCTGGCCACCTCGCCCAACACCGCGTTCGCCAAACTGATCCAGCAGGTGGGGGTGACGCGCACCGTGGACATGGCCATCAAGCTGGGCCTGCGTTCCTACGCGGATCCCGGCACGGCCAGGACCTACAACCCGGACAGCAACGAGAGCCTCGCCGACTTCGTCAAGCGGCAGAACATCGGATCCTTCACCCTCGGGCCCATCGAGGTCAACGCGCTGGAGCTGTCGAACGTCGCGGCAACGCTGGCCAGCGGCGGCGTGTGGTGCCCGCCGAACCCGATCGACAAGCTCTACGACCGGCACGGCAACGAGGTCGCGGTCACCACCGAGACGTGCGATCAGGTGGTGCCCGAGGGGCTGGCCAACACCCTGGCCAATGCGATGAGCAAGGACGCGCTGGGCGGGGGCACCGCGGCGGGTTCGGCGAGCGCCGCGGGCTGGGACCTTCCGGTGTCCGGTAAGACGGGGACCACCGAGGCGCACCGCTCGTCGGGCTTCGTGGGATTCACCAGCCACTACGCGGCGGCGAACTACATCTACGACGACTCCCCCAACCCGACCGACCTGTGCTCGTCGCCGCTGCGGCACTGCGGCGACGGTGACCTCTACGGCGGCAACGAACCTGCCCGCACCTGGTTCACGGCGATGAAGCCGATCGCCACCAACTTCGGGCCGGTGGTACTGCCGCCGACCGACCCGCGCTACGTCGACGGCTCACCGGCCTCCCGGGTCCCCAGCGTCGCGGGCCTGAAGGTGGATGCCGCGCGCCAGCGGCTCAAAGACGCCGGCTTCCAGGTCGCCGACCAGACCAACTCGGTCAACAGCAGCGCGGAATTGGGCGAGGTGGTCGGGACGACGCCGAGCGGCCAGACCATTCCGGGGTCCATCGTCACGATCCAGGTCAGCAACGGCATCCCGCCGGCGCCGCCTCCGCCGCCGGAAGGCGCTCCGCCGCCGATGGGATCGCAGGTCGTGGAGATTCCCGGGCTGCCGCCGATCACCATCCCGCTGCTGGCGCCTCCCCCTCCGCCGGGACAGCCGCCCCCGTAGGGCCCGAAGACACTGTGGCGCAGGAAATACGCTGCGATGCGGCCGCTATTTCGCGAGCGGCAGTAGGCTTCCTGCATGGCTAACGTTCTGCCCGCCTTGATTCGCACCGGCGCTGTTGCGGTCGGCTCGACCGCCGCCGGGATCGGTTACGCCTCGATCGTCGAGCGCAACGCGTTCGTCCTGCGCGAGATCACCATGCCGGTCCTCTCGCCGGGGTCCACACCGCTGCGGGTGCTGCACATCAGTGATCTGCACATGACGCCCAACCAGCGCCGCAAACAGGCCTGGTTGCGCGAGCTGGCCAACTGGGAACCCGACCTGGTGGTGAACACCGGCGACAACCTGGCGCACCCCAAGGCGGTGCCCGCGGTGGTGCAGACCCTGGGCGACCTATTGTCGCGACCGGGGGTGTTCGTCTTCGGCAGCAACGACTACTTCGGTCCCCGGCTGAAGAACCCGCTGAACTACGTGACCAACCCGTCGCACCGGGTCCGCGGCGAACCGCTGCCGTGGCAGGACCTGCGGGCGGCGTTCACCGAACGCGGGTGGCTGGACCTGACCCACACCCGCCGCGAGTTCGAGGTGGCCGGCCTGCATATCGCCGCCGCGGGCGTGGACGACCCGCACATCAACCGCGACCGCTACGACGCGATCTCCGGGCCTGCGAGCCCGGCCGCCAACCTGCGGCTGGGACTGACGCACTCGCCGGAGCCGCGGGTGCTGGACCGCTTCGCCGCCGACGGCTACCAGCTGGTGATGGCCGGCCACACCCACGGCGGGCAGGTGTGCCTGCCGTTCTACGGCGCCCTGGTGACCAATTGCGGGCTGGACCGGTCCCGCGCCAAGGGGCCGTCGCGCTGGGGCGCGAACATGGCGCTGCACGTCTCCGCCGGGCTGGGCACCTCGCCGTTCGCCCCGGTCCGCTTCTGCTGCCGGCCCGAGGCGACCCTGCTGACGTTGATCGCCGCCCCGATGGGCGACCGGGATGCGACCAGCGACCTGAGCCGTTCGCAGCCAACAGCTTCCGTGCGTTGACCGGCGGGGCGCGGATCGCGGTCCGTAGCCGTTCGCGTCACTGGACCGACAACGCGATCCGGCTGATCCAGGCCGACGCCCGTCGCAGCGCCGACACCCACCTGCTGCGCTACCCGCTGCCATCGGCCTGGAGCACCACCAGCCCCGACGCTCACGTCGCGTTGTACCTCAAAGACGAGACGACGCACATCACCGGCAGCCTCAAGCACCGGCTGGCGCGCTCGCTGTTCCTGTATGCGCTGTGCAACGGGTGGATCGGCGAGGGCACCACGGTGGTCGAGGCGTCCTCCGGCTCGACGGCGGTGTCGGAGGCCTACTTCGCGGCCATGCTGGGCCTGCCGTTCATCGCCGTGATGCCGGCGGCCACCAGCTCGTCGAAGGTGGCGCTGATCGAAGCCCAGGGCGGCCGCTGCCATTTCGTGCAGAACTCCAGCGAGGTCTACGCGGAGGCCGAGCGCCTCGCCCACGAAACCGGGGGGCATTACCTCGATCAGTTCACCAACGCCGAACGCGCCACCGACTGGCGGGGCAACAACAACATCGCCGAGTCGATCTACGAGCAGATGCGCGACGAGCGACATCCGGTCCCGGAATGGATCGTGGTGGGCGCGGGCACCGGGGGAACCAGCGCGACGATCGGCCGGTATATCCGCTACAAGCGGCACGCGACCCGGTTGTGCGTCGTCGACCCGGAGAACTCGGCGTTTTTCCCCGCCTACGCCTCAGGTCGGAACGACCTAGACCACCTTGTGATGCCCGTGTCGTCGCGCATCGAGGGTATCGGCCGGCCGCGGGTGGAACCGTCGTTTCTGCCCGGCGTGGTCGACCGGATGGTGGCGGTGCCCGACGCGGCGTCCATCGCCGCCGCCCGCCACGTCAGCGCCGTGCTGGGCCGGCGGGTGGGGCCGTCGACGGGCACCAACCTGTGGGGTGCGTTCGGCCTGCTCGCGGAGCTGGTGGCCGAGGGGCGCAGCGGATCGGTGGTCACCCTGCTCGCCGACAGCGGTGACCGCTATGCCGACACCTACTTCAGCGACGAGTGGGTGGGCGCGCAGGGACTCGACCCGACCGGCCCCGCCGAGGCGCTGGTGGAGTTCGAGCGTTCGTGCGTCTGGAAGTGACCCGCCACATCGCGATTTGGTCAGCCGCCAGGCCGGTGCGATAGGCTGTCGAAGCTTCAAGCGGGGTGTGGCGCAGCTTGGTAGCGCGCTTCGTTCGGGACGAAGAGGCCGTGGGTTCGAATCCCGCCACCCCGACTTCGGTGGATGGCCGGCCGGCGGCGGCTATGCGCAGCGCTGCGGGTCGGCCTCGCACAGCGGCATCGCTCCGCGGAAGCGAGACCGGTGTGTCGCGACCCACCGGTAGACGGCGTCCTGCACGGCGCCGACACCTGGCAGCCGGTAGACCCGCAGGGGCAGCGGGGTGCCGAGCGCCGCGGCCAGGGCCGCGTTCATGGCGTGCGCGCCGGAGAAGATTTCGCCGGACGAGTCCAACCACCACGCCGATTCGCGCAGTCGGTCGGCCCGCACCGCGATCCGGTCGGCGATTTCGGGGCTCTGGAACGGCTCGATCGTCAGGGCGCCGGTGCGATCCCACCGGGCCAGTCGGTTGACGGCCCGCGTGCACATCCCGCAACGCCCGTCGAAAGCGAGGGTGCCGCTCATCAACCCAGTCTACGGCCGGGCCGGCGGGCGGCGACCTACGCGCAGTCGGCGCAGACCGAGAGACCGGAGCCGGAGCGGCGCTGGCGGCTGCGGTGCTGCACCAAAAAGCAACTCGGGCAAGTGAACTCGTCGGACCGTTGCGGAATCACGGTCACCGTCAGCTCCTCGGCGGACAGGTCCGCGCCGGGCAACTCGAAGAAGTTGAGGTCATTGGGGTCCTCGTCGATGACCACCGTGGCCGAACCCTGCAGGGTCGGCGCCAGGTCCCGCAGCGGGGACTTGTCCTGGTCGATGTCGGTCACACGGCGTGCGTCATAGTCGCTCACGGTCGCCATGGGAGTTCCTTCCTCTCAGAGCCTCTCGAAGGCGGGTTGACGCACTTCCCTAGTAGTCACCCGTGGCGCAGGCATTACCCCGTTCGGATGCTGACTACACGCATCCGAGCGAAAAAAAGTTCATCGAAGTCAAGATTGGGCCGCCCGCCCGAAAACCGCGGGTGGTGCGGTGCAACGCCGGGGGTCAGAGGGCCGGGGAAGGCCGGGGATCAGTGGGCGCAGCGAGGACCCGGTTGGGTCGCCGCTTCCTCGCGCAGCAACCACGCAACCCCGACGCACGGCGCCGCCACGCCGACCACCAGGGCCGCGAGGGCCACGCCCGGGTGCCCGGCCGTCAACGCAACCAGGCCGACGACCACCCCGATCGCCCAGACCGCCGCGGCCACGACGCCGGAGAGGCGGACACCCTGGGCACGGGGGAGATTCTGAGAACAGCCGCCGACGGGCTCGTAGCGTACGAGGTCGTCCGCCGGCAGCAACGTACTTGACACAACGGACATGCCGTATTGGTACCCGGTCGCCGCTGATGGCTAAACACGCCGCGTCCGCCGGGCGTGGCTGCCGGCAAATCGAACCGATCAGCTGCTGGCCGGCGGCGGGGAGCTCTCTCCTCGTGAAAAGGACTGCGCAGCAAGCCATTCGATGACGGACGGGACGTCGGTCGGCAGACCGAGGGGCTACCCGAGTACCCGGGACGGGGTTTGCACACCTGAGCGCGAGACCCGGACGGCGGTTGCCCGCCGCGTGCAACCGCAAAACTCGTCCGGCCGCCCGGTGTCAGGGTGCGCCGGCGTGGGTATGCCGCCCAGATGTCACAGATGTCTCAGAAGCCGTTGCGATCGCGCACGGGTGTCGGGCACAGGAGTGTCCGCTGAGTCCCGGCGGCGGCAAGCCCGCTGTCCTGTTCGACGTCGACGGAACGCTCATCGACTCCAACTATCTGCACGTCTACGCATGGCAACGCGCGTTCCACGACGAAGGCATCCGCGTGGGCGCCTGGAAGATCCACCGCTGCATCGGCATGGACGGCTCCCGGCTGGTGAGCGCGTTGTCCGGCGACGCCCCCGATGAGGTTGCCGAGCGGCTCAGCGATGCGCACAGCCGCTACTACCGTGAGCTCATACCGCTGCTGGCGCCGTTGCCGGGTGCGCGGGAGTTGCTGCGCAGGGTGGCCGATCTGGGGTTGCAGGTGGTCCTGGCGACGTCGGCACCCGAGGACGAGCTCGAGGCCCTGCTCAAGGCGCTCGACTGCGACGACGTCATCTCCGAAACGACGTCGTCGCGCGACGTCGACACCGCCAAACCCGAGCCCGGCATCGTTGAGGTGGCGCTGGACCGGGCGGGCGTGGACGCCGCCCATGCCGTCTTCGTCGGCGACGCCGTGTGGGACGCCCACGCCGCGGCCGGCGCGGGTTTACCGTGCATCGGGGTGCTCAGCGGCGGCATCGCCCGTGCCGAACTGCAGGCCGCCGGGGCGGCACCCCTCTTCGACGACGCCCAGGATCTGCTCGAGAACCTGGACTCGACCAGCATCGGCGCACTGGCCGCCAAGCGCTAAACCTGGCGTCACATCCCGCGGGTGCGCAGCGCCAGCGGCAGTGCCCACCAGCAGAACGTGAACAACGCCAGCGCGCACGCCCCCGCGATCAGCGCCGCGTCGCTTCCCGACACCGCCGCGAAGACGATGATCGTGACCCCGGTCAGTGCCATACCGAGCAGGCCGAGTCCGGCGTAGGCGCATCGGTGCGCGGCCGACACCAGCACGTGAACGCGATGGCGCCGGAACAGCAGCCGGTGCATGGCCACCGGGGCGATCAGCAACACCGTCGCGCCCACCGAGCAGGCGACCGTCGCCAGGTACACGGTCCGCATGGGCGAGTCGAGCACGTCGAACCGCTGCTGGAAAGGCAGCGTCAGCAGGAACCCGGTGAGCAGTTGCACGCCGGTTTGCACCACCCGCAGTTCCTGCAGCAGGCTGTTCCAATTACGGTCCAGCCGTTGGATTTCCGTTTCACCACGCTGCCGCCGGTCCCACTGCTGGTCGTCTTCGGGGCGATCGACATCCATGACTATCATCATCGCACCACGGAGTACTCGGAAGTCGTCAAACAGGCTTGCGCTGCACCGGTTTGGAATGCGTTCGCGCGTTCCGGGCGAACAGGGGCTACTGGCCGGGGTTGTCGTCGCGCACGCCGGTCAGCGCATCGTCCAGCGTCGAATACAGCGGGAAGGTCTTGTCCAGCCCGGTCAGGTGGATGGGCCGCCGCGTGGCCGGACCGCGGGCGACCACTCCGAAACCCGCGGCCGTGCCGAGATTCTCGTAGGTGGCGGCCAGGATCTTCAGCCCTACCGAACCGAGGAACTCCACGGCGGACAGATCGATGACCAGGGCCGTCGGACTCTCCGCGACAACCGTACCGATCGCCTGTTCGAGCGCGGGAGCGGTCACCAGATCGATTTCGCCGCTGACACTGACCACCGACACTCCGTCGTGGTCCTCAACCAACGTAGTAATCGAATCAGGAGCTGACAATGGCAATCCTTCGTCTCGGCCTCGAGCGTGCTGCAAGCCTAGCCTGCCACGCCGAACTGCGAGAAGAATAAGCCCTAGGCACCTGCCAGGCGACCACCCGGGCTAGTCTCGCAAAAGGATGGGCCACCGCGGGAGCGCGACGCGTATTCGGGAGGCCTCGGGAGGCCATATGTCAGTTTCGCCCGTCAGATATCAGGGCCGGCTGCCCAACCGCCCGGCGTGCACGGTCGCCGCGTCCGCGCTTGTGGCCGGCGTCGACGAAGCCGAGCGCCTGCTGGGCTACGGGGCCGGCCGTACCGGCGGACAAACCGGGTGAGCGGGACGACCGCGAGCGATTCATGCCGGTACCAATCCTGAAGCAGGGTGCGATCCCTTTCCGAGCCGACCTACCGGCACAACATAAGTCGACGATCGGGCGCGGCGATGGCGGCTGACATCGTCATCGACATCAACACCTCCGACGACATCGTCGCGGCGCGCCAAGCCGGACATCAACTCGCCCTCGATCTCGGGTTCTCGATGACCGACGTCACCATGATCGCCACCGCGATCTCCGAGGTCGCGCGAAACATCACCAGCTACGCCGGTCGCGGCGCCGTCCGGGTCGCCGTGGCCGACCGCGAGGGCCGCAAGTGCCTGGTGGTGCGCGCCGAGGACAACGGCCCCGGTATCGCCGACGTCGGCCGTGCGCTCGAGGACGGCTATTCGACCGGTCGCGGCCTCGGGATGGGCCTGCCCGGCGCCCGGCGCCTGATGGACCGGCTGATCGTCGACTCCACGCTCGGCAAGGGCACGGTGGTCGAGATGTGGAAGTGGGTGCCGCCCGGTGCCTGAGAACGCCCGTTTCGGGCCCATCCCCGGAACGGTTCCGACACAGTCGATTCCGGCTCGCGCCGGCGATTTGCGTTTGAAGAATGCCAAGCAGAGCGACGACGCCGTCGTGCCTGCGGCGCCGCGCCCCCCGGGATCCTCGGCATGACGCAGACAGACGACTTCCTCGCCGACTATGTGGGCGCACTGCGCACCTTTCTGCAGGCGCGCGGCGAGGACACCCTGGCCGTCGGCCAGGAGCTCGGGCGGCGGGCCCTGCAGGAACGTATCAGCGTGCTCGACATCGTCGAGCATCACTTCCTGCTGGTGCGCGAGCTGGCGGCGAAGTCCGCCGTGGACAGGCCGGCGGCCCTGGAGTTCCTGTTGCAGACGCTGGCCCCGCTCGACGTCGCGACCCGCGGGTTCCTCGATGGCGCGCGGCGCTACGAGGAACAGCGGGCCCGCGCCGAGGATCTCGCCGATCGGGACCGATTTCGCACCGCCTTGGTGAATTCGCTGCAAGAGGGCTTCTTCGTCGCCGACCACGAAGGATCGGTGGTCGACATGAACAGCGCCTTCGCCGAGATCCTCGGCTATCCCGCCGAGGGCCTGCCCTACCGGTGGCCACACCCGTGGTTGGTGGACACAAGCGCCGCGCGGCAACAACAACTGCTGGTCCGAAGCGTCGGGGCCACCACCTACGAGACACCGATCCGGCACCGCGACGGTCACCTGGCGTGGGTGACGGTCAGCATCAACGCGGTCAACGAGGCGGCGGGCGAACGCGACGTATACGTGGGGACGGTCCGCGACGTCACCGCCGAACGGGCCTTCGCCGCCCGCGAGAGCGCGGTGCTGCGACTGGCCACCGCGGTGGCCGTCGCCAAGAGCGTGGACGAGCTGCTGGCGATCACGCTCGACGAGTGCAGCACGACGATCGACGTGCAGCGCGTGATCGCGGTGTCCTGGCCGGGCGGCGAAGGAGAGCCGGCGGTCCAGGTGGCGGGCGAGCCTGCCGAAACACGGTGGCACACTCTCGAGTCCTGGTTGCGCGACGTCTTCGCCGACGCGCGTCACCAGTTGCCGCTGACCGCCCGGACGGTCGAGCGGCCCGATGCCCCCGGCAAGGCACAGGGACTGGTCGCGGTGCTCTCGGGTGCGGGCGATCTGGCGCTATGGCTGCAGCTGCGCTCCCCGCGCTGGGTGAGCGCCGAAGACCGGCTGCTGATCACGGTGCTCGTCGGGCACCTCAGTCTGGCCATGCAGCACGTCCGCCAGTTCGAGAGCGCCCGCGAGACGTCACTGACGCTGCAGCGCGCGATGCTGCCGCCGCTGCAGCCGCCACCGGGTTTCGCCGTGCGTTACGAGCCCGCGGTGCCACCCCTGGAGATCGGCGGCGACTGGTATGACGTGCTGCCGATCGGGGAGCACCGCATCGGCATCGTGGTCGGCGACTGCGTCGGCCGCGGCCTGCCCGCGGCGGCGATCATGGGGCAACTACGCAGCTCCGCGCGGGCGTTGCTGATCAACGGCGCACAGCCCGCCGTTCTGCTCGAGCAGCTCGACTCGGCGGCATCGCTCATCCCGAACGCCTATTGCACCACCGTCTTTCTGGCCATCCTGGACACCGGGTCCGGCGTCTTGCAGTACAGCAACGCGGGCCACATGCCGGCCGTCCTCGCCGGGCCCGAGCCCGGGGTCACCACCCTGTTGACCGACGCCTCGTCGGTGCCGCTGGCCGTGCGCCGCAACCGGCCGCGCCCGCAAACCACCCGGGTGCTGCCGCCCGGCTGCACGCTGATGGTGTTCACCGACGGACTGGTCGAACGCAAACGCGAGTCCATCGATGACGGGATCGACCGCGCCGCAGCCGTTCTGGTCAAGACCCAGACGATGCCGCTGGATGCGGTCGCGGACACCATGCTTCGCGAGTTGTCGCCGCCGGCCGGCTACGATGACGACGTGGCGATGGTGATCTACCGGCACCGGCGGACGCCACTGCACATCGAAAGCGACGCGCGCGCAGAGCAATTGGTGATGGTCCGGCATCGGCTCGCCGCATGGCTGCGGGCCAACGAGGTGCCCGAGGAGTTGGCCGCCGACGTCGTGCTGGTCGTGAGCGAGGCGTGCACCAACTGTGTCGAACACGCGTACGCGAGCCGTGCCGCCGGGACAATGGTGCTGGACGCCGAGATCGGCGGCGGCGAGGTGCGCGCGCGAATCGCCGACTTCGGCTCGTGGAAAAAGCCCGCCGAGCACCCGGGCAACAGCGGGCGCGGGCTGTTGCTGATCAGAGCGATCAGCGATGCCCTGGAAATCGACCGCGCCGCGACCGGGACCACCGCGCACGTCAGCTTCCGGCTGCCCACGCCGGCGGCCCGGTCTGGCAAGTAGCAAGCGTCCGCGCCGTTTGCGGCCCCGGCGTGGCGGGTAGACATCGGCGTGACCCGAGCATCCACCACGGTCGAACCCGTCCTGCCGGCGGCGCACGGCCCGTTGTCGACAGCCGTTCGGCAGGCACTGGCCGCGCCGTCCTCACGAGACCAGCTCGTCCGCAGCGGCACGTCCGTGCGCGACTCCGATCCCTACGGCCTGGATCTGCAGTTGGCGCTGTGCATGTGCTACGAGCTGCACTACCGCGGGTTCGCCGGGGTCGACCCCGCCTGGGAGTGGAATCCGGCGTTGCTGGCATTGCGTGCCGAACTGGAGCGGGTCTTCCTGGCGGGTGTGCGCCGCGACGTCGGCCCCATCGAGCCCGACCGGACGGCGGCCGCGGAGATGGACGCGATCTCGGTCGAGCCCGCCGACGGCACGGGTCCGTCATACCACCTGCGCGACAACGGAACCTGGGAGCAGATGCGCGAACTGTTCGTGCACCGCTCGGTGTACCACCTCAAAGAGGGCGACCCACACGCCTGGGCCATCCCGCGCCTGCTGGGCGGGGCCAAAGCGGCCTTCGTCGCCGTGGAGTTCGACGAGTACGGCGCCGGGCAACCGCAGCGCCTGCACCAGCAGCTGTTCGCCGACCTGATGGTCGCAGCCGGCCTCGACCCGACCTACCTGCACTACGTCGACGCCGTCGCGGCCGAGTCGTTGGCGGCGGTCAATCTCATGTCGATGTTCGGGCTGCACCGGTCGTTGCGCGCGGCGGCAATAGGGCACTTCGCGTCGACGGAGATCACCTCGCCGCCGGGGTCGCGCCGCTTCGTCGTCGCGCTGCGGCGGATGCGGGCGCCGCAGGAGTGCGTGCGGTTCTACAGCGAGCACGTCGAGGCCGATGCGGTGCACGAGCAGGTGGTCCGCACCGCGGTCGTCGGCGACCTCGTCGCGCGGGAGCCGCACCTCGACCGCGACGTGGTGTTCGGGATCCGCGCGCACGCGGCGGTGGAAAACCGGCTGGCCGAACGCCTCATGGCGTCGTGGGAGCAGGGTCAGAGCTCGCTGCGCAAGCCGCTGGACTAGCGGGCTTCCCGCTCGATTCGATCGCCGAGACGTTCCGGCGCCGCCGAGACGTTGCGGCAGCGCCGATGGCTGGTGTCGCACAACGGGTAGTCGTCGCTGCGCCGGCAGGTGCAGATCGCCACCATGAAACGGTCGGACTCGACGACGTCGCCGTCGGGCATCTCGATGCGGACCGGGCCCGAAACCAGTACGGGCCCGTTCGGCACCACTTGCACCCGGGTGGCGCTCATCTCTTGTCCGCCCGGATCACCACCAGCTCCTCCTCCCGGCGCCCACGGGGGATCAGGCCGACCTCTTCGAGCCAGCGGGCCCGCGCCCTCAGCACGGGTCCGAACGGGATCCATTTGCTGGCAATGACTTCGGCGTCCATGCCGGCCCACTTCAGCGTGTCCAGCGACTGCCGCACACCGGCAAGCGCCGAATGGACCAGCAGCAGGGTGCCGCCGTCGCACAACAGCTTCGGGGCCGCCTCGCACAGCGGGTCCAACACCATGCGGCCGTCGGGCCCGGCGTTCCAGGCCCACGACGGCCCGGCCGCCGGGTGGATCATGTCGGTGTCGTCGGCGGGCGGGGTCGGCACGTAAGGCGGGTTCGACACCACGACGTCGAACGGCGCCAGCTCCAGAGCTTCGATCCAGGTTCCCCGACGCACGTCGACCAGCCGGCCGGCGACGGCGGCATTGCCCCGTGAGCAGTCGACCGCGTGTGGGCAGATGTCGAAGGCCGTGACTCCGGCGGCTCCCAGCTCGGCGGCGGCGATGGCCACGAAGCCGCTTCCCGTACACAGGTCGAGGACGCGCCGTCCGGGGATGAGCGCGCTCTGGTGCATCGCGTCCACAAGTAAACGGGAGTCCTCTTGCGGCTGATACACGTTGCGCGCGGCGGACACCGCGGGGTCGGGATAAATGGTTGTCACTATTGGCCTTTCGACGGATCGCCGCAGCGATCTCCGACTGCGCCTGACTGATGCCCGCAAACCGGTGCATTCAAACCGACCAGCCCAGAAACGTTTGCGGCTAACCCGCGGGGGCGTGGGCTAACTGCTCGATGATCGTCGCGCAGAACGCGTCGAGGTCCGACGGCGAGCGGCTGGTGATCAGGTTTCCGTCGACCACCACCTCTTCGTCGACGACGTCGGCGCCGGCGTTACGAAGGTCGGTGCGGATGCTGGGATACGAGGTGAGCCTTCGCCCTTTGGCCACCCCCGCTTCCACCAGGGTCCAGGGGCCGTGACAGATCGCGGCGACCGGCTTGCCGGAGTCGACGAAGTCGCGCACGAACGCCACGGCGGAGTCGTCCAGGCGGAGCTTGTCGGGGTTCACCGTGCCGCCGGGCAGCACCAGGCCGTCGTAGTCGCCGACCGCCGAGGCCGACACCGCACGGTCCACGGCGAACGTGCCCGCCGGTTCGAGATCATGGTTGCGGGCCTGGATTTCGCCCTTCTCGAGCGAAAGGAGCTCGACCCGGGCGCCGGCGTCTTCCAGCGCCGCCCGTGGTCGCTCGAGCTCCACCTTCTCCACACCGTCGGCGGCCAAGAACGCGATCTTCTTGCCTTGCAAAGTATTCGACATCGCTGATCTTCCTTTACGGTTAGCCGGGCGGCCGCCTTATCGGCCGGACCCGTTGCCGGTGGTCCGCAACGCGGTGTACAGGTCGAGACCGCCGATGCCGGCGAGCAGCGCGGCCGAGATCAAGCCCCGCCGGCGCCGGCCGCGGCCGCGCGCGGCCACCCCGGCCGCCAGCAGCGCGACATCGAGGACGTCGCCGGCCACCCTCGTCCACACCAGCTTCTGGGGACCGCCCAACAGTGCTGCGCCATGGCCGCATTCGCGAAGACCCAGCCCGCGGATGATGTTGCGCGACCGGGTGGTGTCGTCGACACCCGCCACCGCCGCGACCTTGTGGGGTGCGACCAACTCCGCCAATCCCAGCCCTACGCTGGCTCCCCCGAGCGTCTTCACCAACGTTGCGGTGCTGGTGCTTGGCTCCGTCATCCTCGACTCCCCGCTCCGCCCCGGCGAGGGGCCCCTCAATAACCGCTGTGCCGCACCCGCTTTTGAATTTCTGCGCCTGGACCGACGGTGTCGACCGCCGATGCGCGATGGTGCCCGGATACCCGTGCGGGCAGCACCCAAACGTCGGGCTCAGTTTGCTGCCGAGCGCAGCGCCTCCAGCAAGGGCTCGGCGGCCTCCTTGAGAAACCTCTCCTGAGTCTGTCCGCCGATCTGGACCAGCGCGATGTCGGTGAACCCGGCTTCCCAGTACGGCCGGACGGCCTCGACGATGGCGTCGAGGTCCGGGCCGCAGGGGATGGTCTCGGCCACATCCTCGGGTCGCACGAACTGCGTCGCGCCGGCGAATCCGGCCGGCGTCGGCAGGTCGGCGTTGACCTTCCACCCCCCGGCGAACCAGCGGAACTGGTCGTGGGCGCGCTGCATCGCGGCGTCGCGGTCCGGGTCCCAGGACACTGGTATCTGCCCGACGACGCGGCCGGCCTGGCCGTCGTTGGCCACCTGGCGGGCGGCGTGCCACGCGTCGACCAGTTCCTTGTCCGGTTCGACGGCGACGAAGTGGTCGGCGAGCTTGACGAATTTGTCGATGGCCCTCTCTCCGCCGATCGCCACCGCGATGCCGACGGGGACCTCGGGAACGTCCCACAGCCGGGCAGAGTCGACCTGGTAGTACTCCCCCCGCCAGTCCACCAGCTCGCCGCTGAACAGCTCGCGGATGATCTCGATGGCCTCGCGCAGCATCTCCTGCCGGCGCGCCACGGTGGGCCAGCCCTTGCCGACGACGTGTTCGTTGAGGTTCTCGCCGCTGCCCAGGCCCAGGGTGAACCGGCCGTCGGCGAGAATCTGCAGCGTGGCGGCCTGCTGGGCGACCACGGCCGGGTGGTACCGCATCGTCGGGCAGGTCACGTAGGTGTAGAGGTCCACCCGGCGGGTGGCGTGCGCCACCGCACCGAGGACCGTCCAGGCGTTGGGCGCGTGCCCCTGCGAGGTCAGCCACGGCGAGAAGTGATCGCTGCACACTTCGAAGTCGAATCCGCGCTCTTCGGCCGAAACCGCGTAGGAGACAAGGTCTTTGGGACCACTCTGCTCGGTCATCAGCGTGTAGCCGAAATTGGTCATAGGCGCATACGTACCCTGGTGCGGGCGGTGCAAAACGGGCGACCCCGTAAGGGGCTCAGCCCGCGGTGGTGATCGAGTCGCCGGTGATGCCGGCCGACCGGCGGGCCGCGAGCCTGCGCTTCTGCGGCTCGATCGTGTAACGCGGGTGGCGGGCCGATTCCTTACCCGCCTCGAACACGCCGAACCGGGTCAGGGCCGACGCCGTCGCCAGCGCCAGGCCGGACACCACCGCGACCCCGCGGTTGCGACCGCCGAGCAGCGTCCCCAGCCCGCCGGCGATCACCAGTCGTTCGCTGTAGCGCAGCATGTGGCCCGGGCGGCCGTGATGGAGCGGTTCGGCGGCCACCGGGTCCATCCGCCGTTCCATCACCCTCGTCGCCACCAGGTCACCCAGCACGCCCAGGACGGCCAGCACGCGGGCCGGGCCCGCCTCGGCCACCGGCGTGGTGACCATCGCCAGCCCCGACGCCGCCAGGCTCGCCGAGCTGACGAACACGAACGGCAGGTCCTCGTGGGCGGCGTTCCAGGTCGGGATGGCGGTGTCGGCCAGCAGCACCGCGGTGTAGACGGCCAGCGGCGCCGCGAGCACCGCGGCCTCCAGCCCGGCCGGGCCCTCCACGCCGCGCAGGACCGGGCGCAACGGGCCCAACGGGAGCCGGCTGCCGGTCATCCGGTCGATCTCCGAGGCGGCGGCGACCGACAGGCCGGCGCTGTAGGCGCTCAGGATCCAGGAGCCCAGGTTCATCGGCGACGTCGGCTTGAATGTGCGCAGCATGTTCAGGAAGCGCTCCGGCCGGCCCAGGTCCTTGACCAGGGCGGCCAGGCTCAGCAGCACCGCCACGAACCCGGTCAGGCGGGTGTTGCGGCGCAATGCCTCCCGACCGGTGAGCTGCGCGCCGGCGGCCAGCAGACCGGAGCCGCCCGCCACGCCGCCCAGGAACAGGTAGGCGCCCACCTCGGCCTCCCACGGTGGGGGCTTGATCACCGGACGCCCGTAATAGGAGCTGAACTCGGCCTCGGGGACCATCGGCATCTCACGTGAGCCGTCGTTTCTGCCGCCCCGGCGGCCGGACCGCCTGCGGCCGCGGCGCCGGCCGCCCTCGGGCTCGGGCGGGCGCAGGCTGTCGTATTCGGAGGTGCTCACCCGGCTACCGGCCCTTCCAGAACGCCAGCGCGGCGGCGGCGACCATCCCGGCCGCCGCCACCCCCGCGCGCTTGAACATCTGCGGCAGGTCGGCCGTGCAGACCCGCGGGTCCGGCGGCAGCCCGTACACCTCCGGCTCGTCGAGCAGCAGGAAGACCGAACCGGTGCCCCCGACGCCGTCGAACTCGTTGGCGCCGTAGAGGCGCGCCTCGGTGAGGCCCTGCGCGTGCAGGGCGGCGACCCGTTCCCGCGCCGTGACCACCAGGTCGTCGTGGTCGCCGAACTTGATCGACGTGGTGGGGCAGGTCTGGGCGCAGGCCGGGATCTGGTCTTCGACCAGCCGGTCGTAGCACAGGGTGCACTTCTGCGCGACGCCCGTGACGAACTTCTCGGCGGGCCGGCCGGGCCGGTCCACCGGCGTCGCGTACGTGCCGTCGCTGCGGCGCTCGACCACCCCGAACGGGCAGCCCGCCACGCAGGTGCCGCAGCCGTTGCAGACGTCGTCCTGCACGACGACGGTGCCGAACTCGGTGCGGAACAACGCACCCGTCGGGCAGACGTCCAGGCAGCCGGCGTGCGTGCAGTGCTTGCACACGTCCGAGGACATCAGCCACCGGAACTCCGGCGTGTGCGGCGGCGCGACGGGTTCGCCGCCCGCGCCGGCACCGGGAAGCGCCGGCATCCCCAGATCGATCAGGGCGCGGCCGGAATCGCGTGCCTGCGCGATCCGGTCCCGGCCCTGCTCGATGAACGCCACGTGCCGCCACGTGCTGGCGCCCAACGCGCCCGTGTTGTCGTAGGACGAACCCAGCAGCTCCAGGTCGCCGTCGCGCGGGTTGCGGTTCCACTCCTTGCAGGCCACCTCGCACGCCTTGCAGCCGATGCAGATCGAGGTGTCGGTGAAGAACCCCTTGCGCGGCTTCGGGTCGACCCAGCCGGCGTCGGTGGCCGGGTCACTCGGACCGCTCAGCAGCCCCATCGGCTCCCCCTTTCCAGACGGCGTCGCTCAGTCGTGTGTTGCCGGTCTCGGCCGTTGCGCCCGAACGGGATTGGTAGTCGGCGATCAGGCGCAGCAGTTCCTCACCCTGCGGGCGGCGCCCGGGCCGGATGTCGCAGGACCCGGCCTTGGACTCCTGGATCTGCACGTTGGGGTCGAGCGTAATGCCGAGGAGGTCGTTGGCGGCGTCCCCGCTGACCACCGCGTCGCCCCCCACGCCCCAGTGATACGGCAGGCCGATCTGGTGCACCGTGCGGCCGCCGACCACCAGCGGCGCCAGGCGCGCGGTGACCAGCACGCGGGCTTCGATCGCCGCGCGCGGCGAGACGATGGTGGCCCACCCGTAGGGCTCGAGTCCGCGTTCGGCCGCCAGCTCCTTGGACACCTCGCAGAACATCTCGGGCTGCAGCTCCGAGAGATAGGGCAGCCACCGGCTCATCCCGCCGGCGGTGTGGTGCTCGGTGAGCCGGTAGGTGGTGAACACGTAGGGGTAGACCTCGGCCCCGGGTTCACCGGCGCTGGGTGCGCTGAGATTGTCCTTGCGCGGGAACGTGATTCGCGCCGGATTCTGCTGCTGGGGATACAGCGCGTTGGCCACCGGGGATTCCTGGGGCTCGTAGTGCGTGGGCAGCGGCCCGTCGACGACACCCTTCGGAGCGAACAGCCAGCCCTTGCCGTCGGCCTGCATGACGAACGGGTCGTCGCCGGCGAGCGCGTCGGGGCCGCCGACGTCGGGATCGGGCCGGCTGCCCGGCGCCCGGTCGGCCGGGAAGTCGGCCACGTCGTAGCCGACCCAACGCTGTTGGGTGTCGTCCCACCAGATGTAGCGCTTGCGCTCGCTCCACGGCTTGCCGTCCGGGTCGGCGGAGGCGCGGTTGTAGAGGATCCGGCGGTCGGCGGGCCACGCCCAGCCCCATTCCTGCTGGCTCGGTGACGGGCCCCCGTGGGGAACGCGGCGCGCGGCCTGGTTGGTGGCGCCGGCGTAGACGCCGGTGTAGATCCAGCAGCCGCCCGCGGTCGACCCGTCGGCGCGCATCTCGGTGTACGACGACAACGGCTTTCGCGCGTTCGGGCCGGCGGTGTTGGAGAGGTGATAGCCGTTGATCTCGGCCAGCACGGCCTCGCCGTCTGGCTCGCCGTGCTCGTCGGTCGGGTAGTCCCACGTCAGGTCCAGCAGCGGCCGGTCGCGCTCGTCGGTCGAACCGGCCAGCCGCTGCCGGATCCGCTTGCCCAGCTCGAAGAAGAACTGCAACTCGCTCTGGCACTGACCGGGCGGCTCGACGGCCTTGTGCCGCCACTGCACCAGCCGCTGGGTCTGGGTGAACGACCCGGCCTTCTCCACGTGGGTGGCCGCCGGCAGGAAGAACACCTCGGTCTCGATCTCCTCGGTCTTCAGTTCGCCCGACGCGATCTCCGGCCCGTCCTTCCACCAGGTGGCCGACTCGATGAGGTTGAGATCGCGCACCACCAGCCACTTGAGGTGGGCCATGCCGAGCCGCTGCAACCGGCCGTGGGCCGAGCCGACCGCGGGGTTCTGGCCCAGCAGGAAGTAGCCCTGGACCTCGTCGTCCAGCATTCCCATCAGGGTCTGGTAGGTGCCGTGCGGGCCGGTCAGACGCGGCAGGTAGTCGTACGCCCAGTCGTTGTCCTCGGTGGCCGCCTCGCCCCACCACGCCTTGAGCAGGCTGACCGTGTAGGCGTCGGCGTTGGCCCAGAAGCCCTTCTGTCTCTTCGACCCGACCGCATTGAGATAGGCGTCCAGCGTGTCGTGCATGCCCGCCTTGGGCATCGGCAGGTACCCGGGCAGCAGGTTGAACAGCGTGGGGATGTCGGTGGAGCCCTGGATGGTGGCGTGTCCGCGCAGCGCCATGATGCCGCTGCCGGGCCGGCCGACGTTGCCCAGCAGGAGCTGCAGAATGGTTGCGGTGCGGATGAATTGGGCACCGAGGGTGTGCTGCGTCCATCCGACGGCGTACGCGAAGCAGGTGGTGCGCTCGCGCCCGGAGTTCTCGACGATACTGCGCGCGAGGTAGTCGAAGTCCTCGCGGCTGATGCCGCACACCTCGGTGACCATCTGCGGGGTGTAGCGGCCGTAGTGGCGCTTGACGATCTGGAAGACCGTTCGCGGGTGCTGCAGGGTCTCGTCGCGCTTCACGCGGGCGTGCGCGAGCGGCGGACCTCCGCTGCCCTGCTGGTGACCGGCCGCGCTGTCCGAGGCGGTGGCACCGTGCGTGTGGCCGCCGCCGGCGGACTCGACCTGACCGTTGCCTTCCTCCTCGTAGGCCCACGTCGACGTGTCGTACTGGCCGGTCTGCGGGTCGAAGCCGGAGAACAGACCGCCGAGGTCCTCGGCGTCCCTGAAGTCCTCGTTGATCAGCGTCGCGGCGTTGGTGTAGGCGACCACGTACTCCTTGAACCAGAGATCATTGGCAAGGACGTGGTTGATCAGGGCGCCGAGCAGCACCACGTCCGACCCGGCCCGGATCGGGATGTGCCGGTCCGACACCGCCGACGTCCGGGTGAACCGCGGGTCGACGTGGATGATCCGCGCGCCCCGCGCCCTGGCCTCCTCGACCCACTGGAATCCCACCGGGTGGCACTCGGCCATGTTGGAGCCCTGGATGACGATGCAGTCGGCATTGGCCATGTCTTGCAGTGACTGGGTGGCGCCGCCGCGCCCGAAGGAGGCTCCCAGACCGGGAACCGTGGCGGAGTGTCAAATACGGGCTTGGTTCTCGATCTGGATGGCGCCCGCGGCCGTGAACAACTTCTTGATGAGATAGTTCTCCTCGTTGTCCAGCGTGGCCCCGCCGAGCGCGGCGATGCCCATGGTGCGGCGCAGCAGGTTGCCCTTCTTGTCGATGTCCTGCCAGCTGTTGCGGCGGGCCTCCAGGAAGCGGTCGGCGATCATGTCGATCGCGGTGTCCAGCTCGAGGGGCTGCCACTGCGTCGCCCGCGGCGCGCGGTAGAGCACGTGGTGCTGCCGGCCCGGCGAATTCACCAGTTGTTCGCTCGCGGAACCCTTGGGGCACAGCCGGCCTCGCGAGATCGGGGAGTCGGGGTCGCCCTCGATCTGGACGACGCGCTCGTCCTTGACGTACACGCGCTGACCGCATCCCACGGCGCAGTACGGGCAGATGCTCTGCACGACCCGGTCGGCCGTCGTGGTGCGCGGGGTGACGGCGCGGGTGTGCCTGGAGGTCACCGCCGAGCCGCGGCCGAGCTTGTCCGGTGAACGCCACTGACGCACGACGGGCCATTCCAGGAAGATCTTCGGCAGTGCCATTCCCTCACCCTAGTGCGTCACCGCGATACCGCACCCGGTCAGCGGACCACGATGGTGTGCTCGCGGCGCGCCGTCAGCTCCCCGATGACGGGCGCTCCGGGGATCTCCCCGGCGATCAGCAGGCCGCCCGAGGTCTGCGCGTCGGCGAGCAGCAAAGCGTCGTCCTCGCCGATCCGCGCCAGGTCGGCGTGCGGCGCGACCCAGTCGAGGTTTCGCCGGGTGCCGCCGCTGACGTAGCCGGCCGCCAGCGCCTCGCGCGCGCCCTCCAGGTAGGGCACCGCCGCCGACTCGATCACCGCCGTGACGCCGCTGGCCCGCGCCAGCTTGTGCAGGTGTCCCAGCAGACCGAAACCCGTGATGTCCGTTGCACATTCGACGCCGGCCGCCAGCGCCGCGCCGGCCGCCGCGGCGTTGAGGGTGGTCATCACCTCGATCGCCTGCTCGAAGCGCTCGCCGGTGGCCTTGTGCCTGGCGTTCAGCACGCCGACCCCGAGCGGCTTGGTCAGCGACAGCGGCGTACCCGCCTTGCCGGAGTTGTTGCGCAGCAACCGGTTCGGGTCCGCGATCCCGGTGACCGCCAGCCCGTATTTGGGTTCCGGGTCGTCGACGCTGTGCCCGCCGGCCAGGTGGCAGCCGGCCAGCGCGCAGACGTCCATCCCGCCGCGCAGCGTCTCGGCCGCCAGCTCGAACGGCAACACGTCGCGCGGCCAGCCCAGCAGGTTCACCGCGACCACCGGGCGCCCGCCCATCGCGTACACGTCCGACAGCGCGTTGGTGGCCGCGATCCGGCCCCAGTCGTAGGCGTCGTCCACCACCGGCGTGAAGAAATCCGTCGTCGCGATCAGCGCCGTGCCGTTTTCGAGGCGCACCACCGCGGCGTCGTCACCGCCGTCCAGCCCCACCAGCAGCTCCCCGGCCGGGTCGCGCGGCGCGACCACCCCGAGACCGCCGATGACGTCCTCGAGCTCGGCGGGCGGGATCTTGCACGCGCAGCCGCCGCCGTGGGCGTACTGGGTGAGGCGATAGGTCATGGCGTCCATAATTGTCCGCATGGTCCAGGGAGGCGTGTCCGGTCTGGTGACCGGCGCGGTCTTCAAAACCGTCGAACGGCAGACGCTGCCGCTGGCGGGTTCGATTCCCGTCCGCCTCCGCCATGCTCCCTGGGGTGCGGCATGAGCGACCCGCGCCGCCGGGTGCCGGGCACCGACACCCTGCTCGCCGATCCCCGCCTTCTCGAGGCGCAGCGCGTGCTGGGCCGCGCGCTGGTGAAGGCCGTGATCGCCGACGCGCAGCAGCGGGCCCGCGCCGGTGAGATCGAGCCCGACCGGGTCGCCGAATGCGCCGTCGCCGCGCTGCCCGCCACCGCGTCGAGCCTGCGGCCCGTCGTCAACGCCACCGGTGTCGTGGTGCACACCAACCTGGGCCGGGCGCCGCTGTCGGGGGCAGCGCTCGACGCGTTGATCGCCGCGGCCGGCACCACGGACGTCGAGTTCGACCTGCAGACCGGGCGGCGCGCGCGGCGGGGCCGGGGCGCGCTGGCGGCGCTGGCCCGCGCGGTCCCGGCCGCCGGCGGCGTGCACGTGGTCAACAACAACGCGGCCGCGCTGCTGCTGACCGCGCTGACGCTGGCGCCCGACCGCGAGATCGTGATCAGCCGGGGCGAACTCGTCGAAATCGGTGACGGCTTCCGGATCCCGGATCTGCTGGCGTGCACCGGTGCGCGGCTGCGCGAGGTCGGCACCACCAACCGCACCGCGCTGCGCGACTACGCCGAGGCGATCGGGCCCGACACCGGCTTCGTGCTGAAGGTGCACCCGTCGAACTTCCGCCTCAGCGGGTTCACCTCGGCGGTGAGCGTCACCGAGCTGGCGGGTCTCGACGTCCCGCTCGTGGTGGACATCGGCTCCGGGCTGCTGACCCCGCACCCGGCGCTGCCCGACGAGCCGGACGCGACGTCGGCGCTGCGCGCCGGCGCGGACCTGGTCACCGCCAGCGGTGACAAGCTGCTCGGCGGCCCGCAGGCCGGCCTGCTGCTGGGCGACGCCGCGCTGATCGACCGGCTGCGCCGGCACCCGGCGGCGCGCGCCCTACGGGTGGACAAGCTGACGCTGGCCGCGCTGGAGGCGACCCTGGTGGGGCCGCCACCACCGGTGGCCCGGGCGCTGGCCGCCGACGTGGCGCAGCTGCGCGCCCGCGCCGAGCGCGTCGCCGCGGCGCTGCCCGGCGCGGTCGCGGTGGACTGCGTCGCGGCCGTCGGCGGCGGCGGGGCGCCGGGCGTCGAACTGCCCAGCGCCGGGGTGAGCCTGCCCGAGCCCTACGCCGCCGCGCTGCGTAGGGGCAGCCCGCCGGTCGTCGGCCGGCTGGAGGCGGGCCGCTGCCTGCTGGATCTGCGCACGGTCGCGCCCGAGGACGACGAGCTGCTGGTGGCGGCGGTGCGGGCGTGTTCGTCCTAGCCACCGCCGGGCACGTCGACCACGGCAAGACCACCCTGTTGCACCGGCTCACCGGCATGTGGCCCGACCGGCTGGCCGAGGAACAACGCCGCGGCCTGACCATCGACCTGGGCTTCGCCTGGACCGAGGTCGACGGGCGTCAGTTGGCGTTCGTCGACGTCCCGGGCCACCAGCGCTTCGTGGCCAACATGCTGGCCGGGGCCGGACCGGTCCCGGCGGTGATGTTCGTCGTCGCCGCCACCGAGGGCTGGATGCCGCAGTCCGAAGAGCACCTGGCGGCCCTGGACGCCCTCGGGGTGCGCCACGGCCTGGTGGTCATCAGCAAGGCCGACCTCGCCGACCCCGGGCCGGCCGTCGCCCAGGTGTCCGAGCGGTTCGCCGCCAGCTCGCTCGCGGGCGCCCCCGTCGCGATCGGCACCGACCTGGACCGGGTGCGCACGGAGCTGTCGGCGCTGACCGGCCGACTCCCGGCCCCGGACCCGGGCGCCGACGTGCGGCTGTGGGTCGACCGGAGCTTCACCGTGCGGGGTGCGGGCACCGTGGTGACCGGCACCCTGGCGGCGGGCACGATCCGGGTGGGCGACGAGCTGGAACACGCCGGCCGGCGCGTCACGGTCCGCGGGCTGCAATCGCTGGGCCGCGACCGGGCGGCGCTCGGCGCGGTGGCGCGCGTCGCGCTGAACCTGCGCGGTGTCGACCGCAGGGACATCGGCCGCGGCGACGCGGTCCGGACACCGGGCGCCTGGCTGGACACCGCCGAGGTCGACGTGTCGCTGCGCTCTGCGGACACCCTGCACCGCCGGCTCGTCCTGCACATCGGGTCCGCGGCCGTGCCGGCGCAGGTCCGTCAACTGGGAACGGCGGCGGCGCGGCTGCGCCTGGCCACGCCGCTGCCGCTGCGGGTCGGGGATGTCGGGCTGCTGCGCGACCCCGGGGAGCACCGGATCGCGGCCGGCATCGAGGTGCTCGACGTCCGGCCGCCCGCGTTGCGCCGCAGGGGCGCGGCTCGCGAGCGGGCCGCGGAGCTGGCGACGGGCCGGGTCCCCCCGCCCGAGTGCGCCCCGGTGGCCGAGCTGCGGGCCATGGGGCTGCCGCCCGTCGGCCTCCGGGTGGGCGACTGGATGGTGGACCCGCAGTGGTGGGCCGCCCGGCGCGAGGCCGCGACCGCCACGGTGCGGCGCTGGGCGGACGATCACGACATCGCGGCGGGCATGCCGCTGGAGACGTTGCGGCAGCGCGCGGGGTTGCCCGCGGCGGAGTTGGTGTCGGGGCTGCTCGAGGGCACCGGCCTTCAGGTTGCCGACGGGGTGGTGCGCGTGCCGGGCGCGGACCTGCCGGCGCGGGTGGACAAGGCCCTGCGCACGCTCGAGGAGTGGCTGGCCGCCGAGCCGTTTCGAGCGCCGGAGGCCGACGAGTTGGCCGAGCTGAAGCTGGGGCCCCGCGAGCTGGCCGCGGCGGTGCGCGCCGGGCGGCTGACCCGGATCGCCGACGGGGTGGTGCTGGGGCCCGGCGCGTTCGAGCGCGCGGCCGCCGTCCTGGCGACGCTGCGGCAGCCGTTCACGGTCAGCGAGGCGCGCCGCGCGCTCGGGACCACCCGCCGGGTCGCGGTGCCGCTGCTCGAGCAGCTGGATGCCCGGCGCGTCACGCGGCGCGCCGGCGACAGCACGCGAACGGTCGTCGTCTCGCCGAGTTAGCTACAGGCGCTCTTTGACCGCCGCCGACAGCCTCGCACCGTCGGCTTTGCCCGCCGCGATCGCGGTGGCGGCCTTCATCACCATGCCCATCTGCTTGATGCCCGGCCGTTCGCCGATCTCCTCGGCGACCTGCGCGATCGCGGTGTCGGCCACGTCGGCCAGCTCGGCCTCGGTGAGTGGGGTGGGCAGATAGTCGTCGATGACCCGCGCCTCGGCGTGCTCGGTGGCGGCGAGGTCCCCCCGGCCGTTCTGGGTGTAGATCTCGGCCGCCTCTCCGCGCTTGCGGGACTCCCTGGCCAGCACCTTGATGACCTCGTCGTCGGTGAGGTCCTTCGCCTGCTTGCCGGAGACCTCCTCGGTCTGGATCGCGGCGAGCAACATGCGCAACGTCGCCGTCCGCAGCTTGTCCTGAGACTTCATCGCCTGGGTGAGGTCCGCGCGCAGCCGGGCTTTGAGTTCCGCCATGGCTGTGACGCTACGCGCCGCGGCACCCGACATGATTGAGAAATGCCCACACCGCCGACAGGATGGACCCCATGACGAACGACGGGCCCGGCTTGCAAGGCCGCGGAACACGGTGAGCGCGCCCCCGCCTGGCTACCCGATCGGCCCGCCTCCGGCCTACGGCCCCCCGCCCGCTTCCGGCCCATCCCCGTCTCTCGGCCCCCCGCCCGGCTATTACGGCCCTCCCCCCGCATACGGGCCCCCGCCCGGCTATTACGGCCCTCCCCCCGCGTACGGTCCCACGCCCGGGTATTACGGCCCGCCGCAACCGTTCACGGCCGCGTTGCGGCCCGGGATCATCCCGCTGCGCCCCTTGACGTTGAGCGAGATCTTCAACGGCGCGGTCGGCTACATCCGGACCAATCCCCAGGCGACGCTGGGACTGACCGCGATGGTGGTCATCGTCATGCAGATCGTGTCGCTGGTTGCGGCGCTCGGGCCGCTGGCCGCCTACCGCGGGGCCATCACCGACACGCCGGACCAGCTGAGCTCCGGTTTCATCGGCGCCTGGCTGGGATCCTCGGCGGCCGGCCTCTTGATCACCTGGCTGGGCGGCATGCTGCTGTCCGGAATGCTCACCGTCATCGTCGGGCGGGCGGTGTTCGGCGCGACGATCACCATCGGCGAAACCTGGGCCAAGATCCGGGGCCGGTTGCTGCCGTTGCTCGCCCTGGCGCTGCTGGAAGCCGTGGTGCTCGCGGCCCTGCTCGGGCTGGTGGCCGTGGCGGTCGCGTTGCTCGCGGCGATCGGCAACGCCGCGGTCGCGGTGGTGGCCGGCCTCCCGCTCGCGCTGCTGCTGATCGCGGGGCTGGTGTATCTGTACACCGGGGTCCTGTTCGCGCCCGTGCTGATCGTGCTCGAGCGGCTGCCGGTCATGGATGCGATCGCCCGGTCATTCGCGTTGATTCGCAACGGATTCTGGCGCGTCCTGGGCATCCGCGCGCTGACGTTCCTGGTGACGACGGTCGTCGCGAGCGCCATCGCCGCGCCCTTCACCATCGCCAGCCAGCTGGCGCTGGGCGCCGCGATGTCCTCTGGATCGTTCGCAATCCTGTTGCTGGGCAACGTCGTCGCGTCCCTGGGGTCGGCAATCGGGCAGATCGTCACCGCGCCCTTCAACGCCGGGGTCATCGTGTTGCTCTACACCGACCGTCGCATGCGCGCCGAGGCGTTCGACCTCGTCTTGCAGACCGGCGCCGCCCGGGGCCCCTACGCGGTCGCCTCGACGGACAACCTGTGGCTGACCCGGCCCGCGTGAGCACCGACCAAGGGGTGTGACCGTGCCCTCCATCGACATCGACCGCGACGCCGCGCACCGGGCCGCGCAGGCCGAACTCGACAAGCCGATCTACTCCAAAGGCTCCGCGGCGCAAAAGCTCGTCGAGTGGCTCGACGAGTTGATCTACCGGCTGCTGCAGAAGACGGCCGCCATACCCGGCGGGTGGTTCACCGTGACGGTGCTCCTCATCCTGCTCTTCGTCGCCGTGGTGGTGGGTGTCCGCATCGCCCGGCGCACCCTGCGCACCAGGCGCGGCGGCGACCACCTGTTGTTCGACGCCGCGCAACTCACCGCCGCCCAACACCGCGATATCGCGAAAGACTTTGCTGCAGAAGGTGATTGGGCCGCAGCGATCCGCCATCGATTGCGGGCCGTCGCCCGTCAGCTGGAGGAGACCGGCGTGCTCGCGCCCGCGCCCGGCCGCACCGCCAACGAGCTCGCGCGCGACGCCGGCACGGTGCTGCCCCATTTGGCCGGCGAATTATCCGAAGCGGCAACGGCTTTCAACGACGTGACCTACGGCGAGCAGCCCGGGACCCGGGACTCCTACCAGCTGGTCGCCGACCTCGACGACCACCTGCGGTCGCGGTCGCCGGCCGCGGCGACGGCGGCCGGCCGGCCCGTGTCCGCCGACTCCTGGGCCCAGGTGCGGTGATGGCGCAGCGAATGCGGTCGCGGCGCTCCTGGGGCCTGATAGCCCTGACCATCGCTGCGCTGGTACTGGTGGTCGGGGTCAGCACCTACATCACCGCGCCGCGCCCCGGCGCGCGCATGGATCCGGGGTCTACCGATCCCGACGGCGCCCACGCGCTGGTGGCCCTGCTGCGCGCCGGCGGCGTCGACGTCGTGGTGGCGAACGGCATCGAAGACGTCGAACGGGCGGCGCGCCCCGACACCCTGGTCCTGGTGGCGCAGAGCCAGTTCCTCAGCGACGAGCTGGTCGGCCGGCTGGCCGAGGTGCCCGGCGACCTGCTGCTGGTGGAGCCGACCGCGCGAACCCGCCAGGCGCTGCTGCCCGGCATCCGCGTCTCGGCCGCCGACACCTTCGACAGCGACCCGAATTGCACACTGCGGGAAGCCGATCGGGCCGGGCCGGTCCGGTTCGGGCCGAGCGACACGTTCCGCGCCGCCAAGGGGCGCACGATCACCCGATGCTACGGCGGGGTGCTGATCCGGATCCGCGACGGCGGGCGGACGATCACCGCGGTCGGCAGCACCGACTTCATGACCAACGGCGGCCTGGCACAGGCGGGCAACGCCGCGCTGGCGATGAACCTCGCGGGCGACCGGCCCCGGCTCGTCTGGTACGCACCGCATCACGTCGAAGGCGAGTCGTCGGCCTCGGCGTCGGTGTTCGACATGATCCCGCCGAACGCGACGTGGGCGTTCTGGCAGCTCTGTGTGGTCGTGCTGCTGGTGGCCCTGTGGAAGGGCCGCCGGCTCGGACGGCTGGTGGCCGAGGAGCTGCCCGTCGTGGTTCGCGCGTCGGAGACCGTCGAGGGCCGCGGCCGGCTCTACCGGTCCCGCCGGGCGCGCGACCGGGCCGCCGCGGCGCTGCGGGCGGCCACCCTGGCGCGTCTGCTGCCCCGGCTGGGCCTGGCCGCGGGGGCCTCGCCCGCGGCGGTGGTGGGCACCGTGGCCCGGCGCTCGTCGGGTCCGCCCGGAGCCGACCCGGGCCTGGTTTCCTACCACCTGTTCGGTCCGCCTCCGGCCTCCGACCACGAACTGCTACAACTTGCCCGTGCGCTCGACGACATCGAAAGGCAGGTCACCCACACGTGACGCAGTCCCCTTCCGCGCCGCAAGCGGACACCGCCTCGACGCCCACCGCTGAATCCGCCCGCGACGCGCTGCTGGCGTTGCGGGCCGAGCTCGCCAAGGCCGTCGTCGGCCAGGAGGGCGTCGTCAGCGGCCTGGTGATCGCGCTGCTGTGTCGCGGCCACGTGCTGCTGGAAGGCGTTCCGGGGGTGGCCAAGACGCTGCTCGTCCGGGCCCTGGCCGCGGCGCTGAGCCTCGAATTCAAGCGGGTGCAGTTCACCCCGGACCTGATGCCCGGCGACGTCACGGGGTCGCTGGTGTACGACGCGCGCACCGCGGCTTTCGTGTTCCGGCCCGGGCCGGTGTTCACCAACCTGCTGCTGGCCGACGAGATCAACCGGACCCCGCCCAAGACCCAGGCCGCGCTGCTCGAGGCGATGGAGGAGCGGCAGGTCAGCGTGGACGGCGAACCCCGGCCGCTGCCCGACCCGTTCATCGTCGCCGCCACCCAGAACCCCGTCGAATACGAGGGCACCTACCAGCTGCCCGAAGCGCAGCTGGACCGCTTCCTGCTCAAGCTCAACGTCACGCTGCCGCCGCGTGACGCCGAGATCGCCATCCTGCACCGGCACGCGCACGGCTTCGACCCGCGCGACCTGTCCGCGATCAGGCCGGTCGCCGGACCCGCCGAGCTGGCGGCCGGCCGCGAGGCGGTGCGCGGGGTGCGGGTCGCCGACGAGGTCCTGGGGTACATCGTCGACATCGTCGGGGCCACCCGCTCGTCTCCCGCCCTGCAGCTCGGGGTTTCGCCGCGCGGCGCGACCGCCCTGCTGGGCACCGCCCGGTCCTGGGCGTGGCTGTCCGGCCGCAACTACGTCACCCCCGACGACGTCAAGGCGATGGCCCGCCCCACGCTGCGCCACCGGGTGATGCTGCGCCCGGAAGCCGAGCTCGAAGGCGCCACGCCCGACGGTGTGCTGGACGGAATCCTGGCGTCGGTTCCGGTGCCGCGCTAGTGATCCTGACCGGACGCGCCGGGCTGGTCGCGCTGATCTGCATCCTACCCATCGCGTTGTCCCCGTGGCCGGCAACGGCTTTCGCGGCGCTGCTGGGGGTGCTGCTGATCGCCGTGGCCCTGGATGTCGCCCTGGCGGCCGGACCGGGCGGCCTGCGCTACGCCCGTTCGCCCGACCGCTCGGCCCGTCTCGCCCAGGAGGTGGACGCCGGCCTGCTGGTCCACAACGACGGCCGCCGCCGGTTTCGCGGCCAGATCCGCGACGCCTGGCCGCCCAGCGCCCGCGCGCACCCGCGCAACCAACCGGTCGACATCCCGGCCGGGCAACGACAGCAGCTGCGCACCGCGTTGCGGCCGGTCCGCCGCGGCGACCAGCGCGCGGCCGCGGTCACTGCCCGCTCGATCGGGCCGCTGGGACTGGCAGGACGGCAGGCGTCACGCCCGGTGCCCGGACAGCTCCGGGTGTTGCCACCGTTCTTGTCCCGCAAGCACCTACCGTCGCGGCTCGCCAAGCTGCGGGAGATCGACGGGCTGCTGCCGACGCTGATCCGCGGCCAGGGCACCGAATTCGACTCGCTGCGCAACTATGTCGTCGGCGACGACGTCCGCTCCATCGACTGGCGCGCCACCGCCCGCCGCGGCGACGTGGTGGTGCGCACCTGGCGACCCGAACGCGACCGCCGCGTGGTGATCGTGCTCGACACCGGGCGCACCGCGGCCGGGCGCGTCGGCGTCGACCCCACGGCTGCCGACCCCGCGGGGTGGCCCCGGCTGGACTGGTCCATGGACGCCGCGCTGCTGCTCGCGGCGCTGGCGTCGCGGGCCGGCGACCACGTCGACTTCCTCGCCCACGACCGGGTGACCCGCGCCGGGGTGTTCGGCGCGTCGCGCACCGAGCTGCTCGCCCAGCTGGTCGAGGCGATGGCGCCGCTGGAATCCGCGCTTGTGGAATCCGATTGGCGCGCAATGGTTGCCACCGTGGCCAGACGCGCCCGGCGCCGGTCGCTGGTGGTGCTGCTGACCGACCTCAACGCGACCGCCCTCGACGAGGGGCTGCTGCCTGTCCTGCCGCAGCTGTCCTCGCGCCACCACCTGCTTCTCGCCGCTGTTGCCGACCCGCGCGTCGACGAGCTGGCCGCCGGCCGGTCCGACGCGGCCGCCGTGTACGACGCCGCGGCGGCCGAAAAATCACGCAACGACCGCCGCGCGATCGCGGCGCGGCTGCGGCGCAGCGGCGTGGAAGTCGTCGACGCCCCGCCCGCCGAGCTGGCGCCCGCGCTGGCCGACTGCTACCTGGCGATGAAAGCGACCGGGCGGCTGTGACTTTCGCCGCCCTGGCTCAGGCCGTCGGCACCACGTCGGGCGCGTCCTCGATGTCGCCGGTTTCGCCGGCCAGCGCGGCGCGCCGGCCGAAATAGCCGATGTAACCGAGAAAGAGCAGCTCGGCCAGGACCCCGATGCCGACCCGGACGGGAGTCGGCAGCGGCGACGGCGTGACCAATGCCTCGATCAGGCCGGAGACCAGCAGCACCGCCACCAGCCCGACGGCCACCGCCACGACGGCGCGGCCCTGCTCGGCGAGCACCTGGCCGCGCGGCCGGTCGCCCGGTGAGATCACCGACCAGCCCAGCCGCATCCCCGTCGCGCCGGCGAGGAAGACCGCCGTGAGCTCCAGCAGCCCGTGCGGCGCCAGCAGGCCCAGCAGGACGCCGCCCTTGCCGGCCTGGAACATCAACCCGGCGATCAGCCCGACGTTGGCGGCGTTGTTGAACAACACGATCGGGATCGGCAACCCCAGCACGACGGCCATTGCGATGCACTGCGCGGACACCCACGCGTTGTTCACCCAGACCTGCAGGGCGAACGCCGCGGCGGGGTGCTCGCTGTAGTAGGACGCCACGTCGTGATTCACCAATTGGTCGATGTCGCTTGGTGTTCCGACGGCCGACTGCACCTCGGGATTGCCGGCCACCCACAGCGCGATGACCACCACGGTGGCCAGGAACGCCAGCGCCGTGCCGAGCCACCACCACCGGCCACGATAGGCGGCCACCGGGAACGACACCGTCCAGAACCGGACGAACGTCCGGCTCAGCGGCGCGTGGGCGCCGGTCACCACCGACCTCGCGCGCGCCACCAGGCTCGAGAGCCGGCCGATCAGCAGGGAATCCGACGAGGCGGAACGCAGCATCGACAGGTGCGTGGAGACCCGCTGGTAGAGCTCGACGAGTTCGTCGACCTCGGCGCCGGTCAGCGACCTGCGCCGCTTGACCAACTCCTCGAGACGGTCCCAGGCCCCGCGATGGGTCAGCACGAATGCGTCGACGTCCACCCTGGGCAGGGTACCGTTCGGTGTTATGTCGGAGGTGGTGACCGGGGACGCCGTGGTGCTCGACGTGCAGATCGCCCAGTTGCCGGTGCGGGCCGTCGGCGCGCTGATCGACATCGGGGTGATCTTCGTCGGCTATGTCGTCGGGCTGCTGCTGTGGGCGGCCACCCTGACCGAGTTCGACAGCGCGCTGAGCACCGCCGTGCTCATCATCTTCACCGTGCTGGTGATCGTGGGCTATCCCCTGGTGTTCGAGACCGCGACGCGGGGCCGGTCGGTGGGAAAGATCGTGATGGGCTTGCGGGTGGTGTCCGACGACGGCGGCCCGGAGCGCTTCCGGCAGGCGCTGTTTCGCGCGTTGGCGTCGGTGGTGGAGATCTGGATGTTCCTCGGCAGCCCCGCCGTCGTCTGCAGCATCTTGTCGTCGAAGGCGAAGCGGGTCGGCGACATCTTCGCGGGCACGGTGGTGGTCAGCGAGCGCGGGCCCCGGCCGGGGCCGCCGCCGGTGATGCCGCCGGCGCTGGCGTGGTGGGCGTCGTCGCTGCAGCTGTCCGGCCTGGACCCCGGCCAGGCGGAAGTGGCCCGCCAGTTCCTTTCCAGGGCAACGCAACTCGATCCAGCACTGCGACGGCAGATGGGCTACCGGATCGCGGGTGAGGTGGTGGCGCGCATCGCGCCGCCGCCACCGCAGGGCGCGCCGCCGGAACTCGTGCTGGCCGCCGTGCTGGCCGAACGTCATCGTCGCGAACTCGCGCGCCTGCGACCGGCTTTCGGCCCGCCGGCACCCTGGCCACCGCTCGGCGCGCCGCCGTGGCAACCCGGGGTGCCGACCGTACCGCCGGGACCGGGGACCCCCGCGGGCGGCTTCACACCGCCGCGCTAGCCGGAGACGGTCGCCGCCATCAGGACGACGTCGGCGATCAGCAGTGCCCAGCCGGCCAGCGGAACCACGATTCCGCCGCGTCGTTTGGCCGTGAAGAACGAGATGACGATGACGACGAAGGCGACCAGAGGCGCGCCGTAGAACGCGACGCCGAAGTCGATGCCGCCGCGCCCCAGGTTCGGGCAGTTGCCCGTGCCGCAGCCGTCGGTGCTCATGACCGCGCCGAGCGCGAACAGCATCACGATCGCGGCCGCCGGCACCGTCGCCAGCGCCAGTCCCCAGTTGACCCACGGCCGCACGTTGCGGCCGCGGCCGCCGTCGAGGGACGCGGGCGCCGCCGCGCCGGGCGCAGCGCCGGCCTTCAGGTTGGTGTCGTCGGCGTTCATCGTGGGGGTGCTACCCGCCAGCCGGCTGGTGCAAACGGCGCCGCGAGCGTCCGCCGAGAGTCGCCGAGAGTCGAGGTGCGCACGAAACCCCAGTTCACTGCCCGTTCGGACATCGCCATCACGGCCGGACGTTGCATCGTCGATAGTTTTCGATATATCGTGATGGTTCGAAGCACACGGGGTGCTTCGCCCACACGTAAGGAATCACCATGAACCACACCTTCACTCCTGGCGACGGGCCGTTCACCGGACGGCCCGGCTTCGGCTTCGGACCCGGCCCGGCCCAGCGTCGTGCCCTGCACGGTGCCCGGCGGGCGGCCCGCCAGGAATTCTTCGAGCACCTTCGCGAGCACGGCGGGCATGATGGCCCGATGGGATTCGGTCCGGGCTTCGGTCCCGGCTTCAACTTCGGTTTCGGGCCCGGCGGCTTCGGGCCCGGCGGGCGACGCGGCGGATGGCGTCGTGGCGGCCCTGGCCGCGGGCGTCGCGGTGACGTCCGCGCGGCGATCCTGGTGCTGCTGGCCGAGCGGCCGATGCACGGCTACGAGATGATCCAGCAGATCGCGGAGCGCAGCGACGGGATCTGGAAGCCCAGCCCCGGTTCGGTGTACCCGACGCTGCAGCTGCTGGACGACGAGGGCCTGATCACCGCCCGCGAGAGCGAGGGCAGCAAGAAGCTGTTCGAGCTGACCGAGGAGGGCCGGGCGGCGGCCGAGAAGGTCGAGACCCCGCCCTGGGACGAGATCGCCGAAGGCGCCGACCCCGGCCACATGAACCTGCGGGCGGCCGCGGGCCAGCTGTTCGGAGCGGTTGCGCAGTCCGCGCACACCGCCACCGCCGAACAACAGCAGCGCATCGTCGAACTCCTCAACAACGCGCGACGCGAAATCTACGGAATCCTCGGCGAGGACTGATCCCCTCCCCGTGCCGCGAGCGCGCGCAAATGTGCGCCCGTACCGGCGTGTCGACGTACAGACACGCGCGCTCGCGGCCGGGCGGCCCAGGCCTCGCGGCCGGGCGGTCAGGTCACGTCGACCCAGTCCAGCGTCCGCTGGACCGCCTTGTGCCAACCCGCATACCCGGCGGCGCGCTCGTCGTCGTCCCAGCGCGGCGTCCAGCGCCTGTCCTCGCGCCAATTGGCGCGCAACTCCGACGGGTCGGCCCAGAACCCGACCGCCAGCCCGGCCGCGTAGGCCGCCCCCAGCGCGGTGGTCTCGGCGACCACGGGCCGCACCACGTCGACGCCCAGCACGTCGGCCTGAATCTGCATGCACAGGTCGTTGCCGGTGACACCGCCGTCGACCTTCAATTCTTCAAGGCGCACACCGGAATCCGCCGCCATCGCCTCCACCACGTCGCGGCTCTGGTAGCAGATCGCCTCCAGAGTCGCGCGAGCGAGATGGGCGTTGGTGTTGAACCGTGACAGCCCCACGATGGCGCCGCGGGCGTCCGATCGCCAATACGGGGCGAACAACCCGGAGAACGCCGGCACGAAATACACGCCGCCGTTGTCGGTGACCTGTCGCGCCAGCGCCTCACTCTGCGCGGCGCCGCTGATGACGCCCAGCTGATCGCGCAGCCACTGCACCGCCGCGCCGGTGACGGCGATCGAACCCTCAAGCGCGTAAACGGGTTTCGCGTCGCCGAACTGGTAGCAGACGGTGGTCAGCAACCCGTTGCCGGACCGCACGATGGTCTCGCCGGTGTTGAGCAGCAGGAAATTGCCGGTGCCGTAGGTGTTTTTGGCCTCGCCCTCGCCCAGGCACACCTGCCCCACCATCGCCGCGTGCTGGTCGCCCAGGACTCCGGTGATCGGGACCTCGCCGCCGACGGGCCCCCCGTCGAGCGTGACCCCATAAGGCTGCAGCGGCGACGACGGCGCGATCGCCGGCAGCATGGCCCTCGGAATAGAGAAGAACGACAACAGCTCGTCGTCCCAGTCCAGCGTCTCGAGGTCCATCAGCATGGTCCGGCTGGCGTTGGTCACGTCGGTGACGTGCACGCCGCCCCGCGGCCCCCCGGTCAGGTTCCACAGCAGCCAGGTGTCGGCCGTGCCGAACACGGCGTCGCCGCTCTCGGCCGCCGCGCGCACCCCGTCGACGTTGTCCAGGATCCACTGCAGCTTGCCGCCGGAGAAGTAGGGCGCCGGCGGCAGGCCCGCCTTGCGGCGGATCACCTCCCCGCGCCCGTCGCGCTGCAGCGCCGACGCGATGCGGTCGGTGCGGGTGTCCTGCCAGACGATCGCGTTGTAGTACGGCCGCCCGGTGCGCCGGTTCCACACCAGCGTGGTTTCCCGTTGGTTCGTGATACCCAGCGCAGCAAGGTTTTCCGCGGTCAGGTTGGCGCGGTTGAGCACCGACAGCAGCACCGACGACGTGCGCTCCCAGATCTCCACCGGGTCGTGTTCCACCCAGCCGGCGCGGGGCAGGATCTGTTCGTGCTCGAGCTGGTGGCGGGCCACTTCGGCACCGCCGTGGTCGAAGATCATGCAGCGGGTGCTGGTGGTGCCCTGATCGATGGCGGCGACGAATTCGGCGGACCCTGCCACTGCTCTCCTCCACCCGTGGGAAACGTTTCCCGGTCCATGATGGTCTACCCCGCCACCGTCGGACACCCAGGTGGCCCGCGCGTTTCGGCGCCGGACGATGCCGCACGTCAGCGCGTCGCCCTTGCGCCGACGCCGTCGACCCTGTTGCATCGGGGGGTGGGCGACGAGGTCAAGCGCACCACGTATAACCGCTCCGATCGGCGGGAATACCGGCGCAAAGTGCAGCTGTGTCTGGACGTCTTGGAGACGATGCTGGCCCAGTCACGCTTCGAGTCCGACCGGCCCCTCACCGGCATGGAGATCGAGTGCAACCTCGTCGACTCCGATTATCAGCCGGCCATGTCCAACCGTGACGTGCTCGACGCCATCGCCGATCCGGCTTACCAGTCCGAATTAGGCGCCTACAACATCGAATTCAACGTGCCGCCCCGCCCCCTACCCGGCCATACCGGCCTCGACCTCGAGGCCGAGGTGCGCGCCAGCCTCAACGACGCCGAGATCAAGGCGAGCGAAGGCGGGGCCCACATCGTCATGATCGGCATCCTGCCCACGCTGATGCCCGAACACCTCGACACCGGCTGGATGAGCGAGTCGGCGCGCTACACCGCCCTCAACGACTCGATCTTCTCCGCCCGCGGCGAGGAGATCCCGATCAACATCTCCGGCCCCGAGCCCCTGAGCTGGCAAGCCGCCTCGATCGCGCCCGAATCCGCCTGCACCAGCATGCAATTGCATCTGCAGCTGGCCCCCGAGGATTTCGCCGCCAACTGGAACGCCGCGCAGGCGCTGGCCGGCCCCCAGCTGGCACTGGGCGCCAACTCGCCGTTCTTCTTCGCCCACCGGCTGTGGTCGGAGACCCGAATCGAGGTGTTCGCGCAGTCCACCGACACCCGGTCCGACGACCTCAAGGCCCGAGGTGTGCGGCCGCGGGTGTGGTTCGGCGAGCGGTGGATCGACTCCGTCCTCGACCTCTACCGGGAGAACCTGCGCTACTTTCCGTCCCTGTTGCCCGAGGTGTCCGACGAGGACCCCGTGGCCGAGCTGGCCGCCGGGCGCGCCCCCCAGCTGTCCGAACTGCGCCTGCACAACGGCACCGTGTACCGGTGGAACCGGCCGGTCTATGACGTGCTGGAGGCCGACGGGGTCAAGCGCCCGCACCTGCGGCTGGAGAACCGGGTGCTGCCGGCAGGGCCGACGGTCGTCGACATGCTGGCGAATTCGGCCTTCTTCTACGGCGCGCTGCGCGGGTTGTCCGAGGCGCCGTCCCCGGTGTGGTCGACGATGGATTTCGCTGTGGCGCACCATAACTTCCTCGAGGCCGCGCGCCACGGCATCGACGCGCGGCTGAGCTGGCCCGGCCTGGGCGAGGTGAGCGCACGCGAACTGGTGCTGGGCACGCTGCTGCCTATCGCGCACGATGGGCTGCGCCGCTGGGGTGTCGACGACGACGTGCGCGAGCGGTTTCTCGGCGTCGTGCAGGGCCGGGCCGAGGCGGGCCGCAACGGCGCCAGTTGGCAGGTGGCCACGGTGCGTTCGCTGGAGAAAGGCGGGATGACCCGCCGCGCGGCGCTGGCCGAGATGCTGCGGCGCTACTGCGGGCACATGCACGCCAACCGGCCGGTGCACACCTGGGGGCTGTAGAACAACCGCGCCGGCCCGGGTAGGCCGGGGCTCATCGCTGCCGGGCCGCCGTCGCGGCGATCAGCGCCTCGGCGAAGGTCTGCAGGTCCTCGGGCGTGCTGTCCACGTGCGGCGAGATCCGCAGCAGCGGGCCGGCCAACTCGAGCGGCGCCCGCGGCACCGCGACGAACGTGGTCAGGATCCGGCGCTCGGCCAGCAGCCAGTCCCGCACCGCCTGCGGGTCGGCGCCGTCGACCGGCGCCAGGGTGGTGATGGCGCTGGGCTCGTCGGCCTCCTCGACCACCACCCAGCCCGCCACGTCGGCCAGCGCCATCCGGCTGACGCGCCCCAACTCGGCCAGGCGCTCGCGCACCGACTCCGGTCCGCACGCCAGGTGCTCCCCCAGCGCCGCCGAAAAGCCTACGCGCGCGGCGACATTGGCCTCGCCGACTTCCAGTTGCCGGGCCACGGCCGCCCGGGCCGCCCACTCCGGGGTGGCCAGCCTCGGACGCAACCGCTCCATCAGGTCGCGGCGCACCGCGAGCATCCCGACGCCGCGCGGTCCCGCGATCCACTTGCGCGACGACGAGTAGGTCACGTCGGCACCCACCGCGCAGTCCACGTGGCCCAGCGCCTGGGCGGCGTCGACGACCAGCGGCACCCCCAACTCGCGGCACAGCCGGGCGATCATCGGCAGCGGCTGCACCACGCCGCTGTGGCTGGCGACCGCGGTCAGGTGCACCAGATCGGGCGGATCGGCCTGCAGGGCCAGCGCCGCGTCGTCGAGCGCCAGGCGGCCGTCCCCGAGCGTCGGCAGCAGCCGGCGGTCGAACCCGTGCAGGGCCATCATCGCCAGGTTGGGACCGTATTCGCCGGGCAGGCAGGCTACCGTCCCGCGGTCGCTCGGCCACGCCCCGAGCAGCAGGTCCAGCGCGTGCAGCGAGCCGGTGGTGAACACCACCGCGGCCTCGGTCATGCCGCACAGCGCGGCGAACGCGACGCGGCCCGCGTCGAGCGCCGGCGTGGCCGCCTCCGCCGCGACATACCCCCCGACCTCGGACTCGTGGCGGGCGTGGCGGGCGGCGGCCTCGATCACCGCCAGGCTCTGGCGCGAGCAGGCCGCGCTGTCCAGGTGCAACCCGGCCGCCGGTGGCCGGGCCGCCCGCCACCGGTCGGCCAGCGACCCGCTCACCTCACGGCCAGCGACAACCCGAAGTCGCCCGCGCTGTCGGTCCACCACCGCACACGGCGCAGTCCGGCGCCCGCCAGCTCGTCGCGCACCCCGTCGGGCCGGAACTTGCACGACACCTCGGTCAGCATCTCCTCGCCGGCGGCGAACTCGACGCTCAGCTGCAGCGCGCCCACCCGCACCCGCTGGCTGCGGTCGGACCGCAACCACATCTCGATGCGCTCCTCGCCGGCGTTCCAGCGGGCCACGTGCCGGTAGGCGTCTACGTCGAAGTCGCCGTCGAGCTGCCGGTTGATGACCGCGAGCACGTTGCGGTTGAAGGCCGCGGTCACCCCCGCGGCGTCGTCGTATGCGCGCACCAGCCGATCGGTGTCCTTGACCAGGTCGGTGCCCAGCAACAGGCTGTCGCCGGGCCGCATCTGAGACGACAGATCGGAGAGGAACCGCGCGCGCGGGCCGGGCGTGAGGTTGCCGATGGTCGACCCGAGGAAGACGAACAGCCGCCTGCCCCCGGCGGGGATCTCGGTCAGGTGCTCCTCGAAATCGCCGCAGACAGCTTGGATTTCGACACCCGAGTACTCCTGCTGGATGGCGGTCGCGGCCGACGACAGGATGCTGGCGTCGACGTCGAACGGGACGAACCTGCGCAGGGATCCGCGGTCGCGCAGCGCATCGAGCAGCAGGCGGGTCTTCTCCGAGGTGCCGCTGCCCAGTTCGACCAGCGTGTCGGCCCGGCTGGCCGACGCCACCTCGGCCGCGCGGTCACGCAGGATCTCCGCCTCGGCGCGGGTCGGGTAGTACTCGGGCAGCCGGGTGATCTGGTCGAACAGGTCGCTGCCCACCGAATCATAGAACCACTTGGGCGGCAACGTCTTCGGGGTTTGGCGCAGGCCGTCGTACACGTCGCGGCGCAACGCGTGGTAGGCCGAGTCTGCGGCGAGGTGGTTGAACAGCGAGAGAGTCATCAATGACCTTTCGGTTAGTCCAGCGGTGTCATCGTGACGCCGTCGGCGGCGACCTCGACGAGGTGACGGTCGGGCACGTCCTCCCATTCCGAGTCGTTGTCGTAGGGCTCGCTGGCCACCACCACGCCATCGGCGCGGCGCAGGATGCACAGCGTGTCGCCCCAGGTCGTGGCCAGCAATCGGGAACCGTTGGCGGCCAATATGTTCAGCCGGGCACTGGGGTCGGCCGACGCCACGTCGACGATCGTCTCGCCGAGCGCGTCGAGGCCCCTCTCGAAGATCGCGGCCGCGAGCAGGGCGCTGTCACAGACAGATTCGGCCGAGGAGGTCGCGGGCAGCACCGCGCGGTCGACGATCCCGTTGTGCGACAACAACCACTGACCGTCGGTGAACGGCGCCGTCGCGCTGACGTCGATCGGCATGCCGACGGTGGCCGATCGCACCGCGGCCACGACGCAGTGGCTGCGCAGCGCCGGCGCCACCGAGTCGAACGACACGTCGCCCCACAGCGGCGCCTGGCTGCGCCACCGGCGGGGCAGGCCGCCCTCGGAAGGGCGGTCGAAGAACCCGACGCCCCAACCGTCGGCGTTGAGCAGGCAGTGCTTCTGGCGGCGCGGCGCGTAGGACTGCACCCGCAACCCGTGCGGCGGGTCGAGCACCAGCGAGGAGACCGGGACCTCCGCGCCGAGCCACCCGAGGTGACGGCACATCAGCGGCCGTCCCCGGCGTCCCAGGCCAGCCGGACACCGGCGAAGATCTGGCGCCGGTACGGGTGGTCCCAGTTGCGGAAGCTGGGGCGCAGGATGGCCGACTCCACGGCCCACGAGCCGCCGCGCAGAACCCGGTAGTCGCCGTCGAAGAAGGGCTGGGAGTAACGCTCGTAGATCATCGGGGTGAACCCCGGCCAGGGCCGCAGCGGCGAACTGGTCCACTCCCACACGTCGCCCAGCATCTGCTCGGCCCCATAGGCCGACGCGCCGTCCGGGTAGGCGCCCACCGGCGCCGGGCGCAGCGACGTGCCGCCGAGGTTCGCGACGGCGTCCGACGGCGGCTGCGCCCCCCACGGGTAGCGGCGGCGCGTGCCGGTGGCCGGATCCCAGGCGCAGGCCTTCTCCCATTCCATCTCGGTGGGCAGCCGGGCGCCCGCCCAGGCGGCGTAGGCCTCGGCCTCGAAATAGGTGACGTGCTGCACCGGCTCGTCGGCCGGGATGTCCTCGACATGGCCGAACCGGGTGCGCGTGCGCCCGTCGGCGGCCCAGAACTGCGGCCCGGTCAGGCCCGCGGACATGCGGTGCTCCCAGCCGCGCTGCGACCACCACCGCGACTCGCGGTACCCGCCGTCCTCGACGAACGCCCGCCACTCGCCGTTGGTGACCGGAACCCGGCCGATGCGAAACGCCGGCAGGTCCACCACGTGCGCGGGACGCTCGTTGTCCAGCGACGACGGCTCGCTCGCGGCGTCCACCCCCAGGACGAACGGGCCCGCGGGAACCAGCACCGACGTGCCGGCCAGGCCAGGCCGGCCCCGCGGCGGGACGGAAGCGTCGCCCAGCAGCGGCGCGCCGCTGCGCAGGTTCAGCGCCTGCAGCATGGTTTCGTTGTGCTGGTTCTCGTGGCTGACCACCATGGCGTACACGAAGGCCGCGCGGTCGCCGGCGGGGTCGTCGGGCAGCGCGTCCAATGCGTCGAGCGCCGCGGACCGAACCGTTTGGCAATACGACCGCGCGCGGTCAGGCGACAGCAGCGGCAGCTCTGCGCGGCTGGCGCGGGAGTGGACGAAGGCGTCGTACAGGCCCTCGACGGCGGGCGGCAACATCCCCGGCCGGCTCGGGTCACCGCCGCGCAGCAGCCACAGCTCCTCCTGCTGGCCGATGTGCGCCAGGTCCCAGACCAGGGGGCTCATCAGGGGGTCGTACTGCCGGTACAGCTCGGCGTCGTCGAAGTCGACGAGCCGCAACGTCCTCGTTCGCGCCCGGGCCAAGCCGTCGGCGAGATCCTGCCTGGAAGTCACAACCCCCCTTGCGAGCGCGCGGCCCGGGAGACCGCCGCCGCGATGCCGTGCTCGATCACCTGCTCGGAGAAGTCGTCGGCGGGGCACCGGCCCAGCTCGACGCGGCGCAGCAGCCGTTGCATCGCCTCGGTCAGCCCGGCCGGCGCCTTTTCGGCGGCGGTGGCCACGCACCGGGTGGCCGCCGCATGCAGCCGTCGGTCGCCCAGGCCCAGCCGGGCGGCGACGTCCCACGCCGTGGCCACCGGTTCGACGGCCTCGGCGGCGACGTCCGCGGCGACCGGGTCGTCGAGCAGGCAGACCAGCGTGAACACCACGGCGGGCCAGCAGGAGTCCGGCAGGCTGTCCAGATAGCGGATCTCCAGCCACTGGCGCGGGCGCACCGGCGGGAACAGCGTGGTCAGGTGGTACTCCAGGTCGGACACGGTGGGCTTGCGGCCGCCGAGCAACACCCGGCCGTCCGCCCAGTCGGCGAACGGCACCCACTGGGTGACCGCCACCGCCTCCGGGTTGTTGACGAGCATCACCGGAGCCTTGAGCGCATAACGCGCCCAGTCGGTGCCCGGGTCGTCGCCGCTGGCACCCAGCACCGGGCCGCAGCGCGCCGAATCCATCTGCCCCCACACCCGCTGCCGGGTGGAGACCCAGCCCGTGAACTCGCCGCCCAGCATCGGCGAATTGGCGGCGATGGCGATCATCGTGGGCCCCAGGGCGTGCGCCAGCCGCACTCGCGCGGCCCAGCCGTCCTGCGGCCCGGCGTCCAGATTCACCTGGATCGAGGCGGTGGACGTCATCATCGACGCGCCCGCCTCCCCCGAGCGGCTGGTGGCGAAGAACTGCTCCATGGCGAGGTAACGGTTGCCCGGGTTGATCCGCCTGGGCGGCCGCAGCGGGTCCGCGCCGAGGAACACCAGGCCTAGCCCGGCGTCGGCGAAGGCGGCGCGCAGCACGGCCTGGTCGCGGCCCATCGCCTCGATGGCCGCCAGCACTCCGTCGACGGGCGGGCCCGACAGCTCGACGGCGCCGCCCGGTTCGACGGTGACGGCGCTGCGGCACGGCAGGGCGGGCATCGCGTCGATGACCGCGCGGATCTCGTCCCAGCTGGGCCGGCGGTTGGGGTCGGCCGGATCGTGACAGTGCGCCTCCATCTCCAGGCCGACCCGGCCCAGCGGGGCGTCGACGAGGCAGCCGTCGGCGATCAGGAGCGCCGCGGCCGACGAGTCGGCCAGCTCGGCTTCGCCCGGGCGGGCGGTGTCCAGCTGCGAGGCCGCTCTGGTGGTAGCGGCGAACGTCATATCACGATCCCTTCGGGCCCGGGCATGCCCGAGCATGCCTGTGCGGACCGCCTCCCTGCGCAGCCAACGGAACGCTAACCGCCACTACTTCATCTAGCAGATGCCCCCGACATATTCCCCTTTCCGCAGCATTTCACCGCGCGGGCCGGGCCGTGCCGGCGATCACCCGGCTATTGGCCCAGCGCGTTCTGCATCGCGCCGGCCAGCACGTTGACCGCCGGACCGGCGTTGCCAGCCTGGCAGACCTTCGCCTGCAGCAAAACATTTTCACGCAGCCTGGTTTGATCGAAACAGCGTCGATCCGTGCCGACTTCCTGCTTGGTCCAGTTCTCGTCGGCCGCACCGGACGGCCCGCCGTCGAACGACCATGTCTGGGTCTGGCCGTTGTCCAGATGCATGGCCGTGGTCTGCCCCGAACAACCCGCCGTGCGGTCCACGACCCGGTGGAACGCCCGGGTCGCGGCGTCGTCGGTGGCGAAGACGCCGATTGCCTGTTTGACGAAGTGGGTCTGATCGGTCGCCGAGGTCTGGGTGGTGGCCCCGTTGAACGACGCGAGGTCGGGGTCGTTGTACACCTCCGGTAACCCGATGTCGGCCCAGTTGTTGCAGGCCGGCAGGTCCACCCAGTAGCCCTGGAACGGATCGGTGAACGTCGATTCCCACCCCATGGGGGCGCCGACGATGTTGCCGACCGACCCCTTGGCCAGGACGGCGTAGTTGACCACTCCGGGCTCCGACGGGTGGGCCCTGGCGACCGGGGCGGCGGCGCCGACGGCCAGGCCGGCGCAGAGCGCGACGCCGGCGATGCGGCCCGCCCGGATGGTCATGGAGGCGATCATGCCAGGCATGCCGGACGGCGGGCCGTGGGGCTGAACGCGCCCCGCGGCCCGCCGTCCGCGGCGTTCTCAGCCGGTCTTGGCCCGGACACCCTCCTCGACCGCCTTGCCGAGATCGGGGTCGACGTTGCGCCAGTACTCGAACACCCGCGACAGCACCGGCTCCTTGACGCCCTTGCTGACGTGACCGATGATGTTGTGCGCCAAGCGCTCTCGGGCCGCGTCGTCGAGAACTTCGCGAACCATCGCGCCGGCCTGTCCCCAGTCGTCGTCCTCGGCGTGCAAGGTGTAGGCCGCGCGGACCATGTCACCGTCGGCGTGCCAGCGGATCTCGGCGGCGCGCGCCGGGTCGGCCTGCGGGCCGCCGTAGGAATTGGGCGCGTAGACGGGGTCGGAGACGTTCTTCACCCGCATGGCGCCGTCCTTGGAGTAGCTGTTGACCTCGACCTTGGGCTCGTTGACCGGGATCTGCCGGTAGTTGGTGCCCAGCCTGGCCCGGTGCGCGTCGGAGTAGGAGAAGCCACGGGCCTGCAGCATCTTGTCGGGGCTCAGCCCGGTGCCGGGCACCGTGTTGTTCGGCTCGAAAGCGGCCTGCTCGATCTCGGTGTGGTAATCGGTGACGTTGCGGTTCAGCGTCATCTTGCCCACGTCGATCAGCGGGTAGTCGCTGTGCGGCCACACCTTGGTGAGGTCGAACGGGTTGAACCGGTAGCCGCGGGCCTCCTCGTAGGGCATGACCTGAACCTTGAGCGTCCAGCTCGGGTGGTCGCCGCGCTCGATCGCGTCGTACAGGTCGCGCTGGTGGTAGTCGCCGTCCTCACCGGCCAAGCGGTCGGCGTCCTCCTGGGTCAGGAACTCGATGCCCTGGTCGGTGATGAAGTGGTACTTCACCCAGAAGATCTCGCCGGCGGCGTTGATCCAGCTGTAGGTGTGGCTGCTGTAGCCGTTCATGTTGCGCCACGTCTTGGGGATGCCACGATCGCCCATCAGCCAGGTCACCTGGTGGGCGGACTCCGGCGAGAGCGACCAGAAGTCCCACTGCATGTTGTGGTCGCGCAGGTTGGTCGCCTGCATGCGCTTCTGCGAGCGGATGAAGTGCTGGAACTTCAGCGGGTCGCGCATGAAGAAGACGGGGGTGTTGTTGCCGACCATGTCGAAGTTGCCCTCGGTCGTGTAGAACTTCAGCGCGAAGCCGCGCGGGTCCCGCCAGGTGTCTGGGCTGCCGCGCTCGCCCGCGACGGTGGAGAACCGGGCCAGCATCTCGGTTTTGGTGCCGGGCTGGAAGACGGCTGCCCGGGTGAATTGGCTGACGTCGTTGGTCACCTCGAACTGGCCGAAGGCCCCGCCGCCCTTGGCGTGCGGCTGGCGTTCCGGAATGCGTTCCCGGTTGAACTGAGCCATCTGCTCGATCAGGTAGTGGTCCTGCAGCAGGATCGGGCCATCGGGGCCGATCGTCAACGACTGCTCGTCGCTGGGAGCGGCGATGCCCGCGTCGGTGGTGGTGAAACGCTCCGTCATGTCGATATCTCCTTAACTGGGCTGACTCCTCGGAAACTCCGGGTCGAGCCGTTTGGAAATCTTTGCGGCTCAGACATTTTCGATCGACGGCCGAGGCGGTGGATTCCGGGTTGCCCTGCAGCCGAGTATTCTCCTTTTCTTGACCGAGTCAAGAAAAGTTAGCCAAAGCTACGGGCGCGGCGCCGGGCTGCCGGGCCCCGGGCTCGGGGCGCTCGACGTCGTCGGCCCCGCCGGACCGGACTGGCCGGGACCGTTGGGGCCGCCCGGACCCGCACCCGTCCCGCCGGGGAAAGGTCCGGGGACTATCAGCGCGGGGCCGGCGCCACCGAACTGCCACGGCCCGTTGCCGGGGCCCATGCCCCCGGGACCGCCGGGGCCGAACTGCCACGGTCCGTTGCCGGGGCCCATGCCGCCGGGGCCGCCGGGGCCCATGCCGCCCGGGCCGCCGGGGCCGCCGCCGGGCTTGAACATCATGCCGTGCGGATGGTGGCAACGCGCATGGTCACCGAAAACCATTGCCCCGGCGAAGAATACGGTCGACAGGATGAACACGATTCCCGCGACGATCACCACCCACGCCGCCGCGACGTACAGCCGGGGCGGCTTCGCTCGCTCGGGCACCGCCGCCGGCGGCGGGGGCGGTGGCGGCGGGGCCGCGCCGACGGGGGTGGGCTGCGTGGGATGCGTCGACGGCGGTTCGGGTGTATCGCTCATGTCCACCCATATTGCCCCCGCCGCGACAGTACTAACAGGTTCGGCCGACAAAGATGCTGTGAATTGAGATAACGCGGTGATCCGACGCAAGCGGGCGGCCCGGCGCTCGGGTGAGCGCCGGGCCGCGAGTTACGGGTTGATGGGCCGCCGGGTCAGCCGGCGAGGACGATCACGGTCGGTACGTCACCGGCGCCCGACGGCGCGGCGGTCGCGGTGCGGAACACCGACGACGGCAGCTGGCCGGGGCCGGAGCTGGGGCGCACCGTCGACGGTGCCCCCGGCGTGGTCGCGCCGGGGCCGCCCGGCCCACCCGGACCGCCGGGGCCGAACTGGCCGCCGGGGCCCCCGGGACCGCCCATGTGGTGCGGGTGCATGAATGCGGCGTGCGGCTTGTGGTGGGGAAAGCCGCCGTGGTGACCGGAGTGCTTACCGAGCATGAACCCGGTGAAGAAGATGGTCGCGACGATGAAGACGATGCCCGCGACAATCGCGACCCACGCCGCGATCGCGAAGACGCGGGGTGGCCGGTGGTAGGGCGCCGGCTCGACAGCGGCGGGCGCCGGTGCAGTTGCGGTGGAGGTCCGCACGGTTGGGGTTTCAGATGTTTCGCTCATGAGACAGATGATGCACCGGTCAACACAAGTGACGGCTATGCAGTCGTTAAGCAGCAGCTGTGAGCCGAAAAATGGCTTTCACCAGCGAATTCACCGCGGTCACCCATCCGCGGGCGGGCCCGGTTTCAGCGGGTTCACGGCGAACTGGATCACCCGGTACGGCGCGGTCGCGCGCGGCTCGGTGTCCCACTGGCTGACGAAGATGCGCAGCTCGTCCAGCGTCGAGCCGGGTGAGATGTAGCCGCCGTACGGCTGGGCGAGCCTGTTGTCGTACGGGGGCGGCAGGCTCTCGGCCGGATCCGGCCAGTCGTCGTGGCGCACCACGGTGGTGACGGGCGCGTTGCCGAGCTGGGTGGGGTCGTCGGCGACGCGGACCTCCATGTCGCCGTTGCTCGCGTTGAAGTACGACAGCACCGCCTTGCCGTCGATCTGCCGGATCGACATCTCGCCGACCATGTCGGGCCACAGGGGCGCCGGCGGCTTGTTCCAGCCGCCCCCCGGCCCGGGCGCCCAGCCCTGCCACTTGGACCGGTCGGTGAAGTTCTGCGGGGTGGCCCGATACAGCTCGACCGGCAGGCTGCGGGTGAAGCTGTCGGCCACGATGTACACCCAGCCGCCGGGCGAGTCCGGGGTGGGGATCGGGTCGTAGTAGCCGCTGACCTGAGTCTGCGCGCCGCCCTGGTAGCCGGCGGGGCGGCGCGAACCGGGCAGGGTCCGCCAGCCGGCGCGGGCGGGCTCGGCGGCCACCAGCCGCGAGTTCTGCGGCACCAGATCGCGCGTGGTGGTGACCATCAGGTAGTTGCGCCGGTTGATCTCCACCACGCCGGCGGGCAGTTGCGAGTCACCCGGCGGGGTGGGGTCGGCGAGCAGGGGATTCCACACCCCCATCACCCCGGAGTAGCGCACGCCCGCCGGGTCGTCGACCGACGCGGTGTCGACGCGCAGCGCGATGGGCGCGAAGTCGCGACCGAAGCCGACGCCCTGCCCCGGAAAGCTGTCGCCGCAGACCTGCAGCACCTCGGTGGGGAACTGCATGAACTCGCAGAGGTCGGTGGCGCCGACGTCGATGTCGCGCGTCGGTGTGCCGGTGCCGGCCGTCGCGCCGAGCCGCAGCACCTGACCGGGCGCCAGCGGCGGGGCCACCGGACCGGGCGCGGGCGCCGGCGGGTCGGCGCGCGCAGGCCCCGGCGCATGCCAGACGGTCTGCGCCACCAGCAGAGACGCCGCGTACAGCGACCAACGCGCGATCACTCGGGTGGGGCCTGAACTCACCAGGCGCACCCGCGGATCACCGCGCGGACGAGTTTTCGGCGGCGAGCAGCTCGGCGATCTGAATGGTGTTCAGCGCCGCACCCTTGCGCAGGTTGTCTCCGGAGACGAACAGCGCCAGGCCGCGCCCGCCGGGCACACCGGGATCCTGCCGGATGCGGCCCACCAGCGAGTCGTCGCCCCCGGCGGCCGCCAGCGGCGTCGGCACGTCGACGACCTTGACGCCAGGAGCGCCGTCCAGCAGCTCGCGGGCCCGCTGCGGCGACAGCGGCCGTTCGAACTCGGCATTGATCGACAGCGAGTGCCCGGTGAACACCGGTACCCGCACGCAGGTGCCGCTGACCAGCAGGCCGGGAATGCCGAGGATCTTGCGGCTCTCGTGGCGCAGCTTCTGGTCCTCGTCGGTCTCGCCCGAGCCGTCGTCCACCAGCGAGCCGGCCAGCGGAATGACGTTGAACCCGATCGGCGCGACGTAGGTCTTCGGCGGCGGGAACTCCAGCGCGCCCCCGTCGTGCACCAGCCGCTCGGCGCCGTCGATGACCCCGCGCACCTGCGTGGCCAGCTCCGCCACCCCGGCCAGCCCGCTGCCCGACACCGCCTGATAGCTCGACACCACCATGCGGACCAGGCCGGCTTCGTCGTGCAGCACCTTGAGCACCGGCATCGCGGCCATCGTGGTGCAGTTCGGGTTGGCGATGATGCCCTTCGGGCGCCGGGGAGCGTCGCGGGTGAAGTTGACCTCCGACACCACCAGCGGCACGTCGGGGTCCTTGCGCCACGCCGAGGAGTTGTCGATGACGGTCACTCCCGCCGCCGCGAACCGCGGCGCCTGCACCCGCGACATCGCCGACCCGGCGGAGAACAACGCGATGTCCAGCCCGGCGGGATCGGCCGTCTCGGCGTCCTCGACCTCGATCTCCCGGCCGCGGAATGCCAGTTTGCGTCCCTGCGAGCGGGCCGACGCGAAGAATCGCACGGTGCTCGCGGGGAAGCCGCGTTCCTCGAGCAGCGTGCGCATGACCTGGCCCACCTGGCCGGTGGCGCCCACCACCCCGATCGACAAACCTCCGCCGCCCCTCACCGGCCGGTCCCCGCGTACACCGTCGCCGTCTCCTCGCCGCCCAACCCGAACGCCTCGTGCAACGCCACGACGGCCTTGTCCAGTTCGGTGTCGCGGCACAGCACCGAGATGCGGATCTCGGAGGTGGAGATGAGCTCGATGTTGACGCCCACCGCGGCCAGCGCCTCACAGAAGGTGGCGGTGACGCCGGGATGGCTGCGCATGCCCGCGCCGATCAGCGACACCTTGCCGATGTGGTCGTCGTAAAGCAGTTGGGTGAAACCGATCTCGCCCTTGAGCGCGTCCAACTTGGCCACCGCGGTGGGTCCGCTGTCGCGCGAGCAGGTGAAGGTGATGTCGGTCTTGCCGTCCTCCACCTTGGACACGTTCTGCAACACCATGTCGATGTTCACGTCGGCGTCGGCGACGGCCCGGAAGACCCGGGCCGCGTAACCCGGGATGTCGGGGATGCCGACGATGGTCACCTTCGCCTCGCTGCGGTCGTGCGCGACTCCGGTCAGGATGGGGTCTTCCATGGGGCTGTCCTTGATCGATCCGGTGACGACGGTGCCTGGCTTGTCCGAGTACGACGACCGGACATGCACCGGGGTGTTGTAACGACGGGCGTATTCCACGCAGCGCAGCATCAGCACCTTGGCGCCGCAGGCCGCCATCTCGAGCATCTCCTCGAACGTCACCGTCTCGAGCTTGCGGGCGTTGTGCACGATTCGCGGGTCGGCGCTGAAGATGCCGTCGACGTCGGTGTAGATCTCGCAGACGTCGGCGCCCAGCGCGGCGGCCAGGGCCACCGCCGTGGTGTCCGAGCCGCCGCGGCCCAGCGTCGTGACGTCGCGGGTGTCCTGGCTGACGCCCTGGAACCCGGCGACCAGCACGATGCGGCCCTCGTCGAGCGCGGCCTGCAGCCGGCTCGGGGTGACGTCGATGATCTTGGCGTTGCCGTGGGTGCCGGTGGTGATCACGCCGGCCTGCGACCCGGTGAACGACCGCGCCTGGGCGCCCAGCGATTCGATCGCCATGGCCACCAGCGCGTTGGAGATCCGCTCGCCCGCGGTGAGCAACATGTCGAGTTCGCGCGGCGGCGGCGCCGGGCACACCTGCTGAGCGAGGTCCAGGAGGTCGTCGGTGGTGTCGCCCATCGCCGAGACCACGACGACGACGTCGTTGCCCTGCTTCTTGGTCGCGACGATGCGCTCGGCGACACGGCGGATCCGGTCGGCGTCGGCCACCGACGATCCGCCGTACTTCTGCACGACGAGCGCCACTGTTTGCTCTTTCGGTCCGGCTTGCAGGTCGAGAACAGAATACGTGTGACAGCGCCCGGCGCTCACCGCCGACCGGTTGAGGGGTCAGGAGGCGACGAGCTCGATCGCCCAGAAGTCGCTGGCCAGGTAGGCCCCGTTGATGGGTGAGCCCGCGGAGCTGGACGTCGACCCGGTGAGGTACTGGTACGGCAGGTAGAAGTAGCCGTGGTCACCCCACGACGGGCCCCAGGAGTTGCGCACGATCACCTGGCCCTTCGGATCCGAATAGCCGACGGCCAGGACGGCGTGGCCGCCCACGGCCGACTCCGTGGCCGGGTCGGGCAACGGCACGACGCCCGTCTGGGCGACGGCCTGCGATTCGAAGCTCTCGTACACCGTGAAACCGAAAACCACTGCCAGATTCGACGAGATGGCGTCCTTGAGGTCCCCCAGCGTCTGGACCGCCTCGTACTGTGCCGCCTTGTCGGTCAGCGCGGCGACGTAGCAGCGCTTCGGCGGCTTCACCGTGAACATCCCGATGTCATAGGGCCACAGCGTCTCTTGGCACACGCCGTCGGTGTTGATCACTTTGATGCCGTCGCGGATGACGGCGCCGGAGTCGCTGGACACCGTGCCCTCGAGCGCGCGCTCGTTGTAGTAGATGAACAGCCGCGACGGGACGAAGTCCGCCAGGCCCTGGCGATCCCGCTCGTACTCCATCGCCGCGGCGATCGCGTTACCCGTGCAGGACCCGAGCTGGCCCTGGTCGTAGACCGGCGGCATCGACGGGCGCAGATCGTATTGCGCCGGCGCGGGGGTCGTGAGCCTGGCGGCGTACACCCGGTCCCGGGCGTCGGGCAACTGGGGTCGCCAACCGTAGCCGCGTACATGGCTCCAATCTTGCTGCTTCTCAACGCTTTTAACGGGCGCCGATTCTCGCAGAGCGGTCATTTTCACCCTCCTTGGTGTGGTTGTGGTGGCTTGCGCAGCGTAGAAGCGCGGGCCGCGGGACGGCATGCGTAGTGCGCTACTCGACCTGGTGTCCCGCGAATACGGGGGCGCGACAACGCCATACGGGTAGTGCACTACCCGTGCGCATCCAACCGCCCGAGCCCTACCGTCCGCACTGAGCCCGCACGGCTCTTTCACCCGGGTCGCCTCCATGACGACAGACCACAACCACGATTGGAAACCGAAATGGCAGTCATCAAGCTGGGCAAGGACGTCAAGATCACGACCTTCAGCCCTTCACCCGAACTCGACCCCCTCACCTCGCCGGCGAAACGGCTTGCGCAGGCAGGCTTGCCGCCCCGCCCGACCGACCCGCACCTGCTGGCCCGCTACGAGCGGTTCTTCACCAAGACGAAGAACAAGTTCACCTACGTCGAGCCGACGTTTCGCATCGACCCGACGAAAACCACACACACGCACAAGGGCGCGCACGCCAATGCCGCCCAGAACGGCGGCGGCACCGAGACCTACGACAACTGGTCGGGCGGCGTGGTGTACGCGCCCAGCGGGCAGTCGTTCAAATGGATCGAGGGCGACTGGGTGGTGCCGAACGTGTACCCGTCGGTACAGAACGAATGGCAGTACTGCGCAACCTGGGTCGGCATCGACGGTGACGGCTCCGGTGATGTCTGCCAGGCCGGCATGATCTGCGCGGCCTACCAGAGCGGCAGTTCCATCACGCGCACCGTCTATCCCTGGCACGAGTGGTACCCGTCGAGCTGGGTGGAGATCACCAACCTGGCGGTCAGCCCCGGCGACTTCGTCTCGGTCCTGATCTGCACCGCCCAGGGCGCCGGATCCACAACAGCGACAATCTATTTCGGCAATCACACCAGCGGCGTATCGACCTCCTATCAGATCACGGCGCCCACGGGAACCGCCCTGACGGGAAACAGCGCCGAGTGGGTGGTCGAGACACCCGTCGTCGGCGGTGCGCTGACCAACATGCCGGACTACGGCGAGGTCTTCTTCTCGGTCTGCGAAGCGGCACTGACCAACGGCTCGCTGGTCAACGGCGGCACGGGCAACAACATCAACCTGGTCCAGAACGGCAAGACGCTGTCCACCGGGACGCTGATCACGCCCACGATCGTCGAGTGCCAGTACGCCGGATCGGCACCGTAATCGGCAGCGGGAACGCGGGCACCCTCCGACGCCGGGATCCGGACCCGGTCGTCGGGGGGACGTCCGCATCGAATGCGTCCGAGGTGCCGCTGCGACGAGACCCGCAGGCGGCCGTCTGAGGGGTAACCGACGAATCCGGTTTCGGTCACCGCGCCGGGCGCGGTAGAGTGCAGGACGTGCAGCGGGTGCTCCTCCTCGGACGCCGCGACGGGGTCTGATCCAGACCGGCTTCCCGTCGCGGGCTTTCGATGCGCCGGTCGAGGTTCCTTTGACACCCCGGAGCAATAACCGTGACTTCTCACCCAGACGCCTACAGCTCGACACGAACCATCGTCCATCCGGCCGGTCCGCCGGCGCCCGGACAACCTGCGTGGAACCCTCAGCGCGGCTCGTCCATGCCGGTCAACCGGTACCGGCCCTTCGCCGAGGAAGTCGAGCCCGTCCGGCTGCCCGACCGCACCTGGCCCGACCGGGTCATCACGCGCGCACCCCTGTGGTGTGCGGTGGACCTTCGCGACGGCAACCAGGCGCTGATCGACCCGATGAGCCCGGCCCGCAAGCGCCGCATGTTCGACCTGCTGGTGCGCATGGGATACAAGGAGATCGAGGTCGGCTTTCCGTCGGCCAGCCAGACCGACTACGACTTCGTGCGCGAGATCGTCACCGACGGCGCCATCCCCGACGACGTCACCATCCAGGTCCTCACCCAGTGCCGGCCCGAGCTGATCGAGCGCACCTTCGAGGCGTGCGCGGGCGCACCGCGGGCCATCGTCCACTTCTACAACTCGACGTCGATCCTGCAGCGCCGTGTGGTCTTCCGCGCCGACCGGGCCGCGGTGCAGGCCATCGCCACCGACGGTGCCCGCAAGTGCGTCGAGGAGGCGGCCAAACACCCGGGCACGCAGTGGCGGTTCGAGTACTCGCCGGAGTCCTACACCGGGACCGAACTCGAGTACGCCAAGCAGGTGTGCGACGCCGTCGGCGAGATCATCGCGCCGACGCCGGACAACCCGATCATCTTCAACCTGCCGGCGACCGTGGAGATGGCCACGCCAAACGTTTATGCCGACTCGATCGAGTGGATGAGCCGCAACCTGGCCAACCGTGAATCGGTCATCCTGAGCCTGCATCCGCACAACGACCGCGGAACCGCCGTCGCCGCGGCGGAACTGGGCTATCAGGCGGGTGCCGACCGGATCGAGGGCTGCCTGTTCGGCAACGGCGAGCGCACCGGCAACGTGTGCCTGGTGACGCTGGGCCTCAACCTGTTCTCCCGTGGCGTGGACCCGCAGATCGACTTCTCCAACATCGACGAGATCCGCCGCACGGTGGAGTACTGCAACCAGCTGCCGGTGCACGAGCGTCACCCCTACGGCGGCGACCTGGTGTACACCGCGTTCTCCGGCAGCCACCAGGACGCCATCAACAAGGGCCTCGACGCGATGAAGGTCGCCGCCGACGAGGCCGACGCCGACGTCGACGACATGCTCTGGCAGGTGCCGTACCTGCCGATCGACCCCAAGGACGTCGGGCGCACCTACGAGGCGGTGATCCGGGTCAACTCGCAGTCCGGCAAGGGCGGCGTGGCCTACATCATGAAGGCCGATCACGGCCTGGCCCTGCCACGGCGGTTGCAGATCGAGTTCTCGCGCGTGATCCAAGAGATCGCGGAGGGTACGGCAGGCGAGGGCGGCGAGGTCTCGCCGAAGGAGATGTGGGAGGCGTTCTCCGAGGAATACCTGTCCCCCATCTGGCCGCTGGAGCGCATCAAGCAGCGCGTCGACGCCTCGGAGGAGGACGGCGGCACCACCACCATCGCCGCGACCGTCAAGATCAACGGCGTCGAGACCGAGATCAGCGGTGTCGGCAACGGCCCGCTGGCCGCGTTCGTCGACGCGCTGGCGACGGTCGGCTTCGAGGTGTCCGTCCTGGACTACTCGGAACACGCCATGAGCGCCGGCGAGGAGGCGCAGGCGGCGGCGTATGTCGAGGCGTCCATCAACGGCCAGACGGTGTGGGGCGTCGGCACCGCGCCGTCGCTCACCACCGCGTCGTTGCGCGCCGTCGTGTCGGCCGTGAACCGGGCGTCTCGCTAGGACGTCGGCGGCCGGGCACCATCTCGATCCCGTTCCCCGACGCCGAGTAGCACGGCCGCAACGGCAAGCGCCCGATTCACGCCTAGAACAGAGCCAGCTGGTCGTCGGCCGCCGTCGCGTCGACGAACTCCTCCATGGTGGGCCCGCCGATGACGCCGCGCACCGATTCCATGAACTGCGCGTCGGGGACCACCGGCACGCCCAGCTGCCGCGCCAGGTAGCCCTTGCCCTGTTCGGCGGCGGGATCGTTGCAGACCACCAGCGAGGTCTCCCGGTCGACGGCATCGCTGTAGGCCAGGCCCGCGTGCAAAATGCGCTCGACGAGCTCCTCGTGGGTGCGTCTCACCTCGGCCGCCAGGGCCACCCGCATACCCTGCACCAGCGGCCTGCCCAGCACGTAGCGGCCGGGGTTGAGATACGGGCACGGCATCCGCGCCGCGAGCACCTTCAGCGGACGCAGCTCTTCATGGGTCACCCGGCCGTTCGGCCAGCGGCGCCGCGTCACCGGATGTACCGGCAGCCAGACCTCGCGTTCGCGTGCCCGCGCAAGCGCCGCCGCCAGCACACCCGTCAGCACCAGCGCGTCGTCGAACGCGTCGTGCGGCCGCTCCTGCCGCACGCCCCAGTGCGCCGCCAGAGTTTCCAGGCGCAGGTTTTCGGTGCCCAGGTCCAGCCGGCGGGCCAGCTCCACCGTGCACATGACCGCGTCGACCGGGAGTTCGGCGCCGGCGAGCTCGGCCTCCGCGGCCAGGAACGAGTAGTCGAACGCGACGTTGTGCGCCACCAGCGTGCGGCCGCGCAACACCTCGACGACGTCGCCGACGATCTCGGCGAACTGCGGCTGGTCCTCGAGCATGGCCGCGGTCAGGCCGTGCACATGAGTGGGACCGGGGTCGACGCCGGGATTGAGCAGGCTGACGACGGATTGCTCGACGCGGCCGCCGGAGTCGAGGCCGAGCACCGCGAGGCTGATGATCCGCGCCTGGCCCGGCCGGAAGCCCGATGTCTCGACGTCGATGACGGCCCAGCCCCCGCCCGGCTCGCCCGCCGGCCGACCCCAGGAAACCGCGCTCATGAACGACAGGATGGCACGTCGGGCCGACATCACCCGGTCGCTGCCGCATCGTGTCGGCAATCGGCGCCACATAAACTCACCGGCGTGATCACCACTCGCGCCCGCCTGGCGCTGGCCGCCGGAGCGGGCGCGCGCTGGGCGTCGCGCGTGACCGGCCGCGGCGCCGGGGCGATGATCGGCGGCCTGGTGGCAATGACGCTGGACCGCTCGGTGCTGCGCCAGCTCGCGGCGGGGCGGCGCACCGTCGTCGTCACCGGAACCAACGGCAAGTCGACCACCACGCGCATGACGGCGGCCGCCCTGGGCACGCTCGGCGCCGTCGCCACCAACGCCGAGGGCGCCAACATGGATGCCGGCCTCGTCGCCGCGCTGGCCGCCGACCGCGGTGCCGCGCTGGCGGCGCTGGAGGTCGACGAGATGCACGTCCCGCACGTCATGGACGCCGTGAACGCCGCGGTCGTCATCATGCTCAACCTGTCGCGCGACCAGCTCGACCGAGTCGGGGAGATCAACGTCATCGAACGCACGCTGCGCGCCGGCCTGCTGCGGCACCCGGGGGCGGTGGTCGTCGCCAACTGCGACGACGTGCTGATGACCTCGGCCGCCTACGACAGCGCCAACGTGGTGTGGGTGGCCGCGGGCGGCTCCTGGGCGAACGACTCGGTGAGCTGCCCGCGCAGCGGCGAGGTGATCGTCCGCGAGCGGGGGCACTGGTATTCCACCGGCGCCGACTTCAAGCGCCCCAGCCCGCAATGGTGGTTCGACGACGACACGCTCTACGGCCCCGACGGCCTGGCGCTGCCGATGCGGCTGGCGCTGCCGGGAGCGGTCAACCGGGGCAATGCCGCGCAGGCGGTGGCCGCCGCCGTAGCGCTGGGCGCCGACCCCGCGAAGGCGGTGACGGCGGTCTGCCAGGTCGACGAAGTCGCCGGACGCTACCGGACCGTCCGGCTCGGCGCGCACGAGGCCCGGGTCCTGCTGGCCAAGAATCCGGCCGGCTGGCAGGAGGCGCTGTCGATGGTGGACAAGGGCGCCCCCGGGGTGGTCATCGCGGTCAACGGGCAGGTGCCCGACGGCGAGGACCTGTCGTGGCTGTGGGACGTGCGCTTCGAGCATCTCGAGGAGACCCGGGTCGTCGCCGCCGGCGAGCGCGGCACCGACCTGGCCGTCCGCCTCGGCTACGCGGGCGTCGAGCACACCCTGGTGCACGACACCATGTCCGCCATCGCGTCCTGCCCACCCGGGCGGGTGGAGGTGATCGCCAACTACACGGCCTTCCTCCAATTACAGCGAGCGCTGGCCCGCCATGGCTGAGTCGGCCGTCCGGATCGGGCTGGTGCTGCCCGACGTGATGGGCACCTACGGCGACGGCGGCAACGCCTTGGTGCTGCGCCAGCGGCTGCGCCTGCGCGGCGTTCCCGCCGAGATCGTCGAGATCACGCTGGCCGACCCGGTGCCCGAGGAGCTGGACCTGTACACGCTGGGCGGCGCGGAGGACTACGCGCAGCGGCTGGCCACCCGGCACCTGCTGCGGTATCCGGGGCTCCAGCGCGCGGCGGCCCGGGGCGCGCCGGTGCTGGCGATCTGCGCGGCCGTCCAGGTGCTCGGTCACTGGTACGAAACGTCGGCCGGCGAGCGGGTCGACGGCGTCGGCCTGCTGGACGCCACCACGTCGCCGCAGCAGGCGCGGACCATCGGCGAGTTGGTCACCAAGCCGCTGGCCGCCGGGTTGACCCAGCCGTTGACCGGCTTCGAGAACCATCGGGGCGGCACGGTCCTGGGCGCGGCGGCGGCGCCGTTGGGCGCGGTGGTCAAGGGCGGGGGAAACCGGGCCGGGGACGGCTTCGACGGCGCGCTGCAGGGCTCCGTCGTCGCGACCTACATGCACGGGCCGTGCCTGGCCCGCAACCCGGAGCTGGCCGACCTGCTGCTGGCGAAGGTGGTCGGCGACCTCGCGCCCCTGGAGTTGCCCGAGGTGGACATGCTGCGGCGGGAACGCCTGGCGGCGCGCTGAGGGCCATCCGCCTTCGCGACTGAGGAACCGAGATCAGGCCATCGCCCGGCGGCCCGTCAACGCGCGGCCCAGCGTCAGCTCGTCGGCGAACTCCAGGTCGCCGCCCATCGGCAGCCCCGACGCGATGCGGGTCACGGTCAGGCCGGGGATGTCGCGCAGCATCCTGACCAGGTAGGTGGCGGTCGCCTCGCCCTCGGTGTTGGGATCGGTGGCGATGATCACCTCGGTGATGTCGACGTCGTCGACCCGCTCGCCGATCCGGCTGAGCAGCTCGCGGATCCGCAGCTGTTCGGGGCCGACGCCGGACAGCGGGTCGAGCGCGCCGCCCAGCACGTGGTAGCGGCCCCGGAACTCGCGGGTGCGCTCGACGGCCTGGACATCCTTGGGCTCCTCGACCACGCACACGAGCGACCCGTCGCGCCGCGGATCGGAACAGATCCTGCAGCGCTCGTCGTCGGAGACGTTGCCGCACACCGCACAGAACCGCACGCCGTCGCGCACCTTGGCGAGCACCCCGGTCAGCCGGTCGATCTCGGGCGGTTCGACCGACAGCAGATGGAAGGCGATGCGCTGCGCGCTCTTGGGCCCGATCCCCGGCAGCTTGCCGAGCTCGTCGATCAGATCCTGGACAGGTCCCTCAAACATGCGGGTGCGACGTCACAGCTCCGGCATGCGCGTCGGCGGCGCGGGCGGCTGGCCCACCGGCTGCGCCTGCGGAGCGCCCATCCCGCCGGCCAGCGCGCCGAGCCGCTCCTGCGCCATCTTGGTGACCTGCTTGGACGCGTCGCCCATGGCGCCGACGATCAGGTCCTGCAGGGTCTCGATGTCGTTGGGATCGACGACCTGGGGATCGATCTGCACCCCGATCACCTCGCCGCTGCCCTTGACGACGACCTTGACCAAGCCCCCACCGGCCTGGCCGTGGATCTCGGCGTTGGCGAGCTGTTGCTGGGCCTGAAGTAGCTTTTGCTGCATCTGCTGCGCCTGGGCGAGCAGCGCCGACATGTCGCCTCCGGGTTGCATGACAATTCCCTCGCATCTTGGTCTCGAGTTGGTTTCGCCTGTGGATGTCGGGCGATTCGAAACCCCCAGCGTAGACGCGCGCCGCTACCTTTGCGCCGTGGACCTACGAGTGAGCACCCGTGTCGGAATCAGACTGGCGTTCGGTGCGTTGGTCGCGGCCTCGGCGGCGATCATCCCGACGGCGATCCCGGCCGCCTGGCCGGCCCCTTCCAACATCGCCGGGATGGTGGTTTTCATCGACCCCGGCCACAACGGCTCCAACGACGCTTCGATCACCCGCCAGGTGCCCACCGGCCGCGGCGGCACCAAGGACTGCCAGACCAGCGGTACGGCGACCAACACCGGGTACCAGGAGCACACCTTCAACTGGGACACCGCGCTGCGCCTGCGCGCCGAGTTGAACGCGCTGGGCGTCCGGACGGCCATGTCACGCGGCAACGACACCGGCCTCGCACCGTGCGTCGACGAGCGCGCCAACATGGCCACCGCGTTGCATCCCAACGCGATCCTGAGCATCCACGCCGACGGCGGCCCGCCGTCGGGCCGGGGCTTCCACGTCAACTACTCGGCGCCACCGCTGAACCAGACGCAGGCCGGGCCGTCGGTCCAGTTCGCCCGAATCATGCGCGACCAGATGCAGGCGTCGGGCATCCCTCCCGCCAACTACATCGGCCAGGGCGGCCTCTACGGGCGCTCCGACCTGACCGGCCTGAATCTGGCGCAGTACCCGTCGATCCTGGTCGAGTGCGGCAACATGAAAAACCCGGCGGACTCGGCGCTGATGGAGTCGCCCGACGGCAGGCAGAAGTACGCCGACGCGCTCACCCGCGGGGTCGCGGGCTTCCTGGCCACCCAGGGCCAGGCGCGCTAGGCCTCCAGCTGCCTCTTGAGGTTGCCCAGCACCTCCGCCTGAATCCTCTTCAGGCCCAACGGCGCAAACGTCTTCTCGAAGAAGCCCTTGACGCCGCCGGCGCCGGTCCAGCTGGTCTTCACCGTGACGCTGGAGCCGGGCCCGGCGGGAGCCACCGTCCAATTGGTCACCATCGACGAATTCGCGTCCTTCTCGATGACGGTGTGGCCGGCGACGTCGACGTCGACCCGGACGTCGCGCACGCGTGACTTGGTCGCCTGCAGCTTCCACTTGGCGACGGTGCCGGCCCCCTGCCCGCCCTGCAGCACCTGGTATTCGCTGTACTGGGGCGAAAGGATCTTCGGGCGCACCGTCTGATAGTCGGCGACGGCCGCCAGGGTGGCCGCGGGCTCGGCGTTGATCAGAATCGTGCTGGCTGCGCTCACCTGTCCCAAGAGAAACTCCTCGTGTATCGGCCTGCGATCCGCCCGCGCACGGGTGCACGGCCAGTTGTCGAAGACTAGGGTATATGTGGTGCCAGTCCCTGGATCTGCACTGTCGAACCATCGGTCGGGCGTCGAGCGGTTGCTGGCCAGCTATCGGTCCATCCCGGCAACCTCCGCCGTCCGACTTTCCAAGCCGACGTCAAACCTGTTCCGCGCCCGGACCAAACGCGACGCGCCCGGGCTGGACACCTCGGGCCTGACCGGCGTCCTGTCCGTCGATCCCGACGCCCGCACCGCCGACGTCGCCGGCATGTGCACCTACGAGGACCTGGTCGCCGCGACGCTGCCGTACGGCCTTTCGCCACTTGTCGTCCCGCAATTGAAGACCATCACCCTCGGCGGCGCGGTCAGCGGCCTGGGCATCGAGTCGGCGTCGTTTCGCAACGGCCTGCCCCACGAATCGGTGCTCGAGATGGACATCCTCACCGGCGCCGGGGATCTGCTCACCGCATCGCGCACCCAGCATTCGGACCTGTTCCGCGCTTTTCCCAATTCCTATGGTTCCCTTGGGTATTCGACCCGGCTCCGGATCGAGCTGGAACCTGTCCCGCCCTTTGTTGCGTTGCGGCACATCAGGTTTGGCTCGCTGCCGGACATGATCTCGGCGATGGAACGCATCATCGACACCGGCGGCCAGGGCGGCACCCCCGTGGATTATCTGGATGGGGTGGTGTTCAGCCCCGACGAGAGCTACCTGTGCGTGGGCAGACGCACCGCGACGCCCGGGCCGGTCAGCGACTACACCGGCAAGGACATCTACTACCAGTCGATCCGCCACGACTCCCCCGGCTCGAACGGTGCGCAGGGGGCCGTCAAAGACGACCGGCTCACCATCCACGACTACTTCTGGCGCTGGGACACCGACTGGTTCTGGTGCTCGCGCGCGTTCGGCATGCAGAACCCGGCGGTGCGGCGCTGGTGGCCGCGCCGCTATCGGCGCAGCAGCGTCTACTCCAAGCTCGTCGGCCTCGACCAGCGCTTCGGTGTGTCCGACTGGGTCGAGAAGCGCAACGGACGTCCGGCCCGCGAGCGGGTGGTGCAGGACGTCGAGGTGCCCGTCGAGCGGGCCTGCGAATTCCTGGAGTGGTTCCTGGCCACCGTGCCCATCACGCCGCTGTGGTTGTGCCCGCTGCGGCTGCGCGAGCCCGAGGGCTGGCCCCTGTACCCGATGCGGCCGGACCACACCTACGTCAACATCGGGTTCTGGTCCTCTGTGCCGGCGTCGGCCACCGAGGGTGCGACCAACCGGATGATCGAAGCCGAGGTGAGCCGCCTGCACGGGCACAAGTCGCTGTACTCGGATTCCTTCTACTCCCGCGAGGAGTTTGACGCGCTCTACGGCGGAGAAACCTACAACACCGTAAAGAAGACCTACGATCCCGATTCTCGTCTCCTCGATCTCTACGCGAAGGCGGTGCAACGGCGATGACGGCGACCAAAGACCCGAACCGCACCCTGGCGCGCAAGCTCAGCATGGCCGAGGTGCTGGAAATCTTCACCGCGGCGGCGCGCGAGCCGCTGAAGCTCACCGCGTACGACGGCAGCAGCGCGGGATGCCAGGACGCCGTCCTGGGGCTGGATCTGCGGACCCCCCGCGGCGCCACCTACCTGGCCACGGCGCCCGGTGAGCTCGGCCTCGCGCGCGCGTACGTGTCGGGCGATCTGCAGACCTACGGCGTGCATCCCGGTGACCCGTACCAACTGCTCAAGACGCTGACCGACCGGGTGCAGTTCAAGCGGCCGTCGGCGCTGGTGCTGGCGAACGTGGTGCGTTCGATCGGCCTCGAGTGTCTGCTGCCGGTCGCGCCGCCGCCGCAGGAGGCGCCGCCGCGGTGGCGCCGGGTCGCCGACGGCCTCATGCACAGCAAGCACCGGGACGCCGAGGCCATCCACCACCACTACGACGTGTCCAACACCTTCTACGAGTGGGTGCTGGGGCCGTCGATGACCTACACCTGCGCGGTCTACCCCGACGCCGACGCGACACTGGAAGAGGCCCAGGACAACAAGTACCGGCTGATCTTCGACAAGCTGCGGCTGCAGCCCGGCGACCGGCTGCTCGACGTCGGCTGCGGCTGGGGCGCAATGGTGCGCTACGCGGCGCGCCAGGGTGTGCGGGTGATCGGCGCGACGTTGTCGGCCGAGCAGGCCAAGTGGGCCCAGCGGGCGATCGAACATGAAAGGCTGGGGCGGCTGGCCGAGGTGCGCCACTGCGACTACCGCGACGTGCCCGAGGTCGACTTCGACGCCGTCTCGTCGATCGGGCTGACCGAGCACATCGGGGTCAAGAACTACCCCGCATACTTCGGCTTCCTGAAGTCCAAGTTGCGCACCGGCGGCCTGCTGCTCAACCACTGCATCACCCGGCACGACAACCGGTCGACGTCGTTCGCGGGCGGTTTCACCGACCGCTACGTCTTCCCCGACGGGGAGCTGACCGGCTCGGGGCGCATCCTGACCGAGATCCAGGACGCCGGCTTCGAAGTCTTGCACGCCGAGAACTTCCGGCGCCACTACGCGATGACGCTGCGCGACTGGTGCCGCAACCTGGTCGAGCACTGGGACTCCGCAGTCGCCGAGGTGGGGTTGCCCACCGCCAAAGTGTGGGGCCTGTACATGGCGGCCTCGCGGGTGGCCTTCGAGCAGAACAACCTTCAGCTGCACCACGTGTTGGCAGCCAACGTCGACGCGCGCGGCGACGACGCCCTGCCGCTGCGGCCGTGGTGGCGGCCCTGAGGACCTAGCCGGCGCCGTCGATGCGCCGCGCCCCCAGCTCGCTCTGCAGCAATTCGAGTGCGACCTCTTCGGGGTCGCGCCGCGGTCCCGAGGGCTCCTCGCGCACGGCTTCGGCGAGCATGTGCTCCTCCTCCTCGTCGCGCTGCGCGGACACCAGGTCCGGGGCGGGCGCGACCGGCCTGGCCGCGGGGGGCCCAACGGGGCTGCCGGGGTGGGCTTGCGCGGCGGCCGGTCCGCCGGTCTCGCACCGCACCCGCCAGTTCACCCCGAGCGCATCCTTGAGCGCCTCGGCGATCACGTCGGCGTTGCGCTGTTCGGACAGCCGCTTGGCCAGCGGCGCCGACGCGTGCGCCAACACCAGGGTGTCGTCTTCCAGCGCGAGCACCGTGGCGCCGGCCAACATCACCTCGGTGGTGCGGCTGCGCTGACGCACCTTGTCGCGGACCGTCGGCCACATGGCGCGCACCGCCGCCGCGTTGAGTTCCCCGGGGGCCGCGGTCGGTTCGGGCGCCGGCGCGGCCGGGGCGGGTTCGGGCGCGCGCTGCGGCTCGGGCCGGGGCGTGGGCGCGACCGCCGGCTCGGCGGGCCGGGCGGCCGTTCGGCGGGGACGGACGGGCGGGGCCGGCGGTTCGGCGGGCGCCGGCCGGGGCGGGGGCGCGACGACCTCGGCGCCCGGGATCGACACGCCCAGCCGGGTCTCGATCCGCTCGATGCGCTGCAGCAGCGCCGCCTCGGTGTCGCTGGCCGAGGGCAACAGCAGCCGCGCGCACACGACCTCCAGCAACAGCCGCGGCGCCGTCGCCCCGCGCATCTCCCCGAGGCCGGCCTGCACCACCTCGGCGTAGCGGGTCAGCGTCCCCGGGCCGAGCCGGGTCGCCTGCTCGCGCATCCGGTCGAGCACGTCCTCGGGCGCGTCCACCACGCCGCGGCTGACGGCATCCGGTACGGCCTGCAGCACGATCAGGTCCCGGAAGCGCTCCAGGAGATCGGTGGCGAAGCGGCGCGGATCGTGCCCCGCGTCGATCACCGACTCCACCGCGCCGAACAACGCGGCGGCGTCACCGGCGGCCAGCGCGTCGACGGCCTCGTCGATCAGCGCGACGTCGGTGGCGCCCAACAGGCCCAGCGCGCGCTGGTAGGTCACGTGCGAGCCCGCCGGACCTGCTTCGGATCCGGCGACGAGTTGGTCGAGCACCGACAGCGTGTCGCGCGGCGAGCCACCGCCGGCGCGGATCACCAGCGGATACACGGCGTCGTCGACGACGACACCCTCCTGCTCGCAGATCCGCCCGATCAGCGCCCGCATCGTCTTCGGCGGCAGCAGCCGGAACGGGTAGTGGTGGGTGCGCGACCGGATAGTCGGCAACACCTTCTCCGGTTCGGTGGTGGCGAAGATGAAAATGAGGTGCTCGGGTGGTTCCTCGACGATCTTGAGCAGCGCGTTGAAGCCCGCGGTGGTCACCATGTGCGCCTCGTCGACGATGAAGACCCGGTAGCGCGACTGCGCCGGCGCGTAGAACGCGCGGTCGCGGAGCTCGCGGGTGTCGTCCACGCCGCCGTGGCTGGCCGCGTCCAGCTCCACCACGTCGATGCTGCCGGGCGCGTTGGGCGCCAGCGCGGTGCACGACTCGCACACGCCGCACGGCTGCGACGTGGGCCCCTGCACACAGTTCAGGGACCGGGCCAGGATGCGCGCCGACGAGGTCTTCCCGCACCCGCGCGGCCCGGAGAACAGGTAGGCATGGTTGATCCGCCCGGCGTCCAAAGCGATGGACAGCGGTTCGGTGACGTGCTCCTGCCCCACGACCTGGGCGAAGGTTGCCGGTCGGTATTTGCGGTAGAGGGCCACGGTCAGCAGGCTACCGGGGACCGGTGACGATCTCAGCCCACGCCGGAAGACGCGGAGACCAGCAGCGACTCCGACGCCGCCAGCAGCGCGCAGGTGGCCAGCCCGTCGACCGCGTCGCGCAGATCCGGCAACGACGGGAAGGTGGGCGCGATGCGAATGTTCTTGTCGTCCGGGTCTTTCCGGTACGGGAACGACGCCCCCGCCTCGGTGACCGCGATGCCGGCATCCTTGGCCAGTGCGACGGTCCGCCGCGCGGTGCCGGGCAGCACGTCGAGGCTGATGAAGTAGCCGCCCTTCGGCTCGGTCCACGAGGCGATCTTGGAGCCGCCGAGGCGATCCTGCAGGACCTCCAGCGCCAGCGCGAACTTCGGGGCCAGGATCTGCTGGTGGCGCAGCATGTGCAGGCGCACGCCGTCGGCGTCACCGAAGAACCGCAGGTGCCGCAGCTGGTTGACCTTGTCCGGGCCGATCGACTTCTTGCCCGCGTACTGCAGGTACCACGCGATGTTGCCCAGCGATCCGCCCAGGAAGCTGACGCCGGCCCCGGCGAAGGTGATCTTGGAGGTCGACGCGAACACGTACGGACGGTTCGGGTTGCCCGCCTTGGCCGCGAGCCCCAGCACGTCGACCTGCCGGACGAAGTCGTGCGTCAGGGTGTGCACGGCGTAGGCGTTGTCCCAGAACAGCCGGAAATCCGGTGCGGCCGTGCGCATCTGGACCAGCCGGCGCACCGTTTCCCACGAGTAGGTGACCCCGGTCGGGTTCGCGAACACCGGCACCGCCCACATCCCCTTGATGGCGGGATCGGCGGCCACGAGCTCCTCGATGAGGTCGACGTCCGGGCCGTCCTGCAGGATCGGGACGGGGATCATCTCGACGCCCATCGTCTCGGTGATGGCGAAGTGCCGGTCGTAGCCGGGGACCGGGCACAGGAACTTGACGGCCGGCTCGTCCTTCCACGGCCGCTGCGAGTCCACGCCGCCGTAGAGCATCGAGAAGGCCACGAGGTCGTGCATCAGCTCGAGGCTGGAGTTGTTGCCCGCGATCAGGTTCTGCACCGGCATGCCGAGCAGCTCGGCGAAGATGGCCCGCAGCCCGGGCAGGCCGTGCAGGCCGCCGTAGTTGCGGGTGTCGGTGCCCTCGGCGTCGCGGTAGTCGTCGCCGGGCAGGCTCAACAGCTGGTTGGACAGGTCGAGCTGCGCCGGGGCCGGCTTGCCGCGGGTCAGGTCCAGCGACAGCTTCTTGGCCTGCAGCTGCGTGTAGTCCTGCTGGTGGCGGACGTGCGCCGCGTCGAGTTCTTCGGGGCTGAGGGAATCCAACGACACCATGGGCTCTTTCGCTGTCGGACCTTGCAGAGGGGGGCTCCCGGCACGCGGGCCGGGGCCCCGACATCAGGGGACCCCGCGCACCCGACAGAGCCCATTGACCCTTGCTGCCTTCCGGCCCTGGGGGAGTTCACAGGATAGACGCCGCGCGGGGTCCATCGCGAGTGTAATACCTGGCGCGCGGGGCCCGGCGGCGGCAGTCTCGGCGGCCCGGCCCACTCGGCTACCATGGCCACGGAGGATTCGCCTAGTGGCCTATGGCGCTCGCCTGGAACGCGGGTTGGGTTAACAGCCCTCGCGGGTTCAAATCCCGCATCCTCCGCAACCGGTCCGCAACGCGGACGTGCACGATGACGTGTGGGTTCTGATCGCCTTCGGCTGGCGCGAGCTCACCAGCCTGAGGAGGCATATGGGCCGCAAGTGGTTCGTGCTGTGGCACGCGCTCTTCTCGCTGGCCGCCGGCGTCCTTTACTTCTTCTGCGTCCTGCCCCGCTGGTACGAGCTGATGGGCGAGATGCCGCAGGCGTTGGGAATGGCCGGCCGGATCGCGGCGGGGGCGCTGGTCGGCTTGGCGGCTCTGCCGGTGGTGTTCGTCTTGCTGCGCAGCCGCAAACCGGAGCTGGGGACCCCGCAGCTCGCCCTGTCGATCAGGACGTGGTCGATCGTGGCCCACGTGTTGGCCGGTGTGCTCATCGTCGGCACCGCGATCAGCGAGATCTGGCTCAAGCTCGACTCGGTCGGGCAGTACCTGTTCGCGATCTACGGCGCGGCCGCCGCGATCGCGCTGCTCGGCATGTTCGGGTTCTACCTGTCCTTCGTCGCCGAGCTGCCGCCACCGCCGCCCAAACCCATCAAGGCCAAGAAACCCGCGAGTCGTCGCCTGGGCCGCAAAAAGGACGCTGAGAAGGCGCAGACGAGCGCGGCGCCCGAGTCCGACGAACCCGCGACCGCCGAGGCAGGCGAGCCGGAGGCCGAGGAGCCCGGCGCGCCGGAAGCGGCGCCGGGGCCGGCCGCCGACAGCGCCGACACCGCCGAAGCCGGGTCGGCGGAGGAGGAAGACGAGGCCGGGGCGTCGGAGGACGCCGGGGCCTCGCAAGACGCCGGGGCCGGGCTGCGCAACCGCCGCCCGACGGGCAAGGGCTCGCACCGGATGCGGCGCAGGCGCACCCGCGGCGGCGTCGCGCTCGACGAACAGCCCAACGAGTAGCGGTCAGTCGCGGCAGCGAAGCCGCTCCACGTAGTCGGCGATGCGCTGTCGCGTCTCCTCGGCACCCCACATCCGGCGCACCTCGTCGTCGACGCCGGCGCGCTCGCGGATCCGCGCCATGGTCGGGGCCCGCAGCTGGGCCTTGGTGTGGGCGTAGGCGTCCGCCGGGATGCCGTCGAGGTCCCAGGCCTCGGCCACGGCGGCACCGAGAAGGTCGTCGGTGACGACGCAATCGGCCAGGCCGGCGGCGACGGCCTCGGCTCCCCGGTAGGTGCGGCCCCCGAGCAGTACCTCCTCGGCGTGGCGTCCGCAGGCGTGACGCGTCACCTCGAGCGCGGCGACGGGGAAGGGCACGCCGACGCGGACCTCGGCCGCGCCGATCGCGGCGTCCGGGCCGATCAGTCGGCGGTCGCACGCGCACGCGAGCACGCACCCACCCGCGATCGCCGCGCCGTTGATCGCGGCGACGGTCGGGGCGGGATAGCAGAACAGCGCCTCGTAGGTCTCCGAGAGCGCCGTGACCAGCCGGTCGGTGTAGTCCGAGCCGCTCTCCACGACGCGTTTGAGGTCCACCCCGGCGCTGAACACCTGCCCCGCGCCGGTGACGACGAGCGCGTCGGCCCCCGAGACCCGCAGGTCGCGCACCGCCAGGGTGAGCTCCTCGAGCAGCTCGACGTCGAGTGCGTTGACCCGGCCCGACGACAGGGTCAGCACCTGCGCCGTGCCCGCGGTCCGGATCTCGATCACGGCCGGTTCCCGCTCAGCGATCCGCCACGACGAGGATCACCGGGATGTCGGTGTTCTCGTCGGTGTGGTAACTGGCGCACACCCGGTGGTAGCCGTCGGCGATCTGCAGCGGGACCCCGGTCGCGAAGTCGCCGCGCACCAGCAGGATGGGCGACAGCGGCTGGCCCTTCTTGATCTTCGACAGATCGGCGGCCACATGCGGGTTGTCGGTGGGCAACAAGATCAGCTGCGCCGCCCGCAGGATGTCCTTGGCCTTCTTGTGCACGATGCTGCCGGCCTGCAGCCGATCGGTCACCTCTTTGACGGTGTGCGCGTCGGCAAGCAACGCAAGGTAGTCGGCTGCCGCCGGAAAGTCGTGCGCCTCAGGCTTTTCCAACCACTTCACGCTGGGCATCGCAGGCGTCTCCCTTCGCCGGGCGTCGTCGCGCCGACATCGAGGCAGCCTACCGCGGGGTTTGCTGTCGGACCCGCCGGCCGTGCATCCGGCGACGATTGTTCGGCGATTCGCGTCGCGAAATTCACTGTCGCCCGGCGCGGCATCTTTCCCTATGCTGAGCGAGTGCCAAACAACTATCGAGTCGTGCAGTGGAACACCGGAAACGTGGGCAAGAGCTCGCTGAAGTCGATCGCCGACAACCCGACGCTGGAACTCATCGGGTGCTTCGCCTGGTCCCCGGACAAGGTCGGCCGCGACGCCGGCGAGCTGGTCGGTATCGCCCCGCTCGGGGTCGCCGCCACCAACGACGTGGACGAACTCCTCGCACTCAAACCGGACTGCGTCGTCTACAACCCGATGTGGTTCAGCGTCGACGAGGTGGTGCGGATCCTGTCCGCGGGCGCCAACGTCGTCACCACGGCGTCGTTCATCACCGGGCACAACCTGGGCGAGGGCCGCCGGCGAATCCTGGACGCCTGTGAGAAGGGCGGCGCCACCATCTTCGGGTCCGGCGTGAGCCCGGGCTTCGCCGAGCTGCTGGCGATCGTCTCGGCGATGGTGTGCAACCGCATCGACAAGGTCACCGTCAGCGAGGCCGCAGACACCACGTTCTACGACTCACCCGAGACGGAGAAGCCGGTGGGCTTCGGTCAGCCGATTCACTACCCCGACCTGCCGTCGATGGCCGCCAAGGGGACGGCGATCTTCGGCGAGGCCGTCCGGCTGGTGGGCGACGCGCTCGGCGTCGAACTCGACGACGTCACGTGCGTCGCCGAGTTCGCCCAGACCACGGCGGATCTCGAGATGGCGTCGTGGACCATCCCCGCGGGCCACGTCGCGGGCACCTACATCAGCTGGCAGGGCATCGTCGACGGCAAGACACTCATCGACCTCAACGTCCGCTGGCGCAAGGGGCAGACGCTGGAACCCGACTGGAAGATCGAGCAGGACGGCTGGGTGATCCAGATCGACGGGCAGCCGACGGTGACCACCAAGGTCGGCTTCCTGCCGCCGCCCTACTTCGAGGCCACCACTCTCGAGGAGTTCATGGATCTCGGCCACATCATGACGGCGGTGCCCGCCATCAACGCGATCCCGGCCGTCGTGGCCGCGGCGCCCGGCATCGCCACCTACGCCGACCTCCCGCTGACGCTGCCCCGCGGCTTCGCCAGGACCTGACCCGAGCCGGCTGTCAGGGAGTCGGATTGTCGGGGGCTTCCTGGGGGTGCTCGCGGGCGCCCTCACCCGGCGGTGCCTCCCGGAGGTATCTGCGGAGGCGGATCAACTGATTGGCCACCATGCCGATGCCCAGCAGCATCAGCCCCGCCACTACCGCCACCACGATCGCGGTGCTCACGCACACCATCATGACAGTGATCGCCGCGACGGTGGGTTTCGCGAGCACCTCCGACCGGGTAGTTAGAACCATCAACTCGAAGGGAGCACGCACATGAGCGGCGAAGACAAGCTGAAGAACAAGATCGAGGATTTGGGCGGGCGGGCCAAAGAAGCCGTCGGTAAGGTGACCGGCGACGCCGACACCAAGAACGAGGGCCGCGCCGACCAGGCGAATTCGAGCCTCAAGGATGCCGGCGAGAAGGTGAAGGACGCCTTCAAGAAGTAGGTGAGCAGAGGTTTGTCGGCGACACACGTTCACGCGGCGCGCCGGCTCACCGCCCTTGTCGCAATGACGGTGGCGGTGGCCGGTGCGTCGTCGTCAGGTGCGACCACCCCGTCGGCGCGGGCCGATTCCTGTCCCGACGTCGAGGTGGTGTTCGCCCGCGGTTCCGGGGAGGCCCCGGGCCTCGGCAGCGTCGGCGGGCCCTTCGTGGACGCGTTGCGCTCGCAGATCGGCTCGCGCTCGCTCGCCGTCTACCCGGTCAACTACCCGGCCAGCACGGACTTCGCCAGCAGCGATTTCCCGGCGATGTTCATCGAGGGAATCCGCGATGCCAGCGCCCACATCGAGTCCGTGGCCGCGAACTGCCCCAACACCCGAGAGGTCATCGGGGGGTACTCGCAGGGCGCGGCCGTCGTCGGCTACGCGACTTCACCGGCCATCCCGCAGGGCGCGCCGCCGGGGGTGCCGCCGCCGCTGCCGCCCCAGATCGCCAACCACATCGCCGCGGTGACGCTGTTCGGAACGCCATCGGGCCAGTTCCTGGACAAATATCACGCGCCCGCGCTCGTCATCGGCCCGCAGTACCAGGCCAAGACCCTCGAGCTGTGCGCCTCCGGCGACGGAATCTGCGGCAACGGCGGCGACCCGGCGGCCCACGTCTCCTACCCGATCAACGGCATGACCGGCCAGGCCGCCGACTTCGCGTCCAGCCACCTGTGACCATGCGCGTTCTGGTCACCGGCGGCACCGGCTTTGTGGGCGGGTGGACCGCAAAGGCCATCGCCGACGCGGGCCACGACATCCGGTTTCTGGTGCGCAACCCGGCGCGGCTCGAGACGTCCGTCGCCACGCTGGGCGTGGACACCTCCGACTTCGCCGTCGGCGACATCACCGACCGGGTGTCGGTGCGGGAGGCGTTGCAGGGCTGCGACGCCGTGGTGCACAGCGCCGCCCTGGTGGCCACCGATCCGCGCCGGACCGCCGACATGCTCGCCACCAACATGCAGGGGGCGCAGAACGTCCTCGGGCAGTCCGTCGAACTGGGCCTGGACCCGATCATCCACGTGTCGAGCTTCACCGCGCTGTTCCACAAGGACCTGGACACGCTGACGGCGGACCTGCCGGTCGTCGGCGGCGCCGACGGCTACGGAACCTCCAAGGCGCAGGTCGAGATCTACGCGCGCGGCCTGCAGGACGCGGGCGCACCGGTGAACATCACCTATCCGGGTATGGTGCTCGGCCCGCCGGTCGGCAATCAGTTCGGGGAGGCCGGCGAGGGCGTCAAGGCCGCCGTGCAGATGCACACCATCCCCGGACGCGGCGCGGCCTGGCTGATCGTCGACGTCCGCGACCTGGCCGCGCTGCACGCGGCCTTGCTGGAGCCCGGCCGCGGTCCGCGCCGGTACACCGCGGGCGGCCACCGTGTTGCGGTGCCCGAGCTTGCCGCCATCCTCGGCGACGTCGCCGGCACGGCGATGGTCGCCGTGCCGATCCCCGACACCGCGCTGCGCGTCGCGGGGGCGGTGCTGGACCAGGCCAGCCGCTTCCTGCCCTTCGAGACGCCCATCACCTGGGCGGGAATGCAGTACTACACCCAGATGCCGGCCTCTGACGACTCCCCCAGCGAGCGGGAGCTCGGCGTCACCTACCGCGACCCGCGAGAGACCGTCGCCGACACCTATGCCGCCCTCCGGCGCTGAGGGGCGTCCGGGGATGCGGGGCCGGCGGGCGACCTCTCCGACGTCGTGGGAGGGCAACTAGCCGGCGGGCTTGATCTCCAGGCCGACGTGCACCTTGTCGATGCCCCCGCGGACGATCGAGTGCGGAATGAACCACCACGCGTGGTACCAGTAGCGCTTGATCACGGCGTTGTAGACGCGCCGGGTCTCCGACTTCGGTAGCACCCGCGCGACGCCCTCGACCGCGTCGCTCTTGGGTTTGCCCAGGGCGGCACTCTTGGCGAGCGTCACTCTGGGCGTGTTCTTGATCCGCTTGGTCTTCCAGGAGCCGTCGTCGGTGATGACCAGCAGCTTGTCGCCTTCGGGCACCCCCCAGATCGGGGTCGGCTTGGGGCGGCCATCCTTGGTGAAGGTGGTCAGGAGCAGATACTTCGACGAGATGACGTCGGTGAAGGTGGTGGCCACGCTGGTGTCCTTGTCTATCGGTGGTTGCCAGAGACCTTTCCCCAATAGTTCACCTTTTTAATCATCTCGGCGGGTGCGGGACAGGTCGATGACGGCCACCCTCGTCGCGGCGCAGCCGTTCGGCGATCGCGCGGCCGACTCCCGGTTGCGACCTTGACCGCCGCGGGCCGGGGATGCAAGCATGTCAACTAATTATTTGGGCGGTCGCTCAGGTATCGGACTCCACGGGAAACGAGACGGCTCGATGGCGCTGATCTTCGGGGCGGTCCACCGGGTCGCCTTGGGACACGCCCGCCACGCCGATCTGCCCGCGGCGCAGGGCATTCGCCCATGACCGCCTCGCGGCCACCGAGGGCACGCGATTCGACCACCCGCGACATGCTGGTGGACGCCACGAGTCAACTCATGGTCGAGGAGGGCTACGCCGCGGCCACGTCACGCCGGGTGGCCGCCAAGGCGGGAGTCAAGCCCGCGCTCGTGCACTACTACTTCCCCACGATGGACGAGCTGTACCTGGCGGTCTTCCGCCGCGGTGCCGCGATCTACCTGCAGCGCCAGCAGAAGGCGCTGGCTTCCGACCGCCCGCTGCACGCGTTCTGGGAAACCCTGACCGAACCCAAGGACACCCGGCTGCTGCTGGAGTTCATGGGACTGGCCAACCACCGCAAGGAGATCCGGGCGGAGATCGCCGCCTGGTCGGAGCGGTGGCGCGAGCAGCAGATCACCGCCCTGAATTTCATTGTGCGCCAGCATGAGCTGGACGCCGAGGAATATCCTGCCGCCGGGCTCGCCGTCATCATCACCGCGATCGGCCGCACCCTGATCCTGGAGCAGGGTCTGGGTTCGTCCGGGGGACACGATGACGCCGTCGCGTTGGTCAACCGCCTGCTCGACCGCTTCGAGATGCCGGCACCCCGGTCTCGCCGTCCCACCGGGGACTAGCTGGGCACCACCCGCAGCCGCTCCCAGCCCCGGACCGTCGACGTCGACGCCAATTGGGCGGTGCCGTAGTCGATTCCCCACTCCGGCCAGCGGTTGAGCATCTCGTCGAGGGCGACGCGGCCTTCCAGTCGCGCCAGGTTCGCACCCAGGCAGTAGTGCACGCCCTTGCCGAACGTGATGTGCGAGATGTTGTCACGATGGATGTCGAAGGCGTCGGGATCGGTGTAGCGGCGATGATCGCGGTTGGCGGCGCCGAACAGCAGCAGCATGGCGCTGCCCGCCGGAACCGTCCTGCCGTAGCAGGTGAAATCCTGTGCCATCCAACGGGCCACGTGGGGGCCGGTGGGTTCGAAGCGCAGTGTCTCGTCGACCGCGCGGTTCAGCAGCGACCGGTCCTCGTGGATCTGCCGGCGCTGGTCCGGATGCTCGGCGAGCACCTTGGCCAGCCAGCCGATCAGCCGGCCGGTGGTCTCGTTGCCCGCACCGGCGACCACCTGGGTGTAGTGCAGCACTTCGTTGCGGGTCAGCTTGCGGTGAACGCCTTCGTCGTCGTCGAACTCGACGTTGAGCAGCACCGTCATCAGGTCGTCGGACGGGTTGCGCGAGCGCCACTCGACGTAGTCGGCGTATATCCGGCCGTCGGCGATCGAGTCGGCGTCGGCCACCTTCAGCGGCGCGCCGGGTTTGGTGCGCAGGTTGGCGTCGTTGGCGTCGCGGACCGAGACCTGCTCGGACTCGGGGATTCCCAACAGCATGCCGATCACCCTCATGGGCATCATCGAGGCGAGCTCGGCGATGATGTCGAAGCTCGAGGAGCCCACCAGCGGATCCAGACACCGCACGCAGTACTGGCGGATCTGGTCTTCGAGCTCGGCCATCCGGCGTGGGGTGAAGACGCGCGACATCAGGCCGCGCAGCCTGGTGTGCTCGGGCGGGTCCTGGAACATCATGACGCCGCCGGGCATGTCGTATGTCGACTTGACCAGCTCGAGGATGTCGCTGCGGCGGCTGGAGAAGACCTGCCAGTTCGCCAGCGCCTGCTCGACGTCGGAATGCCTTGATAGGGCCCAGAAGTCGTACGTCTGGTTGTAGTAGATCGGCGCCTCCTCACGCAGCCGGGCGTAGACCGGGTACGGATCGGCGATGATGTCGACGTCGTAGGGGTCGTAGTAGACGTCCGTGTCGTTGGCCAGAGTCATCGGGCTCCTCACTTCGCGCTCCCAGTTTTGGGCGATCGCCCAAATCTGGGTGCAGGCCCTGTCTAGCAGTTGTCCGATTCGCGAGTCAAGCGTTCAGCGCGGCGTCGATCAGCGTGGCGGCGGCTGTGCGGGCATGCGCGACGGGTGCGGTGTCGTTCAGCGACGTCGCCATCGCCGCGGCGCCCTCGAAGAGGACGGCCAGCTGCCGGCCCAACAGGTCGGGATCGGCGGCGCCGGCCTCGCGCGCGAGCGCGACCAGGCGGCCCGTAACGCGCAGCTTGTGCGAGCGCACGATGTCGTCGGCACTCACCAGGAAGCCGGCGGATTCAACGGCGGCATTGTGAAAGGGGCAGCCGCGCAACACATCCCGGCTCGGCATCTCGAAGATGCCCAGCAGTCGGTCCCGGGCGGCCAGGGTCGTGTCGTCCAGGCGCCGTTCGGCCGGCAGGCCCCGAGCCTCGAAGCCGCGCAGGTAGGCGTCGACAAGGTCATTCTTGCTGGCGAAGTGCGCATAGAGCGTCCGCTTCGACACGTGGGCCTCGCGTGCGATCGATTCGACCCCGGTCGCGTGGATTCCGTTGCGGTAGAAGAGCCGGGCCGCGGCGCGCTCGATCCTCTCGCGTGCCCCGCGCCCGCTCGCGCGCGGCGCGCGGGTGGGTGCTGACATGCCGTCACGTTACACCGATCGGTTTACATCCGTCGACGATGCGGTTAGGCTGACGCCAGCAGGTAAACCGATCAGTTTCCTCTACCAGGGATGGACGGATGACCCAGGACGCTCGCGGCAACACCGAGACCGCGGTCGGAGCCGGTTGGGGCGCGCGACAGTCGCGCGAACTGACCTGGCACGACCCGATGACGACGCAGGCCAGCGTCGCGTCGATGTCGGGTCTCGCCTACTGGCAGGCGGTCGTGGCAGCAGAACTGCCGCCACCGCCCATCGGCGAGCTCATGCGGATGAGCGCCGTCGAGGTGGACCACGGGCGCATCGCGTTCGCCTGCACGCCGGACGGATCCATGTACAACCCGCTTGGGGTGGTGCACGGCGGCGTGATGTGCACCCTGCTCGACACGGTGACCGGCTGCGCGCTGCACACCACGCTGCCGGTGGGTGTCGCCTACACCTCCATCGAGATCAAGGTCAACTACCTGAGCCCGGTCACCGTCTCCAGCGGACCGGTGACCGCCGTCGGGACCGTCGTCAAGGCCGGATCGCGGGTCGGCTTCGCCGAAGCGAAGGCCGTCGACGCCAACGGAAAGCTGGTCGCCACCGCGACGAGCACGCTGCTGATCTTCGAAACGCCCGGTCACGCAAAACCATCCGGCAGCAACGGAAACAATCCCTGAAAGGCCCGCCATGCCAACCGTCCTGATCACCGGTGCAAACCGCGGCATCGGCCGCGCCCTCGCCGGCGAGTTCGCCCGGCGCGGGCACCGCGTCGTGGCCACCGCCCGTGACCCGCACACCCTGGAGGACCTGGACGTCGGCCGGCGGCTCGCGCTCGACGTGACCGACGACGCGAGCGTCGCCGCGGCGGTTGCCGAAGCCGGCGACGTCGACGTCGTCGTCGCCAACGCCGGGCGCATCTTCTACGCGGCCGTCGAGGCCACTCCGCTGCCGGAATTGCAACGACTGTTCAACCTCAACACGGTCGGGGCGATCCGGGTGGCCCAGGCGTTCCTGCCGCAGATGCGGTCCCGCGGAACGGGGAAGCTCGTCTTCATGTCCAGCGTCCTCGGGCGCGTGGTGCCGCCACCGAGCGCGGCCTACTCGTCGACGAAATGGGCGCTGGAGGCCCTGATCGAAGCGCTGGCCATCGAGGTGGCGCCCTTCGGTGTCCAGGCGGCGCTACTCGAGCCGGCCGCGGTCAGCTCCGGTGCCCTCGACGACGTGACGACCTACACCCTGCCCGGCGACCCCTACGCCGCGCTGCTGGCCGGCGGCGGGCCGCGCGACGGGATCATCACCCCCGCGCAGGTCGCCGCCGAGGTGGTCGACGCCGTGGAGAAGCCTCAGCTGCCGCTGCGCATCCCTATCGGCGACGCCGCGCGGGCGCTGTTGGCCGCCCGGCGCGCCGCACCCGACGATGTGCCGTTTGTCGCGGCGGGGGCCGAAACCTAGCCGGTCGTCGGGCGCGTCCGTCGCGCCGCGAGAAATCCGTGAAGATTGATCGCACGGTTGTGAAGGCTTCGTTAAGAAGCTGGCCTGAGTTTGCCGTGACCCGCACCGTGGAAGCATGACCGTTTTCGAGGTGCTCCCGGCGCCGCGGCACGCGTCCGGGGCGCACCTCGACCGTTCCACCTGGCCGCTGAGCGCCGAAGTCGACGACCTCGGCCGGCTGTGCGTCGGCGGAGTGGCCGCCACGAAGATCGCCGCCGAGTTCGGCACGCCCGCCCATCTGGTGGACGAAACCGATTTCCGGGCGCGCATCGGCTGCTACCGCGCGGCGCTGCCGAAAGCCGATCTGATCTACGCGGGCAAGGCACTGCTGAGCGTGGCGGTGGCCGGGTGGGCCGCCGACGCGGGCGCCGGCGTGAGCGTCTGCTCGGCCGGCGAGCTGGCCACCGCGCTGGCCGCCGACGTGCCGCCGTCGCGGATCGTGCTGCACGGAAACGCCAAGACCGCCGGTGAACTGCACGACGCGGTCGCCGCCGGGGTGGGGTGGGTGGTGGTCGACTCCCCCAGCGAGATCGCGCTGCTCGCCGGTTGGGTTCGCAGCCGCCAGCGGGTGCTGATCAGGGCCATTCCCGACACCGACGGGGCCGGCGCGCCCACGCAGACGTTCGGCTTCGCGCTGACGGGCGGCCACGCGGCCGGTGCCGTCAAGCGAGTCCTGGACCAGCCGTGGCTCGACCCGGTCGGGCTGCACTGCCAGCTGGGGACCCTGGTCGCCGACGCCGGCGCCTACGGTGCGGCGATCGGGCAACTGGTCGCCGTCATGGCCGAGGTCCGCGACCGCCACGACGTCGTGCTCACCCAGCTCAACCTCGGCGGGGGACGGGCACTCTCGTCGACCTACGGCGACGCGGAGCCGCAGCTGCGCGCGCTCGGGGGCGTCGTCGACACCGCGCTCGCAACTGCGTGTGCCGAGCACGACTTCCCCCGCCCGCGGGTCGTGTTCGAGGTCGGCCGCGGGATCGCCGCGCACGCCGGGATCACCCTGTACCGGGTGATCGCCGTCAAGCACCAGCCCGGCGGGGGCATCTTCGTCGCGGTCGACGGCACCGACCAGGCCGCCGACGATGCCGAGCACGCCGTCGCACTGGCGAATCGGCCCCGGTCCTGCCCGACCGCGCGCGTCACCGTGGTGGGCCGCAACGGCGAGACGGGCGGCGCGATCGCCCGCGACGTCCCGGTGCCCGCCGACGTCCGGCCCGGCGATCTGCTGGCGGTCGCCGGCACCGGCGCCTACCACCACTCGATCGCGTCGAGCCGCAGCCTGGTGGGCCGCCCCCCGCTGGTCGCGGTCGCCGGCGGCCGTTCCCGCGAACTGGTGCGCCGCGAGACCGTCGCCGACTTGCTGGGGCGTGACTGCGGCTGGTCCGGCCGCGAATCCGGTGGCCGATGACTTTGAGCGTCGAACCTGTCCCCGAGCAGGCCAACCGCCGGTCCGAAATCATCGCGCGAACCTGGTCGCACGCTGTGTCGGTGCGCGTGACGGCCGTCTACGCCGTGGCGCTGCTCGCGGTGTCGCTCACCCTGACCAGGCTCGGGCCGCACGCCCGCGAACTCGTGGTCAGCCAGATGAGCACCAACCTGCACAACTTGGCGCACGGGCACCTGGGAACCCTGGTCGGCAGCGCCTTCGTCGACGGCGGCGACCATATCTTCTACTGGCTGCCGGGACTGGTGTGCCTGCTGGCGTTGGGCGAACTCATCTGGCGCGGTAGAGGTTTGGTGCTCGCGTTCGCCGTCGGGCACATCGGCGCGACGCTGATCGTCGCGGTGGGACTGGTCGTCGCGGTCGAAACCGGATGGCTGCCGTTCTCCATCGCGCGGGCCTCCGACGTGGGCATCAGCTACGGCGCGGTGTGCGTCCTGGGCGCCCTTACCGCGTCGATCCCCACGCGCTGGCGGGCGGCCTGGGTCGGTGGCTGGGTCGGCGTCGCCGGGGTGGCGACCCTTGGCGGCGACTTCACCGCCGTGGGCCATGTGCTGGCGCTGCTGCTGGGCATCGGCCTGTCGTTTCGGTTGCGCACCATCGCTTCGTGGACGCCGGCGCACGCGGCCTTGCTGACCGCCGGCGCGGCGTTCGGCTACTTCGTGCTGGCGGGGTGGTCGACGTCGGGCCCGATCGCGGGCGGCGTGGGCATGCTGATCGCCTTTTTTACCGGCCGGGCGCTGCGGTCGGCGGGAATCCTCGCTCCGGTGGGCGGATAACGGTCACGTCCCGGTGCCCGGGCTGAGAGACTGGATGCTCTCTGCCGCAGTCGGAGGTTGCCGGTGATTCGCACGTCACGTCGTCGCCCCCTGGTCGCCCTGGCCCTCGCGGCGGCCGTGTGGGCTGCGCCCGGCCCGCCCGCGGCGCGCGCCGACCCCCCACCACCGCCACCCGGGCCCGACGTCGGCGTCGACGATCCGCCCGCCGACCAGATGTGTTGGACCTTTCAGCGCATCTGGGTGCCGTGTGACCTGTTGCGGCCGGATCCGCCGCCCCCGGGCCCCTAGCCGGCGGCCAGCGTTTCGGCACGGTAGCGGCCGGCGGTCCACGGCGGGGAGCCCGGGGTCGGCGCGAGCGTGACCGCGATTTCGGCTTTGCCGGCGGTCATGGCTGCCGGCACGAGGTAGGTGTCGCCCAGCCAACGATGCGCGTCGTTGCTGCGCGGCTGCAGCCAGTTCCCGGCGGCCGTACCGTCGACGGCCACGTCCGCCGACTGATAGCCGGTCGCCTGGTCCGACGTGCGGTGCAGCAGCACGCCGTGGTTGTCGGGGCCGATGTGGACGCGGAACGTGACCGGCGCCAGGGTGCTGCGGACCATCCCGATCACCGGCAGGAGGTCGTCGGTGCCTTCGTATGAACTGGCCAGCAGTTCCTCGGTGGCGTCGGAGTCGGTGTATGCGTGCAGAGCCCGGCTGCCGGGATCGGTCGGATCGAGTTCGTCGACCGTGGTGATGGTGTCGTCCGGCTGTGTGTAGAGGAAGGCGGTGGAGCTGTAGTCGGCCTGGACCAGGTTGCGTTTGCCGTGCTCGATGCCGAACCGGAGCGCGCAGTGGTAGTCGACGGCGTCGGCGAGCATGAGCCGGTAGACCGCGACGCAGTAGTCCGCGCACCCTCCGGCCGCCGTGCGCTGATCGGGTTGGCCGTTGAGCGGGTTGGAAAAGCGGGTGCCGTTCTTGAAATACCAGCCCCCTTCGTAGAAGTCCTCCGTGCCGGTGCCGTACCACTGCGGAGACGCGGAGCCGTCCGTGTAGACACGTTCGGCTCCCTCGAGGAAGAAGGGGGCGTCGTCGCTGAACGACGTCTTGGTCCGGGCACCGCGGATGGTGTGGCTGACGCCCACGAACTTGCCGTGGCCGGACTCGTCGGCGAACGACCAGTCCCGCCCGAAAGCCGTCGGACCGGCGTGGGAACGCGCGGTGAAGTAGCCCGCCCGGCCACTGGCCAGCGCCGGCGCCCACTGCGGGTCCGGCGTGGTGGCGACGTCGCTGGCGATCCCCGCGACGGCAATGTCGGTGGTATTGACCAGCAGAACGCGGGCGCTGCGGGCGAACGGCATGGGCCACCACGCCGCCAGCGCCAACGATCCCCCGGGCTGCGGGATCGCGGCGAACATCAGCGAGCGCACGCTGTTGGAGCCCAGCCCGGCGCCGAAGAACTCTCCGAGGGGAGAGTCCACCAGGTTTCTGCCGTCGAACTCGATCTCCAGGCGCAGGCCGGCCAGCAACCGATCGGTCGGTTCAGGTATGCGCAGCCACAGCGTCGACAGGGTGCCCGAGCCCGTCGATTCGGCGATGGTCTGCGCGGCGCCGGCGGGCACATCGACGATTCGACTGTCGTGCACGCCGGCCTGGTTGGCCGGCTTGGGGTCGGCGGTCCCCGCCGCCCGCAACGTCGCGAGCACGTCGAGCGCGGGGTCGGACGGCGTGAACGTGGCGACGCCGTCCGCGGTCGGAAAGCGGCGGTAGGCCACGTGGTAATACTCGAGATGCGACGCGATGCTGATGCGCATCGAATGTCGGTATGGCATAGGCACTTTGACGTAGACGCCGCCGGGCGACTGGGTGGCATCGGCGACGAGGGGCCACACGAACGGCGCCCCGAGCGCGCCGTTCACCAGCGATTGCAGTGGCGTGTCGACCACGGGCTGCCCGTCCAGCTCGACGCGGATGTTGCCCATCCGGGTCACGTCGCCGCCGTCGCGGGTGAACCAGATGGAGTCCACCTCACCGGCGCCGTGATCCTCGGCGACGACGCAGCCCGCGCCGCCGGAGGTCAGGCAGCCGCCGCTGCCGTTCTTGTTACCGGTGGAGAAGTCGAAGTTGCCCCCGCTGCGGTCGAAGCTGGATATCTGCAGCGCCTCGGTCTCCGGGCTCAGGTACGGCAAGCGGTCCAGCCGGCGGAAGCTGTCCCAGCCGACCAGCGTTTCGGTGCCGCCGGCCGGCTGCGGCCCGGCCGGCGTGGCGCCCGCGACCGGAACGCCGGCGACCGCGCTCAGCAGCACGAGGATCGCGGTCCACGCCCGAACGGCCACCGGCATAGGAACAAAGGCTACTTTTTTCCGCCGCGCATCTCGCCACTGCGGCGCCCGGGCAGACCAAAAGTCGGGCAGACGAAATAAATGCAAAACTTTTAGTACACACAGTTCTAATTGGGGCTCATCCTCGGTATGCTCCGCGTAGGCATTACAGCCGCGGTCTCATCAGAAATCCGGAGGATTCGAGCATGACCGACAAGTCACGTCGTCGCGGTATCGCGGCGGGCCTGGGACTGGCCGCCGGCTCCGCGCTGACTGCCGGTTTCCTCCTGGACGCTGCGGCGCCCGCCGCCGTGGCCGATGCCACCGCCCACGCCCCCGCCCCGGACTGCCCCTTCGTCCCGACGGTGGCACCGGTGCCGGTGGTCGTCACCCCGATGCCGGTGGCGCCAACTCCGGTACCCGTGATGGTGACCCCGGCGCCCATCGTGGCTACCCCGGTCCCGGCGGTGATCACCCCCGCACCGGTGGTCACCCCGGCGCCCGTCGTGGTCACCCCGGCGCCCATCGTGGTCACCCCGGCGCCCGTCGTGGCGACCCCGGCGCCCGTCGTGGCGACCCCGGCGCCCGTCGTGGCAACCCCCGATCCCGCGGTCGTGGTGACTCCCGACCCAGTGGTGGCAACCCCGGACCCCGCGCTGATCACCCCGCTTCCCGCGGTGGTGGCTCCGCCGCCGGCCGTCGTGGCCCCGCCGCCGGTCGCGGTCGCGGTGGTGGCTCCCGCACCCGCCGTCGCTCCCGCTCCGGCGCCTGCGGTGGTGGCTCCGGCACCGGCCGCGGCAGCCCCGGCAGCGGCCGCACCGCCACCCGCCCCCGCGCCTCCCGCGGCACCGCCCCCGCCCGCCGCACCTGCACCGCCGCCCCCGCCCCCGGGGGCTCCGCCCCCGCCTCCAGGGCCTCCGGGTGCGCCGGCACCGCCGGGCTCGGACAACTAGGCTCGCGCGGTCACTTCGGGTTGTCCCTGCCTTTCAAGTCCGTATCCCGGCTCGGCTGAACCCGTTTCGGCTCGCCCGGCATCTTCGGGTAGTTCGGCGGGTAGGGCATGTCGCGCAGGCCCCGCTCCTCGTCGGCCTCGACCATCTCCAGCAGCGGCGCGATGGACTGAACCACGTCGTCCATTGCGGCCCAGGGGTCGTCGCGGCGCTCGACCAGCTCGGGCACGGTGGCCATCGTGTAGTCGTCCGGCTCGGCGCCGGCCAGCTCGTCCCACGTCAGCGGCATCGACACCGTCGCGATCGGGGTGGCCCGCACCGAATACGCCGAGGCCATGGTGCGGTCGCGCGCGTTCTGGTTGAAGTCGATGAAGATTCGAGCGCCGCGCTCCTCCTTCCACCACGACGTGGTGACCGCGTCGGGCGCGCGGCGCTCGATCTCGCGGGCCAGGGCGATGCCCGCCCGGCGCACCACCACGAAATCCCAGTCGGTGGCGATCCGCAGGAACACGTGAATCCCGCGGCCCCCGGACGTCTTCGGATAGCCCACCAGGCCGAGTTCGTCGAGCAGCGGCGCCAGCACGTCGACGGCCACCGCACGCGCCTCGGTGAAGGCCACCCCGGGTTGCGGATCCAGGTCGATGCGCAGCTCGTCGGGGTGGTCGGTGTCCGGGCACCGGACCTGCCACGGGTGCAGCGTGACGGTGCCCATCTGCGCCGCCCAGACGATCGCCGCGGGGTGGGTCACCTTCAGCGCGTCGGCGGTGCGTCCCGACGGGAAGGTCACCCGACAGGTCTCCAGGTAGTCGGGATGGTGCTGCGGAACGCGCTTCTGATAGATCTCCTCGCCGTCGATGCCGTCGGGGAAGCGCTGCAGGTGCGTGGGCCGGTTGAGCAGTGTCGCCAGCATCGGGCTTGCGGCTGCAACGGCCACGGTGCGGTAGTACTCGACGAGCCGCCGCTTGCTGCCCTTGGCACCCAGCTTGGGGAAATACACCTTGTCCGGATTGGTGAGGCGCACCGCAACGCCGTCGACGTCCAGCTCTTCTGCAGCAGCCATACGAGAGATTCCAGCACAATCAGGCTATGGACCTACCCGTGATGCCGCCGGTGTCGCCGATGCTGGCGAAGTCGGTGCGATCGATCCCGCCCGACGCGTCGTACGAACCGAAGTGGGACGGGTTTCGCTCCATCTGTTTTCGCGACGGCGATCAGGTCGAGCTGGGCAGCCGCAACGAGCGGCCGATGACGCGCTACTTCCCCGAGCTGGTCGCGGCGGTCGCGGCGGAGTTACCGCCGCGCTGCGTGATCGACGGGGAGATCGTCATCGCAACCGAGCACGGCCTGGACTTCGAGGCATTGCAACAACGCATCCACCCGGCCGCCTCGCGGGTGCGCATGCTCGCCGAGAAGACGCCGGCGTCGTTCATCGCTTTCGACCTGCTGGCGCTCGGATCCGACGACTACACGCGGCGGCCGTTCACCGAGCGGCGCGCCGCGCTCGTCGACGCGCTCGCGGGCTCGGGTCCCTCGATCCATGTCACGCCCGCCACCACCGACCCGCAGACCGCACGGCGCTGGTTCGACGAATTCGAGGGCGCCGGGCTCGACGGCGTCATCGCCAAGCCGCTGACCGTCACCTACCAACCGGACAAGCGCGTGATGTTCAAGATCAAGCACGAGCGGACCGCCGACTGCGTGGTCGCCGGCTATCGCGTGCACAAGTCCGGCGGCGACTCGATCGGCTCGCTGCTGCTTGGCCTCTACACCGACGAGGGACAGCTGGCGTCGGTCGGCGTCATCGGCGCCTTCCCGATGGCGCAGCGGCGGCGGCTGTTCACCGAGCTGGCGCCGCTGGTCACCGACTTCGAGGGCCACCCGTGGAACTGGGCCGCCCACGAGGCCGGCGAACGCACCCCGCGCAAGAACGAGTTCTCCCGCTGGAACGCCGGAAAGGACCTCTCCTTCGTACCGCTGCGGCCCGAGCGCGTCGTCGAGGTCCGCTACGACCACATGGAGGGCCGTCGGTTCCGCCATACCGCTCAGTTCAATCGGTGGCGCCCGGACCGCGACCCGCGTTCGTGCACCTACGAACAGCTCGAGCAGCCGATCACTTTCAGCCTCGGCGACATCGTGCCCGGCCTCTGCTGAGCCCGGCGAGCGTCCGCAAACGTACGCAAGCATCGGCGTGTCGCGGTACAGACACGCGCGCTCGCGGGAACGGGGGGCTACACCGCGACCGTCAGGGCCGAAAGTCCGCGCAGCGTGACGTTGGCCTTATACCGCGGCTCGCAGCCCAGCCGGGCGCCGGGGAAGCGTGCCGCGAGCGCCGACAGGGCCAGGCCGGCTTCCAGGCGCGCCAGCGGAGCCCCGATGCAGTAATGCATGCCCCGACCAAAACCCAAGTGGCGAAACGTTTCCCGGTCCGGGTCGAACTCGTCGGGCCGGTCGAACTCGGCGGAGTCGCGGTGGGCGGCGGCCAGCAGCAGCATCATCACGTCGCCCGCGGTCACCTCCACGCCGCCGATCTCCATGTCGGCGAGGGCGATTCGGCCGACCATCTGCACGGGCGCGTCGAAACGCAGGATCTCCTCGATGACGGCCGGGGCGCGGGCGGCGTCGGCAGCCAGCGCCGCCCACTGCGCGGGCCGGCGCAACATCGCCAGGATCGCGTTGCCGATCAGATTCACCGTCGTCTCGTGGCCGGCGACCAGCAGCAGCACACACGTCGACACGATCTCGACCTCGGTCAGCTGATCACCGGACTCCTCCACCGCGATCAGCGCCGACAGCAGGTCGTCGCCGGGCCGGCGGCGGCGCCGCTCGATCAACGCGTGCAGGTATTCCCGCAACCCCATGGCGGCCTGCATCCGGTCCTTCATGCCGTCCGACGGCGCCCCGGTGAACGCGACGAACGGATCCAGGGACTGCGCGAGCAGCGCCGAGGCGTGGCTGAACTGCGGCTCGTCCTCCAGCGGCACGCCGAGCAGGCGGCATATCACGGCCACCGGCAGCGGGTAGGCGAAGTCCTCGACGACGTCGAACTCGCCCTTCTCCACGATCCGGTCGAGCAGCCCGTCCACCAGGGCGCCGACGTCCGATCGCAGCGCGTTGACCACCTTCGGCGCGAACGCCTTGCTGACCAGTGCGCGCATGCGCGTGTGATCCGGCGGATCGAGGAATAAGAATCCCGGCGGCGAGGGCTGCGGCACCTTCGCACCGGCGGCTTGCAGGGCCTGGACGTAGACCTGGCTCTGCCGTTGCCACAGCGTGGATTTGGTGCGGTCACTGCCCGACGACGGATGCCGCAGCACCTCGTCGCAGTGCCGGAAGCTGGAGAAGACGGTCAGGCCCGCCCCGGGCATCTGCAGCGGCCCGAGGTCACGGAACCGGGTGTACAGCCGGTACGGGTCGGCGCGGTTGGCCGGGTCCAGCAGCTCGAGCAGCAGGCCCTGAGAGTCGGCGCGCCGGGTGGGCGTGGTCGTCATGCCCACATTGTGCCCGCGCCGCGGATGCTCAGCGCCGCAGGAACTCGTCAGGGGTACGGATGGTCTGCATGTCAGGTCCCTTCGGATAAGCCCGCCAACTCCGGACGGGTCATCAATCGATCGAGAAATTCGCGCTGACCCTTCAGCAGCCTGGTGCGCGCCTCCGCCACGCTAAACCAGGCGACCCGGTCGACCTCGGGGATCTCCCGCATGGTGCCCGAACCCTTCGGCCATTCCATGAGAAAGGTGTTGCTGCGCGCGTCGGTGACGTCGAGGTCGCTGCCGACCGCGAAGGCGGTCACCACCTTCCCCCCGGGTTGCTTGAGCGCACCGAGGTCCAGGCGCGGCCCCGCCGGCACCGAAAGGCTCAGCTCCTCGCGGAATTCGCGCCGCGCGGCCGCCCAGGGATCCTCACCGTCGCGGTACTCGCCCTTCGGGATCGACCATGCGCCTTCGTCTTTGCGGGCCCAGAAGGGGCCGCCGGGATGGGCGATCAGCACCTCGACGGCGGCGTCACGGATCCGGTACAACAGCACGCCGGCACTGCGTTTGGGCCCCTGCGTTGTCAAGGCGCCTCAGACTCCGATGGCCAGTTCCAGGTCCTTCAGCGACGACTCCAGGTGCGCCAGCAGCCGCTGCAGGTGCGGCACGCTGCGCCGGCACCCGACCAGACCGAAGTCGAGGTTGTCCGCGTTGCCCGCCAGCGTGATGTTCAGCGCCTGGCCGTCGAGCACGATGGAGAACGGGTAGTTGCCGTCGAGCCGGGCGCCCCCGTAGTACAGCTGCTCGGTGGGTCCGGGCACGTTCGAGATGACGAGGTTGAACGGCGGCGGCGTGGAGGCCACCCACCCCGGGAACGCCGCCAGGGCCAGCGCTGCCATGTTGACCGCGGACAGCGCCAGCGCCTGCATCCTCGGCAGCTGCGAGAACACGTCCTTGTTGTTGCGCATCGACTCGGCTACGACTTCGAGACGCTTCGCCGGGTCTTCGACGTCGGTGGCGAGGTTGCACAGGATGGCGCCGACGAGGTTGCCGCCGGCGTCGGCTTCGGCCTCGGTGCGCAGGTTCACCGGAACCATGGCGTGCAGGGACGTGTCCGGCAGCGCGTTTCGCTCGAGCAGGTAATAGCGCAGCGCACCCGAACACATCGCCAGGACGACGTCGTTGAGGGTCACACCCGCGGCCCTCTTGACCGCCTTGATCCGGTCCACCGACCACGACTGCGCGGCACACCGGCGGGCGCCGCCGATCTTGACGTTGAGCATGGTGCGCGGCGCCCCGAAGGGCATGGTCAGCTGCTGCTCGAACAGGGCCGCGCGAGCCAGTGACACCGTCGACGGTGCCAGTGCCGCAAGGGATCCCGCCGTGTGCAGGACGGAACTCAACGCGGACGACGGGGGGCGGCCCTTGCGCTTGCGCTTCGGCATGGTCCAGGGCGCGCGGATCTCGCGGTCGTCGGGGTCGCTCGACAAGGCGCGCTGCATGAGCTTCTGCGCGGAGACTCCGTCGAGCAGTGCGTGGTGGACCTTGGTGTAAACGGCGAACCGGCCGTCCTTGAGTCCCTCGATGACGTGCGTCTCCCACAGTGGCCGGTGCCGGTCGAGCAGGCTGCTGTGCCATCGCGAAGTGAGCTCGAGCAGTTCACGGACGCGTCCCGGCGACGGCAACGCCGAACGGCGGACGTGATAGTCGATGTCGACGTCTTTGTCGTAAGCCCAGGCCAGGTTCGCGATACCGCCCCAGAACGTCGCCGGGCGCTTGCGGAAGGTGGGCTGGAACTCGCGCTGGGCGACCAGGCCGTCGTAGAACTCGCGGACGAAGTCGCTGCCGGCGTCCGGTGGCGGCTCGAACAACTGCAGACCACCGACATGCATGGGGTGCTCGCGCGATTCGCCCAGCAAGAAGACCGAGTCGGTGGGCATCATCAGTTCCATCCACTCATTAGACGCCCTGCCGGACATAAAGCGAAGGCTTCTGCGGGCTGGTTGCCGGAGCGGCCGGCCGGCCGGGCGCGTCAGTCGGCGGCCACCGACCACACCGAGGTCGCGATCAGGTCACCGCGTTCCAGCGCGGCCGCGCGGTGCTGGTGAACCTTTGCGTATTCGTCGGTGGTGACCATGTCGGCGAAGGCCTGCGGCGTCGGGTACTCGACGATGAGAATCGCGTCCCACCAGGGTTTCTCGCCGTCTCCGATGACGTAGGCCGGTGCGGTGCCCGCGTACCGCACGGTGGCGCCGACGCGCTCGATGTGGGGGGCGACCTCCAGCGCGTACTGCTGGTAGGACCGGCGCCCGTCCGGTCCGGCGAACTTCAGCAGGTTCACCATCACCACCGGCGCGTCCGCCGGTCGCGCCATCAACGCCGCGAACTGATCCGGGGTGGGTTCCAGCGAGCTGCTCATGCGAATCTCCTTGTCTGTCAAAGCAGGTCGGTGATGGTCTTGAGGCCCGCGTCGTACAGCACGCCCGGCAGCATGCCGCCGTCGCATTCGATGGTGGTGCCGTTGACGAAGTCGGCCTGTCCGCTCGCGAGGAACACGCAGATCCTGCCGACCTCGGCCGGCTCGCCGGCCCGCCGCATGGGGACCGCGGCGAAATATTCTGCGCCCGTTGGGTCGTCCTTGGGCAGCACGAACGACCGGAAGTTCTCGGTCATCGTCGGGCCCAGCGCGACGCAGTTGACCCGCACCACGGGTCCCCACTCCTCGGCCAGGGAGCGGGTCAGGTGGTTGAGGCCGCTCTTGGCCGCGCCGTAGGAGACCAGCGTCGGGGATCCCGCCGGGTGTCCGGCGCCGCTGGAGATGTTGATGACACAGCCCGTGCCGTCCTGGGTGCGCATCTGCCGGTACACGCGGATGGCGAACCACAGCGGGCTGATGAGGTTCATCTGCACCGCGAAGGCGTGAAACAGCGCCGTGCGCTCGAACTCGTCGGCGCTGGCCGGCGCGCCCTGAATGCGTTGCACCAGTTCGGGAATGGCCTCTACGTGCGGCGCCGGAACAGTGCCCCCGGCGTTGTTGACCAGGATGTCGACCCGGCCGTGGGCGCCGACCACGTCGGTGACGAAGGAGTCGATCGAGCGGCAGTCGCCCTGGTCGCACACCTGCTGGAAAGCGCGGTCCGCCCACTGCGGCTCCACGCCGGGGATGGTGTCCAGCGGCGAGCGCGAGCAGCCGATCACCGTGGCACCGGCGCGGAGCAGTTCGTGGGCGATGCCGACCCCCACGCCACGGCTGGTGCCGGTGACGATCGCGATCTTGCCGTCGAGGACGCTCATCACCGAACCCTCCGCACCAGCCGATTGACAGCCACTGTCAACCGGTCATACTGTGCCAGTCCAGTCGCCGGCGTGTAAAGCCACGGGAGGTCATCGATGAGCAACCCGTCCAAGCTCCGTGTGGTCCAATGGGCGACCGGCGGCGTCGGCAAGGCCGCCATCGAGTGCGTGCTGAACCATCCCGGCCTCGAACTGGCCGGCTGCTGGGTGCACTCCCCGGACAAGGACGGCCGCGACGTCGGCGACATCCTCGGCATCGGCGCGCTAGGGGTGCGGGCCACCAACAGCATCGACGAGGTGCTGGCCCTCGACGCCGACTGCGTGATGTACAGCCCGCTGATCCCCAACGACGACGAGGTCGTGGCGATCCTGCGGTCGGGCAAGAACGTGGTCACCCCCGTCGGATGGGTGTATCCGGACCCGGACAACAAGCGCCACCGGGCCGTCGCCGACGCCGCGATCGAAGGCGGTGTGACGCTGCACGGTTCGGGGATCCACCCCGGTGGCATCACCGAGCGGTTCCCCCTCATGCTGTCCTCGCTCTCCTCGGCGGTCACTCACGTTCGCGCCGAAGAGTTCTCGGACATCCGCACCTACAACGCGCCGGACGTGGTGCGCCACATCATGGGCTTCGGCGGCACCCCCGAGGAGGCAACGCAAGGGCCGATGGCCGGACTGCTTGAGGCGGGATTCAAGCAGTCGGTGCGAATGATCGCCGACCGCATGGGTTTTCGCATCGAACCGAACATCAGGACCATCCAGGACGTCGCCGTCGCGACCGCCGACATCGACTACGAACCGTTCCCGATCACGGCTGGAGCGGTGGCCGCCCGCAGGTTTCGTTGGCAGGCCCTGGTCGACGGCGAGCCGGTGATCACGGCCGCGGTGAACTGGCTGATGGGCGAGGAGAACCTGGAACCGGCCTGGAATTTCGGTGGGCTCGGGGAGCGCTTCGAGGTCGAGATCACCGGCGACCCCACCGTGAGCCTCACCTTCAAGGGGCTGCAACCGGAAACCATCGCCGAAGGGCTGGTGAAGAATCCGGGCGTGGTGGCCACCGCCAACCACTGCGTCAACGCCATCCCCGACGTCTGCGCCGCCGCGCCGGGCATCAAGACCTATCTGGACCTGCCGCTGTTTGCGGGACGCCCCGCCCCCGGCGTCGCGACGGCATAACGCGCTGCGGTGACCGACATGACCACACCCGGGTACACCCACGCCTCCTCGATGCGCGGCCACGCCGCGATCGTCACCGGTGCCGCGCAGGGGGTGGGCAAGGGTGTCGCCGCCGCACTGCTGGAACGCGGTGCCCGCGTGCTGCTGGTCGACATCCAGGGCGACAAGCTGGCCGCCACCACCGCCGAGCTCGCGGCCCTGGGCCACGCCGAGATGCTGGTGGCCGACCTGCGCGACCCCGACAGCGCCGGGCGGATCGCGTCGGCCGCGGCCGATGCGTTCGGCGCGGTGCACGGCCTGGTCAACAACGCCATCGCCACCAACGAACCGAAGGCGTTCGTCGACATCACCGTCGAGGACCTGGCGCTCGGCTACGACGTCGGCCCGCGGGCGACCTTCCTGCTCATGCAGGCGGTGCACCCGTTGATGGTCGAGGCGGGCGGCGGATCGATCGTCAACCTCGGTTCGGGGACGGGCACCGGCGGCGAGCCCAGGTGGGGCGGTTACGCGGCGGCCAAGGAGGGCATCCGCGGGCTGTCCAAGGTCGCCGCCCTGGAATGGGGGCGCGACAACATCCGCGTCAACGTCGTCTGCCCGTTCGCCGAGTCCGACGGTGTCAAACTGTGGAAGTCGTTCGCGCCCAACGATTACGCGAAGGCCCTCCGGCGCATTCCCATGAAGCGCATCGGCGACGTCCGCACCGACGTCGGCGCGCTGGTGGCCTTCCTGCTCGGCACCGACGCGACGTTCATCACCGGGCAGACCATTCACGTCGACGGCGGGATCGGCTGCTTTCGATGAACCTGCGCGACCGGCAGCGCGCACAGATCCGGGCCGACATCAGCCGGGCCGCGTTCCGCCTGTTCACCGAGCGCGGGTACGACGCGGTCACGACCGAGGAAATCGCCGGCGCCGCAGGGGTTTCGCCTCGCACCCTGTTCCGGTACGTGCCGGCCAAGGAGGAACTGCTGCTGGCGCCCGTCAGGCACGGCGGCGCCGCGATCGTGAACCTGCTCGAACGCCGGCCGGCCGGCGAACCGCCCGACGTAGCGCTGACCAACGCCATCATCACCCGGACCCGCTCCTTCGACGAGGCCGACTGCCAGCGGTGGCGGGAGGCCCTGCTGGCCGCACCCGGCCTGCTCGACAAGGTCACGATCCACACACCGGCCGACAGGGAGCGCGCGATGAAGCTCATCGGCGAACGCATGGGCATCGGCGCCGACGCCGACATCCGGCCCGGGCTGCTCGTGCAACTCGCTTTCGCCGCAGCCGACTTCGCCTTCCAGCAATGGGTGCGCCAGGCCATGGCGCCGCGGCCGCTGGACCGTTATGTCACCGATGCGCTCGAGGCGGTCAAGAGTCCCTATTGGCGCGTGACCCGCACCGGCGCCCCGTCCAGCCAGGCCACCACCGCCTCGACGGAGTCGGAATAGAAGGCGCCCAGCATCTCTCGCGTCACGTAGCCCAAATGGGGTGACAGCGTCACATTCGCCAGCCTGCGCAGGGCATGATCCGACGGCAGCGGTTCGCTGTCGTAGACGTCGAGCCCGGCGCCGGCGATTCGCCCGGCATCGAGCGCCGCGATCAGGGCGGCCTCGTCGAGGATGGGCCCCCGCGACGTGTTGATCAGGTAGGCGTGCCGCCGCATCAGCGCCAGCTCGGATTCGCCGACCAGTCCCCGGGTGCGCTCGGACAGCACCACGTGGACGGAGACCACGTCGGATTCCCCGAACAGCGCCGCCTTATCGACCCGCCGAGCGCCGGCGGCCGCGGCTCCGTCCTCGGTGAGGTTCTGGCTCCACGCAATGACCTCCATGCCAAACGCTTTCGCGTACTGCGCCATGCGCCTGCCGACCCGGCCCAGTCCGAGCAGGCCGAGGGTCTTGCCGGACAGCGTCATCCCCGCGGTCTTCTGCCACCCGCCGTCACGCATCCGGCGATGCTCTTCGGCCAGGTTGCGCACGGTCGCGATCAGCAGGCCCCAGGCGAGTTCGGGCGTCGCGTCGCGCGCGGCGCGGAATCGCGGATGGGTGAAGTCCGAGTGCGCCACGAGGACGCCGTGCTCGGCGGCTGCCGCCATGTCCAGGTTCGGCAGGCTTGCCCCGACAATGGTGATCAGCTTGAGGTTCGGCAGCCGCTCGATGAGCGTGCGCGGCAGCGCCATGCGTTCGCGTAGGGTGCACAGCACGTCGAAGGGGCGCAACGCCTCGGCCGCCTCCTCTTCGCCCAGATGGCGGTCGAACACCGTGACCCGCGCCCTGCACTGCACCGGTGACCAGTCGGCAACGGTGAGGGCCACGCCGGCGTAGTCGTCGAGTATCGCCACCCTGGGCCTGCGGTCAGCCATCACCCTCATGGTGGCATGCCCCGGCGCGAAGGGGGGCGAAGCGCGTCACGCCGTGCACGTTCGCCCCCGCAACGCCGCGGCGCCCGACAACCAGACGGCGGCTCAGCCGCCGCCCCCGCCGGCACCCCCGCCGGCGCCCCCGCCGCCGCCGGCCCCGCCGCCGGCCGCACCGGAAGTTCCCCAGTCGGAGTACCCGCCGCCGGACGGCACCCGCGCCGGGGCCGGCGGCGGCGGTGGCGCCGGGTTCGACGACGTCATCGGTGGCGCTGCGGGTGTGTTGTCCGCGAGCGTGACCGCGGCGCAACCATTGCCGGACGCGATCGCCAGGCCGATCGCTGCGGCACCGCCGATCAGCGCGACGGCGCTCTTGACTTGAGATTTCATCGATCCCCCATCTTGGTCGTGAATGCCTTACGCGATGGCAGATACCCGATCCCCGGGTGTTGACACGGGCGTCAGGTGAACGCGGGCAGAACTTTGTCGGCGAGCAGTTGCACGGACTTCCACGCTTCGTCGGCGGGCATGCCGCCGACCAGGGGGTGCATGACCAGTGGCCCGTAGTCGTCGGCGGCCCGGATCTCCGCGATCAACTCCTCGGGGGTCAGGAAGCGGTACCGTCCCGATGCCCGGACCTCGTCGAGCGTTCGCACCCCCGGGATGTGCATGTACGAACGCGCGTCGGTGGACCATTGGCCGTAGGTGACCGCCTCCCACAGGATGTGGTCACCGAGTTCGGCCCAGGCACGGTCCGGGTCCTCGTGCAGGTAGATCATCCCGCGATTGACCGGCCCGGGCATCAGGACGAGCGGCGGGATCCCCGCGTCGGCGCACAGGCCGCGATAGTAGGCGGCGATGTCGGGCAGGTGGTCGGCCAGGCTCAGCGGCAGCCGGAAACGCGCCGCCCGGCGCGCAGTGGCGCGCGCGCCGCCCCCCACATACAGCGGCGGATGAGGACGGGTCCAGGTGCCCGTGCAGATCCCGGCGTCCGCGCCGGCGCCGGCCCAGACCGACAGCATGCGTTCGACCAGATTGTCCATCAACGCGCCGCGGTCGCCGAAATCGGCTCCGAGAGCATCGTATTCGACGGTGCGGTAGCCGAGGCCCACCGTGGTGTGCAACCGGCCACGGCTCATGTTGTCGACCAGCGCGATGTCTTCGGCGAGCCGGACCGGGTTCCACAACGGTCCCAGTGCGCAGTCGACGCTGGCGATCAGCCTCGAGGTCCGCGCCAGAAACATCGCCGCGGCCATGATCGGGTTGCAGCTCCACCCGTGGCCGGTCGAGTGGTGCTCGTCGACGCTCACGGACGTGAAGCCGTGGGCTTCGCCCCACTGGGCCAGTTCCAGCGCGGTGGACAGGATCCGGTTCTGCGTGCGCGGATCACCTTGCGGTGAGGCGAAATTGAAGCGCAGCACCGTCAGCAGCACGTCCCGCCTCCCGTCATCGCGGGGCCGGTGCGAGGCGCCGTCATGAGTTCCTCGCCAGTTGCTCTCTGAGCCAGGCGCTTTCCCAGAAGTTGGCGCTCGCGGCCAGCAGTCTCTCGTGCGCCTCCCGCAGCACGCCGCGTGCGTCCGGGTGGTCGGCGGGCAGGAGCTCGGCGAGGTGGATCGCGTGCAGCGGGCGATCGGCGCGCAGGTGGGCCCGGGCGCGGTCCACCAGCGCGGCGGCCCCGGCCAGTTCGACGACGTCGGCGGCGACCGCGTCGAAGCCGACAGGGTAGAGCTCCGTGGTGGATTCGTGGTGAAACCAGCCCGAGTAGTTCTCCCAGACGGCCCGCACGTCCCACGCCACCTTGCCGTAACCCTCACCGACGTCGCAGTCCGGCGGCAGCGTGATCTCGCGCATCAACGTCCGGACATCCTTGCCGGCGTTCATGCCTGCCACCGTCTGGTCGTGGACGTGCCGGAGCGCGTCGCGCAGCCGGGTCAGCTCGGCATCGATGCGCCCCCGTCCCGCGATGGGCTCGAAATGGCCCGTCACCAGCAGCTCGGGCTTCAGGTCGCGCACCCGCTCCACGGACGCGATCGCCGTCAGCGCGTCGCGGTACCGGTCGCCACGGACGGTGACGAGGTTGGGCATGTGTCCGAAGACGGGACCGAAGGTGTTACCGCACAGACAGATTCGCTCGTCGGGCAGCCAGACCACTAGTGAGTCGGTGGTTTCCCCGCCCGGCACGGAGATCAGCTCCAGCCGCCGGCCACCGACCTCGAGGGTGAGCGTGTCCTCGAAGTCGAGGTCCACGACGGGCACGCTCTGGCCGGGCAGGCGCTTGCTGCCGACGCGCCGTTGGATCGCGCCGATGCCCTTCGCCAGCGTGTCCTTGAAGGCGAACGCGCTGCGGGCGGCGCGGTAGGGCATCAGGCGTTCGTTGTCGTCGCGCCACGCACGCCAATTCGCCTGCGCGACAACCGTTGTCCCGGGGTCGCGCACGCTGTCCAGTCCGCCGACGTGGTCGACGTGGCCCTGCGTGAAGATGATGTACCGCACCGGCGAGGCGTCGACTGCGTCGAAGTTGGCGCGGTGCACCGGCCCCTCGAAACCCATCCCGGTGTTGACGATCACCCGCCCGTCGGCCGTGGTCAGCAGGTAGGCGTTCGACAGGCCGGGCGAGCACCACAGCCCGGGGGCGATCCGCTCGGCACGCTCGGCGGCCGCGGGGCGCATGGCCTCGGCACCCGGCCTGCTCCGGTAGACCGGCTCGCTCTGCTCGGCGTCGCTACTCATCGCGCACCTCGAACCTGTTGAAGTAGAAGTCGAACCGGCCGCGCAGCTCGTCGGGCGAGACACCGAAGTGCCGCCGCAGGTCGTAACGGATGCGGCCGTGCCTGCCGCGCGGATTTCCGTCCAGGTAACGACGGAAGCCCTCCCGCGCCTTCGAGCTCACCTCGGATCCGGCGCGCCGGTAGAGCTCCTCGAGCAGCGGCAGCTCGCTGCCGTTGAGCTCGTGGAAGCCGACGTCGATGCTGCGTTCGGCGGGCACCAGGTCGCGGTCGCGCACGCACGCGCCGAGCAGGCGGTGCACCCGGTCGGTCCAGTAGGCCAGCAGCCACTGCGGGTCGATGCTGGTGCGGCGCAGCCGGTCGGAGTAGGCCATCATCGTGATCGTCGACTGGATCACCGCGACCGGGTCGCGGTGGGTGAAGACCACCGTCGCATCCGGGAAGGTGGCCATCAGCGGGCCGAGTTGCTCGCAGTGCTGCGGGCTCTTGAGGACCCAGGTTCGCGGTCCGCGCAGGAAAGTCAACGCCTGCAGTACTTTTCGCAGGTATGCGTAGTGCCGGGTCTGGTCCAAGAGCAGGTAGCAATCGCGCCAACCAGGCACGCGCGCATGCCATTCCAGCACGTAGGCGGCCAGGTCGAGGTCGAGCAGCTCCACCTCCTCCTCGATCGCCTCCGGGTAGCGGTCGTGCATGGCGGCCACCACCGGCGCGCTGGCCATCAACGCGTCGTGTTCGGCTCTGGCCCGTGCGTAGCGGGGGTCGACGCCGGACACGCCGGGTCCCTGCCCGCGCGCCGGGACGGGCTCCTGGCTCTCCCAGTAGGGCAACGCGCGCCGGCCGGGATCGGCGGCGATGAGGTTCACCAGATGGGTGGTGCCGGAGCGCGGCATCCCCACCACGATGAACGGCTTCTCGATCTCGATGGACTCGATCTCGGGGTACCGCTCGAGGAGGTCGGTCAGTGATATCCGGTTGCGCAGCAGGCGAACTATCCGCTGCCGCAGCGACCCGCGGGTCAGCTGGCGCAGCCCCTCGTCGGCCTCGATCGCCCCGACGTGCGCGCGGAGCCGGTCCCCGAAGCCGCCGGCGTCGTCGATGCCGTCGGGGTCACCGACGCCGGCCGCGGCGATCGCCTCGGCCAGCATGCGGTCGATGTCGAACTCGACGGGCCTGGCCTCGGTGTACTCCAGGATCTGGCGTTGAACGTCGGTCAGCCGCGGCGACGTCAGGTCGTCGAAGTCGATGTCGGGGATGTCGCCGACCCCGAAGCCTGCCGCGCCCATGCGACCGCCTCCTCGACCCGTGTCGACCATGCCCGGTGGCGAATGTTCCGTGGTGTCGAATATTCGACGTACCATTCGAAATGTGACACAGACGGTAGCCTCGGTGCAGACGCCTCGTCAACCCTCGTCCCCGCCGACGCAACGCGTCGTCGCGATCATGCAACTGCTCGCGTCGCAGCCCGGCCGGGCCTTCTCCCTGGCGGAGATCTCCCGCGAACTCGGCATCAGCAGGGCCACCGGCCACGCCATCCTGGCCACGCTGGCCGTGCACGACTGGGTACTGCGCGACGCCGCGGCGGCCACCTACTGTTGCGGGCCGGGCATCGCGTCGCTGACCGGCCCGGCCGGTGACCGCAGGTTCCACGGGGTGCTCCGAGAGCTGGCCGAGAACGCCGGGACTCAGGCGTTCCTCGCCCGCCGCGAAGGCAACGCCATCGTGGTGGTCGACAGCGCCGGTGAATCCGCGTCCGGGATGGGGGTGGAGCGCGGCCTGCGCATGCCGCTGGTCGCGCCGTTCGGCCGCGACTACGCCGCGTTCGCCACCGCCGGTTCGCGGCGGACGTGGCTCGAAGGCATCGGCAGGCCATCGGCGGCCCTATCCCGCCGGATCGGCGCCGTGCTCGACGAGATTCGCGAGCGCGGCTATGCCGTCGACCGGCTCAGCCGCGAATACGCACGCGTGTACACCGCGCTGCGCGCGCTCGGGCGTGACGGCGAGCCCGATGCCATCACCGCGCGGCTCGCGCGCGCCTTCGCCGACCTCACGGTCATCGACTTCGTGGCCGGCGAGCTCGCCGGCCAGGGCAGGCACGGCATCGCCACCGTCTCGGCGCCGATCCTCGACGAGGACGGGATCGCGTCGATGTCGATCGGCGCCGCGCCGTTCGCCGAACTCACGGCCGCCCAGGTCGGGCGACTGGGCAGGCAGGTGCGCGCCGCGGCGCGGCGCATCGAGTCGCGGGTCGCGGGGCCTAGAGGTTAGCCAGGTCGTCGGGAACGTCGACCTTGTGCTCCTCGAGCACCTCGAGGGGCACCACCTCGAGCGTTCGCTCGTGGGTACAGGCCAGCACCACCGGGGCGGCACATCCATCCTCGTGGGCCTGCAGCCAGTTCAGCGCGGTGACGCACCACCGGTCGCCGGGCAGCAGACCCGGAAACCGGTATTCCGGTATCGGCGTCAGCAAATCGTTGCCGATGGAGCGCTGATGCTCCAGGAATTCGGCGGTCATCACCGCACATATGGTGTGCCGGCCCACATCCTCGGGACCTGTCGAGCAACAGCCGTCGCGGTAGTAACCGGTGAGCGGTTCGTTGCCGCATGGCTGGAGCGACCCGCCTAGCACGTTGCGATCAGGCACGCCTTCAGTATTGCGCTGTTTGGGGTGAAGTTCGACGGGACTTCGCGGTCGAAGGTGAGGCGACGATCGTCCCTCCTGCTCAGCGCGCACCTTCGCGGCGCCGGGCCAGAAAACGAAGGACGGCGCGCCGCGGGCGAACGCGGACTCCGAGTGGCCCAAGGTGACGAGTCGATAACGATTTTCGACGCCCGATTGTGGCTCCACGGTTAGTGAGCCCGCCAAACTTATCGTCACAGCGTGCACCGTCGAACGGCCCTGAAACTGCCGCTACTCCTGGCCACCGGTGCAGCACTGAGCCGAGCGCCGCGCGCCCGCGCCGAAGAGGCCGGCCGGTGGTCCCCCGATCGCGCCAACCGCTGGTACCAGGCGCAAGGCTGGCTCGTCGGTGCGAACTACATTCCGTCGAACGCCATCAACCAGCTGGAGATGTTTCAGCCCGACACCTTCGACCCGCGCCGCATCGACACCGAGCTCGGCTGGGCCCGGTTCTACGGGCACAACACGGCGCGGGTATTCCTGCACGACCAGCTCTGGGCCGCCGATCCGCGCGGCTTCCAGACGCGGCTGGGCCAGTTCGTCGACATCGCGGGCCGCCACCGCATCAAGCCGCTGTTCGTGTTCTTCGACTCCTGCTGGGACCCGGCGCCGCGGGCGGGGCGACAGCGCGGCCCCCGACCCGGGGTGCACAACTCGGGCTGGGTGCAAAGCCCGGGCGCCGAACGGCTCGGCGACCCCCGCTACGCCGCGGTCATGCGCGACTACGTCACCGGCGTGCTCACCCAGTTCCGCAACGACGACCGCGTGCTGGGCTGGGACCTGTGGAACGAGCCCGACAACCCGGCGCGCCAATATCGCAGCGCCGAGCGCAGCGACAAGGAGCAGCTGGTGGAGAACCTGCTCCCGCAGGTGTTCCGCTGGGCCCGCGCCGTGGACCCCGGTCAGCCGCTGACGAGCGGCGTCTGGCGCGGTGATTGGGGAGAACCCAAGGGCCGCAGCCCCATCAGCGACTTCCAGCTCGCGAACGCCGACGTGATCACGTTCCATTCCTACGCCGAGCCCGCGGGATTCGAGTCCCGGATCGCCGAGCTCGCCCCGCTCGGCCGGCCGGTCCTGTGCACCGAGTACATGGCCCGCACCAAAGGCAGCACCGTGGAGGCGATCCTGCCGGTGGCCAAGCGTCACAACGTCGGCGCCATCAACTGGGGCCTGGTCGCCGGGAAGACGCAGACCTACTTTCCCTGGGATTCCTGGGATCACCCGTACACCTCGATCCCGAAGGTCTGGTTCCACGACCTGCTGCGCCCCGACGGACGGCCGTTCCAGGACAACGAGGGCCTGACCATGCGTGGGCTGGCCGGAAGCCAGGCCTGAGGCGGGCGGCTAGCATTTCCGTCATGCCCGAGCCCGTCCCGGCGGCTCATGAGAATTCCGACGAGACGGCCGCCGCCAATCTGGCGTGGTCGCGCGGCGACGACGCCCCCGCCGCGAGCGCCCCGGCGGGTGAGCGCCAGTCGTGGCGCGACACCTGGCGCAGGGCGGCCGCGCTGTTCGCCGGCGGCCTGGCCCTGGCCGGCGTGATCATGGTGGCCTTCTGGCTGATGAGCCCCGGCGGCCCCGATGACAGGGGCTCTTCGTCCTCGCCGTCGAAGGGCGACGCCGCCGCGTCGCCGAGCGGCACGCCCGCGCCGACTTCGGCTCCGTCGTCGATCGCGTCCACTCCCGACCAGGACAACGCCTACGTGCAGAAGCTCAACGACCAGGGCATCTCGTTCGCCAACCCCGACGCCGCGATCTACAACGGCAAACTGGTCTGCCAGGACATCGACCAGGGCATGACCGTGCCGCAGATCGTCGCGGCGTTCCAGGGGAGCAATCCGTCGCTCGGCCAGCACGCCGACACCTACGTGACGATCTCGGTGCACACCTACTGCCCGCAGCACAACGACATGGTCGGGACGGTGCCCTGACGGGTGTTACGGGGTGGGGCTGGGTTTGGGCGCCCCCGCATTCCCGTACAGGCAGTCGTGCAGTTCCGGAGTGCCCGGGGCGAAGTCGAAGCCGCAATTGCATTCGCGAGCGTCCCGGGGCGGGAGCGAATCGCAATAGGGAGTGGTCGCCGGGGCCGACGGAGCCGTCCACGTCACCGCTGCCGCTAGGGCTGCGCAGGCCATCAATACTGGCGTCTTCATGTCGGGATTCCTTCTCTCTGGCAGCCGACGGCGCTCGGTCGCCGCTGGTTACAGCGGTGACAGCATTTTGGCAGGCTGGGCGGATCCGCGCGATCCGGGACGACGAAGCCGCCCAGAGCCTCGCGACGGCCGCAGAGTCCTCGGCCGGTGAGAGAGCCTGAGAGCTTTGGCGGTGGCGGAGGGATTTGAACCCTCGGACGGTTTTAGCCGTCACACGCTTTCGAGGCGTGCTCCTTAGGCCGCTCGGACACGCCACCGCGGAGCAGCTTACCGAACCGCCCGCCGCTCAACCCAATCGCTGGCGGGCGAAGAACGCTTCCAGCGGCGCGGCGCACTCCTGGGCGAGCACGCCGCCGCGCACCGCAGGGCGATGGTTGAGGCGGCGGTCGCGGACCACGTCCCACAGCGAGCCGACCGCGCCGGTCTTGGGTTCCCACGCGCCGAACACCAGGCGCGCCACGCGGGCCAGCACCAGCGCCCCCGCGCACATGGTGCACGGTTCCAGCGTGACGGCCAGCGTGGTGCCCTGCAGCCGCCAGCCGTCGCCCAGGACGGCGGCCGCCGCGCGCATCGCCAGGATCTCGGCGTGCGCCGTCGGATCGGCCAGGGCCTCCCGGGCGTTGACCGCCCGCGCGAGTTCGGTTCCGTCGGCACCGATCACCACCGCGCCGACGGGCACGTCGCGGGGGCCGGCCGTCGCGGCGACCGACAGCGCCGCACGGATCAGGTCTTCGTCAGTGCGCACCGATGGCCGCGGTCACCGGCCGAGGCGGTCGATCACCGCCGACAGCTCGTCGGCGAACCCCATCTCCCGGGCGATGCGGCCCAGCTGCTCGTCGGCGTAGAGGTCGGTCTCGTCGAGGATGACGCCCAGCACCGCCTCGGGCAGCCCGATGTCGGCCAGCAGGCCCAGGTCACCCTCCTCGAAGGGCTCGGAATCCTCGAGGTCGTCGGGATCGAGGTCGGCATCGAGCTTGTCCAGCACCTCGGCGGCGATGTCGTAGTCCAGCGCGGCGGTGGCATCCGACAGCAGCAGCCGCGCGCCCGAGGGCGCCGGGCGGACGATGACGAAGAACTCGTCGTCGATGTCGAGGAGCCCGAACACCGCTCCGGCGCTGCGCAGTTCGCGCAGCTCGGTCTCGGCGGCGTTGAGACTCGTCAGGGATTTGGCGGACATCGGCGAACAGCGCCACTGGCCTTCTTCGCGCACGACCGCGACCCCAAAGCCGTCCGGCGTGTCTGCGGACAGGCCCTGGGCTGAGGCCCGTTGAGCTCCCATGGCCGCCTACGCTAGTCGCTGACCAGGCTTCCTGACCAGAAGCAGGCGCCGCACACGCCGTGGCGAGGCGGCGGCCGGAGGCAACGCCGACCCCGCACTGTGCCAACCTTGGACGGTGGCCGACGTCGTTCCTCAGCAGCCCGTGTGCGTGCTCGGGCTCGGCCTGATCGGCGGGTCGATCATGCGCGCCCTGGCGGCGGCCGGCCGGGAAGCGTTCGGGTACAACCGCTCGGTGGAAAGCGCGCAGGGGGCCATCGCCGACGGTTTCGACGCGACCACCGATCTGACCGGCACGCTGCACCGCGCCGCCGAGACCGGCGCGCTGATCGTGCTGGCCGTGCCGATGCCGGCGCTGCCGAACATGCTGGCCCACATCGCGGAGGTGGCGCCCGGCTGCCCGCTGACGGACGTGACCAGCGTCAAGGGGGCGGTGCTCGACGCGGTCACCGCGGCCGGCCTGCGGGAGCGCTTCGTCGGCGGCCACCCGATGGCGGGTACCGCGCATTCGGGGTGGGCCGCCGGCCACTCCGGCCTGTTCACCGGGGCGCCGTGGGTCGTCAGCGTCGACGACCACGTCGATCCCCAGGTGTGGTCGATGGTGATGACGCTGGCGCTGAACTGCCGCGCGGAGGTGGTGCCGGCCAAATCCGACGAACACGACGCCGCGGCGGCCGCCATCTCGCACCTGCCGCACCTGCTCGCCGAGGCGCTGGCGATCATCGCCGGGGAGATTCCGTTGGCGTTCGCGCTGGCCGCGGGGTCCTTCAGAGACGCCACCCGGGTGGCGGCCACCGCCCCTGACCTGGTCCGCGCGATGTGCGAGGGCAACTCCGGGCAGCTGATACACACCGCCGATCGGGCCATGGAACTGCTGGGCCGCGCCCGCGAGTCGCTGGCCACCCACGATTCGGTGGCCGAACTCGTCGACGCCGGTCACGCCGCGCGGACGCGTTACGACAACTTCCCGCGCTCCGACATCTTCCACGTCATCATCGGCGCGGAGAACTGGCGCGACGAACTGGCCGCCGCGGGACGCGCGGGCGGGGTGATCAGATCCGCTCTGCCAGTCCTGGATAGTCCACGATGAAGCCCTCTTCGTCGACGCTGACCGTGGTGTCGGCCACCGGGGAGCGCAGCTTGATCCCGTCGCGGCGCCCTTCGCTGGTGTAGCTGACGGCTGCCGCGGTGACCGATATGTCCGGCACGTTGACGTAGACCACCGGCAGCGTCACCGAGTCCGGGCGCTCGTGCAGGCTCAACCGGCGGACGGGCAGGGCGTTGAAGAACGGGCTGAAGACCACGTCCACATCCAGCGCGCCGTCATAAGCCGCGCGGCGGTCGCCGTCGTGGCCGGTGATCAGCCACATGTTCTCCTCGTCGCGCGCGATGGACAGCACGCGTTCGCGCTCGGCCGTCGTGACCGTCAACCCGAGCCGCTTGGTGGCGCCCGTCTCATCGGTCTGCAGGTCGTAGTAGGCGCCGAAGGCGGGGTTGGTGGCGGTGGCGGCCGCCACGATGCGGCCGTTGGCTCGGATCCGCCTGCCGGACAACTGAATTCGGACGGCCTCCATGCGGGATACATCTTGCGCGCGCCAGGTGAGCATCGCCTGCCACACGCGTCGAGTCGGATCAGAGGAGGCTGCGTTCACCCGTCTACCGTAGAGCGTCCCCGAAGCCGTCGCGGGCTTGCCCGGAAAGTGCGTCCAGTCTCACGTCACGACGGGTTTGCGCAGCCGGCCGGTGCCGGGCACCGACGCCCACACCGCCACCGCCAGCACGCCGTCGAGCACCAGCGCCAGCGCCGCCACCATCAGCGCACCGACCAGCGCCAGGTGGAACTGGCGCTGCGCGATCCCGTCGATCAGATACCTGCCCAGCCCGCCGAGGCTGGCGTAGGCGGCCACCGTCGCGGTGGCAACCACCTGCAGCGTCGCGTTGCGCAACCCGCCGAGGACCAGCGGCAGCGCGATGGGCAGCTCGACGCGCAGCAGCACCTGCGGCTCCGTCATCCCCATGGCGCGGGCGGCGTCGACCACCGCCGGCTCCACGTTGGAGATGCCGGCATAGGTGCCGGCCAGCAGCGCGGGAATACCCAGCAGCATCAGGGCGACCAGCGACGGGCCCACACCGAGCCCGAACACGAGCACACCGAGCAGCAGCACGCCCAGCGTGGGCAACGACCGCAGGCCGTTGACCGCGCCGACCACCAGCAGCGCGCCGCGGCCGGTGTGGCCGATGATCATGCCCATCGGGACGGCGATGAGCGCCGACGCGACCACCGCTGCGGCCGTGTACTCGAGGTGCTGCAGGGTGCGCGCCGCCAGCCCGACGGGGCCGGTCCAGTTGGCGGCGGTCAGCAGGTAGGAGAGCGCTTCGGCGACGAAGTTCATCGCGCGCCGCCCACCACCGGGGCCGCGGTCGGCCGTCTCCGGACGGCGCGCCCGGCGCGCGTCCAGGGCGTGGCCAGGCGGCCGCCCAGCAGGATGAGGGCGTCCACGACGATCGCCATCGCGAACAGCGCGATGATGCCGGCGACGATCTGATCGCTCTTGTCGGTCTGGTAGCCCTCGGTGAACCAGGTGCCCAGGCCCCCGATGCCGATCACCGCGCCCACCGACACCATCGCGATGTTGGTCACCGCGACCACCCGCAGCCCGGAGACCAGAACCGGGATAGCCAGCGGCAGTTCGACTTTGAGTATCCGGGTGAGCGGGGGGTAGCCCTGCCCGATCGCGGCGTCGCGCAGCCGGGCCGGCACGGCGTCGAGCGCCTCGAGCACCGCGCGCACCAGCAGGGCGGCCGTGTAGGCCGCCAGCGCGACCAGCACGTTGGCCTCGTCGAGGATGCGGGTGCCGATGATCGTCGGCAGCGCCACGAACAGCGCCAGCGAGGGAATGGTAAACACCACGCTGGCCGTCGCCGTCGTCAGCCGCCGCGCGAGCGGGGCGCGCTGCACCAGCACACCCAGCGGCACCGCGATCGCCAGCGCGATCAGCACGGGCAGCAGCGACAGCCGCAGGTGGATCACCGTCAGCGCCCACGCCTGGTCGCGGTGGGTGAGTAGATAGTGCACGTCAGCTCCGCCCCCGCAACGCCTCCACCGCGGCCAGGACGTCGGCGGCCAGCACGCCGCCGATCACCTTGCCGCCGTCGTCCACGGCCACGCCCACGCCCGACGGCGACGACAGGGCCGCGTCGAGCGCGTGGCTGAGGTTGCCCTGTGGACGCAACAGTGAGCCGACGCCGCTCATGCTCTCCGACAACGACGCGCCCGCGCGGCAACGCCGCAGGCCCTCCGCGTCGATCCAGCCCACCGGCGCGCCCGCGTCGTCGACCACCACGGCCCAGTCCCCCTGCGGGCGGTCGGGAAGTTCGTCCGCGGCGACGCGTTCGACGTCGTGCAGGGGCAACCCGGCGGCGTCGATCAGCTGCAGCCAGCGGTAGCCCCGGCCGAGGCCGATGAACCTCGCGACGAAGTCGTTGGCGGGCCGCGCGAGCAGTCGTTCGGGCTCGTCGTACTGCTGCAGCAGCCCGCCCTTGAAGAGCGCGACCCGGTCGGCGAGCCTGAGCGCCTCGTCCAGGTCGTGCGTGACGAAGACGATGGTCTTCTGCAATTCGCTTTGCAGCCGCAGGATCTCGTTCTGCAACTCGTGCCGGACCACCGGGTCGACGGCGGAGAACGGCTCGTCCATCAACAGGATCGGCGGGTCGGCAGCCAGCGCGCGCGCCACGCCGACGCGCTGCTGCTCGCCGCCGGAGAGCTGCGCCGGGTAGCGGGTGGCCAGCTTGGGGTCCAGCCCGACCCGTTCGAGCACCTGGTAGGCGGCCGCGCGGGCGGACCGGCGGGACTGCCCCTTGAGGACGGGAACCGTTGCGACGTTGTCGATCACCCGCTGGTGGGGCATCAGGCCCGCGTTCTGGATGACGTAGCCGATTCCCAGACGCAGCTTCACCGGGTCGACGCCAGCCACGTCCGCGCCGTTGACGGTGATGGTGCCCGACGTCGGTTCCACCATCCGGTTGATCATTCGCAGGGCCGTGGTCTTGCCGCTGCCCGAGGAGCCGACGAAGACCGTCAGCCTGCCGGTCGGCACCTCGAGGTTCAGCCCGTCGAGTGCGGCGGTCCCGTCGGTGAAGACCTTGCTGACGCGGTCGAAGACGATCACGGGCTGTCCATGGGATGTTCGAAGCCGTTGGCGCGCACCCACTGTCGCGCCGCCTGGGCCGGGTCCATTCCGGAGTTTCCGGCCACCAGCGCGTTGAGCTCCGCCACGCCCTGGGAGGTGAGCCTGGCCGACACCGAGTCCAAGACCTCCTTGAGCCGGTCGGAGTTCTTCCGCGAATTGACCAGCGGCACAATATTGCCGGCCACGAAGTTGTGACATGGGTCGTCGAGCACGACGAGATGGTTCAGCAGGATGGCCGGCGACGTGCTGAAGACGTCGGCGGCGTTCACCTTCCCCTCGAGGAGGGCCCGCACGGTCACCGCGCCGCCGCCGTCCTCGATGGCGACGAAGTTGGCCGGGCTGATGTTCAGTCCGTACTTGCGCTCGAGCCCCGGCAGGCCGGCCGGCCGCGTCTGGAACACCGACGGTGCCCCGAATCTGACGCCGGCCGAGTGCGGCGCCAGGTCGGCGATGGTCTTCAGGTGCCACGCGTTGGCCGTCGCGCCGGTGACCGTCACGGTGTCGGTGTCGGAGGCGGGCGCGGGCGTCAGGATGGCGAGGTCGCCGGGCAGGCGCCGCCACAGTTCCGCCTCGACCGCGTCGAGCACGGTTGCCGTGGACTCGGGGGCGAAATACAGCAGCAGGTTTCCGATGTATTCGGGAACCAGGTCGATGGAATGGTCCTCGAGCGCCGGGATATACGTCTCGCGGCTGCCGATGCCCATGCGCCTTCCGACGTCGAAACCGTTGGCCTGCAACGCTTGCGCGTAGATCTCGGCGACGATCTGCGATTCCGGAAAGTTCCCGGAGCCCACCACGATCGATTTCGGGCTGCGGGCCTGCACCCCCAGCGGGTCAACATTGCTGCAGGCGGCGAGAAGACACAGCGCCGCCAGCCAGTGGGCCACCCGGACGATCGCGCTGGGCGCACGGCGCGGCAACCTCATACCGCCGACACTAACGTCAGGACTGCCGCGTCGCCGTCAGATGCGGGCCGGTTGCGCCGTTTGGTTTCAATCTCGGCTGGATGGGACAAAGATGACACTATGAGCAGCCCCAACAGCCCCGCCTCCCCGGGGCAGCCGCCGCAAAAGCCCCAACAGTCTGCGCAGCCAGGGCCGCCGCCGCCGCCGTCCAAGCCCGGTGCGAAGTCCAGGGAACCCGCCGTCGCGTTCACCCGCGCGGGAGCGTTGTGGTCGTCGCTGACCGTCGGTTTCCTGACCCTGATCGTGCTGTTGATCTTCATCACCCAGAACACGACGTCAGCGGCCTTCACGTTCCTGGCGTGGCACTGGACCCTGCCGCTCGGGGTCGCGATCCTGCTGGCGGCGGTGGTCGGGGGGCTGATCACCGTGGCCGCCGGCACCGCGCGAATCATCCAGTTGCGGCGGGCGGCCAAGCAGCACCACGCGGCGGCCGTACGCTAGGGGCGCGCGCTCAGCCGGGCAGCCTGCCCAGCTCGGCCAGGCCGCGGGCGATCAGCGGCGCGACCACCTCGGGCGCGTGATCGGACGTGTCACCCAGCCCGCGGGCCTGGTCCGACATCCGCCGGCGGAAGTCGATGCCCGCGGCGATGATGGCCAGCTTGAAGTACGCCAACGCCATGTAGAACTCCCAGTGGGCCAGCGGCAGGCCGGCCACCAGCGAGTACCGGTCCGCCAGCTCGTCGGCCGTCGGCAACAGCGGCGAAGTCCACGCCGCCTGGGCGTTGACGATCAGGTCCAGCGCCGGGTCGCGGTACACGCACATCAGGGCCGCGTCGCTGAGCGGATCGCCCAGGGTCGACATTTCCCAGTCCACGACGGCGCGCACCTTGGTCGGGTCGTCGGCGTCCAGGATGGTGTTGTCGATGCGGTAGTCGCCGTGCACGATCGACGTCCGGCTCTGCTGCGGGATGGCGTCGCGCAGGCCGGTGTGCAGCCGTTCGACGTCGGCGTCGCGACGGTCCTCCGGCAGCCGGACCAGCGCCCACTGCGAGCCCCAGCGCCGCACCTGGCGCTCCAGGTAGCCGCTGGGCTTGCCGAAGTCGGCCAGGCCGACGGCGTCCGGATCGACGCCGTGCAGGTCGACGAGCGCCCGGATCAGCGAGTCGACGCACCCCTCGATGACGGTGCGGCTGAACGCCTCGAGCTGGCCGCGCCGGCGCACCACCTGGCCCGGGACGAACTCGACGATCTGAAACGGGGCGCCCAGCACCGCGTCGTCCTGGCACAGCGCGATCGCGCGCGCCACCGGTACCGGCGTGTCCCGCAGCGCGGCGACCACCCGGAACTCGCGGGCCATGTCGTGCGCCGAGGGGGTCAGCCCGTGCAGCGGCGGGCGCCGCACCAGCCAGCTGGTCGCGTCGTCATAGATTCGGAACGTCAGATTGGAGCGGCCACCGGAGATGAAGTCTGCACGCAACTCGCCCTCGCGGCCGATGCCGAGCGAACGCAGATACCGGTCCAGCGCGGCGAGGTCCAGACCTTCGAGTTGGTCAGCGGAAGTCACCGGACTTGTTTACCACCGCCGTTCGGGCGACGGACTACAAGCCCGTCAGCGGACCTGCTTACCCCGCCGGTTGCGCGGCAACAGGTCCCACACGTGCTCGGTGGTGTTGACCGCCGCGACCGACGCCTGACCGGATCGCGAGAACAGCAGCCGCGTGACCGAGGCGTAGTCGATGGGGAAGGACAACAGCCGGGCCGTCCCCAATATCTCGTGCAGCACAACGTTGATCACCCCGCCATGGCTGAACACCGCCACCGTGTCCTCGGGGTCCGCGGCGGCAACGAGGTCGCCGACCGCCGTCCGCACGCGGGCGCGGAACGCGTTCTCGTCGACCGCGCTCGGCAGGTGGCCCCGCGCCATGCGCGCCCACTCGTCGGGCCGTTCGGCCTTGATCTGCTCGACGGGGATGTACACCGGCAGGTCGCGGTCGTACTCGGCGAAGCGATCCTCGATCTCGACGGCCAGCTCACGCGCGGCCGCGACCGGTTCGGCGGTTTGCACGGCGCGCCGTTGCGGGCTGCTGACCACCCGCGAGAGGGGAAACCGCGCGAGCGCCCCGGGCAGCCGCTCCGCCTGCGCCCACCCCTCGGCCGACAGGTCGGGGTCGGCGCCCTCGCCGTGTTCGCTGCGCAGCGGCAAGGCGTGCCGGACCAGAAGCAGTTGCATAGTTCTCCCTGTCGCCCGATAGCTCCCGACAAGCCTCGCACGCGGACACGGCGGCCTTGTTTCCCATGTGGAGAATGCTATTCTCAGCCGGGAGAGTAAGGTGTGCGAGCTATGACGGAAGCCGGCGAGGCCGCCCTGGACGCGGGCGCCCTGGGCCGCTGGCTGGACGCCACCGCCGCGCCGGGTCAGGGTGAGCAACCGCGGCTCGTCCCGCTGAAGGGTGGGTCGCAGAACACCCTCTACCTCATCGAACGGGGTGGCCGGCGCATGGTGCTGCGCATGCCCGGTGCCCGCGCCGACACCGCCCGCATCGACGGCCTGCTGCGGGAAATCCGCCTGGTGCGGGCGCTGTCGGGCACCGACGTACCCCACGCCGCGCTGATCGCCGCCGACGACACCGGCTCCGTGCTGGGCATGCCGTTCTACGTCATGGCGGCGATCGACGGCTGGAGCCCGATGGACGGCGGGTGGCAGCCGCCGTTCGACACCGACTTGCAGGCCCGGCGCGCACTGGCTTTCGAGCTCGTCGACGGCGCCGCCAAGCTCGCCCGGGTGGACTGGCGCGCCCAGGGCCTCGAGGGCTTCGGCCGCCCGGACGGATTTCACGAGCGCCAGGTCGACCGCTGGCTGGCCTTCCTCGACGCCTACAAGGTCCGCGAGCTCCCCGGCCTCGACGAGGCCGCCGACTGGCTGCGACGCAACCGGCCTACGCACTACACCCCGGGCATCATGCACGGCGACTACCAGTTCGCCAACGTGATGTTCGCCCACGGGGCGCCCGCGCGGCTGGCTGCGATCGTGGACTGGGAGATGACGACCGTCGGAGACCCGCTGCTGGACCTCGCGTGGGCACTGCTGGGCTACGACGGCGAAAACCCCAGCGACGACGGGTTCTACCTGGACATGAAGGGCATGCCGCCCCGCAGCGAGCTGCTCGAGCACTACGAGAAGGTCAGCGGCCTGGCATGCGAGAACATCGACTACTACCTGGTGCTGGCCAACTGGAAGCTGGGCATCGTGCTCGAGAAGACCTACGCGGCGGGCGTGCGCACCGGCGAGGTCGACTCCTCGATCCACGCGGCTTTCGGGGCGATGATCCCCAGGCTGATCAGCACCGCCGCCGAGCTGGCCCGGTCGGGCGGGGAGCGTTGAAATGGGCTATGCAGACCGCCTTTTCGATCTGACCGACCACGTCATCCTGATCACCGGCGGCAGCCGCGGCCTGGGCCGCGAGATGGCCTTCGCGGCCGCGCACTGCGGTGCCGATGTGGTGGTCGCCAGCCGCAACATGGACACCTGCGTGGCCACCGCAAAGGAGATCGAGGACCAGACCGGGCGTGCGGCGATGCACTATCAGGTGCACGTGGGTCGCTGGGACCAACTCGACGGTCTGGTCGACGCGACCTACGACCGGTTCGGCAAGATCGACACGCTGATCAACAACGCCGGCATGTCACCGCTGTACGACACGCTGAGCAGCGTCACCGAGAAGCTCTTCGACGCGGTGGTCAACCTCAACCTCAAGGGCCCCTTCCGGTTGTCGGCACTGGTCGGCGAGCGGATGGTCGCCGCGGGACGCGGGTCGATCATCAACGTGAGCTCGACCGGATCGCTGCGCCCCAACGCCGGGATCATCCCGTACGCCGCGGCGAAGGCCGGCCTGAACGCCATGACCGAGGGGCTGGCGCAGGCGTTCGGCCCGACCGTGCGGGTCAACACGTTGATGGCCGGGCCCTTCCTCACCGACGTCAGCAAGGCCTGGGATTTGGGCGGCGGCAACAGCTTCGGCCATCTCTTCCTCAAACGCGCCGGCAACCCGCACGAAATAGTGGGCGCTGCTTTGTTTTTGGCGTCGGATGCGTCCAGCTTCACCACCGGCTCGATCCTGCGGGCCGACGGCGGAATCCCCTGACCCAGGAGTGCCCATGCCTTTTGACTTTTCCACCGAACCGGAGTTCGAGAAGAAGCTCGACTGGGTGCGCGAATTCGTCCACGAGGAGGTCGAACCGCTCGGGGTGCTGTTCCCCGGTTGCGAGTTCCTGCCCCTCGACGACGAGCGCCGCCGAATCGTCGACCCCCTCAAACAGCAGGTGCGCGACCAGGGCCTGTGGGCACCGCACCTGGGCCCGGAGCTGGGCGGCCAGGGTTTCGGCGCGGTCAAGCTGACGCTGATCAACGAGATCCTGGGGCGCAGCCCGTGGGCACCGATCGTGTTCGGGACCCAGGCGCCCGACACCGGCAACGCGGAGATCATCGCCCGCTTCGGCACGCAGGACCAGAAGGACAGGTACCTGGCCGGGTTGCTGTCCGGGGAGATCTTCTCCTGCTTCTCGATGACGGAACCGCAGGGCGGCGCCGATCCGCGGGTGTTCACCACCCGCGCCGTCCGCGACGGCGACGACTGGGTGATCACCGGCCGGAAGTACTTCTCCTCCAACGCCTCCGTCGCATCGTTTTTCATCGTCGTCGCCATCACCGACCCCGACGCCCCGGTCCACACCGGCGCGTCGACGTTTTTGATCCCGGCCGGCACCGAGGGGCTGATCGTGGAGGCCGACCACCATCTGGTGGGGGCGGACCCGCACGAACCGGGCCATTCGCTGGTGCGTTACGACGGGGTCCGGGTGCCTGCGGATGCGCTGCTCGGCGAGCCGGGCCAGGGTTTCGTGATCCTGCAAACCCGGCTCGCGGGCGGGCGCCTGCATCACGCCATGCGCTCGATCGGCATGGCGCAGCGCGCCGTCGACATGATGTCGCGGCGCGCGAAAAGCCGCTTCACCCAGGGCAGCTCCCTTGCCGACAAGCAGCTGGTCCAGGAATTCGTCGCCGACTCCTACACCGAGCTGATCCCGTTTCGCCTGACGGTGCTGCACGCGGCATGGCTGATCGACAACGGCGACGAACGCGCCGCGCGCACGGAGATCGCCGCCTGCAAGATCCTGGCGTCACAGGTGCTGAAATCGATTGCGCTGCGCGCGATCCAGGTCCACGGCGCCCTGGGGCTCACCGACCAGCTGCCGCTGGTGAACGTGCTGCTGGGCGGCATCGCCCTGGGGCTGGCGGACGGACCGACGGAGGCCCACAAGGTCAACCTGGCCCGGATGCTGTTGAAAGGGTACGAGGCCGAAGACGGTGACTGGCCGAGTGAGATGCTCGACGTCCGCCGGGCGGCCGCACGCGCCAAATACGGTGAGCTCATTGGGCAATAGGGTCACGGCGGCAGTCGAGCGGGCACTCGACGACCGCCAGCGGGAGGCCACCGAGGAGGTGGAACGCATCCTGGCCGCCGCGGTCCGGGTGATGGAACGGTCCGCGCCCGAACCGCCCCGGGTCAGCGACATCGTCGCCGAGGCCGGTTCGTCGAACAAGGCGTTCTACCGCTATTTCGCCGGCAAGGACGACCTGATCCTGGCCGTGATGGAGCGCGGGGTGGCCATCGTCGTGTCCTACCTCGAGCACCAGATGGCCAAGGAATCCAAGCCGCGCGATCAGGTCGTGCGCTGGATCGAGGGCACGCTGGCGCAGGTGGCCGACCCGCACCTGATCAGCATGAGCCGCGCTGCGGCCGGACAGATGTCCGCCGGATCCGATTGGCGCGCAGCCGAACAGGAAATGATGCGGCCGCTGCGCGATCTGCTCGTCGCGCCCGTCGCGGCGCTGGGCAGCGTCGACGTCGACCGCGACGTCGACGCCGTGTTCAGCTGCACCGCCGCCACCATGCGGCGCTTCGTGGGTTCGGCCGAGCGGCCCGGGCCCGGCGACATCGCCCACGTGGTGCGATTCTGCCTGGGCGGGCTGGGGGCGCATTGATGCGGGCCGCCGTGTGCCACTTCTACGGCACCCCCGAAGATCTCGTGATCGAGGACGTCGACGAGCCGGTGCCGGCCGCGGGCCAGCTGCTGGTCCGCGTCCACGCCGCGGCGGTCAACTTCCCCGATGTGCTGTTCATCGCCGGCAAGTATCAGGTGAAGATTCCGCCACCGTTCATCCCGGGCAACGAGATCGCCGGCGAGGTGATCGCCGCCGGGGAAGGCACCCCGTTCGTCGCGGGGCAGCGGGTGGCGGGAACCACCTTCGGGGCGTTCGCCGAGCAGGCTCTTCTCGACGCGGGCCAGGCGACGCTGGTGCCCGAGGACGCCGACTTCGCGTCGGCCGCGGCCTTCGGTGTGACCTACCGCACCGCCTACCACACACTGCGGTCGGTTGCCCCGGTGGCAGAAGGGGATTGGGTGGTGGTGCTCGGCGCCGCCGGCGGAGTGGGGCTGGCCGCGGTAGACCTCGCGGTGGCTATGAAGGCCCGCGTGCTGGCGGCGGCGTCGGGTCCGCGCAAGCTCGACCTGTGCCGACGGCGCGGCGCCGAGGCCACCGTGGACTACGACCGGGAGGACTTGAAGGCACGCATCCGGGAGCTCACCGGCGACGGGGCCCGCGTGGTCCTCGACCCGGTCGGCGGTTCGTATTCGGAGCCGGCGCTGCGCGGGCTCGCCCGGGGCGGCACCTTCGTCACACTGGGCTACGCCGCCGGCACGATCCCGGCCATCCCCCTCAACCTCGTTCTGCTCAAGGGCATCTGCGTGCGCGGCATGGAGATCCGCACCTTCGCCGGTGACCACCCCGACGAGGCCGACCGCGACGTGCGCGAGTTGGCGGACATGTTCGCGGCCGGCACGGTCCGGCCCTACATCGGTGCGCGTTTCCCGCTGGCCCAGATCGCGGCGGCGCTGCGGCACGTGGCCGAGCGCAAGGTGCTGGGCAAGGTGATCATCGACGTCACCTGAGGCCGGTACTACGGCGTCACGATGTTGAAGTTCTGGTCCGGTTCGTCGAGGACGCCGAGGAACGTCTGCAAGGCCGTCGGGTCGCCGGACATCTGTAGCCCGGGTGAGCTGAAGTCCCCCATGGCCACCAGCAGCAGCCGAAACTTGCTGTCCGGCTTGACCGTGACGGTTGCCGTCGCGGGGTCGGCGGCCACCTTGCGGTAGATCAGTACTCCGTTGCGCAGGGCGAGGCGGTAGTTGGTCGCCGAATCGGCGAAGGTGATGTCGATGGCCATGTCGAGGTCCCAGCTCCGCGGCCCGTCGACCCGCAGGGCCAGGCTGTCGAAGATCTGCTCCGCCGTCAGCTGTTTGGCCATCGACATCGACGCGGCCGTGACGGCGGTGCCGAAATTGCCGCCGCGCAATTCCGTCGCACCGCTCAGGAAGAAGTTGCGCCACACCGCGTTCTCGGCGCCGTAGGCCAACTGCTCCAGCGTGTCGGCGTACAGCGCCCGGGCCGGCGTGTGGCCGGCGTCGGTGAAGATCGCGTGATCCAGCAGGGTTGCCGCCCAGCGGAAGTCGCCAGAGTCGAACGCGGCTTGGGCGAGCTCGACGACACGGTCGATGCCGCCCATCGCGTCGACGTAACGGGGCGCGAGCGCCTCCGGCGGGTGCGGCCACAGCCGGCCCGGGTTGCCGTCGAACCAGCCCATGTAGCGCTGGTAGACGGCCTTCACGTTGTGGCTGACGGACCCGTAGTACCCGTGGGTGTGCCAGGCCCGCTCCAGCGCCGGCGGCATCCGGAACATCTCGGCGATCTCGACCCCGGTGAATCCCCGGTTCAGCAGGCGCAGCGTTTGGTCGTGCAGGTACGCATACATGTCCCGTTGCAGCGACAGGAATTCGACGATGTTGTCCCGGCCCCACGTCGGCCAGTGGTGCGAGGCAAACACCACGTCGGCACGCTCGGCGAACGCGTCGATTGCCTCGGTGAGGTATCCCGACCACGCGTGCGGGTCGCGCACCAGGGCGCCACGCAGGGTCAACAGATTGTGCAGATTGTGCGTGGCGTTCTCGGCCATGCACAGCGCCCGGAAACGCGGGAAGTAGAAATGCATTTCGGCGGGCGCCTCGGTGCCCGGAGCCATCTGGAACTCGATCTCGACGCCGTCGACGGTGTGCTTCTCGCCGGTCTCGCGGATGTCGACGGTGGGGACGATGACGGCCACCTCGCCGGTCGACGGCGCCTGGCCGAGCCCGCACCCGACCTGGCCGTGCGGCCCGCGCGGCAGCAGGGTCCCGTACATGTACGTCGCGCGGCGCGTCATCGCCGGACCGGCATAGACGTTCTCCTGCACGGCGTGCTCGATGAAGTGTTCCGGCGCCAGCACGGCGACGGCGCCCGCGTCCACCTCCGCCTGGGAGGTCACTCCCAGAACGCCGCCGAAATGGTCGACGTGGCTGTGGGTGTAGATCACCGCGACGACGGGGCGCTCACCGCCGCGATGGGTCCGGTACAGCGCCAGTGCCGCGGCGGCCACCTCGGTGGACACCAGAGGGTCGATCACGATGACCCCGGTGTCGCCCTCGACGAAGGTAATGTTCGACAGGTCGAAGCCGCGCACCTGGTAGATGCCCGGCACCACCTCGTAGAGGCCCTGCTTGGCGGCCAGCGTCGACTGCCGCCACAGGCTCGGGTGCACCGACGACGGCGCCGGGCCGCCCAGGAAGGAGTACGCGTCGTTGTCCCACACCACCCGGCCGTCGGCGGCCCGGATCACGCAGGGGGACAGCGCAGCAATGAAGCCGCGGTCGGCGTCGCGAAAGTCCGTCTCGTCGTGAAATGGCAGGTCGTGGCGGTTATTCGCCGACTCGATGGCCGCGGTGGGGGGTTTGTGCTCCATCGGAAATACATTGCCATCGCCACATGGCGCCGGCGAACGGATTCCGGCCCAATCTGGGCAACCGTTCAGTGAAACTTGAAATATTTGCCCGGAACGGTAGAAGTTGCCTCCCGCAAACTTGCATACTTCCCCAGACGACCCTCAGCGACGAGGGCCGCAAACATCGGGCAAAGGAGCACACGTGAAGCGTGGATTAGCGGTCGCGGTGACCGCAACGGCGATTCTGGCCGTGGGACTCACCGGCTGTTCCAGCAACAAGTCGAGCACCGGGAGCTCCGGAACCAGCTCGAGTGCCGGCACAGCGGCCGCGGCCGGCGGAGCTTCCCCGACCAAGGTCTTGATCGACGGCAAGGACCAGAACGTGAGCGGCTCGGTCGTATGCTCGACCGTGGGCGGCAACGTCGACATCGCGATCGGCGGCGCGGCGACCGGCATCGCCGCCGTGCTCACCGACGCCAACCCGCCCCAGGTGAAGTCCGTCGGGCTCGGCAACGTCAACGGCGTGACGCTCGGATACGCCGCCAACGGCCAGGGCAACGCCTCGGCGGACAAGAACGGCAACAGCTACAAGATCACGGGGACCGCGACCGGCGTCGACATGGCAAACCCGATGCAGCCCGTCAACAAGCCCTTCGAGATCGATGTGACCTGCCCCTGAGCAACGAGGTCATGGATTAGCTGCGGGCGGTTGCCACCCGTTGGTCGGCAACCGCACCGTGAACTCGGTGTGCCCGGGTGAGCTGTCGACCGAGATGGTGCCGTGGTGCGCCCTGACGACGGCGGACACGATGGCCAGCCCCAGCCCGGTGCTGCCGCCTTTTCTCGACCGCGAGGAGTCGCCGCGGGCGAATCGCTCGAACACCTCGGTCTGCAGCGACGGCGGGATGCCGGGTCCGTTGTCGATGACCCGCAACACCGTTTGCGACGGCTCGGCCGTCAGCCGCGTCGTGACGACGGTGCCCGCGCCGGTGTGGACGCGGGCATTGGCGAGCAGGTTGGTGAGCACCTGATGGAGCCGCGCCGCGTCACCGGGTATCACCACCGGCTCTTCGGGCAGATCGATCTCCCACTGGTGATCCGGCCCGGCGACGTGCGCATCGCTGACGGCGTCGACCGCCAACCGCGACAGGTCCACGGGCTCGCGTTCCAGCGGCCGGCCCGAGTCCAGGCGCGCCAGCAGCAGCAGGTCCTCGACGAGCCGCGTCATCCGCTCCGTCTCCGAAGCCACCCGGCTCATCGCGTGGGCGATGGCCTCGCGGTCGCCGCCGTCGCGGTCCATGCGCTGGGTGAGCTCGGTGTAGCCGCGGATCGCGGCGAGCGGCGTGCGCAGCTCGTGACTGGCGTCGGCGACGAACTGGCGGACCCTGGTCTCGCTGGCCTGTCGCGCCGACAGCGCCGCCGAGATGTGGTCGAGCATCCGGTTCAGCGCCGAACCGAGTTGGCCGACCTCGGTGGCGGGGTTGGCGTCGGGTTCGGCCACCCGCACCGGCAGCTCGACTTCACCGCGGTCCAGCGGCAATTCGACTACCTCGCTTGCTGTTTGGGCAACTCGGCGCAGGGGCGCCAGTGCCTTTTTGATGATGAAGGCGCCGGCGGTGGTCGCGGCGGCCAGCGCGATGACGGTCACGATCCCGAAGATCACCAGCATCCGCATCAGGGTGGCGTCGATGTTGGACATCGCGAGTCCGGTGACGATGATGTCGTCCCCGCTGCGGCTGGGGGCGGCGACGACGCGGTATCGGCCCAGACCGTCGAGGTCCAGCGTCACCGGCGTCCGGCTGCCGGCGATCTGCTCGAGTTGTGTTTGCGCCGTGGGGGTCAACGCGGCGCGAGCGCCGCTGCTCGTCAGGTAACCCGCGTCGACCGTCCTGCCGTGGTTGACCACCGCGGCGACCATGCCGGCGGGCTGGCCCGGGGCGTCGAGAAACCGCGGCCCGGGACCCGGTCGCGGATAGAAGTGCGACTCATGGTGCCAGCCAGGCCGATTCGGCTCCGGATACATCAGGGCCGAGCGGAACGAGGTGCCGGCGAGCTGGCCGTCGAGCTGCGCCACCAGGTGATGGAGCAGCGCCAATTCGGTTGCGGCGGTGATCCCGACGCAGACGACGGCCAGCACCACGACCTGCCCGACGAGCAGCCGCAGCCGCAGGGACCAGGCCCGCGGTGTTCTGGCCGGAAGTCGCGACCCGCTCTCAGCGGGCGGGCTTGAGGACATAACCCGCGCCGCGCAGCGTGTGGATCATGGGTTCGCGACCGTTGTCGATCTTCTTGCGCAGATACGAGATGTAGAGCTCGACGATATTGGAGCGGCCGCCGAAGTCGTAACTCCACACCCGGTCGAGGATTTGAGCCTTGCTCAGCACTCGCTTGGAATTGCGCATCATGAACCGCAGCAGCTCGAACTCGGTGGAGGTCAACGAGATCGTCTCGCCGGCGCGCGTCACCTCGTGGCTGTCCTCGTCGAGCACCAGGTCGCCCACCACCAGTTGCGCGCCGCTGTCGACGGTAGCAATGCCGGTGCGGCGCAGCAGCGCCCGCAGCCGCAGCACGACCTCCTCGATGCTGAACGGCTTGGTGACATAGTCGTCGCCGCCGGCCGTCAGCCCCGCGATGCGGTCCTCCAGCGCGTCCTTGGCGGTCAGCAGTAGCACCGGCAGCTGCGGGTTCTCCTCGCGCAGCTTGCGCAGCACGTCGAGCCCGCTCATGTCGGGCAGCATCACGTCGAGAACCACCACATCGGGACGCTGGGCGCGTGCCGAGGCGATCGCCGCCGAGCCGTCCCCTGCGGTGGCGATGTTCCAGCCCTCGTATCGCAGTGCCATGGAGACCATCTCGGCGAGGACTGCTTCGTCGTCTACGACGAGGACGTTGATGGGTTTTCCGTCGGCGCGGCACATGACCACCCGCTCCGTCGAGGCTCGAGATTGCGTCACAAGATCCAGTATCCGCGGCCGGATGGGCCGAGGCTATGCCATTACTATGCGTGTCCTGTGAAACGCAGCGAAGCGCGTGACTGCCGGGCAGTCACGCGCTTCGCTGCGGCCCGTCGGCCGTTAGTACCAGTAGCGGCGGCCGCCGACCGGGCGCCCGACCGAGCCCATGATCCACAGCACCGCGCCGATGACGAGCAAGACGATGCCAAGCACCCACAACAAGTGAATTCCGAAGACAAATCCCAGGACGAGAAGGATTGCACCTACGACGATCATGTCAACTTCCTTTATGTGAGAGGTTGGTTAATAGCTAACTGCCGGCATTGAACTGGGTTGGGGAACATGGCAGTCCTTGATCTTCGGGTTGACACCCGCGTAATTCAAAGGCCCTGCGACGACAGTCAAGGCGATGTTTCCCGCTGTCACGCAGTTCTGCGGACCGCCCTTGAAGTAATCGCGCTGCCAAGCCGCGATGACTCCGATGAGCAACCACACCAGGACAATCACGCCGATTATTCCGCGACCACGCATCGTGACCTCCGTTGTGCTCGGGAAGGACTTCCCGTGGGCCTAACTATTCCCATTTGACTCATGTCTAAACATCGGCCCCATTAATTCAACTCCTCCGCGCGTCGTTGCGATAGAGCGGCGACGCGGCTCACCGCGGGAATGCTCGTCAAGCCATGCAGCGGCCCGCCTCGCCGACGCCCGCGAGAGCCAGATTGTCGCGGTCCGAAGACCCTAGTGGTCGAGCGCTTTGTCCAGCAGGGCGATCAGGCGCTTTTGTTCGCTCGCGGTGAGCCGGCCGGTCAGCGGTTCCATCAGCGCGCCGATGTCGGCGACGATCGGGGGGATCAGCCGCCTTGCCTCTGTCGTGAGGCTGACGCGTACGGATCGGGCATCGCCGGGATGCGTCGTCTTGCGCGCCAGGCCACGCTGCACAGCGCGATCGATGAGCCCACTGACGGTCGAGCGTTCGAGCCCGAGGTGGGTTGCCAGCTCGGCCATCGTCGGCTCACGGTCGCGCAGGATCCCCAGGACGCGCAGCTGCGTCAGTGACAGATCGTGTTCGGCGGCAACGCGGCTGAGCGCGGCGGTCACCGCAAATGACACCTGCACCAGGTCGTCGATGAGTTCGTCCGCGAGATCCATGGCTCCACCATAACTTGCGTTAGTTCGTAGTGCCATCTAGATTAGTTCGTAATACCATCTATTTTGAGGAGGGGCCGCCATGCACGCAGCCGTCGTCACCGCATTCGACAGCCCCCCGGCTTATCGCGAATTCCCCAGTCCCACCCCGCGGAGCGCCGACGAGGTGATCGTCGACGTGATTGCCACCGGACTGCACCCGCGCGTTCGTGCCCAGGCGGACGGCTCGCATTACACCAGCCGCGGTGAACTCCCCCTGGTGCCCGGAATCGACGGCGTGGGACGCGCGCCCGACGGCACCCTGCTCTACTTCGTCCTGCCCGACACAACCATGGGCGCCATGGCCGAGCAGACCGTCGTCGACCGGCGCCGCAGCCTCGCTCTGCGCGGCGACACCGACCCCGTCCTGGTGGCCGCGGCCGTCAACCCGGTGATGTCCTCGTGGATCGCGTTGCGCCGGCGCATCGAATTCCAGCCGGGCCAGACGGTGCTGATCCTCGGCGCCACCGGCAGCGCCGGCCGCATGGCAGTGCAGGTCGCCAGACACCTCGGCGCCGGCCGCGTCATCGGGGCCGGACGCGACGCCCAGCGGCTTGCGACACTCGCCGGCCTGGGCGCCGATGACACCTTCCGACTCGATGGAGGTTCCAACACAGGCGATCTCGCCGAACTGGCCCGCGACGTCGACGTCGTGATCGACTACCTCTGGGGTCCGATCACGTCGGCCCTGATGGCCGGCATCGCCGGCAAGCGAACCGACCCGGCAAAACCGCTCGCATGGATCGAGGTCGGTTCGGTCGCCGGCTCCACGGCCGAAATCCCTTCCGCAGCTTTGCGTGCCGCGCGTCTACAGATCCTGGGCAGCGGCCAGGGATCGGTGTCCGGCGTCGACATGCTGGCCGAAATGCCGGGCATGATCGAGGAGATCACCAAAGGCGCTTTCGATGTGGACGTTCGCGTAGTGCCGCTCACCGACGTCGGAGCGGTGTGGAACGGCACCGCCACCGACGCACGGGTGGTGATCACGCCGTGAGCGCGGGGCGCCCGATTCAGTCCGCGCGGCGCTGCGCGGACACGTACAGCGTTGGCGGCATCGCGCCCTCGACCGCGGCCGGAATGCTCCGTCCGTAGCGAGCCATCAGTTCCGGGAAGGTCGCCACCGAGACGTCCCAGCCGTGGTCGCGCAGCCAGCCGTCGACCGGCGTGCGCTCCTCGGGGTACCACAGGTCGCCGAAGTCGGTCACCTCGGCGTCGACCAGCTTCGCGGCGGCCGCCCGCAGGCGCTGTTCGTCTTGGCGTTGCCGCTCAATCAGATTGGGATCGGTGAAACCCTGGCCGGGCACATTGGAGGCCAGCCAGCTTCCGGGGACGCTCAGCTTGTGCATGCGCTCGAACAGCAGGTCCTGCGCCTGCGCCGGCAGGTACCGCACCAACCCCTCGGCCGACCACACCGCCGGCAGCGACGGATCAAAACCCGCTTCCTGCAAGGCCTTCGGCCAATCCTGACGCAGATCGATCGCGACGTTCACCAGGCGGGCCCTGGGCTGCGCGCCGTGCTCGCGCAGCGTGTTCATCTTGAAGTCCAGCACCTTGGGTTGATCGAGTTCGTAGACGACGGTCCCGTCGGGCCACGGCAGCCGCCAGGTGCGTGCGTCCAGGCCGGAGGCGAGGATCACCACCTGCCTGACCCCCGAGCCGGCCGCGCCGAGGAAAAACTCGTCGAAGAAGGCCGTCCGGGTGGCCATGAAATCGATCATGAGCTGAACGCGCGACTGAACGTCCGGTTCGAGTTCGATCGCCTGGGCCAGCAGTTTGGGATCGGCGAAGATGCTCCACATGCCCTTGCCCGCGGCGTCGACGAAGACCCGCGCGAAGGGGTCCTTGATCAGCGGGTTCGGGCTTTCGGTCTCCGCGGCGCGGGCCGCGGCGACACCGAGCGCGGTGGCTCCCACGCTTTGAGTGATCTCCCAGGAGTCGTTGTCGGTCCGCGGCATCGCAGTTTCCTTCCCAGCGCGACAGTTAGTTCCGCACACTATTGTTCCAGGCCCGGCCGGGGCCCGGCGGCGCGCAGCCGGTGACCTACCATTTTCCCAGACGCCCCACAGGTCGCCAGACCTCCGGGTTGGCAGAGGAGTGCCGCGATGACACGCACGCCGCAGGAAGTGTCCGCGCAGCGCCGCGCAGACCAGGGGCCGACCGTGGATGGGGTGAACCTCGAGGCCGTCGCGGAGTGGATGACGGGCCAGGGGCTCGGCGAGGGCCCCCTGGACGACGTCGGCGCCGTCACCGGGGGGACGCAGAACGTCATGCTGCGATTCACGCGGGCCGGGCGGCCCTACGTGTTGCGGCGAGGCCCGCGCCACCTGCGTCCGCGCAGCAACAGCGTGATCCTGCGGGAGACGAAAGTCCTTGCCGCACTGGCCGGCTCCGACGTGCCCCACCCGCACCTCATTGCCACCTGCGACGACCCCGGTGTGCTCGGTGACGCCGTGTTCTACCTCATGGAGCCGGTCGACGGGTTCAACGCCGGCGAGGGGCTGCCCGCGCTGCACGCGGGCGACGCCGGCGTGCGGCACGGGATGGGGTTGTCGATGGCCGACGCGCTGGCCAACCTCGGGGCCGTCGACCATGTCACCGTCGGGCTCGGCGATTTCGGGAAACCGGACGGCTTCCTCGAACGCCAAGTGCCGCGCTGGCTTTCAGAGTTGGAGTCCTATCGCGAATACGAGAACTACCCCGGGCCGGACATCCCCGGGGTAGACCGGGTCGCATACTGGCTCGAGCGCCACCGGCCTACGGCCTGGACGCCGGGGATCATGCACGGCGACTACCACGCCGCCAACGTCATGTTCTCCCGCACCGGGCCGGACGTGGTCGCCATCGTCGACTGGGAGATGTGCACCATCGGCGACCCGCTGCTGGACCTCGGCTGGCTGCTGGCCACCTGGCGCCAGCCCGACGGGTCCAGCGTGTTCAGCCACGCGCTGGGCGGTCACGACGGTTTGGCCGGCACCGACGAGCTGCTCGAGCGTTACGCCGCCAACACCACCCGCGACCTCTCGCAGCTCACCTGGTACACCGTGCTGGCCTGCTTCAAGCTGGGCATCGTGATCGAGGGGACGCTGGCGCGGGCCTGCGCGGGCAAGGCCGAGAAGACCGTCGGCGACCAGCTGCACGCCGCCACGGTGCACCTGTTCGAACGCGCGCTGCGCCTGATCGACGGCCAAGGCTGACGCGGCCACGCGGTTGCCTGTGCGCGGTGAGGCACTACGATTTGCTGTCGTGCCGTACCCCGAGGAACCCGATTACTACTCCGAGCCAACCGCGGCCGCGCGGTATGGCGGGTACTCCGAACCCCAGCCCGGGCCCGAGCCGCCGACGCCCTGGTACCGCCGTCCGGCGGCGCTGATCGCCGCCGGTGCGATCGGCGTCATCGTGCTGGCCGCCGTCGTGTTCGCCGTGGTCAAGCTCACGGCCGGAGCTCCGGCGAAAAGCCCCGCGACCACCACGCCGGCTCCCACCACCACCGTGGCGCCCACCACCACCGCCGAAGAGGCGCCGCGACACCGCGGCGGGGGCGGCGGTGGCGGTGCGCCGACGCAGACCGTCACCGAAACGGCTCCGCCCCCGAGCACCGACACCGGCACGACGGTCGCGCCGAGCACGTCCACGGTCGCGCCGAGCACCGAAACCAGCACCGTGACCCAGACCGTGACCGAGCCGCCCCGTCGCGGCCCGTTCCAGCCGCGCCCGTAGCGGTGCCGGCGGTGGGCGCCTGGAACGTGCGTCCGGCCTCCCCCGACGATGCGGAGGGCTGCGTTGCGATCTACCGCCCCTACGTCCTGGAAACCGCGGTCAGCTGGGAACTCGAGGCCCCCACCGTCGACGAGATGGCCGCACGCATCGCCGCGCACCGCGTCGCGCACGAGTGGCTCGTCGCCGAACGCGACCATCAGATCGTCGGTTTCGCGTACGCCCACGCGATGAGATCTCTCGCCACCTACCGATGGTCGGTGGAGACCGGCCTGTACGTCGACGGCGGCCACCAACGCGGCGGCTGCGGCCGCGCGCTCTATGCGCAGCTGATGAACCGGCTGGCGCAGCGGGGCTACCGGCAGGCTTTCGCCGGCATCACCCAGCCCAACGAGGCCAGCAACGGATTCCACCGGTCATTCGGCTTCACCGACGCCGGCCTGTACCGCAGCGTCGAATGGAAGCACGGAAAATGGCACGACGTGGCGTGGATGCAACTCGATCTGCTGGGCAGCGCCGAGCAGATCGCACCCGGCCCCATCGTTTAGAGGCGCTGTCGTTGCGCCGGCGATGAGAGGGCGCGGGGACCTAGCGGCCGCCGCCGCCACCCACGAAACCGCCGCCGCCGCCGACGAATCCACCGCCACCGCCGACGAAACCGCCGCCGCCGCCGACGAAGCCGCCACCGCCACCGAAGCGGCCACCGCCGCCGCCGAGACGAGTCACCGTTGTTTGCGCGCTGCTGATCGAGGTCATGCGCCGCACATTATCCCCGTCCCGTGCAGACAGCAACACACGCCGCATGAACTATTCGGGACTTCTCGGAGATGCAGCAAAGGCGCTGGTGATGAGCGCGCCCGAAGGGATTCGAACCCCTAACCTTCTGATCCGTAGTCAGATGCTCTATCCGTTGAGCTACGGGCGCTTGTGTTCAGTTGTCGTTCGTACATCTGTCAAACCAACTCAGCGGAGGCGAGAGGATTTGAACCTCCGGTCCCCTTTGAGGGGGACAACTCATTAGCAGTGAGCCCCATTCGGCCGCTCTGGCACGCCTCCATTGGACTTTCTGAGGGTACCCGACCCCTTCCCGGTCTCCCGGACCGCCGGAGGGATAGCGTACACAGCCCCGACATATGCTGTCGAAGTGACCGCCCGCCTGCGCCCCGAGCTGGTCGGGCTTCCCGTCTACGTGCCCGGCAAGAGCGCGCCGGGTTCAATCAAACTGGCCAGCAACGAGACTGTGTTCGGCCCGCTGCCCAGCGTCCGCGCGGCCATCGAGCGGGGCACCGACCACGTCAACCGCTACCCCGACAACGCCTGCGTGCAACTCAAGGCCGCCCTGGCCGGACACCTCGGCCAAGGCTTCGGCCCCGAGCACGTCGCGGTGGGCTGCGGATCGGTCAGCCTGTGCCAGCAGCTCGTCCAGATCACCTCAGCGGCCGGCGACGAGGTCGTGATGGGCTGGCACAGCTTCGAGCTGTACCCGCCGATGGTCCAGATATCCGGCGCGATCCCCGTCAAGGTCCCGCTGACAGACCACACCTACGACCTCGACGCGATGTTCGCCGCGATCACCGAGCGGACCCGGCTGATCTTCATCGCCAACCCCAACAACCCGACGTCCACGGTCGTCGACCCCGACGCGCTGAGCCGCTTCGTCGAGGCCGTCCCGCCGCAGATCGTCGTCGCCATCGACGAGGCCTACGTCGAGTACATCCGCGACGGCATGGCGCCCGACTCGTTGCGGCTGGCCCGCAGCCGCGGCAACATCGTTGTGCTGCGGACCTTTTCGAAGGCCTACGGGCTGGCGGGGCTGCGCATCGGCTACGCGGTCGGTCACCCGGACCTGATCACGGCGCTGGACCAGGTCTACGTGCCGTTCTCGGTGGCCAGCATCTCGCAGGCCGCCGCCATCGCATCCCTGGAAGCCGCCGACGAGCTGATGGCCCGCACCGACGCCCTGGTGGCCGAACGGTCCCGGGTCGCGGCCGACCTGCGCGACGCCGGCTACGACATGCCGCCGACCCAGGCCAACTTCGTGTGGCTGCCGCTGGGAACCCGGACCGCGGACTTTGTGCGGCGCGCCGCCGAGGCACTGCTGATTGTCCGCCCGTTCGCGCCCGAGGGCGTCCGGGTCACCATCGGTGCGCCCGACGAGAACGACGCGCTGCTGCGGTTCGCCCGCGACTGGATCGCCCACCAAACCGTGAGGAGTGCTCAATGAACCTGGCCCGCAAGCAGTTCACCGAGCTCAAGGAACGCGTTGGTGAGATTCCGCACGCCGAGCTCGACGCCTTCTGGGCGACGCTGCAGCCGGCGACCATCGAGGGCATGCTGGGCGAGTGGAAGGGCGGCGAGTTCGCCACCGGGCACAAGATGAACGGCCAGCTCGAGAAGGCCGGCTGGTTCGGCAAGAACTTCAAGTCGGTGGCCGACGTGCAGCCGCTGGTCTGCGTGGACGCCGACGGCAACAAGTTCTCCAACGTCGCCATGGGCAAGGGCGAGGCCAGCCTCTGGCTGGAGAGCTTCCGCGGCGAGGTCACCGCCACGATGGTCTACGACGGCCAGCCCGTGCACGACCACTTCAAGAAGATCGACGACGACGCCGTGATGGGGATCATGAACGGCAAGGGCGTGCTCGACAACGGCCGGTACTACTACTTCTACCTGGAACGGGTGTAGCGGCGCGCTCAGCGCGCCGGGTTGCGGCCCGTGAACGCGACGAGCTGCTCGAGCGCGCCGGCGTCGCCCGACACGTCGACCGGGGCGTCGAAGCCGGCCGGGCCGCGCATCTCGGGACGGATGAGTTTGCGCGCCAGCCCCAGCACGTATTCGGCCAACGACTCCGGTGCGTCCACCTCGCGGCCCACGGCACTGGCGTAATCCCAGGCGTGGACCAGGAACTCGACCGACAACAGACCGCACGCGGCCTTGGCGGTCAGCTCGCCGTCACCGAACGGCACCGTGCCGTCCAGCCCGCGGCGATGCCAGGCGTCCAGGACGGGGCGCGCCGCGGTGATGATCTGCCGTTCCGCGGAGTCGCTCTCGTCGCGCTGCGGAAGCTCCGCGCCCACCATGCCCCCGACGGCCGCGATCGAGCCCAACAGGTGGCCGGTCAACTGCGTCACGTCGAACTCCCGGCACGGGGTCTGCCTGGACATCTCGTCGGCGGCGATGGTGTGCAGCACCTGCTGCAGCACCCCGAGCGTGTCCTCGGCGCTGTGCAGCTCGTCGGTGGGCGGCGAATCAGGTCCGGGTCGCAGATCACGAGGCATGTTTGCCACGCTACGGTCTCGCTATGGGCGAAACATACGAATCGGTCACCGTCGACACGAAAGACCACGTCGCGCAGGTGACGCTGATCGGACCGGGCAAGGGCAACGCGATGGGGCCCGCGTTCTGGTCGGAGATGCCCGACGTGTTCGCGGCGCTCGACGCCGACCCGGACGTGCGGGCCATCGTCATCACGGGGTCCGGCAGGAACTTCAGCTACGGCCTGGACGTGCCCGCGATGGGGGGTTCGTTCACCCCGCTGCTGGGCGGCGACGCGCTGGCCGGTCCACGCGCCCGCTTCCACGCCGAGGTCAAGCGGATGCAGGGCGCGATCACCGCCGTGGCGGACTGCCGAACCCCCACCATCGCCTCGGTGCACGGCTGGTGCATCGGCGGCGGGGTGGACCTGATCTCAGCGGTGGACTTCCGCTACGCCAGCGCCGACGCCAAGTTCTCGGTGCGCGAGGTCAAACTCGCAATCGTCGCCGACGTGGGCAGCCTGGCGCGGCTGCCGATGATCCTGGGCGACGGGCACCTGCGCGAGCTCGCGTTGACCGGCAAGGACATCGACGCGGCGCGCGCCGAGAAGATCGGCCTGGTCAACGCCGTGTTCGAGGACCCCGAGACGACGCTGGCCGCCGCCCACACCGCCGCAGCGGAGATCGCGGCCAACCCCCCGCTGACCGTGCACGGCATCAAGGACGTGCTCGACCAGCAGCGCGCCTCGGCCGTCGCGGAGAGTCTGCGTTACGTCGCCGCCTGGAACGCGGCCTTCCTGCCGTCCAAGGACCTGACCGAGGGCATCACGGCCACGTTCGAAAAGCGTCCGCCACGGTTCACGGGCGAGTGAGACACGTACCCTCGCTGACGTGACGACACCCGACGGCAGGATCCGCGTTCCATCCGACCTGGACTCGGTGACGGCGATCGCCGACGAGGACCACTGCGAAATCGACCCCGCGGCCGTCGAGCGGATCTGGCGGGCCGCCCGACACTGGTACCAGGCGGGCTTTCACCCCGCGATCCAGCTGTGCCTACGCCACCGCGGGCGGGTGGTGCTCAACCGCGCGATCGGACACGGCTGGGGCAACGCCCCGACCGACGCGCCCGACGCCGAGAAGGTCCGGGCGACGACGGACACCCCGTTCTGCGTGTACTCGGCGGCCAAGGGCGTCGCGGCGACCGTGATCCACATGCTCGTCGAGCGCGGGGTGTTCTCCCTCGACGACCGGGTCTGCGACTACATCCCCACCTTCACCAGTCACGGCAAGCACCGGATCACCATCCGCCACGTGCTGACCCACAGCGCCGGCCTGCCCTTCCCCACCGGCCCGAAGCCGGACGTCAGGCGCGCCGATGACCACGAATACGCGCAACAGAAGCTGAGTGAGCTGCGGCCGCTGTACCGGCCGGGGCTGGTGCACATCTACCACGCGCTGACATGGGGCCCGCTGGTCCGCGAGATCGTCTACGCGGCCACCGGCAAGGAGATTCGCGAGATCCTGGCCACCGAGATCCTCGACCCGCTGGGCTTTCGGTGGACCAATTTCGGTGTCGCGCAACAGGATCTGCCGCTGGTCGCGCCCAGCCACGCCACCGGGCGCCCGCTGCCGCCCGTGGTCGCCCAGATCTTCCGCAAGGCGATCGGCGGCACCGTGCACGAGATGATCCCGATCACCAACACCCCGCTGTTCCTCACCACGATCATCCCGTCGTCCAACACGGTATCGACCGCGCACGAGATGTCGCGGTTCGCCGAGATCTGGCGCCGGGGAGGCGAACTCGACGGCGTGCGGGTGGTCAGCCCGGAGACCATGTACAACGCCGTCACCGAATGCCGGCGCCTGCGACCGGATTTCGCGGTCGGATTGCAGCCCGCCCGCTGGGGCACGGGATACATCCTCGGCACGAACAGGTGGGGGCCCTTCGGACGCAACGCGCCGAACGCGTTCGGCAATCTGGGCCTGGTCAACATCGCGTTGTGGGCCGACCCGGCGCGCAGCCTGGCCGCCGGAGTGATCAGCAGCGGCAAGCCGGGGCGGGACCCGGAAGCCCGGCGGTACACCGCCCTGATGGACACGATCGCCGCCGAAATACCCACCGGTTGACAATGCCTTTCGGTGGGAACACTGCGGCAATGGCTACATACCGAGTGCTCAATCCGAAGGGTGACGTCGTCGCGACCGAGGACATCGAAAGCGCCGACAAGGCGCACGCCTGGTTCGTCGACAACAAGGTCGAGGGCAACGAACTGGGCTGGCGCATCGAAGTCGAGCACGACGGCGAATGGCACTTCTTCGACGACAGCGAAGGGGACCGGAGCTACTAGGAACCCCGACCGGGGTTTGTGCCCGCCCCCGCGGGGCAACCCGAAAAGTCATGGACTCTCAACGCTTCCGCAAACTGATGGATGCGCCGGCACCGTTCGCGTCGGTGTACTTCGACGATTCGCGCGACACCCACGACGCCGAGGCGCAGCTCGACCTCAGGTGGCGGGCGGCCAAAGAGGACCTCGAGAAGCAGGGCGCCGGGCCCGACGTCGTCAGCCAGATCCACGACGCGGTGATGAACCTGCGGCCGCCGATCGGCCGCAGCGGGCGCGCGGTGGTGGCCAGCGCCGACAAAGTGATGATCAACGAGCATTTGGCCCGGCCCGTCGCGGCCGCGGTGGTCCGTGTCTCCCCACTGCCCTATCTGGTGCCGATCCTCGAACTGAGCTACGACCACCCGGATTACGTGCTGGTGATCGTGGATCACAGCGGCGCCGACATCACCACCCAGGTCGGCGGCACGCTGCGCGCGGAAACCGTCGACGGCGAAGGTCACCCGGTGCACAAGGCCGCCGGTGCCGAGAACGCGGGCTACGGTGACCCTCAGCTGCGCACCGAGGAAGCCGGCCGCAAGAACATGCGCGCCGTCGCCGACCGCGTGGCCGAACTCGTCGACGACAAGTCCATCGAGGTGGTCTTCGTGGTCGGTGAGGTGCGGTCGCGCTCTGACCTCCTGGCGTCGCTACCCGAACGGCTGCGGGAACTCGCCGTGCCGCTCGAGGTCGGCGCGCGGCACAGTGGTCACGACTTCGGCGAGGTCGAGGAGGCCATCGAGGCCGAGTTCGTCAAGCGCCAGCTGCGCACCATCGACGATGCGGCGCAGCGATTCACCGCGGAGATCGGCCGGCAGTCCGGGCTGGCCGCCGAGGGTCTCGACGCCGTCTGCTCGGCGCTGCGCCAGGGCGCGGTGGACACGCTGATCATCGGCGACATCGGTGATGCGACCGTGGTCGCCGACGCCAGGCTCACGACCGTCGCCCCCAACGAGAACGTGCTGTCCGAGCAGGGCGCCGCTCCCGACAAGACGTTGCGGGCCGACGAGGCGCTGCCCATGTTCGCGATCTCCGTGGGGGCCTCGCTGGTGCGCACCGACGAGCGGATCGCCCCGGCCGACGGCGTCGCAGCGGTGCTGCGCTACGCGCCCGCGCTGCACTAGCCCTGCGGCCGAACCGGCGGTGGCGGAGGGATTTGAACCCCCGGACGGTGTTAGCCGTCTCTCGCTTTCAAGGCGAGTGCATTAGGCCGCTCTGCCACGCCACCGCTGCTAAGGGTAACGGGGCCCTAGTAGCGTGGCCGACATGCGCGCCATCGTCGCCGAATCCTCCGACCGGTTGTTGTGGCAGGAGGTGCCCGACGTCTCCGCCGGGCCCGGAGAGGTCCTGGTCAAGGTCGCCGCGGCCGGCGTGAACCGCGCCGACGTGCTGCAGGCCGCCGGTAAGTACCCGCCGCCGCCGGGAGCCAGCGAGATCATCGGCATGGAGGTGTCCGGGACGGTCGCCGAGCGCGGCGCCGGTGTGACCGAATGGACCGTGGGACAACAAGTTTGCGCATTGCTGGCGGGTGGAGGGTACGCCGAGTACGTCGCGGTTCCCGCCGGGCAGGTGCTGCCGGTCCCGCAGGGCGTCGATGTGATCGACGCTGCGGGGCTGCCGGAGGTGGCGTGCACGGTGTGGTCGAACCTGGTGCTCACCGCGCACCTGGGCAAGGGCCAGCTGCTGTTGATGCACGGCGGCGCGAGCGGCATCGGGACCCACGCGATCCAGATCGCGCGGGCGCTGGGCGCGAAGGTGGCCGTCACCGCCGGATCGGCCGACAAGCTCGAGTTCTGTCGCGAACTGGGCGCCGAGATCCTGATCAACTACCGCGACGAGGATTTCGTGGCACGGCTGCAGGAATGCGGCGGCGCCGATGTGATCTTCGACATCATCGGCGCCGCCTACCTGGACCGCAACATCGACGCCCTGGCCGCCGACGGGCAGTTGGTCATCATCGGCATGCAGGGCGGCGTGACGGGCGAACTCAACATCGGCAAGCTGCTCGTCAAGCGGGCGCGCGTCATCGGCACCACGCTGCGGGGCCGGCCGACGAGCGGCCCCAACAGCAAGACCGAGATCGTGCAGGCGGTGACGGCGTCGGTGTGGCCGATGATCGCCGACGGCAAGGTCCGCCCGATCATCGGCGCCCGCATGCCCATCGAGCGGGCGGGCGACGCGCATCGGGAGCTGGTGTCGGGCAACGTGACCGGAAAGATCGTGCTGACGCTGCCGGGCTAGCCGCCCCTGGGCGCGTCAGCCCAACGACGCAAGCGCGCGCACCAACTGGTCGACCTCGGCCGTCGTCGAGTAGTGCGCCAGCCCGACGGTGACGGCGCCGCCGATGTCGTTGACACCCAACACATCGAGCGCTCGCGAACTCGCGTTGCAGACGGCCAGGATCCCGTTGTCGGCCAGGCGCTGCACCACCCGCTCGGCGGGCACGTCGTGCAGGGCGAAGCTGACCACCGGGATCCGCACCTCCGGACGCCCGATCACCATCACCAACGGCAGCGAGCGCAGCGACACCATCAGGTAGTCGTAGATCCGGTTCAGGTACGCGGCGGAGGACTGCATCGACAGCGACAACCGTTCGCGCCGGGTGCCGCGAGCCGACTCGTCGAGGGCGGCCAGGTATTCGATGCTCGCCACCACCCCGGCCAGCAGGCCGTACTGGTGGGTGCCGAGCTCCAGGCGCGCCGGGCCGACGGCGTTGGGGTCGGTCGCGATCGAGCTGAACGAGTTGAGCAGCACCGGATCGCGGAACACGACCGCTCCGATCGGCGGCCCGCCCCACGCCGACGCGTTCACGGCAACCACGTCGGCGTCCGTCTCCTTGACGTCGAGCAGGCGATAGGGCGCGGCGGCGGAGTGGTCGACGACCACCAGCCCTCCGACGTCGTGCACCAGCTTGGTCATCGCCCGCAGGTCGGTGACCGTGCCCAGCGTCCCCGACGCCGAGGCGACGGCGACCAGCCTGGTCGACTTCCCGATCAGGCTCTCCCACTGCCAGGTCGGCAGCTCGCCGGTCTCGATGTCGACCTCGGCCCACTTCACCTTGGCGCCGTAACGGTGCGCCGCGCGCAGCCACGGGGCGATGTTGGCCTCGTCGTCGAGGCGGGTGACGATCACCTCGTAGCCCAGGCCCGCGCGCGACGACGACGCCTCGGCCAGCGCCGAGAGCAGAATCGCGCGGTCGGCACCCAGCACCACGCCCGCGGGGTCGACGTTGAACAGGTCGGCCACCGCTGCCCGCGCCGCCTCCAGGATGGCCGCGCTGCGCTGCGCCGACGGGTGCGCGCCTGCGGTGGTGGGGCTGGACCTGCGGAATGCCGTCGACACGGTGGTCGCCACGGAATCGGGAATCAGCATCCCGGCGGGCGCGTCGAAATGAACCCACCCGTCACCGAGCGACGGATGGAGTCCGCGCACCCGGGCGACGTCGTAAGCCATGCCAGCCAACCTACTGCTTCCGCATTTTGGGCGAAATTGTGACGCTAGCGGGTGCCGTGGTCGGTCACAGCCGATCCTGCGCGGTCGGTGGCCTCCCGAGCCAGAGCACCCGGCCAGCCATACTAGTCGAGTGGGTTTGTGGCTCGGAACGCTGATCGCACTGTTCCTGCTGATCGCGCCGGGTGTGATCGTCGCGCGCATCGGGCAGTTGACCTGGCCCGTCGCCATCGCGGTCGGCGCGCCGCTGACCTACGGTGTTGTCGCACTGGCGATCATCCCGTTGGGCGCGCTGGCAATCCCCTGGAACGGTTGGACCGCGCTGGCGGCGCTGGCCGTGGTGTGCCTCGCCGTGACGGGGCTGCAGCTGCTGCTCGCTCGCTACCGCGACCGCGACGCGGAAGCTCTGGGCGTCAGTCGATGGCCGGCGCTGACCGTGGCCGGGGGGGTGCTGCTCGGCTCGTTTCTGGTGATGTGGGCGGCCTATCGCGGCCTGGTGCACTGGCAGTCGATCCCGAGCACCTGGGACGCGGTGTGGCACGCCAACGAGGTGCGCTTCATCCTCGACACCGGCCAGGCGTCGTCGACCCACATGGGCGAGCTGCGCAACGTCGAAACCCACCGGACGCTGTACTACCCGTCGGTGTTCCACGCCCTGACCGCCGTGTACTGCCAGCTCACCGGCGCAGCGCCGACCACCGGCTACACCCTGAACTCGGTGGCGGCGGCCGTCTGGCTCTACCCGTCGAGCGCGGCGATGCTGACCTGGCGGCTCATGCGCCCTTTCTGGGGAGAATGGCGCACCGCCGGCGCGGCGGCCACCACGGCCGCACTGTCGACGTCGTTCACCGCGGTGCCCTACGTCGAGTTCGGCGTCGCGGCGATGCCCAATCTGGCGGCCTACGGGGCGGCGGTGCCGACCTTCGTCCTGATCACCTCCACGTTGCGGCATCGCGACCGCATCCCGCTGGCCGTGCTGGCGTTCGTCGGTGTCACGTCGGTCCACCTGACCGGCGGGTTCATCGTGCTCCTATTCCTCGTGGCGTGGTGGCTCCTGGACGCCCTGCGGCATCCGGTGCGGGGCCGCCTCGCCGACGCGCTGACCCTGGCCGACGTGGCGCTGATCACCGGGGCAATCCTGTTGCCGCAGTTCATCAGTGTCCAGCAGCAGGAAGACATCATCGCCGGGCACTCCTTCCTGACGCACCTCAGCAAGAAGCACGGCGTGTTCGACGTCGTCTTCCAGCACTCGCGCCACCTCAACGACTTCCCGGTCCAGTACGGCCTGATCGCGCTGACGGCCGCCGGCGGGCTCATCTTCGCGATCAAGAAGATCTGGTGGCCGCTGGCGCTCTGGCTGCTGCTGGTCGTGGTCGACGTCGACGCGGGCAACCCGCTGGGCGGACCCGTCGGAGCGATCGCGGGAGCGTTCGGTGAGTTCTTCTACAAAGACCCGCGCCGCATCTCGGCCGCGATCACCTTGCTGTTGACGCCGATGGCGGGCGTCGCATTGTTCGCGATCGTCGTCGCCGCGATGGCCGCCGCCCGGCGCTTCACCGACCGGCACCGGCCCCTGCCGGAACGCATCTGGGTACCCGCCACGGCGGTCGTGCTGATCGCGGTGACGGTGCTCACCGGACGGCACTACTTCTACCGGCACCTGGTCCTCTTCGGCGACAAGTACGACTCGGTGATGATCGACCAGCGAGACCTGATGGCCATGGCCTACCTGGCGAATCAGCCGGGGGCGCGGGACACCGTCATCGGCGATTCCAACGTCGACGGCACAGCGTGGATGTACGCGGTCGCCGACCTGCATCCCCTGTGGACCCACTACGACTTCCCGCAACAGATGGGCCCGGGCTACTACCGCTACATTTTCTGGGCGGGCGCCAACAAGGGTGATTCCGATCCGCGTGTGGTCGAAGCGATTAAGGCGCTCAACATTCGGTACATTCTCACGAGCGTGCCCAACGTCCGGGGGTTCGCCACACCCGAGGGACTAAGGTCGTTGGACAAGTCGACGTCGTGGGCGCTGATCTACGACAACGGTGAGGCCCGCATCTACGAGTGGCGCGGAAGCGGCGCCCCAGCACACTCTTAGCTCCGCCGAAGGACGGTGATGAATTGACTATTCGCAGCGACGGTCCCGACGACGATGGCGTCGAGATCATCGGCGGTGTCGACCCGCGGATCATGGCGGTGAACGAGGACGACTCCGACGAGCGGTCCCTGACCGACCTGGTCGAGCAGCCCGCCAAGGTGATGCGCATCGGGACCATGATCAAGCAACTGCTCGAAGAGGTGCGCGCCGCACCGCTCGACGAGGCGAGCCGCAACCGCCTGCGCGAGATCCACGCCACCAGCATCCGCGAACTCGAGGAGGGCCTCGCCCCGGAACTGCGCGAGGAGCTCGACCGCCTCACCCTGCCGTTCAACGAGGACGCCACGCCGTCGGACGCCGAGCTGCGCATCGCGCAGGCCCAGCTGGTCGGCTGGTTGGAAGGGCTGTTCCACGGCATCCAGACGGCGCTGTTCGCGCAGCAGATGGCCGCCCGCGCCCAGCTGGAGCAGATGCGCCAGGGCGCACTGCCGCCGGGGATGGGCAAGCCGTCGGCACACGGTCACGGCCAGTACCTGTAAGCGGGCACCGGTGTCGCCAGCAGGACCTCATATCGAGACGCACCAGGCGTGGGTCGAGTTTCCGATCTTCGACGCCAAGTCGCGCTCGCTGAAGAAGGCGGTCCTGGGCAAGGCGGGCGGGACGATAGGCCGCAACAACTCCAACGTCGTCGTCGTCGAGGCGCTGCGCGACATCACCATGTCGCTGGAGCTGGGCGACCGGGTGGGACTCGTCGGCCACAACGGGGCCGGGAAATCGACTCTGCTGCGCCTGCTTTCGGGCATCTACGAACCCACCCGGGGCTGGGCCAAGGTCACCGGCCGGGTGGCCCCGGTCTTCGACCTGGGCATCGGCATGGACCCCGAGATCTCCGGCTACGAGAACATCATCATCCGCGGGCTGTTCCTCGGGCAGACGCGCAAGCAGATGCTGGCCAAGGTCGACGAGATCGCCGAGTTCACCGAGCTCGGCGACTACCTGTCCATGCCGCTGCGCACCTACTCGACCGGCATGCGGGTGCGGCTGGCGATGGGCGTGGTCACCAGCATCGACCCCGAGATCCTGCTGCTCGACGAGGGCATCGGGGCGGTGGACGCCGACTTCCTGAAGAAGGCCCAGTCGCGGCTGCAGAGCCTGGTCGAGCGGTCCGGGATTCTGGTGTTCGCCAGCCACTCCAACGAATTCCTCGCCCGGCTGTGCAAGACCGCGATGTGGATCGACCACGGCGTCATCCGCCTCTCCGGCGGCATCGAGGACGTGGTGCGGGCCTACGAAGGCGAGGACGCGGCGCGGCACGTCCGCGAGGTGCTGGCCGAAACCGCCTCCGCACAAAGAACATCCGGGAATGGCTGAGTCCGTCATCGCCGTCGTCGTCACCCACCGGCGCCCCGACGACCTGGCCAAGTCACTCGACGTCGTGAGCACGCAGTCCAGGTTGCCCGACCATCTGATCGTCGTCGACAACGACGGCGCCGGCGGCGGCCGCGTCCGCGATCTGGTTGCCGGACAGCCGCTTGCGACCACCTACCTGGGCTCGCACCGAAACCTCGGTGGCGCGGGCGGTTTCGCCCTGGGCATGTTGCACGCGCTGGCCCTGGGAGCCGATTGGGTGTGGCTGGCCGACGACGACGGGCGCCCGCAGGACGCGAATGTGCTGGCGACGCTGCTGGCCTGCGCCGGCAAGTACGGGCTGGCCGAGGTGTCGCCGATGGTATGCGACGTCGACGATCCGCAACGGCTGGCGTTCCCGCTGCGCCGCGGGCTGGTATGGCGCAGGCGCACAAGCGAATTGCGCACCGAGCCGGGCCAGGACCTGCTGCCCGGGATCGCGTCGCTGTTCAACGGCGCCCTGTTCCGCGCGTCCACCCTCGAGGCGATCGGCGTGCCCGACCTGCGACTGTTCATCCGCGGCGACGAGGTGGAGATGCACCGCCGGCTGGTGCGGTCCGGCCTGCCGTTCGGCACCTGCCTGGACGCCGTGTATCTGCATCCCTGCGGGTCCGACGAGTTCCGGCCGATCCTGGGCGGCCGGATGCACACCCAGTACCCCGACAATCCGGTCAAACGGTTCTACACCTACCGCAACCGCGGCTACCTGATGGCGCAACCGGGGATGCGCAAGCTGCTGTTCCAGGAGTGGGTCCGGTTCGGCTGGTTCTTCCTCGTCACCCGGCGCGACCCCGCGGGCCTGGCCCAGTGGATCCGCTTGCGCCGCATGGGACGTCGTGAGCGTTTCGGCAAGCCGGGAGGTTCTTCGTGACTTTCGTCGACGCGGCGGCACAGTCGCGCACGTTCACCCGCGCCCGCGGCGACCTGGTCGCCGGCTTCCGCCGCCACGAGCTGTGGCTGCACCTGGGGTGGCAGGACATCAAGCAGCGCTACCGCCGCTCGGTGCTGGGGCCCTTCTGGATCACCATCGCGACGGGAACCACGGCCGTCGCGATGGGCGGCCTGTACTCCAAGCTGTTCCATCTCGAGCTGGCGGTGCACCTGCCCTACGTCACGCTCGGGCTGATCATCTGGAACCTGATCAACGCCTCCATCCTCGAGGGTGCCGACGTGTTCGTGGCCAACGAGGGGCTGATCAAGCAGCTGCCGACGCCGTTGAGCGTGCACGTCTACCGGTTGGTCTGGCGGCAGATGATCCTGTTCGCGCACAACATCGCCATCTACGTGGTGGTGGCGATCATCTACCCCAAGCCTTGGTCATGGGCCGACCTGTCGGTTCTGCCGGCGCTGGCCCTGATCGTGCTCAACTGCATATGGGTGTCACTGTGTTTCGGCATCCTGGCGACGCGTTACCGCGACATCGGGCCGCTGCTGTTCTCGATCGTGCAGCTGCTGTTCTTCATGACGCCGATCATCTGGAACGACGACACGCTGCGCCAGCAGGGCGCCGGGCGCTGGGCGAGCATCGTGGAACTCAACCCGCTGCTGCACTATCTCGACATCGTGCGGGCCCCGCTGCTGGGCGCCCATCAGGAGTTGCGGCACTGGGCGGTGGTGGTGACCCTGACCGTCGTGGGCTGGCTGCTGGCGGCCTTCGCGATGCGCCAATTCCGCGCCCGGGTGCCCTACTGGGTTTAGCATGCGCCGCCGCGCAAGGCTTCTCGCCGAGCGGCACGGGCGGTAGCGTCATCGACGGGGACGATGACGGGAGGCAACAGTGAAGCACGGCATCGTCGCGGGATCGGCCGCCCTGCTGATGGCCGCGGGGCTGATCGCCGCGGCGCCGCCGGCCCGCGCCGGCTGCCAGTACGGGGGACCGGTGATCAGCAAGTGCGACGGCCCCGTCCAGCCCGACGGCACCTGGCAGCGGTGCGTGGCGGTGCCCCGCCTGATTCCCAGCGGCGCCAGTTCCTTCCTGGTGCCCGACGGGCACTGCGAGTCGGTGGGCCCGGGCCAGCAGCCCTCGGATTTCAACTTCGCCAACCCGCCGACGCACATCGACGGCTGACTTGTCGGACACCCATGGCATGGTCGAACTTATGTTCGATCGTGAACGGGTGGTCGCGGAGTTCGACGAGTTGTTCGAGCGTCGGTATCCGTCGAAGACGGCGGAGTCGGTGGGGCTCGTCGAGCGGGTGGTGGTGTTTGCGCGGATCGAGAACCGGGCGGCCGCGGCGCAGCTGGTGGCGATCGGGGACTTGTTCGCCTACCGGTTGTCGCGCTGTTCGGAGACCGAGGACTGGGCGGTGGACACCGAGGAGGCGGTGGCTGCCGAGGTGGCCGCGGCGTTGCGGATCGGGCAGGGGCTGGCCGCGAGCCGGGTGCGTTATGCCCGCGCGATGCGGGAGCGCCTGCCCAAGGTCGGTGCGGTGTTCGCCGCCGGCGACATCGACTTTCGGGTGTTCGTGACTATCGTCTATCGCACCGATCTGATCGACGACCCCGACGTGCTCGCCGCGGTGGACGCGGAGTTGGCGGCCAAGGTGGGGCGCTGGCCGTCGATGGGCCGGGGCCGGCTGGCCGGGGCGGTGGACCGCATCGTGGCGCGCGCCGATCGTGATGCGGTGCGCCAGCGCCGCCAGCAGCAGGAGGGTCGCGAGGTGGTGATCGACGACCGCGTCGGTGGGCTGTCAGAGATCCAGGGCAGCCTGCTGACCCCGCACGCCCACGCGCTGGATCGACGGTTGAGCGCGCTGGCGGCCACGGTGTGCGCCCAGGATCCGCGCACGCACGCCCAGCGGCGCGCCGACGCACTCGGCGCGCTGGCCGGCGGGGCCGACCGGCTCGGCTGCGGGTGCGGGCGCTCCGACTGCGCCGCCACCGCCGGGCGCGGAGCCGCCCCGGTGGTCATCCACGTGATCGCCGAAGAGGCCGCCATCGACGGGCGCGCGGCCACGCCCGGCTCGCTGGTGGCCGGCGACGGGCTCATCGGCCCCGAACTGCTCGCCGAGCTGGCCGCCTCGGCCACCCTGCTGCCCCTGGTCCATCCCGCCGACGCCGCGCCCGAGCCGGGCTACGTGCCCTCCAAGGCGTTGGCCGATTTCGTGCGCTGCCGCGACCTGACCTGCCGCTGGCCCGGCTGCGACCAGCCCGCCTATCGCTGCGACCTCGACCACACCATCCCCTACACCCAGGGCGGACGCACCCATGCCTCCAACCTCAAGTGTTATTGCCGCACACACCATTTGGTCAAAACCTTCTGGGGCTGGCAAGAAAAGCAACTCCCGGACGCGACGCTGATCCTGACCTCCCCCACCGGGCACACCTATGTCACCACCCCGGGCAGCGCCGTGCTGTTCCCCCACCTGTGTGCCCCCACCGGCGCCCTGGCCACACCGCCGGCCGGCCCGCCCCCCGGGCCCTGCGCCGAACGTACCGCCATGATGCCCCGACGCACCCGCAGCCGAGACCAAGACCGCGCCCATCGCATCGCCACCGAACGCCAGCACAACCGCCAAAAGCGCTGCGCCGCAAGCCAACTCGCTGGCCCGCCCCCGCCCGACGACCACCCGCCGCCGTTCTAGCGCTCGCGATCGCTACTTCCAGGCGAACACCGGCTGCTCGAGCTCGTCGACCGGGTCGTCGCGGCCCTCCAGGCACAACCACCGCAGCTGCAGCAACACGGCACCGGTGGGCGCGTGAATCAGATCGTTTCCCAACGGAATCTGCACCACGGGCCGCGGGCTCTCCGGAATGGCGATGAAACGCGGGGAATCCGCGCGCTGCAACTGGTGCAGCCCCACCCGGTAGACGGCCACCACCTCGTCGGGCTCGGGCCGGGGATCGAGTCGTCCGGCGCCCCACAGCACCACCGGCGTGATCACGTAGCCCGACCGGGTCGGATAGTCGTCGAGAAGTCCGAGAATGGCCGACCCGGGCAGCTCGATGCCGACCTCCTCGTTGAGCTCTCGCAGCGCGGCGTCCTGCGGGCTTTCGCCCGGGTCCAGGCGACCGCCCGGCAGGGCCCACTGGGCGGCGTGCGAGGTGAGGCGAGAAGCCCTGCGGCACAACAGGAAAGCGGCGCCGCCGGACACGTCGACCATGCGACCGTCCAGGCCGGCTTCTGGCATCGGGCGTCCGCCGATCCAGTCGTTCACCGGCGCGGGGTCCACCCTGTCCTCCCCGACCTCGGAGTCGACCAGCACGACCGCGACGGCCGCGTGCCGCTTGGTCGGGTCGGTGACCACGCGGCGGTCGTGGGCCGCCAGGTGCGCGCCGATCCGCTCCCGCAGGGCCTCGTCGTAGGCGATCGTCACCGCTCGACCATAGGCGCCGCCCCGGCGCCGGGCGGGCACGGCTCACCACCCCGGCACGCGTAACCGTGGCGACCGGCCCGTCCAGGTGTCACACTGGTACGCCATTGATCGTGGCGAACAGGGCGAAAGGTCGGGGGTCGTGAGCGACGAAGTCCCATCGGCGGCAGACGCGGCGCGGGAGAACCTAGCCGCGGAGCTGGAGCGGCTCAAGCAGCGGCGCGACCGGCTCGAGGCGGAAGTCAAGGACGACCGCGGCATGATCGGCGACCACGGCGACGCCGCCGAAGCCATCCAGCGCGCCGACGAACTGGTCGTGCTCGCCGATCGCATCAACGAGCTGGACCGGCGCCTGCGGGCGGGCCCGTCGTACTCCGACGACTCCGAGGCGCTGCCCGGCGGCACCGAGGTGACCGTCCGGTTCCCCGACGGCGAAGTCGTCACCATGCAGGTCATCTCGATCGTCGAGGAGACCCCCGTCGGCCGCGAGACGGAGACCCTGACCGCGCGCAGCCCGTTGGCCCAGGCCCTCGCCGGGCATCAGCCGGGCGACACCGTCACCTATTCGACCCCGCACGGCGAGAACCAGGTCGAGCTGATCGCGGTCAAGCCGCCCACGTAGACGGCGCCTCGCGGGACGGCGGCACCGTTAAACTCCCCTCAAATGGTTGCCCCGTTGCCCGAACCAGCGCCGCTGCTTCCCCAACTGAGCCTCGCCCAGCAGGTATCGCGCTTCGTCGTCACCGGTGCCTTCGCCGCGATCGTCGACTTCAGCGTCTATCTCACGCTGTGGAAGGCGGTGGGCCTGCAGGTCGACCTGTCCAAGCTGATCAGCGTCATCGTCGGCACCATCACCGCCTACCTGATCAACCGGCGCTGGACGTTCCAGGCGTCGCCCAGCACCGCCCGGTTCGCAGGGGTGATGGTGCTCTACGCGCTCACCTTCGCCGTGCAGGTCGGACTGAACCACCTGTGCCTGGCGCTTCTGCACTATCAGAAGTGGGCGATCCCCGTCGCATTCATCATCGCGCAGGGGACGGCGACGGTGATCAACTTCGTCGTGCAGCGAGCCGTGATCTTCCGCATCCGCTGAGCCGGCACCCGCAGGCGGTACCCTCTTTGACGATGTCGAGCACCGACCTTCCGACCAGCAGCACCCGGCTCACGGGCTTCGGCCGCACCGCGCCGTCGGTGGCCCAGGTGCTCTCCACCCGCGATCCGGAGCTGATCGCCAAGGCGGTGGCCCGGGTGGCCGCCGACCGAACGAGCGGCGGCCGGGGCGTCATCGCCCGCGGCCTGGGGCGCTCCTACGGCGACAACGCGCAAAACGGCGGCGGCCTGGTGATCGACATGACGGCCCTCAACCGCATCCACTCGATCGACGCCGACACCCGCCTGGTCGACGTCGACGCCGGCGTCAGCCTGGACCAGTTGATGAGGGCCGCCCTCCCGTTCGGGCTGTGGGTTCCGGTGCTGCCCGGCACGCGCCAGGTCACCGTCGGCGGCGCGATCGCGTGCGACATCCACGGCAAGAACCACCACAGCGCCGGCAGCTTCGGCAACCACGTCCGCTCGATGGACCTGCTCACGGCCGACGGCACCGTCCGCACGATCACCCCCGAGGGCCCGGACGCCGAGCTGTTCTGGGCCACCGTCGGGGGCAACGGCCTGACCGGGATCGTGTTGCGCGCCAGCGTCGCCATGACGCCGACGGAGACGGCGTACTTCATCGCCGACGGCGTGGCCACCAGGGACCTCGACGAGACCGTCGCCGTGCACCTCGACGGCAGCGAGGACAACTACACGTACTCCAGCGCCTGGTTCGACCTGATCAGCCCGCCGCCGAAGCTCGGCCGGGCCGCTGTCAGCCGCGGCAGCCTGGCGAAGCTCGACCAGTTGCCGAAGAAGCTCGCCAAGAACCCGCTGAAATTCGATGCGCCGCAACTGTTGACGGTGCCCAACGTCTTTCCCGTCAGCGCGATGAACAAGCTGTCGTTCATGGCGATCGGCGAGGTGTACTACCGGCTGGGCGGAACCTACAGCGGCAAGATCATGAACCTGTCGCAGTTCTACCACATGCTCGACCTGGTCCGCGGCTGGAATTATGCTTACGGGCCAGCGGGTTTCGCGCAGCATCAATTCCTGGTCCCGCCCGACGCGATGGACGAGTTCAAGGCCATCATTCGCTGGATCCAGACCCGCGGCCACTATTCGGCGCTGAACGTGTTCAAGCTCTTCGGCCCCGGCAACCGCGCACCGCTGAGCTTCCCCATGGCCGGCTGGAACGTCGCTATGGACTTCCCCAACAAGAACGGCGTCAACGAGTTCCTCAACGAGCTCGACCGCCGGGTGCTGGAATTCGGCGGGCGGGTCTACACCGCCAAGGACTCGCGCGTGAGCGCCGAAACCTTCCACGCCATGTATCCGCGCATCGACGAATGGATTGCGGTGCGCCGCAAGGTCGACCCGCTGCAAGTTTTCGCCTCGGACATGGCCCGACGCCTGGAGTTGCTGTAAATGGTGCTTGACGCCGTGGGAAACCCGCAGACCATCCTGCTACTCGGCGGGACCTCGGAGATCGGCCTGGCCATCTGCGAGCGCTACCTGCGAAACGCGCACGCCCGGATCATCCTGGCGGCCATGCCGAATGACCCGGGCCGCGACGCCGCGGTGGCCCAGATGCGCGCGGCCGGCGCGCGGTCGGTGGAGCTGGTCGATTTCGAGGCCACCGACACCGAGAGCCACCCGAAGATGATGGACCAGGCGTTCGCCGGCGGAGACGTCGACGTGGCCATCGTCGCGTTCGGCATCCTCGGGGACGCCGAGGAGCTGTGGCAGAACCAGCGCAAGGCCGTGATGGCGGCCGAAATCAATTACACCGCAGCCGTTTCGGTAGGCGTTCTGCTGGCCGAGAGAATGCGCGCGCAAGGCTTCGGCCAGATCATCGCGATGAGCACGGTGGCCGGCGAGCGGGTGCGGCGGTCGAACTTCGTCTACGGTTCCACCAAGGCGGGCCTGGACGGCTTCTACCTCGGCCTGGCGGAGGCCCTGCGGGAGTTCGGTGTTCGCGTGCTGGTGATCCGGCCCGGTCAGGTGCGCACCCGGATGAGCGCGCACGTCAAAGAGGCCCCGTTGACCGTCGACAAGGAGTACGTTGCCGACCTCGCGGTGACCTCCGCCGCAAAAGGTAAGGAATTGGTTTGGGCGCCAGCAGCATTCCGTTACGTGATGATGGTGTTGCGACACATCCCGCGAGCCCTCTTCCGCAGGCTGCCGATCTGAGCACGCGCAACGCGCTGGCCACCCTGGGCCAGATGGCCGCGGCGGTCGCCGTGGCCGCCGCGGTCGCCGTGGTCTCCCTGATCGCCATCTCGCGGGTGCAGTGGCCCGCCTTCCCGTCGTCGAACCAGTTGCACGCGCTGACCACCGTCGGGCAGGTCGGCTGCCTGGGCGGACTGGCCGCCGTCGGCTGGGCCGGGCGCCGCGAGCGCTACCGGCCGCTGGCCCGGCTGGGCGGGCTGGTGTTCGTCTCCGCCTTCACGGTCGTCACGCTGGGCATGCCGCTGGGGGCCACCCGGCTGTACCTGTTCGGCATCTCGGTCGACCAGCAGTTCCGCACCGAGTACCTGACCCGGCTCGCCGACAGCCCCGCCCTGCACGACATGACCTACCTCGGGCTGCCGCCGTTCTACCCGCCGGGCTGGTTCTGGATCGGCGGGCGCGCGGCGGCGCTGACCGGCGCGCCGGCCTGGGAGATCTGCAAGCCGTGGGCGATCACCTCGATCACCATCGCCGTCGCGGTCGCGCTGGTGCTGTGGTGGCGGATGATCCGTTTCGAATATGCGCTGATCGTCACCACCGCCACCGCCGCGGCCACGCTGGCCTACAGCTCACCCGAGCCCTACGCCGCGATGATCACGGTGCTGCTGCCGCCGGTGCTGGTGCTCGCCTGGTCGGGCCTGCGGGCCGGCGAGTGTGAAGCTGGCCGCACACTCGGGCGCGAGTGTGAAGCTGGCCGCACACTCGGGCGGTCAGGGCTCGCGCGGCCCGGGCGCGGGTGGGCGGCCGTCGTGGGCACCGGGCTGTTCCTGGGCTTCGCGGCCACCTGGTACACGCTGCTGGTGGCGTTCAGCGCGTTCACCGTCGTGCTGATGGCGCTGGTCCAGGCCGCTGCGCACTGGCGGCAGGACGGCTTCAGGGCCGCGTTCGACCCGCTGCGAAGGCTGGCGGTGATCGCCGTCATCGCGGCGGCGATCGCCAGCACCACGTGGTTGCCCTTCCTGCTGCGCGCCGCGCACAGCCCCGTCAGCGACGCCGGCAGCGCCCAGCACTACCTGCCCGCCGACGGCGCCGAGCTGACCTTCCCGATGCTGCAGTTCTCCCTGCTGGGCGCCGTCTGCCTGCTCGGCACGCTCTGGCTGCTGGTACGGGCCCGCACCTCGGTGCGCGCGGGCGGCCTGGGGATCGGCGTGCTCGCCGTCTACCTGTGGTCGCTGCTGTCGATGCTGACCACGCTGGCGCGCACCACGCTGTTGTCGTTCCGGCTGCAGCCCACCCTGACCGTGCTGCTGGTCGCCGCCGGGGCGTTCGGCTTCATCGAGGGCACCCGGGTCCTGGCCCAACGGAGCCGGGCGGCGATGCCGGTGGCGGCCGCGGTCGGGCTGGCCGCCGCCATCGCGTTCAGCCAGGACATTCCCGACGTGCTGCGGCCGGACCTCACGATCGCCTACACCGACACCGACGGCTACGGCCAGCGCGGCGACCGGCGCCCGCCGAGCTCGGAGAAGTTCTACCGCGAGATCGACGCCGCGATCCTGCACGTCACGGGCCGGCCACGCGACCAGACGGTGGTGATGACGGCCGACTACAGCTTCCTGTCCTACTACCCCTACTGGGGATTCCAGGGGCTGACCTCGCACTATGCCAACCCGCTGGCCCAGTTCGACCTGCGGGCCGCCCAGATCAACAAATGGTCCACGCTCAAGACCGCCGACGAGTTGATCCGCGCGCTGGACGCCTGCCCCTGGCCGCCGCCGACGGTGTTCCTCATGCGCCGGGGCGCGAACGACACCTACACGCTGCGGCTGGCCGAGGACGTCTACCCCAACCAGCCCAACGTCCGTCGCTACACCGTCGACCTGAGGTCGTCGCTGTTCGACGACCCGCGTTTTGCCGTCTCGACGGTCGGGCCGTTCGTGCTGGCCATCCGCAAGCCGGGGGCGTGAACGCCCGATGGCCACCGAAACCGCGCCCCAGCGGGCCGAAGAACTACCATCAACCCCCGTGAACGACACGGGAGCCGACCACCGGATCGCCCGGCTGGTGGCCACCGTCGCCGGTCTGCTGGGGGCGCTGCTGGCGATCGCCACGCCGTTGCTGCCGGTCAAACAGACCACCGCTGAGCTGAACTGGCCGCAGAACGGCGCCTACGGCAGCGTCGAGGCGCCGCTGATCGGTTACGTCGCCACCGAGCTCAACATCACGATCCCGTGCCAGGCCGCCGCCGGACTGGCCGGCCCACAGAACGCGTCCAAGACAGTGCTGCTGTCGACCGTGCCCAAGCAGGCGCCCAAGGCCGTCGACCGCGGGCTGCTCGTCTCGCGCGCCAACGACGAGCTGGTGCTCGTGGTGCGCAACGTCCCGGTGGTCACCGCCCCGCTGAGCCAGGTGCTCAGCCCGGCCTGCCAGCGGCTGACCTTCACCGCGCACGCCGACAAGGTCGCCGCCGAGTTCGTCGGCCTCACGCAGGGACCTAACGCCGAGCATCCGGGCGCACCGCTGCGCGGCGAGCGCAGCGGCTATGACTTCCGGCCGCAGATCGTCGGCGTCTTCACCGACCTGTCCGGCCCGGCGCCCCCGGGCCTGAGCTTCTCGGCGACCGTCGACACCCGCTACAGCAGCAGCCCCACCCCGCTGAAACTCGCGGCGATGATCCTCGGGGTGGCGCTGACCGCCGTCGCGCTGATCGCCCTGCACGTGCTCGACCGCGCCGACGGCCTGCGGCACCGGCGCTTCCTGCCGTCGCGCTGGTGGTCGATCGGCGGCCTCGACGCGCTGGTGATCGCGGTGCTGGTGTGGTGGCAGTTCGTCGGCGCCAACACCTCCGACGACGGCTACATCCTGACCATGGCCCGGGTGTCCGAGCACGCCGGCTACATGGCCAACTACTACCGCTGGTTCGGCACCCCCGAGGCGCCGTTCGGCTGGTACTACGACCTGCTGGCGTTGTGGGCCCACGTCAGCACCGCCAGCATCTGGATGCGGCTGCCCACCCTGGTGATGGCCCTGACCTGCTGGTGGGTGATCAGCCGCGAGGTCATCCCCCGGCTCGGTCACGCCGTCAAGACCAACCGGGCGGCCGCCTGGACGGCGGCGGGCATGTTCCTTGCCGTCTGGCTGCCGCTGAACAACGGGCTGCGGCCCGAGCCGATCATCGCGCTGGGCATCCTGCTGACCTGGTGCTCGGTCGAGCGAGCGGTGGCCACCAGCAGGCTGCTTCCCGTGGCGATGGCCTGCATCATCGGCGCGCTGACCCTGTTCTCCGGCCCGACGGGCATCGCGTCGATCGGCGCGCTGCTGGTCGCGATCGGGCCGCTGCGGACCATCATGCACCGCAGGTCCAAGCAGTTCGGCGCGCTGCCGCTGCTGGCCCCGATCCTCGCTGCCGCCACCGTGACCGTGATCTTGATCTTCCGCGACCAGACCCTGGCGGGCGAGCTCCAGGCCACCGCCCTCAAGCGCTCGGTGGGGCCCAGCCTGAGCTGGTTCGACGAGCACATCCGCTACGAGCGGCTGTTCATGGCCAGCCCGGACGGCTCGGTCGCCCGGCGGTTCGCCGTGCTCGCGCTGCTGCTGGCGCTCGGGATATCGGTGGCCATGTCGCTGCGCAAGGGGCGCATACCCGGAACGGCCGCCGGGCCGAGCCTGCGGATCATCGGCATCACGATCATCTCGTTTCTGGCCATGATGTTCACCCCGACGAAGTGGACGCACCACTTCGGGGTGTTCGCCGGACTGGCCGGCTCGCTGGGCGCGCTGGCCGCCGTGGCGGTGGCGGCCCGGGCGATGCGCTCACGCCGCAACCGCACGGTGTTCGCCGCCGTGGTGCTGTTTTTGATGGCACTGTCTTTCGCCAGCGTCAACGGCTGGTGGTATGTCTCCAATTTCGGTGTGCCATGGTCCAATTCGTTTCCCAAGTGGCACTACGCGTTCGCCACCATGCTGCTCGGCCTGACGGTGCTGGTGCTGGTGCTGGCGGCCTGGTTCCACTTCGTCGCGACCGACTCCTCCCCGACCCGGGGGCGGCCCGGGTTCGACGGGATCGTCGCGGCGCCGCTGGCGATCGCGGCGTGGCTGCTGGTGACCTTCGAGGTGGCCTCGCTGACGCTCGCGATGACCTACCAGTACCCGGCGTGGTCGGTGGGCCGGTCGAACCTGCAGGCCCTGATGGGCAAGTCGTGCGGGCTGGCCGAGGACGTGCTGGTCGAACAGGACCCGAACGCCGGCATGCTGGCCCCGGTGACCGGGTCCGTCGGTGACGCCCTGGGCGCGGGGCTGGCAGAAGGCTGGACCCCCAACGGCATTCCCGCCGACGTCCGCGCCGACCCGGTGATGGAACGCCCGGGCGACCAGAGTTTCGTCAACGACAACGACAAGACCACCACCAACCAGGCCGGGACCGAGGGCGGCACGGTCGCCGCACCGGGCATCAACGGTTCGCGAGCGCAGTTGCCCTACAACCTGGACCCGGCCAGAACGCCGGTGCTGGGCAGTTGGCGGGCCGGCGTCCAGGTGCCCGCCCGGCTGCGGTCGGGCTGGTATCGGCTGCCGCCGCGCAGTCAGGCCGGGCCCCTGCTGGTGGTCAGCGCCGCCGGCCGCTTCGACCCACGCGAGGTGCAGGTGCAGTGGGCCACCGACGACCAGGCCGCCGTCGGGCACCCCGGTGGGTCGTTCGAGTTCGCCGACGTCGGGGCGTCACCGGCGTGGCGCAACCTGCGGCTGGCCATGTCGGCGATCCCCGCCGCGGCCACCCAGGTCCGCCTCGTCGCCGACGACGAGGACCTGGCGCCGCAGCACTGGATCGCGCTCACCCCGCCGCGCATCCCGCACCTGCGCACGCTGCAGGACGTGGTGGGCTCCAAGGACCCGGTTTTCCTGGACTGGCTCGTCGGGCTCGCGTTCCCCTGCCAGCGCCCGTTCGGCCACCAGAACGGCGTCGACGAAACCCCGAAGTGGCGAATCCTGCCGGATCGCTTTGGCGCCGAGGCCAACTCACCGGTGATGGACAACAACGGCGGCGGCCCGCTGGGCGTCACCGAACTGCTGCTGAAGGCGACGACGGTGGCGACCTACCTCAAGGACGACTGGTCGCAGGACTGGGGCTCGCTGCAGCGGCTGACCCCCTACTACCCCGACGCCCGGCCCGCCCTTCTGCAGCTGGGAACGGTGACGCGCAGCGGGCTGTGGAACCCCGCGCCGCTACGGCACTGAGTATCGCCGCGTCGGCACCGAGTACCGCCGCGTCACGGAGGCCCCCCGCGTCACGGGATGATGGAGCGGATGGGGTGCGTGATGGTGTAGATCGGGTGCAGGGCGTCGGCGGCGTAGTGGCGGATCGGGTGCAGCGGCCCGCTGAACGGGACGTACGGGTCGGCGGAGGCGACCGCCGGCACCAGCGCCCCGGCGAGCGAGAGGCCGACGGTTCCCACGACCACCCCGGCGGCGATGCGCAGCTTGGAGACCTTGGCGGGCTTTGCGTTGTTGGCGCTCATGGCTATTCCTATCTGAGAGTATCTTTCCAGGAGTCGGGCCCGGTGCCCGACGAACCCAGGTTGCGACACCCGGCTTGTCAGATGGTGGAGAAATTCTTGCGAATTTCTTGCGGTGCACCGAAGGCGGTTGCGATGGACATGATGACCATGGCCCGTGCCGAGCGGGCAGACCTCGCGGAGTTCCTCGCGGACCTGTCGCCGCAGGACTGGGCGGCGCCCACGCTGTGCACCAGGTGGACCGTCAAAGACGTTGTCGCACATGTGATCAGCTACGAAGAGCTCGGCGCGGCCGGGCTGGTCACGCGGTTCGCGAAGGGCTGGGTGGTGCGGGCCAACGAGGTGGGCGTCGCCGAATTCGCCGCGCGCAGCCCACAACAGCTCCTGGCCTTCCTCAACGACCACCTCACGCCGAAGGGGTTGACCGCGGGCTTCGGCGGGATGATCGCGTTGGTCGACGGCACGATCCACCACCAGGACATCCGCCGCTCGCTGGACCGCCCCCGCACCGTGCCCGCCGACCGGCTCACCCGGGTGCTCGCCCTGGTGCCCGGAAACCCCCGGCTCGGCGCCGGACGCCGGATCCGGGGCTTGCGGCTGAACGCCACCGACGTCGACTGGCAGCACGGGCGGGGCGCGGAGGTCAGTGGGCCGGGCGAGGCGCTGCTGATGGCGATGTCGGGCCGCCCCGCGGCGCTCGCGGACCTCACGGGACCGGGTCTGCCCACGCTGGCCGCTCGGCTGGTCCGGTAACGCTCAGCCGGGGCGGACCTCTTCGAAGATGAAGTGGGAGCTGCCGATCCGGATGCGGTCCCCGTGGGTCAGCGTCGCGCTCGGGCGGATGCGGCGGCCCCCGACCTCGACCCCGTTGGTCGAACGCAGATCGGTGATCAAAAACCCCGAGCCGGTGTCGACGACCATCGCGTGATGGCGACTGACGTCGTCGTCGTCGAGGACGATGTCGTTGTCGTCCAGCCGGCCGATCCGGGTGGTGACCCCGTTGAGCCGGTACTGGCGGCCCGCCCTGTCGCGCAGGCGGGCGACCACGGGCTCGATGGCCGGCAGCGGTTCGGACCGGACGACGCTCTGCTTGTGGGTGGTCACCACGGTGCGCCCGGGGCGCCGGGCGCCCAGCGGTTCCTGGCGCAGGATCCGCTGGTGCAGCGCGTTGACCGTCGGGCCGGGGTCGATGCCCAGTCCCTCTGCCAGCGCGGTCTTCAACCGCCGGTAGGCGCCCAGCGCGTCGGACTGGCGCTCGGTGACGTAGTAGGCGGTGATCAGCTGCGCCCACAGCGGCTCGCGGTACGGGTGCTGCGCGGTGAGCGCTTCGAGCTCACCGATCACCGAATCCGCTCGCCCGCAAGCGATTTCGGCCTCGGCGCGAGCGGTATGCGCTGCCACCCGCTCCTCGAGCAGGGTGGTGGCGAAGGCGCCGGCGAAGGGAAAGTCCCGCAGGTCGTCGAGCGCAGGCCCGCGCCATTCGCCGAGCGCGGCCGACAGCCGGCGGCCGGCCTCCGCGAACCGCCCCGCGGCGGCGGCCCGGACACCCGCGTCCCTCTCGAGCCGAAACCGCCCCAGGTCGCAGTCGGCGTCGGCCACGTTGAGCTGATAACCCGGGGGCGCGCTCGCCAGCACCGCGTACGGGTTGGCCACCGCGTCGCGGAGCAGCCGGCGCAGCGTCGACACGTAGGACTGGATGCTGGTCCGCGCGGCGGGCACCGGATCGTCGTCCCACACCGCGTGGATGAGCGAGTCGACGGACACCGGCCGATTGCGGTTGATCAGGAGCATCGCGAGCACGGCCCGCTGCTTGGGGGCACCCAACGGGATCGGGACGCCGTTGGAGCTCAGCAGCAACGGTCCCAGTACGCCGAACCCGAGGCCTACGTTGTGCACAGACCCTATTTTGACCGCACGGAAGCGCACGGGCCCGCCTTGAGGGCGCGTCGGCTGCGACAGGGCGCCCCCGGAGACGCCGGGCCCCGGAGCGGCCCCGCGTCCTCGGCCGGCACAGCGGCTTCCCCTACGATCGAGCCTCGTGCCCCACGACGGTGATGAGCGATCGCAGCGGATCCCGCGGTTGGTCGCCGCCACCGCCGGGCTCGTGGGCCTGCTGCTGTGCGCGCTGGTCCCGCTGCTGCCGGTGAAGCAGACCACGGCGACCGTGCTGTGGCCGCAGGGCACCAGCGACGGGCACGTCACGCAGATCACCGCCCCGCTGGTGTCCGGGGCGCCGAGGGCACTCGACATCTCCATTCCGTGCTCGGCGATCGCCACCCTGCCCCCCGGGGGCGGCCTGGTGGTGTCGACCCTGCCGGCCGGCGGCGTGGACGCCGGCAAGAACGGGCTCTTCGTGCGCGCCGACCGGGACACGGTCGTAGTCGCCTTTCGCGATTCCGTCGCGGCGGTGGCGCAACGGTCGGCCGTCGCCGCCGGGGGCTGCGCCGTGCTGCACGCGTGGGCGGACGCCGGCGCGGCGGGCGCCGAGTTCGCCGGCATACCCGGCGCCTCCGGCGTCCTCTCGTCGGACAAGAAGCCGCAGGTCACCGGCATCTTCACCGACCTGAAAGTGCCCGCCCAGCCGGGGTTGTCGGCCCGGATCGACATCGACACCCGGTTCATCACCGCTCCCACCGCCCTCAAAGCGATCCTGATGGCCGCCGGCGCGCTGGCCGTTCTGACGGCCATCGCCGCCCTGGCGGTGCTGGACCGCCGCAGCCGCGGCGGCGAAGCGCTGATCAGCTGGCGGTCCCCCATAGCCAGGCTCGCGCGCTACCGGCCCGCGCCGCACCGGCGCGCCGGAGCCGCGATCTGGCTCGCCGACGCCGGCGTCGTCGCCACGCTGCTCATCTGGCACGTGATCGGCGCCACCTCGTCGGACGACGGCTACAACCTGACCATCGCCCGCGTGGCCGGCCAGGCCGGCTACATCCCCGACTACTACCGCTACTTCGGCACGACGGACGCCCCGTTCGACTGGTACCTCGGGGTGCTGGCCAAGATGGCGGCGGTGAGCACCGCCGGGGTGTGGATGCGGCTGCCGGCCACGCTGGCCGGGATCGGGTGCTGGTTGATCGTCGGCCACTGGATGCTGCGACGGCTCGGGCCCGGTAGGGGAGGTCTGGCGGCCAACCGGGTGGCAGTGTTCACCGCCGGCGCGGTCTTCCTCGCGGCCTGGCTGCCGTTCAACAATGGCCTGCGGCCCGAGCCGTTGATCGCGCTCGGGGTGGTGCTCACCTGGGTGCTGGTGGAGCGCGCGATCGCGCTGGGCCGCCTGGCCCCCGCCGCGGTGGGCGTCGTCGTGGCGTTGCTGACCGCGACGCTGGCGCCGCAGGGCCTGATCGCCGTCGCCGCGCTGCTCACCGGCGCGCGCACGGTCGCCCAGACAATCCGGCGCCGGCGCGCCACCGACGGGCTGCTGGCGCCCCTGGCCGTGCTCGCGGCGTCGTTCTCGCTGATCACCGTCGTGGTGTTCCGCAGCCAGACGCTGGCCACGGTCGCCGAATCGTGGCGCATCAAGTACAAGGTCGGGCCCACCATCGCCTGGTATCAGGACTGGCTGCGCTACTACTTCCTGACCGTGGAGTCCAACCCCGACGGGTCGATGGCGCGCCGATTCGCCGTGCTGGTGCTGTTGTTGTGCCTGTTCGGGATGCTGGTCATCCTGCTACGCCGCGGCCGGGTCCCCGGGCTGGCCAGCGGCCCGGCCTGGCGGTTGCTCGGCACCACCGCGCTGGGGCTGTTGCTGCTGACGTTCACACCCACGAAGTGGGCGGTGCAGTTCGGCGCCTTCGCCGGGCTGGCCGGTGCGCTGGGCGCGGTCACCGCGTTCGCCTGCGCCCGGATCGGCCTGCACAACCGCCGCAACCTGACCCTGTACGTCACCGCGCTGCTGTTCGTGCTGGCGTGGGCCACCTCCGGGGTCAACGGCTGGTTCTACGTCGGCAACTACGGCGTGCCGTGGTACGACATCCAGCCCGTCATCGCCAGCCACCCGGTGACCTCGATGTTCCTGACGCTGTCGATCCTGACCGGGCTGCTGGCCGCCTGGCAGCACTTCCGCATGGATTACGCCGGCCACACCGAGGTCAAGGACAGCCGGCGCAACCGCGTCCTGGCCTCGACCCCGCTGCTGGTGTTCGCGACGATCATGGTGCTCGGCGAGGTGGGGTCGCTGGCGAAGGGCGCCGTGTTCCGCTACCCGCTCTACACCACCGCGAAGGCCAACTTGGCCGCCCTCGCCACCGGGCTCTCACCCAACAGCTGCGCCATGGCCGACGACGTGCTCACCGAGCCGGACCCCAACGCCGGCATGCTGGCGCCGGCGCCGGGACAGTCCTTCGGCCCCGACGGCCCGCTCGGGGGGATCAACCCCGTGGGTTTCAAGCCCGACGGCGTGGGCGACGACCTGAGGTCCTACCCGGTGGTGACCAAACCCGGGGTGGTGAACTCCGACGCGTCACCCAACAAGCCCAACGCCTCGATGACCGACTCCGCCGGCACCGCCGGCGGCAAGGGCCCCGTCGGGGTGAACGGTTCGCACGCGGCGCTGCCGTTCGGCCTCGACCCGGCGCGCACCCCCGTGATGGGCAGCTACGGCGAGAACTCGCTGGCGGCCACGGCGACCTCGGCGTGGTACCAGCTGCCGCCCCGCAGCCCGGACCGGCCGCTGGTGGTGGTCTCGGCCACCGGCGCCATCTGGTCCTACAAGGAGGACGGCACCTTCACCTACGGGCAGCAGCTGAAACTGCAGTGGGGAGTCGCCCGGCCCGACGGCACCACCCAGGCGCTCGCCGAGGTGTATCCGATCGACATCGGTCCGGAACCCGCCTGGCGCAATCTGCGGATCCCGCTGAGCTGGGCGCCCCCGGAGGCCAATGTGGCACGCATCGTCGCCTACGACCCGAACCTGAGTTCCGAGCAGTGGTTCGCGTTCACCCCCCCACGCGTCCCGGTGCTGCAGACCCTGCAGCAACTGATGGGGTCGCACACCCCCGTGCTGATGGACATCGCGACCGCCGCGAACTTCCCGTGCCAGCAGCCGTTCGCCATGCACCTTGGCGTCGCCCAGCTGCCGCGATACCGCATCCTGCCCGACCACAAACAGACGGCCGCGTCGTCCAACGGGTGGGAGGCCAGCGAGGCCGGCGGCCCGTTCCTGATCACGCAGGCGATGCTGCGCACCTCGACGGTCGCGACGTACCTGCGTGGTGACTGGCATCGCGACTGGGGATCGGTCGAACGGTATTACCCGTTGGTTCCGGACACCGACGCACCGGTCGCCGCTATAGAACAGGGTGTGATCACAGTCCCCGGCTGGAGCCGGCAGGGACCGATTCGGGCCCTGCCATGACCCTCACCACGGTGCACAGCCCCGGCGGCAAGACGACCCCGCGCCAAGACGTGCGCGTGACCCGCTGGGTCGCGACGATCGCCGGCCTGATCGGATTCGTGCTGTCGGTCGCGACGCCGCTGCTGCCCGTCGTGCAGACCACCGCGACGCTGAACTGGCCGCAAAACGGCCAGCTGAACAGCGTGACCGCGCCGCTGATCTCGTTGACACCGGTCGACGTGGCGGTGAGCGTGCCGTGTTCGGTGCTGCGCTCCCTGCCCCCCGAGGGCGGGGTCGTGCTGAGCACGGCGCCCAAGAAGGGCAAGGACGCGGCGCTGAACGGCCTGTTCGTCGTCGCCAACAGCAAGCGCGTCGACGTCACCGACCGCAACGTGGTGATCGCCAGCGTGCCGCGCGATCAGGCGGTCGGGGGCGCGGGCGCCCCCGGCTGCTCCAGCATCGAGATCACCTCCACCCAGGCCGGCGCCTACGCCAGCTTCGTCGGGCTGACCGATGCGGCGGGCAAGCCGGTCCGTGGCGGCTTCCCCGATCCCAACCTGCGCCCGCAGATCGTCGGGGTGTTCACGGACCTGACCGGCCCGGCCCCGCCGGGGCTGCGGTTCTCGGCGACCATCGACACCCGGTTCTCCACCACCCCGACGACGCTGAAATTGGTCGCGATGGTGCTGGCGATCGTCTCCACCATCGTCTCGCTGGTCGCGCTGTGGCGTCTCGACCAGCTGGACGGCCACCGGATGCGCCGGCTCATTCCCGCGAACTGGCGCAGGTTCACGCTGGCCGACGCCACGGTCATCTTCGGCTTCCTGCTGTGGCATGTGATCGGCGCGAACTCGTCGGACGACGGCTACATCCTGGGCATGGCCCGGGTCGCCGGTCCCGCCGGCTACATGTCGAACTACTTCCGCTGGTTCGGCAGCCCCGAGGACCCGTTCGGCTGGTACTACAACCTGCTGGCGCTCATGACCAAGGTCAGCGACGCCAGCCTGTGGATGCGGCTGCCGGACCTGGTCGCCGGGCTGGTGTGCTGGCTGCTCCTGTCCCGTGAGGTGCTGCCCCGCCTGGGGCCCGCGGTGGCCGGCAGCAGGGCCGCGAACTGGGCGGCGGGCCTGGTGCTGCTGGCCGCCTGGATGCCGTTCGACAACGGCCTGCGCCCGGAGGGCCAGATCGCCGTCGGCTCGCTGATCACCTACGTGCTGATCGAACGCTCCATGCGTTACAGCCGGCTCACACCCGCGGCGCTGGCGGTGATCGCCGCCGCGTTCACCCTCGGCATCCAGCCCACCGGGCTGATCGCGGTGGCGGCACTGGTCGCCGGCGGCCGCCCGATCCTGCGCATCCTGGTGCGACGCCACCGCCTGGTCGGGACGTGGCCGCTGGTGGCCCCCATGCTCGCGGCCGGATTCGTCGTCCTCACCGTGGTGTTCGCCGACCAGACGCTGTCGACGGTGTTGGAGGCCACCAGGATTCGCACCGACATCGGGCCCAGCCAGGCGTGGTACACCGAGAACCTGCGCTACTACTATCTGATCCTGCCCACCGTCGACGGTTCGGCGTCGCGCCGGTTCGGCTTCCTGATCACGGCCCTGTGCCTGTTCACCTCGATGTTCATCATGTTGCGGCGCAAGCGGGTTCGCGGTGTGGCGCGCGGGCCGGCGTGGCGGCTGATGGGCGTCATCTTCGGCACCATGTTCTTCCTGATGTTCACCCCCACCAAGTGGGTGCACCACTTCGGGCTGTTCGCCGCGGTCGGCGCGGCGATGGCGGCCCTGACCACGGTGCTCGTGTCGCACGAGGTGCTGCGCTGGTCGCGCAACCGGATGGCTTTCCTGGCGGCAGTGTTGTTCGTGCTGGCGCTCTGTTTCGCCACCACCAACGGCTGGTGGTACGTGTCCAGCTACGGCGTCCCCTTCAACAGCAGCATGCCGAAGGTCGGCGGAATCACGATCAGCACAATCTTTTTCGCGCTGTTCGTGGTCGTCGCGCTGTACGCGGCGTACCTGCACTTCGCGTCGCGGGAGCACGGCGAAGGGCGGCTGGCGCGGGCGCTGACGGCGGCACCCGTCCCGCTGGCGGCCGGATTCATGGTGCTGGTGTTCGTGGCGTCGATGGTGGCCGGCATCGTTCGGCAGTACCCCACCTACTCCAACGCCTGGGACAACCTGCGGGAGTTCAGCGGAGGCTGCGGGCTGGCAGACGACGTCCTGGTCGAGCCGGACAGCAACGCGGGCTTCATGCCGCCCTTCCCCGGCAATTACGGGCCGTTGGGCGCGCTGGGGGGTGTCAACCCGACCGGGTTCACGCCCGACGGCGTGCCTGAGCGCACCCTGGCCGAGTCGGTCAAGGAGACCGCGGTGCCGCAACCCGGCACCGACTACGACTGGGACGCCCCGCTCAAGCTGGCCAAGCCGGGCATCAACGGCTCGACCGTGCCGCTGCCCTACGGCCTGAATCCCGACAAGGTTCCGGTGGCCGGCAGCTACACCACCGGCGCGCAACAGCAGAGCAGGCTCACCTCGGCGTGGTACCAGTTGCCGAAGCCGGACCCCGGCCATCCGCTGGTGGTCGTCACCGCCGCGGGCACGATCACCGGCAACAGCGTGTTGCACCACCACACCGAAGGCCAGACCGTCGTGCTCGAGTACGCCATGCCCGGCCCCGGCGGCACCCTGGTGCCCGCCGGCCGGCTGGTCCCCTACGACCTCAACGGCGACCAGCCCAAGGCGTGGCGCAACCTGCGCTACGCCCGGTCCCAGATGCCCGCGGATGCCGTCGCGGTCCGGTTGGTGGCCGAGGACCTGTCGCTGACGCCCGACGACTGGATCGCGGTGACCCCGCCGCGGGTCCCCGAACTGCGCTCGGTGCAGGAATACGTCGGGTCGTCCCAGCCGGTGCTGATGGACTGGGCCGTCGGGCTGGCATTCCCGTGCCAGCATCCGATGCTGCACGTCAACGGCGTCACCGAGATCCCGAAGTTCCGCATCACCCCGGACTACAACGCCAAGAAGCAGGACACCGACACCTGGGAGGACGGTGTCAACGGCGGGCTGCTGGGCATCACCGACCTGCTGCTGCGGGCACACGTGATGTCGACGTACCTCTCCCACGACTGGGGGCGGGACTGGGGATCGTTGCGGAAATTCGACACCATCGCCGACGCCCAGCCCGCGCAGCTCGAGCTGGGCACGGCCGTCCGGACCGGTTGGTGGTCGCCCGGGCCGATCCGCATCAAGCCGTAATCCGTGGTTTGACCGGACCGAATTTCGGTCAACTCCCCCGGTGTGAACTGGCTCACAATGACGTGAGGGGGGGCCATGCACGCTGTGACACGCCTTGGCGGGTCCGCCGCGATCACGGTGGCGCTCGTTGCGGGTTTCCAGGCCGGCACCGCGACCGCCGAGGGCGGCACGACGGTCGTTCTGGACGCCAAGCTGCGGCGTTGTGACTTCAGCCTGGTGAGCTTCGCGCCGATGGTGCCGCACCCCGCGCTCGGCACGGGCACGGCGGTGGTGCGCAGGGCCGGGTCCAGGGTGGTGGCCCAGGTACACGTGGTCGACGAGCCCGAGCCGGGCACCCACTTCGACGTCGGGCTCATCCAGGAGCCGCGTCCGGCCGCCGCCACCTGCGGCCCCGGCGATCCGGGTACCGCCTTCACCGGGCTGGACACCGACGCCACGGGCAGCGCGACGGCGACCGTCTCGGACACCCTTCGGCCGGGAACAACCGGCGTGTGGGTGATCGTCGAGCAGCCGAACCCGCATTCGCAGAATCCGGGCGAGTTCTACACGTCGGAGTTCGTGGCGCCCGTATAAGCACCCCTTTCGCGCCCGGCGGCGGGAACCGAGACCCGCACAAGACGGGACTTCTGCCCCTATCTGGGCGCTTGCGTCGAATGGTCCGATACAGACAGCTGCAACGACGCAAGGACGGAGGCCCACCCATGGACGCGACGCAGCAGTCAGCCATCCGAACACGCATCCTTTCTCGCGCGCTCGGGCCTTTCCTGGTGATCGTCGACGTGACGGCGGTGGCCCGCGCCTCGGACATGCAGGCGCTGCTGTCACAGTTCGAGGCGAACTCGATGTGGACGTTCGTCACCGGCGCCTTCATCTTGCTGATCGGGCTCTTCATCGTCGCCGCCCACCAGGTTTGGCGGGGCGCCGCGGCCATCACCGTTTCCCTGCTGGGCTGGCTGATCGTGCTGCGCGGGCTGCTGCTCGTGGCCTTCCCCAGGGCCTTCATCTCGATGGCCAACAGCATGATCGGCGCGCACGGCTGGTGGGCCGGCATCTGCATCGCCCTGGCCCTGGTGGGCCTGTACCTGACCTACGTCGGCTGGGCGCCGACGCGCGGACATCCGACGGCGCACAAGGCCGGCGCCACAACGGATCTCCCTCAGGCCGCGTGATCGGGCGATGGTGACCACGGCACGGCAGCCCATGCTCGACGACGCGACGGTGGCCGTCGACGCCGCGGTGGAGGACATGGCAACGCTCGCGTGCGGCTCGGCCATGCTGGTGGTCAAGCGCGGCCCCAACGCCGGATCGCTGTTCGCGCTCGACTACCCCGTCATGTCGGCCGGACGGCACCCCGCCAGCGACATCTTCCTCGACGACATCACCGTCAGCCGCCGGCACGCCGAATTCCGGCGCGAACAAGGCGAATTCCGCGTCGTCGACCTCGGCAGCCTGAACAGCACCTACGTCAACCGCGAACCCGTCGACTCGGCCGCCCTGACCGACGGCGACGAGATCCAGATCGGAAACTTCCGTCTGGTGTTTCTCACCGGTCCGGCCGCGCGCGCCGGCAGCGGCGAAAACGCCCGATGATCGGGGAGCGCAACCACGTCGAATTCGCCGCGGGGGAGGAGATCTTCGCCGAAGGCGACCCGGGGGACCGCGTGTTCGTCATCGACCAGGGAATGGTCAAGATCACCCTTCGCGGCGCGGGCGGCCGCACGAGCATGCGCGCGATTCTGGGCCCGGCGGAGATCTTCGGCGAGCTGGCGGTGCTCGACCAGGGCCCGCGCAGCTGCAGCGCGACGGCGATCACCGACGTGCGCGCCAGATGGTTGGACCGTGCCACGCTACGCACCCGGCTCACCGAGCAGCCGGCGCTCGCCGAGCAGCTGTTGCAAGTACTGGCCCGGCGGCTGCGCGACACCGACGAGGAGCGGGTCGGGCTGCTCTTCGGCGACGTGACCGGACGCGTCGCCGGCCGCCTGCTGGAGCTGGGCCGTCGCTTCGGAACGCCCGAGGGCCCCGACTGCCAGGCGCTGCGCGTCAGCCACCACCTGAGCCAGGACGAGCTTGCCCAGCTCGTCGGCGCCGACCGCGCATCGATCAACAAGGCCCTGCGCGAATTCGCGGCGCACGGATGGATCCGGGTGGACGGACGCAGCGTCGTCCTCCTCGACGCCGGGGAACTGACCCGCCGAAGCTCCGCCGGCAGCTCCGAGCAGCTGAGCCGGCGGCGACGGCCGCTGCGCGCCACCGCATGAGGGCGGGCCCGCCGCGCCACGGTATACCGTCATCCCATGAGCGACTACGCCGCCGAGGCCGTGGATCGGCTGCCCTTCTCCACCCCGGAGAAGTCTCAGCGCTACGCCACCGACAGCTACCGCGGGGCCTCGGGGCTCAACTGGTATTCCACCGATCCGACCCTGCAGTTCACCATGGCCTACTACCTGCAACCCCACGAATTGTCGGTGGTGGAGCCGCATCTGGTGCGCATGGGCGAACTGACGGGCGGCCCGGTGACCCGCTGGGCCGAGGAGACCGACCGCAACCCACCCCGGCTGGAGCGCTACGACCGGTGGGGGCACGACGTCAGCCAGGTGATCATGCCCGCCTCGTTCGCCGCGGCCAAGAGCGCGGTACTGGGCGCCCAGCAAGCCCTGCGAACCGACGCCCGGGCCGCGAAGGTCAGCTCCGGGCTGGCGCTGTTCGCGTCGAACTACCTGCTCAACCAGGCCGACATCGGCATGGGCTGCGCGCTGGGCACGGGCGGCGGCATGGTGCAGTCGCTGGTCGCCGCCTACGCGCCGGCCGACGTGCGCGAGCACGTGCTGGCCAAATTCGCCTCCGGCGAGTGGGCCGGCGAGACGGCCCAGCTGCTCACCGAACGCACCGGCGGCTCGGACCTGGGAGCGCTCGAAACGACCGCCCGCCGCGACGGCGACGCGTGGCTGCTGAACGGCTTCAAGTGGTTCGCGTCGAACTGCGCCGGCGAGGCGTTCGTGGTGCTGGCCAAGCCCGAAGGCGCCCCCGACTCGTCGCGCGGCGTCGCCAACTTCCTGGTGCTGCGCACCCGCCGCGACGGTTCGCGCAACGGGGTCCGGGTGCGCCGGCTCAAGGACAAGCTCGGGACCCGCTCGGTGGCCTCCGGCGAGGTCGAGTTCAGCGACGCCGAGGCCTTCCTGCTGTCCGGCGAACCCACCTCCGCCGACGCCGGGCCATCCGACGGCAAGGGTCTGGGCCGCATGATGGAGCTGACCAACGCCGCGCGCCTGGGCATCGCGCTGTTCGCGCTGGGCAACGCGCGGCGCGCCCTGGTCGAGTCGCTGTGCTACGCGCGGCAGCGCCGGGCGTTCGGCGGGGCGCTCGTCGACAAGCCGCTGATGCGGCGCAAGCTCGCCGAGCTGATCGTCGACGTGGAGGCCGCCCAGGCGCTCGTGTTCGACGGGACCGGCGCCACCAACCACCGCCAGCCCCGCATCCTGCGGCAGCGGATCGCGGTGCCGGTGACCAAGCTGCGCGTGTGCCGGCTGGGGATCACCGCGGCATCCGACGCCATCGAGATCCACGGCGGCAACGGGTACATCGAAAACTGGCCGGTGGCAAGGATATTGCGGGATGCGCAGGTCAACACCATCTGGGAGGGCCCGGACAACATCCTGTGCCTGGACGTGCGGCGCGGCATCGAGCAGACCCGCGCGCACGAGACACTGCTGGCGCGGTTGCGCGACGCGGTGTCGGTCTCCGACGACGACCAGACCACCCGCCTGGTCGCCGAGCGCGTCGAGGACCTCGACGCGGCCGTCACGGCGTGGGCCAAGCTGGACCGCGAGACCGCCGAGGCGCGGCTGTTCCCGCTGGCGCAGTTCATGGGCGACGTCTACGCCGCGGCCCTGCTCACCGAGCAGGCCGCCTGGGAGCGGGACAGCCGCGGCGGCGACCGCAAGGCGCTCGTCGCCCGGCTGCACGCCCAGCGGTACCTGGCCGACCGGGGGCCGCTGCGCGGCATCGACGCCGACACCGACGAGACGCTGGAGCGCTTCGACGAACTCGTGGCGGGGGCGTTCCATGGCTGAGCGGATCGAGGTGCAGCGCACCATCGCGGCGTCACCAGCGGAGATCTTCGCCGTGCTGTGCGACCCGCACGGGCACGTCGCGATCGACGCGTCCGGGATGCTGCAGGACGCCGACGGCGAGCCGGTGGGCGCCGTCGGCGACAGCTTCGTGGTGCACATGGACCGCGAGGCGCTCAACGACTTCCCCGAGATGGGCCGCTACGACGTCACGGTCACCATCACCGAGTTCGAGCCCGACCGGCTGATCGCCTGGACCATCCTGGGCCGGATCCGGCCGCAGATCGGCCACGTGTACGGCTACCGGCTGCGCCCGACAGAGGACGGCGCCGGCACCCTCGTCACGTCCTTCTACGACTGGTCGGACATCGACCAGCAGTGGCGCGACGCCGGGATCTTCCCCGTCATATCCGAGAGCGCCCTGCGGGCCACGCTCGGCATCCTCGACCGCACGGTGCGCCGGGGCCAACCCCGCCGATAGGCGCGGGCCCCCTAGACCGGGATCAGCCCGTGCTTGCGGGTGATGCGCCACCACAGCTGCTTGTCCCGCAGCAGGTGCATCGACTTGCGGATCAGCAGCCGGGTCTGGTGCGGCTCGATGACGGCGTCGATGAAGCCGCGCTCGGCGGCGATCCACGGAATCGCCATGTTCAGGTTGTAACCCTCGATGAAGTCGCGTTTGATCTGCTGCGCCTCGGGCGTCGTGGGGTCGGGGAAGCGCTTCATCAGCAGCTGCGCGGCGCCGTCGGCGCCGATCACCGCGATGCGCGCGGTGGGCCAGGCGAAGTTGAAGTCCGCGGTCAGCTGCCGCGAACCCATCACCGCGTAGGCGCCGCCGTAGGACTTGCGCACGGTGATCGTCACCTTCGGCACGTCGGCCTCGACCACCGCGTACAGGAACCGCCCGCCGCGCTTGATGATGCCGTTCTTCTCCTGCTCCACGCCGGGCAGGAAGCCGGGCGTGTCCACCACGAACACCAGAGGCACGTCGAACGCGTCGCAGAACCGGACGAACCGCGCGGCCTTGTCGGAGGCCTCGTTGTCGATGGCACCGGACATATGCATGGGCTGGTTGGCGATCACGCCGACCGTGCGGCCGTCGACCCGGGCGTAGCCGGTGATGATGGCCTGCCCGGCCTGCGCCGCGACGTCGAGGAAGTCGCCGTCGTCGAAGATCCGCAGCAGGATCTCGTGCATGTCGTAGGCCGTGTTGTCCGAGTCGGGGACGATCGAGTCGAGCTCAAGGTCCGACGGGGTGATCTCGGGTTCCAGCCCCGGGTTGACCACCGGCGCCTTGTCGAAGGCGTTGGACGGCAGGAACGACAGGAAGTCGCGCACGTACTGGAACGCCGCGGCCTCGGACTCCACGACCTGGTGGATGTTGCCGTAGCGGGCCTGGTAGTCCGCACCGCCCAGCTCGTCGAGGGTGACGTCCTCGCCCGTCACGTCCTTGATGACGTCGGGGCCGGTGACGAACATGTAGCCCTGGTCGCGCACCGCCACCACCAGGTCGGTCTGGATGGGCGAATAGACCGCTCCCCCAGCGCATTTGCCGAGGATGATGGAGATCTGCGGAACCAGCCCGCTGAGCAACTCGTGGCGGCGGCCCAGCTCGGCGTACCAGGCCAGCGAGGTGGCGGTGTCCTGGATGCGGGCGCCGGCCGAGTCGTTGATGCCGACGATCGGGCACCCGACCATGGCGCACCACTCCATCAGCCGGGCCACCTTGCGGCCGAACATCTCGCCGACCGAGCCCTGGAACACCGTCTGGTCGTGCGAGAACACCCCGACCGGCCGGCCGTCGATCATGGCGTGGCCGGTGACCACCCCGTCGCCGTACAGCGCGCCGGGGTCGTTGGGGGTGCGGGCCAACGCGCCGATCTCGAGGAACGTGCCCGGGTCGACCAGCGCGTGGACGCGGGCGCGGGCGCTCGGGATGCCCTTCTTGTCGCGCTTGGCGGCGGCCTTCTCACCGCCGGGCTCCTTGGCCAGCTCCAGGCGAGCGTTCAGCTCGGCCAGCTTCTCGGCGGTGCTGTGCTGGATGGGCGCTGGGGCGGTCTCCGTCACTACTTGCTCACTTCACTCGTCCGGCGGGTGTGCGACTCGACATTACCCAGCACCCCGCCCAGGTGAGCGCCGACCTTGGCGATGATCGGCTCGTCGATGGCCTGGATGTGCTCGCCGCCGATCGGCACCACCTCCAGGTCGGCGACGTACTCACCCCAGCCGCCGTCGGGCTTGCGGACCGCATACCGCGGCTCGAACTCGATGACGTCGTCGTGGTAGCGATCGGCCATGTAGAGGGTCACGTGGCCGTCGTACGGCTCGATCTCGACGGTCTCGAGCGCCCGGTTGTCCAGGTAGGAGGTCCGCTGGTGCTCGACGATCCCGCCCGGGATCTGCACGCCGCTCTGCTGGACGACGTCGAGGACGAACTTGACCTGTCCCTCGTCGTCGAGCTCCTCCAGCTGCTCGTAGGGGATCGCGGGGATCTCGACGTTGAAGGTGCGCTCGGCGAACTTGGCATACCGGTCCCAGCGCTTACGGGTCTCCTCCTTGGTCTGCGGGATCTCCTCGCCGGCCCGCACCGTGTCGATCATGCCGACGAACGCCACGTCGGCGCCCATCCGCTTGAGACCTATCGCGCAGGCGTAGGCCAGGGCGCCGCCCAGGGACCAGCCGACCAGGACGAAGGGCTTGTCTTTGTTGATCTCGAGGAGCTTGGGAACGTACTGGGCGGCCCGTTCCTGCACGGTTCCCTCGACCCGCTCCAGGCCGTACATCGGGGTGTCGGCCGGCAACCGGTTGAGCAGCGGCTCGTACACCACCGTCGAGCCGCCGGCCGGGTGGAAGACGAACACCGGTACCTGCGAATCGTTCTGCGGCGCCCGGATGGTGCGGACGAACCCGTCGAGTTCGCCGGCCTCGAGGTAGCCGCGCACCTTGTCCGCCAGCGCCTCGATGTTCTGTGAGGTCAGCACGTCCTCGGCCGTGATCGGGCCCTCGGCGCGCTCGGAGAGCCGGGTCGCCATCTTGGCGGCGGTGGCCTGGTCCAGCCTGGGCAGCGGGTTGAAGATGCCGCCCGGTGACTTGCCGGTGACGATCGCCCAGGTGGCGAACGTGACCCGCTCGGCGGCGTCGCGCGGCGGCACGTCGGAGTTCAGCGCCTTGGCGATCGCCTCCTGGTTGAGCGCGTCCGCCGCGGCCTTGAGGTTCGGCTGCCCGGCCCCGTTGGTGGAGCCCGAGGGCCCCGACGGGTCGGTCGGCGGCGGCGGGACCGGGATGTCGGACGCCGGCTGCGGCTGCGTCTGCGGCTCCGCCTGCGGGTCGGGCGCCGGCGCGGCCGCCGTGGCGGGCGTTGCGCCGCTGATCAACTCCGCCTGTGCCTTGGCGACCTCCTCGGGCGTGTGTGTCTGCTGGTACTCGTGCAGCTGGGACACCTCGTCGCGGTGCTCGACCGCGTACTCGATCAGCTTCTCGACGTTGTACAGGTTGGCGTCGCGCACCGCGGTCAGCTGGATCGGCGGCAGGTCGAAGTCGTATTCGACGCGGTTCTTGATGCGCACCGCCATCAGCGAGTCCAGGCCCAGCTCGACCAGCGGCACCTCCCACGGGAGGTCCTCGGGTTCGTAACCCATCGCGACGCCGACGATCATGCCGAGCCGCTCCCCGATGGTCTCACCGGAGTCCGGCGACCACCTGGCCGTGTCGGACGGCAGGTAGCGGCTGGTCAGGCTGTCCTGGACGGTTTCGGCGCCCCGATCCGGCGTGGGGGCCTGGGCTTCGACGGCGGGGGCCGCCGGCAGGCCGGCCGCGATCCCCGCGCCCGCACCGAGGGCGGCGGGCAGCACCGACTGGGCACCGGCCCGCGCCACCAGGGCGTCGTACACCAGCGTGAAGGACTCCCCGACCCGGGCGTGGACCTGAACCGAGGCGCCGCCGGGGTGCCGGGTCAGCGTCGTCACCAGGGCGGAGCCTTGCGGGGGCACCGCCCGCACCTCCGAGGCGGTCAGCTGCGCGTCCTCGAGCACCTCGGCGGCGGCGGATTTGACCAACGCCTCCAGGTCGGTCGCCTCCAGGCCCGTGAAGATCCGGGGCGCGTACTCCCACACGTGGCGCCCGTCCGGCAGTGCCACGTGGGCGCCGGGCATGATCACCGCACTGCTGCCCGCCGAGAACGACACCTGCAGCCAGTGGTCCTTGCGCTTGAACCGTGTCGGCGGGATGTTCGCGTAGTCCTGGGGGTCGAACCGGTCGGCGGAACGCCGCGTGAACAGCGTCCAGATGTCCAGGTCGTGACCGTAGACGTAGAGCTGCGCCATGGCCGAGATCATCGACTCGACGTCGTCCTGCTTCTTGGCCAGTGTCGGGATCAGTTGCGCATCCGGCAGGCCCGCGGCGGCGGTGGTCAGGCCGATCTGCATCAGCGCCACCGGGTTGGGCGCCAGCTCGAGGAAGGTGGTGTAGCCGCTGTCGACCGCGTTGCGGACGCCGTGGGTGAAGTAGACGGAATGCCGCATCCCCTTCACCCAATACGCCACGTCGTGGATGGGATCGCTGCCGGGCTTGACGAAACTGCCCTCGTGCACGGTCGAGAAGATTCCGGTGGTCGGGCTCAGCGGGTGGATGCCCTGCAGCTCCGCGGAGAACTCACCGAGCAGCGGATCCATCTGCGAGGTGTGGCCGGCGCCCTTGGTCTGCAGCTTGCGGGCGAAGCGGCCTTCGGCCTCGGCGCGGGCGACGATCGCGTCGATCTGTTCGGGCGGACCGCCGATGACGGTCTGGCTGGGCGCGGCGTAGACGCACACCTCGAGGCCGGGGAAGTCGGCGAACACCGTCTTGAGCTCGTCGGCGGAGTATTCGACGAGCGCCATGAAGCGGATGTACTCGCCGAACAGCATCGCCTCGCCCTCGCCCATCAGGTGCGAGCGTGAGCAGATCACGCGGGTGGCGTCGGCCAGGGACAGCCCGCCGGAGAAGTAGGCCGATGCGGGCTCGCCCAGCGACTGCCCGATCACCGCGGCCGGTTTGGCGCCGTGGTGCTTGAGCAGCTCACCCAGCGCGATCTGGATCGCGAAGATGACGACGTTGCTGGTCTCTATGCCGTATTCGTGCGAGTCGTCGAGGATCAGCTCGAGCACCGAGTAGCCCCGCTCGTCCTGGATCAGCGCGTCGACCTTTTCGATCCACTCGGCGAAGACGTCGTTGCGCAGATACAGGTTCTTGCCCATCTTGCGGTGCTGCGCGCCGAAACCGGCCATCGCCCACACCGGGCCGCTGGTCACCGGCCCGTCGGCGCTGAAAACGCCTGGGCGCTGCTTGCCCTCGGCGACGGCGCGCAGGCCCTTGATGGCCTCGTCGTGGTCGTGCGCCAGCACCACCGCGCGCGAGCGGCCGTGGTTGCGCCGCGACAGCGACCGCCCGATCGCCTCCAGAGACGACGCCCGGCCCTCCGGGCTGTCCATCCAGTCGGCCAGCTCGGCGGCGGCCGCCTTCTTGCGGGAGGTCAGAAACGCCGACACCGCCAGCGGGATCAGCGGCCTGGTCGGCTCGGCGGCTTCCTTGGCCGCGAGCTCTTCGAGCGCGATCTCCTTGAGCCGCAGCGCCTCCTCGGTGACGCCCGGCAGCTCGTATTCCTCTTCGGCCGCGGGGGTGTCGGTGATGATGTTGCCGAAATCGTCGAAGCGCAGCGAGTGGCCTTCGAAGGTTCCCGGCGACGGCGCTTGAGCGGGCTCCGCCTCGGCGGCCGCCGGGGATTCGGGCGCGGGTTCCTTCTCGACGACGTCACGCGGCAGGACCTCGCGCACGACGACGTGGGCGTTGGCCCCGCCGAAGCCGAAGCTGGACACCCCGGCCAGCGCGTATCCGCCGTACCGCGGCCAGTCGGTGGCCGTGTCGACCACCTTCAGGTGCGTCGCGTCCCAGTCGATGTAGGGGCTGGGGCCGGCGAAGTTGATGGACGGCGGCAGCTTGTCGTGCTGCAGCGCCAGCACCACCTTGGCCATGCTGGCCACACCGGCCGCCGACTCCAGGTGGCCGATGTTGCTTTTGACCGCGCCGAGCAACGCGGGACGGTCGGCGGGGCGCCCGCGGCCGACGATGCGGCCCAGCGCCTCGGCCTCGATCGGGTCGCCGAGCACCGTCCCGGTGCCGTGCGCCTCGATGTAGTCGACGTTGCGCGGGTCGATGCCGGCGTCCTTGTAGGCCCGGCGCAGCACGTCTGCCTGCGCGTCCTGGTTCGGCGCGATCAGGCCGTTGGACCGGCCGTCGTGGTTGATCGCGCTGCCGGCGATGACGGCCAGGATCTGGTCGCCGTCGCGGCGGGCGTCGTCGACCCGCTTGAGCACCAGCATCCCGGCGCCCTCGGAGCGGATGTAGCCGTCGGCGTCCGACGAGAACGACTTGATCCGGCCGTCCGGGGACAACACCGCGCCGATCTCGTCGAAGCCCAGCGTCACCGCGGGCGTGATCAGCGCGTTGACCCCGCCGGCCACCGCGGCGTCGCACTCGCCGTTGCGCAGCGCCTGCACGGCCTGGTGGACCGCCACCAGCGAGCTCGAGCACGCGGTGTCGACGGCCACCGAGGGACCGCGGAAGTCGTAGAAGTAGGACACCCGGTTGGCGATGATCGAGGTGGCGGTGCCGGTGATGGCGTAGGGGTGTGCCGTCGTCGGGTCCGAGACCGCCATCATCGCGTAGTCGTTGTTGGACACGCCGACGTAGACGCCGACGGCCTTGCCGCGCAGGCTGGATGCCGGGATGCGGGCGTACTCCAGCGCCTCCCAGGTCAGCTCCAGCGCCATCCGCTGCTGCGGGTCGATGTTGTCGGCCTCGGTCTTGGCCACCGCGAAGAACTCCGAGTCGAAGCCCTTGATGTCCTTCAGGTAGCCGCCGCGGGTCTGGGCGTTGACCATGCGGTCGGCCAGCCGTGGCTCGTCCAGGAACTCCGACCAGCGCCCTTCGGGCAGGTCGGTGATGGCGTCGCGACCTTCCACCAGCGCCTGCCACATCTCGTCCGGGGTGTTCATGTCCCCCGGGAAGCGGGTGGACAGACCGACGATCGCGATGTCGACGCGCTCGGCCGGGCCCTTGCGCGTCCAGTCGGTGTTGCCGTCCAGGGAGGTGTCCGCCTCGGGTTCGCCCTCGACGATCCGGGTGGCCAGCGACTCGATGGTCGGGTGCTGGAAGGCCACCGCGACCGACAGCGTGACGCCGGTCAGGTCCTCGATGTCGGCGGCCATGGCCACGGCGTCGCGCGAGGACATCCCCAGCTCCACCATCGGCACCGACTCGTCGATCGAGTCGGGCGACTGCCCGGTGCACTTGGCGACGTAGTTGCGCAGCCACTGCCGCATCTCCGGCACCGTCATGCCGGTCGACGTCGCGGGCAGGATGGGCGTGGCGGTTGCGGAGTCGTCCGAAGGTTCGAGGTGTGTGTCAGCCATGGTTCCTGGATTCAGTCGGTCGCGCTGGCGAAGGCGGTCGGGGACCCGACGCCGCTCCGCAGGCTGCCGTCGAGGTAGGCGGCGCGGCAGGCCCGGCGGCCGATCTTGCCGCTGGAGGTGCGGGGGATGGTGCCGGCCTGCACAAGCAGCAGGTCGCGGACGGTCACCCCGTGCTGCACGGCGATGGCCGCGCGGATGTCGTCGGCGATGGGCTGGTAGTCGAGCTTGTGCGTGCCGGCGGCGCGCTCGGCCACGATGACCAGCTGCTCGGAGGAGTCCTCGGCGTCGTACTTGAGTCCGACGTGCGGGTTGTCGAACACTTCCTGGGGGAGCTGGTTGGCCGGGACCGAGAACGCGGCGACGTAACCGGTGCGCAGGGCGCGGCTGGCTTCCTGGGCCGAGTACTCGAGGTCCTGCGGGTAGTGGTTGCGGCCGTCGACGATCACCAGGTCCTTGATGCGGCCCGCAATATAGAGGTGCCCGTCGTGGTAGACGCCGTAGTCGCCGGTGCGCACCCACAGGCCGTCGTCGGCTGCTCCCTCGGCATGCGACGCGGCGACCCGGGACTTGAGGATGTTCTTGAAGACGTCGGTCGTCTCTTCCTCTTTGCCCCAGTAGCCGAGCCCCAGGTTCTTGCCGTGCAGCCAGATCTCGCCGATCTGCCCGTCCGGCAACTCGCTCGCCGACTCGGGATCGACGATGACCGCCCACTCGTCGACGCCGACCTCGCCCGCCGACACCTGGGCGACGGCGTTCGGCGCGTCGGCCGCGACCTCGACGAAGCGCTGGTTGTTCAGCTGGTCCCGGTCGACGTGGATGACCCTGGGCTTCTCGTTCATCGGCGTGGTCGAGACGAACAACGTGGCTTCCGCCAGGCCGTACGACGGCTTGATGGCGGTCTCCTGCAGCCCGTAGGGGGCGAAGGCCTCGTAGAACTTGCGCATCGAGGCCGGGCTGACCGGCTCGCTGCCGTTGAGGATGCCCTTGACGTTGCTCAGGTCCAGGGGCGGCTCGTCGTCGCGGGGCAGGCCGCGCACCGCGGCGTGCTCGAACGCGAAGTTCGGGGCGGCCGAGAACACACCGCCGGTCTCGCCCGGCTTGCGCGCCAGCTCACGGATCCACCGGCCGGGCCGGCGGACGAACGCGGCGGGCGTCATGAAGGTGAAGTCGTGACCGAGCACCGGCGACAGCAGCGCCGTGATCAGGCCCATGTCGTGGAAGAACGGCAGCCACGAGCACCCGCGGTCGCCTTCGGTGCCCTGCAGCGCCACCAGCACCTGCAGCACGTTCGTGGGCAGGTTGAGCTGGCTGATCTGGACACCGGTCGGTGTCCGGGTGGAACCGGATGTGTACTGCAGGTAGGCGATGGTCTCCTCGGTCGCCTCGGGCGGCTGCCAGGTGGAGGCGACCTCGTCGGGCACCGCGTCGACGGCGATCACGCGCGGGCGCTCCTTCGCGGAGCGGGCACGGATGAACTTGCGGACGCCCTCGGCGGCCTCGGTGGTGGTCAGGATGGTCGACGGGGCGCAGTCGTCGAGCACGGCGTGCAGGCGGCCGACGTGTCCCGGCTCGCTCGGGTCGAACAACGGCACCGCGATCCTGCCGGCGTACAACGCGCCGAAGAACGCGATGAGGTAATCGAGGTTCTGCGGGCACAGGATGGCGATGCGATCGCCGGGCTTGGTGACCTGCTGCAGGCGGGCGCCCACGGCCCTGTTGCGCATGCTGAAATCGCGCCAGACGATGTCGCGCGCGATCCCGTCGCGTTCGGTGGAGAAATCGAGGAACCGGTAGGCCAGGCGGTCGCCGCGCACCCTCGCCCATTTCTCGACGTGAAGGACCAGGTTCGTGTTGTCGGGGAACGTGATTCTTCCGTTGACGATGAATGGGTTGTGGTAGACCATGCCGCCCTCTCCTGTTACAAAACGCCTATGTCGGCTCCGCCGACGGTACTCACGTCTCGGTGTCGGCCGCCCCGACGGTCAAGTCCCGTGGGGCACTTGCGCGCCGACGTCGACCCGGCGGGCCGACCCACGAACTCTCATAGCTCTTATTTTTTTCTTAATGTTAGGCGGCGTCGCGCGACAGACCAAATCTCAAGGTACCGCCGATTGGCGCGCGCACCGGCCACCCGGGCCGTTGTGTCTGCCGTCGGCAGTCAGCCGTGCTTCGGGTGGGGCGCACCGGCGACCAGACCCTGCGCCCAGTTCAGCGTCCAGTCGGTCGCCGGCTGGCCGTCCAGGCTCCAGCACTGCGTCGTGGCGTACAGCGCGTGCACCGGCTGGCCCGCTCCACCGGCCAGCGTGTTCAGCGTGTTCGGCAGGTTGGCCACGCTGAACGCCTCCTCGGGCGCTGCGCAGATCAGGTCGCCCGGGGCGCAGATCTCGTTGGTCTTGTCGTTGAGCGCGCCGAAGCCGCCCGGCCGCGGACCCGTCATGGTCAGGCCGAGCCCGGACAACACCGGCACTTCCTGCAGCGTGACCTCGGCGCCCTGCCCGGGGGGGTTGGGCCCCACGTCGTTGCCCACGCCCTGCTGCCGCCGACCGTCGGCGATCAGCGTCACACCGAGCACCAGGTCGTCGTCGACCGGTCCGCGGCCGTTGCCGATGTCGCTGGCGACATCCCCGGCGATCACCGCGCCCTGGGAGAAACCCATCAACACGTAGCTGGTCAGCGGGCACTTGTTGTTGATGTCGGTCATCGCCTGCACCAGCGCGCGGGTGCCCTCGGCGCGGCTCTGGTTGTAGGACATCTGGGTGTCACCGCTGAGCGGGTTGTGGAACTGTGCCGTGTACGCCACCGTGTACGTCCGCATCCGCGAACCCGGAAACTGGCTGGACAGCGGCCCAGTCACCTTGAGCAGCAACGCGTTCGGGAACTGCGTGGGGTTGCGCGGGTCATCCTGCGGGGACGACTCCCAGGTGCCCGGCACCGCGATCACCTCCACGTCGGGGCAGGAGGAGTCCTGGGAGGCGGGCCGCGGCTTGTGCGGGTGCGTCGTCGTCGACGACGGGGGTAGCACCCCCGGTGGCACCGCGCTGGGCGGCGCTTCGTGGCTGCGCAGCAAGACCGCCGCGAGCGCCACCACCAGCAGCACGACGCCGGCCACCGAGAGGGCGGCGACCCACGCGAGGATCCGGTGGCGTCTGCGCCGGGATTTCGTGGTCATGTTCTCCTGCTAGCGAAGCGGATAGGCCGCAGCGACGCGGTCGTCCCGCCCCCTGCCGCACGCTCCTACAGGGTACCGGCTCGCCATGAAGGACCGGCCGGGCCGACCAGGGCACCGGCCGTGACCCGCCGCTAGCGGATGGCGCCGACGATGTCCCCGGACATGGCACCCAGCTGGCCGGACCACGAACCCCAGCCGTTGTCGCCGCCGCCCGGCAGGTCGAAGTGGCCGTTGTGCCCGCCGACGCTGCGGTACTGCTGGTAGAACTCGCGGGCACTGCCCATGGCCGCCGACGCCTGGCCGATCATGGCCGCCGGATCGCTGGCCCCGTCGTTGGTGGGGCTGTACACCCACACGCGGGTGTTGTTCTGGGCCAGCAGCGAGGCGTGCACGTAGGGGTCGTGCCACTTCCACCGGCCCAGCTGCGGCGCACCCCACATGCCGTTGCCGTCGACGCCACCGAACTGTTGCAGCCCCGCCAGGATCGCGCCGTTGTAGTTGGTGCTCGACGGGTACAGGAAGCCCGACATCGAGCCGGCGAAGCCGAAGCGGTCGGGATGAAACGCGGCCAGCGCCATCGCGGCGTAGCCGCCCTGCGCGGCACCCACGGCGGCGTGACCGCCCGGGGCGAGGCCCTTGTTGGCCGCCAGCCAGTCCGGCAGCTCGCTGGACAGGAAGGTGTCCCACTGCTTGCTGCCGTCCTGCTCCCAGTTGGTGTACATGCTGTAGGCGCCGCCGGCGGGCGCCACCACCGAGATGCCCTTGCCGGCCAGGGTGTTCATCGCGTTGCCGGCGGTGACCCAGTTGCTGACGTCCGGGCCGGCGTCGAAGGGATCGAGCAGGTAGACCGCGTGCGGGCCGCCGGCCAGGAAGGCCACCGGGATGTCGCGGCCCATCGCGGCGGACGGGACCATGAGGCTCTCGTAGCCGGCCGCGCGCGCCGCTCCGGGAATCCCCGCCGTCACGGTCACGCCGCCGAAGACCACCGCCAGCACGGCACCACAGATCGCCCTCAGCACCGCCGCCGCGCCCCGTCGTCCGACCCTCATGTCCACCCTCCCTCGTCGACTCCGCTCTTGAGCACATTAACCAGCGCCCGATGAGGCGTGGCCCGGGGGTAGTGAACCACCTCACACCACGGCGCCGTGCCGAAACGACCGACGGCGGCAACCCCGCAGGGATTGCCGCCGCCGGTCGTGTGCTGTGTTTAGGTGCCGTCGTTGGTCGGGGCGGCCGTGGCCGGACCGGCGCCCGGCGTCGCGCCCAGCGTCGACTGCAGGTCAGGCTTCATGGCCTGCAGCTGCGCTCCCCAGTACGGCCAGTCGTGCGTGCCGTTGGCGTCGAAGTTCCACACCGCGTTGTGGCCACCGGCCGCGTTGTACGCGTCCTGGAACTTCAGGTTGCTGGTCCGCACGAAGCCCTCGAGGAACTTCGCGGGCAGGTTGTCGCCACCGAGGTCCGACGGCTTGCCGTTACCGCAGTACACCCAGATGCGGGTGTTGTTCGCGACCAGCTTGCCGACCTGCAGCGACGGGTCGTTGCGCGCCCAGGCCGGGTCGCTCGACGGGCCCCACATGTCGGCGGCCTTATAGCCACCGGCGTCACCCATGGCGAGCCCGATCAGCGACGGGCCCATGCCCTGCGACGGGTCCAGCAGCGCCGACAGCGAGCCGGCGTAGATGAACTGGTCGGGGTGGTAGGCGGACAAGATCAGCGCCGAGGAGCCGGCCATCGACAGGCCGACGACCGCGCTGCCGGTCGGCTTGACCTGCTTGTTGGCCGACAGGTACTGCGGCAGCTCGCTGGTCAGGAAGGTCTCCCACTTGTAGGTGGTGCAGCCGGCCTTACCGCAGGCGGGCTTGTACCAGTCGGAGTAGAAGCTGGACTGGCCGCCGACCGGCATCACGGTGGCGATGCCGGACTGGTTGTACCACTCGAACGCCGGGGTGTTGATGTCCCAGCCGTTGTAGTCGTCCTGCGCGCGCATGCCGTCGAGCAGATACAGCGCGGGCGCGTTGGCGCCACCGCTCTGGAACTGAACCTTGATGTCACGTCCCATCGCTGCGGAAGGAACTTGGAGGTACTCCACCGGCAGACCCGGGCGAGAGAACGCTCCGGCGGTCGCCGAGCCCCCCACAGCGCCGATCAGGCCCGACAGCAGAGCCGCCCCCACGGCCGCAACTGCGAGCCGGCGCGGCATCACTGCCGCGGCGCTGCGCAACCTGTCAACAAGCGTCATCCTTGCTTCCTCATCCTTCTGGCCTCTCGGCACATTCCTCCGATTGGGCGCATCACTCGATTGGGTCGGACTGCATGCGCTTAGCCGATTGCCCGGCGCCAAGCGCGGCAGTGCCCGTGTAGTCAACCACACCTTCTGCCATCCGGTCGCATCGAGGCGACGGCGCAAACGATTGTCCGACCGCCATTTCCGCGAATTCCGAATCCCGACCCGTCCGTGAAAAATAGCGTTTCGGCATGTGCCTGCCCGGCGCGACAGGCTGGTAGAGACCAAAATGTGATGTTGCTGTCAATCTCCGGTGACCGGGGTGGGGGCGCACGGGCGATCAGGCCGAGAAAAAGTTTCCGGACCACCGCCCCGGGCGCTACTCGCGCGGCGGTGGCGGCACGGTGTCGGGCAGCGGGAGGCCGCACCTGGCGAGCTCGTAGAGCGGCACGCGGTCGATCCGGTAGGAGGTGAAGTCGTAGGAGTGCAGCAGGTTGGACAGGAATCGGTGCACGGTCAGGGGCGCACGCACCGATCCCAGCACCGCCTGCGTCTCGGGACATTTCAGCGCCGCCACCGCCTCCGCGACCCACTGCTGGTCCAGGTAGCCGGGGATTCCGGGATAGGTCTTGACCCAGGGGCCGTCGGCGATCACCCAGTCCGGGAACAGGTTCTTGTCGTGGCCGATCCGGCCGTGCTTGAGCCGCTCGGTGTGCTGCGCGAGCGGGTTGGCCAGGCCGATCTGGTCGATCACCCTGACGTCGAGCCCGACGTTCATGCCGACCATGCCCAGATTGGTGAAAAACACTGTGTGCTGGGGCTTTTGGGGTGGGCTGCCCGGCGGCGGCTGCAGCATCGGCACCAGGTCCCACTGGATGTAGTTGCCCGACGGCAGCAGCAACGCGCCGTCCGGGGTGTTGTCGAGTGCCGCCAGGATGGCGGCCATCCGCGGGTAGCCCAGGTAGTCGGCGGCGGTCAACGGGTGCGCGTGCCCGGTGGCCTGCGCGTAGAAGCGGCGCTCGTCGACGATCCCGGAGTAAGTGACGTGGGTGGCGTCGTCGCCCATTCCCGGCGAGTTCGCCGCCCACAGCGACCATCCCGCCACGCCCAGCCAGAGCACCCCGGCGGCGCCCGCCACCCAATATCCAGTCTCCCGCGAGTAGTCCTGGCCGTCGGGAATCGGCACGGGGATCACGGCCACGGGGGCAAGCAAACAGAAAAGCGGGGCCAACAGCACCCGGCCGTGCATGAAATCACCGCCTTGGCGGATCCAGTACAACGCCTGCACCAACCCGCTGACCAGCACGAATGCCACCACCGCCGGGGGGCTCTGGACGGCGCGGGCGATCCGGCCGTAGTTGGGCGCCAGCGCCGGACGCAGGAACGACGGCCGCCGGCGGGCGAACACCATCAGCACCCCCAGCGGCACCAGCAGCAACGCGGGCACCCACACCGCGTACGGCGCGTCGAAATTCGACAGATAGACCATGCCCTGCGACCACTTGTCGCCGGCGGCGTCCTTGGCGAGGGCGGTCCCGGGTACCAGCAGGCCGTAGTAGCCCATCCGGAAGATCTCGTAGGCGACGGGCAGCAGGCCCCCGGCGAGCACGACCAGCCCCCGCCGGCGCCAGGTGCGGGCGGCGATCAGCATCATGATCAGCGCCAGCCCGCCCATCAGCGCCAGGTCCGGCCGGACCAGCACGCTCAAACCGGCGACGAATGCCAGCGCGCCGAGGAACCACGGGCTATCCGGCCGGTTGCGCACGGGCTGGCCCCAGCAGACCATCATCCACCACAGCAAGCCCAGGTAGGCCAGCGTCAGCCCGGTCTCCAGCCCGGACGTCGCAAAGTCCCGCGCGGGCGGCAGCGCGATGTAGGCGAAGGCGCCGGCGGGCAGCATGACCGCCTTGCGCAGCCGCAGGCTGGGCGCGTACAGCCGCGCGGCGCCGAGCATCAGCAGCGCCACGCCCAGCACCGAGAGCAGCAGGGCCAGCGCCAACGCGACGTATTCCATGCGCATCGGGCCGCCGACCCAGCTCCCGGCGTACATCAGGTAGGTCCAGGCCGTGGAGGTGTTGGCCTCCACCCTCTCGCCCTCGTTGAACACCGGCCCGTTGCCGGCCAGCAGGTTGCGCACGGTGCGCAGCACGATCAGGCCGTCGTCGGCGATCCAGCGGCGCTGCCATGCACCCCAGGCGAACAGCGTCGCGACCGTGGCCACCCCGATCCACAGGCTGACCCGCACGGTGAGGTCGTAGGGGAACGATGGTCTCCAAAGAAGCCGGCCGGGCCGCCTGTCCGCCGGCCGACGGCTCGACAATCGCGCCTTGAGGGCCTGCAGCTCGGGGCTAGCCGAAGGCAACGGCGGCCCCAACTGTCACGATCCACGCCACGGCCAGCAGCTGCAGCACCCGGTCGCGCAGCGCGATGTCCTCCGGCTCACCGGCGAGGCCGCCGTCGACGTCGACCGCGTAGCGCAGGATCGCGATGGTGAACGGGACCATCGACACCGCGAACCAGGATCCAGAATGGCGGTCGCGCTCGAACGCCCACAGCCCGTAGCACAGCACCACCGCGGTGGCCGACATCGTCCAGACGAAGCGCAGATAGGTGCTGGTGTAACTCTCCAGCGCCTTGCGGATGGCCGCGCCGGTGCGCTCGGCCACCTGCAGCTCGGCGTAGCGCTTGCCGGCCACCATGAACAGCGACCCGAACGCCACGAACAGCAGGAACCATTGCGACAGGGGGATTTTCGTGGCGGCGCCCCCGGCGATCGCCCGGATCAGGTACGCCGACGACACGATGCAGATGTCCATCACCGCTTGGTGTTTGAGGCCGAAACAGTATGCGAGCTGCATGCCGAGGTAGACGGCGATCACCAGCGCAAGATTGGGCGCCAGCCACCACGAAATGGCCAGGGAGGCCGCTGCCAGCACCACCGCCAGCGCGTAGGCCAGCCACTCCGGCACCACGCCCGCCGCGATCGGGCGGTACCTCTTGGTCGGATGCTCGCGGTCGGCGGCGATGTCGCGAACGTCGTTGACCAGATAGATCGACGACGCCGCGAGGCAGAACACCACGAAGGCCCCGGACACCTTGGTCAGCACCTCGGCGTAGTCGTAGCGGATCGGGCCGCCGAGCGCGGCCAGCGGCGCGGCCAGCACGATGACGTTCTTGACCCATTGCCGCGGGCGGATCGCCTTGACCACCCCGGCGATCAGGTTCCCCGGAGGCCCGGTTACCACGCCTTCGCTCATTGGGCCGCACTCCCTTCCAGACCTCTCGCCGCACGGCCGGTGATCTCCGCGACGCCGGCGCCCAGGGCGACGCCGACGGCCACGTCGCTCGGGTAGTGCACGCCCAGCAGCATCCGGGATATCGCCATCGGGGGAACCAGGACCGCGGCCAGTGGCAGCCCCCCCAACCCCGCCGCCCGTCCCAGCAGGATGGCCGCGGCCGTGGTGGAGGAGGCGTGCGCGGAGGGGAAGCTCAACCGGCTGGGCGTGCCGACGTGCACGGCGACGGCCGGATGATGGGGCCGGCGGCGCCGGACCACCCGCTTGACCGCCACCGCGGCGGCGTGCGCGGCGAACGCGCCGGCCCCGGCCACCAGGAACGCCCGGCGGCGGCCGGGCAGCAGGGCCGCGCCCAGGATCGCCGCGGCCACCCACCCGATGCTGTGCTCCCCGAAGTAGGAGAGCCCCCGGGCCACGGCGAGCGTGCCGGGGCGCCCGGCCAGCGCCGACTGGACGGCCACCAGGGCGGCCACTTCGCCGCGCGGCGCCTCAGAGACCGAGGCGTCAGGCATGTTGGGTCTTCTCGCGGGCCTTGTCCTCTGGGCCCGGCAGCAGCGCCGTCTCCCACTTCTGAGTGCTGGAAAGGACGGGCAGCGCGTCCCGGTACACCTTGCGCATCTCGTCGAACCGGCCGGTCAACTGGCGCTGGCGGCGCAGCGAAGCCAGCAGCAGCGACATCATCTTGGCGCGATTGCGCTGCCGGTACACCACCCCGCAGCCGTCGGCCGTCGTGACGGTCACGCCGTCGACGGTGCACAACCGGAACCACCGCGCGTCCTGGGTCGGCACATTGAATTCCGGCCGGCGGTGGTGGTCGGGGTCGGCCTTGGTCATGTTGTGCAGGATGCCGCGGGCCAGCCGGTAGCCGATGGAAAACGGGTTCACCGGCGGCTTCATGGCCTTGCTCTGGTACACCGGCGACGGCAGTTCGCTGGCGGCCGGCAGGACGACGGCGTCCGGGTACTGCTTGCGCATCCGGTGCACTTCCGGCAGCGCCGATTCCAGGATCGAGAAGATGTGCTCGGGACCGGCCAGGAAATCGTCGATGGCCCTGTTCTGGATCGCCACGGTCGAATATTCAAGACAGGCAAGGTGTTTCAGAGTGGCTTTCAGGTGGCTGCGGACCAGGCCGGTGACGTCACCGTCCCAGTGCAGCGCGGCGACCACCAGCCGGTTGCGCAGGTGGAAGTAGGCCTGCCAGTCGATCGCGTCGTCCTTGTCGCTCCAGGCCATGTGCCAGATCGCCGCGCCCGGCAGCGTCACCGTCGGGTAGCCGTGCTCTGCGGCGCGCAGTCCGTATTCGGCGTCGTCCCACTTGATGAACAGCGGCAGGGGCTGGCCCACCTCCTCGGCGACCTGACGCGGGATCATGCACGTCCACCAGCCGTTGAAATCGACGTCGATGCGCCGGTGCAGCAGCTTGCTGCGGTCGTTTTTGTCGTTGAGCGGGTACACGGCGAAGTCGTGGTCGTACTCGGCGTGCGGCGCGGCGGTCCACATGAAGTTCGACTGGTCGACCACCTCGCCCATGATGTGCAGGTGCGAGGGCTCCTGCAGGTTGAGCATCTGGCCGCCGACCAGCATGGGGCTCTTGGCGAAGCGGTGCATGGCCAGCACCCGCAGGATCGAGTCCGGCTCGATGCGGATGTCGTCGTCCATGAACAGAATCTGTTGGCAGTCGGTGTTTTTCAGCGCCTCGTACATCACCCGGCTATAGCCGCCCGACCCGCCCAGGTTGGGCTGGTCGCAGAGGGTCAGCCGATTACCCAGCCGCTTGGCGGCCTCCGGGAAGCGGGGATGGTCGCGCACCTTGCGCACACCCTGGTCGGGAACGATCACCGCGCCGATCACCTCGTCCACCAACGGGTCGGCGGTGAGCGCGGCCAGCGCGTTGGCGCAGTCCGCCGGGCGGTTGAACGTGGGGATGCCGACGGCGATGTTGGCCTTGACCGGCGGGGTCCCGGTCGCATACCAGCCGCCGCTGAGCAGGGTCACCTTGGTGTCGGTGGTGATGTCGAACCACACCCAGCCGCCGTCCTCGAACGGCTGCAGCCCGACCTCGACCTCGACCACCTGCGCCTCGTCCTCGGCCCCGCTGAACTGGCGGCCCTCGACGAAGATGCGCGCGCCGGTGGCCTTGGTGCGGTAAAGGTCGACGCGCCCGGCGCCGGTCACTTCGACGCGCAGCACCACCGACGTGCAGATGCTCCAGCGGCGCCAGTAGCTGGCCGGGAAGGCGTTGAAGTACGTCGCGAACGACACCTCGGACTCCGCCCCGATCTGCAGCGACGTGCGGCTCGTCGCGTGGGCGCGCCGGGCGTTGGTGGTCGACTCCTCGAGGTAGAGCTTGCGCACGTCGAGGGGCTCACCCGGGCGCGGCAGGATGATTCGGGACAGCAGGCTCACGGCGGTCACTGGTGCCGCTCCTCCTCATTGCTTCGTCCCCCGCAAGCGGGAGGTGCCCCCACTGCATCGTCGCCGGCACGGGTCATTGGTGCCGCTCCTCCTCATTGCTTCGCGCTGCATCGTCGCCGGCACGGGTCATGCGTGTGCGCTTTCGGTGTCAGCGAGCGGGGCGCCGTCACGCAGGTGCGGCGCGAGGGTGTTGTCGTACATATTCAGTGCGCTGGCGATGGCCATGTGCATGTCCAGGTATTGGTAGGTGCCCAGCCGGCCCCCGAACAGCACTCCCGACGACGCCGTCTCGGACTTCGCCCTCGCGCGGTAGGCGGCCAGCAGGGCGCGGTCGGCTTCGGTGTTGATCGGATAGTAGGGCTCGTCGTCGTCCCCGGCGAACCGCGAGTACTCCCGCATGATCACCGTCTTGTCGTTCGGGTAGTCGCGCTCGAGGTGGAAGTGGCGGAACTCGTGGATGCGGGTGTAGGGCACGTCCAGGTCGTTGTAGTTCATCACCGGCGTGCCCTGGAAATCGCCGATGGGCAGGACCTCGACCTCGAAGTCCAGCGTGCGCCAGCCGAGCCGGCCCTCGGCGTAGTCGAAGTAGCGGTCCAGCGGCCCGGTATAGACCACCGGGGCCGACGGCGACTCCCGGCGCAGCAGGTCGCGGACCTCGAACCAGTCGGTGTCCAGCCGCACCTCGATGCGGTCGTCGTCGGCCATCTTCTCCAGCCAGGCGGTGTAGCCGTCGACCGGCAGGCCCTCGTAGGTGTCGCTGAAGTACCGGTTGTCGAAGGTGTAGCGCACCGGCAGCCGGGTGATGTTGGCCGCCGGCAGCTCCTTGGGGTCGGTCTGCCACTGCTTGGCCGTGTAGCCCTTGACGAACGCCTCGTAGAGCGGCCTGCCGATCAGCGAGATGGCCTTCTCCTCGAGGTTCTGCGCGTCGGCGGTGTCGATCTCGGCGGCCTGTTCGGCGATCAGGCGCCGGGCTTCCTCGGGGCTGAAGTACTTGCCGAAGAACTGCGACACCAGGCCCAGGCCCATGGGGAACTGGTAGGCCTGCCCGTTGTGCATGGCGAAAACCCGGTGCCGGTAGTCGGTGAACTCGGTGAACTGCCGCACGTAGTCCCAGACCCTCTTATTGGAGGTGTGGAACAGGTGCGCGCCGTACTTGTGGATCTCGATCCCGGTCTGCGGCTCCGCCTCGGAGTACGCGTTGCCACCGATGTGCGGGCGCCGCTCAACCACGAGCACGCGTTTCCCGAGTTGGGTAGCCACGCGCTCGGCGATGGTCAGGCCGAAGAATCCGGAGCCGACGACATAGAGGTCAAAGCGACTGGAAGGAGAAGTCATCGGTTGCTTAGGGTATCCGACTGCGGCAGCGCAACCCATTTGGCGAGGCTGGGGAGTCGGGGTTGATCCTGCCGGGCCGCCGAACCGGCAGGGTCACAGTCGGTATCGCATTTATCTCACGATTCAATATCACCACTCTAGTCACAGCAATCCCACTCGTACCATCGACTTGTGTGGTTCATGCCGGATGCGACCGGCAGGACACGCCACACGAAAAGTTCAGATTGAGTTGTCCAGATTGAGGAGACTTCCGTGCCGAACCGACGCCGACGCAAGCTCTCGACAGCCATGAGCGCGGTCGCCGCTGTGGCAGTCGCGAGTCCTTGCGCATACTTCCTTGTCTACGAATCGACCTCCGCCGGCAAGCAGCCCGAGCACCACGAGTTCAAGCAGGCAGCCGTGATGACCGACCTGCCCGGCGAGCTGATGGGCGCGCTGACCCAGGGGCTGTCGCAATTCGGGATCAACATGCCCCCGATCCCCGCCCTCAGCGGCGGCGGCGCCAGCACGACGGGCCTGACCGGCCCCGGCCTGGGTACCCCGGGCCTGGGGACCACCGGTTTGACCAGCCCCGGCCTCACCAGCCCGGGCCTGACGAGCCCCGGTCTGACCAGCCCGGGCCTGGCAAGCCCCGGCCTGTCGCCGACCACCCCCGGGCTGACCGCGCCGGGCGCGCTGCCGACGACCCCGGGCGTCGGTGGCCTGACCACCCCTGGCGCGGGCCTCAACCCCGCGCTGACCAGCCCGGCCGGCGGCCTCGGCACCCCCGCGGCCGGCGAAGTGCCGATCACCACGCCCGCCGCGCTGGACCCCGGCGCCGACGGGACGTACCCGATCCTCGGTGACCCGTCCACCCTCGGCGGTGGCGGCGGCGGGGGCGGCAACGGCGGCGGCGGGCTGATCAACGACGTGATGCAGGCCGCCAACCAGCTGGGCGCCGGGCAGGCCATCGACCTGCTCAAGGGCCTGGTGATGCCGGCGATCACGCAGAGCATGCAAGGCGGCGCCGGCGCGCCGGGCGCGCTGCCGGGCGCGGCGGGTGCCCTCCCGGGTGCCCTGCCGGGCGCGGCCGGTGCTCTGCCCGGTGCCGCGGGTGCGTTACCGCACGCGGCGGCCGCGCTGCCGGGCGCCGCCGGTGCCCTGCCGGGCGCGGCGGGTGCACTGCCCGGAGCTGCCGGCGCTGCCGCGCCGGCCGCGGCGGCACCCTTGCCTCCCGTCTGATTCGCCGAACCTGTCACCCGACGGCACCGCGGAGTCACCTCACACTCCGCGGTGCCGTCGACATTTCGGCGCAATTCGGGCAGCCCTCGGTCGTGTCGTCACATTGATAACATCAGAAACACACGTAACATCAGCTGGTGTCCCGTGGTCGCGCACCGACGATGCTGATGACCGCCGTCATCGCCACCGTCGTGATCGTCTCGTGGATGACGGGCACGGCGCGTGACCGTGACCCCGCGTCCGGACCACAGCGGCGCGACACCCTGCTCGCCGAACAGCCGCTGGTTGGACTGGGCGGCGGCGTCACCGTGCGAGAACTCACCCAGGACACACCGTTTTCCCTGGTGGCGCTCACCGGCGATCTGGCCGGCACATCCACCCGGGTGCGCGCGAAGCGGGCCGACGGGTCGTGGGGACCCTGGTATCAGACCGAGTACGAGACCGCGGCACCCGATTCGGCGGCGCCCGGCGCGCCGGCCGGAGCGCTCGAGGGGCCGCGCAGCACAGACCCGGTCTTCGTCGGCACCACCACGACCGTCCAGGTCGCCGTCACCCGACCCGTCGACGCGCCGCTGACGCAGCCGCCCGCGGCGCCGGCGGCCTCCGAGGGCCTCGGCTACCGGCCCGCGTCCAGGGAACGGCCGTTCGGACAGAACATCTCCGCGATCCTCATCTCCCCTCCCCAGGCGCCGCCCAAGCAGAAGTGGACGCCGCCGGCCGGCGTGCTGATGCCCGGCCAGGCGCCGCCCATCATCAGCCGCGCCGAGTGGGGCGCCGACGAGTCACTGCGATGCGGTAGCCCCCAGTACGACAACGGGATTCGCGCGGCGGTGGTCCATCACACCGCGGGCAGCAACGACTACTCGCCGCTGGAGTCCGCCGGGATCGTCAAGGCCATCTACACCTATCACAGCAAAACCCTGGGCTGGTGCGACATCGCCTACAACGCGCTGGTCGACAAGTACGGCCAGGTGTTCGAGGGCAGCGCCGGGGGGCTCACCAAGGCGGTCGAGGGCTTTCACACCGGCGGCTTCAACCGCAACACCTGGGGCGTGGCGATGATCGGCAACTTCGACGACGTCCCGCCCACCCCGATCCAGCTGCGCATGGTCGGCCGGTTGCTGGGCTGGCGGCTGGGCCTCGACGGCGTCGACCCCAAGGGCACCGTGGCCTTGGAGTCCGCCGGCAGCCACTACACGGTCTTCCCGGCGGGTGCGGTCGCCACGCTGCCGACGATCTTCACCCACCGCGACGTCGGGAACACCGACTGCCCGGGAAACGCCGCCTACGCGCTGATGGACGAGATCCGCGACATCGCCTCGCATGTCAACGATCCGCCCGAGGAGCTGCTCAAGGCCCTGGAGGGCGGCGCCATCTACCAGCACTGGATCGACATGGGCGGCATGAAGAGCTATCTGGGCGCGCCGACCTCCCCCGAGGACGACGCCGAGGGGTCGGGCGGTGTGGCCCGCTACGTCACCTTCGCCAAGGGCGCGATGTACTGGTCGCCCGAAACCGGTCCCCAGCCCGTCACCGGCGCGCTTTACGACGCGTGGGCCTCACTCAGCTACGAGCGCGGGCCGCTCGGGTTGCCCACGAGCGCCGAAATCCAGGAGCCGCTGCAGATCACGCAGAACTTCCAGCACGGAACCCTCAACTACGAGCGGCTCACCGGGAACGTCACCCAGGTCGTGGACGGCATCACGACGCCGCTGTCGACCGAGCCGCCGGAAGGCCCGACCGTGCCGGCCGAGCATTTCTCGCTACCGAGCCATCCCGGCACCGCCTGAACCGCGCAGTTCGCACACGAGTGTGGCACCGGTCACAGTAGGCTCGACCTGCCTGGCCGATCAGGGGGTTCGAGTCGAGGGGGGACCGCCGTGTCGTTCGTGTTGACAGCACCCGAGGCGGTGACGGACGCCGCCGGCAACCTCGCCGGGATCGGCACCACGCTCGAACGGGCCGCCGCCGCGGCGGCGGGACCCACCACCGGGATCGCGGCCCCGGCCGCCGACGAGGTCTCGGTGGCGATCTCACGGGTGTTCGGCACGTACGGACAGCAATTCCAGGCGCTCAGCGCCCGGGCGGCGGCGTTTCACGACGGGTTCGTGGGCCTGCTGAACGGCAGTGCGGCCGCCTACGTCGGCACCGAGGCCGCCAACACCGAACAGGCGCTGATGGCCGCCGTGGAAGCGCCCGCCGCCGCCCTGCCGGTCGGGGCCTATGGGCAGCTCGTCGCGAACACCACCGCCAACCTGCAGTCCCTCTACCGGGCGTGGGCCGCGGACCCGTTGCCGTTGCTGCGCCAGATCGTGGCCAACCAGCAGGTCTACGCGCGGCAGTTCGTGGCGGCGCTCGCCGGCGCGATCGCGAACCTGCCCGCCGAGCTGGCGAACCTGCCCGCGGCGGTGCAAAGCGGCGTGCAGGGACTGTTGACCTTCGACGCCGCGTACTACGTGCAGCAGTTCGTCGCCACCCAGGTCGGCTTCGCCCAGACCTTCGCCTCGTCGCTGAACGACGCGCTCACCGGCATCGTGGCCGGGCTGCCCGGCCTGCAGTCGGGACTGCAGGCGGCCTATCAGGCCGTGCTGGCGGGCAACTACTACGGCGCGGTGCAGGACGTCGCGCAGGCCTTCGCCAACCTCCTGGTCACCGGCTTCAATCCGGGCACCGTGACCACCTCCCTGCTGACTCCGCTGACCAACCCGACGGTGGTGGCCACGGTCAACCCGACGATCCTGGGCCCGCTGGGGGATCTGTTCACCATCGCCAACCTGCCCGGGCAGGAGGCGCAGTACCTCACCAACCTGATTCCGCCGTCGGTGTTTCGGCAGATGGCGCAGAACCTCACCAATGTCCTCGACGCGCTGTCGATTCCAAGTATCTCCGCGACCGTCACGCTGCCGCTACTGGCGCCCACGACCGGCTCGCTCAGCGCTTTCTTCGGGCTGCCGCTGGTGCTCACCTACGCGGTGATGGGGGCGCCGATCTCGGCCCTCAACGGCCTGGCGACCAGCGCGACGGCCGTTCAGCAGGCGCTGCTGGCCGGCAACGGCGTGGGGGCGCTGGGGGCGCTGTTCGACGCGCCGGCCGCAATCGCGAACGGCTTCCTCAACAGCGACACCCTCGTGGACTTCACGATCCCGGTGCCAGTGACGCTTCCGGCACCGTTCCCCAGCTTCAACGTGCCGATCACCCTGCACCTGCCGTTCGACGGCATTCTCGTTCCACCGCATCCCATCACGGCGACCATCGACCCGAGCGCCCTGGGTTTCGGCCCCACCCCCGTGACGATCTTCGGCACGCCCTTCATGGGGCTGGTACCGCTGTTGGTCAACTACCTGCCCGAGCAACTCGCCGCGGTGATCGTGCCGGCGGCCTAGCGGCTAGACCCACCAGCGTTCCAGCACCCGTCCCACCCCGTCGTCGCTGTTGGACGCCGTCACCTCGTCGGCGGCGGCCATCACCTCGGGGTGGGCGTTGCCCATCGCCACGCCGTGGCCCGCCCACAGCAGCATCGGCAGGTCGTTGGGCATGTCGCCGAAGGCGACCACCTCGTCGCTGCCGATCTCGAGCGGCCGGGCGAGCTCGTCCACACCGGTGGCCTTGCTGATGCCCAGCGGCACGATCTCCACGAGGCCGTTGTTGGTGGAGTAGGTGATGTCACCCTCGATGCCGACGTGCTTGGCCAGCTCGGCCGCCATGTCGGCGCTGCGGGCCCCGGCCCGGCGGATCAGCAGCTTGATCGCCGGGGCGCTGAGCAGGTCCTCGATGGACACCTCGGTGTTGTCGGGGTTGAGCCACGCGTGCTCGTAGCCGGGCGAACTGATGAACTGCGGCGTGGCCGTGTCGTGGGCGCGTTCGCCGATCCGCTCGACGGCCAGCCCCGCGCCCGGTATGACGCGCGTGGCGAGCTCGGCCAGCTCGGCCAGGGTGTCGACGCTGAGCGTGCGCGCCGACACCACCCGGTCGGTCGCGGAGTCGTAGATCACGGCGCCGTTGGCGCACACGGCCATCGGCGCGAATCCGAGGGCCTCGACGACCGGCCGGATCCACCGCGGGGGACGCCCGGTCGCCACGACGAAGGTGGCGCCTGCGGCCACTGCGGCAAGGACGGCGTCTCGGGTGCGTGGGGTGATGGTCTCGTTTTCGTCGAACAGCGTGCCGTCGACGTCGCAGGCGATGAGTGCCGGCTTCGTCATTGCGGGCTCAATGGAGCCCGCTTTGGCTTTGACCGGGGCGCGTCACGCCGTCGGTCCCGTGCCTTTTCATGCGCTCCTGCAGCTCGGCCAGCCGAATCGCCCGCGAATCGTCCTGGGTCGGCGCGGAGCCGCCCAGCCGCCGGGGCACCCAGAACTCTCCCGGCGGATGCGGATATTCGGCCTGGACCCGGTAGAGCAGCGCGTTCATCTGCTCGCGCAGGGCGGCGTTGAGCTGTTCGACGGTGCCGTGCGGCGGCAGCGGCCGCCCGGCGGCGACGGTGATCGGCACCTTGTTGCGGAACACCTTCTTCGGATGATCCTTGGGCCAGATCCGGTGGGCGCCCCAGACGATCACCGGGACGATCGGCACGCCGGCCTCCACCGCCATGCGGGCGGCCCCGGTCTTGAACTCGCGCAGCTCGAAACTGCGGCTGATGGTCGCCTCGGGGTGCATGCCGATCAGCTCGCCCTGCCGCATCCGCCGCACGGCCAGGTCGAACGCCTCGTGGCCCGCGGTCCGGTCCACCGGGATCAGCCTGGCGTGCCTGATGACGTAGTCGGCCGCCTTCACCTCGGCCATCTCCGCCTTGATCATGAAGTACGCGCGGCGGCCCCGCTCGCGCACGCCGAGCAGGGTCGGAAGCCAGTCGAGGTAGCTGGTGTGGTTCTGGGCCAGGAGCGCACCGCCGCGCTCGGGGATGTTCTCGAGGCCCTCGAAGGTGATCTTGGTGCCCTGCATGGCCACCAGCGGCGGGACGATCAACTCCCCCAGCCGGTAGAAGGCCTCCGCCATGTCCTCTCCTATCGCTACTCGGGCCGGCGCGGCGCCCGGCTCGCCGCCTCGTCGGCCTCTATCCGAGCGGCCTGCTCCAAGGTCGGCGCCCCGCCGCCCAGTCGGTGCGGCACCCAGTACGCGCCCGACGGGCGCGGGTAGTGCTGCTGCACCTGGTGCAGCAGCGTGGTCATCGACTCGCGCAGCGCGGCATCGGTCTGCGCGAGGTCAGCAGCCGGGCGCAACGGCGCACCCACCTGCACTGTAATGGGCACCTTAGTGCGGCCTAATTTCCGCGGGTGGTCCTTGGTCCAGATCCGCTGCGCGCCCCAGACGATCACCGGCACGATCGGGACGCCGGCCTCGATCGCCATCCGCGAGGCCCCCGTCTTGAAACCCTTGAGTTCGAAGCTGCGGCTGATCGTGGCCTCCGGGTAGACGCCCACCAGCTCACCCTCGCGGAGGCGCTGCACGGCCACCGCATAGGCACCGGCTCCCGCGCGGCGATCCACCGGGATGGTGCGCGTGTGCCTGATCAGGAAATCGACCGCCCGCACCCGCTGCATCTCGGCCTTGATCATGAACCGCAGCCGCCGGCGCCGCCGGTGCACGGCGAGCGCGGCGGGCAGCCAGTCGACGTAGCTGGTGTGGTTGATCGCGACGACAGCGCCGCCCCGCTCGGGGATGTTCTCCACGCCGCGGTAGGTGATCCGGGTTCCGGTGGCCGCAACCACCAGCTGGGCGAGGATTTCCAGCGAGCGGAACGTCGGCTCCACCATCGCCCCGCTACTCCGGCGGGTCTGCCGCCTGGGCGCGGCGAGCCGCACGGGCGGCGGCATCCTCGGCGTCCATCCGGGCCGCTTCCGCCAGCGACGGCGCGCCGCCGCCGAGCCGGCGCGGCACCCAGTACTCCCCGGCCGGATGGGGCCCGTACATCTCCTGCGCCCGCTCCAGCAGGTGCTGCATCCGCGAATGCAGCAGGGCGTTCAGCTCCGCGGTGCCCAGCGTCGGTTCGATCCGCTCGCCGACGAGCACGGTGATCGGCACCTTCGGGCGGAACAGCTTCTTCGGGTGACCCTTGGTCCAGATCCGCTGCGCGCCCCAGACGATCACCGGGACGATCGGCACGCCGGCCTCCACCGCCATGCGGGCGGCTCCGGATTTGAACTCTTTGATCTCGAAGCTGCGGCTGATGGTGGCCTCGGGGTAGACCCCGACGAGCTCGCCGTCCTTGAGGTTGCGCACCGCGGCCTCGTACGACGCGGCCCCTTCCTGCCGGTCGACCGAGATGTGCCGCAGGCTGCGCATCAGCGGGCCGGTGATCTTGCTGTCGAACACCTCCTGCTTGGCCATGAACCGCACCTTGCGGCCGCGGCCCTGCCGGAAGGCGGGCAGGCCCGCGAAGGTGAAGTCCAGATAGCCGGTGTGGTTGATCGCGATGACGGCGCCACCGCTTTCCGGCAGGTTCTCGACGCCTGAAACGGTGATCTTGAGACCCTGGATGCGCCAGATCAGGCGGGCGAGCGCAATGACGGTCCCGTATACCGGCTCCACAACAGATCAGCGTAATGCTCGGGACTGTGAGGCACCTGCAGTGCCGTTGGCGGGGCAGGGCCGCCGGCGGCGGGCCGAACGGCGCGCCGCACGCTAAGCTCGGGGGCGCAAAACCCCTACCCGAGAAGGCGCCGGAAGGTATCTGTGCAGGTCACCAGCGTCGGGCACGCCGGATTTCTCATCGAGACCCCCGCGGGCAGCATCCTGTGCGACCCCTGGGTCAATCCCGCGTACTTCGCGTCCTGGTTCCCCTTCCCGGACAACAGCGCGCTGGACTGGGACGCCCTCGGCGACTGCGATTTCCTCTACGTCTCGCACCTGCACAAAGACCACTTCGACGCCAAGAACCTCGCGCGCCACGTCAACAAGGATGCGGTGGTGCTGCTGCCCGACTTCCCGGTGCCCGACCTGCGAAACGAGTTGCAGCTGCTGGGTTTTCACCGGTTCTTCGAGACCACCAGCGGGGTCAGGCACCGCGTCGCCGGCCCCGGGGGCGACCTGGACGTCATGATCCTCGCGCTGCGGGCCCCCGCCGACGGCCCGATCGGCGACTCCGCGCTGGTGGTGTCCGACGGCGTCACGACGGCCTTCAACATGAACGACGCCCGTCCCGTCGACCTGGACGTGCTCGACGCCGAGTTCGGCCACATCGACGTGCACATGCTGCAGTACTCCGGCGCCATCTGGTACCCGATGGTCTACGACATGCCCGAGCGCGCCAAGGAGTCGTTCGGGGTGCAGAAGCGGCAGCGCCAGATGGACCGCGCCCGCCAGTACATCGCCCAGGTCGGGGCGAGCTGGGTGGTGCCGTCCGCCGGGCCGCCGTGCTTCCTGGACCCCGAGTTGCGCCACCTGAACGACGACCACGGCGACCCGGCCAACATCTTCCCCGACCAGATGGTCTTCCTGGAGCAGATGCGCGCCCACGGCCACGAGCGCGGGCTGCTGATGATGCCGGGTTCCGCGGCGGACTTCACCGGCTCGACGCTGAATTCGCTCACCCATCCGCTGCCCACCGACGAAGTCGAGGCCATCTTCACCACCGGCAAGTCGGCCTACATCGCCGACTATGCCGAGCGGATGGCGCCCGTGCTGGCCGCCGAGCGGGCGAGCTGGGCCCCGGCCGGCGGCGAGCCGCTGCTCGAGCCGCTGCGCGCGCTGTTCGAACCGATCATGCTGGCCAGCGACGAGATCTGCGACGGCATCGGCTACCCCGTCGAGCTGGTCCTCGGCCAACAGACCGTCGTCCTGGACTTCCCCAAACGCACCGTGCGGGAACGGGTTCCCGACGAGAGGGTGCGTTACGGTTTCGCGATCGCGCCGGAGTTGGTCCGTACCGTGCTGCGCGACCACGAGCCGGACTGGGTCAACACGATCTTCTTGTCCACCCGCTTCACCGCTTGGCGGGTCGGCGGCTACAACGAATACCTGTACACCTTCTTCAAGTGCCTGACCGACGAACGGATCGCCTACGCCGACGGCTGGTTCGCCGAGACGCACGACGACTCGGCGTCGGTCACCATGGACGGCTGGCAGATCCAGCGCCGCTGCCCGCACCTGAAGGCTGACCTGTCGAAATTCGGTGTGGTGGAAGGTAATACGCTGACCTGCAACCTGCACGGGTGGCAGTGGCGGCTGGACGACGGCCACTGCCTGACAGCGCGGGGCCACCAGCTGCGGAGCGCGCGAGCATGAACGCGACTTACGATGACGGCCTGATTGCGCTGGACCGCGCCGCGATCACGTTGCGGCGCTACCACTTTCCGTCCGGGACTTCGAAGGTGATCGCGCTGGGCTCCATCCGCGGATACAAATCCGAGCGGCTGGGATTCTTCGCACAGCGGCTGCGGATCTGGGGCAGCTCGGACCTGCGCCGCTGGCTGCCGCTGGACATCGGCCGTCCCTTCAAGTCGACGCTGATCACTCTCGACGTGCCGGGAACCTGGCCGCGTCCCGCGTGCACGCCGGCGCGGCCCGACGAGTTCACCGCCCTGCTCGACGAGTTGCTCGGCGAGCGCGGCTAGCGGTCTTCGAGCGCCGCCCGGCCGGCGTTGTAACCGGGGATGAAGGTGATCCCGGGCCCGCCGTGGCAACCCGCGCTGCCCAGGTACAGCCCGCTGATCGGGATCGGTTGGCCGACAAACCCCTTCGGGCCCGGCCGGTTCGGGCCGATCTGGTCGGCATTGAGCAGCCCGTGGCAGTAGTCGCCGCCGGGCGCCCCGAACATCACGCCCATGTGCCGGGGCGTGAAGGTGGTGTGCCGGATGATGCTGGATTCGAAGTTCGGGGCGAGGCGCGTGATCTTGTCAATCACCCGCTGACCCATTTCCACCTTGGCCTGCCCGTAGTCGGCGCCGCCCTCGATGGGGAACCACAACGCGAACGCCGACGCGGCGTGCTTGCCTTCGGGCGCCAGCCCCGGGTCGTTCTGCGACGGAATCTGCAGCACGACCGTCGGGTCGGCCGGGACGATCCCGCGGCGGCAGTCCTCCCACTGCCGCTGGACCTCCTCCGGCGTGCAGAACAGGCCGATGGACGCCTGCATCGCGGGTTCGTTGAGCGCCTCGTAGGGGGCGGCGAACGCGGGTGCCTCCTCGAGCGCGAAGTGCATCTGCAGGTAGCTGCCGCGGTGGTCGATGCGCGCGTACCGTTCCCGGATGTCGGCGGGCAGGGCGGCCGGGTCGATCATCTCGTTGAGCGTGACGTCGGGCGCGATGCCGGAGACCACGACCGGGGCGTTGAACGTGTCGCCCGCTTCGGTGCGCACGCCCGTCACGCGGCCGTCGGAGACGACGATCTCGGTCACCTTGGTGCGCAGCCGGACCTCGCCGCCCAGGCTTTCCAACAGGTCGCACAGGTGCGCGGTCAGCGCGCCGATGCCGCCGCGCAGCTTCTTCATCTGCATGGTGTCCCCGTCGGGCACGCCCAGCCCGAAGGCGAGCGCCGCCGCGCTGCCCGGGGTCGCCGGTCCGCGGTAGAGGGTGTTGACGGCCAGCACGGTCATCGAGCCGCGCAGCGCGCCGTGCTTCTCGCGGTCGGGGAGGTACCGATCCAGCACGTCGGTGACCGAGCCGAACAGCATGTCGTCGATCGCCGAGCGCTCGAATTCGTTGGTGGCACAGGCATACATCTCGTCGAACGTCTTGGGCGGAGCGCCGGCCTCGAACCGGCCCAGCGCCCGCGTCGGCGCCTGGCTCCACGCCATCAGACCCGCCATGCCGTTGACGGCGTCCGCGCCGTGCACCTCGTTGAGATGGGTGAAGAGCTTGATCGGGTCGCTGTACTGGACCAGCGGATCGTCGCCGACGCCGCGCAGCGCCACCGACATCACGTCCAGATCGATCGTCGGCAGGGTGTCCAGCCCCAGCGCCTCGACCACCACGGACGACGTCGGAAACTGCACCGAGCCGGCGATCTCGAACCGGTACCCGTCGAAAAGCTCCACCGTGGAAGCCATTCCGCCGGCGTACAGCTTGGCGTCCAGACATACCGTGCGCAGGCCCGCCTTCTGCAGCACCACCGCAGCGGCCAGCCCGTTGTGGCCCGCCCCGATAACAATCGCGTCGAAATCAGCCATGTCCCTGCCTCCGGAAAGCAGGCTGGCATGAGGCGCATGTTTTGTCAATTATGACGAAACTTGAGTCAGGCCTCGTCGGCCCAGGCCTCGGTGATGCCGGCCCGCAGCGACTCGAGCGCCGCGTGGCACACCCGCGCCAGCTCGCTCAGCGACCGGTCGTCGCCGAGCATCCAGAACTCCATCGCCCCGAAAACCGCGGCCGCCACGCAACGGGCCGTCACCGCCGCGCGCAACCGGGAATCGGGCGTGTGTGCCGAGTTGCAGCTACGCCGTTGCAGCTGCGCGCGGATCGACTCGGCGAAGTCGGCCTGCACTTCCTGGATGTGACGGACGATGCGCCCGGGGTCAAGTTCGTCGTCTCGCAGCGTTGCGATCTTCGCCACCGCCTCAACGTCATAGGGGAATGCGAAGATCGCCGCCTGCACGGAATCGATGATCGGTTCGCCCACCGGCCGTGCGTCGAGTGCGGCGCGGAACCAATTCAGCCCGGTGTAGTCGGCAAACAGCAGGTCATGCTTCGACCGGAAGTGGCGATAGAACGTCCGCAGCGACACCCCGGCGTCCGCCGCGATCTGTTCGGCCGAGGTGTCCTCGACGCCCTGCGCCAGGAATCGCACGAGCGCCGCCTGTCGCAGCGCCTCGCGGGTGCGCTCGCTGCGCGCCGTCTGCGCGGGCCGGACCATGCCAGTAACGTACCCCAGGCGGGTTTTGTCAGTCTTGACAAAACTTTGTGCCGCACGGAGACTTCGCGCATGATCTGGCTCTATGTCCACGCGTTTCTCGGGCTGGCCGTCATCGGCTGGATAATCGCGTCGAACCCGAGCGTCTACGCCAAACCGGCTGCGGGACCGTGGCTTTCGCCGCTGGAGCTCGTCTACTACGCCGCGGGGATCGCCTCGATTCTGTTGGGCTGGTACTTCAACATCCATTTCGTGCTCGACGCGCACGGGCAGGGATCCATCGTCTCGGGGCCGGCGAGTTATCCGCACTTCCTGCGGATGCAGTTCGCCAATCCGGCCGCGGGTTCGGGGGACCAGGATTACATCATCGCGAATGTCATTCTGCTGCCGGTGTTCACGATCGTCGACGGCTACCGCCGCGGCATCCGCCGTCCGTGGCTGTTCTTCCTCGCCAGCTTCTTCACCAGCTTCTCGTTCCCGCTCGCCTGGTACTTCGCCACCGTGGAGCGGCAGCGCCGCCACGAGCGTGCCCGCGAGACCGTGAACGCCTGAGCGTCCGGCGCGTCCGGCGCGTCCGGCGCCTACGTTTTGGGCTCCAGCAGCTCGGTGCCCACGAACGGCACCAGCGCGTCGGGAACGCGCACGCTGCCGTCGGGCCGCTGGTGGTTTTCCAGGATCGCCACCAGCCACCGGGTGGTGGCGAGCGTGCCGTTCAGCGTGGCGGCGACCTGCGGCTTGCCGTTGGCGTCGCGGTAGCGCGTCGAGAGCCGGCGCGCCTGGAAGGTGGTGCAGTTCGACGTCGACGTCAGCTCGCGGTAGGCGCCCTGGGTGGGGACCCACGCCTCGCAGTCGAACTTGCGGGCGGCCGAGGACCCCAGGTCGCCGGCGGCCACGTCGATCACGCGGTAGGGCACCCCGATCAGGGCCAGCATCTCGCGCTGCCAGCCGAGCAGCCGCCCGTGTTCGGCCTCGGCCTCCTCGGGCGGGCAGTAGACGAACCCCTCGACCTTGTCGAACTGGTGCACCCGGATGATGCCGCGGGTGTCCTTGCCGTAGCTGCCGGCCTCCCGCCGGAAGCACGACGACCATCCCGCGTACCGCAGCGGGCCGCCGGAGAGGTCCAGGATTTCGTCGGCGTGGTAGCCGGCCAGCGGCACCTCCGACGTGCCGACCAGGTAGAGGTCGTCGGCCTCCACCCGGTAGATCTCGTCGGCGTGCGCGCCGAGGAACCCGGTGCCGGCCATCACCTCCGGGCGCACCAGCACGGGCGGGATCATCGGGATGAAGCCGTTGTCGACGGCCAGCCGCAGGGCGAGCTGCAGCAGGCCCAGCTGCAGCAGCGCGCCCCGGCCGGTCAGGAAGTAGAACCGCGACCCCGACACCTTGGCGCCGCGCTGCATGTCGATCAGCCCGAGGGACTCGCCGAGCTCCAGGTGGTCCTTCGGGTTGTCGAGTACGGCCGGCTCGCCGACCACGTCGAGGACGCGGTAGTCGTCCTCGCCGCCGGCGGGCACACCGTCGATGACGACGTTGGAGATCGCCATGTGCGCCGCGGTGAACGCGGCCTCGGCTTCGCTCTGGGCGGCCTCGGCGGTCTTCACCTGCTCGGCCAGCTCCTTGGCGCGCGCCAGCAGCGCCGGGCGCTCCTCGGGTGACGCGCCGCCGACGCTCTTGCTGGCCGCCTTCTGGTCGGCGCGCAGCGCGTCGGCCGACGAGATCGCGGCCCGGCGCTCCGCGTCGGCCGTCAACAGCGCGTCTACCAGGGCCGGGTCCTCGCCGCGGCTGATTTGGGAGCGGCGCACGGCGTCGGGGTGTTCCCGGAGCAGCTTCAGGTCGATCACGGCCCTGAGACTACTTTCGGCGCCGCGGCCCGGTAGCGCAGCATCCCGCCGGGCCGGTCTCAGGCGCTACTTCTGCAACTTTCGTCACGGGACTTAGCTGGCCCTGTCAGAATGGAGCCGATGTCGCACGAGCCCGAGCAGGACGCCGTGGAGCCCACGCAGAGTCCGCCACCACCGGAGCCCACGGAGAGTTCCGAGGCTCCGGCGGTCTCCGAGGCCCGCGACGCGCCGCAGCAGCCGCCGGCCGCCCCCCGCTGGCCGCGGAGCCTGCAGGCGACGGCCACCAGGCGGGCGCTGCTGCTCACCGCGCTCGGCGGGCTGTTGATCGCCGGCCTGGTGACCGCGCTGCCGATCGGCGGCAACGGCCCCGGCCGGCTGGCCGGCTACATCGACAGCGATCCCGTGCCGAGCACCGGAACCAAGAGCAACGCGGCGGTCAACCGCGCCAACGGCGGCGACTGCCTCATGTGGCCCGACACCACGCCGGAGTCGGCGAGCATCGTCAACTGCGCCGACGACCACAAGTTCGAGGTGGCCGAGTCCATCGACATGCGGACGTTCCCGGGCTCCGAGTACGGGCCCAACGCCGAGCCCCCCACGCCGGCCCGCATCCAGCAGATCACGCAGGAGCAGTGCGAGGCCGCGGTCCGCAACTACCTGGGACCCAAGTTCGACCCGAACAGCAAGTTCACGGTCAGCCTGCTGTGGCCCGGCGACCGGGCCTGGCGGCAGTCCGGGGACCGCCGCATGCTGTGCGGACTGCAACTGCCCGGCCTGAACAACCAGCAGGAGGCCTTCAAGGGCAAGGTCGCCGACGTCGACCAGTCCAAGGTGTGGCCCACCGGCACCTGCCTGGGCATCGACTCGGCCACCAACCAGCCGATCGACGTGCCGGTCGACTGCGCCGCCCCGCACGCGATGGAGGTCACCGGCACGGTGAACCTGGCCGAGAAGTTCCCTGCCGGGCTGCCCGCGGAACCCGACCAGGACGGCTTCATCAAGGACTCGTGCACCAAGATGACGGACGCCTACCTGGCGCCGGTCAAGCTGCGCACCACCACGCTGACCCTGATCTACCCCACGGTCTCGCTGTCCAGTTGGTCGGCGGGCAGCCGCGAGGTCGCGTGCAGCATCGGCGCGACGCTGGGCAACGGGGGCTGGGCCACCCTGGTGAACACCGCAAAGGGTCACCTGCTGATCAACGGGCAGCCGCCGGTGCCGCCGCCCGACATCCCCGAGGAGCGGCTCAACCTGCCGCAGATACCGGTGCAGGTGCCGTCCCCCGCTCCCGCGAGCCAGCCCAGCGCCCCACCGGCCATCCCGCCCAACAACCAGCACCTCCCCGGCCAGCAACCGGCCGGCCCCCAGCAGGCCCCCGCCCCGCCGGCGCCGCCGGATGCGCTGGTCCCGCAGCAGCCGGGCGGGCCCGACGCGCCGCCGCCGGCCGAGCCCCCAGCGGCAGGCTAGCCGCGTGTCCGTGCGGATGGATCCGCAGCGTTTCGACGAGTTGGTCGCCGATGCCCTGGACCTGATCCCGCCCGAGCTGGCGGCCGCGATGGACAACGTCGTGGTGCTGGTCGACGACCGCCACCCCGACGATCCCGAACTGCTCGGGCTCTACGAAGGAGTGGCGCTGACCGAGCGCGACTCCGACTACGCCGGATCCCTGCCGGACGCCATCACCATCTACCGCGAGGCGCTGCTGGACGTCTGCGAGTCCGATGACGACGTCGTCGACGAGGTGGCCGTCACGGTGATCCACGAAATCGCTCACCATTTCGGCATCGACGACGACCGGCTCACGCAGTTGGGCTGGGCCTGAAGACGCCGGCAGACCCTCCCGGCGCGGCAGCACGAATTTGTCGCGCCGCGGTGCTATGAACGCCGTATGAGCCTTGAATGCCGCGACTGTCGGGCAGGCCTAGATCACTGTCACGGCACCATCATTCGCCACTCGCTGGGCCGGTCCTGGGGCCGGTCGGAGTGCACCGAGCCGGACTGCTTCAGCCCCGAGCTGCTGCCGCACGCCTTCGTCATCGACTGCGGCGCCGTCGGCTGCGACTGCGCCGAATCGATCGCGGTCGCGGTCTGACCCGGGCGTCAGCCCATCGGATCGGTGCTGGACCGCACCGCGTCCGCGACCGGCGTCGCCTCGGCCGCCGGGAAGAAGGGCGGCGTCAGCGAACCCCAGCGCACGCAGCTCCACCGACCGTCCGTGATCGGGCTCAGCGCCACCGATTCGGCATTGTCCAGGTGGTGGTCGAGCGCGAAGTTCCCGTCGACACCCGCCAGCACCGCGGCCGCCAGCCGGATCGCCGCACCGTGGCTGACGACGACGATGTCTCCATTCCAGTCGTCGTCGTCCAGGTAGCGCATGCGCAGGTCGGTCAGGGCGGGCACGTAGCGGTCCAGCAGGTCGTCGCCGGACTCCCCGCCCGGGAGCGGCACGTCGAGCTCCCCGTGATGCCATCGCTGGTAGATCGCGTTGAACTCCGCGATCGCCTCGTCGTCGTTGCGGCCCTCCAGCGCGCCGACCTGCACCTCGTGGATGCCGGTGACCGCCACGGCGGACATCCCGAACTCACCGCCGATGACGGCGGCCGTCTGGGACGCGCGGGTGGCCACCGAGTGCGCGAGCATCGCCGGCCGGCCCGCCGCGCGGGCGAACTCCCGGGCCTGGTCGCGGCCCAGCGTCGTCAGCTCCGCGCCGGGCGGGCGGGTGTCCAGCCGGCGTTCGACGTTGCCGTGCGACTGGCCGTGTCGGACCAGCACGAGACGCCCGCTCATGTCGCGGGCCCCCACTCGGGCTTGCCCGTCCGCAGCCGCTCCACCCAGTGGGTCGCCTCCTCGGATGGCGGTGGCGGCACACCGGCGGGCGCGCCCGTCGGCCATGACCCCAGATATCGCACATCGGCACAACGCCGGTGCAGCGCTTTGAGTGCCTCGGCGACGGCGTCGTCGTCGAGGTGGCCGACGCAGTCGGCGAAGAACAGGTAGGTGCCGAGTCCCGTTCTGGTCGGCCGCGATTCGATGCGGGTCAAGTCGATGCCGCGGATACCGAATTCGGCGAGCGCGGCCAGCAGCGCGCCGGGCCGGTTGTCGATGCGCAGCACCACCGACGTCCGGTCGGCCCCGGTCCGCGCGGGCGGCGGCCCCGGCGGCCCGATCAGCAGGAAGCGGGTGCGGGCGTTGGCTTCGTCGACGACCCCGTCGGCCAGGGCCGCCAGCCCGTAGCGGCTGGTGGCCAGCGGCGAGGTGACGGCGGCGTCGGCCAGGCCCTCGGCGACCTGCCGCGCCGCGTCGGCGTTGGAGTAGGCGGGACGCAGTTCGGCGCCGGGCAGGTGGGCGGCCAGCCACTGCCGCACCTGCGCTGCGGCCACGGGGAAGGCCGCCAGGCTGCGCACGTCGGCGACGCTCCGGCCGGTCTTCACCGCGATGCTGAACGCCACGTCCAGCGTGGTCTCGGCGTACACCTGCAACGGCGAACCGCCCGCCAGGCTGTCCAGCGTGGGCGTCACCGAACCGTCGATGGAGTTCTCTATCGGTACGCAGGCGTAGTCGGCGGCGCCGTCACGGACGGCGGCCAGCGCCGCCGGGGTGCTGTCGATCGGCAACCGCTGCAGCCCGTCGGCCGGCGGTCCGGGCACCAGGCCGGCGGCGGTGATCTGCAGCAGCGCCGCCTCGGTGAACGTTCCCTCCGGGCCGAGGTAAGCGATGCGGACCACGCCCCCAACCCTAACGGCGTGCGGCGACGCGTCGGGCCTTGCGGCGACGCCCAGCGGTGAGTTAACTTAGCCTTACCTAATTTTCCGGAGGACGTTATGACGCTGACCTGCCCCGCCCCGACGACCGCAGAACGCATTCGCAGCGCCTGCGCTCGCGCCGGCGGTGCGCTGCTGGCCGTCGAGCCCCGGGACGTGATGGCGTCCGGCGGCGCGGCGGCGATCTGTGTCCCCCTGCATCACCTGCTGCCCGACGGATCCTTCGCCGTCGCGGTCCCCGCCGACGGCGAGCGTTTGGCCCGCCACCCACTCTGCGGCACCCAGGCCCTTCTCGAGCTCATCGACTACGCCCCGCTTCCCGTGCGCGAGCCGGTCCGCTCGCTGGTGTGGGTGCGTGGGCAGCTACGGCAGGTCCCGCCGGAGGCGGTGACCGCGACGCTCGACCTCATCGCCTGCGCCGATCCCAATCCGGTTCTGCTGCAGGTCGTGACGCCCAGGTCGGCGCCGCCCGACCCCACCGATCCGACCGGGGACCGGTATGCGCTGCTGCGGCTCGAGATCGCTTCGGTGGTGGTCACCGACGCCGTCGGTGCCGAGCCGGTGACCGTCGCCGAGCTGCTGGCGGCCCGGCCCGACCCGTTCTGCGAGGTCGAGTCCGACCTGCTGCGGCATCTGGACAGCGCGCACAACGACGTCGTCACCCGGCTCGCGTCGAGGCTCCCGGCGGGAGTGCGGCGCGGTCGGGTCCGCCTCCTGGGGCTCGACCGTTACGGCATGCGGTTCCGCATCGAACGCCATGAGGGCGACCACGACGTCCGGCTGCCCTTCCACCGCCCGGTCGACGACATGACGAGTCTGCGGCAGGCCATCCGCGTGCTGATGGGGTGCCCGTTCGTCAACGGCCTGCGCGCCCGTCGCTAGCCCGCCGCCAGCCACTGCCCTAAGTTATGGCCGGTGAACGGCGACCGCACACCGCAGGGGCGACGGCCACGGCGCCCGGCCCCGCCGGCCGTCACACCCCTCGAGCCGTCGCAGGTGATCGGCCGTAGGCCAGGGGCGGCGCCGCACGATCGGACCATTCCGCCGGCCCGGCCGTCCCCGGCGCCCGCGCCGCGACCACGTCCCCCCGCGCCGCCTCGTGCCCTCGCGCCGCCACGTCCCCCCGCGCCGAAGGCCCGCCGCAAGCGCCGGTGGGGACGGATCGCGGCGGCCGGCCTGCTGATCGGCTCGCTGCTCGCCGGCGCCGGCATCGTCGGCGGGGCCGTCTGGTTCGACGGGCGTCTGCACCGCGAGCAGGCCCTGACCGGCTATCCCGACCGGCCGGCACCCGGCCGCGGCACGAACTGGCTGCTCGTCGGCTCGGACAGCCGCGAAGGCCTGACCGCCGAGCAACAGCAGGAGCTGGCCACAGGAGGCGACATCGGCAGCAGTCGCACCGACACCATCGTCGTGGTGCACGTGCCGCAGCCCTGGTCCGACAACCCCGCGAGCGTGGTGTCCCTGCCCCGTGACTCCTACGTGCCCATCCCCGGGCACGGTCGGGACAAGATCAACGCCGCGTTCGCGATCGGGGGTGCGCAGTTGCTCACCCAAACCGTCGAGCAGGCCACCGGGCTGCGGCTCGACCATTACGCCGAGATCGGGTTCGGCGGATTCGCCGGGCTGGTCGACGCGCTCGGCGGCGTGACCATGTGCCCCGCCGAACCCATCGACGACCCGCTGGCCGGCATCGACCTGCCGGCCGGTTGCCAGACCCTGGACGGCCGCAGCGCGCTCGGCTACGTGAGGTCGCGGGACACACCGCGGGCCGACCTGGACCGGATGGTCAACCAGCGGCTGTTCCTGTCCGCGCTGCTGCGCCGCGCCGCCGACCCCGCGGTGTGGCGCAACCCGTGGCGCTGGTACTCGGTGCCGCGCGCGGTCGCCGACGCCCTGACCGTCGACCTGGGCTGCCACGTCTGGGACCTGGCGCTGCTTTTCCGGGCGCTGCACGGATCCACCGTCGCCATGACCGTGCCGATCGGGGAATTCACCAGCGGCGACGCCGGGTCGGTGGTGGTGTGGCAGCACGACGAGGCCCGCCGGTTGTTCGACGCCCTGGCATCCGATGCGCCCGTGCCGGCCTCGCCGGGTTGAACGCGTCAGCCGTGGCCTTCGCCGGCGCGCCCGTTCTGCAGGTACGCCTTGGTGCGACCCGGGTGGTGGGTGGCCAGCCAGGCCACCCCGACATCCCGGCAGAAGTCGAGGTCCTCGTACTCGTCGACGTTCCAGCAATAGACCGCCCTGCCCTGGGCTATGGAGCGGTCGGCCAGCTGCGGGTATTCCTTCAGCGTCGCCAGCGACGGGCCGACGGCCGTGGCGCCGATCGCCGTGGCCGCGCCGCTGGTCAGATAGCGGGCCGTCTTGCCGAGCAGCACCGTCGGCAGCATCGGGGCGGCTCGCCGGATTCGCCAGACGGCGGCGGCCGAGAACGACATCACCACCGCGCGCGACCGGTCGGCAGAGGCGGGCGAGGCGATGCCGTAGCGGTGCAGCAGCGCCAGAAGTTTGGTTTCCACCAGGGAGCCGTACCGCACGGGATGCTTCGTCTCGATGAACAGCTTCACCGGCCGGTTCCAGTCGAGGACCAGCGTGACCAGGTCGTCGAGCGTCAGCAGGCTGGTGTCGCCGTGGGTGCCGTCGGCGCGCCAACTGTCGTGCCACGCCCCGTATTCCAGCTCGCGCAGTTGTGCGAGCGTCATGGTGCTGACCAGGCCGGCGCCGGTCGAGGTCCGGTCCAGCCGGCGGTCGTGCACGCAGACCAGGTGGCCGTCACGGGTCAGGCGGACGTCGCATTCGACGCCGTCGGCGCCCTCTTTGAGGGCGAGGTCATAGGCGGCGAGCGTGTGTTCGGGCCGCGCGGCCGAGGCGCCGCGGTGGGCAACGACAAAGGGATGCCCGGCGAGCACATCGTCGGCCCACGTCATATCCCCTATGCTGCCGGTTCCCGGCCCTCCAACTCAACCGGGGCGGCCGAAGCGTGCGGCGCGGTCGCGTCCGCGTCCGGCGTGTCATCCGCGCCGACGACCACCCAGCGGTGTGCCGGCCGTTCGACCGGTTTGCGCTCGAACCCTTCGAAGACCCTGGCGACCGCAGCCACCGTGACGGCCGCGAGCAGGTAGGCGAAGACCATCGCGACGGTGTTGTTGGCGATGCCCTGTGCATCCGTGGCGAAGCTGGTGAACATGGCGAAGATCGACACCGCATAGCTGCAGACCCACGCGACCCACCAGTGCGCGATCGGTTTGCGGATCCGCTCGTAGTGCTCCTCCACCGTCGCCAACTCGATGACGAACACGGGCGCCCACAACAGGTTGGCCAGCGGCACCAGGCAACCGGCCCACAACGCCCGCACGGAGCGCGGCTCGGGCAGCCCGTGCTGGGAGAACACGGCGGCCCGCCGCGCGATCAGCCATCTGATCAGGACGACGGCGCAGGCGGTGACGGCCCCGATCGCGACCACGCCGGCCAGCACGCCGAGCCAGGTTGCGGCGATGGCGACGACCGAGTTCAGTAACGAATTGCGGTTGACGACCAACAGCGCGTACCGGACGGCGTAGACGAGCGCGACGATCCCGAGCACCAACGTGGTCAGAAACAGGATGGTGCGGACGAGGTCGGCCGACGGTCCCCGGCGCGCGGGTGTTCCGGACGGCGTCGATGACGGTTCGACGCGGTCGGACAGGCCCCAGCGCGGCATCACCGCGTAGCGCGGCGTGGGCCCGCGGAAGCGGCGCCCACGCCGGGCGGGCGGAGCGGCGCCCGGGCGCACCGCGATCCAGCGGTAGCCCGGCGGCAATCGCGGCGGCGTGCGCTGCCACCCGGGCGGCCTCGCCTGCGGCGCGGATCCGGCCGTGCTCCACGGCCGGCCGGCCGGCGACACGCCCGCCATGTCCGCCACATCCATGGACGGCGCCATCAGCGCTCCGCGGCAGCGTGGGCACCATTCGCGCCGCCGCTCGCGAACGTTCCACCGAGTGCCGCATTGGGAGCACACCTGGATCACCGGACCAGACTAGCGGCGCGACGGCGGGGGGCCGCGGGGACGAGCCCGCAACATTTTTAGCCACTCACAGCTATCCACAGTTTCCACAGGTTTATCCACATGCGGTTGTTGGGTAAGGATCACATAACTACAGCCTCTGAGGGCTTACCGGGCGCGACTGTGGATAACGTCTCGCCCGCATTGCTTTGCCATCGACACCCGCAACCGCTCCCCGAGCGAAATTCGCCGCCGGATTTGGGCCGCCCGCCGAACCCCGCGGATGCCGACCATCGCCCCGGCTCACCGGAGTCCCGGCTGATGTGGCTCGCCGAACCCCAGTTCAGGGCGTCGTTTTCCATCGCGCCCGCAAAGCGTTATGATCGCGGTCACGTAAGGTCGTTTGTGACTCACCTCACTGCAAGGCGGGGTGGGGGGGTGTGGGTGAAAGGCAACTGATGGCTACGCACTCGTTCGGCCCGGGTTCGCCGGGACCCTCGAAGTCGTATACCGGCTCGCCCGCCTGGAACCACAGCTATAGCGTCGCGGCCTTGCGGGCCGGCCTGATCGCTCTCGTGCTGCTGGCGGTTCTCGCGCTCATCGTCTTGTCCTGATCTCCCGTCTTGGAATCACGCGAAACGGGTACCCGAAGCACCTGTTCGGAGCGGTCATTCTTGCGGTGCGGGCGGTCATGGAGCAGGGTTGATTATGGCTGGCCGCCGCGTGGCAGCCCCGCGTGAATGAGCCGAGACGATTATCGACGAAAGGAATGTTGTGGCTGTATACACCCTGCCGGACTTGGACTGGGACTACGGAGCCCTGGAACCGCACATCTCCGGGCAGATCAACGAACTTCACCACGACAAGCACCACGCCACCTATGTCAAGGGCGCGAACGACGCGCTGGAAAAGCTCGAGGAGTTGCGGGCCAAAGAGGACTTCGGCGCGGTCCTGCTCTACGAGAAGAACCTGGCGTTCAACCTTGCCGGCCACGTGAACCACACCATTTGGTGGAAGAACCTCTCCCCCGACGGCGGCGACAAGCCGACCGGTGAGCTCGCCGCGGCCATCGACGAGGCCTTCGGGTCGTTCGACAAGTTCCGGGGACAGTTCCACGCGGCCGCCACCACCGTTCAGGGATCGGGATGGGCCGCGCTGGGTTGGGACACGCTGGGCAACAAGCTGCTCATCTTCCAGGTGTACGACCACCAGACCAACTTCCCGCTGGGCATCGTCCCGCTGCTGCTGCTCGACATGTGGGAGCACGCGTTCTACCTGCAGTACAAGAACGTCAAGGTCGATTTCGCGAAGGCGTTCTGGAACGTGGTGAACTGGGCGGACGTCCAGGACCGCTACGCAGCCGCGACGTCGAAGACCAAGGGATTGATCGCCGGCTGACCGTTGCTTGATCAACAGAGGCGCCGCGCGGATTGCGCGGCGCCTCTGGCTTTCTTCGGACGTCGCGATTTTTGTTTCACCGGCCTGACTGGCCGTGTCGGGTTGCACGGCGCCGAACCCGCAGGCATCCTTAAGTATTCGAGCTACCAGTGTGGTTAATCGGATGGAGGCGTCGCGCGGAGGTCGAAAATGGAGACTGGCTCGGAACGGCCAATAGGGGTTTCCCCCTTCCATTCTCGTGGTGCCCTGAAAGGGTTCGTCATCTCCGGGCGTTGGCCTGACTCGACGAAGGAGTGGGCCCAACTGCTGATGGTGGCCGTCCGGGTCGCTTCGCTACCCGGGTTGCTCTCCACCACAACGGTATTCGGCGCGCGCGAGGAGTTGCCCGACGAACCCGAGCCGGGCACCGTCGGCCTTGTGCTGGCCGAGGGCACCGTGTTCGGTGAATCTGCAATCCAGCCAGGGTATTTCGCGGAGCATCAGCCGCCCGCGTTGCTGATGCTGCATCCGCCGTCGGAAACCACGCCCTCCCTGCCCGAATGCACCGGCGCGGCTTCGGGCTGCGTGCTGCTGCCGGGGCTGCCGTACCTGGGGCTCGAGCACCGGGCGGCGTGGGTGGAGGCCGAAGCCGACGGCACCATCACCTCCATGGTCAGCCGGGTGGGTGTCGATCCGATCAGCCACCCGGACACGGCGATCCTCGCCATGCTCCTCGCGGCCTAGCGGCGCCGGCCGCACGCGCTCGAGCCGCCCCGGGACGCCGGCGAACCGTGTCGGCGTTTCGGATTGTGGATGCCTGGGCGTCGGCGCAGCCACCGCCCCCGGGTGGCCGTCGCGGCGATGGGTGCGCCGCAAACTTCGTCCGCGACGGCGCAGCGGACCGCCGCTCAGCGGGCGACCTCCGCGCATTCGCTACCATGAGCCCCATACACCGGCAAGTCCGGCGGCCCCCGCAGGCGGGTCCGGCGTCGCCGTCGGCATGGGGGAAGTGTTCGTTCAGTGGATATAATCGGCAGTTACAGCAAATCGGCGTTTTTGCGGGCGCGCATTGCTGGACGATCCCCTGGACACGGCTCCAGCGCTTTCCCCCGCCCCGCGCAGGCCGCGATCTCGCCAACCGTCCGCCACGTCGCCGGCTTCCCGTTTTCTGCGTATAACCTGTGAGTTTCGCCAATAAAGTGGACACGCCAGCGAATTGGTTGGACCCTCGAAGGGTGGGGAAACTGCGTGCGTCAGCTAAGTCTGCGTGGCGACCATCCGGGTTTGCACCTGGTGGGTGAAACATACCCCCGGTACCATGAACAGCAAATATGCCCAGGCAATAGTTCACTTCTAGAGCCCAGTGGAGGTCACTTCGATGAGCACGACGTTCGCTGCCCGCCTGAATCGCCTATTCGACACGGTGTATCCGCCGGGGCGCGGGCCGCACACCTCTGCCGAAGTCATCGCGGCGCTCAAGTCGGAGGGCATCACGATGTCGGCCCCGTACCTGTCCCAGCTACGCTCGGGCAACCGCACGAATCCTTCGGCGGCAACCATGGCCGCCCTGGCCAATTTCTTCCGCATCAAGCCGGCCTACTTCACCGACGACGAGTACTACGAGAAACTCGACAAGGAGTTGGCGTTCGTCGCCTCGATGCGTGACGACAGTGTCCGCCGTCTGGCGCTGCGCGCCTCCGAGTTGTCCCACGAGGCCCTGCAGGACGTCCTGGCGCGCGTGGACGAACTCCGCCGCGCGGAGCACCTCGACGCATAGGCCCCCAACGTAGGAAAGGCGCAGCCCCACCTGACGGATTGCCCCCGGTCCATTCCCATTAGGGTTGGCTCACGGATCGCGCACACGCGAGAGCGATAGACAACGTAGCCAGCGAGATGACCGGGAGGCGGCCGCGAATGGCCCTGTTCCGTAAGCGAAAGAGTCGCGCGACGCGTCGCGCCGAGGCCCGTGCGATCAGGGCCCGCGCGAAACTCGAGGCCAAACTGTCGGCCAAGAACGAAGTCCGTCGGTTCAAGCACGAACGGCGTGCCGCGGAAAAGGCCCTCAAGGCGCAGATCAAATCCCAGCGCGACAGCGACCGGAACGCGTTGAAAGTCGCCGAGGCCGAGCTCAAGGCGGTCCGCGAAGGCAAATTGCTGTCGCCGACACGCATCCGCCGGGCGATGACGGTATCCCGGCTCCTCGCGCCGATTCTCACGCCGGTCATCTACCGGGCCGCCGTGTCCGCCCGCGCGCTCATCGACCAGCGCCGCGCCGACCGGCTGGGGATTCCGCTTGCCCAGATCGGCCAGTTCTCCGGGCACGGCGCCGAGCTGTCGGCCCGGATCGCCGGGGCCGAGAAGTCATTGCGGATGGTGGCCGACAGGAAGCCGAAGGACGCCGAGACCAGACAGTTCGCCGCCGCCATCACCGAACGGCTCACCGACCTGTCGGCGGCGGTCACCGCCGCCGAGAACATGCCGAGCGCGCGGCGTCGCTCCGCGCACGCCGCGATCGCTTCCCAACTCGACGGCATCGAGGCGGACCTGATGGCCCGGCTCGGGCTGAGTTGACTTCGCACGCACGACGGCAGCCCGGCATGTCACCGCGCGGCAGACTGATCTCCCCGGCCTGGGCCGCGGTCGCGGCCGGTGCCTTGATCGTCGGCTCCGCAGCGGGTGCGCCCGCGGCATGGGCGCACGTCCACGCCAGCAGCGACAACGCAGTGCGCGGGGCCACCGCGGTCGTGACCTTCCAAGTCCCCAACGAATCGAACAAGGGCGCCGCGACCACCGCACTGACGGTCGCGCTGCCCAATGTGGCCTCCGCGCGCACCGAGACCATGCCGGGGTGGACCGCCACGCTGGACCGCGACGCAGCGGCCGGCACCGTCCGCTCGGTTACGTGGAAGGCCGCGCCCAACGGGGGGATCGGAGTGGACCAATTCGCGTTGTTCCGCCTGTCGGTGACGTTGCCCGACGCCGACACGGTGAGCTTCCCGACCACCCAGACCTACGCCGACGGGACGGTCGTGAAGTGGGACCAGCCGCCGCTGCCCGGCGGCGGCGAGCCGGAGAACCCGGTGCCCACGCTCGCCCTCGCGGCGGGGCCGCCGGCATCGCATGACCACCAGCCGTCCTCGGCGCCGGCGGGCGACCGCGCCGCCACCACGCCACGGCCCGCCAGCTCGGACAACACCGCACGGTTGCTCGGCGGCGCGGCGCTGGTGCTGGGGGCTCTGGCGGTGGCTGTCGCGTTGATCCGCCGGCGGGCATGAAGCGTTGCGCGCTCGTCGCGTGGGTCTGCGCCGCCCTGCTCTGCGTCGCGGCGCTGCTCGCACCACCGGCGTGCGCCCACGCCACCCGGGTGTCCACCGATCCCGGCGACGACGCGATGCTCGCCGCCGGGCCCGCCCGGGTGAGCGCGACGTTCAACGAGCAGCTGCAGACAACGTTCGCGGCCATGACGGTCGTGGGGCCCGACGGAAACCTGTGGTCCACCGGGCAGCCGAGCGTGCAGGGGGCGGTCGTCGCGATCGGCCTGCGTCCGCTGGGACCGGCCGGCGCCTACACGGTGAACTACCGGGTGACGTCCGCCGACGGGCATGTGGTGTCGGGGTCCTGGTCGTTTCGGCTGACGGTGCCCGGCACGGGCACGCCCGGACCTCCGGCGAGCGGCACCGGCACCGGGCGCACGAGCATCCCGGTCTGGCCCTTCGTGGCCGTGGCGGCTGTGCTCGTCGCGGCGGGCGCGGTCTGGGCGGCGCGGCGCAGACCGTGACCGCTCGCCGAGGCCCCACCGCGTGTCCTGGCATGATGGGACCGACGACCCGGTGCGCTAGGACGCGTGAGAAGGCTCAAGAGGAGCGGCCGCATGGCAGACCCGCAGGACCAACCCAACAGCGAACCCGACGGCACCCCGACGCCGCCGGAGCACACGCCCCCTGCCAAGGCGGCGAAGAAGGCCGCCAAGGCGCCCGCCAAGAAAGCCCCGGCCAAGAAGGCGGTGGCCAAGAAGGCCCCGGCCAAGAAAGCGCCCGCCAAGAAGGCACCGCCGCCCCCGCCGGCCCCCGGACCCGCGGAGCGGCCACTGGCCCCCCAGCAGCGCGTCGAGACCAACGGCGACCTGACGGCTGCAGCCAAAGATGCTGCGGCGCAAGCGAAGTCAACCGTCGAAGCCGCTGAGAACCCCCTGCCCGTCGACGTGCCGGCCGCGGCGCTGGGCCCGTCCCGGGCTCCATGGCTCGTCGCCTTGGCCGTCAGCCTCCTGGCCGTCCTGCTCATCCGGCAGCTTCGGCGCCGGTGACCGTGTCGTTCCAGCCGACGGCCGACCTCGTCGACAGCATCGGGCCCGACGTCCGCAGCTGCGACCTGCAATTCCGCCAGTTCGGCGGCCGCACCCAATTCGCCGGGCCGATCAGCACCGTGCGCTGCTTTGAGGACAACGCGCTGCTGAAGTCCGTGCTCTCGCAGCCCGGCGCGGGCGGCGTACTCGTCATCGACGGGGGCGGTTCGCTGCACTCGGCGCTGGTCGGAGAAGTCATCGCCGAACTCGCGCGCTCCAACGGCTGGGCCGGGCTGGTCATCAACGGCGCCGTCCGCGACGCGGCCGCGCTGCGCGGCATCGACATCGGCATCAAGGCGCTGGGAACCAATCCCCGCAAGAGCACCAAGACCGGGGACGGCGAGCGCGACGTCGAGGTCACGCTGGGCGGGGTGACGTTCTCACCAGGCGAGATCGCCCACAGCGACGACGACGGGATCGTCGTCGTCGCGGCGCAGCCCTGACTCAAACCCCTACGGGTGCACGCTTTTTCGCGAACAGCAGGCCTTCGTCGTCGACACGGCCGTGCCTGATGGTGCGCATGTCGAAGAGGTAATTCTGCTTCAACCGCCACGGCGCGCGCGAGCCGGACTTGGGCAGCAGGTGCATCGAGCGCTGGAAGTAGCCGGGGCTGAAGTCCATGAACGGCAGCTCGTCGACGGAGTCATCCGGGTGCTGCGGCTCCACGAAGTCGAATCCCTTGGCGTCCATGTGATTCAGCAGCCGGCACACGAACTCGGAGACCAGGTCGGCCTTCAGCGTCCAGGACGCGTTCGTGTACCCGAAGGTGATGGCGAAGTTCGGCACGCCGGAGAACATGCAGCCCTTGTAGGTCATCAGCGACGTGAGGTCCATGGGCTCGCCGTTGCGGGACGGCACCAGGCCGCCGAGCAGCTGCATGTTCAATCCCGTTGCGGTGACGATGATGTCAGCCCGCAACTCCTCACCCGAGACGAGCCTGATCCCCGTGGCGGTGAACCGGTCGATGGTGTCGGTGACGACGTCGGCCTTGCCGTGCCGGATGGTGCGGAAGAAGTCGCCGTCCGGCGCCAGACACAACCGCTGGTCCCAGACGTTGTAGTGCGGGCCGAAGTGCTTCTCGACGTCGTAGCCCTCGGGCAGGCGCCGGCGGGCCATCGTCATCAGGGTCTTGCGCATGTAGGCGGGGGCCTTGCGCGACAGCTGGTACTGAAAAGTGCTGAACGCGATCGCCTTCCAGCGGTTCGCCACGTGCGCCAAGCGCTCGGGCAGCAGCCGGTTGGCACGCTCGGCGAACGGGTCGACCCCCGGCAGCGAGCCGATGTAGGTGGGCGAGCGCTGCAGCATCGTCACGTGGCCGGACCCCGAGTTCACCAGGGCCGGGATCAGGGTGATGGCGGTGGCGCCGGACCCGATCACGACGATCTTCTTGCCCTGGTAGTCGAGGTCGTCGGGCCAGTGCTGCGGGTGCACGATCGTGCCTTTGAAGTCCTGCGACCCGGCGAAGGCGGGTGAATAGCCTTCGTCGTAGTTGTAATAGCCGCTGCAGGCGAACAAGAACGAGCAGGTGAGCTCCGAGCTCCGGCCGTCGCTTTCCACGGTCAGGGTCCAGCGGTTGTCAGCGTCGGACCAGTCGGCGGCCACCACCCGCTGGCGGTAGCGGATGTGGCTGTCGATGCCGTTCTCGACCGCGGTCTCCCTGATGTAGGCCTTGATCGACGCGCCGTCGGCGATCGACTTCGCCGAGCGCCACGGCTTGAACCGGAACCCGAGGGTGAACATGTCCGAGTCGGACCGGATGCCGGGGTACTTGAACAGATCCCACGTGCCGCCCAGGTCGTCCCGTCGTTCCAGGATCGCGTAGGTCTTGGACGGGCACCGCTGCTGCAGGTGCCAGGCGGCGCTGACGCCCGAGATGCCAGCGCCGATGATGACCACGTCAAGGTGCTCAGCCATAGGGTCACGCTATCAACGCCGTGTCGAAGTAGTCAACACGCTGTCGAAAGTTTCAACGCCGTGTAAGCTCACTGTCGTGACCACCGCCAGTTCGAGGGCCGGCTCGATCGCCGGCTCCCCCCGCCCCGCGCGGGGCCGGCGGTCCACCCGCCCGTCGGGCGACGAGCGCGAGCTGGCCATCCTGTCCACCGCCGAGCGGCTGCTGGCCGAGCGGCCGCTGGCCGACATCTCCGTCGACGACCTGGCCAGGGGCGCCGGACTGTCGCGGCCCACGTTCTACTTCTATTTCCCGTCCAAGGACGCGGTGCTGCTCACCCTTCTGGAGCGGGTGGTCGTCGAGGCCGACTCCGCACTGGAGACTTTGATCGCCAACCCGCCCGCGGACCTCAAGACGCTGTGGCGCACGGGGATCAATGTCTTCGTCCAGACATTCGGGGCACACCGCGCGGTGTCACTGGCCGCCGACGCCGCCCGCACCAACAAGGACGTCCGCGAGCTGTGGTCGCGCTTCATGCAGAAGTGGGTGGACCACATCACGGTGGTGATCGAGGCCGAGCGCGCCCGCGGGGCCGCGCCGGTGACGCTGCCGGCGCGCGACCTGTCCGCGGCGCTGAACCTGCTGAATGAGAAGGTGATGCTCACTTCGTTCGCGGGTGAGAGTCCCTCGGTGCCCGACGAACAACTGCTCGACACGCTGGTGCACATCTGGGTCAGCAGCGTGTACGGCGAGGCCTGCTGACCCGGACTTGTCGGCCGGCTGTGCGAACATATGTTCGTGCGCTGTGATGCGTCGATCCTGCACGCGGACCTGGACTCGTTCTACGCGTCCGTCGAGCAGCGCGACGACCCGACCCTGCGCGGCCGCCCCGTGATCGTCGGCGGCGGCGTGGTGCTGGCGGCCAGTTACGAGGCCAAGGCCTACGGCGTGCGAACGGCCATGGGCGGGGCGCAGGCCCGCCGCCTGTGCCCGGACGCCGTGGTGGTCCCACCTCGGATGAGCGCCTACTCGCGGGCCAGCGACGCGGTGTTCGGCGTGTTCGGCGACTGCACGCCCATCGTCGAACCGCTCTCGGTGGACGAGGCGTTCCTCGACGTGGGCGGGCTGCGCCGGGTCTCCGGCACGCCGGTCGAGATCGCCGCGCGGCTGCGCGCCGACGTGCGCGACCGCGTCGGCCTGCCCATCACGGTCGGAATCGCGCGGACGAAGTTCCTCGCGAAGGTCGCCAGCCAGGAGGCCAAGCCCGACGGCCTGCTGCTCGTGCCGCCCGACGGGGAACTGGCCTTCCTGCACCCGCTGCCGGTGCGCCGGCTGTGGGGCGTGGGCTCCAAGACCGCCGACAAACTGCACACGCACGGCCTGCACACGGTGGCCGATGTCGCCGAACTCAGCGAGTCGACGCTGACCTCGCTGCTGGGCAACGCGCGGGGCCGCCATCTGTTCGCGTTGTCGCGCAACATCGACCGGCGACGGGTGACCACTGGTGTGCGGCGCCGGTCGGTGGGTGCGCAGCGGGCGCTGGGCCGGGCCGGCAACACCATGTCGCCGGCCGAGATCGACGCGGTGGTCATCACGCTGATCGACCGCATCACCGCCCGGCTGCGCGCCGCCGGGCGCACCGGCCGCACAGTCGTGCTGCGCCTGCGCTTCGACGACTTCACCCGGGCCACGCGGTCGCGCACGCTGCCTGCTGCCACCTCGTCGACGCAGCCCATCCTCGCCGCGGCCCGCCAACTGGTCGCCGCGGCGGCGCCCGTCATCGCGCAGCGCGGGCTCACCCTGGTCGGCTTCGCGGTGTCCTCGATCGACGGCGGCGGCGCCCAGCAGCTGATGTTGCCGTTCGGCGGACGAACGCCGGTAACCGACAGCGTCGACGCGGCCGTCGACCGGATACGCCGCCGCTACGGCAGGTCCGCGCTCACCCCCGCGGTGCTCGTCGGCCGCGACCCCGGCATGGACATGCCCCACCTACCCGACTGAACCGGTCCACTCCAGCAGGCGTTCGGCGGGCCAGGTGTTGACGATCCGGTCGGCCGGAACGTCCGCGTCCAGCGCGCGCTGGGCGCCATAACCGAGGAAGTCCAGCTGCCCGGGCGCGTGCGCGTCCGTGTCGATGCTGAACACGCAGCCGATCTCCAGCGCGAGGTTCAGCAACCGCGTGGGCGGGTCGCGGCGCTCCGGACGGGAGTTGATCTCCACCGCGGTGCCGTGATCGCGGCAGGCGGTGAACACCGTCTCGGCGTCGAACTTCGATTCCGGCCGGATGCCCCGCCCGCCGGCGACCAGCCGGCCCGTGCAATGGCCGAGGACGTCGGCGTGGCCGTCGGACACGGCGCGCACCATGCGGCGCGTCATCGCGGCCGAGTCCATCGACAACTTCGAGTGCACGCTGGCGACCACCACGTCGAGGCGCTCGAGCAGCTCCGGCTCCTGATCCAGGCTGCCGTCCTCGAGGATGTCGACCTCGATCCCGCTCAGGATTCGCATCGGCGCGAACTGCTCGCGCAGTCGCTCGATGACCTCGAGTTGCTTGCGCAGCCGGTCCGCGGACAGTCCGTTGGCGATCGTCAGCCGCGGCGAATGGTCCGTCAGCGCGCAGTACTCGTGCCCCAGCGCCGCCGCGGTGGCCATCATCTCCTCGATCGGCGCCGAGCCGTCCGACCAGTTCGAATGCAGATGCAGGTCGCCGCGAAGTGCGGCGCGGATGTCGCCACCGCCCAGATCGGCGGCTTCCGAGCGCAGTTCGGCCAGCAGGTCGGGCTCGCGGCCGGACCAGGCCTGGGCGATCACCTTCGCCGTCTTGGGGCCGATGCCCGGCAGCGACTGCCAGCTGTTGGCCTGCCCGTGCCGTTCCCGCGCGGCGTCGTCGAGGCCCTCGATGATGTCGGCGGCGTTGCGGTAGGCCATCACGCGCCGGGGGTCCTGGCGGCTACGGTCCTTGTAGTAGGCGATCTGCCGTAGGGCGGTCACGGGATCCATGCCTTCAGTGTGCCCGCGCGTTGACTGCCGGCGCGGGGAAGCGGACCGGGCGCCATCGACCCGTGCGAGTTTAGTTGCCCTTCATAAAGATCCGCTAACGTCGATGGCATGCGATTCGCGTTCAAAACCTCACCGCAGAACACCACCTGGGGGCAGATGCTCGCCGTCTGGCAGGCGGCCGATGACATCGACGTCTTCGAGTCCGGGTGGACGTTCGACCACTTCTATCCGATCTTCTCCGACAGCACCGGGCCCTGCCTGGAGGGCTGGACCACCTTGACCGCGCTGGCGCAGGCCACCAGGCGGTTACGGCTGGGCACACTGGTCACCGGCATCCACTACCGGCACCCGGCCGTGCTGGCCAACATGGCCGCCGCGGTCGACATCATCTCCGACGGGCGGCTCGAGCTGGGTATCGGTGCGGGCTGGAACGAGGAGGAGTCGGGCGCCTACGGCATCGAGCTGGGAACCATCAAGGAGCGTTTCGACCGATTCGAGGAGGCGTGCGCGGTCGTCACCAGCCTGCTCAGCGAGGAGAGCACGGACTTCGACGGCAGGTTCTACCAGCTCAAGGGCGCCCGCAACGAGCCCAAACCGGTGCAGCGCCCGCACCCGCCCATCTGCATCGGCGGCAGTGGGGAGAAGCGCACCTTGCGCATCACGGCCCGCTACGCCCAGCACTGGAACTTCGTGGGGGGCCCGCCCGACGTGTTCGCGCACAAGCGGGAGGTGCTGGCGTCGCACTGCGCGGACATCGGCCGGGATCCGACGGAGATCATGACGTCGGCTCACCTGCGGCTCGAGCCGGACCTCGATTACGGAAAGGTCGTCGCCGACGCGGCGGGCCTTGCCGCCGAGGGCCTGGATCTGGGCATCGTCTACCTGCCCCCACCGCACGATCCGGCCGTCCTGGAACCATTGGCCGAGGCGATCCGCGATTCCGGGCTGCTCACCTGACCGGCGAGCCCCAGCCGCCGCGACGAGCAAACCTGCGAATCCTTAAGTGGTCGCGAAGTTTGCTGCTTACACCCCGAACAGCAGCAACTCTTCGGCGGTCACCAGGCGTTCGTGTTTGGCGGGGAATTCGCGACTCTTCACCGGGTGACGAATCCATGACCAGGCAATTCGTCCGACCCGCGATCGAGGTACCGGGTTTACATGCACAGTGACCACTCCTGCGATCGGTCCGTTCAATGGGGACCCCACCGTTACCCGTATGTGATGACGCCCACAGAAAAGTATTAGACACCAATTTCTGGCAAACCGTGGCAGACTCGCCGAATTCGCCCCCGCGTGTTTCTCATGTGACTGATGTGATTACTGAAGTGGGGCGGCAGTCGGCTTGACGGGTGCCGGCAGGGCCGTTGACCCCATCAAATACCGGTCCACACCGGCCGCCGCGGCCCTGCCCTCAGCTATCGCCCAGACGATCAGCGACTGGCCGCGGCCCATGTCCCCAGCAACGAAGACACCGGGCACCGACGTGTCGAAGTCGGCGCCGCGCGCGACGTTGCCGCGGTCGGTCAGCTTGACGCCCAGGTCGGTGAGCAGGCCCTCCTTCTCCGGGCCGACGAAACCCATCGCCAGCAGGACGAGGTCGGCCTCGAGCTCGAAATCGGATCCCTCGACCTTGACGAATTTGCCGTCCTGCATGGTCACCTCGTGCGCCTTCAGGGCGGTCACGCGCCCATCCCGGCCGATGAACTCTTCGGTGTTGACGGAGAACACCCGCTCGCCGCCCTCTTCGTGCGCCGACGACACCCGATACATCAGCGGATACGTCGGCCACGGGGTGGACGCCGCACGCATCTCCGGCGGACGCGGCATGATCTCGAACTGGTGCACGGCGGTCGCACCCTGCCGGTGCACGGTGCCCAGGCAGTCGGCCCCGGTGTCACCGCCGCCGATGATGACCACCTTCTTGCCCTTGGCGGTCAGCGGCGGCTGGCCGTCCGCGTCCACCTCGTCGGCGCCCAGCTCGCCCAGCGCCTGGCGATTGCCCCACGGCAGGAACTCCATCGCCTGGTGGATCCCGTCGAGTTCCCGGCCGGGTACGGGCAGATCCCGCCAGGCGGTGGCACCGCCGGCCAACACGACGGCGTCGAACTCGGCGCGCAGCTGCTCGGCGGTGATGTCGACTCCGACGTTGACGCCCGCCCGGAACTCGGTGCCCTCGGCGCGCATCTGCTCGAGGCGGCGGTCGAGGACGCGCTTTTCCATCTTGAATTCCGGGATGCCGTAGCGCAGCAGCCCGCCGATGCGATCGGCCCGCTCGAAGACGGTGACCGCATGCCCTGCGCGGGTCAGCTGCTGGGCGGCGGCCAGGCCGGCCGGGCCCGACCCGACGACGGCGACCTTCTTGCCGGTCAGCTCGTCCGGGGGCAGCGCCACCACCAGCCCGTCGTCGAAGGCCCGGTCGATGATCTCGAGCTCGATCTGCTTGATCGTCACCGGATCCTGGTTGATGCCCAGCACGCACGCCGGCTCACACGGCGCGGGGCACAGCCGGCCGGTGAAGTCCGGGAAGTTGTTGGTGGCGTGCAGTCGCTCGATCGCGTCGCGCCAGCGACCCCTACGGGTGAGGTCGTTCCACTCCGGGATCAGGTTTCCCAGCGGGCACCCGTTGTGGCAGAAGGGGATTCCGCAATCCATGCAGCGGGTGGCCTGCTCGCGCACCGACTCCTCGTCGAAGTCCTCGTAGACCTCGTTCCAGTCGCGCAGCCGCAGCGGGACAGGCCGGCGCTGCGGCAATTCCCGATGCGTGTATTTCAGGAAGCCGGTCGGGTCAGCCATGCGCGGCCGCCATGATCGCCTTGTCGACGTCCACGCCGTCGCGCTCGGCCTCGGCGATCGCCTGCAGCACGCGCTTGTAGTCGCGCGGCATCACCTTGACGAAGTGCCGCTGCTGTTCGTGCCAGTCGGCCAGGATCCGTTGACCCACGGCGGAGTCCGTGGCGTCGACGTGCGCCTGAATCATGTCGTACAACCATTCTGCGTCGTCTTCGTCGAGGGTCTCGAGCTCGACCATCTCGCCGTTGAGGTTCATCGGGAACGCGCCCTCGGGGTCGTACACGTAGGCCACGCCGCCAGACATGCCGGCCGCGAAGTTGCGGCCGGTGGGGCCCAGGATGACCACCCGCCCGCCCGTCATGTATTCGCATCCGTGATCGCCCACACCCTCGACCACCGCGTGGGCCCCGGAGTTGCGCACCGCGAACCGCTCGCCGACGACGCCGCGCAGGAAGGCCTCGCCCCGCGTGGCGCCGAACAGGATCACGTTGCCGCCGATGATGTTGTCCTCGGCGACGTAGTCCTGCGGCGCGTTGTCCGACGGCCGCACCACGACGCGGCCGCCGGACAGGCCCTTGCCGACGTAGTCGTTGGCATCACCGTAGACGCGCAGGGTGATGCCCTGCGGCACGAAGGCGCCGAAACTGTTGCCCGCCGACCCGTCGAAGGTGATGTCGATCGTCCCGTCCGGCAGGCCTTGGCCGCCGTAGGCTTTCGTCACCTCGTGCCCCAGCATGGTGCCCACGGTCCGGTTGACGTTGCTGATCGTGGTGGTGAAACGCACCGGCTTGCCGGAATCCAGGGCCTCGCGGCTCATCACGATCAACTGCTGGTCGAGCGCCTTGTCCAGGCCGTGGTCCTGGCGCGAGCTGCAGTACAGGTCCTGGTTCATGAACGCCGACTCGGGCTCGTGCAGCACGGGCGTCAGGTCCAGCTTGTGGGCCTTCCAGTGCGCGCGCGCCAGCGTGGTGTCCAGCGCGCTCACCTGGCCCACGGCCTCGTTGAACGTGCGGAAGCCCAACTGCGCCATGTACTCCCGGACCTCTTCGGCGATGAACATGAAGAAGTTCTCGACGAACTCGGGCTTGCCGGAGAACCGCTCGCGCAGCAGCGGGTTCTGCGTGGCCACCCCGACGGGGCAGGTGTCCAGGTGACACACCCGCATCATGACGCAGCCGGCCACCACCAGCGGGGCGGTGGCGAAGCCGAACTCCTCGGCGCCGAGCAGCGCGGCGATCATCACGTCGCGGCCCGTCTTGAGCTGGCCGTCCACCTGCACCACGATGCGGTCGCGTAAACCGTTGAGCAGCAACGTCTGCTGCGTCTCGGCCAGCCCGAGCTCCCACGGCGCCCCGGCGTGCTTCATCGACGTCAGCGGGGTCGCTCCGGTGCCGCCGTCGTGGCCGGAGATCAGCACGACGTCGGCGTGCGCCTTGGACACACCGGCGGCCACCGTGCCGACGCCGTTCTCGGAGACCAGCTTGACGTGCACCCGCGCCGACGGGTTGGCGTTCTTCAGGTCGTGGATCAGCTGCGCCAGATCCTCGATGGAGTAGATGTCGTGGTGCGGAGGCGGCGAGATGAGCCCGACGCCGGGCGTGGAGTGCCGCACCTCGGCCACCCACGGGTACACCTTGTGCCCCGGGAGCTGGCCGCCTTCACCGGGTTTGGCGCCTTGTGCCATCTTGATCTGGATGTCGGTGCAGTTCGTCAGATAGTGCGACGTGACGCCGAACCGCGCGGAGGCGACCTGCTTGATCGCGCTGCGCCGCCAGTCGCCGTTCGGATCCGGGTCGAACCGGCTCACGTGCTCGCCGCCCTCACCGCTGTTGGACCGCGCACCCAGGCGGTTCATCGCGATGGCGAGCGTCTCGTGCGCCTCGGCGGAGATCGAGCCGTAGCTCATCGCGCCCGTCGCGAAGCGCTTGACGATCTCGGCGGCCGGCTCCACCTCCTCGATCGGAACCGGTGGCCGCAGGTCCCCGCGGAACTTGAGCAGGCCGCGCAGCGACGCCATCCGCTCGCTCTGGTCGTCGACCAGGCGCGTGTACTCCTTGAAGATCTTGTACTGCCCGGTGCGGGTCGCGTGCTGCAGCTTGAACACCGTCTCGGGGTTGAACAGGTGGTATTCGCCCTCGCGGCGCCACTGGTACTCCCCGCCGACCTCGAGTTCGCGGTGCGCGCGCTCGTCGGGCCGGTGCAGGTAGGCCAGCTTGTGCCGGGTGGCGACGTCGGCGGCGATGTCGTCCAGGTTGATGCCCCCGGTCGGGCAGCTCAGGCCGGTGAAGTACTCGTCGAGCACGTCCTGACTGATGCCGATCGCCTGGAACAGCTGCGCGCCGGTGTAGGACGCCAGCGTCGAGATGCCCATCTTGGACATCACTTTCAGCACGCCCTTGCCGGCGGCCTTGACGTAGTTGTTCAGCGCCGCGTGGCGGTCCATGCCCTCGAAGGCGCCCCGGTCGAGCATGTCCTCGATCGACTCGAACACCAGGTAGGGGTTGATCGCCGCGGCCCCGAAGCCGATCAGAGCGGCCATGTGGTGCACCTCGCGCGCGTCACCGGTCTCGACGACGAGGCCGACGTGCGTGCGCGTCCGGTCGCGCACCAGGTGGTGATGCACCCCCGCGACCGCCAGCAGCGACGGAATGGGCGCCATCTGCTCGTTGGACTCGCGGTCGGACAGGATGATCACCCGCGCGCCGTCGGCGATCGCCGCGGACGCCTCGGTGCGGATCCTGTCGAGCGCCGCGGCCAGCCCGGCGCCGCCCTCGGCTACCGGGTACAGGCAGCGAATCACTTTGGAGCGCATGCCGTGTGGGCGCCCGCCCACCTTGTCGTCGGGGTTGAGGTTGATCAGCTTGGCCAGCTCGTGGTTGCGCAGGATCGGCTGCATCAGGTGTATCTGATGACAGGACTGCTCGTTCGGGTTGAGCAGGTCGCCCTCGCCGCCGGTGACGGCCTGCAAGCTGGTCACCACCTCCTCGCGGATGGCGTCCAGCGGCGGGTTGGTCACCTGAGCGAAAAGCTGCTGGAAATAGTCGTAGATCATCCGCGGACGCTCGGAGAGCACCGCGACCGGGGTGTCGGTGCCCATCGATCCGATCGGCTCGGCGCCGGTGCGCACCATCGGCGCGACCAACAGGTTGAGTTCCTCGTAGGTGTAGCCGAACGCCAGCTGCCGCTTCACGAGTCGGTCGTGGGGCATCCGCACGTAGTCGCCCTGCGGCAGATCGCCCAGCGGAACCAGTCCCTGGTCGAGCCACTGCCCGTAGGGGTGTTCGGCGGCGAGCTCGGCCTTGATCTCCTCGTCGGCGACGATGCGTCCCTGCGTGGTGTCCACCAAAAACATCCGGCCCGGCTGCAGCCGCATCCGGCGGACCACCTTGGCCGGGTCCAGGTCCAGCACGCCGGCCTCGGAAGCCATCACCACCAGGCCGTCGTCGGTGACCCAGATCCGGGAGGGGCGCAAGCCGTTTCGGTCCAGGACGGCGCCGACGATGGTGCCGTCGGTGAACGTGATCGACGCGGGCCCGTCCCAGGGCTCCATCAACGAGGCGTGGTACTGGTAGAAGGCCCGCCGGGCCGGGTCCATCGACTCGTTGCGTTCCCAGGCCTCGGGGATCATCATCAGCACCGCGTGCGCCAGGCTGCGTCCGCCGAGGTGCAGCAGCTCGAGCACCTCGTCGAAACGCGCGGTGTCCGAGGCGCCCGGCGTGCAGATCGGGAAGAGCTTCTCGACGTCGGCTTCCGAGCCGAAGACATCGGTCTTGATCAGCGCCTCGCGGGCCCGCATCCAGTTCTCGTTGCCGGTGACGGTGTTGATCTCCCCGTTGTGGGCCACCCGGCGGAACGGATGCGCCAGGGGCCAGGAGGGGAAGGTGTTGGTGGAGAAGCGCGAGTGCACGATGCCCAGCGCGCTGGTCATCCGATCGTCTTGCAGGTCGAGGTAGAACGCCTTGAGCTGCGGGGTGGTCAGCATGCCCTTGTAGACCATTGTCTGACCGGAAAGGCTTGGGAAATAAACGGTTTCGCGTCCAGGGCCGTCCTGTCCGGGACCCTTGGTGCCGAGCTCGTGCTCGGCACGCTTGCGCACGACGTAACAGCGGCGCTCCAGCGTCATCCCGGAGGCCCCCGTCATGAAGACCTGCCGGAAGGTGGGCATCGCGTCGCGCGACAGCGCGCCCAGCGACGAGTCGTCGGTGGGCACGTTGCGCCAGCCCAGCACCGTCAGGCCCTCGGACTCGGCGATCTTCTCCACCGCGGAGCAGGCGGCCGCGGCGTCCTTGGACGACTGCGGCAGGAACGCGATGCCGGTGGCGTACTCACCCGCCGCGGGCAGCTCGAAGTCGGTGACCTCGCGCAGGAAGGCGTCCGGGACCTGGATGAGGATGCCGGCGCCGTCACCGCTGCGCGGCTCCGCGCCCTGAGCACCGCGGTGTTCGAGGTTGAGCAGCGCGGTGATTGCCTTGTCCACGATGTCGCGGCTGCGACGGCCGTGCATGTCGACGACCATGGCAACCCCGCACGCATCGTGCTCGAACGCGGGGTTGTATAACCCGACGCGCTTGGGCGTCATATGCACCTGACCCTTCACCAGAACTTTCCAGCGGCCCTACGCGGCCCTTCCGTGGCCCTTCCGTGGCCCTCACGAGCGGTTCGAGGAGGCCGCACCCAGAGGTTGCGGGCTTAGGCCCCTTCGGCCTTGTCGACTAGGCTGTCCCCCGGGCGGACATGGTCCGGTGGGGGGATCGTCCGTGCAGCGCTGAACGGTGGCTTGGAACCGGTCTCGACAAGTCGTAAAACGATATGACAATACCCGCCTGACATGCCAACTTGGTCAAGTCTAACCGCCAACCGGCGACACCGTAAATTGGCGGCGACCAGCGGCCGCCGACGCCCCCGACGAGGACTTTTCGACAACGATACTGTACCCGCGCCGCGACCGGCGGCGCCGGGTCAGCCGGTGATTCAGCCGCCGGAGAACCTTTGCCACGGCCTCGGGCCGAAGCGCACCGCCGACGCGGCCGAAACCGCGCGGCGCCGTGCTCAGCGCGCGACCTGCGGCGGTGCGGCGTGACCTCAACGGGCCGTCGGCGAGTTTGCGCGGCCGCTGTGGCAGATCCGCTGGCACCGTCGCCGGCAGTGGCCGGCGGGCGTCGTCGGCACGGCGGCCGTGGCGCTCATCACTCGACGAATTTGCCCCGGACCCACCGCAGGAGCGACGATCGATGCCCTGGCGTGGGAGGAGGGCCGACGAGGAGCCCATGAACGAGCGCGACGAATTCCTGCGCGACCGCCTGCAGCGTGACCGGCCCGGCTCGGCCACCCCGCCAGGCCCGCCCGCCCCGCCCGCGGCAGGCCCGCCCGGTTCCGACCCCCGCCCCCGCCCGGGCGCCCCGAGCCCCGCTCCCGCGGGGCCGCCCTCGCCGCCGCCGCACGCGGCAGTCCGGCCCCAGCCGGCCGCCCCTGCAGTCCCGCCCCCGCCGCCCCTCCCCGTGCGGCCCCCACACGAGCCGGCGGCGGCCGGCCGCGGATGGCGCCGCCTCCTGCGCCTGGCCACGTTCGGGCTGGTCAATCCCGGTCCCTCACCGGCGCAACTCGAGGAGGCCGGATTCCAGGCGGCGATACGGACCGACCTGCACGGCAATTTCAAGGTCGGCGTGCTGGGCAAGGGCGGCGTCGGCAAGACGTCGGTGGCCGCCAGCGTCGGGTCCCTGTTCGCCGAGCTCCGCAGGCACGACCATGTCGTCGCCATCGACGCCGACACCGCGTTCGGCAGGCTCGCCAGCCGGATCGACCCCGGCTCGGCCGGCTCGTTCTGGGAGCTGACCGCCGACAAGAACCTGCAGTCCTTCGGTGACGTGGTGGCCCGCGTCGGCCGCAACTCCGCCGGGTTGTACGTGCTCGGCGGCGAGCCGGCGGCCGGCCCTCGTCGGGTGCTCGATCCCGCGATCTACCGCGAGGCCGCGCTGCGCCTGGACCGCCACTTCGCGATCTCGGTCATCGACTGCGGGTCGACCATGGACGCGCCGGTCACCCAGGAAGTCCTGCGCGACCTGGATGCCTTGATCGTGGTGTCCTCACCATGGGCCGACGGGGCGTCCGCCGCCGCCCGCACCATGGAATGGCTGTCGGACCAAGGGATGTCGCACCTGCTGCAGAACAGCATCGTCGTGCTCAACGACTCCGACGGGCACGCCGACAAACGCACCAAGAACCTGCTCGCACGCGAGTTCATCGATCACGGGCAGCCGGTGGTCGAGGTGCCCTTCGATCCCCATCTGCGGCCCGGCGGCGTCATCGACGTCAGCCGGGAGATGGCGCCGGCGACGCGACGCAAGTTCCTCCAGGTCACCGCCACCGTGGCGGGCTATTTCGCGGCGCGCCCCCACCGCGCCCGCGGCAGACGGCCTTAAAACCGCGCCGACGGGTCGGCGAGCGCCTCGATTTTGGTGATCCGGCCGGCGATGACGGTCAGCACGACTGCCGCGAACAGCCGGCGGTTGGCGAAGGCGAGCACCACCGGTTGCCCGGCGGGCCCGCTCACCAGCGTCGCGCCGGGGCCCAGATAGACCAGCAGATTGGTGGCCACCGCCCGCGGTCCGTGATTGACCTGTGGCGGCGGCGCGGGCTCGGCGAGCAGTGTGCCCACCCCCCAGACCGCGGGGTCCAGGACGGCGATCAGCGCGTCGATGTCGCCGTTGGCGCAGGCGGTGATGAACCTCTCGGTGACCAGTTGATGCTCCGATGCGGACACCTCTGTCAGCTTGGGTTGGGCCGCAACGAATTTCGCGCGCGCCCGTCGCGCCAGCTGGCGGCACGTTCCGGCGGGGCGGCCGACGGTCTCGGCGATCGTGTCGAACGGGACAGCGAACACGTCGTGCAGCACGAAGGCCACCCGCTCGGCGGGACTGAGCCTGCGCAGTACTTCCAGCAACGCGGAGCGGATCTCGTCGTCCAGGGTGACGCGCTCGGCGGGGCCCGGGCGGCGCGACGCCCACTGCTCGCCGACGTCGCCCACCCGCTCGTGGCGGGCGCGGGCAGACCGCGCCTGATCGAGGCACAGACGACTTGCCACCACGGTCAGCCAGCCACGCACGTCGCCGATGTCGCCGCTGCCGAGGGCATGCGACAGCCGCAGAAAAGCCTCTTGCGCAACGTCTTCGGCGGCGCCGACATCGCCCAGCATTTGATAGGCAAGGTTGATCAGATACGGGTGGTTTCGGCGCCAGGCCTCGCTGAGGCGGTCCTGGGTTGACGGCGACTTGTTCATGAATCTTCGACGATCCGACGGTGCGAAAAGTTACGGGTTGCTTGCGTAACTTTCTCACCTTCCGCGCCGTCCTTGGTGGAGCAAGCACAGAACTCCGGGAAGGAGCAGATTCATGACGATCGTCGTAACGGGTGCCAGCGGCAACGTCGGGCGCCCGCTGGTGGCCGAGCTCGTCGCCGCCGGCGCCCGGGTGCGGGCGGTGAGCCGCAACCCCGACCGCGCCGGGTTCCCCACCCCCGTCGAGGTGCTCGGCTCGGCGGGGGCGGCCCTGCCGGGCGCGACGGCGGTGTTCCTCAACTCCCGCGCACTCGGCGAGGGCCTGCCCGGCTTCGTGGCCGGATGCGTGCGCGCCGGCGTCACGAAGTTGGTTGCCCTGTCGGCGATCAACGCCGACGACGACTTCTCCCGCCAGCCCTCCCGATTCCGCGGCGACCGCAACAAGGAGGTGGAGCAGCTCGCCGTCGACTCCGGGCTGGCCTGGGTGAGTCTGCGGCCCTCGGTCTTCGCGAGCAACTTCGCCGGCATGTGGTCGGCGCAGATCCGCGGTGGCGACGTGGTGGCGGGGCCCTGCGCCGGGTCGTCGTCTGCGCCCATCGCCGAGAGCGACATCGCGGCGGTCGCGGCGCACACGCTGCTCACCGACGAACATGTGGGACAACGAATACCGCTCACCGGTCCGCAGGCCTTGACCAACACCGAGCTCGTCGAGACGATCGGAAAGGTCCTGGACCGCCCGCTGCGGTACCGGGAGATTCCGATGGATGCGGTGCGGCGGCGGTTCATCGGCATCGGCTTCACGGCCGATTTCGCCGACGCGTACGCCGCGATGCTGTCCGCAACGCTGGACAGGCCCGCCCCGGTGACCCACGACGTCGAGAAGATCACCGGCCGCCCGGCGCTGCCCTTCGCGCAGTGGGTTGCCGCGCACCGCAACCTGTTCGACGGGCAAGGAGCCTGACATGTCCGAACTGCGCCCGCCGCGCTACCTCAAGCCGATGAACAAGGTGATGATGGCCGTGCAACGCCTCGGCATCCCCACCGGCCCCGCGATGGTGCTCACCGTGGCCGGCCGCAAATCGGGCCGACCGCGCAGCACGCCGATGACCCCGTTCGAATTCCGCGGCGGCCTCTATGTGGTGGCCGGTTATCCCGGCGCCGACTGGGCGGCGAACGCCCGCGCCGCGGGCCGCGGCACGCTCGCGCGGGGCAGGCGATCGCGACCGGTCCGGATCGTCGAACTCAACGCCGAAGAAGCCCGGCCGGTGTTGCGGGCGTTCTCCACCGAGGTGCCGGTGGGGGTGGCGTTCGCCAAACGCTCCGGGTTGGTGCGCGACGGCAGCGCCGACGAATTCGAGGCGCTGGCCGGCCGGCTCGCCGTCTTCCGGTTCGAGCCCGCCGTTGTGCCGTAGCTGATCGGTAGCACCCGGGGGCCGGCGAACGGTCGCAGTCAGGCCGTTTTTGCCGTACCCCTTCGGCCGCGCACCGGGTATCCGTGTCGCTCGGCCAGGGAATGCAACTGCTGCAGCGCGAAGACGCGTCCTCGGCCCGCCTCCGGGATCACCACGCCGGCCCACAATCCTTCCGCGCCCGGCAGCTCGCATGCTTCCCGGGCGCAGAGCCATCGGCGCGGACAAACCCGGCACAAGGCTTTGGCCTCGGCGTCGGGAGCCGTGGTCCAGCGATCCGGATCGCGCACACAGGCACCCCGCCAAACCCCCCCGCCGTCGGCTTCGGCGGTCATAGGCCTACTTTCCCTCGACAGGCGCCGCGGAATTTTGGCCGACGGCCCCGAGTCCGTCACCAATTAGCTGTCGCAACACCACAGTTGGAGACCCCACACACACGATTACCTGGCGCGCATCATCCGCGATAACAGGCGGAGCTTGTCACCTCCAAACGACTCACGCGTGTCGGCGGGATGAACAACTGCCTACCAAACGACCGGTCTCTTGCCGCGGTGGCGGGTTCTTCGCACGGCAAGCGGAGCCGGCATCCCCAAATGCCGACTCGCGCAACGGCTTCACTCGGCACGCCGCGGGCCAACGTGTCGTCTCTCGAGGCGGCGCAAGCCCGATCGGATCCGGCGGTCACACCAGCTGTGTGCCGAGGTTTTGCCCGCCCTGCTCGTCGGTGCTCACGTACGCCTGAGCGCCGGCACGCAGGCCCGCAGCCAGGACAGCCGATATCGCCTCCAAACCCACCAGCACGGCGCTGCGCAAGATGTCGAGCTCGTGCATGGCCTTGTTGCCCTCGGTGCAGACGGGACCATGTGTCCACCACAGGTCCCAGGCGAACCCGGAGGACGCGATCTCCGCCTGCTTGAGATCGTTGATCGCACCGGTTTTCTCGTCATCGTGTTTCGACGCCAGAAATTCCAGGTAGGTCGGGTCGACGGCCAGATTCGCCACGGGTGTGCTCCTTCATTGCCGCACGCGCGTCACAGGGCGCGCCGAGCCGGGTCGGGATTTGTGCCCTGATCGGCGCCGGCCGTCGCGGCGTCGAGATCGACGGGTGCGCGCTCGGCCGGTTCGGCGCCCGGGGCCGCACCGTCGGCCGCGTCCGCCGACACGGGTTCGGCGGGGGCAGTCTCTGCCGGCCCGGCATCGGCGGCCCTCTCGGCCGGGGGCGCTGCCGCCGCGCCCTGCTGGCCGATCGTGGCGAGCTGCTGTACCGATCCCATTGTCTGGTTGACGAGGTTCATGTGTTGAGACATCTGGCCGGACATCGTCGCCCCTCGCGCCGAGACCGCTGCCACCTGACTCAACGTCGGCATCGCCCACCCCGGGCCGGCCGGCGCCTGCGGCGCAGCGGTCTCCGGCGATTCTTGTTCAGTCGGCTCTGCGGGCCCGTCGTACAGGTCGTCTCCGCCATACCGAGCTGTGCCATCGCCCCGGGCGCTCCGCGAGCTCACCGCGGCCAGTGGGCCCTGATGGGAGGACTCAGCCGCTGTCTGCGACGCCATGCCCATCTTGAGAATGTCCTCGAAGCTCGGAGCACCCGAAGGCGGCGCCGTCTGCAAAGCCAGGCTCAATCCGTCCGGGACCTTCGCGCCCAGCGCCTCCAGGTCGGCCAAGATGGCCGCCGCCATATCTTTGTATCTCTGGATGACCGCCTGCGCCCCGGCCGCGGTGTGGTCGCGGGAATACGTTGCCATGTCGCCCACCATGTAGTTGACGCCGGCGAGCGCGGCCGCCGATACCGACAACTGGAAGATGTAGGAAGCCGCGGGCTTCCAGGCATAAAGCGCGACGGCGACGAAAATACACCCACCCAAGCCGTCCTTGGTGATGGCGATTTGCTGTCGATAGTATTTGTTCTTGGCGGCGGTGTCGTCGATCAGCTTCTTCGTGGTCACATCGTCATCCATCAGTTTCCTGATGCGCTCCTGCTGTGTTTTGTTGCGTGCGGCATAGGCATCCGCCGCACTGCCCTGCCATCTTCCGTCCGGGAGTGCGCTCCCCACTTTGTCAAGGGCCTGACCCAGCGGGTAAGCGGCGCCGGTGGGGCCGAACTTGTCTCCCTTGACGGGACTGCCGCCCGGGCCGAATGTGAATTCCTCCAAGGTGATGATGAAGATGGCCCACTCGATGATTTCCGCACCTCTGGTCCATTTCTCATACTTATCTTGGATCGATTTCAAGCCCGCCGCGTTTCGCTCCTTTTGCGAGAGCGTATCGCGCGCCGAATTCCAGACGAAATCGTCGGGCTTGAAATTCTTTATCCCCTGGTCCGCCCACTTCTTGACGCCCATCCTGGTCAGGCTGGCGGCGGTCGAAAAGCTGCCCACTCCAACCGCTTCCCAATCCTTCGCGTACACGTTCTTCCCCAGCCCGCCGGCCATGCCGACGACAGACTTCGCATCGCTGACCGTTTTGAAGAGCGCGGGCCAATTCACCACGGCTTTGACCTTCCTGAGAGCCGGAAAGGGCGTTTCGGGGAGCGTAACACCGCGCTCACCGGCCCCACCGCACCATTTTTTGCGCCGTTGCCGCGGTGGCGCGGCCCGCTGTCTGCACACGCCGGAGATGGTCGTGCGACTATGCGACGAGGGCGATTTCGGTGCGCAACCGCGCGGCAGAGTCGAAACCGCTCGGCCCCAATTGGATTGGCGCATCGGCGCGCTTCACCTGGCCACCCGGGCGTCAACCGTGCCGGCCGGCGCGTGACGGCACGGCCGAGGCCCGGTCAACGGGCGCCCGAGCCCGGATGTTCACCGCGCGGCCACCGTTGCGCAATGTTGCGGTGGCGCCTCCCGCCGGAGCGGTCGAAGCTACTGGCCCGCTTGAAAATTCGTGCACTCTGCCAGGCCGGGTCGCTGTTAGGCTCGAAACACCGTGCACGAGGTCGGTGCACAAATCAGCGAGCGCGAAGGGATGCACCGCGGTGAGTCGTTTAGCAGGCATTCATGACCTGGCGTACTGCTTCCAGCGGCTGGGGGGTGCGGGTAGCGCCGGCTACGCAGAGGATTGGGTGGGCCTTGGAGCCAACCTCGGCGCGCTTGCCGGCAAGGCGATGTGGTACGCGAAGGGCCAATGGAAGTCCCTCGTGGACGCGTTGGCCAAGTCAGGAAAAAGTGTCTTGCCGACTCCGACGGCCATTATCGACGTGACGATGGTGGTGGTCTCGGTGGTGGACCTTTTCAACGGCTTCGGGCCGCCCGACAAGGGGGGCTCATTCACCAGCGGTGTGGACAAACTCGACAACGTCAAGCTGCAGCTCGAGGCGGCCGTCGTCGACCCGCGGGATTGGGACGGTGACGCGGCGAAGGCCTACACCGCCCAGCTCGCGGCGTTGCAAGCCCTCGTCGAGACGATGAAAGATCTGGACAAGCAAATGCAAGCCCTCGTGGCCAACCAGGGCGCCGAGGTGCAGAAGGCGCACACGGCTATCTCGGTGACGTTGTTCGCGCTCGTCGTCGCTCAGGGGATCGCGCTCGTGCTCTACATGATTCCCATTGTGGGAGCAGAGATTTCGTGCGCATGGCAGATCGTCGCCGCCTTCGCGGCATGCGCGACAGTCCTGGCGTTCGAGATGTTCACGCTGGCCAACTCGATGTCGCTCGGTCACGAGATCAACGCGCTGGCCCTCGAGTACGGCGACGTGCAGAAGAACGCAACACTGTCGGCGGCGTTCGCCCGGATCGAGGTGGCCGCCGCGCAGCAATCGACGTTCACCAGCTTCACGGCCATCTCCGAGAGCATGGCCGGCATGTCCGCGTTCGCCAACATGCCGACCGTCTCCTCGTTGGCCCGGATGGCAGGCACCGCGGGTGAAGGCGCCGCCGCCGACGCGCAAGCGAAGATGACCGCGCTCGAGGAACCCCCCGCGGACGGCATCCCGGAGGGCACACCCGGGGTTCCGGACACCGGGGCCGCCCCGGCATTCACACCACCCACCCTGGCGCAGGTGAGCGCGGCGTCAGGGCAGGCCGCGAAGATGTCCGGACACATTTCCCAGCACATGAACCTGGTGAATCAGACCATGGGGTCGGTTCAGCAGGTCTCGTCGATGGGCCAGCAGGGCCAGCAGGCCGCGGCGCCCGCCGAGGATGCCGCCGCCGAGGGCGCCGCGCCGGCGGAGGCTGCGCTCGCCGACGATGCCGAGGGCGCCGGGGCCGGCATCAACACCGACGGCGCCGAGCGCGCGCCCGTCGATCTCGCGGGCGGCGGCCAATCGGGCACGTCGCAGTCGGAACGTTTCGTGTGATGCGGGACGCGGTCCGGATCCCGACGAGCCCGAGTTGTTTTCAGCGTATACCCAGCGTGGAGGAGACCCCGTGGCGAACCTAGCCATCACCCCCGATTACCTCGAGAAACTGGCCAAGAAGCAAGACGATGCGTCGAGTAAGGCCCGCGACGCGGCCACGGCGGCGTCCGGCATCGAAACCGCGGTGTGGGTGACGCACGGCGTGATCAGCGGCGTGTCGAACAGCGCGGCCACCGCCGCCGAGGGGGTGCGCCGCGGCGCGGCGAACAACATCGCGACCGCCGCCTCGGACCTCGCGGCGAAGCTGCGCACGGCCGCCCAGACCTACACGGGCGTCGACCAGGACACCAGCGAGAACCTCAACAAGCAGGTACACGAACGGCGCTGATCATGTCCGTTCCCCTCAATGGCGGCCGCGCGGGACTCGTCGACGATGTCGTCGGCGTGGAGGTGACCGTCGACGGCATGCTGGTGATCGCCGACCGACTGCACCTGGTTGAATTCCCTGCGGCGCTGGGGATTCGGCCGAACATCCCCCAGGAAGACCTGCGCAACCTGGTCTGGGGGCAGGTGGAGCGGGACCTGATCGCGCAAGGGGTGCTGGACCAAGACGGGCAGCCGCACCCGACGGTAGCGGCGATGGTCGACACTCTCGGCAGGCCGGACCGAACCCTGGAATGCCGGTGGTGGCGGCGCGACGCCGGCGGCGTGATGATCCGATTCGTGGTGTGCCGCAAGGACGAACGCCATGTCATCGCCGCGCGCGACGGCGACCTGCTGGTACTCCAGATGGTGGCTCCGCAGGTGAGCCTGGCAGGCATGGTCACCGCCGTCCTGGGTCCCGCCGACGCGGCGCGCGTGGAACCGCTGACCGGCGTGGCTGCCGAGCTGTCGGTGTGCACCACCGCAGCCCAGTTGGCGCAGTACGGCCTCGCCGCAACATCGGCCCGGATCTATGCCGATATCATCGCCGACCCGAGTGGATGGGTCGAGATCGTTGCCGGACAACGTCATTCAGGCGGGACGTGCACACACACCGATGTCGCCGCCGGTGTGCTGGACTCCGCATACGGCCGGCTGGTGTCGCTGCCGCGCCGCGTCGGCGGCGAACTGTATGGCAGCTTCCTGTCCGGCACCCAGGAGAACCTGCAGCGCACTCTTGACGCCCTGCTGGAGTTCCTTCCCGCGCGAGCCTGGCTGGACCACCCCGAGACCTCCCCTGCGCACTGAGCGCGAAGCCACCGACACAGAAAGGGACACCATGCCCGCACACGACCGCGACGATCTCGACGCCCTTGATTTCTACGAGCCCGACCACACTCACCGCGACGGCGACGCCGGTGCGGACGCGCTCGACTTCTCCGGCGTCGATCATGACGGCGGTGACGAGTCAGCCGTCGACGCCCTGGACGAATACGTGCCTGCCCAGCCCGCCGACGAGAGTGAGCTGGACGCCATTCACGCACAGGCCGGCGCCTCGGCACCAGAGGAAGAGGACGAAGGCGAAGCCGTTCAGACTTTCACGGTCGCCAACCCTGCAGACACCGTGTCGGTGTCGGCGCTCATCGACGGCAGGACGCAGCGGGTGGAGCTGTCGGCGAAGGTGACGAGCATGACCGAGCACGAGCTCGCCGAGGAGATCCTGGTTCTCGCGGATCTGGCCAGGCAGAAGGGGCTAGCCGGGCAGCACGACTACGTTCTGGAGAACGAGATCCTGGCAGGAACCATGCGCCAGATGGGCCTGGACCGCAACGAGGTTCTGCGTGACTTCATGGAAAACGGCATCGGTCTACCGACGCCGGAGCAAGCCGAGGCGGCGCAGGCGGAAGTGTTCGCCACCCGATACGCGACCGATCACTGAGCGATCGGTCCCCCATTCGTCCGAGAGAAGACACCATGCCCCAGCATCCGTTCGACAGCGACGATGACGATCTCGCCGCCGCCCTTGACTTCTCCGGCTCCACCGCACCGGTGTCCGACGAAGACGACGGCGAGTATTCGGCCGGCGCCGACGATTGGCGCGCCGACGTGCCCGCTGAGTCCGGGGAGCTCTCCACCGACCTCGCGGCTGTGAGCGCGCCCGCCGAAGCCATCGAAGGCGAGGACGAGCAGGACGCCGAATCGCTGTTCACCGTGCCCAATCCGGCCGGCACGGTGGCGGTGTCGGCGGTCGTGGACGGTGGAATCCACCAGGTGACCCTGTCGGGCAGGGTGACGAACATGACCGAATCCCAGCTCGCCGAGGAGATCATGGTCTTGGCGCACCTGGCCCGGCAGAAGGGGCAGGCAGCCCAGCACGAGTTCCTGCTGGAGAGCATGCGGGAGTTGGGGGCAGACGACACCGCAGCCATCCGTGACGTGCTGGAGAACGGCATGGAATTGCCTTCGCCGCAACAGGCGTCCGAGACACAGGCTCGGGTGTTCGCGACGCGGTACCAGGCGCAGTGATGAGCGATCGCCATGCCGGTCTGTTCGAGAGCGCCGTCGGCATGCTCCCGATCTCGCAAGCCCGAGCCCTCGAGCTGTTCACCGAGATCACAAACTATGACGAGTCGGCATGTGACGCGTGGGTCGGCCGAATCCGCTGCGGCGACACCGACCGCTACACGCTGTTCCGCGCGTGGTATTCGCGAACCCATTTCGGTCAACTCGCGGGCGCGGCCCAGCTCTCGATGAACGCCGTGGCCGCCAGGGTGCCGATCGGCGGCCCCTACGGCGACATCAGCTACCCGGTCAGCTCGCCGCTGGCGATCACCATGGGCTTCGCGGTCAGCGAAGCGGCACAGGGCAATCACGCGGACGCCATGGAGGCACTCGAGGGCACATCCGTCACCGGTGCCGAGCACCTGGTCTCCTGGGTCAAGGCGGTCATTTACGGCGAGGCACAGCGCTGGACGGACGTCATCGATGAGGTCAGGGGGGCCGGAAGGTGGCCGGACGCGTTCCTGGCCGCCGCGGCCGGCGTCGCGCACGGGGTGGCGGCGGCGAACCTCGGCCTGTTCACCGAGGCCGAACGCCGACTCACGGAGGCCAACGCCACTCCGGCGGCCGAGGCATGCGCCAAGGCCATCGCCTGGTATCTGGCGATGGCGCGCCGCAGTCAGGGCAACGAAGAAGCCGCGGTGGCGCTTCTGGAGTGGTTGCAGACAACTCACCCCGAGCCCAAAGTCGCGGCGGCGCTGAAGGATCCGGCCTATCGCTTGGCGGTCACCAGCGCCGATGAGATCTCGGCCCGCACCGATCCCTGGGACGCTTCCACGGTGGTGGCCGACACCTCCGGCCGCGACAAGCTGCTCGCCGAGGCCGAAGCCGAGCTGGAGCGACAGATCGGCCTCGGCCGGGTCAAGGAGCAGATCGAGCGCTACCGGGCGGCAACGCAGATGGCGAAGGTCCGCGCCGCCCGCGGCATGAAGGTCGCGCAGCCGAGCAAGCACATGATCTTCACCGGGCCGCCCGGTACCGGCAAGACGACGATCGCGCGGGTCGTCGCCAACATCTTGGCGGGGCTCGGCGTCATCCCCGAGCCCAAGCTCGTGGAGACGTCGCGCAAAGACTTCGTGGCGGAGTACGAGGGTCAGTCGGCGGTCAAGACCAGCAAGACGATCGACCGCGCGCTGGGTGGCGTCCTGTTCATCGACGAGGCCTACGCGCTGGTGCAGGAGCGGGACGGGCGAACCGATCCCTTCGGGCAAGAGGCGCTGGACACCCTGCTGGCACGGATGGAGAACGACCGCGACCGGCTGGTGGTGATCATCGCCGGTTACAGCTCCGACATCGACCGGCTACTGGAGACCAACGAGGGACTGCGGTCGCGCTTCGCCACACGGATCGAGTTCGAGTCCTACTCCCCGGATGAGATCCTCGAGATCGCGAAAGTCATTGCCGAAGCCAATGACTCGGCGCTGAGCATGGAAGCTGCGGACAATCTGCTGCAGGCGGCGAAGCTGCTGAGCCAGCGCACGGTGCGTGGCACACCCGCGCTGGACATCGCCGGGAACGGCCGCTACGCGAGGCAACTGGTGGAGGCCGGTGAACAGTACCGCGACATCCGCCTGACCCGGGCCGTCGACTTCGAGAGCCTCGACGAGGAGCGGCTGCGCGAAATCAACGGCCAGGACATGGCGGAGGCGATCGCCGCCGTGCACGCACGCCTGAACATCACCGGGTGATCGATGGCCAGTTTCCGGCTCACCACCAAAGTCCAGGTCAGCGGCTGGCGCTTTCTGCTGCGACGGCTCGAGCACGCCATCGTGCGCCGGGACACCCGGATGTTCGACGACCCGCTGCAGTTCTACAGCCGCTCGGTGGCGCTCGGTGTGGTGATCTCGGTGCTGATCGTGGTCGGCGCCCTGGCGATGGCGTATTTCAAGCCGCAGGGAAAGCTGGGCGGCGGAGACCTTTTCGTCGATCGCGCGACCAGTCAGCTGTACCTGATGGTCTCGGGAGAGCTGCATCCCGTGTACAACCTGACTTCGGCGCGCCTGGTGCTGGGCAACCCGGCCGAACCCGTGGCCGTGAAATCCTCGGAGCTCAACAAGATACCCAGGGGACAGACGGTCGGCATTCCGGGAGCACCGTATGCGACGCCCGTTTCGCCGGATTCCTCGTCGGCGTGGGCGCTGTGCGACACCCTCACCCGACCCGACACCGTCAGTCCCGGCGTGCAGACAGCGGTGATCGCGATGCCGCTGGCCATCGATTCGTCGATCGATCCGATCCTCAAGAACGAGGCCCTGCTGGCGTCTTACCAAGGCAAGGACTGGGTGATCACCGCTGCCGGACGGCACGCCACCGACCTGGCGGACCGCCCGATGACCTTTGCCGTGGGGATACGAGGGACCGCCAAGCCCGCCCCCCTGTCCACGGCGATGTTCAACGCCTTGCCCGACGCCGGATCCTGGCGGCTCCCCCCGATCCCGGGCGCGGGGTCACCCAATACCCTTGGCCTGCCGGAGGAATTGGTGGTCGGGTCGGTGCTTCAGATCCACGCGAGTTCCGGGCCCCGCTACTTCGTGGTGCTGCCTGACGGCGTGGCGCCGGTCAACGCGAACACCGCCGCGGCGCTGCGCGCGATCCAATCGTACGGGCTGGTCGCGCCCCCCGCGGTGGTCCCGAATATCGTGATCGGCCTCCCGGAACTGGTGTACGACTCTCCGCTACCCGACGAGGCGGTCAAGATCGTCTCCCGCCCACAGGATCCCGCGCTGTGCTTCACCTGGGAACGCAAGCCGGGCGAACAGGCGCCGAAGACTGCCGTGCTGACCGGGCGCCACCTGCCCATCCCAGCGTCGGCGATCAACACGGGCATCAAGCAGATCCAAGGCAGCGCAACGGTTTACATCGACGGCGGGAAATACGTCCAAGTGCAGTCACCCGACCCTCGGTACGGCGAGTCGCTGTACTACGTCGACCCGCAGGGCGTGCGTTACGGGCTGCCCGGCCAGCAGACCGCCTCGACCCTGGGCCTCGGTTCGCCCAAGACCGCGCCATGGGACATCCTTCGGCTTTTGGTCGAGGGCCCGGTGCTCTCCAAGGAGGCCGCGCTGCTCGAACACGACACGCTGCCGGCTGATCCGAGCCCGCGGAAGGTTCCCGCCGGTGCCCCCGGAGCGTCCTCGTGACCACCAAGAAGTTCACCCCCACCATGACGCGCGGCCCACGGCTGACGCCCGGGGAGATCACCATCACGCCGCCGGAGGACCTCGGCGTCGACGTACCGGCGTCGGGCATCCAGAAGGCCCTGCCCTACGTGATGGGCGTCTGCATGGTGGGCATGATCGCAATCATGATCTTCACTGGCACCAGGGCGCTTTCGCCCTACATGCTGATGATGCCCTTGATGATGATCATGATGTCGATGGGCATGATGGCAGGTGGCGGAGGCGGCGGCAAGAAGGTGCCGGAGATCAACGCCGACCGCCGGGAATACCTGCGCTACCTGGCCGGGCTGCGTCCCCGGGTGACGGCATCGGCCGGAGCGCAGGTCGCGTTCTTCGGTTACCACGCACCGCATCCCGACGACCTCCTGTCGATCATCGGCACCCCCCGGCAGTGGTCCCGTCCGGCCACCGCCGACTTCTACGCGGCAACCCGCATCGGGACCGGTGACCAGCCGGCGGTGGACCGGTTGATCAAACCCTCCGTCGGCGGCGAGCTGGCGGGGCCCTCCGCGGCGCCCCAGCCGTACCTGGAGCCGGTCGCCAACATGTGGGTGGTCAAATTCCTGCGCACGCACGGGCTGATCCACGATTGCCCGAAGCTGCTGCAACTGCGCACTTTCCCGACGATCGCCGTGGGCGGCGACCCGGCAGGTGCGGCCGGCTTGCTGCGCGCCATGATCTGCCACCTCGCCGTTTACCATCCCCCGGACCTGCTACAGATGCGGGTGCTGACCGAGGACCCGGACGACCCGGACTGGTCGTGGCTGAAGTGGCTGCCGCACGTGGCGCATCCGACCGACACCGACGGAGCCGGATTCTCACGGATGATCAGCAGCCGTCCGGACGGCCTGACCGATCTGGCCGCCCGAGGTCCGCACTCACCCGACTCGCTGCCGGGCGGGCCCTACGTCGTGGTGCTCGATCTGACCGGCGGGAAGGCCGGTTTCCCGCCGGACGGCAGGGCCGGGGTCACGGTGATCACACTGGGCAATCACCGCGGTTCGAACTACCGCATCAGGGTGGCCGACGACGGCACGGCCGACGACCGGCTGCCCGGTCAGTCGTTCCGGCTGGTGACGGAGCACACCGATCACATGTCGCCGCAACAGGCCACCCGCATCGCCCGGAAGTTGGCCGGGTGGTCGATCACCGGGACGATCGTCGACAAGAGAAGCGTGGGCGTTCAGAAGAAGGTGGCGACGGAGTGGCATCAGCTGGTCAACGCCCAGAGCGTCGAAGAGGTGACGCCCGCCCGCTGGCGCATGTATACCGACAAGGATCGTGACCGCCTCCGGATCCCGTTCGGTCACGAGCTCAAGACCGGGAACGTGATGTACCTGGATATCAAGGAGGGCGCCGAATTCGGTTCGGGGCCGCACGGCATGCTCATCGGGACCACCGGGTCCGGGAAGTCCGAGTTCCTGCGCACCCTCATCCTGTCGCTGGTGGCCACGCATCATCCGGATCAGGTCAATCTGCTGCTCACCGACTTCAAGGGGGGCTCGACGTTTCTGGGAATGGAGAAGCTTCCGCACACCGCCGCGGTGATCACGAACATGGCCGAGGAAGCCGAGCTCGTCAGCCGCATGGGTGAGGTGCTCACCGGTGAACTCGACCGCCGCCAGTCGCTGCTGCGCCAGGCCGGCATCAAGGTCGGTGCGACGGGCGCGCTCTCCGGCGTGGCCGAATACGAGAAGTACCGCGAGCGCGGTGCCGAGTTGGCGCCGCTGCCGACGCTTTTCGTTGTCGTGGACGAGTTCGCGGAGCTGCTCTCGGGCCACCCCGACTTCATCAACCTCTTCGACCGGATCTGCCGCGTCGGGCGATCATTGCGCGTGCACCTGCTGCTGGCCACCCAGTCGTTGCAGACGGGCGGCGCGCGCATCGACAAGCTGGAGCCCAACCTGACATACCGGATCGCGTTGCGCACCACAAGCTCCCACGAATCCAAGATGGTGATCGGAACGCCCGAAGCGCAGTACATCACCAACAAGGAGAGCGGTGTCGGCTTTCTGCGCGTCGGCATGGAAGACCCGGTCAAATTCAGCACCCTCTACACGGGCGCGCCCTACGTTGCACCGGCGCGGGCGGAGATCGACGCCGACGGCAACGGTGCCGGCCCGCACGCCGGTCCCAAGAAGCTGCGGATTCGCCGGTTCACCGCCGCTCCGGTCCTCGATGAGTCGATGACGTCATGACGGTCGAACCCAAAGTGCGGGCGCTGAGCGAGGTGGTACTCGATCAGCTCAGCACAACGGAATCGCGCGCGTACAAGATGTGGTTGCCGCCGTTGAAGGACCCCACGCCGCTGGGCGAGCTCATCGAACGCGACGACCGACAACCGCTGCGCTTTGCGCTGGGCATCATGGACGAGCCGCGCCGGCACCTGCAGGGAGTGTGGGGGGTCGACGTATCCGGAGCCGGCGGCAACATCGGCATCGGGGGCGCGCCGCAGACCGGCAAGTCGACGCTGGTGCAAACCTTGGTCGTCTCGGCCGCCGCCACGCACACGCCCCGCCAGGTCCAGTTCTACTGCATCGACCTCGGCGGCGGCGGGCTCATCTATCTCGACAACTTGCCGCACGTCGGTGGGGTGGCGACCCGCTCGGAGCCCGACCGCGTCATGCGCGTCATCGCCGAGGTGCAGGCCATCCTGCGCCAGCGCGAAACCACCTTCAAGGAGCACCGGATCGGCTCGATCGCGATGTACCGGCAGTTGCGCGAAGACCCCGGTCATCCCGTCGCGGCCGACCCCTTCGGTGACGTCTTCCTGGTCATCGACGGGTGGCCGGCCTTCGTCGGCGAGTTCCCGGAGCTCGAAACGCCGGTGCAGGAATTGGCCTCGCAGGGCCTGGCTTTCGGAGTCCACATGGTGATCACCACGCCACGCTGGACAGAATTGAAGTCGCGGGTCCGCGACTACCTGGGCACCAAGATCGAGTTCCGCCTCGGCGACGTCAACGATACGCAGATCGATCGCGCCACAAGGGATATCCCGGCGAATCGGCCCGGCCGCGCAATGTCGGTGGAGAAGCATCACCTGATGATCGGCGTGCCGAGGTTCGACGGCGTGCACGGCGCGGACAACCTGGTGGAGGCGATGACGGCGGCGGTGAATCAGATCGCCGCCCTGCACACCGACCGGGCGCCACGCGTCCGGGTGCTGCCGGAGCTCATCTACCTGCACGAGCTCGACCCCGACCCGCCCGGACCGGAATCCGACTACAGGACGCGCTGGACGATCCCGATCGGAGTGCGCGAGAGGGATCTGTCGGTCGCTCACGCGCACATGTACACGACCTCGCACCTGTTGATCTTCGGCGCGGCCAAGTCGGGCAAGACGAGCACCGCCCATGCCGTCGCCCGGGCCATCTGCGCCCGCAACAGTCCTCAGCAGGTCCGATTCATGCTTGCCGATTACCGCTCGGGATTGCTCGACGCTGTTCCGGACAGCCACCTGCTCGACGCGGGGGCGATCAATCGCAACAGCACCACCCTGGACGAGGCGATCAAAGCGCTGGCGACCAATCTGAAAAAGCGGTTGCCGCCGGCCGACCTGACCAGCACACAGCTGCGGTCGCGCTCGTGGTGGACCGGATTCGATGTCGTTCTGCTGGTCGACGACTGGCACATGATCGTGGGCGCCGCCGGCGGAATGCCGCCCATGGCACCGCTGGCCCCCCTGTTGCCGGCGGCGGCGGACATCGGACTGCACATCATCGTCACGTGCCAGATGAGCTACGCCTACAAAGCCACCATGGACAAGTTCGTCGGCGCCGCCTTCGGCGCGGGCGCTCCCACCTTGTTCCTCTCGGGCGACAAGCAGGACTTCCCGTCGCGCGAACTGCAAGTCAAACGCCGCCCGCCCGGCCAGGCTTTTCTGGTCGCCCCGGAGGGCAAAGAGGTCATCCAGGCTCCCTACATCGATCCCCCCGAAGAAGTGCATCCAGCACCGTCAACGGACGGTTAGGATTGATCCGTCGCCCGGCAAAGGAGCAGAAAAACGGCGAGCGATAACGGAATTGACGGTTGAGTTCCTGCTTACCGTGGCGGAATCGGATCGTGTTCACGCGCTATTCGGTTCCCGTTAACGCTTTTGGAGGGTTGCCCGGCTATCGGCGATGGCGCAGTGCAGGTTTCACACCCGGCATAGGACATGTCCCATAAATCCCCTGACCACCAAGGAGACCGGCGACGATGCTGTGGCACGCGATGCCACCGGAGCTGAACACCGCCCGGCTGATGGCCGGAGCCGGGCCGGCACCTATGCTGCAAGCCGCCGCCGGCTGGGAGGAGTTGGGAAGCGCGCTCGAGACGCAGGCGACCGAATTGGCAGCTGAGCTGGTCGCGCTGAAGGAAACGTGGACCGGAGCGGGCAGCGACCGCGCGATTTCCGCCGCTACGCCGATGGTGGCCTGGCTGCAGGCCGCGGCGCAGCACGCGCGGGATCGCGCGATGCGGGCCACGGCGCAGGCCGCGTCCTACACGAAGGCGTTGGCGATGACACCGTCGCTGCCGGAGATCGCCATCAACCACGTCACTCACGCGGTCCTGACGGCCACCAACTTCCTCGGCATCAACCTTGTGCCAATCGGTTTCAACGAGACGGATTACTTCGTCCGCATGTGGAACCAGGCCGGCGGTGTCATGGACATCTATCAGGCAGAGACCGTCGCCAACACCACCTTCGAGCCGCTGCCGCCGGTGAAGCCGATCCTGCAGCCCGAGGCGGGCGAGGCTGTCAGCGAGGCCTTCGGCCGGTTCTGGGACGTGGCCTCCGAATACTCGCCATCGGCTTCGCGCCGGCTCGCCGAGTTGGCGAACGAGGTCCCCAATCCGGTCACGGGACTGCCGATCGACGAGCAGGTGGGCCAAATACTCTCTCAGATGGGGCAATTGGGGCAGCTGAACGGGCCGATGCAGCAGCTCATGATGCCGCTGCAGCAGGTGGGTGCGTTGGCGAGCCAGGCCGGCAGCACGGGTGGCGCGGCAGCCCCGGAAGATCTCGCGGCGGCGGACGCGCTGAGCGAGCCGGGCGGCGAGGGACTCGGACAACTCGGTCTCCTGGGCGCCGGTCCGCTGTCCAACCATCCGCTGGCGGGCGGCGCGGGTCCGAGCGTGGGCATGGGATTGATGCACGCCGAGGCGCTGCCCGGGGCGGGCGGGTCCCCGGCTCGCACGGCGATGATGAGCCAGCTGATCGACAGGCCGTCCGCGAGCGCCATGCCGGCTGCCGCCGCCGGGTCGTCGGCTCTCGGGGGTGCCGCACCGATGGGGATGATGGGCGCCGGCGCTGCGGCCGGCGGCGGCAGCAGCAGAACGGGATTCGCGGCGCCGACCCTGCTGGCCCCGGACGCCGACGCGCACGACGGACCGGACGACGTTGGCGATGAGGACGATTGGTGAGCACCCACGCCGACAGACTTCCCGGCCGCCGGGGCCGGAAGACTTGCCAGCACTTGGCGAGGACAGAGCAAAAAGGAAAGAGACCAGCATGGCAGAGATGAGGACCGATGCCGCGACCCTGCGCGCGGAGGCCAGCAACTTCGACCGGATTTCCAGCGAACTTCAGACGGTCATCCGGGGCGTGGAGAGCACGGGCGGCGAGTTGGCAAGCCACTGGCGCGGCCAGGCGGGCGCCGCCGCACAGCAAGCGTTGGCCCGCTTCCACGAGGCCGGGCAGCAGCAGATCAAGGCGCTCACCGACATTTCTCAGAACATCCAGGGCGCCGGAATCCAGTACTCGAAGGCCGACGACGAGCAGGCCGGTTCGCTGTCGTCCCAGATGAATTTCTGAACCGACTCGGTCAGAGCAGAAGAAAAGGAGCACCAAATGTCAGAACAGCATTGGAACTTCGCCGGCATCGAAGCCGGTTCGGGCGCGATCCAGGGCGCGGTGCAGACCACCCAGGGACTGCTCGATGAGGGCAAGACCTCGCTGACCAACCTCGCCGCGGCGTGGGGCGGCAGCGGCTCGGAGGCCTACCAGGATGTTCAGCGGCGCTGGGATGACGCCTCGGCCGAGCTGAACGCCTCGTTGCAGTCGCTCGCGCAGCGGATAAGCGAAGCCGGCCAGGCGATGTCCCAGACGGAGTCGGGCGTCACCGGGATGTTCACATAGCAAAAGCGGAGAGCGGCGAAGCACGGGATCGGGCGGCCTGCCCATCTCGTGCTTCTTCGCGCGGTGAGGTGAAAGGGTTGCATGGCGGCCGACTATGACCGGCTCTTCCAGACCCCGGACGGGGCGGAGGACCCGGAAGATGCCATGGCCCAGACTGGTTACGACGTTGATGCCCCGTCCGCGCCGTCGGTCGTGCCCGCGAGCGCACCACGGTCCAACGGCCACAGCAGGCCCCCGGTCGATTGGGCCCCGCACACACCACCGGCGCGCCCAGAACCGCCACCGCCAGGTCCGGTGACGGCGAGCCGGGACTCGGCACAGCAGGGGCGACACGCGCGCCGCGGCGACAGCAAAGCCGCTGCGCCACAAATCCGGTCACATGCCGGAGCGCCCAACAGCCATCGCGCGGCGCCGCGGGCCCGCGAGGACGCGCCGCCCCGTGCCTCGCTCCCACACCGTCCGCGAACAGACTCGGCGAAGGCCGCGAACCCGGCGCGACAGCCGGCCATCGCCCACCGAGTCGCATCGAACAACGCCCTCCCCAAGGCGGTTTCGCGGCGCGGATGGCGGCGCTGGGCCTACCGGTTGACGGGAGTCAACTTCGGCTTGTCCGGTGACGAGAAGTACCAGAGGCAACTCGAAGAGCGCATCCGCCGCAAGGTTCGCGGCTCCTATCAGATCGCGGTCGTGGGTCTCAAAGGCGGGGCCGGCAAGACGGCAGTGGCTGTTGCATTGGCCTCGACGTTCGCCCGAATACGCGGAGACAGGATCCTGGCGGTCGACGCCAACCCCGTAGCCGGCAATCTCGCCGACCGGGTGGGGCGGCAATCGCGAGCGACCGTCGCCGACCTGCTGACCGGTGCGGGGCTCTCGAACTATAACGATGTCCGCGCGCACACCAGCGTGCACGAGTTCGACCTCGAAGTGCTTTCGGCGGCCGAGTACGGCGCGGCGCGAGGGCCACTCACCGAAGAGGAGTGGCGATGCGTGGTCGGCACCGTGCCCAGGTACTACAACTTGGTGCTCGCGGACTGCGGTACCGATCTGCTGAGTCCGGCCACCCGCGCCATTCTGGCGACGGCATCCGGGGTGGTCCTCGTGTCGAGCGCATCCGCCGACGGGATCGGGCAAGCCGCGCTAGCCCTGGACTGGTTGCGTCTCAACGGCTATCAGGCCTTGCTGGGCCGCGCGTGCGTGGCGATCAATCAACTTGCGCCGGCGAATCGCGCCGAACCTGTCGACCACCTGGTGCGTCGGTTCGAGGCATTCGTGGCGCCGGAGCGGGTCATCGTGCTGCCGTGGGATGAGCACGTGGCCGCGGGCGCCGAGATTCGCAGCGATCAGCTCGGTGATGCCTACAAGCGTAAGATGGTCGAACTCGCCGCAGCTTTGTCCGATGACTTCGACAGGGGTGATCGTCGTTGAGCGCGCCCACCGCAGCAGCAGCCGCCGCCGCTCCGGCGGCCGCCGAGGCGGCTTCCGTCCAGCCCGCGTCCACCAGGGTGACCATCCTCACCGGCAGGCGGCTGACCGATGTGGTGCTGCCGTCCGCGGCACCGATCGAGACCTACATCGACGACACCATGGCGGTGCTGTCCGAACTGCTGGTGGACACGCCGGCAGACGTCCTGGCGGGCTTCGACTTCTCGGCTCAAGGGACCTGGACGTTCGCCCGCCCCGGAGCCCCGCCCCTTCGACCCGACCAATCACTCGACGACGCGGTTGTTGTCGACGGGTCCCTGTTGACCCTGGTGCCGGTGAGCCGCACCGAGCGTTACCGGCCGCTCGTGGAAGACGTCATCGACGCGATCGCGGTGCTGGACGACTCGCCGCAATTCGACCGGGCAGCGCTGCATCGCCTCATCTGGACGGCAATTCCCTTTGTGGCACTGGCTGTTACGGGATTGGCGACGGTCGGGTGGTGGAATACCGGGCGCCACCTGTGGTGGCCGCTTGCTCTGGGAATCGGTGGCGTCCTCGTGGCGACCGGGAGCTGGGCCGCCAAGAGGTTCTACCGAAACCTCGACTTCGCCGAGAGCCTGCTCGCGGCGGCGCATCCGCTGATCGTCGCCGCGGCCGCGCTGGCCATCCCCCGCCCGCGTGGAGCCGACGCGTTGGGGGCACCGCAGCTGGCGGCGGCCGCCGCCACACTTCTGCTGCTCACGCTGCTGAACCGGGGAGGCCCCCGCCGGCGCGCCGAGCCGGCGGCGTTCACCGCCGTCATCGCCCTCGCGATCACCCTGGCCGCCATCGCATTCGGCTACGGCCGCCAGCAGTGGGTGCCGGCGGGTGCGATCGTGTTGGGGCTGTTCATCGTGACCAACGCGGCCAAGCTCACGGTGGCGGTCGCACGGATCGCACTCCCGCCGATCCCGGCACCCGGCGAGGCCGTTGATCACGACGAACTGCTCAATCCCGTCGCCGGGCACGACGCGGGTGACGAGAACGAGACGCGCACCTGGCAGGCCATCATCGCCTCGGTGCCCGACTCGGCCATGCGGCTCACCGAGCGCAGCGCGTTGGCCAACCGGCTGCTGATCGGGTTCGTGGCGGCGGGCACCTTCGTCCTGGCGGCCGGATCGATCGCCGTGGTGGTGCGCGGGCACTTCTTCGTCCATAGCCTGGTCGTGGCGGGACTGGTCACGGTGGCGTGCGGCTTCCGGTCCCGGCTTTACGCCGAGCGCTGGTGCGCGTGGGCGCTGCTGGCCGCAGCAATAGTCATTCCCACGGCAGTGACGGCAAGGCTGGTCGTTTGGTATCCGCACTTTGCCTGGCTCGCCTTGTCGGTCTACGTCGCGGCCGCGTTGATAGCGCTGGCGGTCGTCGGCGCCACCGTCGGGGTGCGCCGGATCTCGCCGGTGATGAAGCGCGTGCTCGAATTGCTCGACGGCGCATTGGTCGCCGCGATCCTGCCCATGCTGCTGTGGATCACCGGCGTGTACGACACGGTCCGCAACATCCAATTCTGAGCCCGCCACGGGCGGGGCGCACCTCCGGATAAAAGTTGGTGCGGCCGAACCCATCCGCCCGCGGGTAAAATCGTCTCGTGCGAATCGATTTGGGGAGCGGTCGGTGACTGAGCCGCTCGTGGTCGATCCGGCCCGTCTGGAAACGGCCGGCGCTACCCTGCGGAAACTCGCCTTGCCAGCGCCCCCGCCGCGCATCGTCGTCGACGGAACCGACTCCATGTCGTCGGCGATCAACGCGACCTTGCCGATCGTCGAATCGCCGGTGATCGAGGGTCTGCCCGCCGTACAGGCGGTACTGAGAAGAACCGGCGACAACATCGTCGCCGCCGCCGAAATCTACGCCGAGACCGACCAGCAGTTGAGCGGTCATGTCAACCGCGTCGAGTTCGTCAGGACGGCGAGAACGATTTCGGGTGCCTCGAGCACCGCCGCGCTCCGGGATGGCACCGGGGATGAACCCCCAGATGCTCCGCCCGCGGAAGGCGAAATTCCCGGGACACCGCAGCCGGGTGCGTCCTTGCCGCGAGCTGATCGGTTGGCCCAGTACGGACAGCTGGCCGGTACCGCCGGCTTCGCGGCCCAAAGCGCGATGCAAAGCGCCCAGGGCGCCACGGGCGGCATTGCCGGCGGCGCCGCGACGCCGGCCCAGCTCGACGACACCGAGTCGCCCGCCGCGGACCAGGCCGAGATGGTCGACCAGATCGATCAGGCCGACGGCGAGGGGGCATCGGAAAGCGTCCCCGTCCAACAGCCGGCGGCGGGACAACCCACGACGACGCGGGTCGGGGCCTGATCACAGCCGGGCCGCGCGGCTGCGCAAAGCCCCCAAAGCCCCCCAAAGCCCGCAAAGTCATTGTGCCGCCGGGCTTTCTCCGACCCCCGTTACTTCACTTCGGACAGCGCGGCGTCAAGCACGCCGATCAGCTGTTTCCAGTACAACCAGTCGGCGACGGCACAGCGCTGCGCGACCGGGTCGACGGCGGTGTGCGCCTCGCGCAGTGAGGCCTCGAGTGCGTGGGTGGCGTAGCTGTGGAAGGCCCGCAGGTGCGCGGCCTGGCGCCCGGTCGCACTACTCGTCATCGGCTTCATCACCTCGAGCCACAACATCGGCCGTTGATCGGCCGGCGCTTTGAGGTCCGCTGATCCCGTCCGGAACTGGGCGAGCATCTGCTCGATGCTGGTGGTTCCCGCGGCCACCGATGCCGCGAGCAATGCGGCCTCCTCGGCGCCCATCGATGGTGCAGGCGCGGCGGAACGATCGGCCGCTGGCTTGGCGTCCACCGGTGCCGGCGGTAACAAGTCGGCCAGACGCACGTCCGGCGTCTCCGCCAGGCGTTGTGCCGCAACCGGATCCACCACCTCCAGGCGCGACCGGCCGGCCATCACACCGCTGGCCGGGATGTCGTCCGGCTTCAACACGACTTTCGCAGCGCCCGGATCGGAGCCCGCCAACTGCTCCTCGGTGGCGATCACGGCGCGCAGCCCGGTATTGTGCTGCGCCGCCCAGCCCTGCACCGCCAGCACGGGGTAGGTGGCCCAGCGCGCCCGCTCGGCGGGCGGGATGGCCTGGTCGGCGCTGGCCATGCGCACCGCTTCCGGCAACCGCACTTCTTCCGGAATGTAGGCAATCCCATAGCTGTTCGCGACGACGATCTTACCGTCGGTGGTGACCGCGGTGACCCAGAAGAAGCCGAAGTACCCTTCGCCGCCGCCGCCGGGCGCGTTCAGCGCGGCGGCGATGCGGCGGCCCAAGCGCAACGGATCGTTTCCGCCACCCCTGCGGCGCTCTGCGGCAGAGGCCGACGCCTCGGCGATGGCGTCACGTTCGGCGCGCGCAGCCGACACCGGAATCGGCGTTGCCGCAGCGGCATCCCCCTGTTCCTTGCGATCGTCACGCTTGTTGCCCGCCGAGCTGGGTCCGCCGCGCGCCGCTTGTCCTGTACGCGCCGCGCCCCGGCCGGCTGCCGCCGGCCGTGCACCGGCCGGTGCACCCGCCGACTTCTGTCCGACGGGCGCACCAGAACCGCCACCGGCGGCGGCACCGGCGGCCGCACCGGCAGTCGACCCGCCCGATGCCCCCGGTGCCATGGGAACCCCGGGCATGCCCGTCGCCGCGGCCGGAGCCACCGACGGTGAAGCGTCCTCCTTGGTGGTCGAGCCGGGCGACTGCGGCGCGCTCCCGCCCTGGACCGCCGCCGGAGCCAGTCCCTTTGACCCGCCGCCCCCACCCAGCGGCGGCGCCGGTGCCGCCGGACTCAACGCATCGGTGGGCCCGGCACCCGGGGAACCGGGGACCGCCGCGACGGGGCCGGGCGGGACGGGCTCAACGGGGGCGGGCGGAGACGTCGGCGGCCGCTGTCCCGGCACCGAAGGTGTTGCAGGACTTGGCCACTGGGGACCATTGTCCAGTGGTGGAACCGCGGGTGCCGGTCGCCCGGGTCCGACCGGCGAGACCGGCGGTGCCATCAGCGGCGGCGCCGGGGCGGGTCGGGGGCGGTCATGCTCGACGGGAGGTGGCCACAGCGATGGTGCATCGGGGAGCGTGACGGGGGGCGGCTTCTTCTGATCGAGCAGGTCCTCGAGGGCATTGCCGGGCGGTTTCCATGCCCGACTTGCCACGATTTGTTCGGCGGTGCCGTCGACCACGCAGACATTCGCCCCGTGCGTCGCGCTGATCACCGTGTTGATAGCGGTGGTTCGCTCGGCGGCGTCCAGGCTCGAATCCCGCTGCAGAAGATCGATCCGGCGGTCAGCGGCGTCGACGTTGTCGGTGATGTCGGACTTCGCCTGCACGATCGACGCGGCCACATACCTGTGCCAGGTGATCACGGTGGCAAGTCCGTTCTGCAGGGTCGCGAGCTCATCGATGTTCTTTGCGAGTTCGCCGTTTGCCGCTCCGGCGGCACCACCCGACCAGGCACCGCCGTCGAAGATCTCGGCGTGCTCGTGCCGGCACGTCGCCAAGACCTCGGTGACCTGCCGCAGCACCTGGGTGAATTCATGTGCCCGGTCGTAGAAGGCCTGCTCGTCTGCCTCCGGCCAGCCGCCCGGATCGAGCATCTGCGCGACGTAGTCGCCCGTCGGCCTCGTCAAGCCCATCGCATTACCCCTTTCCCCGGGCGAGACTGACCGCATCGTTCATACGAAAAGGCCTGGCGCGCTGCGGTTCGCCTACGCCAGCCCCAGCGTGCCTTGGAGCGATCCGGCGATCTCGGCGAGCGACTCGACGAGCTGCGCGGACTCGGCCTCGCCGGCGGCGGCCGCGGCCGCCACCGCGGCGCGGATCGCCTCGTTGATGCGTTTCTCCGCCGTTTCGGCGCCCAGCCGCAGCAGGCCGTCTTCGATGCGGATATCGGTGAGCCAGCGGTGGCCGTTTACGGTCACTTCGACCGTCTCGGATTCGTCGGTGGCCGTGAATGTTTGGGTTGCGGTCAGGTGTAGCTGCGCTTCGAGGGCGGACTGGAATCGCTGCGCCTGTCGCAGCGCCTCGGCTACTTGCGGGTGCATCTCGGTGGTCATCGGCGGTCCTTACTTGTCGGGGGCATCCTTGGCTCGGCGTCGGCCGATCACGCCTTCGGTCCAGGGCCGCTCCTCGGTGTAGAGCGCCTCGTCGTCCGACTGCGTGCGTTTTCCCTTGTTGTTGCCCTGGCCCTGACCGGCACCGGGCGCTCCCATCGGTGCCATGCCGCCGCCGGCGCCGCCGACGCCGGGAACCCCGCGGCCCGGCCCCGCCGCCGAAGGACCCGCGGCCCCGGCGGGCCGCGAGGCTGATTCGGCGTCCACTGGGGCCTGTAACGGCATCGCCGGCACGCCGCCCGCCCCGGCGCCTCCCACCGACGCCGGCTTGACACCCGCTCCCGCCGGAAGTCCCGGCTTCCCCTTCAGATCCTTCAGGGCCTGCGTCAGCTGCGGGTCGGTCGGCGTTGTCGGCATCCCGGCCGACGGCGTGGCGGGCATGCCGGTCGGGTCGGGAAGTTCCGAATCGTCAAGGGGCAGGCCGGTCTCCGGATCCGTGTCGACGGGATTGTCCGGCTCGACTCGATCGCCGCCGTCGCCGGGATTGGTCGGGTCAGCAGGATTATCCGGGTCGGAGGGCTTCGGTTCGGGCGGCGGGTCGATCCTGTAGGCGGGCGTGGGCTTCGGCGGACTCAGGGGCGGCAACGGTAACGCCGCCCTCTTCTCGTACTCGAGCATCACCTCGTCGGATTTCGTCTGCAGCTGCCCGTATATCTGCATGACGACGTCCCGAAACATCGGCTGGCTGTTGTACAGCTGATCGAGTTCGGCGAAATCCTTGTACTTGATGGTCTGGTTGTTGTACCAGATGTGCTCTTTTTGAGCCCAGCGCTGCGTCGATGCGACGCCCCTGGCCTGCGTCGCCAGCTGGCCGCACAGCGTCGCCATGGAGTCCAACCAGCTCCGCTGCGAATCGAAGTTGGCCTCGACAGCATCGCTCGCAGGGCTCCACCAGTCCTTGAACGGCCTGAAGCGGTAGCGGGCTTCCAGCAGCGCGCGCTGATAGCTCTCCCAGGCGTCGGCAAAGCGCAGGAACGCCGTTCCCTGGTCCCCTGTTTCGTTGTCCAGGGTTCGCTGTTTGAGGTCAGCGTAATCGCCGGGGCCCGCCATCGCCGCGACCGGGGTTTCGTCGAGCGTCGCGGGGTCCACACTCTCGCGAACGGGCCCGGGCTGCACCGGCGACACAGAAGTCTCGTCGGCGATGGCCTCCTCGGCCCCCTCGTCCGCCTCCTCGTAGGCCTTGGCGGCGTTGCGCAGGGACTGCGCCAGGCGCGACCGCTCCCGCTCACCGACCCCGAGGTAGGTGCGCATGTTGTCGGCGGACAGCCCGATCTGTTGGGCCGCCCTCCTGACGAATCCGAGGTTGCACGGCGCGGCGGGGTTGCCGGTGGGCATACCCGGGATCGGCTCCTCGAGCTCGGCGGCACGCGCCATCAGCTCGTCGTACTCGACGCTCAGCGTCCCCGGCTGTGTCACGGCGAATCACCTCCTGGGTGTGGACCGCGACGGCGGCAATGCCGTATCTGGTCTTGACGCCGGGCCGGCGTCGCCTCGGTCGGCCGCCCGACGTCATGGTTAGAAGCGTAATCGACGTCGGGGCAGGCCAACTGCGCCAATTTCGGGCCCCGACCCCCTCACCGAACCGTCGCGGGCGTCGCGGCGGCTTATATCAGGCCCACCGACTTTTGCAGGTCCCCGGTGATCTCGACGAGCGAGCGCAGCAGCTGAGCGTTCTCGGCTTCCCGCGCGCCGGTCGCCGCGGCCTGGGCGTTGAGCAGCGCCTCGTTGATGCGTTCCTGGACCGTCTCGGCGCCGAGCCGCAGCAAGCCCTCCTCGATCTCGAGGCCGGTGACGCAGCGGTGACCGTTCAGTGTCACCTCGACGGTCTCGGCTTCGTCTGTGCCCGTGAAGGTTCCGGTGTCGTTTCGGCGCATCTGCCCCTCGAGCAGCGAGTTGAACCGCTGCAAGTGCTCCATTGCCTGCGCCACCTGCGGGTGCGTTCCGGCGCTCATCTGTGTCATTTGAGTAGGTCCTTTATGTCGGGGGAAGGCTTGGGGCGTGGGCGATTACCGATGACGGCCTCGGTCCACGGCCGTTCCTCAGTGTAGAGCGCCTCCTCGTCTGACTGCGACCGTTTGCCCTTGCCGCTCTGCCCCTGGCCGGCGGCTCCGGGGGCCATCGGCATGCCCATGCCGCCGCCCATCGCGCCGCCCGCGCCCGGGACTCCGCGGCCCAGGCTCGCCGCGTCACGTCCCGCCGCCGCGGCACGGGCGGCCGCGTCGGATTCAAGCGAGGGCTGCAGCGGCATCGGAGGCGCTCCGCCAATTCCGCCGTCCCCCAACGAGGCCGGCTTCACCCCGGCACCGACAGTCGTCGGGTCCGGCCGTACCCCCGCGGCTGCGGCGGCCAGCGCCGCCGGGTCCGGCCCTGTGCCGGGCGGGGCGGCTGACGGCACCGTCGGCATCCCGGTCGGATCGGGAAGGCCCGGATCGTAAGGCTGGTCACCACCCGGGATCGGGCCGGATGTGCCGGTGTCTTCCGGTACGTCCGGCCAGCTGGGCACATTGTCCGGGTCCCAGACGTCGATGAACGGGTTGTCGGGCTCCGGTGTCGGCAGTGGATCGATCTTGTGCGCGGCCGGGGGCGACGGCGGATTGATGGGAACCAGAGGCAACGAAGCGCTCCTGGCGTACTTGCTCAGCACCAACCGGGAATGTTCCGTTAACCGCTGGTATACCTTCATGATTGCCTCGACGATGTACGGGTCGGTCCAGTTCTCGTTGTACACCCGGTCGAGCTCGCGGACCTCGTACAGCGTGGGGTGCTTGCCCCACCATTCTCCGGTCTGGCGGTCCTCGGTGGCGGCGAGAAAATCGCCGGGAACCGCTTCGTGGTGCGCCGACTCGAGTTCCTTGGCCTGCTTGGCCATCGCCCGGACCCGGTCGACCATCTGCAGGACCCAGTCGAACTGTCTCTTGAAGTTCTGCGCCACCTGTTCAGCGGCGTCGCCCTCCCAGTGCCTGAAATCGCGGAACCGCTTGTCGGCGTCCTCGACCAATGTCGACGAATACCTTTCCCACGCTTCGGCGAAGGCGCGAAGTCCTACCCCCTGGTCGGGTCCTTGGATCTGCTCCGCCGCCGTGCGGAGGTCGACGTATTGCAGGTCGATCGGGTACGGCTTCGCCGCGTGCGCACTGCCGTCGGCCGCCGCGGGATCCCGGCCCCCGGCCGGGCCGGTGGACACGGCGCGCGAGATCTCCGGGCCGCCCACGCTGATGGCCTCCGCGGCGCCGAAGTCCACCTCTTCGTAGGCTTGCGCGGCATTGCGCAGCGACTGCGCGAGCTTGCCCCATTCTTTCGCCCCCCTGTCGAGGTAGGTGCGTATGCGCTCGGCGGAGGCGCGCAGGGTTCGGGAGGCTTCCACGGACATGTCGAGCGCGCAGGGCGCGTGCGGGTCTGCCGACGGCGCTGCGGGCATCGGATACTCGAGCCCCTCGGCTCTGTCCCACAGCTCGTCTCCTTCGACGGACATCTTCGGTCGCGCCATGCGGAATCCTCTCCTTGCCCTCCAGCCATTATCGGGCCGGCGGGGCGGGGGTCCTCACACCAAATTCCGGGCGTGGATGCGACCGCCTCAACCCGAGGAAACCCCGACAGGCGACGGGGCACGCTACCTCGGGAGCGCATTCTGGTAGCGGGTCTCCTCGGGCAGCGTGACGGGCCGGATCGGCAGCTGATGGTGCCGCGGGGTGCTGATCACATTGTGCCGCAATATGACTCGCGTGAGGCCGGGATGCCGGCCCAGATAGGTCGTTGCCTTCGGCCACGTCACCTTGGCTTCCGGGCCGATGTGTGCTCCGATCAGCTCGGCGAATTGCCGGAATCGCGGGCCGAGGGTGACGATCCCCCCGGCTGCCGACGCGCGCACGGCGAACTGCATGAACGTCCGGGCGTCGCCCAGATTGATACTCGCGTCGACGTCGTCGAACGGCATGTAAACGGGGCAACTGCTCGCGGTCTCGCCCACCAGGACACCGGCCGATCCGATGGGGAGCTGATGGTGCCGGTCGGGAATCAGGTGCTGGCCCTCCAGCGCCGCACGCTGACCGCCCGACACACGGGAGAACCCGCGCGGCCGCTTCGGCTTGGCCTGTGTCGTCAGCAGCACCGTGGACTGCGGTGCCATCCCGGGAACGACGCGGACCCTGGTGATGGTGTGGTCGGCGGGCACCGACCACCACACGTCCGGACCGCCTGGTGCGATATATGCCGCGGTGAAGTTGCCGTGTCCCTTGATCTTTGACCACTTCTCCCGCTCGAAGCTGATCTCCGTCGCGTGGTCGTAGTCGTCGAAACTGCGGCCACAGACCGCGTCGATGCCGTGGGCGGCCAGCTGATCGGCGATGCGCGTCGCCGATGCGACGAGGTAACGGGCCAGGCCCGCGACCCCCACATCGCGCCGCCGGGCCGATCTGCCGGCGCGCGCTGGATCGGCGCGCAGCACGATCCAGCTCTGGCGGTGCGCCGGCGCGGGGTCGGAGCCGATCACCTGCTCGTAGAGGCTCACCACGTCCGGCGACGCCGAGTTGCCGACACGGTAACCGGCGGAGACGATGTCGGCTTCCAAGTCGGGGCAGTTGACGGACAGCAGTTGCTCGAGCAACCGCGTGTCCACCACGTCGTCGGTGTGGGCTTGCCCGCCGACGACGACGGTCGGCGTGAACGGCCGCGGGATCAATTCGATTACTGCGACCAGGAATTCGCCTTGCCAGCGCACGGCGACGTGATCTCCCGGCCGCACGGTGGCACCGACCACGGGTTCCGACGGGACGTCGGGAAGCCTGCGCCGCCGCACCAGCCAGGCGATCACCGCCGCCACCCAGCCCGTGAGCCGCCGGCCGCGAAATGTCACCAGAGTGACCAGGGCTGCCACCGCCACCAGGGCCGGGCCCGCCCATGCATAACGCGTCCGGATGAACAGCAGGATGCACAACGGGGCGAGCGCAGCAACCCACAGGGCGTGGCCGCGGGTGAACCGTAACCGTAACGCACCCATAGGCTCTCAGTGCCTTCGCAGTGCTCGTTTGGTGAGGGACGCCAGCCCCAGCGCCAACAGCAGGACGACGACGCCCGCGGCGACGGCCGTGATGGGCCCGCGGTCCGGCGGCGGCACCGGTACCGGAGGCGCAATCCGTTTGACGATCGGCGGGCCGGTCGCGGCGGGCCCCGCCGGGATGTCCCAGGTGAGCGCGGCGAACGCGTTGACGGTGCCGGCGCCGACGGCGTCGTCGACCCCTCCGCCGGGGTGCCGGGCGGTAGCGGTGATCCGGTTGAGGATCTGCGCCGGCGTCAGGTCGGGGAATTTCTGCCGTAGCAACGCCGCCAGACCGGAGACGTACGCCGCGGCAAAGGAAGTGCCGGCGATCGGCACCGGCCCGTCCTTGCCGGGCAACGCATCCACCGGCTCGCCGTCGGGTCCCAGCGCAACGATGTTCTCGGCGGGCGCCGCCGCCCCCACCCACGGACCATGCATCGAGAAGGGGCTCGGCGCCCCGCTCTGGCCGACGCCCCCGACCGCAAGCACCAGCGGCGCGTACCACGCGGGGCTGACTATCGTCTGCACCTGCTGCCAGCCGCGCGGGTCGGCGGGCTGCGCGGGATCGGGCGGGGGATTTTGCGCGCAATCGCCGCCGGTGTTGCCGGCCGCGGCGACGACCACGGCATTCTTGACGTTCACCGCGTAGTTGAGCGCAGCGCCCAGGGTGGACTCGTCGACCGGGCTGCGCACCTTGAAGCAGGCGGCCTCGCTGATGTTGATCACGTTCGCGCCGAGGTTCGCGGCGTGCAGCACCGCGCGGGCCAGGCTGCGGATGGACCCCGCTGCCGGGGTGGCGTTGGGGTCGTTGTGGTTGTTCGGGTTGTCCTTCGGCTCGAAGGCCTCCAACGTCTGTCGTATCGAGATCAGACGCGCGTCGGGTGCCACACCGACGAAGCGGTCGGTGAGCGCCGGCCGGCCCGCGATGATCGATGCGACGAGCGTGCCGTGCGCGTCGCAGTCTGACAGGCCGTCACCACCCTTGACGACGAAGTCACCGCCCGGCTCGGCCGGCACCCGCGGCGAGGCGTCCACCCCGGTGTCGATCAGGGCCACGGTGATGCCGGCTCCGGTGGCGAACTTGTGCGCCTCGCCCACGCCCAGATACGCATTGGCCCACGAAGGATCGTGAAAGTTTGCGCCCGGCACGGCCAACGGCGCCTTGCACACCCGGCGCTGCTCGAGGGGCTGCTCGGGTCCGGTCACGTCGGGCGGCAGCGCGCCAGGGTCGATGGTGGGCGGGGCGACCGCCACGGCTGGGGGCGCGGCCAGCAGCACGAGCGTCAGAACCGTCGCGATCAGGAAGATACGGTGCACCCGCACCCTCCATCCACATAGCCGCGCCGCTTCTTCGCCAGCCGACCGCGATCGTCTCCCATCGCGGGCTCGGGTGCATCATAGATCTTGCGGCGCTGGGACCCGGCCGTTTTCCGTTCACCAGACGATGGCCGCCATGTCGCGGTTGTCGGAGCACACGCTGCGCACGGCGGCCTCGATATCCGGGGCGGTGATGATCTGCAGGTCCTCGACGGTCACCGGCCGGCCCGAACGCTTCTGCGTGACCACCCGGGTGTCGCGGAAGCCTTCGGCCCGTTCGATGACGTTACGGGCGAACCGGCCGTTCTGCATCGCGTCTATGCCGTGGCGGCCGCCGGGGGTGGTGTAGTTGCGGATCGTGGTGGCCGCGTCCAGGAACGTCTCGCGAGCCGCGTCGTCGAGCAGGCTGGCGCGCGGCGTGGCGTAACGGCGCGCGATTTCGACGATCTCGTCCGGCGAATACGACTCGAAGCGCAACTTGCGGTTGAACCTGCCCGCCAAACCCGGGTTCACGGTGAGGAACTGGTCCACCTGGTCCTCGTATCCGGCGCCGATGAAGCAGAAGTCGAATCGGTGCGCTTCCAGCGCGACCAGAAGCTGGTTGACCGCCTCCATGCCGATCATGTCCGGCGTCCCGTCGTGGTGGCGCTCGATCAGCGAGTAGAACTCGTCCATGAAAATGATTCGTCCCAGCGACTTTTCGATGAGCGCATTGGTCTTGGGTCCCGACTCTCCGATGAAGTGGCCGCAGAAGTCGGAGCGCCGGACCTCCCGGATCTCCGGGTGACGCACGATGCCCATGCCGGCGTAGATCTTGCCCAGGGCCTCGGCGGTGGTGGTCTTGCCGGTGCCCGGCGGCCCCACCAGGAGCATGTGGTTGGTCTGGCCCTCCACGGGCAGGCCGTGTTCCATCCGCATCATGCGGACCTCGAGCTGGTCCTCCAGCGCGGCCACCGCCTGCTTGACCGCTGCCAGGCCGACCTGTCTGGCCAGCAGCAACCGTCCCTCGGCCAGCAACTCGGCCCGTCGTTCCGATGCGCCGTCGTCCTCGAGTTGCTCGCGGGTCTTCGCCGTCGAGGCATCCCACTTGTCCGTGCGGCTGGCGATGGTCTCCTCGTCGACGACCACCAATTGCAGATTCGGATCGGCCAGCGCCTCCTTGGCCGCCTCGGTCAGCACGCCGTTGATCGTGGCCTTGGAAAGCCAGACCTGCGCCTGGTCCTCGTCGCGCAGTTGGCGATAGACCATTCCGCGCACATACGCGAGGTCGGCGACCAGCAGCGGGATGTCGGCAGGCCCGATCGACGCTGTCAGCACGTCGGCGTCGAACCGGCCCGAGGAGCTGTTGTGCCCGATCACGTCCACCCGGTCCAGCCAGTCAAGGGCCACGCGCCCCTGTCCGAGGTGCGCGGCCGCGTGGGCCGCCAGCGCGCAGATCGACGCCGTCACCGCTGACATGACGATGGCCTGCGGGGGCAGGTCCTCTGCGGCCGCCAGCAAGACCTCCGGCCAGCGCTGCGTTGTGTACATCAGGAACACCCGGGCCAGCTGGTGCCACTGGTGGCTGGCCCAGGAGTCCAGCAGGTCGCGGTTGGACAGCAATCGGTCGGCCTCGACGTACTCGCCGGCGATGGTCAGGGCCGACGACAACGCCAGCCCCACCTGCGAGGCGTCGGTCACCGTGATCGCGATGTAGGGGCCCAGCTGGATCTCGGCGGCCAGGGTCTGGCCGATGCGCGTGGTCTCGCGGTGCAGCCATTCGCTGGTGGAGTAGAGCTGCTTCAGCGATGCGAGGTCGCCGTCACCGCATGCGACGCGCCCCAGCCACGCGTCGGCCATCGACGGGTCCGAATCGGTGGCGGCGACGAAATCGGGCAGCGCGGCGCTGCGGCCATGCCGCGCCAACGTCGCCATGGCGCGGTCGAAGTGCCGCCGGGCGATCTGCAAGTCACCCATCGCGTCCGCCTTGCGGCGAGGTCGTCGAGCCGACCGACATCGTCACCGGCTCCAGGCTGACGTAGCGGTTCTCGGCGCGGAACATGTCCATCTCGACAAGCCAGTTCCGACCTGCTGCGGCGATATTCACCGTGGTCGGCCCGATCTGCTCGACGGTCACCTCAAAGCCGTGCCGGTGCGGGTCGGGCAACCGGGTGCCCGCCGGGGCGACGGTGATGACGGTCGCGGGGCGCGGGGTCGGCGAGATCGAGGCGTCGCCGAGCCGCGCGACGTGCTCGACGACGCTGACCGTCGTTCGCGGCGCCGGCCGCGGCGTGCTCACCACGGCGATCTCCGGCATTCGCACGCTGTCCCAGCGCGCCTTGTCGCGGGTGTGCACGCACACCCGCTCACCGGCGCCGGCGGTGCGGATGACGAGTCGCTTGGCAATGGGGTCGTCGGCGGCCACGAAAACGCGCGACAGTTCACCCGCGTCGGTGACCGGCAGCATCAGGCGGTCGCCGTTGCTCAGCTTGCCGATCAGCACACCCGACGGTCCGATCTCGGTGATCAGGTGAGGCGGCAGCGGGCTGGGCCGCAGCCCGCGCAGGGGTGGGCGCGGTCCGCACATGCTGGCCGCCGCGGCTGCGGCCTGCTCCCCGTTGAGGCGGCGCAGCGCCACGCTGGGCGGCGTGGGCGCCGGGGTAGGCGTGCGCACGGTGATCGTCGCCGTGCACGTCGCGTCCGGGTATATGGTCACGTTCTGGATGATCTCGTCTGCCCGCACCGTCCACGCCTGGGAGAGCGCCGCCGAGTTGATCGCGTCGGCCGGATACGCGTAGGTCGTCATCCAGCCGGACTCGCCGCGGACGGCCGTCCACCGCTGCGCCTCCCCGCCCACCGCGTCCGATCCCAGCCGGCGGTCGAGTTCGACGAGGTCGGTGGCGGTGGCGACCTTGGAGCGCAGTCCCTGGCAGCGCAGCGAGCCCGCAATCCGCTGGGCAACCGAGACAGCCGCCGCGCCAACGGTGGTGCGCCAGAAGAGGGCCTGCGTGTTGTCGAGGACGGGCAGCCGGATGATCAGCCAGGTCTCGCGCCGCCCTGCATAGGGTGGGGTGCCGATCTCGGAGTCGTAGACGCGCGGGTAGTCCCCCACGGTGCCGTGCCGGGAGCCTATCGAGACGACGCTGATCGAGTCGAGCTGCAGGTCCAGCGCCTGGTGCAGCATCGGCACCAAGTCGGCTATGTCGAGCACGTTCTCGGACTCGACGGTCACCGAGCCGGTGACGATCGTGGCCCGATGCCCTCGACCGAGCACCTGCACCGCGACGACGGCGGTGCCGTCCTGGACGCGAACACCGCCCCCGGATCGGTTGTTGGCCACCGTGATCGGGGCCTCCCAGTGGATGGGGCGGCGGCCACGCAGCCACAAGACGGCCCACGACCACGCTGGCTGCCCCCACCAGCGGACGAATACCACTAGCAGCCCGACCACCACCGCGACCGCCGCGCCGGGGTATCCGGCCAGCGCCCAACTCAGTGTCGCGAGCGAGAACACCACGGACACCCCGAGGACCCGTCGATCGCTGCTGGGCTCGAACCCGGTCAGGCGGGGCCTCACCGCGCCCTCCGCAGTCGCGCCGCGATCGCGAGCACCAGCACCGCGGCGGCCACGGCCCCCAGGAAGCCGAGCGCGACGTTGCGGGCGCGGTGGTCGGGCGGCGGGGCCGGGGGCGCGGGCGTGATCACGCGGCTCTGCGCACCCGGCGGCAGCCGATCGCCCGGCGGGATGTTGAACGTCAGCGCGGCGATCGGGTCGACGAGCCCGTAGCCGACCGTGTTGTCCACTCCCGCAGGCGGATTGTGGGCCGACTGCACAATCCTGTTGATCACCTGGTGCGCGCTCAGCGCCGGGAACTTGGCCCGCACCAGGGCCGCGATGCCGCTGACGTATGCCGCCGAGAAGCTCGTGCCCCAGAACGGCATGTTCTTTTCACCGGGCCGCGACGGCGGGTAGGCGTTGACGGGTCCGCCGCCTTGCGGTGACAGACCCATGATGTGGGTGCCCGGCGCCGCGACGCCGACCCACGGGCCCGACATGCTCTTGTCGAGTGCGGCGCCACCGGCATCGACGGCACCGACCGACAGGACGTAGTCGGAGAACCACGACGGCGACGAGATGACCTTGACCTGGTGCCAGTCCCGCGGATCAGAGGGGTCCAGCGGGTCATACATCGGGTTGTTGTCGCAGCCGGCCTCCCCGTCGTTGCCGGCCGCGGCGACGATCACCGCGTCCTTGACCGTGGCCGCGTACCACAGCGCCGCGCCCAGCGCCCGCTGGTCGGCCGGCGCCGCCGCCGGCAGGCACGAGGTCACCGAGATGTTGATGACCTTGGCCCCCATGTTGGCCGCGTGCACCACCGCCCGGCCCACCGTGTTGAGCGTGCCAGCCTTGACGCGCTCGTCGGAGTTGGGGTCCGCCGGGGGCGGGTTGACCGGCTCGAAGGCCCGCGACGATTGGCGGATCGAAATGATGGTCGCATTCGGGGCGACGCCCACCACCCCGTCCGGCGCCCCGGGTGGGGGCGGCGGCACCGCCGGTTCGTCCTCGGTCTGCGGATCCGGCGGTCCGTTGGACGCGGCCGTGGCGCCGCCGCCCTCGGGTGGCGGGGGTGGCGGTGGCGGCGGCGGCGGAACGATCTGCGTGATCGTCACCGGCGGCGGCGGGGGCGGCGGCGCGAGCGGCGGCGGCACCTCGACGGGTGGCGGCGGCGCGCCCACGGCCGGCGGCGGACCGGCCGGAGGGGGAAAGGCAGGGGTCACCGGCATGGGCCGCGGCATCGGCAGGATCCCTTGCGGCGCAGCGGCGATGATCGAGCTGACGACCGTGCCGTGCGCGTCGCAGTCCGACAGGCCGTCCTCACCCATGATGTAGTCACCGCCGGCCACGACCGGCAGGCGCGGGCTGGGGGTCACCCCGGTGTCGATGACCGCGACCGTGACACCGTTGCCGGTGCTGTACTCCCAGGCCTTGCTGACGTTGAGCAGGTTGAAGCCGGGCGCCAGCTGCGCCACGTCGGGGTTGCGCACGGTGATTGGCGTGGAGCAGCTGTTGGCGCGGCGCATCGGCTGGTCGGGGTGCGGTGGGCCGTCAGGCGGCACCAGCGCAGGATCCACCGAGGGCGGTGTAATGGCTTGCGCTGCGGGAGCGTTGGCGGACACCGCGACCAGGACGACGGCGGCGGCCATCGCCGCGGCCCGGGAGCAGACGCTCAGTGGCGAAGCCACGTGAAGAGCCCTCCCAAAGCCGCCGCCGCCGGCAGCAACACGATCAACGCCAGTACCTCGGCCCATTCCACGGTCAGCCGGATGAACGGCCGGAAGCGCACCGCCGGCACCAAAAGCGCCGCGGCCAAACCCAGTGCGGCGAACCCGGTCACCGCAGCGGCGGGCCAGAGCAGCCCGGCCCAGACGTCTCGCGGCTCGCAGATGGCGTACTTGACGATTCCGGCGCAGACCGCGGCGGCCGACCCGCACACCAGCGCGACCGCCTGGTACTTGGCCGCGAATCCGCGGCCCTGCGTGATGAAGATCCCGACCACGAGCCCGGCGACCACCAGCGCCAACCATGCCCACGGGCGTCCCGGGGCCAGCACCCCCCACACCGCGGCCGGCAGCACCACCGACACCCCCGCGCAGACACCGACCTGTACCGCGTTCACCAGGCGGGCCGAGGCCGCGATCGCCGCACCGCGGGCGGTGATGTCGGTCAATTCGTTGTCCTCGTCCTCGGATTCGTCCTCGCTGACCGGGGACACGGTGTCGACGGGCATGCCCTCGCGGCGCGCGAACAGGTCGCGTCCGGTGATCGACCCGAAATGCGGGGGCCGCACCCGCGCCACCCACAACGCGATCAGGGGGGTCGCCCTGATGAGGGCGAGCAGCCCGACCAGCACGCAGATGGACAGCACCTGCACCGAAGCCGGCCGGAACATCCGCACCGCGGCGACACCGGCGAGGATGCCGCAGACGGTCACCACGGCGGTGACCACCGCCGTCTGCCAACGGTTTTTGATCGCCACGGCGATGCCGATGGAGCCGAGGATCACTATCACCACGCCGATCAGCCCGTGTGCCGCACCGAGCCGGCCGGGCGGCGCGCAGGCGCCCGCGACGGCCAGCAACGCGACCGCGAGCCACCCGAAGCCGCTGAACAGGTCGCGCCGCTGCGGCCAGCCGCGCCACACCACCCACGTCGCGATCACCAGCAGCACGCCGATGCCCGCGGCCACCGCCGCCGGGATCGCGTCGTCGGTGAAGGTGCGCGCACGCAGGGTGAGGGCCACCACCACGGCGACGGCCATCGCGACGATCGCGATGGCGGTGTGTGCGGCCGTCAAGGGGGTCACCGGCGCGAACATGCGGTCGCCGCCGTTCCGCCCGAGCCATCTGCCCATCGCCGCCAAACCCGTTGACAGCGACTCGTATTGCGGCTCGAAGGATTCGCCGGCAACCCGGGGCACCAGCACCAGGGTGTCACCGTCCTGCACGCCGAGCTCGTCCAGGCTCTTGTTGATGTCCAGCCGAACCCCGTTGATCTTGTGCAGCTCGTAACTGCCCGCCGGAAGTGCGACGCCGTCAAAGCCTTTGCGCCTCAGGTCGGCGTCGAACAGCTCGACCATTCCCTCGAAGAATCCCTCGACCGGAATTCCGGCGGGAAAGACTTGCGAGCACAGATGCTTCTCGTAGCAGATGTTGACCGCACAGCGCGCCGGAAATGCGACTTTATGCGGCGCGGTCACGGCACCGTCCGCTCGGCATCAGGAATGTATTTGTCAGCCAGACCCGCCGTGATTTCGAAAAGCCGCAGCCGCGACTTTTTCTTCAGCTCGTGAACCGTGTCGATGATCCCGCCTTTGGCCAGGTGCGGATCGAAAGGCATCGACTCGACAATTGCCCCGACCTTGCTGAACCGCTCGGTCAGGTAGGCCAGCGCGTCCTTGTCGGCGATGGCGTCGGTGTGGTTGATGATCACGGTGCTGTGCGACACCAGCTCGTGGTAACCCTGCGACCTGAGATAGTCGACCGCCCTGAGCACCGGGCGGGAGCGATCCGCGGTGATCCCCGAGACCAGCACCAGGGTGTCGGTGTTGTCGAGAACCGCTTTCATCACGTCGTGTTCGAGGTCCGGGGACGCGTCGACGATCATGACGGTGTGAGTGCGGCGCAGCCGTGACAACACTCCGGAGAACATGGCCGGCAGCAGCGGCCGCGGCTGATCCGAGGTGCGGTTTCCGGCCAAGACGTCCAGCCCGACCGGGTTTTGGCCCAAATGCTCGCGAACGTCGGCGTAGCCCTGCACGTCGGTGTCGTTGATGATGGCGCTGTAGTCGCCGGGCGGCGACTCGTCGATGCGGTCGGCCAGCGTGCCGAACCCCGGGACGGCGTCGATCGCAATGACGTTCTGCGGCCTGCATTCCCGGAAGACGCCGCCGATGCAGGCGGCCATGGTGGTGACGCCGACTCCGCCCTTGCCCGACACGACGGTGATGACGTACTGCCGCCGGATGTGCCGGCGAATGCGGTTCTGCAAATCACGATAGTGTCGTTCGCTCGGCGACTCGCCGGGATTTATCTTGCGGAATGACGCCAAGTAGACGAATTTGCGCCATCCGGAGCCCGGAGGAATCTTTCGCGGCGCCGCCAGATCGGTAATGCGCATCGTGTCCGACACCGAATCCGGGAAGGCGCGGCCCGGCGACGGATCCCCCCGCCTGAACGCACCTTCGTCCGACATATTCGGGTCATTCCAAGGGCCAGTCACGACCGCGATGCTAACACGGCAATGGGCACCGCGTTTACCCGTTCAGTTATCTTTAGCGAACGGAAGACGTTGCTATTCCATGGCATTGGTTAACGAACTCATGCGCGCATACCTCGATTAGACCACCCGCCGGTAGGAATACCACTCGGCGCCGGCGGGAAGGCGGCGGATGAGGCGCTGCACCGCTGCGCCTATGTCGCTGCGCGACCCGGGCGAGATCACTTGGTAGCGGCGCTGCCCCGACATGACGCTCTCCACGCAGATGCGGCCCGCCGGGGTATCGACGATGGACACCGACGAGTCGCCGACGACCAGGCGCGCCATCGAGTCCGGCCCCACGCCGGCCTGCAACCCCACCACCGAGGCTTGCGCCGAGCGGGCGGGATCCGCTGCGGTCGTGATGATTTGCATCTGGTCGGCGTCGAGGCGCTGCGCGGCGAGGAATGAGCGGAGGCTGGATTGGTCGCGCACCGACTCGAGCAACTGCTCGGTGTCCAGGGTGACCGGCCTCAACGGCGCCGCCTCGGCCACGCCGCACAGCCGCTCGATTTGCCCCACCACGAGTTCGCCGGCTGAGCTCTCGTTGCTGGCGGTGCCGGCAGGGTAGAGCCGGATCAGGTCGGCGTGACGCTCCAGGACCACCCACCACGTGGCGAAGCGGCAGATAGAAGCGCGCGTCGGTTCACGGCCGGGCACACCGATATTCACCAGCAGGCCCAGGTCGCGCCGCAACAGCACGGTGAGCCATTCCCGGATCATGGGATCGGCGTCACCGGCCCGGTCGATGGCGCCGGCGGCCATCAGTTCCGCTGCGACGGGATGGCGCAGCGCCCGTTCGGCGGTGTCGAGCCGAGGCAGCAGTGGCCGCAGCCCCAGCTCGGGGCAGGTCTGCTCCACACCGGTCACGGCCTGCAGCACCCACAGGCCATCGACCGTCGTTGTCAGCACGCAACTCTCACTTCACCCTGCCGCAACACCGCATCCAAGGCCTGCCCCACCTTCAACACCGCGCTGTCCCAACGCTTTCAGGTGCCGGCTCCGGTGGCCGGAATCAGAACAGGCCGTGGATGTGCTGGTCGGTGCTGATTGCGCTGTCGAGCACGTGGGAGGTCGTCTGCCCGTGCTGACGCACGGTGTCGATCAGTCCCTGCAGGCCCGACAGCATCTGCGCCTGAGCCTCGAAGAACCCCGAGGCACCGTGGCCGGCGAAGAATTCCGTCAGCGCGTTCGTCCGATTCGATGTGTCCTCATAGATCGATTGCAGCTGACCCGCGCGTGACGCGACATCCGATGCGAAGTCGGCGACGGCGCCCGGGTTGTAGGTGATCGGGTTGCTCATGGTGAACTCCTTTGAAGGCCGAAAGTGAAGTTGAAAAGTGCTGAGTGCTCAGAGATTACGAGCCGTGCTGGCCGAAAAGGGCGTTGAAGGCGTGGGTCGAATCTGCCTCGTGGCCTTCCATCAGGGCGGCCGCCTGGTTGAGCCCCTCGGCCAGGCGGGTGCCGCCGGTCAGGATCTTGTTCAGGTCACCGGCGACCTCGGTGGCAGTCACGTGCGAGGCCGTTACGGCATCGCCGGACCACGTGGCCGGATTCATCACGTTTTCCTGATTCGCGACATAGCCCTGAGCGATCGCCATCGCGTGCTCCATGTTCGCCTGAATGGCATTGGAAGTGTCCCGCAACATTTGCGGTGTCACCTTGATTGTCACTGCTTTTCTCCTTCGTGCGGTTCGCCCCCGGGTACTTGTCTAGGGTGTGGAGCGAAGTGTATGGCGGCGGTTTTGGCCTGTAAATTCACCTTTGTTCACAACCGATTGTCGACAACCCGCACTGTCGCGGGTTGTTCGGATTTGCCCCGGGAGTCGCGGTGTCCGCCCGCCGCGTGACCCACCGGCATGCCACCCATCGGCGAGCCGCCGACCGTCGTCGTCTGCGGACGGACCGCCTCGGCGCCCAACGCCCCGCTCGGCCGCAACCCGACCGGACGGCCGCTGGCGGAGGAGTCGAAGGCACTGACCGGGCGGGTGAAGCTGGTCGCCGACACCCCCGCGCCGCCCAGCGAGGCGCTCCCGCCGCTCGCGCCCATCGAGGCTCCCGCCTCGGCAGCCGAGATCCCGCCGGTCGCCGATGCCGCCGAGGCACCGGGGGCTGCCGCGCCCATGCCCAGACCCCCGGAGTTGGTGAACATGCCCATGAGCGGCTGCATCGCCTGCATCGGCGCCTGCATCATCTGGGCGGGAGCCTGCAGCGCCTGGGGCACGGCCTGCATCATCGACTGCATGGGCTGCATGAGCGTCCCGAGCTGGCTGCCGGCGTCCTGCCCGGCCGATGCCGATTGACCGGCGCCGGTGGTGCCCGACTGGACGCCCTGATATGCGGCGCGCATGCCGTCACCGGCCGCGGTATCGGCCGCCGCCTGGCCGACCGCCGAAGCGGCCTCCGCCGGAGCCGCGGGCGAAGCGCCCAGGCCGGCGACCGGCGGCGGGATCGCCAGGCTTTCCGCCAATGCCGTCAAAATCGCTCCGTAGCTGGCGCCGACCGCCGAGTTGTTCGGCCACATCACGCCGAAATACTCAACGTCCAGCGACACGATTCGCGGGGTCAGCGCTCCCAGCACCAGCGGGTTGATGCCGTTGTCGACGCCCCACTCGTCGCGATTGGCGATGCATTCGGGCGCCGGACGCATGGCCGCGTTGGCGGTCGTGTACGCCGAGATCGCGGTTGAAACCACCGCCGGCTTGACGTCGACCCACCCGGCCAGGCCATGCAGCGACGCGTTGAGCGCGGTCACGTTTGCCGCCGACGCGGCCGATCCCGTGCCCAGCCAGCTCGCTGACGTGGCGGCGGTATTGATCGCGGAAGCGACACCCGATGCATGATGGGTTGCCGCCAGGGTCGTCCATGCGGTCTCGTTGGCCAGGTGTGTGCCCACCCCGGCTCCGGCCCCGCCCTTGAGCAACAGATCGTTCTCTTCAGGTGTACGGGCTGCCCACCCCGGATCAGCCATGCGTACTGCCCCCTCTAAAGCCCAAACGTCAACGTTCGCAACGTCTCGGTCGCGCCATACACGCCTGCGGCCATGCCCTGGGCGCCGGCGAACAGGCCCCGCTGCGCCGCGTGCTCCGAGACCACCCCCAGATAGCTGCCACCGCAGGCATTGAGCGCCGCCGCGAACATCGCCGAGTCCGGGTCGGCACCCATCGGCGTGACCCCCAGCAGCGCCGGCGCAGCGGCCGACGCGGCGGCCTGAGTCTCTGCGCTGATCGCCGATTCCGCGCCCGACGACGCCAAAACGGCTTCTGGCTGCACAGACAGAACCATGATTCCCTCCGATATGCCCCTGATCAGGACCTAGATGGAGCATTAGTGTAGTGCGCCCGCGGCGATCGCGTTTTCGGTCGCAAAAATTAGGACCGCGGGTACACGATTTCGATCACGAAATCCCGTCGGCAATCGTTGCCCAGACTCATCGGGTCGCTCGAAGCAGCGCCGGCGGGAACGGCCTGAGCTGGACTTGTGCCGGGAACAATCGCCGCGCCGGTAACCCGGCGGCATTAACTGAACCGATCACAAGCGAAATTTGCGCACCGGTGCGGGTGCACCAAGATCGACCGATACCGGTCGCGGCGTCGCTCACCCGCGCGGCGCTTCATGCTTCAGCCCGGGCCATTTCCATTCGGCCGGGCCGGCCATTCTTCGAATTACAACCCTGCGGTTCGACCGTTGGGCAGCGCGGTCGGCTTCCGGCCGTCCCGTCCGCTTGGAGGGCGCCGTGCCCGCTTGAGCGCACCGCGAAGCGGGTAATGAACCCCTAAGACGTAGTTGAGGGTGAGGATTGCCATGAGGTCCGAAGTCAAAGGGTGGCTCGCACTCCTTGGCGGCGCAGGAGTGCTGGTCCTCGCAATCGTGAGCGGTGCGGGCGCCGAGAATCCGGCGATCGGTCCGTCGATCACACCGGTGGCGAGCAGTTCGCCCGCACCGCCGCCGCCGGCTGCGGGGATCGGCGGCGCGGGCAGCGGCGGCTGACCGCCGTTCGGGTCGCTGCGCGGCCGACCCGGCCCGAACTTTGGCGCAAGGCATGCCATTTCGCGAGGGGGTCGGCGGAAACCGTTTGTAACTCTCGCGTAAACCGTGTATTTTGAGCTTCGCAGCCAGTTTGCTGAGATCGACAGATCTGAGCACCGAGCGGCGCATCGCTTCCACGGGATGGGCCGCGAGAGGGAACCCGGTGTGAATCCGGGACTGTCCCGCAGCGGTATCCGGGAACGACCGCCGTCATCGGCACTGGGAACAGCGAAGCCCGCTGATCCCGGGAAGCGACGGCCAGTAGATGCACCGAAAGCGGTGCGCGCCCGGGAGTCCGAAGACCTGCTGGCCGTGCCGGACACACCGTGTCCGGCGGCGCATCGCCCCGCGGATTGGGCGGATGTCCGGGTGCAGTGAGCGAGCTGGGCACTACCGCCGCCGCTCACACCTTGGCGACCGTCCGACGGCGATGAGCATGTCATCGGCATGGAGGACGCACTATGCGCAGTCGCCAGCACTGGTCAACTCCTGACAGGTGCCGCGCCGGCCCCGGCGGCTGAAATCTGTTGTGAATCACTAACAGCGAACCGGTAACACCGATCGGGTTTTCACCGGCAGATCACGCACGCCCGCCAAAGCTCCACTCGGGCAATCTCATACTCATAGTCAGCGGGCGGCTTTGCGCTGCCCAGCTTCCGCTGTCAAGGAGACAAATCGTGTCCGACAACGCTTCTCAACCAGTTCGTCACGTCGTCAACAGCGTGCGGCGATGAGCGACTTCGCCTCGCTGCCACCGGAGGTCAACTCCGCCCGCATGTACCTTGGACCGGGTTCCACACCCATGCTGGTCGCCGCCGCGGCCTGGAACGGCCTGGGCGCCGAATTACGATCGGCCGCATCGTCTTACGGCTCGATTCTCGGTGTCCTGACCGGCGAGCAGTGGCACGGCCCGGCGTCGGCCGCCATGGCGGCCGCGGCCCTTCCCTATGTCGTGTGGATGAGTGACGCCGCCACCCGGGCAGAGCACACCGCATCACAGGCCGAATCCGCGGCCGCGGCCTACGAAGCCGCGTTCGCCGCCACCGTGCCCCCGCCGGTGGTTGCCCAGAACCGGGTCCGGATGGCGGCATTGGTCGCCACCAACATCCTGGGCCAGAACACTGCGGCCATCGCCGCCACCGAAACGCAGTACGCCGAGATGTGGGCCCAGGACGCCGCGGCAATGTACGGCTATGCCGGCTCGTCTGCAGCCGCCACCCGGCTCGCCGAGTTCACCCTGCCGCAGCCGACCACCAGCCCGACCGGGCTCACCGCGCAGTCCGCGGCCGTCGCCGAACAGTCGACGCTGAGTCAGATGGTGGCCGCGGTGCCGACGTCCCTGCAGAGGATGGCGTACCCCGCCTCGGCGGCGCCGAGGACGCAAGCCGTGGATATCCTCCGCCTCCTGCTGACCGGGTCCGGGTCGGGCAACGACGCGCTCGACGGCTTCTGGAACACCTGGGGACCCAACGGCAACATTTGGAACACCGTGTTCTCGTCGGGGTTCTACATGCCGAGCAACACCCTGGCGCCGTTCCTGGGCCTGACCGGCGGCGAGGCCAGTGGCCAGACGGCCGCCGCGGCAGGTGAGGCCGCGGCCGGGGCGGCCGGCGAGGAGGTGGCGGGCCCGGTCGTCGGCATCGCAGGTCCGGGACCGGCGTTCGCGGCCGGACTGGGCCAAGCCGCCACGCTGGGACCGCTCTCGGTGCCCCCGAGTTGGACCGCGTCCGCGCCGCTGTCCGGACCGCTGGCGTCGAGCCTGGGCGGTACTCCGATGGTGGCCCCGCCTCCGGCCATGGCGGCGGGCCTGCCCGGAGTTCCGCTGGGCGGCGGGGCGGCCGGTCAGGGCTACGGGCGCGCCGTACCGCAGTACGGATTCCGCCCGACCTTCGTCGCACGCCCGCCGGCAGCGGGATAGCAAGGGGGTGCCGCGCCGTACCGTCGGCGTTACAGTACGTGTCGTGGACGTAACGGACGGCAAACATGGATGACGGCGGTACAACCGTGACCGGGCAGCGTGCCCTGGTCATGGGCGCGAGCGGCAACGTGGGGGCGGCCGTCACCCGCCGACTCGTTTCCGGCGGCGCCGACGTCCGGGTCCTGTTGCGAAAGTCGAGCGCTACCAGAGGAATCGACGGCCTGGACGTCCAGCGCTGTTACGGTGACATCTTCGACACCTCCGCAGTGGCCGCCGCCATGACCGACCGCGACGTCGTCTACTACTGCGTCGTCGACACCAGGGCGGAACTGCGTGACCCCGCACCGCTGTTCGAGACCAACGTCAAGGGCCTGCGCAACGTCCTCGAGGTGGCGGCGAAGGCCGACCTGAAGCGATTTGTCTTTCTGAGCACCATCGGCGCCATCGCGATCGGCACCGACGGTGCGACCGTCGACGAGGACACTCCCTTCAACTGGGCCGACCGGGGCGGCAACTACATCGAATCTCGCCGCCAGGCAGAAGATCTGGTCTTCTCCTACGTCGCGGAGCGCGGGTTACCGGCGGTGGTCACCAACGTCTCCAATCCCTACGGTCCGCCCGATTGGCAGCCGCGGCAGGGGATCTTCGTCCAGCTCGCGGCGCTCGGGAAGATGCCGTTCTACATCCGCGGCGTCGGCGCCGAGGTCGTCGGCATCGACGATGTCGCCGACGCGTTGGTCCTTGCGGCCGAACGCGGCCGGGTCGGCGAGCGCTACATCGTCTCCGAGCGGTACATGACGCAGCGGGAGCTGGTGACGTGCGCCGCACAGGCCGTCGGTGCGCGCCCGCCGCGGATCGGGATCCCGATGGCGCTCGTGTACGCGCTCGCCCGGTTCGGCGACGTCGTGCGCCCTTTGCTGCGGCGCGACTTGCCCATCAGCACGCAGAGCGCGCGGCTCATCGCACTGACCTCGCCGGCCAGCCACGACAAGGCCACCCGCGAACTCGGCTGGCACCCCGCGCCCACCGAGGAGTCGATCCGGCGCGCGGCCCACGTTTATGTCGACCGAAGTGCCGCGAAAACCGTTGTGTGAGAAGCTGCCCCAGTTCTACATCGCAAACGTGATATAACGTCGTCCATGAAGAGGCGACCCGGCGTCGACAGCGCCAACACGATCTTCGAGATGATCGACACCGGGACCGATTTGACCTGGCGTTACCTGTTGCCCAACCGACGGGATCTGAGCCCCAGCGCCGCGCTGGTGCTCAACCGGGTCCACCGCGAAGGCCCGATGCGGCTGACGGCGCTGGCCGCGGCCGAGGACACCAGCCAGCCCGCCATGACGCAGTTGGTGCAGCGGATGGAACGCCAGGGCCTGTTGGCGCGGTCGAGCGATCCCGACGACGGCCGGGCCGCGTTGGTGTCCATCAGCGACGCCGGGCGCGAGCTGTGGGATCAGCGCGCCGAAGATCGCCGGAAGCGGCTCGCCCAGCTGCTGGACGGATTGTCCTCGGAGGACGAGCTCGCCCTGTGGCTCGCCGCCCAGGTGGCGATGCCGATTCTGCGCCGACTGACGCAATCCGCGACTTCGCCCGAACCCACCGCGCCCGCGACCAGTCTCTGACTCATCGGCGCCGCGGGCGCACCACCGGCGTCACCAATTCCCCGGTTTCCAGGTACCTTTCGAGGTTGGTGATCGCCAGCAGCGCCATCGCCCGGCGCGTTCGGCCGGTCGCGCTGCCGATGTGCGGGAAGAGCACCACGTTGTCCAGGTCGAGGAGTTCGGCGGGCACGTCGGGCTCGTCGGCGAAGACGTCCAGGCCCGCACCGCCCAGCGCGCCGCCGACCAGCAGCTCGACCAGTGCTTGCTGATCCACGACGCTGCCCCGCGCGATGTTGATCAGGTAACCCTCGGAGCCCAGCGCCTCGAGGACGGCGCGGTCGACCAGGTGCCGCGCCCCGCGGTCGCCGGTGGTGGCGACCACCAGCACGTCGACCGACTCGGCGAGCTGCAACGGCGACTCCGCGTAGCGGTAGGGAGATCCCTCGATGCGGTGACGGTTGTGATACGCGATGGCACAGTCGAATCCGAGCAGTCGCGTCGCGATCGCCGAGCCGATGCGGCCCAGGCCGAGGATCCCGACCTGGAGGCCACTGACGTCTCTTGCGTACGGGAACGGCCCCTCCCTCGCCCACCTGCCCGCCCGAACGAACCGGTCAGCCGCGCCGAAACGACGCAGTGTCATCAGGATCAGCCCGAGCGCGGTGTCGGCCACGGAGTCCGACAGCACGTCCGGAGTGTTGCTCACGCCGATGCCGCGGCGCTTCGCCGTCGCCAGATCGATCAGGTCGACCCCCGCACCGTTGTTGACAATCGCCTCCAGGTTGGGCAGCGCCGAGATCGTGCCGGCGTCGACACCGGGGCTGCCCGAGGTCACCAGCACCCGCACGTCGGGCCCGTGCTCGGCGAGGAACTCCGCCCGCCGCGCACCCTCGGGGAGGCGGGGGATGTCGTAACGCGCGGCCATCTCGGACTCGAAGGTCGGCTCGAACGCGCCGACCCGCCACACACCGCTGATCTTTTTCGCCGTCACGCTTCCATCATCGTTGCCGTCCGATGAAATATCCCGGCGACGGCCCTTGTCGCATCCCTCGACGGTGCCGACCGTTCCCCCGGGTACCGCACCAGAACCGTCGCCCGCAGCGTTTACTTGCCGAGAGGTGAGAAGGCGGCACCGTCACCCGTTCTGCGATTGTCCGCCGGCCATGGAGGAGTTCCGCGCGCCGGCGGGCACGAACGGGAGCCGGGAAGCAACACCGCCCCGGCGTGGTTGCAACTCGCATGCGCATCGGAGTCGTGTTCCCCCAGACCGAGCTCGGCGGAGATCCCGCGGTCGTGAAGGCCTACGGCCAGGGCGTCGAGGAACTCGGATTCACCCACATCCTCGCCTACGACCACGTCGTGGGCGCCGACCCGGAAGTTCACCACGGCTGGGCCGGCCCGTACGACATCGACTCGACTTTTCACGAGCCGTTCGTCATGTTCGGCTACCTCGCGGCCGTCACCTCGCTGGAGTTGGTCACCGGCATCATCATCCTGCCGCAACGCCAGTCGGTGCTGGTGGCCAAGCAGGCCGCGGAGGTGGACCTGCTCACCGGTGGCCGGTTCCGGCTCGGTATCGGGTTGGGTTGGAACGCAGTCGAGTACGAGGCGCTCGGCGAGGATTTCCGCAACCGCGGCAAGCGCTCAGAGGAACAGGTCGAAGTGCTGCGCAGACTGTGGACCGAGCGGTCGGTCACCTTCGACGGGAAGTATCACACCGTGACCGCGGCGGGCCTGGCGCCGCTGCCCGTGCAGCGGCCCATCCCGGTGTGGTTCGGCGCGGCCTCGGATCGTGCCTACGAACGGGCCGGCCGGCTGGGCGACGGCTGGTTCCCGATGATGGACCCCGGACCCAAGCTGGACTACGCGCTCGAGCGGGTGCGCAGTGCGGCGACGGCCGCCGGTCGCGACGCCGATGCCCTCGGCATGGAGGGCCGGGTGAACTGGGGCGACGACCGCGACAGGGTCGCCGCCCAGATCGCCGACTGGAGGGCCGCCGGAGCCACTCACCTGTCGGTCAACACCATGAATGCCGGCTTGACGGGCGTCGACCGGCACCTGGCCGCGCTCGAGCGGGTCGCCGCCGACCTCGGGTAACTGCCTACAGCACGGCGTCGGCCAGGCGATCGACCTGGTCGAGCGACGAGACGGTGGGGTGGAACAGCAGCCGGTCGAAACCGAGATCGCGGTAGGCGCGCACCGTGTCACGAGCGTCGGCGGCGCAGGTCAGCATGTCGGCGACATTGAGCTGCGCGTAGTCCGGCTTGAACCCGTAGTAGCGGGCGAGGTGGTCGCGCCCGGACTGTACGGTCGCGGCCGGGCCGAGGGCGAAGTTGACCGACGCGTGAATCTGCGGATCGCCCGAGCGGCCGGCCTTACGCCATCCGTCCCGGACGCGGCCGGCGAACTTCTCCTGCCACGGATAGTCGCGCAGGGCGCCGGCCACCCATCCGTCGCCGAGCGTCGTGGCGCGGCGGAGGGTGGCTTGCGACCTGCCCCCGAAGAGCAACGGAATGTGCACAGGCCGAGGGCACAACGCGGTGTCGCCGGCGATGCCCTTTGCGGTCCAGGCGCGCCGCATGATCGGAACCTGCTCGTCGAGAACGCGGCCGCGGTCGGCGTACTCGACACCGACGGCGGAGTAGTCGTCCGCCCTCGACCCCACGCCGATGCCGACGACCAGCCGGTCGCCCGCGGCGTCGGCCAGGCTGGCCAGCTGCTTGGCCAGCACCGCCGGCGTATAGAGCGGCGTCAGCAGGACGTTGGTCACCAGCGCGAGGTCCGAGGTGACTCCGGCAGCCAGTGCCAGCGCGACGACGGAATCCAGGCTCGGATAGACGAGGCGGTCGATGGTGGTCACGGAGTCGAACCCGCGTCGCTCGGCGCGACGCGCCCAGTGTGTGATGAGCGGCCCCGGGACGCCGGCGACGTGGTTCGGCAGACCGATTCCTATCTTCATGAGGCTTCCTGTCCGAGGCCGGCCGCATTGACGGCGGTGAACTGTTCGGCGTAGACGCCGTCGCGTTCGGCATAGCGCAGGTCCCGTGCGGCGTCCACGACGATCTCGGTGGTCTCGGGCCGCGCGGTCAGCTGCGCCATGGTCTGCGCGACGAGGTCGTCGACGGTGATCGTGTAGTCGTCCTCCCCCGGGCCGGGCATATCGGTCTCGACACGGGGCGGCGCGATCTCGATCACCCGAATTCCCGTTTCCCGCAACTGATATCGCAGCGACTGGGTGTAAGAGTGCAACCCGGCCTTGGTCGCGCTGTACGTCGGCGCGGCGGCCAGGGGCACGAACGCCAGAGCCGATGTCACGTTGATGATCGCGCCGTGGGAGTGCGACCGCAGCGTCGGCAGCAGCAGAGAAGTCAGCGCGATGGGCCCGAGCAGGTTGGTGGCGACCACCGCCGTCGCGGTGGCGGGATCCGGTGTCGCCAGGTCCTCGGTCACCATGATCCCCGCGTTGTTGACGACGACGTTGAGGTCCGGGAAGTCGCGCGCGAGGGCGTCCGCGAAATCGCGGATCGACCCGGCGTCGCAGAGGTCCAGTTGCCGGTATCGCATTCCGGGATGCGCTGCGGCGACTGCGCGCAACGCGGCGGTGCGCCTTCCGGCGATGACGACCCGATTGCCGGCGTGGTGCAGCGCAGCGGCGAGGCCGCGGCCGATGCCGCTGCCGCCGCCGGTGATCAGGACGGTGTTGTCGCTTATCCGCATCGGTGCTCCTTTCCGCAGTCAAGAGTCGGCGCGAAGTGGCGATGTGGCCAAGCGGTGCGCCGGAATCGTCCGAATCCGACATCTAGTCCAGCCCCGCCGTAGGGTTTTGTTTGTGATCGAGCCTCTCGACGGACAGATTCTGCATGCGCTTCAGTTGTCGCCCCGTGTGCCTTTTCGCCGCATCGCCGACCTTGTGGGGGTACCCGAACAGACCGTCGCGCGCAGGTACCGAAAGATGCGCCGCGACGGCGCGGTGCGGGTGATCGGTGTGGTGAACCCCCGGGTACACGGGGAGTGCCAGTGGATCGTCCGGGTGCACGCCAGGCCCGACGACCTGCCCCGACTGGCCGAGGCGTTGGTACGGCGACCGGAGGTCACCCACGCGAACGTCATGTCGGGCTGGACCGAACTCGTCTGCGTCGTGCGCGCACCGCTGGGCGAAACCAATGACGGCCTCCTGCAACGCCTCCCGCGTACCTCCGCGGTGCTCGGCATGAAGGTCGATTTGATCCTGCACGTGTTCGGGGGCTCGTCCGGCACGCAGTGGACCGGTTACGGACATAACCTGAGCGCCGAGCAGGCCACGGCGCTGCTCGAAGCGACGGCCGGCGCCGAATCGCCCCGGGCGCCCGCGCCACCGGCGGACGACGACCAGCCCATCCTCGACGCGCTCGCCTCGGACGGTCGGACGCCGCACGCGCGCCTGGCCGAACTCACCGGCTGGTCGCCTGCCCGGGTCAAACGACGGCTCGCCGCTCTGGAAGCCTCGGCGACACTGACCTATGACCTCGAGCTGTTGCCGGAACTACTCCTCGGATTCCACGTCAACGCCATGGTGTGGCTGCGGACACCGCCGCGGCATCTGGTGCGCGTGGCCGGGCAGATCGCCGCCCACGACGAGGTCGCCTCGGTCGTGGCCGTCAGCGGTCACAACAACCTGATGGCCGTGGTCATCTGCCGCGACGTCGAGCACCTCTACCGCTACTTGGCCGAGCGCCTGGCCGTCATCGACGACGTCCACAGCTACGACGTCGGCATCCGCACCAAGCGACTCAAGCAGGCGGCCTCCCTGGTCTCGCACGGCCGGTTGATCCAGGGCCGGCGCTGACGCGGCGCCGGTGAAAGCGAGTAGTGCGCGGCGGACGGGTCGCGCCGATCAAGTAGTCCACTACGCCAACTGTGTCCGCGCTCCGTCCTCGGGTGGTGCGGCCCGGCGCCCGTCGTGTTACCGCTCGGACATTCGGCGCCCGGCTTTGTGAGGGCGGGGTGTCGCGCGCGTTAACGACTCCGCGTTCGGTGGCACGAATCGGCCGATGCAACCGCCACGCTCGTCGGTTCGCCGGCGTGCGATTCCAGTAGTTCATCGGCAAAAACAGGTAGCGCTCTACGCGTGCCCAATAAGCCCCCGGGCCCGCATGATTCTCCGCGACGGGACGATACGCGTCCTAGCCGAGACAAAAGTGGAGAGCTCAAATGCCCGCTACGCCAAACACATCCGACATGGTGGCCAATGCCGGTCAGCCTGCCGTCACCAACCCGGGCCGCGCCGAGGAATCGCTGGAGAGGCCGGTCCCGGCCGCCGACGAGGCCGCACCGGTGCAGACCGTCATCTCCGAACACCAGGTTCTCCTCGGCAGCGCGGCAGCGACGGCGGTCCCGCCTTCGTTCGAGAGCGAGCTCGAGGTCGAAGAGCCGGCGCTCGATGAACTGCATGCCGACGCAGTTGTGGCGCCCCGGAAGATCGCCTGGACCCGACTGTTCAAGAGGCGGGAAGAGGCTCGACGTGATCGGCGGGCGCGCCCCCACTACCCGGCTCGGTTCGAATCCGATTTCATTGCCGACGCCCGCATGCACCGTGAGATGTACCGGTTGTGAAGACAGATGAAACCCTCGATCCGTCTGCTTAAAATCCTGACCGCGCCCCCGGCGAGCGCCCACCACGAGGACGTGCGGCCGTCCGCGGAGGACCCGCAGGCCCAGACAGTGACGCGATGGCGCGTCCTGCCTTGTGACATAGACCTTTTCGGGCATATGAACAACAGCCGGTACGCACTGATGATGGACTTTGCGCGGGTGCACTACCTGCGCCGCGCAGGTCTGTTGACGGTGGCGCTGAAGCAGCGGTGGGTCATCCCCGTCTCGGCGGTGGCTCTGGAATTTCATCGGCCGCTCAAACCCTTTCAGAGGTTTGAGATCTCGACGCAGGTGCTGTCTTGGGACGACCGCTGGCTCTTCATGCGGCAGACCTTTCAAACACGCGAGGGTCCCGTCCGCCCCGTGGCGACCGGCTACGTCAAGACGATCATCCGCTCGCCGGCGGGCAGCGTGGCACCCGCGCAGCTCGCCCGGCTCGTGTGCGGCCGCGACGTGGATCCCCCCGCGTTGCCTGACGAGTTGTGGGCACGTTTCAGGACGCCCCCCCGGGCCACCTCCCGTGAACCCCATGCCTCCGAAGGCAAGCGACTTCAGGATGTTTCGCGTGTCGACGTCGGCCTTCGGCGCCACGCGGTGGCCCGCTGAACGGAGGATTCATCGTGTTCTCGGCAATCACCAGATTCGCCATCGCCGGTCCGCGGCGCGTCATCGCGGCGGCGGTGCTGATCACCATCGGTGCGGCAATCTTCGGTCTGCCGGTGGTAAAGGAACTGCCCGCCGGGGGTTTTCGAGACCCGACCTCGGAATCCTGGCGGGCGTCACGATTGCTCTCCGACAAGTTCGGTCACGGCGATATGCAGCTGGTCATCTCCGTCAAATCAGATGCCGGCGAACAAAGCGCTGCGGCGCGCGCCGCAGGTACCGGGCTCGTCGCGTGGCTGCGCACCTTCCCCTTCGTCGCCGACGTGGAGTCGGCCTGGACGGCGCCACCGCAGGTGGCAACGGCCCTGGTGAACGAGCGAGGCGACACCGGCCTGGTGATCGCCGGGATCACCGGGGGTGAGGCGGGGGCGCAAAAACACGCCGAGGCTTTGGCCGAAGCCGCGCCGCATTTCGACGGTGTAAGTGTCACTTTCGGTGGGGAGGTCATGGGCTACGTCCAGGTCACCGACCAAACCGAGAACGACTTGCTGCTCATGGAGGTCATCGCGTTCCCGCTGATGTTCGTGGCCTTGGTCTGGGTGTTCGGCGGAGCCCTCGCGGCTGCGCTGCCACTGGCGGTCGGAGGGACCGCCGTCGTCGGGTCCATGGCGGTTCTGCGCCTGATCTCCTACATCACCGACGTGTCCGTGTTCGCCTTGAACGTCACGCTCGCAATGGGACTCGCCCTGTCGGTGGACTACACGTTGCTCATCATCAGCCGGTTCCGAGACGAACGGGCCCTCGGCGCAAGCCTCGACAAAGCCCTGCTGCGCACCATGGCCACGGCCGGGCGAACGGTGCTGTTCTCGGCGACCACAGTGGCCCTGTCGATGGTCTCGCTGGCGCTGTTCCCGATGTACTTCCTGAAGTCCTTCGCTTACGCGGGCGTCGCGGTGGTCGCGTTCGCCGCCTTCGCCGCCATAGTGCTGACACCTGCCGCCATCGTGCTGCTCGGCCAGAGACTCGACGCTTTCGACCTGCGCCGCGCGCTCAGGCATCTGCTCCGGCGGCCGGAACCAGCGCCGCGCCCGATACAGGAAACGCGTTGGTATCGCTGGACGAAATTCGTCATGCGGCACGCGGTTCCGGCCGGGTTGTCGGTGGTGGCCCTCCTCCTGGTGTTGGGCGCGCCGCTGCTGGGAATCAGGTGGGGCTTTCCCGACGACCGAGTTCTTCCGAGCAGGTTTTCGGCACGTCAACTTGGAGACGAGTTGCGTAGCGACTTCGCGGTCAACTCCCAGACCGATGTCTTTCTGGTGATTCCCGATTCGGTCGGAATATCCGGCGCAGAGCTGAACGACTATGGCGCCGCGCTGTCCCGGGTGCCCGGTGTGCTGTCTGTGTCGACGCCGGTCGGCGCATTCGTACACGGACGCATCGCCGGGCCTCCCGTAGCCGCATCCGGGCTGAAGGACGGCAGCGCGTTCTTCACCATCAGCACCAACGTGCCGCTGTTCTCCCCGGCGTCGGAGGCGCAACTCGAGCGGCTGCACGAAGTCACGCCGCCGGGCGGCCGGACCGTCGAGCTGACCGGCAGGGCCCAGATCAACCATGACAGTTCCCATGCCGTCACCTCGAGGGTGCCGCTGGTGCTGTGCATCATCGCAACGATCACGTTCGTGCTGCTGTACCTGCTGACCGGCAGCTTCGTCCTCCCGGCAAAGGCGCTGATCCTCAACGTCTTGTCGCTGAGCGCCGCGTTCGGGGCGCTGGTCTGGATCTTCCAGGACGGTCACCTCGGTGCGTTCGGCACCACCGCCACCGGCACCCTCGTGGCCAACATCCCGGTGCTGTTGTTCTGCATGGCCTTCGGGCTCTCGATGGACTACGAAGTATTCCTGATCGCCCGTATCCGTGAGCACTGGTTGAAATCCGCTCAGACGCGGGCCGACAACGACGAGAGCGTTGCACTGGGCCTGGCCCGCACAGGCCGGGTGGTGACGGCCGCGGCGATATTGATGGCGATCACGTTCACCGCGTTGACGTCCGCGCAAGTCTCGTTCATGCGAATGTTCGGCCTCGGAGTCTCACTGGCGGTGGTCGTCGACGCGACCCTGGTCCGGATGGTATTGCTCCCGGCGTTCATGCGCGTCCTCGGACGCCTCAATTGGTGGGCGCCGCCGGCAGTGGCGCGGCTCCACGGGCGAATCGGCCTCAGCGAATCCGCAGGCATGTCTGCCCTTCCAGCACCGGAGCCCGCGGCCAGCAGCGCGGTCGCATAGGACCGTGGTGTCGACACCCGCAAAACAAGGGGCGCGCGCGGCAATGTCGCCTGTTACGGTTCGAGCTGTTAAGCCAGCGTCTTGAGGACGGGAGCGGCGTGTTCGCACGACTGAGTGGTTGGGCGGCCTGTCCTGCCGGAAACTGCGCGGCAAAGACCGCTCCGCGATGACGCGGGCACGGCGGTTGGCCCGGCTGGCAGAGGCGACCGATCGCCTGGTCGGCTGGTATCGCCTGCCCAAGCCGCTGGGGCTGGCGGTGTTGATCGGCCTGCGGCAACGGTTGCGGGCCGACAACCTGTTCGACACCGGGCGCGGTGCGGCCGATCGGCCCCCGACCACCCTCGCCGGTCGCACCGATTTCAAGACGGCCCGCACCCTCGACGGCACCCACAACGACCTGCGGGACCCGCTGATGGGCTCGATCGGCAGCCGGTTCGGCCGCAACGTGGCGCCCGAACTCACCCATCCCGAGCCCACCGAGCGGTTCTGGGAGCCGAATCCCCGCCTGGTCAGCCGTGAGCTGCTGACCCGCGAAGAATTCCAGCCGGCCACGACGTTGAATCTTTTGGCCGCGGCATGGATTCAGTTCGAGGTCCACGACTGGCTGAGCCACGACACCACCAACAGCCGGCCGTTCGAGGTCCCCCTGGAACCCGACGACCCGTGGCCCCGGAAAGACAGGCCGATGAAGATCCGCCGGACCGCCCCGGATCCGAGCCCCGACGGCTCCGGGCCGCCGACCTTCGTCACCGCCGACACCCACTGGTGGGATGCTTCCCAAATCTACGGCAATACAACGCAATTCGCTGACGGGCTGCGCGCCCACTCCCAGGGCCGGCTGGGACTGGACCAGCACGGGCTGCACCCGGTCGAGCTGGAGAGGTTTCTCGCGCCGCTGGGCAACAAGAACAACTTCTGGGTCGGCCTGGCGATGTTGCACGCGCTGTTCCTGCGCGAGCACAACGCCATCTGCGAGCGGCTGGCGTCGGCGTATCCGGCGATGACCGACCAGCAGCTCTACGACACCGCCCGGCTGATCAACGTCGCGCTCATGGCCAAGGTCCACACCCTCGAATGGACACCGGCGATCATCGCCCACCCCACGAGCCAAGCGGCCTTGCACGCCAACTGGTTCGGGCTGCTCGGCGAGCGGTTCGACGAGGCCCACGGACGGGTCTTCGCCGACGAGGTGCTGCAGGGTATTCCGGGCTCCCCGACCGACTTCCACGGCGTTCCCTACTCGCTGACCGAGGAGTTCGTGGCCGTCTATCGCTTACACCCGCTCATTCCCGACGACTACGAGTTCCGCTCGGCGCGCGACAACAGCCTGTTGAAGACTTGCCGGCTGCCGGACCTGACCTATCAGCACGTCCGCGAACGCCTCGACGAGTTCTCGATGCCGGACCTGTTCTACTCCTTCGGCACGGCCAACCCCGGCGCGGTCACCCTGCACAACTTTCCCAAGTACTTGCAGTACTTCGACCGGCGGCCCCGCGACACCCCCATCGACCTCGCCGCCGCCGACATCTTGCGCACGCGCGAACGGGGCGTGCCGCGCTACAACGCATTCCGCCGGGCGCTGCGGTTGAAGCCGGCGGCCACCTTCGACGAATTGACCGACAACCCGCACTGGGCAGAGCAACTGCGCCAGGTCTACCAGGACATCGAACGCGTCGACTTGATGATCGGTCTCTACGCCGAGCCCAAGCCGCCGGGATTCGGGTTCAGCGACACCGCTTTTCGCATCTTCATCCTGATGGCCTCGCGGCGGCTCGAAAGCGACCGGTTCTTTACCCGCGACTTCCGCCCGCAGATCTACACCGACGTCGGGATGACCTGGATACGGCAGAATTCGCTGCGCACCATGCTGCTGCGGCACATGCCGGAGCTGGAGCCGTCGCTGCGCGGCGTGTCCAACCCGTTCGCGCCGTGGCCGGTAGCCGGCCCGGCGCCGTTGGTGGCGCGGCCGGCCCCCGCCGTCAGCGCCCCGCCCGGAGACGCGCCCTCGCCCTACCTGCGCTATAGCGACCGTCTCGAACAGCCCGCCCCGGGCGAAGACCTCGACATCGCCCGCATCATCGAGAAATTGACTCGTGCCAACGAGCGCGTGTACCGCAGATACGGGCACGCGCTGCGCGACGCGCATGCCAAGAGCCACGCCATCCTGCGCGGCAGGCTGACCATCGAGGGCGACCTGCCGGTCGAACTCAAGCAGGGCCTCTTCGCCGACGCCGCCACCTACGAGGTGATCGCGCGGCTGTCGAGCACCGCCGGAGTGCTGCGCAGCGACCAGGTCCGCGGCGTGCACGGGTTGGCGATCAAGGTGCTCGGCGTGACGGGGGAGCGCTGCCTGGCCGACGACGACGCGGACACCCAGGACTTCCTGCTGGTCACCCATAAGGAATTCCCGTTCAAGGACGTGAAGGACTATCTCGAGAAGGGCATGCCGCTGGCCGGGCTGCTGGTGCGGTTGTCCGACCGCCAGCTCGCGTTTGTCATCTGGGTGCTGCGCCTCGCCGAACCGCTGCTCGCTTTCTTGGGCAGGCGCCTCCCGCTGCCCATGCAGGTGTTCATCGCCCCCAACGACAACATGCTGGGCATGGACTTCTTCTCCGCGGCACCGATCCGGTGGGGCGACTACGTCGCGAAGTTCAAAGTCGTGCCGGGCTCGGCCAACCTCAAGCCTTTCGCCGGCCAACCCTTGTCGCGAACGGCCGGGCCCGAGGCCTACCGGGAAATGATGGTCGACTTCTTCAGCACCGAGGCGGCCGAGTATCACCTGTGCGCCCAGCTGTGCACCGACCTGGCCAGCATGCCGATCGAAGATGCCACCGTCGAGTGGCCGGAAACGCAGTCTCCCTACGTGCGCGTCGCCACGCTGACGTATCCGCAGCAGAATCCCTACACCGATGCGCGCAGATATTTCGGTGACGAGGTGCTCGCCTTCAACTCCTGGCGTGGCCTGAGCGCCCACCGGCCGCTGGGGCCGATCAACCGCATGAAGCTGCGTGTCTATGACGCCTCCAGCCAGTTCCGGCACCGGAAGAACCGTGCGCGGTCGTTGGAGCCCACGCACGGCGACCTGCCCGACTGACCCACCGTGCCGGCGGCTGGGTGGGGGCCGCCAACCACAAACCGCACCCCATCTCGTCGGCAAATTTTCCGTCTGGCCGGATTTTTTTGCCGGGCAGATCGGACCGCCAACACTTAAACTCCGCTCATGGCCGGCAGTTGGCAGTTGCTGGATCGCCCGGTCGAGCAGCAGACGATACGCGCTGCCCTGACCGGAGTCGATGGTTGCGGCGTGCTCGTGATCGGTGCGGCGGGGGTCGGCAAGACCACGCTGGCCCGGACAGTGACAAAAGCGCTGGCCACCCCGGTGCACTGGGCCGCATGCACCGAAACCTCGCGCGGCATCCCGCTGGGCGCGTTCGCGCAGTGGGTCGGCTCCACCGGCGCGCGCGATCCGATCGCCCTCTTGAGCCAAGCCCGCGGATCGATCGTCAGCAGCTCGGATGCGGTCATCGGCGTCGACGACGCCCACTTGCTCGACCAGCTCTCGGCCACTTTGCTGCACCAGATCGCCGCCGAAGGCGCCGGGCACATTGTCGCCACGGTGCGCAGCGGGGAGCCCGTTCCCGACGCGGTCACGTCGCTGTGGAAAGACGGCTATATGGAGCGGCTCGACTTGCAGCCGTTCAGCAAGCAGCAGAGCATCGCGCTGGTCGAGACGGTGCTGGGCGGCACCCTCGAGGAACTGTCCGCCGAAGTCATGTGGGAAGCCTCCGGCGGTAACCCGTTGTTCCTGCGGCACCTGGTCGAGGGTGCCCTGGAGGCAAACACCCTGAGCAGCGTCAACGGTGTGTGGCAGCTGCGCGGACCGACCACGGTGTCGGCGGGGTTCGCCGACCTGCTGGAGGACCGCTTCAAGCGTGCCGGGGAAGCGGCTGTCCGAGCGCTGGAGTTGCTGGCGCTGTGCGAACCCCTCGAGATCGGCACCCTGTCCGACCTGGCCGGCGAAGCGGCCGTCGACGCCGCGGAAGCGCAGGGCCTGCTGCGGATCGTGCGGGACGGCAATCAGGTCAACGCCCGGATCAGCCACCCCCTCTACGGTGAGGTGATCCGCCGCCGGATCGGCACCGCATCGGCCCGCAAGTTGCGCGGGCGCATCGTCACCGAGCTGAGCGCGCAAGGAATCGAATCGGCGGCGGAGCGGATTCGGCTGGCGCAGCTGTCCATCGACAGCGACAAGCCCCCCGACAACGACCTGCTGGTGGCGGCGGCCAAGGACGCCGTGTTCCTGGCCAACCTACCGCTGGGAGAACAGCTGGCGCGCAGCGCTTTCGAGCGCGGTGACGGCTTGCGCGCGGCGGAGCTGCTGTCGCGGGCGCTGCTGTGGCAGGGGCGGCCACGCGAGGCGGACGCGATCCTCGCCAGCTTCGAACCCGACAATCTCGACGAGCTGCAGCTCGTCCTCTGGGGCATCCCGCGGCTGTCGATCCTTTTCTGGTCGATGGGTCAGGTACAACAGGCCCATGAGGTCTTGGCTCTGCTCAACCGGCGGGTCACCCACCCGGCCCTGCGGCTGATCGTCGAGGCGACCGGTGCGGCGATGGCGGTGCACGAGAACCGGTTCGACACCGGGTTGCCCGCCGCCGAGGCGGTGCTGAGCAACCCCGATGCGCCCAAGCAGGCCGTGGACTTCGCGGCCTTCGCGGCCGGCCTGGCGCTGCCGGTGGCCGGGCGCGGCAGCGAATACGAACCCATCGCCGCCCGCTGCCGTGCCGAACAGAAGCCGACCGACGGCATGATCCGCGTCATGGTCCGTTACTGCGACGTGCTGGCGCTGACCCACACCGGACAGCTCGACCAGGCGGACCGGCGGGTCGCGGAATATACCCAGTTCTCCTCCGAGGGACAGTTTCTCGGCTGGGCGATCGCCAAGATCGCGGCCGGGCTGGTCGCCACCTACCGCGGCGACTTTCCCGGGGCGATCTCGTCCATCGAACAGGCGCTCGCCGCGCTCAACGCCGAAACGTCGCTGCCCTGGCGGCTTCCGGGGCGGCTGCTGCTGGCGCGGGCCTACGCCGCGCTGGGTCAAACCGGCCAGGCCGAACGGGTGCTCAACGACGCGACCGAACACACCGGACGCCAGGTGGAGCTGCACGAGCCGCAGCGGATGATCGCCGAGGCCTGGCTCAAGGCGGCCGCCGGCGGCGAGCGAACCGCGGCCGAGGCGGCGCGCCGTGCCGCACAGGCGGCCCGCCAGGCGGGGCAGTACGCCCTGGAAGCCGAAGCCCTCCATCATGCGGCCAGGTTCGGGGACCGCGGCGTCGCGGAGCCGCTGGCGGCTCTCGTCCCGGAATTGGACGGCTCGGTGGCCAAGCTGTACCTGCGCCACGCCACCGCCGTCGCCGACGCCGATGCGGACGCCCTCGACGCGGTCAGCGGGGATTTCGAGAACGCGGGACTCCTGCTTTCGGCGGCCGACGCCGCCGCGCAAGCGGTCCCGATGCACGATCAGGCCGGGCAGCGCCGCCGGAGTGCCGAATCCGCCGGGCGGGCTTTACACCTGGCCGCCCTGTGCGGCGGGGCCATCACCCCGGCGATCCGGTCGGCGGCGCGCCCGCTGCCGCTGAGCCCGCGCGAGCGGGAAATCGCCTCGATGATCGCCGAGGGCCTGTCCAACCGCGAAATCGCCCGCAGACTGCACGTTTCGGTGCGGACCGTGGAGGGCCACATCTACCGCGCATGCATCAAGCTGGACGTGTCGGATCGCGACGATCTCGCCGCGATCGTGGCGGGCAGCCCCCGGTCCTGACCGGCCCGGACCCGGCGGGCCCTCTCGTCACTTAGCGGCCGGCTTGTTGGAATTGTGGTGACTCGGGCAGTATTCCGCCGTGGCCGCACCGACAAAGAGCTGGGCTTGGTCCTTATCCAGCCGATGTGAGCCCGTGAACTGGGTTATCTCGTCGTTCTGGGTGAATCCGGCGTCCAGGTCCTGACACATCACCTGCGCCATCTTCGCGGTCTGTGCGGTGGTGCCAAGGTGGATGCCCGCCGAGTTCAGGTAATTGCTGAAGTCCGCGTCCGTACTGTCGGCGCTCGCCACGGCCGTGGGCACCACCAGGGCGGTCAGCAGCGCACCTAAGGCGATGACACTCGTCTTCTTCGTGATCATTTCCGTGCAGCTCCCTCTCACATCGAATCAACTCGGGAAATCGACTCGGGCCCGCGTCGGCCGAGGCGCGTGAAGACTGCGCTGTCCACCCTTCCTCGGGCCAACGATGCATATATGCAACTGTTTCCTACGGGCAGATGTTATTGAAGCATGTTCCGGATGCGCGCGCATCCCGAGACCGGATCTGCCCGCGCAGACCGGCAAAGCTGCCTTGCTTTGCGCAGCGGCCCGGAATTTCCCTCACGGTGACCGGATTGCCAGGGAAAGTTACGCGCAAATGGCGAATGCCTGAACCTTTGCTGAGTCGGCAGTGGGCGCCGGCGATCTCATCTCAGACCCGTGCGGAATCCAGCAGTTCGGCGGTGGCCTCCCACAAGCGCGCCTCGCGGATTCGGTCGTGCGCGAACGCCTTCACCGCCCGCTCCCTGTCTTTGACGACGAACGCGCCGTCGCGCAGATGCGCCCAGCGATCGTCCAGCACGACCGACGCCAACGCCGGGCCTGACCGCGCCGGCGACGAAACACCTGGGACGCGCTGCACGAGGCGGCCGATGCGTTGCAGGCCGACACCCCGCTCGCGCCCCAGGCCGGTGCCCGGCATGAACCCGGGTTCGAACACCGTCACGCTGATGCCCGCCGGTGCTCTGCGTTGCAGCTCGTGCGCGTAGTAAAGGATCGCGAGCTTGGAGGTGGAGTAGGCGATCCCGCCCAGTTCGAGTGTGGCGGGCTCGTCGGCGGGTGTGGGCCGGGCCAGCTCGATCGGATCGCGCCAGCGTGCCGGCGGCACGTGCAGCACGCGGCGAAAGACGTTCTGGTGGTACGTGTTCGACCCCAGCAGCACGATGCGGGCGGGCGCGGCGAAGGAGCCGAGGAGGTCGCCGACGAGCCGGGCGTGGGCAAGGTGGTTCACGGCGAAGGTCAGCTCGTACCCGTCCGCCGACGTGGTGTGGGTATCGATCATCCCGACACCGGCGTTGGCGATCAACCCGCGCAGGGGGCGCACCGCGGACGAGTCCAGCAGCCGCTGGACCGTTTGCCCCGCGCTGCGCACATCCGCGAGCCGTGAAAGGTCGCAACCGATCTCGCGGACGGTCGCCCCGGCCGCGCTCGCCTCCCGCGCTACCTCGCTCAGGTGCCGACCGGGTCTGCCGACCAACAGCAAGTCGGGGCGCTCGGCCGCGGGGCGACGCGCGAGCGCCAATGCGGTGGCCCTGCCCAGTCCGCTGGTCGGCCCGGTGATGAGCACGGAGCCGGATGCAATCGGGTTCATGGCAAGGAGTCTCGTCGGGAACCAGGCGCTCAGGCAGTCGTCCGGTTTTCGTAGGACTGGCGGTACCAGGACCGAACCTTTCTCGCGGGGTCCGCGTCGAGCACAGTAGGAAGATGGAATCCTGGGAGTTCGGCAGGACGGTGCGGCACTGGCGCGACCGGGTGCGGCCGTCGGCGGTGGGCGTTCCCGTCGGAGGGCGTCGCCGCGCGACGGGTCTGCGTCGCGAAGAACTCGCCGGGCTGGCTGGGATCTCTGTCGACTACCTGACCCGCCTCGAGCAGGGCCGGGCCACCTCGCCGTCGGTCCAGGTCGTCGAGGCGCTCTGCCGGGCGCTGCGCCTCTCCGACGCCGAGCGCGATCTCCTCTTCCTGCTCGCGGGGCACGTCACGCCCGGCCTCGACGTCGTACCCTCCCGCATCACGCCCAGCGTGCAGCGCCTACTCGACCGCCTGGCCCACACCCCGGTCGCCGTCTACGACGCCACCTGGACACTGCTCGTCGCCAACGCGCCGTACGACGCGCTGATGGGCCAGACGACGAGCTGGCGGGGAGTCGAGCGCAACAGCGTCTGGCGCAACCTCGTGGGCCCGGGCACCCGCGCCGTCCACACCGCCGACGAGCGTGCGGTGTTCGAGGCCGGACTGGTTGCCGACCTGCGCCTCACCTCGGCCCGGTATCCGGCCGACCAGCGGTTGAAACAACTGATCCGCCAGCTCGCCGCGCGCAGCCCGCGGTTCACCGAACTCTGGGAATCCGGCGCCGTCCCGGAGCCGCATCAGGACTTCGCTCGGCACAAGATCATCGACCATCCCGACGTCGGTCGCATCGCGCTGGACTGCGACACGCTCATCGTTGCGGCCGACGACCTGCGTATCATGATGTACACCGCCGAACCCGGCACGAAGGACGCCGAACTCCTCTCTCTGGCAATCGTTCTCGGCACCCAATCCCTGGTCGACTGAGGTTCTTGGCCACACGGCGTACAGTGAAGCCATCGCTTAACTGACCTAACTAATGCTTGGAACGCCACGGGGAGGAAGCTTCGAATGGGCCGCACCGAGAACGACACCTGGGATCTCGCGTCCAGCGTCGGCGCGACCGCGACCGCGGTCGCCGCGTCGCGCGCGATGGCATCCAAGGGACCGGAACCGCTTCTCGACGATCCTTGGGCCGACGCGCTGGTCCGCGCCGTAGGTATCGACACCTTCGTCAAGCTGATCGACGGCGAGCTCGGGCAGACCAGCGATCCCCTGCTGAACCGCCGTGCCATGGACGAACAGATCACCGTGCGTACCCGCTTCTTCGACGACTTCTTCCTGCAAGCCACCGCCGCGGGCATCCGGCAGGCCGTCATCCTGGCTTCCGGGCTGGACACCAGGGCGTACCGGCTGCCGTGGCCCGCGCAAACGGTGGTCTACGAGATAGACCAACCCGATGTCATCGAGTTCAAGACGAGGACACTGCGCGACCTGGGGGCCGAGCCGACCGCGGCGCGGCGAACGGTTGCGGTCGACCTGCGCGACGATTGGCCCGCGGCGTTGACCAACGCCGGGTTCGATCCCCGGCAGCCGACCGCCTGGACCGCCGAGGGCCTGTTGGTCTACCTGCCCCCGGACGCGCAGGACCGCTTGTTCGACAACATCGCCGCGCTCTCGTCTCCGGGCAGCCGGATAGCGACCGAGCACCTGGACATGCGCGGCATACCGTCCGACTGGGCCGAAAGGCTCACCGAGCGGTCGCGGCGCATCGGCTCCAACATCAACTTGGCCGAGCTCTTCTACACCGGCGAACGCAATACCGCCGCCGACTACCTCGCCGGGCACGGTTGGCGGACCGACATCCGTACGACCGAGCAGGCCTACGCGGCGCACGGATTCGAGTTACCCGATGACGAGCTGGCGTCGTTCGGGGGCGCGTCCGGCTACCTCACCGCGACGCTCGCTCGCTGAGAAAGACCGACGATCGAAGGCCGCGACCTCATCGGCCAGGCCAAGGGCATCCTCATGCAACGTTCGAGAGCCGCCTGAAGCCAGTCGAGTAGCGCACGGGGTGAACCGGATCGGTGAGTTGCCGCGTCCTACCGACATGCTCACTCCACGCTTGCTCGCCAAGCTCCTGGTCGGCGCCGCCGTCGCATTCGGTGGCCTCGGTTGCGCCGCGTCGGCCGCCGCAGAACCGGGGCTGACCGGAGCCGACCAGAACCCGTTCGACGGCCTCCGCTGTCAATGCGGCGAGTCCGCCGCACCCGCCGGCCCGGCCCGGCGCGCGGAGATCGATCGAGGAATCCGGGAGGGCCTCACCGCCTGGTTGCCCGGCCTGCCGGCGCCGGCCGATCGCCGATGAACGATCTACGCACGGGCGCTGTGGCAAGCCTGGTTCCCCCCGTTGCGTTTGGCGGCGTACATGGCCCTGTCGGCGCTGACGACAAGTTCGTCGATCAGGCGTGCGACGTCCGGTCCGGTCAGTAGGTGCAGCGCGGTGCTGGCGCTGCCAATGCTCGCCGTGATCTTCGGGGAGAGTCCGGCGAAGGCGTCGCAGAACCGCGCCGTCAAGGGCCACACGTCCGCGTCGGCAGCGGTCACCGCGACCAAAAACTCTTCGCCGCCGGCACGGCAGATCACCGCGTCGGCAGGTGTGTGGGCCCGCAGCAACTCCGCGACCGAACGCAGGGCGCGGTCGCCGGCCGGATGACCGTGCGTGTCGTTGATGCGCTTGAAGTTGTCGAGATCGATCATCACCACCGCCAAGTGCGTGTGCGCCTGGGGTGGATTCGCCAACCGAACGGCGACCGCCGCCGTGAAGGCCCGGCGGTTGAGCAAGCCCGTGAGAGCGTCCTCCTCGGAGCGCTGTGCGTACAAGCCCATCGCCTGCGAAATGCCCCAAATCGCCAGGGGGATCGACAAGTTGACGAAATTGATGACCCACAGAGCAGAGACGGCCGTGGCCACGTTGACCTCTATGGCCAGCCTGAGCACCACCGTGGCGGCGAGCACGGTCGCTACCAGCGCGTTGACGAGCAGCAGTCGAAGGCTGTGGAAGAACGCCATGTAGCCGCCGGTCACCGCCATGGCCGTACACGCCAGCGCGGCCAGCGCCGCAGTGGGCTGAATGAGACTCCACCCACCGATGCACAACGCCCCGATCACCGCGCCGGCCTGGGATTGCCTGCGCGTCGGCCATCGCGTCAGCCACATGGCGGTCATGCCGACGGTGACCGCCGCACCGAACACAGCGGTGACCACCTGGACAGCGGTCGGATGGCTCTGGCTGGGCAGCACAGTCAGCGGCACCAACGCCGAGGATCCGGCGACGACGGACATGATCATGCGGGCCGGCCGCAGCATGCCGCGTTGCAGCAGGAACGAGGTGATCCAGTCGAACTGGTCGGGCTGGCTCCACCACGCTCTCAGAGGCGCCGTCACCCGACGAACCTCCGACCGTCCTGCGGGAAGGATTCGCGGTGCTTGCGATCGGCCGATCCGCAGGGACCGGGGTGGCGGTGCATCGACTCCCCCTTCGCCCGTTCGGGCGGTGCAATTCGCCCGCAGCGGCTAGCGCATCGCCAACCTCGTCACCGGCCTTCGGCCATTTCCTGTTTTACGCTCAGAATTTCCGGCCGTTGGCGGTATTCACAAACTCCCGGGCGAAAATGCTACTCCGTTGCCAGGGCTTCGCTTTGGGGACGAAATCGCTGAGAACGCCCTTGGCTGACGTTACGAATAAATGTAACGTTCCAGGGGTGGGCGCGTCAGAATTGCGATGTTGTGTATGCGGGAAGCGGTTCCACGGTCGCTCCGACGCGTGTTACTGCTCGGGCGCGTGCCGGCAGAAGGCCTACCGGTCACGCGTCGCCAGCCGGCAATCCGACGTACCCGACATCGGGCAGTCCGACTACGCGACGGCATTCGCGCGACAGTTGCGCAGGCGCGCGCGCAGAGCGCGTAGGGAGTCCAAAGTGATCTGCCGTGAGTCGGCCGCCCTGCGCGCCAACCGCCCCGGCTGAGGGGCACCCACCGAACCGTGTTGTGGACATGGTCATCCCGAACCGCGGTCAAACCGGCGATGAACGCCGCATGTCCGCGGTGCGCCCGGCCGCCGAGAGTAGCTGACCCGTGACCGAAGGATTCGACGCCGGTGGATTCCCTGCGGTAGCTTCTGGTTGTCTCGCGGAGGCAAAGCGCCGCATCGGCCGAATTCCACGGCAGAAGGGCTTTCTCGATGTCCGACGACAAACGTGGTCAAGCAAGGCTGTTCGACGCTCTGACGACCAAGGGCACGGCCTTCACGGAAGACGAGCGGCGGAAGTTCGGACTGCTGGGCCTGCTGCCGACCGCGGTGAAGACCATCGACGAACAGGCCGCGCACTGCTGGCACGAGTTCTCAACTCGCCGAGACGGTCTCGACCAGCACATCTATCTGCGCGCCCTACAGGATCGCAACGAGACGCTGTTCTACCGCGTGCTGAGCGACCACATACCCGAGACCCTGCCCGTCGTCTACACGCCCACCGTCGGTGAGGCCTGCCAGCGTTTCAGCGAAATCTACCGGCGCCCAAGAGGATTGTTCGTTTCCTATCCCGACCGCGACCGCCTCGGCGAGGTGCTGGGCAACCGGCCCCACCGCGACGTCGACGTGATCGTGGTGACCGACGGGCAGCGTATTCTCGGCTTGGGCGACCAGGGGATCGGCGGCATGGGTATCCCGATCGGCAAGCTCTCGCTTTACACCCTCATCGGCGGTATCGATCCCGCCCGCACCCTGCCGATCGTGCTCGACGTCGGTACCGACAACGTCGAACTGCTCGACGACCCGCAATACCTCGGCTGGCGTCACCGGCGCATCGACGACGACACGTACTACGAATTCATCGACCAGTTCGTCACCGCGGTGCGCGAGCAACTGCCGGATGTGCTGCTGCAGTGGGAGGACTTCGCCACCGCGCACGCCCAGCCGATCCTTGCCCGCTACCGCGACAAGCTGCTGACCTTCAACGACGACATCCAGGGCACCGCCGCCGTCACCCTAGGTGCGTTGCACGGCGCCGCGAAGGTGGCCGGCCGGCCGCTGTCGCAACAGCAGGTCGTGATGCTCGGGGCGGGCTCCGCCGGCATCGGCGTGCTGGACATGATCCGGCGGGAGATGGTCAACGAGGGGCTTTCCGAGCGTGCGGCCCGAGAGCGGCTCTGGGTCGTCGACGTCGTCGGGCTGCTCACCGACGACCGCACCGATCTCTCCGAGGGACAGCGCGACTTCGCCCAGCCCGCCGACCGCGTGGCCGATTGGAAGCTGTCCGGGCCGGCCCAGTTGGCCGATGTCGTGCACAACGTCGACGTCGGCGTCCTGCTCGGGCTGTCCACCGCGGCCGGCGCATTCACCGAGGAGATCGTGCGCGAGATGGCCGCGAAGGCCGATCGCCCGATCATCTTCCCGCTGTCCAACCCGACGAGCCGCGCCGAGGCGCACCCGGCCGAACTGGACCACTGGACCGACGGGCGGGCGCTGATCGCCACGGGCTCGCCATTCGCTCCCCTGCAGCACGACGGCGTGGAAAAACGTATCGCGCAGTGCAATAACGTCTACATCTTCCCCGCGATGGGGCTCGCGGTGACCGCCGCGCAGGCGAGCCGGGTCACCGACGAGATGATGCGGGTCGCCGCGGCGACCCTCGGCGACGCGTCACCCGCCCTGACCGACCCCGACCAGCCCCTGCTACCGGACTGGGCCGACGTCCCTGACATCGCTGTGCGCATCGCCCACGCCGTTGCCGTGCAGGCCGTCGCGGACGGCGTGGCCCCCGAGCGCAGCGATCAGGAACTCGCCGGCCGCATCGACGAGGTCCGCTGGACGGCTGAATATCCGGAGACGTCGGCGTGACTTGCCGCCAGGGCGGTACTCACCCCACGAGGAAGGACGGCGGCCTTGACGAAGACGGTCGTCAGGACTCGGTGACGACGTCCCCGGCGCGACCGGGGTGGCGCCCCGGGCGTTGCGGCAGGACGATGAGCAACGCGACGATCAGTGCGGCGATGACCGCCGAGGCAAGTGGGCGACTCAGGGCCAGGCCGCCGTCGGCCACCGGCTTGTCGAGGAAGTCACCAACGGTCGCGCCCAGGGGCCGCGTGAGGACGAAGGCAACCCAGAACAAGACGACGCGGGAGATTCCGGTCCAGTAGTACAGGGCCACCACCACGACGAGGCCGGCGGCGAAGATCAGCGCGCCGCGCTCGTACCCGAATCCACGAGTGTCGGCCAGCCAGTCGCCCAGGGCGGTGCCCAGCGTCTGCGAGAAGGTGATGGTGGCCCAGTAGAAGGCCTCCACTTTCGGCGTCGACACGGTGCTCACCGACACGGTTCCCTGCGTCCAGCGCCAGAGACCGAGGGTCACTATCAGGCAACCGGCCAGCAGAAGGGATCCGCCCGTGTAACCGATTCCCAGTGACCTGTCCGCGAAATCGGCCAGCGCCGTGCCGAACGTCGTCGACGCCACGATGGTCGCCCAGTATAGCGACGCATGAAAGCGCTTCGCGAAGATTTGCGCGGCGACCAGCACCAGTAGGCCGACACCGAACAGCGCAACCCCGGCGACGTACCCCCAGTTCAGCGTCATCGTGACGGTGTCACCGCCGGTTTCACCCAGCGTCGTCGCCAAGATCTTGATCACCCAGAAGCCGAGGGTGACGGCCGGCACCTTGGCCAGCACTTGCTTCGTGTCGTCGCTCATCGTCGCAGTCTTCCCGGCTCGTCGTTGGTCACGCCCACGATAACCGTGGGCGCCAAACCTGCGTGAATGATTAGAGAAGCTGGCAGTCAGCTATGATTTCGCATGCCCGGGCGCCGGGGCGCGAAGCGCCCCTGGGACGTCAACGATCAAGCCGTGCAACCTTTTTCCCTTTAGGGGCCTCTCAAACGACCGCTACGGCCCTGACCATTGCTTAGCAATCAGCTTAAGATTCAATAAGTTTCGCGGTTCGCAGGCCGTGGTGGCACTGTCCGTCGTGCCAAGATGGATGTATGCAGACGGATCCAGCTGCCACACACCAGATTGGTGCGGGTGCTCGATGGTCGGTGATGGCCGTATCGGTGGGCATAACGGCGAGTTCGTTCCTGTTCATCAACGGTGTTGCCTTCCTGATCCCTTCGCTCGAGGCTCACCGCGGCATCCCGCTGACCGAAGCCGGCTTGTTGTCGTCGATGCCGAGCTGGGGCATGGTGCTCACGCTGGTTCTGTGGGGCTGTGTGCTGGACCGCGTCGGTGAGCGGACGGTGTTGGCGGTGGGCTCGGCGCTCACTGCGACGGCGGCCTACGCCGCGGCATCGGTCCATTCGATGTTGTGGGTGGGCGTCTTTCTGTTTCTCGGGGGCATGGCTGCCGCGAGCTGTAACACCGCCGGCGGCCGCCTGGTGTCCGCGTGGTTCCCCACACGGCAACGGGGCCTGGCGATGGGGATCCGGCAGACCGCACAACCGCTCGGCATCGCTCTGGGCGCGCTCATCGTCCCCGAACTGGCCGAACGGGGCGTTCGTCCGGGGTTGATGTTCCTCGCGCTGGTGTGCACCGTGGCGGCCGTTGCCAGCGTCCTGGGAATCGTCGATCCACCGCGCAAATCCCGCCGCGTCGCCAGCGAACGCGAACTCGCCAACCCTTATCGCGGATCGCCGGTGCTCTGGCGAATCCACGCGGTCGCCGGCTTGCTGATGGTTCCTCAGACGGTGACCGTGACCTTCATGCTGGTGTGGCTGATGGATCATCATCACTGGTCCGTGGCAGCGGCCGGCGGTCTGGTCACCGTGTCCCAACTGCTCGGAGCGCTCGGCCGCGTCGCGGTCGGTCGGTGGTCTGATCGCATCGGGTCGAGGATGCGCCCGGTGCGCCTGATCGCCATCGCCGCCACCGGGGCGCTGCTGCTGCTGGCGCTCACCGACAGCAGCGGATCGAGATTCGACGTGGTGCTCATGGTTGTGATCGCGGTGATCGCGTCGCTCGACAACGGGCTGGAAGCCACCGCCATCACCGAGTTTGCCGGGCCATTCTGGAGCGGACGAGCGCTGGGGATGCAAAACACCACCCAGCGGCTGATGGCGGCCGCCGCGCCTCCTCTCGTCGGCGCGCTGATCACGGCGGCTGCGTATCCGGCGGCGTGGGCGCTGTGCGGGTTGTTCCCGCTGGCGGCGATCCCGCTGGTGCCGACGCGCCTCATGCCGCACGGATTGGACGATGCGCAGGCCCGACGCCCCGAGGGCGACCGCACGTCGGCCGGCGTCAGGTGAGCTGACGCCGGCTGCCGGCTTGAGCGCCCAGCAGCACGACCGCGAAAACCGCGCCGGCGACGCCCGAGAGCAACAACGGCAACCGCCCGTCGGCTCCCCACAGCAAGCCGGCCCATAGTCCCGCCGCCAGCACTGCGAGCCCGTTGAAGCCCTGCAGCAGGCCCTGGGCGCTGGACTGCAGGTCTTCGGCGACAGTTGTTGAGATCCAAGCCTTTCCGACGCCGTCATAGCAGGCGGTGAACAGCCCGTACACGGCGATCAGCACCCCGGCGGCGGTGGGGTCGGTGGTCAGGCCCAACCCGAGGTAGCCGACGGCGAAGAACACCAACCCGGTCCCGAACACCGCAGGCCGGCCGAGACGGTCTGCCAGCACCCCGGACGGGAAGCTCGCGATCGCGTAGACGGCGTTGTAGCCGACATAAGCCAAGATGACGCCGACCACCGAGAAGCCGATCTGCTTGAGCCGCAACAACAACAGCGCGTCCGGAAAATTCGCCAAACTAAACGCGACCAGGAAGGAGGTCACACCCCAATATCGGCGCGGCAACCGCCGGACGCCGGCGAGCATGCTCGGCCGGATCGCCTTGGGCTGAACCCGTGGCCGTTCCCGTACCCACGCGATCAAGAGCGTGCTCAGCACCGCGGGGAGCACGGCCAGGTAGAGCACCGGACGGATCTGGTGGGCGAAGAGCTCGTACCCGGCGAGTCCGAGCAGCGGCCCGATCACGGCGCCGAGGGTGTCCATCGCGCGGTGAAACCCGTACACCCGGCCGCGTTCGGCCGGCTTCACCCCCTCCACCAGCAACGCGTCACGCGGGGCTCCGCGGAGGCCCTTTCCCAGCCGATCGACGACCCGTCCGACGAGCACCCCGGGCCAGACGCCGGCCGCCGCGACGATCAGCTTACCCAGCGCGGCCGTCCCATAGCCGGTCGCGATGAGCGGGCGGCGGGTGAACCTGTCGCCCAAGGGACCCGACACGACCTTGGTCAACGAAGCGGCGCCTTCGGCGGCGCCTTCGACCGCGCCGACCACTGAGGGTGGCGCGCCCAGCACGGTCGTCAGATAGATCGGCAGCAGCGGATACAGCAGTTCACTCGCCGCGTCCTGCAGCAACGACACCAGCGACAGCACCCAAAGGTTGGGGGTGAGCCACCCCTGCGGTTCACGAACGGTCATCGTCGGACAACCTAGCCCGGTGGACCGGGCAACGCGAAGATCAGCGGCGGAAGACGACCCACCGCATTGCGCTGTACATGTAGACCGCTTCGCAGATCCCTGCCGCTATTCGCGACACCTGATATTGCACCCCTAGGGCCGCCAGCGCGCTGGTCAACCCGAGAATGAAGGCCAGGTAATTGACCAGGACAACCACCACGTAGATCGCGACCTGTTGACCGACCGGCGCGTGGGACTGGAAGTTGAAGATGCGATTGAGCGCGTAGCTGAGCGCGAACGCACAGGCGTAGGCGGTGGTGACGGCGACCGGCACCGGGAGGTGGAGCAGGCTGTGCAAGCCCGTCAGGATCGCCAGGTCGACGGCGAAGGTGAGGCCGTTGATCAGACAGAAGCCCAGAAAGGTGGGTGCGACGATCGAGTCGAGCCCCAGGGGAAACCGGGCGACAACCCGCTCGCACGTCTGGTGAAATCGGTCGACCAGCTGCGTTGCGCTGGTTCGCGATCCGGTTTGCACACGGGTACGGTGCCATGGCCGGGTATCGGCCGCGTGATCAGTTGGCTAACTCCGGGAGCGGCGATGCCGTACAGCGGCGCGACCACTCGATCTTCGGTCTGCATCCCAGGTACCTCGCCGCCGAAAACAGGTAGTCCGCTACGCGTGCGCGAGGCATGCTCGCGCCCGCATGATTTCCGGCATCGACCATCTCGCCGCGGAACGTGTCAGGAGGTGCCCCGATGGCCGCCAAGCCGGTTGCATCCAGCGCAGTGCCGCCTAGCGGTTCGAGTCCGCAAGCGCGCGCCTCGCGCGCCCATCTCGCCCTCAAGCCACCGACGGGGCATCGGCCGAATCGGCAACTCGACCAGTCCCCGATTGCTGTTTTGAGGCAATTGCCCGCGCTGGTCGCACTCGACAGCATTCCGGTCCCTGTGCTCGCCACCGAGCACGACGGCAGCATCCTGTTCACCAACTCCGCCTTCGGTGAAATGTTGGGCCGCAGACCCGATGACTTGCTGTCGCTGCGCTTCGATCAAATCTTCCACCACACCGCCGGTCCGCAAGCTCTGGTGTCTGCCACTCACGCCGTTACCAACATGGTCGTCGAGCTGATCCACCGGGACGGTTCGATCGTGCGGGCGCTGATGAGCCGGTCGATCCTCCGGCGCGCCGACGACCGCTTCATCCTGTCGGCATTTCGCGATCTCACCACACATCTCTGGGAGAACGAGCGGTGACGCGTGCTATATAAGGCCGGTTGAGATATATCAGGATCATTGATACCGTGGGCGCCATGACTCAGCCAACGCGAGATATGTTCGAAGCCGCTTACCAGGGCAATGATCCCGACATGGGCGAGGGCAACCGGCCACCGTGGAGCATCGGCGAACCACAACCCGAGATCGCGGCCCTGATCGAGGCCGGAAAATTTCACGGCGACGTGCTCGACGCCGGCTGCGGGGAGGCGGCGGTCTCGCTGTATCTGGCGGAACGTGGCTATACCACGGTGGGCCTCGACCAGTCCCCCACGGCCGTGGCGTTGGCACGCGAGGAGGCGGCCAGACGCGGACTGACCAACGCCACCTTCGACGTCGCCGACATCAGCGCCTTCACCGGCCACGACGGGCGCTTCGGCACCATCGTCGACAGCACGCTGTTCCACTCGATGCCGGTCGAGCTGCGCGACGGCTACCAGCAGTCGATCGTGCGGGCCGCCGCGCCGGGAGCCTCCTACTTCGTCCTGGTCTTCGACCGCAACAGCATGCCGGCCGGACCGGTCAACGCCGTGACCGAGGCCGAGCTGCGGGCCGCGGTGGGCAAGTACTGGGTGATCGACGAGATCCGGCCCGCCCGCATTCACGCCAGCGTTCCCGAGAACTTCCTGACCCACTTCGAGGGCTTCGCGGGCGCCGACATCCGCGACGAGCCCAAGGGCCGCAAATCTGTTGGCGCTTGGCTGCTTTCGGCGCATCTGGGCTGAGGTACCGTCACACCTCGATGCGCGCACCCATCACGACGGTGCGGTCCATGGGCAACCCGAAGTACTCGGCGGCGTCTGCGGCGATGTACGACGTGGCCACGAAGAGGCGCTTGCGCCATGCCGGCATGGTTGGTGCCGAGCCGGCCCTCAGTTCGAGCTCCGACAGGAAATACGAGGCGTCGTCGACGGCGATCGGGCCTTCCGTCTGTCGGGGGTTCAGCAGGCGCAGCACGCCTGGAATGTTGGGCCGTTCCATGTATCCGAATTTCGCGGTGACGTGGATGACGCCGTCCTGGGCGTAGCCCAGCGGGTCGACCTCCAACCGCTCCGAGTCGGGCACGCGTGGCGCCGGGACCGTTTCTATCGACATGAGCACCACATGCTCGTGGAGCACGTGGTTGTGCTCGACGTTCGCCCGCAACGCGAGGGGCGCATTCTCTTTGCCGCGATTGAGGAAGATGGCCGTCCCGGCGACCCGCACCAGAGGCGGACGGTAGGCGGCCATCTCTTCGACGAATTCGCGCAGCGAACCCTCGGCCTTCGCCCGCGCCAGCGTGACGAGCTCGTTTCCCCGCTGCCAGGTGGTCATCACCGTGAAAGCCGTCGCGCCGATCAGAAGCGGAACCCACGCGCCGTGCACCAGCTTGGTCAGGTTGGCCGCCACAAACAGCAGGTCAACCGTCAATAACGCGCCGGCGCCGATCACGATCAACCACCACGGCGTGCGCCATCGCGTGCGGGCGATGTAGAAGAACAGCAGCGTGGTGATGGTGATCGTCCCGGTCACCGCCATGCCGAACGCGAACGCCAGGGCCGCCGAACTTCGGAACGCGAAGACCAGGATCAGCACCGACACCATCAGCAGGCCGTTGATCCACGGCACATAGATCTGGCCGATCGTCGACTCGGAGGTGTGCACGACCCGCAGCCTGGGCAGGTAGCCGAGCTGGGCGGCTTGCGACGCCACCGAGTAGGCGCCGGTGACCACCGCCTGCGAGGCGATGACCGTCGCCACCGTCGACAGCAACACCATCAGCAGTCGAGCCCAGTCCGGTGGCAGCAAAAAGAACGGGGCGCCGACGAGGCTCTTGTCACCCAGCAGTAAGGCCGCCTGGCCGAAGTAACTGAGCATGCAGGCCGGCATGACGACGAACAGCCATCCCCGGGTGATCGCCGACCGACCGAAGTGACCCATGTCGGCGTAGAGCGCCTCCGCGCCCGTCACCGCCAGCACAACCGCGGCCAGCGAGAAGAAGGCCGTGTCGAAGTGCTCCCCGATGAACGTCAGCGCGTACACCGGTGACAACGCCCGCAGGATCTGGGGCTGCTTGGCGATCCCGTGAACACCGCACGCGCCGATCGAGGTGAACCACAACACCATCACCGGCCCGAACACGCGCCCGATGGCGGCGGTGCCTCGACTCTGTAGGGCGAAAAGACAGACGATGATCGCCGCGGTGACGGGCACGACCCAGTCGCCCAACCTCGGCTGGATTACCTTGAGCCCCTCCACGGAGGACATCACCGAGATCGCCGGGGTGATCATGCTGTCGCCCAGAAACAGCGACGCGCCGAACAGACCGAGCACCGCCAGCGTCATCGCCGTTCGCCGGCTTCCCCGCCCGACCCACCGGCGAACCAGGGTGATGAGCGCCATGATGCCGCCTTCGCCGTCATTGTCGGCGCGCATCACCAGGGTGACGTAGGTGAACGTGACGATCACCATCACCGACCAGAAGATCAGCGAGACCACGCCGTAGATATTGTCGGCGGTGACCGGTATGGGATGGGGGTCGTGGGGATCGAAGATCGTCTGGATCGTGTAGATCGGGCTCGTCCCGAGGTCGCCGAACACGACGCCGAGCGCCCCGATGACGAGCGAGGAGCGGGCTTGCCGGGTTCCGAAGATCGCGCGAAGTGGCAACGCGGACTTGACCTGCGTGGGCATGCGAGTTCCTCTGCCGGGTAGCGGGAGGTGGCGCGGCCCGTCGATCGTAAGGCGTATCGCGGCGCCGCACCATCTGACGCGGCGCGCTGCGCGCGGCGACGCAGGCACCGTGACGTCGGTCACCCACGGGCAGCCTTTCACCCGCTGGGGCGTTCTTGAAGGTACTACGCCACCGGATGGCGGTACGACGAGAGCGAGGCGGACATGGGCAACGCGACAACGACGATCGGGGCAGAGCAGCGCAGCCGCCGCGCCGAGACCGTGGCGTTCTGGATTCTCGCCGGCTTGATCATGGTGATCGCCTTCGGTGAGGCGCTAGCCGTACTGGTGGCGACGTCCGCAGTCGTGGCCGCCGTCGCATGGCTCTATCGCAAGGTCGAGCGGCGCTTGGAAAGAAGCGACACGCAGATGGCGGGAGTATCGCACCTCCCCGTGCTCTCGATGCCGGGACACGCATCGGGCAGCTCGCCGCTGCGTGGGCATCACGCGGCGTGATTCGTTGCGGCCCAGCGGGATTGATGTGACGGCGTCTTGGCCGTAGACGTTCAGCCCCCGGCGCTGCTGCGCTCGGAAGTGCTGCACCGGTAACCGGCTACGTGCCCGAGCGCCATGTCGAGGGCGAGCCGAAGAGGACGGGCGCTGCGCGTGGCCTGCGCCATGAGCAGCCCGCCTTGCAGCGCGCTCATCATCGTCAGCGCGAGATCGTCTACGTCGGCCTCCGCGGCGAGTTCGCCGTTGTCGCGCATGGCCGCCAAGCCCGCGGAAAGATACGACTGCCATTCGGCGAAGGACCGCGCCAATTCCTGTCGCGCTGATTCAGATCGGTCGGCAAGCTCGCTCACCAGCGAGCCCAGTGGACAGCCGCCCACTCCGTGCGTCTCGCCGACCATGGTCACCAGGTGATCGCACCACCGCTGCAGCCCTTCCCAAGAGGAGATCTCGCGCAGCAACGTTTCCTGCGCCGCGATGACGCGGCCGAACTGGGTCTTGATCACCTCGCCGATAAGCGCGTCTTTGTTGTCGAAATAGTGATACAGCTGCGACCTACTGGTGCCGGTGGCGGCCATGACGGCGTCCAGGCTCGTCCCCGCCACCCCACGCTCTCGGACAAGGGACGCCGCTCCCGCCACGATGCGGGCTTTGGTGGCCGCGCCGCGATCGGTCAGCCGCGCGGCGGGACGACCCTGTTTCGACACCACGGCCGCAGAATATCCGCGCTGCGTCCGCATTGTCATTGCCAGTCCAGTTTTGTCGCACCATGATGCCGAGTAGCGAATCAACCATCGTAGAAGGACGCCGATGCCGCGACTCGACTATGGCGAGCCCTTCCCCGCGCTCAGCATTCCCGTCGTCGGTGGAGGCATGATGGCCCTGCCCGGCGACCTCGCCGGCTCCTACGGCGTCATCTTGATCTACCGCGGGTCGTGGTGCCCGTACTGCAACGCGCAGCTCGCCGCTTTCTCGCGGGCGCTCGACACCCTGGGCGAACTCGGCGTAAAGGTCGTCGCCTTCTCTGTCGATGACGAGGAGACGTCTGCCGCGCTCGTCGCCAAGCGCCGGTTGCAGTTTCCGGTCGGCCACAGCGCCGACGCCGGCAAGGTCGCCGCGGCGACAGCTGCCTACGTCAACGACGATCCGCACTATCTGCAATCGACCGGCTTCATACTGGCGCCGGATGCAACGGTTCGCCTCGCCGTCTACTCGAGCGGGGCCATCGGGCGGCTCGTCGCCGAAGACGTGGTCGGTTTCATCCGCTACTTGGCCGAGCACCCGCAAGCGCGCTGAGCGGCAACGAACTTCGATCGCAATTCGAAGACAGAGGTGACTGAATTCATGCCTGACCGGCAGCGCACGCGATACGAGTCTCTTTTCGAACCGACAGCGCTCGGCAAAGTCGACCTGGCCAACCGTGTCGCCTTGGCGCCGATGACCCGGGTAAGTGCGACAGCCGACGGGGTTCCCACCGATCGGATAGGCAGTTACTACCGGGTTTTCGCCGACGGCGGCTTTGCGCTGTTGATCACCGAAGGTCTTTACATCGATGACCAGACCAGCCAGGGATATTTCTTCCAGCCCGGGATCGCAAATCCGACCCAAGCCGCGGCGTGGCAACGGATCGTCGAGGGAGTCCACACCGCTGGATCGAGGTTCTTCGCCCAGCTGATGCACGCGGGGAGCCAGTCACAGGGCAACCCCCACTCCGCCGCCACCTGGGGACCCTCGGCAGTGCGTCCGAAAGGCAAGCAGCTGGCCATGTACCGCGGGTCCGGCCCGTTCCAGATTCCCGAGGCGATGACCGCCGAGCAGATCCGGCAAGTCCGCGCCGCATTCGTCACCGCAGCCCGATTCGCGCGCGACGCAGGCTTCGACGGTGTGGAGATCCACGGCGCCAACGGATACCTGCTCGACGAATTCCTCACCGACTACATGAACAACCGCACCGACAGCTACGGGGGAGACGTCACCAACCGAATTCGGCTGGCCCGCGAGGTCTGTCAAGACGTCGTGGCCGCGGTCGGGGCGGATATCGCCGTCGGTATCCGCATTTCGCAAGGAAAGGTCTCCGACAATCATCATCGGTGGGCGGGGCGCGAGGATGACGCGTCCGCCATCTTCACCGCGCTGTCCGACACGGGCATCGACTACCTTCATATCACCGAATATCGCGCTCTCGCACCGGCTTTCATCGGTGACGTCAAGACGTTGGCGGAGCTCGCCAAGAAATACAGCCGGTTGCCGATCATCGCCAACGGCCACCTCGACGACCCGCGCGATGCCGCCGAGATCATCGACTCGGGCGCCGCCGACGTCGTCGCCCTGGCCAAACCTGCTTTGGCCAACCGTGATTGGCCGCATCGCGTCCTCAGGGGCGAGCCCTTGTCGCCCGACCTGCCCGCCGACCTGTTCGGACCTGTCGCGAACCTCAAAGACTGGGAAGTCGCCGTTGAGTTCACCGATCCCGAGGCCGGCGCAGTGGACTAACAGCGGCGCAGGCGCATGAGGGCGGTCACCGCTTCACCATCGTGGACGTCGACCTGGTCATCGGGGTACTCGCAGGGCGACGTAGTAACCGTGCCGTCGGTCGCCGTCGACGGTATAGCGGATTGCCTGCTCGATCCCTTCGGAGTCATAACCCAGCCAGCGCTCGGTGCGCTGGCGTTCGAATTCGCTCCAGGACGCCACCGTGAACCGTTCGAGCACCGAGTCGGGCTGCCCGATGTCCTCGTACAGCCGCCAACTGTGGCCCCCCGTCCGCAGCCGGGATCGCCTCACCGCGCTCATCGCCTTGACGAACTTCTCGAGGTTCTCCTTGGCCACCCGATACCGGACCGTCACGAGTACGGGTCCGTCGTCCGGACACGGTTCGAAGGCGATCGTCGGCGTCGGCCAGGCCGTCGAGACCTCGACGCTGAGCTTCCCGGTCGCCGGCCGCAGCGGAAGCACGGCAACGCTGAGGGCGGCGACAACCAACAAGATCCCGGACCACAGCAGAGCGGCAGCCAACCCGGCGTGCGTGGCGACCAGGCCCCAGAAGTACGACCCGACGGCTTGCGTTCCTGTGAACACCAACAGGTATATCGAAAGCGCCCGTGCCCGAACCCATTGCGGCAACGTAAGCTGTGCCGCCGCGTTCAGCGTCGTCAGGGTGAGCAGCCACGCCATCCCTGAGAGCACCAAGGTAGGGGCCGATGCGGCGAAGGGCAGCCACACGGCCGCCATCGGCGCAAGGCCGTACACGGCGGCGCACACGGCCAGGAGCGCATTGTCCGACACCCGTCGGTGTAGCGGCGCGGCCACCACGACAGCGAGGACCGCGCCCAGACCGATGGCCCCCAGCGCCAGACCGTAACCACTCGCGCCAAGGTTCCACGTCCGCGCGGCGGCGATCGGCAACAGGGCCAGCAGAGCCGAGGCCGGAAACAGGAACAGCGCCGCGCGCAAGAGGATCCTGCGGAATACCGGGCCGTTGCGGACGAATCGCAGTCCGCTGAGAACGGCCTGACCCAGGTGCTCCCGTTCGATGGGCGCCCGTTGCTTGGGCCGTTGCCATGTCAGCAACGCGACGATGATCAGCGCGAACGACACCGCGTTGATCGCGAAGACCGCTGCCGGACCGGCCATTGCCACCGCGACGCCGCCGATCGCCGGTCCGATCGCTCGCGCGGAATTCGCCGAAACGCTGCCCAGTGTCGCGGCCGCCGGTATCTGCTCGCGCGGAACGATCTCGGGCTGTATCGCCTGCCAGGCGGGCCCTGTCAGCGCGGAAGCGCACCCGATGGCCACGGTGAACAGCAACAGCGATGTCGGGCCGAGCCGGCCGAGGTACGTCACAAGCGCCAGGGCCAGCGCCACCAAAACCGCGTAGGACTGCAGAAATATCAGCAGGCGGCGTCGGTCGAACAGGTCGGCGAGCACGCCGGCGAACAGGCCCAGGAGCAGCGCCGGCCCAAGACTTGCAGTCTGGACCAATGCCACGATGACGTCGCTGCTGTGCTTTTCCACCAGGAACCACTGGGCCGCCACACTTTGCATCCAGGTGCCGATGTTGGAACCGAACTGCGCGATGAACAGGGCACGGTACACCCTGTTGCGCAACGGCGCCCACGACGACGGCTGTTCGACGTCGGCGTGCTGCTGTTCTTGGTTCACCACGGAACCGCGGGCCGCGGGGCGCGACCCGCCACCGGGCGACGCCCCGGTGTCAAGGGCGAAGACCGTCGAAAAGTGCTGTCGGACATACAACCAACACCTTTCGCGTTGCGCAGAGACCCAGATTGTAGAGCACCAGGTTGACTTCGGCAGAGCCGCGGACCTCGAGTCACGGCGCCGACGAGACGTGGCGAGCGGTGAATCGTCCAAGGAAGAAGTGCTCACCGCCCGACACCCGCCAGAGCAGGTTGGGGCCCGGACGTCGAGTGGCCCGCTTGTGCGCGATGCCGCCGCAATGCCCTGCTGTTGAGCCAGCAGGCGAGACCCCCGATGAGCAGACCGACGCCGACACCGGCGTCCGGGCGCTGGCCGAGCATCAGCCACGACAGCACCCCGGCAAGCGCGGGGATGACGGCAAACAACATCGCGACCGCCCCCACCCCGTGCTTGCTGATGGCACGCACGTAGAGGCTCACCGCCAGCGTGGCGTTCAGCAGCACCATGCCGGCGACGGCGATGGCGGCCTTGGGGCCGTCATGCACCGCAAACGGCGTGCAACCCGCGAGCACTGCCGCGGGAATGAGTGCCACCGCGTTCTGCATTGCGCTCATGGCGCGAAAGTCGACCTGGGCGCAGAACCGCTGCTGGTATACACCACCGGCCGAAAGGCCCAAAAGCGCAACCACAAGCAGCAGGATCACGGGATCGACGCCGTGGGTGCTCACCAGTCTGACGGCGCACGCCGAGAGCACCGCGACGACGCCCAGGACAAGCGCAACCACTCGCTGCAGACCGAGCGGCTCGCGAAGGAACGCGGCACCCAGGATCGCGGTGGTGACCGGGTTCATGGCTACCACCACCGCGCACAGCACTGCCGGGGCCCCGAGCTGAACCGCCTCGTAGAGGCAGCAGAATTGCACGGCCTGGATGAGTAAGCCCGCTACCACGACATGACCGAACTGGGCGCCCCGCGGCCAGGGCGCTCTGGCCAGCACGGTCCAGCCGATGAGGATCGCCGCGGCCAGACCGAACCGCAGCACCAAGGCGGCCATGGGCGTCATCGCGGCCACCGCAAGCGCTCCGATCGGGTACCCGACCGCGTAGAAGAACGTCACCGCCGCCGCGGTGGTCAGTGGCATGCGCGTTGAGTCCATGAGCACCATGCTCGCGGGACGAACTCATGCAGTCCAACGATTATTAGTGACCGCAATCGATCGTGCAAGCTTATCAGTGATGGGTCATACCGCCGCCTTTAGGCCATGAGCTTGGGTTATGAGCTTGGATATTGATCACCAGAGCGAATCGGACTATGGTCTGGTCATGGCTCATGTGCTTGATATCGCACCGCTGCGCAGCCTGGTCGCCGTCGCAGATTGTGGTGGATTTCACCGCGCGGCCGCCGCTCTGCACCTCAGTCAGTCGGCGGTGAGCCAGCACCTGCGCAGGATCGAGGCGGTGGTCGGCGGGACGGTGGTCGAGCGCTCAGGCCGCGGGATCGTGTTCACCGATGTCGGCCAGAAGGTGCTGCGCCATGCCCGTACGATCCTGGCCGCGCACGACACGGCGCTGGACGATCTCGGCGCGACCGAACAGGAGCTGTTGACCATCGGTGCCACCGAGCACGGCGCCGACGTGATGCTGGCCGGGCTGACGAGCGCACTGCGTCAGCGCCTCCCCGACCGGCGAGTGCGATTTCGGCTCGACCGCAACGTGTCGCTGGCGGACTCGGTCGAGCGCGGCCTCGTCGACGTGGCGGTGATGCTGGACGGAGCGGCACTCAATCGCACCGAAGCCTCCGGAATGGTTCGACTGCAATGGATTTCGGGTCGCAGCTGCACCGCTCCGGCACGTGGGCCACTGCCTCTGGTGATCTTCTCCGAGCCGTGCACCCTGCGGGAGCCCGCCTTCTCGATCCTGGACAAGCACGCAATCGCCTACGAGATCGCCGCCGAATGCGGCGACCTGTCCGGCCTGTACGCGGCCGTGCGCTCGGGACTGGGCGTGGCGCTGCTGCCGATGATCGGCAAGCTCCCCGACGGCCTCTGCCCGGCCGAGGGCCTGCCGCCCGGCAACTACGCGTCGATACTGGTTCGCGGCCGTGCCGGCATCGACCCCGACATCCTGAGCACCGTCGACGCCGCGGTGCATGATGTCCTGGCCGCAGCGAAGTGAGCCACGGCCGCGTCGAACGCCGGTGCCGGCCGGAGCTGCTGCCTCGTCATGGTACTGCGTCGCTGTCATACGGCGGAGCCGACGAGCTCAGATCGTATATCCGTTGCGGTGAGCCATCTTCCGCATTCTCAGGGTGAGTCGGCCAGGCGGATCTTTCCCGCAGGGGACGCCGCGGCCGCTTGGTGACGGCGACCGCGCTGACGATGGCGCCAAGGAGGAACAGCACGGCGGTGGCCTGCAGCAGTCGGGCAAAACCCGCGTCGCTGAGCGTGCCCGCGGCGATGACTCCCGCGCAGCCGACCGCGGCCAGCGACGAGGTTCGCCCGACGGCGTTCTGGATCGCGGCAGCGATCCCGCTGTGCTCAGGCTCGGCAGCGGACAGGTTGAGCGCCGTCAGCGGTGTAATGGTGACGACCAGACCGATGCCCAGCACAATCCTCCCGGGCAACAGGTCCGTCAAGATGTTGAATCGTTGCGCGGAGGGCCGGATCAAGAGGACCCCCAACCCGGCGACCACCGGGCCCGCGACCAAGAAGGCCTTGGGGCCCAGCCGGGTGGCCGCGCGGCCGACGCGACGTGCGAAGAGAAGTGACATCACGGGGCTGGGCAACGTGATCAAACCCGCCACTATGGCCGGGTAGCCGACGACCTCTTGGAGGTAGAGCGCGGTGGCCAACGATCCGAGCGCGACGCCACCGTAGACGAACGCGGTCACCAGGTTGGCGCCGGCGAAATTCCGGACCGTAAACATCCGTAGCGGCACCATGGGGTTTCGGGCGCGGCGCTCCCATAACACGAATGCCAGCATCGCCCCGACCCCCAGGACCAGGAACGTCAAGACGTATTTCCACCCGCGCTGTTGCGATTCGATCAAGGCATACACCGTGGCGGCCAGGCCGATCGACGACAATGCGGCCCCGGCGACGTCGACGCGCGTCTGCGGGGCGGAGTCGGGCACCGGGCGCAGCCAAAACGTCAGGGCAAATGCGATGACCGTCGGTATCGCCGAGAAGGCATAGATCCATCGCCAGCTCAGATATTCGACCGCCAGTCCCCCCAGGAGCGGCCCGAGCGCGAACGCGCTACTGGTCCAGGCGGTCCATGACCCGATGGCCGCGGGTCGGTCGGCGGGGTCGAACGCGGAGTTGATCAGCGCCAGGGAGCCCGGCACGAGGAACGCCGCACCCAGTCCCTGCACGAGCCGTCCGGCGATCAGCATTGCCGGCGACGCTGCGAAGGCCGCCAAGAACGAGCCGGTCCCGAACGTCACGAGGCCGAAGCGCATCACCGGTATCCGCCCGAACAGGTCGGAGATGGATCCCCCCGGCAGGATCGTGGCCGCAAGCGCCAGCAGGTAAGCGCCCAGGACCCACTGCTGGAAGGAAAGGCCGCCACCGAGGTCACGCCGGATCGCTGGAAGTGCGAGCTCCGCGATGTTGCTGTCCAGAAAGGCGACCATCGACACGATGATCGCCACGACCAGGATTCGGGTCTGGTTGGCGGCGGCGCGCAACTTCGGTCCGGGTCGCGAGATGTCACCGCCCCCTGTCGTCATGAGCCGTGGCCATGGGAAAAGTATCCATGCGTAACGCCGGAAACCGTTTGTCAACATCTGGTTAATGAATGATTCATGGCTGTTGGCCGGCCTCCACCGCTGACGGAATACGTCTGAGAAGCTGCAAGCACGTCGTCGGATCGGCTAAGAGTGGGGAACCCGGCCCAGTGGGGTCGCGAATCTCTCGAATGGTTGCGCCGACGCCAGCGCCGTGGTGCTTTGGGGAGATCGCCGGCACTGCGGATCCCACGGCGGGATTGTGATTGACCGAGAGGAACTTTGCCATGGCTGATGTTCAGGTCTTTGGCGACTGCGAGGTCCGCCGCGTCGTGGAGTGGGTTGGACCGATCAAAGGGGTCGACGAGATGTTCCCCGGTACACCGCAGCAGGCATGGACGCAGAACGTGGACTGGCTGAATCCGCAGTTCTATGTGCCCGCTGACCATGCGTACCGCTGCGCCATCCAAACGTGGGTGGTGTGCTGCGAGGACAGCACCGTCGTCGTCGACACGGGGGTCGGCAACGGCCGTGACCGGCCACAGGCTCCGTTGCTGGCCGATCTGCACACCGATTTCGGTGACCGGCTCGACGCGGCGGGGATCGACCGTTTCGCCGTGGACTATGTCGTCAACACCCACATCCACTACGACCACGTCGGTTGGAACACCATGCTGGCCGGCGGCGAATGGGTCCCCACCTTCCCGAACGCCAGATACCTGGTACCGCAACGGGACCGGGACTATTTCCACCCGGACAACGCGTCCAGAATGCGGCCGCCCAAAAACGATGACGAAGCGGCCCGCTTCGCCGGCATCCGCCTGGTGTACGCCGACAGCATCGCGCCGATCGAGGAAGCCGGCCAGCTGGTCACCTGGGACGGCGAATACGTGATCGGCGACCGTCTCCGCCTGGAGCTGACGCCGGGCCATACGCCCGGGTCATCGGTGCTGTGGCTCGACGACGGCCGCGGGGCGGTATTCGCCGGCGATCTGCTGCACTGTCCCCTGCAAGTGAGCCGTCCCGACGACGTATGCAGCTTTGACCTCGACGCCGAAGCGGCCAGAACGTCGCGGCGAGACATCCTGGACCGCGCGGCGCAAACCGACAGGACAATCTTTTTCGCGCATTGTCCCGGCCCCGGAGGTTTGACGGTTGCCTTCGACGATGATCAGAACTACGTCATTGACGATTGGGCTTCGTTTCCGCCGATCTGACATAGAACCGCGCGGGGAACCTGCCGGTCAGCCAGCTGGTCTTCCATCGCGTTTGACGATCTCGCCGTTCTGCATGACCAGCGGAATGTGGCCCCCCTCAGGTTCGCTCAGCAGCGCCAGGTCCTCGAGCGGATTGCCGTCAACCACGATGAGATCGGCGATAAAGCCCTCGGCGACGCGGCCCAATTGCGCTTCCATGCGCAAGATTTCCGCATTGACCCGGGTGGCAGAACGCAGAATTTCGTTGGGCGTGAAGATCTGGGCCCGCAACGCGAACTCGGTGACCTGTCTGTCTTGTTGGGGGCCGAGCAGGTCGGTGCCGAACCCGATCTTCAGGTCATGGCTGCGCATGATGTCCAGCCCATGCAACACTCCCCTGGCCAGCTCGTGGGCCTTCTCCTGGCTGGCCGGTGGCAACCCTTGGTGCGCACCGTCTTCCACCAACGCCCAGACGGTCGCCATCGTGGGCACGACGTAGGCATCGGCCGCTGCCACCGCGGTCGCCGCCTCATCGTCGATGAAAAAGCCGTGCTCGATCGAGCGGACACCTAATTGCGCGCAACGCTTGATCCCCGCCGCGGGAAAGCAGTGGGCCATCACGTAGATGCCGTGCCGATGCGCTTCCTCTACCGCCACCCGGATCTCGTCGTCACTGAACTGCATACGGTCGAGCGGATCGGTGGGACTGGCGACGCCCCCCGAGGCCGCCAGCTTGATATGGTGAGCACCTTTTCGTGCCTCCTCCCGGACCGCCCGACGCACCTCGTCGACACCGTCTGCGATGCACGCGAAGCGAGCGGCCCCGCCCTGGCAACCACACGCCATGTCGACCTCGTCGGCCCGGCGCGCATCGAAATGGCCGCCGGTCTGGGAGATGAACCGACCAGCATGCAGCAGCCGCGGCCCGCGCTGCAGGCCCGCCTGCAGAGCAGACGCGAAACCCACGTCCGTGCCTCCGGCATCCCGAACGGTGGTAAATCCGCGGTTCAGCATCCGGGCAAGGGTTCTGAACGCGAACGCGGCAATGTACGGATAGCGTCGCCGCATCGCCCGGCCGAGATCTAGATCCGCCAGCCAGACGTGCACGTGGGCATCGATCAACCCCGGCATTAGCGTGCGCCCACGCAGGTCGATGACCTCGCACTGCGCCGGCGTCCTGACGGTTCGGCCGGTCACAGCTTCTATCCGGCCCTGGGCGACGAGGACTTGCATGCCGCGATGCAGGTCGTCGTCGCCGTCATACACCGAGGCGTTCACGAAAAGTGTCGGGGCGTTCGCAGCCAACTGCCCATCCCTTCGGGTATTCGCCAACGTCCGAGGCCTCAACGCCGTTCGAGCGCTGATCCATCCGGACCCGAGTCGACTCGGTCGGCCTTGTCGGCACCAGTCGTCATGATGACCCCAATATGCCAACATGATCGACTATTTATGTAGCATAGCTACATGTTATCGTTATCCGGCATCGCTGTCGCTGTCGTCGAAGCCGCGGGTTGCTCGCGTTGCCCCCGAAAGGCCGCAGGATGAAGCAAGATCAAGCGGCGGATTTCCGGCGTCAGTTGATGGCACTGCAGCGCCGTCTTCGCCGCGAGATGACTTCCGGCTCGGTGCCCACGTCCGACGCACTGGTACTGGGGGCGATCGAGCGCCGCGGCGCTGCGGCATCGCCGGGGCAACTCGCGGCGGACCTGCTCATGGCAACCTCCAACGTCGCGGCCTCTTTGCGGCTCCTGGAGCGCGAGGGACTCATCCGGCGTGGCCGCGACCCCGACGATGCTCGCCGTGTCCTGATCGAGATCACCGCAGCCGGCCGACGATATGTCGCCGACGATCGACGTCGACGAGACACCTGGCTCTGCGAGGCCATCAACGCGACACTGAGCAGCCGCGAGCAAGACACCCTGCGCCGTGCCGGCGAGCTGATGAAACGCCTGGCCTCCCACGGGCTGAAGCAATGAGTGGACGAAGCGTTCGTCCGAGCGCTTCGTCCACGCGCACGATCACGCAGGCATGGTTTGATCGCCGACTTTGTCGATGACTTCCTGTTCGCTTTCGGCAGGCACCCGGGTGCTGATCAGGAAACGATTGAACATGTTGTACCAACAGATCACCGCGATGTAATTGCGCGCGGTGTGATCACCGAACCGTTCCTTCAGCGCGGTCAGGGTCGCGTCTTGCAGGCCTGCATTGCTGGTGATCTCCTCGGTGGCGCGCATGACCAGAGTGGCGTCCTCGTCGAGGCCGGACACCGGGCCGTCATTCTGGATGCCTTCCTTCTCCGCATCCGTAGCGCCCAGATTGTCCAGCATCCGCAGATTCGGCCCCCACGGGTTGACGCCGCCGAGGATCTTGGCGATGCGCAGAACCACGAATTCGCGGATCTTGGGATCGACACCTTCGACACGAAATACAGCCCGCGCCAGCGCAATCATCGGGCGACCGACATCGGTGCCCATCATCATCCGTCCGTCTTTGTAGTTGCGGCCGTACTCGTGCAGGAACGTCACGTTCTCCGGTCCGAGCTCTTCATCGGTGGGCAACGGGATCGAGACCGCAAACGGGTAGCTGTCCAGGTGAGGCATGCGAAGGTCCTTTCTGCCAACGGTTCTGATGACACGGCGCACGGCACCACGTAACGACGCAATCATCGCGAACCGAGCTGCTGCTGACAGATATGAATCATAGCTATCATCTATAGCTATTGCCAGACTTGCGGCGGATCGCCTGGGAGGGATGTATAACCTCGGTGCAGGCGGAGGTAAACACTTGCACACGGGCACCGCGATTCATGGATCGCGCCGCCTGATCGCCGTGCGTTAGAGCGGCGAGGCTGATTGCGTCGTAGCTGGTTTCGACGGCATTCGCGCCCTACACCAGGGTCTCGATGAGCACAGTGGCGCCGTACCCCCTACGGACTGGCTGGATGGAATCTATCTGGATGACCACGGATTCATCCCAACCGATGCTGCGTTACCAGAGGCCGCGCTTACCGCTACCTGGGCTCATCTGGGTCGACGCCCACTGCCTTTCGAGACCTCGACGCCGTGTTGCTGAGCCACCGCCGTGCAGAGACGATCGAGATCGTCGAGGTTGGAGACATCGGCCTCGATGGCGGTCACGTTCTCGCCGATTTCCGCGACCGCCTTGTCGAGCTCAGCCTGGCGGCGGCCGGCGATGAACACGTGAGCGCCCTCGTCGACGAACCTCTTGGCGGTCGCGAGACCGATTCCGCTACTTCCTCCAGTGACGACGGCGATCTTGTTGGTCAACAACGGCATTGTGTTTCCTTGTTCGTGGGGCGCAGGGCCGGACTACGCGCGTCCGTCCCTCGACCGACGCACTCGCCGAGGTGTCAGTGCGGCGGCTGGCCCGACGGGTGGGCAACGCGGCGCCGGCTCACCGACCGGCCGGCGCGCGTCGGGGCCTGAGCTCCTCGATGCGGTCGAGGACGTCATCGAGTGCCGTTTCCAGCGGTGCGGGGTCGCGGCGCACCTGCGCGAGCAGCATCCCCCCTTCGACCGCGGCCAACAACACGGTCGCCAGGCGGTCGGGGTCGGCCTTGCGGCGCAGCTCGCCCCGATCCCACATGGCCTGCAGGCCCTCGCGGATCGCCGCTTCCCACTGGTCGAATCCCCCGACCAGGTCGCCTCGACAGTCCGGGAACGGTTCGGCCAGCTCACCGACCAGCGACCCGAGCGGGCAACCACCTGCGCAGTCGCGCTGGCGTTGGGTGTCGACGACGAAGTCTCGCCAGGCGCGCAACCCCTCCATGCTGTCCAGCCCCCCAAGCGTTGCCAGCAGAGCCTGGACGCGGTGGGCGATCACGGCTCTGATCAAGGCTTGCTTGTCCTCGAAGTAGTGGTACATCTGCGAAGCGCCAACGCCTGCAGCCTTCTGGACGTCACCGGGACTGGTGTTGGCCACACCGTGGTCGTACATCAGTTGCGCTGCGGTGGCCACGATCCGCTCCCGAGTGGCCCGTCCCTTGGGGGTGAGCCGGTGCGTGTCGGTGACCGATTCCTTCGTTGCCATCACTTTTGGCCAGGTTGGGCGAGTCCGTCGCTGCGGGCCCGCTGTCCTGATCCTCCTTCCGATCTGTCTGATCCGCCGGCGGCTTGGTCGTGGTTAGGAGCTGGCGGAGACGGTCTCCGCAGATGTCGCGGCCGGGTTGCTGTCCCGCCCGCCGATCTTGTCGGTGGTCTCCAGCGGGACGCGGCAGCCGTTGAGCCACAGGCCCATGAAGATGAAGTAGGTGATCGAGAAAATGTACTTGCGTGTCAAGTCCTCACCAAAGGTGCTCAGGAGTTCGCTGAGCGTCTCGTCGGTCAGCGTCTTCGCGCTGGCGAACTCGTCGACTGCCCGGCCCAGCAGAACGTAGTCCGAGTCGATGCCGGTGACGGGCCCGTCGGAGGCGATGGCGGCGATCTCGTCCTCGCTGAGTCCCACGTTGCGGCCGATCGCCGAGTGGACCTGCCACTCGTAGGGTGCGTCGAAAGCCTTGGCGACGCGCATCATGCACATCTGCCGGTGCTTGGGGTTGATGCCCTCGGGCCCGAAGATCGCCTGGACCGTATCGATGACGCCCGGGAAGTGCGCTCCCGTTCCGGCGAACATCTTGACGACGTTCAGCGTCGCGTCGGGCTGATAGGTGCCACCGAAGTAGGCCTCGATGACCCCCTTGATGACGTCATCATCGGGCAGCGGCACTGTCACCGTCGCCGCGTAGGTAGTCGGGATGTTCATCGCCGTTTGTCCTCCTCCACCTGCCTGCGGGCAGGGTCGCCAGCGGCTGTTCGCCTGATGTCCGGATGGTCATCGCCGCTTCAGACAGTGTAGCGCTACGAGCGACGATTATGAATCTCGCGATACAAAATATAGGGCACGCTTGGAGAATTGGTTTCGAGAAGTTCCTCGTTGAGGTGTGTCTACTCGATCAACGACCACATCGAAAACGGCCTTATCTAGCTGATTAAGCATGGTCATCAGTCGTCAACGCCTGGACCGCCTCACGGTTGACATGAACGCACAGGGCCAACATTATGTATCTGTGGATCCAGCGTATCCGCCATTCAATGGATCTGGAAATCCACGTTCGGGCAAGCCCTGCGTTGGGCGGTCCACCACCTACGAGGAGATGAAACCGAATGAAGATCAGGCGATTGACCACGGCCGAGGCCCCCACGGGCGTGGTGACGCAGACCGACGAGGTCTTTGACTCCTCGACCGTTAAGGACGCCACCTATGCTTTCGATATCTGGGGATTCGACGAGGTTCCCGAACTGCCGCTACGGCCCGAGCACGTGCTCGGTGAGTACAAGCAACTGGGCCTCTTCGGGCCGCGTGGCGGCATCCGCGTCGACATTCAGATCATTCCCCCGGTCATCGGAGACGAACCGCCGGACCTCTCGGCGACGGTGGGAAGGCTCGACCTCGGCACCGGTGGAGGGATGACGCCGGGCAAGGAAGGGGGCGGCATGCACCGCACCGACACCATCGACCTCGTCGCGGTCCTCGAAGGCGAGACGAATGTCGCCTACCCCGGCGAGGACGGCAATGAGTACGAGATCACGATCAAGGCGGGCGATTTCCTCACCCACAACGGGACGTTCCACCGCTGGCACAATCGATCGGGATCGAACTGCACACTGATGCTCATCCCGATCGCCGCCACGCGCACCACCGAGTAGCGACAGCATGAGGGCCGCCCATCAGCGCGCGCCGTCCCTTGGCCGACACCGCGCAGGTGCACCAACAAAGTGAGGACGGCGCACTGCGAGGCACCAATGAAGTCACATTCGGTGTTCGGCTTGGATGAATTGTGCGGCGCGCTCGCCAATGACGACGCAGGGGGCCATGGTGTTGGCGGTACTGATCCGCGGCATGATCGATGCGTCGGCGACACGCAGGCCCTCGATGCCGTAGACCTTGAGGTGTCCGTCGACCACCGACATGGTGTCGCGGCCCATCTTCGCCGTTCCTGAGTGGTGCCAGTAGGTGGTGACGGCGTTGCGCAAATAGGTCTCCAACTCGGCGCCGGTCAGGTCGCCCGGCATGACCTCGCGTGCGACGAATGGGCGAAGCTCGGCGGAATTGCCGATTTCACGCAGGGTTTCGATGCAGGAGATGGCAGTCTTGATGTCGTCGGGATCCGAGAGCGCGTTGGCTTCGATCCTGACGGGATCGGCCGGGTCGGCGCCCGAGAGCCGCACCCGGCCTCGGCTTTGGGGGTGCGTCGGTGCGCCGAAAAGAATCCAACTGTTCTGGGGGAGACCGTATCTGGCCGCGTTCTCAGGCGTGGCTTTCGGGAACGGCCCCACACACGCAAATAGGTCCGGTTCGTGAACGCTGGCCGCCCCGGAGTCCCAGAACAGCGTTGCCCCGACTTGCGTGCTGCCTTGCATGGTGTCGGGAAATTCCCAGACGCAGTCGAAGCCGAAGTGGTCTTGAAAGTTTCGACCAACGCCGGGCAGATGTTGACGGACCGTAATGCCGATATCATGCAACTCGTCGTGGTCTCCGATGCCGGACTGCAGGAGCACTTTGGGTGTGTGAATGGCGCCCAGCGACAGCACGACCTCGGTGTCGGCGGCCACACGATGCACCGTGCCGCCATGGACGAGCTCCACGCCAGCGGCCTGCTTGCCCGCAAAGATCACCCGGGTGACCAGCGCGTGGGGTAGGACTGTCAGGTTGGGCTTGCGTGTGTGCGGGGCGATATAGGTGCGAAACAGTGAGAGACGTCTGCCGTCACGCCAGCGAAGGTCGGTAATGGCGGCGCCACGGGTTTCCTCGGTGAGGCGGCCGTTGGGGCTCTGGTAGGTGGGAATCCCGAGGTTCCTGGCCGCATCTAGGGTCGCCGCGGCCAGGGGATGCCCATCAGGCGCGGGTTGAACGAAGATCGGTCCGCCTCTGCCGCGATAGTTGGATTCGGCGACGCCCTGCCAGTCCTCGATCTCACGGTACAGATTCACCACGGACTCGTATTCCCATGCCGATTCGCCCGATTCGGAAGCGTAATGGTCCCAATCGGCGCGGTGTCCGCGCGCCCAGATCATGGTGTTGATGCTGGACCCGCCGCCGAGCACTTTGCCCGTCGACAACGGGAGGCAGCGCCCATGAAGGCGCGGGTCGGGTTGGGCGACGAAACCCCAATCACGCTCACTGCCAAGGTTGGATGGCCATTGGTTGGCGTCGGTCACACTGGACGCGTCATCGCTGCCGCCGGCCTCCAAAAGCAGGACCTTGAGGTCGGGGTTCTCGGCTAACCGGCCCGCGACCACCGACCCTGACGACCCGGCACCGCACACGATGACGTCGTAACGCGGTTCCAACACAGTATCCACGAGGTCTCCTGACTCATTAGTTGGGTATAGCGGTAGATACCTAGGGTCACGGGCGGAAAGGCCCTGCGGTTCAATCGCACTCGACGCAAAGGGCGACGCGGGGGCTCGGTGTTAGCGGTGAACTCCTCCACACATCGAGGTGGGGCGGGGATCGCCGCTGACCCCGTTCGCCGCAACGCTTTCGCGGGCGGCGGCCTTCGACCGGTTGCATGACACTAGGCCGCCACCGTATGAATGCCGAGTGCCGAGCGCAGCCAACGACCCATTTCGGCGATCGCGCGGTCAACCGCCTCAACGCGGCCCGCTCCGATGATGAAGGAGTGCTGGCCTTCGTCGACTCGGCGCACGGTGACGTCGCTGCCCGCCTCTTTGGCCCGCTGCGAGAAGGCGACGGCGTCCGACGCGAGCAGTTCGTATTCGCCGTAATACACGGCGGTGGGAGGTAACCCGGACAGGTCTGCGGCAAGCAGGTGCACCCGCGGGTCGGTGTATTCCACCCCGGTTCCGTCGAGCCAGCACGACCGGAACAGCTCCAACAGTCCCCGCGTGAGCAGCTTGTCCCGCTCGGCATTGGTCTCGATCGTTTGGCCCGACAGCGTGACGTCGGCCCACGGCGATACCGACAGCACGGCGCCGGGCAGTGCCTCACCCCGATCCCGCAGCCGCAGCGCCAGTTCGACCGCGAGATAACCACCGATTGAGTGGCCGACGCTGGCGATCTTGGCAGGCCGGTAGCCCTGACCGAGCAGCCAGCGGTAAGCACTGTCCACGTCCTCAACCTGCGCCGGATACTTGTGCTCCGGGGAACGCCGGAAGTTCACGACAAGCGAGCGTGCGCCCGCCGCCTTGGCGATGTGCGCCGCCACCTTGCGGTCCGAATGCATCGACATCAGCACGCTGCCGCCCAAATGCGCGTGCAGGAGTACCGATTGGGGATCACTGTCGGCGGGGATGCACCACAGGGCCTCGACCCCACCGGCATCGACCTCGGCGTAGGTGACCCCTTCGGGTTCCTTGGACGCGACATGGATGTTCTCGATCACGTCGCGAATCGTCTCCAGCTCAAAATTGGGATTAGATGCTCGCCTGCCGAGGTCGGCCAAGAAATCGGCTAGATCGAACGCTCCCTCGGTTGCCATGCACGTTCCTCTCGGAGGGGATTCAGGATAACGATCACTATATAACGATCGCTATCCAATAGCGAGCTTCGCCTCTTCGCGTCACGTGCCAGACCGCGACCGACCAGAAGGGGATCGTCGTCGGGCCGATAGCCACTTTGCGGGTCAACGGCCGACGAGGTTCGCTTTGGTTCCGCGGCGGGGACTGGTTCACTCCCGCACGTCAATTAGGAGAAGTACGCGTCGAAGGAGTCAATGTCGGTCAAATGTGCTGTGACCTCAGAAATTTTGTCCCCACTGATGGTCAGGACATTGACCACGTCCTGTTGGAGTCGCTTGCCGTTGTGCTCTCCAGTGTCGTGCAGTGTGACCGCGACGGTGTCACGGCCGAAAGCGAATCCTTGCGGCGCGATGTGCAGTCCGTATTGAGCGAAAGTGTCGGCGAGCCTCGTGACGTCGTCGATTCCGGTCGCCCGGCCGGACACCACGCTGTTGCCAGGGATGGTCCAGACGATGTCGGGCGTGGCGTGTCCAGCGATCTCCGCATGGTCGTCGTGCACGATAGCGGTCGCGAACGCGCCGACGATGGCCCGCTGGCGCTGCGTTGCCGCAGCGTCGTAGTCGGGCGAGGCGGTCGATTTGGGGCCGGGCACAACGCAAGCCAAGGCAACGGCCATACCCGAGCCCGCCAGAGCGGCTTTCCAAGCTCTCGAAGTGCTCATGCCGCTTCCACTCATGTGCGTCGCTTGCCGGGCGAAATGAGCCTGTCCGCGGTCTCGCTCGCGGCCTCGAGCACCTCTGCCTGCGTGGCCGGGTCGTACATCGCGCGCGAGATCGACACCGCCCCCACCATCAGCGCGACGACGCTCCACGCCCGGCGCTCCCGATCGGCGCCGTCGAGCACCTCGGCCACCCGCGCCGCCAGCGCGGTGATCTTGTGCTCGTAGACCTCCCGAGTGGATGCTCCCGCCCGTGCCACGTCGGCGCTAAGCGTGGGCATCACGCATCCGTCGCCCGGGTTTTCCACGTGGTAGGCACTGAGGTATTCCGCGACAAAGCTCTTCAGCTTCGACCGGCGCTCGGTCTTGTTGCCGGACTCGGTGTCGGAAACGAACGGCTCGCCGACGGCGGCCTCGATGATCGCCTCGAGCATCGCTTCCTTGTTGGCGAAGTTCGAATAGAAGGCTCCGGAGGTCACGTCCGCCGCGCCGGCGAGCCCGTCCACCCCGATCCCGTTGAACCCGGCGACCTTCATCGACTGCATTCCGGCACGCAGCAGCGCGGCGCGCGCCTTGGCCTTCTGGTCTGCCGGATATCTCATGATAAGAACATTTATAGCATAACCACCGGTATTCTACGCCCGCGAACGCGGCCACCTCCTACCGCCGAGCTCTGGGGACCTACACCGCCGCTGTCGAGATGCAGCGAAGATTGACCAGACACGCCTGGCTACTTTGACAAAACTTCAGCGTGTCCCCGAGGCTTGTTAATTTTCGCTGCACATCATCGTGCGATCAACCACACCAATCTTTGCCGAGCGGGTCTTACCGCGGCGAGTCACGAAACAGCGTGTACAGAAATTCGCGCTGGTGGGCGATTACGGCGTCGAAGGCGGGCCGTGCGGCCACACGTCGAAATGATCACACGGGTAATGCTGCACTGAAGCGCCTGCTTTGGCTGCCATCGCGGCTTGCCCCGCGGGGGCGCGCTACGGTCGGCATGCCCGATCTGGACCTCTATTCGCCTCACCCGCATCAGTACCGAGCCGCGGCCTGGACGCGGAGTCGTGTCATTTCATCGTGTGTCATCTTCGCCGCCGACGACGTGCCGCGTAGCGGTCACCAACTGTGACAGACCGCCGGTTCGTTGCTCGACTTCGCCGAAACCTCTCAGAAGCAGAGCTTTAACGATTTCATCACGGCCGAACATCCGACATCCGCTAACACCTTCAACCACCCGGCTGCGCACAGCACCGCGCGTGCCCCCCGGCGCCAGACTGGTGAGGATGACCACCCGACCGTTGGGACGCAGCACGCGGGCAATCTCATCGAGCGCCTTGAAGGGCTGCTCGATGAGATAAAGCGCCATAAGGCATGCAATGGCGTCGGCGCTTTGATCGGCAAAGGGTAGGTTCTGGGCGTCGGCACGTAGATAAGCCACGTTGGGGCCCGCATTGTCGATGGTGGCACGTCGCAGCATGTGGTGTGAGGCGTCGACTCCCACCGCCAAACCCTTCTCGCCCACGGCACTACCGAACAGCCCAGTGAAATTACCCGGCCCGCAACCCAGGTCGATCACCGCGGCACCCGGTCTTAGCTGAAGGCCGGCCAATATTCGTGCGCGGTCGTCGGCGCGCTGCGGAGCGACAAGCCCCACGAGGCGTCGCAGCGCGGCGCGGCCGCGCTCGTAGCCGCCGGTATAGAACTCGGTATTCATCAACCGGTGCACGATACGTGGCGCAGGCGGTGCCTGCTCACCAAGAAAGTCCAAGTATCCCGGCTCGGTGAAGCGAAAGTCGGTACATCGCCGCGGATCTAACAACTTCCGCGTCCGGTCCACGACTGACGCCGGCGGTCCATAACTCATCAACCCGTGACTCCTTTTCATGGTGTCGTCGCTACGACCCGGCCCCCGGCGTGTAGCGCGACCGCAGCTCCACATTAGAACACTTATTGCGCTGCGCAGTATCGTGATGCTAGCTTCCAGAATAACGATTCTGCTATCCGGGTCGTACGAAGTTTTTCACTCCAGCAGCAGGAGGCTGTCATGACAACCGCCCTTGAACACGATTTCGCCCGACCATGGGCCAAACGGCGGGTCCGGACTTACGCGTGGTGCGCGGCGTTTACGACAACGATCGCCGTGGGCAGCGTCATCGGTGTCGGCGTGGGGCTGATCCCGATGGTGCCCGCGACCGGCACGATCGCCTGTTTTCTGTTTATGACCCCGGTTTTCATCATGTTCATCACGTCATGGATCGATACTCCGGGCGAGACACGCACGACGTTGGAAAAAGCAAACGAGTTTCAGATGCTCTGGTTTTGCATCGCTGGCGCCGCAAGTGAGCTCTGGTGGGAGGTCATCTGGCTCGTCGGTGACCTGATGGGCAAGATGCACATCACGCAGGGTCAGCGCTGGGGATGGGTGATCTGGTACTACGGCATCAACGATGTGCGCTATCTCAACAGCGACGGAGCGTTGTGGGCGATGGAACTGGCTGTCGTAACCGGCGCCGCCATCCTGCTGTACTCGTGGTCGAAGTTGAGGAAAGCCGGCAACGACCCCGAAAAACGTATCCGTCCGCTGTGGTGGACCTTCTTCACCATGGCGGTCATGTTGACGGTGTTTTTCATCTACTTCGTCGCCGAGGCGCGCCACGGCTTTCCCAACTTCCCACGCCACGGATTCTGGGACGTCTCGATCGTCCTGATCTATGAGAACCTGCCGTGGATGATCGCACCGATCGTCAGCCTTCCCTTCGTCGCCAAGCAACTGGGCTACCTCTACGGGCGCAAAGCTCTGGCGGCGGACCGGGCGTCGACCAGCGTCGGCGCTCCTGCCTCGGTCCGCGCCTAGGCAACCGCCACGCCGGGGCACGCCCGGCGGTCCCGCACACACAGCCGTTGCAACGACACCGAAAGCGCAGAAGATACAGCGATTTTGAGCGTCCCTGCGCCGACGCTCGGCGACATCCGCCAATCAAAACGACCCTGGCGCCGCATAGCCGCGAACGGACACGATGACATCACCCGCCTTCGACTTCTCACAGTATCGACCCGAGGCTGCCAGCCCTGAATTCGTGGAATACGTCCAACGCCTGCGGGAATTACAAGACGCCACGCAGTCGGCGAACCCCGACGCGGCCGTGTGGACCGCGGCGGCAACTCAACTGCGCCGACTCACGACAATCCTGACCCAGCATCGGGCACCTGAAACACAGGCCCCAGCCGGTCGCGATGCCGCACTACCCGGCTTTGGGAACCCACTGATACCAGCGTTCACCATCCACACCACTAGCGCCAAAGGTGTTGTCTTGCAGGGCAAGTTCGGCCGCTTCTACCATGGCGCCCATGACGTCGTCCTCGGCGGCGCGCTACCGCTACTTTTCGACTGGCACTTCGCCCTCACCATCGACGCCGCCGGCCGCCCGATCAGCCGCACCGCCTACCTCCACGTCGACTACACCGACTACGTAGAGACCGACACCCCACTGCAGGCCACCGCCCGCATCGACGTCATCGAAGGACGCAAAACCTTCCTCAGCGCCGAGCTGACCCGCCTCAACGACACAACGACACTGGCCAAAGCAACCGCCCTCATGATCGCCTTGCGAACCCACCAACGATGAACCACCAACAGGACAGGGCTTAGGCGTGCTAATCCTCCCACGAAGCGCCAGGCCGACTCGATCCAAGCAAGCACCCCCCGAATTCGCGACACAACGCGCGTGGTCGCCATGACCACCGAACATCCGAAGAAGGGTTTGACAGTGATCAGCGACACCGGCCAGCCGGTTCGGCGTTGTCGGCTGGTGGGCCGTATTCATCTGGTACCTAACCCCTTACGTAGTGCTGCCATGGCTCTACGCTCTCAACCGCGAGAAGTGGAACAAATAGGACGTGACGGCAAGTCTCAGTAACGCGCGTCAGGCCCATCGCCGGTGGTCAGAGGAACTCACTTACGGGTCAATTATGCTCGGTCAGTCAGTACCCTGGCCCGAAGGACGGTATGGCACAGTGAGGCGATACCGGTGAACGTCCCCAGCATTCACGAAACCCGCCGGCAGATGTATCGGATGCAGATCATTGCAGCCGCCGAGTACGAGTTCGCCAGGGCCGGGTTCGAAAAGACCAAGGTCGCAAACATCGCGCGCACCGCCGATGTATCCCTGGCGACGCTGTACAAACACTTCGCCGGCAAGGACGAGATATGGGACGTCCTCAATCAGCAGCGCGTCGAAGAATTCATTTCCGCGGGACAACAAGCCATAGCTGATTGCACTTCGCCGGTCCAACGACTGTTCGCATCGCTTCATGCGCTCGTCACCTACTTCGCCGAACATCCCAACTACTTGCGCATTCACGTCAGCGAAGGATTGAGCTGGGCCACAGGCGGCCACAATTGGGGCCGCGGCAACCAGCGCGACGCCTGGCGTACGGGCATCGACACAATGGTCGCACTGGCGCACGACGCAGTCGAATCCGAAGGAGTTCCCCCCATGCGGCCATCGCTGTTAGCGGGCCTCGTGGTGTCAGCACTGCAAGTTTGGTTGACCGACTGGGTCAACAGCGAATTCGACAGGCCCGCTGACGACGTGGCACTCGAACTCACCCAATACTTAAGGCGTTCGCTGGAATTGCCGGCAGCGGCCGCCCCCGGACGTCGAGCACGTAAAACTCCCCCCGCCCCTGAGTCACGGCTCCCTTCAAAATAAGACCGAAACACCTCGGCGCTTCTTCGCCGGTCGATGACGACCCCAAGTTGACATGCGCCACACGGGATCAACCCCGCACGGCCTGAATCCACCGTAGACGCAGGGCCGCGTGGCCATTTTGTTTGAGCACCTACAAAAAGCACCGACCGGCTCGACGGCTCCCGGGAGCAGAGCGTCGCGCCAGCTTGTTAAACAAGACTGCACACTTTGTCAATCTTCGTTGCATCTCGACAGCCGCCAAGTGCTAGCGCGCCATGTTCGCGAAGCGCGACAGGTGCAGCTGGTGTGCGACGGTGACCGTCTTGGTCGGGCCGTTACGGTGTTTGGCGAGAATGAAATCCGCCTCGCCCCCGCGCGGGTCGTCGCGGTCGAAGGCATCCGGCCGGTTCAGCAGGATGACCATGTCAGCGTCCTGCTCGAGGGAGCCGGATTCGCGAAGGTCCGACAGCATCGGCTTCTTGTCGGTGCGCTGCTCGGGACCGCGGTTCAGCTGCGCGATCGCGACTACCGGCACCTCGATCTCTTTGGCCAGAAGCTTGAGGTGCCTGGAGAATTCCGACACCTCGACCTGCCGCGACTCATGCTTTTTGCCTGACGTCATCAGCTGCAGGTAGTCGACGACGACCAGCTTCAGGTCGGCCTTTTGCTTCAGCCGGCGCGCCTTGGCGCGAATCTCCATCATGGTCAGGTTGGGCGAGTCGTCGATGTACAGCGGCGCCTCGCTGATCTCGCTCATCCGCCGCGCCAGCCGCGTCCAGTCGTCGTCGCTCATCCGGCCCGAACGCATGTCGGCCAGCTTGATCTTCGCCTCCGCGGACAGCAGCCGCATGACGATCTCGGACTTGCTCATCTCCAGCGAGAAGATCACGCTCGCCATTCGGTGCTTGATCGAGCACGACCGCATGAAATCCAGACCCAGCGTGGAGTTATGGGTGGGAATCATCGCCTTGCTCGCCAGATACAAGTGGCTGTCGTTGTCCACTTCGACACAACGCACGGCGACGGTCTCGACGGGGCGCACGTCCACAATGAAGCGCGACCCGGAGCGTTTGGTGCCGGCCGTGGCCCGGCGCTCCTTGTGCGTGAGGGCCTTTCGCGGTAAGGCGAACACCGCCTCGTCGGTGGAGAAGGTCAGAGTGTACGCAACGCCGGACGAGTCGTGGGGGCCCCGTACGCGCTTGGTCGAGGTTTGGCAGCGATAGCCGAGGCTGACGATCAGCTCGGCGACGTCGCACGCCAGCCGATGGCTGGTGACCGAAAATTGGACAGCGCCGCACGCGGTCACCGCTCCGTCGGTGTCGAGCAGGCCGGCGAGCAGGGCGCGCCGTTGCGTCTCGGACCCCCGCAGGTATTCGATCGGAATGTGCTTGTTGCCGAGCACGCCGAGTGTTGTGAGTCGCGCCTGCAAAGTGCCCTCAGCCCAACGGCAGTCCTGGCGCAACCGGAATCCCGGCGACGGTCCGGAGCAGCGAACGCAGTTCGGATTCGTTGGGGGGACGAACGACTCGCCGCATACCATGCACTCGCGCGGAGGCTCGACGTCAGCCGGCAGGCACAGCTCATACCGGTACCGAGCGGTTTGCGATGGGACTGCCACGAACCCGTCCGCTTCGATCCGCATGACGATTTCCGGGTCGGCCGTTGTGATCTGGGCGGCCGCACTCGCACCGTCCCCAAGCCAGGCGCCAAGGGTGTAGGGGGGAACCAAGAATTCGCGATCCGGTAGGTCGAGCGCACGCGAATTGACCACGCTGTGGTTCAGTCTCCGGTCCCTGCTGTCACAGCGCAGGCTCCCGGCGATCTCGGCCGTCGTTCGTACCGCCGCAAATGTGCGCTGGTTTTTACAGCGGTTGTAGCCCACCTCCGCGGCTTGCGCCGACTTCCGGGATGCGCGTGTTTCGGTCAGCCACTGATGCTCTGCGTCGGCGACGAGCACCGTGCCGTCAGAGAACTCCACCTCGTAGCACGGCCGGCCCAGCATCACGTCGGTGGCCGCCACCACCCGCGTCGGCCGCCCGTCTGCGCCGAGCAACTCGTCGCCGACCGCGACCTCGCGCATGGTCGTCCAGCCGGACGGCGTGGGCAGCGGCGTGTCCAACGCGAGCGCCTTCCCCACGCCGGGCCTCGCCGCGACGATGATCATCTGCCCCGGGTGCAGGCCGTTGGTCACCTCGTCGAGTTCGGTGAAGCCGGTGGGCACCCCGCGGGAGATGCCGCCATTGGACGCGATGGCGTCGATCTCGTCCATCGTCGGCTGCAGCAGGTCCTCGAGCGGAACGAAGTCCTCCGACAGCCGCCGCTCGGCGACGTCGTAGATCTCGGCCTGGGCGCGGTCGACGATCTCGGCTACGTCGGCGCCCTCGGCGCCGGCGTACCCGTACTGCACAACCCGCGTGCCCGCCTCGACCAAACGGCGCAGCAGCGCCTTCTCGGCAACGATGCCCGCGTAGTAGCCCGCGTTGGCCGCCGTCGGCACGGTCGAGATCAGGGTGTGCAGATACGGCGCGCCACCGACGCGGCGCAGCATCCCGCGGCGGTCCAGTTCGGCGGCCACCGTCACCGCGTCGGCCGGTTCGCCTCGCCCATAGAGGTCGAGGATCGCGTCGTAGACGTTCTGATGCGCCGGGCGATAGAAATCGCCCGGCCGCAGCCGCTCCAGCACGTCGGCGATGGCGTCCTTGCTCAACAGCATGCCGCCCAACACCGACTGCTCGGCCGCCAGATCCTGCGGCGGCTGACGGCCGTAGTCCTCGCTCGGCGCCGACGAATCCATGCTCGGCGCCAGGTCGTCGACGACCGCCATGGACCTCCTCCTCCCCTGACAAACGCATCCGAACGTATATTCGATTACCGCTATTCTTCAGCGTAAGTCAAGGCGCAGACACTTCCGCCCCACAGCACTCGTACGCCTCGTGCCGGGACGACGTTAGACGTTGCTGGCTAGCACTTCAAAGGGCGCCTGTTCATGAAGCTGTGCATGGTGTGTGCATATCCATCGACACCTGTGTTGAGCGGGGTGTGGAGAACCTGTGGACCGATTCCCAGGGGTGGTGCAACGCTGCAGCTAAGCGCCATACAACGCCATAAAATTTGTGTGGACAAGAATCTCTACGGCGTGTCGTGCCAGGTTACTGCGCCGGGCGTGTTGGCTTTCAGCGACATTTTCGCAGCGTTACGAGCCGGTAAAGGCAGCCGTTCGGAGGCGCCACCGGAAGAGTTCGCTGGAACAGACGTCCGCGACAGGCGCTGACACGCCCGGACGGCGACCTCGCAGCACAGCGAAGCCCGGCGGCGGCCGATCTGGGCCACCGCCGGGCTCGAGCAAATCTCGTCCGCTTAGCTCGCCGCGACGACCTCGAGCGCGACCTCGACGTCGATCTCCGGGTGCAGGTGCACCGACACCGGGTGGGTGCCGATGGCTTTGATGTGCGACTTGGGCAACCGGACGATCCGCTTGTCCAGGTTGGGGCCGCCGGCCCGCTTGATGGCCGCCACCACATCACCCGCGGTCACGGATCCGAACAGCTTGCCCGAGTCGGACGCGGTTTTCACCGGGAGCGAAACCGGGCCCAGCGCCTCGATCGCCGTCTTCAGCTCGGCGGCGTGGTCGCGGTCGCGGACCGCCTTGGTCTCGCGGGACCGGCGAATCTCGTCGGCCTGCTTCTGCGCCCCGCGCGAGGCGAGGATCGCCAGGCCGCGCGGCAGCAGGAAGTTGCGGCCGTAGCCGTCCTTGACCTCCACGGTGTCACCGACGGTGCCGAGGTGGTCGACGTCAGCCGTCAGAATCAGCTTCATCGTTGTGTTCTTTCGGTTGGTGTCCGGGCCGACTAGCGCGCCGAGGACGTGAAGGGAAGCAAGGCAACCTCGCGGGCATTCTTGACCGCGGTGGCGATGTCACGCTGATGCTGGACGCAGTTGCCGGTGACACGCCGGGCGCGAATCTTGCCGCGTTCACTGATGTAGGTGCGCAGCAATGTCGTGTCTTTGTAGTCGATCGCCTGTCCCTTTTTCGCGCAGAAAACGCACTTGCGCGCCTTGACCGGCTTTTCCGGGGCCGGACGCCGCTTGCTGGACTTCGCCATGTCTGTCTTTCCTGTCGTTTCTTACTGAAGTTCTGGGGTCTAGAAGGGCGGCTCGTCGTCGCCGCCGCCGAACGAGCCCGACGCCGGAGCGCTGCCCCACGGGTCGTCCGCCGGAGCCCCACCACCACCGCCACCACCCGCCGGCGGCGCGGCCTGACGCGATCCCCCGCCGAAGCCACCGCCACCGCCGCCACCGCCGCTGCGGCTGGCCTTGTTCACCTTGGCGGTCGCGTACCGCAGGGAGGGCCCGATCTCGTCGACCTCGACCTCGACCACGGTGCGCTTCTCGCCCTCGCGGGTCTCGAAGGAGCGCTGCTTGAGCCGGCCCGTGACGATCACGCGTGAGCCTCGCGTGAGGCTCTCGGCGACATTCTCGGCGGCCTCGCGCCAGATGTTGCAACGCAGGAACAGCGCCTCGCCGTCCTTCCACTCACCGCTCTGGCGGTCATAGATCCGAGGGGTCGACGCCACGGTGAAATTCGCGACGGCGGCACCCGAGGGAGTGAACCGCAGCTCGGGGTCGGCGGTCAGGTTTCCGACAACGGTGATAGTGGTGTCACCAGCCACAGTTTCCTCCTAGTTCCGCCCGATTCATCGCCTGTGCACGGTGGACGGTCGTGAGCATGTCTCGTAGAGCCTATGCAGCCGCGCCGACAGGCGGCAGTCAGTGCTTGTCGGTGCGCATTACCTTGGTGCGCAGAACCGACTCGTTGAGGCTCAGCTGGCGGTCGAGTTCGGACACCGTCGCCGGGGCGGCCTTGAGGTCGATGACGACATAAATGCCCTCGGCGTGCTTGGCGATCTCGTAGGCCAGGCGGCGCCGGCCCCAGATGTCGACCTTGTCGACGGATCCGCCGTCCTTGCGGACGACGTTGAGGAACGTCTCCAAAGACGGGGCTACGGTGCGCTCGTCGAGCGTGGGGTCGAGAATGACCATGATTTCGTATGGACGCATGGAAACCTCACCACCTCCTCTGGTCTCAAGCGGCCACGGACGATCCGTGGCAGGAGGGTCGCCTGCGTCGGCAACCGCACCAGGCTACCGGACCCGCGGTTGGCCTCAAAATCCCGGCAATCGAAGGCCCTGATCGGCCGCTCTGGAAGAGTTAGGATCCTGCGGGGCGACACGAAGGAGCGGACCGCGATGCAGATCCTTCAGTTCAGCCGGGGCGCGTCCGGCATCGGAATCGCCGGCCTGCTCATCGCCGGCGGGCTGACGGGGGCGTCGTCCGCTCACGCCGACACCGGCATCGACGGTTACGTTCATTGCCTGGGTGGCGACGCCAAGCCCCCGCCGCCGGGCGTAACCGCAGAGCTGTGGTTCCCGAGCGTCCACGTGATCCAGACGGATCTCGATTCCGGGGACTCCCCTGCGCAAGTCACCCAGATCTTGGTGGGCATGGGCGTCAAGCCGGACGACGCCGCCAAACGTGTGCAATGTTTCGTCGCCAACCAGCCGCGCGGAGAAGGGCACTAACCCACCGCGACAACCCACTGCCCCGTCGAGCGTTACTGCCGCTCCTCGAAGTAGTCGGCGGCCCGCGCCACCGTGGCGTCGTCGGCCTTGTCCAGGGCGCCCGTGTCGAACGGCGGCTGCGGGTCGTACTCGATCATCAACTGAGCGGCCTGCGCTGCCCGCCGATCGACGAGCAGTTCCACCAACCGCAGGGCCATGTCGATGCCGCTGGACACGCCCGCGGCGGTGATGATCCGCTGCGGTAGGTGTTCGACGACGCGCTGGGGCACGTAGCGGGCGCCCAGCGCGTTGAGCAGGTCGGCGGCGCGCCAGTGGGTGGTCGCGGTCAGCCCGTCGAGCAGGCCCGCCGACGCGAGCAGCAGCGCGCCGGTGCACACCGAGGTCGTGTAGGTGGTGTTCGGGTGCACGGCGTGCAGCCAGGCGCGGACGACGTCGTCGTGAATCAGCTGCCGGGTTCCGATGCCGCCGGGGAACACCACCACATCCGGGGCCGCCACCTCATCGAAGGTGGCGTCGCATGTCATGCCGAGCATCCCGTTCTCCGTGCGCACCTCGCCGCGACGATGCCCGGCGAACACCACCTCGATCGACGGGATCCGTTGCAGCACCTCGTAAGGGCCCACGGCGTCGAGCGCGGTGAACCGGGGGAACAACGGGATGACGACGAGGGTCACGGCGCCGCCGCAGCCGGCGCCGGCGAGCGGCGCACCCCCGCCGGTCGCAGCCAGTCGGGCAGCCAACCGGGCGGGGCGTCGGGCGCGCGGTCGAAGGGGCCGCCCGCAGGGTCGTCCAACCGGCCGCCCCAGCGCACCAGGTCCTCGTCGGGACGATAGATCTGCCGAATCACCAACGCGCACAGTCCGATCACCGCGATGTCGCGCAGCAGCACCGTCGTGGTGAAGACCTGCAACGGCAGCGAGCGGTTCGGGTTGCCGTACAGGAAGTACATCCGCGGCACCCACACGAGCGCGTCGACCGTCATCCACGCCAACAGGATTCGACGATGCGGCAACGCGAGCACGGCGAGCGGCACCAGCCACAGCGAAAACTGCGGGCTCCACACCTTGTTGGTCAGCAGGAACGCCGCCACCGCCAAAAACGCCAGCTGGGTCACCCGCGGCCGGCGCGGAGCGGTGAGCGCGACATAGGCGAGCGCCGCGCAACAGATCGCGAACAGCGCCGCCACCACGGAGTTGAGCACCGTCGGCGGTTCCCAGAACCCCAGCCCGGGGTCGAAGCCGCGCCACCCGGTGAACGACTTGACCACGTTGTAGAGCGAATCCATGTCATCACCGCGCCGGGTATTGAGCCGGAAGAACTCCGACCAGCCGCGCGGAAACAGCACGAGGACCGGCAGATTGACCAACAGCCAGGTGGCCAGGGCCGTGGTCGCGGTGCGGGCCGGCGCGCCGAGCCGCGCGGTGCGGACTCCCAGCAGCAGCATCGGCGCCAAGAACAGCAAGGGGTACAGCTTGGCCGCTGCGCCCAGGCCGATCAGCACGCCGGCCAGCACCGGTTTGCGGCGCGCCCACGCCAGCAGTCCGGCCATCGCGAAAGCCGTGGCCAGGGCGTCGAAGTTGGTGAAGATCTGGAAGATCACCAGGGGCGAGGCGGCCACCAGCGCCGCGTCCCAGATCCGGCGGCCGGCGAGTCCCGCCGTCGCCCACACGGTGCCCAGCCACGCCAGCGCCAGCCCGAATGCGGCGAGGTTGAAGAACATCACAACCTCGGCGACCACGGGAAGCGGGGCGACCTTGCTCAGCGCCGTGTAGGTCTTGGCCAACGCCATCGACGCGTACTGATACATGCCGGTCAGCACCGGATACTCCATGTATCGCACCGCGGGGCGACCGTCGTAGCGGATCTGCGGGGTGCCGCTGCCGTCGGTCTCGGTCCAACTCGACTTGTACGGGAACTTGCCCTGGCTGAGCAGTTCGGCGCCGTACAGCGGCACCGTGTCGGAGTAGCACAACTCGTAGTAGGCGCGCTGGTTGTCCCAGTTGGCGACCCGCTGGTCGCCGGTCCCGCCGCCGGTGCTCTGCAGGCAGGCCGCCTTCGTCGACCAGCCGAGCGCCAGGAAGAACAGCGCGACGACGAACATCACCCGCAGCGGAGTCATCACCCGGTTGCGACCGATCAGGGCGTGGCCACCCACTGGCCCGCCGATGGCGTCCGCCAGGGCGGCACCCAGAACGTCGGTGCGGCTCGGGCAATCGCGGTTGGTGACGCTGCGTAGGTCCGGGGCCAGCGGCTGCGGGGAGATGGTGCCGCTCTTCTCGGGAGCGCCCGTCACGGTGGCGGCTGTGGCGGAGGCGCCTGGGCGCCGCCGGGTGGGACGCCGGGTTCGCCGCCGGGCGGCGGTGGCGGTGCGCCGGTGATGGTCGTGGGCGGCCCGACCGGGATCGTGATGCCCGGCGCCACTTCGATGGTCGGCTGGATGACGGTCACCGGCGGAGGCTCCTTCGGCGGCGGAGGCGGCGCCGGCACGCCCGCGTAGCCGCCGATCTCCGTCGGCTTCGGGAAGGACTCGTTGGGGGTGCCCTTCAGCGCGCCGTCCATGGTCGACTTCCAGATGTCCGACGGCAGACCCGACCCGTAGACCGGCGCGCCCGAGGCCGTCACCAGCGGCACGTCGTCCTTGACGGTGCCCACCCACACCGCCGTCGACAGCGACGGCGTGTACCCGACCATCCAGGCGTCCTTGTCGGCGTTGGTGTCACCGAGTTGAGTGGTGCCCGTCTTGGCCGCCGACGGCCTGCCGCCGGCGAGGTTGTGGCCGCGCGAGTAGCCGGCAATCGGCTCCATGGCAGCGGTGACGTTGTCGGCGACGGCCTTGGGTATGCGCTGCTCGCCGCTGTTGTCGGAGTTGCTCGCGTCGAAAAGCACCTGCCCCTCGGAGTTCACGACCTTCTGCACGAAATGCGGCCGGTGGTAGACGCCGGAGGCGGCCAGCGTGGCGTAGGCCGATGCCATGTCGATCGGCCGGGTTTCGTACTGGCCCAGCACCACCCCGTTGTTGGGCGGCCCGCCCTTGCCGTCCTCGGACAGCGTGTGGTCGACGCCCGGGAAGCTGGTGGCGACGCCGGCCTGGTGCGCGGCGTCCGCGACCGCCTGCGGGCCGCCCTTGAGCTTGAGCATCAGCCGGTAGTAGGACGTGTTCAGCGATTGCTTGAGCGCCTGGGCGATGTTGCAGGTGCCGCAGCTCTCGCCGTCGACATTGGTGATCTTGATGCCGTCGACCGTCAGCGGTGAGCTGTCGATCTGATACCCCAGCCCAATCCCCTGCTCGAGCGCGGCGATCAGGCAGAACACCTTGAACGACGAGCCCGTCTGCAGGCCGGCCTGAGCGAAGTCGAATCCGTTGGCGTCGGACCCGCCGTAATAGGCGCGGATCGCGCCGTCGTGCGGGTCGACCGAGACGACGGCGGACCGCATGTCGGGGTCCTCCCCGTCGAGGGTTTTGGTGACAGCCTTCTCCGCGGCCTGCTGCGCCTTGGGATCGATTGTCGTGGTGACCTGCAGCCCCTCGGTGTTGAGGGTCTGCTCGTCGATGTTGAACAACTCCATCAGCTCTTTGGTCACCTGGCGCTCGATCAGGCCGTCGGGACCGCTGGGCTGATTCTGCGCGCGCGCCTGGTCGGGCGGCACGGTCGGGGGGAACACCTGGGCGGCACGGTCGCTCGGGGACAGGGCCTTGGTTTCCACCATGCCGTCGAGCACCCAGTTCCACCGCGCCATCGAGCCCTTCGGGTCGACGGCGGGGTCCAGCGACGACGGCCGCCGGATGAGCGCCGCCAACAGCGCGCCCTCGGAGACCGTCAGCTGCTCGACCGGCTTGTTGAAGTAGGCCTTGGCGGCGGCGGAGATGCCGTAGGCGCCGCGGCCGAAGTAGATGATGTTCAGGTAGGCCTGCAGCACATCGTCTTTGGACCACTCCCCCGACATCTTGGTGGCGATCACCAGCTCCTTGGCCTTGCGCATCAGACCGTTCAGGCCGTGCTGCGCGGAACCGACCAGCGCGTTCTTCACGTACTGCTGGGTGATCGTGGAACCGCCTTGCAGGTCCCCATGACCGAACAGGTTGTTGTCCACGGCCCGCGCGAACCCAGTGAACGAGAACCCCGGGTTGGAGTAGAAATTGCGGTCCTCGGCGGCGATCACCGCCTGGCGCACGTGCACGGGCACCTGGCTGATGTTGACGTCCACCCGGTTGCCCTCGGGCGGAATGATCTTCGCGATCTCCGAACCGTCGCTGGCCAGGATCGTCGAGACCTGGTTGGTGCGGATATTCCCCGGCTTGGGGATGTCGACGATGAAATACGCCATGGCGAAGGTGACGATCGGCAACAGCACCAGTACCGCCGCCGCGAGGTAGGCCGCCCGTCGCACCCACTGCCAGTTGATCCGCTGGGTCCAGGACCAGTCGATGCCCCGTCCGGGCCCGCCCTGACCCGGGCCGCCGTGACGTCCCGGCGGTGGCGGCGGGGGGCCGACCGGCGGGCCACCCCCGGACAGCGGTCCCTCCCGGCGCCCCGGCCTGGCCGCCCGCTCGTCCAGCGCGGCCTTCACCTCGTCGATCGGGTCGCGGTTCAGCGGGGTCGACGGCGGGCCGGCCAACGCCGCCCTGACCTCGTCGATCGGATCGGGACGCGTGGGCGTTGGCCGGTCGTCCCGGACCGGCGGCAGGATCGTGGTCATCCGGTCGTCCGGCGGCACCTGGCGGCGGTGGCCGGGAAGCTGACCCGCGCCCGCGACGGTGCCGTCCGCGCGAGCCGCCGAATGCTTGCCGAGGCGCTCGGTCACCGGCGCTTGCGGGTCACCGGAGGACGGGTCGTGGCGCCCTTCGCTATGCCCTTCGTTACTCAATGGCCGTGCGGGCCCCGTTGCGTGCCGTCCGCTTGCCCTTGGGCGGGCGCGCCGCGCCGAGCACGTACGACTTGACCAGGTGATTCCAACTGCAGGTTCGACACACTTCCACCACGTGAACCGAGAACTCGTCGAAGCGGGTCGCCAACAGGACCAACTCCTCGGCCGTGCGCGCCGAACCCGAGACCGGACCCAGGTGATCGCCAAACACCCACGACACCAGCGTGAGCTGCTCCTTTCGGCAGATGGGGCACATCACCTGGCTCTGTTTGCCGTGAAACTTGGCGGCGCGCAGCAGATATGGGTTCGCGTCGCAGACCTCGGACACCCCGGTGCGGCCCGAGTAAACCTCGGACAGCAGAGAGCGCCGCCGGAGCGCGTAGTCCACCACCTGTCGCTGCAGTCGCACGGTGACCAGAGTACGTCGCCTCCCGCGGCACCGATACGCAACCGAGCCGGCGCGACGCGCGCGCCCGGCCCCGGTGCCCGGCCGGCGGCACTCACCCGCCGTGCCGAACCGGCGGCGCGCTCCTACGATCTCCGTGAACACCGTGGACCAGGCCCCATCGCGTCCCCGCAGCGGCGCGATGCGCTCTCGCGTGCCGTGACGAATACCGCACCAACACGAGGTGCAGTTGTGGCAAATATATCGGAACGATACGATTACGCGAGGCGTCGAACCGTCGTAACTACCGATGCAAAGGGGGTGAGGAGATGCTGGAGCTGGCCATCCTGGGTCTCCTCATCGAGTCGCCCATGCACGGGTACGAGTTGCGCAAGCGGCTGACCGGGCTCCTCGGCGCGTTCCGGGCGTTTTCGTACGGTTCGCTCTACCCGGCGTTGCGGCGTATGCAGTCCGAAGGACTGATCGCCGAGAATGCCGCTCCGACAGGCACGCCCGTCCGGCGCGCCCGCCGGGTTTACCAGCTGACCGACTTGGGCCGTCAGCGCTTCGGTGAGTTGGTGGCCGACACCGGCCCGCACAACTACACCGATGACGGCTTCGGGGTGCACCTGGCGTTCTTCAACCGGACTCCGGCAGAAGCACGCATGCGCATCCTGGAAGGTCGCCGCCGTCAGGTCGAGGAACGGCGGGAAGGTCTGCGTGAAGCCATCGCGCGGGCCAGCAGCTCGTTCGACCGGTACACCCGCCAGCTTCATCAGCTGGGCCTCGAGTCCAGCGAACGTGAAGTCAAGTGGCTCAACGAGTTGATCGCCGCTGAGCGGGCGATGCCCGGCCTGTCCGAACAAACCTAGAACCCCTGCACCAACCCCCGCACAAGCGCATCCGTCACAGATGCTCATGAAGTTAGGAGAACGCCCTATGAGTGACCTTCAGCCGCCGAAGGCGCAAGAGGCGCAGTCCGAGATACGAGTCGCCATCGTTGGCGTCGGGAACTGCGCGTCCTCGCTGGTCCAGGGCGTCGAGTACTACCAGAACGCCGACGAGACGTCGACCGTGCCCGGCCTGATGCACGTGAAGTTCGGCCCGTACCACGTCCGCGACGTCAAGTTCGTGGCCGCATTCGACGTGGACGCCAAGAAGGTCGGCTTCGACCTGTCGGAGGCAATCTTCGCGTCGGAGAACAACACCATCAAGATCGCCGACGTGCCGCCCACCAACGTGACCGTGCAGCGCGGCCCGACCCTCGACGGCATCGGCAAGTACTACGCCGACACCATCGACGTCTCCGACGCCGAGCCGGTCGACGTGGTCCAGGTGCTTCGCGAGGCCAATGTCGACGTGCTGGTGTCCTACCTGCCGGTGGGCTCCGAAGAGGCCGACAAGTTCTACGCGCAGTGCGCGATCGACGCCGGCGTGGCGTTCGTCAACGCGCTGCCGGTGTTCATCGCCAGCGACCCGGTGTGGGCCAAAAAGTTCGCCGACGCCGGCGTCCCGATCGTCGGCGACGACATCAAGAGCCAGGTCGGCGCCACCATCACCCATCGCGTGATGGCCAAGCTGTTCGAGGACCGCGGCGTGCAACTGGACCGCACCATGCAGCTCAACGTCGGCGGCAACATGGACTTCCTCAACATGCTCGAGCGCGAGCGGCTGGAATCCAAGAAGATCTCGAAGACCCAGGCGGTCACCAGCAACCTGCAGCGCGAGTTCAAGACCAAAGACGTCCACATCGGCCCGTCGGACCACGTGGGCTGGCTGGACGACCGCAAGTGGGCCTACGTGCGGCTCGAGGGCCGTGCCTTCGGTGACGTGCCACTGAACCTCGAGTACAAGCTCGAGGTGTGGGACTCCCCGAACTCGGCGGGCGTCATCATCGACGCGGTGCGCGCCGCGAAGATCGCCAAGGACCGCGGGATCGGCGGACCGGTGGTTGCCGCGTCGGCCTACCTGATGAAGAGCCCGCCGCGCCAGCTGCCCGACGACGTCGCGCGCACCCAGCTCGAAGAGTTCATCATCGAGGGGTAACTCTTCGGTTCGGCGCAACCGCGCGTCACCGCTGTACACGATGCTGTGCAAGTGCTTAGCATCATGTCTCGATGACCGTGCAATGCGCCGCCTTCCTGCGGACGACCCTGCCGCTGGACTTGTCGGGGCTCGATGAGCTCGACAGCGGTCGCTACCACTCGATCTGGCTGCCCGACCACATGGTCAGTTTCTGGCCGGACTCGATCTGGACGCCCGAGTTCACCGATCTCGCCGCCGCCTCGCCGTCGCCGCATCGCCACCTCGACGGGCTGGCGGTGGCCGCCGCGGCCGCGGTGCTCACCGAGAACGTCCCGCTCGTCAGCGCCGTAGTCGACACGGTGCGCCGGCACCCCGCCATGCTGGCCCAGACGGCGCTGACGATCCAGCACCTCGCCAAGGGGCGTTTCATCCTCGGCCTCGGCAGCGGCGAGAGCGAGAACACGCTGCCCTACGGCTTCGACTTCGCCCGCCCGGTAAGCCGTTTCGAGGAAGCGCTGGCGGTGATCCGGAGCCTGTGGGAAAGCGAGCGGCCGGTCGACTTCGACGGCAGGTTCTATTCGTTGCGCCACGCCCGGCTGGACACCGAGCCGTACGAAGGCCGGGCCCCGCAGATCTGGGTCGGCGCGAGCGGCCCGCGGATGCTGGAGATCGCCGGCCGTCATGCCGACGGCTGGTGGCCGGCCGGCGCCTGGACCCCCGAGCATTACGCACAGATGCTGAGCGTCGTGCGGACCTCGGCGCAGCGCGCCGGCCGCGACCCGATGGCGATCACGCCGTGCTTCATCCAGGTGTGTCTCATCGGTGCCGACGACGACGCCCTCGCCGAGATCCTGCGCGCCCCCCTGGTCAAAGCGTTCCTGCTGCAGGTCTCGGCGGAGACGTTGCGCGGCTTCGGTTTCGAACACCCGATGGGGGAGGGTTGGCGGGGGTTCCAGGACATCGACCCGGCGGTGCTGACCCGCGAGCGGATCGCGGCGTTCCTCGCCCGGGTGCAGCCCGAGATGATCCTGGCCGTTGTGCCCCACGGGACACCGAAAGAGGTGGCGGAAATCGTCAAGACCTACGTCGACGCGGGGCTGCGCGTGCCCAAGATCCTCGATTACGGCGCGATGGCCGGACTGCGCTACGCCGCGGCCTCGGCCGCGAACGTCCGCGCCGCCGAGGACGAGCTCATGCAGCTGTGCGGGGTGCCCGCGTGACCGCGCCGCTGGTCGCCGCCGCGATGCTGGCCGCGGCCGAGGCCGAGACCGGTCTGCGTGACTACGGCGACCCGACGCTGCCCGAACGTTTCGCCGCGGCCGTCGAGCACCTCAACGCCCTGGGCATGGACGCCGACGGCAACGCGCAGGCGGCACAGGTGTGTCGATGGCTGCTGACGTCGCGCCTGGAATTCATCGAGGACCGCAACCGCTACCCCATCGCCACCGAGGTGGTCGACTCCCCGATGTTCGTGACCGGCGAACCGCGTTCGGGCACAACGCTGATGCACGCACTGATGTCCGTCGACCCGCGCGCGCGGGCGTTGCGCTTCTGGGAGGTCATGTACCCGTCGCCGCCGCCGGGGCTGGCCGGCGCCGACGACGACAGGCGCAGGCGTGCCGACGCCGACTGGCGCGAGATCAACGCGAAGATGCCCAAATGGCTGCACAGTCACCCCTACAACGACATGCTGGGCGACGGGCTGCCCGAGGACGAACGCACCTGGGCGTTCGACTTTCGCGTCATGACCCCCACCGCGTGGTGGCGCGTGCCCATGCAGTCGCTGGTCGGTGGCCTGCCCACCGATCCGGCCGCGCAATACCGGCTGCACAAGGCCATGCTCCAGCAGCTGCAATACCGGCGGCCGCCGAAATACTGGGTACTCAAGGGCTTTCATGGGTTCCGACTCGAGCAGTTGTTCGAGACCTACCCCGACGCGCACATGGTCTGGCTGCATCGGGATCCCGTACAGGTGGCCGCGTCTCGCACCATGATGATGGCCGACATCGCCGAAGGGATGGTCGGGCCGGTGGATCTGCTGGTCGAAGCCAGAAAGCACCTCGACCTGACCCGCGCCAGTGTCGCCAACACAATGAGCAATCCGTTGGTGGATGACCCCCGCATCCTGCATATCCGCTACACCGACTTCATCGCCGATCCCGTCGGCACCGTGCGGCGATACTACGAGTTCTGCGGTCGCGAACTCGCCGCCGAAGCCGAGGCCGCAATGCGGGACTACCTGGCCGACCACCCCGGCGACCGCCACGGCAAGTTCAAATACTCGACCCAGTTGCTGATCGACATCGGAGAGGACCTCCACGCCCTGCACGCCGAGTTCGCGCCCTTCCGTGACAGATTCGGCGTCCCGATCGAGATCCGGGGTTGAGGCGATGACGGCGCACCCCCGACTGTCCGTACACAGCGTCACCTTCCACGGCGCGGCCCTGCCCGATCTCGAGGCGAAATGGGCCGCGCTCGGCGTGTCCCGGCTGAGCGTCCTGGACAGTCAGGCGCTCGATCCGTCGTTCCCGAAGCTGTTGCAGCGCACCGCATATTCGGTGGAAGCCGTCTGCCACGTCTTCGCGCGGGGACGGCTGTCCGCCGACCCCCGCGCCGCGAGCGACGCCCTGTGCACCGTCATCGACGCCGCGGCCGCCGTGCGCGCGCGGACCGTCTACCTGCTGACCGGTGGCCGCGGGACCATGAGTTGGGATCGGGCCGCCGAACGGTTCAGCGCGATGATCGCACCCTGCGTCGCGCACGCCCGCCAGGCCGGCGTCGCGCTGGCCATCGAGACGGCCTCGCCCCTCTACGCCGACATCCACATCGCCCACAGCCTGCGCGACGCCGTCACACTGGCCGAGATGGCCGGCCTACAAATCTGCATCGACGTGTTCCACTGCTGGGCCGAGGGTGATTTCGAGGCGATGGTTCGGCGGGCGCTGCCCCGCACGGCCCTCATCCAGTTGAGCGACTACGTGCTCGGCGACCGCGGGCTGCCGGCCAGGGCGGTCCCCGGCGACGGCACCATCCCGCTCGAAGCGTTCGTCGCCGGCGTGCTGGCCGGCGGCTACCCGCACGGGTTCGACCTGGAACTGATCGGTCCCCGCATCGAGCACGAGGGCCGCCTGGAATCCGCCCGGCGCGCCTGCGACGTCGTCGGCGCGATGCTGACGAAATTGGGCGTTTGACAATGGGCTTCGGCGACGGCACTGACGATGCGGCATTGCACGCGGCGTGGACACAATTCTGCGGGCGACTCATCGGCGCGGGCGAGAAGGTGTTCAAGGACGCCAACGCCACGTCGGGCCCGCAGCGCGTGGACGCGTTCCGCTTCCTCACCCAAAACCTGGGCCAGGCCTTCGATCTGGCGCTCGAGACCAGGGACAGCGGCTACCCGGCGTTGCACACCTTCGCCGGCCCCACCCGCAAGCTCGGCGGCGACTGCGCCGATTTCACCTACCAGCAGGCGTGGATCGACGGGCAGTCCACCTACCGACTGAGCGGCACCCGCGGGACAGCCCCGTTCTTCAACGTCACGGTTCAGGGCCCGCGGATACCCGGGCCGGGAGTGCTGCACGAACCCTTCGGCGACACACCGGAAGCCAACGTCTTCGGCCGGCAACTCAGCGTCGACGACGACGGGTCGTTCGAGCTCTACATCGGTGGCGAAGAGCGCGGGCCCAACTGGTTGCCCACCACGCCGGGCTCGCGAAAGCTGTTCATCCGGCAGGGCTTCGACCGCTGGGACGAGTTGCCCGCCCAGATGCGGATCGAGCGGATCGACATGGCCGCGCCCAAGCCGCTGCCCACACCGGACACCATGATCGAGGCCATGCGCTGGGCCGGTGAGTTCATCGCCGGCCTGATGTCCGACTGGCCCGAATTCCCCTTTGAATACGGGGGCGTCGACGCCGGCCGCCCGAACGCCTTCCCGCCGGCCGGCGCCACCGACGCGGACAACAAACGCGGCAGGGCCGCCGCCAACATGTACTGGGAGCTCGGCCCCGACGAGGCCCTGATCGTCGAATTCGACGCCCACGAGGGGCTGTGGATGTTCACGAACATGGGCGTCTTCTTCAACAGCATGGACTACCTGTACCGCCCCGTCAGCTACACGCCGAGCCGCGTCACGACGGATGGCGATGGTCGCGTCCGCCTGGTGATGGCGCACCGGGATCCGGGCGTGCACAACTGGCTGGACACCCAGGGTTTCGAGCGCGGCAACCTGACGTATCGCCACATGCTCGAGGGCGAGCCCGCCGTTTTGCACACCCGGTTGGTCAAACACGACGAGTTGCCTGACGCCCTTCCCGCCGACACCGCGACGGCGGGTCGGGCCGAGCGCGTCGCCGCGATGTGGGAGCGGTTCCGCGGCATTCGGCGACGCTATGTCCTCTGATGTCGTTCCTCTAGTGTCGAAGCCTGTGACCGACATCTCCGAGGACGAACTCGCCGGGCTCTCCGAATTCTCCCTGCTGGCGGAGAACGCCGAGCAGGCCGGCGTCGCGGGCCCGCTGCCGGAGGTCGAGCGGATAGAGACGGACACGCCACACGGCCGGGTCTCCGCGTTGCGCTGGGGCTCGGCTTCCCCACGGGTCGTGTTCCTGCACGGGGGCGGGCAGAACGCCCACACGTGGGACACCGTGATCGTCGGGCTCGGCGAACCGGCGCTGGCCGTCGACCTTCCGGGCCACGGGCATTCGGGCTGGCGTGCGGACGGTGACTATTCACCCCGCCACAACGCCGACGCCGTCGCGCCCGTGCTGCGCGCTCTCGCGCCTGATGCCGAGCTGGTCGTGGGGATGTCACTGGGTGGCCTGACGGCCATCCGGATCGGCGCGATCGCACCGGAGCTGGTGCGCGAACTCGTCCTCGTCGACGTCACCCCGTCGGCGTTGCACCGGTATGCCGAGCTGACCACCGAGCAACAGGGCACCGTGGCGCTGGTAGCCGGCGAGCGCGAGTTCCCCTCCTTCCAGGCGATGCTGGACCTGACCGTCGCCGCGGCGCCGCACCGCGAGGTCAAGGCGCTGCGCAGGGGCGTGTTCCACAACTCCCGCCGGCTCGACAACGGCAGCTGGGCGTGGCGCTACGACGCCATCCGCGCCGTCCCGAACTTCGGCGACCTGTGGGAGGACGTCGACGCGCTGGCCGCACCCGTCACCCTGGTGCGCGGGGGATCCTCTCCCTTCGTCACCGATGAGGATGCGGCCGAACTGGCCCATCGCGCAGAGCGTTTCCGCACCATGCACGTCGTGGCGAACTCGGGCCATTCGGTGCAGAGCGACCAGCCCCGCGCACTGACCGATCTTCTGCGCGGGGTGCTCGCCGCCCGCTGACTACGGTGGGGATATGAATGCCAATCCCGCCATCCGTATCGGAGTGCAACTGCAGCCTCAGCACGCGCCGCACTACCAACAAATCCGCGACGCCGTGCGCCGCTGCGAGGACATCGGCGTCGACGTCGCTTTCAACTGGGACCACTTCTTCCCGCTCTACGGCGATCCCGACGGCGCGCACTTCGAATGCTGGACGATGCTCGGCGCCTGGGCCGAGCAGACGTCGCGCATCCAGATCGGCGCGTTGGTGACCTGCAACTCCTACCGCAACCCCGAGTTGCTCGCCGACATGGCCCGCACCGTCGACCACGTCTCGGGCGGCCGGCTCATCCTCGGTATCGGCTCCGGCTGGAAGCAGAAGGACTACGACGAGTACGGCTACGAGTTCGGCACGGCAGGCAGCCGCCTCGACGACCTGGCGGGCGCCCTGCCGCGCATCAAGGCTCGGCTGGCCAAGCTGAATCCGCAGCCCACCCGCGACATCCCGGTTCTGATCGGGGGCGGCGGCGAACGCAAGACCCTGCGGCTGGTCGCCGAGTACGCCGACATCTGGCACAGCTTCACCTCCGCGGACGAGTTCCCCGCGAAGTCCGGCGTCTTGTCCCGGCACTGCGCCGAAGTGGGGCGTGAGCCGGCGAGCATCGAACGCTCCGCGGCCGTGCAGGGCGGCGGCGATCTGATCGCCGATGCCCAAACCCTGGCCGGCCTCGGTGTCACACTGCTCACGGTGGGTTGTGACGGCCCGAGCTACGACCTCGGCGCCGCCGAAGCGCTGTGTAAGTGGCGCGACAGCCGCTAGACCTGCGGTTGGAGGCTTGCGCAACCCGATTGACGAAACCTCTGATAGTACGAACGGGGTTGTGAGAAACTTCTCAGCGCTAATGATCTACGCGTGTCGAAAGAGGCTCACGGACACACATGCCGAAGAAGTACGGGATCAAGGAAAAGGACCTGGTCGTCTCGCACATCCTCAACTTGCTGCTGACGGGCAAGCTGCGCAGCGGCGACCGCGTCGACCGCAACGAGATCGCGCTCGGCCTGGGGGTGAGCCGGGTCCCGATCCAGGAGGCACTGGTCCAACTCGAACACGACGGCATCGTCTCGACCCGTTACCACCGGGGCGCGTTCGTTGAGCGCTTCGACGAAGCCACAATCCTGGAGCACTACGAACTCGAGGGCATGCTCAACGGGATCGCGTCGGCCCGGGCGGCCACCAGCCCGACGCCGCGCATCCTGGGACAGCTGGACACGCTCATGCGGTCGCTGCGAGCCGCCAAAGACTCGCGCACCTTCTCCGACCTCACCGCGGAGTATCGGCACACCATCAACGAGGAGTACGCGGGACCGCGCCTGCGCGCCTCGATCCGAGCCTCGCAGGACATCATCCCGCGCGCGTTCTGGGCGACCTACCAGAACGGCCGCGAAGACACGCTGCCGTTCTACGAAGACGAGACCTCCGCCATTCACCGGCACGACCCGAACGGCGCACGCGCCGCGTGCGTCGCTCGCTCGTCGCTGATGGCCCAGACGATGCTCGCAGAACTGTTCCGGCGCCGGGTCTTCGCCCGGCCCGACGACACGGCCGGCGTTGGCGCCGACTCCGTTGCTGCCCTCGCCGACGCCGACCCGGGCCCTGGCGAGCCGTCCCTGGCGGTGTAGCACAGCGCTTGGCAAGCCGAACCGGGATCAGGTGGTTACGGTGGCGGTGATGACTTTGCGAGTGGGCGGGTGCATCAGATGTGGTGGGCAGTTGGTCCGACTGGCCCTGACGATCCTGATCGTGTTCGGCGTGGTCCTGGGTGGACCGGCTGCTCCGGCGTCCGCCGACTGGAACCAGTGCGCACCGGGCGGCTTGGACAGCGCGGTGGCATTGCCGAAAGACCTGACCACCAACCCGTACCCGCATCGCCAGGACTCGGGCACCACCACCACCGTCGAGCCGCTCCGCGCGGTCAACGTCGACGCGTTGGGCCTCGCGACGGGGGGTGTTCTGACGGTCGGCACGTTGTCCGACGCCCCGCCCAACATCTGCATCACCCCCACCGGCGAATTCAGCGGCTTCGACAACGAGCTGCTGCGGGCGATCGCCGACAAGCTCGGTCTGGAGATCCGGTTCGTCAGCACGGATTTCTCCGCGCTGCTCGCACAGGTGGCGTCGGGGCGCTTCGACGTCGGCTCGGCGGCGATCAAGGCGACCGATGCACGCCGTCGCACCGTCTCGTTCACCAATGGCTACGACTTCGGGTTCTTCTCGCTCGTGGTGCCCCCCGGCTCACCGATCCACAAGTTCGGTGACCTCGCTGCGGGCCAGCGGATCGGCGTGGTGCAGGGCACCGTCGAGGAGTCGTTCGTCGTCGACACCCTGAATCTGAAGCCGGTGAAGTACCCCGGCTTCGCGACCCTGTACGCCGCCCTCAAGACGCGCCAGCTCGACGCCTGGGTGGCGCCCGGAACCCTGGCAATGACCGTGATCCGGCCGGGCGACCCTGCGGTCACCGTCGCGAACATCTTCAGCCAGGACAATTTCGTGGCCTACGCGGTAGCCCCACAGAACGGGCCGCTGCTCGATGCGCTGAATTCCGGTCTGGACGCTGTCATCGCCGATGGCACCTGGGCGAACCTGTACTGCCAGTGGGTGCCCCGGACGCTGCCGCCGGGCTGGAAACCCGGGTCCTTGTTTCTCCCCGCCCCGAGGCTGCCGAACTTCGCCGCGATCGCCGAGGGCCAGCACCGCAAACCGGTGGCGCCGAGCGCGCCACAGTCCGTCCTGGCGCAATTAGGTCATTCGTTCCTCGATTGGGACTTGTACAAGCAGGCCATCCCCGTGCTTTTGACCACGGGTTTGCCGAACACGATGATCCTGACGAACAGCGCGCTGGTGATCGGGCTGGTGCTGGGCATGGTGCTCGCGATGGCCGGGATCTCGCAGTCGCGCTGGCTGCGCTGGCCGGCGCGGATCTACACCGACATCTTCCGGGGCCTGCCCGAGGTGGTCATCATCCTGATCATCGGGATGGGCATCGGGCCGCTGGTTGGTGGCCTGACGAACAAGAATCCCTATCCGCTGGGGATCGCGGCCCTGGGACTGATGGCCGCCGCCTACATCGGTGAGATATTGCGTTCGGGTATTCAGAGCGTCGACCCGGGCCAGCTCGAAGCCTCGCGGGCACTCGGCTTCAGCTATGCGACCGCCATGCGGTTGGTGGTGGTGCCGCAGGGCGTACGGCGAGTGCTGCCCGCTCTGGTCAATCAGGCCATCGGACTGCTGAAGGCCTCCGCGCTGGTGTACTTCCTGGGTCTGGTCGCCGACCAGCGCGAGCTGTTTCAGGTGGGCCGCGACCTCAACGCGCAGTCCGGCAGCCTGTCGCCGCTGGTCGCTGCCGGCGCCTTCTACCTGATATTGACAATCCCGTTGACGCATTTGGTGAACTACATCGACTCGCGCCTGCGCCGGGGGGGCCGCGCGGCCGCGGACGAAGACCGCGGCGACGTGCTCACCGCGCCCTTCAGCCAGGAGATCACGTGAGCGGCCCCACCTTGGCGCCCCCGTCAGTCTCCCTGGAAGCCAAGGGAATTCACCAGACTTTGGGCGGCACGGTGGTGTTGCGCGGTGTGGACATGAAGGCTCCGGCGGGCAGCACGGTGGCCATCGTCGGACCGTCCGGGTCGGGTAAGTCGACGCTGCTGCGGACGTTGAATCGACTGCATGAGCCTGACAGCGGCGACATCCTGCTCGACGGCAAGTCGGTGATGCGCGACGATCCCAACCAACTTCGCCAGCGCATCGGTATGGTCTTTCAGCATTTCAACCTCTTCCCGCACCTCAGCGTGCTACGCAACGTCACGCTGGCGCCACAAAAACTGCGGCGGCTCAACGCCGACGCAGCGCGCGAGCTGGCGCTGGCACAGCTGGACCGAGTTGGCCTCAAGCACAAGGCCGCCGCCCGGCCCGGGATGCTCTCCGGCGGCCAGCAGCAACGGGTTGCCATCGCCCGCGCCCTGGCGATGGCGCCTCAGGTCATGTTCTTCGACGAGGCGACCTCGGCGCTGGATCCCGAAACGGTCAAGGAAATACTGCAACTCGTCGCCGATCTCGGGGCCGACGGCATGACCATGCTCGTCGTCACCCATGAAATGGCGTTCGCCCGGTCGGCAGCCGACACGGTCGTCTTCATGGATCACGGCAAGGTCGTGGAATCGGGCCCGCCCGAGCAGATCTTCGAAGCCGCGCAGACGGAGCGGCTGCGGCGATTCCTGTCCCAGGTGCTCTGACGCCGGGAGCTCGTCGACAAGAGCTCACTTGTTCGCCCCCCAGATAGGGTTAGACTGCCGACTTATGGCGGACAGCGACTCCACCGCGCCCGAGGTGACGGAGCTTGCGGAAGGTTTGCACCGTGCGCTGTCCAAACTTTTTTCCATGCTGCGCCGCGGCGACCCCAACGGTGCGGCCGCCGGAGATTTGACGCTGGCGCAATTGTCGATTCTGGTCACCCTGCTCGATCAAGGTCCGATCCGCATGACCGACCTGGCTGCCCACGAGCGGGTGCGAACCCCCACCACCACCGTGGCGATCCGGCGCCTCGAGAAGCTCGGGCTCGTCAAGCGCTCCCGCGACCCGTCCGACCTGCGCGCCGTGCTCGTCGACATCACCCCGCGGGGACGGGCCGTTCACGGCGAGTCGCTGGCCAACCGGCGCGCAGCCCTAGCCGCGATGCTCAGTCAACTTCCCGTGTCCGATCTCGAGATGTTGCTGAAGGCGCTGCCACCGCTGGAACGGCTGGCCTCCGGCGAACCCGGCCCCGCAGACGAGTCCGCCGCGCGAAAAGAGGCCTGAAAAAGCCCTTCCGTCAAGGTGATTCGCGGTGACGGTAGGCTCGGCTGCATGCCCACTGCACTCATCACCGGGGCCGGCGGCGGTATCGGTTCGGCCATCGCCACGGCGCTGGCTCCCACGCACACCCTGCTGCTGGCCGGGCGACCCTCCGACCGGCTCGACGCGGTCGCCGATCGGCTCGGCGCCACAACCTTTCCGCTCGATCTGACCGACACCGACGAGATCGAGGCCGCGTGCGAGATCGTCGACGAACTCGACGTGCTGGTGCACAACGCCGGCGTGTCCATTCCAGGTCATCTGGCCGACTCGAACATCGACGAGTGGCGAGCCACCTTCGCCGTCAACGTGTTTGGACCCGTCGAGCTTACGCTGTCGCTGCTGCCGGCGCTGCGCCGAGCCCGCGGCCACGTGGTGTTCATCAACTCCGGCGCCGGGCGAAACGTGTCCCCCGGCATGGCGTCCTACTCGGCGAGCAAGTTCGCGTTGCGTGCGTTCGCGGACTCGCTGCGCGGCGACGAGCCGGACCTGCGCGTCACCACCGTCTATCCCGGACGCACGGACAGCCCGATGCAGCGCGAACTCGTCGCGTTCGAGGGTGGCGAATACGACGCCGCCAACTTCCTCAAGCCCGAGACCGTCGCCGCGGCGGTTGCCAACGCCGTCGCCACCCCCCGCGACGGACACGTGCACGAGGTGGTGCTGCGGCCCGCGCGGCGATAACGGGGCTCACACCACGAGATTGACCAGGCGGCCTGGCACCACGATCACCTTGCGTGGAGAGGCGCCGGCCAGGAACGCCTGCACCTTCTCGTCGGCGAGCGCCGCGGCCTTCAGCGAATCCTGATCGGCGTCCGCGGACACCACGATCCGCCCCCGGACCTTCCCGTTGACCTGCACCGGATATTCGACCCTGTCGTCGACCAGGTACTCCGGGTCGGCTAGCGGGAACGGGCCGTGCGCCAACGAGGTGGGGTGGCCGAGCCGCAGCCACAACTCCTCGGCCATGTGCGGCGCCAGCGGCGCCAGCATCAGCACCAGCGGCTCGACCGCCGCCCGCGGAGCCGCATCGCGGTGTTCTTTGGTGAGGTGATTGGTGTACTCGATCAGCTTGGCCGCGGCGGTGTTGTTGCGAAGGGCGGCATAGTCTTCCGACACTCCGGCAATGGTGCGGTGCAGGAACCGCAGCGTGTCGACGCCCGGCTCCACCCCGTCGGCCACCCGGGTCCGGCCCGTCTGCTCGTCGACGACCAGGCGCCACACCCGTTGCAGGAACCGGTGCGCGCCGACGACGTCCTTGGTGGCCCACGGCCGAGAGGCCTCCAGAGGTCCCATCGACATCTCGTAGACCCGCAGGGTGTCGGCGCCGTACTCGTCGCAGATCTGGTCCGGCGATATCGAGTTCTTCAAGCTCTTACCGATTTTGCCGAATTCCTGGAACACCTCGATCTCGCCGTCGGGCCCGGGGTAGAAGAAGCCGCCGTCGCGCTCGATCACCTCATCCGCCGCGACGTAGGACCCGCGGGCGTCGGTGTAGGCGAAGGCCTGGATGTAACCCTGGTTGACCAGCCTGCGGTAGGGCTCGCGGGAGCTGACATGGCCCAGGTCGTAGAGGACCTTGTGCCAGAACCGCGAATACAGCAGGTGCAGGACCGCATGCTCGGCGCCGCCGACGTACAGATCGACCCCGCCAGGATCCTGGGGGCCATGCTCGTCGGGCCGCGGCCCCATCCAGTACGCCTCGTTCTCCTTGCCGACGAACCGTTCGGAGTTGTGCGGGTCGGTGTAGCGCAACTCATACCACGAACTGCCGGCCCACTGCGGCATCACGTTGGTGTCGCGCGTGTAGGGCTTCAGCCCGTCGCCGAGGTCCAGTTCGACGTGCACCCACTCGGTCGCCTTGGCCAGGGGCGGCGACGGCTCGCTGTCGGCGTCGTCGGGGTCGAACAGCACCGGCGAATAATCGGGCACGTCGGGCAGTTCGACCGGTAGCGCGGCCTCGTCGAGGGGATGCGCGCGGCCGTCGCTGTCGTAGACGATGGGGAACGGCTCGCCCCAGTACCGCTGCCGCGCGAAAAGCCAGTCGCGCAGCTTGAATTCGACGCGCGCACAACCGCGCCCCTCGGCCTCCAGCCGTGCGGTGATGGCGGCCTTCGCCGCCGCCACGTCCATCCCGTCGAGGTCGCCGGAGTTGACCAGCACGCCGTCGCCCGTGTGGGCCGCCTCCGAAACGTCGCCGCCGCCAATCACTTCCACGATCGGCAGGCCCAGCTGGTGGGCGAAATCCCAGTCGCGCTGGTCGTGCCCGGGCACCGCCATGATGGCGCCCGTCCCGTATCCGGCCAACACATAGTCGGCGATGAAGACCGGCACGGGTTTGCCGTTGGCCGGGTTGGTCGCGCAACTGCCCAGGAAGACGCCGGTCTTCTCCTTGTTCTCCTGACGCTCCAGGTCAGACTTCGCGGCGATCGCCTGGCGGTACGCGTCGACCGCCGACCGCGGTGTGGCTGCGCCGTAGGTCCACCGGGGATCGGTCCCGTCCGGCCATTGCTCCGCTGCGAGGCCGTCGACCAGGTCGTGCTCGGGTGCCAGCACCAGATAGGTGGCGCCGAACATCGTGTCGGGCCGGGTGGTGAACACCTCGATGTCGACCTCATCGCCGTTGGTCATGCTCGCCGCGAACAGCGCGTTGACCCCGGTGGAGCGACCGATCCAGTTGCGCTGCATCGTTTTCACCGGCTCGGGCCAGTCCAGCAGGTCGAGGTCGTCGAGGAGCCGGTCGGAATAGGCCGTGATCCGCATCATCCACTGCCGCAACCGTTTCCGGAAGACCGGGAAGTTGCCGCGGTCGCTGCGGCCGTCGGCGGTCACCTCTTCGTTGGCAAGCACCGTCCCCAGACCCGGGCACCAGTTGACCAGCGAGTCGGCGCGGTAAACCAGCCGGTGGCCGTCGATCACGTCCGCCCGCTCCCCCGCCGACAGCTCGGTCCACTCGCGGCCACCGTCAAGGCGTCGCGCACCGGAATCGAACTCCGCCACCAGGTCGGCGATCGGGCGGGCCTTGTTGGCCGCGCGATCGAACCACGCGTTGTAGATCTGCAGGAAGATCCACTGGGTCCACTTGTAGAACTCGGCATCGGTGGTCGAGAAGCTGCGCCGGCTGTCGTGCCCCAGGCCCAGCCGGCCCAACTGGCGACGGAAATTGACGACGTTGGCCTCGGTCCTGGTGCGCGGATGGGTCCCGGTCTGCACCGCATACTGCTCGGCGGGCAGCCCGAAGGCGTCAAAGCCCAACGCGTGCAGGACGTTACGGCCGGTCATCCTGAAGTAACGGGCGTAGACATCGGTGGCGATGTAGCCGAGCGGGTGGCCGACGTGCAGTCCCTCACCCGAGGGGTACGGAAACATGTCCTGCACGAACAGCTTGTCGTCCGGGACCGGGGTGCCGTCGGTGGGAGCCAGCGAGCCGACCGGGTTGGGAACGTTGAAGGTACCGAGCCTGGCCCAGTTGTCCTGCCAAGTGCTCTCGATACGACCCGCCAACGCCGCGGCGTACCGATGCGGCGGCGCCTCGGAGTCCGAGGGAGAGCCCGAAGCGGCGCCGGCGGTGCCCGCGGACGCGGTGGTCGGGGATTCGGTCACCTGAACAGGGTATAAGGACCGCCGGGGCGCCAACTGCGGCCACGGGTTGGTCTCGGTTGCGTTGCGCGCCGATCAGAGCTTCATCCCAGCTCTATTTCAAGCCTGTCCACCACCTTTGACCTCTGGTTACAGTCGGCCTCTACACGCAGGCGCTCACCACCCGAGCTATTGGGAAGGACGACGCAGATGATCGAGATCGCCCCCACTCATCGGGCATTCCTGGGGGGCGTGGCCGCCGGCCTGATCGGTGTCGCGCTTTTTGCGGGCGCCGCCAGGGCATCGGCGGATCCGGGGCTTCCCACCCCCTCCCCCGCGCCCGCCGTCCCCGCACTGGCGCCGCAGAACGTCCTTCCCGGTCAGGTGCCCAACAGGCTGCTCGCCGCCCCGCCGGCCGCCAACCCGTTCATGCCGCCGAGCGCCGCCGGCGCGCCCGCAACGCAGGCACAGGTCGCGGCCGCGCCCGCGGTGCCGGCGCCGCCGGCCGTGACACCCGCGACCTCGGGCACGCTTCGTGAGTATCTGCAGTCGAAGGGGGTCAAGCTCGAGGCGCAGACGCCGCAGGGTCTCAAGGCGCTCGACATCACGCTGCCGGTACCGCCGCGCTGGACTCAGGTGCCCGACCCGAACGTGCCCGACGCGTTCGCGGTGATCGCCGACCGGCACGGCAACAGCATCTACTCGTCGAACGCGCAGGTGGTGGTGTACAAGCTGGTCGGCAACTTCGATGCCCGCGAGGCGATCTCGCACGGATACGTCGACAGCCAGCAGCTGCTGGCGTGGCAACCCACCAACGCATCGATGGCCGACTTCGACGGCTTTCCCTCATCGGTCGCCGAGGGCACCTACCGCGACGGCGACATGATCCTGAATACGGCGCGGCGTCACGTCATCGCCACGTCCGGGCGCGACAAGTACCTGGTGTCGCTGGCGGTCACCACCGACCGTGCGCTGGCGGTTGCCGACGCCCCGGCCACCGACGCCATCATCAACGGTTTCCGGGTGACCGTGCCGGGGGCGCCGACACCGGCCCCCGCCCAGGTCCCGGCCGCCGCGCCGGTCGGCCTGCCCGTCGCGGGGCCCGCACCCGCGCCCGCAGCCCCCGTGCCCGCGCCTGCGGCCACCGCGCCCGTTCCTGTGACCGCGCCGGCCCCCGCCCAGGCGCCGCAGCCCACGCCCAACCTCCTGGCGATGGTGCCCGGCTTGCCACCGCTGCCGAATTTCTCGTTCCTGCAGCACTGATCCGGCCGCGCCGCGGGCGGCCGGAGCCGCGCGAGCGGACCGGCGGGTGGCCTCGTATGGTGAGGCCATGCTGATTGCGGGCGTGCTGAGCATGTGTGCGGCCGGGGCCTGTGCCGGGTTCGGGATCTGGTCGCTTGCGCACAACCAAACGGTCGACATCACGGCGGTGGCGTTGCGTGCCATGGCGCCGACGCAGTTGGCGGCGGCGGTGATGCTGACCGCCGGTGGCATCGTGGCGCTTTCCGCGTCCCCGCACACCGCTCTGGTGGTGCTGATCGTGTGCGTCGTCGGCGCACTCGGAACCCTGGCCGCCGGCTCCTGGCAGAGTGCGCGCTTCGCGTTGCGCCAGCAAGCGGCGGCACAGCCGTGTGGCGGCCGCTGCGGCGCCTGCACACAGTCCTGTCACTGAACGTCCTGTCACTGAACGTCCTGTCACTGAACGGGCGGACAGCGGGGGAGGGGCGTCAGTTCCGGCTGACGTCGATGGGGTGGGTGGCCAGCATCGACAGCGGCAACGGCTGCCGGCGCAACACCTGGCCCCACAGGTCGCCCCTCGAACCGGACAGAACGTCAGATGGCAACGCCGACAGTACGATCCAGTCGTCACGCTCGATTTCGCCCTCGAGCTGACCGATGGTCCAGCCGGAGTACCCGGCGAAGATCCGCACACCTTCGACCAGGGGCGCGATCGTATCGGCGTCGGCATCCAGATCGACCATGACCACCCGGCCCGCCACATGCCGCAGGCCGGGCACGCCGTGCGCGTCGGCGCCGATGCGCAGCGTCGCAAGGCACAGGGCCGCGTCTCGCTTCACCGGCCCGCCGATGAACATCGTCTTCGGCTTGGCCGTCAGCTTGGCCCACTGGGGCAGAACGTTGTAAACGGCGGTTTCGCTGGGCCGGTTGAGCACAACGCCGAGCGTGCCGCCGTCGTTGTGCTCAACGATGTAGATGACGGTCCGCCGGAACGTCGGTTCGAGGAGGTCGGTGTTGGCCAGCAGCAAAGTGCCGGCACGCACTCGCTGCGCGGCCGGCGCGACATAGTCCTCTGGGTCCTCGGACGGCACCAGACCATCATCGCATCCGGCGCATCTTCGCCGGGGCAATCGAGCGCAGCGCGCGGATATTTGTACTGTTAATGCGGCGGCGTCGGACCGCAGCAAGCCTGCCCACCCCACTCGTGGAAGTCGGTTTCGTGACCTATACCGGGACGCGCTCGAGCGCACCCGTAGCCCTCTGGCGGTCCGTGCGCAGTTTGCCCGATTTCGGGCGACTGCTCCTGGTACGCATGGCGAGTCAGTTCGCAGACGGCCTCTTCCAGGCGGGCCTGGCGGGAGCGCTGCTGTTCAACCCGGATCGGGCCGCCGATCCCATGGCGATCGCGCGCGCGTTCGCGGTGCTGTTCCTGCCCTACTCGCTGCTGGGTCCGTTCGCCGGAGCCCTGATGGACCGCTGGGACCGCCGGCTGGTGCTCGTCGGCGCGACCGCCTGCCGCCTGGTTCTGATCGCCGCGATCGGCACGATCCTCGCCGTGCGGGCCGGTGACATGGCCCTGTTGCTGGGGGCGCTGCTCGCCAACGGCCTGGCCCGATTCGTCGCATCCGGGCTGTCGGCGGCGCTTCCGCACGTGGTGCCGCGCGAACAGGTGGTGACGATGAACTCGGTCGCCACGGCATCGGGAGCTATCGCCGCCTTCCTCGGCGCAAACTTCATGCTGGTGCCCCGCTTCGTGGTCGGCGCCGGTGACGAGGGGGCATCCGCGGTCATCTTCCTGACCGCGATACCGGTCCTGATCGCGTTGCTGCTCTCGTTGCGGTTCGGCTCGCGCGTACTGGGCCCGGACGAAACCCGCCGCGCGGTCCACGGGCCGGCCCTCTACGCGGTGGTCACCGGCTGGTTGCACGGCGCCCGCACCGTTGCACAGCGTCCCACCGTCGCCGCCACCTTGTCCGGCCTGGCCGCACATCGAATGGTGATCGGCATCAATTCGCTGCTGGTCTTGCTGCTGCTCCACCACATTCCCGATCCCGAGACGGGGGGACTGGGGGCGGCCCTGCTGTTCTTCGGCGCCGCGGGGCTGGGGGCGTTCCTGGCGAACGTGTTCACGCCCGCCGTGGTGCGCCGCCGGGGCCGTTACGCCACGGCCAACGGCGCCCTGGCCGCGGCCGCCGTCATCCAGCTCGCAGGCGCCGGGTTGCAGCTGCCGGTGATGGTGGTGTGCGGTTTCTTCCTCGGAGTGGCCGGCCAGGTGGTCAAGCTGTGCGCCGACTCCGCGATCCAGATGGACGTCGACGACGCGCTTCGCGGGCACGTGTTCGCGGTGCAGGACGCGCTGTTCTGGGTGTCGTTCATCGCCTCGATCACCTTGGCCGCCGCCCTGATTCCCGACGACGGGCATGCACCCGCGTTCGCGCTGTTCGGCTCGGCGCTTTACGTGGCCGGCCTCGTCCTGCACGCCGTCATCGGCCGCCGCGCCGAACCGGGCACTGGCTAAAGTGCGAAGGTGACTTCCCCGCGCTCCTTGCGGAGCCGATGATGGCCGGACCCGGCCCGGTCGTCGCCGACCTGTGTGCCGAGAGCGACCAACTCGACGATTTGGTGGCGCCGCTGCCGGCCGAACGCTGGGCCGGTCCGACACCCGCTCCCGGCTGGACCATCGCCCACCAGATCGGACATCTGTTGTGGACCGATCGGGTGGCGCTGCTGTCGGTCACCGACGAGGCGGGGTTCGCCGATGTGCTCACGGCCGCCGCGGCGAACCCGACCGGATTCGTCGACGCCGGCGCCGACGAACTGGCGGAAGTTGCACCCGCGCAGCTGCTCTCGGAGTGGCGGGTCACCCGCGCACGATTGCACGAGGCGCTGCTGACGGTTCCCGACGGGCGCAAACTGCCGTGGTTCGGGCCGCCGATGAGCGCGGCGTCGATGGCCACCGCCCGGCTGATGGAGACGTGGGCGCACGGCCTCGACGTTGCCGACGCCCTCGGCGTGTCACGCCCGGCCACCGACCGGCTGCGGTCGATCGCGCATCTCGGGGTTCGCACCCGCGATTACGCCTTCTCGGTCAACAACCTGGCGGCACCCGCCGAGCCGTTTCTGGTTGAGCTGCGCGGACCCGGGGGCGCCACCTGGTCCTGGGGGCCGCCCGACGCCGCGCAGCGCGTCACCGGCTCCGCCGAGGACTTCTGCTACCTGGTCACCCAGCGGCGACCGCTCAGCGCGCTCGGCCTCGTTGCCGAGGGGGACGACGCGCGGCGATGGCTCGAGGTCGCGCAGGCTTTCGCGGGCCCTCCCGGCGTCGGGCGATGAGCGCGCAAGCGCGAAGAGAGCCGACGCCCATCCCACCCGGCGTCGGGCGATGAGCGCGCAAGCGCGAAGAGAGCCGACGCCCATCCCACCCCGCGTCGGGCGATGAGCGCGCAAGCGCGACGAGCGGCGATGAGCGCGATTACTGCAGCGGCCCGCCGTAAGTCGCTTGATTCTCGGCCTCGGCCTCCTCGCGCAGCGCCGCGAACGCGAGGTTCAGCCTGTCGGCCAGTTCCCCGTGGGCGTAGGCCGTCATCACGGCGGGGTGCAGCGCCAACCTGATCAGCCGGCCGTCGGCGTTCGCGACGGCCTGGATGTCGCCGAGGTCCACGCTGTAGGTGACGGCCTCGGCCTGCGCGACGAAGGCTTCCCACTTGTCGGCGGCCTCGCTCAGCTCCTTGAGAACCGATTCGACCAGATCCTTGTCGCTGAGATCCGCGCCATCGCCCGACCCCGACACGAAGACAGTATGTCGACCCCTCCGACCAGCGTCAATTCATTGATCGGCGGGCGTGGAAACCAGTTGCCGGTACCACGCGAGGTGGTAGTTCGCCGACAACGGATCCCCGCTGACCATCCTCTCGGTGGCCGCCATCAGCATGCAGTTGAGCAGCAGCGCTTGATCGACATTCGGGTATTGGACCAGCAGCTGGTAGCGCGCGGTGTCGAGATGCACCCGCAGGACGTCGATCTCCTGGTCGACGACCGTCTCGCCGGTGGCGGCCGCGTTGGCCAGCCGGTAGACGATGCGGGGGAGCCCGTCGCGCCAGTGGGTGGTCTCGCCGAGCACAGACCTCAGGTTGTCGATGGCGGGCAGCTCGCGCGGCTGCAGCGAGGTATGCGTTGCCGCGAAGCCGGCGGTACGGCGCAAGAAGTCGCCCGGTGCGTAGGTCACGAGGCGCTGCGGGTCACCGATCAGTGCTGCGGCCCTGCCGGTGCGCCGCCCCGGGGGCAACAGCCGCACGCCGGCCGGCAGCGTGATCGCGCCCGGTATCCACCCGTGGGCGAGGTCGGTGACCAGCAGGGTCGTCCCGTCCGCGCGATCGCCGACGGCCCAGTTCAGCCGCGACTCCTGGCGCACTACGAACTCGAGCAGCCGGTTCAGCCGCGCGGCATCGGATTCCGTTGCCGCGGAGGCTGAGTCGGCGGCGGAGGCTTCGGCGTCGCCGCCGGGGGTGCCGTAGTCGCCCTCGGTTGCCGTGTCGTCCGGGGCGGGCGCCTCGACGAGCGCATGATGGCGACCCGGGCCGCCCGGCGCGTCGACTGCGGGCTCTGCCTGACTGATGGCGGGAATGACTTGTGTGTCGTCGATGTGAGGGCGTGTGACAGGCTCGACGGCGTCGTGGTGAACAGCGGGCGGATACCACGCCGTGTCCGGCTCCTCACGGTCGGTCGCGGTGGCCAGCCCTGCCACCGGCTCGACGTCCGGTTCGGGGTCCTTCACGGCAGGGATGATCTGGGTTTCCCCCGGCTCGGGATGCACGGGTTCGGTGGGTTCTCGCCGGACCGCAGCCCCGGCAGCGCGGGCTTTCATCGCGTCCAACTGGCGCAGGGTCGATTCGACCCGCCGCACCGCCCGGGCGCGGGCGTCGTCGATCACGCCGGCCTCCTCCGCCTGACGCGCGGAGTCGGACAATCCGGCCCGCTTGATGATCTTGAGCTCATCATTGGCGCGGTCGGCGATGCGCTGCAGGTCGTCCCTGAGATACTCTGCGAGCGTGGCGGTTTCGGCTGTGACGGTCGACAACTCGGCCGGCCACAGCCCGCCTGTCACCCACGGGGTGCAGTCGACGGGAGAGCTGAAGGCCGGAATCGCCAACGATTCCCGGGTAGCTCTGCGGAGGCGCTGGCGCGCCGCTATCCGGCCGAAGATCGCCACCGACTCAGCGTACCGGCATGCCTCGGATGCTTTATGCGGTCGGTGAATTGTGCCGGCGCGGCGGCCTCGGTAGCGTGGAGGGATGGCTGAATCTGCGCTGCAGCAGCAACTCGACGAGGTGCGTGCCCTGCTGGCCCGGGCACGAGAGTTGTTCGGCCCCAACCCCGTCGAGCCGCCAGTTGACATCGTTCCCCGCCCCGGCGCCGGCCAAACCCAGCTGCCGTAAGCCCTGCGCCGGTCAACCCATGCCGTCGCGGCGGCGCAGCTTGTGCGCCAGCAACTTCTCGATCGCAGCGTCGAGGTCTTGCGGGGTCGGCACCTCCGCGGACGGGGTGTGACCGGCGGCCAGGATCTCATCGCGGATTTCCAGCAACGCCTTCAGGCACGCCACATCGGCGGTGAGGAGAATACCCCGCGCGAGCGTGTCGGCGTCGGTCTCCATCGCCGCGTCGCTCAGCGCGACGCTGTGCATGTATCCGCCGCGGCAGGAGCGGACCATGATGTGCCCGCTCGGGTGGACGGTGTCAAACGCGGGGTTGGCGTCGGTCATCGACCGCCGTCGGCGACGCCCCGCAGGTCATGTGCCGCGCTTCGCTCGTGGTGTTCCCACATCGTCGCGGACAAGGTCAGCTTGTCGGCCAGGTCGGCGTGGTCGTCGGCCTGTCGTTCGTAGCATTGCCGGCGCAACTCGAGCAGTTCGCGCCCGGCTTCGCGGAGTTCACCGAAGATCGGCCCCAGCGAGTCGAGGCTCTCCTGAATCGCGGCATGCGACGACGGAACGGTGCGTAGGTACTCCGCGGTCTCCTGGTGCTGCGCCGCGGCCTGCCGCAACTGCGCGGGCACGACGTGGATCGAATCTGCCATCCGCTGTCTCCTGTTCATGGCCGCCGGCGGCGGTCACTGTCCTGAGGTGGCCGGCGCGTTCGCCGGTCGAGTCGGTGTCGGTGCATTGGGCTCGGCCGGCGCGGTCACCGTCGTGTTCGCCCCCGGTGGATGCTCCCAGCCTAGAAAGTTCGGCCCGCTCACGGTGCCGATGTGCTGAATCTGGCCGTCCAGAAGGGCTTTTCCGGGGCCGAGGGCGAGCGCATAGCGATCGGTCAGGATGCCCACGTCGCCCGGGTTGACCTGCTTGGGGTCGATGGGGTCGGTGACCGGCGTGCCCGGTGGGGGAAGCGTGATGCCTTGCTGGCGGAACGCTTCGGCGATGGGCGCACCACCGACCGCGGCATTGATGGCGGCCGCGAGCCGCGGGCTGGGCGCCGTCACCGTTTCTCCGTCGGGCAGCGTCACCGGTGTCGGGCCGGCCTCGGGATCGCCGGCCGATGCCAACTCGCCCTGTGCCGGGGTTGCGCCTGAGTCCCGGACATGGTCGTGAGCACCCGTGTCCGGGTCGTCGGGACCGGACGCGTCGGTCTCGGGATGACGCGCCGCCGAATCGGCCAGGTCTGCGAGCCCTGTGGGCAGCGGTAACCCACCGGGAACTCCGAGACCGGGCATCGGCCCCATGCCCAGGTTGGGAATCGGCGGCGCGGGTGGGTAGGCGGCCTGCGGAAGCGTTGCGGGCGCCTCCCCGGGCGGCAGGCCGGGATCGTCGGCCAGCAACGAGTCCAGCAGGGGATCGGTGCCTAGATCGTCGGGAGACGCCGCGGGCTCGTCGCCCGGGGGCGCCGGCGCCTGATCCTCCCCGGGATGCGGCTCGCTTCGCGAACATTCGTAGAGCGACGTCCAGGCGGCCATCAGCGCCGATTTCGAGGTGTCGTCCAGGCTCACGTTGAGGACCACCCCGCGGATGTCCCTGAGCTTGCCGATGAGGAACCGCTGAAAGTCACGCGCGCCCGCCGGGGTGTCGAGGTCCGACCGGGTCCGGACCGCGGCCTCGGTCTCGCGTTGCAGTTCGGCCAACGCCTCTTTTCCCTCGACGGCCTGCAGGTGTGCGTTCAAAATGGCGGACACGACTTGCAGGTCGAGTTGGGAGACAGCCGAATTCTGCCGCGCCAGAGCGCTTTCCGCGTGCGCTATGGCGTCCGCGGCCGCACCCTTTCCCGGTTCCGGGGGCGTGGCGGCAACGTCGCGATCTTGTGGCGGCCCCTGCATGCCGGGCGACTGTAATGATGGGTGCCGCGACCGACAAATCACCGCGACGGCGCCGTTGTGGACAAGCATCGCACCAGCTGTCTCACTGGTCCGCAGAACCGAGGTACTGCGCGCCCAGTCGCTCGATCGCAACCTTTTTGGCGCGGCCGAACTCGCGCGCATCCTCGATTACCGCCGCGATCTCCCGGTGCTTCGCCGCCAGGAATCTCTGAAACTCGCGCGCGCCCAACGGGGTGTCGACGGCGAGCCCGGATTGGTGCGCGACCGCGCGGTCGACTTCATCGGCGATCGCATCCAGCCTCCTGACGCTTTCGCGCATCGAGGCGTGAGCGTCGGCGAGGACCTGCGTGAGCGCGCGGTCGGCGTCGGCCATCGCGCGGTGCCGGCCTGCCAGAGACGATTGCCGCGCCCGAGCGGCGTCCAGTGCACGTCCGGCTTGTTCCGCGCCTGTCACAATGGCCGCCGGATCGCAATGCTGTTGCCCAGTCGGCTCACTCGAACCGAGGCGCCGGAGTAGGGCGCTTCGATGACGAGGTTGTTGCCGATCGCCAGTTGGACGTGTCCGGCGTGGGGAAAGACGAGATCCCCCGGGCGAACCTGGGAACGAGGCACCGGAATACCGTCGTTGATCTGCTCATAGGTGGTGCGGTCGAGGTGGATACCGGCCCGCGCGTAACACCACTGAACCAGGCCCGAACAGTCGAACTGATCGGGGCCCGTCGCGCCCCACACGTACGGGCGGCCCAGTCGCGAAATTGCGGCGCGCACCACGATGGCGGCGCGGCGATCGGTCAGCGGCAGCCGCGAGCGGCGCAGCGATTGGTACCGCAGCGCGCGCAGTGCCGCGGCATGCCGTCGGGCCAGCAGGCGCGCCGTCAGGACGTGCCCGCGTTGGGAACGCAGCCGGGCCGCCCCGCGGCGCATCGCCTCCCGCTGGGCCAGCGGTGTGACGGGGCCGGATGCGACGTCGGCGCGCGCCGCGTCGAGCACGCGTGCGGTGAGATCATGGGCCCTCGCCCGATCGTGAAGCGCGCCGTCGATGATGTCGGCCGCGAGCGCGTCAGTACCGGCAGCCGAGCGCAGCTGTCGCCGGCCCCGATCGGCAGCGGCTCGGTAGTTGCCCTGCAAACCAACGGTATTGACGGTGACGCGCGGGCCATCATGAAGCGGCGCGCCCGCGTGCAGCGGGGGACGCCGCGCGTTGCCGGCGAACAGCCGGTGGGCACGGCCCAACACCTCGAGTTCGTTGCCGATCATTGCGCCCCCTCGGCGGCTCGCTTCGGATTGGTCGACTCGACCGCCTCGGTGAAGGCGCGAACGCGGGGGAGCGCCCCTGGCGGGATGGCGCCGGTGTTGCGGATCTCCCAGATCTCGTCGGCGCCGACTCCGACCAGTGCCGCGATGATCGGTTCGGGCAACGCCGACTGCGCACACGCCAGGTCGAAGCGCGCGCTCAGGCTGGCGGGCATCCTCTTCAGCAGCGCCGTCCGGGTCGCCTCGAGTTCGCGCAGGTGCTCCATGAGCCGGCCCGTCGAGTCGCCGCCGGCGTTCACCGCCACGCGCCAAGAGCTGGCGGCCAGCATCTCGGCCTTCACACATTGTGCGATCACAGAGAGAATATACGTCTCATATTCGTTTGACGTTGTCGCCGGAAGTCGATCGATGACGGATTTGATGGCATCGAGTTGCGCCTCGGCATAACCTTCCAGCACGTCGGTGTCGCTGTGGCGGTCGACCACTATGGGGCCCACCCGCCTTGCGGGCATCTCTCCGGGCTGCTGCGATGCCATCAATCGCGCCAGCTCGGCGTCCGGGTCGGCGGCGACCAGCAGCCGCGAGTAAGTGCCGGGCGGCAGTCCGAGCCCGTTCTCAACCTTTTGAACTGTGCTTTTATGCGGTTTGCGGGCGCCTCGCTCCAGAAAGCTCAGGCCCATGATGCTGACGCCCGTCGCCGCGGCCAGCTCTGCCAACGACCAGTCGCGCGATTCGCGGAGCGCGCGGATCGCGGCCCCGGCCGATTCACGGCTCACCGCACGCTCCGGCCATACGGCGGATATTACACAGCCGCGGGCGGCGGCCAGCGGATATACGTTTCCATCACGTTTCTCTTGCCGAGCCCGGCGCTGTTGCTATACGCTTCCGTCTACGTTTGACAGCCAGATCGAGGAGACCGACATGGGACACCCCTGCGCGACCAACCCGGAATTGTGGTTCGGCTACCCGGACGACGACGGTGGCGACGGCGCGGCGAAGGCGCGCGCCTACGAGCGGTCGGCCACCGAGGCGCGGATCCAGTGCCTGCGCCGCTGCCCATTGGCACAGCAGCGCCGATGCGCCCAGCACGCCGTCACGCACCGCGAGGAGTACGGCGTGTGGGCCGGGGTGAAGCTGCCCGGCGGTCAGTACCGCAAGCGCGACCAACTTGCCCGTGCCCACGAGGTACTGCGGCGCATCGCCACCGGCGAGATCAATTCGCGTCAGCTGCCCGAGAATGCGGCGCTGCTGGAACGTCGCGAAGACGACGCGGTCCCGGCGACGGCCGTCGTGCTGCACCTGCCGATCGCGCAGGTCGGACCGCGTTCGGCGGCCTGACCCGCCGCCGTTTGCTGAGCCCGTCAACGGGGTAGTCCGGCTCGGCAAGGACCGAGTCTGTCGACCCAGCGGCGACGATTCAGGCCGCGCGGCGGCGTGAGAACAAGCCGCGTAACGAGACGCAGAGGGCGCTGCCATGACGTTCGACCTGACACCCACGGCGGCACAGCACGACCTGGCCCGTCGCACGCACGAGTTCGCCGAGTCCGTCGTCCGCCCGGTGGCTCTCGACTACGACCAACGCCAGGAGTTTCCCTGGCCGGTGCTCGAGGAAGCCGCCCGGCAGGGTTTCTACAGCCCGCTGTTCTACCGCGATCTGATCGGCGATCCGACCGGGATGTCCCTGCCGATGTTCATGGAGGAGCTGTTCTGGGGTTGTGCCGGCATCGGCCTGGCGATCGTCATGCCGGCGCTGGCCCTGTCGGCGATCGGTCAGGCCGCGTCGCCCGAGCAGATGCTGCAGTGGGCGCCCGAATGTTTCGGGACGCCGGGCGATCTCAAGCTGGCCGCGCTGGCGATCTCGGAACCCGAGGGCGGCAGCGACGTGCGCAATCTGCGGACCCGCGCGCGCCGCGACGGTGACGACTGGATCCTCGACGGTCACAAGATGTGGATCGGCAACGGCGGCATCGCCAACGTGCACGTGGTCAACGCGGTGGTCGACGAGGAGCTCGGCCACCGCGGGCAGGCGCTGTTCGTGGTGCCCGGGGGGACAGCCGGCCTCAAGACGCTGCGGAAGCTCGACAAGCTGGGCTGCCGCGCCTCGCACACCGCCGAGTTGCTGTTCGAGGGAGTCCGGATCCCGGGCGAGAATCTGCTCGGCGGCGAGGAGAAGTTGGAACACAAGCTGGCGAAGGCCCGCGAGCTCGTCGCGGGTGGGCACCGGTCCGGATCGGCGACGCTGGGCACCTTCGAACAGACCCGCCCGATGGTGGCGGCCCAGGCGATCGGGATTGCCCGCGCCGCTTTGGAGTACGCGACGGCCTACGCCACCGAGCGCGAGGCGTTCGGCGCTCCGATCATCAACAACCAAGGAATCGCGTTCCCGCTGGCTGAGCTTGCCACCCAGATCGACGCCGCGCGCCTGCTGACCTATCGCGCGTCGTGGATGGCGGCCAACAACATCCCGTTCGAGCGGGGAGAGGGCTCCATGTCGAAGATGGCGGCCAGCGAGGTGGCCGTCAAAGCCACCGAACGAGCGATCCAGACCATGGGCGGCTGGGGTTACATCACCGATCACCCGGTGGAGAAGTGGTATCGGGATGCCAAGCTGTACACCATCTTCGAAGGCACCAGCGAGATTCAGCGGATGGTCATCGCCAACGCGCTGGGCGCCAGCGTGGACACCCCGCCGCTGCATGTCATGCTCGAGCCCTCCGGGGGCCCGCTGAACCGCTACTTCGGCCGGGGCACGCCGCTGCGCTCCCGCGCCGCCGACGCGGCGCTGTCCGCCAAGGATCGGGTTCCCGAGCCCGTCATGCGGTTGGCGATGAAGGTCCTGCGACCGCCCGGCAACTAGCCGGCGGGGGAGTGCTGCATCGCGACAGCCACGCGAAGACCGAGAAGAGAGGAAACGACATGACCGCCGACAAGACCGGTGCCGAAGCGACCGTCACCGCGGAGGAAGGCCGCTACGTAATCGCCGTCGAGGGGCAGACCGTCGGCCTCGCCGACTTCGCCGACCGGGACGGCCAGCGCGTGTTCTACCACACCGAGATCGATTCGAGCTTCGGCGGCCGGGGGCTGGCGACCATCCTGGTCGAGGAGGCGCTCAACGAGTCCCGCGCGGAAGGCAAGCGGATTGTCCCGGTGTGTTCGATGATCGGCACGGTACTCAAGAAGCACCCGGAATTCGATGACATCACCGACCCCGTCACGCCCGACGTGCACAGGTGGTTGCGGACCCGTTAGCCGGGGCGGCCGGCTACGTCGTGACCGGGAGATCCGACATGCCGCGCAGCGCGAGGTTCGCTTTGTACTGCGGCTCGCCGTCCAACCGGGCGGCCGGGAAACGCGCCGTCACGGCCGAGAGCGCCATTCCGGCCACCAGCCGCGCCAGCGGCGCACCCAGGCAGTAGTGAATGCCGCGGCTGAATCCCAAGTGCCGCAACGCCTTTCGATCGGGCTCGAAAGTGTCGGGCCGGTCGAACTCGGCCGGGTCGCGCTGAGCCGCCGCCAGCAGCAGCATCATCGCGTCGCCCGCGGGTATCTCGACGCCCCCGATCGTCATGTCGGCGGCGGCGGTTCGGCCGACCACCTGCACGGGCGGGTCGTAGCGCATGGTCTCCTCGACGATCGCCGCCGCCCGGCCGGGGTCGGCGCTCAAAACCTTCCAGTGGACCGGTTCGCGCAGCATCACCAAGATAGCGTTCGCGATGAGGTTGACCGTGGTCTCGTGACCCGCGATGAGCAGCATCATGCAGGTGGCGATGATCTCGTCCTCGGTCAGCTGGTCGCCGGACTCCTCCACCGCTATCAGGCCGGAGATGAAGTCCTCCCGGGCCTGAGACCGGCGTTCCTCGATCAGGTCGTGGAAGTATTCGCGGCTCCACCGGCTGGCCCGCAAGAAGGAGGCCAGCCTGCGCAGCGACGGCTGCTCCTCGAATCCGCTGGGCAGCGAGCCGGTGAACACGACGAAGGGGTCCATCGACTGGGCCAGTTGAGCCGTCGCGTCGCTGAACTGCGGCTCGTCCTCGATCGGTACGCCCAGCAGCCGGCAGATCACCGACACCTGCAGCGGGTAGGAGAAGTCCTCGACGGCGTTGAACCGGCCCTTTTCGGCGATCCGGTCGAGCAGGCCGTCGACCAGCGCGCCGATTTCGGCCTGCAATCCGCTCACCACCTTCGGCGCGAAGGCCTTGCCGACCAGCTGGCGCAGCCGGGTGTGGTCGGGCGGGTCCATGAACAGAAACCCCGGCGGCCGAAACGAGTCCGGGTTGCGCACGCCCTTCAGCAGGCGCTGGCCCATTGTCGACTTGGTTCGGTCGCTGCTCGACGCGGGATGACGCAGGACCTCGTCGCAATCACGGTATGTGGAGAAGACCGCGACATTCATGTCGGGCAGCAACAGCGGCGGTCGGTCGCGAAACTGCGCAAGAAGGGGGTAGGGGTCGGCCCGGTTGGCCGGGTCCATCAGCCGGGTCAGCAGCTCGTGGGGTTCGGCCTGCCCGGTGGACGCGGTCGCCATCCAGACATTGTGTGCGCGGCGCGACAGGAGGCCAAACTGTTACTCCGCGGCGACCTGCCCGACGAATTGCCGCAACCCCGCGTTCGAAGTCCGCGTCGGTTCCACGACGCTGGGCGGTCGGCTCTGCGAGCCTGGGTGGCCGGCCGACCGGGCGCACGCCACGCTGGACGTCCGTGGCAAGCACTCGGTGGTCTCGTCTGTCGGTATTGTGCCGCCTTGGCCGACAAGGGATTTCGCGTGACAGGTTCCTGTCCCAGCGCGCCGATCGGGCATGGGAATGGCCACCAAACCACGGAGGCCACGGCCTCTTGCGAGTCCGTGACCTCAATGCCTGCGGTTCGTGGAACCGCTCGACGTGGGCGAAGGGGGACTTGAACCCCCACGTCCCGAAGGACACTGGCACCTGAAGCCAGCGCGTCTGCCATTCCGCCACTCGCCCGGGAAAACGACCGATGGACCATATCACTCTAATAGCCGCATCCCCCAACGGGCCCGTGGGCGGCATAAGCGCCCGCCGCCGCACACCAGCGCGCCCGACCGATGCTGATCTGCGCGGACACGAAGTGCTCACCGCTCACGGGCTGCCACGGATTCGTGGTCTGCCGATACCATGCTGGGGTGACACAAAACGTGGGGGAGTTGTTTGCCGGGAGTCGCCGAGATGCCGGGGCACGTGCGGGCGACGGCTGAACATGAGTAGCCATCGGGGGCTGGCGGCGAGGATCGAACGCCGGCTCGAGGCGACCGTCGACAACGCGTTCGCCCGGGTTTTCGGCGGATCGATCGTTCCGCAAGAGGTAGAGGCGCTCCTGCGCCGCGAAGCCGACGACGGTGTGCACGCGCTGCACGGAAATCGCCTTTTGGCCCCCAACGAATACATCATTACCCTCGGTAGGCACGACTTCGAGAAGGTGGGGGCCGACCCGGATCTCACCTCGAGCGCATTCGCCAGGTACTTGGCCGACTACATCCATGAACAGGGGTGGCAAACGTATGGTGAGGTGGTCGTCCGGTTCGAGCAGTCGACGGACCTGCATACCGGCCAGTACCGCGCCCGCGGTGCTGTCAACCCCGATGTCCAGCCCCGCCCGACGGTCGACGATCGCGTCCGGCCACAATCAAATAATGCGTTCGGCGCAGAACGAGGAGTAGCACCAATGACTGACAATTCGAGCTACAGCGGGGCTCAGGGGCCGGGCCGCCCCGGTGACGAGTACTACGACGAGCGCTACGCGCGTCCGCAAGAGGAGCAGCGAGGCGGACCCGAGCAGCAGGGCGGACCCGGTACCCGTGGCGGCTATCCCGCCGAACACGGGGGCTATCCCGCCGAACAGGCTGGCTACCCACCGCAGCAGGGTTACCCGCCGCCCAGGCACCCCGACCAGGGCGGCTACCCGGAGCAGGGTGGCTACCCGGAGCAGGGTGGCTACCCGGAGCAGGGTGGCTACCCCGACCAGCGCGGCGGATACCCTCAGGACCAACGCGGCTACCCCGACCAGCGCGGTTACCCGGAAGCGGGCGGATATCCGGATCAACGCGGCTACCCCGAACAGGGACAGGGCGCCTATCCGCCGTCGTACGACCAGCGGCCCGCGGCCCCGGCCGGCTACAGCGGACAGGGCTACGACCAGGGGTACCGCCAAGGCGGCGGCTACAGCCCTCCCAGCGGCCCTCCCAGCGGCCCTCCCGGCGGCCCCCCGGCTGGCGTTCCCGGCGGCCAGCCCGGCGGACAGCAGGGTTATGGCGGATACGAGGGCGGCTACGGCGAGTACGGACGCGCCCCCGGCCGCCCCGAGGAGGCGGGCTACGCACCGCCGGAGCAACGGCCCGCATACCCCGAGCAGGGCGGCTACGAGCAGGGCTACCAGCAGGGCGGCGGATACGGCCGGCAGGACTACGGGCAGGGCGAGTACACCCAGTACGCCGAAAGCGTCCCCGGCGGCGGATATCCCGGCCAGGGCGCCGGCTACGCGGAGCCCGGCGGGCGTGACTACGACTACGGCCAGCAGCCCGAATACGGTCAGCCCGCCGACTACGGCCAGCAACCCGAATACGGTCAGCCCGCCGATTACGGTCAGCCGGCGGGCGGCGGCTACGGCGGCTACGGCCCGGGCGGCTACGGCGGCGCCGGGACGTCCGTGACGCTGCAGCTCGACGACGGCAGCGGCCGCACCTACCAGCTGCGCGACGGCTCGAACATCATCGGCCGCGGTCAGGACGCCCAGTTCCGGCTGCCGGACACCGGGGTGTCCCGGCGTCACCTGGAGATCCGCTGGGACGGGCAGGTCGCGCTGCTCTCCGACCTCAACTCGACCAACGGCACCACGGTCAACAACGCGCCGGTGCAGGAATGGCAGCTGGCCGACGGTGACGTGATCCGCCTCGGGCACTCGGAGATCATCGTCCGCATCCACTAAACCCACTGGGCTCAACGCTGCCCGGCTTCGCCCCGTGTCGACGGCCGTCCAAGTATCGTGACGTTGCCGATGTGCTCGATTCCACGGGTGATCGGGGCACGCCGTCAGGACGGAAAGGACCGCCGGATGCAGGGACTGGTACTGCAGCTGACGCGTGCCGGGTTTTTGATGCTGCTCTGGGTATTCATCTGGTCCGTGCTGCGGATCCTGCGGACCGACATCTACGCGCCCACCGGCGCCGTGATGGTGCGCCGCGGCCTGACGCTGCGCAGCACGCTGCTGCCGTCGCGTGACCGCCGGCATGCCGCCCGCTACCTGGTCGTGACCGAGGGGTCCCTGGCCGGCGCACGGATCACGCTCAGCGGTCAGCCCGTGCTGATCGGGCGCGCCGACGACTCGACCCTGGTGCTCACCGACGACTACGCCTCGACGCGGCACGCCCGGCTGTCCCAGCGCGGTTCGGAATGGTACGTCGAGGATCTAGGATCGACGAACGGTACATACCTCGACAGGGCGAAGGTGACGACGGCGGTACGAGTTCCGATGGGAACCCCGATTCGCATCGGCAAAACAGCGATCGAGTTGCGCCCGTGACCCTGGTTCTTCGATATGCCGCCCGCAGTGATCGTGGCCTGGTGCGCGCCAACAACGAAGACTCCGTGTACGCCGGCGCCCGGCTGCTCGCCCTGGCCGACGGCATGGGCGGCCACGCCGCCGGCGAGGTGGCTTCCCAGCTGGTGATCGCCGCCCTGGCGCACCTCGACGACGACGAACCCGGCGGTGACCTGCTCGCCAAGCTCGACGCCGCCGTGCGTTCCGGCAACTCGGCCATCGCCGCGCAGGTCGAGGCGGAGCCCGAGCTCGAGGGCATGGGCACCACGCTCACGGCGATCCTGTTCGCGGGCGACCGGATCGGCTTGGTGCACATCGGCGATTCGCGCGGCTACCTGCTGCGCGACGGCGAACTGACGCAGATCACCAAGGACGACACGTTCGTCCAGACCCTGGTCGACGAGGGGCGCATCACCCGGGAGGAGGCGCACAGCCACCCGCAGCGGTCGCTGATCATGCGCGCGCTGACCGGGCACGAGGTGGAGCCCACCCTGACCATGCGGGAAGCCCGCGCCGGTGACCGCTACCTGCTGTGCTCGGATGGATTGTCCGACCCGGTCAGTGACGAGACCATCCTCGAGGCGCTGCAGATCCCCGACGTGGCCGAGGCCGCCTACAGGTTGATCGAGCTTGCCTTGCGCGGCGGCGGCCCCGACAACGTGACCGTGGTGGTCGCCGACGTCGTCGACTACGACTACGGCCAGACCCAGCCGATCCTCGCCGGCGCCGTCTCGGGCGACGACGACCAGCTGACCACCCTGCCCAACACGTCCGCGGGCCGCGCCTCGGCCATCCGGCCGCGCGACGAGACCGCCAAACGCGTTGCGCCGCAAGAGCAGGTTCCCAATCGGCCGCGTTGGTCCCGGCAGCGCATGGCCATCGTCGCCACGCTGGCGCTGCTGTTGGTGTTCGGCGGGCTGGCGGTCGCCTACTGGGTGATCCAGCGCAACTACTACCTCGCCGAGTACGACGGCAAGGTGTCGATCGTGCGCGGCATCCAGGGTTCGTTGCTCGGTGTGCCGTTGCAGCAGCCCTACCTGGTGGGCTGCCTCAGCTCCACCAACGACCTCTCCCTGATCAGTTACGGCCAGCCCGGCGCCGCCCATCCCACCTGCACGCTCATGACGTTGCAAGATCTGCGGCGTCCCGGCCAGGTCCAGATCCAAACCGGCCTGCCCGGGGGCAGCCTGGATCAGGCCGAGGCCCAGTTGCACAAGCTGCTGGCGGAGTATCTGTTGCCGACGTGCCCACCGCGGGCCACCTCGCCGCCCGGTGCCCCGCCCGTTTCGGCGCTTCCCGGCTACGGACCCTCCCCCTCGGCTTCCCCTACCGTCATCGCGCCCGGCGGCGCAGCACCGTCAGCCGCCCCCGCCGTCACACCGCCGGCCGCCCCCGGGCCCACCCTGCCGACCACCTCGTCGCAGACCGTGACCGCCCTTCCGCCACCTCCTCCTCAACCGGGCATCGATTGCCGGGCGGTGGCATGACCACACAGTTGCAGCCGCCGGTCGCGGTCACCCCTCCGCTGCCAACCCGGCGCAACGCCGAACTGCTGCTCCTGTGCTTCGCGGCCGTCATCACCGTCGCGGCGTTGCTCATCGTCGAAGCCAATCAGGAGCGCACCCTGCGGTGGAACGTCACCAGCTATGGGCTGGCGTTCCTGCTCCTGTTCGGCTCCGCGCACCTGGCAATCAGGCGGTTCGCGCCGTACACGGATCCGCTGCTGCTGCCAATCGTGGCGCTGCTCAACGGGCTTGGCCTGGTCATGATCCACCGGCTCGATCTCGTCAACAACCAGCTGAGCGGCCGGCACCACCCCAGCGCCACCCAGCAGATGTTGTGGACCGTGATCGGGGTGGCGACGTTTGCGCTCGTCGTCACCTTTCTCAAGGACCACCGACAAATCGCGCGATACGGTTACATCTGCGGTGTCGCCGGGCTGATCTTTCTGGTGATCCCCGCGCTGCTGCCGGCGTCGCTGTCCGAGCAGAACGGCGCCAAGATCTGGATTCGCCTGCCGGGCTTCTCGATTCAGCCCGCCGAGTTCTCCAAGATCCTGCTGCTGATCTTCTTCTCGGCGGTGCTGATCGCCAAGCGCCGCCTGTTCAACAGCGTCGGCAAGCATTTCATGGGCATGACCCTGCCCCGGCCCCGAGATCTGGCGCCGCTGCTGGCGGCCTGGGTGATCGCGGTCGGCGTGATGGCGTTCGAGAAGGACCTCGGCACCTCGCTGCTGCTCTACGCGTCGTTCCTGGTGGTCGTCTACCTGGCTACCCAGCGATTCACCTGGGTCCTCATCGGATTGGCACTGTTCGCGCTGGGAAGCGTTGCGGCGTATTTCATTTTCGACCACGTGCGGGTGCGGGTGCAGACGTGGTGGGATCCTTTCGCCGATCCCGACGGCACCGGCTACCAGATCGTGCAGTCGATGTTCAGCTTCGCCACCGGCGGTATCTTCGGCACCGGGCTCGGCAACGGGCAACCCGACACCGTTCCGGCCGCTTCGACCGACTTCATCATCGCCGCCTTCGGTGAAGAGCTCGGCCTGGTGGGGCTGTCCAGCATCCTCATGCTGTACACCATCGTCATCGTCCGCGGCCTGCGCACCGCGATCGCGACCCGCGACAGCTTCGGCAAGTTGCTGGCCGCCGGGCTGGCTTCCACGCTGGCAATCCAGCTGTTCATCGTCGTCGGCGGCGTCACCCGGCTCATTCCCCTGACCGGGCTGACCACGCCGTGGATGTCCTATGGCGGGTCGTCGCTGCTGGCGAACTACGTGCTGCTGGCCATCCTGGCGCGGATCTCGCACGGTGCCCGACGGCCGTTGCGCACCCGGGCGCGCAACAAGTCGTCGGTCGCGGCGGCCAGCACCGAGGTTATCGAGCGGGTATGAATGCCTCTCTCCGCCGGATCTCGGTGACCGTGATGGCGTTGATCGTGCTGCTGCTGCTCAACGCCACGATGACGCAGGTGTTCGCGGCCGACGCGCTGCGAACCGATCCGCGCAACCAGCGCGTCCTGCTCGACGAGTACTCGCGTCAACGCGGTCAGATCGTCGCGGGCGGGCAGCTGCTGGCCTACTCGGTGGCCACCGACAACCGGTTTCGGTTCCTGCGGGTCTACCCGAATCCGTTCGTCTACGCGCCGCTCACCGGCTTCTACTCGCTGCGCTATTCGAGCTCCGGGCTGGAACGCGCCGAGGACCCGCTGTTGAACGGCTCGGACGAACGACTGTTCGGGCGCCGGCTGGCCGACTTCTTCACCGGCCGCGACCCTCGCGGCGGCAATGTCGACACCACGGTCAGGCCACGCGTCCAGCAGGCCGGCTGGGACGCAATGCAGCAGGGTTGCGGCGGTCCGTGCAAGGGCGCCGTGGTCGCCCTCGAGCCTTCCACCGGCAAGATCCTGGCGATGGTCTCGTCACCGTCCTATGACCCGAACCTGCTGGCGTCGCACGATCCCGAAGTGCAGGCGCAGGCGTGGCAGCGGCTGCGTGACGACCCCGAGAACCCGCTGACCAATCGCGCCATCGCGGAGACCTACCCGCCCGGCTCGACGTTCAAGGTGATCACCACCGCGGCCGCGTTGCAGGCCGGCGCCAGCGACTCCGAGCAGCTGACCGCGGCGGCGTCGATTCCGTTGCCCGACAGCACCGCCAGCCTGCAGAACTACGGCGGCGCGCCCTGCGGCAGCGACCCGACGGTGTCTCTGCGCGAGGCGTTCGCCCTGTCCTGCAACACCGCGTTCGTGCAGCTCGGCCTCCTGACGGGAGCCGAGGCGCTGCGCAGCATGGCGCACTCGTTCGGCCTGGACAGCACACCCGGCGTCATCCCGCTGCAGGTCGCGGAATCCACCGTCGGCATCATCCCGGACGCCGCCGCGCTGGGCATGTCGGCCATCGGTCAGAAGGACGTGGCGCTGACGCCGCTGGAGAACGCCGAGATCGCCGCGACCATCGCCAACGGCGGGGTGACCATGCAGCCCTACCTGATCGACAGCCTCAAGGGGCCGGACCTGGCGAACATCAGCACGACCGCCCCCTACCAGCAGCGCCGCGCGGTGTCACCGCAGGTCGCCGCTAAGCTGACAGAGCTGATGGTCGGCGCCGAGAAGGTCGCGCAGCAGAAAGGGGCCATTCCCGGCGTGCAGATCGCATCCAAAACTGGTACCGCAGAACATGGCACCGATCCGCGCAACACCCCGCCGCACGCGTGGTACATCGCCTTTGCGCCCGCGCAGACGCCGAAGGTTGCCGTGGCGGTGCTGGTGGAAAATGGCGGCGACCGCCTGTCCGCGACCGGAGGCGCGCTCGCGGCGCCGATCGGACGGGCCGTGATCCAGGCCGCGCTACAGGGGGGACCATGAGCCCGCGAGTTGGGGTGACGCTGTCGGGCAGGTATCGCCTGCAGCGCCTCATCGCCACCGGCGGAATGGGGCAGGTTTGGGAGGCGGTCGACAGCCGCCTCGGTAGGCGCGTCGCCGTGAAGGTGCTCAAGCAGGAGTTCTCCCAGGACCCCGAGTTCATCGAACGGTTCCGCGCCGAGGCGCGGACCACCGCGATGCTCAACCATCCGGGCATCGCGGCCGTGCACGACTACGGCGAGAGCCAGCTCGATGGCGAGGGTCGCACCGCGTACCTGGTGATGGAGCTGGTCAACGGCGAGCCGCTGAACTCGGTGCTCAAGCGCACCGGGCGGTTGTCGCTGCGGCACGCGCTCGACATGCTCGAACAGACCGGGCGGGCCCTGCAGGTCGCGCACTCCGCGGGCCTGGTGCACCGCGACGTCAAGCCGGGGAACATCCTGATCACCCCGACCGGCCAGGTGAAGATCACCGACTTCGGCATCGCCAAGGCGGTCGACGCGGCACCGGTGACGCAGACCGGGATGGTGATGGGCACCGCCCAGTACATCGCGCCCGAGCAGGCCCTGGGGCACGAGGCCACCCCGGCCAGCGACGTCTATTCGCTGGGAGTCGTTGGCTACGAGGTGGTTTCGGGCAAGCGGCCCTTCACCGGCGACGGCGCGCTGACGGTGGCCATGAAGCACATCAAGGAGCCGCCGCCGCCGCTGCCCGCCGAGTTGCCGCCGAATGTGCGCGAACTCATCGAGATCACCCTGGTCAAGAACCCCACGATGCGCTACCGCAGCGGTGGACCGTTCGCGGACGCCGTCGCCGCGGTGCGCGCCGGTCGCCGCCCGCCCCGGCCCAGCCAGTCGCCGCCGCCCGGGCGCGCTTCGCCGGCGTCCATCCCGTCGAGCACGACCACCCGGGCCGCCGTCACGTCGACCCCCCGCAGCGCCCCGAATCGCAGGGCCACCGGCGGTCACCGTCCGCCGCCGGCGCGGCGCACGTTCTCCTCCGGGCAGCGGGCGCTGCTGTGGGCGGCGGGCGTCTTGGGCGCGCTGGCGATCATCATCGCGGTGCTCATCGTCATCAACTCCCGCGGGGACCAGCAACAGCAGCCCCCCACGGTCACCGACACCGGGAACCCGCCGGCGTCGGCGCCGCCCCCGCCCGGCAAAACTCCCAGCGGCTCGGCTCCGCGTCTGCGGCTTGATTGGACGAATGCCGGGGCGATAAGCAATTCTGGACTTTCACGCGGGCCGGACGGGCCGAGGTGGGTGTCCCCACCGAAACCCGGCGCCATGCCGGCCCTACCTAAGACACCATGATGACGACCCCCCAGCACCTGTCCGACCGCTACGAACTGGGCGAAATACTCGGTTTCGGCGGCATGTCCGAGGTCCACCTGGCCCGCGACGTCCGGTTGCACCGCGACGTCGCGGTCAAAGTTCTGCGCGCGGATTTAGCGCGCGACCCGAGCTTCTACCTACGGTTTCGCCGCGAGGCCCAAAACGCCGCCGCCCTGAACCACCCGTCGATCGTCGCGGTCTACGACACCGGCGAGGCCGAGACGCCGTCGGGCCCGCTGCCCTACATCGTCATGGAGTACGTCGACGGGGTCACGCTGCGCGACATCGTCCACTCCGACGGCCCCCTGCCGCCCCGGCGGGCCATCGAGGTCATCGCGGATGCCTGCCAGGCGCTGAACTTCAGCCACCAGAACGGGATCATCCACCGCGACGTCAAGCCGGCCAACATCATGATCAGCACCACCAATGCGGTCAAGGTGATGGACTTCGGCATCGCCCGCGCCATCGCCGACAGCGGCAACAGCGTCACCCAGACCGCGGCCGTGATCGGGACGGCCCAGTACCTGTCGCCCGAGCAGGCCCGCGGCGCCAGCGTGGACGCGCGGTCGGACGTCTACTCGCTGGGCTGCGTGCTGTACGAAATGCTCACGGGGGAGCCCCCCTTCACCGGCGATTCGCCGGTCTCGGTGGCCTATCAGCACGTCCGGGAGGACCCGGTTCCTCCGTCGCAGCGCCACGAGGGCATCTCCGCCGACCTCGACGCCGTGGTGCTCAAGGCACTGGCCAAGAATCCGGACAACCGCTATCAGACCGCCGCCGAGATGCGTGCCGACCTGGTCCGGGTGTACAACGGCGAGGCGCCGGAGGCGCCCAAGGTCCTGACCGACGCCGACCGGTCGTCGCTGATGTCGTCGGGGGGAGGTGGGCTCGGGGGTCCGCGCACCGACCCGCAGCCCCGCCACCTCGTCGACGACACCGACGGCGACCGCACCGTCGGGTCGGTCGGCCGGTGGATCGTCGCGGTGGCCGCGCTGGCGATCCTGACGATCGTGGTCGTCATCGCCTTCAACACATTCGGCGGCACCACCCGCGACGTTCAGGTCCCCGACATGCGCGGCCAGGTGTCCGCCGACGCGATCGCCACGCTGCAGAATCGCGGCTTCAAGACCCGCACGCTGCAGAAGCCCGACTCGGCGATCCCCCCCGACCACGTCATCAGCACCGACCCGGGAGCCAACGCCTCGGTGAGCGCGGGCGACGAGATCACCATCAACGTCTCCACCGGGCCCGAACAGCGTGAGGTGCCCGACGTGTCGTCGCTCAGTTACAGCGACGCGGTCACCAAGCTCAAAGCGGCCGGATTCAGCAAGTTCAAGCAGGCGAACTCGCCGTCCACGCCGGACCTGTTGGGCAAGGTGATCGGGACCAACCCGCCGGCGAACCAGACGTCGGCGATCACCAACGTCGTCACCGTCATCGTGGGCTCGGGCCCGGAGACCAAGCAGATTCCGGACGTCGCAGGCCAGACGGTCGACCTGGCACAGAAGAACCTGACCGTCTACGGATTCACCAAGTTCAGCCAGGCGGCGGTCGACAGCCCGCGCCCGGCCGGCGAGGTGATCGGCACCAATCCACCCAAGGACACGGTGGTGCCGGTGGACTCGGTCATCGAGTTACAGGTATCCAAGGGCAATCAGTTCATCATGCCCGATTTGACCGGGATGTTCTGGACCGACGCCGAACCGCGGTTGCGGGCGCTGGGCTGGACCGGGGTGCTGGACAAAGGTCCCGACGTCGACGCGGGCGGTGCCCAGTCTCACCGGGTGGTGTACCAGAACCCGCCCGCCGGGACCGGTTGCAACAAGGACGGCATCATCACGCTGAAGTTCGGTCAGTAGCCGCCGGGTCGGTCAGGTACGGCCGCACGGCCGCACGAACCTCGTTCTCGAGCCGGCGGACCAACGTGTCGTCACGCGCCCAGCCGCACTCGGCCAGCCAATTCGCCAGCATCCGGTGCCCGCCCTCGGTCAAAATCGACTCCGGGTGAAACTGCACTCCATGGATCGGCAGCCCGGTATGCCGCACCGCCATGATCACGCCGCTGCGGGTGCGCGCGGTGACCTCGAGCTCCGGCGGCAACGACTCGGGCAGGATGGTCAGCGAATGGTACCGGGTTGCGGTGAAGGGGTCCGGAAGTCCTTGCAGCACACCGGTATTGATGTGGAACACGCTGCTCGTCTTGCCGTGCAGCAGCTCGGGCGCGCGGTCCACCGTGGCGCCGAACGCGACACCGATGGCCTGGTGCCCGAGGCAGACGCCCAGCAGCGGGGTGCGGTGGGCGGCACACGCGAGCACCAGGCCGATCGACGCACCGGCTCGCTCGGGGGTGCCCGGGCCGGGACTGAGCAGCACACCTGCGAATTCCGCGACGACGGCGGCCTGGTCATTCAGCCGCGCGTCGTCGTTGCGCCACACCTCGGCCTCGACGCCGAGCTGGCCGAGGTACTGCACCAGGTTGAACACGAAGCTGTCGTAGTTGTCGACAACCAGGATCCGCATCGTGTCAGGTTACCGCCAGCCCGGGCCCTGGCTCACCGACCGGGTCGCGGCGGCCCCGGCGCCGGGAGGGGCTGCGCGAAATGCATCCTGTCCGGCTCGGAGTGCCCGACGACCTGCACGTCGGGCCTGACCTCTTCGTTGTAGCCGAGGCCGAACCGGACGACGTACTGCTTGTACAGCGTCACCAGGGGAGCAGCGGCCAGGGCGGCTTGCATCGCCTCGGCGTTGCCGATCGCCGTGATCGCGTAGGGCGGGCTGTAGGTGCGGCCGTTGAGCAGCAGCGTGTTGCCGACACAGCGGGGCACCGATGTGGCTATGAGGCGCTGGTCTTGCATCTGAATCGCCTCGGCGCCGGCGCTCCACATGGCATTGAGCACGGCCTGGATGTCTTGCTGGTGCACCACCAGGTCGTCCGGGGATGCGTCGCGCGGGAAACGCCCGTTGGCATCTCGCTGGGCATCCTCGAGCGTCACCACGATTCCCGGCCCGTGCAACGGCGTCATGCCCGCCTCGCCGGAGAGTTCGGCGGAGTGCTGCAGCAGCGCCGCCAAAGCCGCGTCCGGTGACCGGCCTTTGGCCGCGTCGATCATGCTGGTCAACTGATCGCGCTGCGCGTTGAGGTGATCGACCGACGACTGCGCCTCGCGGACGAGGTCCACCAGCCGCGGCGCGTCGCTGCGGCGGATCTCGGCGCCACCGGAAACCCCGTGCGTGGCCGCGAGCAGCAGGCCCGCCAGCAGGCAGACCACCGGGACGCCGAAGCGCCACGGCGAAGGGCGCGTCTGGATCATCGGCTCTCCGCTTTCCTGGTCGTCCCGCCAGGTGAGTTAGTCTCGTAGCCAAGCTATGCGTGCAACTGCGGTCTTCATCGTTGCACCCCGCCCCGCTCCGTCGTTGAGATACCTCGAGGTAATCATGCCCAAGTCCAAGGTCCGCAAGAAGAACGACTTCACCGTCGGCACCGTGAGCCGCACACCGGTGAAGGTCAAGGTCGGTCCGTCGAGTGTGTGGTTCGTTGCGCTATTCGTCGGTCTCATGCTGATCGGGCTCGTCTGGCTCATGGTCTTCCAGTTGGCTGCGGTCGGCAGCCAGGCCCCGACGGCCCTCAACTGGATGGCGCAATTGGGCCCGTGGAACTACGCGATCGCGTTCGCTTTCATGATCACCGGATTGTTGCTGACAATGCGGTGGCACTGACCAGATTCTGCGGGTATTGAATTTATTTTGGGGCATTCCCGGCGCCGGCTCAGCAACTTTTCCGGGCCACAATCACACGCGTGTGATTTATCCCCACTGTTGATAGCGCTTGTGGATAACCGCATAGGCCGTGGTGGGAGGGGCTAAGCAACGCATGCAGCAAACTCGATGGCAGCCGCCTACGGTAGGAATCGCTGGTTGCGCCGTCGCAGGCGTAATCATGGCTATCGCCGCTGTGACTGTAGTCACAGATGCCCCGGGCCGCACCATGGGCGGGGTTGCCGCGGCGGGTCTGATCTTGTTTGCCGGCATGTCGTGGCGCGCACGGCCGAAGCTGGCAATCACCCCCGCGGGGCTGGCGCTGCGCGGCTGGTTCGGCACACGCGTATTAGACAAACCCGACATCAAGATCATCCGGATCACCGAGTTCCGCCGCTACGGGCGCAAGGTTCGCCTGCTCGAGATCGAAACCGTCGACGGCGGCCTGGTCCTGTTGTCGCGGTGGGATCTTGGCACCGACGCCCTCAACGTGCTCGACGCGCTCACCTCGGCCGGCTATGCGGGCCGCCAGAAGCGCTGAGCGGCCCGCGGCGCGCGCTCGGCCTCGGGCTCGACCTCAGGAGATGGTGATCGACTCGATGACGACCGGCTCGGTGGGACGGTCGTTGCCGTCGGTGGGCGTCGTCGAGATCGCGTCCACGACCTTCTGCGACTCGGGGTCGGTCACCTCGCCGAAGATGGTGTGCCGACGGTTCAGGTGCGGGGTCTGGCCCACCGTGATGAAGAACTGGGAGCCATTGGTGCCCGGGCCCGCGTTGGCCATCGCCAGCAGGTACGGCTTGTCGAACTGCAACTCGGGATGGAACTCGTCGGCGAACTTGTAGCCGGGGCCGCCGCGGCCGGTTCCGGTCGGGTCGCCGCCCTGGATCATGAAGCCCCGGATCACCCGGTGGAAAACCGCGCCGTCGTAGAACGGGCCGGAGGAGCCGCCGGACGCGTTCCCGGTCGAGTACTCCTTGGTGCCCTGCGCGAGGCCGACGAAGTTGGCGACGGTCTTGGGCGCGTGGTTTCCGAACAGGGCAACCTTGATGTCGCCTCGGTTGGTGTGCAGCGTGGCGGTAGCAGTCTGAAAGGGGCTGTTGGTCACGGCATGAGAGTCTGCCACTCCGCGTGGGCATGCCCGCACCCGGTGTCACCCGAGCCGACCGGTCGCCGCCACCGGATGGCGGGCTCTTCGAAGGACGCAGCCGTCGTGGACTAGCTTGACCACAGGTTCGATGGCACAGGTTCGATTGCACAAAGAGGTGGCAGATGAGCGCGAAGACAAAATCCGGCCTGAGCCCGCGGGAGCGACTGGCCCGGGGCCTGGCCCACACGGCGGCCGGGCCGGTCGACGTCACCTGGGGGTTGATCGGCCTGGGAGCCAACTCCGCGCAGTCGGCCGGGTCGCAGCTGCGGCGCCGATACCGGCAAGGCCGCCTGGCTCGCGAGGTCGCGGCCGCGCAGGAGACGGTCGCCCAGGAGCTCGCCGCCGCTCAGGAAGTGGTCTCCAATCTGCCTCAGGCGCTGCAGGACGCGCGCCGGGCCCAGCGCCGGGGTAAGCGCCCACGTCCCTGGGTCCTCGCCGGAGCGGCCCTCGTGGTCCTCGCCGCAGGCGGCGCCGCGTTCAGCGTCGTCCGGCGCTCGACCCGCCCCGACCGCCAGGAGCCGTCCCCGCGGCCGCCCAGCGTGGACGTGCAACCGCGGCCCTGACGAGGGCCGGGGACGTCCCGCTCAATCCTGATGTCCGACAACGTTGATCACGTGGCCGCCCGGCGCGCGGACGAAGAAGCGCCGTACCCCCCACGGTTCGGTCGTGAGCGGATGCATGATCTCGTAGCCTCGCTCCCGTGCCTCCGCGTAGGCGCCTTCGACGTCATCGGTGTGCACGGAGATCACCGGGTCTTCGCGGGCGGACGCGTCACGCGTGACGAGCTGGACGCTCGCCTCGTGCCTGGGGGTGCTGTAGCGCGCGACCCAGCCCATGTTGAATTCCTCGTCGCGCAGGCCGAGGTAGTCGGTATAGAACCCCTTCGCCGACTCGATGTCGGCGGTGCGCAGGTTGGCGGTGACGGGGGTGACCCGCATGGCGGTCAGCGTCCCGGCCGGCTCGGCGCCCCGCGGTAGTCGCCGAACGACCACGTGTCTGCTCGTCGGGCACTCGTCCACGCTAGCGGCGGGCACGCCCGGCCGGCGCTGGTCACCGGAAATCTGTGGAGCCTAGGGGAATCGAACCCCTGACACCCGCCTTGCAAAGGCGGTGCTCTACCAACTGAGCTAAGGCCCCTCATCGTGACTGGGTGGCTGGCCGCCTGTGTCATCCACCGCCACGTGCCAGACCTCGACTCCACGTCGCGACCGCGTCGCCGCCGCGACCACGGCGACGAGTGCCAGCGGCAATGCAAGTCTCACACAACGTCTTGACGGGCACATGGTTGTGGGCCTAGGAGGACTCGAACCTCCGACCTCTTCGTTATCAGCGAAGCGCTCTAACCGCCTGAGCTATAGGCCCGTACTCGCGTACGGCCGAGCGACGAGATTACCGCAATCGCCGCCTCATCCCCAAAAACGCTGCATGACGCTAGTCGCGGTCCGCGAGCGTCACCTCGACGCCGCCGATCAGGTCGGTCGTCAAGTTGTAGACGAAGGCGGCGACGGTGGCCATCGCGGTCAACAGCACGATGTTGACCAACCCGATCAGGACCGCCCCGCCGAAGATCGTGCCGCTGGACACCAGTTCGGCGCTGCTGCCGCTGGTGTTGTTCAGCAGGTCGCCCACGTTGCTGTTCAGCTTCGCCCACACGCCCATGCCGCCCAGGACCAGATACAGGAACGCCACCGCGATCATCCAGACGAAGAACAGCGCCACCGACAGCATCAGCGACACCTTCAAAGTGCTCCACGGATCGATCCGGCGGATCTGCATGCTGGCGCGCACGGGACCGCGGGTGCGCCGCGACACCTGGACGCGGTTCTCGCGCGGCTCTCTTCCCTCGGTCACCGCCGGACGGCCCGGTCCCGACGAGCCCTGCGCCTCGGGGGCCGGTTTGCGCGGCGCGGGGCGCGGAAGGGGTCCGGACAGGTCGGGCAGTTCGCTGGCGTAGGCCTCCGCCGCCGCCTCGCCTCTCGCCGGCGGCGCCTCGAAGTCGTGCGTCGGGTTCTTGGCCGAACCGGGAGCACCCCCGGCGCCGCCGGAGCCGGCGATGAACCGGTTCAGGCGGGCCTCCACCCCGCTCGACGGGCCCGGCGGCCGCGCCTCGGTCGGCGGATCGGTCTGGCGAGGTCCGGCCGGCGCGCCCCAGGCGGCGCCGCGCTGCCACGGCGGTGAATCCGCAGCCTCCTGGATCCGGCCACCCGGCGCCGGCGTCGCGCGGTGCGCACCGGCGCGGTCGGCCGAAGCGTCCCCGTTGGGGCTCTCGCCCTTATTGGGGGCGCCCGGCTCGTTCGGTGAGGTCACCCCGACTCCTTAGCTCTTTGACGATGGCCGCCGAGGCGGTGGCAGTCGCATTGTGTCCGATCGGGCCGAGTCTAATGGTCCGGCCATCCGGTGGCCGCCGGTCGCCCTCATCGTGGCAGGGTTAGCCGTCCCCCTCCGGGGCACCGTCCTCCTCGCCGACGACGTCATCGGCGCTTGCCTCGGCGTTGCGGGCAATGGCCAACAGCGTGTCGCCCTCGCCCAGGTTCATCAGCCGAACGCCCTTGGTCTGACGTCCCGCTTTGCGCACCTGGCGCGCCGCGGTGCGGATGACGCCACCGCCGGAGGTGATCGCGTACAGCTCGCTGTCGTCGTCGACGATCAACGCGCCCACCAGCTTGCCGCGCCGGCGGTCGTACATGACGGTCAGCACTCCCTTGCCGCCGCGGCCCTGAACCGGGTACTCCTCGATGGCCGTGCGCTTGGCGTAGCCACCGGACGTGGCGACCAACAGGTACATGCCCTCGCGGACCACATTCAGCGACAGCAGGTAGTCGTCGGTGTTGAACCGCATGCCCTGCACGCCCGAGGTCGCCCGTCCCATCGGCCGCAGCGCCTCGTCCGTCGCCGAGAACCGGATCGACTGACCATTGGCCGAGACCAGCAGCAGGTCTTCTTCGGAGGAGCACAACACCGCGCCGACCAGTTCGTCGCTGTCGCGCAGGTTGATGGCCACGATCCCGCCTGAGCGGTTGGAGTCGAAGTCCGTCAGCTTCGTCTTCTTGACCAGACCGTTGCGGGTCGCCAGCACCAGATACTGGGCGTCTTCGTAGCTGCGGATCTGGATGACCTGGGCGATCCGCTCCTCGGGCTGGAACGCCAGCAGGTTGGCGACGTGCTGGCCGCGCGCGGTGCGGGCCGCCTCGGGCAGTTCGTAAGCCTTCGCGCGGTAGACGCGGCCCTGTGTGGTGAAGAACAGGATCCAGTCGTGCGTCGAGCACACGAAGAAGTGCCGCACGATGTCGTCCTGCTTGAGCCCGGCGCCCTGCACGCCCTTGCCGCCGCGCTTCTGGCTGCGGTACAGGTCGGTCTTGGTCCGCTTCGCGTAGCCGGTCTCGGTGATGGTGACGACGACGTCCTCGCGGGCGATCAGGTCCTCGTCGCTGACGTCTCCGTCGGCGGCGATGATCCGGGTGCGACGGTCGTCGCCGTGCTTGTCGGCGATCTCGGAGAGCTCGTCGCGCACGATGCCGCGCTGCCGTTCGGGTTTGGCGAGAATGTCTTCCAGGTCCGCGATCTCGGCCTCGATCTTGGCCAGGTCGTCGACGATGCGCTGGCGCTCCAGCGCGGCCAGGCGCCGCAGCTGCATGTCGAGGATCGCCTGGGCCTGGATCTCGTCGATGTCGAGCAGCTCGATCAGGCCGGTGCGGGCGATGTCGACGGTCTCCGACGCGCGGATGAGCGCGATCACTTCGTCAAGGGCGTCAAGGGCTTTGACCAGACCGCGCAAAATGTGGGCACGTTCGTTGGCCTTGCGCAGCCGGTACGTCGTGCGCCGGATGATCACGTCGAGCTGGTGGGCAACGTAGTGGCGGATCATCTGGTCGAGGCGCAGCGTGCGGGGCACCCCGTCGACGATCGACAACATGTTCGCGCCGAAGCTCGTCTGCAGCTGAGTGTGCTTGTAGAGGTTGTTGAGCACCACCTTGGCCACGGCGTCGCGCTTGATCTCGACGACGATGCGCAGGCCGACCCGGTCGCTGCTCTGGTCCTCGATGTTGGAGATGCCGGCGAGCCTGCCGTCGCGGACCTGCTCGGCGATCGACGTGATGAAGTTGTCGTGGTTCACCTGGTAGGGCAGCTCGGTGATGACCAGCGACGTGCGGCCGCGTGAATCCTCTTCCACCTCAACGACTCCGCGCATCCGGATGGAACCGCGACCGGTGGTGTACGCATCGTGGATGCCCTGGGACCCGACGATCAGCCCGTGGGTGGGGAAATCCGGGCCCTTGACCCGCTCACAGACCGCGGTGAGGGTGGCCTCCTCGTCGGCCTCGTAATTGTCCAGGCACCAGTAGACGGCCTCGGCCAGCTCACGCAGGTTGTGCGGCGGGATGTTGGTGGCCATCCCGACGGCGATGCCACCGGATCCGTTGGCCAGCAGGTTGGGGAACCTGCTGGGCAGCACGGTGGGTTCTTGCACCCGGCCGTCGTAGTTCGGGATGAAATCGACTGTCTCCTCGTCGATCTCACGAAGCATCTCCATGGCCAGCGGCGTCAGCCGCGCCTCGGTGTACCTCATCGCCGCCGGCGGGTCGTTGCCCGGCGATCCGAAGTTGCCCTGCCCATCGACCAGCGGGTAGCGCAACGACCAGGGCTGCGCCATGCGCACCAGGGTGTCGTAGATCGACGCGTCGCCGTGCGGATGGTAGTTGCCCATCGTCTCGGCGACCGACCGCGCCGACTTGGCGTGGCTGCGGTCGGGCCGGAAACCCGAGTCGTACATCGCATACAGCACGCGGCGGTGCACCGGCTTGAGGCCGTCGCGCACCTCCGGCAGCGCGCGGCCCACGATCACGCTCATCGCATAGTCGATGTAGCTGCGCTGCATCTCCTGCTGAATGTCGACCGGTTCGATGCGGTCGCCGGCTTCGTCGCCCGGAGGCAGCGTGGTGTCAGTCATGTATTCCTCGTTTGCGTGGGGCTACGCGCATCTGATTACTCAGACGTCCAGGAAGCGAACGTCCTTGGCATTGCGGGTGATGAAGCTGCGGCGGGCATCGACGTCCTCGCCCATCAGGATCGAGAAGAGCTCGTCGGCGGACGCCGCGTCGTCCAGGGTGACTTGGCGCAGCACCCGCACCGACGGGTCCATCGTGGTCTCCCACAACTCCTTTGCGTCCATTTCACCCAGACCCTTGTAACGCTGGATCCCGTCTTCCTTGTTGATCTTCTTGCCCGCCTTGAGGCCGGCATCGAGCAGGCCGTCTCGCTCGCGGTCGGAGTAGGCGAACTCCGGGTCGCTGCGCTGCCACTTCAGCTTGTACAGAGGAGGTTGCGCCAGGAACACGTGGCCGTGCTCGATCAGCGGCCGCATGAATCGGAACAGCAGCGTCAGCAGCAGTGTCGAGATGTGCTGGCCGTCGACGTCGGCGTCGGCCATCAGGACGATCTTGTGATAGCGCAGCTTGGTGATGTCGAATTCGTCGTGAATCCCGGTGCCCAGAGCGGTGATGATGGCCTGCACTTCGGTGTTCTTCAGTACCCGGTCGATGCGCGCCTTCTCCACGTTGATGATCTTGCCGCGCAGCGGGAGGATCGCCTGGAACATCGAGTCGCGGCCACTCTTGGCCGAACCGCCGGCTGAATCTCCCTCCACCACATAGAGTTCCGACTTGCGGGGGTCGGTCGAACGGCAGTCGGCGAGCTTGCCCGGCAATCCGCCGAGGTCGGTCGCGCTCTTGCGCCGCACCAGCTCTCGTGCTTTACGCGCCGCGATACGCGCCTGCGCCGACGAAACCGCCTTGTTGACCACGACTTTCGCATCCGCGGGGTTGGCCTCGAACCAGTGGGTCAGCTGCTCGTTGCACACCTTCTGGACGAACGACTTGACTTCGGTGTTGCCCAGCTTGGTCTTCGTCTGACCCTCGAACTGGGGCTGGGAAACCTTGACGGAGATGACTGCGGCCAAGCCTTCCCGGATGTCGTCGCCGGTGAGGTTGGGGTCCTTGTCCTTGAGCAGCTTCTTGTCTTTGGCGTACTTGTTGACCACGGTGGTCAGAGCGCTGCGGAAACCTTCTTCGTGGGTTCCGCCCTCGTGGGTGTTGATGGTGTTGGCGAAGGTGTGTACCGACTCGGAGTAGCCGCCGTTCCATTGCATCGCCACCTCGACCTCGTGGCCGTCGCCTTTGCCGTCGAAGCCGATGATGCTCTGCTGGATCGGGCTCTTGGTGCGGTTGATGTGCTTGACGAAGTCCACCAGGCCGCCGGGATAGTGGAAGGTGCGGTGCTTGACTTTCTGCGCCGAAACCGATTCCGCGGCCTTTTCTTCGGCCGATTTCGGGGCCTCGGCGGTGTCGCTGACGACCTCGTCGACCACCTCCTCCTTGGTGACCCGCTCATCGGTGAGCTCGATGGTCAGGCCCTTGTTCAGAAACGCCATCTCCTGCAGCCGTCGGGCGACCGTCTCGAAGTCGTAATCGGTGGTCTCGAAGATCTTCGGATCGGCCCAGAACCGGATCGTGGTGCCCGTCTTCTTGGTCTTCTCGCCCTGCTTGAGCACGCCGGGTACCGAGTTGGTGTACACCTGCGACCACTCGTATCCGTCGCGGCGGATGTCGGCTTCCAGACGCGAGGACAAGGCGTTGACGACCGAGACGCCGACACCGTGCAGCCCACCGGACACCTGATAGGCGCCCTCTTCGAACTTCCCGCCCGCGTGCAGCACGGTCATCACCACGTCGACGGTCGGCACGCCGGTGGCGTGCATCTCGACCGGGATGCCGCGGCCGTCGTCGGTGACCTCCACGCCACCGTCGTCGAGCAGGCGCACCGTCACCTTGCTGGCGAACCCGGCCATGGCCTCGTCGACCGAGTTGTCGACCACTTCCCAAACGAGATGGTGCAGGCCGCGCTCGCCGGTAGAGCCGATGTACATACCGGGGCGTTTGCGAACCGCCTCCAGTCCCTCGAGGACCTTGATCGAATCAGCGCCGTACTGGTTTTTGGCAGCCACGTTCGGAATGCTCTCCTTGGGGTTACGTGCAAGCGGTCCGGTCACCGCAGCAGTCGCACTTGGCCAGTCTACCGTGATCCGCTGTCGGCACCGACTCTCCGGGCGCGTTTCTGCCCAGCTGACCGCGCCGTGCGGACGTTTTCTTCATCATCGGCGCGTCCTGACGTGCGCGACCCTGGTCCGCTTCGTCCTGGCGGATTTCAGACGGCGATTCCTCCACCCCTTTACGGCGGCGTGTCGCCCCGGACGGGCGGGCGGCGGCGCTACCCGTAGGTGTCGCGCGGGCCGCGTCCCGAGATGTGCCGGGGCCCCTTCCGCCAGGACGGCGCGGTAGGCCCGGTGATCTTCAGGGAGGTGACCACGCCGTTGCCGACCGCCGCGGCGATCTTTGCCAGTAGCTGCGCCTGGATCATCCGCAGCTGCGTGGCCCAGGCCGTCGACTCCGCCGTCACGCTGAGCACACCCTCGTTGAGTGCCGTGGGTGTCGCGTGATCGGCGATCTGGTGACCCACGACCGACGGCCAGTCGCCGAGCACCGTGCCCTCGGCGACCTGCGCCGACCAGCCTCGCTTTTTCGCCATGTCGCGCGCCAACCGGCCAAGCGGCTGTGGATCACGGACGTCGGGCCCCGGCCCCGACCAGCTGCGCCGCTGCCCGGTGACGCGGCGCGGTGCCTGCGGCACCCGTTGACCCCGGCCGGCGTCCTTGCCCTGCGCCCGCGCCGCCGCGCGCGCCTCCTCCAAAGTCCGCCTGACCAAGTCTATGCCAGTCAAATCATCTGCTGGACTTGTCTTTTCGGCCTTCTCGCGGTCGTCGTCGCCGGTCATGGTTGCGCCACCGACACCCGCCCGGAGTCCCCGTCGCGCAGGTCGATGCGCACCCTGGTGGTCTCCCAGTCCTGCGGGATGTCCTCGGCCACCGCCGCGGTGACCAGTACCTGCTCGGCGGATTCGGCCACCGAAGCCAGGGCGCGCCGCCGCGCCGCATCGAGTTCGGCGAACACGTCGTCGAGCAGCAGCACCGGCTCGCTGCCCTCGGCGCGCAGCAACTCGTAGGACGCCAACCGCAGCGCCACCGCAAAAGACCACGATTCCCCGTGGCTGGCGAAGCCCTTGGCGAATTGATCGCCGAGCCGCAGCTCCAGGTCGTCGCGGTGTGGGCCCACCAGGCACATGCCGCGTTCCAGCTCTGCCGCGCGCCGGGCCGCCAACCCCGCCAGCAGCGACGCCTCCAGGTGATCGCGATCCCCGGGCGCGGCGTCACCCGCCGCCTCGGCACCCAGGCTGGTCCGGTAAGCGATGGCCGCCGGGCGCGACGCCGGAGCCAGCAGTTGGTACGCCTTCTCGACTTCCGGAGCCAACTCGTTCACCAAATCGATTCGGGCGGCCATCAATTGCGCACCGTGCTCGGCCAACCGGCTGTCCCACACGTCGAGGGTGTCCAGCGCGCCCCCGTCACCCCGGTGCCGCATCCCGGACAGCGACTTCAGCAGCGCCGTTCGTTGCCGCAATACTTTCTCGTAGTCCGCGCGCACCCCGGCGATCGCCGGGCGCCGGATAGTCGCCAGGTCGTCGAGGTACCGGCGCCGGTCCGCCGGGTCGCCACGCACCAGAGCCAGGTCCTCGGGGGCAAACAACACAGCGCGGAGCACACCGACCACCTCGCGGGTGCCGCGCACCGGTGACCGGTTCAACCGCGCCTTGTTGGCCCGCCCGGCGGCGATCTCGAGGTCGATCGCGCATTCCCTGCCCTCGTTCACCACGATCGTCGACACCACCGCACGGGAGGCACCCGTCCGGATCAGCGGGATGTCGGTACCCACCCGGTGCGAGCCCAGCGTGGTCGAATACCACAGCGCCTCAATCAGATTCGTTTTACCGAAGCCGTTCGGCCCTACGAAGACCGTCCGGCCCGGCTGCAATTCGAGGTCGGCGAACTCCCAGGACCGAAAGTCGCGCAGTCCCAAATGCCGGACATACACCTACTCGGACACCTATCCAGGCAGCCGGACGGGCATCAACAGGTACACGTAGTCCGTGGGCAACGCGGAGAACGGTCCCGAGCCACTCGGAGCAGCATCGCCCTCCGACGCCGGACGCAGCAAAGCGGGCTTACCCGGGGTCGTGAAACCGAACGACACCCGCTCCGAGTGGACCGACGACAGGCCGTCGGTGAGGTAGCCCGGGTTGAACGCGATCGTCAACGGTTCGCCGACGAAATCGACCGCGAGGTCTTCTTCGGCGCGACCCACGTCGTCGGCCCCCGCCGAGAGCCGCAGCATCCCGTCGCCGAATTCCATGCGCACCTGCGCCCCGCGATCGGCGACCAACGCAACCAGCTTGATCGCCTCGGTCAACTCGGCGACATTGATGGTCGCCACGGCCGTGTGCTCCGCCGGCAGCAGCTGACGAAACTTCGGGAACTCCGCGTCCAGGAGCCGAGTGGTGCTGCGCTTGCCATTACCGCTGATGCCCAGCAGCCCGTCCTTGCCGACCCCGGACCCGGCGCCCAACGACAACCGAACGTCGGATCCGTCCGTGCCGGTCTTGGCCGCCTCGGCCAACGTCTTGGCGGGGACCAGCACCGCAGCCTCGATGTCGGGCGACGACACCGACCAGGTGAGCTCGCGGACCGCCAGCCGGAATCGGTCGGTGGCGGCCAAAACGACGGTCTCGCCGGAAATCTCGACCCTAATCCCGGTCAGCATGGGCAGGGTGTCGTCCCGGCCGGCCGCGATCGCGACCTGGCCGATCGCCTCGGCGAACACGTCCGACGGCAGGGTGCCGGTTTCCTCCGGCAGCGCGGGCAGCGTCGGGTAGTCCTCCACCGCCATCGTCGGCAACGAGAACCGGGCGCTGCCGCAGTTCAGCGCCACCCGATTGCCGTCGACGTAGAAGTCGACGGGCTTGTTGGGTAACGCGCGGGTGATGTCGGACAACAGTCGGCCGGACACCAAAACACTTCCCTGCGAAGCGATTTCGGCCGCAACCTGCGCTTCGGCGGACACCTCGTAGTCGAAGCCGGAGATGGTCAGGCCGTCGTCCGTGCCGGACAACAACACTCCGGACAGCACCGGCACCGCCGGCCTGGTCGGCAGATTCCTCGCCACCCACGACACCGCGTCGGCGAAGGACTCCCGCGCCAAACGAAACTTCAGGTCGCTGAGGCCAGCCGTTGTCGTCGCCGCGTCCATAGCGTCCCTTCACCTACCCAGCGTTGTCATTCCGATAGCCGGCCCCACCCCGCCAGCCCGGGGTCCCGCCATGAAAGCCGCTGACAGTGATGTTTCGCGGCGACCGTAACGGGAGTCGAAGAACAACCGTAGATCTTCCGGGGCCATCTTGAAAGCTAATCGCCGAGGCCGACAAAACCGGCTGACGAGGAGGACCGGCTCCCGCGGTGCACCGTGCGTCCCCAAAGCTGTATTTCAAAGAAGAATCGATGAAGAGATCTCAGTACCAGTAATAAGGCCTGTGAATCCTGGGGACAACCGGAGTTCCGCCCAGCTAGGGGCGCGTTCGGGTTGTGGATGACGGCGCTGGGGGCTGTGGGTGCCGTGTTGGGCGGTTGGGGATCGGCGACGGGTGTGGACGCCCGGTCCATCGCTGCACTGGAGTTTGGCCGGGTTGTCCACACCGCTGCGCACACCTTCGAGGTGTGGCGGGTGTGACGGACGGGCGAGAAGTTTCTCGAAAAAAATTTCTCAGAACGGTGGAGACGGCACCGGGATCGGCTCGAAACGACGCGCAGCTGACCGGGATGGCGTTGGGATTCAGCGCTTGGAGCGCTGGCGGATCCGGGTGGTGAGTTCCTTGACGTGGTCGAAGACCTCGCGCCGCTCGGCCATCTCGCCGCGAACCTTGCGTTCGGCGTACATCACGGTGGTGTGGTCGCGGCCGAACGCCTGTCCGATCTTGGGAAGTGACAGATCGGTGAGCTCGCGGCAGAGGTACATCGCTATCTGACGTGACTGCGCCAGCGCCCGGGTCTTGCCGGGACCGCGCAGTTCCTCGACCGTGGTGTCGAAGTACTCGGCGGTGGCGGCCATGATGGTCGCCGCACTGATCTGCATCGTGCTGGCGTCGGCGATGAGATCGCGCAGCACGATCTCGGCGAGCGCCTTGTCGATCGCGGTCTTGTTCAACGAGGCGAACGCGGTGACCCGGATCAGGGCGCCTTCGAGTTCGCGGATGTTGCGTTCGATGCTGCTCGCGATGAGTTCGAGAACGTCGTCGGGCACCGCCAGCCGTTCCATCTGGGCCTTCTTGCGCAGGATGGCGATGCGGGTCTCGAGCTCGGGAGGCTGGACGTCGGTGATCAGGCCCCACTCGAATCGGGTCCGCAGCCGATCTTCAAGTGTTGCCAGCTGTTTGGGCGGCCGGTCCGAGGAGATGACGATCTGCTTGTTCGCGTTGTGCAGCGTGTTGAAGGTGTGGAAGAACTCTTCCTGGATGCCTTCCTTGCCCTCGATGAACTGGATGTCATCGACCAGCAGCACGTCGACGTCGCGGTAGCTGCGCTTGAAAGCGACCTTGCGGTCGTCGCGCAGCGAGTTGATGAAGTCGTTCGTGAATTCCTCGGTGGACACGTACTTGACCCGCATCCCGGGGAAGAGCCGCTGCGCGTAGTTGCCGGCGGCATGCAGCAGATGGGTCTTGCCCAGGCCGGACTCACCCCAGATGAACAGCGGGTTGTATGCGCGCGCCGGCGCTTCGGCGATCGCCAGAGCGGCGGCGTGGGCGAACCGGTTGGAGGCGCCGATGACGAACGTGTCGAAGGTGTAGCGGCGGTTCAGGCTGGTGCCGGCGGACAGGGCCGGTTCGGTGTGCGGCCGTTCGCTGAAATAGTTCGGCCAGTTCCGCTCGGCGCCGGCCGGAATCTCCCCGTTCTCGTAACTCTCGTCGTCGAAGGCGGTGTCCTCCATCCCCGACGCCATGTCGGCGCCGGGGAAGGTGTCGCCCTGGGCGAATCCCCCGTCGTCGGAGTCCTCGGGTGGGGGAGCGATGCGCACACCCAGCTGGATCTGTTGACCCAGCCGGCGGCTGAGGGCGTCGGTGATCGGCGCACGCAGATGACGTTCGATCTCGTTCTGCACGAAGCTGCTCGGCACCGACAGCAGCGCAAACCCCTCGACAATCGTCAGCGGCTGGACGAGATTGAGCCAGGCCCGCTGCTGCGGCGTCAACGGGGTGATGAGGGTCGTTCGGTTGGCCGCCACACCGTCTCCGGGGGACTCGCCGTTGAGTTCGGAGACGACCGCGTTCCACACCGAGGTGAAACCTGAACCGGGGTCATCGGTCAACGACGCATCCCCCTGGTTCTCGCACGTCCCGGGTCGAAGAACACCACGCCTGACGACAAAGCAACTGTCCACATAGTTATACACAGATGTGGACAGGATGATGGTATGCGAGCCACAAGCCGGTTGCGACGGCTCGCGATCTCCGAGCTGAAGAGAAAACCCGAGCAGGTCGTCTAGGCAGCTAGTCGATCCGCCATCCTCGCTTCGTTGTCGAGCGCCGTTTCACTCTAAAACGACTTGCGCAGAAGCTAACAGTTTTCCGGGCGGCTGCCAACCGTTCTGCTGCAATCAAATCTGCCGTTTAGGGTCAACCGGACCACTCTGGCCCTCGCTCCGGTCCGGGTCGTGCCCGCTTCCGCCGGCGCCCGGCGGGGGTACGCCTGAGCCAGGCCAGGTTTGACCCGGCGCGAGCTGGTCAGTACCCTCTAACAGTCGCCCGAAAGTCGGCGATACGGCTGCGACCTAGTGCTTCCGGGGACCGCGCCGGCCAGCTGCAAGACCATTTCCGACCCGCAGACAAGTTCGAAACGCGTGCGCGGCCGGATGCCAGACACAACGAGGAGAACGTCGTGGCCAAGGGCAAGCGGACCTTCCAGCCGAATAACCGGCGCCGTGCCCGCGTGCACGGTTTCCGGCTGCGGATGCGCACACGCGCCGGGCGTGCCATCGTTTCGGGCCGGCGCCGCAAGGGCCGTCGCGCGCTCTCTGCCTGATCGCTGCGTCGGGTATCTCGGCGGTGCTCTCCGCACGCAACCGCATGAGGCGGTCAACCGAGTTTGACGTGACCGTGCGGCACGGTGTGCGCGCGGCACAGCCGGACCTGGTTGTGTACGTGCGGCGATCGCCCGATCACACCGGCGAGGACGGTCCCCAGGTCGGGCTCATCATCGCGAAGCCGGTCGGCTCCGCGGTCGAACGCCACCGGGTCGCCCGCCGGTTGCGGCACGTGGCCCGGACGATGCTGGGTGATCTCGGGGCCTGCGACCGGATGGTCATCCGCGCCCTGCCGAGCAGTCGCAACGTGTCGTCGGCGCGCCTGGAACAACAACTGCGCCGCGGGTTGCGGCGCGCATGCGATTCGGCGGCAAAACAATGAACGCGGCCATGCGCGCCGCGAGCCGCGGGGCCGCGCGGGGCCTGATTTTTCTGATCCAGCTCTACCGGCATATGGTGTCGCCATTGCGTCCGGCGACATGCCGGTTCGTTCCGACGTGCAGCCAGTATGCCGCGGATGCGCTGACGGAGTACGGCTTGATACGGGGAAGCTGGCTCGCCGCGGTGAGGCTCGCCAAGTGCGGGCCGTGGCACCCGGGGGGATGGGATCCCATACCCGAGCGCCACAACATGAAAGACGTCAGCGACACCTCGGACGCCCCGGGGTCGCGAGGGGAGAGTGGATCCTTTGTTTGATTTCTTCAGCCTCGACATCGTGTACTACCCGGTGTCGTGGATCATGTGGGCCTGGTACAAGCTGTTCGCTTCGGTACTGGGGCCCTCGAACTTCTTCGCCTGGGCGCTCTCCGTCATGTTCCTGGTGTTCTCGCTGCGCGCGCTCCTGTACAAGCCGTTCGTGCGCCAGATCCGGACCACCCGCCAAATGCAGGAGCTGCAGCCACAGATCAAAGCGCTGCAGAAGAAGTACGGCAAGGACCGCCAGCGCATGGCGCTCGAGATGCAGAAGTTACAGCGCGAGCACGGCTTCAATCCGATCCTCGGCTGTCTGCCGATGCTCGCGCAGATCCCGGTGTTCCTGGGGCTTTACCACGTGTTGCGCTCGTTCAACCGCACGACCGGCGGCTTCGGCCAGACACACCTCTCGGTGACACAGAACCGCCTCACCGGCAACTACATGTTCAGCCCCACCGACGTCGCCCACTTCCTGGACGCCAACCTGTTCGGTGCGCCGATCGGGGCGTTCATGACGCAGCACTCCGGGTTGGATGCTTTCACCCACTTCAGTCGGCCCGCGGTGATCGCGGTGGGTACGCCGGTGATGATCATGGCCGGCATTGCGACCTACTTCAACAGCCGCGCGTCGGTCGCGCGCCAGAGTGCCGAGGCCGCGGCCAACCCGCAGACCGCGATGATGAACAAGCTGGCTCTCTACGTGTTTCCGCTCGGGGTGGTCGTCGGAGGACCTTTTCTTCCGCTCGCCATCATCCTGTACTGGTTCGCGAACAACATCTGGACCTTCGCTCAGCAGCACTACGTGTTCAGCATGATCGAGAAAGAGGAAGAGGCGAAGAAGCAGGAGGCGATCGAGCGACGCGCGGCCAATGCGCCGGCGCCGGGAGCCAAGCCCAAGCGCAACGCGAAGCCGGCCGGTCCGGATGGCGACGGTTCGGCAAGCGACGCCGCCGAGGAGACCGCTCCGGCGGCGAAAGCCTCCGACGGCGATGCCAGCACCGGCGCCGACACGTCCAGCGCAGCGGGACGTAACAACGGACCGGCCAACCGCACCCCGCGGCCAGGGGCGCGTCCGAAGAAACGCAGACGGTAGGCGCGGGAGATCTTCACCGGGCGCGCTTGACCGGCGCGCCCCGACAAGGGCAGGGACCCGTGGACGAGGAAGAGGTAAAGACATGACGGACGCCGAAACCACCGAGCGCGAGTTGGACACGGCGCTGGAGCCGGAGCTGTCGGCCGACGACGCCACATCGGACGAAGCAGCCGCGGAAGCCGGCGAGGACGACTCGGACGACCTGGAGGAGCGCCTGGTCGCCGAGGGGGAGATCGCCGGCGATTATCTCGAGGAGTTGTTGGACTTGTTGGACTTCGACGGCGACATCGACCTGGACGTAGAGGGCAAGCGCGCCGTCGTGAGCATCGACGGCAGCGACGACTTGAACAAGTTGGTCGGCCGCGGCGGCGAAGTGCTCGACGCGTTGCAGGAGCTGACCCGGCTCGCGGTGCACCAGAAAACCGGGGTTCGGAGTCGGCTGATGCTGGACATCGCGAGTTGGCGGCGCCGGCGCCGGGAGGAACTGGCCGCGCTGGGGGACAAGGTAGCGCGCCGGGTCCTGGAATCCGGGAAGCGCGAGGAGCTCGCCCCGATGACGCCGTTCGAGCGCAAGATCGTGCATGACGCGGTGGCGGCGGTGGACGGTGTCCACAGCGAGAGCGAAGGTGTCGAGCCGTCACGCCGTGTCGTCGTGCTGCACGACTGATCGAGTTACAGCCGTGTAAGTTGCGTCGGCCCTGGTGCCCGGGACAAAGGGGATGTTTCACGTGAAACATGACGGCCCCATGGATCGGAACGCGACGGGGCCGGCGCAGCGCCAGCCTGATGGTGAGGGTGCCGCCGACGCGATCTTCGGACCGCGGCTAGCTGTTGCTCGCCGGTACGCCGAGTTGCTCGCGGGGCCCGGGGTCGAACGCGGCCTCCTGGGCCCGCGCGAAGTCGGCCGCATCTGGGACCGCCACCTATTGAACAGCGCCGCCATCGCCGAGGTTCTCGGTCCCGGCGAGCGGATCATCGATATCGGCAGCGGGGCGGGCCTGCCCGGCATCCCGCTGGCGATCGCACGGCCCGATCTCGAGGTCGTTCTTCTGGAACCGTTGCTGCGCAGGAGCGAATTTCTCATCGAGGTCGTCGGCGAACTAGGGTTGGCCGTCGAAGTGGTGCGGGGGCGTGCCGAGGATCCGTCGGTGCGCGACCGATTCGGCGAGAGGGATGCGGCGGTGTCTCGAGCGGTGGCAGCGTTGGACAAGCTGACAAAATGGAGTATGCCCCTGCTTCGGCCCGGCGGGCGGATGCTCGCGATCAAGGGGGAGCGGGGGCGTGACGAGGTGCGAGAGCATCGACGGGCGATGGCGGCGTCGGGCGCCGTTGATATCCGCGTGGTCGAGTGTGGCGCGCAGTGGTTGCGTCCGCCCGCGACCGTAGTATTAGCGCGACGTGGAGAGGCGCGGATAACCTCAGTGGCCCGGCCGGCACGGACAGGGAAGGCCGATAAGAGATGAGCTCTCTCGGAGACACCTCGGCAGACACGCACCCGCCGGCCGTGACACCCGTGCAGGAGGCGGCGCACCGGCCGAATGTTTCACGTGAAACGTCGGACGAGGACACCCCGATCGGCGCGGCGGCCGAGCGCGCGATGCGCGTCCTGCACACCACCTACGAACCGGTGCGCCGACCCGGCCAGCGCCGGCTCTTCACCATCGCCAATCAGAAGGGCGGCGTCGGCAAGACGACCACCGCGGTCAACCTCGCGGCCGCTCTCGCGGTGCAGGGACTCAAGACGCTTGTCATCGACCTCGACCCACAGGGCAACGCGAGCACGGCACTCGGCATCACCGACCGGCAGTCGGGCAGCGCCTCCTCCTACGAAGTGCTGCTCGGTGAGGTCTCCTTGAAGGACGCGCTGCGTCGCAGCCCGCACAGCGAGCGACTGTTCTGCGTGCCGTCGACCATCGACCTGGCCGGCGCCGAGATCGAGTTGGTGAGCATGGTGGCGCGCGAGAACCGGCTGCGCACCTCGCTGGCCGACCTCGACGACCTCGACTTCGACTACGTATTCATCGACTGCCCGCCGTCGCTGGGGTTGCTGACCATCAACGCGCTCGTCGCCGCGCCCGAGGTGATGATTCCGATCCAGTGCGAGTACTACGCCCTGGAGGGCGTCTCGCAGCTCATGCGGAACATCGAGATGGTGAAGGCACACCTCAACCCGGAGCTGGAGGTGACCACCGTCATCCTCACCATGTACGACGGCCGCACCAAACTCGCCGACCAGGTGGCCGAAGAGGTGCGCCGGTACTTCGGAACCAAGGTGCTGCGGACGGTGATTCCGCGCAGCGTCAAAGTCTCCGAGGCGCCCGGTTACAGCATGACCATCATCGACTACGACCCCGGCTCCCGCGGGGCGATGAGCTACCTCGACGCGAGCCGCGAACTCGCCGAACGCGACTGACCACACTCCGCGAAGGGACGACCATGACGCAGCCGTTACGCAAGAAGGGCGGCCTCGGCCGGGGCCTGGCTTCACTGATCCCCACCGGCCCCGCCGAGGGGGATTCCCAGCCGGCGACCCTCGGCCCGCGGATGGGCAGCGCCGCCGCGGACGTTCTGATCGGCGGTCCCGCCGCGGACGTCGCCGCGGTGGGCGCGGTGTACCGCGAGATCGCGCCGGGTGATATCGAGGCCAACCCGCGCCAGCCGCGGCAGGTGTTCGACGAGGAAGCTCTGTCGGAGCTGGTGCACTCCATCCGCGAGTTCGGTCTGTTGCAGCCGATCGTGGTGCGGGCCGTGTCCGGATCGAGCGGAGCGCGTTATCAGATCGTGATGGGGGAGCGGCGCTGGCGGGCGGCCCAGGAGGCGGGCCTGGCCACCATCCCGGCCATCGTGCGCGAGACCGGCGACGACAATCTGCTGCGCGATGCCCTGCTGGAAAATATCCATCGGGTGCAGCTGAACCCGTTGGAAGAGGCGGCGGCCTACCAGCAGCTGCTCGATGAGTTCGGGGTCACCCACGACGAACTCGCCGCCCGCATCGGCCGGTCGCGCCCGTTGATCACCAACATGATCCGATTGCTCAAGCTGCCGATCGCCGTGCAGCGCCGGGTGGCGGCCGGCGTGCTCTCGGCGGGGCACGCCCGCGCGCTGCTGTCGCTGGAAGCCGGGCCCGAGGCGCAGGAGGAGCTGGCCGGCCGGATCGTGGCGGAGGGGTTGTCGGTGCGAGCCACCGAGGAGGCGGTCACTCTGGCCAACCGCGGCGGGCCGGGCACGCCCGCGTCGCCGCGCCGCAAGCCGATTCAGATGCCGGGCCTGCAAGACGTCGCCGAGCGCCTGTCGAACGCCTTCGACACCCGCGTGACGGTCAGCCTGGGCAGGCGCAAGGGGAAGATCGTCGTGGAGTTCGGGTCCGTCGACGACTTGCAGCGAATCATCGACATGATGTCGCCGCCGAAGGCGTGACCGGCCACACGCTGTAATTACGTCACTGTGACACTGACTCCGCGCCGCGACTGTCCGCGCGCAAAAGGCCAAGTGCATCAACACCTTTCGCCAATCGGTGCACTGTGGCCCCACGATCGCGCATTTCTTCGGCACGGCCGCAAGCCGGGCCGCGAAAGCTGGCCGCTCAACGACAAACTCTCCTATCCTGGAGGCGTTGCCGGTGCAGATGGCTGCAGTCCCGCACGGAGGCCAGGAGATTAGTGTCCGCTCGAATCACGCCGTTGCGGCTCGAGGCGTTCGAGCAGCTTCCCAAGCACGCTCGACGCTGCGTGTTCTGGGAGGTTGATCCGGCGACCCTGGGTCCTCAGGACCATCTGGCCGACCCGGAGTTCGAGAAAGAGGCGTGGCTGTCGATGGTCATGCTCGAGTGGGGCTCGTGCGGCCAGGTCGCGACGGTGGTGCCCGACGAGCGGAGCCCCGCCGAGCCGCCGTGCGTGGGGTACGTCCTCTACGCGCCGCCGCGGGCGGTGCCGCGCGCGCAGCGTTTTCCCACCGCACCGGTGTCGGCCGACGCCGTCCTGTTGACGTCGATGGGCATCGAGCCGGGGCAATTCGCCGACGACCTACCGCACGGGCTCATCGCCAGCGTGATCGACGAGCTGGTGCGCCGCGGGGTTCGCGCGCTCGAAGCCTTCGGCCGCACCCCGGCGGCCTCGGAGTTGCAGGATCCACGAGTGGTGACACCGGACCTGCGGCCGGTGCTCGAATCGCTCGGTGACTGTTCGGTCGAGCACTGCGTCATCGACGCGGAGTTCTTGAAGGACGCGGGATTCGTTGTCGTAGCGCCACATACGTATTTTCCGCGGCTGCGGCTCGAGCTCGACAAGGGCCTCGGGTGGAAGGCCGAAGTTGAGGCCGCGCTCGAACGCCTACTGGAGAACGCGCAATTGGAACTGCCCGTCGGCGCCGGACTGACCGCCGGCAACACGATGAAGAGCACCCAGACCGATCAGGTGCCGCCGAGCCGGCTCGCTCGTTCCACCGAGAGTTCGTGAGCCAGCAGCTCGGCGAAAGTGAATGTGCCGGTAGGCCGGTCGTTCTTGCCGAGCAGATACAGGCGCTTGACCGCCGCCAGGATGCCTTCGGCGATCGCGTCACGGGTCTGCGTCGACAGCAGCATCGAACGGTCACCGGGGCTGGTGATGTAGCCAACGTCCACCTGGACAGTCGGCATCCGGGTGAGGCGCAACAGGTCCCACGTGCGGCCATGCGTGCGGCAATCGCGTAAACCGGTGCGTGCCACAACTTCTCGCTGAATGAAGTCGGCAAGATTGCGGCCGATGGTGGACACCGAACCGTGCGCGTTGCCAAAGTGAAAGGAGGCCACGCCATTCGCCGCCGGGCTCGCCTGGTTTTCGCAGCGCAGGCTGATCATCAGGTCCGCGCCGACATTGTTGGCCGTCGCGGCGCGTTCGGCGTCCGACGGGCTGGCGGCGGCCGGGCGGGAGAGGAAGGTCTCCATGCCGATGGCGGTCATGCGGCCCTCGAGCCGGCTCGCCAGATCCCACAGGATGTCGGCCTCGCTGATGGGGCCTGCCGAGCCCTGCGCGATGAAGCCGTGGTCGGCGCCGCCGCGGCCCGGGTCGATGATGATCCGCTTGCCCGACAGCTTGGGTCCCGACCGGCGGACCAGCTCCTCCTCGCGGATCGCGTGCGGCGAACCGCCGGTGACTCGCGAACTCAGAAAATACAAGGACCGCAGCGTTTCCGGGCCGCAGATGCCGTCGGCCGCCATCCCGTACTCGCGCTGGTACGACATCAACGCGTTGTGGGTCTGCAGGCCGAAGTGACCGTCCACCAGGCCGGTGTAGAAACCCAGGTCCTGCAACCGCGCCTGCAGGGTGGCGACGTCGTCCCCGAAGAGGGGCGCACCGAACTGGTGGTACAGGGTGCGCGCACCGAGCCGGTACGACGCCTCCTTCAAGGCGCGGTAGGTGGCCTCGCCGACGATGCCGTCGACAAGAAGCCCGCGCTGCTGTTGAAATGCGCGGACCGCTTGGTCGAGTTCGGCGTCGAAGAGGTCGGGGGCCACCTGCCGGCCGGTGCTGAAATCGTCTTCCGGACTGTCCAGCAACCCCAAAGTGGCCAGGGTTCCCCGTATTTCGGTCACAGCTGCGCTGCGGTCACCGCAACGCAACGCGTCGCCGTCTTCACGGCGCGGACTCGACATACCAAGGGCCCTCCGGGACACAGACTGACGGACGCACTATGCGCGACAGCTAATCGCCATTGTCTCAGATCCTGCTCGGATTCCTGAAAACCCCAGGCTATTGCGCGGGGCGTGGTGCGGCGGCGCGGTTGACTCAGGTGAGGTTGGGGACCGCGTCGGACAGTTCCCGCAGCAGGGCCGCTTTGCCCTTGGCGCCGACGATTCGCTTGACCGGCTGGCCCTCCTTGAACAGGATCATCGTCGGGATCGACACCACCTGGAAGTCACGGGCCGTCTCCGGGTTGGCGTCGACGTCGAGCTTGGCGACGGTGAGCTGACCGGACCGTTCGCTCGCGATCTCCTCGAGAACCGGTGCGACCATCTTGCAGGGCCCGCACCACGTGGCCCAAAAGTCCACCAGCACAGGCGTATCGCTGGACAACACGTCAGACGAGAAGGACGCGTCGGTCACTTCAATTGTGCCACCGGATTTTTCGGCGTTGGTCATTGCGGCGCTCCTATCAATGTGTCGGTACTGCCAGGAAATTCAGTCGCTTTACTGTGTGCCGGTGTGCTGGATTCGGCGTGGTCGACGAGCCAGCGTTCTGCGTCGATGGCGGCGCTGCAGCCGCTGCCCGCGGCGGTGATGGCCTGGCGGTAGGTGTGGTCCACCAGATCCCCGGCGGCGAACACCCCCTCGACCGAGGTCGCGGTGGTGCGGCCCTGCACCAGCACATACCCCTCGGCGTCGGTGTCGACCACCCCGCGCACCAGCGCCGAGCGCGGCTCGTGCCCGATCGCCACGAACACCCCCGTCACCGCCAACACCGACTCGGCCCCGGTGAGGGTGTCGCGCACCCGCAAACCCGACACCGTCTCGCTACCCTCGACCGCCAGCACTTCCTTGTTGGTCAAGATCGTGATCTTGTCGTTGGCACGCGCCCGCTCCAGCATGATCCGCGACGCCCGAAACTCCGCACGCCGGTGCACCAACGTCACACTGCGGGCAAACCGGGTCAAAAACGTGGCCTCCTCCATCGCCGAATCCCCCCCACCGATCACCGCGATGTCGTGATCCCGGAAGAAAAACCCATCACAGGTCGCACACGACGACACCCCCCGGCCCAGCAACTCCTGCTCCCCGGGCACCCCCAGATACCGCGCCGCCGCGCCCATCGCCAAAATCACCGACCGCGCCCGATACGTGCGGCCCTCCGCCGTCACCGACTTCACCGGCCCCTGCAACGACACCGCCTCGACGTCTTCCATCCGCAAATCGGCACCAAACCGCAGCGCCTGCTCACGCATCTGATCCATCAACTCCGGACCGGTGATCCCGTCCCGAAAACCCGGATAATTCTCCACCTCAGTGGTCGTCATCAACGCCCCACCAAACGCGGTCCCCTCAAACACCACCGGCGCCAACTGCGCCCGCGCGGCATACAACGCCGCGGTATAGCCCGCAGGACCCGAACCAATAACAATCACATCGTGGACAGTGTCGGTGGTCATAGAAACCTTTCAAACAGTTGTCTCCGGATTCCTACAAACACCAGGGTAGGCGCGGGTGTTCCCGGGTGCGTCCCACAACACATGGCTCCACACTAGGGGCGGGGTATTCCCGTGCTGGCCAGCAGCCCGGTGTCGGCCGCGTTGCAGTTCAGCGACACCACGAACACCGCGAGATTCTGGGGCGTGTCGCCGGGCAGCACCAGCAGGACGCCGGGACGGGCGTTGACGGCCACCGGCCGTGCGCCCAGCACCTGGGCCGATGCGGGGTACCCGAGGCCGCTGAGGCACGAAGCGCGACGCGACGGGTCATGCAGGGGACCGTAGTCGGGGTCGTGGCGGGTCAGGGCGACGATCTCGGCCGGCGACAGCGGAACCGCCATGGGTGGGGTCGACACCGTGATGTGTTCGGCGGTGACCGGCGCGCTCGGCGCGGGTTGGGGGGCGCGCAGCAGGGCGGCCGTGCCGAACCCGATCGCGGCGAGCAGCGCGCAGGAACCCGTCACGGCCGCGACGAGCCGGACCGGCCGGACGTGCGGCCTGGCGGAGTGGACAGCGCCGCCACGCGGGCGCGCGCCGGCCGACCTCAGCGCCGCGGAGATCTCCTCGACGACCGGCGCTGGCGGCTCGGGCGCCGACGCCGCATCGACGCCGAGCGCGGCGACGTCACGGCGCACCTGGTTCAAGGCAGCCAGCACCCCTTGGGCGTGCGGGTCGTCGCGGACCCGTCTGCGCACGCGGGCGGCGGCGTCGTCGTCGAGCAGCCCGGCCTGCAGGTCGGCGAGCTGCTCAACCGTCAGTGCTGGGTCCGCTCCCGCCGCGCCCTGGTCGGGGTGATGCCCATCCGCGTCGTCGCCCACTGCATTCATCCGCCCCAGTCTCCGTCATAGGGCGGCCGAGGGCCACGACTCCCGTCAGTGCGGACCGGCCGCGCGGTCAGGAGCGGTGCGGACGTCGAGGTAGCCGAGCAGCTCGGCGAGGCGCGCGCGGGCCCGGGAGCAACGGCTCTTGACCGTGCCCTCGGGGACGCCCAGCAGCCGCGCGGTGTCGGCCACCGAATACCCCTGCATGTCGACCGCGACCACCGCGGCCCGCTGCTCCACCGGCAACCGCATCAGGGCGCGCTGCACCACGAGCGCGGTCTCGACCTGCGCCGTCCGGTCGGCGACGGGGTAAATGTCTTCCAGCGGCGCGGTCGGGTGCGATTTGGCGCGCCGCAGGCGGTCCAGGCAGGCGTTGACGACGATGCGGTGCAACCAACTCCCGACGGCCGCGTCATGGCGGAAGGACCCGGCGCCGCGGTGCGCCGACAGCATCGCCTCCTGCAGGGCGTCCTCCGCGTCCTCGGCGCTGCGGGTCGTCAGGCGTGCAAGCCGGTGCAGCTGGCGACGGTGGCGGTGAAACAACTCGCCGAAGGCGTGACGGTCCCCGGCGACATGGGCTGCCAGCAGCTCGGCGTCGCTGCGGTCGCGCTCGATGTTTCCCCGAAAGCCCACGGCCGGACAGTAATCGGTCGGGTATCGCGCGGCACTTCACCCGGACGAGGTGGTGTGAGTGAGCGATCAGGACGCGGCCTGGACCGTGATCTCCGAGATGGCCGCCTTGCTCTTGCCGTCGGTGCTGCCCAGCGTGGAGATCCAGACCAGCAGGTTCGAGGTCGGCGCGGCGCTCTTGACGGGGATGGTGTTGTGCCCCGGCTTGAGGGTGGCGGCCGGCGCCAACAGGGTGGTGTCGTCCAGCTTCGCCGGCGCGGGTGAGGACGACGCGCGCAGCTCCACCTTGGTTCCGGTGCTGGAGATGTCGATGGAGACCGCGCCGACCGTGGTGGGGCTGGGCAGTTGCAGCATCAGCCCCTCGCCGGCCTTGAAGCTGGGGAAGGGGACGGCGTCGGTGTAGGTGTCGGTCTCCCAAGAGGTGGCGGGGTCGCCGTCGATGGCCAGCCCGGCCTGCCCGGCGTTGTCGGGCTCGCCGTCGGGGGAGTAGACGCTGGCCTTCGTCGGCCTGACGATGCTGCCGGCGGGCGCCGACGCGGACGCCGACGAGGACGTCGACGACGACGGGCCGTTGAGTCCGAGCTGGTCTTTGTTCAGGCCGCCGACATTGCCGAAGATCTTGCTGACCACGGAGGCCAGCACCAGCAGGGCCGCGACGATCACCACGAAACCGGCGCCGACGCCGATCAGGACGTTGCGGCGCCGCCGCGCGAACACGTCGTGCTCGCCGCCGGCGGAAATCCGCGACGTCGGCGGCGACAGTGCGTCATCGACCGGCCCGAGGATCTCCGTGCGGTCGGCCACCGCCGTCGCCTGCTGAAGCAGGTTCAACAGCGTCGAGGCGCTGCGTATACCGCCGTCCTCCTGAACCGCGCGCACCGCGACCGCCGAGATCTGGAAGGGGATGTCGCGGTCGATCGCCATGGGCTCGACGGGGTTACCGCCGGCGTCCCGCTCGGCCGGCGCCAGGCCGCTGCGCACGCCGGACTCCGCGAGCGGCCAGCGATTGACGAGCAGCGCGTACAGCGCGGCGCCGATTCCCCGGATGTCGTCCTGCGGGTTAGCGTCGGGCATGGTGGCCGGGTAGGCCAGCACCACATCGCCGTCGATGCTGACCCGCACCCGGTTGGGGTGGTCGACAGAGAGGGCGACGCCGGCCCGGTGCGCCGCGTCGGCCGCCGCGGCCAGCGACTGCATGGCCCGGACCGCGCCGACCGGCGACGGCGAGGTGTCGGCGACTTCCTGCAGTGAGCCGCCGCGGACCCACTCCGACACCACCAGACCGCCCGACCCGGTGTGGACCACATCGAGAACCCGGGCGACGCCGGGTTTGTCGATCCGGCTCAGCCGCAGGGTGCGGGAAAGGATCTCCTGCAGCACGTCGTCGGGCAGCGCGCCGTCCGGGTCCACGAACGTCAGCGCCACCTGCCGGTCGAGCGCGGTATCCAGCGCCTGCCAGAACTGCAACGGCGGCGCGCCGCCGTGGAAGACCAGCAGCCGATACCTGCCGCCGGCGATCCGGGCGCCGGGCACCAGATGGACGTCCTCGGCGGCGTCTCCGTTCAGCGAGTCGGACGCGCGGGACACCGACGGTTGCGGCGCCCGTTCGGCCGGGATGTCGGGCTGGAAGTCATCGGCGAGCGGCCGCGACAGGTCGGAGCCTGCCCCCGAGGCAAATCCGGCGCCGGACGCGGCGCCATCCACTGGGCGGTCGGTCACCTCCGGTCCTTTCGCTGTCCGGGCCGGGGCCGGCCGCTCCGGAGGCCTTTCCAGGGATCGATGCCGGGCGGGCTCCTGGACCGCTTTTGCCCCAGGCGGGTAAGAATTCCTCTGCTCAGGGTACGTGACGGGGCGCCGGTGCGACGATCCCTTCCGTGCGGGGGGTTTGCTCCGTCGTGGCGAAGTCGCGACGCGCCCACCGACTCGGCGCCGGACCATGTCCAGCGCCGCGCGCGCCTCGGGGACCTGCGCGCGCAGCATGACCGCGGCCGTGATCGGCAGCATGATGGCCCCCAGCACCGCCAGCCGCAGCAAAGAGCCGCCCGCGCCCCAGTGCGCGGTCAGCTCGGACATGCCCAGCAGCCGGTCGGCGACGTGCGCCACGAGCGCGGCCAGCAGCGACGCGGTGGTCGTGACCAGGATGGTCCGCACTTCGCCGACCCCGACCAGGTGGCCGCCGGTGGGGAGCAGGGTGCGCCGTAGCAGCTGGTAGCCGATGACCGCGCCGGCCAGAAACCCGAGCCCGTTGGCCAAGCCCAGGTAGGCGGCCACCAGCTTCGGATCCCCGGTGACGTGCGGCGCCAGCACCGAACAGACGATCTTGACGGCGGTTATGACGAGGATGATGACGATCGGCGTCCAGGGCTGCTCGCGCGCGTAGAACACGCGCAGCTGCAACAGGACCAGGCCGTAGGGGATCAGCGTGAAGGCCGACAGCGCGATCGCCGCGCCCAGATAACCGGCGTCGACGCCGCCGAAGTGACCGTAGGCGAACAGCGCGCTGCCGATCGCCGGCCCGGCGACCGTCATGAACGCCACGATCGGGATCAGCGTGATCAGGGTCAGCCGGGTGGCCAGCGAAAGGTCCGCCAGGACGGCCCTGGTGTCGGCGACCGCGGCGTTGCGGCTCAGCCGCGGCATCACCACGGTCAGCACCGTGACCCCGATCATGCCGTACGGCAGCATCAGGACCAGCCAGGTGTAGGCGTAGATCGCGGGGCCCGAAGCCGCTGCGGTACTGGCGATCTGGTTGCCCACCACGAGGCCGAGCTGACTGATCAGCACGTAGAGCAGCATCGCGCCGGCCATCGTGCCGAATCGCTTGACGCGCTGGTCGATCCCCCACAGCGGACGCAGATCGACGCGCCGGCGCCGCAGCGCCACCAGCAGCACCGCCGTCTGGGCGAACACGCCGGCGGTGGTGCCGATGCCCAGCACCAGGAGCTTCGCGTTGCCCATCCGGACGGGATCGACCGAGAGCTGACCGGGCACGACCAGGTACACCACCAGCGTCGCCAGGGCGACGACATTGTTGACGACCGGCGCCCACGCCGTCGGGCCGAAGACGTTGCGGGTGTTCAGGATCGCCATGAACACCGACGTCAGGCCGTACGCCAGCACCTGGGGGAGCAGCAGGTAGGCGAACGCGGTGGTCAGGGGCTCGTTGACCTGGGGGACACGTCCCAGCATGAGCCGCACCAGAAGCGGCGCGGCCAGCACCGACAGCGCGGTGGCCACCAGCAGCACCGCCGTGGTGAGCGTGACCAACCGCCGTACGAACGCGGCGCCGCCGTCGGGGTCGCTCTGTTCGGCGCGGGCCAGCACCGGCACGAATATCGCCGTGAAGGTCGCCTCCAGCACCAGCGCCGCGACCAGGTTCGGCAGCTGGTTGGCCACCGAGAACGCGCTGGACAGCGCGGCGCCCAGGATGGCGGCCAGCAGGACGATCCGGGCGAAGCCGGTGATGCGGCTGACCAGCGTCGCGAAGGCCATCGCCCAGGACCGCGAGACCAGCGCGGCGTCGGACAGCTCGGGCCGACGGCGGTCCAGCCCGGAAGGGACGGGGGGCAGCGGCCCGGTCGGCGGCGATTGCGGATCGCGTGGGCGCGGCGGTGTCCTGTGCGGCAGACGCGTCCGTTGCGGGGGAGCCTGCCGGTACGCGGGATTCATACCCGGTGCTCGTGTTCGACCTGGCGGTCGACGTCGCCGTGCACGTCGACGGATCTGGGGTGCGGCGGATCGGGGCGGTCCAGGTCGGCGGGGTCGGGTTGGCCGCGGAACCGGTGCCACAGCCGCCGGCCGGCCAGCGCCACCAACACGGCGGCGGCGGTCAGCGTGATGGCGAAGAGCACCTTGCCGTAGGCGTTGCAGTGGACCGACAACCGCACCGGCTCGCCGAGCCGCATCCCGTCCGGCGTCCGCAGCGTCACGTCGATGGCGACCCGCTGGGTGAAGGTCACCTCGATCGGCACCCGCAACGGCAGGTAGCCGGGCGGCAACTCGATCTGGCCCAGGTCGGTGACGGTCATCCCGGGCGGGGCGTCGACCTGCAACCGCACCCGGATGGGCACCGCGAGGGCGTTGTGCAGCGCCAGCGGCAGCGGGCTGTGCTCGGTGGCCAAGGTGTAGGAGCCGCCGGGGTTGACGATGGTGACCGCGCCGAACAGGTCGTTGACCGTGTTGCCGACGACCGCCAGGCGTTGCTGGGCCATCCCGTTGCGGCTGTCGGGCGGCTCGGACTGACTGAGCGCGCGCAGCATGTCCTCGCGCAGCGGAGCGGTGTACTGGACGCCGGTCAGGCCGGTGCGCTCGTCGGTGCTCAGGGCGGCCGTCAGAGCCCACAGGCGGCCGACGTCGCCGGCGATGTCGGCGGTGACCTCGTCTTTGAACCGGCCGCGCGCGGCCGGGTAGGCGCCGGGAGGGTCGGGCGGTTGGGTGCTCGCCGCGGCGTCGGCGATGACGGCCGGCAGGGGCCGCGGCACCGCGAGGCCCGACCGGATGGCGGTGCTCAGGGCCGTCAGGATGACGTGCGCGTCGTCGGCCTGCAGGTTCCAGGTGGCCGGCGGAACCAGGACCTGGGTGCGCGGCGCGTCGTCGCGCTGCAGGGCCTGCCAGAGGATCGAGCCCAGCGCGTCCTGGCGCCGCGCGGTCACCGAGTCGTGAGCGAGCCGGATGGTCAGCTTCGGGTCCAGATAGCTCGGCATGGCCGGGCTGGCGCCCGCGGCGGCCAGTCCGGCACCGACGGCCGGGTCGAATGGCGCGACCACCACCTGCGGCGACAACCGCCGGGGTGCGGTGTCGACGGTTGTGGACTCGGACCCGGCGGACTCGCCCGCTTCGTCGGACAAGTCGGCCGCCGCGACGGCCACGGTGGTTCCGGTGCTGTCGAGCAGGGTGACGGCACGGCCCGTCAGCGGGCCGTCGGGCAGCAGGGTGGCGCCGCGGACCGACGGCACGTCCAGGATCCGGTCGACGATGCTGCCGGCACCGGTGGTGGCGGTGGTGGTGAGGCCGGGATCGTTGACGCGTTGCAACGCGTCCAGATCGGCCTGGGCGTAGGGCAGCGGCGCCACGCAGGTCCGGTGGGCCAGCGTCCGCAGCCGGTTCAGCCAATCCAACGCGGCGGTTTGACCCGTCCCGGGGTGCGTGGGGGTCCCCGGCTGCTGGGCGGGTCCGTCGGGGGAGTTGGACACCACGTAGCCGGCGGTCATCGCGTTGACCGTGACCAGCAGGTCGGGGTCGACGGCCAGACAGAGCGCGCGGTTGACCGCGCCGTCGGGGTCGACGTCGCGGCTGGTGGCGAATTCGGCCGCGGACAGCAGGATGTCGAGTCGACCGCCGGGGGCCAGCGAGGTGGCGAGATCGTCGTCGACGAGCCGTACCGGGATCGTGCCGCCCGGCACCCCGGGTGACAGCCGGGGCCGGTCGGCCAGCGGCCACAGCATGGTGATGGACACGGGTTTGGAGGTATCGGGTGCGACGGCGGCGTCCTGGTCGTCGGCGTCGTCGGGAGGCACCCCCACCACCGGCAGCAGGAACCGGGCGTTGTCGAGGCGGGCGGGGGCGCCGTAGTCGGGGGTTCCGTTGACGTTGACCAGCAGGGGGTAGATCCCGGGCTTCTCGATGCCCAGCGACGGCTTGCCCGACGAGCGCAGCGGGGCCGACAAGGTGAAGCCGGCCTCCTGCCCGCGCTGCAACTCGGGTGCCACCGTCAGGAAGTCCGCGGCGGCCTGGTACTGGTCGGTGTCGCCGTCCAGCGAGGTCCGCAGGCCCGCCGAGGCGGTGACCGCCGCGGCGTGCTCGAGCCGGACCATGACGTCGCGGACCGGTCGGTCGCCGATGTTGGTCACCGTGCCGGTGACACTGAGCGTGGGTTGACTGGTGGTGGTGACCATGTCCGGGGTGACCTGATCGATGCGGACCCGGACGAACGGAGTCACCCCGGGCTCGCCCGCGGCGGCGCGCGGGGCCGGCCAGTAAAGGACAGCGATACCGGCCACCATGCCGACCACGGCGGCAAGGCGCAGCAAGCCGCTCCGGCGGACAGGCGGCGCCGTCACGGGCCCGGCCCGCGGCCGTTCTTCTGGCCGGCCGCCGGCTTCTCGGAATGCCGGGTGCGCGAGTGAGTTTGTGGGCGGCGGCGCGGCGAGGTGGGCGGCAGCGGCGGCAGGGCGGCCGGTCCGTCACTTTGGAGCTTGTCGATCAGCTCGTCGGCCACCTGGGCCAGTCGGCGCTCGTCGGCGTAGGCGAGCCGCGCCGGCAGGTCCCGCATCGGCACCCACGCCACCTCGGCGACCTCGAGATCCTCGTCGGACAGCTCGCCACCGGAGAAGCGCATCAAATAGTGGTGCACCGTCTTGTGCACGCGACGGCCGTCGGTGACGAACCAGTAGTCGATCCGCCCCAGGGCGGCCAGCACGCTGCCGCGAATTCCGGTCTCCTCGGCGACCTCTCGGATGGCCGTCTGCTCGGCGGTCTCACCGAGTTCGATGTGGCCCTTGGGCAGTGACCACAGCATCCGCCCGCGCCGGTCGACACGTCCGATCAATGCCGCCACCTGCGACTCGCGCGGACCGTCGAGCCCGTCGATCACCAATCCTCCGGCGGAGGTCTCGTGCACGGTGCGTAGCCGTTCCGCGCCGCGGCGCGCGGTCCGGGATCGGCGTGGTGCGGTCGCCGTCGGGTCGCCGGCGGCCTGCTCCTCGGAGGAAGCCGCGGCACCACGACCACGGCGCCGTCCCCGGCGCCGACGTGGTTTAGCTTGTTCGCCCTCCGACACCCAAGCGATAGTAGCTGGCACGGCCCGCTCTCCTGGACATACTCGCCGCTATCGACGCGCGTGAAGGCCGGGCACGATCCCAGCCGGACGCCGCCGTCCGACTAGGCTGATCGAACGTGCCTGACGCCGATGCCGACCTGCTGACCGCCGCCGCGGTCGCCCTGAACAGGCGCGCCCCCCTGCTGAGCGAGCTGGGCTCGGCGTTCGACGCTGCGGGACATCAGTTGTACCTGGTCGGCGGTTCGGTGCGCGATGCCCTGCTGGGCAGGCTGAGCGCCGATCTGGACTTCACCACCGACGCCCGGCCCGAGCAGGTCCAGACCATCCTGCGGCGGTGGGCTGACGCGTTGTGGGACACCGGTATCGAGTTCGGCACCGTCGGGGTCGGCAAGGACGGGCACCGCCTGGAGATCACCACGTTCCGCGCGGACACCTACGACCAGGTGTCGCGCAACCCCGAGGTGCGGTTCGGCGACCGCCTCGAGGACGACCTGGTGCGCCGAGACTTCACGGTCAACGCGATGGCCGTGCGGATCACGCCCGAGGGCCCGGGGGAGTTTCTGGATCCGTTGGGCGGCCTGGCGGCGCTGGGCGGCCGCCTTCTCGACACACCGGCGGCGCCGTCGGTGTCCTTCGGCGACGACCCGCTGCGGATGCTGCGCGCGGCGCGGTTCGTCTCGCAGCTCGGTTTCACCGTCGCGCCGCGGGTGCGGGCGGCGATCGAGGAGATGGCGCCGCAGCTGGCCCGGATCAGCGCCGAACGGGTGGCCGCCGAGCTGGACAAGATGCTGCTGAGCCAGGATCCGGTGGCCGGCATCGACCTGCTGGTGCAGTCGGGGATGGGCGAGGTGGTGTTGCCCGAGGTCGGCGGCATGCAGATGGCCATTGACGAACACCATCAACACAAAGATGTCTACCAACACTCGCTGACGGTGCTGCGGCAGGCGATCGCCCTGGAGGACCCCCCTCCCGCGGGTGGTCCCGACCTGGTGTTGCGCTGGGCGGCCCTGCTGCACGACATCGGCAAGCCGGCCACCCGGCGGCTCGAGCCCGACGGCGGCGTGAGCTTTCACCACCACGAGGTGGTCGGCGCGAAGATGGCGCGAAAGCGGCTGCGTGCGCTGAAGCATTCCAAGCAGCTGGTCGAGGACGTGTCGCAACTGGTGTACCTGCACCTGCGATTCCACGGTTACGGCAACGGCAAGTGGACCGATTCGGCGGTGCGCCGCTACGTCACCGACGCCGGGCCGTTGCTGCCCCGGCTGCACAAGCTGGTGCGCGCCGACTGCACGACCCGCAACAAGCGTCGTGCCGCGCGGCTGCAGGCCAGCTACGACCGGCTCGAGGAACGTATCGCCGAGCTGGCCGCGCAGGAGGACCTGGCGCGGGTGCGTCCGGACTTGGACGGCAACCAGATCATGCAGCTGCTGGACATCCCGGCGGGCCCCCAGGTCGGTGAGGCGTGGCGCTTCTTGAAGGAGCTGCGGCTGGAGCGCGGGCCGCTGAGCAACGAGGACGCGACGGCCGAGTTGCTGGCGTGGTGGCGATCGCGCGGGAACCCGTAATGGTCGCGGGAACCCGTAATGGTCGCGGGAACCCGTAATGGTGTTGTGCCGTCCGACTATCCATGGACTACTGCCTTGCCGGCGACGACGGCGCGGCTCTCTCGCACGCCCAACCCGACCTCGACCTCGACGGCGATGGGCGTCTGGACGCGGTCGGGCTGGACCTCGACGGTGACGGCCTGCGTGACGACGCCCTCGTCGATTTGGACGGCGACGGCGTCGCCGATCACGCCGTGCTCGATGTGGACAACGACGGCACCCCGGAGGCGTACTTCACCGACGACGGATCGGGGACCTGGGGGGTGGCGGTCGACCGGGGTGGGCAACTGCGGTGGTTCGGGCTTGACGGTGTCGAGCACACCGGCGGTCCGCTGGTCGATTTCGATGGTCCCGGCCGCGCCGACGACCGGCTGATCGACACCGACGGCGATGGCCTGGCCGACCGGGTGCTGCGCCGCGACGAGACCGGCGTGACCGGGTACGTCGACACCGACGGGGACGGGAAGTGGAACGTCAGGCTGACCGACACCGACGGCGACGGCCTGGCCGATGGTGCCAGCGCCCTATAACGATCCGCGCGCCCGATGCAGCTGCGGTACCTGAGCGTCGCCATGCTGGTCGTCGAGGCCGGCGGCGACCCGTGGCAGCTCAACGAGGGTCTGCAAACCGGCCGTCCCGCGCTTATCGATCACCTGGCGCGGGCGTTTCGGGACGCGGGGCAATCCACGGCCGCATCCGAGGCCGCGTTCGACGAGGCGCGCCGGCGCTTCGAGGCGTCGTGGAATCGGGACCGCGGCGCGAACCCGGTCAACGACTCGGCCGAAGTCCGGCGCGTAACTGTGTCGCTGGGGCTGCAGGCTGCCCAATTGAGTTGCGTTTCAGTCGATTTAGAGCGCATCGCCGCCATGCTCGCCGAATCGCAGCGCCAGGCGGCGTGGTATGTCACGGCGCTCGAGCATGACCTGACCGACATCGACGCAGAGATCGGGACGGGCTGCGGCGACGTCGACGACCTGTGTGACGATGCCGTCGCGGAAACCAGGGCCGTCCTGCTCTGCGTGCGGCAAATCCGCGCCGACTATTCGACGGCGCTGCACGACGCGCTGTCGCGGCTGCGGGACGACGGGGTGCCCCCGGCGGACGTCGAGGTTGCGGATACGTTGCTGGTCCCGTCCGCGGACACGTCTGCGCAGCAGGTCAAGGACTGGTGGGACGCCCTGAGCGACGGGCAGAAGCGCCTGCTGGTCGACCAGCACCCGACCGAGTTGGGCAACCTCGACGGAATTCCGGCCGAGGTGCGGGGACAAGTCAACGCGTCGGTGCTCAACGACGACTTGAACCGGGTCGAGGACGCGGCCCGAGGGCGCGGTCTGCGGCCGGAAGTGTTGCGAGACAACGCCTCCAACGACATCGGCAACGACGTGTTCGCCAATCCGCAGCGGTACGGCCTTACGGGCGACGACGTCACGAGGTATCGGAATGCGGTGAAGACCAACGACGGCCTCCGACACGACGAGGGGATCGGCGCGGTTCCACCGCGGCCTGTGATGCTGTGGGCATACGACCCGCTGGCTTTCAAAGGCAAGGGCAGGGCGGCGATCTCGATCGGCGATCCGGACAAGGCGCGCAACACCACGGTGATCGTGCCGGGCACCAACGGCGGCGTGAAGTGGGGTTGGCTGGCCGACGAACAGAACGACGCGGTCAACCTCTACGACCAGTCGTCGAAGGCGGACCCCGTTCGCCCTGCGGCGGTGCTGGCGTGGATCGGTTACGACGCTCCCGAGTTCGACGGCCGGCGTTGGGAATTGGCTATAGCCGATCCCGCCAGGCTCCAGCAGGTCGGCACTCCCTGGATCGCCCGCGAAGGGGCCGCGCTGCTCGCCGGTGATGTCAACGGCCTTACGGTCACCCACGATGCCGCCGTTGCTTCGCACACCGCAGTCGTGGGCTACTCCTACGGAGCCACGACCGTGGCGGATGCATTCGCCGGTGGTCGGATGCGTGCTGACGATGCGGTTTTAATCGGTTGTCCGGGAACGGATTTGGCAAGCGGTGCCTCCGACTTCCATCTTGGTGGCGGGAAGCTGTATGTGGGTGCGGCCTCCACCGATGCGATCAGCTGGATCGGTGAAACCGGCAGCGGTGCGCCGAATGCGGTCAACGACCTTCTCGGGCGCCCGCTGGGTCCGCGGGTCGGGCTGGGACCTGACCCCGCACACGAGGGGTTCGGGGCGGTTCGTTTCCGCGCAGAGGTCGCCGGTTCGCGCAACGTGGTGCCCTGGTTCGATGACCACCTGAACTACTTCGACGTCGGTAGTGAGGCGCTGCACAACATGACCGAGATCGCCGTGGGGCATGGCGACGATCTGGCCCGCGAGGGCATGACGGCGCCCTACCGAGGCGACGCGCGCGTGACCACCCCAGGCCAGGTGCACACGCCGTTCGGGACGCTTCCGCTGCCGCACCTGGAGATTCGAGCACCCATCACCGTCGACCCGGAATGGGACAGGCCGGCGGGTTCGGTGACCAATCGGCACGGCTTCTAGCCGCACGCGGCGCGCGGCGTGGACCGCGACGCCGGTGGGGTGAATTGACCGCCCGCGGGTCTGTGCTTAGCCTGGCCGGCAGCGCTGAATGTCGCGTCGGAGCCGGGGAGGGGTGGCGGTGTTCGTTGATCCGGACATGCTGCACTCGGGGGCCGACGACTCTCGCCGGGCCGGCGGGCATGCCGAAGAGGGGGCCGGTCATCTTTCCCGAGGACCGTTGGCATCGGGCATGTTCGGTGAGTTCGCCGCCGCCGAGGAGTTCCACGATGCGCTCAGCTCCGCGCATGCCCAGCATGTGAAGAACCTGCAGGCCCACCGGGAGGCGCTGACGTCGGTCAGCAAGAAGGCGCACTACGCCGCCACGACCTTTACCACTATGGATCAGCGGAATGCGGCCGAATTGCGTTCCGTGCGAGGCGAGTCGGGTAATTCCACGCCGCGCAGTTGACCGACATGCACTGGTTTGCCGTTGCGGCGAGCCAGAATTCCCTTCGAGGTATCGACACAAGTCGATCGCAACGCCTGCTTCGACCAGATCGCCGAGACGAAGGTTTCCAACGGCTGATCAGTGGGCGCGACCGCCGGTGCCTGCTCCAAACGGTGATTCATCCGCCGTTTTTCGCATCGAAGTCGGGGAGGGGCGCCATGTTCGTTGATCCGGACATGCTGCGCTCGGGGGCCAACGACTCTCGCCGGGCTGGCTAGCACGCGAAACTCGGGCTGGTCACCGATCTCGGGGCAGCTGGTCGGGCATGTTCGGTGAGTTCGTCGCCGCGGAGGGCTTCCAAGAGGTCCTTAGCTCCGCGCATGCCCAGCATGTGAAGAACCTGCAGGCGTACGAGGAAGGCTCCGACGTCGGTCAGCAAGAAGGCGACCACGCCGCCAAGACGTTTACCACCTTGGATCAGCGGATTGCGACTGAATCGACCGCTGTGCGGGGCGGTTTAGGTCGATCAACTACTCATACAGACACGAAGTTGTGAGGCACGCTATGCCGCGCAGTATCGGGTGTGGTGGCAGATACCCAAAGAGTTGAGCTATGGAGCCAATAGCAGCCGCCGCGTTGATGGCAGCCTCCGATGATGAAATGATTTGCCGCCATCCCCCTGTGTGTTCCACCATGAGTTGAGAAGGTATTGCTTCCATGGTTGACGATGTGCCAAGGACTGGGCCCAATCGGTGCATGTTTCGAAAGGGTTCCAGCGAAGCAAGGGGAGGAACGATGCCGGGGCACCAGCCTTCGAAGAGTGGGGAAGGGTCGAGTGTTCGGCTCCCGCGCGTGCAGAGGTTGAAGGCTCATCCCGCGACTCACGAACGCACATCCCGCGCTATCGCATTGCTCGCTTTAACAGTCGCGGCGGGCGCCGCCGTGGTGGCCGTTTTGTCGCTGATTCTGACCTTGGATCACCCCACGCGGGCGCCAGCTACACCTACAACTCCGACGACCACCTATACCGTTGCCGAGAGCTCAGCTGCGCAGCAACAGCTGTGTAATACGTACAGGTTGGCAGCACGAGCGGTACAGACGGACACGAACGGCACCGACGTGGGTTTAGGCCGTGTTGCGCTTACGAACGCTGCGGCCATGCTCGATAGCGCGGCCGCCGATCCAGCCCTCGACCCCGCCCACCGCGACGCTGCACATGCGCTGGCGACGGCATACCGCACCGCCACAGCGATGGGCAGCAAAAGCGTGGCTACCGATGCTGAATTTCATGCCGCACTGGACGACATAAATGTGAAGGACGCCGTACTGAAGAACATGTGCAATGGGAGCTGATATCCCAGCCGGGCTGTATTCAGTCCCGCTCGTGGGACCGTGGTGGCCGGAACCGTCGGCGGATCTCCGCAACTGCGCCGCGCACTGGAATCATGCATGCACCGAGCAGCAAGAATACGCGCAAAACCTCCAGAAGCAGTGGACCGCATATACGGACGGCAATAAGGGACGCACAGCGGATGACCTCGTGTCTCGATACCAGCAGGGACAAAAGCATCATCTCGATTTGGCCGAAAAGTACCAAGCAAAAGCGAGAGCCCTCGATTCCTGCGCCGACGCGATCGACTTTCTGAGAAGCCGGCTGACAGACATAGCAGACCGAGGCAACGAGGAGATAAACCAAATACTTCGTTCGAATAAGCCGTCGCCCCAGCAATTAGCAGAAATCCAAGCTGTTCAATTGCGTTGCAATGCAGACGCTGCCAACGCGAGCCGCACGACGGTCGACAAGATAATAATTGGCATACAGAAAATCCTTGACGGCGAACAATCGGGAAGTGACGCACGCACGTGGGCTCGAGATCACGGCTTTGATGTCGGCGATGCTTCGGCGCCTGCTGTGATGAGCGACGACGATTTGAGCGCGCCGCAAGCGGCCGGGCACGGCCAGGGGATCCGTGTTGATGGTCGCGGCGGCCTGCCCTATGGGTCACCGCAAGCAGCATCTGGCGGTAGTGGCGTGCGTAGCGATGCGGGTGTGCCGCCGCCAGGTGGGGCGTCTCCGGGGTCGTGGGCCTTACCAGCCACAGGCAACAGCGGAGTGCGCGGCCTCCCGTCGGCTGGCAGTAATTCACCCTTGTCTGGCGCGCCGATCGCCACTGCTGCCCCGAGCATGCCAGGAGCGCCAACTGGTGCCATGTCCCCAGCAGCACTTGGCCAAGGCCTGTCACCTGGCCCCCTTGGGCAGACGTTCGCCACAGGAATGATGAACGGGCAGCCGGCGGGTGCGGGTGCCCAAGCATTGTCCGGGGGAGCGATGAATGCGGTGGGGCAAGGGGCCGCTCCTCCACCGCAAGTGGCCGCCCCGATGGCAGCCGCGCCCGTCATTTCGGCACCAATGTCCGGGGGTGCGGAGGCCGCGGCGACGGGTTCTGAGATCGGTCCGGCTACTCCAAGCAACCCCGTCGTTTCGACCCCCACAGGGGGCGTGGCGGCGGTGGCGCCTGCGGTAATGACTGGCGGCTCTTGGTCGGCGCCCTCGGCGCCGGTGGTGAGCGGCGCGAGCGTGCCTACCGGACCGCTGCCCGCTTACGGGTCCGACCTACGCCCACCCATTGTGGCGGCCCCGGCAACGCCGTCTATCCCGACGGCGCCGGTCTCTGGGTCGCCTGTCGCGCCCTCCCCCGGATCATCCCCGTCGGCTGGCGGTCCGGTGGTCTCCCCGGTGGAGCGGGCAACTCCCGGAGCGGGCCCGGGGCAGGCGGGCGCCGGTTCTGCGACAACGGCCGGCGCGTCGGCTCTGTCCGCGACCGCTGGCGCCACAGCAGGCGCAGCGTCTGCCAGGTCGGCCGAGCAGCAGCGATTACAGCGGCTGGTAAACGCGGTAGCACGTCAGGAACCCCGGCTCTCCTGGGCGGCTGGGCTGCGTGACGACGGCACTACCACTCTGGTGGTTACTGATCTTGCCTGCGGGTGGATCCCGCCCCATGTCCGCCTTCCCGCCCACGTGACGCTGCTGGAACCAACGCTGCGCCGACGCAATGCGACTGCGGTCGACCTATTGGGCGCCGTCGTCATCGCGGCTGCCCACCAAAGCAACTCCCGTGTCGCCGAAGCCGCCCCGGACGAGCCTTCGATGACCGGCGACCGGCCGGCTCGCTCCGCCGTACCACAAGTCGATGAACTCGGACCAGCACTCGTGCATGCGGTGCGCCGCCGCGACGGTCTCCCACGGATAGCACAAGCTCTCGCAGCGCCGGCAGTGCGAAAAACGGGTGTTCTCGATAACGAAGCAGAAGTGTTGCGCGGCCGGATCCTCGATACGCAAAACGCCGTTCTGAATGCGTACCCCGACCACGATTTGGCCGCTGTAGGCGACTGGATGCTTTTGGCCGCGATCGAGGCTTTGATTGATGATCACGAATATCTGGCGAATTACCACCTAGCGTGGTTCGCTGCGATCAGCCGCCTCGGTGCTGTCTAAGCGGGCGTGCTCCGCTATAGATACCGCGGCGGCAGCTATGACCCGACTTGGCCGGGTGGGCCGCTTGGCGGGGCCTGGTAGCCGGCCCTGACTTCAAAATCCGATCGCGCGGTGATACCAGACGGAATCCATTAATTGTTTGTTGGCGGTGGTTGTGGTTCAAACGGTTGGTACCACCACCATTGGGCGCGTTCGCCGGTGGGCCCGGGGTATGGGGGGACGGCGGGTGGTGGTGTCGTGGGTGGGCGTGCCAGTGGTCCGGGCTGCAGGGGTCGGCCGGTGTTGTCGGTGACGAGCAGTTGGTGGGCGGGTCCGGTGAGGGTGATGTCGCCGCGGTGGTGGGCGCGGTGGTGGTGGGGGCAGATCAGGACCAGGTTGGTCAGCTCGGTGGGGCCGCCGTTTTCCCAGTGTTGGAGGTGGTGGGCGTGTAGGCCGCGGGTGGCGCCACAGCCGGGGACTGCGCAGTGGGGGTGGCGGTGTTGCAGGGCGCGGCGCAGTCGCCGGTTGATGGTGCGGGTGCTGCGTGCGGCGCCCAGGGGCTGGCCGTCGCGGTGAAACCAGACCTCGTAGGTGGCATCGCAGGTCAGGTACTGGCGTTCGGCGTCGGTGAGTGCCGGCCCCAGGTGCAGGGCGGCGGCGGGCTGCTCGACGTCGAGGTGCACCACCACGGTGGTGTGCTGGCTGTGCGGGCGGCGGGTGGCCTCGGCATCCCAGCCGGTCTCGATCAGGCGCATCAACGCCTCGACGTTGCCCGGGAACGGCGGCGCGCTCTCCGAAACACGGGTGGCGTCGCCGCGGTCGTGTTTCCACTCGGCGATCAGCGCCTCGCGATGCGCGCCCAGCGCCGCGTCGAGTTTCGCGGAGTCGGGGTGCGCGAGCCTGATCCGCCAGCAGGTGAACTCCTGGTTCGAGGTCGTGGTGATCGAGGGGCCGGGTTCGGGCCGCGCCGGGGGGTCGGGGCGTGGTTCGAGGTTGACCGCGGTGCGCAGCTGGGTGACCGTGGCCACCGACGCCAGCTGGGCGTAGTGCTCATCAGAGCCGTGGGCGGCGCGCGCGGCGATCACCCCGACCTGATCCAGTGACAGCCGGCCCTCCCGCAGGCCCTGGGCGCAGCGCGGGAACTGCTCGAGCCGGCGCGCGACGGTGGTGATCGTGTGGGCATGGGCCGAGGACGCGCCCAGCTTCCAGGCCACCAACGCCGCGATCGAGCGCGCGCCGGTGGCCCCGCACAGCTCGTCGCGATCCAACTCGGCCACAATTTCCACGATGCGCCCATCGATGGCATTGCGCTGACCGGCCAACTCCGCCAACTCCGCAAACAACCCATCAACCCGCTCAACAGGACTCGGCGCCACAGCAGACGAAGTGGTCAACGACATAACCCCATCATCGCAACCAGGTCCGACAACTTTCGGCGACTACCGCGAACCTCGAAACCCGTGCCGTCGGGACAACGAAGTAGACATTTGCGGCGACGCATCGTCGATACGTAAAGACGGTGTGCTGAATGCCTGCCCGACTACGATTCGGCCGCTGTTCGCGATTTGTGCCGGCCGCGTTCGGGGCTGAAGAGGTCGGGATCCAACATGAATACCGCGCGATGACAGCTGTGACAAAATGACGGTGCAGCACGCAATGGCGCTCCGGGCCGGCAAGCGAGCACAGCGGGGGATGAGGTGAACTTATGAGCGGAGATGGTCCGACACCGTCCGGACCTCTAGTGCCTAACCCGATCCCGTCGCTTCTGCCGGCAACGCCGATTCCGCCCGGGCTCGCGAACCTTCCACCCGGCACAACGGTCAAAGTAACGCCGGACACCTTGCCGATTCTGATAGGCGCCACGCCACCACCGCCGATTACGCCGACGCCGCCGCCTCCCCCTTCTCAGGCACCGGCGGGTATTGCTGCGGGCGCGGCTGTTCTTGCAAGCAATTCTGGCGTGCCGGGAGATGTGGCATCCAGCACCCAGGGGGATCTGGACCGCAAGGCGCACGCGGCGGACGCACTGGCCAAGTTCACTTCCAATGAAGCCGACTCGGCGCAGCAGATGCAAGGCGTGGGCGCGCAAGCCGGCGCCCAGCAATCCGCCCAGACGATGCAGCAGATGATCTCGACCATCACCGGCGCGCTCGGCGGCGCCGTCGGCGGCATCATGGGGCCGCTGACGCAGCTGCCGCAACAGGCCATGCAGGCCGGTCAGAGCGCTATTCAGCCGCTGATGAGCGCGGTCCAGGGGGCGTCTCACGGGGCGGGCGCCCTCGAAGCGGGTAGCCCGGCGCTGGTCGACGGCTTCGGCCCTGACCCTGAGGCCGGCGGCGGGGGCGCCGGTGGTCTCGGCGGCGGCGGGTTGGGTGGCACGACACCGGCCAGCTCGCTCGGTCCGCCGCCCGTGCCGTCCTCGTCGCCACCGACCACTCCGTCGGGAGCGCCGACGAAGGGGCTGCTTGGGGCGCCGACTGGTGGCACGCCGACAATGTCGGGACCCACGGGAATGACCGGCATGCCGATGATGCCCCCGGGCGCGATGGGCGCCGGCGCTGACGGCGGCGCCAAGGACAAGCCGGGGGAGAAGCGCGTGACCGCACCGGGCGTGCCCAACGGCCAGCCGGTGAAAGGCAGGTTGACGGTCCCGCCGAGCGCTCCCGTCACCAAGCCCGGTGAAGGCAAGCCGACCGTCGTCACCAACAGGCCGAATCGGCGGATCGTCATCATGCCGAGCGAGGACGAAGCCAAAGAGTAGCCGGAGTTCGCGTACGGCGTGGAATTGCATCTCGGGCACCCAAGGTGAGTAGTCGGGCAGTTCAGCGAGCGATACCCTCAGTGCTCGAAAGCGGCCGTCTGCCGAATTGCTTTCGGGCATGCTATTGATGCGGCCGAGGCAGAGACCGGAGGGTGTGGGAGTAACTCGAGTGTCCGAAAAGGATGCAACGCGCCGAGCGCACGTCGACAGCTCAGGGGGAGTCGTTGACTGATCCGTTCATGGCTCAGGCGGTGAAGGCGTTGACCCGCGGCCACAGCCTCTTCGCCGGCAACGTCGGGCAATCCGTCGTCGATACGTCGGCGCAGACGCGCGCGCGGGCGACGGGGCACCTCTCGAGTCAACTACACGAGGCTGCCGAGGCAGACCGGGCGCTCGCTCAACTCGTGACGGCCGCGAGAACCGATCACGGGCGCGCCAGCGCCGCGACGCGCGCGCTGCTGCAAGCCGCGAAGGCCGAAGTCGAGGCACCGTCGGCTGCCACGCCGTTGGGCCGACGTGAGGCCGCGGCCCGCATGGCGGCCAGGTTGCGTTCTGCGCACCGGCACATCGCTGCCTCGCGGGCCCGGGCCAGGATTCTGGCGCTGCGCCTCCGTCGGCTGCACTACCCGCCGCCGACGAGATCCGGCCGGCCTGCGGTGTTGGCTGCGATCGGCAAAGCATTGGATATCAAAGGAATTCACGACCCTGTGGCCCGCGCGCGATGGGTCCGCGGGATGGACCTGGTGGCTCGCCGCGAATCGAGCTACCACGCCGACGCCCTCAACCCCGCCGCCGGGCAGCCCAGCGTGGGCGCCTGGCAGTTCATCGCGCCGACGTTCGCGGCCTTCCACCAACCCGGAACGTCCTCCGACATCCATAACTTGGTCGCACAAGCGTGCGCGTTCATCAACTATGCCCGGGGCCGCTACGGCGTCGCCGCCGACGCATCCGATCTCGCCGACCGTATTCAGCAGGCCGACCCTCGCCGAGCACCCAAGGGGTATTGAGAAATGCCGCTGAGCCTGTCCAACCGCGACCAGAATTCGGGCCACCTCTTCTACAACCGCCGACTCCGGGCGGCAACGACCCGCTTCTCGGTTCGAATGAAGCACGACGACCGCAAGCAGACCGCCGCGCTGGTGTTGTCCATGGTCCTGGTGGCCATCGCCGGTGGTTGGATGATGTTGCTCAATGTCCTCAAACCGACTGGCATAGTTGGTGATTCGGCCATCATCGGGGACCGCGACTCCGGCGCGCTCTATGCGCGCATCGACGGCAGGCTCTACCCGGCGCTGAACCTGACGTCGGCAAGGCTGGCGACCGGAACGGCGGGACAACCGACGTGGGTGAAGCCCGCCGAGATCGCAAAGTATCCGACCGGTCCGCTGATCGGCATCCCGGGAGCACCCGCGGCCATGCCGGTGCATCGCGGGGCGACCTCGGCGTGGGCGGTGTGCGACACCGCGGGGCGCCCACGCAGCACAGACAAGCCGCTCGTCACCTCGATCGCGGGCGCGCTCACCAGCGGCGGCCGCGCCGCGCCGATGCCTGACGACGCGGGGTTGCTGGTCACCTTCGAAGGCACCACTTACGTGATCTGGGGAGGCAAACGCTCCCAGGTGGATCCGGCCGACAGGGCTGTCACCCTCAGCTTGGGCCTTGACCCCGGAGTGACATCCCCCGTCGCGATTTCGCGGGCGCTGCACGACGCGCTGCCCGCGACGGAGCCGCTGCGTGTCCCGCAGGTTCCGCAGGCGGGCACGCCGTCGAAGTGGGTCGCGGGCTCCCAGGTCGGTGCGGTGCTGCAGGCTCAGACCGCGGGCGGCGGCAGCCAGTTCTACGTGCTGTTGCCTGACGGCGTCCAGAAGGTCACCAGCTTCGTGGCCGACCTGCTGCGCAGCGCCAACTCCTACGGGTCTACGGCGCCACGCGCCGTGACTCCCGACGTGCTGGTCAACATCCCCGAGGTGAACTCACTTGCGGTGGAGTACTACCCGACCGGCCGGCTGAATTTCGTCGACACGGCGGCGAATCCGACAACCTGCGTCGGGTGGGAGAAGGGCTCGACGGATCCGCAGGCGCGCGTCACCATCTACAACGGCCGCGGACTGCCGGTGCCGTCGTACACCGACGACCGGATCGTGCACCTGGTCCGCGACGACCGCGACCCGGCCTCGGTGGTGGCGAACCAGGTGCTGGTGCTGCCCGGTGCGGCGAACTTCGTGGCGTCGACAAGCGGTGTGATCACGTCCGATTCCCGCGAGTCGCTGTTCTGGGTGTCCGACAACGGCGTGCGATTCGGGATCGCCGCCGACGACTCGACGCTACGCGCGCTGGGCCTCGACCCCGGGGCGGCGGTGCAGGCGCCGTGGCCATTGTTGCGGACCTTCGCCGCAGGACCGGCTCTGTCAAGGCAGGCAGCACTTTTGGCTCGTGACACGGTACCGACGCTCGGTCAGGTGGCAGTGGTGACGACATCAGCGAAAGCCGGAGGCTAGTCAATGTCTAAGAGGGCGTTCCCGATCCACCGCGTCAAGATCGACCCGCCCAAGCCGGTTCGGGTGGCGCCCAACGCCCCGATCGCGCTGCCGGAACGGGAGCCGCGCAACATCTGGGTGATGATCGGCGTGCCCGCGCTGATCGTGGCGCTCATCGGCACCATCGTCATGCTCTACGTGTCCGGCGTGCGAAGCCTGTCCACCGGCTTCTTCCCCCTGATGGGAATCGGAGCGTTCAGCATGCTGGCGTTCTCCGGCCGGTTCGGCCGGGCGCGCAAGATCACCTGGGGCGAAATGGAGAAGGGCCGCCGCCGCTACCTGCGCGACCTCGATGTCAACCGCGACGAGATCCAGACCGCCGTCTGCGCGCAACGCGAATGGCAGAACTCCGTGCACTCCGACCCCCGCGGCCTCGGGGCCATCATCGGCGGCCCGCGGATGTGGGAACGCGGCCGGCGCGACGTCGACTTCCTGGAAGTCCGGCTGGGCACCGGCGTGCAGCACGCGCCGGACTCGGTGCTGTCGGTGACGTGGCCCGACATCGCCTCCGACGAGGAACTGGAACCGGTGACGGGGCAGGCGCTGCGCGATTTCATACTGGAGCAGCGCAAGATTCGCGACATCGCCAAAGTGGTGAACCTGCGCTCTGCCCCCGGATTCAGCTTCGTCGGCGAGGACCTGGACAGGCTGCGGTCGCTCATGCGCTCGGTGCTGTGCTCGCTGGCGGTCTTCCACAACCCCCACGACGTGAAACTGCTTGTGGTGACCCGCAATCCCGAGGCCTGGTCGTGGATGGTGTGGCTGCCCCACACCCTGCACGACGAGTTGTTCGACGCCTGCGGGTGGCGGCGGCTGATCTTCGCGACGCCCGAGGAACTGGAGGAGGCCCTGGGCGCCGAGCTCCACATGAAGGGCAAGCGTGGTGCGTGGGCGCCGCAGGCCGCGGCCAGCCCCACCGCGATGTCCTCCACACTGGAAACGGGTTCCGACGGGGCCGACCTCGGGCCGCATCTGGTGATCGTCGACGACAACACCGGCAGTCCGGACGCCTGGGAGAGCGTGGTGGGGCAGGTCGGTAAGGCGGGAATCACGGTGCTGCGCATCGCCTCCCGGGTCGGAACCGGCGTCGGCTTCGCCGAGGATCAGGTGTTCGAGATGGCCGAGCGACACGGCGCACCGAACGGGCCCTCCGACCGACGGACAAAGGCCCTCTCGAACGCCTCCGACCCCGACGACGACGACACACGCGCGGCGCCGCTGCTGCGGGTCCGCGGGAAGTTCTTCGCCCACGCGGACCAGCTGTCGGTGCACCGGGCCTACCGGTACGCGCGGGCGATGGCGCGCTGGTCGCCGACCAGCCGTAGTGAGATCGCCGATTCGGCCGGCGGCGCGGCGGAACTGCTGCGGGCACTCGGCATCGCCGACCCCCGAGAGCTCGACGTCGACCGGCTGTGGGCCGAACGCCGGGGCCGCGGCGACGAGCGGTGGTGCGAGATCCCGGTCGGCGCCAAGCCCAACGGCGAGCTGCAGAGCATCATCTTCCGCGCAAAGGACTTCGGCGGCTTCGGTTTTCACTCCGTGGTCATCGGCACCAGTGGTTCGGGCAAATCGGAGTTCTTCCTGTCGCTGGTCTACGGCATTGCGCTGACCCATTCGCCGGAGACGTTCAACGTGATCTTCGTCGACATGAAGTTCGAGTCGGCGGCCCAGGACATTCTGGGCATCCCGCACGTCGTGGCGGCGCTGTCCAACCTCGGCAAGGACGAGCGGCACCTCGCCGAACGGATGCGCAGGGTGATCGACGGCGAGATCAAACAGCGCTACGAGCTTTTCACCTCGGTCGGCGCCCGCGACGCCAACGATTACGAGGAGATCAGGCTCGCCGGGCGCGACCTGCCGCCGGTGCCGGTCCTGCTCGTCATCGTCGACGAATACCTCGAGCTGTTCGCCAATCACGAGAAGTGGATCAACCTGATCATCCACATCGGCCAGGAGGGCCGCGGCGCCAACGTCTTCTTCATGTTGGGCGGGCAGCGCCTCGACCTGTCGTCGTTGCAGAAGGTGAAGTCCAACATCGCTTTCAGGATCGCGCTGCGGGCCGAGTCCGGTGACGACAGCCGCGAGGTGATCGGATCGGACGCCGCCTACCACCTGCCGTCGAAGGAGAACGGCTTCGCGCTGCTCAAGGTCGGGCCGCGCGACCTGGAGCCGTTCCGCTGCTTCTATCTGTCGGCGCCGTTCGTGGTGCCAAAGACCAAGGAAGTGGCCAGGACCGTCGACATGACCTTGACCAAGCCCCGGCTCTACAACTGGCAGTACCAGCCGCTCGACGCCGCCGACGCGGCCGCACTCGAAGCCGCCGCAGCGGTCGACGCCGAACCCGACGAATTCCTTTTCCACGAGGACGGTTTCAAGAGGAAAAAGATCGTCGACGTCCTGCGCGAGTCGCTGCACAACGTGCCGCACCGGTCACCCCGCCGGCCGTGGCTGGAACCCCTGGAGGAGCCCGCGCCCGTCGACGTCCTGGTCGAGGCGTTGCGCGGCAAGCCGTGGCACGTCGACTACGGCCGCAATCCGGGCCTGCTGTTCCCGGTGGGCGTCATGGACATCCCCGAGGAGTCCAAGCAGGTCGTGTACGCGATGGACGCGTTGCGCAGCAACATCATCGTGGTCGGGGCCAAGCAGCGCGGCAAGACGACGACCCTGATGACGCTGCTGTGTTCGGCGGCGGCGATGTACAGTCCCGCGCGGGTGACGTTCTTCTGCATCGGTGGGGCCACGCTGGCCCAGGTCGCCTCGCTGCCCCACGTCACCGACATCGTGTCGCCGAAGGACGGCGAGGGCATCGAGCGCATCTTGAGCAGCATGGACGCGCTGATCGACGCGCGGGAGGACGCGTTCCGGCGGCTCAAGATCGACCTCGACGGCTTCCGCGAGCGCCGGTTCGGGGTGGGCAGCGACGGCCTCGGGGGCACCGACCCCAACGACCCGTTCGGTGACGTCTTCGTGGTGGTCGACGACTACGACGACCTGTACTCCAAGGACACCATGCTCGGCGACCGCATGATCACACTGAGCAGCCGCGGCCCCGAATACGGGGTGCACCTGATGTGCTCCGCCGGGGGCTGGATCCACGGGCAGCGGCAGAGTCTGCTCCAAAATGCCACGGCGCGTATCCAATTGCGGCTGGCCGATCCGAGCGAAAGCCAGATGGGGCACTCGTCGCTGGAATCGCGCGAGGCGGCGCGGCGCACCTTGAACCGGTCCGGATTCGGCCTGACCGACAGCTTGCACGAGCTGCGCGTCGGCATGCCGGCGCTCGCCGATCCGGCCACCGGCATGTTGGTGAGCATCACCGATGTCGGCGCCCGGATCGCGGACGTGGCCGGCGTGACCAAACACGCTACGCTGCAACGGCTCCCGCAGCGCGTTGCCCTCAAGGCGATCCTCGACTTCGATGCCGCCCACCGGAGCGGCGACGACCTGTCGATCGCGTTCGCCATCGGCGAGCGTCACGATCTGGGCCCCGTTCCGCTCAAACTGCGGGAGAGCCCGGGGCTGATGATCCTGGGCCGGCAGGGCTGCGGCAAGACCCTGTCGCTGGTCGCCATCGGCGAGGCCGTGATGAACCGGTTCAGCCCGGATGAGGCGCAGCTGACGCTGATCGACCCCAAGACCGCACCGCACGGACTGCGCGACCTGCACGGTCCCGGATATGTGCGCGCCTATGCCTACGACCAGGACGAGATCGACGAGGTGATCACGGAACTCGCGCAACAGATCCTGCTGCCTCGGTTGCCGCCGAAGGGGCTGAGCCAGGAGGAGTTGCGTGGCCTCAAGCCCTGGGAGGGGCCACGGCACTTCGTGCTGATCGATGACGTTCAGGATTTGCGGGCGGACCAAAGCTATCCGCCCAAACCGCCGGTGGGCGCGGCGCTGTGGAAGCTGATCGAGCGGGCGCGTCAAATCGGGCTGCACGTGTTCACAACCCGCAACAGTGCGAATTGGGCAACGCTGCAGATGGATCCGTGGATGCGATTCCAGAACACGGCGAAAGTCGCCCAGCTGTTCATGGACAACGACCCGCAGAACAGGATCAACCGGTCAGTCCGGGCTCTGGCACTGCCTCCGGGGCGCGGTTTGCTGGTTAGTGCGGACGGCGACGTCGAGGGTGTGCTGGTCGGGCTGCCGTCGGTGGCCCCGGTGCAGCAGACCTAGTGTTCTGAGCCGCGAACGCGCAGGAATTTGACCGGATGGCGCACTAGCGCAGCTGCGGCAACACTTCGCCGGTGAACAATTCGAGGTGCCCCAGGTCGGACAGGTCCAGCGTTTGGGCGTACACGCGCTCGATGCCGAGGCCGGCCCAAGCCCCCAGGTTGTCGACGATCTCGCCGGGCGTGCCGACCAGCGGACTGTTCGAACGCAGCTCGTCGACCTCCCGGTTGATCGCCGCGGCGCGGCGCCGCACCTCGGCGTCGTCGCGACCGGCGCAGAGCACGAAGGCGCTCGAGTAGACCATCGACTCGGCGGGTCTCCCCGCCGCGGCAACGGCTTGGGCGACCCGCCCACATTGAATTCGGGCCACGTCGATCGGCACGAAGGGCAGGTTGAACTCGGTCGCATACGCCGCCGCCAATTCGGGTGTGCGTTTGGCGCCCACCCCACCGATCACGATCGGCGGGTGCGGGCTCTGCACGGGCTTGGGAAGGGCCGGCGAGCCGGTGACCGTGTAGTACCGGCCGGTGTAGTCGAAGGTCTCGCCGGGCGGGGTCCTCCACAGCCCGGTGATGACGGCCAGTTGCTCGCCGAGCCGGTCGAACCGCTCCCGCACCGGCGGGAAGGGGATGCCGTATGCCTGATGTTCCTTCTCGAACCAGCCACTGCCCAGGCCGAGTTCGACGCGCCCGTCGCTCATCTGGTCGACCTGGGCGACCGCGATGGCCAGCGGCCCCGGCTGACGAAACGTCGCCGACGTCACCAGGGTGCCCAGGCGGATCTGCGACGTCTCCCGCGCGATGGCGCCGAGCGTCACCCACGAGTCGGTGGGACCGGGCAGCCCGTCACCGCTCATCGCCAGGAAGTGGTCGGACCGGAAGAACGCCGCGAAGCCCAACTGCTCGGCGATCTGGGCGACGGCAAGCTGGTCGGCGTAGCTGGCGCCCTGCTGTGGTTCGACGAAAACTCGGAATTCCATGGGACCCTTCTCATCTCTTGGTGGGCAGGACGGTTTCGGGGGTCTACCCGGTTGTGTCCGAAACGAGACGGCACCCGCGTTGGCATTCCCACCCCGACTGGGTATGCAAATTCCATGATTGTGCACCCGCCCCCGGTCGCCACCCCCGAGCGGTTGTCGTGCGCCGGCGCCGCCGATGCTGCCACTGCGGCCGAATGGCGTCGCGCCCTGCACCGTTGGTTGAAGGCCGAGACCGAAGCCTCGGCCGACATCCGGGACAGCATCGTCCTGGGCGTCAACGAAGCGCTGGCCAACTGCGTCGAACACGCGTACCGCGCCCATCCAACGGTCGGCACCATGAGGCTCCAGGCTAGCCACGACCCCGCCGCGCGGTCGGTCAGCGTCTGCGTCAGCGACCGCGGCACCTGGCACAGGCCGGGCCCGACCCACCCGGGCGATGCTTTGGCCTCGCGCGGCATCAGGCTCATGCACGCGCTTGCCGACCACTGCACCATCAACGCTCGCCCGACCGGCACCACCGTGTGCCTGGATTACGCGATCCGCCCGGGCATCGCGCCTGCCGGCGGCTTCGGGTTGAGATTGTCCGCCTAGACGCCGACGGCGCGTTCCATGTCCTTCAGCGACGTCTCCAGGTGGCCCAGGAGCCGCTGCAGGTGCGGGACGCTGCGGCGGCATCCGACGAGACCGAAGTCGAGGTTGTCGGCGTTGTTGGTGACGGTGATGTTGACCGCCTGCCCGTCGAGCGGAATCGACAGCGGGTAGTTGCCGTCCAGGCGAGCGCCACGCCAGTGCAGCGGCTCGCGGCGACCGGCCGAGACGTTGGAGATCACGATGTTGAACGGCGGCGAGGCGGCCGAGAGGTAGCCGGGTATGAGTCCGAAGAACAGACCGCCGACGTTGAATGCCGACAACGCCAGTTGCTGGACCGGGGGCAGCTGCCAGAACACCTCTTTGGTGTCGCGGATGGACGTGCTGATGACCTCGAGCCGTCGCGCAGGGTCCTCGAGATTGGTGGCCAGGTTGCACAGGAACGTCCCGACCATGTTGCCGGCCCGGTCGTCGTCGTCCTTGCGGAGGTTCACCGGCACCATCGCGGTGAGCGGAAGTTCCGGCAGCGCACCCTGGTCCTGCAGGTAGGCGCGCAGCGCACCCGCCGACATGGCGAGGACCACGTCGTTGACGGTCACGTCGGCCGCGGACTTGACCGCCCGGATGCGGTCCATCGACCAGGACTGTGCGGCCACCCGCCGCGCGCCGCCGATCGGAACGTTGAACATGGTGCGCGGTGCCCGGAACGGCAAGGTCAGCTGCTGCTCGAGCAGTGCGGCCCGCGCAAGCTTCAACGCCGACGGCGCCAGCGCGAGCGTCGAGCCGGCGGTGCGGCCCACCTGCTGCAGCAGCGACGAACCGCTCTGCCGCTGCCGCCGTTTGCGCGGGCCGATGCTCCACGGCACCCGCACCTCGTCGTCGGTCGGGTCCGCAGTGAAGGCCCGCTGCATCAGCCGCAGCGCCGAGACCCCGTCCATCAGCGAGTGGTGGAACTTCGTGTAGACGGCGTACCTCCCGTCTTCAAGCCCTTCCACCAGGTGCGCTTCCCAAAGTGGTCGGTGCCGGTCGAGCAGGCTGCCGTGCAGCCGGGACGCCAGCTCCAGGAGGTCCCGCACGCGTCCCGGCTCGGGCAGCGCCGAACGGCGAAGGTGGTAGTCGAGCTCGACGTCCTTGTCGAACGACCACGCGAGGTTGGTGATGCCGCCGAAGAAGGCCGGATGCTTGCGGAAGGTGGGCTGCACCTCGGTGCTCTCGAGCATCGCCTGATAGGACTCGCGGACGAAGTGCGGCCCGGCGTCGGGCGGCGGTTGGAACAGTTGCAGCGAGCCCACGTGCATGGGGTGTTCGCGTGATTCGCCGATGAGGAACAGCGCGTCCATTGGCGATATCGGCTTCATGGTCGCCCCGCTTTCGTCGGCTCTGAAACGTGTTCTGTCTCTATTGCCAAATAAGACGCCGGTCACACCTGCAGTCGGCGCCCCTTGCGCGCGACGCTTGCGGGCACGACGGTGTGGGTACTTGCCAGCGCAAAGCGATGCGCGAGGGGGCCGAGGTTGCCGACGGATACCGGTTGTCCGAAGCGGATGGAGTTCGGGCCGTGCGGCGGCGTGCGGCCCGACGGGCAATGCGAGATGCGCCCGGGAGCCTGTGTCTTCGGTGACGTCGTGCCATGGTCGGGGGATCGGGCCGCGCAGCGGCCCGTGCGTGCACCGCTGGTGTTGGCCGATTTCAGCTGCACGCCCTTCGACCGACACGACGTTGCCGCGACGGCCACCGTCCTGGCGTCCGGGTGCGACGCCGTGCTGGTCGGCGAGCACCAGAACAAGCCGGATTTTCCGCCCACGCTCATGGGGTCGCTGCTGCTCGACGCGGGCGTGACGCCGTGGATCACGTTGTCGTGCCGCGACCGCAACCGGGTGGTGCTCGAGCAAGAGCTGCGCGGATTGCAGACCGTCGGCGTCGACACCGTGCTGTGCGTGACCGGTGACGGACGCGGCTACGACGTGCGGCCAGACGTCACGCAGACCTTCGACCTCGACGGCCCGCGCCTGATTTCGTTGGCCGCCTCGATCGGAGTCACCCCCGCGGCGCCCGAAACCCCCACCGCCCCGCCGGTGCACGCCAGGCCGGCCCGGCTGGTGGAGAAGCAGCGAGCCGGCGCGGGCCTGGCGGTGCTCAACCATGTGCCGTTTCCCGGCATGATCGCCGACTTCATGAAGTCGGCGCGTTCGCAGGGCTTGTCACTTCCCGTGATCGCCGCCGTCGCGGTGTTCACCGACGGTGTGTCGGCCGCCGTTCTCCAGGGCCTGCCCGGTCTGGAGCTGGATCCCGCGGTGACGGAGGAGGTGCTGGGCGCCGCCGATCCGGTGGCCGCCGGGATCGCGGCGGCGGTCGCCGAGGCGCGCGCGTTGCTGTCGATCGACGGCGTCGAGGGCGTCAACGTCTCCGGCCTTGCGTCGGCCTCGGGCGCGCACATCGGCGCCGAGATCAAGGCCGAGGTCGGGCGCCGCATCCGCGCGGAGACGGAGGCGAGATGACGTCCGGCTCTGACGATGCAGAGCGAAGCGATGGGGAGACGGAGGCGAGATGACAGAAGCGATGGAGGCCGAGTTCGGTACGGTCGCGGAATGGACGGCGGAGGTGGCGGAGGACCTCGGCCCGGACTATCACGTGCCCGCCGGATGCCGCGGAAGCGGAAGCCCCGCCGCCCTGGATTGGCTGATCGACCGGATGGGCTTGGCTGCCGGTGACCGTCTGTTGGACTGCGGCGCGGGCGTTGGCGGTCCCGCGGCGTATGCAGCGCGAGCCGGCCAGGTCTTGCCGGTCCTCGCCGAGCCCGAAGCGGGAGCGTGCCGCGCGGCGAGGCGGTTGTTCGGCTTCCCGGTGGTCCAGGCCGACGCGTCGCGCCTGCCCCTGGCGGACTCGAGCTTCGACGCCGCCTGGTCGCTAGGGGTGCTGTGCACGACGGCGGACCAGATCGAACTCCTGCGCGAGCTGCGGCGAACGGTGTCGCCGGACGGGGCCATCGGCTTGCTCGTGTTCGTCGCCCGCGGGGACATCTCGGACGACATGACCGAGGGCAACCACTTCCCGAGCCCTGACGGGCTCCGCGAACTCGTGCAGGACTCCGCGCTCGACGTCGAGCACTGGCTTCGCACCGCCGACCTACCGGAGATTCCCGACGACTGGAACGAACGCGTCGACGCCGTCACCGACGCGCTCGCCGACCGCTACGGCCAGACGGAGGCCTGGCAACTGGCCGACCAGCAGAGCGCAGGCATGGGGCGGCTGCTCAAGGAGGGAGCGATCACCGGCGAGTTGCTGGTCCTGCGGCGCGCGTAGGACGAAGACGTTGGCGGTTAGTGCGCGGCCGGCCGGAAGAAGGCGGTGATCGCGGCGACCCTCGGGTCGGCGCGCAGCTCTTCGAGTGTCTGCGGCAGCGGCAACCGCCAGTTGGGGTACTCGTCGACCGTGCCGGGCAGGTTCGGCTGCCGGGGCTCGGCAAGCACGTCGTAGGGCGAGATCAGTTTGAGCCGGCTCGGCGTGGACGCCAGGAACCGGTGCATCGCGGCGATGATCGCCGCCTCGCCCGGATCGGGTTCCGTCAGCAGCCCCTCCGAGCGCAGCAACGCCAGCCACTCGGCCCGCTCCCGGTCGGCGGTGGCCTGCTCGGCCGGCACGTCGTTGAGCAGGCCGAGGTCTGCGCGCGCACGCACGTGTTCGCCGCGCAGGAAGCCCGCCGCGGTGGGCAGGTCGTGCGTCGACAGGCTCGCAGCCGCCCGTGACGGCCAGCGCGCGGACGGAAGCAGGGGCTCGCCGGGCGCCGATTGGTCGCGGGTGAACCACGACACGGCGCACCCCAGCATCCCGTTGCCGGCTAAGGCCTCGGTGACCTCCGGTTCGACGGTGCCCAGGTCCTCGCCGATGACGGCGGCGCCCGCGCGGTGGGCTTCCAGCGCCAGGACCGCGAGCATGACGTCGGCGTCGTAGTGGACGTAGGTGCCCCGGTCGGGGCCGTCGCCCGGCGGGATCCACCATAGGCGCCACAGGCCGGCGACATGGTCGATCCGCAGGCCGTCGGCGTGGCCGAGCACGGCGCGCAGCATGTCCCGCAGCGGGGCGTAGCCGGTGGCGGCCAGGCGGTCCGGCCGCCACGGCGGCAGTCCCCAGTCCTGTCCGCGCGGGGTGAAGTTGTCCGGCGGCGCCCCGACGCTCACCCCTGGAGCGAGCACGTCGGCCAGCGCCCAGGCGTCGGCGCCGTCGGCGTCCACGCCCACAGGGAGGTCATGCAGCACGCCCAGCGCCATGCCGGCGTCTCGCGCGGCGTCGCGCACGGCGCTCAGTTGCTCGGCGCACCGTTGCTGCACCCAGGCGTGGAACGCCACCCTCGGCGCCAGCTGCCGGCGGGCGTCCGCGACGGCGGATCCGTTGACGTCGCGCAGCGGCTCGGGCCAGCGGGTCCAGCGGCCGCCGTGCCGCTCGGCCAGCGCGCAGTACGTGGCGAAATCTCGCAACCCCGCGGCGTGCGACGCATCCAGGGGCGACGGCCGGCCCTCGGCGCGCCACAGCAGCTCGAGCGCCGACCGCTTGGCCGCCCACACCAGGTCGTAGTCGATCCGCGGGGTGTCGGGCGAAACCCGCAGCGCGTCCACCTCCGCGCGGGTGTCCGGGTCCGCTCGCCGATAGGCGTCCAGGTCCTCGACGCGTAACGCCAGCGGATTGGCGAATCGTCGACTCGACGGCGTGTACGGCGAAGGCTGCACGGGATGGGTCGGACCGGGCGCGTGCAGCGGGTTGAGCAGCACTGCGCCAGCCCCGTGCTGGGAGGCGGTCCAGTGCACGAACTCGCGCAGGTCGCCGAGGTCGCCGATCCCCCAGGAGCGCGCCGAGCGCAAGGCGTAGAGCTGCAGCATCCACCCCCACGCGCCGGGCGTCGGGGGCACTTGCGGCGGGGCGGCCACCAGTGTCGCCTCCTGCCCGTCCCGTGTGTGCAGCCGGTACCAGCCCGGTGCCAGCCCGGCGGGCAGCTCGTCGCGTACCTCGGTGTGGGTGCCGTCCTCACCGACCAAGAGGGCGGCCCCGGGCAGCGGCCGGGCTTGGCCGTCCGTCCGCACGGCGACGGTGGGGGCCACCGTGCGCGCCCGGTCGCATTTCTCCAGCCTGGCGATTTCGCGCCGCCGGTCGGCTTCGGTCCCGGCCTCGACGTCGAGCAGGCCGAGCACCCGGATCACCACGTCGGCGTCGACCTCGACCGGCTCGCGCCGCTCGTTGCGGTAGGAGGTGGCCACCCCGTGCGCGGCGGCCACCTTCCGCAGGTCGTCGGGGACCGGCTTGGGCCGGGTCATCCCCGTGCCCGCATGGGCACGGCGACGGGATGAGCCCCTCGCGGGTTGACCGGGTAAGCGGAAGGAGCGCGCAGACGGCGCCTCGGTGCGAACACAAGCCAGGTATACCCGGGCCCGGGTTTCTCACACGGCAAGCGAAATGGCGGCCGCGGGTGCACCAAAACCGTTACCGGGCCGGGTTTTTCACCGTGCCGTCGCCGGGCCGGCAATGTGCTGTGTCCTACCTAACGGCCGGCCCGGCGCAGCGGCGTCCGGGAAACGGGTATTCGTGCAGTTCGCCGACGTTTGCCAGTGAGGAACCCAAGATGCCCGCGCGTGAGATTCAACGTCAGCTCGGCCAATATGACAGCCCGATCGAGGACGAGCTCGAGGACGCCTTCAGCAGAATGCTGAACGAGGGCACCCAGCGCCTGCACCGCGGCTGGCGGGTGGTGCTGGTCACCGGCTTTTTCGGCGGCACCGAGGTGGCCCTGGGTGTGCTCGCCTACCTGTCGGTGCTTTCCGTCACCCATCGCCCCCTGGTCGCGGGCCTGGCGTTCTCGATCGGCTTCCTGGCCCTCCTGCTCGGGCGCAGCGAGCTGTTCACCGAGGGCTTCATCGTGCCCGTCGTGACCGTGGCCGCCAAACGCGCGAGCCTGCGACAACTGGCTCAGCTGTGGGGCGGCACGCTGTTCGCCAACCTCGTCGGCGGCTGGGTGATCATGGGGCTGATCATGACGGGCTTCCCCGAGTTGCGCGCCCAGACCATCGAAACGGCGGCCCACTTCGCCACCGCCCCGTTGTCGCCGCAGACGCTGGCGCTGTCGGTGCTCGGCGGCATGACGATCACCCTGATGACCCGCATGCAGCACGGGACCGATTCGGTGCCCGGCAAAATAGCCGCCGCCATTGCGGGGGCGTTTCTGTTGGCGGGGCTGAGGATGTTCCACTCGATCCTCGACTCGCTGCTGATCTTCGGTGCGCTCGACACCCACGTCGCCCCCTTCGGCTACCTGGACTGGCTGCGCTGGTTCAGCTACACGGTCGTGGGCAACGTCGCCGGCGGGCTCATCTTCGTGACGCTGCTGCGGCTGTTGCGCAGCAAGGACCGGTTGCTCGAGGAGCGCGCCGACGTGGAGGCAGCGTCGGATCAGCAGTCGGATTAGCGGTCCGATCGGCGGTGGACCGCCTAAGTCATTCCCTTGGCCAGCTCGCGAGCATCCTGCTCGCTTTCCACCGCCGGCCCCGATCCCGGCAGGCGCTGGCCGGCGACCTCGGGCGTGAACAACAGCGTGATCGCCCCCACCACGCCCGCGAAGATCAGCATGTAGGCCGGCACCATGAGGTCGTCCGTGGCCGAGATCAGTGCCTGGGCGATCAGCGGGGTCGTGCCGCCCACCGCCGATATCGAGACGTTGTAGGAGATCGCCAGCGCCCCGTAGCGCACCCTGGTGGGAAACAGCGCCGGCAGGGTAGCCGGCGTGGTGCTGTCGAAGCAGAGCTCCATCAGACCGATCAGCAGCACGCCGATGAAGATCACCGGGTAGATGCGGCCGAATTGGATGAACAGGAACGCCGGGATCGAACCCACGATCAACAGTCCGCAGCCCGTCCACATGATCGGTTTGACGCCGATGCGGTCCGACAGCATCGCGACGAACACGACCGCCGCCATCAGGATGGCCAGCGTCGTCACTATCATCACCAGCCCCGCGGTGTGGTCGACCCGGACGAAGACCTTCAGGTAGGTGGGCAGGTATCCGGTCAGCATGAAGTCGGCGACCTGTGAGGTCAAAACGAGGGCCATGCAGATCAGCAGGGGCCTGCGCTGCTCCACGATCGTGTGCCGGAACTGATGGCCGCCGCCGGACTCGTCGGCGCTCACGTTCTGGTAGGCGTTCGATTCCTTGAGGCGCAGCCGCATGACCAGCGCAACCGCACCCAACGGCGCGGCAAGCAGCAGCGGAATCCGCCAGCCCCAGGCCACCATGGCGCTGTTGGGCAACAGCGCTTGCATGCTCGACACCAACAGGCCGGCAACCACGAAACCGACCAGGTTGCCGAGGGGAAGGAAGCCCACCATCATGCCGCGTTTGCGGTCGGGAGCCTGCTCGACGAGGTAGGTCATGGCTCCGACGTACTCGCCGCCGGTCGACAATCCCTGGAAGACACGGGCGACGACGAGCAGGATGGGTGCCCAGATGCCGATCTGGTCGTAGCCGGGCAGCAGGCCGGTGGTGGTCGTGCCCACCGTCATCAGCAGGATCGTGATCACCAGGACCCGCTGGCGCCCGATCCGGTCGCCGAGCGGACCGAAGATCACACCGCCGAGCGGGCGCACCACGAACGCCGCGGCCAGGGTGCCGAAGGTGGCGATGAGATGGACGCCGTTGACGTTGTTGCCCGGATAGAACACCTGGGCGATGGTGGTGGCGATGTAGCCGTAGACGCCGAAGTCGTACCACTCCATGAAGTTGCCGATCGCGGTTCCCGCGATGGTCCGACGCATGGCTGTGGGATCAGCGACCCGGATCTCCCTGCGTAGCCACTTCCTCCGGCGGCGACGATTATTCATCGACAGGTCGCGTACCCACAACATTCCCGGACCGAACCGGCTGCGACCCTGACCACACTTTTCGTCGGTTTCGCCCCGGTCACGGCTCGTCACTTGCCCTTGAGGCTGCCGATGCGCAGGGAGAAGTCGGCCGGTTGGGAGCGTTCGCCGTTTTCGATGCTGTCGACGTAGGCCTGAGGGTCGCGGTCTTCGATCTGAAGACCCTCGGTGGTCGGATGGCGGCGCATGAATTCGCTGTACTGCTCTCCGAGCGCTTCGCGAAGACCGATCGGCGCATTGCGACGGAAGTCGGACAGTCCCTCGCGTTCCTCTTCGCCCATGTGCTCGTCGTTGGCAACCCGCGTGCGCCCGACGGCCGCCCACCACTCCTCGGTGCCGAGCTGGGCCGCGTTGGCGTCACGAACCCCGTCGCGAATGTCATTGTGATCCCCGATGGCGTCGAGCGTTTCGCCCTCGGCGTCGGCGGTGCCACGCTTCAACAGCTGCGGGTAGAAGATCTTCTCTTCGATGTAGGCGTGCACGTCGAGCTTGTCGGCGAGGGGGCGCCACACCCGCGCGAGCGCGCCCCGGTCGACCGGCGTCTGCGCCTGCAGATAGTCCAGCTGGGCGAATTGTTCGCGAAACCAATCGTGGTCGGCGAGGATCAACATGGTGATGTCAGCCATTCCGATCCCCACCCTATCGTGACCGCCCGCGCGTGCGGCCATCGTGTCCCACGCGCTACAACCAGTCAACTCAGCAAATCCGGGCAGTCCCGCTGCGAAATTGTCGTGGGCGTCAGCCCCGGGCCGCATTCGGCTGAATCGGATTACGGCGCAGCGATTTTCGACAGCAACCTCGCCCGCGCTCGTCGTGGTGCCGGCGCGGCGGCGGGCGTCCGCACGTCACCACCACGTGCCCCGTCAACGGGCGGATACACTGGCATACCAGCGCGGCGACCCGTTTCGATCGCGCCGTCCAAAATATTAAAGTCAACGTCGAAGGTTGTGCCTTGCCCGAAAAACCCAGCGAGACCCTCAGCTTGGAGCCGCATTTCGAGGACGTGCAGGCGCACTATGACCTGTCCGACGAGTTTTTCGCGCTCTTCCTCGACCCGACCCGCACCTACAGTTGCGCCTACTTCGAGCGCGACGACATGACGCTGGAACAGGCGCAGATCGCCAAGGTCGACCTGTCCCTGGGCAAGCTGGGCTTGCGGCCGGGGATGACGCTGCTGGACATCGGGTGCGGCTGGGGAACCACCATCGTTCGCGGGCTCGAGCAGTACGACGTCAACGTCGTGGGCTTGACGCTGAGCCGCAACCAGCAGGCGCATGTCCAGCAGCGCCTCGACGAGCACCCCAGCCCGCGCACGAAACGGGTGCTGCTGCAGGGCTGGGAGCAGTTCGACGAGAAGGTGGACCGAATCGTGTCGATCGGCGCGTTCGAACACTTCGGGCGCGACCGCTACGCCGACTTCTTCAAGATGGCCTACGAGGCGCTGCCTGCCGACGGTGTGATGCTCCTGCACACCATCATCCAGCCCAGCAGAGAGGAGTTCAGCGAGCGCGGACTCCCCATCACCATGACCAAGCTGCGGTTCATGAAATTCATCATGGACGAGATCTTCCCGGGTGGAGACCTCCCCAGCGCCAAGACCGTCGAAGAGCACGCGGAACGCGCCGGCTTTGCGGTCAAGAGGGTGCAGCAGCTGCGTCCGCATTACGCCCGCACGCTGGACACCTGGGCGGGCGCCCTCGAGGGGCGCCGCGACGAGGCGATCGCGATCCAGTCCCAGGAGGTCTACGACCGGTACATGAAGTACCTGACGGGTTGCGCCGACCTTTTCCGCGAGGGTTACACCGACGTCGCGCAGTTCACGCTCGCCAAAGGCTGACAAGCCGACGGGTGCGGCCCCCGGCCGGGCGGCGGCGACGTTGGTTTGCCGCCCCGGGCCCGCGGGAATTCCCAGACCGCGCGCCTGCAGAGGCTGGCGCTGGGCAGCGCTCTCTCGGCTGCGAACGGCGGGGAGGAGCGGGCATGGGTTCCAGGCACCGAATGCCGGGAAAGCAACGTGGGCTGACGATCGGGCCGCGCGCGCGGCACCGGATCGCGCTCGCCGCGACGACATGTCACGTCGGGTCGGCTTCGTTGCTGTGCGCGGCGAGCCTGGCGGCGTTGATGGTGAGCGCCGCGGATTCCGAATGTCCTGCGGACGGTGCCTCGGTGACCGGCCCGGCGCAACCCCAGGGCACACAAACGGTCAGTCAAGAGGGCACGCTGATAGCCGTGTCGGCGAACTCGGTGACGGCGCGGAGCGCCAACGGGTACACCCAGACCTACGTCGTGACCCCGAACACCGCGGTGATCGGTAGCGACGGCAGCCATTTGCGAACGCCCGCAATGCAATTCGCCGTGGATCAGCATGTGGACATCGTCGGGACTCTCGAGGGCGGCAAGGCGCTGGCGACCGCCGTGGCCGGCCGCGACCTGGGACACGGCGGCGGGCCACCGATGGATTACGCCGGCTAGCGCGCCGCCGGCCCGGCTCGCCGTCGCCTAACTTCGGGTGCGTTCGCGATGTTTGCACCCGGGCCAACAGCACGGCCGGCGCTTTCCCTCCTCGAGTTCTTCCTGGGTCCGGCGAATGCGGCGCACCCGCGTCGCCTGCTGCTTGGCGTCCTCGACCCAACAGATGAACTCGTTGCGGGCCAGCGGGGTGATGTCTTTCCACGCGGCCAGGGCCGCCGCATTGCCGATCAACGACTCGCGCAGGTCCGCGGGGAGTTTGTGCACTACTCCGCCGGGCACCCGTTCACCGCTCACCGGCCAAGATTAAGCCAATCGCCGGGACGCGGACTCGACGCGCGCGGGCACCGGACCGAAGCCAGGTGAACCCCCGCAGGTCTGTGGGGCAGCACTTCAGGGGGCGGCGGAATGCGCCGATCGCGCCGGATATCGCCTGCTCACAGGCCCGGTGGGGCTACGGCAAGTGGCTTAACTCTCATGCAACCGGCAGTGACGGCGCCGTAATAAACCGCCTCAAAGCTGACACTCGTGCCTGGCAAGTCGGAGCGATCACGGGAAACGGCGCGACGCGTCCGTGACGGATTGCGCGCCCGCATCCTGGGCGACGGCTACGGCCCCGGGCCGCTGCCGCCGGAAAGCGATTTGAGTCGCGAGTTCGCGGTGAGCCGCAACACGATCCGTTACGTGCTGGATCTGTTGCGGGCCGAAGGAATTGTCGAACGCCGCCAGGGCGCCGGCACGTTCGTTGTGGCGACCAAGCGGACGCAGGATCTCAGCCGACTGCAGGGGCTTGCCGAGGAGTTCCAGACACCGGACATATCGGTGGCCAACACGGTGCTGCGCGCCGAAGTCACCAGCGCCCAAACGACGGTCGCGCAACGTCTGCAGATCCCGGTCGGTGCCCCGGTGGTGTTCCTCGAACGGATTCGTGCCGTCGCCGGCGAACCGGTGTCGCTCGACGCGACCTACCTGCTCGAGGAATACGGAACACCGCTGCTGGGACTCGATCTGGCGAACACCGACGTGTTCAGGTTGCTCGAGGAGACATTCGACATGCGTCTGGGCGAGGCGAGCCTCACCATCGAGGCCGTCGGTTCCGACCCCACCGTGTCGGACGCCCTGGGCATCGCGGTCCACTCACCGCTTCTGCTGATCGAGCGGCTCACCCTCACCGAAGATGGGCGGCCGATCGACCTGGAATACCTGCGCATCAGGGGCGACCGCATCGCGCTCGCCGGACACGTCCGCCGATCGGCGGACATGCAGCTCGGCAATCTGACGACACGGAGGGACAGAGAACGTGCACATACCGAATGTTGTTGATCCACAGAGGATGTCCTGCGACGTGCTGGTGATCGGCGGCGGGACGGCGGGCACCATGGCCGCGCTCACCGCCGCCGAGAACGGCGCGTCGGTCATCCTGCTGGAAAAGGCCAACGTCAGGCATTCCGGCGCGCTGGCCATGGGCATGGACGGGGTCAACAACGCCGTCATCCCGGGAAAGGCGTCGCCCGAGGAGTACGTCGCGGACATCACGGTCGCCAACGACGGAATCGTCAACCAGCGCACCGTCTATCAGACCGCCACCCGCGGGTACGCGATGGTGCAGCGACTGGAGCGCTACGGGGTGAAGTTCGAAAAGGACGAACACAATCAGTACGCGGTGCGCAAGGTCCACCGCTCGGGCAGCTACGTGCTGCCGATGCCCGAGGGCAAGGACATCAAGAAGGTTCTGTACCGTTGCCTGCGGGCGCGCAAGGTCCGCGAGAAGGTCACCATCGAAAACCGCGTCATGCCGGTGCGTGTGCTGACCGCCGGCGGCCGCGCGGTCGGCGCGGTCGGATTCAATTCGCGCACAGGGGAATTCGTGACAGTCGCCGCCGGCGCGGTGATCCTGTGCGCCGGGGCCGCCGGCCGCCTCGGCCTGCCGGCCAGCGGGTACCTCTACGGCACCTACGAGAATCCGACCAACGCCGGCGACGGCTACGCCATGGCTCTGCACGCCGGGGCGGAGCTGTCGGGCATCGAGTGCTTCCAGGTCAACCCGCTGATCAAGGACTACAACGGACCCGCGTGCGCCTACGTCGCCAACCCGTTCGGCGGTTACCAGGTGAACTCCGAGGGGAACCGCTTCGTCGACTGTGATTACTGGTCGGGCCAGATGATGTCCGAGGTGGTCCGGGAGATCGAAAGCGCCCGCGGTCCGATCTACCTGAAGCTCAGCCATCTACCCGACTCGACGATCTCCCAGATCGAAGGGATCCTGCACACCACGGAACGGCCGACGCGGGGAACCTTCCACAGCAACCGCGGCCACGACTACCGCACGCACGACGTCGAGATGCATGTCTCCGAAATAGGTTTGTGCAGTGGCCATTCCGCCTCCGGCGTGTGGGTGGACGAGTACGCAGCCACGACCGTGCCCGGCCTGTACGCTGCCGGCGACATGGCGCTGGTGCCGCACAACTACATGATCGGCGCGTTCGTGTTCGGCGAGATCGCCGGCGAGCAGGCCGCCGCGTCGGGACCGTCGGCGCCCATGCCGGAACTTCCGCAGGATCAGATCGCCGCGGCCCACGAGTTGATCTACCGTCCGCTGCACAACCCCGACGGGCCGCCCCAGCCGCAGGTCGAATACAAGTTGCGGCGCTTCGTCAACGACTACCTGGCGCCGCCGAAGACGGCGGCGTACCTGCAGAAGGGCCTGGAGGCCTTCGACCGCATGCGCACGGAGATCGCCGCGATGGGTGCGCGCACCCCGCACGAGCTGATGCGTTGCGCCGAGGTCAGTTTCATCCGTGACTGTGCCGAGCTGGCGGCCCGAGCTTCGCTGGCTCGCACCGAAAGCCGTTGGGGCCTGTATCACCAGCGCCGCGACCTCCCGCAGCGCAACGATGCCGAGTGGTTCTGTCATCTCAACCTGCGGCGCAACGGCGCGGGGGAGATCGAGACATTGACGCGGCCGGTGGCTCCCTACATCGTGCCGGTGGCCGGCTTCGAGCGGCCCGATGGCGTGCCGGACGAGCCCGTCGCCGAGGCGCTCGCCGAGGCGGGTGGTCACCGATGACGGCGTCGACGCGGATCCTGCAACTGCTCGAGTTGTCCGAGGAAGGGCCCGCCCTCGAGGACCTCGCCGAGTTCCTGTCCGACGGCGATCCGGCGGTGCGCCGCAACGCGCTCAGTGTGCTGAGCGAATGCACCGAGGACGACGAATGGGCCCAGGCAGCACCGTATTTCGCCGCCGCGCTGTCCGACCCCTCGGACGAGGTGCGCGCCGCGGCGATGAAGCTCCTGCGCGAGCTCGTCGAGGTGATCGAACCCGGCGCCGAGTTCGTGCGGCACCTGCGCCGGGCCGCCGCCGGCCCCGACCCGGGGGTCCGAGCGTCGGCAATCGAGGCGCTGTGGCGGCACCGGATCAGCGGAGAAGACGAACTGCGGTCACTGTTCGACGATCCCGACGAGACCGTGCGCTGTTCCGCGGTCCTGGGTTTCGTCTCGATCGATTCACTCGACGCCCTGGCCGTGGCGTCCGCGGACGCGGCGTCGGCGGTGCGCCTCGCGGCGGCACGCGGGTTCGCCGCCGTGGGGGATCCCCGTGGTGTGACGGCGTTGCTGACGCTGGCCGGTGACACCGACGAGCAGGTGCGGGCCGCCGCCCTGGACGCCTTCGGCGCCCTCGGCTGCACCGGGGACGCGGTCACGGTCGCCGCGGCCGCACTGCGCGAGCCGTCCTGGCAGGTACGCCAGAGCGCCGCGCGAGCGCTGGGGTCCGCGGAGGAGGCGCTGGCCGCCGAGTGCCTGGTCGCCGCGTCGGCCGACGACAACCTCGATGTCCGCAAGGCGGCGGTGCAATCGCTGGCGGGGTTCAAGTCCGAGTCGCCCCGTATCCGCGACGCGCTGCGCACCGCGACGTCGGACCCGGACGCTGACGTCCGAGCCTACGCACGAATGGGCCTATAGGGCAACAACTTTCCAGGAAAAGGAACATCATGGCACTGACAACGAACCGCGCCGACGTCCCGGTCACCATCGACGAAGCCAAGTGCATCGACGGCTGCACGCTGTGCGTCGACGTCTGCCCGCTGGACTCGCTGGCCATCAACCCGGAGACCAACAAGGCCTTCATGCACGTCGACGAGTGCTGGTACTGCGGCCCTTGCGCCGCCCGCTGCCCCGTCGACGCCGTCACCGTCAACATCCCCTACCTGCTGCGGTAAGGGGTACGGCGGTGAGGGGCTCGATCCTTGCGGTGGTGGCGGCGGTCTGCGCGTCGCTGCTGAGCGGCTGCGGCGTCCTCGGCGAACCCAGCGTCGTGGTCAACGTCGGATACCAGTCCAAGACCATCAACACCGTCAACGCCGGCACCCTGATGCGCGACCGCGGGGAGTTCGAGAAGGCGCTGGCCCGCGTCGCGGCTGCCCACGGTGTCAAATATCGCGTGGTGTGGCAGGACTTCGCCTCGGGCGCGCCGCTGACCGCGCAGATGATGGCCTCCCACGTCGACATCGGCTCGATGGGCGACTACCCGCTGCTGGTCAACGGCTCCAAGACGCGCCGCTACAGCGACGCGCAGACGAGCTTCATCGCCGTCACCGGTTACAACCTGCGGGGTTCGCTCAATCAGGTCATCGTGCCCACCGGGTCAACGGTGACTTCGCTCGCCGACCTGGTCGGCAGGCGGGTGTCGACAAGCCTCGGTTCGGCCGGCGACGGCATGCTGGCCGCCGCCCTGCAACGGGCGCGCATCGACCCCGGCCAGGTCCACCTGGTCAACCAGGACCCCGCGGTCGGCGCGTCGGCCATCGAGGGCAAACAGGTCGACGCGATGGCGCAGTTCGTCCCGTGGCCGCAGCTGCTGGTTTTTCGCAAGCAGGGCGAGTTGCTCTACGACGGCGGCGACAACGACGTCCCGACGTTCCACGGCGTGGTCGCCCGCGACGACTTCACCCACCGCCATCCCGAGGTGATCACCGCGTTCCTGCAGGCCATGTCGGCCACCACCGACTACATCGTCGCGCACCCCCTCCAGGCCGCGCTGCGTGTCAGCGCGCTCACCCGCATCGAGCCGGAGGTGGTCTACCTCTACAACGGCCCCAACGGGCTGGTGTCCTTCGACATGACCATCAAAACCCAGCTCGTTGCCGCGCTCGGCAAAATCAAGCCTTTCCTTGTTCGAAAGCGCTCGGTGTCACCAGGTTTCGATATCAGTGCGTTCGTGGACGAGTCCTATCTGCAAGCGGAGATCGGCCCCGACTATCAGCGCCGGCGCGCGGACACGGTCAACCCGGACAGGCTCACCGGATTCGACGACCGGTGCGGGCTGCCGGTTGACGACCCGGCGCAGGCTTCGGAGCTCTGGCCCGCCGGCGCGACGCACACGGAGGTCGCCGCGACCCCGACCTGCCTGCTGCGGCGGATCGCCGCCACGCAGTCGGTGCGGGCGGCGTACGTGCCCGACACCGTGACGGGCACCCGCCTGTTCGCCGACCACGCCGTGTGGCTGGTCGACACCTCGGCCCCGACCACGCAGCGGTACAAACCGTTCGACACTCCCGGGGCCGCGGCGGCCTACCGCGCCCAGCATCCCCAGACCGTGCCCGTCACCTACCGGACAGCGTTGTCCCAATCGCGATCGCCCAGCTAGAGAACGACGAAGGACCCGAGATGGCCGATACCACAGCTGCTTTGATGCTCGACGCCGCCAAGGTGCGCGAGTCCGACGCGACACTTCGCCCGCCGGGCAGGCGGCATCCGCGCGTGCGGGCGCGGATTGCGGCGGTCGCGCTGCCGCTGCTGCCGGTTGCCGCGTTCCTGCTCCTGTGGCAGCAGCTGACGGCGCACCAGGTGGTGGCGTGGCTGCGGTTCAACCGGATGCCCACACCGGGCAGCGTGTACGACGCCCTGGTCGCCCGGGTCAGTTCCGGCGGTTACTACGACGACCTGCTGGCAAGCCTGCAACGCATCCTGCTCGGCTTCGGCCTGGCCGCGGTGGCTGGCGTCGCGCTGGGCATGCTCGTGGGCCGGTCGCGCACCGCGCGAATGACGTTGCGGCCCTTCATCGAAGTCTTCCGGCCGATCCCGGCCATCGCCCTGGTCCCGCTGACCATCCTGCTGTTTCCCAGCAGCGAACAGGGCATCGTGTTCATCACCTTCTTCGCGGCCTTCTTCCCCGTCGTCGTCAGCACGATCCACGCGATGGACGCGCTACCGCAGGTGTGGGAGGACGCCGCCAGGACGATGGGCGCGCGCCGGCTGTCGATCTTGTTGCACGTCGTCCTTCCCGGCGCGCTGCCCGGTATCTTCTCCGGGCTGTCGGTGGCGATGGGGGTTGCCTGGATCTGCGTGGTCAGTGCCGAGATGATCTCGGGCCAGTACGGAATCGGCTACTACACCTGGCAGTGCTACGGGTTGCTCGACTATGCGGGCGTGGTGGTCGGCATGGTGTCCATCGGCGCCCTCGGGCTGCTGACCGCCTGGCTTGTCGAGCGGGTCGGCCGGCGGGTCAACAACTGGCTGCCCAGGTCGGCTCGATGAACGCCGGAGCGGCGGTCCGGCTGGAGCGTCTCCGGTTGGGCTTCGACGGCGAACTGGCCGCGGAGATCTCGCTGAGCGTGACGCCCGGCGAAATCGTCGTGCTGCTCGGGCCGTCCGGCTGCGGCAAGTCCACCATCCTGCGGGCCCTCGCCGGCCTGCTCGCCCCGATGGGCGGCCGGGCGCTCGTGGACGGCGACGCGGTGACCGGCAACGCCGCGCACTGCGCGATGGTGTTCCAGGAGGATGCGTTGCTGCCGTGGCGAACGGCCGCCAAGAACGTCCAGTACGCCCTGAAGCTGCGCGGCGTGGCGCGCGGGGACCGCGCGCAGGCCGCGGATGCGTTGCTGAGTCAGGTCGGGCTCAGCGCCTACCGGGATCACCTGCCCGGCCAGCTGTCGGGCGGCATGCGCCAGCGCGTCCAGTTGGCGCGCACCCTCGCGTGCGAGCCGCGCGTGCTGCTGATGGACGAGCCGTTCGGCGCGCTGGACGCGCAAACCCGGCTGGACATGCAGCGACTGCTGGTGTCGGTGTGGGAGGCCCAACGGATGACGGTGTTGTTCGTGACCCACGACGTCGACGAGGCTCTGTTGCTTGCGGACCGGATCGTGCTGCTCAGCGCCCGGCCCGCGCAGGTCGCCGACGTCCTCGCGATCGACAAGCCGCGGTCTCCGGGTGCGCAGTTCGGCAGGGACTTCCAGCGGCAGCGGTATGAGATCCTCGCCTACCTGGGCCAGAGCCCGGCGCTGAGCGCGCCATGACCGTCGACGTCGTCCTGACGATCCGCAGCCGCCGCTGGGCGTACTCGTGCGGGCTGGTCGCCGCGACCGCCGCTCTCGCTCAACGGTTCGCGGCGGCCGGTTGCCGCGTCATGGTCGCCTCGACCGAACCCGACGCGGCGAAGGCGGCGATAGCCGCGGCATGGCACGTCGACTACCCATGGCTGTCCGAGGCCGAATCTTACGTCGTCGCACAAGCATTCGGTTGCTGGAGGGACCGCATCGGCGCGATGAGCGACGGGATCGGGATCGCCGCGCCGTGGCCCGTTCCCGACAGCTTCCAGCGTTTCGACGAGCTGGACAGTGACGGATCGCTCGACCGGTTGTTCGAGCACATCGCGGCCGCCCAACCGTCCGGCGACCCCGTGCTGCACCCGATCCCGGTGCGTCAGGCGGACCCGGACGCCGCGGACGTGCGCAACGTCGTCGGGTTCGAGACCGCCCTGGCCACCATCGACCGGGCGTTGCGGGCAGCGGAGCCATTGCTCGGGCATCCGCTCAGCGAACCCCAGACGGCCCGGCTCAAGGCGACCTGCAGCCGGTTGCAGATATTCACCGAGGCGCTGGGCGCAGCCACGGTGGCCGGGGAGGCTAGCTAGGCGCGAGATGCGCGCTGTCGTCGTGCAATTCGTCGCGGCGCAGCGTCATCGGGGTCTGCGCGGGTACGTCGCCGCCGGCCACGACCGCGCGGGTGATGGGGGTCAGGGCCCGGAACAGCGTTTCCACCTCGTCGTCGCTGAGCGCGTCGAGCGCCGACAGCGCGACGGCATCGGTCGTCGACTCGATGCTGTCCTTGAGTTCTCGCCCCGCGGCGGTGAGCGAGCCGTGGTCGTCGAGCAGCCCCCGGTCGGCCAGCCGTTGCTCCTGACGCCGCCACGCCGCTTCGTCGTAATCGCGCGTCCGGGCGATGTAGTCGCGCGGCACCCCGCCAGCGGCCGCGTGCAACACGTTGGATTCGCGGCCGGAGATCCCGGCGGCCGTCAGCACCGCGACGTGCCCGTCACCGCGGTGCTCACGCAACAGCGTGGTGGCGTGCCATAGGGCCGCCAGCGGGTCGTCGGGCCAGGGCAGCGCCAGGTTGGCGGCGAACAGTGGCCTCCCCTCGAGCGGCGCTCCGCGCGCGGCTTTGCCCGCCAAATCCGCCGCCACACGGACATTTTCGTCCGCCTCGAGGCCGTAGCGGCGCAGCGCCGCGACGGCGGAGTCCCGGCGGGCGCGCAACGCGGCGTCGGGACCCGCGATCTCCCAGGCCGCCGGGAGCGCCTTGGCGACCCGCTCGGGGGCGAAGTTGTAGAACGTCGCGGCCACCACCTCCCGGGGCACGGCGCCCAGCGGCGCCGAACGCGCGGCGAAGTAACCCATCCAGAAGCCTCGGTAACCGAGCCCGTCCAGCGCCGCGCGTGCCTCCGGCGCGAAGTACGTCACGCCGTGCACGGGCTCGTACCTGTCGAAGAAGCGCCGCGCCAGCCCAGGGTCTCTCGCCACGTTCGCAGTTAACCATCCGCCGCCGGCCGCCATCATCCGGCCCGGAAAGCGGAACGGCTGCTCACAATTTGAGCAGCCGTTCGGCGTTGCGGTGGGCGATCTTCGCTTTGTCGTCCGGGTTGAGGGGCATCTGATCGAGGAATCGCCGGCAGGCCTCGAGGTTGCCGTACGGGTAGTCGGCGGTGAAGACGACGCGGTCGATTCCGATGACGTTGACCATGGCCAGGTAGGCGTTGAAGGACAGGCTCCAGGTGGGATCCGTCGCGCCCGGATCCTGGCTGAAGAAGTCGCCGGCCAGGATCCCGCCGTAGAAGTTCTCGCGCAGGTACTCCTTGACGGTGCGTTTGAGCCCGCTCTCCGTGGCAGGGAACGTGTAGTCCGCACGCCAGCCTATCCAGGCCAGCGCCTCGAACTGATGGCCGACGATGACCTGCAGGGAGGGAAACCGGTCGAACACCCCGCCGAGGATCAGCCGGAGGCAGTGGACGCCGAGGTCGACATGCCAGCCAACCCCGACGGTCGCCAGCCTGGCCGAGACGAGCGGATCGAAACCGGTGTAGTACGCGTCGATCACCGGCCGCGGCGGCACGGTCGGATGCAGATAGACCGGCACGTCAAGGGATTGGGCCGATTCGAACACCGGCCAGAAGAACGGGTCGTCCAGGTAGCGCCCGTTGACATGACCGTTGATCAGGGCGCCGACGAAGCCCAGCTCGCGGACGGTGCGTTCGAGCTCGGCCGCGGCCGCCGCCGGGTCGCGCATCGGCAGTGTGGCGAATCCGCGAAAACGTTCCGGGTAGTTGGCGACGGCAGCCGCCACCGCGTCATTGGCGGACCCCGCCAACTCCACCGCCACCGAGGGCTCGAGGGTCTCGGGGCCGGGGACGGAATGCGAGAGGATCTGGACGTCGATGCCCGCGGCGTCCATCGCGGCGATCCGGCCCGCACCGAGGTCGTTGATGCCGGGCGGCCACTCCCCGTCCGGGCCCGCCGCGCCGTAAACCGCATGCCTGAGCAGGTCGGCGTCCGACGTGAGCCCTTCCTTTCGGTGTTCCTCCACCATCGCCGGAAGCCGGTAGTGCTCTTCGAAACCGATGACCTTCATGACGCTCGTCCGCACCCGCCCTCGCGATGGCCGCCGCTGCCCGGGGATCCGAGTCGCACGCTCATTATCCCGTGGGCGAACACACCGGGACATCCGGCGCCGGGCGGCCGAAGGACGCAGACTTGGCGGTGGCGGCGGGTGAGGTTGGTGACCGAAGGGGAGGCGCGGCAATTGTCGACTCGAGACGACCATCGATGCGTGATCGTCGGCGCGGGTGCCATCGGCGGCACCGTCGGGGCAGTGCTGACCCGAGCCGGATTGCCCGCGGTGCTGGTGGCCCGGGGCCGGCACGCCGAGGTCCTGGCGGCCCGGGGCATAACGCTCAGAACGCCCGACGGCGCCTTGCGAACCCCGGTCTCCGCGGCGGCAAGCCCCGAAGAGGTGCGGTTGACCGACCGTGACGTGCTGGTCTTCACGACCAAGACGCAGCAACTCGACGCCGCGCTGGAGGAATGGGTGGACCAGCCGGTTCATGGCCCGCGGGGAGTCGTGGGGACGGCGGGCGACGTGCTGCCGGCGATGACCGCGCTCAACGGCGTTGCCGCCGAGGAGAAAGCGCTGCGCTACTTCCGGCGGGTCTTCGGGGTGTGCGTCTGGCTACCCGCCGTGCACCTGGAGCCCGGCGAAGTGATCGTCCGTTCGTGGCCCGTTGTCGGTCAGTTCCACGTCGCGCGATGGCCCGCGACCCGCGGCACCGTCGGCGACGCCCAACTGCTGCGGGGTCTCGCAGAGCAGTGGACGGCGGCGGGCATCGTGGTGCGCGTTCCCGATGACGTCGCGCCGTGGAAGTACAACAAGCTGTTGAGCAACCTCGGCAACGCGGTGGGTGCGCTGTGCGCGCCCGGGACCGACGCGACCGGGATCGTGGCCGCCCTGCGCAGCGAGGGCGAAACGGTGCTGCGCCACGCGGAAATCGAGTTCGTGTCGTTCGAGGCGTCCAACGCCGAGCGTGCGGCCGACGGACCGGTGATCCGCCCGGTCCCCGGATCAAGCGCCGGCTCGGGCAACTCCACGTGGCAGTCCCTGAGCCGGCGAACCGGTGACGTGGAGACCGACTTCCTCAACGGGGAGATCGTCCGGATCGCGCACCGCACCGGCATCACCGCACCGCTCAACGCGGCCTTGGCGCGCGCGGCCCGCACCGCGGTGCGGGACAACACCGGGCCGGGCGCACACTCCGCGGCGCAACTCGCACTGCTTCTGGGGATCGAGCCGACCACCGCGGTGTGAGGGCCGGCCGCGCCGGGCGAGATTCGGCGCGCGCACAGCCACCGCCGTCCGTCCACGCGGTCACCTTGCGGACGCGCATTGTTTGTCTTCTGGACACCAGCGGGCGGGCTGGTTCTGCAACCCTTGACCGACGCTCCCGACGGGAGTCGCCGCAAGCCCAGAAAGGGGCGGCCATGACCGAACACCTGCGCGCATACAACAGCCTGTGGCAGGTCCGCAGCGACTCCTGGTGCCGCCTCGAGGAAGCCGCCGATCGGCTGACGCGCCCGACCACCGAGGGGGCGCGCAAGGAGAAGTATCTGGCGAACTGCCAGGAACTCTTGACTCGCCTCAGTTCGCTGGAGCCCTACTGGGCTTATCCCGGCTCGCCGCAGTTCGCCCGGATCCAGCGCCTGTTCGCGGCCGGCAATTACGACAAGTTCTCCCAGGCGGTGGTGCAGGTGAACCGCGCCTTGACCACGGAGTCGTACCGTTCCGGAGACGTCGACAACGCCGGTGCCGACGAGCTCGACATGTTCCCGGCCGATCCGCGGCAGCTCCTCGAACACCAGCCGGCCGCCCAGCGCGACCGTCCCTACTTCGAGGTGCTCGTCGTCGAGAAGATGACCGAAGACCAGGAACGGGCGCTGCGCAACGAGGTTCGCAAGTGGCGGCGCCCCGACGACGAGTTCGTCTACGAGCTGGTGGTGGTGTCCAGCGGGGACGAGGCGCTGATCGCGGCGCGGCTCAACGTCAACCTGCAGGCGGTGGTGATCCGGCGGCGCTTCTCCCACCAGTCGGCCCGGGACCTGTCGGCGCTGTCGGAGTTCGTCGACAGCGACGTGCAGCACGAGCTCAACGATCACCAGTCACCCGAGGAGCGCGCGCAGATCCTCGCGGTGTCCCTCGCCAAACTGCGGCCCGAGCTCGACCTGTACATGATGACCGAGATCGAGGTGGAGGACATCGCGGGTCGCCTCGGCCAGTACTTCCGCAGGGTCTTCCATGCGCGGGAGGGCATGCTCGAGTTACACCTGTCGATCCTGCAGGGGGTCGCCGCGCGGTACCGCACCCCGTTCTTCAGCGCATTGAAGCAGTACAGTCACCGGCCCACGGGTGTCTTTCACGCCCTGCCGATTTCGCAAGGCAAGTCGATCGTCAACTCGCACTGGATCAAGGACATGGTCGGCTTCTACGGCCTGGACGTGTTCATGGCCGAGACGTCGGCGACGTGCGGCGGGCTCGACTCCCTGCTGGAGCCCACCGGGCCGCTGCGGGAGTCACAACAGCTCGCATCGCAGGCATACGGGTCGCGGCACACCTACTTCGTCACCAACGGAACGTCGACGGCCAACAAGGTCGTCACCCAGGCCTTGGTGGCACCCGGCGATATCGTGCTGCTGGACCGCAACTGTCATCAGTCGCATCACTACGGAATGATGATGGCCGGCGCGAATGTCGTCTACCTCGAGGCATATCCGCTCAACGACTACTCGATGTACGGCGCGGTGCCGTTGCGCGAGATCAAGTCGAAACTGTTGGCGCTCAAGCGCGCCGGTAAGCTCGACCGCGTCAAGATGATGTCGCTGACCAACTGCACCTTCGACGGGATCGTCTATGACGTCCAGCGCGTCATGGAAGAGTGCCTTGCCATCAAACCCGACCTGGTATTCCTCTGGGACGAGGCGTGGTTCGCGTTCGCGCGCTTTCACCCGGTCTACCGCAGCCGCACAGCGATGGCGTCCGCGGCGGCGTTGCGTGAGCGCCTGCAAGACCCCGCGCTCATGCGCCGTTACGAAGAGCAGCTTGCTGCCGACAATGCCAGAACGCCCAGCGACGACGAGCTCTTGGAGCGGCGCCTGATCCCCGACCCCGCCAGGGCACGCGTGCGCGTGTACGCCACCCAGTCGACCCATAAGACGCTGACAGCGCTGCGGCAGGGATCGATGATCCATGTCTATGACCAGGATTTCGACCAGAAGGTCGCCGTGGCCTTCCACGAGGCCTACATGGCCCACACCTCGACTTCGCCGAACTACCAGATCCTCGCGTCGTTGGACTTGGGTCGCCGGCAGGTCGCGCTGGAAGGTGTCGAGTTGGTGCAGCGCCAGATCGAGAACGCGATGCAGCTGCGGGACGCCATCGACAACCATCCGCTGCTCAGCAAATACATGAGGTGCCTGCGCACGTCCGATCTGATCCCGGAGGACTTCCGGCCGTCGGCCATCGCCCAGCCCCTGCGATCCGGCCTGCGCAACATGATGGCGGCCTGGGAGCAGGACGAGTTCGTGCTGGATCCCTCGCGTATCACGCTCTACATCGGCCAAACCGGCTACAACGGTGACACGTTCAAACGTCAACAGCTGATGGACCGCTACGGAATCCAGATCAACAAGACGTCGCGCAACAGCGTGCTGTTCATGACGAACATCGGCACCACGCGCAGCTCGGTCGCTTTCCTGGTGGAAGTCCTGGTCAATATCGCCCGTGAGCTCGACCAGGAGATCTCGGAGATGAGCCTCGGTGAGCGTGAGCATTTCGAGCGGGCCGTCTATCGGCTCACCGGAATGCCGTTGCCGCTGCCCGACTTCAGCGGCTTCCATCCCGCGTTCATGGATCACAGCGGCAGCGAGCCGACGCCCGAAGGGGACGTTCGCAAAAGCTTCTACCTGTCCTACGACGATGCCAACTGCGAGTACCTGACGGGCGAGCAGATCGACGAGAAGTTGGACGCCGGAATAGACGTGGTCTCGGCCACCTACGTCACGCCGTACCCGCCGGGATTTCCGGTCCTGGTGCCGGGCCAGGTGGTCAGCCGCGAGATCCTGCAGTTCATGCGGGACCTCGACACTCCCGAGATCCACGGCTACCTGCCGGATTTCGGCTATCGCGTGTACACCGAGAAGGCCATCGACATGGCCAGTGCTTCTGCTGGTCGGCCGTCCAACGGTCACCGCTCGGCCGAGCACCCGTCCGAGTCGGCAGCGGAGAAGCCGTCGAAGAAGAAGCCGGGCAAGCGTGGATCGAACGGCGACCAGACCGTCCCCGAGATCGGCCATGACGAGCTGCTCGGCCGGCAGTTTCCGGGCGACGCGGTGCACACCCCGACTTCTTAGGCGGGGCCGCACGCGCTCACGCCTGGGCCGGCAGGCGCCGTTCGAGGACGGTGAGTGCGCGCTCGGCCCACCGAATGTTCTCCTCTTCGAACGAGATTCCGCGCATCAGCGTCAGGTATGGGCCCACTCGTTCGGCATGGGCGAGGTAGTCCTCCTCGTCGCGGCCCTCGAGCAGCCGCGCTCGCAACCGTTGATAGCGTTGCAGTTTCGCGGTCGCCCACTGCAGCCGCTCGGCGATGAAGTCGCGGACTGCGCGCGCGTCGCCGGCGTCGGCCGCCTGCACTTTGACCATCAGTTCGTCGCGGATGGCCGAGGGCCGCGGGGCCGTGGTGGTGTAGTGCCGGATCGCGTCGCGACCCGCCTCGGTGAGCGAGAACATGCGTTTGTTCGGCCGCCGGCCCTGCTGGACGACGCGGGCCTCGATGAGGCCTTGCTCGGCGAGCCGGTCCAGTTCGCGATAGAGCTGTTGGGGGGTGGCCATCCAGAAGTTCGCGACCGAGGCGTCGAAGCCTTTGGCGAGGTCGTATCCCGACGATTCACCCTCGAGAAGCGCGGCCAGCACCGCGTCGCGCAGGGACATCGGCCTAGGGTACAACCCAGTGACTATTAAACAAAGTGATTAATCGCGCAGTAGACTTTTCGCGGCGGAGCATCTAGCGTCAGTCCCACTCAACCAAACGACCACGGCGAGGTTCCCGATGCATCCCTTCCGCAAGGCAGTCGAAGAGCGCGACGAGGGGGCCATCCAGGCGATGCTGGCCGACACCGTGACATTCACCAGCCCGGTGGCGTTCAAGCCCTACGTCGGAAAGCCGCTCACCGCGGCCATCCTGCGCGGCGTGTTGAGGGTCTTCGAAGACTTCCGCTACGTCCGGGAGATCCACGATGACGCGGGCCGCGACCACGCGCTCGTGTTCGAGACCGGTTTGGCCGGAGTGCCTGGCGTGAAAATCACCGGGTGCGACTTCCTGCACTTCAACGACGACGGCCTCATCGACGACTTCATGGTGATGGTGCGCCCGTTGTCGGGCGCCAGGGCGTTGTCCGAGGCGATGGGCGCGCAGTTCGACCGAATCCAGCGGGAAGCGGCCGAACTGGCCGATCAATTCGCGACGGCGCGAGGATAGGCAGAGCATGAGGATCGGGTTGGGGATCAATTACGCAGGCGGCTTCAAGGACGTGGCCGCCGAGGTGGCCGACCTCGAGCGCGCCGGGTTGGACATCGTCTTCGTCCCGGAGGCGTATTCCTTCGACGCGGTGAGCGCGCTGGGTTATCTGGCCGCCAGCACACAACGGGTGGGGCTGGCTTCCGGAATTCTTCAGCTCTACACCCGAACTCCCACCCTGACCGCGATGACCGCCGCGGGCCTGGACTACGTCTCCGACGGCCGGTTCACCCTCGGCTTGGGCGCCTCCGGTCCGCAGGTCATCGAGGGATTCCACGGCGTGCCCTACGACGCCCCGATCGGCCGGACCCGCGAAGTCATCGACATCTGTCGTCAGGTGTGGCGCCGCGAGACCCTCAAGCACCAAGGCAGGTACTACACGATCCCCCTGCCCGAAGGGCAGGGCACCGGCCTCGGCAAGCCGCTCAAACTCATCAATAAGCCGGTCCGGGAACGCATCCCGATCCTGGTGGCCGCGCTGGGCCCCAAGAATGTCGAGCTGGCAGCCGAGATCGCCGAGGGGTGGCAACCGATCTTCTTCCTCCCCGAGAAGGCGCAGGACGTCTGGGGCAAGGCGCTGGCCGACGGTCGGGCGAAGCGGGACGCGGCTCTCGGTGAGCTCGACATCTACGCCGGCCCGGTGCTGGCGATCGGCGAAAACGTGGAGCAGTTGCGAGATTCCGTCAAACCGCATCTGGCCCTCTACATCGGCGGCATGGGCGCCAAGGGCAAGAACTTCTACCACGCCCTGGCCACCAAGTACGGCTACGGCCCCCAGGCCGACCGGATCCAGGAGCTCTACCTGGCCGGCGACAAGGACGGCGCCGCCAAGGTCGTACCCGACGACCTGGTGCGCGACGTGAACTTGATCGGCACCCGCGAGTTCGTCAGGGAACGCCTGGCGGCGTTCCGCGAATCCGGGGTGACCACGCTCAACGTCGCACCCATCGCGGGCACACCAGCCGAGCGGGTCAAGCTGATCGAGACCTTGCGGGGCCTGCTCTAGGGGGTAACCGGCCAAGACGCCGACGCGCCGGCGTCGCGCAGCACGATGGTCGCCATGCCGAAGGGTTGCCGGCTCACCGCCCCTCGTGTCGCCTCGCGTGTCGACCGGGACCGCCATACGATGCCCTTTCAGGGCGTGAGCGGCTCCGCCGCATCGCCGCTAGCCTGGTCACCGAAGGCGCGACAGCCCGCAGGGAGCAATCGACATGGACCTCGACCGCATCACCCACCCGCTGAGGCTCGCAAGGGGATCTCACCAGCCGGGATCAGGCAAGGGATGCGCCATGAACGCGATCTCCTACATCAACGGAGACGAGCAGATCACCGACTTCCCGTCGACTTCGTCGCGCCCGCTGGCCGCGTTCGTCCAGCTGTGCAACGACTCGCTGGCCGGGCCCGACGGTTACCTCTCTCCGGCCGACAGCCTCCTGGTGCTGGAGTTGGGTTGGCTGACGGTCGGAACTGCCGACGTCCCCGACACCGTCGTGCACACGTGGGTCGCCAAACTGTTGACCAGCCCCCCGTGGGGCGTCATCGGGTACGCGCGGGGCGCCGCAGCGCAGGCGATCACCGATATCGCCGAGCTTCATCGCACGCTGTCCCCGGGAGACGCGCCGTCCATAGCCGCGTGGGACAGTGCCGCGCGAGCCGCCCGCGAAGTGATCAAGACACTGGCGGGCGCCGAGAAGTACGCTGTCCGGGCGGCTTACCAGTCGACCACGCTCGTCGAGAACGACGACTGGGACACCCTCGACGCCGTCACCGGCAACGCTCTGCGGGCCCACCGGATGGCCAACGGGGACAACGGAGCCACCAGGATTGTCGAGGTCACCCGCAACGCGATCCGATCCTGGCGTCGTCTCGCGGGGCTGAGCGTCGTGGGCGACACCCCGGTACCGATGCCCGGCACCGCACGACGCAAGGTGGCGGCGGCCTAGGCGTCCCGCCGCAGCCGTACCGCTCGGCTGCCCGCGGTCACCGACGCCAGCACCGCCATGATGCCGAGAACCGGCGCCGCGTGCGCCGGCGAACCGAGGTCGGCCAGCAGCAACGGCAGGCCGAAGCCGATGTAGGTCATCGCGTAGAACACGCCCGTGAGGGTGCCCCGAATATGTTGAGGTGCAGCAGTTTCCAGATCTATCAAGCCTCCGCGCAACGACAGCCCGGACGCGCACCCGAGAACGAGGAAGAGCGGCAGACCCAACTGCGGGGTGATCGCCGGCGGTGCCAGGGCGGTCACGGCATAGCCGAGCGCGGCCAGCGCGGCACCGGCGGTGCCGGCGTGCGCTCCCCACGCACGCGCGCGGGCGGCGATCTGGATCAGCCCGCTGGCGCCGTTGACGACCAGGGCGGCCACCCCCGCGGCCATGGGCGCCGGGAGCCCCGTGTGGATGCGGGTGGGGATTGCGACGAAAGCCAGGGTGGCCGAGGCAAATACCCACGGCGCCAGGGGCAGCGCCCAACTCAACGCCAACGCGGCGCCCTGCCGGACCGGCGCGGACGAATCTGCGGCCTCGGCCCGCGCCGGTGTGGCGGAACCGGATCGGAGCACGGCCACGACCGTGACAGACGTCGCCGCCACGACAAGGGCGGCGGCGATCGCGAACGACATCTGGACGCCGGAACGCCCCGCCCAGGCGACTACCCCCGCAACGAACGGTCCGATCGCAAAACCTGCAATCAACACCGCTCCTGCCGTGGCCGCGCCGGCGGGACCGCGCAGGTCGGAGGCCCATGCGGTACACGACGTCATCGCCAGACCCACGCCCGCTCCGACGATCAGGCGCCCCGCCAGCAGGACGCCGGATTGCTGCGAGACCAGCATCCCCACTGTGCCCGCCAGGACGGTCGCCGTACCTGCCCACGCGACGGTATGACGTCCGAACGCATCCGACGCGGGCCCACCGATAAGAAGCCCGGGCAGCAGACCCACCGCGTAGATGCCGAAGACCGCGTCCAGTGTCGCCGCGCTCAGATGCTGGGACCCGCCGATCACTGGCATCAGCGCGGCGAAGTGATTTGCGGCCCACCCGACCGCGAGCAGGACGGCCAACACGCCGATGAACACCGACAGCGTTGGCCTCGCATCACGCCGCCGACCCGCGATGGCCCCCGCTGACCGTGCCCGCGCCGCCAGGCCGGTGTCCGCCTTCGACGACATGACCGAGTCCCTCCCCGTAGCCCGCTCCCGCGATGTGGCGACGACGGTGAGACCCCGCCGCTGCAATTGTTATTCCCTTTCCCGGCCAAGAAAACGACCTACCCGCCGGCAGCCGCTGGGACCGCAAACACCTGTCCGGTGTCCGGGGCGCGGGATATGGTTTCAGATCGGCGGATTTGGTGTACAACGTCACTACTTCGGATCCAGGAGGCAAAGAATGAAGCACATCGCCGCGGCCACGATCGTGATCGCCGCGCTGCTCTCGAGCGCATGTTCGGCGTCGCAGGTCATCAACACCGGGGGCGACACCACGTGCAAGGACTTCACCTCTCAGGACCAGAAAAAGCAGGACAGCGAGATCAGCAAGATGCTGAAGGACAAGAGCGGCAACGATCCGAACAATGCGGAGATCACGGCGACGCGCCTGTCCGCCGCGACCTACTGCCAGACCCTGGGCAAGCCGGACAGCAAGATCTCCGAGGCGCCACACGGCTGACCTCCGCCGGCTGGCAGGACGGCGCCGCGGGCAAAGCTTCCCGGCGGCCCGGGCGGTGCCAGGTTTTGGTCAACGCGATCTATACCGTTGCGGCGCGCCACCGGCGCGGAAATGATCACTGAGTTTGCGCAAGCACCCCGCGACGTGTTCCAGGCCGTGCCCCGGACTCGAGCCAAGGGGCATCTCTGATCCTCGGAAAGGCGGCCGGTGAGCGTCCTTTTGACCGAGTCGACGTCCGTGGCCGTCCGCGGCAGCGTCGGCACCGAGCCGAAGCGACGGCGCGGTCGGCGGCCGTCGTCCGCGCCGTTTCTGGCCATCCTCGGCTTCGCGCTGTTCGTCGGCTTCTGGTACCTGACCGTCGATGTGCTGGCGCTGCCACGGTTTCGGGGCATTCCCGGCCCCACCGAGGTGGTCAGGGAATGGGTCAGCCCGAACCCGGCCTACGGTACGTCCATTTTCACGGCGTCCTACTACCAGCACATTTGGGCCAGCATTCGGCGCGTCGCCATCGCATTCACCGCGGCGCTGGCGACGGGGATCCCGCTCGGGCTGCTGCTGGGCTGGTCGTCGCGATTGCGCCAGTACGGTTTTCCGGTTTTCGAGTTGATCCGCCCCATCCCGATCCTGGCCTGGGTTCCCTTGGCAATGCTGATGTTTCACACCCGGGAGGGCTCTGTCCTCTTCCTCACCTACCTGGCCGCGTTCTATGCGGTCACGCTGAACACGATGCTGGGGGTTCACTCCGTCGACAAGAACCTGATCCGAGCGGCCAGGTGCCTCGGCGCCGGGTCCACCACGGTGCTGCGCACGGTGGTGATCCCGGGGTCGCTGCCGTACATCTTCACCGGTCTGCAGATCGGCATGGGAGTCGCCTGGTTTTCGCTGGTCGCCGGGGAGATGATCGCGGGCCAGTTCGGGCTCGGCTATCTGATCAATGCTTCGTATACGACCACCCGCTACCCGACGATCGTCATCGCCATGATCACCCTCGGCATGGTCGGCTATGCCAGCAGCGCCGTGATCCGGCTCGTCGCCGGCAGGATGATGGCCTACCGGGCCCGGAGCGTCTGATCACGATGGGGGGCAACGTCGTTCTCGACACCGTGTGCAAGACCTATCCACTGGCGGGCGCTCCGGTGGTTGCGGTGCAGGACTTCAGTCTCGAGATCGCGGCCGGGGAACTGCACGTCATCGTCGGGCCGTCCGGGTGCGGAAAGAGCACGCTGCTCGCGGCGGTCGCCGGATTTACCGACATCACATCCGGCCGCGTCGAACTCGACGGCGAACTGCTGTGCGGCCCCGCTCGCCCCACCGCCGCAATCGGTCCCGATCGGGTCGTCGTCTTTCAGGACAGCACGCTGTTTCCCTGGCTCACCGTGGCCGACAACGTCGGATACGGTCTGGTCGCGCAACGGCGCGCCGGCCGCGGCGAAGCGGCGGACATCGCGCGCACGCATCTGCGAAGGGTCGGGCTCGCTGACCTGGCCGACAGCTACCCGGGCGAGCTGTCGAGCGGCATAGCGCGCCGCGTCGAGATCCTGCGCGCGCTGGTCATGGAGCCGGCGGTGCTCCTGCTCGACGAGCCGTTTCGCGGGATGGACGCGATCTCGCGCGCCGCGATGCACGACGCGCTGCTGCAAATCTACGACAACTCCTCGGTCACAGTGCTTTTCATCACCCACGACATCGAGGAAGCTGTCTACCTGGGCAGTCGCGTCACCGTCATGACGACCCGTCCCGGCCGGGTCAAGACCACGATCGAGGTCGGTCTCGACCGTCCCCGCGACCCCGGCATCATCACCAGTGCGATGTTCCGCGAACTCGTCGTCGAGGTCTCCGACGCCGTCCGCGACGAGGCCAGGCGCGCGTTCGAGGTGGGCGAGCGGGAATTGGTCCGATGACAACGCTGTCCGACCTGACCCACGGACTGAAGTCCGCGGCCCTGAGGCGGGGCCTGCTCGGCATCGCCATCTTTGCGCTGTCCTGGGAACTGGCCACCCGGCTGCACGGCTGGACCGGTGTCGACGTGCCGCTGGCGGGGCAGTTACCCCCGCCATCGGCGGTGGCCGGGGACTTCCTGAAACTGGCTGCCAGCCCGGGGTATTGGAACAGCTGGTCGCTGTCCTTGCAAAGGGTGCTGGCCGGATTCGGGGTGGCGCTGGTCGTGGGAGGCGCATTGGGGTTGCTGATGGCAACCCGTCCGTGGTTCAAACGCGTGGTATTCCCGGTATTCGAGTCGCTGCGGCCGATCCCGCCGCTCGCCTGGGTGCCGATCGCGATCATCTTCTGGCCGACTCAGGAACTGTCGATCACTTTCGTGACCTTTCTGGGCGCCCTGTTCCCGGTCGTGCTGAACACCGTTGGCGGTGCCGAGGAGATCGACCGCCGCCACGTGCTCGCCGCGCGGTCGATGGGCGCACGGCGGTCATACGTTTTCCGGCGCGTGCTGTTGCCGGCGCTGATGCCATCGCTGGTGACGGGCGCGGCCGTCGGCATGGGTATCACGTGGGAGGTCGTGGTGGCCGCGGAACTGATCTCCGGCGGCGGCCGGCAGTCCGGCGACGGCGGGCTGGGCTTCTTGGTGTGGAATGCCTATCAGGGCAACGATTTACCCCGGGTCGTGGTGGCGATGATCAGTCTGGGGATCGCCGGCTATGTGTCGAGCGGGCTGGTGCGGGCGTTGGGCAATCGGATGATGCCGTGGCGGCGGGTGAAGGCATGACCGCCGGCCGGGCCGGGGCGGTGCTGTTCGACCAGGTGTCCTATCACGTCCCCAAGGGTCGTCAGTGCGTGAAGGTGGTCGACGACTGCTCGTTTGGCCTCGCGCCCGGTGAGATCGTCGCGATGATCGGTCCCTCGGGCGGCGGCAAGACAACCGTCGGTTACCTCTTGGCGGGTTACCACAGGCCGACGAGCGGTTCGGTCAGAGTCGACGGCCGCGAGGTGAACGGCCCTGCCGCCGAACGGCTGTTGTTGTTCCAGGAGAACGCGTTGATGCCCTGGCTGACAACTTGCGAAAACGTCATGTTCGGGCCGCGCGCCCGCGGAGAGGACAGACGGGGGGCGCGGCGGCGGGCGGGCGCGATGTTGGCACGCGTCGGACTCGCGGAGTTCGGCGACCGGTACCCGGGCGAGTTGTCCGGTGGGATGCGCCGGCGCGCAGAACTGGCCCGGGCGCTGATCAACGAGCCCGCGGTTCTGGTGCTCGACGAGCCGTTTCGTGGCTTGGACGCCATGACCCGCGAACTGATGCAGGAATACACCGCCGAGCTTCTCCGGGAGCAACAGCGGACGGTGTTGTTGATCACCACGGATGTCGACGAGGCCCTGCTGCTTGCCGACCGCCTGCTGGTCATGACCGAACGACCCGCCCGGGTGCGTGAGGAGTTTTCGATCCAGCTGGATCACCCGCGTCGGCGCACGGATTTGCTGCTGGACGAAAGCGCTCAGCGCATCAAGGACCGCGCCATGCACCTCCTGCGATCGCCCGCTGCTCACGACCTGTCCCGGCGATGAATTGACGGATCAATAACCACCTTTCACGACAGAAAGAATCCAATGCGACTGAACAGGGCACTCTTCGTTGTGCTGGCGACGGTGCTGACCGTTGCGGGCTGCGCCGCGGTCGGCAACATCGGCGGAAACGATGTGGGTGCGGCCGGTGGACCCGTGCACCTCACCGTGGGTTACCAGCCCTACTACACCGAGGCTTGGTCCGCAGTGGTGTTGCGGGGCAAGGAATTCTGGAAGAAGTATCTGCCCGCAGGCTCAACGGTGGACTTTCAGGTCGGCCTGCAGGGATCGATCATCGTGAGTCAGATGCTGGCCGGAAAACAACAGATCGGCTACGCGGGCGACATGCCGGCGATTGTGGGTGCGAGTAAACGAACTACGAGAGACCTGCGGATTTTCGCGACCCTCGGGCTCTCACAGGATCAGTGCGGCGTCTTTCTCACCCGACCGGACGCGCCGAACTTCGGCAGCCAGCGCGACGCGCTCGCATGGTTCAACGGCAAGACCGTCGCCACACCGCAGGGAAGCTGCGCGGACCGCATCGCCCAGGCCACGTTCGACGCGCTTGGCGTCAAACCGGCCTCCTATCTGAACCAGAGCATCGAGGTGATCACCTCCAGCTTCCAGAACCACACCATCGACGCGACGACCATTTGGGAACCCACGGCGTCGAAGTTGGTCAATGCCGGGCTCGCCAAGCGCGTTGCCAGCGGCGCATTGGCCAACCAGCACGACGGTGCATTCCTGTTGATGGACAAGCAATTCGCCGACACACATCCCGACGCGGCCAAAGGCTGGCTGAAAGCGGAGTTGGATGCGCAGCATTACCTGGCCGATCCGGCGAATGCCGATGAGATCGTCCGCATGGCACAAAGCCAGACCGAGGGCTTCCCTGCCAACGACCTCCGCGACGCGCTGTACCGCAAGTGGCCTGTCGACCAAGGCGGCAGCGCGGACGGAATCCGCCTGCGGCTGCCGTTCGTTCCCACCGGTGAGAGCGCGGATCTGATCAACACGGGCGCCGCGTTCCTCTACCGCATCAAGGCGATACCCGCGGCCACCCTGCCTGACGGTGCGGTGCAGGCTGACACGGCGAGCGCGGTGCTGCACGACGCGGGCGTCAGCGCAGCCGAGGGTGTGGGATTCGTTCGGGCGCAATAGTTCCGGGGTCGGTCATGCGAACCGGGCGACCGGCGGTGCCGGCGGCGTCGCGCTCGCCGACCGGAGTACCGGCGACTCAGGGGCCCGGGGGAGCGGCGGCCGGGGTTTGGGCCTCGATGGCCCCGACATGGCGGCGGCCGACGTAGGCTTCGCCGCGCATCCGGGGCACCATGTGCGGGTAATGCAGTTCGAATGCCGGCCGTTCCGAACGGATTCGGGGCAGCTCGGTGAAATTGTGCCGCGGCGGCGGGCAACTGGTAGCCCACTCCAGCGAATTGCCGTGGCCCCACGGATCGTCCACCAGAACCGGTTCGCCGTAGCGCCAGCTCTTGAAGACGTTCCACACGAACGGCAGCACCGACGCGGCGAGGATGAACGACCCGATGGTGGAGACGAGGTTCAGCGTCTGGAACCCGTCGGTGGGCAGGTAGTCGGCGTAGCGGCGCGGCATGCCCATGTCTCCCAGCCAGTGCTGCACCAGGAAGGTGGCGTGGAACCCGATCAACGTCAGCCAGAAGTGCAGTTTGCCCAGTCGCTCGTCCAAGAGGCGGCCCGTCATCTTCGGGAACCAGAAGTAGATGCCCGCGTAGGTGGCGAACACGATGGTGCCGAACAGGGTGTAGTGGAAGTGGGCCACCACGAAATAGGTGTCGCTGATGTGGAAGTCCAGCGGGGGGCTGGCCAGCAGCACGCCCGTCAGCCCGCCGAGCAGGAAGGTGATCAGGAAGCCCAGGCAGAACAACATCGGTGTTTCGAACGTCAACTGGCCGCGCCACATGGTGCCGATCCAGTTGAAGAACTTGATCCCTGTCGGGACCGCGATGAGGAACGTCATGAACGAGAAGAACGGCAGCAGCACGGCGCCTGTCGCGTACATGTGGTGCGCCCACACCGCCACCGACAGCGCGGCGATCGACAGCGTGGCATACACCAGCGTGGTGTAGCCGAAGATCGGTTTGCGGGCGAACACGGGGATGATCTCGGAGACGATGCCGAAGAAGGGCAGCGCGATGACGTACACCTCGGGGTGCCCGAAGAACCAGAACAGGTGCTGGTAGAGGATCGCGCCGCCGTTGGCGGGGTCGTAGACGTGGGCGCCGATGCGGCGGTCGGCTTCCAGTCCGAACAGCGCTGCGGTGAGCAGCGGAAAGACAATCAGGACAAGCACACTGGTGACCAGGATGTTCCAGGTGAAGATCGGCATCCTGAACATCGTCATGCCGGGCGCCCGCATGCAGACGACGGTGGTGATCATGTTGACCGCCCCCAGGATGGTGCCCAGACCGCCGACGCCCACCCCCAAAATCCAGAGGTCACAGCCCACGCCGGGACTGTGGACCGCATCCGAGAGCGGCGTGTATGCCGTCCAGCCGAAATCGGCCGCACCACCGGGGAGGATGAAGCCGCTCAACGCGATCAGCGCGCCGAAGACGAAGAGCCAGAACGACAACGCGTTGAGCCGCGGGAAGGCCACGTCCGGCGCGCCGATCTGCAACGGCAAGACCAGGTTGGCGAACCCGAACACCACCGGTGTGGCGTAGAACAGCAACATCGCGGTGCCGTGCATGGTGAACAGCTGGTTGTACTGCTCGTTGGACAGGAACTGCAGCCCCGGGGCCGCCAGCTCGAGACGGATCAGCAAAGCCATCAGCCCGCCGATGAAGAAGAAGATGAAGCAGGCGACCATGTACATGATGCCGATCATCTTGTGATCGGTCGTGCTGATGATTTTATAGATCAGGTTGCCCGTGGGCCCGGTTCGCGCCGGAAACGGCCGGCGGGCCCGCAGTTCGACGGCGATCGGCGCCTCAGCGGTCATCAGCTACCTCCAAAGGGCCTGGCAAACAGGCCGACAGGGACAAGCCGCTCAAGTATTCCGAGCCGCAAACGCGCACACCTAGGGCCGAACGTCCCAAGCTTTCGGGGCGTTCGGACCGTTGCACCGGCGCCGTCAGCTGATGGTCAATTCGCTGGGCAGCTCGTCGCTGCACACCGCCCGGGCCAGCAGTTCGCCGAGAAGTGGGCCGAACTTCATCAGGTTGCTGCCGGTGAACGCCACGACGCGTCCCCGCCGCGCGGCGGTCCATCCGTCGCCGCCCGAGTCCAGCCATGGTGCGCGCACCGTGACGCAGTCCACCCGGTCCACGGGAGTCAGCGACGGGAACAGCGCGTGCACGGTGGCGGGGTCGGGCACGTCCTGCCCGAACGCCCAGCGGCCCGTGCTGCCGAGCGGTAAACCGTAGCCTTGCGGCGACGACAGGCAGGCCGCACCGACGGCGTCGGCGCCCTCGTAGCTGAAGCGGGTGTGCGGGGCGTACTCGACGCCGAGCGGGCCGAAGAGCGCCGGTGTGCGGACTCCCGCGCAGATCAGCACCCCATCACCGCGCAGCACCGTCCCGTCCGTGAGCGTGGCCGTGCCGTCGTCGGCCACCGACGCCACCTCGCCCGGCCGGATGGCGACCCGCCGCGCCAGGGCGCCCAGCGCGCGGCGGATGCGCAGGCTGCCGCCGAGCGGGTCGAAGAGCCCGGTGTCCCACGGCGCGTCCACGAACGGGATCCGCGCGGCGATCTGCCGCCGGTGGAGCCAGGAGAACGCCGCGCCGGCGTCCGTCATCGCCGCCGCCATCGCCTGGTCCGCACCTGCGGCGATGAAACCCTCGGTGCCCAGCAGCCGGCCCACGCCGAACTCGGCTTCCCAGCGCTGCCAGCCGGCGCGGGCGCCGACGGCCAGGTGGCACAGCGCGGGGCGCCGATGCGCGATCCGGAAGATGCGTGCCAGCCCGGCGGACTGCTCGGCGAACGGCCGGCCCCGCTCGAGCACCACCGCGCGTTCGCCACGTCTGGACAGCTCGTAGGCGGCCGCCAGCCCGCAGACCCCCGCACCGACGACGACAATCACAGGTCTTCGCGTACCCGCCGCATCAGAAGAAGAACCCGGCGTGGGGCGCGTCGGGCACCGCGAACAATTCGTCGGCGACGGCGAGGTCCGCCGGATCGGCGGCGTGGGCCAAACCCGCGACGGCCAGGTTGCGCCAGGTTGCTCCCCCGAGGAGCACGGCCGCCAGCCCCGCGACGCCGACGCGCAGCTGCGGGCGCCGGTCGCTTGGCTCGGCAACGCCACCCGCGATGGCCAAGCAGGCCGAATTGCCCGGCAGCAGGGGGTCATCGACGGCCAGGGTGACCGTCCCGTCGCCGACGTAATGGCGCGACCGCAGGGCGCGGTTCACGTCGACGACGCGCAGCCAGGTTTCGTCGTGCACCGCGGTCGCGCGTACCGCGCGGCGGTCGCTCAGCAGCCAGGGCAGTGGATCGTCCGTCGGCAGCATCCAGAACACCACCCGGTCGACGAGGTCGAGGCCCAGCAGGAAGCGCAGCAGCCCGAGGTAGGCCTCGGTGGTGGGCGCGAAGAAGTCCTCGACGACGACGGTCCGCTCGTCGGCGACGAACCAGCGTTCGGTGTCGGTGGGGCGGTAGCGGGCGAAGCCCGACTCGGATCCGGGTTCGCCGTACACCGCGACGTAGGACGCGCCCGGGGACGCCTCGGTGCGCAACCGCACCCCACGCCACCAAACCGGCGGGCGGTCAATGGTTCCCGGGCGTGACGGCCGGTGGGCGGCATAGATCCGGGGCAGCACGTCCCAGGCCGCCGCGGAGTCGAGCAGCCGCACGGGGCCGCCCGCCCCGACGCCGGGGCGCAGCGCTGCGCGCGCGGTCCGCACCTCGACCGTCTGCGACGAGCTGGCCACACCGTAGCCGTAGCGCTCGTAGATCGTCGCCTCCGACGCCCGCAACGTGGCCACCACCTCGCCGCGTGCGGCGATGTCGCCCAACTGGTGACGAATCAGGCTGGTGGCAATGCCTTTTCGCGTGTACGACGGCAGCACCCCGATATGCGTGACGGCGGCGTGGCCCACCATCGTCCCGCCGGGCAGGGTCAGCCGGCTCGTCACGGCGTCCGCGGTGCCGACGAGCTGACCGCCGACGAACGCCCCGATGGTGCGGCCCGGTTCGAGCAGTTCGGTGATCTGACCGGGGCCCAGACCGGTCAGCGGCGGGAAGCCGACCATGGCGGCGCGAAAGACGTTCGCCGCGGCCAGCAGGTCGTCCTCGCTGTCGAGAACGCGGATGTCGGTGGTCATCCGGCCATCATGGCGCGCGCCCCCGCGTGCGCCGCGGCCGCGGTGCCTATCGGATCGGCAGCCCCGTCACGGCGCGGGAGATCACCAGGCGTTGGATTTCGCTGGTTCCCTCGAAGATCGTGAAGATCTTCGCGTCGCGGTGCATCCGCTCCACCGGGTAGTCGCGGGTGTAGCCGTTGCCCCCCAGGATCTGGATCGCTTCGTCGGTGACGTAGACCGCCGTCTCGCTGGCCACGAGCTTGGCCATCGACCCCTCGGCCGACTCGAAGTCCTGGTTGTTGCGCGCCATCCAGCCGGCCCGCCACACCAGCAGCCGCGCGGCGTCGATGCGGCTCTTCATGTCGGCGAGCTTGAACGCGACGGCCTGGAATTCACCGATCTTGCGACCGAATTGCTCACGCTGGCAAGCGTATTCGAGCGCGTACTCGTAGGCCGCGCGGGCCACACCGACCGCCATCGCGCCAACGGTGGGGCGGGTACGCTCGAACGTCTTCATCGCGGCCTGCCCGCGGGCGGAGGCGCCGGATTTCACCCGGGCGATCCGCGCCTCGAATTTCTCCCGGCCGCCGAGGATCGCGTCCTCGGGCAGGCGGACGTTGTCGAGCACCACCTCCGCGGTGTGGGAGGCGCGGATGCCGTGCTTCTTGAATTTCTGACCCTGGCTGAATCCCTTGGTGTCGGGTCCGATGACGAAGCTGGCCTGCCCACGGGTGCCGAGTTCGGGATACACCGATGCCACCACGATGTGCACGTTGGCGATCCCTCCGTTGGTCGCCCAGGTCTTGGTCCCGTCGACGACCCATTCCTTCGCGGCCTCGTCGAAGCGGGCACGGGTGCGGATGCCGCCGACATCCGAGCCCGCGTCGGGCTCGGACGAGCAGAACGCGCCCAGCTTGGGATCGCCCGGTGTCCCGAACATCTCGGGCAGCCAACGGCCGAGCTGCTCGGGGGTCCCGTTGCCGGCCAGGGCCGCCGCGGCCAGCCCGGTGCCCATGATCGACAGCGCGATGCCGGCGTCACCCCAGAACATCTCCTCGAACGCGGTCAGCATGCCCAGCCCGGTCGGCTCGGCCGCTTGCTGCGCGAAGAAGTCGGGGGAGTAGAGCCCTACCTTCGCGGCCTCCTGTATCACCGGCCACGGCGTCTCTTCTCGTTCGTCCCACTCGGCCGCCGCGGGCCGGATGACCTCGGCCGCGAACTGGTGCACCCAGTCGCGGACCTCGATCACGTCGTCGCTGAGTTGCATGGAGAAAGTCACGAATTCGCTCCTGAATCTCTTGGGGTTTGGTGAGTTCGGTATTGCGCGAGGACGCTGACCGTCTGGCTGATCCACGCTTCGAAGTAGCGGTCTTCGTCGATGTTGCCGGGCAGGCGGCCGGTCAGCGCCTGCAGCGTTGCGGCGTAGGAAAGTGACCCGATCGCGACGGCCGCGGCCGCTTCGGGGTCCGGGATGCACGTGCGGCCGGAGCGGTTGGACGCGGCCAGTTCGTCGGCGAAGCGCTGGTAGGCGTGGTCGGTGATGACCTGCCACGTCTTCTCGTCGAGGTCGCCGAGTTCGTCAGGCTCGCGCAGCATGACCTTCAGCAGGTCCTCGCTGTCCTTGAGGTTGCTCCAGATCAGCTGGCCCGCCGTGCGCACCGCTTGCTCCACACTGCCCGGTTCGCCGGCGTCGTACTGCTCCCGCGCGGCCACGATGCTGTCGATCCGGTAGGCGACCGCGGCCTCCAGCAATTCCCGCTTGGAGCCGAAGTGCTTGTACAGCGCGCCCGACCCGGGCGCCAGACCCGACGCCCGCTGGATGTCGGCCACCGACGTCGCCGAGTAGCCCTTCTCGGCGAACAGCTTCAGCGCCTCGCCCAGCAGGCGATCGCGTCCGGAGGCTGCCATAGGTGAGAGAGTACTCACTCACCTGGAGGTGCCGCAAATCCGCCGGCCCTGCGGCGCGTGCGGCGCGGGCCCGGCGGCGGAAGCTACCGTTAGCTCTGTGCGAACCCCCGTGACGATCGCCGGCCGGGCCGGCCGGGCCCCGTGAGCTCACCGAAGCAATCGGACATCCGCGTGTTGCCGCACGTGGAGCTGCCGATGCGGGTGCTGTCGTTGCGGACGATCGTCATCGTCGCGCAGCTCTCGGTCGTGGCCTTGGTCCTGATCCTGGGCACCTGGGTGTGGGTCGGCGTCACCAACGACCAGTACAGCCAGCTCGACCGCCGCCTGGACTCGGTCAGCAGCCTCGGCGACATCAACTCACTGCTCAACAACGCGGAGCACAGCAGTCCGGATCATCCGATGCCGGACGGCAACCTCGTGCGCACGGTGCGCATCGGCGGCGTCACCGTCGCCGTGCCGAGCAACATCGTGCTGCCCAAGCTGGCGAACGGCTACGCCAGCACCACCATCAACGGGGTGCAGTACCGCGTCCGCACGTTCTCCGCCGGCCCCGCCTCGATCGCGCTCGCGGCGCCGCTCGCGGAGGCCCAGCACCGCATCAACGAACTGCACCTGCGGGTGCTGCTGATCTGCGCGAGCGTCATCGGTGGCACCATCCTCGTCGGCTGGGTGATCTCGTTGATCATGGTCAACCCGTTCCTGCTGCTGGCCCAGCAGGCCCGCGCCATCAGCGCGCAGTCCAGCCCGGACGAGGTGCAGGTCCGCGGCGTGCGTGAGGCCGTGGAGATCGCCGAGGCGGTGGAGGGCATGCTGGCCCGCATCGGCAACGAGCAGCAACGCACCAGGGCCGCGCTGGAATCCGCCCGCGACTTCGCCGCCGTCGCCTCGCACGAGCTGCGCACCCCGCTCACCGCCATGCGCACCAACCTCGAGGTGCTGTCCACACTGGACCTCGCCCCCGAGCAGCGCCAGGAGGTGATCGGCGACGTCATCCGCACCCAGAGCCGCATCGAAGCAACGCTCACCGCGCTGGAGCGGCTGGCGCAGGGCGAATTGACCACCGTCGACGACTTCGTCCCGTTCGACATCACCGAACTGCTCGACCGCGCGGCGCACGACGCGCTGCGCATCTACCCCGATGTCGAGGTGTCGCTGGTTCCCTCACCCACGGTGCTGATGGTGGGGTTGCCGACCGGGCTGCGGCTGGTGATCGACAACGCGATCGCCAACGCCGTCAAACACGGTGGCGCCGGCAAGATTCAACTCACGGTGGCGAGTTCGAGCGACGGGGTCGAGATCGCCATCGACGACGACGGGTCCGGTGTGCCGGAGGAGGAACGCGCCACGGTCTTCGAACGCTTCGCCCGTGGGTCGACGGCCTCGCGCTCGGGCTCCGGGCTGGGGCTGGCGTTGGTCGCCCAGCAGGCCGAATTGCACGGCGGCACAGCGGCGTTGCAGACCAGCCCGCTGGGCGGCACCCGGCTCCTGCTGAAACTCGCGGGCGACGGCCGCGGACCGGCGTAACGTCTGCGCCGACGACAACGGAATCGTCGCCCCCGCTGAACATCAGCGGCGCGCGGCCGTGGCGATCGAGTTGGTGGCGCCGCCGGGCTGTGCAATGACTAGGACGGCGTGCCCTGCTGGGCCAGGTTCAGCAACAGGTAGGCCACGCAGAACAGGAAGTTCAGCACCACCAGGATCAGACCCGCGAAGAGCAGGGAGCGCGCGCCCCGGCGTTTCATCCGCTTGAGCTTGGCCGTGCGTGCCTCGTGGTTGAGCTGCATGGCGATCAACGCGAAGTTGATGTCGGTGACTTCGGCGATTGCCACGGGAGCGCCCGCCAGCATCGCCCGAAGGCGGTCCGGCGCCGTGCGAACGCCGACCCGCTCGAAACGGTGGCAGAGCCGGCGAGCCCGCCGCTGGCCGAGCGTCTGGTATCGCATCCGCACTTGATGCGAAAGTTGCCCTCGTTCTTCCCCCCAGGGATATGGCGGGGTCATCACAGGGGGAATTCTAAATCGCATCGGTTTGATTTCGGGGATGTCTTCGCGAATTGCGCGCGCGCAGTCAGGCCATGCCCAGGTAGCGCTCGAGGTTGCGGTGCATGTTGATCACGCGCCGCTCCTCGTTGGACAGCACCAGGTGGGTGAAGCCCGGCTGGTGCATGCCGCGCTGCAGCCCCGCCAGCAAAGCGATGTCCTGCGTGAGCACCACCCCGGGCTCGGCCTTCTCGGCGGTGGTGCGCACGTCGACCGGCTTGGCGTGCGGGGCGCCGGGCGGCATCCTCGTCATCAAGAACATGACCAGCTCGCCCTTATCCGGGTCGGGGCCGGGGCGCGAACACATGACCGTCAGGTGATCGGCGTTGGCCAGCAACGTCATGTTGGGGAACACGTTGTACTGGTGCAGCCGGGTGACCCGGTCGGTGTCGGCCCAGTCGAGATCGACCCCGCGGCTCGCGGCGAACGCGCGAGTGCGGTCGGCGATCAGGTCGGCGACCGTCTGACCGGGCCGCCGTTCGCCGGCCGGGAACGGGGTGCCCTCGCCCGCGCCCATCAGGGCGCCCTGCGTGTAGACGTAGGCGTCCCACACCTGTTCGTCGCTCAGCGCCCCGTCGAAGCGCGGGCTCTGCACGCCGTAGGGCTGGTCGGACTTGCCGGTGTGACCCCAGATCTGTTGCGGCGCATGGATATCGTCGACGCAGCGCAGCAACTCCGGATGCAGCGTCTGGATGTGGTAGGTCTCGCTATAACCGTCGGCGATCGTCTTCCAGTTGGCCTCGACGTCCACGGTCATCGTGGCATAGCAGCGGAAGTCGTCGAGACGACACCAGGCGATGTCGTCGGGCACCGCCTCCAGGTATTCGGTCAACGACACCGCGCCCACGTCGAGGTTGACGAACACCAGTCCCTGCCAAGTCTCCACTCGGGCGGCCAGGAGCGGAAAGTCCGACAGGCGCAGCGCGCCGAAGCCCTTGCGGTTCGGCACGCGCCGCAGGACGCCGGCCAGGTCCCACGTCCAGCCGTGATAGCCGCATTTGAGTTCGCGCAGTCCCGACCCCGATCCGGTGCACAGCGAATTGCCGCGATGCCGGCAAGCGTTCTGGAAAGCACGCAGCACGCCGTCGTCACCGCGGACGATCAGCACCCCGTACGGCCCGCAGCGGTACTCGAAATAGTCGCCGGATTGAGCGACGTGGTCGACCATGCAGGCGAGCTGCCACACCCTCGGCCACATCCGTTCGACCTCGAGCGCGGCGAATTCCGGGGAGTAGTAGCGGTCGGCCGGCACCAGGGTCGGCTCGTCGGGCGGGGTGCCGATGGCGTCCTCGTCGCGGGTGCGCGCGGGGGCCTCCATCGCCGAAGCCCTAGCGGGCCCCGCGAACCAGCCGGCCGGGACGGGCCCCGGTGTCGACGTCGTCGCGGCGGGTCACCACGCCGCTGACGATCGTCGCCGCGTACCCGCTCGCCCCCTGCAGGATCCGGTTGCCGCCGGCGGGCAGGTCGAAGGCCATCGCGGCGGGGTGCAGCTTCAGCGCGTCCATGTCGATGACGTTGATGTCGGCCTTCTTACCCGGCTCGATCGTGCCGCGATCCGTGAGGCCGAACAGGTGGGCGGTGTCCCGGGACTGCTTGCGGATCACGTACTCCAGCGAGAGCTTCTCGCCGCGCCGCCGGTCCCGCGCCCAATGCGTGAGCAGGAACGTGGGATAGGAAGCGTCGCAGATCATCCCGCAGTGCGCGCCGCCGTCGGACAGCCCGAGCACGCCGGCGGGGTGCAGCATCATCTCCCGGATCGCGTCGTGGTTGCCGTCGGCGTAGTTGAACAGCGGCAGCATCAGCATCGCCGTCGCGTTGCGCTCGAGCATGAGGTCGTACAGCGTCGACAGCGGGTCCTCGCCGCGCGCGTCGGCGATGGCGGCGACGGTGCGGTCCTGGGTCGGCTCGTAGTCGGGCGGGTCGCCGAGCGCGTAGAGGCGGCCCAGCGAGTGCTGCACCAGGGCGAACATCCCGTCGAACAGCAGGGTCGGGTCGACGGGCAGGTCGTCTTCGGAAAGGATCGCGGCTTTTACCGCCGGGTCGGCGAGGCGCTGCGTGAGCTCCTCGCGGCTCAGTTCGGCTTTCAGCCGGCGGTAGGTGGGCCGGTGGCTGAAACCGTGATGTCCCTGGAAGCCGATCATCATCCCGAACGGGCGGGCGGCGATCTGGGGATACAGGCGGGCACCCGCGGCATGGGCGCCGGCGGACAGGTCCAGCATCTCGCGCCACAGCTTCGGGTCGGCGTCGACCTGAATCAACGCGAACGACACCGGCCGATCGATCTCGGCGCTCAGCCGCCGCATCCAGTCGAGTTCTTTCTTCGGGCCGATGATGTCTTCCCCCGCGGCGCCCTGTGGCGCCAGCTCGAAGACGGCCTGTCCACCGGCGGCCATGGCGCGACCGAGGCCGAACAGCTCCTCCTCGGCCGCGAAGGTGCCGGGTACCGGTTCGCCGTCCATCGCGCGATGCCCCATCGTGCGGGACGTCGAGAAGCCGAGCGCCCCGGCTTCGATCGCCTCGGTGACCAGGCGGCCCATCGCCGCGATGTCCTCCGGTGTGGCGGGCTCGTTGCGGGCGCCGCGCTCGCCCATCGCGTAGGCGCGGATCGCGCCGTGGGCGACCTGGCTGCCGACGTCGACGGCGAACCTGTGCCGGTCGATGGCGTCGAGATACTCCGGATAGGTCTCCCAGCCCCAGGTGATGCCCTCGGTGAGCGCGGTGCCGGGAATGTCCTCGACACCTTCCATCAACTCGATCAGCCACTGCTCGCTGCCGGGCCGGACCGGCGCGAAGCCGACGCCGCAGTTGCCTGTCACGATCGTCGTGACGCCGTGGCCACTGGACGGCTCGAGCAGACTGTCCCAGCTCACCTGGCCGTCGTAGTGGGTGTGGATGTCGACGAAGCCGGGCGCCACCACGCGGCCCCTCGCGTCGATGACCTCGGCGGCCGGGGCGCTCTCCAGGCCGCCCGTCGGCTCGCCGTGGGCGCTGCGACGCACGATGTCGACGATCTTGCCGTCCTTGATGCCCAGGTCAGCGCGATACCGCTGTGCGCCGGTGCCGTCGACGACCGTGCCGCCGAGGATCTTCAGGTCGAACATGTTGCCTCTCCTAGTCGTCATTGGTGTCGGCACGACACGGGCGGCATTTCGCTACTTCAAGTAGCGTATCTTCCGACCGTATTCGTCACGCCGGACGCAGTCAATGACCGTTAGAGAGCTTCACGGACCCCTGCAGGGTGCGCCGATCAGAGCGGTCGGTGGTCCCCGGCCGCGTTTCGACTCTGCCGAGGCCTATTTGCCGGTGAGGCTGCTCAGCGCGCTGTCGAGGGTGCTGTGCAGCGCGAGCACGCTGTCGATTCCCATGAGTTTGATCGGCCTACTGGTGGCCGCACCGTTCGCCACGACCGCGAACTGGGTGGGCGCGACGGCCTCGGCCTGCGCGGTCACCAGGACGGTCATCCCGGCGGATGCGAGGAAATCCACTTTCGTCAGGTCGACGATGAGCGCCGCCGGCCGGCCGGCCAGCGCGGTGTGTATCGCCTCAGCCAGTTGCGGTGAGGTGAGCATGTCCACCTCGCCCGACACGGTCAGCACGACCGCCTGATCAATCTGTTGCTTACCTACTTCAAATGCAGTCGGATCGACTGATTGTTCGCCCATGCTCTATCACTCACATTCGGTCCCGGTGGGGACACCACTAGCTTTCATTAGCCACTGCCGAGTCGGAGGCTGTTTATTCAACCCCGCGGAACACGTTGCCTATGGAGGAGCACACTCCGTCATCCGCGCCGCTCGTGCAGATGGCAGGCCGCAAGTGTTTACTCGATCGTAGGCCATCGGGCGAGAAAACTTCGCAGCGCCGGTCGGTGCCGGCGCTACTGTCCGTCCGACTCGTGGCAACACGAGCGTCGTCGCCGATCGTCGGTGAACCGATTCCAGCGTTGCCACGTGATCGGGGCGTGACTGCCCGCAGAACTTGCGCGGCCCCTGTTGACGTGGGTGAATCCTCGCAGCGGAGTTTCTCCGAGGGTGCGCGGCCCGGCCCCGGAATTACGCAGGAGGGTGGCGCATGACGCCCGATGACCGTGGTTTCGAAGAGGCGGGCGAACCCCGCGCGGACGAGCCCGGCAAATCCTTTCCCGCGGCGCTGTCGCGGCGGCGCGCGCTGCTGGGGATGGGCCTGGGAATGGGTGTGGTGGCCGGTGTCGCCGCGGTCGACGTGGGCGGCTTCGCCTACGCCGGCGGCTGGCTGCGGCCGGGCACCCTGACCCCGCCGCGGTTCGCCGACCGCTTCGAAGACGTCTACGGCCACCATGACGGGTTCCGGCGAAACCACGCGAAGGGACTGAGCGCCACGGGATCGTTCGTGAGCTCGGGGGCGGGCTCTGCCGTCTGCCGCGCCGCGGTTTTCCGCGCGGGCACCGTTGGGCTGATCGGCCGTTTCTCGTTGTCCGGGGGTCTGCCCGATCAGCCCGACAAGCCCGACACCGTCCGCGGGCTCGGCCTGCTGTTCCAGGGGCCCGACAACCAGCAGTGGCGGACCGCGATGATCAACATCCCGGTGTTTCCCGACAGCACGCCGCAGGGCTTCTACGAACGCATCTACGCATCGAAGCCCCTGCCCGGCACGGGCCGGCCCGACCCGCAGAAGATGGCGGCGTTCCTGGCTCGCCATCCCGAGACCGCCGCCGCGATGAAGATCATCAGAACCTCGCCGCCCAGCCCGGGATTTGCGGACAGCTCGTTCTACGGTTTGAACGCCTTCTTGTTCACCAACGCCGCCGGCGTGACCGTCCCGGTGCGCTGGTCGGTGATCCCGCAGAACGCCGGCCCGGCCGCGATTCCGGGTCCGCCGCCGGGACCCCCGGCCGATCGGAACTACCTGTTCGACGACCTCATCCGCACGCTGGCGCGAAGGCCCCTGACGTGGCGGCTGATGCTGACGATCGGCGAGCCGGGCGATCCGACGAACGACGCCACCAGACCCTGGCCCGCGTCGCGGCGGTCCATCGATGCCGGGGCCGTCACCATCACCGCGGTCCAGACGGAGGAAGCGGGCAACGCGCGCGACGTCAACTTCGACCCGCTGGTGTTGCCGGACGGCATCGCGGCCTCCGACGATCCCCTGCCGCCGGCCCGATCCGCGGTGTACGCGCGGTCCTTCACCCGCCGTGCCGAGGAGCCGACGTCGCCCAGCGCGGTCAACGTCGGCCGGGTGCTCGGATGACCGCCGATCCCGCGACCACCGGCGCCACCTCCGCCCCGGTCCGTTTCGCCGTGCCGTCGCGGATCCTGCACTGGCTCATGGCGCCGATGGTGATCGCCCAGCTGCTCATCGGCGTGACGATGATCGCGTCGCTGACCTACTATCCATTGCTGCTGGCCATCCACCGCCCGTTGGGGATGCTGATCCTGGTCTTCGCCGTGGTGCGCCTCGCCAACCGGCTGACCCACCGGCTGCCACCCTTCCTGGCGACTATGAGCGCGGTCGAACGTCGGGTCGCGACCTGGTCGGAGTACCTGCTGTACGCGTTGCTGCTGGTGCAGCCCCTGGTCGGCTGGGCGATGCTGTCCGCGGCGCGACTCCCGACCACCCTTGTCGGGCCGCTTCACCTGCCCGGCGTGGTGCCACAGGACATCGACGTCTACGCAGTGCTGCGACAATGCCACACGATCTTCGCCTTCCTGCTCTTCCTGACGTTCACCGCGCACGTCTGCGCGGTCCTCTTCCACACGCTGGTACTGCGCGACGGTCTTCTCGACCGCATGGCTGTGTGGCCCGCCAAGCCCGTGCCACCGCGACCAGGCCTACCGCGGTAGCGACCTGCCTGCTCGCGCGTCGATCGGCCGAATATGATCGGGCACGATTCGGGCTTGACAGCGGGCCGTGCGACGACCACGAGGGAGTGGAGAGTTCCATGCCGAACGAAAAGCAGGCGGACCGAATGACGGCGGGCAAGGGATTCGTCGCCGCGCTCGACCAGAGTGGTGGCTCGACGCCCAAGGCGCTGCGGCTGTACGGGATCCAAGACGACGCATACTCCTCCGAGAAGGACATGTTCGACCTCATCCACGAGATGCGTTCGCGGATCATCACGTCCCCGGCGTTCACGGGGGACCGGGTGCTCGCGGCGATCCTGTTCGAGCAGACGATGGACCGCGACATCGAGGGCAAGCCGTCGACCACCTACTTGTGGGAGACTAAGGGCGTGGTGCCGATACTCAAGATCGACAAGGGCCTCGCGGAGGTGGCCGACGGTGTGCAGCTGATGAAGCCGATGCCGGGACTCGACGAGCTGCTGGAGCGGGCAGTCGGTAAGGGCGTCTTCGGCACCAAGGAGCGGTCGGTGATCGGCGGCGCGAATCGCGGGGGCATCGCCGCGGTGGTCGCTCAGCAGTTCGAGGTGGCCCACCAGGTGCTGTCGCACGGCCTGGTGCCCATCATCGAACCCGAGGTCACCATCTCGATCTCGGACAAGGCGCAGGCCGAGGACATCCTGCGGGACGAGATCACCAAGCAACTCGACACCGTGCCCGACGGGCAGCGCGTCATGCTCAAGCTCAGCCTGCCGACCGAGGCCAACCACTACCGCGTGTTCGTCGACCACCCCAAGGTGATGCGGGTGCTCGCCCTCTCCGGCGGCTACTCCCGGGACGAGGCGAACAAGCTGCTCGCGCAGAACACCGGGGTGATCGCCAGCTTCAGCCGCGCGCTCACCGAGGGGCTGACGGTCGACCAGACCGACGAGCAGTTCAACGCCACCCTCGACGAGGCTATTCAGTCGATCTACGACGCCTCTGTGGCGGGCTGACCCGTCAATACCGGTATCGCGCCAGAGGCGGCGGGCCCGAACCGTCGCCCTCGTCGGACACCAGCGCCGGGACCATTTCGCTCGTCACCAGCCCCTCGTCCCGGGTCAGTTCGTCGACCACGTCGAAGGAGTCCGCGATGTTGGCCGGGGTGTCGATGACGATGGTGACGACGGGAACCTGACGGCCCAGGGCGAACAGCTTGTCGCCGTGGGGCCGATGGTCCCCGTGGAAGCCCCAAATGCCGCGCATGACGGTCGCGCCGTCGGGCGTCTTGCGCCGCCGGAGCCGCTGCACGATCGCGCGGTGAATGGGCATGCCGCCGTGCCGTGACGACTCGGAGGTGTAGATCATCAGCTTCTGCCAGAGCGGCAGGCCGTGTGCGTCGACCCCCGGCAGGGCGTGGGGACGTTCCAAGAGTTCGCCGTCGCGCTTGCACACGCGGACTCGCTCGAGTGTGAACATGGGTTGCCGCAGCAGCCCGCCGAGCTCGGGCAGCACGCGCCCGATGCGCTCGCCGGACCCCACGGCGATGACCATCATCGGGACGTCGGCGTTGCGGCCGAAGAACCGCGCGCGCTGTCGCCGCCCGTGGGAGAGCCCGTCGACGCCCAGGAACACCGATGCCCCGGCCAGCCCCCGCCGGTACATGAGGTCGCAGAGGGCGACATAGGCGGGGACCCCGTACACGCGTTCCTTGCGGCCGACGTAGACGGTCAACTTGACGGCTTCGTGCAGTTCGTCGGGCAGCTGCAGCGGACCGATCTGGTCGCGCAGTAATCGCGCGCGTTCCAACGTGACCAGACCGCGTTGCTTGATGCTCAACACGGGCCCCAGCAAAGCCTCCATCTTCTCGCTGGTGTCGACGGCGGTGACGACCACCGGGGGGTCCTCGGACAACGACAAAGACTCATCCGTCCTGAGGTGGTGTCCAGTCCCGAAGCCGCCGATGCCGCGCAACACGATGCTGCTGGCGACGTGGTGTCGTTCGAAGAGTTCGAGCAGCACATCCGAGACGAACTTGTCCCCGGTTCGTCGGCGCTCGGCGAGGTAGGTACTCAGCTTCAGACACTCTTCGTCCACACCCGCTCCTTCGGCGTTGAGACCCATGAGCAATACGACGGCTCAGCGCAACTGCTCGGTCGGCACCGAGTAGCGCTCTTGGTAGGCGCGCACCCGCTCGCGGACCTCGCCGGCGTCCAGGCCGGTGTCCGACCAGGTGTACCGGCCCCGGCCACCGTCTCCCGGGTGAGCCGTCAGGAAGTCGCGCATCCGTTGTGCCGCAACGGGACTCAAATCCCGGCCCAGGCGCTGGTAGATGTCGTTGATCGTGCTCCACGGGTCGTTCATGAAATCGGTGTACTGCACGTCGATCACCCGTCCCGCCGGCACGGCGCCACCGGCCCGCAGGGCCATCTCGCGCTCGAGGCCCGCGACGATCTCCTCGTAGGACTGCGCCGCGCACTCGGCGATGCTGGATTCGTCGCTGCACATGCGGCGCAGGTGGTGGGTCAGCGCGGCGATCGAGGAGATGACGTTCAGCGGATCGCGGTGGGTCTGCACGATCAGCGCGTCGGGATACTCGGCCAGCAGCGCGCCGAGCTGCCACAGGTGCGCGGGCGACTTGAGCAGCCGCTGGCCCGAAACACCGGATTGCAAGTGCTGCAGGAAGATCCGATGGTAGCGGTAGGCGGGGGCATGGTCCGCCTCGTAGAGCAGCCACCGGTAGTAACTCGGCAGCCGGTACTGCACCGAGAAGATCATGCTGGTGAACGCCCCGGCCGTGATGCGCACGCACTCCTGCCCGACCAGCGCGCCCATCGGATGGAAGGCCAGGAAGCCGGGCATGATCTGCTCGGAGAGCTCGATGCCGGCCTGTGTCTGCGCGATGCGGGGATCGTCATGGTAGGACACGGGTTTCGGTACGGGGCAGGGCGCGTCCACCTCCCATGTCAGCGGCGCGCGCAGTTCGGGGTCCTGGGCGAGCAGGTCATAGAGGATCGTCGTTGCGGTGCGGGGCTGGCCGACGATGAAGATCGGCTGACGGATCGACTCGTCGGCCACCTCGGGATGTTGCCTGCGCCAGGCGACGACGTCCAGCCGGTTCTTCAGGGCGCGCATGAGGTCGAGGTGCGCGATCTCGACACCGATGTCCGACAGGCGCGCGTCGTTGATGAGGCCGTCGGTCACGCGCTGCAGCGCAGCCTGCCAGCCGGCCAGGCCCAGCCCGTCGCCGAAGTCGTCGCTTCCGGTCTCTTCGCAGGCGGCGGCGAGCAGCCGCTGGGGATCGAACCGCTGCTGCAGCGTCACGTCGGCTCCTCGCGTCGGCACACCGACACCGTCACGTCCGGCGGGGCGGGATTGTCCAGCCAGCGCAGCACGACGAACCCGCGATGCCGACCGCCCGTGTCGAGCCAATGCCCGACCCCGAAGTCGCTGGCCGAGATGGCGATTCGCACGCGCCCGTCCGCATCGGGCTGGATTCCGCGATTGGTCACCGAGCTGTGCCGGTGGCGCGGCTCGAGGCATTCGTGCCAGATGCTCTCCAGCGTGACGTTCCAGTACCGCGTGTCGGGGGGCGTGATCTCGAGGATCAGCGCCTGGTCCGGGTCGAGCCGGAAGGTACCCATCATGTACAGGTTGTCGGGGGTCGTGTCCGCGGCGCCCAGATCCGCGGCCTGTGCTGTCACCAGCGTGTTGGGACTGTCGAGCAACTCCGGCTTGATGGTGCGGTGCAGCGTGGCCAGCTTCATCAGTGACCACGCCATCGCGGTGAACTGGTCGGCGAGCCCGGCGTCGGTCGGAGGTGTGAGCGGGTCGGGGTCCAGGGCCTCGATGCGCAGCGCGGCCAACTCCTCGGCGGCACGATCTCCGACGTACTCGCGGATCACCACCGCCGACGCGTCCGCCGGGACCTGAACCCACTGCGCGCCGGCGAGTTCCGGCGGCTCGTCGGGCGACAGCACGAGTGCGAACTCACCCGATCGCAGCTCGAGGTCGACGTCGCTGACGTAATTGGACATCCGCCGCGGCGTCAGGCCGGTGCCCGCGAGCACCTGAAGCCCGAGGTAGGCGCTGGTGCCACGCGAACCGCTGATCCGGTATCGCCGGTCGCCGCGGATCATCGCCAGGTAATAGTTCCCGTCGGGGTTGGGGCCGCCGACCATCCGGTGCTGCGAGCACATGTCGAAGATGGATGGCCGGTTGGGGTCGGCCTCGACGGACATCTGTGCGCACAGCGAGGACACCCGCGCGATGAGCCGGAGCCCTTCCAGGAGTTCCCGTTCGGTTTCGGCGTCTTCGCTCACGACATTGGTGACGTCGGAGAGCATCTGCTGAAAGAACCGCCAAGCGGCGCGCGCGTCCGGGGCGAGTTGGTCCGGCGGCGTCGCCGCGGTGCCGGACGCCGGGTTCGCAGTCACAGTGTCATGCATAGACGATCAGTGACGTCGCCAGCGCCCGTTCCGCGGAATTGGAGCGGCCGGGACAGCTAACTGGGGTTCGTCACCGCGGGTCGGGTCTGGGTGAAATGCGATTTGGCGATCCGTCCATGAACCCCGACGGTCCGGTCGACCACTTGGGAGACGGAGAAGTCCGCCGCGGCGGCCAGGTAGGCGTATGCGGTGGCGCGGTCCATGCCCTTGTCGAATTCGAGGAAGTCCAGGGCATTGACCACCGCGCGGCGCATTGCCACGTTGAGGTCGGTGATCTGCCCGTTGACGCTGCCGTCGGGATCGGACAGCCCGATCGGCACCCACAGGTCGGCGCTTTCGGCGAAGGGGTACCGGTAGGCCACCGACGGCGCGTCACCCGACTTCGGCTTGCACACCGTGAGCCGGAACGTTCCCCGAAGGGACCCCTCCAGCGCGGTGAGCGCAACTTCACCGTCGCCCATCGCCAGGTGGGGGTCGCCGGCGTAGAACAGCGCGCCTTCGGCAAACACGGGAAGGTACAGGGTGGAGCCCACCCCGAGGAGCTTGATGTCGATGTTGCCCCCGCCAAGGGTCGGCGGGATCGAGTTGGAGCTCGGCGCGGTCAGCGACGAGTCCTGCGAGAACGCGACACCCATGATTCCCATGAAGGGATTGAGCGGGAACCGAACGGAGGTGTCGCGGTAGCGCATGACACCGAGGCCGTCCTCGACGGTGGTGAAGGTGGAGACGTTGCCGTACTTGGTCGGATCGGCGTTGGGCCGCCCGTCTTGGCCCACCGGCGGCATGACCTCGTCGATGCTTATCCCCGCCGGCGCGCCTCCGTCGGCGGTCCTCGCCAACGCACCCTTGCCATGCCGGTTCGAGACGACGCCGTAGGCGACCCGGGGCGTGGCCTGCAGTGTCTCGATCTTGAGGACGTCCCCGGGCTGCGCGCCCTCGACGAACACGGGCCCGGTGACGACGTGGGGACCGTCCTTATCGAAATCCCTTGTGGTGCGCCGATATTCCGATGCGATGGCGACTGCGTCGTCAAGGACATCCGCGCGGGCCACACCCTTTGACCCGAAGTACGCGACGGGGTCACGTCCCTGGTCCTCGAGGATGCCCTCGTGAGAGACGGCGTCGACGGTGATCGTCTCGCCCGATCTCATCCGAAGCACTGCCGCCGCATGGACGTTGGGAACGTATCCCCAGAGCACCTGGTCGGGCGCGGACGCCAGATAGTGGTTGCCTTCGACGGCGCCCCGGCCCGGTTGCAGCACACCGACGTCACCTCGAGGTGCGGCCGCCGAGCCGTTCTTGACACATCCGGCCGTGAACCCTGCCACCCCCGCGCCGGCGCCGAGCGCGGCGATGGCCCTGACGAAACCGCGTCGCCCCAACCCCTCGACCAGGGTGTCGCGTGCAATCCGCGCAGACCCTTCGTCCGTCGGCGGCACGTCCGGATCACGGTGAACAACCACCCCCGGATCTTTTCACCGGTTCTCCATCCAGGTCCAATTCGAATTCGTGATGAGCGTCATTTGTCTTAATGATGTTGTCGCGCAAAGGCGTCTGAGCGCCGGCGACATGGCGGCGACCGCCCCCGCCATTCTTGCCGCGCCGTTAAGCGCTCGTTACAAGTTGAATCGTGCGGGGCCGCGACGATGACGCGTGCGGCGGTCGGTGCAATTTGGGGACCAACGGCCCTGCCCCGGTGCCTCCCTAACCGATAAGTTTGTGCGTGCCTTGGTGATTCACGTTAAGGCGACGTTAACACCGGGTGGCCGCCGGAGGTCACGGAGCGAGGAGTTGCGGTGCTTGGTCAGCGCACGGCCGGTGATCTGGACGGGACAGGGCGGGCCACGCCGGCACCGGTCGAGGGCGACGTCGTCCCGCGACTCAGGGGTTTACTCGAGCGGGTCGACGGCCTGCTGGCAAGCTTGCTTGAGGCGGAGGTCTCCTGGGCCGGTTGGCTATCGGAAACCGCTCCCGAACAGCGGTCGAGTGCACGAAACCTACTGCATTACTGGGCAATCCGCCAATTCGATTTGCGCGAACTGCAAGTCGGTCTTGCGGAGTTCGGACTTTCGTCCTTGGGTCGCAGCGAAGCCCATGTTCAGGCCACGCTGGCGGCGGTCCGGTCGGCCATCGCCGGCATTGTGGACGGCAACTGGCGGCCGCCTTCGCCCTCCGCGGTCCCCATCGAGCAGGGACCGAAGATCCTGCGTCAGCACACGGTCGAGCTGCTCGGCGCCCAGCCGCCACATCGGATGGCGCGCATCATGGTGACCCTGCCATCGCAGGCCGCGGCCGACGCTGAGCTGGTTTGCGAGTTGGTGCGCCGGGGGATGAACATCGCGCGGATCAACTGCGCCCACGACGATGAGCGGGCGTGGCGGGCGATGGCACAACACGTCCGGGACGCGGCCGTGGGCGCCGGTACGACGTGCCTGGTGGCAATGGACCTCGCGGGACCGAAGCTGCGCACGGGACCGCTGGAGCCGGGGCCACGCGTCGTGAAGCTGCGCCCGCAGCGGGACCCTGTGGGCCGGGTCGTCACGCCGGCACGGGCATGGTTGACATCGGTGGAGGACCCGACGAGCCCGCCGCAACCCGATATGGCGTCGATCCCGGTGCCGCTGCACTGGCTGACCAATCGCGCGGCCGGCGATGTCCTGGTGCTCCGGGACGCGCGCGGATCCAACCGTGAGCTCGTACTCGAGGCCGCCGGCACGCCCCCTGATTCGGGCGGATTCGTGTTGACCGGGCGCCAGACGACGTACCTCGAAACCGGAACCGTGTTGCGCACCGCAAGTGGCGGGCAATCCACCGAAGTCGGACTTCTTCCCGAAACGGAGCAGAGCCTGGCGTTGCGGGCCGGCGACCTTCTGCTGCTGACACGCGACAACTCACCCGCTCCGGTGGACGGTGATCAGCCGGTGCGCATCGGCTGCACGCTGCCCGAGGCGTTCGACCATGCCAAAGTCGGCGACGCGATTCACTTCGACGACGGCCGGATCGGTGGGCGCGTCGTCTCGGTCGAACGCGAAGCCCTCACCGTGCGCATCGATCACCCCGAGCAGGGGACGATTCGCCTCAAAGCGGGCAAGGGCATCAACATGCCGGATACCGACCTGCCCGTGTCGGCGCTCACCGAAGGCGATGTCACCGATTTGGCTGCTGTGGTCGAACTCGCGGACCTGGTCGACATGTCCTTCGTCCGCACCGCGTCTGATGTCGAGCGACTGCTCGACGAGCTTGGCCGACTGGGCGGCGAGGACCTGGGTATCGTGCTGAAAATCGAGACACGACAAGCCTTCGAGAACCTCCCCCAGCTCCTGCTGACAGCGATGCGCCGGCCCAGGGTCGGCGTGATGATCGCTCGTGGCGACCTGGCTGTGGAGTGTGGTTATGAACGGATGGCGGAGCTACAAGAGGAAATCCTGTGGCTGTGCGAGGCCGCGCACCTGCCGGTGATCTGGGCCACGCAGGTCCTCGAGCAACTCGCCAAGACGGGGATGCCCTCCCGCGCCGAGATAAGCGACGCGGCCATGAGCGAGCGGGCCGAGTGCGTGATGCTGAACAAAGGCCCCTACCTCAACGAGGCGGTCACCGCCCTCGACGACATCATGCGCCGAATGGCCCAGCATTACTACAAGAAGAACGCGTTGCTGCGTCCGCTACGGTCGTGGTCGGTGTCGGCGGATGAGCGCGTCGACGATGATCTGGGTGGTGAGCTCGGCCCGCCGTCGTGAATACCGTTGCGGGTCAGAAAGAATCGGGTATACGACTCCTCCGACGATGGCGTCGGCGGCCGATTCGGCGGTGGTCTCGTCGATACCGTCTGCGAGGATCCGGGTTCTTACGCTGTCGTGAAGCGGCGTACTGAAACCCGCTCGCAGCTTGACGGCCGTGTCCTCGTGTTCCATGCACGCCACGGTCAAGATTCTCAGCATCGCCGAGCCCCGGGCGGTGGTCAACGTCGTCGCGAGTTTGCGCACCCACCCCGCCAGATCGGCGGCCAGATCGCCGGTGTGGTTCACCGACGCCAGGAGCTTGTCCGCGTCCTCGAGCATGACGTCGGCGACCAGGGCCGGCCGGCTCGGCCACCAGCGATAGATGGTCTGCTTGCCGACCCCGGCCCGGGCGGCGACCGCCTCGATGGTCAAACCGTCGAATCCGCGCTCAAGAAGCAGTTCGCGGGTGGCGCTGACGATCGCGTTGCGCGACTTCTCGCTGCGACGCCGCGGCGAGCCGACCTGGCTCAGATCCGTTGGCATCCGGCTGATCCTCGATTCCGCCGCCCTGGGGCGCGCTTTACATATCCCGACCCGCACCGTAGTCTGCCACAAGACGAGACGGTCCGTCTTGTGTCAGTCGGCCGCCACCGAAGTTGGGAAGGTGTCAGTCCGTGCGGCCAACGTCAGCCACTGGTCGGCCGTGTTCATGACTCTGGGACTGAGCGCGGAGCAGCAAGAGCTCACCGACGCCGTCGGCCAGTTCGCCGCCCGCCACGCCCCGATCGCGGCCACCCGCGCGGGCTTCGATGCGCTCGCGGCCGGTGAGCTCCCGAAATGGTGGGACGAACTCGTCGGCAACGGCTTTCACGCCGTCCACCTGCCCGAAGAGCTCGGGGGGCAGGGTGGGCGATTGAGCGACGTCGCGTGTGTCCTGGAAGCGGCCGGCAAAGCGCTGTTGCCCGGACCGCTGCTGCCGACGGTCGCGGCGGGCGCCGTCGCATCGCTCGCCGCGCTCACGCACGCCGCTGAATCGTTCCTCCGCGACCTGACATCCGGAACACCGGCGGCGGTCATGCTGCCCGGCGACGGCGACTTTCACGCGCGTCGCGACGGTGACCGCTGGGTGCTGAGCGGGGTCTCGGCGACGGCCGCCGGTCTTCTCAGTGCCCACACGATCCTGACCGCGGCGCGCACGCCCGACGACGGCATGATCTGGGTGCTGGTGGACACCCAAAAGACCACCGCGACAGTCGAACCCGTGTGCGGCACCGACCTCGTCGCCGATGCCGGGGTCCTGCGGCTGAGCGACCATGGCGTGGCGGAGCCGGATGTGCTCACGGGCATCGACGCCCAGCGCGCGCACTGCGTCGTCCTCGGGCTGACCGCGAGCATGACCGCCGGGATCATCCAGTGGTGCGTCGAGGCCGTCACCGCGCACCTGCGAAGCCGTGAACAGTTCGGCAAGGTCATCGGGACCTTCCAGGCGCTGCAACACAGCGCGGCCATGCTCCTGGTGAACAGCGAGTTGGCCACTGCCGCGGCCTGGGACGCGGTGCGGGCCGCCGACGAACCGCTCGAGCAGCACCTCATCGCCGCGGCCGGCGCGGCGACGATCGCCATCTCGCCCGCGCCGGACCTTGTGCTCGACGCGTTGACGATGTTCGGTGCGATCGGCTTCACCTGGGAACACGACCTGCACCTGTACTGGCGGCGGGCTGTGAGCCTCGCCGGGTCGATCGGGCCGGCCAACCGGTGGGCCCGCCGTCTCGGCGAAGCGACCTGCCGCCAGCAGCGCGACATGGCGGTCGATCTGGGCGACGCGGAATCGGAGTTCCGGTCGTGGGTCGCCGAGACGCTGGATGCGGCAATGCAATTGCGCAACGACAAGCCCGCACCCAATGGCGACTACGAGCATCTGGCCACCGGGCCGCAGCGCTCGTTGATCGCCGAGGCCGGCTTGATGGCCCCGCACTGGCCGGCCCCTTGGGGTGTGGATGCGGGTCCCCTCAAACAGCTCATCATCGACGAGGAATTCGCCAAGCGGCCCGGGCTCGTTCGGCCCTCGCTGAACATCGCCGAATGGATTCTGCCCGCCGTGCTGGCCGCCGCTCCGAAATACCTGCAGGAGCGCCTGATCCCGGCGACGCAGCGCGGCGACATCCTGTGGTGCCAGCTGTTCAGCGAGCCGGGGGCCGGCTCAGACCTCGCCTCGCTGTCCACCCGGGCGACCAGGGTCGACGGCGGCTGGCGGATCAACGGCCACAAGATCTGGACGTCGCTGGCGCAGTACGCCGACCTGGGCGCGCTGCTGGCGCGCACCGATCCCGAGGCCGGAAAGCACCGCGGCATCGGGTATTTCATCCTCGATATGCGCTCGCCCGGGGTGGAGATCCAGCCGATCAAGACGGCGACCGGCGACGCGCACTTCAACGAGGTGTTCCTGACCGACGTCTTCGTGCCGGACGAGATGCTGCTGGGCGGTCCCACCGACGGCTGGAACCTCGCGATTGCCACCCTGGCCGAAGAGCGCTCGGCCATCAGCGGTTACGTCAAGTTCGACCGGGCCGCCGCGCTCCGCCGGATCGCGGCGCAACCCGGTCCGGACCGCGACGACGCGTTACGCGCCCTCGGCGAACTCGACGCCTACACCAACGCCATCAGGGCGCTGGGTGTGCGGGAGACCATCCGCCTGCTCGACGGGCAGGCATCCGGCCCGGCGTCGAGCATCGCCAAGGTGGCGATGAACGTGCTGCTGCGGCGGACGTTCGAGGCGACGCTGCAGCTGGCCGGGAGGTTGGCGATGGTCGCCGACTCCGACCCCGCCATCGTCGAGCCGTACCTGCACCTGCCCGCCGAACTGATCGGTGGCGGAACCCGAGAGATCCAGCTGAACATCATCGCGCAGATGATTCTGGGCTTACCCCGAAAATAAGGACACGGCATGGGATTACGTGGCGAGGCCGCGATCGTCGGGTACGTCGAGCTACCACCGGAACGCTTGACCAAGGCCTCGCCCGCACCGTTCGCCATCGAGCAGTGGGCCGAACTCGGCGCCGCAGCCACCGACGATGCGGGACTGCCGTTCGAGGTCGTCGACGGCATCGTGGCGTCGCACCTGGCCGAGTCGCAGATCTTCGTGCCTTCGACCATCGCGGAATATCTGGGTGTCGCGGCGCGGTTCGCCGAACTCGTGGACCTCGGCGGGGCCAGCGCCGCGGCGATGGTCTGGCGCGCTGCCGCGGCGATCGAACTCGGCATCTGCGAAGCCGTCCTGTGCGCGCTGCCCGCCCGCTACGTCACGCCCTCCTCTCCGAAGCGGCCCAGGCCGCTGGTGGACGCGATGTTCTTCGGATCGTCCAGTAACCAATACGGCTCACCTCAGGCCGAATTCGAGATCCCCTACGGCAATCTGGGACAGAACGGTCCGTACGGCCAGGTGGCGCAGCGCTACGCGGCGGTTTACGGCTACGACGAGCGCGCGATGGCCAAGATCGTCGTCGACCAGCGGGTCAACGCCAATCACACAGAGGGCGCGATCTGGAAGGACAAGGCGGTCACCGTCGACGACGTGCTGGCCAGCCCGGTGATCGCCGACCCGCTGCACATGCTGGAGATCGTCATGCCCTGCGTCGGGGGCGCCGCCGTCGTCGTCGCCAACGCGGACATCGCCAAGCGTACCCGCAACCGTCCGGTGTGGATCAAGGGGTTCGGCGAGCACGTGCCGTTCAAAACCCCGACATACGCCGAGGACCTGCTGCACACCCCGATGGCTGCGGCGGCGGACACCGCCTTCACGATGACGGGACTCGGCCGTGAGCAGATGGACATGGTGTCGATCTACGACTGCTACACGATCACCGTGCTGCTGTCGCTGGAGGACGCCGGTTTCTGCGGGAAGGGCAAGGGCATGGAGTTCGTCGCCGGCCACGACCTGACCTTCCGCGGCGACTTCCCGCTCAACACCGCCGGCGGGCAACTGGGCTTCGGCCAGGCGGGCCTGGCGGGCGGAATGCACCACGTGTGCGACGCCACCCGCCAGATCATGGGCCGGGCGGGCGCGGCCCAGGTCGCCGACTGCCATCGGGCGTTCGTGTCCGGAAACGGTGGGATCCTGTCGGAGCAGACCGCGCTCGTCCTCGAGGGAGACTGATCGCACATGGCCACCTTCGAACGGCCGATGCCCGTGAAAACCCCCACCACCGCCCCGTTTTGGGACGCGCTGGCCCAGCACCGCATCGTCATCCAGTACTCGCCGTCATTGCAGGGCTATGTGTTCTACCCCCGGGTGCGTGCCCCGCGGACCCTGGCCGACGATTTGGAGTGGCGCGAGATCTCGGGCATGGGCACGCTGTACTCGTTCACGACGGCACGCAGGCCGGTATCCCAGCACTTCGCCGACGCCGTCCCGCAGCTGCTGGCCATCGTCGAGTGGGACGAGGGGCCGAGGTTCTCCACCGAGATGGTCAACGTCGAGCCCGGTGATCTGCGGGTTGGGATGCGGGTCAAGCCGGTGTTCTTCGACTACCCGGAGCACGAGGTGACGATGCTCAGGTACGAGCCGGCCGGCGGTTGAGGGCGCGGTGGGAGTTCGCGCGCGATCACGTCGATGAGCGGACGATCAGGCGGGCGATGTCGGTCGGCGCCGGAGAGGGCGGAGCCGTGAGCCCCAGCCGCTCGAAGACGGCGGCGATGGCGGCGTCGGCGACCGCGTCCGGGTCGAACTCGACGGTGGTCAGCGGCGGCGTGCTGACCATTCCCATGGGGCTGGCGTCGACGCCGATGACGGCGAGGTCGGCGGGGCAGACCAGCCCTGCCCTGTGGATGCCGTACAGGAGGAGGCAGGCGATCTCGTCGCTCTGGGCGCACACGGCGGTGACGCCGTCACGTGCCCAGGCGGCCACCACGTCGGCGGCGGTGTCCAGTGTCACCGAGCCGACCCGCACGGGCGGGAGGCCGCGCGTGCGGGCCGCGCGGGAGACACCCTCGAACCAGTAGTCGCCCAGGGCGCGCCACCGGGCGATTCCGGTGTAGGCGAACGCGATTCGCCGATGACCGCGCGACACGAGGTGGTCGACCCGCATCTCGCCGACCGACAGATGCGGATCGCCGAGCGCGGGCAGCGTGCCGATCTCGATGAGCGGCGCGCCCGCCTGCTGCACCGCGTGCAAGGCGGCACCGTGCAGGGGGAAGAGGCTGGTGACCGCGACGGGATCGAGGCTCTCGATCGCATCGACCACGTGCTTGTCGTCCTCGGTTTCGAAGATCTGCACCTGCAGCAGCCCCTGCCTTGCGAATGCTGTGGTCATGCGGCTGCCGGCCTGCATCGGCATCTCACCGACCGCGACGCGCGGCACGACGTACAAGACCACGCCGCTCTTGCCGCGCGCGAGGTTGCGGGCGGCAAGGTTCGGCCGATAGCCCAGCAGCTTCGCGGCGCGGTACACGGCGTCGCGGGTTTCGGGTGAGATTCTGCGGCCCTCCGCGTTGTTGAGCACGTAACTGACGGTCGCGGTGGACACGCTGGCCAATCGGGCGACGTCGGCGGTGGTGGGGCGCGCGGCCTTGCTGGTGCTCAACGGCATCGCCTTCCTGGCCCGGGCATGCCTCATGGTGGCACGCGACCACCGTGGGCGCCATGACCGCCGGGACCCCGGGGACGGACTAATAGTCGTTGCGCGGAGCCCAGCGGGATTCGGGGGCAACGCGGTCGCGCCGGGCGCGCATGTGTTGCACACCAACCGCTTTACGGTTCAGCAGCGCTCCACACGGCCCGCACGGGCCGGCGCGTGCCGTTGACACTGTGACTGATGCCATTGTCTACTAGTCGGCACCGGCACGCTAGGAGCGCGGCATGAACAAAGACGACCTGATCCTGATCAGCGTGGACGATCACATCGCCGAGCCCGCCGACATGTTCGAATCGCATGTGCCCGCCAGGTTCAAGGACCGCGCCCCGCGGGTCGTGCTCGAGCCCGACGGTATCCAGCAGTGGTACTACGGCGATGTCCGCGGGCGGAACATGGGCCTCAATGCCGTCGCGGGCAAGCCCCGCGAGATGTACAACATCGACGCCTCGCGCTACGACGAGATGCGCCCGGGCTGCTTCAACGTCGACGAGCGGGTCCGCGACATGAATGCGGGAGGCCAGCTGGCCGGCCTGAACTTCCCGAACTTCACCGGCTTTTCCGGCCAGGTCCTCAACCAGGGGCCCGACCGTGACGTCAACCTGGTGATGATCAAGGCCTACAACGACTGGCACGTCGACGAGTGGTGCGCGGCGCACCCCGGGCGATTCATCCCGTGTGGCATCCTGCCGCTGTTCGACGTCGCAGAGGCGGCAAGGGAGGTCAAACGGCTCGCGGACAAGGGTTGTCACGCCGTGACGTTCTCGGAGAACCCCGAGGCGCTGCAGATGCCGAGCATCCACACCAAGTATTGGTACCCACTGTTCGAGGCCGCGTGCGAGAGCAGAACCGTGTTGTGCACCCACGTCGGCTCGGCGTCCCGCTCTCCCCAGGTGTCGACGGACGCCCCGCCCAGCGTGCAGATGACCGCGTCGTCGATGATGAGCATGTTCACCTTCACCGAGCTGATTTGGGCCGAGTTCTGGGGCGACTTCCCGGAACTGAAGTTTTCGCTCACCGAGGGTGACGTCGGTTGGATGCCGTACTTTCTGTGGCGGGCCGAGCACGTCTTCAACCGTCACGCAGGCTGGACGCTGGCCACCTTCCCGCCCGGCTACGACGGACCGTCCGACGTGTTCAAACGGCACTTCTACACCTGTTTCATCAGCGACAAGGTCGGCGTGCGCAACATGGACTGGTTCAACGAGGACATGCTGTGCTGGGAGTCCGACTTCCCGCATTCCGACAGCAACTGGCCGTTCGCGCCCGAGGACGTCGTGGAGACCATGGGCCACCTCGACGATGCGGTCATCAACAAGATCACCCACGAAAACGCCATGGCCGCCTACTCTTTCGATCCGTTCCGCCACGTTCCCAAGGAGCAGGCGCGGGCCGGGCAGCTGCGCCGCCAGGCCACCGACGTCGACGTCGTCACCCACGTCGGCCACCGTGCCAGCCAGCGTGACCGCGACGCCTGGACACGGATGACGCAGTTCGCCCTGCAGGCACAGGGTTCGGCGACGGTGACCGCCGAGGCCGGCGGCATCGCCGGGCGCGCCACCACCCTGGGCAATTGACCGTGAATGGTCAGGCACCGTTCGCGGGCTGGCGTGTGCTGGAGTTGTCCAACGGGATCGCGGCTTCCTACTGTGCCAAGATGTTCGCCGACGCCGGCGCCGACGTCGTGAAAGTGGAATCGGAGCAGGGTGATTCGGTGCGGACGTGGTCCGCGGGCGGCCCCCCGGGCGCGCTGTTCGGCTATCTGGCGGCGGGCAAGAGGTCGGTGGTCGACGTGGATCCCGGCGAGATCAGCGCGCTGCTCGCGGGCGCCGACCTGGTGCTCACCGACCTGACCGACGGCTGGACGCTCGACGACATCACCGCCCGCACCGGATCGTCTGCCGTCGTCGTGGCCGTGACGCCGTTCGGCACGACCGGACCTTATGTCGACGACCAGGTCGCCGCCAACGAGTTCGTCCTGCAGGCGTTGTGCGGCTCGATCGCCGGCCGCGGCTGGCCGGGCGACGAACCCGTCCAGGCGGGTGGCCGGCTGGGGGAGTGGCTGGCCGGCTCGTTTGCCGCCGCGGTCGCAGCGGCCACCGGGCGGCACGCCCTGCGCAGCGGCCGGGGCGAGGTCGTCGACGTCTCGACCTACGAGGCGATGGCGATCGGCATGGGCGGTCTGTCCGCCATGTCGGCCAGCGTGCTGGGCCCGGATTCCCTGCTGTACGGACGCAGCCTGGAGCTGCCGTCGATCGTGCCCACGGCCGACGGGATGGTGGGTTTCTGCACCATCACCGCGCAACAATTCCAGGACTTCCTGGTGATGATCGACCGCGCGGATCTGGTCGACGACGACGAACTGGCGTCGTTCGCCGGGCGGGCCCAGCGCCGCGACGAGTTCCTGGGGATGGTGACCCGGTGGACGCAAGCCCGCACCACGCAGGAGATCGTCGACATCGCGGTGGCCTTCCGCATCCCGGTGGCTCCCATCGCGACCCCGGAGATGCTGCCCAAGGTGGACCACTTCGTCGAGCGCGGCGTGTTCGTCGAGTCCCAGGCGGGGGTGCTGCAGCCCCGGGTGCCGTACCGCAGCGACGCGATCGCCACCGTGACGCCCGGGCGGCCGCCGCAACTCGGCGCCGACAACGGGCGCGTGCACTGGCCGCCGCGACCCGGCCGGCGGCCCGTCGCGGATCCCGGCGCGTTGCCGCTGTCCGACATACGGATCACCGACTTCACCGCCTTCTGGGCCGGGCCGGTCGCCACTCAACTCCTCGGCGCCCTCGGTGCCGACGTGATCAAAGTCGAGGGCGTTCGCCGGCCCGACGGCTTGCGGTTCGCCGGCGGCCGGCCCCCCTCCTGGGACCAATGGTGGGAGTGGGGGCCGGTTTTCCTGTGCAGCAACAGCAACAAGCGGGGCATCAGCGTCGATCTGGCAACCGACGCCGGGCGCGCCATCGCGCTGGAGCTCGTCGCCGCCGGCGACCTCGTCATCGAGAATTTCTCGCCGAGGGTGATGGCGAACTTCGGCCTGGAATGGGACGCCGTGAGCGAGGCGAACCCCCGCGCGATCATGGTTCGGATGCCCGCATTCGGCCTCGACGGCCCGTGGCGCGACCGCGTCGGCTTCGCGCAGACGATGGAACAGGCGACCGGAATGGCATGGATGACGGGGCACGCCGACGGGCCGCCGGTTATTCCCCGCGGTGTGTGCGATCCGATCGCCGGGCTGCACGCCGCGTTCGCCGCCGTTGCGGCACTGGTGATCCGTGACCGCAGCGGAGCCGGAATGCTTGTCGAGTCCACCATGGTCGAGGCGGCGCTGAACGTAGCGGCCGAGCTGGTCGTGGAGCACTCGCGTAATGGAATCCAACTGCGGCGCAGCGGAAACCGGGGACCCGGCGCCATCCCGCAGGGCGTCTACCCCTGTCGGGGTGACGACGAATGGGTGGCCCTCGCTGCGACGGACGAGGGGGCCCGCGCATCGCTGGCCGGCATGCTCGGCCAGCCGGAGCTCCGCGGACCGGACTGGCAAGACCGCGCCGACGAGATCGACAAGCTGATCTCCGATTGGGCCGCAAGGCATTCGGTGGACCACGCGGTCGAGACGCTGCGTGCCGCCGGAGTGGCCGCGGCGCGTGTCACGCCCGCCGCGGCGCTGCTCGACGACCCACACCTGCTCGCGCGTGGCTTCTGGGAAACCGTCGATCACCCGGTTGCCGGCTCGTTCCGCTGTACCGGAATGCCGTTCGCCTTCGCCGGCAGGCCAAGACGCTGGATCCACCGGATCCCGCCGCTGTACGGCCAGCACACCGACGAGGTGCTGACGGGCGTGCTGGGGCGGGGCGAGGCCGACCTGGCCGAGTTGCGGGAGTCGGCGACCATCAGCACCCGGCCGGCGGGCCTGTGACATGGCGGTCACCCTCTGTGTGCCGCCACGTCCCGGCGAACTGTGTGCGCCCGTGCGATTCCTGGTTCGTCACGACTCCGTGGTGATGGAACTGACTGCGCGGCACCGTATCACCGGTGTCGAATGGGACGAGGGGGAGCGCGCGGTGGCGATGGTGGTCGAGATCACCGATCCGCAGACGGCACGACCTGTGGACGTGCGGATCGACGTCCTGGAAAGGGGCCGGGCAACCGGGGAATCGCGCACCGTGACTATCGGCTCGATCACCCGCGACGGTCGCCGATACAACGTTGTCGGAACCTACCTCGGGGTCGTCGCCGATGAAAACTAGAGCAGCCATTGTCGGAGTGCACAACACCCGGCAGGGACGCCGCCTCGACGGCGAGACCTCGCGCGGGCTGGCGGTGCAGGCTATCCGGGGCGCCCTGGCCGACGCGGGCCTGGGCCTCGACGACGTGGACGGAATCAGCGCGGGACCGCTTTCCACCACCCTGATCTACGACCTGCGGATCGGGCCGGCCTGGCAGGGATGGGGTTTCGGGGTCGGCATGATCACCGAGGCAGTCACCGCCATCGAGCACGGCATGGCGGACGTGGTGGTCCTGGTCGCCGCGCAGGCCGGTGAATATCGCGATCACGAGGCCACCGCCCCGTGGACTCGGCCGGAGAACGAATTCGTCGCCCCGTGGGGCATGTTCACCGCCGCGGAGTTCGCGCTCATCGCCCGGCGCCACATGCACGTCTACGGCACGACGCGCGAACAGCTTTCCATGGTCGCGGCGACCATCCGCAACAACGGATCCCGAAACCCCGAGGCCGTGTACTACCGTCGCGGCCCCTTCACCCCCGACGACATCACCGCGTCACGTCCCATCGCCGACCCGTTTCACCTCCTCGACTGCGCCACCACCTCGGAAGGGGGATGTGCGCTGGTCGTCGCGAACGTCGCCAAGGTCGACATCGCGAGCCGACCGATCTACGTGCTGGGCAGCGGCGCGGACTTCCACGGACCCTCCTACCAGCACCCGCCCGCGTGGGACCTCGCCGGGCGACGCGACCGGCACCACCGATACGTCAATGGCGTGGTCGGCCGCCGCGCGGCCGAGCGCGCCTTCGGCCACGCCGGACTGCGGCCCGACGACGTCGACGTGCTCGAACTATACGACCCGTTCTCGTTCGAAATCATCCGGCAGCTCGAGGCTTTCGGATTCTGTGGGGACGGCGAGGGTGGCCCGTTCGTGGCCGACGGCCACATCGCCATCGACGGCAGTCACCCGATCACCACCGATGGGGGAACCATGTCGTTCAGCCACGCGGGATCAAATCCCCAGATGATGCAGCGCGCGATCCGGGCCGTTGCGCAGTTGCGGGGCCAGGCGGGTGATCTGCAGGTGCCCGACGCGCATGTCGCGTTGTGCAGCAACGGCGGAGCGGGCGCGCTGTTCACCACGCTGCTTCTCCTGGGAGACGAGCCGCGATGACCTCCGAGTTTCTCAAACCCCAGTCGGGTTCGGTGCCCCACGCCGTCGGTCCGGTCAGCATGCCCTTCTGGCAGGGGTGCCGATCGGGAGAGTTGCGCTATCAGCGGTGTGCGGCGTGCGGGCTGGCAAACTTCCCGCCCGCCGAGAATTGCCGAGAATGCCTCTCGGACGAACTGCGCTGGCAGCGCAGCGGCGGGGCCGGCGAGATCTACAGCTGGACGGTGGTTCACCGGCCGGTCACCGCGGAGTTCGAATCGCCCTACGCGCCGGCCATCATCACTTTGGACGAGGGCTACCAGATGCTGACCAACGTCGTCGGAGTGGCGCCGGAGGACCTCCGGATCGGCATGCGGGTGCGGGTGCAGTTCCACGCCGTCGGAACCGACGTCACGCTGCCGTACTTCACCGGCCAGAGCTAGGCAGCACGTGAGCCCCGCGCGCACCAGCAGCGGCTTCGACGGCCTCCCGGTGACCGCCTACCTCGTCCTCGGCGTGCTGGCGGCCAACGACGAACAGCTCACCGCCGGGGAGATCAAAGTGCGCGCCGAGCTTTCGGTTGGCCACTTCTACTGGTCGCCGTCGGTCAGCCACGTGCGCCGCGAACTGAACCGTCTGCTGGCCCGGGGGATGGTCGGCGAGATCGGGGCCCAAACAGGAAGGCGCCCGATCACCCTGTACGAGACCACCGAGGCCGGGCTGACCGCCCTGCGCCGCTGGGTGCAGCACTTCCCGGGCCACGACCAGGTCGTGATCAAGCACCCCGTCATCCTCAAGACCTGGCTCGCCCGCGGCGAGGACGCGGAGCGTGTCCTGGACACGCTGGACCGGCACCTCGAGGCGACGCGGGCGCGGCTCGACGAAGCGCTGTGGTCGCGGCAGCGGTCGCGCGATCTCGGCATCACCGACGACCCCGAACAGCGATTCCCCTTCGCCGTCCTCGACTACGCGATCCGCGGCCTGTATGCCGAGCTCTCCAACATCACGCAGCTGCGCGACGAAATCGCCGGCGGCACAACAAGAGATCCCGTCAAACGGGTGCGCCGGTCGAAGGGGCAGATTCGCCCGCGGGCACCCCGGATCTAGCCGGCGGTGCGGCGGGACGATAGGCCGTGCCCCGCGCATCGCGCTCCCACAGCGTCTCCCCGGAACCGACCGCCGTGCCCTCCGCGATCAGCTGGCGTTTGAGGACCTTGTGGGTGGCGGTGCTGGGCAGCTCGGCGGCGATGCGCACGTAACGCGGACGCGCCTTGGGTGACAGGTCGCGTTGGGCGTCCAGAAACTTCTCGAACGAGCCCGGCTCCAAGGTCTGACCCTCGTTGAGCACGACGGCGGCCATCACCTGGTCACCGACCCGGCCGTCCGGGACGGCATACACCGCCACTCGATTGATCGCCTTGTGCCGCAGCAGGATTCGCTCGATAGGAGCGGCCGCCAGATTCTCACCGTCCACCCGCATCCAGTCCGCGGTGCGACCTGCCAGGTATATCCAGCCCTGCGCGTCGCGGTAGGCGAGGTCTCCCGACCAGTACATCCCGTTCCGCATGCGTTCGGCGTTGGCGTCGGGGTCGTTGTAGTAGCCGGTGAAAAAGCCCGACCCCATCGTGTTGACCAGTTCGCCCACGGCTTCGTCGGCGTTGACCAGCGCTCCGGAGGCGTCGAAACGCGCGACCTCGCACTCGGTGACCGTGTCGCTGTTGTAGATCGCGACCCCCTCGAAGCCCTTGCCGATCGAGCCCTTGGGCGTGCCCGGCTCACGGACCACGATGATGGCGTTCTCGGTCGAGCCGAAGCCGTCCTCGACCTGAACGTTGAAGCGGCGCGAAAACTCTTCGATGTCTTTGTCGTTGGCTTCGTTCCCGAAGGCCACCCGCAACGGGTTGTCGGCGTCGTCGTCGCGTTCGGGGGTGCTCAGGATGTAGGCGAGCGGCTTGCCGACGTAGTTCATGTACGTCGCGCCGTAGCGGCGGACGTCCTCGAGGAAGCTGCTCGCGGAGAACTTCGCCGGCACCATGGCGGCGCCGGAGACCACCGCGGGGGCCCACCCGGCGACGACGGCGTTGGAGTGGAACAGCGGCATCGACACGTAGCACGTGTCCTCCCCGGTGAGCCCGAAGCGCTGCACCAGGTTCATCCCCGCGAACGTCGCCATCATGTGGGACACCTGCACCGCCTTGGGATTGCCGCTCGTTCCCGACGTGAAGATCATCATGAAGGCGTCCATGGCTGTGACCTGGCGGTGCGGGACCAGTTCACCGGCCCCGTCGATCAGTTCGGCCCACCGAGCGCTCGAGGTATCGAGAATCTGTGTCGCGCCGAGGTCCAGGTCGTCGAGCAGTGGCCGGTGCTCGGCGTCGGTCACCACGAACTGGCAGTGCGCGCGCGCGACGTCGGCGGCCAGAGCCTCTCCACGGCGGGTGGTGTTCAGGCCGCACAGCACGTAGCCGCCGAGACCCGCCGCCGCCATCTGGTTGAGCATCTCCGGGGTGTTGCCCAGCAGGGCACCGACGTGCAATGGGCGCTGCGGATCGGCGGCCGCGATGAACGCCGCGGCGCGCGCCTTGGCGTCAGCCAGATACTCGCGCCAACTCCATTGCCGCTCTTCGTATTTGACGGCGATCGTCGAGTCGGTCAGACGGCTGCCCAGCAGCGCTTGCAGCGTGTTGTCAGCCATCGGGATCCACCTTCACTCTGCCCGGTCGAACGTACGAGACGAGACGGTCCGTCTTATCTTAGCCGTCAGCTCGCTCCGCCTAACCCCCGACCATCATCAGGCCGCCATCCACCGCCAGCAGCTGGCCGGTGATGAAGCCCGAACCCTCACCGGCCAGGAAGACCAGCATGGGACCGAGATCGCGCGCGGGGTCACCGAGAGTTCCGCCGAGAGGGATCATCATCTTCATCTGCTCGTCGATGAGGGCGCCGGCCTCCGGGCCGAGGAATTCCCGCAGCCGGTCGGCGCCGGCCGTCTGTACCGCCGGGGCCAGGGCGTTGACCGTGATCTTCTCGGCGGCCCACGCCTTGGCGGCCGAGCGTGTCCACGCCTGCACGGCGCCTTTGGTCGCGGCGTAGACCGCCGAGATCGGGCTGCCCATGGCGGCTTCGGAGGAGCCGAAGTTGATGATCCTGCCCCCCTTGGGGTTCTGCTCCTTCATCACTGCGTAGGCGGCCTGATTCGTGAGGATCGTCGCCTTGACGTTGGTGTCGAGCAGGAACGAGATCTCGTCGGCGCCGACGTAGCCGGGAATCCCCGGCTGCCACAGGCCCGCGGCGTTGACCAGGACGTCGAGGCCGCCCAGGCGTCCGGCGGCCTGCTGCATCATCGTCGAGACCGCGTCGGCATCGCGCACGTCGCACTGCAGCCAGGTGGCCGCCACGTGGTCCGGGGGCGCGGTCTGGTGATAGGTGGCGGCGACCTCGGCGCCGGCCGCGGTGAGCACCTCGACGGCGGCCGCGCCGATGCCGGTCGCTGCACCGGTGACCAGGATCCGTCGCCCTTGCAACGGTGGCGTCAACTCTGACATGGCCAAGACGCTACCGCCGCGACGCGGAAAAGCTCAGGCCGGCTGCGCCCGCACCGCGATCGTCGACAGCAAATCCGCGAGCCGGTCCGGCCGGTCCACCATCGAAAAGGTCCGAGCGCCTTCGATGGTCTCGAGGCGGGCGCCGGGGATGGTGGCGGCCAGCCGCGCGCCGTCTTCCTGCTCGAAGAAGACGTCGTCCGCCGACCAGGCGATCAGCGTCGGCTTGTCGAACTCGGGCAACCGGGCCGCCACGCTCGTCGTCACCTCGGTGCGGAGCGACAGTGAGAATTGGCGCAGATCCTCGGCGACCGCCGGATCGGACAGCGCCGGCCGTACCCAGGTTTGAGTGAGTCCGTCGATGTCGCTGTGGGCGAGTCCGTCGTAAGCGCGCTTGCGCGCGGCCGGCGCCCGCAGAGCCCGCATCGCCGTCCGGAACACCCGCTTGGACTTCGCCGCAAGGATCACCGGTTTGAGGATTGGCGGCGGAAAGTGTTCGAACGCATCGCAACTGGTGAGAACCAGGGCGCCCAGGCGCCCTGGATGGTGCACCGCGACGAGTTGGGCGAGCACGCCGCCGGTGTCGTTGCCGACCAGCACCACGTCCTCGAGGTCGAGTGCGGCGAGGACCTCCGCGACCATGTCGGCGACGCCGGTGATGGTGCGGTCGGCACCGGGCCGCAGCGGCTCGGGATGCGCCCCGAGCGGCCAGGTCGGGGCGATGCACCGCAGGCCGACCTCCGCCAGTCGGTTGCTCACCTGGCGCCAGAGTTCGCCACCCATCATGTACCCGTGCACGAAGACCACCGGCCTGCCGTTTTGCGGTCCGGTCGCTTCGTAATGGATGGTGCCGGCACTAATGTCGATCGTCGACATAACAACTCCTACCTCTACCATACTTACAAACAGACTGTCTGTCCGTAAGTTACCGGCAGGATGCATGGAAAGCAAGAGACGGACTCAGGAACAGCGCTCCGCGGCGACCCGCGACGCGCTGATCGCGGCTGCCCGCACGTTGTGGGGGCTGCGGGGCTACGCGGAAGTCGGGACGCCGGAGATCGCCACTGCCGCGGGGGTCACCCGCGGGGCGATGTATCACCAATTCGCCGACAAGGCAGCGCTGTTCCGCGAGGTCGTGGAGGCCGTGGAGCGCGACGTGATGGCCCGGATGGGCACCCTGGTGGCCGAGTCGGGGGCCAGCACCCCGGCGGACGCGATCCGTGCCGCCGTGGACGCCTGGCTCGAAGTCGCCGGCGATCCGCAGGTGCGCCAGCTGATGCTGTTGGACGCACCCAGCGTGCTCGGCTGGGCGGACTTCCGGGACCTCGCCCAGCGGTACAGCCTGGGAATGACCGAACAGCTACTCGCAGAAGCGATCCGCGCCGGCCAGCTGGCGCGTCAGCCGGTGCGACCGCTGGCTCACGTGCTGATCGGCGCGCTCGACGAGGCGGCCATGCTGGTGGCGACGTCCGACGAGCCCGAGCGGTTGCGCCGCGAGACCCGGCAGGTGCTGCACCGGCTCATCGACGGGATGCTGGACGAAGGGTGAGCGTTCACCGGGGGCTGCAGGTTAGCGAAGCGCGGACGATTACGCTGTCGGAGTTCAGCAGGTTGGTCTCCACGTCGCCGTAGAAAAAGCGATTGTCAGGGCTCCAGTTGGCGGTTTGCACGACGGTCGCCCAAACCTGTTTACCCCCGAAGCCCCTCGTGTCCGGGTCGGCGTTGAGATCGCTGAGGCGCTGGGGGTTCGAGCCGTCGGGATTCATCGTCCACCAGTCTGTCCCGCGAGAGGGGTTGTCGGCGTTGGTCATCCACAACACGTGACCGTCCGGGGTATACCGGGGGTGCTCGTTGTAGCTGTCGCCCCCGGTCAATCGGGTGGTCGCAGCGGAGCCGAAGTCGAACCGGTAGATCTGGCTCTTCCAGAAGTTGTGGGTTTCGAAGTCGCTGGTGAACACCAGCGACTTCGAATCCGTGGAGAATCCGCCGCTCTCGTTGAACGCGTCGCCGGCGGGTGACACGGTGCGAATATTAGACAGCGACGGTGTGCCGTCCGGTCCCACGGTGAAGTCGGCGACCTTGACCACCCAGAAGCCGGCGAAGCGGTCGGGGTTCAGCACCTTGCCGGCCGCGGTCCGCTCGGTCCACTCCAGTCGCCGGCCGTCGGGCGAGAATTCGGGAATGATTGTGCCGTGGTCTTTGTCGGCCGGGACGTCGGTCAGTTGCCACGCGCGCGAGCCGTCGGCCGCGGTAACCCACAGGTCCGAGTAGCTGCCCCAGCCGGGGGTAGCCCCAACCGAATTGCCTGGGTGCGAGGCCTTTTCGGCGACGAATGCGACGTATCGCCCGGACGGGCTCCACACGGGCGAACCGGTGGTCCGCTGCGGAAAGCTCGCGGAGCCGATCCCCAGCTGCCGCCGGTCGGCGCCGTCTGGCCGGGCCGTGAAGATGTGAAACCGGCCGTCATTTGCCTTCGCGTTGAACGCGATCAGGCCGTTGGCCTTCGACCAGTCGGCCCCGAAGGCGTCGTGCTCGAACACCTGGTAGGTCAGGGGCGGCCCACAACCGCCGGGCCCGGGCGTTTGCGCCGGGGCCGGCTGCTGTGCGCCGTGACCCCGATGTGGCGACCCGGCGCATGCGCCGCACATCGCGACGAGGAGCGACACGCATGCCCATAGCGCACACATCGGCAACCGTGCCACTTCGCCACCTCGAACCCGCCCCCGCCGTGGGTGCCACCAGCCTACGGTGCTTGGCGCCGGCGACGATCGGTGAGAGGTCAATCTAAATTTGGAGATTCGTTCCGTCCGGCGACCGCGGCCGCGGAAAGCCCTTGGTTGCCGGACCACTCAGCGGTGGCTCTGGCTGACGAATTGCCAGATGGTGTCGGTGGCGTCGAGCGCGGTCGACGGTGCGGGGACGCCCGCAAGCTCCGCGAGGGGAGTGGGGTCGCCACCGGGCCACTGATGCCCGGCGCCGGCCACCGAGATCAGCTCCACGGTGCGCCCGCCCGCGCATCCCGCGGTCAGGGTGGTCACGCTCCCGGCGGTGGCGGAGGTGGGCGGCCCGCAGGCGTCGATGGCGCGCCACGTGGCATTGACCGACTCGACCGAAGGGCCGTCGACGCGCGGATTGCCGTTGAATGCGAACGCTTTACCCGGACCGCCGTTATAAGGCACCCGATCGTCGGCCGTGCCGTGGATCTGCAACACCGAGGCGGGATGTGCCTGTGAGCAGTCCGTCAGCAAAGTGCCCGCGACCGGCGCGATCGCGGCGAAGGTGTCGGTCTGGCAGCCCAGCCGAAGCGCCATCATCGCCCCGTTCGACATCCCGGTGACGTAGACGCGCGCTCGATCGATCGGGATCTCCTGCTCGATGGCGCCCACCATGGTCGTGATGAAACCGACGTCGTCGACGTTGTCGCGTTGCGGTTGCCCGCAACAGGTTCCGGCATTCCACGCCCGGTTGAGGCCGTCGGGGTAGGCGACCAGGAAGTGTCCGGTGTCGGCCTCGGCGTCCCAATGATAGGAACGCTCGGCCTGCGCGCCGGTGCCGAAGCCGCCGTGCAACATCACCACCAGCGGGATCGCGTCGGTCAGGCCTTGGGGCCGGTACAGGTGGAAGGTGCGGCTGACACCTCCCGATTCGACGGCCTGGGTGGACTGCCCCACCGGAATCTCTTCGGCGCCAGGGTTTCCCAATGCGTGTCCGCCCCCCAGGCAGCCGCCGAGCACGACGACCAGCACCGGCAGAAGGCAGACGCTGAGCATCCGAGCGCGTCGAGACCGCATGGACACATCGTGGCAGCGCCCGGCAATTTTGACAAGAAACTTGTCAAATAAATTTTGGATGGCACACTAATGGTCATGCGACGTGCCGGGAATGTCGACTGGGAGCCGACCGTGCCGACTCTGGTGAACATGGTGGCCGCATCGAGGGCGCCGCATCTGCGGGCGGCATTCGCCGCCGCGGGGCTCGACGAGATCCGTCCGGCACAGGCGGTCGCCCTGGTACCGCTGATGGATGGCGGGATGCACGCATCGGACATCGCGGACCGCCTCAAGGTCACGCGGCAGGCGGTGGCCCAGGCGATCGCGGCACTGGAGCGCGGCGATTACGTGACCCGGGTCCCGGACCCCGTCGATGCCCGGGCGCGAATCGTCGAGTTGACGCAACGCGGGCGCCACGCCCTGCGTGTGATGCATACCAGCGCGCTGGAACTGGAGGCGCGGTGGGAACGGGCGCTCGGTGCGGAGAGGCTGGGCGACCTGCGCGCGATGTTGCGGACTCTGCTCAGCACCGGCACCGACGCGGCCGGCGAATGAGACGACTGAATGCCTTGTGCCGTAGCCTGATCGGGCGGCTACGGGGTCTTCAGGAACACGTCGTTGAGCGTCACGGTCCGAAGGTTGCGCGACCGGATGATGTCGACGAGTTGTGGGTAGACGTGGGTGACGGGTAGGTGGTTGAGGTGCCCGATGACGATGGACTGCGGCGTGAAGTACTGGTCGGCCATCTGCACGATGTAGTCCTCGGTGATCAGCGTCGAATCCGAGAGCGAGCCCGACCATAGCGTGGGAACGGTGTAGCCCAGGTCGGCGGCCACCGCGTCGACGGCGGCGTTGCGCTTGGCGTACGGCGGCCGCCAGTAGGGTTTGGCGCCCACGTTGTAGGTCTTCTTGAGGAAGTCGTCGTTGCGCGTGAGCTGTTGGGCGATCTGCTCTTTGGAGAGCGTGGTCAGGTCCGGATGCGACCAGGTGTGGTTGCCGAGCTGGATCTGCCCGGAGTCGACCAACGGGCGCAGCATGTCGAGGTTCTCGGTCCAGGAGTCATAGACGCCGTTGACGAAGAAAGTCAGCCGGACGCCGGTGTCCCTGGCGAATTGGGTGTAGGCCCGTACGACTTCGCTGTTGACGCCGTCGTCCACGGTCAGCGCGAGCAGGTCGCCCTCACCGGGGATCTTCGTCAGCGCGCCGCCGCCGGGCAGCGGGATGCGTGAGCTCGGCGGCGGGGGCGGCAACAACGCCTCCGGCGCGGTCGGACCGGAGTTCGTCTGATCGGTCGGGAAGGTCTGGGCGAACGTCCGCGGCGGCGGATCGACCACGAGGCGTGCGGCGCCCACGCCGGCGACCACCGACGCGGCGAGTGACCCCAGGAAGCGGCGTCGGTTCATCGCCGGCCCGCTTCGGCTCGGGCCAGAGCATCGCCGAACTTCGCGTCCACAGCAGCGAACCGTACCATTACCTGCGGCGACGCGTCGGATGCGCAGTGGGACCGTCGGCTGAGAGTCTGGCCTCGATCGGGTAACGGGCCCGCATCAACGAGACGCGTGCGGCAGCGCCACGGGTTGGGTCGCCGGCGTCCCGAGTGCCGAGGCCAGCCAGGGCAGTGACGCCTCGAACGCCTGGGCGGCGAACGGCCAGTCGTGCTTGCCCGGCTGCGACACCACCGCACAGCTGATCCCGTGCGCGGTGGCGGCCGAGCACAGGGAGTTGGCGGCGGCGTCCTGGCCCTCCGGGTTGGCGGCGGGGTCGGTGGTCGCGGCGGTGAGGGTGGGGCTTGCCTCCTGGGCGACATTGCGCGGGCCGGCCGACGCGGGAATGTCGAACCAGCCCGACAAACCGGTGTAGCGGCCGTGCCGGTTCATCACGGTGACCGGGTCGTAGTCGGCCCAGGCGGCGCGGTTGCCGCCGAACAATCGGGCGATCGTCGGCTCGGTACCCCCGATGTTGGGCCTGATGTCGCCGGCGATGTCGACGAACGCGCTGAACATGTCCGGGTGCATGACGCTCAGGTCGACGGCGCAGGTGCCGCCCATCGACCATCCGGCGACACCCCAGTTGGCGCGGTCGGCGCTCACCCCGAAGTTCGAGACCAGGAACGGTTTGACGTCCTTGGTCAGGTGATCGGCGGCGTTGCCGCGGCTGCCGTTGACACACTCGGTGTCGTTGTCGAACGCGCCCGTGGGATCGACGAACACCAGCACCGGGGAGAACCCGCGATGCGCGGCGGCGAAGTTGTCGATCGCGGTGAAGGCGCCGCCCGGACCCAGCCAGTCGGCCGGGGTGTTGAAGGCCGAGCCGATCATCATGACCGCGGGCAGCCGGGGCGGCGGATTGCTGTTGAACCACGCGGGCGGCAGGTAGACCAGTTCCTGCCGGTGGCGGAAGTGGGAGGCAAAGGGCGCGCTGTCGTCGATGTCCACGGGCACCACCACGCCCTTGGCGGGCCGGGTCCCCGCTACCTGCATCTCGGTGACCCGCAGCCGGTCGATCTGGTCGGGCAACGGCACCGAGGTCAGCTGGTTCCAGGCGGCGAGCGCCGTGGGGAAGTAGCCCACCCACTGGTTGAGTGCCAGGCCCGCGCACAACGCACAGAGGGGTATCGAGACGAACGCCACCGCGCGTCGCCACCACCGGACTCCGACCCAGCCCAGCACGAGCACGGCGACGGCCAGCCCGCTCATCGCGATCCAGAGCCACAGCGACGTGGGCGCCGGGTCCCCGGCCACCCCGAGCGACGCGATGTACCGGTAAGCCAGGGCGGTCACCGCGACGGCCGCGGCCAGCGCCGCCGGCAGCACCCGCTTGAGCCAGCGCCGCTTGCGCCACTGGATGGCCGCGACGATCAGGAGCAGCGTGACACCCTGCGCCGTCGGCGGCAGCCAGCCGTGCAGCAAGGACAGCTGTCCGAAGAAGTGGTCCAAAGGTTCGTGGCCTTCGCTAAATCCGATCGCTTCGCGCGGCTGACTCGAGGTCCGCCGGGTGGTGACCCTGTCGTGTCCGGGCACAGTGCGTGGAACCAACTATCCCACACCGTCGCCCCGAACCGGCTCGCCAACCGCGCGTGTGGCCGTCCGGCGTCTCGGGCCCGGGCGGTTCGAGCGGGCCGTTCAGGGGTTCTCGATGGCCCCCCTGAAGGAGCGCAGCCGCAGGCTGTTGGCGACGACGAACGCGCTGGAGGAAGCCATCGCGGCGCCCGCCAGCATGGGGTTGAGCAGCCCGAGCGCCGCCAGGGGGATCGCGGCAACGTTGTAACCGAAAGCCCAGAAAAGGTTCGCCCTGATCGTGGCCAGCGTTCGGCGCGAGAGCCGGATCGCGTCTACCGCGGCGCGCAGGTCGCCGCCCACGATGGTCAGGTCAGCGGCCTCGATCGCGACGTCCGTGCCCGTGCCCATGGCCACCCCGAGGTCGGCTGCGGCCAGCGCGGCGGCGTCGTTGAGGCCGTCGCCGACCATGGCGACGACTCTGCCCTCCGATTGCAGCAGCTTGATGGCGTCGACCTTGTCGGCGGGCAGGGTGTTGGCGACGACCTGCGCAATGCCGGTCTCGGTGGCGATGCGGTGCGCCACAGTCGCGTTGTCACCGGTCAGCAGGACGGGCGTCAGGCCCAGCGCCTTGAACTGCCGGACGGCTTCGGCGCTGGTGGGTTTGACGGTGTCGGCGACCACGAGGACGCCGCGGGGCCGGCCGTCCCAGCCGACCGCGACCGCCGTCTTGCCTGCACGTTCCGCGCGGGCCTTCGCCGCCGACAGCGTGGCGTCGAGGCCTGCACCGCGTTCGGCCAGCAGGCTCTCGCGGCCGACCACGACGTCGTGGTCGTCGACCCGGCCGCGCACCCCTCTGCCCTCGACGTTGGTGAAGTCCCGAGGCGCGGGCAGCGCACCGAGTTCTGCCCTGGCGGCCCTGGCGATCGCCCGGGCGACGGGGTGTTCGGACGCCTCTTCGAGTGCTCCCGCGTGGCGCAACAGCGTATGGCGGTCGGTCGTGTGCGCGGTGATGACGTCGACCAGGGTCATTGCCCCCGTGGTCACGGTTCCGGTCTTGTCGAGGACGATCGTGTCGACGGCCCGGGTGGATTCCAGCACCTCGGGCCCCTTGATCAGCACACCGAGTTGGGCGGCGCGCCCGGTGCCGACGAGCAGCGCGGTCGGAGTCGCCAGCCCGAGCGCGCAGGGGCACGCGATGATCAGCACCGCAGCGGCGGCCGTCAGCGCCGCGCTAACGGGACCGCCCGCCGCGAGCCAGCCCACCAGGGTGAGGCCGGCGACGACGATGACGATCGGGACGAACAGCCCGGAAACCCGGTCGGCGAGCCGCGCAACCGCGGCCTTCTTCGATTGCGCCTCCTCGACGAGCCGGGCGATCTGCGCCAGCTGGGTGTCGTCGCCTACCCGCGTGGCACGCACGATCAGGCGACCGCCCACAATGACGGTGGCGCCGGTGACGGTGTCACCCTCGGCGACCTCGACGGGAACCGACTCGCCGGTGAGCATCGACGCGTCCACGGCTGAGGATCCCGCCACGACCACCCCGTCGGTGGCCACCTTCTCGCCGGGCCGGACTACGAACTCGTCACCGACTGCCAGCGCGGCCACGGCCACGCGGGTCTCGGCGCCGTCGCGCAGCACCGCGACGTCCTTGACGCCGAGCTCCATCAGGGCGCGCAACGCGGCGCCCGCGAGCCGCCGGGAGCGCTTCTCGAAATACCTGCCCGCCAGGATGAAAAGAGTGACCCCCGCGGCCACCTCGAAGTAGACGTTGCCGGCCCCGTCCCCGGGTGCGGCGGTCAGCTCGAAGCCGTGGCGCATGCCGGGCCTGCCCGCGGTTCCCAGGAACATGGCGTACAGCGACCACAGGTAGGCGGACAGGGTCCCCACCGAGACCAGCGTGTCCATCGTGGCGGCGCCGTGTTTGAGGTTCACCCACGCGGCGGTGTGGAAGGACCGGCCTGCCCAGGCGACGACGGGTGTGGCCAGTGCCAGCGACACCCACTGCCAGTACCGGAATTCCCAAGCGGGGATCATCGCGAGGACGATCACCGGGAGGGTCAGCACGGCCGCGCCGATGAGGCGCCCGCGCAGCGACGTCAGCTCCGCGTCCTCGGGCGGCGTGCCGCCGCGCTGGGCGGCGGGTTCCTCGGCGGGTTGCGGCAGCGCCGCGGCATAGCCGGCATTCTCGACCTCGGCGATCAACGCCCGGGGGTCGTAGCCGGGCGGGACCGTGAGGGTGGCCCGCTCGGTCGCGTAATTCACGGTCGCGGCGACGCCGTCGAGCTTGTTCAGCTTCTTCTCGATGCGGGCCGCGCACGAGGCGCAGGTCATCCCCGCGATGTCGAGCTCGACGTTGGTCGCCGGCGCGTTCATGCGACCGGGACCGCCTCGTAGCCGGCCTCGTCGACCGCGCCGAGAACCGCCTCGGTGTCGATGGGCGCCGAACTGGTGATGACCAGCCGGCCGGTGCCGGCGCTGACGTCGATGTCCTCGACACCGTCGATCTTGGTCACCTCGCCGTGGACTGCGGCTTCGCAGTGGGAGCAGCTCATGCCGCTCACCCGATATTCGGCCGTGACCATCATCCTCCTGATCATACCCTAGAGGGGTATATACCGACGCCCACGGGTACACCCCTGGCCGCCATTCCCGTGCGGGCAGCTCCTCACATTGTGCGTGGTCGGTGGGGCGGGACCGGGGCGCGGGTTCGTCGCTGGGCGGCGCGGGGCGTTCGGCCGCTGCGGTTTCCGGCGCACCGGAAGCGGGTAGCTGAGGTAAACACCGCGACGACAGGGACGGGAACAGATGACCACCGCCGAGCAGCCACCCCCGGAAGGCCCACAGCAGCCGCCGCAGGCCGCGTCTGTCGACGAGCCGGACAACGCCGACGAGTCGGGGGAGTCGCGGTCGCCCGACCGTCACACGTAGCCGGCTGACCGGGAAGAGGCCGCCATGACGGTCAACGTTGTCGATGCGGGTCCGCGGCGGGTGAGCCGATCGGTGGACGTGGCCGCGCCGGCCGCCGAGTTGTACGGCTTGGCGGCCAATCCCCGGCGCCATCACGAGCTGGACGGATCGGGGACCGTCCGGGACAACATGAAGGTGCCCGCGAGAATGACTGTGGGATCGAAGTTTTCGACGAGGATGAAGATGTACGGCGTGCCGTATTGGATCACCAGCACGGTGACCGCCCTGAAACCGAACGAGTTGGTCGAGTGGCGGCATCCCGTGGGTCACCGTTGGCGGTGGGAATTCGAGGCGCTCTCACCGGCCCTGACGCGGGTGACGGAGACCTTCGACTACCACGATGCCGGGGCGATCAAGAACGCGCTGAACTATTACACGCTGATCGGCGCACGCAAATCCAACGCGGCCGGCATCGAGGCGACGCTGGCCAAGCTGCGTGATCGCTACGCCGGATCATGACGGATCGGCCGCGTCCCAAGGGACCACGCCGGACACCCAATGGCTGAGCTGTTCGACCTGGTCGTTGCGGTGCAGGTGCCGCGGCGGTGTCGCATAGCTGGCGTAGGGCCGGCAGCGGATGACGACGCGGTCCTCTCGCTCCGACATTTCCCTGATGTGCGGACGTGCCTCCTCGCCCAGCGGTTCACCCGACATCCGGCCGGCGACCGCCATCATCACGTCCACCGCCAGCTCACGGTCGGAGTCGAGACTCGCGTCTGCGTAGACCTGGAGGTAGGTGAACGGCCAGCGCTCGTCGAGGACGCACAGGCTGACCTTGCCGTCGCGTTCGACGACGCGGGCCTTGCCGCGGCCGGCCATGGTCGACACCAGTAACTCGCCGGTGTCGGTGGGGATGTAGTAGACGACCGACATGGCCGGGCCGTCGCTGCGGCGGCGGTAGCCGAACACGCAGGTGCGGTGCGTACGAACGAATTCGCGGCGCTCGGAGGGGAGCATGTCGCGGTCGGTCGGAGCCGTGTAGGGCTCGGGTGCCAGGGGAAGGAGCATGTCGGATGGATCCCTGCTGTCGGAGACGTTGACGGAGAATCCGAATAACGGATACAGTGTTTCCAATAATAATGCCGCTGTCAAGACCAAGGGCGCTAGCGTTGGCCGATGTGACCGTCGCCGGACAGACGCAGGAACTACCGTCCGTGCGTTCGCGCGGTCGTCCTGCCCTGCCGTTGGACCGGATCCTTGCGGCAGCACTCGAACTCGTCGACGAGCAGGGAGCCGACGCGTTGTCGATGCGTTCGCTCGCGCACCGGCTGGGGTCGGGCACCGCCACGCTCTACCGCCACTTCGGCAACAGATCGGAGCTGGTGGCCTTGATGGTTGACCGCATGCTTGGTGAAGTCGACGTCGACGTGGACGCGTTCGCCGGGCTGCCCTGGCAGCAAGCCTGTACATCGTTCGCGCAGCACATGTTTGGTGCGCTGGCCCGCCACGCAAGCGGCGCATCGCTACTGATCGGTCACGTGCCGATGGGTCCCAATGCGCTGGCGCACCGGGAGCGGATGCTATCGGTCCTCCTGGACAACGGATTTCCGCCGGTGGTCGCCGCCCACGCCTACGCGACGCTAGCCCGCTACGTGCTCGGCTTCGCGATCCAGCTCGCCGGCTCGCCCACGGCCGAACAGGATGCCGAGTTGGTGGCCGCATTCCATGCGCTCGATCGCTCCCGGTTCCCGGCGACGGTCGCGGTGGCCGACGACCTGCCCGTGCCGCTGGAAGAGGAGTTCGCTTACGGGCTGCAGCTCATCGTCGCGGGACTCGAGCGGTTGCGCGGTTGAACGCGTCACTGCACACCGAGACGGGTGTGGTGGCGGTTGGCTGAACCAGTGGGGCCCGCGATCCGTGCACCGTACGTGAAACGACCTTCATTGACGTTTGAGGAGAGCCCAAATCGCTTGGCGCAGGGCCTGACCCAGGTGGGGCAGTTGGTCAGCCGGTACGGCCTGGTGGTCGTCCTGGCCTGGATCGGGTTCGGTAAGTACGTGAAGATGGAATCCCGCGTGCTCATCGACCACAGCCCGCTGATGAGCTGGGTCTATCACGTTTTCAGCGTCACCACGGTGGCACGCGCGCTGGGCACGATGGAGATCGTCGCCGCGCTGCTCATCGCCCTGCGGCCGGTCTGGCCACGGCTGTCGGCCGCCGGCAGCGCGTTGGCGGTGGTCCTCTTCATGGGGACGTTGAGTTTCCTGTTCACTACCCCGGGCGTGGTCGGTACGCAGGCCGCGGGGCTGCCCGTGTTGACGGCACTGCCGGGCCAGTTCCTACTCAAAGACCTGGTGTTGATCGGCGTCGCAGTGTGGACGCTGGGCGACTCGCTGAGCGCGCGAACAGCGTCCCCCTGATCAGGGCCTTGGCCGAGCGCAGGGTGGCCGCGTAGGCGCTCGGAGTTAGGCTTGCCGCCCGCTCGGCCAGGCCACGAGTCAACGCATCGATGGCGTCGACCGCCGCGTCCGGGACGGTTCCCGGCGGCAGCGCTCCTTGTTCCAGCGCTTCCTCGACGATCTCACTGACGATGTGTCGCAACGCTTTAAGGCCGGGGTGGTGTGGCTGCTGACGGACCGCCCGGCCGAAAGCGGCCAGCTCGGGGTACTCGCGCGTCAGCCGGTCGGTCTCGTCGAGCACCGCCTCGAGGCGAGCGACGGCGTCGTCGGCCTCCGCGGCCGCGCCGCGCAGACGAGCGAGTGTGATCTCGTCGATTTCCCGGACGGTCGCTTCGAGCAACTCCGATTTGGTCGAGAAATAGTGGTAGAGGCTGCCGCTCGTCATGTCCGCGGCGCTCGCGATCGCGCGGATGGTCGCGCGCGAATACCCCGCCTCGGCGACGCAGCGCATGGTTGCCGCGAGGATGCGCGAGCGCGTCCGTTCACCGTCGGCGCCCACCGGCCGGCCCGCTGCAGGCGGCGTGGCGCTCATGGCGAGCACTGCCCGCGGCCGGCCCGTCGAACACGCACAGCGCACCTCCGCGCCGAGGAAATAATCGATCATCCGATAATATTCGACGATGCCGGGCAGCGGCCGTGGCTCGACGGACATCGGACGCGCGAGCGGGCGGATGCGACTGGGACGCCCGATCGGTGCCAGTGGCGAGGAGACGCGGCGCCGCATCGTCGCGGCGACGATGCGCTGCGTGGCCGAGGTCGGTTACGCCCGCGCGACCATCCGCCAGATCGCCCGCGCTGCAGACGTGACCAGTGCGAGCCTCTACAACTACTTCCCCAATAAGTCCGCGCTGATGAACGCCGCGATTTCGGCGAGGACCGAGGTCGCGCTGCCTCGGCTGCGCGGCGCGGCCTGCGGACCCGGCACCGCCGTTGACCGAATCGAAGCGGTCCTCGACGAATCGGGCCGGCTGATGCGCGAGTACCCCGATCTCGCCGCCTTCGAATGGGCGATCCGCGCCGAGGGCGCTGTCACCGCGCAGGCTAAGGGCGACAACGGGTTTGAGGCGTTCCGCGCGATCATCGAAGACATCGTCGGCGACGCCGGGGACCCCGGCGCGGTCGAGGTGGTGTATGCGCTCGTCTACGGCTTGACGGAGCTCGCGGCTGCCCTACCGCCCGAGGGTTACCACGCCGCGCTGGGATCGGCCAAGCAGCTCATCCGGGGCACCCTGTTCGGCCAGAGTCCTTGATGTGATCAAACGATTGATTATATAGTCGGGGCGCGGAGAGGGAGTCGACCTTGACCGAAACCGTTGGCGCGGGGCTCGACGTCGATGCGCTGCGCCGGAAGTACGCGCAGGAGCGCGCGCGCCGACTACGGCCGGACGGAATCTCGCAGTATGTGCAGACGACGGGCGCGTTCGCACGGTTCGCCGAGGACCCGTGGGCGCACGGCCGCGTCGACCGCGAGCCGCTCACCGACGAGATCGACGTCGCCATCGTCGGGGCCGGCTTCGGCGGGCTGCTGACGGGGGTGCGGCTGCGCCAGCTCGGTGTGGAAAACCTGCGGCTCATCGACAGGGCCGCCGACGTGGGCGGTACCTGGTATTGGAACCGGTACCCGGGGATCGCCTGCGACGTCGAGTCCTATGTCTACATGCCGCTGCTCGAGGAACTCGGCTACATCCCCACCGAGCGATACGCGAAGGGACACGAGATCTTCGCGCACTGCCGGCGCATCGCCCGGCACTACAACCTCTACCGCGACGCATGCCTGTCGACCGATGTCCGCGGAATCCGTTGGGAGCAAGACACTTCCCGCTGGGTGATCCGCACCGATCGCGGCGACGAGATGCGAGCGAGGTTCGTGACGATGGCCAACGGGTATCAGGCCAAGCCCAAGCTGCCCGGCATCGAGGGCCTCGGTGCGTTCGGTGCGGCGACGTTTCACACCAGCAGGTGGGACTACGGTTACACCGGCCGCGATCTGGAGAACCTGGCCGACAAGCGCGTCGGCATCATCGGCACCGGCGCGACGGCGGTGCAGTGCGTCCCGCACCTCGCGGCCGCCGCGCGCCACCTCTACGTCTTCCAGCGCACCCCGTCGTCGGTCGATGTGCGCGACAACCGGCCCACGGATCCGCAGTGGGTCAACGCATTACAGCCCGGCTGGCAACGGGAGCGCATCCGCAACTTCCAGATCCTGACCGGCGGCGGCCATGCCGAGCAAGACCTGGTGGCCGACGCCTGGACGAGCATCACGCGAAAGCTGCCGGTCATGCGCCACGACGGCGGCCTCGATGGCGCGACGAACCCCGAACAGCGCGGTCGCGACATCGAGATCGCCGACTTCGCCAAGATGGAGGAAATCCGTGCGCGTGTCGACGAGATCATCGGCGACCCCGCCACCGCCGAGGCGCTCAAGCCCTGGTACGGCTACTTCTGCAAACGGCCGTGCTTCCACGACGAGTATCTGCAGACCTTCAACCGGGCCAACGTCACCCTCGTCGACACGCGCGGCCGTGGGGTGCAGCGCATCACGGAGTCGGGGGTGGTCGTCGACGACGTCGCCTACGAGCTCGACTGCCTGATCTTCGCCACCGGTTTCGAGGTGGGAACGGACTATTGCCGCCGCACCGGGTTCGAGCTGGTCGGCCGCGACGGTGTGACGTTGACCGAGCGCTGGCGCGAGGGGGTGCGGACCTTTCAAGGCCTGTGCACCAACGGTTTTCCGAACTGCTTCATCGAGAGCATCTCCCAGGCGGGGCTCACCGTCAACTTCCCGTACCTGCTCGACGTCCAGGCCGGTCACGCGGCATGGATCATCGCGTGGGCGCTGAAGCGGGGGATCACAGAGGTCGAGGCGTCGCCAGAGGCCGAGGCCGCGTGGGTCGACACCGTGGTGGCCCGCTCGGCATCGAGCGCCGACCGCGCCAGGACCTGCACGCCCGGCTACTACAACCGGGAGGGCAAGGCGGACGCCAAAACCCGGCAGGGCAGCTTCTTCTTCGGTGGGCCCACCGAGTACGCCGACATCCTTCAGGCATGGCGGGCCGCGGGGGACATGGCAGGCCTGGTCGTGCGAGGTGCCCGGCCGTGACGAACCGGCACTACGCGCTGGGGCGGATCCGCGCGGCGACGCGGCGGCGGCGCCCACCGAAAGTCGCGATCATCGGCGCGGGGTTCGGTGGTATCGCCGCGGCGGTCGCGTTGCGCCGCAGGGGGATCGACGACCTGGTGATCATCGAGGGCGCCGACGGTGTGGGCGGCACTTGGCGGCGCAACACCTACCCGGGTGCCGCGTGCGACGTGCAGAGCCATCTCTACTCGTTCTCCTTTGCGCCGAACCGGAACTGGAGCCGGACTTACGCACGCCAGCCCGAGATCCTCGCGTACCTGGAGTCGGTGGTCGACGACTTCGACCTGCGGCGCCACTTGGTCCTGCAAGCCCGGGTGTGTGGTGCGCGATGGCACGAGGACAGCCGGCAGTGGGAATTGCACCTGCGACACGACGGCAGCGTCACCGCGGCGAGCATGCGCGCCGATGTCGTGGTCAGCGCCGTCGGGCTGTTCGGCGCTCCCAAGCTGCCTGACATCGACGGCCTGAGCGGCTACCGTGGCCACCTGATGCACACGTCGGCCTGGGAGCCCGACCTGGACCTGTCCGGCAGCAGGGTCGCGGTGATCGGCACCGGCGCCAGCGCGGTGCAGGTGGTGCCGGAGCTCGCTCGAATCGCTTCGCGTGTCAGCGTTTTTCAGCGGACCCCCCCGTGGATGGTCCCAAAGGATGACCGCCCGTTCAGTGCGGAGGAGCTGGTGAGGTTCCGCCGCCATCCCTGGGCTGCCCGCAGGGAACGATGGCGCATCTGGAAGCAGTTTCACGACTTCACCGGAAACGCGGCCGAGGACCCACAGGCGGTCGCTCGCTCGCGGGTCGCGGTTTCCTTTCTCGAGCGCACCGTCGCCGATGAGCTGCTTCGCGAAGCTCTGACCCCCGATTACCCCTTCCGCTGTAAGCGGGTGCTGCTCGGCGACGCCTACTACCGGGCGCTGCAGAAAGATCACGTCGATCTGGTGACCGATCCGATCGCGCGAGTGACCGGGACGTCGATCACCACCGCCGGTGGCCGCGTGGTGGAGGCCGACGCGATCGTGTGCGCCACCGGGTTCCAGACCAGCCGCTACCTCGCGGGTCTCGACGTCATCGGGCGGGGCGGCCAGAGTCTGCACGAGCGGTGGGGTGCCGACCCCAGCGCCTACCTGGGTGTGGCGACCCATGGGTTTCCGAACTTCTTCATGTTGTACGGACCCAACACCAACCAGGGGGGCAATTCGATCGTCTACATCCTCGAGGCGGGTGCCCGGTTCGTGGCGAGCGCGGTGAGCCGCGTGGCGCGCCGGGGCGGGTACCTGGAAGTGCGCCCCGAGGTCGAGCGGTGCTACAACGAGAAGCTGGGCGCCGATCTGGAACGAAGCGTCTGGACGCAGTGCCAAAGCTACTTTCGCTCACCGAGCGGCCGGATCGTGACGCAGTGGCCCTACACCGAGCTGGACTATGCCCGCCGGACCTGGCGGCTGCGGCCACGGGACTGGGTGCACCGCCGCGACATCGGGTCAGTCGTGGCCGAAATCGATGACGCCGCGGATCAATCGGCCGTCCGTCAGGTCGGTGTACGCGTCGTTGATGTCGTCGAGCCGGTACCGCCTGGTGATCATCTCGTCGAGGAGTAGCTGGCCGGTCCGGTACATGCAGGCCAGCAGTGGGATGTCGCTCCTCGGGTTGCACGAGCCGAAAACTGTGCCGCACAACGTCTTGTTCATCAGGATGAAGTTCTGCAGCGCGGCGGTGACCGAGTGTGTCGCCGGCGCAGGCAGGCCGGTCAGCACGCAGGTGCCGCCCTTGCGGGTGAGCGCCAGGGCCGGCTCGACGTCGGCCTCGCCGATCATGGCGGTGGCGACGACGACCGCGTCGGCCATCACCCCGCGCGTCAGTTCACGCACCAGCTCGAGGGCTTCGGCGGCGCTCGCGGCGGTGTGGGTGGCGCCGAAGATCGGCGCCGATTCGCGCTTGAAGTCGTTGATGTCGACCGCGATGATGCGGGCCGCGCCGCTGATGCGCGCACCCTGGATCGCGGCGGTCCCTATCCCGCCCGCCCCGATGACCACCACGGCATCACCCCCGCACACGCGGGCGCGATGGGCGGCGGACCCGTAGCCCGTGGGCACCGCGCACGCCAGCAGGGCGGCGGGCAGCAGCGGGATGTCCGGGTCGATCTTGACGAGCGAATTCACCGACACGACAGTGTGTTCGGCGAACGCCCCGATCTTGGACACGTGGCCGAGGTCGAGCCCCTCGACCGTGTGGTGGCGGAAGGTGCCGTCGGTCGGCATCCCGGGCAGCAAGGTGCCCGACCCGGCGTCGCACAGGTACTCCATTCCCGAAGCGCACCAACGGCATCGTCCGCAGACGGCGACGAACGAGGTCACCACGTGGTCGCCCGGCGCGAACCGCGTCACGCCGGGGCCCACCTCGACGACGACGCCGGATCCCTCGTGCCCGCCGATGGTCGGCGACATCGCGGTGGCTTCGCCGGGGCCCTCGGTTTTCGGCGGCGGGGCCAGCCGCCCCTGGCGGATGTGTTCGTCGGAGTGGCACAGTCCGGTGGCGGCCAGGCGCACGAGGACCTCACCGGCCCGCGGCGGGTCGAGGTCGATCTCCTCGACGGACCAGGGCAGGCCGTAGTCGTAGAGGACGGCCGCTCGGCTTCGCATCGCTGGTGTGGATCCCTTCCCGGCCGTCAGGTGCTGGCGGCGGCGACCCTGGCCCGCTCCGTCATCGAGGCGATCACGCCGCCGTCGTTGAGAATGTCGGTGCCGGTGAGATAACCCGCTTTGGCGCTGGCGCAGAACGCGAGCAGCTCGGCCATCTCCTCCGGCGTGCCCCACCGCGGCACCGCGGCGTTGGCGACCATCGCCCCGGCGCCGGCCTGCTCCTCGAGCCTGCCCATCTCGGTGTCGACGGACCCAGGAGACACCGAGACGATACGCGTGCCGCGTGCGTTGAACCTTTCGGCCGCAGACTGGCTGTACCAGCGCACGAAACTCTTGCTCAGGGCGTAGGCGATGCCGGACCGCGCCTCCTCGGGGACGATGTCGCAGGCCGCCAGCATCGCGTCGATGAAGGCGTCGGCATCGGTGATTGCCGTCGGAAATTGTTCCGTGGGAATCATTTCGGCGGGCAGTACGTGTGCCGCCATCGATGCGACGTTGACGATCGCGGCGCCCTCGCCGGCCACCGCGTAAAACGCCTCGTTGACGTTGACGGTGCCCAGGGCGTTGGTCCGCATCACGTAGTCGGCCGGGCCCATGCTCGGGCTCACCCCGGCGGTGTGGATGACCGAGGCGAGCGTTCCGAGCCCGGCGGCGGTGTCGAACAGGCCGGCGACCGCACTCGGGTCGGTGACGTCGCAGTAGACGACCGTGGGCGTGATTCCCAGGCTGTCCAGGGTCGCGGCGGCGGCGGCGAGCCGGTCTTGCCTCACGTCGCACAAGACCAGGACATGGTCGCGCCCAACGATTTTGGCCGTGGCCAGCCCCATGCCGCCCGCGCCGCCGGTGATGACCGAGACTCGATTCATACCTGGACGGTATACGCCGCGTGACCGTCGGTGAAGTCGCGGGTCGCCGGTGCGCTACGAAGCGACGCCCTGATCCGCCTCCGCGTGGTGGGGGTGGCCGCTGTGCCGGATGGTCGTCCCGAAGAACGGTGCCTTGAGGGTCGCGATCAGGTGGTGGCGGTGCACGGCCAGCCCGACGACGGCCACCGCCGCGTAGGCTCCGCAGAGCAGGAGCCGCCCGTGCGTCGTGGCGATCGGGAACTGAACGATGAACAAGGCCAGCAGCGCCCACGCCGCACCCCTGCTGAAGCGCAGTCCCAGCAACAACGCCACGCCCATCAGCGTCTGGGTGGCCGTCAGCAGTACCTCCTCCACCTGCCGCGGGTCGAGGGCGAGCGTGAAGCTGCCGCCGCCCAGCAGGTGGGCCACCGGCAGCGACCCGATCAGCAGCGTCCACTGGTTGACCTTCGAGGAGATCAGTGTCGCGATTGCCGCGGTGCCCTTGCCCCGGGCGGCGAAGATGGTCGCGACGATGAACTCGGGCGCCTCCGATGCCAGCGGGGCAAGCCACTGCACGAGCAGGAACCGGTCGACGCCCAGCTCGGTGCCGGCGGCCACCAGATTGTCGGCGAAGGGCTTGGCGCAGAGCACGATCACCGCACACGACACGAGAAACAGGCCCACGACGGTGACGCGCCGGCTGCGGTCGGGCAACGCCCCGATGGCGGCGGCCGTACCGATGAGGTCGGGCTCCTCGACGTCGCCCTGGCTGATCTTGTACAGGTAGAACCCGAACCAGGCCAGCAGGGCCAGCCCCGTCGCGAAATGGATCTGGCCGCTGACGGGCACGACGAATGCGGCCGCTCCGGCGATGAGCAGGAAGCCGAGCTCGACGCGGTTGGCCGGCCCCAGCGCCAGGCCGGTGGCTTTGCCGGAGCCCGACCTGCGCGCCACCAGGACGCTGACCAGCACGACCACGGGCCAGCCGAGTCCCATCAGGAGCCGGTTCGAGCCGGTCATGTTGGCGGCGGCGTACTGGGTGTAAACCGGGTCGTGGCCGGACACGAACGCGTAGTAAAGGTCGACGGCGTACTCGGGCAGGACCGCGATCAGGGCGAGTACCGCGATGGCCAGCCCGCCGGAGACGTCGATCTGCGCGGCCTCGGCGGCCCACGCGAGCAGGAAGCTGGCCGCCACCACCGCTGCCCCGAAGATCAGCAGCGCGGCGACCGGGTCGGGGTGCAGGCCGGCGATCTGCAAAACGAGCGCCGGTGCGATGAACGCCGCGGTGATCAGCGCCGAACGGCCCAGGGTCCGCCTCGTGCGGGAAGTGGTGGGGACGGCGAGGGGCGGCCTTTCGGTGTCCAGCATCGTCATCCCCCAGCTGGTAATCCGCGATCGTTTTCGGCTGGCTTGCCGTCGAGACTGCTGTTCAACCTACCTGCTATACGGTCGCCCAGCAACGTGCAGCCTAGCCTAAGTTCCTGGGCGCGCCGTGGCGTATTTGCTGGCCAGGACCTCACAAAGGAAAAGTTAGGCGCCCCTGATTAAGAAGTTTGGCAAACCGTCAGCGAGTCATTACTTTTCCTTGCCCACTCTCTCCTACGACGCGGCGGGACGCACCACGGTTCCCGGGGGCTTTGTCGCTCGGTCAGTCGTCCGGGCCCATGGCCGCCGCGGCGGCGGCGGTGAAGAGCTCGACGGCCTGGTTACGGCTCAACGACGCCAGCAGCTGGGCGGCGGCGCGCATGGTGTCACCGACCATGACGGTGGGTCCGTTGGTGAGGTTCTCGAACGCCTCGGCGATGACGTCCGCGACGGTGCCGGCGTCCGTCGGCGGCTCGTCGGGCGACCCGATTAGGCCGCGGCTGTGTTCGAGTTGCCGCAGCGCCGGTGTGTCGGTCTTGCCCAGGATCAACCCGAGGACGTCGACGCCCTTCCCGTGCAACTCGGCCCAGAGCGCTTCGGCGAAGACCATGTCGAAGGCCTTGGTGGCGCCGTAGGCGACCATGTTGGGTCCGCCGGCCAGCCCGGCGCCGGAGCCGAGGATGACGATGCCGCCGCGGCCGCGCTGCACCATCGCCGGGGCGAGGTGGTGGCACAACTGCATCGGCGCCATGCAGTTGCGCCGGACCATCGCCTCGGCGGCTGTCAGGGGGCTGGCCAGGAAGGGCTTGAAATCGGGATCGGCGCCCGCGCAGTACACAAGGAACCCGATCTCCAGGTCGCCGGTGGCCGCGGCGATCGCGGATGCCGCGCCCGGTTCTGCGAGATCGACCGCCAGCGTGCGGGTCTGGACGGACGCGCGGGACCCGATCTCGGCGGCGACCCGGTCCAGCACCGCCTTCCGGCGGGCCACCAGCACGACGTTGAGCCCGCGCGCGGCGAGTTCGGCGGCGAACGCGGCACCCACGCCGTCCGAGGCGCCGGCCACCAGAGCCCACGGTCCGTATTTGGCGGCGAAGTCCACCTACGCGCCGCCGACCTGGGTGAGGCGCACCTGGGTATACCGCCGGCGGGCGATCCGCCATCCGTCCCCGGTTCGCACGATCTCGTCGTCGTAGAAGCCGATCGCGTTGACGCCGGCGTCGTTGTCGGCGGCCATGATCAGCCCGTCGATGTAGGTGCGCGCAGTGGCCTTGTCGCCCCGGACCGTGACGGCCTGGTTGGTCAGGCGGTGCAGCGTGTGTCCGGCCATGGCATGGACCTGCTCCATGAAGTCGGTGACGGTGTCGACGCCGTGCCATGCGCCGATCTCGCCGTAGTCGAGTTCGCAGTCGTCGGTGAAGACCGTGCGAAACAGCTGCCAGTCGCGACGGTCGATGCCGGTGGCGTAGCGGGTCAAAAGGTCGCTGATGTCCTGGCGGTCTTCTCGTTCGGTCATCGGAAGTCTCCGTTGGGGTGGACCACGATGCGCCAGCCGGACGTCCGGTAAGACCACAGCACGCAATCCGTTACTTTCTCGAATAGTCGATATAAGCTCTCGAATGTTCGCTCAACTGTAGGAATTCCGCCGCAAGGGAGTCAAGCCATTCGCGGATCGACGTCTGCGCCTACGGCCCGAGTGCTCGACGTCGTCGAACTGCTGGCCCGGTCCGGGAACGCGCCGCTGCGGTTCTCCGATGTCGTGCGCGAGCTCGACCTCACCCAGGCGACGGCGCACGCGATCCTCAAGACGCTGTGCGACCGCGGATGGGCCAGCCGCGATCCCGTCGTGAAGACCTTCACCCTGGGGCCCGCGCTCGCCGTGGTGGCCGCGCGGACGGATACCGCCCGGCCGCTCGCGCACGCGGCGCGGGGCGCGGCGCTACGACTGTCGCGCGAGGTCGGCTACGCCTGTTCCGTCGTGGAACGGTTCGGCGAATCCCTGGTGGTCACCGCGTTCGAAGGTGAGCCCGCCACCCAGCCGTCGGGAATCCCCGGCGATCGCATTCCCTACGCCCCGCCGTTCGGGGTCGCGCTCGCCGCCTGGGACACCGCCGAGGAGCAGCGCGCATGGATCCGCCGCGGCGTCGGCGCCAACGCCGATCGCACGCGGCGGCTCGAACAGGTGCTGGAGCACACGCGTGAGCGCGGCTTCGACGTCGACTGGACGACGCCGGCGCTCGCTCAGGCCGTGCAGGTCGTCGGCACCCTCGACAGCAACGAGATGCCGACCCCGGTCCGCCACATCATGGACCAGTTGCTGGTGGAGTTCACCACCATCGGCTTCCTGTCCGACGACAACCCCGGTCGCCGCAAACAACCCGTGGTGACCATCGCCGCGCCGGTTTTCGACACCCGCCGGCAAGTCGCCCTGATGCTCGCCGTGCATCCGCTCTGCCCGCTCAGCGCGCGCCAGATCCGGGTGATCGGTAAGAAACTCACCGACGAGACGACGGCGGTCAGCCCGCAACCGCGACCCGGCGAGATCGAGCCGGCGGTCTGAGCAACCGCGCCGCCGGCCGCGGGCTCGGCCGAGTACATCTAGGCTCTCTCAGTGGCGCTGGGAACGGCGGAGGGCGAAGTGGCGCGAATCTATGTAGTGGATGACTTGGCCGAGTTCGTCGTGGCGGCCGAACCCCGGGACCTGAGCGAGAGGTCGCGGGCACTGATGAAGCGCAACGTGCTCGACAGCGTGGCCTGCGCCGTCGGCTCACTGGATGGTGAGCTGATCGCGACGATCCGCGAGCACACCGAACAGTTCAGCGCACGGCCCACGGCGACACTCGTCGGCGGTGGGCGGGCGTCGGTGGATCAGGCCGCCTTCTTCAACGCGGTGCTGGTGCGCTACCCCGACCTGCTCGACACCTACCTGACGGTCGGGGGGTTGTGCCACCCCGCCGACAATTTCGGTGCGGTCCTGGCCGTCGCGGAGCACACCGGCGCCGGCGGCGGGGATTTCCTGTTGGCCCTCGCGGTCGCCTACGAGATCCAATGCCGTTTCAGCGCAGCAGTTCCCGTCATGGCGCGGGGTCTCAATCACGCCCTGCAACTGGCGATGTCGGCGGCGGCGGGGGCCGCCAAGCTGCTCGATCTGAACGCCGGGCAGACCGCGAACGCGATCGCCGCCGCGACGGCCGACAACGTGTCGCTGGCGACGGTGCACGCCGAGCCGGTGTCGCAGTGGAAGGGCATTTCGCCGGCCATCACCGGCATGCGCGCGGTATACGCGACGATCCTGGCGGGCCGCGGGATCACCGGTCCCCGATCGCTGTTCGACGGCCCGCACGGCCTCGTGCAGCTTTTCGACCGACCGATCGACATGCGCACCGCCGACCGGGCGCTGTCCTGTGTCGAGCAGACCTACCTGAAGCAGTACTGCTCACTGATCCACGGGCAGGTCGTCATCGACGCGGTGCTGGCCCTGCGCGCCGACAACGACTTGCGGGGGGCGGACGTCGCGCGGGTGACCCTCGAGGTGTTCCAGGGGGCTTACGACTTCGCCGGCGGGGGAGCCTACGGGGACAAGGACCAGCCGCGCACCAAGGAGCAGGCCGACTACAACCTGAAATACCTGAGCGCGGTCGCGCTCCTGGACGGCGGCGTCGGCCCCGAACAGCTTGAGAACGAACGGGTTCTGCGCGCCGATGTCCAGGACCTGCTGACCCGCGTCGAAATCGAGCCCGCCGCGGACCTAACCGCCGACTACCCGCAGCGCACGGCCGCCCGCGTGCACATCGCCACCCACGACGGGCGTCACCTGCGCCGCGAGCAAGACGATTACGAAGGTTCGTTGACACGGCCCATGTCCTGGGAACGCGTGGTGGACAAGTTCAACTGGCTCGCCGAACCCTTCTGCGACCAGACACTGCGCGAGGACATCGTCACCGCGGTCGACCGCCTCGACGAGGTGCCGGTCGCCGAACTCGCCGGGCTGCTGGGCGCGGTGAGCGCCACCGCCCGGCGCCGGCGAAGCGCACCGCGCTTTTGAAAGCCGCGCGCCTCCTTGCGTGCGTCGTCGCCGGCACTGAATGATCGGTGGCCATGTGTAGAAACGGCGGCGCCAACCGGTGGGAGCTGATCACCTGCGGGTTGCAGGGGCATGTGACGTACCGGCCCGATGGTCCCGATGACCGGGAGCTCGCCGATCGGTTGAGCGCGAGCACAGCGCTCGGCCAGGCGTGGCGCTGCCTGCGGTGCGGGGAGTTCGTCGTCGGCGAACCCGCCGGGCACGGGCGCGCCGAGGATGCACCGATGATATTGCGCGGCAAGGCATTGCGCCAAGCCATCATCGTTCGTGCGCTCGGCATCGAGCGTTTCGTCCGGGCGCTGCTGATCGGGCTGGCGGCTTACGCCGTGTGGAAGTTCCGCGGTGCCCGCGGATCCATCCAGGCCACGCTCGACCGGGACCTCCCGCTGTTGCGGGCCAGCGGTTTTCAGGTCGATCAGATGACGGCGGTGCACGAGCTGGAGAAGGCGCTGGCCGCCAAGCCGTCGACCCTCACCCTGCTGACCGTCGCGCTGGTCGCCTACGCGCTGGTGGAGGTGATCGAGGGCGTCGGGCTCTGGTTGCTGAAACGCTGGGGGGAGTACTTCGCGGTGGTGGCCACTTCGGTGTTCCTGCCGCTGGAGATTCACGATCTCGCCAAGGGCATCACGATGACGCGGGTGGTGACCTTCGGCATCAACGTGGCCGCCGTTGTCTATCTGCTGATCTCGAAGAGACTGTTCGGTCTTCGCGGTGGCCGCAAGGCCTACGACGCGGAACGGCGCGGCGAGCAACTGCTCGACGTCGAGCGCGCCGCCGGCGGCTGACCATCGGGCGCACCCGCGCGGGGGTTCGTGACCAATGACCATCGACCCCGTGGCCCGCTTCGTGGTGGGATCGTCGCCATGAGCGATAACACCGCGATCGAGGGTTGCCCACACTGCGGGCGGCGTAACCGTGTCCGTGCCGCGGGCCCTGGCAAGCCGCGTTGCGCGCAGTGCCACCGTTGGCTCCCGGTGATCGTCGACGCGGCGCCCATCACCGCGCTTCGCGCGTGGGTCGACCAGACGCTGCGCGTCAAGGCCTGAGCGCAGGCTCATGGGCACCTACGCGATCACCGGATCGGCCTCCGGGATGGGCCGCGAGGCCGCGCGGCGACTGCGAGACGACGGCCACACCGTGATCGGTGTCGACCTCGCGGATGCCGACGTCAGCGCCGACCTGTCCACCCCGCGCGGGCGCCGCGAGGCCGCCGACGGCGTGCTCGCCGCCTCGGGCGGCAGACTCGAGGGCGCCGTGCTGTCCGCCGGGCTGGGTCCCAGTCCCGGCCGTGACCGGCCGCGTCAGATCGCTCAAGTGAATTTCTTCGGCGTCGTCGAGCTGCTGACGGCATGGCGCCCGGCGCTGGCGACCACAGATCACCCGAAAGTCGTTGTGGTGTCCAGCAACTCATCGACCACGGTGCCTGCGGTGCCCGGGCGGACCGTGCGCGCGCTGCTCGCAAACGACCCTGACAGGGCCTTGCGGTCCGTGCGACTGTTCGGCCCGGCCGCCCCGACGATGATGTACGCGGCGTCCAAGATCGCCGTCACTCGCTGGGTGCGACGGCAGGCGGTGCTGCCGGAGTGGGCGGGCGCGGGTGTGCGGCTCAATGCGCTCGCGCCCGGCGCAACGATGACGCCCTTGCTGCAGGAGCAGCTGTCCTTCCCGCGGCAGGCCAAGGCGGTCCGATCGTTTCCCGTTCCGCTCGGGGGCTTCGCCGATGCCGGGCGGATGGCCGACTGGATGTGTTTCATGCTCTCGGATGCCGCGGATTTTCTCTGCGGGAGCACGATCTTCGTCGACGGCGGGACCGACGCGTACTTCCGCGCCGATGACTGGCCGACGGCTCTGCCGGCGCGGCGCTTGCCCGCCTACCTGCGGCGGTTCAAGAGTTGGCCGGCTCGGCGGGTGTGACCGGCGGTCGCGTGGCGCGACCCTGTGCCCGACGCCACAGCGCGGCTTTTCACCCCGTTTACCGCGGCGCGGTGCGGCCGTAAAGCGGTTGCGGTCCAATGCGATGAGCCGGCACGCCGGCCGAACACACGAAGGACCGAACTGTGCTCACACTGCAGTCCTGGATCCCCCGGAATCCCGCCAGCCTCGACGTGATCACCCCGATCAAGGCGCGGGCCTGCAGCGCGCTGAACGCCGTCTTGAAGAGCAGACCGATCGATGCGCCGGCGAAGGCGCGGCTGATGCCACGCGGCGCGGAGCGCTGCTGAGGTCGCCTACGTTGGCGCAACCGGTGAGCCGGTCACCTGGCCGCTGTTGCGTCTGCGGGCCCGGGAGGCACGCAAGTTCGCGGCGTTGCCGCACGTCTTCACGTCGTGCCACACGCCGCTGTTGTTCTTCGAGCGGTCGTAGAACGTCGAGCCGCAGCGGTGGTTGTGGCATCGCTTGATCCGGCGCCAGACTCCGGAACGTTGCGCAAGGAGTATCTCGGCCCAAAGCGCGGAGGCCAACCAGCGCCAGCCGGTGCCTGAGGGTTCCAACCTCACCTCCCCGGCGCCGGACACCGCGAACGACGCCTGGATTGGCCCGGCGACCGGACCGGGCGGCGCACCCGTGGTCACCAGCGCGGCGATAGTGGCCCGCAACCCGCGCAGCTTCGTCACATCCGTGGCGGTGAGCGTGGGTGGCCGCGCCTGCTCGCCGCGCAGCGCCGACCAGGTCCGGATAGCACCGCCGACCCATTGCGCGGCGACGGCGGTGTCGGCCAGCAGGTCCGGGCCGTATCCCTCGATGCCCGCAGTGTTCAGGAAATCCTGGACCAGGCCCAGGCCACCCGGTGCGCAGGCGAGCCCGTAACGCTGTGACGCAGACCATTGCTCAGACATAGGTAAAGAGTACTTGACTATGTCGCGCGACGCAATTATGTTGACAGAATCAAACGGCCTTTACCTAAGTCAAGGAGTGCGGATCATGGTCAACATCAAGGGGTCGACGGTTGTGGTGACCGGCGGGCAGCGCGGGCTCGGCAAGGCGATCGTCGACGAACTGCTGCGGCGCGGCGCGGCGAAGGTGTACGCGACGGCGCGCGCGCCCAAGCCCAGTGACGACCCGCGCGTGGTCAGTGTCGAGCTGGACGTGACCAAGCCCGATTCGGTTGCTGCGCTTGCGCTTAGGGCGACCGACGCCGCCATCGTCGTCAACAACGCCGGTGTGCTCGCCGCGCCGAAGTTGTTGAGCAGCGACATCGAGGAGGTGCGCGCGGTCTTCGAGACCAACTACTTCGGCGCGCTTCGCGTCGCGAAGGCGTTCGCGCCCATCCTGGCCGAGAACGGCGGCGGGGCCCTGGTCGACATCCTGTCGATCCTGTCCTGGCTGCCCGGTTCCGGCGGCTATGGCGATTCCAAGGCGGCGCTCTGGTCGGCGACCAACTCCCTGCGCATCGAGCTCGAGAAGCAGGGCACCCAGGTCACCGGCGTGCACCTGAGCTACACGGAGACCGACATGACGTCCGGCTTCGACGTCCCCAAGAACGACCCGCGTGAGGTGGCCCGGGCGATCGCCGACGGCATCGAGCGGTCAGACGCCGAGGTGCTCGCCGACGACCAGACCCGCTACGTCAAGGCGGCCCTGTCCGGACCGGTGGAAGCGCTGCGGGCGGATTGACCGAAAAGGTCTGTCCGAAGGCAGATCCCCGTCTTGTGACGGTGGGTCAAACAGGCCCGGGGGCGGGCCTCGCCCAAAAATGGGCTCGCTGCACTTCGGACAGACCACCGGGTGAACCCGGCACCGACAGAGTCGCATGCCGTCGGGGCGCGACACCACAGCCGAAGGTCCTCACCGCGGCAGCCCAAAGTCACTTGTGCTCCGTGGAGGCGCCGCATGTTTGGATAGCGCTATGCCCGATTCCGAAGACCGCGTCGTGAGCGCCACCCGCGTCATTTCCGCCAATGCCGAGACGATCTTCGAGCTGATCGCCGATCCATCGCGCCAGCCGAGCTGGGACGGCAACAACAACCTCGCCTCGGCAGCCGCGGGGCAGCGTGTCCGCCGGGTCGGCGACGTGTTCAAGACGGTCCTGACCAACGGCGCGGTCCGGGAGAACCACGTCGTCGAGTTCATCGAAGCCAGCAAGATCGCGTGGTGCCCGGCGGAGCCGCGCAAGCAGCCCCCCGGGCACCTGTGGCGTTGGGAGCTCAACGAGATCAACAACACCCTGACCCGCGTCACCCACACCTATGACTGGACGGCGCTCAACGACGAGACCCGGCTGGACAGGGCGCGGGCGACGACGGCGGAGATGTTGCGGGAATCGATCGACCGGTTGGCCCTGCTCGCGCAAAGCGGCGGCTAGCGGGGCGGTCAGCCCAACCTGGCGCGCACCCACTGCAGGAGGCCGAAGTTGCTGACCCGCACGCTGGTCAACCCGTGGTCTTCCAGGAAGTCGCCGATCTCGTCTTCGTCGAACGCGTGCGCCCCGACGTTGGGCAGCATCCGCCAGAGCTTTGCTGCGCGGCCGGCGGTCGGGACCATGACGGCCAGCCGCCCGCCGGTGCGCAGCACGCGCGTCATCTCGGCAAGCGCGGCCATCGGGTTCGGCACGAGCTGCAGGACGGCGGTCGAGATGACGGCGTCGACGGTGCCGTCCCGCAAGGGGAGTCGCTGCGCGTCGGCTTTGATGAAGCCGACCTGCGGGCCGGCCTCGTTGCGCACGGCGCGCCGCAGCATGGGCTCGGAGATGTCGACACCGAGGGCCAGCCCGTCGGGGCCCGCGGCACGGGCCAGCGACGCGGTGACGTTGCCGGGGCCCGAGCCGACGTCGAGCGCGACGCCGCCCGGCGGGATGTTCAGCCATTCCAGGGGTAGCTGCCACGCGCTGATCAGCCGGCGCGAGAGGGCCTGGGCGTTGTCGTAGAGCATCGAACCGATCGGTGACGCCCACGCCGCCTGGATCGGGCCGGTGTTCACCGAGACGCCGTCGTCTTCTTGTCGGCTGCCGAGCAGGTCCAGGTAACCCCTGCTCACGTCGGGATCGGCTGGCGGGTCGGTGAGGAGATCAAGCGCTCGCTGCAGCGCGGGCGGCAACGAGACGTGCACGTCGGTCATGCGTACTCCTTCGTCCAAATATCAAGCTGTACGCCGAAATCGAGGTTCACAGCGCAGCCTACGCCGCGCTGTGCGGGTGTTCGAGGGTCCGCCGAGGGCCGGTGTGTGGGATTGCTTACCGCGCGACGGTGGCGTGCTCGCGGACCAGGGCGCACAACTGCCACTGGCCCGGCACACCCCTCAGCTCGGTCTCGCCTCGGTCGCTGAACCTGTGGCGCGACCCGGTGACGATGTCGCGCACCGTGGAGGAGACCAGCACCTCGCCCGGGCCGGCGAGCGCCGCCACGCGCGCGCCGATGTGTACGGCCATGCCTGCGACGTCAGTCTTGGAGGCGCCCCGCACCTCGACCTCGCCCGCGTGAATGCCCACCCGAACTTCGACGCCCAGGACGCGGACCGCGTCGACGATCGCGTCGGCGCAGGAGAGCGCGGCGCTCGGGCTCTTGAATGTCGCGACGAATCCGTCTCCGGCCGTGTTGACTTCGCGACCGGAGAAGCGCCGGAGCTCGTGGCGCACGATCGCGTCGTGGTTGTCCAGCAGGTCGCGCCACCGGTCGTCGCCGATTGCGGCGGCGCGTTCGGTGGAGCCGACGATGTCGGTGAACACGATGGTGGTGAGCAGCCGTTCGGTGTCGGCGCCGCCGCGCACGCCGGTGACGAACTCCTCGATCTCGTCGAGCATCGGCCCGGTGTCGCCGACCCAGTACAGGACGTCGCTGCCCGGCAGTTCGACCAGGCGCGCCCCGGCGATGTGGTCGGCCAGGTAGCGGGCGTGCCCGACGGGACTGAATTGCGGGTTGTCACGGTGCAGGATCAGCGTCGGCGCGCTGATGCGCGGCAGGGCGTCGCGCACATCGGCCTCCCGGATGACCGCGATCATCGCGCGGGCCATGCTGGGCGAGGCGGCACGGTTGCCGGCCATGTCCCACCACGCGCGGAAGGCGTCGTCGTGCGCGACGCTGGGGGCGATGATGGCGAGGATGTCGAAACCCTGGTCGACGGCGTCCGGTTCGATCGCGACGGTCGAGTACGGGTCGGTCGCGGCGACCTCGGAGCCCATCGGGTAGTCGGGAGCCCGCAGCGTGCGGGCCGCGCCGTTGATGGTGATCAGGCCGCTCACCCGCTCGGGGTAGTCGGCCGCCATGACCAGACCGGTCATGGCGCTGAAGCTCGGCGCCACGACGGTGGCCCGCTCGCAGCCGACGGCATCCATCACGCCGATGGCATCGGCGGCCCAGAACTTCGGGCCCATCACGTCCAGCGAGGGAACCCGCGACGAGAGGCCGATGCCGCGCTGGTCGAGACGGATCACCCGGGCGAATGACGCCAGCCGGCGGTGGAACCGGTACATCGAGGGTTCGGCATCCACGGTATCGATCGGGATCGACGGCCCGGGCAGCACGAGCAAGTCCATCGGCCCGTCGCCGACGACCTGATATGCGATGTCGGTCTCGCCGCAACTGGCGTACCTGGTTCGCGGAGCCCCCGCCGAGCGAGCCACGCGATACAGGCTAGTTCAGCGCACCGACATCGTCGCGTCTTCGGAGCGAGGCATGCGACGGCCGTCCATCAGCGCCCAAGCCCCTGGCGTCAGCGGCGGATGATGGGCACCAGATAGCGGGCGGCGTACTCGCGGACGGCGGCGTTGTCCGAGGTGTCGAGCCGGTCGGTGGGGAAGACGATGATTCCGAGGGCGACCCGCAGCAGGATGTCGGCGATGTTCTCCAAATCGGCTTCGGGGATGTCGGTGCCGCAGCGCCGCAGGGTGTGGGCGATCCCGTCGGCGAACTGGCGGATCGGGAAGGCGTGCGACCGGGAGAACATGCCGAACAGCTCGGGCTCGCTCTCGGCGATCCGCGAGTACAGGGCCGAGTCGCCGACCAGGCGCACTCCCAGAGCGAAAGCCTCGATCACGGCGTCCGCGGGGTCGCGGCCCGTCGTGGCCTCGTCAAGGGTGGTGAAGAATTGCTGCGCCTCCCGTCGCACCACGTGTGCGAAGAGGACGTCCTTGGTGGGGAAGCGCCGGTAGACGGTGCTGCGGCTGACGCCGGCGCGCACGGCGACGTCCTCGATGTTGGCGCGGCGCACCCCGTAGGTCTCGAAGACCGCCCGCGCAGTGTCCAGGATTCTGCACTCCAGGTCGGTGACCGATTCGGCAGCGGCTGAACCCGCGTCGGACTGCATGATTCGCGGCATCGTATCAATCTCTCGGCTGTTGACCCGGCGCCGCAAACGGGGGTGAGGGTGCGGCCGAGCCCCCCGATTGCTACGCTTTGAAACAAAGATACGCCTTTGTGTCAATGATTCTCGGGAGGCTCTTGTGAGCTCGACGCCGGACAGAACCGCTCGCGCGCCGGACGCCGGTGCCCAGTTCGACGCCGGCGTCCGCGAAGCGCTGCCGATGCCCACCGACGAGGCCGGTGATGCGATCCCCGACTGCGCGCCGCGACTCGGGCCCGATTCGCTAATCTGGAAGTTCTACGGGGACAACCGCACGCAGTTCTTCGGATTCCAGCGCACCGCCGGGGTCGAGAACTGCATCGAGCAACTCGGCCAGGGCGTACTCGATCACTCAGTGGTGTTCAGCGACACGCTGGGCCGGGCCAAGCGCACGGGACCGCCGCTGATGAAGACCGTCTACTCCGACGAGCCGCACGTGTGGGGCCGCAAGGTGCGCGACTTCCACAAGCCCATCAAGGGCACGATCAGCGACGGCTCGAGGTATCACGCCCTCAACCCCGAGCTGTTCTATTGGGCACACGCGACTTTCGTCGACCAGGTCATCTACACCGCCGACACGTTCATCCGCCGGCTCTCCGACGCGGAGAAGGAACAGATCTTCAACGAAGGCAAGATCTGGTACAGCCTCTATGGCGTGAGTGAGCGCGGCCAGCCCCAGACCTACGATGATTTCCTCGCCTACTGGGAGCACATGCTCGGCCGGTTCGTTCCGCACAAGACCGTGCTGTACGGGACCGGATACATCAGGAAGGGAATTCCCGGCCCGCGCTGGATCCCCAAGCCCCTCTGGAAGGTGCTGTCGGCCCCGCTCAACGGCTACACCCGCCTGGTGCTGGTCGGCACCATGCCGCCCCAGATGCGCGAAGTGTGCCAGCTGCCGTGGAACCCGAAGAAGGAGAAGCGGTTTCAGCGATTCGCCGCAACCATGCGGGCGCTCAATCCCGTCATCAACCGGCTCCCACTGTGGGCGGTCTACACGCCATGGGCCGCCACGGCGTGGCGGCGTGCGGGCGTGGACCCGCGCACGCTGCACAACCGGGCCGCGTAGCGGCCGCCGACACCGGCTCTGCGTCGTGCCGAGTCGGGTCGCGAGGGTAGCCGCAAGAGTTTGCCCGTGAGACGATTGCGGCCATGCGAAGCCGGCTGTGGCGCTGGGGAGTCGCACTGTCGCTCAGCGCGACCCTGGTCGGATGTTCGTCGACGCCGCCGAGTTCGACGAGTTCGCCGCGGCCTCAACGAGCTCCTGAACTCGCGCCCGCGACCGTTTCCCCGGCCGGCCCGGCGCCGCTGGTGAGCGCCATCACTTTGCCGTTCGAACCGGCGCATCTGACCTTCAGCGCGCCGGGCAACAAGCTGTATGCGATTGGCATCGAAGGAGATCCGCCGGTGTTGCGGGCCTACGCCGTCTCGCTGTCCGACCCACCGGGGCCCATCAAGCGGTTCGACACGCTGATCGGTGACGAACCCGAGCACATCGTGGTCAACGACAGGCTCGGGAGGGGATATGCGCTCCTGGCCGCCGGAGTGCTCAAGGTGTTCAGCACCGACTCGGACACCGTGGTGTCCACGAGCCAGAAGCCGTCCTGCTATCCCCAAGTGCTCGCGATCAACCCGGCGAGCGGCATCGTGTACGGCGGCGGAATCTCCGACAAGGGCGAGTGCCTCGTCGAATTCGACTCCGACGGCCGCATCGTCGCCGACAACGACGTGGCGCCGAACGCCCACGACAAGAATCCGCTGGTGCAACGAATCGCGGTGGACCCCGGCACCGGCGACGTCCTGTATACGAATCCATCCAGTGTCGGGCGCGCGGACCACACGCTGACGGAGGAATGGCGCACGCCGGTCAACGGTCCGGGCGAGATCAATGACCTGGGTTTCGAACCGACGACCAATACCGTGTACTTCTCCGTGGGCGATTACCCGGTCATCTCGGCCACCAGGATTTCGGTGCTCGACGGTCAGAACGGAAAGCAAAGGGGTGCGCTCAGCGGCCCGGGATGGGGCAGCGGATTTGCGGCCCCCGGCGATGGGCGACTGTTCGCCGCGTTCTACAACTCGAGTGATCTCTATGTGCTCGCCGGCGCAACGAGCACCATGACCGCATTCGCTCCACTGGCCAATATCGCCGCGCTGAAACCCGCCGATTCCAAGTATCTGGAGCTCGACGTCGCGGGGCGCCGATTGTTTGTCGGACTGGGTAATGACGCGAACAAAATCCTCGTCTACCGATATTGAGCGCGCCTCGATTTCACTCCGCACCAAGCGGCTTCAATTTCGACCTCGGACAAAGCGGCCGGCTTGCGGCGGATTGCGATCCACATATCGACAACCCCGACGATGCGCATAGTGCACGGGCGGGGCGAACGATTAATTCGATGCACATGAAAGTTCGTGCCACACTGTGTTGCGGCTGCCGCTGCTGACGGGCGAACCCAGACGTCGGGAGGTCGTGTGACGCGCCGAGAAAAGGCCTTCATGGTGTTGCGGCGCGCCCTGATCGCCGCGGTGTGGACGTCGGTGGCCTACCTCTGTCTGGTCGCGGCGTTCTCGTGGGTTCCGCCGGTCTGGTGGTTCGGCCGTCCGGGCTCGGTGGCCACGGAGATAGTGGTCGGGGCGGGCCTGACCGCGGTGTGCGTGTCGAGCTACCGCACACAAGATCGCGAGCGGCCGGGCGCCCGGCCCGCGGGGGTGATGGCGATCCTGCTCACCTCCAGTGCCGCGCTGGCCTTCAGTTCGTTCTCTCGCTGCCACGACCCGAAGAATCTGCCGTTCGTCAGCGCCATCGTCTGGGCGCTGGGAACCGTTCGGGGCCGCTCGCAGGGGTACTCCGCGGCCAACGGATGCCCCCGCGTGACGCCGGTCGCGTTGGACATCGCCGCGATCGCCGGCTCGTTCGTCCTCTACGTCGGACTGATCGCGATTTTCGTGTCGGTGTTCTCCACCGAAGTCGACCGGATGCGCGTGCAGGTTGCGCGCTCGGTCACCGCGGTCGTCGACTTCGACAACGATTCGCGGTCGCTGGTCACCGCGGTCGCCCGCGCGGTGAGGAAGGACAAGAGCCAGCTGGCGCTGATCGTTTCCCGGGGCCAGCTCAACGCGGTTCGTGACCTGCGCGCCGAAGGCGCCCGCGTCATCGTCACAGATCTCGACAAGCTCGGCAGCCTCGAGCTGCTGCCGTTGTGGAAGAAGACTCGTCAGCTCTATCTGCTCACGGCAAGCCCCACAACGAATCTGCACCGTCTGGCGGCCATCGAAGCGCGATTGCGGGCAGTGACCAACAAGCAGCGACTGCCGCTGATCGTGCGCATCGACGATCCCTGGCAGGCCGAGTCGTGGCGTGCTCAACGGCTGGGGGGATCGGACCCCCTGTGGGGAGCGAGCGCGCTCGGCATCTATGAAGTGACCGCCGAGCGGCTTCTCGACCGCATCATCGCCACCGGTCAGACGACCCGCGTCATCACTTGCGGCACTTCGGGGTTGACGCTGGCGTTGTGTGCTGATCTGAGGCGCCGTCAGATCGAGCGCGGCTATTACACCGCACCCAACGCCCCTGAGCTGCCGTCGCTGACCATCGTGGCGAAGAACGCCGACGAGTATCGAAAAGACATCGACGTCTATCACCGTGCGCTCGGTTACTCGGCCACCGACCAATGGCTGACCGCGGTGAACGAGTTACCCGCATTCGCATCGTTGGTCGGCGTGATCAAACCCGAAGACGATGGCGGGCCGGCCAAGGACGGCGAGGCCGGCGCGCGCCGCGGCGACAAAGCGCAAACCCAGCCGCCGGATGGTGAACCGGCGACCGGCCGTGCCCGAGCCGGCGCCGACGAGGGGGATACCAACGGCTCGAAGGGGCTACACAGGCGGGCGCGCACGTTGACGCAGGCCTGGAAACTGATCGCCCTGAGGGCGTCGCAGCGTTGGCAGACGCCGAGCCGCCCGGCCGCAGCCGATCAGAACGGCCCGGCTGTGTCCGCCGTCACGACGGGGGAGGTGACAGCTCACGGCGACGGTCACCGCGCCGCCGACGAACCGGGGCACGCGCCAACAGAGCATCGCGCCCAGGACGCACTCGAAAGTCACTCACCACCCGGCCCGGACACCGAAAATCACGGGGCCGCTGTGATTTTCGCGCTGCCGGCGGGCCAGGCTCAAATCGACGCCATGCTCGGCACCCGCCTGGCCGCCCGGTTCCCGACGATGCCGATCTTCGTGCAGGACCCCAAGATCGACCCGCGTCAGGACACCATTGCTCCGTTGGCGGGCCAGTTGCACACATTCCGCCTGGCCATGAACGTGCCGTACGGCCGGGGCCACGACCCCTGGGAACGGGCCGCGATGCTCATCCATGAGCGCTATGCGGCCCAGGCCGGTCACGACTCCGACGTCACCAAACCGTGGGCCGAACTGGACGAGTTCTACCGCGGGTCGAATCGGCGCGTCGTGCGAAACACGCTGTGGATGGTGGAAAAGATCGCCAGGCACACCTGGGACGCATACGGTACGGCGCCCGATGAGCCGGTATCCGCGGAGCTGACGCAAGCCGCACCGCTGCAGCGGCTCGCCGTCATCGGGTTCGACCGCGACACCGCCATGGCGATGGCCGAAGCCGAGCACGAGGACTGGGCCCGTTACCTGCGCAGATACGGATGGCGCTACGGACCCACCCGGGACAACACCCGCAAGCGGCGCCCCGATCTGGTCCCGTGGGCGACCCTGGTCAGCAGGAGTCCCGAGAAGGTCGACGGTGCCCTGGATTTCCTGGCCACCACGTTGTATTCCCTGCGCGAACTGGGCCTGCGGTCCCGGCCCCTGTGGCAACGCTACCGGCGGATCGGCGACGTGACCGCGAAGCGGCACATCAGGGGTTGGACTTGGACCACGCGGTCGGGGGAAGCGATGCGGGCCCGCGCCGGGGATTGGGAGGTCACTGACGGCGATGGCAGCAGCTGGCCGTTGCGCAACAAGGCCTTTCGCTCGTCCTATGCACATCTCGGAGAGAACCGATGGCGGCCGAAGGCCGACGTGTTCGCCCGCGCTGCGCGTGACGGCGAAATTGTCGGCACAGTCCTAGGCCAGTCCGTCGCGACCGCGTCGGATTGGGTCGTCGAGGGTTGCCAGGGCGAGCGATGGGTGGTTCCGGGCGACGAGTTCGCCCGCCATTATCAGCCGTCGAACCCGGATGCCACACCGGCCGGCGGTTGATCCGATTGGAGGGGCGTATGTCCGATACGCAAAGCTCCCCCGTGACCGCCGATGCCCGGCTGGCCGAGGTGGACACCTTCTTCAACCAAGGCGAATTCTTCCGCGCCTACGACGTGGCGACCGACGCGCTGCAAGTGTTTCCCGGCAATGTCGGTCTCGCCCATCGGGCGGTACTCAGCCTCGCCAACGCGGGCGCGACCGCACTTGCGCTCGGCAAGTTCCACGAACTCGGCCTCGACGGCCGGCCGGAGACCGACGTCGCAAGCCTGCTGGGCCGGCTGAAGAAAGACCAGGCCTTCGCCGAGACGGGCGAGGCCCGCTCGGCGCTGTTTCGCGAGGGCCGCGCCCTCTATGAGAGCGCCTTCCGCACGGCCGCCGCCGCAAACGACCCGGCGGCCTATTACCCGGCCGTCAATGCCGCCACCCTGGCCCTGTTCGCCGGTGACGCCGACGCGGCCGGCCGGCTCGCCGGCGAGGTGCTCGAACTTCTCGCGCCGCGCATGGCCGACCCGGCCGCGGCCGGTGCCGCCGATCGCTATTGGGTGCTGGCGACGGCACTCGAGGCCAATCTGGTCAGGGGCGACCTCGACGCGGCGCGCGGGCTGGTCGACCGGGTGGTCGCAGCTGCCGGCCGCGATCACGCCGCCTTCGCCACCACCGGCCGGCAACTCGCGCGCATCGCCCGGATCAAGAAGCTCGACTCCAGCGTGCTCGGCGCTTTCGAGCCGGCCACCATCGTCCATTTCCTCGGCCCGACAACCGCGCTGTCGCCCGGTCAGAACAGGGGGCTTTCGGCGGTGCACGCGGCAGCGCTCGCCGGTCGGATTGCCGCTCTGCTCAACGGGATGCGGGTCGGCGCCGCCTATGGCTCGCTGGCCTCCGGCGCCGACATACTGTTCGCCGAGGCGCTACTCGAACACGGCGCGGCCCTCAACGTCGTTCTGCCCTTCGCCATCGACGACTTCGTCGCACATTCGGTGCGCCCGGCGGGTGAGTCCTGGGTCAAGCGCTTCGAGGCCTGTCTGGCCGCGGCCAAGACGGTGCGCTTTGCGACGGAGGACGCGTATCTGGGCGACGATCAGCTCTTCACCTACGGCAACAGCCTGGCGGAGGGCCTGGCCTGCCTCTGCGCCCGCCATCTGAATGCCCCGTTGACGCAACTGAGGCTGGACGGCGCCGTCGACGACGACGCGAGCCCGGTCAAAATCGTGTCGATCGGCCCGGGCGGCATCGCCGGAAAGCCTGCGCCGCCGCACCGTCCGAAGGTTGCCCGGGGACGCCGCGACACACGAGCGATGCTGTTCGGCGACATTCACGGCTTCAGCCAACTGACCGACGTTCAGCTTCCGGCATTCACCGAGAAGGTGATGGGCGCGCTGGGCGTCGTAACGCGCCGCCACACGCGGCACATTTCGTTGATAAATACCTGGGGCGACGGCATTTACGCGGTCTTTCGCGATGCCGACCGCGCCGCCGCCTGCGCACTTGACATGCAGGACGCGATGCGCGCGGTCGACTTCGGGGCGGCCGGACTGCCCGAGACCCTCAAGTTGCGCCTCGGTGGTCACCTGGGGCCGGTCTATGAGTCGGTCGATCCGATCACCGACCGTCCCAGTTGTTATGGAGCCCACGTCAGTCGCGCCGCCCGCATCGAGCCGATCACACCGGAAGGCTGTGTCTATGTCACGGAGACGTTCGCAGCCGTGCTGGCGCTGCACAATGCCGGTCAGTTCTCGTGCGACTACGTCGGCAATACGGAGATGGCCAAGCACTACGGCCGGCTCCGGATGTTCCTGCTCCGCCGCGCCGACGGCAAAGGCCCAGCCGTACTGGGGAATATCGAGAGGGTCGCGGACATCGCCGCGGTCGACAAGTGATCCCGCAAGCTTCGCCCGCCGCCCCGGCATCGGCGACAGCTGCGCCGCAAGGTGATCCGGCAAGGAGAGTTGTCCGTTGAACACATATCGGCCATCCATCAACTGGGGGGATGAGCTCGTCGGCTCGCTGGTCTGGGTCGCGAGCGTGTGGGCCATCAGCGCGTTGTGTTTTCTCCTCGTCGCGGTGCTGATCGCCCGATACACCGTTTGGGGCGCGCAGTTCTGGCGGATCACCGGCGACTACTTCCGGGGGGCCGGGAGCCTGCCGGTCTGGGGGACGCTACTCGGGTTGTTGGCCCTTGTGGTGGTCGCGGTGCGCATCGAGGTGCTCCTGAGCTACTACAACAACGACTTGTATTCGTCGCTGCAGATCGCGTTCCAGGGCGCCGCGGCCGGCAACGCCGCGGCGCGCAACGCCGGCATACACGGCTTCTGGGTAGCCATAGCGACGTTCTGCGTGATCGCGACCGTCCACGTCGTCCGGGCGGTGGTTGACCAATACGTGTTGCAGCGGTTCATCATTCGCTGGCGGGTCTGGCTCACCGATCGCCTGGTCGGCGACTGGCTCACGGGACGGGCCTATTACCGCGGCCGCTTCATCGACCACACGATCGACAACCCCGACCAGCGCATCCAACAGGACATCGACATCTTCACGGCGGGGGTCGGTCCGGGGCCCGACCGCCCCGGCTTTCGCACCGTGAACACCTTGGCGTTCGGTTCGGTGGAGGCCGTGCTCACGGTGGCGGCGTTCGGCGGGATCCTGTGGCGATTGTCGGGACCGCTGGCGCTGTTCGGTGTGTCGATCCCCAGGGCGATGTTCTGGATCGTCATCGCTTACGTGCTCGGCGCCACCGTGGTTTCGTTCTTCATCGGGCATCCCTTGATTCGGTTGAGCTTCCGCAACGAGTTGTACAACGCCGCTTTCCGTTTCGCGCTGGTGCGGTTGCGTGACTCCGCGGAGGCGATCGGTCTCTACGGCGGCGAGACGGCCGAAAAGACATATCTTGCGAACCGGTTCTCGGCGATCATCGAGAACTTTCGCCGCTACGTGCGCCGGACGGTGGGGTTCATGGCGTTCAACGCCGCGGTTACCCAGACGATCAACCCGCTGCCGTTCGTCCTGCAGGCGCCGCGGGTGTTCGCCGGGGCGATCAGGCTCGGGGATGTCACGCAGTCGATGCGGGCGTTCATCGCGGTACAGGACTCGTTGTCGTTCTTCCGCAACTCCTATGACTCGTTCGCCAGCTACCGCGCATCGATACTCCGGCTCAACGGCTTGATCGACGCCAACAGGAAGGCCCGTGATCTTCCAGAGCTCACTTCGGGTGTCAGCGACGACGGCGCGCTGCAGCTTTCGGGTGTCGAGGTCCGCACGCCGGCGGGTGTCCAACTGATCGATCCGGTGGAGCTGAGGCTGCAGGCCGGTGAGTCGTTGGCTGTCGTCGGTCCCTCGGGGAGCGGGAAATCGACGCTGCTGCGCAGCCTCGCGCAGCTGTGGCCGTTCGCATCGGGCACGGTGCGCCGCCCGGGTGCAGAGGCCACCGACGTGATGTTCGTATCCCAGCTGCCGTACGTGCCGCTGGGCACCCTGCGCGCAGTGGTGTCCTATCCCGCCGCTGCCGGCGATTTCGCCGATGACGCGCTGCGGGCCGCGTTGACGAAGGTGGCGCTGGGGCATCTGACCGACTGCCTGGACCAGGTCGAGGACTGGGCCAAGGTGCTCTCGCCCGGCGAGCAGCAGCGGATCGCTTTCGCTCGAATCGCGCTCTTCCGGCCCAAGGCGGTGTTTCTGGACGAGTCCACCTCCGCGCTCGACGAGGGGCAGGAGTACGCCCTCTACGAGATGCTGCGCGCCGACGAGCCCGACCTGATCGTGGTGAGCGTGGCCCACCGGCGAAACGTCGTGCGGCGCCACGACCGATTCCTGCACTTGCTGGGCGGGGGTGCGTGGCGGCTGGGGGACATCGACGAGTGGCGCGAGGCGACTCCCGCGGCCTCCGGCGCCGCCGACTGAGGCACTCTGCAAGCTACCGGCAATGCCGGGCTCGAGTCGCGCCGGCGGGTAGCGTGTCGGTGCGCGCTCAAAGCAAGTAAGTCGAACCCGGTCCGGCCGTGATCGCCAGGAGGTCGCGGCTCGGACCGGCGCGTCCCGCCGGCGTCGCGCCGACCATCCGCCTACAGGGGCCTGCGTGGTCGGCGGGCGTCGCCACGCTGTCCGGTTGGTCGCGGCGCTTCTCGGAATCGGCGTCGTCACCGCCGTGCTGGTTGCCGACAACGGTGTCAGGCCCGGCAGTCTCGCGGCTCTCGTCGGTGACTTTCCGGAATTGCAGAGCAGCGTCGATGCCTCGATCGGCATCGCACTGACGCCCGTCGGCGGGCGGGGCGCGGCGCTCGAACTGGGGGAGTGGCGCAGCGGCCCGGCCTGGTCGACGATGAAGGTGCCGTTGGTGATCGCCGCGCTGCGCGACGAGGACAGGCCGGTCGTCTCCGACGAAATGACCGTAGCCATCACGCAGTCGGATAACGCCGCGGCCGAAGCGATCTGGGCCGGCCTGGGGGACCCGCCGACCGCCGCCGGCAAGGTGGAAGCCGTCCTGTCCGAAACAGGCGATCCCACCCGCGTCCAATTCCGCAGAGTGCGCCCGGAGTACAGCGCGTTCGGACAGACAGACTGGTCGCTGCCCGACCAGGCGACGTTCTTGGCGGCGGCGGCGTGCGATCACCGCGACGCGGCGGTTTTCGCGCTGATGGGCCGGATCGAACCCGACCAGCGCTGGGGTCTCGGCACGATCGCCGGGACACCGTTCAAGGGAGGGTGGGGGCCGTCCCCCGCGCACAGATACCTCCAGCGCCAGATGGGTGTGATCACCACCCCGGCAGGTTCGAGCGCGGTGGCCCTGGCCGCCGAACCTCACTCGGGCGCTTCGGTCGACGGCATCAGCGCCCTCAACCGGATCGCCGCCTGGCTGCGCGATCACCTCGTGATGCTGCCCCGTGGGCATTGCCCCGGGTGAGAACGCGGGACGTGCGGCCAAACGTGTTCCGTAGGCCGGCGATCTCGGCGATACTTGACGCCAACCCGATGTAACCGGAGGCGCGGTGGCTGATCTCGAGCCTGTGGGGACCGACGGCCCGACGCGGCGCCGGCGCAGCGCATCGCGAGCCGCGCTGCTCGCGGTGCTCCTCGCGATGATCGGCGCCGGCGGTTTCCTCCGCTGGCAGATCGTGACGCAGCACCCGTCCGCACCTACCACGGCACCGTCCGCGCTGAGCGCCGACGAGCCGGTTCCCCCCGGCCTGCTGCCGCCGGGCGCGTTGGGATGCAAGCGGATTCAGACCGACGTTCGCGTCCCGTTCAACGCGGGCGCGCGTGGGACCCCGACGACCTCGTGTGCATTCGTGGAGCAGGTGCGCAAGGAGTACTCGGTGAAGAGCACGCCGACGTCGGGCCCCGCGGAGCTGCAGACCGTGAGCCCGGCGACCTTCAAGTGGTACAAGCTCGCCTGCTTCAGCTCGGGCACCTTTGCGACGTGCACCGGCGGAGCCGCGGCTGTCGTCTACCTCTACAACCGCCCGGCCAATTAGCGGGTATCGGCTAATCCTGCACTTCTTTTGGGGTGGGCCGCAGTCCGGGACACAACCCACGATAAGGAATCTGCGGCGACACCCACGACTGCCAGTTCTTTTCGCTCATCGTCGTGGCCAGCTTGGCGCACAGCGCTTCTGCGGGAGATACCCTGCGGGGATTCGGGTTCGGCCAGATTCGCACCGTGCCGTCGACGCTGCCGGAGACGATGAAAGCGGTGTCGGGGCTGACCGCGACGCTGACCACCTGCGCCTGGTGCCCGGTGAACGTGTACTGGCTTGCGCCGTCAGCGGTCCACAGCCGGACGTCGTAAGGGTCGAAGCTGCCGGCCACGATGAGGTCCTGGGAGGGGTCGGTTGATTGAGAGGTGAAGGCGAGGCCCATCACTGCGTCGCCGATTTGCGCGGGACCTCTCAGGGGCGTGCCGGTGTCGGCATCCCAACGTTGGATCACCCCGACGGCCGCCGCGAGGTTGGCTGTGCCCCAGTCGGTGCTCCCGGTCGCCAGCCGTCGGCCGTCGGGACTGAAGGCGACCCCCAGTACCTCGCCCGGTCGTCCCGCCGCCAGATGGTGTTCGTTGCTGAACGGTTGCGGCAGCTCGGCCGCGGCGTTCTTCTCCCAGACCTCGTGGCCGTCCAGGTCCCAGAGGCGCACGCTCCCAGTAACGCCGCCGGAGGCCAACCGGTCGCCGCGCGGACTGAATGCGACATCGAAAACGATTGCATGGTCCTTATTTTCGAGCGGCCTGGGACGCCCGGACGGAAGCTCCCAGAGCGTGACCTGCCCGTCGATCGCCGCGGAGGCCAGCAGATGATCGTCGGGGCTCACGGCGATGGCGGTGATCGGCAGTCGCGAATCGAGGATCCCGACGGCGTCGCTGGTCGTGTTCCACAGCCGGATCTTCCCGTCGGCGCTGCCGGAGACGACCGTGTCGCCGGCGTGCTCGAAGGCGACGCGGGTGATGACACCCGCAGATCCGGGCATTTTCTTGATCTGTGTTCCGGTGTAGGGGTCCCACAGGACGACCGCGCCGTCCACGCCCGCCGACGCGATCCGGCTGCCACCGGGACCCATGGCCACGCTTGTCACGGGACCCGCATGCCCGACCAGGGGTTCCTGATGTGGCTGACCGATCACGGCGTTCCAGAAGCGCAGCGCGTGTTCGTTTCCGCCGCTGATGATTTCGTCACCGGTCATTGCCACGCTCAGGACCAGTCCCTGATGTCCGATCAGGGGATCGCCGATGCGTTGCCGCCGCGCGACGTCCCACAGCTGGACCGTCTTGTCGTTGCTGCCCGAGACCAGCTTGGTGCCTTCCGCGTTGAAGGCGACGCTGGTCACCGCCGCCGTGTGCCCCTGGGCTCCGTGTGTCGGTGACTGCCACTGCCGGCCCAGTCGCTCGCTGTCCCACAACGAGACCGTGTTGTCGGCGCCACCGGAAGCGACGAGGTGGTCATCCGGGCTGAACGCCACGCTCATGACGCCGTCGCGGTGCGCGTCCGGTTGTGTGACCACGGGCGGGTTGGTTTCCCCGGGCGCCACCTTGGCGACGTCCCAGATGCGCAGAGATCCGTCGGCTCCGCCGGCGGCCAGTCTGTCCGCGGCGTGGTCGAAGGCCACCGTGAAGACCGCTCCGGCGGGTTTCCAGCCCATCCGGACCGCGCCGGTGCCGTCGGAGTTCGACAGGTCGACGAATCCGTCGACACCGGAAGAGGCGAGCAGTCGGCCGTCGCGGCTCAACGCGACGCCGCTAACGCGTCCCTGGTGGGCCTGCGGGTCCGAGCGCGGCATGGGCTGCGGGTCGGTGATGTTCCAGACCTGGACGGTCCCCTCCTCAGTGCCGGCCGCCACGACGCGGCCGTCGGCGCTGACGGCGACAGTCGTCAGGTGCTCTGCCGCCGCGGGCAGGAACCGGCAGCCGAAACTCTCACGGTTCGGTTCGAGACGGGTCGTCGCGCACGCGCCGTTGCGCAGATTCTCCAGCCACTGCGCGGCGCTGGTGTCCCAGATGCGCAGACCGTCCCGGTCGGCCACGGCCAGCCGGTGGCCCGCTTCGGCGACCGCGACACCGACCACCGGGGTGGAACCGTTGACGATGAGGTCCGTGCTGGATCGTTTGACGAGGGCGTCGAGAAGGGGTTCGTCATCGGGGCGTGTGGCTAAAGCGTTGGCCGCCAACAGCTCCTGGAACGCCTTCACATCGTCGCCGGTGTTGGCGGCGGTCGCCGTGACGGCGTTGCCCGCAGTGCCCAGGCTCGCCCGGGCCTGGGAGACCAGCTTCTGGACCGCCGCGTCCTGGGCGTTGCGGTGCGCCAAACGCTGCTCTTTGACCTCCTGGAACGACGCGATCACGGCCACCACCGCGACCAGCACCGTCGCCGCCAGCACGGCGCGCAACACGCGCGAACGCCTGCGCAGAACCACGGTGTGGGCGTGGGCTTCGGCGGCGCGGGCCTCGGCTGCTTCCTTGGCGTCCTTCTCGGCGGCAGCGAGCGTTCTGGTGGCCGCGAGTTCGGCCTCACGCTTTCGCCTCTCGGCGTCGATCCGTTCGTTCTCGGCGGTGCGGCAGGCGGAGAGATACTCGCTGTCGGAACCGTCGAGATTCGCTGCGAGATCCGGCCGTTGACTGAGCCGCTCGGCGGCCGCGAGTCGGTCCGCCGCGTGCACGAGCCATGCGGCGCTGCGGCCGGCCTTGACCCAGTCGCGCGCCGAACATTTGACGCCGTCCAGTACGGCCAGCAATGCGGCATCCTCGGTCAGCCAGCTTCCCAGCTGGCTCCACTGCCGAAGCAGTGCCTCATGGGCCGGCTCGATGGTCGTTTCGCCGGTGCGGGCCAGATCGATTGTCAACAGCCGCTGTTCGACGAGGTTCTGCAGGAGCGGCCGGCAATCGGCCGGGATCTCCGACAGCCGGGCTACGCGACGCCGTGGCGCGCCGGTGTCGGGGTCGATGTCGGCAAGCCACGGAATGAGCCCGCGGCGCAGCAGCGCCAGTCGGGCCGCCAGATCGTCGGGGGTGGGCGCGGACGTCTCGGCGGCGAGCGCCTGCTCGACGGCTTCTTCGATCGAGCCCTGGATACCACCCAGGCTGCGGTAATCGGCGACGGTGAGGCTTCGGGTCCCTTCGTTCTCGAGGTACAGACGTTCCAGCGTGAAGCTGAGCAGCGGCAGCGCGTCCTTGGCGACCCCGGCCTCGATGTCGCCGAGAAGTGTCGTGACGAGCGGGTCGTCGATTCTCAACGGCCGCGTCGTCTCCGCCAGTCTGGTCGCGGGGCCCTTGATCACCTCGGCATAGGAGCCCCGCGGCATGGGCCCGAGATCGAAGGGGACTTTGCGCACATCCTCGAGGGCCTTGGCTTCCTGCAGTTGGGAATAGGAGTCGGATCTGATCGCGATCACCACGATCAGCGCGAGTGTGGTGTCGCCGAGCAACTCCTGGAGCAGGGCCAGGAGTTGATCCGACTCCGCATGGCCTTCGGCGCGGAACAGCTCCTCGCCCTGGTCGATCGACAGGACCAGTGCGGGCGGCCTGGTCGGGGCGTCACTCTCGCCCGTCTCCGGTGTCGCCGCGACGACGAGGTCTCGCAGGACCGGCCGCAGCGACAGAGCACCCTCGTTCACCGCGGCTCGAAGTTCGTTGCGCGACAGGCTGATCCGCGCGGATCGCCGCGCGACCTCCAGCGCCCGCAGCAAGCCGGTCTCGCCGGTGATGGCCGCCCGCTGCGGCCGCACGATCGGCAGGGGCAGAAAGTCCCTGTCGTAGCGGGCTATTCGCGCGAACAGACCGGCGCGCAGAAAGGACGATTTGCCTGCGCCGGAGGCCCCCAGGAGCACCATGAGCCGCGGCGCCGACTCCTCGCGCATTCCGCGCAGCAGGTCGAGCGCTTCGAAGATCGGGCCGTCACGGCCGAAGAAGATCCCGGCGTCGTCGGCCTCCAGCGCCCGCAGGCCCCGATACGGCGCACGGTCCTCGTCGCCGGGGGGCGGCCACTCGAAAAACCGCGGGTCCAGGCCCGCCTTGACCAGGCCGCGGCGCAGCCGCTTGAGGCCTTCGCGCGAGAAGGTGACGTGGCATTCCTCCTGGGTCCGCGGCAGCGTGACGCGGAACTGGCGGTGATCGCGTCCCGAAGCCAGATCGACGACTTGCCAGGAGTCGCTCAGCTCGGCAGGCAGGTCGGCGGGTTCGAAGGTATCGAGCAGCACGCCGAACAGGCGCTTGTCCAACTTCCGGGCGAGTTGAAGTTCTTTGAGACACCAGTGCGATCGCAGCCACGCCCCGGTCACCAAGAACAGCACGGCTTCGCAACGGGCTGCCGCGTCGTTGAGCGCGCGCTCCCAACGCTCTCCCGCGGTGATGCCCCGGTCGGGGTCGAGGTCGAGGAATACGTCGTCCCAGCCTTCATCCTTGAGCCAGTCGCGCAGACCGACGGCGAGGGCGTTGTCGACGCTGGAGTGGCTCAGAAAGATGCGGGCCATCGTTCACCGGCCCGCGTTCGCGCCGCACGCGGAAGCGGCCGCGGCGCCGAAGTCCGGGCTAGCAGCCCGGACCGCCATCGTTCGATCCGAACATCGGCGACTTCCCGTCGATCGATTCACTCACAGCAACGCCACACAGATCACCCGGGCTGCCGGCCCTCGTCAGCCACGACCAACGATAACGGCCTGCGTGGGCCGGCGGAAGTGAACCAGCAAACCTCCTCGACGAGGCGGCGGGGTGCGCCCGACCCTTTGCTGCCGGCCCTGCGACGCGATACGGTGCATGCGCGCAGAAAGGTCGGTTATGCGGGTCGCGCGGTGCGGTTGTCGGTCGGCGAGTTCGCCTGGACAAGAACGGGTTACGGCAGGCTGACCGGGTGGCAACGGCACCGTGGATCACGATCACCGGGCTGGACGGCTCGGGCAAGACGACGCTGCTGCAGACCCTGGCCGAGGCGCTGGGCGGATTCAGTTTCCGGTTGCCCTACCACTCCTTCGTGCGTCAGTACCTGGACATGTCGGGCGACGGGTCGGCGTTCGGCGATGTCCACACGGATCGTCTGTTGTTCGCCGCGGACGCGCGATTGACCGACACCCTGATCCGCCAGTGGCGTCGGCAGTATCCGCTGGTGCTGTCCCAGCGAGGCTGGATGGACAACTTCATTTTCGGCGCGGTGCAAGGCGTCAGCTACGAGCAAGCCGACTCGCTGCTGCGGCCCGCGGAACTCCAGCGCCCCTCGGCCATCATCTACCTGACCGCCGACCCCGACGTCGCCTACCGCCGGATCGCCGCGGACGAGAACGGCGACAAGTACGAGACGCCGGAATTCATCGCCGAGCAGCACCGGCAAACCGCGCGATTCTACGACTGCGTCGAGGCGGGCCTGCCGATCCTGGCGCCCTTCGCGGGCATCCCCGCCACCTTGATCGACACGACGGCGAAGACGACCGCGGCAACCTACGAGCGGGCCCGTGAATTCCTGGCCGGCGCCGTGCCGCCGTCGGACCACCGGCGCCCCCAATGACACAATCGTCGAATGGCAAGGCCTGGCCGCGGTAGCGTCGTCCTGGTCGATATGGACGGCGTCCTGGCCGACTTCGACGCCGCGGTCCTCGACCGGCTTCCGCCGGAGATCGACCGTGTGGCCCGAACCCATTTCCACCTCGCCGAGGACTACCCCGAACACCTCGCACACGTCGAACTGATCACCAGCCACCCACGTTTCTTCCTCGAGCTGCCGCTGGTGGACAACGCGCTGCAGGGTTGGCAGCGCCTGCTCGACGCCGGCTACCGGCCCCGGATCTGCTCGGCGCCGCTGTCCAGGAACGAACGGTCGGCCCAGAGCAAAGTCGCCTGGCTGCGAACACATTTCGTGCCTCGGTTCGGGGAACAGGTAGTCCGGGAGGCGATCATCGACAAGGCCAAATATCGGCACGACGCGCTCGCCCTGATCGACGACAGGCCGGACGTCGACACCAACGGCGGTGCGGCCACGTGGCGTCACGTCGTATTCGACCGTCCCTACAATCGGCAGTCCAGCGCGACCCTACGGCTACGGGGTTGGGATGATCCCGATCTCGTCGAGATTCTGGAAGCCGCGCGCTGAGGCACCGGACCGCCGTTGCGCCGGCTTCGCCTCAACCTGCGGCAACGACGGTATCGTTGAGCCGATGTGGAGCGGCTCGGTCGAACCGATCGCGCAGGCCATTCACCAGCGTTGGCGCAGCGAACGGATAGGCGCGGGCCAGCCCGCGCCGACGTGGGAAGAGCTGGACGAATCGCGTAAACAATCCAGCCGCAACCATGCGCGGGACATCCCCGCCAAGCTCCACGCCATCGGGTGCGACATCGCGCCACTGGGTGAGGGCGGGTCGCACGACTTCGCCTTCACCGAAGGGGAAATCGAGAGTCTCGCCGCCGCAGAGCACGTTCGCTGGATGCAAGAACGCCTGGCGGACGGTTGGACCGCCGGCGACAACGACCCCGGCCGCAAGACGACCCCGTATCTGGTGCCCTTCGACCAATTGCCGCCCGACATCGCCGACTACGACCGGATCCTGGTCCGCGAGATCCCGCAACTGCTGGCTTCCGCGGGCCTGCGGATCGTCCGGCGGCCGGGGCGGTTGTCGCCGATCCATGTCGAGTCGTTCCCCTAGGCCCAGCGCCGGCGCACCCGCGGGGCGGAGCCCGATGCGCACGAGCATTGTGCGGCAAACACTTCGGCGCGTCAGGCGTTCGCCGGCCCGGCGAAGGTCGCGGCGAGCAGCTCAGCCAGGGCCGCGGGCTCGCCGACAGCGACCGAACTGACCAGCCCGGACGCGACCAGCGCCGAGGTGCGGTCATCCGTTGATGCGCCGGCGAGCGCGGCGGCGAGCGCCTCGGCCGTGCCCCCCGAACCGGAGATCACCACCACCGGGCGGCCGGCGCCGACGCTGTGCTCGACGTCGCTGTACGCGATCTGCCCACCGTTGACCAAGACCGTCAGGGATCGCGCCGAGCCCGCGAGCGCGGTCGCGGTCCGGGCGATCCACGGCGCCTCCGCGCCCCACTGTTGGCCGGGCACGATGAGGAAGTGCGTGTGATGAGGCTCCAGTTCCGGGTGGACGCCCGGGCGATCCTCTTCGGTCGACAGTCCCAGCGGGCCGGCGGCCAGCACCCCCACGAGGGGAAACTGCGCCCGGCTTTCCGCGCGCGCCTCCCCCAGCAGCCGCATCACGCCGACCCGGGTGCCCCCGTCGATCGCGACCGCCCCGGACTCCTGCAGCGCCGGGACGATGCCGGTGCCGAACACGGGGCGCAGGCCGTCCGTGCGGGCGTCTTCCAGCCCGGCCGCACCTCCTGCGACCACCAGGGTCGGCCGCGGCGGGCGCAGTCCCAGCGCGTCCAGCGCGTCTGTCAACTCGCCCACCGTGCCGACGCGCACCGCGGGCGCCGTCACCGCGCCGGAGAGCTCGATACCGAAGGGGGTCGTCACCGGCGTGCCTGGAGAAATCCGGCGAAGTGCTCGAGGGCCACCTGACCGGCCGCCGCGTGGCCCACCCTGCGCAGATCGCCGACGTGGGTCACCGAGTCCAGTCGTTGCACCTGCTCGGGGATCACGTCGTGCAGGCCGAATTCGTCCAGTCCGGCTCGGGACAGTTCGGCGTTATAGCGCACGTAGCTGAACAGTCGCCTGTCCGACAGACCCGGTGAGGCGATCAGGTCACCTATCTCCAAATCGATCGGGGCGCCGTGCCGGCACCGGCCGAACACCCGACAGAGCAGGTCTTGCTCGGTGAGCGCGGCCTGCATCAACGCCGCCGGCACGGAGTTCGCGTTGAACAGCAGATTCATCGCGCCCGGTCGCAGGCGGTCGTCGGCCTTGGGGCACGTGCCGGTGCCCACCGAGACCAGCAGGAGGTCGGATTCCGTTGCGGGCCAGGCCAGCCGGTAACTGTCGAGCGTCGCCATCAGGAACAGTTGGAACGCGGGGTTGTTGTACATCGTCAACGCCCCGTCGACGAAGACGAACTCGCGCCCGCCGACGCTGACGATCTCGGGTGGGAAGTAGGTCGGCGCCGCGGTGCTGGCCCGCACGAGTTGCCACAGCGGGATGGCCATGTTGTTGTCGGGTCGGCCGGGGTCGTTGAACACCGCGCGGGGGTTGTTGCTCAGCGGCCAAGGGGAATCCGTGGTGGCGTTGCGCACCACGATGAGCAGCAGCGTCTTGAGGTCCGCGCTGCCCAGCGTGGTGTCCTCGCCGAGGATGCTCTGCAGTACGCCTCTGAGCCGCCGGCTGCCGTACCGGTAGTAGTAGCGGCGCCGCAGCGAGGCGTGGTCGAACATCTCTTCACTGCGCGTCGTGTAGAGATCCAGCAGCTGAGTCACGCGCAATCCCTTGGCCAGACCCGCCGCGATCACCGCGCCCGTGCTGGTCCCACCGATGTAGTCGAAATAGTCGCCCAGCACGAAGTCGTCGTCGGCGCCGAGCTGTTCTCGTAGCACCGATTCCAGGCGTTGCAGTATCTCCAGGGTGATCACCCCCCGGATGCCGCCGCCGTCCAGGGCAAGCAGTTTCTTCGGCCCCGGCGAGTTCATCTTGTCCCGGTAGGGCATGTGACCTCCCATCGTGTCGCGGGTGCCGCGCCAAAGCGGTCGTCGGGGCTTCGGGGGCGTCGGCGATCGGTTGTGCGCGGGCTCACGACGGGGGGGCCCGCCTCGCGCTCGTCGGCGTCGGCCGGTCGGTGCGAACGACCTCCATCCCGGCCAGGCAGAGGATGCTCGGGATCGCACGGGCGAAGATCCGGTCGGTTTCGGCGATCCGGGGGTATAGGGAAACCAGTCTGTCCCACGACAACAGGTACGGAGTCTGCTTGCGCCGCTTGGCTTCTTCTACCATTCGTTCCCGCTCCCGGGGGTCGCTCACCTCGGGCATGTCGATCAGCGTCCAGCCGGCGGCGATGCGTTCGTCGTTCCAGCGTTGATGCTCTTCGATCGCCAAATCCTCGACCTCTTCGGCGCTGAACTGGAAATCCGTTGCCTCCCAACTACGTAAGGGGGTGATCGCACAGTTGACCATGCGCAGTTTGGCCGGGAGGTCGCGCGCCTGGGCGCGGCTGGATTCTCGGCGCGGCTCGTCGAGTTCTTCCCACGTGAGGGCCGGGCGTCCCGCCGCCAATTGCTCTCGACGCCAACTTTCGTGGATGGCTTGGGCCATCGACTCGAACGAGCCGCTGCGCACGAGTTCGACGGTGCAGGTTCGTTCCATCGTCGGGAACACCTCGATGTTGGCGAGCGGCCCGGTCCCTTCGGCCTCGGTCACGTCCCCCAGCAGCCCGGCCACCCCGTGCGGGCGGGACAACGCCACGACGACGGGGCAGCCCGCAGGCAACGCATGGCGCAGCTTCAGGGCCGCCTCGAACGCGTCTTTGTCTTGGTAGGCAGTCACGTAGGCCCAGCCGAGGGCGGGAACGTTGCGATGGCGGTGGTGCTCGGTCAGATCGGCGACGTTGCGGGTAGTGGTGGAGAAGGGGATGAATTCGCAGACCTTCTCCAGCGCCGAGTGCTGACCATGCAACATCTCGATCCGTTCTTGCGGGTGAGGATCCAGCACGGTCACGATCAGCTTGTCCGGATTGTCGCCCCGCGCGTCGTGCCAGGCGCGTGCCGCGTGATAGACCAACCAGACCCCGAGCGGATCCAGGTGCGCTATGAGGATGTGCGGTTGGCCGTGGCCGGTGTCGAAGGGGTGTTCGCGCAACAGCAGCCGCGCGCTGATTTCGTCGATGTTGAAGTAATCGACCGACAGTTGCGGATCGCCGCGTTTGAGTTCCTGAATCCACAGCAGCACGCTGTACCCGGGGTCGCTGATGCGAGCCAGGCAGCCCGGTTGGTGGCTGCGCCGGCCGGGCAGTTCGCGCCAGGTCGCGACGATTTGGGTGTTGACCGCGTCGTCCGCGGAGACCACCAGCACGCGTGTGGCGCGGTGAGCCCGGGCCGCCTGCAAGGTTTTCAGCCGCTGGGCGTCGCCGATGATGACCGGTACACCCATGCTGCGGCAAAGACCGATGTGGGGATTGGTGGCGTCGACTTCGATGGCCACCACCGGAATCTGATCCTGTCGCAGGCGCCGCAGGAACGCGAGGCCCACATAGCTGCCGAGGCCGCACAGCACGACGTGGTCGCGCATCAGCGGAATGCGCATCTGCTGGACGCGATCACGAAACAGCGAACTCACCGCGCTGAGGGTGGCCGACCCCGCGACGATCGGGGCCAGGTATCGGGCGACATCGAGCTGCCACGGCAACCCCGCCGAGGTCGGGCCGTTGAAGACGAAATTCTGCAGACTCCAGTAGATGACGTCGCTGACGGGATGGCGCACAGCCGGAAACTGCTGACGAAACACCGACCACCAGCCGATGCAGCCGAGCGCGAAGGCGGCCAGACCGGCGGCGATGAGGACGTACCACCGGTAGTCGGAGAGCACCAGCGCAAACCGTCGCCATGCGCTTCTCAATGGCCGGTCGGCGAGTCCGTCACGATCGTGCAGCGCGCTTCCCAGCCCCCGGGCAGGTCGGGGTAGGGACGGCAGCCGGGCCGGAAGGCTCACGTGGACGGCTCGCGCTGGTCGGGCACGGGTTGACCGGCGATTCCGCGCGCAGTCGACGCCACGCCGAACGCGACGGATCCACACCCCGCCCGGATCGGCGGCCAACCCGCCGGCATGACGGCGAGCGCAACGAATTCGATTGCACCGCTTGGCCGTTGCCGCCTACAGCCGGGTGCGCGGACCGATGCCTCCGCCCGCGTCGGAGTGCCCATTGCAACCCCCAGCTTGGTTTTCGTCCACGATGACAAGCCGACTGCAGCGCATCGGGAAATCCTGGTTCGGCTGCCGACAGTCTGGCAGCAGACTCAACAATTGCGCTAGTCGGCGCCTGGTTGCCCCTGCCCCTGCCCCTACCCCGGCGGATGCGGAGCAACGACGCCCTCGCCCCTCTCGCCGAGGGCGCTCGCCGACCACGCCGAACGAGTCGGTGTACTTTGACCGCATCCCCCGGCCCGGCGCCGCAAGAAGGTGACTTCGGAGCAACCTATGGCATTGTCATCTCCCGATGTCGCCGGAAGGCGTTACCCCAGCAGCGCGACGCTGATGGCCGGGGCGATGGCCATCTCGGGTCTGTCCGACTTCGGCCCCGGCGACTTCCGCGAAGGGCTGGATGTGCTGCTGGACAGCCTCGAGCACGACGCACATCTGGAGCCGTCCGCCCCAGAGCGCGTCGCCCGAATCCTGCTCCGGCGTTTGGTCAATCGGCTGGAGGTCGAGCAGTGGTACCGCAGCCATCCCGAGCTCGAGGCCCTCACCGTGCGCGGCCCCGTCGACATCGTCGCACTACCGCGCACCGGCACGACGGCGTTGGCCAACATGATGTCGCTCGACCCGGCGTTTCGCTGCCTGCGCGGTTGGGAGCAGGCCAAGCCGTGTCCGCCGCCGATCCTGGGCCGCGAGGCGCGGGATCCGCGACGGCTGAAGTTCGCTGGGCGCATCGATCGCATGAGCCCGGAGGAGAAGGCCTTGCACCTCAACGAGCTGGACGCCACCAGGGAGGACGCCGACCTGCTGAGGATGGCATTTCACGACCAGAGCTTCGGCTGGCCGGTCCACCGCTACCACGCCTGGTGGCGCAGCGCCGACCCGACGGCGGCCTACCACTATCACCGTCGCGTGGTCGTACTGCTTCAGTCGCGACGACCGCCCAACCTGTGGCTGTTCAAAGCGCCGCACCACCTCTTCCACTTGGAGGCGGTCGTCAACGCCTACCGCGACGCGAAGTTCGTCATGACGCATCGGGATCCGGCGAAAGTGGTGCCTTCGTATGCCAGCTTGTTGGCGCGTTCCTCCCGGGCGGGCGGCGGCGAGCAGCACATGCACCGGTTGGGTCGGGAGGTGTCCGAGCACCTGCGGATCGGCGTGCGAAATGCGATCGCCGCGCGTGAGCGCCTCGGCGAGGACCGCTTCCTCGACCTGCATCACCACGAGTTGGTGCGTGACCCCGCCGGAACTCTGCGGCGGGTCTACGACTTCCTGGGTATGCCGTGGCCGCAAGAGGTTCGGCGTTCGGTCGAGGCCTGGCAACGAAGGAACAGGCCCGGCGCCTACGGTCCGCACGACTACACCGCCGAACAATTCGGCCTCAGAGCCGCAGACATCCGCAGGGACTACGACTTCTACATCGAACGGTTCGGCGTCAAGACGCAATGATGAATTCGCGCTGCGGGGTTCGAGCGCGCCCGCGGGCCAATGGCGTCGGGGTCGCTGCACGTGGCGCGCTTCGAAGGCGCCTCGTCCCTGGGCGGGCGGATCGCCGGCGTCCCTTGGCTTGCCGCCGGGCGCTTTGCTGACCGCGTAGATAACCCATTGACAAACACGTCCGGCGGGTACGAGTATTACCCCAGCTACTTTCCGTCGGGTTTGTTGGCTCGATGGTTGAACTTCCAGTGGTGGGAGGTTCTGAGGATAGCTTCCTTCGGGCCTTAGTCTACGGCCGTACGTGCCTGCCCTGACATCGTTGTCGCCCAGACCAATTCGATCGGAGATCGCTATGACCATTCATGTGGAAGACACTGTCGACATAACCACGGCAACCCGTATTCGCCGAATCAGGTCGGCATTCGCGGACGCACGCGGCGCGGTCGACCTCAAGGATGCCCCACAGGACCTCGTCGCGGGCTTCGACGAGGTCGAGTTCGACGAGTCAGTAGACTAAGCCTCGACGGTCGACATGTGTCCGGTGCGAAACGAGGATTTCGCCGGTGGATAACGGGGATGCCCTCGACCCCGTTCGCCTTCTGATTCTCCAGGCTTCGCCGTTCTGCAATATCGATTGCACCTACTGTTACCTCAGCACCCGCTCGCAAACAAAGCGGATTTCTTTCGATACCGTCGAGGCGATCGCGAAGTTCCTGCGCGACGTGCCGGTCAAATCGCCGCCGCTCACCGTTTGCTGGCATGCCGGAGAACCCCTGGCCGTTCCGATAGCGTTCTACGAACGTGCGTTCACGTGCTTCGCCGAGATGCCGGGGGCCCCGGCGGTGCGGCATTCGTTCCAAACGAACGCCACCCTGATCACCGACGACTGGTGTGATTTCTTCAAGCGCTGGTCAGTGCATCTCGGTGTCAGTGTCGACGGTCCGCGTGAACTCCATGACTCGCAGCGGATCGATCGTGCCGGCCGGGGGACCTTCGATCGTGTCATGCGCGGAATAGCGAAACTTCGCCAACATGATGTTGCTTTCGGCGTTATTTCGGTCCTGACAGAGCGGTCTCTGGGTGCGCCCGACGATATGTGGGAGTTCTATCGCTCCAATGGCATCAGACGCGTCGCATTCAATGTCGACGAGGGTAAAGGCGTGCACGAGGAGTCGTCACTGACGGCGAGTGAGCACCTGTCGGCATTTCGCGACTTCATGTCCCGAATTGCGGATCTACAAGAGAGGGACCCCGCAATCTCGGTCCGGGAGCTCGATGGCATGCGCCGCCATCTCAGCGCGTCGCCGGACACCGACGTCACCAAAACCGACAACAGACCCGGTGCCATCATCAACATCAATTCTGATGGCGACCTGACAACATTTTCGCCGGAATTGCTCGGTCAGGTGCACCCCAGGTACGGCCGTTTCGCGTGGGGCAACGTCCACAAAGATTCGTGGTCTGACTTCGCGGGGAATTCGCAGCTCCGGCGAGCGCGCGCCGACGTCCAGGCCGGCGTCGAGCTCTGCCGGCAGCAATGCCCGTACTTCGCTGTCTGCGGGGGTGGTTGCCCGAGCAATAAGCTCGCCGAGCACGATACCTTCGTCGCGACCCAGACCATGAAGTGTCGGTTCAAAATACAGGCTGTGGCCGACGTGGTCATCGAGAGGCTCGAGCGCAGAATGGGTCTCGACGTACCCTGCTCCGATTCGACCGGGGCCCCCGCGCCGTCTGTGATACCGCGGCCGTCACCCGAAGCGCGACAACACCCGGTCCTGGATCGACTCGACGGCGTCGACCACGTCCGCTCTGATGAGCGCGCGATTGTCACTGCCGAGTAGGTCGAGCAACGGCGGCCCTACGAACCCGCCGAGCGCCCGATCCCTCCGGCAGCGCGCCCGATCGCCGTCGCCGAAGGTTTCGCCCTGACGAGCGAGATCCCAGAAATGCACCAGTCCATACCAGACGAAGCATGCCTGCAGATAGGAACTGAGTTGAAGGTGTGCACCCGTCCATGGGGACACGACCCGCTCGCCCGGCCGATATGCCCGAGGATCCCGAACTCCCCACGACACCGGATAAAGCGCCATGTAAAGCAGCGCGTGAATGGCCTCGTGGACGAGAGCCTCGGCGTGGGCGACATGGCCGGCACCGGCGGCATGTGGGTTTCCGATCACCACTCGGCCGATGTATTGCCGGTACGAGCCGGACGAGAATCTCGTGCGCGCAGTATCGCACCGCGGCACGATCACCTGGACGAATTTCGCGACGAAATCCGCGACGGCCTCGCTCGTGGCCGTGATCTCCTCCCAGGCGACGGTGATCCGATCGATGACCGTGGGCCGGACTGCACCGCTCAGCGACCCGAACCGCGCCGGATCAGCGCCGCCGGTGGGCAGGTCGTCCGTGATGTTGGGGCCGTCGAAGTCCAGGGGCGGCAACCCGGGAACACCGACCCCACGCAGGATTTCGCCGCTCCGCAGGACTTTCACGTCCCCCAGCGCTGTCCACGCGTCGCAGTCTGCTCGCTCTCTGCCGCTGATCACCGCTTCGACGTGCAGGGCTCGGTCCAAGAATTCCAACGCCCCGCGGGCGCTCGTGGCCGGCTGCCAGAGCAGGCGGCTGGTGAAGCAGGGAGACAGAGCCACCCGAAGGAAATCGGGGGACGGCACGGATCGCAGTTTGGCGGCGAGATTGCCGACGAAACCGTCCTCCGGTGTTCGATCATCGTCGAGGGCGCGGTGCAGTGTGTTGCCGACGAGCGAAACGTAGTCGTCGAACACCGGGTCGAATCGCCCCCGCGAGACGTCCTCCCACCGCAGCGCGTCGGGTAGGAGGTGAACCTTGGACGCCGGGAAGGCTTCCGGCTCGACGGCCGGTCGCTCACCAAGCATGTGGCAGCCCCTTCCGCGAAGCCGAACTGCGAAGCACCGTAGCAGGATCTGTGGTCGCCGCGAGCCACAAAGCCCGCTGCCGGGAGCGGGTGCGGTGGCGCGCACCCACCGCGGGATCGTCGCCGGCCGGGCAGACAAACGGGCACTGCTCGCGTGGCCGGCGGTGGCGCGGAATACTTGGAGCGTGTTCGCCGCCCCAACGCCGCAGGCTGCGTCGAGGATGAGCGGGCGCTGGAGGCGACCGCGCCACTCGGCACCGCGGGTGGAGCCGTGAGCGCATCGAAGGCAACGGAATGCACGTACGTCATTGCGACTAGCCCGCGATCGGGCAGCAATCTGCTCTGCGAGGCGCTGGCGCACACGGGTATTGCGGGTAGACCTGCCGAGATCGGGCTGAAGTTCCGCGGCGATGTTCCCTTCGACGAGTATGTGCCCGCGAGGATCAGGGAGTTCGCGACCGACAACGGCGTGTGCGGGGTGAAACTGTTCTGGGGCCACCTGCAGGTTCTGGTACGCGCGGGCTGCGCCTCGGGCGACAGCGACCAGGTACTCGAGCACTTCTTCCCGGGGGCGCACTACATTCGCCTGATTCGACCTGATCGACGCGGCCAGGCGATTTCGCTCTACCGCGCATTGGCGACCAACGAGTTCAGGCGCAGGCGCGGCGTTGTCAACCCGAACGCCGCGGGGCCCGATCCGGAATTCGACGGCGAAGGGATTCGCCGGTTGGAAAGGATGTTGGATCGCCACGAAGCCTCCTGGGATCAGTCCTTTCATCGCCGGGGGATCACGCCGCTTCTCGTCGACTACGACTCGCTGGTCGAACATCGCTGCGATCAGGTCGCCCGCGTCCTCGGCTTCATCGGACAGGATCCCGCTGCCGCGGCCACGATTCCGGCTTCGCTGCTCGTGCGCCAGGCCGACGCCAAGACGGTGAAGTGGCGAAAGATGCTGGACGCCGAAGACGCCCTCGTCGGCGCCGACTGAACAGCCGGTGCACGGGCCGTGCACGGGAACGGAACCGCCTGTGAACGAATCGGATTCGAGCGCGACGCGGCCGTGGCGGCGGGCGGCGGATCTGGCGGGCCGGTCTGCGATCAGCCAGGATCGATGGCGTGGCCGATATCGACTTCTCGCTGTTGGACGTCCCACGACCGGCGCCGCCGGCGGAACCCGAGGCCTACCTGCGCGCGGCGATCGCCTGGCATTTCGGCCCCGACACCGGTTCACCGTTCTGGCTGCGGACCGCGAAGACGCTGGGCTTCGATCCGCTGACGGAGATCACCACATTCGAGGACCTGAGACTTTTTCCCAACCTCGTCAACGAGCTGCGCAACGTCGCGGTGGAGGACCTGATCCCGCGCGGGTACCGCTCGCAGAGCTCGACGCCGCCGGTGCCCCAGATATTCGAGTCGGGCGGCACCACCGGCGCCCCGAAAAGGACCGTGCAGCTGCCGGATTGGTGCGCTCAGGTCATTCAGTGGCAGACCGAGGATTTCGCCGCCGGTGGATTCCAGCCGGGCCGCGGCTTTCTGTGCCTGATGCCAAGCGGGCCGCACGGCGTCGGCTACTTCTCCCGGCTGGTCTCCGAACGCCTCGGCTCGGTCTTTCACGGGATCGACATCGACCCCCGCTGGGTCAAGAAGCTCGCCGCCCGCCCCGGGGCAGCCGCCGCGGTGGCCGCCTACGTCGAGCACGTCCTCGAACAGGCCGCGCACGTGTTGAGGACGCAGAACGTCGCGAACCTGCACACCACGCCGCCGCTGCTCGAGGCGATCGCCCGCCGAGACGAGTTGGTGGACCTGGTCAACGCCAAGATCCGCTACCTGTTGCTCAGCGGCGCCCACGTGGACGCCGACACGCTCGACCTGCTGCGTGACATCTTCCCGGAGACCACGATCACCATGGCCTTCGGCAGCACCATGGTGCTGTCCCAGGCGGTCACCCGCACCGCCGACGGCGATTCGTTCGTCTTCGACCCGCGCACCCCCTACGTGGTGTTCTGGGTGGTGGACCCCGACACCGGTGAGCGGGTGGCCTACGGACGGCGGGGCCAGGTCGTGATGAATCACATAAGCAAGGGAATGTTCATACCGAACAACCTGGAGCGCGACATGGCGATCCGCATGCCCGGGCCGGCGGGCCAGCTCAGCGACTCCGTCGCCGAGGTGCACCCGGTCACCACCTTCGAAGGCGAGGCTGTCATCGAAGGCGTCTACTGACCATGGGCGACCAACAGGCCAGTGCGACAACCGATTCGGTATTCGTCGATGCGCTCGGTGCCGGCGGGCACTACCGGACCCGCAACCGCGAGGTCGTCGCCGGCACCGCAGGCCAACCTCTCGTGGAATTGAGCGTCGTTCCACCGCTGTTCATTTCGCGCACCCTTGCGGCTCAGCGGAAGGTCGCACCGCTGCCGCCCGGTGAGCGCGAAGCCGCGTTGTTGGGTGCCGCCGAAATCTTCGCCAACGGCGTCATCGCGGGCCTGGACTTCGAGGGCTACGTGGAAATGACAAGCCGCATATCGGGTTTGCCGATCGCGGTGACGCGCGCCGCGGCTCGTGGTGTGGCCGACGCGGTGGCCCACGCTTTCAGCGCGGTGCGGCCGGCGCGGCCGGTGGGCGCGGTGCCGGACTGGCGCGACCAGCGCAGCAGCCGCGGCGGCGCGGTGTGGGCGCGGCGCGGCGAGGTGTTCGCCGTCCATGCGTCCGGCAACGGCCCCGGCGTGCACGGGCTGTGGCCGCAGGCGCTGGCGCTGGGGTACCGGGTCGCGGTACGTCCGTCGCGTCGTGAGCCGCTCACGTCGCACCGGCTGGTGCATGCGGCGCGGGAGGCCGGGTTCCGGACCGAAGACGCCGCATACCTGCCCTGCGACCACGCCGGCGCCGACGAACTCATCCGTTCGGCTGACGTGGCCCTGGTGTACGGGGGCCAGGACGTGGTCGACAAATACGCGGCAGACCCCTCGGTGCTGGTCAACGGTCCCGGACGCGCCAAGATCGTGATCACCGCCGAGCGCGACTGGCGTGAGCACCTCGACCTCATCGTCGAGTCGGTCGCCGGTCTCGGCGGGATGGCGTGCGTCAACGCGACCGCGGTCCTCTACGAGGGCGATCCCGCCCCGCTGGCCAGGGCGCTCGCGGAGCGGTTGGCCACGATCCAGCCGCTGCCCGCCGACGACGAGCGGGCGATCCTGCCCGTGCAGCCCGTCGACAAGGCACGAGCGCTGGCGGATCACCTCGCGGTCCGCGCGGCCGGGTCGACCCCGCTGCTCGGGGCCGACCAGGTGGTCGCCTCGCTGGGCTCCGGCTACGCCGCGTTGCGTCCGGCCGTGCACCTGACCACGCCGGATGCGGACAACCTCAACGTGGAGCTACCCTTCCCGTGCGTGTGGGTGTCGTCCTGGTCGCGCGCCGCGGGCGTCGGCCCGCTGCGGCGCTCCCTGGTCGTCGCGGCCATCACCGACGACCAGACGCTGATCGACGACCTGCTTGCCGAGCCGACGGTCAGCAACGTCTACCGCGACCGCCCGACGTTGCACGCCGCCCCCGAGGTCCCGCACGACGGATTCCTGGCGGACTTTCTGATGCGCAACAAGGGCTTCGCCGGCAACTGAACCGGCAGCGCAAGCAGACGAACCGGCCGGCATCGGGTGGTGAGGAACCCGATGCCGGCCGGCCTGTTCGTCGAGCAGCGCGGACCGAATCGGCCCGCGCTGGTCGCTCACTGTCCGAAACCTCCCGGCGAGGCGACGGTGGTGGCGTTGCCGGCGCCGAGATGGCTGGCGGCGAAGTCGACGCCCTTGTCGATCATCGCACCGTCGTCGGCGTAGGTGTTGTGGGCGGCGAAGTTGAGCCCGTCGGAGCACACCGGGTCGTCGGGGGCGCAGACCTTGATGGTCTTGGACTGATAGATCGGTCCAATCGCCAGGGGGGGCTCACCCAGGAAGTTCATGGCCCGCACATTGGGGGTGCCGAAGAGCACCACCGAGGAGACGTGGTCGGCGATGGAGGGATCCAGGGGTTTGGGCACGGTGGCCGGGTCGATGCCGTCGGGAACGGCCGCGGAGGTGACAAAGCCCATCACGGCCGCGCCCTGCGAGTAGCCGCCGAGCACCATCTTGGTGTTGGGGCAGTCGTGGGCCATCGAGACCACGTGGGCGCCGGCGTCGCGCACCCCGTCGATGCCGGTGGCCCATTGGTCACTGGCGGGGTAGTTGACGGGGTAGACGTCATAGGAGCGCGGGGCCACGCGGGCGCGAAGCGCATCGACGAAGGCTTGACCGGTGGGGCCCACGCCGGGGGGTTCACCGGTGCCGCGGGCGAACACCACCTGGACATCGGGACACTGTGCCAGCGCCGACGGCAACACCGGCGCCACCGCAGCGGAAGCACCGATGCCCGCCGCGGCGACGGCTGCTGAACCAAAGGAACGGGCGAAGAAACGTGCGATCATGCCGCAATTGTGCCCAACCGACCGCCGCGCTAAACAGGGAAATGCGCACAAATTACTACGAGTTCACAAATGGGTTTCGCACGAAGCCGAAGTGCGGGGCGAGATGGCTTGACCGCGGCCAGGATTGGCCCCGGCGCCGCGAACCAGCATCTGGTGTGGTCTGCTAACGGTACGAGTTGGGGTGAACGGTGAACGAACAACCGCAACCTCGAGGTGTGCGAGTGGATATGGCAGCGAGTTGAACGCGTTAGTTCACATGGTGAATGCAGTCACCGACCGGTTGGCAAACCCGGCGCGGGTGTCCGACCCGGACAAGTTGCGCGGCGCGGTTTCCGGCAAGACCGCGCTGGTGACCGGGGCGTCCTACGGCATCGGCGAGGCGACTGCGCGCAGCCTGGCCGCCGCGGGGGCGACCGTGCTCGGCGTGGCCCGATCGGCCGAGCGGCTCGATGACCTCGCGGCGTCGATCAACGCCGGCGGTGGCCGGGCGATCACCTACCCGACCGATCTCGCCGACGAGTCTGCCGTCGCCGCGCTGACCAAGCGGATAACCGACGAGCACGGCCCGCTCGACATCGTGGTGAGCAACGCCGGCAAGTCGCTGCGCCGGTCGCTGCACGACCAGTACGACCGGCCGCACGATTTTCAGCGCACGATCGACGTCAACTACCTCGGTCCGGTGCGGCTGCTGCTGGGATTGCTTCCGGCGATGCGCGAGAACGGCGGCGGGCACATCGTCAACGTCTCGAGCGTCGCAGTGCGCGTAGCACCGGGGCCGCAATGGGGCGCCTACCAGGCGTCCAAGGGCGCCTTCGACCGCTGGCTGCGTAGCGTGTCCCCGGAGTTGCACGCCGACGGCGTGGACGTCACCTCGGTATATTTCGCGCTGGTACGCACCAGGATGATCGCCCCGACACCGGCGCTCGGCCGGCTGCCCGGCTTGTCGCCGGACGAAGCCGCCGACGCCGTCGCCAAGGCCCTCATCGACCGGTCGCGCACCCTCGAGCCGCCCTGGCTGCTGCCCGCCGAAGTCGCGTCCGTGCTGCTCGCCGGTCCGGCCGAGCGGGCGGCCCGGTTGTGGCACCGCCGACTGTTCGCCGATCCCCCCGAGGTCCCGCGATGATCTTCGACAGCGTCATGCCCGGCGCGGCCAGAGCGCTGCTGCATTCGGGATTGTTGAGCCCGCCGTCCCCCCTCGCGGTGGCGCGGCTGCTGCGTGAGGCACACCGCGGGGGCACCAACCCCTACACCCTGTTGGCGGTCACCGCGGCCCGGTGGCCGGAGCGGGCCGCGATAGCCGACGACGACGGAGTGCTCGACTATCGCCAGCTGCGGTCGGCGACGGAAGCCGTGGCGGCCCGGCTCCGGGCCGTCGGCGTCGGCCCCGGGCAGGCGGTGGGCGTCATGTGCCGCAACGGCCGCGGTTTCGTCGCGGGCGTCTTCGGCGCCGCCCTGGTGGGCGCCGACGTCGTCCTGATCAACACCGATTTCCGCAGCGACGCGCTGGCGGCCGCCGTCGGCGCGCACGACGTCACGGCAATGGTCGCCGACGACGAATTCTCCGACCGGATCCGGGCCGCGAATGAAGCAGTCGTCATCCTCGACCCGGCGACACTCGCCGCGCGCGCGGGTGACCGGCGACCGGCCGTGGCCGCGCCCGGGCGGATCATCCTGCTCACCTCGGGAACCACCGGCAAGCCCAAAGGCGTGCCACGCGCGCCGCACCTGCGTTCGGCGATGGGCCTGTGGGTGACGATCCTCGATCGCACCCGGTTGCGCACCGGGTCGCGGATCTCGGTGGCAATGCCGATGTTTCACGGGCTCGGCCTCGGCATGCTGATGCTGACGACGGCTCTTGGCGGCACGGTGCTCACCCAGCGACAGTTCGATGCCGAGGGCGCTTTGGCGCAGGCGTCGCTGCACCGCGCGGACGCGTTCACCGCGGTGCCGGTCGTGCTCGCCCGCATCCTCGACCTTCCGCAGCGGGTCCGGGCGCGCAATCCGGTTCCGCACCTGCGGGTGGTGCTGTCCAGCGGGGACCGCCTGGATCCAGGCCTGGGGCGGCGGTTCATGGACACCTACGGCGACATCCTCTACAACGGCTACGGGTCCACCGAGGTCGGGATCGGCGCCCTCGCGACCCCGGCGGACCTGCGGGAGGCGCCGGAGACCGTCGGAAAACCGGTCGCGGGCTGCCCGGTGCGAATCTTCGACAGGAACGACAAGCCCGTGGGCCCCCGCGTCACCGGCCGCATCTTCGTCGGCGGCCAGCTCGGCAGCCAGGGCTACACGGGTGGAGGCTCCAAACCCGTCGTCGACGGCATGACGGGCACCGGTGACATGGGTTACCTGGACAACACCGGCCGGCTGTTCATCGTCGGCCGCGAGGACGACATGATCATTTCCGGCGGGGAGAACGTCTACCCGCGCGCGGTCGAGAACGCCCTCGGCGAGCACCCCGATGTCGCCGACAGCGCCGTCATCGGTGTGCCCGACGAGCGGTTCGGCCACCGGCTGGCCGCGTTCGTGGTCTTGCAGCCGCGCAGCGGCCTCGACGCGCATGCCCTGCGCGAGTACCTGAAGAACCGGGTTTCGCGCTTCGAACAGCCCCGGGACATTCACGTGGTGAGCAGCATCCCGCGCAATGCCGCCGGCAAGGTGGTGCGCCGGGAGCTCGCCGTCTAGCCGAGACCCGGGATAAGCCGCAGCTCCTGCTGCTTGGGCTCCAGGGCGGCGACCCGGTTGGCCAGCCAGTTGGGTGCCAGCGCCGAGACGGCGGTGGCACCCGCGGTGGCGCCGATGACCCCGGTCCACGCGACCGGGCCCAGCGGCGTGCAGCCGAAGAAGTGGCTGACGCCCGGCGTCTGGACGATGGCGACCAGCACGGCCGCGCTGCCCACCGCCGTCCCCAGCACCAGCGGGCTGTGGCGGCGGGTCAACAGAGTCTGCGCGAGCTGCGTCGTCACCAACGCGGTCAGCCCCATCGTCGCCGTGCGGCGTTCGGTGCCGAAGGTCCAGCGCCCGATGCCCCAGGCCGCCGTCGCGCCGGCGGCCGTGACGGCGCCGCGGGTGACGATCTGGCGCATGAGTGGCGCGTCGAGCGACGGCGCCGGTTCGGCCAGCGCGGCGCGCTGGAACGCGCGCTGTAGCTCTTCGGCGTCGCGCCCGACACCGTCCTCGTCTTCCTCCTCGGGCTGCGGGTATTGCGGGGTGACGGCGACCGCGAGCGCCGGGAACATGTCGGTGAGCAGGTTCACCAGCAGCAGCTGCCGGGTGCCCACCGGCGCCCGGCCCGTGCCCAGCGCCGTTCCGATGAGGGTGAACAGCACCTCGCCGACGTTGCCGCCGACCAGGATGCTGACCGCGTCGCGCACACCGCCCCACATGCCACGGCCTTCGATCAGCGCGTCGAGCAGCACTCCGAGGTCGTTGTCGGTCAGGACGATGTCGGCGGCGCTGCGCGCGGCCGACGAGCCGCGGCCGCTGACCCCGATACCCACGTCGGCCATCCGGATCGCGGCGGCGTCGTTGGCCCCGTCGCCGACCATCGCGGTCACCTGCCCGCAGCGCTGCAGCGCGGCGACGATCTGTACCTTCTGTTCCGGGCTGACACGGGCGAAGACCTGGACGTCGGCGGCGACCTTGGCGCGGGCATCCTCGTCGAGCGCGGCCAGCTCGGCGCCGCTGATCTCTTTGGCGTCGGTCGGCAGGCCCAGCTGGCGGGCGATCGCCCGCGCGGTCACCGGGTGGTCGCCGGTGATCAGCACGACCCGGCGGTTGGATTCGCGCAGCGCCTCGATCAGAGGGCGAGCCGACGCCCGGGCGGTGTCCGCGAGGCCGACGTAGCCGAGCAGCTCGAGGTCGTGCGCCGCGGCGTCCACGTTGTCGGCATCGGTGTCCTCCTCCGATGTCCCGTGGTCCCAGCGTCGCTGCGCCACCGCCAGCACACGCAGGCCCTGCTCCGCGAGCCGCAGGATCAGGGATTCGGCGTGCTTGAGGTCGCCGGCGTCCGGGTCGTCGAACCGGCAGCGAGGCAGGATCTCCTCAGGGGCGCCCTTGACCAGCAGCATCGGGGCCCCGTTGCCGCTGAAGGTGCCCACCGCCGCCGAGTAGCCGCGACTGGACTCGAACGGCACCTCGGCGAGGACCGCCCACTCGCGATCGCCCTGGCCGTTCAGCGACTGCGCGGCGGTCAGGATGGCCTCGTCGGTGGCGTGCGCGTGGCCCTGCCCGTTCTGCGGCTGCGAACAGGTGCGCGCGGCGGTCCGCAGCACGGCGGCGGCCCGCGGGTCGCTCAACTCCGGCAGGGAACCGTCGATGCTGAGGTCGTGCGGAACGCTGCTGACGACCCGCAGATGGTTCTCGGTGAGAGTGCCGGTCTTGTCGAAGCACACGGTCTGGACCCGGCCCAGTGCCTCGACGGCGCGCGGTGTGCGCACCAGGGCGCCGCGCCGCGACAACCGCTGGGCGGCCGCGAGCTGGGCGAGGGTGGCCACCAGCGGCAGGCCCTCGGGGACGGCCGCGACGGCAATCGCGACGCCGTCGGCGACCGCCTGCCGCAGCGGCGCCCGGTGCAGCAGCGCCAGGCCGGTCACGGTCGCGCCGCCGGCCAGGGTCAGCGGAAGCACCTTGCTGGTCAGCTCGCGCAACCGCGCCTGCACACCGGCGGCCGACTCGACATCGGCGATCGCCGACATCGCGCGCTGCGCCGCGGTGCCGGCGCCGGTGGCCACGACGATCGCGCGGGCGCGCCCGGCGACGATCGTGCTGCCTTCGAACAGCATGCTGGCCCGGTCCGAGTCGGCGACCGCGACGGGATCGACCTGCTTGTCGACCGGCAGCGACTCACCGGTCAGGAAGGACTCGTCGACCTCGAGGTCGTCGGCCAGCAACAGGCGGGCGTCGGCCGGCACGACCTCGGGCGCGGACAGGTCGATGATGTCGCCCGGGCGCAGCGTCTTCGCGCTGACCGTGACCGTTCGCTCGGTGGTGCGGGCGGCGTCCAGCCGGCGTTGTGCGGTGGCCACCGCGGGGAGCACGACGCGGCGGGCGTGCTGGTCCTGCTCGGCGAACAACTCCGCGATGGCCGCTTCCGCGCGCAGGCGTTGCACCCCACCGGCGATCGCGTTGGCGGTCATCACGCCCGCGACCAGCAGCGCGTCGACGTTGCTACCGACGATCGCGGACGCCGCCGCGCCCACGGCCAGGATGGGTGTCAGCGGGTCGGCGAGCTCGGCCCGGGTGGCGACAAGCAGGCGTCCCACGCGGCTCGCCGGTCCGCGCAGCGGCGACACGACGGGGTTGTAGGACAGGTCGTCGAGGAACTGCCGCCAGGGGGCGACGCCGGGCTCGACGGCAAGGGGCCGGGTGCGGCTGGTCAGTCGCGAGTAGACGATCTCGGGGTCCAGGGCGTGCCAGGCGGTCAGCGGCTGCGGGGTGGGGACGGGCAGCCGGATGACCCGGGTGGCCGCGAACGTGCCCTGGATCAGGGCGGCCGCTGCGGCCGCGTTGACCGGGTTCAGCCAGCGCTGGATGGCCAGCGGGTTGCTGGTGGCGCGGGAGTCGCCCGTGACCAGCAGCAGGCCGGCGAGCGTGCTGCCGCCTTTGGCGAGGCGCACCGACGACTCGGTCGCTTCCCGCGCGACGGGCAGCGCCGACAGGATCCGCACCGCCGCCGCCAGATCGGTGCCGGTGATGATGTCCGCGGTCCACGGCGTCGCCGCCTGCGGGTCGTCCAGGGCCACCCCGACGTCGGCGATCGCGAGCGCGGCCAGCGTGTCGGTCGACGCGAAGTCGCGGTGCAGTGCGGTGATCAGCAGCACCGGTCCGCGATCCGACCGCAGGTCGCGGACCAGCTTCAGCAGCGGCGTGCCCGGTGGATGGCTGACTGCGACGCTGGCTGTCAGGTCCTCGGTGCCGGCGACGTGGCGCAGCACCACGCGCGCCCCGGTCCGGTGCGCCGTCTGCAGCAGCGGGATGGCGAAGGGGTCGACCTCCCAGCCGACGTCGACGCTGCCCACCAGCTCGCCGTCGACCACCAGGTCGGCGTGCTCGAGGCCCTGAGCCGGCGTGTCCGACGGGCCCGGCGCACGGACCCACCGCAGGCGGGCACCGGTGGCGGGCAACTCGTCCGGATCGGGTTCGGGGGCTTCCTCGCCATGCAGCAGCGCGTCGGCGACCTCGTAGACGCGGTCCTCGTCCCAGCCGGGCAGGTCACCGCGGGCACGCAGCACCGCGCGGTGGTCGCCGCGCAACGCCGCTCCGTCGATGACGACGACCTTCACCCGGTCCAGCCGCCGCAGGGCGCCGGGATCGAGGATCAGTTGCCCGGCGTGGGCGAGGCCGCGGCCCAGCACGGCGGCGAAGGCCTGGCGCCCGACATGCGCCGCCCGGGGCACGCCCGCCAGCAGCGCGCCCGCGGCGTCCTCGGTGCCCCCGCCGGCCAGCAGCGCACCGGCGGCCGCCACCAGCGAAGCGTTCGCGGCTTGGTCGGCGTACTCCTCGACCGGTCCGGCCATCGACCCTTTCGCCGTGTCGATGGCGGCGTCGATCGCCCCGCCGACCACCACGTGGGAGGCGTCACCGGCGTCCGCGGCCGCCCAGCTGTGTCGCGGGGTCTGCGACCCGGGGCCTGCAGACGAGATGACGGGGACCACCGGCGCCTGGGGGCGCTTCGGCGAGGCCAGCTCGGGCTCGCGCTCGCGCCAGCGCTGCCGGTGGGCCGTGGCTTCGGAGACTTGCAGGCTGCGCTGGGCCAGGTCGAGCATCGGTGTGCCGATCGCCTGCGTGAGCCCGTTGGCCACCGCGGCGGAGGCGCTCAGCGCGAGGTCGGTGCCGACCCGCCCCAGCCGCGATTCCAGTACGGCGACGATGCGGGGCTGGTGATTGAGCAGGGCCGCCGCGGCGCGTGCGCTGCGCGGCGCGACCGGCAGCCGGCCGATCCAGCCGGTCACCGAGGCCCCGATGGCCACGACGTCCAGCGCCGCGGCGGTGGCCGGCACCAGGATCGCCAGCGGGTTGCCCGGGTCGGCGAACGGCGCGGTGCGCGGCGCGGACGTCGGGGCCACCAGGGCGAGGTCGGCGGCGACGGCGCACACCGTTTCCTGGACCTGCTCCAGAACGGCCTTGCTGTCGGCGCCGCCGTCGAATTCGACCACCAGCCGGCCGAGGGCGCCCTCGACGTGCGCGGCGGCAACTCCGGGAACCCGGCGGACCGGCTCTTCCACCGCCGGCGCGTGGTCGTGCCAGCCGGGGAACGGCAGCAGCGGGTCCAGGTCCAGGTGCACCCGCTGCCCGCTCTGCCAGCGCACCGGCGGCGGGACGGGGGCGGGCACGCCGTCGGCGGAACCGCCGAGGCCGATCGCCCGGCCGGTCGTCGCGGCGACGGACTGCACCACCGGCCCGGCCAGTTCCAGCACCGGATCGGTCAGCGTCTGCAGCGCGCCCGCGGCACCCGCCGCGGTGGACACCCCGGCACGCACTGCCAGCGCGGCCCCGTTGGCCACACCGGCGACGACGCCGGTTACGCCCGGAATCTTCACTCCGTCACCCTTCGATTTCAGCTACAGCGCTCAATGATCCCGGCGTATCAGGAACCCGTCCACAGATGAGTCGGAAGGCGGGTCGCGCGACGGCACCGATGACGTGTCCCGGCCATCACCAGGTGCGGTCGCGGTTCCTTCGAAGCTTACCGGGTCGGTGGCAGACCAAACCTGCCGAAGAGCCCGGGGTCGAGGAACACGGTGATGGCGGTGATCCCGGCCGCACCGCCGGTGAGGACGTGGATCGAGTGGGCGCGCAGCACCCCCTCGGCGCCGCGGCGGTACTCGGCAACCGCGGGCTGCCCGTTCGCGGCCGTGGGGGTCATCACCACGTCGCCGGCGCTGGTGAAAGCGCGCGCGGCCAGAAATCGCATCACCGTGTCCCGGCCGGTGAACCACATGGGTAGGGGCGGCATCTCCAGCCGGACGTCGGCTTGCAAGAGCTCGGTGAGGGCGGCCATGTCGGCGTTCTCGAACGCCGAGCAATACCGGTCCAGCAGCGCGCGGCGCGCGGCGTCGTCGGGCTCCGCAAGGCTCTCCTCGTCCGGGTCGACCTCGGCGAGCCGGGCGCGCGCCCGCTGCAGTGCGCTGTTGACCGCGGCCGGGGTGATCTCGAGCAGTTCGGCCACCTCGGCGGCGCTGAATTGGACGACGTCGCGCAGGATCAGCGCGGCACGCTGACGGGCGGGCAGCTCCTGCAGGGCGGTCATGACGGCAAGCCGGACGCTCGTCCGGGCGGCCAGCGCCGTTTCGGGAGTCAACGTGTCGGGGATCGGCTCCAGCCACTCGTGGTGGGCGTCGCTCGCCTCGAGGTCCGCCTCGGCGTCGCGCGAGGCATCCCCCAAACCGGCCGGCAGTACGCGGCGAGCCCGGCCCTCCAGGGCGCGCAGGCAGGCCGTGGTCGCGATGCGATACAGCCACGTTCGCAACGCTGCGCGTTCCTCGAACGCCGGGTAGCCACGCCAGCCCCGCAGGTAGGTTTCCTGAACCAGGTCCTCGGCGTCGTGCACCGAACCGAGCATGCGGTAGCAGTGCGCGATCAACTCGGCGCGAAACGGCGCGGCGCGCTCGATGAAGTCTTCCTGATCCGGCACGGGCCCCTCCCATCGCTGCCCGGTCTGTCGCGAAACGTTACTGGAGTACTGGAGACGCCGGACCGCGGAAATTCATCGGTCCCGCGGCGATGAATTCGCCGGCGTCGCCGCATCTCAATTGGTGGGGGCCGGCCGGGAACGCGGGCGGCGCGAACCCTCACCCGACAACCCCGTCCGAGAGCGAGCACCAACATGAGTCAGACCTTGCCGATCACCGACGGCCTCGTCGGCACCACCGCGATCGTCACCGGCGCGAGCCGCGGATTCGGCCGTGCGATCGCGACCGCGTTGTGGGGTGCGGGCGCCGAGGTGGTCGGCGTCGCCCGCACCCGCAGCCTGCTCGAGGGCGTGCGCGACGACCTCGGCGACCGGTTCGTCCCGGTGGTCGCCGACGTCGCCGACGCGGTCGCCGCCGAGAGGTTGATCGACGAGTACCGGCCGCGCACGCTGGTGCTGTGCGCCGGGGCGGCGCCCCGGATGAGCCCGTTGCGGGAGCAGACGTGGGAGACGTTCAGCGAGAACTGGAATGTCGACGTCGCACAGACATTCCACTGGACACGCGCGGCGCTGCGGCGGCCCCTGGCACCGGGCAGCACGGTGATCGCGATGTCCAGCGGCGCCGCGCTGGCCGGGTCACCGCTCAGCGGTGGCTACGCCGGCGCCAAGGCTGCCGTCAAGTTCGTGACCAGCTACGCCGCCACCGAAGCCCAGCGGGCCGGGCTTGGGATCCGCTTCGTCTCCGTGCTGCCCCGGTTGACGCCGGCCACCGACCTGGGAGCCGAGGCGGTCGCCGCGTACGCCGAGCGGCAGGGCGTCGACGTCGAGGAGTTCGTGCGGGCCAGTGGACCGGCGCTCAGCGCTCAGGAAGTCGGGCGCTCGGTCCGAGAGATCGCCGGCGGGGATCCCGACGGCAACGAGTCGTACCTGCTCACCGCGTCGGGTCTGACCCCGCTCGGCTGAATCTCGAACCGGAAGGCGGACAGCGTAAATGACTTCACCGAGAATCGTGTCGGACGGGGAATGGGCCGCTGCTCTCGAACAGCTGCTGGTCAAGGAGAAGGAGCTGACCCGCGCCCGCGACGCGATGGCGGCGTTGCGTCGGCGCATGCCATGGCGGGCCGTGGACAAGCGGTATGAGTTCGACGGCCCGGCCGGCAGGGTCGGTCTGCTCGGCCTGTTCGCGGGCAGACGTCAGCTGGTCGTGTACCGGGCCTTCTACGGACCTGATATCGACGGCTGGCCCGACCACTGTTGCCGGGGCTGCTCGATGATCGCCGACCACATCGGCCACCTGGCCCACCTCAACGCCCGCGACACCACCCTGGTATTCGCATCGCGCGCGCCGCAACCCGACATCGAGCGCCTCAAGGCGCGGATGGGTTGGGACATGCCGTGGTACACGATCACCGACGATTTCGACAGCGACTTCGGCGTGGACGAATGGCATGGCACGAACGCATTCATCCGCGACGGTGATCGCGTGTTCCGCACCTACTTCGTCAACAACCGCGGCGACGAGGTGCTGGGGAACACGTGGAGCTTCCTGGACCTGACGGCGCTGGGTCGCCAGGAGGACTGGGAGGACTCGCCCGCGGGCTACCCGCAGACCAAGCCGTACGAGTGGTGGGACTGGCACGACGAATACGGCGCGCATCAGCCCTCGCGGTGGTTCGGGGAGCCCGACCCCGACGATCCCCGCGACCCCCGGCCGGCACGGGATTAATGAATCGCTTCAGTGCTTGATTTTCTCGGGATGGGCTTTCGTTCGAGCCGCTTTCCCGCGTCAATTCGCGGTAGCCGTCGAGGGGCTATCGCTATCGCGCTATAGGGCTGAAAAAGTCTTACAAAATTCGGTGGCTCGCCCTACCGACGTGATAGCCGGCGGGGAAGGACTTCTCGATGACCTGCAACTGATGGTCCACTCTGGACTCGAGTTCGAGCACCACGCAGCTGTCGCCGACGGCTTTCGATTCGAGAACTATGTACCGCTGACCGCCATCGGTGATGGGGTCGCCTGAATGCAATTTTTCGACGGGCACCAATTCCGGGGTTCCGAATGACTCCACCCACCACACGTTAGGTCACTTCCGCGACCGAGGGAATAGTCGTTTCGCCGGCCACCAATATCCGCCAGAACCCGGCATACGCGACAATGGTGCGATGAACGGATTCGGCCGAACCCGCCGCGGAGCCGCGGAATGAGCTGGTGGATCGCGCGTTCCACGCACACGCTCAGCCAGCACGTGCCCGCGGAACCGGACGACGTCCGGGAATTCTACGTCGACCTGGACAACATCAGGCTGGTCCACCCGCTGATCGTGTCGGTGCAGGTGTTGTCGCGCGGCGAGACCCCGGACGGCTACGACCAGACCTATCGGGTCGTGGACCGCATTCCGCTAGGTCCGATCTCGATGAGGATCACCTACCGCGCGCGGCTGCTCACGCGGGCCGACGGTGCGGTGGCGACCGAGGCCGACCAGTGGCCCGCCGTCCGTCTGCGCGGCGCGGTGAGCTTCGAGCCGGCCGACGGCGGCACGCTGCTTGTCGAGCGCATCACCGTCGCGGCGCCCCGGCCGCTCGCCGCGACGACGGCACGCCAGGCGGTCCAGGCGCACGCCACCATGCTGGCCGGGATCGCCCGCCACTTCGAATCCCGGGGGTGAGCGGCCGATTTCGCCCCCCGGCACCCACCCCGCCGGAGCCGTCGAAGTCACCGCGTGTCTTCGCGGCATCCTGACGCACCGCCCTTAAGCTGGCTGCGATCAACAGGAGGGGTAGCGACGTATCGGCATCAACTATGGCGCCGGGCGACATGGCGGTCAGGGCGCACTAGAAACGGGCGCTGAGCCGGGCGGGACGGATCCCGCGCCGGCCCACAACGCTGCGCGGCGACGATGGGTCGCACCCGTGCGGCGTGCGGGGCGCCTCGCGATCTGGGATCAACCCGAGCGGCGCAACGGAATTCCCGCACTGGACGGACTGCGCGCGATCGCGGTCGGGCTGGTGCTCGTCGGGCACGGCGGCGTCCCGGGTGTCGGCGGCGGCTTCATCGGCGTCGACGTGTTCTTCGTCCTCAGCGGGTTCCTCATCACCTCGCTGCTGCTGGACGAGCTGGGGCGCACGGGCCGCATCGGCCTGCCCGGTTTCTGGATCCGGCGCGCCCGGCGATTGTTGCCGGCGCTGGTGCTGATGGTGCTCACCGTCGCCGCGGCCCGCGAACTGCTGCCTTACCAGGCCCTGACCGGCCTGCGCAGCGACGCGATCGCGGCGTTCCTCTGGATTGCCAACTGGCGCTTCGTCGCTGCGAAGACGGACTATTTCACGCAGGGCGCTCCGCCGTCGCCGCTGCAGCACACCTGGTCGCTGGGGGTGGAGGAGCAGTACTACTTCTTCTGGCCCGCTCTGTTGATCGCGGTGGCGTTGCTGCTGGCCGCGCGGGCCAGGCGCCGCCTGACCTGGGCCACCGTGGGCGGCGTCCGGTTCGCCGCCTTCCTGATAGCCACCCTGGGGGCGCTGGCGTCCGCGGTGGCCGCCATGGTCTGGGTTTCCGACGCCACGCGCGACCGGATCTACTTCGGCACCGACACCCGCGCGCAGGCGTTGCTGATCGGCTCCGCGGCGGCCGCGCTGCTGGTGCGGGACTGGCCGTCGCTGAACCGGGGCTGGTGCCTCATCGGAACCCGGTGGGGACGCCGCCTCGCACGCGTGCTGCCGGTGACAGGCCTGGCCGGACTGGCGGCGGCAGCACACTATGCGACGGGCAGCGCGAGCGAATTTCGCCACGGTCTGCTGATCGGGGTGGCGATCGCCTCCGTTCTGGTGGTCGCCCCGGTGGCTCTCGAGCAGCGGGGAGCGGTCGCCCGTCTACTCGCCGCGCGTCCTCTGGTGTGGCTGGGCACCGTCTCCTACGGGGTCTACCTGTGGCACTGGCCGATCTTCCTCGCACTCAACGGGGAACACACCGGCTGGACCGGGCTCCAGCTGTTCGCCGCGCGCTGCGGTGCCACGCTGGTGGTGGCCGTCGCGTCGTGGTGGCTGATCGAACAGCCCATCAGGCGTTGGCGGCCGGCCCGGGTGCCGCTGTTGCCGCTCGCTGCGGCCACCGTGGCCAGCGCCGCCGCGGTGACGCTGTTGGTGGTCCCGGTCGGAACCGGCCCGGCGCTGCGCGAAGCCGGCCTGCCGCCCGGTGTCTCGGCGGTCGCCGCGGTGTCTCCGTCGCCGCCCGGCGGCAGCGGGCAGGTCGGCCCGCGAAACCCCAACCGCCCGTTCACTGTATCGGTTTTCGGCGATTCCATTGGCTGGACGTGGATGCACTATCTGCCGCCGACCCCGGGCTTCGCCTTCCTGGACCACACCGTCATCGGCTGCAGCCTGGTGCGCGGCACTCCGTACCGCTACCTCGGGCAGACGCTCGAGCAACGGCAGGAATGTGACGGCTGGCCGATTCGCTGGGCGAATCAGATCAGCCGGGACCAGCCAGACGCCGCGCTGCTGGTGATCGGACGCTGGGAGACGGTGGACCGCGTCAACGAGGGACAGTGGACCCACATCGGCGACCCGACGTTCGACTCCTACCTCAACGCCGAATTGCAGCGGGCGCTGAACATCGTCAGCGCCAACGGCGTTCGCGTCGTCGTCGCGACGGTGCCGTACAGCCGTGGCGGGGAGAAACCCGACGGCCGGCTGTACCCGGAGGATCAACCCGACCGGGTCAACCTGTGGAACGCGATGCTTCGCAAGACCGTGAGCGGGCATCCCAACGTGCAGATTCTGGATCTGAACAAGAAGCTGTGCCCGGACGGCGTCTACACCGCCAAGGTCGACGGGATCAAGGTGCGCAGCGACGGCGTCCACCTCACGCCGGAAGGTGTGAAGTGGTTGACGCCGTGGCTCGAGGAATCCCTGCGCTAGTTGCTAACCGCCCGTGCGACAGCTGATTTCCATGCTGTCGCTGTCTCGGACGAGGAAGTTGAAGCTGACATAGCCGTTGTCCGGGTTGCGCACCCGGTCGAGATACGGCTGGGTTTCGGGAGAATTGGTGTTGTCGGCGACGACGAGCACGCCCGGCGACAGGCGCGGTTCGAGCAATTCGATGATCGGCAGGTAGAGATCCTTCCAGCCGTCGAGCAGGACGAAGTCGACCGGACCCTCCAGGCCGGCCAGCGTGGACAGCGCATCCCCTTCGAGGACGGTGATGAGGTCAGCCAGCCCGGTTTCGGCGAAGGTGTTCTTCGCGGCGGCGATCTTCGTCGCGCTGAGCTCGGTGGTCACCACCCGACCGGTGCCGTTGTCGCGCACGGCGGATGCGAGGTGAACGGCGCTGAGCCCGAACGACATCCCGAACTCGACGACCGTGGCCGGCTTGGTGGCCCGCACCAGGGAGTAGAGCAACCGGCCGGCCTCAGGAGTCACCGGGATGTAGAACTCGCTCATCGCGTCGGCGCGCTCCTGCGCGGTCATCTTCCGCTGGAGCTCGCCGTGTCTGTCGCGCAGCAGCGACATCTGGTTCTTTGCCTCGGTGTACATGCGGTCGAGCGCGTTCGCGACCCTGGGTTCCTGCAGAGTGTTGGCCATGCCATCGAGCGTATTCCCCGCGATGTCGCGAAAGGCGAACCGGCCATATGGTTACCGGAGCCTGAAGCAAGGGTTACGTAAAGACGTTTGACGGCTGATGGGTTTCGGTGCCACCATGGACGGCGCAAGCACCTCGGTAGGTGAGGCGTCTGCACGGACACAGGCCACTGACCCCGAACGTCGAGAGACGCCCCGGGTCAGGACAGCTCTTCCCGGACCCAAGGGTTGAGCCCAAGTGGCTTCCGGACGAGGAGCGATCGCAAGCGCGGCGACGCCGGGCGCGGCGGGTCGCGACCATAGATCAAGTCCGGATACGCCGTGCAGTGCCGAAGCTCCGACGAGAGGGGTGTGGCAGGCGGTTCCGCCGCCTTCTCGTGCCTCTTCCGTTCAGGTGAATGTGATGACACCCGCGTGTGTCTTGGCCGTGAGGAGGTGAGGGCGAGATGAGCGAGAGCAGTCCGGGCGACAGTCCCTATCCGAATTCCATCTTGTCCCGATCCGGATCCGGCATCCTGCTGACGGCCTGAGCATCAGGCGGCCGTCACCCCTGCGCGCGGCATTTGCGCCGCCCCCAGTGCGCTGGTGACGGGGTCCGGGCGGGCACGCGGCAGGAGAAGATCATGGCTTTGTTTGTCACACAACGTTTTTCCGGTGGCTCGTCGCTGCGCTGCCGGGCCCGGGTGCGCGCCGGCCGGCTGTTGACGAAGGTGCGGGCGTCGCGTGGGCTCAGCGCGCAGGAGCGCGCCGACCTGTACGTGTCCCGGATGCCCATCGCGGTTGTCACGGCCCCGCCCGGCGGGCATCCGCCGCGTGAGGCCGGCAACCGCCGGTGATCGTTTCCGCCGCCCCCGCATGCCCCACTTGGCCCGAGCCCGAACGTGTTCACGATAGCGAGGATCCGATGACTTCGATCCCGACCCGCGTCGGCCGCCGCATCTCCCTGTTCGGCCGCATCGCACCAGCCGACCCGGATGTGGACGCCGGGCCGAACGTGCTGGATTCTGCTCACGTCGGTGACATCGTCGGCGCGTTCGGACGTATCCGTCGCGACGAATCGGACGCCTTCAGCGGCCGCTGGCGTCACCTGCGGACCCTGCTGGTCATCACCGGCCCCGGACTCATCGTCATGGTGGGCGACAACGACGCCGGCGGAGTCGCGACGTACGCCCAGGCGGGCCAGAACTACGGGATGGGCCTCTTGTGGACCCTGGTTCTGCTGATTCCGGTGCTGTACGTGAATCAGGAAATGGTGTTGCGGCTCGGCGCGGTGGCCCGGGTGGGGCACGCGCGCTTGATCTTCGAGCGGTTCGGCAGGTTCTGGGGCGCATTCAGCGTCGGGGATCTGTTGATCCTGAACGCCTTGACGATCGTCACAGAATTCATCGGCGTATCGCTGGCCTTGGGTTTTCTGGGCTGCCCGAAAATCGTCGCGATCCCGGCGGCGGCGGTGTTGCTCTTCGCCGTGGTGGCCGGGGGGTCGTTTCGGCGCTGGGAGCGGTTGATGTTCGCGCTGATCGCGGTGAACCTCGTGATAATCCCGATGGTGCTGCTGGCGCATCCCTCCCCGAAAGCGTCTGTCGCCGGGCTGATCCCGCAATTCCCCGGTGGGCTCGACTCCACCGTGCTGCTGTTGGTCGTCGCGATCGTCGGGACCACGGTGGCGCCATGGCAGTTGTTCTTTCAGCAATCCAACGTGGTCGACAAGCGCATCACCGCGCGATGGATCCCCTACGGCCGGGCCGACCTGGTCGTCGGAATCGTTGTGGTCATGACGGGTGCCACGGCGCTGATGGCGGTGACCGCATTCGGACTGGGCGGTAGTCCCGACGCCGGCAACTTCACCGATGCCGGCGCGGTGGCGTCGGATCTGTCCAGGCACCTGGGCGGGACGGCCGGTGTGCTGTTCGCCATCATCCTGTTGGACGCATCGCTGATCGGCGCCAACGCCGTCGGGCTGGCCACCACCTATGCCGTCGGGGATGCCATAGGGAGACGGCATTCGCTGCACTGGAAGATCAGCGAGGCCCCATCGTTCTACGGCGGTTATGCGTTGCTGCTCGCGGGTTCGGCCGCGATCGCCTTCAGCCCGGACTATGTCCTGGGCCTGGTGACCCAGGGCGTCCAGGCGCTCGCCGGTGTGCTGTTGCCTTCGGCCACCGTCTTTTTGGTCCTGCTCTGCAACGACCGCGCGGTGCTGGGCCCGTGGGTTAATTCCGTGCGGCAGAACATCGTTGCGTGGACCATCATCTGGTGCCTGGTGCTGCTGTCGTTGGCACTGACGGCGACCACCTTCTTTCCGGGCCTCTCGACGTTCACGATCGAGGCCGGTTTGGCGGCCGGCGCGGTGGTCGGCGTGGTCGGCGGCGCCGCGGTCATCGTTGCCGGCCGCAGACATCGGCAACGGCGGGACGCGGCGGCCATCGTGCTGACGCTCGGGGGTGGTCTGAACCCGGATGAAATCGATGCACTCGACGACGCGGCGCTGCTCACGCGCGCCGAGCGCCGGGCCGTGCGTCGAGCGGACCGGGCCGGCTGGCAGACACCGAACTTCGCCCTGCTCGACCGCCCGGCCATGTCGCCGATGCGTCGTGCAGGCCTGTTCACCCTGCGGGGTTATCTGGTGGTGGCCGTCATCTTCGTCATCGTCAAGATCGTGCAGGCCGGCATCGTGGCCCCGGCCGGCTCATTCTGAAACGCCGGGCAGCAGAACGATTTTGCCGTGGGTGTGCCGCTGTTCGAGCACCTCGAACGCGTCGGCGACCCGGTCCAGCGGGAAGGTCGCGGCGATGTCGAGGTCGATGGCGCCGCGGGCGATCAGGTCAGCCAGCTCTGCGAGCACCTCCGGTGTCGACGCGTCCATGCTGCCCTCGGTCTTCGCGCCCACCTCGGCCGCCTTCTGGAACGAGATGATCGTCTCGATCCGTTCGGGCGCCACGCCGAGGTCGACTGCGAGTTCGATGTACTCCGGGCCGAAGAGGTCGATGAACGCGTCGATGCCGCCGGGGGCCGCCTGCCGAAGTCGTTCGGCCAACCCGTCGCCCCGGGTGATCGGGATGACACCGTGGTCGCGCAGCCAGTCGGCGTTGTCCTGCCCGGCGATCCCCAGCACCACGGCCTTGCGCAGCACCAGCAGTTGCACCACCAGGCTGCCGACACCGCCCGCGGCGGCCGAGACGGCGACGGTCTCACCCGGTTGCGGGTCGACCGCCCGGACGGCCGCGTAGGCCGTCACGCCCGCGACGTATAGTGAACCTGCTGCCTCCCAACTCAATTGGGGAGGCTTGCGGATCAGCTGGCCCACTGGGACGGCGACGTGGGTGGCGTGGCTGGAGCGGCGCAGACTGAAACCGAGCACCTCGTCGCCGACGGAGAATTCCGTGACGCCCGACCCCACCGCGGTGACGACGCCGGCGAGATCACTGCCCTGGCCGGAGGGGAACGTGGCCGGGAACATGTCGTGCATCGCCCCGCTGCGGATCGCGGCCTCGCCGGGGTTGATCCCCGCGGCGCGCACCTCGACCACCACCTCGCCGGGCCCCGGCGCCGGCATCTCGACATCCGCGACGTACAGGACGTCGCGGTCTCCGTACCGGTCGAACCGCACTGCCCGCGCCGCCGCAACCGTCATATCCGTCTCCTCATCCCGCGCCCGATCCGCTGTGTCCCGCCGGCCGGTACCCGTCAGCATAGGAGCAAACTCACAACGCCCGTCGGCGTGTGCGCGTATGTTCTAGAGGCGCCGTCCGGTCGCGCCGGTGACGCGGCGGCTTTCGCGTCGCTGTGAAGACTCATGCAGGTCGGGGAAGGAATGCCATGGAAGCTTCTCGGATGACTCTTGCCGGCTGCACGGTCGTCGCTGTCGCGGTTGCCACCGCGATCACCGGTTGCGGCGGCAACAAGGACGCCTCGACGTCGACGCCGGCGACATCCTCGGTTTCGGTGTCGTCATCGACGAGCGCGGTGGCCAGTCCGCCGCCGGGACAGCCCATGGACTACAGCGCCCTGCTCATCAAGCCGAGTGACATCGGTGGCGATTTCACCGCGCCCCAGCCGCCGGTGCTGAACCCGAACAACGCGGCCGGTGTCGCCCAGCTCTTCGCGAACGCCGACAACAGCCGCCGCATCGGCGACACGATTCTGATCCTCGCCGACCCGGCGACCGCGGCGGCCGGACTCGACAACACGAAGACCAACTACGCGGGCAAGGTCAGCGGGACCTGGCAGCCCGTCGACATCGGCTCCAACGGATCGATCATCTCCGGCAAGTCGCCCGACAACTCCACGGCCGTCACGGTGGTGCTGTTCGGGGAGGGCAAGGCGTTGGTCAACCTCGAGTTCGACAGCGCACCAAACGATCCCGTCGATTCGAGCGTCGCGACCGACGTCGCGCGCAAGCAGGACGCCGCCATCAAGAGCGGCATGCCGAGCTGACCCTAGACCAGGCCCAGCAACCGCAGATCCGACACGTATTTCTCGATCAAAGCCGCCGACAGATGCGGAATGTCCTTGTCCGCACCGATTTTGGCTTCCCGCACCGCGTTGCGGAAGACATCCGTCGGTGCGGGCGCCCCGCGCAGCGGCTTCTCGGGGTGCCGGTAGGCGTCGAGCAACGGCAGCGCGGACTGCTGGCGCTGCTTGTCCGGTAGCGCCCGCAGCGCGGTTTCGAAGCGACCGAACCATTCGGCGTGGTCCTCGATGCGCCGGATCTGGTGACCGGCGGCCACCAGCCAGTCGACGAACACGTCCAGGGAGATGCCGTCGTCGTGCGGGTTCATCACGTCGAACGACCGAAAGTCTCCCGCCTCGCCCGAGCCTGACGCGATCCGCTCGCCCAGCGCGGTGACCGACTCGGCGACGAAATCGGCGGGCAGGCCGTCGTAGTGAGCGACCGCCCGGCCACCGCGCACATCGGCCTCATAGAACGAGGACGGGGCGATTCCGGTGACCAACAGGCTGAATATCAAGCGGGTGAACGCATCCGGCACGTTGAGCTGTCCCGCGAACTCACTGTGGGCCAGGATCATGTCGGACCGGAAAACGGCCACCGGCAGGCCGCACAGGTCGTGCGCCTCCCGCAGCAGGACCTCGCCGGCCCACTTGCTGTTCGCGTATCCGTTCGCGTAACCAGCGCCGACGGGACGGACGGGGCTGACGATCCGGATGTCGCCGTCTTCGGAGAAGCTGGCCGGATCGACGGACATCGCGACTGCGACGGTCGACAGGTACGTGACCGGCTTGATGCGGGCCGTGATCGCAAGGCGGATCAGCTCGGCGGTCCCCACCACGTTGGGGCCGAACAGCTGCTCGTACGGCAGCACATGGTTGACCAGCGCGGCGGGGTGGACGATCATGTCCACCTGCGTGGCGAGGCGCTCCCAAGTCGGTTGATCCAGGCCCAGATTCGGCTCGCCGATGTCGCCGGCGATGACCTCGAGGTGGTCGTGCGCCAGCTCGCGGAATCGCTGCACCAGCGTCGGGTCGCCAGTGTGGTAGACCGCTTCCAGCCGCTGGGCCGCCGCGCCGGCGTCGGTGCCCCGCACGATGCAGACGAGTCGCCCGCCGCTCCGGGCCAGCCGCTGCAGCCACTCCAGGCACAGGAACCGGCCGAGGTAACCGTTGGCCCCCGTCAGCAGCACCGTGCGCGGTGTGCCGGTGACCCGCGGCAGGGCTGAAGCCCCGGCCAGAGTCTGCGCGTCGATGAACTTGTCCAACGTGAGGTCCGCGGCGCGGGCCTCGGTCGCGTCACGCCCGTGAACGGTCGCGAACGTCGTTCGTTGCGAACCCGACTCACGTTGTTCCTCGATGAAATGCGCGAGCTGACGCAGATTCGTGGCCGGGCCGATGATCAACCCCACCGGCACCTCGACGTCGAAGACGTCGTGCAACAGGTTCGAAAAAGTCAACGCCGACAACGAGTCGCCGCCCAGGTCGATGAAGAGCGAATCGGGTGGTGGGGGCCCGCCGGACAGGCCGAGCAGCGCTTCGGCGGCGCGAGCCAGTGTGTCGATGACGGGCCGGTCCGCCACGTGCTCACGCAGGGCGCGCAGTTCGGCCACCCGATTTTCGGCCAGGTCGGTGTAGAGCTGCTCGAGCCGACCGGCGTAGCGTTCCTTGAGTTTTGGCCGAAGCAGCTTGCCCACCCCGGACAGCAGGCCGTTGTCCTCGCTGAACGGCTCGGACTCCACCAGGAAGTCCGCGGGCACCTCGTAGGACTGCAGCTCGGCGAGCTTGGCCGCCTGGCGCAGGGATTCGCTCAGCGCGGCCTTCAGGGCGCCGGCGTCGTCGCCGAATTTCTCCATGGCCTCGACCGTGGGCACGATGACGGCCAGCAGGTACGGACGTTCGCTGTTGCCGTAGACGAAGATCTGCCGGATCAGGGCGGCGCTGGCGAACACGGCCTCCAGGCGAGCCACGGCGACGAATTCGCCCTGCGCCAACTTCAGCACGTTGTTGCGCCGGTCGACGTAGGCGAGCCGGCCCGGTTCGAGCTCGGCCATCACGTCGCCGGTCCGGTAATAGCCGTCGGGATCGAAGGCATCGGCGGTGACGTCGGGGCGCTTGAAGTACCCCGGGGTGGCGGTCAGCGACTTGACCAGCAGTTCGCCACGTGGATGGGGCTTGTCGGTGCGGAAGTAACCCAATTCGGGAACGTCGACGAGTCTGTAATCCAGGACCGGAGGCGCGGCGATCCTGCCGTCCTTGGTCACCATCCCGACCTCGGTCAGCCCGTAGCCGTCGAGAACATGGACTCCCAGGCAGGTTTCCACGAAGCCCTTCATCTCCGCCGCCAGCGGCGCCGTGCTGCTGAAGCTGGTGATCACACGTCCACCCAGCACCTGCTCACGAAGCTCGGCCTGCGCGTCGGCCTCCGGGTTGGCGGCGCCGTCGGACGCCCGCCGCTCGACGGCGCTCTGGTAGCGCTGGTAGAGCATCTCGGCAACCCGGGGCACCATGCCCATCTCGGTGGGGCGCACCAGGCTCCAGTCGTCGAACAACGTGGACAGGTCGCTTTCCGGAACGAAGTAGCTGGTGCCTCCCGCCTGGAACGACGACGACAACGGTATGCGGCCGCCGAGATGGTTGAGCGGCATGAAGTTGACGTTGAAGACGGGGACGTCGGCGAACTCGGGCAGGAGTTCGGTGGTCCAGATCTTGGCGATCATCCGCTCGGTGTACATCGCTCCCTTGGGCAGACCGGTGCTTCCCGAGGTGTAGAGGATCATGGCCAGTCGCTGGTCGGTCTCCCCGGCGTAGCCGGGCTCGGGCGGCAACTCGCGGCCCCGTTCCAGCGCTTCGCCGAAAGTCTCGATGGACACCGGCATACCCGCTGCGGCCAGCGTTGCCCGCGCCCGCTCCAGCTTCTCCCGGTGTTCGTCGATCTCCGGCTGGTAGTCGAACACCATGAGGCGTCGCACCGACGCGCTGCCAAGCGCCGCCTCGATTGCGAGATCCAGATACCCGGCGCCGGCGGCGAGCACCCGGGGCTCGACCTCGGCGATGATCGGCTGCAGCCGCGACGCTGCGGCGTTGTGCTGCAACGGGACCGCCACCAGGCCGAGATAGCCGCAGACCATGTCGACGGTCAGGTACTCGGGGCTGGAGAAGCCGACGGTTGCCACGAAGTCCCCGGGCATCACGGGATCGGCCGGGTCCCGCCGCCAGGCGGCGGCCACGGCGCGCACGTTGGCCCACAGCTCACGGTAGGTGATGGTGTCGAAGCGGTCGAGCAGCCGTGCGGTTGTCCGGCCGGTCACCGGATCGGTGTTCAGCGAGCGTGCCCGCCAGCCCAGCGCGGGGCGGTCGCCGTACCCCGCGACGAACATCTCGAGGATCTCGGGGAGCCGCAGCCCGTGGCGTCGCGCTCTTTGCTGCAGCGAGAGATCCGGCTTGGCGTTTCGGAACTGGTCGTCGTCGGACTCCAACCGGGCGATGCGGTCGGCCACCCGGTCGCGGGCGCCAGCGCCCGAAGCGGCGAGTGCCTCGACGGTCGGTCCTCCACCGGTCATGGCCAGCCTCCCCGCTCAGATGGTTCTGCTTGGCCAAACCCCCCACGCGGCGGGAGTCTTCCACGCGCGCAGTGTGACCGTCACCACACCGATCGGTGCACCGGCTCGCCGACCGGTGATCGCGAGGCCCGTCAGGCCACGACTTCGATGGGATCGCCGACGTTCACCTGGTTGAAGTACCAGGCGGCGTTGTCCGGGCTCAGGTTGATGCATCCGTGACTGACGTTGGTGTGGCCCTGATCGTCGACCGACCAGGGTGCGGAGTGCACGTAGACACCGCTCCAGGTGACGCGGACGGCATACTGTGCGGTGATCTTGTATCCCTCCGGGGAACTCAGCGGGATGCCGATGGTCCGCGAATCCATCACCACGGAGCGCTGCTTTTCCAAGGCGGTGAAGTTGCCGATGGGCGTGGGACGGGTGGGCTTGCCCATCGACGCCGGCATGGTGCGCAGCACCTCGCCGTTTCGGCTGACGGTGAAGGTGTGCTCGGACAGGCTGGCGACACCGAGCAGCGCGTCACCGGTGTCGAATCCCGTCGACAGGGCCGCAACACCGACCGAGACGTGAGTATGTGCCGGCCAGTAGTGCTCGGGGACCCATTGCACGACGTTGTCGGCGAGCCACTCGAAATGTCCGGCCGTATGAGCCGGCGAAGTGACGTGGATCGACCGCTCGACGGCCGCACGGTCGCCCACCGGAGCCGTGAAGGTCACGACGACGGGGTGCGCCACGCCGACCAGCGCGCCGTCGGCGGGCAAAACCGAGGCCACCGCGGGAACGGATTGCGGCACCGGGACCGCGGCGACGGCCGGGGTGCCGCTCCCGACGGCGCCGAAAGCCATGATCGCCACCATAACGAATAGATAACGAACCGCTCGACGCATGGCGCCCGCCCTCCGAGATGGTGCAATCAACACAACGATATTCTACTTAATGTCAGCGCATTGCCGTTTGCAGCAAACGAATACGACTTTATCCGCCTATACGGTAACGGTCGTGTCGCCCGTCGGGTTCAGTTTCGTAACGGGCGCATTTCCAGGTTTCTCGGCGGCGAAGTGCCCTCCGCGACATCGGCGTTGAAGCCCCGGGAGCGAATCAGTGGGTGCCCCAACATCCTTGGCGAACCCTCGGCGAACCCTTGGCGAAACCCTTCGCGAACCGCTTGGTGACGCATCCGACGGCGCCTGACCGGTTGGCAGTCCGGGACCGCGATCACGGTCCGCCGCCGCGCCGGTCCCCGTATTGGCCGGTGCACCGGGGACGCGTTAGCCTCACCGGAAGCGGTGCCCGACGGCCCGAGGAGGTGCGGGTGCTCTTCCGTCAGCTGGAGTATTTCGTTGCGGTGGCCCAGGAGCGACACTTTGCCCGGGCGGCCGAGAAATGCTACGTCTCGCAGCCGGCGTTGTCCGCCGCGATCGCCAAGCTGGAACGGGAGCTGAACGTCACGCTGATCAACCGCGGGCACAGCTTCGAGGGACTCACGCCCGAAGGCGAGCGTCTGGTGGTGTGGGCCAGGCGGATCCTGGCCGAGCACGATTCCTTCAAGTCCGAGGTGCGCGCCGTGCGCTCGGGGATCACGGGAATCCTGCGGCTGGGCACGGTTCCGACCGCGTCGACCACGGCGTCCCTGGTGCTTTCGGCGTTCTGCTCGGCCCATCCCCTGGCGAAGGTGCAGATCAATTCGCGGCTGGCGGCCACCGAACTGTACCGGCGCCTGCGGGAATTCGAGTTGGACGCCGCCATCGTGCATGCCGCGCATGAGGATGCGCACGACGTGCACCTGGTGCCGCTCTACGAGGAGCACTATGTGCTGCTTTCGCCGGCGGACATGCTGCCCTCCGGCGCGACGACGCTGGCGTGGCCCGAGGCGGCCCAGTTGCCGCTGGCGCTGCTCATCCCCGAGATGCGCGACCGCCAGATCATCGACCAGGCGTTCGCCGAGCACGGCCTCACGGTCACGCCCCAGGTGGAAACCGACTCCGTGGCTTCGCTTTTCGCTCAAGTGGCCGCGGGAAACTGGGCGTGCATCGTGCCGCACACCTGGTTGTGGACCTCGCCGCTCGGCGCGGAGGTGCGCGCGGTCCGGATGGTCGGTCCGGAGTTGAAGGCCGAGATCGCGCTGGCCACCAACGCCGCCGGGCCGGGATCACCGATCGCGCGGGCGCTCGCCGAGTCCGCGCAGGGGCTGGCGCTCAACGAGTTCTTCGACGCGCAACTGCTGGGAATCACGCACCGGCGTTGACCGCGGGCGGCGGGATGGCCGCACTGGTGGGGTTGAGGCTGGACAGGTGGCCGCTTTCCACTCCCGCACCCGGGTCGAGCTCGCAGTCGATCACCGACGGGCCGCCGGAGGCGACCGCTTCGGCCAGTGCCGCCCGCAGCTCGGACGGCGTCGTGGCGTGGTAGCCCTTGCCGCCGAATGCTTCTGCGATCAGTTCGTGCCGCGCGCGCGCGTTGAGCACGGTGGGAGCCGGGTCGAAGCGTCCTGCGGCCGACCCGGCCACCGCCTCGTCGCCCCGGTAGACGCCGCCGTTGTTGAGGATCACGACGCTCACCGGCAGCCGGTAGCGGCAGATGGTCTCGACTTCCATTCCACTGAAACCGAATGCGCTGTCGCCCTCGATGGCCACCACGGGCCGGCCGGTCTCGACGGCCGCCGCGATGGCGTAACCCATGCCGATGCCCATGACGCCCCATGTTCCGGTGTCGAGCCGGTGCCGCGGCAGTTCCATGTCGATGACGTTGCGGGCCAGATCCAGCGCGTTGGCCCCCTCGTTGACCACGTACACCTCCGGGTTCTCCTGCAACACCGACCGGATGGCGGCCAGCGCGTTGTAAAACCGCATCGGATGCGGGTTTTCGGCCAGACGCGCACGCATCTTGGCCTCGTTGCGGGCCCTGCGCTCGGACAGCTCGGCGACCCAGTACGCCGGCACGGCGATGGGGTGAGCGGCCAGGCGGCCCGAAAGCGCGGACATCGCCGAGCCGATATCGGCGACCAGCGGCGCGACGATCGGCTGGTTGCTGTCCATCTCCGACGCCGCGATGTCGACCTGCACGAATTTGGCGTCCTCAGCCCACTGCGGGGAGTCCCCGTGTCCCAGAAGCCAATTCAGGCGGGCGCCGACAAGCAGCACCGCGTCGGCGCGGGCGACCGCCAGCGAGCGGGCCGCTGCGGCGCACTGCGGGTGGGAGTCCGGCAGCAGCCCCTTGGCCATGGACGTCGGCAGGAAGGGAATGCCGCTGTCTTCCACGAACTTGCGGATCGCGTCGTCGGCCCGCGCGTAGGCCGCTCCCTTTCCCAGCACGATCAGCGGTCGCCTGGCCCGCCCCAGCACCTCCAGGGCGCGCTCGACCGCCTCCGGCGCCGGCAGCTGCCGGGGAGCGGGGTCGACGACGCGCCACACGGTGTCCGCCGCGGCGGCGGCGTCCATGGCCTGGCCGAGGACATCGCCGGGGATGTCGAGGTAGACCCCGCCGGGACGCCCGGAGACTGCGGTGCGAACCGCGCGCGCGATGCCGCGCCCGATGTCCTCGATCCGGCTGATCCGGTACGCCGCCTTGGCGAGCGGCCGTGCCACGTTGAGCTGGTCGAGCTCGCCGTAGTCGCCGCGCTGCAGGTCGACCATCGCCCGGTTGCTGGAGCCCGACACCAGGATCATCGGGAAGCAGTTGGTGGTGGCGTTCGCCAGCGCCGCCAGGCCGTTGAGAAAGCCGGGTGCCGAGACCGTCAGGCACACACCGGGCCGCCCGGTGAGGAACCCCGCGGCCGCGGCGGCGTTGCCGGCCGAGGTCTCCTGCCGAAAGCCGATGTAGCGGATGCCGGAGGCCTGCGCGACGCGGGCGAGGTCGGTGATCGGGATGCCGACGACGCCGTAGATCGTTTCGACGTCGTTGGCCTTGAGCGCGTCGACCACCAGGTGAAAGCCGTCGGTCAGCCGCGTCGATTCCGGCGCTTGGCCGGGCGATGCCGAGATGGTGGTCATGGTGGCGACTCCTCGTGTCGGTCGGTGGTGCCGTGCGGCCGTCTGTGCGTCGCCTCCTACTGTGGTCCCGAGGCCGCGCGGGTGTCCAAGACCGGCCCGCTATTCAGCGATACACGCTATCTATCGAAGCGCGGGCGGGCGGCTCGATAGAAGTCGATTATCGGTCGTGAGGGTATCGGTATTGGACGTCCGCGAGGCCCGCGCGGCAGGCTACGAGCAGACGGTCCGACAGGGCTTTCGACATCTTTCGACAAGGCGACAAGGCACGGAAGGGAGCGCGGCGATGAGCGCGGACTCGATCACCAGCGGCGAGGTTGTGGGATTGGCGGGCGCACGCGTCGCCGATCTGGTCGAGGCGGCGGCCGACCGGACCCCGGAGGCGCCGGCGCTCGTCGTCACCCCCGAGCGGGTGCCCGTCAGCTACCGCGACGTCATGCGGCTGATCGACGACCTGGCCGGCCAGCTGACCCGCGGCGGCCTGCGGCCGGGCGATCGGGTCGCGCTTCGGGCCGGCAGCAACGCCGAATTCGTCGTCGGCCTGCTGGCGGCGTCGCGGGCGGACCTCGTCGCGGTCCCGCTGGACCCGGCGCTGCCCGTCCGCGAGCAGCGGGCCCGCAGCGAGGCGGCGGGCGCCCGGGTGATCCTCGTCGACGGCGCCGCGGCCGGCGACAGCGACGAACCGGACTTGTGCTGGTGGCCTCTGGCGGTGACCGTCAACCGCGACCGCAGCGACCTGGCGGTCCACCTGGACGCCGCGACGGCACCGCGGGAGGACGTCGCGTCGCCGCAGGGGCTGCGCGGCGACGACGCCATGATCATGTTCACCGGCGGGACCACGGGCGTGCCGAAGATGGTCCCGTGGACCCGCGACAACATCATCGGTTCGGTGCGGGCCATCGTCGCGGGATACGGAATGGGTCCAAGCGACGCGACGGTCGCGGTGATGCCGCTGTACCACGGGCACGGGCTGCTGGCCGCGCTGCTGGCGACGCTCGCCTCCGGCGGCACCGTGCTGCTGCCCGCTCGCGGGAAGTTCTCGGCGCACACCTTCTGGGACGACATCGCCGCGGTCGGGGCCACCTGGTACACCGCGGTGCCCACGATCCACCAGATCCTGTTGGAGCGGGCCAGGGCCGAGCACCCGGCCGGCGAGCCGGCCGCGCTGCGCTTCATCCGCAGTTGCAGCGCCCCGCTCACCGTCGAAACCGCAGGGGCACTGCAGGAGACGTTCGGTGCGCCGGTGGTCTGCGCCTTCGGCATGACCGAGGCCACCCACCAGGTGGCGACGACTGCTGCCGACCAGAAGGAGAACCCCGCCGCCACGCCCGGTCTGGTCGGCCGCTCCACCGGACCCGAGATCCGCATCGCCGGACCCGACGGCCAGGCCCTGCCGGCCGACACCGTCGGCGAGGTCTGGCTGCGCGGTCCCACCGTGGTGCGCGGCTACCTCGGCGACCCGAAGATCACCGCCGCCAACTTCACCGACGGGTGGCTACGCACCGGCGACCTCGGGTCGTTGTCGGTGTCGGGCGAACTCCGCATCCGGGGCCGGATCAAGGAACTCATCAACCGCGGCGGGGAGAAGATCTCGCCCGAGCACGTCGAGAGCGTCCTGGCCAGCCATCCGGACGTTCTCGAGGTGGCCGTGTTCGGCGTGGCGGACGCGCTGTACGGGGAGACGGTCGCCGCGGTGATCGTGCCGCGGGGATCGGCCACTCCGACCGCAGAGGAGTTCACGCAGTTCTGCGGTGGGCGGCTGGCTCCCTTCGAGGTGCCATCCTCCTTCCAGCTGGCGACCGAGTTGCCGCACACCGCGAAGGGGTCGTTGGACCGGCGCGCGGTGGCCAGGCAGTTCGGTGGCGCGGGTTAGCGCAAGCCCTTCTCAGACCGCGGTTTTCACCCGGGCGGCCGCGGACTCCGGCATGGGCTCGTAGCGGGCGAACGCGCGGGTGAACGAGGCGGCGCCGTGCGCCAGCGAGCGCAGGTCGATCGCGTAGCGGCTCAGCTCGACCTGCGGAACTTCGGCTTTGACCACCGTGCGCTCGTTGGCCACCGTGTCGGTGCCCAGCACTCGCCCGCGCCGGCCGGACAGGTCGCCCATCACCGCGCCGACGAAGTCGTCGGGCACCAGCACCGAGATCTCGTCGATGGGTTCGAGCAGCGTCACCTTGGTCGCCGCCGCCGCCTCGCGCAACGCCAGTGCGCCCGCCATCTGAAACGCGAAGTCCGACGAGTCCACGCTGTGGGCCTTGCCGTCGAGCAGTGTGACCCGGATGTCGACCATCGGGTACCCGGCCAGCACGCCCTTGTCCATCTGCGCGCGCACGCCCTTCTCCACGCTGGGGATGAACTGTCGTGGCACCGCCCCGCCCACCACCTTGTCGACGAACTCGAATCCGGAGCCCTCCGGCAGCGGCTCCACCTCGATGTCGCAGACCGCGTACTGGCCGTGCCCGCCGGACTGCTTGACGTGGCGCCCGTGACCTTTCGCCTTGCCGCCGAGCGTTTCTCGCAGCGGCACGCGAAGCTCGACCGTGTCGACGGTGACGCCGTAGCGGTTCGCCAGCGCGTCCAGGACGACGCCGGCGTGGGCCTCGCCCATGCACCAGAGCACGATCTGGTGGGTCTCGGAGTTCTGCTCGATCCGCAGCGTCGGGTCCTCGGCGGCCAGGCGCCCCAGCCCCACCGACAGCTTGTCCTCGTCAGTCTTGGCGCGCGCCTGGATGGCCACCGGCAGCAGCGGCTCGGGCATGGTCCAGGGTCTCAGGACGAGCGGCTCCGCCTTGTCCGAGAGGGTGTCGCCCGTCTCGGCGCGGCTGAGCTTTCCGATCGCGCAGATGTCGCCTGCCACGACGCTCTGGGCGGGGCGCTGCAGCTTGCCCAGCGGGAACGACAGCACCCCGATGCGCTCGTCCTCGTCGTGGTCGGGGTGTGCGTTGCCGTGCGATCTGGCGCCATTCGCCTCCCCGAAGAACGACGCAAAATGGCCCGACACGTGAACCGTCGTGTCGGGCCCGATTGCGCCGGAGAAGACCCGGACCAGGCTGACCCTGCCGACATAGGGGTCCGACGTCGTCTTCACCACCTCCGCGAGCAACGGCGCGCCCATGTCGCACGTCAGCGTCGCGTGCGGCGCGCCTTGCGGCGTGAACACCTCCGGCAGCGGGTGTTCCATCGGCGAGGGGAAGCCGCGGGTGGCGACCTCCAGCAACTCCAGGGTCCCCACGCCGGTGCCGCTGCAGACGGGGATCACCGGAAAGAACGACCCCCGGGCGACGGCCTTCTCCAGGTCGGCGATGAGCACCGACTCGTCGATCGACTCGCCGCCGAGGTAGCGCTCCATCAGCGACTCGTCTTCGGATTCCTCGATGATTCCCTCGATCAGGCTGCCCCGCGCGTCCTCGATGAGCGCGGCGTCGGACTCGGCCGGCGGGTGGGTGCTGCGGTTGCCGTCGACGTAGCGGTATCGGGTCTGTGACAGCAGTCCGATGAGGCCATCACCGGTGGGCAGGTAGAGCGGTAAAACCTTGTCCCCGAACGCATGCTGCGCCGCAGCCAACGCATCTGCGTAGCTGGCGCGGGCATGGTCGAGCTTGGTGATCACCACCGCCCGCGGCATGCCGACTTGGCTGCATTCCTGCCACAGGGACTTGGTCGGCTCATCCACGCCCTCGTTGGCCGCGATCACGAACAGCGCGCAGTCCGCGGCGCGCAGCCCGGCCCGCAGCTCGCCCACGAAGTCGGCGTAGCCGGGTGTGTCGACCAGGTTGACCTTGACGCCGTCGTGCCGCAGTGACGCCACGGCCACCCCCACGGAGCGCTGCTGGCGTACCTCGGCGTCGTCGTAGTCGGAAACGGTGGTGCCGTCGGCGACCGAACCCGGTCTGGTCAGCACTCCGGCGGCCACCAGCAGCGCCTCGACGAGAGTGGTCTTGCCGCCGCCCGACGGCCCCACCAAAACCACGTTGCGAATATCGCCGGGGCCACTTGCGGTCGGTGCGGCTGCTCCCTGGGAAGTATTGGTCCTGTCCGCCATGACTTTCCTCCATGTTCCCAGGTCGCGACGTTGCGTATACCTACCTAGCCACCCTTCACCCAAGTTCCGTCGACCACAAGATCTGCGGGTTGCTCATCTACGCAGGCTGCCTATGCTCAACACGCTCGGGTTCCCACCGGGCCCGAACACAGAAAGCGAAAGGCCTCATGGCACCGAAACCGCGCCCGCGCCGTTCGGCCCTCTACCTGCCCGGCAACAAGCCCCGGGCGCTGGACAAGGCGCAAAACCTGCCGGCGGACGTCTTGATCTTCGACCTCGAGGACGCCGTCGGGCCCGACGCCAAAGCCGAATCGAGGGCGCAGGTGTGCGATGCGGTGTCGTCGGGACGCTACGGGCCGCGCGAGGTCGTGGTGCGCGTCAACGGGCTGGGCACCGACTGGCACCACGACGACCTTGCCGCCGCGGCGCGCTCGGGCGCCGACGGCGTGCTGGTGCCGAAGGTGGAGAGAGGCGAGCAGGTCACGGCGCTGACAGCGGCGCTCGGCGAACTCGGCGGACCGGATTCGCTACAGCTGTGGGTGATGATCGAGACCCCCCGCGCGATCCTGCGAATCGAGGAAATCGCCTCCGCCAGTGATCGGTTGGCCGTTTTGGTGGTCGGCACCAACGACCTGGTCAACGATCTGCACGCGCTGCACGTGCCGGGCCGCGCGACGGCCGTACCCGCGTTGGCGCTGGCGGTGCTGGGTGCGAGGGCGGCGGGGAAGGTGGTGCTCGACGGGGTGTTCAACAACATCTCCGACGACGCGGGTTTCCGGGCCGAGGCCCGGCAGGGCCGCGAGATGGGCTTCGACGGCAAGACGTTGATCCACCCGTCCCAGATCGGCCCCGCCAACGAGGAGTTCGGTCCCTCCGAGGCCGAGCTGGCCGATGCCCGCAAGATCGTCTCGGCTTACCGGGAGGCGCGTGCGGCGGGAAAGAGCGTCATCACCGTCGACGGTCGCATGGTCGAGAACCTGCACGTGCGCGAGGCGCAGCGAATCCTTGCCCTCGCCGATCTCATCGCGGAACTGCCCTCCGTGTCCTGATTGCGTTGCGGCGCAGCCGCGGACGCGGCGCGATCAGAAGTGCCAGCCGGACCAGCGCTGCACCGCGATGGCGATCACCGGCCCGTCCAGCGAAACGTACTGGTATTGAGGGTATTTCGCGCGCAGCAGCCGATACCCCGCAGCCACGGCCGCGCCGTCGGAGTGGACGGTGGCCTCGCCGTCGGCGCGGACCCACCACAAGCCGGCCCAGTCGTCGTCGTAGTGGTCGACGAGCAGGCTCACCCGGGGGTTGCCCGCGATGTTGGCCAACCGGCGCAGGCGCCGGCCCGTCTTCGGTTTCGCGTCGACGGCGGTGTACACCATGTCACCGTCCGCGACCGCGAACACGACCGGCACCAGGTGTGGGGCGCCGTCGGGCGAAACGGTGGCCAACCGGGCCACCGGGGACTGCGCAAAGCTGGCCTTGGCGTCGAATCCGCCCATCGCTGACAGCTTAGGGCCGCCTTGCGGAGGCCGATCCGGTGCGCCGACTTTGTGGCCCGGTCCAGGGTATTCGCTCAAAACCTGGCACTGCCCTGAATAGCTGTCTGCATTACGGTTATATGGATATTCTCGCGCCCCCCAGAACCGGAGGCCGGGGAGGCGCCAATTATTACCGCACTCAGGAAGGTGACGGGATGAGCAAATTGCACCACCGCTCAGTCGGGTGGTCATGGTTGGTCAGTGTGCTGGCCGTGGTCGGGGTGGGCCTGGGTCTGGGCTTGGGTGTGGGTTGCGTGCCTGCCTTCGCGTCGCCGTCCAACACGGCGCTCGATCGTTACACCGACCGTCCGCAGGCCCCGCTCGACCCGTCGGCGCTGGTCGGCCAGGTCGGACCCCAGGTGGTCAACATCAACACCAAGTTCGGCTACAACAACGCCGTGGGGGCCGGTACGGGCATCGTCATCGACCCCAACGGCGTCGTGCTGACCAACAACCACGTGATCGCCGGGGCGACCGACATCAGCGCCTTCGACGTCGGCAACGGCCAGACCTACGCGGTCGACGTGATCGGCTACGACCACACCGCGGACGTCGCCGTCCTGCAGCTTCGCGGCGCGGCGGGCCTGCCGACCGCCGCGATCGGGGGCGGGGTCTCGATCGGCGAACCCGTCGTGGCGCTCGGCAACGCCGGCGGTCAGGGCGGCACACCCAGCGCGGTGGCCGGCAAGGTCGTCGCGCTGAACCAGACGGTCTCGGCGACCGACACCCTGACCGGTGCCGACGAGAACCTGGGAGGCCTGATCCAGGCCGACGCCCCGATCAAGCCCGGTGACTCGGGCGGCCCGATGGTGAACAACGCCGGGCAGGTGATCGGCATGAACACCGCCGCCACCGACAGCTACAAGATGTCGGGCGGGCAGGGCTTCGCCATCCCGATCGGCAACGCGATGGGCGTAGCCGGCCAGATCCGGTCGGGTGCCGGGTCGCGCACCGTGCACGTCGGCCCCACCGCATTCATCGGGTTGGGTGTCACGGATCACGGTGGCAACGGCGCCCGGGTCGAGCGGGTGGTCACCAGCGGTCCAGGTGCGGCGGCCGGGATTTCCCCCGGTGACGTCATCACCGCGGTCGACAACGTCCCGATCAACGGCGCCACCGCGATGACCGACGTCCTCGTTCCGCACCACCCGGGCGACACCATCACCGTGACTTACCGCAGCGCCTCGGGCGCCGACCGCTCGGCCAACGTCCAGCTGGCGGACGGACCGCCGGCCTGATCCCGGCGCGAACGAACGACGCCTGGCGGCGAATCCCCTTGCCGCCAGGCGTGGCTCGTCACACTGGCGCTGAGGTGATTCTGACCGTCGCACGTCGGGTACCCGTGGCAACGTGGAATTGATGAACGACGCAAGAGACGCTGTCGAGCACCATCCCGCAGGAGGCAGTCACGTCGAGGGGGGCGTGGTCGAGCATCCCAACGCCGACGACTTCGCCAACGCCGCGGCACTGCCCGCCGACCCGACGTGGTTCAAGCACGCCGTCTTCTACGAGGTGCTGGTCCGGGCGTTCTTCGATGCCAACGCGGACGGCTCGGGTGACCTGCGCGGCCTGATGAGCCGCCTGGACTATCTGCAGTGGCTGGGTATCGACTGCATCTGGCTGCCGCCCTTCTACGACTCACCGCTTCGCGACGGCGGCTACGACATCCGGGACTTCTACAAGGTGCTGCCCGAATTCGGCACGGTCGAGGATTTCGTCGCACTGCTCAGCGCCGCCCACGAGCGGGGCATCCGCGTGATCACCGACCTGGTGATGAATCACACCTCCGAATCGCACCCCTGGTTCCAGGAATCCCGCCACGACCCCGACGGGCCGTACGGCGACTTCTACGTGTGGAGTGACACCAGCGAGAAGTACACCGACGCCCGCATCATCTTCATCGACACCGAGGAGTCGAACTGGACGTTCGACCCGGTCCGCAAGCAGTTCTACTGGCACCGGTTCTTCTCGCACCAGCCCGACCTCAACTACGACAACCCGGCCGTGCAGGAGGCGATGATCGACGTCCTGCGGTTCTGGCTGGACCTGGGCATCGACGGCTTCCGGCTGGACGCGGTGCCGTACCTGTTCGAACGCGAGGGCACCAACTGCGAGAACCTGCCGGAGACGCACGCGTTCCTCAAGCGGGTCCGCAAAGTCGTCGACGACGAGTACCCGGGCCGGGTTCTGCTCGCCGAGGCCAATCAATGGCCGGCCGACGTGGTCGAATACTTCGGCGAACCCAGCACGGGCGGCGACGAATGCCACATGGCGTTCCACTTTCCGCTGATGCCGCGCATCTTCATGGCGGTCCGGCGCGAGTCCCGCTTCCCGATCTCGGAGATCCTCGCCCAGACACCCGACATCCCCGAGATGGCTCAGTGGGGCATTTTCCTGCGCAACCACGACGAGTTGACCCTGGAGATGGTCACCGACGAAGAGCGCGACTACATGTATTCCGAGTACGCGAAAGACCCCCGGATGAAGGCGAACGTCGGCATCCGGCGCCGCCTCGCGCCGCTGCTGGACAACGACCGGAACCAGATCGTCATGTTCACCGCGCTGCTGCTGTCGCTGCCCGGTTCCCCGGTCCTGTACTACGGCGACGAGATCGGCATGGGCGACGTGATCTGGCTCGGTGACCGCGACGGCGTGCGCACGCCGATGCAGTGGACGCCCGACCGCAACGCGGGCTTCTCGAAGGCCAACCCGGGCAGGCTCTACCTGCCGCCCAGCCAGGACTCCGTGTACGGCTATCAGGCGGTCAACGTGGAGGCCCAGCGCGACACCTCCTCGTCGTTGCTGAACTTCACCCGCATGATGCTGGCGGTGCGCCGCAGGCATCGCGCCTTCGCAATCGGGACCTTCGAGGAATTGGGCGGGTCCAACCCTTCGGTGCTGGCGTTCGTGCGCGAGGCCGCGGATGATGGCGACACTGTGCTGTGTATCAACAACCTGTCGCGATTCCCTCAGCCCATCGAGCTGAATCTGCAGCACTGGAGCGGGTACACACCCGTCGAGCTGACCGGGCACGTGGAATTCCCCCGCATCGGCCACCTGCCCTACCTGCTGACCCTGCCCGGGCACGGGTTCTACTGGTTCCAGCTGTGCGGGTCGGAGGAGAACGCATGAGCTGCGCCGGTGACGACGTGAAACGGGACGATGAAGAGGAGCGGCGCAAATGAGTGAGGCTGCCAAACTGCCCTGGTCCGACTGGCTGCCACAGCAACGCTGGTACGCGGGTCGCAACCGGGAACTGTCCACCGCCGAGGCGAGCGTAGTGGTCCCCCTTCGCGACGATCTGGATCTGGTGCTGGTCGACGTGGACTACACCGACGGCTCGTCGGAGCGCTACCAGGTGATCGTCGGCTGGGATTCGGCGCCGGTCTCCGAGTACAGCACCGTGGCCACCATCGGGGCCGCCGGCGACCGCACGGGGTTCGACGCGCTGTACGACGCCGGCGCGCCGCGTTTCCTGCTCTCCTTGATCGATGCGTCGTCGGCGCGCGGCGCTTCGGGTGCCGATGTCACCTTCGCCAAGGAGCCCGGTGCTCAGTTGCCGCTGGAGGCGATGCCGCACGTCTCGGACGCCGAACAGAGCAACACCAGCGTGATCTTCGACCGGGAGGCAATCTTCAAGGTGTTCCGCCGGGTGAGCAGCGGGATCAATCCCGACATCGAGCTCAACCGGGTGCTTGCGCGCGCCGAAAACCCGCACGTGGCCCGGCTGCTCGGCACCTACGAGATGGCCGGCGCGAACGGTGCCGACGCGTGGCCGCTGGGCATGGTGACCGAATTCGCGTCCAACGCCGCCGAGGGCTGGGCGATGGCGACGGCCAGCGTCCGCGACCTTTTCGCCGAGGGTGACCTGTACGCCCACGAGGTCGGGGGCGACTTCGCCGGAGAGGCCTGCCGGCTGGGTGAGGCCGTGGCGTCGGTGCACGCCACCCTGGCCGAAACCCTGGGCACGAGGGAGGTCGGATTCCCCGTCGACACCGTGCTCGCGCGCCTGGCGTCGAACGTGGCCAAGGTCCCCGAACTGCGGGAGTACGCGGACACCATCGAAGAGCGGTTCGGCAAGCTCGCAGGCGAGGCGATCACCGTGCAGCGGGTGCATGGCGACCTGCACCTCGGGCAGGTGCTGCGCACGCCCGAAAGCTGGCTGCTGATCGACTTCGAAGGCGAGCCCGGTCAGCCGCTCGATGAGCGACGCGCCCCGGACTCGCCGCTGCGCGACGTGGCCGGGGTCCTGCGTTCCTTCGAGTACGCCGCTTACGGCCCCATCATCGACCAGGGGGCGGACAAGCAGCTCGCCGCGCGGGCCCGGGAATGGGTGGAGCGCAACCGAACCGCGTTCTGTGAGGGGTACGCGTCGGCGTCTGGGGTCGACCCTCGCGATTCGGCGCAGCTGCTGGCCGCCTACGAACTCGACAAGGCCGTCTACGAGGCCGGCTACGAGGCGCGGCACCGCCCCGGATGGCTGCCGATCCCGCTGCGCTCCATCGCGCGGCTCATCGCGGCCTGACCGGGCTCCGCTGCACGGGCGGTGCGCTTCTAGAAGCATGTGGCCGTGATGGGTGACATCTTCAACAGTGAGGCGCGCTTGTCGTGGGTGCTGGCGGTGCTCGCCGGCGTGCTGGGGGCAATCTCGTTTACGCACTCTGCGGGATACTTTGTCGTATTCATGACCGGCAACGCCCAGCGCGGCGTGCTGGGGTACTTCACGCACCAGACATGGGCCGCCGTCAGTGCCGGGCTGCTGATGGTGGCGTTCGTGGTCGGCGTGGTGGTGGCGTCCGTGTGCCGGCGCTATTTCTGGGTGGACCATCCGCACGGTCCGACGATGTTGACCACCTTCAGCTTGATGGCCGCCACCGTCGTCGACGTCCTTGACGAAGGGTGGCAGGAGAACTTCCTCGATTTCGCGCCGATCATGTTGATGGCCTTCGGCACCGGTGCGCTGAACACGTCGTTCGTCAAGGACGGGGAAGTATCGGTGCCGCTGAGCTACGTGACCGGCACGATGGTCAAGATGGGCCAGGGCATCGAGCGGCACATCGCCGGGGGCAACGCCTCGGACTGGCTCGGTTACTTCCTGCTGCTGGCCAGCTTCGTGCTGGGCGCTGCGATCGGTGGGGTCATCAGTGTGGTCGTCAACGGCACGTGGATGCTGGTGCTGGCGACGGCCATGTGCGCGCTGACCACCGCCTACACGTACTTTCACGCCGACCGCCGCGCCTTGTTCGACTAACCGGCCGCAAAAAGCATCGGCAGCAGCGCTGACCGGTGCGCTGCTGCCGATGCCGGCTGGTGGGCCGGGTGACCTAGGCGGAGTTGTTGCTCGCCAGGAGCACCTGCTGGATGTCGGGCTTCATGGCGACCAACTGCTGATTCCAGTAGGGCCACGAGTGTGTCCCGTTGGCGGGGAAGTTGAACACCCCGTTGCGACCGCCCGCGGCCGTGTAGCTGTTCTGGAATTGCTCGTTGGTGCGCAGGGTGAGGCCTTCCAGGAACTTGGCCGGCATGTTGTCGCCGCCCAGGTCGCTGGGGTTGCCGTTGCCGCAATACACCCAGACGCGGGTGTTGTTGGCGACCAGGCGGGGGATCTGCAGCATCGGGTCGTTGCGCTTCCACGCCGGGTCGGTCGACGGACCCCACATGCTGTTGGCGTTGTAGCCGCCCGCGTCGTTCATCGCCAGACCGATCAGCGTCGGCCACCAGCCCTCGGACGGGTTGAGGAAGCCGGACAGCGATGCGGCGTAAGGGAATTGCTGGGGGTAGTAGGCGGCGAGGATCAGCGCGGAGCCGCCCGACATCGACAGGCCCACGGCGGCATTGCCGGTGGGGGACACCTGCTTGTTGGCCTGCAGCCACAACGGCATCTCCTGGGTCAGGAACGTCTCCCACTTGTAGGTGTAGGTCTGCCCGTTGCCCTGCGAGGGCTGGTACCAGTTGCTGTAGAAGCTGGACTGGCCGCCGACGGGCATGACGACCGACAACCCGGACCCGTAGAACTCCTCGAAGGCCGGGGTGTTGATGTCCCAACCGTTGTAGTCGTCCTGTGCCCGCAGCCCGTCGAGCAGGTAGACGGCGTGCGGCCCGCCGCCCTCGAACTGGACTTTGATGTTGCGTCCCATGGACGGCGAGGGCACCTGCAGGTACTCCACCGGCAGGCCGGGCTTGGAGAACGCCGTCGCGGTGGCCGAGCCACCGGCGCCGCCGACGAGACCGGACAGCAGGGCAGCCCCCAGAGCCGCGATGGCCAGCCGGCGCGGCATGGTTGCCGTCGCGCCACGCAACTTCCGCACTTCTTTCAGAAACGCCATAGCTCTCTACCCATCCCAACTTTCTTCTGCCGCGCGGTGCGGCGGAATCTGTTCTGGGCGAGTGAAACACACGGGGCGGACAGATCTGCGTCGTCACGGCCGCACATCGAGATCGCGGTTGGCTAACGATTCAAACTCGGCGAGGAATCGGTGGGCAATGGTCGCGGTGGGGTCACGATCGGCTTGCGAAACGCCGCCGTGCCTTCCCATTCGCGCGTCGACGCGCTAGCGCAACTTTCCGCCGGCTAGGCGACGAGCCGCCGCAACAACGTTGAGGCCGTGGCGATTCCGGCGATCGCGGCAATGACCAGCACCACGATGTCGGCGGGGTTGAACGGTGTTCCGATCAGCAGCGCGCGCAACGCGTCGACTTCGTAGCTGAGGGGATTCACCCTGCTGAGCACGTGCAGCCAGGTCGGCATAACGTCGACGGGGTACAAGGCGTTGGACGCAAAGAACAACGGCATCGTGATCGCCTGCCCGATGCCCATGAGTCGGTCGCGACTGCGCACCAAGCCGGCCAAAGTCATTGACAGGCAGGCGAAGAAGGCGGCGCCGAGCATGACGACGGCCATGGCACCCAGGATCCGCAGCGGATTGACCGTCAGGCCGACCTGCATCAGGTACGCCAGCGCCAGCACGCCGACGACCTGCGCCACCGACCGGACCCCCGCCGCGAACGCCTTGCCGGTGATCAGCGCCGACGCCGGGGCCGGTGTCACCATCAGTTTGGCGAGGACGCCGGCGTCGCGGTCCCAGATGATCTGTATTCCGTAGAAGATCGAGATGAACAGGGCCGACTGCGCGATGATTCCCGGCGCCAGGAAGGCCAGGTAGGACACCCGCCCGGTGTTGATCATGTGCAACCGGCTGAAGGTGGTGCCGAAGATCAGCAACCACAGCGCCGGCTGCACCATGCGGGTGACCAGCTCGGTGCGGTCGTGCTGCAGCTTCTGCATCTCGACGATGGCGAAGGCGCCGACGCGACTCAGCGTCGCGCCGACCCGGTCCCATCCCCGGGGCGCCCGGACGAGTGTGTGCGCAGCGGCGCTCTCAACTGACACGGCGGGCAACCTTTCTCGTGGAACGGATTTCGCGGAAGGACCCCGCCGACTCCTGGGGCGGCGTGCCGTCGTCGAGGCCCGACGCGGCGTAATGGCGGAACACGTCCTCGAGGGTGGCGCGCGGTGACACGGTCGCCTTCAACTTCTCGGGTGTGCCCACGGCCCGTAACCCGCCGCGGTGCATCAACGCCACCCGATCGCACAGCGCGTCGGCCTCCTCCATGTAGTGGGTGGTCAGCAGGACCGTCATGCCGAATTGGGCCTGCATCTTCTGCACCTGAATCCAGACCCCATCGCGCGCAATGGGATCGAGCCCGACGGTCGGCTCGTCCAGCACCAGCAGCGACGGGCGGTTGACCAGCGCCTGAGCCACCTCGAGACGGCGCACCATCCCCCCGGAATAGGTCGACGCCGTTCGATCGGCCACGTCGAGCAGTTCCAGGGCGTCCAGGGCCTCCTCGACCCGTCCGGCGCGGTCGGCCCGCGGCACCCCGTAGAGCCGGGCGAACCACTCCACATTCTGCCGGCCCGTCAGGGCGGGCTCAATTGAAAGTTGCTGCGGCACATAGCCGATGTTGCTCCGGATGTCGACGGTCTGCTGGCGCGCGTCCATTCCGAAGACGCGTAGCCGGCCGTCCTGCAACGGGGTCAGCGTGGTCAGCATCCGGACCATGGTGGTTTTGCCGGCCCCGTTGGGGCCCAGCAGGCCCATGGTCTCGCCGGGGCGCACCTGCAGTGTCACGTCGTCGACCGCGGTGAAATGGCCGTAGCGGTAGGTGAGGTTTCTGGCGTCGACCGCCATCGGCAGCGAGGCGTTCATGATGGCCGCTCCTGCAATTTCCGGGTCATCATGTCGATGACCTCCAATCCCTTTGCCAGTGACTCGATTTGCTCGTCGTCGAGTTCACCGATTACGTCAGTGAGCAGAGCCCGCCGCGCGGCCCGAGACGCGTCGACGATCTGCTGCGTCGGCTCGGCGAGCCGAAGCTGGCCAACCCTGCGGTCCGTCTCTGCGGCAGTGCGAATGAGCAGTCCGCCGGAGACCAACTTGGACACCAGGGTCGACGCGGTGTTGGGCACCAACCCGAGTTCGGCGGCGGCGGCGCTGACCGAGATCCCCGGCTGCCGTCCCACCAGCCATAACAGCTCCGTTTGGGACTCCGTGAGCCCCGATGCCTCGAACCCACGGCCGGCCGACCTTCGGAGCTGCCGACGGAACCGCCCGACCACCCTGAACAGCTCGGCGGTCAGATCGGTACGTGTCTTCACCCCGTCGACATTACCTCTGTAACCGAGCTATTTATGGGTAGAAGCTGTGGTCACGCTTTGTGTTGCTTAGCGTTCGAGGCGATGCAGGACGACGTCGCGCAGCGCGCCCCCGTCGGCCGTCGCGGTCATGTAGGTGCAGAACGGCTGGCGGCGGCGATCCGTCGGCGAGCCGGGGTTGAGCAGTCGCAGACCGGTTGGCGCCGTCGTGTCCCACGGTATGTGGCTGTGCCCGAACACCAAGACGTCACTGTCGGGGTATAGCCGGGACGCCCTTGCCTCGCGTCCGGCGGCGCCACCGGTCTCGTGCACGACCGTGAAGCGTACGCCGGCCAGGGTGGCGTCCGCCCTCGCCGGCAACCGCGCCCGCAGCGCGGGGCCGTCGTTGTTGCCCCAGCATCCGATCAGGCGCGCCGACCTGGACTGCAGCTCGTCGAGCAGCTCGGGGGCCACCCAGTCGCCGGCGTGGACGACGGCATCGGCCGCCTCGATCTCCTCCCACACGGGCGCGGGCAGGTCACGCGCGCGGTTGGGGACGTGGGTGTCCGCGATCAGAAGCAGCCGCACCGGACCATTCTGCCCGGTCTACTTCTGTTGGCTGCGCGCTTCGGCGCCCGATTCGCCGGCGTCGAACGTGTCGTCGGAACCCGCGGCGCCCACATAGGAGCCGTCTTCTCCGTCTTTGCCGGCACGGGAGCGCGTCTGGTGAGTGTCGCGTTCGACGTCCGACTCGGCCCTGTGGCCCTTGTTCTCTGGCACTTTGACATCCTTCCGTGCGCAGTTGGTGCGCGGGGTGCAACGTCGGGTTCCCGCCGGTGGCGGTCGTGAAACGGTTGCCGTCGGCCCCCCTCCCTCGCGTCCCGGCATCGCATCGCGCTTCCGATAGGGTGCTTGCGGGCATCCTTACCACCCGAGGGAGAAGACCAATGCGCACCTTCGAATCAGTAGCCGACCTCGCAGCCGCCAAGGGTGAGAGCCTCGGGCGCAGCGACTGGGTGACCGTGACTCAGGAAGACGTGAATCTGTTCGCCGACGCCACCGGCGACCACCAATGGATCCACGTCGATCCGGAGAAGGCCGCCACCGGCCCCTTCGGCACGACCATCGCCCACGGCTTCATGACCCTGGCGCTGCTGCCGCGGCTGCAGCACGAGATCTACACCGTCAAGGGCATCAAGCTCGCAATCAATTACGGGCTCAACAAGGTTCGCTTCCCCGCCCCGGTTCCTGTCGGCTCGCGGGTTCGCGCAGAACTCACGCTGGCCGGGGTGGAAGACCTGGGCAACGGCGCCGTGCAGGCAACCATGGCGACCACCGTCGAGATCGAAGGGGCGCCGAAGCCGGCTTGCGTTGCCGAGAGCATAGTCCGTTTCGTGTCGTAAGCAGGCGAAAAACACAAGGCAGCGCAGCCGGTCTCGGCGTATCGGCACAACGGCACGCGTCGCGGGACCCGCTCGCGTCAGAACTCGGCGACGGCGTGCTCGAGGCGCTCGGCCAGCCTGGCCTGCGCCTCGGCCCGCCGGGTCGGTATGTGCGCGGACGGGAAGGGCGTTGCCACAGGCTGATATTCGCGCAGTGTTCGGCGGGCCACCGTCATCTTGTGCAGTTCGGTCGCGCCGTCGGCGATCCCGAGCGATTCGGCGGCCACCATCATCTTGACGAACGGCATCTCGTCGGAGACACCGAGCGCGCCGTGCAGGTGCATCGCACGCTGCGCGACGTCGTGCAGCACCTGGGGCATGGCAACCTTCACCGCCGCGATGTCGCGGCGCACCTTCTGGTAGTCGTGATGCTTGTCGATCAGCCAGGCGGTCCGCAGCACCAGCAGCCGGAACTGTTCGATCTGGATCCAGCTGTCGGCGATCTTCTCCTGGGTCATCTGAAAATCGGCGAGCCGCCCATGCCTGGTCTTGCGTGACACCGCCCGCTCGCACATCATGTCGAAAGCACTGCGTGCCAACGCAATCGTCCGCATCGCGTGGTGAATGCGGCCGCCGCCGAGCCGGGTCTGGGCGATCATGAACGCCTGGCCCTCGCCACCGAGCACGTGGTCGGCCGGGACGCGGACGTCGTTATAACGGACGTAACCGTGGGTGGCGCGTTTCGAGGACTCGGCACCCACACCGACATTGCGCACGATCTCGATGCCCGGGGTCTCGGCCGGGACGATGAACAGCGACATCTTGTCGTAGGTGCGGGCTTCGGAATTGGTGACGGCCATGACGATGAAGAACGACGCGTGCTTGGCGTTGGTGGAGAACCACTTCTCGCCATTGATCACCCAGTGGTCCCCGTCGCGGCTCGCGGCGGTGACGAACTGCCCGGGGTCCGACCCGCCCTGCGGTTCGGTCATCGAATAGCAGGACGTGATCTCGCCGTCCAGCAGCGGCTGCAGGTACCGGGACTTCTGAGCGTCGGTGCCGAACAGCGCGAGGATTTCGGCGTTGCCGGAGTCCGGCGCCTGGCACCCGAAAACCGACGGCGCCCAGCGCGACCGGCCGAGGATCTCGTTGAGCAACGCCAGCTTGACCTGCCCGAAGCCCTGGCCACCCAGGTCCGGGCGCAGATGCGCCGCCCACAGCCCCTGGTCCTTCACCTGCTGTTGCAGCGGCCGCAGGACCGACATCATCTCGGCGTTCTGCTTGTCGTACGGGTCGAGGGCGACCAGGTCGAGCGGCTCCAGTTCCTCGGCCATGAACTTCTCGACCCAGTCGAGCTTCGCCTGGTATTCGGGGTCCGTCTCGAAGTCCCACATCGTGGTCACCCGTTCCCCGGCGCCGCGCCGCACCGGACTCGTTGAGGAAGCGACACCATCCTAGAGCGGTGGCGGGATCTACGTCTCGGTGCCGCGGGAGTCGATCACGCGCTGGGCGATGTCGACGAGTTTGGCCTGGCTCTCCTGGGACAGCATCCGCAGCAACTCGAAGGCGCGCACGTCGTCCACGCCGTAGCGCTCCATGATGATGCCCTTCGCCTGTCCGATTCGGTCCCGGGTCGACACCGCCGACTGCAATTGCTCGCCGCGCCGTGCCGCCAGGATGGCCGCGGCGGCATGCGCCGCGAAAACCGTGCCGATGGTCTCGGCCTCGGTGTCCCACGCGCCGGCCTTGAAGCTGAAGAGGTTCAGCGCCCCGGCTGTGCGGTCTGCCGTATACAGCTTGAACGACAGGCCGCCCAGTACGCCGAGTTCGACTGCCGCCGGAGCATAGCGGGGCCAGCGTGGCTCGTCGCGCAGATCGTCGGTGCGCACGATCGTCTCGCCCAGGGCGGCCTGCGCGCACGGCCCTTCGCCGAATTCGTGCTGCAGCCTGTCGAGCCGGGCCGCCAGGCCGTCGGTGTCGGCCAACGATTCGAACTCGCCCCCTCTCCTGATCAGCAGCACACCCGCGACATCGGCCCGCGGTATCAGCTCCACCGCGGCGCTGGTGACGTCGGCCAGGACCTGGTCGAGCGTGCGCGGCGCGGCGATCTGGCGAGCCAGCTCAGCCATGCGCACAGCCAGACGGTGGCGGGAGCTTGCGTCCGAAACTTCCATCAAAACGGATTCTCCATGATCGGCCCGGTGCCGCATCATCGGCGGGCGTCATCTATCGAGGGGTGCAGACCGGTCGTCTATCGAGGGGTGCAGACCGGTCGTCGCGGATTTGCTGTCGTCGACGCTTCTGCACATCTGGCATGGGTACCCGCCGTCGACCGAAACTATTTGCGAACCCCGCCGCCGGGATTCAGCGCAGTCCGGGCAACACGTTGGCGCGGTAGAAGTTTATGGCGGTGACGGGATCGTCCTGCGGAAAATGCAGAAAGGGCACAGCGCCGGCGTCGAGGACCCGCTGAACCGTTCGGATGTGCGGGCCTGCATCGGTGCCCACGGTCCAGTCCGCCAGCACCTTGTCGATCGGATTCGCCTCGGCCGCGCGCTGGATCTCGACGGGATTCGGCTGATCCACGGCCCCGGCTGTGAACCGCCACAGGGTGGCGGCGCGAGCCGCTACGGCGTCGTCGCCGACAACCGCGAACATCTCGGCCCGTTTGCCGAGGGTGCCCGCGTCCCGCCCGGCGGCCGCGGCGCCGGAAGCGAACGCGGCAACCAGTCTCGGGTTGGTCACATCCCGCGACTGGGTGATCCAGCCGTCGCCGAATTGACCGGCCAGCGCGGCGCTCTTCGGTCCGCTCGCCGCCACGAAGATGGGCGGCGGCGTGGGCGGCGTGTCGTAGAGCTTCAGGGAGTTCGTTCGAAAGTACCGACCGGAGAACGAGGTTCGTTCTCCGCGCCACAGCCGGCGGATGAGCTCGATGGCCTCGATCAGCCGGTCGTGGCGCTCGGTGTAGTTCCCGAACGCGTCGGTGGCGGACTGCTCGTTGAGCCGCTCCCCGGTGCCCACACCCAGGAACACCCGGCCGGGGCTCAGGATCGCAAGCGAGGCGAACGCCTGCGCCACCACGGTCGGGTGGTAGCGATACGTCGGGCACGTCACGCCGGTCCCGAAAGAGATGCGCCGGGTGCTGTTTGCGACCAGCGCCAGCGTCAGCCACGGGAACATCGAGTGACCCTGGTCGTCCTGCCACGGCTGGATGTGGTCGCTGGCCCACACGTACCGAAAGCCGGCCTGTTCGGCCGCCTGCGCCTGCGCGACCAGCTGGTCGGTGCGAAATTGCTCGTGCGACAGCACAAATCCCACGTCCCTGCCCGTCGGCGGCGGCGGGGCTTGCGGACCGAGGTGATCTTCGGTGTGGGGGCCGGCACAACTGGTCGCCGCGCCGGCGCCGCCGAGCAACCCCACACCGGCGGCCACCCGCGCGAAGGTCCGTCGCGAGATGCCGGTCACCGCTGCGGCATACCCCCCATGCCGCCGATCACACCTTCCTGTCGCCGGCCCGGATCCGCCGGGCACCGGACCACGAACCGCTGCTCGTTCGTTTCCCGATTTTCGTCGTGGCCTTACGGGATTATCCGTCCCGACCCCCGGGCTAGCCTGGCCTGGTGAATCCGTTGGCGCGCCCGGCGCGAAAGTCCGACATCCGCGAGCTTTCCAGGACCTTGAGCAGGGCGTTCTACGACGATCCGGTGATGGCCTGGATGCTGCCCGACGAGAAAGCGCGACCGCCCCGCCTGGCCCGCATGTTTGCGACGATGGTCCGCTACCACCATCTGGCAGGTGGCGGTGTGGAGGTGGCGTGCGACGGGCCGGCGGTCGGTGCGGCGGCGATGTGGGACCCGCCGGACCGGTGGCGACAGACAAGCTGGGAAGACCTGGCGATGATGCCCGGCTTCCTGCGGGTGTTCGGCAGGGGGTCCGCAAGGGCGCGCGCGGTGCAAGAACTGATGAAGCGCTCCCATCCCGAGGAACCACACTGGTATCTGGCCGCCATCGGGAGCGATCCGACGGTCCGCGGCCGCGGCTATGGCCAGGCGCTCATGCGGTCGCGCCTGGACCGCTGCGATGCGCAACACTGCCCCGCCTACCTCGAGTCCAGCAAGGCCGAGAACGTCCCGTACTACCAGCGCTTCGGCTTCGCCGTGACCCGCGAGATCGTGCTGCCCGGCGGCGGCCCCACGATGTGGGCGATGTGGCGGCCGCCGCGGTGACCCCGCGTCAATTGTGCTCTGGCAAGCGGCGTTTAGCCGACTGACGCGGCGGGCAACCGTGTCTCATGAGCGATAGCCTCGATGCGGACGACTTTCCCGAAGAAGGCGGGCCCGGCGACACCCTGAACGCGAGCGAGAGCACGGATTCCGACGAACTGCTCAACGACGACGGCGACGTGGTGGTCGACCCGCCCGAGGGGTGGAGCGAGGCCGACCGGTTCGGGATGACGGCGCGCGAGGAACGCGAAGGGGAATCACTGGACCAGCGCCTGGCCGAAGAAGAGCCCGACGTGACCGTCGACTCTCCCGTCGCGGTGGTCGCCGACGATCCACCCGGACGGGCCCACCGGGGCCAGATCGACGGCGCGCCCGAAGACGGAGAGTCGCTGTATGACGTCGTGGACGAGAACGGCGCACCCGACTTCGATCAGATCACGGAGTGAGTCGGACGAACAGTGGTCGGCTGTTCACTGCGACCGGGCGGCCGCGCGTCGGTGGTCAAGGGGCGCTACGCCAGCCGGCGATTCCGATGGCGATCATGCGAAGCTGCTTGACCGCGATACGCCGGATGTCTTCGAGCGCCTGCGCGCTCTGCGCATCCTCGATCGCCTCCGCGATGGCGATCATCGCGTTGACGAACAACGTGGCCAGCACGTTGAGGTCCTCGGTGCTCCATTCGTGGAGTCCGGGGAAGCGGGCCAGGTCGGTGGCCAGTTCGGACGTGATCAGCCGAATCTCGGTGCGGATGGCGTAGCGCAGCACGCTCAGCCCGCTATTACGCTCGCGGCCGATGAGGCGCCAGTGCTCGCGCCTGTCCGCGACGCTGGCGACCAGGATTTCGACGGACGACTCGATCACCCGGTTGGGGTCGAGCTTGCCCGCCCGAGCCCCCCGCAGGGTGTCGCGCAGCGAGCGGAACGACTCGTCGATCAACACCAGCCCCAGGGCCTCCATCGACTCGAAATGGCGGTAGAACGCCGCCGGCACGATGCCGACCTCCCTGGTCACCTCGCGCAAGCTCAGGCTGCTGAAGCTGCGGTCCTGGAGCAGCTTGAGTGCCGCGGCGATGATGGCACGGCGCGTGGCCTCCTTGCGCTCCTCGCGCGACGGGCTTTCGCGTGAACGCTCGCGGCCCGAACTGCGTGACCGTGAGCTAGGAGTACGGCTGTTCACTATGTGAACCCTACCACATACTGGCTCTATACCCTTGACTACCTGCGGTTCCACGCCCCAGAGTGTACATATGTTTACTCAAACAGCACACCCCTCGAGCCGGCCCGGGCCGCGCAGCTTGCGGACACGGGTGCTGAGTTCCGGCCTGCTGAACCTGCTTGCAGGCCCGCACGGCGTCGACCGGTACACCGAGCTGGTCGCGCCGACCTGGACGCTGGGTGAGGCCCGCGCCAAGGTCGTCGGCGTGCGCCGCACCACCCCGCGCAGCGTCACCCTCACGCTCGCACCCAACGAACGCTTCACCTCCACCTACTCGCTCAAGGCCGGTCAGTACGTCAACATCGCCGTCGAGATCGACGGCCGCCGGCACACCCGCTGTTACTCGCCGGCCAATGCCCAAGGGGCGGCCCGGCTGGAGTTGACGATCGGACGCCACGACGGCGGTCTGGTCTCGAACCACCTCTACCACCATGCCCGGCGCGGCATGGTGGTCGGTGTGACCGGCGCCGGTGGCGACTTCGTCCTGCCGGCGCGAGGATCACGGCCGCAACGGATTCTCTTCGTCTCCGGCGGAAGTGGCATCACGCCCGTGATGGCGATGCTCCGCACGCTTCTCGCCGAGGGACACCTCGACACCGAAGGTGGCGAAATCGCTTTCGTCCACTACGCACGCAGCGCCGACGAGGCGTGCTACCGCGAGGAACTGGCCGCAATGAACGGCGTGCGTGTGCTACACGGCTACACGCGATCCGGAGAAGGCGAACTGATCGGGCGGTTCGGGGCCGAGCACCTCGCCGCGGCGATGCCCGATCCCGATGCGGTATTCGTCTGCGGCCCAACGGGTCTGGTCGACGATGTCCGCAAGCACTGCGCCAACGTCTACACCGAAAGCTTCGTCCCGCCCGCTTTGGCGGCGCCGGCGAAGGCTTCGGGTGGCCGCATCACCTTCGCGGACAGTGGCGTCGACGTCGTCGACGACGGGCGGCCGCTGCTGGAGCAGGCCGAGTCCGCGGGCCTGTCACCGCAGAGCGGATGCCGAATGGGCATCTGCCACACGTGTACGCGCCGCAAGACCGCGGGCACCGTCCGCAACCTGGTCACCGGCGCCGTTTCGACCGCCCCTGGCGAGGACGTGCAGATCTGTGTGTCCGTCCCGGTCGGCGACGTCGACCTGTCCCTTTGATGGTTTGACTCGAGGAGGAAAAGCCATGACACAGAACAAGATCACCCTGACACCCGAACAGGCCGACGCGTTCGGTCGCGAACTCGACGCCATCAGGGAACGCGTGATCGCCGACCTCGGCAAGGAAGACGCCGACTACATCCGGCGCGTGATCAAAGCCCAGCGCGCGCTCGAGGTCGGCGGACGAGCACTGCTGTTCCTGCCGCCGGCCTGGCTGCTGGGCACCACGATGCTTGGCCTGTCGAAGATATTGGACAACATGGAGATCGGCCACAACATCATGCACGGCCAGTACGACTGGATGCGCGACCCCGCGATCTGCGGGCGCGATTTCGAGTGGGACACCGCGTGCCCGGCCGACCAATGGCGCCATTCCCACAACTACATGCACCACACACACACCAACATCGTGGGGATGGATCGAGACATCGGCTACGGCATCCTGAGGATGAGCGAAGACCAGCCCTGGGAGCCCTACTTCCTGGGCAACCCGGTCTACGCCTTCCTGCTCATGGTCTTGTTCCAGTATGGCGTCGCGCTGCACGAGCTGGAAACCGAGCGCCTGCGCAGCGGCGAGATCCGGCTCGCGGACAAGCGCGAGGTGCTCAGAGAAATCTGGAAGAAGACACGTCGGCAAACGCTCAAGGACTACGTCGCGTTCCCCCTTTTGGCCGGGCCGTTCGCCCCGTTCGTGTTCACCGGCAACCTCACCGCCAACCTGATGCGCAACGTGTGGTCCTACATGATCATCTTCTGTGGCCACTTCCCGGACGGCACACAGGAATTCACCGTGGAGGAGACCCAGGACGAGTCGCGCGGCATGTGGTACTTCCGCCAAGTCCTCGGTTCGGCGAACCTCACCGGCGGCAAGATCTTCCACCTGCTTTCCGGCAACCTGTCCCACCAGATCGAGCACCATCTGTTCCCCGACATCCCGGCCCGGCGCTACTCCCAGATCGCGCCAGAGGTGCAGGCGATCTGCGAACGCTACGGCATCCCCTACAACCGCGGCCCGCTGCTGCGGCAGTTCGGCACCGTCGTCCGCAAGATCGTCAAGCTCACCCTTCCAGACGCGCTCTCGCCGAAGTCCGCGGTCGACCGGGCCGCCGACGCCGTGCCCGCCGCGGCGTGACCGCGCGCTGAGGGCCAAGCCCGCAAAACGCAGTCTCGATTCGCTACAGAATCGAGACTGCGTTTCTGCGCTCGGGCGGGGACAATGGCGGGCGTGGAATGGACCGGGGCGCGCTACGCGGACAAACCGACGGTGGAAGCCTCGACGTGGATCGACGCCGACCCGGCCCGCGTGTGGAGCCTGGTCTCCGACATCAAGCTGATGCCGACCCTGAGCGACGAGCTGCAGTCGGTGGAGTGGGCCGAGGGATCGGACCGGCCCCGGACCGGCGCCCGCTTCGTCGGCCACAACGAGCACCAGGCGTTCGGGCGGTGGAGCACCACCTCGCAGATCGTGTCCTGCGACCAGGATCGCGAATTCGCCTGGGCCGTAGGCGAACCCGGTTATCCGGCGGCCACCTGGCGGTTCCGGCTGACGCCCCGCGACGGTGGCACGGCGCTGAGCTATTGGATGCAGATGGGGCCGGGTCGATCGGGGCTGTCCATGGCCATCGATTCGATGCCCGACAAGGAGCAGAAGATCGTCTTCGTACGCCTGCGTGAGTTCGAGTCGGCCATCAACAAGACGCTGTCGGCGATCAAGAGGCTGGCCGAGCACGGGGTGCGCTGATGCGGACCGCGACCACGGTCGAATTCTCCGGCGACACCGCTGACACCGTGACGTTGGTCGTCGAGGCCGAAAAGCTGGGCCTCGACGTGTGCTGGGTTGCCGAGGCCTGGGGCGCGGACGCGCCGTCGGCGCTGGGTTACCTGGCGGCGCGGACCGACCGGATGCTGCTCGGTTCGGGAGTCCTGCAGGTCGGCACGCGATCGCCGGTCCTGGTCGCCCAGACCGCGATCACGTTGTCCAACCTCTCCGGGGGGCGTTTCCTGCTGGGCCTGGGCGCCTCCGGTCCGCAGGTGATCGAAGGCCTGCACGGCGCATCGTTTCGCCGGCCGCGGGCCCGGATCGCCGAAACCGTCGACATCGTCCGGCAGGTGTTCGCGGGAGGAAAGATCTCGCACTCCGGCACGGAGTTTCAGATCCCACGCCCCGGTGGTGAGGGTGTTGCCATGCGCTTGTCGACCCGAGCCGAGCACGAGATCCCGATCTATCTGGCCACGCTGTCACCGGCGATGCTGCGGTTGACCGGCCAGGTCGCCGACGGCTGGCTGGGCACCAGCTTCGTGCCGGAAAGCGCAGGCGAGGCCTACTTCCGGCACCTCGACGAGGGGTTGGCCGCTGCCGGGCGCGCCCGTTCGGCCATCGACATCTGTCAGGGCGCCGAAGTGGCCTTCGCCTCCGGCGAGGACGAGCTGCACGCCATGGTCTCGGCCCGCAGGAAGGAGCTCGCCTTCAGCCTCGGCGGCATGGGATCGTCCAGCACGAACTTCTACAACCGGGCCTACAGCCGACAGGGCTGGGCCGACGTCGCCGGCGAGGTGCGGGACCGCTGGCAGCGCGGCGACCGCGATGGCGCGGCGGGGCTGGTCACCGACGAGATGGTGCTGGCCACGACGCTCATCGGAACCGAACAGATGGTCCGCACGCGACTCGCGGTGTGGCGCGACGCCGGGGTCGACACGGTGCGGCTCTATCCCGCCGGCGACACACTGGACGACAAGCTGCACACCCTGGGCCGGGCGGTCGAGTTGGTGCGGGAGATCTAGCCGGCGGCGGTAGGTGCGTCCGATACCTGCATCAGTTTCACCTCGGGCCGAGCCGGCACCTCGTCGGCGAGGAACCAGCGGAAGGCCAGGTTGCCCCGCGGGTAGCCCAGCGTCGTCAAGGAATTCGGGTGGGCGGTCTTCTCGTGGCACAACACGACGGTCACCGACCCGTCCCCGTTGGGCACGGCGGCATGGCCGTTGATGGAGCAGCGGGCGTCGGGGCCCTCCGAGAGGCCGTAGGTTGCCATGAATTGGTTCCACACGACCAGGTTCCAGAACCTGCACGCCGGCGGCCGGTGGGTGATGACGAGCGCTTCGCCGTCGTCGAGCACGAAACTGCCGTAGGCATAGCAGGCGTCGCGCGCCGACCAGCCGAAGTTGGCGTCGGGCACCCGATACGGATCGGCGAATTCATTTGCTGCGTGCGCGGTTTCGTGCCCCAGGGCATGCGCGTCGTGCACGCGCGTGCCCACCGTCAGCGGCACGATCGCGAACATGGTGCGCAGCCAGGCCGCGACGGCGCGCAGTCGCGCGGCGGTCTCGGCGTCGCCGTGCCGGATCGGCTCGGGCGCCTCGAGCGCCTCGATGTTCCAGGTCGCGGGGCGGCCGGTGAGCGGGTTGGCCTGGTAGTCGCGGGTCATGAGAACTGCCGCGCCGGGGGTGGGCCCGAATTCGAAAGAGAACCCACCGTCGGCGTCGACGGCGAGATCGGTGTCCCTGACGATCGCGACCACCCGGTCCGACCACGCGCCCGGCGACGGTTCGTTGTAGGCGGTGACCGAGAAGTACACGCTGTCGCCGCGGTTCCCGCTGATGCGGTAGCGCCGGTCCGGGTCGATCGGGCACAGGAAGTAGTAGGCGTCGGTGTTGTCGCCGCCCCACCGGCGGTCCCGGCGGAACGGAGTGTTGACCGCGACGAATTGCGGGCGGCCCGGCTCGGGAAACAGGTAGGCGTCGAGTGCGACGCCCAGCGTGGCGGCGAGCATGCGGTAGCCGTCGGCCACGTGGCGGTCGTCGGTCACCGCACGCTCACCCTCGAGGAACGACGCATCAAGCCCGCCAAGGGTTTCCAGCAGCTCCCGCCAGGCGGACGGCGACTCGTGAGTCATGCGCTGATTCCTTTCAGGAGCAACGTGGTGGTGCGATCGATCCACTCGTCATCGAGTTCTGAGCCGCGCGTGAGTAGAGCCAGCAACGTGACGCCCGCGATCGCCTCGGCCAGTTCGGCGCCGCTCACGTCGCCGCGGAGGCGCCCCCCGGCCGCCGCGTTGCGCAACCAGTCCTCGAGGCCCCCGGTGATGACTCCGGCGAAGCGCTCCAGCAGCGCCGAATGCAGACTCGGGTCGGCGGCCATCTCGCCGACGAGTCCCGGCAGGGCCGCTCTGGCCGCCGGTGTGGTCAGCACGGCCATCGTGCGGCGCACCATCTCGCGCAGGTCCTCGGTGAGTGAACCGGTGTGGGGGATCGCGGTGACGGGGCCGACCGGAAAAACCGCCTCGTGCACCAGGTGCGCCTTGCTCGGCCAGCGCCGATAGATCGCGGGTTTGCTGGTACCGGCGCGCTCGGCTATGGCGGAGACCGCCAGACCCGAGTAGCCGGTTTCGGCGAGGAGTTCGACCGTGGCGCGCAGCACCGCAGTGTCGATGCGCGGATCTCGGGGGCGGCCGAACTCTACTACCATTACGAAACCGAAAGTAACATAAGTCGCTGTGAGCACCGCCGCGGCAGCCATCCGACTTGACGATCTCGACCGGCCCCGGTTCAGCCCTGAAGCGCGTCAGATCCTCGACATGATGGCCACACTCGCGCCGGACTGTCCGCTGGACATGGATGCGTTGCATGCCAAAGCCTGCGCCGACACCGGCCTGCACGATTTCGGTCCGGACGACTACCGCGAACGGCTCGGCGTCTACCTCGCCGCGCTGCGTGAGATCGACCTGCACGGCGCCGGGGTCCTCAACTTCTACGGGCAGTTGCTGCAGTTGCTCAAGAACCGGCTGCTGTTCACCGACTTGATGCGTCGCCACCCCGAGATCGACGACATCGCGCTGCAGCCGCCCGTGGTGATCGCCGGCCTGCCCCGCACCGGCACCACGCACCTGCACAACCTGCTGGCGGCGCCGCCCACCTTCCGCACCATGCCGTACTGGGAGAGCGTCGAGCCGTTCCCGTTGCCGGCCGAGGTCGGGGTCGCGCCGGATCCGCGGCGGACCCGCATGGACGTCGCGGTCGCCGTGATGAACACGGTGATGCCGCACTTCTCGCTCATGCACGAGATGACCACCGACCACGTGCACGAAGAGATCCAACTGCTCGCCAACGACGTCTCGACGATGCTGTTCGAGACGCTGGCCGACGTGCCGCGGTGGCGCGAGTACTACCAGCGCCACGACCAGGCGCCGCACTACGAATACCTCGCCAGGCAACTCAAGGCGATGCAGTTCCTGCGCGGCGGCCGTCGCTGGCTGCTCAAGTCGCCGCAACACCTCGAGCAGGTTCTGGTGCTCGACCGCGTCTTCCCGGGCAGCATCGTGGTCTTCACCCACCGCGACCCGGTGCCCGTGGCGCTGTCGATGATCGCAATGATCACCTACTCAGCCCGCATGCACCGGTCGCGGGTGCCCGTGCGGCAGATCGCCGCCTCCTGGATCGACCGCCTCGAGCACATGCTGTCGGCTCTCGTGCGCGATCGGGACACCATCGGACCCGACCGCTCGATCGACATCCGCTTCGACGACTTCATGGCCGACGAAACGGGGGTGGCCGAGCGGGTGTACGCCCTGGCGGGCGAGCCGTTCACCGACGAGGTGCGCGCTGCGGTCACCGGCTACCTGACCGGCCACCGGCGCGGTCGGCTGGGCAACGTCGAGACGTCTTGCGAGATGTTCGGCCTCGCCGAGGGCGATCTGCGAAAGCGTTTCGCCCCGTATACCGAGCGATTCCTGGCGTAGCCGTCGGCGCCTTCTGCCGGACCCGGGGACGCGGTACGTTCTCAAGACATGGTCACCATGCCGGCGCTGGACGGCGTCGAACACAGGTATATCGATCTCGGCGACGGCGTCACCATCCACGTGGCGGACGCCGGCCCGGCGAGCGGACCTGCCGTGATGCTGGTGCACGGCTTCCCCCAAAACTGGTGGGAATGGCACGAATTGATCACTCCGCTGGCCGCCGACGGCTATCGCGTGCTGTGTCCCGACCTGCGCGGCGCCGGCTGGAGCTCGGCTCCGCGCTCGGACTATCGCAAGGATGACATGGCCGACGACCTGGCCGCGGTCCTGGACCGGCTGGGCGTGGCGACGGTCAAGCTCGCGGCCCACGACTGGGGCGGGCCGGTGGCGTTCATCATGATGCTGCGGCATCCGGAGAAGGTGACCGGTTTCTTCGGGATGAACACCGTCGGACCTTTCGTCGCGCGCGACCTTTCGCTGGCCCGCAACCTCTGGCGCTTCTGGTACCAGATCCCGATCATGCTGCCGGTGATCGGTCCGCGGGTGATCGCCGATCCCAAAGCCCGGTTCTTCCGGATGCTGGCGTCGTGGGTCGGCGGCGGTTATCTGACCCCCGAGGACCAGGTCAAGATGTACATCGAATGCATGCGCGAGCCGGGGCACGCGGTCGCCGGGTCGCGGTGGTACCGGACCTTCCAGACCAAAGAGTTGTGGAGCTGGATGCGGGGCGAATACGACCTGAAGGACGGCGCGCGCGTCAATGTCCCGGTCCGGTGGCTCAGCGGCACCAAGGACCCGGTCCTGACGCCGGATCTGCTGAACGGGTACGCCGACCGCATAGCCGACTTCGAGCTGGAGTTGGTCGACGACGTCGGCCACTGGATCGTCGAGCAACGGCCCGACCTGGTGCTGGACCGGCTGCGGGCCTTCCTGCGCGCCGGAACATGAAGCGCTGCGACGCTTTTCGGTGTGCCTGCGATCAGGGCCTGACGAGGATGCGGATCGGGTTGCCGTCCTGGTGCTCCAGCTTCTGGATGCCCAACGGCAGGTCCTCGAGCGAGACGACGTCGCTGATCGACCTCGACAAGTCAAGGCGCCCAGCCGAAACCAGCTTCGCCAGCGTCTCGATGTCGACGTTCTGGTAGCCGAGATGCCCCAGCACCTGGCGGCGCGTCAACCCGAACGCCGACGTCGGTCCGATGGTGGGTGCCTCGGCGCTCATCCCGACTCCGACCAGCCGCCCACCGGTGCTCAGGCAGTCGAGCGCCTGCTCGAACGTCGCCTTCAGCCCGACGGCGTCGAAGGCCACGTCCAGCTTCCGCCCACCGGTGACCTCGGCGATCTTGTCGTGCAACCGCTCGTCGCGAGAGCTGAAGGCGTGGTCCGCGCCGACGTCGAGGGCCCTGTCCAACACCGCCGGATTGATGTCGACGGCGACGATCGGGACCGCGCCGACCAGACGGGCGAGCTGGACGATGTGCGTGCCGAGGCCACCCACACCCCACACGCCGACCGATTCCCCGACCGCCACCCTTCCGGTTCGCACGACGGCGCCGTAGGGCGTCGAGACGGCATCGGCAAGGATCGCCGCCTGATCGAGCGGCACGTTGTCGGGGATGTGGGTCAGACCCGCCGCCTGCGCCACGGTGTATTCGGCCCACGCGCCGTCGTAGGCGAAGGCCATCAGCTGGATCCGCAGGCAGTTCAGCACGTCGCCGCGGCGGCAGTTCGGGCAGCTCAGGCACGGGCGCCCGGCGGCGACCACCACCCGGTCGCCCTCGGCCCAGCCGGTTACCCCCGCGCCGAGCTTCGCGACGGTGCCCGACGCCTCGTGGCCCTGGGTCACCACCGGCCGCTGGGCCGGGAACGTGCCGCTGATCAGGCTCAGGTCCGAGTGGCAGATCCCGCAGAACGCCACCTTGACCAGAACTTCACCCGGCCCGGGTTCGGGGATCGCAACGTCTTCTATGACAACCTTTTTGGTGTCGGCGTAGAAGCGCTCAGCGCGCATCGTCGGCAGAGTCGAAGGCATAGCCGGTCAGGCTACTCGACGCCGATTGTGACCTCTGTCGACTTGATGAACACCGTCGCGGGCTGGCCCACCTTCAGGCCGAGGTCGGTGGCCGCGTCCTTGGTGACAGAGGAGGTGACGATCTGCTGACCGCCATCGAGCTTGACCTTCACGATCGCCATCACGCTGCCGAGATCGACTTCGGTGATGGTCCCTTTGAGCTGGTTTCGAGTCGACAGGCGCATTGGCGGAGCCTCCATTTCGGTGAGGGTTCGCGCCGAGCCTAATGGGGCAACCGCGGGCCCAACAGGGCCTCGGACGCGTCGACCGCCGGCTCGAAGATTGCACGGACGGGCGTGCCGTCCTCGACCGCGAGCGCAGTGAGCTCCCGTAGGCCCCCGAGCAGCACCACGGCCAGGGGCGGCGTCAGCCGGGGAAGGCCCGCCCGGCGGAATCCCGGGCTGGAGCTCAGGTCGATCAGCAGGCCGGACAGCAGTTGCAGACCGCGGCGCTGGACCGGGCGGGCGACGGCGCCGAGCGAGGGAAGCTCCCGGATCCAGCTCAGGGTGATGGCCGGGCGGGCCTCGATGTGTCCGACGTAGGCCTCGACCGCCTGACGAATCTGCGCCTGCCAGTCGGCGGCCGTGTCGACCGCTGCGGCGATCTCGTCGCCGAGCCTTTCGACGTCCGTTTGCAGGAGCTCCAGAAAGCATTCCTCCTTGCTGGCGAACTGGTCGTAGAACGTGCGCTTGGAGGTGTGGGCGTTGCGGACGACGTCGGCGACCGTGCTGGCGCGGTAGCCGCGCTCGGTGATGGACAAGGCGAGCCCGTCGAGCAGGCGGAGGCGAAACGGGTCGTGGTGGACAGCCGCCTCGCCGGCGGTCACCGCTGATGTCAAAGCCGGCGCCCCTTTCGGTGAGTGCGGCACCTTGTCAGGTTTGGTACCCCAGAGTACCGTACGGGGGTGAAGGTCGCGGTACGTTGTAGTACCACCCCGGTTGCGGGGCGAGATGTTGGGAGCAGCGCCGCCATGAGCGAAGTAGTCACCGCACCCCCGGAGCCCACCGCCGTCCGGTTGCCTCCGGCAGCTCGAATCCCGAAGCTGGTGCAGGGCATAGGGTTTGCGTTGTCGCGTCGGCGCATGATGGAATATCTGGCGCGCCGTCACGGCGAGGTCTTCAGCTTGGACCTGCCGATCTATGGCCCCGCCGTGGTGGTCAGTGACCCGCAGCTGGCCAAGCAGGTTTTCACCACCAGCCCCGACATCTTGGGCAACATTCAGCCCAACCTGAGCCGTTTGTTCGGTACGGGCTCGGTCTTCGCCCTCGACGGGGAGGCGCACCGCCAGCGACGGCGGCTGCTGGCGCCGCCGTTCCACGGCAAGAGCATGAAGAACTACGAGGCGATCATCGAAGAGGAGACCCTACGCGAGATCGCCGGTTGGCCGCAGGGCCGGCCGATCGCGACGCTGCCGTCGATGATGCGCATCACGCTCAACGCCATATTGCGCGCCGTCTTCGGGGCCGAGGGCGCCGAACTCGACGAGCTGCGCCGGCTCATCCCGCCGTGGGTCACCCTGGGCTCGCGGATGGCGACGATGCCGAAACCCAAACGCAGCTACGGCCGTTACACGCCGTGGGGCCGGCTCGAAGAGTGGCGCCGCCGCTACGACGTGGTCATCGGCAAGCTCATCGACGCCGAGCGGGCGGATCCCGACTTCGCCGACCGGACCGATGTGCTGGCGCTGATGCTGCGCAGTACCTACGACGACGGATCGGCGATGTCGCGCAAGGACATCGGCGACGAGCTGTTGACGCTGCTGGCCGCCGGCCACGAAACCACGGCGTCTACGTTGGCGTGGGCATTCGAGCGGCTCACCCGGCATCCGGAGGTGTTGACCGCCCTAGTCGAGGAGGCCGACAGCGGCGGCCAAGAGCTGCGCCAGGCAACGATCCTGGAGGTCCAGCGGGCCAGGACGGTCATCGACTTCGCCGGGCGCCACGTCTACCCGCAGCTGTTCGCCCTCGGCGACTGGGTAATTCCCCGCGGGCACTCGATCCTGGTCGGAATCGCCCAGATACACCGGCGTCCCGACGTTTTCCCCGATCCGGAGCGTTTCGACCCGCAGCGCTACGTAGGCACCAAGCCGTCCTTTTTCGCGTGGATCCCATTCGGGGGCGGCACCCGGCGCTGCGTGGGCGCCGCCTTCGCCAATATGGAGATGGACGTGGTGCTACGAACGGTGCTGCGTCAGTTCACCATCGAGACGACGTCGGCTCCCGGTGAGCGGTGGCACGGGCGGGGTGTGGCCTTCACGCCCAAAGACGGCGGCCGCGTGGTGGTCCACCGGCGCTGAACGCATGGCGTCAGCGATGGCCGTCACCGCGACCACGTCGCGGTCGAACACGGTCGTCGACCCCCGCTCGGGGCGGGATGCCGTCATCGCGATCCTCGCACGCATCCCACACGGTGGGTTGAGGCGGCATGAGCCCGAAGCTCTTGTCGATGTCGCTGCCGAAATCCTCGTGCCTGCAAAAAGGGTGATGGTCCACAGCGGCGCTGCAGAAAACGGCGCGAGCGCAGGACCTACTGGCCGGCGGTCGCCCGCCGGGGAAGCTTCCAATCGGGCCGGATGTAGTGGCACGTATAGCCGTTGGGATAGCGCTGCAGGTAGTCCTGATGCTCGGGCTCGGCCTCCCAGAAATCACCGGCCGGGCTGACCTCGGTCACGACCTTGCCCGGCCACAGGCCGGACGCCTCGACGTCGGCGATGGTGTCGAGCGCGACCCGCTTCTGCTCGTCGTCGAGGTAGAAGATGGCCGAGCGGTAACTGGTCCCGCGGTCGTTGCCCTGCCGGTTCCTGGTTGTGGGGTCGTGAATCTGGAAGAAGAACTCCAGCATCGTGCGGTAATCGGTGACCGAAGGGTCGTAGACGATCTCGATGGCCTCGGCATGGGTGCCGTGGTTGCGGTAGGTCGCGTTCTTCACGTCGCCGCCCGTGTACCCGACCCGCGTCGCGATGACGCCGGGCTGCTTGCGGACGAGGTCCTGCATGCCCCAGAAGCAGCCGCCGGCCAGAATCGCTTTTTCGGTGGTTGTCATTGCATGCCTTCCTTGTCGGCCACGACGCGGGCGCAATCAATCCCCAGGCTACACTCCGCCGATGGGCTGCAACGGTGCCGCAAAATCATGAGCACGCCAAAGTTCTCCCGTAGCGAATTGGCTGCCGCTTTCGACAAATTCGAGGCGACCGTCGACCAGGCGGCGCGGTCGCGGGACTGGGACGCCTGGATCGAGCACTACACGCCGGACGTCGAATACGTCGAGCACGCGGCGGGCACCATGCACGGCCGCGACGAGGTTCGCGAGTGGATCAAGCGGACCATGACGACGTTCCCGGGCAGCCACATGGTGGCTTTCCCGTCGCTGTGGTCGGTGATCGACGAGTCGACCGGGCGGGTCATCTGCGAGCTGGACAACCCCATGAAGGATCCCGGGGACGGCAGCGTCGTCACCGCGACGAACATCTCCATCATCACCTACGCCGGCGACGGCCTGTGGTCACGACAGGAGGACATCTACAACCCGCTGCGCTTCTTGCGGGCCGCCAAGAAGTGGTGCCGCAAGGCGCAGGCGCTGGGCACCCTCGACGACGACGCCGCCGATTGGATGCGGCAGAACGGAGGGTCATGAGCACGAAACCCAAGCTGGTCGTCGGCGCCAACGGATTTCTGGGTTCGCATGTCACCCGCCAGCTCGTCGCCGACGGCGAAGAGGTACGCGCGATGGTGCGCGAAGGCGCGAACACCCGAGCCATCGACGATCTCGCGCTGACACGGTTTCACGGGGATGTGTTCGACACCGCCACCCTCACCGCGGCGATGGACGGGGTCGACGACGTCTACTACTGCGTCGTCGACACCCGTGCCTGGCTGCGCGATCCCGCGCCGCTGTTCCGCACCAACGTCGAAGGGCTGCGCAACGTCCTCGACGTCGCCGTGCAGCAGCCCGGCCTGCGCCGGTTCGTCTTCACCAGCACCTACGCGACGGTGGGCCGCCGGCACGGCCACGTGGCGACCGAAGAGGACATCATCGACCCGCACGGACTCACGCCCTACGTCCAATCCCGGGTCCAGGCCGAAGATTTGGTGATGCGGTATGTCGCCGAGGCGGGGCTGCCCGCCGTCGCGATGTGCGTCTCGACGACGTACGGCAGCGGCGACTGGGGAGGCACGCCGCACGGTGCCTTCATCGCCGGCGCGGTCTTCGGCAAGCTGCCCTTCCTGATGAACGGTATTGCGCTCGAGGTCGTCGGAGTCGACGACGCCGCGCGGGCCATGATCCTGGCCGCCGAGCGGGGCCGCGTCGGGGAGCGCTATCTGATCTCCGAGCGGATGATCGCGCTGAACGACGTCGTGCGGATCGCCGCCGACGAGGCCGGCGTGCCACCGCCGCGGCGATCCATCTCGGTCCCGACGCTCTACGCCATGGCCGCCCTCGGCACCTTGAGGGCCAAGCTGACCGGAAAGGACGCCGAGCTCAGCCTCGCGTCGGTGCGCATGATGCGCGCCGAGGCCGACGTCGACAGCAGCAAGGCCAAGCGGGAGTTGGGCTGGGAGCCGCGCCCGGTCGAGGAGTCTATCCGCGAGGCGGCCCGATTCTGGGCGGCCATGCGCACGGGCACGAAGAAGAGCACCACCGCGTCGCCGGAGTAGCCGGGGACGTCCGGGGCGCCCTGACCGGTTCGCGATGACGGGAAGTCTCGGCGGCCGCACGGTGTTGCAACCGTAATCCGCAGCACAGGAGGAATCTGTCATGAGCCACCCGGAAATCAAGGAACCCAGCGCCGGGCACCCGATCACGATCGAGCCGACCGAAGGGCGGGTCCAGGTCCGCGTCAACGGCGAGCTCGTCGCCGACACGACCGCGGCGTTGCAATTACGGGAGGCGACTCTGCCTGTCGTGCAATACATTCCGATGAGCGACGTGGTGCAGGAGCGGCTGACGGCCACCGACACCACCACGTACTGTCCGTTCAAGGGCGAGGCCAGCTACTACAGCGTCACCACCTCGGCCGGTGACACCGTGGACGACGTGATCTGGACTTACGAGAAACCCTATCCGGCCGTGGCGGCCATCGGCGGCCATGTCGCCTTCTACCCGGACCGGGCCGAGATCCTCGTATCAGCCCAGTAGGAGTTCCGCCCCCGGAAGCGCTCGCTCGAGGGCGCGGGTGTCGCTGTAGAGGCGCATCGAGGCGATGAGCCCGTCGCGCGTCTCGAAGATGCACACGAACGGGCTGTCGTAGGCGGCGCCGTCGGTGGTGGTGCCGGCGGCCTGCGCCTCGACGACCACCGTGCTGCCCTCGTTGACGCAGCCGATCAGGTCCACTGTCACCTCGAGCAACTCCTTGCGCCGTTCGATCGAACGCCGCAGCGTGTGTTTGTCGGAGGTGGTCCGGGTGGCCAGCGTCCAGTAGGTGAAGTCGTCGCTGAGCAGCGAGAAACCCTCGTCCAGGTCGCCGCCCTCGGCGGCGCACTGCAGGAACATCCAGGCCAGTTCGCCGTGCGGGGCATCGAACGGCGTCGTCACACGCCAATATTGACCTGGTACGCAGTTGGCGGTCAATCAGGGTGAGTCGGGGCGAACCGGTGGAGTACACACGCACAGTCACGTTCCCGGGGGCGGTCAGCTTCCGGCACACCCTCGCGCCGCTGCGCCGCGGCCCCGGCGACCCGTGCTTCCAGCTGCTCGGTGACGGAGCGATCTGGCGCACCAGCCTGCTGCCCAGCGGGCCCGTCACGGCCCGCATCACCCGCGAATCCGCGACCGCCGCCCACGGGGTGGCCTGGGGCGACGGTGCCGCGGAGTTCCTCGAGATGTTGCCGGCGATGCTCGGGCGCTACGACGACGCCTCGGATTTCGTCGCACTGCACCCGGTGGTGGCCGACGCGCACCGGCGCGTCGGACATCTGCGCCTGGGCCGCACCGGTCTGGTGCTGGAGGCGCTGATTCCCGCGATCATCGAGCAGCGGGTGCCCGGCGCAGACGCATTCCGCTCCTGGCGCGTGCTGGTGTCCAAGTACGGGACACCCGCGCCGGGCCCGGCGCCCGCCCGGATGCGGGTGCCGCCGTCGGCCGAACAGTGGCGCCACATCCCGTCGTGGGAGTTCCACCGCGCCAACGTCGACCCCAGGCGGGCGCAGACGATCGTGGGTTGTGCGCGGCGGGCGGATTCGCTTCAGCGGCTGGTAACGCGGACCGCCGCGCAGGCCCGTGCGGCGTTGACGTCGCTGACGGGGGTGGGCGAGTGGACCGCCGCCGAGACGGCGCAGCGGGCGTTCGGCGACGCCGACGCGCTGTCCGTCGGTGACTACCACGTCCCGAAGATGGTGGGGTGGACGTTGCTGGGGCACCCGGTCGACGACGCCGGCATGCTCGAGCTCCTCGAACCGATGCGACCGCACCGCCACCGCGTGGTCCGCCTGCTCGAGGCGAGCGGTTTGGCATACGAACCGCGTCGCGGCGCACGGCTGCCGGTGCAGCGGATTGATTCGCTGTGAGCTCGACTACCCGGGCGCGGGCCAACGATTACGGGCCGGCGAGCCGGGGTATGCGCCCCTGGTCAAGATAGTTATGAAATCAGGAGTGATCGATGACGCAGTTCACTATTCCCGGATTGACCGACAAGCAGGGGGCGCGGCTTGCTGAACTGCTGCAACGGCAACTGAGCACCTACAACGACCTGCACCTCACGCTCAAGCATGTGCACTGGAACGTGGTGGGGCCCAACTTCATTGGTGTGCACGAGATGATCGACCCGCAGGTCGACGCCGTGCGCGGGTTCGCCGACGACGTGGCCGAGCGGATCGCGGCGCTGGGCGCCTCACCGGAAGGCACCCCGGGCGCGATCATCAGGGACCGGACCTGGGATGACTACTCCGTCGGCCGGGATTGCGTGCAATCCCATCTGGCTGCGCTGGACCTCGTCTACACCGGTGTGATCGAGGACATCCGCAAGGCCATCGATGAGACGGACGAACTCGACCAGGTCACCCAGGACCTGTTGATCGGGCAGGCCGGCCAGCTGGAGAAGTTCCAGTGGTTCGTGCGTGCGCACCTGGAGAGCTCGGGCGGCCAACTGACGCACCAGGGCTCGACCACGGAGAAGGACGCGGCGAGCAGCGCGCGCGCCAATCCGTGATCCGGTTCTGAGCACAGAGCAACTCCGGCGCCTCGGTCACTAAGACCGGGGCGCCGGATTTTGTTCTCCTGAACCGTTTTTGGGGACCAAGATGTTGATCCGGTCACCCGCGGCCAGCCGCACCGAGGCGTCGGCGTCGACGAGTTGCCGGTTGTGGACGATCGACACGGGAATGTGCCCGGCCGGCCAGTCGAGTTCGCTGACGGCGCGGCCGACGGCGGCGGAGTCGGTGGCGAGCGTGTGTTCGACGATGCAATACCCGGTCAGTTGGCTGCGCGGATCGTGTTGCGCGTCCGCGCTTTGTGGGTTGGCCCACTCGGCGGCTTCGCGGCCCGCGGCGATGTCGGGGACGGCATCGGTGAAGCGTGCGCCGACCGTGCGCAAGACGTTCTGGTTGGTCAGCCAACCCTGAACCCGCCGGGCCTCGGTGTCGATAACCGGCAATCCGTCGCGGCCGTAGAGGACCAGTTGGCGCAGCGCCTGGGCGAGGCTGTCATTGGCGAACAGCGCCTGGGGCTCGCGGACGCGGGTGACGGGGCCCAGCAGGGGCGTCCAGTCGCGGTCTGCGTCGGCCACCGGATGGTTCAGGTCGAGCGGGGCCGGGAACTGGTGCATGGCGTCGGCGGCGGTCAGTTCGGCGAACGCGTGGGTGGGCGTGGGACGGTCGATGTCGATCCCGCGGCGCAGCAACTTGGTGGTGTAGATGGTGCCGTAGGAGATCCCGCGCGACACGGTCGTGCCGACGGCGACGGCGAGCATGACGGGCAGGGTGAGGGTGAAGTCGCCCGTCATCTCGACCGTGCTGGCCAGCGCCGTCAGCGGCGCCCGCGCGGCGGAGGCGAACACGGCACCCATGCCGACGACGGCGTACAGCGCTGGCTCACCGACCGCCGGGCCGATCAGGTGATGAGCCAACACGCCGAAGGCCATGCCGGAGGTGGCCCCGATGAACAGCGACGGCGCGAACACGCCGCCCGAACCACCGATGCCGATGGTCAGGCTGCAGGCCAGCATCTTGCCCACGGCCAGGATCAGCAGGAACCACATGGCGTAGTGGCCCGCGAAGGTGGCGTACATGACCGGGTAGCCCACCCCGTACAGCTGAGGCACCGCGAGCAGCAGCAGGCCGAGCACGAGGCCCCCGACGGCCGGTCGCGCCCATTCGGGACGGTCGCCCCAGATCCGGTCGCAGAAATCCTCCGTCGAGTACAGGACGTTCTTGAACAGGATCCCGATCAGGCCCGCCACCGCGGCGAGGAGGGCCACCAGCAGGTAGTTGGCGATGTGGTCGAGCTCGATGCCGGCCGGGAGTTGGGTGAGGAACGGCGCCGAACCGAAGAAGACCCGGGAGATCACGTCGGCAACCATCGCGGACAGCATGATCGTGAAGACGGCCTCGACGGACAACTCCCGCAGGATCAGTTCGACGGCGAAGAACACCCCGGTGATGGGGGCGTTGAACGTGGCCGAGATGCCGCCGGCGGCGCCGCAGGCCACCAGGACGCGCAGCCGGTTTTCCGGCATCCGCACCCACTGGCCGAGGCTGGAGGCCAGGGCCGCCCCGATCTGCACGATCGGCCCCTCCCGGCCCACCGAGCCGCCGGTCCCGATGCACAGCGCCGAGGCCAGCGCTTTGACCACCGTGACCTGCGGGCGGATGCGGCCCCCGTTCTCGGCGACGGCGATCATGACTTCCGGCACGCCGTGCCCCCGAGCCTCGCGGGCGAACCGGGAGATCAGCGGCCCGTAGAGCAATCCGCCGACGACCGGGATCACCACGAAGAAGCCGATGCCCAGCCACGGCAGGTGGTCGCTGCCCACCCATCCCTGCTGGCCGAACTCGTCTTTGCCGGTCGCCAGCCAGGTGAAACCGAAGATCAAATACCGGAACGCCGCGGCCCCGAGCCCCGCGCCGACACCGACCACGATCGCCACGCCGAACAAGCCGAGCCGGTTGGCACGCAGCCAGCCGGCCGTCTGCGCCACCGCGACGGACACCGCCCGCCGCGACCGCGTGGCTCCTGGGGCCTTCTCCTGTTGCATCCGCGTCACCTTCCGCCGCCACCTGTGCGGCGGCGTCTTCGAATATCTCAGCATCGGGGATGCCGGCGCGAATCTTCACCCCGGCAAATGTTGCATGACCAAACAGTTCTTGTGGTTACACATATCCGGGAACGGCCGTCGGCTAACCCCTCAACCACGAGGGAATATCCGGACCGCAGTCCGGTTATATGGATGACTGTTGAGCAAGGAGATCCACATGCCGGCCGTGACCGCAAACACACTGTTACTGCCGCGGGTCAGTCCCGCGGGCCCTGCCGACACCGAGCGTCCGGTCGTGTCGATCACGACGGGGCCGCGCGGTTATGAGGGCGAGGGATTCCCGGTCGTCCGGGCCTTCGCGGGCGTGCCTACCGCCGCCCTCGACCCCTTTGTGCACATGGACCAGATGGGTGAGGTCGAGTACCAGCCCGGCGAGCCCCGGGGCACCGACTGGCACCCACACCGCGGCTTCGAAACGGTCACCTACATGATCGACGGGAAGTTCGCGCACCAGGACTCCCACGGCGGCGGCGGCCTCATCAACGACGGCGCCACGCAGTGGATGACGGCCGGTTCGGGCATCCTGCACATCGAGACCCCCCCGGCCGAGCTGGTGGACAGCGGCGGGACGTTCCACGGCATCCAGCTGTGGGTGAACCTGCCCAAGAAAGACAAGTTCGCCCCACCCCGCTATCAGGCGATCGAAGGCGGCGACGTCAGGTTGCTGGCCTCCGACGACGGTGGCGCGCTGCTCCGAATCATCGCGGGTGAGATCGACGGTCATCGTGGACCGGGGGTGACGCACACGCCGATCACGCTGGCGCACGCGACGGTCGAGGCCGGGGCCCGTCTCGGGATCCCGTGGCGACGCGACTTCAACGCGCTGGTCTACGTGCTCTCCGGGAGCGGCACCGTCGGCCCCGCCGCTCACCCGATTCGCCAGGCCCAACTGGCGGTGCTGGGTGCGGGCGACCGGATAACGCTCAACGGCCCGGCCACCCGGGATTCGGCCGGCGCCTTCGAGGTATTGATCCTCGGCGGTCAACCCATTCGCGAGCCGGTATTCCACTACGGTCCTTTCGTGATGAACTCCCGCGCCGAATTGATTGAGGCGCTCGAGGACTATCAAGCGGGAAAGTTCGGCAGCATTCCTCCGAATGCACTAATGCCGCACCGTGGCGGTGGCACACTTTAGTAATGTCGCCCACGGCGAATCGCAGGCCCGGCCGCCCACCTGCCGCCAAGGCGGATGACACCCGACAGCGCATTGTGCAGGCGGCGCGGCTGGTGTTCAGCGAACGCGGCTACGACGGCGCGACATTCCAGGCGATCGCCGCCCGGGCCGACCTGACCAGACCGGCCATCAATCACTACTTTTCCAGTAAGCGCGTCCTGTATCGGGAGGTTCTGGATCGGACCAACGACCTGGTGATCGGCGAAGGCATTCGCCAGGCGTCGCACGAAACCACCCTGGTGGCGCGTCTGACAGCGTTCATCTCCGCCGCCGTCCGCGCGAATTCGGAAAACCCGGCGGGATCGGCGTTTCTGATCAGCGGTGTATTGGAGTCGCAGCGCCACCCGGAATTGAGCGGAATGCAAAACGACTCGATAATACTCAGTCGCGAATTCCTCGCCGGCCTGGTCAATGACGCGGTCGAGCGTCGCGAGCTTGCGCCCGATATCGACGTCGCCGCGCTGGTCGAGACGTTGCTGATCGTCCTTTGCGGCGTGGGCTTTTATGCCGGCTACGTCCGGACCTACGCGGAGATGCTCGCCATCACCGACGTGCTGCGGCAGCTCCTGGAAGGCGCGCTCTGGCATCCTGAGGCCTGATCCGCCCGGTCGCGACTGCGCGCAGTGACGTGGCCCACAAAGCGTATAGTTTGCCTAACTTACGCGCGTAACATGGTCGTGTCATGACTGATCTCAGTGACCCTCCCTCGCCATCGTCGTTGCGGACCTCGGGTGATTCCTGGGCGATCACCGAGCTGGTCGGAGCCACCGCCCTGGGCGTCGCCGCCGCGAGGGCGGCCGAGACGGCCGGGACCAGCCCGCTGATCCGCGACGAATTCGCAAGCGTCCTGGTGTCGTCCGCCGGTCCGGCCTGGGCACGGCTGGCCGATCCCGAGGTGGGCTGGCTGGACGGCGACGAGCACGGGCAGCGCGCGCACCGGCTGGGCATCGACTACCAGGCGGTGCGCACCCACTTCTTCGACGAGTACTTCGCCGATGCCATCCGCGACGGTCTCCGCCAGGCCGTGATCCTCGCCGCCGGTCTCGACGCGCGGGCCTACCGGCTGAGCTGGGCGCCCGACAGCGTGGTGTACGAGATTGACCAGCCCAAAGTCCTGGAATACAAGACCGCGACGTTGCAGTCGCACGGCGCGGTTCCCGCCGCGCACCGGCGCACGGTCCCGGCGGACCTGCGCGACGACTGGCCGGCCGCCCTGATTGCCGCCGGATTCGACCGGACCCAGCCGACCGCGTGGCTTGCCGAGGGCCTGCTGCCGTACCTGCCCAGCGACGCGCAGGACCGGCTGTTCGAGATGTTCACCGCCCTGAGTGCCCCGGGCAGCCAGGTCGCCATCGAGGTCTTCGGGATGAACTCGAGCAGCAACAACCAGCGGTGGGCCCGCATGCGGGCGCGCCTCGGCCTCGACGTGAATGTTCAGGCGCTCACCTTCCACGAGCCCGACCGTTCCGACGCGGCGCAGTGGCTGACCGAACACGGCTGGCGGGTGCGTGCGACCAACAATCGCGACGAGATGGCCCGCCTGGGCCGTCCGGTGCCCGAAGACCTCTCCGAAGACGCCGTGCGCAGCACCCTGCTGCGTGCGCGCCTCGACCAACCAAGTGCCTAGCCGAAGTCAGGACCAAGGAGCAACCCGATGAGTTCACTGCGCACCCACGACGACACCTGGGACATCAAGACCAGTGTCGGCAGCACCGCGGTGATGGTGGCCGCGGCCCGCGCCGTCGAAACCGAACGTCCGGACGCCCTCATCCGCGATCCCTACGCCAAGCTGCTGGTCAGCAACGCCGGCGCCAATGTGCTCTGGGAGTCCATGCTCGACCCGGACGTCACGGCCAAGGTCGAGGCCCTGGACGCCGAATCGGCCGCCCAGCTCGAGCACATGCGCGGCTACCAGGCGGTGCGGACGCACTTCTTCGACGCGTACTTCGCCGATGCCGTCGCGGCCGGGATCCGGCAGGTCGTCATCCTGGCGTCGGGCCTGGACTCGCGGGCCTACCGGCTGGACTGGCCGGCCGGAACCACGGTGTACGAGATCGACCAGCCTCAGGTGCTGGACTACAAGTCCGCGACCCTGGCGGGCAACGGCGCGACGCCGTCCGCCGACCGGCGCGAGGTGGCCATCGACCTGCGCCAGGACTGGCCTGCCGCGCTCAAAGCCGCCGGCTTCGACCCGGCCAAGCCGACCGCCTGGCTGGCCGAGGGTCTGCTGATGTACCTGCCCGCGGAGGCTCAGGACCGGCTGTTCACCCAGATCAGCGAGCTGAGCGCGCCCGGCAGCCGGGTGTCGGCGGAGACCGCGCCCTCCCACGCCGAGGAGCGGCGGCAGCAGATGCGCGAGCGGTTCAAGAAAGTGGCCGACGAGCTCGGCCTCGAGGAGACCGTCGACGTCGGCGAGCTGATGTACCGCGACGAGCACCGGGCCGACGTCACCGAGTGGCTCAACGAGCATGGCTGGCGCGCCCGCGCCCAGGCGTCGACCGACGAGATGCGCCGGCTGGGCCGCTGGATCGACAACGTGCCGCTGGCCGACGACAAGGACGCGTTCTCCGACTTCGTCATCGGTGAGCGTCTGTAGATGGCGCGCAGCCTGGACGACTCCTGGGACATCGCGACCAGCGTCGGTGCGACCGCGGTGATGGTCGCCCTGGCGCGCGCCCGCGAGACCGCGGCCGCGGAGCCGCTGATTCGGGATCCGTTCGCCGAACCGCTGGTCTCCACGCCCGAGCTCGCGGGCGTGCGCGAGCAGGTGGCCGCGTGGTGGGCGGGCCCCGACGAAGAAGACGATCCGGCCCTGGCGGTCGACGCCCAGAACATGGTCGACTACCAGGCGGTACGCACGCACTTCTTCGACGCGTACTTCGACGGGGCCACCCAAGCCGGCATCCGGCAGGTGGTGATCCTGGCCGCCGGGCTCGACTCGCGCGCCTACCGACTGCCCTGGCCCGACGGCACCGTCGTCTACGAGATCGACCTGCCCAAGGTGCTCGAGTACAAGGCCCACACGCTCGCCGGCCACGGCGCGAAGCCGATCGCCGACCGCCGGCCGGTGCCCGTCGACCTGCGCCACGACTGGCCCAGGGCCCTGCGCGACGCCGGATTCGACGAGGCCTCTCCCGCCGCCTGGCTCGCCGAGGGATTGCTGCCGTTCCTGCCGGCGGCCGCCCAGGAGGCCATGTTCGCCTCGATCGACACGCTGAGCGCGCCGGGCAGCCGCGTGGCCGTCGAGATATTCGGGGTCGACGCCCAGAAGCGCCAGGAGGCCCAGCAGCGGTGGCTCGAGTTGAAGGCCAAACGCGAAGCGCGCGGCCAGGACACCTCGTTCAACCCGTTCGACCTGTGGTTCGACGACGACGGCCGCCCGGACTGCGCCGACTGGTTCGGCGGACACGGCTGGCGCACCGAGACCGTGAGCGCCCGGGCAGAGGCGCTGCGACTGGGCCGTGCGCCGCAATCGGAGGACCGGCCGTTCGCCAACAGCTTCGTGACTGCCGCCAAGTCCTGACCGGGGGTCGTTCGCGCCTCTCGTGAGTCGCCGGGCGCCGCATTCATCCGCGGCTCGCGGTTGTGGCTACCGGGAATTCGCTGGTCGGTCCGGAACAATGGTCAGTCGTTATGAGCAGCGGCGAATTCGGAGAATCGCGCCGCTGGGTGCTGTTAAAAGGGCGGCTGATCGCAAGTCTGGCTTCGGCTCTCATCATGGCTGTGACGGGAGTCGGGTGGACGGGCCTGCACACCGCGATGGGCAAGATCATCATCTCGCATGCTTTGCCGGGTGTGGCGACGTCATCGGGCGCCGACCAGAACATTCTTTTGATGGGCTTGGACAGTCGGTTGGATCAGAATGGCCATCCATTACCTTCTGACGTCTATGAGGCGCTCCATGCCGGCGACGAAAGCTCGGGGGGGTACAACGCGAACGTCCTGATCGTCGTTCACATTTCGGGCGGTCATGGCGCGATCACCGCGGTGTCGATTCCCCGCGACGATTACGTCGAGTTGGCGGGCTGTCCGGGGTCGGTGTGCAAGGGCAAAGTCAAGCAGGCATACGGACTCGCCTATCAGCAGTCGCTGGAGTCGCAGGCGAACGGCAATTCGGACGCAGCGGGCGCAACCGACCTCGCCGCTCGCGAGCAAGCCGCCCGCGAGGCCGGCCGCAAAGCCGAAATCGGCACCGTGAATGAGCTGCTGGGGATTTCGGTCGATCATTTCGTCGAGGTCACCTTGGGCGCGTTCTTTCAAATCGCGAAGGTCGTGGAGCCGATCACGGTGTGCCTCAACGGGGACACGGTGGACAGCTATTCGGGCGCGGATTTCCATGAAGGGGTCCAGCGGATCGATGCCGCGCAGGCGATGGCCTTCGTGCGGCAACGGCGCGACGAGAACGACGGATCTTTCACCGATTTCGACCGGACTCGCCGGCAGCAGGCGTTTCTGGTCTCGTTGTTGAAGGCGGTTCGTGACGGCGGTGCTCTGTCCAGCTTCGGTAGGCTGCGCAGCCTGCTTCAGGTCGTCCGCGACAACATCGCGGTCGACGCCGGTCTGAATCTCGTCGATCTCTCGGCGCAGGCCTCCGAACTCAATGACAGACCGGTGTCCTTCTACACCCTTCCGATCTCCGAGTTCGGCCACGACGCTAACGGGTCCGACGTCAATCTCGTCGATCTCCCAGCCATCCGCCGGATCGTCGCCGAGCGCTTCTCATCGGACACGCCGGCCGCGCCGGATGCGGTGACCTCGGTGCCTCAACCACCGCCCGAGCTGTCCGAACCCGTGGTCCTCGACGTCGTCAACGCCACCCCACACGACGGATTGGCCGCGGCGATCGAGGCCGCCTTCGCCGGGCGTGGTTTCACCCGGGGCACCGCCACCACGGCCGCGCACCCGGAAGAAGACAGCCTCATCGAATATGGCCGCGGCGCTTCCGATGGTGCGCAGCTCCTGGCCGACCAACTGCACGTGCCCGTGACCGCAACGGACACGGTGGCGCCGGGAACCGTGCGGCTGACGGTTGGAACGCGGGCTTCCGCAGAGGGCTATCTCGCACATTACGGATCCTCATCCGAGCGGTCGGGGCCGGGCCGGGTGACCGCGGTGGCCGCGACCGGCACCGGTGCTCAGGCTCCGGCGCCGACCGACCTCAGTCAGATGACGGCCGCGAGCATTCCCTGCGTCAAATAACCGTCGACCCCCCGCATCGCCACCGGCACGCGTGCACGACGATCTCCCGGACACCCCGGTAACAGGTGGATCCGCCCGATCTTTTCTACTGCTCTCCCAACCGGATGGTTAGGATCGCGGTTATCACCGATGAGCGGTCGCCCGCAACGCCGTGGGCAACTCTGCTCGGGAAGGGACAACGATGACCACCGAATCGGTTGCACCGAAGACATCCGCACCCGCGACCCCCGTACCGGAGCTCCGGCCGGTCGACATTCCTTCGACGGTGGCCCGGCTCCGCAAAACCTTTGCCACGGGGCGCACCCGCGACGTCGCCTGGCGCAAACATCAGTTGCTGCAGCTGCAGAAGTTGATGGAGGAGAACGAAGACGCGATCGCCGCGGCGCTGGTCGAGGACCTGGACCGCAACCCGTTCGAGGCGTACATCGCCGACGTCGCCACGACCGTCGGCGAGGCCAAGTACGCGGCCAAGCGGGTGCGCAGGTGGACCCGACGCCGGTACCAACTGCTGGAGATGCCGCAGCTGCCGGGCCGCGGCTGGGTCCAGTACGAGCCCTACGGCACGGTCCTGATCATCGGAGCCTGGAACTACCCGTTCTACCTGACCCTGGGTCCCGCGGTCGGCGCGATCGCCGCCGGAAACACCGTCATCCTCAAGCCGTCGGAGATCGCCGCCGCGTCCTCGCGCCTGATGGCCCAGCTGGTGCCCCGCTATCTCGACAACGACGCGATCGTGGTGATCGAGGGCGACGGCGCGGTGAGCCAGGAGCTGATCGCGCAGGCACTGGACCGGGTGATGTTCACCGGTGGCACCGAGATCGGCCGCAAGGTCTACGAGGGGGCGGCGCCGCACCTGACGCCGTGCACGCTCGAACTCGGCGGCAAGAGCCCGGTGATCGTCGCGGCCGACGCCGACGTCGACGTCGCCGCCAAGCGGATCGCCTGGATGAAGCTGCTCAACGGCGGTCAGACCTGCGTCGCGCCCGACTATGTACTCGCCGACGCCAAGATCCGCGACGAGCTCGTCGACAAGATCGGCGCGGCCATCACCAAGTTTCGTTCCAAGGACCCGCAGGCGGGCATGCGCGTGGTCAACCAGCGGCAGTTCGACCGGATCAGTGGTTACCTCTCGGGCGGCGACGGCAAGGTCACCGTGGGCGGCGGCTGTGACGCGTCGAGCATGCGGATCCAACCAACCGTGGTCGTCGACCCGGATCCGGACGGACCGCTGATGCGAAACGAGATCTTCGGCCCGGTGCTGCCGGTGGTCACCGTCCAATCCCTGGACGACGCAATACGTTTCGTCAACTCGCGACCCAAGCCGCTGTCGGCCTACCTGTTCACCAAGAATCGCGCGACCCGTGAGCGGGTGATCCAGGAGGTGCCGGCCGGCGGCATGCTGGTCAACCACATCGCCTTTCAGGTATCGACGGCCAAGCTGCCGTTCGGCGGGGTCGGCGCCTCGGGCATGGGCGCCTACCACGGGCGCTACGGCTTCGAGGAGTTCAGCCACCGCAAGTCGGTGCTGACCAAGCCGACCCGGCCCGACCTGTCGAGCTTCATCTACCCGCCCTACACCGAACGGGCGTTCAAGATGGCGCGCAAGCTGTTCTGAGACCGCGTAGCTGCTGGCGGCCGTCCCGGCCGTCCCCTATAGCATCTAGTCCCGAACAGCCCGGACCTTGACAGGAGAGAGAGCCCGATGCCCGGAGTGCAGGATCGCGTCATCGTCGTCACCGGAGCCGGCGGGGGACTGGGCCGTGAATACGCCCTGACCCTCGCCCGGGAAGGCGCCAGCGTCGTCGTCAACGACCTCGGTGGAGCCCGCGACGGCACCGGTGCCGGCTCGGCCATGGCGGATCAGGTGGTCGCCGAGATCAAGGAGGCCGGTGGCCGGGCGGTCGCCAACTACGACAGCGTGGCCGAGGCCGAGGGCGCCGAGAACATCATCAAAACTGCGCTCGACGAGTTCGGCGCCGTCCACGGTGTGGTGAGCAACGCCGGCATCCTGCGCGACGGCACCTTTCACAAGATGTCGTTCGAGAACTGGGACGCCGTGCTCAAGGTGCACCTTTACGGCGGCTACAACGTGGTCCGGGCCGCGTGGCCGCACTTCCGCGAGCAGAGCTACGGCAGGGTCGTGGTCGCCACCTCCACCAGCGGACTGTTCGGCAACTTCGGCCAGGCCAACTACGGTGCGGCCAAGCTGGGCCTGGTCGGCCTGATCAACACGCTGGCCCAGGAAGGCGCCAAGTACAACATCCACGCCAACGCCGTCGCGCCGATCGCGGCCACCCGGATGACCGAGGACATCCTGCCGCCCGAAGTTCTCGAGAAGCTCACACCCGAGTACGTCGCGCCGGTGGTTGCCTACCTGTGCACCGAGGAAAACCCGGACAGCGCCGCCGTTTACGTCGTGGGCGGCGGCAAGGTGCAGCGGGTCGCGCTGTTCCAGAACGAGGGCGCCAATTTCGAGAAGCCGCCGTCGGTGCAGGACATCGCCGACCACTGGGGCGAGATCGACGATCTCTCGAACGCGCAAAGGGCTGCGTTCAAGCTGTAATCGCCATGAAAGCCTGTGTGGTACAACGGCTGTCGGGCCCGTCCGGCATGGTGTACACCGACATCGACGACGTCGTCAGCGACGGGAACGTCGTCATCGACGTCCGGGCCGCCGGGGTCTGCTTTCCGGACCTGTTGCTGAGCAAGGGCGAGTATCAGCTGAAGCTGCCGCCGCCGTTCGTCCCCGGCATGGAAGCCGCGGGCGTGGTTCGTTCGGCGCCAGCAGGCTCGGGTTTCAAAGTGGGCGAACGGGTTTCCGCATTCGGCATCCTGGGCGCCTACGCCGAGAGGGTGGCCGTGCCGGCGGCCAACGTGATCCGCAGCCCGGCCGGGCTCGACGACGCCGAAGCCGTGTCGCTGCTGGTGAACTACAACACCATGTATTTCGCGCTCGCCCGCCGCGCGGCGATGCGCCCGGGTGACACGGTCCTGGTGCTCGGCGCCGCCGGCGGGGTGGGCACCGCCGCGATCCAGGTCGCCAAGGCGATGGGCGCGAAGAAGGTGCTGGGCGTGGTGCACCGCGAGGCGGCGGCCGACTACGTCGCCTCGCTGGGCGCCGACCTGGTGTTGCCGTTGTCCGGCAACTGGGCCGAGCTGGCGCGGGAGTACACCGGCGGTCGGGGCGTGGACATCGTCGTCGATCCCATCGGCGGGCCGGCGTTCGACGACGCCGTGCGGGTGCTGGCGATCGACGGCAAGCTGCTGGTGATCGGCTTCGCCGCGGGCAGCATCCCCACGGTGAAGGTGAACCGGCTGCTGCTGCGCAACGTCAGCGTGATGGGCGTCGCGTGGGGCGAATACCTCAACAAGGTGCCCGGCTCGGCGGCCCTGTTCTCCTGGGGGCTGGGCCAATTGGTCTTCCTGGGCCTCAAACCACCTCCGCCGCAACGCTATCCGCTGTCAGAGGCCCCTGCCGCATTGCAGAGCCTGGCCGACGGCGGCGTGCTCGGCAAGGTCGTCCTCGAGCCGTAGGGATCAGTCCTGTGTCGCCGGCGCGGTCCACGCGCCGACAATCGTCTGCGCCGCGTGCTGAATGACCCGGACTTCGAACCCGCCGAACAGGGTGAACAGCGCAGTGTCCGCGGCGGGCGGCGCGCCCAGCGCGTACTCCAGTCCGCCCACCAGGTCTCCGTTGATGACGTCCTTCACGCCGTCCAGGAACAGGTTCAGGTCATAGGACGGGACCGTGACCACGATCGCGGTGGCGACGTCGGCCGTCGGGAGGAGCGTCGCGTAGGCCGCCGACGCGGAGGTCACGGCGCCGTTGGTGAGATAGCTGTTGGCCGCCTGGAAGCTCGCGATCAAGTTCTGCGGTGAGGGCAGCGCCGGCGACAGCGTCGGGAGCAGGCTCGGCGCACCGCTTCCCATCGATCCCGTGATCGACGCCAGGCTCGGCAACGGCAGGACCGGTGGGGACCCTGACAGGGAGGCGACATCGCTCGCGAAGGCGCCGATGCCTTGCTGGGTTCCGGTGGCCAGGGCGCCGAGGACGGCGCCGGGCGTGACCGGGGGGATCACTCCGAAGGGAGTGGGCACATTCGGTGGGCCCGGCGACCATCCCTGGGTGGTGCTGCCGTAGCCCAAGTCGACGACGACCCGTAGATCGGGTTGCAGCAGGTCCGCGATCGGGTTGCCGATCACCGGGATGGCTCGGACGGGATCCAGCAGCGGCAGATTCTGGGTGGGCAGGATGTAGTACTGGGTCAGGGGGGTGCCGACCGTGTTCGTCAACTGAATCGCATTGAGGATCTGGTCGCTACTGAAAAACGGATAGGTGCCGTGCAATTCGATGATGCCCAGGAACGCGTTCAGATCGGATACGAAGTTCAACGGGTATTGCGGGAAGTCGGCGAAGCCGTCGTATTCGATCGTGTAGATGTGGGTCGGGAAGGAGTTGTCCGGAGTCGCGGTGCCGAACGTGAAGCCCAGGCTCTGCAGGCTCAGGGTCGGAAAGCGGGCGAGCAGGCCGCCGTTTGGATTGCTCACATCACCGACGAGCGTGATGTTCAGGTTCACCCCGGAAGGCAGCAGGCTGCCCCCGGGCGTGTTGGTGGGGTTGAGGGCGTGCATCTCCATCGACACGATGGCCGCGCTCTGTGAATAGCCGAAGATGTTGATGGTGTTGGCAGTGCCGCCCAGGGTGGCGTACTGCTGGATCGCGTTGTCCAGGATCGTGAGGCCGCGCGCCGCCGAGATGTCGAAGGTCAGGTCCTTGATCCCGGTGAGGGGATACAGGCCCTCCGGCGTGCTGATGCCGATGTTGGTGCCCGCCCCGAAGAAAGGGTTGATGTACAGGGGTGGGATGCCCTGGATGTACTCCGGCGGCGGAATGGGCAGACCGCTGGCGCCCAGGACCAGGGTGTAGACGGGGTCACCGGGCGCCACCGCCGGGGCCGCGACCGCTACGCCGGTTCGCACTGTGGACACGGCCGGGGCGACGTTGCCGCCCAATAGCGCCAGTGTGTCGGTTTGCAAGGCGCCCAACGCCTTTGACGCCGAGGCCTCCGCGCCCGCGTAGGCGTTTCCGGCGGCGGACAGCGCAGTGGCGAACTGTTCTTGGAAGGTGGTCGCCCGCCGCAGCAGCGCCTGGTACGCCGTGCCGTACTCGCCGAAGAACGCCGCGGTGACCGCCGAGACCTCGTCCTGGGCCGCGACGGCCACACTGGTGGTCGGGCCTGCGGCGGCGGCCCTGGCCGAGGTGATCGCCGAACTGATCTGCGACGCGTCCGCCGCGGCCGCTGCGAGCATGTGTGGCTGGGTGAGCAAGCCCGTCATGGGTCCGTTCCTTCGCGGTCAGACAGCAGAGCCGGCAACCTGGAGGACCCATCGCCGTGAAGCCGGCGAAAGTTAGCTTAAGTCAAAGCCGTGCTTGTCGCCTAGTCCGCGACGAAGCCACTCCGCCGGCCGAATATGTTGCGGCGCCTGACTTCAGTCCGGCCGCCGGACGTCAGCCCGATCAGAAGGGCCCCGGGTTAGGGTTGCCGGTCACGATCGTGTCCAGCGCATTCTCGATGTTGATCAGTTCGAAGCCGCCCGCGAGGGTGGTCAGGCCGACGTTGGCCGCGATCGGGTCACCGAACGCGTTGATGAGTCCGCCGACCGGATCACCGTTGATGGCCTGGCTGATTCCACTGAGGAACAGGTTGACGTCGTACGACGGCAGCGAGACCACCACGGCCGTCGCGATGTCGGCCGTGGGAAGCAGCGTCGCGTAAGCGGTGGTGACGTCGGTGGTCAGGGTGCCGACGATGTTGGTGTTCGCCGACTGGATGCCCGAGATGAGGCCGGTGAGGGTGGATTGGATCGACGCAGGGCTGGTGAGCGCGAGCGCGCCGGTTCCCGCCGCGCCACCACTGAGCGCGCCGGTGAGGCTCGACAGCGTGAGGTTGGGCAGCGAGAAGCTGGGCAGCGCGGTCGGCACCATGGCCGAGATGTCGTTCGCGAAGGCGCTGACGCCCGCCTGGGTTCCGCTGACCAGCGCGGGTCCCAGGGCCAGGGTGTCGGCCAGCGGCGGCAGGAAGCCGAACGGGGTCTGGATGTTGGCCGGGCCCGTCGAGAACCCGTAGGCCGGGTTGCCGTAGCCCCAGTTGACCAGCGCGGTGAGGTCCGGCTGCACCAGGTCGGCCAGGGGGTTGCCCACGACCGGGATCAGGCGCAGCGGGTCCAGGATCGGCAGGTTCGCCGTCGGGATCATCACGTAGTTGGTCATGCTGCCGACGGTGCCCAGGCCTGCCGAACCCGGCAGGAGGAAACCCGAGGCAAGCTGCGCCGCCGAGAGGGTCGGGTAGGTGCCGTGCACGAAGACGATGCCCGCGAGCGCGTTGATGTCGGAGAAGATGTCGATCGGGTACTGCGGGAAGTCGGCGAACCCGTCGTACTCGAGGGTGTAGATGGTCGTGTTGAACAGGTCGGCCGGGGTGGAGGTGCCGAAGGTGACGCCCAGGCTGGGCAGGCTCAGACCCGGGAAGCGGGCGAACAGGCCGCCGTTGGGGGCGCTGGGGTCACCCAGCAAGGTGAAGAAGATCTGGCTCGGGGTGTAGCCGTGCGCTGCGAGTATCGGCATCTCCATGGAGGCGACGATCGAGCTCTGCGAGTAACCCAGAACGGAGATCGGGCCGCCGAAGTTCGTGAACTGCTGGGTGATGGCGTTGTTGAGCTCGGTGACGTCGCGGGCCAGCGAGATGTCGAGCGTCAGGTCCTTGACGCCGGTGAACGGGTACAGGCCCTCGGCCGTGGACACCGGAGTGTTCATAGTGGTCATGAATTGAGTCAGGTAACGGCCCACCACATTGGATATGTAGGTCGATGACGGCGTGGCCGTGCCGCTCCCCGTCATGATCAAGTTGGCGGTGACGGCGATCGAGTTGGGTGTCGGCGGGGTGTACGTGCCGAACACCGGGTTGGCCAGCGGCGCGATCCCGAGCGCGCTCTGCGCCTCGACTTCGGCTGCCGTGTAGGCGTTTCCGGCCGCGGCCAGGGCCGCGGTGAACTGCTCCTGGAACAGGGTCGCCTGCTGCAACAGCGCCTGGTACTCCTGGCCGAATCCGCCGAAGAACGCGGCGGTCACCGTTGACACCTCGTCCTCGGCGGCGGCGACCAGGTTGGTCGTCGATCCGGCTGCGGCGGTCCTGGCCTGATTGATCACCGAATTGATCTGCGACACGTCGTCCGCGGCCGCAGTCAACAGTTGGGGTTGAGTGATCAAGGTTGTCATCGGCCATTTCCTTCGACGCCGGGGCTATTGAGTAACGCTGTCGACGACCATGAACCAATGACCCCCCGTCATCGCGGAGTCGACATTCAAGCAGAGTAGATCTAACTTGCCTGGCTGTCTGGCATTTGCGGTATTAGAGACCGCCGGTCTTGTGTGTCGTCAGCGGCGCCCGTTCGCTCGCCGCTCGATACCGGCCGCCGCCGCATCTTCGGCCGCGAAAGGCCTGCGCCGACAACCGGATACGCCCCCCGGGGCGTCGCCTCAGGCGAGCAGCGCCGCGCGCAGTCGCTGCACGTCGTTCTCGGAGATGCCCGCGTCGCGCAGGTAGCCGTCCAGCGAGCCGAACCGCTCGTCGATCGTCTGGCGCGCGGCGGCGAGGTACTCCGCGCGGACGCCGAGGACCCCGTCGGAGAGCCGGGCCTCGGTGAAGGTCGCCACCTCCGGGGTCAGCTCGGTGTCCGAGCGCTGCTCGATCATCTCCGAGATCCGCTCGCGCAGCTCGGGCACGGCGTCGTTGCTGCGCAAGAAATCGGCGACGATGGTGTCGCGATCGATCCCGATGATCTCGAGCACCGTCGCCACCACGAAGCCGGTGCGGTCCTTGCCGGCGAAGCAGTGCGTCAGCACCGGACGCCCGGCGGCGAGCAGCGTGATGACCCGGCGCAGCGCGCGTTGGGCCCCGTTCCTGACGGGAAACTGCCGGTATTCGTCCACCATGAAGCGTGCGGCGACCTCGTCGATGGACTCGTCGGAGTCGTTGTCGGTCAGCATGCGCCGGAACGCGTGCTCGTGGGGCGCCGCGTCGTCACCCTGTTCGTCGTCGGCGAGGTCGGGGACGGGCAACAGGTGGATGTCGACGCCGTCGGGAACCCGTCCGGGCCCGCGCCGGGCGACCTCCCTGGCGGCGCGCAGATCGGCGACGTCGGTGATGCCCAGCTCGCGCAGGACGTCGCGGCCGTCGTCGTCCAAGCGGCTCAGCTCGCTGGACCGGAACAACCGACCCGGCCGCAACGCGGGTGCGCCGTCGGCGACGTCGCGAAAGTTCCAGGCGCCCGACAGTTCTCGGAGAGCCTCAGTCATGCGCGGTGACCGCCGCGGCGAGCGGAGACTTCTCCCGGCCGAGCTCGGCCCGCGCGATCGTGCGCATGTGCACCTCGTCGGGTCCGTCGAACAGCCGCATGGCCCGGTGCCAGGCGTACATCCGGGCCAGCACCGTGTCCTCGCTGACGCCGGCGGCCCCGTGCACCTGGATGGCGCGGTCGATCACGTTGCACGCCACCTGCGGGGCGACCGCCTTGATCTGCGAAACGAGCGTGTGGGCGGCCTTGTTCCCGTGCTGGTCGATGGTCCACGCGGCCTTCTCGCAGAGCAGCCGGGCCTGGTCGATCTCGTTGCGGGACTTGGCGATCGCCTCGCGGACCACGCCCTGCTCGGCCAGCGGGCGGCCGAACGCCACCCGCTTGGACGCCCGGTCCACCATCAGGGCCAGCGCCCGTTCGGAGCCGCCCAGCGCGCGCATGCAGTGGTGGATGCGGCCCGGCCCCAGGCGGGCCTGCGCGATCGCGAAGCCGCCGCCTTCCTCACCCAGCAGGTTGGTGGCGGGCACCCGGACGTTGTCGTAGACGATCTCGCAGTGCCCCGGCTGGTCCTGGAAGCCGAAGACCGTGGTCGAGCGGACCACCGTCACGCCCGGGGTGTCCATCGGGACCAGGACCATCGACTGCTGCTGGTGGCTGGCCGCCTCGGGGTTGGTGCGGCCCATCACGATGAGGATCTTGCAGCGCGGGTCCGCAGCGCCGGACGTCCACCACTTGCGGCCGTTGATCACGTAGTCGCCGCCGTCGCGGACGATGGACGTCTCGATGTTGCGCGCGTCGCTGCTGGCAACCGCGGGCTCGGTCATCGAGAAGCCGCTGCGGATCTCGCCGGCCAGCAACGGCTCGAGCCACTGCTTGCGCTGCTCCTCGGTGGCGAACAGGTGCAGCGTCTCCATGTTGCCGGTGTCGGGCGCCGCGCAGTTGAGCGCCTCGGGCGCGATTTCCAGGCTCCAGCCGGTGATCTCGGCCAGCGGAGCGTATTCCAGGTTGGTCAGGCCCGACTCCGCCGGCAAGAACAGGTTCCACAGGCCCTGGGCCCGGGCCTTGACCTTGAGTTCCTCGATGACGGGCGGGACCGTGTGGTCGTGCGGGCCGGCTTCGTCGCGATATTTGTCGTAGTCGGCCTCGGCCGGAAACACATACTCGGTCATGAAGTCGGAGAGCCGCTTGTGATAGTCGCTGGCTTTGGCCGACATCGCGAAGTCCATGTTCGCCACGATAGGACACGGGTCACAACCAAGACGACGGCAGCGGGAAAACCAGGGCTGGCGGGCGCCGCATGCGGCGAAGCAGGATATACGCCATGACCGACCCCCGCCCGCCCTTCCCGCCGTTCACATCGGAGACTGCCCTGGCGAAGGTTCAGGCGGCCGAGGACGCGTGGAACACCCGCGACCCCCACCGGGTCAGCTTGTCGTACACACCGGACTCGCACTGGCGCAATCGCGGCGAGCACATCGTCGGCCGCGAGGCCATCGTCGAGTTCCTGACCCGCAAATGGCGGCGCGAACTCGACTACGTGCTGCGAAAGAGCCTCTGGGACTTTCACGACAACCGAATCGCGGTGCGGTTCCAATATGAGTGCCGCGACACCAACGGCCAGTGGCATCGCAGTTACGGCAACGAGCTCTGGGAATTCACGCCCGACGGTCTGAACGCGCGGCGCGAGGCAAGCATCAACGACGTGCCGATCGACGAATCCGAACGGCGCTACTTCGGGCCCCGGCCGGAGTCAGAACGCGGCCTGGAGATCCCGCTCTGGTGATCCGGTTCGTCTATCGACGCACCACACAACGGTTTTTTGTGGCCCCACAACACCGTGACCGCTACTGCGGCGAGCCCGGATGGCGAAGCATCGAGCTGGGAAGCCGATCGCTCGCCGGCGGTCTCCCACCTCGGTGATCGCGCGTCCGTGGTGAAATCCGCCAGGCGTTAAGGTAGCGGGGCGTGCGGCCGAGTCAGCGGCATATGCGGAGAAACATTCAGCAGCAGATAAGTACGGAAAGTAGATAAACGCGCCATGACAAATGCGCAGACGACGGTAGGGGTGGTCGCCGAGTCGGGGGCCGACGAGCGGCGGGTCGCCCTGGTGCCCAAGGCGGTCGCGTCGCTGGTCAACAGCGGTGTGGCGGTAGTCATCGAGTCCGGCGCGGGCGACCGCGCGCTGCTGCCCGACGACCTCTACACCGGGGCCGGGGCCAGCGTCGGGGACGCCTGGGCCGCCGACATCGTCGTCAAGGTGGCACCGCCGACGGCCGCCGAGGTGACCCGCCTGCGCCGCGGGCAGACCCTGATCGGGTTCCTGGCGCCCCGCAACGCCGACAACTCGATCGGCGCGCTCACCGAGGCCGGCGTGCAGGCTTTCGCGCTGGAGGCGATCCCGCGCATCTCGCGCGCCCAGGTCATGGACGCATTGTCGTCACAGGCCAACGTGGCCGGTTACAAGGCGGTCCTGCTGGCGGCCTCGGAGTCGACCAGGTTCTTCCCGATGCTGACGACGGCGGCCGGCACCGTGAAGCCGGCCAGCGTGCTCGTGCTGGGGGTCGGTGTGGCCGGGCTGCAGGCCCTCGCGACCGCCAAGCGGCTGGGCGCGAAGACCACCGGCTACGACGTCCGTCCCGAGGTGGCCGACCAGGTCCGCTCGGTCGGCTCCCAGTGGCTGGACCTGGGCATCGACGCGGCCGGCGAGGGCGGCTACGCCCGCGAGCTCACCGACGAGGAGCGCGCGCAGCAGCAGAAGGCCCTGGAGGCGGCGATCGCCGGTTTCGACGTGGTGATCACCACGGCGCTGGTCCCCGGGCGGCCCGCGCCGCGCCTGGTGACCGCGTCCGCGGTGGAGTCGATGAAGCCCGGCAGCGTGGTGGTGGACATGGCCGGGGAGACCGGCGGCAACTGCGAGCTCACCGAGCCCGGGCAGACCGTGGTCAAGCACGGCGTCACCATCGCCTCACCGCTGAACCTGCCGGCGACCATGCCCGAGCACGCCAGCGAGCTCTACAGCAAGAACATCACCGCGCTGCTGGACCTGCTGCTCAAAGACGGCAAGCTGGCCCCGGACTTCGAGGACGAGGTCATCGCGGCATCCTGTGTGACGCGGGCCGGTTAGGGAGGACTCCTAGATGTACGACGAGCTATTGGCCAACTTGGCGATCCTGGTCTTGTCCGGTTTCGTCGGGTTCGCCGTCATTTCCAAGGTGCCCAACACGCTGCACACGCCGCTGATGTCGGGCACCAACGCCATTCACGGCATCGTCGTGCTGGGCGCGCTGGTGGTGTTCGGGGAGGTCGAGCACCCGTCGCTGGCGGTGCAGATCATCCTGTTCGTCGCCGTGGTGTTCGGCACGCTCAACGTCATCGGCGGCTTCATCGTGACCGACCGCATGCTGGGCATGTTCAAGGGCAAGAAGAAAGTCGTACCCGTCAAGACGGAAGATCTGGCCGCCAAATGAACTACCTCGTCACCGTCCTCTACATCATCTCCTTCGCGCTGTTCATCTACGGGCTGATGGGCCTCACCGGGCCCAAGACCGCGGTGCGGGGCAACCTGATCGCGGCCGTCGGCATGGCCCTCGCGGTGGCCGCGACGCTGGTCAAGATCCGCCACACCGAGTCCTGGGTGCTGATCATCGCCGGCCTGGTGGTGGGGGTGGCGCTCGGCGTCCCCCCGGCGCGGCTGACCAAGATGACCGCCATGCCGCAGCTGGTGGCGTTCTTCAACGGCGTCGGCGGCGGCACGGTAGCCCTGATCGCGCTGTCGGAATTCATCGACACGACCGGTTTTTCGGCCTTCAAGCACGGGGAGTCACCGACCGTGCACATTGTGGTGGCGTCGTTGTTCGCCGCGATCATCGGCTCGATCTCGTTCTGGGGATCGATCATCGCGTTCGGCAAACTTCAGGAGATCATCTCCGGGGCGCCCATCGGCCTGGGCAAGGCCCAGCAACCGGTCAACCTGCTGTTGCTGGCCGCCGCGGTCGGCGCGGCGGTGGTGATCGGCGTGCACGCGCATCCCGGCACCGGTGGCGCGTCGCTGTGGTGGATGATCGGGCTGCTCGTCGCGGCCGCGGTGCTGGGCCTGATGGTGGTCCTGCCGATCGGCGGCGCGGACATGCCGGTGGTGATCTCGCTGCTGAACGCCATGACCGGCCTGTCGGCCGCCGCCGCCGGCCTGGCGCTGAACAACACCGCGATGATCGTCGCGGGCATGATCGTCGGCGCGTCGGGTTCGATCCTGACCAACCTGATGGCCAAGGCGATGAACCGGTCCATCCCGGCGATCGTCGCCGGCGGCTTCGGCGGTGGCGGCGTCGCGCCGGGCGGCGGGGGCGCGGCGGGCGACCGCACCGCCAAGGCCACGTCGGCGGCCGACGCCGCGATCCAGATGGCCTACGCCAACCAGGTGATCGTCGTGCCCGGCTACGGCCTGGCCGTCGCGCAGGCCCAGCACGCCGTCAAGGACATGGCCAGCCTGCTGGAGGCCAAGGGTGTGCCGGTCAAGTACGCCATCCACCCGGTGGCCGGCCGGATGCCCGGGCACATGAACGTGCTGCTGGCCGAGGCCGAGGTGGACTACGACGCGATGAAGGACATGGACGACATCAACGACGAGTTCGGGCGCACCGACGTCGCGATCGTCATCGGCGCCAACGACGTCACCAACCCGGCGGCCCGCAACGAGTCTTCCAGCCCGATCTACGGGATGCCGATCCTCAACGTGGACAAGGCGAAGTCGGTGATCGTGCTCAAGCGGTCGATGAACTCCGGGTTCGCCGGCATCGACAATCCGCTGTTCTACGCCGACGGCACGACCATGCTGTTCGGGGACGCGAAGAAGTCGGTGACCGCGGTCGCCGAAGAACTCAAGGCGCTGTAGAGCCCTGCTGGCCCGGGGGCCCGATCAGACGGGCGGGTAGGCGGGTGGCGGGTAGCCGTTGCCGTCCACCACGCCGCGCAGACCCCAGGGAACGTAGCGGAAGAAGAACTCGATTTCGTCGCTGCCGTCGTAGTCCGGACTCGGATCCATTGGTCCACCCCTTTAGTCCCTTTAGTCGCGACCGAAGCTCGTCAGCGAGTCTAGTCCCATCGGTGTCGGGGCGGTACCCGGCGTTTGCCTAGACTGTCCAACCAGTTGATTGATCATTAACCTTGCCCACGGGTCCGGCCGGCCCGGCCGGCTGTGACGATAGTGAGTGCAGATGCCATCCGACAGCAGCGCCCCCAACGGGCTGACGCGCCGCGAAGAGTTGCTGGCCGTGGCCACCAAGCTGTTCGCCGCACGCGGTTATCACGGCACCCGGATGGACGACGTGGCCGACGTGATCGGCCTGAACAAGGCGACGGTCTACCACTACTACGCCAGCAAGTCGCTGATCCTCTACGACATCTATCAGCAGGCCGCCGAGCGCACCCTGGCCGCCGTCCACGACGACCCCACGATGTCGGCCCGCGAGGCGCTGTACCAATACACCGTCCGGCTGCTCGACCAGATCGCCGCCAACCCCGAGGGCGCGGCGGTGTACTTCCAGGAGCAGCCCTACATCACCGAGTGGTTCTCCGAGGAACAGGTCGCAGCGGTCCGCGAGAAGGAGACCCAGGTCTACGAGCATGTGCACGGCCTGATCGACCGGGGCATCGCCAGCGGCGAGTTCTACGAGTGCGACTCCCACGTCCTGGCGCTCGGCTACATCGGCATGACGCTCGGCGCGTACCGGTGGCTGCGGCCGAGCGGGCGCCGCAGCGCCAAGGAGATCGCCGCCGAGTTCAGCACGGCGCTGCTGCGGGGGCTGATTCGCGACGACGCGGTCCGCCAGACGTCGCCGCTGGGGACCCCGAACGCCCGGGGACGCGAGGTCAGCTCAGGTTTGGCGGCGGAATGAGCTCGAGGACGCTGCCGACGTCGCCGCTCAGGACCGACAACAGCGTCGCGCTCGACTGACCGAAGGACACGTTGAGTCCCGGGTCCAGCGACGGCACATAGGGGTAGGCGTTCGGCAGCGCGGACTGCGGGAGCGCCCCGACGTCCACGAGCGCGGCCTGCACGCCCTGCACGGCTCCCGTCCCGAGGTCGGGGATCACGGTGAACGGGTTGGGTATCGCGAACAGGCCTGCCGGGGTGGGGACGTTGGCGTAGTTGGCACCCGCTCCGTAGTCGGCGTAGCCCATGTCGACGATCACCCGCAGGTCGGGCTGGACGAGGTCGGCGAGCGGATTGCCGACGTAGGGGATCTGCCGGATCGGGTCCAGCAGCGGCAGATTCTGGGTCATGAACATGTAGTAGTTCGTGTTGCCGCCCGAGGTCGGGAGCAGCACCGCGTTGGCCACCTGGTTGGCCGTCAGCCACGGGTAGTCGCTGTGCAGCGAGATGCCCATCAGCGAGTTGAGATCCGACAGGAAGTTGAGCGGGTACTGCGGGAAGTCGGCGAAGCCGTCGTACTGGATCGTGTAAATGCTTGTGGCCCAAGGCGACTGGGGTGTCGCGCCGTTGAAGGCCACGTCGAGGCCCGGAACGTAGAAGCCGGGGAAGCGCTCGAGCAGGCCCCCGACGGGGTTGTTCGGGTCGCCGACGAGCGTGAACGCGAGCTGGCCGGCGGTGGGCTGCTGGGCGAGGGGCAGCGCCATGAGCGCCCGGATCTCGTTGGTGGCGACGGTGGCGCTCTCGGAGTAGCCGAACACCAGGGCGCTGTGGCCCGCCGTGAGTTGGGTGTTGATCGCGCTGTTGAGCAGGCTCACGCCCTGGGCGACGGACTGGCCGAACGTCAGCGTGTTGCCGAGCTCGGGGGTGGCCGGCCAGAACTGCTCGGGTGTGTACACGCCCAGGGCGGCGGCGCCCGCGACGACCGGCTGGATGTAGGCGCTGTCGACGGCCGCGATGTACGACGGGATCGGGCCCGGATTGTGGGCGCCGCCCATGATCAGGGCCGTCACCGGTGAGATCAGCGTGGTCGACAACGGGGGGAACCTGCTGACGCTCTCGAGCGCGCCCCCGGTGGTCGGCGACAGCAGCGCCCGCAGGGGTGCGACCTCGCCCGACACCAGTCCGGCGGCCGCGGTCTCGGCCTGTGCGTAGGTGGTGCTCGCGGCGGACAGCGTCTGGGTGAACTGACTGTGGAAGGCCGCGGCGTCGGTCAGGACCGCCTGATACTGCTGGCCGAACGCGCCGAACAGCCGCGCGATCGCCAGCGACACCTCGTCCTCGGCCGCCGCGGCCACCCCGGTGGTAGGACCGGAGGCCTCGCCGGCGGCGGCGCGCAGGGCCGACCCGATTCGTTGCACGTCGGCGGCCGTTGCCGTCAGCGCCTCGGGACTGGTGACCAGATACGACATGTTTCCCCGGTCTCCTCCCCGAAACCGCCGGCACCCGGTGTCAATCGAGACTAGAACGCTCGTCCGGGTTCGTCCGGCGGTTGGGGAATTTCACCTCACCCGAAGTTCGGCGCCGGAATGAGGTCCAGCACGCTCCCGGCACCGCCGCTCAGCAGCGACAACAGTGTGGTGCTCGACTGGATGATCGGGAAGGTCAGCTGCGGGTCGGTCGACGGAACCCACGGGTAGGTGTCGGGGAACAGCGACGGCGAGGCCAACCCCGACTCGACCCCGATCTCGACGGCCGCGCCGTAGGGTCCCTGCACGGCGCCCAGGGCGAGATCCGGGATGATCGTGAACGGGTTCGGCACCGAGAAGAGCCCGGCCGGGGTGGGGATGTTCGCGTAGTCGTAGCCGGGTCCGTAACCGGCGTAGCCCATGTCGACCAGCACCCGCAGGTCGGGCTGGAAGATGTCGGCGATCGGCGGCCCCGCGTAGGGGATGTCGCGGATCGGTTCCAGCAGCGGCAGGTTCTGGGTCATCAGCATGTAGTACGCGGTGTTGCCGGTGTAGCCCGGCGACGTCGGGAGCGGCACGGCGTTGGCGACCTGGCCGGCGCTCATCATCGGGTACTGGTCGTGTACGAAGAAGTAGCCCATGAAGGCATTGAGATCTGAGACCAGGTTGAGCGGATATTGCGGCAGGTCGGCGATGCCGTCGTACTGCGCGGTGAAGATGCTGGTCGGATACGGCGAATTCGGCGGGGTCGCGCCGTTGAACGCCACATCCAGGAACGGGATGTAGAAACCGGGGAAACGTTCGAGGATGCCGCCGACGGGATTGTTCGGATTGCCGACGAGCACGAAGGACAGCTGACCCGTGTAGGGAGAACCGGCCGCCATGAGGGCGTTGATCTCGTAGGTGGCGATGGTGGCGCTCTGCGAGTAGCCGAACACCACGGCACTGTTGAGCGGGTTGGTCAACGTGGTGGTGATCGCGTTGTGTAACAGGGGGATGCCCTGGGCGAGGGACTGGCCGAAGGTCAGATTGCCGAGTTGCGGGGTGACCGGCCAGAACTGCTCGGGGGTGAACACGCCCTGGATGAAGTTGGGCGCGAACCGCGGCTGCAGGAACGCGTTGGTGATGGCGTTGAGGTACACCGAGTCGGGTTCCGCGAGGCTGGTGTACCCCATGATCAACGCGTACAGAGGGTCTCCGGGGATCGACCTCGCCGCCGACGTCAGCGCGACGGAGCCCGCGCTGGTGCCCTGGCCCGGCAGGGCGCCCATCGGCACGCCCAGCTCGCTCGACAACAGACCCGCGCCGGCGTACTCGGCATGGGCGTAGCTGTTCGCCGCGGTGGTCAGGGCTTGGGTGAACGCGCTGTGGAACGCCGAGGCCCGCGAGACGAACGCCTGGTATTGGCGGCCGTACGCGGTGAAGACGTCGGTGATGGCCACCGACACCTCGTCGCCCGCCGCGGCCATCAAACCGGTTGTCGGGCCGGCGGCATTCGCGCCGGCCGCGCTGATCGTCGAACCGATGGATGCGACATCGTCGGCCGTGGACGCCAGAATCGCCGGGGCCGTCACCAGATACGACATCTTCCCGTCCTTTCTCGCAAAGACCGGGACCTCCACGCAGGGTAGAGCCGCGCCGTTCCCAATAAGGCCGTTTGCCTATTTTTCCGAATTAAGCGCCCGAGGTTTCAGGTGTTCGTCCAGGAATGCGATTTGGTCGCGGACGGCTCGGTCGAAGGCGTCGTCGACGTAAATCCCGAAATGGCCGTCGGGATAGGTCTTCACCACGCCGCGGGGAGCCCTGGCCGCGTATCGCAGCGTGGGTGCCGCGGGTGCCACCGAGTCGGTCTCGCACACGCAGAACAGGATCGGGCAGGCGATCTGTGAGGTTGAGCGACCCGGCCGGTAGGTCATGACGTGCAAGGCGATTCGGGCCGCCACCTCGTTGGTCAGCTGCGCGCCCGCCGGCACCAGCCTCAGGTAACCCGAATAGGCGTCGGGGGTGTTCATCAACGCCGTGTCGCCGGGCCGGCCCGCCGTGGCGACCATGACGGGCGGCCTGCCCAGCCGGCTCGCGACGACGTCGCGCACCGCGCGCGCGAAGATGCGCGCGGTGGCCCACGGGTTGGTGATCGTGCGCGCCGAGGCCAGTCCGTCGGTGAAGGGGCACTGCGCCACGGCGGCCGCGATGCCCGGCAGCCGGGCCGCGGTGGCGATCACGTGTCCTCCGCCGAATGACGTGCCCCACAATCCAATTCGCCGGTGATCGATGCCGTCGAGGGTGCGGGCGTAGTCGACCGCCGCCGACCAGTCCGCGAGCTGCATGCCGATGTCGATCAGTTGGCGGGGGCTGCCCCCGCTGTCGCCGAAGTTGCGGTAGTCGAACACCAGGCAGGCGTAGCCGGCCGCGCTGAATCGCTCGGCGTAGGCGTCGAGTCGCATCGTGCGCACCGCGCCGAGGCCGTGCGCCATCACCAGCAGCGGCACGGGCCCGGTGCCACCGGCGGGTCGGTAGAGCCACGCGCTGATCCGGTCGCGGCCCGAGGTGAACTGGACGTCTTCGCGTTGTGTCATCAGCGCCTCATTGTGCCTGCCGGATCGATCCCGGGTGGTACCCGCCACAAAATTAGTGGACTAGTGTCTAGAAAAGTTTTTCCAGGCTGCAACGGGACGGAGACTGAAATGGCGATCCGCGTCGCGCACGTCGGTACCGGGAACGTCGGAGGGCTCGCCCTCGCCGAGCTCATCACCAACCCGCAGTTCGAGTTGACCGGGGTGTGCGTGTCGTCGCCTGAGAAGGTGGGCAAGGACGCCGGAGAGCTGTGCGGTGTCGGCCTGGACGCGCCCACCGCCACCGGTGTCGCGGCCGTCGGCGACCTGGACGCCCTGATCGCCGCCCGGCCCGACTGCATCGTCTACTGCGCGATGGGCGACACCCGCCTGCCCGACGCGATGGCCGACGTCATGCGCATCCTGGCCGCGGGCATCAACGTGGTGGGTTCCTCGCCCGGGTTGCTGCAGTACCCGTGGGGCGTGATGCCCGAAAAATACATCAACCGCGTGGAAGATGCTGCCCGGCAAGGTGGTTCGAGCATCTTCATCACCGGTGTGGACCCTGGGTTCGCGAACGACCTGATCCCGTTCGCGCTGGCCGGGACCTGTCAGCGCGTCGAGCAGGTGCGCTGCATGGAGATTCACGACTACGCGTCCTACAACGGCACCGAGGTGATGGACTACATGGGGTTCGCCAAGCCCCTGGACGAGGTGCCGATGCTGCTGGCGCCGGGCGTCCTCAGCATTGCGTGGGGAACGGCCATCCGGCAGCTGGCGGCGGGCCTGGGCATCGAGGTCGATGAGATCACCGAGTCCTACCAGCGCGAGCCGGCTCCGGAGGACTTCGACATCGCGGTGGGGCGGGTGGCCAAGGGCACGCTCGCGGTGCTCCAGTTCGAGATCCGCGGGATGGTCAAAGGCCACCCGGCGATCGTCATCGAGCACGTCACCCGCCTGCGACCGGACCTGCGGCCCGACCTGCCGCAGCCCGCCGCCGGTGGCGGTTCCTACCGCGTCGAGATCACCGGCGAGCCGTCCTACGCCGTGGACATCGTGCCGACCAGTCGCAAGGGCGACCACAACCATGCCGCGATCGCCGGCGCGGCCGGTCGCATCGTGAATTCGATCCCTGATGTCATCGCGGCACCGCCCGGCATCAGAACGACGCTGGACCTGCCGCTCGTCACCGGCAAAGGCCTCTATGCACCAAACGCTTTGGTGAGCACCTAACGAAAGGAGACCCGCGTGGGACGGGTAGACGGCAAGGTAGCGCTGATCAGTGGCGGCGCCGGCGGCATGGGCGCCGAAGACGCGCGGCTGCTGGTCGAGGAGGGCGCCAAGGTGGTGATCGGCGACATCCTCGACGACCAGGGCAAGGCGCTGGCCGACGAGATCGGTGACTCCGCGCGTTATGTGCACCTCGACGTCACCCAGCCCGACCAGTGGGACGCCGCGGTCGCCACGGCCGTCGGCGAGTTCGGAAAGCTCAACGTGCTGGTGAACAACGCCGGCACCGTCGCGCTCGGGCAACTCAAGAATTTCGACCTGGGCAAGTGGCAGCGGGTGATCGACGTCAACCTGACGGGCACCTTCCTGGGCATGCGGGTGGCCGTCGAGCCGATGACCGCGGCCGGCGGGGGCTCGATCATCAACGTGTCGTCCATCGAGGGCCTGCGTGGCGCCCCGGCGGTGCACCCGTATGTCGCGTCGAAGTGGGGGGTGCGCGGGCTGGCCAAGTCGGCCGCATTGGAGTTGGCGCCGTTGAACATTCGGGTCAATTCGATCCACCCGGGCTTCATCCGCACCCCGATGACCGCGCACCTGCCCGAGGACCTGGTCACCATCCCGATGGGCCGGCCGGGCGAGGTGCGGGAGGTCGCGACGTTCGTGGTGTTCCTGGCCAGCGACGAATCCTCCTATGCGACCGGCAGCGAGTTCGTCATGGACGGCGGGCTGGTGACCGACGTCAACCACAAGGAGTTCTAGGGTTTTTCCCGAGGCTGCTTTCGCGCACCGGCGCCGGGACCCGCCGCAAGCGGTGCTATAACCGCGAGCATGCCCGGCAGCCTCGAGGACCTGAAAGCCATTGTCGGCTCGAACCATGTCGTCACCGATCCCGACGTGCTCGCGGCGCGCAGCGTCGACTACACCGGCCGCTACCGGGGCCGGGCCGGCGCCCTGGTCAGGCCCGGCTCGGCCGAGCAGGTCGCCGGGGTGCTGCGCGTGTGCCGCGACGCGGGCGCGCACGTGACCGTGCAGGGCGGTCGCACCTCGTTGGTCGCCGGCGCCGTCCCCGAGCACGACGACGTGCTGCTGTCCACCGAGCGCTTGCGCGCCATCACCGACGTCGACACCGTCGAGCGCCGCATCGGGGCCGAGGCGGGGGTCACGCTGGCCGCGGTGCAACAGGCCGCGATCGCGGCCGGCCTGGTGTTCGGCGTGGACCTGGCCGCCCGTGACACCGCGACCATCGGGGGCATGGCGTCGACCAACGCCGGCGGCTTGCGCACGGTCCGCTACGGCAACATGGGCGAACAGGTGGTCGGGATGCAGGTCGCGTTGCCCGACGGTTCGCTGCTGCGCCGCCACAGCCGGGTGAACCAGGACAACACCGGCTACGACCTGCCGGCGCTGTTCGTCGGGGCAGAGGGCACGCTCGGCGTGATCACAGCGCTCGACCTGCGGCTGCACCCCGTCCCGTCGCACCGGGTGACCGCGATCTGCGGCTTCGACGACATCGAGGCCCTGGTGGATGCGGGGCGGACGTTTCGGGAGGTCGACGGGATCGCCGCGCTGGAGCTGATCGACGGTCGGGGCGCGGCGCTGACCCGCGAGCACGCGGGGGTGGGTGCCCCCGTGCCGGCGGAGTGGCTGTTGCTGGTGGAGTTGGCCGCCGACCACGACCAGACGGAGCGGCTTGCCGACCTGCTGGAGGCGGTGCGGCTGTGCGGCGAACCCGCCGTCGGCGTGGATGTTGCCGCCCAGCAACGGTTGTGGCAGGTACGCGAGTCGCTCGCCGACGTGCTCGGCGTGTACGGTCCGCCGCTGAAGTTCGACGTCTCGTTGCCGTTGTCGGCGATCGGCGAATTCGCAAGGGAGGCGGTCGGTTTGATCGACGAGCGCGCTCCCGGCGCGCTGCCGGTGTTGTTCGGCCATGTCGGCGAGGGCAACCTGCACCTCAACGTCCTGCGCTGCCCGCCCGACCGGGAGCAGGCGCTGTACGAACCGATGATGAACTTGATCGCCGGGTGCGGCGGCAACGTCAGCTCCGAGCACGGTGTCGGCAGCCGCAAACGGCCTTATCTGGCGATGTCGCGAGAGCCCGCCGACATCGCCGCGATGCGGACGGTCAAGGCGGCGCTGGACCCGACCGGTTATCTCAACGCCGCGGTGCTGTTCGAGTAGCGGGCTGTTGTTCGTCGGAGACCGCCCGCGAGGGGCCGCAGATGTACGCCCAACACGGCGTGTCGCCGTGCAGACACGCGCGCTCGCGGGGCAACGGGCCTGCCGGGGGTGGGGCTAGCTGCCCTTGATGCCCACCGCGTGGCGCAGCTGCGCGAGGAACTGGTCGGCGTCGTCGCTTCGGACGATGTAGTGCGAGATCGCGATCCGGATCACGGTGGCCGCCTTCACCGCGGCATTGGGCCCGGGCAGGTGGCGTTGCAGCCCCTCGCGCATCTGGGGGATGACCCAGGAGAACTGGGCGATGGTGTGTTCGGGCTCGACGTCCACCATGCGCACACCGGAGTAGGAGTGCTGGTATTCGACGATGAACCGCAGCACGGCGTCGAGCTTGTCCACGCCCTTGAGCCCTGCAGTGGCCTTCACCAGACCGCTCTCGAAGATTTGCCGCTCGTAGCTCGAAAAGGCCGACAGCAACTCCTCTTTCGAGGCGAACCAGCGGTACAGCGTCGGGCGCGAGACCCCCGCCTGGGTGGCGACGTCGGAGAGGCTCAGCTTCGTCTTTCCGTTCCGCCCGAGCACTTCCGCGGTGGCCGCGAGGATCCGCTGACGCGTCGAGGTGTCACTGTCCGCCGCCTGCACCGGCCCGCTCATATGTCAAACTTTACGAAGTATCGGCGAAGTGTCACGGCCTTTTCGCTTCCCGCTATTTCCCGCCGCGCGAGCGCACCAGCACGCACTGCTGAATCGCACCGACCGCGCCGCGCTCGTCGAACAACGTCCCGACGGTGGTACCGACACCGTCGGGTCCGTAGCTCGTCTCGGCCCGGATTCCGATCCAGTCACCGTCGGGGACGCGGAACACGTGCACGGCCAGGTCGGTGTTGAGAAAGGTCCACTTGGTGATGTCGAGCTTGCTGCCGATTCCGTTCGCGCAGTCGGCCACCGCGAACAGCCGCTCCAGCTGCGTCATGGACTCGCCGCCGACCAGGTCCACCGTCGGGTTGATCCACGACTCGCCCGGCCCCGGGCTCAGTGGTTCGGTCAGCCACAGCCAGTCCAGGCTGTGCACGTAGTTGCGGTCCCACTCCCGCGCCTTGAGGTTGCGGTTGACGGCCTCGTCGCGCGGGCGGGGCAGCTCGGCGGCGGCGTGGGCCAGCGCCCGGGTGTCCTGCTGGTGCAGCCGCCACCCGCTGGCGCGCGCGACGGGGCGCGGTTCGCCGTCGGGGCCGAGGGCCAGCATCTCGGCGCCGACGAGTTCGATCTGCTTGCCCGCGCGCTGCAGGCGCGAGGTGACCCACAGATCGCCGTCGGACGGCACACCGCCGAGCAGGTCGATGACGACTCGCGACAGGCGCGTGTCGTCGCGCCGGGCACACCGCTCCAGCGCCCGGACCAGCAGCGCGGACACCGGTCCGCCGTGCTGTATTGCCGCCGACCAGGTGCCGCGCGCCAGGTCGGTCGCCCTGAACTTCTCCCCCAGCGGATCGGCGTCATCGACGAGCTCGTAGTAGGAGTCGCTCACTCGTCCACTCCTCACTGGGTCGGATTTCAGGGCAGGCCGGCGCCGGGGGCGGTGACCGTGACGGCATCCAGCCGGGACTGCCGGGTGCCGATCAGGCGCTGAGGATACGCGTCGGTGCTCGACAGTAGGAACAGCGTGCGCCGCTGGGGTCCTCCCAGCGCGCAGGCGACGGCGACCCGCCCGCCCATGTCGATGCGGTCCGTCACGGCGCCGCCGTCGATGATCCGCTCGAACTGGTGGGCCAGCGTCATCGAGGTCCACACCCCGCCCTCGGCGTCGAGCGCGATGCCGTCGGGCGGGCCGTCGAGGCCGTCGGCGAACACGCGGCGGCCCGTCAGCTCGCCGCCGTCGCCGATGGCGAACGCAGTGAGCCGTCGGCCGACCGATTCGGCGACGATCAATTCGCCGTCCGGCGTGATCACCATCCCGTTGGGGAAGTCGAGGTCCGTGGCGACCACCGTGGCGCTGTCGTCCTGGTCGAGGCGGATGATGACGCCGCCGGAGAATGCCTGGCACCCGATGTAGGCGCGGCCCGCCGCGTCGACGACCATGTCGCCGAGGTTGGCCGGTGCCAGGTCGGCGAGATCGGCCAGGGGAGTGACGGTTTCGCCGTCGTAGCGCAACACCTGCCGGTCCTCGGTCGAGACGATCAGCAACGAGCCGTCGGGGCGGAAGCCCAGGCCGGACGGGCGGCGCCCGGGCAGTGGGACGGTGGTCAGCGTCCCGCGCATGTCCGCGGTGTGCACGGCCTCGCCCAGCATGTCGGAAAACCACAGCAAGCCCTCGAACCAGCGGGGGCCCTCACCGAAGCAGAACCCGTTGGCGAGCGGCTTCGGGATCATCCGATCATGCCTTTACAAAACACCGGGAAAGTGTCACGCACTGCGGGTGCCGGTGTCAATTTTGCGACCGGTCCCTCCATGCCGCCGTCGTAGACGGCCTCCGCGGACTGGGTGAAGGTGGTCTCCGACGTGCTGTTCACGATGCCCATTTATGTTGCCTCCCTGAGCATCCCGTCCCACGACGCGTTCGCCGTGCGGACGCCGGTCCGTGGTGTTGTTAGCCGACCTTTACAAATCCTATGCAAAGTGTCACGCTGAGCCGTGAGCTGCTACCGGGAGAGGCGAGGCGGATTTGAGCAAGGTTTCTGAGGAGTCCGAGCAGACCGAGTGGACGGTGCAGGGCCTGCTGGACCTGTTCGACGTGCAGTCCGGCGGGCAGGATCGGTTCAGCGGCGACACCGGCATCGCCGCCGGCGACGAACGGCAGGTGGTCGAGGGCACCCAGGTGCTCGCCCAGGCGATAGTCGCGGTGGCCAAACGATTCCCCGACAAGTCGGTGCGCTCCGCACACGCCGTCTTCTCCCGCGCCGTGACCGTCGGTCCGCCGATCGAACTCGTGCTCGACGTCGTGGCCGAGGGCCGGTCCACCGCCACCGCGGTGGTGGCCGTGCACCAGAACGGCCGGCGCTGCCTGAGCATCACCGTGCTGGCCGACGTTCCGACGGGCGACGTCATCCGCCACCACCTGCCGCGCCCCGACGTCGCCGGCCCGGCCGACGCACACCAATCGCCGATGCCGATGGTGGGGCGCGAGCTGCGGCTGGTGGACGTCGTCGACGTCAACAGCCCCGACGAGGTCGGGCCGCCCGAATTGCACGCGTGGCTGCACTACGACCCGATCCCGACGCGCGACGACCTGGCCAAGGCGCTCCTGGCATACTTCACCGGCCACCTCGGGATCTCCACCACGATGCGCGCGCACGCCGGCATCGGCACGGCCCAGGCGCACCTGACCGTGTCCACCGCGCCCATGAGCATCTCCGTCGCGTTCCACGAACCGGTGCGTTGGGACGGCTGGCTGCTCTACACCCACGAGAGCACCCAGGTCGGCGCGGGCATGTCGTATGTGCGCGGCACCGTGCACTCCGAGGCCGGTGAGCTGCTGTGCTCCTTTGCGCAGGAGGCGCTGATCCGTCCGCTGCGCACCAGCGACACGGCGATCGACTCGCGCGCGCGGTTCTAAAGGCCTCGAACACCATGCGTTTCACCATCACCCACCCGATGCACAGCCATCCCTACAACCCCGAGCTGGTCAGTGGGGACGGCATCGGCACAGTGGCCGCGGCCGCCGAGGCGGCGGGGATCCACGGTTTCGGCTTCACCGACCACCCGGCGCCGTCGCAGCGCTGGCTGGAGGCCGGCGGGCACGACGCTTTGGACCCTTTTGTCGCACTGGGTTTCGCGGCAGCCACGACGTCGACTTTGCGGCTGATCCCCAACATCGTGGTGCTGCCCTACCGAAACCCGTTCGTGGTGGCCAAGTCCGGCGCCACATTGGACCTGCTGTCCGGCGGCCGTTTCACGCTGGCCGTCGGAGTGGGCTACCTCAAGCGGGAATTCGCCGCGTTGGGGGTCAGCTACGACGAGCGCGCCGAGCTGTTCGAGGAGGCGCTGCAGGTGATCAGGGCCATCTGGACCGGTGACGACATCTCCTTCGAGGGAAAGCATTTCAGCGCGAAGGGGATCACCGCCCACCCCCGTCCCGTCAGCGAGCCGCATCCGCCGATCTGGATCGGCGGCAACACGACGGCCTCGCGCCAGCGGGTGGCGCAGTACGGCGACGGCTGGTGCCCGTTTCCCGCCCCGCCGCAACTCGCTCAGACCGCCGGCACCGCGGTCATCGACTCCGTGGAAAGGCTCACCGGTGGCATCGACGACCTGCGGCGCCGGTGCGATGCGGCGGGCAGGGACTGGTCGGCGATCGACATCACCTTCACCAACTTCGAGGGCGGCAGCCCCGCCGACGACGCATTCAACGCCGACGCCTACCTCGAGGGGCTTCAGAAGCTGGCGAAGCTGGGTGTGACGTGGGTCAGTGTGCACCTGCCCGGCGACAGCGTGGCGCACGCGCTGGAGACCCTCGACCGTTTCCGTGCCCTCGTGATCGACGCCGCCTGATGGACTTCTCCCGCGTCGCACTCTCGCCCGAAGAGCAGGAATTCTTCGACCGCACCCGGGCGTTCATCGCCGAGCACGTGACCGACGAGATCCGCCAGCGTGATCGTGAGACCGGCGAAAACTTCAGCGAGCCAGTGCATTTAGCCCTGGGTGAAGCGGGCTATCTGACGTCGGACTGGAAACTGGAGTCCGAAGGCGGTTTCGATCCGGTGCGCCGGCGGATCTTCCATCTCGAGATCGGCCGTGCCCACACGCCGTGGTACCACTGGGGCACCACCGCGGTCGTCGCGCGGCTGGTGCAGCAGTTCGGGGCGCCCGAGCTCGTCGACGAGGTGCTCCCGGGCGTGCTGTCCGGCCAGATCCGGTTGTGTCTGGGCTACACCGAGCCCGAGGGCGGCTCGGACGTCGCCACCTGCAAGACTCGCGCCGTGCGGGAGGCGGGTGGATCGAGCTGGATCATCAACGGCTCCAAGATGTTCACCTCCAACGCCCATAACGCCAAGTACGTCTTCCTGCTCACCAACACCGACCCGCAGGGACGTAAACACCGGAATCTGACCATGTTCCTGGTGCCGCTGGACTCGGCGGGCATCGAGATCCAGGGCATCCGCACGGTGGACGGCGACCGCACCAACATCGTCTACTACAGCGACGTGCGCGTCGACGACCTGTACCGCATCGGAGAGGTCAACGGCGGCTGGACGGTGATGCGGTATGCCCTTGATGCGGAGCACGGCATCACCGACGCCCAAGACCATGGCCTGCAGAACATTTCGATGATGTCCGAGCACGGCCACGTGATGGCGGAGGCGGCCGACGGGGTCGCGGCGGTCCTCGGCACGCCCGATGCGCATGGGCGGCGGCGCATCGACGACGAGTCGATCAAATTCCGGCTCGGGCGCAGCATCGCCCGGATCGAGGCGGCACTGTCGACTCCCGGCATGTACGGCCGTGTCGCGCTCATCCAGACGATGCGCGACAGCTCACCGGAATTGATGGATCTGCTGGGGGCCGCATCGGCACTGCCCACCGGCACAACGGGTTCGGCCGAGTATGCCGACGGCGGTGCCGTCGAGTTCATCTTCCGGCATGGCGTGCCCGCCGGGATCTATGGCGGCACCATGGAGGTTTTCCGCAACATGATCGCCCAGCACGAGCTCAAGCTCGGCCGGCCTCACTACGGCGGCTGAGGGGCAGCTCGGCGCGCACATCCGCACGGGCGCTGTCGAAACTCAGAAAACCCTTGACGGGCAGGCTTTCCGGGGGCGGGTCCGGGTAGCTCCAGGCAACGTCGTCGATGACGGTGTCGCCCACGACGGCGGTCCAGTAGGTGGCGTAGCCCTTGTAGTTGCAGTAGCTGGACGTGTCCGAGCGGCGCAGCAGCTCGGTGCGCACATGGGCCGGATCGACGTACAACCTCGGCTCGAGGGCCGTCTCGAAGAGGATGACGGTGTCCGGCGTGTCCACCAGGGTCATGCCCGCCACCGAGACGCGCAGGTGCCGCCGCGTCGGGCGGCAGTCGATGCGGTGGTAGGGATTCGGCGGGTAGTGGACCAGCACTCGGCCCTCTTCCAGCCAGGTGTCGACGGCGTCCCAAGGCACGCGGACGAAGCCCGGCGCCCCCGGCTCGGGTTCGGATGGGAGTTCGCCGACCTCGTCCACCGGGAAGGCGTAGCCCAGTGGCTGCCCGTGCCGGTGCACCAGCAGCGCGCGCTCGGTGTCGATCACCGCACGCCCGCCGCGGAAGGCTTGGACGCGCCTTGGGTGCGGCTCGATGTAGACGACGCCGGCCGGCAGCGCGGGTACGAAGCGCCCGGCCGGGTCGCCGCTGATCGGACCGCGTCCGGCTGCCAACGTCATGGTGTTCCTTCCGCCCGGTTCACCGGCGATGCCCACGATACGGCCCGCCCCGTCGGTGCCCGAGCAAACTGCGAAGCGTCCCACGAAGTCTTTGAGACAACGGTAAGGAAACGGCCGAATCACAAACCTTGACCCAACCGTGTTGTTGCTGTGACCAAAGTAGTCCATCGTTGCCAAAGTGAAATGAGTGCACATGCATTCCCGTTACCACCGAGGAGCAACGAATGACTGCACCGACTAGTGACGGCGCACGGGGCGAGCAGACGACCCCACGCGCCTTGGGGGTCCGCACGCCCGCGGACCGCATCAAACCGATGCTCCGCCCGCTTGTGGTCGCGGCGGGTGTCATCGCCGCGGGGGCCGCGTCGATGCCGACGGCGCACGCCGACCCGCCACCCGGCTCGCCGTTGACCAACCTCGGCATCGGCAACAACGGCCCAATGAGCAACGCCCTGGCCGGAATGGGGCAGTCCATCTGCCCGATGCTGGTGCAGCCGGGCGCGACGGTCGCCTCGATCGCGTCGCAGCTGACCGGAAGCGGGGGCGTTTCCCCCGGCATCGCCGGGATGGTCGCGACCATGGCGATACAGATGGGTTGCCCGGGTTTCATGCAGTCGCTGGCCAACGGCCAGATGCCCGGCGTCCTGCAGGGACCTTTGCAGGGCCTGGCCGGCAATCCCGGCTCGCCCGGGCCGCTCGGGCTCCCGGGCGCCAACCCCGCTCCGGGGATGCCGATGGCGCCGTTGGGCGCCAATCCCGCGCCGGGGATGCCGATGGCGCCGTTGGGCGCCAATCCCGCGCCGGGGATGCCGATGGCGCCGTTGGGCCCCAACCCCGCGCCGGGGACACCGGTGGCGCCGCCGCAATCCGGGCCCGTGACGACGGGAGTTCTGAGGATGCCGTTCATGTAATGGCCCGATCGCCGGTGCAGAGGCGCCGCGGAGTAGGAAGTAGCCATGGCGGGACCGATGGAAGGCGTCAAAGTCGTCGAGCTCGGCGTCTGGGTGGCCGGACCGGCCGCCGGGGGCATCCTGGCCGACTGGGGCGCCGATGTCGTCAAGATCGAGCCACCAACGGGAGACCCGGGGCGCATGTTCGGCCGGATGCTGGGCTGCGATCTCGGGGTCAACCCGCCGTTCGAAATGGACAACCGCTCCAAGCGCAGCGTCGTCCTGGACCTGACAACGCCGTCGGGCCTTCGGGCCGCGTTCCAATTACTCTCCGGCGCAGACGTTTTCGTGACCAACGTGCGCCCCGGCGCGCTACGACGCCTGGGCCTCGACTACGAGTCGGTGGCGGAGCGCTACCCCCGCCTGATCTACGGGCTGATCACCGGTTACGGCGAGACGGGCCCCGACGCCGACCGCGCCGCCTATGACGTCGCCGCGTTCTGGTCGCGGGCCGGCGTCGCCCACCTGCTCACCCGGCCCGGGGACACGCCGCCGTTCCAGCGTGGCGGCATGGGCGACCATTCCGCCGGGATGACCCTGACGGCGGCCATCTGTGCCGCTCTGGTTGCCCGCGCCCGCACCGGAACCGGTCAACAGGTGAGCACCTCGCTGTACCGCCAGGGCGCCTACACCGTGAGCTTCGATCTCAACACCTACCTGCTGACCGGCCAACCGATCGCGGTCGGGCAGCGCGAATCCATGGGCAACCCCTGCATGAACAACTACACCGCCGGCGACGGGCGCCGGTTCTGGATCGTGGGACTCGAAGCCGATCGCCATTGGCCCGCGCTGTGTCGGGCGATCGGTCGCCCCGAGTGGTTGACCGACCCGCGTTTCGCCGACGCCCGCGCGCGGGCGCAAAACGCCGCCGCCCTGATCGGCGGGCTGGACGAGATCTTCGCGACGCGCCCCCTCGACGAGTGGGCGAAAGTGTTCGCAAGCGAGCCGGATTTCTTCTGGTCACCGATCAACACGCTGGAAGATGTCGTGGCCGACGAGCAGTTCCACGCCGCGGGCGGCATCGTCGACGTGCCCGACGGCGACTCCGTCATCCCGATGGCGGCCACACCCGCGGATTTCCACGGCACGCCGTGGGCGCCTCGTTCCGCGGCACCGCTACTCGGACAGCACACCGACGAGGTTCTCGCCGAACTCGAGGCGCGACACGGGCCCTGACCCGCCCGTCGGGACCTTTACAAATTTGTGCGGAAGTGTCACGCTGTGCGTGAGCCGCGTCGCCGCCGAACCCGGCCCGCCCGGGTGCGGCGCACAGCGTGATGCGGTCACAGCCCACGACAAGCGCTGCAGCCCCGCCGGCCCACCTCCGGCGTGTGGCGGTGAGGAACGGACGGATGGTCACTCCAACGATCAGCATCATGGACCGCGCCGGCGCGACACGAACCCCCCGCGCGGCGGGGGACTGCCTGCGTTACCGACTCGACGTCATCGCGACCAGCGCCGCCGACGTCGTGCAATCCGCGGGGGGCTGGCTGTTCGACCGCGTGATGGCCGGCTGGCAGGTGACCGTGCTGCTTCCGCAGCGCTGCGACAGCCGGTCGTTGCGCATCATCGGGGCCGAGATATCGGGCCTGGAGTCGTTCGACCCGGCGGCGGCGAGATGCCGGAGCCTTGCCGTCAGCGCCGAGGCTTTCGCGGCGGACGCGCGCACCCGTGACAAGGTCCTCGAGTCCCTGGACGACCGGCTCACCGAGGTCGCCCTGTGGGGCGAGGGCTGGCCCATCGGGGTGAACCGCGCGATGACGCGAGCGCAATACGAGCTCAGCGCGGCGGCACGCACGTTCAAGGCCCAGGCGCTCTCGGCGGCCGGGATCGATTGTGCGACAATCGCGTCGACGGAAGCGCTGCTGTGTGACGCGGCCTTTACTCTGGGGCCCGAGGTGGTCCGGCTCGACCGATGAAGAAGTACTACGGCCACACACTTCTCTACCTGCACGAGACGATCTCCCTGGGTGCCGGCCGGACCGAATGCTTCACCGAGACCTTCGGCGACACCTACCGGCCGATGATGGACGAGCTGGGTGCGAGGCTGTTCGCGATCTGGGAGTGCACCCCGTACAACGGGCATTGGCCGCAGGTGACGATCATCTGGGAGATCGACGGGTTCAAGGACTACGCCCGGATCGGGGCCGCCCAATCGCGCGGTGGCAGCCACGAGGCCGCGGCGGGCAAGTGGTCGGCGTTCCTGTCCGACATCGGCGCCTCCGGGGAGGGCCGCATCATGTACCCGGGACCGAGCAACAAGACGCTGGACCAGCTGCTGGAGGCGAATTTCGCTGCGCCACTGGTCATCCAAGAGATCATGCAGACAAAACCCGGGCGTCAGGACGACTATATCCGCGAGTTGGAGCGGCTCTACGTGCCATGGTCGGAACGCACCGGCAAACGCTGGCTGGGCTCGTTCACCACGACCTTCCGTTACAACGAGGTCATCCACTACTGGGCGCTGGACGGCGGCTGGGAGTGCTTCGCCGAGCACTACCCCTCGTGGAAGGAAGCCCCGCCCGCCGAGATCGTGACCTGGATGAGCGTGGCCCCGGCGTTGCGCGACGGCTGGGAAGACTCGATCCTGCAGGCACTACCGCCGTCGCCGCTGCAGTGAGCGCCGGGCGCGTAGATTTCAGCTACGACCCGTTCGACGCGGCCGTGATGGCAGACCCGCTGCCCTACTACCGCATTCTGCGCGACGAGCACCCGGTCTACTACATGCCTCAGTGGGATACGTTCGCCCTCTCCCGATTCGAGGACATCTGGCGCGTCCTGGAGGTCAATGACGGAACGTTCGTCGCCTCCGAGGGAACCCTGCCCCCGGCCGCGGCACTGGCCGTACACAACACCGGACCCGTCGCCGATCCGCCGCTGCACCCGTTGCCGTTTCACGCCGTCTTCGATACCGATCTGTACGCCGAGATCCGGCGCGCGCATTCGCAGCCGTTGCGGCCGCGTGCGGTCGCGGGGCTGGAGGACCGGATCCGGGCCCTGGCCAACGAGCGCCTCGACCTGTTGTTGCCGCGCGGGTCCTTCGACCTGACCCAGGAGTACGGGGGTATCGTCGCCGCATCGATGGTATGCCAACTCTTGGGATTGCCAACCGATCTGGCGCCACAGGTGCTCGCAGCAGTGAACGCGGGCAGCCTCGCCGAGCCCGGCGTCGGTGTCGACACCGCCGAAGCCAGACCGAATTACCTCCAGTTCCTGGTGTCGGTGGTCGAGCGCCGGCGGGCCGAGAAGTCCGGGGCGGCACTGCCCGTCGTCGACGGGCTGCTCGGCTACCGGTTGCCGGACGGCAGCGCGCTCACCGACCTCGAGGCCGCGACCCAGATGCTGTGCATCTTCATCGGCGGCACGGAAACGGTGCCCAAGATCGTCGCCCACGGACTTTGGGAGCTCAGCAGGCGCCCCGAGCAGATGGCGGCGGTGCGAGCCGACCCCGCGACCACCGTGCCGTTGGTGCGTGAGGAGATGATCCGGTTCTGCGCACCCGCGCAGTGGTTCGCCCGAACCGCACGCAGGCCCTTCACCATTCACGGCCGCACCATCGAGCCGGGCCAGCGTGTCATGACGCTGCTGGCTTCGGCCAACCGCGACGAACGCGAATACCCCCAGCCGGACGAGTTCGTGTGGAACCGGCCCATCAAGCGGTCACTGGCGTTCGGGCGCGGCCAGCACTTCTGCATCGGATACCACCTGGCGAGGCTGGAAATCGATGTGATGCTGCAGGAATGGCTGCGCCGGGTTCCCGACTTCGCCGTCCGGGGCGACGCCGCCACCCGACTGCCTTCCAGCTTCCAGTGGGGCTGGAACACGATCCCGGTGGAGGTCTGAGGTGTGGTCCTACCGCATCGTCGCCCCCTATGTGTTCGAGCGGACATCCATTCCGGACAGGACCCCTGAGGACCTCGCCGACGGCGAGGTGCTGTTGCGCTTCCTGGCCGCCGGTGTCTGCGGCAGCGACCTGCCGGCCTTCCGCGGCGCGCGGGGGCGTCTCCCGGGCGACGACGGACCCAGCGCCGCGGGCAAAGACGGGTTCCCGATCCATGAGGTGGTCGGCGAGGTGCTCGCCAGCCGGCACCCCGAACACCGGCCCGGTGACCGCGTGGTGGGCTGGGCGTCCGGGTTCGACGGCCTGATGCAACGGGTTGTCAGCGACGGTGACGGGTTGGCTCCCTACGATCCGTCGCTGAGCCCCGCGGAGGCGGTCGGCCTGCAACCGCTGGCATGCGTGCTCTACGCCTGCGAGCAACTGCCGGACCTGGCCGGTCGCGATGTCGCCATCATCGGTCAGGGCTCGATCGGGCTGCTGTTCTCCTATGTCGCCAAGACGGCCGGCGCCAGGCGGGTCACCGGCGTCGATCCCGTCGACCGACGCGGCGCGGCAGCCACTTTCGGCGTCGACGAGGCGGTGCGCGCACCCAGCGACCGATGGGTGAGCCGGCTGGCTCTCACCGACCACGCCGACGTCGTCATCGAGGCCGTCGGCCACCAGGTGGCCACGCTCGGACACGCCGTCGAGGCCGCCGCGCCCGGCGGCACCATCTTCTACTTCGGCGTCGCCGACGACGACATCTACCCCATCGACATGCGCAGCGTGCTGCGCAAGAACCTGACGCTGAAATCCGGTGTCACCCTCGAGCGTCGCCGGATGCTGGACCTCGCAGGCAAGTTCGCCGCCGAACACCCCGGCCTTCTTCCGGCGTACCTCACGCACACGTTCGGTCTCGACGACGTTCAGCGCGCGTTCGACCTGGCCTGCCGGCCGGACCCCGGTCGCATCAAGATCGCGATCACCGAGTGAGATGTCGACTGTGACACAGAGCAATCTGCAGCGCGCCCTGGGCGCGGCCGACCCGATATGGGGTGGCTGGATCACCGGCGCCACGCTGCTCGGGCCCGAGGAATTCGCCCGTGCCGGTTACCATTACGTGGGCTTCGATGCCCAGCACGGCTACCTCGACGACGCCGACGTCGCCGGTATGCTGCGGCGCATCGAACACCTCCCCCTCGGCACCGCGGTGCGCCTGCCGAATGCCGACGCGGCGCCCATCGGGCGAGTGCTGGACGCGGGTGCCGACGCCGTCGTCATCGCCATGATCGAGTCGGCCGAGCAGGCCGCGGCGGCCGTGGCGGCGACCCGCTATCCGCCGCGGGGGATCCGCAGCTTCGGCCCGCTGCGCGCCAGCCTGGGCCACGACCCGGCCGACCACGAGTCGCGGGTGAGCGTGTTCGCCATGATCGAGACGGCGGCGGCACTGGCCGAGCTGGAACGGATCTGCGCCGTCGACGGCCTGACCGGGATCTACGTCGGCCCTGCCGACCTGGCCATCTCGATGGGTGTCGCCGTCGCCGGGGCCACCCGGGATCCACAGGCCCTGGAGGCGATCGGGCGTATCCACCGGGTGGCCACCGACGCCGGCCTGATCACCGGTATCCATGCCGGAGCCGGCAAGGCGGGAAGAGTATTGGCGCAGTTGGGCTTTCGGATGATCACCCTGGCTGCCGAATCACAGGCCCTGCGGCGCGGAGCGGCCGAGCATTTGCGCGAGGCGAACGAATGACCCCCGGTGACCGAGCCGCCGACATGAACCAGCGAGTCGCGCTGGTCACCGGTGCCGCCGGCGGTCAGGGCTGGGCCATCACGAGACGACTTCGCGCCGAAGGCTATTCGGTTACCGCCTGCGACCGGCGGGCCGACGAGCTCGCCGCCAGGGTGCGAGAACTCGACGACGCCGGGGTGATCGCCGCCGAGCTGGATGTCACCTCCGCGGCGCAGTGGGACGCGGTCGTCGAAAGCGTGGCGCATCGCTTCGGGTCGCTCAGGGTGCTGGTCAACAACGCCGGGCTGCTGCACCGGGCCTCCCTGGCCGACGAGACGGCCGAAGGGTTCGAAAACTCCTGGCGCGTCAACTGTCTGGGCGCCTTCCTCGGCATGCGCGCAACGTTGGGCCTGCTGCGTCGAGCCGAGCACGCGGTCATCGTCAACATCTGCAGCACGGGCGCGGTCCGGCCGTTCCCACAGCACAGCGCGTACGGCTCGGCGAAGTGGGCGCTGCGCGGCCTGACCCAGACCGCCGCGGCCGAGCTCGCGCCGTCGGGCATTCGGGTCAACGCCGTGTTCCCCGGGCCGATCGCGACGCCGATGCTCGACGACGCCACCCAGGCGCGGCTGGCGGCGGCCTCGCTGTTCGGGCGCATCGGCCAGCCGGCGGAGGTGGCCGACGCCGTCGCGTTCCTGGCCTCCGAGCACGCGTCGTTCATCACCGGTGCCGAACTCGTCGTCGACGGCGGACAATGCCTGCAGATCCGGTGAACCCGCAGCTGACGATCGGCGTCATCGGCGCCGGACCCGGCGGCCTGGCCCTGGGAATCCTGCTCAAGCGCGCCGGGTTTCATGATTTCACGATCTTCGACCGCGAGGACGACGTCGGCGGCACCTGGCGGATCAACACCTATCCCGGGCTGGCGTGCGACGTCAAATCGCACCTCTATTCCTACTCCTTCGACCTCAATCCGAACTGGTCGCGGCTGTGGTCCGGACAGCCCGAGATCCTGGCCTACTTTCAGCGCTGCGCCGACAAATACGGTCTGCGAACGCATTTGCAGCTGCGGACCGAGATCCGCTGCGCGCACTGGAACGACGACACCCGGCGCTGGTGTCTGACCACGGCCGGCGGCGACCGGCACGAATTCGACGTCGTGGTGTCCGCCGTCGGCCTGTTCACCCGTGCGCTGTTCCCCGACCTCGTCGAACAGGAGCCGTTCACCGGCAGGATCATGCATTCGTCGCGCTGGGATCATTCGGTGCCGCTGCAGGGCGCGCGGGTCGCCGTGCTGGGCACCGGATCGACGGCATCGCAACTGGTGCCCGAGCTAGCGCGGGTCGCGAGCAAGGTGTACTCGGTGCAGCGGTCCGCAACCTGGATACTGCCCAAGCCGGACCGCCAATACACGCGGCGGGAGCGGTGGATCTTCGCCCACGTGCCGCTCGCCGCGCGGCTCTACCGCACCCGGTTGTGGTTGCGCAGCGAGTCGAACATCTCGGTGATCGAGAACGGCAGCGACAAGACGCAACAGTTCACCGGCATCGCCAGAACCATGCTTGAAGCGTCCATCGGCGATGAGGAGCTGCGCCGCAAGCTGACCCCCGACCATCCGATGGGCTGCAAGCGCCTGGTGTTCTCCTCGGACTTCCTGCCCGCCCTCGCCCGGCCCAACGTCGAAGTGCTCGACAGCCCGGCGCGCTACCTGCGCGCCCGTTCCCTGATCACCGAGGACGGCAGCGAGCGTGAGGTCGACGTCGTGGTCTGTGCCACCGGCTACGCCGCGGCCGACTATCTGGGCGAACTGGACGTCCGCGGCGAGAATGGAACCACGCTGCGTGAGGTCTGGCGCGACGGTGCGCAGGCCTACTTCGGGATGGCCGTGCCGGGTTTCCCCAACTTCTTCATGCTCTACGGGCCGAACACCAACGTCGGCTCCAACAGCGTCATCTTTATGCTCGAGGCGCAGGCCCGCTACATCGTGCGGGCGCTGAAATACCTGCGGCGCAAGCGCAAGACGTACATCGCGGTGCGCCCCGCGGCACTGGCCGACTTCGTCGGCAACGTCGATCGCTGGATGGAGGGGACCGTGTGGACCACCCGGTGCAGCAACTACTTCCGCGCCGCCAACGGGCGCGTGGTCACCCAGTGGCCGCGCAGCGCGCGTAGCTTCTGGCAGATGACGCGCAGGTTCAAACCGGCCGACTTCACTTTCGACGCGGCCCCCGGGGGGCGTGGCCGATGATCCCACTCGACGGCGCCGCACGGCTCGACCCGGTCCTGCGTGCGGTCGCCACCACGCGAACCGACTTCTCGCTTTCCGCCATTGGGGCCATGCGCGAACCGTTCAACGAGCGGCGCCGCGCCGCCGCCGCACAGACCGATGCCCAGGGCGTCGAGATCGTCGACGGCCACGCACCCGGAGAGTACGGCGGCGTCGGTGTGCGGATCTACCGCGGCGCGCGGGCGCTCGCCCCGGCGGTCATCTACTGTCACGCCGGTGGATTCGCGCTGGGCAACCTCGACACCGATCACCGCCACTGCGTCGAACTGGCGCGTCGCGGCCGGTGCACTGTGGTGTCGGTCGACTACCGGCTGGCCCCCGAGCATCCCTACCCCGCGGCGCTCGACGACGCCGGTGCCGTGCTGAGGTGGGTGGCCGGCGATGCGGCGGAACTGAACGTCGACGCGTCGCGGCTGGCCGTCGCGGGCAGCAGCGCCGGGGCCACCCTGGCCGCCTGCCTGGCCCACGCCTCCGCCGCGGGGACGCTGCCGCCGATCGTGTTCCAGCTCCTGCATCAGCCGGTGCTGGACGACCGGGAGACGGCCTCCAAGGCGCAGTTCTGCACCAGCCCGGCATTCGACAGCGAGGCCGCCGAACTGATGTGGCGCTATTACCTGGGGCCCACGGCCGAGTCAGCCGTCGCCGTCCCCGCGCGGCATGCCCAATTCGCCGGTCTGCCACAGGCTTTGATCACGTGCGCGGAAGTGGACCCCTTCCGTGACGAGGCGGTGGACTACGCGCTGACCCTGCTTCGCGCCGGGGTCTCCGCCGAGCTGCACCTGTTCGCGCGCACCTGCCACGGCTTCGACTCGCTGCTGCCCGACTGGGAGACCTCGCAGCGGTTGTTCGCGTTGCACGGCCAAGCGCTGGCGGACATCCCGGACAACCTCTGACACCGGGGTGCGGGACCTTCGGCTCTACTGCGGGCGCGCGGCCCGGCGGCACAATCGGCGCTCATGAAGATCACCGGCCTACAAGTGGTGCCGTTCGAGACATTCGTCGACCGGATCTCTTTCGGCCAGCTGACCACCGATTACCGTGTGGTGCAGACGGTCACCACGGTGCTCACCGACGAGGGCGCACAGGGCCACTACTTCGGTGGCCACTTTCACGGCGACCAGGACGGCCTGCTGCCCGCCGACCAGGCGCTGATCGGGCAATTCCTCAGCGGCCTCCTCGCCGGCCAGGACCCCCTGGACCGCAACGAGATCTGGCGGCAGCTGTGGGCGGCCAAACTTCCCGAAAATGTGTGCAGTGTAATCGATCTCGCGCTGTGGGATCTGGCGGGCCGGGTTGCCGGGCTGCCGGTGTACAAACTGCTGGGCGGCGCGCGCGACCGCGTCGCGGCCTACGCCAGCAGCTTCAACAACCTGGGATCGCCCGACGAATATGCCGCCCACGCCGCCGAATGCCGGCGTCAGGGATACCGTGCCTACAAGATCCATCCGTACGGCTACTGGAATCCCCTCACACGCCGGCCCGCGCTGCCCAGGCCGTCGTACGTCGACTCGGACATCGAGGTGTGCCGGAAGGTTCGGGAGGCGGTCGGCGACCAGATGGTCCTCATGTTCGACCCGTGGGGCACATATGAGACCTACGCGGAAGCCCTGCGGGTGGGCCGCGAGCTGGAGCGGCTCGACTTCTACTGGTACGAGCACCCGATGCCGGAATCCCGCGTTGCGTCCTACGTGAAACTGGCGGCCGAACTCGACATCCCGATCTGCTCGCCGGAAATCGCCGAGGGTGGCATCTACACCCGGGCGGACTGGATCCTGCGCAACGCCTCCGACATCAGCCGCATCGACGTCCTGCGCGGGGGCATCACCGGTGCGATGAAGCTGGCGGGGATGTGCGAGGCGGTCGGCATGCGGTGCGAGATCCACATGAGCGGGTTCGGCAATCTGCAGGTCCTCGGCGCCACCAGTGCGGACGTCTGCGAGTACTACGAGCGGGGGCTGCTGGGCCCGGGGGTCCGCTACGACACCCCGCCGCCGTATCTCGATGCGGCCTGCGACCCGCTGGGCCCGGACGGCTTCGTCACCGTGCCCCAACAGCCCGGGCTTGGCTACCAGATCCGCTGGGACTACATCGAAAACCACCGGCTGCCCGACACCCGGGTGGAACCGGTCGCGCCGTTGCACCCGAGGTAGCCGCCCGTCGCCGTCTGACAGGATGGCAGGAACCTCAGGTTGCGTTGGCCGGTTCAGGAGGACGGATGGCGTGCTGCGATGTCCCCCGCGGGGACTGCGACGAAGCCTTCACCGTCGACTCGTCGCGGGTCACCTTTGGCCGCGGTTGCCTGGGCGAGGTGGGCGACCGGGCCGGCGCCCTGGGGTTGCGGCGGGTGGCGCTGTTCACCGACGCCGGCATCGCCGAACTGCCCATCTTCGCGAAGACGCACGACTGCCTGGTCGCGGCCGGTCTCGACGTGATCACCTACACCGACGTACATGTGGAGCCCACCGACGCCTCCTTCACGGAGGCCGCGCGCTTCGCGCAGGAGTGCAATCCCGATGGCTACGTGTCGTTGGGTGGCGGCTCCGTCATCGACACGTGCAAGGCCGCCAACCTTTATGCGAGTCATCCCGCCGACTTCCTGACCTACGTCAACGCACCCGTCGGGGAGGCCAAACCCGTACCCGGCCCGCTGCGGCCGCATATCGCGTGTCCCACCACGGCGGGCACCGGCAGCGAGGTCACCGGCATCGCCATCTTCGACCTCGTGGCGCTCTCTGCGAAGACGGGCATCGCGTCGCACGCGCTGCGTCCCACCGAGGCGATCGTCGACCCCGACTGCACCGCGACCCTGCCCGCCGAGGTCGTCGCCGCCGCGGGGCTGGATGTGCTGTCACACGCGCTGGAGTCCTACACCGCGCGGCCTTACCTGCGGCGGCGCGCTCCGGAGCGGCCCAGTCTTCGACCGATGAGCCAGGGCGCCAATCCGTGGAGCGACCTGGGCTGCCGGGAGGCCCTACGCCTGTTGGGGCAGTTCCTGCAACGTGCGGTCCACGACGCCTCCGACCGCGAGGCCCGCGAGCAGATGATGTGGGCGGCAACGCTTGCCGGCATCGCGTTCGGCAACGCCGGCGTCCACGCACCGCACGGCATGGCCTATGCGGTGGCGGGGCTGGTGCGTGACTTCCGGCCCTCGGGCTACCCCGCCGACGAGCCGCTGGTGCCGCATGGCATGGCCGTCATCCTCAACGCGCCGTCGTCGTTCCGGTTCACCGCGCAGGCGAGCCCCGAGCGGCACCTGGAGGGCGCGCGACTGCTCGGGGCTGACACGCGGGGGGCCGGTGCGCCGGATGCCGGCGAGGTGCTCGCGGGCGAGCTCATCCGCATCATGCGGGCGGTGGGGATGCCGAACGGGCTCGGCGGGGTGGGCTACACCGACGACGATGTGGCCGCCCTGACCGAGGGCGCCCTTCCCCAGCAGCGTCTCCTGCAAAACGCTCCGAGGGAGATGACCAAACCGGTTCTGGCGGAACTGTTTCGGCAAGCGATGCGGTACTGGTAGTCAGGACGCATGACTTCGGTTCCGCCCGCCCCGGACGGGCTCACCAGTGACGATTTCCCGGTGCTGTGGCCGGTGGGAACGCGGTGGGCCGACAACGACATGTTCGGTCACCTCAACAATGCGGTGTACTACCAACTGTTCGACACCGCGATCAACGCGTGGATCAACACCGGCACCGGCCTCGAACCCCTCACCACTCCGGCCCTGGGCATCGTCGCCGAGTCGGGCTGCCGCTACTTCTCCGAACTGCATTTCCCGGAGGGGCTCGTGGTGGGGCTCGCGGTGACGCGGCTGGGCCGCAGCAGCGTCACCTACCGGCTGGGGGTGTTCCGCCCGACGGAAGCGGCGCCGATCACCGCGCTGGGTCATTGGGTGCACGTCTACGTCGATCGGGTCAGCCGCAAGCCCGTCCCGATTCCCGACGCCATCCGCGCCCTGTTGTCGACGGCGTCAGTTGCGCCATCAGCCTGAGATGTGGCGCGACGCCGACCCTTTCGGCCCGGCCGCGCTGGCAGCGCGCACCGCCGGCCCCGCTATGCTTCGCCAATGCCAGTTTTGAGCAAGACCGTCGAAGTCAGCGCCGACCCCGCGTCGATCATGGCCATCGTCGCCGACTTCGAGGCCTACCCGCAGTGGAACGAGGGGATCAAGGGCACCTGGGTGCTCGCCCGCTACGACGATGGGCGCCCCAGCCAACTGCGGCTCGACACCGACGTGCAAGGGATGCAGAGCACCTTCATCCAGGCGGTGTACTACCCCGGGGAGAACCAGATCCAGACCGTCCTGCAGCAGGGTGACCTGTTCTCCAAGCAGGAGCAGCTGTTCAGCGTGGTGGAGGCCGGTACGTCGAGCCTGCTGACGGTGGACATGGACGTCGAGACCTCGATGCCGATACCCGCGCCGATGGTCAAGCAGATGCTCAACCAGGTCCTCGACCACCTCGCCGAGAACCTCAAGCAACGCGCCGAGCAGCTCTCGGCCTGAGGTCGACGGGGGCCGGGCGACCCGCTTCGCCCGGCTGCGCCGCGCTCGCGATCGCCGCTGGGCCTGAGCGCGGCGACCCGCTTCGCCCGGCTGCGCCGCGCTCGCGATCGCCGCTAGATCCCCAGGCGGTCGCGTAACTCCGTCAGCCGTTCGGCCGCGTCGGTGAACTGCCACACGGTGTGCTCGACCACGGCGGCGGCGTCGCGTCGGCGCAGCGCGGCGATCAGCTGCCGGTGGTTGTTGACGGCGGCCGCACCCCATTCCGGGTCGCCGGCGTACACCTGCACCGGCATGTAGCGCGCCGCGTTGAGCAGGAACCACGCCAATTTGATCCGCCCGCCGGCCTGATTGAAGACGCGGTGGAAGGCGAACTCCAGGCCGGCGATGGTATCGGTATCGCTGGACCCGACGGCCGCGGCGAGCGTGTCGGTGATGTGCTCGAGCTCGTCGATGTCGGCGTCGGTGATGTGCTCGGTGGCCGCGGCCGCCAATTCCCGCGCGATCGTTGCCTGCAGCCAGAAGATGTCCTCGATGTCCTGGCGGGTCAGGGGTAGCACCACGTGACCGCGGTGCGGCTCGAGCTGCACCATGCCCTCGCCGCGCAGCTTCAGCAGGGCCTCACGTACCGGAGTGACGCTGACCCCGAGCTCGGCGGCCGTCTCGTCGAGGCGGATGAAGGTGCCCGGCCGCAACGTGCCGGACATGATCGCCGCCCGCAGGTGACCCGCCACCTCGTCCGACAGCTGGGCCCGGCGCAGGCGTCGTCGGCTCCTCGGCGGCGTAGATATCGGTGCGTTCACGTGTGCTGCCAGGACTTTCGGAGGCGTGGCTGGGGTGCTATCGAAGTTGTCACGGGGGTTGTCAGGCGGCCGCCCTAGGTCATAATGTGACCCAGACAACACTATGTTTTATCAAATATCAACCTGTCGCAAGCGGTGCGCGAGTGAAGGGAAGTGTTCAGTTGACCGCGCAATTGGCCAGCCATCGCACCCAGGGGTCCGAACCCGCCACGGAGCAGCCGTACCGGGCTCGTCGCCAGAACTGGGTGAACCAACTGGAACGCCATGCGCTCATGCAACCCGGGGCGACGGCGCTGCGATTTCTGGGCAGGACCGTCACGTGGGGTGAACTTCGGCGCCGGGTGGCGGCGCTGGCCGGCGCGCTGAGCCGCCGAGGGGTCGGCTTCGGCGACCGGGTGATGATTCTGATGCTCAACCGCACGGAGTTCGTCGAGTCGGTGTTGGCGGTCAACATGCTCGGGGCCATCGCCGTCCCGTTGAACTTCCGGCTCACCGCGGCCGAGATCGCATTCCTGGTCGAGGACTGTGAGGCCCGGGCGGTGATCACCGAAGAGGTGCTCGCCCCCGTCGCGGCGAGGGTCAGGGAGATCCAGCCACTGCTGGACCTGATCGTCGTGGCGGGCGGATCGACCGAAGACAGCATGCCGGGCTACGAGGACATCATCGCCGAGCGCGAAGGATCTGCCGGTGAGGTGGAGATGCCCGACATCCCGAACGACGCGCCCGCACTGATCATGTACACCTCGGGCACCACCGGCCGGCCGAAAGGCGCCGTGCTGACCCACACCAACCTGACCGGCCAGACGATGAGCGGGCTTTACACCAACGGCGCCGACATCAACAGCGACGTCGGTTTCATCGGCGTCCCGTTCTTTCACATCGCCGGGATCGGCAACCTCCTGAGCGGGATGCTGCTGGGCACCCCGACGGTGATCTATCCGCTGGGCGCGTTCGACCCCGGCCAGCTGCTCGACGTGCTGGCCGAAGAGAAAGTCACCGGCCTCTTCCTGGTGCCCGCCCAGTGGCAGGCCGTGTGCGCCGAGCAACGCGCGCGCCCCCGCGACCTCCGGCTGCGCGTGATGTCTTGGGGGGCGGCGCCGGCGCCGGACGCGTTGTTGCGTGAGATGTCGGCGACGTTCCCCGGCACGCAGATACTGGCGGCCTTCGGCCAGACCGAGATGTCACCGGTCACGTGCATGTTGCTGGGGGAGGACGCGATCCGTAAACGCGGGTCAGTCGGCAAAGTCATCCCGACGGTCGCCGCCCGGGTGGTCGACGAGAACATGAACGATGTGCCGATTGGCGAAGTCGGCGAAATCGTATATCGCGCACCAACATTGATGAGCGGCTACTGGAACAACCCGCAGGCTACGGCGGAGGCGTTCGCCGGCGGCTGGTTTCACTCGGGAGACCTCGTCCGGATGGACGAGGAAGGCTACGTCTGGGTGGTGGACCGCAAGAAGGACATGATCATCTCCGGCGGCGAGAACATCTACTGCGCCGAGGTCGAGAACGTCCTGGCCAGCCATCCCGGCATCGTCGAGGTCGCCGTCATCGGGCGGGCCCACGACAAGTGGGGAGAGGTGCCCATCGCGGTCGCCGCCGTGGCTGCCGACGAGCTGCGCCTCGAAGACCTGGCGGATTTCCTGACCGAGCGGCTCGCGCGCTACAAGCATCCCAAGGCGCTCGAAATCGTCGACGCACTACCCCGGAACCCGGCCGGAAAGGTGCTCAAGACTGAACTACGCGCCCGCTACGGGGCCGCGGTTTCAAGCGAAAGTTGTTCTGCCACAGGCAATCACACGGCGGGGGGAGAAAGTTGACCGATACTGTAACGTTCGCCCGTTGTTGACGAAGGGTTAATTGTGCGGATGCGGTTCACACGTGGTTGGCCATCGGGTACATTCCTGTGGTCTCCGTTACTACCAGCGAGTAGGGAGCCGATGATCACACACCGGGGATCGGGGCAAAGCGGGGGCATGCAACACGATCCGCGGTGGCGTTCACGACCACGCGGCGCAGGTTTGAGGGGGCAGCGGTGACTTCAACGTCGACGAGTCGACGCGGCCCCTACCTGGTCAGCTACGTGCGCGACCAACTGCAGACGCCGCTGACCCTCATCGGCGGTTTTTTCCGCATGTGCGTGCTGACCGGGCGGGCGTTGTTCCGGTGGCCGTTCCAGTGGCGCGAGTTCATCCAGCAGTGCTGGTTCATCATGCGGGTGGCGTTCCTGCCGACGATCATGGTGTCGATCCCGCTGACCGTCCTGTTGATCTTCACCCTCAACGTTTTGCTGGCTCAGTTCGGCGCGGCCGACCTGTCGGGTGCCGGGGCCGCGATCGGTGCGGTGACCCAGCTGGGCCCGCTGACCACGGTGCTGGTGGTCGCCGGCGCCGGGTCCACGGCGATCTGCGCGGATCTGGGTGCCCGCACCATCCGCGAGGAGATCGACGCGATGGAGGTGCTCGGCATCGACCCCATCCACCGGCTGGTGGTGCCCCGCGTGATCGCCGCGACCCTGGTCGCCACGCTGCTCAACGGCCTGGTGATCACCGTCGGGCTGGTGGGCGGCTACCTGTTCGGCGTTTACCTGCAGAACGTGTCGGGCGGGGCCTACCTGGCCACCCTGACCACCATCACCGGTCTGCCCGAGGTGATCATCGCGACGATCAAAGCGGCGACTTTCGGACTGATCGCCGGACTGGTCGGGTGCTTCCGCGGTCTGACCGTGCGCGGCGGCTCCAAGGGGCTGGGCACCGCCGTCAACGAAACGGTGGTGCTGTGCGTGGTCGCGCTCTACGCGGTCAACGTCGTGCTGACGACGATCGGCGTGCGATTCGGAACGGGACACTGACATGTCGACATCCGCCGTCCTGCGCGCGCGCTTCCCGCGTTCCATCGAAAACCTCAACCGCTACGGCGGCGCCGCCATCCGCGCGGTCGACGACATCGGGCAGATGGCCTGGTTCGGGACGGTCGCCGTCGGCCACATCCCGCATGCGCTGCGCAACTACCGCAAGGAGACGCTGCGCCTGATCGCGCAGATCGGCATGGGCACCGGCGCCATGGCCGTGGTGGGCGGCACCGTCGCAATCGTCGGCTTCGTGACCCTATCCGGCAGCTCACTGGTCGCCATCCAGGGTTTCGCCTCCCTGGGCAATATCGGGGTCGAGGCCTTCACCGGCTTCTTTGCCGCGCTGATCAACGTGCGCATCGCCGCGCCCGTCGTCACCGGCATCGCGATGGCCGCCACGGTCGGCGCCGGCGCCACGGCGGAGCTGGGCGCGATGCGCATCAGCGAAGAGATCGACGCCCTGGAAGTGATGGGTATCAAGTCGGTCTCGTTCCTGGCGGCCACCCGCATCATGGCCGGGCTGGTCGTGATCATCCCGCTCTACGCGCTGGCCATGATCATGTCGTTCTTGTCGCCGCAGATCACCACGACGGTCATCTACGGGCAATCCCACGGCACCTATGAGCACTACTTCCGGACGTTCCTGCGTCCCGACGACGTGTTCTGGTCCTTCCTCGAAGCCATCATCATCACCGCGGTCGTGATGATCACCCACTGCTTCTACGGCTACGACGCCGGCGGTGGGCCCGTCGGCGTGGGAGAGGCGGTCGGCCGGTCGATGCGCTTCTCGCTGGTGTCGGTGCAGGTTGTCGTTCTGGCCGCCGCGTTGGCGCTCTACGGCGTCAACCCCAACTTCGCGCTGACGGTATAGCGCGATGACGGCACCCGTGAGAGGCCCCGGCAAGGTCAACGCCCCGCGCAACCCGCCCTACAAGCTGGCCGGGATCGCGCTGCTGATCGTCGGTGCGGTGGTGCTGGTCCTGGTGTATGGGCAGTTTCGGGGTGATTTCACGCCGAAGACGAAGTTGACGATGGTGGCGTCGCGGGCCGGGTTGGTGATGGATCCGGGGTCGAAGGTGACTTATAACGGGGTGGAGATCGGCCGGGTGGCCTCGATTTCGGAGGTCGTGCGTGATGGTAGGCCGGGGGCGAAGTTCACGTTGGATGTCTATCCGCGGTATTTGTCGTTGATTCCGGCGAATGTGACCGCCGATATCAAGGCCACGACGGTGTTCGGTGGGAAGTATGTGTCGTTGACGACGCCGAAGAGCCCGTCGCCGCAGCGGATTTCGCCGCAGACGGTGATTGATGCGCGGTCGGTGACCACCGAGATCAATACGTTGTTTGAGACGGTGACCTCGATTGCGCAGAAGGTGGATCCGGTCAAGCTGAATTTGACGTTGAGCGCGGCGGCGCAGTCGTTGGCGGGGTTGGGTGAGAAGTTGGGGCAGTCGGTGGTCAACGCCAACGCGGTCCTCGATGATGTCAATCCGCAGATGCCGCAGGCGCGTCGGGATATTGCGGCGTTGGCGGCGTTGGGGGACACGTATGCGAAGGCCTCGCCGGATCTGTTCGATTTTTTGAATAATGCGGTGGTCACGGCGCGTTCGATCAATGCCAATCAGAAGGATTTGGATCAGGCGTTGTTGGCGGCGGCCGGGTTCGGTAATACCGGTGCCGACATCTTCAACCGGGGCGGGCCGTATCTGGCGCGCGGGGCCACCGACCTGGTGCCCTCGGCCCAGCTGTTGGACACCTACAGCCCGGCCATCTACTGCACGCTGCGCAACTACCACGACATCGAGCCCAAAGCCGCCGCGTTCCTCGGCGGCAACGGCTACTCGCTCAACAGCCACACCCAGGCGCTGTCGGGTCTGGGGCTGGTGGCCAACCCGCTGTCGCTGGCGACGGTCGCGTTGCTGACGATGGGCCTCGGTGGCGTCGCGGGCCTGGTGGGCGGGGCGCCCAACCCCTACATCTATCCGGAGAACCTGCCCCGGGTGAACGCCCGCGGCGGGCCCGGCGGCGCCCCGGGCTGCTGGCAGAAGATCACCCATGACCTGTGGCCGGCGCCGGAGTTGGTGATGGACACCGGCAACAGCCTCGCGCCGTACAACCACCTCGACACCGGCTCGCCGTACGCGATCGAGTACGTCTGGGGCCGCCAAGTAGGGGACAACACGATCAACCCATGAAAATCACCGGTACCGTCGTCAAACTCAGCATCTTCTCCCTGGTGCTGCTGATCTTCACCGTCATGATCATCGTGGTGTTCGGTCAAATGCGCTTCGACCGCACCAACGGCTACTCGGCGGAGTTCACCAACATCAGCGGGCTGCGGGCGGGCCAGTTCGTCCGCGCCTCCGGGGTGGAGATCGGCAAGGTCAGCTCGGTGCACCTGGTCGACGGTGGCAGGCGGGCCCGGGTGGACTTCGCGATCGACCGCGCCGTGCCGCTGTATCAGTCGACGACTGCGCAGATCCGCTACCTCGACCTGATCGGCAACCGCTACCTGGAGCTCAAACGCGGCGAGGGCGAGGGCGCCGACCGGGTGTTGCCGCCGGGCGGATTCATCCCGCTGTCGCGGACCTCTCCGGCGCTGGACCTCGATGCGCTGATCGGCGGTTTCAAGCCGCTGTTCCGGGCGCTGGACCCGCAGAAGGTCAACACCATCGCGACGGCCCTGATCACCGTCTTCCAGGGGCAGGGCGGCACGATCAACGACATCCTCGATCAGACCGCGCAACTGACCACGCAGCTCGGTGAGCGCGACCAGGCGATCGGCGAGGTGGTCAAGAACCTCAACATCGTGCTCGACACCACGGTGCGCCACCGCCAGCAGTTCGACCAGACCGTCAACAACCTCGAGGTGCTGATCACCGGCTTGAAGAACCACGGCGACCAGCTGGCGGCCGGGACGGCACACATCAGCAACGCCGCCGGCACGGTGGCCGACCTGCTGGGCGAGGACCGCGCGCTGCTGCACAAGACGCTCAACTACCTGGACGCCGTCCAGCAGCCGCTGATCGACCAGCAGGACCAACTGCAGGACTACCTCAAGAAGGTGCCGACCGCGTTGAACATGATCGGGCGCGCCATCGGGTCCTACGGCGACTTCGTCAACTTCTACTTCTGCGACCTGACGCTCAAGCTCAACGGGCTGCAGCCCGGCGGGCCGGTCCGCACAGTGCGACTGTTCCAGCAGCCGACGGGTAGGTGCACGCCGCAATGAGGACATTGGAACCCCCGAACCGGGTCCGGATCGGAATCATGGGCATCATCGTGATGGTGCTCGTCCTCGGCGTGGGCCAGAGCTTCACGAGCGTGCCGATGATCTTCGCGCAGCCCGTGTACTACGGGCAGTTCACCGATACCGGCGGCATCAGCAACGGCGACAAGGTCCGCATAGCCGGAATGGACGTCGGCAAGGTGGAAGGCCTCAAGATCGACGGCGATCACATCCTGCTGAAGTTCTCGATCGGCACCAACTCGATCGGCACCGAGAGCCGGCTGGCGATCAAGACCGACACCATCCTCGGCAAGAAGATCCTTGACGTCGAGGCGCGCGGCAACCAGCCGTTGCGGCCGGGGGCCACGTTGCCGCTGGGCCAGAGCACCACCCCGTACCAGATTTACGACGCCTTCTTCGACGTCACGAAGGCCGCGCAGGGCTGGGACATCGACACGGTCAAAGAGTCGCTGCACGTGCTGTCGCAGACCATCGACCAGACCTACCCGCACCTGAGCGCGGCCCTGGACGGTGTGGCCAAGTTCTCCGACACCATCGGCAAGCGCGACGACCAGATCAAGCACCTGCTTGCCCAGGCCAACCAGGTCGCCAGCGTGCTGGGCGACCGCAGCGAGCAGGTCGACCGGCTGCTGGTCAACACCAAGACGCTGCTGGCCGCATTCAACGAGCGGGGCCAGGCGATCAACGCGCTGCTGTCCAACGTCGCTGCCTTCTCCGAACAGGTCAAGGGATTGATCAACGACAACCCGAACCTCAACCACGTGCTCGAGCAGTTGCACACGGTCAGCGACATCCTGCTGCAACGCAAGGACGACCTCGCCGCGGGGCTCACCGAGGTGGGCAAGTTCCTGCCGTCGCTGAACGAGGCGATCGCGTCGGGACCGTTCTTCAAGGTGGTGCTGCACAACCTTGCGCCGTACCAGATCGTGCAGCCGTGGGTTGACGCCGCCTTCAAGAAACGCGGCATCGACCCGGAGAACTTCTGGCGCAGCGCCGGGCTGCCGGAATACCGGTTCCCCGACCCCAACGGCACCCGCTTCCCCAACGGCGCGCCGCCGCCGGCCCCCCCGGTGCTCGAGGGGACCCCGGATCATCCGGGGCCGGCCGTGCCACCGGGGTCGCCGTGCTCGTACACGCCGGCCAACCCGGGCGGCAACGTCACCATCGGTGACGAGGGCCTGCCGCGGCCGTGGAACCCGTTGCCGTGCGCGGGGGCCACCTCGGGTCCGTTCGGCGGCCCGGGCTTCCCGGCCCCGGTAGACGTGGAGACGTCGCCGCCGAACCCGAACGGTCTGCCGCCCACCCCGGGCATCCCGATCGCGGGACGGCCGGGCGATCCGCCCCCCGACGTGCCGGGCACCCCGGTGCCGTTGCCGACGCAAGCACCGCCGGGGGCGCGCACCGAGAACCTGGCGCCGGCCGGCCCAACCCCGCCGCCTTCGACGTTCGCACCGGGGCTGCCGCCGGGTCCCGCGGCCCCACCCGGGCCGGGCGAGCAACTGCCGGCACCCTTCATCAACCCGGGCGGGTCCGGGGGTAGCGGTGCAGCGGGGGGAGGTAGCCAGAATTGAGCACCATCTTTGACGTCCGCAACATCCGGCTGCCCCAGATGTCCCGCGCGACGGTGATCATCGGGTCGCTCGGGGTGGTGCTGGCGCTCGTCCTCGGCTACGCCGGCTGGCAGCTGTACCAGAAGCTGACCAACAACACCGTGGTCGCCTACTTCCCGGAGGCCGACGCCCTGTACCCGGGGGACAAGGTCCAGATCATGGGCCTGCGGGTGGGTTCGATCGACAAGATCGAGCCGGCCGGCGACAAGATGAAGGTCACCTTCCACTACGAGAACAAGTACAAGGTGCCCGCCAACGCCTCGGCGGTGATCCTCAACCCCACCCTGGTGGCCTCGCGGGCCGTTCAGCTGGAGCCGCCCTACAAGGGCGGTCCCGTGCTGGCCGACAACGCGGTGATTCCCGAGGAGCGCACGCAGGTTCCGGTGGAGTGGGACCAGCTGCGCAACAGCATCACCAACATCATCTCCAAGCTCGGGCCGACGCCGGAACAGCCCAAGGGCCCGTTCGGTGAGGTCATCGAGTCGTTCGCCGACGGACTGGCCGGCAAGGGCAAGCAGTTCAACACGACGCTGAGCAATCTGTCGCGGGCGCTGACCGCGCTCAACGAGGGCCGCGGGGACTTCTTCTCAGTGGTACGCAGCCTGGCGCTGTTCGTCAACGCGCTGCACCAGGACGACCAGCAGTTCGTCTCGCTGAACCAGAACCTGGCCGACTTCACCACCCGGCTCGCGCACAACGACAACGACCTGGCCAACGCGATCCAGCAGTTCGACAGTCTGCTGTCCACCGTGCGCCCGTTCCTGGACAAGAACCGCCAGGTGCTCAGCCAGGACGTGGGCAACCTCGCCACGGTGACCAACACCCTGCTGCAGCCGGATCCGCTGAACGGGCTGGAGACCGCCCTGCACGTCCTGCCGACGGCGGCGTCCAACATCAACCAGATCTATCACCCGTCGCACGGTTCGGTGGTGGCCATTCCGGCGGTCACGAACTTCGCGAACCCGATGCAGTTCATCTGCAGCTCGATCCAGGCCGGCAGCCGGCTCGGCTATCAGGAGTCCGCGGAGCTGTGCGCCCAGTACCTGGGGCCCATCCTCGACGCGATCAAGTTCAACTACCCGCCGTTCGGCCTGAACCTGTTCAGCACCGCAGAGACGCTGCCCAAGGAGGTCGCCTACTCCGAGCCGCGCCTGCATCCGCCGAACGGATACAAGGACACGACCGTGCCGGGCATCTGGAGCCCGGATACGCCGACGTCGCACCGCAACACCCAGCACGGCTGGATCGTGGCGCCGGGCATGCAGGGCCAGCAGGTGGGGCCGATCACCGCGGGCCTCATGACGCCCGACTCCCTGGGCGAACTCATGGGCGGCCCCAACATCGCGCCCGTGCAGTCCGACCTGCAAACCCCGCCGGGACCGCCGAACGCCTACGACGAGAACCCGAGCCCGCTCATCGGCTTGCAGGCCCCGGTGCCGATTCAGCCGCCGCCGCCCGGGCCGGAGGTGGCTCCGGGGCCGGTCGCGCCGACGCCGGCGCCGGTCGGGGCGCCCGCGCCGAATGCCGGGGGCCCGGCTTCACCGGCTGACTTCGGAGGTGGGCAGTGAGGCGCGTGACGAGCGCGGTACGCGCGAGGAACGCGGCGAACCAAAGGGCACCGAGGCGCGTGATTCGCCGCCGGGGCTGGCACGCGCTGGTGCTTCTCTCGGTCGCACTGGTCCTGAGCTCCTGCGGCTGGCGCGGAATCTCCAACGTGCCCATTCCCGGCGGCCCGGGCAGCGGCTCGGGAGCCATGACCATCTACGTTCAGGTGCCCGACACCCTGGCGATCAACGGCAACAGCAAGGTCATGGTGGCCGACGTCTTCGTCGGTTCGATCAAGGCCATCCAGCTGAAGAACTGGGTCGCCACCCTGACCCTGGGTATCGACAAGAACGTCAAGCTGCCCAAGAACGCCACGGCCAAGATCGGCCAGACGTCACTGCTGGGCTCGCAGCACGTGGAGCTGGCGGCGCCGCCGAACCCGTCGCCGCAGCTGCTCAAGAACGGCGACACCATCCCGCTGAAGAACTCGTCCGCCTTCCCGACGACCGAGCAGACGCTGGCGAGCCTGGCCCTGATCCTGCGCGGCGGCGGCATCCCCAACCTGGAGGTGCTGCAGAACGAGGTCTACAACGTCTTCAACGGGCGGGGTGAGCAGATCCGGGCGTTCCTCGGCAAGCTGGACACCTTCACCGATCAGCTCAACCAGCAACGCGACGACATCACCCATGCAATCGACTCCACCAACCGGTTGCTGACTTACGTGGCCAGCCGGGCGGACGTACTCGACCGGGTGCTCACCGAAATACCGCCGCTGGTCAAGTATTTCGCGAACAAGGACTATCAGCAGCACCTGATCAACGCCGTCGACTCGGTGGGACGGCTCAGCCAGGCCGCCGACCAGTACCTGTCGGAGGCGCGCGGGCCGCTGCACACCGACCTGCAGTCGCTGCAGTGCCCGCTCAAGGAGTTGGGCCGGGGCTCGCCGTACCTGATCGGCGCGCTGAAGCTGATCCTGACCCAGCCGTTCGACATCGACACGGTGCCGAAGATCTTCCGCGGTGACTACATCAACATCTCGCTGACGCTGGACCTGACCTACAGCGCCATCGACAACGCGTTCCTCACAGGTACCGGGCTGTCCGGGGCCCTGCGGGCGCTCGAGCAGTCGTACGGGCGTGACCCCGAGTCGATGATCCCCGACGTGCGCTACACGCCGAATCCGAACGACGCGCCGGGCGGACCGCTGGTCGAGAGGGGGGACAGGAATTGCTGACTCCCTTCATCCGGCGCCAGCTCATCGCATTCGGGATCATCACGGTGATCGCGCTGTCGGTGCTCGGCATCTACTACCTGCAGATCCCGAGCCTGGTGGGCATCGGCCGGTACACCCTGAAGGCCGAGCTGCCCGCCTCGGGTGGGCTGTACCCGACGGCCAACGTGACCTACCGCGGCATCACGATCGGCAAGGTCACCGATGTCGAGCCGACCGAAAAAGGCGCCGAGGCCACGATGAGCATCGACAGCCGCTACAAGATCCCGATCGATGCGTCGGCCAACGTGCATTCGGTGTCGGCCGTCGGTGAGCAGTATCTGGACCTGGTGTCCACCGGCCATCCGAACAAGGACTTCTCGCCGGGGCAGACCATCACCAAGGGGACGGTGCCGGCCGAGATCGGCCCGGCGCTGGACACCGCGAACCGGGGACTCGCCGTACTGCCCAAGGACAAGATCGCCCAATTGCTCGACGAGACAGCACAATCCGTCGGTGGGCTGGGCCCGGCCCTGCAGCGGCTGGTCGACTCGACGCAGGCGATCGTCGGCGACTTCAAGACCAACATCGCCGACGTCAACGACATCCTGCAGAACTCCGGCGGTGTGCTGCAGAGCCAGGTCGATTCCGGCAGCGCCATCGAGCGCTGGGCGCGCAACCTGAACAAGCTGGGCGCGCAGGCGGCCCGCGAGGACCAGAGCGTGAGAAGCGTTCTGCACCAGGCGGCGCCGACGGCCGATCAGGTCAACGACGTGTTCAACGATGTCCGGGACTCGCTGCCGCAGACGCTGGCCAACCTGGAGGTGGTCTTCGACCTGCTGAAGCGCTACCACACCGGCGTCGAGCAGGTGTTGGTGTTCCTGCCGCAGGGCGCCTCGATCGCGCAGACGGTCGCCGCGCCGTTCCCGAACATGGCCGCGCTCGACCTGGCGTTGTCCATCAACCAGCCGCCGCCCTGCCTGACGGGCTTCATCCCGGCGGCCGAGTGGCGGTCTCCCGCCGACACCAGCCTGCAACCGCTGCCGTCCGGCACCTACTGCAAGATCCCGATGGATACGCCGGCCAACAGCGTCCGCGGTTCCCGCAACATCCCGTGTACGGACATCCCGGGCAAGCGGGCCGCGACGCCGCGAGAGTGCCGCGATCCCAAACCGTACGTTCCAGCGGGCACCAACCCCTGGTACGGCGACCCCAATCAGATCCTGACCTGCCCGGCGCCGGCGGCACGCTGTGACCAGCCGGTCAAACCGGGCCTGGTGATCCCCGCACCGTCGGTCGACAACGGCATGAACCCGGCCCCCTCCGACCGGGTGTCGGGGACACCGCCGCCGGTCAGCGACCCTTTGTCGCGACCCGGCTCCGGTACCGTGCAGTGCAACGGCCAGCAGCCCAACCCGTGTGTTTACACTCCGAGCGGGCCTCCCTCGGCGATCTACAGTCCCCAGAGCGGTGAGCTGGTAGGGCCAGACGGAGTCAAGTACTCCGTCGAGAACTCGACCAAAACAGGAGACGACGGATGGAAGGAGATGCTGGCGCCGGCCGGCTGAACCCCATCGACGCGGATGACACGTTGAACACCCAGGCGACGAGCGAGGATTCGGAAGAATCCGTCGGCGGAGCCGAGCCGGTGTCGCACGAACCCACGACGGAAGAGCCGTCCGAGGCGACGGTCGAAGATTCCCCAGAGTCCGAGGAGTCCCAGCACGGCCCGCAAGCAGCCGGCGACCACAACCAGGTCGTCGAGCGCGGTCCGTCGCGGCTGAGGCGCGGCTGGCTGGTCGGCATCGCCGCGGTGCTGGTGCTGTGCGCCGGCGCGGTCGGCACGGGCGGCTACCTCGCGCTGCATTTCCATCGCGTGGACCAGGCGATCGCGCGCGACGATGCCAAGGCGCTCAAGGCGGCGCTGGACTGCGTGTCGGTGACCCAGGCGCCGGACACCCAGGCGATGGCGGCCAGCGAACAGAAGATCATCGACTGCGGAACCGATGCCTACCGCTCGCAGGCCCTGCTCTACACCGGGATGCTCGTGCAGGCCTACCAGGCCGCCAACGTTCACGTCACGGTCTCCGATGCGCGGGCCGCCGTCGAGCGCCACAACCGCGACGGCTCGGTCGACGTGCTCGTCGCGCTGCGTGTCAAGGTGGCCAACGACGCGACCCAGAACGAAACCGGTTACCGGTTGCGGGTGAAGATGGCCCTCGCAGAAGGTCAATACAAAATCTCCAAACTCGATCAGGTAACGAAGTGACGCTGGTGGTCGAGAACACCGCGACCACCGCCGGCCCTGAATCAACGCAGGATGCTTTGGCGCCGTGGAAGTCTCGCGTCGGTGCCGGTGCGGTCGACGTGCTGCCCGGCACCGCCGCGGCGACGACCATGGCGCTCGTCGCGCTCGCGGTGCCGCCCCGCGGCGTGTGGTGGTGGTGCTGCATCGCCGTCATCGGGGTCGTCGTCCTGCTCATGCTCGTCAACCGGCTGCTGCTGCCCGCGATCACCGGCTGGAGCCTGGGCCGCGCTCTCTTTGGGATCGTCGTCGTGCGGCGAGACGGCCGGGCCGTCGGGCCATGGGTCCTGCTGCTGCGCGACCTGACCCACCTACTCGACACCGCGTCGGTGGTGGGATGGCTTTGGCCACTCTGGGATTCGCGGCGCCGCACCTTTTCCGACCTGCTGCTGCGCACCGAGGTGCGGCGCGCCTCACCGGACCGGACGCCGGCCGGCATCCGGCGGTGGGCGGCGATCGCGATACTCGCCGCGGTGGTGCTGTGCCTCGGCGGTGCCGCCGTGAGCTACGGGGCGGTCTACAGCAACGACCGGGCGGCCCGGGAAACGCGAGCGCAGATCGCCACCCAGGGCCCCAGAATCGTGACCCAGATGCTGTCCTACGACCCGAAATCCCTCGCCGACGACTTCGCGCGCGCCCGGTCGCTGGCCACCGAGAACTATCGCAAACAGTTGGCGGCGCAACAGGAGATCGTGCAGAAGGGCACCCCGGTCATCAACGAATACTGGGTGACCGACCAGTCGGTGAAGGCGGCGACGCCGGATCGGGCGACCATGCTGATGTTCCTGCAGGGCCGGCGGGGCGCGGCGCCCGACGAGCGCTACATCAGCGCCACCGTCCGGGTGACGTTCGTCAAAGGCGACGACGACCGTTGGCGCGTCGACGACCTGGCCGTGCTGACCAAGCCGCGACCACCGGGGAACGGAAGGTGAGCCCGCGCCGCAGGTTTTCTCCCGGCGAAGGGCCGCTGCTCGTCGCGGAACCGTTGCCGGCCCGACGGCCGTGGGCAGCGCCGCTGGCCGCCGCGGCGTCCGCGGTGCTGATGGTGGCGGCGATCACGATGTGCGCCCTGGTGCTGGTCTCGCACGAGGGTCGCCAGCGCGAAGAGTCGAAAGACCGCCAGGTGCTCGCCTACGTGACCGGCTTCATGACGCAGTTCACCTCTCTGGATCCGTTCCACGCCAACGACTACGTGACCGGGGTGCTGGGCCAGGCCACGGGCGACTTCGCCAAGGAGTATCACGACAAGGCCAACGAGATACTGCTCCAGGTCGCCCGCGCCGAACCCGCCACCGGCTCCGTGCTGGACGCGGGGGTGGAGCGCTGGAACGACGACGGCAGCGCCACGATCATCGTGGCGACGGCGGTCAGCACTAAATCGCCGGACGGAAAACAGGTCTTCGAAAACACGAGTCGTTGGGTGGCGACGGCCACGCGGGAAGGGAAGCAGTGGAAGATCAGCAGCCTGCAGCAGGTGATCTGACCGCGGACGCGGAAGCGCCTTCCGGCACGGACACGGTGGCTTCCGACGAAAGCGCGGACGCCGCAACGAATTCCGTGGAGGCCGCCCCGGAGGACGGCGCCGCCGACGAGGCGGAGGCCGGCCCGGTCGCCGAAGACCAACCCGCCAGGAGGAACAGGCGGCCGGCCGGCAGGTGGCTCGGCGTCGCCGTCGCGGTGGCCGCCGCGCTCTTCGTGGGGTCCGCGGCCTTCGCCGGCGCGGCGGTGCAGCCCTACCTCAACGACCGTGCCACGGCCGCAACGAAAATGAAGATCGCCCGGACCGCGGCCGACGCCATCACCACGCTGTGGACCTACACGCCCGAGAACATGGACACCCTCGCCGACCGGGCGGCGCGCTACCTCAGCGGTGACTTCGAGGCCCAGTACCGCAAATTCGTCGACGCCATCGTGGCCCCGAACAAGCAGGCCAAGATCACCAACAGCACCGAGGTCACCGGCGCGGCGGTCGAATCGCTCGACGACCCCAACGCCGTCGTCATCGTCTACACCAACACCTCGTCCACCAGTCCGCTGACCAAGAACGTCCCGTCACTGAAATATCTGTCCTACCGGCTGTTCATGAAGCGCACGAATGGGCGGTGGTTGGTGAGCAGGATGACGACCATCACCTCGCTGGACCTGACCCCACACCTGTAGCGCGATGGCCGTTACCTCGCCGGTGTCGGAGCGATGGACCAACGTCGCGCTGCTGCTGTTGACCTTCGCCACCGGACTGGCGGACTCGATCAGCATCCTGGTCCTCGGCCACGTGTTCGTCGCGAACATGACGGGAAACGTGATCTTCCTCGGCTTCTGGCTCGCGCCCCGGTCGAGCATCGACCTGACCGCGGTGGTGGTTGCCCTGCCCACCTTCGTGTGCACCACCATCCTCAGCGGCCGGTTGGCACGACATTTCGGTGCGCGGACACGAACGTGGATCACCACCGTGCTGGCGACCGAGATCGTGTTGTTGGCGACGTTGGCGATCCTGGCAGGTGCGGGCGCGCTGCACTATCACGACGACACCAAGCTCGTCATGATCGGTGTGCTCGCGGTGACCTTCGGGTTGCAACATTCGAGCGCGCGGCAGTTCGGCATCCAGGAACTCTCCACGACCGTGCTGACGTCGACGATCGTCAGCTTCGGGCTGGACAGCCGCCTCGCCGGGGGCACGGGCGCCCGCGAAAAGCTGCGCCTCACCGTTGTCGCGACGATGTGCGCAGGCGCCTTCCTGGGTGCGACCATGTCACGGTTCGTGGTGGCCCCGGTCATGGCCGTCACCGCGGCGGTGATCGCCACCAGCCTGCTGATCTTCCGCTTCGGCCCGCCGCCCGTCGCTAGTTGAACGCCAGCCAGCTGGGCAGCGCGCGCTCGTGCGAATCGCAGAGCACCTGACGGGTGTCGCACGACCCCCGCGGAGATCCCGCGCCGGCCCACATGCCCCCGGTGTCACGGCGCAGCACGATGGCCGACGAAGTTCCACCGTCGAGCAGGACCGCGCTCTCGCTGCCCAGTCCGCGAAACAGGTCTTGCATGTTGTCCGGCGTGTAGCTGCCGCCCTCGAAGACGTACATCTCGTCCTTCTGCTTCGAGTAGGCCAGCGCCGTGCGGGCGGCGCTGGGGCCGCCGTCCTGGAGCTGGCCCATGTTGCCGGGTGCCAGCAGCCCGATCCCCGACACCGCGACGAACCTCTCGTTCTTGTTGAGCAGGTCCGCGACCACGGGAGTCGCGGCGTCGTAATCGTTCTTGGCGCGGGGCCACACCACGTAGGGGGCACCGCCCGTGGGCATGATCATCGTCGTCAGCGCGCTCCAGCTCTCGCCGCCGCCCGACAGTCCCTGCTTGCCGGGATACGCGACGGTCCCGGTGACGGCCTGGTTGGCCCGGCCCTGGCCGTGGGTGTTGTCGACGAACGCGCCCAGTGGCGAGCTGCAGCCGGTCTGGCGCCACGACCCGCCCTTCTGGCCGCGCACGTCGAAGAAGTTGGCATTGATCGCGATGGTGGGTTGCCCCATCCGCTGCCACGCCTGAAGCGGCGCGTAGAGCTCAGAGGCCTGCCAAAGCCCCTCGCTGGTGCGGGCGCCCGGGTTGTGTTCGCACTTGGCCTGCTCGCCCTGGTGGGTGTCGACCAACAGATGGGGCGACAGTCGTCCCGCCGCGTTCTTGATGATCATCAGGTGGCCGCCATTGGTCATCTCGTACCAGCTGCCGCTCGCATTGAGCATCGGCGCGGGGTGGCCCGGCCCGAAGTTGTAGACCAGATACGAGCCCTTGGTGCCGGCGATGGCGCCGGCGAGCAGGTCGCGGCCGTCGGCGGCGCGCGCGACGGCGCCGCCCGCGGCGTTGGCCAGCGCGGTGGTCGCGACTACGGCAGCGCCGAAGGCCGCCAGCCGGCGCAAGCTGGCTCGTCGGGGAAACACGATAGCCCTTTCGGCCCGGAGGTGGATGCGACATCCACAGGATCGGCCACCGAGGTCACAGGCCGGTGACGCGCAGGCCCCGCTGCAATTACGTTTGCTCGCTTGGGCTTTCGGTCTCCGCCTCGCCGGGCCGCTCACGCTTGGTCTGGCGCGCGTATTGCGCCTGATGCTCCATGGCGATCGCCAGCTCCGCGGCTCCCTGGATTCGGTGAAAACCCTTGCGGTCGTAAAGATGAGTGATGATGCCACCCAGGAGCAGGCCGATGACGAGGCCGAGCGTAGTCATCAGCAGCGACTGGTTCAAACCGGTGTCCGCATGGCCCCGCAGATAGAGCAGCGAGCGGGTGCCGACGAACACCTGGTGCATCGGCTCGAATTCGGCCAACCAGCGGAAGAACGGGGGGACGGCCTGCAGCGGAACCGTCGCACCCGCCGACGGCAAGCCGAGGATCACGAAGATCAACATGCTGACCAGCAGGCCCATCGAACCCAGTATCGACAGCAGGGAACTGGACGTGATGCCCACCGCGGCGATCGCGAACACGCCGAACGCCCACAGTTGCCAGCCGAGGTCGATGGGCATGCCGAGCCCGTGGGCGATCGCGAGATAGACGGCCGAGGTGAGTAGCGCCAGCAGCACCATCATGAACCATTTGAGAATCAGCGTTTGCAGCCGGGAAATCCTCACCTGCTCGGCGAAGCGGTACACCGGCCCCAGCTCGGCCGGGACGTAACCGAGCAGCGCGTCGACCAGCGTGCTGACCACGATGCTGCCCGTGAATCCCGCCAGCAGCAGCAGCAGGGCGTAGTAGAACGCCGACAGCCCGTTACCGGTGCCTTCCGGAAGCGGATTGAACACGGTGGTCTCGACGTCGATGGGGTTGGCGAGACCCACCTCCGCGGCGCCGGGCAGCGGCGCACCGCCGGTCTGCGCCTCGACCTGTGCCATGATCCGTTCGCCGGCTTCGCCGCTGGCGGTGCCCATCGCCACGTTCAGCGTCTGTGCGGCGATACTCGAGCCGAGCGTGCCGGCCCGCGGGTTGGTGAAGATGGTGATCACCGGCCGGTCGGCGTGGGTGGGCGCCAGCGCGCCCGCCGCGAAGTCGCGCAACTCCGACGACAGGTTGGGCGGGATGAACAGCGAGCCGTACACCTGCGCCGTGTTCAGTTGATGCCTGGCGTCGTCGCGCCGCAGCACGCGGATGTCGAACTTGTTTTTGTCCAGGCCGTTGACCAGAGCGTCGACGATCTGCTTGCCGGCCGGCCCGGCGTCTTCGTTCACCACCGCGATGGGGAAATGCCGCAGGTTGGTCGTCGGGTTCAAGATGCCGCCCAGGTAGAGCGCGCACAGTGCGGACACGAGCGCCAAGGTGATGACAAGTGGTGCGGCCCAGAACCGTACGGTCCGGATCGCCCTGACGTTGCGTTTGGGATCTGGAGCAGCGTGCCGGGGCTGCGGTTGAGACATGGGGGCTCCTGTCTGTCGTGCCCACTCTATGTCGTGCGGCGTCGCGCTTCGCGGCGGATTGCGGCCGTCACGCCACGCCGGCGCCGAGCAGGTTCTGCGCTTGCGTGAGCGCCTTCTCGAGGCCGGCCAGGCTCAGCCCCGCCGAGCGCCCCAGGTGGATCTCGATCTGGTAATCCGGCTGGCCCTGCGCTCCGAAGATCGGTAGAACCACGAATTCCGTTGAATCCAACTCCGTTTCGAGGACATCGGTGACCGACCGCAGCGTGACCATCGTCATCAGGGTGGTGAGTTGTCGGGTCACCTGCGCGGTCGGTTCCAGCGACGCAAGCACATCGGCGAGGCGGGTGTGTAGCGACCGGTGGGTGTCGTCGAACCGCCACGCGCCGTAGCCGCGGGCGCGGATATCGGCGAGCACGCGCTGATGTCCGGCGATCTCTGCGCGGGTCAGCTGGGGCAGCACGCGGCGCAGCCAGGACTGGACGAAGTCGTCGTCACGCCAGGCCATCGCCACGAGGCCGAAGGGCGGGTCGATGGGGAACCGCTGGCCGACCGCCCGTGCCCCGTCGGCGCCGTGTCCGACGGCGTCGACGGTGGTCAGGTGCCTGGCGTCGATCCTCGACATCGAGCAACCCGCGCCCAGGGTGTCGTGCAGGAAACGCAACGCCTCGCGGCCGCGATCCAGCAGGGGAAACTGGGCGCGCAGGCCGTGGACCAGTCCGAACAGGCCACTGCCCAGCACGTAGCGACGGTCCTCGCGGCGCGCCACCCAGCCGCGCCCCGCAAGTTCGGCCAGCACCAGCGCACAGGTCGAGGTGCTGATCCCGCACGACTTGGCCAGCTCGGCGGACGTCCGGCCGTGCGGTGAATCTGCCAGCGTGGCAAGGACATCCACGACGCGGCCGGTCGGCGGCGACTTGGCCGCGTACGGCCCCGTCGCGTCCCGCGTTGACGTATCCACCGTCACCTCCCTACCATCCGTCCTAAATGTAAAGACATGCGTCCTAATAATAGGAGAAGCTGTGCTCAATGTCGGAGTGTGGGGGCCGGGTTCGATGGGCGTGATCGCCCTGCGCGGGGTGATCGACCATCCGGAGCTGCGACTGACGGACGTCGTGGTGCACAGCGACGCCAAGGCGGGCCGCGACGCGGGGGCGCTGTGCGGGATCGGCCCGGTCGGGGTCACGGCCACGCAGGACCCGGCGGCGATGCTCGCCGGCGACGCCGACGCGGTGGTGTACGCCGCCGGAGCCAACCTGCGGCCGCTCGAGGCCGTCGAGGACATGGTCTCGATCCTGCGCGCCGGCAAGAACGTGGTGTCGTGTTCGGTTGTGCCGCTGGTCTTTCCCGACGCGGTCGACGCGGCGTTCACCGAGCCGCTGCGCCGAGCCGCGCTGGAGGGCGGGGCCTCGTTCTTCACCACAGGTATAGACTCCGGGTTCGCCAATGACGTTCTGCCACTGGTGCTTACCGGTGTGTCCCGGGTCGTCGAGTCGGTGCGGGTGACGGAGATGTTCAACTACGCGACTTATCCCGACTCCTCGGCGGTCTACGAGATCCTGGGCTTCGGGAAGCCGCCGGAGTTCACGGCGTTCGCCGCGACGCCCGGAGTGTTCACCTTCGGTTGGGGGCCCGTTCTACATCAGCTCGCCGCCGGGCTGGGCGTCAAGATCGACGACATCGAGGAGAGCAACGAACGCATCGCCGCCACCGAGTCTTTCGACACACCCACCGGCCACATCGAGGCCGGGACCATCGCCGCGATGCGCTCCACGCTGACCGGTTACGTCGGTGACAAGCCGACTTTCGTCATCGACCACGTGACGCGCATGCGTGACGACATCGCCCCGGACTGGCCGCAGCCGCACGTCTGCATCCCCCCGAAGGACCTCGGGTACGGGCAGGCGTCGGGCCGCGGCCTGTACCGGGTCGAGATCGAGGGCTCACCCCAGATGCGGTGCGAATTCGAGATGGCCGAGGACCACGACCACGACCTGGGGGCGCGCATCGCGGGCGCCTCGCGCATGGTCAACGCCATCCCCGCGGTGTGTGCGGCGCCGCCCGGCCTGCTGTCCGCGTTGGACCTGCCGCTGGTCACCGGCGCCGGACTGGTCCGCTCGGTGCCGGGCCCGTCGCCGGACAGCAGGCTGTTCTAGGGGCGGCCGGCAGCGAAGGTCGCGGCGGCCAGCGCCAGGATCTCGGCGCGGTCGGCCGGCAGGATGAACCGCGCCTCGATCGCCGCGTCGAGCGCCGCGGTGAAGCGGTGCAGGTAGTCCTCGGCCCCGCCCGGGTAGAGGCGGACCAACGTCGCCGCGTCGAAGGGTTCGCCGGAGCCGAAGATCGCCGACATCAGGCTCTCAGGCGCGCCTTCCGAGCCGTCGAGCCCGGAGGTGCGGGCGGTCGGCACGTCGACCCACGGTGTTCGCACACCACCCAAGGCCAGGCCGTTGGCGTCCAGAACTGGCCGCGGGGAAGGGCTTTCGCGCACCTCCATCGGCGGGCCGTCAGGTGCGGCCTCGCCCGTGGTGACCCAGGCGTTCAGCGCCGCGAGCGCCGCCTGCACCACATAGTGATGTTGCGGGGCGAAGTTGATGTAGTGGTCGAGCTGGTGGCCCATCAGCATGGTGGTGGGCGCGTACGCCGACACGATGTCATCGAGCGGCGCGGACCCGCTGTCGATGGGCGCCACCTGGATCGTGTAGTTGTCGGCGTGGGCGGCGCCGGCGATCTCCCACACCCGCAGGCGCTCGTGGACCGGCTGCCGCGCGAAATAGTAGCCCTCCCGGGCGCCCCCGCCGAACAGGTCGGTCTCGGTGATGACCGTCAACACCGGGACGCGCAGGTCGCGGCGGAAGGGCACCGGCTCCGGGCTCTGCGCTTCGGCGAAGACGGAGGCGCCGTCGAGCCGTGCCGCCGACCCGAACCGCGAATGCACCAGGAACGCGTCGTAGACCTGAGCCAGCGGGTCCACGTCGTTGATGTAGGTGGCGAGGAACATCGCAGACTGGGACTCGCCCAGGGCGACGACGTGCTGCGCACGCAGGCCGCGTAGAATCCTTTCGCGCCCAGCGTCTTTGACGAGCGCTCCCGCCTGGGAGAAGATGTCGTAGGCGAAGGCGTCGCCCGGATGGTGCAGCGCAGCGTATCGGCCGGGGTCCTGGCTCTTCAAAGACATGTCCAGGCCGAGCATGCCGGTTCCGCCGGCAACGCCCACCCGCTGGGCGGAGACCGCGACGTAGGCGTAGCCCGCGCGCAGGATCTCGCGGTGCGCCATCATCCACACGGCCGGAGCGTCGATGCCGCCGCTCACGTTGAGCCACTCGACCAGCGCCGTGCCGTTGAAACGGGCCGGGTCGGACGGCGTCAGCGCCACCACGCGGGTCACGTAATCGGCTGTGCCGGAGGGTGTCACGCGTCGGCCGCCGCCGGACGGCGCCGAGTCGCCCGCGAAGGACGACGCCGTCCCGGAGACGAAGAACTCCTTGGCGACATAGCCGAGGTCGCCGACATCGAAGGCGCCCAACAGCAACAGTGGCCGCCCGGGCACGGGTGTGACGCGTGCGGGCTCCGTCATGTGCTCCCCCTTGCCGGGCGATCAGGCGTCACAGCGACGCGGGCAGTCCGAACCTGGCGAACAGTGAGTCGTCGAGGAATGCCACCACATGCGACACCTTGTCGTCGCGTACGTCGAGCACGTGTAGCTGAAACGGTACATGCATGTCGCCGGCACGCATGTACATGGCCGCGGCGGGCTGGCCGTTGGCGACGAGCGGCAGCAGGCGCATGTCCCCGGGCGACTCGGCCGGGCACTGCTGGTGGATGAGCGTGACGATGGCCCGCGCGCCCTGATACCAGCCGGCGTACGGTGGCATCTCCCAGATCGCGTCGCCGGTGAACAACTCCACCAGGCGGTCGATGTCGTAGGCCTCGAACGCTGCGATGTAGCGGGCCAGCAGGTCCCGGGCCTCGGTCGACTCCGGAGCCGCCAGCCGGTCGTCGGCGCTGGGACCGGCGGCGTCGAGCTGGGACCGGGCGCGTTGCAGCAGGCTGTTGACCGCGACGGTGGAGGTGCCGACCGCCGCGGCCACTTCCGCCGCCCTCCACTGCAGGACGTCGCGCAGCAGCAGCACCGCGCGTTGCCGGGGCGAAAGATGTTGCAGGGCGGCGATAAACGCCAGCCGGACCGACTCGCGCGACCCGACGACGACCGATGGGTCGGCGGGATCATCCGCCATGTCCGGGAGCGGCTCCAGCCAGGGCACCTCGGGGCGCGCCACCAGCTCGGCGGTGGGGTCGGAGCTCGACGCGCCCAGGCCCACCGGCAACGGCCGCCGCTGCCGGCCCTCCAGCGCGGTCAGGCACGTGTTGGTGGCGATGCGGTGCAGCCACGTCCGCATCGACGACTTGCCCTCGAACCGCTCGTAGGCCTTCCAGGCCCGCAGCAGCGTCTCCTGCACCAGATCCTCTGCGTCGTGCAACGACCCGGTCATGCGGTAGCAGTGCGCCAGCAATTCGCGGCGGTGCGGCTCGGCGTGCGCCGAGAAATCGTCGCCGGCGACGGGAGCGCCTGCGCAACCCGTATGGTCGGTGAGCAGTTCCACGCGGATGAGCCTACGCACGATGTCGGACACCTTAAACCGGTAGACCGCGCCGGGAGCCGTTACGCTGCCCCTAATGACTACCACCCGCACCGAACGGAACTTCGACGGATTCGGCGGCGTGCGCATCGTTTACGACGTCTGGACGCCGGACGCTCCGCCACGCGCGGTGGTGGTGCTCTCGCACGGTCTCGGTGAGTATGCCCGCCGCTACGACCACCTCGCGCAGCGCTTCGGTGAGGCCGGGCTGGCCACCTACGCGCTGGATCACCGCGGCCACGGCCGCTCCGGCGGCAAGCGCGTCCTGGTCCGCGACATCTCCGAGTTCACCGCGGACTTCGACACCCTCGTCCGCATCGCCACCCGCGAGCATCCCGGGCTCAAATGCGTCGTGCTCGGGCACAGCATGGGCGGCGGGATCGTGTTCGCCTACGGCGTCGAGCGGCCGGACAACTACGACCTGATGGTGCTGTCCGGCCCGGCGGTCGCGGCCCAGGAGCAGGTGTCGCCGCTGCTGGCGTTCGCCGCCAAGTTGCTCGGCGCCGTCGTGCCCGGTCTGCCGGCGCAGGAGCTCGACGTCGACGCCATTTCCCGGGATCCCGCGGTGGTGGCCGCGTACAAGAATGACCCGCTGGTGTACCACGGCAAGGTCCCGGCCGGCATCGGCCGCGCGCTGCTGCAGGTCGGCGAGACGATGCCGCAGCGGGCGCCCGCGCTGACCGCGCCGCTGCTGGTGGTGCACGGCTCCGACGACCGGCTGATCCCCCTCTCGGGCAGCCGCCGACTGGTCGACTGCGTCGGGTCCACCGACGTCGAACTGAAGGTCTATCCGGGCCTCTATCACGAGGTCTTCAACGAGCCGGAGCGCGAGCAGGTGATCGACGACGTGATCTCCTGGATCGCCAAGCGGTTGTGAATTGCGTTGCGCGAACCGTCGGAGCCGTCGCGTAGTTTGGCGCCTATGACCGACGACAAGATGCTGGCACGGATCGCCGCGCTGCTGCGTCAGGCCGAGGGCACCGACAACGCGCACGAGGCCGAGGCCTTCATGACCGCAGCGCAACGGTTGGCGACGGCGTCCTCCATCGACCTGGCGGTGGCGCGGTCCCACGCGTCCAACCGCACGGCGGCGCAGGCCCCGGCCCAGCGGACCATCACGATCGGCACGGCGGGCACCAGGGGGTTGCGGACGTACGTGCAGCTGTTCGTGCTGATCGCCGCGGCCAACGACGTGCGCTGCGACGTGGCCTCCAATTCGACCTTCCTCTACGCGTACGGGTTCCCCGAGGACATCGACACAAGCCACGCCCTGTACGCCAGCCTGGTGGTGCAGATGGTCCGCGCGTCGGACGCCTACCTCGCGTCGGGCGCGCACCGACCCACCCCGACGATCACCGCGCGGCTCAATTTCCAGCTCGCCTTCGGGGCCCGCGTCGGTCAGCGCCTGGCCGAGGCGCGCGACCAGGCGCGCAGCGAGGCCACCAAGGACCGCGGTCGGCCACCCGGCACCGCGATCGCGTTGCGGGACAAGGATCTCGAGCTGCGCGACTTCTACCGTGGCACCTCGAAGGCGCGCGGCACCTACCAGGTCAGCCGGGCATCGGCCGGCTATTCGTCGTCGGCGCGGCGCGCCGGTGATCGGGCCGGGCGGCGGGCGCGCCTCGGCAGCAGTCCGGAGCTGCCGGGCGCGCGCAGCGCGTTGGGCCGGTGAGCGAGGGGGACCACCCCAAGCGAGACTCGCAGCGGGCTCGGGTGTACGCGGCCGAGGAGTTCGTCCGGACGATGTTCGACCGCGCCGCCCAGCACGGGTCGCCCGTCATCGACTTCTTCGGCACCCAGCTGACCCTTCCGCCCGAAGGGCGATTCGGCTCCGTCGCGTCCGCGCAACGCTACGTCGACGAGGTGCTCGCGTTGCCCGCGGTCCGGCAGCGCTGGCCCGCGGCGTCGCCGCTGACGGTGCGGGCGCGCCGTGCCGCGACGGCCGCGCACTACGAATACCGCGACGGCGCAGGGGTTATCGCGGTCCCCGACCGCGACACCGCCGACTGGGCGCTGCGCGAGCTGGTGGTCCTGCACGAGGTGGCGCACCACCTGAGCCACACCGAGCCGGCCCACGGCCCGCAGTTCGTCGCGACCATCTGCGCGCTGACCGAGCTGGTGATGGGCCCTGAGCTCGGGCACGTGCTGCGCGTCGTGTACGCGAAAGAGGGCGTGCGGTGAGCGGCTCAGCCGACGAGCGGGCGCGCGAGACCGAAGCCCGGATGACCGACGACGAGCGCTTCGCCCTGCTGGTCGCGGTGATGGGCGCCGGCGAGATGTGGCCGGTCCGCGACGAGCGCATCCCGCCGGGCGTGCCGATGAGCGCCGGGTACGTTCCCGGGATTCCCCGGCTCGGAGTGCCGGCGCTACTCATGAGCGACGCCGGGCTCGGCGTCACCAATCCCGGTTTCCGCCAGGGTGATACGGCCACCGCCCTGCCCGCCGGGCTCGCGCTCGCCGCCGGCTTCCACCCGTCGCTGGCCCGGGCGGCGGGCGAGCTGATCGGTCGCGAGGCGCGCAGTCGCGGGTTCAACGTGCAACTGGCGGGTGCGATGAACCTCGCGCGCGATCCCCGCAACGGCCGCAACTTCGAATACGTCTCGGAGGACCCGCTTCTGACCGCGACCATCGCCGCCGAGTCGGTCAGCGGAATCCAGGAGCAGGGGGTGATCTCCACGGTCAAGCACTACTCGCTGAACTGCAACGAGACCAATCGGCACTGGCTCGACGCGGTGATCGACCCCGCCGCACACCGCGAGTCGGACCTGCTGGCCTTCGAGATCGCCATCGAACGGTCCCACCCCGGCGCGGTGATGGCGGCCTACAACAAGGTCAACGGGTCCTATGCCGCCGCGAACCGCGCCCTGCTCACCGACGTGCTCAAAGGTGCGTGGGCGTTCCCCGGCTGGGTGATGTCCGATTGGGGCGGAACGCCGGGCTGGGAGTGCGCGGTCGCGGGTCTCGACCAGGAGTGCGGCGCGCAACTGGACGCGCTTCTGTGGCAAGCGGAGTCGTTCGGCGAACCCCTGCGATCCGCCCACGCCGACGGCAGGATGTCCGGGCAACGCCTATCCGACATGGTCCGGCGGATCCTGCGTTCGATGTTCGCCGTCGGAGTCGACCGGCTCGATCCGGCGCCCGAGCCGGACATGGCCGCGCACAACGAGACAGCACTACAGATCGCGCGGGAGGGTATCGTCCTGCTGAGCAACCGCGGCGCCCTTCCCGTGGCGCCCGACACCGGGCGGATCGCCGTCATCGGCGGTTACGCCCAGCTCGGGGTGCCGATCGGCTGCGGCTCGAGCGCCGTCGTCCCGCCCGGCGGCTACGCGGGGGTGATCCCCATCGGCGGGCCGGGTTTGATGGCCGGCCTGCGCAACCTGCACCTGCTGCCGTCGAGCCCCCTGGCGGCGTTACGAGAGCACTTCCCGCACAGCCGGATCGAGTTCGATCCCGGGATCAGCCCGGCCGAGGCGGTGCTGGCGGCGCGCGACGCCGACATCGCGATCGTGTTCGCGATCCGCGTGGAGGGCGAGGGCTTCGACACCGTCGACCTGTCACTGCCGTGGGGTCAGGACGAGCTCATCGCCGCCGTCGCCGCCGCCAACCCGAACACCGTCGTGGTGCTGGAGACGGGCAACCCGGTGGCGATGCCGTGGCGGGACTCCGTGAACGCGGTACTGCAGGCATGGTATCCGGGTCAGGCGGGCGGTCAGGCCATCGCCGAAATTATTGCGGGCCACGTCAATCCGTCGGGGAGGCTACCGATCACCTTCCCGGAGGACCTGAGCCAGACGCCCCGACCCGAGCTGCCCGGACTCGGCACCCCCTTCGGTACGCCGGTAACCATCCACTACGTCGAAGGGGCCGAGGTCGGCTACCGCTGGTTCGCCAAGACCGGCCGGGAGCCGCTCTTCGCGTTCGGTCATGGCTTGTCCTACACCGGCTTCGGCTACAGCGACCTGGTGGTGACCGGCGGTGACACGGTGACCGCCAGTTTCACCGTCGTCAACACCGGCGACCGCGCCGGCGCCGACGTTCCCCAGCTGTATCTGACCGCGGCGCCCGGGGAACGGCGGTCACGCCTGCTGGGGTTCGAGCGGGTCGAGCTGGAGCCGGGCGCGGCGTGCCGGGTGACCCTGACCGCGGATCCGCGGCTGCTCGCACGCTACGACGGCGACGCCGGAAGCTGGCGCATCAGCCCGGGAGGCCACGCGGTGGCGGTAGGCGTTTCGGCGGGTTCCCCGCGGCTGACGGCGACCGTCGAGCTCACCGGTCGCACGTTCGGGCGGTGAGGGCTTCGCGCCCGGACGCGCGACCGGCGGCGCGGCTCAGCTGACGGGAGTCAGCTCGTCTCCGCAGGTGCACCGATAGGGCTCGCCCGCGCCCGAGCAGTGGCAGGGGACCTCGATGCGGACGCGACAGCCGCAGCCCTCGTGGCCACAGGTGAGCGTGGCGCCTGCCTCGTAGTTCGTCATTCGAATCACCTCGTTGTGTGTGGGCGTTGTCCGACCTGGCTCACTCTATACCCCGGTAGGGTATTGAGTAAACAGTGCCGACCGGAATTCGCGCCGACCCGGCCCGGCGCGCCGCTCCGCTAGCGTGGACACCATGACCCAGGACCCCACGCCCCAAGATGTCGACGAGTTCTTGAACCGCACCGTGGTTGGCGACGATCCCGCCCTGGCCGCGGCGCTCGAAGCCAGCGACGCCGCCGGGTTACCGCCGATAGCCGTGTCGGCGCAGCAAGGCAAATTCCTGTGCCTGCTGGCCGCCGCGCTCGGCGCCCGCCGCATCCTGGAGCTCGGTACGCTGGGCGGCTTCAGCACCATCTGGCTGGCGCGGGGTGCGGGACCCGCGGGCCGGGTGGTGACGCTGGAATTCGAACCCAAACACGCCGAGGTCGCGCGGGCCAACTTGGAGCGCGCGGGCGTCGGCGACCGGGTCGAGGTGATGGTCGGCGCCGCGCTGGACACGCTGCCGACGCTGGGCGACGACCCCTTCGACCTGATCTTCATCGACGCCGACAAGGAAAACTATCCCGCCTATCTCGAGTGGGCCGTCCGCCTGGCCCGCTCCGGAGCAATCATCGTGGTGGACAACGTGATCCGGCAAGGTCAGATCCTGGACGCCCGGCCCGACGACGCGGCCCGGGCGGTGCGCGAAACGCTGGAGGCGATGGGGCGGCACCCGCGGCTGGACACCGCGGTGCTGCAGACCGTCGGCGCCAAGCGATGGGACGGCTTCGCGTTGGCGCTGGTGCGGTGAGCGACGTCACCTGAGCCTCGACGAAGGGGACGTGCACGCTGCCTCACGCCCGGCGCGCCGGCGACCGGCGCTAGCCGCAGACGGCGCCGGCGGCCGCGGAGCCGACCAGCTTGACGTACTTCGCCAACACGCCGGAGGTGTAGCGCGGCGGGGGAGCGGTGACTTCGGCTCGCCGGGAAGCGAATTCGTCCGCGTCGGTCAGCACGTCGAGGGTGCGGCCCCCCGCGTCGAGCCGGATCCTGTCGCCATCGCGCAGCAGGGCGATCGGCCCGCCGTCGACCGCCTCGGGGGCGATGTGACCCACGCAGAAACCCGTCGTGCCGCCCGAGAACCGGCCGTCGGTCAGCAACAGCACGTCCTTGCCGAGGCCGGCTCCTTTGATCGCGCCGGTGATGGCCAGCATCTCGCGCATCCCGGGCCCGCCCTTGGGGCCCTCGTAGCGGATCACCACGACGTCGCCCTTGGCGATGGTGCCGTCCTCCAGGGCGTCCAGCGCGGCTCGCTCACCGTCGAAAACCCTTGCCGTGCCCTCGAACACGTCCGAATCCAGGCCGGCCGTCTTGACCACCGCGCCGTCGGGCGCCAGCGAGCCGCGCAGGATGGTGATCCCGCCGGTCGGGTGGATCGGATCGCTCAGGGCGCGCAGCACCTTGCCGTCCGGGTCCGGCGGCGTGATGGCAGCCAGGTTCTCGGCGACGGTGCGGCCGGTGACCGTCAGGCAGTCCCCCCGCAGCAGTCCCGCGTCCAACAGGGCCTTCATCACCACGGGCACGCCGCCGATGTGGTCGACATCGGACATCACGTGACGGCCGAACGGCTTGACGTCGGCCAGGTGCGGCACCTTCGACCCGATGCGGCTGAAGTCGTCGAGGGACAGCGGCACCTCGGCCTCGTGGGCGATGGCCAGCAGGTGCAGCACCGCGTTGGTCGAGCCGCCGAAGGCCATGACCACGGCGATCGCGTTCTCGAACGCCTCCCGGGTGAGGATGTCGCGGGCGGTGATGCCACGCCGCAGCAACTCGACGACGGCCTGACCGCTGCGCCGCGCGTATCCGTCGCGGCGGCGGTCGGTCGCGGGCGGGGCGGCGCTGCCCGGCAGCGACATCCCGAGCGCCTCGGCGGCGCTGGCCATGGTGTTGGCGGTGTACATGCCGCCGCACGCACCCTCGCCCGGGCAGATCGCCCGTTCGATGGCGTCGACGTCCTCGCGGGGCAGCAGGCCGCGGGCGCAGGCGCCGACGGCCTCGAACGCGTCGATGATGGTGACCTCGCGCTCGCTGCCGTCGGACAGCTTGGCCACGCCCGGCAGGATCGAACCCGCGTAGAGGAACACCGACGCCAGGTCCAGTCGGGCGGCGGCCATCAGCATGCCCGGGAGCGACTTGTCGCAGCCGGCCAGCAGCACCGAGCCGTCGAGTCGCTCGGCCTGCATCACCGTCTCGACGCTGTCGGCGATCAGCTCCCGTGACGGCAGCGAGAAGTGCATCCCCTCGTGCCCCATCGAGATGCCGTCGGAGACGGAGATCGTGCCGAACTCGAGCGGGTAGCCACCCGCCGCGAACACCCCTTCCTTGACCGACTTGGCCAGCCGGTCCAGCGACAGGTTGCAGGGTGTGATCTCGTTCCACGACGACGCCACCCCGATCTGCGGCTTGGCGAAGTCCTCGTCATCCATGCCGACGGCGCGCAACATCCCGCGGGCGGCGGCCTTCTCCAGACCGTCGGTGACATCGCGACTACGCGGTTTGATGTCCGTGGGCGGAGTCGGATCGGTTGTGGTGGCCATCGTGCAAGTATGCGGGAGTCGCCGACGCGGCAAATGCGCGGGTAGTACCCCCGCCGGGTATAAGCTGGCCTGTCTACACGGGGTTCGGGCCGCCTCGGCCGGTGCGCGTGGACTGAGGTGAGAGGAACATGACGACTGCACACGGTTACTCGCAGCAGAAAGACAACTACGCCAAGCGGCTCCGCCGCATCGAGGGCCAGGTGCGCGGCATCGCGCGAATGATCGAAGAGGACAAATACTGCATCGACGTCCTCACCCAGATCAGCGCCGTCAACAGCGCGCTGCGCTCGGTCGCCCTCAACCTGCTCGACGAGCACCTCAACCACTGCGTGACCCGCGCCGTCGCCTCGGGGGGTGACGAGGCGGACGAGAAGATCGCCGAGGCGACCGCCGCGATCGCGCGCCTCGTCCGTTCCTGATCGGTGACTATCTTGGTGGGCGTTTGAGACCTTAAGTAAGGTCAACTCGTCGCGGCAGTGCGTACCGTAAAGGCATTGTGAGCGCGCCAGTGATTGCTACCAAGAGACCGGGAAGCCCGGCCGATGCCGACGCCATGAGCTCCGCAACCCAGAGCGCCTCGACGTCCTCGAGAACGTGGACGCCCCGGATCGCCGCGCAACTGGCGGTCCTGGCGGCCGCGGCCTTCATCTATGTGACCGCCGAGATCCTTCCGGTGGGAGCGCTGCCGGTGATCGCCCGGGACATGCACGTCAGCCTCGTCCTGGTCGGGACGCTGCTGGCCTGGTACGCGCTGGTCGCGGCCCTGACCACGTTCCCGCTGGTCCGCTGGACCGCGCACTGGCCCCGCCGGCGTGCGCTGGTGATGAGCCTGTGCTGCCTGACGGCCTCGCAGGTCATCGCCGCGGTCGCCCCCAACTTCGCCGTGCTCGCGGCCGGCCGGGTGCTGTGCGCCATCACCCACGGCCTGCTGTGGTCGGTCATCGCCCCGATCGCGACGCGGCTGGTGCCGCCGAGCCACGCCGGGCGCGCCACCACCTCCATCTACCTGGGAACCAGCCTCGCCCTGGTCGTCGGCAGCCCCCTGACGGCGGCGATGAGCCTGATGTGGGGCTGGCGGCTCGCCGTCGTGTGCATCACCGTGGCGGCCCTCGTCGTCACCGTCGCGGCCCGGGTGATGCTGCCGGAGATGGTGCTCACCGAGAATCAGCTCGCGCACGTCGGCCCCCGCTCGCGCCATCACCGCAACCCGGCGCTGATCAAGGTCAGCCTCCTCGCGATGATCGCCGTCACCGGGCACTTCGTCTCCTACACCTACATCGTGGTGATCATCCGCAACGTCGTCGGGGTCAGCGGGGCGAACCTGGCCTGGGTGCTGGCGGCCTACGGGCTGGCGGGGCTGCTGTCGGTGCCGCTGGTGGCGCGGCCGCTGGACCGCCGCCCGCGCAGCGCCATCATCCTGTGCACGGCCGGGTTGACCGCCGCGTTCGCGGTGCTCATGGGCCTGGCGTTCGGTGGCCGGCCCACCGCGGCGACGGCGCTGATCGGGGCCTGTGCGATCGTGCTGTGGGGGGCCATGGCCACCGCCGTGTCGCCGATGATGCAGTCCGCCGCGATGCGCAACGGCGCCGACGACCCCGACGGGGCGTCCGGGCTGTACGTGACCGCGTTCCAGGTGGGCATCATGGCGGGCTCGCTGGCGGGTGGGCTGCTCTACGAGCGCAGCGTCGCCTTCATGCTGACCGCCTCGGCGGGGCTGATGGGCCTCGCGCTCGCCGGAATAGCGGCTAACCGGCACATGCTCGACGTTGCCCCGACAAGCTCACGCAATTCATAGCTGCGCAGTTCAGCACTGCGAATCCCCCGCCCGCACCCCGCGACACCGCCCGAAGCCGAGTTAGCTGGCCTGCGCCCTGTGCCACACTGATTCGAAGGAAGGTGACGGAAGGGATGCGTATGTCGGGCCGGACGAGAGCGAACATTTTCGCGGCTCTGAAGACAGCCGGATTGGCCTCGGTGGGGGTGCCCGTCCTGGCCGCTGGACTGGTGCTCGGCGCCGGCACCGCGCTGGCCGACCCCGATCCTGCCCCCGGCGATCCGGGTCTGGTGGCCGCGCCCGCCGGCCCGCCCGCGCCGCCGCCCCTGCTGCCGCCGCCTCCCGACCCGCTGGCGCCACCGCCGCCACCGGGGCTGCCGCCGCTGCCCGGGCTGCCGCCCAACCCGCTCGCGCAACCGGTCTACACCGGACCTGCCGACGGGCAGAACCCGACGCCCTTCACCGGCGTGGCCCCCTTCGGCCCGCCGAACTTCGTCCCGGCGAACGGCGCCACGGTCGGGGTGGCTCAGCCGATCATCATCAACTTCCCGGGAACGGTCGAAGACGCCGGCGCGGCGATCAATGCCGTGCACGTCTCGTCGGTTCCGGCGGTGCCCGGAAAGTTCTACTGGATGACCCCGACCCAGCTGCGCTGGCGCCCGCTGAGCTTCTGGCCCGCGCACACCGCGGTGACCGTCGACGCCGGCGGCACCGTGTCCAGCTTTCAGACCGGCGACACCCTGATCGCCACGGCCGACGACGCCACCCACCAGCTGACCATCACCCGCAACGGCACCGTGGAGAAGACCTTCCCGATGTCGATGGGTATGACGGCCGGCAACCACCAGACGCCCAACGGCACGTATTACGTGCAGGACAAGAAAGCCTCGGTGGTGATGGACTCCTCGACCTACGGGGTTCCGGTCAACTCGGCCTGGGGCTACAAGGTGACGGTGGAGGACGCCGTCCGCTTCGACAACGTCGGCGACTACGTGCACAGCGCGCCGTGGTCGGTCGACGACCAGGGCAAGCGCGACGTCAGTCACGGGTGCATCAACATCAGCCCCAGCAACGCGAAGTGGTTCTTCGACAATTTCGGTCCGGGCGACCCGATCATCGTGAAGAACTCCGGTGGCGGCGACTACAAGAAGAACGACGGCTCCAGCGACTGGCTGAACTAGTTGTTCTGATTCCCTCGCCGCCACGATGGTGCGCAAAATGCCATCTGTTGCGGCGTGTCTTTGTACATGCGCGCTCGTCGGAATTTCGGGGGCTGGTCCGGCGGTGCGGGTTATGTATAGCATCATATATATGCGAAGCCCCCGTGAGCGGATGGTGATGTCCACGGCGCTGTTGATCCGGGAACGGGGCGCCCACGCCACCGCCATCTCCGACGTGCTTTCGCACAGCGGTGCGCCGCGCGGGTCGGCGTACCACTACTTTCCGGGTGGGCGCACCCAATTGCTCTGCGAGGCGGTCGATTACGCCGGCGAGCACGTCGCGGCGGTCATCACCGCGGCCGATGGGAGCCTGCCGCTGCTGGACACCCTGTTCGAGAAGTACCGCCGGCAGCTGCTCGACAGCGATTTCCGGGCGGGCTGCCCGGTCGTCGCGGTTTCCGTCGAGGCGGGAGACGAGGACGACCGCGAGCGGATGTCCCCGGTGATCGAGCGCGCGAATGCGGCGTTCGACCGCTGGTCGGACCTGATCGCCCAGCGGTTCGTCGCCGACGGGATACCGCGGGAGGGGGCCGATGAACTCGCCCTGCTGGCGACCAGCGCCATCGAGGGCGCGATCGTGCTGGCCCGCGTGCGCCGCGACCTGGCGCCGCTGGACGCCGTCCACCGCCGGCTGCGCGAGATGCTTTCGGCCCTGATATCGGGCGGGGCACACGGAAAGGGCCACCGAGATGACCAGTGAATGGCAGTCCACCGCCTGCATCCTCTGTGAGTGCAACTGCGGCATCGTCGTCCAGGTCGAGGATCGCCGGCTGGCACGCATCCGGGGCGACAAGGCGCATCCGGCGTCGCAGGGCTACACATGCAACAAGGCGCTGCGGCTGGACCACTACCAGAACAACCGCGGCCGCATCACCTCGCCGCTGCGCCGGCGCGCCGACGGCAGCTACGAGGAGATCGACTGGGACACCGCGATCGTCGAGATCGCCGAGGGCTTCCAGCGCATCCGCGACGCCTACGGGGGCGACAAGATCTTCTATTACGGCGGCGGCGGGCAGGGCAACCACCTCGGCGGCGCCTACAGCGGCGCGTTCCTGAAGGCGCTCGGCTCGCGCTACCGTTCAAACGCCTTGGCGCAGGAGAAGACCGGCGAGGCCTGGGTCGACGCGCAGCTCTACGGCGGCCACACCCGGGGTGAGTTCGAGCACGCCGAGGTGGCGGTGTTCGTCGGCAAGAACCCGTGGATGTCGCAGAGCTTCCCGCGCGCCCGCGTGGTGCTCAACGACATCGCCAAGGATCCGGCCCGGTCGATGATCGTCGTCGACCCCGTGGTCACCGACACTGCAAAGATGGCGGACTTTCACCTTCGGGTCCGCCCCGGCACCGACGCGTGGTGCCTGGCCGCGCTGGCCGCGGTGCTCGTTCAGGAAAACCTCTGCGACGAAGCCTTTCTCGCGGCCCATGTGCACGGCTCCGACACCGTGCGCGCCGCGCTGCGCGAGGTTCCGGTCGCCGACTACGCGCAACGGTGCGGGGTCGACGAAGAGCTGTTGCGCGCATCGGCGCGCCGCATCGGCGCGGCCGGCAGCGTCGCGGTGTTCGAGGACCTCGGCGTCCAGCAGGCGCCCAACAGCACCCTGTGCTCCTATCTGAACAAGATGCTGTGGATCCTCACCGGCAACTTTGCGAAAAAGGGCGGCCAGCACCTACATTCGTCGTTCGCGCCGCTGTTCGGCCAGGTGTCGGGCCGCACGCCGGTCACCGGCGCTCCCGTCATCGCCGGGCTGATCCCCAGCAACGTGGTGCCCGAGGAGATCCTGACCGACCACCCGGACCGCTTCCGGGCCATGATCGTCGAGAGCAGCAATCCCGCACACTCGCTCGCCAATTCGGCGGCCTGCCGCGAGGCGTTCGAAGCGCTGGAGCTCATGGTGGTGATCGACGTCGCGATGACCGAGACCGCCAGGCTGGCGCACTACGTGCTGCCCGCCGCGTCCCAGTACGAGAAGCCCGAGGCCACGTTCTTCAATTTCGAGTTCCCCGCCAACGCTTTTCAGCTGCGCCGCCCGTTGCTCGAGCCGCTGCCGGGAACGCTGCCCGAACCAGAGATCTGGGCGCGGCTGGTGCGGGCCCTGGGCGTCGTCGGGGACGCGGACCTGCGGCCGCTGCGTGAGGCGGCCGCACGCGGCCGGCAGGCCTACACCGAGGCGTTCCTCGCCGCGATGGGCGGCAACCCGACCGTGGCCCGGCTGCTCCCTTACGTGCTCTACGAGACCCTCGGGCCCACCCTGCCCGACGGCCTGCGCGGTACGGCCGCCCTGTGGGGCCTCGCGCAGAAGACGGCGCTGACCTACCCGGACGCCGTGCGCCGCGCCGGCCATGCCGACGGCAACGCCCTGTTCGACGCCCTCCTCGAGGGACCCTCCGCGGTGACGTTCACCGTGCACGATTACGAGGACGACTTCGCGCTGATCGGCCACGCCGACCGCAAGATCGCGCTGGAAATCCCCGAAATGCTGTCCGAGCTGGCGGCTTTGGAGGCCGCCCCGCCGCGACTGACCACCGCGGACTTCCCGGTCGTGCTGTCGGTGGGGGAGCGGCGCGCCTATACCGCCAACGACATCTTCCGCGACCCGTCCTGGCGCAAGCGCGACGCGGACGGCGCGCTGCGGGTCAGCGTCGAGGACGCCCAGGACCTCGGGCTGGTCGACGGAAGCCGCGTGCGCATCAGCACCGCGGCCGGCAGCGCCGAGGCCGTCGTCGAGATCACCGAGACCATGCTCGCCGGACATGCGGCCCTGCCCAACGGTTTCGGGCTCGACTATGTCGACGACGAGGGCAGCACCGTGGTCCCCGGCGTCGCCCCGAACGTGCTCACCTCCACCGAGTGGCGCGACCCCTACGCCGGCACGCCGTGGCACAAGCACGTGCCCGCCCGCATCGAGCTCGTCGGCGCCCGACCCGTCAGTTCCAGATCCTGACCCTGCTTCGCGGCTCCAGGAACAGGGCGTCGGCTTCGCCCACCTCGAACGCGTCGTAGAAAGCGTCCATGTTGCGGATCACGCCGTTGCACCGGAACTCCGGCGGCGAATGCGGATCCACCGCCAGGCGCCGGATCGCTTCGGCCTCACGCGATTTGGTCCGCCACACCTGGGCCCAGCCGTAGAAGACGCGCTGCACGCCGGTGAGGCCGTCGATCACCGGCGCGGGCTCCCCGCCCAGCGACAGCTGGTAGGCCAGCAGCGCGATGGACAGCCCGCCCAGGTCGCCGATGTTCTCACCGACGGTGAACGCGCCGTTGACGTGGTGCCCGCCGTCCAGGCCCCGCGGTGTGTACGCTTCGTACTGCTCGATGAGCGCCTTGGTGCGCGCGCCGAACTCGGTGCGGTCGGAGTCGGTCCACCAGTCGACCAGGTTGCCGTCGCCGTCGTACTTGGCGCCCTGGTCGTCGAAGCCGTGCCCGATCTCGTGGCCGATCACCGCGCCGATCCCACCGTAGTTGGCGGCGTCGTCGGCCTGCGCGTCGAAGAACGGTGGCTGCAGAATGGCCGCCGGAAAGACGATTTCGTTCATCCCCGGGTTGTAGTAGGCGTTGACGGTCTGCGGCGTCATGAACCACTCGTCCTTGTCGACCGGGCCACCGAGCTTGGCCACCTCCCGGTCGTGGTTGACGGCATACCCGCGCCGGTAGTTCCCATAGAGGTCGTGGCGGTCGATCACCAGCGCGGAGTAGTCGCGCCACTTCGCCGGATACCCGACCTTGGCGGTGAACTTGTCCAGCTTGGCCAGTGCGCGCTCGCGGGTCTGCGGCGTCATCCAGTCCAGCTCGTTGATGGACATGCGGTACGCGGCCAGCAGATTGTCGACCAGCGTGTCGATGCGGGCCTTGGCGTCGGGTGGGAAATGCCTTTGCACGTACAGCTTTCCGACGGCGTCACCCATCAGTCCCTCCACCAGGGACACCGCTCGCTTCCAGCGGTCGCGGATCTGCTCCGCGCCGGTGAGCCGGCGGCCGAAGAACTCGAAGTCCGCGGCGACGACCTCGTCGGTCAGCCAGGCGGCGCGGGCACGGATCAGTCGCCAACGCGCCCACGCCTTCCAGTCGTCGAAATCCTCGCCGGCCCACAGACCGGCGAACGCGGTCAGGTAATCCGGTTGTCGGACAACGACTTCGGCGAGGTGCTCGGGGGTGCTGCCCAGCGCCGACACCCACCCGGGCCAGTCGAAGCCGGCCCCCTCGGCCTGCAGCTGGGCGAAGGTGCGCAGGTTGTAGGTCAGATCGGCGTCGCGGCGCTTCACCACATCCCAGTGCGCGGCGGCCAGTTTGGTCTCCAGCGCGACGATGCGCGCCGCGGTCTCGGCGTGCTCGCCGCCGTAGACCAGCCCGAACATCCGGGCGATGTGTGCGGGGTAGGCGGCCAGCACCTCGGCGTGCTGCGGGTCGCGGTAGTAGGACTCGTCGGGCAGCCCGAGCCCGGACTGGCTGACGTGCACGAGGTAGCGGGCGGAGTCCTTGGCGTCGGTGTCGACGTAGATCGTCACGCCGCCTCCCACCCCGGTGCGCTGCAGGCCGCCCAGCACGGCCGCCAGGGCGTCGCGGTCGGCGGCCTCGTCGATCGTGGCCAGCTCGTCGTGTAGCGGCTGCAGGCCGCGTCGTTCGACTGCCTGTTCGTCCATGAAGCTCGCGTAGAGGTCGCCGATGCGCGCAGCGTCGCTGCCCGGGGCCGCCCCCGCCTCACCGGCTTCGGCGATCAGGTCGCGCACCTGCTCTTCGGCGCGGTCGTACAGCAGCCGGAAGGCGCCGTCGGTCGCCCGGTCGGCAGGTATCTCGTATTCGGTCAGCCAGCGGCCGTTGACATGGCCGAACAGGTCGTCCTGCGGGCGGGTGCTTGCGTCGACATAGCTCAGGTCGATGCCCGAGCGGATGGTCTCTACCGTCACCCCGCCATCCTTCCATCTTTCCCGGGTGCGACGATCGGGCCATGGCAGACGGCGAGCGCTCCGAGACGGCGACCGAGGCCGAATCCGCAGGCAACGAGGACGACTCCACGTCGGTGCAGGAGGCGGCGACAGGCAGGGTCTTCTCCGGCTACGGCGTCGCATCGACGTTTCTGGGCGCCCTGTCGGCTGCCGCGGTGGTGCTCGTTGCCGTCATCTGGTCCGGGCATCGCGACGAGGTCGCCGAACGCGGGTATCTGACCCGCGTCATGCAGACCGCAGCCGATTGGGCCGGGGTGCTGATCAACATGAACAGCACCAACATCGACACCAGCCTGCAGCGGCTGCACGACGGCACCGTCGGGGAGCTAAACGCCGACTTCGACGCCGCCGTGCAGCCCTACCGGCAGGTGGTGCAGAAGCTGCAGTCGCAGAGCGTCGGGCAGATCGAGGCGGTGGCCCTCGAGACGGTGCGCCGCGACCTGGATTCCCAGCCCGGTGTCTCGCGACCGGTCGTGACCACGAAGTTGCCGGCATTCGCCAGCCGCACCGATTCGGTGATGCTGGTCGCGGTGTCGGTCAGCCAGAACGCGGGTGCCAAGCCGACGACGGTGCACTGGAATCTGCGGCTCGACGTCTCTGACGTGGACGGCAAGCTGATGATCTCCGGGCTGGGGTCGATCAAGTGAGGAATGTCTGGCGGCTCTTCGCGTTCGACATCGCGGCCCCGCTGGCCGCGGTGGCCGCGCTGGCGATGATCGGATACATCCTCGCCTGGCCGCTGTGGTGGGTGTCGGTGTGCTCGGTGCTGATCCTGCTGATCGTCGAGGGCGTCGCGGTCAACCTGTGGTTGCTGCGCCGCGATTCGGTGAGCGTCGGCACCGACGACGACGCCCCCGGGCTGCGCCTGGCGGTCGTCTTCCTGTGCGCGGCGGCGCTGGTGGCGGCGGTGCTGACCGGTTACACGCACTGGACCACCGCCGACCGCGACTTCAAGGCGGATTCCGGGCGTGTGGTGCAGGTCGCCACGGGTATGGCCGAGGCGATGGCGTCGTTCACGCCTGCCGACCCGGGCGGCTCCCTCGACCGGGCCGCGGCGATGATGGTGCCCGAGCAGGCGGACGCGTTCAAAGAGCAGTATCAGAAGACCAGCGCCGAACTGGCCCAGCACAACATCACCGCACAAGCGGCGACGCTGGCGGCCGGGATCGAGGCCATCGGGCCGTCGGCGGCCAGTGTGGCGGTGATCTTGCGGGTGACCCAGTCCGCGCCGGGACAGCCGGCAAGTCAGGCGGCCCCCGCGCTGCGGGTGACGCTGGTCAAACGCGGCGCCGGCTGGCTGGTGTCGAACGTCCTGCCGATGCGCTGATCAGTTGGATTCGGCCGAACGCGCCGACTTCACCTTGACGAACCGGTCGGAGAGCCGCCGCATCCGGATCATCAGCGCGGCCGGCGGGCTGATGGTCGCGTCCAAATAGGCGGCGAGCTCGGCGATGGGCACTCCGATACGCGAGGCGAATTCCGGTTCGCCCAGGCCGGATCGGTCGATCAGGACCCGCACGTGGCGGGCCACCTCGGCGCGTTCGTTGGCTTCCAAGTGGGTGCGGGCCCGCTCCAGCACCTCCCACATCGCCTTGGCGATGCCGTAGGGCCGGGCGCCCTCGAGAACTTCTTCGACCTGACGGGCGGTGCGGCCGTAAGGGTCTCGTTTGAGCGCGGCGGCGATGCGCTTCCAGGTCTCGATGTCGCCGCCCTGCAGCGCGGACCGGATGTCGGACGTGGGCCAGAACTCGACCGGCTGTTCGGGGTCCGCGGGGGAGTCACCGGCGGGCCCGTTCTGCTCAACCGCCGGCCGCTGGGGCGGCGATGCGGGGCGTCGGTCGGGTGCCAACGTCACCTCGCCTCCTCCAGCATCGCCACGGCCACCGACAGGCAGCGCTCCCTGATCTCCTCCCAGTCCGACGCGTCGCCGGCTGTGGACTCCGTGTCGCCATTGAGACCGGATGGGAAATCGGAAGGGTCTGGATCGGCGAGTCGACGCACCAACTCGGTGGCGATCCACTGCCGCCTCGATGACTGACAACAGTAATACCTGTCCATGCCCGCCAGCACCACCGCGGCGGTGTGAGGCTCCAGAGTGCCGACCATATCGGCGAAATCGGCGTAATCGCGCCGACTGTTACGGCACATGATCAGGTAACCCTTGAGCCGCAGGGCCTCCGCGCCGGTCGGCACCTGCAGTCGGTCCCCGGTGGGCAGCTGCACATGGGTCGTCTCCACGGGGCTGCTGCGTTCGTATTCCGCGGCCGCGCCGCCGGCCTGTCCGGTTGTCCGGCTCGTTTCCAGCGCGTCGAGGGCCACCGACAGCCGCCCCCGCCACAGGGTGACCGGATGCACCGGCCGGTCCATCCCGGCGATCGCGCGGGCGATGCCGTTGCGCGTCGCCAGGGTGCCGGCCCGCTTCTTGGCCCCCGAGTGGCCCCGTTGGTCGCCGTTGGTGCCGGCGCTCACGTCTGTCGCGGGATCCTCGTCGAGGCTGACCTGGTGGGGGATCTGCCCGGGCCCCAGGCCTCGCGGCTGGTCGGGTCGGTTGCCGTTGCGCCCGCACCCGGAGAAGGCCAGCGGGTCGGCCACGCAGACGGCGTCGGGCGCCAGGTGCTTGAGCTTGGCAGCGGACTTGATCACCATGCGCAGGTCCGCGGTGGGCGCGACGGGAGCCGAGATGTCGTCGGGGATGACCACCACGTCGGCGAGGTCCACCGCGGGCAGCGGCTTGTCGAAGTCGACCGACGGCAGGATCCGGGACAGCCACGAGGGCAGCCACCAGTTCCACTGGGCGAACATCGCCATCAGGGCGGGCACCAGGACGAGCCTGACCACGGTCGCGTCGACCGCGATCGCGACGGCGCAGGCCACCCCGATCTCGGCGACCAGTGGCATGCCGGCGAACGCGAAGCCGATGAATACCGCGATCATGATCAGAGCGGCGCTGGTGATCGTGCGGGCGCTGGTGCTCACGCCGTACGCGACGGCGTCGCGCGTGTTCCCGGAGTGCAGGAAGCGCTCCCGGATGCGAGTCAGCAGGAAGATCTCGTAGTCCATCGACAACCCGAAGGTCATCGCCAGCACCAGGGGAGGGACCGTGCTGTCGATCGAACTGATCTGTGCGAAGCCGAGGTCCTTGAGCCAGCCCCACTGGAACACCATCACCAGGCTGCCGTAGGCGGCCGCGACCGACAGCAGGGTCATCAGCACGCCCTTGAGTGCCAGGAACACCGAGTGGATCGAGACCAGCAGCATCACGAACGCGATCAGCGCGACGAAGCCCAGCACCAGCGGCTCGGTCTGCGACACCCGGTCGTCGAAGTCCTTGATCAGCGCGGTGGGGCCGCCGACGTCCACCCGCGCCGTCCCTGCGTCGGGAATCTTGGGCAGCTGGCTGCGCAACCAGCCGACGGTCTGGCGGGCGCCCATGTCCTCGGGGTCCACCGACAGCACCGCGGACAGCAGCGCGCTGCCGTTGTCCTCGGCGAACTGCGGCGGCGTCACCGAAACGATGTTGGGGGCCTGGGCGATCCGCTGACGGATCGCGTTGATGGTCTGGGTGTGTTCGGGTGAGGCGGCCCCGCCGTCGGGGAACGTGACCAGCACGCGCACCGGGCCCAGCGCGCCCGGCCCGAGCGCCTGGCCGGCGGCCGCCACCCCGGCGCGGATCTCGTGCGACGAGTCGAACTGGCGCAGCAGGCTGTTGCCCAGCACCATCGACGACGCGGGAACGGCGATGGCGAGCAGGACGGTCGACGCCGCCACCGCCGATATCCACGGCCGGCGCATCACCGACCCGATCCAGCGGTTCCAGAACCGCGACTGGGTGCTCTCCGGCCGGCGCGACCAGTGCAGCAGCGCCGACCGCTTGGCGGCGGCCCGGCCGAACGTCGCCAGCGCGGCGGGGGTCAGCGTCGTCGACGTCAGCATCGCCACCGCGACGGCCAGGATCGCCCCGGTGGCCATCGATTTCAGCGCGGGCGTGTTGATGACGTAGATCCCGGTGAGCGAGGCGATGACGGTCATCCCGGACAGCACCACGGCCAGCCCCGAGGTGGCCATCGCGGCGTCGACGGCCTCGCGCGGCTCGCGGCCGGTGCGCAACTCCTCGCGGAAGCGCATCAGGATGAACAGCGAATAGTCGACGGCGAGCGCGATCCCGAACATCGAGACCGTCGAGGTGACGAACACCGACATGGTGGTGTAGGCGGACAGGAAATAGACCAGGCCCATGGTCACCACGACCGTGCAGACGCCCAGGGCCAGCGGGATCGCCGCGGCCGCCAGCGAACCGAACACCGCCAGCAATACGATCAGGATGATCGGCAGGTTCCAGCGCTCCGCGGCGGCGATGTCGTGTTTGGTGTTCTGCGCCGCGGCGGCGGACAGGGCGCCCTGCCCGATGACGTACAGCCGGACCCGGTCGTTCGCGGTGTGCCCCGGCTGATCGCCCCTGACGCCGACCTTCGTGCGCAGCTGCTTGGCGACGTCACTGGTGTTGCGGGAGTCCAGCCGCAGGGACAGGACGTAGGGGCGGTCCGGCTGGGGCGGTCGCTGGGTGGGGTTCGGCACCTCGGTGATGCCGGGGAACTCGCCCGCGATCTGCCGCAGCTCGGCGACCGCGTCGTTCATGTCGGAGTAGCTCGCATCCGGACGGGGGGCCGCCACCAACGCCAGCGACGACGCCCCCTGGTCGTGGTAGAGCTCCTCGAGCTGATCGTGGACGACGAGCGACTGTGAGCCGGCGACCTCGAAGCCGCCGCCGGTGAGGTTGCCGGACTGCGTCAGCGCCATGTACACCGCCGGCACCAATGCCAACAACCAGCCTGTGAAGACCAACCAGCGGTACTTACGCAGGCTGCGGCTCAGGCGCATCATCAACTGCTGGATTTCCGCACTCCCCGGGTCTCGCGCAACGCGTGCAGGCGACGATACCGCAGCACGCTGTGGATTAGTTTGGCTTACCGTGGTTCCTGAGCTGCGACGACGCCGACGTTGCCAAGACGCAGCCAAGTCGTTGCCAACCGGTGACCTGGCGGGATCTCGATCACACCGCCCGCTTCGGCCTGGCTGCGGACGGACCGGGGTGGCAGGATGTCGCATGGCCTGGAGGGCCTGAACTTCCAATGGGGGGGGATCGGCGGCGATAGCTGCGCCGTCCATAGCGGTGGTTTCGGGGGGATTCCCGAACGGCTCACGCGAATTCGAAGGAGTCACACATGACCAAAGGCAATGCGGACGGCCGTCGCAGGCTTGTCGCCGGGCTGGTCGCGACCGCGTTGCCCGGCGCCGCACTCGCCGTCGCGGCCGGGCCGCCGGCTACCGGGGCCCCTGACCCGTGCGCGGCCAGCGAAGTCGCCCGGACCATCGGTTCGGTCTCCAAGTCCATGGGTGACTACCTGGACTCCCACCCACAGACCAACCAGACGATGACGACGATGCTGCAGCAGCAGGCGGGCCCGCAGTCGCTGACGGGGCTGAAGTCGTACTTCGAGGCCAATCCCAAGGTCGCCGGCGACATGACGTCGATCGCGCAGCCCCTGTCCAACCTGTCGTTGCAGTGCAAGCTGCCGATCTCGCCCACCCAGGCGATGGGCATGATGCAGCAGGCCCAGAGCGCGGCGGGCGGCCTGCCCGGCGGCCCGGCGGCGAGCGCCCCGGTTCCGCCCGCGGCGGGCGGCCCGCTCGCGGGCCCGTCGCGGCAGAACTCGGTCGGCTAACCGGCCTCCGTCCTCGGATCGGGCGGTAGGGGGCCCTGCAGGGCGCCGTCGGTCTGGTCGAAGCGCGGCAGCGGGCCGGTGATCGGGTCGTCGTCCGAGTCGGCGGCATTCTCGGTGCGAAACACGAAGAAGAACACGACCCAGCCGACGGCAGCGATCAGGAGCCAGCTGATCAGCCGGTAGATCAGCATCGCCGAGATGGCGCTCGGCAGCGACATGCCACTCGAGACCAATCCGGGCACCAGCACCGCCTCGACCACCAGCAACCCGCCGGGCATCAGCGGTATCGTGCCGACCGCACGGGCGGCCGCGTAGGCGACGGTCAGCCCGGCCACCGAGGCGTGGTCACCGGCTGCGTAGGCGGCGAACCCCAGGCAGGCGACGTCCGCGATCCAGTTGAACATCGACCAACTGAACGCCACGCCCAGGTCACGCCTGCCCAGGCTGACCGATTCGAGCTGCGTGAGCGTCTCGCGCCACTTGTCCAGACCGGCCTCGGCGGGCCTGCCCCGGACCGAGTTGACCCACGACAGCACCCGGCAGCCGATCCCGTCGATCAGCTCCGGCCGCGACGCCACCGCCTGCGCGAGGAGCAGCAGCGCGACGAAGCCGCCGAGCGTGAACAGCAGCGAGAACGGGTTGTTCTTCGCGCCGAGCAGGAAGGCCCCACCCAGGCCCAGCAGCGCCAGCCCCACGGCCTGCAGCACGCCCGACATCACCAGCTGCCACGACGCCACCACCGTCGACGCGCCCCAAATCCGTTGTTGCCGTAGCAGAAAGGTGGCCGAAAGCACCGGTCCGCCGGGCAGCGTGGTGCTCAGCGAATTGGCCGCGTAGAAGGCGGCCTCCGATCGCAGCTGCCGGACGTGCACCCCCGCGGACCTCAGCAGGGTCCGCTGAATCTGGGCGAAGCTGTGCATCGAGGCCGCCGCCGCCGCCACCGAGGCCAACAACCACCACCAGTTGGCCTCGTACAGACTCGTCCAGGCCTTCGCCAGCTGAGCCCAGCCCAGGGAGATCTCGACGGCAAGCACGATCGCGACGATGCCGAGCACGAACCAGCGCACCCACCAGTACTTGCCACGCGACGTCTCTTCGCGTGGGAGGTCGAGCTTGCGGGCGGGTGCGCCGTATGACACGTCGTTCAGGGTAACGGTGCAGGTGGCGAAGCCGGCGCGACGCGACGCCGACCGTGTCGTCGTCGTAACCGGATCGTGCCGGCCGGCGCGGGCGGGGCCTGCGCCCGCGTCACGTTTGGCGGACCGTTGCTGCGGATAGGCTGGCGAAATGTCGGCAAACCTCGATGACGCCTCGGTCGAACCGCTGGTCCGCAAGACCGCCGCCTGGGCCTGGCGTTTGCTCGTCATCTTGGCCGCGTTCCTGGCGTTGACATGGATCCTGGGCAAGCTCGAGGTCATCGTCGTCCCCGTGCTGGTGGCGCTGCTGATCAGCGCGTTGCTGGTGCCGGTCGTCGACTGGCTGGACCGGCGCGGGCTGCCCCGCGGCCCGGCGGTGACGCTGGTGCTGCTGGCCGGGTTCGCGGTGCTCGGCGGCATCCTCGCGTTCGTCATCAACCAGTTCATCGACGGCCTGCCCGGTCTGACCGAACAGGTGACCCGCAGCATCGAGTCCACCCGCCGGTGGCTGATCCACGGACCGGCGCACCTGCGCAGCGAACAGATCGACAGCGCCGGCAACGCCGCCATCGACGCGCTGCGCAACAACCAGGCCAAGCTGACCAGCGGCGCGCTGTCGACCGCGGCCACCCTCACCGAATTGGTGACCGCCGCCGTACTGGTGCTGTTCACACTGATCTTCTTCCTGTACGGCGGGCGCAATATCTGGCAGTACGTCGTGAAGATCGTCCCGGCGGGCGTCCGCGAACGGGTGCTCGACGCCGGGCGTGCCGGTTACGGATCGCTGATCGGATACGTGCGCGCCACCTTCCTGGTGGCTCTGACCGACGCTGCCGGTGTCGGCACGGGCCTGGCGATCATGAACATCCCGCTCGCGCTGCCGCTGGCGTCGCTGGTCTTCCTCGGCGCCTTCATCCCGTTGGTCGGCGCGGTGATCGCCGGGTTCCTGGCCGTCGTGGTGGCCCTGCTCGCGAAGGGTTTCGTCTACGCGCTGATCACTCTCGGGGTGCTGGTGGCGGTGAACCAGCTCGAGGCGCACCTGCTGCAGCCGCTGGTGATGGGCCGGGCGGTCTCGATCCATCCGCTCGGGGTGGTGCTGGCCATCTCGACCGGAGGCGTCCTGGCCGGCATCGTCGGGGCGCTGCTGGCGGTCCCCACCGTCGCGTTCCTCAACAACGCGATCCAGGTGCTGCTGGCCCCGGACCCGGCGGCGGAGGCCGAGAAGCAAGTCGAAGAGGCGGACGAGACCGGGTCCATCCTGCAAGCCGAACCGGATACGCCCGAGTCCGGCTGACGCGGTGCCGCCCTAGAGCCGTCCCTCGCGGCGCAGCAGGTCCTGGGCGCTCAGGCCCCCGCCGGCGCGGCGCCGCTGACGCGGGTCGCCGCCGTTGTCGCCCTGCGCGGGCGCGTTCATCTTCTCCGTGGCGGCCTCGGAGTCGCCGCCACCGGGCCGGCGGGCCGGGAAGGCGGCGGTCGGGTCGGCCGGGTCGCCGCCGTTGTCGTCGGGCTGCTTGCTGCCGGGCACCGGCATCGCCCGGGTCTCGCCGTCGGAGGGCGGGGGCGGCGGGTTGGGCGCGGTCGGCCGCGCCGGGGCCGGGGGAGCCGATTCCGCTGGGCCGCGCGACTCGGCGGGCCGTTCGCGGCCGGGTGCCGTGAACCGGGTCGTCTTGGCTTCGGTCGGCTCGCTGGGCCGCGCCGGGATGCGGGTGGTGCTCGCCGCGGAACCCGACGGCTCCGGCGCGGGCGGACCCGGCTGCGGGCCGGGCCGCGACGGCCCCGGCGCCCCGGGATGCGTCGGATCGTGCGGCGGACGCGGCCCGGCCGCCACCAGGGCCGCGGCCGCGACGGGAGGCCGGGCGGGACGTCCGTTCAGCGTCGGCCGCTTGCGCTCGTCGGGCAGGTCGATCTCGCCGAGCCCGATCTTGTTCTGCAGGCGCCGCGCCCAGCGGGGGGCCCACCAGCAGTCGTCGCCGAGCAACTTCATCACCGAGGGCACCAGGAACATCCGCACCACGGTCGCGTCCAGCAGCAGCGCCGCCATCAGCCCGAAGGCCAGGTATTTCATCAGCACCAGGTCGGAGAACACGAACGAACCGGCGACGACCGCCAGCACCAGCGCCGCGGCGGTGATCAGTCGCCCGGTGGTCGCGGTGCCGATCCGGATGGCCTCCGCGGTCGACATGCCGCGTTCGCGCGCTTCGACCATGCGGGACACCAGGAACACCTCGTAGTCGGTGGCCAGACCGAAGCCGACCGCGACGACCAGCGCGATCACCACCACCATCAGCGGGGTCGGCGTGAAATTCAGCCACGTCGACAAATGCCCGTCGACGAAGATCCACGTGAGGATTCCCATCGTGGACCCCAGCGTCAGCGCGCTCATCAGCACGGCCTTGATCGGCAACACGAAGGACCCGAACGCCAGGAACATCAACAGCATGGTGGCGCTGAGCAACAGGACCAGCATCAGCGGAGCTTTATCGAAGAGGCTGTGGATGCTGTCCTGCTCGAGCGCCGGTGTGCCGCCGACCAGAAGGGTGAGGCCCTTCGGTGGGGTGATGGAGCGCAGTTCGGCGAGCTTCTTGGCGGCGTCGTTGTTGTTGACCAGGCCGTTCTGGATCACCCGGACCGTGTCGTCCTTCGGCACCGTCGTCCCGTTGGGGCCGTTGACGCAAGGGTTGCCGGCGATCATCGGGCACGGACGTTCCTGCCAGGTCTTGTCGGTGAACCCGCTGATCGACGCGAGCCGGTTGCGGATGTCTGCGACCTGCTGGTCGGTGACCTTGCTGTGGTTGGTGCTCTGGATCACCATCGTCAGCTGTTCGGTGCGGTAACCGGGGAAGAGCTTGTCGAAGTGCTCCTGCGCCAGGCGCACGGAGTTGTTGGGGGGCAGGTACTTCTCGCTCATGCCGCCGAACGACAGGTTGCCCAGCGGGATGACCAGCAAGATCATGCCGACGGCGATGGGGATGGCGAAGGCCAGCGGCCGCTTCATCACCCAGTTGACGAGCTTGCCCCAGAAACCGGCCTCGACCTCTTCGCGCGTCTTGGTCTTCTGCAGCCGGTCGGCGAGCCAGTTGAGATAGGCCCGCGAGTACTTCCAGTTCCGCAGGAACGGAACGCGGAAGGCGGTCCGGACGCCCAACGCGTCGACGTGGCGGCCGAGTATGCCCAGGCAGGCGGGCAGGAACGTGATCGACAGCAGGGCCGCGAGGCCCACCGCGGCGAAGATGGCGTACGTCAGCGAGTGCACGAAGCCCTGCGGCAACACCAGCAGGCTGGCGCTCGACGCGATGATCAGCACCGCGGAGAACGCCACGGTGCGACCGGCCGTCATCACCGTCCGCCGCACGGCGGCCTCCGTGTCGTAGCCCTCGGCGATCTCCTCCCGGAACCGGCTCACCACGAAGAGGCCGTAGTCGATGGCGATGCCGAGCCCGATCAGCGAGACCACCGGCTGGGCGAAGAAGTGCACCGGCCCGAAGACGGCGACCAGCCGCAGGATGCCCAGCGAGCCCGCGATGCTCAGGCCGCCCACGATGGCCGGCAGGCCCGCGGCCACCGCGCCGCCGAACACCAGGAACAGCACCACCGCCACCAGCGGCACCGCCAGCACCTCCATGCGGCGCTGGTCGGTCGCGATGGTGCCGGTCAGCGCGTTGGCGATCGGCTCCAGGCCGGCCAGTTGCACGGTGCCGCCATCGAGCTTCTGCAGGTCCGGCGCGATGGCCTTGTAGTTGTTCAGGATGCTGTCGTCGTCGTCGCCCTTGAGGGGGATGGACACGAAGGTGTGCTTCTTGTCTTCGCTGACCATGCCCTTGATCACCGGGTTCGTACTGGTCGGTGCGGCCAGCCAGCCGGCCCATCCGACGACCTGGTCCGGGTGGTCGGTCTTGAACTTGTTGAGCTCGGCGACGACCTTGTCCCGCCACGCCGTGTCGTCGACTGTCTGGCCGCTGGGTGCGGTGAAGGTCGCCACGATGTGGCTGGTGCGGTCGCGACCGTACGTGTTGTCGCCCAGGACCGAGGCCTTGACCGACTGGCTGCCGTCGTCGTAGAAGCCGCTCTGCGTGACATGCTTTCCCAGGCTCACCCCGAAAGCGCCGCCCAGCAGGCACAGAGCCACCGTCACCCCGATAACGATGTACCGGTAGCGGTACACAGTTCGACCCCACCAGGCGAACACGTGAGCTCCTTACTGGATCTGTAGCGACCCGCGCTGCGTCTTTTCGGTTTTCGAGCCAGTGTCACACACGCGAGGTCAACAGCGCGGACAGCGGCCGGAACGGCTGCAGCCACGCGCCCTGGTCAGGCAGCGAATCCAGGCCGATTCGCGGCAACGGTTCCCGGAAGACGCCGGCGATGTCCTCCAGGTCGACGAAGTCCAAGACATCCGACGCTAGCGCCCAACTCGCATGTTCGCGAAATCCGATGACCTGAACCGGGATGCCGTCGCCGACGTCGGTGCGCGCGATGTCCTCCAGCGGCTGGCGAAACGCCTGGCCGTCGGCGGAGGCCACGACCAGGGCGGCCAGCCCCTCGTTACGCCGAAGTTCGATGTGGGCGAGCATGTCGCGGTCGACGTCGCTGTCCTCGTCGATCTTCGGCTTGGCGAAGACGGCGAATCCCACGTTGCGCAGCGCGTCCACCCAGGGGCGGACCACGTCGGCGCTGCCGGGGGCGATGTTGGTGAAGACGGTGGCCTCGGGCTCGATCACCACGCCCGGGCGAGCGGCGCTGACCTCGGCCGTGCGGGCCAGCAGCCAGCGGCCGAGGGCGTCGAAACGCGGGCGCTCCAACGCAGTGGGGCGACGGCCCAGGATCGACCCGAGGCCCATGTCGAGGTTGGGCGCGTCCCACACCAGCAGCACGCGCCCGCCCGACGGCGTGAAATTGCCCAGCGCCCCGCCCCCGCCGCCGGACATCACTGCCGGCGGCGCCAACGGTTCCGCGGCCGCCGCGGACTCTTCGGTCAGGCTCATGGGGATCGCTTCCAGACGAATTCGTTCACTGCGCTACCCGCCTGGTGGGCTTTGCTCTCGTATTTAGTAGTGGGGCGGACGACGGAGATCGGCAGATCGGTGCCGGGATCGACGCGCCCCAGCCGCGGTTCGGCGTCGCCGACCTCGGCGATCTGCTCGGCGTACCCGGGGTGATCCGTCGCGGCGTGCAGGACACCACCCGGGAGTAACCGGTCGGCAATCAAACCAACCGTGGCCGGTTGCAGGAACCGGCGTTTGTGGTGCCGCGCTTTCGGCCAGGGATCGGGGAAGAAGACGCGAACCCCCGTCAGCGATCCCGGCGCGATGAGGTGCTGCAGCACGTCGAGGGCGTTGCCGCGGATCAACCGGATGTTGCCGACCCCCTCGCGCTCGATGCCGCAGAGCAACTGGGCCAGGCCGCGCCGGTAGATCTCGACCGCCACGACGTCGATTCCGGGCTCCTGCCGTGCCATCGCCAAGGTCGATACGCCGCTGCCGCAACCGATTTCGAGCACCAGTGGCGCCCGCCGGCCGAACCACGCGTCGGTGTCCAGCGGTGTGGCGGGACGGTCGGTCGCCTCGCCGGGCGCCGACGGTAGCGACAACCCCAGTTCCGGCCATAGGCGCTCCCAGGTGCGGCGCTGCGCATCGGAGAGGGCGGAACGCCGCGAGCGGAAGCTGGTCGCGGGGAGGGGACGCTGCTCACGGAGGCCCCCATCCTGTGGCCCCGGTGTGTCGGGAGAGATCCCCACCCCGGGTTGCGCGTGCATTTGTCCATGGTGGCCCATGAACCCCCGATGTAGCCGCCCCTGGTCCGGATTGATACCCAACAGTTGCTTTCGCCTGGTAACTCATAGACGGTGGCTCGCATATCCGTGACTCAGGTGCCACCATTCGGTGGAACCGATGCGTCGCCTGGCAACCCGATCCAGGGCAGAACGTGAAAGGACAGGGGCACCGCATTTTCGTCGACGAATTGGCGCGATTCGCCGCCGAGCATCCAAACCCACGCGTGACGGCGATCGCCGAGCGAGCCGCCGCACCCCTGCGTGTGGCCGTCGGCGGCCGCCGAGGCGTGGGCCGCAGCACGGTGGCGCGGGCCCTGGACCGGGCCGCGGGCGCCTCATGGATCGCGGTGACCGGCGGCCCTGCACCCGGCGCTGACGCCGTCGTCGACGTCGTCGTTCACGTCGTCGCGGAGGTGGCCAAGCCGGAAGACGTCGCGGCGATCGCCGCCGCCGGGCGCCCGGTGGTGGCGGTGCTCAACAAGGCCGACCTCGCCGGCGACCTGTCGGGCCGTGGGGGTGACGGGCCGATGGCGGTGGCGCGGGCGCGCTGCGCGGAGCTCTCGCCGCTCGTGCAGGCGCCCGTGACGCCGATGATCGGCCTGCTCGCGGTGGCGGCCCTCGACGAGCTGGACGGCACGCTGTGGGACGCGCTGCGGGTCCTGGCCGCCGACCCTGCCGGCGCCACGTGCGTCGACGACGGGTTCGCGGGCTTCCTGGCGGCCGACAACGCACTGCCCGTGGCGCTGCGGCTGCGCCTGCTCGACACCCTGGACCTGTTCGGCATCGCGGTGGGGATCGCGGCGGCTCGGCAGGGCAGGACGATGTCGCAGGTCCGCGCCCTGCTGCGCCGGGTCAGCGGCGTCGACGACGTCCTCGCCGGGCTCGCCGCCGCCGGCGCCGAGGCGCGCTACCAGCGCGTGCTCGAGGCCGTCGCGGAGCTCGAAGCGCTGGCGGTGCATGACGAGAGCATCACCGCGTTCCTGTCCCGCGACGACACGGTGATCGCCCGGATGGCCGCCGCCGTCGATCTCGCCGAGGCGGCGGGCCTGGACGCCGGGCCCGCCGAATCCGACCGCCACGATCCGGCGGGGCACCTGCCCAGGGCGGCCCGGTGGCAGCGCTACAGCCGGGCCTCGGTGAGCGATCTGCACCGCGCCTGCGGCGCCGACATCGCCAGGGGTTCGCTGCGGCTGTGGTCGCAGGCCTGCGGTTCGCTGCCCGGAGACTCGTGGTGAACGGCGACGCGGGCGACGACCCGGCCGCCGCGGTGGACGCGATGGTGGCCGGGGTCGGCCCGCGGCTTGACCCGCCCACCAGCCAGCGGCGCGACGTGGTACTGGTGACCGGGCCGTGGATGGCGGGCGTCAGCGCCGTGGCCGCGGCGCTGCACGAGCGGCTGCCGCAACACAAATTCATCGAGTCGGCGGACATGGGACCCGGTGATGCGCCCATGGCGGTGGTGTTCGTCGTCTCCGCGGCGTCACACCTCACCGAATCGGACTGCGCCCTGCTGGACGCCGCCGCCGAGCACACCGATGCGGTGATCGGGGTGGTCTCGAAGATCGACGTGCACCGCGGCTGGCGCGACGTGGTCGCGGCCAACCGCGACGCGCTGACCGCCCACGCGCCCCGCTACGCCGGCGTGCCGTGGGTGGGCGCGGCGGCCCTGCCCGACCTCGGCGACCCGGACGTCGACGACCTGGTGGAAGCGGTCTCGAGCCGGCTCGCCGACCCCGACCTGGCCAAACGAAACAGGTTGCGTACCTGGGAATCCCGGCTTCAGGCGGCGATGCGGCGCTTCGATCGCGACGTGGACGGCGCCGGCCGCCGCGCGCGGGTCGACGCGCTGCGCGACGCACGCAGCACCGCGCTGCGCGAGCGCCGCCAAGCCAGAACGGAGCGCACCGTCACGCTGCGCGGCCAGGTGCAGCAGGCCCGCGTCCAGCTGTCGTACTTCGCGCGCAACCGCTGCTCCTCGGTGCGCACCGAATTACAGGAGGACGTGGGCGGCCTGCCCCGGCGCGCGATGCCCGACTTCGAGACGCGCACGCGGGGCCGGCTGGACGAGGTGGTCGCCGAGGTCAGCGCCGGGACCGACGCCCAACTGGCCGACGTCGCGCAGCTGATGGGCGTGTCCTTGCCGCTGCCGGCCGACCAGGGGGGAGGGGACAAGCTGCCGACGGTCGACCTCGCCCCGCCGCCCCTGAAATCACGGCGGCAGGAAACCTGGCTGTTGGCGCTACTGGGTGCCGGTTTCGGGCTCGGGGTCGCGCTGACGCTGGGGCGGTTCGTCAGCGGCCTGGCCTCGCGCCTGGGTCCCGGCCTGGCCGCTGCCGGGGCGGCGGCGTGCGTCGTGATCGGCCTGGCGGCGACCTTCGCGGTGGTCAACATCCGCGGGCTGCTGCGCGACCGGGCGCTGCTGGACCGCTGGGTCGCCGAGGCAACCTCGTCGCTGCAGTCGGTGGTGGAGGAATTGGTGGCCACCCGGGTGCTGGTCGCCGAGTCGCTGCTGACCACCGCGGTGATGGCCCGGGAGGAGGCGGAGAACACCCAGGTGGCCGACCAGGTCAGCGGGATAGACAGCGAGCTCCGCGAGCACGCCATCGCCGGGGCCCGCGCCGCGGCGATGCGCGACCGCGAGATGCCGGCCGTCACCGCAGCGTTGAACGCCGTGCGTGAGGAACTGGGCGAACCGGGTATTCCTGACGAATCCCCGGCATCGGAAGCCGACGCGGACGCCTGAGGAAAACCGGCTTCGAGGTGCCAAGATGACGATTTTCGGCGAGTTTCTGAATCGTTGTTGTGAGAAGGCTTATACCCGGCCGAGGCTTCCCCGACAAGTGGATCACGATAACCTGTAGTTAACGCCACCATGTCGGAAGTTGTGTGGGCAAGGGCATACGGAAGCCATACGCAACGACGAGATGACCGCAAGTACACCGAAGTACGACAGACGAATCCAGGAGAGTTCGATGACCTCAGCGACCATTCCCGGTCTGGACACCGCACCTACCAAGCATCAGGGGCTGCTGTCCTGGGTACAGGAGGTCGCCGAGCTCACCCAGCCCGAGCGGGTCGTCTTCGCCGACGGCTCCGCCGAGGAGTTCGACCGGCTGGCCGCCCAGCTGGTCGAGGCGGGCACGTTCACCAAGCTGAACGAGAAGAAGCATCCCAATTCCTACCTGGCGTTGTCCGACCCCTCCGACGTGGCGCGGGTCGAGTCGCGGACCTTCATCTGCTCCGAACGCCAGATCGACGCCGGCCCCACCAACAACTGGATGGACCCGGCCGAGATGCGCGGCATCCTCAACGACCTCTACCGCGGCTGCATGCGCGGCCGCACCATGTACGTGGTGCCGTTCTGCATGGGCCCGCTGGGCGCCGAAGACCCCAAGCTGGGCGTCGAGATCACCGACTCCGAATACGTCGTCGTCTCCATGCGCACCATGACCCGGATGGGCAAGGCCGCGCTGGAGAAGATCGGCGACGACGGGTTCTTCGTCAAGGCGCTGCACTCGGTCGGTGCCCCGCTGGAGCCGGGCCAGAAGGACGTGTCGTGGCCGTGCAACGACACCAAATACATCACCCACTTCCCCGAGACCCGCGAGATCATGAGCTACGGCTCCGGCTACGGCGGTAACGCCCTGCTGGGCAAGAAGTGCTACTCGCTGCGCATCGCGTCGGCCATGGCCCACGACGAGGGCTGGCTCGCCGAGCACATGCTGATCCTCAAGCTGATCTCCCCGGAGAACAAGGCCTATTACTTCGCCGCGGCGTTCCCGTCGGCCTGCGGCAAGACCAACCTCGCGATGCTGCAGCCGACCATCCCCGGCTGGCGCGCCGAGACCCTGGGCGACGACATCGCCTGGATGCGGTTCGGCAAGGACGGCCGGCTCTACGCCGTCAACCCCGAGTTCGGTTTCTTCGGGGTCGCGCCGGGCACCAACTGGAAGTCCAACCCCAACGCGATGCGCACCATCGCCGCCGGCAACACCGTCTTCACCAACGTGGCGCTGACCGACGACAAGGACGTCTGGTGGGAAGGCCTGGAAGGCGAGCCCGACCACCTGATCGACTGGAAGGGCAACGACTGGATCCTGCGCGAAACGGACACCAAAGCGGCGCACCCGAATTCGCGGTACTGCACCCCGATGTCGCAGTGCCCGATCCTGGCGCCGGAGTGGGACGACCCGCAGGGCGTGCCGATCTCGGGCATCCTGTTCGGCGCCCGCCGCAAGACCACCGTGCCGTTGGTGACCGAGGCGCGCGACTGGCAGCACGGCGTGTTCATGGGCGCCACCATGGGCAGCGAGCAGACCGCCGCCGCCGAGGGCAAGGTCGGCACCGTCCGCCGCGACCCGATGGCCATGCTGCCGTTCCTGGGTTACCACGTCGGTGACTACTTCCAGCACTGGCTGGACCTCGGCAAGAACTCCGACGAGTCGAAGATGCCGAAGGTGTTCTTCGTCAACTGGTTCCGCCGCGGTGACAAGGGCGAGTTCCTGTGGCCGGGCTTCGGCGAGAACAGCCGGGTGCTGAAGTGGATCGTCGACCGCATCGAGCACAAGGCCGGCGGCCAGGACACCCCGATCGGCGTGGTGCCCACCGCCGCGGACCTCGACCTCGACGGCCTCGACGTGGACGCCGCCGACGTCGCCAAGGCGTTGCTGGTCAACCCCGCCGAGTGGCGTGAAGAGCTGCCGCTGATCGAGGAGTGGTTCGAGTTCGTCGGCGACAAGCTGCCCACCGGCGTCAAGGACGAGTTCGAAGCGCTCAAGCAGCGGTTGGCCGAGGCCGAGTAGCGCGGCGGCGCCCCGCGCCCACCACTTGACACCCGTCAACTTTCACGGCGGTACAGTCTGCCCATGCAGATCCGCGAGCACACGTCCGCGCTGAGCGGCAAGAGCAAGCCCGCCGTCATCCTTTACCCGTCCGGCACGGTCGTCACCTTCGACGAGATGGAGGCCCGGGCCAACCGCCTCGCGCACTACTTCCGGCAGGCCGGCCTGAGCGAGGGCGACGCCGTCGCGATCCTGATGGAAAACAACGAGCACCTGCACACGGTCATGTGGGCGGCCCGTCGCAGCGGCCTGTACTACGTGCCGATCAACACTCACCTGACCGCCGCCGAGGCCGCCTACATCGTCGACAACAGCGCCGCCAAGGCCATCGTCGGCTCGGCCGCGCTGCGCAAGGTCTGTGAGAACCTCGGCGAGCACCTGCCGGGCGGCCTGCCGCCGCTGCTGCTGATCGCCGACGACGACCTCGATGGCTGGGCCCGCTACCCGGAATGCGTTGCGGATCAACCGGACACGCCGATCGACGACGAGCTCGAGGGCGACCTGCTGCAGTACTCCTCGGGCACCACTGGGCGGCCCAAGGGCATCAAACGCCAACTGCCGCATGTGCCACCGGCCGAGGCGCCGGGCATGATGTCGGCCCTGGTCGGCTATTGGATGACGCCCGATTCGGTCTACCTGAGCCCGGCGCCGCTGTATCACACCGCGCCGTCCGTGTGGTCGATGAGCGCGCAGGCCGGTGGCATCACGACGGTGGTGATGGAGAAGTTCGACCCGGAGGGCTGCCTCGACGCGATCGCGCGCCACCGCGTCACGCATGGCCAGTTCGTCCCGGCCATGTTCACCCGGATGTTGAAACTGCCTGAAGCGGTCCGCAATTCGTACGACTTGTCCAGCCTGCAGCGCGTCATGCACGCCGCCGCCCCGTGCCCGGTGGAGATCAAGAAGCAGATGATCGACTGGTGGGGCCCGATCGTCGACGAGTACTACGCCTCCTCCGAGGCGCACGGGTCGACGCTGATCACCGCCGAGGACTGGCTGGCACACCCCGGGTCGGTCGGCAAACCCATGGGCGGCGCGGTGCACATCCTCGACGAGAACGGCAACGAGTTGCCGCCGGGCCAGCCCGGCGAAATCTACTTCGAAGGCGGCTACTCCTTCGAATATCTCAACGACGATGCGAAAACCGCTGCGTCCCGGGACAAGCACGGGTGGGCGACCGTGGGAGACATCGGCTATCTCGACGACGAGGGCTACCTGTATCTGACCGACCGGCGCCACCACATGATCATCTCGGGCGGTGTGAACATCTACCCGCAGGAAACCGAGAACCTTCTGGTCACCCACCCGAAGGTGCTGGACGCGGCGGTGTTCGGCGTCCCCGACGACGAGATGGGCCAGCGTGTGGTGGCCGCAGTGCAGACCATCGACCCCGCCGACGCCACCGACGAGTTCGGCGCCGAACTGCTCGACTGGTTGCGGGACCGCCTGGCGCACTACAAGTGTCCGCGAACCCTGGCGTTCGAGTCGCAGCTGCCGCGCACCGACACCGGCAAGCTCTACAAGAACGGCCTGATCGAGAAGTACTCGGTGTGACCCATGGTCCGGGTGGTCGACCTGTCGAGCCCGCCGGACGCCGGTCCCGCGTCGCCACCCGGCGTGATTCTGGCGCACGGGTCCGCCGCCGACATCGCGCGGGCCGAATCATGGTTGGGCTCGGCCACCTTCACGTTGAGTCAGGAGCCCAGTGCCGACCGTAGGGTGGTCACGGTCGCCTCGGTGTGCGAGGCCTTGGACGAGCTGACCGCGCGATGCGAGCGCTGGCCGCACGCCAGCGGCGTCTGTGACGACGTCCTGCGATCCGTCGACCCCGCCGGCCCCACGCTGGCCGGGGTGCTGACCGAGTCGCTCGCTTACTCCACCCTGCAGGCGGGCCCGGAATTCGGGCGCTGGCTCGCCAGACGCGGGCCGGCCAGGATGCCGCACATCGGCGATCCCGTTGTGGCCCAGCGTGATGGCGACACCCTATGGATCGCGTTCAACCGGCCCGGCCGCCACAACGCGTTCTCCACCGACGCGCGCGCCGCGCTGCTGGAGGCCCTGACGGTCGCACAGCTGGACCCCTCGGTGAGCGAGGTGGTGCTGAGCGGCAACGGCCCGTCGTTCTGCAGCGGCGGGGACCTCGCGGAATTCGGCACCTTCGCCGACCCGGCCGCCGCCCACCTGGCGAGGACCCGTCACAGCCCCGCCCTGGCGCTCGACGCGCTGACCGCCAGGCTCGGCGCGTCCTGCCGCGCGCGGGTCCACGGCCGGGTCATGGGCAGCGGACTGGAGATGGCGGCGTTCTGCGGGTGGGTCGAGGCGCGCCCGGACGCGGTGTTCGGGCTGCCCGAACTGGAACTGGGCCTGGTCCCCGGCGCCGGGGGCACCGTCAGCGTCACCCGCCGGATAGGCCGTTGGCGCACAGCGTATCTGGTGCTGTCCGGGCGCACCGTCGACGCCGAGACCGCCCTGGCGTGGGGCCTGGTGGACGCGGTGGCTCAGTAGCCCGAAAACGTCGTCGTGACGTTCGACGGGGAGTGGGAGATCGCGAACACGATCAGGCTGAAGTAGAGCACCACGCCGATCACCGCGCCGACGGCGCCGACGATCGCGCCGATGATCGCCCACTTCTTGGCGTTGTTGGCGGCGCCCTGCGCCTCGGCGTAGCGGCCCTGGGTCCACAGGCTGGACACCTTGCTGGAGTAGACGATGGAGACGATCCCCAACGGCAGACAACACAGGACGGTGCACAGGATGGCCCACACGAGGTAGTTGTCCGGCTCCCGCTGGCCCGGCCAACCCGGCTGCGGCGCCTGCCAAGCCGGCTGACCCTGCCAACCCGGTTGGGGGCCTTGCCATTCCGGTGGGCCCGGGTACGGCCCAGGAGGATAGCTCACGGCAACGCCTTTCGCGGTTTGCTGGCCGAAGTCAGGCCACTATATAGCACGCGCCGCGGCGCAACCCGCACATTTCGGTCCGCGCAGTCAGATGCCACCCCGCGACACCAGCTGCGCGGCGATCACGTTGCGCTGGATCTCGTTGGTGCCTTCGCCGACGATCATCAGCGGCGCGTCGCGGAAGTAGCGCTCGACGTCGAACTCGGTGGAGTAGCCGTACCCGCCGTGGATGCGCACGGCGTTCAGAGCGATCTCCATGGCGACCTCGGAGGCGAACAGTTTGGCCATCCCGGCTTCCATGTCGCAGCGTTCGCCGGTGTCGTACCGCTCGGCGGCGTGGCGGGTGAGCTGGCGGGCCGCGGTCAGCTTGGTCGCCATGTCGGCCAGGTAGTTCCCCACGGCCTGGTGCTTCCAGATCGGCTTGCCGAAGCTCTCCCGCTGCTGGGCATAAGCCAGCGCATCGTCGAGCGCCGCCGTGGCGACGCCCAGGGCGCGGGCGGCCACCTGGATTCGGCCCGTCTCGAGACCCTTCATCATCTGGGCGAAACCCTCACCCGGGCGGCCGCCGAGGATCGCCGACACCGGGGCCACGAAGTCGTCGAACGTCAGCTCGCACGACTCGATGCCCTTGTAGCCCAGCTTCGGCAGGTCGCGCGAGACGGTCAGCCCCGGACCGTGCTCGACGAGCACGATGGAGATGCCTTTGTGTCGCGGTGTCGCGTTCGGGTCGGTCTTGCACAGCAGCGCGATGACCCCGGACCGGCGCGCGTTGCTGATCCAGGTCTTCGAACCGTTGATGCGCAGCGTGTCGGCGCCGTCGGGGACGGCGGTGGTCGACATGTTCTGCAGGTCCGAGCCCCCGCCGGGTTCGGTCAGCGCCATGGTCGCCCGCATCTCGCCGGTGGCCATCCGCGGCAGGTAGGCCCGCCTCTGCTCCTCGGTGCCGAACAGCGTCAGCAGTTTGGCCACCACGGTGTGGCCGCCCATCGCGCCGGCCAGGCTCATCCAGCCGCGTGCCAGCTCCTGGGTGACCAGCACGTAGCACGGCATCGACACCGGCGATCCGCCGTACTCCTCGGGGATGGCCAGGCCGTAGATGCCGATCCGCTTCATCTGCTCGATCCACGCCTCCGGATAGGTGTTGGCGTGCTCGGCCTCGCGGACGCCCGGCCTGACGTCGCGGTCGATGAAGGCGCGGACGGTGGCGACCAGCATCTCTTCTTCGTCATTCACCCACGCCATATTGCCCCCAACCCGTGCGCCTGCCAGCATGTGGCGTTGTGCATAGCGGCTACGCGGGTCAGCGCGAGGGCGGCCCCTACTTCGACGACCTGTCGGTTGGCCAAGTGTTCGACTGGGCGCCGACGGCGACACTGTCGGCGGGGCTGGCCGCCGCCCATCAGGCGATCGTCGGCGACCGGCTCCGGCTGTCCCTGGACGCCGGCCTGTGCGCCGCGGTCACGGGGCTGCCGGCCCCGCTGGCGCACCCGGCGCTGGTCTGCGACGTGGCGATCGGGCAGTCCACCCCGGCCACCCAGCGGGTCAAGGCCAACCTCTTCTACCGCGGCCTGACGTTCCACCGCTTCCCGGTAATCGGTGACTCGCTGTACACGCGTACCGAAGTGGTTGGGCTGAAGGCGAATTCGCCGAAGCCCGGACGGGCGCCGACGGGGATGGCCGCGCTGCGGATGACCACCATCGACCAGGCCGACCAGCTGGTGCTCGACTTCTACCGGTGCGCGATGCTGCCGGCCAGCCCGGACTGGCACGGCGCGGACGGCGGCGACGACCTGTCGGCCATCGGCGCCGACGCGCCGGGCCCGGCGGCCGACCCCACCGCGCTGTGGGACGGTGCGGCATTCCGGGCCAAGGTGCCCGGCCCGCACTTCGACCCCGGGATGGCCGGCGCGGTGCTGCACAGCACCGGCGACGTGGTGAGCGGCGCACCCGAGCTCGCGCGCCTGACCCTCAACGTCGCTGCCACGCATCACGATTGGCGGACCGCGGGACGGCGGCTGGTGTACGGCGGCCACACCATCGGGCTGGCCCTCGCGCAGGCGAGTCGCCTGTTGCCCAACCTGGCGACGGTGCTGGGCTGGGAGTCCTGCGACCACACCGGCCCCGTGCACGAGGGCGACACCCTGTACAGCGAGTTGCATGTCGAGTCCGCCGAGCCCACCGGGCACGGCGGCGTGCTCGGGCTGCGGTCGGTGGTCTACGCCGTCGGCGACGCCGCGGCCGGCTCCGACCGGCCGGTGCTGGACTGGCGGTTCAGCGCGCTGCAGTTCTGAGCGGCGTTACGCTGGCGGCCGTGAGTTCGGCGTCGGCGAGGTGGGGGAGCAGCGGGCTGGCCTACCTGACCGGCCCGCCCGGCGGCGCGCCCGATTTCTCCCGGGCGAACGTGCTGGCCCGCGCCGAGCAGGTGGCCGAAGCGCTGGGCCGGCGGATCGGAACCGCGGTCGACGCGGCCGCGCTGCTCACCGGCCGCGCCGCCCTGCTCGGCCTGCGTCGCGGCGGACGGGTCTCCGCCGGCGGGGCCACCCGGCTGCTGAGGACGCGTGACAGCTGGTGCGCGATCACGCTGTCGCGTCCCGACGACGTCGCCGCCGTGCCCGCGCTGCTGGGCATCGACGGCGTGCCCGACGATCCCTGGCCGGCCGTCGAGGGTTGGGCCGCGGCGCATTCGGCGTCGGAGGTCATCGACCGGACACGGCTGCTGGACCTTCCCGCGGCCGGCCTGGGCGAGGTCGCGGCCGCACCGCCGCTGGTGCGCTCGATGGGGCCGCGCGCCGCCGGCCGCGGTTGGCCCGGGCTGCTGGTGGCCGACCTGTCGTCGATGTGGGCGGGGCCGCTGTGCGGTCAACTGCTGGCGAGCGCCGGGGCGACGGTCGTCAAGGTCGAAAGCCCGCGACGCCCGGACGGCACCCGGGGGGGAAATAGCGACTTCTTCGACTGGGTCAACGGCGGAAAGCTCTCCTATTGCGTGGATTTCGATCGTCAGGCCGGCGAGCTGCGCGAGTTGCTCGCGGTCGCCGACGTCGTGATCGAGGGCTCACGTCCCGCCGCGCTGGTCCGGCGCCGCCTCGTCCCGGACCATCTTCCGGTGCGGCCGGGACGAATCTGGTTGCGCATCAACGGTTATGGGGTGCTTTCGGGTCGGCCCGCGTTCGGTGACGACGCCGCGGTCGGCGGTGGCCTCGTCGGCGCGGGGCCCGACGGGCCGGTGTTCTGCGGTGACGCCGTCGCCGACCCGCTGGCCGGGCTGGAGGCGGCCTCGGCGGTGGCCGAATCCCTGCAGCGCGGGGGCGGCGAGTCGATCGACGTCTGCATGGCCGGGATCGCCGCGGGGTATGCGGCGCTGCCCGCGGCGCGGCCGGTTACGGACGCCCCAGCTTCGCCGCCGTCGCCGCCCCCCGTGGCGCGGCCCGCCGCCGGGCTCGGTGCGGACAACGACGCGGTACGCCGTATCGTCGCCGAAAGGCTCGCCCTGGCATGCTGATCCGGCATGCCGCACTGCTGGACGGCACCGTGGCCGACATCCGGGTCGGCGGACGGATCGACCAGGTCGGCGCGGGCATCCGCCCGGTACCCGGGGAGAGCGTGTTCGACGCCGCCGGCGGTTCCGTGCTCCCCGGTCTGCACGACCATCACGTGCACGTGCGCTCGGCCGCTTCCGCGCTGGAGTCGCTGATGCTCGGACCGCCCGCCGTCCGCACCGACGACCAACTGACGCAAGCGTTGTCGACGGCACAACCCGGACCCGACGGGTGGATCCGCGCGGTCGGCTACCACGAATCGGTGGCCGGCGAGCTGGACCGCGCCACGCTCGACGCGGTTTCGCCGGAAACCCCGGTGCGCGTGCAACACCGCAGCGGCGCGCTGTGGATCCTCAACTCGGCGGCGCTGAGCCGCGTCGGACTTCCCGGGCACCCGGATGGGCGCCTGCGGGCCACCGACCCGTGGGCCCGGACACTCCCGCAGCGCGGCACCAACCTCGCCGAATTCGGCCGCCGGCTCACCGCTTTGGGCGTCACCGGGGTCACCGACGCGACGCCCGATCTCGACGCCGACGACGTGGCGGCGCTCTCGGCGGCGCACCGGAGGGGCGAATTCCGGCCGCGGCTGCACTTTTTGGCGCCGGGCAAGAAGATCCTGCACGACGACCGCCTCGACCTCGACGCGCTGACGAAGTGGATCATCGCTCGGCATGCCGCCGGCGGACCGGTGGCGGTTCATTGCGTCACCGCGGCCCAGCTCGTGGTGACCGTCGCGGCGCTGCGCGCCGCCGGCGCCCGCCCCCGGGACCGCATCGAGCATGCGGCCGTGGCCGACGACGCGAATGTGGCCGACCTGGCCGACCTCGGGGTCACCGTCGTGACGCAGCCGAACTTCGTCGCCGAGCGCGGCGACCAATACCTCGCGGACATCCCGGCGGCCGAGCATCCGCTGCTGTGGCGCGTCGCATCGCTGCTGAAAGCCGGAGTGCGCGTGGCCCTCTCGACGGACGCGCCGTTCGGGCGCGAGGACCCGTGGTCGGCGATGCGCGCCGCGGTCCACCGCATCACAGCGAGCGGCGCCGTCCTGGGGCCCGTCGAGCGGGTGGCGGCGCGCGAGGCCCTGACGATGTTCCTCGGGCGCGCCGACCGGCCTGATCGCCCGCGGACCGTCGCGCCCGGTCAGCCGGGGGACCTCTGCGTGCTCACGGTGCCGCCCGAGGCGGCGCTGGACCACCTGGACGCCGGCCTGGTGGCCGCCACCATCATCGGCGGCGAGGTGGTGTACGCGGCGGGCTAGCGGGTCGGCGGGCGCAGCGTCACGCGCAGCGTATCGCACTGGCTGTCGAAGAATCGGCGTGAGACTTCGACTTTCGGCACGAACAGGTCGAAGCCGTGGAAGGCCCCGGGGACCACCTCCACCTGGCAGGGCACCCCGGCGTTTCGCAGGCGTTCGGCATAGGCGAGGTCTTCGTCGTGGAACAGGTCGTGGCTGCCGACGCCGATCCACGCCGGCGGCAGCCCGCTCAGGTCGTCGCGCCGCCCGGGCGCGGCGACCCGGGGGTCGGCGTCACCGAGGTAGGCCTCCCAGCCGAAGCGGTTACTGCGCGTGTTCCACAGCCGGAAGTTCGGGTTGTGCGGGCCGTCGGAACTACGGTCGTCGAGCATGGGATAGACGAGCAGCTGGAAGGCGGGCGCAATCTCGCCGCGGTCACGCGCCAGCAGGGCCAAGGCCGCGGCGAGCCCACCGCCGGCGCTGGCGCCGCCGATCGCGATCCGTCCCGGGTCGACCCACGGCAGGTCCGCCAGCCAGGTCAGCGCCGCGTAGCAGTCCTCGAGCGGCGCCGGATACGGGTGTTCGGGGGCGAGCCGGTAGTCAACCGACGCGACGGTGATGCCCAGCCGCGAGCTGAACCGGCGGCACAACCGGTCGTCCTGCGCGGCGGTGCCGATCACGTAGCCGCCGCCGTGCATCCACAAGAGGGCGGGAGCCGGTCCCTTCACGCCGATGCCGCCGACGGGCCGGAACAGGCGGACGCCGGCTCCCGAACCCAGCGCGGCCACCTCGACGCCGCCGGCCGCGGCCGGCTTCTGCACACGCCCCAGCAGCGCGCTCATCCACCGGATGACCGGCAGGGTGCGGGGCCCCACCAGAGAGCGGGGGGTGACGCGCGCAATGCGGCGCAAATCGGGGTGAACGTCGTTGTTCGGCACCGGTCAAGTATTACCCGGCCCGGCGCCGGGCGTGAGGCCGCGGTAGTCCCGCGGACAACCCGACGAAATGTCGCCGCAACACACCGGCCGTAGCTTCGGTTTTGGAGGGCCGATCGGGAGGCGACATGGGAGGTTCGAACAGCGGAGCCGGCAGGGCCGGCTCGTCAGCTAAGCGGTGATCGCCGATGGCGTCGGCGCCGACGAAAACACACTGTCCGTACTGTTCGCTGCAGTGCGGCATCACCCTCGACGTGTCGGGTGACCGCATCCGTCTCGAACCGCAGAGCGACTTTCCCACCAACCGCGGCGGGCTGTGCGCGAAGGGCTGGACGGCGGCCGAACTGTTGGGGCATCCGGAGCGGCTGACCCGCCCACTGGTTCGTGACGGGCGTTCCGGCGAACTGCGCCCGGCCGGCTGGAACGAGGCGCTGGAGCGGGTCGTCTCCGCGTTCGAGCGGACACAGCGGGAGCACGGCCGCGACGCGGTGGGTTGCTTCGGCGGCGGGGGCCTGACCAACGAAAAGGCCTACCAGTTCGGCAAGTTCGCACGCGTTGCGCTGCGCACCTCGGCGATCGACTACAACGGCCGGTTCTGCATGTCGTCGGCGGCCGCCGCCACCAACCGGACATTCGGCATCGACCGTGGCCTGCCCTTCCCGCTTTCCGACATCGCAGGGGCCGACGTCATCCTGCTCGTCGGCTCCAACCCGGCCGACACCATGCCGCCGGCCATGCAGTACTTCGACGAGGGTCGCTCCCGCGGCGCCAAACACATCGTGGTGGACCCGCGGCGCACCGCCACCGCGGCCCGGGCCGACATCCATCTGCAGCCCGTCCCGGGCACGGACCTGGCGCTGGCGAACGGCTTGCTGAATGTCATTGCCCGCGAGGGTCTGCTCGACCAGCGCTACATCGACGAGCGGACGGCGGGGTTCGAGGCGGTCCGCCGCGCAGTGCGGCTGTACTGGCCGGACCGGGTCGAGCGGATCACCGGCGTGCCCGAGCGGGATATCGTCGCCGCGGCGCGGATGCTCGGCGGCGGTACCGGAAAAGCGCGCCGGGCAATGATCCTGACCGCCCGCGGCGCCGAGCAGCACAGCACGGGCACCGACACCGCGCAGGCCTTCATCAACCTGGCGCTGGCGCTGGGGCTGCCGGGCCGGCCGTACAGCGGATTCGCGACCATCACCGGCCAGGGCAACGGCCAGGGCGGCCGCGAGCACGGGCAGAAGGCCGACCAGTTGCCCGGCTACCGCAGGCTCGACGACCCGGACGCGCGGGCCCACGTCGCGCGGGTGTGGGGCGTCAATCCCGCCGACCTGCCGTCGTCGGGGCGGTCGGCCTACGAAATGCTCAGCGCCATCGGCACTCCCGGCGGGGTGCGGGCGCTGTGGGTGGTGGCGTCCAACGTCGTCGTCTCGGCCCCCAACTCGCTGCATGTCGCCGACAAGCTCTCGGAGCTCGACTTCCTGGTGGTGTCCGACATCTTCCTGTCCGAAACCGCCGCGATGGCCGATGTGGTGCTGCCGACGACGCAGTGGGCCGAGGAGTCGGGCACCATGACCAACCTGGAGGGCAGGGTCATCCTGCGGCAAGCGGCGGTGAGCCCGCCCGACGAGGTGCGCAGCGACCTCGACGTCATGGCAGATCTGGCGAAAAGACTTGGTGCGCATGGCTTTTCGTCAGAGCCGCAGGAGGTGTTCGATGAGCTGGGCCGCGCCAGCCAGGGCGGCAAGGCCGATTACCGGGGCATCAGCTACGAGCGGATCGCGACGGACAAGGGCGTGTTCTGGCCGTGCCCGTCGGCGATGTATCCCGACACCCCCCGGATGTTCGCCGAGGACTTCCCGACGCCGGACCGACGCGCACACTTCCATCCCGTCGAACAGCGCCGCACCGCGGAGTTGCCCGACGACGAATTCCCCTACTACCTCACGACCGGGCGGCTGTTGCGGCAATACCAGTCCGGCACCCAGACCCGGCGGGTCGCCCAACTCACCGAGGGCGAAGCGGAACCCGTCGCCGAGTTGCACCCGACTCTGGCGCAGCGCATGGGAATCGGCAGCGGCGACAAGGTCCGGCTGAAGACGCGCCGCGGCGAGGTGGTGATGACCGCTCGACTCAACGGGGGCATCCGCCCCGACACCGTCTTCGCGCCTTTCCACTGGGGCGGCGCGGCCAACATCAACCGGCTGACCAACCCGGTCCTGGACCCGTACTCGCGGATGCCGTCGTTCAAGGTCTGCGCGGTTGCGGTGTCCAACGCGGCGTCCGACGCCGAACCGAACACCGATCAGGAGGGAGATTTCACGCATGGGTGACGAAAGCATGCCCCGGTTCTTGCAGGGGGCCTTCACATTCGACGGGAAGGGTTATGACTCGCCGTGTCTGCTCGACGCGTCGCTGCGGTACGTGGTGCCGGCCGGGGCCATCTCGCAGCCGGTGTACTTCCGTGGCGGCAACAGCACCGACGAACTGGTCACCATCGTGGTGATGCGTGACGGCGCACCGATGCGCTACTTCCCTATCGGCGCCAAAGACGCCGTGCACGTGCCGCTCCGGGTCGTCGAGGACCTGATCGCCGACACCGTCCTGGAGGTGTTCGTCGCCGCGCCCGACGGGCTGAGCGGCACGGTGTTCGTCGACATCGGGCTCGTCGAAGTCTAGGCACTGCGAAGGGATCCGATGACTACACAGGTCAAAGCCGAAACCAACGGCCACAGTCGCACCGGCCAGGCCTCGCTCGTCGTGGTGGGCAACGGCATGGCGGGCGCGCGGGTGCTCGAGGAAATCCTCGGATGCGGTGGCGCGGAGCGGTTCTCCATCACCGTCTTCGGCGACGAACCCTACGGCAACTACAACCGCATCCTGCTGTCCAACGTGCTGGCCGGTTCCGACGACGCCGGCGAGATCTACCTCAACCCGCTGGATTGGTACGCGGACAACGACATCGATCTGCGCGCCGGGGTGCGCGTGGTGCGCATCGACCCGTTCGCCCACCTGGTGCACGCCGACGACGGCACGACGTTGCGCTACGACAAGCTGATCCTGGCGACCGGCAGCCGGGCGTTCTTCCCGCCGGTGGAAGGGATCTGGCGGGACAACACCACCCTGGCCCCCGGCGTGTTCGGGTTCCGGACCCTCGACGACTGTCAGGCCATGATCGACTTCGCGGCGGGGCAGTCCAGGCCGGTCTCGCGGGCGCTGGTCATCGGGGGCGGGCTGTTGGGCCTGGAAGCCGCCCGCGGCCTGCAGAACCGGGGCCTGCAGGTGGGTGTGGTGCAGGGTGGTCCCTCGCTGATGAACGCCCAGCTCGACGACCAGGGCAGTGCCATACTGCGGCGGTTGGTGGAGTCGCTGGGCATCGAGATCCACACCGGCAAGCGCACCACCAGGCTGCACCACGAGGGCGGCTTCCCGTCGGAGATCGAGTTCTCCGACGGCACCCGGTTGCCCTGCGACATGGTGGTGATGGCGGCCGGTATCCGGCCCAACGTCGGGCTGGCCGTGCGCGCCGGGCTGACGGTGGAGCGCGCGATCGTCGTTGACGACCAGATGCGCTCGGTCGACGACGACGACATCTACGCGGTCGGCGAGTGCGTCCAGCACCGGGGCCAGGTCTACGGACTGGTCGCGCCGCTGTGGGAGCAGGCCACGGTGCTCGCCGAGCACCTGACCGGTACGAATCCCCGTGCCGCCTATCACGGTTCACGCACCGCCACCAAGCTCAAGGTCGCCGGCGTCGACGTCGCCGCGATGGGTGTCAAGTGCCCCGAACGCGACGACGACGAATTCGTGCAGTACTCCGAGCCCAGGCGCGGCGTGTACAAGACCGTGGTGGTGCGCGACGACAAGCTGATCGGTGCCACGTTGGTCGGCGACGTCAGCAAGGTGGCGTTTTTGATGCAGGCCTTCGATCGGGGGTTGCCGCTGCCGCCGGAGCGGGTGTCGCTGATGTTCGACATCGGCGGCGCGCCCGATGCCGAGACCGGCGCCGCCGAACTGTCCGACGACGCGCAGGTGTGCAATTGCAACGGGGTCACCAAGGCCGCGATCGTCGGCTGCGTCAACGGCGGCCAGACGTCGGTTCAGGGCGTGATGTCGGCGACCCGGGCAGGGAAGGGGTGCGGGTCGTGCAAGGGCCTGGTCGCCCAGATCGTCGAGTGGGCGGCATCGGAGGCCGGGGCCGAGGTGTCTGAGGACGCCGGAGCCAACTGGTACGTGCCGGGCATCCCGTACGAGAAGCCGGAGCTGATGGCCAAGATCCGCGAACTCCAATTACATTCGGTGTCATCGGTGTTCGCGGCCCTGGCGCCGGAGGGCCGCGAGGACGCTCGCTGCAAGATGGCGCTGGCGTCGCTGCTGCACATGATGTGGGGCGACGAGTTCGTCGACGAACGCGACAGCCGGTTCATCAACGACCGGGTGCATGCCAACATCCAGCGGGACGGCACCTTCTCGGTGGTGCCGCAGCTCAAGGGCGGCGTCACCGACTCGCACCAGCTGCGTCGCATCGCCGATGTGGCCGACAAGTACCGGATCCCGATGATCAAGCTCACCGGCGGCCAGCGCATCGACCTGCTCGGCGTCCGCAAGGAGGATCTGCCCTCGGTGTGGGCCGATCTCGGGATGCCGTCCGGCTATGCCTACGGCAAGAGCTTCCGGACCGTGAAAACCTGTGTGGGAAGCGACTTCTGCCGATACGGGGTGGGTGACTCGACGGCGCTGGGCATCGCGATCGAGGAGCGCTTCCAGGGCATCCCCAGTCCGGGCAAGATGAAGCTGGCGGTGACCGGGTGTCCGCGCAACTGCGCCGAGGCCCTGTGCAAGGACGTCGGCGTCGTCGCCGTCGAAGGCGGGCAGTGGCAGATCTACGTCGGCGGAGCGGCGGGCTCACATGTTCGCAAGGGCGACTTGCTGACCACCGTCGGCACCGCGGACGAGGTGATCACACTGACCGGACGCTTCCTGCAGTACTACCGGGAGAACGCGAATTGGCTGGAGCGCACCTACGATTTCGTGCCGCGGGTGGGCATCGAGCGGGTCCGGCAGATCGTCGTCGACGACAGCGATGGAATCGCCGCCGACCTCGACGCGAATATGCAGAAATCGGTTGACGCGTACCGTGATCCGTGGAATGAGGGCCGAAACGGCGTAACGCCCAATCAATTCCGGTCCGCCCTGCCGCTGATTCCGCTGCCCCAGGTGCCGGTGCGATGACCGACGTCTCCCTTGGTCCCGTGGACGAGATCCCGGTGGGCGAAGGCCGCACCTTCGTCGTCGAGCATCGACAGATCGCGGTGTTCCGGCTGCGCGACGGCTCGCTGCGAGCCCTCGACGCGGTGTGCCCGCATCGCGGCGGTCCATTGGCCGACGGGCTTGCCGACGGCCGCGTCGTCATATGCCCGCTGCACGGCCGAACCTACGACCTGAAAACCGGATGCGAGGTCTCCGAGGGCGACGCGCCGGTCACCGCCTACGACGTGCGCGCCGGCGACGACGGGACCATCCGGCTCAGCATCGACGGCAGGGTGCACGCCTGATCGCTGGATTAGCCGAGCGACGATCGGGGTATCGGTGGAAGTGCCGGCCGACGCGGTGGATGCCAGAATGTTCGCGTTTGCCGGTTCGTCGTCGCAACGTCCCGCCCGGGGACCGAGCGCGGGCCGCCCGGTCGGGCACGACGCGAGGGACGTGAAATGCTGGGGCACCTCTACGATCAGGCGCTTGGCGGCGAGCGATGTTGGATTCGGCACGAGGACGGTGAGCTGCGCCCGCTGCCGGCCCACCGCTGGCTGGGGCTGCGATGTCCGGGTGGGGAGTTACCCGGTGATGGATTTGGTGACGCCTCCGACGAGGTCTTCGACGAAGCCGTCACGCAGATGTGCACCGGGCCGACCATCGAACTGGGCTGCGGGCCAGGGCGGCTGGTGGCGCGGCTGATCCGGCTGGGCGTTCCGGCCCTGGGCATCGACCGATCAGCGGCCGCGATCCGGTTGGCGGGGCGCGGCGGCGCGCCGGCGCTGCTCGGTGACGTGTTCGAGCCGCTGCCCGCAACAGGCCTGTGGCAGACGGTCCTGCTGGTCGACGGGAATGTCGGCCTCGGCGGGGATCCGCTGCGCATCCTGGGCCGTGCCGTGGAGCTGCTGGCGCGCGGCGGTCGATGCGTGGCGGAGTTCGACGTGGAGACCATCGGCATCCATTCGCGGTGGGTCCGCTTGGAGTCGGCATACGAGGTCGGGCCCTGGTTTCGCTGGGCGTGGGTCGGAGTGGACAGCGCCGCCGCATTGGCCGCGCAGGTGGGCCTGACGCTGACCGGCGTCCGCCTGATCGGCGGTCGGGTGATCGCGACCCTCGCGGCCCTTGACGCGCCCCGCGCCGCCGAGATCGGCCGCTTGCCGGCGAATGGCAAAGACCACGCTGAACAGTGACGACACCGGGATCGGCAATCGCTCGGCGGCGCTCGCCGAACCGGCGGCCCGGCTTCTTCGCAAACGTCAGTTTCGCCGATCCGGTCGGGGGTAGGCTGCCCTGATGACGGTTAACGGACCGAGCATCGCCCCCTGCGTGAAATGGCTGCTCCGGGCCCGTCCCGGAGACTACGCACTGGCCTTGACCACCATGGGAGCATCGCTGCCCGTGGTCGGCAGGCACCTCGAACCCCTGGGCGGCGTGACCGCGATGGGGGTGTGGGGCGTTCGGCACGCCCCGGACTTCATGTCGTCGATGAGGCGCGACATGTTCAAGCCGGGCACCGGCGAGGCCCGGCGCCGGGACCGCGAAAGCACGCGCGACGTGTCGCTGGCCGCCCTGCGTGGCGTCGTGTCCGCCGCGGACCTGGACTTGGAGTGGCCGGTCGCGGAACGCACCCCGCCGATCTGGGACGCCATGCGCCAGCGCCGCTATCTCTACCGCCGCGGGGTCCACTACGGCGACCACCCCGCGCAGGTGCTCGACGTCTGGCGGCGCAAAGACCTTCCCGCTCAGCCGGCTCCGGTGCTGATCTTCGTTCCCGGCGGCGCCTGGGTGCACGGCAAGGCGATGGGCCAGGGCTCGGCGCTGATGTCCCGCCTGGCCGAGCTGGGTTGGGTGTGCCTGGCGATCGACTACCGCGTTGCCCCGCACCACCGCTGGCCGCGACACATCATCGACGTCAAGACCGCGGTCGCGTGGGCGCGCGCCAACGTCGACAGGTTCGGCGGCGACCGCGACTTCGTCGCCGTCGCGGGCTGTTCGGCCGGCGGGCACCTGTCCGCGCTCGCCGGGCTGACCCCCAACGATCCGGCCCTGGAGAACAAGCTGCCGGAGGGCGCCGACACCACGGTGGACGCGGTGGTCGGAATCTACGGTCGCTACGACTGGCACGACCGGTCCACGCCGGAGCGGGTGCGCTTCGTCGACTTCCTGGAGCGGGTGGTGGTCAGGAAGTCGATAGCCCGTCATCCCGAGGTGTTCCGCGACGCGTCGCCGATCGAGCGGGTGCACCGAAATGCCCCGCCGTTCCTCGTCATTCACGGCAGCAAGGACAGCGTCATCCCGGTCGAGCAGGCGCGCAGCTTCGTCGACCGGCTGCGGGCCGTGTCGCACTCGATGGTGGGCTACCTCGAGTTGCCGGGCGCCGGCCACGGCTACGACCTGGTCGACGGGGAGCGTGCCGGCGCGGCGGCGCACGCGGCCTCGCTGTTTCTCAATCAGGTCTATCGCACGACCCGGATCGGGGCCAAAGAGGTCATCTGACCTGCCGTTGCTGAGTATGGTCCGTCTATGGGCAAGGGGCAGCGGTGAAGAGGCTGAGCGGCTGGGATGCGGTACTGCTCTACAGCGAGACGCCGAACGTGCACATGCACACCATCAAAGCCGCCGTCATCGAGCTGGCCGATGACCGGCTCGACTTCGACATCGACGCCTTCCGGGAGGTCATCGGCGGCCGCCTGAACAAGCTCGAGCCGTTCTGCTACCAGCTGGTCGAGGTGCCCTTCAAGTTTCACCACCCGATGTGGCGCGAACACTGTGACGTCGACCTGGGCTACCACATCAGGCCCTGGCGGCTGCCCGCTCCGGGTGGCCGTCGCGAACTGGACGAGGCGATCGGGCAGATCGCCAGCACGCCGCTCGACCGCAGCCGCCCGCTGTGGGAGATGTACTTCGTCGAGGGCCTGGCCAACAACCGGATCGCCGTGGTGGGCAAGATCCACCACGCGCTCGCCGACGGCGTCGCGTCGGCCAACTTGATGGCCCGCGGCATGGACCTGCAGGCCGGGCCCGAGAGCGGCGGGTACGTCGCCGACCCGGCTCCCAGCTCTCGGCAGCTGATGAGCTCGGCGTTCGTCGATCACCTGCGTCACGTCGGGCGGATCCCCCACAACATCCGCTACACGGCGCAGGGCCTGGGCAGGGTGCGGCGCAGCTCGCGCAAGCTCTCCCCCGAATTGACCCGGCCGTTCGAGCCGCCGCCGACGTTCATGAACCACAAGATCACCGCGGAGCGCCGCTTCGCCACCGCCACCCTGGCGCTGGCCGACGTCAAGGAGACCGGCAAGCGCCTCGGCGCGACCATCAACGACATGGTCCTGGCCATGGCGACAGGCGCGCTGCGCACGCTGCTGCTCAGGTACGACGGCCAGGCCCAGCCATTGCTGGCGTCGGTGCCCATGAGCTTCGACTTCTCCCCGGAGCGAATCTCCGGCAACTACTTCACCGGGGTGCTGGTGGGCCTGCCCGCCGACCTCGACGACCCACTGGAGCGGGTGCAGAACTGTCACGAGAACGCCAACTCGGCGAAGGAGAGCAATCAGCTGATGGGCCCGGAGTTGGTGAGCCGCTGGGCCGCCTACATGCCGCCCGCCCCCACCCAGGCCTTCTTCCGCTGGGCGTCCGGCCGCGACGGGCAGAACAAGATCTTCAACCTGAACATCTCCAACGTTCCGGGACCCCGCCAGCGTGGGCGCGTCGGCGGGGCGCTGGTCACCGAGATCTATTCGGTGGGCCCGCTGACCGCCGGCAGCGGGCTCAACATCACCGTGTGGAGCTACGTCGACCAGCTCAACATCTCCGTGCTCGCCGACGGCGCGACGCTCAAGGACCCGCACGAGGTGACCGAGGCCATGGTCGCCGACTTCATCGAAATACGCCGCGCCGCAGGATTTTCCGAGAAACTTACGGTCGTCGAGACCGCGATGGCGCCGGCCTGAGGGTTCGGTCGGTCCGGTAACGGGACTCTCCGCCGGCGACAATCCTGTTATCGGCGGCTTCGGTCGGCGGTTACCATCGGTCGGTCAGCAGCCGCCGATGCCGAAGGAGCTGTCCACCACCGTGAGCACCGAGAGCCAAGAAAATCCCGAACCCGAAGTCCTCGTCGAGCAACGGGACCGGATCCTGATCATCACCATCAACCGGCCGAAGGCCAAGAACGCGGTCAACGCCGCTGTCGCCAACGGGCTGGCCGAGGCTGTGGACCGGCTCGACGGCGACCCGGGTCTTTCCGTGGGGATCCTGACCGGTGCCGGCGGATCCTTTTGTGCCGGGATGGATCTCAAGGCGTTCGCGCGTGGCGAGCTGCCGATCGTGGCGGGCCGCGGCATGGGCTTCACCGAGCGGCCGCCGGACAAGCCGCTGATCGCGGCGGTCGAGGGCTACGCCCTGGCCGGTGGCACCGAGCTGGCGCTGGCCACGGACCTGATCGTCGCGTCCAAGGACTCGGCGTTCGGGATCCCAGAGGTCAAGCGTGGACTGGTGGCCGGCGGCGGTGGCCTGCTGCGGCTACCGGAGCGGATCCCGTACGCCATCGCCATGGAACTCGCGCTCACCGGTGAGAACCTGCCGGCCGAGCGCGCGCACCGGCTGGGTCTGGTCAACGTGCTGGCCGAGCCGGGCACCGCCCTCGAGGAGGCGCTCGCCCTGGCCGAGCGGATCGCCGCCAACGGGCCGCTCGCCGTCGCGGCCACCAAGCGCATCATCGTCGAGTCCCGGGGCTGGAGCCGCGAGACCATGTTCGCCGAGCAGAACAAGATCCTGACCCCGGTCTTCTCCTCGAACGACGCCAAGGAAGGCGCTGTCGCCTTCGCCGAGAAGCGCCCGGCCCGCTGGACCGGGACGTAAGCCCGGTGGCAGCATGCGTCGGCGGCACCGCCGGGTGGGTGCCCGTCGGTCAGGCGCCGAGGTGCTCAGCCCGCGGGCTACCGGGTGATCTAAACTACAGTCAAACATGACACTTTTGGCCGGCTTTGTAACGTGCTGATACCGGAGAAATTCAACCGTGAGTATTTCCCTGCTGCTGGAGATGGCCGCGTCGAGCAATCCCGACCGCACCGCCGTCGTCTCCGGCGACCTGCGGTTGACGACGCAGCAGCTCAGTGACCTCGCCGACGGCGGGGCGGGCGTGATCGCGGCGTCCACCGCCGGCCATGTCGTCTACGTCGGCATCGGCGGCGCCATGCTGCCGACGCTGATCTTCGCCGCCGCGCGCGCCGGGCTCGCGTTCACCCCGATCAACTACCGGCTGTCCGCCGAGGGCATCCGGGCGCTGATCGAGCGGCTGCCCGATCCGCTGGTGATCGTCGACGGCCGCTACCGGGACATGGTCGGCGACGCCGCGGGCCGGCTCATGGAATCCGACGAGTTCCTCGCGGCCGCCCGCGACGCCGAACCCGCGGCGGAGTTTGCAGACCCGGAGTCGGTGGCGGTCGTTTTGTTCACGTCGGGCACCACGTCGCAGCCCAAGGCCGTCGAGCTCTCGCACAACAACCTGACCAGCTATGTGACCGGCACGGTGGAGTTCGAGTCGGCCGCTGAGGCGGACGCGGCCCTGATCTGCGTGCCGCCGTACCACATCGCCGGGGTCGGGGCCGCGCTGTCGAATCTCTACGCGGGCCGCAAGATGGTGTACCTGCCGAACTTCGACGCGCAGGAATGGGTCCGGCTGGTCAACACCGAGCGGGTCACCACCGCGACGGTGGTGCCCACCATGCTCGACCGCATCGTCACCACGCTGGAGGCCGGCGGCCACGAGCTGCCGTCGCTGCGCAATCTCGCCTACGGCGGCTCGAAGGTGGGCCTCCCGCTGGTCCGCCGGGCGCTGGACCTGTTGCCCGATGTCGGTTTCGTCAACGCCTACGGCCTCACCGAGACCAGCTCCACCATCGCGGTGCTGACGCCCGACGACCACCGCGCCGCGCGGTCGGCGGAGGGGCCAGACGGGGCCCGATGGATCAAGCGGCTGGGATCGGTCGGGCGGCCGGTGCCCGGCATCGAGCTGCAGATTCGCGACGAGACCGGCGCGGTGCTCGGGCCCGGACAGACCGGTGAGCTCTTCGTCCGGGGCGAGCAGGTGTCCGGCCGCTACACCGGGATCGGCTCGGTGCTCGACGACGACGGCTGGTTCCCCACCAGGGACGTCGCCATGCTCGACGAGGACGGTTACCTGTTCATCGGCGGCCGCAGCGACGACACGATCATCCGCGGCGGGGAGAACATCGCGCCCGCCGAGCTGGAAGAGGTCCTCGTGGAGCACCCCCACGTGCGCGACGTCGCCGTGGTGGGCGTCGAGGATTCGCAGTGGGGCCAGGCGATCGTGGCGGTCGTCGTGCCGGCCGCGGGCGCCGAACCCGACCCCGAGGAACTGCGCGAGTTCGTACGCAAGAGCTTGCGCGGATCACGCACACCCGACCGCGTAGTGTTTCGCGACGAGCTGCCAACCACCCCTACCGGCAAGGTGCTGCGCAGGGAGATCATCCAGGAGCTAGAGGGACTGCACGCATGATCAAGAACGGAACCCGCCTCGCCAGCCAGGTCTGCGACACCCAGGTGATCGTCGTCAGAAGCGCCGAGAGCCTCGACGACCTGCGTTGTGGCGGCGCCCCGATGGTCGAGATCGGTGCCGAGCGCACCGGCGACATCGACCCGTCGTTCGCCGACGGCACCGTCATGGGCAAGCGCTACGTCGACGAGGGCGGGGCCGAGGTGCTGGTGACCAAGGCGGGCGCCGGCAGCCTGAGCGTCGGTCAGACGCGGCTGCAGCTCAAAGAGGTCAAGCCGCTTCCCGCCAGCGACTGACGGTTACTGCGCGCCGTCGTTCTTGCCGGGTATCCCGTTGCGGACCACGAATTCCTTTGCCTTGATCAGGAATTCGAGCTGCTCACCGACTTGGCGCAGCGGCTCGGCGCTGCGGGTGGAGCGGGACAGCATGACGGCGCCCTCCAGCGCGGCGATCGACATCGTGGCCAGCGGGGCGGCATCGGTTTCCTCGAACCCGTCGTTGACGAACGCCCGCGTCATCGCGGCGCCCCAGCGCTGCAGGATGGCGCCCGCCTCGACGGAGAGGTTGGGGTCGTCGTTAGAGCCGATCGCCGCCGCCACGACGGGGCAGCCCGCGGCGAAGCCACCGTCGGCCAGCAGCCGTTCCCAGAACTCGATGAACTCGCGCAGTAGGGTGCGTGCGCCCCAGCGGGCGGCGTCGTCGATCATCGCGGTGATGGCCTCGCCGGAATACCGCAACGCTTCGGCCAGCATCTGATTGCGCCCCTCGGGGAAGTGGTAGTACACCGAGCCGCGTGGCGCGCCGCTGCGCGCGAGCACCTCGTCGATGGTGACTCCGGCGGCCCCGCGCTCCCGCATCACCTCGGCGGCGCTGAGCAACATCTTTTTGCGCGTGTCGCAGCGCCGGGTCGATGTGGGCTCCGCCGTGGGTTCAGCGCTGGTGGGCACCGTCGTACCTCCTGCGGCCGGCCTCACGCAGCGTGCGAATGCCGGAGCGCCGCCCAGTGCATATTGCGCGGGCTGAATCGGAAGGTGCGCCGTTTGAAGTCCGGCAGCTCGCGCGTGTACTGATAGCCGGCGACGTTGAGCTCGATGATCCACATGATTTTCTCCCGGCCTATGCGCGGCCCTAGATTATGCTTAAGAACATATAAGACATCAGTCCAGTAAGCAAATTTATTCCCTAACTAAATTTCGGAGCACACCAAACGCCCTAAGGGGTGTCGGGGAGTTCGACCACGACGAATCGTCCGGACCAGGTTCTATGCTGTTCGGCATAATCGGACGGGCTCGGTGGTCCGGGCGCGACCTCGTACCTCCACGCGGCGCACGGCTGGCGCAACACCCCGGGCCCACCAATAGGAAGCCGGCCTCGCGCGTCGAAGGTCAGCGTGAAGCCGGCTTCCCGCCCGAAGGCTGGAGTTGAGGAGGCGTCAGCTCTCGGTGGTGTACCCCATCGGCATCAGCACGCTCTTCTGCTGCGTGAAGTGCTCGACGCCCTCGGGCCCGTTCTCGCGGCCGATGCCGGAGTTCTTGTAGCCGCCGAACGGGCAGCACGGGTCGAACGCGTACCAGTTGATGGCGTACGTGCCGGTCCGGATCTTCTCCGAGATCTCGATGCCATGGGGGATGTCGGAGGTCCACACGCTGCCCGCCAGCCCGTAGACCGAATCGTTGGCGATCTTGATCGCTTCGTCCTCGGTGTCGTAGGCGATGATGCTCAGCACCGGCCCGAAGATCTCTTCCTGGGCGATCGTCATGGTGTTGTCGACGTCGGCGAACACCGTCGGCTGCACGAAGAAACCGCTGTCCAGCCCTTCGGGCCGGCCGCCGCCGCAGACCAGCCGCGCGCCCTCCTCGATGCCCTTGGCGATGTAGCCCTCGACGCGGGCGCGCTGCTTCTCCGAGATCAGCGAGCCGATCTGGGCGGCCGGGTCCGACGGCAGGCCGACCGGCAGCGCCTGCACGAAAGCCGCCACCGCCTCCACGATCTCGTCGTAGCGCGACCGCGGCGCCAGGATCCGGGTCTGGGCCACGCAGGCCTGCCCGGTGTTCATGATCCCGGAGAACACCAGCATCGGGATCGCCGCGGGCAAGTCGACGTCGTCGAGGACGATGGCCGCCGACTTTCCGCCGAGCTCCAGGGTGCACGGCTTGAGCATGTCGGCGGCGCGACGGCCGATCTCCTTGCCGACGGCCGAGCTGCCGGTGAAGGAGAAGAGGTCGACGTCGCGGTTGGAGGTCAGCGCCTGGCCGGTCTCGATTCCCCCGGGCACCACCGACAGCACGCCTTCGGGCAGGCCGGCCTCGGCGAACGCATCGGCCAGAGCGTTGGCGCTGAGCGGAGTTTCGGCGGCCGGCTTGAGCACCACGGTGCAGCCGGCCAGCAGCGCCGGACCCAGCTTGTTGACGGCCAGGAACAGGGGCACGTTCCACGCCACGATCGCGCCCACCACGCCGACCGGCTCACGGTGCACGATGCTCTGCCCGTAACCGCCGTTGCGGATCTCTTTCCACTTGACCTGGTCGACGGCGGGGCCGGCGAAGAAGTTCAGCGCCCCGATCGAGCTCATCCAGTGCATCGTCTCGACGCTGGTGGGCGGTTGGCCCGTCTCGGCCCCGAGCAGCTGGGTGAACTGGTCCTTGCGCTCCTCCATCAGCTTGAGCGCGTTGGCGATGACGGCCGCGCGTTCCTTCGGCGGCGTCGTGGGCCAGGGGCCGCTGTCGAAGGCGGCGCGGGCCGCGGCCACCGCGGAATCGACGTCGGCCGCGGCCGCCATCGGCACCTTGCCGACGTACTCGCCGGTCGCCGGGCAGTGCACCTCGATGACCTCGGAGGTCGACGGCTCGGTCCACTTGCCGCCGATGAAAAGCTTGTCGTATTCGGTCTTAATGTCGCCCATAAAGCGCCACCCTACCCAAGCGAAAGCGAAACGAGAACACGTTCATTCTTCCGGTTGAAGCACCAGCACCAGATTGCTGACGAGGAACTCGCGCAGCACCGGCACCGACGTCAGCCGCCATGCCCAACGCGGGTGGTAGCGAGGGAATGCGGCGATCGACGCGCCGGTGCTCGCCGCCCACGCCAGGCCCTCGGCGGCCGACACCGCGAACAACGACGACCCGTAGTTGTTCTTCGCCGGACGGCCGTGCTTACGGGCGTAGCGCGCGGCGGCGCGCGCGCCGCCCAGATAGTGGGTCAGGCCCATCTCGTGGCCGCCGAACGGACCCAGCCACACGGTGTAGGAGAGCACGGCCAGCCCGCCCGGCCTGGTCACCCGCAGCATCTCGGAGCCCAGCTGCCACGGCCGGGGGACGTGTTCGGCGACGTTGGACGACAGGCAGATGTCCACCGAGTCGTCGGCGAACGGCAGCGCCATGCCCGAGGCGCGCACGAACGCGGCGCCCGTGTTCCCCGAGACTCCGGCGACGGGGTGTCCGGCCGCGTGCATCTCGCGCGGATCCGGCTCGACGCCGATGTAGTGGACACCGGCGTCGGCGAACGCAGCCGCGAAGTACCCGGGCCCGCCGCCGACGTCGAGCAGCGTGCGGCCCGCCGGCGCCTCGCCACGCGCGCCCACCCACAGCTCGCCGACCATCGCGGCGGTGTCGGCCGCCAGCGCGCCGTAGAAGCGCGCCGGGTCCGACTGCTCGTAGCGGAATTGCCAGAGCAGCCGCAACGACCGCCGAAGCGTCGCCCGGCGGGCGAAGATGTCGGTCGCGGCCACCGGCCATACCCTACGCAGCGCGAACGCTCCGTCGGCACGCGCTGACCAGGCCCGCTGGTGCCCGCCCGGCTAGGCTGACCAAGATGTCTCCTCTGCGCTCCGTGTTGCTGCTGTGCTGGCGCGACACCGGCCACCCGCAGGGCGGAGGCAGCGAGGCGTACCTACAACGCGTCGGCGCCCAACTGGCGGCGTCGGGCGTCGCCGTCACGCTGCGCACCGCCCGCTACCCCGGCGCACCCCGCCGCGAGGTGGTCGACGGGGTCCGCATCGACCGCGCCGGCGGGCGGTACTCGGTCTACGTGTGGGCCCTGTTGGCCATGGCCGCGGCGCGCGTGGGGCTCGGCCCGCTGCGGCGGGTGCGGCCCGACGTGGTGGTGGACACCCAGAACGGCCTGCCGTTCCTGGCCCGGCTGGTGTACGGCCGCCGGGTGGCGGTGCTGGTACACCATTGCCACCGCGAGCAGTGGCCGGTGGCCGGGCCGGTGCTCGGCCGGCTCGGCTGGTACGTCGAGTCGAGGCTTTCGCCGCGGGTGAACAAGGGCGGTCAATACGTCACGGTGTCGCTGCCGTCGGCGCGCGACCTGGTCGCGCTCGGCGTCGACGGCTCCCACATCGCGGTCGTGCGCAACGGCGTGGACGAGGCTCCGGCGAACTCGCTGTCGGGTCCGCGCGCGGCCACTCCCCGCGCCGTCGTGCTGTCGCGGCTGGTGCCGCACAAACAGATCGAGGACGCGCTGGACGCGGTCGCGCGGTTGCTGCCGCGCATGCCGGCTCTGCACCTGGACATCGTCGGCGACGGCTGGTGGCGACCGCGCCTCGTCGAGCAAGTGCAACGACTCGGCATTCCGCACGCGGTGACCTTTCACGGCCACGTCGACGACGAGACCAAACACCATGTGCTGCAAAGCTCGTGGGTGCACCTGCTGCCCTCGCGCAAGGAGGGCTGGGGGCTGGCGGTGGTCGAAGCCGCCCAGCACAGGGTGCCGACCATCGGCTACCGGTCCTCGGGCGGCCTGTCCGATTCGATCGTCGACGGCGTGACCGGGATTCTCGTGGACGATCCCGCGGAGCTGATGGGCCGCCTCGAGGAACTGCTGACGGACCCGGTGCTGCGCGAGCAGCTCGGCGCGAAGGCGCAGGCGCGCAGCGGCGAGTTCTCGTGGGCGCAGAGCGCCGAGGCGATGCGCGGCGTGCTCGAAGCGGTCCGATCGGGCCGGTTCGTCAGCGGCGTGGTCTGACGCCGCGGCGCCATCCGGTGATCACCGCGCCGGCCCCGCCACCGGCCAGCAGCGCCAGCCAGGCCAGATGCGCGGCGAGGGTCGCCCGGCGGCGGCCCGCGGACACACCGGCGGTGTCGCCGCCGATCCGGTAGAGCGCGAACTCGCCGTCGCGGTAGACCGGGGTCAGTGCCCCGAGTGTCCGCCCGGCCGCGCCCATGACGCCGGCGCTGTCGGACTCGACGGCCAGCCACCCGACCCCCGCTCGGGCCAGGGCGGCGGGATCCGGGCCGGCCAGAAGCAGCTCCTGCACCGCCCGGGCGCGGTTCCCTTCCCCGGGAACGACGATGCCCGCGATGGGCAGGTCCCCGGTGGTCAGCACGTCGGCGCGCAGCCAGCGCGGCAGCGGGTCGAGCACCGGCGCCGGTCCCGACCAGGAGAAGCGCCGCATGGTGCCGGCGGGTAGCACGGCCACGGTCCGCGGTTGGCCGTTGATCACCGACGCCACGGCATACCACCCCGGCGGGTAGCGCACCGGCACGACCTTGCCCCCGACCCCCCAGGCCAGGTCCGGCAACGCCAGCAGCAGCGCCGCGCAGCACGCCGCGGCCGCGACGGCGGGCCGCAACCAGCGCCGCAGGGTCACCACGGCGCCACCGCCGGCCAGCACATATCCCGGAGCCGCCAGGGCCACCCACTTCTGCCCGTCGCGCAACACCCCGAGTCCCGGCACGGCGTCGACCACCGCGCCCAGGACCCGCAGGCCCGGGCCCGTCGCCAAGCCGGCCGGGACCAGCACGGCCGCCGCTGCCAGGACCAGCAGCGGCAGCACCGCCGGTCGGCGCGCCGCGGCGGGCAGCCCGGCCGCCACCACGGCCAGCAGCACCACGGCCGACGACACCGCGAACAGCGTCGCCCGCGACGCGGGCACGGCCTCGCCGTTCCAGATCCCGCCGAGGCCGGCCAGGCTGCCCAGCGTGCCCAGGCCCGGCTCGGCGCGCGGCGCGAACACCGCGACCCCGAGCCGGTTGGCCGCTGCGTGCGGGGCCAGGGCCGGGCCCATCGCCGAGGCGGTGAGCCAGGGCAGGGCGGTCAGCAGTCCGGCCGCCGACGTCGCCGCGGCGCACAGCCATCGGGGCCGGCCCGCACCCGGGGCCGCGACGCACACCAGGGCGACCGTCGCGGCGATCAGCATGCCGGTCGGGGTCAGCCCGGCCAGTGCCACCCAGAAAGCCAGTGCGAACAGCTCGGAGCGGCCGGCGTCGGGGCGCGTCCGCAGCGTCAGCACCGCCGTCGCGACCCACGGCAGGCAGCCGTAGCCGACCAGCAGGCTCCAATGACCCTGCAGGAGCCGCTCGGCGACGTAGGGGTTCCAGATCGCCAGCGTGGCGGCGACGAACTGGCCGGGCGCGCCGGCATCCGGCAGGGCCACCGCCACCAACCGCGCCGCGCCCCACCCTGCCAGCCACAACCCCAGGACCAGCAGCGTCTTCACCAGGAGGCCGCCGTCGACCACCTGGGATGCCAGGGCCACGGCGAAGTCCTGCGGCGTCGCCCGCGGCGCCGACGTCAGGCCCAGCGCAGCGTCAGTCAGGTAGGACCGCGGCGTGGACACCGCGTCACGCAACAGCAGATAGCCGGGCGCCAGCAGCGGACCCACCACCAGCAACGCCAAGGCCAACGCATACCCGGGCCGGGCCCAGCGCATCGAGCGGGGCTATTCCCGGTCGGGCGGGCTGGGCGGATTGTCTGCCGAGGGCTGCGATTCCGTCGGCTCCTGCGACCCGGGCGGATCCGTCTCGTGCGTCGTCGGGCGTTGCGTGGGCAGCTTCTCGGTCTCGGCTTCGGCGCCGGGCACCGGTTCCTCGAGCCCGCCGCGGCCGAAGAAGTCCTGGTCGCCGCGGTCCAGGCCGGGATCGGTCAGCGCGCTCTCCGAGCGCAGGCTGAACGAGGCCAGCAACCCGCCGCCGATCAGCGCCACCAGCCCCACGGCGGTGAAGGTGATCGGCAGCACCCGCGACCACAGGGCCAGCCGGTCGCGCTCGTCGCGGGCCGTGTTGACCTGCGCCTCGACGGTGTCCTCGTTGGAGGTGACCTTGTAGTCGGCCAACGTCACCTCGGGCTTGAGCGGGTCGCGGGCGAAGTAGTGGTTGGCGTGCTCGGTCTCCTTGACGATGGTCCCCGAGACCGGATCCACCCACAAGGTCCGCTGCGCCGCGTAGTAGCGCGTCATGGTGACCTGCTCGCCCGGGTCGCCGGGCACCCCCCACATCGCCGCGGGGGCGGTGACCTTGCCGTCCTCGTCGCCGGCGTACAGCGACGGGTACACCACCGGCGCCACCAGCTTGCCGTCGGCGTTGTAGCCGATGTTCTGCGTGAATTTGTAGGTGGTCAGCCCGTTGACGTCGTCCTGGCTGTCGTAGTTGACGTCGAACGGTTTCTGCGCGATCGGGTCGAAGTAGGGATACGTCTTCTTCTCGGTGTTGAACGGAAAGCGGTAGGACAGCCCGTCGTGCCGCAGCGGTATCGCGGTGGGCGGGTTGTCGTCGCCGTAGGGGCGCGGCTTCTGCACCGAACCGCCGGTGTGGGTGTCGTCGGAGACGGCCATCGCCGTCTTGCGGTTCAGCGTGACGGTGTCGACGATCGCCAGCAGCACCCCGCCGTCCTTCTGCTTGTCGGTGCGGCGCACGGTGGTTCCGGCCTGCAGGGTGACGACGTCGGCGTTGGCGGGCGACTCGACGGAGAGCTGCTGCTGGGACACCAGCGGCACGTTCTGGTTGACGACGAGGTGGTCACCGGACAGCGACGCGGCATCCAGCGCGGTGCCGCTGCCGTTGCTGATCAACGTGGCGTCGATGTTCAGCGGGATCTTGCTGATCCTGCTGGTGGTGTACGTCGACAACAGCAGCGCGGCAATCAGCAGGGCGGCCCCCAGTCCGATGATCCCGCATGCGGCGAACCGCAACATGACTGCTCGGTTCACGTTGCCGTGCCCTCCTAGTGGTGTGTGGTCTCGACGGGCGGGACCCGCTCCGGCCCGAGCAAGCAGCGAGGCAAATCCGTTCGACCCTAACAGCAGGACGCGGACCCCCCGCTGAAGAACCACTGCTCGCCGCGGTGCCTCGGGTGTACCCCATTTGTGCGGTGGCACATCACGGGCAGACTGTTCTGGTGACCGATGGCCGGCAGGTGGGAGGCGTGCGTGGCTTCCTGCCCGCCGTCGAAGGCATGCGGGCGTGTGCGGCCATGGGCGTGGTCGTCACGCACGTCGCGTTCCAGACCGGCCACTCCAGCGGCGTCGACGGCCGGCTCTTCGGGCGCTTCGACCTGGCCGTCGCGGTCTTCTTCGCGCTGTCGGGGTTCCTGCTCTGGCGCGGCCACGCCGCCGCCGCCCGGGGTCTGGGGCCCGATGGGTTCCGGGGGCCGCGCACCGGCCACTACCTGCGGTCCAGGGTGGTCCGCATCATGCCGGCCTATCTGGTGGCGGTGGTGGTCATCCTGTCCTTGCTGCCCGACTCCGATGACGCCAGCCCGACGGTGTGGCTGGCCAACCTGACCCTCACCCAGATCTACGTGCCGCTTACCCTCACCGGCGGGCTGACCCAGATGTGGAGCCTGTCGGTGGAGGTCACCTTTTATCTGGCGCTGCCGGTTCTCGCGTTGCTGGCCCGCCGGCTGCCGGTCGGGGCGCGGGTGCCGGGGATCGGCGCGCTGGCGGTCCTCAGCTGGGCCTGGGGCTGGATGCCCGTGCACGCCGGCTCGGGAACGAACCCGCTGAACTGGCCGCCGGCCTTCTTCTCCTGGTTCGCCGCCGGCATGCTGCTGGCGGAGTGGGTGTACAGCCCGCCTGGCCCGGCGCACCGGATGGCACGCCGGCGGGTGCCCATGGCCGTGGTCGCGTTGGTGGCCTATCTGGTGGCGGCGTCGCCGCTGGCCGGCCCGGAAGGCCTGGTCCCCGGCACCGCTGCGCAGTTCGCCGTCAAGACGGCCATGGGCTCGCTGGTGGCTTTCGCGCTGGTGGCCCCGCTGGTGCTGGACCGTCCGGACACCCCGCACCGGGTGCTGGGCACGACGACGATGGTGACGCTGGGGCGCTGGTCCTACGGCCTGTTCGTGTGGCACCTCGCCGCGCTGGCGATGGTGTTTCCGGTGCTGGGGACGTTCCCGTTCACCGGGCGCATGCCGGCTGTGCTGGTGTTGACGCTGATCTTCGGCTGGGCGATCGCGGCCGTCAGCTACGCCCTGGTCGAGTCGCCGTGCCGCGAGGCGCTGCGGCGCTGGGAACGACGCGAAAGGCCGGGCGCCGCAGCGCAGGTCACCGATGCCGAGGATGCTGAGGCCGACGCGATCGCGCCATGATCTCGGCGCGCACCGCCGACCGGCGGGCCTTGCCGGCGTCGTCGCGCAGGGGAGCGTCGACGAACTCGACGAAGTCGGGGGTGGGGGGCACCTTGTAGCCCGCGATGTGTTCGCGCAGGAACTCCCGCACCCCGGCCTCGTCCAGCGCCGAGCCGCCGGAGGTGTGCACCAGCGCGTAGGGCACCTGGCCCAGATCCTCGTGCGGCACACCGACCACCAGGCAGGACAGCACCTCGGGGTGCGCCGACAGCGCGTTCTCGATCTCGGCGGGGTAGACGTTGCGGCCCCCGACGGTGAACATGTCGACGCGGCGATCGGAGAGATAGAGGAAGCCGTCGTCGTCGAAATGGCCGAGATCGCCCAGCGAGTCCCACCCGTCGCGGCTCTTGGCCGTCGCGCCGACGTACCGGTAGGTCGGCGGGCTACCGGGGGTGGGCCGCATGTAGATCTCGCCGACCACACCCGGCGGGCAGGGATTGCCGTCGTCGTCGAGCACCTTCATCTCGCCGACGACGACCGTGCCCACCGACCCCCGGTGGGTCAACCACTGGTCACCGGAGATGAAGGTCATCGCCTGTAATTCGGTGCCGCCGTAGAGTTCCCACACCTTTTCCGGGCCCAGCAGGTTGATCCAGGCCTCCTTGACGGTGGGCGGGCAGGGCGCCGCCAGGTGCCAGAACCGCCGGATCGACGAGAGGTCGTAGGACTGCGGGGCGGCCTGGTACGCCGGCAGCGCGCGCTGCATGATCGTGGGCACCGTGACCATGAAGGTGACCCGGTGATCGGTGATCAGCCGCAGGAACTCGTGCGGCTCGAACCGGCCCATCAGCACGAGATGATGACCCATGATCAACGCCATCGCCGCCATCGTGAAGCCGGTGTTGTGGGACAGCGGCACCGGCACGAACGTGGTGTCGCCCTCCTGCGCGCCCAGTGCGTAGCCACTGGCCGGGTGCACCCGGCTGTCGCCACCGGCATCGATCAGCTTCGGGCGCCCGGTGCTGCCGCCCGAGCCCATCGCCTTCCACACCGGCGATACCGCCTCCGGCAGCGCCGCGTCGGACAACGTTGGTTCGGGGGCGAAACCCAATGGCAGACTTGGTATTTCGGGATGCTCTCGGCCGACCAGCAGGGCGGGTGGCCGCAGGTCGAGCAGGCCCTGCAGCTCCGCGTCCGGCAGCCGTGCCGACAACGGTTGCGGCACCGCGCCCAGCTTCCAGCACGCCACCGCGGCCTGGATCCACTCGACGGAGTTGGGCAGCACCATGCTCACGTAGTCGCCCACGCCGACGCCGCGCTCGGCGTATGCGCGCGCCAGCCGGTTCGTCGAGGCGTCGAGCTCGGCGCGGGTGATCGTCACCCCGTCGCAGGTGACCGCCGGCTGGTCGGGGACAAGCTTCGCCAGCGCCGCGATCTGGGTGCCGATCGGCGGGACCGGGTCGGTCACCGGTAGGCGCCCTGACGCTCGAAGATCCGCCGCGGGTTGTCGACCAGCATGGTGTGCAGCTGCTCGTCGGTGACGCCGCGCTCCTTGAGGGCGGGGATGACGTCGTTGTGGATGTGCAGGTAGTGCCAGTTGGGCATGACCTGAGGCACCAACTCCTCGGGGAGAGCGTCGAAGTAGCAGTTGGCGTCGTGCGAGAGCACCATCTTGTCGGCGTGCCCGCGCTCGCACATCTGCGCCACGACGTTGACCCGGTCCTCGAAGGGTGAGATCGCGTCGATGCCGAACCGGTCCATGCCCAGGTAGGAACCGGCCGCGATCAGCTCCTCGAGGTAGCCGATGTCGGTGCTGTCGCCGGAGTGGCCGATGACGACCCGGCTCAGGTCGACGCCCTCTTCTTCGAAGATGCGCTGTTGGGCGAGCCCGCGCCGCAGCCCGGCATGGGTGTGCGTGGAGATCGGCACGCCGGTGCGCTTGTGCGCCTGGGCGACTGCGCGCAGCACCCGCTCGACACCGGGGGTGACGCCCGGCGCGTCGGTGGCGCATTTGAGGATGCCGGCCTTGACGCCGGTGTCGGCGATGCCCTGCTCGATGTCGCGGACGAACATGTCGGTCATGATCTCGGGGCCGCCGAGTTCCCCGCCGGGTCCCAGGTAGTGAAAGTAGAACGGCACGTCGTTGTAGGTGTAAAGCCCGGTCGCCACAACGATATTCAGCTCGGTGGCCGCCGCGACGCGCACGATGCGGGGGATGTAGCGGCCCAGCCCGATCACGGTCAGGTCGACGATCGTGTCCACGCCGCGGGACTTCAGCTCATTGAGCCGCGCGATGGCGTCGGCCACCCGCCGTTCCTCGTCGCCCCAGGCCTCGGGATAGTTCTGGGCGATCTCGGTGGTCATGATGAACACGTGCTCGTGCATGAGCGTCACGCCGAGATCGGCGGTGTCGATGGGGCCGCGGGCGGTGTTGAGTTCTGACACGGCACTGATGCTAGGTCGGCGACGCGGCAGACCGACAGTGGCGTTTCAGCGTTTTGTCCGGCCAAGCCCCGACCGGCCCGACATGGCGTACCGTCACCGCCATGTTGCTCAATCCCAACCGCTTGCAGCGCCGGTATCCCGACCGTCGCTCGGGGGAGATCATGGCCGCGACAGTGGACTTCTTCGAGTCCCGGGGCAAGGCGCGGCTGAAGTCCGACGACCACAACCGCGTCTGGTACTCCGACTTCCTCGACCACATCGGTCGCGAACGCATCTTCGCGTCGTTGCTCACGCCGGCCGGGTACGGCGCCGACGACTGCCGCTGGGACACCTACCGGATCAGCGAGTTCGCCGAGATCGTCGGCTTCTACGGGCTGAGCTACTGGTACCCCTTCCAGGTCACCGCGCTGGGCCTGGGCCCGATCTGGATGAGCGAGAACTCCGACGCCAAACGCAAGGCCGCGGCGCAGCTCGAGGCCGGCGAGGTGTTCGCCTTCGGGCTGTCCGAGCAGACCCACGGCGCCGACGTGTACCAGACCGACATGATCCTTTCGCCGGGTGACGGCGGCTGGACCGCGAACGGCGAGAAGTACTACATCGGCAACGCCAACGTGGCGCGCATGGTGTCGACGTTCGGCAAGATCGCCGACACCGACGAGTACGTCTTCTTCGCCGCCGACTCCCAGCACGAGCGCTACGACCTGATCAAGAACGTCGTCAATTCGCAGAACTACGTCGCCAACTACGCGCTGCGCGACTACCCGGTCACCGAGGCCGACATCCTGCACCGTGGACCCGGCGCCTTCCACGCCGCGCTCAACACCGTCAACGTGTGTAAGTACAACCTCGGTTGGGGCGCAGTCGGCATGTGCACCCACGCCATGTACGAGGCGGTCACCCACGCGTCCAACCGCTATCTGTACGGCACCGTCGTCACCGACTTCACCCACGTGCGGCGGCTGCTCACCGACGCCTATGTGCGGCTCGCCGCGATGAGGCTGGTCGCCACCCGCGCCTGCGACTACATGCGCAGCGCGTCGCCGACCGACCGTCGCTACCTGCTGTACAGCCCGCTCACCAAGGCCAAGATCACCAGCGAGGGTGAGCGCGTCATCACCGCGCTCTGGGATGTCATCGCCGCCAAGGGCGTCGAGAAGGACACCATCTTCGAGGCGATGACCCGCGAGATCGGGCTGCTGCCCCGGCTGGAGGGCACCGTCCACATCAACATCGGCCTGCTCGGCAAGTTCATGCCGAACTTCCTGTTCGCGCCCAGCGGCGAGTTGCCCCTGATCGGCCGCCGCGACGACGCGGCCGACGACACGTTCCTGTTCGCGCAGGGGCCGACCGGTGGCCTGGGCAAGGTCCGCTTCCACGACTGGCGCAAGCCGTTCGAGAGCTACGCCCACCTGCCCAATGTCGCCCTGCTGCGCGAACAGATCGACGGCTTGGCGGAGCTTTTGGCCGGCGCCACCCCCGACGCGGCGCAGCAGCGCGACGTCGACTTCGCGTTCGCCGTGGGCCAGCTGTTCGCGACCGTGCCCTACGCCCAGCTCATCCTCGAGGAGGCCGGGCTGTCGGGGGTGGACCCGACGCTGGTCGACGAGATCTTCGCCGTGCTGGTCCGCGACTTCAACGGGTACGCCGTGGAACTCAGCGACAAGCCCGCGACGACGGACGCACAGGCCCGCCTGGCGATGCGGATGGTCCGCCGCCCGGCCCACGACCCCGCGCGCTACGACCAGGTCTGGAAGGAGTATGTGCTGCCGCTCAGCGGCGCCTACCAGATGCGGCCCTGATGGCCGGGGTCCGCGGGCCCTTGACTGTGAGCTCGCTCACAGTAAGATGACCAGTGGTCATTGATGCAAGGAGGCCGCAATGCCGACGGTGACGTGGGCGCGCGTCGACCCCGCGCGGCGCGCCGCGGTGATCGACGCCGCGGAGAGCGAATTCGGGGCGCACGGCTTCTCCGGCGGCAGCCTCAATGTGATCGCCCGCCGCGCCGGGGTGGCCAAGGGCAGCCTCTTCCAGTACTTCGCCGACAAGCGCGACCTGTTCGCCTTCATCGCCGACATCGGCAGCCAGCGGGTGCGCGCCTACATGGAGGACCTGATCCGCGCTCTCGACCCGAGCCGGCCCTTCTTCGAGTTCCTCACCGACCTGCTCGACGCCTGGGTGGCGTACTTCGCCGAACACCCACGCGAGCGCGCGCTGCACGCCGCGGCGACCCTGGAGGTCGACACCGACGCCCGAGTCAGCGTGCGCAGCGTCATCCACCGCCACTATCTGGAGGTGCTGCGTCCGCTGGTGCGCGATGCGCAGGCACGCGGCGATCTGCGCCCCGACGCCGACACCGACGCGATGCTGTCCCTGCTGCTGTTGATCTTTCCGCATCTGGCGCTCGCGCCCTACATGCGTGGGCTGGACCCGATCCTCGGGCTCGACGAGCCCACACCCGAGCAGCCGGCGCTGGCCGTGCGCAGGCTGGTCGCGGTGCTGCGGGCGGCGTTCTCCCACCCGGCGGTCAGCGCGGCCCCGCAGCGATCCGAGGCCCCGGAAACGATCTGAGGCACCGAAACGATCCGAGGAGGTCACATGAGAAGGACGCAACTGGGCGCGCTCACCGCGGGCGGTCTGAACTGGCAGGGCCTGCCACTCAAGCTCTTTGCCGGCGGCAACGCGAAGTTCTGGGACCCCGCGAGCATCGACTTCTCCCGCGACCGCGCCGACTGGGAGGGACTGACGGATCTCGAACGCGACTACGCCACGCGGCTGTGCGCCGAGTTCGTCGCCGGGGAGGAGGCGGTGACCGAGGACATCCAGCCGTTCATGTCCGCGATGCGGGCCGAGGGGCGCCTCGGCGACGAGATGTACCTGACGCAGTTCGCCTTCGAGGAGGCCAAACACACGCAGGTGTTCCGGATGTGGCTGGACGCCGTCGGCGTCACCGACGACCTGCACTGCTACCTCGACGACCTGCCGGCCTACCGCCAGATGTTCTACGAGGAGCTGCCCGATTCCCTGCACGCGCTGTCGGTCGACCCGTCCCCGGCCGCCCAGGTCCGGGCGTCGGTGACCTACAACCACATCGTCGAGGGCATGCTGGCGCTCACCGGCTACTACGCCTGGCACAAGATCTGCGTAGGCCGCGGGATCCTGCCGGGCATGCAGGCGCTGGTCCGCCACATCAGCGACGACGAGCGGCGCCACATGGCCTGGGGCACCTTCACCTGCCGCCGCCACGTGGCAGCCGACGACGCCAACTGGGGCGTCTTCGAGGCGCGCATGAACGAGCTCATCCCGCTGGCCCTGAAGGTGACCGAGGAGGGCTTCGCCCTGTACGGGGACGACGTGCCCTTCGGGATCTCACCGGACGAGATGACGCAGTACGCCGCCGACAAGGGCATGCGGCGCTTCGGCACCATCTCCAGTGCCCGCGGCCGGCCGGTCGGCGAGATCGACCTCGACTACTCGCCGCTGCAACTCGAGGACACGTTCGCCGACGAGGACGCCCGGGCGCTGGCCGCCGTCTGACCCGAAGGGCCGCGCCGGTTGCGGCCCGCCGCGGGCCGGGCCGGGCGGAGCTCTACTCGACCTTCGAGTCGCCGGCGGAGCCGCCCGCCGAGGCCGAGCCCACCCAGACGCTCTTGGCGTTGCAGAACTCCCGGATGCCCAGGCCCGCGAGCTCGCGACCGTAGCCCGACCGCTTCACGCCGCCGAACCCCAGCTCGGGGTAGGACACCGTCATCCCGTTGATGAACACCTGGCCGGCCTCGATGTCGTCGATGAAGCGCTGCTGCTCGGCCTCGTCGTTGGTCCAGGCGTTCGACCCCAGCCCGAACGTGGTGGCGTTGGCGATCTCGATCGCCTCGTCGATGCCCGACGCCCGGTACATCGACGCCACCGGGCCGAACACCTCCTCGGTGTAGAGCGCCATGTCCTTGGTGATGTCGGTGACCACCGTCGGCGGGTAGAACCATCCCGGCCCGTCGGGAGTCTTGCCGCCGAGGCGGATCGTGGCGCCCGCGGCCGCGGCGTCGTCGACCTGCTTGGCGATCTCGTCGCGGCCCGACTCGGTGGCCAGCGGGCCCACGTCGGTGTCCGGGTCGGTCGGGTCGCCGACCTTGAGCCCGGCCATCCGCCCGACGAACTTGTCGACGAACGCGTCGTAGATGTCGGTGTGGACGATGAACCGCTTCGCGGCGATGCACGACTGGCCGTTGTTCTGCACCCGCGCGGTGACCGCGGTCTTGACGGCCTCGTCGAGGTCCGCGGACGGCATCACGATGAACGGGTCGCTGCCGCCGAGTTCGAGCACGGTCGGCTTGATCTCGTCGCCGGCTATCGCGCCGACCGACTGGCCGGCCGGTTCGCTGCCGGTCAGCGTGGCCGCCGCGACCCGCGGGTCGCGCAGGATGCGCTCGACGACGCTCGAGGAGACGAGCAGGGTCTGGAAGCAGCCCTCGGGGAAGCCGCCGCGGGCAATGACGTCCGACAGGTACAGGGCGCTCTGCGGGACGTTCGACGCGTGCTTGAGGATGCCGACGTTGCCGGCCATCAGCGCCGGCGCGGCGAACCTGACGGCCTGCCAGAGCGGGAAGTTCCACGGCATCACGGCCAGCACCACCCCCAGCGGCTGGTAGCGGATGTAGGCGCGCTTCGCGCCCACCGCCTTGGCGTCGGCGGGCTCGTCGGCGAGCAGCTTCTCGGCATTCTCGGCGTAATAGCGAAAACCCTTGGCGCACTTGAGCGCTTCTGCCTTGGCCGACTTCAGGGTCTTGCCCATCTCGAGGGTCATCATCGCGGCGACGTCGTCGGCCTCCTTCTCGAGGAGGTCGGCGGTCGCGTTTGCCCACTGGGCGCGCTGGGCAAAGGTGGTGTTGTGGCGGTAATCCTGGAATCGGGCGTAGGCGCGGGCGATGGCCGCGTCGACTTCCTCGTCCGTGGCGGGGGTGAAGGTCTTGACTGTCTCGCCGGTGGCCGGGTTGATGGTGGCGATAGGCACGCTGACATCCTTCGCTTGCTGAGAGTTCCTGGTTGGTGAAAGGTCCAACACCTAGCCTGCCACTATCGTTCCCCTGAGGGAGGTGCCGGATGAGTAAAGCGGCCGAGTTGATGGTCAAGTGCCTGGAAAACGAGGGGGTGTCCGTCGTCTTCGGACTGCCGGGTGAGGAGAACATCCGCTTCGTGCAAGCCTTGGCATCCTCGAGCATTCGCTATGTGTTGACCCGGCACGAGCAGGCCGCGTCGTTCATGGCCGAGATGTACGGACGCGTCACCGGCCGCGCGGCCGTGGTGTCGACCACCCTGGGCCCCGGGGCGATCAACATGCAACTGGGCGTCGCCGACGCCACCACCAACAGCACCCCGCTGGTCGCGATCTCCGCGCAGGTCGGCCAGGACCGCGAGTACAAGGAGTCCCACCAGTACGTCGACCTGGTGTCGATGTTTGCTCCCATCACCCGGTGGGCGGCCGGGGTGCCGACTCCCCGCGCCATACCGGAGATGGTGCGCAAAGCGTTCAAGGTCGCCGAGACCGAGCGCCCCGCGGCGGTGTACCTGGCCGTGCCCGAGCACGTCGACGCCGACGAAACCGATTACGACCTGACGCCGCTGCCGCGCAACGTCGTCCACGCGGACGCCCCGGCGCCCGGCCAGGTGGCCCGCGCCCTCGACATCCTGCGCGCCGCACAGCGGCCGGTGGTGCTGGCCGGTCACGGTGCCGCTCGGTCCGACGCGACCAAGGCCCTGGTGCGCTTCTCCGAGCAGTGCGGTGTCCCGGTGGCGAACACTTTTCACGGCAAGGGCGTCATGCCCGACGACCACCCCAACAGCATCGGCACCCTCGGGTTCATGCGCCACGACTACGTCAACTTCGGGTTCGACAACGCCGACGTGGTGATCGCCGTCGGCTACGAGTTGCAGGAGTTCGACCCGGTGCGCATCAACCCGCAGGGCGACAAGAAGATCATCCACGTGCATCGGTTCCCGGCCGAGGTCGACGCGCACTACTCGGTCGACGTCGGGATCATCGGCGATATCAGCGCCTCGCTCGACGCACTCACCGACGGGCTGGCCGGCCACGCCTACGAAGCCAAGCCGCAGGTGCCCGGAGCCGGCCTGCTCGCTGAGGAATTCGCGCGCGGACAACAGGATTCGCGTTATCCGCTGGCGCCCGCGCGGGTGGTGGCCGACACGCGCGCGGCGCTGGGCCGCAGCGACGTGGTCCTGGTCGACACCGGCGCCACCAAGATGTGGATGGCGCGACTGTATCCGACGTACGAACGCAACACCTGCCTGGTCTCCAACGGCTTGTCCACCATGGCCTTTGCGTTGCCGGGCGCGCTCGGCGTCAAGCTGGCGCGGCCGGAGTCCAAGGTGCTGGCCGTGGTGGGCGACGGCGCGTTCATGATGAACTCGCAGGAGATCGAGACCGCGGTTCGCGAGCGGATACCGCTGGTGGTGTTGATCTGGGACGACGGCGGCTACGGCCTCATCGAATGGAAGATGGACCTCGAGCTCGGCTCGCACTATTACGTGAAGTTCAACAACCCCGACGTGGTGAAATACGCGGAAAGCTTCGGCGCCAAGGGATATCAGATCAACAGCGCCGAGGAACTGCTGCCGACACTCGAGGCGGCCCTCGCCGGTGACGGGGTCTCGCTGATCAACTGTCCGGTCGACTACTCGGAGAACCTCCGGCTGACCGATCGCCTCGGTGAGCTCGACGAGACGCTGTGACGTTCAGCCGCCAAGCGGCCGGTGCGCGCGGATCCCGGTGCGCTGTGACGTCGCGGTGGGCAGGGCCATGGGTGCGACGTAACCGCCCATCAACGTGCGATGCCACCACGCCCGGTCGCGCCGCAGCTCGGCCGCCGTGGTGAAACGGTACTCGTACAGCCGCGCGCGCACGTAGCGGGGGGGACTGTCGGGAAAAGGATTGTGCCGCAACAGGCGCAGCGTCGGGGGGTCGTTGCGCAGCAGCCGCTGCATGAAGGGCTCCAGCCAGGGTTGGGCGTAGCCCGGTGAGATGGCGGCGAACCACATCAGCCAGTCCAGACGCAGATGGTAGGGCGCCCACTGGCGCGGCAGCCTGCGCACCGCCCCGGGCTTGCCCTTGAACTCGTATTCCTTCCAGGCCGTCTGCGCGGTGAGGTCGGCTTCCCCGGTGCCCTCGATCACCACTTCGCGGCGGGTGCGGCCGATGCTGCCAAAGGCGCCGTAGGTGTTCACCAGATGAAAAGCATTGAATGAGAGGTTCATTCGCTGGCGTGAGGACAGCATGTTGCGCAGCGGCAGGTAGCTCATGCACAGCACGGCGCCGGTGAACGCGACCACCGCGGCCGCGAACCACAGCGGGGGCCCGGCCGCCTGCGCGTGCGTGGGCACCCCGAGCACCGCCGAAACGCACGAGTCGTCGATGGCACTGCACGCCAGCAGAATCGTCACCCAGTTGAGCCAGGCGAAGTTGCCCGACGCCACCAGCCAAAGCTGGGTGACCACGATGATCGCGGCGGCCCCGCCTGCCACCGGCTGCGGGGCGAACAACCCGAACGGCACGACGAGCTGGGCGAAATGGTTCCCCGCCACCTCGACTCGGTGCAGTGGTCTGGGCAGATGATGGAAGAACCAGCTCAGCGGCCCCGGCATGGGCTGAGTCTCGTGGTGGTAGTACAGGCATGTCAGGTCGCGCCAGCACGAGTCGCCCCGCATCTTGATCAGACCCGCGCCGAACTCAACCCGGAACAACAGGAACCGCGCCATCCACAGTGTCAGCAGCGGGGGCGCCACCCGCTCGTTGCCCAGGAAGATCATCAGGAACCCGGCTTCCAGCAGCAACGACTCCCAGCCGAACGCGTACCACGTCTGCCCCACGTTGACGATCGACAAGTAGAGCGCCCACAACGCCAGCCACATCAGCATCGCCGCCCACAACGGCACCGCGTCGGCCGCGCCCGCCGCGACGGCCGCCGACAGCGCGGCGCCGGACCACGAGGCCACCGCGAACAGCCGGTCGGAGTAGCGCAGGTGAAAGATGCTGGGTGTGCGCCAAAACGATTGCCCCGCCAGGAAGCGGGGGATCGGCAGTATCCCGTCCTCGCCGATGAGCGCGCGGAACTGGGTGGCGGCCGCGACGAACGCCAGCAGGTAGACGGCCGCGAGACCGCGTTCCAGCGCCAGCCTGCCCAGCCAGTACCCGGGTGCCGAGAACCATCCCATGGACGTAGCTCCTTGGAAGGTAGCTGTTTCACCACCCCGCATATCCAGTCAACCAGCCGGTAAACCGGTTAGCCAGCCGTTGCGCCGGCTATTTCGACCGAGCCCGCCGCACGCCCTCCGGCATGGCCACCGCCGCCGCGGCGAGCGCCGCCAGCGAAAGCATGGCCAGCAGTTGCACATTCGCCGAGTGGCCGGCGTAACCCCCGACCGAGCGCCAGGGATGCCGTGACAATTGCGCCCCGGCCAGGATGAGCCCGCCCGCGCTCAGCGCGACCATGAGCCCGTCGGGCACCGTGCCGTGGCGATCCCGTAATGCATAGCGCAGCCCGAGGGCGGCGCCGACGAGGACGGCCCCGGCCGTCCCGGCGATCACCGCGCCGGCGGCCAGCGCGCCGGCGGCCGCCCACGGCCCGGGCTGCCATGGTCGCGCCGGTGGGTCGTCCGAACCCCGTCGCCTGGTTCGCCACAGCGCCAGCAGGGCCAGCAGCGGCAGCAACGCGAACCCGACCCCCAGGCCCGCCCGGTACGGCGAATCGGCGGCGAAGGTCAGCGTGACGGTCCCGGGGTCACCGGCGGGCACTACCCAGCCCTGCTGCCACCCGTTGACCGCGACCGGTGTCAACCGGGTGCCGGTGGCGGTGCGTGCCACCCAGCCCGGGTTGATGCTTTCGGGAACGACCAGCAGGCGTGGCGTCGACGACGCCGGTGCCCGCACCTCCCGTCGCTGCGGACCCCAGGCTCCAGTAGGTACGGGAACCGAACGCGCAGTTGGCATTTCGGCGGATCCCGCGACGCCCAGGCGGGCTCCGTCGACGACGAACTGCGCGCCGGGGCTGATCAGCAACTCCTGCGGGCCGGCCGGCAGCGCGATGGGCTCGCGTTCGCACGGCTGCGCCACGACGGGTCGCCCGTCCAGCAGCGTGCCCGCCGTGGTGCGAATCGACGTGTGCACAAACCGGCCCGCGACGGCGATCACCGGGCCGTGGGCGCAGTCGACGGTGATCTCGCGGGAGCGGTTGCGAGCGGCGTCGGCGGGAGCGATCGAGTTTCCGTCCGCGCCCAGGGCCGCCACTTCGGCCAGCCCCGGGGGCTTGAGCTGGTCGAAGCCCAGGGCGTTGCGGTCGATGACGTCGCGCCAGGCGAGCAGGCTGATGCTGACGGTGTCGGTCACCTTGGGCTTCAGCTGCAGGGTCTGCGGACGGCCCGCCTCGTCGGTCTGCAGTTCCCGCACCTGGGGGCCGTCGCCCAGGTCGACGGCGACCATCGTGGGAGGCGCGGGCAGCGCCGACCGGCTGGGCAGCAGGCGCAGCCCGGCGACCTCGGTGGGCCGCGGCAGGGTGAGCGTCAGCGTGGGGGCGTCCTTGTGCTGGACCACCCGCTGCGGCGCGGTCCACGCGGTGGCCGGGTCGCCGTCGGTGGCCGCGTAGGCCGAGCCCTGGACGTCCATCGGGTCGGACTCGCCGCTGGCCCGGGTGGTGCCGGGCTCGGCGATGAGGTCGGCGAGCTTGGGGCCCTGCCGCGGCCGGACCCACACCGTCGGCGTCACCGAAACCGGAACCGGGACGCTCAGGGTGCGGCTGAGGGTGACCGGTTCCTCCGGCGCCAGCGCCATCGACGCCGCGCAGCGCACGCCCCCTTCGGCACCGGCGCAGCCGGGTCTGCCGAGCAGCTCCGAGCCGAGGTCCCAACCCGCGACGGCCGACCCGGGCGGCGGGCCGGGGACCCGCACGGTATGGCGCAGGTCGACCGGGTGCGCGAACCCGGACGCGTCGTACTGGGTGATCGACAGGTCGGTGATGCCGAACTGCACGCCGGGCGACCCGTCGTCGGTCCCGGCCGCGGTGACGCGCACCCACGGGGTTTCGCCGTAGGGCAGCGCCGCGGTGAGCGGCTTGCCGGTCTCGTCGAACCGCAGGCTGGTGCTGCCCGTCGCGGTCTCGATCAGGATGCGCCTGACCTGGGCGCCGACGGCCGTCGCACTGGGCGTCAGGGTGATCGCGGCGTTGGTCACGGGGTGGTCGAAATCGACCTGCAGCCACTGCCCGACGGCTGACTGCAACGAGTTGGACACCCACGCCGTGGCGGGGTCGCCGTCGACCGCGGCGGCGGGGGAGGTCGCGGGCGCGACGTCGGGCATGGCGGTGGAATCCGATGCAGAGCTCGACACGGTGATCCGGCCGCCGGACCAGGCCCCCCACACCGGGGCGGCGCCCGGGTCGGGGTAGTCGGGCACGCGGTTGTAGGTGTGCCGGGCGTCGCCGGGCGCGCGGGTCGCCGACGAGTGCTGGTCGACACGGCCGTAGTCGGTCTCGCGGCTCACCGGGGTGTCGGTGACGGTCACGAGCGGTGCCGCCAGCCCCGCGCCGCGCGCGTCCGCCGTCATCAACACCGGGCCCAGCGGCGGCTGCCCGAGCAGCCGCCGCCGCTCGTCGAGGCGCAGCAACACCTCCGGTCCGCCGTCCACCCGCGCCAGCTTGTCGACGTCGACGAGATAGGGCGCGCCGGGATCGCCCGCGCCCACCACCCGGTAGATCTCGATCGCCGGATAGCGCGGCCGCAGCCCGCTGTCGGCGACGAAGCCCGCGACGGTGCCGGGGCCCACCGGGTCGCCGAACTGCGCCACCTTCAGCAGCCCCGGCGACCCCTCGACCGCCCGGTGCACCAGGATCGGCCGCGCCGACCGCGACGTGTCGGGATCCAGGTCGTTGCGCAAAACCACATACGAGATACCTTGCCGCGCAAGGGTATCGGCCAGCCCGTCCGACGCGCGCCCGGCGGCGAACAGCCGCTGTACGGAGTCCAGGGCCCGGATCGTCTGCGGCGGGGTCAGTGGGATCGAGTCGCGGACCCCCCACGGGCTGCGGCCGAGCACCTGCAGCGGCTCGTCATGGCTGGTGCCCCACACCTGGGTGGCGAACGGCGCCCCCGGTGCCACCAGCACGCGCCCGGGTGTGGGCGCCCCCGTGTTGTGTTCGTCGAGCCAGGCGGCGGCGTCGTGCCAGTACCCCGGAATCGCACTGAACGTGCCGGGCGGGGTGAGCCGGCCGGTCCACGCCAGCGAGGTGCTGACCGCCAGCGCCGTGACCACGACGATCGTCACCGCCACCCGCCTGTCGCGCTCCGGGTGGGCGAACGCCCGCAGCCATTCCCGCGCCGGCGCGGTGCCCGGCAACGGCACCCGGCCCAAGAGCTGCGCGACGCCCAGCACCACCGGGATCCGGATCACCGAGCCCAGCTTGTGCACGTTGCGCAGCGGGGCCCCCCGGGCGTCCAGGAAGGCCTGAACCGTATGCGCCAACGGCGAACCCAGCCCGCCGCTGTAGCCGGCGGCCATCAGCACCACCCCGGCCAGCAGCATGGTCACCAGCCGTCCCCGCGCCGGCATTCCCGGCGAGGCCAGGCCGGCGAGCCCGGCGGCCGCGACCAGGCAGGTGCCCAGGATGGCCGCCGATCCCGTCACCAGTGGCGCGCCCGCGGTCGCCGTGGGCGCGACGAACGGGGTCCAGCTGTCGGTGCCGCGCAGTATCTCGGTCAGCGACGACCACTCGGTGGTCACGCCGGACGACTCGATGAAATCCAGGAACGGCGGGCTGATGGCGTGCAACATCGCCAGCGCCACCACCCACCACAGTGTCGCCAGCGCCAGCGACAGCAGCCACCACCCCGTATAGCGCCACCACCGCCGGTTGGGCCGGTGACAGGCCCACCAGATGACGGCGGGCAGGCACGCGGCCAGCGTCGCGATCGCGTTGACCGCCCCCATCAGCGCGACGGCCACGCCGGCCCGCGCGGCGAGCACCCGCACCGACTTATCAGACGAGTCGCGCAGCGCGAGGATCGTCGGCAGCAACACCCACGGTGCCAGCATCATCGGCAGCGTCTCCGACGAGATGGATCCCAGCGTGGTGAGCACGCGCGGCGACAGCGCGAACGCCGCCGCCCCGATCACCCGCGACGCCGGACCGCCGATCGCCAGTGCCTCCGCGACCCGGATCAGCCCCCAGAAGCCGACCGTGAGCAGCAACGCCCACCACAGACGCTGCACCATCCAGCCGGGCACCCCCAACAGATGTCCGACGAGGAAGAAGGTGCCGTGCGGAAACAGGTAACCGTAGGCCTGATTCTGGGCCTGGCCAAACGGCAGCTCGCTGTTCCACAGGTTGGTGGCGCGGGCCAGGAAGCGCAGCGGATTGGCGGTGAGGTCGAGTTTGGTGTCGGGGGAGACCCGGCCCGGGGATTGCGCGAACGTCAACACCAGCGAGATCGCCGCGACCAGCGCGAGCCATCGGCGCGACAGTGCCTCGGCTGACGGGGCTGGCGCCGCAGCGGCCCGGGATTGCGCCGCTGAACCACGAGGCGGCGACCCGCTGCGCCCGGCTTCGCCGCGCTGGCGATCGCCGGGGTCTGTGGGCGGCGACCCGCTGCGCCCGGCTTCGCCGCTAGCTACGGTTGCCGTATTCGACCCTGTTGAGCACCGACGACTGCGGATCACCCCCGGGCAGTGGCGGCTTGGTGTCCTGTTGCACCATCAACGTGACCCCGAAGATCGCGGCGGCGCCCAGCAGCAGACCAACCACCACGCTCGCGGCGGCGGGCGCAATGATCCGGTTCATCGAAAGCTCCTCGGGATTTCGGTCATGGTGTGCGGGCGGCGACCTAGCGCCAACCTAGCAGAAGCGCTTTCGCCGGCCGGGTCGTGACTAGCGCTCATCCGCCAGCTTGTCCAGACAGCCCTCGACGCTGTCGCAGGGCAGGCAGTGACCGTGGAAGCACCGGTCGCCGTACTGCACCTGCAGGGGCGACGACGGGGCGTTCGGTCGTTGTGCCGGCGCGGAACGCTGGTCGGCGGCCGCCAGCGTCGCGCCGACGGTCAGCGCGGCACCGATCGACAGGCCCGCCACGACGCTGGCCGCGGCGGCCAGCCCGATTCCCGCCATCGTCGACCCCCGCTGCTCCCGGCCGGCTCATGCCACCCCGTCGAGCCGGGGATTCCCCAAAGCCGCGCAGGAAACACCTTAGCGGGCCGCGCCCCGGATCACGGGGGCGCGCGGTTGTCGTGAAAGCATGGCGCGATGCCTTTCCCGCGCACCTTGGCCGTGCTCGCAGCCTCGTCGGCGCTGGTTGTGGCCTGTGGCCACCACCCCGCCCGGTCGGCGGGCCCGTCCGCCTCGGCCGGCAAGCCGGCGGCCGCCCCCGCGCCGCCGGTGTGCGGCGATCCCACCGCGCAGCTGCCCATCCGGGACAAGCTCGCCCAACTGCTGATGGTGGGGGTCAAGAACGCCGACGACGCGCGGGACGTCGTGAACGACTACCACGTCGGCGGCATCTTCATCGGCAGCTGGACGGACCTGGCGATCTTCAAGGGCCCGCTGGCCGAGATCGCCGGCAAAGCCGGGCCCCTGCCGCTTGCGGTGAGTGTCGACGAGGAGGGCGGCCGGGTTTCGCGTCTTCGGTCGCTGATCGGGGAGTCGCCGTCGCCGCGGCAGCTGGCGCAGACCCAGAGCGTGGCCCAGGTGCACGACCTGGCGGCCGAGCGCGGCAAGAAGATGCGCGACCTGGGAATCACCGTCGACTTCGCTCCGGTCGTCGACGTCACCGACGCCACCGACGGGGTCATCGGCGACCGGTCGTTCGGCGGCGACCCCGCGACCGTCACGGCCTACGCGGGGGCCTACGCCCAAGGTCTGCGCGACGCCGGCCTGTTGCCGGTGCTCAAACACTTCCCCGGCCACGGGCACGGCTCGGGTGACTCGCACACCGGTGGTGTCGTCACGCCGCCGCTGAGCGATCTGCGGAACAACGACCTGGTGCCCTACCGGACGCTGGTCACCGCGGCCCCCGTCGCGGTGATGATCGGTCACCTGCAGGTCCCGGGGCTCACCGGCGACACGCCGGCCAGCCTGAGCCCCGCGGCGGTGCAGTTGCTGCGCCAGGGCACCGGCTACGGGGGCCCGCCGTTCGGCGGGCCGGTGTTCAGCGACGACCTGTCCAGCATGGCGGCGATCTCGGACCGCTTCGGGGTCTCGGAGGCGGTGCTGCGCACCTTGCAGGCCGGGACCGACGTCGCGCTGTGGGTGACCACCGACGAGGTGCCGGCGGTTCTGGACCGGCTGCAGCAGGCCGTCGCGGCGGGCGATCTGCCGACGCAGCGGGTCGACGAGTCGCTGGCGCGGGTGGCGTCGATGAAGGGCCGTAGCCCGGCCTGCGGCCACTGAAGCGCGGGACCGGCGTGTGCTGCCGGGCCGCATTGCTTACCCTGGGGTCAGATCGGCGAACCGGGAAGGCTGACGATGGCAGGTGGTACCAAGCGGCTACCTCGTGCCGTCCGCGAGCAGCAGATGCTTGACGCGGCCGTGCAGATGTTCTCGGTCAACGGCTACCACGAGACCTCGATGGACGCGATCGCCGCCGAGGCGCAGATCTCCAAGCCGATGCTCTACCTGTACTACGGCTCCAAGGAGGACCTGTTCGGCGCCTGCCTGAACCGCGAGATGGGCCGGTTCATCGACGCGGTCCGCGCCGACATGGACTTCGGGCAGAGTCCCAACGACATGCTGCGCAACACCATCGTGTCCTATCTGCGCTACATCGACGCCAACCGAGCGTCGTGGATCGTGATGTACACCCAGGCCACCGCCTCGCAGTCGTTCGCCCACATGGTGCGTGAGGGCCGCGAGCGGATCATCGACCTGGTCGCCGGCCTGGTACGGGCCGGCAGCCGCACCCCCCGCTCGGAACGCGAGCACGAGATGATGGCCGTGGCGCTCGTGGGTGCGGGCGAGGCGCTGGCGACCCGCCTGTCCACCGGCGACATCGATGTCGACGAGGCGGCCGGGCTGATGATCAACCTGTTCTGGCACGGTCTGCGGGGCGCGCCGGAGGAACGCGAAGCCGCCGGAGCCACCGGGGCCTTAGCGGCGCGGCGCGAGCCGGGCGGCCCCAGCGTCGCCGCCGGCTAGACCCTAGGGTCGTGGGGTGGCCCGAACGCTTCGGCGCGACCTCGAGTTCTTCTGCGCGGTAGTCATCGCCGGATTGTTGGCCGGAGTGGCCGGGCTGACGACGTCGGCGTTGCTGCGCTTCGTCGAACACCTCACGTACCACTACACGTTCGGCACCTTGCTGGTCGGCATCGCCGGCAGCAGCCCCGTCCGGCGGGCGCTGGGGCCGGTGATCGGCGCCGCGGTCGCGGCCGTCGGCTGGTGGATCCTGCGGAGCCGGGCCGAGGTGCCGCCGCTCGCGCCGACCATCACCGAACGGGACCGAGTGCCGCGGCTGGCGTGGAGCATCGACGCCGCGCTGCAGGTCGTGCTGGTGGGCACCGGGGCGTCCCTCGGCAGGGAGGGGGCGCCACGTCAATTCGCCGCGGCCCTGGCAGATCTGGCCACCGGCTGGCTGAGGCGGCTGTCGCCGGGCGATCGGGAGATCCTGCTGGCGTCCGCCGCGGGAGCCGGGCTCGGCGCGGTCTACGCCGTTCCGGTGGCCGGCGCGCTGTTCACCGTGCGCATCGTCTTGAGCACCTGGCACCCGCGGGCGCTGGGCGCCGCGCTGCTCACCTCGAGCCTGGCCGTCGCGGTGGGCTCCCTGATCACCCACGACCGTCCCGAACTGGACTGGCCGAACCCGAATCTGTCGTTCGTGCTGACGGGGCAGGCGCTGATATTGGCGCCGGTGGCTCTGGCGGTGGGTCTGGCGTTCAACAGGCTCATGGCCGCGGCGCGGCCCGCGGCCCAGCTGCGGACCTGGGTGCTGGTCCCGTCGCTCGCCTGCGCCGGGCTGGCGATGGGCTGGTGTTCGCACTGGTGGCCGGAGTTGCCGGGCAACGGCCGCAGCATCCTGACCGTCAGCCTGGCCAGCGGCATGACGCTCTCGGCGGCGGCCGCCATCCTGGTCCTCAAGCCGCTGCTGACCGCGCTGTTCCTGCGCGCCGGCGGGGCCGGCGGCATGCTGACCCCGTCGCTGGCCACCGGGGCGGCGGCGGGATCGCTGCTGGTGCTGGCCGTGAACTCGGCAGCCGGAACGCATCTGCACACCCCGACGGTGTCGCTGGCCGGCGCCGCCGGGGTGCTGGCGGTAACGCAGGGCTCACCGATCTGGTCGGCGATCTTCGTCTGGGAGCTCGCGCGGCCGCCGCTGTGGCTGATCCTGGTCTTCCTGGTCACCGCCGTCGGCGCGCACGGGCTCAAGGTGCTCGGCCGGGTTTACAAGGACCGGATGCGGCCCGTCAGGTGGGGGTATCCCTTGGCGATGTTGCGCAGCGAGAGGTCCCACCCGTCCTCGCGTTCGTCGATGTAGAGGCCCGTCGTGGCCGGCAGCACCACGGGCTTGCCGAACCGGACGGAATACTCGACCGCGTCCGGGAGCCTCGCCTCGATGTTGGCCAATATGGCCGCGGCGCTGAACATCCCGTGCGCGATCACCGTCGGAAAGCCGAACAGCTTGGCCGCGATCGGATTGGTGTGGATGGGGTTATGGTCGCCCCCGACGGCGGCGTAGCGCCGGATGGTGGCCGGGCTGATCCGCAGCACCGTGCTGGGTGGCGGAAGCTTCGGCTGCTTCTGCGGCGGCGGCTTCGGCTCGTCGGACAAGCTGGTGCGCTGCTGGTGCAGGAACGTGGTGACCTGGTGCCAGGCGGCGTCGTTGCCGACGTTGATGTCGGTCACCAGGTCCACCAGCAACCCCTTGCGGTGCTCGCGCAGGTTCTCGGCGTGCACGCGCAGCCCGACGGTGTCGGTGACCGCGATGGGGCGGTACTGCGTGATCCGATTCTCGGTGTGCACGGAACCCATTGCGGCGAAAGGGAAGTCGAAGCCCGTCACCAGCGACATGAGGGCGGGGAAGCTCAGCGCGAACGGGTAGGTCAGCGGCACGTTGTTGCCGTAGCGCAGGCCGGTGACCGCCGCGTACTCGGCCACGTTCGACTGGTCGATGGGCAGTTCGTCGACGGTCACCGTGCGGCTGGGCAGGGTGTCCGAACGGGACACCAGCGGCAGCGCCCCGGCCGCCGCGCGCAGCATGTTCTTCAGACCGCTCGGCTGGTTCATCGGGTCACGCGCCCAGCATGGCCTGGCCGCACACGCGAATGACGTTGCCCGTCACCGCGTTCGACGCCGGGCTGGCGAAGTAGGCGATGGTTTCCGCGACATCGACCGGCTGCCCGCCCTGGAAGAGCGAGTTCATCCGGCGGCCCACCTCCCGGGTGGCCAATGGGATGGCGGCCGTCATCTGGGTTTCGATGAACCCCGGTGCCACGGCGTTGATCGTGATGCCCTTGTCGTACAGTTCCGGTGCGAGCGCCTGGGTGAGGCCGATCATGCCGGCCTTGGTGGTGGCGTAGTTGGTCTGGCCGCGGTTGCCGGCGATCCCCGCCATCGACGAGAGGCCGATCACCCGGCCCCCCTCGCCGATGCTGCCATTGCCGATCAGTCCCTCCGTGAGGCGCAGTGGGGCAAGGAGATTGACGGCGAGCACGGCGTCCCAGCGACCCTCGTCCATGTTGGCCAGCAGCTTGTCGCGGGTGATCCCGGCGTTGTTGACCAGGATGTCGGCGCGCCCGCCGTGGTGTTCGCGCAGGTGCTCGGTGATCTTGTCGACGGCGTCGTCGGCGGTGACGTCGAGCCAGAGCGCGGTGCCCCCGACGCGGCTGGCCGTCTCGGCCAGGGCTTCGGCGGCCGATTCGACGTCGATCGCGACGACACGGGCGCCGTCACGCGCGAACACCTCGGCGATGGTCGCGCCGATGCCGCGGGCCGCGCCCGTCACGATCGCCACCTTGCCGTCCAGCGGGCGGTCCCAGTCAGCGGGGGGAGTGGAGTCGGCCTCGCCGATGTAGAACACCTGGCCGTCGACGTACGCGGACTTCGCCGACAGGATGAACCGCATGGTCGATTCCAGGCCCGTCGCGGCCGGCTTGGCCTGCGGCGACAGGTACACCAGCGATACCGTGGCGCCATTGCGCAGTTCCTTGCCCAGCGACCGGGTGAATCCTTCGAGCGCGCGTTGCGCAATTCGCTCGTGCGGACCGGCGGCGGCGTCGGGCGTCGTGCCGATCACCGCGACGCGCGCGCTGTGGCCCAGGTTGCGCAGCAGGGGCGTGAAGAACTCGTAGAGCGCCTTGAGTCCGCCCGGTTCGGTGATGCCGGTGGCGTCGAAGACCAGCCCGCCGAACTTGTCGGCCCAGCGACCGCCGAGGTTGTTGCCCACCAGGTCGTAGTCGGAGTCCAGCGCCGCGCGCAGCGGTTCGACGACCCTGCCTTCCCCGCCGATCAGCAGCGATCCGGCCAGGGGCGGATCTCCCGCCCGGTAGCGGCGGAGGGTCTCGGGTTGTGGAACACCGAGTTGCTTGGCCAGAAACGATCCCGGACCGGAGTTGACGACCTGCGTGAGCAGATCGGACGATAGCTTGGGAGCCACGGAAGCTGCCTTCCATCTCGAGGTCGGACGTGCCTTTACCGTCAACCGTATCGAGGACGAACTTACTTCAGAGTAAGAACAGTGGGTAGTATGGCCCCAGAAGGCCGACCCCCAAATCGATGACCGGGAGATGAACCGTGGCCCCTGCAAGTTCTGAGGCAACCAAGCAGAAGAGTTCGCAGCCGCGGCGCCGCGTGGCGGTGCTGGGCGGCAACCGCATCCCGTTCGCCCGCTCCGACGGAGCGTATGCCGAGGCGTCTAACCAGGACATGTTCACCGCGGCCCTGGGCGGGCTGGTGGACCGCTTCGGGCTCGGCGGCCAGCGCCTGGGCGTTGTCGTCGGTGGGGCCGTGCTAAAGCACAGCCGCGACTTCAATTTGATGCGCGAATGCGTGCTGGGTTCGGAGTTGTCCTCGTACACGCCGGCGTTCGACATCCAGCAGGCCTGCGGTACGGGCCTGCAGGCGGCGATCGCCGCGGCGGACGGCATCGCGGCCGGCCGCTACGACGTGGCCGCCGCCGGTGGGGTCGACACCACCTCCGACCCGCCGATCGGCTTGGGTGACAACCTGCGCCGCACCCTGCTCAAGTTGCGCCGCTCGAAGTCCAACCTGCAGCGACTCAAGCTCGTGGGCACGTTGCCGGCCTCGCTGGGCATCGAGATTCCGGCCAACAGCGAGCCGCGCACGGGGCTGTCGATGGGCGAGCACGCCGCCATCACCGCCAAGCAGATGGGCATCAAGCGTGTCGATCAGGACGAGCTGGCCGTCGCCAGCCACCGGAACATGGCCGCCGCCTACGATCGGGGCTTCTTCGATGACCTCGTCACCCCGTTTCTGGGGCTCTACCGCGACGACAACCTGCGGCCCAATGCCAGTACCGAGAAGCTGGCGTCGCTGCGCCCGGTGTTCGGCGTGAAGGCCGGCGACGCGACGATGACGGCCGGCAACTCCACACCGCTGACCGACGGCGCCTCGGTAGCGCTGCTGGCCACCGAGGAATGGGCGTCCGGCCACTCGCTGACCCCGCTGGCCTACCTGGTCGATTCGGAGACCGCCGCCGTCGACTACGTCAACGGGCGCGACGGGCTGTTGATGGCGCCGACCTACGCGGTGCCTCGGCTGCTGGCCCGCAACGGCCTGAGCCTGCAGGACTTCGATTTCTACGAAATCCACGAGGCGTTCGCGTCGGTGGTGCTCGCGCACCTGCAGGCCTGGGAGTCCGAGGAGTACTGCAAGGAGCGGTTGGGCCTGGACGCCGCGCTGGGCTCGATCGACCGGTCCAAGCTCAACGTGAACGGCTCGTCATTGGCCGCCGGCCACCCCTTCGCCGCCACCGGCGGGCGAATCCTCGCGCAGGCGGCCAAGCAGCTGGCCGAGAAGAAGGCGGAGCGTAAGGGCGCCCAGGCAGGCGGCCCCCTGCGGGCGCTGATCTCGATCTGCGCCGCGGGCGGCCAGGGTGTCGCCGCAATCCTGGAGGCGTGAGCGGGGCGGCCGGCTCATTAGATTCGTCACAGCCGGATTAGCGAGTCCCGTGTGCGGGTATTTGTCCGACCGGATTGCCCCGTGTTGTGGTCTGACCCCCCGACCCCGACGGCAATACGGGGCGTCCTCGAATCGACCGTCTGTCTGGCGAGATGGGCGAGCGAAAGAAGGCCGCCGCTGGAGTGAGGGGATCCAGCGGCGGCCTTTTCGTTCGGCAGGTCACTTTAGACGAACAAGCCCCCGCCGGTAAGCGGGGGCTTGTTCGTATCGCCGGTCGAGAACGCTCAGAAGGCGGCCTCGTCCAGCTCCATGATGTCGTTGTCCAGCGTCTCGATGACCTCGCGGGTGCTGGCCAGCAGCGGCAGGAAGTTCTTCGCGAAGAACGACGCCACCGCGACCTTGCCCTCGTAGAAGGCCCGCTCGTCGCCGCTGGCGCCACCGTCGAGCGCCGCAACGGCAACCGCGGCCTGGCGCTGCAGCAGCCAGCCGATGACCAGGTCGCCGACGCTCATCAGGAAGCGCACCGATCCCAGGCCAACCTTGTAGAGGCTGGTGACGTCCTCCTGGGCGGCCATCAGGTAGCCGGTCAACGTGGCTGCCATCGCCTGGACGTCGGCCAGGGCCTTGGCCAGCAGCTCGCGTTCGGTCTTCAGCCGGCCGTTGCCGGACTCGCTGTCGACGAACTTCTGGATCTCACCGGAGACGTGGGCCAGCGCCACACCCTTGTCGCGGACGATCTTGCGGAAGAAGAAGTCCTGCGCCTGGATGGCGGTGGTGCCCTCATACAGCGAGTCGATCTTGGCGTCCCGGATGTACTGCTCGACCGGGTAGTCCTGCAGGAAGCCGGACCCTCCGAAGGTCTGCAGGCTCTCGGTCAGCTTCGCGTAGGCCTGCTCGGAGCCCACGCCCTTGACCACCGGCAGCATCAGGTCGTTGACCCGGACGGCCAGGTCGGCCTCGATGCCGTGTACCGCGTCGGCCACCGCCGCGTCCTGGAAGGTCGCGGTGTAGAGGTACAGCGCCCGCAGGCCCTCGGCGTAGGCCTTCTGGGTCATCAGCGAACGACGCACGTCGGGGTGGTGCGTGATGGTCACGCGCGGCGCGGTCTTGTCGGTCATCTGGGTCATGTCGGCACCCTGCACGCGGCTCTTGGCGTACTCGAGCGCGTTCAGGTAACCCGTCGACAGGGTCGCGATGGCCTTGGTGCCGACCATCATGCGGGCCTGCTCGATGACCTCGAACATCTGCGCGATGCCGTTGTGCACCTCACCGACCAGCCAGCCCTTGGCGGGCACGTCGTGCTGCCCGAAGGACAGCTCGCAGGTCGCCGAGACCTTCAGGCCCATCTTGTGCTCGACGTTGGTCACGAAGACGCCGTTGCGCTCGCCGAGTTCGCCCGTCTCGAAGTCGAACAGGAACTTCGGCACGAAGAACAGCGACAGGCCCTTGGTGCCCGGGCCGGCGCCCTCGGGGCGGGCCAGCACCAGGTGGAAGATGTTCTCGAACAGGTCACCGGAGTCGGCGGAGGTGATGAATCGCTTCACGCCGTCGATGTGCCAGGAGCCGTCCTCCTGCTTGATCGCCTTGGTGCGTCCGGCGCCGACATCGGAACCGGCGTCGGGCTCGGTGAGCACCATGGTGGAGCCCCAGCCGCGCTCGGCGCACAGGATGGCCCACTTCTTCTGCTCCTCGGTGCCCAGGTGGTAGAGGATGTTGGCGAAGCCCGCACCGCCGCCGTACATCCAGACGGCCGGGTTGGCCCCCAGGATGTGCTCGTGCAGCGCCCACACCAGCGCCTTGGGCATCGGCATGCCGCCGAGAACCTCGTCGATGCCGGCCTTGTCCCAGCCGGCTTCCTGAACCGCCCTGACGGACTTCTTGAACGTCTCGGGCAGCGTCACCGAGTGGGTCTTCGGGTCGAACACCGGCGGGTTGCGGTCGCCTTCGACGAACGACTCCGCCACGGGCCCTTCGGCCAGCCGGCTGATCTCCGTCAACATCTCGTGCGCGGTTTCGGGGTCCAGATCGCTGTACTCACCCGCGCCTAAAGCCTTTTCAACGCCCAGGACCTCGAACAGGTTGAATACCTGGTCACGGACGTTGCTCTTGTAGTGGCTCACTACGGTCCTCCTCGTTGAGAATGCCACTTGTGGTTGGGTACTAGGTCTAAGTTACCCACCAGTAACTCCGTTAAAATATCGCTCTGTGTGACATCAACGCAAGTCGATGTGAGCTAAATTTCATTATCTAATTAACCAACCGGTTGGGCTGGGCGCGCGGACGGCGTTGACGGCCCGTTGAGCTGCGGCGATGGCGAGGGCATGACAAATGTGGGGCGCGTCACCGCGCTGCCTGTGGTGGACCTGCGGGCCGACCCTGCAGCGCTGCGGGAGCTCCTCCGGGAGGCCGCGCACCGGGTCGGCTTCTTCTACCTGACCGGCCACGGCGTGCCCGGTGAACTGGTCGAGAAGGTCCTCGGCGCGGCGCGTTCGCTCTTCGGCCTACCGCAGGCGGACAAGGACGCCGTCGCGATGGTGCGCAGCCCGCATTTCCGCGGCTACACCCGGCTGGGCGGAGAGATCACCCGCGGGGCTACGGATTGGCGGGAGCAGATCGACATCGGTCCCGAGCGCCCGCCGGTCGGCGGACCGGGCAAGCCGGGATACCTGTGGCTGCAGGGGCCCAACCAGTGGCCACCGGCGCTGCCGGAGTTGCCCGGGATCATCGCCGAGTGGGAGGCCGCCCTGTCCGGCGTGGCACGGGAGCTGCTGCGCCACTGGGCGGCCTCCCTCGGAAGCCCGCCCGACGTGTTCGACCCGGCCTTCGCCGAGACGCCGGCGACTCTGATCAAGGTCGTGCGGTATCCGGCCCGCGCCGATAGCCCGCAAGGCGTGGGCGCGCACCGGGACTCCGGCGTTCTGACGCTGCTGCTGGCCGAGCCGGGCAGCCGGGGCCTGCAGGTGCGTTCTCCGCGTGCCGGCCACGACGGCTGGATCGACGCCCCGCCGGTCGACGGGGCGTTCATCGTCAACATCGGTGAGCTCCTCGAGGTTGCTACCCGCGGATACCTGCGGGCAACCGAGCACCGGGTGAACCTTGGGGGCGCCGAACGCATCTCGGTGCCGTTCTTCTTCAACCCGCGACTGGACGCGCAGATCCCGGTGCTGTCGTTGCCCGCCGACCTGGCGGCCCGCGCCGGCAACGGGTGGACGCCGGCACGAGACCCGTCCGACCCGATCTTCGCGGTCTACGGCCGCAATGCCTGGAAGAGCAGGCTGCGCGCCCACCCGGACGTGGCCGCGGCGCACGGCTATTCGTAGGATTCCCCGGCTCCCTGCGACCGCGCGTGGCTCGGCGGGTAGGGTCGCAATCGACAACCTGTCTAGAGGCTCGAGGGGCGAAAATCTCCGGTGAACTCGAACGACAAGCTGACTCCGACGTCACTTCGCGAAGCTTTCGGTCATTTCCCCTGCGGCGTGGTGGCGATCGCCGCCGAGGTGGACGGAACCCGGGTGGGCCTGGCCGCCAGCACTTTTGTGCCCGTTTCGCTGGACCCGCCGCTGGTGTCGTTCTGCGTGCAGAACACGTCGACCACCTGGCCCAAGCTCAGGGACCTGCCCATGCTGGGCATCAGCGTGCTCGGTGAGGCACACGACGAGGCCGCCCGGACCCTGGCCGCCAAGACGGGTGACCGCTTCGCGGGCATGGAGACGATGTCCAAGGAAAGCGGCGCGGTGTTCATCAAGGGCACCGGCCTCTGGCTGGAGAGCGCAATCGAGCAGCTGGTCCCGGCCGGCGATCACACGATCGTCCTGCTTCGGGTCAGCGAGGTGACGGTAGATCCCGAGGTGGCGCCGATCGTGTTCCACCGCAGCGGGTTTCGCCGACTCGGCGCCTGACGCCCGCGCAGGACCGGCCAGGCGCGCTAGGGCCGTCTGCCCAGCTCCGCGCGAAAGCCCTGGATGCGCCGTTCGATCTCCGCTGCGTCGTCGGGCCGGCCCTCCTTGCGGGCAAGCTCGGCGCGGGCGGACAGCTCTTTGATCGCGGTCCGAATCTCGTTGATGCTGGTGGTTTCTCGCATACTGCGCCGCCTTTCCGGTCACCTGCAGACCGTCGGGTCACGAAACCCGGTCGCGCTACGGACTAACGCCGTACGCGCGGACGCTCAGCGGCGAAACAGCTTGTTGCCCAGCCACACCACAGGGTCATACTTGCGGTCGACGACGCGCTCTTTCATCGGGATCAGCGCGTTGTCGGTGATCTTGATGTTCTCCGGGCACACCTCGGTGCAGCACTTGGTGATGTTGCAGTAACCGAGCCCGTGCTCCTCCTGGGCCTGGTTCTTGCGGTCCAATGTGTCCAGCGGGTGCATGTCGAGCTCGGCGATGCGCATCAGGAAGCGCGGCCCGGCGAACGCCTTCTTGTTCTCCTCGTGGTCGCGGATCACGTGGCAGACGTTCTGACACAGGAAACACTCGATGCACTTGCGGAACTCCTGCGAACGCGCCACGTCTGTCTGCGCCATCCGGTACTCGCCGGGTTGCAGCTCCTTGGGGGGAGCGAAGGCCGGGATCTCGCGCGCCTTCTCGTAGTTGAACGAGACGTCGGTGACCAGGTCGCGGATCACCGGGAACGTACGCATCGGCGTGACGGTCACGACCTCGTCCTCGGCGAACGTGGACATGCGGGTCATGCACATCAGCCGGGGATAACCGTTGATCTCGGCCGAGCACGACCCGCACTTGCCGGCCTTGCAGTTCCATCGGACCGCCAGGTCCGGCGTCTGGGTCTGTTGCAGGCGGTGGATGATGTCGAGCACCACCTCGCCCTCGTTGACCTCAACCGTGAAGTCCTGCAGGGCGCCACCGGCTTCGTCGCCGCGCCACACCCGCATGGTGGCGTTATAGGTCATCAGCCTCTCCGTCCTGGATGGTCGGCCAGTTCCTCTTCGGTGAAGTACTTCTCCAGCTCGGAGATCTCAAACGTCTCCAGCAGATCCGGCCGCATCGGCGTCTGCTCTTCCCGCGTGATCTCGACATCGGGAATGACGGGGTCGCCGCCGGCCGCACGGCAGACCAGCAGGATCTTGCGCCACGACGCGTCCATGGCCGGGTGGTCGTCGCGGGTGTGCCCGCCGCGGCTCTCGGTGCGCTGCAGCGCTGCCTTGGCGACGCACTCGCTGACCAGCAGCATGTTGCGCAGGTCGATGGCCAGGTTCCATCCCGGGTTGTACTGGCGGTGTCCCTCGACGTGCATGTTCTTGAACCGATCGCGCAGCTTGTTCAGCCGCTCGATCGCCTCCGAGACCTCGTCGGCCTTGCGGATGATGCCCACCAGGTCGTTCATCGACTGCTGCAACTCGAGCTGCAAGGTGTAGGGGTTTTCGGCCGCCGCGCCGTTCGTCGGGCCCTGGAAGGGGGCCAGCGCCCTCGCCGCCGCGGTCTCCACGGCGTCGTCGTGGACGCTGGGCCGACTGCTCAGCGCGCGCACGTAGTCGGCGGCGCCCAGGCCGGCCCGTCGGCCGAAGACCAGCAGGTCCGACAGCGAGTTGCCGCCCAGCCGGTTGGAGCCGTGCATGCCGCCGGAGCACTCGCCGGCGGCGAACAGACCGGGGACCTTCGCCGCTCCGGTGTCGGCGTCGACCTCGACGCCGCCCATCACGTAGTGGCACGTCGGGCCGACTTCCATGGGTTCCTTGGTGATGTCGACCCCGGCCAGCTCCTTGAACTGGTGGTACATCGACGGCAGGCGGCGGTTGATCTCCGCCGGGGTCAACCGGGACGCGATGTCCAGGAACACGCCGCCGTGTGGGCTGCCGCGGCCGGCCTTCACCTCGGAGTTGATCGCGCGCGCGACCTCGTCACGGGGCAGCAGGTCGGGGGTGCGGCGGGCCGAGTCGTTGTCCTTGAGCCACTGGTCGGCTTCTTGTTCCGTCTCGGCGTACTGGCCCTTGAACACCGGCGGGATGTAGTCGAACATGAACCGCTTGCCCTCGGAGTTCTTCAGCACCCCGCCGTCGCCGCGGACGCCCTCGGTGACCAGGATGCCTTTCACGCTCGGCGGCCACACCATGCCCGTCGGGTGGAACTGGATGAACTCCATGTTGATCAGCGTCGCGCCGGCCCGCAGCGCCAGCGCGTGGCCGTCGCCGGTGTACTCCCAGGAGTTGGATGTCACCTTGAACGACTTGCCGATGCCGCCGGTGGCCAGCACCACGGCGGGGGCCTCGAAGAGGATGAAGGCGCCGCTTTGGCGCCAATACCCGAAGGCCCCGGCGATGGCGTCGCCGTCCTTGAGCAGCTCCGTGATGGTGCACTCGGCGAACACCTTGATGCGCGCCTCGTAGTCACCGAGCTCGGCGAAGTCCTCCTGCTGCAGCGAGACGATCTTCTGCTGCATGGTGCGGATCAGTTCCAGCCCGGTGCGGTCGCCGACGTGGGCGAGCCGCGGGTAGGTGTGCCCGCCGAAGTTGCGCTGGCTGATCTTGCCGTCCTTGAGGCGGTCGAACAGCGCGCCGTAGGTCTCCAGCTCCCAGACCCGGTCGGGCGCCTCCTTGGCGTGCAGCTCGGCCATCCGCCAGTTGTTCAGGAACTTCCCACCGCGCATGGTGTCGCCGAAGTGGGTCTTCCAGTTGTCCTTGGGGTTGGTGTTGCCCATCGATGCCGCGCAGCCGCCCTCGGCCATGACCGTGTGGGCCTTGCCGAACAGCGACTTGGAGACCACCGCGACCTTGAGGCCGCGCTCGCGAGCTTCGATGACCGCGCGCAGACCCGCGCCGCCGGCACCGATCACGACCACGTCGTAGGCGTGCCGTTCGACCTCAACCATGAAACCCTCGCTCAGCTATGTTCTGGTAGTTCTTCAAAAGCCTTCTCAGCCAACGAATCTCAAGTCGGGTATGGTGCCGCTGGCCACCAGTGCGACGTAGAAGTCGGTGACCATCAACGTCCCGAGCGTGATCCACGCGTACAGCTTGTGCCGGGTGTTGATCTTGCTCACCTGAGTCCAGATCCAGTACCGCACAGGGTGTTTCGAGAAGTGCTTGAGCCGACCACCGGTGATGTGCCGGCACGAATGGCAGGAGAGCGTGTAAACCCAGAGCATCACCACGTTGCCGAGCAGGATCAGGTTGCCCAGGCCGAAGCCGAATCCGCCCGGTCCGCTGTCGGAGTGGAACGCGACGACGGCGTCGTAGGTGTTGATGACCGAGATGATTGCGGCCACGTAGAAGAAGTAGCGGTGGCTGTTCTGGACGATCAGCGGGAGCCGGGTCTCACCCGTGTAGTGCACGCGGGGCTCGGCCACCGCGCACGCGCTGGGCGACTGCCACACCGTGCGGTAGTAGGCGCCCCGGTAGTAGTAGCAGGTCAATCGGAACAGCAGCAGGAAGGGCAGCGTCAGCGCCGCGTACGGCAGCCACCACACGTTCGGCAGGACCTGCGGCCAGAACTCGCTGGCTTCCTTCGCGCAGCCGGTGCTGACGCACGGCGAGTAGAAGGGCGTCAGGTAGTGATATTTCGGAACGAAGTAGTTGTCCTGCATGAACGCCCGCACCGTGGCGTAGATGACGAACGCCGCGAAGCCGAGGTCGATCCGCAGCGGCGACAGCCACCACCGGTCGGTGCGTAAGGTCCGCTGCTGAATGCTGGCACGCGTGGGTGAAAAGACACCGGACGCAGGACGGTTCGCCGTGGGTGCGCTCATCAAGTGTTCCTCTTCGAACAGGGCTGTTGCTCGAAGGGTACACAGACAGAACGCCCCCTGTTCCGGGGGGCTTGGGTTGTCAGGACCTGCTGTGACCCCCGACACCCTCGTCGTCGACGTCGCGCCAGAACTCGGTGTCGTACTGGGTGTCGGGAATGAGGATCCGCTCGCCGGACTGCTGCACGGTGGCGCGTGCCAGGTCCAGTTCGGACAGGTCGGAATCGAGCAATTCGACGTCGGACAAGATCCGGTCGGCGTCGATGACGATGCGGCGCATCGCGGGGCTGTCACCGTAGCGGGCCCGCAGCGAGCGCACGCACCTTCGCAGTCCGCCGATGAGGTCGTGAAGCTCGGCGAGTTCAGCCGTGTCTGTAGTGCCGGACAACGGATCTCCTTGCCAGATGGGGCCGGAAGCGGGCCGGACGGTGTTTCGGATCACAGTACGCCCCCGATACTATCCACGGCGTGACGGATCACACCGCGTTGGCGGCCCGCGCCGCGGCGCTGCTGGCGTTGCACCGGCCCGGTGACCCGGTGGTGCTGCCGACCGTGTGGGACGCCTGGTCTGCGCGGCTGGCCGTCGATGCGGGCTTCGCCGCGCTGACCGTGGGAAGCCATCCGCTCGCCGATTCGATCGGCAAACCCGACGGCGAAGGCATGTCGTTCGACGACGTGCTGGCCCGCGTCGGGCAGATCACCGCCGCGGTGAACGTGCCCGTGTCGGTGGACATCGAATCCGGCTACGGCCTGCCGGCCGCGCGGCTGATCGACGGCCTGCTGAGCGCGGGCGCAGTCGGGCTGAATATCGAAGACACGGTGCACTCGGAGGGAAAGCGGCTGCGGACTTCGGGCGAGCATGCCGAATTGGTGGGTGCGCTGCGGTCGGCCGCCGACGCGGCGGGGGTCCACATGGTCGTCAACGCCCGCACCGATGTGTTCCTGCGTCGGGACGGCGATGACTCGGATCGCGTCGACAGGGCGGTCGCGCGACTTCGGGAGGCCGCCGCGGCCGGTGCCGACGTGTTGTACCCGGTGGGCCGCCACGACCCGGACACGTTGCGGCGCTTGACTGCCGAGCTGCCGCTGCCGGTCAACGCGATCGCGGCCCCCGACCACGACGACCCGGCGTCGTTCGGCCCGCTGGGCGTCGGCCGGATCAGCTTCGGCCCCTTCCTGCAGGCCGCGCTGGCCGGCCGGGTCCGGGAAGTGCTTGCGCGTTGGGGCTAGCGGTGCGCTGTATCCCGAAAGCTGTTGGCCTTCAGTCGAAAACGAGTTCGAACAGCCCGACCGACAGATCCGGCGGAGCTCGCCACCCCGCCGGATCCGACCGGATGTCGCCGCGTTACTTAGTGATCGCGATGCGCTGGGCCTGCGAGCCGGCGTAGGCGCCGGCGACCCGTACCGTCAACACGCCGGCGTCGTAGGAGGCCGAGACGGCCTCGCCGGTGACGTGCGCCGGCAATTGAAACGACCGGCGGAACGATCCGTAGCGGATCTCCCGCAGGGTGCGGCCACCGGCCTCCTCGGCGTGCTCGTCACGGTGCTCGCCGTGGATCACCAGGCGGCCCCGGTCGACTTCCACGTTGACGTCCTTGTCGACGTCGACGCCCGGAAGCTCGACACGCACCACGGCGTCCTCACCGTCTTTGACGATCTCGGCAGCGGGCCGCAAACCGCTGCTCACCGGCTTGTTCCAGTCGGCCGCCGCGGCGGGGCCGAAGAAGTCGCGCAACCACCGGTCCGTGTCCCAGGCCGGTCGCGACCACAATGCGAGGTTGCTCATGGGGCTCTCCTTTGCTTCCTTGAACTTCGTTGTGAATTAGCTGTGACCGGCGCACTACCGGCCTGCTGTCTGTACAAACTTGAGCCCACCAGGCTAAAGTTCCACCTCGCGGTTCACTGGGAGCGAACGAATTCTCACAACTGCTCCTGTGAATTGTGAGATCCTGGTCATAGCTGCGTCACATTGGGCGCAATCTCGGTAATTTCTGGCCGCTACCCTCAAAGGCATGACTGCAGACGGGATTTCGCGCGCTCACTGTGCGGTCCGTCACATCGTCGTAGTCGGACACGGCATGGTGGGGCATCGGCTGGTCGAGGCACTGCGTGCGCGTGACGCCGGGGGGGCATGGCACATCACGGTTCTCGCGGAGGAGGCGGACGCGGCATATGACCGCGTGGGCCTGACCTCTTACACCGAGAGCTGGGACAGGAAGCTGCTGGCGCTGCCCGGGAACGACTACGAGGGTGATGACCGGGTCCGGTTGCTCTTGAACGCGCGGGTCACGGAGATCGACCGCGCGTCGAAGTCGGTGGTCACCTCCGACGGGGAACGGCACAGCTACGACACCCTGGTGCTGGCCACCGGGTCGTACGCTTTCGTGCCGCCGGTGCCGGGCCACGACCTGCCGGCGTGCCATGTCTACCGCACCCTGGACGACCTCGATGCCATCCGCGCCGACGCCCAGCGCACGGCGGCAAGCGGCAACACGCCCGCGGGCGTCGTGATCGGCGGTGGCCTGTTGGGGCTGGAGGCGGCGAATGCCTTGCGCCAGTTCGGCTTGGAGACGCACGTCGTCGAGATGATGCCGCGGCTGATGGCTCAGCAGATCGACGAGGCCGGCGGCGCGTTGCTGGCCAGGATGGTCGCTGACCTCGGCATCGCGGTGCACGTCGGAACGGGCACCGAAGCCATCGAAGCGGTCGAACACGCCGACGGCTCGTCGTCGGTGCGGGTGCGGCTGACCGACGGGGACGTCGTCGACGCCGGCCTGGTGATCTTCGCCGCCGGCATCCGCCCGCGCGACGAACTCGCGACGGCCGCAGGGCTTGAGCGCGCCGAGAGGGGTGGCGTGCTCACTGACTTAGCCTGCCGGACAAGCGATCCGGACATCTACGCGATCGGTGAGGTGGCCGCGATCGAGGGCCGGTGTTACGGCCTGGTCGGGCCGGGTTACACCTCGGCCGAGGTGGTGGCCGACCGGGTGCTCGGGGGTGCCGCGGAGTTCGGCGAAGCGGACCTGTCGACCAAGCTCAAGCTGCTGGGTGTCGACGTGGCCAGCTTCGGCGACGCGATGGGCGCGACCGAGAACTGCCTCGAGGTCGCCATCAACGATGCGGTGAACCGGACGTACGCCAAGCTGGTGCTGTCCGACGACGCGAAGACCCTCCTCGGGGGCGTGCTGGTGGGCGACGCCTCGTCGTACGGGGTGCTGCGGCCCATGGTCGGCAGCGAGCTGCCGGGCGACCCGCTGGCGTTGATCGCCCCGGCGAACTCCGGTGGCGGAGCGGCGCTGGGTGTGGGGGCGTTGCCCGACTCGGCTCAGATCTGCTCGTGCAACAACGTCACCAAGGGCGACCTCAAGTGCGCGATCGCGGACGGCTGCGCCGACGTGCCCGCCCTCAAGTCGTGCACTGCGGCTGGCACGTCGTGCGGTTCGTGCGTGCCGCTGCTCAAGCAGCTCCTGGAATCCGAGGGCGTGGAACAGTCGAAGGCGCTGTGCGAGCACTTCGACCAGTCGCGCGCCGAGCTCTTCGAGATCATCTCCGCCACCGAGATCCGCACCTTCTCGGGCCTGGTGGCCCGCTTCGGCCGCGGAAAGGGTTGCGACATCTGCAAACCCGTGGTGGCGTCGATCCTGGCCTCCACCGGCTCGGACCACATCCTGGAGGGCGAGCAGGCCTCGCTGCAGGATTCCAACGACCACTTCCTGGCGAACATCCAGAAGAACGGCAGTTACTCGGTGGTCCCGCGGGTTCCCGGCGGCGACATCAAGCCCGAGCACCTGATCCTGATCGGTCAGATCGCTCAGGACTTCGGGCTTTACACCAAGATCACCGGCGGCCAGCGGATCGACCTGTTCGGCGCCCGCGTCGACCAGCTTCCGGAGATCTGGCGGCGGCTCGTCGACGGCGGCATGGAGTCCGGCCACGCCTACGGCAAGGCATTGCGCACCGTCAAGAGCTGCGTGGGCACCGACTGGTGCCGCTACGGGCAGCAGGACTCGGTGCAGCTGGCCATCGATCTGGAACTGCGCTACCGCGGCCTGCGCGCGCCCCACAAGATCAAGATGGGCGTGTCGGGCTGCGCACGCGAGTGCGCCGAGGCCCGCGCCAAGGACGTGGGCGTGATCGCCACCGAGAAGGGCTGGAACCTCTACGTCGCCGGCAACGGCGGCATGTCGCCCAAGCACGCCCAGCTGCTGGCCGGTGACTTGGATACCGCCACGCTGGTGCGCTACGTCGACCGCTTCCTGATGTACTACATCCGCACCGCCGACCGGCTGCAGCGCACCGCACCCTGGGTCGAATCCCTCGACGGCGGCCTCGATCACGTGCGCGAGGTCGTGTGCGACGACTCGCTGGGCCTGGCAGCCGAATTCGAGGCCGCCATGGAGCGGCACGTGCAGAACTACAGCTGCGAATGGAAGGGCGTGCTCGACGACCCCGACAAGCTGTCGAGGTTCGTCTCCTTCGTCAACGCCCCGGACGTCGTGGACTCGACGGTGGAGTTCACCGAGCACGCCGGGCGCAAGATACCCGTGTCCATCGGCATGCCGCGGGTCCGCACCCAGGTTCAGGAGGGATGATGACTCTTCTCAACGACGTTGACGTGTGGACGACGGCGTGCGCCTATGACCGGTTGATCCCGGGCCGGGGTGTGGGCGTGCTTCTCGACGACGGCTCGCAGGCGGCACTGTTCCGCCTCGACGACGGGTCGGTGTATGCCATCGGGAATGTGGACCCGTTCTCGAATGCGGCGGTGCTCTCGCGCGGGATCGTCGGGGATCGCGGCGGGCGAGTGGCCGTGCAGTCGCCCATCCTCAAGCAGGCGTTCGCGCTCGAAGACGGCGTCTGCCTGGATGATCCGGACGTTTCCGTCCCGGTCTTCCGGGTCCGCGTCACGCCCGAGGGCATGGTCCAGGTCGGCCGCGCCACCGCGTGAGCCGCGGCGGACGCCGTCAGGTGATGTCGCCGACGAGGTAACGCTGCATCGTCGGGCCGATGGCGTCGACCAGGGCATCCACCGACATCGAGTGCAACGGCTCGGAGCGGATGCCGTAACGCATGATGCCGAGGCCCACCAGCTGAGAGGCGCACAGCGACGCACGTGTGGCGGCCTTGTCGGCACCCAGGACCTTCAGTATCGGGCCGAAAACGGGTCCGATGAACATGCCCTGCACCATCTCCGCGGTCTTGGCCATTCCCGTCGACGCGACCGCACTGGCCGCGAAGGGGCCGCCACCGGCCGCATCCCACGTGGTGATCAGCATGTGCAGGGTCCGGCGACCCACCTGGTTGACGCCCCCGGTGACGATCCGGTCGATGAATTCCGGTGTGCCGAAAGGCAGCCGCAGCATCTTCGCGACCGGGTCAAGGAGCCCACGCGCGGGCTCTTCGCGGCGAGGCATGGTGTCAGGATTGCCGGTGATGCGGCAAAGATCAAGCGTGGCGGGCCGGAAAGCGTCGACGGGAATATCTGCGAGCCGCGGCCCGATCAGGCGACCAGGCGGTCGCTCCGCCGGGGCATCGCCCGGCGGAATCGGTCGGCCACGAGCCGTGCCAGCCCGCGATGGGCACCCAGTGGTTCGCTGACCAGATCCGCGCCGCAGCAACGCAGCTGCTCTTGGAAGAGGCCGTCGGCCAGCAGGTAGGAGGCGACCACGACGCGGCCAGTGCCCGCTCGCCGCGCCCCGGCGACGATCTCGCTCAATCCGCCGGAGCCGGCGAACCCGAGGGTCACACGCGACCCGGTCAGCGCCGACAGCAGCGTCGCGGTGGTGTGCAGGTCCGATCGTGCCAGGTCGTCCGAAGTACCCGCCGACGCGAGAACCACCGAATCACCTTGCTGCCAACCACATTTCGCGACCTGATCCGCCAAGATCCGCGCAATCTGGCCGCCCGGTCCCAACGCGGGTGCGACGACGACGTCGGGGTGGCCGCTGGCGGCGACGTGGGCGGGCAGGTCTTTGCGGACGTGATAACCCCGCGACAGGAAAGCCGGCACCACGATCGCCGGTCGTCCGGTCGCCCTCGACTGCGACAGTAGGTCACCGGGCGTGGGTCCCAGAACGTCGACGAACGCTACCCGCACTGTGGTGCCGAGGAGCGTGCCGACCTGAGCGGCGAGGTCGCTTATCGTGGCGACGCCACCGGGGCGGCGGGTGCCGTGCGCGACCAGGATCAGTTCCATGCCGGCCCTCGCGGGTAGTCGATGGCCAACCTGTAACCTCGCTTGACGACCGTCGCCACGATGTTCTTGTCGCCCAGCGCCGTTCGCAGACGCAACACCGCCGTGTCGACGGCGTGTGGGTCGTTGCTGTTTCCGGGCAGCGCGCGCAGCAGGTCGCCGCGGGCGACGACGTCCCCCGGACGTTTGGCCAGCGCCCGCAGGATGCCCATGCCCGATGGCGACAACACCTTGATCGTGCCGTCCACCACCACGCAGGTTCCGCGGATGTCGACGGTGTGGCCGGCGGCCCGCACGGTGCACGAGCCCAGTTGCGGTAGTTCTTCGGCGACGTGACGGGCCAAGGCGCCCAGGCGCATTCGCTCCGGCGCCGACGTGGGAACGCCCTTGCGAATCAATGGCTTGGAGGTCACCGGACCCACGCACATCGCGTGCACGTCGGTGCGCAGAGACTCCAGCAGCTGGTCTTCGATGCCCAGCTCGCGACCGCGTTCCAGCACCGCGGCCGCCGCGGGTGCCGATGTGAACGTGACCGCGTCGAACTGTCGCGCCGCGATCCCGGTCACCAGCTGGTCGAAGATGCCCCCGAGGGGCGTCGGCTTCCAGCGGTACACCCGAACCGGCACCACTTCGGCTCCCGCCAACCGCAGCCCACCCAGGAACTCCGGGAAGGGATCCCAGGCGTCGGCGGCGCCGTGCAGCTGAACCGCGACGCGCATCCCGGACACGCCGCTGTGCAGAAGGTATTCGAGCACCTCCTGGGAGGATTCGGATTCCGGGGACCACTCCTCGCGCAGGCCTGCGGCGCGCAGCGCGCCGGTCGCCTTGGGTCCGCGCGAGACAACCCGGGCCGACGACAACGCTTCGAGCAGTTGGTTGTTCAGGCCCCAGCCCTCGGCGGCGGCCAACCAGCCGCGAAAGCCGATGCCGGTGTGTGCCACCAGGATGTCGGGTGGCTGGGCGATCAATGCCCGGGTGTTGCAATGTAGTTCGTCGTCATCGGGCAGCGCGATCATGTTGATCGCGGGCGCGCTGCACACCTCCGCACCCTGGCGGCTCAGCAGCGCGCACAGCTCCTCGGAGCGCCGAGCCGACGTCACCGCGATGCGGTAACCGGTCAGCGGCGCTGATTCTGGCTGGCCCATGTCACCTGTGTATGCCCACTAGATTTCGATTGCGTTACCTGGCAATTGCTTACGCATTGCCCGCTTGCCACTGCAGCCGGGTCATACCCGTGCGGGTTCCGATGGCGCCTGTGTTCCGGGCGCGGCCGCGGTATCCGCGACCCGCCGGCGCACGTACCTCAGCCAAGTCACGACCGCGGCCGCCACGTAGAACGCCAGGAATGCCCAGAACGCCAGCGTATCGGTGCCCGTGCTGATGTAGGACTGGCGCAGCGCGAGGTTGATGCCCACGCCGCCGAGGGCGCCGAACGCCGCAACGAATCCGATCACCGCGCCCGACGTCGCCTGCGACCAGCGGCGCCGCTCGGCTTCGTCGAGCCCGAGCCGGTGGCTGCGCGCGTCGAACACCGACGGGATCATCTTGTACACCGAGCCGTTGCCCAGCCCGGCGAGGATGAACAGGATCATGAAGCCGCACACGTAGCCGGCCATGGTGGCCGTCGTAGTGAGGCCCGACGAGTGCTCGTCCTGGGTGCTGATGGCGACCAGGAATCCGGTCACGAGTGCCATGCCGGCCAAGACCGCCAGGGTGACGCGGCTGCCGCCGACCCGGTCGGCCAACCTGCCGCCGTAGATGCGGGCCACCGACCCGAGAGCGGGCCCGATGAACGCGAACTCGGCGGCATGCAACGAGGCCTGGGCGTGGGTCTGCCCGGTGCCGACGAAGTTGATCTGCAGGACCTGGCCGAAGGCGAAGGAGAAGCCGATCCACGAGCCGAAGGTGCCCAGGTAAAGCATGGCCAGCAGCCAGGTGTCGCGCTCGGAGAGGATTGACCGCAGGTGACTCGTGTCGTAGGTCGCGTGGTCCAGGTTGTCCATGTAATGGGCCGCGCCCACGGCGACCGCCGTCAGCAGCACCAGGTAGAGCCCGCACACCCAGTACGGCTGACGGTGTCCGGCGATGGCGAGCACGAGCAGGCCGACCAGCTGGATCATCGGCACGCCGAGGTTGCCGGCGCCGGCGTTGAACCCCAGCGCGAAGCCCTTGCGGCGGTGCGGGTAGAAGGCATTGGTGTTGGTCATGGACGCGGCGTAATTGGCCCCACCCATCCCGGTCAGCGCGGCGCACACGAGATAAGGCCACAATGGCAGGCCGGGGTGGGCCAGCAGCCAGATGGTGCCGACGGTCGGCACGACCAACACCACGACCGAGAACACCGTCCAGTTGCGTCCACCGAACGTCGCGATGCCCAGCGAATAGGGGATCCGCAGGCATGCCGCGACCAGGGTGGCGGTGGCGCCCAGCAGAAATTTGTCGGCTGCGGAGAACCCGTAGACGCTCTGCGGCATGAACAGCGCCATGACCGGGAACAGGGTCCACACCCCGAAGGCGATGTGATCGCAGGCGACGATCCAGAGCAGGTTGCGCCGGGCGATCCTGTTGTTGCCGCCTTCCCAGGCCGCTGCATCTTCCGGATTCCACTCAGCGATGCGATGGTTGCGACCCATGCGGTGTTCACCTCTCCTGGACAGGTCTTTGCCCGTAGGGGCCATGGTGTGGCGCCCTGATCCGGCGACGTCGTCGTCGCCGACCTTCGTGAACGCTCAGCGCGTTCGTCGTCAGGTCAAGTCTTCGTGCGCTCGCGATTCCCGCCAGGCCGAGGGGCATGACTGCTGGCCGGAGCGCAACCACTGTCAGCGCCAAACCGATTGACGCACAACCACATTACCCCATCGGGCCGTACCACTGTGCCGGCCGAACCGGGAGCGTTCGGGCCGGCCGTCAGAACCCATGACGTACCTTCCGAGGTCCCGTGCGAATTGGGGCGCCCCGCCGTAATTTGATGTTCACATCGAGGACGTTGGCCAGTCAACTCATTTGGCGGCATAACGCCTGTAAGTTGAGTCCCGGTTATCTGGTAAAACCCTGAGAGACAGTCGGATTCATCGTGTCCGGGTGAGGGGGCGTCGGCCGGAACACGCGACGCGGCCCAATGTAATCTCCGCCACACTTATCGGGATTGCGGGGTGGATGCCTCGTTCGTCGTCACCAGACGTCGCCGGCGCGCCAATCGCAGTACAACTCGGCGGAGGTGTCCAACGGCGTTGTGACGGGAAAGACGACCACCGAGTCGTCGTCGTCCGCGGTGCGGGCCGGACCGGTGGGGGCCAGCACCCCGGTGGGCCCGTGCCACGGCAGCCACCCGCGGCCCGTGTACACGCGTTGCGCCGCCGCGGTAGAACTGGCCGCGCCCACCTGGTAGGCGCCGCGGATCACCTGCTCGACCCCGTCCAGCAGCGCATGGGCCCGGCCCTGGCCGCGGCAGTCCTCGCGCACCGCGAATGCCTCCACATAGCCGCAGCGCAGTGCGGTCCCGCGGTACACCAGTCGGCGTTGGACCACCGCGGCATGCGCGATGATCGCGCCATGGCGCCAGATGAGGGCGTGCATGCCGCCCAGTGCGTGCTCCCAGTCGTCGTCGGTGAAGTCCCCGTCGAACGCGCCGGTCACCATCTCGTGGACGCGTTGCCGGGTCTCGCCGTCCAGATCGGCGGTGTGGACCAGGCGGGCGGTGTGGACCAGGGCGTGCACAGTCCTTGTCTACCAGTTAGGAAGAGGACTGGCTCGCGGTGTCCGACCCGGATTGGGCGCCCACCAAGGACCTGGGCCGCGACCAGTGCAGTCTTACCGGCTGGCCGGGACGCACCTGGGCGATCTTGTCGATGTCCTCGTCGACCAGCACGCCGACGACAGGATAGCCGCCGGTGACCGGATGATCGGGACCCAAGATGACCGGTAAACCGTTGGGCGGCACCTGGATTGAGCCGCTGGTGGCTCCCTCGCTGGGCAGCTGACGGTCCGGGAAGCGGTACTGCAGGGGGCGGCCGGCCAGCCGCATCCCCACCCGGTCGCTGCGGTCGGATGCCACCCACTCGGTGTGTACCAGGGCGTCGGGGTCGGTGAACCAGTCGTCGCGGGGGCCCGGCACCGCGAGCAGTTCGACAAGGTCACCGGTGATCGCGGCCACCGGTGCCTGGTCGAGCTCGGGGTAGTCGTTGGTGTGCTCGCCGACCGGCAACCGGTCACCCGGCTTCAGCGGCGGCGGGCCGATCCCCGACATGGTGTCGTAGCTGCGTGAGCCCAGCACGGGCTCGACGCCGACGCCGCCGCGCACCGCGAGGTAGGTCCGCAGCCCGGCGAACGGGGCGCCCAGTGCGATCACCTGACCGTCGCGGACATGGTGAATACTGTTGGTGCCGAACTTGATTCCGTCGACGGTGGGCTCGGCGTCGGCGCCGGTGACGGCGATGTCGACGGCTCCGCCCCGCACCCGCGCGGCGAATCCGCCGAACGTCACTTCGATGGTGGCGCGGTCGTCGGGATTGGCGAGCAGCCGGTTGGCCAGTGTGTGGGCGCGCCGGTCGGCGGCACCGGATCGGCTGACGCCCAGGTGGGCCAGCCCCGGCCGCCCGAGGTCCTGGATGACCGCGAGCGGCCCGGTGCGCAGGATTTCCAGTGTCGCCATGGCCGATGCTCCCCTCAGGCCGCCCTGAACTGGACCCACATGCCCTGCGTCAGCAGCGCGGGGACCGGCCGCGCGAGATCCCACAGGACCGCGTCGGTGCGTCCGATGAGTTGCCATCCGCCGGGTGAGCGCCGCGGGTACACCGCGCTGAATTCGCCGGCCAGGGCCACCGACCCGGCCGGCACCGAGGTCCGAGGCTCGCGGTGGCGCGGCACCCGCAGCCGCGGGTCGCCCTCGACCAGGTACGCGAAACCCGGTGCGAATCCGCTGAATCCGACCCGCCACAGCGTCGAGGTGTGGGCGTCGACCACTTGTGCCGGAGTGAGTCCGGTGTGCGCGGCGACCTCGGCGAGGTCGGGCCCGTCGTAGGCGACGTCGATCACCACGTCGGCGCGCCGGTCGGCGGGGGCCGCCTCCTGGGCGGTGACGCGCATCGCGCGGAGGCGCCGGCGGACGACTCCCTGACGGCGCGGCCCGTCGAGCTCGACCAGTACCGTGCGTGCGGCGGGCACGATGTCGACCACGCCGGGCAGCGCCGCGGACTCCAAGGCGGCCACCCACGCCAGAACCTCTGCGGTGCTGCCGCATTGGACCATCAGTGCCCGGTCGCCGTAGTCCAGGACGGTGTTGCCGACGAGTCCCGTCGGCAGGTCCGCTGACATATCCGTCACGCTCATTACTCGACGGTAACCCCGCGACCCGCGGCGGGGCGAGGGGATCTCCGGGGATTTCTGAGCACTGCCAGAGGTGCCTTAGCGAACGCTCACACAGCAGAGATCCGGCCTGAGCCTAGCCGAGGATCTTGCCGATCTGCGGGGGCAGCTGCTCGGCGACCAACGGGTAGCTCAGCGGCGAGGCGAAGGCGATCGCGCCCGCCTGCTCCTTGGTGGTGAAGATGTGGCGGTTCTGGGCCGTGGCAAGCGATCCCGCCACTTCGGGGTCGGCCAGCACTGCCTTTTGATCATCCGGGCTTTCGGTCGTCCAGATCACCACGTCGGCGGAGTCGAGCACCTGTTTGACATGATCGCGCGGGATGACGGCGCGGTGATCGGCGCCGAAGGCCTTGATGCTGTCGGCGATGACGAGACCCATCTGGTTGAGGAAGTCGGTGCGCCAGCCCGCCATGGTCGCGACGACGGTGCCCTGCCACAGCGTGCCCTGCATCAGCAGCGCCTTCTTGCCCGTCCACTGCGGATTCTTCTTGGCGACGTCGGTGAACTTCTGGTCGACGGCGTCGACGAGGGACTTCATCTGGGCCGGCTGAAACACCGCCTGGCCGATGGTGGTTGCCTGCTCCTTCCATGGCTCGAAGAAGGCGTCGCCGTCGGACTGCGGAACCGTGGGGGCGATCGCCGAGAGCTTCTGATACGTGTCGGCGTCCACTCCGGCGTTGACGGCCACGATCAGGTCGGGCTTGAGCCCGGCGATCTGGTCGACCGGAATGCCGTTGTCCAGACTGAGCACCACGGGCTGCGCCCCGCCGAGCTTCGGCGCGGCCCACGGCCACACCGCGAAGGGCTGGTCCCCGAACCAGTTGGTCACCGCGATCGGCACGACCCCGACGGCGAGCAGGTCGTCCTGCTCGGTGTAGCCGGCGCTGACAACGCGCTTGGGCGGCTCCTTGATGACGGTCTGGCCGAAGAGATGGGTGATGGTCACCGAACCGCTGGGCGAGGCTGCCGAATCCGATTTGTGTGACGAGCATGCGGGTGACGCTCCGGCGACCGCGACGACACCCGCGGCCCCTGCGAGCTGCAAGAATCCCCGGCGATTCCATCGCTGTCGCATCGCGTGAGAGTATCGCGTTCCTTCCTCGCAGCCGTGCCGCCGTGCGGTGGGCTCACTCCGGCGGCATGCCCGCGTCCAGGAAGTCCAGACCGCCCGACCGTTCCGGGCGTCTTGGGTGCGCCGTCATGGGCCGCCATCATGGCGCCCGTCAACGCGCCGACCTAGAGGCGCAGCTCGAAATCCGCAGGGTCGCGCCCGATTCGGTGACCGATCGCCTCGCGGCTGATTGCCTGACGAGTCCTGATCTTCTTGCGCTCCCGCAGGCCCGGGGGCGCCTCAGTCGCCTGCATGGGCCGACTGTCCCGCACCGGCCGATCTGACAGTGCCGGACAACCCATTGCGATCTCGATGTATTCACAGCGTAACGGCGGAAACGCAGGCCGGTAACAGGGCGTCTTTAGCGTCGAGTGGTCAGGTGCAAGCGCCACTTATCCTGGGCCGTCGCCGGTCTCGGATCCACGCGCCTCGTCGAAGGGGGCCCGCAAGATGACCACGACCACTTCACCGGTAGTACAGCCGTCCGAGCCGCGCCCCCATCACGCGGGGCGGCACTGGATCGACGATTGGCGGCCGGAAGACCCCGAGTTCTGGGCGTCGACCGGCAAGGCGGTCGCGCGCCGCAACCTGATCTTCTCGATCTTCGCCGAACATGTCGGGTTCAGCGTGTGGATGCTGTGGAGCATCGTCGTCGTCCATATGACGGCGGGTGCCCACGGCCATCCGTCGGCGTCCGGCTGGGCCCTGACCGCCAGCCAGGCGCTCTGCCTGGTCGCGGTGCCCAGCGGTGTGGGTGCATTCCTGCGGTTGCCGTACACGTTTGCGGTGCCGGTCTTCGGCGGCCGTAACTGGACGATCGTCTCCGCGGGTCTGCTACTCATCCCGTGCCTGCTGCTGGCGTGGGCGGTGAGCCATCCGGGCCTACCGTTCGCGGCGCTGGTGGCGATCGCCGCGACCGCCGGCTTCGGCGGCGGCAACTTCGCCTCGTCGATGGCCAACATCTCGTTCTTCTACCCGGAGAAGGACAAGGGCTGGGCGCTGGGGCTCAACGCGGCCGGCGGCAACATCGGCGTCGCCGTGGTCCAGAAGATCATCCCGCCCATCGTGGTCGCGGGCGGCGGGATCGCGCTGTCGCGGGCCGGCCTGTTCTACGTGCCGCTGGCCGTCGCGGCCGCCGTGTGCGCCTTCCTGTTCATGAACAACATCAGCGAGGCGAAGGCCGACGTGAAGCCGGTCTTTCAGTCGCTGCGGCATCCCGACACCTGGATCATGTCGTTGATCTACATCGGCACCTTTGGCTCGTTCATCGGCTACTCGGCGGCCTTCCCGACCCTGCTCAAGACGGTGTTCGGCCGCGGCGACATCGCGCTCGCGTGGGCATTCCTCGGTGCCGGAATCGGATCGATCATGCGCCCGCTCGGAGGCAAGCTGGCCGACCGGATCGGCGGCGCCCGCATCACCGCGGTCAGCTTCGTCATGCTGGCCGTCGGCGCCTCGGCCGCCCTGTGGTCGGTCAACGCCAAGAACCTGCCGATGTTCTTCGCCAGCTTCATGTTCCTCTTCGTGGCGACCGGCATCGGCAACGGCTCGACCTACCGGATGATCTCCCGCATCTTCAAGATCAAGGGGGAACTCGCCGGCGGGGACCCCGACACCATGGTGCACATGCGCCGCCAGGCCGCCGGTGCGCTGGGCATCATCTCGTCGGTCGGCGCCTTCGGCGGATTCATCGTGCCGCTGGCGTACGCGTGGTCGAAGTCGCACTTCGGCACCATCGAGCCCGCCCTGCAGTTCTACGTCGTGTTCTTCCTGCTGCTGCTTGGCGTCACGTGGTTCTGCTACCTACGCAAGAGCAACGCCGTCGCACGGGTCGGGATCTAGTCCCGCTGCCGCGCCCGCTTCGCCCGGCTGCGCCGCGCTCGCGATCGCCACTAGACCCGATGGTGGCGACCCGCTTCGCCCGGCTGCGCCGCGCTCGCGATCGCCACGGGGCCCGATGGTGGCGACCCGCTTCGCCCGGCTGCGCCGCGCTCGCGATCGCCACTAGACCCGATGGTGGCGACCCGCTTCGCTGGCTGCGCCGCGCTCGCGATCGCCACGGGCCCGATGGTGGCGACCCGCTTCGCCGGCTGCGCCGCGCTCGCGATCGCCACGGGGCCCGATGGTGGCGACCCGCTTCGCGGCTGCGCCGCGCTCGCGATCGCCACGGGGCCCGATGGTGGCGACCCGCTTCGCCTGGCTGCGCCGCGCTCGCGATCGCCACGGGCCCGATGGTGGCGACCCGCTTCGCCCGGCTGCGCCGCGCTCGCGATCGCCACGGGGCCCGATGGTGGCGACCCGCTTCGCCCGGCTGCGCCGCGCTCGCGATCGCCACGGGGCCCGATGGTGGCGACCCGCTTCGCCCGGCTGCGCCGCGCTCGCGATCGCCACGGGGCCCGATGGTGGCGACCCGCTTCGCCCGGCTGCGCCGCGCTCGCGATCACCACTAGCGCTTGCGGTAGGTGTCCCACGGGCTGTAGTCGGCAATCAGCTCTTCCTGCTGCGGGCGCTCACCGGTCGGGACGTGCTGGAGGTTGATGCGGATCCGGTACCAGATCGAACTGGGCCCGCGCATCCCGTCGACCAGGACGTCGGCCGGCTCGAGACGCTCGGCCGCCGCGGGATGGCGGTCGCGCCAGGTCTGCAGCGCGGCCATGGCCTCGTCCTTCGTCTTGGTGCGGGCCACCTCGATGAGCGGCATCGCCGACTGGCGCCGGCCATCGGTTCGCTTGCCGGTGCCTTTCGGCGCCCGCTCCGGGGGGCCCATTTCCTCGGCGAGGATCAGCAGGCGGTCGAGCTCGCCGACGGCGTCGTCCATTCCCGCCCAGGGGTCGCCGATGGCGGCAAGGCGGGCGGGCACCGTGTCGACGGTGAACGCAGCAGGGTCGCAGTCGGCGACCTCGTCCCAGAGCAGCGGCGTCGACACCCGGGCATCCGGTGTCGCCCGCACGGAATAGGCCGAAGCCACCGTGCGGTCCTTGGCGTTCTGGTTGAAGTCGACGAAGACGCCCTCGCGCTCCTCCTTCCACCAGCGGCTGGTGGCCGCGTCGGGTACCCGCCGCTCGACCTCGCGGGCAACGGTCTGAGCGGCCAGCCGCACCTGGCGGAAGTCCCAGCGCGGGGCGATCCGGGCGTAGATGTGGAAACCGCGCGACCCGGACGTTTTGGGCCAGGCCGTCAGCCCGTAGTCCTCCAGCACTTCCCGGACCACCAGCGCGACGTGGACGATCCGACGCCAGGAAACCCCCGGCATCGGGTCCAGGTCGACCCGGAGCTCGTCGGGGTGATCGAGGTCGCCGGCCAGCACGGGATGCGGGTTGAGGTCGACGCAACCGAGATTGACCGCCCAGGCCAATCCGGCCGCGTCGTGGATGACCGCCTCGGCGGCTGAGGTGCCCCGCGCGTAACGCAGCTCTGCGACGTCGACGAAGTCGGGCCGGTTGGCGGGCGCGCGCTTCTGGAAGACGGCCTCCTCACCGATGCCCTTGACGAAGCGCTTCAGGATCATGGGCCGCCCGGCCACCCCACGCAGGGCCCCGTCGGCGACGGACAGGTAGTAGTCAATCAGGTCGAGCTTGCTGCGGGAGCGCGGCAAACGGCTCGTTGTTTCGGGCCCGACCTCGCCGGGGAACACCACCTTGTCCGGATGGGTGATGGTGACCTCGTGCCCGGCCACCTCCAGCGAAACCGGACGGGACATGCAGTCGATGGTAATTCGCCAGAGGTTTCTGGCCGCGCTGAGACGGACGTCACATATGGTGGATTTCATGCCTAACCTCCCTGGCCTGCCCGGGTTCGCCACAGTTCAGCAGTACGTCGAGCGCGGCACGGCCGAGCTGCACTACCTGCGCAAGATCATCGAGTCGGGCGCGTTCCGGCTCGAGCCGCCGCAGAACTACGCCGCGATGGCCGCCGACATCTACAAGTGGGGCGAGTTCGGGATGCTGCCGTCGCTCAACGCCCGGCGCACCCCCGACCGCGCGGCGGTGATCGACGAGGACGGCGAATTCACCTACAAGCAGCTCGACGAGGCTGCGCACTCGGTCGCGAACGGCCTGCTCGACATGGGCATCAAGGCCGGCGACGGCGTTGCGATCCTGGCCCGAAACCACCGGTGGTTCGTCATAGCCAACTACGGGTGCGCTCGCGTAGGTGCCCGCATCATCCTGCTCAACAGCGAATTCTCCGGCCCGCAGATCAAAGAGGTGTCGGAGCGCGAGGACGCCAAGCTCATCATCTACGACGACGAATACTGCAAGGCCGTCGCGAAGGCCGACCCGCCGCTGGGCAAGTTGCGTGCCCTCGGCGTCAACCCAGACGCCGACGAGCCGTCCGGCAGCAAGGACGAGACGCTCGAGGACCTGATCGGTCGCAGCAGTAAGTCGCCCGCCCCCAAGGCGGCCAGGCATGCGTCGATCATCATCCTGACCAGCGGCACCACGGGTACTCCAAAGGGCGCCAACCGCAGCACCCCGCCGACGCTGGCGCCGGTCGGCGGCATCCTCTCGCACGTCCCGTTCAAGGCCGGCGAGGTGACGTCGCTGCCGTCGCCGATGTTCCACGCGCTCGGTTACCTGCACGCGACCATCGCTATGTTCCTGGGCTCGACGCTGGTGCTGCGGCGCAAGTTCAAGCCGCCCCTGGTCCTGGAGGACATCGAGAAGTACAAGGCGACCGCCATGGTGGTGGTGCCGGTGATGCTCTCGCGCATCCTCGACTCGATCGAGAAGATGGAGTCCAAGCCGGACCTGTCCAGCCTCAAAATCGTGTTCGTCTCGGGATCGCAGTTGGGCGCCGAATTGGCGGCCCGAGCCCTGAAGGACCTGGGTCCGGTCGTGTACAACATGTACGGGTCGACCGAGATTGCGTTCGCGACGATCGCCGGGCCCAAGGACCTGGAACGCAACGCGGCGACGGTCGGCCCGGTAGTCAAGGGCGTGAAGGTCAAGATCTTCGACGACAACGGCAAGGAGTTGCCGCAGGGTGAGGTCGGCCGGATCTTCGTCGGCAACACCTTCCCCTTCGCGGGCTACACCGGTGGCGGCAACAAGCAGATCATCGACGGGCTGTTGTCATCCGGGGATGTCGGATATTTCGACGAGTACGGGCTGCTCTACGTCAGTGGCCGGGACGACGAGATGATCGTCTCCGGCGGGGAGAACGTCTTCCCCGCCGAGGTCGAGGACCTGATCAGTGGCCACCCTGAGGTGGTCGAGGCGACGGCGATCGGCGTCGAGGACAAGGAGTGGGGCCACCGGCTGCGTGCGTTCGTGGTGAAGAAGGACGGCGCGGACGTCGACGAGGACACCATCAAGGGCTACGTGCGCGACCATCTCGCCCGGTACAAGGTGCCGCGGGAAGTGGTCTTCCTCGATGAGCTGCCCCGCAACCCGACCGGCAAGATCCTCAAGCGCGAGCTGCGCGAGATGGACCTAGACGATCAGAACTAGTGGTGATCGCGAGCGCGGCGTAGCCGGGCGAAGCGGGTCGTCACCATCGAACCCCGTGGTGATCGCGAGCGCGGCGTAGCCGGGCGAAGCGGGTCGTCACCATCGGGCCCCGTGGCGATCGCGAGCGCGGCGTAGCCGGGCGAAGCGGGTCGTCACCATCGAACCCCGTGGCGATCGCGAGGGCGGCGTAGCCGGGCGAAGCGGGTCGCCGCCATGCGCCCAGCCGACAGGAGTTTCAGCGCCGTTCCTGGATGCTGCGGGTGATCTGCGCGGTGAGTTTGGGGTCGGCCAGCAACTGGTCGATGAGCGCGGTGAGCACTTCCTGCCCTGTCACCCTGGCGACACCGAGGCGGTCGGCTGCTTCTCGCTGCCAGATGTCGAGTGCGCGGTGTGTGGCCGCCGGCAGGTCGACGGTGCGGCGCGTGCGCTGGGCGCGGACCGGCTGTGCCGGCTGGTTGATCGATCGGTGCCCCCCGTGCTGTCCCAGCCCGGTGAGCCGTTCGGTGGGGGCGGCGTCCCGGGAAGAGGACGACGAGGGGGCGCGAAACGATCCGGCGCCGGGTCCGACGTGGTTGGGATTGAAGTTCACGGCGGCGATCGTCCTCCGGTGATGGGCCAGTCAGTAAATCAGCATCCGAGCGTATAGCCCGATTGTCTCACCGATGTCAGGAGAAGTCGCGTCGCCGAACGGCCGCCGGCAACGGCGGGTAAGGGGTGCGAAGATGTCCCGGGGTCTGGCGGGTACGCAGCGCGCCGCTATTCACGACCAATGAAAGCAGTTAGCTTGATCACTTCCGCCGATGGGTGCAGAGCCGCGTTGCGGGAATGCATTGGCCAGGGGTTGTCATTTGCATAAATCAACCTTTTCAGGAAATGCAAAATGCGCTGAAGCGGATATACTGAGGCGACAGAATTCGGCGATCAGTAGGTCAGTATAGCGGCATCTATCAGGCAAAATGACTGCAGGCCGGTCATGACATCAGTAGGTCCGCATCCGCTGAAACCGAGCAGCGAGCAATTACTGATATACAGAATTACTCTATTTTATACCCACTCCGGACGTGGGAAATTAGCCGCACCAATTTGCCGAATAACTATTGTTTGCCTAGGTATTTATGAGTTACCGTGGAGCGCAACACGGCATGACTTCTTCGAAAGGGGCTCCGATGTTTTCTTCTCGATCGTTACGCTCTGCGGCAGCAGGTGCGGTGGGCACCGGGGCGATGGCGGCCGCGCTGCTGTTCGGCGGCGGCCCCGTGGCGCAAGCCGCTCCCGTGCCCGGCCCCGGGACGACCTTTGCCGTGGCAGGTCCCCACGGCGGCCCCGGACTACTTCCCGAACGCCCAGGCTTCGGCGGCGGACACGGCGGCTTTGGCCACGGCGGCGGCTGGGGGGGCCACGGGGGCCCGGGCCGCGGGGGCGGTTGGGGTCACGGCGGCTGGGGACGCGGGGGCGGTTGGGGTCACGGCGGCTGGGGACGCGGGGGCGGCTGGGGTCGCGGCGGCGGCTGGGGCAACAGCTGGTGGGGCCGTGGCTTCTGGGGCCACCGGCATTTCTGGAATTGGTGGTGGTGAGCCGCCGCTGAAGAGCGTGTAAGCCGGCCAGCCTGGACGTGCCGATCTCATAAAAGGCTGGCTGGCGCACGAAATGGGGGGGTAACCATGCCGGCCTGGCGAAAGTCAGGTCGGCATGGCCCGTTTGTGCCCACGGCACGGTGGGCCGCGCAGCGCCGGGCGGGGCCGGTTTAGGGGTCGCGCGGCAGGCCGAGCAACCGTTCGGCGATGATATTCAGCTGCACCTCGGAGGTGCCCCCATAAATCGTGGTAGCACGGCTGGCCAGTAGGTATTCGCCCCACTTGCCGCACAATTCGTCCGTATCACCGATCGCGGCGTCGGCGCCGAAGGACGACACCGCGAACTCGGCGTAGCCCTGGCCGGTGCGCATGGACAGCAACTTGGAGATGGCCGCCGAGGGCATGGCGTCACCGCCGGCCAGGGTCAGCAGCGTCGAACGCAGGTTCAGCACCTTGGCGGCATGCCCCTCGGCGATCAGCTGCCCGGCGCGGTGCTGCGCGACCGGGTCGAGCTGTCCGTCGCGGACGAACTCGACGAACTGGCCGAGCGTCGCCAGGAAGTTCGCCTCGCTGCTGCCGATCGACACACGCTCGGCGGTCAGGGTGTTGCGGCTGACCTCCCAGCCCCTGTTCACTTCGCCGAGCACGCACTCGTCGGGCACGAAGACGTCGTCGATGTAGACGGTGTTGAACATCGCGTTGCCGGTGAGTTCGCGCAGCGGCCTGACCTCGACGCCCTCGCTCTTCATGTCCAGCAGGAAGTACGTGATGCCGTTGTGTTTCGGAGCGTTCGGGTCGGTGCGGGCCAAAAGCGCGCCCCATTGCGAGTACTGCGCCGCCGTGGTCCAGATCTTCTGGCCGGTGATGCGCCAGCCCCCGTCGGCCCGGGTCGCCTTGGTGGTCAGCCCGGCCAGATCGGACCCGGCGCCTGGCTCGGAGAACAGCTGGCACCAGATCATCTCGCCGCGGAAGGTCGGCGGCAGGAACCGCTGCTGCTGTTCGTCGGTGCCGAAGGCGACGATCGACGGGATGATCCACGTCGCGATGCCCATCTGCGGGCGTTTGACCCGTCCGGCGCTGAACTCCTGGGCGATGATGACCTGCTCCACCGGGCCGGACGCGCGGCCCCAGGGCTTGGGAAGGTAGGGCAGCACCCACCCGCCCTCGGCGAGGGCGACGCCGCGCGGCTCGCGCTCCATCGCCTTGAATGCGGCGACCTCGGCCCGGATCTCGTCCCGCAACTTCTCGGTGTCGGGGTCGAGGTCGATGTCCACGGACCGCATGCCCGTGGTGGTCGCGGCGTCCACCACCTTCTGCGGGTATTGCGAGGCGCGGCCGAAGGACGCGGCCAGCATGAGCGCGCGCCGGTAGTAGACGTTGGTGTCGTGTTCCCAGGTGAAGCCGATTCCACCGTGCACCTGGATGCAGTCCTGCGTGCATCGCTGGGCGGCAGCGGGCGCGAGCGTCGCCGCCACGGACGCGGCGAACTCGACATGGGAACTCGTTGTGTCCCAATTATTGCGGCTCGCCTCGTCTACCGCCCGGGCGGCGTCCCACACTGCGGCGGTGGCCCGCTCGGTGTCGGCAATCATCTCGGCGCACCTGTGCTTGATGGCCTGGAACTGCCCGATCGGCCTGCCGAACTGTTCGCGGATCTTGGCGTAGTGCGATGCGGTGTCGGTCGCCCAGCGCGCGACGCCGACGGCTTCCGCGGCCAACAGCGTGGTCATCAGCGCGTGCGCGGTGCTCCTGCTCAGGTTGCTCAAAACGACGTCGTCGCCGACCTCGACGGCGTTGGCCCGCACATGCGCGATGGGACGCAGCGGGTCGAGACTCTTCACCGGTTCGACCTCGAGTTGCTCGGCGCGCAACACCACCCATTCCTCGCCGCTGTCGATGGCGACCGGCAGCACCAGCACCGATGCCTGAGCCGCGGCGGGAACCGCGCGCACTTCGCCACGGATCACCAGCGCGTCACCCTGGCGGGTGGCGGTCAACCCACAGCAGTCCATGGCGTAGGCGGCGATGGCGGCGCCCGAGGCCAGCTCCGAGAGCACCTTGGCGTCGGGGTCGTGCGCGCTGATCAGCGCGCCGGCGATCGCGGACGGGACGAACGGGCCCGGCACCGCGCCGTAGCCGAACTCGGCCAGCACGACCGCAAGCTCGAGGATCCCGAACCCCTGGCCGCCAACGGATTCCGCAAGATGCACACCCTGCAGGCCCTGTTCGGCCGCGGCCTGCCAGTACGGCGGGGGATTCTCGACCGGATTCTCCATCGCCGCGTGCAGGATCTCTGACGGCGCGACGCGTGCCACCAGCGACCGCACCGATTCGGCCAGGTCTTGATGCTCAGGGGTTATCGCGATCGGCATTGGTCGCCTTCCCTTTCGAATTCCTTGTGCTAAGCGCCTTCAAAACTAACAACCGGTCGGTTGGTAAACCACAGCGGCCAGCGTTTTGCCGTCGCGCAGCCGGCGTCGATCGTCGCGCCCTCGGTGCACCGGCGGAGCTCCAGCCAACGGAACTGGCTCACAACGGAATCGAGGTCCCTGGCGCCGAGGGGGCGGGAACTCTCAGCGCCATCGCTTGGCGATCCACCTGGCAATGGTGTCGGCCTGCTCGCTGCGCGCGCCCGGAGTGGTGAAGTAATGGTCGGTGTCGATCGAGGCCCGCGCCTTGTCGGTACCCCCGAGTGCGGCGTAGATGCGCTCGGCGTCGGACGGGAAGACCCCGGTGTCGGCCTCGGCGTTGATCACCAGCGACGGGCAGGTGATCCGCGCCAGGTGCGGCTCGGCCCGGGTCTGGGCGCAGCGCAGGCTCCACATCGCCAGCCAGTTGCGCAGCGTGCACGCCGCGGCGATCCCGTGCGCGGAGCGGTTCGCCTTGACCGGGATGCCCGCATAACACGTGTTCGGTTGTCGCTTGGTGGGTTCGATCGCGGGGTCGACCATGCGGGGATCGGCCCAGGTGCGCATCACGCAAAAGGGTCGGTCGGAAAAACCGGCGGCGCGAACGCGTTTGAACTCACTCTCGACCCAGTCGGTGATGGCGTCGTTGCGGGCGGTCTGCGCCCGCCGGTAGCGGGCGAGGAACTCCGGTGAGTAGGGCGGCCCGTTGCGCTGGTTGAACAGGTCGAGGTCGGAATCTGTTGCCACAGGATCATTTTCGTCGATGACGGCCGCGTCCATCCAGGCGGTCAGCACATCCGGTCGGCCGGGGTGCGCGGCGCTGGCCACGTAGCCGTCGGCGGCGGGCAGCTCGGTCAGGCCGGCCGCGGGCCGCACCCCCTCGAGCGGGGCCACGTTCGGGTCGACCGCCTGCGACTGGTAAGCGGCCATCAGTGAACCGCCTCCCGAGTTTCCCAGCAGCACAACGGTATCCACTCCCTGAACCTCGCGCAGCCAGCGTACCCCCACGCCGATGTCTACCAGCGCGTGGTCGAGCAGGAAATTGGTTTCGAAACCGCGGAACCGGGTGTTCCAGCCCAGAAAGCCGATGCCGCGGGTGGCCATGTAGTCGGCGAGGTAATGCTCCGAGAAGTCGATCTGGTAGTGGGTGGCGATCATCGCCACCTTGGGCTTGCGCCCCACGCCGCGGTGGTACAGGCCCTGACAGGGGTGTCCGCCCGCCCCGGCGCGCCCGGCGGTGCGTGACGGCAGACCGACGAATTCGCGTACCACCCCGGCGGCACCGGAATGACGGGTCACTCGTGCGTCCCCCCTTCGCGGGGAATGAAGGGCCCTGCTGCCATGGGGATTTCGGCACCACCGCGGGCCGGCGTGGTCGACACTTGGCGCACCTCCCTGGGCCGAGGGTGAATCTGATGTTAGATTCAGGATCTGATCTTGGCCAGGATCTCCGCAGGGGACCGTGAGGAGCCGCAAGATGATTAAGCCGCATAATCCCAACCGCGAATTCGAACTCGGCGGCATCAACCACGTCGCCTTGGTGTGCTCCGATATGGCGCGCACCGTGGACTTCTACACCAACATCCTCGGGATGCCGCTGATCAAATCGCTGGATTTGCCCGGCAACGCCGGGCAGCACTTCTTCTTCGACGCAGGCAACGGCGACTGCGTCGCCTTCTTCTGGTTCGCCGACGCCCCTGACCGGGTGCCGGGAATCTCCTCGCCGGGCGCAATCCCCGGCATCGGCGACATCATGAGCGCGGTCAGCACCATGAATCACCTGGCATTTCACGTGCCGGCCGAGAAGTTCGACACCTACCGGCAGCGGCTCAAGGACAAGGGCGTGCGGGTGGGGCCGGTGCTCAACCACGACGAGAGCGAGCGGCAAGTGTCCGCGACGCTGCACCCCGGCGTATACGTGCGTTCGTTCTACTTCCAGGACCCCGATGGCATTACCCTGGAATTCGCTTGCTGGACAAGAGAATTTGGCAGCAGCGATGCCCAGGTGGCGCCGAAGACGTCTGCCGATCGGCGGTCGCCGGTGAATGTCGGTCGCTGATTCGTCGATGACTTCCGGCATCCTGACCGACGCCCAGATCGCTGCGTTGACGCCGGCGCAGCGGCGCGAGCTGATAAAGCGGCTCGAACAACCCCTCAGCGACGTCATCGACCCCGCGTTCCTGGACCGGGTCCGGCGCATCCGGGTCAGCCTCATGATCGGTGGCTCCATGGCCATGGTGCCGTGGCTGGGATACCTGTCGTGGACGCTGCCGGACAACTACGTCGCCCACAACTGGCCCGCCACCTGGGTGGGATTCGATGTCCTGCTGGTCGTCTTCATGCTCGCCACGGCCGTGCTGGGCTACCTGCGCCGCCAGGTGCTGCTGCTGGCGGCCTTCACCTCCGGGGTGCTGCTGCTGTGCGACGCGTGGTTCGACCTCATGACCGCCGGACCCAAAGATGTCTGGCTGTCGCTTGTCACAGCCCTGCTCATCGAGATTCCACTCGCGGTGTTCATGGTCACGGGCGCGCTGCGCATCCTGCGGTTGACGATGACGCGCCTGTGGCTCATGGATCCGGGGATGCGGCTCTGGCATCTGCCGCTGTTTCCCTGAGCCCGTAGAGGCGTGGGTCGGCCAATTGGTCGAGCAGCGTCGCCAGCTGATCCACGAGCCGGTCCGGCTCCAGCCGGATGTCGCCGGCCAGCCATGCGCTGATCGTCTGCCCGACACCGCCGACCGCGAAGTGGGCCCCGGCTTTGATGCGGTCGTTTGCTGACAGCGCGTCGCCGGCATGCTGGCCCGACAGCATGGCGAACAGGGCGCTCGATTCGGCGCGTTTGCGCATGATCACCGGGTGGGCCAGCTGTGAGCTGAACAGAAGGCGCCCGATCCGGGCGTCGCCGACGACGGTCCGCACGATGTTGGCCATCCCGGCGCGGCTCTGCTCGTGCGCCGGTACCGCCGCCACCGCGGCCTGCGTGGTGGCGGCCAGGTCGGCGATCACCCAGTCGAACACCCCGGCAACCAGTGCGTCTTTGTCGGCGAAGCTTTCGTAGAAGTAGCGGGCCGCCAGCCCAGCTTCGCGGCAGATGCCGCGCACGGTCAGCGCGGAAGGGTCCGGCGGTTCGGCTCCCAGCAGTTCGAGGCCCGCGGTCAGCAACCGGCGCCGCCGGGCGGCCAGCCGCTCGGCGGCGTTGATGCCGCGATAGGGCCGCGCGCCGGAAGCCTCGGGCATGACCACCATCTTGACACCGGCGCCCGACGCGGACAACATCAGGAAACACGCGTTCGCACAATTAGCGCAAACAGCGCCTGGGAGGTCCCTTATGGCGGTCCACGAGCCACTAGGTCATGTCGAGCGCGCCGTCGCCGACCCGCCCCGGCGGCACCGGAGCGCGCGGGGGCGGGCGTCCGGCATCGACGAGGGTTTGATGGGCGTGGCGCTGCTGGCCGGCCCCGCGAACGTGATCATGCAGCTGGCGCGGCCCGGCGTCGGCTACGGCGTGATGCAGAGTCGCGTCGAGAGCGGCCGGGTGGACCTGCATCCGATCAAACGCGCGCGCACCACCTTCACCTATCTCGCGGTTGCCACCCGCGGCAGCGAAACGCAGAAGGCGGCCTTCCGGCGCGCGGTCAACCGGGCGCACGCCCAGGTGTACTCGCTGCCCGGCGACCCGGTGCCCTACAACGCCTTCGACCCCGACCTTCAGCTGTGGGTGGGCGCCTGCCTGTACAAGGGGTCCGTCGACGTCTACCGCATCTTCGTCGGCGAGTTGGGCGCGCAGGACGCCGACCGCCACTACGGCGAAGGCATGGCGCTGGGCACGACGCTGCAGGTGCCGCCGGCGATGTGGCCGAAGGACCGTGCGGCGTTCGACCGCTACTGGAACGAGTCGCTGGCGAAGGTGCAGATCGACGACGCCGTGCGGGACTATCTGTACCCCATCGCCGCGGGCCGTGTTCGGGGACTGCCCCTGCCGTGCCGGCTGCAGCGCCTGCTGGACGGCTTCGGGTTGCTGATCACCACAGGCTTTCTGCCGCAACGGTTCCGCGACGAGATGCGGTTGCCGTGGGACACCGCCCGGCAACGCCGCTTCGACCGGCTGATGGCGGTGCTGCGATCGCTGAACCGCGCGATGCCACGTTTCGTCCGCCAGTTCCCCTTCAACGTCTTGCTGTGGGACGTCGACCGCCGCATCCGGACGGGGCGCCCGCTGGTCTAACTCGCGGTGCGTCGCCGCACCCGCGATGCGCTTTTCTCGGCTTTGGCGCGGTACATGGCGCGGTCGGCGTCGCTGAGCAGCTCTTCGGCGGAGCGCGTGGCCGCCGGATCGACACAGGCCACACCCACGCTCGCACGAATTCTCGGCGCGGTGGCGCCGGCGATCGCGACCGGACCATCCAGGGCCGCGGCAAGACTGCGGCAGATGTCGTCGATCTCCCCCGGGCGCAGGGACCGTTCGATGACGACCACGAATTCGTCGCCGCCGACCCGACCGACCATCCCGTAGCCCTCGACGGCGGCCTTGAGTCGCCGTCCGGCCTGCCTGAGCAGATCGTCACCCGCGCCGTGGCCGAGTGCGTCGTTGACGGCCTTGAGATCGTCAATATCGATGAAAAGGACTGCGCCCAGCACCTTTTCGGCATCGGGTTGGAGGGCGGCGTTGATGGTCGAGATGACACACGCGCGGTTCGGCAGTCCGGTGAGCGCGTCGTGGTTGGCCTGGTGCGTCAGCGCCAGGGTAGCCTCGTGCCGCGCGGTGACGTCGCGGAGCGTGACGAGAATGTCTGACCCGGCGGGATCTTCGGGGTGCAGCGCCTGGTAACTGATGCACAGCCAGCGGCGCTGACCGTCGGGCCAGTCGACGCCGTACACCGTGTCCATGATTGCGGTGCCCGTTTCCTGCACGCGCAGGTTGGGCCGCTTCTCCCTGGCGAGCGGTTCGCCCGAAGCGTCGAAAAGCGGAACCTGACTGGCGCGCGCCTGGAAGTCGGTCGCCAGCTGACCCGGTTTCATGCCCAGAATCCGCAACGCGGCCGGATTGATGGACACGAGATCGCCGTCCGGCGACAACAGGACGATTCCCTCGTCGAGGCGCTCGACGACGGTCTGCAGGCGCTGTTCGTTCGCTTGGGGCCGCCGCAGGTCGGTGCAGACCAGAACGGCTCCGGTCTCGGCGGGCGCCGCCGCGACGTGCACAGGAACGGCCGTGCCGTCGCTCGCGCGGTGCAGGTCGGTGTAGGAGAACAAACCCTTTTCGGCGAGCCCGCTCAGATCGATCGCGGTCCCGAGGGCTTCCGCCACCGGTTGGCCCATCACGTCGGCCGCGGGCCGCCGGTAGGTGCGTTCGGCCGCCCTGTTCCAGTGCACGATCAGTCCGTCGGCGTCGACCCCGACGACGCAGTCGCTCATGCTGTCCGCGAGCGCCGCGGGCACCGTGATGGTCCCGGGCGTCGGGGAGCTGGCGCGCGGGAGCGGTGGGTACACGCAATCGGCGATCCACGACGTCAGCACCCGAACTCCTCATCCCGAAGTCGGCCCATCGCTGGGGGTTTCTTTCTCGGCGGCGCCACCGGCTCTCCGGACGCAGAAACACCCGCTTTACCGCAGAATGGGCGAACGATCGTACTATCGCAACACATGCGATCTTAGGCAACTGGGGGCCCTGGATTCCAAATAGTGATCCGATCGGCCGACACGGCGCGGACACGGTGCGCGCGCGGCCCGGCGGTCGCAGCGCGCGGATCCGCGCGGCCGTGCTCGACGCGGTGCGCCGCCAGCTGTCACTCAAGGGCTACGCCGCCGTGACGCCGGCCGCCGTGGCAACGCTGGCAGGAGTCGACCGGGCAACCGTCGGCCGCCGCTGGCCGAGCAAAGCGCAGCTGGTCATCGACGCGGGCCTGGAGCTGGCCGAGGATGCCCCTCCGGTGACGGTCAGCGGCGATCTCGACCGCGACCTGCGCCTGCTGGCCAGGCGGGTCGCGGCGGCGCTGGGCGACCTCGGCACTCGCCGGCTGATCGCCGGTTTCATCGCGGCGCGCGCCGAGGACCCGGAGCTCGACGACTTGATCTCCCGGTTCTGGGCGAACCGGTTCGGTGCGGTGAGGGACATTCTGGACGGCGCGCGCGACTGCCCCGACACGTCCGCGGCCCGCGCAGAGACCGTGGTCGAAGTCCTCGTCGCGCCGATGTACTTCCGCGCGTTCATCAGCGGTAGGCCCATCGACGACGCCCTTATCGAAAAGTCCGCAGCCCAGGCCGCGGCCGCTGCCCGTTGCTAGTGCCGGGACCGGGTACCGCGCCGAGGTGCAGCCCGCCTACTCCCCGGCTGGATTAGGGGCCGTCCCCGACCGGCGGTCGCGGTTCGAATTGCCCGGCGCGAGTTCCGGCGGGCGGCACCGGGACTTCATTTGGGTTGATAACGAAAACCATTTTCAGTAAGCTGCTTGGGGTTCGCCCAGCTCGTCGCAGGAGAGGTGAGGAGTACTGCCATGGCTTTGCGGGTGCTGCCAGAGGGCTTGGCCGCCGCGGGTGCGACGGTCCCACCGCTGGCCGCCAGAATGGAGGCCGTTCCGGTGGCGCCGTGCGACACGATCGCGGGGCAGTAACCGTGACGGCGCCAATCTGGATGGCCGCACCGCCGGAGGTGCACTCGACGTTGTTGAGCAGCGGCCCCGGGCCTGGGGCGTTGGTGGAGGCGGCGGGCGCCTGGAATTCTCTGAGCGCGGAATACGCGTCGGTGGCGCAGGAGCTCAGTGCGCTGCTGGCGTCGGTGGAGGGCGGCGTGTGGGAGGGGCCCAGCGCCGCGGCGTACGCGGCGGCATACGTGCCGTATCTGGCGTGGTTGATGCAGGCCGGGGCCAATAGCGCGGCCGCGGCCGCCTCACTGGAGACCTCGGCCGCGAGCTACACCGCCGCGTTGGCGGCGATGCCGACGATGGCCGAGCTGACCACCAACCATGTGGTCCACGGGGTGCTATTGGCCACCAACTTCTTCGGCATCAACACGATTCCGATAGCGGTCAACGAAGCCGACTATATGCGCATGTGGGTGCAGGCCGCCCTGACGATGGCGACCTATCAAGCGGTCTCCAGCGCCGCGGTGGCGTCGACGCCGCAGACCACCGCGGCGCCGCAGATCGTGAAGACCGACGCGCAAGCCGACCCGGCGGCCCTGAGCAACGTGCTGTCGGAGGCCACCAACTTCGTTCAGTCGATCGTCCAGGGGATCGAACAGCAGGTCCAGATATTCCTGGCGGACCCTGGGGGGTTCCAGGCGCAGATTTCGGGCATTCTGCTCGGCAACGGCTATGGGAACAACCCTCTCGGGCTGCCGCAGGGTTTGGTTAACTTGCTGCAAAGCGTCGGTATCTCGAACACTCAGGTCGCGCACGACCCGACGGTCAACCTTCCGATCGATAACATCGTCGTGAACATCTTGCAGCACTTCGGCCAATCTTGGGATCCCGTAGGTGGCACCATCAATGGAGCCACCTATGACACATATACGAATCCCGGGCAAGCGTCATTCTGGCTCGCCCGAAGCCTTGAACTTTTTGAGGATTTTCAAAATTTCGCGGTCGACCTGACGCAAAACCCGGTGGAGGCCTTTCAATGGGCCGGTAGCTGGTTGTTTTTCGACATCCCCACCCACATTGAGGAAGTACTTTCCTATGCAGTCACCAACCCGGCGGTGGCACTGGCTGCAACCTCAGCCATCACCCCCGCGGCTCTGGGGGGCTTGGGGGGCCTGGCCGGGCTGGCCGGCATAGCTCACGTGGCGCCTGCCCTGGCCGCACCGGCCGCCGCCGCGCCCGCCGCGTTGCCGGCGATAGGGCTCACCTCGGTCGCCGTCCCGGCCGCCGCGCCCGCGACAGCTCCGGCACCGCCCTCGCCCAGCCCCGCGGCGCCGCCGGCCCCGGCCCCGCCGCCGCCACCACCGCCTGCGCCCGCGGCTGCGGCCGGTTTCGTACCCCCATACGCGGTGCCTCCCGGCATAGGGACCGAATCCGGGATGAGTGCCAGTTCAAGCGCCGTCGCGCAAAGGAAGACGCCAAGACGCGGCGCCTTGGCGGCGGTGCCAGCCGCAGTGGCCGCGCGAGAGGCGGCGCCGGCACGGCGGCGGCGACGGGCGCGCCAGCGTAACTACGGCGACGAATTCATGGACATGAACGTCGACGTGGACCCCGATTGGGGTGCGCCGACGGCCGACCAAACCGCAGCCTCCGGCCAAGGGGGCGGAAACCTGGGGTTTGCCGGCACGGCCCACAAGGCTTCGGCCGCGGGCGCGGCGGGCCTGACCACACTTGCTGGTGACGAGTTCGGCGGTAGCCCAAGGATGCCCATGATGCCGGGCACCTGGGATCCGAAGGGCACTCCTGAACGGGATGACGGGGCGTCAGGAAGCTGAATCGCAACGACGAGAGGGATTGTGATGAGTTTGTTGGATGCGCATATTCCGCAGTTGGTGGCGGCGCAGTCGGCGTTTGGGGCTAAGGCGGGGTTGATGCGCAGCACGATCGGTCAGGCTGAGCAGGAGGCGGTGTCGGCGCAGGCTTTTCATCAGGGTGAGGCGTCGGCGGCGTTTCAGGCCGCGCATGCCCGGTTCGTGGAGGCCGCGGCGCGGGTGAACACGTTGTTGGATATCGCTCAGGCCAATCTGGGGGATGCCGCGGGGACCTATGTGGCTGCCGATGCGGCGGCGGCGTCGGGTTATACCGGGTTCTGATCTCTCCGTTAGTTGCGAAAGGACTTGTGATGTCGCAGATTATGTACAACTACCCGGCGATGCTGGGTCATGCCGGGGATATGTCGGGCTATGCGGGCACGTTGCAGAGCCTGGGGGCTGATATCGCCAGTGAGCAGGCCGCGTTGTCGAGTGCCTGGCAGGGTGATACCGGCATGGCGTATCAGGTGTGGCAGGCCCAGTGGAACCAGGCCATGGAGGCCCTGGTGCGGGCCTATCAGTCGATGGCCAGCACCCATGAGGCCAACACGTTGGCCATGTACGCCCGCGACACGGCCGAAGCCGCCCGGTGGGGCGGCTAGCGAACCGGCCCGAAAGGCCTTGCGCCACTGGGTTCTTGAGGACCGCCCGGCCGAGCGGGTACCGGCATAGCCACGTGCTGAGGTCCACGGAGAGAATCCGCGCCGAGGCCGCACGCGCGCTCCCGTTGCGGTGTCCGCGCCCTGACATACTGATACGGTGCCAACTCTGAGGAATGGGTCCAGGCTGCGCGTCGGATCGATGGAAGTCCTGGTTGGCATCATGCTGGCCGGCCTCTTCTCGGCGACGATGCTGCGAAAAGCTGTCCTCGACAGTCAGGCATTGTCGACGGCGGGCACGGTTTTCTGTGGGGTGTTCGTCCAAGCGGTTCCCTTCCTGGCGCTCGGGGTAGTAGTCAGCGGCTTGATCGCCACCTTCGTGTCGCCGGAGCGATTAGCGCGCTGGGTGCCGCGACGTCCCGCGATCGCGGTGCTGGCTGCCGGCCTCGGTGGAGCGGCGTTGCCCGGGTGTGAATGTGGGTCAGTTCCCGTGGCGCGGCGATTGTTCGGCGAAGGCGGGGCGACGGGTGCCGCGGCCCTGACATTCATGCTGGCCGCGCCGGCGATCAATCCGGTGGTGCTGGTGGCCACCGCGGTGGCCTTTCCCGGTGCGCCGATGATGGTTATTGCCCGGATGGGGGCGTCACTGCTGACCGCGGTGATCATGGGGTGGGCGTGGGCGCGGTGGGGCCGCCCGGAGTGGATCACCCGTCGGCTGCCACCCTCGAGCGCTGCGACCCAGTCCCGATGGGTGGTGTTCGCCGAGGCGGCCCGGCACGACTTCCTCCAAGCCGCATCGTATTTGGTGCTGGGTGCCGCCGCGGCGGCCATGCTTCATGTGATGGTGCCGCCGTGGGTGTTCGCGAATCTGGCGGGCGACTTGGTCCTCGGTGTGGCGGTAATGGCCGTCCTGGCGGTGGTGCTCGCGTTGTGTTCGGAGGCTGACGCGTTCGTGGCAGCCAGCATGACGATGGTTCCGTTGTTACCCAGGCTCGTGTTTCTGGTGGTGGGACCGGCCGTCGACGTGAAACTGTTTGCGATGCAGGCGGGCATGTTCGGCCGCGCTTTCGCGGCCCGTTTCGCGCCCGGCACATTGCTGGTCGCAACGGCGAGCGCATGTATCGTCGGGCTTTTCGTCCTCGGCGGTACCTGAATGAGCCGCGAGACTGAGAACACCGTCCTGCTGCTGGTGGGAATCGGTATCGTCCTGATCACGCTGTCGGGCACCTTCACGCGTTACGTCAAGCCCGGGCTGATGCCGTGGCTGGCCGCGTCGGCGGTCTTGCTCATCGCGTTGGCGCTGTCGGCGATCATCGGCGATATCGCCCGGGGCGGGCCCCGGCTCAGCGACCATCCCGGCGATCATGACCACTCCCATACCCATAGGGCCGGAATTGTGTGGCTGCTTCTCGTCCCCATCGTGCTCCTGTGCTTTGTGACGCCGCCGGCGCTGCGGCCCTCAGCCGCAGGCCCGTCTGTGACCTCGGTGTCCAATGATGTTCTCAATCGGGCATTCCCGCCGCTACCACCGGGCGCCGCACCCGAAGTGTCGCTGCCGGACGTGTTGATGCGGGAAGCTCAGGACACGACCGGCTCGTTGACCAATCGGTCGATCACCGTAACCGGATTTGTCGTCAACGAGGCACAGGGCGTGGACCTTGGACGCATCGTCATCATCTGTTGTGCCGCCGACGCCCAACTGGCCCGGCTCCATTTGCGTGGCCCGGCTGCCGCCGACGCCGCCGGGCTGCCAGACAATACCTGGCTCCGGGTACAGGGCCAGGTGTTACCCGTTGTCAAGCAAGCAAAGTCGGTCTCAGTTCCGATACTGCAGGCCACTTCGGTTACGCGCATCGATGCCCCGCCCAACCCGTATGCCTACCCTCATTGACGGGCCCGCTGGCACGTCGCCATTACGTCAATTGCTGCGACTGAGGCTGCGAGTCCACAACTGGTGGCGGCCGAGTTTTCGCGGCACCGGCGTATTTTCCCATTCGCCCAGCTCCAGCCAGTCGCGCAGCGCCGCTGCGTCATCGCTGTCGGTGATGGGGCCGATCCACTGGGCCGGCCCGCAGGCTATCCGGTCGTTGGTGCAGGGCTGGAGTAAAGCCATGACGCCGCATCCGGTCGGGCGGGACGCGCAGGTGAGTGGCCCGAGCACGCACGCCGCGGAGACGAGCACCGCGCGTGGACATCGCCGAATGGTCGGACGTAGTTCGTCGATTATCGACAAGTTCTGGTAGGTCCCGCAGGCAGCACATACCACCACCGTGAAGGGACGGCGGGTCCCGCCTCCGGCGGGCGTCAACGCGGCGCCTGGCCGGGGTAGGGCAGTAGCGCCATTTCGCGGGCATTTTTGATCGCGATGCTGACCTGCCGTTGTTGTCGAACCGTGAGACCGGTGACATGTCGCGAGCGAATTTTGCCGCGTTCCGAAATGAACACGCGCAGCGAGGCGGTGTCCTTGTAGTCGACGGTGCGCAGGCCCAGGCTGGCCAGCAGGTTCTTCTTGGTCGACCTGACGCCCTGCTGGGCGGGACGACGAGATCGCTGAGGTTTTTTGGCCATGCTCAGCGTTCCTCTCGGAACTCGACGTGGCGGCGGATCACCGGATCGTACTTGCGGAGCACCATGCGATCCGGGTCGTTGCGCCGGTTCTTGCGAGTCACGTAGGTGTAGCCGGTGCCCGCCGTCGAGCGAAGTTTGACGATGGGTCGGATCTCGTTGCGCGCCATCAGATTCGCTGCCCTTCGCGCCGCAACCGCGCAACGACGGCTTCGATCCCGTCGCGGTCGATCACTTTGATGCCCTTCGCGCTGACCCGCAACCGGATCCGCCTTCCCTCGGACGGCAGGTAGTAGGTCTTGAGCTGGATGTTGGGTGACCAGCGCCGCGGAGTTCGACGGTGCGAATGCGAGACAGCGTTACCGAAACCCGGTGCCCTCCCGGTCACTTGGCAATGGGCGGACAATCTGAGCCCCTCTCGGTCCCATGCTTATTGAAAATCATTTTCGACAAGCCCTGCCTGAGACGGTACCGTATCGGTAGGCTTAATGAAAATGATTACCGATAAGGAGGGCGATGCGAACGCCCGTCATCCTGGTTGCCGGCCAGAACGGCACCGACCAGGTCGTCACCGCACTGCTGCGTCGCCCGGGCACGCTGCTCATCGAGCATCGGTTCGACGGTCACGTCGTGCGCCGCACGTCGACAACCCGCCAGCACGGCATGATGACTACAGCCGAGGTCGGGCTGGAACTCGCTCACGGATGCATATCGTGCACCATCCGTAATGACCTCATGATCTACCTGCGGCAGTTGCACCGGCGCTCGGACGTCGACCGCGTCGTGGTCCGTCTGGCGCCCTGGCTGGAGCCGGAACCCATCTGCTTGGCGATCAATCACGTCCGGGTGCGGGTGGCGCCGGGATACGTCGATGGGCCCGCAGCCCTGGACGTGGCGATCGCCGCAGTGGTGAGTTGTCTCGATACCTCGGTCTGGCTGCGACAAGCGCTCGGAGACGACGAACTCGACGACGGTCGGACCGTCGCCCAAGTCGTGGTGAACCAGGCCGAATTCGCCGACGTGGCCGTACTCGACCGCGCGAATCCGGTCGCGGCTGCCGTACTGCAACGGCTATCGCCCCGTGCTCGCGTCCAGGTGACCGCCGCAGGCATCGAGGACGCCCTGAGCGATCTCCACCGGGAGGCACGACGAGGTCGAAGTGACGACCCGCACGGCCCGTTGCTTCTCGGGCAGCCTCCACTGGAATCTCGGACCCAGGTAGGCCTCGTCGAGTTCAACGCGCGCCGCCCGTTCCATCCCCAGCGTCTGCACGAGTGTCTCGACTTGCTGCTGGACGGCGTCGTCCGTTCCCGGGGGCGGCTGTGGCTGGCCACTGAGCCCACCGAGGCGATGTGGCTGGAGTCGGCCGGCAGTGGAATGGGGGTGAGTTCGGCCGGCAAGTGGCTCGCCGCCTCGACATCGGCGGAAATTGCAGACGTCGACGCAGAGCGACGTGCCTTCGCCGAGCTGAGCTGGGACGCCCGGCACGGCGATCGCCACTCGGCCATGACAATCCTGACGTATGGCGCGCGGCCCGCCGACATCACAAACGCCCTACGAGGGGCGGTGCTCACTGACGACGAGTTCCGGTCCCCACAGGACTGGATGCACTATGAAGATCCCTTCGGGGACTGGCAAGAAGGCTCGTGTGAAGCCGAAGGCGCCGAAAACGCGGCCGCCCGGAACATCCAGCACGGAGAACGATGATGAAACAAGGCATCCACCCCGACTACCACCCCGTCGTCTTCCAGGACGCCACCACCGGCGCCATGTTCCTGACCCGATCGACCGTCACGAGTTCACGCACCATCGAATGGGAGACTTCGGACGGAGTCCGCACTTACCCACTTATCGTCGTGGAAGTCAGCTCCGATTCCCACCCGTTTTGGACAGGCGGCCGCCGAATCGTCGACACCGCCGGGCAAGTGGAGAAATTCCGCCGCCGCTACGGCACCCGGTAGTCGGCGCAGTTTCCTCGTCACGGCACACCGGCGGTAAGTAACGCCGGTTGGGGTTACGGGCTCGTGCGCGCTATTCGTGAGGTGTCGCTGGACGGCAAGCGCCGGTGGGCAATTCGAGCAACGCGCGCCAGTGATCTGACGTCTTGTCAACAGTCCATCGTTCGGCATCGCCGGTCACGACGGTGAGCAATGTGCCAGACACCGCGCCCAGTCCGACTCCGGTAACCCGGGTGGCCTCCACGAGCGTTTCCAACGCTTGGTGCGCCGAGCAACGGCGCATACCAATGAGAACGCCGATCGCCAGATCGATCTCGCGTCGTGACCGGTGATCCCCGGGCCGGTAGCGATGCGCTTGGATCATCAGATCTCCCGTCTTGCTGTCCTATTCATTGGGTGTGGGCCAGAAACCACGGCGGCAGCGGGTCGTTGTAGCACACCCAATGTTGTGGGCCTTCGGCCAGTTCGACATCGATGAGCAACGCCGATTCCATGAGGCCCAAGACTCCCTGGTGGTCGAGCTTGACACCGATGAAGACGATCTCCTGACCGGGAGGGAAGGCTGCGGTCGACCAGTACTGCGCTGGTTCAATCACCACGTCGTGTCCGGCTTGCGACCAGATTGCTGCCAGGTCTGGCCGGCTCGCGATCCAGCAGAAGCCCTTGCTCCGCAACACCCCGTGCAACTGTCTCAGCGCTGCGTCTAGACGCTCAGGGTGAAAAGGGCGCTGGGCGCGAAATGTCACGCTGGAGATGCCGTATTCCTCGGTCTCCGGCGTGTGTCCGTCTGTGAGCTCCTCGTCCCAGCCTGGTGACTGTGCGGCGAGGTCGGGGTCGAACAGGCCGGTGTCCAACACCTCTGAGAGCTCCACCCGGCCGTGATCGGTGTGCAGTATCTTCGCCGAGGGATTCAGTCGCCTCAGCGTCGCGGCCACCATTCCGCACGCCTGCTCGCTGACCAAATCGGTCTTGTTGAGCAGGATAACGTCAGCGAATTCGACCTGATCGACCAGCAGATCGGCGATGGTCCGGATGTCGCCGTCGCCAGTGGCGAGGTGGCGGTCCGCCAGCTTCTCCCCGCGGGCAAGTTCGCGCAGAAACGTCGACGCGTCGACGACCGTTACCAACGTGTCGAGTCGCGCAACCCTGCTGAGGCTGAACCCATTTTCGAATTCCCAGCTGAAGCTGGCCGCGACCGGCATGGGTTCAGAGATGCCGGTCGATTCGATCACGAGGTGATCGAAACGGCCCTCAGCTGCCAGCTGCGCAACCGACTCGATGAGGTCTTCCCGCAAGGTGCAACAAATGCAGCCATTGGTCAGCTCGACCAACTTCTCTTCGGTGCGATCCAAATAGCCTTTTCCGGCAACCAGCGCGGCGTCGATGTTGACCTCGCTCATGTCGTTGACGATTACCGCGACACGCCGGCCCTCGCGGTTGGCCAAAACATGGTTGAGCAAGGTGGTTTTTCCCGCTCCGAGGAAGCCGGACAGGACGGTAACGGGCAGCAGATCGGAACACGGGGAGGGCATCGCTTAATGATAATGATTTTCAATAAGCACGCCAAGCGAAACTTGACCTCTGCGCCGGGCCCGGGCGCCGCCGCCGGCGCCTCGGCTAGCCTCGGTAGGGTGCGTAGCGAAGGTGATACCTGGGACATCACAACGAGCGTCGGCTCCACCGCGTTGTTCGTGGCGACGGCGCGAGCGCTGGAAGCCCAAAAAGCCGACCCACTGGCCGTAGACCCCTATGCGGAGCTGTTTTGTCGCGCCGTGGGCGGTGCGGCGGCCGACGTTCTCGACGGTCGGGCTCCCGGCCATCAGCTGACGACCCCCGACTGGGGCCAGCATTTCGTCAACTTTCAGGGCGCCCGCACCAGGTACTTCGACGAGTATTTCCGACGGGCAGCCGCGGCGGGTGTGCGGCAGGTGGTCATCTTGGCCGCGGGACTGGACTCTCGCGCCTACCGCCTGGACTGGCCTGCGGCGACGACGATCTTCGAGCTGGACCGTCCGCAGGTCCTGGATTTCAAGCGTGGGGTGCTGACCGACCACGGCGCCCAACCGCGGGCCCAGCGTCGCGAGATTGCGGTCGACCTGCGCGAGGACTGGCCGCAGGCGTTGCGTGATGGCGGCTTTGATGCCGCCCAGCCGTCCGCATGGATCGCTGAGGGTCTGCTCATCTACCTTCCTGCCGACGCACAAGAGCAGCTCTTCACCGGCCTCGACAGCCTGGCCGCCGCGGGCAGCCGCGTCGCCGTCGAAGACGGCGCCCCGATGGACCCGGACGACTACGAGTCCAAGCTGGCAGAGGAACGAGCCGCGGGCGAGGACCAGCGGCCCTTCTACCAGCTGGTCTACAACGAGCGATGCGCGCCGGCCACCGAGTGGTTCGGCAAGCGCGGATGGACCGCGGTCGGAACTCCGCTGACCGATTCCCTGCGCCAAAACGGCCGCCCGGTTCCCGGACCGGGAACCGAAGCTGGGGCGATGCTCGCGCGCAACACGCTGGTGAGCGCCGCCAAGGGCGAGTGAGTCTCTACGGCACCGCCTCGCCCCCGCCACCGCTCGTGCGCGACCCGCTGTGCATGACCTCGCGGAAGCCGGTCGTTACCCACTTGGCTGCGCGGCCTTCGGCGACTGACTGGCGGAAGCCAGGGCTGGCCAGCCGGACGACGGCGTAAATGCCGAAGCTGATGGTGCTGATGAAGACGCTGGCTTTGACGTTCGGTTGAAGCAGTCCCAGCAGCAGTCCGCCGTCGGCGGCGATCAACGCAAACCCGATCGATAAGGCGATCAGCCTCGGGGTGCGCGCGGTCAGCCGGGTGGCCGCGGCGGCAGGTGTAATCGCCAGGCTAAGGACCAGCAGCGTCCCAACGATTTGCGCGGCTTCGGTGACGGTCAGTGCGAGCAGGTAGACGAACAGCAGCCCGACCAGCCGGGTGGGAACCCCACGCGCGAGCGCGACGTCGGGATCGACGGAGGCGAACAGCAGCGGGCGGTACAGCAGCGTCATCGTGCCCAGCACCGCGATCGCCACGCCGATGAGCAAAGCGATCTGGCTGGGGCTGACGCCGAACAGCTGTCCGAACAGTATGTTGGTGGCGGCTGTGGCGAACCCGGTGTACAGCGAAAGCAGGTAAACCCCCAAGCCGAGGCCGAAGGCGAGGATCACCCCGATCGCGGAATTCCGCTCGCGGGGACGATCGCCTAACAGCCCGATGGCGGTGGCGACGACCAGCGATCCCAACAACGCGCCCAGAACGGGGTTGTCGGCGACGAGCAAGCCGGCCGCGGCGCCGGTAAACGCCAGCTCGGCGGCGCCGTGCACCGCGAACGCGAGATCGCGGATGATGACGAACGGGCCGATCAAGCCGGCGGTCACGGCCACCAGCGTGGCCGCGATCAGGGCGTTCTGAACGAACGTGTCGCTCAGGTAGTCAGACAGGGTCACCGTGCCAGCGCCGTGTCGTCGTGATGGCCGTCGACATGCACTTTCTCGTTAGCCGCGACGATGATGAGCCGGCCGTGTACGCGCAGCACCTCGACGGTGGTCTGGTATAGCTCCGTGAGGGTCGCACTGGTCAGCACCTCGTCAGGGGTTCCGGTCGCCCAGCGGGTGCCCACGAGGTAGAGCACCCGGTCGACGACCTTGAGGATCGGATTGATCTCGTGGGTCACCAGCACTACCGCGATGCCCGAGGCGTGCCGCTGCCGGTCGATGCTCTCGACTATCTCGGCCTGATATCTGATGTCCAGCGACAGCAGCGGTTCATCACACAGCAACAGCTTCGGGTTCCCGACCAGAGCCTGGGCGATTCGCAGGCGTTGCTGCTCCCCGCCGGAACACCGCCCGATCGGGGCGTCGGCGAACCGGGACGCCCCCACGGCGTCGATCGCCGCTTCGACGCGGCGCCGGCGCGCCGTGCTGGGCAGCCCGATTCCCCAGCGGTGTCCGTCAACCCCGAGCCGCACCAGATCGATCCCGCGCATCGGCAGGTCACGATCGAAACCGCGGTGTTGCGGGATGTAGCCGATCGTGTGGTTGCGGCGACGCGGCGGGGCCCCGCACACCCGAGCCGACCCCGACGACAGGGCGGTCAACCCGAGGAGCACCTGGATCAGCGAGGTTTTACCACAGCCGTTGGGACCCAGCACGGCGAGAAACTCGCCCGGTGCCACCGCGAGATTCACATCTTGCCAGAGCAGCCGCGACCCGTAACCCAGTCCGGCGGCACACAGCTCGACGATCGGCGGCGCGGTTCCATGGTCAGCCGAGGTTGTCATGTGGCTACTTTCCCAGCGCGCTGGTGAGCTCATCGACCTGCCGCAGTTGCCAGGCCTGGAAGTTCGCGTCGTTGGGCGGCAGCGTCTCGGTCACCCCGATGATCGGCACGCCGTTCTGGCGCGCGAGTGTTTTCACCGTGTCGGTGGCCGGGCTGGTGACCTGTGCGTTGTACAGCAGCACCTTGATCGCCTTGGTTTTCACTGCGGTGTCCATCGCCGAATTGTCGGCGGGACTTGGGTCGTTGCCGTCCTCGATGGCTTGTGCGAAGGAAGCCGGCGTAGCGAGTTTCAATCCGGCGGCTTCCAGGAGGTAGCCCGGGACCCGTTCGGTGTAGCCGACAGGCGCCCCGGGATACCTCTTTTTGATGTTCGCGATCGCCGCGTTGATGGGCGCCAGGCTGTCGCTGAACGTCTTCGCGTTCGCGGTGAAGGTGGTCGCGTCGGCCAGGTCGAGCGCGCCGAGCCGCGCGGCGATGGCCGAGGCGACGTCGGGGACCTTGGCGATGTCATACCAGATGTGCGGGTTGGCGTTGGCGCCCGAAATCTGCATCACATCGGCCGCGGTGAGCACCTTACGGCTCGGGTTGGGCGACGCGGACAGCAATTTGCCCATGAAATCGTCGTAGCCCATACCGTTGACGATGACGAGCTGGGCCTTGCTCACCTCGGCAGCGGTTCTCGCATCGGACTCATACAAATGTGGATCGGCGTTCGGGTCACTGATCACCGAGGTCACTTTCACATCGTCGCCGCCGATCTGCTTGGTGATATCGCCCCAGAAATTCTCCGCGGCCACGACGTTCACCTGAGCCACCGACCCCGGCCGCGGCGACGAACTGCGACTACAACCGGATGAGATTATGACGAGGATGGATAGGACCGCAACGACCGTCACCGCGGCGCGGCGATGCGTTCGGTCATCCACAGCAACTCCCGCATGTCTCTAGATGATAACGATTGTCGTTACCATATCTGCCGATGCGATCTTTGCAAGACCCGTCGACACCGGGATCCATCCGGGCGGTCAAGGACGACTCCGTTCACCCGTCTAGACACGCGGGACACGTCCCGTAAAGGTCGACGTGGTGAGCCACGTCGGCGTAGCGGTGCTGTTGAGTAAGCTGCTCGGTGTGTTTTTCCAGGGCGGTCGGGGTAAACGGGACCGCATCCCCGCACCGCCGGCATAACAGATAGTGACAGTGCTCGGAGCCGGTGCGGAGACGGTAGAGGGTTTCGCCGTCCTCGGCGCGCTGAGTTTCTGCGATGCCCTCCTCGGCCAGGGTGTGCAAGATGCGGTAGACGGTCGTCAGCGCGATCCGGGCCCGTGTGTGCTGATGGACTTCGAGGTAGAGGTGTTGGGCGCTGCGGAAATTCTTCCCGCTGCTCAGCACGTCCAGGACGACTTGACGCTTTGCGGTGCTTCGCCGCCGCTGTTGTGTGGATGGGGAGGGGATCATCTGCGCTCCTTTGCCGTCACTTCCGACCGTCGGCGGCGCACCGCACGTCATGTCGACCAACAAGTGCGCCCGGCAGCGGCCGGACTAAGCCTCGTCGGCGGGAGTTCCGTACCAGCTGTGCCCAAGCGTTTGCCCGTTGTGGCTATCGGTGGTGTCAGCACGCCGGCGGAACCATCGATCACGAGACAAGAGCGATAAGGATCCTTTCGACGACCGGCGTCCTTGATGGAAATGATATTCGTTATCGAACAATCCGCACCAGAGCGCGGGATCGGCGCCGGGCGGGCGGAATGCGCCAGTGCAATGGCCACGGCCGCCGCGTCGCCTCGCCCGGCTACCGGCAGTACGGAGGTACGCATCGCACCTCTCTTATTGGCAATCATTTTCATTAGTGCGGATCTCACGGTACAGTCGCCGGCGAAGCTTGTCGAAAACCATTTTCATTAAGCTGCCCAGTCGAGGACGCGCTCAGCTCGTCTGCGACTGCCAGCTCACCGCGCGCAAGCGCCGCAACGTCGTCTGCCGAGAGGAACGCTCAGCCCCATGGCCAAGAAGTCCAAGATCGTCAAAAACGAACAGCGCCGAGCGATCGTGGCCCGCTACGCGCAGCGCCGCGCCGAGTTGAAAGCGGTCATCCGGTCACCCTCGACGAACTCCGATCAACGAGTGGCGGCGCAAGCGGAGCTGGCCCGTCAGCCCCGCGACGCCAGTGCGGTGCGGATACGCAATCGTGACTCGGTGGACGGTCGCCCCCGCGGGCATCTCCGCAAGTTCGGACTGTCCCGCGTCCGAGTGCGGGAACTGGCCCACCAAGGCCAGTTGCCCGGCATCCGCAAAGCAAGCTGGTAGATGCCTTTCGCTACACCCTGGATGCCAGCGCGCGGTAGCCCGCGTCGGCGAAGCGCTGAGCGGCCTCCCGCATTGCATCGGTGAGCGGCCGCTGCTCCGGGACGTCGCCGGCAAAGCGCCGGCGTGCCGGACCCTTGGAGTAGAAGCGAGCTTCGTCGACCATGCGGTCAATCGCCGCGGGATCGGTTTCGAGTCCGAAATGGGGAGCGACGTGCTCCCAGACCGCAGCGGGCAGGTCGGCGTGGTCGATCGACAGGCGGTGGGCCGGATCGGTCCCGGCGGCTTCCAGCATCGCGCCGAGCGCGCGCGCCGCGAATTCAGCATGCGACATGACAGCAGCGGCGCCCGGATCAATCCCGAAACGTCGCGCGGCCTGACGGGGGGCGGCCTGTAAGGCGAGCCAGCCCGGCGGCTCGGCGAGGAGCGACGCCAGGACGCGCGCCGGGTCGCGCTGAACCCAGATCCAGGGCGTTCCTGGGAAGGCGGCGTCGAGGACTGCCCGGCGACGGATGTTCCAACTGGTGCACTTAAGCACCAAACGTCGCTCGTCTCCGTGCCGGAGCCGGCCGATTGCCCGTACCAGCAGCCGCACCACCCGGACGAGCGTGGCCTCGTCTATCCGATCGGGACCGAGGTCAAGCAGCGCGTTCAGCGGCGCCGGCTCTGCGATGACGACGACGCCGGGAAGTGTGCCCAGTAGGCGGGACACGAGCGTAGAGCCGCACCGCGAGAGATGAAAGATCATGCCCGCCGGCTCGAGCGACGGCTCGCCGTCGAGAGCGACCAGCGCTTGAAGTCCGGTCCTGACCATCGGCCGGACCCGGGGGCCGGCCGCCCACCGGGCGACGGTCTGATCGAAGAACGGTTCATCGAAACGCTCCCCCGAGAGGTCGGCCCAGACGACCGTCGGGGCGGCCCCCGAGAATTCGAACTTGACGGGCGTCCAGCGCGCGAGGGCGTCGAGTTCCATGGTGGGGTGTCTGAGTCAGTCGTTGGGCAGCCGGATCAGGAATCCACTGACGACCAGCGATCGGGCCAGCTCGACCTGTTGCTCTTCACGGAGCCCCGGTAGATCACGCACGTGAAATGGCGCGGTACTTCTCGAGACGAACAGCATCGCGGCTTCGTGGTCGGGACCGGCGTTGATCGACAGGCTGGCAAATCGGAGCGCAACACCCCCGGCATCGGCCTTCACCCGCGCATACAGCGGCCGGTACTTCGTGACCAGTGTTTGTCCGTCGATTTCAGCGGCGCTGGCGGCCGGCCCGACGGGAGGGCATTGGCCCCGGCGGAGCAGGACATCCGCCAACGCCTCCAGGCCTCTGGCGACGGCGCCCGGATCCTCGACGGCGCTGACAGCGTCAAGCAGTAAAACGCCGAGGTCCGAGTCCACGTCAGCGTCATCCAGATGCCGCGGCGGCAGAGGGGCGTTAAGACGGTCATCGTGAAAACTCATCGAGTTGAGCGCCGCGACGGCAAGCATGAGCGTAGTCGGCGCGTGGATTCCGACGGTCAGGTGGACGGATGGCTCTGACTCCGTTTCTGCCGCGTGGACTCGACCGCGGGGCATGTACAGCAGATCGCCGGCTTCCAGGCGCAAGTCAACTGGCACCGGAAGCCCTTCAATAGCAACCGACTTGTCGTCGCGCCGCAATTGGTGAGGCGGGATGTCGGCGCCGGGGTACAGATGCCAGATCTTGGATCCCCCGATCTGCAGGACAAGCACGTCGTGGTCGTCATAGTGGGGAACGAGCCCTTGCGCTCCAGGTGGCGTCATGTACGCGTTGACCTGCGTCGGGAAATTCAGCTCGGTCTCGATAGACCGGGACAGCGAAGCAATCGCTCGCACGTGGCGGTCAACGCCGTCCAACACGATCGTGTACCCGTCGGCAAAGTCGTCCCGGATGCGGCCAAGATCGAGGCTACCCTCCGCAAGCCGGTAGCTCTCGGCACTCTTCTTGTCTTTGCCCCTCATCAGACGCACTGCCGACGGGTCTCGGCGAAATCGCTCCAATAGGTCCTTAACCGCAGAGTGTGCCGACAGGAGGCAATCGAAGTAGCCGGCGCAATCTCGCTGGACGTGGTGGTGCGTCGTCGCCCAGATGTCGTCGAGGAAGGTCTCCACCGCCAAGGGTCGAAGCAACCAGGCTAGGGACGGCTCGATGGTGTCCTCCCCGGTTGTCGTGCGTGTAAATCATCGCGCACTGGCGGGAGATTCCCCGCAAGCGCGTCCCAGGGTACTGAGGAGTTGCATCGCCTGGGACGGGAACTTTTTCGGGCTCTCAGCCGACTACTGTCCGCATGCTGCTTATGCCCGACGGCCTATGGCGTTCGTTTAGTCCATCCACAATCAGCAAGGAGTCGCTGCATGACTGCGCCGGTTTGGATGGCATCACCGCCGGAGGTCCATTCCGCCTTATTGACCAGCGGTCCTGGGGCGGGCAGCTTGTTAGCCGCGGCCGGGGCTTGGAGTTCGTTGAGTGAGACATATGCGTGGGTCGCCGATCAGCTCAGCGCGATCTTGGCGGCGGTGCAGGCTGGGTCGTGGCAGGGGCCCAGCGCAGAGCGGTATGTGGCCGCGCATGTGCCGTATCTGGCGTGGCTGATGCAGGCCAGCGCCAACAGCGCGTCGGTGGCCGCGCAGCACGAAACCGCGGCCGCCGCCTACACCTCCGCAGTGTCCGCGATGCCCACGTTGGGGGAGCTGGCCGCCAACCACGCCGTCCATGGGGTACTGGTGGCGACGAACTTCTTCGGGATCAACACCATCCCCATCGCGCTCAACGAGGCGGACTACGCGCGGATGTGGGTTCAGGCGGCGACCACAATGGGCGCCTATCAGGTGGCCTCCACCACGGCGGTCGCTTCGGCGCCGCAGACCGCGGCGGCGCCGCAAATCGTGAATTCCAGCGCCAGCTCCGGCAGCAGCGACAACGGTATCCAACCCATCGTCGACAACGACTCCGGTGACCCATACCAACTGAGTTGGTGGATAAATCGATTTCTCGAAGTTCCTCAGACCTTGTGGCGGGACGTCCTGGAGTTTCCGCAAAATCCATCGCTGGCGATCCAGCAGCTGCAGGCCGACATTCCGGCACTGATAGCGGACGAGACCGTCCACGTGGGTGAAGTCTATGCGGCTTACACCCCCGAGATTCAGGCGCTTGCGCTGGTCCTGCCCACTGCGGGCATCGGGGCCCTGGGCGGGTTCGCAGGGTTGAGTGGACTGGCCGGGATTCAGCCCCACACGACCCCCGCCGTGGCGGCCACACCGATGCTCCAGACCCCGAGTGTGCCGTTGACGAGCGCGCCTTCGGCGGTAAGCGCCGCCGCCCCGGGCCCAGCCCCGTCCTCGGCCCCGTCCTCGGCCCCAGCGGCCTCGCCAGCCACGGCACCTGCGGCGGGAGTCCCACCACCGCCGCCGGCCGGTATCGAGGGAGCTGCCTTCCCCTACCTGGTGGGCGGCCCGACCATGGCGGCCAATGCGGGAATGAGCGGCAGTGCCCAGCGGAAGGCGACCGAGTCCGGGACCGCCGCCGCCGCCGCAGCGGCGGCCGGGGCTTCGGCGCTGGAAAAAGAGCGCGCGCGGCGGCGCCAGCGCGCAACGATGCGCGGGTACGGCGACGAATTCATGGACATGAACTTCGATGTCGAGCCGGACTGGGGCGTGCCGCCGGGTGCAGGCTCAGCCTCGTCCGCGGTGGCGTCGGTTCGGGGGGCGGGATCCGTGGGCTTCCTCGGGGCGGGGCGCAAGGCCACCGCCGAGGCGGGGGGGCTGGCCACGCTTGCCGGCGATGAGTTCGGCGCCGGGGCGTCACTCCCCATGGTGCCTCGGACCTGGGGGTCCGACCAGGGGGAGCTCGGCGACGGAGAGACCGGGTCCGAATAGCCCGGCTTTGCTAATGACAATGATTTTCAGTAAGGTGCTCTGCTTAGTGGGCGCTGGCGGAAGTGGGCCTCGATGGACGGAACATGGAGCAGAAGCCCCTGATCAACGCGGCAAGAACGGGAGCCGAGTCGTGAATCGATGGAGTCTGGGAACCTCGACAGTTAGCTTAGGGCATGCTAACTTCAGGCGGGTTAGGTTAGGGGAGACTATGTTCGGGAGAGGCAGCCGTGGAACGCGGTGACACTGGCGTGCTCGCAGCTCAGCCGCCCGGCCCGCGGGTAGATAGCAGGGTCGACGACGACGTCGTCAGCCGCTTCGCCACATGTTGCCGCGCCCTGGGGATCGCGGTGTACGACCGTCAGCGTCCCGCGGACCTGGCTGCGGCGCGCTCCGGTTTCACCGCGCTGACCCGCGTCGCCCATGACCAGTGCGACGCCTGGACCGGCCTGGCCGCTGCCGGCGACGTGTCCATGCGGGTGCTCGAGGCCGTGTTCCGGACCGCGCCCACGGCCGGCGTACTGCAGCGCCAGGTCGAGCTGGCGCCCGGCGTCTTGGGATTTCGCTACGACACCGGTTTGTACCTGCAGTTTCGCGCCACGACTCCCGACGATTTCCGGCTGGCCTATGCGGCGGTGCTGGCTTCGACGGGGGGGCCCGGAGAATTCGCCGAGGCCGACCGGATTGTCAGCGGCCTGACCGAGCGTCGACCGAGCTGGCGCGAGGCCAGGTGGGTCGCCGTCGTCATCAATTACCGCGCCGAGCGCTGGTCGGATGTGGTCAAGTTGCTGACCCCGATGGTCAACGACTCCGACCTCGATGACGCGTTCGCGCACGCCGTCAAGATCACACTGGGCATCGCGCTGGCACGGCTGGGCATGTTCGCGCCGGCGCTGTCGTACCTCGAAGAGCCCGACGGACCAGTCGAGGTAGCGGCGATGGACGGCGCGCTGGCCAAGGGGCTGGTGCTGCGTGCCCACGTCGACGAGGAGTCGGCGAGCGAAGTGCTGCAGGACTTGTACGCCGCGCACCCCGAGAACGCCCAGGTCGAGCACGCGCTCTCCGACACCAGCTTCGGAATCGTCACCACGACCGCGGATCGCATCGCGGCGCGCGCCAACCCGTGGGATCCCGAAACCGAGCCAAGGCCCGGCGATTTCGTCGACCCGGGAGCCCAGGAGCGCAAGCACCTGCTCCTGGCGGAGGCCGAACGCGAGCTCGACGAGTTCATCGGCTTGGAGCAGGTCAAGGACCAGGTAGCCCGGCTCAAGAGTGCGGTGGCCATGGAGCTGGTGCGCAAGGCGCGCGGGCTCGAGGTGGCGCAACGCACCCACCACCTGGTCTTCACCGGACCGCCCGGCACCGGCAAGACCACCATCGCCCGCGTCATCGCGAAGATCTACTGCGGTCTGGGGTTGCTCAAGAAGGAGAACATCAGGGAGGTGCACCGCGCCGACCTGATCGGCCAGCACATCGGGGAGACCGAGGCCAAGACCAACGCGGTCATCGACAGCGCACTGGACGGCGTGCTGTTCCTCGATGAGGCCTACGCGCTGGTCGCCACCGGCGCCAAGAACGACTTCGGCCTGGTGGCCATCGACACCCTGCTGGCCCGGATGGAAAACGACCGCGATCGCCTGGTGGTGATCATTGCCGGCTACCGCGCCGATCTGGACAAGTTCCTGGACACGAACCAAGGCCTGCGGTCGCGGTTCACCCGCAGCATCGACTTCCCGTCGTACAAGCCGGCCGAGCTGATCGAGATCGCGAACTTCATGGCCGCCAAGCGCGACAGTGCCTTCGACGCGAGTGCGCTGACAGATCTCGAGGCGCTGTTCGCGCATCTGGCCGAAGCGTCCAAACCCGACTTCAACGGGGTCGAACGTCGCGGCCTGGACATCGCCGGTAACGGACGGTTCGTCCGCAACGTGGTCGAAAAGTCCGAGGAGGAACGTGAATTCAGGTTGGACCATTCCGCGCACGCTGAAACCGGCGAGTTCACGGACGAGGAGCTGATCACCATAACCGCCGAGGACGTGCGAAATTCGGTCGAGCCGCTGCTGCGGGGACTTGGCCTGGAGGTGCCGGCATGACGAGTCCCGATCCGGATGGCGAATGGGTCGGCGAACGACGTTCGTTCTCGTCGCGAACCCCCGTCAATGACAATCCCGATCAGGTGCGCTACCGCCGGGGCTTCGTCACGCGTCATCAGGTGACCGGCTGGCGCTTCATCATGCGCCGCATCGCGTCCGGTATCGCGTTGCACGACACCAGGATGCTGGTGGACCCGCTGCGCACCCAGTCGCGCGCGGTGCTGATGGGGGTGCTCATCCTGATCACCGGGTTGGCCGGATGCTTCGTCTTCTCCCTGATCAGGCCCAGCGGATCGGCGGGCGACAGTCCGGTGCTGGCCGATCGATCCACCGACGCGCTGTATGTACGCGTGGGCGACGAACTGCACCCGGTGCTCAACCTCACCTCGGCCCGACTGATCGTTGGCCGGCCTGTCGACCCCACGGCCGTGAAAAGCAGTGAGCTGGACCACTTTCCGCGTGGCAACCTGATCGGCATCCCGGGCGCACCGGAGCGCATGGTGCAGAACGCCTCGCACGATGCCAACTGGACGGTATGTGATGCGGTCAGTGGAACGTCGCGCTCTGCACACAGCACGGGCGTCACGGTGATCGCGGGGCAACCCGACACGGGCGGGGCCCGCGCAGCCACCCTCGCGGCCAGGCAGGCGGTGCTCGCCGAATTCTCCGGTGACCGTGGAACCAGCACGTGGCTGCTGTGGGACGGCAGGCGCAGCCAGATCAACCTGGCCGACCACGCGGTCACGAACGCGCTGGGCCTGGGCACCGAGGTCCCTGCGCCGAGACCTGTCGCGTTGGGGTTGTTCAACGCGATTCCCGAGGCTCCGCCGCTGGCAGCGCCGGCCATCCCGAATGCCGGTGCCCCGGCGGGCTACCCGGTGCCTGCGCCGATCGGGGCGGTGGTGGCGTCTTACGGCCTGGATCAGAAGTCGCCAGGCGCCGTGCAGTATTACGCGGTGCTGCCGGACGGGCTGCAGCCCATCTCGCCTGTGCTCGCCGCGATCCTGCGCAACACCAACACCTATGGCCTGGACCAACCGCCGCACCTCGGCGCCGACGCGGTGGCCAGGCTGCCGGTGTCACGCCTTCTGGACACCGCGCGCTACCCCGACCAGCAGGTCGACCTTGTCGACACGGCGAAAGATCCCGTCACCTGTGCGTACTGGAGCAAGCCGGCAGGGGCCGCCACCAGCTCGCTGAGGCTGCTGTCCGGTTCGACTCTCCCGGTGCCTGATTCGATCCATACCGTCAACCTGGTCGGCGGCGGCTCCCAAGGATCAGCCAGCCGGGTCGCCATCGTTCCAGGCACCGGCTACTTCACCCAAACCGTGGGCGGAGGTGACTCCTCACCGGGTACCGGGTCGCTGTTCTGGGTTTCCGACACCGGAGTCCGCTACGGCATCGACAACGAATCGGAGAACGGCGGAAATGGCAAAACGGTTGAGGCCCTTGGCTTGACCCCGCCTGCCGTCCCCATCCCGTGGTCGATACTGTCGCTGTTTGCAACCGGCCCTACGCTGTCTCGCGCCGACGCGCTGCTGGCGCACGACGGCTTGGCGCCCGACAGCAGGCCCGGTCGCCTCGCGTCGGCCGAAGTGGGGGCACCATCCGCGAGCGGGGGAGGCACCCGATGAGCCGACTTATCTTCGAAGCACGGCGACGGCTGGCGCCGCCGACCACTCGTAAAGGCGCCATCACCATCGAGGCGCCCCCCGAGCTGCCCCGGGTGATACCGCCGTCGCTGTTGCGGCGCGCGCTGCCTGTCGTGATCGTCATGCTGATCGTCGGCATGATCGTCGCGCTGTTCGCCACCGGCATGCGGGTCATCTCGCCGCAGACGCTGTTCTTCCCATTCGTGCTATTGCTGGCCGCGACCGCTCTCTATCGCGGTACCGGCAACAAGATGCGCACGGAAGAGGTCGACGCGGAACGGGCCGACTATCTGCGCTACCTGTCGGTGGTCCGGGACAACATCCGGACCCATGCAGCCCAGCAGCGCGCCGCCGCGCAGTGGTCGCATCCCGACCCGGCGACGTTGGCGACCGTGCCCGGATCTCGCCGTCAATGGGAGCGTGACCCGCACGATCCGGACTTCCTGGTGCTGCGCGCCGGCCGCCACCAGGTTCCCCTCGACACGCCGCTGCGGGTCAACGAAACAGCGGACGAAATCGACCTGGAACCGGTGTCGCACAGCGCGTTACGCAGCCTGCTCGACACCCACCGCACCGTGCGCGACGTGCCGACCGGAATCGACCTGACCAAGGTCTCGCACATCACCGTCTTGGGTGAGCCGCAGGACGTGCGGGGCGCGTTGCGGGCCTGGGTCGCGCAGGCGGTCACTTGGCACGACCCGACTGTGCTCGGCGTGGCACTGGCCACCCGCGATTTGGAGAGCCCGGACTGGTCGTGGCTGAAGTGGCTGCCGCACGTCGACGTTCCCGGCGAGCTCGACGGTGTCGGCCCGGCACGCTTCTTGTCGACCGAGCCAGACGAATTGGTCGCGCTCCTGGCTCCGACGCTGCAAGACCGGCCCGCGTTCACCGGGCGGCCGGCCGATGCGCTGCGGCACCTGCTGATCATCGTCGACGATGCCGACTATGACGTGAAAGCGTCGGCGCTGGCTCTCGGCCGCGCGGGGGTCACCGTTGTGCACTACTCGGCGACACCTCCACACCGCGAGCAGTATTCGGATCCGGAGAAGCCGATCCTGCGTATCAGCGGGGGCGGCCGAGGCGGCTCCATCGCCCGCTGGCTGACGGGCGGCTGGCAACCCTACATCGACAGCGCCGATCAACTCGGCGCCGAGGAGGCCGCCAGTCTGGCCCGTCAGCTGTCGCGCTGGGATTCCAATCCCACCCACACCGGGCTGCGCTCGGCGGCCACCCGCGGCGCGAGCTTCACCACGCTGTTGAATATCCCGGACGCGTCGCAACTGGACGTGCCCACGCTGTGGGCGCCGCGCCGCCGCGACGATGAATTGCGCGTCCCCATCGGTGTCACCACGACCGGCGAGCCGCTGATCTTCGACCTCAAGGACGAGGCCGAGGGCGGGATGGGACCGCACGGGCTGATGATCGGTATGACCGGCTCGGGCAAGTCCCAGACCCTGATGTCAATCTTGTTGGCTTTGTTGACGACCCATTCCGCCGACCGGCTGATCGTCATCTATGCCGACTTCAAGGGTGAGGCCGGCGCCGACAGCTTCCGTGATTTCCCGCAGGTTGTCGCGGTGATCTCGAACATGGCGGAGAAGAAGTCGCTGGCCGACAGGTTCGCCGACACGCTGCGCGGCGAGGTGGCCCGCCGGGAGGCCTTGCTGCGCGAGTCGGGCCGCCGCGTTCAGGGCAGCGCGTTCAACTCGGTGGTCGAGTACGAGAACGCCATCGCGGCCGGACACGATCTGCCGCCGCTGCCGACACTGTTCGTGGTCGCCGACGAGTTCACCTTGATGTTGGCCGACCACCCGGAATACGCGGAACTGTTCGATTACGTTGCACGCAAGGGCCGCTCGTTCCGCATCCACATCCTGTTCGCGTCTCAGACACTGGACGTGGGCAAGATAAAGGACATCGACAAGAACACCTCCTACCGCATCGGTTTGAAGGTGGCCAGCCCCAGCGTCTCGCGCCAGATCATCGGCGTGGACGACGCCTATCACATCGAATCGGGTAAAGAGCACAAGGGTGAGGGCTTTCTGGTGCCCGCCCCGGGTGCGACCCCGATCAAGTTCCGCAGCACCTACGTCGACGGCATCTACGATCCGCCACGGCAAGCCAAACAGATTGTGTTGCAGTCGATTCCGGAGCCGAGAGTGTTCACGGCCGGTCGGGTGGAACCGGACCAGGCGGTGGTGGTGCCCGGCCCCGAGGAAGAGGAGATGGGCGGTCCGCCGCGCAAGCTGATCGCGACCATCGGCGAGCAACTGGCACGCTACGGGCCACGGGCGCCCCAGCTGTGGCTGCCGCCGCTGGACGAACCGATCCCGTTGACCACGGTGCTGGCTCGCTCCGGGGTGTCGCCACGGGAGATGCGGTGGCCGTTGGGTGAGATCGACAAGCCTTTCGAGATGCGCCGCGATCCGCTGGTGTTCGACGCCACGTCCTCGGCCGGCAACATGGTGATCCACGGCGGCCCCAAGTCCGGGAAATCCACTGCGCTGCAGACCTTTATCATGTCCGCGGCCAGCATGCACTCGCCCCGGGAGGTCACGTTCTACTGCCTGGACTACGGCGGCGGCCAACTGCGCGCACTCGAGGATCTGGCACATGTCGGTAGCGTCGCGTCCGCGCTGGAACCCGAACGTATCCGCCGCACCTTCGGCGAACTGGAGCAGCTGCTGCTGTCCAGGCAGAAGCGAGGAATGTTCCGGGACAATAATGGTCGTGCCCCCGATGACGGGTATGGCGAGGTGTTCCTGGTCATCGACAACCTCTACGCCTTCGGCCGTGACAACACCGACCAGTTCAACACCCGTAATCCGTTGTTGGGCAAGGTCAGTGAGCTGGTCAACATCGGGCTGGGCTATGGCATCCACGTAGTCGTCACCACCCCGAGCTGGCTGGAGGTGCCGCTGGCGATGCGCGACGGCCTGGGCCTGCGACTCGAGCTCAAGCTGCACGATGCGCGCGACAGCAACGTGCGGGTGATCGGCGCGCTGCGCCGACCCGCAGATGCCGTCCCGCACGATCAGCCGGGTCGCGGATTGACCATGGCCGGCGAGCATTTCCTGTTCGCGGCTCCGGAGCTGGACCAGCTCGCCACGATCAATGCCCGCTACCCGGGCGTGGCTGCCCCGCCGGTACGGCTGCTCCCCACCAACCTCGCCCCCGAGGCGGTGGAGCCCCTCTATCGAGGCCCCGAGCAAGTGGTCATCGGCCAGCGCGAAGAGGACCTCGCACCGGTCGTTGTCCACTTCGCCGACAACCCGTTGCTCATGGTGTTCGGTGACAGCAAAACGGGCAAGACCACGCTGCTGCGCCACATCATCCGCACCATTCGCGAGAACTCGACACCTGACCAGGTGGCCTTCACCGTGCTGGACCGGCGGCTCCACCTCGTCGACGAGCCGCTGTTTCCCGACAACGAATACACCGCCAACATCGACCGGATCATTCCGGCGATGCTCGGTCTGGCCAACATCATCGAATCGCGGCGACCGCCGGCCGGCTTGTCGGCTGCCGACCTGGCGCGCTGGACCTACGAGGGCCACACGCACTACCTGATCATCGACGACGTCGACCAGATACCGGACTCGCCGGCGATGAGCGGACCTTACGTCGGACAGCGGCCATGGGCTCCGCTGCTGGGGATCTTGTCGCAGGCCGCGGATCTGGGGCTGCGGGTGATTGTCACGGCCCGCGCCACCGGATCCGGGCACGCTCTGATGACCAATTCGTTGCTGCGCCGCTTCAACGACCTGCAGGCGACCACGTTGATGCTGTCGGGCAGTCAGCAGGACGGTGGCAAGATCCGGGGCCAGCGCTTTGGCCGGTTGCCTGCGGGCCGGGCAATCCTGTTGGGAGACAGCGACATGCCGACTTACGTACAGCTGGTCAATCCGCTAGTGAGTGAATCCGTGGCCCGGGGCGCAGGCGACGGTCTCGCCCACTGAGGGTTCACGAAACAGAAGGTAACGGAAAGGAGTGCGCATGTCGTTACGAGTGGTTCCCGAAGGTCTGGCCGCTACCAGCGCGGCCGTGGAAGCGCTGACGGCGCGGCTGGCGGCCGCCCATGCGGCGGCGGCTCCCGCCATCACCGCGGTGGTGCCGCCGGCGGCGGACCCCGTGTCGCTGCAGACCGCCGCCGGCTTCAGTGCCCAGGGTCAGGAGCACGCCGCCATCGCGGCGCAGGGCGTGGAGGAGCTCGGGCGCGCCGGTGTGGGCGTGGGTCAAGCCGGCGCAAGCTATCTGACGGGGGACAGCGCGGCCGCCGCCACGTACGGAGTCTTGGGCAGCTGAGGATGACATCCCCGTTCGGGCCCATCTGGATGGCTTCGCCGCCGGAAGTGCATTCGGCGTTGCTGAGCACCGGCCCGGGGCCGGCGCCGCTGTTGGTGGCCGCTGGCGCCTGGACCGCGCTGAGCGCCGAATACGCCTCGGCGGCTAGCGAACTCAGTGGGCTCGTGGGGGCGGTGCAGGCGGGTGCATGGCAGGGGCCGAGTGCCGAAGAGTATGTGGCCGCGCACCTGCCCTATGCGGCGTGGTTGCAGCAGGCCAGCGCCGACAGCGCGGCGGTGGCCGCGCAACACGAGGTCGCGGCGACGGCGTATACCACCGCGCTGACGGGCATGCCGACGCTGATGGAGCTGGCCGCAAGCCACCTGCTGCACGGGGTGCTGCTCGCCACGAACTTCTTCGGCATCAACACGATTCCGATCGCGCTCAACGAGGCCGACTACGTGCGGATGTGGGTCCAGGCAGCCACCGCCATGGGCGCCTACCAGGCGGCGTCCGGTGCGGCGCTGGCCTCGGCGCCCAGGACCGCCGTGGCGCCCGCGATCGTGAAGCTGGACGGCGCCAACGCCGCGTCCCAGAGCAACCCGGTTTCCTCGCTCCTGCAACTGGTGCAGTCCTTCACGAACCTCTATGAGGACGGGTTTGGCGAATTCCAGACGCTGCTGCAGAACCCGGTCGGCACGCTGCGGCAGATCATCACCGCGTTCGCGACGAATCCGGCTGCGGCACTGGTGGCTTACGGTCCGCTGTTTTTCTTTGCCGCCTACGAGGTCATCTCGCCCATCGTGACCTATGGCCCCATGCTCTTGGCGCTGTCGCTCGGCGTCAGCCTGAGCCTGGGCTCGATCACACTGCCGGCCGCCGAGATCGCGCCGATCGCGGCACCCGTGGCCGCGGGAGCCGCCGCCGCGCCGGTGCTCGCTTCGGCCGGGCAGCATACCTGGCCCATCGCGACCATGGCTCCGACGGTCGTTGCCCCTGCAGGCGCTCCGGCGTCCGCTCCCGCCGGTGGTAGCGCGCCCGCCGCGCCGGCCCCGGCCGCCGCGACCGGCAGTGTCGCGTATGTCGTCGGCGGCGGCGGGGATCCGGACACGGGATTCGGGCCGACGCTGGGGGGCAGGGGCGGGGCCAAGGCACCGGCGGCGACCATTCCCGCGGCCGGGGCGGCGGTGGCGAGCCGGGCGCAGACGCGGTCGCGGCGGCGCAGGCGGGCCGCAATGCGCGAGCACGGCGACGAGTTCCTGAACATGGATGCCGACATCGACGTCACTCCGGATTATGGCGCCGACGATGAGCGTCAATTGGTCGCAGCGATGGCCTCCGGAAATGGGGCCGGGGCGCTGGGGTTCACCGGAACGGCGCAAAAGGAGTCCGTCGGGCAAGCGGCCGGGTTGACCAAGCTGGCCGGCGACGAGTTCGGCGGCGGCCCGAGGATGCCGATGGTGCCGGGTAGTTGGGACCACGAGCTCGGTGGCCCGAACGGGTCGGGGAAAGGGGGGTACGACAGTCAGTCCAGTGCCCGCACGTGATCGAAAGACCGAAGGACTTCCAGGGAAGGATTTGTTATGAGTTTGTTGGATGCGCATATTCCGCAGTTGGTGGCGGCGCAGTCGGCGTTTGGGGCTAAGGCGGGGTTGATGCGCAGCACGATCGGTCAGGCTGAGCAGGAGGCGGTGTCGGCGCAGGCTTTTCATCAGGGTGAGGCGTCGGCGGCGTTTCAGGCCGCGCATGCCCGGTTCGTGGAGGCCGCGGCGCGGGTGAACACGTTGTTGGATATCGCTCAGGCCAATCTGGGGGATGCCGCGGGGACCTATGTGGCTGCCGATGCGGCGGCGGCGTCGGGTTACACCGGGTTCTGATCTCTCCGTTAGTTGCGAAAGGACTTGTGATGTCGCAGATTATGTACAACTACCCGGCGATGCTGGGTCATGCCGGGGATATGTCGGGCTATGCGGGCACGTTGCAGAGCCTGGGTGCTGATATCGCCAGTGAGCAGGCCGCGTTGTCGAGTGCCTGGCAGGGTGATACCGGCATGGCGTATCAGGTGTGGCAGGCCCAGTGGAACCAGGCCATGGAGGCCCTGGTGCGGGCCTATCAGTCGATGGCCAGCACCCATGAGGCCAACACGTTGGCCATGTACGCCCGCGACACGGCCGAAGCCGCCCGGTGGGGCGGCTAGTTCTGACTTCATGAGCGCCGAACCGAACGCCGTCGAGTTGACGGTCGATCAGGCGTGGTTCATTGCCGAAACCATTGGGGCGGGCACCTTCCCGTGGGTTTTGGCAATCACCACGCCATATCGTGACGCCGCGCAGCGCAGCGCGTTCCTGGACCGGCAGAAGGCTGAGCTGATTCAGATGGGCCTGGTGTCAGAAGCCGGCCGCGTCGACTCGGCGGTGGCCGACTGGATCAGAGTGGTGTGCTTCCCCGATCGGTGGCTGGATCTGCGGTTCGTCGGGCCCGCCAAGGACGCCGGCGGCGCCGGTGACCTCCTGCGCGGCGTCGTGGCCCAGCGCCCCGGCACCACGGGAAAGACGGTGATCGCGTTGCGCAGCGCGCAGCTGATCACTTTCACCGCCATGGATATCGACGAGCCTCGGGGGCTCGTTCCGGTCCTCGGTGTGGGGCTCGCGCAGCGTCCGCCGGCGCGATTCGAGGAGTTCAGCATGCCGATGCGGGTCGGGGCCCGAGCCGACGAGCGGCTGCGCTCCGGCGCTCCGCTGGCCGAAGTCCTTGATTACCTGGGTATCCCGCAATCGGCCCGACCGGTGGTGGAGTCGGTGTTCAAAGGTCCGCGCAGCTACGTCGAAGTTGTCGCCGGCTGCCGCGTAGAGGGGAAGCACTCCACCAGCGAGGTGGGACTGAGCATCGTCGACACCACCGCGGGCAGAGTGCTGGTCAGCCCGTCCCGCGCGTTCGACGGCGAATGGGTCTCCACGTTCAGCCCCGGCACCCCCTTTGCGATCGCCGTCGCGATCGAACAGTTAACCGGCTTCTTGCCGGCAGACCACTGGTTTACCGGCCGGCGGCTGTCCCGAGATTTCTCCGCCCAACATGCATGACTGAAACCAACAGGAAAAGGAGCACGATGTCCCAGGAACGGCCCGAGCACTCTTGGGGGCTCCGGTGACGGCCGGCACCGTCATGCCAATCGTCCGCGTGGCCATCCTGGCGGACAACAGGCTGACGGAGATGGCCCTGCCCACAGAGTTGCCGCTGCGCGAAATACTGCCCGCCGTAAAGCATTTGGTAGCGCCCGCTACCTCGAACGGCGATGTGGACGACGCCACCGCTCCCCGGGCCGCCGACGCAGGTCCGGCCGCACAACTGAGCCTGGCGCCCATCGGGGGAGCGCCGTTCAGCCTGGATGCGAGCCTGGACACCGTCGGAGTGGTCGACGGTGACCTGCTGGCGCTGCAGCCGTTGCCTGTCGGTCCGTCCGCACCCGGCATCGTCGAGGATGTCGCCGACGCGGCCATGATCTTCTCGACCTCCCGGCTGAGGCCTTGGGGCACCGCACATATCCAGCGCGGTGCGCTGGCGGCGGCGATCGCCGCCGCGTTCGCGGGGACCGCTCTGGGGACCACCTACCGGGTCGCCACCGGCGCGGTGTCCGGACTGATCGCCGTCGCCGTCATCGCGGCGCTCACCGCGCTGGCCGGCCTGCTGTTGGCGGCGCGTTCCGCGCGCACCGGGTTGGCGCTCTCGGCCGCGGCGCTGGTACCCGTCGCGGCGGCGTTGGCGGTGGCGGTCCCCGGCAGATTCGGGCCGGCGCAAGTGATGCTGGCCGCGGCCGGCGTCACCGCGTGGTCGCTGATCGGCCTGATGGTGCCCAGTGCCGAGCGTGAGCGAATTGTCGGGTTGTTCACCACGACCGCGGTGACAGGTGCCGGTGTGCTGCTTGCCGCCGGTGCAGAACTGCTGTGGCGCCTGCCGATTCTCAGCACCGGCTGCGGATTGATCGTCGCCGCTCTGCTCATCACGGTGGAGGCGGCGCATCTTTCCGCGCTGGCGGCGCGCTTTCCGCTGCCCGTCATACCGGCCCCCGGCGACCCGACTCCGTCGGCGCCGTCGCTGTCGGTGCTCGAGGACCTGCCGCGGCGGGTGCGGATCAGCGACGCCCATCAGAGCGGCTTCATCGCCGCCGCCGTGCTGCTCAGCGTCCTGGGATCGGTAGCGATTGCGTTGCGACCCGAGGCGTTGACCGGCTCGGGTGCTCTTGGCTGGTACGTGGTGGGGGCGACCGCGACGGCGTCCGTTCTGCGCGCCCGGGTATGGGACTCGGCCGCGTGCAAAACCTGGCTGCTCGGCCAGCCCTACCTGGTCGGGGGCACCCTGCTGGTCGTCTACTTGGCGACCGGGCGGTACGCCGCTGCGCTGGTCGCGGTGGTCGTCCTCGTCGTGCTCGCCGCCGTGTGGGTAGTCGTGGCGATCAACCCGCGCATCGCCGAGCCGGAAAGCTATTCGCTACCCCTGCGCCGGCTCGTGGGCTTTGTTGCGGCCGGCCTCGACGCCTCGCTGATCCCGGTCATGGCGTACGTGGTGGGTCTGTTCAGCTGGATCCTCAATCGATGATCCGGGCCGGAGCGGCATTCCTCACAGCGACCTGCGCCGCTGTGATGTGGGCGTGCCCGTCGGCGCTGGCGGTGAGCCCGCCCGCAGTCGACCAGGGTGTGCCGCCGCCCAGCGGAACCCCGGGACCCGTGCAACCGATGGAGCAGCGCGGCCCCTGCGTCACGTCCGGAGTAATTCCCGGCAGCGATCCGGGCGCGGTGTCGCCCAGCCAGGCGATGCTGAACCTTCCCGCGGCCTGGCAGGTTTCGCGCGGTGACGGGCAGCTGGTGGCCGTCATCGACACCGGGGTGCGGCCCGGCCCGCGGCTGCCGAACGTGGACCCGGGCGGCGATTTCGTCGAGACCACCGACGGCCTGACCGACTGCGACGGACACGGCACCCTGGTCGCCGGGATCATCGCCGGCCAGCCGTCCGGTGACGACGGGTTCTCCGGGGTGGCGCCGGGAGCGCGGGTGGTGTCGATCAGGAGCACGTCGGCCATGTTCTCCCCGCGCACACCGGGCGGCGACCCGCAGCTGGCGCAAGCCTCCCTCGAGGTCACAACGCTGGGCCGGGCGATCGTGCACGCGGCCGACCTCGGGGCGCGGGTGATCAACATCTCCGGGATCACGTGCCTGCCCGCCGACCGGCCGATCGACCAGGCCGCGCTCGGCGCGGCGATCCGCTACGCGGCGGTGGACAAGGACGCCGTCATCGTGGCCGCTGCCGGAGACAGCGGGACGACCGGATCGCTGGCCGGCGGATCGTCGTGTGAGTCCAATCCGCTCACCGACCTGAGCCACCCGAACGATCCGCGCAACTGGGGCGGCGTCACGTCGATCTCCATTCCCTCGTGGTGGCAGCCCTACGTCCTGTCGGTGGCCTCGCTGACGCCTGACGGCGGCCCTTCGAAGTTCACCATGGCGGGGCCGTGGGTGGGTGTCGCGGCGCCCGGCGAGCACATCGTTTCGGTGAGCAACGGCGATGGCGGCGGCCTTGCCGACGGCCTGCCCGACGCGCACCAGCAACTCGGCGCCCTCAGCGGCACCGGCTATGCGGCCGGCTACGTGTCGGGCGTCGCCGCACTGGTACGCAGCAAGTACCCCGAACTGAGCGCCAGCCAGGTCGTACGCCGCATCACGGCGACGGCACACAACGGCGCCCGGGTCACGTCCAACGTCGTCGGCGCGGGCAGCGTCGACCCGGTGGCGGCCCTGACCTGGCAACTTGCCCCCGGTAACCGATCGGAGGTGGTGCCGGCCAAGCCGGTCGCCCTGCCGCCGACACCGGCGCCAACGGACACCAGACCGCGGACCATCGCGTTCGTCGGTACCGCCGCACTGGCTCTGCTCGTCGGGGCCGTCGCCGGGGTCGTCACGATCACCCGCAGAAAGGACACCACCTCGTGAGCTCGATGCCGACACCCGGGAGGGGCCGTATCACACTGGCGCTGCTGGCCGTGGTGCCCGCGGTGATGGCCTATCCCTGGAACTCAACTCGCGACTACTGGGTGCTCGGCACGTGCGCCGTCGTGCTGATCCTGTTGTTCGGCTGCTGGCGAGGTTTGTACGTGACCACGATCCTGCGCCGTCGGCTGGCGATCATGGGGCGCAGCGGCAGCTTCGTTCCCGAACCCGGTGATGGCACATCGACGACGGCGCTGCTGCGTCTCGGCGCGCCGATCGGCGACACCGACGTGCTGCCGCTGCCGCTCATCGCCGGATACCTGGACCGTTACGGCATCCGTGCCGACAAGATACGGGTCACCTTCCGCGACAACCCAACCGACGCCGCAAGGCGGGAGACGTGGATCGGGCTGACCGTATCGGCCGCCGACAATCTGGCGGCGCTTCAGGCGCGCTCACCGCAGATTCCGCTGCACGAGACCACCGAGGTGGCGGCGCGGCGGCTGGCCGATCACCTCAGGCAACTCGGATGGGAAGCAACCATGGTGGCGGACGACGACGTTCCGCGGTTACTGTCGCCCAATACCCGCGAAAGTTGGCGCGGAGTACAGCGGGGCGAGTCAGATTACATGGCGGCCTACAGTATTCGGGTTGACGACGCCCTGCCCGAAACCCTGGACGCAATCCATTCGTACCCTGCGCGCGAGACGTGCACGGCGCTGGAGATCGCAGGGGACAGGACCCACAACACGATCGCCGCTGCTTGCGCGTTCCTGACCGATACGCCGCCGGGCGGCGGTGCGCCGCTGACCGGCCTGGCGCCGCAGCGCGGGATTCACCAGCCGGCGCTGATGCGCCTGGACCTCCTGTCCACGCAGCGCCTGGACGGGCACACCGTTGCGCCGGCCGACCTGCTGCAACGGCTGCGCCTGCACACTCCCGGCGCCGGGGCCCACCGGGCGCCGCTCGCCGAAACCGCTAGAACATGACCGCGTGCAGGAACGCGGTCATCCGGCGCAGATAGTCCAGCTGGCTGACGTGCATCACGTGGCTGCCCGGAAACCAGTGCAGCGCACAGCGATCCCAGTGCTCCCATAGCGCGACGGCGTGATCCGGCGGCGCCATCCGGTCGCCCATCCCGGTGATGATCATCCGGCGGTCCTTGGGTAGGCGCGGCGCGTAGTTCAGCGGGCAGTGGTAGGATAACCCGGCGGCCAGGTCGTCGTCGCCGATGTCGGACAGGCGCAGGCCCAGCCGAACGAGCTTGTTGGCGGGGAACCATTCGCGGAACATCTTCACCGGGGTCACGACGGGGCAGTTGGGGATCACCGCCTCGAGGCGATCGTCGACCGAGGCGACCAGCGCCGAGGTGTATCCGCCCAGCGAGATGCCCGTCAGCGCGATGCGGTCCACCCCGCTCTGGCGCAAATAGTCGACGATCGAACGGAAGTCGTGCACGGCCTGGGCCACCGCCTCGGCGAACCCGCTCAGCCCGCCCGCGAAATAGCCGAATCCGCTGAACGGCGAACGCTTTTCGGCACGCTCGCCGTGAAAGGGCAACGTGTACATGAGGACGTCGTAACCGGACCGGTAATACCAGGGCAGTGTGAAGAACCGCCCGTTGGCCAGATACGACGAGCCCATGAACCCGTGGATGACGCACAGCGTGGGCCGGGGGCCGTCGTGGTGGCGCCAGTGCTGGGCGCGCACCACGTTGTTGGACCGCAGCGCGCCCCAGCGCTCGCGCATGGCGGGGTTGATCGCGGTGAAGCTGCTGGGAAACGAGAGGTTGTACACCGTCCCGTGTGCGACCCAGTGCGCGACCTGCCCGGCCGGCAGCGACGAGACCCGCGGCGGGCCGGGTGGCGCGGGAAACGACTTGACCGGATCACGCTGGGCCGCCAGCTCGGCGTAGAAGTCGAGGTTGCGCCGCTCGGCACCGGAGTCGGCCCGGCGCAGGGCGGAAGCGACCGCGACCGGCGCCACCGTCGCGGCGAGCAGGGACGCCACCCAGGTGCGCAGCGCGAGGTCGCCGATGGCCGACGCCTCGACGACCATGCGCTGCCGGCGGGACAGCGCCGACAGTGGGGGCAGCCCCGCGGCGCCGGGCGGCAGGTCCGCGCCGGCAACGTTCGGCACCGGAATGCGCTGATCGATGGGATCGCTGTCGGACGCCACGAACGCCGATCGTATCCCCAGTCACGCGCCGCGGTAGCACCATGCGGTAATACGGATCTGTCCATCAGCCGACCGGTCACGGCCACGATCAGGAGGATCGATATGTGGGATCCCGACGTCTACCTGGCCTTCGCGGACCATCGCGGCCGCCCCTTCCATGACCTGGTCTCCCGGGTGGGGACCGAGCGGGCGCGCCGCGTCGTCGACCTCGGTTGCGGTCCCGGCAACCTGACGAAGTATCTGGCCCGGCGCTGGCCGGACGCGGTGATCGAGGCGATCGACAGCTCGCCGGAGATGGTCGCCGCCGCAAAGGAGCGCGGCGTCGACGCCGTCACCGGCGACCTGCGCGACTGGAAGCCCGCCCCCGACACCGACGTGGTGGTCAGCAACGCGGCCATGCACTGGGTGCCCGAGCACTCCGACCTGCTGGTGCGCTGGGCCGGCGAGCTGGCCCCCGGATCGTGGATCGGCGTGCAGATGCCGGGCAACTTCGATTCGCCGTCGCACGGGGCGGTGCGGGCGCTCGCCCGTCGTGAGCCCTACGCAAAGGCATTGCGCGACATACCTTTCCGAGTCGGCGCGGTGGTACAGCCACCGACCCACTACGCCAACCTGCTGCTGGATGCCGGATGCAAGGTAGACGTCTGGGAAACCACCTATCTACACCAGCTCACCGGCGAGAACCCCGTCCTGGAATGGATCACCGGCACAGCGCTGGTTCCCGTCCGCGAGCGGCTCGACGAATCCGGCTGGCAGCAGTTCCGCCAAGAACTGATCCCGCTGCTCGACGACGCCTACCCGGCGCGCGCCGACGGCGTGACGATCTTCCCGTTCCGGCGGGTGTTCATCATCGCCGAGGTCGGCGGCTCACAGCGCTCAGGTGGGTAGCCCCAGCGCCTGCGCCTCGGCCCGGTAGCGGTCGACCCACTCGTCCGAGCGGTGGTCCGCCTGCCGCTCCAGCATCGGCGGCGGCGCCTTGCCGGGATCCTGCCCGAGCGCCTCGAGCACCGTGGCGACGACCGCGGTCAGGTTGCGCCACAGCACCGGGTAGGCGATGTCGATCGGGTCGACGCCCTCCTCGGCGAACCACGCGCGCCAGCCGTTCTCCTGGCAGCGCAGGATCTTGACGACGTGCGCGATGGCACCCGCGTGGTAGGCGGCCCGCGCGTCGCGCTCCGGATCGGCGTGACCCTGCCAGGCCTGGGTCTGCACGGCCCGCCAGAACGACACCGCCTGCGACACCACGTCGGGCCGGTAGACGTGGACGTAGACCGGCTCGCTGCCGATCACGTCCCGGATCGCCGCCCGCAGGCCGTCACCGCGGCGGTCCGCCAGTCCCGCCGCCCGGCGCAGCAACAGGGGCGTCTGGTTCCACATCAGCTTTCCGCCCCACACCCCGTTGGGAGTCCGGCCGGCCTCGCGGATGTGCTCTCGCCACGTCGCCGGGGGCGTGGCGTCCGGGGTACCGGGGTCCGACGGGTCGAGCAGCCGCAATATCGACTCGTCGTCGACTCCGGCGAACCAATCGCGCGGCTGCGGCGGCATACCGGTGGACGGCAGTGGCTCGAAGAACTCCTGCGGGTTGCCGGCGATGCCGGTGGCGCGCAGCGATTCCAGCAGCAGTGTGCTGCCGCTGCGCTGGGTGGCGAGCACGAGATAGGCCGTTGCGGCGCGGGGCACCCGACGAGCCTAACGGCTGCGGCTAGCGCCCGGCGATCGCCGAACCGGGCGGCGCGGCGTCCTGGTGGGCCTGTCGGTACTTCTCGATGCTGCGCAGCGCGATGCGGGTGCCCGCGACGTCGGACGGGATCACGTCGCAGGTCCACTGACGCCAATCGTTAAGCCGTAGAGCCAATTCCGTCGCGATCTCGTCGACGGCCGGATCGCCGCCCGCGAGCAGGTTCGTGGTCTCGCTGGGGTCGGTGCGCAGGTCGTAGAGCTCACGCTGTGGCCGCGGCCGGTCCACCGGCGCGATGGACGCCGCGGACGGGCTCTCCTCGATGTCCAGCGGAAAGTCGAAGGAGGGCCGCACGGCGTAGTTCTCGATGTAGCTGTAGTCCTTGGTGCGGATCCCGCGGATCGGGTCGAAGGAGTCGTGATAGGTCTTCGTGGTGTAGACGTGGTCCCGGACCGGCTCGGCCCACCGGTCCGGCGTCAGCAGCGCGTCCGCGTGGCACATCCCGTCGACGTCGGCCGGCACATCCAGCCCGAGCAGGCCGAGCAGCGTCGGCACCAGGTCGACACCGCTGAACAGTTCGTCGTACACGCGGGGCGCCACGGCGCGGCCCGTCGGCGGGCGGACGATCATGCCGATGCCGGTTCCGGCGTCGTAGAGGGTGGACTTGGCCCGGGGGAACGCGGGCCCGTGGTCGGTGAAGAACACCACCCACGTGCTGGCGTCGAGCCCCGTGTCGGACAGCGCGTCCAGCAGCCGGCCGGCCGCGGCGTCGGCCGCGGCGATCGCCCCGTAGAAGGCGGCCAGGTCGCCGCGCACACCGGGGGTGTCGGGCAGGTAGTCGGGGGGGACGACGGCCGCGGCATCGGCCGGCTGGTAGCGCTCGGCGGGGTAGGGCCGGTGGGCTTCGAAGAACCCGGCGGTCAGCAGGAACGGCCGCCCCAGGGCCGGCGCGCTGTCCTGCAGCCACCGGCCCGCAACGTCGGCCACGTAATCGCAGTAGGAGTTTGAGACGTCGAACTCGTCGAAACCCAGCCTCTTCGGTTCCGATGTCTCGTGCTGCATGCCGAAAAGCGCTGAGTGATAACCGAACTCGGTGAGGATCTGCGGCAGGGTGCGCACGCCGCTGCGGTATTCCCAACCGTGGTGCGCCAGTCCCATCAAGCCGTTGGTCTGCGGGTAGCGCCCGGTGAACAGCGAGCCCCGCGACGGCGAGCACTGCGGCGCTGTGGCGAACGCCCGGGTGAACAGGATGCCGTCTGCGGCAAGCCGGTCCAGCCGGGGGCTGTGGACGTCGCGGTGGCCGTAGGCACCGAGGTGACGGCCCAGGTCGTGCCAGTGCACGATCAGCACGTTGTCCTTGCGGTCCGCGCCCGTGCGGACCGCGCCGTTGCCCGTCCGATGCCCGCCAGCCACCTACGCCACCTCTCCGCCTTGCCTTGCGACCGGCGGCGACGATACCGCAGCTGGTTGCGACAAAGCTGAGTGTGCCGCCCCGGCAGCCCTCACCGAGCCGGCGGCCGGCCCCAGCCGTTCTCGCAGACGAACTCCGACAACGGCCGGGCGTGCGCCCAGCCGTCCAGCTCCAGCGCCGGGCGATCGGGAAATTCCGGGACCGGCCCCAGGCACAGGATGGCCACCGGCTCGGCGCCCGGCGGCATCGCCAGCAGGGCCGCCAGGCGCCGCGGATCGAACAGCGAGACCCAGCCCATGCCGAGGCCCTCGGAGCGGGCCGCGAGCCACAGGTTCTGGATGGCGCACGACACCGACGCCAGGTCCATCTGCGGCAGCGTCCGGCGACCGAACACATGCTCGTCGCGGTTGTCACACAACGCCACGACCAGCAGTTCCGCGCACTCGAGAACGCCCTCCACCTTCAGCGCCAGGAACTCCTCGCCCCGCTCGCCCAGGGCGGCGGCGGTCAGCGGGCGCTCCTCGTCGACGAGCGCGTGAATGCGCCGGCGCAGCGCGCCGTCGGTGATGCGGATGAAGCGCCACGGTTGCATCAGGCCGACGCTGGGCGCGGCGTGCGCGGCCTGCAGCAGGCGCGCGAGCACCTCCTCGGCGACCACCCCACCGGGGGAGAAGCGGCGCATGTCCCGTCGTTCGGAGATCGCCCGATAGACGGCCCGGCGCTCCTGAGCGCTGAACACCTGATCGGTCACGCCCCCCATCGTAGGAATCAGGGCGCGCAATATGAGATCGCGATCACGGACTGTAGGTGACGCCGACCGCCCGGAAGACGTATTCGGGCGGCATGTCGAAGGCCAGCGATCGCTTCGGCAGGCCGGCGAGCACGTCGTCGGGCACGGCGACCTTGTGGTGCAGCGACAGTTCGCCGCTGAACCTCGGATCGACCCGGGCGACGTCGACGTCGACCTGCAGGCCGGTCGACGAGATCTCGACCCGCGCCGCGCCGGTCTGCGGGGCGTCCCAGTTCACATTCACGACTGCGCCGGCCAGCTTGGGCAGCATGGACAGCGTCGCCAGCACCCGCTCGGAGGTCAGGACCAGCGAACCGGTGTAGCTGGCCACGCTGTGCGGAAGCCGCACGCCGGGGATGACGCCGCTGAATCGCCGGGTCACGGCGACGTACTCGGCGAGAAAGAGCAGGCCTTCGGCCTCGACCTGAGCGTGCAGCTCGTCGGGCAGCTTGCCGATGCCGAACAATCTGCGGACAAAGACGGCCATGACGCCAGTATGACTGCCGCGCGGCCGGGGGCGCGGGTCCGCAAGTCCGGGCCGCCCCGATCCCCGTGCTGCACTGCTGGTATCGGTTGACCATGATCCGACAGCGGACCGCTCTGGCCGTTTCCGTTCCGGCCGCGATCGTCGTCTACGCGGCGATGTGGGTGGGTTACCGCGAGAACTGGGCGTGGCTGCACGGCCTCGATTGGTCGTTGCTGGACGCGGCGCACGACGCCGGGGTCAAGCACCCCCTATGGGTGCGGTTCTGGGACGGGCTGTCCTTCGCGCTCGGCCCGGTCCCGCTGCGCGTGCTGGGCACGGTGGCGGCGGTTGCCGCCGCGGTGAAGCGCAACGTGCGGGCGGCGCTGGTGCTGATGGCCTGCGGGCCGCTCAACGGGATCGTGACGTCGGCGGCCAAGGCCCTGGCGAACCGGCCGCGACCGCCGACCATGCTGGTGCCCACGCCGTCGACGTCGTTCCCGTCCGGTCATGCGCTCGAGGCGACGGCGCTGCTGCTGGCGCTGCTGGCCTTCGGCCTGCCGATGGTCGGACGAGCGCTGGGCCGCGTCGCGATCGCGCTCACGGCGCTCTGCCTGCTCGCGGTGGGGGCCGCGAGAGTGGCGCTCAACGTGCACTACCCGTCGGACGTGCTGGCCGGCTGGGCACTGGGATACCTGTATTTCCTGTTGGCCCTCTTCGTATTTCGGCCCTTCCCGATGGCGTCGGCCGAGGCGCCGAAGGTCACGGCGCGTGACCGAACTGGACCTAAACCTTGACTTGACCCTGAGGTTGGGGCGACCCGACGATTGATCCATGCGCCGATTCCTCGCCCCACTGTGCGCTGCGGCATGCGTCCTCACGGCATCGCTTGTCGCGGCGCCGGCCGGCCGGGCCGCCGGCGTTCCCTGGTTCGCGAACGCCGTCGGCAACGCCACCCAGGTGGTCTCGGTGGTCAGCACCGGCGCTTCCAACGCGCAGATGGACATCTACGGGCGCACCGCCGCGGGCTGGCAGCCGCTGAGGACGGGAGTTCCCGCCCACGTCGGGTCCGCGGGCATGGCCCCGCAGGCCCGCAGCGGAGTGCCGGCAACCCCGATGGGCGTCTACAGCCTCGACTCGGCGTTCGGCACCGCGCCCAATCCCGGTGGGGGACTGCCCTATACGCAGGTCACCGGTCCCAACTACTGGTGGAGCGGCGACGACCACAGCCCCACCTTCAACTCCATGCAGATCTGCCAGAAGGCGCAGTGCCCGTTCGACACGGCCGCGAGCGAGAACCTGCAGATTCCGCAGTACAAGCACGCGGTCGTGATGGGCGTCAACAAGAACAAGGCACCCGGCGGCGGCTCGGCGTTCTTCTTCCACACCACCGACGGTCACCCCACCGAGGGCTGCGTCGCGGTCGACGACGCTCAGCTGGTGTCGATCATGAAATGGCTGCAGCCCGGCGCGGTGATCGCGATCGGAAAGTAGTCAGTCCAGCGCGCGTCCGGGCTTGAGCTTGAAGTCGAGGCCGGCCAACGACATCGTCGCCTCGTAGGTGCGGTCGTAACCGGTGGCGCTGATCTTCCAGCCCTCGTCGGTACGGCGGTAGCGGTCGCGGTAGAAGGCGGCGCCGATCAGCATGAAGTCGAACTCGGTGACCATCACCCGGTCCTGCAGATACCAGGTGCCCGTCGCCTCGTCGCCGTCCACCGTGATCTCCGGGTGGGTCACCCGGTGTTCGGTGATGACCGCCGGGCCAAGCGATTTGCGCATGTAGTTCACCAGGTCGACGCGGTTGGTGAAGTGCAGCTCCTCGCCGACCGACGACCCGTAGTCGCCCACGACGTCGTCGGTCAGCGTGTCGGCGAAGTCGTCCCAGTGCTTGGTGTCCAGCGCGCGCAGATACCGGTACTTGACTTGTTTGATCGCCTCGGTCGCGGCGACGTCATCGTGGCCCATCCCGTCATTGCAGCACACCGGGGGCGCCGCGTTCCAGGTACAAGGTCACCATGTCTATCAGCGCGCGGCGTTCGCGCTCCCAGTCGATCGGCGTGCCGATGATCATCTGTGCCAGCACCACCCCACGCAGCGCCGCCCAGATCACGTCGGCCACGCCGTCGTCCGCGGGCGTGATCACCCGGCCGAGCTGGCCGATTGCCGCGTTCATCTCGAGCAGGTGGCGACGCGTGGCCTCGCCGGGGCCGCCGCGGGTGGCCCGCAGGATTTCGAAGGCCGCCAGCGAGGTCGGGCTGCTGTAGCAGCTCCACGCGGTGTCGACGACGACCTCGATGCGTTCGCGCAGGGCGAGCTCGCCGACGTCGGCCGACGACATGCTCTCGACCAGGCGGGCCACCCCGTCGTCGACGACGGCCATCAGCAGGCCGTTGCGGTCGCCGAAGTGGTACTGGATGACACCCCACGTCACGCCCGCACGGTCGGCCACATGCTTGGCGGTGGCTGCGGCGAACCCCTCCTCGACGATGCAGCGGACCGTCTCGTCGATGATCCTGGCCCGGGTGTGGTCCCCGCGCTTGCGCGGCGCACTGGTGCGCCGGGTCGGGGCGACCGAACGCTGCACTGTCTGGCCTGCTGGAACGGACATTGTTGACTTTATAACATAGTCAGGATTATTTTTGGGCGCGTGAGCCGGTCCCGTTACGCGCAGCTGTCCCGCCGCGAGCTTGCCGCCCTGGTTCCCGAACTGCTGTTGATCGGCCAGATGATCGATCGCTCCGGCATGGCCTGGTGCATCAACGCGTTCGGCCGCGAGGAGATGGTGCAGATCGCCATCGAAGAGTGGGCGGGCGCCAGCCCGGTGTACACCCGGCGGATGCAGCGGGCGCTGAACTTCGAGGGCGACGACGTGCCGACCATCTTCAAGGGCCTGCAGCTCGACATCGGCGCCCCGCCGCAGTTCATGGACTTTCGCTACACCATCCACGACCGCTGGCACGGGGAGTTCCACCTCGACCATTGCGGCGCCCTGCTCGACGTCGAACCGATGGGCGAGAAATACGTCTTCGGGATGTGCCACACCATCGAGGACCCGACGTTCGACGCCACCGCTGTGGCGACCAATCCACGCGCCCAGGTCAGGCCCCTGCACCGGCCGCCGCGGGTGCCCGCCGACAGGCATCCGCACTGCGCGTGGACCGTCGTCATCGACGACTCCCACCCCGAGGCCCAGGGCATCCCGGCCCTCGACATCGTCCGCCAAACCCGCGCAGCGACATGGGAACTCGATCCAATCGACCCGATGGAAGAGGGCAAGTCGGAGTACGCGGGGCCGGTCTTGTCCGACTTCGACTTCGACGCGTTCTCGCACTCGGCGCTGGTCCGCATGGCCGACGAGGTCTGTCTGCAGATGCACCTGCTGTACCTGTCGTTCGCCATCGCGGTGCGCGGGCGGGCGCGCGAGGAGGCGGAGGCCGTCGCGGTGTGCACCCGCGGCCTGATCGGTGTGGCGGGGCTGGCCGCCGAGCGGATCCACCGCGCCCTGGGGTCGCCCGCGGGGATCGACGGACTCATGCGGGTGCTCGGGTTGCACCCCTTGCTCAATCCCGCCGGCTATGTCGTGTCCGAGACGGCGGCGAACCGGCTGATCGTCGCGCGGTCGCCGGCCTACGACGACGGCGCCTGGATTGCGCTGTGCTCCCCGGCGTCGGTGCAGCCGCTGCAGGCGATCGCGACCGCCGTCGATCCCCGTCTGCGGGTCCGGGTTAGCGGTACGGACGTCGACTGGACCGCCGAATTCGTCGAGGCCGATGCCGCCGCGGACGAACTGCCAGAGGTTTCGGTGGCGAAAGTCAGTGGCGGATCGACGTTTCAGTTCGAGCCGAGGCGTTCGCTGCCGCTGACCGTGGTGTGAGCACCATCGGCTTTGTCAAGGGGTTGCCGGTACCGCTTCGGTGACACAACGGCATCGGGCGTATACCAATGACGTTGCAAGCCATCGGCTTTCCGCGTGTCGACAGCTATGGTTGACGCTGGCCACCGACCCCCAAAGACGAAAGTTTCGATCTATGCACGACCCCCTTGGGTTGTCGATCGGGAACACGAACCTGGTCGCTGCGCGTAAAGACTGCCCGCCGGTAGCGCGGCGGGCCGTGTTGACGCTGTATCCGCACTGCGCTCCGAAAGTTGGTGTGCTGGCGCCGAATTCGCTGGTGTCCGAACCCGGCGTGCTGATGAGCGGATTCGTCCAGCGCGTCGGCGACTCGGTGGCGCTGGTGTCCAGCGACGGCGCGGCGCACGACCCCGACCTGTTGCTCGTGGAGGCGCTGGACGCGATGGTGCTCGCCGCCGGCGCGGACGCGGCCTCCTCGGAGATCTCGATCGCGGTCCCCGCCTACTGGAAGCCGGGCACGGTGCAGGCGCTGCGGAACGGGTTGCGGACCCACCTGGGATTCGTCCGCAGCGGCATGGCGCCACGCCTGGTGTCCGACGCCATCACGTCCCTGACGGCGGCGAACGCGGAATTATGCCTTGCCGCAACGGGTGTGGTCGGAGTGCTCGATTTCGGCGGCACCGGCACGTCCGCGACCCTGGTGAGCCTGGCGGGAGACTTCGAACTCGTAAGCCCCACAATGCGTTACACCGAGTTCTCGGGTGATGATATCGACCACGCGGTGATGCTGCGCGTGTTCGAGGAGCTCGGCCGCGGCAGCGGCATCGACCCGGCCGCCACCGCGGCGGTCGGTCAGCTCGTCGAGCTCAGGGACAACTGCCGCGCGGCCAAAGAGCGGTTGTCCACCGAAACGGCCACCGAAGTGGTCGCCGAGCTCGGCGGGCGCAGCTGCAGCATGAAGCTGACGCGCGACGAGCTGGGGGACCTGATCCAGGACCGGCTCAGTGGCCTCATCTGCGCGCTCGACGAGATGCTGGCCCGCAACCACAGAAGCTGGGCCGACCTGTCGGCGGTGGTGACCGTGGGTGGTGGGGCCAGCATTCCGCTTGTCACCGAACGTCTTTCGGTGCACACCCGCCGTCCGGTGGTGACCCCGTCGCAACCCGGGTTCGCCGCGGCGGCCGGCGCCCTGCTGCTGGCCTCCCGCGGCGAGGATCAGGACCTCCGCACCCGCACGTCCGTCGGCCTGCTCACCGCGGCGTCGGCCGCCGGCGACGTCGTCGACCTGGGCGCCGGAGACGTGCTGGTGATCGACGACGAGGCGCTGACCGATCGCGAATTGGCTTGGTCGCAAACCGAATATCCGGTCGATGTACGGGTGCCGTTCGTCGGCGACGCCTGGGACGGGGACGGCCCGTCGGGCTGGTCGATGCGGCTCAACGTCATCGACCAGCCCCGGCAACGGCCACGGGGGCGCCTCCGCGTGTCGCAGTTGCTCATCGGGATGTGCGCGTTGGTCGCCATGACGGCGATCGGCGGCGTGGCCTACACCCTGACGGGCATCGAGCACCGCCAGGCCCCGCCGGCCCCAAGCGTCGCACCGGTGCCCCCGGCGAGCCCGGTGCTGCCCAGCCGAATCGTCCCACCCCCCACGGCCGTGCCGCCGCCGCCCAGCCCCCCGCCGGTGCTCAACCCCGCGCCGCCGCCCAGCGTCGCCCCGGAACCCAGCCCGCCGGAGCCACCGCCGCCGCCGCCACCGCCGCCCCCGCCGCCGCCACCGCCCCCGGTGGTGGTGACCACGCCGCCGCCCCCGGTAATCACCACGAGGCGGCCCCCGCCGCCGCCGTCGACGACGCAGCCGCCGGTCACGACGGCGATGACGACGACACCGCCCCCACCGCCGGAGACGACGACACCGCCCCCGCCGCCGACCACCCCGACGACCACGGTGCCAATGACCACGGAGTGGATCCACGTCCCGCTGCTGCCGGTGCCGATCCCGGTCCCGGTGCCGGCCAACCAGGTCCCACAGGCGCCGGCGACCCCCCAGTACCCGCAATATCCGCAGTACCCGCAGTACCCGCAGTACCCGCAGTATTCGCAGTACCCGGACGGCTCCCAGAATCCGTACCTGGGACCGGGCTACTAGCGCCGTAACGCAGCTCACAGCGTTCTCCCAGGCTTGGCCGGCCGTACGCAGGTAGCGTGGTGTCACCCAGTCGGGCGGGGTCTTTGTTCTGCTGCCCTCTTGACCGAGGGCACGAGGGCCTGGGAGGCGCAAAGTGGACATCGTGCTCGGAGTGTCGATGGCTCCGACAACGGTCCGCCTGGTGGTCATCGAGGGTCCGGATGCCGATGGCGTCACGGTCGAACAGGACCAGTTCGAAGTCGCCGGCGCGGACTACGGGGCCTCCGGTGCGGCCGCGCAGGTGATCGCCGCGATCAGAGGCACGTGGGAAGGCGCCGTCGCGGGCGGCTGCCAGCTGGTGTCGACCGGGGTGACGTGGACGGACCACGGCCACGTCGCCGCGCTGCGGGATGCGATCGCCGCGCACGACGTCGGCAGCGTCATGCTGGTCTCCCCGCTGCTGGCCGCGGCGGCACTGGCGCAGACGGTGGGCCACGCGATCGGCTACGAGCGGATCGCGATGCTGTTCGTCGAGACCGGCAGCGCGACGCTGGCCGTCGTCGACGTGGCCGACGGATCGATCGTCGACTTGCACCGCCGGCAGCTGGTGAACGCCTCGACCGGCGCGCAGGGCGCCGTCGCTGCCGAGCTGGCGGCCATGGTCGCCGGCCTCGAAGCTCGGGGGTCGCGGGCCGACGGCGTGTTCCTCATCGGCTGCGGGACGGACATCGTCTCGATCAAACCCGTGCTGGAGGGGGCCACGTCGCTGGAGATCACGGCGCCCGAGGAGCCGGACATGGCGCTGGCGCGTGGGGCCGCACTGGCGTCGGCCAGCGCGCCGCTGTTCGCGGCGTCCACGGCCGCCCTCGCCTACGCGCTGGATCCCGGAACCGGGGAGCTGAGTCCCCGGGCGTTCAGCCCGGCCTATCTGGACGTCTCCGGCAACGCCGAGGTGGGCCACGACGCACTGGCCTACAGCGCCGTCGAGGACGATGACGAGGACGACCACACCCCCCGCCGGCGCAGGCCGTTCGTGCTGGCCGGCAGCGCGCTGGCCGCGCTGTCGGTCGCGGGCGCGGCGGCGCTCGTGGTCTCGCTGAGTTCCGACCAGTCGGCGGTGGGGCACATTCCGCGTGCCCGCGTCGCGACCCCGGCCCAGCAGCTGCCGGCGCGCGCGCCGAGCGCGCCGCCGCAGGCGCAGGTGCCTGTTCCCGCTCCGCCCCCGCCGGCGCCCACGGCCGTGGTCGCGGCCCCCGCCCCACCGCCGGCCGCCGAAGTCCCCGCCAACCCGCCGAGCCCGGCGCCCGCCGCGCCGGTGCATCGCGCTCCGCCGCGGCGGGTGCCGGAGCGCGTCTCCACCCCGGTCGAGGAGGCGGCGCCCGCGCCGGCCGCCCCGGCCCCGCCGCCGCCCGCGGCGGTCCCCGCACCACCCCCGGCCGCCCCGGCGCAGCCCGCGCGGCCGCCGCTGACGATGTACCTGCACTTCCCGTTCGTCACGGTGCCGATCCCGATCAACCCGCCCGCGCCCCCACCGCCGCCGCCGGCGGGGTGAGGCGCTCGCCAACGGTCGGCACTGAGCGCACACTGGGCAGTGAGGCACGGCTGTAAGGGAGGCCCGCGTGGGCGAGCATGGAGCGTTCGGATTCGATCCCGAAGAGTTCGATCGGGTGATCAGAGAAGGCAGCGAGGGGCTGCGCCAGGTGTTCGAGCGCATCGGCGAGTTCGTGGGCGCTCCCGGCGCCCGCACCGGCTGGTCGTTCTTCGAAGACCTGTCGCGGCGGCCCCGGTCCCAGCCGGAGACCGCCGGTGAGGCCGGCGACGGCGTGTGGGCCATCTACACGGTGGACGACGAGGGCGGGGCCCACGTCGAGCAGGTGCACGCGACCGAACTGGACGCGCTGCGGGCCAACAAGAACAACGTCGACCCAAGGCGCAAGGTCCGCTTCCTGCCGTACGGCATCGCGGTCGGAGTGCTCGACGACGAGTCCGGCGCGGTTGCAGACGAGGGGCCTGACGGTCAGCCCTGCTGAATCACGTTCGAATCGCCGGAGTTGCTGATCGTCGGGGCGCCCGAGTGATACGTGATCCGGTTGTCGAACCCCGAGGCGTCGATGCTGTCGGCGGAGTCGACAGTGACGACGTTCTTGACGCCAGAGACGGTCAGGCTCGCGCAGTGGCCCGTCATGACCACCGAGTTGGAAACGCCGCTGACGCTGACGATGTTGGCGTTGCAGGCGATGGTGCGCTGTTCGTTGATGCCGGAGACGCTGACCCGCGCACCGGGGGCCGGGGCGGCTGACGTCGACGGGCCGCGGGGGACGGTGGCGGGCGACGTCGCGCGGCCGGGGACCGTCGGGGGGGATGCGATGGTCGACCGGACACCGGAAAGCTAATGTGCGGCCATGGCGGCGATGCCGCCCGCGAGCGCCAGGACTCCCACGACCAGCAACGTCCCCAGGATCCACCACATGCGATTGCCGGACGGGGGCTTCGGGGGCGGCCCGGGATACGGGCCGCCGTAGGTCCACGGCGCCGGCGGCGGTGGGCTCGGTGGACCGGCGGGATAGCCGCCCGGGCCTGAGCTGCCCAATTCGGACGCCCTCGCCGTCTCAGAGAGTGGACGCTCCAACTCCCGGATCCGGTCCTCCGGATCCTCGCTGCCGGTCATCCACCGAATATGCCATTTGCTGGGCCGTTTTCGGTAGTTTCTTGCATCGTGCCCGAGTTGCCGAACCGCCAGGTCCTCCTTCGCCGTCGCCCGACCGGGCTCGTCCGGCCCGGTGACACCGAGCTGGTCACCACGCCGGCCCCCGAGCCCGCGGAGGGCGAGGCGCTGCTTCGGACCACCTATGTCGGGATCGACGCCGCGGCCCGCACCTGGCTGGACGACCAGCCCGGGTATCTCCCGCCGGTGCGGCTCGGCGAGGTGATCCGCGCGGCCGGCATCGGGGAGGTCGTCGAGTCGCGGTGTGACGCCTACGTCGTCGGCGACGTCGTCACCACGCTGACCGGCTTCTCCGAGTACGCCATCATCCGCGACGACCTGTTCAGCACCCCGATCCCGGGCGAGAACGACCAACTGGCGATCATGTCGGTGTACGGGCCGACGGGCGCCACCGCGTACTTCGGCATGACCGACATCGGCCGGCCGCAGCCGGGGGAGACGGTGGTGGTCTCGGCGGCGGCCGGCGCCACCGGATCGGTGGCCGGGCAGATCGCCAAGATCGCCGGCGCCCGGGTGGTCGGCATCGCGGGCGGCCCGCAGAAGTGCCGGGCGGTGGTCGAGGACTTCGGCTTCGACGCCTGCATCGACTACAAGAACGACGACCTGGCCGCCGCCCTCAAACGCCACTGCCCGCAACGGGTCAACGTCTACTTCGACAACGTCGGCGGCCCGATCCTCGACGCGGTGCTGGGCCGCCTGGCCCCGCACGCGCGGGTGGTCCTGTGCGGCGTCATCTCGAGCTACCTGACCGGTGAGCATCCCGGCCCGGCCAACTACGTGAACCTGCTGTCCAAGACCGCGCTGATGCAGGGGTTCAATGCCCTGGACCAGTGGGGTCGGTTCGACGAGGCGTTTGCCGCGCTGCGTCAGTGGGAGGCGCAGGGGCGGCTCAACCACCGGCAGACCGTGTTCGAGGGCATCGAGTCGTGTGTCGATGCCCTCAACGGCCTGTTCACCGGCGTCAACATCGGCAAGACGCTGGTGAAGCTGAGCGAACCGAAGGTGCCCTGACCGCTCAGCTTTCGCCGAGGACGCGGTGCAGCGTCTTGGTGGCCTCGGTCAGGGTCTCAAGGACCTTGGTCCGGGTCTCGGCGAGCTGTTGCTTCTGCTCGTCGGTGCCCGTCCATGCGATGGTGCGTGCCAGGCCGCCGAGTTCGAACATCGCCCGGCGGATCTTGAAGGCGTCGCCGAACTTCGCCGCCCGCCCGAGGAAGGCATGCGCGGTCTCGCTGCTGACGCCGCGCCACGCCAGCATGTTGCGGCCCAGTTCGGTCAGGCTCGCCACACCGTCGTCGACGGTGACCATGCCCCGGCCGGCGAGCAGGCCGATGGCCAGCTCGGCCAGGTCGTGCGGCGGGTTGAACGCGCCGTCCGTTGCCTCGGTCACACGCTGCACGACCTGAGCGGCGTCGGCCGGGCCGTCGAGCAACATCGCGGCGGTGACGAAAGCCGCGCGTTTAAGGCCGGGGCGGCCGTGGCGGCCCATCGGCCCGAATCCCGGGCCGCCGAAACCGGGTCCCCCGAAACCGGGACCCGCCGAGCCTGGTCCGCCGAAACCGGGTCCGCCGAAACCGGGACCCCCGAACCCAGGGCCGCCGAAGCCAGAACCCCCGTAACCGGGTCCGCCGAAGCCGCCGAAGAATCCACCACCGAACATCGCTGTCTCCTTTCCCAGAGCATCAATCTTCTTGATACCACTGAACGCGGCGATGTCAACCAAATTGATGGTGACCGGCGGCTTTCCGCGGCGGTGCCGCCCGCGCTTCTTCGCGGCCTGGCAAACGTTTGACCAGGCCGCCGACCGCGTGGCGCGGGATGCACACCACCCCGGTGCGTGGTTTCATGAAACCGTTTGCAAAAGTTTCGTAGGGGTAGTGCGCCTGGTCTGGTGACCAGCTCTCACGATTGGTGGTTTGTGTATGGATCGTCGCAGCATGTTGTTGATGACGGGGGTCGGCATGCTGGGCGCTGCGATGCGTTTGCCGGAGGCCTGGGCGGCCCCGTCAGCGCCGGAGGCGCCGCCGTCGGCCACGGGCGGGCCCTACATCTTCGCCGACGAGTTCGACGGCCCGGCGGGCTCGGGTCCCGATCCGGCCAAGTGGACGGTGCAGACCTGGCAGGACGACGTGTTCCCGCCGGTCGCCGGCATCTACCGGGACGACCGCCGAAACGTCTTCCAGGACGGCAACTCCAACCTCGTCCTGTGCGCCACCCACGAGGGGGACGCCTACTACAGCGGCAAACTGCGCGGCAACTTCCGCAGCATGATCAACCAGACGTGGGAAGCGCGCATCAAGCTGGACTGCCTGTTCCCCGGTCTGTGGCCGTCGTTCTGGGCGGTCAACGAGGACCCGCTGCCCGACGGCGAGGTCGACATCTTCGAGTGGTACGGCAACGGCGACTGGCCGCCGGGAACCACCGTGCACGCGGCCTCCAACGGCAAGACCTGGGAAGGCAAGTCGATCCCGGGCATGGTGGACGGCAACTGGCACACCTGGCGAATGCATTGGGGCGAGGACGGTTTCCAGTTCTGGCGCGACTACGTCGACGGCGCCAAGCCGTACTTCAGCGTGCCCAACAAGCCGATCCCGGTGCACGGCAATCCCACCGACTTGCGCTGGCCGTTCAACAATCCCGGCTATTGGATGACCCCGATGTTCACCCTCGCGGTGGGTGGCGTCGGCGCCGGTGACCCCGCCGCGGGGACCTTCCCGGCGACCATGCTGATCGACTACCTGCGCATCTGGTGATTCCTCAGCGCACGGCCCTGATCACCTGAACCAGGTTGAACTGCCAGCGCTCGACCAGGCGGAAGCCGAGGTCGTGCGGCACCGCGAACGCCGGCGTCGCGCCGTAGCGGGGTCCGGGCGGCAGGGCCACCCCCTGCTCGTGCGCCGGCTCTGACTCGTCGGCCTGGGTGATGATCCAGACGACGGCGCACCGGCTCAACGGCTGTGCGACGACCTCCGGTATCAGGTTGGTGTCGAAGACGTCGTTGCGGTCGGTCGCCCGCTGCCACAGCGTGAGGTCGACGAGGTTGCGGTAGGCATCGGGACGCGCCGCCAGCAGCGGTCGCATGGGGGCGGGCATGAACGTCACGGTGTCGTTGACCAGCAGGCAGTCGCCCGGCGCGGCCTTCGCGGCGATCAGATCGGCCACCTGGCTGTAGTCCATGCCGTATTTGGCATACGGGTTGCGCTGTGCCCGAACGTAATTGGGTGCGGCGGCAACGGCGAGCAGGGCGACGAGGGCCGCCGCCACCCACGGTCTGGCGGCCAGCGCGCCGATGCACACGCCGAGCATCAGCGCCATGGCCGGTGCCGTGAAGGTCAGGTAGCGCGGCGTGTAGACCGGATGCACCAGCGCCGCGCAGGCGACGATCGCGACGGTCGGTATCACCAGCCACGCGACCGCCAGGGTCAGCAGCCGCCGGTCTCCCGGCGCCGGCATCCCGGATGTCGTGAGCCACCTGGCGACGGCGGTCACGACGAGCAGTGCTGACAGGACGGCGAAGGGCGGGCTGCGCTCGAAGTACTGCTGGACGACGACGTCCTCGATGGTCCGGTGACCGATCGGTGCGACCCACTTGATCTGGGGCGCCTGCCCGATGACCTTGACCACGAACGGCGTCACGGCGCCGACCGCCGCGAACGCCGTGACGGCCAGGCGCGCGAGGGTCGCGCGGGTGCGCCAGAAGGCGCACACGAAAGCGGCGTGCGCCACCAGCATCAGCGCGAGGTAGACGTCCAGCAGTATCGAGGCCGCCAGGGCGATGCCGTAGGACAGCCAGAGCCGGGCGGTGTCGCGGCGCTCGGTGTGCACGAACAGGACCGTCAACCACACGGCAGCCATCATCGATAGCGCGTATGGGCGGGCTTCGATGCCCGCCCACGTCGTCCGCGGCAGGATCGCGCAGACCACCCCCGCGGCCACCGCCACGGTGCGCGACGAGAACTGCTTGCCCAGCACCACGATCCCGGCCGCCGCGACCCCGACGGCCAGCCCACTGGGCACGCGCGACCAGAACTCCGTCGGTCCGAACAGACGGAACCAGCCGTGCATCACGAAGTAGTACAGGCCGTGGACCGCGTCGACGTTGCCCAGCATGTGCCACAGCTGGCTCAGCGAGCGGCTGTAGGCGGCCGACACGGTCGCGGCCTCGTCGTACCAGAACGACGGGCGACCGGCGCCGGCCAGGCTGACCACGGTGGCCAGCGCCGCAACGATCAACGGATCCAGGGCGCTCGCCGGCCGGTGACGCACGCCGCTATGTTGCCATTCGAACGTATGATCGACAGATGGGTGAGCTCGCATCCATCGGCTACAACGGCCAGCCCGTCCGCAGCCCGTTCCGGGTGGTGCGTCCCCCGATCACGGTGCTGGTGGACCTGACCATGCTGTTCCCGCGTGAGCCGCACCGATCCGGCCGGTACCAGCCCAACGGCCTGCAGTTGCACAAGGTCGTCGAGGGCCGGCTGAGCTGCTGGGGCATCTGCGAGCAGGGCGACTGGTGGGGACTGGTCACCTACGCCGTGGCCTACGGCGCCAAGCGCCGGACGGTGACGCACTGGGTGCCGGCCTGGACGTTACGCCGAAAGGGCTAGCCATTGATGCGATGATGCTGCCCGTGGACGCAAGTTGGGGCCCGTTGCTGACCAAGCTCGTCGCGCTGGCACTGGTCATCGCGCTCTCGCCCATCACGGTGATTCCCGCCGTGCTGGTGCTGCACGCGCCCCGGCCACGGCCGACGGCGCTGGCCTTCCTCGGCGGCTGGCTGCTCGGCCTGGTCGTCCTGACGACGGCGTTCGTCGCGGGCTCCGACCTGCTCGGCGATCTGAACAAGACGCCGCCCGCGTGGGCGTCCTGGCTGCGGGTGGCGATGGGGTGCGCCCTGATCGCGCTGGGCGCCTACCACTGGTTCACCCGGCACCGCCACGGCAGCATGCCGCGCTGGATGCGGTCGTTCTCCACGCTGGCCCCCGTGCGGGCCGGGCTGACCGGCGCGGTGCTGACGGTGATCCGGCCCGAGGTGCTGATCCTATGCGCGGCGGCCGGTCTGGGAATCGGTGGCAGCCGGCTGGGAATCGGGGGCCTGGTGCTGGCCGGCGCGTTCTTCGTCGTCGTGTCCGCGTCGACGGTGGCCGTCCCGATCCTGAGCTATGTCGCGGCCGGCGATCGCCTGGACGACACCTTGGAGCGCCTCAAGGCCTGGATGGAGGAGAACCACGCCGCGATGCTGGCGGTGATCCTGGTCCTGATCGGTTTGATGGTGCTCTACAACGGGATTCACGCGCTGTAGATTGCTGCCCATGGCAGGTAGCTGGGGCACGGTGCTCACGGGGCTCGTCCCGCTCGGGCTGGTCATCTCCCTTTCTCCGATCACGGTCATCCCCGCCGTGCTGGTCCTGCAGGCGCCGCGGCCGCGGCCGAGTAGCCTGGCGTTCCTCGGGGGCTGGCTTCTGGGCCTGGCCGCGCTGACCGCGCTGTCGGTCGCCGCCTCCGGGCTGCTCGGCGGCCTGGACAAGTCACCGCCGAGGTGGTCGTCGTGGCTGCGCGTGATCCTGGGATCGGCGCTGATCGCCTACGGCATCTACAAGTGGCTCACGCGGCGCGGCAATGCCGAGTCGCCCGCTTGGATGCGGTCGTTCGCCACCATCACCCCGACCCGCGCGGGGCTCACCGGGGCCGCGCTGGCCGCGGTGCGGCCGGACGTGGCGCTCATCTGCGTCCCGGCCGGGTTGGGCATCGGGACCAGCGGGCTCGGCCTGGTCGGTGACTGGGTGGCCGCCGCATTCTTTGTCGCCATCGCGGCCTCCAGCGTCGCGATCCCGGTACTGGCCTACGCGGCGGCCGGGCACCGGCTTGACGACACGCTGAGGCGGCTCAAAGACTGGATGGACAAGAACAACTCCGCGCTGCTGGCGGTGGTTCTCGTGGTGATCGGGGCGATGGTGCTCTACCACGGGATTCACGCCCTGTAGCCGCCGTCGGACAGGCCCGCGTCTGCCTCCAGCCGGTTGATCTTCCGAAACACCAACTCCCGCAACAGCTCCCAGGCGTAGGCTCCGATCATGCCCGCGTAGCCCCTCGCCGCCCACTGCCGGCAGTGGCGCTCCTCGTGATGCAGTACCCGATCCAGGCCCAGGTTGTGCCAGGCGTGACCCGATGACACGAGTCGGCGCAGCCGCTCGGCGGGGTCGCTGACCCGGCCGGTGTTCACCATGAAGATGTCGCCCCAGGTGGTGCCGCCGCGCCGGCTGAACTGCCGCTGGATCACGTTGCCGCCGGTGCCCATCAACATCCCGTTGGGCGTGGTGACCAGGCGGGCGCCGTTGCGGTGGACGAACCTGACGTCGCGGCTGTAGCTCCAGCGGTTTGCGTGCTGCCGCTTGATGATTCGCGCCACCTCGGCGGGACCGTAGGGGGTCGGGGGGAAGTCGGTCGGGCCGGACTTGCCGTAACCCGTGCCCGCGTTGAGGACGTACGTCAGCAGCGCCGCGGCGCGGGCGTCGTCCCCACCGGCGCCCGGCGGGAGCAGGAAGAAGGACTTGCCGTCGGGATCTTTGATCTCCTCCATGCCGTCGAGCACGCGAAAGCTCTCGAGGGTGACGTGGTGCCGCCGGGCGATCTCGTCCACGACATCCTCGGCCACGCCCTGACGTTCGGCGTTGCGGAGCCACTTCTGGTGGTGGCCGGGGGCCTGGTTGAGATTTGCCATTGGGCAACACATTAGGGTGGATGCGATGAACAAACTGCCCAGGCGACGCGCGCGCGGCATCAAGCAGGTCACCCGGGGGCTGGGCACGCTGGATCGGGAACTGTTCGACGCGATCGCCGAGACTCCCACCCCGCTGCTCGACACGGTGATGCCGCCCCTGACCCGCGCCGCCGACCATTCCAAGCTCTGGTTCGCCATCGCCGCCGGCCTGCTGGCCGCGGGGAGCCCCGGCGCGCAGCGCGGCGCGGTTCGCGGCGTGGCGACGCTGGGCGTCACCAGCCTGCTGACCAACCAGGTCGCCAAGCGGACGCGCCGTCGCCCGCGCCCCCCTTACGATTCGGTGCCCGTGGTGAGGCGCGTGCGCCGCCGTCCGAAATCGAACTCGTGGCCCTCGGGGCACTCCGCCAGCGCCGCCGCCTTCGCCGTCGGGGTGGGGCTGGAGAACGCGCCGGTGGGCTTCGGGCTCGCGCTGCTGGCGGGCCTGGTCGGGTTGTCTCGCGTGGCAACCGGTGCGCATTATCCCGGCGACGTGTTGGCCGGGTTCGGCATCGGGGCGGGGATCGCGGTCCTCGGCGGGCGCCTGGTGCCGCCGATCCCCGACACGACGCTGCCCGGAACCGAACCCTTGCGCATCGCGGCGCCGGAACGGCCCGACGGTTCGGGCGTGGTTCTGGTCATCAATCCGGAATCGGGCGGCGGTACGGGCGCCCGCGTCGTCGACGAAGTGCGAAAAGCATTGCCGAAAGCGGATATTCGTGAGCTGGACCCCGACGACGACCCGGCGCAGGTCCTGCGTGATGTCGCGGAGCGCGCGGAGGTCCTGGCGGTCGGCGGCGGAGACGGCACCGTGGCGACGGCGGCGGCCGTGGCAGTCGAGGCGGGTCGGCCGCTTGCGGTGTTTCCCGCCGGCACGCTCAACCACTTCGCCAAGGACATCGGTTGTGGCACCGTCGACAAGACCGTCGAGGCGATCCGCACCGGGAGCGCGGCGTGCGTTGACGTGTTGCGCCTCAACGGGAAGCAGGTGATCCTCAATACCGCCAGCATCGGCGCCTACCCGACATTCGTCGCGCAGCGCGAGAAGCTGGAGAAGCGCATCGGCAAGCCGCTGGCCGGCCTCTACGCGATGCTGCACACGCTGCGCACGGACGAACCCGTCCGCATCCAATACGACAACAAGACCCTGCTGACGTCGCTGTTCTTCGTCGGAAACTGTCTGTATCTGCCGACGGGCTTCGCTCCGTCACGGCGCACCCGGATGGACGACGGCCTGATCGACGTCCGCATGCTCGAGGCCGGCAGGCGCTGGGCCAAGACGCGTATCGTGACGGCCCTGGCCTTCGGCCGACTCGAGCGCAGCCCGCTCTATCACGAGCTGCACGTGCCGGAATTCAGCTTCCACGCCGTCGACGGCCCGACGGAGATCGCCCGCGACGGCGAGGTCGGCGATGCATGCCAGAAGGCGGCTTTCACGACGCAATACCGAGCCTTGCAGGTCTTTCGCCCACTTCCCGCCGACTAGGGGCCGCCCTCGGTGAGGTCACGCACCTGCGCATAGCGTTGCGCCACTTCGGGTGTTGGGTCCGTGTTGTATTCGCGGCTTTCGGTTGGAGCCCAGGCCGGCGGTAGCGCCGAGCCGCTCAGCGCCCACGCCGCCTGCCGGGCCGCGCCCCGCGCGACGTACTCCGCCGGGGCGGGCGCCAGCACCGGCATCCCGAACACCGCAGGCGCGATCCGCCGCAACGCCCGCGATTGGGCGCCGCCGCCGATCAGCAGTATCCGGCGCGCGACGACGCCGCACGAGGTCAGCTGTGCGAGACCGTCGGCCAGCGCGCACAGCAGGCCCTCCACGGCCGCCCTGGCCAGGTTGGCCGGCGTCGCGTTGGCCACCCGCAGGCCGTGCAGTGCCCCGGAGGCGTTGGGACGGTTGGGGGTTCGCTCGCCATCGAGGTACGGCACCAGGACCAGTCCCGCGCTGCCCGGCGGGGCGGAGAGTGCGAGCCCGGACAGCTCGTCGTGGCCAACCCGCAGCATCGCCGCGGCGGCATCCAGTACCCGCGCGCCGTTGAGGGTGCACACCAGCGGCAGGTGGTGGCCCGTGCCGTCGGCGAATCCCGCGACCAATCCCGAATGGTCGCGGACCGGGTCGTCGGTGACGGCGGCCACCACGCCCGAAGTCCCGACCGAGACGATCACATCGCCCTGCTGTGCGTCGAGGCCGAGGGCCGCGGCGGCGTTGTCCCCGAGCCCGGCCCCGAACAGCTGTGCGCCACCGCGTGTTTGACCCGATGGGCCCAGCACCGTGGGTAACTCTGGACGGCGGCCGCGCAGGGCGAGTTCCACGAGGTCGGCACGGTAGCCGCCGGCGGCGGCGTCGTAATAGCCGGTGCCGCTGGCGTCGCTGCGGTCGGTGGTCAGCGTCGCGATGTCGGTCTCGCCGCGCAGCCGCCACGTCAGCCAGTCGTGTGGCAGGCAGACGGCGGCCGTGCGGTCGGCGCGGTCCGGCTCGTGGTCGGCCAGCCAGCGCAGCTTGGCCACCGTGATGGCGGCCAGCGGCACGACACCGACGGCCCGCGCCCACGCCTGCGCGCCGCCGAGTTCACCGACGAGGGTCCGGGCCGCGTCGGCCGAGCGCACGTCGTTCCACAACAGCGCGGGCCGCACCACGTGACCGGCCGCGTCGAGGCACACCATGCCGTGCTGCTGCGCGGCGACGGAGACCGCGTCGACATCGTCGAGGCCGCCCGCGGCCGCGATCGCCTCCAGCGCGGCCGATTCCCATGCCGCGGGATCGATTTCGGTGCCTTCGGGGTGGGCGGCCCGGCCCTCGCGGACCACCCGGCCGGTGGCGGCGTCGCAGACCCTCACCTTGCAGGATTGCGTCGACGAGTCGATGCCGGCGACCAGGGTCATGTCTCGATCATCGCCCACAACGTCGCGCGGGTACCGGGATGCCGGGGTCGCCCGAGCCGCCTACGCTCAGCTTCATCCCGGCTCAACGCGGCCGACGGCTACGCGGTGGGGCAGAGATCGCGCATCGTGTAGATGACGACGTCGGCGGCCTGCCGGCCGTTGATGCCGCCGGTCCCCTGGTCGGCGTCCGAGCGTTGGATCGCCAGGCCCTCGAGCTGTTGCGGAGAGGCGCCCCACGACAGCTGCTGGCACAGGTCCCTGCCCATCTGCAACAGCTCCGGGTCGCCGCCGTTGACGGCGTGGATGCCGGCGCTGTGCATGTCGTTGAGGAACGAGGCGTCGTCGGCGCCCGCCGGACCGGCCAGGATGACCCCGGCCGCCAGAAGTGAGCCCCCCAACAGCCCGGTGCGCAAAAGCCGCCCGCAGGTTCCGTGTGCCGCCATAGTTCTTCTCCTTCGACTGGTGAACGCCCGCCTCTGGACGCCGCACCCTATATCAAAGCGCCCGGGAGAACGCCGCGCAGCAACTATTTTTCAGCGGAGCCTCACCGGTAAGCGAGCCGCAGCCGTTCCAGGCGTCGCACCAGCAGGCTGGGCAGCCAGGCTCCCACCTCGGTGGCGGTGATGTTCGTCGTACGTTCGAGGAGCAGGCCCAGCACGATGGTCGCCTCCAGGCGGGCGAGCGCGGCTCCGACACAGAAGTGGATGCCCTTCCCAAAGGTGATGTGTCCCTTGCCCGCCGGCCTGTCGAGCAGAAACCGCTGCGGATCGTCGAAGTGCGACGGATCCCGATTGGCCGCTCCCCACAGCAGCAACAGTCGCGAGCCGGCCGGCAATTCGACGCCGCACAATTCGGTGTCGTTGACGACGTGCCGGTAGTGCCCGCGGAAGGGCGGCTCGTAGCGCAGCACCTCCTCGAGAAACGGCCCGAGCAGTTCGGGGTGGTCGCGCAGCTGGTGCTGAATCTCGGGCTGGGTCGCCAGAACCCAAGCCGCCGAACCGATCAGGCTGGCCGTGGACTCGCCGCCCGCACTGAAGAGCGTGATCATCATGGCCAGCGCGGGCAGGTCGTCGAGCCGGCCCGAGGCGCAGGCGGTGGCGAGGTCACCCAGCAGATTGTCCCCGGGGTCGCTCACCGCGCGCTGGAACTGCTCGGCGATGTAGCCGCCGAGCTCCATCACCGCGACACCGGCCGCATCCAGCTGGGCTTGGGTCACCAGACCTTCGACCACCTGGGTGGCGGCATAACCCCACCGGATGAGCTTGTCGACGTGGGCGTCGGGCACGCCGATGATCCTCCCGACGATCATCATGGGCAGCCGATTGGCCATCGCACCCATCCATTCGATGCGCCCGGCCTCGGCCTGGTCGTCCCAGATGCGGGCGGCGGTGTCGGCGATGAACGGTTCGAAGCCGCGGATGCGCTTGGCTGCCAGTTGCGGCAGCAGCATCTTGCGGTGAAACGAATGTGCCGGTTCGTCGGCGGTCGCCAACGCCTGGGTGGGTCCACCGAGCTCTCCGACCTGGAACGTGGTGACCGCGCCGCCGGGTTGATACATCATGGTCGCAGTCAGGTTCGACGAGAAGTCCGCGCAGCGCGCGACCGCCTCGTTGACGGCGTCCCAACTGCTCACCGCGTAGAAGCCCGACTCCCCGATGCGGTGGACGTGCCCGCTCTGGTGCATCTGCTCGTACAACGGGTGGGGGTCCTGGATGAACCGATCGTCGAACAGCGCGAGGCCGAGGCCACCATCTAGCGACGTCATTTCTCCACGCTGAGCGGCGAAGACGTGTCGCGTCAACCGACTCCGGCAAAGTTGCAAAACGCTGCGCCCGCCTCGCGGAGCGGCGGTCTCAACGACGGCCGGCAACCTGCGCGAATGCTGGAACGTCTGGCGCATTGTGTCTCAGGGTTGAGAAGATGGAAGTCCGACTACTCACGGGGGTGCACACCGTTGGTTCGAGACGACTGGGTGGTGGGTGGCGACCGCCGCGCGGCGGCAGCCGATCGCATCTACGCCGCCGCAACCGACCTCGTGGTGCACGAGGGCCTGGACGCCTTCGACATCGACACCCTGGCCGCGCGCGTGCACTGTTCGCGCGCAACCATCTACCGCTACGCCGGCGGCAAGGCCCAGATCCGGGACGCGGTGCTGATCCGCCTGTCGGCGGGGATCATCGAGAAGGTCCGCCGGGCCGTCGACGGCCTCACGGGCCCCGAGCGGGTCATCAACGCGGTCACCGTGGCGCTCCGGGAGATACGGTCGGACCCGCTGCGGCGGCTGATGCCCGGCCCGGGCAACGCCCCGGATCTGGGTGAACTGCACGCCTCGCCGGTCCTGCGGCATCTCGCCGCCGAGCTCACCGGAATCACCGACGACGATCCGCAAGCGGCGCAGTGGATCGTGCGCGTGGTGCTGTCGCTGGCGTACTGGCCCGTCGCCGACGACCGTGACGAGGACGAGGTGCTGCGGCGTTTTCTGGCGCCCGCGTTCACGTAGTGACCGGCCGCGTCGGCTCGGTCGGGCTGTCACGGCTCACCTAGTGGTGGCCGCCGCCGCCACTCTCAGCGCCGCCGCCCGAACTGCTGCCGCCGCCCGAGCTGCTGCCGCCGGCGCTGCTGCTGCTGCCGCCGCCGGAGCTCACGCCACCGCCCGAACTGGCTCCGCCGCTTGACGTCTCGCCGCCGCCGACGTGGCTCCCTCCACCGGAATCGGCGCCGCCACCGATCGGCCCACCGCCACCTCGTGTTTCGCCCCCGCCGGCCGGCCCGGTGTCGGCGGGTGGCGCGCCGCCGCCGGCGTGGCTCCCTCCACCGGCGTCAGCGCCTCCGCCGAGCGGCCCGCCGCCATGTGTCCCGTCCCCCTCCGGCGGCGTGCCGCCGGGAGTGCCGTGGCTCACACCGGGGCTGTTAGCCGGTCCGTTGCCTCCCTTTCCGCCGCCGTCGGAATTGCCGGGGTGCCCGTCGCCGGGATTGGTTCCCGGTCCTTGGTCGGGCGGCGTTCGGCGCGGCGGCGGCGGTGGAACGTGGACGGGCGGTGGCGCCGCCGGCGGTGACGGGTGCGGCGGTAGGACCACGGGCGGGCTCACCGGCGGATAGGGCCGACGAACCGGCGGCACGGGCGGTTGCGCTACCGGCGGGATGACGATCGGAGCCGGAGGGGGAGGCGCCGCGGGGGCTATCGGCGGCAGCACCACCGGAACGCGCGCGGGAACGGGCACCACCGGAACGCCCACGGGCGCCGGCGCCGCGGGCGCGGGCACCACGGGGGGCGGCGCGGCGGGAATCGGCGCGGCAGGCACCGCGGCTGCTGGCGGCGGCGCTGGTGCGGCGGCGGGCGCGCTCAACGGCTTGGGCGCAATCGCCTTGGTGGCAGCCACCGGGCCCGGCGCGGGCGCGAGCGCCTGCTCGACCGGGACGATGACGTTCTGCAGGGGCGCGGGCAGCATGCCGACCGTAGCGCGCAGGCCGACCCCGAAAGCCACCTCCAGCGCCAGCGCAGCACTGATTCCGGCCACCGCCACCGCACTGCCCAGCAGCAACACCCGTCGGCGCCGAGGTTCGCCCTTGTCTGCGGTATCGATGAGAACGGTTGGGGCGCAGGCTTCGTCGTCGGCGACGGCGCTGTAGGCGAGGTCGTCGATGCCGAGTTCCGCATCGGTGACGCTCAGGTATTGCGGTAGCGCGCCCGTGCCGGCGTCATGTGCGTAAGCCAGCGCGACCGTCGACGACGTAAAGAGCGGCGCGCTCGCGGACGCCAGGGCCGCCCCGCGGGCCAGAGCCGTTTCGGGCTCCTCGGGCGTGCTCACCGCCAGCGACGTCACCCCCTCGAGGGCGGACTTGATCGCGGCGATGTTCACGCCGGAGCCGACCACGAGCAGTCCGCCAGGGCGCGTCGGCGACTCGTCGAGCCCCGCGATCATGTCGGTCAACTCCGCGGTGGCGTTCTCCGCCCGCCCGTAATTCAACTGTCGCGTCGAGACGTCGGCGACGGAGCCGTCGGACGTCTCGACAATGGCCAATGTCGCCTTGCCGGGCTCCACGAACAGCACCGCGGTGTCCTCGTAACCCATTGCTGCTCCGGTGAATTGCGTCAAAGCCGTCGCCGCAAGAAATCCGGACACGAGCATCACGTTCTCGACCTTGTGGGAGGCCAGCGCGTCGCGCAGTACGGCGGCCTCGCTCTCGTCGGCGCATGCCACCCCGATCGACGACAGCTCGAGGCCGGCTCCGGCGGCGTCGTCGCGAGTGCCGACGATGGCCGCGACCACTCGATCGGTGGTGCTGAAGGTGGGCGCGTCGTCGGCGTCGGCGGTGAACTCGCTCTCGTCTATCGTTGCGCCATCGGCGTTTTCGCCTTGCAGCAGCACCATGTGAACCGAATCTGGCGCCATCGAGACCCCGAGCACGATATCCATTACCCACGCCTCCGAACACGTTCGCAGCCGGCGAGCCGCAAACTGATCGTCGCCGGGAAACCTGTATGGGGATCCTGCTGAAGTTATGTGGGCGTTAAGAAGTTCAACCTGAACTCAGCGGCGCGTGCCGGGCGCGGCGGCCGAGCCAAGGTCTCGGCAAAGTGCGAGGAGCGCCGATGCCGCGCGGCGGAGCGAAATTCTTCAAATCCGCCTCATCTGCTTCGGCCGACCCTTATGCTCACCACCGGCCTGTCGGGAGGTCGTCGGAACTGCGATATTTCAGTCTGTGCGGAGTGACCAATGCGCGTTCGGATCCGGGTGGTCGTCGTCGCGTCAGCGATTGCGGCGACGACGTTCGCTGCCGCCCCAGCTATCTTGACACCCGGGCCGACCACTGTGTCGGCCAGTTGCGGCGCGGGCATGTACCGAAACTCGAGTGGCCAGTGCGTTCCTGACCCGTCGTCTGGGCTGCCACCCAACGGTGCCCCGGGTTTGGTGGGTAGCGGGCCGCCGCCCGGAGCTACGGCGCAATGCCGAGACGGCGACTACTCCTTCAGCACCCATCACACCGGTACGTGTTCTGGACATGGGGGCGTGAGTCGGTGGCTCACGAACTGACGGCCCACACTCGACGCCGGCGGAGGCCGGCCCGGCGGTAGGGACTCAGAACCAGCGGTCGCACATCTGCAAGGTGGTGCGGTCCAGGCGCTCGAGCAGGTCGAGCTGAGGTCCGGTTTTTGGAAGCTCGTAGCGGTAGAAGTAACGGGCGGCCTGGCGCTTGCCGTCGTAGAAGTCCCCGTCGCGGCCGTGCGCCGCCATCACCTGTTGCAGCCAGATCCACGCCACCACGACGTGCCCGAACGCCTCGAGATAGATCACACTGTTGGCCAGCGCCGCCTCGACGTCACCCGAGCTGAACATCGCCGCGGTCACCGACACCAGGCGCTGCCACGTCGCACCGAGTTCGCTTGCCTGTTCGGCCGTTTCGCCGCCCAGCGCGGCGGCCTCCGTCACGGTTCGGCCGATCGCCTCGCCGAGGGCGGCGAGCCCCGCGCCGCCGCGCATGGTCACCTTGCGGCCCAGCAGGTCGAGGCTCTGAATGCCGTGCGTACCTTCGTGGATGGGATTGAGGCGGTTGTCGCGATAGTGCTGCTCGACGTCGTACTCGCGGGTGTATCCGTAGCCGCCGTGCACCTGGATGGCGATGTTGTTGGCCTCGAGGCACCATTGCGACGGCCAGCTCTTGCCGACGGGCGTCAGCATGTCGAGCAGCAGCGTGGCGTGTTCGCGCTCGTCGTCGGATTCCGCGCTGTGCGAGATGTCCACCAGCCTCGCGCAGAACAGCAGCAGCGCCATGCCACCTTCGACGTAAGCCTTCTGCGCCAACAACATTCGCTTGACATCGGCGTGTTCGATGATCGGTACCTGCGGGGCGGACGGGTCTTTGGCCGTCACCGGCCGGCCCTGAGGACGCTGGCGCGCATACTCGACGGACTTGAGGTAGCCGGTGTAGCCGAGCGCCACTGCGCCCATCCCGACACCGAGGCGCGCCTCGTTCATCATCGTGAACATGTAGGTGATGCCGCGGTGCGGCTCGCCGACGAGATAGCCGACGGCACCGGCCTTTCCGTCCGGTGTGAAGGCCCCTTCACCGAAGTTGAGCACCGTGTTGGTGATCCCGCGCTGCCCCATCTTGTGATTGAGGCCGGCCAGCACCACGTCGTTGCGTTCGCCGACCGAACCGTCGGCGTCGACAAGGTACTTCGGCACGATGAACAACGAGATGCCCTTCGTGCCGGCCGGTCCGCCGGGGATCTTCGCGAGCACCAGGTTGACGATGTTGTCGGTCAGCTCGTGTTCTGCTCCCGAGATCCACATCTTCGATCCGAACAGCCGGTAGGTGCCGTCGTCCTGCGGTTCGGCCCTGGTCAGGACGTCCGCCAGCGACGAGCCCGCCTGCGTCTCGGAGAGCGCCATCGTGCCGGAGAACCGTCCGCTGAGCATCGGCTTGAGGAACGCCTCGATCTGGTCGTCGCTGCCGAAATGCGACAGCAGGTTGGCGTTGGCCATCGTCAGCATGAGGTATCCGGAGGTGCTGACGTTCGCGGCGTAGAACCAGGCGATGCCGGCCTGCGCGACCGCGGCGGGCAGCTGGGCGCCGCCCAGCCGCACGTCGAGGGCCATCCCCATCAGGTCTGCCTCCGCGAAGGCGTCCCAGGCCTGCTTGACCTCGGGGATCAGCGACACTTTCTCACCGTCGAAGGTCGGCTCGTTGGCGTCGTTCTTCTTGTTGTGCGGCGCGAAGTAGCGCGTCGCCAGCTGCTCGCACAGGTCGAGCACCGCGTCGAACGTCTCCCGCGAGTGTTCGGCGAAGCGCTCTCGCTTGGTCAGCTCGTCGACTCGCAGCCATTCGAACAGCAGGAAATCCAGGTCGCGGCGCGACAGCAGCATCGATTTCACCAGGCCCTCCTCCGCGACGTACCCGCATGACGTGCTGGTGACGACATTACGTCGGCGGTCGCGGGAGGTTCCCGCGCAATTCGCGAAGGCTCAGCGGACGATCAGTGGATGCGCGCGCTGCCGCCGAGCCCGATCTCCAAGACGCTTCCGGTGATCACCCCGGGATCGGTGACCAGATACAACACCCCACGGCTGACGTCCTCGGGCTGCAGCCAGGGCTGCGGTATCGGATTGCCCTTCATCATCCGGCGCACCAGGTCGTCGGGTATGTCATCGCCGCCGCGGGGTTGCACCATCGGGGTTTGAGTCGTGGTGGGACAGACGACGTTGATCGTGATGCCCTCCTTGGCGACCTCCAGGGCGGCGGATTTCGCGAGGCCGATGACGCCCCACTTGGTGGCGTTGTATGCGGCCAGCTCGGGGATTCCCATGCGACCTCCCATCGAGGAGGTCACGACGATCCTGCCGAAGCGCTGGCGGCGCATCACCGGTATGGCCGCCCGCAGGGTGTGGAATGCGCCGGTCAGGTTCGTGTCCACCAGCTGTTGCCAGGTCGTGTCGCTGACGTCTTCCAGTAGCCCGGTGCTGACGACTCCGGCGTTGGCCACGACGATGTCGAGGCTGCCCATGTCGGCGACGGTCTGCTTGACTGCGGCGTCGACCGCGGCCGCGTCGCGGACATCGAGAGCCAGCGGCACGCACCGCCGGCCCAGGGCTTCGACGAGCTTCGCCGTCTCCCGCAGGTCGTCCTCGGTGCCGAGGGGATAGGTCAGGCCGCTCATCGCCCCCGGGGCGTCGGCGGCCACGATGTCGGCTCCTTCACCCGCCAACGCCAGCGCATGCGCACGACCCTGCCCGCGCGCCCCGCCGGTGATCAGGGCCACGCGCCCGTCCAAAGTACCCATGGGAAGACGCTATCAGCCAGCCGAAAGCCGCTGCCGTGCGGCGAATTTGCAAACGTTCAGGGGCGGGTGCGGACCAGGTTCAGCGGCCGCTGGTAGTCGTGGAGCCGATGACGAATCGAACCCGCGTGTACAGCTTGGGAAGCTATTTCCAGTCCCGAACGGCACTCGAAAGTGCCTGGCCTAAGCGACGTCACCGAACTCGAAACGGATTGCACCTGCGTTTTCCGTTCGTTCCGCACACGTTTGCGGTTCGATGCCCCGTGCAGCTGTGGTTCGGTAGCGTTCGGGGTACGCGCCGGGTACCCTCGGCCAATCCGCGCGCGCAGACATGCACTCGACTGGACACTCCGATCCATGACTATGTGGCGCCCTCGGCGGCGCCGGCCAACCGCGATTGCCCGAACAGCGGAGCCGGCCACTGTATGTCATGGGCGCTGAGCCGGGGGCGGGCGTGGTGTGGCCAGGGCGTGTCGTCGGATTCGGTGACCGCGGTGAAACGGCCGTAATCGAATGGAACGCCGATGGCTGGCTCAATCTGAAGCAACCTCTCCCGCATACCCTGCCGCTGCAATTCCAGTGCACGGTGGTGACAGTAGGGATTGTTGCCGCGGCGGCCGAAGAGCGTATGGGCAGTCCACGAGCATCCGCCTCGGCAGGTGTCGGCGTGCGCGCAGGTGCGGCAGAACCCCCACAGCTCACCGCGCCGGTCTGACTGCTCGCTGAGCAGGTTGAAGTTCATTTCCGGTGCACTGGATAGCATTTCGGCGATGCGTTGCCTTCGCACTGTGCCGCCGCTGTAGTCAGCGGTCGGCAGCGACGGGCAGCCTTTAACGGTGCCGTCGGCCTCAATTCCTATGGTGGACAAGCCCGCTTGGCAGCCGTGCCATGATTGGTTGCCATCAGGTGAGCGAAGTAGTTGTTCGTACGGTCCGTGGTAGCCGAGGTTGTTGGCCGCATATACCCGCATTCCGTCGACTTCGGCCCGTTCAGCCACTCGGGCCAAAACGTCGAATACCGCGAGTAATTCGCACGGCTGGAGCAACAGCTCCGCCTGGTCCGCGGCGCGCCCCAGCGGAACAGTCAGCTGCAGTTGCCAGGCCGTCGTGCCCGCTTGGAGCAGCGCTTGGTAGAGCAGCGGGACTTCGACGATCGTTCGGCGGTTGACTTGGGTGTTGCAGGCGACGGCTATGCCGGCAGACTGCAGATGCTCGGCGGTCCGAAAGCATGACTGCCAGGAACCTTTCCGTCCGCGTAGCGCATCATGGGTTTGCTCCATCCCGTCGATGGAGATCGAGGCCTGCACGATGCCGGCGGCCCGCATGCGTTGTGCCGTTGTGGGACTCAGCTTGTACCCACCGGTCGTCAACGTGCAGCGCATCCCCCGGTTGGTGATTGCGGCGGCGATCTCCAGCCAGTCGGGACGCAGGAATGCCTCGCCGCCGATGAGGGTCACCTCCACGATTCCCACCTGGGCAAGTTGGTCTACCACGTCGAGCGCTTCGGACGTGGACAATTCATGCGGCCGGGCATTTCCGGCGCGGGATCCGCAATGAGAGCAGGCCAGGTTGCATGCCAGCGTCAACTCCCACACCGCATAGGCGGTCCGTGCCGGCGGCCTGCTCAACCGCCGCTGGACGCCGGGCTCACTTCGATTCGTCACGGTTCTTGCCGAACCAGCGCCGTTTGGGTTGCCGTTCCTTCGCCGGGGGGCGACCGGTTGCCCATGGCGGAGGACCTCCGTACACCGGTTGGGGTGGGGGGTGGGGAGATTCCCACTGGGGTGGACCGCCGCAGACAGGCGCCTGTTCGTAAGCATCCGGCCCCCGGGGCAGCATCGACGCGTCGCCGGCAATGCCGCGTTCCTGCGGCGAATCGAAGCGAGTGGGCGCGGGCGGTGGTGGCGGGTCGAAGCGTCGACCGACCGTCGGCTGTGGCGGCGCTGCACGCTGCGCGTCACGCATGCGCGACTGGGCTCGGTAGCTCCAGTAACCCGCCGCGTCGAACGGGAACGCCATGCGCGGCGGCTGCCATTCGATCCTCGGCAGCTCCGTCGGTTCCTGGTCAGCGGCACCGGGGCGGGAGCCTATCTCTGTGTCGATTACCGACCTGGCGGCCGCCACTGCCCGCTCGGGCGTCTCGTAGCGGCCCACCTCGACGCCGCGGAACGTCAGGATGAACTGCGGAGCTGTTGTCATGCAGCCATGATCGGCGCGGCGGCGGGCGAAGGCAATGTCAATCAGGGCCAACCGGGCCGAGGCCGACGGCCTGCGCCGCCACGCCGAATCAGCGCTGCGTGCACCGTGGAGGGCGGCATTGATAACGGCGATGCGATGGCCGTCGGCGCCACTTCTGGCGGTGGGGGGGCCGGATGTCGCGGCGCGCGTTCAGCGTCAGGGGCGCCCGAGAGCAAATGCCCTGGTCATCGTGGAGCCGATGACGGGAATCGAACCCGCGTATTCAGCTTGGGAAGCTGATGTTCTGCCATTGAACTACATCGGCGCGGTTGCCCAAGAAGGCTAGCATCAGCCGGCGCCGACGGGCGCCGGGTCGCGCGCGCCGGTAAGACCCCGCCCCGCGTCGTATCGCGTTACCGCACGAATATCGCGGCTGCGAATTGATTTGCCGGCACCCGCGGGACCTGCGATTTGCGGGCAGATTCAAACGTTAGTGTTTATTATTCCGTTATGGCGTCGTAATGTGCTCTGAATGGGACGCCACGAATTAGCCAAGAAGCGGCGGAAACCGCCAGTCTCGCTGGCTGCATGGGTCTTACCCGTGGCTGCTCTCTTCGCGGTGTCCGGCGACGTCCACCCATTCCCTGCCCGTGTCGGCGCCGAGCCCGTTATCGCTAATACCACTCCATGTTGCATGGAAATCGTCGCGGCGGCATCGCATCCGTACGCCAATGTTTTCGCCGACGACCAACCGCCGGCGGCGTCGCGATGGCACCGGCAATCCCGGTTCCTCCCGGTCGGGATCGCTCCGGAACGGGGCCTGCAGGTCCGCACGATCTTGACCGCTCGCAGCATCAGCGCCGAGTTCCCCGAGATTCACGAGATCGGCGGGGTGCGACCGGATCCGCTGCCGTGGCACCCCCTGGGCCTGGCGCTGGACGTGATGATTCCCAACCCCGAATCCGCCGAGGGCATAGCGCTGGGAAACAGGATCGTCGCCTACGTGCTCGAGCACTCCGCTCGCTTCGGAATTCAGGACGCGATCTGGCGGGGCGTCTATTACACACCCGGCGGCGCGCAGCCCAGCCGGCTCGGCCACTACGACCACGTCCACGTCACGACCACCGGGGGCGGTTATCCGACGGGCTCGGAAGTTTATCTCCGCTGACCCGCGCATAGCAGCAGATAGGCTCTTCGCGTGCTGCTCTCCGATCGTGACCTCAGGGCCGAAATCACCGCGGGCCGGTTGGGCATCGACCCGTTCGAGGACGCCCTGGTGCAGCCGTCCAGCGTCGACGTCCGTCTCGATCGCATGTTCCGGGTGTTCAACAACACCCGCTACACCCACATCGACCCCGCCCAGCGGCAGGACGAACTCACCAGCCTGGTCGAACCGGCCGACGGCGAGCCTTTCGTGCTGCATCCCGGCGAGTTCGTGCTCGGCTCGACGCTCGAACTCGTCACCTTGGCCGACGACCTGGCGGGGCGGCTGGAGGGCAAGTCGTCGCTGGGCCGGCTGGGCCTGTTGACCCACTCGACCGCGGGTTTCATCGATCCCGGCTTCAGCGGTCACATCACGCTCGAACTCTCCAACGTCGCCAACCTGCCGATCACCCTCTGGCCGGGCATGAAGATCGGGCAGCTGTGCATCCTGCGGTTGACCAGCCCGGCCGAACACCCGTACGGCAGCTCGCGCGTCGGCTCCAAATATCAGGGCCAGCGCGGCCCCACCCCCTCGCGTTCTTACGAGAACTTCATAAGTTCTACATAAGTTCGCCGACGCGCTCTTGCGGCGATTCTGCGGGATCATTGAGGGGTCCGTGGTCCCTTCCTCCGCCCGGTCCGTCTCACATCACCTTGGGAGGGGTTGATTTTGCATATCGTGCTCGGGGTGTCGATGGCACCGGCTTCGGTGCAGATGGTGGTGCTCGAAGGTGAGAACGCCGACGGCGCCACGGTGGAAGAGGACGGGTTCGACGTCACCGCCGCCGACGATGTGGCCACCGTCAGCGCATCGGATCGGGTGATCGCCGCCATCCTGGGCACTCGTGAGGGCGCCACCGAAGCCGGGCTGGAGCTGTCGTCAATCGGCATCTCGTGGACCGATCCGGTCGAGGCCGCCGCCCTGCGTGACGCGCTGGCCGCCCACAGGGTCGAAAACGTGATGCTGGTCTCGGCGTTCCTGGCGTCGACCGCGCTGGCCCAAAACCTGGGCGCGGCAATGGGATACGAGCGCACCGCCGTGCTCTTCGTCGAGCCCGAGACGGCGACCCTGGCGGTCGTCGAGACCTGCGACGGCGCCATCGCCGACGTGTACAGGCAACGGATCGAGGCCGAGTCCTACGACGAGGCCGTCGCTCAACTGACCGGAATGGTCGCCGGGCTGGACGAGCTGGAGTCGGCTGCGGGCGGGCTGTTCCTGGTCGGCTCGGGCGTCGACGTCGCTCACCTCAAGCCCGCGCTGGAGTCGGCCGTGTCACTCGGTGTGAGCGTGCCCGAGGATCCGGCGACGGCGCTGGCCCGTGGGGCGGCCCTGGCCTCGGCGAACGCGCCGCTGTTCTCCTCGTCGACCGCTGCGCTGGCCTATGCCCAGGACCCCGGCACCGGGGCGATCGACCCGCAGGCCCTGCCCGACTACCTCGGCGCGGCCTTCGCCTCCGACTTGGGCGACGACGACCTCGCCTACAGCGCCGTCGCCGACGAGGACGCCAGCGCGCCGACCGTCGTCATCGAGAAACTGTTCCTCCCCGAGGAGTCCCAGCCGCGCCGCCGGCCGGTGCTGCTGATCGGGAGCGGGCTGGCGGTGGTGGGCATCAGCGCGGTGCTGGCCCTGGAGATCGCGCTGGCGATCGGCATCCGCAATACCACGGTGGCCTTGCAGCCCACCCCGGAACAGCACCTGATCGTCCCGGCCCAGCAAGCATCCGCACCGGTTCAGGCGGCCGCGCCGAAGCTCAACGTCGGCGCGCCGGTCCCGATGGCGGCGCCCAGGCCGGTGGGTCCGCCGGTCGCCGCCCCGCTGCCGGCCGTAGGGCCGCTCCCCGCGGCTCCCGCGCCGATCCCCGTCGTGCTCCCGCCGGTGGCGCCCGTCCTCCCGGCGCCGCCGGTCCACCTGCCGGTGCCCAACCCGATCCTGAGCCCGCCCGCGGTCCAGGCGCCCCATCTGGTGCCGCCGCAGGAGCCGATCCACGTCCCGCAACCGCAGTCTCCGGTGCATGTTGCGCCGCCCGAGTCGCCGCAGGGCATCGGCACGGGGCCGCACCAGATTCCGGGGGAGGGCGGACCCGGGGGTCTCGGCGGTGGGCACTTCCCCGGTGCCGGTCCGGGCGGGCCTGGCGAACCGGGTGGCGGGCACTTCCCCGGCTTGGGTCCGGGCGGGCCCGGCGAACCGGGCGGCGGGCACTTCCCCGGCTTGGGCCCCGGCGGGCCCGGCGAACCGGGCGGCGGGCACTTCCCCGGCTTGGGCCCCGGCGGGCCTCCCGGTGGCGGTGAGCCCGCAAATCCCGGGCCGTTCGGCGGCGGTCATGGCGGCGGGCCCTTCGGTGGGGGCGGTCCGTTTGGTGGCGGCGGGCCCTTTGGTGGGGGCGGTCCGTTCGGTGGGGGCGGTCCGTTCGGTGGCGGTGGTCCGTTCGGCGGGGGCCATGGCGGCGGGCCGTTCGGCGGCGGCGGCGGCTTCGGCGGCGGCCACGGTGGCTTCGGCGGTGGCGGGGGCTTCGGTGGCGGCGGCCACGGTGGCTTCGGTGGTGGCGGCGGGCACCGCTAGCCCGCATCAGGTCACGGCTAACTCACAGCGAACGATTGTTCATACCCCCAGCGCCACCCGGGTAGGGTCGGGGCACTGGGGCAGGTCTGAAACCCGTGCCGCCCCTGTTGCCAGAACTGCATAAGCCCAGCTTTCAACCCGGGACAAACGCCCGCCGCTGTGGCACTTGTCTACGGCTGATCGCTTGGCGGTTGTGTTGCCGACGCGAACGTCCGGCGCACAGCAAACGAGCAAGGGGGATTTTCAGCGGTGGTGGGCATCGTGTTGGGCGTCTCGATGGCGCCGACGAAGGTCCGCATGGTGCTGGTCGAAGGCGAGAACGCCGACGGGGTCACCGTCGACCAGGACATCTTCGACGTCGACGACGAGACGAGGCGTGCCGCCGCCCCGAGCCAGGTCATCTCGGCCATCATGGGCACCCGCGAAGGCGCCACCGAGGGTGGCTATCAGCTGTTGTCGACCGGCGTCACCTGGACCGACCACGTCGAGGCCGCGTTGCTGCGCGACGCCCTGATCGCCCACAAGGTCGAGAACGTGATGCTGGTCTCGGCCTTCATGGCCGCGGCGGCGCTGGCTCAGGCCGTCGGCGACGCCACCAACTACGCGCACGCCGCGCTGCTGTTCGTCGAGCCCTACACCGCGACGCTGGCCGTCGTCGACACGTCCGACGGCTCGATTTCCGAGGTGCGCCGCACGGTTCTCGCCGACGACGACGACGAGGCGGTGGCCGAGCTCGTGGACATGGTGTCGAGCGCCGAGAAGCTCGAGGCGCGCCCGCAGGGCGTGGTGGTCGTCGGTTCGGGCGTCGACATCCCGCTGATCAAGCCGGCCCTGGAGGCCGCGACGTCGCTGGACGTGTCGGTGCCCGACGAGCCGGAGATGGCGCTGGCCCGGGGGGCTGCGCTGGCGTCGGCGCACGCGCCGTTGTTCGCGTCGTCGACGGCGGCGCTTGCCTATGCGCTGGACCCTGGCACTGGTGAGGTCGACCCGCTCGCCCTCGCCGGCCAGGCCCCCGGACTGCTGCCCGGATATCTTCCGGAATACCGGCCCGTCGCGGAGCTGTCACCCGACGCCGAACGGGCCAGGCCCAACGTCGCCTACAGCGCTTTGCCCGACGACGACGCCGAAGCCCAGACCGTCATCGGGCTGGACGAGAAGGCGCAACGGCGCAAAGCGATTTTGCTGGTCGGCAGTTCGCTCGCGGTCGTTTTCATCACCATCGTTGTGGCGCTGGAGATCGCGCTGGCGATCAACATCCGCCCCACGGTCGCATTGCGGCCCAGCCCCAACGAGAACGTCATCGCGCCCGCCAAGCCGGCGCCGGCGCCCCCGCCTCTGGCCAAGCCGATGATCCCGGCGCCGAAACCGGTGGCCGTCCCGCACCCCTTGCCTGCTGTCGCGCCGCCTCGCGCGGCGCCACCGCCGCTCCCCGTGCCCGTCGTCGCCCCGCCCGTGATCGTGCCCCGGGCGCCGATCGTCCGGCCCCCGGTGCCCGGCCGCGGTCCTTTCGGCGGGCCGTTCGGTGGGCGCGGGCCGTTCGGTGGACCGTTCGGTGGGCGCGGGCCCTTCGGCGGTCCGTTCGGCGGGCGCGGGCCGTTCGGTGGCTTCGGCGGCCACGGTGGCTTCGGCCACGGTTTCGGTGGCTTCGGCGGTCACGGTGGCTTCGGGCACGGTTTCGGCGGGTTCGGTGGCGGCCACGGTTTCGGCGGGTTCGGCCACCGGTAGCGCCGACGACCGCGAATCCGCCACCGGCGACGGGGAACGGCGCGGCCCCTGGAGCTGATCGTGACGGGCCACGAAGGCTAAAGCCGCGTAAAATCGTGGCACTGGGGGAATACGGGTGGGGGCTCGTCAGCGACTGGCTGGCACTTTTCCAAGCAGGTGCGACGGTCTGTTCGTCATTGGCTGGCTAACGACTTTGGAGGAGCTTTGGACACCGTACTTGGCGTGTCGATGGCGCCGACGGCAGTCCGTATGGTGCTGGTCGAAGGCGAAAACGGCGATGGCGCGACGGTCGACGAGGACAACTTCGACATCCCGTCGGACGACGATGCGGCAACGATCAGCGCGGCCGATCAAGTAGTTTCGGCGATCCTGGGGACGCGCGAGGGCGCAGTCGAGGGCGGCTACCAGCTGGCGTCGACCGGAGTCACGTTCACCGATCCCGTCGAGGCCGCGGCCCTGCGGGACGCGCTCGCCCATCACAAGATTGAGAACGTGATGCTGGTCTCGGCCTTCCTGGCCGCGGCCGCGCTCGCTCAGACGGTGGGTAATCAGACCAACTACGGGCACACGGCGCTGCTGTACATCGAGCCCGACTCCGCGACTCTGGCGGTGGTCGACAGCGCGGACGGTTCGATCACCGACGTGCACCGCCAGCCGCTGCCCGACGACGACGAAGCGGCAGTCGCCCAGCTGGCCACCATGGTCTCGAGCGCCGAGTCGCTTGGCACCCGGCCGGACGCGGTGTTCGTCGTCGGCTCGGGCATCGACCTGCCGCTGATCAAACCGGCTCTCGAGGCGGCGACCACGCTGCCGCTGTCGGCGCCGGAGGAACCGGACACGGCACTGGCACGCGGCGCGGCGCTGGCGTCGGCGAACGCTCCGCTTTTCTCGTCGTCGACCGCGGCGCTGGCCTACGCGCAGGACCCCGGCACGGGCGCCATCAATCCCTTCGCGGTGGCCCCCGGCTACTTCGACACGCCTCCCGCGGCCCTGGTCGCCGGGGAGGAACCGCTCGCCTACAGCGCCGTCGCCGACGATCCCGACAACCCGTTCACGGGCGATCTGACCGGTGCGACGGAGCTGGTCGACGCGGGCTACCACGACCGCCGGTCGTTCAGGTTGGTGGGTGGCGCGGTAGCGGCCGTCTTCATCGTCGGCGTCGTGGCGCTGGTCATCTCGCTGGCCATCGCCATCCGCCCGACGGCCAACGTGCGGCCCAGTCCCAACCAGAACGTCGTGGTCGCCCCGACCCGTCCGGCGCCGGCGGCTCCCGCCCCGGCGCCCGCGCCACAGGCGCCGGCCCCGGCACCGGCCCCGGAGGCTCCCGCCCCGGCCCAGGAGGCGCCCGCCCCGGCGCCCGCGGCTCCCGCCCCCGCTCCCGAGGAAGCCCCGGCACCGGCTCCGGCCCCGGAGGCGCCGGCACCCGCGCCGCCGCCCGCCGCTCCTCCGCCTGCCCCGCCGCCGGTGGCCCCGGCGCCCATTCCGGTACCGATTCCGTTGCCCATTCCGGGCATCGGTGGGCCGCCGGGCGGTTTCGGCGGCCCGGGTCACGGCGACGGTGGACCGCACGGCGGGTTCGGTGGTCCGCCGCACGGCGGCTTCGGTGGTCCGCACGGCGGATTCGGCGGGGGCCACGGCGGTTTCGGGATCCCGGGTATCCCGCACTTCTAGTCCGTCGGAGGCCAGCTGTCATCTGCCGTTCGCCTGACGCTTAGCGTGGCGATGCAATCAGCTAATCGCGAAGACCTACACCGGTTGTATGCGATGCACCGTATTCGGCACCGGCTATCTGGGGGCCACGCACGCGGTCGGAATGGCGGAGCTGGGACACGAGGTCATCGGGATCGACGTCGATCCGGGCAAGGTCGCCAAACTGGCCGCCGGCGACATCCCGTTCTACGAGCCGGGACTGCGAAAGCTGTTGACCGACAACCTGGCCACCGGACGGTTGCGGTTCACCACCGACTACGAGATGGCGGCCGAGTTCGCCGACGTGCACTTCCTCGGGGTGGGCACGCCGCAGAAGAAGGGCGAGTACGGCGCCGATCTGAGCCATGTGCACGCCGTCATCGACACCCTCGTACCGCGACTGACCCGGCCGGCCGTCCTGGTCGGTAAATCGACTGTGCCCGTAGGCACGGCGGCCGAACTCAACCAGCGCGCGGCGGCGCTGGCGCCGCGCGGGGTGGACGTCGAAATCGCCTGGAATCCCGAATTCCTGCGTGAGGGCTACGCCGTGCACGACACCCTCAACCCCGATCGCATCGTGCTTGGCATCCAACAGGATTCGACGCGCGCCGAGGCCGTGGTCCGGGAACTGTACGCACCGCTGCTCGACGCCGGGGTGCCGTTCCTTGTGACAGACCTGCAGACCGCGGAGTTGGTCAAGGTTTCGGCCAATGCCTTTCTCGCGACCAAGATCTCGTTCATCAACGCCATCTCCGAGGTATGCGAGGCGGCGGGCGCCGACGTCAGCCTGCTGGCCGACGCGCTCGGATACGACGCGCGGATCGGGCGCCAATTTCTCAACGCCGGTTTGGGTTTCGGTGGCGGCTGCCTGCCCAAGGACATCCGTGCCTTCATGGCCCGGGCCGGCGAGCTGGGTGCCGACCAGGCCCTGACGTTCCTGCGCGAGGTGGACAGCATCAACATGCGCCGGCGCACCCGGATGGTCGAGCTGACCAGCATCGCGTGCGGCGGCTCGCTACTGGGCGCCAACGTCGCCGTGCTGGGGGCGGCGTTCAAGCCGGAATCCGACGACGTCCGCGACTCACCCGCGCTCAACGTCGCGGGCCAGCTGCAACTCAACGGCGCGGCGGTCAATGTCTACGATCCGAAAGCGCTGGAAAACGCGCAGCGCCTGTTCCCGACGCTGAACTATGCGGTCTCCGTCGAGGAGGCCTGCGATCGCGCGGATGCGGTGCTGGTGCTCACGGAGTGGCGGCAGTTCGTCGAGCTCGACCCCGACGACCTGGCCGACCGGGTGCGTGCGCGGGTGGTCGTGGACGGCCGCAACTGCCTCGACGCCGCGCGCTGGCAGCAGGCGGGGTGGCGGGTGTTCCGGCTCGGGGCTCCGCGGCCGTAGTGGCTCGGGGCACGGCGGCCCCTCTGTCACAACGATTCGTGTTCCAACAGCTGCCGCAGCTGCCGAGCCATCCGGTAATCCTCCTGCGCGAACTCGCGGTGGCGAACCGCGTGGGCCAGATAATCCTCACGACCCTCCCCGGACTGGGCCAATTGCTCATAAGAAGTGGCGGCCCGGTCGTGACTGTTTGCCGACCGCTCGAAGCTCTCGGCTGCCGCCCGCTGGGCGCTTGCGGTCTGCAGCCGCATCTGTTCGAGCCGTTGACCCGCGCGCAGCACTTCTTCGGCGATTCGGACGTGCAGGTCGCCTTCGACGTCGTCGTAGCTTTGTGCACGGGACGTCTGCGATCCCGGTTCCGTGACCGCGGTATCCACCGGGTCCACGCCGGCGGGTCCGCTCGCTGATGGCGGCCGGCCATCGCTGCCGCGCCGCTCACTTTCGGCCATCTCGCGCCGAACGTCGGCCTGTTCGCGTTCTGCGGTCGCCCGTTCCCGATCCGCCAGGTCGCCAACGCGTTGCAATCGCTCGCGTTCGCGCTCGGCGGCGCTGCCTTCGCGTGCGTCCGCATAGTTCTCCCGGCTGTTGGCCGACAGTTCGCGTTGGTCCGCGATTTGGTCCCGCTCGTTGGCCACCCGGTCTCGCTCCTCAGCGAGAAACTCCCGCCGGGTCACCTGGGCCTCACGTCGCTCCAGCTCCCGCTCGCGCTGGTCCAGCTCTGCCGCCCGCCGGTCGAGTTCGGCCGCCCGCTGATCCCGGTCGTCCGGCCGATCGGTCTCATCGTCTGCCGTCACGGCTGGCGCCTCGGCAGGTTCGTTTCCGCACGGCGGAGTTGTGCGCTGTGCACGACCGGCATGCTCATAAATCATCCCATCGATGAACGACTGGTTGTGACCATCCGAACACATGGCGGGCTGTGCCGATAGGGGCGAATTGCCCTGCCCTTGTACGCTGACCGGCGTGGATTACGTCGCCGCATTCCTCGACGAGAATCGCGCCTTCGCGGAGCTTTTCCAAGGTGTGGACGCCTCCGTGCCGGTGCCGACATGTCCCGGCTGGAGCTTGCAGCAGCTGATGCGCCATGTCGGGCGCGGCGACCGCTGGGCGGCGCAGATCGTGCGCGACCAACGCGACGAGTTCCTCGACCCCCGCAGCGTCGAGGGCGGCAAGCCGCCACCGGACCCGGCCGACGCCGTCTCCTGGCTGTACGGCGGAGCGCAGCGGTTGGTCGACGCCGTCGAGCTGACCGGAGCGCAGACGCCGGTCTGGACGTTCCTCGGGCGGCGCCCGGCGAAGTGGTGGATGCGCCGGCGGCTCCACGAGACCGCGGTGCACCGCGCCGACGCCGCCATCGCGCTCGGCAACGAATTCGCCCTCGACCCCGCGATAGCGTCAGACGCGATCACCGAATGGCTCGAACGCGTCAGCATCCAGGCCGGAGGTGACGGGGCGCCGCTGCCCCTGAAGGACGGCGACACCCTGCACCTGCATGCCACCGACGACGGACTGGGCGAGGCCGGCGAATGGACCATCGCGGTCGGCGAGGGCGGGATCGTCTGGTCGCACGAGCACGGCAAGGGCAGCGCGGCGCTGCGGGGCGGCGCCACCGAACTGTTGCTGGCGATGCTGCGCCGCGTGCCGCTCGCCGAGACGCGCATCGAGCTGTTCGGCGACGACGGCGTCTGGCGGCGCTGGCTGGACCATACGCCGCTCTAGTCACGGCGACGAAGCGCACACGGTACGTTGCTGACCATGACCACTTCCGAGATCGCCACGGTACTTGCGTGGCACGACGCATTGAACGCCTCGGACCTGGATACCCTCGTGGCCTTGTCCAGCGACGACATCGAGATCGGTGACGCGCACGGCGCGGCGCAAGGCCACGAGGCGTTGCGCCGCTGGGCGGCCTCCACGCACAAGACCGCGGAGCTGGGCCGCATGTTCGTCCACGACGGGGTGGTGGTCGTGGAACAAAAGCTCAGCGCGCCGGACGAGCCCGGGGCCGTCATCGACGCGGCGTCGGCGTTCCGCGTCGTCCAAGACCACGTCACCTCGGTGTTCCGCCACGACACCCTGGCGTCGGCGCTGGCAGCCACCGAACTGACCGAACGCGACCTCGTAAGTTAACTCGTCGAGTAGGGAGCGATTGATGCGCGGGATCATCTTGGCCGGGGGCTCGGGCACTCGCCTGCATCCGATCACCATGGGGATCAGCAAGCAGTTGCTGCCGGTGTACGACAAGCCGATGGTGTACTACCCGCTGTCCACCCTGATGATGGCCGGGATCCGCGACATTCTGGTGATCACCACCCCGCACGACTCGGCGGGCTTCCGCCGGTTGCTCGGCGACGGTTCGCAATTCGGCATCAACCTGACCTACGTGACCCAGGAACGGCCGGACGGCCTGGCTCAGGCATTCGTGTTGGGCGCGGGACATATCGGCAACGATCCCGTCGCATTGGTGTTGGGAGACAACATCTTCTATGGCCCCGGGCTGGGCACGAGCCTGCGCCGCTTCCAATCCATCAGCGGCGGAGCGGTTTTCGCCTACTGGGTGGCCAACCCGTCGGCCTACGGTGTGGTCGAATTCAGTGACGACGGCATAGCGCTGTCGCTTCAGGAGAAGCCGGCCACGCCGAAGTCCCAGTACGCCGTACCCGGCCTGTACTTCTACGACAACGAGGTCATCGAGATCGCCAAAGGCCTCGAGAAGTCCGCGCGCGGCGAGTACGAGATCACCGAGGTCAACCAGATCTACCTGAACCGCGGCCGGCTGGCGGTGGAGGTGCTCGCCCGCGGCACGGCGTGGCTCGACACGGGAACGTTCGACTCGCTGCTGGACGCCAGCGACTTCGTTCGCACGCTGGAGCGCCGGCAGGGCCTGAAGGTCAGCGTCCCCGAGGAGATCGCCTGGCGGCAGGGCTGGATCAGCGACGAGCACCTCGAAAAGCGGGCGCACACGCTGCTCAAGTCCGGGTATGGCGGCTACCTGCTCGATCTGCTGGAACACCGGAGGTAGCGGCCGCCGGTTTGGCCAGTACCGCGGCGATCGCCGTCGTCAGCGGCACCGACAGCGCCAGTGCGATCCCGCCCACGGCTGAACGGACCAGCTCGACGGCCACGCTCTCGCTGGTCAGCACGTCACCCAGCGAGCGGTTGGCGACGCTGAACAGCAACAGCAACGGCAGGGAGCTGCCGGCGTAGGCCAGCACCAGCGTGTACACGGTGCTGGCGATGTGGTCGCGCCCGACCCGGATGGCGCCGAGGAAGACGGCGCGGCGGGACGTGTCGCCGCCGAGGTGGGCCAGCTCGAAAACCGCCGAGGCCTGCGTCACCGTCACGTCGTTGAGCACCCCCAGCGACCCGATGATGAAGCCCGCCAGCAGCAGGCCGCCGACCGACACGTTGCCCAGATAGGCGCCGACCGTGGCGTTCTGTTCGTCCGACAGTCCGGTCAGGTGGGCCAGCTGTATCGCCCCCCAGGACAGCCCCGCGGCCAGCAGCAGCGACGACAGGGTGCCGAGCAGCGCGGCGCTGGTCCGCAGGTTGACGCCGTGGGCCAGGTACATCACCGCGTAGAGGATCGCCGCCGACGCCACCAGCGCAACGGGAATTGCGGGAGCGCCGTCGCGCATCGCGGGCAGCAGGAAGATCACCAGAACCCCGAACGCGACGACGATGCCGACCAGCGCGAGCAGCCCGCGCCAGCGGGCTACGGCGACGATCACCAGCGCGAACGCGATCGCCAGGCCCACCAGCGCCCAGCCGCGCTCGAAGTCGTAGAAGGCATAGCTGGTGGCCCCCTGGTCGTCGACCTGGCGGACCAGCCGGATGCGGTCGCCGGCCGCGAACTTGGGCTGGCCGGGGCCGGGGGAGGATTCCAGCAGGGTCTTGGCGCCGGCGTTGGGCCCGGAATCGATGGCGACCAGTGTCTGCACGCAGCGCCCGCTGCCCGGCGTTCCCGGCATCGGCGCGGTGGTGATCACCTGGCTGGTCGACGGGCTGCCGCAGTCGCCGAGCGCGCTGGACAGCACGTGCCCCGCCTGGGTGCTCACCGCGCCGCCGACGGCATTCTGGAAGGGCAGCGGGACGTCGACGTGCTGCCGGCTCGGCCACAGCAGGACCGCGCCGACGATCACCGCCGCACCGATCGCGGCCAACAACCCGATCACGATCCTCGCGGGCAGCGGATCCACCGGGGTCGGGCCGGGCAGCGTGTGCGAGTGGGAATGCGTCACCCGCTCCACGGTAGAGGGGCTACTGCCGATAGCTGACCAGGAAGTTGCCCAGCCGGTCGATCGCGGCCGCCAGATCGCGGGCCCACGGCAGTGTCACGATGCGCAGGTGATCCGGTGCGGGCCAATTGAACCCGGTGCCCTGCGTCACCAGGATCTTCTCCGACAGCAGCAGATCGAGAACCAGCTGCTCGTCGTCGGCGATGTCGTAGACCTCGGGGTCCAGCCGCGGGAACGCGTACAGCGCGCCCTGTGGTTTGACGCAGGACACCCCCGGGATCTGGTTGAGCTTCTCCCAGGCGACGTCGCGCTGCTCGAGCAACCGGCCACCGGGGAGCACCAGGTCCTCGATGCTCTGGTGGCCGCCCAGCGCGACCTGAATTCCATACTGCGCCGGGACATTCGGGCACAGGCGCATGTTCGCCAGCAGGCTGATGCCCTCGATGAAGCTTTCCGCGTGGTCCTTGGGCCCGGTGATCGCCAGCCAGCCGGCCCGGTAGCCGGCGACCCGGTAGGCCTTGGACAGGCCGTTGAAGGTCAGGCACAGCATGTCGGGCGCGAGCGTGGCCACGTTGATGTGCTTGGCGTCGTCGTAGAGGATCTTGTCGTAGATCTCGTCGGCCAGCAGCAGCAGCTGGTGTTTGCGCGCGAGATCGACCATCCGGGTGAGCACTTCGCGGCTGTAGACCGCGCCGGTCGGGTTGTTCGGGTTGATGACGACCAGCGCCTTGGTGCGCTCGGTGATCTTCGACTCGAGGTCGGCGATGTCGGGCTCCCAGCCCTGGGTTTCGTCGCACAGGTAGTGCACGGGCGTGCCGCCGGCCAAAGAGGTCGACGCCGTCCACAGCGGGTAGTCGGGCGACGGGATCAGCACCTGGTCGCCGTTGTCGAGCAGCGCCTGCAGCGTCATCGTGATGAGCTCCGAGACGCCGTTGCCCAGGTAGACGTCGTCGACGTCGAACCGCGGGAAGCCCTCGACCAGTTCGTACCGGGTGACCACCGCGCGCCGGGCCGACAGGATGCCCTGCGAGTCGGAGTAGCCCTGGGCATAGGGCAGCGCTTGGATCATGTCGCGCATGATCACGTCGGGCGCCTCGAAGCCGAACGGGGCAGGGTTGCCGATGTTGAGCTTCAGAATGCGGTGCCCCTCGGCCTCCAGCCGCGCGGCTTGCTGGTGCACCGGGCCGCGGATCTCGTACAGAACGTCCTGCAGTTTGGACGACTGTGCGAAGGTGCGCTGCCGGTGGTGACCGGTGGTGTGCAGGGGCAGCTGGTGAGTTGTCACGACACTATCGTGCCATCGCTGTCCACCGAAATTTGCTGAGCGGCGTCGAACGGCGTGGTCAGCGCTTGCCCGGCGGGCGTGCGCCGCGGGCGATGCCCAGCCCCTTCACGGGTGCCGCCGGGGGCGCCTCGTCGCCGTTGGTCGCCGTCGTGGGCTCGGGTGCGGTCTCCCCTTTCGGCTCGGCGGGTTCCTCGGACGCGGTGGGTGCCGCCTTGGCGGGTTCCTCCGCCGGGGCGGGCGCCGCCTTTGCGGGCGCGGCCTTCTTGGCGCCGGGGCGCTTCGCGCCGGCGGCGATGCCGAGCCCCTTCACGGGCGCCGCGGGGGCTTTCGCCTCCGTCGTGGCTGGAGCTTCGGCCTCGGATTCGGCCGGAGCCTTGGTCTCGGCGGGTGCCTCCGGAGCGCCGGCCTTCGCGGCGGGAGCGGCCTTCTTGGCGCCGGGACGCTTCGCGCCGCCCGCGATCCCCAGGCCCTTCACGGGTGCGGCCGGTGCCTTGGCTTCCGCCTCGGCCGGGGCTGCGGCCTCGGACTGCTCGGCCTTAGCCGCCGGTGCGGCCTTCTTGGCGCCGGGACGCTTCGCGCCGCCCGCGATCCCCAGGCCCTTCACCGGGGCGGCGGGAGCGGCCCCCGAGGTCGAAGCCTCCGCCTTGGCAGCGGGCGCCTCGGCTTCGGCGGGCGCCTCCTGCTTCGCGGGCGCCTGCGCCGGAGCGCTCGCGGCGGCGGCCTTCGGCGCGGTCGCCGCGCGCTTCTCGGCTTCCTTGGCGGCCGTGCCCTTCTCCGGCAGCGTGACCTTCTCCCGGTCGAGGGAGCCGAGCAGGATCTGCGAGACGTCGAGCACCTCGACGCCCTCGCGCCCCGCCTCCTCGGAGCGGTCGTTCACGCCGTCGGTCACCATCACCCGGCAGAACGGGCACGCGGTGGCGATGGTTGCGGCGCCGGTGGCCAGCGCCTCGTCGACGCGCTCGTGGTTGATGCGCTTGCCGATGTGCTCTTCCATCCACATCCGCGCGCCGCCCGCGCCGCAGCAGAAGCTGCGCTCGGCGTGGCGCGGCATCTCGGTGAGATTGGCTCCCGCGGCGCCGATCAGCTCGCGCGGCGCCTCGTACACCTTGTTGTGCCGGCCCAGGTAGCACGGGTCGTGATAGGTGATGTCCTGGGAGACGGGCGCGACCGGCACCAGCCGGTTGTCCCGGATCAGCCGGTTCAGCAGCTGCGTGTGATGCAGCACCGTGTAGTTGGCGCCCAGCTGGCGGTATTCGCGGCCCAGGGTGTTGAAGCAGTGCGGGCAGGTCACGACGATCTTGCGGTCGACGGATTCGACGCCCTCGAACACGCCGTCGAGGGTCTCGACGGCCTGCTGGGCCAGCTGTTGGAACAGGAACTCGTTGCCGGAGCGGCGCGCGGAGTCGCCGTTGCAGCTCTCGCCGGTGCCCAGTACCAGGTACTTGACCCCGGCGATGGCCAGCAGCTCGGCGACGGCCTTGGTGGTCTTCTTGGCCTTATCGTCGTAAGCGCCGGCGCAGCCCACCCAGAACAGGTACTCGAAGCCGTCGAAGCTGTCGACGTCCTCGCCGTAGACGGGGACGTCGAAGTCGACTTCGTCGATCCAATTGGTCCGGTCGGCCGCGTTCTGGCCCCACGGGTTGCCCTTGGTTTCGAGGTTCTTGAACAGCACCGACAGCTCGGAGGGGAACTCCGACTCCATCATCACCTGGTAGCGGCGCATATCGACGATGTGATCGACGTGCTCGATGTCCACCGGGCACTGCTCCACGCACGCGCCGCAGGTCACACACGACCACAGCACGTCGGGGTCGATGACCCCACCCACCTGCTCGGTGCCGACCAGCGGCCGGGTGGCCTGCTCCGGGCCGGAACCCATGACCCTCCCGAACCCGGACTCGGGGACGTGGTGCTCCTCGGCGTGCTTCTCGCCGCCCAGTTCCTCGCCGACACCGCCCTCCGGGGTGTTCTCGGTGGGGGTCTCCTTGCTGCCGAGGATGTAGGGCGCCTTGGCCATCCAGTGGTCGCGCAGGTCCATGATGACGAGCTTGGGCGACAGCGGCTTGCCGGTGTTCCAGGCCGGGCACTGGGACTGGCAGCGACCGCATTCGGTGCACGTGGCGAAGTCCAGCATGGCCTTCCAGCTGAAGTCCTCGATTTTGCCGCGGCCGAATGTGGCGTCGTCGGGCGGGTTTTCGAAGTCGACGGGCTTGCCGTCGGCCTCGATCGGCAGCAGCGGGCCGAGCCCGTCGGGCAGCCGCTTGAAGATGACGTTGATGGGTGCGGTGAAGATGTGCAGGTGCTTGGAGTTCAGCACGATGATGAGGAACGCCAGCATGACCGCGATGTGCAGCAGCAGCGCCGTGGTCTCGATGATCTCGTTGGCGGGCTGGCCCAGCGGTCGCAGTATCGCGCCGAACAGCTGGGACACGAATGCGCCGTTGCCGTAGGGCAGGGTGCCGTTGTTGACGGCGGACCCGCGCACCAGCACGTAGGTCCAGATGACGTTGAAGATCATGAACAACACCAGCCAGGCGCCGCCGGTGTGCGAGCCGTAGAACCGCGACGAGCGTCCGATCTCGCGCGGGCTGCGCATCAGCCGGATGATCGCGAACGTGGTGATGCCGAGGAAAACGGCGGTGGCGAAGAAGTCCTGCAGAAAGCCCAGCGCGTTCCAGCGGCCGATGATCGGGATGTGGAAGTTCTCCTGGAAAAGGAACCCGTAGGCCTCGATGTACACGGTGAGCAGGATGAAAAAGCCCCACATGGTGAAGAAGTGGGCCAGGCCGGGAATCGACCACTTCAGCAGCCGGCGCTGGCCGAAGACCTCGGTGATCTCCGTCCAGACCCGCCTGCCGGGGTCGTCGGTGTGCCCTGGGGCGGGCTTACCGGCCGTGACCAGCTTGAACAGGAACAGAACCCGCCGTGCGGCGAGCGCGAGCACGATCAAGCTCATGCCCATGCCCACGGTCAATCTGATGAGCATCTGCGTGGTCACAGAAATCTCCCCAATGCATCGTTATTCGGCGTTACCGCAGTCTGCGATTTGCCTGCTTAGCCCTGCTCATAGTTACATCTCCCGGCCTTTCGACGCGAGAAAGGTTCCCCTAACTTCGCGTTTGCCGGGCACCGGTGGCGCAGGCATACCCGCGCCCCGCTCCGCTAACGCCGGAACGGCGGTTCGAAACGCGGAAACGGTCTGTCCCGCGTGGGTGCCGGCGGAGCGGCGGTGGTGGTGGCCTCAGTGGTGGTGCTGGGCTGGGTGGTCGTGGTCGGGGCCGCGGTGGTTGTGGCGGTCGTCGTCGTGGTGGTCTGTGGCGGCGCCGCGGTGGTCGTGGCCGGCGGTTGGGTGGTGGGCGGCGGCGGGAGGACCGTCACCGTGGTGCTGTCGCCCGGCCCGGTGACGGTCACGGTCTGCGACGTCGGCGGCGGTGCCGGTTCAGTGGCCGGGGGGTTGCCCGGGTTGGAACCCGAGTCGGCCAGATTGATGCCCAGCAGCACGGCCACCAGCACCGCCGCGCCCGCCGCGGCCACGCTCACGACCAGCGCCGTGCGCTTGTACCAGGGCAGCCCGCCGCCGGCAGCGGGCGGCGCATCGCGGTCGTCGTCATATTCCGTTGCCTCGCGCGCATACTCGCCGGTGGCGTCGCGCCCCGTGTAGGGCACCAGCTCGTCGTCGGCGTCGTCGGCATCCTGCGACCACGCCAGCGCCGGGTCGGCGTCCGCGGCCCGCGCGGTGGGAACCAGTTCGGTCGGCGTCTGCACCGCGGCGGCGGCACTTGTCGGGACACCCGCGGAGGCCTGCTGCTGGCCGAGGAGCGCCGCCCCGACGGCGGCAGCCGACCCGGGCTGCGCCGCGGTGAGCAGGGGCACCCCGAAGCGCTGCGACAGGCGGGCGCCGACCAACGGGATGGCGGCGCCGCCGCCGACGGCCGCCACGGCGGCCAGGCCGCCTGGCCCAATTCCGTTGCGCTGCAACGCTTCATCGATCGCTCGCAGCAGGTGCTCCAGTGGCTCGGCGATGAGCTGCTCGAAGTCGTTGCGCGACAACACAACAGGTTCACCCGAACCCGGCGTGACCGTGGCTGTCGCCGCCGTCGAGAGTCGTTCCTTCGCGCGCCGGCATTCGCCCAGCAACCGGGTCTGTGAGCCGATTCGCGTGGTGGCCCCCAGGTCGGCGACGGTCGCGTCCGCGGCCGGTGCGCGCACGTGCTCCGCGACGAGCTGATCGATGGCGTCGCCGGAGAATTCGGTGTGCCGCAGCGTCGAGCCGGTGGGCCCGGACCCCGGCCGGGCGCCCATCAGCGTGACGCTGGTGCCGCCGGCGCCGAAATCGCACACCGCGACGGCACCGTCGGTGGGGAAGCCGGGTTGGGTGCGCAGTCCGGCCAGCGCGGCGGTGGCGTCGGAGACCAGCGTCGGCGGCACGCCGTCGCGTTCGAGGTCCGGCTGGGCGAAGAATTCCTCGCGCAGCGCGCTGAACTGGGCCTGTGACCAGTACGAGGGGACGGCGATGGTGACCGGTGTGCCGTAGCCGACCGCGCGCGCCATGGCCTCGATGGCCTCGACGGTCAGCACCTCGCCCAGGTACTTCGTCCCGTCGGCGGCCACCAACGGCGACGGGTCGCCGACCCTTTCGACGAAGCCCCGCAGCACCAGTCCGGATTCGGTCAGGTTCGGATTCTCTTCGGGCAGGCCGACTTCGGTGGGCCGGTGCTCGAACAGCGTCAGCACCGAACTGCGGCGCAACGGGGCGTGACCCGCGCGCACCGCGACCAGATTGGCCGCGCCGACCGACAGCCCGAGCGACTCGCTCATATCGCGCACCCCTGTGTCAGTTGTCGTGGATCTCCGCGAGTGTAGGTGCGCGTCAGCGCAGGCCGGGCGGCACCGTGATCACCGTCGGCACCTCCGGGATGGTGATCACCGAGGGCAGGTGCAAATGCGGCAGGTGATGCGTCGGCGGTGGCTGCTGCTGGGTGGGCTGGCGGGTCGGCTGGTAGGTCGGCTGTTCCGGCGGCGGGGCGACCGCGCTGCTGGACGGCGGTGGTGTGGTGGTCGTGGTGGACGGGGTCGTCGTGGTGGTCGGGGAGGTTGTGCTTGTCGTGCTGGTCGTCGGGGTCTTGCTGGTGCCCTGCTGGCCCTGGAGCAGTTCGACGATGCCGAAGATGATCAGGCCGATCAGGATCACGACGACGACAAGCCAGGCGATGAGCATCGCGGGCCTGCGGTACCAGGGCTTGGGCTCGGCGTCCGGGTCGAGGTCGTCCAGCGGGCCGAACGAGTCGGTCTGCGGGAACTGACCGGGCGCCGGCGGCCCGGTGGAGGGCGGCGGGGCCTCGACGGCGGGCGGAACTGCGCCGGCGCCGAAATTGGCATGCTGGGTCGGCTGATCGTGAAAATCGTCCCCCGGTGGGCCGTTGCGTGCCACGGCACCGATGGTACTGACAGGCGCTCAGAACGTGTCGACCTTCTCGATGCTGACGAACATGCCGTGCTTGGTGTGGTCGTTGGTGAAACGCGTGCCGTCGGGCGTGGCGTTGATGGTCCAGCCCTGGGCCTCGTAGGTCTTGTAGTCGATGGTGACGGTCGGGATGGAGCCCAGGTTGCCCAGCACCCATTGGACGGTGCCGCCCGCGGTGACGCTCACGCCGTTGGCGTGCTCACCGTCTTGCATCGGCGAGTTGGTGAACGGAGCCTCGCAGCCGACGCTGTCGTTGTTGATCTGGCAGCGGGTCATGCCGGACTTGGTCTCGATGAAGACGTAGCCGTTCTGGTCCGGCGGTAGCGGGATCGCGGCCCCCGGGGTGGTGGGGCTGGTCGGCGCGATCGACGAACCGGGCGCGGGACTGCTGGTCGGCGGCGGCGACGACGACGGGCGCGGCGTGGGAAACGTGGGCTCGGTGGGCCCTCCTGCCCCCGGCGACGCGACCGGCCTGCCCTCGATGCTGGAGCTGCAGCCGGACACCGGCATGGCGCTCACCAGCACGGGCGACAGCAGCAACGACCCACCGGCCATGCCCCACCGCGCCTTCTGCGACAACCGCACCTGAACTCCCGAAATCTCGAATTTCGCGCCTCAGACTACGCAGCGGGCGGGTAAAGCGACCGCAGTGACGCGCCCACGTTTACCCCACCGTGACCGAGGCGAGTTCAGGCCGCGAGCGGGGGATCCGTGCGCGGAGAGGCCGAGGCGGCACTGTCTTCGGCGATGGCCTGGACGCGGTGGCGGACCAAGAACCAGCCGCCGATGAGCGCGGGGACCCCGAGCACGATCGCGCCGAGCAGCCAGGGGCCCTGCACCTTGTCCAGCAGCATCAGGATCAGGACGCCGGCCAGGAAGGCCAGCGTGACGTAGCCGCTGTAGGGGGCCAGCGGCATCCGGAAGTCGGGCCGCTGCAAGGCACCGCGGCGGGAGAGCCGGTAGAGGCGCAGCTGGCACGCCACGATCGTGCCCCAGGCCACCACCACACCGACGGCGGCGAGGTGCAGCACGATCTCGAACGCCTGGCTCGGCTTGACCGCGTTGAGCACGATGCCCAGCAGGCCGACGGCGCTGGTCAACAGGATTCCGCCGTACGGCACGCCGTTCTTGGACATGGGCGCGGTGAACTTCGGGCCGCTGCCGTTGATCGCCATCGACCGCAGGATGCGCCCGGTGCTGTACAGCCCGGCGTTCAGGCTGGACAGCGCGGCGGTGAGGACCACCAGGTTCATGATGTTGCCCGCGCCGCTGAAACCCGCCTTGGAGAAGAACGTCACGAACGGGCTCACGTGGTTCTGGTAGGCGGTGTGCGGCAGCAGCAGGGCCAGCAGCACCGTCGAGCCGATGTAGAAGACCGCGATGCGAAAGACCACCGAGTTGATCGCGCGCGGCATGATCTTCTCCGGGTTCACCGTCTCCCCGGCCGCAATGCCAACCAATTCCACTGCGGCGTAAGCGAATACCACCCCCGAGGTGACGAGCACCAGCGGCACCAGGCCGGCGGGCAGCAGACCGCCGTGGTCGGCCCACAACGACGGCCCGGTGTCGCGGCCGTCCACCTTGAAGCGGCCGACCAGGAACACCGTGCCGACGACCAGGAACGTGATCAGCGCCAGCACCTTGACCAGCGAGGCCCAGAACTCCAGTTCGCCGAAGAGCTTGACCGAGATCAGGTTCATCGACAGCACCACCAGCAGCGCGACCAGCGCGAGGGTCCACTGCGGCACCGGGTCGAACGTCTTCCAGTAGTGGCAGTAGTGCGCGATCGCGGTGGTGTCCACGATCCCCGTCATCGCCCAGTTCAGGCAGTACATCCAGCCGGCCGCGAATGCCACCTTCTCTCCGAAGAATTCGCGTGCATAGGAAACGAAGGAACCCGAGGAGGGACGGTGCAGCACCAGCTCGCCCAGCGCGCGCAGGATCAGGAAGACGAAGACGCCGCAGACGCCGTACACCAGAAACAGCCCGGGCCCCGCCGACGCGAGCCTTCCCCCGGCGCCGAGGAACAGCCCGGTTCCGATGGCGCCGCCGAGGCCGATCATCTGCAGCTGGCGGTTCTTGAGGGCCTTGTGATAGCCCGTGTCTTCGCGGGTCAGCCGCTCGGCGGCGTCATCTACGGGTTGCATCAAGCTCCTGCGGCGTGGCCCCTGGAAGGCTCAGGGTAACCCACGCTCAGGCGTCGAGCACCCGGGCCGCTGCGCTCCAATAAGACAGCTCGTCGCGGTTGGCGGCCAGCCGGATCGTCTTGGTGTAGCCGTACTCCGCCAGCGTCTCCTGGGCGTGCTCGCGCCCGAAGCCGCTGTGGCCCACCCCTCCGAAGCCGGTGCCGATGGCGATGCGCTGATAGTTGTTGACGAACACGCCCCCGGCGCGGATCTGCCGGCTCACCCGCAGCGCTCGGTCGCCGTCGGCGGTGAACACCGACGCGACCAGTCCGAACGGGGTGCCGTTGGCAATGCGCACGGCCTCTTCCTCGTCCTTGAACGGGATCAGGGAGACCACCGGGCCGAAGATCTCTTCGCGGGCCACCCGCATGCGTGGGCTGACGTCGGCGAGCACGGTGGGCGCGACGTAGAACCCGTCCGCCAGCCGCGGATCGCCGGGCAGCGGCGCCTGGGCGGCGATGCGGGCGCCCTCGTCGACCGCGATCTGCAGGTAGTCGAGGACCCGCCGCTGCTGGTCGCGGGTGACCAACGGCCCGACGTCGGTGTTGGCGTCGAATCCGTCGCCCACCTTCAGCCGGCTCACCGCGGCGCAGAGCTTCTCTTCGAACTCGGCGTAGATGTTCTCCTGCACCAGGATTCGGGACGCGGCCGTGCAGGCTTCGCCCTGGTTGAAGAATCCGCCGTCGACGGCGGCCAGCAGGGCGGCGTGCAGATCCGCGTCGTCGAAGACAAGCAACGGGTTCTTGCCGCCCAGTTCCATGAGGGTCGGGGTGAGGTTGCCCGCGGCGGTCCGCAGCACCGACGCCCCCGTTCGCGGCGATCCGGTGAAGGACACCTTGCCCACCAGCCGGTGCCCGGCGAGTGCGGCGCCCACCTGGCCCCGGCCCGCCACGGCGTGCACCACGCGGTCCGGCAGGACCGACTGCATCAATTCGACCATCCGCAGCACCACCGAGGGGGCCTGTTCCGGCGGCTTGAGGACCACGGCGTTGCCGACGGCCAGCGCCGGGGCGACCTTCCCGGCGGTGTGGATGGGGGGCCAGTTGAACGGCACGATGCCGGCGATCACGCCGTACGGTTCCAGCATCGTCATGTCCACGACCGGGCCGTAGTCGCGGGCCTGGCTGGGCAGCACCTCGACCATGCTGGCGAAGTACTCGAAGATCGAGATCGCCGCCTCGACGTCGAAATTGCGCGCCTGGCTGACGGGCTTGCCCATCTCCAGCGACTCGAGCCCGGCGATCTCGTCGGCGTTGGCGCGGATCACCTCGGCGATCCGGCGCAGGTGCCGGCCACGCTCCCGCGCCGGGCGCCGCTTCCAGTGCAGGTGCGCGGCGTGGGCGGCGCGTACGGCCTGGTCCACCTCTTCGGGCCCGGCGCCCTGGACAACGGTCACCGTCTGACCGGTTGCGGGGTTCTCGACGACGAACTGGTCGTCGGTGGACGGCGAGGACCACCGGGTCCTGATGCTCGTCAGGGGAGGGGCTTGCTGAGTCAAGGGGCACCGTCCAAATCGTTTGACATGCGTACGATATTTGCGGCGAGGCGATCAGCGCCAATGACATGTTTTGATAGGTCTTATCGGAAATCGTAATAATGGCAGCATGGAGCTTCGCCACCTGGAGTATTTCCTGGCCGTCGCCGACAACCGCAGCTTCACCGAGGCCGCCAAGAGGCTCCACGTCGTCCAGTCCGGGGTGTCGGCCACCATCAAGGCCCTCGAACGTGAGCTCGGCGCCGAGCTGTTCGCCCGGGGCCCGGCGGGTGTGACGCTGACCCCGGCCGGCGAGGTGCTGCGGCCCCGCGCCCGAGAAACCATCGACGCGGCGCGCGCCGCCAAGGATGCCGTCAACGCCACCTGTGGGTCGGTCTGCGGGACGGTCACGCTGGGGACGCTCACCTCGATAGGCGTCATCGATCTGCCCACGCTGTTGTCCGAGCTGCACGCCCGGCACCCGCAGGTGGTTGTGCACCTGCGGGCCGCCGCAGCCGGGTCGGCCGGCCTGGCCCGGCAGCTGCGTGACGGCGACCTCGACGTCGCTTTCCTGGTCTTCACCGGCCCGGCGCCGGCCGACCTGCACGCACGGCTGGTCGCCGCCGTGCCCCTGCTCCTGGTCGTTCCCGCCGACCACCCCCTGGCGCAACGGGACTCGGTGCCGCTGGCCGAGCTGGCCGGAATGTCGTTCGTGGACAGCCCGCCCGGCTACGGCACCAGGACGGTGGTGGACAACGCGTTCACCGCCGCCTGTGTGGACCGGACCGTCGCGCTCGAGGTCGCCGACCTGGGCACGGCGGCGACCTACATCCGCAACGGCCTGGGTATCGGATTCCTGAGCTGGTCGATCCTCGACGAGATCGACGACTCCGGCCTCGCGACGGTCAAGATCGCCGACCACGACATGCAGTGGCGGCTCTACGTCGCCACCTCGGCGATGCGGCCGCCGAGCGCCGCGGCGCGTGCGCTGTTGGCGCTGATGGAGGAGATGATCACCGTCCGGTCGGCGTCTGATCACCGGGCGATCGGCAGCTGATCGGTACACGATCGGCACCTGATCGGCAAAGCGCGACGGCCGTCTCGCGCACCGGGAACGTTCGGCGCCGGCAACTCCGGCAGGCTCGGCGCGCGCCGGGAACAAGACGGCGGTGCCCACCGTTGGCATGATCGATAAGTTGAGCGAACCACACTCAAGCTTGGTTTGACACCGCCACGGAGGCGGAGGCAGTCTTGAGCGGGGTTCACTCAGCATAGTGCCACGACAGAAAGCTCTACTACTCAGGAGGAATCACTATGGCTCGTGCGGTCGGTATCGACCTCGGGACCACCAACTCCGTCGTCGCAGTTCTCGAAGGCGGCGACCCGGTCGTGGTCGCCAACTCCGAGGGCTCGAGGACGACTCCGTCCATCGTCGCCTTCGCCCGCAACGGCGAGGTACTGGTCGGTCAGCCCGCCAAGAACCAGGCGGTGACCAACGTCGACCGCACCATCCGTTCGGTCAAGCGGCACATGGGCACCGACTGGTCCATCGAGATCGACGGTAAGAAATACACCGCGCAGGAGATCAGTGCGCGGGTTCTGATGAAGCTCAAGCGCGACGCGGAGGCCTACCTCGGTGAGGACATCACCGACGCGGTCATCACCGTGCCCGCCTACTTCAACGACGCCCAGCGCCAGGCGACCAAGGAGGCCGGCCAGATCGCCGGCCTGAACGTGCTGCGCATCGTCAACGAGCCCACCGCCGCGGCGCTGGCCTACGGCCTGGACAAGGGCGAGAAGGAACAGACCATCCTGGTCTTCGACCTGGGCGGCGGCACGTTCGACGTCTCGCTGCTCGAAATCGGCGAGGGCGTGGTCGAGGTCCGTGCGACCAGCGGTGACAACCACCTCGGTGGCGACGACTGGGACGACCGCGTAGTCAGCTGGCTGGTCGACAAATTCAAGGCCACCAGTGGCATCGACCTGACCAAGGACAAGATGGCCATGCAGCGGCTGCGTGAGGCCGCCGAGAAGGCCAAGATCGAGCTGAGCTCCAGCCAGAGCACCTCGATCAACCTCCCCTACATCACCGTCGACGCCGACAAGAACCCGCTGTTCCTCGACGAGCAGCTGACCCGTGCCGAGTTCCAGAAGATCACCCAAGACCTGCTGGACCGCACCCGTCAGCCCTTCCAGTCGGTGATCAAGGACGCCGGCATCTCGGTCTCCGAGATCGACCACGTGGTGCTGGTGGGTGGTTCCACCCGCATGCCCGCGGTGACCGACCTGGTCAAGGAGCTCACCGGAGGCAAGGAGCCCAACAAGGGCGTCAACCCCGACGAGGTGGTGGCCGTGGGCGCCGCGCTGCAGGCCGGCGTCCTCAAGGGTGAGGTGAAAGACGTTCTGCTGCTTGACGTCACGCCGCTGAGCCTGGGTATCGAAACCAAGGGCGGCGTGATGACCAAGCTCATCGAGCGCAACACCACGATCCCGACCAAGCGGTCGGAGACCTTCACCACGGCCGACGACAATCAGCCGTCGGTGCAGATCCAGGTCTATCAGGGTGAGCGCGAGATCGCCTCGCACAACAAGCTGCTCGGTTCGTTCGAGCTGACCGGCATTCCGCCGGCCCCGCGTGGCGTGCCCCAGATCGAGGTCACCTTCGACATCGACGCCAACGGCATCGTGCACGTCACGGCCAAGGACAAGGGCACCGGCAAGGAGAACACGATCAAGATCCAGGAGGGCTCCGGCCTGTCCAAGGAGGAGATCGACCGGATGATCAAGGACGCCGAGGCCCACGCCGAGGAGGACCGTCAGCGCCGCGAGGAGGCCGACATCCGCAACCAGGCCGAGACGCTGGTCTATCAAACCGAGAAGTTCGTCACCGAACAGCGCGGCGCCGAAGGCGGACCCAAGGTCCCCGAGGACACCCTGAACAAGGTGGATGCGGCTGTGGCGGAAGCCAAGTCGGCGCTGGAAGGCACCGACATCTCCGCGATCAAGTCGGCGATGGAGAAGCTGGGACAGGAGTCCCAGGCGCTCGGCCAGGCGATCTACGAGGCCACGCAGGCCGCGGGCGGCCAGGCCGGCGGCCCCGAGTCCGGCTCGGCCGGCTCGGCCGACGACGTTGTCGACGCGGAGGTGGTCGACGACGACCGGGAGTCCAAGTGAGCGAAGGACACCCGGAACAGGTAACGGTCACCGACAAGCGGCGCATCGATCCGGAGACCGGAGAAGTGCGGCAGGCCCCTCCCGGCGCCCAGCCGGGAGGGGCGCCGGGAGCGGCCGCGCCCACGGGATCGGAGGCAGGCCCGGCCGACACCAAAGTCGCCGAGCTCACCGCCGATCTGCAGCGGGTGCAGGCCGACTTCGCCAACTACCGCAAGCGCGCGCTGCGCGACCAGCAGGCCGCGGCGGACCGGGCCAAGGCGGCCGTCGTCAATCAATTGCTGGGCGTGCTCGACGATCTCGACCGCGCGCGCAAGCACGGCGACCTGGACTCGGGCCCGCTGAAGTCGGTGGCCGACAAGCTGGACAGCGCGTTGTCCGGGCTCGGACTGACGGCGTTCGGCGAGGAGGGCGAGGACTTCGACCCGGTGCTGCACGAAGCGGTCCAGCACGAGGGCGACGGCTCGCGCCCGGTGATCGGCACCGTCATGCGGCAGGGCTACAAACTGGGCGACCAGGTCCTGCGGCACGCGCTGGTCGGGGTCGTCGACACGGTGGATGACACCGTGGCGGACGCGGTGGCGGGCGATCGCGCCGCGCCGGCCGAATCGGGCGATAACCCCGGCGAACCCGGTGACTAGACCACACAATCAGCACAGCAGAACACGAGAGAGGTGAGAGGGGGTGACGCGACATGGCCCAGCGTGAGTGGGTCGAGAAGGACTTCTACAAGGAGCTGGGCGTCTCCTCTGACGCCAGCCCGGAAGAGATCAAGCGCGCCTACCGCAAGCTGGCGCGCGACCTGCACCCTGACGCCAATCCCGACAATCCCGCCGCCGGCGAACGCTTCAAGGCCGTCTCCGAGGCGCACAACGTGTTGTCGGACCCGGCCAAGCGCAAGGAGTACGACGAGACCCGCCGCCTGTTCGCGGGCGGCGGTTTCGGCGGACGCCGGTTCGACGGCGGGGGATTCGGTGGCTTCAACGTCGGCGGTGACGGCGCGGAGTTCAACCTCAACGACCTTTTCGACGCCGCCGGCCGCAGCGGCGGGGCGAACATCGGCGACCTGTTCGGCGGCCTGTTCGGGCGGGGTGCGGGCGCGCGGCCCAGCCGGCCGCGCCGCGGCAACGACCTCGAGACCGAAACGGAGCTGGATTTCGTCGAGGCGGCCAAGGGCGTGGCGATGCCGCTGCGGCTCACCAGCCCGGCGCCGTGCACCAACTGTCACGGCAGCGGCGCGCGGCCGGGCACCAGCCCCAAGGTGTGTCCCACCTGCAACGGATCGGGCGTGATCAACCGCAACCAGGGCGCGTTCGGCTTCTCCGAGCCGTGCACCGACTGCCGCGGTAGCGGCTCGATCATCGAGCACCCGTGCGACGAGTGCAAGGGCACCGGCGTGACGACGCGCACCCGCACCATCAACGTGCGGATCCCGCCCGGCGTCGAGGACGGCCAGCGCATCCGGCTGCCCGGTCAGGGCGAGGCCGGGCTGCGCGGCGCGCCGTCGGGTGACCTCTATGTGACCGTCCACGTGCGTCCGGACAAGGTGTTCGGCCGCGACGGCGACGACCTCACCGTGACCGTTCCGGTCAGCTTCACCGAATTGGCCCTCGGCTCCACCCTTTCGGTGCCCACGCTGGACGGCAAGGTCGGCGTGCGGGTGCCCAAGGGCACCGCCGACGGGCGCATCCTGCGGGTGCGCGGGCGCGGTGTGCCCAAGCGCGGCGGCGGCAACGGTGACCTGCTGGTCACCGTGAAGGTCGCGGTGCCGCCCAACCTGGAGGGTGCCGCGATGGAGGCCCTCGAGGCCTACGCGGAAGCCGAGCGTGCCAGTGGTTTCAACCCACGCGCCGGATGGGCGGGTAATCGCTGATGGCGGTGAATTCCGGCAACCCGCGCAACTCCCGCAAGGATGAGGCGCGGACCTTCCTGATCTCGGTGGCCGCCGAGCTGGCGGGCATGCACGCGCAGACCCTGCGCACCTACGACCGCCTCGGCCTGGTCAGCCCGCGCCGCACTTCCGGCGGGGGACGGCGCTATTCGGAGCACGACGTCGATCTGCTGCGTGAGGTGCAGCGGCTGTCGCAGGACGAGGGGGTCAACCTCGCCGGCATCAAGCGCATCATCGAGCTGACCAACCAGGTCGAGGCGCTGCAGTCGCGGGTGAAGGAGATGACCGAGGAAATCGCGCAACTGCGTGCCGGCCAGCGCCGCGACATCGCAGTGGTGCCCAAGAGCACCGCTCTGGTGGTCTGGAAGCCGCGGCGCTGATCTTCCAAGCTCTCCCGGCGCCCAGCAAAGATTGTCGTTCCGTTTGTTCGCCGATAGGCGTTATATTCGGCCGGTGATCGGCGCCGATTTGCTGACAGGGCGTGACAGCGAATTAGCCGCAATTCGCCGAGCGCTCAGCGGAGTCGGCAATTCGTCGGGCGCCGTCATCGCCGGGGCGGCGGGAGTGGGCAAGACCAGGCTCGCACGCGAAGTGCTGGCTCGTGCGGAGGCGTCCGGTGAGCGGACGTACTGGATCGTGGGAACGCAGTCCGCGCGACAACTGCCGCTGGGCGCATTCACCCCGTCGATTTGCGACGCGGTGCCCGACCCGATTTCCGGCGTGCGGCGGGTCATCAACTCCTTCATCGAGCAGCAACGTCGCGGCCGGGTGCTGATCGGCGTCGACGACGCGCACCTGCTGGACGGGCTGTCCGCCCACGTCATCCACCAGCTGGCGCAGGCGCGCGGCACCCGGTTGCTGGTCACGGTGCGCACCGGCGGCGACGAGGCCGACGCCATCACGGCCCTGTGGAAGGACGAGCTGCTCGCGCGCCTTGATCTGCAACCCCTTTCGGCCCCTGACGTGCGCCGGATCATCGAGGGTGCGCTCGGTGGCGCCGTGGACAGCCGCAGCGCCCGGCGATTCTGGCAACTGACCGGCGGCAACGCGCTGTTCGTGCGCCAGCTGCTGAAGGACCAGATCGCGGCCGGGGCGATCAAGCAGGTGGCCGGGGTGTGGATGTGGGACGAGCGCGTCGCGGTCTCCGACAGCCTCGGCGACATGGTCGGCCGGCAGCTGAGCCGGCTGCAGCCCGAGGTGGCGGCGGTCGTCGACACCCTCTCGCAGTACGAGCCGCTGGCGGTCGACGTGCTCTGCGACCTGGTGGCCCGCGCGGACCTCGAGGAGGCCGAGCGCCTGGGCCTGGTCATCGTGGAACGCACCGGCCCCCGGCTCCTGGCCCGGCTGGCCCATCCGCTGTTCGGCGAGCTTCGCCGCGCCGTCGCCAGCGAGATGTACCTGTCGCGCATCCGCGGCCGGCTCGCGCAGCGCCTGGCCCGGCACGCCGACGCCGACGTGTCGGCCACCGTGCGCCGGGCGCTGTTGACGCTGGAATCGGACCTTCCGCCCGACCCGCAGCTGTACCTGCGGGCGGCGCAGCTCGCGATGACGCTGCTCGATCTCGACCTGTCCGACCGATTCGCCGCCGCCGCGGCCGAGGCGGGGATCAGCGAGGCCGAGGGGCTGCGCGCGATCAGCCTGGCCGGGCGCGGGCACGGCGAGAAGGCCGAGGCGATCCTCGCCGGCATCGGCGTCGACGACCCCGACGGACATCACTGGGCCACCGTGCGCGCGGCGAACCTGGTGTGGAACCTGGGCCGCCCCCGCGACGCGGCCGCGATCCTCGACGGCTTGGCGACGACGCCGGAATCGGAGGCGCAGCGCGCCGAGCGCGCCGCGGTCGAAGCGTGCGTCGACGCCGTCATGGCTCGTTGCGGCTCGGCGGCGGACAAGGCGCGGGCGGCGCTGAGCTCTCCCACGCTGCCCGACTTCCACGCGATGCTGGCGTCCGTCGCGCTGACCACCGCCCAGGGTGCGCTCGGCAAGATCACCGACATCTCCGAGATGGTGGGGCGGGCCATGGACCGCGCGATCACGTCGTTTCAGGCGTCACCCATGCGGTTCTGGTACGGCGCGGTCTACGCCCGCGCCTGCCGGCTCAACGGGCGCATCGACGAATGCGTGCGGGCGGCCCAGCAGCTGGCCGAGTCGGTCCGCGACGTGCCAGGCCTGGCCTACGCCAATCTCGCGTTCCTGCTCGGCCAGGCCGAGCTGGTCCGCGGCGATCTGCGCGCCGCTCTGACGCTGCTGCACGAGGCCCAGGCCGGGGCGCAGAAGCACAGTGTCACAACGGGCTTGCGGGCGGCGAGCTGCTTCGCGCTGGCCGAGGCGCACGCGAAGCTGGGCGAGGCGGACGCGGCGGACGAGGCGATAAGGCAAGCGCGACAACACGTTCCGGCTGACTACCTGTTCATGCAGACCGGTCTTGCGCTGGCCGGCGGCTGGGCACTCGCGGCCGGCGGACGACTGGCCGACGCCACGTCGATCGTCCGCGCGGCCCGCGAGGACGCGCGGACGCGCGAGCAGCCGACGCACGAGGTGGCCTGCCTGCAGGCGGCGGCGCAGTGGGGCGACGCGTCGGGGGCGGCGCGCGCGCGTGAGCTGGCCGACATCCTGGCATTTCCGCTGGCGTGTGCCGTTGCGCGGCATACTGATTCGCTCGCGACCGGCGACGGGGAGGGGCTGCTGAAGGCGTCGGCCGACTACCGGGCGATCGGCGACCGCGCCGCGGCGGCCGACGTCGCCGCCCAGGCGGCCGTGGCCTTCAGCCGCAACCAGCAGCGCAAGCGCAGCCTGTACGCCGCGGCGGTGGCGCAGGAGCTGGCCACCGAATGCGGCGGCCTGTGCACACCGGCGCTGCGCAACCCGATCGGCCAGCCGCTGACCGACCGTCAGCGCGAGATCATCGAGCTCGTCGCCGCGGGCCTGTCGCACAAGGAGATCGCGGAGCGGCTCGTCACGTCGGTGCGCACGGTCGAAGGACATGTGTACCGCGCCTACCAGCGCCTGGGCGCCGGGTCGCGCGAGGAGCTCGTCGAGATGCTGCGAGCGGGCCCGCGCGCGTAGCCGACTACTCGTGGCAGCGGGACAAATCTCTGACACGCTGCTCGCATGGCGAGCGATACGTGCAGCGTCAGCGCAGGCTCGAGGTGGACCGACACGCTGCTGGATCGCATGCGCGGGTTGGGCGATCCGCTGGCCGACGCGCCGGTCGCTGCGGTGCTTGAGGGGGGCGGAGTTGACGCGGTCAACGCGCTGATGCGGACGCTGGTCCGCGTCGATCAGCCGGTGCCCGAGGAGCTGCCCGCGGAGATCAGGGCCTACCTCGTCGAGACCCTGCCCCTGCCCGAGTGGGCCGACCCGGCCCTGATCGCGCGCGGGCAGCGATTGTTCGAGACGTGGGGCGTGCAGGTCGCGGCCTGCCTGTTCTGCGCGTCGCTGCCGTCGTCGTACGCGGCGGCCAAGGGCGTGAAGGTGCTGTACCTGACCGCGCGGCTCGACACCGACGCGCGCCGGCGGGTGATGGAAACCGGTCAATTCCTCATCGATTCGCTCAATGCCGGTGGCCTCGACGAGAACGGCAAGGGCCGGCGCACCATTCAGCGCGTGCGCCTGATGCACGCGGCCGTCCGCCACCTGATCAAGGCCCGCAACGAGCAGGCGCCCGGCATGTGGCACGCCGACTGGGGGACGCCGATCAACCAGGAGGACCTCGCGGGGACGTTGCTGGCCTTCTCGTATGTCTTCGCCGATCCGATGCGTCGCCTCGGTGTGCGCGTGGGCGCCCGGGACATGCGCGCCTACCTGCACCTGTGGAACGTCATCGGGCACCTGCTCGGGGTGCGCGACGAGCTGCTGGTGCGCGACGTGCCCGACGCCGCCGCGTTGGTCGACGCCATCCGGCGCCGGCAGTTCAGTGCGTCACCGGAAGGGCGGGAGCTCACCCGGGCCCTGCTCGAGCTGCTGGACGAACTGACACCGCTGCGCCGGTTGGACGGCACGATCCCGGCGCTGATCCGCCACCTGATCGGCGACGAGACCGCCGAGCAGTTGGGGGTTCCGGAGTCGACGCTCGCCGAGCGCCCCGGCCCGCTCGCGCGCGCCGCCGACTGGTTGTTGGTGCATGCCCTGGGCCGCGTCGAACGCGACCTGCTGCGCTACCACCTGATGTCGCGCATGGCCCCGACGATCGGGCGCGATCTGCTGGGCGCGCTCTTCACGATGGAGCGGGGCGGCGAGCGGGCGCCGTTCGACATTCCCGACAACCTCGCCCGCAACTGGGATCTGCTCGCCTGAGCTGGGTCCGACCGAGGCGAGTAGTCGACTACGCGTGACCGCACTTCCGTGCCGGCCCACCCTGAGGGACATGCCGGCAACACTGACACCCCTGGACGTCGCCACGCTGCCGCTCGCGCCGCGAAACCCCCTGCCGTACTGGCGGCGGCTGACGGCGACCCGCCGCTTCGACAGCGGCCTGGAGCTCATGCGGAACGCGGGCGGCCCGGTGACCCGAAACGTGCTGGGGCCCAGCTGGATCATGCCGCCGGTGGTGATCGTTTCCTCCCCGCAGGGTGCCCACGACGTGCTGGCGCGCAAGGATGCTTACGCCGAGCGCGCGGCGACGCCGGTCGCGGCGGAGGTCCGCCGGCTGGCGGGCGACAACCTGCTCGTGGTGGCGCATGGCGAGTGGCTGCCGCGCCGGCGCGCGCTGCAGCCGCTCTTCACCAAACAGCACGTACCGCGCTTCGCCGGGCACATGGCCGGGGTCGCCGAACAGATCGCCGACCGGTGGGCCGCCGGTGACACGGTCGACCTGGACGCCGAGTGCCGCGCGCTGACGTTGCGGGCGCTGGGCCGTTCGATCCTCGGAATCGACCTAACCGACCGAACGCACCTGGTGGGCAACGCGTTACGTGACGGCATGAAGTGGGCGGCCGACCGCGCGCTGCGCCCCGTCAACCCGCCCCGCTGGCTGCCCACCGCCGGGCAGCGGAAGGCCCGCGCGGCCACCGCCGCCCTGTTCGGGCTGGCCGCCGACGTGCTGAGCGAGTGCCGGTCCGACCCGACGCGCGACGCGCCGTTGGTGCGTGCCCTGATGCAGACCGTCGACCCGAAGACCGGCCGGCCGCTGTCGGACCGGGCGATCTTGAACGAACTGGTGCTGTTCCTCCTCGCCGGCCACGACACCACGTCGACCACGCTGGCCTACGCGCTATGGGCCCTGGGCCGCCGGCCCGCGCTGCAGCAACGCGTCGCCGCGGAAGCCGCCACGCTCGGTGACCGACGCCTCACCCATGAGGACGTGCCGCGGCTGCGTTACACCGCGCAGGTACTGCACGAGGCGCTGCGGCTCTGCCCGCCCGCTCCGGCGATCGGGCGGTCGGTACTCGCCGACATCGAGGTCGACGGCCACCGCCTACCGGCGGGCACCTTCGCCGTGGTCGCGATCTGGGCGATGCACCGCGACCCCGCCCTGTGGGACAACCCACTGCGATTTGACCCGGACCGGTTCAGCGCCGAGCGCTCGAAGGGCCGCAGTCGCTGGCAGTACCTGCCGTTCGGCGGCGGCCCGCGGGCCTGCATCGGCGACCACTTCGCGATGCTCGAGGCGACGCTGGCGCTGGCGACGATCGTGCGCCGGGCCCGAATCCATTCTCTGAGAGACGATTTCCCCACCAGCACCCCATTGACGATGATCGCCGCCGCGCCCATCCAGGCCCGGGTCGGCGGACGGGTGGACCGAGAGGAAGGGATCGGTTGAAATGGCTGCCGTCACCGTCCAACCCCCGCTGCAACCGGCGTGGCTCGACCGGCCGGACACCATCGGCGACGTGCTGTGCAACATCGACCGCGTCATCGAGTGGGCCATCGGGGCCGAAAGCCACATCGGCTACTTCGCCGTCCTTTACAGGCGTGTCACGCTCGCCATCCGCGAGGCGGTCGAACACGGCACATTCCGCCACGGCGACCGCATCGAGCGACTCGACGTCGAGTTCGCCCGTCGCTACTTCGACGCGGTAAACGCGTTCTTCCACCCCGACGGGCGCCGGGACCTGACGCTGCCCTGGGAGGTAGCGTTCGTCGGCGACCACGACGATCAGGCGATCATCGTCCAGCACATGATGACCGGGCTCAACGCGCACATCAGGTTCGACCTCGGTCTTGCCCTGGTCGCGGTCGCGGGTGACGGGCTGAGCCTGCTCAAGGAGGACTACCACCGCGTCAACGTCCTGCTGTGCGCGCAGATACCCGGCATGCTCGCAGAAGTCGAGCGGCTTTCGCCCGGGCTTCGCTGGACCCGCTGGCTGCTGCCGGACGAGGTCGGTCTCCTGCAGCGGGCGCTCACCGAACTGCGCAGCGAGGCATGGCATTTCGCCGCCTACACGGTGCTGAACCCCCGGCGTGCGCGCGAGAGGGCGGTGCACCAGGAGGCGTGCACGGCGGCGCTGAGCTCGGAGTATCTGCAGCCGTCCGGCAAGTGGACACCGTTGCCCAGGTTCGTCCGGGCGGCCGCCAAGCACGAGAGCGACGACGTCGCCGCCAACATCCTTGCGCTCGAGGACATCTCGCGCCGTCCCGAGAAGCCGGACGTCACGAAAGGATCTGCCGGGCCCGCGTGACTTCCGGCCAGCGATCGTCACCGGTGAAGCGGCGGAGGGCGTCGGCGAGATCAAGGCGGTCCCCGCCGGCATCGAGCTCGAAAAAATCTAGCAGGCAACGCAACTCAAAGAGCGTCGCATTTTGACGGCGCGCGAACTCGAGCGCGGCGAGCAGCGCGTCGCGTCGTTGCACCCGCCCGGCGAAAGTGTGAGCACGCGCCCGCATCAGCTCGGCGTCGTGGAAGTGCATGCCAGTCTCGTCGGCATGCCGCAGCGCCGCCTCCAACCGTTCGCGCGCCTCCTCCGGCTCGCCCGCGGCGACGAGCAGCCGGCCGATGACCGCGTCGTGAAAGGTCAGATAGCTGTTGAGGTGCAGCAGGCGCGATCCGTCCACCAGACGCGCCAACTTCTCGGCGCACAGCGTCAGCGTGGCGGCGTCAGCGTCCGCGTCGAGCGCGGCCAGCGCCTTGACCGTGGCGTGCTGGGTGGCGCCGACCAATCGCCACAAGTCGAGGCCCGACTCTTCGCTTTGCCTGCGAAGCTCGGCGACCAGGGCCGCGGCGTCGGCCGGCCGGTCGCTCTCCAGCTTGACCCAGATCTGCGCGAACAGCGTGTGCGCCCGGTTGTGGACGTTCTGTGGGAAGGTCAGGGCATCGCAGCGCCGCGCCGATTCGGCCAAATGCGCTTCGGCGCGGTCGAGATCGCCGCACACCGTGTGCGTGAGCGCCAGGAAGAAGTGCGCCGACGAGATCGGGTCGACGGCAACCCACCAGGCGGTCTCGAGCACCCGCGGGTCGGCGGCGGAGCGATCCGCCAGGGCGCGCAGCAGATGCCGCCGCGCGGTGGGGAAATCGCCTTCCAGCCACACGACCGAGCCCAGCGTGGACGCCAGCACCGGGCCACTCCACGGCCGCTTCGCGGTGATCCGCGTGGACAGGGAGTCGAGCAGTTCGTGCGCCCGGCGCAGCTCGGCCCGCGGCAGGTAGTAGCTGACCATCGCCGTCAGGGTGGTGAACAACCCGTCCTGGTGGTCGCCGGTGCTCGCCAGTTCCAGGCACCGTTGGAAGTCGGCGGGTCCCTCGCCGCTCATGGTTCCCCGCGTGGTGCCCGCCAGGAAGCCGCGCTCGAGCCGGATGGCGATCTCCTTGCGGTCGCGCGCGGGCCCGTCGGGGCAGGCCGCGAGCTGGCCGAGTGCCGTCGTCAGATAGGCCAGCGCCTCATGCAGGGCGCCGCGCCGGCGCGCGGCCACCGAGGCCTTGCGATAGGCGTCGGCGGCTTCATCGTGCTGCTGCGCCCGCTCGAAATGCGTTGCGATCAAACGCCAGTCCGGCTCGGCGACGCTGGACCCCTCCACCAGCGCGCGGGCGGTACGCGAATGCAGCTCGCGCTTCAGGGATGGCGGGGCGAGTTCGGCGGCCACCTCCCGGAGCAGTTCGTGGCGAAATCTCCAGCCGACGTCCCCGCTGCGCTGCAGCACATTAGCTCCGACGAGTTCGGTGACGACATCGTCGACGTCTATTCCGTTGCTTCGCGCCACGGTACGCAGGAGGGGCAGGTCGCCGGCGCGCCCGATGACGGCGGCCGCCTCGACCACCGGCACCACACCGCTGTGGGAGCGTAATTGGGCGAGCAGGGGCTCGTAGAGCGCATCGGGAACCGTTGCGTCGTGGCCCGCCGCCCCCAAACCGGCCACCACGCGTTCGATGTAGAAGGGCACCCCGTCGCAGCGCTCGCGCACGGCGGCACGCCGGGCCTGCGACACGGTTGGGTCAAGGGCATCGATCAACGCGTCGGACTGCTCGTCGCTGAGCGGCGCCAGCTCGAAAACCGTTGACGGCCAACCGGCCGTCGACCATTCGCCGTCACGTCCGGTCACCACCACCATCAGATGCCCGTCCGCGGTCGCGAGCAGCGCGTTGATCAGTTCCATGGTCGACGGGTCGAACCAGTGCGCGTCCTCGGCGACCACCAGGCCCGGCCGGTCGCGCAGGCACGCCAAGACGTATCGCCGCACCGCCTCGCCGATCATTTCGTACAGCGTGCGGCCCTCCACCGCGGCCGGGCGGTACCCGTGCTCGGGGCCGATGCCCAGCACCGGCGCCAGCAAGGGGACGGAGCTCTCCGGATCCATTGCGCACGAATTTAACTCCGCCTCGAGCAGCCGTAACCGTTCGGCGTCGTCGGTGAGCCGGGTGATGCCGCATCGCCGCTCCACCAGCCTGCGCACCGGATGCAGGCCGGTGTCGGTGTGCAGCGGCGAACCCCTGAGCTCGATCACGGTCGCGCCCGAGCCCTCGACCATCTCCGCCGCCTCGGTGGCCAGGCGGGTCTTGCCGATTCCCGGCTCGCCGCAAAAGACGATGCCCGCGGTGTCCAACGTGCCCGCGCGCGCCCGCTCCCAGCTGCGCCGCAACCAGTCGCGTTCACGGCCACGACCGATCAGCGGCGGCGAGTCCAGCGGCGGTGCATCCGGCCGTTCGCCGAGCACCCGGTGTGGGCCGACCGGAGTGTCGATGCCCTTGACCGCCACGGGCGCAAGGGTGTCGAGCTCGAACACGTCACCGACCAACGGGGCTACCGCATCGGACACGGCCACCGTGTCCGGCCCGGCCACCGAGCACAGGCGAGCGGCCAGGTTGGCGGCGAAGCCGTAGACGTCGTCCTGGTCGACGTCGAGGTAGACCAGCCCGCGGTGGACGCCGACCCGGACGCTGATGGCGACGCCGATCGTGCGCTGCGCCTGCTCGCTGAGCTGGGCCACGGCGCGGGTGATGTCGAGGCCCGCCGCGACGGCGCGACGCACGTCGTTCTCGTGCGCCCGGGGGTGGCCGAACACCGCCAGCAGCCCGTCGCCCTTGACCGAGGTGATGTGGCCCTCGTAGCGGTCGACGATCCGGTGCACGTCGTCGCGGTAGCGGCCGACCAGGGCGTGATATGTCTCCGGTTCCAGCCGGGTGGACAACGCGGTGGAGTCGACGAGGTCGGCGAACATGATTGTGAGGCGGCGGATTTCACCGTAGTGAGCTGGCGGGGTGAGCAGGTCCTCGGCTTCCGGGTTGCCGTGGTCGACGGCCAGTACCTGCCCCGCCAACGCGGCCGCGGTGGCGCGATCGCCATCGTTGCTGGCCCGCACTGCGCGGTCCAGCAATTCGTCGATCGATGCACCGATCTCGCCAGGGCTCACCTGCTCCTCCTGCCCGGGGTGGCAGTCAGGGTACCGGTCGGCGGCCGCGGTTACATCACGCGCGGAATAACGTTGGCGAAAACTATACGAAGATGGCGAACTGGGTGACCGCCGGCTCGCCGGGGTTCGCGCACCGGTAACCGCCGCGGCGCAGCGCGTCGGTGGGTGCGGTCATCGGCTCGAAGCACACCAGGTCCTCGGCGGGCGGCGCGAAGATCTGAGCCGCCGGGTAGCCGTGCTGGAAGTGCACTTCCAAGCGCCGCCCGCCCCCGGACACCGCGAACACGGCGCCATCCGGAACCTGATCGTAGGCGTCGTCGAAAGCGTTGTCGCCCAGCGCTTCTCGTAATGCGGATTGCGGTTCGGACGCACCGGTGGGCAGCCCGCGCGCGTCGAGGCCGAGGTGTCGCAGCGGCGGCGTCTCGATGACCCATTCGCCGCGGCCCACCCCGGGTATGTGCAGGTACGGGTGGTAGCCGAAACACAGCGGGACCGCCACGGCGGCGGTGGCGGTGATCGTGGTGCGCACCGTCAGCGCCCGGTCGGCCAGGCGCACCGCCATCGTCAGCACGTGCGGGAAGGGAAAGGCTGCCAGCAGCCGCGGGTCGGCGCCGAAATCGACCTCGGCGGTCAGCTCGTTAGCCGCCTCGGCCGTCACGCGCCAGCCCGGATAGGCGGCCAGCGTGCCGTGGATCGGCAGGCCGTTCGGGTCGGCTCGCACCCCGTTCTCGCCGGGCGTCAGCGTGACCTCGGTGTCCTGAGCGGTGTAGGTGGTGGAACCCAGCCGGTTCGCCCAGGGGTACAGGATCGGGATGCCCATCGTCTTGCCCGCGTCGAGATAGGCCTGCAGGCCGCGCCGCTGCCCGAGCAGCTCGACGCCGCCGTCGCGCAACGAGGTGCCGATCATGCCGGCCTCGGGGACGAAATCCGCGGTGACCGACGACGACGGGTCGCGCAGCGTGACGACGCGCATTGTTCTCCTCCGATTATCTCGACAACGGGTCGTGCGAAATGCGCTGCGGGGAAGCGCCTTTGGCGATCAGCGCCGCCTTGGTTGCGCGGACCATGGCCGGGCTGCCGCTGATCAGGATCTGGCGATCGCCCCAGCCGCCGTACTTGGTCACCACGCCGGGCAGCCGGCCGGTCTGGCGGACGTGCAGGCCGCGGGGCGGCGACACGTCGGGATAGTCGGCGGCCCAGGGCGGGTCGCTGTTGTACTCGGAGACCGGTGAGACCGACAGCCACGGGTTGTGCGCCGCCACCTGCCACAGCGTGGGCAGGTCGTAGAGCTCGCAGCAGTAGCGGGCGCCGAAGAACAAGTGGACCCGCGGATTGACCGCGTACCGGCTCAGGTCCATGATCAGGGCCCGCAGCGGCGCCAGGCCGGTGCTGCCGGCGACCATCAGCACGTCCCCGCCGTCGCGGTCGACGTGCAGGCCGCCGTGCGGGCTGGACAGACGCCACCGGTCGCCGGGCCGGGTCTCGCCGACGACGGCCGTGCTGACCAGGCCGCCGGGGACCAGGCGGACGTGGAATTCGATGCCGCCCCCGGGGTCCGCGGGGATGGCGGGGGACAGGTAGCGCCAGCGGCGGGGGCACTGGGGAATCTGCACGTTGACGTATTGGCCCGGGTGGTAGTCCATCGGGCGGTCGAGCTGCAGGCGGACCACCGCCAGGTCGCGCGAGACCCGCATGTGCTCGACGACTGTGCCGTCCCACCAGGCGGGTCCCTCCTCGGCGTCGGCGGCGCCGCTCATCACCCCGGTGATCAGGTTCAGCGACTGGCGGGCCGCGTCGTCGATGGCGGGGGTCCACGCTGTGCCGATGTGGGATCGCAGCGTCGCGAGCAGCGCGCGCCCCAACGTGGAGTAATGCCCGGGCAGCACGCCGTATTTGCGGTGATCGCGACCCAGCTGGGCGAGAAAGGCGACCGGCTCGCTCGCGCGCCGCGCGACGAGTTCGCCGTAGACCCAGTGCATCGCGTGGGCGAAGGCGCTTCGCTGGCCGGCCATTTCGGGCGGGAACAGGTCGCGAACCGAGGGGTCGAGGGCGAACCAGTGGGCGTAGAACCGGTGGACGAGCCCGGCGCCCGAAGCGCCGGGCTCGAAGGCGTCGCGCAACACCCGCAACGCTTCGGCGTCCTCGAGGCTCACGGGGCCCGATTCTAGGCGCGCGGCCGGGATCAGCCTTGCCGCACGCTGTTCGTCCTGCCGGTGTTGACGATCCTCGGCGAACCCCAGTGGTAGGTCACGACGTTGCCGGCTCCCGACGTGCTGAGGGCGTCGGTGCTGTCGACGGCGACGCGGTTGCCGTTGCCGGAGACGCTCACGCTGGTGCAGTGGCCGGTGACGGTGACGGTGTTCTGCTTGCCGCTCACCGAGACGTAGCCGTCGTTGCAGGGAATGTTCTTGGTGGTGCCCGACCCGCTGACCTGCAGCGTGCCGGCCCTCGGCACGGACGCGGACGGGCTGCTGCCGGCGAACTCGGTGCCCGATTTCGTCGCCGCGAGGCCTGCCAGCGCCAGCCAGCCGATCACGACGAACAGCCAGCAGGCCATTGCGGCGCGCAGCCGCGGCCGCAGCCGGCCCACCCAGTCGCCGTGCTCGTCGCGGTCCAGGTCGTAGGCGAACGAGGTCACGCAGCGAGCCCGGGCCGGATCGCCCTGATCCGCCAGGATCACGCCGTCGACGTATTCGCGACCGCGCACCACGAGTTCGCCGGACCGGCCGTCGAGCCGGTAGTGGACCGCCGTCTGGATGCTCGGCCCGGTCCACCGCTGCCGGGTGACGGTCCACCCGTGGGCCAGCGGGAGACGGACGTTGTACCGCGCGCTGGCGGTGACGCAGCGTGCGCGCGCCAGCGTTTCGGCACCGGTGACCGTTGCCACCCGGCCCCGTCGCAGCAGGCCGATCCGGGTCCGTGCGCCGCGCAACTGCACGACGTAGATCCCCGCCAGGGTGAGGACGGCGGTCGCGGCGAACGCGGCGGGCAGCCGAATCCACAACGCGGCCGGCGCGATCGCGACCGCGAACAACGTCCACAGGTAGCGCCGGCGCAGCGGCAGCAGCTCGGCCAGCACGAAGCTTTTGGGGACCCTGCGCGGCGGCGACGCGAGCCGCCGGTCGCAATCAGGCGGCGGTCCCATCGCGGAAATGGTTCCACAGAAGTTAGACTTGAGCGGAACAGACTCAACCTTGACGGCGTTGGACAACGGGACAAGCATTTTCACCTAGTACCCGAATGGAGGTGTCTCGGTTGGCTAGCGACTCATTCAACCCGACAACCAAGACGCAAGCGGCTCTGACCTCGGCCTTGCAGGCTGCGTCGGCCGCAGGTAACCCGGAGATCAGACCGGCTCACCTGCTGATGGCGCTGTTGACGCAGGCGGACGGGATCGCCGCTCCGCTGCTCGAGGCGGTCGGCGTAGAGCCCGCAACCATCCGCACCGAAACCGGGCGGCTGGTGGACCGGCTGCCGCAGGCCAGCGGGGCCAGCTCGCAACCGCAGCTCTCGCGCGAATCGCTGGCGGCGGTCACCGCCGCCCAGCAGCTGGCCACCGAGATGGACGACGAATACGTCTCCACCGAGCACTTGATGGTGGGCCTGGCGACGGGTGACTCGGACGTCGCCAAACTGCTGAACGGACACGGCGCCTCCCCACAGGCGCTGCGCGAGGCGTTCGCCAAGGTGCGCGGCAGCGCCCGCGTCACCAGCCCCGACCCCGAGGCCACCTACCAGGCGCTGGAGAAGTACTCCACCGACCTGACGGCGCGCGCCCGCGAGGGCAAGCTCGACCCGGTCATCGGCCGCGACAACGAGATCCGCCGCGTCGTGCAGGTGCTGAGCCGCCGCACCAAGAACAACCCGGTGCTGATCGGCGAGCCCGGCGTCGGCAAGACCGCGATCGTGGAGGGCCTGGCCCAGCGCATCGTCGCCGGCGACGTCCCGGAGAGCCTGCGCGACAAGACCGTCATCAGCCTGGACCTCGGGTCGATGGTGGCCGGCGCCAAGTACCGCGGCGAGTTCGAGGAGCGGCTCAAGGCCGTGCTCGACGACATCAAGAACTCCGCCGGGCAGATCATCACGTTCATCGACGAGCTGCACACGATCGTCGGCGCCGGCGCAACCGGCGAGGGTGCGATGGATGCCGGCAACATGATCAAGCCGATGCTGGCCCGCGGCGAGCTGCGCCTGGTCGGCGCCACCACACTCGACGAGTACCGCAAGTACATCGAGAAGGACGCGGCCCTGGAGCGCCGGTTCCAGCAGGTGCTGGTCGGCGAGCCGTCGGTGGAGGACACCGTCGGCATCCTGCGCGGCCTGAAGGACCGCTACGAGGTGCACCACGGTGTGCGCATCACCGACTCGGCCCTGGTGGCCGCGGCCACGTTGTCCGACCGCTACATCACCGCGCGCTTCCTGCCCGACAAGGCCATCGACCTGGTCGACGAGGCTGCCAGCCGGCTGAAGATGGAGATCGACTCGCGGCCGGTCGAGATCGACGAGGTCGAGCGGCTGGTCCGCCGACTCGAGATCGAGGAGATGGCGCTGGCCAAGGAGGAGGACGAGGCCTCCAAGGAGCGGCTGGCCAAGTTGCGCTCCGAGCTGGCCGACCAGAAGGAGAAGCTGGCCGAGCTGACCACCCGCTGGCAGAACGAGAAAAGCGCGATCGACGTGGTCCGCGAGCTCAAGGAGCAGCTGGAGACGCTGCGCGGGGAGTCCGAGCGCGCCGAGCGCGACGGCGACCTGGCCAAGGCCGCCGAGCTGCGCTACGGCCGTATCCCCGAAGTCGAGAAGAAACTCGACGCCGCCCTGCCGCAGGCCGAGGCCCGCGAGAACGTGATGCTCAAGGAGGAGGTCGGACCCGACGACATCGCCGAGGTGGTCTCGGCGTGGACCGGCATTCCCGCCGGGCGGATGCTCGAGGGCGAGACCGCCAAGCTGCTGCGCATGGAAGAAGAGCTGGGCAAACGCGTCATCGGCCAGAAGAGGGCCGTCCAGGCGGTTTCGGACGCCGTGCGGCGGTCGCGGGCCGGCGTCGCCGACCCCAACCGGCCGACGGGGTCGTTCATGTTCCTGGGCCCGACCGGTGTCGGTAAGACCGAGCTGGCCAAGGCGCTCGCGGAATTCCTGTTCGACGACGAGCGCGCGATGGTGCGCATCGACATGAGCGAGTACGGCGAGAAGCACTCCGTCGCCCGGCTGGTCGGCGCCCCTCCGGGCTACATCGGCTACGACCAGGGCGGTCAGCTGACCGAGGCGGTGCGGCGGCGGCCGTACACGGTGATCCTGTTCGACGAGATCGAGAAGGCTCACCCGGACGTGTTCGACGTCCTGTTGCAGGTGCTCGACGAGGGCCGGCTCACCGACGGGCAGGGCCGCACGGTGGACTTCCGCAACACGATCCTGATCCTGACGTCCAACCTGGGGTCGGGCGGCACCGAGGAGCAGGTGATGGCCGCGGTGCGCTCGGCGTTCAAGCCGGAGTTCATCAACCGGCTCGACGACGTGATCGTCTTCCACGGCCTGGAGCCCGGCGAGCTGGTGGCCATCGTCGACATCCAGTTGGCGCAGCTGCAGAAGCGGCTGGCCCAGCGTCGGCTGACGCTGGAGGTGTCGCTGCCGGCCAAGCAGTGGCTGGCGCACCGCGGGTTCGACCCGGTTTACGGCGCCCGGCCGTTGCGGCGTCTGCTGCAGCAGGCCATCGGCGACCAGCTCGCGAAGATGCTGCTGGCCGGCGACGTGCACGACGGGGACACCGTGCCGGTGAACGTCAGCCCCGACGGTGACTCGCTGATCCTGGGATAGCGCTGTGACTGGGTTGTAACCTCGTCGGCTTCTGTAATCCGGCGCCCGAGCGGATACCCTGTTTGGGATGGTCCCCCTCTGGTTCACGCTTTCCGCGCTGTGCTTCGTCGGCGCGGGGGTGTTGCTGTACGTCGACCTGGATCGACGCCGCGGCCGCAGCAGGCGCCGCAAGTCCTGGGCGCGGTCGCACGGGTTCGACTACGAGCGTGAATCGACCGAGATCGTCCAGCGCTGGAAGCGCGGCGTGATGTCGACGGTCGGCAACGTGGCCGCCCAGAACGTGGTGCTGGGTCAGATCCGGGGCGAGGCGGTGTACATCTTCGACCTCGAGGAAGTCGCCACGGTGATCGCGTTGCACCGCAAGGTGGGCACCAACGTCGTCGTCGACCTGCGGCTCAAGGGGCTCAAAGAGCCGCGGGAAAACGACATTTGGCTGCTGGGTGCGATCGGGCCGCGGATGGTGTACTCCACCAACCTGGACGCGGCGCGGCGCGCCTGCGACCGCCGCATGGTCACGTTCGCCCACACCGCGCCCGACTGCGCCGAGATCATGTGGAACGAGCAGAACTGGACGCTGGTCGCCATGCCGGTGACCAGCACCCGCGCCCAGTGGGACGAGGGGCTGCGCACTGTCCGCCAGTTCAACGACCTGCTGCGGGTCCTGCCGCCGCTGCCCCAGGAGACCCCCACGGAGGCGGGAGCCCCGTCCGGGTTGCGCAGCGCGTCCCCCAGCCGCCCGCTGGCCCCCGCCGGCCGCGCGGAACTGCCGCCGACGCGCGGGCAGCAGGACGTGACCGGGCTGCTGGGTTCGGCCACGCAGGCCCCCCGACGCGCCCCCGAGCCGATGCGCCGCGACCAGGGCCGGCCCGAGGGTCGCCCGGACGCGGGTCGTCGCCCGCCGCCGGCCGGGCGCAACGGCCATGAGGCCACCAACTACCAGCACTGATGCCCCGTCCCGTAGCCCTCATCACGGGGCCCACGTCGGGGATCGGCGCCGGATACGCGCGGCGCTTTGCCCGCGACGGCTACGACGTGGTGCTCGTCGCCCGCGACGTCGACCGGTTGACCGAACTGTCGGACGAGCTGCGGGGCCGGGCCGGCGGCGTGGAGGTCCTGCCCGCGGATCTGGGCGATCCCGCCGGCCGCCGCAAGGTGGAGGAGCGCCTCGCTGCGGGCGTGCGCGTGCTGGTGAACAACGCCGGCTTCGGCACGTCCGGTGAATTCTGGGCCACGGATCCCGCTGTGCTGCAGGCTCAGCTCGACGTCAACGTCACCGCCGTCATGCATCTGACCCGCGCCGCCTTGCCGGCCATGCTCGATGCCGGTGTCGGCACCGTCATCAACATCGCCAGCGTCGCCGGGCTGGTGCCCGGGCGGGGGTCGACGTATTCGGCGTCCAAGGCCTGGGTCATCGCTTTCAGTGAGGGCCTGGCCGTTTCCCTGCAGGGCACTGGCGTCGGCGTGCACGCGGTGTGCCCGGGATACGTGCGCACCGAGTTTCACGCCCGGGCCGGGATCGACATGGCCAAGCTTCCGTCGTTCATGTGGCTGGCGGTCGACGACGTCGTGAGTCGAAGCCTGGCCGACGTCGCCCGCGGCAAGGTCATCAGCATTCCGGGTCCGCAGTACAAGGCGATCGTCACCGCCGGGCGGCTGCTGCCGCGGGGCCTCGCCCGGGCCGCGACCAAACGAATCGGCGGCGGCCGTGGGCGCACCTGAGTTGCGGGTGGAGCTGGCCGATCTGGTGCGGCGGCTCTCTGTGGTGCACGGGCGGGTCACACTGTCGTCGGGCAAGGAGGCCGACTACTACGTCGACCTGCGCCGCGCCACGCTGCACCACCGCGCCTCGGCCTTGATCGGCGCGCTGATGCGCGACCTCACCAGCGACTGGGACTTCGCGGTGGTCGGCGGGCTCACCCTGGGTGCCGACCCTGTGGCGACGGCCATCATGCACGCGCCGGGCCGGCCGATCGACGCGTTCGTGGTGCGAAAGTCTGCGAAAGAGCATGGCCTGCAACGACTTATCGAGGGATCGGAGGTCGCGGGCAAGCGTGCGCTGGTGGTCGAGGACACCAGCACCACGGGCAACTCCGCGCTGACGGCCGTGCACGCCGTCCAGGCCGCGGGCGGCCGGGTCGTCGGCGTGGCGACCGTGGTGGACCGTGCCACGGGTGCCGCCGAGGCGATCGAAGCCGAGGGGCTGCCCTACCGCAGTGTCCTGGGCCTCGCCGATCTGGGGCTGGGCTAGGTTGCCGGCGGGTCCCGGATGCCTCAGTCGCTATGCCTGCGTGGCCGCCATCGCGGCGTGCCTGACGGCCTGCTCGGGCTCCGGCCGTCCCGCCGCCCCCTACGGCGCACAGGGCGCCCGGCTCGGGGAGACGCTGGCGCTGCTGGGTTGGAACATGTCAGTGTCGAACCTGCGCTGGAGCGGCGATTACGTGCTGGTCGACGTCGACGCTTCACCCAAGGATCCCAACGCATCCCACGCCAAGCCCGAGGACATCCGGTTCGGGCTGTACGGTGCGCTCGCTCACCCGATGGAGTCGACCGCGCTGGGCAGCTGCGACGGGGCGCGGGCCGCTGTGCGCGGCGTCATCTCGCCGCTGTCGGCGCCGCCCGGCCGGCTCACCGGCACGGTTTGCCTTGGGCCGCTGAAGGATCGGAGCCAGGTGCGCGGCGTCTACGGCTACTCGCCGCGCGACCGGATCGCGAACAGCTCGTCGGCCTACCCGGTGGCGTTCCCGGTGGGCCTGATGCCGACCAACGCCAACGACACCGGTCTGGTGGTCAAGACCGTCAATCTCTCGGCGTGGCGCGCCGACGGCACCCCGGTCACCAAGGCGCAGTTGGGCGACCCGGCCGCCTTCACCGGCAACGGCTACATGCTGCTCGGGCTCGAGGCCGACGGCGTCGCGGCCCGCTATCGCGACGACTCCGCCACGCGCGGCGGCCCGCTGATGCTGCTGTCCTCGCCCTCGCTGCCCGGCCCCGGACTGAACCCCGCCTGCGCCGTATACGGGTCGTCGGTGCTGATCCTGCCCGACGCGTCGCAGGACTCCGTGCACGTCGACGCTTCGTTGTGCACCCAGGGCGAGATCAACGAGGCGCTGCTGTACGCCACGGTGGCCGTCGACGGCACCCACGCCGGCGTCTGGACGCAGCGGTGACCGAGGCCGGGCCCACCGAATGGGGCGCACCGGCCGGCGGCGTCGGGCCCTGGCCCGGGTCGCCCCCCCAAGACTCCCGTTACGATCCGATCCTGTTGCGCGACGGCGACTCTCGCAATGTCGTCGACGCCTACCGGTATTGGACCCGGGAGGCGATCATCGCCGACATCGACCTGCGCCGTCACCCCCTGCACGTGGCGATCGAGAACTTCGGCAACGACGCGAACATCGGCTCGGTGGTGCGCACGGCGAACGCCTTCGCGGTAAACACCGTGCACATCGTCGGGCGGCGACGCTGGAATCGCCGCGGCGCAATGGTGACCGACCGCTATCAGCGGCTGTGCCATCACGACAGCACCGCCGAACTGCTGGACTTCGCGGCGGGCGCGGGAGTCACGGTGGTGGCGGTGGACAACGTCCCGGGCGCGGCGCGCCTCGAGGACACCGCGCTGCCACGGGAGTGTCTACTGGTGTTCGGCCAGGAGGGCCCCGGCATCACCGACGACATCCGCACGGGCGCGGCGCTGACGGTCTCGATCGCCCAGTTCGGGTCGACGCGCAGCATCAACGCAGGCGTTGCCGCCGGGATCGCGATGCACGCCTGGATCCGCCGGCACGCGGACCTCTCCCAGGCATGGTGAACGCGTCGTCGACGCTCGCACGCGTAGGGCAGGATCGGCAGTATGGATCAGCTGTGGGCCAACCGCGCGGCGAGCTCCGAAGCCGCTGTCACGCAACGGCACCTGAGACGGCTGTGGGGATTGCCCGGAACCCAGCTGGGCGTGGTGGCCTGGCCGGCGACGCGGCGGGACCGCCGGTTCGGCACCTGGCACTACTGGTGGCAGAGCCATCTGTTGGACTGCCTGGTCGACGCCGAGTTGCGCGACCCGCAGCCGGCGCGGCGCATCAAGATCAACCGGCAGGTCCGCACGCACCGCGTGCGTAACAACTTCTCCTGGATCAACAGCTACTACGACGACATGGCGTGGCTGGCGCTGGCGCTGGAACGCGCCGCCCGCATCGCCGGCGTCGAGCGCCGCCGCGCCCTGCCCAAGCTGGCCGACCAGTTCGTCAAGGCGTGGGTGCCCGAAGACGGTGGCGGCATCCCGTGGCGCAAGTCCGACCAGTTCTTCAACGCCCCGGCCAACGGCCCGGCGGGGATCTTCCTGGCCCGGTACTCCGACGACCGCGGGAATCGGCTCAAGCGGGCCGGGCAGATGGCCGACTGGATCGACCGGACGTTGATCGACCCGGACACGCACCTGGTGTTCGACGGCATCAAGGCCAAGTCGCTGGTTCGCGCGCAGTACACCTACTGCCAGGGCGTGGTCCTGGGCCTGGAGACCGAGCTGGCGGCGCGCACCGGCGCCGAAGTCCGGACACGGCACGCGGCGCGCGTGCACCGCCTGGTCGCCGCGGTCGGCGAGCACATGGCGCCGTCGGGGGTGATACAAGGCGGCGGGGGCGGCGACGGCGGCCTGTTCGCCGGCATCACGGCCCGCTACCTCGCGCTGGTCGCCACCACCCTGCCGGGTGACTCGGCCGACGACGCCGTGGCCCGCGACACTGCCCGCGCGATCGTGCTGTCCAGCGCGAAGTCGGCGTGGGACCACCGGCAGACGGTGGACGGCCTGCCGCTGTTCGGCGCGTTTTGGGACCGCGACGCCGAGCTGCCGGGCCAGGGCGGCAAGAAAGCCCAGTTCGTCGGCGGCGCCGTTTTGAGTTCCGAGGTCCCCGAACGTGACATGTCGGTGCAGCTGTCAGGGTGGATGCTGATGGAGGCCGCCTGTAACGTCACCGCCGAATCGTCGCACCAGGACAGGAGCGCTCAGTGACTAAAGTCCACGCCGACGCCGAGTCGGCGCTACGGGGTCTGCTCAAGGACGGCATCACCATCGCGGCGGGCGGATTCGGGCTGTGTGGTATCCCCGAGAACCTGATCCGCGCGCTGGTGGACAGCGGCGTCAAAGACCTGACGATCGTCGGAAACAACGCGGGCGTCGACGATTTCGGCATGGGCCTGTTGCTCAAGGGACGACAGGTCAAGAAGGTGATCGCTTCCTACGTCGGGGAGAACAAGGAATTCGAGCGTCAGGTGCTGGCCGGCGAGTTGGACCTCGCGCTCACCCCCCAAGGCACGCTGGCCGAAAAATTGCGTGCCGGCGGCGCGGGGATCCCGGGCTTCTACACCCGCACCGCCTTCGGCACCCAGCTCGCCGAAGGCAAGGACATGAGGGTCTTCGACGGCACCGAATACGTTCTGGAGGAAGGGATTCGCGCCGACGTCGCGATCGTCAAGGCGTGGAAGGGTGACACCGCGGGCAACCTCGTCTACCGCAAGACGGCGCGCAACTTCAACCCGATGATCGCCACCTGCGGCGCCGTCACCATCGCCGAGGTGGAGGAGTTGGTCGAGGTCGGCGAACTCGATCCCGACCTGATCCACACCCCGGGCATCTACGTGGACCGCATCGTCGAGGGACCCGCATACGAGAAGCGGATCGAATTCCGCACCACCAGCGGCGGCGCCGCGGTCAAGAGCGACAGCCCCATCCGCGAGCTCATGGCCAAGCGTGCCGCCAAGGAGTTGCGCGACGGCTACTACGTCAACCTCGGCATCGGCATTCCGACGCTGGTCGCCAACTTCATCCCCGACGACATCAACGTCACTCTGCAATCGGAGAACGGACTGCTGGGCATCGGAGCCTATCCGGCCGAAGACGAGGTGGACCCCGACCTGGTCAACGCGGGCAAGCAGACCATCACCACCATCCGCGGGTCCAGCTTCTTCAGCAGCGCGGACTCCTTTGCGATGATCCGCGGCGGCCACATCGACCTGTCGATCCTGGGCGGGCTGGAGGTGGCCGAGAACGGCGACCTGGCCAACTGGATGGTCCCGGGCAGGATGGTCAAGGGCCCGGGCGGCGCGATGGACCTGGTGTCGGGGGTCAAACGGGTGATCGTCGTGATGGATCACACCGCCAAGGACGGCAGCCCGAAGATCCTCAGGCAGTGCTCGCTCCCGCTCACCGGTAAAGGGGTGGTGGACATGATCATCACCGACCTGTGCGTCTTCGACGTCGATCCGGGGCGCGGGCTCACGCTGACCGAACTGCATCCCGGCGTCACGGTCGCCGAGGTCCGGGACAAAACCGGCTGCGACTTCCTGGTCGCCTGAGCCGGCGGCAGAGGGCGCCTCAGTCCGAGACCGGCACCTGATCCGAGCCCTCCTCGACCCGGCGCCGCCGGCCACGGTAGCCCCGCCAGGCCGCGAGGAACGCCGGCAGCAGCGACACGAACAAGATGGCCAGGATGATCTTTTCCAGATTCTGGTGCACGAACGGGACGGTGCCCAGGAAGTAGCCCGCCAGCGTCGCACCGCCACCCCACGCGATGCCGCCGACGATGTCGAAGCCGAGGAACAGCGGGTAGCGCATGTACGACACCCCGGCGATCACCGGGACGAAGGTCCTGATGAAGGGCGCGAACCGGGCCAGGATGATCGCCCAGGGGCCGTACTTCTCGAAGAAGGCGTGCGACTCGGTCACGTAGTGCTTCTTGAAGAACCGCGAGTCTTCCTTCTTGAACAGCGCCGGCCCGATCCGCCGGCCGATGAAATACCCGGTCTGGTCGCCCAGAATCGCGACCAGCGCGACGCACGGCGCCAGCACCCAGATGCTCGCCGGGGGATGCGGGTGCGCGGCCAGCAAGCCGCCGGTGAACAGCAGCGACTCCCCGGGCAGCAGCGGGAACAGCAGACCCGTCTCGATGAAGACGATGACGAGGATGCCCGGCAGCACCGCGGAGCCGAAGACACCGTCGGCGCCCAACCAGTACATCGGGTCGAGGATGTCGGGCAAGGCCATCACGGCGGTACTCACGGTGTCTCAACATACCGGCTCGGGGTGAGCGGCCGACCGTCCTGAACCATACTGAGTGGACCCGGCCTCCGACGAAGAGACGAACGAGGAGTTCCCATGCCCATCGCGACACCCGAGGTCTACGCGGAGATGCTGCAGCGCGCCAAGGCGAACTCGTACGCGTTCCCGGCCATCAACTGCACCTCATCGGAAACGGTCAACGCCGCCATCAAGGGCTTCGCCGACGCGGGCAGCGACGGCATCATCCAGTTTTCCACCGGTGGTGCCGAATTCGCGTCCGGGCTCGGGGTGAAGGACATGGTCGCCGGGGCGGTCGCGCTGGCCGAGTTCACGTGGTCCATCGCGGCCCGGTACCCCGTCAACGTCGCGCTGCACACCGACCACTGCCCCAAGGACAAGCTGGACAGCTACGTGCGCCCGCTGCTGGCGATCTCTGCCGAACGCGTGCGCGCGGGTGGGGACCCGCTGTTCGGATCGCACATGTGGGACGGCTCGGCGGTGCCGATCGCCGAGAACCTGGTGATCGCCCAGGAGCTGCTCAAGGAGGCCGCGGCCGCCAAGATCATCCTGGAGATCGAGATCGGTGTGGTCGGCGGCGAGGAGGACGGCGTGGCGCACGAGATCAACGACAAGCTGTACACCACGCCCGATGACTTCGAGAAGACGATCGACGCCCTCGGTGCCGGCGAGCACGGAAAGTATTTGCTGGCAGCGACTTTCGGCAATGTGCACGGCGTCTATAAGCCGGGCAACGTCAAGCTGCGCCCCGACATCCTCGCCCAGGGCCAGCGGGTGGCGGCGGCCAAGCTGGGGCTGCCCGCCGACGCCAAGCCGTTCGACTTCGTCTTCCACGGTGGTTCGGGTTCGCTGAAGTCGGAGATCGAGGAGGCGCTGGGCTACGGCGTGGTGAAGATGAACGTCGACACCGACACCCAGTACGCCTTCACCCGGCCGATCGCCGGTCACATGTTCACCAACTACGACGGCGTGCTCAAGGTCGACGGCGAAGTGGGCGTCAAGAAGGTCTACGACCCGCGCAGCTACATGAAGAAGGCCGAGGCCTCGATGAGCGAGCGGGTCGTGGAAGCGTGCAACGACCTGCACTGCGCGGGAAAGTCACTCGGGGGCTAGGCGCAGCCAGCTCTTCCCCCGGAATCCGACCTGGTCGACGCCGAATACCACCGGGTGGTCGCGTTGCACCGCGACTTCGGAGCTGTCGATGGTGTGGCGCACCGGGTCGTCCGGCGATGACTTCGGGTGGTTCGTGCGGGTCAGCAGCACGGTGCCCAGGATGGCGATCGCCGCCAGCGCCAGCACCAGCACGACGAGCGCGAGCACCCATCCCCAGTTGAACTGCCGCGAGGTCCGCAGTGTGGCGCCGAGCCGGGGCGGAATGGATTGTGGAGCGGCGGATTTGGACGCAACGCCGAACTGCGCCGTCGGCTCCTCGTGCCCGGGGGGCGAGCGGAACACCTCGGTGGCCGGCTCCGCGGCGGTGGAGATCACCATGGTCTCTTTCGCGTCGAAACCCGGTGCGGTGTAACGACGTTCGCCGCTTTGCTGGTCGTCCGGATCGGACCCGGGGTCGTCGTCGGGGCCCTGCTTATTGAACACCACGGTCTCGGTCTCGGAGTCGCCGGGAACCAGGGGGTAGCTTTCGGTCGCCTCGTCGTCCGGTCCCGCGGCCCGCCGCGCATCGCTCCGCTCGCCGCGCGGTTCGCGAGGGTCGAACCCGGGCCGTTTCGGCGTGCCGCCGCGACCGGGTTCGGGTGCATTGGGCATGAGTAGAAAGCTTAGCGACACGTCCCCCGGATTGGGCGCCAGGACGGATCTGCAGAATAGGTGTCATGACGCCGATGGGAGACCTTCTGGGACCCGATCCGATCCTGTTGCCCGCCGATGCCGACGCGGAGGCGGAACTGCTCGCCGGGGAGAACCCGGGCATCGTCGCCGCGGCGCATCCGTCGGCGTCGGTGGCCTGGGCGGCACTCGCCGAAGAGGCGCTGGCCGACGACAAGGCCATCACCGCGTACGCGTACGCGCGCACGGGCTACCACCGCGGCCTTGACAAGCTGCGTCGCAACGGGTGGAAGGGCTTCGGGCCGGTCCCGTACTCCCACGAGCCCAACCGCGGCTTCCTGCGGTGCGTGGCGGCGCTGGCGCGCGCGGCCGACACGATCGGCGAGACCGACGAGTACCTGCGTTGCCTGGACCTGCTCGACGACTGTGACCCCGAGGCCCGAAAGGCGCTCGGGCTCTAGAACGTCTCGGTGCAGTCGGGCTCGCCCGGGCAGTCGATCTGCACCGTGGCGTGGTCCAGTCCCCGGGCCGACAGCACGGCGCGGGCGTCGTGCAGCACCCGGGCGGAGTCGCCGGCGCTTCTCAGGTGCGCGGTGCACATGTCCTTGCCGGGCGACAGCGTCCACACGTGCAGGTCGTGCACCTCGGTCACGCCCTCGACGGAGGCCAGCGCGCCGCGCAACTCCGCCACGTCGATGTGGGTCGGCGACGACTCGGAGAGGATGCGCAGGGCGTCGCGGGCCAGCGAGAGGGCGCGCGGCAGCACCCACAGCGCGACGAGCACGGCGACCACGACGTCGGCATAGGGCCAGCGCGTCGTGACCGTGACGACACCGGCGATCAGGACGCCCAGGCTGCCGACGCTGTCGGCGACCACCTCCATGTAGGCGCCCTTGACCGCGAGGCTCTGCGACGAATGGGAGCGCAGCAGCAGCGCCACCGCCAGGTTCGCGGTCAGCCCGGCGAGGGCGACCACGATCATCGGGACGCCGGGAATAGACGGGGTTTCCCGCAACCGCTGGATCGCCTCGTACAGGATGAACACCGACACGCCGATCAGCAGCGCGGCGTTGGCGACCGCGGTGAACACCTCGGCCCGATGCCAGCCGTAGGTACGCGCGGGCGATGAGCTGCCGCGCCGCGCCAATGTGACGGCCGCCAGGCCCATGAATACGGCGACGACGTCGGTCAGCATGTGCCCGGCGTCGGCAAGCAGGGCGATGGAGTTGATCAGGAGCGAGGTGGTCAGCTCCACCACAAAGAAGGCGGCCAGGATCGCGGCGGCGGCGATCATCCGCGGGATCATCCGGGACGCATCGGTCTCGTCGGGGGTGTGACTGTGACCCGCGCCCATGCCGTGAAATATATGCGGATCGACGCATATATGGCAAGGGTCAGATCCAGCGGCTCCAGAACCTGGTCAGCGCGTCGCCGTTGCCCACCAGCACCTGCGGCACCCCGGAGAAGTCGAACAGCCACAGCACCGCCCCGAAGAACCACTGGGCGAGCGCCGGCACCGCCAGGAGCAGGAACACCAGGATGAAGAAGGCCCACTGCTTGGCCGGTGCCAGTGCCCGCTGCGTCTCCGGACTCAGGTGGGGTTCGAGCGCGTCGTAACCGTCCAGGCCCGGGATCGGCAGCACGTTCAGCACCAGCGCGGTGACCTGCAGAAAGCCCAGGAAGGCCACGCCCGACCACAGGACCGCGTGGTCCGGGTCGAAGAACAGCCGGGTCAAACCCAGCAGCAGCACCGCCAGCAGCAGGTTGGCCATCGGTCCCGCGAGGCTGACCAGCGTGCGGCGGGCGGGCGTCATGAACCAGGTCCGCAGGTACACCGCGGCGCCGGGCAGGCCGATCCCGCCCAGGATGATGATGATGATCGGCAGCACCAGCGACAGCGCCGCATTGCTGTAGCGGCGCGGATCGAGGGTCAGGTAGCCACGCAGTTCTGCATCGTGGTCGCCGAACCGCCACGCGGTGACCGCGTGCCCGAATTCGTGCAGGCACAGCGACACCAGCCAGCCGGCGATCACGAAGGTGAACACCCCCGCGTACGCCATCGGCCGCGCGGTCGACCCGGCCAGCCAGGCCAGCGCGCCACCGGCAGCCGTCGCGGCCAGCATCGCCAGGAAAATGGGGCTGGGCCGCACCGCCGGCCGGACAGGGAAGCTCACCGGTCGAACCTATCCGACCAGCAGCCAGCCTTCGATATTGCGGTAGAACGTCGATCGGCGGGCCGCCCGCGGCGCCGCGCGCCCGTCGCGCACCACGGTCACGCCGGTGCAGCCCAGCTGCGCCGCGCGGCCTGCGACCCAGCGGTGCCAGAGCCCGCCCACCCGGGCCCGCAGCCCCGGCGGGGCGAGTGTCGGCTCGACGAGCACCGCGGCGACCTCGCCGTCGAACAGCACGGTGTCGTCGACGACCGCCTCGCCGTGGACGGTCCGCCGTTCGTCGGGCGGCATCCAGGCGGCGCGGCCCACCACCACCGAGCCGGTGTCGTCGCGGACCAGCGTGACCCGCCGGGCGGAGCCGCGCACGGCGCGGCGCGCCGCGCGACGCCCGGCCGGCAGCCGGTACGCCCGGGTCGCCCTGGTGGGGCGGGGCGGCGCGTAGGCGACCTCGACGTCGAGCCTGCCGGCGCGCAGCAGCCGCGTCAGCAGCGCGGCCAGATCCGCATCGGCGCCGACGACGACCAGCCGCCGGTACCGGCCGATCGCATCGTCCAGATCCGTCACGTCGCGGACCTGGAGCGTCGGCCACCCGCGCAGCGCGCCCCGTGCACGCGTCTGGCCGAACACCAGAACCGCCAGGTGGGTCACTTCTCGCAACCTCCTCAGCTAGGGTGGGTCACCGGCTGGACCACAATACGCAGGCGAGATCAGGTTGGAGCACGTCATGCCGGCAATCGTCCTCATCGGCGCCCAATGGGGCGACGAGGGCAAAGGTAAGGCCACTGACCTGCTCGGCGGCCGGGTCCAGTGGGTGGTGCGATACCAGGGTGGCAACAACGCCGGGCACACCGTCGTCCTGCCGGGCGGCGAGAATTTCGCGTTGCACCTGATCCCGTCGGGGGTGCTGACCCCCGGCGTCACCAACGTGATCGGCAACGGTGTGGTGGTCGATCCCGGTGTGCTGCTCGAGGAGCTGCGCGGCCTCGAGGAACGCGGGGTGGACACCTCCAAGCTGCTGATCTCCGCGGACGCGCACCTGTTGCTGCCCTACCACGTCGCCATCGACAAGGTCACCGAGCGCTACATGGGCAACAAGAAGATCGGCACCACCGGCCGCGGCATCGGGCCCTGCTACCAGGACAAGATCGCCCGCCAGGGCATCCGGGTCGCCGACGTGCTCGACCCCGAGGTGCTGACCCACAAGGTCGAGGGTGCCCTGGAACTCAAGAACCAGATCCTGGTCAAGATCTACAACCGCAAGGCGCTGGACCCGCACCAGGTGGTCGAGTCGCTCCTGCAGCAGGCGGAGGGCTTCCGGCATCGCATCGCCGACACCCGGCTGTTGCTCAACAACGCGCTGGAGGACGGGGAGACGGTCCTGCTGGAGGGCTCGCAGGGCACCCTGCTCGACGTGGACCACGGCACGTATCCCTATGTGACGTCCTCGAACCCGACGGCGGGCGGCGCGGCCGTCGGCTCGGGGATCGGCCCGACGCGGATCACCGCCGTGCTGGGCATCCTCAAGGCGTACACCACCAGGGTGGGTTCCGGCCCGTTCCCCACCGAACTGTTCGACGAGAACGGCGAATACCTGTCCAAGACCGGCGGCGAGTTCGGCGTGACGACCGGCCGGCGCCGGCGGTGCGGCTGGTTCGACGCCGTCATCGCCCGCTACGCCACCCGCGTCAACGGCATCACCGACTATTTCCTGACCAAGCTCGACGTGCTGTCCAGCCTGGAAACGGTGCCGGTGTGCGTGGGCTACAAGCTCGACGGGGTGCGCACCCACGAGATGCCGATGACCCAGAGCGATCTGCACCGCGCCGAGCCGATCTACGAGGAGCTGCCGGGGTGGTGGGAGGACATCTCGGACGCGCGGGACTTCGACGATTTGCCGGCCAAGGCGCGCGACTACGTGTTACGTGTGGAAGAGCTTGCGGGAGCACACGTTTCGTGCATCGGCGTGGGCCCGGGACGTGACCAGTCCATAGTGCGGCGCGACGTCCTGGCGGCCCGCGCGTGACCCACCCGCTGGCCGAGCCCGACCCCAAGGAACTCGACCCCGACTACGAGCACCACGGCGGATTTCCCGAGTACGGCCCGGCCAGCCCTGGCCCGGGCTTCGGCCGGTTCGTGGCGGCCATGCGAGAGCTGCAGGACCTGGCGGTAAGCGCCGACCCTGACGAGGACCTGTGGGACGAGGCGGCCGACCGGGTGGGCGCACTGGTGAAGCTGCTGGACCCGTTCCGCGCCGAGGAGGGCAAGGCGCCGGCCGGTAGGGCGCCGGACCTGCCCGGCATGGGCAGCCTGCTGCTGCCGCCGTGGACGCTGACCCGCTACGCGCCCGACGGCGTGGAGATGACGGGACACTTCAGCCGGTTTCACGTCGGCGGCAACATGGCGGTCCACGGCGGCGTGCTGCCGCTGTTGTTCGACCACATGTTCGGCATGATCGCGCACGCCGCGGGGCGGCCCATCAGCCGGACCGCCTTCCTGCACGTCGACTACCGCAAGGTCACCCCGATCGACGCGCCGCTGAAGGTGAGCGGCCGCGTCACCAGGACCGAGGGTCGCAAGGCGTTCGTGGCCGCCGAACTCCTCGACGCCGACGGCGCCGTGCTGGCCGAGGGGACCGGTCTGATGGTCCGGTTGCTGCCCGGCCAGCCCTGAGCCGGCCGGACGGCCGCCCTTAGCGGCGGACCTATCCTTGAGCGGTGACCGACGCACCCGCCGACGAGACCCAGACGACCGCACTCGCCATGGCGATCTCCCCGGCCACGCCCGCTGCGAGCGCCGACGCCGGGCCGCGGGTGATGCTGGTGGGCTCGGGCGAGCTGAGTCGCGAGCTGGCGATCTCGCTGCGGCGGCTGGGCGCGAAGGTGATCGCCGTCGAGGAGCGCGCAGACGGCCTGGCCGCCACCGTCGGGCGGGAGCGTCCCGACTACGTGTGCGTCACCGACGCGGTCTCGGCCAGTGACCTCGACGCCCTGGACCGGTTGGCCACCGGCGGCGGGCCGGATGGCCCCGAACTGGTGCCCAGCGCCCGCGCCTTGCGGCTTGCCGCCGACACGGAGGGCCTGCGCCGGCTGGCCGCCGACGAGCTGGGCCTGCCCACCGCCCCGTTCTGGTTCGCCGGATCGGCCGGCGAGCTGGAGGCGGTGGGTGCCCACGTCGGCTATCCACTGCTGGTGAAATCGCTTACCGGGCATGGTATTTCGTCCGTATCGAGTCGCGCCGGCATCGGGGCCGCCTGGCAGCGCGCGGTCGGTGGCGATGCGGGGGCGGAGCGCGCGCGGGTGCTGGCCGAGGCGGTGGTCGAGGTGGAGTTCCACATCACACTGCTCGCCGTCCGCAGCGACGGTCCGCGCGGTCCGGTGATCGAATTCTGTTCGCCCATCGGTCATCGAGGTGTCGACGCCGACGTGCTCGAAGCGTGGCAGCCGCAGAAGCTGACCGCCGCCGCCATGGACGCGTCGAGGTCGATCGCCGCGCGCATCGTCAAGGCGCTCGGCGGCCGCGGCGTGTTCGGCGTGGAGTTGATGATCAACGGCGACGAGGTCTACTTCGCCGGCGTGACGGCGCTGCCGCGCGCCAGCGCCTGGACGACCCTGCGCGGCCAGCGACTGTCTGCGTTCGAACTGCTCGCGCGGACCATCATGGGTCTGCCGGTGGACACCATGATGCTGTCGCCGTCGGCCGTGCGCGGTATCGAGGCGGCCGGCTCGCCGTCGCCGGCAGCGCTGAGGGGCGCGCTGGGTGTGCCCGAAAGCGACGTGCGGGCGACCGCGTCGGGGCTGCTGGCGCTGGCCACCGCGCCGGAGGTGGACGTCGCGCGTGACCGCGCCCGCGAGGTTGCCGGCCGGCTGGATGTGGGAGACTCACGCGGATGAGCTACGCGGGAGACATCACGCCCGAGCAGGCCTGGCAGCTGCTCAACGACGACCCCCGGGCCATGCTGGTCGACGTGCGCACCGACGCCGAATGGCGCACGGTCGGGGTGCCGGACCTCTCCGGGCTGGGGCGCGAGGCGGTGTTCATCGAGTGGAACACCTCCGACGGGTTGCGCAACGAGGGCTTCGCCGACGAACTGCGCGACCAGGTGGGTGACGACGAGCGCCCGGTCATCTTCCTGTGCCGCTCCGGCAGCCGCTCCATCGCCGCCGCCGAGCTCGCGACCGGGTTGGGCATCGCGCCGTCCTTCAACGTGCTGGACGGCTTCGAGGGCCGGCAGAGTGGAACGGGCTGGCAAGCGACCGGATTGCCCTGGAAGCAGATGTGACCGGCGCAGCAGCCCGCGCGACGATGTCGCCGCCGCTCGCAGGCGCCGACGTCAGTCGGAGGAAGGATCGGTGGACGTCGGCTGCAGAGGAGTTGGCCACTCCGTAGGAGGGTCGTGCAGCGTTGACACGTCCGGCAACGGCTTGCGGCAGATTGCCCGGGCTCGCTGGGGGGTCATGCCCAGCGTCCGCAGCAGGCGTTCGGTCACCTCGTCGACGGTGGCATCGGCGTTGCGCTCGGGCCGGTCGCGCAACAGCACCGCCATCCCGACCAGCATCCCGCCGGCGATGGCCAATCCCAATTCGGGATCGGGGATGGTGAATCGGCCCCGTTCGATCCCGGCGGTGATGTCACGCAAGGCTCGCGGGGACAGCCCGCGGTCGGACAAGATGAGGGATCCGCAGTGGGCCAGTAGCAGCGCCGCTTCCTGCGGGCGGTGACAGAACAATCGTCCAGTCAGGCGATAGTTCGCCGCGAAAGCCTCGGCCGGGTCTGAAATGGATGCGGTGAAGCCGTCGAGCAGCGCGCCGAGGTTGTCGAGTGCGTCGGTGACGGCCGCCTCGAACAGTTCTTCCTTGCTGTCGAAGTGGTTGTAGAACGAACCCATGCCCACGTCGGCGGCCTGGGTGATCTCGAGGATCGCAGCACCGAGTCTGCCCTGCGCAATAAAGCCCTGAGCGGCGCGGATGAGGGCGTTGCGGGTACGCATCTTGCGGCGTTCGAGGCGGTTGACTCGTGCATTCTGCGGCTCGCCGCCCTCGCTCTGGGGCGCATCCATGAGCGGAGAATACCAGCGGACTCCTTGCTGAGGATTTCGTCAGTTAGTATCTTCTGACAATATGCTCGTGTATGACGATTTCCTCAACTTTGCCGGTGGTGGTCAGACCCGACCACACCGACATGGTCGCGGGCCGCGACCTCGCCGCCACCTCGGCGCATGCCCGCACCGCCGACCACGGGTAGGAGCCATCGCGTGATCCGTCATTCTGCAAATGTGCCGGTGTATCGGCCCAGCATCTACAGCGCCTCAGCAATCCGTGACCCCTACCCCCACTACCGCGCCATTCGGAATCTGGGACCGGCTGTATGGCTTGCCCGCCATCGCCTCTACGCTCTGCCGCGTTACGCCGAGTGCAAGGCCACCCTGCGCGACGACGGACAGTACGCCTCCGGACATGGGGTTGCGGCCAACGTCATCGCCAATCGGCTGTCGCGCGGGACCACACTCAACAGCGACGGTGCCGAACACGACCGACGCCGCAAGCTCGTCGCGCACAGGTTGATGCCCCGCGCGCTGCGCGCCCTGGGTGACGACATCGACGCACGGGCCTGCGCCATCGTCGAGCACGCAGTGAGCCGGGGCAGGGTTGACGCGGTGAGTGACCTGGCTACCGCTCTCCCGCTGGCCGTCGTTCCGGATCTGGTCGGGTGGCCACGAAATCAACGCGATCATCTACTCGACTGGGCCGCAGCGACTTTCGACATTCTCGGCCCACCGAACTGGCAGGCCCTCAAAGCCGTGCCGCGCAGCCTGCAGATGCTGCGCTTCGCGCGAAGTGTCGTACGTGACCGCGACGTGCTGCCCGGCAGCATGGCGCACGAACTTCTCACCGCCGTCACCGACGGAACCCTGACCGCAGAAGAAGTGCCGCCACTGCTGGTCGACTACATAGCCCCGTCGTTGGATACCACCATCAGCGCCATCTCGAGCGCCATATATCTCTTTGCCACGCACCCGGAGCAATGGCACCTGCTCAAGAATGAGCCCTCGCTGATGGCCAATGCCGTAAACGAAGTGGTGCGATTTGAGTCGCCGATTCGCGCCTTCACCCGAAAGACTCTGTGCAGCAAAGAGATCGGTGGTGCGTCCATTCCCGCGGGCGCTCGGGTGTTGGTGATGTACGCCTCAGCCAACCGCGACGAACTCGAGTGGGAGGCCCCGAACGTCTTCGACATCCGCAACGAAGCCGGACGCCACCTAGGCTTCGGCAACGGCGCCCACGCCTGCGCCGGCCAAGGCCTGGCCCGGCTGGAAACCACCGCCATGCTCAAAGCCCTGATCGGCCTCGTCGACCGCATCGAGCTCGCCGCAGAACCGACCTGGGCGGTCAACAACATCATCCACCGCCACAGCCACCTCCCGGTACGGCTCATCGCCTCGTGAGACCGCTCGCGCAACGGACGCACCCATCCGAACCGCTCGCCGGCCGGGGGCCAGCGATTGGCATCCGCCGGACGCGTCAACGAGGGGCGCCGTCAGGCGACGGGCTTATTGACCGTTCGGGTGCTGCTGGGCGTACTGGATGCCCTGGTTCACCTGGTCGATGGCCTGCTGCACCAGGTTGATCGCCTGCTCGCGGTGGCCGCCCTTGTCGGATTCGGCCTGCTGCAGTTCGCCGAGCCCCTGCTGCAGATCGTTGCGCGCGTTGAACATGTGTTCCTGGACGGCGTAGGCGGTTCCGGCGCCGAGAACGCTGAAAGCGGTGGCCGTCAGTACCCCCGCGACCGCAAGTCGTGCCTTAGAGATCTGCATGATCGTGAGTCCTCCCGGATGTGTCTTCCCTTGCCCCGAGCCGGGACTCTAGCACCCGCAAACTGGCGCTGAGGAGAATTGGTTAGCCCGTCGCCCTCTGTTCAGCCTCTTCCGCACGCTCGGCCGCCGCCAGCGTTCCCTGCGTCTGTTGCTCCACCCAATTGACCACCGGGCGCGCATAGATCATCTGGCTGGTGATGGCCATCTGGCCGCGCGTGCGGCCCAGGAAGGAAATCCCCCAGGCGAACATGGCGGCGACCCGGTTCCGGTGGCCCACAAGGTAGTACAGATGCAGCAGCAGCCAGGCCAGCCAGGCGATGAACCCGCCGAACTCCAGCTTGCCGACCTTGGCGACGGCGCTGTAGCGGGAGACGAGTGCCATGCTGCCCTTGTCGTGGTAGGCGAACGGCTTGCGGTTGCCCAGCTTGTCGGCGCCTTTGACCGCGTTCTTGATCGTCGTGGCCGCGTAGTGCGCTCCCTGGATTGCGCCCTGCGCCATGCCCGGAACGCCTGGCACGGACATCAGGTCGCCGACGATGAAGACGTATGGATGGCCCTTGACGGTGAGGTCGGGTTCGACGAGCACCCTTCCGGCACGGTCGGTTTCGGTCCCGTCGGATTGTTCGGCGATCATCCTGCCCAGCGAGCTGGCCTGCACGCCGGCCGCCCACACCTTGCAGGCGCACTCGATGCGCCGTTCGCTGCCGTCCTTCTCCTTGACCGTGATGCCCATGTAGTCGACGGCGGTCACCATGGCGTCGAGCTGCACCTCGACGTCCATCTTCTGCAACCGGCGCTGCGCGATGGCACCCAGCTTGGGGCCCATCGGCGGCAGCACCGCGGGCGCCGCATCGAGCAGGATGACCCGGCAGTCGCTGGGCGTGATGGTCCGGAATGCGCCGGCCAGGGTCCGCTCGGCGAGTTGCACGATCTCGCCGGCCAATTCGACACCGGTGGGCCCGGCGCCGACCACCACGAAGGTGAGTCGGCGCCGTCGCTCGGCGGGGTCGGTGGCGACCTCGGCGGCCTCGAATGCACCCAGGATCCGGCCGCGGAGCTCGAGGGCGTCGTCGATGGTCTTCATGCCGGGCGCGAAGGCGGCGTACTCGTCGTGGCCGAAGTAGGACTGCTGCGCGCCGGCGGCCACTATCAGGCTGTCGTACGGCGTCACCGTATCCATTCCCATCAGGTGGGACGTGACCGTCTTAGCTTTGAGGTCGACGGAGGTGACTTCACCCCACAGAACGCGGATGTTCTTCTGCTTGCGCAGGATCAGCCTGGTGGTGGGCGCGATGTCGCCTTCGGACAGGATGCCCGTCGCCACTTGGTACAGCAGCGGCTGGAACAAGTGCGTGGTCGTCTTCGAGATCAGAGTGACGTCGACTTGGCTTCCTTTGGGGACCCGCCTGAGAGCCCTCGCCGCGTTCAGTCCGCCGAATCCGCTCCCGATGATGACAACTCGATGCGACATGCTCACCCCTCTCTGTGCCGGCGCATCTCCACCGTAAGACTTGGCACCGTCCAGCGGCGGGATAAGGTCTCCGGCCATCTTGCCGAGCTCACGCTACAAGGGCTGGCGGTGCGGGCCAGCCACGCGAAGGTAACTGTAGTCGACCCATCCCGCTATAATCGAACATATGTTCGATCGGACGATGCCGAAGTGGTGGGGTGCGTTGATCCCGCCGATTTTCAATCCGCCGCCCTTTAGAACGGCCAGGTGCTCGCGTTCGTCTTGTACTTGGCGTTCAGCGCGGTGCAGAAGTCGTCGGCCGTGCCGGCGAGCAGGATGTAGTAAGCCTCGGCGCCGTTGCGGCTCGCGAACGAGTTCGGGGTGACCCAGCCGCTGTTGCAACCCGACGTCTGCGTGCCCGCCGTCGCCCGGCGCCAGTTGGTCTTCTCGCAGTTCGCCAGGTCGTCGACGTTGGGGGTGGCGCTCTTGGCCGCCACCAGCATCGCCCCACCCCAGAGACCGTCCTTGCGGCGGAAGGCGCGGGCCCCGAACCCGGCGTTGTTCGTCTGGCACGACATCGCCCGGCGCAGCAGCCCGAAGGGCGCCGCGAGCTGGGTGTCGGCGACCGCTCCGGCGGCCGTGATGAACTGCGCGGCGTCCGTGCCGTCCGCCTCCTGGACGTTGGGATCGTTCAGGCTGGTCAACTGGCCGGCGATCCCCGCGTTGTTGCCGCCACCGATGAGCGGTCCGCCGCCGCCGGACGTCATCGGGGGCAGCGTGACGCTGGGCGCGGCGCCGGCGGACGGCGTCCCCACCGCGAGGGCCAACGACATCGCCGCGATCATGCTCCGAAGTCTCATGGCTCTCATTTGAACAGGTGTGCGTGGCCGGTCGAGTCGGTGGTCATCAGATTCCGAGGTCCTTGGCGATGATGGTCTTCATGATCTCGTTGGTCCCGCCGTAGATCGTCTGGATGCGGGCGTCGACGAACGCGCGCGACACGCTGTACTCCCGCATGTAGCCATAGCCGCCGTGTAGCTGCAGGCAGCGGTCGGCGGTGCGCACCTGCAGATCGGTGGTCCACCACTTCAACCGCGCGGCGCGCGCGGCGGTCAGGTCACCGGTGAGATGCTGAGCCAGACAGTCATCGAGATACGTTCTGGCGATGTCGATTTCGGTCGCCAGCTCGGCGAGCACGAACTGGCTGTTCTGGAAGCTGCCGATCGGCGTACCGAACGCCTTGCGCTCGCGGACGTAGTCCAGCGTCTGGGCCAGGACGCTCTCCGCGGCGGCCACCGCGCCGACCCCGAGCGCGAGTCGCTCCTGCGGCAGGTTGCCCACCAATTGGTAGAAGCCCGCGCCTTCCTGGCCGAGCAGATTGCCGGCGGGCACCCGCATGTCGGTGAAAGTGAGCTCGCTGGTGTCCTGGGCGTGCAGGCCGATCTTTTCCAGGTTGCGTCCGCGCGAGAACCCCGGCGTATCCGCGTCGACCACCAGCAGTGACAGCCCCTTGTGCCGGTCCGGCGAGGTGCGCACCGCGACGACGAACAGGTCGCCGCTCTGCCCGTTGGAGATGAACGTCTTGGCCCCGTTGACCACGTATTCGTCGCCGTCCCGGACCGCCGACGTCCGGATACCCGCCAAATCGCTGCCCGTGCCGGGCTCGGTCATCGCGATGCCGAGCACCGTCTCGCCGGTGACCACGCCGGGCAGCCAGCGCCGCTGCTGCTCGGGGGTGGTCAGATCGGTGAGGTAGGGCAGCACGATGTCGTTCTGCAGGGTGAAGGCGATCGATTCGGCCGCCGCGCCCGCCCGCTGCAATTCGTCGATGAGGATCGCGTTGTACCGGAAGTCGTCGACTCCCGGCCCGCCGAAGTCCTCGGGCACCGAAAAGCCCAGCAGGCCGAGCTTGCCCGCCTCTGCGAACAACGACCGGTCCCAGCGACCCTGCCGTTCGGCCTCCTCATGCGCCGGAACGACCGTGTGTCGCACGAATTCCCGTACCAGTTCGCGAAATTGGTGATGCTCGGAGGTGTATTCGAGACGCGCGGCCATGCGGTGCTCCTGTCGGATCGTCAGCGGAAGGCGTCGCTGCCCGTGAACGCCTGGCCCAGAACCAGCTGATGCATCTCGGGGGTGCCCTCGTAGGTCAGCACCGATTCCAGGTTCACCATGTGCCGGATGACCGGATACTCCAGTGATATCCCGTTGCCGCCCAATATCGTTCGTGCGGTGCGGCAAATCTTGATCGCCTCTCGGGTGTTGTTGAGCTTGCCGAAGCTCACCTGTTCGGGGCGCAGACCTGGGCCGTCTTTGAGCCGCCCGAGGTGCAACGAAAGCAGCTGTCCCTTGTGCAACTCGACCGCCATGTCGACGAGTTTGGCTTGGGTGAGCTGGAATCCGGCGATCGGGCGCCCGAACTGGGTGCGCTGCGTGGCGTAGTCGAGCGCGGCCTGCCAGGCCGAGCGGGCCGCTCCCATGGATCCCCAGATGATCCCGTAGCGCGCCTCGGACAGGCACGACAGCGGCCCGCGCAGCCCGCGCGCCTCGGGCAGGATCGCGTCGGCGGGCAGCCGCACGTCGTCGAGCACCAGCTCGCTGGTGATCGACGCGCGCAGCGACAGCTTGTGATGAATGGTGTTGGCGGTGAATCCGGCGGTCTGCGTGGGGACGAGGAAGCCCCGGACACCGTCGTCGGTGGCCGCCCACACGACCGCGACGTCGGCTACCGAGCCGTTGGTGATCCACAGCTTGCGGCCGTTGAGCACCCAGTCCGACCCGTCCCGGCGTGCCCGGGTGGTCATCGCGGCCGGGTCGGACCCGACGTCGGGCTCCGTCAACCCGAAGCAGCCGAGCCGTTCGCCCGCCGCCATACCGGGTAGCCACTCCTGTTTCTGCTCCTCGGACCCGAACCGCCAGATGGCGAACATCGCCAGCGACCCCTGCACCGACACCATGGACCGGATGCCGGAGTCGGCGGCCTCGAGTTCGGTGCACGCCAGCCCGTAGTGCACCGCCGACGCGCCGCCGCAGCCATAGCCGTGCAGGTGCATCCCGAGCAGGCCGAGTTTGCCGAAGTGCTTGGCGAGTTCGCGAACCGGCAGGTCACCGATCTCGAACCACTCCGCGATGTGGGGAAGCACGTGTTCGGCGCAGAACTTCCTGACCGTGTCGCGGACCGCGAGTTCGTCGTCGGACAGCGAGGCGTCGAGGCCCAGGGGGTCGTCTCGATCGAAGGCGGGGGGTGTCTGAGTGCTCATGGAATCAGCCTGCCACTAATCGCCGTGGCCAGGCCGCGCAGTTGAGCACCTGTCCGCCGGCCAATCGCGCCGCCCGGGACGCAAAGAACGGCACCGCTGCCCGGTAGTCTCGCTTCATGCTTAGGCTCCGGTGGCCGTCCTGGCTGGCTGTGGACGTCATCGGCGTGCTGGTGTTCTGCGCGGTGGGGCGTCGCAGCCACGACGAAGGGCTCAGTGCCACCGGGGTCGCGACCACGGCCTGGCCGTTTCTCAGCGGGACCGTCCTGGGCTGGCTGGTTTCGCGGGGCTGGCGCCGGCCCACCGCCGTGTTTCCCACCGGAGTCGTGGTCTGGTCGTGCACCGTGGTGGTCGGCATGGTGTTGCGCAAGGCCACTTCCGCCGGGGTGGCGGCCAGTTTCGTGGTCGTGGCGTCGTCCGTGACGGCCTTGCTGCTGCTCGGCTGGCGCGCGGCCGTCGGACTCGCGCGGCGCCGCTCCGACGCCTGAGATCGATGGCACCCGTCCCGACGACCGCCGCGTTCGCCGCCACCGCGAGGGCGATCGCGACCGGCGCGGGGCTGCTGCACGATCCGTTCGCCGATCCGCTGGTGCGCGCCGCAGGGGCGGACTATCTCGCCCGGATGATCGACGACCGCACGTTCGCGACCGATGGCGGCAGCGACCCGCAGCTGGCCGCCCTGATCGACATCGTCGTGGCGCACACCCGCTGTTCGGACGACTTCCTCGCCGAAGCGGTCCGGGCGGGCATCCGTCAGGTGGTGATCCTGGCGTCCGGTCTGGACACCCGGCCCTACCGGCTGTGGTGGCCGCGCGGCACCACCGTCTACGAGGTCGAACGGCCCGAGACGCTGGATTTCAAATCCGAGGTGCTGCGCGGCCTGGGCGCCGGGGTGACCGCCAACCGGTGCGCGGTCGGCGTTGACCTGGGCCAGGATTGGGTGGCGGCGCTGCGACGGGTGGGTTTCGACGACACCCGGGCCACCGTGTGGATCGCCGAGCAGCTTCTGGTCGGGTACCTGACGCCGGAGCGCCAGCATCGTCTTTTGCAGTCGCTGTCCTCGGCCAGTGCGGCCGGCAGCCGGTTCGCCGCCGACCACCTGCCGGCCTGGAACCCGCTGCAGCTCGAGGCGGAACGCGCCTACGTCGACTGCTGGCAGCGCCACGGCCTGGACGTCGACCTGGCCAGCCTCACCCATCCAGGCGAATACCGTTATGTGCCTGAGTATTTGACAGAGCTCGGCTGGGAAACCACGGCCCGCGACGCCACGGAGATACGCGGCGTCCTAGGGCTGGAACGGCCGCACCACAATCCGGGCGACTCGTTGTTCATCCCGAAATACGTCACCGCCGCGCGGCTGGCCGCCCGCAGACCGCCGCGGCGTTGCTGACGTCGCTCTCCTTCGCCGCGCCCGGACCATCCGGCAAGAATGGAGGAATGCCCGGCCCGCTGCACTTCGTGTCCGCGACCCACGACGATCCGCTGGCCCAGCCCCTGCTGGCAGAATTGGCCGTCGAGTACGCGCAGCGCTACGGCGGCACGCCGGACATCCACCTGCAGTGGCTGCCGGTCCCGGCGACCGCGTTGGCCGCGCCGGACGGCGGGATGCTGGTCGGCGTGCTGGACGGCGTCCCGGTCGTCGGCGGCGCCTTCCAGCGATACGACGCGCAGACCGCCGAACTCAAGCGGATCTGGACCGACAGCGCGCACCGGCGGCGCGGCTACGCGAAGGCGCTGCTGGCGGCGTTGGAGGCCGAGGCCGCCGCGCGCGGCTACCGGCGGCTGTACCTGATCACCGGCAATCGGCAACCCGAGGCGGAGGCCCTCTACGACGCCACGGGCTACACCCGCGTGCCGCCCGATCCGCTGCCGTCCTGGGGGCCGTTTCGGCCGATCGCGTTCGAGAAGTGGCTGACGCCCGCTGCTCGGTGAGCGCGCGGGGCAGACCTCCGACGTCATGCCGTCGCGCCGCCGGCCCGCGCGAAGGCGGCCTGTGTCGCCTCGCGGATCGGGCCGCGCCACACGTCGCCGTGACCGGGCAGCAGCATCTCGGTGTCGAGCGAGGCCAGCGTCTCGAGGCTGCGCACCGAGTCGTGCTGGCTGTGGCTGAACACGGCCGGCAGCAGCTGCGGCCCGGACCGGCGCAGCAGCGGATGACCGGTGACCAACGCGTCGCCGCTGACCAGGACGCCGTCGACCAGGTACGAGCAGTGGCCGCTGGTGTGCCCGGGGGTGTCGACCGCCGTGGGGCGGCCCGGGAGAGCGGCGGCGGCCTCGGCGGTCAACGGCCGGGCGGTCGGGATGCCGTCGCGGATCAGGCCGCCGCTACGCACCACGTGCAGACCCCACTTTGCCCAGCGGGGACGCCAAATCCGCAGCGCGACATCGAAAACCGATGCCTGCTCCAGATACTCGCGCTTGGCGTGGGCAACTTCCCCGGAGTGGCAGAACACCGGAGTGCCATGCTCGCGGGCGAACCAGATCGCCGAGCCGAGGTGGTCGATGTGTGCGTGCGTGAGCAGGATGGCGCGCAGGTCGCCGGCGTGGTGGCCCAGCGTCCGCAGCGAGGACAGCACGGCCTCGCGGTCGCCGGGGTAGCCGGCGTCGATCAGCATCACGCCGGTGTCGTCGGCGACGATCGTCCAGTTGACGGCACGGCCCTGGACGAGGTGCACCGTGTCGGTCACTTGGACGGGGGTCGGCTGGTGGGCCATGGCCGTGAGTCTAGGAGCGATCGCGAGCGCGGCGGAGCCGGGCGTGGCGGGTCGCGAGGGTGAGTCCAGAGGCGGTTAGGAGTAGAAAAGACTCGTGGCTGAACTGAAACTGGGATACAAGGCTTCCGCTGAACAATTCGCACCGCGTGAGCTCGTTGAACTCGCTGTCGCCGCCGAAGGTCACGGCATGGACAGCGCGACCGTCAGTGACCATTTCCAGCCGTGGCGGCACGAGGGCGGCCACGCTCCGTTCTCCCTGGCGTGGATGACCGCCGTCGGAGAGCGGACCAAGCGGCTGGTGCTGGGCACGTCGGTGCTCACGCCGACCTTCCGGTACAACCCCGCCGTCATCGCCCAGGCATTCGCCACGATGGGGTGCCTCTACCCGGATCGCATCTTCCTCGGCGTGGGCACCGGGGAGTCGCTGAACGAAATCGCCACCGGCTACCAGGGCGATTGGCCGGAGTTCAAGGAGCGCTACGCCCGGCTTCGCGAGTCCGTCCGGCTGATGCGTGAGCTGTGGCTGGGCGACCGGGTCGACTTCGACGGTGAGTACTACCACACCAAGGGCGCGTCCATCTACGACGTTCCCGAGGGCGGTATTCCGATCTACATCGCCGCGGGCGGACCGCAGGTGGCCAAGTACGCCGGGCGCGCGGGCGACGGCTTCATCTGTACCTCGGGCAAGGGCGAGGAGCTGTACAAGGACAAGCTCATTCCCGCGATGCGGGAGGGCGCGGAGGCGGCGGGCAAGAACCCCGACGATATCGACCGCATGATCGAGATCAAGATCTCCTACGACACCGACCCGGAGCTGGCGCTGGAGAACACCCGCTTCTGGGCGCCGCTGTCGCTGACGGCCGAGCAGAAGACCAACATCCACGACCCGCTCGAAATGGAGAAGGCCGCCGACGAGTTGCCGATCGAGCAGGTCGCCAAGCGCTGGATCGTTACGTCGGATCCCGATGAGGCGGTCGAAAAGGTGAAGGACTACGTCGACTGGGGCCTCAACCACCTGGTGTTCCATGCGCCCGGCCACGACCAGCGCCGTTTCCTGGAGCTCTTCGAAAAGGACCTGGCCCCCAGGCTGCGGCGACTTGGCTGAAACCACTGGAGCCGGTCCAGGGATATATGTCGCCGCTCCCGAACCGGAGACCGGCAAGTCGGCGATCGCGCTGGGGCTGCTGCACCGCCTGGCCGCGACCGTCGCGAAAGTCGGTGTGTTCCGGCCGATTACGCGCCGCGATCGCTCCCGGGACTACATCTTGGAGTTGCTGCTGGCCCACACCACCGCGGGCCTGACCTACGACCAGTGCGTCGGCACCACCTACCAGCGGCTGCACGCCGACGGCGATGCCGCGATCGCCGACGTGGTGGATGCCTACCACGCGATGGCGCAAGCCTGCGACGCCGTGGTGATCGTGGGCAGTGACTACACCGACATCACCCGGCCCGCCGAGCTGTCGGTCAACGCGCGAATCGCGGTCAACCTCGGCGCGCCGGTATTGCTGACCGTCAGCGGCAAAGGTCGCACGCCCGAAGAGATCTCGAGTGTGGTCCAGGTTTGCATGGCCGAGCTGTCGGCGCAGCGCGCACACACCGCGGCGGTGGTCGCCAATCGGTGCGATCCGGCCCAGCTGGAGGCTGTGCGAAAGGCGCTGGCGGTCTTCGAGCAGCGCAGTTACGTGCTGCCCGAGGAGCCCTTGCTGTCGGCGCCGACGGTGGCCGAACTCGAGCGGGCCGTGAACGGGAAGCCGGTCAGCGGCGAGGCGTCCCTGCGTGAGCGTGAGGTGATGAGCGTCCTCGCCGCCGGGATGACCGCCGACCACGTGCTGGAACGGCTGCGTGACGGCATGGCGGTGATCACCCCGGGCGACCGCTCGGACGTGGTCCTCGCCGTCGCGAGTGCCCATGCGGCGCAGGGTTTTCCGTCGTTGTCCTGCATCGTCCTCAATGGCGGGTTCGACCTGCATCCGTCGATCGCCGCCCTGGTGGCCGGCCTGCGGCTGCGGCTGCCGATCATTGCGACCGACCTGGGCACCTACGACACCGCCGGCGCCGCGGCCGCGGCCCGTGGCCGGGTCACGGCGGCGTCGCAGCGCAAGATCGACACCGCGCTGGAGCTGATGGAGCGCTACGTCGACGTGACGGATCTGTTGGCGCAGCTCGCGATTCCGATCCCGACCGTGATAACTCCGCAGATGTTCATCCACGGGCTGACGCTGCGGGCGCGTGCCGACCGCAAGCGCATCGTGCTGCCCGAGGGCGAGGACGACCGCATCCTGCGATCTGCAGGTCGCTTGCTGCAGCGTGGCGTCGTCGACCTGACCATCCTGGGCGACGAGGCCTCGATCCGGCATCGCTCGGCTGAACTCGGCGTCGACCTGAGCGACGCCACGGTGATCGACCCGACGACCAGCGACCTGCGCGAGCGATTCGCCGGGCAGTATGCTGAGCTGCGCAAGGCCAAGGGCGTCACCTTGGAGCACGCCCACGAGATCATGTTCGACGCGACATATTTCGGCACCATGATGGTGCACAACGACTTGGTCCACGGCATGGTCTCCGGCGCCGCCCACACCACGGCGCACACCGTGCGGCCGGCGCTCGAGATCATCAGGACCGTCCCCGACGTGTCGACGGTGTCGAGTATCTTCTTCATGTGCCTGCCGGATCGGGTGCTGGCCTACGGCGACTGCGCGATCGTCCCCAACCCGACCCCCGAGCAACTGGCCGACATCGCGATCAGTTCGGCGCGCACCGCCGCGCTGTTCGGCATCGAGCCGCGCGTGGCCATGCTGTCGTACTCCACCGGTGACTCCGGCAGCGGAGCGGACGTGGAAAAGGTTAGGACCGCAACCAATTTGGTGCGCTCTCGGGAGCCCGACCTGCCCGTCGAGGGGCCCATCCAGTACGACGCGGCCATCGAACCGTCCGTCGCGGCCACCAAGCTGCGCGGCTCGCCCGTCGCCGGCCGCGCCACCGTGCTGATCTTCCCCGACCTCAACACCGGGAACAACACCTACAAGGCGGTGCAGCGCAGCGCCGGCGCAATCGCGATCGGGCCCGTCCTCCAGGGATTACGCAAGCCGGTGAACGACCTGTCCCGCGGCGCGCTGGTCGAAGACATCGTGAACACGGTCGCCATCACCGCCATCCAGGCTCAGGTGTCCCATGACGGCTGACGCGTCCCGCGTGGTGCTGGTGATCAACGCCGGCTCCTCCTCGCTGAAATATCAGCTGATCGACCTCGAGTCCGGGGCCGCGCGCACGGGCGGCGGCATCCAGCAGATCGGTGAACCGTCGTCGCGGGTCGGCGACCACGAGGAGGCGCTGCGGCTTGCGTTCGCGCAATTGGCCGAGGCCGGTGTCGACCTCACGTCGTGCGGCCTGCTGGCCGTCGGCCACCGGGTGGTCCACGGCGGCAACGCCTTTTATCGCCCGACGCTACTCGACGATGCGCGGATCGCCGAGCTCGAGAAGCTCTCGGAGCTTGCCCCGCTGCACAATCCGCCCGCGGTGCAGGGGATCAAGGTGGCTCGCAAGCTGCTCCCCGACGTCGCGCACATCGCCGTCTTCGACACGGCGTTCTTTCACGAGCTGCCGGCCGCGTCCGCGACGTACGCGGTGAATCGGGACTTGGCGCAGCGCTGGCAGATACGGCGTTACGGGTTTCACGGCACTTCGCACCGTTACGTCAGCGAGCAGGCGGCGGCGTTCGTCGGCGGGCCGGCGGCCGGCCTGAATCAGATTGTGCTGCACCTGGGCAACGGCGCGTCGGCGTCGGCGATCGCGGGCGGCCGCCCGGTCGACACCTCGATGGGTCTGACGCCGCTGGAGGGGCTGGTGATGGGCACCCGCAGCGGCGATGTCGACCCCGGTGTGATCAGTTACCTGTGGCGCGCCGCGAACATGAGCGTCGACAAGATCGAGTCGATGCTCAACAACGAATCGGGCCTCTGGGGACTGGCGGGCGAGCGTGACTTCCGAAGGCTGCATTCGATGATCGAATCTGGCGACGGCGCAGCGCGATTGGCGTACGACGTCTTCATTCACCGGTTACGCAAGTACATCGGCGCATACCTGGCGGTGCTGGGGCACACCGACGTGCTCACCTTCACCGCCGGCGTCGGCGAAAACGATGCACTGGTACGCCGTGACGCGCTGGCCGGCATGGGCGAACTCGGTATCGTTGTCGACGAGCGCCGCAACGCGGCGGCCGGCGGCGGCGCTCGGCGAATATCCGCCGACGACTCGCCGATCACGGTGCTGGTGATTCCCACGAACGAGGAACTCGCCATCGCACGCGACTGCGCGGGCCTGCTAGGCCGTTAGGAAGCCCAGAGGTTTTCGTCCCGCGCCGACGGACGGCGCGGGATCGGTCCCGACCGTCCTCGTCAGCAGCTCGGCGTACACGTCGCGAAAGTCGGTGGTGTACTTGAGGTCGCCGCGGTCGAGGTCGGTGAGGCTGGGCTGCTCGCCGTAGAAGCCGCCGCTGACGGGTGCGCCCGCGACCAGCACGGGCCCGGCGGTGCCGTGGTCGGTGCCCTGCGAGGCGTTGGCGCGCACCCGGCGACCGAACTCCGAGTACGCCATCACCACGACGTTGCGGCCGTAGGGGTCGCCCGCCATCTGCTGCAGGAACGGGGTCAGAGCCTCGTCGAGGGTCTGCAGCTGGCGCTGCTGGGTGCCGCGCTCGCCGGCGTGGGTGTCGAAGCCGCCCAGCTGCACCGTGTACACCCGCGTGGGCACCCGGGCGCGCACCGCGTCGGCGACGGCGTCGAGTTGTGACGCGAGCGAATTGTGGCCCTTGGCACCGGCTCTGACCGACGCGAACGTCCTGTCGGTGGTGCGCGCGTCGCGGTAGGCCTTGCACACCGCTGCCATCGCCGGGGTGTCGCCGGGGTCGTCTGCGCCCAGTGCGCTCATGATGGAGTCGAAGCCCTCCGCACGCCTGGCCGCCCCCCGCATCGTGGAAAGGGCTGCCGCCGTGTGCTTTTCGCCGACGGCCAGCGGGGGCAGAACCGGCCCGATGTTGACCGCGCGCAGCGGGTCGTCGCCGGTGGCGTCGAGCCAGCGGCCGATCCAGCCCGTCGAAACCGGTTCGGCCGGCGAGGCGGTCTGCCAGATGTCCATGGACCGGAAGTGGCTGTGGTCGGGTTGCGGGTAGCCGACCCCGCGCACGATGGCGAGTTGGCGTTGCTCCCACAGGCCGGCCAGGCCCTTCATCGCGGGGTTGAGCCCGAGCTGCTGGTCGAGGTGCAGGACGTCGCCCGGGGCGTAGGCCAGCTCCGGCCGGGCGTCGTGATAGGCGTTGTCCGCGTACGGGATGACCGTGTTGATGCCGTCGTTGCCGCCGTAGAGCGAGACGATCACCAGGACACCGGCGCCCGCGGCCAGCGGCCGGTCCCGGGCCGCGCGCATCATGTCGGGCCAGTCGACCGCGACCGCCGTGGACAGCAGGCCGGCCGCCCCCACACCCGCGCTGGCGATCAGGAATCTGCGGCGGTTCATCTCTGGCATCGTGATCTCGCTAGGACGTCAGGTATTCGGGCGTGTTGACGGCGGCCGCGACCAGTTGTGACGGCGTGCGGATGAGCGGCTTGAGCGCGTTGGCGCTCCGGTCCGACCAGGCCCCGATGCCGATCAGGTAGCCGGCCGCGTCGATGCGGTCACCCGGGGCGGCGCTTTCGACACCGGACAGGTCGCCGACTTGCGCCAGCCGGCTCGCGGCCTGCAGCCGGGCCTCGGCGCTGGCGGTGGACAGCCACACCGGGCCATGCGGCCAGCCGCCGACACTGGGCGGATAGAAGGGCCGTTGTCCCAGTGCGCGCAGGGTGGCGTCGGCGATCTTGCGGGGGGCGGGTTGGTTCACCGGCACCCGCATCGCCCGCATGACGCCGACCAGCCATTCGACCGGGGTGTTCACCGTCGTGGCCCGCGCGCCGGTGAACTCGTCATCGGTGAGGATGGCGCGGGTCAGCGCGCGCAGGTCCCGTCCGGGGCCATAGGCCGACACCAGCCGGTCGAGCGCCGGCTGCGACGGCGGGTCGTCGGACGCCAGTTGCTGCCACAGCCGGCCGGCGACGTACTGCGCCGACTTGGGCTGCGCCAGCACGGCGTCACAGAATCCGGCGGCGTCGAAGTTGCGGCTCTGGCCGAACAGCGTCTTGGCGCTGCCGTCGTGTCGTCTGGGCACCAGCGCGGTGCGCCCGTCGTCGCCGATCACCCAGCCGGTCAGCGCGCGGGCGCCGGCGCGCACGTCGTCCTCGGTGTAGCCGTTGCCGTGGCCCAGGGCGAACAACTCCATGAACTCGCGCGCGAGATTTTCGTTGGGGGCTCGGGCCGTATTGCTCTGACCGTCCAGCCAGCGCAGCATCGCGGCATCGGTGAGCATCGTGTAGGCCAGGGTACGGAAGTCGCCCAGCGACAGGGTGCGCAGCTTCTGATTCTGCGCGGCCATGTACGCCGCGGCCCGAACCTTCTGCGCGGAGGTGGCAAAGTGGTTGTGCCACAGCAACGTCAGCTTCTCGTGGGCGGGCTGCGCGACGCTCACCATGCGGCGCAGCCACCAATCCGACAGCACGTCTTGCTGTTCGGAGAGCTGCTGGTTGAACTGCTTGCGCGCCGCGACCGTGGCGCCCTTGCCGGGCCGGCGGGGCGCCTCCATGACCGGCATCGGGGTGGCGACCGCGCCCGGGTCCGCGTCGGGGTCGGCGGCAAGCATCGCGTCGACGTAGGCGGGCCAGTCGCCGGCTGCGGCCGCGTCGACCTCGGTTCCCGTCACGCCGAACCCGGCCCGCCGCAGCATGCGGGCCGTGCTGATCCACCGCATGGACTGCGCCGCCATGCGTCCACTGTGCTCCAGCATCCTTGCGATTTGCTTGAGGTGGCTGTGCACAGAGGTAACCATGGTGCGTGCCGTTCGTGTGATGCTGCGCGGCATGCAGAAGCCGATCATCGGCAGCGAGGCGCTGGCGTCCGGGGCGCTGAGCAGGCACCAGCTGCGTACGCGATACCGTGCCGTGTTCCCGAACGTGTACCTGCCGCACGACGTCGCGTTGACGCTCGAACTGCGGATCGCCGCCGCCTGGCTGTGGACGCGGCGACGGGGGACCATCGTCGGCGCGGCCGCCGCGGCGTTGCACGGCGCCGAGTGGATCCCCGACGATGTCCCGGTCGAGGTGCTGCACACCACCGCCCGCGCACCCCGCGGCGTGTTGACGCGTCGCTACGCGCTGGCCGACGGTGAGACGCAGGTGCTCGATGGCCGTGTCGTCACCACGCCCGAGCGCACCGCCTTCGACATCGGCCGGCGGGGCGCCGTCCGCTCGGCGGTGGTCCGGCTCGATGCGCTCGCCCGGGCGACGGGCGTCAAGAACGACGACGTGCTGCGCGTCGCCGCAAACCACCCGCGCTCTCCGGGGCTGCGGCGGCTGGAGGCCGCGCTGGAGCTCGTCGACCCGGGCGCAGCGTCGCCACGGGAGAGCTATCTGCGGCTGCTCCTCATCGACGCGGGTCTGCCCCGGCCGCAGACGCAGATACCCGTGTCGGACGTCGATGGCATACCGTTCGCCTACCTCGACCTGGGCTGGGAGGACCGCATGGTCGCCGTCGAATACGACGGCGACCAGCATCGGACGGATCGTCGGCAATTCGCCAAGGACATTCGGCGGATCGAGACGCTCGAGCGCATGGGCTGGATAATCGTCCGGGTGGTCGCCGACGACCGTCCCGCCGAGATCATCCGACGAGTGCGAGAGGCGTTCGCGGCTTCGGTTGTGCGCTCACGGTTTTGAATGTGCGTGTAGGGCGGTCTTCGTCGGCGTGTCGCCGCCGTGGCTGCACACTCGACGCCCAGGGTGCACACGCGGCGCCCACACTCGACGCGCAGGGTGTACACGCGACGCCCACGCGCGACGCGCAGGGTGTACACGCGACGCCCACGCGCGACGCGCAGCGGCCGGGGCTTCGGTTGTGCGCTCACGGTTTTGAGTGTGCGTGTAGGGCGGTCTTCGTCGGCGTGTCGCCGCCGTGGCTGCACACTCGCCGCCGTGGCCGCACACTCGCCGCCGTGGCTGCACACGCGGCGCCCCTGCAGCACACTCGACGCCCACGCGCGACCCGCGAACCTAGAAGGTGCTCGTCGGTCTTACTCTGTTGGCCATGTCCACCAGCGCGTAGCGGTGCCGCTGCGTGGGCGCGACACGGGCCAGGCTGCGCAGCGACGCCTCGACGCCGAGCCGCAGGCCGTGCTCGGTGAACGGAAAGCCCAGGATGTGATTGGTGCTCGCCTCGTTGTCTTCGAGCCAGTCCATCGCGCAGCCCAGCACCAGGGCGCGGATCTGCAGCACCCGCGGTTCGGTGGGCGGCAGAGCCTCCACACGGCGGGCGGCGTCGCGGATGTCCTCCTCGCTGATCTCGCTCTTCGAACGGCCGGACAGCAAGGTAACCGCGCTGGTCAGTCGCGCGGTGGTGAAGTGCCTCGAGGTGGCCGGCACCTCGTCGAGGGTGCGCACCGCGAGGGCCCGATCGCCCTCGGCGGACAGCGATCTGGCCAGCCCGAAGGCCGCCGAGATCACGCCGTCGTTGGTCCGCCACACCGTTCGGTAGAACATGTGCTCGTCGGTGGTGCCCGCGAGCTCCGCGGTGGCGGCCAGGGCCAACTTGGGCGCCAACTCACCGGGGAAGGTGTCCAATACCTCGGTGAAATGCGTTGTGGCACAGTCGTAGTCGCCGGTGAGGAGCTCGGCGACGGCCTTATACCACACCAGCCGCCACTGCCAGCCGACCCGCTCGGCGAGGTCGTCGAGCTTGCGGGTGGCCTTGGCCACGTCGCCGAGGTCGAGCAGTGCGCGGACCTCCATCAGCGGCAACTCGATCGACTCGGACACCTCGACGCCGTCGGCGTCCAGCGTGCCGTGGCGGGCCGCGCGCAGCGAGTCCAGCGTCTGTACCGGCTGCGAGAGCACGGTCGCCTGCAGCACCGGGGCGGCGACGTCGGTCGGATCGACCAGCGGAACCTGCAGCGCGGTAACGATTTCCCGTGCGGTCAGCTTTTCGGAGTGCACCTGGCCGTCGAGGTAGACGTCGGTGTGCGCGACCAGCAGGTCCACCCCGAACGTCGACCGGCTCGGGCTGAACACCGTCGACAGGCCGGGCCGGGGAACCCCGGTGTCGTGGGCGACCACCTCGCGCAGCACGCCCATCATCTGGGCGGACATCTCCTCGGTGCTGGCGAACCGGCGGCGCGGGTCGGGATCGGTGGCGCGGCGCAGCAACCTGCGGAACGAGTCGTAGGTGCGCAGCACCGGATCGTCTTCGGGTAGCCCGTCGACGTACCGGCCGTTGCGGGTGGGCAGGTTCAACGTCAGCGCCGCGAGGGTCCGGCCCACCGTGTAGATGTCGGTGGCCACCGTCGGCCCGGTGCGCACGATCTCCGGCGCCTGGAACCCGGGGGTGCCGTAGAGGTAGCCGAACGAATTGATCCGAGACACCGCGCCCAGGTCGATCAGCTTGAGTTGCTCCTCGGTGAGCATGATGTTCTCGGGCTTGAGGTCGTTGTAGACCAGGCCGATGGAGTGCAGGTAGCTCAGCGCCGGCAGGATCTCCAGCAGGTAGGCGATGGCCTCGGCGACGGGCCGCTTGTCGTACTTGCCGTGCTTGAGCGACTGCCCGCCGATGTACTCCATGACGATGTAGCCGACGGGGTCGCCGTGCCGATCGGTGTGCTCGACGAAGTTGAAGATCTGCACGATCTGCGGGTGGACCACCTCGGCGAGAAACTGCCGCTCGGCCATCGCGATCGCCTGCGCCTCCGCGTCCCCGGAGTGGACCAGGCCTTTGAGCACCACCGGCCGGTCGTTGACGTTGTGGTCGACCGCCAGGTACACCCACCCCAGACCGCCGTGGGCGATGCAGCCCTTGACCTCGTACTGGCCCGCGACGATGTCACCCGGATTCAGCTGCGGCAGAAACGAATATGGGCTGCCGCAGGCGGGGCACCAGCCCTCGGACTCTCCCTTGCCTTTCTTGCCGCTCCGGCCGACGGGTTTGCCGCAGTTCCAGCAGTACCGCTTCGATTCCGGCACCACGGGATTGGTCATCAGGGCTTCGACCGGATCGATGTCGCGGACCCGGGGGATCTCGACCAGTCCGCCACCGAGCTGGCGCACCGGCGGCAGCACCCGCGTCGCCACCGTCATGCGGTCCGCGGGCTCGGAATCCATGGTGCCCAGCGAGATGTGCGGGAAGTCGTCGTCTTCATCGTCGTCGAAGTCCGGCCGGAACAGCGCCTGGGTGGCCTGTGGCCGCCCCTCCGAGGTCATGGCGGACTGGGCCTCGGCGGGCTGCGTGCCGGGGGCGGCGTCCTCGGGGTCCGCGGAGTGCGGTGCCTCGGCCATCAGTCCAGATACCTCGGGGTGGGCGGCGCCGGCGCCGGGCCCAGGACCGTCAACCACTTGCGGTACAACGTGTTCCAGGTGCCGTCTCGGCGGATCCGTTCCAGCGTCCCGTTCACGAACCGCACCAGGCCGGTGTTCTGCAGGTTGACGCCGATGCCGTAGGGCTGGGTCGCCATGTTCGGCCCGACGATGTGCAGGTACGGGTCCTCCTCGACCAGTCCGGCCAGGATCGAGTCGTCGGTGCTCACGGCGTCGATCTCGCGCTGCTGCATGGCCACCAGGCAGTCGGCCCAGTTGACCACCGAGATGATGACCGGCTGCGGGTCGATCTGGCGGATGCGGTGCAGCGACGTCGTGCCCTTGGCCACGCACACCCGCTTGCCGGACAGGTCGGCCGGCTTGGCGATCGGTGAGTCGCGCGGCGCCAGGATGCGCTGGTTGGCGTCGAGGTAGACAGTCGAGAAGTTCACCAGCTTGCGCCGCTCGCAGGTGATGGTCATGGTCTTGACGACGACGTCGACCTCGGAGTTCTGCAGCGCGGTCACGCGTTCGTCCGACGAAAGGATCCGGTACTCGACGTGCGACGGCGCGCCGAAGATGTCGCGCGCGACCTCGCCGGCGATGTCGACGTCGAAGCCGGTGATCTCTCCGGTGATCGGGTCGCGGAAGCTGAACAGGTTGCTCCCGATGTCGAGTCCGACGATCAGCCTGCCGCGGGCGCGGATGTCGGCGACGGCGGCGTCCGCCTCGGCCTTGGTGGGGAACGGGCGCAGGCTGGCGGTCAGGTCGCAATCCTGGCTGCCGTCGTTGGCCGGCAGCGGCGGCTCGGGCGGCAGTTGCTGCATGCCCACCGGGGTGGGCGGCGGCAGGGTCGGAGCCGTCCGGGTCGTCAAGGTCTCGGCGTGCCCGCACCCCGCCAGCAGCAGCGCCGTGGCGAGCACGGAGCACGCCCGCCGGAGCCTGGGCGCCCGCGTCATTATCGATACTCTTTCAGCCTCGGCCACAACCCCAGGGCGACCGCGATGGCGGCCCCGAGGCTCAGCACCACGCCGCCGACCTGCGCGCCGGACAGCCCGCTGCGCGCGTTGAGGACGTCGTTGCGCAGGTGGGTGCGGCTTTGGTCCATGGCTTTGCCGAGCTCGTCTTCGAGCTTGTCGAACGCCGGGGTGGAGTCGTCCTCCCCGCTGCCGAGCGCGACCTGGGTGGCGGCCCGGTAGTTACCGACCGAGATGTAGGAATTGATCCGGTCGTTGGCCTGTCGCCACCGCAGCAGCAGCTGGTCGGCGCCCTGCAGGTCGGGCTTGTCGACGGCGTCGCTGCGACCCATGTAGTGGTCGAGCTGCTGATGCATGGAGTCGATGCGCTGATAGAAAGACTGCTTCCGCTTCTCTTCGTCGCCGCGCCGAATCAGCGACAGCGTCTCGTCGGCCCGCGCCTGCTGGGCGGTGATCGCGACGTTGGTCACGGTCTTGAGCGAGTCGGCGGCGGTGTCCTCGGCGCTGCGACTCGCCGTCGTCGAAATGGTGAGCGCGGTTCCGACCCATACCACCATGACGAGAATAGCGAGTCCCCCCACGACCAGCCCCGGATTGATGCGGCGCCTGGTGCGCCGCGCCAGCCAGCGGTGGGCGAACGCCCCGAAGGCCGCGGTGGTGGCCACCACCAGGATCACCGGCGCCGGGATCTGCGTGGACGCGGTGGTCTCGGTGTCCACCCGCTCGGCCGTCGCCTGATAGAGCTGCGCGGCGTCGGGCAGGATCGTCGTCTGCATCAGTCCGGAAGCCTCCGACAGGTAGGACGAACCGACGGGGTTGCCTTCCCGGTTGTTGGTCCGGGCGATCTCGATCAGCCCCGTGTAGACGGCCAGTTCGGCGTTGATCCGTCCGAGCAGTTGCACCAGCGGTTCGTCGGTCAGCCCGCTCGACGCCCTGGTCACGGCGACCGCCGCATCGGTGATCGCCTGCTCGTAGCGCTGCCGGACGGATTGGGGCTCGGCCTCGGCGATGAACGCGGTGGCCGCCGCGGCGTCGGCCACCGACAGTGTCGTGTAGAGCCGGCCGGCGGCGAACGACAGCGGTTCGGTGTGGTTGAGCACCGTGGTGAGCACCTGCTGCCGGTGGTTGATGGTCGTCGAGGTGGCGAAGGCGCTGATGCCGCCGAGCACCGCCAGGACGATCCCGATGGTCAGGATGCGGCCCGGCGTCGTCGCGACGAACCACCAGCGGGGGTGGGCCGGTTCGACCGGCGAGCGCGATCCCTGCGGCTCGGTCGACGGGTGCGCCAACTCAACCGTCACGTCTGATCAGCCCTCGTCTTTCGGCCGGCACTCAATATCTATAAGCGAATTCTAAGAGAAGGTTGGGGCGTATGGGGGGAGGCGGACAGATTGACCCCGGATGCCTGCTGCCTATTCTGAACTCGTGCACGGCGACGGTGACGGATGGGTGATCTCCGACAGCGGCGCCCCTTACTGGGGGCGATTCGGCGCGGCGGGTTTGCTGCTGCGGGCCCCCCGCCACGACGGCACCCCCGCGGTCCTGCTGCAGCATCGGGCGGTGTGGAGTCATCAGGGCGGGACCTGGGGTCTGCCCGGCGGCGCGCGGGACAGCCATGAGACCCCGGAGCAGACCGCGGTCCGCGAAGCGCACGAGGAGGCGGGCCTTCCGCCCGAGCGGGTCACCGTGCGGGGGGCGGTCGTCACGGCCGAGGTCGGCGGGATGGGCGGAACCCGGTGGACTTACACGACCGTCATCGCCGACACCGCCGAGTTGCTGCACACCCTGCCCAACGGGGAAAGCGCCGAGATGCGCTGGGTCGGCGAGGACGAGGTGGCCGACCTGCCGCTGCATCCCGGGTTCGCGGCGAGCTGGCAGCGGCTGCGCACCGCGACGGCCCTGATCCCGCTGGAGCACGGCGACGACCGGCGCCGACACCTGCCACGCACGATCGAACTCGAGGCGGGCGTCTTCGTCTGGTGCGTGCCGGGGGACGCAGATCAGGCCCATTCACAGCTGAGCCGCCGCGTCAGCTCGCTGCTGCAAGCGCCGCGCTGAGCTCGCGTGCCGCGGCCCGCGGGTCCTCGGCCGCGGTGATCGCACGCACCACCACGATGCGGCGCGCGCCGGCGGCCAGCACCTCCGGCAGCCGCTGCCCGTCGATGCCGCCGATCGCGAACCATGGCTTGGCGCTCCCCGTGCCGGCCGCGACGCGCACAAGCCGCAGCCCCGGCGCCTCGCGGCCGGGTTTGGTCGGGGTGGGCCAGCAGGGGCCGACGCAGAAGTAGTCCGCCGCGCCGGCCGCCGCGGCAGCCACCTGGTCGGCGTCGTGGGTGGACAGGCCGATCAGCGTGTCGGGCCCGGCGATGTCGCGGGCCACGGCCGGCGGCAGGTCGCCCTGCCCCAGGTGCAGCACGTCGGCGCCGGCCACGCGGGCGATATCGGCGCGGTCGTTGACCGCGAACAGGGCGCCGTGCCGGCGCGCGGCGTCGGCGAGGACGTCGCACGCCGCCAGCTCGTCGCGCGCCTCGAGCGGGCCGAACCGCCGCTCGCCGGGCGACCCCTTGTCCCGCAGCTGGATGACGTCGACCCCGCCGGCCAGCGCGGCGTCGGCGAACTCGGCCAGATCGCCGCGCTCACGCCGGGCGTCGGTGCACAGGTACAGGGTGGCTCGAGCCAGCCGGGCTGCGGTGGAGGCGTGCACACCGCGACGCTAGCGCGCTAGCGTGGGACGGGAGAAATGCTGGACACGGGAGCCCCGGGTGGCTGCGGGGCTGAGAGTGGGCACAACCAGGCGAACTGGGCCTGCCCTGACCGTCACACCTGATCCGGGTCATGCCGGCGAAGGGAGGCGAAGGATGAGCATGGACGTGGCTGTCATCGGTGGCGGCGTCATCGGCCTGTCGGTGGCGCGCCGCGCGGCTCGGGCCGGCTTGTCGGTGCACGTACACCGAGGCGACGACAGGGGGGTGTCCTGGGTCGCCGGCGGAATGCTCGCACCGCACAGCGAGGGTTGGCCCGGCGAGGAGCGGTTGTTGCGGCTGGGCCTGGAATCCCTGCGGCTGTGGCGCGAGGGCGGGTACCTCGACGGGTTGCCGCCGCAGGTGGTGACCGCGCGCGAGTCGCTGGTGGTGGCCGTGGACCGCGCCGACGTAGCGGACCTGCGCACTGTCGCCGACTGGTTGTCGGCGCAGGGGCACCCGGTGATCTGGGAGTCGGCCGCCCGTGACGTCGAACCCGCTCTGGCCCAAGGGATCCGGCACGGTTTCCGGGCGCCCACCGAGCTCGCGGTCGACAACCGGGCGGTGCTGGACGCGCTGAGGCGAGACTGTGAGCGCCTGGGTGTGCGGTGGGCCGGACCGGTCGATGACCTGTCGGGTGCGCAAGGCGATGCGGTGGTGATCGCCAACGGCATCGACGCCCCGGCGCTCTGGCCGGGACTGCCGGTGCGCCCGGTGAAGGGCGAAGTGCTGCGCCTGCGCTGGCGAAAGGGATGTATGCCGTTGCCGCAGCGGGTGATTCGGGCCAGAGTGCACGGCCGTCAGGTATACCTGGTGCCGCGCGCGGACGGGGTGGTGGTGGGCGCCACCCAGTACGAGCACGGACGCGACACCGCCCCCACCGTGTCCGGAGTGCGCGACCTGCTCGACGACGCCTGCGCGGTGCTGCCCGCGCTGGGAGAGTACGAACTGGCCGAGTGTGCCGCCGGGCTGCGCCCGATGACGCCCGATAACCTGCCTATCGTGCAACGCCTCGACGCGCGAACGCTGGTCGCGGCCGGCCACGGCCGGTCCGGCTTTCTGCTCGCGCCGTGGACGGCCGAGCGGGTGCTCGCCGCACTCGCCCCGGTGGGAGCCCCCTCGTGATCGTCGTCGTCAACGAGAAAGAGGTCGAGGTCGACGAGCGGACCACCGTCGCCGCGCTGATGGAGTCGCTGGGCTTCCCGGACCGCGGCGTCGCGGTGGCCCTTCAGTCGTCGGTACTGCCCCGTTCCGGTTGGCAGACAACCTTATTCGATGGAGCCCGATTGGAAGTGGTGACGGCGGTGCAGGGTGGCTGACTCGAATTTGACGATCGCCGACCGCAGCTTCGCCTCGCGGCTCATCATGGGCACCGGGGGAGCGGGCAACCTCGCGGTGCTAGAAGAGGCGCTGATCGCGTCGGGCACCGAGCTGACCACGGTCGCGATACGCCGGGTCGACGCCGAGGGCGGCACCGGACTGCTGGACCTGCTCAACCGGCTGGGCATCACGCCGCTGCCCAACACCGCGGGCTGCCGCAGCGCGGCCGAGGCGGTGCTCACCGCGCAGCTGGCCCGCGAGGCGCTGAACACCGACTGGGTAAAGCTGGAGGTGATCGCCGACGAACGTACGCTGCTGCCCGATGCCATCGAACTGGTCCGTGCCGCGGAGCAATTGGTTGACGACGGCTTTGTGGTGCTGCCCTACACCAACGACGACCCGGTGCTGGCGCGCCGCCTCGAAGACACCGGCTGTGCCGCGGTGATGCCGCTGGGATCGCCGATCGGCACCGGCCTCGGGATCACCAACCCGCACAACATCGAGATGATCGTCGCCCGGGCGGGTGTTCCCGTCGTGCTCGACGCCGGCATCGGCACCGCCAGCGACGCCGCGCTGGCGATGGAATTGGGTTGCGACGCCGTGCTGTTGGCCACGGCGGTGACCCGGGCTGCCGACCCCCCCGCCATGGCCGCCGCGATGGCCGCCGCCGTCACCGCCGGACACCTGGCGCGGCGGGCGGGGCGGATCCCGAAGCGGTTCTGGGCGCAGGCATCCAGCCCGCCTGGCGGCGGGGCGGACCGCCGAGGAGCGGCCAGTTGAGCTCAGGTTGATGAAACGCTATGTCGCGCTGGGTAGTTCGATGGCCGCGGGTCCGGGGATCCGGCCCGGTGCCCCCGGGGCTCCCCGGTGGTCGGGCCGATCGGCCCGCAATTACGCGCACCTGATCGCCGAGCAACAGGGCTTCGACCTCGTCGACGTCACATTCTCCGGAGCCACCACCGCCCACGTGCTCGCCGACCGTCAGCGCGGCATGCCGCCCCAGATCGATGCCCTGGACGGTTCGGAGAGCCTGGTGACGGTCACCATCGGCGGCAACGACGTCGGCTACATCCCGCTGTTGATGGCCGCCTCGCTGCCCCGGCCGGCGCGGCGCCTGCCCGTGATCGGCGGCCGCATCCGCGAATTGCTGGACCGCGCCGCGCGAGATCGGGCACTGGACGACGCATTCGATTCCCTGTGCGCCGTGGGTCGCGCCCTGCGCGAGCGCGCCCGTGACGCCCGCGTGTTCTTCGTCGACTACCTGACGGTCTTGCCGCCCGAGGGCGTGCCGGTGCCGGGCCTGCCGCGGCGGGACGCCGACCTGGGGCGCCATGTGGCCGCGCGGCTGGAACGAATGACGGCGGACGCGGCCTGGGCGACCGGCTGCGAGGTGATCCGCGCAGCGACGGCCAGTCGAGAGCACCACGCGTGGTCGGCGGAGCCGTGGACGACGAGGCCCGGTGTGCCGCTGCCGGGCCGGCCGGCCCCGCTGCACCCCAACGCCGCGGGCATGCGCGCGGTGGCGAAGTTGGTTGCGGCCCAACTGTGATCAGCCGTTGGCCTGCCACCATTGGTAGAGCGACGGCACGTCGTTGGTGGACCCACGGATCAGGCTGAGCACCTTCTTGTCGTCGATGGTCCAGATGACCTCGGCCTGGTTCTGGAATGTCCCGCACGCCACCTGGCCGGTCGGTTCGGTCGAGCCGCCCCGGTGCCACACGTTGGGCGACTTGAGCGTGCCGCAGTCGGTCAGCAAGTCCTCCGCGATCGAGCGGATGAACATGCCCGCCATTTCACCGCCGTTGCGCAGGAGCACGTACTTGGCCAGAACGGGTCCGGCCGGGTCGGGGCTTCGCCCACACGTGAGCGCGGCCAGTTCCCCGGCGGTGACGCTTTCCGGCGTGCAGTTATCGAGGCTATAGCCCTTCGACAGCGAGGTGGCCAGGGTGTTGACGTCGGCCGGGTTGCCGGTGCCCGGGTCGGCGCCCGCCGTCGCGATCCCCGCCGCCGAACCACCGATCAGCGCCGCCGTGAGGACCGCCCGAAGTGCTCTCACACTGTCCCGTATAGCAGCTCAGCCATTGGTGCGCCACCACTGGTAGAGCGCGTTGACGTCGGTGTTGGACGCCCGGACGTGGCTCAGCACGTTCTTGCTGTCGGTGGTCCAGGTGATCGTCGCGGCGTTCTCGTAGGTGCCGCACGCCACTTGCCCCGCCGCCTGGCCGGAGCCCTGGTGCCAGGTGCCCGGCGATTGGCCACTGTCGCCGCAGGTGCTCAGGCTGACACCCTTGATGCCGGCGGTGAAGGCGGCGGACATGTCGGCGCCGCTGCCGAACAGTTGGTAAACGCCCGCGGCCGGCCCGTTGGGATCGGGGCTCTGGCCGCAGTCGAGTTCGGCCAGCACGGTGCCGGTCAGCGGAGCCGGCTGGCACATCTTGACGTCGTAACCCTTCGACAACGACGTTGCCAAAGCGTTGATGTCGTCCTGGCTGCCGGTGTTGCCCGCGGGGTCGGCGGCCGCCGTGGCGATGCCCGCCAACGCGACGCCGGTGGTGAACGCCGCCGTCGTCGCCGCGCGCAGCGCTTTGGTGAGATGAGACATCCCTTGACTCCTTGACGTTGTCGGACCGGCGTGCGCCGCGCTGACAGCAGGAGTGTATTTGTGCGGCACGCTCCAAACACCACTTCGGCCAAATCGGCTCTGCGGGGCTACGGCACCACGCAGCAATACATTCCGTGGGAAAGCATTCGTCGGTGCGGCCGAATCCGGCAAACCGTGCGCGCGTATCGGGCGGCACCGGCCGAAAATCCGGGAAACGTCGAGACGCTTCTGCGCCCAACGGTTTTGCTCCCTCGCGACTTCAAGCATGAACAGCTGATGGAGAGCCCGGCCTCGCGCACCGCCGACCCGAAGCGCGCGGCCTGGAAATTTTCATTTTTTGTGATGGCCAGTCTCGACTTCGCTCGGGTATGGTTAGCAACGCTTCACGCCAGCTAACTCCTCTTGACTGGAGAATCGATGACCCAACCGCCCCCGCCGCCGCCCCCTGGTTATCCCGGCTACCCGCCGCAGCCGCCGGCGGGGCAAGCGCCGAAAAACTATCTGGTGTGGTCCATTCTGGTGACGCTGTTCTGCTGCCTTCCCTTCGGCATTGTGGCGATCGTCAAATCCAGCCAGGTCAACGGTTTATGGGCGCAGGGGCGCTACCCCGAGGCACAGGCCGCCGCCGACAGCGCCAAGAAGTGGGTGATGTGGTCGGTTATCGTCGGGCTCATCGTCAACGCGATCATCATCGCGGTCAACGTGGCGAGCATGAACTCGAATACCAATGCGGCGGCCATGACTTTGCTGGGATTCTAGGCCGGGGCCGGCTGTGGTAGTCCGCGAACGCTCGTCGGCCCCCGTTCTCGGCGCACCACTGGCCGTGGCCGCGTCGGCGGTCTGCGTGTGCGCGGCGGTGTGGTTGGGTGACCCGACCACACCGGGCGGCCCACTGCCCGTGTGTCCCACCAAGGCCCTGCTGGGTATCGACTGCCCCGGGTGCGGCAGCATGCGCATGCTGTATTCGCTGATGCACGGCGACCTTTTGGCGGCCGCGCGGTTCAATGCCCTGGGCCTGGCGGCGCTGGTGCTTCTGGTGTGGGCGTACCTGGCGTGGACCTACGGCCGCCTGGCGGGCCGACGCATCCGGAGTTGGCAGCATCACCGCTGGTCGGCGGCCGTGACGCTGTCTTTGGTGGTGGCCTGGTTCGCCCTGCGCAACATTCCCTTTGCCCCGTTCAGTTTCCTGCGGGTCTGAGCGGACCGGGCGGCATTCGGGGGAATGCAGGCGTTTGCGATGAGTCTTCGTGTCCCTGCGCGCGCAGGTGCGACAGCGGTCTAACCTTGGCCTCGATGGTCCTCAAATCGAAGGCGATACCGGCGATCCTCGCTGTCGCGGCACTTGCCGCGCTGTCGGGCGGTTGCCTTCACCGGCCGGCCAATTCGCCCCTGGCGAGCGGTGACCCCGCGGCGGCCGAGTTCGCGACCGCGCTGCACAACAAGGTGACGAGCGACGCCATGATGGTGCACCTGACCAAATTGCAGGACATCGCCAACGCCAACAACGGCACCCGCGCGGTGGGCACCCCGGGCTACGACGCCACCGTCGACTACGTGGCAACCACATTGCGTAACAAGGGGTTCGACGTGCAGACACCCGAATTCTCCGCGCGCGTCTTCCATGCCGACAAGCCGGTGCTCACCGTCGCCGGCAACTCTTTGGCCGCGCACGCACTCGACTTCAGCCTCGGGACGCCGCCAGACGGGGTGAGCGGGCCCCTGGTGGTCATGCCGCCGGCCAACGTCGGTTGCGCCGCTTCCGACTACTTCACGCTGCCGTCGCGAGGCGCCGTGGTGATGGTGAGCCGCGGCAACTGCCCGTTTTCGCAGAAGGAGGATACCGCCGCGCAGAGCGGGGCGGTGGCGCTGATCATCGCCGACAACGTGGACGAGCAGGTGATGGGCGGCACCCTGGGGCCGGCCACCGACGTCAAGATCCCGGTGCTCAGTGTGACCAAGTCCGTGGCCGTGCAGCTTCGCGAGCAGCCGGGGCTTACCACGATCAAACTGAACGCGAGCGCCCAGAGCTTCAAGGCGCGCAACGTGATAGCGCAGACCAAGACCGGTTCGGCGACCAACGTGGTGATGGCGGGCGCGCATCTGGACAGCGTCCCCGAGGGGCCGGGCATCAACGACGACGGCTCGGGGGTCGCGGCGGTGCTGGAAACCGCTGTGCAGCTGGGTAGTTCGCCTTCGGTGCACAACGCGGCACGGTTCGGCTTCTGGGGCGCGGAAGAACTCGGTCTGATCGGGTCGCGCAATTATGTCGAATCGCTGGACATCGACGGGCTCAAAAACATTGCGCTCTATCTGAATTTCGACATGTTGGCATCGCCGAACCCGGCTTACTTCACCTATGACGGCGATCAGTCGCTGCCGATGGAAGTGCGCGATCGGCCGGTGGTTCCGGAAGGCTCGGCCGGCATCGAGCGCACCCTGGTCGCCTACCTGAAGTCGGTGGGGAAGACCGCGCAGGACACCGCGTTCGACGGTCGCTCCGACTACGACGGGTTCACCCTCGCGGGCATCCCGGCGGGCGGCCTGTTCTCGGGCGCCGAGGGCAAGATGTCGGACGACCAGGCCAAGCTGTGGGGCGGCACCGCCAACCAGCCGTTCGACCCGAACTACCATCAGAAGTCCGACACCCTCGATCACATCAACCGCACCGCGCTGGGAATCAACGGCGGCGGGGTCGCCTACGCAATAGGCCTATACGCGCAGGATATCGGCGGGCACAACGGGGTTCCCATCATGGAGGACCGCACGCGCCACGTGCTCAACAAATCATGATCCGCGGGCTCGGCGCGGTACTGTTGCTGGCCGGGCTGCTGGCGGGATGCTCGTCGCCGCGGCCGGTCAAGCCGGTCGGCGCCCCCGACCTCGGCCACGACCTGGCCGCGAAGGTGACCGCGGATCGGATGTTCGCCCACCTGCACGCGTTGCAGGACATCGCGAACGCCAACAAGGGCAACCGCGCCGAAGGCACGCCGGGGTATGACGCCAGCGTCGATTACGTGGCCAAGACGTTGCGGGACCGAGGTTTCGACGTGTCGACCCCGCAGTTCGACCGCTTGTACACGGTGGCGCCCGGCAAGCCGTCGATCACGGTGGCCGGACGCAGCTACGCGGTGGACCAGGCCTCGCTGTTGGTGCAGACGCCGCCCGGCGGCCTGACCGGCCAGCCCGTCCGACCGACGCAACCGTCGGGTTGCGCGGTCACCGACTACCCGCCCGTCGTGCCCAAGGGTGCCATTGCCGTGGTCGACGACTCACGCTGCTCGGTGGTCGACAAGCAGCACAGCGCGGTCGCCAAGGGTGCGGCCGCGCTGATCGTGCTCAGCGCGCCCGCCGGCCAGGGAGCCCCGCCGACGCTGTTCAACCCGGGCTATTTCAAACAGTTGACCGTGCCGGTCGCCGTCGCCGGTTCGTACGCGGGCTCGGCGCTGGCAGCCGCGACAGCGCCGATTCGCATGGTGCTCGACGCGCAGAACGTGAAGATCACGTCACGAAACGTGTTGGCGCAAACCAGGACCGGCTCCCCCCACGAAGTGGTGATGGTCGGCGCCCACCTCGACGGCCCGCGCGCCGGCCCGGGAATCAACGACAACGGTTCGGGGGTGGCCGCGGTGCTGGAGACCGCGCTGCAACTGGGTCCGCTGGCGCCGGTCAACAATGCGGTGCGATTCGCGTTCTGGGGTGCCGAGGAGGACGGCCTCAACGGCGTGATGGACTACGTCTTCGGCATGAACGCCGAGCAGCTCAACGACATCGCGCTGTATCTGAATTTCGCCATGCTGGGTTCGCCGAACGCCGGATTCTTCACCGACGACGGCGACCAGTCCGGCCCGCCCGGGCCCGGCGTGACGTACGCGGACGTGCCCGAGGGGTCGGCGGGCATCGAGCGCACCCTGGCCGGCTTCTTGAACCTGGCGGGAAAGCGGCCCGCGGACATGCCGCTGAGTACCCGGACCGACTACCACCCCTTCATGGTCGCGGGCGTGCCCATCGGCGGGACGACGACTGGTGCTTCGCAGCTGAAAACCACTGTGCAGGCACGGCTCTGGGGAGGCCAGGCGGGCGCCCCCTTCGACCCCGACTTCCAGAGTCCCCGCGACACGGTCGACAACATCAATCGAGATGCGTTGGCGGTCATGGGTTCTGGCGCCGCGTTCGCGGTCGGCAGTTACGCGGAGTCGATCGGCGGCGTCAACGGCGTCCCCCCGCACGACAAGCGGCATCGCACCAGGGTTCCGTAGCGCGCGACCCGGCAGCGGCGTCGTGGTGGCCTCCGGGTCGGACACGAAGTGATTGAACCGCCGGTGCGCGGGTATGACTCCTGATCCGCGGTGACCTGGAGCGGTTCAAGAAGTTCATCGAATCCCGCCCCAGTGGGACCGGCGCCTGGCGCGGAGACGTGTCCCGGCCCGACGCGGGACAATAGCGGCCCCTCAAGACTGCGCCGACCTCCGTCGTTTGCTGAACCCACGCGTTCATCCGATGGCCGTTGACCATTGGCTCTAGAATGAGATCCCTTCGGTTTGCCGGTCGGGATGAGGTTCGTCATGGGTTGGCGCGCGCGGGGTCGACGCACGGCCGCGGCGCGCGCCTGCGCCGCGGCGGCGATGGTGGTGTCGGCGTGCACCACGGTCGTCGACGGCCGCGGGCTGTCGATGCTCAACGATCCGTTCCGGGTGGCCGGCCTGACCGCCACCAACGGCCCCAGTGGGATCCGCTCGGATGCGCCGGCCCCGACCGGCACGGTGGTGGGCACCGACAACGGGACCATCGACAGGTTGTCGCTGCTGTCGGTCAACGACATCGAGGATTACTGGAGGTCGGTGTACAGCGATTCGCTCAAGGGATCTTTCGTTCCGGTAGGCAGGCTGGTGTCCTACAACTCCGAGGATCCGGATAGTCCGACCGTCTGCCACAGCGACACCTACAAGCTGGTCAACGCATTCTTCACCTCGCGCTGCAACCTGATCGCGTGGGACCGGGGCGTGTTCCTGGCCGTGGCGAAGCGCTACTTCGGCGAGATGTCCGTCAACGGCGTGCTGGCGCACGAATTCGGGCACGCGCTGCAGCACATGGCGAAGCTGGTGACCAAACACGATCCCATCATCGTGCGCGAGCAACAGGCCGATTGTTTCGCCGGCGTCTACCTGTTCTGGGTCGCCGACGGCAAGTCGCGCCGGTTCACCCTCAGCACCGCTGACGGACTCGATCACGTGCTGGCGGGGATCATCACCACGCGCGACCCGGTGATGGACAGCGAGACCGACAACGATGACGAGCACGGGTCGGCCCTGGACCGGATCAGCGCCTTCCAGATGGGTTTCATCAACGGCGCACCGGCCTGCGCGGCGATCAACGAGAAGGAGATCGACGATCGCCGCGGTGACCTGCCGAACACTCTGCGGGTCGACAACAGCGGAAACCCCGAAACCGGCGAGGTCCCGATCAACAAGGACACCCTGTCGATGCTGATGCAGGCGCTGGGAAGGGTGTTCGCGCCGAAGAACCCGCCGGCGCTGTCCTACACGATGGCCCCGTGCGCGGATGCCAAGGCCAGCCCGCCGGCGTCCTACTGCCCGGCCACCAACACCATCGTGGTAGACCTGCCCGGGCTGGCCATGATGGGCAAGGCCGCCGACGAGAACGAGCACAGCCTCCCGCAGGGCGACGACACCGCCCTGTCCATCGTGATGTCGAGATACGCCCTGGCGGCGCAGCACCAACGCGGCCTGCCGATGCAGAGCCCGTGGACGGCGCTGCGCACCGCCTGCCTGACCGGTGTGGTGCACCGCAAGATGGCCGATCCCGTCGACGTCCCGCAGCAGGGGCTGCTGCTGACCGCCGGCGACCTCGACGAAGCGGTCGCGGGCCTACTCACCAATCACCTCGTCGCCAGCGACGCCGACGGCACCAGTGTGCCCGCCGGTTTCACCCGGATAGCGGCGTTCCGCGGCGGCGTGACCGGCGACATGGACGCATGTTATTCGCGCTACCCTGGCTAGCCGGACTCTGTGCCACTCAACCTATTTCGGCGAGCCGGGGAGCCAGCTCGTCGCCGAGGCGCCGGATGAACCCGACGGGGTCCGGGTTTCCGGGCAACGGCCCCGTATTCACCATGTCCACGCCCAGCTGCGCGTACCGCTCGGCGGTCTTCAGGTACCCGTCCACGTCGTCGAAGGGATTGACGGGATAGGCGACCGTCTTGCGGATCTCTGCGGAATTCCTACCGACCGCTTCGCAGTGACGGTGCAGAACGTCGACCTTGTGGGCCAGCTCGTCGACGTCGGACGTCGTGCTGTTCCACACGTCGGCGTACTGCGCGACCAGCCGCAGCGTCTTGCGCTCGCCGTCGCCACCGATCAGAATCGGCGGACGCCGAATCGGTTGCGGCGCACAGATAGTCTCGGCCAACCGGTAGTGCTTGCCGTGATACGGCCCGTCGTCGTCGCTCCACATCTGCCGGCAGATCTGCAACGTCTCCTCGAGCATCTCGAAGCGGTCGCGCAGCGGCGGATACGCGATGCCCAGGGCGGTGTGTTCTCGTTCGTACCACGCCGCGCCTAGCCCCAGCATCGACCGGCCCTGCGACAGCACGTCCAGCGTGGTGACGACCTTGGCCAGCACCCCGGGATACCGATACGTGACCCCGGTGACCAGCAAGGCCAGGTCGATGGTCGTCGTCTGTCCGGCCAGAAAGCCCAGCGATGTGTAGCCTTCCAGGAACGGGTCTTCGGCGCGTCCCACGTTCTCCATCTGGAAGAAGTGGTCGGCCAGGGTGAACAGCGTCGCGCCGCCCTCTTCGGCTGCCTTGGCAGCGTCGGCAAGTGTCGGCCCCAGTATCGCCGGATCGCCCGGCAGGAAGTCGATGAAGTGCACAGCTAATTCCATTGCCGTCAAGCCCCTTTCGTCATTCGGTCAAGCGCTCGAGCAGTGCCAACGCCTTGATGATGACGCGGCGTTCGCGTTCGGAATACCGCTCGTGGATGGCGCGCACCAGCCACTCCTCGCGGACCTGCCGGTTGCTCTCAGCGCGTTGCCGGCCCGCCGCGGTCAACGAGATCAGTTGTCGTCGGCCGTCTCTCGGGTCGGGCTCACGCACGACAAGCCCCCGCTGCTCGAGGGCGGCCACTATCGTGGCCATCGACTGTGGACGCACCTGCTCGGCTCCGGCCAGGACGCTCGCCGATGAGGCGCCCTCCTTCCAGAGCCTGATGAGCACCGCGGTCTGGGAGGGTGTCAGATCTTCGTCAGTGGCGAGACCCCTCAACCGGCGTCGCAGCCGGCCGACCAGCACCCGCAGGTCGCGGGCCGCCGCGGCCGCTGACTCGTCGATGCCGTCCACACCGCCAGGCTAAACTAGCCAGTCCAAACTGTCCAGTCTAAGCTGACTAAATTCGGCCCAATAGTTGCAGGGCGGCGTCTACCGCCAGCGCGGCCACGTTCAGGGTTTTCGACCGCAGATCGTGCCGCGCACCGGCGATCTCCACCACGGCGGTCGTGCCGGAGACCAGTGCTGCGGCCTCGTTGAGCTCGGCGGGAGTGCCGAACGGATCCGAGGTCCCGTGGGTGAACACCGTCGGCACCCTGATGCCGGGCAGGTGCTCGGTGCGGGCGCGTTCCGGCTTGCCCGGTGGGTGCACCGGGTAGGAGAACAGCGACAACAGGTCGACGTCGGCTTCGCGTCCGGCCACCACCATCGACGTCTGCCGGCCGCCGTAGGAGTGCCCGCCCGCGATCAGTGGGCCGTCGGCGAGGCCGCGGCACAACATGATCGCCTCGACGATCCCGGCGCGGTCGGTGGCGGCCGAACCGGACGGCGGACCGGTGGGCCGGCGCCGGCGGTAGGGCAGGTTGTAGCGCACCGCGAGCCAGCCGCGGCGGGACCACTCGTCGCAAACCTGTTGTAGCAAAAGCGAATCCCGGTTGCCGCCGGCCCCATGGGTAAGCACCACGACGCCCGACGCCGATCCCTGCGGTTCATGCGCCACGCCGGCGATCTGGTCCAGGCTCGGGAGGTCACTCATGACAGCCTGAACAGAGGGGATACCGGGCCGTGACCGCCGCCGAGCGGATAGGACGCGCGCAGGCTCTCAGTGACCCACCGCTTCCCGAAGCCGACCGCGTCGGGAACGGCCAGCCCGTGTGCCAGCGCACAGGCGATCGCGGCCGCCAGGGTGTCGCCGCCGCCATGATCGTTGCCCGTGGCCATCCGCTGCGCGTCGAACTCGTGAAAGTCTGCGCCGTCGTAGAGTAGGTCGCGGCTGCGCCCGGATGACCGCAGGTGCCCGCCCTTGACCAGGACCCACTGCGGACCCAGCGCATGGAGCGCCTCGGCCGCGGCGCGCTGCGAGGCGACGTCGACGACGTCGATGCCCACCAGCAGTCGCACCTCGTCGAGGTTGGGCGTCACCAGCGTGGCCAAGGGAAACAGTTGATCGCGAAGGCTATTCAGCGCCGACGGCGCAAGCAGAGGGTCGCCGTGCATGGAAGCGCAGACCGGGTCGACGACGAGCGGAGCCGTCAACCCCAGCCGCCGCCAGGTGGTCGCGACCGCGCCGATGATGGCGGAGGACGCCAGCATCCCGGTCTTGGCGGCCTGGATGCCGATGTCGCTGACCACCGCTTCGATCTGGTCGGCGACCACGTCGTCGGGGACTTCGTGAAAACTCTTGACTCCCAGCGTGTTCTGCACGGTGACCGCGGTGACCGCGACGCAGGCATGCACGCCCAGCAGCGCCATGGTGCGCATGTCGGCCTGAATGCCCGCCCCGCCGCCCGAGTCCGATCCGGCGATGGACAGCACCCGCAGGGGAGTGGTCCCCGGCGGCGGCAGTGGCAGATAGGCGACTGGTTCGGATGAGCGGTGACCCGCTGCGCCCGGCTCCGCCGCGCTGGCGATCACCGCTGGTTCGGATGAGCGGTGACCCGCTGCGCCCGGCTCCGCCGCGCTGGCGATCACCGCTGGTTGATCGGCAGATACACCCGGTTGCCGTGCTCGGCGAACTCGGCCGACTTGTCCGCCATGCCCTGCTGCAGCGCCGCCTCGATCGCCTCCTCGCTGTCGAGACCGTGCTCGGCCGCGTACGCGCGGACGTCGGCGGTGATCCGCATCGAGCAGAACTTGGGCCCGCACATCGAGCAGAAGTGCGCGGTCTTGGCGGGTTCGGCGGGCAGCGTCTCGTCGTGGAAGTCGCGCGCGGTGTCGGGATCCAGCGAGAGCGCGAACTGGTCGTGCCACCGGAACTCGAATCTGGCCCTGCTCAGCGCGTCGTCGCGCTCCTGCGCGTGTGGGTGGCCTTTCGCCAGATCGCCTGCGTGCGCGGCGATCTTGTAGGCGATCACCCCGTCCTTGACATCCTTGCGGTCCGGCAGGCCCAGGTGCTCCTTGGGGGTCACGTAGCACAACATCGCGGTCCCGGCCTGGGCGATGATGGCCGCGCCGATCGCCGAGGTGATGTGGTCGTAGCCCGGCGCGATGTCGGTGGCCAGCGGGCCCAGCGTGTAGAACGGGGCCTCCTCGCACCACTCCTCTTCCAGGCGCACGTTCTCGACGATCTTGTGCATCGGAACGTGTCCGGGACCCTCGATCATCACCTGTACACCATGGGATTTGGCGATTCTGGTCAACTCACCCAGCGTGCGCAGCTCCGCGAACTGCGCCGCGTCGTTGGCGTCGGCGATCGAACCCGGCCGCAAGCCGTCCCCGAGGGAGAACGTGACATCGTAGCGGGCGAAGATCTCGCAGAGCTCGGCGAAGTTGGTGTACAGGAACGACTCCGTGTGGTGCGCCAGGCACCACGCCGCCATGATCGAGCCGCCGCGGCTGACGATGCCGGTGACTCGCTTGGCGGTCAGCGGGACGTAGCGCAACAACACGCCCGCGTGCACGGTCATGTAATCCACGCCCTGCTCGCACTGCTCGATGACGGTGTCGCGGTAGATCTCCCACGTCAGCTCGGTGGGATCACCGTTCACCTTCTCCAGCGCCTGGTAGATGGGCACCGTGCCGACGGGCACCGGAGAGTTACGCAGAATCCACTCGCGGGTCTCGTGGATGTTCTTGCCGGTGGACAGGTCCATGATCGTGTCGGCGCCCCAACGGGTGGCCCACACCATCTTGTCGACCTCCTCGGCGATCGACGACGTCACCGCCGAGTTGCCGATGTTCGCGTTGACCTTGGTCGCGAACGCCTTGCCGATGATCATCGGCTCGATCTCGGGATGATTGTGGTTGGCCGGGATCACGGCGCGGCCACGGGCGACCTCGTCGCGCACCAGTTCGGCGGCCATCCCCTCGCGGGCGGCGATGAACGCCATCTCCGCAGTAATCTCCCCGGCCCGGGCGCGCTGCAGCTGGGTGCCGCGGTCGCGGACCAACCCGGATCTGGCCGGCAGCCCGCGCGACAGGTCGATCGAGGCGTCGGGATCGGTATAGGGCCCCGAGGTGTCGTACACGTCGAAGTGCTCCCCGTTGGACAGGTTCACGCGCCGGAACGGGACCCGGAGCGCCGCCCCGCCGCCGGGCTCCGCCACCTCGCGATAGGCCTTCGCACTGCCGGCGATGGGTCCGGTGGTCACCGATGGTTCGACTGTCACGGTCATTTTCATCTCCCTACGCCGGCATTACCCGGTCAGGTTCTTACGGTCGACGGCCCCGAGCCGTCCTCTCAGCGCACTCGGCGTGCGCTCCCGCGTATTGGTGGATGTGTCCGGACGCGACGTTACCCCCACCCCGCAAGCGCGGCATGCGGGCCGGGCCTTGTGGGTGGCCCGGGGCACACTCCCGATGGAAAAATGCAGACGTGCAGCAGCGAAGTCAGCCGGGTGCCGGGACAACCGGGATAACCGGGACAAGCAATGTGGAGGCGAACGGCCCGGCCGATGCGGTCGCCCCTTACCTGAACATCGGCGCCTTCCGCTTCTGGTTCGTGGGGCAGCGGTGGGAGTGGTCCGACGAGGTGGCCAGGATGCACGGATACGAACCCGGCTCGGTCGAGCCGACCACGAAACTGCTGCTCTCCCACAAGCATCCCGACGACCGCGCGCACGTCCAGGAACTGCTCGACCGCGCCTTGCACGCCGAGGAGTCCTTCTCGAGCCGCCACCGCCTCATCGACACCGCGGGTAGGGTGCACGACGCGATCGTGGTGGCCGATCGCATGCATGACGAGACGGGTGCGGTGGTGGGCACCGCCGGTTACTACATCGACCTCACCAGCACCTTCGACGCGGCGCGGCAGGAGGTGCTCGACGCGGCGCTGCCCGACCTCTTCGAGAACCGCGCGGCCATCGAGCAGGCCAAGGGCGTGCTGATGTACGTCTACCGGGTCAGCGCAGAGCAGGCCTTCGGCGTGCTGCAGTGGCGCTCCCAGGTGACCAACGTCAAGGTGCGATCGTTGGCCAAACAACTGCTGGACGAGATCGCCACACTGAAGGCTCCGGTCGCGGCGCAGCAAAGCCAGTTCGACCACCTGCTGCTTACAGTGCACGACAGGATTCCCCCGCAGACCGATGGGTAATCGCCGAGCCCGCCGGGTAACCGGCCTGATACGCGAACGCCGCAGGTCGAACACGGGTTAATCTTCGAAGACGGGAGTCACGCGCGTGCCGCGTATCCGGGCGAAAGGCGACGGCATTGTTGGTAGTCGAAGACGAGGCGCGCGAGGACGCCGTCGTCGTCCGTGCGAAGGGTGAGATCGACTCCAGCACCGTCGAGGAGCTCGCCTCCCGCCTCGCCGGCGCCCTGCAGCAGGCCGCGGCGCACCCGGCGCGCCTGGTGGTGATCGACCTGCAACCGGTGACCTTCTTCGGCAGCGCCGCGCTGAACGCGGTGCTGGACTGCCACGAGGAGGCCAAGGAGGCCGGCACTTCGGTAGCTCTGGTGGCGGACCACGACCAGGTGCTTAGACCGATCCAGGTGACAGAGCTGGACCGCATCCTCGACATCTATCCGACCCTGCCCGACGCGCTGCGACGTAAGCCGCAGCGATGACCGTGGCGCTGCCGGCCGATTTGGCGGCCGCAGTGACTCTGGGCGGCGAAATGGGTCGGCGATTTGCCGAATTCGACTGGGCCGCGCACCCGCTGGGTTCGCCGCGCGACTGGGCACGCGAGGTCCGGTCGGCGGTCGCCACGACCCTGACGTCGCGGTTCCCGCTCGCGCTGTGGCTGGGCCCGCAGGACCTGTTCGTGGTCTACAACGAGGCATACATCGAGATCCTCGGTGACAAACACCCCGCCGCACTGGGTCAGCCCGGCCGAGACGTGTGGTGGGACATCTGGGATTCGATCGGCCCGATGCTCGCCGGGGTCATCACCACCGGCGAGGCGACGTGGTCGCGCGACCTCATGCTCCCGATGGTCACCGCCGGCCGTCGCGAGGAACGGTTCTTCTCGTTCACCTACAGCCCGTTGATCGACGCAGGTGGCCGGCCGTACGGCATCTTCTGCCCGTCCTATGAGACCACCCAACGGGTGCTCAGCGAGCGCCGCCTGCACCTGCTCAACGCCGTCGCCGCCGCGTTGATGGGCGCGCGCAGCATCGACGACGCGGTCGAGGTGGCCGTCACGGTGTGCGCCGGTCAGCCCGCCGACCTGCCCTTCGTCGCCGTCTACGTCGGCGACCCCGAGACGGGAGCCATCGCGCTGCGCGGCGCGACGCCGTCGGTGCGGGCGCTGCTGCCGCAGGACCTGGCGCGGTTGACCGGCTGGGACTCGGCGTCGCGGTCCCGGGCGCAGGTGCGCCTGATCGAGAACGTGGCGGCGGCCATACCGGGAATCGAGACGATCCTCGGGGCCGACTGCCCGCAACAGGCGTTGGTGTTGCCGCTGGGCGAGGCCTCGACCGCCGGCGCACTGGTGGTGGGGACGAGTCCGCGACGCCCGCTGGACGACCAGTACCGCGGCTTCTGCCAATTGCTGACCGACCAGGTGTCCTCGTCGTTCGCCTCGATCGTCTCCTACGAACGGGAGCGGCAGCGCGCCGATGCGCTCGCCGAGCTGGACCGGGCGAAGACGGCTTTTTTGACCAACGTGAGCCACGAGTTTCGGACACCACTGACCCTGCTGCTCGGTCCGCTCGATGACGCGCTTGCCGAGGCGCCGCCGGAATCCCTTCTGGCCGAACAATTGAGCACCGCGGGACGCAATGCGCGGCGCCTGCAGCGCCTGGTCGACTCGCTGCTGGACTTCTCCCGCATCGAGGCCGGGCGGGCCGGCGCCAGATTGGTCTGCACCGACGTCGGTGCCTTCACCGCGCACATCGCGTCGTCGTTCACCGAGCTTTGTCAACGTGGCGGACTGACACTCAACGTGGACTGCGCCCCCGCTCTGGCCGAAGTCGACCTGGGAATGTGGGAGACGATCATTCTCAACCTGCTCTCCAACGCGGTGAAATACACTCTGCGGGGCTCGATTTCAGTCCAGGTGCGCGCGGACGTCACAAACTGCGTCGTGGTTGTGCGCGACACCGGAGTGGGCATCCGCGCCGACGACCTGGATCGTCTGTTCGATCGCTTCTACCGAGCGGACAACGCGCGGGGTCGCAGCGTGGAGGGAACCGGGATCGGCCTTTCGCTGGTGCGCGGGTTGGTGGAGCTGCACCGCGGGACGGTGGAGATCGACAGCGAAGTGGACCACGGGACGACGGTGACCATTCGGCTGCCGCGGTCTACGGCGGGCGTGGCGGTGGGTCAGTCACCCGGGGGGCCGTTGGACGAGACCAACCCGTATCTGGCCGAGGCGCGTCAGTGGCTGACGCCCGTCACGAAACCCGCCGATGAGACTGCCGATCCCGCCGGGGAGCGCCGGCTGGTGCTGATCGCCGACGACAACGCCGACATGCGGGCCCATCTCGACCGGGTGTTGTCGACTCATTTCGAGACGATGCTCGTCGGCGACGGTAAGTCGGCGCTGGCCGCGGCGCGTGACCGGCGCCCGGACGCGATCGTGACCGACGTCATGATGCCGGGCCTGGACGGCTTCGAATTCGTCGCCGCCATCCGCGCCGATCCGGCGCTCGCGGCCATTCCGGTCCTCATGCTGTCGGCGCGCGCCGGCGCGGAGGCCGTCACCGAGGGCTTCGCCGGCGGCGCCGACGACTATCTACCGAAGCCGTTCCGTTCGCAGGACCTGATCGACCGGGTGCGGTCGAGGCTGTCCGCGGTGGGCCGCGAACGCGACCGCCAGCGACGCGAGGCGCACGCGCGGCTCACCTCCGACCTCGTTGCACTCGACTCCGCGTTGCAGGCCACCGACTCCATCGCCGGGATCATGGACGCTCTGCTCGCCTCGCCCTTCGGTACCAGCGATGCCGCGGCGGTCTCCATCGGGGTTCTCGACGGGGAGCACCACGTGCGGTTCGAATACGCCGGCATGGTTCCCGCGGAGCTGCGCGACCGCTACCACGTGGCCGCGCTCGACTCCCCGCTGGTGGGAGTCGACGTCGTGAGCAGCGGCCAACCCATGGTCATCCCCGACACCTTCGAACTGCCCGCGCGCTACGAGCACGCGGTCCGGGACACCGCCGCCAGTGTCCGTGCCTGCGTTGCCCACCCGATGCGGGATCACTCGGGCCGCGTGATGGGTGTGGTCACGTTCCTGTGGCCAGAGCCGCGCCAGTTCGACGCAGCCGAACTCGACACCTTCAGCCGGATGGCCGAACTGACGTCCTCGGCCCTGGAACGGGTCCGCGTCATGGCGCGCGAACATCGCATCGCCATCGACTTCCAGGAACACCTGCTCGACCTGGACCACAGCTCGACCGCCGCGGTCGTCGCGGCGGTGTACCAGCCGGCCGGGGAAACGATGCGGGTCGGCGGCGACTGGTATTCGATCACCCCGCTGGACCGTTCGGCCAGGCTGGGCATCTCGGTCGGCGACGTTGTCGGACACGGCCTGACCGCCGCGATCGTGATGAGCAGGCTGCGCGCCGCGGTGGCCGCCTCGGCGCTGACCGCGGCCGAACCGGCGGCGGTGCTGGGCGCCCTGGACCGGTATGCGGTCAGCGTCGCGGGCGCGCGCTGCGCGACGGTGGCCTACGCACTGGTCGAGGCAGACCGCGAGACCGGCCGCGCCGCCGTGCGCTACAGCTGCGCCGGCCATCCCTATCCGTTGGTGCTCTCCGCCGAGGGCCAACCGGAGTTCCTCGAGGCCGGTCGCCGCCCCCCGGTGGCCGTGCGGGAGATGGACTCCCCGAACGAGTCTCCGGAGGCGACCGCGACCGCGGAGCTCGGACCGGGAAGCCTGATCCTGCTCTATACCGACGGCCTCATCGAGCGAGCCGGCGAGAGCCTCGACGACGGCTTCGGCCGGCTCAAATCCGCGGCGGCCGACTGCGCCGACCTCGCCGTCGAGTCCGTGTGCACGCAGCTACTCTCCCGCATGACTCCGCCGGCCGGCTATCGCGACGACGTGGTGGTTTTGGCGCTGCGTCCGGCCCACGCGGCTGCGCGCAGCTTCGCCTCCGTGTTGCCGGCCGCGCCGGCTCAGATCCCGGTCGCGCGCGGCCAACTGCGGTCCTGGCTCAACAGCATCGAAGTGACCGAGGACCGCGAGCTGGACATTCTGCTGGCGACCGGGGAAGCGGTGACCAACGCGATCGAGCATGGCAGCGGCAGCGAGCCCCGCAAAACCGTGTCCGTGGAGGCGTTCCTGCGTCGGGAAACTGTGGCGATCACCGTCAGCGACTCGGGTCGATGGGTGGGGGATTCGTCGGCCAGCCTGCGCAGCCGGCGGCGGGGACGCGGGCTCACGCTGATCGGTGGCCTGGCCGACCGCGTCGACACCGTCCGCACCCCCAAGGGCACCCGCGTGACGCTGCAGTTCGACCGCGCGGTGTCGGCCAGCTCGGCGCCGCTCTGACGGCTCGGCCCAATCGCTCCCCGTCGGGCGCTCAGGCCTCTTCCATCGCGTCGCCGAGTTCCTCGAGAATCTTGTTGTGGTGGTTGCTCGCCAGGAAATGACCGGCGGCGATCACCACGGCCACCGGCCAGTCGATCAGCTCGAACGCCGCCAGGGCGGCCAGGCCGCCGAAATACGCCAGCTGCTCCGGCCGCGGAATCTCCACCTGACCCAGCACCGGCAGGTTCACCACGAAGGTCTCGCCCTCGCGGATCTTCTGTACCGCGTCTCGCTGCGGCGTCCCCCTGCGCGACTTCTTTTCCGCCATCATTTGCCTTTCAGTAACGGAGGATTTGCCGACTCGCCGGGTGGCGCGGCCACCGTCGGAGTTATGTCGACGACCGAGAATGCCGATCCGCTGGTTTCGTCGATCGCTTCGGTGCTTCGCGTGCCGTTAGTTGAACTCTATGCGCTGTTGTGGCGCGTCGGGGTTGTGGACGTTCGGCAGCCTCGCCGTCCGAAGGCGCCGCGGCCGGCTGTGGTCGCGTGTCCGAACTGCTCAACCCCTCCGCAACGCGGTTCAGGACACCGATCCCCACAGTCGCCGCGCCGGCTGCCCCCAGAGCCTGTGCCCAGCCGACCGGCCCCAGCGGGGTACAGCCGAGCAACTGGCTGACCACGGGGATGCTGATCAGCGTCCCCATCACCGCGAGCGAACCGGCCGCAGTGAGCACCACCAGCGGGGCGTGCGAGTCCAACAGCGTCTGGCCCAGTTCGGCGCCCACCAGGGCGATGAGCGCCACGGTGGACGCGCGCTGCGGGCGCCCGGTCACGCTCGCCATCAGCCAGGCCGCCGTCGTCGCGCCGGCTGTGGTGACTCCGCGGATGGCGACCGCGCGCCACAACGCGGGTTGATCGGGACCCCGGATTCCCGGGTCGACCGGGCCGCTGGGCTTGCTGACCGCCAGGGCCGCGGCCGGCAGCGCGTCGGTCATCATGTTCACCAACAGCAGCTGGCGGGTGTTCAGCGGCGAGGTTCCGGTGATCGCGCTGCCGACGATGGCGAACAGCACCTCGCCGGTGTTGCCGCCCAGCAGCACCGCCACGGCCGCCTGCACCCGCTGCCAGAGCTGGCGGCCCTCCAGGATCGCGGGTATCAACGCCTCGATGCGCGCGTCGACGAGCACCACGTCGGCCGCCATGTGCGCCGGGTCGCTGCCGCCGGCCACCACGCCGATGCCGACGGTGGCGGCCCGGATGGCGGCGGCGTCGTTGGCTCCGTCGCCCACCATCGCGGTCCGCACACCGGCGCTTTCAAGGGTCTGGACGACCTGGACCTTGTTCTCCGGGGTCATCCGGGCGAAGATCACCCGCTCGGTGACGACGCGCTCCTGGTCCTTGCGCGACAGCGCGTCCCACTCGACGCCGCTGATCACCTGGTCGGCCGTCACCGGCAGGCCGAGCTCGGTGGCGATGGCCAGCGCCGTGATGGGGTGGTCGCCGGTGATCAGCTTGACGCCGACACCCTGCTGCCGCAGATCCGCCAGCAGGCCCAGCGCCTCGGGCCGCGGGGTGTCCGACAGGCCGAGGAAGCCGGTGAGCGTCAGCCCGCTGCCGCAGAAGCCGGCGATGTCGTCCGGGTTATCCCGGACCGCCCGGGCCTGTTGCGGCGTCAGCCGCCGCTGGGCCACCGCGATCACCCGCAGCCCGCCGGCGGCCATGTCCGCCACCGTCTGTTCCGCGGCGGAGCGCGCCTCGCCGCACGCCGCCAGCACCACCTCGGGCGCGCCCTTGACGGTCAGCTCGTCACCAGTCGCCGACGCGGAGAAGGACCGGCCGGAGCGGAAAGGCAGGTGAGCGACGGGCGCCGCCGAGTGCGCGCCGTTGACCGATGCGGCCGCCTCGACGATGGCGGCGTCGGTGGCGTGGATGTGGGGGTTGCCGTTGGTCGGCGGGGCGGCGTGGGCCGCGCAGCGCAACACCTCCTCACGCGAGTGGTCCGCCGCGGGACGGACCTCCGCCACTCGCAGCCGGTTCTGGCTGAGGGTTCCGGTCTTGTCGAAGCAGACGACGTCGATGCGGCCGAGCGCCTCCACCGAACGCGGAACACGCACCAGCGCGCCGAACTTCGTCAGGCGACGCGCCGACGCCGCCTGCGCCAGCGTCGCGACCAGCGGCATGCCCTCCGGGACCGCGGCGACGGCGATGGCGATGCCGCTGGCGACCGCCTCGCGTAAAGGGGTGCGCCGCAACAGCCCCAGCGCGCCGACCAGCGCGCCCCCGGTCATGCTGACCGGGAACGCGCGGTTGGTCAGCTGGCTGAGCTGATGCTGCAGGCCGACGTCGGACGCCGTGTCCGCGGACACCAACTCGGCGGCGCGCCGTTCCTGGGTGTCGGCGCCCACCGCCGTCACCAGCGCGAGCGCGGTGCCGGCTACCACGGTGGTTCCGGCGTAGAGCATGCAGCGGCGCTCGGCGAGGTCGGCGCCCGGCGTGGCGTCGACCTGCTTCTCCACCGACAGCGACTCGCCGGTCAGCGTCGACTCGTCGACCTCGAGGTCGACCTCCTCGACGATGCGGGCATCTGCGGGCACCACCTCATGGGTGCGCACCTCGATCAGGTCGCCGGGCTGCAGTTGGGCCGCGATGGCGTCGGTGTAGGAGCGTTCGCCGCCCGGTCCGATCGCCACCTTCCTGGCCGGCGGGATCTGCTGCGCCAGAAGAACATTGAGCCGGTTCTCGGCACGCAAGCGCTGGCTGGCGGCGAGCATGGAGTTGCCGGCGAGCACCGAGAAGACCAACACCGCGTCGACGGGCGAACCGAGCACCGCGCTGGCCGCCGAGCCGAGCGCCAGCACGGGCGTCAGCGGGTCGGTCAACTCGGCCCGCACGGCCTTGACGAACTGCCAGAACCCGTGACCGGCGGATCCGGCTGTGGGGGCGCCGATCGCGGCCAGGGCGAGTTGGCCCGGATCGCCGTCCGGAGGCTGATCCGAAGACGGCAGAGCCCGGCGGGCCTGCTCGACCGACATCGCGTGCCACTCCTGGGCGGCGGCCGGTCGGGGGGAGTCGGCGCCGATGATGCCGTGCGCCAACAGATATCCCGACAACGCTCCCGCCGCGGCACCGGTGGTCACCGGTCCGCGCCCGATGCCGCGGACGCCGGGGATCATCAGCAGCGAACCCATTGCGGTGGCACCGGCTGAGATCGCCACGCCGCGCTGCGCGGCGGCCCGGGCCGCGGGCAGCGCATGCAGCACCCGCCATGCGGCGGCCAGGTCGGGCAGCAGCAGGTCGGCGTTCCAGGGCGGCGCGTCCGCCCCGGACCGCGGCATCACACCCAGTGCTACGTCTGCAGACCAAATGGCCTGTGCGGCAACCGAAGAAAGCACCACGACGGTGCGGCCGGCGCCCTGCAGGTCCGTCACGGTGCGGGCCAGGGCGTCGTCGATGGACCCGCCGTCGAGAGGCCTGATGTCGTCGAAGGCCGGTCGCAACTCGCCCAGCGACTCGGCATCGACGGAGACCAGTTCGGATCCGGCGCGGTGGGCCTCGGCGACCACGGCCGACGCCAGCGGGTGGTGCGCGAAGCGGTAGAGCGCCTCGATCTTGGCGCTCGGCCGGCCGACCGCTTTTGCTGGCACCCGATGCCAGCCGGGCGCGGCGCCGTCCCCGTCCAGCGCCAGCTGCGCGCGGGTCCACGCGGCGGCCAGCTCGGCGTCGTCTGCGCCGCGAATGCGGGCCACCCGCACCGTGTCGGTGCACAACACCCGGGGGTCGATCACGATCGCGTCGATGCGGTCCAGTCGGCGCAGCGCGTCGGGCCGCAGCGACAGCACCCCGTGCCGATCGGCCAGCCCCTGCCCGAGTTTCGCGGCGAAGGCCTCCACGGTGGTGCGGTTTGCCGCGGGGGTGGTCACCAGCAACGCCGTGGCGGCCGTGTTGAGGTTTCGGGTGGTGGCTCCCACCACCCCTGCGCTCAGCGCCGAGAACAGGGCGAAGCGTCCCGCGTGGTGCTCGCGCGGCCGGCCCCGCGGCAGCCTCGGCGGTAGCGCGTCGGCCTGCGGTTGGTCGGCGCGGCGCGCCAACTCCGGCTCGTGGGTGCGCCAGGCCCGCGCCGCCGCGCGGCTTTCGGCGGCCTTCAGCGACTGGATCAGTAGGCCCACCGACAGCGACGCCGGCGATTGCGTCACCGTTTCGGCCGCCGCGAGGGCGAACGCCATGGCGGTGTCCGTCGCGGGCCGGCCGATGCGGCTCTCGAGTACACCCCGCAGCCACGGCTGATAGTCGACCGCCACCACGCCGGCCAGCACGGCGATGGGCGCGCGCGGCAAGCGCAACGCGCGGCCGGTCAGCGCGACGGTCAGGCCCGCCGCGTCGACGGCCACCGTCGCGGCCCGGGCCGCCAGCACCAGACCGTCGCCGGGCAGGCTTGCCGGGCGCTCGGCGGGCTTTAATTTGGTTGCGCCGCAACTTTTTTCGGCGCTATCGACGATGTCGCAGAGTTCGCGCAGTGACGTGCCGGGGCCCTCGACGGTGACCACGACGCGCGACAGCGCGTAGTTCAGGCCGGCCGACGCGACGCCGGGGTGGGCGCGGACGGCGTCGAGCACGCTGCGCCCCAGATCGCGGCCGTGCTCGCGATCGAGGCCTCTGACCTCGATCCAGGCGCGGTCGTCGCCGCGCCAACAGCGCCGGCGCGGCGTCCTCTGGTACGCGTAATTCCCCGTGAGTGCCCGGGCGCCCTCGCGCACGGGAATGACGGCGATATTGAGGCCCGTCTCGACGGCGCGCAGCGGCGCGGAGCGTCGAATGGATGTGGCAATGTTCAAAAGTGTTCGGCAAGTCCTCGTCAGTTGGTGCTGCGCAACCCGGCGGCACCTGCCCTGCGCCCGGCCGCCTTCTTCGCGGGCGGCTTACTCGCGGCTTTCCGGGGCGCGGCCCCGACGGCCGCCGGCTCGGCGGGAACCGGCTTGAGATTCGCCTTGGCCGCCGGCGCGGACGGTTCCGGTTTGCGGCTGAGCCTCTGCAACAACAGGGCGCCCCCGCCGACCGCGAGCAGCACCGGCCACTCGACCAGTCCGGCGGCGCCGATCGCGCCGAAGGCCAGGGCCGCCGCCGGCGCCGAGTGACTGCCGCTGCTGATGCCGCGCTTCACGCCCTCCGCGGCGCCCGTGACGCCGCCGACAAGACCATTCACCGCCGCGCCACCGACGGCGCCTGCGGCCGCGGTTGTCGCAGTCGCGGCGCGATTCACCGCTTGACCCGCCCCCCGGAACGCTCCGCCGATGACACTCATGATCACTCCCTGGCTCTGCCGCAGCGCGCATCGCCGCGCGGTGCTGTGTACCCGCTGAACGCGAAGTTAACAGCCGGAGAAAATTAATTTCCGCGTCCAACAAAGCAAAGCCTGCCACGTCAGCACCACCCTGACAACGCGAAGCGGAGTCGGATTTGGGGCTCAACCTGCGGGGTGGTCGCGGCGGACGTCGATGAGCACCGGCGCGTGATCGCTGGCCGCCTTCCCCTTGCGCTCGTCGCGCACGATCTGCGCCGCCGTCACGCGGGACGCCAGCGCGGGCGAGGCCAGGATGAAGTCGATGCGCATCCCTTGCGCCTTCGGGAACCGCAGCTGGGTGTAGTCCCAGTAGGTGTATACGCCCGGGCCGGGCGCGAACGGCCGGACGACATCGGCGAATTGGGCGTCGACGACGGCGCCGAATGCAGCCCGCTCCGGCTCCGAGACATGGGTGGAGCCGGCGTAGAAATCGGTGCTCCAGACGTCGTCGTCGCTCGGCGCGATGTTCCAGTCGCCGGCCAGCGCGATCTGCGCGGCGGGGTCCTCGCGCAACCAGCCGGCGGCCGTATCGCGCAACGCGGCAAGCCACTTCAGCTTGTAGGTGTAGTGGGGGTCGCCCAGGGCGCGGCCGTTGGGCACGTAGAGGCTCCAGACGCGGATGCCGCCGCAGGTGGCGCCCAGCGCGCGGGCCTCCGCGACGGCCGCGATGTCCGGTTTAGGGCTCCAGGTGGGCTGGCCGGTGAAGCCGACCTGCACGTCGTCGAGACCCACCCGGGAGGCGACGGCCACGCCGTTCCACTGGTTGAATCCGACGTGGGCGACCTCGTAGCCGAGCTCGAAGAACGGCAGCGTGGGGAATTGGCTGTCGGAGCACTTCGTCTCCTGCATGGCCAGCACGTCCACGTCGGCTCGGGCCAGCCAGTCGAGGACGCGCGGCAGGCGGCTGCGAATCGAGTTGACGTTCCAGGTGGCCAGACGCAATCGGTGCCCCGGGTCGCCGCCATCGCCAGGGGGGCCGTCATCGGCCGGGTCGTGGGGCATGGCTAGACGGTATCGGCCAGGACGTAGCGACGACGGTGGTGCAGCCGGAAACCGAGTGCAGCCGCCGGGGCGGTCTCGCGCCCGTCGTCGGCGACCAGATAGCCGCGCGTCGCGCCGCGGCTCGCGCCCCAGGCCAGCAAAGCTTCGCACGCCCGCGCGGCGGCCGCCTCGTCGGAAGCCCGCACCGCCGACAGGCCGACCCACGCCGTGCCCTCGGGGCCCCGGGTCAGCGCCGCGCGGGCCACCGCCCCGCCCGGGCCGTTCGCGAACATCACCTGGCCGTCGATCAGGCCGGATTCGACGGAGGGCGGCGACAGCGTGACGGACGGGTCGGGGTGGCCCACGGCCGAGATGGCGCGCACCAGCACTCGTTCCGTGCGCTCGACGGACGGATGCGGCAGTCGCAGCAGGCGGTCCGGAACAGCCAGCCGGGGCGGAAGGCCTTGCCGCCCGTACCAGTCGACAATAGCAGGCAGAGCGCCCAATCCGGCCGAAACATCAAGCGGTACAGCAGAATTCGTTGCCAAACCCGCCCCGCCCGCCCGCAGCAGCCAGCCGTCCACCCACATCTGCTCGACGCCGGGATGCGCGGCGGCGGCCGCATGCTCGAGCGAACGGATCTCGGCGGTACGGACCGGCGCGTCGGTCAGCGCCCGCAGTGCGACGACGTCGTCGGGCCCACACTCCACGACCACGCCGCTCTTCGTCCGCACGCGCACCACGGGGTCGACGGCCAGCAGGTGTCCCACCGCATCGGTCAGCGGCGGAACCGACCCGGCCGGGCGGCGGTAGCGAACCGTCACCCGTGTGCCCAGGGCCGGCCACGAGATCATCAGTGACCGAACGGGTCCGGGTCCTCGCCCGGCAGCCACGACAGACCGGGCACGCCCCACCCGTTGGACTTGACCGCACGTTTGGCGCTGCGGGCGTAGCGGCCGATGAGGCGGTCCAGGTACAGGAAGCCATCGAGGTGTCCGGTCTCGTGCTGCAGCATCCGCGCGAACAGGCCGGTGCCCTCGATGGAAACCGGGGCGCCGTCGGCGTCGAGTCCGGTTACCCGCGCCCACTTCGCGCGGCCGGTGGGGAACGACTCACCCGGAACGGACAGACAGCCCTCGTCGTCGAGGGTCGGGTCCGGCATGGTCTCGGGCACCTCGGAGGTTTCCAGGACCGGGTTGATGACCACGCCGCGCCGCCGGGCGGCGACGCCCCGGTCCTCCGCGCAGTCGTAGACGAACAGCCGTATCCCGTAGCCGATCTGGTTCGCGGCCAGGCCGACCCCGTGCGCGGCGTCCATGGTTTCGTACATCGTGGCGATCAGCTCGGGCAGTTCCGCGGGCAGCGATCCGTCGGCCGCGACCTGCACCGGCTGCGTCGGCGTGTGCAACACGGGATCTCCCACGATGCGGATCGGTACGACTGCCATGGTCGGCTAAGCTACCGCACCCGGCCGCGCGGCAGATCGGCCATCCGGGGCGGCAATGGCGCGAATCGCCCGACGCGCGGGTCTGGATCACGACTTGAGGGTTAAGGGCGTGGTTCAATGATCGCCGAAACACGGCCATGGGTAAGTCATCAGAGCAGTTCGGATATCCGCCGGAAGGGTCCAGGGGAAGCGATATGGACAGCGCTATGGCGCGGGCAAATCGATCGGGGGACGATTCTGAAGTTGCAGATGGGCTCACCCGCCGCGAACACGACATCCTCGCGTTCGAACGTCAATGGTGGAAGTACGCCGGAGTAAAGGAAGAGGCCATCAAAGAGCTGTTCTCGATGTCGGCGACGCGCTACTACCAGGTGCTCAACGCTCTCGTGGACCGGCCCGAGGCGTTGGCCGCCGACCCCATGCTGGTGAAGCGGCTGCGACGGCTGCGTGCGAGCCGCCAGAAGGCGCGAGCGGCACGGCGCCTCGGCTTCGAGGTCACCTAACTGGCTAAAGTGGGCTCGATGAAAGAGCGAGTCCCCGACTCCACCGGCCTTCCGCTGCGGGCCATGGTGATGGTGCTGTTGTTTTTGGGCGTCATCTTCCTGCTGCTCGGATGGCAGGCCCTGGGCTCGTCGGGCAACTCCGACGACGACTCGGCCTCGGCGATGTCGAGCACCACGAGCACCACCAGCTCGCCGTCGCCCTCGCCCACCGGCAAGCCCTCCGCCAACGACGCCGAGGTGCGGGTCTACAACATCTCCGCCAAAGAGGGCGTCGCCGCGCGCACCAAGGACGAACTCACCTCGGCGGGATTCAAGGTCACCGACGTCGGGAACCTGGCGGTGTCCGACGTGACGACGACCACGGTGTATTACACCGACGCCGACGGCGAGCACGCCACCGCCGACGCGGTGGGCCAGAAGCTCGGAGCCCCCGTCGAACCGCGAAGCCCGGAGCTCACCAGCCAGCCGCCGGGCGTGATCGTTCTCGTCACCGGCTGACCCCGCGCGCCGTATCGGCGCGCTTCGTCACCGGGCTGGTCAGGATGGCCCGCCTCCTGCGCGCGCCGTATCGGCGCGCTTCGTCACCGGGCTAGGCTTCGGCTATGCCCAAGCTTCCCGGTTCCCGCAACGCCGCCGTCGCCGCCGTCGCCCTGTCCGCACTGGTTGGTGCCGCGCTGGCGACGGCCTGTTCGTCACCCCAGCACGCCGCGACCACACAGGGCACCCCGCCGCCCATCTGGACCGGGTCGCCCGCGCCGTCGCAAATGGCGAAGGCGCAAGCCGCGCCCGGGGATTCGTCGATCATCGCCACGCACCTCAAGGCGCCCGACGGCACCGAGGTGGCGACCGCGCAGTTCGCCTTCAACAACGGCTATGCCACCATCACCATCGAGACGACCGCGAACAATATGCTCGCGCCGGGCCTCCACGACGTCCACGTCCACAAGGTCGGTAAGTGCGAGCCCAACTCGGTCGACCCGGCCGGCGGCGCTCCGGGGGACTTCCTGTCCGCCGGCGGACACTTCCAGGCGCCGGGGCATAACTCCGAACCCGCCAGCGGCGACCTGCCCGCGCTCGCCGTGCGCAAGGGCGGGGCGGGGATGCTGGTGACGACCACGGACGCATTCGGCATGGACGACCTGCTCACCGGCGAGAAGACCGCCATCATCATCCACGCCGGCGCCGAGGGTGCCGGCGGCATGGCCGGCATGGGGATGAACAACGCAGACGTCGGCAAGCGCGTCGCGTGCGGTGTAATCGGTTCGGGCTAGTGGCGCAAGACAACAGGAAAAGGGCGCACATCGATTTCGCCCCCTCACCGCGGCCGACCATCGGCGTGGAGTGGGAGTTCGCCCTGGTCGACGCGAAGACCCGGGACCTCAGCAACGAGGCCGCCGCCGTCATCGCCGAGATCGGCGAAAACCCGCGCGTGCACCAGGAGTTGCTGCGCAACACGGTCGAGGTGGTCAGCGGCGTTTGCGACAGCGCGGGGCAGGCGATGGACGACCTGCGCGAGACTCTGGGCCCGGCGCGCCGGATTGTGCGCGACCGAGGCATGGAGCTCTTCTCCGCCGGCACGCACCCGTTCGCCCGCTGGTCCACCCAGAAACTCACCGATGCCCCCCGCTACGCCGAACTGATCAAACGCACGCAGTGGTGGGGCAGGCAAATGCTGATCTGGGGGGTGCACGTGCACGTGGGCATCTCGTCGGCGAACAAGGTGATGCCCATCATGTCGTCGTTGCTGAGGTACTACCCCCACATGCTGGCGCTCTCGGCCTCCTCGCCGTGGTGGGGCGGCGAAGACACCGGATACGCCAGCAACCGCGCGATGATGTTCCAGCAGCTACCCACCGCCGGGCTGCCGTTCCAGTTCCAGACCTGGGCGGAGTTCGAAGGCTTCGTCTACGACCAGAAGAAGACCGGCATCATCGATCATATGAACGAAATCCGCTGGGACATCAGGCCTTCGCCGCACCTGGGCACCCTCGAGGTGCGCATCTGCGACGGGGTGTCCAATCTGCGTGAGCTGGGCGCGCTGGTCGCGCTGACCCACTGCCTGATCGTCGACCTGGACCACCGGCTGGACGCCGGTGAGACGCTGCCCGACATGCCGCCCTGGCACGTTCAGGAGAACAAGTGGCGCGCAGCGAGGTACGGCCTCGACGCCGTCATCATCCTGGACGCGGACAGCAACGAGCGGCTGGTGACCGAGGACCTCGACGACGTGCTGACCCAGCTGGAACCGGTCGCGAAATCGCTGGACTGTGTCGACGAACTGGCCGCGGTGGCCGACATCCCCCGGAAGGGCGCCTCCTACCAACGCCAGCGTAGGGTTGCCGAGGAACATGACGGCGATCTGCGCGCGGTCGTCGACGAACTGGTGGCTGAGCTGGAATTCTGATGGCCGATCTCGAACTCACCTGCTTGCCGATGTTTCCGCTGGAGTCCGCGCTGCTGCCCGACGTCGACTTGCCGTTGCGGATCTTCGAGCCCCGCTACGGCGCGCTGGTCCGGGACTGCCTCGACAGTGGCGACCCGTTCGGCGTGGTGCTCATCTCCCGCGGCCGCGAGGTCGGCGGCGGCGATGCGCGCTGCGACACCGGCGTAGTGGTCAGGATCGAGGAATGCGTCGATCACGGCGCGGGCCGGTACTCGTTGCGCTGCCGAGCGGGCGAACGGATCCGCGTGCGCGAATGGCTGCCTGACGATCCCTACCCGCGGGCCACCGTGACGCTGTGGCCCGACGAGCCGGGCGATCCCGTGACGGGCGCCCAGCTGGTGGACCTGGAGGACCGGATCGTGGCCCTGTTCGAGAGGATCGCCGAAGCCCGCGACGCAGTGCTGCCGGACCGTGACGTGCTGCTCGGCCACGACGAGCTCGCGCCCGACGCGAGCGCGGGACAACGCCTGTTCGCCTTGGCGTCTCGCCTCCCGATCGGCGCGGCCGACCGCTACGCGGTGCTCGAGGCGCCGTCGGCCGCCGAGCGGCTGGCCGCACTGAGCGAGGCCGTGGAAACCCTCGCCGAGATGGTGGAGTTCCAGCTCTCCGAATGAAGGTGCATCTGCAGATCGACGGCTCACCGACCGAGGCGGCGGCGAGCGCCCGCGACGTCGCCTCCACCGGCGCCGACGGACTGTTCACCTTCGAGGGCCAGCACGACGTGTTCTTCCCGTTGCTGATCGCCGCCGGGGCGACCGGGCTGCAGCTGATGACCAACGTGGCGATTGCCGCGCCGCGCAGCCCGCTGCACCTGGCGCACGCCGCCTACGACCTGCAGCTCTACAGCGGCGGCCGGTTCCGGCTGGGCCTGGGCTCCCAGATCAAGGCCCACATCGAAAAGCGGTACGGCAGCACGTGGGAGAGGCCCGCGGCGAAGATGGCCGAGACCGTCGCCGCGATCAAGGCGATCTTCGCCGCATGGGAAGGCCAGAGCCGCTTGGACTTTCGCGGCGAGTTCTTCACCCACACGATCATGGCGCCCAACTTCAACCCCGGCCCCAACCCGTTCGGCCCACCGCCGGTGTTCCTCGGAGCGCTCGGGCCGATCATGACCCGCACGGCCGCCGAGGCGGCCGACGGGTTACTGGTGATGCCGTTCAACAGTTCTCGCCATTTCGCCGAGCGCACCATCCCGGCGGTGCATGAGGGCCTGCGCCGCGCAAAGCGGACGAGCGAGAGTTTCCCCATCGTCGCGCAGGCCATGGTCGCCGTCGGCCGTGACGACGCGGACCTCACGGCGGCCGTGAACGGGGTGGCGTCGCTGATCGCGTTCTACGGGTCCACCCCGGCCTATCTGCCCGTGCTCGAGGTCGAGGGGTGGGCCGGCGCCCAGCCCGAACTGAACGCACTGTCCAAGCAGGGCGCCTTCGCCGCGATGCGCCGGCTGATCACCGACGAGATGGTGGCCCGGATCGGGATCGTGGGCAGCCCCGAGAAATGCGCTGAGCAGATCGGCGCACGCTTCGGCGAGCACGCCGCCGAGGTGTGCTGCTACTTCCCCGGTTACCGGCCGCGCAGCGCCGACGTCGCCGACCTGGTCGCCGCCCTGCACCGGATCCCGGCCCGCCCGTGAGCGCCGAAGTGACCGTCGACGTCGACCAGGGGGTGGCGGTGATCACGCTCAACCGCCCCGATCGCCTCAACGCCTACACCGCGGAGATGGGTGCCTTGCTGAGCAGGGCCTACCGGGACTGCGACGAGGACGACGACGTCCGCGTCATCGTGGTGACCGGGGCGGGCCGGGCCTTCTGCGCCGGGGCCGACTTCTCCGCCGACACAAGTCCGTTCGAGGCTCCCGACGAGCCGAGCACCTTCTCGGCATCGCCCATCACCCCGGCCGCCTTCGAGCTTCGCAAACCGGTGATCGCCGCCGTCAACGGCCACGCTATCGGGATCGGGCTGACCATTGCGTTGCAGGCCGACATCCGCATCGTCGCCGACGAAGCGAAATACGGTGTGGTGCAGGTGCGCCGCGGGGTGCTTCCGGACTGCATGGCGCATTGGACGCTGGCGCAGCTGACCACCCTTGGGGTGGCAGCCGACATCCTGCTCACCGGAAGGACATTCGGCGGCGCCGAGGCGGTGGCGCTCGGAATTGCCAGTCGCGCAACGTCCGCCGAGCAGGTGCTGGACCACGCGGTGATGATGGCCAGTGACATCGCGGCCAACGTCGCGCCGATGTCGGCGGCGCTGTGCAAGCGGCTGCTCTGGGACAGCGCGATCAAGAGCTACACGCCGCGGCAGGTCGCGTCGCTGGAAACCCAACTGCACCAACGGGTGATGGGCGGCGCCGACGCCCGCGAAGGGGTCGCGGCGTTCCTCGAGCGGCGCCCGCCGCGGTTCACCGCGCGGGTGTCGGACGACTGGGCGGCGCTGCCGGAGCCTTAGACCGCCAACAGGTCGGCGAGCGCGGCGCCGAGTCGGTGCAGGTTGGTTTCCAGCGAATAGCCCGGATCGAGCGTCCAGTTGAGGATGCCGCCGGACAACGCCCCGACGGCGATGTCGGCGAGGGTCTCCGCGTCGTGTCGTGTGCTGACTTCGCCGCGAGCGACCCCGTCTTTGACCAGCTCGACGAAAGTGTCATGCAGGTGGGATCCTCGCTGGATGCCGTAGCCGCTGATTGCCAGCATCTCACCGATCATCTCTCTGTAGGTGTCGCCCGATTCGGCCAGCGCGGCGGCGATGTCGTCGAACACGCCGACCAGCCGCGCCGGCACCGCTTCATCGGCGCGACCGAAGACGACGTCGTGCAGATTGACCAGTCTGCGCTCCGCCAGCGCCCGGATCATGTCCTGCCGGGTCGAGAAGTGGTTGAAGAACGTCCGGTTGGCGACGTCGGCGCGCTGGCAGATCTCCTCGATCTTGGTGGCTGAAACCCCCTGGTCCAGAAAGAGATCAAAGGCAGCAGTGAGGATCTTCTCGCGCACTTCACGCTTGCGCCGTTCGGTCCTGTTCATCGCGCCGCGCACAATGTCTCGGAGAGCGCCCACAACTGCGCGGCCCTGCGCTCATCACATGCGTAGGGGGCGACCGCTTCGCTGACTCCGCAATCCAGGAGGTACAGCCCACCCCTGCCATTCAGTTCGGGGCTGACCGCCGCCCACACCTGGGTGGCCGCACCATGGTCGGGGGTGGTGAACTCGAGGTAGCCATCGGTTGGTTCGCCGTGCGCTGCGGTGCTCGCTGCGGCGTATTCGCGTAACCGTGAAAAATCCGAACGCGACATGTACCGCGCCAGCGAGGTCGCCACCGTTCCCGGATGGACGGCGTAGGCGCGGATTCCGAATTCGCGCAGGCGTCGATCGGCGTCGAGCGCGTGCAGGATGTTCGCCGTCTTGGACGCGCCGTAGGCCGCGAACTTGTCGTATTCGCGGCGCTCCCAATTGGGGTCGCCAAAGTCCACGTCACCCATGACGTGTCCGCCGGACGACAGGATCACCACCCGGGCGCCGCCGGCGGCGGTCAGCGGTTGGACGAGGAGCCGGGTGAGTTCGAAGTGGCCCAAATGATTTGTCCCGAACTGCAATTCGAAGCCGTCGCGGGTGCGGCCGAATGGGGTGAACATGACGCCGGCGTTGTTCATCAAGACGTCGATCACCGGGCTGATCTCTTGGATGGTCGTTGCGGCCGTGCGAACGCTCGCCAGCGACGTAAGGTCGAGATGTACCGTCGAGGTGCGCGCTCCCGGCACCTCTGCAGACACCCACTTGGCCGTTTGCCTGAGCGCGTCGGTGTCGCGCGCTGCCAGGACGACGTGAGCGCCGGCGGCGGCCAGCGCCCGGGCCGACTCGCGGCCCAGCCCCGACGACGCGCCCGTGATCACACACGTCTTGCCGGACAGGTCGATTCCCTCGACGACGCCCATGGCGGTCAGGCGCCTGGTCATGCCTGCGCGAGTTCCCACAGTGGGGTGACGACGCCGGGATCGCATTCCTCGTCGACAATCCACTTACACATGCGGCGGATCGGTTCGATGGCATCCTGCGGCGCGGCGACAGCGACGTTGCACGCGTAGCCCAGGCTGGTCATTCGCTGGGCGCCGAACAACGGCAGCGTGTTGCGCAATCGGCGCTTCAGGGATTCGGGATAGATGCCGATCGTCTGCGTGTAGCTGTTGACCGCGGCGGTCACCTTGTCGATGTCGTCCACCGGCACGATGTTGGCGACCCGGCCGGACAGCATCGTCGAATAGTCCACAGGCTCATCCATCTGGGAGACGACGATGGCGCCCTCGCGCCGCTCGCCACCGATGACGCGATAGAAGTCCTCGGTCATTCGCGAGGCCTCGACGTGGTCGATGAGCTCACGGTCGGGGTACAGCGGTGGGGTGCTCACGATCGCGGGCAGCGACAACAGTTCCTGGTAGATGAGTTCGCCGAGCCGATTGGCGTTGGCGAGACCCGCGGAGTCGGTTCCGCTGAGCACGTAGATAACCCGGGCGTTGGCACAACCCTCCTGGTTCGCCACACCGATGTCGGTCGCGGCCCGGCGGGCCACCTCCCGCATCGTGGGGTCGTCGTCGAACGCCTCGCGACCGATGATGGTCGCGCTGCGCTTGGGGTCCAGCGCGATGAGCTCCAATCCAGGTTGGATGTAACGGGTCACATGTTTGACCGATGCCAGGCCGCCCCAGGCCACGATCTTCTCGATGTGGTGGGGTTGGTACAAAGCTTCCTCGACGGCCAGATCGCCACCCTTCCAGTAACCGGCCGTCAGATGCCTGGTGATCGGGTGATCCGGTGCCACATCGGCCAGCGTGCGGGCGATCGCAATCGCGGTCAGGGGGTCGTTGGACGGCGCCTTGATGATGGCATCGGATCGGGTGATGACCGAGCGCAGGATCGTCACGGCGGAGACCAGGCCGCCGTTGCCTGCCGGGATGTGAAGGGTGCGGGACCCGAAAGCGCGCACCCGCAGTTGGCGGCCGTCGCGCAGCGTCTGGGGTACCCACCCGTTGAGGTAGGACAATCCCACCTGGGTCTCGGCGATCTCGGTGACATTGTCCCGCGAAAATAGTTGCCGCAGTACGAGATAGCTATTCCTCAGCATTTCCGCGGGCAACACGTTGGCGATCAGTGAGGCTTCGTAGGCCTCCTGCAGGTGGGCGTTCGACTCGAAGTCCAAGGCATTGCCCAGCGACTCGAGCACGTCGAGGATCTCGCCGAAGCTCAGCTCGTAGAGGTCGGTCATCTCGGCTGGGCTTGCCAGCGGGAGTTGGTCGACGTATTTGCTCATGTCAGGCGCCCGGAACTGCGATGCACCAATCCGGCTATCGAACGGAACAAGGTTGTCGGTGATGACCTGCCCCCGCAGGAATAGCGGGACAGTGTAGGCGATCAGAGATCCACTCCCTTCATGAAGTTCACGGCTTCGTTGTGCACCTCCTGCGTTGCGGCGCAGGTGATCCGGTCGTCTTCGACGCCATGCTTGTCGCTGTAGCGAATGATGTCCTTCTCGAAGGCGACGCTGACCTGCCCGCACGGACATCGGAGGTCCCAGTCAATGGTGACCTCGTCACCGGAAATGACGCCGCCCCAGTGGGCGCGCAGCAGAATGTCGTAGACGGCCGCGCGTCCGGTCTGCACACCGGTGCGAGGGAGCGGCTCGCTGGTGTCGGGGTCGAGCACGAACGGGATGACCCACGGTGCCACGTGGTAGCGCCCCGCGCTGCAACCCCAGTGGAAGGTGCTGGACTCGGAAAACCCGTATCCCTGCTGGATGCGGTCGACGCCGAGAAAGTCTTTGATGACGTCCATGAAATCTTCAGGCAGCGCGATGCCTTTCATGCCGCCGCCGGTCAGGATCGCCGAGTCGGGGGCGAAGACATTGCGCACGCCCCGGTCGAGGCCGGCCTTGGCGATGTCGTACATCAGGTGGTAGGTGCCGAGCATGAAGACCCGCCTCCCCCGCAGCTGGTCGGTGATGCGGGTAAAGAACGCGTCCATGTCCTGTGCCTGGCGGGCCTGCATGGCGATGAACTCGTCCTTGCGGGCGGCCAGCGCCGGATCGATCTCGAGCCGATCGAGCTCCCCGCGGGATGCCGCGGCGCGCATCTTGGACGCCAGGAACATCAGATCGGTATCGACCGCGAACGGGTAGAGGGCATGGAACCTGCGTTCGTCGCCGCCGGTGAATCCCCGCTTGATCATGTTGGCGATACGCAGATGTCCGAGCTTGCCGTTGGCGAAGTTCGGCCACACGACATCGACCGAGGGATTGAGTTCGGCGTCCGTCGGTTCCTGGCCGAAGGTCTGGAAGAGGCAGATCTTCCAGAGCCTCATGCCCTCTTCGGCGCCGCGCTTGTCCTTGGGAAGGATCGAGATGGTGCCGGTGGTGCCGCTGGACGTGATGGTTTCCAGTGGGGTCTGCGCGTCAAGCCGGTCGATCCAGTCGTCGATGCCGGTGCATCCGGCGGTGTCCACGGCGGACAGGTCGTAGCTGGTCAGCTTGTCCAGCCAGCCGGTCATCAGGTCGAAGCGCTTCCTGTCGATCAGCGCCGCGGGGTACGACTTGAACGCCGTGTGTGAGAACATCAACGGCACAACATCATTGAACTCATCTATGGCCGTGATACCCAGCCGGTCGGCGAGCTTGCGCAGCATCTCGATGCTTCGGTAGTGCTGGTGAAATCGGATACCCATCGCCTGGCGTTGCAGCGCTTCGAGCTCGTCGCGTTCGATGCTGTGCATCTGTGTGTAGGACTGGCCGAAGAAGCCGATCGGGTCGTCCATGAATTCACCCACCGGCCGCGCTGCCGTTTTCGTTGCCGCCATTGGCATCCCTCGATTCGAGTATGGCCCCGTCGCAGCCTCACCCTAACCGGTATATGCAGTTGTAAGCAATAGTGCAGTCAACTGCAAATTTGCTTCACCTTGGTGACGGAAAACCCGCCGACCAACGCGCCGATCACGAACAACCCCGCGGCCACCTGCAGCAGCCGGGCGAAGCTGGCGTCGGTCAGCCTGCCGGCGGCGATCAGTCCCAGGCACGCCACCGAGGTCAACGCCGACGTCCGGCCGACCGCGTTCTGGACGGCGGCCGCCACTCCGCCGCGGGCCGGCTGCACCGACGACAGGTTCAGCGCCGTCAGCGGGGTGCTGGTGAGAACCATGCCGGCGGCCAGCAGGATCACCCCGGGCAGCAGGTGCGTGGCGATGTCGAACCCGCGCCCCGGCCGGATCAGCAGCAGGCCGGCAGCGGCCACCAACGGTCCCGTCGTCAGGAAGAACCGATGCCCGATCCGGGCGGCCAGGCCGCCGACCCGCCTGGCGAACAGGAACGAAATGACGGGACTGGGCAGGGTGACCAGGCCCGCGACCGTCGCGCCGTAACCCGCGACCTCCTGGATGTAGAGCGAGACGGCAAGCGAGGCCATGGTGAGCGCGCCGTAAACGAAGGCGGTGATCAGGTTGGCGCTCGCGAACGTGCGGCTCGCGAACAGGTCCGGAGGCACCAACGGGTGCGGCGCGCGGCGCTGCCATGCCACGAACGCCAGCAACGCCGCGACCCCCACCACCAGCGATGCGACGAAACCCGAGTGCCACCCGTGCTTTCCCGCCTCGATGAGCGCGAATACGCTGCCCGACAGGCCGATTGCCGCCAGCGCGGCCCCTTCGACGTCGAGGCGGGCGCTTCGGGCGGGTCGCGGAATCGGGCGCAGCCAGAAGGTCAGGGCGAAGCCGACGGCCATCGGAACGGCCGACAACACGTAGATCCATCGCCAGCTCAGCAGGTCGACCGCCAGGCCGCCCAGCAGCGGGCCGAGCGCGAACGCGGTGCCGGTCCAGGCGGTCCAGGTGCCGACCGCCGCGGCCCGGCGTGCGTGGCCGAACGTGGAATTGATCAAGGCCAGCGATCCAGGTACCAGAAACGCCGCGCCCAGACCCTGCACGACGCGCCCGGCGATCAGCATCGCCGGCGAGATCGCGGTGGCCGCCAGCGCCGAGCCCGTCCCGAACGCCAACAGCCCGAACCGCATCACCGCAACCCGCCCGAACAGGTCGGAGATGGCGCCGCCCGGCAGGATCATGGCGGCCAGCGCCAGCAGGTAGCCGTCGACGACCCACTGCTGCAGGCACATGCCCCCGCCGAGATCGCGCTCGGTGGCCGGCAGGGCCAGGTTCACGACGGTGCTGTCGAGGAAGGCGACCATCGACACCATCACGGCCACCACCATGACCCGGCTCGTCGGCGCCGCGTCGTGAACCTTTCCGAGCGGGCCGGGCCGGCGCGCGCCGAGGGTGGGGGCCAGGCGCGGGGACGGCAGGGTGGCGATCATCGCCGCCACCTCACGAGGACGGGCCGCTCATCGTTCATGTGTTCTCTCCTCGGCGGCGTGCCACGACCTCGACGAAATGATGTATGTGATTTGGTTACGAGGCGAACGGGCCGGGAGTTCAAACCCGGCCGCAGCAATGCGTTCAGCAACCACCCCGCCGCGGCGTCGGCGCACGGGCGGCGCTAAAAGGCCCCGGCGAACGCGCGCAGGGACTCGACAAGCGCGGGGTCCAGGGACGGGCGCACGTTCTGCCGCGCCGTCGCGAGGTCTGCGGCCGTCACGTCGGTGGCATCGATGGAGCGCCGCATCGCGGTCAGCGCGGCCTCGCGCAGCAGCGCCACGCAGTCGGCCGCGCTGTAGCCGTCCAGGGCCGCCGCGACGCCCTCGAGGTCGACGTCGGCGCTCAGCGGAATGGATTTGCCTGCGGTGCGCAGGATTTCGCTTCGGGCCGCGGCGTCAGGCGGCTCGACGAACACCAGCCGCTCCAACCGGCCCGGGCGCAGCAGGGCGGGATCGATCAGGTCCGGCCTGTTGGTGGCGCCCAGCACCACGACATCGCGCAGGGGGTTGACGCCGTCCAGCTCGGTCAGCAGTGCGGCCACCACCCGGTCGGTCACGCCCGAGTCGAAGCTTTGCCCCCGGCGCGGCGCCAGCGCGTCGACCTCGTCGAGGAAGATCAGCGACGGGGCCGAGTCGCGGGCCCGCCGAAAGAGTTCGCGCACCGCCTTTTCCGAGCTGCCCACCCACTTGTCCATCAACTCGGAGCCCTTGACGGTGTGCACGGACAGCTGCCCGGTGCTGGCCAGCGCGCGGACGACGAAGGTCTTGCCGCAGCCGGGTGGGCCGTACAGCAGCACCCCGCGCGGCGGCTCGACGCCCAACCGGGCGAAGGTGTCGGGATGCTGCAGCGGCCACAGCACCGCCTCGGTCAGCGCCTGCCGCGCCTCGGCCATGTCGCCGACATCGTCGAGCGTCACGTCCCCGACGGTCAACTCTTCGCCGGCCGAGCGGGACAGCGGCCGGATGACGGTCAGCGCGCCGACGAGGTCCTCCTGGTGCAGCTCGGGCGACTCCCCGTCGGCGCTGGCCCGCGACGCCGCCCGCAGCGCCGCTTCGCGCACCAGCGCGGCCAGGTCGGCGACGACGAAACCCGGTGTGCGATGGCTGATCTCGTCAAGATTGAGGTCTCGGGTGGGAGCGGGCTTCAGCAGCGCCTCCAGTAGCGACCTGCGGGTCGGGGCGTCGGGCAGCGGTAGGCCCAGTTCGCGGTCGCACAGGTCGGGGGCGCGCAGCCGGGGATCGAGTTGGTCGGGACGTGCGGACGTAGCGATCAGGGCGACTCCCTCGGTGGCGACCGCGGTGCGCAGCTCGCCCAGGATGAGCGAGGCGACCGGCTCGGCGGTGGCGGGCAGCAGGGCGTCGACGTCGGTGATCAGCAAGACGCCGCCGCCGTCGCGAATCGTCTTCACCGCCGACGCCACCGCGCTCAGTCGGGCGTCGGCGGCCAGCGCGCCGGCCTCCGGGCCGTCGAGTTCGACCAGCCTGCGGCCGTCGCACACCGCCCGCACCAGCGTGACCTTGCCCACCCCGGCGGGTCCGGAGACCAGCACCCCGAGGTTGGCACCGGCTCCCAGCGTCTTGAGCAGGTGCGGCTCGTCGAGCGCGAGCTTGAGCCATTCGGAGAGCTTGGCAGCCTGGGGCCCCGAGCCCTTGAGCTCCTCGACGAGGATCCCCGGGCTGGTGACCTCGAACGGCTCGGCAGCGGGAGCGCCGCTCGCCGCGGGAACACCGGCGCCCCAGGTGACCAGGGAGTTCGGCTGCACGCTGACGGGCCCGCCGGGATCGACGCCGGTGACGGTCAACAGCTCCGAGGTCCAGCTGATCCCGACGGCGGCGGCCAGCGCCCGCGCGGCGGCCCGGTGAGAGGAAGGGGCAGAGGTGCCCGGGCCCAGGTCGCGCGGCAACAGCGACACCGCGTCGCCGACGGTCATCACCTTGCCGAGCAAGGCCTGTCGCAGGGTGACCGGCGTCAGCGACTGGGTGGCCAGGGGCGAGCCGGACAGCGTGACCGACCGCGCGCCGTGGACGGTCACCGCCCCGACGATCACCGCGGTGTCCTCGCGCAGTCCGGCGTTGGACAGCGTCACGTCGTCGAGCAGCACGGTGCCGGCGGGGGTTCCCGGACCGGCCAGCGCCGCAACGGCCGAGGTGGTGCGTGACCCGGTGAGCGACACGGCGTCCCACTCCCGGATCCCCAGCGCGGCAACGGCGCTGGGGTGCAGGCGGACCACGCCGCGACGGGAGTCGACCGCGGACGTGTTCAGCCGGGCGGTCAGGGTGAGCTGACGTGTGCCGGCCGGGTCGAGCGTCATCGCAGACGCCCGCCCGGTTTGCCCCCTGGTCTGGCGCCCGGCTTTCTCAGCCCGAGCCGCGCCATCGACCGGCGGCTGGGCTGTCGCGCCCGGCGGATCGCGCGGCGCGCGGCGCGACGTTGTTTGGGCTTGTCCGCCAACGCCTCCGGGTGCGCGGCCAGCCAGCGCTGGTTGCGCACCGCGAACGGCACGTGGCACAGGTAGGCGACGATGATCACCCAGATCAGCAGGTAGGGCGCCAGCACCGCGGCCGCCGCGCAGATTGCCAGCACCGCGAGCAGCGGCGCCGCCCAGTTCGGGGGCACCGCGGCGGCGTGCATCTTGCGCATCGGGATCTTGCTGATCATCAGCATCGACGTTCCGGTGATCCAGATGCACAGGAACACCGGCGACGTCCACCAGCCCTCGCCGAACTGAAGCTTCAGCCCGATCAGGCCGATCATCGAGACGGCGCCCGCCGGCGCGGGCATCCCGACGAAGAACTCGTGTGTGTAGGCGGGCTGGGTTCCGTCGTCGAGCAACGCGTTGTATCGGGCCAGCCGCAGCACCACGCACACCGCGTAGAGCAGCACGACGATCCAGCCGGCCGGTGACTGCGCGAACAGCGTCAGATACACCACGATCGCGGGCGTCACGCCGAAGTTCACCGCATCGGCCAGCGAGTCGATCTCCTCGCCCATGCGTGATTGGGCGTCCAGGATGCGGGCCACCCGGCCATCGAGCCCGTCGAGGATGGCGGCCGCGGCGATCAGCGCCATCGCCGCCTTGGGCTGATGCTCGAGGGCGAACTTGATCGCGGTCAGTCCGGCGCAGATCGACAGCACGGTCATTGCGCTGGGCAGGATGTGCAGGTCGACCCCCCGCCTGGTGCGCGGCTTGCTGATCATGGCAGCTCGGCCAGCACGGTCTCGCCGGCGACCGCGCGCTGCCCGACCCTCACCAGCACTTCCGCGTCCGCCGGCAGATAGATGTCCAGCCGGGAGCCGAAGCGGATCAGGCCGTAGGTCTCGCCGATCGACAGCGTGTCCCCGACGCGGGCGTCGCACACGATGCGGCGCGCCAGCAGACCCGCGATCTGCACGACGACGACTTCCGCCCCGCCGGCCGTCCGGATGCGCAGGCTGGTCCGCTCGTTCTCGGTGCTCGCCGCGGCCAGGTCGGCCGAACCGAACCGGCCCGGCCGGTGCCGCATGGCAATCACCTCGCCGCTGACGGGCGACCGCTGGACGTGGGCGTCCAGCAGCGAAAGGAAGATGCTGACCCGGGGCAGCGGGGCTGCCCCCGTTTCCGAACCCATGCCGAGTTCGGCGGGCGGGGCCGCGGAGTCGATCACGCAGATCTCGCCGTCGGCGGGCGCGACGACCGCGCCGGCGCGGTCGGGCGGAACGCGCGAGGGGTGCCGGAAGAACGCCGCGCACGCGCCCGCCGCCAGCAGGCCCGACCGCCGGATCCACCGATGGTTGCGCCCCACCACGGCCAGGCCCAACCCGGCGGCGACGAATGGCCGCCCGGCCCGATGAATCGGTGGAACGGAGGAGCGCACCAGCTCAAGCGCGTGTTGCGGGCTGAAGGTCGGGTCCTCGGCTGTCGGACCGACCGTTCGGGGGCGTCTTGCCACGCGGCCATCTTACGGAGCCCGGGCCGGTTGGTCTTCGGCCGCGAGACGGCCACACCCGCGGGTCAACTCAGGTCCCAGACCTCCAGCCGGGTCCCGGCCGGCACCTCGACGACGTCCTCGGGAATGTCGAGCAGCCCGTTCGCCGACGCCAGCCATCGCAGGTGGTGCGACGCCGGGGGGCCGTAACTGGTGACGCTGCCGGCGTCGCGGTCGTAGATGGCGCGCCGGAACTGGCGCTTGCCGCGCGGCGACGTCAGCGATTCGGCGAGGACGGCGGGCCGGTGCGGCCGGTGCGGATCGGGCAGGCCCATCGCCGCGCGCAGCGCAGGCCGGATGAACACCTCGAAGGACACCAGCGCGCTCACCGGATTGCCGGGCAGCGTGACGATGGTCGCGCCGGCCACCCGCCCGACGCCCTGCGGCATGCCCGGCTGCATCGCCACCTTGACGAACTCCACTCCCTGATCGCCTTGGCGCCCGAAGACGTCCTTGACCACCTCGTAGGCGCCGGCGCTGACCCCGCCGCTGGTGATGATCACTTCGGCATTGCCGGCATGCTTATCCAGGATCGAACGGAACTGCGCGACGTCGTCGCCGGCGGTCTCGACGCCGACGACTTCGGCTCCGGCCTCCCGCGCCGCGCCGGCCAGCATGAGCGAGTTGGACTCGTAGATCTGGCCGGGCCTTAGCGGCGTGCCGGGCGCCACCAGCTCCGAGCCGGTGGACAGCACCAGCACTCGCTGGCGCGGAATCACCTGCAGTTCAGCCAGTCCCAGCGCCGAGGCCAGCCCGAGCACGGCCGGCGTCACGACCTGCCCACTGCGCAACACCGTGGTGCCGGGCGCGACGTCCTCGCCCGCCCGGCGGATGTGCTTTCCGGGTTCACGGCCCTGCCGGATCGACACCGACTCGACGCCGCCGTCGGTGTCTTCCACGGGCACGATGGTGGTCGCGCCGGCGGGCACCGGTGCGCCCGTCATGATGCGGTGCGCGGTGTGCGGCTGCAGCGTCAGCATGTCGGTGCGGCCGGCCGGGATGTCTTCGGCGACGGGCAGCACCACCGGGCGTTGCGGCGTCGCGACGGCGGTGTCCTCGGCGCGCACCGCGTAGCCGTCCATCGCGGAGTTGTCGAACAACGGCAGCGCCAGCGACGCGACCACGTCGTCGGCCAGAACCAGACCCTGCGCGGCGGCCAGCGCGACGGCCCCCGGCGGGCGGGCGCGGATCAGGTCGGTGACGACACGCTGGTGTTCCTGGACGGACCGCATCCGGCCATTATCGGCCCGTCAGATCGGAAAGCTGACGCCGGTGAGTTCTTCGGAGACGGTCCAGAGGCGACGCTGCAGGTGCTCGTCGTGTGACTGCCGGCTGGACTCGACCAGCTTCGGGTGACCGCGCTGCTCGAGGAAGCCGTCCGGGCCGTAGTACTGCCCGCCCGCGACGCCGGGGTCGGTCGCGGCCCGCAGCGTCGGCAGGGCGCCCATGGCCGCGCTCTGGAACAGCACCGGCCCAAGAACCGCCTTCACCGGCTGAAAGATGCCCGGCAGGTTGCGGGCCAGCTCGGTGTTGGAGCCGCCGGGGTGCGCGGCGACGGCGATGGTCGCATCGTTGGCGGCGGAGTGGGCGGCCAGCCTGCGCTGCAGCTCGTAGGTGAACAGCAAATTCGCCAGCTTCGACTGCCCGTAGGCGCCCACCCGATCGTAGCGGCGTTCCCACTGCAGGTCGTCGAAGTGGATTGCGGCCCGCAGCCGGTGGCCGAGACTGCTCACGGTCACCACCCGCGAGCCGCGGACTCCCAGCAGGCTCTCGAGCACCAACCCGGTCAGCGCGAAGTGGCCGAGATGGTTTGTGCCGAACTGCAATTCGAAGCCGTCCTTGGTGACCTGCTTGGGGGTCCACATCACTCCGGCGTTGTTGATCAGCAGGTCGATCCGCGGGTAGGCCGCTCGCAGCGCCCGGGCGGCCGCGCGCACCGAGTCCAGCGAGCTCAGGTCGAGCTCCTGCAGGGTGACGTCGGCCCCGGGGGTGGCGGCGACGATGCGCGACAGGGCGGCGTTGCCTTTCTTCAGATCGCGCACCGCGAGCACGACATGGGCGCCGCGATAGGCCAGGACGGCGGCCGTCTGGTATCCGATGCCGGTATTCGCGCCCGTGACGACGGCGACGCGGCCGCTTTGGTCCGGCACGTCGGACTCAGACCACTTCCGGGTGTCCTTGCCGTTGGATGCCATGGCCCAGAACATACCCACCCGGACGGGCCGCCGCTGGCCGCGGCGCCCGCGGCGGCGCCGTACAGTCGAGGACGTGATCACCGGGTTGGCTCACACCGCAGTGTGCGTTCCCGATTGCGAGGCGGCGGTCGCGTTCTACCGCGACGTGCTGGGTATGCGCGTGCTTTCGCCGCCATATGTCATGGCAGACAACGCTATCCGCGAGGATATGGGCGAGTTGATGGCCGATCCCGCGATGAAGGCGGCGATCATGGGGTTCGGCGACGACGGTGACCGGGTGCTCGAGGTCATCGAGTACCTCAACGTCGATCGAATCGATCGGCACCCCCGTGCGCTGACAGATCACGGCCTGTCCCATGTCGGGCTCATCTGTGTGGATCTCGACGCCACCCGGGCGGAGCTGGAGGGCAAGGGGGTCCGGTTCCTGGTGAGCGGGATCGCCGAGGTCGCGCGGGTCCGGACCAGCTGGTTCGTCGACCCGTGGGGTGTGGTGTTCATCCTGGTGGAGAAGACCCGCCCCCAGCGACCGTACTTCGCGCAATGGTGAGCGGCGGGCGGACCCGCGTCGGTGTCATCGGCGCCGGCGCCGGCGGCATCGCGATGGGCATCCAACTCGCCGCGGGCGGATACGATTTCACGATTTTCGACCGCGCCGACGGCTTCGGCGGGACGTGGCGCCACAACACCTTCCCGGGGGCGGCGTGCGACGTCCCTTCGCATCTCTACTCGTACTCGTTCGCCCCGAATCCGCGGTGGAGCAAGACGTATGCGAACCAGCCCGAGATCCTCGCCTACCTGCAGAAGGTGGCCGTCGACCACGGGCTCGGCGCGCATCTGCGGCGCTCCACCACGATATCGGCGGCGCGCTGGTCGGACACGGACCGGCGCTGGACGCTGACGACGGACGAGGCTCGCGAGTACGAGTTCGACGTGGTGGTGAGCGCCGTCGGCATGCTCGACGTGCCCAACATTCCCCGGATACCGGGAGCGAGCCGGTTTCGGGGCCGCCAATTCCATTCGGCCCGTTGGGATCACAGCAAGTCGACGGCCGGGGAGCGGGTCGCGTCGATAGGCACCGGCGCCAGCGCGGTGCAGTACGTTCCCGCGATCGCGCGAGACACCGCGCGTCTGACCGTGTTCCAGCGCTCGCCGATCTGGATCGCGCCGCGGTTCGACTTTCCGTTCACGGCAGAGCAGCAGGAGGAGTTCGCGCGCAACCCCGCGGCGGCGCGCAAACTGCGAGAGGACGCCTTCGACGCCTACGAGACCGCGAATTTCGACGTCGACGGCGCGCAGACCCGCGAGGCGACGGAACTCGCCCGCTCGTATCTGATGCGCAAGGTGGCCGACCCCGAGCTGCGCGCCAAGCTGATGCCGGATTACCCCGCCGGCTGCAAACGGCCGCTGATGTCGCGGGAGTGGTATCCGACCTTCGCCCTGCCCAACGTCAGCCTGGAGACGGCCGCGATCGCGGAGCTGACCGAGTGGGGCCTGCGCACGGTCGAGGGCGCCGAACACCGCGTGGACACGATCATCTACGGCACCGGCTTCAAGGCCGCCGACTACCTGGCCAGCATCGACGTGTTCGGGTCGGGCGGGCGTCACCTGCGTGACGACTGGAGTGAGGGTGCCGAGGCCTACCTCGGGACGCTCGTGGCGGGGTATCCGAATCTCTTTGTCCTGTACGGCCCCAACACCAACGGGGTGAACTCGATCATCTACATCCACGAGGCGCAGACGACGTTCGTCCGTCACATCCTCGACACGATGGGCAACCGGGGGGCGCGCACAGTCGAGGTCACCGCCGACGCGCAGCGGCGGTACAACGGCGAGATCCAGGCGGCGATGACGGGCAAGGTGTGGCTCGCCTGCGACAACTACTTCCGGCACCGCAGCGGCAAGGTCGTCACCCAGCTGCCCTACAGCGGGCAGACGTTCTACGCGCGAACGCGCACCATGGTCGAGAAGGACTACGAGCTGCGGCCCTAGGTTGAGCCGCTCGAGTCAGCTCCCCGGGGCCAGCCGTTTGAGCTGGCCCCGTCGCGGCGGGCGAGGCGCGCGCAGCTTGGCGGCGAGCCTGTCGGGCAGCCCCACGCCTACGCGAATGCGGCGCCCACCCCGCCGGGGGCGGGGCGCGGCCGCGGCCCTCGCCCGCGACGCGATTCGCGCCGGCCGCCTGATCCGCAGCCCGGCCATGATGGGCGCGCTCATCGCCATGTCCATCTTCTGCCGCGCGTTCGCCGCACGCCGCTTCTTCCCCTGCACGGCCACAACCTACGCCTGAGCCGGTCGCGCGGCAGTGCGACAGCGTCGTCCGCTATGGCACCCGCCCCTTCGGTCAGTCGAAGGGGTAGACGACGCCGGTCAGTTCCTCGGACACCGCCCACAGCCGGCGCTGCCGGTCGGGGTCGTGGGACTTGGCGCTCGACGAGACAACCTTCGGATAGCCCCGGGTCTCGGCGAAGCCGTCGGGGCCGTAGTACTGCCCGCCGAGCACGGCCGGGTCGGTGGCGGCGCGCAGTGTCGGCAGCGCGCCCATCGCGGCGTCCTGCGCGATCACCGAGAAGAACACGTCGACGAGCGGCCGCACCGCCCTGGGCGTGTAGCGGCCCAGCTCGGTGTTCGACCCGCCGGGATGGGCGGCGGCCGCGATCGTCGTGCCCTGCGGGGCGAGCCGGCGCTGCAGTTCGTAGGTGAACAGCAGGTTCGCCAGCTTGGCCTGGCCGTACGCCGCGACGCGGTTGTAGCGGCGTTCCCACTGCAGGTCGTCGAAGTGGATGTCGGCGAGGATGCGGTGCCCCATGCTGCTCACCGTCACGACCCGCGAGCCCGCGACCGGCAGCAGGCGATCCAGCAGCAGCCCGGTCAAAGCGAAGTGGCCCAGATGGTTGGTGCCGAACTGCATCTCGAAGCCGTCTTTGGTGGTCTCTTTCGGCGTGTACATGACGCCGGCGTTGTTGATCAGCAGGTCGATGCGGTCGTAGTCGGACCGCAACTGGTCGGCGGCGGCACGGACGGAGTCCAGCGACGTCAGATCGAGCTCCTGCAGTTTGACGTCCGCCGTCGCGCTCTTGGCGGCGATGCGGGCGGCGGCGTCCTTGCCCTTGTCGAGATTGCGCACCGCCAGCACCACGTGGGCGCCGTGATCGGCCAGCGCCAGGGCGGTTTCGTAGCCCAGGCCGGTGTTGGCTCCGGTGACGACGGCGACCCGGCCCGTCTGGTCGGGGATGTCCGCGGCGGTCCACTTGGCCATGAGAAACTCCTCATCGAGTACGGTAAACGGGGCGTGCGCCCCGGTTGATCGTCCACTATACGGAACGTGCGCCCCGCTTTGTCAACCGATGGGTGGTGAACAGATGGCGCAACCCGCGCGGCCGCTGCGCGCCGACGCGGCGCGCAATCGAATGCGCGTCCTGCAAGTCGCCTACGAAACGTTTGCGGCCGAGGGCCTGTCGGTGCCGGTCGACGAGATCGCCCGCCGCGCCGGCGTCGGCGCCGGGACCGTCTACCGGCACTTCCCGACCAAGGAGGCGCTGTTTCACGCCGTCATCGCGGACCGGCTGCAGCACATCGTCGACGACGGCTACGCGCTGCTGGGCTCCGACCGGCCCGGCGAGGCGCTGTTCACTTTCCTGCGCTCCATGGTGTTGCAGTGGGGCGCGGCGGACCGCGGCCTGGTGGACGCGCTGGCGGGGCTCGGCATCGACATCACCAACGCCGCGCCCGAGGCCGAGGACGCTTTCCTTGCCGTGCTCGACGAGCTGTTGCGCGCCGCGCAGCGGGCGGGCACGGCACGCCCGGACGTCGGCGTGCGCGAAGTGAAGTCGATCCTGGTCGGCTGCCAGGCGATGGAGTCCTACAACCCCGAACTGGCCGAGCGGGTCACCGACGTCGTCATCGACGGTCTGCGCGCGAAGCCCGGCTAGCATCGCGGGGGTGGAGGGGTTGACTGCCGCCGAGGACGTCCGCGCCGAACGGCTTCTCGACGCCCAGGAGAAGGCGGCGCAACTGTTCGCGGAGATCGAGCGGCGCACCATGATCCGGGCCGGCGTCGGCGAGCACGAGCTGTCCGGCGACATCCACGACCTCGCCGCGCAGATGTTCGGCGTCACCCGGCACTGGCACCGGCGGATCGTGCGGGCCGGCGAGAACACGCTGCGGCCCTTCTCCGATCGGCCCCCGGACCGGGTGATCGCCGACGGCGACATCGTCTTCCTGGACCTCGGGCCGATCTTCGAGGAGTGGGAGGCCGACTTCGGGCGCACGTTCGTGCTCGGCGACGATCCACACAAGAAGGCCTTGCGCGACGCTCTGCCCCGCGTGTGGCAGGCGGGCAGGGACTACTTCGACGGCCACCCGGACGTCACCGGCGCCGAACTGTTCGAGTTCGTCGTCGGGGTCGCCCACGCCGAAGGGTTCGAGTTCGGCAGTTCCATCGCCGGCCATCTGGTCGGGGAGTTCCCGCACCGCAAGATCGCCGGTCCCGGTGTCGAGTGGTACATCATGCCCGGCTCGGGCAAGCCGATGCGGCGCACGGACCCGACCGGCCGCCTCTGTCACTGGATCTTGGAGATCCATCTGGTCGACCGGGCACGTGGCTTCGGCGGGTTCCACGAGCAGCTGCTCGACCTGGCCTGAGCCGCCGGCCGGTGGCGTTGCGCCGTGCGCGATAACCGGTGACCCTTCTTGCACTCGGCATGGGCGAGTGCTAAGAATGACGTTGGCACTCGCGACCCGTGAGTGCTAGGTCGGGACGGTGAGGCCACTCTGGTCGTCCGTCGCGGGCACTGAGCCCGGCCAGCGTAAGTAATGGGGTTTTCGTGACCCGGCTGCCCCAGTTTCGTTCCCGATCCGGAGGAATCACTTCGCAATGGCCAAGACAATTGCGTACGACGAGGAGGCCCGTCGCGGCCTCGAGCGGGGGCTCAACGCCCTCGCCGATGCGGTAAAGGTGACGTTGGGTCCCAAGGGCCGCAACGTCGTCCTGGAGAAGAAGTGGGGTGCCCCCACGATCACCAACGATGGTGTGTCCATCGCCAAGGAGATCGAGCTGGAGGACCCCTACGAGAAGATCGGCGCCGAGCTGGTCAAGGAAGTCGCCAAGAAGACCGACGACGTCGCCGGTGACGGCACCACGACGGCCACGGTGCTGGCCCAGGCGCTGGTGCGCGAGGGCCTGCGCAACGTCGCGGCCGGCGCCAACCCGCTGGGCCTCAAGCGCGGCATCGAGAAGGCGGTCGACAAGGTCACCGAGACCCTGCTCAAGTCGGCCAAGGAGGTCGAGACCAAGGAGCAGATCGCCGCTACCGCCGCGATTTCCGCGGGCGACCAGTCGATCGGCGACCTGATCGCCGAGGCGATGGACAAGGTCGGCAACGAGGGCGTCATCACCGTCGAGGAGTCCAACACCTTCGGCCTGCAGCTCGAGCTCACCGAGGGCATGCGGTTCGACAAGGGCTACATCTCGGGCTACTTCGTCACCGACGCCGAGCGTCAGGAAGCGGTCCTCGAGGACCCCTACATCCTGTTGGTCAGCTCCAAGGTGTCGACGGTCAAGGACCTGCTGCCGCTGCTGGAGAAGGTCATCCAGGCCGGCAAGCCGCTGCTGATCATCGCCGAGGACGTCGAGGGCGAGGCGCTGAGCACCCTCGTCGTCAACAAGATCCGGGGCACCTTCAAGTCGGTGGCGGTCAAGGCCCCCGGCTTCGGTGACCGCCGCAAGGCGATGCTGCAGGACATGGCGATCCTCACCGGTGGTCAGGTGATCAGCGAGGAGGTCGGCCTGTCGCTGGAGAGCGCCGACGTCGCGCTGCTCGGCAAGGCCCGCAAGGTCGTCGTCACCAAGGACGAGACCACCATCGTCGAGGGCGCCGGTGACTCCGACGCCATCGCCGGTCGCGTGGCCCAGATCCGCAGCGAGATCGAGAACAGCGACTCCGACTACGACCGCGAGAAGCTGCAGGAGCGCCTGGCCAAGCTGGCCGGCGGTGTTGCGGTGATCAAGGCGGGCGCGGCCACCGAGGTGGAGCTCAAGGAGCGCAAGCACCGCATCGAGGACGCGGTCCGCAACGCCAAGGCGGCCGTCGAGGAGGGCATCGTCGCCGGCGGCGGCGTGGCCCTGCTGCACGCGGCCCCGGCCCTGGACGAGCTGAAGCTCTCCGGTGACGAGGCGACCGGCGTCAACATCGTGCGGGTGGCGCTCGAGGCCCCGCTGAAGCAGATCGCCTTCAACGGTGGGCTGGAGCCCGGCGTCGTCGCCGAGAAGGTCCGCAACTCGCCCGCCGGTACCGGCCTGAACGCCGCCACCGGTGAGTACGAGGACCTGCTGAAGGCCGGCGTCGCCGACCCGGTCAAGGTGACCCGTTCGGCGCTGCAGAACGCGGCGTCCATCGCGGCGCTGTTCCTGACGACCGAGGCCGTCGTCGCCGACAAGCCGGAGAAGGCGGCCGCTCCCGCGGGCGACCCGACCGGTGGCATGGGTGGCATGGACTTCTGAGTCCGTAGAACGAAAAAGCCCGGCCTGCTTGTGCAGGCCGGGCTTTTTCGTCTTCGCGTGCGCCCCCTTCGCCGAGTGTGCGGCCTGCCGCACCCTGGGTGCCGAGCGTGCGGCAGGCCGCACACTCGGCGGGGTAGGTTCGAGCCGTGGCCCTCCCAACTCCCTCACCCGTCAGCACCGCCGTCGTGACCGGCGCGTCGTCGGGAATCGGCGCCGACATCGCCCGCGAGCTGGCCGACCGCGGCCACGGCGTCACCCTCGTCGCCCGCCGCGAAGACAAGCTGCGCGAACTGGCCGAAGAACTCGCGCGGCGCGGCGTGAAAGTCGAGGTGATCGCCTGCGACGTCGCGGATGCGGCCGCCCGCGCCGCGCTCCTCGACGAGGTCGCCCGGCGCGGCCTGACAGCCGACATCCTGGTCAACAACGCCGGCATCGGGACCATCGGCTCGGTGACGAAGACCGACGTGGACGACGAGATCGCCCAGGTGCGGGTCAACGTCGAGGCCGTCATCGACCTGACCACCCGAGCGGTCCAGCAGATGGTGCCGCGCGGACGCGGCGCGATCCTCAACGTCGGATCCACCGCGGGCTTCCACCCAATCCCGGGCCAGTCCGGCTATTCCGCCACCAAGGCGTTCGTGAACACCTACACCGAAGGAGTGCGCTCCGAGCTCGCCGGCACCGGCGTCACCGTCGCGCTGCTGTGCCCGGGGCCGGTGCGCACCGAGTTCCTGCAGAACGCGGGCATGGACGAGCGGGACTTCGCCAGCGCGTTTCCGAAGTTCATGTGGATGCCGTCGCGGGACGTGGCGCGCGTGGGCGTCGACGCGCTCGAGCACGACCGCGGAACGGTGATCGCCGGGCTGCCGAGCCGGGTGAGCACCCGGGTTTTCCAGTTCATGCCGCGGCGGCTGCTCCTGCCGCTGCTCAAGAGCCAGCACCCGGGTCTCAAAAGGGACAGGTCACCGGCCTGAGGGCCACCGCCGCATCCAGCCCTCGACCGGCAGGGCCAGGGCGTTGCACAGCGTGCAGATCGTGCGGTACCAGCCCACGGCGGTCAGCAATTCGATCCGCTGCTCGTCATCCAGGAAGCGCCCCAGGGCCGCCCAGGTCGGCTCCGACCACGAGCCGGTGCGCTCCAGTTCGTCCACCGCCTCGATCAGGGTCCGCTCGCTCGCGCTCCACCGCGGGTCGGAGGCCCCGCCGGTGACCAGCGCGTCGCACTCGTCGTCGCTGACACCCGCGATCGGGCCCCAGAACGCCGCCTGCCCGCCCCACTCGTACTCGCACCGCAGCAGCGCGCAGATCCGCAGGATCGCGATGGTCCGCGTCCGGGGCGGCAAAAGCGCTGCGACGTACAGGGATTCGCCGAGCTTGCGCAATCGCATGGCCAGCGCCGGATGGCGTTGCAGGCAGCGCACCAGCAGCAGCGGCTCGTACGTGCGGTCGGGATGGCCCCAGCTATTGATGGCCGTGGCATCTTCCTCGCTCCAGGGCGGGGCGAGCGGTGCGACGCGGCTCACGGATCCGACTGTACGTCAGGCGGGAAGCGAGAACACCACGCAGTCGTGTAGGCAGCCCTTCGCGGCGCCGGGGGAGTCGGGCTCCGCCTCGCGATGCAGCAGCGCACGGGTGGGTACGACGCCCAGGCGGACGGCGTCTTCGCCTCGGTTTTCGACGCTCACCTCGGCCCGGCCGTCGACGATCAGCGAGTAACCGCCCGGTTCGGTCGGCGGCCACAACAGGGTGACGTCGCCGCGGTGGGCCAGGTTTTCGCGCGTGCGCCCGCCGATGAGCCCGACATCGAGGGTCGCCTCACGCAGCGCGGGTTGCACCGTCACGGTGTGCACACGGTAGGAGTCGTCGACGGTGATCAGGTACGCGAACGGGTAGTCGGGCAGCGCAGCGGCCAGCCGCTCGATGTCCACCTGCTTCTTCGTGCGCATGATGTCCCAGGGTAGGCGGCGCCCCGGCGCCGTTTCAGCTCGGCGAGCCCGGCAGGCCCGGCTCGCCCTCGCCGGGGGTGGGGTCGACGACGCCGCGGTCGCCCTTGAAGAACCCGGAGCTGGGAATGCCCGAGTCGCGGGTGGCGGCGCCGCGCAGGCCCGAGTCGCCGGCCGCGGCCGTGGTGAAGAAGCCCTGCGGGCCCGCCGTTGTGGTCGTCCGCAGCGCCGGCGGCGTGGCGGTCGTCCCGGTCACCGCGCTGGCCAGGCTGCTGTTCGCGCCGGATTCGACGCTGCCGGCGAGCGACGGCGCCGACGTGGCCGCGGACGCGAAGTCCGCGTGGGCCGCCGCGCTGCTGATCAGGCTGGGGGCCGCGACGCCCGGGTTGATGCCGCCGGTGGCCGCGCCCGTCGAGCCGAGCAATCCCGAGGCGCCGGCCGCGCTCAGGCCGCCCGTGACGTAGCGCCCGGAGCTGAACGTGCCGGGGTCCGATCCGGCGGCTCCCAGGGCGTTGTCCTGGAACATTCCGGTATTGGCGGCGCCATTATTGAAGAAACCCATATTCATGCTGCCGGCATTCGCGAAACCGGTATTTGAAACACCCGAATTACCGATACCGAAGTTTCCGTTGCCGGAATTGAAGAAGCCGATATTGTTATTGCCAGAATTAAACAATCCGATGTTGCCGGTACCCGAGTTGAAGCCGCCGAATCCGAACTGATTGTTACCGGTCAGGCCGATTCCGAAGTCGTTGTTGCCGGTATTGCCGAACCCGATGTTGTTGCTGCCGAGGTTGCCCCAACCGATGTTGTTGCTGCCGGAGTTCCCCGAGCCGACATTCGCCGTACCGCTGTTGCCGAATCCGACGTTGAAATTGCCCTGCGAACCGAACATGTTGAGGCTGAGCTGCCCGTTGTTGAAGCTGATGCCGAGCTTCTGCAGCACCGCCTGCCAAGGCGCCAATTGCGCGGCGGCCGCCGACGCGTCGGCGTGATAACCGAACATCGCCGCCACGTCGGCCGCCCACATGGCCTCGTATGCGGCCTCGGTGTCCATGATGGCCGGGGTGTTGAGCCCGAACCAGTTCGTCGACGCCAGCGCCTGCACCAGTCCGCGGTTGGCGGCCACCAGGGCCGGTTGAATGGTGGCCGCCAGCGCCGTCTCGAACGCGGTCGCAATCGCGGCGGCCTGGCTGGACGCCGCCTCGGCCTGCGCCGCCGCGGCGCTGAGCCAGCTCACGTACTGGGTGGCGACGGCCAGCATCGCCGCCGACGACGCGCCCTGCCACGACCCGTTAGCCAGATCTGACGTCACCGAAAAAAACGACGACGCCGACGAAGCCAGCTCTTCGGCAAGCCCGTCCCACGCCTCGGCCGCAGCAATAAGCGGCCCGGCGCCAGGACCGGCGAACAGTAGTGCCGAATTGATTTCAGGCGGCAACCACGCAAAATGCGGGCTCGTCACTGACCCAACTTAACTAAGAGGGGGTGCCCTTCGTGGCGTTATTGCGCGGGTACCGGAATACGCTGACGACCTCTCACCAACTTGCCAGGACGCGCGCCGGTCGGGACGCCGTTCTCGGCGATTACGGCCCCGGACACCACCGTCGCGACGTATCCTTCCGCCGTCTGGTCCAGCCGGCGGCCGCCGGCGGGCAGGTCGAAGCTGATGATCGGCTTGTGCAGCCGCAGCGCCGCGTGGTCGATGACGTTCAGGTCGGCCTTGTAGCCCACGGCGATGCGGCCGCGGTCGCCCAGCCCGGCCACCCGGGCGGGCACCGAAGTGAGTTCGCGGACGGCCTCGGGCACGGTGAACCGCCCGCTCTTGCGGTCGCGCGCCCAGTGCGCCAGGAAGTACGTCGAGTAGCTGGCGTCGCAGATCATGCCGTAGTGGGCGCCGCCGTCGCCGAGGCCGAGCACCACGTCGTCGCGGTGCAGCAGCCCGCCGACGGTGTCCAGCGAGTTGTTCGCGAGGTTGCTGGTGGCGACCAGCAGCATGGCGCGGCCCTCGTCGTCGAGCAGGCGGTCGTAGGCCTCCTCCATCGGGTGCACCCCGCGGGCCCGGGCGCGGGCGCCGATGCTGGTCGCCGGGTCGGGCTCGTAGTCGGGCTGGTCGCCCAGCGGGAAGATCCAATCCCACATTTGGGCGACGTAGAGGATCGGGTGTCCCTGGCCGGGCTTGTCGGCCAGGATGCGGGCGCGAACCTCGGGTTTGCGCATCTCGGCGACGCGTTCGGCCAGCGGCAGGTGCGCAATCTCGCGGTAGCTGGGGTAGAGCACGAACGGGTTGGCGGTGAGCTGCAGCCCGATGATCAGACCGATCGGGCGGGGCAGCAGCTGCGCGGTGATGTCTCCGCCCGCCGCATTCGCCTTCTCGATCATGGTGATCGCGTCTTCCCAGGTGGGGTCGCCGGAGTTGGCGACCACCAGGGTGAAGGTGACGGGCAGTCCGACGTCCTCGGCGACGTCGAACACCGTCTGCAGGACGGGCTGGTAGCCGCCGGCGGGGATGTCGGGCACGAACTGCAGCAGCCCGCCGCCGCCGTCCACGACGCCCCGGGCGATCTCCTCGATCTCCTCTCGGGCGGCGTCGTAGCTGGGGATCGGTGAGCCGCTCTCGGTCTTGTGGATCGTCAGCCGCGACGACGCGAATCCCAGCGCCCCGACCTCGATGGCCTCCTTGGCCAGTGCCCGCATCTTGGCCAGGTCCTCGGCGGTGGCCGGCTCGCGGTCGGCGCCGCGCCGGCCCATCACGTACACCCGCAGCGGGGAGTGCGGCAGGTAGACGGCGACGTCGATGTCACGCCGGCCCGCTTCCAGGGCGTCCATGTATTCGGGGAAGGTCTCCCACGTCCAGGGCAGGCCGTCGGTCATGACGACGCCGGGAATGTCCTCGACCCCCGCCATAACGTCGACGAGCACGTCGTGGTCGGACTGGCGGCACGGCGCGAATCCGACGCCGCAGTTGCCCATCACCACCGTGGTCACCCCGTGCGCCGAGGACGGCGTGAGGCGTTCCGACCAGATGGACTGGCCGTCGTAGTGGGTGTGCAGGTCGACGAATCCGGGCGTCACGAGCAGCCCCGTCGCATCGATCTCCCGCACGGCGCCGGAGCCGTCGACCGAGCCGGCCGCCCCCACTTCCGCGATGACGCCGCCTGCCACCGCGACATCGCCGACGTACGGCTCACCCCCCAGCCCGTCGACGATGGTGCCGTTGCGGATGACGAGGTCGTAGGACATCTAACTAATCTACGACCGCGTCCGGGGGTCGTGCCAGGGAAAACGCCTCCCGTAATCTCGCAGATATGGCCAGCACCGACGAAGCCGTGTCCGAACTGCTCCGCGACGCCTTCACCCGGCTGATCGAACACGTCGACGAGCTGACCGACGGGTTGACCGACGACGTCTCGAACTACCGGCCCACCCCCGGCGCGAACAGCATCGCCTGGCTGCTCTGGCACAGCGCGCGGGTGCAGGACATCCAGCTGGCCGGCGTGGCCGGCGTCGAGCAGGTGTGGCTGCGCGACGGCTGGGTGGATCGCTTCGGGCTGGACCTGCCGCGAAACGACACCGGCTACGGTCACGGCCCCGAGGAGGTGGCGAAGGTGCGGGCGTCCGCGGACTTGCTGTCCGGCTACTACCACGCGGTGCACGAGCTGACCCTCGAATACGTCGCCCGGGTGACCGCCGACGAGCTGGCCCGGGTCGTGGACACGAATTGGGACCCGCCGGTGACGGCCAGCGCGCGGCTGGTGAGCATCATCGACGACTGCGCCCAGCACCTCGGGCAGGCTGCCTACCTGCGGGGCATTCAGTAGGGCCGCGTGCGATTCGCTGTGACGGTGGCGCTGTGGCTGGCCACCACGGTCGCGCTGGCGGTGGCCGTTCCCGCGGCGTGGACGCAGCTGCACCTCGTCGACGCCGACGGTTATGCCGCGATGGCCACCGAAGCCGCGGGCGACCCGGCTCTGCAATCCGCGATGGCGGCCGACTTGACCACGCGGGCAATGGCGCTGATCGCCGCGCGGGGCGCCGGACGCTACCCCGTCGACAGCTCGCAGCTGCACGCCGCGGCCGCCGCGTTCACTGCGGGCCCGGGCTTCCCGCCCCTGTTCGCCCAGGCGAACCGCTCGGCGCACGACTGGTTGTTCGACGCTGCCGGGCCCGGCCAGGGCGGCGATCAATGGGTGGTTGACGTCGCACCGATGCTCGAGGACAGCTCGATTCAGCCCCTGCTGAGCGGCTATCACGTCAACGTTCCTGCGAATGTGGCTGTGCCGGTGGCCGTCTCGGTCCCGGCCTCGTTGCGGCGGGGCGAGCTGAGCCGGCTCGCCGCCTGGGGCCCCTGGCTGAGCGTCGGCGCGGTCGCGGTGACGGGGTGGTGCGCGCTGCTGACGCTGGCCGCGGCGCGCCGCCGCGGCCAGGCGCTGACCAGCCTCGGGGTCTCCGCGCTGCTCGTGGGAGCGAGCGGCTATGCGGCCATCGAGGTCGGGAGGCGCCGCGTCAACGACGTGCTCAACCACACCGCCGGGGACGTCCGCCGCATCGCCGACGTGATGGTCGGCCGCGCCGAGGCCGGCCTGCACGAGTGGCTGGACCTGACATTGATGGCCGGTGTGGGGTTGGTGGTGTCCGGGGTCGTCGTCGCGGTGCTGGGCGGCCTGCGGAAACCGGCTAGCCGAACGTGAACGAGAACACCTGCAGGCCCTTGCTGACCCGCATGTCGAGCTGGTCGCGGCGCGCGGTGGGGTCGGCCACGATCTGGTGCAGGGTGGGTGCCCCGCCGACAACCGTCGTCGTCGTGTTGCCGCCCCGGGTGACCGTGATGGTGCCGGTGCCGCCCACGACGGCGTAGACGTCCTTGCCGGTGTAGTTGAGCCGGATCGCGGCGTCGTCACCGGCGGCCGTGGCGCCCTGGTCGTCGAGGGTCCATTGCCCCCGCAGGGCGAACCGGTCGGCGGGCACGCTGGCCGGGTAGTCGAAGGTGGCGGTGCCGGCCTGGTACGGGACGTTGCCGGCGTAGTTGGAGGCCCTGTCCACGCCCAGATACGTCTCGGGGGTGAGCTTGCTCCGCGGGGTGGTGTCGACCCCGTTCACCGCCGCGGGGAGATGGAGGTTCGGGTTGGCGTCGACCAGAAGTTGGCGGATCAGTTTTTCGGTGCCGTCGTAGTCGCCCTCGCCGAACTTGGTGTGCCGGACAACCCCGTCGGCGTCGATCAGGTATTCGGCCGGCCAGTACAGGTTCTGGTACTTGTTCCACGTCGTGTAGTCGTTGTCCAGCGCAACCGGGTAGGTGATGTGCAGGGCCGCGGCGCCACTGGCGACGTTGGCGGGGACGCGTTCGAACGCGTACTCGGGGGTGTGCACGCCGATGGCGATGAAACCGCTGTCGCGGTAACGGTTGTACCAGTCGACGACGTGGGGGATGGCGCGCTGGCAGTTGATGCAGGAGTACGCCCAGAAGTCGATCAGCACCACCTTGCCGCGCAGCGACGCCAGGTCGACAGGCCTTCCGCCCGGGGTGTTGAGCCATTCGGTGATGCCGCCGATGGCCGGCGCGGGCCCGCACTCCTGAAGTTGCGCGGCGCCCTCGGTGCAGTCGGCGAGCTGGCCCTTCGCCGCGCCGGGATGCAGCTTGCGCTCAATGTCGTTGGCCCCGATCTGTTTTTGCATGGCGGCGGTGTAGTCGGGGATGGCGCGCTGCAGCGTGGCGGGCAGGTTGAACACCAGCGCGACGGCGAGCACGATCATCGTGACGCCCGCGGCGGCCTGGATCAGCCGCTGCCGGCGGCGGAACGCCGTGACCCGCCCGGCCACGCCCCGCCCGGCCAGAGCGAACGCCAGCAGCGGCAGGGCGGTACCGAGCGAGAACATCCCGGTCAGCACGATGATCGGCGCGCCGAGGGACGCGGTGCCGCCCGCCACCACGATGGCGGCCAGCACCGGTCCCGCGCACGGCACATACAGCGCACCCAGCGTCAGCCCCAGAACGAACCCGCTACTGCCGGGCGAGAATTGGCGCTGCGGAAGTCGGGAGAAGGGCCGCTCGATCAGGTGCTGCAGGGGCGGGAAGATCAAGCCCAGGCCGATGAGCGTGAGCGCCACCAGCGCGGCCCAGCGGATCGCGTCCTGCGGCAGGTGGAGAGCCGAGAGCAGGGCGGAACCGGCCAGGGTCACCACGCTGAAGCTGCAGACCAGGCCCGCGATCACCAGATACGGCCGGGCGGCGGAGGTTTCGCGCGAAGTGTGCACACCGGAGAAGAACACCACCGGCAGCACCGGGACGATGCACGGCGAGATGCCGGTGATCAGGCCGCCGAGGAACCCGATCAGCGCGATGGTGAGCATGGACCGCGCCTAGTCGCTGTAAGCAAAGGACTCATCGTGCGGTTGCGGCCCAACGGGTTTGGCCGGAACACGCAGCGGCCGCGAGCGCACGCGCATCGGCCACCAGAACCAGCGTCCCAGCAGCGCGGCGATCGACGGCGTCATGAACGAGCGCACGATCAACGTGTCGAACAACAGGCCCAGCCCGATCGTGGTGCCGATCTGGCCGATCACCCGCACGTCGCTGACCACCATCGAGCCCATCGTGAAGGCGAAGACCAGGCCCGCCGACGTGACGACCTTGCCGGTGCCGCCCATCGATCGGATGATGCCCGTCTTCAACCCCGCGTGTATCTCCTCCTTGAAGCGCGAGACCAGCAACAGGTTGTAGTCCGACCCCACCGCCAGCAGCACGATGACGGACATCACCAGCACCAGCCAGTGCAGTTGGATCCCGAGGATGTACTGCCACACCAACACCGACAGGCCGAACGACGCGCCCAGTGAGAGCGCGACCGTGCCGACGATGACCGCCGCGGCGACGAACGCCCGGGTGATGAGCAGCATGATGATGAAGATCAGGGTGAGCGAGGAGACCCCGGCGATGATCAGGTCGTAGTCCGCGCCCTCGGAGAGGTCTTTGAAAACCGCCGCGGTGCCGCCCAGATAGATCTTCGCGTCTTCCAGAGGTGTTCCCTTGAGCGACTCCTCGGCCGCGGTGCGGATGGCGTCGATGCTCTTGATGCCCTGCGCCGACGCGGGATCCCCGCGGTGCAGGATCATGAAGCGGGCGGCGTGGCCGTCGGGTGAGAGGAAGTTCTTCATGGCGCGCTTGAAGTCGGCGTTCTTGAACACCTCCGGGGGCAGATAGAACGAGTCGTCGTTCTTTGCCTGGTCGAACGCGTGGCCCATGGCCGTCGCGTTGTCGCTCATCTGGTCCATCTCGTCGAAGATGCCCGACATGGTGCTGTGCATCGTCAGCATCATGGTCCGCATGTTCACCATGGTCTCGATCATCGGCGGGAACTGGGCGATCATCTGCGGCATCAGGGTGTCGAGCTGCTTGATGTCACCGACCAGCGTCTCCAGTTTGTCGCTGATCTCGTCCACACCGTCGAGCGCGTCGAAGATCGACCGGAACGAGTAGCAGATCGGGATGTCGAAACAGTGCTTCTCCCAATAGAAGTAGCTGCGCACCGGCCGGAAGAAGTCGTCGAAGTTCGCGATCTGATCCCGTAACTCGTTGGTGATCTGCTGCATCTCCTCGGTGTCGCCCACCATCTTGTGGGTGATGCCCACGAGCCGCGACATCAGCGCGTACATGCGCTGCATCGTGGCGATCGTCTTCGACATCTCCTCGGCCTGGGTGAGCATGTCGTTCATCCGGTCGCGCTGGTACTTCATGTTCTGCAGCTGACCGGCGTTTTGCATGCTCATCTGGAACGGGATCGACGTGTGATCCATCGTCGTCCCGTCCGGGCGCGTGATGGCCTGCACCCGAGAGATTCCCGGCACGCGGAAGATGCCCTTGGCCAACCTGTCCAGCACCAGGAAGTCCGCCGGATTGCGCATGTCGTGATCCGATTCGATCATCAGGATCTCCGGTTTCATGCGCGCCTGCGAGAAATGCCGGTCGGCGGCCGCGAATCCCTGGTTGGACGGGATGAAGTCGGGCAGGTAGCTGCGGTCGTTGTAGTTGGGTGTGTATCCCGGCAGCGCGAGCAGACCGATCAGCGCGATTGCACACGTCACCGCCAGGATGGGCAACGGCCAGCGCACCACCGCGGTGCCCACCCGCCGCCAGCCGCGTGTGCTGAGCCGGCGCCTGGGATCGAACAGGCCGAAACGCCCTCCGACGGTGAGGATCGCCGGGCCGAGCGTGAGCGCCACCAGCACCGCGACGAGCAAGCCGACCGAGCAGGGGATGCCCAGTGTTTGGAAGTAGGGCATTCGGGCGAAGTGCAGGCAGAAGGTCGCACCGGCGATCGTCAGGCCGGAGCCCAGCACGACGTGGGCCACGCCGCGATACGTGGTGTAGAAGGCGGTTTCGCGGTCCTCGCCCGCCTGGCGGGCCTCCTGGTAGCGGCCGAACAGGAAGATCCCGTAGTCGGTGCCGGCGGCGATGGCCAACGAGGTGAGCAGGTTCACCGCGAACGTCGAGAGCCCGACGATGTCGTTCGCCCCGAGCAGCGCGACCACTCCCCGGGCGACCGACAATTCGACGAACACCGTGGCCAACAGGATGACCACGGTGACGATCGAGCGATAGACCAGCAGCATCGTCGTGAAGATCACGGCGATGGTGGTCAGGGTGATCGTGATCAGCGATTTGTCGCCGCTGTGGTGCAAATCGGCCGCCATCGCCGACGCCCCGGTCACGTACGTCTTGAGCCCGGGCGGCGCCGGGGTGCTGTCGACGATTTTGCGGACCGCCTCGACGGACTCGTTGGCCAGCAATTCCCCCTGATTGCCGGCGAGGTTCACCTGGACGGAGGTGGCTTTGCCGTCGTTGCTCTGCGCTCCCGAGGCGGTCAGCGGATCGCCCCAGAAATCCTGGACGCTCAGGACGTGCTTGTCGGCGCGCAGCTTGCGAACGAGGGTGTCGTAGTACTTGTGGGCGTCGTCACCGAGGGGCTTGTCGCTTTCCAGCACGATCATCGCCGAGCTGTCGGTATCGCCTTCCTTGAACACCCGGCCGATGCGCTTCATCGCCTGGAACGACGGTGCGTCGCTGGGGCTCAGGGACACCGAGCGTTGTTCGCCCACCTTCTCCAGCGACGGCACGAACGCGCTGAACACGACGACGACGCCCAGCCAGAACAGGATGATCGGCACAGCGAATCGGCGGATCATCCGCGCGATGAACGGCCGTGTCGCGTGCGCGGTGACGGTGGTCCGGGTGTTCACGCGGACTTCACCAGGCAGAAGGTGAAGGCGTGCACCTCGTTGGAGACCCGTTCCGCCTTGACCACGTCGTCGACGGTGATGCGGCACCCGAGGCTGTTGCTGTCACCCTGTGCCGAAAGGTTTCCCATGACCGCGGCCTTGGTGGTCGTGATCTGCAGCCGCCAGGGCAGCTGCGCCCCGTCGATCCGCTGCGGGTCGGCGTTGACGTCGAAATAGCTGATGTCGGCGGTCGTACCGGGCGGCCCCCACACCTCGTAGACGATCCGCTTGGGGTTGAAGGGTTTGGCGCTCTCCATGTTGCTGTCGGCGTAGGACTCCCGCTTCTGGGAGCCGAACAGGCCGTGCACCCGGTAGACCACGAAGCCCCCCACCACCAGCGCGACGGCGATGACGAGCGGGATCCAGGTCCGCGACAGCACCTTGAGAATCTCGAATCCCCTTCACCGGTAGGCATTGCGCGACGGACGGTTCGGGCGCCCGGTTTTCGGCTTCGACTTCCGATCGCCGCGCCGCGGCCGGCGCTCGCGCGTCGATTCGGTGGCTCCGCGGCTTGGCGGTCTCTCCAACCCGGCGGCGCCGTGATGGTAGCGCAACCAAGGCTAGCCTAAGCAATGCATGGTGGCGCCGGAGCCCGGACTCCTTCCCCTTCGTCCACGAAAGTGTAACGCATATCACGTGCGTAACAACCGAGTGTTTGGGTGCGCTCGCAAATCACGTGCCGTGCGTTATACAAGTCACGCTACGTGCGTTACCCTCTGCGCGTGGCGCAACTCACGTTCAAACGCGCTCGCACGGAGGAGAACAAGCGTCAACGTGCGGCGGCGCTCGTCGAAGCCGCGCGCTCGCTGTCCGTCGAGACCGGCGTCGCGTCGGTCACCTTGACCGCCGTCGCCAGGCGCGCGGGCATTCACTATTCCGCGGTGCGCCGCTACTTCACCTCGCACAAGGAGGTGCTGCTGCACCTCACCGCCGAGGGGTGGGTGAGGTGGTCGGAAAGGGTCTGCGCGGATCTCGGCGAACCGGGTCCGACGTCGCCGACGCGGGTGGCCGAGACCCTGGCCAACGGACTGGCGGCCGACCCGTTGTTCTGCGACCTGCTCGCCAACCTGCACCTGCACCTCGAGCACGAGGTCGACGCCGACAGGGTCGTCGACATCAGGCGGACCATCTCCGCCGCCGCGGTCGCGATCGCGGACGCGATCGAGCGCGCGCTGCCTACGCTCGGCCGGTCCGGCGCCTTCGACATCGTGATCGCCGCCTATTCGCTGGCCGCCGCGTTCTGGCACATCGCCAACCCGCCCGAGCGGCTCACCGACGCCTACGCCGACGAGCCCGGGGCCCTGCCGCCCGAATGGAACATCGATTTCGCGTCGGCCCTCACGCGGGTGCTCACGGCCACCTGCATCGGTCTGGAATCCGGATCGTCATGAGCAGACCCGAGGGTGCTTCCATGGCGTCGAGCGTGCGGCCGCGGCGGGGTGTCGCCGCCGTCCGCGCACAGTCAAACCCGTGAAAACACAGTCGAATTCACGACCGCGCGGGTGAGGCAGTGGACGGGCGGTGCTACGCCCAGTTCCACACGGACATGTCGCCCTTGGGGTACTGGTCGCACGCGTCGGTGGACTTGGCGACGACGCCCTTGTTGTTGAAGAAGATCTTCATGTGGTTCGGCCAGGCCAGCCACAGCGGGTCGGCCTGCGAAGTGTAGAAGTTCTCCGAATAGGTCCGGCGGTCCGCCGGCGACAGCGCGTAGAACCAGTGGGCCTTGTCGATGGTCGCCTGCTGGACATTCGGGTGGTTGTTGAAGTCGATCATGTACCGCTGGTAGTACACCGGGCTGGTGTCCCGGGTCGCGGCCAGGATCTGCTCGGCGTCGCAGTCGGTGGCGATCATGCGGCGGGGGATCGGAAAGTCCTCCGTGGAGTCGGCCGCCGCGATGTTCGGGAAAATCGTTGCGGCGATACCCAGAGCAGTGAAGATGGCGCCTGCACGCAGGCCGGAACTCAGCCGAGACATAGTTGTTACCGTAGCACTTTCCACGCCCGGATGGCGTTCCGCACCCGAATCAATAGCCCATCTCACTATCAGTCGCGATCAGGGACGATGATGTGCGTGGGGTCCGGCCGCAGCTCCGGCGGCGCCTGGCTGTAGTCGCCGAACGGGCCGTCGCGGCGCTCCACGGCCGCCCGCACGCCCTGATCCCGGGCGGTCCGGATGAAGTCGATCGCATCGGGGGTGTTGCGCATCAGCCCGTCGAGGATGCCGCCGAGCATCTGCGTCGACGCCAATCCCATGTTCTCGTAGGCCTGGTTCACGATCAGTTTCTGTGCCCGCAACTGGGACAACGGGATCGATGCCAGCTCGGCCGCGACCTCGGCGACCCGTGCCTCGAGGCGCTCGAAGGGCACCGCCTCGTTGATCAGCTCGATCTCCGCTGCCTGAACGCCGGTCAGCGGCCGGCCGGTCAACGAGTGCCACTTCGCCTTCGCCAGGCTCAGCCGGTAGAGCCACATCCCGGTCAGGTAGGCGCCCCACATCCTGCTCGACGTACGGGGTGCCGATGACGGCGTCGTCGCTGGCGATCACCAGGTCGGCGCACAGCGCGTAGTCGCTGGCCCCGCCGACGCACCAGCCGTGCACCTGCGCGATCACCGGCTTGGAGGCGCGCCAGATGGCCATGAACTTCTGCGTCGGGCCGGTCTCGCGCGCGGTGACCATCGCGAAGTCCTTGCCGGGGTCCCACTGCCCGTCGGTCATCATCGCTTCGCCCCAGTGCTGGAAGCCGCCGCCGAAGTCGTACCCACCGGAGAAGGCCCGGCCGGCGCCGCGCAGCACGATGACCTTGACGTCCGCATCGCGCTCGGCCAGGCCGACCGCCGCCTCGATCTCGTCGGGCATGGGCGGGACGATGGTGTTGAGCTGCTCGGGGCGGTTCAGCGTGATCGTCGCGACCGGGCCGCGCGTCGTGTAGAGCAGGGTCTCGAAAGCGGGCATGCCCACTCCTAGGGGTCGGGCTGACGATTCTCCGGGCTCGACGCATAGATGCGTCCGCCGATCTTGAGGTACGGCGTCATCAGGTATGCGGAGCCCACGATGATCCCCACGAAGAACAGCGCGGCGAGGACGGCGTTCGGCCAGATCTTGCCGACCCCGAACGCGAAGCAGACGATGCCCAGCAAGGAGGTGGTCCAGTAGTACCGCCGACCCGCGCGGCGGTGCGCGATGTAACGGAAGCGCGCCTGCGTCGCGCCCGCGGCGATCAGGATCAGTCCCGTCACCAGCAGGGTGAGTTCGATCCGTTCGGTCACAGACACATCGACGATCTTATGGCCGGCCGCTGACCGGCTCAGAAGGCCGGGTCGACGACCTGCACCACCCCGGCGGTGACCCCGGCGACGAAGAGCCGCCCGGTCCGCGCGTCCGCGCCGACGGTGTAGGGGTTCTGCACCGTCGCCACTCGCCCGATCTCCCGCGGCGCGGGCTGGGTCATGTCATAGCCGACGACTTCGTTGGTGCCCGAGGAGGCGACCCAAAGGCGGTCTCGCGCCCCGTCGTAGGCGATGCCGTAGGGGCCGCCGGGCTGCACGGCGCTGGCGACCTCGCGGGGTGCGGGCAGCGGTTCGAACACGCGGACGGTGTCGCCGCGGGTGTCCGCGGCGATCAGCCGGCCGTGCCGGTCGGCGACCAGATGGGTGGGGCCCGCCCCGGCCGGGGCGAAGCCGACGATGGACAGCGCGGCGGCGTCGTAGACGGTCAGGGTGTTCCGGCGCGCGTCGAGCATGCCGACGGTGGTGCCGGACGCCGCCAGGCCTGCGGGTTGCACGCTGTCGGTGAAGACCTTCACGATGCGCCCGCCGCGCAGGACGCTCACGGTGCCGCCGAGTTCGTTCCCGACGAAGACCGTGCCGTTGGAGGCCGCCGCCGCGTCGTGCGGCGAGGTGCCGGTGACGATCGGCGCCGACGCGACTCCGTCCGGCAGCTGGACTTCCACCAGCGCGTCAGCGGATTCGACGGGCACCAACAGCGGGCCGCCCGGGGCCGCGAGCGCGAGGTGGCGCACCGAGCCGGGCAGCGGAACCCGCCGCAGCACGGCCAGCGAGCCGGCGTCGAGCAACACCAGTTCGTCGGGGTCGTGACACGCGACGGCGACGACGCCCGTCTTGTCGTCGACGGCGACGCCCTCCGGGTGCCCGCCGACCGGCACGAGGCGCCCGGGCGGCGTGCCGCGCGGCGGCGGCGCCTGCAGCGGCTCGGCCGCGGGGGGCAGCATCGCAGCCGGCGGCCGGGTGCCTTCGGTGGGCACGCCCGGCGGCAGGATGCCGGTGGTGGTAGCCGGCCCGGCGGACCCGCCGCCATGCTGTCCACACGCGCTCAGCGGCGTGACCATCAGTGCCAGGGGGACAAGGACCGCCGCGATCGCGCGCGGGCTCATCGCGGGGGCTGCGGGGCCAGCATCCGCCAGAGGAAGGAATAGGTGAGCGCGGACTTGAAGGCCACCTGTCCGTTGTCGGCCGCGCCGGCGTGCCCGCCCTCGATGTTCTCGTAGTAGAACACCGGGTGACCCGCGGCCTCCAGGGCCGCCGCCATCTTGCGGGCGTGCCCGGGGTGGACCCTGTCGTCGCGGGTGGACGTGGTGAACAGCACCGGAGGGTAGTGGCGGGCCGCCGAAATGTTCTGGTAGGGAGAGTATTCGGAGATGAACGCCCAGTCGTCGGGATTGTCCGGGTCGCCGTACTCTGCCATCCAGGAGGCGCCGGCCAGCAGCAGGTGATAGCGCTTCATGTCCAGCAGCGGCACGCTGCACACCAGCGCGCCGAATCGCTCCGGGTACTTGGTCAGCATGATGCCCATCAGCAGGCCGCCGTTGCTGCCGCCCTGCGCGCCGAGCTGGTCCACGGTGGTGATGCCCCGCTTCACCAGATCGGTTGCCACGGCGGCGAAGTCCTCGGCCACCTTGTGCCGGCCCTCACGCATCGCCCGGGTGTGCCATTCGGGCCCGTATTCGCCGCCGCCGCGAATGTTGGCCAGCACGTAGGTACCCCCGCGCGACAGCCACAACCGGCCCAATACCCCGCTGTAGGCGGGCGTGTTGGCGGTTTCGAACCCGCCGTACCCATACAGCATGGTCGGCCCCGGCCCCGTGGCATCGGCGGGTCGCACGACGAAGTAGGGGATGGACGTGCCGTCCTCGGAATCGACGAAATGTTGCGCGACCGAGAAGTTCTCGGCGTCGAAGAACGACGGCGCGGACTTGACCTGCTCCGGTGGCCCCTCGCCGACGCCACGCATCAGCCGCGACGGCGTGACGAATCCGCTCGAATCGAGGAAGAACTCGTCACCGTGCTCGTCGGCGGCGACGACGACGGTGTTGGTGGCGGCCGGGATTCCCGCGACGTGCTCGCGTTTCCAGCTGCCGGGCGTGACGATCTCGACCCGGCTGGCCACGTCGGCGAGCGTTACCATCAGCAGGCGATCCCGGGTCCACGCGTAGTGGTTCAGCGCGGTGTGTTCGTCGGGTTCGAACACCACCGCCAATTGCGCTGTGCCGTCGAGAAATTCGTCGTAATCGGCGGCAAGCAGCGAACCCGCGGCATAGGTCGCCGATCCCAGGTTCCAGTCGGTGCGCAACTCGATGAGCAGCCACTGCCTGTGTACCGACACCCCGGCGTCGGTGGGCGCGTCGATGCGGATCAGCTCCGTGCCCCGCAGCTCGTAGATCTCCTCGTTCCAGAAGTCGATCGCGCGGCCCAGCAGCGTGCGCTCGAAGCCGGGCGTGCGGTCGACCGACGCGGACACCCGGACGTCGTCGCGGGCCCCCTCGAACACGGTTTCGGCGTCGGCCAGCGGCGTGCCCCGGCGCCACCGCTTGATCACCCGCGGGTAGCCCGACTCGGTGAGCGAGCCTTCGCCGAAATCCGTGCCCACCAGCACGGTGTCCGGGTCCGCCCACGCGACCTGTGACTTGGCCTCCGGCAACTCGAATCCGTCGACCACGAATTTCCTTGTCGCCATGTCGAATTCGCGCACGATCGACGCGTCGGAGCCGCCGCGGGACAGGCCGACCAACGCGCGCGTGTACTCCGGTTCGATGACGCCCGCGCCCGCCCACACCCAGTTCTCGCCGTCGGCCCGGCCCAGCTCGTCGACGTCGATCAGCACGTCCCACTCGGGGGATTCGGTGCGGTAGCTCTGCAGCGTGGTGCGCCGCCACAGCCCGCGCGGGTTGGCCGCGTCGCGCCAGAAGTTGTACAGGTGCTCGCCGCGACGGACCACATACGGGATGCGGGCGTCGGTGTCGAGCACCTCGAGTGCCTCGGCCCGCATCCGGTCGAAGTCCGCGTCACAGAACCGGGCGAGTGTCGGCTCGTTGTGGGCGCGCACCCAGTCCAGCGCATCCTCGGCGGTGACCTCCTCGAGCCACAGGTACGGGTCGACGGTGTCGTGGAAAGCCCCGGATGTCATGGCAGCCATTCTGGCCCCGGCGGTACTGTGAGGTGTATTACACATCGGAAATGACACAGAGGACGAGGGTCGAGCAGATGACTGTTTTCGCACGTCCAGGTTCCGCCGGGGCGCTGATGTCCTACGAGTCCCGGTACGGCAATTTCATCGGTGGCCAGTGGGTCGCGCCGGTGGCGGGGCGATACTTCGAAAACCCCACACCGGTCACCGGGCAGGCGTTCTGCGAGGTCGCCCGCTCCGACGAGGCCGACGTCGACATAGCTCTCGACGCAGCCCACGGGGCCGCGCGGGCCTGGGGCAAGACCGCGGCCGCCGAGCGGGCTCTGATCCTGAACAGGATCGCCGACCGGATCGAGGAGAACAAGGCCGCGCTCGCGGTGGCCGAAGTCTGGGACAACGGCAAACCGATCCGCGAGGCGCTGGCCGCCGACATCCCGCTGGCGGCCGACCATTTCCGGTACTTCGCGGCAGCCATCCGCGCGCAGGAGGGCTCGCTGAGTCAGATCGACTCCGACACGGTCGCCTACCACTTCCACGAACCGCTCGGCGTGGTCGCCCAGATCATCCCGTGGAACTTCCCGATCCTGATGGCCGCCTGGAAGATGGCGCCGGCCCTGGCGGCCGGCAACGCGGTGGTGCTCAAACCCGCCGAGCAGACACCGGCCTCGGTGCTCTACCTGATGTCGCTGATCGGCGATCTGTTGCCCCCGGGCGTGGTCAACGTCGTCAATGGGTTCGGGGCCGAGGCGGGCAAGCCGCTGGCGTCGAGCAACCGGATCGCCAAGGTCGCGTTCACCGGGGAGACCAGCACCGGGCGCCTGATCATGCAGTACGCCTCGCAGAACCTGATCCCGGTCACCCTGGAGCTCGGCGGCAAGAGTCCGAACATCTTCTTCTCCGACGTCATGGCCAAAGTCGACGACTTCTGCGACAAGGCGCTCGAGGGGTTCACCATGTTCGCCCTCAACCAGGGCGAGGTGTGCACATGCCCGTCGCGCAGCCTGGTGCAGTCCGACATCTTCGACGAGTTCCTCGAGCTGGCCGCCATCCGGACCAAGGCGGTGCGCCAGGGCGACCCGCTGGACAGCGACACGATGCTGGGTTCCCAGGCGTCCAGCGAGCAGCTGGAAAAAGTGTTGTCCTACATCGAGATCGGCAAGGAAGAGGGCGCCAAGGTCATCACCGGCGGCGAGCGGGCCGAGCTGGGCGGCGACCTGTCCGGCGGCTTCTACATGCAGCCGACGATCTTCTCCGGCGCCAACACGATGCGCGTCTTCCAGGAGGAGATCTTCGGCCCCGTGGTGGCGGTGACGTCGTTCTCCGACTACGACGACGCAATCTCGATCGCCAACGACACCCTCTACGGCCTGGGCGCCGGCGTGTGGAGCCGCGACGGCAACACCGCCTACCGGGCCGGCCGCGACATCCAGGCCGGGCGGGTGTGGGTCAACTGCTATCACGTGTACCCCGCGCACGCGGCGTTCGGCGGTTACAAGCAGTCCGGCATCGGCCGGGAGAACCACAAGATGATGCTCGACCACTACCAGCAGACCAAGAACCTGATGGTGTCCTACTCCGAGAAGGCGCAAGGCTTCTTCTGATGCGGGCCGCCGACGACGCACCGCGCAGCGATGCCGACGTCCGGCGCCGGCGACGGGCGCGGCGAACGACCCTCGACGCGCGGCCCGGGGGTGGGTGACGCGGCGCCGTCAACATGCCCTCCTCCCAGGTGACCGCAGTACAGTCGTCATCGTGGTTCCGCTTCCGCGTCCCTGGCTGTTGGCCGGCGCCATGCTGATCGGCAGCGCTGTCGGGTTTCTCGCCGCGGTGGCCTTCGTCGTCCTCTTCCACGCAAGGCTGCGCCCCGAACTCGTCATCGCCCTGGTGCTCGGGCTGCCCAGCGTGATCGGGTTGACGACCATTCTGTTCTCCGGACGCCGCTGGGTCACGACGGCCGGGGCTTTCGTGCTGGCCGTTGCGCCGGGCTGGTTCGGCGCGCTCCTGGCGCTGCAGGTGACGTCGCGTGGCTGACGACGACCACCCGTCGAACCCCGGGACGCAGGCGTTCACGCCGGATTTCGACGACGACGACACCGGCACGCACTCCTGGGTCCCGGACTTCTCGGACGAATCCGACGATGACGCCGGCGGCGCGAAGCCGGTACCCGTCGCGACCGAACCCGAGAAACCGGCCGAGCCCGCGGCCGGCCAACTGCCCGAGACCGAATCCACTGGCGCCCAGGTGCAATCGGTTACCGTTCCCGGTCGTTACGTGTACCTGCGGTGGTGGAAGCTGCTGCTGGTGGTTCTCGGCGTGTGGGTCGCGGCGGCCGAGGTGGGCCTGAGCCTGTTCTATTGGTGGTATCACACGAACGACAAGACGGCGGCGGTGTACGTGGTCCTGGTCTATGTCGTGGCGTGCGTGGTCGCGGGCGTCATGCTGGCGATGGTCCAGGGCAGGCCGTTGATCTCGGCGCTCTCGCTCGGTGTGATGTCCGCGCCGTTCGGGTCCGTCCTCGCCGCGGCGCCCCTCTACGGCTACTACCACTGTGAGCGGGTTGGGGAATGCCTGGCGGGTGTCATTCCGTATTAACGGGCCGTCGAGCAGCCCATTAGGGTAGGGGCCGTGACTCACTACGACGTCGTCGTCCTCGGGGCCGGCCCCGGCGGGTACGTCGCGGCCATCCGCGCCGCGCAACTCGGACTGAACACCGGAATTATCGAACCGAAGTATTGGGGCGGTGTCTGCCTCAACGTCGGCTGCATCCCGTCCAAGGCGCTGCTGCGCAACGCCGAGCTCGCACACATCTTCACCAAGGAGGCCAAGGCCTTCGGGATCAGCGGTGAGGCGACCTTCGACTACGGCGCCGCGTTCGACCGCAGCCGCAAGGTGGCCGAGGGCCGCGTCGCCGGCGTGCACTTCCTGATGAAGAAGAACAAGATCACCGAGATCCACGGCTACGGGCGATTCACCGACTCCAACACGTTGTCGGTGGACCTCAATGACGGTGGCACCGAGCAGGTCACGTTCGACAACTGCATCATCGCGACGGGCAGCAGCACCCGGCTGGTGCCGGGCACCTCGCTGTCGGCCAACGTGGTCACCTACGAAGAGCAGATCCTGTCCCGCGAACTGCCGGAATCGATCGTCATCGCCGGCGCCGGCGCGATCGGCATGGAGTTCGGCTATGTGCTGAAGAATTACGGGGTCGACGTGACCATCGTGGAGTTCCTGCCACGCGCGCTGCCCAACGAGGACGCCGAGGTCTCCAAGGAGATCGAGAAGCAGTTCAAGAAGCTGGGCGTCCGGATCCTGACCGGCACCAAGGTCGAGTCCATCTCCGACGACGGCTCGGCGGTGACGGTCACTGTCAGCAAGGACGGTAAATCCGAGGAGCTCAAGGCCGCAAAGGTGTTGCAGGCCATCGGGTTTGCGCCCAACGTCGAGGGTTACGGGCTGGACCGGGCCGGGGTCGCCCTGACCGACCGCAAGGCGATCGGGATCGGCGACTACATGCAGACCAACGTCTCGCACATCTACGCTATCGGCGACGTCACCGGCAAGCTGCAGCTGGCGCATGTCGCCGAGGCCCAGGGCGTCGTGGCGGCCGAAACCATCGCCGGCGCGGAGACTTTGGCGCTCGGGGACTACCGGATGATGCCGCGGGCGACGTTCTGCCAGCCGAACGTCGCCAGCTTCGGGCTCACCGAGGAGCAGGCCCGCGACGAGGGTCACGACGTCGTGGTGGCCAAGTTCCCGTTCACCGCCAACGCCAAGGCGCACGGCGTCGGCGACCCGAGCGGCTTCGTCAAGCTGATCGCGGACGCCAGGCACGGCGAGCTGCTGGGCGGGCACCTCGTCGGTCACGACGTCTCCGAGCTGCTGCCCGAGCTGACGCTGGCGCAGAAGTGGGACCTGACGGCCACCGAGCTGGCCCGCAACGTGCACACCCACCCGACCATGTCCGAGGCGCTGCAGGAGTGCTTCCACGGCCTGACCGGCCACATGATCAACTTCTGACCAGATGATCAGAAGTCAGACCGCTCTGGGCGCCGCCGGCGGGCTCGTCGCGGGTTACCTCCTGTGGCTGGCCGCTTTTTCGATCGTGGACGACAACGCGGCGGTGGGCCGGTGGGCCCCGACGGTGCTGTTGCTGTCGGTGGTGCTCGGGATCGCCGCCGCGGTGGGGGGACTGATGCTGCGCCGCCGCGGCCGACACGCGTGGTCCGCGCTGGCCTTCGGCCTGCCGGTGCTTCCGGTGGCGTTGACCCTGGCCGTGCTGGCCGACGTCTACTTCTGAGCTCCCGGGCTACCGGGGATTGTCCAGCGGGATGTGCAGCGCGGTGATCGTGGCGGCCAGCCCGTCGTATTGGCTTGCCAGCAGACAGAACTCGATGAGCTGCCGCCGGTCCAGGTAGACCGCCAGCTGCTGCCAGGTGTCGCTGGTGACCGTACGGTCCTTCACGAACTCGTCGGTGGCCGCCAGCAGCGCGACCTGGCGAGCGTCGAGTTTGTCCGCGGCGCCCTCGGGCCAGGCGAAGATCGCCTCCTGAACGTCGGGGCCCAGACCCGCCGCGCGCGCCATGCGGCGATGGTGCTGCAGCTCGTATTCGCACGAGCGGAGGTGGCCGACGCGCAGGATCACCAGCTCGGTGTCGGCGCGCGGCAACCGTCCCTGCAGTAGCCGGCCGCCGTAGAAGGCCCACGCCCAGAACAGCAGCCGGCGCTGGCCCAGGGTGGTGAACAGGTGCATCTCGGGCACGCGCATGGTGCGCGCGGCCGCGCGGGCCACCACCCAGTTGATCGGTCCCAACTGGCGCAGCCCGCCCGACGGGATGCGGCCGATGCCGGCTTGACCGTTGTGCGCCCCGCTCACGGTTGCTGCACCAGATACGGCGAGACGGTGCTGCGGTGCTCGTCGAGGTCGAGCGCCCGGCCCAAAGCCGGGAACGCCCGTTGTGGGCAGTTGTCGCGTTCGCAGACACGGCAACCGGCGCCGATCGGTGTGGCGATATCGCCCGACAAGTCGAGTCCTTCCGAGTAGACGAGCCGGTGGGCATGTCGGAGTTCGCAACCCAGCCCGATCGCGAAGGTCTTACCGGGCTGACCATACCGGGCGGCCCGGCGTTCCACGGTGCGGGCCACCCACATGTAGTTGCGGCCGTCGGGCATCTGGGCGATCTGGACCAGGATCTTGCCCGGGTTGGCGAATGTCTCGTAGACGTTCCACAGCGGGCAGGTGCCGCCGCTCGACGAGAAGTGAAAACCCGTGGCGGACTGACGTTTCGACATGTTGCCCGCCCGGTCCACCCGGACGAAGGAGAACGGCACCCCGCGCATCGAGGGCCGCTGCAGCGTGGACAACCGGTGCGCGATGGTCTCGTAGCTCACCGAGTAGAACGAGGACAGCCGCTCGACGTCGTAGCGGAAGTTCTCGGCGACGTCGTGGAACTGGCGGTAGGGCAGGACCGCCGCGGCGGCGAAGTAATTGGCCAAACCCAGCCGCAGCAGGGTGTTCGACTCGTCGCTGGTGAACTTCGCCTCCTCGACCATGCCGTCGATCAGGTCGCCGAATTCGAGGTAGGCCAACTCGGCGGCCATCTTGAACACCTGCTGGCCCAGCGACAGGTGGTTGTTGATCTCCAGCGTCTTGGTGGCTGGGTCGAAGCGGTGCAGCACCGTGTCACCGAGATCGATCCGCCGGTTGATGTGCACCCCGTGCACCTCGGTGAGCCGGCGGGTCAGCTCGCGCGCCAAGTCGCCGTGGTGCAGGCGCATGTGCACGGTGAGGTCTTCGGCCGCGGTGTCCAGCTCGTGCAGGTAGTTCTGGCGTTGGTAGAAGTAGTCGCGCACCTCCTCGTGCGGCATGGTGATCGAGCCGCTGCCGCTGCCGTCGAAGAACCGCTCCTCGGTGGCGGCGGCCAGCTGCGCGGTGGTGATCCGGTAGCGCCGGTGCAGATTGACGACAGCGCGGGCCAGGCCGGGATGGGCGCTGACCATCTCGGCAACCTCGGTGGGGTCGACATCGATGTCCAGATCCCGGTCCATCGTCACCTCGCGCAGCTCCGCGACCAGGCGGGTGTCGTCCTGCGAGGCGAAGAAGGTCGCGTCCACGCCGAACACCTCGGTGATGCGCAGCAACACGGCCACCGTCAGCGGCCTGACGTCGTGCTCGATCTGGTTGAGGTAGCTCGGCGAGATCTCGAGCATCTGGGCCAGGGCGGCCTGGCTGAACCCGCGCTCGTTGCGAAGCTGGCGGACGCGGGAGCCGACGAAGGTTTTGGCCATTTCGCTCAGGGTACCTGTGCTGCGAAGGCGCGGTTCGCAGAGTTGGCACACGGCCTCGCGCTCGTTGCGGGTGGTGCCAAAGTCGGCGGTCGACGCGCCTCGTTTGGCACAATTCGCGCGAGGGTCCCGGTTAACCTGGGATATCGACGAGGAGAAGACGGGGACGCCGTGAGCCTGGACAAGACGCTGATGCCGGTGCCCGAAGGCCATCCCGATGTTTTCGGCCGGGAGTGGCCGCTGCGGGTCGGCGACATCGACAGGACGGGCCGGCTGCGCCTGGACGCCGCGGCCCGGCACATCCAAGACATCGGGCAAGATCAGTTGCGGGAGATGGGGTTCGAGGAGACCCATCCGCTGTGGATCGTGCGTCGCACCATGGTCGACCTGATCCGCCCGATCGAATTCCAGGACATGTTGCGATGCCGGCGGTGGTGCTCGGGCACCTCCAACAGGTGGTGCGAGATGCGGGTCCGCATCGACGGGCGCAAGGGCGGACTGATCGAGTCGGAGGCGTTCTGGATCAACATCAACCGAGAGACGCAGATGCCGTCGCGCATCGCCGACGATTTTCTGGCGGGTTTGCACAAGACCACGTCGGTGCAGCGGTTGCGGTGGAAGGGCTACCTGAAGCCGGGGAGCCGCGAGGATGCGGCGGAGATCCACGAGTTCCCGGTTCGGGTCACCGACATCGACCTGTTCGACCACATGAACAACTCGGTCTACTGGAGCGTGGTCGAGGACTACTTGGCTTCGCATCCGGAGCTGTTGCAGGCGCCGCTGCGCACGACGATCGAACACGAGGCGCCGGTCGCGCTGGGCGACAAGCTGGAGATCATCTCGCACGTGCATCCGGCCGGATCGACCGACCAGTTCGGCGCCGACCTCGCCGATCGGACTGTTACAACGCTCACATACGCCGTCGGCGACGAGACGAAAGCCGTCGCCGCGCTCTTCGCCCTGTAGCGAAACCGGCACCCCGCTCTTTACCGGGATGACCTGCGGATTTAACGTTACCGACGGGTAGCTTCTTAAACGGTCAAGTTAATCAAGCGCTTCGCAAGATTCGCAATTTCCGGCGGAGCCGTTGCTGAAATTGGCAAATGAAACGGGTGGCCAGCGCCGATACGCTGTGCCATCGTCGTGTTAGCACATCAGTGAAGTTGAGGCTGTAGCCGCCGCGGGACCGCGGTATCGGCCGCAACCAATCAGCATGGAAAGACTGTTAAGGAGCGAGATCCGATGTCTGTCGTTGGCACCCCGAAGAGCGCCGAGCAGATCCAGCACGACTGGGACACCAACCCCCGCTGGAAGAACGTCAACCGTACCTACTCCGCCGCGGACGTCGTCGCGCTGCAGGGCAGCGTGGTCGAGGAGCACACGCTGGCCCGCCGGGGCGCCGAGGTGCTGTGGGACCAGCTGCACGACCTGGAGTGGATCAACGCGCTGGGCGCGCTGACCGGAAACATGGCCGTCCAGCAGGTGCGCGCCGGCCTGAAGGCCATCTACCTGTCGGGCTGGCAGGTCGCCGGTGACGCCAACCTGTCCGGGCACACCTACCCCGACCAGAGCCTCTACCCGGCCAACTCGGTGCCGCAGGTGGTTCGCCGGATCAACAACGCGCTGCTGCGCGCCGACGAGATCGCCAAGGTCGAGGGCGACACCTCGGTCGAGAACTGGCTGGCACCGATCGTGGCCGACGGTGAGGCCGGCTTCGGTGGCGCGCTGAACGTCTTCGAGCTGCAGAAGGCCATGATCGCCGCGGGCGTCGCGGGCTCGCACTGGGAGGACCAGCTGGCCTCGGAGAAGAAGTGCGGCCACCTCGGTGGCAAGGTGCTCATCCCGACTCAGCAGCACATCCGGACGCTGACCTCGGCGCGCCTGGCCGCCGACGTCTGCGACGTGCCGACCGTCGTCATCGCCCGTACGGACGCGGAGGCCGCGACGCTGATCACCTCGGACGTCGACGAGCGGGATCAGCCGTTCATCACCGGCGAGCGGACCAAGGAGGGCTTCTACCGGGTCAAGAACGGTCTCGAACCGTGCATCGCGCGGGCCCGGGCCTACGCGCCGTACTCGGACCTGATCTGGATGGAGACCGGCACCCCCGACCTCGAGCTGGCGGCCAAGTTCGCCGAGGGCGTCAAGGCCGAGTTCCCGGACCAGATGCTGGCCTACAACTGCTCGCCGTCGTTCAACTGGCGCAAGCACCTCGACGATTCGACGATCGCGAAGTTCCAGAAGGAGCTGGCCGCGATGGGCTTCAAGTTCCAGTTCATCACCCTGGCCGGCTTCCACGCGCTCAACTACTCGATGTTCGACCTGGCCTACGGCTATGCCCGCAACCAGATGAGCGCCTACGTCGAGCTGCAGGAGCGCGAGTTCGCCGCCGAGGAGCGCGGATACACCGCGACCCGCCACCAGCGCGAGGTCGGTGCCGGTTACTTCGACCGGATCGCCACCACGGTCGACCCCACGTCGTCGACCACCGCGCTGACCGGCTCCACCGAAGAGGGTCAGTTCCACTGAGGACGAGCGGGCCTCGGGCCCGCGAGGACGAGGTGGAACCGACAGGCTTGAGCCACTGAGGACGAGCCACTGAACCCAGGCCGTAGATCCGGCTGAAGTAGCATTGGCCCCGCCCAGCGATCCTGGGCGGGGCCTTTGCGGTGCAAGACGATACGACATCGAAAGAGGACCAGGGTGAGCGACGCAGCGATCCAGCGGGTAGGGGTGGTCGGGGCCGGCCAGATGGGATCCGGCATCGCCGAGGTCTCTGTTCGCGCCGGCGTCGACGTGACGGTGTTCGAGACCACCGACGCGCTGATCACGGCCGGGCGCAACCGGATCGTGAAGTCGCTGGAGCGCGGCGTCAGCGCGGGCAAGGTGACCGAACGCGAGCGTGACCGCGCTCTGAGCAAGCTGACCTTCACCACGGATCTGAAGGACCTCGCCGACCGGCAGCTGGTCATCGAGGCGATCGTCGAAGACGACGCCATCAAGGCTTCGGTGTTCGCCGAACTCGACCGCGTCATCGCCGACCCTGACGCCGTGCTGGCGTCCAACACGTCGAGCATCCCGATCATGAAGATCGCTGCGGCCACCAAGAATCCTCAGCGGGTGCTGGGCCTGCATTTCTTCAACCCGGTTCCGGTGCTGCCCCTCGTCGAGTTGGTCAGCACGCTGGTCACCGACGAGGCCGCCGCCGCCCGCACCGAGGAGTTCGCCGGCGCCGTCCTCGGCAAACAGGTGGTGCGCTGCTCCGACCGGTCGGGCTTCGTCGTCAACGCGTTGCTGGTGCCCTACCTGCTGTCGGCGATCCGCATGGTCGAGGGCGGCTTCGCCACCGTCGAGGACGTGGACAAAGCGGCCGTCGCCGGGCTGTCGCATCCGATGGGCCCGCTGCGCCTGTCCGACCTCGTCGGCCTGGACACCCTGAAGCTGATCGCGGACAAGATGTTCGAGGAATTCAAGGAGCCGCAATACGGGCCGCCGCCGCTGCTGTTGCGCATGGTCGAGGCCGGCCGGCTGGGCAAGAAGTCCGGGCAGGGCTTCTACGCCTACTGACAGCGCCAGGTGTCACTGCGGCGATACCCCACGCCGCCCGGACCGTGATCAGCAAACTTCTCATCTGAATCGCGATCGCTTGTGGCCGCAGCGGAGCCGTTTGCCAGTCGGTGTGGCAGTGCTCATATCCGTCGGTTACTATACTCGCGTCTGATGACCGAGAGGTGCTCGCCGAATAATGACCGCTCTGCAACCGTTCTACGAAGAGTCGCAGTCCATCTACGACATTTCCGACGAGTTCTTCGGGTTATTCCTCGATCCGACCATGGGCTACACCTGCGCATACTTCGAGCGCGACGACATGACCCTGGAAGAAGCCCAGAACGCGAAGTTCGACCTGGCGCTGGGAAAGCTGGCGCTCGAGCCCGGGATGACGTTGCTCGACGTCGGTTGCGGCTGGGGTGGAGCGCTGCGGCGGGCGATCGAGAGATTCGACGTCAACGTGATCGGAATCACCTTGAGCCGCAATCAGTTCGAATACAGCAAAGCGATGCTGGCTCGGATTCCCACGGGGCGCAACGTCGAGGTGCGGCTGCAGGGCTGGGAAGAATTCGAGGACAAGGTGGACCGGATCGTCAGCATCGGCGCCTTCGAAGCCTTCAAGAAGGAGCGTTACGCCGCGTTCTTCGAACGTGCCTACGACATCCTTCCCGACGGCGGCCGAATGCTGTTACACACGATTTTGGCATACTCGCAAAAACAAATGCATGCCCGCGGTATCTCGCTGACGATGAGCGATGTGCGATTCATTCGATTCATCTACACCGAGATCTTCCCGGGCGGACAGCTGCCGGCGCAGGAACAAATCTTCGATTTCGCGCAGTCCGCGGGATTCTCGGTGGACCAGGTGGAGTTGCTGCAGAAGCACTATGAGCGAACGCTCAACATGTGGGCGGCTAACTTGGCGGCAAACAAAGAAATGGCTATCGCCCTGCAATCCCGCGAGGTCTACGACCGCTACATGCACTACTTGACCGGGTGTGAGAACTTCTTCCGCAAGGGCATCAGCAACGTAGGACAGTTCACTCTCGCCAAGTAGCGGCCCGAGGCCGGCGGAGAGGTGGCGCCGGCCTCAACGCGGGCCGGCGCTCACTTCTCCCTCACTTCTCGAGGGTGAACTGGTCGACGTCGGTGTAGCCCTCGCGAAAAAGCTTCGCGCAACCCGTCAGGTACTTCATGTAACGGTCGTAGACGACCTGCGACTGGATCTCGATGGCCTGGTCCCTGTTGGCCTCGAGTGCGGCCGCCCACGTCTCCAGCGTCCGGGCGTAGTGCAGCTGCAGCGACTGCACCCGGGTCAGCTCGAAGCCGGCCGTGACGGCGTGCTCCCCGACGGTCTGAGGTGTGGGCAGCCAGCCGCCCGGGAAGATCTCGGCGAGGATGAACTGCGAGAAGTGCACGATCTCGTGGGTCAGCTTCTTGCCCTTGGCGCGGGCATCCTTGAAGCTGGGGCGAACGATCGTGTGCAGCAACATCACACCGCCGGGTGGCAACGCACTATAGGCCATCTTGAAGAAGCGGCCGTAGCGCTGGCGGCCGAAGTGCTCGAAGGCGCCGATCGAGACGATGCGGTCGACGGGCTCGTGGAACTTCTCCCAGCCCTCCAGGAGGACCTGGCGGGTGCGGGGGCTGTCCATCTGATCGAACATCTTCTGCACGTGCGCGGCCTGGTTCTCCGACAGCGTGAGACCGATCACGTTCACGTCGTACTTCTCCACCGCGCGGCGCAGCGTGGCGCCCCAGCCGCAGCCGATGTCGAGCAACGTCATCCCCGGCTCGAGCTTCAGCTTTCCCAGCGCGAGGTCGATCTTGGCGATCTGCGCTTCCTCCAGCGTCATGTCGTCACGCTCGAAGTACGCGCAGCTGTACGTCTGAGTCGGGTCCAAGAACAACCGGAAGAAGTCGTCCGACAAGTCGTAGTGGGCTTGCACGTCGCCAAAATGTGGCGTGAGCTGCACAGACATAAGAAAATACGCCTTTCGTTACGCGGGGGCGTGGTGGTCAGCCAACCGGCGCACCCGCCGGTTACCCCCGATGCACCCTCTGCATGCTATCCGTTACGGCGGTCCAAGTCGCCTTCCGTGACCGGCTCATAGGGTCACATGCCGCGAGTTCGAATCACAAAACGCGCACCGCAATCGCGCGCTGCGCCGCCGCGATCAGCCGTCGCCGCCCCGCGGCGGCACGATCGGAGAGGGATGCGGCTCTTCGCGGAACTTGTCCAGCGAGCCGCCGACCTCGACGATCCCGCACAGGGCGCTCCAGCTCAGCATGGTCAGGTAGTCGATCAGCTCGTCGCTGGTCATGCGCGGATCCGACATCCACGAGTGGGTCGCCAGCTGCACCCCGCCGACGATCAGGTAGGACCACGGTTCCGCGCCGCCCGTGTCCATCCCGGCCTGCACCATGCGTCGGCGCATCATCACGGCGAGCATGCGCGCGATGATGCGCTCGGAGTCGGCGATCACCTTGCTCTTGCTGGCCGAGCTGTTCGCCATCACGAACCGGTACGGCTCGGGTTCGGCCGCCACGGTCTCGACGTACACGCGGATCACTTCGCGGGTCAGATCGATTCCGTCCAGGTTCGACGACAGGGCGGCGGCCATGTTGGGAATCAGCGTGGTCTGCGTGAATCGCATCATCACCGCGGTCGTCAGATCGTTCTTGTCGACGAAGTAGCGGTAGAGCACCGTTTTGGAAACGCCGATCTCCGCGGCGATTTCGTCCATGCTCAGGTAGCGGCCGTGTCGGCGGATCGCATCGATGGTGCCGTCGACCAACTCGTTGCGGCGGTCCACCTTGTGTTGATGCCATCGCCGCTTGCGGCCGTCAGTCCTCGCGGTCACAGCCGGGATTCGCTCTGCCACTGTCGCCAATTCCCATTCACTAGACCCCGCAATACTACGGCGTATGGGTGCCTGACAGGCGGTGAGTCTGCGTAGTCGAATTACCCGGTGGGCCATGTCGGCACACCAACCGGACGCGGCGATAGATGATGGTGTGGTGGCACACAGAGCCCTGGATACGCAGGCAGGTTCTTCCGACGCGTCGGGACCGGCGAAACCGCGGCCGAGCGCAGTGACCTCCCCCAACGGCTCCCGGCCCACACCGGTGTCCTTTGCGGAATCTTTCGCGGGGGCCGATCCCGAAGCCGACGCCCAGCGGCGGGTGGCGTTGCGCCGGATGAAGACGGTGGCGCTCGGCTTCCTGATCGGGGCCAGCGTCGTGTTCCTCGCCTGCCGCTGGGCGCAGGCGCACGGCCACGTGGGTGTCTGGGTGGGCTACGTGGGCGCGGCCGCGGAGGCGGGCATGGTGGGGGCTCTGGCGGACTGGTTCGCCGTGACCGCGCTGTTCAAGCATCCGCTCGGCATCCCCATCCCGCACACCGCGATCATCAAACGCAAGAAGGACCAGCTGGGTGAGGGCCTGGGAACGTTCGTGCGGGAGAACTTCCTGTCGCCGGCCGTCGTCGAGGCCAAGCTGCGCGACGCGCAAGTGCCGGGCAGGCTCGGCAAGTGGCTCTCGGACACCTCCCACGCGAACCGGGTCGCCGGCGAGACGGCCACCGTGCTGCGGGTGCTGGTGGAGCTCTTGCGGGACGAAGACGTCCAGCACGTCATCGACCGGATGATCGTGCGCCGCATCGCCGAACCCCAGTGGGGCCCTCCGGTGGGCCGCGTGCTGGGCAGCCTGCTGGCCGAGAACCGGCAGGAGGCGCTGATCCAATTGCTGGCCGACCGGGCCTTCCAGTGGTCGCTGAACGCCGGGGAGGTCATTCAGAGGGTGGTCGAGCGTGACTCTCCGAGCTGGTCGCCGCGATTCATCGACCACTTGGTGGGAGATCGCATCCACCGCGAGCTGATGGACTTCACCGACAAGGTGCGCCGCAGTCCCGACCACGAGCTGCGGCGTTCGGCGACCCGGTTCCTGTTCGAATTCGCCGACGATCTGCAGCACGACCCGGAAACGATCGCTCGCGCGGACGCGGTCAAGGAGCAGCTGATGGCCCGGGAGGAGATCGCGAACGCCGCCGCGACGGCGTGGACGACATTGAAGAGGCTGGTGCTCGAGGGGGTGGACGACCCGTCGAGCGCGCTGCGAACCCGCATCGCCGACACCGTCATGCACATCGGGGAGTCCCTGCGCGACGACGCCGAGCTCCGCGACAAGGTGGACAACTGGATCGTGCGCGCCGCCCAGCACCTGGTCTCGCAGTACGGGGTGGAGATCACGGCGATCATCACCGACACGATCGAGCGCTGGGACGCCGAAGAGGCCAGTCGGCGGATCGAACTCCACGTCGGACGTGACCTGCAGTTCATCCGGATCAACGGCACTGTGGTGGGCTCGCTGGCCGGCCTGGCCATCTACGCCGTCGCGCAGCTGTTCTTCTAGCGGCGCCAGCGACTGCTTGCAATAGCAAGCACTTCTCCGTATCCTGGTGCCGTCGACGTCAGCCGGCGGAACAGGAGCAACGCGATGCCATCGGAGGAGAAGCTCTCCACCAAGGTGTCGTCCGCCGCGTCTGACATGGCCTCCGACGTCGGAAGCTTCATCAGGAGCTTGCGGGAGAACGCACACGTGTCGGTGCGGCAACTGGCCGAGAGGTCCGGCGTCAGCAATCCCTACCTGAGCCAGGTCGAGCGCGGCCTGCGGAAGCCTTCCGCGGACGTTCTGAACCAGGTAGCAAAGGCGTTGCGGGTGTCCGCCGAAGTGCTCTACGTGCGGGCCGGGATCCTCGAGCCCACCGACAAGAGCCAGGTGCGCGACGCCGTCGTCACCGACATGGCGATCACCGAGGACCAGAAGCAAATACTGCTCGAGATGTACGCATCGTTTATCCAACAGAATGAATCCACCGACGAGGAGCGTTTGACGCCTTCCGTCAGCGACGAGTGATCGGCCGCTCATGAGGGGTGCGGCCGGACGCCGCCGGGTTCGGGGTTTCCTGCTGTGGCCCTGTCCCGATCCCGTCCGACCGACGCAACAGGAGGTATTCCTGCAGATTGCTTGCCAGACAAGACCGGAGGTCTTGACGACGACCTGCGGCGGCAGCGAACGCTAGCCGTGACTTGCAGACCTGACCATCGGCAAACCCGATAAACGCCGACCATGAAAGGAAGAACCATGGCTGAGAACTCGAACATCGAAGATTTGCGGGCCCCGCTGCTAGCGGCCCTGGGAGCGGCCGACCTGGCCCTGGCCACCGTCAACGAACTGATCGGCAACCTGCGCGAGCGCGCCGAGGAGACCCGCACCGACACCCGCTCGCGCGTCGAAGAGAGTCGCGCCCGCCTGAACAAGTTGCAGGAGGACCTGCCCGAGCAGTTCACCGAGCTGCGGGAGAAGTTCACCAGCGACGAGCTGCGCAAGGCCGCCGAGGGCTACCTCGAGGCGGCGACCAGCCGCTACAACGAGCTGGTCGAGCGCGGCGAGGCTGCCCTGCAGCGGCTGCGCAGCCAGACCGGTATCGACGACGCGTCCGCGCGGGCCGAGGGGTACGTGGACCAGGCCGTCGAGCTGACGCAGGAAGCGCTCGGCACCGTCGCATCGCAGACCCGAGCGGTCGGTGAGCGCGCGGCCAAGCTGGTCGGCATCGAGCTGCCCAAGAAGTCCGAGAGCGCCGCCAAGAAGGCTCAGCAGGCCGTGGCGAAGAAGGTGCCGGCCAAGAAGGCTCCGGCCAAGAAGGCGCCGGCCAAGAAGGCTCCGGCCAAGAAGGTCACCCAGAAGTAAGACCGACCCGAGGACGGCACGCGACACGGAGTTGCCCGCCCGGCGACTCTGAGTCGACGTGCCGGACGGTGCCCGCATACTCTGGATACGTGGTGAACCAGCTCGTGGGAACCGTCATGTTGGTCTTGCAGATCGCCGTCCTGGTCACGGCGGTGTACGCCTTCGTGCACGCGGCGATGCAGCGGCCCGACGCCTACACGGCCGTCGACAAGCTGACCAAGCCGGTGTGGCTGTTGATCCTCGGCGGAGCCATCGCGGTCACGACAATCCTCTACCCGGTCCTCGGGGTGCTCGGCATGGTGATCGCGGCCTGCGCGGCCGGTGTCTACCTGGTGGACGTGCGTCCCAAACTGCTGGAGATCCAAGGTAAGTCGCGCTAGTTGGATGAAGCTCTTGCTGGTGGCGCTCGCCGCTGCCGTGGTCGTCGCCCTGGTCGGCGCGGCTCCCGCTCCGGCTGATCCGGGAGCCGGAGGCGCCGCCCCGGCTCCGCCCTTCATCGACCACACCCAGTGGGCGCAGTGGAACGGCCTGCGCAGCCTGCGGGTTTTTCCGACGGCATCGGGGCGGGCGGCCTCGCGGCTGCCGGACACCATCGGTTCGGCCGATGAGGCCTGGGGTGAGGTGCTCGCCCTGTCTCCCGACGCCGACACCCCCGGCATGCGAGCACAGTTCCTCTGCCATTGGCAGATCGCCGAACTGGTGCAGCCCGGCAAGACCAGCTGGAACCTGGAACCGTGGCGGCCAGTCGTCGACGACGCCGATATGGCCGCTGCCGGCTGCAATCCCGGCGGCCGGGAAGAGGGGTTCTAGTGGCTCGGCAACTCACCCGGGCACAGCTGGCCGCCCTGGTCGACCACACGCTGCTCAAGCCCGAGGCCACCGCGGCCGACGTGGCCGGTCTGGCCGACGAGGGACGCCAACTGGGCGTCTGCGCGGTGTGCGTCTCGCCGTCGATGGTGCCCGTAGCGGTGCGCTCCGGCGGGGGCGTGCGGGTGGCGGCGGTAGCGGGGTTCCCGTCTGGCAAGCATGCGCCGGAGGTCAAGGCGCGCGAGGCCGCGCGGGCCGTGGCGGAGGGCGCCGTCGAGGTCGACATGGTGATCGACGTCGGTGCCGCGTTGGCCGGCGACTTCGACGCGGTGCGCTCGGACATCGAGACGGTGCGCGCGGCGATCCCCGGCGCCGTGCTCAAGGTGATCGTCGAATCGGCAGTGCTGCTGACGGGACCCGACGAGCGGACGCTGGTGCAGGCGTGCCGTGCCGCCGAGGACGCCGGCGCGGACTTCGTCAAGACGTCCACCGGGTTTCATCCCGCGGGCGGCGCGTCGGTGCGCGCCGTCGAGTTGATGAGCCGCACCGTCGGCGGCCGGCTGGGGGTCAAGGCAAGCGGCGGCATCCGCAGCGCCGGCGCGGCGCTCGCCATGCTCGACGCCGGCGCCACCAGGCTGGGCCTGTCGGGGACCCGGGCCGTGCTCGACGAGCTCGGCTAGCCTTCGCCGGGCGCGTCAGATGTTGGCGAAGCAGGGGTCGTTGTCGTTGCCGCCCGCCGGGATGCTGGCGTTCTGGGTGGAGAAGTGGCTCACCACGCCGGTCTGGGTTACCTGGACGCTGTCCGCGTGGATGCCCAGCGGATAGTTCTTGGTCAGGTTGGAGGTGAAGTCGTCCAGCGTCGACTGGACAGACTCCTTGGGCATCGTGAAGCCCAGCGCGTTGAAGGTCTGAATCTGCAACTGCAGGCCGCTTCCGGACACCACCGGCTTGGCCGTGATGTTGTCCAGCATGCCCTTGAGTTCGATCGTTCCGTCGCTGGGATGAGTGGTCACCGAGTTGGTGACGAACGGACCCAGCACGGGGATGCTGTTCTGCACCGAGTCCTTGATGCCGTCAGAGCTCCAGGTGATGGTCGCGTCCAGGGAGCCGATGGTGCCCTTGGACGTGCCGGTGTCCTTGAGCTGGACGTCCTTGATGTTGATGTCGAGTTTCATGCCTTTGGCGTCGCGGATCTGGTTGCCCGCGGTCGACACCGAGATGTTGGTGAAGTGCTTGGTGGCGAGCTGCCACAACATCAGCGGCGCCACCCCGAACGAGGCGGTCGCTTGGTCCTTCACTTCGCACGCCACCGCCTGGGCGACCTTGCTGTCGGCGACGTGGCGGGCATACAGCTCCGCCCCGACCAGGCCGGCGATCACCAGCGCGACCACGATGATGCAGACCAGCAGGATGGACAGGGGGTCGCGAAGAAAACGCCGCTTCTTCTTCGCCGGCGTCGGGTCCGGGCCGGGGGTGGCGATCTTCTGCGTCGGGCCGTCGGGCGGGAAATTCGGGGGAGCGGTCGGGGGCCGCTGCGCGTTCGGGTGCGGCGCGCCGATGTGGCCGGGCTGATTCGGCACCTGCCCGGCGGGCGGCGGGGGGACGTGGCCCGGTCCGCCGGTGTTGATCCGTTCGGTGGGCCGCTCGGTCGGGGGCTGGCCGAACGGGCCCTGGTTGCCGGGACGGGCCCACGTCGACGGGTCCTGGTTGGGTGGTCCTTGTGGGTTCGTCACCCGACCGATTCTGCCCTATCGATCTGAGCAAAATGTGAGTGGTTGCGCAGCACCGCGATGCTGTCGCGGGCCTGCGAGACCGTGCTGACGTCGATGTCGGCGACGACCAACTGCGGCTGGGAGCCGGCCGACGCGACGACTTGGCCCAGTGGCGACGCCACCAGGCTGCCGCCCACCCCGGTCGGTGCCCCCGAGCTGGTCACGGCCTCGCCAGGGTCGGCCTGACCGGCGGCGGCGACGTAGCTCATCGAGTCCAGGGCGCGGGCCCGCGCCAGCAGCGTCCACTGCTCGAGCTTGCCGGGACCCGACCCCCAGGAGGCGCAGACGACGATCAGCTGGGCGCCGCGGCGGGCCAGCTCGGTGTAGAGGGCGGGGAACCGGATGTCATAGCAAACGCTCAACCCCACCTCGACGTCGTCGACGGTGATCACCACCGGCTGGTGGCCGGGCGCGACGGTGCGCGATTCGGCGAAGCCGAAGGCGTCGTAGAGGTGGATCTTGTCGTAGTGCGCGTCCGGCCCGCTGGGCCGCCCCGGCCCCGCCGCGATCAGCGTGTTGGTCACGCGCCCGTCGCCCGCCGGGCAGAACATCCCGGCGATCACGGTGACACCGGCGTCGGCGGCGATGCGGCGCACGCCGTCGGCCCACGGCCCGTCGACCGGCTCCGCGATCGGCGCCAGCGGGACGCCGAACCGGCACATCGTGGCTTCGGGGAAGACCACCAGCGTCGCGCCCTCGTCGGCGGCGCGTCCGGTGTACTCCCGGACCAGCTCCAGGTTCGCCGCCGGATCACTGCCGCTGAGGATCTGCGCCAACGCGATACGCATGCGGGCCAGCTTAGGCGCGGGCTCAGGCGTTGGCGGCGATCCAGTCCGCGGTCAGGCGTTGTTCCCTGCTGACCAGCTCGCCCAGGTGGGTGCCGATGAGCTTCTCGACCTTGCCGCCGATGATCGGGATCCGCACCTTGACGGTGATGCGGTACGTGAGCCGGGCCCCGCCGGGCTCCGTCGACGACAGTTCGGCGCTGCCCGACACGTCGACCGGAGTGCCCACGATCGTGCCCGCGATGAGGCCCCGCGCCACCCCGTCGGCGAAGGGGTCCCATGTCTCTTCGCGGCGCACACAGAGATCACCCCGGTGCAGTTGCTTGACGAGCGCGTGCAGGTTGTGGCTGCGCACGACCTGCAGCGTGACCACGTCGACGGTGCCGTCGCCGCCGATGCGCATCGAATCCAGTTTCGCCTCGTCGACGGGAATGTCGGCCAGCCTGGCCAGCCAGTAGTCCTCCTCACGGAAGGCCTGATACAGCGTTTCGGCGTTGTCCTCGTAGTCGGCCGACAACTCGAATGAATGCGGCATAGCTGGTCAGGCTACCGTTACGGGCCATGAGACCCAGCGCTGCCGGTCGGCTTCACGCCGGCGCGCAGGTCGCCGAGCAGGCGCCGCTGGCGCCGTTGACGACCCTGCGGATCGGACCCGTGGCGCGGCGGCTCATCACGTGCACCAGCACCGATCACGTCATCGCCGTGCTGCGGGAGCTGGACGGGCGCGACGACGGCGTGGACGAGGCCGTTCTGGTGTTCGCCGGCGGTTCGAATGTGGTGCTCGCCGACTCCCTGACCGGCGTGACCGCCGTGCGGCTGGCCAACGGCGGCATCACCGTCGACGGCAACCTGCTGCGCGCGGAGGCGGGTGCGGTGTGGGACGACGTGGTGGTCCGCAGCATCGAGCACGGCTTGGGGGGGCTGGAGTGCCTGTCCGGCATCCCCGGTTCGGCCGGGGCCACCCCGGTGCAGAACGTCGGGGCGTACGGGGCTGAGGTGTCCGACTGCATCACCCGGGTCCGGGTGCTGGAGCGCGACAGCGGCACGGTGCGCTGGGTACCGGGCAGCGAGCTCGAATTCGGTTATCGGACAAGCATTTTCAAGCACGGCGAGGCCGTCGGGCTGGGACCGGCCCGGGTGGTGCTGGAAGTGGAGTTCGCGCTGGACGCCGCGGGCCGCAGCGCGCCGCTGCGCTATGGGGAGCTGGCAGATGCGCTCGACGTGAGCGCGGGGGAGCGCGCCGAGCCACGGGCGGTCCGCGAAGCGGTGCTGAGGTTGCGCGGCCGCAAGGGCATGGTGCTGGACGCGGCCGATCACGACACGTGGAGTGTGGGCTCGTTCTTCACCAATCCGGTGGTCGCCCCGGACGTCTGCGAGCGGCTGGCGGACACGATCGACGGTCCGGTGCCGCACTATCCGGCCCCGGACGGCGTCAAGCTGGCCGCCGGCTGGCTCGTGGAGCGGGCGGGCTTCGCCAAGGGATATCCCGAGCCGGATCCCGGCGGTCTCGAAGCCCGCTGTCGGCTGTCCACCAAGCATGCGCTGGCGCTCACCAACCGCGGCGGCGCGAACACCGAGGACGTGCTCGCTCTGGCCCGGTTGATCCGGACCCGGGTGCATGACGTGTTTGGTATCACACTGCAGCCGGAACCGGTCCTGCTCGGCTGCAGGCTGTAGCGGCAATCTCGCGGATTGTTGCCCCGACCTCGCATTGTCGCGGCGAGGCGGGTCGCTTTCGCCCGGTATCTTTGGATGTCGTGACCACGCCCAGCGCCCCGCCGCCGATCAACCGGCGCGTGGCTTTGGCGACCCTCGGCCTGGGCGTTTTCGCCCCGGGCCTGCTGGCCGCGTGCGCGGGCACCGCGACGAAACAGGCCGAGAAGAAGGAGCCGCCGGCGCCGCAGCTGACCTACCAGCCGGCCCTGAACACCCCGGCGGCCGACAACGTGGTGCCGATCGCGCCCATCAGCGTCCAGGTCAGCGAAGGCTGGTTCCAGCACGTCACGCTGACGAACTCGTCCGGCAAGGCGGTTGCCGGCACGTTCAACCAGGACCGCACGGTCTACACGACCACCGAGCCGCTGGGCTACGACTCCACCTACACGTGGAGCGGCGCGGCGGTCGGCCACAACGGCAAGGCCGTGCCCGTGTCCGGGAAGTTCACCACCGTCTCGCCCACCAAGAAGGTCGGTGGGCAGTTCCAGCTGGCCGACGGTCAGACCGTCGGGGTGGCCGCGCCGGTGATCATCCAGTTCGATTCGACCATCAGCGACAAGGCCGCCGTCGAGAAGGCGCTCGCCGTCACCACCGACCCGCCGGTCGAGGGCAGCTGGGCCTGGCTGCCCGACGAGTCGCAGGGGGCCCGGGTGCACTGGCGGCCGCGCGAGTACTACCCGGCCGGGACCACGGTGAACGTCGACGCCAAGCTGTACGGGCTGCCGTTCGGCGACGGCGCTTACGGAGCCGACGACATCTCGCTGCGCATTCAGATCGGCCGGCGGCAGGTGGTGAAGGCGGAGGTGTCGTCGCACCGGATCCAGGTCGTCACCGACGCGGGCGTCATCATGGACTTCCCGTGCAGCTACGGCGAGGCCGACAAGGCCCGCAACGTCACGCGCAACGGCATCCACGTGGTCACCGAGAAGTACGCCGACTTCTACATGTCCAACCCGGCCGCCGGCTACACCAACGCCCACGAACGGTGGGCGGTGCGGATCTCCAACAACGGCGAATTCATCCACGCCAACCCGTCGAGTGCGGGCGCGCAGGGCAACAGCAACGTCACCAACGGCTGCATCAACCTCTCGACAGGCGACGCCGAGGAGTACTACCACTCCGCGATCTACGGTGACCCGGTCGAGGTGACCGGCAGCACCATCCAGCTGTCCTACGCCGACGGCGACATCTGGGACTGGGCCGTGGACTGGGACACCTGGGTCGCGATGTCGGCGCTGCCGCCGCCGAAGGCGCACGCGCCGTCGACTCAGATCCCCGTCACCGCGCCGGTCACCCCGACGGACGCGCCGACGCTGTCGGGCACGCCGACCACGACGACGACCACCTCTTCGAGCCCGGTGCCTAGCCCCGGCGGTTGAACCGGGACGCGCTGGCCTGGTCGCGGGGCCGGATGACAACCAAGTCCAGGTCGACGTGCGAGGGCCGGGAGGCCACGAATCCGATCACCTCGGCGATGTCGCCCGCCGTCAGCGGGGTGATGCCGGTATAGACGTCGTCCGCGCGCTTTTCGTCGCCGTCGAATCGCACCAGCGAGAACTCGGTCTCGACCGCACCGGGCGCGATCTCGGTGAGCCGCACCGGTTTTCCCAGCAACTCGCCGCGCAGCGTGCGGTGCAGCGCGCCCTGGGCATGCTTGGCCGCCGTGTACCCGGCGCCGCCGTCGTAGGTTTCCAGCGCCGCGATCGAGGTGACGGTGACGATCAGCCCGTCGCCGGAGTCGATCAGCCGTGGCAGCAGCGCGCGGGTGACCCGCAGCGTGCCCAGCACATTGGTCTCCCACATCCACCGCCAGTGCTCGAGGTCGGCGTCGGCAACGAATTCCAGGCCCCGTGCGCCCCCGGCGTTGTTGACCAGCACGTCGACCCGCCCCAACGCGGCCGACAGGGAGTCGACCGCGGCGTCGTCTGTGACATCCGCCACAATCGCGGTGCCGCCGATCTCGTCGGCCAGCGCCTGGATGCGCTGTGCGCGCCGCGCCACCGCGACCACGTGAAAGCCCTGTGCGGCAAGGGTTCTCGCGGTCGCCTCGCCGATTCCGGAACTCGCACCGGTGACCACGGCGACGCGTTCATTCCTGCCAATTGCAACCATCGCAGCAACTCTAGTAATCATGCTAGGTTTTTGGTGTGCACCCCAGCGCCTTGTTCAACACGACGGTCGCGTGTCGCTTCGCGGCACGTGCGTGTTGTTGCCGCGCACTTTGCCGCTCCTGATTTCAGGCGTGGCCAAGGACCGGCCAGCAGAACTCGGACAAAGGACGCACGTGCGCTCGAACACTCTTACCCCCTCCCACCGTTCGCCTAACCGCGCAGCCGGCCAGACGGGCAATCGGCGATCTCGCCCCCAGATCCTGCCGCCGGCGCTGCATATTCCCGACTCCGCGGCGGCGTCGGTCTTCCGGGCCGTCCGGCTGCACGGCCCCGTCGGCCGCGACGTCATCGCCAGGGTCACCTCCCTGAGCATCGCGACGGTCAACCGCCAGGTCATCGCCCTGCTCGACGCCGGGCTGCTGCGGGAGCGCGCCGACCTCGCCGTCTCCGGCGCGATCGGTCGCCCGCGCGTGCCGGTGGAGATCAACCACGAGCCCTTCGTGACCCTGGGCATCCACATCGGGGCCAAGACCACCAGCATCGTGGCCACCGACCTGTTCGGCCGCACACTTGACACGGTCGAGACACCGACGCCGCTCAGCCCCGCCGGTCCCGCGCTGGCCTCGCTGGCCGAGAGCGCGGGGCGCTACCTGCAGCGCTGGCACCGGCGCCGCCCGCTGTGGGTGGGGGTGGCCATCGGTGGCACGGTCGACGGCGCCACCGGGCACGTCGACCACCCCCGACTGGGCTGGCGGCAGGCGCCCGTCGGTCCGGTGCTGGCCGACGCGCTGCACCTGCCGGTATCGGTGGCCTCCCACGTCGACGCCATGGCCGGCGCCGAGCTGCTCCTGGGCATGCGCCGATTTCGGCCGAGCTCGCCGACCAGTCTGTACGTCTACGCCCGCGAGACCGTGGGCTATGCGTTGGTGATCGGCGGGCGGGTGCACTGCCCGGCCAGCGGCCCCGGCACCATCGCGACCCTGCCCGCCTATTCCGAATTGCTCGGCGGCACAGGCCAATTGGAATCGACCGTGAGCGACGAGGCCGTCCTGGCCGCCGCCCGCAGGCTCAAGGTCGTCCCCGGCGGCCCCGCGGGCCGCGCCACCACCGGCGTCACCGATCTGGTGCGGGTGGCCCGGGCCGGCAACCCGCAGGCCCAAGAGCTGCTGGCGGAGCGCGCCCGTGTCCTCGGCGAGGCGGTCGCCCTGCTGCGCGACATGCTCAACCCCGACGAACTGGTGGTCGGCGGCCAGGCCTTCACCGAGTACCCGGAGGCCATGGAGCACGTCGAGCGGGCGTTCGCCGCGCGCTCGGTGCTCTCGCCGCGCGACATCCGCGTCACCGCCTTCGGCAACCGCGTCCAGGAGGCCGGGGCCGGGACGGTGTCGCTGGGTGGGCTGTACGCCAACCCGCTGGGTGCGATGCGCCGCGCGGGGGCGCTGGACGCGCCGCTGCGCGACGTCCCCGCCGACGAGTCGTCGGCGTGAATCGCCCGCGCAGCCTGCGCGCTTGATAGGGCGCTCGGGCCGTCCTGTAAAGATGAAAGTGTGCGGCACGATGACGTCTTCCGGCTGAATGACCCGCGCCGCGTAGCGGTGCTGGCGGTGCACACCTCGCCGCTGGCCCAGCCCGGCACCGGCGACGCCGGCGGCATGAACGTGTACGTCCTGCAAACCGCGCTGCACCTGGCCCGGCGTGGCATCGAGGTGGAAATCTTCACCCGGGCGACCGCCTCGGCCGACCCGCCGGTGGCGCGGGTGGCGCCCCGCGTCCTGGTGCGCAACGTGGTGGCCGGGCCGTTCGAGGGCCTCGACAAATATGACCTGCCCACCCAGCTGTGCGCCTTTGCCGCGGGCGTGCTCCGCGCCGAGGCCTCCCACGAGCCCGGCTACTACGACATCGTGCACTCGCATTACTGGCTGTCCGGGCAGGTCGGCTGGTTGGCACGCGACCGCTGGGCCGTGCCGCTGGTCCACACCGCGCACACGCTGGCTGCCGTCAAGAACGCGGCTCTGGCCGACGGGGACGCCCCCGAGCCACCGCTGCGGACGGTGGGGGAGCAGCAGGTGGTCGACGAGGCGGACCGGCTGATCGTCAACACCGCCGACGAGGCCAAGCAGCTGATCTCCCTGCACAACGCCGACCCGGCGCGCATCGACGTGGTCCACCCGGGCGTGGACCTCGAGACGTTCAGGCCGGGCGACCGTCGCGCCGCCCGGGCGGCGCTGGGCCTGCCGCCCGGCGAGAAGGTCGTGGCGTTCGTCGGACGGATCCAGCCGCTGAAGGCACCCGACATCGTGTTGCGGGCAGCCGCGAAGCTGCCGGGTGTGCGCGTCGTCGTGGCCGGTGGTCCGTCGGGCAGCGGCCGGTCGTCCCCCGACGGGCTGGTCCGCCTCGCCGGCGAACTCGGGATCGCGGCCCGGGTGACGTTCCTGCCGCCGCAGTCCCGCGAAAATCTCACCACCCTGTTCCGGGCCGCGGATCTGGTTGCCGTGCCGAGCTATTCGGAGTCGTTCGGCCTGGTGGCGCTCGAGGCGCAGGCGTGCGGCACCCCCGTCGTCGCGGCCGCGGTGGGCGGCCTGCCGGTGGCGGTGCGCGACGGGGTCACCGGCACGCTGGTGCCCGGGCACGATGTCGAGCACTGGGCACACGCGCTCGACCGGCTGCTGCGCCTGCGCGCCCCGCAGGCTGGGGCGATGAGCCGCGCGGCGGCGGAGCATGCGTCAAAGTTTTCCTGGGACAACACCACCGACGCGCTGCTGGCCAGCTACCGGCGCGCGATCGGGGACTTCCGGGCCGAGCGCCAGGGGATGGGTGCATGAACTCCACAGTCGAAGCCGTCATCGAGGGTGCGTTGCAGGCGAGCGACCTCAACTACTCGAAACAGGCTGGGGCACACGGTGGCCCGTCGGGCCTGGTGGTGGAGCTGCCCGGTGAGCGGAAGCTGAAGACCAACACCATTTTGAGCATCGGCGAACACTCGGTGCGCGTCGAGGCCTTCGTGTGCCGCAAGCCCGACGAGAACCACGAGGGCGTCTACCGGTTCCTGCTCAAACGCAACCGCCGGCTCTACGGTGTGGCCTACACGCTGGACAACGTCGGCGACATCTACCTGGTGGGCCGGATGTCGCTGGCCTCGGTCGACGCCGACGAGATCGACCGAGTGCTCGGGCAGGTGCTCGAGGCGGTCGACTCCGACTTCAATACGTTGCTGGAGTTGGGCTTTCGTTCGTCGATCCAGAAGGAGTGGGAGTGGCGGGTGTCTCGCGGCGAATCGCTGAAGAACCTGCAGGCGTTCGCGCATCTGATCGACGAGGACGACCAAGACGACTGAGCCCGTGAGAGAATTACCGCCATGGGTGAAACGGCCACGTTGGTGCTACTGCGCCACGGTGAGAGCGAATGGAACGCCAGCAACCAGTTCACCGGCTGGGTCGACGTCGACCTGACCGAGAAGGGCCGCGCCGAGGCGGTGCGCAGCGGCGAGTTGATGGCCGAAAGCGACCTGTTGCCCGACGTCCTGTACACCTCCCTGCTGCGCCGCGCGATCACCACCGCCCACCTGGCGCTGGACACCGCCGACCGGCTGTGGATCCCGGTGCGGCGCAGTTGGCGGCTCAACGAGCGGCACTACGGGGCGCTGCAGGGGCTGAACAAGGCCGAGACCAAAGCCCGCTACGGCGACGAGCAGTTCATGGCGTGGCGGCGCAGCTATGACACGCCGCCACCGCCGATCGAGAGGGGCAGCCGCTACAGCCAGGACTCCGACCCCCGCTACGCGAACATCGGCGGCGGCCCGCTTACCGAGTGCCTGGCCGACGTGGTCGCCCGGTTCCTGCCGTACTTCACCGACGTGGTCGTCCCGGATCTGCGGTCTGGCAAGACGGTGCTGATGGTCGCACACGGGAACTCCCTGCGCGCCCTGGTCAAATATCTCGACGGGATGTCCGACGAGGCGGTGGTCGACTTGAACATCCCGACCGGTATCCCGCTGCGCTACGACCTCGACGGCGACCTGCGGCCGGTGGTCCCGGGCGGCACCTACCTCGATCCGGAGGCGGCGGCCGTGGGTGCCGCCGCGGTCGCGGGCCAGGGGCGCGGCTGAGGGGGTTGCCGGCCGGCGGCGCGGGTTAAAGGCACTCTTGCCAAACATTCCGTGAACGCGAGCGGAACACCTGTGGCTCAGGATGTGACTTGTCCGATTTTGGCCTCGTTCCGCTAGGGCGGCGTTCAGGAAGATTTGTAGGATTTGCTATGTGACTGTGTTCTCGGCGCTGTTGCTGGCCGGGGTTTTGTCGGTCGTCGCGCTGGCCGCAGGTGTTGCGGCCGGGAGGCGGCTGTCATCTCGGGCGGTGCAACACCGTCAGCAGACGACCACTGAGTGGAGCGGAATCACAGTCGCCCAGATGCTGCAACGGATCGTGGCCCTGATGCCGATGGGAGCCGCGGTCGTGGACTCGCACCGCGACGTCGTCTACCTCAACGAACGGGCCAGGGAACTGGGCTTGGTCCGCGACCGGCAGCTCGACGACCAGGCCTGGCAGGCGGCCCAGCAGGCGCTCGCCGGGGTGGTGGCGGAGTTCGACCTGCGGCCCGCGAAACGCGCACCGGGCCGGTCCGGGCTGTCGGTGCACGGGCAGGCCCGACTGCTCAGCGAAGAAGACCGGCGGTTCGCGGTGGTGTTCGTCCACGACCAGTCCGACTACGCGCGCATGGAGGCGACGCGGCGCGACTTCGTGGCCAACGTCAGCCACGAGCTCAAAACCCCGGTCGGGGCCATGGCGCTGCTGGCCGAGGCGCTGCTGGCGTCGGCCGACGACTCCGAAACCGTGCGGCGATTCGCCGAGAAGGTGCTCGTGGAGGCCAACCGGCTGGGCGACATGGTCGCCGAGCTTATCGAGCTGTCTCGGCTGCAGGGCGCAGAACGGCTGCCCAACGTCACCGAGGTCGAGGTGGACACCGTTGTGTCCGAAGCGATTTCGCGCCACAAGGTGGCTGCCGACAACGCCGACATCGAGATCCGCACCGACTCCCCGGCCGGCTTGCGGGTCCTGGGTGACGAGACCCTGCTGGTGACCGCATTGGCGAACCTGGTCTCCAACGCGATCGCGTACTCGCCTCCGGGGTCGCCGGTATCGATCAGCCGTCGTCGCCGCGGCGACAACATCGAGATCGCCGTCACCGACCGCGGCATCGGGATCGCCCTGGAAGACCAGGAGCGCGTCTTCGAGCGGTTCTTCCGCGGCGACAAGGCGCGGTCCCGCGCCACCGGGGGCAGCGGGCTGGGCCTGGCCATCGTCAAACACGTCGCGGCCAACCACAACGGCAGCATCGGTGTGTGGAGCAAGCCCGGAACCGGGTCGACCTTCACCCTGTCCATCCCCGCCTTCAAGGACGGCGACGAGGTAAACGAGCCACAGCGGGGTCGTGAGGTGCGGCCCAGCAGGCCCCACAGAGAGGAAGAATTGAGTCGATGACGCGCGCTGACGACGCTGCAGAGCGAAGCGATGAGGATGAGAAGGAGTGGCGCCGATGACGCGCGCCTACGACGATGCAGAGCGCAGCGATGAGAAGGAGTGGCGCCGATGACCAGCGTGCTTATCGTGGAGGATGAGGAGTCGCTGGCTGATCCGCTGGCATTCCTGCTCCGCAAGGAGGGCTTCGAGGCCACGGTGATGACCGACGGCCCCGCCGCGCTGGCCGAGTTCGACCGCGCCGGCGCCGACATCGTCTTGCTTGACCTCATGCTCCCGGGCATGTCGGGCACCGACGTGTGCAAGCAGCTGCGCGCGCGCTCCAGCGTGCCGGTGATCATGGTGACCGCCCGCGACAGTGAGATCGACAAGGTGGTGGGGCTCGAGCTCGGCGCGGACGACTACGTGACCAAGCCGTATTCGGCGCGCGAGTTGATCGCCCGGATCCGCGCGGTGCTGCGCCGCGGGGGCGACGACGACTCCGAGATCAGCGACGGGGTGCTGGAGTCCGGCCCGGTGCGGATGGACGTCGAGCGGCACGTCGTCTCCGTCAACGGCGACACGATCACGTTGCCGCTCAAGGAGTTCGACTTGCTCGAGTACCTGATGCGCAACAGTGGCCGGGTGCTGACCCGCGGACAGCTGATCGACCGGGTCTGGGGCGCGGACTACGTGGGCGACACCAAGACGCTCGACGTGCACGTCAAGCGCCTGCGCTCCAAGATCGAGGCCGACCCGGCCAACCCCGTGCACCTGGTCACGGTGCGCGGGCTGGGCTACAAGCTCGAGGGTTAGCCGACACCGCCCAGCCGGTCTGCCGGCCGCCCGGAATCGACGGCTGCGCGCTCAGCTTGGGGCACGCGACCCGAACGGGGGCTACTCGGCGATCCGGGTCGCCGGGTGCACCGCTACGAGCCCCAACTTGCTGCGACGCTTGCACATCGCCGCCAGCTCCGCGTAGGCCTTCGCGCCGAGCAGTTCGGTGAGTTCGTCGGCCATGCTCTCCCACACCTGGGTGGCCCCGACGTGGGCGCCCGGGTCGCCGGTGCAATACCAGTGCAGGTCGGCCCCACCGGAGCCCCACCCGCGGCGGTCGTATTCCGTCACAGTGGTTTTCAGGATCTCGGTGCCGTCGGGCCGGGTCACCCACTCCTGGCTGCGCCGAATCGGCAGTTGCCAGCACACGTCGGGCTTCATGGTCAGCGGCGGCACGCCCAGCTCGACGGCCTTGATGTGCAGGGCACAGCCCGCGCCCGCGGGAAAACCCGGCCGGTTCAAAAAGATGCAGGCGTCCTTGTGTTTGCGGGTGCGGTACTGAGGCTGGCCGTCGTGCTCGTCGAGTTCCAGGTATCCCTTGCGGCTCAAGCCCTTTTCCCGGAATTGCCAATCGTCGGCGGACAGCTGCCGCACGGCGTCGTCCAACCGCGCGCGATCGTCGTCGTCGGACAAAAACGCGCCGTGCGAACAACATCCGTCGTCCGGGCGCCCCGCCACCGTGCCGTGACAGGCGGGGGTGCCGAACACGCACGTCCACCGCGACAGCAGCCAGGTGAGGTCCGCCGCGATCAGGTGCTCGGGATTGTCCGGGTCGTAGAACTCCACCCATTCACGGGCGAAGTCCAGCTCGACCTCCTGGCCCGGCCCCGGGTGTGAATCCGCCACGGATCCACGTTAGCCCAAGGTTTGGGGCCTTCGGCCCGACCGACGCGCGGGGCCACGCCTTCGAGGGGGGGCCAAACGCGGCCCGCATCGTCACACGGCGGTGCTGGACTGTCGTGTTCCTCAGCGGGCCAAACGCGGCCCGCATCGTCACACGACGGTGTGGGATCGTCGTGTTCCTCAGCGGGCCAAACGCGGCCCGCATCGTCACACGACGGTGTGGGATCGTCGTGTTCCTCAGCGGGCCAAACGCGGCCCGCATCGTCACACGACTAGGTTGTTCGTTGTGCGATTGGGCGTTCTCGACGTGGGTAGCAACACGGTGCATCTGCTCGTCGTCGATGCCCACCGCGGCGGGCATCCGACGCCGATGAGTTCGACGAAAGCCACGCTGCGGCTGGCCGAGTCGATCGACGGTTCGGGCAAGCTCACCAAACGCGGCGCGGAGAAGCTGATCTCCACCATCGACGAGTTCGCCAAGATCGCCGACAGTTCAGGCTGCGCCGAGCTGATGGCCTTCGCCACATCGGCTGTGCGCGACGCCGAGAACTCCGACGACGTGCTGGCCCGGGTGCGCAAAGAGACCGGCGTCGAGTTACAGGTTCTCGACGGGGTGGCCGAGTCGAGGCTGACCTTCCTGGCGGTGCGCCGCTGGTACGGGTGGAGCGCCGGCCGGATCATCAACCTCGACATCGGCGGCGGGTCGCTGGAGATGTCCAGCGGCGTCGACGAGGAGCCCGAGGTCGCGCTGTCGCTGCCGCTGGGCGCCGGCAGGCTGACCCGCGAATGGCTGCCCGACGACCCGCCCGGCCGCCGCCGCGTGGCGATGCTGCGCGACTGGTTGGACGCCGAGCTGTCGGACGCCAGCATGACCGTGCTGGACGCCGGTGCCCCCGACCTCGCGGTGGCCACCTCCAAGACGTTCCGGTCTTTGGCGCGGCTGACCGGTGCGGCGCCGTCGGCCGCCGGGCCCCGGGTCAAACGGACGCTCACAGCAAACGGTCTCAGGCAACTCATATCTTTCATCTCTAGGATGACCACCGCTGATCGCGCAGAACTGGAGGGGGTGAGCGCCGAGCGGGCGCCGCAGATCGTGGCGGGTGCCCTGGTGGCGGAGGCGAGCATGCGAGCGTTGTCGATCGAATCGGTGGATATCTGCCCGTGGGCGTTACGGGAAGGTCTCATCTTGCGCAAACTCGACAGCGAAGCCGACGGAACCGCCCTCATGGAGCCCGCCAAAGGCGATGCTGGAGGTTCAGCAGTTGATCGGGACGGCAACCGATCGAGAGGCGACAAATCATGACGGGACCGCATTCCGACACCGACAGCACCCGGCCTATCTCGGTCGCCGAGCTACTGGCCAGGAATGGGACCATCGGCGCTCCGGCGGTCACCCGCCGCCGGCGCCGCCGGCGCGGCGACAGCGACGCGGTCACCGTCGCCGAGCTGACCGGCGAGATCCCCGTCATCCGCGACGACGAGCACCACGAGCACCACGAGCACCGCGAGACCGGCCCGGACACCGCCACCGCGGTCGAGGCACCCGCACCCGCCGCCGAAGCGCACGCACCCGCCGCCGAAGCGCACGCACCCGCCGAAGCCCCCGCGCACGACCTCGCCCACGAACAGGAGAACCGCTCGTCGACCGCGTACTGGTCCGAGCCCGAGCCGCGCTGGCCCAAGTCGCCGCCGCAGCCGCACCGGGCGTCGGGGCCCGAGCGCAGCGCCTACCCACTCCCGCAGCGCCGCGCCGAGCCGGACGAGAAGTCCGACCGGCCGGGGCAGGCCGCCGGCGCCGAGGACATGAGTCCCGACCCGGTGGACGCCTACGCCGACATGCCTGTGGACGTGATGGACTCCGAGGTGCGCGACGCCGACCTCACGGCGGAGGATTCGGCGTACGTCCGCTCCTACCTGCAGGGCCTGGATTCGACCCTGGCGAACGGGCACGACCTCGACGGCGGCGGCGCGGACTGGGGCATTGCGGCGCCTTCCGCAAAACCGCGCCTCGCAGACGACCAAGGGGGCGACGCTGCCGAGGGCCGTCCGGCCCCGGGCCGGTTCGAAGCGCTGTGGCGCGCCGGCCTGGTCGTATTCCAGTCGATGCTGGCCGTCGCGTTCGGGGCCGGGCTGTTCGTGGCGTTCGACCAGCTGTGGCGCTGGAACAGCATCGTTGCGCTGGTGCTGTCGGTGCTGGTCATCCTGGGCCTCGTCGTCGGGGTGCGGGTCGTCCGCAAGACCGAGGACATCACCAGCACGCTGATCGCGGTCGCTGTGGGCGCCCTGATCACCCTGGGGCCCCTGGCGCTGTCCTTGCAGTCGGGCTAGGCGCACCTACTCAAGAACCCCAGACAGTTGCGCCCATCAATCAAAGTCGGCCTCTCCACGGCCTCCGTGTATCCGCTGCGGGCCGAGGCCGCGTTCGAGTACGCGGCGCGCCTGGGCTACGACGGCGTCGAACTGATGGTGTGGAGCGAATCGGTCAGCCAGGACATCGACGCGGTGGAGAAGCTGTCCCGGCGCTACCGCGTGCCGGTGCTGTCCGTGCACGCCCCCTGCCTGCTGATCTCGCAGCGGGTGTGGGGCGCCAACCCCATCCCCAAGCTGGAACGCAGCGTGCGGGCCGCCGAGCAACTGGGCGCCCAGACCGTCGTCGTGCACCCGCCGTTCCGCTGGCAGCGGCGCTACGCGGAGGGATTCAGCGAGCAGGTCATGGAGCTGGAGGCGTCCAGCGACGTGCTGGTGGCCGTCGAGAACATGTTTCCGTTCCGCGCGGACCGGTTCTTCGGGGCCGGCCAGTCGCGTGAACGCATGCGCAAGCGGGGCGGCGGTCCCGGCCCGGCGATCTCGGCGTTCGCGCCGTCCTACGACCCGCTGGACGGCAACCACGCCCACTACACGCTGGACCTGTCCCACACCTCCACCGCGGGCACCGACGCCCTGGACATGGCGGAGCGGATGGGCGCGGGGCTGGTGCACCTGCACCTGTGCGACGGCAGCGGCCTGCCCGCCGACGAGCATCTGGTGCCGGGGCGCGGCACGCAACCCACCGCCGAGGTGTGCCAGATGCTGGCCGGCGGTCACTTCGCGGGGCACGTCATCCTGGAGGTGTCCACCTCGAGCGCCCGTTCGGCCGGCGAGCGCGAAACCATGCTCACCCAGTCGCTGCAGTTTGCCCGCACACACCTGCTGCGCTGACGTACCCAGGAGATCATGAACGCCTTATTCACCACCGCGATGACGCTGCGAGAGGTCGAGCCCTGCGTCTACGAGGGAGAACTCGACAAGCGCTGGACCATCGGGCCCAAGGTGCACGGGGGCGCCATGCTGGCGTTGTGCGCCAACGCGGCCCGCACCGCGTGCGGCGGCCCGTCGAACGGGCTGGAACCCGTCGCCGTCTCGGCGAACTTTCTGTGGGCGCCCGATCCGGGGGCGATGCGCCTGGTGACCTCGGTCCGCAAGCGCGGCCGGCGCATCAGCGTCGTCGACGTCGAACTCCTGCAGGGCGAGCGCACCGCCGTGCACGCCGTGGTCAACATCGGCGAGCCCGAGCACTATCCTCCCGGCGGTCCCGCCTCGCCGCTGCTGTCGGCGAACCCGGTCGTGGACCTGATGGCGCCGGAGCCCCCCGACGACATCGAGCCGATCGGTCCCGGGCACCCGCTGGGCGGCCTGGTCCACCTGGGCGAGGGATGCGACGTCCGTCCGCTGCTGTCGACGATGGGCCCCGGCACGGACGGTAAGCCGCCGATGCTGCAGATGTGGGCCAGGCCCCGCGACGTCGCCCCGGACGCGCTGTTCGCGCTCATGTGCGGGGACCTCTCGGCGCCGGTGACCTTCGCCGTCGACCGCACCGGCTGGGCTCCCACCATTCAGCTCACCACCTTCCTGCGCGGCCTGCCCGCCGACGGCTGGCTGCGGGTGGTCTGCACCTGCATGGAGATCGGCCACGACTGGTTCGATGAGGACCACATCGTCGTCGACAGCCTCGGCCGGATCGTGGCGCAGTCACGCCAGCTCGCGCTGGTCCCTGCCGCTCGCGGATAGCCGGGGTCTGCGATGCTGTCCGGCATGGCGAGAATCGCGATCATCGGCGGGGGCAGCATCGGCGAGGCACTGCTGTCGGGTCTGCTGCGCGCCGGCCGTCAGACCAAAGACCTCGTGGTGGTCGAACGGATTCCCGAGCGCGCCAAGTACCTGGCGGACGAGTACTCGGTGCGGGTCACCTCGGTGAGCGACGCCGTGGACAACGCGTCGTTCGTCGTCGTCGCGGTCAAGCCGGCCGACGTCGAGTCGGTGATGGGGGAGTTGGCCCGCGCCGCCACCGCGGCCGGGAATGACTCCGCAGAGCAGGTCTTCGTCACCGTGGCGGCGGGGATCACGCTCGGCTACTTCGAGTCCAAGCTGCCGGCCGGGACGCCGGTGGTACGGGCGATGCCCAATGCGGCGGCGCTGGTGGGCGCGGGAGTGACCGCGCTGGCCAAGGGCCGCTTCGTCACCGCCGTGCAGCTCGAGGAGGTCTCGGCGCTGTTCGACGCCGTCGGTGGCGTGCTCACCGTGCCGGAGGCGCAGATGGACGCCGTCACGGCGCTGTCGGGTTCGGGGCCGGCGTATTTCTTGCTGCTGGTCGAGGCCCTGGTAGACGCCGGTGTCGCGGCGGGCCTGAACCGTCAGGTGGCCACCGACCTGACCACACAGACCATGGCCGGCGCGGCGGCCATGCTGCTCGAGCGCATGGAGGCCGACGGGCGCCCGGCCGCCGGCGAGGCGCTGGGCCTGCGGGTGGATACCGCGGCGGCGCAGCTGCGGGCCACCATCACCTCGCCCGGCGGCACCACCGCCGCGGCCCTGCGGGAGCTCGAAAAAGGCGGATTGCGAGCGGCGGTCGATGCGGCCGTCCAGGCCGCCAAAAAGCGCTCTGAGCAGCTAAGAATTACATCGGAATAATTCAAGGTTTTTCAACGAGTTGTCCCCCACCAGTACCAGTAACCCCATCAGTCCCGCTATTCTCCTAGCTGTATGCACGTGTGGGTGCCGGCGGAGGGGAAGCCGCTGGCATTGCGCGTGCCTGACACGAATGGGTTGCGATGACGTCTACGAACGGGCCATCAGCGCGAGATTCTGCAGGTAAGGGACGGGACACGAGTTCTGTCGAAGGCCAGCAGGGCAGGACTCAGTTTCTCACCGTCGCCGAGGTTGCGGCGTTGATGCGGGTCTCCAAGATGACGGTCTACCGGCTGGTGCACAACGGCGAGCTGCCCGCGGTTCGGGTCGGGCGGTCGTTCCGGGTGCACGCCAAGGCCGTCCACGACATGCTGGAGACCTCCTACTTCGACGCCGGCTGAGCCGAATCGGGCCGCGTGCGGACGTCAATCCGCGCGCGGCCTGGGCGGTCCCGGTGCGCCACATCACGACGTGCAGCCTCGCGGTTGCGCGAGGTTGCAGCGACGCCGGTTTGGTGTTCCGCGTGTCGGGCCGGGTAAAGTGGCGTGGTCCTTTTAACGCAGGTCTCAGGTCAGATAGCGGAGTTCATGGGTTCAGTAATCAAGAAGCGGCGCAAGCGCATGTCGAAGAAGAAGCACCGCAAACTTCTGCGTCGCACCCGGGTGCAGCGCAGAAAACTCGGCAAGTAGCTCCGCTCACCCACCGCGGCGTTGGTGCCGCTGTGCCGCCTGGCCGATAGTCTGTTCGAGTGGATTCGTCGAGTGGGGAAGGTGCCGCAGCGGGGGGCACCGGAAGCGACGCCGTGCACTACCCCAAGGTGGTGCTGGTCACCGGCGCGTGCCGGTTCCTCGGCGGCTACCTGACAGCCCGCCTCGCGCAGAACCCGATGATCAAAGGGGTCATCGCGGTGGACGCGATCGCGCCCAGCAAGGACATGCTGCGCCGGATGGGCCGCGCCGAGTTTGTCCGCGCCGACATTCGAAACCCATTCATTGCCAAGGTGATTCGCAACGGCGATGTCGACACGGTGGTGCACGCCGCGGCCGCCTCGTACGCGCCGCGGTCGGGCGGCAGCGCCGCGTTGAAGGAAATCAACGTGATGGGCGCGATGCAGTTGTTCGCGGCCTGTCAGAAGGCGCCGTCGGTGCGCCGCGTCGTGCTCAAGTCGACGTCCGAGGTGTACGGGTCGAGCGCCCACGACCCGGTCGTGTTCACCGAGGACAGCACCAGCCGGCGTCCGTTGCGCGGCGGCTTCGCCAAGGACAGCCTCGACATCGAGGGGTATGCGCGCGGGTTGGGCAGGCGCCGGCCGGACATCGCGGTCACCATCCTGCGGTTGGCCAACATGATCGGCCCGGCGATGGACACCACGCTGTCGCGCTACCTTGCAGGACCGTTGGTGCCCACCATGTTTGGCCGCGACGCGCGACTTCAGCTGCTGCACGAGCAGGATGCGCTCGGGGCGCTGGAACGCGCGGCGATGGCCGGCAAGGCCGGGACGTTCAACATCGGCGCCGACGGCATCGTCATGCTGTCCCAGGCGATCCGGCGGGCCGGCCGGATTCCGCTGCCGGTGCCCGGCTTCGGGGTATGGGCGCTGGATTCGCTGCGGCGGGCCAATCGCTACAACGAGATCAGCCGCGAGCAGTTCGACTATTTGAGCTACGGCCGCGTCATGGACACCACCAGGATGCGCACCGAGCTTGGTTACCAGCCGAAATGGACGACGGCGGAGGCGTTCGACGACTACGTCCGCGGACGTCGCCTGACTCCCATAATCGACCCGCATCGGGTACGCTCCTTGGAAGGTCGCGCCATAGCTCTAGCGCAGCGCTGGGGTAGCCGTAGTCCAATTCCGTGGGGCGGGGTCAGGTAGATATCGTGGTGGGTGAAACCAGAGCGAATGTCATTCCACTGCACACCAATCGGGGCCGGGTAGCGGCGCGTCGGCGAGCCGATCAGCGCGCGGAGTCGGCGCGGCAGCATCCCTCGTTGCTATCCGAGCCGCAGGGCCGCGCGTCGGCCGAGCAGATCGCCGCCGTCGTCCGCGAAATCGACGAACGCCGCCGCACCGCGGGCACCGGCGGCAAGCCGGGCTCCCCCGAGGCGCCCCTGAACGAGCTGGCTCAGCGTGTCGCCGCGGTCGCCGGATTTCTTCGCCAGCGGCTCACCGGCGACTACAGCGTCGACGAGTTCGGCTTCGACCCGCACTTCAACAGCGCAATCGTCAGGCCTTTGCTGAGGTTCTTCTTCCGGTCGTGGTTCCGGGTGGAGGTCAGCGGCATCGAGAACCTGCCGGGCGACGGTCCGGCCCTGGTGGTGGCCAACCACGCCGGGGTGCTGCCATTCGACGGCCTGATGCTGTCGGTGGCCGTGCACGACGAGCACCCGGCGCACCGGGACATCCGGCTGCTGGCCGCCGACATGGTCTTCGACCTGCCCCTGATAGGCGAGGCCGCGCGCAAGGCCGGCCACACCATGGCCTGCACGACCGACGCGCACCGGCTGCTGGCCGGCGGCGAACTGACGGCGGTGTTCCCGGAAGGCTACAAGGGCCTCGGCAAACGCTTCGAGGAGCGCTACCGGCTGCAGCGGTTCGGCCGCGGCGGCTTCGTGACCGCCGCGCTGCGCACCAAGGCGCCGATCATCCCGTGCTCGATCATCGGCTCCGAAGAGATCTATCCGATGCTGACCGACGTCAAGCTGCTGGCGCGGCTGTTCGGCCTGCCGTACTTCCCGGTCACGCCGCTGTTCCCGCTGGCCGGCCCCGCCGGCCTGGTGCCGTTGCCGTCCAAATGGCGCATCACCTTCGGCGAGCCGATCTACACCAACGACTACGCGGCGTCCGACGCCGAAGACCCGATGGTCACCTTCGAGCTGACCGACCAGGTGCGCGAGACCATTCAGCAGACGCTGTACCGGATGCTCGCCGGGCGCCGCAACATCTTCCTGGGCTGATTCCGCCAGGTCGGGGCCACCCCGAACAGCAAAGCGCCCCAGTGCCGACGGACACCGGGGCGCTCAGCGTGCCGAACGATTATTTGACCATCGTGAACTGGCAGACGTTCGTGTAGCCGTCTCGGAAGAGGTCTGAGCAGCCCCGCAGGTACTTCAGGTAGATGTCGTAGGTCTCCTGCCCCTTCAGGGCGATCGCCTCTTCCTTGTGCGCCTCGAGGGCATCGCCCCAAGCGGTCAGCGTCGGAACGTAGTTCTTGCCGATGAAGTGGTGGCGCTCGATCTTGAAACCCGCGTCCGTCGCGTACTTGTCGACCAGGTCGACCTGGGGCAACTTCCCGCCCGGGTAGATCTCCTTCAAAATGAAGCTGATGAACCGCAGCAGGGTCATGTTGACCTTCAAGCCCATCGCTTTGCCTTCTTCGGCGTTGGGCACCACGATGGTGTGCAGCAACATCCGGCCGTCGTCCGGCAGCAGGTCGTAGTACTTCTTGAAGAAGGTGGCGTAGCGCTCGTAGCCGGCGTCGCCCGCGCCATCGGCGAAGTGCTCGAACGCGCCCAGCGACACGATCCGGTCGACCGGCTCGTCGAATTGCTCCCAGCCCTGGATTCGCACCTCTTTACGGCGGGGCTGTCCATCTTCTCGAATTCGGCGACACAGTGGGCGTGCTGGTTCTCGCTCAGCGTCAGCCCGATCACGTCGACGTCGTACTCGGCCACGGCGTGCCGCATCGTCGAGCCCCAGCCGCTGCCGATGTCGAGCAGCAACATGCCCGGCTCGAGGTTCAGCTTGTCCAGGGCGAGCTTGCGCTTTGCGTATTGCGCCTCTTCGAGGGTCTTGGTCAGATTCTGCGGGTCGGGGTTCTCGTCGAAATAGCCACAGCTGTACGTCATCGACGGGTCAAGCCAGAGCTTGAAGAATTCGTTCGACTTGTCGTAGTGCGACCGGACCTTGTCGACCGGCGGCTTCAGCCGGGTGTCGGTCCCCCCCGTTTTGCCTTGTGACGTCATTAAACCGACCCTACTTACCGGCTGATATCGACGCAACGGCGGCGGCGGTTTCTGCCGCGCTCGCCTCCTGGTGTGCGGATTCGCCGAGCATCGTCACGATGCCGGTCACCACCGGATTGCCTTCGGCGTCGGAGATTTCGCTGCGGATCTCGGCGAGGACGGTGCCGTGCGACTCGATCACCGAGTCCAGGTAGGTGTCGAAGAAGAGCCTGTCGTGGGCCAGGATCGGCCGGTGGAACTTGAACTTCTGGTCGCGGTGGATGACCCGGGCGATGTTGATCGGAATGCTGAACTTGGTGAAGATCTCCAGCTGCACGCGCCGCCCGGCGACTGCCGCGAAGGTCAAGGGCGCCAACAGCGCCGGATAACCGGCTTCGGCCGCGTCGGCCTCGTTGAAGTGGGACGGGTGGTCGTCTTTCACCGCGAGCGCGAACTCCCGGATCTTCTCGCGTCCGACCTCGAAGTAGTCCGATCCCCGGTAGTTGCTGCCGATGAGTCCTTCGGCTTCTTTGGGAGTCGTCATAGCGCGTTGTTCTCCGCTCGAATAGATGCTAGCGGCGCAGCCTATCAGCGCGATTGACGTCGGGAGGCCAGGGCGGCCAAGGCGCCCCCGGCCGCGCCGAGCGCCAGCGCCGACGGTACCCCGATTCGGGCCGCCTTCCGGGCGGTGCGGAAGTCGCGGATCTCCCAGCCGCGCTCGCGGGCCAGGGTGCGCAGGCGGGCGTCGGGGTTGATGGCGACCGCCGTGCCGACCAGCGACAGCATGGGCACGTCGTTGTAGCTGTCGGAGTAGGCGGTGCAGCGCTTGAGGTTGAGTCCCTCCCGGATGGCCAGCGACCGCACGGCGTGCGCCTTGCCGGTGCCGTGCAGGATGTCGCCGACGAGCCTGCCGGTGAACACGCCGTCGACCGACTCGGCGACGGTGCCCAGCGCGCCGGTCAGGCCCAGCCGGCGCGCGATGGTGGCCGCCAGTTCGTACGGCGTTGCGGTGATCAGCCACACCTGCTGGCCGGCATCGAGGTGCATCTGCGTGAGCTCACGCGTTCCGGGCCAGATCTTGTCGGCGATGATCTCGTCGTAGATCTCCTCGCCGAGGGTGACCAACTGCTCGACCGAGCGGCCCTCGATGAACGCGAGCGCTTTGCGCCGCCCGGCCGCGACGTCGTTGCTGTTCTCTTTGCCGAGCATCTGGAACTTGGCCTGCGCGTAGATGAATCCGAGCACATCGCGGTAGGTGAAATAGTTGCGTGCGGCCAGTCCCCGGCCGAAATGCACCGCAGAGGAGCCCTGCACCAGGGTGTTGTCCACGTCGAAGAACGCGGCCGCGGTCAGGTCGACCGGTGGCTGCGGGCCGGCCGGGCCCTCCGCCGCGGCCGCTTGCCGCATGCCCTCCAGCGCGCGCGCGGCGCTGGCGTCGGCGGCCAGCGACTCGAGGTCGACGGGAGTGACGCCCGGCCCTTCCCGGTCCGGGGAATTCTCCGAGGAAGTCACTGCTAAACCTCCTAGAAGCTGTGCTGCTCGGCAACCGGCGGACCACCGGTATCCAACCCTATCCGCCGGACGCGGACGCGCCTGGCCTGCCCGCGGCCCCCCACACCCCGAGCTGCCCGGCTAGGACCACATGCCCCGGTTCGTCGACGCCGCCCCGGTGTAGTTGGCGTGCGCGGTCGCACCCGCGCTTGTCAGCTGCGCCAGCGCCGCACGCATCATCGCCCCGCCGCAGGCCCAGTGCCGGTGCGCCTCGGCGTGGGCGGCGGCGCCCTCACCGGTCCACGTCGAATGCAGATGCCTTACCACCGAATCGATTTCGTCGATCATCTGCTGGGCGTAGCGCTGGAATTCGGCCATGTGGCCCACGGTGTCGGCCAGCAGTTCGGGATCGACGCGAAACGGTTCAGCCACGGTCGGTCTCGCTCCTGCCCAGGCGCATCCGCAGCGCCGAAGTGGTCTCGTTCTCCTGGTAAGCCCCGCCGGCCTCGGCGACGAGCCGCCCCAGGATCGCCAGCCCCGCCTCGACCTCGCCGGCGCCTCGATGCCACAACTCCCACGCCGAGCCGTAGGCGGACCCCGACGCGCCGCGCCACCCGCCCAACAGGGCGCCGACCCGGTCGTCGAGATCGGTCAACCGGTTACGCAGCTCCTCGGCGCCGTTCGACAGCGCCGCGGCGGACCACCGCAGGGTGTGCGGGTCGACGCGCAAAGTGTTGTCACCGGCCACGACGAAAAGTTAACGACTCCGGACGGGCCCGACAATTCACCCGGCGGCCCGGGCGGCAGGTCCGTCGTGTGTCCGGTGCACACTGGTCGCCATGGCAGACACGGGCGCGGCGGCTTCGGGCCGGCCACAGGTCGTGCTGCTGACGCGCGACGGCTGCACCCTGTGTGTGCGAGTGCACGCCCGGCTCGGGGAACTGGCCCGCGAGTGGGGCTTTGACCTGTCGTGCGTCGACGTCGACGCCGCCGCCGCGGCGGGCGACCCCGGCCTGCGGGCGGAGTTCGGCGACCGGCTGCCGGTGGTGCTGCTCGACGGCCGCGAGCACAGTTATTGGGACATCGACGAGGACCGGCTGCGCGCCGACCTCGGCCGATAGGGCTCGGTCCCGGCGACCCCCTGCCGGGGCCGCGGCTGTGACCAGCGCCGCTTGACGCCCCCATTATTTGGTAGCCCGGCTGATAAACGATTACCGTGGACAGCAGTTCAGTTACTGGGACAAGCAAGGGAGCTGGCCAGGTGATGCTGCCGTGAGCGTCCTGCTCTTCGGGGTTTCGCACCGCAGTGCGCCGGTCTCCGTCCTGGAACACCTCACCATCGACGAATCCGATCAGGGCAAGATCGTCGACCGGGTGTTGCAGTCCCCTCTGGTGACCGAGGCCATGGTGTTGTCGACGTGCAACCGGGTCGAGGTTTATGCGGTGGTGGACGCGTTCCACGGCGGTCTGGCCGTGATCGGGCAGGTGCTGTCGGAGCACTCCGGCATGCCGATGGGAGACCTGACCAAATACGCCTACGTGCGTTACAGCGAGGCCGCCGTCGAGCACCTGTTCTCGGTCGCCAGCGGTCTGGACTCCGCGGTGATCGGGGAACAGCAGGTGCTGGGGCAGGTGCGGCGCGCGTACGCCTCCGCCGAAGGCAACCGGACCGTCGGGCGGGTGCTGCACGAGCTGGCCCAGCGGGCGCTGTCGGTGGGCAAGCGCGTGCACTCCGAGACCGCCATCGACGCCGCCGGCGCGTCGGTTGTCTCGGTGGCCCTCGATATGGCCGAACGCCGCCTGGGCGGCCTGTCGGGCAGGACCGCCGTCGTGGTCGGCGCCGGTGCGATGGGCGCCCTGGCCGCGGCGCATCTGACCCGCGCGGGCATCCGCGAGATCCAGGTGCTCAACCGGTCGTCGTCCCGCGCCCAGCGGCTGGCCCGCAAGATCCGCGATGCCGGCGTGGCGTCCCGGGCGCTGCATCTCGACCAGCTGGCCGGTGCGCTGGCCCAGGCCGACGTCGTGGTCAGCTGCACCGGTGCGGTGAGCCCGGTGATCTCTTTGGCCGACGTGCATCACGCGCTGGCCGCCGCCGGCCGGGACGAGGCGACCCGCCCGCTGGTGATCTGCGACCTGGGCATGCCGCGCGACGTCGATCCGGCGGTCGCCGGGCTGCCCGGCGTCTGGGTGGTCGACGTGGACCGCATCCAGCACGAGCCGTCCGCCCACGCCGCCGCTTCCGACGTCGACGCCGCCCGCCACATCGTCGCCGCCGAGGTGTCGGCCTACCTGGCGGGGCAGCGGATGGCCGAGGTCACCCCGACGGTGACCGCGCTGCGCCAGCGCGCCGCCGACGTGGTCGAGGCGGAGTTGCTGCGCCTGGACAACCGGTTGCCCGGGCTCGCGATGTCCGAGCGCGAGGAGGTGGCCCGGACCGTCCGCCGGGTGGTGGACAAGCTGCTGCACGCGCCGACCGTGCGGATCAAGCAGCTCGCGAGCGCCCCCGGTGGCGACAGCTACGCCGAGGCGCTGCGTGAACTCTTCGAACTCGACCAGACCGCCATCGACTCCGTAGCCGCCGTCGCCGCAGGCGAATTGCCAGTTGTGGCAGGCGGATTGGATGCCGGCGGCGCGCAGACCCGCGCCGAGTAGCCGATTGCCGCACGTGATCCGAATAGGCACCCGCGGCAGTCTGTTGGCCACCACGCAGGCCGGCGCCGTCAGGGACGCGCTGATCGCCAACGGACACCCGGCGGAGCTGGTGACCATCAGCACGGTGGGTGACCGGTCCTCGGCGCCCATCGAGACCCTCGGAGTGGGCGTCTTCACCACCGCGCTGCGCGAGGCCATCGAAGACGGCCGCGTCGACGCGGCGGTGCACTCCCACAAGGATTTGCCCACCGCCGACGACCCGAGGTTCACCATCGCGGCGATACCCACCCGGAACGACCCCCGTGACGCGGTCGTCGCGCGCGACGGGATGGTGCTGGGCGAGTTGCCGCCCGGTTCGCTGGTGGGCACCTCGTCTCCCCGGCGGGCCGCGCAGCTTAGAGCATTGGGTCTCGGTTTGGAAATCCGCCCCCTACGAGGCAACCTAGATACCAGGTTGAACAGGGTGAGCAGTGGTGATCTGGACGCGATTGTGGTGGCTCGGGCTGGGTTGGCCCGGCTGGGCCGCCTCGGTGACGTGACCGAGACGCTCGAGCCGGTGCAGATGTTGCCGGCGCCGGCTCAGGGCGCGCTCGCCGTCGAATGCCGCGCCGGTGACGGGTTGGCGGCGGTGCTGGCGGAGTTGGACGACGCCGACACGCGAGCGGCGGTCACCGCGGAGCGAGCCCTGTTGGCCGAACTCGAGGCCGGTTGCTCTGCACCGGTGGGCGCGATCGCCGAGGTGGTCGAGTCCATCGATGAGGACGGCCGGGTCTTCGAGGAGCTGTCGCTGCGCGGCTGCGTGGCGGCGCTGGACGGGTCCGACGTGATCCGAGCGTCCGGCATCGGCAATCCCGGTCGGGCACGAGAGCTGGGGCTCTCGGTGGCCGCGGAGTTGTTCGAGCTTGGCGCGCGGGAGCTGATGAGCGCAGCGCGGCAAGACTCGCGCGAGGAAAAGTAGAGAGCGACGTGGGAGCGACAATGACGACGCGAGGGCGCAAGCCAAGGCCGGGCCAAATCACGTTCGTGGGTTCCGGTCCGGGTGACCCCGGCCTGTTGACCACCCGGGCGGCCTCGGTGCTGGCGAACGCCGCACTGGTCTTCACCGACCCCGATGTGCCGGAGCCGGTGCTGGCACTGATCGGCAAAGACCTGCCACCGGTCTCCGGCCCGGCGCCGGCCAGTCCGGCGCCCGCGACCGGGGACGGGGCCGCCGACGCGGAGCAACCCCAGGCCGCGCCCGCGGTGATGTCCGCCGGTCCCGATGTCCGCCCGGCCCTGGGCGAACCTGCCGAGGTCGCCAAAACGCTGGTGGCCGAGGCCCGCTCGGGTGCCGATGTGGTCCGGCTGGTAGCCGGCGACCCGCTGACGGTGGACGCCGTCATCACCGAGGTGAACGCCGTGGCGCGCAGCCACATGCACATCGAGATCGTGCCCGGCCTGGCCGCCACCAGCGCGGTCCCCACCTACGCGGGTCTGCCGCTGGGGTCGTCGCACACGGTCGCCGACGTGCGCGACCCACAGGTGGACTGGGACGCTCTGGCCGCGGCACCCGGCCCCTTGATCCTGCAGGCCACCGCGTCGCACCTGCCCGACGCGGCGCGCACCCTGATCGATCACCAGCTGTCCGAGACCACCCCGTGCGTGGTGACCGCGCAGGGCACCACCTGCCAGCAGCGATCGGTCGAGACCACGTTGCACGGCCTGACCGACTCGGCGCTCCTCGGCGCCGATGCGGGCGGCGACCGCCAGAACGGCTCGCTGGTGGTGACCATCGGCAAGACGGTGACCAACCGGGCCAGGCTGAACTGGTGGGAAAGCCGCGCACTTTACGGATGGACCGTGCTGGTGCCCCGCACCAAGGACCAGGCCGGCGAGATGAGCGACCGGCTGACGTCGTACGGCGCTCTCCCGGTGGAGGTGCCGACCATCGCGGTAGAGCCGCCGCGCAGCCCCGCGCAGATGGAGCGGGCCGTCAAGGGCTTGGTCGACGGCCGCTTCCAGTGGGTGGTGTTCACCTCCACCAACGCCGTGCGCGCGGTGTGGGAGAAGTTCGGCGAGTTCGGGCTCGACGCCCGAGCGTTCTCCGGGGTGAAGATCGCCTGCGTGGGCGAGTCGACGGCCGACCGGGTCCGCGCCTTCGGGATCAGCCCCGAGTTGGTGCCGGCCGGTGAACAGTCCTCGCTGGGCCTGCTCGACGACTTCCCGCCCTATGACAGCATCTTCGACCCGGTGAACCGGGTCCTGCTGCCTCGCGCCGACATCGCCACCGAGACGCTGGCCGAGGGCCTGCGCGAACGCGGTTGGGAGATCGAGGATGTCACCGCCTACCGCACGGTGCGGGCCGCCCCGCCGCCGGCCGAGACGCGGGAGATGATCAAGACCGGCGGCTTTGACGCGGTGTGCTTCACGTCGAGCTCCACCGTGCGCAACCTCGTCGGCATCGCCGGAAAGCCGCACGCGAGAACCATCATCGCCTGCATCGGGCCCAAGACCGCCGAGACCGCCGCGGAGTTCGGGCTGCGGGTCGATGTGCAGCCCGAGACCGCCGCCGTGGGTCCATTGGTGGACGCGCTGGCCGAACACGCCGCCCGGCTGCGCGCCGAGGGCGCACTGCCGCCCCCGCGCAAGAAGAGCCGCAGACGCTAGTGCCCGGCGTGCCCGTTCCCCTCGTGAGCGTGCGTGTCTGTGCGGCGACGCGCCGTCGGGGCCGGCATTGCGCGCGCGTTCGCGGCCACGAAGCCGCCAGGTGAGCATGGGCGCCTATCCGCGCCAGCGTCCGCGCCGGCTCCGCTCCACCCCGGCGCTTCGTCGTCTGGTGGCGCAAACCTCCTTGGAGCCAAGGCATCTGGTGCTGCCGATGTTCGTCGCCGACGGCATCGCCGAGCCGCGGCCCATCGCCTCGATGCCGGGCGTCGTGCAGCACACCCGCGAGTCGTTGCGCGGCGCGGCCCACGCGGCCGTCGCCGCCGGCGTGGGCGGCCTCATGCTGTTCGGGGTGCCGCGCGAACAGGACAAGGACGCGACGGGTTCGGCGGGCACCGACCCCGACGGCATCTTGAACGTGGCCCTGCGCGACCTGGCCAAAGACCTCGGCGACGCGACCGTACTGATGGCCGACACCTGCCTCGACGAGTTCACCGACCACGGCCACTGCGGCGTCCTTGACAGCCGGGGCCGGGTGGACAACGACGCGACGTTGCTGCGTTACGTGAAACTCGCTGTGGCGCAAGCGGAGTCGGGAGCGCACGTGGTCAGCCCCAGCGGAATGATGGACGGTCAGGTAGGCGCCATCCGCGACGGCCTGGACGCCGCCGGCTACACCGACGTGGCGATCCTCGCGTACGCGGCCAAGTTCGCCTCGGTGTTCTACGGCCCCTTCCGCGAGGCGGTGAGCTCGAGCCTGTCCGGGGACCGGCGCACCTACCAGCAGGAATCGGGCAACTCCCGGGAGGCGCTGCGCGAGGTGCAACTCGATCTCGACGAGGGCGCCGACATCGTGATGGTCAAACCCGCGATGAGCTACCTGGACGTGGTGGCCGCGGCGGCCTCGATTTCGCCGGTGCCGGTGGCCGCCTATCAGGTCTCGGGGGAGTACGCGATGATCTGCGCCGCGGCCGCCAACGGCTGGCTCGACGTCCGCGCCGCGGCGCTGGAATCGCTGACGAGCATCCGCCGCGCCGGCGCCCACATGGTGCTGACCTATTGGGCCGCCGATGCGGCGGGTTGGCTTTCATGACCGCGCGGCCGGGCGACAATCAGAAGATGGCGTCGGTGGATGACTCCAAGCCGTTGTTCGCCGAGTCCGGCGGGAGCTGGCTGTGGTTGCTGGCGGGCCCGGCGGCGGCGGCGTCGATGATCCTCATCGAGCTGTGGAGCGGTGCCGGGATAGGGCTGCTGGTTCCGGCGATCTTTCTGGTGATGGTGTCGGCGTTTCTGGGGATCCAGGTCAAGGCGGCCCGAATCCACACCTCGGTCGAGTTGACCGAGGACGCCCTGCGTCAGGGCACCGAGACCATCCTGGTGCGCGAGATCGTCAAGGTGTATCCCGAGCCCGAGAACCATGAGGCCTCCGGCAAGGACCTGGCCAGGTGGCAGTCGGCGCGGGCACTCGGCGAGTTGGCCGGGGTGCCGCGTGGCCGGATCGGCATCGGCCTCAAGCTCACGGGCGGGCGTTATGCCCAGGCCTGGGCGCGCCGGCACCGGCAGCTGCGGGCGGCGCTCACCCCGCTGGTCCAGGAGCGGGTGCAACCACCCGGCACCGCGGTCGACGACGTCGACTCCGACGACGACGGGCCTGCGCTGTGATGGCCCGCCACCGTGCCCGGCTGATGCTCGTCCTGGCGGTCGTCGCGTTCGCTTCCGCGGGGGTGAGCTGGTCGCACGCGCGGCGCACCGTCAGCGTCGCGCCGATCACCGACGGGCAGCCGTCCACCACGTCGCTCGTGTACGACCCGCAGCTGCTGCTGCTGACGATGCTGTTGTTGACCGCGGCCGGGGTGCTGGCCGTCGGCGGGACGGCCAGGCTGCGGCGCCTGCGGTCGCGCGCCGTTAAGCCGACTTCTTGATCAGCGGCAGCACCAGCTGACGGCGGCTGACGATCGCGTCGGCCAGGTCGTGCAGCGCGTCGCGCACCGAGTGCGTGATCGGGAAGGCGGCCCGGTCGCCGGCGTCCAGCGCCTCGGTGACCGCCGGGCTCGCCACCAGCATCCAATCCACACCCGCGGCCAGGCAGCTCTCGTCGAACCGGGCCAGCAGCCAAGCGCCGGCCGCGTCGCACCGGCGAACCTCGCTGAGGTCGAGGACCACCGTGTTGTCCTCGAGGATGAAGCGCCGGATGTATTGGCTCACCCGCTCGGCGTTGTCGGCGCCGATCTCGCCGCGGACGGTGACGACCGTGGCGAGGTGGCGGCAGTGGGCCCGGATCTGGGCGCGCCCGCAATCGAACGTGCCGTCCTGCTGCCGCGCTCTGATGTTCGCGATTGTCATCAGCAACCTCAATCCCCGTCTGTCCACCGCTGGCCGCACAGTGCCGAGTCGACGCCGACCAAGCCTGTCTCTAACGATTACCCGCGTGATTAAGGGGACCGACAACTACGTCTAACTTCTTGCTAAGAACTCTGGCCGCCTGTTTGAGGCGACGAGCAAACGCCGGGCCGCGCCGCGGGAGAACTCCTGGCGCGACCGTGAGGCCTGCGCTGCTAGGCTGCCAGGGCTGCCGATTCGCTAGTCGGGGGGTCGTGGAGTTGACTAGCCGGCAGCCGAAGACGCGGAGTCGGACGGAAAAGAGCATCGTGCGCGGCGGAGAGATCAGAGCTTTGACGGGCCTCCGCATCGTCGCCGCCCTGTGGGTGGTGCTGTTCCACTTCCGGCCGATGCTGGGTGACGTCTCGCCCGACTTCCGCGACGCACTGGCGCCGGTGCTCAACTGCGGCGCGCAGGGCGTCGACCTGTTCTTCATCCTCAGCGGGTTCGTGCTGGCCTGGAACTACCTGGACCGCATGGGCAGGTCGTGGTCGCTGCGCGACACCCTGCACTTCCTGTGGCTGCGGCTGGCCAGGGTGTGGCCGGTATACCTGGTCACGCTGCACCTGGCCGCCCTGTGGGTGATCTTCACCCTGCACGTCGGCCACGTCCCTTCGCCCGACGCCGACCAGCTCACCGCCGTCAGCTACGTCCGGCAGGTCCTGTTGGTGCAGTTGTGGTTTCAGCCCTTCTTCGACGATTCCAGCTGGGACGGCCCGGCGTGGTCGATCAGCGCGGAGTGGCTGGCCTATCTGCTGTTCGGACTGCTCGTTCTGGTGATCTTTCGGATGGAGCGCGCGACCAGGGCGCGGAGCCTGGCGCTGCTGGCCTTCGCCGCGTCGCTGCCACCGGTGGTGTTGCTGCTGACCAGCGGCCATTTCTACACGCCGTGGAGTTGGCTGCCGCGGATCGTCACGCAGTTCACCGCGGGCGCACTGGCCTGCGCCGCCGTGCGCCGGCTGCGGCTGAGCGACCGCGCCCGGCACGTATCCGGTTATCTCGCCGTGCTTTTGGCCGCCGCCATGGTCGGCGTCTTCTACTACTTCGACGCGCATCCGATCAGCGGGGTCGTGGACAGCGGCGGGGTGGTAGACATGCTGTTCGTCCCGCTGGTGATGACGCTGGCGACCGGGGTGGGAGGCCTGCCGCGGCTGTTGTCCACCCGGGTGATGGTCTACGGCGGCGAGATCTCGTTCTGCCTCTACATGGTCCACGAGCTGGTGCACACCGCATGGGGTTGGGCCGTCGAGCAATTCGCGCTGGTACCGCAGGACGGCCTGTGGAAGTGGAACGTCTTCGCGCTGCTCGCGGTGGCCGTGGCAGCGTCGATGCTGCTGTACCACACCGTCGAGGAGCCCGCCCGCCGCTGGATGCGCCGGATGGTGAACACCAGGCCGGCCGGTCCGAAGGCCGGGCCCGGCCACGAGGCGGGCACCAAGGTGCACCAGATCGACCGTGCGTTGGAAGCGGTCCCGGCCCGCGCGATGTGACAATGATTCGGACGGTTCGTCGGGTGGCGAACGGTTCCGTCCAGTTCGGGCTGGGGCGCGGGACAAGGTGGTCCGGGGCCGTCCTCAGGGGCCGTTCGAGGGGAGGTAGCAGTGAGTCGTTCCGCCGCGTTCGTCGCGAGTTTCGGGGTGCTGGTCGGTGCGGTCGTCGCGGGCGCGGCGCACCCGCCGCGGGCGGGCGCCCACGACGCTCTGACCGTGGACTTCAGGCTGAACCATGTTGCCGTGGTTGGTGATTCCTACACCACCGGTACCAACGAGGGCGGGCTGGGGCTGGAATCGTGGACCGCTCGCGCCTGGCGGACGCTCGACCAGCGCGGCGAGCGGATCGCGCCGGACGTGGCCGCCGAGGGCAGGGCCGGGTACGGCGCGGTGGGCGATCACGGCAGCATCTTCGAGGATCTCACCGCGCGGGCGGTCAAACCCTCGGATGCGCTTGTGGTGTTCTTCGGCTCCCGCAACGATCAGGGTGTCGATTTGGGTTTGCTCGCCCAAAAGGTCCGCACCACTTACGATCTGGCGCGGCGCATCGCGCCGTCGGCGAGGTTCCTGGTGATCGGGCCGCCGTGGCCGACGGCCGACGTGCCCATCAACGTGCTGCAGATCCGCGACGTGCTGGCCGCCGCCGCGGTCACGGCGGGAGCGGCGTTCGTCGACCCGATCGCCGAGGGCTGGTTCGTCGGCAGGCCCGACCTGATCGGGCCCGACGGCGTGCACCCGACGGACGCCGGGCACGCCTACATGGCGGACAAGATCGCCCCGCTCATCGGAACGCAGCTGTCCACCTGAGGCTTCTCGCATCCATGCAATCTGCGTTTGCCGTGCCTTGTGCTCGCGTTAGCCCACAGTAGGCGGGGCCGTTGGGCGGCGGGGACGTGCCGACGTCTCAGTCGTCCACGTGCCGTTCGTAGTCCCAGCGCTCCAGGCGCGTCTGCAAGTTAAGCAGCCCCATCCCGGCGACCGGCGCGGCGAGCGCAATGCAGACCAGCAGCAGCGGACTCATGTCCTAGAACCTCCGAACCTTTCTCGATTTGACGTCCGATGATGACGAGAAGTTCATTGCGGCCCCCCTACGACGACAACCAGGCGAGCTCGCCGGGCAACTGCGAGCGCCAATAGACCATGTCGTGCCCGCCCAGGGAGAAGCTGCCCGCAGGCGGGGTCTTCAGTTGGCTGACGAATTGCCTTGTGGCGAAGCAGAACCGGTCGAACGTTCCGCAGTCCACCCGCAGCGGTATCTCCGAGAGCGCCGGCAGCCCCAGCACGCTGTTCTGCACCCAGTCGTCGTAACTGTCGAAGGCCAAGGCATCGCTGCCGGCGAAGGAGGTGAACAGCGCCGGGCTGATCGCGCAGATCCCGGCGGTCCGTGACGGCCCCAGCTTGGCGCCCAGGCGCAGTGCGCCGTAGCCGCCCATGGACCACCCCATGAAGCCCACCCGGGAAGTGTCGAAACCCATCGTGGACAACATCGGCAGCAATTCGTCGAGCACCATCGCGCCGGAGTCGGTGCCGTCGGCTCGTTTGTGCCAGTAGCAGTCGCTGCCGCCGTCGACGCCCACGACGGCGAAAGGCGGCCTGCCCTCCCTGACCAGTTGGGCCAGCCCTTCCTGCACGCCGCACTCGAGCATCATGTTGGCGTTGCCGTCCTTGCCGTGCAGTGCGATCACCGGGCGCAGCGTGCCCGACTCGGCCTTCTGGCCGGGCGGGAGGGCAATGACCCAGTTGGTGGTGACGCCTCCGCGCGCGGCCGACACGAACGAGCCGGTCAACCTGTTCGGCAGGGCGTTGCCCGCCGCCGACGGTTCGAATGGGGCGGGGGACAGCGCCGGCGCCGCCTGCGGCTCGAGCGGATCGAGCAGCGCGCTCAACGCCCACGCGCCTGTTGCCGCCGCCGTGGCACCGGCACCAATGCGCAATATCGCGCGGCGGTTCACGTCAGGCACAGGCGCCATGATGCCGCCTTGACCGGCCCGGATCCACCGAGGCGCGCCGTATCGGGGGCATTGTGATCTGGTGGTCACGAACCAGTGACGTTTCCCTCATCTAAGCGCCGCGCGGAGTCCGGCCCGTGACCTTTCGGTGGTGCGCCGTCGACCGGTCCGACACCGGCCGCGGGCACCCGCCGAGGCGTGGCCAGGGAATCTAATCTCGCCGGTTTCAACCCTCGCGCGCCTGGCGGGCGTTGCGCACCATGGAGCTTTCGTGCCGAAAGGATTGTGGATGAGTCTGTCGTTTCACTGGTTCCTGCCGACCTACGGCGATTCGCGGAACCTGGTCGCCGGCGGGCACGGCACGCAGATGTCCGGTGACCGGCCCGCGACGCTGCGCTACCTGCACCAGGTATGTGCGGCCGCCGAGGACAACGGGTTCGAGGCCGTACTCACGCCCACCGGATTGTGGTGCGAGGACGCCTGGTTGACGACGGCGATGCTGATCGAGGGCACCGAACGCCTGAAATTCCTGGTCGCCTTCCGGCCGGGGCTGCTGAGCCCCACGCTGGCCGCGCAGATGGCCGGCACCTTCCAGCGTCATTCGGGGGGACGGTTGCTGCTCAACGTGGTGACCGGCGGTGAGCCGCACGAGCAACGAGCCTATGGGGACTTCCTGGACAAGCAGGCGCGGTATGCCCGCACCGCCGAGTTCCTGCACGTGGTGCGCGAACTGTGGACGGCCAAGGAGCCGGTCTCCTTCTCCGGCAGCCACATACACGTCGAGGACGCCCAGCTGAACAACCCGCCCGACCCGATCCCCGCGGTGTACTTCGGCGGGTCGTCGGGGGCCGCCGGACCCGTCGCGGCCAAGTACTCCGACGTCTACCTCACCTGGGGTGAGCCGGTGAAGGCGGTGGCGCAGAAGCTGGACTGGATCCGCGGGCTGGCCGTCGACGCCAGCCGAATCCTGCAGTACGGCTTACGGATTCACGTGATCAGCCGCGACACCTCCGCGCAGGCGTGGGCCGAGGCCGACCGGTTGCTGGCGGCCGTCGACCCCGCGGACGTCGCCCGGGTGCAGGCCAGCCTGGCGCGCAGCGAGTCGGAAGGCCAGCGTCGCATGCTGGACCTGCACGGCGGCGACAGCAGCCGGCTGCTGGTGGGCCCCAACCTGTGGGCCGGCGTCGGCCTGGTGCGCGGCGGGGCAGGCACTGCGCTGGTCGGGTCGCACGCCGAGGTCGCCGAAAGGCTGGCCGAATACGCCCAACTGGGCATCACCCAGTTCATCCTGTCCGGCTACCCGCACTTGGAAGAGGCCTACTGGTTCGGCGAGGGTGTGCTGCCGTTGCTGGAACGGATGGGACTGTTCAAGCACCCCCACCGCCGGACCCATCCCGCGCCGGCGACGCCGTTCGCCGTCGCCTCGGCCCACTGATCCGCGAGCACGACCTGCACCTGTAGAGCCGCGCCACTCGCGGGCCAGGTGGTGCCGTGCACGCCGATGTGCTGTGGTTGGGGACGTGGGTGGCACTTCGGAACTGCGCCAAGGGCTGTCGCAACGACAGCTCAGCATGATCGCCCTGGGCGGCGTGATCGGCGCCGGGCTGTTCGTCGGCTCCGGCGTGGTGATCCGGGACACGGGCCCCGCCGCCTTCCTGACTTACACGCTGTGCGGGCTGCTGATCGTCCTGGTGATGCGGATGCTCGGGGAGATGGCGGCCGCGAATCCGTCGACCGGGTCGTTCGCCGACTACGCGGCGCAGGCCCTGGGCGGCTGGGCCGGGTTTTCGGTCGCCTGGCTGTATTGGTACTTCTGGGTGATCGTGGTCGGGTTCGAGGCGGTCGCCGGAGGCAAGGTCCTCAACTACTGGTTCCACGCGCCGCTGTGGCTGATGTCGCTATGCCTGATGTTGCTCATGACCGCCACCAATCTGTTCTCGGTGTCCTCGTTCGGCGAATTCGAATTCTGGTTCGCCGGAATCAAAGTCGCGACCATCGTCATTTTTCTCGGCGTGGGTGCCGCTTACGTCGCCGGTTTTCTGCCAGGCCACCACGCTGGTTTCGCGAACCTCACGTCGCACGGCGGTTTCTTCCCGAAGGGCGTCGGCGCCGTCTTCGCCGCCATCGTTGTGGTGATCTTCTCGATGGTCGGCGCCGAGATCGTCACCGTCGCCGCCGCCGAAAGCCGTGATCCTCAGCAGGCGGTGCAGAGGGCGACGAGGTCGGTCGTCGCGCGCATCGGGGTGTTCTTCGTCGGTTCGGTGTTACTGCTCGTGGTGATCCTGCCGTGGAACTCGGTCGAACTCGGGGCCTCGCCGTACGTCGCCGCCCTCAAGCACATGGGCCTGTCGGGCGCGGACCAGGTGATGAACGCGGTGGTGCTCACCGCGGTGCTGTCCTGCCTGAACTCGGGCCTCTACACGCGCGTCCCCATGTCGCCAGTGCTCGTGTTCGGTCTGTCGTCATCATGGCGCGGGTGGCGCCGAACACGGTGTTCCTCTTCCTGCTCAACTCCTCGGGCGCCATCATCCTTTTCGTCTACTGGCTGATCGCGCTGTCGCAGATCATCCTGCGGCGCCGCACCCCTGCGGAGAAGCTACGGGTCAAGATGTGGTTCTTCCCGGTCCTGTCGGTGCTGACGCTGGGTGGCATCACCGCGGTTCTGGTGCAGATGGCATTCGACCGCTCGGCACGCAGTCAGCTCTGGCTGAGCTTGTTGTCCTGGGTGGTGGCGGTGGGGCTGTACTTCGCGGCGCGGGCCCGCGGCCGGCGAGACGTGGGCCGTGAGAGCACCCCCGCCGGCTGAGCGCCGGTGCCTTGAATGTGAACGCTGGGCATTGAGCGTGCTGTGCGTCGGGGGGGTGTGTCGGGGTGTGTCGGGGTGTCGACGCCCTAGACGCACGCTCGACGCGTGAGGCGGAGCGCCGGTGGTGGTGGCGTGGCGGTGGTGGTGGCGTGGCGGCCCTTTTCGCGTGTTCGGGTGTGCGTTCAGGGTTTTCAGTGTGCGTCTGGGGCGGGGTTTGTCGGCGTGTCGTCGCCCAGGGCGCACGCTCGACGCCCTGGATGCACACTCGACGCCCTGGGCGCACACTCGACGCCCTGGGCGCACACTCGACGCCCACGGCGCACACTCGTCGCGTGAGGGGGCGCGGCGGTGGTGGTGGCGTGGCGGCCCGGCCGTTTCGCGTGTTCGGGTGTGCGTTCAGGGTTTTCAGTGTGCGTCTGGGGCGGGGTTTGTCGGCGTGTCGTCGCCCAAGACGCCCAAGACGCCCAAGTCGCCCAAGACGCCCAAGACGCCCAAGACGCCCAACGCCCGGACGCCTATCCCGTCTTGGTCAGCAGCACTGCCTGCTCGAACGGCAGCCTGGCGAACACGGCGCGGGCCCTCGGCGACACGTGCGGCGCCGCCTCGTCCCGGCTGACGACCTTCGGATCGGTGATGCCGAACGTCTTGCCGTGACGGCGCATCTTCCCGCCGCCGGCGGAGACGAGGTTCTTGAGCCAGTCGCGGTCCGGGCCGTAGGTCAGCAGAATCGCCACCCCCGGTTTGCCGTCCACCTCGGCGTTGAAGACGCTGACGGGTGTCCGGTACTGCTTGCCCGAACGACGCCCGACATGCTCAACGATGCCGAACGAGGGGGCCCAACCGGCCCACATCCGCTGAATGGGGTTCGTGACGTGACGGTTGAACCGCGCGAGCCGCTGGGGAAGTTCCATGTCTCCATCCAACTCGCAGGCACCCGCCGGATTCAACCCACTGCGCCGACCTGGGCGACACCTGTCGTCCGTCGATGCCCCTGCCGCGGCGGGTCGCCCTGCGCGGCGCAGCCGAGGCGCCGCCGTTCCTGCTACACCCTGTAGTTGAAGACGCCGCGGGGACTGGGACACTGGTTCTCATGGGAAGCAGTGACCAGGCGACCGCCGCGGTGGCCACCACGGAGTCGGCCCGCCTGTTCGACGACGCGTGCACGGTCATCCCGGGCGGAGTGAACTCCCCGGTCAGGGCGTTCACGGCGGTCGGCGGGACGCCGCGCTTCATCACCGAGGCGCGCGGCTACCAGCTCACCGACGCCGACGGCAACCGCTACGTCGACCTCGTGTGCTCCTGGGGCCCGATGATCCTGGGCCACGCGCACCCGGCCGTCGTCGACGCCGTCGCCGCCGCGGCATCCAACGGCCTGTCGTTCGGGGCGCCGACGCCGGCGGAGAGCCAGTTGGCCCGCGAGATCATCGGCCGGGTCGCGCCCGTCGAGCGGATACGGCTGGTCAACTCCGGCACCGAGGCCACCATGAGCGCGGTCCGGCTGGCCCGTGGGTTCACCGGCCGGCCGAAGATCGTCAAGTTCTCCGGCTGCTACCACGGGCACGTCGATGCGCTGCTCGCCGACGCCGGTTCGGGGGTGGCGACGCTGGGCCTGCCATCCTCGCCGGGGGTCACCGGCGCCGCCGCCGCCGACACCATTGTGCTGCCGTACAACGACATCGAGGCCGTCCGCGAGACGTTCGACCGGCTCGGCGAGCAGGTCGCCGCGGTGATCACCGAGGCCAGCCCCGGCAACATGGGGGTCGTACCGCCTGCTGCCGGATACAACGCGGCGCTGCGTGAGATCACCGCGCGGCACGGTGCCCTGCTGATCGTCGACGAGGTGATGACGGGCTTCCGGGTCAGCCGAAGCGGTTGGTACGGAATCGATCCCGTGAGCGCCGACCTGTTCACCTTCGGCAAGGTGATGAGCGGCGGGCTGCCGGCGGCGGCGTTCGGCGGCCGCGCCGAGGTGATGGAGCGGCTGGCGCCGCTGGGGCCCGTCTACCAGGCCGGCACCCTGTCGGGTAACCCGGTGGCGATGGCCGCCGGTCTGGCGACGCTGCGCAACGCCGACGACGCGGTGTATGCGACCCTGGACGCCAACGCGGACCGGCTGGCCGCGCTGTTGTCCGATGCGCTCACGGATGCCGGTGTGCCACATCAGATTCCGCGGGCCGGCAACATGCTCAGCGTGTTCTTCACCGACTCCCCGGTGACCGACTTTGCGTCGGCGCGGGCGAGCCAGACCTGGCGCTTCCCCGCGTTCTTCCACGCCCTGCTGGAGGCGGGCGTCTACCCGCCGTGCAGCGCGTTCGAGGCGTGGTTCGTCTCGGCGGCGCTCGACGATACCGCGTTCGAGCGGATCGCCGAGGGCCTGCCGGGGGCCGCGCGCGCCGCCGCCTCAGCCCAGGAGGTCCGCGCGTGATGGCCGAACAGACCCGCGTCCACGTGATCCGCCACGGCGAGGTGTACAACCCCGGCGGTGTCCTCTACGGCCGGCTGCCCGGATTTCACCTCTCCGAGAAGGGCAGGTCTCAGGCGGACGTGGTCGCCGAGGCCCTGGCCGGACGCGACATCGCCGCGGTGATCGCCTCCCCGTTGCAGCGGGCGCAGGAGACGGCCGGGCCCATCGCCGCCAAGCATGGTCTGCCCGTCGACACCGATCCCGACCTGATCGAGTCGGCGAACTTCTTCGAGGGCCGCCGCGTCGGCCCGGGCGACGGCGCGTGGCGCGACCCGCGTTTCTGGTGGCGGCTGCGCGACCCCTTCACCCCCTCGTGGGGCGAGCCCTACAAAGAGATCGCGGCCCGCATGACCAGCGCGGTGGACAAGGCGCGCGCCCGCGCCGCCGGCCAGGAGGTGGTGTGCGTCAGCCACCAACTGCCGGTGTGGACGCTGCGGCTGCACCTGACCGGCAAGCGGCTTTGGCACGACCCGCGCCGCCGCGAGTGCGGGCTGTGCTCCGTCACGACTCTGGTGTACGAGGACGACCGCCTGGTCGACGTCGAGTACCGCGAGCCGGCGGCGCCTTGATCGTGTCGCGGCGACTGGTGATGGCCGGGATGGTGCTGGCGGCCCTTCCCGGCCTGGTCGGCTGTTCCGCCGGCCACGACGCGGTGGCCCAGGGCGGCACCTTCGAATTCGTCTCGCCCGGCGGCAAGACCGACATCTACTACAACCCGCCCGCCAGTCGCGGCCGCCCCGGACCGCTGTCCGGCCCGGACCTTGCCGACCCGGCGCACACCCTGTCGCTGGACGACCCGATCTTCAACGGCCGAGTCGTCGTCATCAACATCTGGGGGCAGTGGTGCGGGCCGTGCCGCGCCGAGGTAACCCAGCTGCAGCGCGTGTACGACGCCACCCGTGACGCCGGCGTCTCCTTCCTGGGCATCGATGTGCGCGACAACAATCGGCAGGCCGCGGTTGATTTCGTCGACGACCGCCACGTCACCTTCCCGTCGATCTACGACCCGGCGATGCGCACCTTGATCGCGTTCGGCGGCAAGTACCCCACCACCGTCATCCCGTCCACGCTGGTCCTGGACCGTCAGCACCGCGTGGCCGCGGTCTTCCTGCGCGAACTGCTGGCCGAGGACCTGCAGCCGGTGGTGCAGCGGGTGGCGCACGAATGAGCGGGTTCACGCAGGTCGCGGCCGCCGGGCCGCTGCTGGTTGCGCTGGGCGCGTGCCTGCTGGCGGGCCTGGTGTCCTTCGCCTCGCCGTGCGTTGTGCCGCTGGTGCCGGGCTACCTGTCGTACCTGGCGGCGGTCGTCGGGGTCGACGAGCAGCCCCCGCCCGGCGCGCTCGAGGCGCCGCCGTCGGCGCGGTGGCGGGTCGCGGGGTCGGCGGCGTTGTTCGTCGCCGGGTTCACGACGGTGTTCGTGCTGGGCACCGTGGCCGTGCTGGGCATGACGACGGCGCTGATCACCAACCAGCTGATGCTGCAGCGGGTCGGGGGCGTGCTGACCATCGTCATGGGCCTGGTCTTCGTGGGCCTCATCCCGGCACTGCAGCGGCAGGCCCGGTTCAGCCCGCGGCAGTTCACCACGGTCGCGGGCGCGCCGGTACTGGGCGCGGTGTTCGCCCTGGGCTGGACGCCGTGCCTGGGGCCGACGCTGGCCGGCGTCATCACGGTGGCCTCGGCGACCGACGGCGCGAGCGTTGCCCGGGGGATCGCGCTGGTGGTCGCCTACTGCCTGGGGCTGGGCATACCGTTCGTGCTGCTGGCCTTCGGCTCGGCGGGCGCGGTGGCGGGCCTGAGCTGGCTGCGCCGCCACACCCGGGCCATCCAGATCTTCGGCGGCGCCCTGCTGATCACGGTCGGCGTTCTCCTGGTCACCGGGGTGTGGAACGACGCGGTCTCCTGGCTGCGCGACGCGTTCGTAACAGACGTGAGGCTGCCGATTTGAGCAAAGCGATCGCGTTGATCCGCAACACGTGGCGCGCGTTGACCTCGATGGGCACCGCGCTGGTGCTGCTGTTCCTGCTGGCGCTCGGCGCGATCCCCGGCGCGCTGCTGCCGCAGCGCAACCTCAACGCCGGCAAGGTCGACGACTACCTCAAAGCGCACCCGTCCATCGGCCCCTGGCTGGACCGGCTGCAGGCCTTCGACGTGTTCTCCAGCTTCTGGTTCACAGCCGTCTACGTGTTGCTGTTCGTCTCCCTCGTCGGCTGCCTCACCCCGCGGATGATCGAACACGCGCGCAGCCTGCGCGCCACCCCGGTGGCCGCGCCGCGAAACCTGGCCCGCCTGCCCAAGCACGCCGAGGCGCAGATCACCGCCGGGCCAGGGCAGCTCAACGCCTTGGCGAACGAGATCACGGGGCGGCTGCGGGGCTGGCGCACCGCCATCCGGCACGAGGAGGACGTCGCCGCACCCGCCGTCGAGATCTCCGCGGAGAAGGGCTATCTGCGCGAGTTCGGCAACATCGTCTTCCACTTCTCGCTGCTGGGCCTGCTGGTGGCGGTGGCCGTCGGCAAGCTGTTCGGCTACGAGGGCAACGTGATCGTCATCGCCGACGGCGGCCCCGGCTTCTGTTCGGCCTCGCCGGCCGCGTTCGACTCGTTCCGGGCCGGCAACACCGTCGACGGCACCTCGCTGCACCCGATCTGTGTACGCGTCAACGACTTTTCGGCCCACTACCTGCCGTCTGGGCAGGCCACCTCGTTTGCCGCCGACATCGACTACCAGTCGGGCCGCGACCTGGCCGCCAACACCTGGCGGCACTATCTGCTGGAGGTCAACCACCCGCTGCGGGTCGGCGGCGACCGGGTTTACCTGCAGGGCCACGGCTACGCGCCCACGTTCACGGTCACCTTCCCGAACGGGCAGACGCGCACCTCGACCGTGCAGTGGCGCCCCGACAACCCGCAGACCCTGCTCTCGTCGGGCGTAGTGCGCGTCGACCCGCCCGCCGGCAGCTACCCCGACCCGGCAGACCGCCGCCGGCACGAGATCGCCATCCAGGGCCTGCTCGCGCCGACCGAGCAGCTCAACGGCACCCTGTTGTCGTCGCGGTTCCCCGCCCTGATCGCCCCCGCGGTCGCCGTCGACATCTACCGCGGCGACACCGGCCTGGACACCGGGCGGCCCCAGTCGCTGTTCACCCTGGACCCCCGGCTGATCCAGCAGGGCCGGCTGACCAAGGAGAAGCGGGTCAACCTGCGCGCCGGCCAGGAGGTGCGGATCGACCAGGGCCCGGGCGCCGGCACTGTCGTCCGCTTCGACGGCGCCGTGCCGTTCGTCAACCTTCAGGTCTCCCACGACCCGGGGCAGGTGTGGGTGCTGCTGTTCGCCGGCACGATGATGACCGGGCTGCTGGTGTCGCTGCTCGTACGCCGTCGTCGCGTCTGGGTGCGACTGACGCCCGCCGCCGAGCCTGCGGGTACGGTGAACGTCGAACTGGGTGGTCTGGCGCGCACCGACAACTCCGGTTGGGGCGAGGAGTTCGAACGGTTGACCGGGCGGCTGCTGGCGGGGCTCGGTGAATCCGGTCGCGGCGGCGACGAACAGGCCCCCGCAGCGTCCAAAAGGAGTTCTCAGGTGGACGTCACATGAATACCCTGCACGTCGACATCGTCCTGGCGCGCTACTCGGACTGGGCGTTCACCTCGGCGGTGGTGGCCCTGGTCGTCGCGCTGCTGCTGCTGGCGTTCGAGCTCGCCTACGTCGGGGCCCGCCGCGCGGATCAGCGCGAACGGGTGCTCGCCGGTGCCGTCGCCGCCGACAGCTTCACCCCCGGGATCGTGGAGGAAACCCCGCAGCGGCCCTTCGACGAACGCGTCGGGCGGGCCGGGCTGGCGGTGGTCTACCTCGGGATCGGGTTGCTGCTGGCGTGCATCGTGTTGCGCGGCCTGGCCACCGTGCGGGTGCCGTGGGGCAACATGTACGAGTTCATCAACCTGACGTGCCTGTGCGGGCTGATCGCCGGCGCGGTCGTGCTGCGCCGCCCGCAGTACCGGCCGCTGTGGGTGTTCCTGCTGGTGCCGGTCCTGATCCTGCTCACCGTGTCCGGTCGCTGGCTCTACACCAACGCGGCGCCGGTGATGCCCGCGCTGCAGTCCTACTGGCTGCCCATCCACGTGTCGGTGGTCAGCCTGGGCTCGGGGATCTTCATGGTCGCCGGCATCGCCAGCATCCTGTTCCTGCTGCGCACGTCGCGGCTCGGCTCGCCCGAGACCGAGGGCGCCCTGGCCCGGGTCATCCAGCGGTTCCCCGACGCGCAGACCCTGGACCGCATCGCCTACCGGACGACGATCTTCGCGTTCCCGGTCTTCGGCTTCGGCGTCATCTTCGGGGCGATCTGGGCGGAGGAGGCTTGGGGCAGGTACTGGGGTTGGGACCCCAAGGAGACGGTCTCCTTCGTCGCGTGGGTGATCTACGCGGCCTATCTGCACGCCCGGTCCACCGCCGGCTGGCGCGACAGGAAGGCGGCCTGGATCAACGTCGCCGGGTTCGTGGCCATGGTCTTCAATTTGTTCTTCGTTAACCTGGTGACCGTAGGCCTGCATTCGTATGCGGGCGTGGGGTGACAGCCAGCAACCGGCCCAGCTAGCTCAAGGGGGAGTGCACGTGTCCGAGCATCCGACGACGGGCGTCGGGACGCCCGACCAACCGACCTCGCAGGTGCCCCCGCGCAGCGCCGGCGAACCGCCGGCCGAAGCGGGGGGCGACGCCCCCACCCGCGCCTTCGCCGGATTCCGCACCGAGCGCCGGGTGCCCGCGCCGGAGCGGCGCGAGGCGCCTCCCCCGACCGCGCCCCCGACCGCGCCCCGATCCGCGGTCCGGCAGAACTGGGAGTCCACCCCGCCGACCGGCATCGCGCGGGTCGACCCGACCGCCTACGGGGCGTACTACGACGCCCCCGCGGGAGGCCAGCCCGACGGCCCCCGCCCCCGACCCGCCTTTCGTCCCGAGGCCGTCCCGCACACGCCGTACCCGGAGCTGTCCACCGGCATGCTGCTGCGCCCGGTCAAGCCGCCCCCATCGGAGGGCTGGCGCCGGCTGCTCTACGTGCTCTCCGGTCAGTTGATCAACCTCGGCGAGAGCCCGCGGGCCGCGCGATACAACAACCTGGTGGCGCAGGTGAACCGGCCGCTGCGGGGCTGCTACCGCGTCGCGATGTTGTCGCTGAAGGGCGGTGTGGGCAAGACCACTATCACCGCGACGCTGGGTGCCACCTTCGCCTCCATCCGCGGTGACCGCGTCGTGGCCGTCGACGCCAACCCCGACCGCGGCACCCTGAGCCAGAAGATCCCGCTGGAGACCGCGGCGACGGTGCGTCAGCTGCTGCACGACGCCGGGACGATCGAGCGGTACAGCGACGTCCGCCGCTACACCTCGAAGGGCCCCAGCGGGCTGGAGGTGCTCGCGTCGGAGACCGACCCGGCCGTCTCCGAGGCCTTCAGCGCCGACGACTACGTGCGCACCCTGAACATCCTGGAGCGGTTCTACGGCCTGGTGCTCACCGACTGCGGGCCCGGCCTGTTGCACTCGGTCATGTCGTCGGTGCTGGAGAAATCCGACGCCCTGATCGTGGTCGCCTCGGGCTCCATCGACGGCGCGCGCAGCGCCTCGGCGACGCTGGACTGGCTGGACGCGCACGGCCACCAGGAGCTGGTCCGCAACTCGGTCGCGGTGATCAACGCCGTCCGGCCGCGCCCGGGCAAGGTCGACATGAACAAGGTGGTCGATCACTTCTCCCGGCGCTGTCGCGCGGTCCAGCTGGTGCCGTTCGACCCGCATCTGGAAGAGGGCGCCGAGATCGAGCTGGACCGGCTGCGCCGGCCGACCCGCGACGCGCTCACCGAACTGGCGGCCATCGTGGCCGAGGGCTTCGCCGCCGATCAGCGCAACCCGGGAGTGGTGTAAGCCGGCCTACTGCCCGCCGTGACCCAGCCGCCGCAAGAAATCCGGATCGTCGTCGGGTCCGATCACGCGGGTTTTCGGCCGGTGAACCTGTGACCGCGCCGCGCGCCAGCCAACGTAGATCAGCGTCCCCAGAACGAGGATGAGCAGCAGGTAGAGCACCAAACACCTCCTCCGGGCGAATATACCCGCGCCGTAGGCTCGACCTGTGTCAGAAGTGCTTCCAGAAGGACCGGGCGACAACCACACTGAAGACGGCGCCCGCACAGAACAAGGCGCCCGAACCCAACACGGCGACGGCGGCCGCAACCGGGTCGCCGTCGACGTTGCGCTGTACGCGGCGGCCAGGCTGCTGCTGGCGGCGGCGCTCGCCGCCGCGATCTACGGCGTCGCGCGCCTGCTGGGCGTCAGCCAGTTCCCCCTCATCGTGGCGGTGCTGTTCGCGTTGATCATCGCGATGCCCCTGGGCATCTGGCTGTTCGGCCCGCTGCGCCGGCGGGCGACCGCGTCGCTGGCGGTCGCCGGCGAACGCCGGCGCGCCGAACGGCGGCAGCTGCAGGCGCGGCTGCATGGCCGCACCGAGCCGGCCGGGGCCGACGAACAGACCGGCGACTAGCGCCCGAACGCCAGCGCGACCGCCATCGCGCTCGCCCACACCACCATCGCCAGGCCGGTGTCGCGCAGCACCGGGATCAGTTCGCGCCCGCCGCGGCCGGACCGCACCGGCCGCGCCGCGCGCACGGCCAGTGGAACCGCCACCAACCCCGCGGCGCACCAGGGCGTCGCGGTCATGAGAAGGACGGTGCCGGCCGCGGCGGTCAGCAGCAGCACCTGGTACAGGATGCGGGTGCGGGCATCGCCCAGGCGCACCGCGAGGGTGATCTTCTCCGACTGCGCGTCGGTGGGGATGTCACGCAGGTTGTTGGCCACCAGCACCGACGACGACAGCGCCCCGATCGACACCGCCAGCACCAAACCCACCCAGTCGACCCGCAACGCCTGGGTGTACTGGGTGCCCAGCACGGCGACCAGGCCGAAGAAGACGAACACGGCGAGCTCGCCGAAGCCGGCGTAGCCGTAGGGTTTCGACCCGCCGGTGTACAGCCACGCCCCGGCGATACAGGCCGCGCCCACCACGATCAGCCACGGCGCGCTCACCAGCGCGAGCGCCGCCCCGGCGACCGCGCCGGCGGCCAGGCTCGTCAGCGCCGCGGCCAACACCGACCGCGGCGTCGCCAGCCGCGAGCCCACCAGCCGCACGGGTCCGGCCCGGTCGTCGTCGGTGCCGCGGATGCCGTCGGAGTAGTCGTTGGCGTAGTTCACGCCGACCGTCAGCGCGACCGCGACGGCCAGCGCCAGCAACGCCTTCCACCACACCGCGGCGTGCAACCACGCCGCACCTCCGGTGCCCGCGACCACCGGCGCCACCGCGTTGGGTAGGGTCCGCGGTCGCGCACCCTCGATCCACTGCCCGAGACCGGCCACCGATCCATCGTGCCAGGGAACGGGGACGGCCCCGCACCCGCGATCCACGACAGATCCACGACAATGGGCGAATGCTCGGAGTCATCGGCGGCAGCGGGTTCTACGCGTTCTTCGAATCCGCTGTCCGCACCATCGAGGTCCAGACCCCGTACGGCGCGCCCAGCGCGCCCGTCGCGGTGGGCGCCGTCGGCGGGCACGAGGTCGCGTTCCTGCCCCGGCACGGCGCGGCCCACGAGTTCAGCGCGCACACGGTGCCCTACCGGGCCAACATGTGGGCCCTGCGCAAGCTCGGGGTGCGACGGGTGTTCGGACCGTGCGCGGTGGGCAGCCTCGACCCCGCCAACGGCCCGGGCACCGTGGTGGTCCCCGACCAGCTGGTCGACCGGACCAGCGGCCGCGCCGACACGTATTTCGACTCCGGCGGTATCCACGTCGACTTCGCCGACCCGTACTGCCCGGCCCTGCGCGAGGCGGTCACCGGCCTGCCCGGAGTGGTCGACGGCGGCACCATGGTGGTGATCCAGGGGCCGCGGTTTTCCACCCGGGCGGAGAGCCGCTGGTTCGCCTCCGCCGGATTCAGCCTGGTCAACATGACCGGATACCCGGAGGCCGTGCTGGCCAGGGAACTTGAAATGTGTTATGCGGCAATCGCTTTGATTACGGATCTGGATGCGGGTGTGCAGGCGGGCGAGGGGGTGACCACCGTCGAGGTTTTCGCCGAGTTCGAGAAGAACATCGAACTGTTCAAGAAGCTGGTGCGCGAGGCGATCGGGCGGGTGGCCGACGAACGCACCTGCACCCACTGCCTGCCGCATGCCGGCGTCACGCTGCCGGTGCAGCTGCCGTGAGGGTGCTGCTGACCGGGGCGGCCGGCTTCATCGGCTCGCGCATCGACAAGGCGCTGCGCGCCGCGGGTCACGACGTCGTGGCGCTCGACGTGCTCCTGCCCGCCGCGCACGGCCCGGACGCGGTGCCCCCGCCGGGCTGCCACCGCGTCGACGTCCGCGACGCCGCGGCGCTGGCCCCGCTGCTGGACGGCGTGGACGTGGTGTGCCACCAGGCGGCGATGGTCGGGGCGGGGGTGGACGCCGCCGACGCGCCGGCCTACGGGGGTCACAACGACTTCGCCACCACGGTGCTGCTGGCGCAGATGTTCGCGGCCGGGGTGCGCCGCCTGGTGCTGGCGTCGTCGATGGTGGTGTACGGGCAGGGCCACTACCACTGCGCGCAACACGGCGCGGTCGATCCGCTGCCCCGGCGGCGCGCCGACCTCGACGCCGGGGTCTTCGAACACCGCTGCCCGATCGGGGATGAGGAACTGGCGTGGCGGCTGGTCGACGAGGAGGCGCCGCTGCGCCCGCGCAGCCTGTACGCCGCCAGCAAGACCGCGCAGGAGCATTACGCGCTGGCGTGGTCGGAGGCGCTGGGTTCGGTGGGCGGTTCGGTGGTGGCGCTGCGCTACCACAACGTCTACGGCCCCGGCATGCCGCGCGACACCCCGTACTCCGGGGTGGCCGCGATCTTCCGATCGTCGCTGGAAAAGGGCGAGTCACCAAGGGTTTTCGAGGACGGCGGCCAGATGCGCGACTTCGTCCACGTCGACGACGTGGCCGCCGCGAATGTGGCGGCGGCGATCGCGACCGAAGGCGGCCCCGGGTTCACCGCGCTCAACGTCTGCTCCGGGCGGCCGATCTCGATCCTGCAGGTGGCCACCGCCCTGTGTGACGCGCGCTCGGATTCGGTGGCCCCGGTGGTCACCGGTCAGTACCGCAGCGGCGACGTGCGCCACATCGTGGCCGATCCCGCGCGGGCCGCCGAGGTCCTGGGCTTTTGCGCGGCGGTCGACCCGGTCGTGGGCCTGCGCGAGTTCGCGTTCGCGCCGCTGCGCTGACCGCTAGCCCTGCGGCGGCCGGTAGATCTTGGGTTTGGGCACCGGTATTCCCCGGGTGGCGGAGTCGTCACCCCGGAAGATCCGGGGTCCTGCCGCCGGGATCTGGGTTGTGGGGGTGTCCATGCCGCCGGTCGGGATGCGCGTGGTGGCGGCGGCCGACGGCGGGGCGGGACGACCCACCGGTACGCGGCCGCGGGGCGCCGGCGCGCCCGGCGCGGGAGTCGCGGGAACCGGGCGCTTCTGGGCGGCGCGGCGCCGCTGCAGCCGCACCCGGCGACCGCTGAGGTGACCCGTGGCGATTGCGGCGGCCAGGATGCAGATCGCCAGCCCGCACAGCGCCACGTCGAAGGTGCTGGTGATCTGCTGGGCGAGGTTGTTGCCGTAGACCGGGTGCTGTTCGGGGGAGGTGGGCGAGTCGGCGAACCGCGGGGCCAGCGCCACGCCGACGACGACGCGGGCGACGCAGAGCGTCGCGACCAGCCCGCACAGCGACGAGACCAGCCTCGCCGACACGTCGGCGCCGGCCAGGTTGGCCCGCAGCCAGATCGCCAGCATCGCGGTGGCCAGGTCGAATGTCGCCAGCACGATGCTGTCGTAGCGGGAGAAGGGGTAGTCCAGGGTGACGGCCACGCCGAGGTCGGTCAGGCGCATCGCGACCGATCCGATGCACCAGACGGCGATGAGCAACAAACCGTGCCTGGCCGCGGTCCGCCACGCGTCCTCTTCGGTCGGCGACGAGTCGCGCGGCCCGAACAACGTCCGCGGGGCGAACATCGCGGCGGCGGCGGCCCACGCCAGGTATCCCTCGAAGCCGACACCGGCGGTCGACGTGTTCTGTGCGATGCCGTGGAAGGCGTCGATGTCGCGGCCCACCGGCAGGGCCCAGACGACGACGCCGGCCACCAGTGTCGAGGCGCCGAGCGCCACGGTCGCCAGCCGGGCCGCCTTGGTGCCGGGCAGCAGCCAGCGCGACGCGACCAGCACGGCCAGCAGGGCCGCCGTTCCGTAGACGACGGCGGTCACCACGACCGCGACGTTCTGCTTGCCGAAGTCGGTTGCCGCGCCAGAGGTCTGCAGCGCGTAGCGCACCCGCCAGTAGAGGTTGAAACCGAAGCTCAGCACCGCCGCGGTCATCGACAGGTAGCCGACGATCCGGGCGGACTGCAGCCAGCCGCCGGGCCTGTCGTCGGCGGGTCCGGTGCGGGCCTCGGCGACGGCCACCTGCGCGCTCAGCAACGCGCCGGCGATCCCCAGCCACGCGCCGGGGCCGGCGCCGCCCGGCAGGTTGACGGTGCCGCCGAAGCGGACGGTTTCGAAGACGTCGAACCCGACGAAGGCGAGCACCAGCAGCAGGTAGGGCACGTTGAGGGCCAGCCGGAGCCGCCCGGCGCGCGCGGGGTTGACGCGGGCGCCCGACGACCGCCAGGAGCCGCCCACGGCCACCGAGACCACCGACAGCAGCGTCACCGCGAGCAGGGCCGCGAACAGAGCCGTGTTGCTGCCCGGGATGCCCACGCCGAAGTAGAGGTTCCAGGGCAGGAACAGCGCGGCGACGAGCAGCGCGACGGCGGTCAGGTCTGCCGCGAGGTTCCACCGCCGCAGCGGATCTTTCGCCGGCGCCCCGCCCGCGGCGGCGGCCGGCGGGCGGACGATGCGCGGAGTGGGTGTTTGCTGCGTGCGGCCGCCGATGGGGCCGGTAGGCGTGTCGTCGCTGCTCTGGCTCACAATGCCTCCCGGGAATCGAACGCGGCTACTCTTGGCGCAGGTTGGGTTGTGCGGTGGGGCAATGCCCTGCCGGGCCGGCCGCACTGCTCGGTTGCGAACATATTCTCCGTTCGGAGGCCGTGGCGGTGACCGACGCCGGCACGTCCGCGGAGGCGACTCCCCGGGCGACCGGCCCGTCGTTCGGCAAGCTGGTTAGGCTGCGCAATAGGCGAACCTTCGCCCGAATGACTGATACTGCCAACGGTATCGCCAGTGTAATGATGCCGGGACATTGCTGGTTGCGGGGTGGCCGGCCGAAGGAGAACCGGGATGGACGTCGTTTTGGGGGTCGCCGTCACAGGACCCGTCGCCCGCTTGGCGCTTATCGGGTCGGGCGCGCGGGGCGCGGACGTGATCGACCAGTCCGTCGTCGAGCTCGAGGGCAACCCGGTGGGGAAACTGACCGAGACCGTGGTGGGGACGAACCGGTTGCTGGCCGACGAGCAGCACCGCCTGGTCGGCACCCGGGTGTGCTGGTCCGACGACCCCAAGGCCGACCAGCTGCGGCGGATGCTGGAGGATTCCGGCGTCCACAACGTCGCGGTGCTGTCGGAGTCGCAGGCGGTGGCGGCGCTGATGCGCGCCGCCGGGCAGCCGGGCGCCGCCCTGGTGATGGACGACGAGACGGCGACGCTGTCGGTGCCGGCCGCGGGTCCGGGCGGCGACGCGCCCCCGACCGTGCTGGCCTCCGCGCCGCTCGCGGGCGGCGACCCGACCGCCATGTTCGACACGATGATGGCCCGGCTCGGTGCCGAGGCCGGCGCCCCGCGCGAGCTGTTCCTGGTGGGGGCGTCACCCGACCTCACCCGCATCGCCGACCAGCTGCGCGACGACTCGACCATGCGGGTCCAGGTCGCCGACGACCCCACCTTCGCACTGGCCCGCGGCGCGGCTTTGGCGGCAGGGCCGGCGGCCGCCGGACTGCTCGGGGACGCCACGGCGATGGCGCCGGCGATGGGCCTCGCGGGGGACGCCACCGCGCTGGCGCCGGCGGCCGGCCTCGCCGGGGATGCGACGGCGCTGGCCCCCGCGGCCGGGCTCGCCGGCGACGAGACGATGATCGTGCCGCCCGCCCAGGTGGGCGACCCGAACGCGCCTGACCAGCAGCTCGCCTATTCGATGGCCGACGACGCCGGGCAGTATCCCGGCGAGATCGACGAGTACGGCCCGGAGTACGACGACGTCGAGGAGGCCGGCCCGGCTCGGCTCAGCCGGCGGTCGCTGCTGATCGGCAACGCCGTCATCGCCTTCGCGGTGATCGGGCTGGCCTCGCTGGCCGCCGCGGTGGCAATCGCCGTTCGTCCGACCGCGAGCCAGGCGCCGGTGGTGGGACGCCAGAACGCCGCACCGGGAAAGTTCATGCCGCTGCTGCCCACCCAGCAGCAGGCCCCGGTGCCGCCGCCGCCCCCCAACGCGCCCAACGCGGGCTTCCAGGGCGGGACCGTCCCCGCGCCTTCGGTTCCCCAGCAGGTGACGCCGCCCGCGCAGAACGTGCCAGGGCCCGTCGCGCCGGTCCCGGTCGGACCCGAGACACCCGGCACTCCCGGCTTCGTGCCGAACCCGAATCCGGGTATGCCGCTGCCGATCCCGATCATCGTCCCTTACCCCGGCTGGCATCCCGGCTATCCGCCGCGGCCGCCCTACAACCCGCCCCAGCCGCCTTACACCCCCCCGACCACCTCCTCGCCGCCGACCACGTCGTATTCGCCGCCGACCACCAGCGAGCCGCCGACGACGAGCTATTCGCCGCCCACCACGTCGTATTCGCCGCCGACCACCACGGAACCGCCGACGACGAGCTATTCGCCGCCCACCACGACGTATTCGCCGCCGACCACCACGTATTCGCCGCCTTCGACCACGCACCCGGCGCCCACGACCGAGCCGACGCAGACGCAGCCGACGCAGACGCTGCCGACCCAGACGCAGCCGAGCGTGCCGTCGACGCACGCCCAGCAGCCGGTGGTTCCGCAGCAGCCGGTGGTCCCGCAACAGCCGGCGGTGCCCCAACAGCCGCACGGCGCCACGGGCGGTGGCGGCGGCACCGGCGGCGGTGGTGGGGGCCATCACGGCTTCTGAGCGGGGGCGTCCCTAAGGTCAAGGCATGCCCGACGCCGACGACGTGGTCACCGTGGTGTTGCCCTGTCTCAACGAGGAGGAGTCGCTCCCGGCGGTGCTGGCGGCGGTCCCGGCCGGCTACCAGGCGCTGGTGGTCGACAACAACAGCACCGACGACACGGCCGGTGTCGCCCGCCGGCACGGCGCCCGGGTCGTGGCCGAACCGCGGGCGGGCTACGGTTCGGCGGTGCATGCGGGCGTGGTCGCCGCGACGACCCCGATCGTGGCGGTCATCGACGCCGACGGGTCGATGGACGCCGGTGACCTGCCGCGCCTGGTCGCCGAGCTCGAGCGGGGCGCCGACCTGGTGATCGGGCGGCGCCGCCCGGTGCGCGGGCTGCGCTGGCCGTGGGTCGCCCGGGTGGGCACCGTGGTGATGAGCTGGCGGTTGCGCACCCGCCACGGCCTGCCGGTGCACGACATCGCGCCGATGCGGGTGGCCCGCCGCGAGGCGCTGCTGAATCTCGGTGTCGCCGACCGGCGGTCCGGCTATCCCCTCGAGCTGCTGGTGCGGGCCGCGGCGGCCGGCTGGCACGTCGTGGAACTGGACGTCAGCTACGGTCCCCGCACGGGCGGCAAGTCGAAGGTGAGCGGCTCGCTGCGCGGCAGCGTCACCGCGATTCTGGACTTCTGGAAGGTCATTTCATGACTGTCGTGCCGGTGACGCTGCTGGTGGTCGCCAAGGCGCCGGAGCCCGGCCTGGCCAAGACCCGGCTGGCCGCGACGGTGGGGGAGCGGGTTGCGGCCGACATCGCCGCCGCCGCGCTGCTGGACACGCTGGACGCGGTGGCGGACGCGCCCGTCGCGGCGCGGGTGGTGGCGTTGACCGGCGACCTAGGCGCCGCCGCGCGCGCCGACGAGATCCGCGGGCGGCTGGAGTCCTTCGCGGTGATCTCCCAGCGCGGCGACGGCTTCGCCGACCGGCTCGCCAACGCGCACGCCGACTCCGCGAACGGCCATCCCGTGCTGCAGATCGGGATGGACACCCCGCAGGTGACCGCTGACCTGCTGGCCGGCTGCGCGCGCCGGCTCACCGGGGCACCGGCGGTGCTCGGTCTGGCCGACGACGGTGGCTGGTGGGTGCTGGGCGTCCGCGCGCCCGCGATGGCCGACTGCCTGCGAACCGTCCCGATGTCGCAACCCGATACCGGTGAACTGACACTGAAAGCGTTGCGCGACAACGGCGTCGAGGTGGCGCCGGCGCCACGGCTGGCCGACTTCGACGTCGTCGGCGACGTCGCCGCCGTGCGGGACGCCTGTAGCTCAGACAGCCGGTTCGCCCGGGCCACCCGGGCGGCCGGCCTGTAGCGCAGCCTTCGTGGCTCTCGCCCCTACCAGTGGGTGACCATGATGGTGTTGATCAGCAGTGCCCCGGCGGCGTTGAGTGCCAACCACATCCGGTGTGACCGGACCGGCAGCAGGGCGGGCGCCGCGGTCAGCCAGATGGTGAACGGCAGCCAGATGCGCTCTACCTCCGCCTTGCTGAGCATGCTCAGGTCCGCGGCCACGATCGCGGCCAGCATGGCCCACAGCACCAGGTGAAAGCCGGAGCGCCGCCGAAGCGCCGGCATGTCGAACATCGCGCTGATTCCGGCGACGCTGCCCAATCCGATTGCACAGACCACGCACGCCAGGTTCGCCCACCACCAGTAAGCAAACGGCCGGTCCTTCGCGATACCCTGCCAATAGCGTTGCTGCACAAGGTTATAGCCGTCGAACCAGGAGAACCCGGCGACCGCGAAGGCCGCCGCCACCGCCAGCGCGGTGAGCGCGGCCGGGACGAGCGCCCGCAGGGCCGCCCGGCCGTTGCCGGCCGAAACCAGGACGGCCAGCGCCGGAAGTCCCATCAGGATCAGGCCGTAGCTCAAGAACACGCCCCAGCCCAGCAGCAGCCCCGCGCCGGCGGCCACCAGTGCGGGGGACCGGACCGGGCGGTGCACCGCCACCGCCAGCAGCGCGATGCCCCACGCGGTGACACCGGCGAAGTATCCGTCGGCGGAGACCGCGACCCAGATGGCCGTCGGCGCCACCGCCACGAACGGCGCGACGCGGCGCGCGGTCTGCTCGTCGGACAGCGCGCGAACCCCGACCAGCACGGCCGCCGCCGCGCTGGTGCCGACCAGCAGACACAGCAATCCGGCCCAGGCGCCGCCGTGCAGGCCGATCCGGTCCAGCCAGACGAACGTCAGCAGGGCGCCGGGCGGATGCCCGGAGACGTGGGTGGTCCAGGAGTTGGGCTGGAAGTCCAGGATGCGGCCGGCGAAAGTGCGCAGCGCGGCGGGGATGTCGGTGACGCCCGGCACCGCCGACAGGTACTCGTCGCGGGTGGTCAGCCGGCCGGCGAAGCCGCGCTGCCAGCCGTCGATCATCGCCAGCGCGAAGGCCCACGCGCAGGCGGTGGCCCAGGTGCCCAGCGTCAGAACGCGCCACGAAACCCGTTGTGCCAGCGCCGGTCCCCACAGCACGGCGGCGACCGCGATGAGGATGGCGGGGCCGGTGCCCCAGCTGGCGTGTACCTCCCAGGCGCCGAAGATGGGCGCGGACCCGGCGTGGGTGGCCAGCCGCTCGGGTCCGATGTCGAGCCGTGGCTTGACGCCCAGGTTCATGTGGGGCAGCACGAACGCCGCCGCCACCAGGGCGGCCCCGATCGCGACGGCTGAAGCTTCTCGGGCAGCGATCCTCACAGCCGGACAGCCTATTGACCCGCCGCGCCGGCGAAGCGGCGCACCAGCGCGGCCCGGTCGAGCTTGCCGATCCCCCGCCGCGGCAGCGCGTCGACGATGTGCAGCTCGCGGGGCGCGGCCGTGGCGTCCAGCGCCGTCGCGACGTGGGCGCGCAGCGCGGCCAGCGTCGGCGCCTCGCGGCCCTCGCGCGGCACCACGGCGGCCACCACCCGCTGCCCCAGCCGGTCGTCGGCCACGCCGAAGACCGCGCAGTCGCCGACGGCCGGGTGGGTGCGCAGCGCCTCCTCGACCGGCTGGGGCAGCACGGTCAGCCCACCCGTGCTGATCGCGTCGTCGACGCGGCCCAGCACGGTCAGCACGCCGTCGCCCGCGCCGTCGCCGGTTCGCTCCAGGGCGCCCAAGTCGTCGGTGCGGAACCAGCCGGGCTCGGCGAAAGGATCGGGAGCTACGGGGTTGCGGTACCCCTTGGCCAGGGTCGCCCCGCCGATGACGATGCGCCCGTCGCTGATCCGCAGCAGCACCCCGTCCAGCGGGACGCCGTCGTAGACGCAGCCACCGGCGGTCTCGCTCATGCCGTAGGTGCGGACCACCGCCACCCCGGCCGCGGCCGCCGCGTCGAGGACCGGTCGCGGGGCCGGCCCACCGCCGAGCAGCACGGCGTCGAGCTCGGCGAGCGCCGCCGCGGCGGCGGGGTCGGCGAGCGCCTTGGCGAGCTGCGCGGCCACCAGGGAGGTGTAGCGCCGGCCGGAGCCCAGGCGCCGGACCGCGCCCGGCAGCCGAGCCACGTCGAACCCCGCCGAGACGTCGAGCTCAACGGGAGCGCAACCGGCGAGCGCGCCGCGCACCAGCACCTGGATCCCGGCGATGTGGTGGGGCGGCAACGCCAGCAGCCACCGGCCCGGCCCGCCCAGCCGGTCGTGCGTGGCCGCGGCGCTGGCGGTGAGCGCGGCGGCGGTCAGCAGCGCGCCCTTGGGTGTGCCCGTCGTTCCCGAGGTCGTCACCACCAGGGCGACGTCGTCGTCGATCTCGGCTCCGGCCCGCAGGCCGTCGGGCGAACGATCGTCGCCGGGGGCCACCGGCAGCAGGGCGGGACCGCGGCCGGTCAGGGCCCGTTCCAGCGCGGGCAACAACGCCGAGACGGCCGCGCCCGGGGGGACGCCGACCGCGGTCAGGACCGCTATGCGGGGTCCTCGGCCTCGTCGAACGGCCAGCCCTTGGCCGCCAACCGCTGCCGCACCCGCTCGACGTCCTCCGGGGACGGCAGGTCGTCGGTGATCTGGGTGATCGCCACGCCGATGTCGACGTTGTCGAAGTCGCCGCGCTGCATCAACTCCTGTGCGACGGCCTTGACCTCGTCGTTGGACATCCGGCGCGTCAGCAGGGCCAGCACCGCGAACGTATCCGTCGGGGGGATGCCCTCCGGGTATCCCGCTCGCAACCACGACACTATCGAACCGAGGAATCCGTTCACTGTGCTATCTCTCCGGGCGAGGGGATCGGCAGTCGGGTGGACAGTTCCAGTCTAGTGGTGGACTGCGGGGGCGCTCGGTTTCCCTCCGAGGAACGAGGTGTGCAAGGTCGACGAGATGAAGTCCCGGGAGATGTAGAGCAGGGCGAAGACGATCACCGCCAGCACGACGGCGTAGATCGCCCAGGCCACCGCCACCAGCGCCGGGTTCTTGTGCGGCTGACTGCCGTCAGCGGCGACGGCCCCGGCGCCGACCGCATGGAACCGCAGCCCGAGGGCGAACAGCCCGGGCAGAGCGGCGCCCGCCAGCATGCTGAAGATCAGGATTCGCAGCGACGCCTGGTAGTTGAACCACTCGCTGAAGTGGCTCATGACGGGTTCCCCGCGCTCACGGTGTCACCTTCGGAGCCCGACCCGGATCCGGCGGCGGCGCCGCCGATCAGGGGTCCCGTGCCCGGCGGACCTTGCTTTTCCTCCAGGCCTTCGAGGCCGGCGGTGAGGCTGCCTTCCCATTCGGCGTTGACGTTGTTGTGGTCGACCTTGACCTTGCGCGACCGGATGTAGATGACGGTGGAGACCGCGACCAGCAACCCGAAGCCGATGATCGCGCCGGGATACCCGCCGATCAGATGGACGATCCAGTAGGTGATGGCGCCGACCAGCCCGGCCAGCGGGAGCGTCACCAGCCACGCGGTGGCCATCCGGCCGGCCACGCCCCAGCGCACCTCGCCGCCGGGCTTGCCCAGCCCGCTGCCCAGCACCGAGCCGGTGCAGACCTGCGTGGTCGACAGGGCGTACCCGAAGTGGGTGGACAACAGAATGACTGCGGCCGAAGACGATTCGGCGGCCATGCCCTGCGGGGACCTGATCTCGACGAGGCCCTTGCCCAGGGTGCGAATGATCCGCCAGCCGCCCAGGTAGGTGCCCGCCGCCATCGACAACGCGCAACCCACGATCACCCACAGCGGCGGCGCCGAAGCGCTCTTGCTGATCGACCCGTAGGACATCAGCGCCAGGAAGATGATGCCCATCGTCTTCTGCGCGTCACCGGTGCCGTGGGCCAGCGAGACCAGCGAGGCCGAACCCCACTGGCCGTAGCGGAAGCCGGCCTCGGTGCGCTTTTCTTCCAGCCCGCGGGTGACGCGGTAGACCAGCCAGGTCGCGAGCGCGCCGACCCCGATGGCCAGGATCGCGGCGACGACCGCCGGGATGAGTACGTGGGAGACCAGGCCCTTCCAGAGCACGCCGTGCCCGCCGACGGCGGCGATCGTGGCGCCGACGATGCCGCCGATCAACGCGTGCGAGGAGCTCGACGGGATGCCGAGGAGCCAGGTGAGCAGGTTCCAGACGATGCCGCCGACGAGGCCGGCGAACACCAGTTCCAGCGTGACGATGTGCCCGTCGATCAGGCCTTTGGCGATGGTCGCCGCGACGGCCGTGGACATGAAGGCACCCACGAGGTTGAGCACCGCGGACAGCGCGACAGCCGCCTTGGGGGCCAGCGCGCCACTGGCGATGGAGGTCGCCATGGCGTTGCCCGTGTCGTGGAATCCGTTGGTGAAATCGAAGGCGAGAGCCGTGACTACGACAATGATTAGGAGGAACAACTCTATGTTCACAGCGCCTGATTCTCGTGGTAGGAGGATTCAGTTGTCTAATGGTCGAACAGCCAAATCGCAGGTGTACCTTGACTCGTCGCCAGATGTTACCTGGCAGTTAACCAGACGTTCCCTGTCGTTCACCTCGGGTGTCGCGCCGCAACGGATGGTCAGCGGGGATCTCGATGAAGATCAGGGTGATGCCGTCCGGGTCGGTGACGTGCATCTCGTGCAGGCCCCAGGGTTCGCGGCGCGCCTCGCGCGCTATTGCGACCCCTCGCTTTTCGAGCTCGGCCTGGGTTGCTGCGATGTCGCGGACCTGGAGCCACAGCGCGCCGGGGAAGGGGCCGCGGGAGTGGTCCGGGGAGCCGAAACCGGCCAGCTCCAGCAAAGACTGACCGGCGAAGAACACCGTCCCGGCCCCGTATTCGCGCGCGATCGCCAGGCCGATCTGGTCGCGGTAGAAGCTCAGCGACCTCTGATAGTCCGCCGGCCGGAGCAGCATCCGGCTGGCCAGGATCTCCATAGCGTCGTGTCTATCACGCTCGCGGGCCGGCTCAGCTGCCGGCCGGGTTCGGCTGCACGCTCTGCCGCTGCATGATCGCGTTGACCCAGCGGGGGCCGAAGGTGTCCAGCGCCTTGGCCGCGATGGCCATGCGCGGCGCGATCCGCACCGGCCGGGTGCGGGCGGCGGTGATCATCCACTCGCCGGCCTCCTCCGACGTCAGGGCGGGCACCCCTTCGTAGGCCTTGGTCGGGGCGATCATCGGGGTCGCCACCAGCGGGTAGTACAGCGTCGTCGAGTGCACACCCCGTGCGCCCCACTCGGTTTCGACGACCCGGCTCACCGCCGACAGCGCGGCCTTCGACGCGTTGTAGACCGCGAACAGCGGCGAGGCCTCCGACAGCACCCCCCACGTGGAGACGTTGATGACGTGGCCGTCGCCGCGCTCGAGCATGCCGGGCGCCAGCCCGCGGATCAGCCGCAGCGGCGAGTAGTAGTTGAGCACCATCGTGCGTTCGACGTCGTGCCAGCGTTCCAGCGATTCGGCCAGCGGCCGGCGGATGGACCGGCCGGCGTTGTTGATCAGGATGTCGACCCCGCCGATGCGGTCGACGACGTCGGCCACCAGCGCGTCGACGGCGTCGAGGTCCGAGAGGTCGCACGGGATCGGCAGGGCGGCGCCGCCGGCGGTGGTGATCCGGTCGGCCAGCGCGTCGAGCAGGTCCCGGCGGCGGGCGACGACCACCACGGTCGCGCCCTCGCGGCCGAACTGTCGGGCGGCGGCCTCGCCGATGCCCGACGACGCGCCGGTGAGCAGGATGCGCTTGCCCGTCAAGGTGATCGGCCTGATCGCGGGCCGGTTGACCAGCACCTGCGGCGCCGCGGGCGGGCGCATGGTGGCCAGCACGATCTGGTCGGTGAACCGGCGCAACGGGCTCTTGCTCATCGTGAGGAGTTTAGGCGGGGGGTCCCCGGCCCCCGGCGGGCCGCTCAGAAGTAGCGGGGGAACGGGCTCCAGTCCGGGTCGCGCTTCTCCAGGAAGGCGTCGCGCCCCTCGACGGCCTCGTCGGTCATGTAGGCCAGCCGGGTCGCCTCCCCGGCGAACAGTTGCTGCCCCACGAGGCCGTCGTCGAGCAGGTTGAACGCGAACTTCAGCATGCGCTGCGCCTGAGGAGACTTGGCGTTGATCTCGCGCGCCCACTGCACGCCGACCGTCTCGAGCTCAGCGTGTTCCACCACCTCGTTGACCGCACCCATAAGGTGCATCTGCTCGGCGGTGTAGGGACGGCCCAGGAAGAAGATCTCGCGGGCGAACTTCTGGCCCACCTGACGGGCCAGGTACGCGCTGCCGTAGCCGCCGTCGAAGCTGCCGACGTCGGCGTCGGTCTGCTTGAAACGGGCGTGTTCACGGCTGGCCAGCGTCAGGTCGCAGACCACGTGCAGGCTGTGCCCCCCGCCGGCCGCCCACCCGTTGACCAGGCAGATGACCACCTTGGGCATGAAGCGGATCAGCCGCTGCACCTCGAGGATGTGCAACCGCCCGGCACGGGCCACGTCGACGGTGTCGGCGGTGTCCCCGCTCGCGTACCGGTAGCCCGAGCGGCCGCGGATGCGCTGATCGCCGCCCGAGCAGAACGCCCAGCCGCCGTCCTTCGGCGACGGCCCGTTGCCGGTCAGCAGCACCACGCCGACGTCGGGCGACATCCGGGCGTGGTCGAGCGCCCGGTACAGCTCGTCGACGGTGTGCGGGCGGAACGCGTTGCGCACCTCCGGCCGGTCGAACGCGACGCGGACCGTCGCGTCCTCGACGTGCCGGTGGTAGGTGATGTCGGTCAAGTCCTCGAACCCGCCGACCGGCCGCCAGGCCCGGGCGTCAAAAGGGGTGGCGCTCACAGCGGGTCCAGTCGGAAGACCGGGCAGACGCCGGCCAGCGCCTCGAACTCGTCGGGTCGGCCCTCCTTGACCAGGCCGGACCGCCGCATGAAACCGACACCGGTGGGAACCTCGGTCGGGAACGCCCGCAGGAAAGGTCGCGCGTCGTCGGCGGGTAACTCCACCATCTGGACCCGTTCCTGCCGGCGGCCCCGAGTCAGCGTGACTTCGTCTGCGGCCCTGACGTTTCGGACCCAGTCGGCGCCCGGGAAGCCGCCGACCACGTACCGTCTGCCGTCGACCGTCATCGGTGTCACCGGCGTCGACCGCGGCGCCCCGGACTTGCGGCCCGCCACCGTCAACACCACCGGGCTCTCGCCGCCGAAGCTCAGCCCGAGCCGCGACAGCCGGATGAAGACCTTGTTCGCCGGCTTCAGCCACCAGGGTGGTTTGAGCCCCTCGGCGTTTCCCATGGCTGCCACAGTAGTCAGCTGTTCGGCGCCTCCAGGAAGGGTTCGACGCCGTGCGCCCACGGGTCGGCCCCCGGCGTGGCGACGGCGTCCAGCCGTTCCAGCGCGCCCGCGTCCAGCACGACGTCGCCCGCGCCGAGGTTCTCCTCGAGGTGCCCGACGGATCGCGTGCCGGGGATCAGCAGGGTGTTCGGTGAGTGAGCCAGCAGCCAGGCCAGCCCGACCTGGGAGCCCGTGACCCCCAGCTCACCGGCGATCTCGGCGACCACCGGGTTGTCGGAGACCTTGGGGAAGCCCGGGAACGCCGACCCCAGCGGGAAATACGGCACCCACGCGATGCCCTCGTCGTTGCAGACCTCGACCATCTCCTCTTGCGAGCGGTCCAGCAGGCTGTAGGCGTTCTGCACGCACACGATGCCGGCCGGCAGCGCGCGCCGCAGCACCTCGAGCGGCACGCTGCTCATCCCGATCGCGCCGATCTTGCCCTCGTCGCGCAGGGCAATCATCTCGGCCAGCTGGTCGTCGAGGTCGACGATCTGGTCGCCCTCGGCGGCCACGCCCGGGCCGAGGTCCATGCGCCGCAGGTTGACCACCGGAATGCGATCGAGGCCCAGCTGCTCGAGGTCGTCCTCGACGGCGGCGCGCAGCTCGGCCGGCCGTTGCGCGGCGGCCAGGGGGATCGGGTCCGCACCGGTGTGACGCGCGCCGACCTTGCTGACGATGACCAGGTCTTCCGGGTAGGGCGCCAGCGCGTCGCGGATCCGCCGGTTCACCTCGCCGGGGCCGTAGAACGATGCGGTGTCGATGTGGTTGACGCCGAGCTCGACCGCGCGGCGCAGGACCGCGGCCGCGGCCTCCGGTGTGGTCTGGAAGAGCTGCATGGCGCCGTAACCGACGCGGGCGACCGTGTTGGTCCCGATAGTGCCGAGGCCGCCGGGGTTTGGTCCGCTCATTGAGTGCTCCCATCTGCCACACTGGAAATGCGGAGGACCCTCCGCTTGTATCACCGTAGCAGAACCGGAGGAGCCTCCGCTTTGGTCGACCGTGTCCGCTCCGACGCGCGCCGCAACCGCGAGAAGCTCCTCGAGGTCGCGACGGCGGCATTCGCCGCCGCGGACGGGCGGCCCGTGTCGCTGGAGTCGATCGCACGCGACGCCGGCGTCGGGATCGGCACGCTGTACCGCCACTTCCCCAATCGGCAGGCCCTGGTCGAGGCGATCTACCGCACCGAGCTCGCCGAGGTCGCCGCCGCGGCCGAACAGCTGCTGAAGCGACACCCACCCAGGACCGCGTTGCGGCACTGGATGGACCGCTACGCGAGCTTCGTCGCCGCCAAGCGCGGAATGGCCGAGTCGCTGCACGCGATGTTCGACTCGGGCGCTTTTACGCCCAGCCAGACCCGCGACAGCATCGTCGGTGCGGTCGAATTGCTGCTGGCAGCCGGCGCCGGCGACGGTAGCCTGCGCGCCGACGTGGCGGCCGACGACGTGGTGTCCAGCCTGATCGGCATCTTCCTGGCCAGCCGCTCGCCCGAGCAGACGGCCCGCATGCTCGACCTCCTGGTGGCCGGGATCGCGGCCTAGCTTTCGGTCGAGTGTGCGGCCAGCCGCACGTTCGAGCCCGAGTGTGCGGCTGGCCGCACACTCGGTGGCCCAGGCCCAGGCCCAGGCCCAGGCCCAGGGCCAGGCTCATGCCTAGCCGACCGCGCGGCCCGCGCCCTCCCAGAACCGCGCCCGCACGGCCTTCTTGTCCGGCTTGCCCAGCCCGGTCAACGGCAGCGCGTCGACGATCTCGACGCGCTTGGGCGACTGCACCGAGCCCTTGCGCTCCTTGACCGCGGCCTGGATCTCGGCGGTCATCGCCTCGATCGCGGCGTCGTCGCGCGCGGCGTCGGCGCGCAGCACCACCACCGCGGTGACGGCCTCGCCCCACTTCTCGTCGGGCGCCCCGACCACACAGACCTGGGCTACCGACGGGTGCTCGGCGATGACGTCCTCGACCTCGCGGGGGAACACGTTGAAGCCGCCGGTGACGATCATGTCCTTGACCCGGTCGACGATGAAGTAGAAGCCGTCCTCGTCCTCGCGGGCCATGTCGCCGGTGTGCAGCCAGCCGTCCTTGAAGGTCTTGGCGGTCTCGTCGGGCAGGTTCCAGTAGCCGCCGGCCAGCAGCGGCCCGCTGACACAGATCTCGCCGGGCTCGCCCTGCGGCACCGGCTTGCCGTCCTCGCCCAACAGCGCCACCCGCGCGAACAGCGTCGGGCGTCCGCAGGACGTCAGCCGCTTCTCGTCGTGGTCGCCCTTGGCCAGATAGGTGATCGCCATCGGCGCCTCGGACTGACCGTAGTACTGGGCGAAGATGGGGCCGAACCGGCGGATCGCCTCGGCCAGCCGCACCGGGTTCATCGCCGAGGCCCCGTAATAGACGGTCTCCAGCGACGACAGGTCGCGGGTGTGCGAATCCGGGTGATCCATCAGCGCGTACAGCATCGACGGCACCAGCATGGTGGCGGTAATGCGTTGCTCTTCAATCGTTTTCAGCACCTCGGCGGGGTCGAATTTGCTCAGCACCACCATCTCGCCGCCCTTGACCACCGTGGGGGTGAAGAACGCCGCGCCGGCGTGCGAGAGCGGGGTGCACATCAGGAATCGCGGGCTCTCGGGCCATTCCCACTCGGAGAGCTGGATCTGTGTCATGGCGGCGATGTTGCCCGTGGTGCCCATCACGCCCTTGGGCTTGCCGGTGGTGCCGCCGGTGTAGGCCATGCCGCCGATGTGGTCCGGCGCCAGCTCGGCGACCACCAGCGGCTTGGGCTGGTACTTGGCCGCCTCGGCCGACAGGTCGACCGCCACATCTTTCAGTGCCTCGGGTACCGGGCCGATGGTGAGGATCTGCTTGAGGGAGTCCACCTTCTCCAACAACCCCAGCGCCCGCTCGACGAACATCGGATTGGGGTCGACGATCAGCGAGCTGGCGCCGCAGTCCGACAGCACGTAGGCGTGGTCGTCCAGCGAGCCCAGGGGGTGCAGCGCGGTGCGCCGGTATCCCTGAGTCTGGCTGGCGCCCAGGATCATCAGCACCTCGGGCCGGTTCAGCGACAGCAGCCCGACGGTCACCCCGGTGCCGGCGCCCAGCGCCTCGAACGCCTGCGTGTACTGGCTGATCCGCTCGGCCAGCTGACCGCCGGTCAGCGTCGTGTCGCCGAGGAACAGCACCGGCCGGTTCTTGTGGCGCTTGAGCGCGCCCACCAACAAGTGGCCGTTGTGGGTCGGATGGCGCAGCAGCTCGTCAGTCATGATGGCCAGACTAGAACGTGTTGCAATTCCAGTCAGCCCTGCCCTCGCACACCGCAATCATCACTAGGATTTCTGGCTATGGCCGCCGCAGACGTCGTCGTCACCGGAACCGTGCTGACCGTCGACGATGCGCGGCCCACGGCCGAGGCGCTGGCGGTCGCCGACGGCCGCATCGTCGCCGTCGGCACCCGCGCCGAGGTCGCGCCCTTCGCGGGGCCCGGCACCGAGACCGTCGACCTCGGCGGCGGCTGTGTCATGCCGGGATTCATTGAGGCGCACGGCCATCCGTTGATGGAGGCCCTGGCGTTGTCGGACCGCATCGTCGACATCCGCCCGGTGACGGTGCCCGGCGCGCAGGACGTCGTCGCGGCGGTCCGCGGCGAGGTCCAGAAGCGGGGAGCGGCCGGCGCCTACCTGAACGGGTGGGATGCGTTGCTGCAGCGCGGACTTCCGGCGCCGACGCTGTCGTGGCTCGACGAGATCGCGCCCGACGGTCCGCTGGTGATCATCCACAACTCGGGGCACAAGGCCTATTTCAACTCCCACGCGGCCCGGCACGCCGGCTTGACCCGCGACACCCCTGACCCCAAGGGCGCCAGGTTCGGCCGCGACCCGAGCGGCGAACTCGACGGCACCGCCGAGGAGACCGGCGCGGTGTTCCCGTTGCTGGCCGGCGCCATCGAGCGCGGCGACTACCCCGCGATGCTGCGCGCCGAATGCGCCCGGCTCAACCGCGCGGGCCTGACCACCTGCTCGGAGATGGCGTTCGACCCGGCGTTTGGGCCACTGGTCGACCAGCTGCACGACGAACTCACCGTCCGGCTGCGCACCTATGAGATCTCCAACCCGCGGATGTCCACCGACGCCACCCCGGGCGAGGGCGACGACATGGTGCGCCAGGTCGGCATCAAGATCTGGGTGGACGGCTCGCCCTGGGTCGGCAACATCGCCCTGACCTTCCCGTACCTGGACACCGAGGCCTCCCGCAGCATTGGGGTCCCGCCGGGATCCTGCGGCCACGCCAACTACACGAAGGAGCAGCTGAGCGAGATCGTCGGCGCGTATTTCCCGCTCGGCTGGCCGATGGCCTGCCACGTGCAGGGCGACGCCGGCGTCGACACCATCCTCGACGTCTACCAGGAGGCGCTGCGCCGACACCCGCGCCCCGACCACCGCTTGCGCCTCGAGCACGTCGGCGCCATCCGGCCCGACCAACTCCGCCGGGCCGCCGACCTCGGCGTCACCTGCAGCCTGTTCGTCGACCAGATCCACTACTGGGGCGACATCATCGTCGACGGCCTGTTCGGGCCGGAACGCGGATCCCGTTGGATGCCCGCGGGTTCGGCGGTGGCCACCGGCATGCGCATCTCGCTGCACAACGACCCGCCGGTCACCCCCGAGGAGCCGCTGCGCAACATCAGCGTGGCCGCGACGCGGACGGCACCCAGCGGCCGGGTGCTGGCACCCGAGGAGCGGTTGACGGTCGAGCAGGCGATCCGCGCGCAGACCATCGACGCCGCCTGGCAGCTGTTCGCCGACGACATCGTCGGCAGCCTGGAGGTCGGCAAGTACGCCGACCTGGTGGTGCTCTCGGCCGATCCCCGCACCGTGCCGCCCGAACGGATCGCCGACCTCGAGGTGCGGGCGACCTACCTGGCCGGCCGCCGGGTCTACGGCGCGTGATCCCGGCACTGCAGGACCTGCTCGACCGCCTGCACGTCGTCGCCCTGCCCATGCGGGTCCGGTTCCGCGGCATCACCACCCGCGAGGTGGCGCTGATCGAGGGCCCCTGCGGATGGGGAGAGTTCGGGGCGTTCGTCGAATACGGCCCGCGCGAGGCCGCGCACTGGCTGGCCTCCTGCGTCGAGTCCGCCTACCGCGAACCGCCGCCCGTGCTGCGTGACCGCGTCCCGCTCAACGCGACCGTGCCCGCCGTCGACCCCGGCCGGGTGAGCGAGGTGCTGGCCCGGTTCCCCGGGGCCGGCACGGCCAAGGTCAAGGTCGCCGAACCCGGGCAGACGCTGGCCGACGACATCGCCCGGGTCAACGCGGTGCGTGCCCTGATCCCGACCGTGCGGGTGGACGCCAACGGCGGCTGGAGCGTCGACGAGGCGGTCCGCGCCGCGGCGGCCCTGACCGCCGACGGCCCGCTGGAGTACCTCGAGCAGCCCTGCGCGACGGTCGACGAACTCGCGGCGCTGCGCCGCCGCGCGGACATGCCGGACGTGCCGATCGCCGCCGACGAGAGCATCCGTAAGGCCGACGACCCGCTGGCCGTGGTCCGCGCCGGAGCCGCCGACATCGCGGTGCTCAAGGTCGCCCCGCTGGGTGGCGTCCGGTTGCTGCTGGCCATCGCCGCGCAGATCGACGTCCCGGTCGTGGTGTCCAGTGCGCTGGATTCGGCGGTCGGCATCGCCGCCGGGGTGAGGGCCGCGGCGGCACTGCCGGAGTTGCGCCACGCCTGTGGGTTGGGCACCGGCGGGCTGTTCGTCGACGATGTGGCGGACGTGGCCGGCCCGGTCGACGGCCTGCTGGCGGTGGGGCCCGTGGCGCCCGATCCGGCCCGGCTGCGGGCGCTGGCCGCGCCGCCAGCGCGGCGGCAGTGGTGGATCGACCGGGTCAGGGCCTGCTATCCGCTCCTTGTACCGTCGTCCGGATGACCAACCTCGCTTACGACGACCGCGGTTCGGGGGAGCCCGTAGTTTTCATAGCCGGGCGAGGCGGCGCCGGACGCACGTGGCACCCGCACCAGGTCCCGGCGTTCCTGGCGGCCGGATACCGGTGCATCACCTTCGACAACCGCGGGATCGGCGCCACCGAGAACGCCGACGCCTTCACCACCCAGACGATGGTCGCCGACACGGCCGAGCTCATCGAGTCGCTCGGCGCCGCCCCGGCGCGCCTCGTCGGGGTGTCCATGGGGTCGTTCATCGCGCAGGAACTGATGGTGGCGCGGCCCGAACTGGTGTCCGCCGCGGTGCTGATGGCCACCCGCGGCCGCCTGGACCGCGCCCGCCAGTTCTTCGCCGACGCAGAGGCCGAGCTGCACGAGTCCGGCATCCAGCTGCCCCCGCTCTATGACGCGAGAGCCCGCCTGCTGGAGAGCTTCTCGCGTAAGACCATCAACGACGACGAGGCCGTCGCCGACTGGATCGCGATGTTCGAGGCGTGGCCGGTCAAGCGGACCCCGGGACTGCGCTGCCAGGTGGACGTCGCGCCGAAGACGAATCGGCTGGCCGCCTACCGCAGCGTCGCCGCCCCGGTGCTGGTGATCGGCTTCGCCGACGACGTGGTGACCCCGCCGTACCTGGGCCGCGAGGTCGCCGACGCGTTGCCCAACGGCCGTTACCTGCAGATACCCGACGCCGGGCACCTCGGGTTCTTCGAGCGCCCGCAGGCCGTCAACTCCGCGGCGCTGCAGTTCTTCGCCAACGTCAAGGTCTGACCCGTCGGGGCCCGGCCGGTCGCAGCACCGGCCGCCGCCGGCCCGGGTTGTGACACTCTGTACTGGTGAATCCCTCGACGACCCAGGCCCGCGTCGTCGTTGACGAACTGATCCGCGGCGGCGTGCGCGACGTGGTGCTGTGCCCCGGTTCGCGCAACGCGCCGCTGGCGTTCGCGCTGCACGACGCCGACCGGGACGGCCAGATCCGGCTGCACGTCCGCATCGACGAGCGCACCGCGGGCTTCCTGGCCATCGGCCTGGCGATCGGCGCGGACGCGCCGGTCTGCGTCGCCATGACGTCCGGCACCGCGGTGGCCAACCTCGGGCCGGCGGTGGTGGAGGCCAACTACGCGCGGGTGCCGCTGATCGTGCTGTCGGCCAATCGGCCCTACGAGCTGCTGGGCACCGGGGCCAACCAGACCATGGAGCAGCTGGGCTACTTCGGCACCCAGGTCCGCGCCAGCATCAGCCTCGGCCTGGCCGAGGACGCCCCGGACCGGTTGGACGCGCTGAACGCCACCTGGCGGTCGGCCACCTGCCGGGTGCTGGCGGCGGCGACGGGCGCCCGCTCCGCCAACGCCGGCCCGGTGCAGTTCGACATCCCGCTGCGCGAACCGCTGGTCCCCGGCCCCGAACCGCACGGTGCCGTGACCCCGCCCGGCCGCCCCGGCGGCCGGCCGTGGACCTATTCGCCGCCGGTCTCCTTCGACCAACCGCTCGAGATCGACCTGTCGCCGGACACGGTCGTCATCGCCGGCCACGGCGCGGGCGTGCACCCCAACCTGGCGGCGCTGCCGACCGTCGCCGAGCCGACGGCGCCGGCTCCCGCGTCCGGGGCCAACCCGCTGCACCCGCTGGCGCTGCCGTTGCTGCGACCCAAGCAGGTGATCATGCTGGGCCGGCCCACGCTGCACCGGCCGGTGTCGTCGCTGCTGGCCGACCCGCGGGTGCCGGTGTTCGCGCTGACCACCGGACCGCGCTGGCCCGACGTCTCGGGCAACTCGCAGGCCACCGGCACGAGGGCGATCGTCACCGGGACGCCGCGCCCGGAGTGGCTGCGGCGCTGCGCCGAGACCAACCGATTGGCGAACGAGGCCGTGCGCGGCCAACTCGAGGCCCACCCGCTCACCACGGGCCTGCACGTCGCCGCCGCCGTCGCCGACGCGCTGCGGCCGGGCGACCAGCTGGTGCTCGGGGCGTCCAACCCGGTCCGCGACGCGGCGCTCGTCGGGCTCGACGCCCGCGATGTCAAGGTGCGGTCCAACCGTGGGGTCGCCGGCATCGACGGCACCGTGTCCACCGCGATCGGCGCGGCCCTGGCGCACGAGCGCACCGGCGCCGCGGCGGCCCGGACGGTCGCCCTGATCGGCGACCTGACCTTCGTCCACGACAGCTCCGGGCTGCTGATCGGCCCCACCGAGCCCACCCCCCGCCGGCTGACGATCGTGGTGTCCAACGACAACGGGGGCGGTATCTTCGAGCTGCTCGAGCAGGGTGACCCGCGGTTCGCCGACGTGTCGTCGCGCATCTTCGGCACCCCGCACGACGTCGACGTCGGCGCGCTGTGCCGTGCCTACCACGTGGAGAGCCGGCAGATCGAGGTCGACGACCTCGCCGCGGCGCTCGACGAACCGGCGCCGGGCATGCGGGTGCTGGAGGTCAAGGCGGACCGCTCGTCGCTGCGGCAGCTGCACGCCGCCATCAGAGCCGCCCTGTGAGGTCGCGCTGATGCCGATCGAGCCGAAGGTGTTGGCGCACATACTGATTCACGGTCGCAGCGACGCGGCGCCGAAGACCAGGGCCCGGGTGGCGCTGCGGTGGGCACGGATCGCCGTGTTGATCATCGCCGGCCTGGTCACGCTGCAGTCGGTGCTGCTGGTCGCCGGGGCGTGGCGCGACGATCTGGCCATCCAGCACAACATGGGCGTGGCCCAGGCCGAGGTGCTCAGCGCCGGGCCGATGCGCTCCACCATCGAGTTCGTCACACCCGACCGCGTGACCTACCGCCCGGAACTCGGCGTGCTGTACCCCTCACAGTTGTCGACGGGCATGCGGATCTACGTCGAGTACAACAAGAACGACCCCAACCTGGTCCGGGTGCAGCACCGCAACGCCGGGCTGGCCATCATCCCGGCGGGTTCCATCGCGGTGGTGGGCTGGCTGGCGGCGACGGCGGCGCTGATCGTCCTTGCCGCGCTGGACAAGTGGCTGGACCGGCGCGCCCCGGCCGAGACCGAATCCGAGCCCCAAACCGTCGGACAACACACCTAAAAGCGTCCGACCAGCAGATTTCGCGTGTCGTATGCCCGCAGGAAACCTTTTTGACAGGCGGCACTGTCACTGTGGCGGTGTGCGAGTCGCAATCGTCGCCGAATCCTTCCTGCCCCAAGTCAACGGTGTCAGCAACTCGGTGGTCCGGGTGCTCGAGCATCTGCGCCGCACCGGTCACGAAGCCCTGGTCATAGCGCCGGACAATCCGCCGGGCGAGCAACGCGCAGAGCGACTCCACGACGGCATCCGGGTGCACCGGGTGCCGTCTCGCATGTTCCCGAAAGTGACGTCCCTGCCGCTGGGCGTGCCCACGCCGCGGATGGTGAAAGTGCTGCGGGGATTCGACCCCCACGTCGTGCACCTGGCGTCGCCGGCGCTGCTCGGCTACGGCGGGGTGAAGGCGGCCCGCTGGCTCGGGGTGCCGACCGTGGCGGTCTACCAGACCGACGTACCGGGTTTCGCGGCCAGCTACGGCATCGGCGCGACGGAGCGGGCCGCCTGGGCCTGGTTCCGCCACCTGCACACCCTCGCCGACCGCACCCTGGCGCCGTCCAGTGCCACCATGGAATCGCTTGTCAAGCAACGGTTCCCGCGAGTTCACCGGTGGGCCCGCGGCGTCGACGTCCTGCGGTACGCGCCGTCGGCGCGCGACGAACGGCTCCGGCGGCGGTGGTCTCCGCAGGGCAAGCCGATCGTGGGTTTCGTCGGGCGGCTGGCACCGGAGAAACATGCGGAGCGGCTGATCTCGCTCGCGGCCGACGACGCGGTGCAGCTCGTCGTCGTCGGTGACGGCGTCGACCGCCAGAAACTTCAATCAGCCATGCCGACAGCGGTTTTCACCGGGGCGTTGTACGGCGACGAGCTCGCCGCCGCGTACGCCAGCATGGACGTCTTCGTCCACACCGGCGAGCACGAGACGTTCTGTCAGGTAGTCCAAGAAGCGCTGGCGTCGGGGTTGCCGGTGATCGCCCCCGACGCCGGCGGCCCGCGTGATCTCATCGCGCCGTGCCGCACCGGATTGTTGTTGCCCGTCGACGAGTTCGAGCAGCGGCTGCCGACCGCTGCCGCGCACCTGCTGCAGGAGCGCCACCGTTATTCGCCGGCCGCCCGGCGCAGCGTGCTGGGCCGCAGCTGGCCGGTGATCTGTGACGAGCTGCTCGGCCACTACGAGGCGGTGCAGTCGCCGTCGGCGAGGGCGCGGATATCGCGTAACTCGCTGCGGCGCTATGCCCAGGGCGAGTGAAGACCAGGCGCAGCGCCGCCGGCTTTCCCGGCTAGCCCTGGGCCAGTTCAGCCACGTCCTGCCATTCTTGCCAGTTCTGCAACCGGCTCTCGTAGTCGGCCTTGGCCGTCGCCAGCGGGGAGGCGCCGAAAAAGACTCGCAGCGGCGGCTTTTCGGCGTCCACCACCTTCAGTAGTGCGGCTGCCGACGCCGACGGGTCGCCGGGGCTGGCCCACCGCTTGCTGCGCTCGGCCACTACGGCGGTCCGCAGGTCGTCGTAGGCGGGCAGGGCCTCGGAGTGCCTGGCCGACGGGCCGGCCCAATCGGTGTCGAAGCCGCCCGGTTCGATCAGCGTCACGTGCACCCCGAAGGGCGCGACCTCCTGCGCCAGCGCCTGCGACAGGCCTTCGAGCGCCCACTTGGACGCGTGATACATGCCGACCAACGGAAACGCCGTGATGCCGCCGATCGAGGACACCTGGATGATGTGGCCGCCGCGTTGCTCGCGCAGGTAGGGCAACGCCGCCTGGGTGATCCACAGCGCGCCGAACACGTTGGTCTCGAGCTGGTCGCGCGCGTCTTGCTCGGAGAGCTCCTCGACGAACCCGAAATGGCCGTAACCGGCGTTGTTGACGACGACGTCGAGGCGCCCGAAGTGCTTGTGCGCCTGGGCAACCGCGGCGAAGTCCGCCTCGCGGTCGGTGACGTCCAACCGCAGCGGCAGCAGCGCGTCGCCGAACTTGCCGGCCAGGTCGTCCAGCGAGGCGGTGTCGCGTGCGGTGGCGGCGACCTTGTCGCCCCGCTCCAGCGCGGCGCTAGCCCACGCCCGCCCGAATCCTCGTGATGCTCCGGTGATGAACCATATTTTCTCAGTCACGCATTCGTGCAACGCCCGTGTGGCCGCCTCATTCCCCGCGGGCGGTACCGTCGACATCGTGAGTCGCGCGGCGTTGGACAAGGACCCCCGGGATGTCGCGTCGATGTTCGACGGCGTCGCCCGCCGCTACGACCTGACCAACACGGTGCTGTCGCTGGGCCAGGACCGGTTCTGGAGGCGCGCCACCCGGTCGGCCCTGGCGATCGGTCCCGCCGACAAGGTGCTGGACCTGGCCGCGGGCACCGCGGTGTCCACCGTCGAGCTGCGCAAGTCCGGGGCGTGGTGCGTCGCGGCGGACTTCTCGGTCGGGATGCTGGCGGCGGGGGCTTCGCGCGGGGTTCCGAAGGTGGCCGGCGACGCCACCCGGTTGCCGTTCGCCGACGCCGTGTTCGACGCGGTGACCATCAGCTTCGGCCTGCGCAATGTCGTCGACACGCAGGCGGCGCTGCGCGAGATGGCCCGCGTGACCCGTCCCGGAGGCCGCCTGGTGGTGTGTGAGTTCTCGACGCCCACCAACGGGCTGTTCGCCACCGTCTACAAGGAGTACCTGATGCAGGCGCTGCCGCGGGTGGCGCGCGCGGTGTCGAGCAACCCCGAGGCCTACGTGTATCTCGCCGAATCGATCAGGGCGTGGCCCGACCAGGACGAGCTGGCACGGCACATCTCACGGGCCGGGTGGACCGCGGTGCGGTGGCGCAACCTGACCGGCGGCATCGTGGCGCTGCACGCCGGGCACAAACCGCTGCGGTGATGACGGCCTAGCGGCCGGCGCCCTGGATGAAGCCCACCTGGTTGGGGCAGTAGTGGTCGATCGCGGCGCCCAGGAACTGGAAAGCCTGGCCCTGGGTGGTTCCCCGCGGCAGGTTGTGCTGGATGAAGTTGGCCGACTTGTACGGGTCGGTGTCCAGTCCCCTGTTGATCCGGTCGCAGCTGATCTTGCCCATCCACGCGAGCTGGTCCTGCGGGCCGTAGATGCCGAAGCCGTTGACCGTGTTCTTGAAGGGGGCGTCGTAGTCGCTGGGGGGTGACGGCGTCCTGGGCACTCCGGGGTCGGCCTGCGCCGGCGCGGCCAGGGTCATCGCTGCGGCCGCCGCGGCGACACCGGTTACCAGCCTCATACGCTTCATTAGCCGGACTATACACCGCAGCGGCGGCTCTATCAGCCCCGATGCCGACCCGTTCAGCTGAAGGGCGTCCGGCGGTCGACCAGCCGCGACAGGCGCCCGCCGCCCCGCCACGCGCGCGCCACCCAGTCGGCGTCCTCGTCGGTGACCAGGTTGGCCATCACCCGCACGGCGACGGTCATCAGCGTCGTGGAGCGCATCGCGATCGGCCCGGTCGCGGGCAGGAATCGCTGAAACGTCAGCAACAGCGCCAGCCTGCGCGCCACGGAGAACCCGCGGCCGTAGTGCCGCTGCAGCAGCGACGGCCACTCCCGTGAGAGGTCGCGGCAGTCCAGCAACTCCGCGGCCATGCGCCCGGTCTCCAGGCCGTAGTCGATGCCCTCGCCGTTGAGCGGGTTGACGCAGGCGGCGGCGTCGCCGATCAGCATCCAGTTGGGTCCGGCGACCCCCGAGACCGCCCCGCCCATCGGCAGCAGCGCCGACGACACCGCCCGCGGCTCACCGGTGAAGCCCCACTCGTCGCGGCGCAGGTCGGCGTAGTAGGAGATGAGCGGCCGCAGCGCCAGGTCCGCGGGCCGCTTGGACGTCGACAGCGCGCCCACGCCGATGTTCACCTCGCCGTTGCCCAGCGGGAAGATCCAGCCGTAGCCGGGCAGCACGGCGCCGTCGGGGGAGCGCAGCTCCAGGTGCGACGTCAGCCACGGGTCGTCGGCGCGCGGCGTGGGCAGGTATGCGCGTGCGGCGATGCCGTACACCGTCTCCTGATGCCAACGCCGGCCCAGCTTGCGGCCCAGCGTGGACCGCGCCCCGTCGGCGACGATCAGGTGGCGGCAGCCCACCTCGGTGCCGTCGGCCAAGATCACCGACACCACGCGGCGTGACGAATCGTGATGCACGCCAACCGCTTTCGCGCCAAGCATCATCCGCGCCCCGGAATCTGAAGCGCATGTGCGAATGCGGTCGTCCAGCTCGAGACGGGCGACGGCGCTGCCGGTCGACGGGAACGACGGGCCGGGCCACTGCACCTCCACCTCGCCGCCGAAGCCGCTCATCCGAAGGCCCCGGTGCCGGATCCGGGTGTCCAGCCAGCCGCCCAGTCCCAGCCGCTCCAGCTCGGCGACCGCGCGCGGCGTCAGCCCGTCACCGCACGCCTTGTCGCGCGGAAAGCTGGCCGAGTCGATGACCAGGACGTCGGCCCCCGCGCGAGCCGCCCAGGCGGCCGCCGCCGAACCGGCCGGCCCGGCGCCCACCACCACCAGGTCGGCTCTGGTCGCTGCCGTCTTCATGTACACCAGTATGTTTGGTCGGGTGAGCACTCCGGCGACGGTGGTGGCGGGCGTCGACTTCGGCGATGCCGCATTCGCGGCGATCGTGCGGGACGGCGTCGCCCGGGTCGAGCAGCTCATGGAGGCCGAGCTGGGCAGCGCGGACGCGGTGATGACCGACTCGCTGATGCACCTGTTCAAGGCCGGCGGCAAGCGGTTCCGGCCGTTGTTCACGGTGCTGTCGGCGCAGATCGGACCCAATCCCGACGCCGGCGAGGTGACCATCGCCGGCGCCGTCATCGAACTGGTCCATCTGGCCACGCTCTATCACGACGACGTGATGGACGAGGCGGAGGTCCGCCGCGGCGCGCCCACGGCCAACGTGCGCTGGGGCAACAACGTCGCGATCCTGGCCGGCGACTACCTGTTCGCGACGGCCTCGCGGCTGGTGTCGCGGCTGGGGCCGGAGGCGGTGGGGCTGATCGCCGAGACGTTCGCCCAGCTGGTGACCGGTCAGATGCGCGAGACGCGGGGCCTGGGCAACGGGGCCGATCCGGTGGAGCACTACCTCAAGGTGGTCTACGAGAAGACGGCCTGCCTGATCGCCGCGGCCGGCCGGTTCGGCGGGATGTTCTCGGGCGCCGACACCGATCAGGTCGAGCGGCTGAGCCGCGTCGGGGGCATCGTGGGCACCGCGTTCCAGATCGCCGACGACATCATCGACATCGACAGCGACGCCGGTGAGTCCGGCAAGCTGCCCGGCACCGACGTGCGCGAAGGGGTGCACACACTGCCCATGGTCTACGCGCTCAGGGAGCCCGGGCCGGAGGCGGCACGCCTGCGCGAGCTGCTGACCGGTCCCATCGCGGACGAAGAGCTGGTGACCGAGGCCCTGGCGCTGCTGCGGGCATCGCCGGGCATGGGCAAGGCCAAGCGCTTCCTGGCGGACTACGCGCAGCAGGCGCACCGGGAACTGGCCACCATGCCCGACGTCCCCGGCCGGCGGGCGCTGCAGACCCTGGTCGACTACACGATCAGCAGGCACGGTTAGCGGCCCGCGGAACCCGGAAGTCCACTCGGGCGTTCAATTGGCTGAAGTCGGCAAATTCTCGTAGGAGGGCACTGATGACCTGGCATCCGCAAGCCAACAGGTTCAAGACCTTCGCCCTGTTGGTCGGCATGTCCGCGTTGATCGTGTTCGTCGGCGCGCTGTTCGGCAGGACCGCCATGTTCCTGGCGGTGTTGTTCGCCGTCGGCATGAACATCTACGTGTACTTCAACAGCGACAAGCTGGCGCTGCGGGCGATGCACGCACAACCGGTCTCCGAGGTGCAGGCGCCGGCGATGTACCGGATCGTGCGCGAGCTGGCCAACTCGGCGCGCCAGCCGATGCCGCGGCTCTACATCAGCGACACCAACGCGCCCAACGCGTTCGCCACAGGCCGCAACCCGCGCAACGCCGCCGTGTGTTGCACGACGGGCATCCTCGGGCTTCTCGACGAGCGGGAGCTGCGCGCGGTGCTGGGCCACGAGCTGTCCCACGTGTACAACCGCGACATCCTGATCTCGTGCATCGCCGGCGCCATGGCCTCGGTGATCACCGCGCTGGCCAACATGGCCATGTTCGCCGGCATGTTCGGCGGCGGTGACCGCGACGGTGAGAATCCCTTTGCGCTGCTCCTGGTTTCGCTGCTGGGTCCGATCGCGGCGACGGTGGTGAAGCTGGCCGTGTCGCGCTCGCGCGAGTACCAGGCCGATGAGTCCGGCGCGGTGCTGACCGGCGACCCGCTGGCTTTGGCGTCGGCCCTGCGCAAGATCTCCGGCGGGGTCCAGCTGGCCCCGCTGCCGCCGCAGCCGCAGCTGGCCAGCCAGGCGCACCTGATGATCGCCAACCCGTTTCGCGCGGGCGAGCGGATGGGCGCGCTGTTCTCCACGCACCCGCCGATCGAAGACCGCATCCGCCGGCTGGAGTCGATGGCGCGCGGACCCAGCTAGGCCGCGGCCTCCGGCTGCGCCGGATCGAGCCAAACGCGGCGGGCGAACTGGCCCGTCTGGGCACCGCCTTCGATCCGGACCGTGCCCCCGTTGGCGCAGTGCTGCCGCTGCCAGTCCGAAATCGCCTGGTGTGCCGCATGATCGAGGTAGTTGACCGAGATGGTCACCGTGACAGAGGTTCCCGGCGGAATCGACGCGAGTACCCGCGTCAACCGCGGCAGGGTGAGAAAGGTGGCGGCGGCCCCGTGGATCGCCACCCGCCAGGTGTCATCGGTGCCCGCCGCCTCCACCCTGGCCCGGATCACCCGCCACCCGGTCAACGTGATCGCCAGCGCGAGGCCGATGAGGACGCCGTGCAGCAGGTTGAGGAAGACGACACACGCCGCGGTCACCACGTAAACGGTGAGATCCCCTTGCTTCATGGCGGTTTCGATGTGCGCGGGCTTGAGCAGCTGGACGCCGATGACGATGAGCAGTCCGGCCAATGCGGCGGTCGGTATCTGGTCGATGAGTCCCGCGAACGGGATGGTGAACAGCAGGACCCAGACGCCGTGCATGAACGCCGATGCGCGCGACCTCGCGCCGGCGTTGACATTGGTTGAGCTGCGCACGATCACGCCGGTCACGGGCAGCCCGCCGATCATCCCCGACACCAGGTTCGCGGTGCCCTGCCCGATCAGCTCGAGGTTGAAGTCCGTGCGCGGCCCGGTATGCATCCTGTCGACCGAGACCGCCGACAGCAGGCTCTCGACGCTGGCGATCAGCGCGACCGTGATGACCCCGAGGCCGATCGCGCCCCAGTTGCCGTGCGGGACGCCGGGAAGCTGCAGGGCGTCCAGCGGCGAGCCGTCGAGGTCGATGCGCCTGACGTGGAAGGGGAAGGCGACCGAGATGACCGTCACGACGACGATGGCGACCAGGGCGCCGGGGACGCGCCGCAGCTTGGGCGGAACCCGTCGCCAGGCGATCAGGATGACGATCACCAGAGCCCCCAGGACAACTCCCGGTCGGTGCGCGCCGATGATCTGGCCGGGCAGGCCGGTCAGGTTGTGCCAGGCCGTGCTCTTGGACTTCCCGCCCAGCAGCACGTGGGCTTGTTGCAGGGCGATCGTGATGCCGATGCCGGCCAGCATGGCGTGCACCACGACGGGCGAGATCGCCAGGGCGGCCCGTGCCACCCGGCTCAGTCCCAGCATCACCTGCAGGAATCCCGCGACGACGGTGATGAAACACGTTATTTCCCAACCGAAGTCGGATACCAGGCCGGCGACCACCACCGTCAGCCCGGCCGCCGGGCCGCTGACCTGTAGCGGTGAGCCGCCGATGGCCCCCACGACGATGCCGCCCACTCCGGCGGCGATCAGGCCGGCGAGCACGGGGGCGTTGGACGCGATCGCGATGCCCAGTGACAACGGCAGCGCGACCAGGAAGACGACCAGCGAGGCCGGCAGATCGTGCCGGATCACCGACCGCAAGCGGTCTGCTCGAAAGGTGTTGTGCATCGGTCGATTCCCTCGTCAGTCATAGCGGGGGATGTGCGGTATCCGCCCCGGGTACGCTTGCTCACCTCGTCGTAGCACGCTGGCGCACAAGCGATTACGTATGCGCCGACCCGCAGCGTCGGGGGCGGGAACGCCTGGCTACCGCACTCGACGGTATTTCGGCGGTCAAGCGCGGGTCAAGCGGACGGGCCCGGCCCATACCGAATGCAAATGTTCCGCGGCAGTGACTTTGCGGAAACGGCTCAGAAGCCCGCGCCGTGCACCTCGTGCCCCGGAACCTCGGCGGCCAAGCCGCGATAGGCGTCCTCGACGGTCGCGCCGTGGTTGATCACGGCGTCGACCTCGCGGGCGATCGGCATGTTCAGGCCGAATTCGTCGGCGAACTCCATGATCACGCTCGCGGCCTTGACGCCCTCGGCCACCTGGTTCATCGACGCGATGATCTCGTCGATCGGCTTGCCGGCGCCGAGTTGCTCACCGACATGGCGGTTGCGGCTGCGCTGGCTGGTGCAGGTGACGATGAGGTCGCCCAACCCGGCCAGTCCGGGGAAGGTCTCCGGGCTGCCGCCCATCGCCACGCCCAGCTTGGTCATCTCGCGCAACGCCCGCGCGATCACCAACGCCCGGGTGTTCTCGCCGATGCCCAGCGAATAGCCCATGCCGACGGCGATGGCGAACACGTTCTTCAGCGCGCCCGCCATTTCGACGCCGACGACGTCGTCGGTGGTGTACACGCGGAAGCGCCGGGTCCGGAAGAACGCCGACAGCCGCGTCGCCAGATGCTGGTCGGGCATCGCGAGCACCGCGGCGGCCGCATAGCCCTCGGCCACCTCGCGGGCGATGTTCGGGCCAGCCAGGATGCCCGCCGGGTGTCCGGGCAGCAGCTCCTCGATGATCTGCGACATCCGCATGTTGGTGCCCTGCTCGAGCCCCTTGACCAGCGACACCACCGGCACCCACGGCCGCAGCTGCCTGGCCAGCTCGGTCAGCACCCCGCGAAAGCCGTGCGAGGGAACGCCCATGACGACGACGTCGGCGCAGTTCGCCGCCTCGGCGAAATCGGTGGTGGCGCGCAGCGTGTCACTGAGGACGACGTCGTTGCCGAGATAGCGGCTGTTGCGGTGCCGGGTGTTGATGTCTAGCGCCGTTTCCTGCGAGCGCACCCACTGCAGCGTGGGACCGCGGCGCGCGCAGATGGACGCCACGGTGGTTCCCCAGGAACCGCCACCGAGGACAACGACTCTGGGTTCGCGCGTGTCGACTGCCATGGCGATCAGCGTATTGCCGACACCAGCGATTTAGAAGCAGTTCACGAACTCCCCAATGGCCTCCCGGCAGGGGACTTCGGCCCCTACCCCCGGCCACGCGCCGCCGCGAAGAGTCGAAGGGGTTCGTCTGAAGGAGGAATGATGCCAAGACGCGCTCGTTGCGGCCGGGCGATCGGGCTGGTGTCGTCGGCCGTCCTGGCGATGTCGGTGGGCACACCGGGCGTCGCCGCGGCCGACGACGGCCGCCCGCGGGCCAACCCCGCGGAGAAGGCGGCCGCCCTGATCCGCCCGGCCGTCATGTATCTGGCCGGCCAGGGATACGGCACCGTGCGGCTGCCCGACGGGCAGGTGCTCTCGCAGTTCGGGCCGGGTTCGAGCATGCCGTTCCTCGCGACGTGGGGTTGCACCGCTTTCGCCGTCAACCCCGACGGCTGGGTGGCGACGGCCGGTCATTGCGTCGACCCGCAGAGCGCGAAGCTGCTGATCCTCAAACGCGCCGCCGGCGAGTACATCGCACAGTTCCCGGGTGCGCCCGAGTCGCGGGATCCCGCGGCGGCGCTGGACTGGCTTGTCAAGAACGCGCGGGTGGAGGGCGAGACCGCCGAGCGCGGACCCGAGGTCGGCCTCACCGTGATGTACGGGACGGGCCGCACGGTCGCCGGGAAGCTCCCCGCCAGCGTCGCGGATTTCCGTCCCCTGGGCAAAGGCGACGTCGCGCTTCTCAAGGTGGACGGGCGCAACCTTCCGTCGTCGGAGTTGGCCACCGACGCCGACGTCAGCATCGGCACGGCGATCCTCGCGGTGGGCTTCCCCGAGAGCACGCAGAACATCACCGGGCCGTCGCTGGACCCCACCAACAAGTCCGGCGCGGTCAGCAAGAAGTCGGTCATGGGATCCAACCCCGTCTACGAGGTCGACGCCGCGGCCTCCGAAGGCATGAGCGGCGGCCCCACCGTCGAACTCGACGGCAAGGTGATCGGCGTCAACAGCTTCGGCCCGGTCGGCGAGCCGCAGGCGTTCAACTTCATCGCACCGGCGGACACCCTCGCGGCGGTGATGGCGGGCAAGGGCGTCAGGCCCAGGCTCGGGCCCGCCGACGTCGTCTACCGCGAAGGGCTCGGCCAGTACTACGCCGGCCGCTACACCCAAGCCATCAACGACTTCGACCAGGCGTTGGCGTTGTCACCGGACTACCCGGGCCTGGCCGACCTCAAGACCAGCGCGGCGAACCTGCGCCAGCAGTACGGTGACCAGTCGGCGCTTCGCGGCGCGAACCTGGCGTGGTACACCGTCGGGGGCGTCGCGCTGGTGCTCGCGGCCGGCGCGGGGCTGACGCTCGCGGCGGTTCGCACCCGGTGGCGGCCGTACCGGCCGGCGAAAAACCCTGCCCTGCAGCTGGTTTCCGGTGGGCCGGCCGGCACCGGGAAACCGGTCCGGACGCGGGCGGGGCTCAAGCTCGGCGCCGCCGGGCTCATCGGCGTTGCCCCGGACCTCGAACCGCATTTCTGTTCGGATTGCGGGGCGGCGCATCACCCAGACGAGAAGTACTGCCCCAGCTGCGGGAAGCGGATAGCGGACGACGGATCGGCGTTGGGCGCCAACCCGACTCGCTGACCGCTACCCCGCCAGCGCCGCCCGTTCGGCGACGCGTCCGAACACCATCGCCTCCTCGATACGGTCGAACCGGTAGTCGATGGCGTCGGCGAAATAGTTCTGCCGCACGTTCCACGGCCGTTTGGTGCCGGATTTCGGCAGCGCGTGCAGCGACCGCAGCACGTAGCCGGCGTTGATGTCCCACGCCGGTTTCTCGGGTATGGGCTGGTTGCCGCGGTGCGGGCTGGCGTGGGTGTAACCATGAGAAGCCATGTGCGCCATGAGCTTTGCCGTCGCTCGTGCGGTGATGTCGGCCCGCAGCGTCCACGACGCGTTGGTGTAGCCCACGCACCAGAACAGGTTGGGCACGTCTTCGAGCATGTGCGCCTTGTAGACGAAGCGCTCGGTGGGATCGATCCGCTCGCCGTCGAGGCTGATCTCTGTTCCGCCGAGCGCCTGCAGTTGCAGGCCGGTGGCGGTGACGACGATGTCGGCGTCGAGGTGCCCGCCGGATTCGAGCGCGATACCGCTCGCGTCGAAATGGTCGATGTGGTCGGTGACCACCTCGGCGCGCCCGGCGCGGATGGCGTTGTAGAGGTCGGCGTCGGGGATCAAACACATCCGCTGGTCCCAGGGGTTGTAGCGCGGTTTGAAATGCACGTCGACGGCGTAACCGGCGGGCAGGTTCCTGATCGCGATACTCCGCAGGAGGCGCCGCACCAGGGCCGGGGCCTTGCGCGACAGCAGGAAGAACGCCGCCTCGGTGAGCGCGCTGTACATCCGGATGACCAGATGAGCGGCCCTGCGGGGCAGCAGCTTACGGGCGACGGCGGCGACCCTGCTGTATTTGGACGCAGAGATCAGGTAGGTCGGCGAGCGCTGCAGCATGGTCACCTTCGCGGCCCGGTCCGACAGCGAGGGGAGCAGCGTGACGGCGGTGGCCCCGCTGCCGATCACCACGACCTTCTTGCCGGCGTAGTCGAGGTCTTCCGGCCAGTGCTGCGGATGCACGACGGTGCCCCGGAACTCGCCGATGCCGGGGAAGTCCGGGGTGTAGCCCGCGTCGTAGTCGTAGTAGCCGCTGGCGAAGAACACGAACCGGCCGCGGTAGCGCTTGCGCGCGCCCTCAGGTGCCCCGTCTTCTTCGGTGGTGACCGTCCAGGTGTCGGTGGCCGAATCCCAGTCGGCCGACCGGACGTGGCTGTTGAACCGGATGTGGCGGTCGATGCCGTATTTGTGCGCGGTGGCGGTCAGGTACTCGCGGATGTGGACGCCGTCGGCGACGCCCTCCTCCCGCGTCCACGGCTCGAATGGGAACGACAGCGTGAAGATGCTGCTGTCCGAGCGCACGCCCGGGTAGCGGAACAGGTCCCACGTGCCGCCGATGCGTTCGCGCCGTTCCAGGATGACGTAACTGAGGCCGGGGTTGCGCTCGGTGATCCGGTAGGCCGCGTCGATGCCGGAGATGCCGGCGCCGACGATGACGACGTCGAACCGGCCGCCGTCGTCGTCCGTGGTGGGCAGAGCGCCGTCGACGGCCTCCCGGGGAGTCACGGTCATCGTGAACCTCGCTTTCATCCCGATGGCTGTCGAGCGTAACGCCACGGCCCGGGCGCCGGGCGGCTACCGATAGTTGACGAACTGCAGCGCCACCTCCAGGTCGGCCTGCTTGAGCATCGCGATGACCTCCTGCAGATCGTCGCGCTTCTTACTGGTGACGCGGATCTCGTCGCCCTGGATCTGGGTCTTGACGGTCTTGGGGCCGTCGTCACGGATCAGCTTGGTGATCTTCTTGGCGTGCTCGCTGCTGATGCCCTGCTTGAGCGACCCGGTGACTTTGTAGGTCTTGCCGGACGGCTGCGGCTCGCCGGCGTCGAACGCCTTCATCGAGATGTCGCGGCGGATCAGCTTCTCCTTGAAGACGTCGACGGCGGCCTTGACCCGCTCCTCCGTCGACGATGTGAGCTCGATGACTTCGTCACCCTTCCAGGCGATCTTGGTGTCGGTGCCACGGAAGTCGAAGCGGGTGGAGAGCTCCTTGGCCGCCTGGTTGAGCGCGTTGTCGACCTCCTGGCGGTCCACTTTGCTGACGATGTCGAACGATGAGTCCGCCATTCGATCCGTCCCTTCTTGCGGTGCTGGCCGTTTGTGATTTGTCTACCCGCTCGTTGTACCCTGCTAGGCGGCAGGTTGCCCGAGCGGCCAATGGGAGCGGACTGTAAATCCGTCGCGAAAGCTTCACAGGTTCGAATCCTGTACCTGCCACCACCAGATTTACCGCCTCTCGGGACCCTCGCGCGCAGCGGCCGGGGACTGTCGCCGTGCGCCCGGCCCGCCCGAACCGAAACCGACCGCGCGTCGTCGCTCGCGCCGGTGCTGTCCGGAAGAGCCGGGGAGGGTGGGTCTTTGGGCCCGACGACCTCCCGTGGCCGGCCACGATCGCGCCGGGTACACCTAGGCGGGCGGCTCGCCCCGGCCGCGCCGATCCCTGAGGGCTTTGAACATCCGCCTGAACGCTTCCTGGGCGTCTTCGGCGGCGATCTTCGCCGGCACCCGCTTGATCGAGTTGAGCTCTTTGATCATGGCCATGATCCGCTCGTGCCCGTACTGCTCGGAGAGCTCCACGATGGTCGCGCGCAGTCTGCCGTAGTCCTTCAGCGAGTACCGTCCGCCCGGGAACAGCAGGGCCTCCAGCTCGACGAGGCTGATGTCGTTCCTGGGGCGATCGTCATCGGGCACGTGATCCCCCAACCCGGGTTGGCATGGTGCAAGGCTAGACCGCCCGGCGCGACGGCGGCGGCACCCACGCCTGCAGGGCCCGTCGGCCGATCAACTGGCAGCCGTGGGTGTGGGCCAATTGCTTTGCCGCGGAGGTGAATTCCTGATTGCTGACGACGATGCTCCTCGTGCAGCCGTGGTGGCGTGCGCCCGAGACCACCTGCTGGACGGCGGCGATCCCGACCGTCTTGCCGTGGCGCTTGCACTGGATCGCCACCGACTGGCCGTCCTTCTGTGCGATCAGGTCGACGCCGTAGTCGCCCACCGGCGGCGTGAAGCCGACCTGCCAGCCGGCCCGCCGCAGGCGCCCGGCGACGTAGTCCTCGAACGCCACCCCGTCCATGGCGTCGATCGCTTTCATCCCGGCGGGCCGCGGGCCCCAGCCCGCCTTGCGCGACACCAGGGCCGCAAGCAGCAGGCCCAAACCCGCTCCGGCCAAGCCGATTGCGGTGCTGTGCCCCATGAAGCCGAGCAGCAGCGCGAAGTAGCCGGGCAGGAAGAGGAACGCGATCTTCATACGGGGAGCGGCGAAAGCCGTGTGGCGACACGGGTGGGCGGCGACAGCCGATGCATGGGCCGAATGATAGAGACCGGCGGCGACAGATCTCAGCCGCTCAGGGGTTGCGACGGCGCCGGCATCGCGTCGATCCGCACGTCGCGGCCCGCGCCCGCCGCCACCGTGGCGGCCTCACCGCGGGCCAGCGCCACCGTCGCGGCGATCACCGCAGTGACCGCCACGGCCAACACCAACCACCCGGCGCCACCGGTGTGCAATGTCTCGCCGAGGACGGTGACCCCCAGGACCGCGCCCACCACGGGCTTCGCCACGATGATCGTCGGGAACGACGCCGTGAGGGCACCGGCGCGATACGCCGATTGGTGATAGATCATCCCGGCCGCCCCGGCGAACACCCAGCCGTAGAGTTCCGGCGTGCGCAGCAGGTGTCCCGCGTCGTGCTCGAGGATGTCGACGATGCTCTTGGTCAGCACCGCGAACACTCCGAGCAACGATCCGGCCACCGCCGCCAGCAGTAGCGCCGCGACCGGACGGTCCGACCACATCCGGGCGCCCAGCAGACACAGGCCCAGCAGGGGACCCATCACGAGGACCACCGCCAGCCAGGCGCTCATCGGCGCCCGCTCGTGGCCGACCGCCGGATTGCCGACCGTGATGGCCACCGCCAGTGCCGCGGCCAGCAGGACCGCCCACGCCCATTCCCGCCCGGTGATCCGGTGGCGGGACAACCGCGCATACACCGGCAGGGCGAACAGCAGCGCCGTCACCTGCAGCGCCGTCACCAGGATCACCGAGCCCTTGTCGAGGGCCGCCGCGATCAGGACGTAGCTGGAGACGTCCCCGATGCCGCCCAGCCACCACTTGCGGTCACGCAGCAACATGCCGAACAGCGCGAGGTGACCGACCGGCTTGTCGGTCACCTCCTGTGCGGCCCGCTGACGGACCACGTTGCCGACCGCTGCCGCCAGCGCGGCGGCCAGTGCGAGCAGCACCGCCATATCGGTTCTCGACATCCGGTGACCCTCCTCGCCGCGCCGAAGCCGCCTACTGTGTAGTCACCAATTTAGCTGCGCGAGGCGCGCGGCCGCGAAAGCCGACCGACCCGGCGCTGCTCAGAGGGGGAATTTGGTGTCCGTCAGCCGTTCGGACAAGTCCCACAGCGCCGCGGCGGTCGTCGCTCGGCGGGCCGGCCAGTTGCGCCAGGTCGGCTGGGTGCGCCCGTAGAGCCCGAACCGCGGGCCGACGAAGGTGTCACCGGGCAGATCCTGCGACGCCGCGTACAGCGTCTGCCGGGCCCCGAAGTCGGCGTCGGTGGACACGATCCGATCGGCGGCAAGCACCAGCGCATCGCCGAGCCTGCGGCCGGAGCGGCCCTGCAGGTCGGTGTGCGACCAGCCGGGATGGGCGGCCAAGGCGCGCACTGGCGACCCCGCGGCGTCCAGACGCCGTTGCAGCTCGCTGGTGAACAGCAGGTTCGCCAGTTTGGACTGGCCGTAGGCCAGCCACGCGGAGTACGGCCGTCTGTGGAAGTTCAGGTCTTCGATGCTGATGTAGCCGATGTGGTGCAGCAGGGAAGACACCGTCACCACCCGGTCGGTGATCCTGGGCAGCAGCAGGTTGGTCAGCGCGAAATGGCCCAGGTGGTTGGTGCCGATCTGGCCCTCGAAGCCGTCGACGGTCACCGCGTGCTTGGTGGCCATGATGCCGGCATTGTTCACCAGCACGTCGACCGTGCTCAGCCCGTCGGCGAAGTTCCGCACGGACGACAGGTCCTGCAGGTCGAGCCGGCGCACCTCGACATCGCCGCTCATGCGGCCGGCGGCGGCCGCGCCCTTCTCGGGGTTGCGCACCGCCAGGATGACGCGGGCGCCGGCCCGGGCCAGCTCACGCGCGGTGACCTCGCCCAGGCCGCCGCTGGCGCCGGTCACGACGGCGGTGCGCCCGGCGAACGAAGGCAGGTCTGCTGCGGTCCAACCTGGCATGGCGACCAGACTAATCGGCAGTGGCGTCGGGCCCGGGCGCGCGACCGGGTGGCGGCGACAACACCGCAGGTATCGTCTGGGGAGCGCTCGGGATCGCACCTGGTGCGCGTAATTCCCGCACTCAGGAGTGGTCACCGCCGGATGTACCTAGGGGTCATCGTCAATCCGAACGCGCGCAGGAACCGGGCCGCGCCGGATGAACGCTGCGCCGAACTGCAGCGCGCCGCGGGCACGTGGGGTGAGGTGCGCCAGACCGCCTCGACCGAGCACCTCGGCGAGACCGTGAAGGAACTGCTGCCGCGGGTGACCCACCTCGTGGGCGACGGCGGTGACGGCGCCCTGCATTGGCTGATCAATGAGGTGTGGCAATGCGAGTCCGATCCGCAGCGCTGGCCGACCTTCGTCCCCACCAACGGCGGCAGCGTCAACGCGGTCGCACGCAAGGCCGGGGTGCACGGCAGGGCGGATGCGATCGTGCGCGCCCTGGCGGCCGCGGCCGAGGCGGACCGGCCACCGCCGGAGGTGTTCCTCGACACGCTGCAGCTGGAGGGTGAGACCGAGGACGGGTCGACGTTGAGCCGGATCTGCTTCGGGCTGGCCGCGGGGGGTGTCGGCAACCGGTTCTACGACATGTACTACGGCTACGCCCATCACGGCCGGACGATGGTCGCCCGGGTGATCGCCCGCTCGCTCGGCGACTACCTGGCGACCAAGGTCGTCCCCGGGCGCGTGACGAAATCGAACTACGCGTCGCGCCTGTTCGCCCCGACGCGTGCCCGCGTGGTGATCGACGGCGAAGAGGTGCCGACGCGCAAGCACCGGCTGCTGCACGCGGGCGCGATCGACCTTCGGATCGGCGGTCCGTTCCGGCTGTTTCCCAAAGCGGAAAGGCCGGGTGCGTTGAGCTTCCAGGCGGGGGAGCTGAGGCCGTCGAGGATCGTCGTGCAACTTCCCGCCGCGCTGACCAACGGCACCCTGCACGGCGAGCGGGTGCGCGACGTCAACGGCCAAGAGATGCTCATCGAGGCCGACGGCGAGCCGCTGTCCCCGATCATCGACGGCGAGCGATTCGTCGGCGTCGTGACGCTGACGGCCCGCGCCGGGCCGCGCATCCGGGTCGCGCAGGTCGGCTGACCGCTGTGATGTCGCGCACGCCGGCGCTTCGTCCGTCGCGCGCGGCGTCAGTACGTCAGTAGGTGTGCTCGGGCGCACCGTCGCTCAGGGGCTGCGTGCCGCCGGAACTCGGCGCCGACCATTGCCGCAATGCCATTATTTGCCGTCGCTGCTGCGATTGCGATCATGCGCATCGGAATAGCGGTCCCACGTGCGGGCCGGCGCGGGAATATCTGCTCAAATTGGACAACGCGAAAATGCGTAGTTCAGTATCGGCGTATTTGGGGCAGGATGCTTCGAAAGACCAGCTCAATGGCTCCTGAAGTACTGAGATACGTAACTGTGCGATTATGCATTTGCACGCCGGAAAAGCACATACGCCACGCCGTTTAAGGCGCAGCTGTGAAATCGATGTGGACCACCCATAAACGTCGCAATCGCCTTTGCCTGGTGTCATTTAGTGGCGCTACATTGGGTAAATCCAAGCTTAAAGCGCAAAGCGATTTCGGGCCCGACCTGGAAGGGGGTGCTCCCGCGATGGAGACGCTCATTGACTATCTGCAGAAGTGGGAAGCCGAAAAACCGGATCAGACGCTCTTTCGGTTCGTCGACTCAGAGGGCCGCGAGCTCGAGCATTACACCTACGCGAGCTTCGCCGGCCGGACGCGCGAGCTGGCCGCCTATCTGTCCGCGGAGGCGGGCCTGCGGGCCGGCGACCGGGCGCTGCTGGTCTACCCCCCGGGCCTGGAGATGGTCGCGGCGCTGTTCGCGTGCGCGCGGCTCGGCGTGATCGCCGTCCCGGTCAGCCCCCCGCTGCCGATGTCCTTCGAGGCCGGTCTGGCCAAACTCGCCTTCATCGCGCGGGACTGCCAGGCCAAGGCGGTGCTGTCGACCAAGCAGCTCGAGCACGACTTCCGCATGCTTCTCGGCACCCAGGGGGGCGGCCTTGCCTGGGCGGGCTCGCCGCAGCTCCCCGAGCTGCCCTGGTTCGGGACGGACGGTGCGCGCGATTTCGGTGGCGCGCCGGTCGCCGATACGCCCGGCCGGGTGCTGTTCCTGCAGTACACGTCGGGGTCCACCAGTGACCCCAAGGGCGTCATCGTCAGCCACGCGAACGTCATCGCCAACGCCTCGGCCTACCCGGGCAGGGAGGTGGCGGTCTCGTGGCTGCCGCAGCACCACGACATGGGTCTCATCTCCGCCTACCTGTTCATCACGGTGATCGGCGGCACCACGCACGCGATGTCGCCGGAGGACTTCCTCAAGCGGCCCTCGGCGTGGCTGCGGCTGATCAGCCAGGTCCGCGCCACCCAGACGCCGGCTCCGAACTTCGCGCTCGAGTACTGCCTGCGCGAAGACAAGCTGCCCGACTCGGAGCTGGCCGGCGTCGACCTGAGCAGCCTGGACTCCATGGTCATCGGCGCCGAACCGCTGCGAGCCGCAACGTTCACGCGATTCCGCGCACGCTTCGCCGCGTACGGCCTGCGGCCCGACGCGGTCACCGGCGCCTACGGCCTGGCCGAGAACACCTTGATCGTGTCCCTTCGCGGACGCCAGATCGTGTCGGTGAACAAGCGCGCGCTGCAGGAGAACGTGGTGCGGGTCGAGAAGGCTCTGCCCCGGAACAGCAATCAGGCGCCGCTGGTGAGCTCCGGCAAGCCCGTCGCCGGCAACGTCGTCCGCATCGTCGACCCGAAGTCGCGCCATGCGCTGGGCGAGGGCCGGATCGGGGAGATCTGGGTGGCCGGCGCGTCCAAGGGCGGTGGCTACTGGCGCCGGCCCGACGCCTCCGCGGAGGCCTTCGGGGCCCGCATCGCGGGCGACGACGAGCGCACCTACTTGCGCACCGGCGACCTGGGCTTTCTGTACGAGGGCGAGCTGTTCGTCTGCGGCCGGACCAAGGACCTGGTCATCGTCCGCGGCGTCAACTGCTACCCCTCGGACATCGAGGCCATCGCGGAGCGCGCGGCCGCGCACATCCGCAAGGGTTGCGTCGCCGCCTTCGCGGTCGATGACGACGACTCCGAGGCGCTGGTCGTGGTCGCCGAGGTGCGCGACGCCGCGGACCTGCCCGACGGGCGGGCGCTGGCGCGGGCCATCCGCCGGCACGGCCACATCGACCCGCACACCATCGTGTTCGTCCCGCCGCGGACCATCCCCAAGACCACCTCGGGGAAGATCCGGCGGGCCGAGACCCGGCGGCTCTACCTCGACGGGCAGCTGCCCGTGGTGGGCAGTTACGCCCACCCAACCCACGACGGCCCGGACGCCGGCACGGGTCCGCTGGCCCGGTTTCGCACTCTCATCGAGGACTACGACCTCACCGGCGAGGAGGACTGCTCGTTCGCGGACCTCGGGATCGACTCGCTGGCCCTGGCCGAGCTGCGGGCGGACCTGCAGGCCCTGCTCGAGGAGCACGGCGCAGGGCAGTTGGCCGAGGCCGTCAACACCCGCCTGCTGCAGCGCCTGACGGTCGCCGAGTTCTTCGGGCTGGTGCGGCAGTTCGGCGAGGGGGCCGGGCAGCCGATCGACGCCCTGCGGCAGGCGCTGGCGCAGATCTCCGCGCAGTACGAGGCGCACGAGATCACGCAGATGCGCGCCGACGCGCAGCTGCCCCTGCCGGAGCTTCCCCCGGCGCGCTCCGGCGCGCCCACCGACATCCTGGTGACGGGTGTCACGGGGTTCCTGGGACCGTTCCTGCTGAGCAGCCTGATCGGGCGGACGTCGTTCACCATTCACGCGCTGATCCGCGCGACGGACGCCGAGCACGGCCTGGACCGGATCGTCGCCTCGCTGCGGCGGGCGCGCCTGTGGTCCGCGGCGCTGGAGGCCCAGGTGCGGGCGCGGGTGCGGGTGGTCTGCGGCGACCTCGCCGAGCCGAGCCTCGGCATCGGTGAGGAGGCGTTCGGGCGACTGGCCGACAGCGTCGACGCCATCGTGCACAACGGCGCCCTGGTCAACTACGTGCGCACCTACGACGCCCTGCGGCCCGCCAACGTCGTCGGCACCTGGGAGCTGTTGCGCCTGGCCATGACGGGCCACCGCAAGGCCTTCCACCTGGTGTCGAGCACCTTCATCTACGGGTGGAGCACCCTGCCCGTGGTGGGGGAGTGGGACGCCAACGAGCAGATGAGCGGGCTGGACTTCGGCTACTCGCAGACCAAGTGGGTCGCCGAGCAACTGGCGCTGCACGCCCAGCGGCAGGGCCTCGACGTGCGCATCTACCGGCCCTCGCTCATCTCCCCCACCAGCGCGGGCTTCGGGAGCCAGGAGGACATCCTGGTGCGGCTCACGGCCTTCATGATCCAGCACGGCCTGGCCGTCAGGGCGCACAACCAGATCAGCCTGCTGCCCGCGGACCTGGTGGCCGAGCACATCGTGGAGCTGATCGGTCTGCCCGCCGAGGCCGGCACCGTCTTCAACATCACGGCCGACGACTACTACGGGCTGATGGACGTGACGCGGATCCTGTCCGAGCGCTACGGCTACCGCTTCGAGTACCACGACATCGATTCGTTCTCCGAGCAGCTGAACCGCCGGTGCGGGCCGAGCGACCCCTTCTACCCGCTGGTCGACTTCCTCACCCGCTCGGCCGGCAAGATCGCGGCGATGCGCGACAAGAGGTACGACAACACCCAGTACCGGCGTGCGCGCACAATGACCAAAGCCCGGCTGCGCGAGCCGGCCCTGGCCGAGACCGTCGCCAACCTGCACCGGTTTTTGTGCAGCGAGGAGTTGATCACCGAGGACGACGCCCGCCGCAGCGCCTAGCTATCCAAGGAGTTCACCAATGTTCACCGTCGACGACGAGGCCACCGGCCCGCGCGGTGCGTCGCTCGGGCACGAGCGCCTCGTCCTGCAGGCCCGCGACGTCCAGTTCGACTGGACGACGCTGCCGTTCTACTACGTGCCCAACGAGCCCTTCGCCACCCACTTCTGCAACGTCCTGCACCTGTTGCTGCCGGCGGGCGAGGAGTTCATCGTCGACGCCTTCAAGAACGCGCTGCCGCTGATCAAGGACGACCAGCTGCGCCGCGACGTGCAGGGCTTCATCAGCCAGGAGGCCCTGCACTCCCAGGCCCACGCGGGCGTGCTCGACCACTTCGCCGCCAGGGGCATCGACCTGACGCCGTTCATCGACCAGATCCGCTGGCTGTTCACCAAGCTCATCGGTGACCGGCCCGGCTGGAGCCCGCGACGGCGGCAGAGCTGGTTGGTCGAACGGGTCTCGATGGTGGCGGCCCTCGAGCACTACACCGCCATCCTCGGGGACTGGATCCTCGACACCCCGCAGCACGACGCGCTCGGCACCGACCCGGTGATGCTGGACCTGCTGCGGTGGCACGGCGCCGAGGAGGTCGAACACAAGGCGGTGGCCTTCGACACCATGAAGCACCTGCGCGCCGGGTACTGGCGTCAGGTCCGCACCCAGCTGCTGGTGACGCCGGCGCTGCTGTGGTTGTTCGTCCGCGGCGTCGGGTTCATGTACTCCGTCGACCCGCACCTGCCGCCGGGCACCAGGCCGCGCTGGCGGGACTACTTCCGCGCGGCGCGGCGGCGGCTGGTGCCCGGCCCCTTCGAGTTCGTGCGGGTGATCGGCGCCTACTATCGGCCGGGTTTCCATCCGTCCCAGCTGGGCGGGGTGGGGCGCGCGGTCGATTACCTGGCGCGATCGCCGGCCGCCCGCGCGGCCCACTGAGCCCTCGGGGGAGGCTTCATGACCACGACCATGACCGTTACCGCGACGGACGACGTGCCGCTGGCCGTTCACGCCTACACCGAGATCGACCCGCGGCGGCCGAGCGTCCTGGCCGTGCACGGCTACCCGGACAACCATCACGTCTGGGACGGCGTCGCGGCGGAGCTCGCCGACAGGTACAACGTCATCGCCGTCGACGTGCGCGGCGCCGGCGAATCGGGAGTCCCGGCCGACCGGTCGGGATACCGCCTGCCGCAACTGGTGTCCGACATCGGCACCGTCATCGACGGCCTCGGCCTCGACGAGGTCCACCTGCTGGCGCACGACTGGGGCTCGATCCAGTGCTGGGCGGCGGTCACCGATGGGTCGGCAAGCGACTCGGTGAGGAACAAGGTCGCGTCGTTCACGTCGGTGTCCGGGCCGCACCTGAACTACGCCGGCAGGTTCCTGCGCTCGGCGCGCACCCCCCGCGCCGTGGCCGACGTCGCCAAACAGTTCGTGGCGTCGGGATACATCTGGTTCTTCCTGTGCCCGGGGCTTCCCGAGGCGGCGATCCGGACGCGAGCGACCGCGAAGGTGTTCGAGGCGGTCGAACGCATCGGCCGGTCGAGCACCCGCAGCCGGCGCCGCGCCGCGTACCGGTCCACCCGCGACTACCTCAACGGGCTCAACCTCTACCGCGCCAACATGCCCGCGCCCATCCTGGCGCCGCCCCCGCGGCTGCCCCGGACCGACGTGCCGGTCCAGGTGCTGGTGGCGCGACAGGACCACTTCGTGTCGCCGGCCATGCAGCGGTTCACCGGCGCGATCCCCGCGGCCGCCCGGGTGGTGCACATCGAGGGCGGCCACTGGGTGGTGGCCTCGCGGCCCGACGTCATCGCCCGGCTCACCGCCGAATGGGTCGACCGGGTGAACGCGAACGGGGCCCCGGCGAGCGAGGCCGTGGTGCGCACCGGGCCCCGCGACGTGCGCGGCAAACTCGCGCTGGTCACCGGCGCGGGCGCCGGCATCGGCCGGGCCACCGCCGTCGAGCTGGCGCGCCGGGGCACGGCCACCGTGGTGGTGGTCGACCGGGACGCCGCCGGGGCCGACGAGACGGCGGAGGCCGTCCGGGCGGCCGGGGCCGAGGCGGCGGTCTACCGGGCCGACGTCAGCGACGACGCCGCGATGGCCGAGCTCGCCGCGCAGGTCCACGACAAGCACGGCGTCGTCGACATCCTGGTCAACAACGCCGGCATCGGCATGGCTGGCCGCTTCCTGGAGACGACTCCGCAACACTGGGACGCCATCATGGCCGTCAACCTGCGCGGCGTCATCAACGGCAGCCGGTTGTTCGGCGCCCAGATGGTCGAACGCGGCCAGGGCGGAACGATCATCAACGTGTCGTCGGCGGCGGCCTTCCTGCCGTCGAAATCGATGGTCGCCTACGGCACCTCGAAGGCGGCGGTGCTCGCGCTGAGCGAATCGATGCGCGCCGACCTCGCCGACGAGGGCATCACCGTCACGGCGGTGTGCCCCGGCTTCGTCAACACCAACATCGCCACGAGCACCATCTACGCGGGCCTGACCGCCGAGCAACAGGAGCGCGCCCGCGCGAAGGCCGACGCCGCGTACCGCCGCCGCAACTACACCCCGGAAGCCACCGCGAAGGCGATCGTCGGGGCCGTGAAGACCGGACCGGCGGTGCTGCCGATCGCGGCCGAGTCCCGGCTGGGCTACGCCATGCGCCGCGTCAGCCCGACGCTGGTGCGGCTGTTCGCGCGCATCGACATCCGACAGACATGAACGACAGCGAGGGCCTTGTGTCGCAGACCGTGTGGAACAGCAGACCGGCCGACTTGTACGGCCGCCGCAAGCGCGACCGCTTCTACACCGCGCTGTGGGGCGCGGGCGTGCTCTTCGGGGGCATGGCATCGGCGTCGCGGTGGACCCCGGAGCGGGTGCAGCCGGTGCGGCGGACCACCACCGCGGTGGTCACCGGGCGCGAACTGCTGGCGCCCGATGTCGTCGCGCTGACCCTGGCCGACGAGCAGGGCGGACTGCTTCCGTCGTGGACCCCCGGCGCGCACATCGACGTCATACTGCCGTCGGGCCGCCGCCGGCAGTATTCGCTGTGCGGGCCCCCGGGGCGGCGCACCGACTACCGCATCGCCGTGCGCCGGATCGCCGACGGCGGCGGCGGTTCCATCGAGATGCACGACGCCTTCGGCGTGGGCGACACCCTGGTTTTCGAAGGCCCCCGCAACGCGTTCTACCTCGTCACCGACGAGCGCGACGTGTTGTTCGTGATCGGCGGCATCGGCGTGACGCCGATCCTGCCCATGATCCGGGTGGCCGCGCACCGGGGGATGAACTGGCGCGCCGTCTATGCGGGCCGCGGCCGCGACCACATGCCGCTGCTGGACGAGGTGCTCGCCCTGGGGCCCGACCGGGTCACCGTGTGGGCCGACGACGAGCGCGGCCGCTTCGCGACCGCCGAGGAGCTGCTCGCCGGCGCCGGCCCGGCGACGGCCGTGTATGTATGCGGCCCGACTGCCCTGCTGGAGTCGGTGCGCACCGCGCGCGCCGAACACGCCGGCGCGCCTCTGCATTACGAACGGTTCGGCCCGCCGCCCGTGGTCGACGGTGTCCCCTTCGAACTGGAGCTCGTGCGCTCGAAACGGGTGCTGCGCGTGCCGTCGAACCGGTCCGCGCTCGACGTCATGCTCGACGGCGACCCGGCCACCGCCTACTCGTGTCAACAGGGGTTCTGCGGGACCTGCAAGGTGAAGGTGCTGGGCGGTGCGGTCGACCGCCGCGGACGCGCCGCCGAGGACGAGGGTGAGATGCTGGTCTGCGTCTCCCGTGCGACCGGTGGCCGGGTGGTGATCGACGCCTGATCGGCGATCGGGCCCGGGTAACCTTGGCTGGTCGGGAAAGCGTGCAGGGAAGGGCCGATCCGATGACGCCGCAGCGGCTCGAGATCCCGAAGAGCCAGTGGTCCGTGTCGGACATCAGCGCCGTGCGTGACGCCCTGAGCGAAGCGGGCGCCGATCCCGAACGGGCCCGCTCCTGGTGCGGATCCGTCGAGCTCGTGTTCGACGAGGTGCCGCCGGGCCATCCCTATCGCGATCCCGCCATCGTGGCGTTCCTGGAGAAGGCGTACTCCGAGATACCTCATCTGTTGTACTTCCTGAATCCGGATCGTTCGACCGGCGTCCTGGACACCTTCTACGCGGCGATGGGCGCGCTGGACCACACGCCCCTGGGGGTGTGGGTGCTGTGGTCCGACGAGCTTGCGGAGGTGTTCTTCCAACGGCTCACCGACGCAGCCGAATTCGCGATCAGGCAGGGTGACGACTGGGTCGCGGTCGTGGAGAGCTACGAGTACGACGCGGCTCAGACCAGGTTCACCGAGATACGCGAACTGCTGATCGCCCGAGGAGCCCTTCCGGCGTAATTCGCCGCGGACGCGGTCAGACAGGCCCACCGGTATTCCGGAGTTGCGGACCATGCCCGTCACCACGTCGATGTCGGCCGCGTCGCGAGTTAGGCTACCCTTAGCGGGTTCTCTGCGCCGCGCCCGACCGTCGTCGCACCAAGAACGCAAAGGAGCTGGTGGTGACCGATACAACCACGCCGGTGGCCGACGACAGTCGCCCGTCGCTGTCGCCGCGCGGCCGCGGTCGCTGGCTGCGCTGGGGACTGCTGGCGGTGTGGGGCCCCGGTCTGGTGGTGATGCTGGCCGACACCGACGCGGGCTCGCTGATCACGGCGTCGCAGTCCGGCGCCCTGTGGGGATACCGAATGGTCCTGCCGCAGCTCCTCCTGATGCCGATCCTCTACGTGGTGCAGGAGATGACCGTGCGGCTGGGCATCGTCACCGGGCAGGGGCACGGTGCCCTCATCCGGGACCGGTTCGGCCGCGGCTGGGCGTGGCTGTCGGCGTTCACGTTGTTCGCGTCGGCGATCGGGGCGCTGCTGACGGAGTTCGCCGGCGTCGCGGGGGTGGGCGAACTGTTCGGCGTCTCGCGGTGGGTGAGCATCCCGGTGGCGACCGCGGCGCTGCTGGCCCTGGCGCTGACCGGCAGCTACCGGCGCGTCGAACGCATCGGGCTGGTCGTGGGCGCGGCCGAACTCGCGTTCCTGGTGGCCATGGTGATGGCGCGGCCGCAACCGCGGGCGCTCGCCGCGGGCCTGACGTCCATGCCGCTGGGCAACTCGTCGTACCTGCTGCTGATCGCCGCCAACGTGGGCGCGGTCATCATGCCGTGGATGGTCTTCTACCAGCAGGGCGCCGTCGTCGACAAGCAACTGTCGGTCGCCACGATTCGCCAGGCGCGCTACGACACCGCCGCGGGCGCGGTGCTGACCCAGCTGATCATGATCGCGGTGGTCGTCACGGTGGCGTCCACGGTCGGAACGCACAGCGGCGGGGCGTCCTTGAACACGGTGGGTGACATCGCCGCATCGCTGACCCCGTACCTCGGCCGGGTCGGCGGAACGGTCCTTTTCGGCCTCGGGATGCTGGGCGCGGCGCTGGTCGCCGCGATCGTCGCGTCCCTCGCCGGCGCGTGGGGCCTCTCGGAAGTCTTCGGCTGGCGGCACACCCTCAACGAGCGCCCCAACCGGGCCACCGCCAAGTTCTACATCACCTACGGGCTGGCTCACATCGTCGGCGCGGTGCTGGTGCTGGCCAGCGTCGACCTGGTCAACCTGGCGGTCGACGTCGAGGTGATGAACGCGTTGCTGCTGCCCATCGTCCTGGGCTTGTTGCTGGCGCTGGAGGCCAGGGCCCTGCCCGAGCAGTGGCGCATGCGCGGGCCGCGCAAATACATCACCTGCACGTTGTGCCTCGTCGTGATGGGCTTCGGGCTCTACATGGTCCCGCAGGCCTTCGGCTGGGCCTGAGCGGCGTCAGAACCAGGGGCCGGGATAGTGCCCGTCCTGGTCCTGCACCATCACGATCTCCTTGCACTCCCCGTTCGAGCCCGGCGCCGTTTCGCCGCGGCACACCAGCGTCCAGTCGGAGATTCGCTGGAAGGGTCGCACCGACCAGTTCGGCGCGACCGGATCCGTCGCGGGCAGCGCGATCACCGCGAACGTGCCGCCGGTATTCGTGATGTAGAGGTGGTCGTCGAAGAACGCGATCTTCGCGATCGCCTTGGCGTCCTCCCGGGTCTTGAGCAGCTCCCACTGCTGGGTCTGTAGGTTCCACACCCCGAAGCCGAATTGTGAAGTGTCCGACCCGCGGCCGTCGACGAACAATCTGCCGTCGGACAGCGTCGCGGCCAGTCCGCCCCCGGAGACCCGATCGGTGTCACCGATCTTGATGACGGACTTCGCGTTCAGGTCGTAGAACATGGTCGACAGGACCGGCGGGCTGTAGGAGTCCCAGTGCGTGATCTGCACCAGTTTGTTGGGGCCGTCGGACAATTCGGCGTCGACGGTGCGGATGTCGTTGTCCTGGTAGATCGCCTCGCCGCCGGGGCGGCGCAGCTCGGCCCCGAAGGTCTTGGCGGGGTCGGTGTTGCGGTGGAAGGCCAGGACGTCCTGCCAGACGCGGGCCGGTTCCGGGTCGTCCCACATGCTGGACAGGTCGGTGGCGGACAGGACGACCGTCCGGGGCGGTGACGTGGCGGCGTGCCCGTCGGTGAACGCGTTGCACCAGGCGACACCGGTCGCGGTCGAGGAGAGCGCCCATCCGCCCGGCTGCGTGAGCTTCAGCTCGGGGGAGGGCGGTTGCAGGTCCTTGGTGGCCAGCGGCTGGCCCGACGTGAAGTCGTACGCGTATGCGGTGGTCCTGGCGACGGCGGGCTCGGTGCCCTGCGCGGGCTTGCCGGTGGTGACGACGTAGACGACCCGCATATCGCCGGCGGTGCCCGTGAGCGCACACATGGCGCCGGTGAGAGTCTCGCCCGCGGCCACCATCGGGACGGCGGGCGCGACGTACTGCCCCGTCTTCGGGTCGAAGATCTTGGGGCGGATGGCGTCGAGGGCCGAGTTGCCGGTGGAGAACTTCTCGGGGCAGCCGAAGTAAGCCGTACCGCCGTAGCTCTTCCAGTCCTTCTCCAGCGGGCCCGTGACCGGGGCGGGAGAGGGGGCGGCGGCGGCGCCGGCGCTCGCCCGCGACGGCGACGTCGAGGTGGTCGGGGTGGGCGCCGGCGGGGCCGCGGTGTCCGAACAGGAGGCCAGGGCGAGGGCGACGACGAGGCCGGTGACCGGGGCCAGGCCGTGTCTGGGCACGCGCTGCCCCCGGACCGCAAACATCAACCAGACCCCCGTTACTTTCGTGTAACCAACGAGCGTAAGGCCGGGTCGGCGCCGCCGCGACCGTAAGGCGGCGGTTTACGTCACACGCGCTCGCGAAGCGGCCGCTCCGCGTCGAACTCGATCGGCAGGCTCGTGGGGCCGCTCAAAGTGGCCATCGGCTTCCACGGCGCCGGCCCCGCGACGCGCGGGTTGCGCAGCCGGCGGGCCAGGACGGTCAGCGCCTCGGCGATCTCTCGGCGGGCCAGGTTGGCGCCCAGGCAGTAGTGCACGCCCCCGCCGAACGTGAGGATCGCCGGGGCGCCCTCGCGGGTGATGTCGACGCGGTCCGGGTCGTCGTACACCGCGGGATCGCGGTTGGCCGCGGCGGTGTTCACCAGCACCATCGTGCCGGCGGGGAACAGGTAGCCGCCCAGTTCGGCATCGTCGACCACCAGGCGCAGCGTGCCGCACACGATCGGGGAGTGCCGCATGCTCTCCTCGACCGCCCGCATCGCCAGTTCGGGCCGGCGCCGCAGCAGCTGCCACTGGTCGGGATGCTCGCACAGCAGTTGCACCGAGGCCGCCACCTGATTGCGGGTGGTGTCGGTGCCGGCCAGCAGCAGTCCCCCGGCGAGCATGCGCAGCTCGGCGCCGGTGAGGCGGTCGCCGTCGTCCTCGGCGCGGATCAGATCGGAGAGCAGGTCGTCGGTGAGGCTGTGCCGCCGCCGCGCGGCCATGGCGTCGACGTAGTCGTCGAGCTCGCCCCACGCGCGCATGACGTCCGGCTCGACTGCGCGTAGATCGACGGTGAAGCTGAACGCTTTGAACACGTCGTCGGCCCAGACCGAGAACCGTCGCCAGTCCTCCCGGGGTGCGCCGAGCAGCGCGCAGATGATGGGCACGGGGTAGGGGCGCGCGAGGTCGGCGACGACGTCACAGCGCCCCCGGTCGGCGACACCGTCCACGAGTCCGTTCATGACGTCGGCCATGGTGTCGTGCAGGCGCTCGACCGCCCGGGGTGTGAACGCCTTGGCGGTCAGGCCGCGCAGCCGCTGGTGCGCGTCGCCCTCCAGGCACAGCAGGCTGTTGACCACCTTGTCCCACAACGGCCCCGAACTGATGCCCTGGACGAGCATGTTCAAGCCGGGGGGAATCTGAAACCGGTTGTCCCGCAGGACAGAACGCACCAGATGGTACGAGAGCACCTCGGGCCCGTGCGGCCCCAGCGCGACGGGCGCCTGCCGCTGGGCCGCGCGCAGGCGGGGATAGATCTGCGCGGGGGTCTCGTCGTCGCCGTAGGACAGTGCCGGCAAGTCGGCATCGAAAACGCTTGCGGGAGCGGTACCGACGGCCATGACGGTCTCCTGGGGCCCGACGACTTTCGATCAATGTATGGCCAGAGATGGGGGTAGTCAACGTCGGGCCGGTGCGGACGCGGCCCGAATCATACGTAAGCCAAGATTCGTATTGTCACTTTTCCGTGCGCAGCCGCACCATCCGGGTCGTCGACGTCTCGTCGAGCTCCACGACGTCTGACCGCGAGCGCAGGAAGTCGCTGAACGACCGGAAGCCCAGCGACTTTTCGCTGAACGACGGGTCCATCCGCTTCATCTGCGCCTTGACCGCCGAGTTGTGCAGCCAGTCGGCGTCGTCTTTCTCCAGGCCGATCTGCAGCGCGCGCGTCAGCAGCGCCGTCGCGGCGAGCTGGGGGTCGGGCGGCTCCTGCTCCTCGGGTTCGGTCGCCCTGCCGCGCCCGGTCTGCCGCTTCTTCGCCAGCGCCGGCTCGGGGTCTGCCGGCGCCGGGCCCGGCTCGAGCACCGGAACGCCCGGCAGCGCGTCGTAGACGACGAACTCGTCGCACGCCGCCGCCAGCGCCCGGCTCGACGCGCCCGCCACCCCGATGCCCACCACGTACCGGCCGAGGCGCTTGCAGCGCTGCGCCAACGCGATGTAATCGGAGTCGCCGGACACGATCACCACGTGGGTCAGGTCGGGCAGGCGGAACATGTCCTCGACCGCGTCGACGGCCAGCCGGATGTCGGCGCCGTTTTTGCCGTAGGCGGCGGCCGGGAACAGCTGCACCAGGTCGACCGCGCGGGCCACCAGCTGCCCGCGGTACCCCGCGTTGACGTCCGCCGACCAGTCGGCGTAGGCGCGGGTGAGGACCAGCGTGCCGAACGACGACGCGAAGTCGAGTATCGCGGCGACGTCGACCCTGGCCCTGGCCTGCCGCTCGGGGTACTTCTCGAGCCCCTTGGCCTTGTCCCGCTGGAAGGAGCTACGCCCGTTCACCTGGTCGTACCGCGAGATCACGATGTTGTCGAAGTCGAGGTAGACGGCCACGCGGGCCGCGACGGGTTCGGTCATGACGTACATCCTCCGCCGGGCGGTGAGCGTTCTGTGTCACTTTCCTTGTCAACGCCGCCTGCGCGGGGTACCCCGATGCGATGAAGCAGTTGTCGTTCTTGGAGCTGCACGGTGACCGTGTGGCGTACCGCGACGAGGGCGAAGGGCAGGTCCTGCTCCTCATCCACGGCATGGCCGGCAGTTCGGATACGTGGCGCGCGGTGATACCGCGGCTGTCGCGGAGCTTTCGGGTGATCGCGCCGGACCTGCTCGGCCACGGGGCGTCGGACAAGCCGAGGGGCGACTACTCGCTGGGCGCGTTCGCCGTGTGGCTGCGCGACTTCCTCGACGAACTGGGCGTGAGCCAGGCCACCGTGGTCGGGCACTCGCTCGGGGGCGGGGTCGCGATGCAGTTCGTCTACCAGCACCCCGATTACGCCAAGCGCTTGATCCTGATTAGCAGCGGCGGCCTGGGGCCGGACGTCGGACTGGTGTTGCGGCTGCTCTCGGCGCCTGGGGCGGAGTTCGTGCTGCCGGTCATCGCGCCGAAGCCGGTGCTCGCCGTCGGCAACAAGCTGCGGTCGTGGCTGCGGAGCGCCGGCGTGCGGTCGCCGCGCGGCGCCGAGCTGTGGAGCGCCTACTCGTCCCTGTCGGATCGGGAGACCCGCCAGTCGTTCCTGCGAACCCTGCGGTCCGTGGTCGACTACCGCGGCCAGGCGGTCAGTGCGCTCAGCCGGTTGCGGCTGCGCCAGGAGCTGCCGGTCATGGCGATCTGGGGCGATCGCGACGACATCATCCCGGTCGCCCACGCGTATGCCGCGCAGGAGGTGCGCACCGACAGCAGGCTGGAGGTGCTGGCCGGCGTCGGGCACTTCCCGCAGGTCGAGATGCCCGACAGGGTGATCGGGCTGATCGAGGACTTCGTCACCAGCAGCGAACGTCCGGACCTGGGCAGCCCGCAGCCGAGCTTCTGAGCCGGACGGGCGAAATCACAGCCCCGTCACAAGCCGTAGTCCGGCAGTTCGAAGTCGTCGACCACGGTGCCGGCGAAGAGCCTGGCCAGCGGAGCGAAGTTCATGGTGCGCATCGCGACGGTGCGAAACCACAGGCCGAGCCGGGTCTTCGTCGCGAAAAACGGGATGTTCTTCTCGGCGCCGGCTTGCTTGGCCTCGATGAGGGGGCGCAGGCGCGCCTCGTAGGCATCGAAGGCGCGGCGGTGGTCGGCGCCGGCGCGCGCCAGTTCGCCGGCCAACACGTAGGCCTCGGTCATCGCCAGACCGGTGCCCTCGCCGCCGAGCAGGGAGATACACGCGGCGGCGTCGCCCACCAGCAGCGTCCGGCCGCGCGACCAGCCATCCATGCGGATCTGGCTGACGACGTCGAAGTACAGGTCTTCGACACCGGACGCGCCGTCGTCGAGCGTCGCCAGGATCTCCCGGCTTTCCCAGCCGGCGTCGCGGAACTCCTCGCGCAGCTGATCTTTGGGTGAGGTGGCGACTCTGTCGTTCGGGACGCGGAAGACGAACAGGAACATGGTGCGGTCGTCGCGCAGCGCGCAACGCGCCAGTTGGCGGCCGGGGGTGGCGTACATGACGTAGACCAACTCGTCGCGGGGCCGGTAGCCGTCGACGACGCACGCCGCGACCCTGCACCCCAGATAGTGCTCGAAGTCCGCCTCCGGTCCGAAGACGAGGCGGCGCACGTTCGAGTGCAGTCCGTCGGCGCCGATCACCAGATCGAAGTCGCGCGGGGCGGCCCTCTCGAAGGCGAGCCGGACACCGCCGCCGTGCTCGTCGACGGCGGCGATGCTGTCACCGAAGATCGTCTCGACCTTGTCCTCGATCGTGGCGTAGATGGCGGCGGCCAGGTCGCCGCGGGGCAGGCTGGTGAAGTCGTCGCCGAGCATGCGGCGGAACACCTTGACGTCGACGTCCGCCTTGACCTCGCCGCGGGAGCCCACGGAGCGCAGCCGCTGGATTTCGTACCCGGCGGCGCGGACGGCGTCTTCGATGCCCATCCTTTTGGCCACCTGGTAGCCGGCGCCCCAGAAGTCGATCATGTAGCCGCCGGTGCGAAATGCCGGGGCCTGCTCGATCAGCGTCGGCGTATGGCCGGTGCGCTGCAGCCAGTGGGCGAGCGCAGCCCCCGCCACACCGGCACCGCTGATCGCGATTCTCATTGCGCGAGCGGCGGATTCACTGCCCGACCGGGCGCGGGCCCGTGTAGTCGACCTGCCAGTGCTTGATGCCGTTGATGAACGGCGAACGCAGCCGCTCGGGGGCGGCCACCGGACGCAGGTCGGGCAGCTGGTCGGCGATCGCGTTGAACATCAGGTCGATCGTCATGCGCGCCAGGTTCGCGCCGATGCAGTAGTGCGCCCCGGTGCCGCCGAATCCGACGTGTGGGTTGGGGCTCCGCAGGATGTCGAAGGTGTGCGGGTGGTCGAAGACCTCTTCGTCGAAGTTCGCGGAGCGGTAGAACAGCACCACCCGCTGGCCTTTGCCGATCCGCACCCCGCCCAGTTCGGTGTCGGTCACGGCGGTGCGCTGGAACGCGGTGATGGGTGTGGCCCAGCGAATGATCTCGTCCGCCGCGGTCTTGGGTCGCTGCGCGCGGAAGAGCTCCCACTGGTCCGGATAGTCGGCGAAGGCCATCATGCCCTGCGTGATCGAGTTGCGGGTGGTCTCGTTGCCGGCGACGGCCAGCGTGACCACGAACATGCCGAACTCGGCCTCGGAGAGCCGTTGGCCCTCGGCATCGGCCCGCACCAGCGCCGTGACGATGTCGTCGCCGGGGTGCTCGACCTTATGGGACGCCAATTGCATTGCGTACCACATCAATTCGCCCGCCGACGCCAGCGCGTCGTTGTCGGCGAACTCCGGGTCGTCGCTGCCGATCATGGTGTTGGTCCAGTCGAACAGCTTCTCGTAGTCCCCGGGCGGTGCGCCGAGCAGGCCCGCGATGGCCTGCAGGGGCAACTCGCAGGCGACCTGGCGGACGAAGTCGCCCGAGCCCTGCGCGGCGGCGCGAACGGTGATCTGCCGCGCCCGCTCCGCGAGGTCGGCGCGCAACCGCTCGACGGCGCGCGGCGTGAAGGCGCGCGAGACGATCTTGCGCAGCCGGCTGTGTTCGGGGTCGTCCATCATGATCATCGAGGCGCGACCCGCCTCGATCTGGCCCGCCGCCAGGTCCTCCCGGTAGCGCGGCACAATCGACTTCTGCGCCGACGAGAAGACGTCGCTGCGCAGCGAGACGTCGCGAATGTCGCGGTGCTTGGTCACCACCCAGTAGCCGCCGTCCCCGAACCCGCCCTGGCCGGGCGGCTGCTCGTTCCACCAGACCGGCGCCACTCGGCGCAGCTCGGCGAACTCCTGGACCGGTAGCCCGCGGGCGTAGATGTCCGGGTCGGTGAAATCGAACCCCGGCGGAAGCTGCGGAGCGGCCATGGCGGGTCTCCTCGCCTGCGTTGGCGTGGCGGTCAGGCCGATGGTAGCCGCTGGGCCTGGTCTGGCACCTTGAAACCCGCGACCGCGCCGAGGCGCGCCGCCGCGGCGACGACGGCCCGTTCGATGCGGCGCAGCGAGTGCAGCGCGGTGAGCAGTCGCTGCGTGTTGGGCCCCGGTTCGCAGTCGCGGTCCTGCTGCCTGGCCAGCGCCTCGGCGGCGTCGAGGGCATCGGCCGCGGGGTAGATGGTCACGTCGCGGGCGCCGTCCAGTGCGCACACCAGCGCGTCGATGCTGCGCCGGATCTGCACGGCGGCGTCGGTGACGGCGTCCAGCAACTCGCGGCAGCACGCCGGGTCCTCGTACTGCTCGCTGCTGCGGGCCAGGTTGCGGGCGTAGCGGTCACAGGCGGTGAACAGTTGCAGGCCGCGCTGGATGCTGCGCCGGCTGCCCGCCCGGGCGATCCCCGAGAGCATCGGCTTCGCGGTGAGCCGGAACTGTTGGAGGTCCCGGTCGAGTTGGCGGGCCTGCTCGGTCGGGCTCGCGCTGTCGTCGTCGTCGAACATGGTCGCGACGCTCGTCTCGATGAGGGACGACAGCGTCGTCAGGAACGCCCGGGCGTCCCGCCGGATGACGGTGCTGACGTTGGTGGGCAACACCAGGATCGCGACCGTCACACCGATCACGGCGCCGATCGCCGTCTCTTCGATGCGCAGCAGCAGCACGTCGAAGGTGAATTCCCCGAGCAGGCCGTACATCAGCGCCAGCATGGTCGTGATCCAGAAGGTCATCAGGCTGTAGGTGACCTGCATGAAGTAGAAGGCGCAGAACAGGCAGACGAAGATCGTGACCAGCGACGCGGTGGTGTGTCCGGACAGCAGCGTGGCGACCAGCACGCCGCACGGCACGCCGAGCACCGTGCCGACCAGTCGCTGCCAGCCCTTGGTCAAGGTCTCGCCCCACGAGTTGGTGCCCGCGAAGATGACGAAAGCCGCGATCACGGCCCAGTACCAGTGCGACTGCGACACCAACTCGCCGGTGATGATGGCCAGCGTCGCGGCGACGGACACCTGAATGGCCTGGCGCGTCGTGGGCAGCAGGCCGCCATGGGGTTGCGGGGTGTCTTCGACGTCGGCGACGTCCGGGCCGCCCGCGACGTCGGGGCTGACCGGCCGGGCGGAGGCACCCTCGTCGCGTCCTTCGTGCGCGGCCGCCGTGCGCTCGACCAGTGCCCGGACGTCGGACGTCGCCTGGGCCGCGGCGGTGATCGCCAGTACCAGGCGGCGGACCGCGGCCGCACCGGTGTCCTCCGCGTCGGCGGGGCCCGGTTGGCGGTCGAGAATCCCCTGCGCGCGGTCCGCCGCCCGGCGCAGCCCGTCGCGCTGCGGGTTGCGGATGGCCAAGGCGAGCTGGGTCAGCGCCCCGGCGAGTTCCAACCGGGTGGGCCCGGGGATCGCGGGTGCGGCGGCGGCACGCTGACCGGCGATCGCCACCCATTCGACGGCGAGTTCGGCGTCGAACAACCACGGCGCCAGTCGTTCGGCACTGACGCCGGGCCAAACCCTGTCAGGGTTGGCCGGGTTGGCTTTGTCCTCGATCTGGCTCTGCATCATCAGCGCGGTCTCGTTGAGCCGGGCGACGCGCACCCGCATGCGCCGCCGGCGCCGCTCGTCGACCGACCCGGCCCGCAGGGCGTCCGCGGTGCCGTCCACCACGATCGCCATGCGCGCCCGAAGCGATCGGATGGTGGCCCTCAGTACGCGCTCCGGCCGGTCGGGCAGCACGTAGGTGCCGATCACGTACGTGCACAGGGTGCCCACCAGGACCGCCCCGACCAGCCAGGGCAACTCGCGCAGGCTGGCCCGCAGGTACAGGGTGAAGAAGTAGGCCATGAACGCGACCATGCCCAGCGCCCTTCCGCGCGCCCCGAAGCGGCGGACGTAGACGGCGGCGAACACCACCGTCACGAAGGCGGCGTCGGCGGCCAGCTTGTGCGGCGCCAGCAGCGCGGCCGCGACGATGGACGCCGCAGCCGGCAACGGCAGCAGCGCCATCGTGATCTGCTGCTGGTGGGGGTCGGGCTCGTTGACCGAGCGCGCCGCGACCATGGTGATCACCGCGCCGAGGAGCGCGACGGTCAACGGTTGACCCGTCGCTTTGGTCAGCAGGAACAGCACCAGCAACGAGCAACCCAACGCCAACGTCGTCCGGGCCGCCATCCGCAGCCGTAGTAGACCCGGATCCGAACCGACCGTCCAGATCTGGGCGCGCTGGTAGAGCGCTGCCACCGACCGCCCCGCGGTGGTCGCCTCGGGGTTCGGCCCCTCGACCCCGGGGGGTCCCACCTGGCGCTCGTCGACGCCGAATCCACCGGGCACCCGCGACCGCCTCTCGTTTGCGCATGTCTTCTCCCATACTGATACCCGATGAGCGGCGTCCAAGACCGGCACCAGAGCGCGGCCGTTGGCTGGGCGGGGCGGTCGGTAGTCTTCGACAGCGTGACGGCGCCGACCCGGGCGAAGCTGGCTGACGGCCGCGACCTGCTGCTGTTCTCGCTGCCGGGTCATCGCCCGACGCCGGTCGCCGACCGCAGGCCGCTGCCCGAGCGGGTCGTGGGCCAGTCGCAGTTGCGGTACGACCGCACGACGGGGCAGTGGGTGATCATCGCGGCGCTGCGCCAGGAGCGCACCTACAAGCCGCCCGCCGACCAGTGCCCGCTGTGCCCGAGTCCCACGGGGCTGACCGGCGAGATCCCGGTCGATGACTACGACGTCGCGGTCTTCGAGAACCGTTTCCCGAGCCTGTCCGGCACCGGCGACCCGGCCGCCGTCCCCGCCGGGGACGGCTTCGCCGCGGCGCCGGGGATCGGCCGCACCGAGGTGATCTGCTTTTCCAGCGACCACACCGGCTCGTTCGCGGGCCTGGCGCCGGCGCACGCCCGGCTGGTCGTCGAGGCGTGGCGGCACCGCACCACCGAGCTGATGGGCTTGCCGGGTGTCGAGCAGGTGTTCTGCTTCGAGAACCGCGGCGAGGAGATCGGGGTGACACTGACCCATCCGCACGGGCAGATCTACGGGTATCCGTACCTGACGCCCCGAACCGCCGCCATGCTGTCCCAGGCGCGCGAACACCGAAAGAGGCACGGCGGCAACCTCTTCGCGGACCTGCTTGCACAGGAGGCCGCCGACGGCAGCCGCGTGATCGCGCGCACCGAGCGGTTCACCGTGTTCGTGCCCTTCGCCGCGCGCTGGCCGGTCGAGGTGCACATCTACCCGAACAGGTTCGTGCCCAACCTCCTCGGTCTCGACGAGGACGAGATCGGCGAGTTCACCGAGCTTTACCTCGACGTGTTGCGGCGGTTCGACCGGATCTATGCGGCTCCGTTGCCCTACATGTCGGCGCTGCACCAATATTCGGGCGCCGGCAGCCAGGCCGAAGGCTATTTCCACGTCGAGTTGATGTCGGTCCGGCGCAGCGCCGGCAAGCTCAAGTACCTGGCGGCCTCGGAGTCGGCGATGGACGCTTTCATCAGCGACGTCTCACCGGAGACTGTGGCGCAGCGCCTGCGGGAGCTCGCGTGACGGTCCGGTTCGCCGCGCCCGGGCGCATCAACCTGATCGGCGAGCACACCGACTACAACCTGGGGTTCGCGCTGCCGATCGCCCTTCCGCAGCGCACGGTGGTCACGTTCACCGCGGACGGCACCGATGCGATCACCGTGGAAAGCCGGCGGGCGGACGTCGCGGTGCGCTTCGCGGTCGGCACGCGTCCCGGTCAGGTGACCGGCTGGGCCGCCTACGTGGCGGGCGTGGTCTGGTCGATGCGCGAGGCCGGTCACAGGGTGCCCGGGGGCGTGATGTCGATCAGCAGCGACGTGGAGATGGGATCGGGGCTGTCGTCCTCGGCCGCGCTCGAGTGCGCGGTGCTGGGCGCCATCGCGGCGGCCGGCGGCATCGACATCGACAAAAAAGAGCAGGCGCGGCTCGCCCAGCGGGCCGAGAACGAATACGTCGGTGCCCCAACGGGTTTACTGGATCAGCTCGCGTCGCTGTACGGGGAGCCGGCGACGGCGCTGCTGATCGACTTCCGCGATCTCACCGTCTCGCCGGTGGCGTTCGACCCACAGGCGCACGGTCTCACCCTGCTGCTGATCGATTCCCGGTCCCGCCACGACCACGCCGGCGGCGACTACGCCGCCCTTCGCGCGTCGTGCGAGCGGGCGGCCGCCGACCTGAAGGCGTCGTCGCTGCGCGACGTCTGGGACCGCGGACACGCGTCGTTGGACGCGGTCAGGAACCCGATCGATGCGCGCCGCGCCCGCCATGTGCTCACCGAGAACGGCAGGGTCCTGGATTTCGCCGCGGCGATCGATGCTGCCGACTTCGTCGAGGCTGGACGCATCCTGAACGCCTCACATGTCTCGATGCGCGACGACTTCAGGATCACCACCGAACACATCGATCTGATCGCCGACAGCGCGGTGCGCGCGGGGGCGCTGGGCGCCCGGATGACCGGCGGCGGGTTCGGCGGCTGCGTGATCGCGTTGGTGCCGGACAGGCGGGCGGACGCCGTCGCGGAGACGGTGCGACGGACGGTGACCGCTGCGGGCCACCCACGGCCGGTGATCACCTGGACCCATGCGGCGGCGGGCGCCGCGCCGCATGGGTGAACAACACGCGAACTCGGGCGGTTTCGTCAAATTTTTCGGCCTTCTCTATCCGTAACGCAGGCGCCCTACCTGTAACGTAACAGTTATGGCTGCGACCAGCTGCGCCGTGTGCAGCACCACCTTCTCCGCGCGGTCCGACGCCGTGTACTGTTCGCCGGCCTGCCGGCAGAAGGCGCACCGGATGCGGACCGCCCGCCGCGCCGCCACGCTGCACGAGCGCCTGAGGAACGCACCCGCGCCGGAGTCGGGCGGGTCCGACGTCTACCACGCGATGCAGCGTTCGGTCGCGCGTTCCCTGCAGCGCTCTCAGGAGCAGGTCGACCGGTCCCGCGAGCTGTGCCGCCTGTCCGCCGAGCGGCTGCAGCAGGCGGCGGCCGTCCCGCGGCAGTCCGGGAGAACCCGTGCGGCCGGCCCGGAGGTGGCGGAGCGGGCGCAGTGACCTGGGAACTGGACGGGCACGCGGTCGCGGTCGAGCAGGCGCTCGCCGGCGGGGCGCCGCAGCGGGTGGGGTGGTTTCGCTTCTACTTCGAAGACGAGCGCTGGGAGTGGTCCGACCAGGTGCAGCGCATGCACGGCTACCAACCCGGAACCGTGGTGCCGACCACCGAGCTGGTGCTCTCGCACAAGCATCCCGACGATCGCCGAGAGGTGGCCGCGAGCATCGCCGCGATGACCAGGCGCCGGCAGGCCTACAGCACTCGGCACCGCATCATCGACACGGGCGGTGTCATCCACGAGGTCGTGGTCGTCGGTGACCAGTTCTGTGACGCCGACGGCGAGGTCGTCGGCACGCACGGCTTCTACGTCGACGTCACGCCGGCGTCGACCCATGAAACCGAGGACGACATCACGGCACGGGTCGCCGAGATCGCCGAGCGCCGCGGCAGCATCGACCAGACCAAGGGCATGCTGATGGTGGTGTACGGCATGGACCAGGGCGCGGCCTTCAACCTGCTCAAATCGCTGTCGCAGGTGCGCAACATGAAGCTGGGGTTGCTCGCCGAGCAGATCAACGCGGACTTTTGCGCGCTGGGCAAGCAGGGCGTCATCAACCGCTCGCGCTTCGACCAGGCGTTGCTCACGGCGCACCAGCGCGTGCGTCTCGACAACGCCTGAGCGACGCGCCGCCATGAGTCATTCGCGGCGAAACACCCCGCAACCGCGGGTGATGCAGTAAGAGACAGCTATGCGGTCGCGAAGGGCCCTCGCTGCGCTCGTCGCGGCGTCGGCGGTCTTCCTGGCGTTCGTCGCGGCGGCCCCGCCCGCCGCCTACGACGGTCCGCCCGCGTTCGTAACCGACCCGGTCGACCACGTCGCCACGCTCATCGGCACCGGGACGGGCGGCGAGACGGTCGGGGAGATCAACAACTTCCCCGGCGCCTCGTTGCCGTTCGGCATGGTGCAGTACTCGCCGGACACCGTGGGCAACTACGCCGGCTACAACTACGACAACCCGCGCTCCACCGGCTTCAGCATGACCCACGCGTCGGTGGGGTGCGCCGCGTTCGGCGACATCTCGATGCTGCCCACCACCGAGGAGATCGGGTCGCACCCCTGGGACGCGTGGGAGGAAATCGCCCACGACGACAGCGAGCGCGGCGTGCCCGGCTACTACACGGTGCGGTTCCCGCAGACCGGTGTCACCGCCGAACTCACCGCGACCGCCCGCACCGGTGTCGGCCGGTTCAGCTACCCGCACGACGGGCGGCCCGCCCTGCTGCACGTGCGCTCGGGCGCGTCGCTGGCCGGCAATTCGCGCGCCACCATCCAGATCGGTGACGACAACACCACGATCAGCGGATGGGCCACCAGCGGTGGGTTCTGCGGGAAGCCCAACACCTACACCGTCTATTTCGCCATGGAGTTCAGCCGGCCGTTCAGCTCGTACGGCACCTGGGACGGCGCCGCGGTCTACGCCGGTGCCCGCGGCGCGGCCTCGCCGTACAGCGGCGGCTACGTCGAATTCCCGGCGGGATCGGTGGTCGAGGTGCGGACCGCGATCTCCTACGTCAGCGTCGCCGGGGCGCGGGCCAACCTGGCGGCCGAGGGCAACGCCGGCTTCGACGACATCCGTGCCGCCGCCGCGACGCAGTGGAACGCCGCCCTGTCGCGCATCTTGGTGGCGGGACGCGACCGCGGGAGGACGGAGACCTTCTACACGGCGCTGTATCACTCGCTGTTGAACCCCAACACCTTCAACGACGCCGACGGACGCTACCTCGGGTTCGACGGCGCCATCCACACCCTGCCCGCCGGGCACACGCAGTACGCCAACTTCTCGGACTGGGACACCTACCGGTGCCTGGCCGCCCTGCAGGCGCTGCTGTTCCCGGAGCGAGCCGGCGACATGGCCCAGTCGCTGGTCAACGACGCCGAACAGAGCGGGGCGCTGCCGCGCTGGGCGTTCGCCAACGCCGCGACGGGTGAGATGAGCGGGGACAGCGTGGTTCCGCTGATGGTGAACCTGTACGTCTATGGGGCCAGGGATTTCGACGTCGGCGCCGCCCTGCGCCACATGGTGAACGCGGCGACCAAGGGTGGCGTGGGGTTGGGCGGCTACGTCGAGCGACCGGGGGTGGGCACCTATCAACGGCTTCAATATGCTCCTCACACAAGAGAATTCGGCAACGATGGCTGGATCGCCGACGCGTCGATCACCCTCGAGTGGTCGGTGGACGACTTCGCCATCTCCCGGTTCGCCGACGCGCTCGGGGACGGCGCGACAGCCGCCGAATTCCAGAACCGGGCGCAATACTGGCAGCACCTGTTCAACCCCAGCACCCGTTACATCTCGCCGCGCAGCGCGGCCGGATTCTTCGCACCCGGGCCGGGTTTCGCGACGAATCCATCGAACTTCGGGCAGGACGGATTCGACGAGGGCAACGCCGCGCAATACGTCTGGTGGGTCCCGCACAACGTCGCCGGCCTGGTGACCGCGCTCGGTGGCCGCGGCGCGGTGGCCGCCCGTCTCGACCGCTTCACCGAAAGGCTCAACGTCGGCCCGAACGAGCCCTACCTGTGGGCCGGGAACGAACCGGGTTTCGGCGTGCCCTGGCTGTACAACTACGTCGGCCAGCCGTGGAAGACCCAGCGCATGGTCGACCGGGTGCGCGGGCTGTTCGGCCCGACGTCCGACGGCGAACCGGGCAACGACGACCTGGGGGCCATGGCCGGCTGGTATGTGTGGGCCGCGCTCGGCCTGTATCCCGCCACCCCGGGCGTGCCCATCCTCACCGTGAGCGCCCCGGTGTTCGACCGCGTCGTGATCGCCCTTCCCGCGGGCAGATCCATGCGCATCTCGGCGCCGGGCGCGTCCGGGCCCATGCCCCTGAAATACATCAGTGGGCTCAGCATCGACCGCCGGGCCACCGACCACACCTGGGTTCCGGAATCGGTGATCCGCGACGGCGGCGACCTCACGTTCTCGCTCGCGATGTATCCGGACAAGTCCTGGGGGACAAGCGAATCCAGTGCACCGCCATCGTTCGGTGCCGGCAGCTCGGCGGTGGCGGCCAATATCGCCCGTCCCGTCGTCACGATCGCACCGGGCGCCAAAGGAGCGGTGACGCTGGACGTTGCGCGGATGGTTGACGGCCCGGGCGGCTACTCGGTGACCGGCACGTCATCGGACGCCGGCGTCACCGCGGCGCCCGTGTCGGGACAATTCGGCGCCGACGGGTCGGCCGCGGTCACCGTCCCGATCTCCGTGGCGCCCGGCGTGCCCGAGGACTACTACGTGGTGTTCCTGGCCACCACGGTGGGCCAGAGCGTCAGCAGGTCGGCCGTCCTGGTGATCGCCGAAGCGGCATCCTGACCCGGAAATCCCTGCGGCTCACACCATCTCGTTCTTGGTGAGCCACCGCATCACGGGCCAGCCGACGAACACCGGCAGCCAGCAGGTGAGCACCCGGTAGAGCAGCACCGACGGAACCCCGACGGCCGCGGGGACGCCGAAGGCGGCCAGCCCACCGATCAGGGCCGCTTCGACCGCGCCGACGCCGCCGGGCGTCGGCGCGGCGGACGCCAGCGTTCCGCCAACCATCGTCACCACGGTGGCGGTGACGAATGTCGCGCCCCCGCCGAAAGCCTCGACGCTGGACCACAGGGCCAGCGCCGCACCGAGAGTGGTTCCGACACAGCCCAACACGATCAGGCCCAGTCGCTGCGGCTCGCGGGCGACCTCGAGCAGGTCGCCCGCGAGCTCCTTGAGCTTCGGGCGCACGTCCGTGGCCAGCCAGCGCCGCAGTTTGGGGACGAACAGGAAGGTGCCGACGATGCCCAGCGCCACACCCGCGATCAGGTAGAGCAGCGTTGCGCTGGGAACGAAGTGCGAGACGTCCGCCGACGCGCCCGCGACGGTGCTGAACAGGATCAACAGCGCCAGGTGCATGATCACCTGCACGGACTGTTGCAGGGCCACCGCGGTGGTGGCCCGCATCGCGGTCAGGCCGCCGCCCTTCTGCAGGTAGCGCGTGCTGAGCGCCAGCCCGCCGACGCCGGCCGGCGTGGTGGTCGCGGCGAAGGTGTTGGCCACCTGCGCAATCGACAGCTTCCAGAAATCGACCTTCTCGTCGGCGCTGGCCCACAGGGCGGCCGCCGCGCCCACGTAGGTCAGCGCCGACACCGCCAGGCCCAGCAGCGCCCACCACCAGTCGGCGTTTCTGATCTGCGAGACGAACGTCGGCGCGGTGCTGATGAACGGGTACGCGACGTAGACCAACGCCCCGAACAGCACCAGCTGGATGATCTGGCCGCGGGTGAACCTCGTGACGGTCTGGGTCTTGATCTGGTCCGCGCCCGTCTGCCGCTTGACCTCCGAACGGGCGGCCGAGATCACCGCCGACGCTCCGGAGATCGACTTCCGAATCGGTTTGGGCACGGCAATTTTCGTCAACCGCCTCGAAGCGGTCAGGATGGTGTCCTTGCCGAACACGTCGATCGCGGCGGCCACCGCCGACTTCGGGTCGTACAGGGCGGACGTCGTCACCAGCAGCTGCGCCACGTCGGACTGGAGCTGGGCGTCGGTGGCGCCGTATTCGGCGCTGCCGAAGCCGCCGAACAGCACGGCCCCGTCGTCGACGGTGATGTGCCGGCCGCGCAGGTCACCGTGCGCGATCTGCTGGTCGCTGAGCGTCCGCAGCCCCTCCCACACCTTCTCCACCGGCGTCGTCTCGGTGCGTTCGCGCAGTGACGTGCCGCGAGGGGGCTTGTGCGCGTAGAGCATCCAGCCGCGGTCCAGCGTGGCGACCGCGATCGTCGATGTGTTCGCCACTCCCAGGTCGCCGATGGCGATCGCCATCAGGGCCCGATGCTCCACGGCGCGGCGCATGGAGGTCACCAGGGGGGCGGTCTCGGCGTCGCGCAGGAACAGCTTGCTCCTGAGCTGGCGCAGCGTGCCGCGGCTGCGCTGGTGCGGGCCATAGAGCTCGATCATCGCCGAGGATTCGGGATCCTCGCATCCGGCCCGCAGCACCAGCGGTCCACGCCCGGCCGGGCGGACCACGGTCAGGCCCGAGACGAGGAACTCGCGTCTGGCCATCGCGCGCACGGCGGCGTCCAGGGGCACCTCGAGCGCGGGTGTGCCGACCACCAGCACCACCAGGGCACCGACCACCCACCCGACCGCCAGGCCCACCAGCGAGCGGGCCGGCACGATCGCGCTCACCACGAGGTGGATGGGAACGAAGGCCAGCAGCAGCGCCCACCACCAGCGTCGCCAGCGTGCCGGCAGCCACGGGCCCGAAACGGTCAGCACCGCGGCCAGCATCGCGATCCAGCGCGGGTCGTCGAGGAACTGGGCGGGCAGCGTGCTGAGCCGGTCGGGGATGTCGAAGTGCCATCGGGGCGCCGAGAGGTGGCTGCCGCTGACCGACAGCAGCAAGACGGCGATCAGGCCGGCAGCTGCGTACGCGCCCAGCATCTTCCACTGTCCGGCGACGATCAAACCGATGAGGATCACGAACGGCAGCGCGACGATCGCGAACCCGTAGATCAGGTACACCAGGTCGGCCTGGGTGGGCGAGAGGACCCCCACGATCTGCGAGACGGATTTCTCGAGGGCCACCCACTCGGGACGGGTGATCAGCGAACTCGTGACCACCACCGCCAGGAAGACCCCGGCCAGGATCAGCCGCAGGATGTCGTTGGTGCGCCGGGTCAGTGGCTGCAAGAGATTGCCGGACACGCTGATCTCACGCCCGTCAACTCGCATGGTGTAACGATCCCTCGGATCCGTCGGCACCGCTGCAGCGGCTCGCCGACAAGTTAACCGGATCGCGATTCTTCCGACAGCTCGCCCACAGATCGCGCGCGTAGGGTCGCATAGGTAGGCGTGCTAGCGAAATGGGAGGGCCTGAGCATGGCGAGAACTGACGACGACAGCTGGGAGATCACCGAGAGCGTGGGCGCGACGGCCCTGGGCGTCGCGGCGGCCCGCGCGGCGGAGACCGAGAGCGACAACCCGTTGATCAGCGACCCGTTTGCGCGCGTGTTCCTCAACGCCGTCGGGGAGGGCATGTGGAGCTGGTTCGGGGCCCCGAACCTGCCCGCCCCGATCACCGAGGCCCAGCCGGACCTGAAGCCGCGCATGCAGGGGATGGTCGACTACATGGCCGCGCGGACCGCGTTCTTCGACTCCTTCTTCCTCGACGCAGCCCGCGCGGGCGTTCGCCAAGTGGTGATCCTGGCGGCGGGCCTCGACTCGCGGGCGTGGCGGCTGGACTGGCCGGACGGCGTCACCGTCTTCGAACTCGACCAGCCGCGGGTGCTGGATTTCAAGGCCTCGACGCTGCGCGAGCAGGGCGCGCAACCGACCTGCAACCTGGTCAGCGTTCCGGTCGACCTGCGGCACGACTGGCCCGCCGCCCTGCGCGAGGCCGGGTTTGACGCGTCGGCGCCCAGCGCCTGGTCGGCCGAGGGCCTGCTCCCCTTCCTGCCCGCGGCGGCCCAGGAGCAGCTCTTCGAGCGCGTGCAGGCGCTCGGCGCCGCCGGCAGCCGGATAGCGGTGGAGGCGCCCGGCCCGGACTTCCTCGACGAGGCGGCCCTGGACAAGCAGCGCGAGACGATGCAGCAGCTTCGCGAGGTGATGGCCGAGCTGGAGCCGGACCGGGAGATCCCCGACGTCACCGACCTCTGGTACTTCGAGGAGCGCGAAGACGTCGGCGACTGGCTGCGCCGCCACGGCTGGGATGCGACGGTCACTCCGGCCGAGGAGCTGATGGCAGGCTACGACCGCAGGCCGCCCACCGGCGTCGAAGACGCCGCCCCGCGGACGCTGTTCGTGTCGGCGCGGCGGGAGGGCTAGGCCATGGCGAGGACGGACAACGACAGCTGGGAGATCACCGAGAGCGTGGGCGCGACGGCGCTCGGCGTGGCGTCGGCGCGCGCCGCGGAGACGCGCAGCGAAAATCCTTTGATCACCGACCCGTTCGCGCAGGTCTTCCTCGACGCCGCAGGCGAGGGGGTGTGGAACTGGCACGCCGGCGGGCAGCTGCCCGCCGAGGTCGTCGAAGCCGAACCCGAGCTGCCGCTGCAGATGCAGTCGATGGTCGGCTACATGGCCTCGCGCACAAAGTTCTTCGACAGCTTCTTCGCCGATGCGACGCGCGCGGGTATCCGTCAGGCGGTGATCCTGGCGTCCGGTCTGGACGCGCGGGCGTGGCGGCTGGACTGGCCGGACGGCGTCACCGTCTACGAGCTCGACCAGCCTCGGGTCCTGGACTTCAAGGTCTCGACCCTGGCCGCGCACGGCGCCGAGCCGGCCTGCCGCCGGATCGCCGTGCCCGTCGACCTACGTCACGACTGGCCGGCGGCGTTGCGGCAGGCCGGTTTTGACGACTCGGCGCCCAGTGTCTGGTCGGCCGAGGGGCTGATGCCGTACCTGCCCGCCGCTGCGCAGGAGCTGTTGTTCGAGCGCGTGCAGGGGCTGACCGTCCCCGGCAGCCGCGTCGCCGTGGAAGCGCTGGGGCCGAACTTCCTGGAACCGGAGTTTCGCGAGAAGCGCCGCGCGCGGATGGACCGGATCCGCGCCGTGATGGCCAAGGTCGACCCGGGTCGCGAGGTCCCGCGGACCGACGAGCTGTGGTACTTCGAGGAGCGCGAGGACGTCGGGGACTGGTTCCGGCGGCACGGCTGGGACGTGACGGTGACGCCGTCCGACGAGCTGATGGCGGGCTACGGCCGCCCGGCACCCGAACAGGTGAGGGACACGGTGCCGGGGAACCTGTTCGTGGCCGCCGAGCGGATCTAGGATCTCGCCGGGGCGCAGCCGAAGGAGTCAGCCGTGACCGACCACGAAGTGAAGATGGTCATCTTGTCGACCGACGACCTGGACGAGTCGATCAGTTTCTACAGCCAGACGCTGGGGATGTCGCTGAAGTTCCGCGACGGGGCCCACTTCGCCGCCCTCGACGGCGGGCCCGTCACGCTGGCGCTGGCGACCGAGGTGGACCATCCGATGCCCGGGCAGATCGTCGTCGGCATCAAGACCGCGGACGTCGACGCCGCCGCCAGGGCCGTCGAGGCCAGCGGCGGCGGCATCGTGAGGGGTCCGTACGACGACGCGCACGAGCGCCGTGCCGTCGTCTATGACAACAAGGGCAACGGCGTCGTCTTCTACAGACCGCTGGCACGCTAGCGCCCCGATATCCGGTTGGTCGGTATCGTCGATCGCGGATTAGGATCGTACGGACCGTATCCACACCGGCGATGGGGGCGCCGTCGGACGAACTGGGCAGGCGCTCGTGGCCGACATCGTGTTGATCAACCCTCGCTTCGAGGTGTCTTACTGGGGCCTCGAACATGCGCTGCCACTGCTCGGCAAGAAGTGCAATCTGCCGACCGCCTGCCTGCCGCTGCTCGCGGCGCTGACTCCCGCCGGCCACTCGGTGACCCTGCTCGACGAGAACGTCGAGCCGATCGACTACGACCGTCTGGCGCGGGCGGACATCGTCGGGCTCACCGGCATGACCGTCCAGCGCGCCCGGATGCGCGAGATCCTGCGCGAACTGAAGGCCCGCGGCGTCTTCACCGTCGTCGGGGGACCGTGGGTGAGCGTGAAAGAGGACTACTTCGACGGCCTGACCGACGTGATCTTCGTCGGCGAAGCGGAAACGACCTGGCCGCTGTTCCTCGACGAATGGGCCCAGGGGCGGCATCGGCGTCGTTACGAGCAGACCGAGGCTACCGACATGACCACCGTGCCGGTGCCCCGCTACGACCTGCTGAAGATCAAGAACTATCTGTTCGGCAGCGTCCAGTTCAGCCGCGGCTGCCCGTTCCAGTGCGAGTTCTGCGACATCATCGTCACGTTCGGCCGCAGGCCGCGGCTCAAGACCAGCGCGCAGGTGATCGCCGAACTGGAGGCGATGCGTAAGCAGCACCTGCGGATGGCGTTCATCGTCGACGACAACCTGATCGGCAACAAGGTGGCGGTCAAGGAGTTGCTGCGCGACCTGGCGGCGTGGCAGGCCGCCGAGGGATACCCCTTCACGTTCTTCACCGAGGTTTCGCTCAACCTCGCCGAGGACGACGAGCTGATGAAGTTGATGGATGCGGCCAACATCGTGACCGCCTTCATCGGCATCGAGAGCCCGAACGAGGAATCGTTGCGCGAGACGAAGAAGTACCAAAACGTCCGCAAGGGCGGCTCGATCGTCGACCGGGTCCGCAAGGTGCAGGACTCGGGGATCGAGGTATGGTGCGGCATGATCGTGGGTTTCGACCACGACGACGCGCGGATCTTCAAGGCGCAGCACGAGTTCGTCCGCCAGACCGACATCATGCACGCGATGGTCGGCATGCTCTCGGCCATCCCGAAGACGCCGCTCTATGCCCGGCTCGAACACGAGGGACGCCTCGACCTCGACGACGAACAGGTCTATGGCACCAATGTGATTCCGCTGGGCATGACTCGCGAGGAGCTGCGCGACGGGTACATCGAGCTGATGCAGAACCTCTACGAGCCCGAGTTCTACTTCGAGCGGCTCGAGAACCTGTTCCTGAGGCGGGAATTCGATTGGAGCCGCGCCCGCAACTCCTACTGGCGCACGCACCGGTGGCAGAAGTGGAAGTCGCAGTCGGTCGACGCGGTCCTGGCGACCGGCCTGTTCCTGCGGCTGATGAACAACATTCCCGACCCGAAGTTGCGCCGGATCTATCGCCGCCGCATGAGCACCATGGTTCGCCGGCGGCCGGAGCCGGGCCTGTTGTTCATCTGCGTGATCAAGTGCGCCATGCACTACCACCACTACACGATGGCGCACCAGATGGGCGAACAGCGCAAGCTGGTCAACACGTTCTAACCGGGCCGGCGATTTCGTCGTTTAAAGCGTTCAAGAACAGCCCTGGCCCTGCGGGCCGACAGCGTCGTGTTGCGGTTGAAGGGACTGGCGACCCACGACGGCGAGCAGGCGCAGCCTGTCCATGCTCGATGTCCCGGCCGGCGGCGTGAGTACCACGAGGTGCTGGCCGTCCGTGGTCGCAAGCACTTCGCAGTCCAGAGCGATTGGACCGACAGGTGTGAGGAAGGTCTTGCGCTGCATGCGCCGTACCGCCACCTCGTGACGTGCCCACAACTCGGCGAATTCGGGGCTGTGCTTGAGCAGGCCGTCGACAAGTTCGCGCATGTCGGGATCGGTGCGGCGGCGAGCCCACGCCGCCCGTAGATCCGCGACCCGGCTGCGACTGTGTTGGCCGTGCTCGTCTTGGGGGATCGCTTCACGGGAGCGTGGATTCGTGAACCAATGCCAGCACATGCTGGCGTCAAGCCCCGTGTCGCCAGAAGCCATGTCGCCCATCAGCGCTTTGGCCATGTCGTTTTGGGCAAGCACGACCTCGGTGTCCGAGCAGACGAAGGCGGCCGCGTCGCGCAGCTGATCGAGCAGGAACAGCAGGGCGGGCCGCACGTGCGGGGAACGCACCGATCGGTCGGGAACCGCGTGGCCGGCCAGTCGATAGAGGTGGTCGGTTTCGTCGTCGGTCAGGCGCAGTGCGCGGGCGAGCGCGCGGACCATCTGCGTGGACGGCTGGGTGCTGCGAGCCTGCTCGAGGCGGCTGTAGTAGTCAACGGACATGCCCGTCAACTGGGCGACTTCTTCACGCCGCAAGCCGGTCGTGCGGCGGCGGGCACCGGGCGACAGTCCCACGTCTGCGGGACTGATCACCTCGCGCCGGCGCCGCAGGAACTCAGCCAGCGCAGCACGATCCATGCGCCCATTGTCCTCACGGCGTCTGCACTTAGCCAGGGACTCCCAGTCCCCGGTTGTACGCGTCCTGGTTGCGCCGCCGTGTTCGACCCACACTGGCCTCGTGCAAACCAAAGCAAACTCGGCCGGTTCGCGCTATGTGGTACGGCTGTCCTGCCTGACCCTGCCGCACGGCACTCGAAGGACAGCGAGTCGAAGCTAGTGAACCAGGAGATCACCATGCGGTACCGCACACTGGGCCGAACCGGCATCAAGGTCAGTCCGTACGCGTTGGGCGCCATGATGTTCGGCGCGATGGGCAACCCCGACCACGAAGAGTCGATCCGGATTGTCCATCGGGCCGTGGATGCCGGGATCAACATCATCGACACCGCTCCGGCGTATTCGGACGGCGAGTCCGAAGAGATCGTCGGCAAGGCCCTCAGGGGTCGACGTGACAACGTGGTTCTGGCAACCAAAGTCCATCGTGTGACGGCAGATGCGTCTGTCCAGCGTGGGAATTCCAGGCTTTGGATCACGGCATCGGTCGACAAATCGCTGCGCCGCTTGCAGACCGATTACATCGACCTCTACCAGATCCACCGGCCCGACCCCGACACCGACATCGAGGAAACGCTGTCGGTGCTGTCGGATCTGATACGCAGCGGCAAGGTCCGAGCCATCGGCTCCTCGACCATGCCCGCGTCGGACTTGGTCGAGGCCCAGTGGGTGGCCGACAGGCGCGGACTGCAACGGTTTCGGTGCGAACAGCCGCCGTACTCGATCCTCGACCGTGGCATCGAGGCCGAGGTTCTGCCGGTGGCGCAGCGCTATGGGATGGGCATCCTGGTGTGGAGCCCCCTGGCGCAGGGACTGCTCACCGGCCGTGCCCGCAAGGGCCAGCAGCGGACCGACCTGCGCCGCGCAGCATTCTTCAAGCATCTCAGTGACGAACGCCGGCTTGACGCTGTCGAACAGCTGACCACCCTCGCCGAGGAATCCGGGCTGGCGCTGCGCCACATGGCGATTGCGTTCGCCGTCACCCATCCCGGTGTGAGCAGCGCGATCATCGGCCCGCGCACCATGGATCACCTTGAGGATCTACTCGCGGGTGCCGAGGTCACCCTCACCGACGACATCCTCGATCGGATCGACGACATCGTCGCCCCCGGAACCGACGTCGGCACCCTCGACATGGCCTACCGACCCCCGGCGCTGCTCGAGCCGGTCCTGCGCCGGCGGCCCCGCCCATCCGCGGCGTCCTGATCACGATCGATCAGCCGGCGGGATTTGTGGGAAGGGAAAGATTATGCCAGAACACAACTACCGCACCAGAATTGATGACTCAGGACGCTAGCGGGGCCGGCCGCTGGCCTGTTGCAACCGCAGTCGCAGCCCGCTTGCCCGCAGCGCCCGGCGTTCGACCGCGGCGCGCACCGAGGCCGCCGGGCCCACCACCCGCACCCTGGACTTTGCGCGTGTCACCGCCGTGTAGAACAGTTCGCGCGTCAGCAGCCTCGAGTCCTCGGGCGGCAGTAGCACCGTCACCTCGTCGGCCTGGCTGCCCTGGCTCTTGTGGATGGTCATCGCGTGCATCGTCTCGACGTTGCCCAGGCGGCTGGTCGAGAAGTCGAGCGGGCCCGTCGCACCCGCGATGACGGCCCGCAACCCGTGCGGCCCGGTGAGCGTTACGCCGTTGTCGCCGTTGTAGATGCGCAGGCCGTAGTCGTTGGCCGTCACCAGCAGCGGGCGGCCCGCGTACCAGTCGGAGGAGACCGGCTGGCCGGTCTCCTCCGACAGCCAGCGCCGCACCTGCCGGTTCCAGTGCGCCGCCCCGTACGGCCCCTGCCGGTGGGCGCACAGCAGCCGGTGTTCGTCGAGCGTGGCCAGCGCGGCCGCGGCGTCTCCCAGCAGCGCGGCTTCGCGCAGCCGCAGGGCGTGCGGGATCAGGACCTGACGCAGCGCGTCAGCGGGGTGACCAGAGTCGACCCATTCGACGTGATCGCCACCGGCGCAGAGCAATTGCACCACGCGCCCGGGATCGCCGTCGCGGATCGCCTCGGCGAGCGCGCCGATCGACTCACCGAACCGGTGCGGCTTGCGCAGGGCCGCGACGTGCACCTCGTCGCGGGCACTGAGGCCGTCCACCAAGTCCTTGAGCACCGCGCCGGCCTCCACCGAGGCCAACTGGTCGGGATCGCCGACCAGGATCAGCCGCGTCGAGGGCCGCACCGCCTCGAGTAGCCGGGCCATCATCGTCAGCGACACCATGGACGTCTCGTCGACGACGATGACGTCATGCGGCAGGCGGTTGCCACGGTCGTGCCGGAAACGCACCGAGGTGTCGGGTCGCGGCCCGAGCAGCCGGTGCAGCGTCGTCGCGCTCAATCCGGCCAGCCGCGCCCGGTCCACCGGCTCGAGATTTTCCGCCTCGGCGGCCACGGCCTCGGCCAGCCGCGCGGCTGCCTTACCGGTGGGAGCGGCCAGTGCGATCCGCGGCGGCGGCGCGCCGGCCAGCTCGGCCTGCTCGACCAGCAGCGCCAGCAGCCGGGCGACGGTGGTCGTCTTGCCGGTGCCGGGGCCGCCGGTCAGCACGGTGACCGCCTGGGACAGCGCCAGGTGCGCGGCGGCCCGCTGCTCTTCGTAGCCCGACGGGAAAAGCCTTTCCCCGCCTGGCAACTCGCCCGCCGTGTGCCGCACCGACAGCGACAACACGTCGTCGCACACCTGCTGCTCCTCCAGCCAGTACCGGTCCAGGTACAGCAGGTCGCCGAGCAGCCGCAGCACCGGCGGCGAGCACGACAGGGGGCTGGCCCGCACCGCCGCGATCCAGTCGTCCGCGTCGGGCCACGGCAGACCGGCGACGTCAAGCTGCGCCGGCGTCGCGCGCAGATCCACGCACACCGATCCGCCGCGCAGCGCCCGCACCACCAGCGCCAGCGCGAGCGCCACCCGCTCGTCGGTCTCGCCGGCCAGCGCCGTAAGGCGTTGCGCCACATGGATGTCGGCGGCCTCGAAGACGCCCGCTTCGTTGAAGGCACCGAGCAGCCCGGTGACCGACATCGCTTCGACGCTCATGCCGCGGCCTCGCGCCCGTCGAGCAGATCCGACAACGCCGTCACCAACGACGGCGGCGGCCGCCAGCTGAACACGCCCGCCGGGTGCCCGTCGACCACCGGGGTCTCCGAGCCGCACATGCCGCGCACGAACAGGTACAGCACGCCGCCGAGATGTCGTGCAGGCTCGTATCCTTTTACCCGCCAACGCAAATAGCGATGGAGAACGGCGGTGTACAACAGCGCCTGCAGCGGATAGTCCGAGTGCAGCATCGCCTCCACCAGGCGGGGCCGGCCGTAGTCGGCGGCCTTCAGCGGGCGGTCGGGGTCGCCCAGCCAGTTCGTCTTGTAGTCCACCACCAGGTAGCGGTGTCCAGCGCCGTCGGGCACGCGCAACACGGCGTCGATCGAGCCGGTCAGATACCCGCGCAACGGCTGTTCGGCGAGGGGCGGGCTCAGCAGCCGGGCCGCGTAGGGAGCCAGCGGGTCGTCGGCCGGAAGGTGCCCACGCAGCAACGCCGCCAGCTCCGCCAGGCGGACGGCCGGCGTGGCCGCACGCAGGTCACCGCCGGCCAGCGGCAACTCGAAGTCCAACTCGCGCAGGCGGTCCGGCAACCCGATTCGGCGCAGCGTCAGGCCGCAAGCCAGCGGGCCCAGCGGGGAATCGTGCATCGGCACCATGGCCGCGGCCAGCGTCTCGGGGGCCACGGCGGCGGCGATGTCGGGCCACGACGCCGAATGCCGCCGGATGTTGGACTCCAGCTCGGCCGCCAGGTCGGCGGCGAAGGGATCCGACGTCTCGAGCACGGCGTGCACCAGCGTCCCGAACTTCGCTCCGGTCGGCAGGTCCGCCATCGGCGAGGGCAGGTCGGCCCCCGCGGCCGCCCCGGTCAACGGGATCTCGCCGGCCTCGTCGTCGAGGTCGGTGACCTCGGGCTCGCTGGTGACCCCCGCGGTCTCGGCCACCCGGATCAGGCCGGAATACGAGGTGCGCCGCCATGCTGTGTCGATGGCGCGGTGAAAGTGGCGGCTGCACAGGTTCTTCGGGGCCGGCTCGGGCGGCAGCGGCGGGGCCTGGCCCACCACGGAGATCTCGACGACCGGGCCACCCGCGGCCTCCCATTGCCGCATCCGGGCCATCGCGTCTTCGTCGCTGACCTTCGCGGGTTCGCAGCGCTCGGGTATCTGCGGCTCGTCGGGCCGGCGGCCGCGCAGCAACCGCGAGAGGCCGCCGCCGGGTTCGTTGAACGCCGGCGACCACCACGCCACCACCTGCGCCTGCGCCCTGGTCAGCGCGACGTACGTCAGGCGGCTGCCGTCGCCGGCGTCCTCGGTGCGACCCGCCTCCTCGACCTGCGCGAAGTCCGGGGTGTCGGCGCCTCCGACGTGCAGGCAGCGCACCCCGTTGTCGTGGAACAGCACGATGTCGCGCTTGGGCGTGCTGCGGTTGAACGCGAACGGCAGGTACACGATCGGGTATTGCAGGCCCTTGCTGACGTAGACCGTCATGATCTGCACGGCGGCGGCGTCGCTGTCGAGCCGCCGGTTGCGTTCGGTCGAGCCGCTGCGTTCGTCGCGCTGCCGGCGCAGCCAGTCCCGCAGGGCGGGCAGGTTGTAGTGCTCGTGGTGCGCGACGTTCTGCAGCAGCTGGGTGACGTGCGCCAGGTCGGTCATGTGCCGCTCGCCGCCCTGCCACGCGAGCACCCGGTCGCCCATCCCGCACGCCTGAGCCGCCTCGAAGATCGCGGCGACCCCGCGCTCGCGGGCGTGGCCGGCCCACTCGCGCAGGGTTTCGGCGATCCGGTCGGTCAGGGCGTCGCCGCCGGCCGCCAGCGACGCCGCGGTGTGGCCGAAGAACATCGTCGCGGCGGCCGCGCGGACCATGCCCGGGCGGTGCGGCTGGTCGAATGCCTCGAGGAGGCACAGCCAGTCGTCGGCGGCCTCGGAGGTGAACACGTCGGAGTTGCCGGTATAGACGGCCGGGACACCGGCGTCGCAGAGCGCCCTGAAGCAGGCGCCGGCGTCCTCGTGCCGTTCGACGATCACGGCGACGTCGCGGGCCAGCAGCGGCCTGCCGCCGAACGTCGCGCCACTAGCGAGCAGCGTGCGGATGTCGGCGGCGAGGTCGGCACCGATGTGCTGCCGCAGCTCGCCGATGGGCAAGTTCGCGGTTCCCTTGCGGCCCAGCTGTTTACGCTGTACGACGCGCAGCCGGAACGGGTCGTTGCGGGGGGCGCCGGCAAGGCGGTGGCCCAGGTGGTGTGCGTCGACGTCCTTGACGACGATCGCGGCGTCACCGAGCCGGGCTCCGCGCAGCACCACCTGCAGCCGATCGAGCAGCGCGGAGTCGCTGCGCCAGTTGGTGCCGAGGGTCTTCTTCTGGCCCGCGGTCTCGGCCGCCTGCAGGTAGGTCTGGATGTCGCCGCCGCGGAAGGCGTAGATGGCCTGCTTCGGGTCGCCGATCAGGACCACGGTGGAGCGCCCGCTGAAAGCGCAGTCGATGACCTTCCACTGCACCGGGTCGGTGTCCTGGAACTCGTCGACCATGACGATCGGCCAGCGGTGGTGCATGCGCGTGCGGGCGGGCGAATCGTCGGCCGCCAGCGCGGCGGCCAGCCGGGTCAGCAGATCGTCATAGCCCAGAACGCCGAGCCGCCGCTTGCGCGTTTCCAGCTCGGCCAGAACCTCGTTCGCGAATCCCACACAGACCGCCGCCCGCGACCCGGGCGGTGGATCGCTGGGCCGCAGTTGCGTCGAGGGGTTGTTGGCCACCTCGCGCGCCAGCCGCAGCGCGTCGCGGTAGCCCAGCACCGGCTCGTCGCGTTGCCCGGAGAAGTGCGCCAGGTACAGGTCGTCGACGATCTCGCCGACCAGCTCGTCGAGGCTCTCGATCAGGGTGACACCGGCGGCTGTGTCGCCGGCCACGCCGAGCGAGCGCAACACCAGCTGGCAGAACTGGTGCGTAGTGGCGATCGTCGCCGCGTCGAAGCCGGCCAGGGCGTCGCGGAGCCGCTGCCTGCGCAGCTCGCGTTCGCCGGGGTCGCCCTCCAGCAGCGACGCCACCAGCTCGTTGTCGCCGACGGTCGACGGGTCGTCGAAAGCGGTTACGGCAGCCACGATCTGGCAGCGGACCCGCTCGCGCAGCTCCTGGCTGGCGGCCCGGCCGAACGTGATGAGCAGCATCTGGTCAAGCGTGGCCGCGCCCGCGGCGAGGTAGCGGGTCACCAGGCCCGCCAGGGCGAACGTCTTGCCGGTGCCCGCGCTGGCCTCCAGCACCGTGGTCGAGCGCTCCGCCGGCAGCGGGCCCAGCAGATCGAAGCGCTCTGGCTCGTCGTCTTTCACGAGGGCTCCCGCTCGGCGCGCAGCATCGGCAGCCACAGCCGGGCGGCATAGGCGCCGAGCCGGTGCTCCTCGGCCTCGTAGTCCTCGCCGGCGCGCAGCGGTTGCATCAGATCGGTCAGCGGCGCGTTCCTGCCCCAGGCGCGCACGTGGGCCGGGGCCTGATCCTCGCCCGGGTACCGGTCGGACCTCCACCGGTACTCCGCCTGGCGCACCGGGTCGTCGCCGCAGAACCGCGCGGCGGCCCAGGCGTAAGATGTCTTGACGGGCAACGGGATCGGCTCCCGCCGCCCCGCGTCGTAGATCGCGACCAACTCGCGCAGGACCGCCGCGGCCTGACCGGCGGGGCCCTGCGGAGGTCCCAGCGCCCGCGCCCGAGCGGCCGGGCCCCGGGGCGCGCGGCCGATGCACACCGCCGACCAATCGCGACCGGGATCGTGAGCGGTCAACGCCAGCAGCGCAATCCACGACTGAAGCAGGTGCCTGCCGTCGAGCTTCGAATACGTCACCGAGACCAGGCGGTCGCCGTACACGGGCGACACCGTGCCAGTGAGCCGACGCCCGGCGCCCAGTTCGACGTCGACGTCGTAGGCCCGCGGGGCCGCCGCGCGATGCCGCAGCGCCTCCGTCGCCAAAACGGTGACCCGATCGCGAATCTCGGCGACCTTGCGCCAGCCGAGCTGGCCGGGCGGCAGCGTGCCGCGGCGCCACTCCGCCTGGCGCGCGTCGTCCGGGGTCATCCCCCGGAGGATGTCACCCAGCATCCGGTCGCCGACCGTCCATTCCTCGAGGTTGTCGATGTCGACCGGCATGGCGTCCTGCACCCCGTCGACGTCGCGCGGCAAGGTGAACTCCAGCGCGCGGAAGAAGCCCTTCACCGGATCCCTGAAGAACGCGACGAGGTCGGCGAGCGGCACGTCGTCGGGCGGTGGTGGCGGCAGCGGTTCGCAGATGAACCTGGGCTGCTCGCCGCGTGCACCGCTGGCCACGCGGGCGGAACGCAGCGCCGCCGGGTCGAAGGTGAACGGCACCCCCGGCACCAGCTCGCCAGGTATGACGTTGCGAATATCGAAGGGCTGCAGCGGATGTTCGACGACGATGCGGTCGCGGACCCGGTCGGCGCCGTCGGGGGGCACGGTCATGTCCAGAGCGTCGAGCAGCTCGGCGAGCGGGACGGCGGGCGGGCGCGGCTGGCCGGAGTATTCGTTGGCCCCGGTGTAGGTGATCACGAGCTTTTCGGTCGCCGCCCCGATCGCGTCCAGCAGCAATTGCCGGTCCTCCGAACGGATGTCGCGCTCGCCGGTCATGGGCTCGCGGGCCAGCGCGTCGTCGCCGTCGACCACGCCGAGGCGCGGGAACAGCCCGTCGTCCAGCCCCACCAGGCAGATCACCCGGTGCGGCACCGAGCGCATCGGCACCATCGTGCACACGGTCAGGGTGCCGGTGCGGAAATTGGCCCGCGTCGGGCGTCCGGACAGGTGCCGGGCCAGAAGCGCGCGGACATCCGGCAGCCGCAGCACGGTGGCGGCGCGTGGTCCGGCGTGCCCCAGTACCTCGGCGAACTGGCGCTGCATCTGGGCGCTCTGCCAGGCGTCCGGGTCGTCGACGCGGGTCAGCGTGGTGATGCCGTCGGCCAGCGCGGCCAGCCACTCGTGCAGCGGTCGCGGGCCGGTGAGCGCGTCGGCCGCGCGCTGCAGCCGCGCGACGAATTCGGCGAACCGGCCTGCCAATTGGACGCGGTTGCTGCTGACGTCGTCGAGGGGCAGCGTTGCGTCGATCCACGCATGGGAGTCCTCGGACATCGCGACGCCGGCCAGGATCCGGTCGATGCCGAAACGCCAAGTGTTGTGCACGAAGTCGACGTGGTAGGGCTGCCGGTGCTCCCGGTCGAAGCCCCACCGGATGTTCGCCTGCCGAACCCAGCGGGTGATGGCCTCCAAATCGTCGTCGGTGAAACCGAATTGGGCGCGCACCGGCGCCGTCTGGGCGACGTTGAGCACCTCGGAAGCCGTCACCCTGCCGCCGGCCAGCGCCAGCAGTTGCGCGGCGACGCCGAGCAGCGGGTTGGTCTGGATCAGCGAGCGGTCGGCGAGGCGCACCCGCAACCGGTGCGCGGGGTGGGCACCGCGGATCATGCCGCCGACCATGTCACCGAGCCCGAAGTCGGCGACGATGAGGGGCGCGTAGGTCTCGATGTCCGGGCACATCACCAGGATGTCGCGCGGCTCCAGCGTCGGGTCGTCGGCCAGCAGGCCCAGCAGCACCTCGCGCAGCACGTCGATCTGCCGGGCCGGGCCGTGGCAGTTGTGGATCTGCACCGACCGGTCGTCGGTTGCGAGCCGGCGCCCGCGTGGGCGACTGGCATCGGCGGCGATGTCGGACTGCAGCCAGCCGAGCAGCGTGTCCGGGTACCCGGTGCCGGGGAGGTGCTCGTCGGTCAAAACCGCGGCCGGCAGGCCGCGTTGCAGTTCCCTCAGGTCTCGTCCGAGCGTCGCCAGCAGCGGGTGGTTGACCGCGCGGTGGCTGGTGTCGCATCGTCGCGGGACGGCGCCGCGAACGCCGGCGAGCGCACGCCACAGCGTGTCGCTCGGGTGCGGCAGCCACAGGTGCAGGTCGTGATGCGCCGCCAGCGCCTCGAGCAGTTCGACGTCGGTGCACGGCAGCCGGGTGTGCCCGAACAGCGACAGTCGGGGGGGCAGGTCGCTGGGCCCGCGCTGCAGCCGGGCGACGGCGTCGCGGTGGCGGACGTGCGGAGGATCGATCCCGACGCGCTCGACCAGGGCCCGCCACAGGTGTGGCTGCCAGAGCAGATCGTCGTCGAGGCCCGCCGTGTCGCCGCCCAGCCAGTCGACGAGCAGTTGTGGGCGCTGGCGCGCGTACGACGCGAACAAACCGGCCAGCCGGCGTGCCACCTCGTATCGCCGGCCGCGCCGCAGCTCCGCCTCCGCGCCCGCGTGGAAGTGCCCCAAATGCGTTGCCAGCGTGCGACACCACGGCTCGTCCAGGGAACAGTCGACGACTTCCAGCAGCGGCCAGGTCATGGCCTCGGGCGACCACGGATCGTCCTCGACGGCATAGATTTCGGCGATCAGCGAGCCGGGGCTGCGGAACTCCACGCCAGCGCACACCCCGTCGTCGGCCGCGCCCGGTCCTGTCCGGCGGCCGAGCACGTGTGAGAGCCGCTGGCCCAGCCAGCGCTCCACGCCCCGCGCGGGCACCAGAACCAGTTCCCGAGCGAACGGGTCGGGCAACGCGTCGGCCAACAGTGCGCCGAGCCCGTCGGCGAGCAGGTCGGTGCGTTCGGCGCGGTGAAGATGGAAGGCCATTGCGCTGCAACCATAGAACGCCGCGCCGACAGCTGTCGGACCGCCGTGCCACAGTGAAGGCAAGCCCTTCGAACCCTTCGACACCGAAAGGAGGCGGGTATGGCCCATCGGGCATCGCCGCCTCGCCTGACGCCCAGGTTCGCCGACGCCCTGGGCTACGCGGCCGCCAAGCACGCCCGGCAGACGCGCAAGGGCAGCGAAGTGCCGTACGTCGGCCATCTGCTGTCGGTGGCCGGGCTGGTGATCGACGACGGCGGCACCGAGGAGCAGGCCATCGCCGCGCTGCTGCACGACGCCGCCGAGGACCAGGGCGGCCAGGAGACGCTGGCCGAGATCCGGCAGAAGTTCGGGAACGGGGTGGCGTCCATCGTCGCCGAATGCAGTGACACGTTCGAAAGCCCCAAACCGTCCTGGCGGGAGCGCAAGGAGCGCTACATCGCCCACCTGCGTGCGGCGTCCGACGACGCCGTGCTGATTTCGCTCGCCGATAAGCTCGACAATGCGCGTGCGATCCTGCGTGATTACCGTGCCGAGGGAAACCGGCTGTGGCAGCGGTTCAGCGTGCAGGACCCGCGGCTGCACCTGTGGTACTACCGGTCGCTGCTGGACGTCTTGCACCGGCGCAGCGGCAGCTGGATGGTCGGCGAGCTCCGCAGGGTGCTCGACGCGCTCGAGGGCGAGATGGACGGCGACGGCAACTAACGAGAGGCAGGGGAACGTGATGGAGGCATGGGACGCGCTTTGCGCTCGGCGCAATGTCCGGCAGTACACACCCGAGCCGGTGCCCGAGGAGCACCTCGACCGCATCGCCGAGGCCGGCTGGCGGGCGCCGTCGGCGAAGAATCGCCAGCCGTGGGACTTCGTCATCGTCACCGACCGGGGTCAGCTGCAGGAGTTGTCCACCGTCTGGCAGGGCGCCGGGCACATCGCCGCGGCCGCCGCCGCGATCGCGATCGTCGTGCCGGTGCCGCCGGATGACCGCCGGGTGGTCACCGACAACTACGACGTCGGTCAGGCCACCATGGCGATGATGATCGCGGCCACCGACCTTGGGATCGGCACGGGCCACTCGTCCGTCGGTGACCAGGTCAGGGCGCGCGCGATCCTGGGAGTGCCCGACGGCTACCTGGTGGCGTTCCTGCTCGGCGTCGGATATCCGGCCGACCGCCCACTCAAGCCGATCCGCAAGCCCAACCGGCGCCCGTTCACCGACGTCGTTCACCACGGGCACTGGTGAGGCGGACGATGAACCGGAATGAGGTCACCGAACAGGTCGTGCTCGGCCGCCTCCGCCGGGGGCTGACGTGGCAGGAACTCGCCGACGCCATCGGCCGCCCGCTGCTGTGGACGACGTCGGCGTTGCTCGGCCAGCACCCGATTCCCGCCGAACTCGGCAAGGTGCTCGTCGGCATGCTGGGGCTCGACGAGTCGGCCGTGCCGGTGCTGGCGGCGCCGCCGATGCGTGGCGGGCTGCCCACGGCGGTCCCCACCGACCCGACCATCTACCGCTTCTACGAGGCCCTGCAGGTCTACGGCGGCGCCATCAAGGAGGTGATTCACGAACAGTTCGGGGACGGAATCATGAGCGCGATCAATTTCAGCGTCGATCTGCAGAAAAAGCCACACCCCTCGGGCGATCGTGTCGTCGTGACGTTCGACGGCAAATTCCTGCCATACCAATGGGATTCGGCGCGGGACTGAATCGGGGTCCGGGCGATTTGCGGAAATAAAGTGACTCGGCGGCGTGGGCGTGCAAGACTTGCGACGAGGAGGCGATGTCAACGCGGCGGCTGGGCATGATGGCCGCCGCGTTCTCACGTTCGGCGGCGCCCACCGTTTGCCCGGCCGCCTAGAGCCCGAACTCGGCTTCGATTCCGTCGATGCCGGCGCGGATGGCCTGCAAGGCGTCGGCACGGGCCCGCAATTTGGTTGCGGCGTGGGCCTTTTGGTGAAGACCGGCGAATTCCCGCGCGGCTTCCTCGGCCCGGCTGAGCACCATTTCCGGCAACACGATTTCGTCGACGAACCCGGCCGCCAGCGCGGTCTCGCCGAAGAACGTCTTGGCAAGGCCGGCCGCCTGCTGGTACGCCGACCGGGTGAGGCGCAGCTTTATGATCTCGAGGGCCGCGTACGGAATCGTCATGCCGATCGCGACCTCGTTGGCCTGGATGTTGTAGGCGTGGGCGGCCACGCGGTGGTCGCCGGACGACAGCAGGAACGCCCCCATCGCGATGGCATGACCGGTGCAGGCCATCACGACGGGCTTCGGGTGCGACAAGAGGCGGTAGGAGAGCTCGAAGCCCCCCCGGAGCATGTCGATCGCGGGCTGCGCCTCGCCCGAGGTGAGAACCTTCAGGTCGAATCCGCCACTGAACACCCGGTCGTTGCCGGCGATCACCAGCGCCCCCGCGTTGTCGCTCTCGGCCCGGTCGATCGCCTCACCCAGGGCCTGCTGCATCGTGGGGCCCAGCGCGTTGACCTTGCCGTCGTCCATCCTGATGACGGCGACGGAATCCTTCACGCTGTAGTGGACCGGGCCGCTCATGGGCTGCTCCTTACCCGTCACGCGGGCTGGCTGTGGTGTCTGCCCAATTCGCCGTCGGCATTGGCCCAGCGCAGGCTGACATCGGTGGGTTCATCGAGTTGGCGCGTCCGCCATCTGTCCTGGGTCTCCCGGACGGCGCCGTTGATCCGCTCGATCTCGCTGCGGAAGACCTCGGGGCGGGTTTCCTTGCTGGCGTAATGGAAGTAGGTGAGCAGGCCGCGCAGCAGTTCCAGCTTCTGCTTCTCGCGCTTCGCCAGGTCGTGTGTCGTCATCAGCTCGATGCGCTGGACGGGCGGCAGGGCCTCCCAGTCGAGCACCACCCGCGTCTGCAGCGGGTCGCGGTCGCGGTGCCAGAACCGCCGGCGCTGCGGGTTCTCGGGCCGGTCGAAGTAGCTCACGGTGCCTACGAAGCGCGACTCGATGCCGGTGCCGATCTCGTTGCGGTCGAGCGCCGAGTCCCACACCATGCGGAATTCCTGGCCGGGCGCCAGCATCGGCAACTCGTGGGGCAGTCGCAACTCGACGACGTCGGCGTAGCCGTCGGTGGCGTTCTCGTACTGCGCCACCGTCGGCGGGTTCTCGAAGGAGAAGCTGATGTCATAGGCAGCGGTCTTGCCGAAGTTCCTGACCACAAGCTCGATCACGTGCCAATCCGCCTGATGCGGTTCCATGAACATCGTGACCTGGGGACGGGTTTGCTCGGCGGCCAGCTGCCGGTTCCGCGCGATCTGGCGGTTGGTGAAGACCAATGTGATGACGGCGAGCACGATCGCCGCCCACGCCGCCCACGCTATCCAGGTGCTGGACCCAACATGGGTGACTTCGTGCCAGCTGTCCCGGATCCACCCCATGGAATCCACCTTCCGCTTATATCACAGAGCCAACGGCCCCGCGATCGCCCGGACGCCCGTCGATTGGCCCCTCAACCGCCCATCAACATGCGCCACTGGTCGAGGTCGGCGGCGCGGTACACATAGTTGGAACGCTTTACTTCGGCCAGGGAAGCGCTGGGTTCCGCCGAATACCAGTGCCCCGGGAACACCCTCGGGTCGCCGGGCAGCGCGGCAAGCTGTTGCAGGCTGCGATACATCGCGTCGGAGTCGCCACCCGGGAAGTCGGTGCGTCCGCAACCCTCCAGGAACAGCGTGTCGCCGGCGACCAGCCGGCCGTCGAGCAGGAAGCACTGGCTGCCCGGGGTGTGGCCCGGGGTGTGCAGCAACTCGATCTCGATGTCGCCGACCTGCACCTTGTCGTGGTTCTCGTGGGTGGTGAGGTCTGCGAGGCTGATCCCGGTCACGCGCGAAACCCACACCGCTTCATGGGTGTTGACGTGCACCGGCACGGCCGCGCGTTCCAGCAGCTCGGCGAGGCCCTTCAGCTCGAACCCCATCATGGATCCGCCGACGTGGTCGGGGTGGTGGTGCGTCACCAGCACACCCGACAGCTTCATGCCGTCGGACTCGACCGCGTCCAGCAGGTCCCCGGCCGCGTAGGCGGGGTCCACCACCAGACAATCGCAGGTCTGCCGGTCGCCGATCAGATAGGCGAAGTTGCGCATCTGCGTCGCGATCACATCACCGGCGGCGAAGTCGCGACCGGAGAGCAGTTGACGGAAATACAGGCGGTCTTCTGGCACGTGATCAGACTAGGGCGTCGGCCTTCGACGGTCGCCGAAACGCCCCGGGCGCCGTGGCTTGCGCCCGGGGCCGCTGGGTACTGTTGGCCTATGAGGAAGAATGTCGAGCTCGAAATCGACACCGACCTGGTGGATGAGGCCATCCGCCGCTTCCATTTGGCCGACCCGCGCGAGGCGGTCCATCTCGCGTTGCGGACACTTCTCAACAAGACCGACGACGCCGATCAGGACGACGCGTACGACGAGTTCAGCGACCTCAGCGCATGGGAGCCCCGCCGCTCCGGTGACGGGGGCTGAGCGCCGCACCACCGCACCCGTGGGTTTGGAGACGTTGCGAAGCAGGCTGTACCCTCTTTTTGGCCCGCGGCATGACCGGCCGGTTCGGGTGAAAGGCCCCCTTAGCTCAGTCGGTAGAGCGTTTCCATGGTAAGGAAAAGGTCAACGGTTCGATTCCGTTAGGGGGCTCGGCGGACGCCGAGCAGGCAGGGCGGCTCCAACCCCGAAAGGGATGGCCAGAGGCGATGTAGCTCAGTCGGTTAGAGCGAACGACTCATAATCGTTAGGTCGCCGGTTCGAGTCCGGCCATCGCTACAACACAACAGCGCGACAGACAGAGAGTCGAAGAGAGAACCCCCATGGCTTCCAGTACCGACGTCCGGCCGAAGATCACTTTGGCCTGCGAGGTGTGCAAGCACCGTAACTACATCACCAAGAAGAACCGCCGGAACGACCCCGACCGGCTCGAACTCAAGAAGTTCTGCCCCAACTGCGGCAAGCACCAGGCGCACCGCGAGACACGCTAGCGTCGGCCTGCGGGCATTTGTTGAGACGAACTAGGTAGGTTTTTAGGCTGTGTCGTTGTCCACGATCGTCGGGATGCACTACCGCTATCCCGACCACTACGAGGTCGAGCGGGAGAAGATCCGCGAGTATGCGGTGGCCGTGCAGAACGACAGCGCTGAGTTCTTCGAGGAGAAGTCGGCAGCCGAGCTCGGTTACACCGGGCTGCTCGCCCCCCTGACGTTCATCTGCGTGTTCGGCTACATGGCCCAATCGGCGTTCTTCAGGCACGCGGGCATCGAAGTCACCGACCAGCAGATCGTGCAGGTCGACCAGGTGCTGCAATTTTCGAAGCCGATCGTGGCCGGAGACAAGCTCTACTGTGACGTGTACGTGGACTCGGTGCGCGAGGCGCACGGCACGCAGATCATCGTGACCAAGAACGTCATCACCGACGAAGCCGGTGACATTGTGCAGGAGACGTACACGACCCTGGCGGGTCGTGCCGGCGACGATGGGGAAGAGGGATTCAGCCATGCCACTGCGTGAGTTCAATTCGGTGAAGGTGGGTGACCAGCTTCCGGAAAGGGTGTACCCCCTGACGCGCCAGGACCTGGTGAACTACGCGGGGGTCTCCGGTGACCTGAACCCGATTCACTGGGACGACGAGATCGCCAAGGTCGTCGGACTCGACACCGCCATCGCGCACGGCATGCTGACCATGGGCATCGGCGGCGGCTACGTCACCTCCTGGGTCGGCGACCCGGGGGCGGTCACCGAGTACAACGTGCGGTTCACCGCCGTGGTCCCCGTTCCCAACGACGGCAAGGGCGCCGAGCTCGTCTTCAGCGGCAAGGTGAAGTCCGTCGATCCCGAGAGCAAGTCGGTGACCATCGCGCTGACCGCCACCACCGGGGGCAAGAAGATCTTCGGACGCGCGATCGCGTCGGCGAAATTGGCCTAGCGGATGGCTCTGAAGACCGATATCCGCGGGATGACTTGGCTGTACCCCGACTACTTCGAAGTGGCCCGCGAGCAGGTTCGCGGTTTCGCGCGCTCGATCAAGTGCGACGATCCGGCGAGCCACGACGAGAAGGCGGCGGCCGAACTGGGCTACGGCAGCCTCGTTGCGCCCCTGACGTTCGTCTCGATCTTCGCCAAGCTCGTCCAGGACGACTTCTTCCGCAATGTCGACGTCGGCATGGAGACCATGCAGATCGTCCAGGTCGACCAGAAGTTCATCTACTTCAGGCCGGTGCGGGTGGGCGACAAACTCTTCGCCCGGATGGACATCCACTCGGTGGACGAACGTTTCGGCGCCGACATCGTCGTCACGAAGAACACCTGCACGAACCAGGACGGCGACGTGATCCTGGAGGCCTACACCACCCTGATGGGACACGAGGGCGACAACTCGATCCAGCTGAAATGGGACAAGGAAACCGGTCAGGTCGTCCGAACCGCGTGAGGCGAAATCGGATTTCCTGGGTTTAAGGGGAATCGAGTACACTCGGTCGTCGGGGTTTTCCCAGCATCAGCGCGCTTTCCGCGAGTGACAAGCGGGGGCGCGCGTGTCATGTAGGCCCCGGCACAGGCAAGCACAGGTTGGCCTGCCAACCGCAGAGGGGCGTAGCTCAACTGGCAGAGCAGCGGTCTCCAAAACCGCAGGTTGCAGGTTCAAGTCCTGTCGCCCCTGCAAGCAGACACCGAGTGTGTGCCATGGTGGACACTGAAGCGATGCCCATACCACAGTGGGCTGGCACACGGATTACCGGCAAACAAAGGAGCACGCTGTGAGCGACGAGGGCGACGCCGCCAACGACGCCGCACGCGACGGCGGCGACACCGAGGAGACGCGCGCAGGCGGTGGCCGCACTGCCCTGGTGACCAAGGCTGCGACGCGGCCGCAGCGTCCCACCGGCAAGAGGTCCCGGCAACGGGCGGCCGAGACCGACGTCGACGTCGCCTCCGAGGCGACCGACGAGGCCGAGGCCGCAGAGGACAAGAAAGCCAAGAAGGGCAAGGCCGCCAAGAAGGTCAAGGCGGCCAAGAAGCCGGGCGAGCGTTCGGCCAATCCGTTCGTCTTCGTCTACACCTACCTCAAGCAGGTGGTGGCGGAGATGCGGAAGGTGATCTGGCCCAACCGCAAGCAGATGCTCACCTACACCTCGGTCGTGCTGGCGTTCCTGGCGTTCATGGTGGCGGTGGTCGGCCTCGCCGATTTCGGCCTGACCAAGCTCGTGCTGCTGGTGTTCGGCTGAGCGTTGAGATTGACAGAGAGGACTGCAAACCGTGACTACCTTCGACGGTGACACGTCCGCGGGTGAAGCGGTCGACGTAGAGGACGCCGCCGCGGCCACCGAAGGCGCAGAAGGAGCAGAAGGCGTCGAGGACGCCGGCGGCCCGGAGGACGCCGACAGCCCCGCGGGCACCGAAAGCCCCGCCGCGCCCGAGTCGGACGAGGACGTCGACCCCGCCGTGGCGCTCAAGGCGGAACTGCGCCGCAAGCCCGGGGACTGGTACGTCGTCCACTCCTACGCGGGTTACGAGAACAAGGTCAAAGCCAACCTCGAGACGCGCGTGCAGAACCTCGACGTCGGCGACTACATCTTCCAGGTGGAGGTGCCCACCGAAGAGGTCACCGAGATCAAGAACGGTCAGCGCAAGCAGGTCAACCGCAAGGTGCTGCCCGGCTACATCCTGGTCCGCATGGACCTGACCGACGATTCGTGGGCCGCGGTGCGCAACACGCCGGGTGTCACCGGGTTCGTGGGCGCGACGTCGCGCCCGTCGGCTCTGGCTCTCGACGACGTGGTCAAGTTCCTGCTGCCCCGGGGTGCCGCGAAGAAGGCCGCCAAGGGCGCGGCCAGCACCACCGCCGTCGCCGAGACGGGCGGCCTGGAGCGTCCGGCCGTCGAGGTCGACTACGAGGTCGGCGAATCCGTGACCGTGATGGACGGGCCGTTCGCGACGTTGCCCGCCACCATCAGCGAGGTCAACGGCGAACAGCAGAAGCTCAAGGTGCTGGTGTCGATCTTCGGCCGCGAAACGCCGGTCGAGCTGACCTTCAGCCAAGTTTCGAAGATTTAGCCGGGCAGCACGCCCAGTCCAGGAAGGAACACCCACATCACATGGCCCCGAAGAAGAAAGTCGTCGGGCTGATCAAGCTGCAGATCGTGGCGGGGCAGGCCAACCCTGCGCCGCCGGTCGGACCCGCGCTCGGCCAGCACGGCGTCAACATCATGGAGTTCTGCAAGGCGTACAACGCCGCCACGGAGAACCAGCGCGGTCAGGTCATCCCGGTGGAGATCACGGTCTACGAAGACCGCAGCTTCACCTTCGCGCTGAAGACGCCGCCCGCCGCCAAGCTGCTGCTCAAGGCCGCCGGCGTGGGCAAGGGCTCCGCCGAGCCGCACAAGACCAAGGTCGCCAAGGTCACCTGGGACCAGGTCAAGGAGATCGCCGAGACCAAGAAGGCCGACCTCAACGCCAACGACGTCGACGCGGCCGCCAAGATCATCGCCGGCACCGCCCGGTCGATGGGCATCACCGTCGAATAGCACGACAAAGAAAGCGTGGGAGGGCCAGCTTCGGCCCGCCGACCACGACCCAACACACGATTGGATGAACGAATGAGCAAGAACAGCAAGGCATACCGCGCGGCCGCCGAGAAGGTCGACCGCGACAACCTCTACACCCCGCTCGAGGCCGCCAAGCTCGCGAAGGAGACGTCGTCGAGCAAGCAGGACGCGACCGTCGAGGTCGCGATCCGGCTCGGTGTCGACCCGCGCAAGGCCGACCAGATGGTCCGCGGCACGGTCAACCTGCCGCACGGCACCGGCAAGACGGCGCGGGTCGCGGTGTTCGCCGTCGGCGACAAGGCGGAGCAGGCGCTGGCCGCCGGCGCCGACATCGTCGGCAGCGACGACCTGATCGAGAAGATCCAGGGCGGCTTCCTGGACTTCGACGCCGCCATCGCGACGCCCGACCAGATGGCCAAGGTCGGGCGCATCGCCCGCGTGCTGGGCCCGCGCGGCCTGATGCCGAACCCCAAGACCGGCACCGTCACCCCCGACGTCGCCAAGGCCGTTGCCGACATCAAGGGCGGCAAGATCAACTTCCGCGTCGACAAGCAGGCCAACCTGCACTTCGTGATCGGCAAGGCGTCCTTCGACGAGAAGGCCCTGGCCGAGAACTACGGTGCCGCGCTCGACGAGGTGCTGCGGCTCAAGCCGTCCGCGTCGAAGGGCCGCTACCTGAAGAAGATCGTCGTGTCGACGACGACGGGCCCGGGCATCCCGGTCGACCCGGCCGTCACCCGCAACTTCGCCGAGGCGTAGTGAGCGCGCGCTTCAGGCGCGGGCGAACGCAGCCGACCATCGATCCCGAGGCGTAGTGAGCGCGCGCCGTGAGGCGCGGGCGAACGCAGCCGACCATGCGCCGCGTCACCGGCGCGGGGCTTCGCAGGATTGGCACTCGGCGATGCGCCGGCGCAGGAATTCGCGGCCCGGCTCAGAGCCGTTGCCCGTCAACGCTATTCGGTACCACTTCAGGGCGTCGGCGGGCCGTCCGGCGCGTCGCAGTAAATCCGCGCGCACCGTCGCGACCAGGTTGGAGCGCGCGAGCCGCGGATCGCCGGCGACCTTGTCGAGGGCGGTCAGGCCGGCGTCGGGCCCGTCGCGCAAACCTACCGCCAGTGCGCGATTGGCGCGCACGACCGGCGAATCGGTCAGCGCCACCAACCGATCGTAGGCGACGCAAATGGCGACCCAGTCGGTCCGTTCCCAGGACGGCGCCGTGGCATGCAGCGCGGCGATCACCGCCTGGGGCAGGTACGGGCCCGTGGAGCCCTGCGCGCGCGCCAGCCGCTGCAACCCACGGGCAATGCGACCGCGATCCCACGTGCGACGGTCCTGGTCCTCGAGCGGCACCAGCATTCCGGTGTCGTCGGCCCGCGCCGCTCGCCGCGAATCATGCAGCAGCATCAGGGCGGCCAGCGCGTGCGCCTCCGGCTCGGCCGGCATCAGCGCGCACAGTTCGGTGGCCAGCCGGATGCCTTCGTCGCACAGTTCGTCACGGATCGCCGACGGGCCGCCCGTCGACCAGTACCCCTCGGTGAAGACGGAGTACACACAGGCCAACACGTGCGGCACGCGTTCGTCGAGGAGCGCGGCGGGCGGTACGCGCAGGGGGATGTTGGCGCGCCGGATCTTGTTCTTGGCGCGGGTGATTCGCTGACCGACGGCCGGCTCGGTCTGCAGGAGCGCCCTGGCGATCTCGGCGACGGTCAACCCGGACACCAACCTCAGGGTGAGCGCCAGCTGCGACTGCCGGTCGAGGGCGGGGTGCGCGCAGGTGAACATCATCCGCAGCTCGTCGTCACGAACCGGATGCGGCTCGGTGCGTTCGGTGCGCGCCCGGACAGCCTGGATGTCATCCACGACGTAAGCCAATTCCTTTGCGGGGCGGTTGGATTCACGGCGAAGCCGATCCCGCAGGCGGTTGCGGGCAACGGTCATGAGCCATCCGCCGGGATTGTCGGGCAGACCGTCTCGGCGCCAGGTGCGCAGCGCCTCGGCGCAGGCTTCCTGGACGGCGTCTTCGGCGACGGTGAGATCACCGCACCACCGCGCCAGCGCGGCCACGGCCGGTCCCCACTCGCGCCGGAAGACGCCGTCCAGGTCGGGCATTCGCGAGGAGCTACAGTGCGGAGATGCCGGCCAGCTGCCGCAGCTGCACCGTCGAAGCGGGAATCATCGACGCGAGCTTGACGGCTTCGTCGCGGTCCGCGGCACTCAACAGGTAGATCCCGGTGGCGATTTCGGCCCCTTCCACGTACGGCCCGTCCGTGATCAGGACCTCGCCATTGCGTACCCGCACGGTTGTCGCCGTGGACCGGTCGTGCAGCGCGGCGCCGCCGATGATGTGGTCGCCCGCGGCCGCGTGGAGATCCGCGTGCTTCGCCGCCACGGCCTCCCACTCCGGTGTGCCCGGCGTGTGCGCGGACGCGGGCGGTTCCAGCAGTAACGCGAGCCAGTCGTTGCCGGTGAGCGCGCGGGATTGGTCGATCGCGTGGACCGTGGGCCACAGTTCCACGGCCCCGAACTTCGCGAGTGGGACATCGCGCGCCAGCGCCAGCGCCTCGTCGAGGTTCTCGGCCTCGAACACGTAGTAGCCGCACGCCACCTCCGCGGACTCGGCGAAGGGGCCGTCGGTGACCGTCGGCGCGTCCGGGCCGCCGGTGATGGCCACGGCGGCGGCCGCGGGGGCCAGCGCGTCTCCGGATTTGATGGCGGAGCCGGCCGTGGCGTGGAACCTCTCCCATTCCGCCATCGCGGCGGCCGCATCGTCGGGTGAGCGGTCTTGCTCTCGACCGATCAACAGCGCGAAGTACTGCATGTTCGTCACCTCCGGTAGTGAGCGAGGCCTGATGCTCTCACTCTCTACCTGTTTGACGAACGGCGCAGCCCCGATCCGACAGCCCCGATCCGAGAACTAGGCGGCGGCGCCCGGCTTGAGGTAGGTGACCAGGCTGACGTCGAGCATCTCGTCGGTGAAGTAGTGCTCGCAACCGCGCAGGTATTTCATGTAGCGCTCGTAGACCTCTTCCGAGGTGATCTCGATGGCCTTTTCGCGGTTGGATTCGAGTGTGTCGGCCCAGATGTGCAACGTCTTGATGTAGTGCGGCCGCAGCGAAAGCGGCTCGGGGACCTGGAAACCCGCCTTCGCGCCGTGGTCGACCATCATCTCGGTGGAGGGCAACCGGCCGCCCGGGAAGATCTCGGTCACGATGAACTTGATGAAGCGCGCCGTCTCGAAGGTCAGCTTCTTGCCGCGGGACGCCAGTTCGAAGGGGTGGTAGCTGACGCTGCTCTGCACGGTCATCCGGCCATCGTCGGGCATGATGTCGAAACAGCGCTTGAAGAAGTCGTCGTAGTTCTCGTGGCCGAAGTGCTCGAACGCCTCGATCGACACGATGCGGTCGACGGGCTCGTTGAAGTCCTCCCAGCCGTGCAACCGCACCTGGCGCGAACGGTCGGTGTCCAGCGCCCCCAGCACCTGCTCGCAGCGGGCGTGCTGGTTTTTCGACAGCGTCAGGCCGATGACGTTGACGTCGAACCGCTCGACCGCCCGCTTCATGGTGGTGCCCCAGCCGCAGCCGATGTCGAGCAGGGTCATGCCCGGCTTGAGGTCGAGCTTGTCCAGGTTGAGGTCGATCTTGGCGTACTGGGCCTCTTCGAGCGTCATGTCGTCGCGCTCGAAATACGCGCAGCTGTAGATCCGGGTGGGGTCCTGGAACAGGGCGAAGAAATCGTCGGAGACGTCGTAGTGCGCCTGAATGTCTTCGAAGCGCGTCCGCGTCTTCGTCGGGCTAGTCCGTTGATCAGCCATTTCTTCTGGTTCTCTCCTGCATATCGATCACTGCCGGTAGGGCATGCGCGCGTCGCGCGATGTGTGCACTGAAGTCTACTTTTGCAGCGTGAACTGGTTGCAGTCGACGTAGCCAGTCCGGAACGCCTTGGCGCAGCCGGTGAGGTACCGCATGTAGCGGTCGTAGGTGGCCTCGGACTGCATCTCGAGGGCCTCGTCCCGGCGCGCCCGGAGGGCTTCCGACCACAGGTCGAGGGTCTGGGCGAAGTCCGACTGCAGGGACTGGACGCCCGTCACCTCGAAGCCGGCCTTCCTCGCGTGCTCCTCGACGGTCTCGATCGTCGGCAGGCGGCCGCCGGGGAAGATGTCGGTGACGAGGAACTTGATGAACCTCGCCCACTCCATCGTCAGGGGCATGCCGCGCTCGATGACCTGGCTGCTGTGCAACCCGGTGATCGAATGCAGCAGCATCACCCCCCGGTCGGGCAGGGCGTTGTAGGCGAACGTGAAGAAGTCGTCGTACCGGTCAAACCCGAAGTGCTCCAACGCCTCGATGACGACGATCCGGTCCACCGAGTCGCCGAACTCCGACCAGTCGCAGAGCAGCGCCCGGCGCGAGCGGCCGCTGTCGACGTCGTCGAGCAGTTCCCTGCAGTAGGACAGCTGATTTCGGGACAGTGTCAGGCCGACGACGTTCACGTCGTACTTCTCCAGGGCGCGCTTGAGCACCGAACCCCAGCCGCAGCCGATGTCCAGCAGCGTCATCCCGGGCCGCAGCCCCAGCTTGCCGAGCGTCAGATCGAGCTTGGCGACCTGGGCCTCCTGCAGGGTCATGCCGTTGCGGGGGAAGTACGCGCAGCTGTAGGTCCGCGTCGGATCCTGGAACAGCCCGAAGAATTCGTTCGAAAGGTCGTAATGTGCCTGGACGTCGTCCACGTTGGACCGTGTCGCGCCGGCGTCGGCGGGGTTGGTAGATATGACGTACCTCCCGGATTCACGGGCACCTCAAGTGACCATCCGGGGAAGGCTACACCCGTAACGCGGGGAATCGAGGAAGCGGTCTCCGCGATTCCCCGACCGGCTTGCCGCCGCCTACTTCGTGAGCGTGAACTGCGCGACGTTGGAGATGCCCTTGCGGAACAGGTCCGCGCAGCCGGTCAGGTACCGCATGAATCGCTCGTAGACCTCTTCGGACTGTATGGCGATCGCGCGGTCGCGATTGGCCCGCAGGTTGGCGGCCCAGATGTCCAGGGTCCGCGCGTAATGCGCCTGCAAGTATTGGGTCTCCTCGAGCGCGAATCCGCTGTTCCGTGACAAGTCGACGATGTCGGGTTCGCCGCACATCTGCCCGCCGGGGAAGATCTCCTTGCCGAGAAAATGGAAGAAGCGAAGATCCGTCATGGTGATCGGGATGCCAAGCTCCTTCCATCGCGACTGCGGATACGTGAAGATGCTGTGCATCAGCATTCGGCTGTCATCGGGGAGCGTCTTGTAGGCCCAATCCCAGAACGCGGGCCAGCGTTCCTTCTTGAACGCGTCGAAGGCCTCGAAACTCATCATCCGGTCGACCTGCTCGTCGAACTCTTCCCAGCCCTGCAGGCGGGCCTCGGCGCGGCGGGTCGTCGGGATCGCGGCAAGCCGTGCCTTGGTGCGCTCGTAGTGATTGCGGCTCAGCGTGATACCGATGACGTTCACGTCGTACTTCTCGAGCGCCCGAACCACGGCCCCGCCCCAGCCGCATCCGACGTCGAGCACCGTCATGCCCGGCTCGAGGTGCAGCTTGCCCAGCGCCAGATCCAGCTTTGCGAGCTGCGCCTCTTCCAGCGTCATGTCGTCGTTCTCGAAATAGGCGCAGGTGTACACCATGTTGGGGTCGAGGAACAGCGCGAAGAAGTCGTCGGAAATGTCGTAGGTTGCCTGCGACTCTTCGTAATACGGCTTCAGTTTGGCCATCGGGACGTCCAACCTCCTTCGACAACCGTACAACCCGGCGACTTTTCGCGAAAATCGCAGGGGAACGTTTTACCTAAAAGATTTCGGCTCAGCTCGCCCTGGCGAAGTTGCTTGTCAGCACGGTGATGACATGCTCCCACAACTGCTGCGGCAGATCATGAGCCATTCCGTCGAACAACACCAATTCGGCTCCGCGGATCGTCCGGGCGATCGCGCGGCCGCCGGACGGCCGCATCAACATGTCGGCCTTCCCGTGGATCACGACCGTGGGTGCGACGGTCCGCCGGTTGTAGCGCTTGAGGCTGCCACTGCCCAGGATCGCCCCGAAGTGCCGAGCAACCCCCTGGGGGTAATAGTTGCGGTCGTAGCCCTCGGCGGCCTCGGCGCGGGCCTGCTCTTCCGGCGTGCGGTAGCGAGGGCTGCCGATGATCTTGTTGACGCGCACCGCGTTGTCGATGATCACCTCGCGCGGCGAGTCCGGCGGCGGGCCCTTGAGCAGCGCCAGCAGCGCGCGCGGGGCCGGCGGGGGCAGAAACGCCGAATTGTTGCTGGAGAAGATGACGCCCAGGGTCTTCGTTCGCTCGGGGAATCGCGCCGCGAAGATCTGGGCGATCATGCCGCCCATCGAGGCCCCCACGATGTGGGCGTGCCGGATGCCGAGGTGATCCAGCAGCGCGGCCGCGTCGTCGGCCATGTCTTCGAGCGTGTACGCCGCGTTGCTGCGCAGGCCCAGAAACGAGCGAACCAGCCGTGTCACCAGCGACTGACCGGAGCTGCGGTGCCGCGTCTTGCCGGACAGTCCTACGTCGCGGTTGTCGTAGCGGATGACCCGAAGGCCGCGGCCCACCAGTTGCTCGCAGAACTCGGTCCGCCATAACAGCAGCTGCGCGCCCAGCCCCATGATCAACAGGACCGGCGGGTGGTCGACGTCGCCCATGTCCTCGTAGTACAGCTTCAGGTCGCCGTCGGGATGAGGCACTGCCGCATGGCCGCTGCGTATCTGCATCGGCCCCTAGACCTCGACGTCGGAGGAGTGCTCGCGGCTGACCTCCACCATGAAGTTGGCGAAGTAGCCGGTCAGCTGCGGGTCCGACATCATCTGCCACCGCGGCGCCAGCAGCTTCATGTAGCGCTCCACGTAGAGGAACTGCTTGCCGATCAGCACCAGCTCCCGCGGGAGCTTGACGTCGTAGGCGTCGGCCAGCGCGGACAGCTGCCGGCCGATGTCGGCATACGACATGTCCCCGAGCGTCTGCATCGTGAGCGGGGTGGCGAACTTCTCCAGATCCTTGGCGGCCTCGGCCTCGGGCTTCATCGTGCCGACCGCACCCATCAGCACCACGATCTTGCCGGCCGCGGCGTGGTCCTTCTTGACCAGCAACGCGTAGACCAGCTCGCGCAGCAGCCAGCGGGTGCGCGGGTCGATGCGGCCCATGATGCCGAAGTCGAAGAACACGATCCGGCCCTGCTCGTCGACGTACAGGTTGCCCGCGTGCAGGTCGCCGTGGAACAGCCCGTGCCGCAGCCCGCCCTCGAACAGGCTGAACAGCAGCGCCTTGACCAGCTCGGTGCCGTCGAACCCGGCCTTGCGGATGGCGGCGGCGTCGTCGATGCGGATGCCCTGCACCCGCTCCATCGTCAGCACACGCCCGCTGGTGAAGTCCCAGTGCACCTGCGGCACCCGGATGCCCTGGCCCAGCGGGGAGGCGTGCAGGTGCGCGACCCACGCCTCCATCGACTGCGCTTCGAGACGAAAGTCCAGCTCCTCGGCCAGGTTGTCGGCGAAGTCGGCGACAACGTCCTGGGCCGACAGCCGGCGGCCCAGCTTGGCCAGCTCCACGGCCTGCGCGAATCGCTTGAGGATCTGCAGGTCGGCGGCGACGCGGCGGCGGATGCCGGGGCGCTGGATCTTGACCACCACCTCTTCGCCGCTGTGCAGGGTCGCGTAGTGCACCTGGGCGATCGAGGCCGACGCGAACGGTGTCTCGTCCCACTTGGCGAACAGCTCGGAGGGGTCGCGGCCGAGATCTTCCACGAAGAGCTTGTGGACTGCGGCCGAATCGGCGGGCGGCACCCGGTCGAGCAGGCCGCGGAACTCGCGGGACAGCGATTCACCGAACGCCCCGGGGCTGGAGGCGACGATCTGACCGAACTTCACGTAGGTCGGCCCCAGGTCGGCGAAGGCCTGCGGGAGCTGGGAGATCACCTTCTGCTGCCACGGCCCCCTGCCCGGCAGTTTCGTGACGACGCGGGCGGCGGCGCGGGTGACCTGCCAGCCCGTCGCGGCCACGCGAGCCGCTTCGACCGGCAACGGCACCCGGGCGAGCTTGGCCACCTCGCGGTGTTTGGTAGAGCTCATCCCAGCAGTCTGCCAAACCGGACGTGTCAAGTCCCAATCGTCTGACCGGGCTCGGCACGCCCTTTCCAGGGCTGAACCCATCCCGGTATCGCCCAGCCCTCCCGCGCGGCGATCAGCTCGTACATGGTGGCGCCGTCGATGCTCTCCCGGACGATGTCGGCGTGACCGGCGTGCCTGGCCAGCTCGTTGATCACGTGCAGGATCACCCAGCGCACCGACCACGCCTTCTGGTTCTTCGGGAACCAGGGGATGTCCTGCGGCACGGGCACCGCGGCGTCGAGGTCGGCGGTCTCCACCAGTCGCAACGACTCCGCGTTCTGCGCCTCGAACGCCCGCAGCAGGCCGGCCAGCGTCTCGTCGGGGCCCATGACGTGCTGGTCGGCGTACTCCTTGGAGACCTGGTCGAACGGGCGGGGATCCGGCGCAGGCAGGTCCGGGGCGGCGGCGACCCGGTTCATCCAGCTGCGCTGCATGCCGGTGGCGTGCTTCACCAGGCCGCCGATCGACAGTGCGCTGACCGAGGGTGACGACCGGGCTTGTTCGTCGGTGAGGCCGTGGGAGACGGCGAAGTAGGCGCTCTGGTGGTAGGCCAGGTACTCGCGCAGGGCGCTGCGCTCGTCGGCCACGGGCGGGGCAAGTGCGGGCATTCGTCGATCGTTCCTCGTAAGGTGCGGTCATGCAGCTGGTTTCGGCGGAGTCCCCGGAACTGTTCGTCGGCCCGCCCGACGCGCCGCTGCAGCTGGCGCGCGTCACCGTGTCCGGGTGTGCCGAGCCCACCACGGTCCGCATCGACGGCGACGGGCTCAGCGGCGCAGCTGTGGCCCGGCCGGGTGGCGGCGTCATCGAGGTCCCGGTCGCCGTGCGGGACCCGCTCGTCGGTGAACGGCGGGCCGCGCGGGCCCACGCCGGCGACGCCCGGCTGCCGTTCGAGTTCACCGTCGCCGAGCCGGGCTGGACCATGTACATGGTCAGCCACTTCCACTACGACCCGGTCTGGTGGAACACCCAGGGCGCCTACACCAGCGAATGGACCGAGGACCCGCCGGGCCGGCAGACCAACGGCTTCGAACTGGTGCACGCGCACCTGGAGATGGCGCGCCGCGAACCCGAGTACAAGTTCGTGCTGGCCGAGGTCGACTACCTCAAGCCGTACTGGGACGCCCGCCCCGAAGACCGCGCCGACCTGCGCCGGCTCCTGGCCGAGGGCCGCGTCGAGGTGATGGGCGGCAGCTACAACGAACCCAACACCAACCTCACCAGCCCCGAGACCACGATCCGGAACCTGGTGCACGGCAGTGGCTTTCAACGCGACGTGCTGGGCGCCGACCCGGCCACCGCCTGGCAGCTCGACGTGTTCGGCCACGACCCGCAGTTCCCGGGGCTGGCCGCCGACGCCGGCCTGACGTCGAGTTCGTGGGCCCGCGGACCGCACCACCAGTGGGGCCCGGCGCAGGACGGTGACGTCGACCGCATGCAGTTCAGCAGCGAGTTCGAGTGGATCGCGCCGTCGGGTCGCGGCCTGCTCACCCATTACATGCCCGCCCACTACGGGGCGGGCTGGGGGATGGACTCCTCGGCGTCGCTGGCCGAGGCCGAGGCGGCCACCTATGCGCTGTTCGCACGGCTGAAGCGGGTCGCCCTGACCCGCAACGTGCTGCTGCCCGTCGGGACGGACTACACGCCGCCGAACAAATGGGTCACCGCGATCCACCGCGACTGGGCCGCGCGCTACACGTGGCCACGGTTCGTGTGCGCGATACCGCGAGACTTCTTCGCGGCGGTGCGTGCCGAGCTCTCGCAGGGCCGGCGCGCGCCGTCGCCGCAGACGCGCGACATGAACCCCATTTACACCGGCAAGGACGTGTCCTACATCGACACCAAGCAGGCCAACCGGGCCAGCGAGAACGCCGTGCTCGAGGCCGAGCGCTTCGCCGTGTTCGCCGCGTCGATGACCGGCGCGGACTACCCGCAGGCGGCCCTCGCCAAGGCGTGGGTGCAGTTGGCCTACGGCGCTCACCACGACGCCATCACCGGCTCGGAGTCCGACCAGGTCTACCTCGACCTGCTCACCGGCTGGCGCGACGCGTGGGAGCTGGGCCGCACCGCCCGCGACAACTCGCTCGCAGTGCTGTCCCGCGCCGCCGGCGGCGACGTCGTGGTGTGGAACCCGCTGAGCCACCGGCGGACCGACGTCGTGACCGCCCGCCTGGACCCCCCGCCGGCCGCGGCCGTGCGGGTGCTCGACGCCGACGGCGCCGAGGTGCCCGCGCACGTCGAGCACGGCGGCCGATCGGTCACCTGGTTGGCCCGCGACGTGCCGTCGCTGGGGTGGCGGTCCTACCGGCTGGTACCCGCGACCGAGTGCGCCGGCTGGGAACCGGCGCCCGGCCTGCGGATCGCCAACGAGCACTACCGGCTGGCGGTCGACCCTGTGCGCGGCGGGGGCGTGGCTTCGCTGCAACAGGGCGAGCGCGAGCTGATCGCCGACGGGCGGGTGGGCAACGAACTTGCCGTCTACGAGGAGTATCCGGCGCACCCGAGGCAGGGGGAGGGGCCGTGGCACCTACTGCCCAAGGGGCCGGTGGTGTGCTCGTCGGAGACGCCGGCGCGGGTGCAGGCCTTCCGGGGTCCGCTGGGTCAGCGGCTCGTGGTGCGCGGACGGGTCGGCACGCTGCTGCGCTACACCCAGACCCTGACGTTGTGGAACGGCGTCGCGCGCCTTGATTGCCGCACCACCATCGACGACTTCACCGGCGAAGACCGGTTGTTGCGCCTGCGTTGGCCGTGCCCGGTGCCGGGTGCCATGCCCGTCAGCGAGGTCGGGGACGCCGTCGTCGGGCGGGGCTTCGCCCTGCTGCACGACGGGCCGCGCTCGGTGGACACCGCGGTGCACCTGTGGACGCTGGACAACCCGGCCTACGGCTGGTTCGGCCTGTCCTCCACGGTCAGGGTCCGGGCCGGGACCGCGGATGACACGGCGCGGGCGGTGTCGGTGGCCGAGGTCGTGTCGCCCGACGAGACGCGGTCCGGGCCGCTGGCGCGAGAGCTGATGGTCGCACTGGTCCGCGCCGGCGTCACGGCCACGTGCAGCGGCGCCGAAAAACCACGCTACGGCCACCTCGCCGTCGACTCCAACCTGCCCGACGTGCGGATCGCGCTGGGCGGGCCCGCGCGCAATTCGTTCGCTAAAACCGTTCTCGCCCAAGCGGATCCGGTGTACACCCAAGAGCTTGAACACCAGCTGGCCGCCACGGGACGGGCCAGGGTCTGGGTGCCGGCCGCCGAAGAGTTCGGGTCGCTGGCCGACGTGTGGGTGCCGGGCGCCGACCTGCGTGCGCCGCGGGCGCTGCCCGTGCTGGTGGTCGACGGGCGCGACGCCGACGAGCTGCGCGCGGCCGTCGCCGACGTGGCCGGCGAGCTGGCCGCCGCCGAGATCGCCGTCGCGCAGCAAGCACCCGCGCAGCTGGGCCCCTTCGACGCCCGCACCGTTGCGCTGCTCAACCGCGGCGTGCCCAGCTTCGCCGTCGACACCGAGGGCACGCTGCACACGGCGCTGATGCGGTCCTGCACCGGATGGCCGTCCGGCACCTGGATCGACGGGCCGCGCCGCACCGCGCCCGACGGCTCCAATTTCGCGCTGCAGCACTGGACCCACGCCTTCGACTACGCGCTGGCGAGCGACGCGGGCGACTGGCGGCAAGCCGGAATCCCCGCCCGCAGTGCCGAGTTCTCCCAACCGCTGCTCGCCGTCGTTGCCGCCCGGCAACCCGGAACCCTGGCGCCCGTCGGGTCGCTGCTGCACGTCGACCCGGAGGGCCCGGTGCGGCTGGCGGCGCTCAAGGCCGCCGGCAACCCCCTGACGTCGGGCAGCGCCGCGCGGGTCACCCCGGCGAAGGTGGCCCTGCGGTTGGTGGAAACCAGCGGGCGGCACACCCGGGTGGCCGTGGGCTCGGCGCTGGGCGCGATCAGCGACCTGCGCGACGCCGACCTGCTGGAACGGCCGCGCGAGCACGCGGGTCCGCTCGCCCTGCACGGCTATCAGGTGGCCACGGCGCTGGCCCGGCTCGACATGCCCGCGATCGCCGGCGATTCCACCCCGTTGGCGCCGCTCGCCGAGGCCGCCCAGCCGCTCTACGCGCGGTACTGGCTGCACAATCGCGGCCCCGCACCCATGGGCGGGCTGCCCGCCGTCGCGCACCTGCACCCCCGCCTCGTGGCCGCCGACCCCGGCGGCGTGGTCGCGCTGCGCCTCACCGCGGCCAGCGACTGCCGCGACGCGGCGCTGGACGGGGAGGTGACCGTCGTCGGCCCGCCCGGCTGGCCGGTCATGCCCGGGGCGCTGCCGTTCACGCTGCCCAGCGGCGAGCACCGGGAGGCCGACGTGGTCGTGACTGTCCCGCCCCACACCCCGGCCGGGCTGTACCCGGTCCGGGCGCAGCTCCGCGTCACGGGGACCGGCGGGGCCGGCATCCCGCAAGCCTGGCGGCAGGTGGTCGAGGACGTGTGCGTGGTCTGCGTCGGCGGGGCCTCAACCGGGGCCGACCTCGCCGACCTGCTCTTCCTGGTCGGGGAACCCGCCGAGGTCACGGTGGCGGCCGGGGGCACGGCCCGGGTGACGGTCACGGTCGGCACCCGCGCCGGGGCCGACCTGGCCGCGGAGGCGCACCTCATCAGCCCCTGGGGCACGTGGGAGTGGACCGGCCCCGCCGCGCTCGGCGCGGTGCTGCCTGCCCGCGGCAGCGTCGAATTCGGCTTCGACGTGGCCCCGCCGGCCTGGCAGGATCCCGGTCAATGGTGGGCGCTGATCCGCGTCGGCTGCGCCGGCCGGCTGGTCTACTCGCCGGCGGTGAAGGTGACCGTCACATGAGTGCCGGCGTGGTGGCCACCGTCGCCGGGGCTCCCGTGCCGGTCGAGGAGGTCGACGCCGCCGAGGCGCGGTTGCGCGCCGGAGCGCTGGCGGCCACGCTGCCCGCGGCCGGCACCGGCGAGGGACGCCAACTGCGGCGCTGGCTGACCCAGCTGATCGTGACCCGGCGGCTGGTGGCCGCCGAGGCGGCCGCCCGCGGCCTGACCGGTCGCGACGCGCCCGCCGAGGCCCGGCTGATGCCCGACGCCGCCGCCCGGCTCGAGCTCGGCAGCGTCGCCGCGGCCGCTCTGGCCGATCCTCGCGCGCGGGCGCTGTTCGCCGAGGTCTCCGCGGCGGTCCGGGTGACCGACGACGACATCGCCGACTACCACGCCCGCAACCCGCTGCGGTTCGCCCGGCCGGGCCCCGGCCGCGGCGGCTGGCGGGACCCGTCGCCGGTGGGGCCCTCCCTGAACGAGGTGCGGGCGGACATCGCCGAACACCTGCGCGGCGCGGCGAGCCGGCGGGCGTTCCGGGTCTGGCTGGACGCGCGGCGGGCCGCGGTGGTCCGGCTCGCTCCCGGCTACGAACATCCCGGCGACCCGCGCCAGCCCGACAACACCCACCGGCACTGATCGGCATGCTCACTCTGTGCCTGGACATCGGTGGCACCAAGATTGCCGGCGGGTTGGCCGACCCGGCCGGCGAACTGGTGCACACCGCCGTGCGCCCGACCCCCGCCGGCACGGACGCCGAGCGGGTGTGGGACGCGGTCGCCGCGACCATCGACGACGTGCGGCGCGCGGCCGCCGAGCCCGTCGGCGCCGTCGGCGTCGCCTGCGCAGGGCCCGTCGACCTGCCCGAGGGAACCGTCAGCCCGATCAACATCAAGAGCTGGCAGCGCTTCCCGCTGCGCGACAGGGTCGCGGCGTCGATGCCCGGGGTGCCGGTGCGGCTGGGCGGCGACGGCATCTGCATGGCACTGGCCGAGCACTGGCGCGGCGCCGGACGCGGGTCGCGCTTCATGCTCGGCATGGTGGTGTCGACCGGCGTCGGCGGCGGCCTGGTGTTCGACGGGGTGCCCTACCCCGGGCGCACCGGCAACGCCGGCCACGTCGGGCACGTGGTGGTCGAGCAGGACGGCCGGGCGTGCACGTGCGGCGGCCACGGCTGCGTCGAGACCGTTGCGTCCGGGCCGTCGATGGTGCGCTGGGCGCGGGAGAACGGCTGGTCCGCGCCGCCCGGCGCGGGCGCCAGGGACCTCGCCGCCGCGGCGGCGGCCGGCGACCCGGTGGCGCAGAGCGCGTTCCACCGGGGTGCCACCGCGCTGGCGGCGACGATCGCCTCGGTGGCGGCGGTGTGTGACCTGAACCTCGTCGTCGTCGGCGGCGGCGTCGCCAATTCCGGCGGCGTGCTGTTCGACCCGTTGCGCGTCGCGCTGGGCGGCTACGCCGGGCTCGACTTCCTCGCCGGCCTGCGCGTGGTCACCGCCGGGCTCGGCGGCCGGGCCGGTCTGGTCGGCGCCGCGCGGCTCGCCGCGGTGGGCCCGGCATAGCCGAACACCGTTTTGGTGCAAAGCCCGGGGTGACGCTATCCTGATGGCCGATCCACCGAAGACCGTCGGTCACCGAGCAATCGGTCGAAGGTCCGGGAAACATCCCGGCGGCCCACGCAGGAGGACGAGGCAGACGCCGGTGCATGCCGGCGCTCGTTTAGACGCCCCGGCCGCTTCCTGCGCCGGGGCGTTCGTCGTTCTTCGGGTGATCACAGACGATAAATCTTTTCAAAGTTTGTTCCACCCCCAGGAGGTAGGCATGGCCAAGGCTGACAAGGCCACCGCCGTTGCGGACATCGCGGAGCAGTTCAAGGACGCGACCGCCACCTTGATCACCGAATACCGCGGGTTGACCGTGGCCAACCTTGCCGAGCTGCGCCGGTCGCTGAGCGGGGCGGCCACCTACTCGGTGGCCAAGAACACGCTGATCAAGCGCGCCGCCTCGGAGGCCGGAGTCGAGGGCCTCGACGAGCTGTTCGCCGGCCCGACGGCGATCGCGTTCGTCACCGGCGAGCCCGTCGACGCCGCCAAGGCCATCAAGACCTTCGCCAAGGAGCACAAGGCGCTGGTCATCAAGGGCGGCTACATGGACGGCCGCGCGCTCACGGTCGCCGAGGTCGAGCGCATCGCGGACCTCGAGTCCCGCGAGGTGCTGCTGGCCAAGCTGGCCGGCGCGATGAAGGGCAACCTCGCCAAGGCGGCCGGGTTGTTCAACGCACCCGCTTCTCAGGTCGCCCGCCTGGCGGCCGCGCTGCAGGAGAAGAAGGCTGCCGAGGCTCCGGTCCCGGCTGCTGCGACCGAGACACCGGCTGACGCCGAATAACCACAAACCTCTCATTAGGAAGGACCCACACCATGGCAAAGATGTCCACTGACGACCTGCTCGACGCGTTCAAGGAGATGACGCTGCTGGAGCTCTCCGACTTCGTCAAGAAGTTCGAGGAGACCTTCGAGGTCACCGCGGCCGCTCCGGTCGCCGTCGCCGCGGCCGGCCCCGCCGCCGGTGGCGCCGCCGCCGAGGCCGCCGAGGAGCAGTCGGAGTTCGACGTCATCCTCGAGGCCGCCGGCGACAAGAAGATCGGCGTCATCAAGGTGGTCCGCGAGATCGTCTCCGGCCTGGGCCTCAAGGAGGCCAAGGACCTCGTCGACGGCGCGCCCAAGCCGCTGCTGGAGAAGGTCGCCAAGGAAGCCGCCGAGGAGGCCAAGACCAAGCTCGAGGCCGCCGGCGCCACCGTCACCGTCAAGTAGTTCTCTTTCGCGACAGCCCCCGGAACCGCCGGTTTCGGGGGCTGTCGTGCGCCTCAGGGCGCGCCGGCCTGACCCCGCAGCGACCGGGTCACCGCATCGGGTGAGTCACCCAGCGCGACAAGCAGATTCGAGGTCATCGCGACGAGCACCGGCCCGACGGCGGCGCCGTCCTCGCCGTAGTGGCCGGCCAGCTCGAGCATCACGAACCCGTGGATCAACGCCCAGAACTGGGCCGCGGTGGCCACCACCTTTTCGTCCGAATCGGCTCGATCGTCGGGATCCGCGGGCCGCCCGGTACCGATCCGGCCACCCAGCACGCAGCGGTGCACCGCGTGCACCACGTGCGCGAAGCTGGGGTAGCGCTGCTCGATCTCGGGGATCGTCAGCGTCAGGACGTTGGTCGCGGGCGCGTTGATGCCGTGGGCGCTGGTGCTGCCGAACATCAGCCGGTACATGTGCGGGCGCTCGATCGCATAACGCCGGTACGCCGCGCCGAGGGCGAACAGGTCGGCGACCGGGTCGGCGGTCCGGGGCACGCTCAGCGCAGCGTCGAATTGCCGCAGGCCCTCCGCGGCGACCTCCGCGATCAGGCCGCGCATCCCGCCGAAGTGGGTGTACACCGCCATCGTCGAGGTGCCCGCAGCCCCCGCGACCTTCCGGGTCTGCAGCGCGTCGGGGCCGTCCGCGTGCAGCAGTTCGACCGCGGCGGACAGCATCTCCTCGCGGACGCTGCGCTGCTCGTCCGGGAGCAACTGCGACGACATCTCTCCGGGCACCTCCTCATCACCCCGTCGAACCGACCCTTGCCATCTTCTCATCGAGGGCGTAGGTTCGCGATAACGGCGTAATAACAATGTTATAGGAGCTCAGAGTGACGACCACGCAGACCCGCGGCATCGGCAACCCGTACCTGGAAGGCTTCCTCGCGCCGGTCAACACCGAAGTGACCGCGCACGACCTGCCCGTCACCGGCCACATCCCGGAACACCTCGACGGGCGCTACCTGCGCAACGGGCCCAACCCGGCCGCCGAGGTCGACCCGGCCACCTACCACTGGTTCAGCGGTGACGGCATGGTGCACGGGGTCGCCCTCGGAGGCGGCCAGGCCCGTTGGTACCGCAACCGCTGGGTGCGCAGCCTGTCGGCGGCGGCCGCCCTCGGCGAGACGCCGCCCGCCCGGCTCGACCCCCGCGCGGGCATGCTGAGCATGGGCGCCAACACCAGCGTGCTCGGCCACGCCGGGAAGACCCTGGCCCTGGTGGAAGGCGGCGTCGCCAACTACGAACTGACCGACGAACTGGACACCGTCGGCACCTGCGACTTCGACGGCACACTGGCCGGTGGTTACACGGCGCATCCGCACCGCGACCCGCGGACCGGCGAACTGCATGCGGTGTCCTATTCCTTCGCGCGCGGGCGCACCGTCCAGTACTCGGTGATCGACACGCGGGGCCGGGCCCGGCGCACGGTCGACATCACGGTCGGCGGGTCGCCGATGATGCACGACTTCTCGCTGACCGACAAATATGTGGTGATCTACGACCTGCCGGTCACCTTCGACCCCATGCAGGCGCTGCCGACGCGGATGCCGCCGTGGTCGCGGCTGCCGGCCCGGCTGGCGATGCAGTCGCTGATCGGACGCGTCCGGGTGCCGGGCCCCATCACCGCGCGGATGAACCGCGACCCGAAGCACTCCGACCGGATGCCCTACGCGTGGAACCCGCGCTACCCGGCGCGGATCGGCGTGATGCCGCGCGAGGGCGGCGACAAAGACGTGCGCTGGTTCGACATCGAACCCTGCTACGTCTACCACCCGCTGAACGCGTACTCCGAGGTCCGCGACGGTTCGGAGATCCTGGTCCTCGACGTCGTGCGCTACTCGCGGATGTTCGACAGGGACCGGCGCGGTCCCGGGGACACCCCGCCGACGCTGGACCGCTGGACGGTCGACCTGACCACCGGCAAGGTCACCAGCGAATGCCGCGACGACCGGCCGCAGGAGTTCCCGCGGATCAACGAAACCCTGCTCGGCGGTCGCCACCGGTACGGCTACACCGTCGGCGCCAGCTTCGCGGGCGCCGCCTCCGCCCTGTACAAGCACGACTACGCGACCGGGTCCAGCGCGGTCGCCCCCCTCGACCCCGACGTCGTGATCGGTGAGGTGTCCTTCGTGCCGAATCCCGGAGCGGGCGCCGAGGACGACGGCGTTCTGCTGGGCTTCGGCCACCACCGGGGCCGCGACGAGGGGCAGCTGCTGATGCTCGACGCGCAGACCCTCGAGTCGGTGGCCACGGTGCACCTGCCACAGCGGGTGCCGCTGGGATTCCACGGAAACTGGGCGCCCACGGGTTAGTACGCGCGTCCAATAGTGGCCTCCGCCGCAGGACCGCGAAATCTCAGGTCGGCCACTTTTTGCGGGCTGTGCCGCGCAACCCCGATGCCCTGCGTCGAGCGTGCGCTACAGTGACTCATGCCACACAAAAGGGCAGGTGGCGGGCACGTGCGTCAACGGAAGGATCCCCATGGGCGTCGCTATTGAGGTCAACGGGCTGACAAAGTCCTTCGGGCCGTCCCGGATTTGGGAAGACGTGACGATGGAGATTCCCGCGGGGGAGGTGAGCGTTCTCCTGGGCCCGTCGGGTACCGGAAAGTCGGTGTTCTTGAAGTCGCTCATCGGCCTGCTGCGCCCGGAGCGCGGCTCGATCGTCATCGACGGCACCGACATCCTCGAGTGCTCGGCCAAGGAGCTCTACGAGATCCGCACGCTGTTCGGCGTCATGTTCCAGGACGGCGCGCTGTTCGGATCGATGAACCTGTTCGACAACGCGGCCTTCCCGTTGCGCGAGCACACCAAGAAGAAGGAAGGCGAGATCCGTGACATCGTCATGGAGAAGCTGTCGTTGGTGGGCCTGGGCGGCGACGAGAAGAAGTTCCCCGGTGAGATCTCCGGCGGTATGCGCAAGCGCGCCAGCCTGGCCCGCGCCCTCGTCCTCGACCCGCAGATCATCCTGTGCGACGAGCCCGACTCCGGTCTGGACCCGGTCCGCACCGCCTACCTGAGCCAGCTGATCCTCGACATCAACGCCCAGATCGACGCCACCGTGCTGATCGTCACGCACAACATCAACATCGCCCGCACCGTGCCGGACAACATGGGCATGCTCTTCCGCCGCAAGTTGGTCATGTTCGGCCCGCGTGAGGTGCTGCTGACCAGCGATGAGCCGGTCGTGCGGCAGTTCCTCAACGGCCGCCGCATCGGCCCGATCGGCATGTCGGAGGAGAAGGACGAGGCGACCATGGCCGAGGAGCAGGCGGCCCTCGAAGCCGGTCAGCACGCGGGTGGCGTGGAAGAGATCGAAGGGGTGCCCCCGCAGATCGTCGCGTCGCCGGGGATGCCGGAGCGCAAGGCCGTCGCCCGCCGGCAGGCGCGGGTGCGCGAGATCTTGCACACGCTGCCGCAGAAGGCCCAGACGGCGATCCTCGACGACCTCGAGGGAACCCACAAGTACCGCGCGCACGAGTTCGGCGACTAGGCGCATCCGAAGTGCCCGCGCATGCTGCGATCCCGGGAAGTCGGCGATAACTTGGCGTAACTTGGCGGCCCGCCCTCTTGACGACGCGGCCTAAACGGGTCAATGTGTGAGGCAGCATGTCTCCAGCGGAACGTCGGAATGCCAGCCAGCGTCGATACTCCTGGGAGCACAATGCTGGGCAGTTGAGGAATGCGCCGTCCTGCGCTATTGTTGGACGTTGCGCTGGCTACCTCCTGCCCACCTCACCCGCCACTGACACCGTGGTCTTAGCCTGAGCCCCTGTTTGCAGCTCGGTCTATTCAGTTGCGCGCGTGAGATACGGACAGTTCGTTCGCCGGCCAAACCGACACAATTCGCGGCGAACGGGCCGGTCGCACCGGCCCTCGTGAGTCGCACGAGGTGCTGGAAGGATGCATCTTGGCAGATTTCCGCCAGAGCAAGACGGACCGCCCACATAGTTCCTCTAACGGAAGTTCCTCAAACGGTTCCGTGCCCGGGGCGCCCAACCGGGTTTCGTTCGCCAAGCTCCGCGAACCGCTCGAGGTCCCGGGGTTGCTCGACGTTCAGACCGACTCCTTCGAGTGGTTGATCGGTTCGGCCGGCTGGCGCGAGCGGGCCGTGGAGCGCGGCGAGGTCGACCCCAAGGGCGGCCTCGAAGAGGTGTTGGACGAGCTGTCGCCCATCGAGGACTTCTCCGGCTCCATGTCGCTGTCGTTCTCCGATCCCCGTTTCGACGAGGTCAAGGCGCCGGTCGACGAGTGCAAAGACAAGGACATGACGTACGCGGCCCCGCTGTTCGTCACGGCCGAGTTCATCAACAACAACACCGGTGAGATCAAGAGCCAGACGGTGTTCATGGGTGACTTCCCGATGATGACCGAGAAGGGCACCTTCATCATCAACGGGACCGAGCGCGTGGTCGTCAGCCAGCTGGTGCGCTCGCCCGGTGTCTACTTCGACGAGACCATCGACAAGTCCACCGAGAAGCTGCTGCACAGCGTCAAGGTGATCCCCAGCCGGGGCGCCTGGCTGGAGTTCGACATCGACAAGCGCGACACCGTCGGCGTGCGCATCGACCGCAAGCGGCGGCAGCCGGTCACGGTGCTGCTCAAGGCGCTCGGGTGGACCAACGAGCAGATCTCCGAGCGGTTCGGTTTCTCCGAGATCATGATGTCGACGCTGGAGCGGGACCCCACCGCCGGCACCGACGAGGCCCTGCTGGACATCTACCGCAAGCTGCGTCCGGGCGAGCCGCCCACCAAGGAGTCCGCGCAGACGCTGCTGGAGAACCTGTTCTTCAAGGAGAAGCGCTACGACCTGGCCCGGGTGGGCCGGTACAAGGTCAACAAGAAGCTCGGCCTGCACGCGGGCGAGCCGATCACGTCGTCGACCCTGACCGAGGAAGACGTCGTCGCGACCATCGAGTACCTGGTCCGCCTGCACGAGGGTCAGCCGATGATGACCGTTCCCGGCGGCGTCGAGGTCCCGGTGGAGACCGACGACATCGACCACTTCGGCAACCGCCGGTTGCGCACGGTCGGCGAGCTGATTCAGAACCAGATCCGGGTCGGCATGTCCCGGATGGAGCGCGTGGTCCGCGAGCGGATGACGACCCAGGACGTCGAGGCGATCACGCCGCAGACGCTGATCAACATCCGGCCGGTGGTCGCAGCCATCAAGGAGTTCTTCGGCACCAGCCAGCTCTCGCAGTTCATGGACCAGAACAACCCGCTGTCGGGGCTCACCCACAAGCGCCGGCTGTCGGCGCTGGGGCCCGGCGGTCTGTCGCGTGAGCGCGCCGGGCTGGAGGTCCGCGACGTGCACCCGTCGCACTACGGCCGGATGTGCCCGATCGAGACCCCGGAGGGTCCCAACATCGGTCTGATCGGCTCGCTGTCGGTGTACGCGCGGGTCAACCCGTTCGGGTTCATCGAGACGCCGTACCGCAAGGTCGTCGACGGCGTGGTCACCGACGAGATCGAGTACCTGACCGCCGACGAGGAGGACCGCCACGTCGTGGCGCAGGCCAACTCGCCGCTGGCCGACGACGGCCGGTTCGCCGAGGCGCGCGTCCTGGTCCGCCGCAAGGCGGGCGAGGTCGAATACGTGCCATCGTCCGAGGTCGACTACATGGACGTCTCGCCGCGCCAGATGGTGTCGGTGGCCACGGCCATGATCCCGTTCCTCGAGCACGACGACGCCAACCGTGCCCTGATGGGCGCCAACATGCAGCGCCAGGCGGTTCCGCTGGTACGCAGCGAGGCGCCGCTGGTGGGCACCGGCATGGAGTTGCGCGCGGCGATCGACGCCGGCGACGTGGTCGTGGCGGAGAAGGCCGGGGTGATCGAGGAGGTCTCCGCCGACTACATCACCGTGATGGCCGACGACGGCAGCCGGCACACCTACCGGATGCGCAAGTTCGCGCGCTCCAACCACGGCACGTGCGCCAACCAGTCGCCGATCGTGGACGCGGGTGACCGCGTCGAGGCGGGCCAGGTCATCGCCGACGGCCCGTGCACCGAGAACGGCGAGATGGCGCTGGGCAAGAACCTGCTCGTGGCGATCATGCCGTGGGAGGGCCACAACTACGAGGACGCGATCATCCTCTCCAACCGCCTGGTCGAAGAGGACGTGCTCACCTCGATCCACATCGAGGAACACGAGATCGACGCCCGTGACACGAAACTGGGCGCCGAGGAGATCACCCGCGACATCCCCAACGTGTCCGACGAGGTGCTCGCCGACCTCGACGAGCGCGGCATCGTGCGCATCGGTGCCGAGGTTCGTGACGGCGACATCCTGGTCGGCAAGGTCACCCCGAAGGGGGAAACCGAGCTGACCCCGGAGGAGCGGCTGCTGCGCGCGATCTTCGGCGAGAAGGCGCGCGAGGTCCGCGACACGTCTCTGAAGGTGCCGCACGGTGAGTCCGGCAAGGTCATCGGCATCCGGGTGTTCTCCCGCGAGGACGACGACGAGCTGCCCGCCGGCGTCAACGAGCTGGTCCGCGTGTACGTGGCCCAGAAGCGCAAGATCTCCGACGGCGACAAGCTGGCCGGACGGCACGGCAACAAGGGCGTCATCGGCAAGATCCTGCCGGTCGAGGACATGCCCTTCATGCCCGACGGCACCCCGGTGGACATCATCCTGAACACCCACGGTGTGCCCCGACGGATGAACATCGGCCAGATCCTCGAGACCCACCTCGGGTGGGTCGCCAAGGCCGGCTGGAACATCGACGTGGCCGGCGGGACGCCGGACTGGGCGGCCAACCTCCCCGAGGACCTGCTGCACGCCGAGTCGAACTCGATCGTGTCGACCCCGGTGTTCGACGGCGCCAAGGAGGAGGAGCTGCAGGGCCTGCTGGGCTCGACGCTGCCCAACCGCGACGGCGACGTGCTGGTCAACGGCGACGGCAAGGCGGTGCTCTTCGACGGGCGCAGCGGTGAGCCGTTCCCGTACCCGGTGACGGTCGGCTACATGTACATCATGAAGCTGCACCACCTGGTGGACGACAAGATCCACGCCCGTTCCACCGGGCCGTACTCGATGATCACCCAGCAGCCGCTGGGCGGTAAGGCGCAGTTCGGTGGCCAGCGGTTCGGTGAGATGGAGTGCTGGGCCATGCAGGCCTACGGCGCCGCGTACACGCTGCAGGAGCTGTTGACCATCAAGTCCGACGACACCGTCGGCCGGGTCAAGGTGTACGAGGCGATCGTCAAGGGCGAGAACATCCCCGAGCCCGGCATCCCCGAGTCGTTCAAGGTGCTGCTCAAGGAGCTGCAGTCGCTGTGCCTCAACGTCGAGGTGCTCTCCAGCGACGGCGCGGCGATCGAGCTGCGCGAAGGCGAGGACGAGGACCTGGAAAGGGCTGCGGCGAACCTGGGAATCAACCTGTCCCGCAACGAATCTGCGTCTGTAGAGGACCTGGCTTAGCGGCAACGCGAAAGCCGGCGTCTTATTGGTAACCAAACCCGCAAGGGGAAAGGGAGTTACGTGCTCGACGTCAACTTCTTCGATGAACTCCGTATCGGCCTGGCCACAGCGGAGGACATCAGGCAATGGTCTTACGGCGAGGTCAAGAAGCCGGAGACGATCAACTACCGCACGCTGAAGCCCGAGAAGGACGGCCTGTTCTGCGAGAAGATCTTCGGACCGACCCGCGACTGGGAGTGCTACTGCGGTAAGTACAAGCGCGTCCGCTTCAAGGGCATCATCTGTGAGCGGTGCGGTGTCGAGGTGACCCGCGCCAAGGTGCGCCGCGAGCGGATGGGCCACATCGAACTCGCCGCTCCGGTCACCCACATCTGGTACTTCAAGGGCGTGCCGTCGCGGTTGGGCTACCTGCTGGACCTGGCGCCGAAGGACCTCGAGAAGATCATCTACTTCGCCGCGTACGTGATCACCGCGGTCGACGACGAGATGCGCCACAACGAGCTCTCGACGCTCGAGGCCGAGATGATGGTCGAGCGCAAGGCCGTCGAGGACCAGCGCGACGCCGACCTCGAGGCACGCGCGCAGAAGCTGGAGGCCGACCTGGCCGAGCTCGAGGCCGAGGGCGCGAAAGCCGATGCGCGCCGCAAGGTTCGCGACGGCGGCGAGCGCGAGATGCGTCAGCTGCGCGACCGGGCCCAGCGCGAGCTCGACCGGCTCGAGGACATCTGGAGCACCTTCACCAAGCTGGCCCCCAAGCAGCTGATCGTGGACGAGAACCTCTATCGCGAGCTGCAGGACCGTTACGGCGAGTACTTCACCGGCGCCATGGGTGCCGAGTCGATCCAGAAGCTCATCGAGAACTTCGACATCGACGCCGAGGCCGACTCGCTGCGCGAGGTGATCCGCAGCGGCAAGGGGCAGAAGAAGCTTCGCGCCCTCAAGCGCCTCAAAGTCGTTGCGGCATTCCAGCAGTCGGGCAACTCGCCGATGGGCATGGTGCTCGACGCGGTTCCGGTGATCCCGCCGGAGCTGCGCCCGATGGTGCAGCTCGACGGTGGCCGGTTCGCCACGTCCGACCTGAACGACCTGTACCGCCGCGTGATCAACCGCAACAACCGGCTCAAGAGGCTGATCGACCTCGGTGCTCCCGAGATCATCGTCAACAACGAGAAGCGGATGCTGCAGGAGTCCGTCGACGCGCTGTTCGACAACGGCCGTCGCGGCCGCCCGGTCACCGGGCCGGGTAACCGCCCGCTGAAGTCGCTGTCCGACCTGCTCAAGGGCAAGCAGGGCCGGTTCCGGCAGAACCTGCTCGGCAAGCGTGTCGACTACTCGGGCCGTTCGGTCATCGTGGTCGGCCCACAGCTCAAGCTGCACCAGTGCGGTCTGCCCAAGCTGATGGCCCTCGAGCTGTTCAAACCGTTCGTGATGAAGCGGCTCGTCGATCTCAACCACGCGCAGAACATCAAGAGCGCCAAGCGAATGGTGGAGCGGCAGCGTCCCCAGGTGTGGGATGTCCTCGAAGAGGTCATCGCCGAGCACCCGGTGCTGCTGAACCGCGCGCCGACGCTGCACCGCCTCGGCATCCAGGCCTTCGAGCCGATGCTGGTGGAAGGCAAGGCCATTCAGCTGCACCCGCTGGTGTGTGAGGCGTTCAACGCCGACTTCGACGGCGACCAGATGGCGGTGCACCTGCCGCTGTCCGCCGAGGCGCAGGCCGAGGCCCGAATCCTGATGCTGTCCTCGAACAACATCCTGTCGCCGGCGTCGGGCCGCCCGCTGGCCATGCCGCGTCTGGACATGGTCACCGGGCTGTACTTCCTGACCACCGAGGTCGAGGGCGACAAGGGCGAGTACCGGCCGGCCGCCGGCGACCAGCCGGAGGTGGGCGTGTACTCCTCGCCGGCCGAGGCGATCATGGCCTCGGACCGCGGCGTGCTGTCGGTGCGGGCCAAGATCAAGGTGCGGCTGACGCAGTTGCGTCCGCCGGCCGAGGTCGAGGCCGAGTTGTTCGGTGCGAACGGCTGGCACCCGGGTGAGGCCTGGATGGCCGAGACCACGCTGGGTCGCGTGCTGTTCAACGAGCTACTGCCGCACGGCTATCCGTTCGTGAACAAGCAGATGCACAAGAAGGTGCAGGCCGCCATCATCAACGACCTGGCCGAGCGCTACCCGATGATCGTCGTGGCGCAGACCGTCGACAAGCTCAAGGACGCCGGGTTCTACTGGGCGACCCGCAGCGGTGTGACGGTCTCGATGGCCGACGTGCTGGTGCCGCCCCGCAAGAAGGAGATCCTCGACCACTACGAGGAGCGGGCCGAGAAGGTCGAAAAGCAGTTCCAGCGTGGCGCGTTGAACCACGACGAGCGCAACGAGGCGCTGGTGGAGATCTGGAAGGAAGCCACCGACGAGGTCGGTCAGGCGCTCCGCGAGCACTACCCCAGCGACAACCCGATCATCACGATCGTCGACTCGGGTGCCACGGGTAACTTCACCCAGACCCGGACCCTGGCCGGCATGAAGGGGCTGGTGACCAACCCGAAGGGTGAGTTCATCCCGCGTCCGGTCAAGTCGTCGTTCCGCGAGGGCCTGACCGTGCTGGAGTACTTCATCAACACCCACGGCGCTCGAAAGGGCTTGGCGGACACCGCTCTTCGTACCGCCGACTCGGGTTACCTGACCCGTCGTCTGGTGGACGTGAGCCAGGACGTCATCGTCCGCGAGCACGACTGCGAGACCGAGCGCGGCATCATCGTCGAGCTCGCCGAGCGTCAGACCGCCGCCGATGGCACGGCCACGCTGATCCGCGACCCGTACATCGAAACCTCGGCGTACGCGCGGACTCTGGGTGCCGACGCGGTCGACGAGGCGGGCAACGTGGTCGTCGCGCGCGGCGAAGATCTGGGTGACCCGGAGATCGACGCGCTGCTGGCTGCGGGTATCACGCAGGTCAAGGTCCGTTCGGTGCTGACGTGCACCACCGGCACCGGCGTCTGCGCGACCTGCTACGGGCGGTCCATGGCCACCGGCAAGCTGGTGGACATCGGCGAGGCCGTGGGTATCGTCGCGGCCCAGTCGATCGGTGAGCCGGGCACGCAGCTGACCATGCGCACCTTCCACCAGGGTGGTGTCGGTGAGGACATCACCGGCGGTCTGCCGCGTGTGCAGGAGCTGTTCGAGGCCCGCGTGCCGCGCGGCAAGGCGCCGATCGCCGACGTCACCGGCCGGGTGCATCTCGAGGACGGCGAGCGCTTCTACAAGATCACCATCGTTCCCGACGACGGGGGCGAGGAGGTCGTGTACGACAAGCTCTCCAAGCGGCAGCGGCTGCGGGTGTTCAAGCACGAGGACGGTTCCGAGCGGGTGCTCTCCGACGGCGACCACGTCGAGGTGGGCCAGCAGCTGATGGAGGGCTCGGCCGACCCGCACGAGGTGCTGCGCGTGCAGGGCCCCCGCGAGGTGCAGATCCACCTGGTCCGCGAGGTCCAGGAGGTCTACCGCGCACAGGGTGTGTCCATCCACGACAAGCACATCGAGGTGATCGTCCGCCAGATGCTGCGCCGCGTCACCATCATCGACTCGGGCGCCACGGAGTTCCTGCCCGGCTCGCTGATCGACCGCGCGGATTTCGAGGCGGAGAACCGTCGGGTCGTGGCCGAGGGCGGCGAGCCCGCCGCCGGGCGTCCGGTCCTGATGGGGATCACGAAGGCGAGCCTGGCCACCGACTCGTGGCTGAGCGCGGCGTCGTTCCAGGAGACCACGCGGGTGCTGACCGATGCGGCGATCAACTGCCGCAGCGACAAGCTGCAGGGTCTGAAGGAGAACGTGATCATCGGAAAGCTGATCCCGGCCGGTACCGGCATCAACCGGTACCGCAACATCCAGGTGCAGCCCACCGAAGAGGCCCGGGCCGCTGCGTACACGATCCCGTCCTACGAGGATCAGTACTACAGCCCCGACTTCGGCCAGGCGACCGGAGCCGCGGTTCCGCTGGACGACTACGGTTACAGCGACTACCGCTAGATCGACGACGAAGCCCCGGGGTGTCCGCGCCCCGGGGCTTTTCGTTTGCCCCCGAGTGTGCGGCCAGCCGCACACTCGGCGCCGAGTGTGCGGCCAGCCTCACATTCGAGAGTGCGTAACGGTGGCTTGCGCACCGGCAAAATTCCGCGTGTGCTTAGGGGCCGAAGGAGGTGGGAAGCGATGCGAGAACCGGCCGATGCCGGCCCGGCCGCTGTGCCGGTCGAGGAGCGGTTGAGATACCAGGGCGAGGTCTTCATCAACTTTCGCAACCACACCTACCAGTGGGTCAGCCTCAAGCTGTTCGCGCTGCCGGCCGATGTCGACGACTACACGGTGTTGAGGCTGCTTATCGGTCACATCCGCTACCGCGACAGCTACGGCGGCACGGGCGACAAGGACATGGAAACCATCCACGGGCCGTATTGGCTGTACGCCATTGCGCCGGAGGTCTTTTCGCCTGTCTCCGCCATCGATGCCGAGACGTTGATTCGCACGTGGGCCGAGTACGCGGCACCGCTTCCCGATGGTCGTCGCGACGAGATGGAGCGGGAGTTGTATCCGCGGATCCGAAACGCGACAAGCCGATACCAGTTGCCGGACCTGCGCGATGCCGCCGAACACGACTGGGGTGGCTCAGTTGGCGCGGTGACGGGTTTCTTCGAGTTCGTGCTGATCGACCGCCGCGCGGGCAGTGTGGCACTGGTGATCGCCAGCGACGACTAGCTCCCGCCGTCCCCGCCGACGAGTGCGGCAATGAGCCCGTGGTGCACCGCCTCGCTGAGCTGGGCAACGTCCCCGTTCAGCCGGGCGCGGCATGCGGCATCGACGAAGAGGCTGTGGACAAAAAGTCGACTCCCGTGCGGCCGCTCGGAACCGGCGACATAGGTGCTCTGCTGAATCCATACCCTCCGGCCGCGAATTGTGGCGCTGCCGCTGGCGCGGAGTGCTGCCGCCCGTTGGATTGCAGGCATGGGCAACGCTTTGACGGCGACGTGGGTGGCGTTGAGATCGCGCAACACGCCATCGGCGTTGTGGAACACGTCGTAGAAGACCGGCCAACCGGTGTAGCCGAACACGCTGATCGTGTCGGCGGCCTCCCATTCGCCGTCACCAAGCGATCCCTGTACCGCTATGCGCACCAGTGGTGGTTCCGGGTTGTCGGGGAGCTCGAGTAGTTGCCAGCCCGTCGGGATGCTCAATTGCCGCACCGACTCTGGTATCTCCGCCGCAGACAAGGCGACAACGTCTTCGATGTCTTCATCCTCGGCAAGCGCTTCGAGCAGTGAGGACGCTGGCAGCGGCTGCCAGCGCTGTGAGGGAGACGATGCGGTCATGGCGCCGCCGCCTCGCCACCCTGCCCGCCCCCGGACAGGATCGTCCACACCAGAACTCCGCCGACCACCACCCAGCCGAACACGGCCTTACCTCCCTCGCTGAGATCGTGGCCGACCTGCGGCAGCCACGACTGGCCACCCGGCGGCGACGGCGCCGGATGAGGAACCGGTGATGCCGGCGGGTCCGGCTGATCCCAGCCAAACACAGGCGGCTGCTGCACCGGGCTCAGGGTGAAACCCGGCGGCGAAGGGTTCTGCAACCACGGCGGCAGGGGCGCCGGATGACCCGGCGATGGCGGCACCGGCGCGATCCGTGGGTGATCGAGCACCGGGGGCAGCGCGGGTGGGTCATCGACGAAGGGCAGCGGCAAGTGCACCTTGGGGTTCTTCCCAGAGCCGGGTGTGACCACCTCGATGGTCGGTCCACCCGACTCGCTGTCCGGCCGCAGGTCGATTTCGGTCCCGTCGGGCAGGACCTTCCGCGCGGTATCGCCGCGTGGCGGCAAGTCGCCGGCGCCTTTTGTCAGCCAGTCCCAGAAATCCTTGATCTCCTCCGGAGTTTCCAGTTCCCGAATCGGCCTATTTCTGCCTTTGGGCAACTGCCGCAATACTTTTCGGATGTCCTCCAAGGTCTTCGGCGTCGGCAGGTTTTTCCAGGGCGGGTCCGCCCCCGGATTGGTCGGCGGCGCCGGGTCTTGCTTGAACGTGTGGTTGTCGAGGCCGTGAACCTCGGGTCTACGCGCGGGCGTCTGCGGGAAGGTGTCGCGGATCCCGGCGACCGCCGCGGTGACCCGCCCCGCGACCTGTTGGTCCAGGGCGACCAGTTGCGCGGCGCGCCGGCGGATGTCGGCGGCGAGGGCCTCCGCCTGGGCTTCGCGGGCCGCGCGGTGCGCAGCCGGTCCGCCCGCGGAGCGGTCGACGACCGACATCTCCTCGTCGACGTCGAACCCGGCCGCGTTGGCGTCTCGCACCGCGTGCCGCAGCCGCGAGCGGGCCGCATGCAGGTCCGAGACACCGCCGCGGGCTGTCTTGGCGGCCGCCTGCAACTGGTCGGCCACCCCGCTGGTCGCCCTCATGTCCGTGTGCGCCGCCGCCCGCAACGCCTCGGCGCCCTGACCCTGCCAATCGACCGACAGCGCGTCACGCCAAACCTGATGGGCCACCCCGTAGCTGCGCGCGCCGGCGGCCTCCCAGTGATCGGCGGCCTCGGTGAGGTGTTCGGTGGGCCAGGACAACAGCTGGGAGAGGTCCGGAGATGCCGCGACCGTGGCCATGACTACACGCCGCTCATCCGCGGCGCCACCACCAGCATCTGGTCGACCGCGTCGGCCTCGTTGGCGAGATAGCCGGAGTCGGCCACGCCGACACGGGCCGAGTGCGCGCCCACCCGGCCGGCCAGCGACGCGATGAAGGCGGCGACCTCCGCGTGCGCCGCGCTGACGGCGGCCGCGCTGGGCTGGCACGACAGTCCCGCCTCCGCCGGTGTGACGGTCTCGCTCAGCTCGCCGGCCGCCGCGCCCCACCGAGTGGCCATCGCCCGCACAGCGGCCGTATCCACGCGCAGCGGCTGCATGGGCGCAAGTCTATTCAGAACACGGCGCCGCGAAAGTCACCCGGACCGCCCACTCACTACACTGGCCACGTGCTCATCGGCTCGCACGTCCGCAACGACGATCCCCTCGCCGCCGCCCAGGCCGACGGCGCCGACGTGGTCCAGTTCTTCCTGTCCAACCCACAAAGCTGGAAGAAGCCGAAGCCTCGCGAGGACGCCGAGACGCTGAAGGCCTCGACCATTCCGCTGTACGTCCACGCGCCGTATCTCATCAACGTCGCATCGGCCAACAATCGCGTTCGGATCCCGTCGCGCAAGATCCTTCAGGACACCTGCGACGCGGCCGCCGAGATCAACGCGGCGGCGGTCATCGTGCACGGCGGCCACGCCGACGACAACGACATGGAGGCCGGTTTCGAGCGGTGGGCCAAGGCTGTGGACTACCTCGAGACGGACGTGCAGGTATACCTGGAGAACACCGCGGGCGGCGACCACGCGATGGCCCGTTACTTCGACACCATCGGCAGGCTGTGGGACCGCATCGGCGACAAGGGCATTGGCTTTTGCCTCGACACCTGTCACGCCTGGGCCGCGGGTGAAGCGCTGATCGACGCCGTCGACCGGATCAAGGCCCTCACCGGTCGCATCGACCTGGTGCACTGCAACGACTCGCGGGACGCGGCGGGTTCCGGCGCCGACCGGCACGCCAACTTCGGCACCGGCCAGATCGACCCCCAGCTGCTGGCGGCGGTGGTCAAGGCGGCCGACGCCCCGGTGATCTGCGAGACCGCCGACGAGGGCCGCAAGGACGACATAGCGTTCCTGCGAGAACACGTCAACGGCTGACCGCCGTGGCCCGTCGACTCGCCGCGATCGTCGGCTTGGTGCTGGTGGTCGCGGGTTGTGCGGCGTGGGAGAACGTGACGCTGCCGTCGGGATTCGACACCGGAACCAGCCTGCACCACCTCAGCGTAGGCGGACGCGATCGCAGCTATCGGCTCTACAAGCCCGCAGGGCTGCTCGCCTCGGCCCCGCTGGTCGTCGTGCTGCACGGCTATTCCGGCAGCGCCAGGCAGGTCGAAAGGGATTACGGCTGGGACGGTTTGGCCGATTCGGGCAAGTTCGCCGTCGCCTACCCGGATGGCCTGGGCCGGGCATGGAACGTGGACGGGGAGACCTGCTGCGGCCGGTCCGGCCGGGAAGGGGTCGATGATGTCGGGTTCATCCGCGCGGCCGTCGCCGACGTGGCCGAGAACGTCGGCATCGACCCCGCGAGGATCTACGCCAGCGGCATGAGCAACGGCGGCATCATGTCCTACACCCTGGCGTGCACCACCGACATCTTCGCGGCGATCGGACCGGTCGCCGGAACGCAGCTGAACTCGTGCGCGTCGCCACGGCCGACTTCGGTGATGGCGGTGCACGGCACGACGGATCGGCTCGTCCCCTACGCCGGCGGGCAGGGCTTCAGCGTCATCAACGGACCGTCGATCCCGGACGTGAATGCGTTCTGGCGCAACGTTGATCGCTGCGGCGCGCCCACCGACACGACGAGCGGCCGGGTGACCACGTCGACGGCCGCGTGCCCCGGCGGCCGTGGCGTCGCGCTGGTCACCGTCGACGGAGGCGGCCACGAGTGGCCGCCGTTTGCGACCCGGACACTCTGGGGCTTCTTCGCCGCACACACTCGCTAGTGTTACACCTCTTGTGCAGTTGTCGGGAAATTGTAATATGGGTGGCATGCCAGACACGCATGTCGTCACCAACCAGGTCCCGCCGCTGGAGAACTACAACCCCGCCACGTCGCCGATGCTGGTCGAGGCACTGATCCGCGAGGGTGGCCAGTGGGGGCTGGAAGAGGTCAACGAGGTCGGGGCGCTGTCGGCCAGTCGCGAGGCTCAGCGCTGGGGCGAGCTCGCCGACCGCAATCAGCCCATTCTGCACACCCACGACCGCACCGGGCATCGAGTCGACGAAGTCGAGTTCGACCCGGCCTACCACGAGCTGATGCGGGCGGCGATCGCGCACGGCATGCACGCCGCGCCGTGGGCCGACGAGCGGCCGGGGGCGCACGTGGTGCGGGCGGCCAAGACCTCGGCCTGGACCGTGGAACCGGGCCACGTCTGCCCGATCTCGATGACCTATGCCGTGGTGCCGGCGCTGCGCTACAACCCCGAGCTGGCCGCGGTGTACGAGCCGTTGCTGACCAGCCGCGAGTACGACCCGGAGCTCAAGCCGGCCACCACGAAGGCCGGCATCACCGCCGGTATGTCGATGACCGAGAAGCAGGGCGGGTCCGACGTGCGCGCCGGCACCACCCAGGCGACGCCGAACGCGGACGGGACCTACAGCCTGACGGGTCACAAGTGGTTCACCTCGGCGCCGATGTGCGACATCTTCCTGGTGCTCGCGCAGGCCCCCGGCGGGCTGTCATGCTTCATGCTGCCGCGGGTGCTGCCCGATGGCAGCCGCAACCGAATGTTCTTGCAGCGCTTGAAGGACAAGCTGGGTAACCACGCCAACGCGTCGAGCGAGGTGGAATACGACGGAGCCATCGCGTGGCTGGTGGGCGAGGAGGGCCGTGGCGTCCCGACCATCATCGAGATGGTCAACCTCACCCGGCTGGACTGCACGCTGGGCAGTGCCACCAGCATGCGCACGGGCCTGACCCGCGCCATCCACCACGCCGCGCATCGAAAAGCATTCGGTGCCTACCTGATCGACCAGCCGCTGATGCGCAACGTGCTGGCCGACCTGGCCGTGGAGGCCGAGGCCGCCACGATCGTCGCGATGCGAATGGCCGGCGCCACCGACCGGGCGGTGCGGGGCGACGCGACCGAAGCGCTGCTGCGCCGCATCGGCCTGGCGGCCAGCAAGTACTGGGTGTGCAAGCGGTCCACCCCGCACGCCGCCGAAGCGCTGGAGTGCCTGGGCGGCAACGGCTATGTCGAGGAATCCGGAATGCCGCGGCTGTATCGCGAGGCGCCGTTGATGGGTATCTGGGAAGGGTCGGGCAACGTCAGCGCGCTGGACACGCTGCGCGCCATGGCAACGCGGCCCGAATGCGTCGAGGTGTTCTTCACCGAAGTGGCCGAATCCGCGGGTCAGGATCCGCGGCTGGGCGGCCACGTCGAGCGGCTGCGCGAACAGCTCGCCGATCTGGACGCCATCGCCTACCGCGCCCGCAAGGTCGCCGAGGATATCTGCCTGGCGCTGCAGGGCTCGCTGTTGGTGCGTCACGGTCATCCCGCCGTCGCCGAGGCGTTCCTGGCGACCAGGCTGGGCGGTGCCTGGGGCGGTGCGTTCGGCACCATGCCGACCGGGCTGGATCTGTCGCCCATCCTGGAGCGGGTCCTGGTAAAGGGCTGAGCCGCACAGTGACCCACGCGATCAGGCCGGTCGATTTCGACAACCTGAAGACGATGACCTACGAGGTCACCGACCGGGTTGCCCGCATTACCTTCAACCGGCCGGAGAAGGGCAACGCGATCGTCGCCGACACGCCGCTGGAGTTGTCGGCATTGGTGGAGCGTGCGGACCTGGATCCCGCAGTCCACGTCATCCTGGTTTCCGGTCGCGGCGAAGGTTTTTGCGCCGGATTCGATTTGGGCGCCTACGCTGAGGGGTCGTCCTCGGCCGGCGGCGGCAGCGCCTACAAGGGCACCGTGCTGGACGGCAGGACGCAGGGCGTCAACCATCGGCCGGATCAGCCGTGGGACCCGATGATCGACTATCAGATGATGAGCCGCTTCGTGCGCGGCTTCTCGTCCCTGATGCACGCCGACAAGCCGACGGTGGTCAAGATCCACGGCTACTGCGTTGCCGGCGGCACCGACATCGCCCTGCATGCCGACCAGGTGATCGCCGCGGCCGACGCCAAGATCGGCTACCCCCCGACCCGGGTGTGGGGCGTGCCGGCGGCGGGGTTGTGGGCGCACCGGCTCGGCGATCAGCGCGCCAAACGCCTGCTGTTCACCGGCGACTCGATCACGGGTGCCCAGGCCGCCGAATGGGGCCTGGCCGTCGAGGCGCCCGATCCCCACGATCTCGACGAGCGCACCGAACGATTGGTGCAGCGGATCGCGGCGGTGCCGGTCAACCAGTTGATCATGATCAAGCTCGCGCTGAATTCCGCCCTGCTGCAACAGGGGGTGGCCACCAGCAGGATGGTCGGCACGGTCTTCGACGGCATCGCCCGCCATACGCCCGAGGGGCACGCCTTCGTCGCCGACTCGGTCGAGCACGGCTTTCGCGAGGCGGTACGCCAGCGTGACGAGCCGTTCGGCGACTACGGCAGGCGGGCTTCGGAAGTCTAGCCATGCGGAAGATGACGGCGCGGTCCGTGGTGCTCAGCGTGCTGCTCGGCGCCCACCCGGCTTGGGCGAGTGCCAGCGAATTAGTCCGGCTGACAGCGGATTTCGGTATCAAGGAGACCGCGCTGCGGGTCGCGCTGACCCGCATGGTCGGTGCGGGCGACCTGGTCCGTTCCGACGACGGTTACCGGTTGTCGGATCGCCTGCTGGCCCGCCAGCGTCGCCAGGACGATGCGATGCGCCCGCGCACCCGGGACTGGCGTGGATGCTGGCATGTGCTGATCGTCACGAGCGTGGGCACTGATGCGCGGGCCCGCGCCGCGCTGCGGACGACGATGCACCACAAGCGTTTCGGCGAGCTGCGCGAAGGGGTGTGGCTGCGGCCCGACAACCTCGACCTCGACCTCGAGCCCGACATGCGAGCGCGGGTGCGGTTGTTGAGCGCCCGCGACGACGCACCCGCCGAGCTGGCCGGCCGGCTCTGGGACCTGTCCGGGTGGTCGGACACCGGGCAGCGGCTGCTTGACGAAATGTCGGCTGCCCCCGACATTCCCGGCCGTTTTGTGGCGGCCGCGGGCGCGGTGCGCCACCTGCTCACCGACCCGATGCTGCCCGGCGAATTGTTGCCGGCCGATTGGCCCGGCGCACGGCTGCGCGCAGCCTACCACGACTTCGCCACCGAACTGGCCCAGCGACGCGACCTAACCCAACTACAGGAGGCGACATGAACGAGCCGGTGCGTGTGGAGCGCAAGGGTCCGGTGACCACGGTGATCCTGGACCGGCCGGGCGCGCGTAACGCCGTCAACGGGCCGATGGCGACCGCGCTCCACCGGGCCTTCGAGGACTTCGACCGCGACGATTCCGCGGCGGTCGCCGTGTTGTGGGGCGATAACGGAACCTTCTGCGCAGGAGCCGATTTGAAAGCCTTCGGGACGCCCGAGGCCAACGCGGTGCACCGGACTGGGCCCGGCCCGATGGGGCCGTCGCGCATGGTCTTGTCGAAACCGGTGATCGCCGCGGTGAGCGGCTATGCCGTGGCCGGCGGCCTGGAGCTGGCCCTGTGGTGCGACCTGCGGGTCGCCGAGGAGGACGCCGTGTTCGGTGTTTTCTGCCGGCGCTGGGGGGTGCCGTTGATCGACGGCGGCACGGTACGGCTGCCGCGGTTGATCGGACACAGCCGGGCGATGGACATGATTCTGACCGGCCGGGCGGTCAAGGCCGACGAAGCGCTGGCGATCGGGTTGGCAAACCGGGTGGTGCCCACGGGGCAGGCCCGCCGGGAGGCGGAGGAGCTGGCGGGTCAGCTGGCCGCACTGCCGCAGCAGTGCCTGCGCGCCGATCGGTTGTCGGCGCTAAACCAGTGGGGCGCAACGGAAGCCGACGCGCTGGACGCCGAGTTCGCCAGCATCTCGCGCGTGGCCGCGGAGGCCAACGAGGGTGCCGGGCGGTTCGCTGCGGGCGCCGGCCGCCACGGCGCGCCCGCCGGCTGATCGGCGCCCCGGGCCGGTTCAGCTGCCTTTGTTGATGCTGTTGCTGGAGCCGAGGTTGTCGACCTTGGGATCGCCGTCCTTGTAGGTGATGGTGTTGTTGAGCCCCACCACGCTGATGCGCGTGTTGACCTTGTCCACGGTGATCTTGTTGTTGGCCCCGCCGACGGTCAGCGTCTCGCAGGTGCCCGTGACGGTGAGCGTGTTATCCGAGCCGCCAACGTTCAGGGACTTGCCGCTGGCGCAGTCCAAAGTGGCGGTGGTGCTCATCGAGCCGTAGTTGATCGTGTTGCCGATCTCGACCGACGCGGTGGTGCTCGCGCCGCCCGAGCTGGTCGGCGCCGCTCCGGCGGTCGTCGAGGCCGCGCTACTGGTCGTCGTCGAGGTCGCGGGCGGGTTCGCCGTCGAACTGCATCCGGCAAGCAGGGTTGCCGCGACGGCGGGCGCCGCGGCCAGGGCGACGAGCCTGGGCGCTTGGAAGGTGTGGGCGGGCAATGTTCCTCGATTCCCTCGGTTGGATGCGGTCGGGTGCGAAAGCCTCAGCCGGGTACCTGCTGCAGCCGGTTGGTCATGCCCAATTCGCGGCCACGATCCCAGACGAACGGCGCGCCGCCGTGATAGAACACCGTCTCGTCCCAGCCGTAGACGGTGATGTCGTGGCTGACGGAATCCGCGACGACCGTGTTGGACGAGCCCATGACCGTCACCGCGTAGCAGTTGCCCAATGCCGTGACGGTGTTGCGGGTCCCGTTGACCAGCAAGGTGGCATCGTTGCAGTCGACCGTCTGCTCGATGCCTTCGCCGATCACGTGGGTGTCGCCGTTCTTGGCGTGCGCGGCCGGCGGCGTGGCCACGGAGGCGGCCGCCCCGGCGACGACGCAGCCGGCCAGCGCCCCGGCGACGGTCGTCCACTTCATTGCGGCCCCCTTCACGACGGGAGAGTCTGCCGCAATGACATTACGTCCATGCATGCACCCGGCGGCAGAGTTTCCCGACGTTGTCCCGGTTCGTGTGCCTGCCGGCGCCGCGCGGCGGCTCCGGCTGGTGAACCGGCTCGTGAACTAGAGTCATTAGTTGGACACGCATCAACCCACGGAAAGGGCGCTCGCCATGGCCGCTCAGCCGGGACCGCCGTCGGTGGCCGGGCGCCAGCGTGCGGGCAGATCCGGGTCCCGGCCGGCCAAGCTGAGCCGCGACGGAATCGTCGACGGCGCGCTGACCTTTCTGGATCGGGAGGGTTGGGACGCCCTGACCATCAACGCGCTGGCGACGCAGCTCGGCACCAAGGGGCCCTCGCTCTACAACCACGTGGACAGTTTGGAGGACCTGCGGCGATCCGTACGGATCCGCGTCATCGACGACATCATCCTGATGCTGAACCGGGTCGGCGAGGGGCGCTCCCGCGACGACGCCGTGCTGGTCATGGCGGGCGCCTACCGCAGCTATGCCCATCACCACCCCGGCCGTTACTCGGCCTTCACGAGGATGCCGCTGGGCGGCGACGACCCCGAGTACACGGAGGCCACCCGGGGAGCCGCCGCCCCGGTGATCGCCGTGCTGTCCTCCTACGGCCTGGATGGCGCCGATGCCTTCCACGCGGCGCTGGAGTTCTGGTCGGCGATGCACGGCTTCGTACTGCTCGAGATGACCGGCGTCATGGGTGACGTCGACACCGACGCGCTGTTCTCGGATATGGTGTTGCGTCTGGCCGCCGGCCTGGAGAGGCGCACCGCGCGCGACGGGCCAGACCTCGGCTAGTCCCCGCCAGGCCGCCGCTTTGACCTGCGAGACCGGCGACGGGTATCGTAGTACCTCGTGCCTGGCGGCTTGCGGCGCCTGACCGTGAGGAAATGGATGCCGGGCAAATTCGCATGTCCACGATGCATCGGATGGGTTCGGTGCGCGAAGCGTGCGACACACCCGGCCGCGGGGTGAGGTGGCCGGACATAACCGCAGTACGAAGACTTGAGACACCAGCAGGAACACGAACCTCCGAGTACAGAAAGAAAGCCTCCTAGATGCCAACCATTCAGCAGCTGGTCCGCAAGGGTCGCCGCGACAAGGTAGCCAAGGTCAAGACCGCGGCACTCAAGGGCAGCCCGCAGCGCCGTGGTGTGTGCACCCGCGTGTACACCACCACCCCGAAGAAGCCGAACTCGGCGCTTCGGAAGGTCGCGCGCGTCAAGCTGACGAGTCAGGTCGAGGTAACGGCGTACATCCCGGGCGAGGGCCACAACCTGCAGGAGCATTCGATGGTGCTGGTGCGTGGCGGCCGAGTCAAAGACCTGCCGGGTGTTCGGTACAAGATCATCCGCGGTTCGCTCGACACCCAGGGCGTGAAGAACCGCAAGCAGGCCCGCAGCCGTTACGGCGCCAAGAAGGAGAAGAGCTGATGCCGCGCAAGGGGCCGGCGCCCAAGCGCCCGTTGGTCAACGATCCCGTGTACGGGTCGCAGCTGGTCACCCAGCTGGTGAACAAAATCCTGCTGCAGGGGAAGAAATCGCTGGCCGAGCGCATTGTTTATGGTGCGCTCGAGAATGCCCGGGAAAAGACAGGTACCGATCCCGTGATCACGCTCAAGCGTGCTCTGGACAACGTCAAGCCCGCCTTGGAGGTGCGCAGCCGCCGCGTCGGTGGTGCGACCTACCAGGTGCCCGTCGAGGTGCGTCCGGACCGGTCGACCACGCTCGCGCTGCGCTGGCTTGTCAGCTTCTCGCGGCAGCGCCGCGAGAAGACCATGATCGAGCGGCTGGCGAACGAGATCCTCGACGCCAGCAACGGCCTCGGGGCCTCCGTCAAACGGCGTGAGGACACCCACAAGATGGCCGAGGCCAACCGCGCCTTCGCGCATTACCGCTGGTAGAAGCCGAAGGCCGCGCCAGCGGGCAGAGTGGCCGGGCGCAACTGAGACAGCGAACTACGCAATCGAAAGAGTGGGAAGACTTCTGTGGCACAGAAGGACGTGCTTACCGACCTGACCAGGGTCCGCAACATCGGCATCATGGCGCACATCGACGCCGGCAAGACGACGACGACCGAGCGCATTCTCTACTACACCGGTATCAGCTACAAGATCGGTGAGGTGCACGACGGCGCCGCCACCATGGACTGGATGGAGCAGGAGCAGGAACGCGGGATCACCATCACCTCCGCGGCCACCACCTGCTTCTGGAAAGACAACCAGATCAACATCATCGACACCCCCGGGCACGTCGACTTCACCGTCGAGGTGGAGCGCAGCCTGCGGGTTCTCGATGGCGCCGTCGCGGTCTTCGACGGCAAGGAAGGTGTCGAGCCGCAGTCCGAGCAGGTGTGGCGGCAGGCCGACAAGTACGACGTCCCGCGGATCTGCTTCGTCAACAAGATGGACAAGATCGGTGCCGACTTCTACTTCTCCGTGCGGACCATGGAGGAGCGGCTGGGCGCCAACGTCATCCCGATCCAGCTGCCCGTCGGCTCCGAGGGTGACTTCTCCGGCGTCGTCGACCTGGTCGAGATGAAGGCCAAGGTGTGGAGCGCCGAGGCCAAGCTCGGCGAGAAGTACGACGTGGTCGACATCCCCGCCGAACTGCAGGAGAAGGCCGACGAGTACCGCACCAAGCTGCTCGAGGCCGTCGCCGAGACCGACGAGGCGCTGCTGGAAAAGTATCTCGGCGGCGAAGAGCTCACGGTCGACGAGATCAAGGGCGCGATCCGCAAGCTGACGATCAGCTCGGAGGCCTACCCGGTGCTGTGCGGCAGCGCGTTCAAGAACAAGGGTGTGCAGCCCATGCTCGACGCGGTCATCGACTACCTGCCGTCGCCGCTGGACGTGCCGCCGGCCGTCGGGCACGCCCCGGGCAAGGAGGACGTCGAGGTCATCCGCAAGCCGTCGACCGACGAGCCGTTCTCGGCGCTGGCGTTCAAGGTCGCCACGCACCCGTTCTTCGGCAAGCTGACCTACGTCCGGGTGTACTCGGGCAAGGTCGACTCCGGCAGTCAGGTGATCAACTCCACCAAGGGCAAGAAGGAGCGGCTGGGCAAGCTGTTCCAGATGCACTCCAACAAGGAGAACCCGGTGGAGACCGCGTCGGCCGGGCACATCTACGCGGTGATCGGCCTGAAGGACACCACCACCGGCGACACCCTGAGCGACCCGAACGACCAGGTCGTGCTGGAGTCGATGACCTTCCCCGACCCGGTCATCGAGGTGGCCATCGAGCCCAAGACGAAGAGCGACCAGGAGAAGCTGTCGCTGTCGATCCAGAAGCTCGCCGAGGAGGACCCGACCTTCAAGGTGCACCTGGACCAGGAGACCGGCCAGACCGTGATCGGCGGCATGGGCGAGCTGCACCTGGACATCCTGGTGGACCGCATGCGCCGCGAGTTCAAGGTCGAGGCTAACGTCGGCAAGCCGCAGGTGGCCTACAAGGAGACCATCCGCCGCGCCGCGCAGAACGTCGAGTTCACCCACAAGAAGCAGACGGGCGGCTCGGGTCAGTTCGCGAAGGTCATCATCAACCTCGAGCCGTTCACCGGTGAAGACGGTGCGACGTACGAGTTCGAGAACAAGGTGACCGGTGGGCGCATCCCCCGGGAATACATCCCCTCCGTGGATGCCGGTGCCCAGGACGCCATGCAGTACGGCGTGCTGGCCGGCTACCCGCTGGTGAACTTGAAGGTCACCCTGCTCGACGGGGCCTTCCACGAGGTCGACTCGTCGGAGATGGCGTTCAAGATCGCCGGTTCCCAGGTGCTGAAAAAGGCTGCGCAGCAAGCGCAACCGGTCATCCTGGAACCGATCATGGCCGTCGAGGTCACCACGCCCGAGGACTACATGGGCGATGTGATCGGCGACCTGAACTCCCGCCGTGGCCAGATCCAGGCCATGGAGGAGCGGGCGGGTGCGCGCGTCGTCAAGGCGCACGTGCCGCTGTCGGAGATGTTCGGCTACGTCGGCGACCTGCGGTCGAAGACGCAAGGCCGGGCGAACTACTCCATGGTGTTCGACTCGTATGCCGAAGTTCCGGCGAACGTGTCGAAGGAGATCATCGCGAAGGCGACGGGTCAGTGAGCGTCAGGTCAGTGGGCACGGAGCCGAGCAGTGGGCCCAGCGAAGGCGACGGGTCAGTAAAGATCGAGAACCACCCGGAGTAACCTTGCCCGGTCACCACCGCGGCACAACTGAAATCATCAACACTGCCTAACAAGCACCAACAAAGTCGGAGGACACCACAGTGGCGAAGGCGAAGTTTGAAAGGACCAAGCCCCACGTCAACATCGGGACCATTGGTCACGTTGACCACGGCAAGACCACACTGACCGCGGCGATCACCAAGGTCCTGCACGACAAGTACCCCACCCTGAACGAGTCGCGCGCGTTCGACCAGATCGACAACGCGCCCGAGGAGCGTCAGCGCGGCATCACGATCAACATCTCCCACGTGGAGTACCAGACCGAGAAGCGCCACTACGCGCACGTCGACGCCCCGGGCCACGCCGACTACATCAAGAACATGATCACCGGTGCCGCCCAGATGGACGGCGCCATCCTGGTGGTCGCCGCCACCGACGGCCCGATGCCGCAGACCCGCGAGCACGTGCTGCTCGCGCGTCAGGTCGGCGTGCCCTACATCCTGGTCGCGCTGAACAAGGCCGACGCCGTGGACGACGAGGAACTGCTGGAGCTCGTCGAGATGGAGGTCCGCGAACTGCTGGCCGCCCAGGAGTTCGATGAGGACGCCCCGGTGGTGCGGGTGTCGGCGCTCAAGGCGCTCGAGGGCGACGCCAAGTGGGTCGAGTCCGTCGAGCAGCTCATGGACGCCGTCGACGAGTCGATCCCGGACCCGGTCCGCGAGACCGACAAGCCGTTCCTGATGCCCGTCGAGGACGTCTTCACCATCACCGGCCGTGGCACCGTCGTCACCGGTCGCGTGGAGCGCGGTGTGGTCAACGTGAACGAGGAAGTCGAGATCGTCGGCATCCGCCCGACCACCACCAAGACCACGGTCACCGGTGTGGAGATGTTCCGCAAGCTGCTCGACCAGGGGCAGGCCGGCGACAACGTCGGGCTGCTGCTGCGTGGTATCAAGCGCGAGGACGTCGAGCGCGGTCAGGTCGTCACGAAGCCCGGCACCACCACGCCGCACACCGAGTTCGAGGGCCAGGTCTACATCCTGTCCAAGGACGAGGGCGGCCGGCACACGCCGTTCTTCAACAACTACCGCCCGCAGTTCTACTTCCGCACCACCGACGTGACCGGTGTGGTGACGCTGCCGGAGGGCACCGAAATGGTGATGCCCGGTGACAACACCAACATCTCGGTGAAGCTGATCCAGCCCGTCGCCATGGACGACGGCCTGCGCTTCGCGATCCGCGAGGGTGGCCGCACCGTCGGCGCCGGCCGGGTCGTCAAGATCATCAAGTAGTTCCAGCGAGTTAGCCAGAGCCCGGACCGCCGCACGGTGGTCCGGGCTTTGCGCATTGGGCTGTTGTGCCCGGGCTGCGAGCGCTACTCTGACACGGACTTCGGTGCAAGCGGAGGAGAACACCGTGTTGGCGCGCTACCTGAAGGCACAATTGGTCGTTTTGCTGTGCGGCGGGCTGGTGGGCCCGATATTTCTGGTCGTCTACTTTGCCCTCGGGCTCGGGAGCCTGCTGCAGTGGATGCTCTACGTCGGTCTGCTCATCACCGTCGCCGACGTGGTGATCGCGTTGGCGCTGACCAACTTCGGTGCGAAGTCGGCGGCCAAATCGGCCGAGCTCGAGCAGCACGGCGTGCTGGCGCTCGCGCAGATCACCGGCCTGACGGAGACGGGCACCCGGATCAACGAGCAGCCGCTGGTGAAGGTGGACCTGCACATCTCCGGACCCGGCTTCGTGCCGTTCGACAGCCAGGACCGGGTGATCGCGAACGTCACCCGGCTGGGCAACCTCACCGCGCGCAAGCTGGTGGTCCTGGTCAACCCGACCACGCAGGAGTACCGGATCGATTGGGAGCGAAGCGCATTGGTCAACGGCCTGGTGCCCGCGCAGTTCACGGTGGCCGAGGACAACACGACCTACGATCTCAGCGGGCAGGCCGGCCCCCTGATGGAGATCCTGCAGATCCTCAAAGCCAACAATGTTCCGGTCAACCGGATGGTCGACATCCGGTCCAACCCCGCGCTGCGTCAGCAGATCCAGGCGGTGGTGCGCCGCGCCGTGCAGCAGCAGCAACCGGCGGCCGCGGGCGCCCCCACCGGCCCGGCCCCGGGGCAGCCGTCGATCGCCCAGCGCCTTCAGGAGCTCGAGACCCTGCGCGCCGGCGGGGCGCTGACCGATCAGGAGTACAGCAGCCGGCGGGCGCAGATCATTGCCGAGATCTGACCCGCCGGGGCTGGTTAGAACACGTTTCAGTTTCACTGCTAGCCTGGCTGCGTTGACGGGCCGGGTGGAAGGGGCGCGACGTGGCCGGGCAAGGATCACTGCAGGGACGCGTCGCCTTCATCACCGGTGCCGCCCGCGCGCAGGGGCGTTCGCACGCCGTGCGGCTGGCCCGCGAGGGTGCCGACATCATCGCACTGGATCTCTGCGGGCCGGCGTCGGCCGGGGTGACCTACACTCCGGCCACCCCCGAGGACCTCAAGGAGACGGTCCGCCTGGTGGAGGCCGAGGGCCGCGCGGTGCTGGCCAGGGAGGCCGACATCCGCGACGATGCGGCGCTGCGGCAGCTGGTGGCCGACGGGATCGGACAGTTCGGCCGGCTCGACATCCTGGTGGCCAACGCGGGAGTGCTCGGCTGGGGGCGGGTCTGGGAGCTCACCGACGAGCAGTGGGAAACCGTCGTCGGGATCAACCTGACCGGCACCTGGCGCACCCTGCGCGCCGCGATCCCCGCGATGATCGAGGCCGGTAACGGCGGCTCGATCGTCGTCGTCAGCTCGGCGGCGGGCGTCAAGGCCACCCCGGGCAACGGCCACTACTCGGCCAGCAAATACGGACTGACCGCGCTGACCAACACGCTGGCGATCGAGCTCGGCGAATACGGCATCAGGGTCAACTCCATCCACCCCTATTCGGTGGACACCCCGATGATCGAGCCCGACGCGATGATGGAGATCTTTGCCAAGCATCCCGCATTCGTGCACAGCTTCCCGCCAATGCCGTTGCAACCCAAGAGCTTCATGTCGGCTGACGAGGTTTCCGACGTCGTGGTGTGGCTCGCCGGCGATGGCTCCGGCACGCTGTCGGGCACTCAGATCAACGTTGACAAGGGTGCCTTGAAGTACTGATCGGCCGATCGTGTATGAACTCCACGTGACCAGTAAGGGTTCTGACCTGGGGTTCGAACGGGGCTTCGAGCGGGGCTTCGAACGGGGAATTGTGATCGTCGGCGGCGGCCTGGCCGCCGCCCGGACCGCCGAGCAACTGCGCCGGTCCGGGTACTCCGGTCGCGTCACGATCGTCAGCGACGAGGTGCACCTGCCGTACGACCGCCCGCCGTTGTCGAAGGAGGTGCTGCGCAAAGAGGTCGACGACGTGTTCCTCAAGCCGCGCGAGTGGTACGACCAGAACGACATCACGCTGCGACTGGGCTCGGCGGCCACCGCGCTCGACACGGCGGCGCAGACGGTGACGCTGGCCGACGGAACCGCGATCGGATACGACGAACTCGTCATCGCTACCGGGCTGGTGCCGCGCCGCATCCCCGCGTTGCCGGATCTGGAGGGCATCCGGGTGCTGCGGTCGTTCGACGAGAGCATGGCGCTGCGCGAGCACGCGTCCGCCGCACTGCACGCTGTCGTGGTCGGCGCGGGCTTCATCGGCTGCGAGGTGGCCGCCAGCCTGCGCAAGCTGGGGGTGGACGTCGTGCTCGTCGAGCCGCAACCGACGCCGCTGGCTTCGGTCCTCGGCGAGCAGATCGGCGAACTCGTGGCGCGTCTGCATCGCGCCGAGGGGGTCGATGTGCGCCTGGGCGTCGGCGTGACCGAGGTCCGCGGCCACGACCACGTCGACACCGTGGTGCTCACCGACGGGACCGAGCTGCCGGCCGACCTGGTGGTGGTCGGCATCGGATCACGCCCGGCGACCGCGTGGCTGGCCGGCAGCGGCATCGAAGTCGACAGTGTCGATGGTGGGGTGATCTGCGACGAGGTCGGACGCACCAGTGCGCCGGGCGTGTGGGCGCTGGGCGACGTCGCGTCCTGGCGCGACGCGACGGGACATCAAGGGCGCGTTGAACATTGGAGCAACGTCGCCGACCAGGCGCGGGTCGTTGTGCCCGCCATGCTGGGCCAGGACGTGCCGTCGGCCGTGGTGGTCCCGTACTTCTGGAGCGACCAGTACGACGTCAAGATCCAGTGCCTCGGGGAGCCGGAGGCCACCGACACCGTCCACCTTGTCGAAGACGACGGCCGCAAGTTCCTGGCCTACTACGAGCGCGACGGGGTGCTGGTCGGGGTGGTCGGCGGCGGAATGCCGGGCAAGGTCATGAAGGTCCGCGCCAAGATCGCTGCCGGCGCACCGGTTTCGGAGATGCTCGGCTGAGGCGTCCTCAAAGCCACCGCACCGGTGGGCCGTGAGGATGGCATTGCCCGAGAACCTCGGGGCGCCCGCCGGGCCAGCGACGGGCCCGCACGAGAAACCTGATCGGCGTGCCGGGCCCGTCGCGGGCGGGCTCCATCGTCAGGTGCGCGAACGGCGAGGAAGCGTCGGCCTTGCGGCCCAGCGCTTCCACGCTGGCGCGCACCGTAACTCGTTCTGCGGCGGAGAGATACTGCCAGGTGATCGAGTGCCACAACACCGTCAGCGCGCCCTCGGCCAGGGCCAGGCCGGTGACCGCGTCGGCCGCGGTTCGGCGCTCCAGCGGGGCCGGCACGGTGTGTGCCACCGCGACGGCGCCGCGCATCCGGTCGATCCGAGCCTGCTGGTCGGGCCACACGTAGCTCAGTGCCGCCACCTCCCCGGCGGCCTGCGTGACGTCGATGGGCGCGATGTCGTAGCCGCGCCGTTCGGCGATCCGCAACTCGCCCTCGGGCACCACCGCGCCGTACCACGCGTCCTCGATGGTCACCGGTGAGTCGGCATGTCCCCACTGGCGGTCGGCGAACAGGTACCGGTAGTGGTCTGCCCGCAGGTTGAGCCCCGCGCTACATCCGATCTCGAATAGCCTTATCGGCAAACCGTATTCGTTGATGCGCAGCAGACCACCGACCAGCGCCGCCGACCGGCCCACCTCGTTGGTCTGCGGCGGTTGGTCGAGCGACCCGCGCAGCGTCTGGGCGTGGTCGTCGGCGGTCCGCAAGATGTCCGGCCAGGCGGCCGCGGCATCCCAGCTGCCACCGGTGCTCGGATACCAGCGGCGCAGACGCGGCGCCCGGCCGTCGAGTGCCAACCGGTGCAGGCCGCCGAGCAACCGCAGCGGCACCGCGTCGCGCGCGGAATCGTCCTCGTGGCCGGCCAGTATCGCCGCGAAGACGCCCCCGGCCTCGACGTCCCGCGCCACCAGCTCGAGGAGTTCGCCGTACATCGGCGAGCCGGACTTCTCGCAGAACCTGCCCTGCGACCGCAGGTTGTACAGCATCCGCTCGTTCATGGGGCGAGGCTGTCCAGGCCGTTGCCGATGACGTCGAACGCCTGGCCGAGGGCCACCGGCAACGGGACGGATTCATCACCCAGCCAGTGCTCGTAGGCGCTCAGCGCCACCCCGAGCATCGTCCACGCCACTGTCTGGGGCAGCAGGTCGGTGGTCTTGCGGTCGGTGCGGCCGGCGACGAATCCCGCGATCACCTCGCGCCAGCCGGCGTACATGGTCATCGAATAGGCCTGCAGTTCGGCGGTCTGCAGGATGACGCGCATGCGCCGACGGTGCCTGGTGGTCTCGGATTCGTCAAAGGTGTTGAACGCCAACAAAGCCGACCGCAGCGCACCGCTAAGCGGTTCTCCCGGGCCGACGCCGGCGAGCAGGTCGCGCAGGTGTGCGAGGTGGGTGTCGAAATCGCCCCACGGGATGGCGTTCTTGGACGCGTAATAGCGGAACAGGGTGCGGCGGGAGATGCCGGCGGCCTGAGCGACGTCGTCGACGCTCACATCGGCGAACCCGCGCGCGGCGAACAGGCTGATGGCGACATCGGCGATCTGCTGTGGCGTGGTCGAGCGGCGTCGGCCCACCCGCGTCTGCGGCATCATCGGACCCCGCCCTTCCATTTCGGCACTCGATGCCATATTCTTGGCGACGATTGTGACCAGTACCACCCCTCATTGTCGAGACACCTGGACGAAAGGCAATGCTCATGGACCGCGAGAACGAGACCGACACCGAACTCGTCACCGAGACCCTGGTCGAAGAGGTCTCCATCGACGGAATGTGCGGCGTCTACTGACCGACATGTTCGACCCCGACCGCGGCTGGCGGCTGCATCCGCAGGTGGCGGTGCGGCCGGAGCCGTTCGGCGCGCTGCTCTACCATTTCGGCACCCGCAAGCTGTCCTTCTTGAAGAACCGCACGATCCTCGAAGTGGTGCAGTCGCTGGGCGATCACGCCGACGTCCGGTCGGCGTGCCGCGGAGCGGGAGTCGACGACGCCGGCCAGGCCCCCTACCTGCGCGCGCTGAGCGTGCTCGCCGAATCCAACATGCTGGTGCCACAGGAGGCATAGATGACAGCCGTAGCCGTGCCCCGGCTCATCGAGCAGTTCGAACGCGGACTGGACGCGCCCATCTGCTTGACCTGGGAATTGACGTACGCGTGCAACCTGGCCTGCGTGCACTGCCTGTCGTCCTCGGGGAGGCGGGATCCCCGCGAGTTGTCCACGCGCCAGTGCATGGACATCATCGACGAGCTGGAACGCATGCAGGTCTTCTACGTCAACATCGGTGGCGGGGAACCCACTGTGCGACCGGACTTCTGGGAGCTCGTCGACTACGCCACCGCCCACCACGTCGGCGTGAAGTTCTCCACCAACGGGGTCCGCATCACGCCCGAGGTCGCCGCCCGGCTGGCCGCGAGCGATTACGTCGACGTGCAGGTCTCGCTGGACGGGGCGACCGCCGAGGTCAATGACGCGGTCCGTGGCCCCGGCTCCTTCGCGATGGCCGTGCGCGCGCTGGAGAACCTCGCTAATGCGGGCTTCTCCGCCAATGGCGGGGCGAAGATCTCCGTCGTCGTCACGCGGCACAACGTCGACCAGCTCGACCAGTTCGCCGCGCTGGCCGAGCGCTACGGCGCGACCCTGCGGATCACCCGGCTGCGCCCCTCGGGCCGGGGCGCGGACGTCTGGGACGAGCTCCACCCCACCGCCGACCAACAGGTCGCGCTGTACGACTGGCTGGTCGCCAACGGCGAGCGGGTGCTCACCGGTGACTCGTTTTTCCACTTGTCCCCGCTCGGCGAGTCCGGCGCCCTGGCCGGGCTCAACATGTGCGGGGCCGGCCGGGTGGTGTGCCTGATCGACCCGGTGGGCGACGTGTACGCCTGCCCGTTCGCCATCCACGACCGTTTTCTGGCCGGAAACGTCTTGACGGACACCGGCTTCGGTACCGGCTTCGCCAACGTCTGGAAGCACGCTCCGCTGTTCCGGGAGTTGCGCGAGCCGCAGTCCGCGGGAGCGTGCGGCAGCTGCGGGCACTACGACAGCTGCCGGGGCGGGTGCATGGCGGCGAAGTTCTTCACCGGCCTGCCGATCGACGGCCCTGATCCCGAGTGCGTGCAAGGGCACAGCGCCTCGGCCCTGACTCTGCAGCGGCAGACGCCCCGGCCGCGGGCGGACCACTCGCGCGGGGCTCGCGGCCCGGTCCCGCTGACCCTGTCGGTCCGGCCGCCGGAGGTGCCACCGGCGCGTCCTTGCAACGAGAGCCCGCTGTAGCCATGGCCGAGTGGTTCGAAACGGTTCACATCGCCCAGCAACTCGCCAAGCGGCGGCTGCCGAAGTCGGTCTATTCGTCTCTCATTTCGGCGAGCGAAAGAGGAATTACGGTCGCCGACAACGTCGAGGCATTCACCGAACTCGGTTTCGCGCCCCACGTGATCGGCGCGCAGGAAAAGCGTGACCTCTCGACGACGGTGATGGGACAAGACATTTCGATGCCGGTGATCATCTCGCCGACCGGGGTTCAGGCCGTCGATCCGGACGGGGAGGTGGCCGTCGCGCGGGCCGCCGCCGCGCGGGGAACGGCGATGGGGCTGTCCTCGTTCGCGAGCAAGCCGATCGAGGAGGTCGTCGCCGCCAACCCCAAGGTCTTCTTCCAGGTGTACTGGCTCGGCGGGCGCGACGCGATCGCCGAGCGGGTGGAGCGGGCGCGCCAGGCCGGCGCCGTCGGCCTCATCGTCACCACCGACTGGACGTTCTCGCACGGCCGCGACTGGGGCAGCCCGAAGATCCCCGAGGAGATGAACCTGCGAACCATCCTGCGGCTGTCCCCGGAGGCGGTCGTCCGGCCGCGGTGGCTGTGGAAGTTCGGCAAGACGCTGCGGCCGCCGGACCTGAGGGTGCCCAACCAGGGGCGCCGCGGCGAGCCGGGGCCGCCGTTCTTCGCCGCCTACGGCGAGTGGATGGGCACCCCCCCGCCGACCTGGGAAGACATCGCCTGGCTTCGCGAACTGTGGGGCGGCCCGTTCATGCTGAAGGGCGTCATGCGCGTCGACGACGCCAAAAGGGCTGTCGACGCGGGCGTTTCGGCGATCTCGGTGTCCAACCACGGCGGCAACAACCTGGACGGCACGCCCGCGTCGATCCGCGCCCTGCCCGCGGTGGCCGCAGCCGTCGGGGATCAGGTCGAGGTGCTGCTGGACGGCGGCATCCGGCGCGGCAGTGACGTGGTCAAGGCCGTGGCGCTGGGGGCCCGGGCGGTCATGATCGGCCGGGCCTACCTGTGGGGCCTCGCCGCGGGCGGGCAGGCCGGCGTCGAGAACGTCCTCGACATCCTGCGCGGGGGCATCGACTCGGCGCTCATCGGACTGGGGCATGCGAGCGTCCACGACCTCAGCCCCGACGACATTCTGGTGCCGGACGGGTTTGCCAAGGAGATCGGGGTCCCTCGCGTCGAGGGGGCGTAACGCAATTTCCGACTAATTGGACGAAACTGCTGAGAATTCATCACTTGAATCGTGGTACACGCGTGGCAACCGTGACGGACGAGTCACTAATTTCGACGCACGTTGGGCGCGCCGGAAAAAAACTTGTTTTCGTGGTTCAACAATTGGTGCACGCCAGGTGAATTCGTCCTACCATCACCGAGTGCCCGTACTCGGCGAATTGGGAGCTGCGACGTCGAGCCAGCTATCGCGCAGCTCCTCGTCGATTTTGGTCCCGCTGGGGTCGACCGAACAACACGGTCCCCACCTGCCGTTGGACACCGACACCCGGGTCGCGACCGCAGTCGCCAGGGGTGTTGCCGCGCGCCTCGAGCACGACTGGCTGGTGGCGCCGGCCATCGCCTACGGCGCCAGCGGCGAGCACCAGAGTTTCCCCGGGACGATCTCCATCGGCACCGCGGCGCTCACCGCTGTGTTGGTGGAGTACGGCAGGTCGGCCTCCGATTGGGCCGGTCGCCTGGTCTTTGTCAACGGCCACGGCGGCAACGCCGCCGCGCTGAACGTCGCGGTGGCCACGCTTCGTTCCGAGGGGCGCGACGCCGGATGGTGCCCCTGTGTGGTCGCCGGCGCCGACGCCCACGCCGGCCATACCGAAACGTCGCTATTGCTGCACATCTCGCCGACCGACGTGCTGACCGACCGATGGCTCGTCGGAAACCGGGTGCCCGTGGCCGAGTTGCTGCCGTCCATGCGCCGCGGCGGAGTGGCCGCGGTCAGCCCCGTGGGTGTGTTGGGAGACCCGACCACCGCGACCGCCGCCGAGGGCAGACGCATCCTGGGGGAGATGGTGGACGGATGCGTCCGTCGAGTCGCCCGGTGGATGCCCGGGGCCGACGGGATGCTGACATGAGCCAGCCTCGGCTGCCGGACGGATTCGCCGTCCAGGTCGATCGTCGCGTGCGGGTGCTCGGCGACGGCTCGGCCCTGCTCGGCGGATCGCCGACCCGCCTGCTGAAGCTGGCCCCGGCCGCCCAGGGCATGCTGAGCGACGGCCGGCTGAAGGTCCGCGACGACCTCAGCGCGCAGCTGGCGCGCACCCTGCTGGACGCCACCGTCGCTCATCCGCGGCCCGCCGGTGGCCCGTCGCATCGCGACGTGACGGTGGTAATCCCCGTGCGCAACAACATCTCCGGCGTGCGTCGTCTGGTGAGTTCGCTGCGCGGGTTGCGGGTCGTGGTGGTCGACGACGGGTCGTTACCGCCCATCGAGCCGGAAGACTTCGTCGGGGCGCACTGCGACATCGAGGTGCTGCACCACCACCGCAGCAAGGGGCCGGCCGCCGCGCGCAACACCGGGCTCGCCGCCTGCAAGACCGACTTCGTCGCCTTTCTGGACTCCGACGTCGCACCGCGCCGCGGCTGGCTGGAAGCGCTGCTCGGTCACTTCTGCGATCCCACGGTCGCCCTGGTCGCGCCGCGCATCGTCGGCCTCTCGCACAGCGAGAACGTGGTGGCGCGCTACGAGGCGGTGCACTCGTCGCTGGACCTCGGGGAACGCGAGGCGCCGGTGCTGCCGCACAGCACGGTGTCCTACGTCCCCAGCGCGGCGATCGTCTGCCGCTCCTCGGCCATCCGCAACGTTGGCGGCTTCGACGAGACGTTGCAGTCCGGCGAGGACGTCGACCTGTGCTGGCGACTGATCGAGGCCGGCGCGCGGCTGCGTTACGAGCCGATCGCGCTGGTCGCGCACGACCACCGCACCGAACTGCGGGATTGGCTGGCGCGCAAAGCGTTTTACGGTGGGTCGGCCGCCCCGTTGTCGGTGCGTCACCCGGACAAGACGGCACCCGTCGTGATCTCCGGGTGGGCGCTGATGACCTGGATTCTGGTTGCGCTGGGGTCGAGCCTGGGCCAGGTGGCCTCGATCGCGGTCGCGGTGCTCACGGGTGGCCGGATCGCCAGGGCGATGCGCGGCGCCGACACGTCGCTGAACGACGTGGTCGCGATCGCCACCCGTGGGCTGTGGTCGGCGGCGCTGCAGCTGGCGTCGGCCCTGTGCCGGCATTACTGGCCGCTGGCGCTGATCGCGGCGACCATGTCGCGCCACTGCAGACGGGTCGTTGTCGTCGCGGCCGTGATGGACGGCGTGGTGGACTGGCTGCGCCGCCGCGACGCCACCTGCGACGACGTCGAACCGATCGGTGTGCTGACCTATCTGCTGCTCAAGCGTGTCGACGACCTGGCCTACGGGCTCGGGTTGTGGTGGGGTGTGTTCAGGGAGCGCAATCTTCGGGCGCTCAAGCCGCAGATCCGGAGTTAGCCGACACCTTGATCCGCCTTGGGTAGGGCCACCTCGCACAGCGACGTGCTGATCGTCGGTGCCGGCAGCGCCGGGTCGGTTGTCGCCGAACGCCTTTCCGCCGATCCCGGGTGTGCCGTGACGGTGCTGGAGGCGGGGCCCGCGCTCGCCGATCCGGCGTTGCTCGCCCGGACCGCCAACGGCTTACAGCTGCCGATAGGTGCCGGCAGCCCGCTGGTTCGGCGCTACCAGACCACGCTGACCGATCGGCCGCCGCGCCGGGCGCCGATAGTGCGCGGCGCGACCATCGGCGGCTCGGGTGCCGTCAACGGCGGATACTTCTGCCGCGGCCTGCCGCGCGACTTCGACGAGCCGGCCATCCCCGGGTGGGGATGGCCGGAGGTGCTCGAGAGCTTCCGTGCCATCGAGACAGATCTCGATTTCACCGGTCCGGCCCACGGCGACAGCGGTCCAATCGCGGTGCGCAGGACCCGCGAAATGACCGGGACCACAGAGCGTTTCATCGCCGCTGCCCAGCGCGCCGGTTTCGAGTGGATCGCCGACGTCAATGACTCTGCGCCGCAGATTGATTCGGGGGTCGGCTCGGTGCCGCTGAACATCGTCGATGGAATCCGCATCGGATCCGGTGCGGCATACCTGATTCCGGCACTGGGCCGGCCGAACCTCACGGTGCTCTCGCAGACACGGGCGTCCCGGCTGCGCTTTGCGGGCACCACCGCGGTGGGGGTCGACGCGATCGGACCGAACGGGTCGGCGAGCATGACCGCCGATCGGATCGTGTTGTGCGGCGGCGCGATCCAGTCCGCACACCTGCTGATGCTCTCCGGCGTGGGTGGCCACGGGATGCTGCGCGCCGTCGATATAGAACCGATCGCCCCGCTGCCGGTGGGTGCGTCGTTCAGCGACCACCCCGAGTGGGTGCTTCCGACCGATTGGGCCGTGGCTCCCGGCCGCCCTGTCCTCGAGGTCGTTCTCCTGACCGGTGACCTCGAGATCAGGCCCTACACCGGTGGATTCGTCGCCATGACCGGTGACGGCTCGGGAGGCCGCCCCGACTGGCCGCACCTCGGTGTGGCGCTGATGCGGCCGCGGGCCCGGGGCCGTATGACGCTGGTATCCGCGGATCCCGACGTGGCGCCGTTGATCGAGCACCGGTACGACAGCGAGCCCGACGACATCAGGGCGTTGCGCCAGGGCAGCGAATTGGCCCGTGAATTGGTCGCGGGAGCAACACATCTCGGAGAGCCTGCGTGGTCGACGTCGCAACACCTCTGTGGCACAACACCGATGGGCCCTGCGGACGACCCGCGGGCCGTGGTCGACCACCGGTGCCGGGTGCACGGTGTGGAGAATCTATGGGTGATCGACGGCTCCGTCCTGCCGGTGATCACCAGCCGCGGTCCGCACGCCACCATCGTGATGCTCGGGCACCGGGCGGCCGAGTTCGTGCGTTGAGAGTGGGTCAGCCCCGGGTCGCCCAGGATGCCGCCGATTCCTCTTCGGCGGATGACGTCGACGTGGAATAGGCCGGCGTCGCGGGGCGGTAGGACGCCGTCGAGGCCTGCGCCGTCTGAGTCGGCGGTATCGGGGTGCCGGCCAGCGGTGTCGTCGCGGAGGCCGGCGAGATTTCCGCCGCCTCGGCGGGGACCGCCGTGATCGGCGCGCCGGCGGACGCCGCCACCGGTGTGGCCTCGGCGGCCGCGGAGTAGGCCGGCGTGGCGGCCTGCAGGGGCGTCACGGGCGTGCCCGCCAGCGCTGCGGGCGCGGCGGCGGCCGGAGTGTTCGTGGCGGCGAGGGCCGCCGGGGCCACCGACGCCGGGGGAACGGTCGCCAGCGGCGCCACCGAGGCGGCCGGCGCCGGTGTGTTCGCCAGCCCGGCCATGGACGACGGCACCGCGGCCGCGGCCGAGGCCGGCGCCGCCGCGGTGCTCATGAGCGGCTGCACCGACTGGATCTGGCTGGACGCGTTGTTGGCCACGCTGAGCACGCCCTGCTGGGCCGTCTGCAGGGGGGAGGCGTTGGCCGCCTCGGTCATGGCGTACTCCGCCGCACCGCTGTTCATCAGCTGGACGAATTGGGTGTGGAAGGCCGCCGCCTGCGCGCTCAAAGCCTGGTAGATCTGCGAGTGGGCCTCGAACAGCGACGCGATGACCACCGACACCTCGTCGGCGCCCGGGGCGGACACGCTGGACACCGGGCCCGAGGCGGCGGAGTTGGCGGAACTCAGCGTCGATGCGATATTGGCAAGGTCGGACGCGGCAGCCGCCACGTACTCCGGTGCCGCTATCACAAATGACATTCCGCATTCCCCTATGCAGGCCGGATGTTAGCCCGACTCCCCACTGACGGACTCTGTCGCCGATCGTAACGTGCCGCCGCGGTACCCCGGAGCGTTTTGAGTGGCATACCCGTGAACTTTCGTCCGGGACGGCCGCGCCTCGCCGCCGCGGTGCTGGTCAGTGTGGTTTGTCGAGTCGGTCACGACGGCCGCCGGCCAGCATGCGGCGCACGGGCCGCAGCTGACGACCGCCCCGGCCGGGAGCCCAGAGCCCGATCGCGACCGCGGCGACGGCGACGAGCACCGCCATCACCATCGTCGAGGCGTGCAGCGCCGTCAGGAAGGCGGCTTTACTGATCTCCGCCAGTTGGCCGCCCCGCGGGCCGAGTTTGCCGGCCACCTGCACCGCCTTGGCCAGCGAGTCGGCCGCCGGGCCGCGGACCGGCTCGGGGAACGCCGCCAGCCGGGGAGTGAGCTCGTGCGAATAACGCCCGGCCAGGATGGACCCGGCCACCGCGATCCCCAGCGCCCCGCCCATCTCGCGCGACGTGTCGTTGACCGCGGAGGCCACCCCCTGCTTCTCGTCGGAAACGGCCCCCATGATCGCCGAAGTCGTTGGCGCCGTGCAGAATCCGATTCCGGTGCTGAGAACAAGGGTGGGCCAGGCCAGGTCGGCGTACGTCGACTGCAGGTCGAGCACCCGCATCCAGGCGAAGCCGACGGCCATCAGCAGCATGCCCGCGAACAGCACCAGCCGCAGGCCGAGCCGGGGCACGTACCAGAACGACAGCGCCGAGAAGATGCCCAGCGGCACCATGAACGGCCCGAAGGCCACCGCCGTCATCAGCGGTGAGTAGCCCATGATTTGCTGGACGTACTGCATGCCCAGATAGAAGAAGCCGAACGTGGCGCCGAACAGGACGACGATCGTCGCCACGCCGGTGGCGAAATTCGGGTCGCCGAAGAGCCGGACGTCCAGCAGCGGGTGGCGCCCGCGCACCGCGAGCCGGTACTGGACGACGCCGAAGACGACGGCGAAGACGGCGCCCACCACGAGGCCGCCCCACACCAGGGGGTCGTCCCAGCCGCGGTCGGGCGCCTCGAGGATGGCGGCCACGGCGATCGCGACGGCCACCCCGATCAGGACCGCCCCCAGCGAATCGATCCTCGGCGCGTCGGCGTCACGGGACGGGGCGACCGTGCACGCCAGGGCGAAGATCGCCAGCCCCGCGGCGCCCAGGGACCAGAAGATGGAGTGCCAGTCCGAGAACCGAAGCAGCAGACCGGATCCGAGCATGCCGAGGACCGCGCCGGAGCCGGCCGTGCCCGCCCAGATCCCGACCGCCTTCACCCGGTCTTCTTTCGGGTAGGCCACGGTCAGCAGCGACAGCGTCGCGGGCATCACGAAGGCGGCACCGACCCCGGCCACCGCCCGCCCGGCGATGATCTCGGCCGGGCCGTGCAGCATCGCCGGTGCCGCCGAGCCGAGGGAGAACACCACCAGCCCGATGAGCAACGCGCCCCGCCTGCCGTACCGGTCGCCGATCGCGCCGGCGGGCAACAGCAGACACGCCAGCGCCACGGTGTAGCCGTCGACGATCCAGTTCAGCTGCGACTGCGTCGCCGAGGTCGCCACCGCGAGGTCGCCCAGCGCGGTGTTCAGGGCCGTCATGGAGGCCACGACCAGGCCGACACCCATGCAGGCGATCGTCAGGGTCCACGCGCGGGCTCGGCGGCTTCCACCGTTGACCACCGCGTCGGTACGCTGGTCAGGCCCGATAAGGGTATCGACCACGAGCTTTCGCCTCCTCGAGCTGGCGGTTGACTTTCGAGACTGTTCGTCTCGGAGATAGACAGATAGTCTCATCCCCAAACAGGGAGGTGGATCACAATTAACGTGGAGGCCACGGGCAACGGCACCGATCCCCGCCCCGCACGGTCTCGCGCCCGGTTGCTCGACGCCGCCGCCGCGCTGCTGCGCTCAGGGGGCCCGAGTGCGGTGACGGTCGACGCCGTCACCCGGACCGCCAATGTGGCGAGGGCTACGTTGTATCGCCACTTCTCCAGCGGGAACGACCTGCTGGCGGCCGCTTTCGGCAGCCTGATCCCGCCGTCGCCGATGCCGCCGGACGAGGGCTCGCTGCGGGACCGGCTGATCGCCATGGTGCTGGCGCAGGCCGAATTCGTCGCCGAGGCGCCGATGGCGCTGACCGCGATGTCCTGGCTGGCCCTCGGGCCCGACCTCAACGGTTTGCCCGAGCCGCGCGACGGAAGGTCCGGCGGCAGCCCGGCCATCACGACGCTGCGGGAACGCATCGCCCAGCAGTACGCGGCGCCGTTCGACGCCCTTTTCGACAGCCCGGAAGCGGCCGAGCTCGGTGAGGTCGACCGATCCCGCGCCATCGCCCTGCTCATCGGCCCGCTGGCGCTGGGGCGCCTGTCGACGCTTCCCGATTTCGACTACCGCGAGTGTGCGATCGCCGCCGTCGACGGCTTCCTGCACGTGCAGCGCGCGCGCGGCAGGGCCGGCGCGGCCAACGTCGAATCGGCGGGTGCCTGAGCTTCCCCAGAGCCGCGTGGCGACGGGCAAAAGGGGCCGCGTACGACGGGCCCGGCGGGCGCCGCGGCGCCCCCGTGATCAGGCGCTACATCGTCGCGTGGCACCGGGTGCGCCGGCTCCGCCGGAGATTTGGTCAAACCCACGTTCTAGGGCATACTGTTCAGGTTGCCTCGAGCCGGGTTTGCGCCTGGCCGGGCATACGACCAGCGCCCAAACGGGCGCGTCCGGTCCCATCCTCGGAGCGCGACTGATTTCAGCCGCGATCGAGGCTGCGTGAGGGTGACACACCCGAGCGCGGGGGCCGGTGGACCACGACAGGTAAACAGCGGCGCAGTATTCGGCGCGACGCTCGATCGGCCCCACGGCGGGCCGGGTCAATCGGCGCGCCGGGAGGCACCAGTCCGACACATCGGACTTCAAGTGGAGTGAGGGTAGGAGAAGCGTGGCGGGACAGAAGATCCGCATCAGGCTCAAGGCCTACGACCATGAGGCAATCGACGCGTCGGCGCGCAAGATCGTCGAGACCGTCGTCCGCACGGGTGCCAGCGTCGTGGGGCCGGTGCCGCTGCCGACCGAGAAGAACGTGTATTGCGTCATCCGCTCTCCGCACAAGTACAAGGACTCGCGGGAGCACTTCGAGATGCGCACCCACAAGCGGCTGATCGACATCCTCGACCCGACGCCCAAGACCGTCGACGCGCTGATGCGTATCGACCTTCCGGCCAGCGTCGACGTCAACATCCAGTAGGAGCTTGGTGGACTCATGGCAAGAAAAGGCATTCTGGGTACCAAGCTGGGCATGACGCAGGTGTTCGACGAGAACAACCGGGTGGTCCCGGTGACGGTCGTCAAGGCCGGCCCCAACGTGGTGACCCGCATCCGCACCCCGGAGCGCGACGGCTACAGCGCCGTGCAGCTCGCGTACGGAGAGATCAGCCCGCGCAAGGTCAACAAGCCGGTGACCGGTCAGTACACCGCGGCGGGCGTCAACCCGCGCCGGTTTCTGGCCGAGCTTCGGCTGGAGAACCCCGACGCCGCGGCCGAATACGAGGTCGGTCAGGAGCTGACGGCGGAGATCTTCGCCGACGGCACCTACGTCGACGTGACCGGCACCTCCAAGGGGAAGGGCTTCGCCGGCACCATGAAGCGCCACGGTTTTCGCGGCCAGGGCGCCAGCCACGGCGCCCAGGCGGTGCACCGGCGCCCGGGCTCCATCGGTGGCTGCGCGACTCCCGCCCGGGTGTTCAAGGGCACGCGGATGGCGGGCCGGATGGGCAACGACCGGGTGACCGTCCAGAACCTGTTGGTGCACAAGGTCGATACCGAGAACGGCGTGCTGCTCATCAAAGGCGCGGTCCCCGGCCGCACCGGTGGACTCGTGGTGGTCCGCAGCGCGGTCAAACGAGGTGAGAAGTAATGGCAGCTCTAAAGATTGACGTCAAGACGCCGGATGGCAAGGGCGGCGGCTCCATCGAGCTGCCGGCCGCGCTGTTCGACGCGCCGGCCAACGTGGCGCTGATGCACCAGGTCGTCACCGCGCAGCGCGCGGCGGCCCGCCAGGGCACGCACGCGACGAAGACTCGCGGCGCGGTGAGCGGCGGTGGCCGCAAGCCGTACCGGCAGAAGGGAACCGGCCGCGCGCGGCAGGGCTCGACGCGAGCCCCGCAGTTCACCGGTGGTGGCGTCGTGCACGGCCCGCAGCCGCGCGACTACAGCCAGCGCACGCCGAAGAAGATGATCGCCGCGGCGTTGCGCGGTGCGCTGTCCGACCGGGCTCGCAACGGACGCATCCACGCGGTCACCGAGCTGGTGTCGGGCCAGACCCCGTCCACCAAGAGCGCCAAGACGTTCCTGGCCAGCCTGACCGACCGCAAGCAGGTCCTGGTGGTCATCGGCCGCAGCGACGAGGCGGGCACCAAGAGCGTGCGGAACCTGCCCGGCGTGCACATCCTGGCGCCCGACCAGCTCAACACCTACGACGTGCTGCGCTCTGACGACGTGGTGTTCAGCGTCGAGGCCCTCAACGCCTACATCGCGGCGGCAACGCCGACTACTGCCGAGGAGGTTTCGGCCTGATGGCGACCATCGCTGACCCCCGCGACATCATCCTGGCGCCGGTCATCTCCGAGAAGTCCTACGGATTGCTCGACGACAACGTGTACACGTTCGTGGTTCACCCCGATTCGAACAAGACGCAGATCAAGATCGCGATCGAGAAGATCTTCTCCGTCAAGGTCGCGTCGGTGAACACCGCGAACCGGCAGGGCAAGCGCAAGCGGACCCGGACCGGGTTCGGGAAGCGCAAGAGCACCAAGCGCGCCATCGTCACCCTGGCGCCGGGCAGCAAGCCGATCGATCTGTTCGGAGCGCCGGCCTAGCCGCGCGAGAGAGAGACCTGATTAGACATGGCAATCCGCAAGTACAAGCCGACGACCCCGGGCCGCCGCGGCTCCAGCGTGTCCGACTTCGCCGAGATCACCCGGTCGGAGCCGGAGAAGTCGTTGGTGCGCCCGCTTCACGGCCATGGCGGGCGTAACGCGCACGGCCGGATCACCACCCGCCACAAGGGCGGCGGCCACAAGCGCGCCTACCGGTTGGTCGACTTCCGCCGCAACGACAAAGACGGCGTCAACGCCAAGGTCGCGCACATCGAGTACGACCCGAACCGCACGGCCAACATCGCCCTGCTCCATTTTCTGGACGGCGAGAAGCGCTACATCCTTGCGCCGCAGGGACTTTCGCAGGGTGATGTGGTCGAGTCGGGCCCCAACGCGGACATCAAGCCCGGCAACAACCTGCCGTTGCGCAACATCCCGGCCGGTACGCTCGTGCACGCCGTGGAGCTGCGGCCGGGCGGTGGCGCAAAGCTGGCGCGCTCGGCCGGGTCGAGCATCCAGCTGCTCGGCAAGGAAGCCAGCTACGCGTCGCTGCGCATGCCCAGTGGCGAGATTCGCCGCGTCGACGTGCGCTGCCGCGCAACGGTCGGCGAGGTCGGCAACGCCGAGCAGGCGAACATCAACTGGGGCAAGGCCGGCCGTATGCGGTGGAAGGGCAAGCGCCCGACCGTCCGCGGTGTGGTCATGAACCCGGTGGACCACCCGCACGGCGGTGGTGAGGGCAAGACCTCGGGTGGCCGCCACCCGGTCAGCCCGTGGGGCAAGCCCGAGGGCCGCACCCGCAAGCCGAACAAGGCAAGCAACAAACTCATCGTCCGGCGCCGGCGCACCGGCAAGAAGCACGGTCGCTGAGGCAGTCCAGGACCAGGAGTAAAGAGCTCATGCCACGCAGCCTGAAGAAGGGCCCGTTCGTCGACGACCACCTGTTGAAGAAGGTCGACGTCCAGAACGAGAAGAACAGCAAGCAGGTCATCAAGACCTGGTCGCGCCGGTCGACGATCATCCCGGACTTCATCGGCCACACCTTTGCCGTGCACGACGGACGCAAGCACGTCCCGGTGTTCGTCACCGAGTCGATGGTCGGTCACAAGCTCGGAGAGTTCGCGCCGACGCGCACCTTCAAGGGGCACATCAAGGACGACCGGAAGGCCAAACGGCGATGACGACAACCGAATTCCCGTCTGCGGTCGCCAAGGCACGGTTCGTGCGGGTGTCGCCGACCAAGGCGCGCCGGGTCATCGACCTGGTGCGTGGAAAGTCGGTGGCCGACGCGCTCGACATCCTGCGCTGGGCGCCGCAGGCCGCCAGCGAGCCGGTGGCCAAGGTGATCGCCAGCGCCGCGGCCAACGCGCAGAACAACGACGGCCTGGACCCCTCGACACTCGTGGTCGCCACGGTCTATGCCGACGAGGGGCCGACCGCCAAGCGCATCCGCCCGCGCGCCCAGGGACGTGCGTTCCGGATCCGCCGCCGCACCAGCCACATCACCGTCGTGGTGGAGAGCCGGCCGGTCAAGGACGAGCGGTCGGCGAAGTCGACCAGGGCCCGCCGTGCCGAGGCCAGCAAGGCCGCCGCGAAGAAGGCGCCCGCAAACAAGGCGCCGGCGGCCAAGAAGGCCTCTGCCGCCAAGGCTTCCCCGAAGGCGGAAGCCAAGGCGCCTGAGACTTCTGAAGCGAAGGGAGGCTCAGACTAGTGGGCCAGAAGATCAATCCGCACGGCTTCCGGCTGGGCATCACCACCGACTGGAAGTCCCGGTGGTACGCCGACAAGCAGTACTCCGAGTACGTCAAGGAAGACGTCGCGATCCGGCGGCTGTTGTCGACCGGTCTCGAGCGCGCCGGCATCGCCGACGTGGAGATCGAGCGCACCCGCGACCGGGTCCGGGTGGACATCCACACCGCGCGTCCCGGCATCGTCATCGGGCGCCGCGGCACCGAGGCCGACCGCATCCGTGCGGACCTGGAGAAGCTGACCGGCAAGCAGGTCCAGCTGAACATCCTCGAGGTCAAAAACCCGGAGTCGCAGGCACAGTTGGTGGCCCAGGGCGTGGCCGAGCAGCTGAGCAACCGCGTGGCGTTCCGCCGCGCGATGCGCAAAGCCATCCAGTCGGCGATGCGTCAGCCCAACGTCAAGGGCATCCGCGTGCAGTGCTCGGGCCGCCTCGGCGGCGCGGAGATGAGCCGCTCGGAGTTCTACCGCGAGGGCCGGGTGCCGCTGCACACGCTGCGCGCCGACATCGACTACGGCCTGTACGAGGCCAAGACCACCTTCGGCCGGATCGGCGTGAAGGTGTGGATCTACAAGGGCGACATCGTCGGTGGCAAGCGTGAACTGGCGGCGGCCGCCCCGGCCGGCGCCGACCGTCCCCGCCGCGAACGGCCGTCGGGCACGCGCCCGCGGCGCAGCGGGGCATCGGGCACCACGGCGACCAGCACCGAGGCAGGACGCGCGGCCGGCGAGGAAGCCGCGGCCGGATCGTCCGCCGAGGCTGCGCCGCCCCTGGAAACGCAGAGCACGGAGAGCTGAATCATGTTGATTCCCCGCAGAGTCAAGCACCGAAAGCAGCACCATCCCCGCCAGCGCGGCATCGCCAGCGGCGGCACGTCGGTGAACTTCGGTGACTACGGCATCCAGGCCCTCGAGCACGCCTACGTCACCAACCGGCAGATCGAGTCGGCGCGTATCGCGATCAACCGGCACATCAAGCGTGGCGGCAAGGTCTGGATCAACGTCTTCCCGGACCGCCCGTTGACCAAGAAGCCGGCGGAGACCCGGATGGGTTCGGGTAAAGGTTCGCCCGAATGGTGGGTCGTCAACGTCAAGCCCGGCCGCGTGCTGTTCGAGCTCAGCTACCCCAACGAGCAGATCGCCCGCGCCGCGCTGACCCGCGCAATCCACAAGCTGCCGATCAAGGCACGCATCGTGACCCGAGAGGAACAGTTCTGATGGCAGTGGGCATTTCGCCTGGCGAACTGCGCGAGCTCACCGACGAGGAGCTGGCCGAGCGCCTGCGCGAATCCAAGGAGGAGTTGTTCAACCTTCGCTTCCAGATGGCGACGGGACAGCTCAGCAACAACCGGCGGCTCCGTACGGTGCGTCAGGAAATCGCGCGGGTGTACACCGTGCTGCGTGAACGTGAACTGGGCCTGGCATCCGGGCCTGACGGTAAGGATTCGTGATGGCAGAAGCCAAGGCAGCCAGCAAGACCGCCCCGACCGACGGCGCGTCGAAGGAGAAGGGCCCCAAGAACACCCCGGGCACGCCTAAGACGCGCGGCCGCCGCAAGGTGCGCATCGGTTACGTGGTGAGCGACAAGATGCAGAAGACCATCGTGGTCGAGCTCGAGGACCGCGTGCGTCACCCGCTCTACGGCAAGATCATCCGCACCACCAAGAAGGTCAAGGCGCACGACGAAAACAGCACCGCCGGCATCGGTGACCGCGTCTCCCTGATGGAGACACGACCCACGTCGGCGACCAAGCGCTGGCGCCTCGTCGAGATCCTCGAAAAGGCGAAGTAGCGGCGAATCAGGGCCCCGGGCGCCGGTAGCGCTCGGACGTCTCTTCGGGGGTGTAGTCTCTCGACGTTCGGCAGATGAAGCCACGACGAGAGTGAGGCTGCCATGGCGAGTGATGCGGGCCCATCGGGCGGTTTCGGCGGAAAGATCGAACTCGATATCCGCGATTCGGAGCCCGACTGGGGACCGTACGCCGCGCCCACCGCCCCCGCGAACTCACCGAACATCCTCTATCTGGTCTGGGACGACACCGGCATCGCGACCTGGGACTGCTTCGGCGGTCTGGTCGAGATGCCGGCCATGACACGCATCGCCGAGCGCGGTGTGCGCCTGTCGCAATTCCACACCACCGCGCTGTGCTCGCCGACCAGGGCGTCGCTGCTGACCGGCCGCAACGCCACCACCGTCGGCATGGCGATGATCGAGGAGTTCACGGAGGGGTTCCCGAACTCGAACGGGCGCATCCCCGCCGAGACCGCGCTGCTCTCCGAGGTGCTCGCCGAGCGCGGCTACAACACCTACTGCCTGGGTAAGTGGCACCTGACCCCGCTGGAAGAATCGAACCTCGCCGCGACCAAGAGGCACTGGCCCACGTCGCGCGGCTTCGAACGGTTCTACGGGTTCCTGGGCGGGGAGACCGACCAGTGGTACCCGGACCTGGTGTACGACAACCACCCGGTGAGCCCGCCCGCGACGCCGGAAGACGGCTACCACCTGTCGAAGGATCTCGCCGACAAGACAATCGAATTCATCCGCGACGCCAAGGTGATCGCGCCCGACAAGCCGTGGTTCAGCTATGTATGCCCGGGTGCGGGGCACGCGCCGCACCACGTCTTCAAAGAGTGGGCGGACCGCTACGCGGGCCGCTTCGACATGGGCTACGAACGGTACCGCGAGATCGTGCTCGAGCAGCAGAAGTCGATGGGCATCGTGCCGCAGGACACCGAATTGTCGCCGGTCAATCCCTATCTGGACGTCAAGGGCCCCAACGGCGAGCCGTGGCCGCTGCAGGACACGGTGCGGCCCTGGGACTCACTGACCGGCGAAGAGAAGAAGCTGTTCAGCAGGATGGCGGAGGTGTTCGCCGGTTTCCAGAGCTACACAGACGCCCAGATCGGCCGGATCCTGGACTACCTGGAGGAATCGGGGCAGCTGGACGACACCATCATCGTGGTGATCTCCGACAACGGGGCCAGCGGCGAGGGCGGCCCGAACGGATCGGTGAACGAGGGCAAGTTCTTCAACGGCTACATCGACACCGTCGAAGAGAGCATGAAGCTGTTCGATCAGCTCGGCGGGCCGCAGACCTACAACCACTACCCGATCGGGTGGGCGATGGCCTTCAACACCCCGTACAAGCTCTACAAGCGCTACGCCTCACACGAGGGCGGAATCGCCGACACGGCAATCATCTCGTGGCCCAACGGGATTGCCGCGCACGGCGAGGTCCGCGACAACTACGTCAACGTCTGCGACATCACTCCGACCGTCTACGACCTGCTGGGCATGACGCCGCCCGACACTGTCAAGGGGATCGCCCAGCAGCCGCTGGACGGCGTGAGCTTCAAAGTGGCGCTTACGGATTCGGCCGCCGACACGGGCAAGCGGACGCAGTTCTACACCATGTTGGGTACCCGCGGGATCTGGCATGAGGGCTGGTTCGCCAACACCGTGCACGCGGCGACGCCCGCCGGCTGGGGGCATTTCGACGCCGACCGCTGGGAACTGTTCCACATCGAAGCCGACCGCAGCCAGTGCCACGACCTGGCCGCCGAGCATCCCGACAAGCTCGACGAACTCAAGGCGCTGTGGTTCTCCGAGGCCGCCAAGTTCAACGGCCTACCGCTTTCGGATCTCAACATCTTCGAGACCATGACCAGGCAACGCCCGTATCTGGTGACCGAGCGGGACAGTTACGTCTACTACCCCGACTGTGCGGATGTCGGCATCGGTGCCGCGGTGGAGATCCGCGGCCGCTCGTTCGCGGTGCTGGCCGACGTCACCGTCGACACCACCGGAGCCGAAGGTGTGCTGTTCAAACAAGGCGGCGCGCACGGGGGCCACGTCCTTTTCATTCAGGACGGGCGTCTCTACTACGTGTACAACTTCCTCGGGGAGCGCCAGCAGCTGGTGTCGTCGTCGGACGCGGTGCCGCTGGGCCGGCACGTGTTCGGGGCTCGTTACGCGCTGAAGGGAACCGTTCCCAACAGCCACACGCCGCTCGGTGACGTCACGCTGTTCATCGACGACAGGGAGGTCGGCGCGCTTGCCGACGTGACCTCGCACCCCGGGACGTTCGGGCTCGCCGGCGCCGGGATCACCGTCGGACGCAACGGCGGCTCGGCGGTGTCGAGCCGGTACAAGGCGCCGTTCAGATTCACCGGCGGCACCATCGCGCGGGTGACCGTCGACGTGTCCGGTCGGCCCTACATAGACGTGGAAAAGGAACTCGCACTGGCGTTCTCGCGCGACTGAGTCTGCTGCCTCCGGGGTTCCGGCGCGCGACCGTGTCGCACGGGCCGCAGCGGACACGCTGGGCGCGGCAGCAAATTGCGTCCGGAGACGGTCACCCGGCTGCTAGCATCTGGCCCCGTGATGCCTCGATGACCGCTGTGCCTCCGCCGCCGCCCGCGCCACCCGCGCCGCCCGCGTCGCGAGGACCCCGCATAGCAATCGCTTTCGGAATCGTGGTGGCGGTCATCGTCATCTACGTGCTCTCCCTGATCGCGGTGCACCTGCTGGCCAGGTCCGCGCCCGCGCTGCCCGCCGTGGACTTCAGCAAGATCGAGGCCGAGGACAGCGTCGTGCAGGTGCACCTGGAGAAGCTGGACACCGTCGCCAACCGCCTCACGGTGAATGTCCTTGTCTACCCTAAGGATTCGTTGTACGACAAGAACTTCGGCGTGCTGACCACCGACGCGGCCGTGCGGTTGTATCCCGAAAACGACCTGGGGGATCTGCAGTACCCGGTGGGCAAGGCCCCCGCGCAGGTCAGCACCACGATCGAGGCGCATGGTGACCCCGGGAACTGGCCCTTCGACTCCTACAGCACCGACGAGATCGCGTCCGACGTGTTCACGGGATCCGGCCAGAGTCGCGAAAAGACCTCCGCCCGAGTCGAAGTGACCGGGAAGCTGGACGGATGGGACGCGGTCGTGACCCGCATCCACGATTCCGCCGACCCTCCCGACGTGCAGGACAACGTGCGGGTCACGTTGCACAGGTCCAAGGGGCCGCTTGTCTTCGACTTCGGCATCTGCCTGGTTCTCCTCGCCCTGCCCGCGCTGGCGTTGTGGGTCGCCATTCCCATGGCGCTTGGCCGGACCACCTTCCTGCCACCGTTCATCACGTGGTACGCCGCCATGCTGTTCGCGATCGTCCCGCTGCGCAATATCCTTCCGGGCAGCCCACCGTTCGGCTCGTGGATCGACCAGGCCGTGGTGATCTGGGTGTTGATCGGGCTGGTCGTCGCGATGTCGTTGTTCCTGGTCGCCTGGTGGCGGCAACGAGACCGGAAGAAGGCGAAGTAGTTTCGGTCAGACGCCGATCAGCCGGGGTCGGGCGCCCCGGGGTAGGTGATCGCGTCGACCGCGTTCGAGACCCTGGACTGGAAGCCCGGCGACAGCGGGATGTACCCGATCCTGTTCAGGTCGACCTGGCCGGGACCGATCGCCGCCTGGAGGAAGGCCTTGACCGCCTTGCCCTGGTCGGCGCCGGGATATTTCGAGCACACGATCTCGTAGGTCGCCATAACGATCGGATAGACGTCGGGATAGGCGGGGTTGTAGAACGACGAGAGGTCGAGCACCAGGTCGTTGCCGGCGCCCACGATCTTGGCGCCGGTGATGGTCTTGCCGACCGTGTCGGTGCCGATCCGCACCGGTCGTAACGCCCGCCGGCTGGCCGGGGTCTTGATCTCGGCGGCAAAGAGGCCCTGCTGCAGCGCGAACGACAATTCGTTGTAACTGATCGCACCCTCGGTGGTCTTCACCAACGCCGCCGTGCCGTTGTTGCCCGCGGCGGCGGTGCCGACACCGCCGGTGAACGTCTTCGCCGCGCCCTGATTCCAGACGCCTCCGGAGGCGGCCTGCAGGTAGGCCTGGAAGTTGTAGGTCGTGCCCGACGCGTCGCTGCGGTAGATGACCCGGATGTCCTCCGCGGGCATGGACGCGTTGAGCGCGGTGAGGGCCGGGTCGTCCCAGCGCGTGATGGTGCCGTTGAAGATCTTGGCGAGCGTGGGCGCGTCCAGCACCAGCGAGTCCACGTCCCTGAGGTTGTAGGTGATCGCCATCGGGCCGAACACCACGGGAAGATCCCACGCGTCGGCACCGCCGCATCGCCGCTTCGCGGCCGCGTACTGGTCACCGGATAACGGCGTGTCCGATCCGCCGAAATCGGTTTTGCCGGCCAGGAAGTCGCTGATTCCGGCACCCGAGCCGTTGGCGGTGTAGTCCAGGCTCTGACCCGAGCACGCCTTGCGGTAGGCGTCGACGAACCTCGTCATCGCGTTCGCCTGCGCGGTTGAGCCGCTGGCGATCAGGTCCGGCTTGCCGCCGCAGTCCACCTTGGCGCCGGCGGTGTAGGGCAGGGTCGCGTGGGCGCTGTCGCACCCCGCGAGCAGTAGTGCACTCGCGGCCACCAGGTTCATGGCCGACCGATGGTGCTTCACGGTAGTTGCCTCTCTGAAAGAAGCCGGCGATGACGCCCGGCGCCGGCGGCGGGCGCTCGGGGGCACGGCGCGCGCGCCCCGATTACGACTCTTCTTGAGAGTGACAGCTGTGCAATCCGGCAAGCAAACAAACATCAGATGAACTGGTCTGGCCCGACGGATGAAGCACGGGCGCCGCAAAATTGCCCGGCGTGCGGCGCCCCGGGGCGCCGCCGACACGTCCGGCGATTTGCTGTCGGGCGGATGTCGGTTTGTCACAGCGGAGAAAATCGATGTCGAGACGCGACTGACGATTTGCCGCATGGACAATACCGATTCGCTACGATCTGCCTCGTGTCGCCGCACCCCGCTCTTTCATGACTCCCGACGAAGGCAGTGACCGATGACCCACCACGTCCCGCCCGCTGCGCCCCCGCCGACTCCAGCTACACCGCCGCCGGCTGCACCGGCCGCGCGATCGGCGGAAACGCCGGCGAAGTCGCGCCGCCTAATCATCGGTCTCGGGCTCCTGGCGGCTTTCGTGGTCGTCTACGCCCTGTCGCTATTCGGATTTCACACGCTGGCCAAGTCGTCGGGGCCGCTCAAGCCGCCGGACCTCAACGCGACCGACGACACCGTGGTGCTGGTGCGCCTCGAGGAGCTGAAGACCGTCGCGAACCGGCTGACGGTCAAAGTGCTTGTCATTCCTCAGGATTCAATGTTCGACAAGCGCCTCGACGTGCTCAAGAGCGATACCGCGGTACGAATGGATCCTCCCAACGACCTCGGCGATCTGCAGTACCCGGCCGGGAAGTCACCGGCGCAGGTCGCCACGACGATCGAGGCGCACGGCGACCCGAACAGCTGGCCCTTCGACTCCTACACCACCGACACCTTGTCGGCCGACGTCCTGGTCGGGACCGGCGATGCCCGCCAGTACATCCCTGCACGGGTGGAGGTGAGCGGGGCGTTGGACGGCTGGGACGTCAGTGTCAGGCGGGTGGGGGAGGCCAGCCAGGATTCCGATCGTCTGGACAGCGTGGTCATCACGCTGCACCGCGCCAAGGGCCCGCTGATCTTCGACCTGGGCATCTGCCTCGTGCTGTTCAGCCTGCCCGCCCTGGCGTTTGCCGTGGCCACCCAGATCGCGCTGGGCAGACGGAAATTCGTCCCGCCCTTTGTCACCTGGTTCGCCGCGATGCTGTTCGCCGTCATCCCGATACGCAACTTCCTGCCCGGCGCGCCGCCGCCGGGCGCCTGGGTCGACCAGGCACTGGTGCTCTGGGTGCTGATCGCGCTGGTCGCCGCGATGGTCCTGTACATGGTGACGTGGTACCGGCAGTCTGACTAGAGCTCGCCCGGCGGCCCTACCCTGGACTGGTGCTCACCGAGTTGGTCGACGTGCCCGGCGGATCGTTCCGCATGGGCTCGACGAGCTTCTACCCGGAAGAGGCGCCCGTCCACACCGTGACCGTGGGCTCATTCGCGGTGGAGCGGCATCCGGTGACCAACGCTCAGTTCGACGAATTCGTCTGTGCCACCGGGTATGTCACGGTGGCCGAGCAGGCGATCGATCCCGCGCTGTACCCCGGCGCGAATCCCGCAGACCTGGTGCCGGGCGCGCTGGTGTTCCGGCCGGCCGCCGGGCCGGTCGATCTACGTGATTGGCGCCAGTGGTGGGAATGGGTGCCGGGGGCGAGCTGGCGCCACCCCTTCGGTCCGGGCAGCGACATCACCGGCCGGGCCGAGCATCCCGTGGTGCAGGTGGCCTACCCCGACGCCGCGGCGTACGCGCGCTGGGCAGGCCGGCGGCTGCCGACCGAGGCCGAGTGGGAGTACGCGGCCCGCGCCGGCAGCACGTCGAGCTACGCGTGGGGCGACGAGGTGAAACCCGGCGGCCGGCTCATGGCGAACACCTGGCAGGGCGCCTTCCCGTACCGCAACGACGGCGCCCTCGGCTGGGTGGGCACCTCGCCGGTGGGAACGTTCCCCCCCAACGGCTTCGGCCTGCTCGACATGATCGGCAACGTGTGGGAGTGGACCGTCACGCGATTCTTCGCCCATCACCGGCCGGACGGGTCGCCGAAGGGCTGCTGCACGCCGTCGGGGCCGGCGGACCCGGCGGTCAGCCAGGCGCTCAAGGGCGGTTCGCACCTGTGCGCACCGGAGTACTGCCACCGCTACCGTCCGGCGGCGCGTTCGCCGCAGTCACAGGACTCCGCGACCACCCACATCGGGTTTCGCTGTGTTGCGGATTCCGCGTCGCCTTAGCAAACCTTTCCCGTTCGGCCCGTCGCGGCCCGAGGCTGTCGGTGAACGACCGGTTGACGAGCGGTGACGTAATCAAAAAAAGCCGGTAGACGTGGGGTTTAGGCAAGCGGCAGGCACGCCCGTTCGCTAGCATCGGACCACGTGACGCCCCGACAAGCCGGACTTCAGCAGGCGGCCTTCGATCGGTGTCAGCAAGCAATTCCGCGTCCCCTGCACATTGTTGCTTGCGGTGGCAATCGATGACCACCGAGGCGCAGCCGACACTTCCGCCTCCACCAACCGACGAGCCGCCACCCCCGCCGCCTCCGCCGAAGCCGAAGAGGTCGCGACCGCGCATCATCATCGGGGTGGGCGTCCTTGCGGTCGTCATCGCCGCCTATGCGCTGTCGCTGTTCGGCGTGCACCTACTGGAGAAATCGGAAGGGCCGCTGCCCCCGCTGGATCTGAGCCAGGGCGGGGGCGATGCCACCATCGTCCAGCTGCGCCTCGAGGAGCTGAAGCCCGTCGCGAACCGCCTCACGGTGAACGTCCTCGTCTATCCCGGAATTTCGTTCTACGACAATCGCTTCGACGTGTTGGGCACCGACGTCGGCGTGCGTCTGTATCCCACGAGTGATCTCGGGGACCTGCGTTACCCCAAGGGCAAGGCGCCCGCGCAACTCAGCACCACGATCGAAGCGCACGGCGATCCCGGCGACTGGCCATTCGACACCTACCGGACCGAGCCCATCTCCGCCGACGCGTTCGTCGGCAGCGGCGACACCGTCAAGAAGGTGCCCGCCCGCGTCGAGGTCACCGGATCGCTGGACGGCTGGGACATCAGCATCAACCGCGTTCACGATCCCGCGGCTCTGCCGACCCAGCGCGGCAGCGACAACGGCAACGTGATCATCACGCTGCGCAGGGCAAAGGGTCCGCTGATCTTCGACCTCGGCATCTGCCTGGTCCTCATCAGCCTGCCGACCCTGGCGCTGTTGGTGGCCATTCCGATGGCGCTGGGCCGGCGCAAGTTCCTGCCGCCGTTCGCGACCTGGTACGCCGCGAACCTGTTCGCCATCGTCCCGCTGCGCAACATCCTGCCCGGCGCACCGCCGCCGGGCGCGTGGATCGACCAGGCCATAGTCCAATGGGTGCTGATCGCCCTAGTGACGGCGATGAGCTTGTACATCTTCGCCTGGATCCGCCAAGGTGACTGAGGCGCCGTTGCGCGAGCGCACCGTCAGCGCATCGTCACCGCCCGGGGCGGTCGCGCCCGCGGTGGGCAGGAATTTGGCTGGGAGCAGGTCGTCGCCTAGACTCTAGGGGTTGCCTCGGGCAGACCTCGGCCGGTAAACGCAAGATCATCGGCCCCGCGTGCCCTCGGGTAGCTACTGCTTTACCAGACCGCGCACGTCAGGTTGTCGGCGGGCATGTGCCCACCACCGCTCATTCACGTGAGTTCTCCTGTCGTGCAAACGCAACCAGATCAGGAGCTGTCAGTGATTCAGCAGGAATCGCGGCTGAAAGTCGCCGACAACACCGGCGCCAAGGAGATCTTGTGCATCCGGGTGCTCGGCGGTTCGTCGCGACGCTACGCCGGCATCGGTGATGTCATCGTGGCCACCGTCAAGGACGCCATCCCCGGCGGCAACGTCAAGCGCGGAGACGTGGTCAAGGCCGTGGTGGTGCGCACGGTCAAGGAGCGCAGGCGTCCCGACGGCAGCTACATCAAGTTCGACGAGAACGCGGCCGTGATCATCAAGCCCGACAACGACCCGCGCGGCACGCGCATCTTCGGGCCGGTCGGTCGCGAACTGCGCGAGAAGCGATTCATGAAGATCATCTCGCTGGCCCCGGAGGTGTTGTAGATGAAGGTCCGCAAAGGCGACACCGTCCTGGTGATCGCGGGCAAGGACAAAGGCGCCAAAGGCAAAGTCCTGCAGGCGTACCCCGAGCGCAGCCGGGTCCTGGTCGAGGGCGTCAACCGGATCAAGAAGCACACCGCGGTGTCGACGAACCAGCGCGGAGCCCGGTCGGGTGGCATCGTCACCCAGGAGGCCCCCATCCACGTCTCCAACGTGATGGTGGTCGACTCGGACGGCAAGCCGGCCCGGGTCGGTTACCGCGTGGACGAGGAGACCGGCAAGCGTGTGCGCGTCTCCAAGCGCAATGGCAAGGACATCTGAGGCTATGACCACCGTGGAAAGTACAGAAAAGGTCCAGCCGCGCCTGAAGGCGCGCTACCGCGACGAGATCCGGGCTTCGCTGCAGCAGCAGTTCGGCTACGCCAACGTGATGCAGATCCCGACCGTCACCAAGGTCGTCGTCAACATGGGCGTCGGTGATGCGGCGCGCGACGCCAAGCTGATCAACGGCGCGGTCGCCGACCTGGCCCTGATCACCGGGCAGAAGCCCGAGATCCGTCGGGCACGGAAGTCGATCGCACAGTTCAAGTTGCGCGAAGGCATGCCGATCGGCGCGCGGGTCACGCTGCGCGGCGACCGCATGTGGGAGTTCCTCGACCGTCTCACCTCGATCGCACTGCCCCGTATCCGCGACTTCCGCGGCCTGTCGCCCAAGCAGTTCGACGGTGTCGGCAACTACACCTTCGGGCTGGCCGAGCAGTCGGTGTTCCACGAGATCGACGTGGACAAGATCGACCGGGTCCGTGGCATGGACATCAACGTCGTCACCTCGGCGACCACCGACGACGAAGGACGAGCGCTGTTGCGGGCCCTCGGCTTTCCCTTCAAGGAGAACTGAGCAGATGGCTAAGAAGGCACTGGTCAACAAGGCCGCGCGCAAGCCGAAGTTTGCGGTGCGCGGCTACACCCGCTGCAACAGGTGCGGCCGCCCGCGCGCGGTGTTCCGCAAGTTCGGGCTGTGCAGGATCTGCCTGCGCGAGATGGCGCACGCGGGTGAGCTGCCCGGCGTGCAGAAGAGCAGCTGGTAACAGACCCCCACGACATCGCCCCTACCAGAAAAGGTGCGCGGCAGGCCCCCGGAGCGGGGAACCACCGCGAGGAAGGTTACAGACCTGTCATGACCGCGACAGCGATGATGCAGAGCGCAGCAATGAAGAGGAGTGGCGCTCGATGACTATGACTGACCCGATCGCAGACTTCTTGACACGTCTGCGCAACGCCAATTCGGCGTACCACGACGAGGTGACGCTGCCTCACTCCAAGCTGAAGGCCAACATCGCCGCGATCCTCAAGAGCGAGGGCTACATCACCGACTTCCACACCGAGGACGCACGCGTGGGCAAGTCGCTGGTCGTGCAGCTCAAGTACGGCCCGAGCCGCGAGCGCAGCATCGCCGGGCTGCGCCGGGTGTCCAAGCCCGGTCTGCGGGTGTATGCGAAATCGACCAACCTGCCGCGCGTGCTCGGCGGCCTGGGCGTGGCGATCATCTCCACCTCCTCGGGCCTGCTGACCGACCGTCAGGCTGCCAGACAGGGCGTGGGCGGCGAAGTCCTCGCGTACGTGTGGTGACGAAGGCCAGAAGGACTAGCGATGTCACGTATTGGTAAGCAACCGGTTCCGGTCCCCTCCGGAGTCGACGTAACGATCGACGGCCAGAACGTCTCCGTGAAGGGCCCCAAGGGCACCCTGGAGCTGACGGTCGCCGAGCCGATCGCCGTGTCGCGCAACGACGACGGTGCGATCGTGGTGACCCGTCCCAACGACGAGCGGCACAACCGCTCGCTGCACGGACTGTCGCGCACCCTGGTGTCCAACCTGGTCACCGGCGTGACCAAGGGTTACGAGACCAAGATGGAGATCTACGGGGTCGGTTACCGCGTGCAGCTCAAGGGTTCCAACCTGGAGTTCGCCCTGGGCTACAGCCACCCGGTGGTGATCGAGGCCCCGGAGGGCATCACCTTCGCGGTCCAGTCGCCCACGAAGTTCACGGTCTCCGGTATCGACAAGCAGAAGGTCGGCCAGATCTCGGCGAACATCCGCCGCCTGCGCCGTCCCGACCCGTACAAGGGCAAGGGCGTGCGCTACGAGGGTGAGCAGATCCGCCGCAAGGTCGGAAAGACAGGTAAGTAGTCATGGCGCAATCACAAGTTGACGCCGCCGCGCGGAAGCCGGTGGGCCAGAGCGTATCCGCAACCAGGCGGGTGTCGCGCCTGCGCCGGCACGCGCGGCTGCGCAAGAAACTCGCCGGCACGCCGGAGCGGCCACGCCTCGTGGTCAACCGGTCTTCCCGTCACATCCACGTGCAACTCGTCAACGACGAGAACGGCACCACGGTGGCCGCCGCGTCGTCGATCGAGGCCGACGTGCGGGGGCTGGACGGGGACAAGAAGGCCCGCAGCATCCGGGTGGGCCAGCTGATCGCCGAGCGCGCCAAGGCCGCCGGCATCGACACCGTGGTCTTCGACCGCGGCGGATACACCTACGGTGGACGGATCGCGGCGCTGGCCGATGCCGCCCGCGAGAACGGATTGCGATTCTGATGAACGACATCGTCCTGATGACAACTGGAAGGACCGCATAATGGCGGAGCAGCCGGCCGGCGGGCAGGGCGCCCCGGACAGCCGCGACGCGCGCGGTGACCGTGACAGCCGCGGACGGCGCGACGGCGGCGGCCGTGGCGGCCGCGACCGCGACGGCGACAAGAGCAACTACCTGGAACGTGTGGTCGCGATCAACCGTGTCTCCAAGGTGGTCAAGGGCGGTAGGCGATTCAGCTTCACCGCGCTGGTCATCGTGGGCGACGGCAACGGCATGGTCGGCGTCGGTTACGGCAAGGCCAAAGAGGTGCCGGCCGCGATCGCCAAGGGTGTGGAGGAGGCGCGCAAGGGCTTCTTCCGCGTCCCGCTGATCCGCGGCACCATCACGCACCCGGTGCAGGGCGAGGCGGCCGCGGGTGTGGTGCTGTTGCGTCCCGCCAGCCCGGGTACCGGTGTGATCGCCGGCGGCGCGGCGCGCGCCGTCCTGGAATGCGCCGGCGTGCACGACATCCTCGCCAAGTCGCTGGGCAGTGACAACGCGATCAACGTGGTGCACGCCACCGTCGCCGCGCTCAAGCTGCTGCAGCGTCCCGAGGAGGTGGCCGCCCGCCGCGGACTGCCCATCGAGGACGTGGCTCCCGCCGGCATGCTCAAGGCCCGCCGGGAGAGCGACGCGCTGGCCGCGGCGGCCGCGCGTGAGGCGAGCCAGACTTCAGGGGCGCAACCATGAGCAATCAACTGAAGATCACCCAGGTGCGCAGCACGATCGGCGCACGCTGGAAACAACGCGAATCGCTGCGCACCCTGGGTCTGCGGCGGATCCGCCATTCGGTGGTCCGTGAGGACAACCCGCAGACCCGTGGGCTGATCGCGGTGGTGGGCCACCTCGTCGAGGTGGAGGAGGCCAAATGACCATCAAGTTGCACGACCTGCGCCCCGCGCCCGGGTCCAAGACCGCTCGCACCCGCGTCGGTCGCGGTGAAGGCTCCAAGGGCAAGACCGCCGGCCGCGGCACCAAGGGCACCAAGGCCCGCAAGCAGGTCCCGACGACCTTCGAGGGCGGGCAGATGCCGATCCACATGCGGCTGCCCAAGCTCAAGGGATTCCGGAACCGGTTCCGCACCGAATACGCGGTGGTGAACGTCGGCGACATCAACCGGCTGTTCCCCGAGGGCGGTTCGGTGGGCGTCGACGAGCTGGTGGCCAAGGGAGCCGTTCGCAAGAACACCTTGGTCAAGGTTCTCGGCGACGGACCGCTGACCGTCAAGGTGGACCTGTCCGCCCACAAGTTCAGCGGCAGCGCACGCGAGAAGATCACCGCCGCGGGCGGGTCGGCAACCGAGCTCTAGTCAGCTCAGCTGCGGGATCACCTCCGCGGCAAGCCGTTCCATCTGTTCACGGTTCTCGGGCACGTCGGGGCCGACGGGATTGAGCAGCAGCATCTGCGCGCCCGCGTCGATCACCTCGCGCAGCCCGCGGGTGACGTCGTCGGGCGTGCCCCACACCGGGACCGCTTCGATGCCGGGAATCACGTTGGCGTAGATGCGATGCAGGCCGTCGAGGACGCGTTCCCGGGCGCGCGCGGCGTCGTCGTCGACCATCAGATAGACGCGCTTGGCGATCGTGAAACGCGCCGGGTCCTTCTGCTGTTTGTCGAGCTCCTCGCGGACGACGGCGACCGCGCCGGCGAAGTGCCCCGTCGTCGACGAGCCGGCGCCCAGAAACGAGTCACCAAGGCGCACAGCCCTGGCCAACGCCTTGGGGGCCAGGCCGCCGAACCAGATCGGCGGGTGCGGGCGCTGCACCGGCTTCGGGCTAAAGGGTAGGCCGTCGACGTCGCGGTACCGGCCGTGGAACGTCACCGTGGGCTCGTCGGACCAGGCGGCCTTCATCAGCTCGAGGCCCTCGGTGAAGTAGGAGATGAAGTGCTCCCTGTCCACCCCGAAGGCAGCGAATTGGCGGCCGCCCCCGCCTGGGGCGACGCCGACATCGAGCCGCCCGTGGCTGAGCCGGTCGACCGCCGTGACGGATTGGGCCAGCTGCAGCGGCTCGTGCAGCGACGTCACCAGCACGCCGACACCCAAGCGCAGCCGCTCGGTGCAGGCAGCGCAGTATGCCAGCAGCTCCAGCGGTGCGAGCAGCGGAGCCGGCCCGACGGTCTGCTCGAGGACCCAGCCCCCCTCGAACCCGAGTTCCTCGGCCCTCGCGAGGTAGGAGCGAAGCCCGGCGGCGTCGAAACCGCGGTAGTCGAACTGTGGGATGGCGATCGAAAACCTCACCAGGTCAGCCTAGGGCCGCTCGTGGGTACTCTGCAGGCATGTTCGCTTTCCTGCCCTCGATCCCCGGCCTCGCCAAAGGGGCCGCCGATATCCGCGCGCTGGCCGGGCGGGTCGACACCGCCCGTCATCACGGCATACCCAACGGCTGCGTGCTCGAGTTCGATTTGCGCGTCGTGCCGCCGGAGACGACGGGCTTCGACCCGCTGGTGTTCATCACCGGCGGTGGCCGGCCGATGTCGTTGCGCGACATGGTGGCCGCCATCCACCGAGCCGCCGAGGACCCGCGCGTCGCCGGGCTGATCGCCCGCGTGCAGCTCTCGTCGGCGCCCCCGGCGGCGGTGCAGGAGTTGCGGGAGGCAGTCGCGGCATTCAGCGCCGTCAAGCCGTCGCTGGCATGGGCCGAGACCTACCCGGGCACGCTGTCCTACTACCTGGCGTCGGCGTTCGGTGAGGTGTGGATGCAGCCGTCGGGAACGGTCGGCCTGATCGGCTTCGCGAGCAATGCTACGTTCCTGCGCGACGCCCTGGACAAGGCCGGCATCGAGGCGCAATTCGTCGCCCGCGGCGAATACAAATCCGCGGCAAACCTTTTCACCGAGCACGGTTTCACCGAGGCCCACCGCGAGGCCGTCACCCGCATGCTGGAAAGCCTGCAGGACCAGGTGTGGCAGGCGATCGCCGCATCCCGCAACACCGAGCCGGCCGCCCTGGACGCGCTGGCCGATCGGGCGCCGCTACTGCGCGACGATGCGGTGGCCGCGGGGTTGGTCGACCGGATCGGCTTCCGCGACGAGGCCTACGCCCGGATGGCGGAACTGGTTGGCAAAGAAGGGGAAGCCTTCGAAGGAGACGACGCAGACCAAAGGCCGCCGCGTCTTTACCTGGCGCGGTACGCGGGCGCGGCGCGCGCCCGCCTGACCCCGCCGGTGCCGTCGGTTCCCGGTCGCCGGACCAAGCCGACGCTTGCCGTCGTCACCATCGACGGCTCGATCGTCGACGGTCGTGGTGGACCGCAGTTCATGCCCGTCGGCACGTCCACCGCCGGCAGCGACACCATCACGGCGGCGCTGCGCGAAGCCGCCGCCGACCACTCGGTATTCGCCATCGTGCTGCGGGTCGACAGCCCCGGGGGCGCGGTCACCGCGTCGGAAACCATCTGGCGGGAGGTGTGCCGGGTGCGGCACGGCGGCACGCCGGTGGTCGCGTCGATGGGGGCGGTCGCCGCCTCGGGTGGCTACTACGTGTCGATGGGAGCCGATGCGATCGTGGCCAACCCCGGCACCATCACCGGCTCGATCGGGGTGCTCACCGGAAAGCTGGTGGTGCGTGACCTGTTGCACCGGCTGGGGGTGGGGTCGGACACGGTGCGCACCAACGCCAATGCCGACGCGTGGTCCATCGACTCACCGTTCACACCCGAGCAGCGGGCACACCGCGAGGCGGAGGCGGACCTGGTTTACACCGACTTCATCGAGCGGGCCGCCGAAGGCCGCAACCTGAGCGTCGAAGCTGTCGATCATGTTGCCCAGGGACGGGTTTGGACCGGCGCGGACGCCCTCGAGCGGGGTTTGGTGGACGAGCTGGGCGGCTTCCGGGCCGCCGTACGCAGGGCCAAGGTCCTGGCCGGCCTCGACGAGGACACCGACGTCCGCGTCATCAACTATCCGGCGTCGTCGCTGCTGGACATGGTGCGGCCGAGGCCCTCGTCGCAACCGGCCGCGGCGTCGCTGCCCGACGCGCTGGGCGCGCTGGCCGGCCGCACCCTCGCGGGGATCCTGCACAACGTCGAGCAGACGTTCACCGGCGCCAGCGTGCTGTGGCTGGGGAATTCCCGTTTGTAGACCGGTCACAATCGTGGCGACCCGCTTCGCCCGGCTACGCCGCGCTCGCGATCGCCACGGGTCACAATCGTGGCGACCCGCTTCGCCCGGCTACGCCGCGCTCGCGATCGCCACCGGTCACAATCGTGGCGACCCGCTTCGCCCGGCTACGCCGCGCTCGCGATCGACCCGGGTCAAATCGTGGCGACCCGCTTCGCCCGGCTACGCCGCGCTCGCGATCGACCCGGGTCAAATCGTGGCGACCCGCTTCGCCCGGCTACGCCGCGCTCGCGATCGCCACGGGTCACAATCGTGGCGACACGCTTCGGGACTAGCCGGCCAGGGTGCCGCTGATGAAGATGATCTCGCCGAGCGGATCGTCGTCCTCGGCCTGGGGGACGTCGAGGCCCTGTCGTTTGAACAGTTCCGTGCGCGGCACTCCCTCGACGTCCCAGCCCTTCGCCGTCAGATAGTCGACGACGTGGTTGCGCTCTCCGGCATAGACCAGTGCGGCCATGTCGATGTCCACACCGTGCTCGCGGAAGGGGCGGACCATCTCGCGCACCCGATCGGCGTCGAAATCAATGATGCCCGGGACGAATTCGGTGGCCACGGCGCTCCCGGGCACGCTCAGCGCGGTGATGTTGTCGAACAACCGGTCCTGAGCCTCGGGCGGCAGATAGATCAGCAGGCCTTCGGCCAGCCACGCCACCGGGGCCGTGGTGTCCAGCCCGGCGGCCTTGAGCGCGGTCGGCCAGTCGGCCCGCAGGTCGATGGGGATGGTGCGCCGCGTCGCGGTGGGTTGCGCCCCGATGCCCGCCAGGGTGGTCGTCTTGAAGTCGATGACCTGAGGCTGGTCGATCTCGTAGACCACGGTGCCGGCCGGCCACGGCAACCGGTAGGCGCGTGAATCCAGTCCGGACGCCAGGATCACCACCTGCCGCACCCCGGCGCCGGTCGCTTCGACCAGGTAATCGTCGAAGTACTTGGTGCGCAACGCCATCCCGTCGACCATCGCCTGCATGCGGGCTGGCGACATCGTCTCGAGCGCTGAGAGCTCGAGCTCGCCGTCCATCATCTTGGTGAAGAACTCGACGCCCACCGCACGCACCAGCGGCTCGGCGTAGGGGTCGTCGATCAGGCCGCGCGGATCCCTGGTCGCCATGGCGCGCCCCGCCGCGACCATCGTCGCGGTGGCGCCCACGCTGGAGGCCAGGTCCCAGGTGTCGTCGTGAGCACGTGACATGGGAAGACCCTACTGCAGGGTTGCCGCCACGTAACTGAGGTCACCGAAAGCCGCGAGTTCGCTCTCAGGGAACTCGAACCCGTTGTGCGCATAGAGCTCCCTGGCAGGGTGCGCCGTCACCTGCCAACCGTGGTTGGTCAGATAGTCGACGACGACGCTGCGCTCGCCCAGGTAGAACAGGTCGGCCGCGTTGATGTCCAGACCCGCGCGGCGCCATCGATCGGTGATCTGTTGCATGCGCGCTTCGGTGAAGTTATTAGGGTCGGGCATGTGCTCGGTGGCCAGCCTGCTGCCCGGGGCGCTCAGCGCGGTGATGTGATCGAACAGTCGGTCCTGAGCCTCCGGTGGCAGGTAGGGCAGCAGGCCTTCGGCGCTCCACGCGGTCGGCTGTTCCACGTCAAAACCCTTCTCCCGCAAGGCCGCAGGCCAGTCCTCGCGCAGGTCGATGGCCACGGTGCGGCGCTCGGCGGTGGGTGTGGCGCCGAGATCGGCCAGCGTGGTGCTCTTGAACTCGATGACCCGCGGCTGGTCGATTTCGTAAACCACCGTGCCCGCCGCCCATGGCAGCCGGTAGGCACGGGTGTCCAGCCCGGAGGCCAGGATCACCGCCTGCCGGACGCCTGCCGCGGAGGCGCCGGTGAAGAAGTCGTCGAAAAACCTTGTCCGGACCGTCATCTGCTCGGCGCGGGTGCGCCGGTTGAGCAGCGGGTCGTCGTCGAAGTCCAACTGCCCGTCGACGATGCGGATGAAGGGGTCCAAGCCCACGGCGCGAACCAGGGGCTCGGCGAAGGGGTCGTCGAGGAGCGCGTCGGGTCCCTGGGACGCGACGGCCCGGGCGGCCGCCACCATAGTGGCGGTCGCGCCCACGCTGGAAGCCAGATCCCAGCTGTCGCCCTCGGTCCGTCCGGTGTTCGTGGTCATCGAAAGAAGCTCCTATTTCTCGAGAGTGCCACTGGTGTACAGCATGTCGCCCATGCGCATATCGTCGTCGGTGAGCGGCTCGAGGCCATTGGCTTCGAACAGCTCCTTGATGCTGACGCTGTTCAACCGCCAGCCGCGCTCGGCGAGATAGGGGGCCGCCTCGTTGCGGTCACCGAAATAGACGAGGCCCGCCATGTCCAGCTCGAAGCCGTGGGCGCGCCAGCGTTCGGAGATGCTTTGCATCCGCTCCCTGAGCTTCTCCTCGTCCCCCGGCTCGGGGTTGGGTGCGCTCTCGGTGGCGATCCGGCTGCCCGGCGCGCTCAGCTCGGTGATGGTGTCCAGGAGGCGGTCCTGGGCCTCCGGCGGGAGGTAGCCGAGCAAGCCCTCGGCGCTCCACGCGGTAGGGCTGGCGGGGTCGAACCCGGCGGCGCGCAACGCGGTGGGCCAGTCGTCGCGCAGGTCGACGGCCACCACCCGCCGGTCGGCGGTGGGAGCCGCGCCCTGTTCGGCCAGGGTGCGGGACTTGAACTCGATGACCTCCGGCTGGTCGACCTCGTAGACCACCGTTCCGGCCGGCCACGCCAGCCGGTACGCGCGGGCATCCAGCCCGGAGGCCAGGATCACGGCCTGCTTGACGCCGGCCTTCGCCGCGTCGGTGAAGAACTCGTCGAAGAACTTGGTGCGCACCGCCATGTTGTCGGCCATGCGCGACATCGCGCCCACTGATCCGGCGGCGCCGTCGTGGGCGTCGTTGAGTTCGGCCGGGTCCTGCTCGCCGGTGGCCAGCCGGGTCAGCAGGTCGACCCCGACCGCCCGGACCAGCGGCTCGGCGAACGGGTCGCTGATCAGCGGTCGCTGCGCCCGCGTGGCCATAGCCCGGGCTGCCGCGACCATGGTCGCGGTCACCCCGACGCTGGATGCGAGGTCCCAGGTGTCCCCCTCATACCTGGTTGACGTCATGTTTCGCCCCTTTTCGGAAGTAGTTAAGCTAATATTTAGCCGATATAACAAGCTTCCTCCACTGTACGCCGCCGCCGATTCGCGGCAACCTTGACTCATGAAGGCGCTGGTCTACGGCGTGCGGCCCGAACCGGCCGACGTTCCCGCGGACGCGAATGCGCTGACCCGCAACCTCGGCCGGACGCCGACGGGCCTTCGGGAACTGCCGGATCCTGCACTGCCGCACGACGACTGGGTGCTGACCAGGCCGCGCCTCACCGGAATCTGCGGCTCGGACTCCAAGCAGATCCTGATGGACTTCGGCGAGGGCGACGGCGACAACGCGATGGCCGCCTTCTGTTCCTTCCCTCAGGTCATGGGACATGAGGTCGTCGCCGACGTCGTGGCGCTGGGCCGCCGGGCCCGCGGGTTGGAGGTGGGGCAGCGCGTCGTGCTCAACCCGTGGCTGTCGTGCGGGCCGCGGGGCATTGATCCGCCCTGTCCCGCCTGTGTGGCGGGCGACTACAGCCTGTGCTGGAGCTTCGCCGACGGCGACATCAGGCCGGGCATCCACACCGGGGTGTCGGCCGACGTGACCGGCGGTTACGCCGAATTGATGCCCGCCCACGACAGCATGCTGTACCCCGTCCCCGACTCGATCCCCGACGAGGCGGCCGTGTTCGCCGATCCCTTCTCGGTGTCGTTGCACGCGATCACCCGTCATCCGCCGCCCCGTTCCGGTCGGGTCCTGGTCTACGGGGCCGGCTCGCTGGGCCTGTGCGCCGTCGCGATCCTGCGGGCGCTGCGCCCTGACGTCGCGGTCGCGGTGGTCGCACGCTTCGCCGCCCAGGCCGACCTGGCCCGCCGCTTCGGCGCCGCCACCGTGCTGGCGCACGAGCCGCGGCTGACGATCGTCGAGGAACTCGTCGCCTGGGGTGGCGGCCGCCTGTGGGAGCCGCTGCACGGGCTGCCGATGGCGCACCCGGGCGCGGTCGACGTCGTCTACGACACGATCGGCAAGCCGGAGACCTTCGAGGTGGGAGTGCGCGTACTGACCGCCCGAGGCACGCTGGTGCAGGCCGGCGTCCATGCGCCGGGGCGGTGGGAGTCAAGTCCGCTGTATTTCAAGGAGATCGCGTTGGTGGGCAGCAACGCCTTCGGTGTCGAAGAGGTGGAGGGCCGCCGCGAACACGCCATCGCCCACTACCTCGGCATGGTCGCGGCCGGCCGAATTGACTTGCGCCCCATGCTGACCCACACGTTTGGGCTGCAGCGGTGGCGCGACGCCTTCCTGGCGATCGCCAACCAGGCTGACAGCGGGGCGGTGAAGGTGGCGATAGATCAGCGCTAGCGCAGGCGTCACATGGGATTCGCGCGCAGGTAGCCGTACACCCCGGCGAAGTTGCGGTTGACGTCCTCGGGAATCGACACCGGACCGCCGAGAGCAATTGCACCCCAAACGATCTGAGCGGTCCTCTCAACGAGTGCGGTGACGTGCAGCACCTTGTCGGGCCGCGGCCCCACGGCCACCAGGCCGTGGTTGGCGATCAGCGCCGCGGCCCGGCCGTCGAGTGCCTTGACCGCGTTGGCGCCAACGTCGGGCGTGCCGGAGGCCGCGTACTCGGCGCACCGGACGTCCCCGCCGCAATAGACCGCGAACTCGTCGATGCAGGCCGGAATCGGCTGGTGTGCGACGGCGAACATCGTCGCCCACACCGGGTGGCTGTGGATCACGCTGCCGATGTCGTCATATGCGCAATAGCAGGCGAGGTGCAGCCCCATCTCCGTCGAGGGCGCGCGGCCGTCGGCGGCTTGCAGCACGACGCCCTCGGGGTCGATCACCACCAGGTCGTCGAGTTGCATGTCGCGGTAGTCGACCGACGACGGTGTGATCACGATGTTGCCGTCGGCGCGCCGCGCCGAGATGTTGCCGGCGGTCCCCTCGACCAGGCCCCGGCGCAGCATGTCCTTGGCGGAGCCCAGCACGGCGGTCTCCGCGTTCTCGACGAACCTCATCGCGCCAGCACCTCCGGGTTGACGATGTGGGCCGGCGTTCCGCCGGACAGCAGCGCCTCCAGGTCGTCGGCCACCATCTGCGCCTGCCGTGCTTCAGTGTCCCAGGTGGCGCCACCGATGTGCGGGGTCAGGACGACGTTGGGCATGGTGGTCAGCGGGTGGTCGGGCGGCAGCCACTCCCCGGCGAAGTGGTCCAGCCCGGCGGCGGCCACCTTGCCGCCGCGCAGCGCGTCGACGAGCGCGTCGGTGTCGTGCAGCTGGGCGCGGGCGGTGTTGAGGAACACCACCCCGTCGCGCATGGCGGCGAACTCCCGTGCGCCGATCATCCCGACCGTGCGCTCGGTGACCGGCGCGTGCAGGGAGACGACGTCGGCCTGGTCCAGCAGTTCGCCGAGGGCGTGGCGGGCCTCGTCGTTATAGGGATCGTGCGCGATGACCCGCAGTCCCAGACCCGACAGCCGCCACCGGGTCGCGCGGCCGACGGCGCCCAGGCCGACCAGTCCGGCGACCAGGCCCGCGATCTCCCGGCCGCGGAACCGCTGATACGGGATGCCACCGTCACGAAAGATGTTGCCGCCGCGGACATCGGCGTCGGCGGGCAACACGTGGCGGGTGACGGCCAGCAGCAGCGCGACCGTCAGCTCGGCGACCGCGTCCGCGTTGCGGCCCGGCGTGCTCAGCACCGGAACGCCGGCCGCGCTGGCCCCCTCGATGTCCACGTTGTTGGGGTCCCCACGGGTGGCGGCCACGGCGATCAGGGCGCGCGAACCCTGCTCGAACACCGGGCCGCCCACCGAGTCGCTTTCCACCACAACCACATCGGCGGCCTCGGCGTCGATCCGCTCGGCCAGCTGCTCGGCACTGTAGATCCGCAGCGGCGTCTGGTCTATCCACGGGTCGTAGACCACGTCGGCCAGCTGTCGCAGCTTGGCGAAACCCGGTCCCCTCAGCGGGGCGGTGACCAGGGCGCGTGGTCGTGACGTCACGAATGCCAATGCTGGCGTACGGTGACGCCCGTGTCACGTGTCGGCGTCACAATCGGCATCGACGTCGGCAGCACCGCGGTCAAAGCGGTCGCCGCCGACGCCGACGGCCGGGTGCGGGCGCGGGCGCGGATCCCGCACGCGTTGCGGGTGCCGGCGCCCGACCGGCTCGAGCACGACGCCGACGAGGCCTGGCGCCGCGGCCCGCTGGTAGCCCTGCAGCAATTGGGTTGTCCCGAAGCCGAATCGGTGGCCGTCGCGGCGATGGTCCCGACACTGGCCGCCGTCGACGCAGCGGGCAGGCCGGTGACCCCCGGCCTGCTGTACGGCGACGCCAGGGGGCGCGTTCCCGGCGCCGGGCGCCCACTCACGGCTCAGCCGCTGCCGTCGGTGGGGGAGACGGCCGAGTTCCTGCGCTGGACGGCCGCCGAGGCCCCGGATGCGGAGGGTCACTGGCCGGCGCAGGCCGTGGCCAACCACGCCCTGGCCGGGGAGGCGGTGATCGACCTCGCCACCGCGGCGACCGCGTACCCGCTGTTCGACGGGACCGGCTGGGACCCGGCGGCGTGCGCCGGGTGCGGCGCGGCCGTCGCGCAGATGCCGCGGGTCCAGGCGATCGGGGTGGCCGCCGGGGAGCTCCGCCCGACGGGCGCCGTGCTGGGGACCGGCGGCATCGACGCCCTGTGCGAGCAGATCGTGGCGGGTGCCGACCGGGACGGGGATGTGCTGGTGCTGTGCGGCACCACGCTGATCGTGTGGGTGACCGTCCCGGCGGCGCGGCAGGTGCCCGGCCTGTGGACCATCCCGCACACCGCCGCGGGCAAGAGCCAGATCGGGGGCGCCAGCAACGCCGGCGGCCTGTTTCTGGGCTGGGTCGACCGCGTGCTCGCCCGGGCCGACCCGGCGGGCGCGAGTCCCGGCCGGGTGCCGGTGTGGTCGCCGTACATCCGGGGCGAGCGCACGCCGTTTCACGACCCGGATCGCCGCGCGGTGCTCGACGCCCTGGACCTCACTCAGGACGCCGCCGCGCTGCGCAGGGCCGCCTACGAGGCGTCGGGATTCGTCGTGCGGCAGCTCATCGAGCTGACGGGAGCGCCGGTGGAGCGCATCGTGGCCGCGGGCGGCGGGACCCGGGTCCGGCCGTGGATGCAGGCCATCGCCGATGCCGCCGGTCGGCCGGTGCAGGTGTCCGCGGTGGCGGAGGGGGCGGCGCTGGGCGCGGCGTTCCTGGCCCGCTTGGCGGCCGGCCTGGAGACCTCGATCGGCGATGCCGGCCGCTGGGTCCGCACGGGCGGCGTCGTCGATCCGCAGCCCGCCTGGGCGGCGGCGGTCGAGGATCGCTACCAACGGTTCTGCGAACTGGGCGCCCGGAGATCCGGCGCGATTTCGCCACCGGCGATCTAGGCTGATGTGATGACCGACCACGACCGCAAAGCCGCCCGCCGCGAGATAGCGGATGCCCTGTTGAACGCCCTCGAACGCCGGCACGAAATCGCCGATGTCGTTGTGGACTCCGACAATAAGGCGGCCGCCGTGGAGTCGGTCGCCGGGTTGCTCGGCACGTCGCATGCGGCCGCCGAGGCGGTGATGGGCATGTCGTTCGATCAGCTCACCAAAGACTCGCGCAAGAAGATCCTCGACGAGCTCGAGGATCTCAACAAGCAGCTGAGTTTCACGGTCAAGGAGCGGCCGGCCAGCTCCGGCGACACGCTCGAACTGCGGCCGTTCTCCGCCACCGAGGACAGCGACATCTTCGCCACCCGTACCGAGGAGATCAAGACCGCCGGCGACGGGTCCGGGGTGCCGGCCGGCAAGCTCGAGGACGAGATCACCGCCGCGCTGCGACGGGTTGACGACGAAGAGGCCGCGTGGTTCGTGGCCGTCGACTCCGGCCGCAAGGTCGGCATGGTCTTCGGCGAGCTGGTGCGCGGCGAGGTCGACGTGCGGATCTGGATCCACCCCGATTACCGCAAGCAGGGCTACGGGACGGCGGCGCTGCGCAAGTCGCGTTCGGAGATGGCGTGGTGCTTTCCCGCGGTGCCGATGGTGGTGCGCGCACCGGCCGCCGATCCCCGCTGAGTCGAAGCAACGGGAACTTCGGTTGTTGCGCGGGCCGGTTCGGCCGCCTACTCGCCGAGCCCGTGCCCGGATCGATCGTCCAAGAGCGGCCGCCCGCGACTGCGATAGAGCGCGGCATCGGCTTGTGCGTAGAGTTCGGGGATGCTGACCTCGAGCGAGGTCCGCGTGGCGGTGCCCAGGCTGACCCCGGGCGTGCCCAGCCGAACCTCGCGGAGGAAATCCTCGACGACCGCCGGACTTTCGCCCGCGACGCAAACCGCGAACTCGTCGCCGCCCAGGCGGGCCAACACGGCGCGGCTGGGCGCGACCCGCTTCCAGTGGGAAACGTATTCGGTGATCCGGCGATCTCCCGCCTGGTGTCCGTAGGTGTCGTTGAGGCTTTTGAGGCCGTCGATGTCGAGGGCGACGACAGTGACGGATACGGGTGCCGCGCGAGGCGCCGACAACAGGTCAGCCGTGCCGATCTCCCAACCCGCCCGATTGAGAAGCCCCGTCAGGGTGTCCGTACACGCCGCCGTGAACATCGCGCGCATGAGCATGCCGAAGGATTCGGCGGCCCCCGTGATCGCAACGGCGATGATGAGATAGGTGATGACACCCGTGTGCGGCGCCGGGGCTACGCCGACGGCAATGACGCAGGCGCCGATGAGAGGTCCGATCATCTGCCACGCCTGGCGGGTCGAGTGGAAAGCCCGCAGGTACATCGCGAGGAACATCGGGGCGATCAGGCAGACGTATTCCGCGACGATGGAGACATGGAATGCCATGACGACCGGGGTGGCCGCAATCGCCGCCGCGGTGGCTCCGGCGAAGCGGCCCGGCCTTACGGCCAGGTACGCCAACGCCCACGCCCCCAGGGCGACCGCGATGATTCCCCCGGTCGGATCGCCATAGGCGATGTCCCTGCGCACCGGGAAGAGCGTGAACACGACCCCGTACGAATACAGAAATGTGGTCGCGCTCAAATAGATGCGCAGCAACCGCACTCGCTGCTTGCCGAGCACGTGGCGATCTGCGCCGGCAAGCGAGCGCAGCTGATACATGGCATTAATCTGCCCGTGCGCGCAGTCGGTCGTCAACCAGGGAAAACGGAACGGCGACGGCGCGCAGGCGGGCCGCACGGGCAACGTCGGAGCCCAAGCCCGGTGCCGACCTACCGGGGCGCCATACCGGGCACCTCAGGGCCCTAGCGCAGCGCCGCGGTGACGGCGACGATGTTGCGCAGCTGCGACTCCTCGTCGTCGGGGAACTTCCGGCCGTAGTCGGCGAAGAACTCGCGCCTCGGCCGGGCGGTCACCTCCCACCCCTTTGCGCCGAGGTACTCGACGACGTTGCTGCGCTCGCCTTCGAAGAACAGGCCCGACAGGTCGATGTCACAGCCGAGGTTGGCCCACCGATCGTGGAACTGGCGCGCGCGATCTTTCATCGTGCGGTCCGTGTCGCCGTGGAACTCGGTGGCCAGCTTGCTTCCGGGCGCGCTGAGCGCGGTGATGTGGTCGAACAGCTGGTCCTGGGCCTCGGGTGGCAGGTACATCAGCAAGCCCTCGGCGCTCCAGGCCGTCGGCTGGGAGGTGTCGAATCCGCTGCGGCGCAAGGCTTCCGGCCAGTTGTCGCGCAGATCGATGCTGACGGTTCTGCGGTCGCAGGTCGGGGAGGCGCCGATGTCGGCCATCGCCGTGGTCTTGAACTCGATGACCTTGGGTTGGTCGACTTCGTAGACCACGCTCCCCGGCGGCCAGGCCAACCGGTAGGCGCGGGCGTCGAGACCGGCGGCGAGGATCACCGACTGGCGGATGCCGTCGCGGGCGGCGTTGAGGAAGAAGTCGTCGAAGAACCGGGTCCGGACCGCCATCGAATCCGTCTCCAGCTGCAGGTCCCGCTCGCCCTCCTCAGCGTCCGACGGGACCACCGTGCCGTCGACCAGGCGGACGAAGAAGTCGACGCCCACCGCGCGCACCAGCGGCGCCGCGAACGGGTCGTCGATGATTGCCTGGGGCTGCACGCTGGCCCGCGCGCGGGCCGCGGCGACCATGGTGGCGGTGGCCCCGACGCTGGAGGCCAGATCCCAGGTGTCTTGATCAGTACGTGTCATGTATGAGTCCCTCGCCCCGGTTTGTTACTTAGCAAATGCAACGAGCCAACTAAACTCTACGCCTGATCGCTGACGGCTTCCTGTACTTTTTGGGCGGCCCCGACGGCCCTTGACCGGGCATGTCCGGATCAGCTGTTAGTCTCGTACACGATTTGACGCGCTGTAGATAAGGTCGGCCGAACGTCCTGGCCTGCGAGTGTTGGGCGCGTGACGCAGGATGACCCCCGCTGCGCAGGAGGATAGAGTGCTTTCGGCTTTCATCTCGTCGCTGCGGACAGTCGACCTGAGACGGAAGATCCTCTTCACGCTCAGCATCGTGCTTCTCTACAGGCTCGGCGCCGCACTGCCGTCCCCCGGCGTGAACTACCCCAACGTCCAGCAGTGCATCAAGGAGGCCAGCGGCGGCGCGGCCGGGCAGATCTACTCGCTCATCAACCTGTTCTCCGGCGGCGCGCTGCTCAAACTCACAGTGTTCGCGGTGGGCGTAATGCCCTACATCACCGCCAGCATCATCGTGCAGCTGCTCACCGTGGTCATCCCGCGTTTCGAGGAGCTGCGCAAGGAAGGCCAGTCCGGCCAGGCCAAGATGACGCAGTACACCCGCTACCTGGCGATCGCGCTGGCCGTCCTGCAGGCCACCAGCATCGTCGCGCTGGCGGCCAACGGCGGGCTGCTGCAGGGCTGCTCGCTGGACATCATCGCCGACCAGAGCATCTTCACGCTGGTCGTCATCGTGCTGGTGATGACGGGCGGGGCGGCGCTGGTGATGTGGATGGGTGAGCTGATCACCGAGCGCGGCATCGGCAACGGCATGTCCCTGCTGATCTTCGTCGGCATCGCGGCGCGCATCCCCGCCGAGGGCAAGACCATCCTGGACAGCCGCGGCGGGGTCATCTTCGCCGCCGTGCTGGTGGCCGCGCTGGTCATCATCGTCGGCGTGGTCTTCGTCGAGCAGGGCCAGCGCCGCATCCCGGTGCAGTACGCCAAGCGCATGGTGGGGCGCCGCATGTACGGCGGGACGTCGACATACCTGCCGCTCAAGGTCAACCAGGCCGGTGTCATCCCCGTCATCTTCGCGTCGTCGCTGATCTACATCCCGCACCTGATCACCCAGCTGATCCGCAGCGGCAGCGGCGGCACGGGCAACAGCTGGTGGGACAAGTTCGTCGGCAGTTACCTTTCCGACCCGAGCGACCCCGTCTACATCAGCATCTACTTCGGGCTGATCATCTTCTTCACCTATTTCTACGTCTCGATCACGTTCAACCCCGACGAACGTGCCGACGAGATGAAGAAGTTCGGCGGCTTCATTCCCGGCATCCGGCCGGGCAAGCCCACCGCCGACTACCTGCGCTTTGTGCTGAGCCGGATAACCCTGCCGGGCTCGATCTACCTCGGCGCGATCTCGGTGCTGCCCAATCTGTTCTTGCAGATCGGCAACGGCGGAGCGGTGCAGAATTTGCCGTTCGGCGGCACTGCGGTTTTGATCATGATTGGTGTCGGTTTGGATACGGTCAAGCAAATCGAGAGCCAGCTCATGCAGCGCAACTACGAAGGGTTCCTCAAGTGAGAGTCGTTTTGCTGGGGCCGCCGGGGGCGGGCAAAGGCACGCAGGCGGAGAAACTCGAGGAAAAGCTCGGCATCCCGCAGATCTCCACTGGTGAACTGTTCCGGCGCAACATCGGCGAAGGAACCAAACTCGGACTCGAGGCCAAGCGCTACCTGGACGCGGGCGATCTGGTGCCCTCCGAACTGACCAACCAGCTCGTCGACGACCGCCTCAACGACCCCGACGTGGCCGACGGCTTCATCCTCGACGGGTATCCGCGCTCCGTGGAGCAAGCCAAGGCGCTGCACAGGATGCTCGAACGCCGCGCCACCGACATCGATGCGGTGGTGGAGTTCCGGGTGTCGGAGGACGAGCTGTTCGAGCGGCTCAAGGCGCGCGGCCGCGCCGACGACACCGAGGACGTGATCCGCAACCGCATGAAGGTCTACCGCGACGAGACCGCGCCGCTGCTGGAGTACTACAGCGACCAGCTCAAGACCGTCGACGCCGTCGGCACCGTGGACGAGGTCTTTGCCCGCGCGCTCAAAGCGCTGGGCAAGTAAGGATGAAGCCGTTGGCACGGCTGCGCAGTCGTAAGGTCGTGCCGCAACGCAGCGCCGGTGAGCTGGACGCGATGGCGGCGGCCGGGGCCGTCGTGTCCGCCGCGTTGAAGGCTGTCCGCGCCGCCGCGGTGGCCGGGACGTCGACACTGAGCCTCGACGAGATCGCCGAGTCCCTGATCCGGGAGGCCGGCGCGATACCGTCGTTCCTGGGCTATCACGGATATCCGGCGTCCATCTGCGCGTCCGTCAACGACCGCGTGGTGCACGGGATTCCGTCCGCGGCGGAGATCCTGGCTCAGGGTGACCTGGTGTCGATCGACTGCGGCGCTGTGCTCGACGGTTGGCACGGCGACGCCGCCATCACCTTCGGGGTCGGCGCCCTGGACCCCGCCGACGAGGCGCTGTCGACGGCGACCAGGGACTCGCTGCAGGCGGGGATCGCGGCGATGGTCCCCGGCAACAGGTTGACGGACGTGTCGCACGCCATCGAGCAGGGGACGCGGGCGGCCGAGGCCCGGTACGGGCGGGAGTTCGGGATCGTGGAAGGCTACGGCGGCCACGGCATCGGCCGGCACATGCACATGGACCCGTTCCTGCCCAACCAGGGCTCGCCCGGGCGCGGACCGCTGCTGGCCCCGGGCTCGGTGCTGGCGATCGAACCGATGCTGACTGCCGGTACCGGCCAGACTTTGGTGCTCGACGACGAATGGACGGTCACCACCGCCGACGGGTCGCGCGCGGCACACTGGGAGCACACCGTCGCGGTTACCGACGACGGACCACGCATCCTGACCCTGTAGAGCCTTGAACTGAACACCCGATCCGCTCGTGTCAATAGGCGGAGGTGATGGAGTGGCTCGTGTGGCTGGTACTCGCGGTGCGTCCGGGGCCGCCGAAGCCGCCCTGATGAAGGCGCTCTTCGACGAGCACGCGGCCGTGTTGTGGCGCTACGCGCTTCGGCTGACGGGGGATCCGAGCCAGTCCGAGGACGTCGTCCAGGAAACGCTGTTGCGAGCCTGGCAGCATCCGGAGGTGATCGGCGACACCGAGCGTTCGGCGCGGGCGTGGTTGTTCACGGTCGCCCGGAACATGATCATCGACGACCGGCGCAGCGCTCGGTACCGCAACGTCGTCGGCTCGACGGACGACGGGATCACGCCCGAGCGGTCGACTCCGGACGAGGTGAACGCGGCACTGGACCGGCTGCTGATAGCCGACGCGATGGCCCAGCTGTCCGGCGAGCACCGCGCGGTGATCGAAAGGTCCTACTACCGCGGCTGGACCACCGCGCAGATCGCCGCCGACCTCGGCATCGCCGAGGGAACGGTGAAATCGCGCCTCCACTACGCCGTTCGGGCGCTGCGGCTCACGCTGCAGGAGCTCGGGGTAACCCGCTGATTTGACCAGGAGATGAATGAGATGAACGCAGAACACAAGGACATGGGCCCACCCGGCGACCGCTACGCGATGTGGGACGCCGCGTACGTGCTGGGATCGTTGTCGGCCGCCGACCGGCGCGAGTTCGAGACGCACCTGGCCGGGTGCCGGGCCTGCCGGGCTGCGGTCGCCGACCTGAGCGGCGTGCCGGGACTGCTGTCGCGGCTCGACCGCGACGAGGTGGCCGCGATGGCCGAGACCGGCCCCGCCGCGGCGCCGGAGATGTCGCCGGAGTTGTTGCCGTCGTTGCTGGCGGCCGTGCGCTGGCGGCGGCGCCGCACACGGGTCCTGACCCGCGTGGCCTCCTCCGCGGCCGCGGCCGTGCTGGCGCTCGGTGTGTTCATCGGTGTGCAGCAATACCTTTCGGCGGGCGGACCGCAGACGACCGTCGCATCGCAGCCGATGGCTCAAGTCGGCACCACCCTGCTGACGTCGGATGTCTCACTGAGCAGCGAGCATTGGGGGACGTCGATCAACCTGCGGTGCGTCTGCCTGGCTCCGCTGAACGCGCACCACGACACGCTGGCGATGGTGATCGTGGCCCGCGACGGCAGCCGGACGCGGCTGGCGACGTGGACGGCCGAGCCCGGCCACACCGCGACACCCGCGAGCAGCATTTCGACGCCGGTCAGCCAGATCGCCGCGGTACAGGTGGTCGCCGCCGACACCGGCCAGGTTCTGCTACAGCGTTCGCTCTGAGTGCGGTATGAAGGGGCGTGGCTGACGCACGACCGTTCAAGCGTGACCCGATCGACGCGGCCCGTGCCAACTGGGAACACGCCGGTTGGGGCGACGTGGCCGAGGGCATGGTCGCCGTCACGTCGGTCATGCGGGCGCATCAGATTCTGCTGGCGCGCGTCGAGACTGCGCTGCGCCCCTACGATTTGAGCTTCTCCCGCTACGAGTTGCTGCGGTTGCTGGCGTTCAGCCGGACCGGGGCGCTGCCGATCACCAAGGCGTCCGACCGGTTGCAGGTCCACGTCACCAGCGTGACCCACGCGATCCGGCGCCTGGAGGCCGACGGGCTGGTGCAGCGGGTGCCGCATCCCACCGACGGACGCACGACGCTGGTTCAGATCACCGACCTGGGGCGCTCCACCGTGGAGGACGCCACCGTCACGCTCAACGAGCAGGTGTTCGCCGATATCGGGATGGACGCGGACCAATCGCGGGCGCTGGTCTCCTCGATCGAAACGTTGCGCCGCAACGCCGGGGATTTCTGAGGCGCCGGCAGATGTGGCGCGGATCAGCTGCCGCGCAGCATCTCGATGACGGCACTGAAGTCCAGGCCGCCATGGGAGGCATCGGACGCCAGGAACTCAGCGTAGATCTGTGCGGCGTGGGCGCCCAGCGGCGCCGCCGCACCGGTCGAGGCCACCGCGTCCATGGCCAGGCCCAGGTCCTTGTTCATCAGGGCGGTCGCGAACCCGGGCTTGAAATCGTTGTTGGCCGGTGAGGTCGGCACCGGGCCCGGCACGGGGCAGTTGGTGTGCACCGCCCAGCAGTTACCGGTCGCGCCGGTGATGACGTCGAACAGGGACTGCGCGGACAGCCCGAGCTTTTCGGCCAACAGGAACGCCTCGCCGACCGCGATCTGCTGCACCGCCAGCACCATGTTGTTGCACACCTTCGCGGCCTGCCCCGCTCCGGCGGCTCCGCAGTGAATGACCTTGCCCGCCATGGGCTCCAGCACCGGCCGCGCCCGCCGCAGCGCGGATTCGTCGCCGCCGACCATGAACGCCAGGGTGCCGGCGACGGCGCCCTTCACACCGCCGGAGACGGGCGCGTCCAGCTGCGACACACCGTGCGAACCCGCCATCGAGTTCACCTCCCGCGCGTCGTCCACCGAGATCGTGGAGCTGTCGATGAACAGCGCACCGGTCCGCGCGGCGGGCAAAACGTCGGCGTAGCAACGTTTCACGATGTCGCCGTTGGGCAGCATGGTGATGACCACGTCGGCCTCGGCGACCGCCTCGGCGGCACTGTCGAACACGGTGACGCCCTTGGCGGCCGCCGCGGCCGTCACCGCGGGCACCGGATCGAACCCGCGCACGGTGTGGCCGGCGGCGACCAGGTTGGCGGCCATGGGCCCGCCCATGTTCCCCAGTCCCAAAAACGCGGTGGTCGTCATCTGCCGACCTTTCTAGGCGGTCGCCCGGAAGCGCGCGGCCTCGGCCCGGCCGATGACCACCCGCATGATCTCGTTGGTGCCTTCCAGGATCCGATGCACCCGCAGGTCGCGGACGATCTTTTCCAGACCGTACTCACGCAGGTAGCCGTAGCCGCCGTGCAGCTGCAAGGCCTTGTCGGCGACGTCGAAACAGGTGTCGGTGACGTAGCGCTTGGCCATCGCGCACAGCTCGACCTTGTCCGGGTCGTCGGCGTCGAGCGCACTCGCGGCCCGCCACAACATCATTCGGGACGTCTCGAGCCCCGTGGCCATGTCGGCCAGGGTGAAGCGGATGGTCGGCTCCTCGAGGAGGGCGGAGCCGAACGCCTGACGGTCACGCACGTAGGTCCCCGCCTTGTCGAAGGCGGCCTGGGCGCCGCCCAGCGAGCACGCCGCGATGTTGAGCCGGCCGCCGTTGAGGCCGTTCATCGCGATACCGAAGCCGGCACCCTCGCCGTCGGCGCCGCCGAGCATGGCGTCGGCGGGAACCCGGACGCCCTCGAAGATCACCTGGGCGGTGGGCTGCGCGTGCCAGCCCATCTTCTCCTCGAGCGCGCCGAAGCTCAGTCCCGCCGCGCCCTTTTCGACCACGAAGGCCGAGATGCCGCGCGGGCCCTCGCTCCCGGTGCGCGCCATCACCACGTAGACGTCCGAGGCTCCCGCGCCGGAGATGAACTGCTTGACGCCGTCGAGCACGTAGTCCGCGTTCTTTTCGGGACCCTGCTTGACCGCGCGGGTGCTCAGAGCGCCGGCGTCGGACCCGGCGCCGGGCTCGGTCAGGCAGTAGCTGGCGATCACGTCCATCGAGGCCAGCCGCGGGACCCACAGCTTGCGCTGCTCGGCGGTGCCGAAGGAGTCGACCATCCACGCGCACATGTTGTGGATGGACAGGAACGCGGCGGTGACCGGGTCGGCCATGGCCAGCTGCTCGAAGATGCGGACACCGTCGAGCCGACGCAGCCCGCTGCCGCCGACGTCCTCGCGGCAGTAGATCGCGGCCATGCCGAGTTCGGCGGACTCGCGCAACACGTCCGTCGGGAAGTGTTGTGTCGCATCCCATTCCAGGGCGTATGGGGCGAGCCGCTTGGCGGCGAACGCGGCGGCCGTCTCGGTGATCACCCGTTCGTCGTCGTCGAGAGTGAAAGCCATGGAGCCCTCGGCCCTAGTTCATCGTGGGAATGGCGAATTCGGCGCCGTCCTTGATGCCCGACGGCCAGCGCGACGTCACGGTCTTGACCTTGGTGTAGAACTGGATCGAAGCCGGACCGTGCTGGTTGAGGTCGCCGAAGCCGGAGCGCTTCCAGCCGCCGAAGGTGTGGTAGGCCACGGGCACGGGGATCGGCACGTTGACGCCGACCATGCCGACCTGCACCCGGGAGACGAAATCGCGGGCGGCGTCGCCGTCGCGGGTGAAGATCGCCACGCCGTTGCCGTACTCATGTTCGGAGGGCAGCCGCAACGCCTCTTCGTAGTCGTGCGCCCGCACGATGCACAGCACGGGCCCGAAGATCTCGTCGGTGTAGATCGACATGTCCGGGGTGACGCGGTCGAACAGGGTCGGGCCGATGAAGTATCCACCCTCGAGGCTCGCGTCGCCGAAAGCCAGCTCGTCGCTGGACCGGTCGCGTCCGTCGACGACGATCTCGGCGCCGGCGGCCACGCCCTGGTCGATGTAGTTGCGCACCCGGGTCAGCGCGGCCTCGGTGACCAAGGGCCCGTAGTCCGCCTTCGGGTCAAGGCTGTGGCCCACGCGCAGGTTGTTGATCCGCTCGACGAGCCTGGCGCGCAACCGATCCGCGGTCTGCTCTCCGACCGGCACGGCAACGCTGATCGCCATGCAGCGTTCGCCCGCGCTGCCGTACCCGGCACCGATCAGCGCGTCGACGGCCTGGTCGAGATCGGCGTCGGGCATCACGATCATGTGGTTCTTCGCCCCGCCGAAACACTGCGACCGCTTGCCCGTGGCCGCCGCCGTCGAGTAGATGTACTGCGCGATGTCGGAGCTGCCGACGAAGCCGACCGCCGCGATGTCGCGGTGGTGCAGGATGGCGTCGACGGCCTCCTTGTCGCCGTGCACGACCTGGAACACACCGGCCGGTAGGCCGGCCTCCACGAAGAGCTCGGCCAGCCTCAGCGGAACCGACGGGTCGCGCTCAGAGGGCTTGAGCACGAACGCGTTTCCGCAGGCGAGGGCGGGGCCGGCCTTCCACAGCGGGATCATCGCCGGGAAGTTGAACGGGGTGATGCCCGCGACGACGCCCAGCGGTTGGCGCAGCGAGTAGACGTCGATGCCCGGGCCGGCGCCCTCGCTGTACTCGCCCTTGAGCAGGTGCGGGATCCCGACGCAGAACTCGATGACCTCGATACCGCGCTGGATGTCGCCGCGCGCGTCGGCCAGCGTCTTGCCGTGCTCGAGGGACAGCAGTTCGGCGAGCTCGTCGTTGTGCTGGTTGACCAGCTCGATGAAGCGCATCATCACGCGGGCGCGGCGCTGGGGATTCCAGGCAGCCCAGCCCTTTTGGGCCTCGGCGGCCGAGGCCACCGCGGCGTCGACGTCGGCCTTGCCGGCCATGGGCACCGTGGCCTGGACCTCACCGGTGCTGGGGTTGTAGACGTCGGCGGTGCGGGAGGATTGGCCGGTGGTGCGCTTCCCGTCGATGAAGTGCGGGATCTGTCTGGTCATGGGTGCCCTCGACTGTCGGGTACAGCGGATACTTGGATATCCTAGTAACCGGTCGGCGGGGCTGACAAGTGGGTAGCGTGGGAAGCCGTATGCACACCATCGAGGCCGATTACCTGGTGGTCGGCGCGGGCGCCATGGGCATGGCGTTCACCGACACGCTCTTGTCCGAGACTTCCGAGTCGCAGGCGCGCGTGGTGCTCGTCGACCGCAATCACCAGCCGGGTGGGCACTGGACCGTGGCCTACCCCTTCGTGCGGCTGCACCAGCCGTCGGCGTTCTACGGCGTCAACTCGCTTCCGCTGGGCAGCGGCGCCATCGATGACTTCGGCTGGAACGAGGGCCTCTACGAGCTCGCGACCGCCGCCGAGGTCTGCGCGTACTACTCCCATGTTCTGCGCCGGAGTTTCCTGCCGACGGGCCGGGTCAGCTACTTCCCGATGAGCGAGTACCACGGCGACGGCCGGTTCACCACGCTGGGGGGCGCGGAGTACACGGTCGACGTCACGCGCCGCATCGTCGACGGCACCTACATGCGCGTCGAGGTTCCCGCCATGCGCCCCCCGCCGTACGCGGTGGCGCCCGGGGTCGCCTGCGTGGCCCCCAACGAGCTGCCGCGATTGCCCGCGCAGGAGCACTACGTCGTCGTCGGGGCCGGTAAGACGGGCATCGACGCCTGCCTGTGGCTGCTCGCCCACGGCGTCGCGCCGGACCGGCTGACGTGGGTGATGCCCCGCGACTCGTGGCTACTGGATCGTGCGGCGATCCAGCCGGGCGCCCTGTTCGCCGAGCGCGTCAGGGACGCGTTCGGCGCACAACTGGGGGCGGTCCGCGACGCGGAGTCGGTCGACGAGCTGTTCGTGCGTCTCGAGCAGGCCGGTGCGCTGTTGCGCCTCGATCCGGCCGTGCGGCCCACCATGTACCGCTGCGCGACGGTCACGCGCGCCGAACTCGAGCAGCTGCGGCGGATCACCGACGTCGTGCGCATGGGTCACCTGTTGCGCGCCGAGCCGCGCGCCATGGTCCTCGACGGTGGCACCGTCGGCCTCGGCCCGGCGCTGTACGTCGACTGCACGGCCGACGGCGCCGAGAAGCGGCCGGCCACAACCATCTTCGAGCCCGGCCGCATCACGCTGCAGAGCGTGCGCGGCTGCCAGCAGATCTTCAGCGCGGCGCTGGTGGCCCACGTCGAGGCCGCCTACTGCGACGACGCCGTCAAAAACGAGCTGTGTGTGCCGTTGCCGCATCCCGACACCGACGTCGACTGGCTGCGGCTGGCGCGGGCCGACTACGCCAATCAGCTCCGCTGGCTGGACGACCCGCGGTTGACCGCGTGGCTTTCCGCGGCGCGACTCGACATCTTCGGCCACCTGATGAGTCACGTCCTGGCGCCCGCCTCGGCCAAGCCGCAGGTGCGCGACCGGGTGCTGCGGATGGCCAAGTCGGCGCTGTCGGCGACCGCGACGAAGCTGGACCAATTGATGGCCGACCCGATCGACGAGGCCTCGTGTAACCCCGGCCGATATTGATCGGTGAAGGAGGCACGTGCCGGCTCACCACGATGCCGTCGGGCCGCGACCGCTGCGTGCGGTGCCCGACGATGGTTATCCCGACTGGGAAGCGGTCTACCAGGACAATGCGTCCTGGGTGTACCGCACGTTGTTCGCGCGGGTAGGCAACCGCGCCGACGCGGAAGACCTCACCACCGAGGTGTTCCTCGCCGCGCTCCGTCCCCTGCGCCTGACCGCGAGCGTCGCAGAGGTCCGCGCCTATCTGCGGGCCACCGCCAGGACGGTGCTGGCCGCGCACTGGCGCCAGACCATGGGCCGGGAGATAACCTCGATCGACGACATCGAACAGCCCGCCGATGGCGAGGAAGCCATGAGCAACGCGCCGCAGCGCGTCGAGCAGGTGCTCGACAGCCTGCCCGCCCGGTACCGGAGGATATTGGAATTGCGCTTCCTGCAAGCAAATTCAATCAAGCAGGCCGCCGCTGAACTCGGGATCAGCGTGGCGAATGCCAAGGTGCTCCAGCACCGGGCGCTGCGCCTGGCGGCTCAGGTCAACGAGGGAGGCGGGCCGTGAACGCCCAAGGGCTGCGCCGCTACGTCGACGATCTGCTGAACGGCCGGCGGCCGAAGGCCTTCGCCGCCGACGACTTCGAGGCGGCGCAGATCCGCACGGCGATCGAGTTACGCGCCGCCCGAATCGGCGACGAGGACGCCCCCAGCCAGCAGTTCCTCGCCGGCCTGCACCGTCGCCTGGCCGAGCAGATGACGGGCACGCCGGCCGAATCGGCGCCACCGCGAGGCACCACGCGGCGCCAGGTGATCGTCGGCACGTCGGCCGCCGCGGCCGCCGCGGCCGCCGCCGTCGCCATCGACCGGGCGGTGTTCGACGTCGGCTCGCCGGCGCCCGACGTCGCGGGCGGGGAACTGGCGCCGAACGACGGGGTCTGGCAACGGGTGGCGGCCAGTTCGGACGTGCCGGACGGGTTCATGCATCCGTTTGACCTCGGTTCGGTCAGTGGGTTCGTCCGCCGCGTCGACGGCAAACCGCAGGCGGTCTCGGGCGTGTGCACCCATCAGGGGTGTCGGCTCTGGTTCGACGCACCCGGGAACCGGCTGCGCTGCCCATGCCACACCACGTCCTTTTCGCCGGTGGGCGAGGTGCTCACCCATCAGTTGCCGATCGCGCCGAAGCCGTTGCCCACCTTGATGGTTCGCGAGATCGACGGCGTGATCGAGGTGTTCGCGCCGCGGCGCCCCGACGCATCCGTGTAACCCGCTGCCTTATCTTCAGGCATGATCGTGATGCCGCGTACCCGCATGGCCTCGATGGCCGTCGGTGCGCTCCTGATGGCCGGGTGCTCGGCCGCTCCACACCATGCCGGGCCGGCCGCACCGGTTTCGCCCACGACGGCCACTGCGCCCCTCACCGCGGCGCCGGCCGGCGCCAACCAGGTCAGCATCGACGACTTCGCCTTCGCCCCGGCGACGTTGACCGTTCGCGCGGGAACGACTGTCACCTGGACCAACCACGACGAAGAGCCCCACACCGTCGCGGCCAGCGACGGGTCCTTCCACTCGCCCGGGATGGGAACCGGGGCGACCTTCTCGCACCTGTTCCCCGCGACAGGAACTTTCGACTACGTCTGTTCGATCCACCCGATGATGCACGGCACCGTGGTGGTGACGTCGTGAGCGACCCACTCCCGATGAGCCGTCGGCAGCTGATCCGGCACGGCGCGTGGTTCGGCGCCGCGGTCGGGTTGGCCGTCGTGGGCGGCGAGGTCATTTCGCACGTCGCCGGGGCCGCCGCCGCCGAGCATGCGAAGGCTCGCCCCGCCCTGCGCTTCGCGCAGATCAGCGACAGTCACCTGGGCTTCACCGGGGCGGCAAACCCGGACGTCACCGCGACGTTCGGCAGCGCGATCGACCGGGTGAACAAGCTCGGCTACACACCGGATTTCGTCATCCACACCGGCGACCTGACGCATCTGTCCGCTCCGGACCAATTCGACCAGGTCAAGCAGATGATGAGCCGAATATCAACCCCGCACGTATTCACCGTGCCCGGCGAACACGACTCGGTCGACGACGCGGGCCAGAAGTACCGCCGGGCCTTCGGCGCCGGATCGCGCGGCGACGGTTGGTACAGCTTCGACATCGCCGGCGTGCACGTGATCGCGCTGGTGAACACGCTGAACCTGCGCAAGCTCGGGCACCTCGGGACCGACCAGCTCGACTTCGTCCGCAAGGACGTCGCGGGGCTGTCCAGCGACACCCCGATCATCGTGTTCAGTCACATCCCGCTGTTCGCCATGTACCCGGGCTGGGGCTGGGGCACCGATGACGCCGCCCGCGCGCTCGGCTACCTGTCCCGGTTCGCGTCGGTCACCTGCCTCAACGGCCATGTGCACCAACTGTTCTCCAAGACCGAAGGCAACGTCACTTTCTACAGCGGGACGACCACCGCGTACCCGCTCCCGCATCCCGGGGACGGCCCGGCGCCCAAGCCGGTCACACTGCCCGCCGGCAAGCTGCGCGACGCGCTGGGTATCCGCGAGGTCGGCTACATCAAGGGGCAGAACACGCTGGCGCTCAAAGAGACTACGCTGCAATGACTTTCTTATCACGAATCGGCCTGGCCACGACGCTGGCGGCAAGCGCCACCAGTCACGCGTACCTGTATGTTCACGGCTACCAACATATCCCGGGCATCGGCGCGGCGTTCCTGGCCCAGGCCGCCATATCGTTTTCCCTGGCGCTGTTGATCCTCCTAGGCGGCCCGGGGTGGCTGCGCTGGGCCGCGGCCGCGGTGGCCGGCGGGTCGCTGGCTGCGTTTGCCATGTCGAGAACCGTTGGCGTGCTAGGATTCTCCGAACGCGGCTGGGATCCTTCGCCCTATGCCGCGATCAGCGTGGGCGCCGAAATCTCGACCGTGCTGCTGTGGGCGGTCTGGGCGGGGAGCCGAGCTCAGGTGTCGAAGAAGATCGATCCGGTACCGGTGGGGCTGTACGAGAGGTAGATCGGGTCCTCGAGGAACGGCGCGAGACCGGTGTTGAAGGTTCCGCCCGCAAAGCTCGACACGACCACCGTCTGGTCGACGCCGGTGGTCGTCGTGTACAGCAGCGTGCCGCCGGTGTTGTAGACCGAGATGGTGGTGCCGGGCGCCACGTAACCGCCGATGTCGGGTGGGTTGAGGGCGGTCGGGACGTCACCGTACAAGCCGCCGGAGTCGATGAACGCGCCGGATGTCGACGTGAGGGTGCCGCCGTCGATCCGCACGTCGACGGTGGTGACGGGCGCGCCGCTGACCGACCCCGAACTCGGAAACAGGTTGGACCCGAACGTCATTGTCCCGTTGGGTTCGTTGAGCAGCACGCCCTGGCCGTACGATCCCGTCAGCGACGTCACCGGACTGGTGGAGACCGGGCCGCCGGAGTTCACCCCGATGCCCAGGATCGCCGGCGCCTGGGAGGCCGCATAGGGCACGCCGTTTGAGGTCGCCGAGGTGACGACGGCGACCGAAGTCGGCGTGGTGACCATGCCGTTGCCGAAATTCACCGTCGCCGAATAGGTGTTGTAGTACTCGGTCAGGTAGTTCCCGGGCTCGCCGTACGTGACCTGTCCCGACCCGGTGGCCGCGCCGAGGCTCGACAGGTTGACGTCCTGGGGCGGCACGATGAGGCCCTTCGACCCGGTGTCGACGATCACCTGAGCGTTGGGCCCGCTGCCGATCGAGATGGTCGCCACGAGCCGCCCGTTCTGCAGCGTGAGCGGGACGGTGCCCGGACCGGCCGCGCCGGTGCCGCCGGCCCCGCCCAGCAGGCCGCCGGTCCCGCCGGCCCCGCCGAGTGCACCCGCGCCGCCGGTGCCCCCGTTGCCGCCGACGCCGGACAGGAAGCCGCCCGCGCCGCCCGCCCCGCCGGCCGCCCCCGTCGCGGTGCTGTTCCCACCGTTGCCGCCGTTGCCGAGGAGGAAGCCGCCCGGGCCGCCGGCGGTGCCGACCCCTTGCGCGTTCGTTGTTCCGTTGGCGCCGTTGCCAATCAGCGGCCGGCCGAAGAGGGTGTTCGTGGGTGCGTTGATCAGCCCCAGCACATCCTGCTGCAGGGTCTGCAACGGTGAGGCGTTGGCGGCCTCGGCGGCGGAATACAGTCCGGCGCCTCCGGTGAGGGTCTGCACCATCTGGGAGTGCAACGCGGTGGCGCTCGCGGTGAGGGACTGAAAAGCCTTGGCGTACTGCGAGAAAACCGACGCGACGGCCGACGAGACCTCGTCGGCACCGGCCGAGAGCATTCCCGTCGTTCGCGCCGCCGCGGCCGCGTTGGCCGCGCTGATCGCCGAGCCGATCCCCGCCAGGCGATTCGCCGCATCCGCCATCGCCTCAGGTGCTGCCAGCACAAACGACATTGCACACCTCCCACGACCCCCACGATCGAGCTGTCGCACCCGAAGACGACAGTGTGATGCTAAACACTATCCGGGGTGAAACGCCGTGTTTTCAGCCAAGCGAGCGCGCCTGTGTGTCAATTGAATTCAATCCCGCGACCGTGCGGGCGGGGATGCCGGGCGGTTATGCGCCGCGCAGCCCGTCCACGAAGCGCCGCGTGTCCTCCCAGGTGGGCAGGATGCCGGAGGCGCGCACCTCGTCGAGGCTCGGCGCCGCGGCGTCGCGATCGGACAGGCTGGGCGCGGCGCCGTCAACAAGCGGCCAGTCGATCCCCAGCGCTGGATCCGTCGCGCAGATCGTGTGCTCGCGCTGCGGGTTGTACTCAGCGGAGCACAAGTACATCACCGTCGAATTGTCTTGTAGCGCAAGGAATCCATGGCCGAGGCCCTCGGAGATGTAGATCGTCCTGCGGTCCTTGTCGTCGAGCAGAACCGAGTCCCACTGCCCGAACGTCGGCGAACCCACCCTGATGTCGACCACCACGTCGAAAACCGAGCCGGACACGCATGTCACGTACTTGGCCTGGCTCGGGGGCAGCTGAGCGAAGTGCACGCCGCGCAACACCCCGGCCGAGGACACCGAGCAGTTGGCCTGCCGGACATCGAGGCGATGGCCGGCGAACGAGGTGAACCCGTGGTCGGTCAGCCACTCGAAGAACACCCCGCGCGAATCGCCGCGCAGTGTCGGGGTGATCTCCCACGCGCCGGGGACACCGAGTTCGCGGACCTGCACGTCACTGGCCCCGCTCTGCGTAGCGCGCTTCGGCGGCGTCCTTCAGCGGGCGCCACCATGCCTCGTTGGTCCGATACCAGTCGATGGTGGCGCGCAGGCCCTCGTCGAAGTTGGAATGCTTGGGTGCCCAACCCAACTCGCTGTACAGCGTGGACGGATCGATGGCGTAGCGCAGGTCATGGCCGACGCGGTCGGTCACATGGTCGAAGTCGTCTGCGTCGCGCCCCATCATCTGCAGGATCGTGCGCATCACCGTCAGGTTGTCGCGCTCGCCCTCGGCGGCGATGAGGTAGGTCCGGCCGATCTCGCCCTTCTCCAGGATCCGTCGCACCGCGCTGTTGTGGTCCTCGACGTGGATCCAGTCGCGGACGTTGGCGCCCCCGCCGTACAGCTTGGGCCGGCGACCGGTCAGCACGTTGGTGATCTGGCGCGGGATGAACTTCTCGACGTGCTGATACGGCCCGTAGTTGTTCGAGCAGTTGGAGAGCGTCGCCTGCACCCCGTAGGACCGCACCCAGGCGCGAACCAGCATGTCGCTGGCCGCCTTGGTGGCCGAATACGGGCTCGACGGGTTATAGGGCGTGGATTCGGTGAACCGCTGCGGGTCGTCGAGCTCGAGGTCGCCGTAGACCTCGTCGGTGGAGATGTGATGCAGCCGCACGCCGTGGGCCCGCACCGCCTCCAGAATGGCGAACGTTCCCACGACGTTGGTCTGCAGGGAGGTGTGCGGGTCCTCCAGCGAGTTGTCGACGTGGGTCTCGGCGGCGAAGTGCACCACCGCGTCGCAGTCGGCGACCAGCCGGGAGACCAGCTCGGCGTCGGTGATATCGCCCTCGACCAGGGTGATCACGTCGGCGATCTCGGCCAATGACTCGCGCCGGCCGGCGTAGGTCAGCGCATCGAGCACCGTCACGGAATCCTCGGGGTGATCGCGTACGGTGCTGTGCACGAAATTGGCGCCGATGAAGCCGGCGCCGCCGGTGACCAGTAGCCGCATGGGTCAACACCCTAACCGAGCGGATCGGTCACTTTGCAGGAGTTAGCCCGAGCGGTCCCGCCAATTCACCGAGCGCACGCAACAGTGCCTCGTCGTCGCCGGCGCCCAGCACCTGGACGGCCACGTGGTCCGCGCCCGCCTGCAGGTGCTCGTCGAGGCGCCTGGCGATGGCGTCCGGGGTGCCGTAGGCCACCACGGCGTCGATCAGCCGGTCGCTACCCGGCTTGCGCACGTCGGCTTCGGTGAATCCCAGCCGCAGCCAGTTGTTCACGTAGTTACTCAGGCCCAGATAGGTTTCGACGGTCTGGCGGCCGACCGCGCGCGCCTCCGCGGCGTCGGTGGTGAGCACCACCTTGTGTTCCGGGGCCAGGAAAACCGAGTTGCCGACCAGTTCACGTGCCTTGGCCGTGTGTTCCGGTGTGGTCAGATACGGGTGGGCGCCGGCACTGCGCTGCGCCGCCAACCGCAGCACCCTGGGCCCGAGCGCCGCGAGCACGCGGCGGCTGGTCGGCACATCCGCGGCGTCGAGCTCGTCGAGGTAACTGACCAGCGCATCGTACGGCTTGACGTACTCCTGGGTGTGCTCGCGATGGCCCACCCCGACGCCCAGCAGAAACCTTCCCGGGTACGCACTCTCGATGCGCGCAAAGGACTCGGCAACCGTCGGCGCCGGCGCGGTCCAGATGTTGACAATCCCGGTGGCCAGTTGCAGCGAGCTGGTCCGCGCCAGCGCCGGCTCGGCCCAGGCCAGTTCGGCGTCTGGTGACCAGCCGATCCAGGCGGCGCCATATCCGAGGGATTCGATGCCCGTGGCCACTTCGGGAGTGATCGAGCGGTTGGGCAGCCAGACGCCGAACCGGCCCAGGTCGGGCTTAAGTGCTATTGCCTCGGTCATCTTGGGTCCCTCTCTGCTTGCTTAAGACGGGTTCAGTCCGAGCGGCCCCGCCAGTTCGGCCAGCGCCGGCACCAGGTTTTCATCCTTGGTCAGGACCTGGACGGGCACGTGGTCGGCCCCGGCGTCGAGGTGCTCGGTGAGCCGCGCCGCGATCTGGTCCGGCGTGCCGTAGGCCACCAGCGAGTCGACCAGCCGGTCACTGCCCGGCTTGGTGATCTCCTCGTCGGAGAAGCCCAGCCGCTTCCAGTTGTTGCGGTAATTGGCCAGCTGGAAGTAGATGTCGAGCGCGCGGCGGCCCACTGTGCGGGCTTTCTCGGGGTCGGTGGTCAGCACCACCTTGTGCTCGGGCGCGAGCAAGGCCTCCGGGCCGATCAGCTCGCGGGCCCGCGCGGTGTGCTCCGGCGTGGTCAGGTAGGGGTGAGCGCCGGCGGCGCGCTGCGCGGACAGCTTGAGCACGCGCGGCCCCAGGGCCGCCACCACGCGCCGGCTCGCCGGCACGCCGTAGTCGTCGAGCCGGTCCAGGTACTCCGTGAGCGCCTCGTACGGCTTGCGGTACTCGGTGTGCGCCTCGGGGTGGCCCACGCCGATGCCGAGCAGGAAACGCCCGGGGTAGGCCTTGTCGATGCGGTGGAACGAGTCCGCGACCGGTTTGGCGGGCGCCGTCCAGATGTTGACGATCCCGGTGGCCACCTGCAGGGTGGTGGTCGCCTCCAGGATGGGCTCCACCCAGGCCAATTCGGCAGGCGGTGACCCGCCCACCCAGACGGCCCCGTAGCCCAGAGACTCGATTTCTTTGGCTTGCGCAGGAGTGACGCCACGTCCGAACGATCCGAACCGGCCGAGATTTGGTTTGCCTGGAACTGAGTCGGTCATGGTGTCTCCAACCTCCCGGGGTGGAACCGCTATTCCGCGGATTCCGCATCCAGGTCGGGATCTGACAAATCCTCGGTGGGTGGTTTCTCGAGTGGCAGCAACACGATGAAGCGGGTGTCGCCCGGCGCGGATTCCACCCTGAGGTCCCCGCGATGCTTCTTGACGACGATGTTCCACGCGAGATCCAGCCCGAGGCCGGTGCCCTCCCCGACCGGCTTGGTGGTGAAGAACGGCTCGAAGATGTGCTCGCGCACCTCGTCGGGGATGCCGGGGCCGGTGTCGCAGATCTCGACCCGCGCCATGTTTTCGCCCTCCCGGCAGGTGCGGACGGTCAGCGTGCCGCCCTTGGGGCGCATCGCGGCCAGCGCGTTGTCGATTATGTTGGTCCAAACCTGATTGAGATCTCCCGGGAAGCAAGGGATTTGGGGAAGCGACGGGTCGAACTCCTTGACCACCGAGATCGCGCCGGGTTGCTTGCCGTCTTTGGTCAGCCGGTCGGCGAACATCACCAGCGTGCTGCGCAGCAGTTCGTGCACGTCGGCCACCTGGAAGGGGGCGCGGTCCATCTGCGAATACTGCTTGGCGTCGGCGACCAGCGCCGAAATCCGTCTGCTCGCCTCGGAGATCTGGTTCATCAGCAGCTCGCTTTCGATCGTGTAGCTGATCCAGCGGACCGCCAGCTCCAACGAAGCCGAACTCTCCAATTCCTCGGCGGTGGCCGCGATGCGCTCCAGCCAGTCGGTGTCGATGCCGCCCTCGACGAGCGTCGGCGCGATGTCCCATCCGCCGTCGATACCGTGGTCGTCCAGCCAGTCGCCGACGGCGTCCTCGCGGTCCGCCGTCTCGATCGCGGTCACGTTCTGCGCCGCCGACTTGGCGACCTGCTCGGCGACCGCCTCCTGCAGCCGCACCAGAGCGTTCAGCGTCTCCGGCGAGACGGTGCCGTCGGCGAGCATCGCCAGTTTCCCGCGCATGTTGGCGATGCGTCCGCGCAGCTCGTCGGCGGCGCGGGCGATGGCCGCGGCGGGATTGTTGAGCTGATGGGTCAGCCCGGCCGACAACCGCCCCAGCGCCAGCAGCTTCTCCCGGTTGTCGATGATCCTGCGGGTCCGGTCGGTGCCCACCGCGATCCCGTCGAGCAGATGGACCGCCATGGGGAACTGGTCCTTCATGAACTGCGCGAACACCGGCGCGTCCATGACGAAGAATCTCGACGGCCTGGTCACGTGGACCGAGGCGTCGTAGCTCTTCTGCTTGCCACCGGTGAACGCGCGCCAGGCCCCGCAGTAGACGCCGCGCTGTGAGGTGCGGTTGGTTTCGATGTCCTGGCCCCCGGAGAGCTTGGACATCGTCAGCTCTCCTTCGATGAGGACGTAGAAGCACGTCGCCGGCTCGCCTTCGACGCAGAGGGGACCGGGCTGGTAGTTCTGGATCTGCCCCTGGCTGCACAGCACCGCGAGCTGCTCGTCGGAGAGGGCCTCGAACAGGAACAGGCTGCGCAGCTCGCCGGGGTCGCACGGCACCGTGGGGGTCATGGGTCTACGACTCGGCGAGGTAGCGGTGGACCAGCATCACGGCCATCGATCCTTCGCCGACGGCGGCCGCGACGCGTTTGGCGGACGCCGACCGGACGTCCCCGGTGGCGAACACCCCGGGAACGCTCGTTTCCAGGTGGTGCGGCGGGCGGTCCAGCGTCCAGCCGCACACGTTGCGCAGGTCGGGGCCAGTGAGGATGAAGCCGTGGGCGTCGCGGGCCAGCACGCCGTCGAGCCATTCGGTGCGCGGCGCGGCACCGATGAAAATGAACAGCCGCGCGCAGGTGACGTCCTCGGTGTCGCCGGTGCGGTTGTTGCGCAGCGTCAGCTTCTCGAGGTGGCCGTCGCCGGTGGCGCGGTGCACCTCGGTGCAGGTGCGCACGGCGATGTTGGGTGTCGCCTCGATCTGCTGGATCAGGTAGTACGACATCGACGCCTGCAGCGACGGGGCGCGCACGACGATCGTCACCGCCTTGGCCTTGCGGGAGAGATACATCGCGGCCTGACCCGCCGAATTGGCCCCGCCGACCACGTAGACCTCTTCGTCCTCGCATTCGGATGCCACCGACACCGCGGCGCCGTAGTAGACGCCGCAGCCGTTCAGCTCGTTGCACCCCTCGGCTTCGAGGTTCCGGTAGGCGACGCCGGTGGCCAGGATGACGGCATGTGCGTCGACGGCCCCTCCGTCGGCGAATCGCACGGTGCGCTTGGGGCCGTTGACCTCCAAGGCGACCGCCTTGCGGGCGGTGATCAGCTCCGCGCCGAACTTCTCGGCCTGTCGGCGCGCGCGGTCGGCCAGCTGGCCGCCCGACACGCCGTCGGGAAAGCCCAGGTAGTTCTCGATCCGCGAGCTCTGGCCGGCCTGTCCGCCCGTGGCGGTGCGCTCGATGAGGACCGTGCGCAGGCCCTCGGACGCCCCGTACACGGCCGCCGCCAGCCCCGCGGGTCCACCGCCGATGACGATCAGGTCGTAGAAGTCCTGCGAGGGATTGGTGGTGAGGCCCAGCGTGTCGGCGAGCTCGGCGTCGGAGGGCTCGACCAGGGTGGCGCCGCGCTCGGTGACCACGACGGGCAACCGCAGCGAGTCCGCGCCGGCGGCGTTGAGCAGGCGTTCGCCGTCCGGCTCGTCGGCCATGAACCAGGTGTAGTACAACCCGTTGCGGGCCAGAAAGTCGCGCACCTGCCAGGACCGGGCCGACCAGCGGTGCCCGATCACCTTGGTGTGCGGGATCGGGTGCTCGGGCGCGGCGCGCCAGGCGTCCAGCAGGGTGTCGATGACGGGGTAGAACTTCTCCTCGGGCGGGTCCCACGGCTTGAGCAGATAGTGGTCGAGGTCGACGACGTTGATCGCATCGATGGCGGCGTGGGTGTCGGCATACGCGGTCAGCAGCACCCGGCGCGCCGCCGGATAGAGGTCCATGGCCTGCTCGAGGAACTCGATGCCGCTCATCTGCGGCATCCGGTAGTCGGCGATCAGCACCGCGACCGTCTCGCCGCGCAGCTTGAGTTCCTTGAGCGTGCCCAGCGCGTCCGCCCCGGACTCCGCGCGCACGATCCGGTGCTCCTCGCCGTAGTGGCGGCGCAGGTCGCGGGCAACGGCCCGCGAGACCGCGGGATCGTCGTCGACGGTCAGCATCACGGGCTTGCGGGACTGAGCCGCGCCGCCGGCACCTGGTTTCGTCATCGCGCTCAAGTATGCGCTCGTCAGGCCGCATGCGGCAGGTCGTGCCGGCCGGCCCGATTCCCCTTACAGCGATTTGGGTCCGGCCCATACACAAGGTATCGTTGACCGACGGTGCGTCATGCGCGCCGGCTTTCTGTGTGCCAAGTCCCTAGGAATTTCCTGTCACCGGCTCACGTTCGAAGTCGGTGTTCAATGTTGCGCCGAAGTGGGCGCCAAAAGCGATACGAAACCAAAGACGAGGACTCTTAAGAAGTTATGGCCAAGAAAGACGGTGCCATAGAGGTCGAGGGCCGCGTGGTCGAGCCCCTGCCCAATGCGATGTTCCGCATTGAGCTGGAGAACGGTCACAAGGTGCTCGCCCACATCAGCGGCAAGATGCGGCAGCACTACATCCGCATCCTGCCCGAGGACCGGGTGGTGGTGGAGTTGTCCCCCTACGACCTGTCCCGGGGCCGCATCGTGTACCGGTACAAGTGACGAGAAGCCCGAGACAAGCAACCGACGAGCAGAAGAACAGGATCGAACAGCCGTGAAGGTGAACCCGAGCGTCAAGCCAATCTGTGACAAGTGCAGGGTGATCCGTCGGCATGGGCGGGTCATGGTGATCTGCTCCGATCCGCGCCACAAGCAGCGCCAGGGCTGAGCCGGACTCTCGCCTCGAGCCGCGGGCGCGGCGCCACACAACTGAATGCTGACCTCCCAGCGCCACTGAGCGGACAGGCCGCTCATCACGCCCGGACGGAGGCCGGGCCCCGCCGCAGCAGGCGGGAACGGGCTGGGATTAGACCTTCGCTGAGAAAGAGGAAACGCCACTCATGGCTCGACTAGTGGGCGTCGATCTGCCGCGTGACAAGCGGATGGAGATCGCGCTGACCTACATTTTCGGCATCGGCCGCACCAGGTCCAACGAAATCCTGGCGGCCACCGGCATCGACCGCGATCTGCGCTCGCGCGATCTCACGGACGACCAGCTGACCCACCTTCGTGACTACATCGAAGCCAACCTCAAGGTCGAGGGCGACCTGCGGCGTGAGGTGCAGGCCGACATCCGCCGCAAGATCGAGATCGGCTGCTACCAGGGCCTGCGGCACCGTCGCGGCCTGCCGGTGCGCGGCCAACGGACCAAGACCAACGCGCGGACCCGGAAAGGCCCCAAGCGCACCATCGCCGGCAAGAAGAAGGCCAGGTAACCGATGCCACCGAAGAAGACAACCTCGTCGGCTCCCAAGAAGGGGCAGAAGACCCGCAAGCGGGAAAAGAAGAACATCCCGCACGGCGCCGCCCACATCAAGAGCACGTTCAACAACACCATCGTGAGCATCACCGACCCGCAGGGCAACGTCATCGCCTGGGCGTCGTCGGGCCACGTCGGATTCAAGGGCTCCCGCAAGTCGACCCCGTTCGCCGCCCAGCTGGCCGCCGAGAACGCGGCCCGCAAGGCACAGGAGCACGGGGTGCGCAAGGTGGACGTGTTCGTCAAGGGCCCGGGTTCGGGCCGGGAGACCGCGATCCGGTCGCTGCAGGCCGCGGGCCTGGAGGTCGGTGCGATCTCCGACGTCACGCCGCAGCCGCACAACGGCTGCCGTCCCCCCAAGCGGAGAAGGGTCTAGGGAGGTAAATCATGGCTCGTTACACCGGACCCATCACGCGTAAGTCCCGCCGGCTGCGCACCGACCTCGTCGGCGGCGACCAGGCGTTCGAGAAGCGCCCCTACCCGCCCGGCCAGCACGGCCGTGCGCGGATCAAGGAGAGCGAATACCTGCTGCAGCTGCAGGAGAAGCAGAAGGCTCGCTTCACCTACGGCGTGATGGAGAAGCAGTTCCGTCGCTACTACGAAGAGGCCGTGCGGCAGACCGGCAAGACCGGTGAGGAGCTGCTGAAGATCCTGGAGAGCCGGCTGGACAACGTCGTGTACCGCGCCGGCCTGGCGCGCACCCGCCGGATGGCCCGCCAGCTGGTCAGCCACGGGCACTTCAGCGTCAACGGCGTGCACGTCAACGTGCCCAGCTACCGGGTGTCGCAGTACGACATCATCGACGTGCGGGACAACTCCCTGAACACCGTGCCCTTCCAGATCGCGCGGGAGACCGCGGGCGATCGCCCGATCCCGAGCTGGCTGCAGGTGGTCGGGGAGCGTCAGCGCATCCTCGTCCACCAGCTGCCCGAGCGCGCGCAGATCGATGTGCCGCTCACCGAGCAGCTGATCGTCGAGTTCTACTCGAAGTAGTAAGGCCCCCGCACCGAACCGCGGGAAACACAGCGGTGATCGCCAGCGCGGCGAAGCCGGGCGCAGCGGGTCACCGCGGGAAACACAACGGCATCAAATAGCGGGTGCCGAGAAGGAGAAAAGAAACACCATGCTGATCTCTCAGCGACCCACCCTGTCGGAGGAGATCCTCACCGACAGCCGTTCCCAGTTCGTCATCGAACCGCTGGAGCCCGGATTCGGCTACACGCTGGGCAACTCGCTGCGCCGGACGCTGCTGTCGTCGATCCCCGGCGCGGCCGTCACCAGCATCCGCATCGACGGTGTGCTGCACGAGTTCACCACCGTGCCCGGGGTCAAGGAAGACGTCACCGCGATCATCTTGAACCTCAAGAGCCTGGTCGTGTCCTCGGAGGAGGACGAGCCGGTCACCATGTACCTGCGCAAGCAGGGCCCCGGCGAGGTCACCGCGGGCGACATCGTGCCGCCCGCCGGTGTGACCGTGCACAACCCGGACATGCACATCGCGACCCTGAACGACAAGGGCAAGCTCGAGGTCGAGCTCGTCGTCGAGCGCGGCCGTGGCTACGTCCCGGCCGTTCAGAACCGCGCCTCGGGCGCCGAAATCGGCCGCATCCCGGTCGATTCGATCTACTCGCCGGTGCTCAAGGTCACCTACAAGGTGGACGCCACCCGTGTCGAGCAGCGCACCGACTTCGACAAGCTGATCCTCGACGTCGAGACCAAGAATTCGATCACGCCGCGCGACGCGCTGGCGTCGGCGGGCAAGACCCTGGTCGAATTGTTCGGCCTGGCGCGGGAACTCAACGTCGAGGCCGAGGGCATCGAGATCGGGCCGTCGCCGGCCGAGGCCGACCACATCGCGTCGTTCGCCCTGCCCATCGACGACCTGGACCTGACCGTCCGGTCCTACAACTGCCTCAAGCGTGAGGGCGTGCACACCGTCGGCGAGCTGGTGAGCCGCACCGAGTCCGACCTGCTGGACATCCGCAACTTCGGCCAGAAGTCCATCGACGAGGTCAAGGTCAAGCTGCACCAGCTGGGCCTGTCACTCAAGGACAGCCCGCCCAGCTTCGACCCGTCGCAGGTCGCCGGCTACGACGTCGCCACGGGCACCTGGTCCACCGAGGCCGCCTACGACGACCAGGACTACGCGGAAACCGAACAGCTCTAACCGAGCGGTCTTGAACATCTAGACAGGAGCGTCAGCAATGCCCAAGCCCACCAAGGGCCCTCGCCTCGGCGGGTCGTCGTCGCACCAGAAGGCCCTTCTGGCCAACCTGGCCACGTCGCTGTTCGAGCACGGCCGGATCAAGACCACCGAGCCCAAGGCGCGGGCGCTGCGGCCGTATGCGGAGAAGCTGATCACGCATGCGAAGAAGGGCACGTTGCACAACCGCCGAGAGGTTCTGAAGAAGATCCGCGACAAGGACGTCGTGCACGCCCTGTTCGACGAGATCGGGCCGTTCTACGCCGACCGCAACGGCGGGTACGTCCGCATCATCAAGGTCGAGGCGCGCAAGGGCGACAACGCTCCCATGGCCGTCATCGAACTGGTGCGGGAGAAGACGGTGACGTCGGAGGCCGACCGGGCGCGGCGGGCGAGCGCTTCGCAGAAGCGGTCCGAGAGCGGGTCTGCACCCGTGGCCGCCGCGGCCGCCCCGCAGGCGGCCGTGGAGCCCGAGGAAGCGGTCGGCCCGACGGCCGACGAGGCCGCCGAACCGGCCGAGACCGCCGAAGCCGAGACCGCCGCGGCCGAGACCGCCGAGCCGAATGAGGCCGAAGCCGACGAGCCGAATGAGGCCACCGAGAGCTGACGACGAGACCGTCCGTCTGCGGCTCGACATCGCCTATGACGGAACCGGTTTCGCGGGCTGGGCGGCGCAGGCCGGCCAGCGCACGGTCGCGGGCGTCCTCGATGAGGCGCTGACGACGATCTTCCGCACGCCGGTGCGCCTACGCGCGGCGGGCCGCACCGACGCCGGCGTTCATGCCACCGCGCAGGTGGCCCACGCCGATGTGCCGTGCGCGGCGCTGCCCAACGCGTACCCGCGCTCGCCGCGCGTCGGCGAAGCGGAGTTCGTGCCGTTGTTGCGTCGTCTCGGGCGCTTCCTGCCGACCGACGTCCGGGTCCTGGACATCGCTTGCGCCCCTGACGGTTTCGACGCACGGTTCTCGGCGCTGCGGCGCCACTACCGCTACCGGCTGTCGACGGCGCCCTACGGCGTGGAGCCGCTCCAGGCCCGCTTCATCGCTGCGTGGCCGCGCGACCTGGACCTGGAGGCGATGACGGCCGCGTCACGAGACCTGCTGGGGTTGCACGATTTCGCGGCGTTCTGCCGGCACCGGGAGAACGCCACCACCATTCGCGACCTGCAGCGGTTCGCCTGGTCGCGCGACGGCGACCTGATCACCGCGCACGTCAGCGCCGACGCGTTCTGCTGGTCGATGGTGCGCTCGCTCGTGGGTGCCGTGCTGGCCGTCGGCGAACGTCGGCGGCCGGTGTCGTGGTGCCGCGAATTACTCACCGCCACAGATCGATCCAGCGACTTCGCCGCCGCGCCCGCGCACGGGCTGACGCTGGTCGGCGTCGACTATCCGCCCGACGACCAGTTGAGCGCACGCAACCTGATCACCCGGGACCTGCGGACCCGCTAGACCCTGGCGGCGACGAAACTCGCCGCCTGGTTGGTCAGCGTGGGCACATAACCGAGGTGCGCGGCCCAGAGATTGCCCGGCGAGCAGATCGGGTCGCCGGGGTTGCACAGGTCGATGATTTTGCCCGCGAAATTCGGGCTCAGGGCGCTCATCAACCCACCCGCCCGGCCGGACGGGTTCCCGAACAGCGCGACCGCGGCCACGTGATCGGCCGCCGTGGCAGGCAGCGGGTCGCGGAAGCCGAATCCGGCAAGCGGCGCGGCGGTGACGATGTCGACGACGGCGGCGCCCTGCGAGTAACCGCCGAGCACCAGCTTGGTGTCGGGGCAGTTGTCCGCCATCTGCTGGATCTGGTTGCTGGCGTCGTTCGCGCCGTTCGTGGCGGCCAGGAAGTCCTTATTGGCCGGGTAGTTGACCCCGTACACGCCGACGCTTCTGCGGGTCTGCTGGCGCAGCGCGCTCACGAAGGCCTCCCCGACCCGCCCAACGCCGGGCGGTTCGTCGGTGCCCCGGGCGAACACCACTTGAACGCCGGGGCAGGACGCCCAGGCGTGCGGGATCAGGCGAGGAACCACCACCCACAGAGCGGCCAGCGCAAGAAACGCGGCGACCAGCTTGAACGGTGTGAGCCTCACACAACGATGTTAGGGGCGCGAAGATCGCGCGACGGTAACGATTCAGACGAGAGGGGCTTGCGGTGACGGCGGAATCGAGTCTTCCGGCGAACTCGGCCCCGGCACGTTTCCGTGGATCGAGGGGGGCAGCTGTCCGTTGACCGGCGACTGCGGCCCGTATCCGGGCGACTGCGGTCCCGGCAGCTGCGGCCCGTAACCAGGCACCTGCTGGCCGGCGCCCAGCAGCTTGGATGCGACGAACGCCGCGGCCTGGGTGGTGTAGACGGGGACGTAGCCCTCGGTGTGGCCGCTCCACTCGTTGCCCGGGCCCGCATGACAGATCGGGTCGTTGGGGTTGCACAGGTCGAGCGCCTTGGAGCCCAGCAGCGCGCTCTGGCTGGGCAGCGTGCCGCCGGCGCGGTCGGCCACGTCGCCGAAGGTGACGACGGCCGCGATGTTGCTCGCATACTGCGGCGGCAGCGAGCTGCCCCAGTTGATGCCGCCGATGGGAACACCGGCCACGATGTCCATCACCGACGCGCCCTGGGAGTAGCCGCCCAGCACGATCTTGGTGCTCGGGCACTTCTCCACGCTCTTCTTGACGCGGTCGATCGTGTCGTTGGCGCCGTCGCCGCCGTGCAGCTGCAGCTTGCTGGCCGCGTAGTTCACGCCGTACGGCAGGATGTTCAATCCGTTGGTCTGCTGACGCAGCGAGTCGACGAAGGCGTCGCCGACGCGGCCCAGGCCGGGGGGCTCGTTGGTGCCGCGGGCGAAGATGACCTCGACGTCCGGGCAGTCGTCGGCGGAGGCGATCGGCGCGGATCCCGGGCTCGCCAGCAGGCCCGTGGCGGCGGCCAGCGCGCCTGCACCGAGCAGGCCACGTAAGCGGTGACTGATCACGACGCGATTTTACGCGCTGTGAGCGAGGACCGAAAATTCGCTGACCTGTGGATGGGCGAGACCGGGCGGGCGGCCGGCTCTCTAACGTGTTCACAACGGATCCGCAGATCAGGGGGCATCGGTGCTGCACAGCCAGCCGGCATGGCTGTACCTCAGCGGTTATCGGTTCCTGCTCCGGCGCCTCGAGTGCGCGTTGCTGGGCGGTGACTTCGTCGCCTGCGGCGCCCGTTTGCGGGCACAGGCGATCTCCCTGACCGTCGGGTCGGTCGTGGCGGCCGTCGCGCTGGCGGGGTGCGCGTTGCTGGGTTTGCTGCGACCGCACCCGGCGCTGGACCGGGCGCAGATCGTGATCGGTGAGCGGTCCGGGGCGCTGTACGTGCGCGTGGGTGACACCTGGCACCCGGTGCCGAACCTGGCCTCGGCGCGGTTGGTGGCGGCGACGGCCGGCGATCCGCTCAAGGTCCGTGAGGCCGATCTCGCGAACGTCAAACGCGGGCCGCTGCTGGGCATTCCGGGCGCGCCGTCGTTCGTGGGCTCGCCGCTGCCCGCCGAAGAAGCGGGCTGGACCGTATGCGACGGCCCCGGCGGGGCGGCGACGACGGTCGTCGTCGGCGGCGCCGGGGCGGCGTCCGTCGGTCGACTGCCCACCGGCCAAGCCGTCCTGGCCGTCCCGGTCTCCGGTTCGCCGACCTTCCTGCTCTACGACGGGCAGCGCGCGGTGATCGATCTCGCCGACGCGGCGGTGGTGCGGGCGCTGCGGCTGGAGGGCCGCGCCCCTCGCCCCGTGTCGTCGTGGTTGCTGAGCGCCCTGCCCGAAGCGCCGCCGATCGCCGCACCGCGGATCCGGCGAGTTCTCGGTGAGGTTCCCGGTGCGGCGGGGTTCCCGGTGGGCAGCGTGTTGCGGGTGAGCCGCGCCGACGGTGACGAGAATTACGCGGTGCTGCCCGGCGGCGTCCAGCGGATCGGGCAGGTGGCCGCCGATCTCCTGCGTTTCGCCGATTCGCGGGGCACCACGAACGCCATCGCGGTGGCACCCGACGTCGTCCGTGCCGCCGCGGTCGTCGACGCGCTGCCGGTGGCCGGCTATCCCGACCACGCCCCGACGCTGGTGGGCGATGACGGCACGCTGTGCGTCGCGCGGGACGTGGCCGACGCGCGCGCCGCGCTGCTGACCGCGAGCGCGCCGCCGGTGCCGGCCGGTCAGACGCCGCTGACCCTGGCGCAAGCCGATGGACGCGGTCCGGCACTCGACGCGGTTTATCTGCCGCCGGGCCGCAGTGCCTACGTGCGGGGCGACGGCCGGGACGGCACGCGCTACCTGGTCACCGACGCCGGGGTGCGGTTCGCCGTGCGCGACGACGACGCCGCGCATGACCTCGGCCTCGCCGAGCCGATCCCCGCGCCCTGGCCCGTGCTGGCCGCCCTCCCGTGCGGACCGGAACTGAGCAGGCAGCGCGCGTCAGTCGCGCGAGACGCCACCGGACCGGACATCGCCGCGCCGTAACCGGCCTCGCGCCGCGCCGAGCGCCAAAGCGACCCCGAGGGCGAGCAGGCAGGCGGCCGCGCCGCGCAGCGCGAAGTCGCGGGCGCGCGGGCTTGGGGCGCCGGCGTGGGGCGCTCGGGTGACCGGCACGGGCCTCGGGGCGGCCGTGGGACGCGGGGACGCCTCGGTGCTGACGGCGGCCAGGGCGTCGACGGTGCCGTTGCCGACGCGCGGATCGCGCCCGGCGCGCGGGTGGTGTGCGGTCGACTCGATGCGCTGCATCACCTGTCGAGCGTTCAGCGCCGGGAACCGGGCGCGGATCAGTGCGGCGAGCCCGCTGACCACCGGCGCGGCGTAACTGGTGCCGGAGACCGGTTGCGAACCGAGCGAAGGCACCGCCTCGCCGGGGGCGGCGACGTCCACCCACGGGCCGGCCAGCGTGAACGGCGACGGCTCGCCCTCCCGATCGACCGACCCGACGGTCAGCACCAAGTCGTCGTACCAGGCGGGGCTGACGGCCACCGTGACGTTCTCCCACGTCGCGTCGGGCCGCTGCGGCGGGCAGGGCGCCTCGCCGCCGGTGTTGCCCGCCGCGGCTACGACGACGGCGTTCTTGACGTCGACCGCGTACGCCAGCGCGGCGCCCAGAGCGCGATCGTCGAGTCCCGAGGTGACCGGAACGCAGGCGACCGAGGAGATGTTGATCACCGACGCGCCGAGGTCGGCGGCCGTCCGGACGGCTTTCGCCAGGGTCTCGACATCGCCCACCCCGGCCCGGGCCCGGTCGTGGGCGGGCGCGAACTTCGCGCTGGACTGCCGGATGCTGACCACGGTGGCCTCGGGCGCCATTCCGCGGAAGCCATCGGCTTCCGACCCCGCCGCCGCAGCGATGATTCCGGCCACGAGCGTGCCGTGCGCGTCGCAATCCTGCACGCCGTCGCCGGTGGACACGTAATCGCCGCCGGGCACCACGTCGGGCAACCCGCGGTGGCGCGACACGCCGGTGTCGATGACCGCGACCCGTTGCCCCGCGCCGCGGGTCAGTCGCCAGACCCGCGGCAGGTCGCCGAGTTCCTGATCGGGGCCCGGCCCTGACGGTATCTGCGCACACACCTCGCGTTGCACCGTCGGCCACGGTGGCGCCGGCAGTCCGGGCTTGGGCAGCCACGTGTCGTCGATGGGTGGCGGCGAGACCGCGTGCGCCACCGGTGATGCGATGACCCATGCCGCCGCCAACGCCGAAACCGCCAGCAGGCGTGGGATCTTCACCGAAGATCGGCGAGTCGCGGGATGTCCAGTGCCCGCACCGCCCCGTACAGGCCGCACACCCAGCAGGTCAGCGGAACCAGCACGACCAGCGCCGCGCACTCCAGCAGCTCGACGCCGCGGCGCGCGACCGGCGAGGGCCGCCGCTCGGGGGCGACGAACCCCAGGTACAGCGCCGCGGCGGCCAGCCCCGCGGTGACCGCGACGACCCACGCGGCGGGTGCCGGGGCGCGCGAGGCCGCAACGGTCAGGGTCGCCACGACGACGGCCGTGCCGCCGGCGGTGAACGTCAGCGCCTCGCCGCTGCGGCCGGCGGATCGGGCGCGCAGCAGCAGCAGTGCGCCGGTGAGGGCGCCGAAAGCGGTGCACGACAGGCCGGGCGCGCCGGCGAGCACGGTGACCACCGCGCCCCCGGCGGCCGACGAGGCGAACGCCGTGAGCAGGCCGGACAGCCAGCACTCGGCGCGCGCGGCCCGGTCGGCGAGCGCGGGATCACCGGGGTCCGAGGGCCGCGGCGACAACCCCGCCAGCAGGATCGACAGCCGCGCCGCGACGCCGAGCAGGCCGACGGACACCAACGCCGATGCCGCACCCACGGCGCGCAGGGGGGCGGCGGTGAGCAGGGCCGCCGACGCCGCCAGCGCGACGATCAGGGCCAGGGCCGACGTCGCCGTGAACGTGGCGAGGCCGCAGGCGGCCGCGCGCATGGTCACCACCGAGGTGACGGCCGTCGCCGTCGCGCCCAGCAGGACGTGCGGGGCGCCGGGGCCGCCGGGCACTGCGAGGAAACCGGTCGCCGTGGCGAAGGCCACGGTGGCCAAACCCAGCGTCAGGCCGACGGCCCCGTCCCGGTACGACCGCTGCGCGATCACCGCGAGGAGCAGCGCGACCAAGGCGGCCGACGCCGTGGCGACCGAGACGACTTCCCTTGCGCCGGCGTCGATGCGGGACGTCCAGATCAGCGTCGCCAGCCCGGCGACGGTCACGCAGGCCGCCGCCACCGCGGCGGTGAGGCGGATCGCGCGCCGGCTGAGGACCCGGGACCCGGGCCCCGGCGCCTGCGCCAGGGCCTCGGCGGCGTCGTGGAAGCGGGGAGCGGGCAACGGTGTCGCGGGGCGGCTCAGCACCAGGACGGCGCCGTCGGGAATATCGTTCTGCACCAGTGTGGTCGAGGTGTCGAGCGGGGCCGCGCCGGGCAGCGACAGCTGGTGTCGCGTCCCCACCCAACCGTCGTCGCCGCGCTGATCCGGCAGCAGGTCGACGATCGACGGGAGCAGCACGCCTACCGGGGTCTCGGCGGGCAGCACCAGGTCGACGACGGCGGCGCCGGCGTGAACCGACACGCGGCGCAGTCCCGGCTCGGATGCAGGCAACGCGGACCCCTTTCGGTCGGATCACCGCACGGTAGCCATTTCGCTCAGGGCCCATATCCGGTTGTCCACAGGTGAGTTGCCGCCGGGTCCGGCGCTGCCTAGCGTCGCCAACCTGTCGGGAGGAACAAGGGTGACCAATGTCTTCGCGCCCGCGCCGCGGCGCCGGCCGCCGGCGTGCGCGACCGCGGACGTCGCCGTCACCGCCCCGCCCGCGGTGCCCTCGCCGGGCGGGCGGAGCACGCTGATGCGGCTGGCGCCGATCGCGATGTCGGTGGTGAGCCTGGGCGTCGTGGCCGTGGCGTTCGTGTCCGGGTCGGGCATGACGCGTAACCCGATGTTCCTGGTGTTCCCGGTGACGATGCTGGTCTCGATGGTGACGGCGGCCTTCACCGGAGGCGGGCGAGCGTCCGGGGCGGGCGTCGATACCGACCGGGCAGACTACCTGGCCTACCTGAGCCGGTTGCGCGAGCAGGTTATCGAAACCGCTGCGGCGCAACGATTGTCACTGTGCTGGAGCCATCCGGATCCCGACACGCTGTGGACGCTGGTCGGCGGCCCGCGAATGTGGGAGAGGCGGGCGGGCGACGATGACTTCGGACTCGTACGGATAGGCTTCGGAACACGCCCTCTCGCAACCCGTTTGGTGGCCCCCGACCTTCCGGAGGGCCGGCGCCGTGATCCGGTCACCGTCGAGGCGCTGCAACGTTTCCTGGGGACGTATTCGACGATCGACGCGCCGATCACGATCGACCTGCGGGCGCACGCGACCGTGACGATCGACGGTGACACGTCGGCGGTGCGGGGGGTCCTGCGCGCGCTGATCTGCCAGCTGGCCGTGCTGCACCCTCCGGATCAGCTGTCGATCGTGGGCGCGGTTGGCGACCGCCACGCCGAGTGGGACTGGCTGAAGTGGTTGCCGCACAACCGGCATGCCGCCGATGCCGATGCGCTGGGCGCCGCCCGGATGGTGTACCGGAACCCCGCGCAGGCGCTCGAGGCGCTCGGCCATGCCGACGGCGCGCACGCGGTGGTCGTCGCCGACCTCGGCGAGCGCGCCGAGGCCTTCGAGGCCGCCGGCGCGACCGTCCTGCGGGTCGGCGCCGGTGGTGACGGCGCCCCGGTGATCGTGCGAGCCTCCGGTGCGCGCGAGGCACTGTCGCGCCCGGACCGGCTGGGCCGGCAGGACGCGCTGGTCTGCGCGAGGCGGCTGGCCGGTTACCGGCCGGGGTCCGTCGCCAAGGCGGATTGGGCCGCGATGGCCGGTGTCGGGGACGTGGCCGAATTCGACCCTGCCCGGTTGTGGCGCAACGGTGCACGCCTGACCGTGCCCATCGGAACCGCCGACGGCGGCCCGGTCGAGCTCGACATCAAAGAGGCCGCCGCCGGGGGCATGGGGCCCCACGGGTTGTGCGTCGGGGCGACCGGGTCGGGCAAATCGGAGCTGCTGCGGACCATCGCCCTGGGTATGGTGGCGCGCAATTCCCCGGAGGCGCTCAACCTGCTGCTTGTCGACTTCAAGGGCGGCGCAACATTTCTGGAGTTCGCGGCCGTTCCCCACGTGTCCGCCGTCATCACCAACCTCGCCGAGGAGGCGCCAATGGTGGCCAGGATGCGAGAGGCGCTCGCGGGCGAGCTGAATCGCCGCCAACGGGTGCTGCGTGCGGCCGGCTGTGGCAGCGTCGCGGACTATGAGCGTGCGCGGCGGGACTGCGCCGGGCTCGCCCCCCTGCCCACGTTGCTGGTGGTGGTCGACGAGTTCTCCGAATTGCTCTCGCAGCAGCCGGAATTCGCCGAGACGTTCGCGGCGATCGGCAGGCTGGGCCGATCGCTGGGCGTGCACCTGCTGCTGGCCAGTCAGCGGCTGGACGAGGGTCGGTTGCGGGGCCTGGAGGCGCACCTGTCCTACCGGATCTGCCTGAAAACCATGTCGGCTGCCGAATCACGCGCGGTCCTGGGATCGCAGGACGCCTACGAACTGCCGAGCACACCCGGCGCCGGCCTGCTCCGGGTCGGGGGCGGCGGGATGATCCGGTTCCAGGCCGCGTACGCGTCCGGGCCGCGCTGCTTACCGCCGTCCCGAACACCGACGGCGGCGGCCGCTTTGGCGCGTCCGTTCACCACGCGCCCGGCCGGCCGGGTGACGCGCCCGGCCGCCCGCGCGGGCACCGCGGCACCGACGGTTCTGGGTGCGATCCTCGACCGGCTGTCGGCGTACGGGCCGCCCGCCCACAGGGTCTGGCTGCCGCCGCTCGACGAGGCGCCGTCTTTGGACGCCGTGTTGCGCGGCGGCGCGACCGCAGCGGCCCTGACGGTGCCGATCGGGATCGTCGACCGGCCGTTCGAACAGCGCCGGACACCGCTGGTGGTGGACCTGTCCGGGGCCGCGGGCAACGTCGCGATTGTCGGCGCGCCGCAATCGGGCAAGTCGACGGCGCTGCGCAGCCTGATCACCGCGCTGGCGGCCACTCACGACGCGCGCCGGGTGCAGTTCTACTGCCTCGACCTGGGCGGCGGGGCGCTGGCGTCGCTGCGGCCGTGGCCGCACGTCGGCGCGGTCGCCGGCCGCGCCGAGCCACGACTCGCCGCGCGCATCGTGGCCGAGTGCGAGTCCGTCGTCCGCTCGCGGGAGGCCTTGTTCGGTTGCCGCGGCATTGCATCGATGGGCGAGTACCGTCGCCGGCGCCCGGGGTGCGGCGACGATCCCTTCGGGGATGTGTTCCTGGTGATCGACGGCTGGGCGACGCTGCGCCGCGAGTTCGAGGATTTGGAGCACCGGATCACCGCCCTGGCGGCCGAGGGTCTTTCGTACGGCGTGCACGTGATGCTGTCGGCGTCGCGGTGGGCCGAGATACGGCCGTCGCTGAAGGATCAGGCCGGCACCCGTATCGAGCTGCGGCTGGGTGACCCGGCCGACTCGGAGCTGAGCCGCAAGGCGGCGCGCGACGTACCCCATGACAGGCCGGGGCGCGGTCTGTCCCGCGAGGGGCTGCACATGGTCATCGCCCTGCCCGGAGACGTTGTCCCACAGGGCGAATCGTCGGCGCCGCGGATACCGCTGCTGCCCGCGCTGGTGGCCCACGACGCCGTCGTCGACCAGGCCGGTGACGATTCGGGAGCGCAGCTGTTGCTCGGCCTCGAGGAGCGTCGAATCCGGCCCGTGGCGGCCGACTTCGCGCGGCACTCGCACCTGCTGGTCTTCGGGGAGGACCGGTGCGGGAAGACCGCCACCCTGCGCACCCTGTGCCGCGAGGTCGTCCGCACCCGAACCCCCGGGCAGGCCCGGCTGGTGATCGTCGACTTCCGGCGTTCGCTGCTGGGGGCGATCGAGTCCGAACACCTCGACGGGTATGCCATGTCGCCGTCGGCATTGGCTGCGTTGATGCCGCGGCTCCTGGAGGTGTTGCGGGAACGCATGCCCCCCGCGGACGCCTCGCAGGCGCAGCTGCTGCGGGCCGGGCCCTGGTGGTCGGGCCCGGAGGTCTTCCTCGTCGTCGACGACTACGACCTGGCGACCGCACCGACGGCCAGCCCACTGGCCGGTGTCCTCGAATACCTGCCGTATGCAAGGGATCTCGGGTTGCACCTCATTGTCGCCCGGCGCAGCGCCGGCGCCGAGCGTGCGCTGTTCGAGCCGCTGCTGGCGGGCCTGCGCGACCTCGGGTGCATGACGCTGATGATGAGCGGCTGCCCGGACGGCGGCGCGCCGTTCGGGACCGGGCGCCCGTCCCGGATGCCGGCGGGCCGGGGCGTCCTGGCGGCCCGCGGCGACGACGACCAGCTCGTCCAGGTTGGCTGGAGCCCGCCGTGAGCGGGCATCGCGCGATCATCGAGTGCGGGCCGGCCACGATACGCCGATTATGTTGCGGCGCAGCGTGTGTGGCGGACACTGAGGTCATTCGCGCGCTGCTGGGCAGCCTGGACGACGAGTTCGCCCTCGTCGACGAGCGTCCGGTGGCCGTGGATTCGCTGTGGCGGTCGGCGCTGGCCGCGGTGGCTTGTGCGGGGTGTGACGGGGCGGTCGTCGTGCACCCGTCGTGGTGGTCGTCGGCGCGGGTGCACAGGGTGACCGCGGCCATGGGCGCGGTCACCGGTGACGCGGTGGCGCGCCCCCGGTCGTGGCTGCTGCTGCGGGCCTCCCGTGCCGGTTGCGGAACGACGGCGGTTGTGGAGATCGCCGAGCGCCTGGTGATGGTCTCCGGCGCCGAGAAGATCGCGCTGCCCCGCCGCGCCGACCCGCAACTCGCGGGCGACGAGGCCCTGGCCGCGATCGCCGGCATGGAGCCGGCAGTCGTGCTGATCGACGCGCCGGGCGCCGTCGACGGGGCCGCCACGCTTGCGAGGTTGATCGCCGGCGCGGCGCGGGCCGCGGGGCGCACGGTCGTCGAGGTCGACGACGTACAGCTGCCCCGCCTCGCGCGGTCGAGCCCGCCGGCGGCAAGCGCCGCGCCCCGGCCGCCACCCGGAGGCCGGCGACGCGTCAGGGCGGTCGCCGGGCTCGGGGCCGCTGCGGCGGCGCTGGTGGCGGGGGTGCCGGCCGTCGCGACCGTGGAGCGGCACGCCGCGATCCCCGTGACCCGGGCGGAGATCTCGCAGACCACGTTCCTGGTGGAAGGCCGCGTCGCGGTCGTGGTGCCCGCGGGCTGGCCCACGCAACGGCTGACCGGGGGACCCGGTTCCGCGCGGGTACAGGTCACGTCGCCCTCGGACCCCGAGGTCGCGTTGCACGTCACGCAATCGCCGGTCTCGGGCGAGACGCCGGGTGACAGCGCACAACGGCTGCGACGAGCGATCGACGCCGAGCCCGCAGGGGTGTTCGTCGATTTCAACCCGACCGGGGTCAGTGCCGGCCGGTCCGGGGTGACCTATCGGGAAGTCCGCACCGGCCACCACGTGCGGTGGACGGTGCTGCTCGACGGGCCCGTGCGGATCAGCATCGGGTGCCAGAGCCGGCCGGGTGGCGAGGACGCCATCCGCGCAGTCTGCGAGCAGGCGGTGCGATCCGCGCACGCGATTTGATGAGACCGCAGATTCGAGGGAACCGAACACGGCCCCCCGGGGTCGGATTAGGTATGGCAGCGCCGAACACCCTGAGCACCGACTTCGACCTGATGCGGTCCATCGCGGCCAGCACCGATGCCCACAACGAAGAAATCCGGGCGATGCTGCAGACGTTCATCGGACGCATGGGTTGCGTGCCGGCACCGGTCTGGGGAGGGCTCGCCGCGGCGCGGTTCAAAGAGGTGGTGGACCGCTGGAACGCCGAGTCGCTGCGGCTGTACCGCGTCCTCCACGCCATCGCCGAGACCATCCGGCACAACGCCGCCGCGCTGCAGGACGCCGCCCAGAACCATGCCGGCAGCATCGCCGCCGCCGGCGGAGACCTGTGAGGGAGGCCACCCGTGGATCCGGTGTTGTCCTATGACTTCGGCGAGATCGAACACTCGGTGCGCCAGGAGATCCACGCGACCGCTGCCCGGTTCAATGCCGCCCTCGACCAGCTGAGATCGCAGATCGCCCCGCTGCAGCAGCTCTGGACCCGCGAGGCGGCGACCGCTTATCAGGTCGAGCAGAGCAAGTGGCACCAGGCGGCAACCGCGCTGAACGAGATGCTCGTCGACCTGGGAAACGCGGTCCGCGACGGGGCGCAGGACGTGGCGGACGCCGACCGTCGCGCCGCGGGCGCGTGGGGACGCTAGACGCCGCGCGGGCTGGGCCGCGCCTGATAGACGCCGCGCGGGCTGGGCCGCGCCTGATAGACGCTGTGTGGTCCCGGCGGGGGAGAGCCGCCGGGACCACACAGTGATTTTGACCTGCGGGGATGGCGGTCGGTAAGCTGCTCCGTTGGCGTGCGGTACGCCGGGGCCTCGGGTCAACGTCGGTCGCCGAGATCAACCCCACCGCCTGACGCCTGACCGGCACCCGGTGAAACCGGGATCCACTCGAGAGAAGAAGGTAAGCGCTGTGCCCACCTATGCGCCCAAGGCGGGTGACACCACGCGCTCGTGGTACGTCATCGACGCCACGGACGTGGTGCTTGGCCGCCTTGCCGTCGCGGCAGCCAACCTGTTGCGCGGTAAGCACAAGCCGACGTTCGCCCCCAATGTCGATGGCGGAGACTTCGTCATCGTCATCAACGCCGACAAGGTCGCCATCAGCGGCGAGAAACTGCGGGACAAGATGGCCTACCGCCACTCCGGGTATCCCGGCGGCCTGCACAGGCGCACGATCGGCCAGCTGATGGAGAAGCACCCCGACCGTGTCGTGGAGAAGGCGATCGTCGGCATGCTGCCCAAGAACAAGCTCAGCCGTCAGATCCAGCGCAAGCTGCGCGTCTACGCCGGCCCCGAGCACCCCCACACGGCTCAGCAGCCGGTGCGGTACGAGATCAAGCAGGTGGCCCAGTGACCGAGACAACCGAAGCCACCGACGTCACCGAGGCCGCCGACGTCACCGAGGCTGCCGACGTCACGGAGGTCACCGAAGCCACGGAGGCTCCCGAGGCGCCTGCCGCCGAGGCGGCCGCGTCCGGCGAATCGTTCGTCTACGAGCGGCCCATCCAGACCGTCGGTCGCCGCAAGGAGGCCGTCGTGCGGGTCCGCCTGGTGCCCGGCACCGGCAAGTTCAGCCTCAATGGGCGCAGCCTCGAGGACTACTTCCCCAACAAGGTGCACCAGCAGCTCATCAAGGCCCCGCTGGTCACGGTCGACCGGGCGGAGAGCTTCGACATCTACGCCCTGCTCTCCGGCGGCGGACCCTCGGGCCAGGCCGGCGCGCTGCGCCTGGGCATCGCGCGGGCGCTGATCGTGGCCGCGCCGGAGGACCGGCCCGCGCTGAAGAAGGCGGGCTTTTTGACCCGCGACCCGCGCGCCACCGAGCGCAAGAAGTACGGGCTGAAGAAGGCGCGCAAGGCGCCGCAGTACAGCAAGCGCTGACCTGCGATCACTTTCTGGCCGCAACGGCGCATCTTGTTCGAACACGAGGTGCGTCGTTGTCGGCGTGTCTGCGCACTTATCCGCACGGTTTCGGTCAGAAAGATAAGGGCACGTTAGGTGCGGAACCGCTAACTGTGAGAGGTTTGTCCGCATGGGTCGACTATTCGGCACCGACGGCGTTCGGGGGATCGCCAACCGCGAGCTGACCGCCGAGCTGGCGCTGGCGCTGGGAGCAGCCGCAGCGCGGCGGCTGGCGGGCACCGGCCGCGGCTCGGCGGCGCCCGCGCGGCGCGTGACCGTCGTCGGCCGCGACCCGCGGGCCAGCGGCGAGATGTTGGAGGCCGCGGTCATCGCCGGGCTGGCCAGTCAGGGCGTGGACGCCCTGCGGGTCGGGGTACTGCCGACGCCCGCGGTCGCCTACCTGACCGGTGCTTACGACGCCGACTTCGGCGTGATGATCTCGGCGTCGCACAATCCGATGCCCGACAACGGCATCAAGATCTTCGGTCCCGGCGGCCGCAAGCTCGACGACGAGACCGAGGACCAGATCGAGGAGTTGGTCGCCGCCGGCCCGGGGCTGCGGCCCGTCGGCGCGGGCATCGGCCGCGTCCTCGACGCCGAGGACGCCGCCGAGCGTTACCTGCGTTATCTGAGCAAGGTCAACGCGGTGCGGCTAGACGGCCTGACCGTGGTGGTCGACTGCGCGCACGGCGCCGCGTCGTCGGTGGCGCCCAGCGCCTACCGCGCGGCCGGCGCGCAGGTCATCGCGATCAACGCCGAGCCCAACGGGCTCAACATCAACGACGGCTGTGGCTCGACGCACCTGGACTCGCTGCGGTCGGCCGTCATCGCCCACCACGCCGACCTCGGTCTGGCGCACGACGGCGACGCCGACCGGTGCCTGGCCGTCGATGCCCACGGGCAGCTCGTGGACGGCGACGCGATCATGGTGGTGCTGGCCCTGGCGATGCAGGAGGCCGGTGAACTGGCCTCCGACACACTGGTGACGACGGTCATGAGCAACCTCGGACTGCACCTGGCGATGCGCTCGGCCGGCATCACCGTGCGCACGACCGGCGTCGGTGACCGCTATGTCCTCGAGGAGCTGCGGGCCGGCGACTACAGCCTGGGCGGGGAGCAGTCCGGCCACATCGTGATGCCCGCCGTGGGTTCCACCGGCGACGGCATCGTCACCGGGCTGCGGCTGATGATGCGCATGGCGCAGACGGGCTCGTCGCTGGCCGACCTCGCCTCGACAATGCGGGCGCTGCCACAGGTGCTGATCAACGTTCAGGTCGCCGACAAGGCCACCGCCGCCGCCGCGCCGTCGGTACGGAGCGCGGTCGGCGAGGCCGAGGCCGAGCTCGGTGACACCGGCCGAATCCTGTTGCGCCCCTCGGGCACCGAACCGATGATCCGTGTCATGGTGGAGGCGCCCGAGGAAGGCGTCGCGCAGCGGGTCGCCAACCGGGTCGCCGAAGCGGTGAGCCTCGCGCGCTGACGTCGCGCCGGAACCCCGACGCCGTACCGACCGTCGAACAAGGCATGAGATTCGACACAGGGGTACGACAGAGCACCGTCGCGCGAACGGAGATCGACGTCGTGGCGACGCGCCGGATCGCCGGCCAGTTCGGCGCCGCCGCCGAGCTCATCGACGCCGCGGCCACCGATCACCTCGCCGCGCTCACGTTCGGGGGGGACCGTGCCGGCCGCGCGTATGCCGCACGCGGCGATGCGCTGCGGGTCCAGTTGCACCGGCTGGGGGCCGAGTTGTCGCAGTGGGCACGCACATCGGTCGATATCGCGGCGGCGCTGCGGGCCTGCGCCGACCGCTACGCCGACGCCGAACTCTCTGCCGCCGCGCGGATCGCCTGACCGTGGCCGACCGGTTGGACGTCGCGGCGCGCCTCGCCGAGGGGCGGGAGGCCGTCGAGCACACCCAGGCCTACGTGCAGGCGTGTCACGCGCTGGGCTTCGGCCATCCCGACCTGACCTCGCACCCGTCCCAGGTCCCAGACTGGTACGACGGCGAAGACGGCCTCGACCTGCACGCGCTCGACCAGGACTGCGCGGCGCTGCGCGCTGCGGGTGCGGCGGTGACGGAGGCCCTCCGGATGCAGCGCGCCCAAGCCGCCGAGCTCGCCGCGGCATGGCAGGGGCCCGGCGGCGACTCGGCGGTGCGGCTGGTGCAGCGCCACTGTGACGTCGCGGCGGGCGTGGCCACCGAATTGCGTGCGGCGGCGCAGCGGTGTGAGTCGCTGCGCGACAACCTCTGGTATCTGGTCGATTCCAAGGTGGCGACCGCCGTCGCCGTGGACGATCGGACCGTGGCGCAGCGGCAGTCGTGGCTGGCCGCCGCCGCGACCGTCACCGGCGGGGCGGGCGACAGGCCGAGCGCCGAACAGCTCATCCGCCAGGAGGTCGGGCCCTACGTGCGCGAGGACGTGGTGATCGACTGGCTGACGACGATGCGCTCGACGGCCGACGCCGTCGCGACGTCGTACGACATGGTGATCGACAGGATGGCCGCCGCACCGACGGCCTGCTTCGAATTTCCGGGTGACCTCGGTGGGGGCTATCTGCCCGGCCCGCAGTCAATGCCGCCGGCACTCGCCCCAGTACCGGCGGCCGTCGCACCGGCGCCCGGCGCCCCCGCGGCTGTCGCCCCCGCTGCGGTTGTGCCCGCGCCGGTAGACGCGGCTTCCGCTCCGGCAGCGGCGGCCCCCGTCGCCGCGTCGGCAGCGCCGGCTCCCGCGCCCGCAGCTCCCGTTCCGGACTGGGGCGCCGCGCTCGGGGACGCCTCGAGCCTTCCAGCCGGAGATCTCGGCGGTGGCCTGGGCGGCCTCGGCAGCCTGGGCGGTCTCGCCGGCCTGGCAGGCAGAATCGTCGACGCGATGAGTGGCCTGGTCGGATCGGCGACCGAAGACCTCGGCGACGATCCCTTCCACGCCGACGACGAGGCCGACCCGGCCGACGACGAGGCCGACCCGGCCGACGACGAGGCCGACCCGGCCGGTACCGCGGAGGCGCCGTCGCCGGTCGACGCGCCAATGCCGGCAACGGGTACGGCGCCGCCGCAGGGCGTTTCGGAGCCGGCCGAAGTCACGCCCTCGCCGCCGCCTGCGGGCGGCGAACCCGCGCCCGCGGCGGCTGCGGCCGATGCGGCGCCGCCGGCACCTCCGGCGGATGAGCACTCGACGCCCTGCGAAATCGCCGCCGACCAGCTTCCACAGGCGGGGCAGTGACGGCTCAGGCGGGCCGTAGCGCCAAGGCTTCCTTCACGAAGCGCACGTACTCGTCGCGGTCGGCGGCCAGTGGGCTCAGCAAAAGCGTCGTCACGCCGGCGGCGGCGAATGCGGCCAGGCGCTCGGCGACGTATCCGCGCGGTCCGACCAGCGAGATGCCCCGCACCAACTCTTCGGGCACCAGATCGATGGCCTCCTGCTTGCGGCCGGACAGGTACAGCTGCTGGATCCGGTCGGCGACCTCGCCGAACCCGTAGCGCGTCGCCAGGCGGTGGTAGAAGTTGCGGCCCTTGGCGCCCATCCCGCCGATGTAGAGGGCCAGTTGCGGTTTCACCCGGGCCAGCCGGTCTCCGACGTCGTCCCCGATGGCCAGCGACGCGTGCACCACGACGTCGAGCGGCCCCAGCGCCGGATCACGCCGCGCGGAGCCGGCAGCGAGCGCCCCGCCCCACACCGATGCGGCGCGTTCCGGGTGAAAGAACACGGGCTGCCAGCCCTCGGCGATCTCGGCGGTGAGCTCGACGTTCTTGGGGCCAAGCGCCGCAATAGTGATCGGAATACGTTCGCGCACAGGATGATTGATGAGCTGCAGCGGTTTCCCCAGACCCGTCCCGCGGTCCGCGGGCAGCGGGATCTGGTAGTGCTTACCGGCATGCTGCACCCGTTCGCGGCGCCACACCTGGCGGCAGATCTCCACGACCTCGCGGGTGCGGCCCAGCGGAGCGTCGAACTCGACACCGTGGAAGCCCTCGATCACCTGAGGGCCGGAGGTGCCGATCCCGAGACGGAATCGCCCGTCGGACACGAAGTCCAGCCCGGCCGCGGTCATCGCCAGCAGCGACGGTGTGCGGATGAAGAGGGGGAACACCCCGGACGCCAACTCGACGGTGTTGGTCTTCGCCGCCAGGTAGCCGAGCTGGCTGACTGCGTCGAAGGCGTACGCCTCGGCGACGACGGCGGCGTCGATGCCCGCCTTTTCGAGTTCGACGACGCGCTCGACGGCATCGTGAAACCCGCCCGAGTAATCAAGAGCAATCCCGATTCGCACCCACGACATCTACCACGACGCCCGCCGGCCGCCGAGCAGCGGAAAGGAAACGCACGTCACTTCAGCAGGGCGACGATCTTCTCCTCGAGGGGCACCGACTCGGCCTCCGGATCCAACTGGTCCGTCCTGGGCAGCCGGACGTCGGGATCGGCGAAATCGCGGTACGTCTTGTCGCCGCCCAGGGTGTACAGCAAATAGCCCGTCAACAGCGCTCGGACCGACCGCTGCGTGCGCCGGTGTGGACCGCCCAGGCCAAGGACGCCGGTCAGCCGGCGACCCTCGGCCAGCCCCGCCGGGTGGGCCTTGCTGACGATGCGCAGCGTGGCCGACTTCCAGACGCGGGACAGCTCGGGTGCGTCGGCGTTCAGGGTTTTCGGATCGTCCGGTGCGCTCAGGATCAAGCCCGGAACCTTCAGCGTCGCGGCCGGCCGCTCGGCCGGCGGATCGGTGACCTTCGGGAAGATCGCCGCGACCGCCGCCGGCTTGTCGGGCATACCGGCCGCGGCGAACACGGCGGCCGACGCCCCGAAACCGTGGCCCGCCACGCCGAGCCTGGCGGGATGAACGCTGATCTTCCCCGGGCCGAGGCGCACGCCCGACACGATGTCGAGGGCGGTGCCGAGGTCGAACGCCAGGTTCAGTACCGAAGGTGCCACCCCACGCTGGGTGTCGGGGGCACCCGCGACGATGCCCCACGACGCCAGGTGTTCGAGCAGCCGCGAGTAGCGGGCGGTGCCGGTAAGCCAGTCGTGACCGAACGCCACGCCGGGCAGATTCAGGCCGGCTTCCGGGGTGTACACCACGCCGGGCAGTCCGGCAAAGGCCAGGTCACCACGCAAAACCCGGTGCGGTCCTCGGCGGCTGAGGGCTGCGACGAGCTTGCGGGTGCGGGCCACCCGTCGACGTTAGCGCATCGCCCTCCGGCGCCGGGAAAACGCACAGCCCACCGTGCTGCTCAGGCCGTGACCTCGATGACGCCCACGCGCCACAGCACGGCGTACACCTGGCGCAGCGGGATGCTCAGCAAACGGGCGGCGCCGTCGACCAGTGGGTCGCCGCCGCCGATCGGTGAGCGGTGCCGCTTCGGGGCCGGTGCGGGCGCCAGCGTCAGGTGCGGCGCGGCCGGCGCAGCCGGGACGGGGGGAACGTCGTCGTAGAGGACAGCGGTCATGGTTGTCTCCTTGAGAGGGCGCCGAGTCGGCGCATTGACCGGGTGATAAGAAGTAATCGATGCCCGGCATAAATGGCTTTTGCGTTTTTTGTCCGATGCATTCAGCAAATCGGCACTCGGTAACTGGACTATCGGCATTGATGTCTGCTCGAAATTAGATCGTCAAAGAAATCGCGTGGCCCGCACGGTTCGCGTGTCACGGTAAAACGCTGTCTTACATAGTGATTACCGAGAAGCGATCGCTGGCGGCCATCCGCAACGTGATCAGGCGGGCGTCTACACCGGGGTCCTTTCCGCTGGCTTAAGTGGTTGCCAGCTCTGGCTGATATTCGGAAGTCTAAAGGGCAAACATGCTCAGGCACTGACGCCAACGAAAACGCCGAAGATACATCAGGTGAAAAGAGTTGCGGTCGTTTATGAAGACGGTATGAATTGGCCCGAAACGGCCGCCCAAGTCGTGCCGGGCTGAGGCCGGGCGAGGCCGGGCCGGCCCGCGTCCGCGACCGCCGCCCGCCCGGCGCCGGCGTGCCCGGGCCGTCGCGATTCCGTCTCGCGTCGGCCGCGCGGGGACGGGCCCAGGCGGATCACTGCACTACCCTGGTCAGAATGTGCGGAATCGTCGGCTACGTCGGGCAGCGGCCTGCCTGCAAGGTCGTCATGGATGCGCTGCACCGGATGGAATACCGCGGCTACGACTCCTCGGGCATCGCGTTGGTGGACGACACGGGCAGGCTCACCGTGAGCCGCCGCGCCGGCCGGCTGGCGAACCTCGAGGAAGCGGTGGCGGAGATGCCGCCGGAGTCCCTGGCGGGCGCCACCGGCCTCGGCCATACCCGCTGGGCCACCCACGGACGTCCCACCGACCGCAACGCGCACCCGCACCGCGACGCCGCCGGCAAGATCGCGGTGGTCCACAACGGCATCATCGAGAACTACGCCGCGCTGCGCCAGGAGCTCGAGGCTTCCGGCGTCGAGTTCGCCAGTGACACCGACACCGAGGTGGCCGTGCACCTGGTGGCGTGGGCCTACCGGCACGGCGAGACCGCCGGCGACTTCACCGCGTCCGTGTTGGCTGTCCTGCGCCGGCTGGAGGGCCACTTCACGCTGGTGTTCGCCAACGCCGACGAGCCCGGCACCATCGTCGCCGCGCGCCGGTCCACGCCGCTGGTCGTCGGGATCGGCGACGGCGAGATGTTCGTCGGCTCCGACGTCGCGGCGTTCATCCCGCACACCCGCGAGGCCGTCGAACTCGGCCAGGACCAGGCCGTGGTGATCACCGCGGACGGTTACCGGATCACCGACTTCGCCGGCAACGACGACGCCGCGAACGCCCGCCGTTTTCACATCGACTGGGACCTGGCCGCCGCCGAGAAAGGCGGTTACGAGTACTTCATGCTCAAGGAGATCGCCGAGCAGCCCGCCGCCGTGGCCGACACGCTGCTCGGTCACTTCGCCGACGGCCGCATCGTCCTCGACGAGCAGCGGCTCTCCGACCAGGAGCTGCGCGAAGTCGACAAGGTCTTCGTCGTCGCCTGCGGCACCGCGTACCACTCCGGGCTGCTGGCCAAGTACGCGATCGAGCACTGGACGCGGCTGCCGGTGGAGGTCGAGCTCGCCAGCGAATTCCGTTACCGCGACCCGGTGCTCGACCGCAGCACCCTGGTGGTGGCCATCTCCCAGTCCGGGGAAACCGCCGACACCCTCGAAGCCGTCCGGCACGCAAAGGAACAAAAGGCCAAGGTGCTGGCCATCTGCAACACCAACGGCTCGCAGATTCCGCGCGAGTGTGATGCGGTGCTCTACACGCGCGCCGGCCCGGAGATCGGCGTGGCGTCGACGAAGACGTTTTTGGCGCAGATCACCGCCAACTATCTGGTCGGCCTGGCGCTGGCGCAGGCCCGCGGCACCAAGTACCCCGACGAGGTGGAGCGCGAGTATTCCGAGCTCGAGGCGATGCCGGACCTGGTGGCCCGGGTACTGGCGACGGTCGAGCCGGTGGCCGCCCTGGCATACCGGTTCGCCCAGTCGTCCACCGTGCTGTTTCTGGGCCGTCACGTCGGCTACCCGGTGGCGCTGGAAGGCGCGCTGAAACTCAAGGAGCTGGCCTACATGCACGCCGAGGGGTTCGCCGCCGGCGAGCTCAAGCACGGCCCGATCGCGCTCATCGAGGACGACCTGCCGGTGATCGTCGTCATGCCCTCGCCCAAGGGTCAGGCCACCCTGCACGCCAAGCTGCTGTCCAACATCCGCGAGATCCAGGCCCGCGGCGCGATCACCATCGTGATCGCCGAGGAGGGCGACGACACCGTGCGACCCTACGCCGACCACCTGATCGAAATCCCTTCGGTGTCAACGCTTCTGCAGCCGCTGCTGTCGACCATCCCGCTGCAGGTGTTCGCCGCGTCGGTGGCCCAGGCGCGCGGGTACGACGTCGACAAGCCGCGCAACCTCGCCAAGTCCGTCACGGTCGAGTAGCCGGGCGCCGCTTCGGCGGTTCGGCCGACGGGCACGCGGCGGTTGCATTAGATTCCCCGTTGAAGCACGCCCCGGGGAGGACAAATGCGAACGGCCGTCACGCGTTTCGGCATCGTCAGTCTGGTCGTCGTCATCGTCGGGGCTTACGCCGCGTCGCTGATGTTCTACGCCCGCAGCAGTTCGGCGACCAACGTCTTCGACGGTCCGGCCGGCAGCGACGGGACCACGGCGACGCTGAGCGTCGAAGAGATGCAGCCGAACTACAGCGCGGTCGTCGCCAACCTGGCCGTGCTGCCCGGCCCCGCGCTGCTGGATCCGCTGACCCACCGGCTCAAGGAAGACCTCACGCTTCGGGTCAGGTCCGCCGCCGCGCCCACCCACCGCGAGTACACCAGGGGCATGCTGCCCGGCGTCTTCCCCGTCCCGCTGACCCTCGCCGGCCACCTCGAGCGCTGGCCCTTCGACCACTACCGCTCCGGACCGATCGAGGTGCAGCTTTTCCACGGCGGCGGCACCACGCCCGAACTCGTGCCCGTGACCTTCGTCGACCACCTGTCCGGCTGGCAGGTCGGCGCCAGCAAGCCCAGCGACAACGCCCCCTACCGGCTCAACCTGCGCCGGGCGCCGAGCACGGCGGCGTTCGCGATCGTGGTCATCGGCGTCCTGGTCACCATCGCCGTCCTGGCCCTGTTCGTCGCGATCCAGACGGTGCGTGACCGGCGCAAATTCCAGCCGCCGATGACGACCTGGTACGGGGCGATGCTGTTCGCGGTCGTGCCGCTGCGCAACGCGCTGCCCGGCTCGCCGCCGTTCGGCAGCTGGATCGACCTCACCGTCGTCATCTGGGTGCTGGTCGCCCTGGCGGTCGCGATGTCGCTCTACATCAGCTGCTGGTGGCGGCACCTGCGGCCCGACGCCGACAAGCCGGCCTGACGCGTGCGCCCGAAGTTCACCTCCCGCCGCACGGCGTGCGAAGGTTAACGGGTGGCGAATTCGTCGGTGCGGGGGCGGCTGCGGGGCATCGGCCTCGTGGTCTGGCACTTCGTCAGCAACGCACCGCTGACCTACGGCTGGCTGGTGGTGCTGGCGATCACCACGATCGTCCAAAACGAACTCCCCAAGCGGGAGCTGCACGCGATGCTGCTGCACCACTCCACGAACATCCACGCGCTGGCGCGCGACCCGCTCGACGTGCTGTTCTCCAGCCTGCTGTGGATCGACGGCAAGGAGCTCGAGCCCTACCTGCTGCTGTTCACCCTGTTTCTGGCGCCGGCCGAGCACTGGCTCGGCCAATTGCGCTGGCTCACGGTGGGATTGTCCGCCCACATCCTGTCCACCTACATCAGCGAAAGCCTGCTGTACTTCGCGATCGAGGAGCACGACGCCGCCGAACGGCTGGTGCACGCCCGCGACATCGGCGTCAGCTACTTCCTGGTCGGCGTGATGGCCGTGCTGACCTACCACATCGCGCGTCCGTGGCGCTGGGGCTACCTCGCGATCCTGTTCGTCATCTTCGGCTTCCCGCTGCTGACCATGGACCGCATCGAGCTGAACTTCACCGCGATCGGGCACTTCACCTCGATCCTCATCGGGTTGTGCTTCTACCCGATGACCCGCACCAAGAAGGGTGGGCAGCTCAGCCCGGCCCGGGTCAAGGCGATGATGCGCCGGGGCGGCTCCTCGGAGGGTTCCGCCTGACCGCAGGCGGTGGCGTGGTCTGATCGCGGCCCGGCATGGGATGCTTGCGTTGATGCGGCACTACTACTCCGTGGACGCGATCCGCGCGGCCGAAGCGCCGCTGCTGGCCGCCCTGCCCGACGGTGCCCTGATGCGGCGCGCCGCCTTCGGGCTGGCCACCGAGATCGTCGGCGAGCTGACCGCCCGCACCGGAGGGGTCGCCGGGAGGCGGGTGTGCGCGGTCGTCGGCTCCGGGGACAACGGCGGCGACGCGCTGTGGGCGGCGACCTTCGTGCGCCGGCGCGGCGCGGCCGCCGACGCGGTGCTGCTCAGCCCCGACCGCGTCCACCGCAAGGGACTGGCGGCATTCCGCAAAGCCGGCGGGCGCGTCGTCGAAAAAGTCTGTCTGGGAACCGATCTCGTGATCGACGGGGTGGTCGGCATCTCCGGTTCGGGTTCGCTGCGGCCGGCCGCGGCCGACGTGTTCTCGGCGGTCGACCGGGCGGGGATTCCGGTGGTCGCCGTCGACAGCCCCAGCGGCATCGACGTGGCGACCGGTGCGATCACCGGACCGGCGGTGCACGCCGCGCTGACGGTCACCTTCGGCGGGCTCAAGCCGGTGCACGCGCTGGCCGACTGCGGCCGCGTGGAACTGATCGACATCGGGCTCGACCTGCCGCCGACCGACGTCCTGGGTTTCGAGGCCGCCGACGTCGTGGCTCGCTGGCCGGTCCCGGGCCCCCGCGACGACAAGTACACCCAGGGCGTGACCGGCGTGATGGCCGGCTCGTCGACGTATCCGGGCGCGGCCGTGCTGTGCACCGGCGCCGCGGTCGCGGCCACCTCCGGGATGGTCCGCTACGCGGGCAGCGCTCACCGCGAGGTGCTCGCCGTGTGGCCCGAGGTGATCGCGTCGCCCACTCCGGCGTCGGCCGGCCGGGTGCAGGCCTGGATCGTGGGGCCCGGCCTGGGCACCGACGAGGCCGGCGCGGCGGCGTTGTGGTTCGCGCTGGAAACCGACCTGCCGGTGATCGTGGACGCCGACGGCCTGACCATCCTGGCCGCCCACCCCGAGCTGGTGGCGAACCGGACGGCACCGACGGTCCTCACCCCCCACGCGGGTGAATACGCCCGCCTGGCGGGTAACCCGCCGGGGGACGACCGCGTCGGGGCCTGCCGCAAGCTGGCCGACACGTTCGGCGCGACGGTGCTGCTCAAGGGCAACGTCACCGTGGTCGCCGACCCGGGTGGCCCGGTTTACCTCAACCCGGCCGGGCAGTCGTGGGCGGCGACCGCCGGTTCCGGCGACGTCCTGTCCGGAATGATCGGTGCGCTGCTGGCGGCGGGCCTGCCGGCCGCGGAGGCGGCCGCGGCGGCGGCCTTCGTTCACGCGCACGCGGCGGAGCGCTCGGCCGCCGACCCTGGCCCGCGCGAGGTGCCCACGTCGGCGTCGCGCATCGTGCCGCACATCCGGGCGGCCCTGGCCGCCCTTTAGAAAGGATCACCACGTGCCACAGCACCCGTCCATGCCCGCGCACTCCATCGCTCCCGCCTACACCGGCCGCATGTTCACCGCGCCGGTGCCGGCGTTGCGGCTGCCGGACGAATCGATGGACCCCGAAGCCGCCTACCGGTTCATCCACGACGAGCTCATGCTCGACGGCAGTTCCCGGCTCAACCTGGCCACCTTCGTCACCACCTGGATGGACCCCGAAGCCGGGCGGCTGATGGCCGAAACGTTCGACAAGAACATGATCGACAAGGACGAGTACCCGGCGACCGCGGCCATCGAGCAGCGCTGCGTGTGCATGGTGGCCGACCTGTTCCACGCCGACGACCTGCGCGACGACGACCCGTCGAGCGCCTGCGGCGTGTCGACCATCGGCTCCAGCGAGGCGGTCATGCTGGGCGGGCTGGCCATGAAGTGGCGGTGGCGCGAGAAGGTCGGCAAAGAGTGGAAGGGTCGCACCCCCAACCTCGTGATGGGCTCCAACGTCCAGGTGGTGTGGGAGAAGTTCTGCCGTTACTTCGACGTCGAGCCCCGCTACCTGCCGATGGAGGAGGGGCGCTACATCATCACCCCGGAGCAGGTGGTCGACGCCGTCGACGAGGACACCATCGGCGTGGTGGCGATCCTGGGCACCACCTACACCGGCGAACTCGAGCCCATCGCCGACATCTGTGCGGCGCTGGACAAGTTGGCGGCCGGCGGCGGCGTCGACGTGCCGGTGCACGTGGATGCCGCCAGCGGGGGCTTCGTGGTGCCCTTCCTGCATCCCGACCTCAGGTGGGACTTCCGGCTGCCCCGGGTGGTGTCGATCAACGTCAGCGGCCACAAGTACGGCCTGACCTATCCCGGCGTCGGGTTCGTGGTGTGGCGCAGCAAGGAGTATCTGCCCGAGGACCTGGTCTTCCACGTCAACTATCTCGGCGGCGACATGCCGACCTTCACGCTGAACTTCTCCCGCCCCGGTAACCAGGTGGTCGGCCAGTACTACAACTTCCTGCGGCTGGGCCGTGAGGGCTACACCCAGGTCATGCAGACGCTGTCGTCGACCGCGCAATGGCTGGGTCACCAACTGCGCGTCGGCGATCACTGCGAACTGATCTCAGACGGGTCGGCGATACCGGTGGTCGCCTTCCGGCTCGCCGGGAACCGCGGCTACACCGAGTTCGACGTCTCCCACGAGCTGCGGAGTTTCGGTTGGCAGGTGCCCGCCTACACGATGCCCGACAACGCCACCGACGTGTCGGTGCTGCGCATCGTGGTCCGCGAGGGCCTCTCCGCCGACCTGGCCCGCGCGTTGCACGACGACGCCCGCACCGCGCTGGCCTCGCTGGACAAGCTCAAGCCTGGCGGCCATTACGAGGCCCAGCACTTCGCGCACTAGGACGGCGAGCGCCGCTGTCACCTTCGTCACGTTCCCACTTCGGTGACGGCCCGGGGCGGGGCCCGTCCGTGTGCCCGCCTCCCAGCGACGATCCCGGGTGTCGGCCGCCCGGCGCCCTGAGACGGGCGGACCGCTGATCGGGGGCGCAAGTGGCACCTGCGCCGGGTGTGACTGCGCCGCGGGCGCGCCCCGCCGTCGTGAATCGGTGGCACCGGACCGTTCTGGGACAATGGCGGCCGTGTCCGTTACGCCGACATCCCGGACACCCGGTGTCCTCGCCGAGGCCGTGGTGGATCTGGGTGCCATTGAGCACAACGTGCGGGTGCTGCGCGAGCACGCCGGCCCCGCACAGGTGATGGCGGTCGTCAAGGCCGACGGCTACGGCCACGGGGCCACCCGCGTCGCCCACGCGGCGTTGGCCGCCGGGGCCGCGGAGCTGGGTGTCGCGACCGTGGACGAGGCCCTGGCGCTGCGCGCGGCCGGAATCACCGCGCCGATGCTGGCGTGGCTGCACGCGCCCGGCGTCGACTTCGCGCCGGCGCTGCTGGCCGACGTCGAGATCGCCGTGTCCGGCGAGCGTCAGCTCGACGAGCTGCGCGACGCGGTGCGCCGCACCGGCAAGACCGCTACCGTCACCGTCAAGGTCGACACCGGGCTGAACCGCAACGGCGTCCACCCAGCGCAGTACCCGTCGATGCTGGCGGCGCTGGGCCGGGCCGTCGCCGAGGACGCCATCCGGCTGCGCGGGCTGATGTCGCACATGGTCTACGCCGACCAGCCGGGCAATCCTATGAACGACGAACAGGGCCAACGTTTTTCCGAGCTGCTCGAGCGGGCGCGGGCCCGGGGGCTGCGGTTCGAGGTGGCCCACCTGTCGAACTCGTCGGCCACGATGTCGCGTCCGGACCTCGCCTTCGACCTGGTGCGCCCGGGCATCGCGGTGTATGGCCTCAGCCCCGTGCCCGAGCTCGGCGACATGGGCCTGATACCGGCGATGACCGTGAAATGCCCAGTGGCGCTGGTGAAGCCGATCAAGGCGGGGCAGAGCGTGTCCTACGGGCACACCTGGACCGCGCGGCGCGACACCACCCTGGGGCTGCTGCCCGTCGGCTACGCCGACGGAATTTTCCGGTCGCTGGGCGGGCGGCTGGACGTGCTGATCAACGGCAGGCGCCGGCCCGGCGTCGGGCGGATCTGCATGGACCAGTTCGTCGTGGACCTGGGTCCCGGGCCGGTCGACGTCGCCGAGGGTGACGAGGCCATCCTGTTCGGCCCGGGCGGCAGCGGCGAACCCACCGCCCAGGACTGGGCTGAGCTGCTCGGCACCATCCACTACGAAGTGGTGACCAGCCCGCGGGGGCGCATCACCCGGACCTATCGCGAGGCGCGGAACGTTGCGACCTGACAAAGCCCGCAGACGCCTCAGGGGCAGCGCCTGGCTTGCGGGAGGCGCGGGGCTGACCGCCGTCGCCACCATCGTCGGGGCCTCGGCCAGGCGGTCGATCACCCAACGGGCGCGCGCCGGTGAAGACCCTTACGCGACCGAGGATTTCGACCTGATCGACGACGACCGTGGGTACGTGGTGACCACCCCGGACGGAGTGCCGCTGGCGGTTCGCGAGGCGGGCCCGGCCGACGCGCCGCTGACCATGGTTTTCGTGCACGGATTCTGCCTGCAGATGGGCGCGTTCCATTTCCAGCGGACTCGGTTGCCCGACCGGCTGGGCGGGCGCGTGCGAATGGTCTTCTACGACCAACGCGGCCACGGGCGCTCCGGGGAGGCCGCGCCCGAAAGCTACACGCTGACCCAGCTCGGCGCCGATCTGGAGACGGTGCTGAAGGTGGTCGCACCCCGCGGGGCGGTGGTGCTGGTCGGCCACTCGATGGGCGGCATGACGGTGCTGTCGCACGCGCGGCAGTTCCCCGACCGCTACGGGCGCCGCATAGTGGGCGTTGCGCTGATTTCCTCTGCGGCCGAGGGGGTTTCGCGATCTCCGCTGGGCGAGATACTGCGGAACCCGGCGCTGGAAGCCGTCCGGTTCACCGCGCGCTCGGCGCCGAAGCTGATGCACCGCGGCCGCAACGTGTCCCGCTCGCTGATCGGCCCGGTGCTGCGGGCGGCGTCCTTCAGCGACCTGCAGGTCAGCCGCAGCCTGGACGCCTTCTCGCAGCGGATGATGAACGGCACCCCGATCCGCACCATGGTGGGCTTCCTGGACGCCCTGGAAAAGCATGACGAGACCGCCGGGCTGTGGACGCTGCTGCGGGTGCCGACCCTGATCGCCTGCGGCGACCACGACCTGCTCACCCCGGACGAGTATTCGCGACGGATGGCCGCGTCGTTGCCGCAATCCGAGCTCGTCATCGTCGCCGGTGCCAGCCACCTGGCACTGCTGGACAAGCCGGATGCCATCAACGACGGCCTGGTCCGGCTGGTCAAGCGGGCCACTCCGAGCAAGGCCGCGCTCGCGATCCGGCAGGTGCGAAACAGGTTGGGCCGCAATGGCTGAGCGGTCGGGCACGGCCACCTGCGAGCGCGTCGAGGACACCGTCGCGCTGGGGGAGCGCCTTGGCCGTCAGCTGCGCGCCGGCGACGTGGTGGTGCTCTCGGGCCCGCTCGGTGCGGGAAAGACGGTGCTGGCCAAGGGGATCGCCGCGGCGATGGCCGTCGACGGACCCGTGACCTCGCCGTCTTACGTGCTGGCGCGGGTGCACCCGGCGCGCCGCGAAGGCACGCCGGCGATGATCCACGTCGACATGTACCGCCTCCTGGACCGGCGCGGCGCCGACCTGCTCGGCGAACTCGACTCGCTGGACCTCGACAGCGATCTCGAGGACGCCGTCGTCGTCGTGGAGTGGGGCGAGGGATTGGCCGAGCGGCTCTCCGAGCGTCATCTCGACGTCCGCCTCGAGCGCGTGAGCCACTCCGACGTGCGCATCGCCACCTGGCAGTGGGCCGGGAGCGGGGCCGACTCATGACCCTGGTGCTGGCCCTCGACACCTCGACGCCCGCCGTGACAGCCGGGATCGTGCGGCTCGACGACCTCTCGGTGCTGGCCGAACGCGTGACCGTCGACGCCCGGGCGCACGCCGAACGGCTCACCCCGAACGTGCTGAGCGCCCTCGCCGACGCCGGGCTGGCGATGCCCGACCTCGACGCCGTCGTCGTGGGCTGCGGCCCCGGACCGTTCACCGGGCTTCGGGCCGGCATGGCGAGCGCCGCCGCGTACGGGCACGCGCTCGGTATCCCGGTGCGCGGCGTGTGCAGCCTCGACGCCATCGGCGTGCGGACCACCGGCGACACCCTGGTCGTCACCGACGCCCGACGCCGCGAGGTGTACTGGGCCCGCTACCACGACGGGGTCCGCATGGACGGCCCCGGGGTCAGCGCGCCGGCCGAAGTCGACCCCGGACCGGCGCGAGCGGTGGCCGGTTCGCCCGACCACGCCGCCCTGTTCGGCCTGCCGCCGTGCGCGCCGGTCCACCCGACGCCGGCCGGGCTCGTCGCCGCGGTTTCCGACTGGTCGCAGCCCCCGCAGCCGCTGGTGGCGTTGTATCTGCGCCGTCCCGACGCCAGGCCGCTGGCGGCCCGCGGATGACCGCCCCCAGCGAGCCCGTCACCGTCGGCGCGCTGACGCCCGCGGACGCCGCGCGGTGCGCCGAGCTCGAGGCGCTGTTGTTCGACGGCGACGACCCGTGGCCCGCCGCGGCGTTCAACCGCGAACTGGCAAGCGCCCACAATCATTACGTGGCCGCACGCGCCGGCGGCATGGTCGTGGGCTACGCGGGCATCTCCCGGCTGGGTCGCAAACCGCCGTTCGAATACGAGGTGCACACCATTGGCGTGGACCCGGTCTATCAGGGCCGGGGCATCGGGCGCCGGCTGCTCGACCAGCTGCTCGCCTTCGCCGAGGGCGGCGTGGTGTACCTCGAGGTTCGCACCGACAACGCGGCCGCCGTCGCGCTGTACCGCAGCGTGGGCTTTGAACAGATCGGGCTGCGCCGGCGCTACTACCGGGTCAGCGGCGCCGATGCCTACACCATGCGACGGGAGGCCCGATGATCGTCCTCGCCATCGAAACCTCCTGCGACGAAACGGGAGTCGGGATCGCGCGGCTGGCCGGGGACGGCACCGTGACGCTGCTCGCCGACGAGGTGGCCTCCAGCGTCGACGAGCATGTCCGCTTCGGGGGCGTCGTCCCCGAGATCGCGTCCCGGGCCCATTTGGAGGCGCTGGGGCCGACCATGCGGCGCGCCCTGTCGGCCGCCGGCGTCGACAAGCCCGACGTCGTCGCCGCCACCATCGGGCCCGGGCTGGCCGGCGCCCTGCTGGTGGGAATCGCGGCGGCCAAGGCTTACGCCGCGGCCTGGGGGGTGCCGTTCTACGCCGTCAACCACCTCGGCGGACATCTGGCCGCCGACGTCTACGAGCACGGACCGCTGCCCGAATGTGTGGCGCTGCTGGTGTCCGGCGGGCACACCCACCTGCTGCACATCCGTTCCCTCGCCGAGCCGATCGTCGAGCTGGGCAGCACCGTCGACGACGCGGCGGGCGAGGCCTACGACAAGGTCGCGCGGCTGCTGGGGCTGGGTTATCCGGGCGGCAGGGTGCTCGACGAGCTGGCCCACACCGGCAACCGCGACGCCATCACGTTCCCGCGCGGCATGACCGGCCCGGCCGACGACCCGTACGCGTTCAGCTTCTCCGGGCTCAAGACGGCGGTGGCGCGCTATCTCGAGAGCCACCCGGACGCCGCGAACGCCGATGTGGCGGCGGGCTTCCAGGAGTCGGTCGCCGACGTGCTGACCCGCAAGGCCGTGCGCGCCGCGACCACGCTGGGCGTCTCCACCCTGCTGATCGCCGGGGGAGTTGCCGCCAATTCGCGGCTGCGCGAGCTGGCCGAAGAGCGCTGCGCCGCGGCCGGCTTGACCCTGCGGATCCCCCGGCCGCGGCTCTGCACCGACAATGGGGCGATGATCGCGGCGTTCGCCGCGCACCTCGTCGCCGCGGGCGCGAAGGCCTCGCCGCTGGACGCGCCCAGCGACCCGGGTCTGCCCGTCACGACAGGTCAGGTGAACGGTCCGATCGCCTGATCGCCAAGGGCGAAACTCCGGAAGCAGCGGGGGGCCCTTGAGTGCTAGCACTCTCGTGTATAGAGTGCTAGGTGGCATTCGGACGATCCCCTGCGCCGGCACCCGCGACGACGGCGCAAGGGAACGGACGAACGCCGAATCCCCTGATAATCGGACGGTTCCGGGCAAGCCCAGGGCCGGCCGGCAACTCCGGTCCGGGCGAAGCCCCGGACCCCATCTCACTAGTGGAGGGCTCCTATCGTGGCGAAGGTGAACATCAAGCCACTCGAGGACAAGATTCTCGTGCAGGCCAACGAGGCCGAGACCACGACCGCGTCCGGTCTGGTCATTCCTGACACCGCCAAGGAGAAGCCGCAGGAAGGCACCGTCGTCGCAGTCGGCCCCGGCCGCTGGGACGAGGACGGCGCGAAGCGGATTCCGGTGGACGTGTCGGAGGGTGACACCGTCATCTACAGCAAGTACGGCGGCACCGAGATCAAGTACGGCGGCGAGGAATACCTGATCCTGTCGGCGCGCGACGTGCTGGCCGTCGTCTCGAAATAAGCATCGTGTCCCGCCCCGGCGATCCCCGTGCCGAAAGCACGGGGATTTTCCGGGGCGGCATGCGTTATCGCCCCTCTTAAAGGAGCCTGATGAGCAAGATCATTGAGTACGACGAAGCCGCGCGGCGCGCCATGGAGGCCGGCGTGAACAAGCTCGCCGACGCGGTGCGGGTGACGCTGGGTCCGCACGGCCGGCACGTGGTGCTGGCCAAGGCGTTCGGCGGACCCGCGGTCACCAACGACGGCGTCACCGTCGCCCGCGAGATCGACCTGGCCGACCCGTTCGAGAACCTGGGCGCCCAACTGGTGAAGTCGGTGGCCACCAAGACCAACGACGTCGCCGGCGACGGCACCACCACCGCGACGGTGCTGGCGCAGGCGCTGGTCAAGGGCGGCCTGCGGATGGTCGCCGCGGGCGCCAACCCCATCGCGCTCGGCGCGGGGATCAACAAGGCCGCCGACGCGGTGTCCGAGGCGCTGCTCGCGTCGGCCATCCCGGTCTCCGGCAAGGACGCCATCGCTCAGGTGGCGACGGTGTCGTCGCGCGACGCGCACCTCGGCGAGCTGGTCGGCGAGGCGATGAGCAAGGTGGGCACCGACGGTGTGGTCAGCGTCGAGGAATCCTCGGGGCTGAGCACCGAGCTCGAGTTCACCGAGGGCGTCGGTTTCGACAAGGGCTTCCTGTCCGCCTACTTCGTGACCGACTTCGACTCCCAGGAGGCCGTTCTCGAAGACCCGATGATCCTGCTGCACCAGGAGAAGATCACCTCGCTGCCGGACCTGCTGCCGATGCTCGAGAAGGTCGCCGAGTCGGGCAAGCCGCTGCTGATCATCGCCGAGGACGTCGAGGGCGAGGCCCTGGCGACGCTGGTCGTCAACTCCATCCGCAAGACGCTCAAGGCGGTCGCGGTCAAGGCGCCGTTCTTCGGCGATCGGCGCAAGGCGTTCCTCGAGGACCTGGCGGTGGTGACGGGCGGTCAGGTGATCAACCCGGACGCCGGCCTGGTGCTGCGCGAGGTGGACACCGACGTGCTCGGCTCGGCCCGCCGCGTCGTGGTCACCAAGGACAGCACCATCGTCGTCGACGGCGGCGGCTCCAAGGAAGCGGTCGCCGGCCGCATCAAGCAGCTGCGCGCGGAGATCGAGAACAGCGATTCCGACTGGGACCGCGAGAAGCTGCAGGAGCGGCTGGCCAAGCTGGCCGGCGGCGTGGCCGTCATCAAGGTGGGCGCCGCCACCGAGACCGCGCTCAAGGAGCGCAAGGAAAGCGTCGAGGACGCCGTCGCGGCCGCCAAGGCCGCCGTCGAGGAGGGCATCGTCGCCGGCGGCGGGTCGGCGCTCATCGGAGCTCGCAAGACGCTGACGGAGCTGCAGGCGTCGCTGACCGGGGACGAGGCGACAGGTGTCGCCGTGTTCTCCGAGGCGCTGGGGGCGCCGCTGTACTGGATCGCCACCAACGCCGGTCTGGACGGCGCGGTCACGGTCAACAAGGTCGGTGAGCTGCCCGCCGGACAGGGGCTGAACGCGGAGAAGCTCAGCTACGGCGACCTGATCGCCGACGGCGTCATCGACCCGGTCAAAGTGACCCGCTCGGCGGTGCTCAACGCGGCGTCGGTGGCGCGGATGTTGCTCACCACCGAGACGGCCGTCGTCGACAAGCCCGCCGACGAGGCAGACGACCATGGCCATGGCCACGGCCACGGCCATCACCACCACCACTAGGTGAGCCGTACCAAGCACCCCCGGCCGTGCGCACGGCCGGGGGTGCTTTGTTTGCGGGCCTCGCCGGCGACCGGCCTGCTGTGCTCGGGGCCTGCCGTCATTGCGGGTGTGTCGACAGGTAGTCGCCCACCGGGATCGGCGACGACTCGGAATAGCCGATCGGCAGGAGGACGTCGCCGGCGGTGGTGACGTAGTACACCTCCCACCGGTAGTAGCCGGCGAACGCGGCGGGATCGTCGGCGAGCACGCCCGCGTACTCGTCGACGGCGCGCACATATTCGTCGGAGTGGTTGTACTGCCGGATGGCGCTATCGGGGTTGTTCGCAAAGCCGTTGGCTGACAGATAGCGGCCGGCCGCCATGATGCTGTCGCGCGGCGACTCGATGTCGCCGCCCTCGCCGTAGGCGGCGAACGTGGCGGGCAGGAACTGCATGGGGCCCCGGGCGCCCGCGGTGCTGTCCCCCTTGATGCTGCCGAACCGGGTCTCGACCAGATTGATCGCCGCCAGGTAATTCCAGCCGACCCCGGACGCCGATTCCGCTGAGCGATAGTCGCCGAGCAGTTCGTCCGCCGGTGCCGGCGGCTCGATGCGCCACGCCGGCACCGTAGCCTTCGCGGGAGTCATCGCGGCGAGCTGCCGGCGTGCGTCGACGTTGCGGTCGTATGCCGCCAGCAATTGCGGCGGTATCCGCGGCCGGGTGATCGCGTCCCATTCCGGGTTCCGCCCGATCGCGCGGTAGGCCGCCTGCTGGCGGCGCGCCGCCGCGACCAAGGCCGGCTCCGGCGTCGAGCGGTCACGCACCGCTTGCTCGTCGGCGACGAGGTCGTCGGCCAGCTGCGCGGGGTCGGACGCCAGCTCGGGCTGCGCGCCCGACGGAATCATGGCCGCGCGCGCCGGCCCGGTGGCCGGCAGCGCCGTCGCGGTCAAGGGAGCCGCCGTCATCGCGGTCGGTGGTGCTGTCGGCTCCGTGCAAGCGGCGACCGCGAACATGACCGTGGCGAGAACAAGGCCGGCGGAGGCGACGACGACTGTACGGGTTGGGCTCACTGTGTTCGCTTCCATCGACTGACTCATTCGTATCAGACGACGATTGCGAAACGCAGGAATTCGGCGCCACCACCGGGGGCGCCGGTCGATCAAGCGCGCGCTGCCCGGCGCGGCCGGAGTTGTCGACCGGCACCGGGCGGTGGCGCCAGCAGCCCGCCACGCCGGGCCCACGACATTAGGCGCTATGACGCCGGGCCGGCCTGCCAGTCCAGCCGACGTCGCTTTCGGCCACGCCGCACGCGGCGGCCGTTCACTCGTTATCGCCGTCGGACTTGGTCAGCACACGCTCCGCGCTGCGCACGATGCTGCGGTGAAACTTGTACTGCGCGTTGACCAGCTGGTCGGCCAGTTCAATTGCGGCGTCGACGATCTTCTTGCGCAGCGGCTCGACAGATTCAGGAAGGGCCTGATCGACCGTGTCACGGAATTTACGCAACGCCTTGCTCGCGACCTCCTGTCCGGCTTTGGCCGACTCGCGCACATCGTCGACCAGTTCTACCGCGCGAGGCGCCACCGTTTTCTTCTCAGCACCTTGGGTCATGTCAAAAGCTCCCTGTCTCTCAGTTGTTCTCTGCCTGTACCGAACTGACGCTAGCCACCCGCGGCGTCACCGGATATGGCCGATGGTCACAGGCAAAGAGCCGTTGGTCCGCGCGTCCGGCTTGTACGCGGGCACGCCGGCGCAGTCAGGAATTCGGCGGGTGCGGCCCGGTTCGCGAACCCGGTGACTTCCGGCCCTACCCGTGCCAGTGCACCCGGGCGAGTCACGTCAGCGACGTGGCGACGCGAACCTCCGAGGTCAGGGTCTGATGCACGGGGCACCGGTCGGCGATCAGGAGCAACCGTTGCCGTTGCATCTCGTCGAGGCGTCCGGCCAACTCGATGTCGCGGTCGATGTGGTCGATCCATCCGCTGCGCGTTTCGCACTCCGCACAGTCTTTGGCGTGAATACGGGTGTGCCGCAACGTCACCCGAACCCGCTCCAGCGGCCAACCCTTGCGGTCGGCGTACATTCGCAGGGTCATGGACGTGCACGCCCCGAGCGCGGCCAGCAGCAGATCGTAGGGCGTCGGTCCGGTGTCGTCGCCGATCGGGCGCGGTTCGTCGGCCGCGAGCCGGTGCGGCCCGGCGGTGATCTGCTGCGCGTAGGTGCCCGTGCCGGCTTCGGTCACGGTCACCGTGCCCTCGGCCGGCGCCTCGGCAGAACTGGTCTGGGGTGTCGTCATGCCACTTACCTTGGCGGACCGCCGCTCCGCACACCAACCGACACCAGTCGGCCCCCGCCGGGTGGGCGGGGGCCGACGGGATGGACGATCTCTAGGCGGACCGGCGGATGCCGCGGGAGCGACCGATGTCGCCCTTGAGCAGCAGGTCGCGTTCGGATTCCGACAGGCCGCCCCAAACCCCGTACGGCTCGCCGACTTCCAGGGCGTGGGATCGGCACTGCTCGATCACGGGGCAGCGCCGGCACATCTCCTTGGCGCGCTGCTCGCGCTGCATGCGGGCACGGCCGCGCTCGCCGTCGGGGTGGAAGAACATCGATGAGTCGACGCCGCGGCACAAGCCCTGCAGTTGCCAGTTCCAGATGTCGGCGTTGGGCCCAGGTAGCTGCTCCGGTTGTGGCATTGGTGTGTTTCCCTCTCTGCACGGCACGCCCAAGTGAGGTCAAGTTCGAAAAGCGTCCGAGAACCGATTGTGCATCTGAAATGATGTGGCGTCACCGATGACTACCCGTCATCCGTAGACGTTAGGGGCGACGGCGAATTTCCGTCAATAGCCACTTAGCTCTCCAAACTATGTGCTCGTTGGAGGAGAATTAACTTCACGTTCATCTGCAAAGCATTTGCAGAACGATAACCGTGCTAACCAGCGACTTGCCGGATCGGGAATCTTGCAGCTCACGGGCTAGGCACCCGGATTGAGCAATTAGTACGGCGCCTAGAGTGATTAACAGATCAGTAACAGAAAGACCACAAACTGTTTACTACCGTCACCGTGAACGAAACTCGTCACACTTTCGATATCGAGCACGCCCTGGCGGCCGCCGCCTTCGGTGACCGGCCGGGCATGCGGCCGCTGCCGACCGCCCGGACGCCTCATCAGCTGTGGCTGCGCGCGGTGGCCGCAGGCGGTCAGGGCCGCTACGGCAGCGCCTACCGCGACCTGGCGGAGTTACGGCGCAGCGCACCGGCGGGACCGCTGGCTTCGCTGGCCCACAGCACACAGGGATCGTTCCTGCGGCAGCTCGGCTGGCACGTGATGGCTCGCGGGTGGGACGGCCGCGCCCTGGCGCTGGCGGGCGGGGGCGTCGAAGCCGGCGAGGCGCGCGCCGACGCCTTGATCGGGCTGGCGGCCGACGCGCTGGGCGTCGGCCGGTTCGCCGCAGCGGCGACGCTGTTGGGCCGGGTGGATCCGGCGCGCGGTCCGCTGCCCGACCGGCTCCCGGTCCGCCGGCACTGGGTGGCAGCGGAGCTGGCGATGGCGTGTGGCGACGGTGCGCTCGCCGTCCGCCACGCCGCCGAGGCGGTGGAGCTGGCGGGGGCCATGGCCGTGCCGTCGGAGCGGCACCGGGTCAAGAGTGACGTGGTGCTGGCCGCCGCCCTGTGCAGCGCCGGGGACACCGGGCGCGCCCGCGAGATCGCGGACGCCGCGCTCGGCGACACCGGCCGGCTGGGGCTGTTGCCCCTGCGATGGGCGGTGGCCTGCTTGCTGATCGATATCGGAAGCGTCACGGTTGCGACACCGAAATTGCGCGAAATTCGGGATATCTGCGCAGGTCAGGTGCGACGCGCCGGGGGAACCTGGCGTTCCGCTTGAAACGGTCTTCAGGCCTTATTGTCAGTGCGTTAGATAGCCCCGCGATGTGCCCGCTTCGTAACGTGGGAGAGACCGCCGTCGATGACACTTCAAGGAGAACGTCTCGACGCTGCGGTCGCGCAGGCCGTGACGGGGGACAGCAACGCATTACGGGAGGTGCTGGAGACCATCCGCCCGATTGTCGTGCGATATTGCCGGGCGCGAGTCGGCACCGTCGAGCGGGGTGGCCTGTCAGCCGACGACGTGGCACAGGAGGTGTGCTTGGCCACCATCACCGCGCTGCCGCGCTACCGGGACCGCGGGCGGCCGTTCCTGGCGTTCCTCTACGGCATCGCGGCCCACAAGGTCGCGGACGCCCACCGGGCCGCCGGGCGCGATCTCGCCTACCCCGCCGAGTCGGTGCCGGAGCGCTGGTCGCGCGAAGCCGGCCCGGAACAGCGGGCCATCGAGGCCGAATCCGTGAGCAGGATGAGCGACCTGCTGGAAATCCTGCCTGCCAAGCAGCGCGAGATCCTGATCCTGCGCGTGGTGGTCGGCCTGTCCGCCGAGGAGACGGCCGCCGCGGTCGGCAGCACCACCGGCGCGGTCCGGGTGGCGCAGCACCGCGCGCTGTCGCGGCTCAAGTCCGAGATCGTCGCGGCGGGTGACTATGCCTGAATTCGGATACGCCCTCGGCGACCAGCCGGCCCTGGACGAGGTGGCCCGCACCGACCTGCTCGTCGACGCGCTGGCCGCGCGCCGCCCGGTCGAGCTCGACGACCGTGACGACGATGCGCTGGCCGCCCTGCTGGAGGACTGGCGCGACGACCTGAGGTGGCCACCGGCCAGCGCCCTGGTCTCGCCGGAACAGGCCATCGAAGCCCTGCGCACGGGACTCGCGGAGCGCCGGCACGGGCGCCGCGGCCTGGCGACGATCGGATCCGTCGCCGCTGCGCTGCTGATGCTGAGCGGCTTCGGCGCCATGGTCGTCGAGGCCCGTCCGGGCGACACCCTGTACGGCCTGCACGCCATGTTCTTCGACCAGCCGCGGGTCAACGACAGTCACATCGAGCTGTCGGCCAAGGCCGAGCTGGCCAAGGTCCAGCAAATGATCGACGAAGGGCAGTGGGACCAGGCGCACAATCAGCTCGCCGAGGTGAGTTCCACCGTGCAGTCGATGGACGACGGCGCCGGCAAACACGACCTGATGGATCAGGTGAACCTGCTCAACACCCGGGTGCAGTCGCGCAACCCGAATGCGACGCTGCCCGCGCCGGCCGTCTCGCCGGGCCCCGCCGGCCCGCTTCCGGCCGCCACCACCGCGGTGCCGCCGAGCCAACCGGCTCCCGGCGAATCGCAGAGCCCGGCGCCGTCCTTGCCGGCCACGCCGTCGACCACCCCGTCGTCGGGGCGGCACCGGCATCACCCGCACACGACGGTGCCACCCGCGGACGCACCCAGCGGCACGCCCTGACCGGAAGCTTTTTCGGTGAAAGGCGCGCTCAGCGCCGGTGAAATCCGTCCGCGTCGGATGTCGCCTCGTTCAGCGAGGCGTCGGCGTAGCCCCGGCAGTAGTCCCACGTCACGTAGGCGTCGGGCTCCGGGTCGTAGGCGGGCTCGTGCGGACGGACGGTACCGTCGATCAACAGCTGCAGCAGGTTGGCGCGCAGCATGTCCCAGTCGTGATAGTGGTCCTGCTGGCATTCGTCGCAGCACACCACGAGTCCGCGGATGCCGCGGTTGGCCAGCAAGGCCTCGTACACGGCCAGATCGGCCAGGTCGGCCTCGACCGCCATGCGCTCTTGCTGATCGAGCGGCTGGCCCGGCTCTACGGCGTCCAGCGCCGCCGACGGGTCACAGGGGTCGTCTGCGAACGGGTCGGGCGGCAAACCCGGCGGGAGGTGGTCGCGCACGTCCCCTAGCCTACGCAGCCGGGCGGGGATTTCGCCAGCAGGGACATACCTGCCATCCCGTGTGGTCCGGGCCGTGGCGGTTGCCGCTCGCGGCACGCCCGAGCAAGCGTCGCCGGGGGGCCGCGAGCCGATAGGATGGGAATCTCACTCCGCGTCATCTGGAGGCCCCACCGATGTCCCGTGGCATGTCCAACCTCGAAGACAGCTCCGACCTGGTTGCCAGCCCGTACGTGCGCGAGGCCCCCCTCGGGGGGCTCGCGGACGGCTCCGTGTTCACCGGCGGGGACAACCCCTACAAAGTGGCGATGATGGGACTGACGTTCGACGACGTGCTGCTGTTGCCCGCCGCATCGGACGTGGTGCCGGCGACGGCGGATACCTCCAGCCAGCTCACCAAGAAGATCAGGCTCAAGGTGCCGCTGGTCAGCTCCGCGATGGACACGGTCACCGAATCGCGGATGGCGATCGCAATGGCGCGCGCGGGCGGGATGGGGGTGCTGCACCGCAACCTGCCGGTCGCCGAACAAGCCGGTCAGGTCGAGATGGTGAAGCGCTCCGAGGCGGGCATGGTCACCGACCCGGTCACCTGTCGGCCGGACAACACGCTGGCCCAGGTCGACGCGATGTGCGCACGGTTCCGGATCTCCGGGCTGCCCGTGGTCGACGACTCCGGCGCCCTGGTGGGCATCATCACCAATCGCGACATGCGATTCGAGGTCGACCAGACCAAGAAGGTCGCCGAGGTGATGACCAAGGCCCCGCTGATCACCGCGCAGGAGGGCGTCAGCGCCGACGCGGCGCTGGGCCTGTTGCGCCGCAACAAGATCGAGAAGCTGCCCGTCGTCGACGGCCACGGCCGGCTGACCGGGCTGATCACCGTCAAGGACTTCGTCAAGACCGAGCAGCACCCGCTGGCCACCAAGGACAGCGACGGCCGGCTCCTGGTGGGTGCCGCCGTCGGCGTCGGCGGCGACGCCTGGGTCCGCGCGATGATGCTGGTCGACGCCGGCGTGGACGTGCTGATCGTGGACACCGCCCACGCGCACAACCGGCTGGTGCTCGACATGGTCGGCAAGCTCAAGGCCGAGGTCGGCGAACGCGTCGAGATCATCGGCGGCAACGTCGCCACCCGGTCGGCCGCCGCGGCGCTGATCGAGGCCGGCGCCGACGCGGTGAAGGTCGGCGTGGGGCCGGGATCGATCTGCACGACCCGGGTGGTCGCGGGCGTCGGCGCCCCGCAGATCACCGCGATCCTGGAGGCCGTCGCGGTGTGCGGTCCGGCGGGCGTGCCGGTGATCGCCGACGGCGGACTGCAGTACTCGGGCGACATCGCCAAGGCGCTGGCCGCCGGCGCGTCGACGGCCATGCTGGGCTCGTTGCTGGCCGGCACCGCCGAGGCGCCGGGCGAGCTGATCTTCGTCAACGGCAAGCAGTTCAAGAGCTACCGGGGCATGGGGTCGCTGGGTGCCATGGCCGGGCGGGCCGGGCCTGCTGGGACGGGCAAGTCGTACTCCAAGGACCGCTACTTCGCCGACGACGCACTGTCGGAGGACAAGCTGGTGCCCGAGGGTATCGAGGGCAGGGTGCCGTTCCGCGGACCGCTGTCGTCGGTGATCCACCAGCTCACCGGCGGCCTGCGGGCCGCCATGGGCTACACCGGCTCGCCTACCATCGAGTCGTTGCAGCAGGCGCAGTTCGTGCGGATCACGGCGGCCGGGTTGCGGGAAAGCCACCCGCACGACGTCGCGATGACCGTCGAAGCGCCCAACTACTTCGCGCGCTGAGGCGGACATGGTCGAAATCGGGATGGGCCGCAACGCCCGTCGCACGTACGAACTCAGCGAAGTCAGCATCGTTCCCTCGCGGCGCACGCGCTCGTCGCAGGATGTGTCGACCGCCTGGCAGCTGGACGCTTACCGGTTCGAGATCCCGGTGGTGGCCCATCCGACCGACGCCCTGGTGTCGCCGGAGTTCGCCATCGAACTCGGGCGGCTCGGCGGCCTCGGGGTGCTCAACGGCGAGGGGCTGATCGGCCGGCACGCCGACGTGCAGGCCAAGGTCGCCCAACTGGTCGAGGCCGCGAGCAAGGAGCCCGAACCCTCGGCGGCGATCCGGCTGTTGCAGGAGTTGCACGCGGCACCGCTGGACCCGGACCTGCTGGGCTCCGCGGTCGCGCGAATCCGCGAGGCCGGGGTGACCACCGCGGTGCGGGTCAGCCCGCAGAACGCGCAGGCGCTGACGCCGGTGCTGTTGCAGGCCGGGATCGACCTGCTCGTCATCCAGGGCACCATCGTCTCCGCCGAGAGGGTCGCCAGCGACGGTGAGCCGCTGAACCTGAAGACGTTCATCGCCGAGTTGGACATCCCGGTGGTCGCCGGCGGCGTGCTCGACCACCGCACCGCGCTGCACCTGATGCGCACCGGCGCGGCGGGCGTCATCGTCGGCTACGGCTCCACCCGGGGCGTGACCACCTCCGACGAGGTTTTGGGCATCAGCGTGCCGATGGCCACGGCGATCGCCGACGCCGCGGCCGCGCGCCGTGAGTACCTGGACGAGACGGGCGGCCGGTACGTGCACGTGCTGGCCGACGGCGACATCCACACCTCCGGCGAGCTGGCCAAGGCCATCGCCTGTGGCGCCGACGCGGTGGTGCTGGGCACGCCACTGGCCGAATCCGCGGAGGCGCTCGGCGGTGGCTGGTTCTGGCCGGCGGCCGCGGCGCACCCCTCGTTGCCGCGTGGCGCGCTGTTGCAGATCGCCGTCGCTGAACGCCCGTCACTCGATCAGGTACTCAACGGGCCCTCCGACGACCCGTTCGGCAGCCTCAACCTGGTTGGCGGCCTGCGCCGGTCGATGGCCAAGGCCGGTTATTGCGACCTCAAGGAGTTCCAGAAGGTCGGCCTGACCGTCGGAAGCTAGGTTTGGCGCGTCCCGGGCCCCAATGTGCGGCTGGCCGCACACTCGGGCCCCGGTGTGCGGCTGGCCGCACACTCGTGGCCGGCCGGGCCGCTGGTTTATTACCGACGGGTAAGGCCATACTGGTGCGATGAAGCCGGATTACGACGTCCTGATCATCGGTTCGGGATTCGGGGGCAGCGTCACCGCGTTGCGGCTGACGGAAAAGGGTTATCGCGTAGGCGTTCTGGAAGCCGGTCGCCGCTTCGCCGACGAGGAGTTCGCCGAGACATCCTGGAACCTGCGGAAGTTCCTGTGGGCGCCGAGGCTGGGCTGCTACGGCATCCAGCGCATCCACCCGCTGAAGAACGTGCTGATCCTGGCCGGCGCGGGAGTGGGCGGCGGGTCGCTGAACTACGCCAACACCCTGTACGTGCCGCCGGAGCCGTTCTTCGCCGACCGGCAGTGGGCACACATCACCGACTGGCGCGACGAGCTGATGCCCCACTACGACCAGGCGCAACGGATGCTCGGCGTGGTGCAGAATCCGACGTTCACCGACGCCGATCGCGTCCTCAAAGAGGTCGCCGACGACATGGGGTGCGGTGACACGTTCGTGCCGACCCCGGTCGGGGTTTTCTTCGGGCCCGACGGCACCAAGAAGCCCGGCGAGACGGTGCCCGACCCGTTCTTCGGGGGCGCGGGTCCGGCGCGGACGGGCTGTTTGGAATGCGGGTCCTGCATGACCGGCTGCCGCTACGGGGCCAAGAACACCCTGGTGAAGAACTACTTGGGCCTCGCCGAATCCGCTGGGGCGCAAGTGATTCCGATGACAACCGTCAAGGGCTTCCGGCAGCGCTCCGACGGGCTCTGGGAGGTTCGCGCCGTGCGCACCGGCAGCTGGCTGCGCCGCGATCGGCGCACCTTCACCGCGTCGTACCTGGTGCTGGCCGCCGGCACCTGGGGGACCCAGCACCTGATGTTCAAGATGCGCGACAAGGGCGTGCTGCCGCGGCTTTCCAAGCAGCTGGGCGTGCTGACGCGCACCAACTCCGAGTCGATCGTCGGCGCCGGCAAGCTGGAGGTCGACCCCAATCTCGACCTGACCCACGGGGTCGCGATCACGTCCTCGATCCACCCGACGTCGGACACCCACGTCGAACCGTGCCGCTACGGCAAGGGCTCCAACGCGATGGGGCTGCTGCAGACGCTGATGACCGACGGCACGGGTCCCGGCGGCACCGACGTCCCACGGTGGCGCCAACTCCTGGAGCAGGCCGGCGAGGACCCCCGCCGCATGCTGCGGCTGCTCAACCCCCGCCAGTGGAGCGAGCGCACGATGATCGCGCTGGTGATGCAGCACCTGGACAATTCGATCACCACCTACACCAAGCGCGGCAAGCTCGGCATCCGCTGGTACACCAGCAAACAGGGCCACGGCGACCCCAACCCCGCCTGGAACCCGGTGGGCAACGAGGTCACGCGCCGCATCGCCGCCAAGATCGACGGCGTGGCCGGTGGCACCTGGGGCGAGCTGTTCAACATCCCGCTCACCGCGCACTTCCTGGGGGGCGCGGCGATCAGCGACAGCCCCGAGCGCGGGGTCATCGACCCCTACCACCGGGTCTACAACTACCCGACGCTGTACGTGGTGGACGGCGCGGCGATCTCGGCGAACCTCGGGGTGAACCCGTCGCTGTCCATCACCGCGCAGGCCGAGCGCGCCGCGTCGCTCTGGCCGAACAAGGGTGAGAACGACGAGCGGCCGCTACAGGGCGACGCCTACCGGCGGATGGAGCCGATAGCGCCGAAGCAACCGGTGGTGCCCGCCGATGCTCCGGGCGCGTTGCGATGGTTGCCGATCGACCCGGTCAGCCACGCAGGCTGACCGGTCGGCGACCCGCTTCGCTCGGCTGCGCCTAGCTCGCGATCGCCGCTGGGTTGTCGGTCGGCGACCCGCTTCGCTCGGCTGCGCCTAGCTCGCGATCGCCGCTGGGTTGTCGGTCGGCGACCCGCTTCGCTCGGCTGCGCCTAGCTCGCGATCGCCGCTGGGTTGTCGGTCGGCGACCCGCTTCGCTCGGCTGCGCCTAGCTCGCGATCGCCGCTGGGTTGTCGGTCGGCGACCCGCTTCGCTCGGCTGCGCCTAGCTCGCGATCGCCTCGAGGGGGGCGCCGCTGACCACCCGGCTGCGCTCGCCGTGAACGTCCACCGGAACGTCGCCCATCAGCGTGACGCGGTGCATCAGCCGGGGCTGGTTGTCGTAGTCGTCGACGGCTCGGTGCTGCGTGGCCCGGTTGTCCCAGATCGCGACGTCGCCCGCCTCCCACGCCCAGCGAACGGTGTTCTCGGGGGCCGTGATTCGCCGCTGCAACAGGTCGAGCAGCACTGTCGACTCGTAGCTGTCCAGGCCGACGAAGTTGCGGACGAAGTCTCCAGCCAGCAGGGTTCGCTCACCGGTCTCCGGGTGCACCCGCACGACGGGGTGCTCGGTGCGGAATTCGCGCTTCTCGAAGGCTTGCCGGAAAGCCTTCTGCGCGTCGTTCATGGCGGCCTGGGCCTCTTCGGTGATGTAGTCGAAGCGGTTGCTGTGCAGCGCCCACAGGTTCTCGACCAGCTGCTTGAGGGGCTCGGGCAGCTGCGCGTAGGCCGCGGCGGTGGACGCCCACAGCGTCGAACCGCCGTAGGTGGGCAGGGTGACCGCCCGCAGGATCGAGGCCGCCGGGTAGTTGGCCGCGAACGTGACGTCGGTGTGCCAGCGGGTGGCCTTGCCGTACTCGGAGTTGATCGGGGTGATGATCGGGGCGTTCTCGGCGGACAGGACCGAGGCGGCCGGGTGGCCGATCGGGGTGCCGAGGAGGCCGGCGAAGGCCAGTTGCTGCTGGTCGTCGAGGTGGCGCTGGTCCCGGAAGAAGATCACCTTGTGTGCCAGCAGCGCCTGGCGGATTCCCTCGACGGTGGCGGCGTCGAGGTCGCCACCGAGGCGCACCCCGTCGACGCGGGCGCCGATGTGGCTGCCGAGCTTGGTGACGGTGATCGAGTCTGTCATGGCATGGTCCTTCGGGTGATTCTTGGTGTAGTCAATCGACTACGATATCGGCTAGTGTAGTCACATGACTACACGTTCGGCAACACCGAAGTCACCCGCCGGCCGCGCCGCCCCCGTCGGACGGGAGGCGGTAGCCGCCGCGGTCCTCGAGGCCGCCACCGAGTTGTTCGCCGAGCGCGGCCCCGCCGCGACATCCATTCGCGACATCGCCGCGCGCTCAAAGGTCAACCACGGGTTGGTCTTTCGTCACTTCGGCACCAAGGAGCAGCTGGTCGGCGCGGTGCTGGACCACCTGGGGGCGACGACCACCGCGCTGCTGCAGACCGATCCGTCGGCCGCGGAGGTCGAGCGGGCGCTCGACCGGCACATGCGTGTGATGGCCCGAACCTTGCTCGACGGCTACCCCGCGGGGAAGCTGCAGTCGCGGTTCCCCGGCGCCTCCCAGCTCTTCGACCGCGTACGCCCAATGCATGACGACGACCGCAGCGCCCGGCTGGCCGTCGCGAACGCCTTTGCGCTGCAGCTGGGTTGGCGGCTCTTTGCCCCGTTCCTACGTTCGGCGGCCGGCCTGGAGGACATGGCGGACGCGGAGCTGGGGGAGGCGGTCAGCGCGGAGGTGCAGCGGTTGGTGCAGCCTCACTGAGTGCTGTCAGGCTGCGGCGGCGCAGCGGTTCGCGGCCCGGCGGCTGTTGTGGCGCCGACAGCAGCGGCTTGCGCGGCTGGATCGCGACGGTGGTCGGCGACTCGGTGTCGAGCACCAACTCGTCACCGGCATGCCGGATGGTCAGCTGGCCGCCGGGCCCGTCGCGCACGGTGTAGGTGACGTCGGAGTGGTTGACGTCGACGGTCAGCCGGAAGTCGCGCCACCGCAGTCGGAACCGCAGTCGCGATATGCCCTCGGGCAGTTGAGGATCCAGCGCAATGATGCCCTCGTCGTCGCGCAGGCCGCCGAAACCGCCCACCAGCGCGGTCCAGGCGCCGGCCAGCGAGGCCATGTGCAGTCCGTCGCGCGTGTTGTGGTGCAGGTCGCGCAGGTCGATCAGGGCGGCTTCGTAGGCGTAGTCGTGGGCCAGTTCCAGGTGGCCGACCTCGGCGCACATCACCGCCTGGGTGCACGCCGACAGCGACGAGTCGCGCACCATGCGCCGCTCGTAGTAGTCGACGTTGCGGGCCTTCTGTTCGGGCGTGAACGCATGGCTTTGCCACTGCATGGCCAGCACGAGGTCGGCCTGCTTGATCACCTGGGCGGGGTAGAGGCGCACGTAGGCCTCGTGCAGGAGCAGCGGGTAGGTGGTGTTGCGCTCGAAGTCCCACTCCGCGAACGTCGTGAACCCCTCGCACTGCTGATGGACGCCCAGCCCCTCGTCGAAGGGGACGTTGACGGCGTCGGCCGCGTCGCGCCACGCCGCGGTCTCCTCGGTGGTGACACCCATCGACTTGGCCGCCTCGGGGTGGCGAACGCACGCGTCGGCGGCGACGTGCAGGTTGTGCGCGGCCATCAGGTTCGTGAACACGTTGTCGCGGACTATGGCCGTGTATTCGTCGGGGCCCGTGACGCCGTCGAGGTGCCAGACGCCGTGGCGGTCGTGGTGCCCGAGCGAGAGCCACAGCCGGGCGGTCTCGATCAGCACCGCGAGGCCGCAGTCGGCCTCCAGCGAATCGTCACCGGTGACCACGCGATACCTCTCGAAGGCCATCGCGATGTCGGCGTTGATGTGGAAGGCGGCCGTGCCGGCCGGCCAGTAGGCCGAGCACTCCTGACCGCGGATGGTGCGCCACGGAAAGCTGGCGCCTTCGAGGCCGAGCTCGGTCGCCCGCTCCTTGGCGAGGTCCAGGGTCGACGCCCGCCACCGCAGCGCGTCGGCGACCGCGTGCGGCGCGGTGTAGGTGAGCACGGGCAGCACGTAACCCTCGGTGTCCCAGAAGGCGTGCCCGTCGTAGCCGGTTCCGGTGAGCCCCTTGGCCGGAAGCGCGCGGCGTTCGGCGCGCGCGCTGGCCTGCAGCAGGTGGAACAACCCGAAACGCACTGCCTGTTGGGATTCCGGGTCGCCCTCGACCTCGACGTCGGCGCTGTCCCAGAAGTCGTCGAGGTAGGCCCGCTGCGAATCCACCAGGCCCTGCCACCCGCTGTAGCGCGCGCTGTGTAACGCGGCGGCGACCTGGTCGCGCAGCGCCGGACGCGACCGCATGCTCGACCAGCCGTAGGCGATGTACTTGACGATGCGCAGCTTCTGCCCGGCGCGCAACCCGCAGATGATGGTGGTCCGCGCGAGGTCGGCGCGCGCGTCGGTGGTCACTTCGACGCGCCCCGGAACGTCGACCTCGTGGTCCATGCCGGCGGCCATCATCAGCGCGCTGCTACGGGTCCGGTGCATGAGAAGTGCACCCGTGTCGGTGTTTTCGTGGTCGACTTCCTCGAGCGGGTTCTCCAGGATGGCCGATACCCGCGGGTCTCCCGAGGTCTGCGGCTGGTCCTCGTTGGTGACCAGTTCCGACTGCACCGTCACTCGCACGAACTCGCCGACCGCTTCGACGACGTACTCGATGGCCGCGACGCCGCGCTGGGCCAGCGACACCAGCCGGGTGGACACCACCTTGACTTCCTTGCCGGCGGGTGACCGCCAGTGTGCGAGCCGCGTCAGGGTGCCGGCGCGCAGATCCAGATCCCGTTCGTGCCCGATCAATTCGCCGTAGCGGACGTCGAACGGCTCGTCCTCGACCAGCAGCCTGATGATCTTGCCGTTGGTGACGTCGACGATCGTCTGGCCGGCCTCGGGGTAGCCGTAGCCGGCCTCGGCGTAGGGCAGCGGCCGGATCTCGTAGAAGGAGTTCAGGTACGTGCCCGGCAGGCCGTAGGGCTCTCCCTCGTCGAGGTTGCCGCGCAACCCGATGTGCCCGTTGGCCAGCGCGAAGAGCGACTCCGTCTGGGCCAGCAGGTTCAGGTCGAGCTTCGTCTCGCGAAAGTGCCACGGATCAACGGGGAAGCATTCTTCGTCGATCATGACTTCAGCAGCTCGGCCAGGTCGGTCACCACCACGTCGGCGCCGTTGCGGCGCAGATCCTCTGCCTGGCCCACCCGGTCGACGCCCACCACCAGGCCGAAATGGCCGGCGTGGCCGGCCTGCACGCCCGAGATGGCGTCCTCGAACACGGCCGCCGCGCTTGGCTCGACGCCCAGCAACTGCGCCCCGCGCAGGTAGGAGTCCGGGGCCGGCTTGCCCGCGATGTGCTCGTCGCGCAGCGTGATGCCGTCCACGCGCGCCTGCACGAAGCGGTCGAGGCCGGTGATCTCCAGGACCTCGCGGGTGTTGGCGCTCGAGGACACCACGGCGATCCCCAGACCCGCGGCCGAGGCCGCCTCGAGGTAACGCCGCGAGCCGTCGAACACCTCGACGCCGTCGTCGTGGAGCACCTTCTGGAACATGTCGTTCTTGCGGTTGCCCAGGCCGTAGACCGTGTCGGCGTCTTTCGGGTCATCGGGGCTGCCGTCGGGCAGTTCGATACCCCTGCTGTCCAGGAACGAGCGCACCCCGTCTTCGCGCTTCTTGCCGTCCACGTACTTGCGGTAGTCGGCGGCCGCGTCGAAGGGGACGAACTTCTCGCCCGTCTGCTTGGCCCGTTCGGACAGGAAGGCGTCGAACATGGCCTTCCAGGCCTTGGTGTGCACGCTGGCGGTATCGGTCAGCACGCCGTCCAAGTCGAACAGGCAGGCGTGCACTTGCTCCGGCAGGCCCAGCACGGCGTACCTCGCTCTCGGGTTGGTGGGGGCCCTGGATGGGCGATACCCACTCCACCATGCCTGTGCGCGCACCGCCAGTGGTCGCCCGTCTTGTGGAGCCCGTTTACGTGTCGTTCAGCAGACCGCGTTCGATGAGATCGAACACCTGGGCCTGCGCGAATCTGACGGCGGCGGGGCTCCTGGGCAGCGGTCCATCCAGTAGCAGGCTGGCCAGGCCGTGCACCGCTGACCAGGCGGCCACCTCGGCCCCCGGCCTGCGGCGCGCGTCAAGCAGACCGGCGGCTTGGGCTTCGTCGAGCACTTGACCGAGGACCTCGAAAGGGTCTGGGCCCGTTGTCGCGCGATCGCGCTCCGCGTCGGGGGATGTCGCGGGATGCGAGGTGAATGCGGCGCGAAACAGTCCAGGCTCGGAAATCGCGAAGTCGATGTACGCGGCGCCGACCGCGCGCAGCCTCTTGCGAGGGTCGTTGGAGCGATTGACGCGTCGGCGCATCTGCGCCGCGAGCTCGCTGCGCGCATAGCTTGACACCTCGGCCAGCAGCTCCTCGCGGTCGGCGAAGTGGCGGTAGGCGGCCGAATGCGACACTCCGGCGGCCCGGGCCGCCTCGCGCAGGATCACCCGATCGGGTCCGCCCTCGCGGGCCAGGGCGATGCTCGCCTCGATCAGAGCCGAGTGCAACGCGCCGTGGTGGTAGCCCTTTTTGGCGGGGGGTCCGGCGGAACTCATGCCATCACGATCTCACGCGCGCCAAATGTTGACAACGGTCACATCGCGGTCGCATACTGCCGATGTAACCATTGGTCACATCGTCAGATCTCGCAGGAAGGAACTCCAATGACAAACACACGGGTGCTGGTCACCGGCGCGACGGGAAGGATCGGCGGCGCGGTGGCGGCCCAATTACTGGAAAAGGGCGTGGCCACCAGGGCATTGGTACGTCGCGATGATCGACGCAGTGCCCGTTTGCGTGCCTTGGGGGCCGAGGTCGTCGTCGCGGATATGCTTGACATTCAACACGTTCGGGCCGCGGTCGACGGCGTGGATCGGTTGTTCTTCAACCCCCCGTATCACCCGCACGCACTCGACAGTGCGGTCACCTTTGCCGTGGCCGCGCGCGGCGCCGGCGTAGAGGCCGTGGTCGCGCTGGGCCAGTGGCTGGCCAGCCCCGAGCATCCGGCCCTGATGACGCGCCAGCACTGGTTGTCGGACAAGCTGTTTCAGTTGCTGCCGGACACCGCCCACGTCGCGGTCGATCCCGGATTCTTCGCGGACAACTATTTCCAGGTGCTGCCGGTTGCGGCCCAACTCGGGGTGTTGCCGACGCCAAGTACCGGGGGACGACTCAACGCGCCCCCATCCAACGAGGACATCGCCAGGGTCGCGGTGGGCGCATTGCTCGACCCGCACCGCCATGACGGTCGCGCCTACCGCCCGACCGGGCCAAAGCTGTTGTCCGGTGCCGACGTTGCCGAAGCGGTGGGTGAGGCGTTGGGCCGGCGGGTCCGGCTCATGGAAATTCCCCCGTGGATGTTCATGCGAGCGGTGCGCCTGAACGCCAAGCGACTCGGAGCCGACATGTACTTCGAGTCCGGTTTGCGCCATTACCTGCCTGAGACCGCCCTGGGCAGCTGGGAGGTGGGCGGACCGACCACTCACGTGCGTGATGTCGCCGGGGTCGAGCCCGAAGACTTTCTCACCGTCGCGCGCCGCTACGTCAAGGCGGCGGACACCCGGCGCACCGCGGGCAAAGTGCTGCGCGAGATCGGAAATCTCATGCTGACCGGGCTGGTGCCGGCGCACCGGCTCGATCGCTTCGACAGGCGCCAGCAGCATCCCCAGCCGGCCCGACCGCGGTATTCAGGCGACTCGGCCGTGTGGCGAAGCGAGCACGACCCGTCGGCTGACCCGGCCCATTACCGGTTCGGGCCCGACCGACTGTGGAATCAGCGATTGTCCGTTACGTAGTTGGGGCGAGTTGGCGGTGTGTCCAGCAGGTGGTGGTGCACGTCGTGCAGCGTGTTCACGGCCACCTGCGGTCACCTCCTCCGGCGCGTTCGGCCGCGCGAGGGTACGTCGTTCGGTGGTGGTAATCAGCCGGGCCAATTCGGCGACGTCACCCCGAATGTCGTCGCAGGCCTGTGTCGCAGCGGTCAGGTCGTATGCGAATCCGCACTCCTGGCACGTTCCACGACCACAGCTTACGGACGCCACGCGTGCGCCGGAGGTGCGGATCATCGCCTCGGGGCGCGTGAGCGCCGTGGTTGGGCGCTTGGCGGCCAATCGGGCTGTGTCGCTTGGCCGATGATGCCGGCCCCACCCCGGCGCGGATCGGCGGCCGAAACTTGTCGTAGGTGGCTGCGATGATGCAGTTATGTCCTTGATCGCATCCGGTGACGCCGGGGTGGTGAGCCCTAAAGAGCGCCTGGAGGTGTTGTTTGAGGAGTTGGCGGAGCTGGCCGGTCAGCGCAACGCGATTGATGGCCGCATCGTGGAGATTGTCGGCGAGATCGATCGCGACCAGCTGTGTGGGATGACGGGTGCACGCTCGGTGGCGGCGTTGGTGGCTTGGAAGCTGGGTTGGTCGTCGGCGAATGCTCACACGGCGACCGCCATCGCGCGGCGGGTGGGTGAGTTTCCGCGCTGCGCGGCGGGCCTGCGGGAGGGGCGCTTGTCGCTGGATCAGGTCGGGGTCATCGCGGCGCGGGCCGGTGAGGGATCGGATGCGCATTACGAGCGGTTGGCGCGGGTCGCCACGGTCAACCAGCTGCGCACCGCGTTGAAGCTCGAACCGCGACCCGACCCCGATGCTGGGCCGCAGCCGCAGGCCTCGATCACTAAGACCTGCGATGAGGAGTTCAGCTGTTGGCGGATCAGGCTTCCGCATCTGGATGCCGCGAGGTTCGACGCGGCGTTGGCGTCTCATCGGGATGCGCTGATCGCCGAGTGGAAACACGATCACGGCGATAGTGCCTCAGAGACCGCGCCACCGTTGCCGGGCAACCTCGAGGCATTTCTGCGCTTGGTGGAGTCCGCGTGGGATGTCGAGGCGGCGCGGCGGCCTCATGGGCAGCACACCACGGTGGTGGTGCACGTCGACGCCGCGCAGCGCGCTGCAGCGCTGCACCTGGGCCCGCTGCTGTCGGATGCCGACCGCCGCTATGTGACTTGTGATGCCACCTGCGAAGTCTGGTTCGAACGCGACGGCCAGCCCATCGGCGCCGGGCGCACCACCCGCACCATCAGCCGGCGGCTGCGCCGGGCCCTGGAGCACCGCCACCGCAGCTGCGCGGTGCCCGGCTGCGGGGCCACCCGCGGCCTGCACGCCCATCACCTGCGGCACTGGGAAGACGGCGGGCCCACCGAGCTGCCCAACCTGGTCCTGGTCTGCCCCTATCACCACCGCCTGCACCACCAAGGCCACATCACCCTCACCGGACCTGCAGACGCTCTGTGCGTCACCGACAGCGACGGCCAACCCCTGCAGCCCGGATCACTCGCCCGCCCACCCACCCAGGCCCCGCCCCCGGTCAGGCCCTACCCCGGGCCCCTCGGCGAGCGCGCCGACTGGTGGTGGTACGACCCCTTCCAACCCCAACCACCACCAACGAACTAGGTCGGAAAACAGGTTGGTGGGCACTAATTCGAGCCAACCCGGGTTTCACCGTGACAGCTTGTGCCGCGCGTGCCGGATGATCCGGACCATCTCGGTGGGGCGCTCGAGGGCCGAGAAGTGGCCCGCACCCGGCACCGCGACGGCCCGGACACCAAGTAGGCGAGCGACCTGCTCCCGATCCGCCGGGCGCGACCAATCGTGCTCGCTGTAGACCAACGTGACCGGTGTCTTCACCTGCGCGTAGCGGCTTTTCGCGTCGATCAGCCCGGCGAGGATGCGCATGATGGCCCGGTTGACCCCGGGGTAGCCGGGCCGGCGGCCGCTTCGGCGTAGTTCGACGAGCAGGTCCTTCGGCAACGCGTGGTGGTCGGCGAAACCGCCGCGCAGCACGCCCCGCAGGATCACGCGATGCTCCAATCGGGCAAAGATCGGTCCCGATCCGGGCAGGCGGACCCCCGTCCCGATCACGCGGGCGAACCAGTTGCCGCGCTCGAGTCCGCCCGGGTAGTCGTAGGGGTTGAACGCGATCACCCCGCTCACCCGGTCGGTCAGCTCGATCGAGGCCAGCAGCGCGAGCGCGGCTCCCATCGACTCGCCCGCCAGCGTGGCGTCACGCAGGCCGAGGTTCGCACGAATTCGACGACGGCGCCGCGTAATTCGGGCTCCCCGTATCGGGCGCCGGGCACGATGATCTCGTTGGGCATCATGGTGTTCGACGTTCGCAGATTGCCTGGATGGCGCGCAGGCGCCCGTCGGTCAGGGCCCGGGTGAGGTTCTCGGCTTTTTGGCGGAAATCGGTGACGAAGGCGTGCAGGCCCAGCGGGCTGTCGGGCTGGGCCAGGATGGCCTGCATGAGCGCGGCGGCCTGCTCGGTGAGGTCGTTCCACGTTTTGACGGTGAAACCCGCGGATTCGACGGCGCCGCGCAGTTCCTCGGCGGTGACGAGGTGGCTGCGCGCGGGGTGGTCGGCCCAGGGCAGGGGATAACTCAGTTCGCCGCCGTCACCAATCGTGATGTCCCAGAGGGCAAGACGCCCGCCATCCGTGAGCACGCGATGTGCCTCGGAGTACAGGCGCGCCTTGTCCGCCACGTTCATCTGGACGTGCTGGCTGATGGCGACGTCGAAAGTGCGATCGGCGAAGGGCAGTGCGGTGGCGTCGGCCTGACGAACCGATATCCGTTCGTCGAGCCCGACCAGCTGGTTGAGCCAGCGGTTGGTTTCGCAGTACTCGTCGGTGAGATCCACGGCTGTCACGCGGGAGCCGTAGCGGTCGGCGACGTAGCGAGCGGTGCCGCCGACACCGCTGCCGGCGTCGAGAACTCGACTCTGACCGGTGATCTGCGCCAGGTCCACCAACTGGGCGGTGGCGATTCGGCCCATGGTGTGGAAGTCCTCCAACAGGGCCAGGTCGGCGGGGGCGAGGCCGTCGAGGTCCATGCCGGCCGCGCGCAGCGCGCGCTCGATGTTGTCGCGCGACAGGCCGGTCGAATACTGGTCTTGGATCATGTTGCTCATTTACGCACCCACGCGGTGATGATGGGTGGCATCGTGATGAGGGCGTTGGCCGCGAGCGCCTCCTCGCGGAAGCGCGGCACGAAGTTGTCGATGTCGGCGACCTCGTCGATGGCGAAGCCGCCCTGTTGCGCGATGGGGGAGACCAGACGCCAGACCGCCGCGCCGTAGGCCAGGATGTCGGTGTCGGCGGCGGTGCCGATCGGGGCGCCGAGCGTCAGCTGCGGCGCGCCCAGGCCGGCGTCGGCGAAGATCGTGTGCAGCGTGGTGCCGAACCGCGCGGACAGCCCCATGGCCTCGAAGGCGCGCACGATCCCGGGTATCACCTGGCCGAACAGCGGCATGTCGGGGACGCTGCGCGCCGCGGCGATGTCATTCTCGGAGAACGCGATCACGCCGCCGGGTCGCACGAACGAGCTGAGCCGGCGCAGCGCGGCGACCGGATCGGGCAGGTGCATCAGGATCAGCCGGCCGATCACCGCGTCGACAGGCTCGTCGAGTTCGATCGCGTCGATTGTGGCCTGTGTGAAACGCACTGTGGAGAAGCCCTTTTCGGCTGCTCGGCGGCGGGCTAGTTCGACCATCGCGGGTGCGGCATCGACGCCGAGCACGCAACCGGTCGGGCCGACGAGCCGGGCGGCGACGAACGACACGTTGCCGGGGCCGCTGCCGATATCGAGCACCCGCATGCCCGGGCGCAGCCCGGCGAGCTGCAGCGCGTGCTCGGTGTAGCTGTCATACAGCCGTCCCTGCAGGAGCAGTCGCTGCACCTCCACGTCGGCGTGCCCGAGGACATAACTGCTGCCGGATGACGTTGTGGTCATGGTTGCGTGCCTTTCTTTGATGGGGGTTTTAGGTCTTGGCCAGTGCGGGGGATAGCGCATCTTGCCGCGCGCGTGCCGGCAAGAGCCAGGCCACGACGATCGCGGCGCCCAGCGCGATGCCGGCGCATACCAGCGAGCTCACCTTTAGGCCGTCCAGGAACGCATGATTGACGGCGCCGCGGACGTAGCCGGCTTGTTGCGCGGGCAGCCGCCCGATCACCGTGTGCGCCAATGCCATCGAGTGCCGCATCGCCTCGGCGGGCAACCCCGGCAGGGCCGTTGACGCGAGATGTCCGGAGTACACCGACGCGAAGATGCTGCCGGAGATGGCCACGCCGAGGGTGCCGCCGAGTTCGCGCGTCGTGTCGTTGACCGCCGAGCCGACCCCGGCCTTGTCGGCGGGCAGCGATCCCATGATGGCCTCGGTGGCCGGCGAGACGGTCAGGCCGAGTCCGCCGCCGAGCAGCAGCATCTGCACGCCGATCTGGCTGTAGGGCGTGGCGGCGTCGGCGGTGGACGCCCAGGCCAGCCCGGCGGCGAAGACGGTCAGGCCGGTGGCGACGACGGCGGTGGTGCCGACCCGCTCCACCAGCCGGGGACCCGCGATGCTGGCCAGCGCGATCGAGACGGCGACCGGCAGCAACCGCACGCCGGCCTGAAATGCCGTGTAGTCCTTGATGAATTGGAAGTACTGGGTGATGACGAAGATGAAGCCGAACAGCGTCAGGAAGCCGGCGGTCACCGCCAGGCTGCCGCCGGAGAACCGGCGGTCGCCGAACACGGACACGTCCAGCATCGGGTGGGTGCTGCGCCGCTCCCACCCGGCGAACCCGGCGAGAACGACCGTAGCCAACGCAAACCCGGCCGCGGTCCGGATGTTGGTCCATCCCCACGTGGGCGCCTCGATGACCGTGTAGACCAGCGTCGTGATACCCGCCGTCGACAGGATCAGTCCGCCGAAGTCGACGCGGGGCGCCGCGGGGTCGCGCGAGGTCGGGACGAACAAGATGCCACCGATGACGGCCAGTGCCGCGATGGGAATGTTCACCATGAAGATCGAGCCCCACCAGAAGTGTTCGAGCAGCCAGCCCCCGCTGATCGGTCCCACGGCCACCCCGACACCCACCATCGCCGCCCACATCCCGATCGCCTTGGCCCGCGGCACCGGGTCGGTGAAGATGTTGGTGATCAGCCCCAGGGTGGTCGGGAAGATCACCGCCGCGCCCACGCCCATCGCGGCGCGGGCCGCGATCAGCGCGTCGGCCGAATCCGCCTGTGCGGCAACGCCGGAAGTCAGGGCGAACAGGGCCAGGCCGAGGCTGAGCGCGCCGCGCCTGCCGTAGCGGTCGGACAGGCTGCCGGCCGACAGCAGCAGGCCCGACATGACCAGGGTGTAGGCGTCGACGATCCATTGCAACTGGGCGGTGTCGGCGCCGAGTTGCCGCGACAGGGTGGGCAGCGCGACGTTGACGATGGTGGCGTCGACGCTGATGACGAAGACGCCGAGGCAGATGACGGCCAGCGCGGCGATCGGCCGGTTCCGGAAGAGCGGGTCGGTAGGCATGGACAAGACGGTAAAGCTAGTAGACAAATAAATCAAGTGACAAGTTGAAAAAGATGTGTGGCGGAGCTAAGGTGGCATGGTGGCTTCCCGCAGGAACTACAACCAGAACTGCCCGATCGCGCGCGGCCTCGACGTCCTCGGCGAGCGGTGGACGTTGCTGATCCTGCGCGAGCTGGTCGGCGGACCCCGCCGATACGGGGACCTGCGCGACGCGCTGCCCGGCATCGCGACCAATCTGCTCGCCGAGCGGCTCAAGGAATTACAAGAGGCCGGGGTCGTCGAGCGGACCGATCTGCCCGCCCCGATCGGGCGTACCGTGTACACGCTTTCCGACATGGGCTGGCAGCGGGTGCTGCCGGTGCTGCGGAGCTTCGCGTGGTTCGGGCTGGACCGCCTGGACCCGATCGGGGACGCCCCGGCATCGCCACTGAACGGATTTCTGGCCGGATTCCTGCTCGGCTTCGATTCGGGTGGCGCGGCCGGCCTGGAAGCAACGATTCGCATCGAAATCGATGGCCGCCGTTTCGAATTCGCGGTGACGCAGGGTCGGCTCGCGGGCGCTCGCGGCGAGCCTTCGGTGACGGTCACCGCCAGCGCCGCGGACCTGGTGACCGCGCGCCTCGGGGCGAGCGACGCCAAGCGCAGGGCGGCGCTGCGGCGCATCACCTTCGACGGCGACCCGGAGGCCGTCGAGGCGGTGCGTCAGGCGTTCGCGCTGGCGTAGGACCACCGTCGGCATCGGGCTGCTCTTCGACACGCTGGTGTCCGCTTCGACCCGGACGGCCCCCGAAAGCGTGCACTCATGAACCGATGACGAGCCCAGCCACTAAGCTTGCGGCGTGGCGAAACCTGGTGATTCCGAGGCGGCCGGGCCGGTCGACCGGCCGGTGCTGGTGGTGGACTTCGGCGCGCAGTATGCGCAGTTGATCGCCCGGCGGGTCCGCGAGGCGCGGGTCTTTTCCGAGGTCATCCCGCACACCGCCACGGTCGAGGAGATCAAGGCCCGCAACCCGGTCGCGGTCGTGCTCTCCGGCGGCCCGGCCAGCGTCTACACCGAGGGCGCCCCGCAGCTGGATCCGGCGCTGTTCGACCTGGGCGTGCCGGTGTTCGGCATCTGCTATGGGTTTCAGGCCATGGCGCAGGCCCTGGGCGGCACGGTCGCCCACACCGGCACCAGCGAGTACGGCCGCACGGAGCTGAAAGTGCTTGGCGGCGAGCTGCATTCGGGCCTGCCGGACATCCAGCCGGTGTGGATGAGTCACGGCGACGCGGTCACCGCGGCACCGGAGGGATTCGACGTGGTCGCTTCCAGCGCGGGCGCGGCGGTGGCCGCCTTCGAGAACCGGGGCCGGCGCCTGGCCGGTGTCCAGTACCACCCGGAGGTGATGCACACCCCGCACGGGCAGCAGGTGCTCGGCCGGTTCCTGCACGACTTCGCCGGGCTCGGCGCGGACTGGACGCCCGCCAACATCGCCGACGCGCTCGTCGAGCAGGTACGCGCCCAGATCGGCAGCGGCCACGCCATCTGCGGGCTGTCCGGCGGTGTGGACTCCGCGGTGGCGGCCGCGCTGGTGCAGCGCGCGATCGGCGACCGGCTCACCTGTGTCTTCGTCGACCACGGGCTGCTGCGTGCCGGCGAGCGCTCCCAGGTGCAACGTGACTTCGTGGCGGCCACCGGCGCCAACCTGGTGACGGTCGACGCGCAGGAGACGTTCCTCACCGCGTTGTCGGGCGTGACCAACCCCGAAGGCAAGCGCAAGATCATCGGCCGCCAGTTCATCCGGGCGTTCGAGGGCGCGGTGCTCGACATCGTGGGCGACAGCGACTCGCAGGTCGAGTTCCTGGTCCAGGGCACGCTGTATCCCGACGTGGTGGAGTCCGGCGGCGGCAGCGGCACCGCCAACATCAAGAGCCACCACAATGTGGGCGGCCTGCCCGGCGACCTCAAGTTCAGGCTCGTCGAGCCGCTGCGGCTGCTGTTCAAGGACGAGGTGCGCGCGGTGGGACGCGAGCTGGGCCTGCCTGAGGAAATCGTCGCGCGCCAACCTTTCCCGGGGCCGGGGCTGGGCATCCGGATCGTCGGCGAGGTCACCGCCGAGCGGCTGGACACGCTGCGGCGCGCCGACTTGATCGCCCGCGAGGAGCTGAGCGCGGCGGGCCTGGACACCCTGATCTGGCAGTGTCCGGTGGTGCTGCTGGCCGACGTGCGTTCGGTCGGGGTGCAGGGCGACAACCGCACCTACGGCCACCCGATCGTGCTGCGGCCGGTGTCCAGCGAGGACGCCATGACCGCCGACTGGACCCGGGTGCCCTACGAGGTGCTGGAGCGCATCTCCACCCGCATCACCAACGAGGTCGCCGAGGTCAACCGGGTGGTGCTGGACGTCACCAGCAAGCCCCCGGGCACCATCGAGTGGGAATGACCCGCGCGGGCGCGCTCGCCGGTACTCGTTGAACCCGCTGCCACCGACGGCACTTCACCCGCACGCGGAGCGCGCATGGAAAGGTAGCGGCCATGAGCACCCTCGACATCGGCGTCTACGTGCCCCAGATGGGATTCACCTATCCGGACATCCTGCACCGCGCCCGGCGCTGCGAGGAGTTCGGCATCGGCTCGCTGTGGCTCTATGACCACATGTACGGTCCCGGCGCCCCGGCGATCCCGTCGATGGAGGCGTGGACGCTGGCGACCGCGCTGCTGGCCGGCACGGAAAGGCTGCGCGTCGGACACATGGTGCTGTGCAACCAGTTCCGTCACCCCGCGGTGCTGGCCAAGATGGCCACCACGCTCGACCAGATCTCGCAGGGACGGCTCGAACTCGGGCTCGGCAGTGGTTCCATTCCCGACGAACACGAGCGAATGGGGTTGCCGTGGGGCGCTTTCCGCGGACGTTCCGAGCGGCTCGGCGAGACACTCGAGATGCTGACGCAGGCGTTCGCCAACGGGCGGATCGACTTCGCGGGCCGCCATTACACCGTCACCGACATGCCGATCGTCCCCGGGGCGGTGCAGAAGCCGCGCCCGCCGATCGTCGTCGGCGGCGTGGGGGAGAAGTTCACGCTGCCGCTGGTCGCCCGGTACGCGGACGTGTGGAACGTGCCCACCTACGCGCTCGGTGAACTGGAGCGCAAACGCGACGTGCTGCGCGCCTGCTGCGCCGACGCCGGTCGTGATCCGGAGGAGATCGTGCTGTCGGTCGAGGCCGTCATGGCGCTCGCCCCCGACGACACGGCGCTGCCCGGGGTGCGAGCGCTGGCCGAGAAGCGCTTCGGTGCACCGGCTTTCGGCCTGCAGGAGGGCGGCCTGGTCGGCACCGCCCCGCAGATCGTGGACCGCATCAAGGAACTCGAGGCGCTGGGCTTCGGGCAGATCGTGCTGTTCACACACGACCGCGGCAGCGACGCGACACTGGAACTGCTGGCGTCGGGCGTGATCGGCGCGCTGTAGCTAGCGCACGACTTCGCGCCTGCCGTAGGCGGTGGTCGCGGCTTCCCAATCGCCGCCGGCCTCGCCGATGAGTCGCCGGGCGTCATCGAGGTCGCCCTGGGCGGCCACCAGGATCAGGGTGTGGTCGGTGGTCGTGACCGATGCGCCCAGCAGCCGGTCGTGAGCGGGCGAATCGGCGGTGAACGCAGCGCGGAGGCGTGCGGCGTCGACGTCGGGCACGCGGATGGCGACGGCGTCGGCCCCGGGCGCGTTCTGAGGCAGGTAGTCGAAGGTCAGCACCGCCTCCTGTGCGAACTGGTGGCGCAGCGCCTCGGCGACGTCGTGCAGCGTAGGCCCCTCGGGGACGCAGAGGTGGAATTCCCGCGAGGGTTCGGAGGCGGTCTGCCGTAGCGGGGCCGACCAGTACACCCCGTCGAGCGGGGTCGATCCCTGCACCGAGGCGCCGTTCCGCAGGATCGTGGCGTCGGCCTGGAGTTCGGACGGGGCATCGGGGTTGCCGGCCAGGAACAGCTCCGCCGGTTGACACGGCGTGGCGGCGCTGCGGGCGGTCGGCGTCAGGAAAACGGCACCGCATAGCACCATCAGCCACAGCAGTATCGACCGCATAAAGCAGCCTCTCACGTTTCTTGACGCTTGTCGGAGGGCGGGTGTTTACTCGAAATCGAATCGAACATACTTTCGAAAACAGCGGTCGGGAGGCAGTCATGACTGCGGCTTTCGCCTCCGGGCAATCCCCCGAATTCAGTCGGGAAAACCGTGCTGAGCAGCTGGAATCGTTGCGCCGGCAGATGGCCGGCATATCCGCCAAGATGGCCGGGCGCGCCGTCGCCGGCGTCGATGACCTGGCGCCGGACTCACAAGCGCGGCTGGCGCTTCCGCCGTGGCTCGCGGAGGCGCTGCCGGTGCCGCTGCCGAAGGGATCGGTGGCGGTCCTGTCGGGGGCCCGCTCGCTGCTGGTGAGTGTGGTAGCCGCGGTCACTGCGGCCGGGGGCAACGCGGCCATCGTCGGCCAGCCGGACATCGGGCTGCTGGCCGCCGTGGAGATGGGGGCGGACCTGAGCCGGATCGCGGTGATACCGGATCCTGGAACCGATCCGGTGGAGGTGGCCGCCGTGCTCGTCGACGGCATGGATCTGGTGGTGCTGGGTCTGGGTGGGCGCCGGGTGCCGCAGACACGGGCGCGCGCGGTGGTCGCCCGTGCCCACCAGAAGGGTTGCACCCTGCTGGTCACCGACGGCGACTGGCAGGGCGCGTCGACGCGGCTCGAGGCCCGGGTCTGCGGCTACGAGCTGACGTCAAGCCATGGGGGCATGCCCGCCCCGGGGTTCGGACGGATCGGCAAGGTGCGGCTGCAGGTCGGAGGGGTGTGCGCGGGGCGGGCGCTTGGCCGGGTTCGGGCCGGGTGAGCCGGATGAGCTCCAAAGCCTCTCGCGTGCTGGCGATCTGGTGCATGGACTGGCCCGCGGTCGCGGCGGCGGCGGCCGTGGGTCTGCCCGCGACGGCGCCGGTCGCGGTCACTCTGGCCAATCGGGTGGTCGCCTGCTCGTCGGCCGCCCGGGCGGCCGGGGTGCGGCGGGGGCTGCGGCGCCGGGAGGCGGCGGCCCGTTGCCCGCAGCTGCACGTCGCGACCGCCGACGCCGACCGCGACGCCCGCTTCTTCGAGGCGGTGGTGGCGGCGGTGGACGACCTGGTGCCCCGCGCCGAGGTGCTGCGGCCCGGGCTGCTGGTGTTGCCGGTGCGCGGGGCGGCCCGCTACTTCGGGTCTGAGGCGCAGGCCGCCGAGCGGCTGATCGACGCGGTGGCCGCCGCCGGCGCCGAGTGTCAGGCCGGGATAGCCGACCAATTGTCCACCGCGGTTTTCGCCGCGCGGGCGGGCCGTGTCGTGGAACCGGGAGGCGACGCGAAGTTCCTGTCGGTGCTGTCGATCCGCCAGCTCGCCACCGAGCCCAGCCTGTCCGGCCCGGGGCGGGAGGACCTGGCGGACCTGTTGTGGCGGCTGGGGATTCGCACCATCGGCCAGTTCGCCGCGCTGCTGCGCAGCGACGTGGCGTCCCGGTTCGGCGCCGACGGGGTGACCGCGCACCGGTTGGCCCGCGGCGAACCGGAGCGCGGGCCGTCCGGGCGGGAGCCGCCGGCAGAACTCGAGGCGGTGCGCGACTTCGACCCACCGATCGACCGGGTCGATGCGGCGGCGTTCGCCGGCCGTTCGCTGGCGAGCGCGTTGCATCAGGCGCTGATGGCAGCCGGGGTGGGATGCACCCGGCTGGCCATTCACGCGGTCACCGCCAACGGAGAGGAGCGCAGCCGGGTGTGGCGGTGCGCCGAGCCGCTCACCGAGGACGCCACCGCCGACCGGGTGCGCTGGCAACTGGACGGGTGGTTGAGCAGCCGGACGGCGCGCGATTCCCGTCCCACCGCGGCGGTGACGCGGTTGCGGCTGCAGGCCGTGGAGGTGGTGTCCGCCGAGGCGCTGCAGTTGCCGCTGTGGGGGGGTCTGGGCGAGGAGGACAGGCTGCGGGCTCGGCGGGCGCTGGTGCGGGTGCAGGGCCTGCTCGGCCCTGAGGCGGTGCGGGTGCCGGTGCTGTCCGGTGGTCGCGGACCGGCCGAGCGCATCACGTTGATCCCGTTGGGCGACGAGCCGGTGCCGCAGGCCGACCCCGACCTGCCGTGGCCGGGCCGCCTGCCCGGGCCGTCACCGGCCGTGCTGCTGGACGACCCGGTGGAACTGATTGACGTGCAAGGAAATCCGGTACGGGTCACCAGCCGGGGGATGTTCTCCACCGATCCGGCACGGCTGATCGTCCGCGGGCGTGACGAGCGGTTGTGTTGGTGGGCCGGTCCGTGGCCTGTCGACGAGCGGTGGTGGGACACCGATCCGGCAAGGGGCCGCACCGCACGGGCCCAGGCGCTGCTGGAAACCGAGCGGGCGTTGCTGCTCTGCTATCGGCAGAGGCGTTGGTACGTCGAGGGGAGCTACGAATAGCTATGCCGCTTACCCGTGGTTCACCCGCCAAACGGGCCGCGCTTCAGGGCCGCTCTTCGAGCACCGCTCGCGCGCGCTCCATCAGGGCCCCACCGCCGCCGTGCCCCACCCGGCCCGCACCAGCTCGATGCCGCGAATCTTCATGCGTTGTGTGATAGCCGCTGCGCGAACGGCCCAACCCGCTCGATGAATCGGTCGAAGAACGCCGCCGCGTCGACATCCACACCGATCAAGGCATTGGGTTCGCGCACCCCCGACCAGTCGGTCACCGTCATGGCGCGGGTCAGGGTCCCGGTCAGCTCGATGTCCACCGTCGCGGGGGCGGTCGTGACGAGCCCCGGCTCCAGCGCGACGGCGGCGGCCAGCGGATCGTGCATGTGCGCCTCGTACCCGTGCCCGATGTCGTGGTAGGCCTCGAGATAGAACCGCATCGCGTCCTCGATGACCCGGATCAGCGGATTGGACGCCCTCGAGCGGGTGCCGCGTTCGTCGGAGGGGCTCAGCACCGTGGTCGTCGACCCCGCGGCGGCCGCCAACCGGGCGAGGTGATCGGGCGTCATCGCGACCCTGCGGGTCAGGTCCAGGCCGCACAGGATCGCAAGCCGCTGCGGCCCGACAACATCGGCGGTCCACGCGGCCAACACCTCGGCCGCCGCCTCGGGGTCCACGCTGATGTTCCACTCGGCCACGGGCGTGGTGTTGCCCCGGTGATCGTAGGAGCCGCCCATGATCACCAACCGGTGCAGCAGCGTCGGGAGCGCGGGTTCGGCGCGCAACGCGAGCGCCAGATTGGTCAACGGGCCGGTCGCCACCCCGATGAGCTCACCCGGGTGGGCGCGGGCGGCGCGCACCCAGGCCGTCGCCGAGTCGTGGTCGGTGAGCCGACCGTCGCTGCGCGGCAGGTCGGCATACCCCAGGCCCCTGGGCCCGTGGACCTTCGACGGCAGGCGCAACGGACCGGTCAGGGTTCGGTCAGAGCCCCTCGAGACCGGGATGCCGGGGACGCCGCACAGCTTCAACAGGCCCAGGTTGTTCTCGCAAACCTGTTCCACCCCAACGTTTCCGCCGGTCGAGGCGATGCCGACCACCTCGGTGTCCGGGCTGGCCAGCAGGTACACCAGCGCCAGCGCGTCGTCCACGCCGGTGTCGACGTCGACGAAAACGGGCCGCACTTTCCGGACGGATTCCGGCCGCGTCTCCGCGCTGCGATGCCGCATCAGATATCGCTCGTTTCGACGCCGCGGCCGGCGAGATCCCGGTGCGCGGCCTCGATGTCGCCGACGGTCAGCACCGCCTGCCCCGGCCCGGTGTCGCTGTCCAGCGGCCGGACGTGGACCTCGAGGTGCGTGTCGACCATGCCGGCCTTCCCTTCTGGCGCATACCGGGGCCGGCATTCATTGTCCATGTCCGGCCATGTCCGGTGCGCGTCCGCCCCGCCCGTCGGCCGGTCACCGCCCGCCCGCCGGCTCTACCAGTGCACCCCGGGCACCAACCGGACCAGCCGCTTGACCGGCCGGGGAGTGCGCAGTCCGCCCGCGACGGCGCGGACCGGGCTACGCGGCTTGCGCCGCGCGGCTGCCGGCGGCGGCGCGACGGCGTCGGCCGGCATCCCGCGCGCCGCGGCCGAATCGGGGTAGCCCAGGTAGAGCTGGTGCAGCACCCGGCGAGAAGTCTTGGGCGCGAAGTAATTTCCGGCCTCGGCGAGCGTGCCCAGCGGGGTGTCGATGCGTGCCGGCTTCTCGACCAGCCCGCGCACCACCATGGCCGCGGCGCGTTCGGGGCTGATCGGGGGCACCGGGTTGAGGCGGTGTGACGGCACGATCATCGGCGTCTCGACCAGCGGCATGTGGATGTTCGTGAAGGTGATGTGGTCGGACAGCGTCTCCGAGGCGACCACGTCCGAAAACGCGTCCAGTGCCGCCTTGGTGGGCAGATACGAGCTGTACTTGGGATTGCGGGCGAGCACCCCGGCGCTGGAGACGTTGACCACGTGCCCGAACCGGCGCTCGCGCCAGTGCGGCAGCAGGGCGAGCACCATCCGCACCGCCCCGAAGTAGTTGACCGCCATCACCCGCTCGTAGTCGTGCAGCCGGTCCGTCGAGTGGACCACCGAGCGCCGGATCGACCGGCCGGCGTTGTTCACCAGGTAGTCGACGTGGTCGAAGCGGCCCAGGATGTCCTTGACGGTGTGATCCACCGACGCCGAATCGGTGACGTCGCAGCTGAAGGCGTGCGCGTCGCCGCCCTTGGCGCGGATCTGCTCGACCAGTTCGTCCAGCGCGTCGCCGTTGCGGGCCAGGGCGAACACCGTCGCCCCCCGCTCGGCGACGGCGATGGCCGACGCCCGCCCGATGCCGCTGGACGCGCCGGTGATGACGACGTGCCGGCCACGCAGGGGTTCGTCCGGGTCGTCGCGACGCGCCCGGTCGGGGTCGAGGTGCTGCGCCCAGTAACGCCACAGCCGCGGCGCGTAGGCCGAGAACTCGGGAACGTCGATGCCACTGCCATCGCGCTGGCTAAAGCCGCTGTCGCGCAAGGCATCCCGGGTCTTCTGGCTGACGAACACCGGCCTGAGGTCGACCAGGTCGAAGACCTCGGCGGGAACCCCGAGCTGGGTGGCGGCCATGTCGCGCAGCACCCTGGCGCGCCCGCGAACCTTCAGCACGGGCGCGGCCACCGAGCGGGGCAGCGACCCGCGCGCCGGCGGCAGCCCGGCCGCCTTCGCGACGCCGCGATAGATCCCGCGCAGGCCGATGGTCTTGGGCGCCGTGAGGTGGAAGGTGCGGCCGTCGCAGTCCGCGGCGTGCATGAGCGCGACGAGCGCGTCGGCGACGTAGTCGACCGGGACGACGTTGGTGCGCCCGGTGTCGGGCAGCAGGATCGGCGTGAACTTCGGCAGTCGAGCCAACGCGGACAATATTCCGAAGAAGTAGTACGGCCCGTCGATCTTGTCCATCTCCCCGGTGCGGGAGTCCCCCACCACCACCGCCGGGCGGTAGATCCGGTGCCGTAGCCCCTCGGCCGCTCGCACCAGCGCCTCGGCCTCGAACTTGGTCCGGTGATACGGCGTGGGCAGCTGCTGGCCGACGTCGAAGTCGTCCTCGGTGTACTCGCCGGCGAAATCGCCCGCCACGGCGATCGACGACACTTGGTGCAGCGTGGCGCCCAGCCGGCGCGCCAGGCCGATCACCGCACGGGTGCCCTCGACGTTGACTTCCCGCTGCTCGGCCTCCCCGGCGGTGATGTCGTAGATGGCCGCGCAGTGCACGACATGGTCCACCCGGGCGAGCTCGGCGAGTACGTCGTCAGTCAGCTCCAAGCCGGGCAGTTCGCCGACCAGCGGCTTCGCGCGGTCGCCCCACTCGTTTGCGAGACGTTCGAACCGGCCCAGGGACTGGCGCCGGACCAGCACCCACACCTGCGCGTCCGGCCGCGTCTGAAGGAGACGATCCACGACGCGGCGACCAATAAACCCGGTACCGCCGGTAACGACATACCGCATGGAGCCATCGTGGCGGCTGGTGGCCGCGCGCGTCAACTGCGCCGTTCGAATCGTGCCGGTGGGGTCAGCCGCTGAAGTTGCGGATGCCGTCCCAGTCCTCGAGCGTCCAGCCGGTCATCGGGTTGCCGGTGATCACGACGCGGCCGATGTTCGGCAGCGGATGGCTGGTCGCCAGGCTGTCCTTCGCGTTCTTGGTGTTCATCAACACCCAGTACTCGATCGCGAGGAGATGGGAGAAGATCACCGGCTTGCTGTTCCCGCTGTTGTAGACCTTCTGGACCGCCGCGGTGAACCGTTCGTTGAATTCCGTGCCGCTGACCGAGCCCGGGATGGAGTCCTGCCGGTCCCCGTTGAGCCAGTCGCGTGGTGCCACCATGTACGTCGCGGCGGCCATCGACTCGGGTTTCCCGTTGTACCAGCCGGCGTTGATCTCCTGGACGCCCTGCAGAATTTCCACCTGCTTGCCCATCTCGGCGGCCAGCGGCGCCGCGGTCTGCTGGGCCCTGGTCATCGTCGAGGCGTACACGGCGTCGAAGTCGTGGTGCTGGTGGGCCACCTCGAGCGCCTGCTCCTTGCCTTCCGGGCTCAGACCGGGGCCCGGCACCTCGGTGTCGATGACGCCGCTGGCGTTGGCCTCCGATTGTGCGTGCCGGATGAAGGTCAATGTAATGCTGCGCTGCTGCGGCGGCCCGCCGCAGGCGCCGATGACCATGGTTACGGCCAGCGCGGCCACCGCCTTGGAGGCTGTCGACATCATGCTGCGCTTGCGCATGTCGATAGCCTGCCCTGCCGACGGCGTCGGTGGGAAGGGTTTGCGATGGTTAGTGCAGAAAGCCCAGAAATCCGCAGAAGGAGTCCCCCGTGGCGATTGACCCGAGTGCCGTCGGCGCTGTGACCGATCCGATGCTGTTCGAGTGGACCGACCGGGACACGCTGTTATACGCGCTCGGCGTCGGCGCGGGGCTCGAGGACCTGTCGTTCACGACAGAGAACAGCCACGACATCACGCAGCAGGTGCTGCCCACCTATGCGGTGATCTGCTGCCCGGCCTTCGGCGCCGCGGGCAAGGTCGGAACGTTCAACTGGGCCATGCTGCTGCACGGATCGCAGGAGATCCGCCTGCACGCACCGCTGCCGGCCGCGGGCAAGCTGTCGGTGGTGTCCGAGGTCGCCGACATCCAGGACAAGGGCGAGGGCAAGAACGCGATCCTGGTGCTGCGCGGCCGCGGCACCGAGCCCGAGTCGGGCAAGCTGATCGCCGAGACGCTGACCACGCTGGTCATTCGCGGCGAGGGCGGGTTCGGCGGAGCGCCCGGTCAGCGCCCGATCGCACCGGAGATCCCGGACCGCGAGCCCGACGCCCGGGTCGCGCTGCCCACCCGCGAGGACCAGGCCCTGATCTACCGGCTCTCCGGCGACCGCAACCCGCTGCACAGCGACCCCTGGTTCGCCCGTGAGCTGGCCGGATTCCCGAAGCCGATCCTGCACGGACTGTGCAGCTACGGGGTCGCGGGACGCGCGCTGGTCGCCGAACTCGGCAAGGGCGTCGCGGCCAATGTCACCTCGATCGCGTCGCGGTTCACCTCGCCGGTGTTCCCGGGGGAGACGCTGACGACGTCGATCTGGCGCACCGAGCCGGGCAAAGCGGTGTTCCGCACCGAGGCGTCGGGAGCCGAGGGCTCCGGCGTTCGCGTGGTGCTCGACGACGGTGCGGTCGAGTACGCCGAGGGGTAGCTGTTCGCGCTGGGTCCCGTCCGCGCAGGGATGACCAACGGTCACAGGTCAATTCACCTGAGCGTCAGCGAGCCGGCGGGCCAGTCGCGCTGTGAACTCACTCACCGCGGCCGGGCTGTCCAACCCGAACAGCGCGGCGGTGGCGCGATCACCGTCCTCGTCGTGCCGCACCAGGATGGGCACGCCGCCGTCGCGCACCGCGTCGAACGCGTCTTCGTCGGTGATGTCGTCGCCGAGGTACATCGGCGTCAACGGGCCCGAGCCGGCCCGGTGCAGGTGCTCGAGCACCCAGCGCAGCGTCTTTCCCTTGTCCCAGTCGATGTCCGGGCGCAGCTCGATGACCTCACGGCCGGTGGTCACCCTCAGCGCGTCGTGCCGACCGGCCGCGCGCACCGCCGCGGCCACCTCGCCGACGCGCTCCCGCGCGGCGTTGCGGTAATGCACGGCCACGCCGAACCTCTTGTGCTCCACCACGACTCCGGGAATGGACCCCACCCTTTCGCGCAGCTCACCGGCCGCGCGCTCCAGCACGGGGATGGCCGCGGCCGCGTCCTCGTTCTGATGGTGGGTCCCGTCGGGCGCGGTGAGCTCGAAGCCGTGGCTGCCGGCATACCAGATGCCGGGCAGGCCGACCCGCTTCGTCACATCGACCAGGTCCCGGCCGGACAACACGGCGACGGGGCACCGAGCGGCCAGCTGCCGCAGCGCATCTTGGGCGCCGGGGACGGGCCGCGCCGCGCCCGGGTCGTCGACGATGTCGGACAGCGTGCCGTCGAAGTCGAAGAACACCGCCGGGTTCCCAGGCGGTTGCAGGGCCTGCAACGCGTCGCGGAGCTGCGACATCCGGCGGTCTCCGGTCCGCACCGCGATCTCGCCCACGTCGGCGACAACGGCGTCGGCGCCGGCCGCGTCCAGCGCGGCGCGTTGGTCGTCGCGCCTGGCCACGCCGACGACCAGCGCGAAGCCGCTCTCGCGTGCGGCCGTGACGACGGCGACGTCGCTCGCGACGACGACGCACCGGCCGGGGCGCACCCGCAGGCGGTCGGCCGCGGCGACCACGCCGTCGGCCCGGGCGGCGAACAGGTCCGGCGGGACGTCGCCGCGGTCGTCGGGGACCACGACGGCAGCGCCGACCCCGATGTCCCGCAACTGACGCACCACGTTCACCGCGGAGTCCAGCACAGCGCCCCCGGCGTCCGTTACCGCGTCGAGGTCGAACAGCGCGGCATCATGGCGGCGCGGGTCGACGATCACCGGCTCCGACGTGCGCACGACCCAACCTTCTCACGGTGGCCGTTGCCCCCGAGCCCGGGCCGGTCCCCCGCTTGCGCGGGCGGTCTTTGGCGAACAGCAATACCGAATCCTGGCTCAGCGCGACCAATCGCGCGACGCCGATCTCGATACCGGCGGCCAACCGCCTGACGTCGGATGCGGCGTGGTAGTCGGCGGTGATACCGAAGACGAGTTCGTCGCCGTAGTTCAGCACCGCCACACCGTTACTGAGCTGTGCGGCCGTCGGGGGCAGCGGCAGCAGGCGCTCGATGGTTTGGCCCATCAGCCGCAACTGGCGCCGCGGGCCGGCAACACTGGTCGCCAGCGTCACGATGTCGCCCCGCGGGAGCCGGTCCAGCAGCTGTAACACGTTGCCCCGCACCAGGGGTGGTAGCCGGTTCAACGCCGACTCGACCAGGCCGCCACCGGGCCGCCGGGCCCTGCGCCGGTGGTGCACGGCCCGCAGTCGGCGCACCGGGTCGTCGTGTTCCACCGGCAGATAAGCCGGCATGGCCGCACGGGCCGGCGTCGGCGACAGGGTGGGCAGCGAGTCGGGCCGCGGTTGCTCGCCGCGCTGCAGCAGCACCGCGCGGAAACCCTCGGTGATGGCGGCCAGCGCCACGTCGTCGGCGGTCACCCCGAACTTGCGGCAGACCCGGTCGACGTCGGCGATCGGCACTCGCACCGTGCGGTACCGGCGCATGGTGGCCCCGCCGGCCGGGGACGTCCGCAGCGCCGGCCAGGCCGCGCCCACGAGGGTGTCCGCGACGGTGCCGGCGACAGACGAAGCCCGCCGCAACGCATCGGTCAACCCGTGCCTGCGGGGCGGTCGCGGGGGAACAGGCTCGATCGGATCGGCTTCGGGCGCCGCGCCGGTCTCGGCGTCGTCGCAGAGCCTGGTGAGCAGGCGGGCGGGGGAGTTGTCGTCGGCCAGGCGGTGGTGAACCTTCATCAGGATCGCCCACTTCGCGTCCTCGAGGCCCTCGATGATCCAGCACTCCCAGGGCGGGCGGTCCGGGTCGAGGGGGCGTTCGAGGGCGAAGGCGATGGCGGCGGACAGCTCGGCGTCGCCGCCCGGACGACAAAGGGCGACCCGGCGCACATGGTGGGCGAGATCGAATTGCGGGCTATCGGTCCACGCGGTGCCCGACGGCGATGTCCGCAGCACCTGGGTGCAGCGGGGCAGGGATTGAACACGTTGCGCCAGAAGGCGTTTGAGCGATGAGTAGTCGGGGGTCCCGTCGACGATGGCGACCGCCCCGACCGCCAGGCCGGCGTGGTGATCCGCAGAAGCCTGGAGGAAAGCCGTGTCCAGTGTGTTCGCCTGCGTCATGCTCAGCCCCCGCCGTCACTTTTCGCACTTGTACCAGTTTCTGCGTTACGGCTACGCAGCGACAGGCCGGCGACGTTAAGAACGTGTTTGCAAGTTGAAGATGTGTTTAACATGTGCCCCACGATTCGAACATGTATTCGATAGACTGTCGAGGTGGGCTGGTTCAACGGGCCGCCGAGCTGGGCGGAGATGGAGCGGGTGCTCAACAGCAAGCCGCGCCATGCCGGCGAGCACACCTCGGCGTGGCCGCAGGAAGAGGCCCCCCTGTCGCCCAAGCGTGCGACGTACCTGCCGCCCGCCGGAACCCGGGTGGCCCCCTCGTCCGTCGGGTACGCCGAACTGCACGCCCATTCGGCGTTCAGCTTCCTCGACGGGGCCGCCACGCCGGAGGAACTGGTGGAGGAGGCCGCCCGCCTGGGTTTGCGCGCGCTGGCGCTCACCGACCACGACGGCCTGTACGGGGCGGTGCGGTTCGCCGAGGCGGCCGCCGAGCTCGGCATGCGCACCGTCTACGGCGCCGAACTGTCCCTGGGGTCGCAGGCCCGGACCGAGGCGCCGGATCCGGCCGGCCCCCACCTGCTGGTGCTGGCCCGCGGCCCGGAGGGTTATCGGCGGCTGTCGCGGCAGCTGGCCGCCGCGCACCTGGCCGGCGGTGAGAAGGGAAAGCCACGCTACGACTTCGACGCGCTGACCGAGGCCGCGGGCGGGCACTGGCACATCCTGACCGGCTGCCGAAAAGGGCATGTGCGCCAAGCACTTTCCGAGGGTGGGTCGGACGCGGCGCAGCGGGCGCTGGCCGATCTGGTGGACCGGTTCGGCGCGCACCGGGTCAGCATCGAGCTGACCCATCACGGCCAGCCGCTCGACGACGAGCGCAACGCGGCGCTGGCCGCCCTCGCGCCGCGCTTCGGTGTCGGCGTCGTCGCCACCACCGGGGCTCATTTCGCCCAGCCGTCGCGCGGCCGGCTGGCCATGGCGATGGGGGCCATCAGGGCTCGGCAGTCGCTGGACGCGGCCGCCGGGTGGCTGGCGCCGCTGGGCGGCGCGCACCTGCGGTCCGGCGCGGAGATGGTCCGGCTGTTCGCGCAGCGGCCGGAGGTGGTGGCCGCCGCCGCCGAGCTCGGCGAGCAGTGCGCCTTCGGGCTGGCACTGATCGCGCCGCAGCTGCCGCCGTTCGACGTGCCCGGCGGTCACACCGAGGACAGCTGGCTGCGGCAGCTGACCATGGCCGGTGCGCGCGACCGGTACGGGCCGGCCGAGAGCGCGCCAAAAGCGTACGCCCAGGTCGAGCATGAGCTGAAAGTGATTGCACAGCTTCAGTTTCCGGGTTATTTCCTGGTGGTCGACGACATCGCGAGGTTCTGCCGCCAGAACAACATCCTGTGTCAGGGCAGGGGATCGGCGGCCAATTCCGCGGTCTGTTACGCCCTGGGCGTCACGGCGGTGGACCCGGTGGCCAACGAGTTGCTGTTCGAGCGCTTCCTGTCGCCGGCCCGCGACGGGCCCCCCGACATCGACATGGACATCGAGTCGGACCAGCGCGAGAAGGTCATCCAGTACGTCTACGACAAATACGGCCGGGACTATGCCGCACAGGTCGCCAACGTCATCACCTACCGGGGTCGCATCGCGGTGCGCGACATGGCCCGCGCCCTGGGCTACTCGCAGGGGCAGCAGGATGCGTGGAGCAAGCAGATCAGCCATTGGAACGGGCTCGCCGACTCGCCGGACGCCGAAGGCATTCCCGAGCAGGTGATCGAGCTGGCCAATCAGATCCGGAACCTGCCGCGGCACATGGGCATTCACTCCGGCGGCATGGTGATCTGCGACCGCCCGATCGCCGACGTGTGTCCGGTGGAGTGGGCGCGCATGGAGAACCGCAGCGTCCTGCAGTGGGACAAAGACGACTGCGCGGCAATCGGTTTGGTGAAATTCGATCTGCTCGGGCTGGGCATGCTCTCGGCGCTGCACTACGCGAAAGACCTGGTGGCCGAGCACAAGGGGATCGTGGTGGACCTGGCAAGGCTCGACCTGTCCGAGCCCGCGGTGTACGAGATGCTGCAGCGCGCGGACTCCGTCGGTGTCTTCCAGGTGGAGTCACGGGCGCAGATGGCCACCCTGCCCAGGCTCAAGCCCCGGGTCTTCTACGACCTGGTGGTCGAGGTGGCGCTGATCCGCCCCGGGCCCATTCAGGGCGGGTCGGTGCACCCCTACATCCGGCGGCGCAATGGCCTGGACCCGGTGGTCTACGACCATCCGTCCATGGAGCCCGCCCTGCGAAAGACGCTGGGGGTGCCGCTCTTTCAGGAGCAGCTGATGCAGCTCGCCGTCGACTGCGCCGGCTTCTCAGCCGCCGAGGCCGACCAGCTGCGCCGCGCCATGGGTTCCAAGCGTTCCACCGAGCGCATGCAGCGGCTGCGCGGCCGGTTCTACGAGGGCATGCGCGCGCTGCACGGCGCTCCCGACGAGGTGATCGACCGGACCTACGAAAAGCTGGAGGCCTTCGCCAATTTCGGCTTCCCCGAAAGCCACGCGCTGTCCTTCGCGTCGCTGGTGTTCTACTCGTCGTGGTTCAAGCTGCACCACCCGGCCGCGTTCTGCGCGGCGCTGCTGCGCGCCCAGCCCATGGGCTTCTATTCGCCGCAGTCGCTGGTGGCCGACGCGCGCAGGCACGGCGTGGCGGTGCACGGCCCGGACGTCAATGCCAGCCTGGCCCACGCCACCCTCGAGAACACGGGAACGGAGGTGCGGCTGGGGCTGGGCGCCGTCCGCCACATCGGCGACGACCTCGCCGAGCGGCTGGTCGAGGAGCGAAAAGCCAACGGCCCGTTCGCGTCCCTGCTGGATCTGACCGGCCGGCTGCAGCTCTCCGTGCCGCGGACCGAGGCGCTGGCGACGGCCGGGGCCCTCGGCTGCTTCGGCATGGCCCGGCGCGAGGCGTTGTGGGCGGCCGGGGCCGCGGCCACGCAACGGCCGGACCGGTTGCCGGGCGTGGGCTCGTCATCGCAGGTTCCGGCACTGCCCGGGATGAGCGAGCTGGAGCTGGCCGCCGCCGACGTGTGGGCCACCGGCGTCTCCCCGGACAGCTACCCGACCCAGTTCCTGCGGGCCGACCTGGACGCCATGGGGGTGGTGCCCGCCGAGCGGCTGCTGAGCGTGCCCGACGGCGACCGGGTGCTGATCGCCGGCGCGGTCACCCATCGGCAGCGGCCCGGGACGGCCCAGGGGGTGACGTTCATCAACCTCGAGGACGAGACAGGGATGGTCAACGTGCTCTGCACGCCGGCGGTGTGGGCGCGGCACCGCAAGCTGGCGAACACGGCGCCGGCCATGCTGGTCCGCGGGCAGGTGCAAAACGCCACCGGCGCGGTCACCGTCGTCGCCGAACGGTTGGGCCGCATCAGCCTGGCCGTCGGGTCGAAGTCCCGCGACTTCCGGTGACCCCCGCCGAACGTGCGATCAGCGCGAAGATTCCGCCGATTTCTCGCAGTACGTACACGTTCGGCGCGAAGCCGCCTAGGTAGTCTCCACACATGACCCTCAATCTGTCCGTCGACGAAGTCCTCACCACGACGCGTTCGGTGCGCAAACGCCTCGACTTCGACAAGCCGGTGTCCCGCGAGGTGCTGATGGAATGCCTGCGACTGGCGTTGCAGGCACCCACCGGGTCCAACGCTCAGGGCTGGCAGTGGGTGTTCGTCGAGGACGCCGGGAAGAAGAAGGCGATCGCCGACATCTATCTGGCGAACGCCCGCGCCTACCTGAGCCTGCCGGCGGCGCAGTACCCCGAGGGCGACACCCGCGGGGAGCGGATGGACAAGGTGAAGGACTCGGCGCTCTACCTCGCCGAGCACATGCACGAGGCCCCGGTGCTGATGATCCCCTGCCTGGAGGGCCGGGTGGAGAATGCGCCGCTGGGTCTGAGCGCGTCGTTCTGGGCGTCGCTGTTCCCCGCATGCTGGAGCTTCTGCCTGGCGCTGCGCTCGCGGGGGCTGGGCACCTGCTGGACGACTCTGCACCTGATCAACGACGGCGACCGGCAGGCCGCCGAGGTCCTCGGCATCCCGCACGACAAGTACAGCCAGGGCGGGTTGTTCCCGATCGCCTACACCAAGGGCACCGACTTCCGCCCGGCCAAACGGCTGCCGGCCGAGCAGGTCACGCACTGGGACAGCTGGTAAGTCAGATCGCGCCCGGGTAACCGTGCTGGCGCCAGGCCTCGTAGACCGCAATCGCCGCGGCATTGGACAGGTTGAGCGAGCGCCGGCCCGCCAGCATCGGGATGCGCACCTGCTGGGTGACGTGCGGATCGGCCAGCGTCTGCGCATCCAGCCCGGTCGGTTCCGGGCCGAACATCAGCACGTCGCCGGGGCGGTAGCCGATGTCGGCGAACGAGGTGGGCGCGTGCGAGGTGAAGGCGTAAACCCGCTCCGGTGTTAGCTCTTCCCAGGCGGCCGCCAGGGACGCATGGACGGTGACGGACGCGAGGTCGTGGTAGTCCAGCCCGGCCCGCCGGAGTTTGGGCTCGGAAAGGTCGAACCCCATCGGCTCCACCAGATGCAGCTCGCAGCCGGTCGCCGCCACAGTCCGGATGGCGTTGCCCGTGTTGGGTGCGATGCGCGGGGAGACGAACATCAGCCTGAACACAACACGTCATCCTTCCGCAGGCGCCCGCCAGTCATGCAGGGCCGGCCAACCGGCGATAATGGCCGCATGGTCGAGCAGAGCATCTGGATGCAGAAGGTCGCTGCCGATCCCGGACATTCGCGCTGGTATGTCGAGCGCTTCCGGGCCATGGCCCGCGCCGGTGACGATCTGGCCGGCGAGGCTCGCTTCGTCGATGCGCTGGCGCCCCGCGGGGCCCACATCCTCGACGCCGGCTGTGGCCCCGGCCGGTTGGGCGGTTACCTGGCCGCGGCCGGTCACCGCGTGGTCGGCGTCGACGTCGACCCGGCGCTGATCGAAGCGGCCGAACACGATCATCCCGGCCCGCGCTGGCTCGTCGGCGACCTCGCCGAGCTCGACCTGCCCGCTCGCGGCATCGTCGAACCGTTCGACGTCATCGTGTCAGCCGGCAACGTCATGACGTTTCTTGCCCCCAGTACCCGGGTCCAGGTGCTGGGCCGGCTGCGCGCCCACCTCAGCGGCGACGGGCGAGCGGCGATCGGTTTCGGCGCCGGCCGCGGCTACGCGTTCGCCGAGTTCCTCGACGACGCGGCGGAAGCGGGCTATGTCCCCGAGCTGCTGCTGTCCACCTGGGATATGCGACCGTTCACCGACGACTCCGACTTCCTCGTCGCGCTCCTGCGGCCGGCCCAGGCCCTGCGACCAGCGTGAGGCTTCTCGACCAGCATCGACAACTGCGTTCCGCCGCAATGGCGGCGGACGCCCCGGCTATGAAACGCACCGCAGCCACACGCCGGGCTTCCGCAGTCCACCGCCGGCGACGCCCGCACACCGGTTGAACCGGCGGGCAGGGGCCCGCCCCTTGTTTGCCAGGGTTGCCGCCCGGCGCGACGGCTGACCCCCTCGGGTTCCGCCTGCTCAGTAACGATTCTGGTGACCTGGGCCGCGGGCTGTCATACTCGTCAAATTGCCACGCAATTACCGCTTGCGCTTTCTGCGTGAGGTGGGTGGGGAAAAGCAGGAAGTTTCATGAGCCTCTCGTTTGTTTCAGCGCTGAGCGTCGGGGCGGCGGCCGTATCCGCGGCCGCCACGACGTGACCATGTTCGCCCGCCCGGGCCAACCGGCCCAGGCGGAACCGTCCGATTCCCCGCAGCGGCCCCCCACCGCCCCCGCCCCGGTCAAACGCCCGCCCGCCTGGTCGCTGAGCAACTGGCCCGTCGTGTACAAAGTTCTGGCAATCGTGCTGGTGCCGCTCGTTTTGGCGACCGTTTTCGGGGCGCTGCGAATAGAGGCCGCGATGGCCAAGTCCAGCGGTCTGAAGCTCGCCGCTGCGCGCGCCGACGTGCTGCCGGCGATCACCAAGTACATGTCGGCGTTGGACGTCGCTCTGCTGGCGAGCGCGACCGGACGCGACGTGGAGGGGGCGAAGAAGAACTATGACGCGCGCCGCTACGAGCTGCAGGCGCGGATGTCGGACACCGACGTCTCGCCCGAGGTGCGGGCGGGGGTTGGCACGCTGCTGAGCGGCGGCCAGGCTCTGGTGGACAAGATCGCCGACAGCAGCATCGGTTTGCGGGACCGGGTGACCACCTATGCGCCGCTGCTGCTGACGGCCGAAGACGTCATCAACGCCTCGGTGCAGGTGGACAACGAACGGATCCGCACGCAGGTCCAAGGGCTGAGCCGGGCCGTGGGGGCCCGCGGCCAGATGGCGATGCAGAAGGTCCTGGTGACCCGCGGGGCCGACCTCCCCGAGCCCCAGTTGCGGACGTCGATGATCACGCTGGCCGGCACCGAGCCGTCCACGTTGTTCGGGATGAGCGGGGTGCTCGGCGCCGGTTCGGCCGACGCCCGGACGTTGCAACAGCAGATGGTGACGCGGATGGCGATCATGTCCGATCCGTCCGCGGTGCTCGTCGACAACCCCGCGCTGCTGCAGTCCATCGAGGCCACCGACGGGATCGCCGAGCAGGTCATCAGCGACGCCTTGGCCGCGGTGACGAAGGCCGTGCATTCCGAGGCGTCCGACAAGCGCCGCGCCGCCATCCTGGACACCGCCCTGGTGCTGGCCGCCATGGCGGTGGCCCTGATCGTCGTGCTGTTGGTGGCGCGGGCTCTGGTCCGCCCGCTGCGAGTGTTGCGCGACGGCGCGCTCAAGGTCGCCCACACCGACCTCGAGGAGGAGATCGCCCGGGTGAAGGCCGGTGGCACCGAGCCGACCCCGGCGCCGCTGCCGGTGCACACCACCGAGGAGATCGGCCAGGTCGCCCACGCCGTCGACGAACTCCACACCCAGGCCCTGCTGCTCGCCGGCGACGAGGCGCGGTTGCGGCTGCTGGTCAACGACATGTTCGAGACGATGTCGCGGCGCAGCCGTTCCCTGGTCGACCAGCAGCTGTCGCTCATCGACAGGCTGGAGCGCGACGAGGAGGATCCTGAACGGCTCGACAGCTTGTTCCGGTTGGACCACCTGGCGGCCCGGCTGCGCCGCAACAGCGCCAACCTGCTGGTGCTGGCCGGCGCCCAGCTGGCGCGCGATCAGCGTGAGCCGGTGCCGCTGTCGACGGTCATCAACGCCGCCGTCTCCGAGGTCGAGGACTACCGCCGCGTCGAAGTCGCCCGGCTGCCGGACAGCAGCCTGATCGGCGCGGCGTCCGGCGGCGCCATCCACCTTTTCGCCGAGCTGATCGACAACGCCCTGCGCTACTCCCCGCCGGCGACGCCGGTGCGGGTGTCGGCGGCGGCGAGCAGCGACGGGGGAGCGGTGGTGCGGATCGCCGACTCGGGGCTGGGCATGAACGAGGCCGACCGGCGGATGGCGAACATGCGGCTGCAGGCCGGCGGCGAAGCCAGCCCCGACCCCACGCCCGACAACGCCCGCCACATGGGGCTTTTCGTGGTCGGCCGCATCGCCGCCCGGTACGGCATCCGGGTGGGGCTGCGCGGCCCGGCCGCCAACGAGGAGGGTTCGGGCACCACCGCCGAGATCTACCTGGCGCCGACGATCCTCGCGGGTGCGGGTGACCCGGCCGGCCGGCCGGCCGAGCCGCCCGGCCGCCGGCACCACATTCGCCCGGTGTCGTCGCCCAGCACCAAGCTCGCCAGCGCGATCGCCGCGCCGGACGCCGGTGCAGAGGCCGCCGAGAGCGCCGGGGAAGCCGCCGGAAGGCACGCCGGCACACTCCAGCCGGCGAACGGGGCCGTCGACGGGCCGCCGGTCACGCTGCTGCCGCGCCGGAATCCCGGTTCCAGCGGAATCACCGATGTCCCCGCGCCACCCGCCCAGGGACTACCCCGCCGCCACCGTCGCGAGCTGCCGACGCCCTGGTGGGAGAAGGAGTCGCCGCCCCAGCCGGGGACGCCGCCGCAGCCACCCGCGCCGCCCCAGCCGGTGCCCACCCCGGCCGCCCCGGCGGCCCGGTCACCCATGGACACGTCGGCGTTCTTCGCCGCGCGTTCCCGGCAGGCCGCCGGCCAGCCCGACACCGCACCCCCGGCGGCGGCCGAGCCCGCCCCCGGGCCCGCGACCACGGCACCGGCCGACGACGACGTCATCTACCGCAGGATGCTCTCGGAGATGCTCGGCGACCCGCAGGCACTGGCCAACAGCCCGGACCTCGACTGGCAGACGGTGTGGGACCGCGGCTGGACGCTGGCCGCCGAGGCCGAGGACAAGCCCGTCGAGGCGCGCACGGCCGACCACGGGCTGCCGGTGCGCACGCCCGGCGCCCGGCTGGTGCCCGGCGGGGGCAACGGCGCGACCGCCGCGGGGCAGGGACCCGGCGAGCCCTCCGAGCAGAGCGCCAACGGCGAATCCGCACCGGCCGGCGAGCAGCACGCGGCCCTGGTGCGTGACCCGGAAGCGGTTCGGGCCTCCTTCAGCAGCCACTTCGGCGGCGTGCATTCCGGACGGTCCCACGCCCGAGACGCGAGCCGGGGGCCCGATCAGGAATGACGTCGCCCGAAAACTCACTGGACTGGCTGGTGACCCGGTTCGCCCGCGAGGTCCCCGGCGTGGCACACGCGCTGCTGGTGTCCGTCGACGGCCTGCCGATCGCGGCCAGCGAGCACCTGCCCCGGGACCGCGCCGACCAGCTGGCCGCGGTGGCGTCGGGGCTGGCCAGCCTCGCGACCGGAGCGGCGCAGCTGTTCGACGGCGGCCAGGTGCTGCAGTCCGTGGTGGAGATGCAGAACGGCTACCTGTTGCTGATGCGGGTCGGCGACGGCTCGCACCTGGCCACGCTTGCCGCGACGTCGTGCGACATCGGTCAGATCGGCTACGAGATGGCCATCCTCGTCGAACGCGTGGGCGGCGTCGTGCAGTCCACCCGCCGCTCAAGCGTCTAGTGAGCCGCCATGGACAGTCCCGAGGCCGGCGAGCCGACACGACATGAGGCGAACCTGGTCCGCCCGTACACCTTGACGGCCGGCCGGACCGGCACCGACGTCGAACTCCCGCTGGAAGCCCCGATCCAGGCGTTGCAGGCCGGGCTGGCCCACCGGTGGTCGGCCGGCGACGAGCGAGGCAGGATCATCAGGCTGTGTGGGCAGGGCTCCGCGAGCCCCTCGGTCGCGGAGATCGCGGCCCGGCTGAACTTGCCGATCGGCGTCGCGCGCGTCCTGATCGGCGATCTCGTCCTGTCCGGCTACCTTCGGGTGCACAGGACTTTGACCGAGCGTTCGACCCGAGATGAGCGCCACGAGTTGATAGGAAGGACGCTGCGTGGCCTTAAAGCACTCTGACCGTGACGCCCACGCCTCGACGAAGATCGTCATCGCGGGCGGATTCGGTGCCGGCAAGACCACGTTCGTCGGGGCGGTTTCGGAGATCATGCCGTTGCGCACCGAGGCGATGCTCACCGACGCCTCGGCCGGCGTCGACGCCCTCGGGGCCACTCCGGACAAGCGCACCACCACCGTCGCGATGGACTTCGGGCGCATCACCCTGGACGAGGACCTGGTGCTCTACCTTTTCGGCACGCCCGGGCAGCGCCGGTTCTGGTTCATGTGGGACGACCTGGTGCGCGGCGCGATCGGCGCGATCGTCCTCGTCGACTGCCGGCGGCTGCAGGACAGCTTCGCCGCCGTCGACTTCTTCGAGCACCGCAACCTGCCATTTCTGGTCGCGGTCAACGAGTTCGACGGCGCGCCGCAGTATCCCGTCGAGGAAGTCCGCGAGGCGCTGACCCTGGCCGCCCACATCCCGGTGATCAGCGTCGACGCCCGCAATCGCCGGTCGGCCACCGACGCGCTGATCGCGGTCAGCGAATACGCGCTAGAGACCTTGGCCGCGAGCTGACCGATCTACGCAGCGGGTCGGTCGCCATCGCCTGCGAGTTCACCGGCCACGACTTCTGCGAGCAGGACCTCAGCCGCCTGAGCACCGAGCGCGCGCTGTTCACCGAGTGCGACTTCCGCGGCGCCAACCTGGCCGAGTCGCGCCACCGCGGCTCGGCCTTCCGCAACTGCAGCTTCACCAGAACGATCTTGTGGCACAGCACCTTCGCCCAGTGCAGCATGCTGGGCTCGGTCTTCGTGCAGTGCCGGCTGCGGCCGGTGACGTTCGACGAGGTCGATTTCACGCTGGCGATGCTCGGCGGCAACGACCTACGGGGCGCCGACCTGAGCGGCTGCCGGCTGCGGGAGACCAGCCTGGTGGAGACCGACCTGCGTAAGGCGGTGCTGCGCGGCGCCGACTTCACCGGCGCGCGGACCGCCGGCACCCGCCTGGACGGAGCCGACCTGCGGGGCGCCACCGTCGACCCGGCGCTGTGGACGACCGCCTCGCTGACGGGCGCGCGCGTCGATGTCGGCCAGGCCGTGGCGTTCGCGGCGGCGCACGGGTTGCGGCTGGACGCCTGATTTAGCGTTTGAGCCGGATGCGCCACGAGACGACGCCGGTGTAGCAGACCGAGAGCACCGCGAGCATGGCCATGTCGAACAGCCAGGTTCCGGCGGTGTGCTGGAAGTGGCTGTCCCTGGGGCTCTGCGGACCGGGCGCCACCGTCCACAGGTCGACCGTCGACGCCTGCGCGGCATATCCCCAGCGCGACGGCACCAGCCAGGAGATCTGGTCGAGGACAATGCGGTCGGTGACCGGCACCATCCCGCCGCACAGCACGATCTGCATCATCAGCGACACCACCAGCAGCGGCATGATCTGCTCGTTGGAGCGCGCCAGCGCCGAGAGCGCCAGGCCGAGCATCGCCGCGGCGACGCAGGTGGCCGCGACCGCGACGAACAGCTCCGCGGTGGCGGCGAGACTGGAATGGCCGAGCAGCACGGCCGGCCGGGTCGGTGCGCCCTTGCCGGCCACCACGATGGCGGTCGCGATCGCCGCCTGGACCACGGCGAACACACAGAACACGGCGATCTTGGCCAGCAGATACGCGGTGGCGGACAGGCCGACCGCCTGCTCCCGCCGGAAGATGGGCCGCTCGCCGACGAGGTCGCGGATGGTCAGCGCGGTGCCCATGAACGCGGCGGCCAGGGTGATCAGCGTGAGGATCATCCCGGCCTCGTCGGCCGACGGGCTCGCCGGGTCTGCGTAGCCGAAGCCGGTGGTGCCGGGAACGGTCAGTGACAGCGCGCCCATGACGAACGGCAATACCGCCAGGAAGACGAAGTAGGCGCGGTCGGAGACGACCAGGCGGACCTGGCGGCGCGCGATCGTCGAGAACTGCCTGCGCAGGCTGGTGTGCGCCGGGGCGACCAGCTCGGCCGGCGCTGCCGACTGGGCGGGCGACGGCTCGTTGTTGCGGGCCAAGAATCGGCGGTTGGCCTCGTCGGGGTCGGCGCCCACCTTCGCGAAGATGTGCGCCCAGTTGGTGGTGCCCATGGCGTCGCTGATCTGGTCGGGCGGGCCGAGGAAGGCCGTCTTGCCGCCGGGCGCCATCAGCAGCACCTGGTCGCAGACGTCGAGGTAGGTCAGTGAATGGGTGACCACCAGCACCACCCGACCGGCGTCGGCGAGCTGCCGCAGCATGGTCATCACCTGCAGGTCCAGCGCCGGGTCCAGGCCCGACGTCGGCTCGTCGAGGATCAGCAGCGACGGCCCGGTGAGCAGCTCGAGCGCGACCGACGCGCGTTTGCGCTGGCCGCCCGAGAGTTTGTCGACGCGGGTGTCGGCGTGCTTGGTCAGCCCGAGCTCTTCGAGCACCTGGGCGACGACCTGCGCGCGGTCGGCTTTGCTGGTGTCGGGCGGCAGGCGCAGCTCGGCGGCGTATCCGAGCGCCTGGTTGACGGTGAGCTGCCGGTGCACGACGTCGTCCTGGGGAACCATCCCGATCCGGGTGCGCAACGACGCGAACTCGGTGTGGATGTCGTGCCCCTCGAACGTGACCGCGCCGGCGGTGGGGGTCGCGTACCCGGCGATGAGCCGCGACAGCGTGGTCTTACCGGCGCCGGAGCCGCCGATGATGGCCGTCAGCGTGCCGGGCCGGGCGGTCAGCGAGATCTGTTCCAGCAGGGTCTTACCGTCGACGGCGAAGTCGACGCCGCGCACCTCCAGGCCGCCGGTGCGCGTCGCCACGTCCTGGCGCCGGACCAGGACGCCGCCGGTGAAGACCAGGTCGACGTTGCCGATGGTGACGACGTCGCCTTCGGCCAGCAGCGCCGACCCCACCCGGATCCCGTTGACGAAAGTCCCGTTGATGCTGTGTGCGTCGCGGATCTCGGTGCCGATCGGTGTCGGCGTCAGGAACGCGTGGTGGCGCGACGCCAGCACGTCGTGGATCACGATGTCGTTCTCGAGGGAGCGGCCGATCCAGGCGGCGCCCGCCGCGGGTGTCTCCCGGTCGAAATCGGTCCCGAGGGTCTTGACTCGGATGGTCGGGAACTCCGCGACCTCGCCGCTCACCCCGATCTGGGTCGGCGGGTCGTGGTCGGGTGCCTGAGCCGGGGCCTGCGGCGCGGCGCCGGTGACGGCGGCCGGCGGGGGCGCCGGGATGGCGGCGCTGCGCTGGGTGTCGGCGCGGCGGATCGACGGCGCGACGGCCTGCGGCCGCGACACGGGGCCCGACATGGCGCTGCGGCCGGTGCCCGGCGGGCCCACCGGGCCGGGCATGGGACCGGTCGGCTGCGGCCGCACCGGGCGCGGGGGGCCGGGCGGCGCGATGACCGGGATCGACTCCGTCGGCGGAGCCAGGCCCACGTTGCCGTCGTGATGACCGACCTCGAAGGTGACCCGGGGGCCGTCGGGCTTGCCGATGTTGATGGTCTGGCCGTCTTCGATGTTCACGACCGGGACCCGCTGGCCGTTGACGAAGACGCCGTTGAGCGAGTTGTTGTCGACGGCGACCCAGCGGCCCTGGTCGAAGCGCAGCAGCACGTGGGCGCGGGCGATCAGGGGGTGCGCCACCCGCAGGTCGGCGCGCACGTCGCTGCCGACGACGACGTCGCGGCCCGCGGCGAAGCGACCTTCCGACCGGTCGGACCGGACCGTCAGCACGGGAAGGGCGGATCGATCCATCAGACCAGCCTAGATGCGCCCGTAGGCTGCTTCGGCGGTGCGAAAACCGGAGCTTGCTGTGAATGCAAGTCAGCGTTTGAGGCGGATGTGCCAGCGCACGAAGCCGCCGTAGGCGAGCGACAGCACCGCGAGCATGAACATGTCGAATAGCAGGATGTGGGTGGAGTGCTGCCACAGCGGATCGTTGGTCGGGATCTGTTTGACCTTCACCAGCGCCGGGAAGTTGATCGACGACGCGCCCGCGGCGTAGCCCCAGCGACCGGGAGTGAGCCACGCGAGCTGCTCGAGGCCGAGACGCTGATAGACGGGGATCATGCCGCCGGAGAGCACCAGCTGCGACATGATCGACACCACCAGCATGGGCGTGATCTGCTCGTTGGATTGGGCCAGGGACGACAGCATCAGGCCCAGGATCGCCGACGCGATGCACGTGGCGGCGACGGTGAGGAACAGCGAGAAGCTGGCGTCGCCGAAGAACGGCGGCGGCTCGGTCGGCGCGCCCTTCCCGAGCACCACGATGATGGTGGCCACCGCGGCCTGGCCGGTCGCGAAGACGCAGAACACCGCGATCTTCGCCAGCAGATACGCGGAGGTGGACAGCCCGACGGCCTGCTCCCGCCGGAAGATGCCGCGCTCGCCGATCAGGTCGCGGATGGTCAGCGCGGTGCCCATGAAGACGGCGCCGATGTTGAGCAACACCATGATGTACTGCGGCTGGGTCGGCGCCGGGCCCATCGGGTCGGCGATCCCGAGGCCGGGTTTGGGTCCCTTCACCGTGAGCGAGAGCGCTCCGATGAGGAACGGCAGGACCGCCAGGAAGATGGTGTAGCCCCGGTCGGAGATGACCAGCCGGACCTGCCGCCGGGCGATCGTGGACAGCTGGCGCCACAGGTCCGTCTTCGGCGGCTCGCCCAGGTCGGCCGGGCTCTGCGGGGACGGCGGCCGTTCGGACTGCTGGTTGCGCTCCTTGAAGCGCCGGTTCGCCTCGTCCGGGTCGGCGCCCACCTTGGCGAAGATGTCGGCCCAGTTGCGGGTGCCCATGGCGGCCTCGACCTGGTCGGGCGCACCACAGAACGCCGTCTTGCCGCCGGGCGCGACAAGCAGGATCTGGTCGCAGACATCCAGGTAGGACACCGAGTGGGTGACCACGAGCACCACGCGGCCGGCGTCGGCAAGCTGCCGCAGCATCAGCATGACCTGGCGGTCCAGGGCCGGGTCCAGGCCGGACGTCGGCTCGTCGAGGAGCAGGAGCGAGGGCTGCGTGAGCAGCTCGAGTGCCACCGAGGCGCGCTTGCGCTGGCCGCCCGAGAGCTTGTCGACGCGGGTGTCGGCGTGTTTGGTCATGTCGAGCTCTTCGAGCACCTGCGCGACGACCTGGGCCCGCTCCTCCTTGCTGGTGTCCGGAGGCAACCTCAGCTCGGCGGCGTAGTTGAGGGCCTGGTTGACGGTGAGCTGGCGGTGCACGACGTCGTCCTGCGGGACCATCCCGATCCGGCTGCGCATGGACGCGTATTCCTTGTGAATGTCGTGGCCCTCGAACGTCACCGACCCCGAGGTGGGGTTGTTGTAGCCGACGATCAGCCGCGACAGCGTGGTCTTGCCCGCCCCGGACCCGCCGATGATGGCCGTCAGCGTTCCGGGCCGCGCGGTCAGCGAGATGTGGTCGAGCAGTTGCTTGCCGTGCTCGACGGTGAAGCAGACGGAGTTGACCTCCAGGCCGCCGGTGCGGGTCGCCGCCTCGGTGCGCCGGACCAGCGTGTCACGGGTGAAGACGAGGTCGACGTTGCCGATGGTGACCACGTCGCCCTCGGTCAGCACCGCGGACCCGACGCGGACACCGTTGACGAACGTTCCGTTGACGCTGCGCGCGTCGCGGATCTCGGTGCCCAGCGGTGTCGACGTGAGGAACGCGTGGTGGCGCGAGGCCAGGACGTCCTGGATGACGATGTCGTTGTCGGTGGCGCGGCCGATGGTGACCGCACCGGACGGCTTCTGTATGCCCCCGGTCCACGACGGCATCAGCGCGTGCATCATCTTCGTCGCCAGGTTGCCGACCTCGGGCGCCTTGGCGGGACTGGAAGGCGACATCTGGGTCTGCGGCGAAGCGTACGACGAGCCCGCCGCGGCGAGCGGCGGGTGCGGCTGGAAGTTGGGCGGCGGGGCGGCGGGCCCGGGCGGCGGCGCGGCCGGGCGCGGGGGATAGGGCGGCGGCGCGTGCGGCCCCGGCGGCCCGGGATGGTGCCGCATCGGCGGCGCGGCGGCGCGGACCGGTGGGCGCCCGTGCATCGGCGCGGGCGGGCCGGCGGGAGACGCCGACCATGCGGTGCCCGACCCCTGCCCCGCCGCGGCCGGAAGGCGCATGGACGCGGTCTCGGGCGGGCGGCCCGCCATGCCTCGGTGCCGGCCGACCTCGAACCGCAGCAGCGGACCCTCGGGGTTCCCGATGTTGATGCACTGGCCGTCGTGGATGTCGACCACCGGGACCCGGCGGCCGTTGACGAAAGTCCCGTTGAGCGAGCCGTTGTCGATCGCCAGCCACCTGCCCTGCTCGAAGCGCAGCAGGAGATGAGCCCGCGAGATCAGGGGATGCGTGATGCGCATGTCGGCGCGGAGGTCACGTCCCACGACGACGTCATGACCAGCGGCGAAGGTGCGTTCCGACCCATCGTGACGGACAGTCAGCACGGGTGGGGCTGGTGCATTCATCGGACCTACTGTAGCTCGCGGTCCTGTTCGGGCCCTTAAGCGTCGGGCGCTCCGGTGACCACGCAGCGGGTGCGGGTGTAGATCGTCGGCATGCACTTGTTGCAGTGCGTGCACGCCGAGTGCACGGTGCGGTCGGCGGCGATCCGGTTGATCAGATCGGGCTCGGCCAGCAACGCGCGGCCCATCGCGACGAAGTCGAAACCCTCGGCCATCGCGAGGTCCATCGTCTCGCGGTTGGTGATGCCGCCGAGCAGGATCAGTGGCATCGTCAGCTCGGCGCGGAAGAGTTTGGCGTCGCGCAGCAGGTAGGCCTCGCGGTACGGGTACTCGCGAAGGAACTTGGTCCCGGTCATGCGCATGCCCCAGCGCAGCGGCGGCTTGAACGCGCCGGCGAACTCCTTGAGCGGCGCGTCACCGCGGAACAGGTACATCGGGTTGACCAGAGAGCTGCCCGCGGTGAGCTCGATCGCGTCCAGCCCGCCGTCGTCCTGCAGCCACTTGGCCGTGGTGAGCGACTCCTCTGTGCTGATGCCGCCGCGCACGCCGTCGGCCATGTTGAGCTTTGCGGTGACCGCGATCGGCGTGCCCTCTTTTTCCACCGCGCGCCGGACCGCCATCACCATCGCGCGGGCGACCTTGGCCCGGTTCTCCAGCGACCCGCCGAACTCGTCGTCGCGGCGGTTTATCAGCGGTGACAGGAACGAGCTCGCCAAGTAGTTGTGACCCAGATGGATTTCGACGGCGTCGAAGCCCGCCTCGATGGCGTACCGCGCGGCGTCGGCGTGCCCGGCGATCACGTCGTCGATGTCGTCGCGGGTCGCCTTCTTGGCGAACCGCATGCCGATGGGGTTGAAGAACCGCACCGGCGCCAGGGCCTTGGCCTGGTTGGATTTGGCGTTGGCCACCGGTCCGGCGTGGCCGATCTGCGCGCTGACCGCCGCGCCCTCGGCATGGATCGCGTCGGCGAGCCGGCGCAACCCGGGCACCGCCTCCGGGCGCATCCAGAGCCCGTTGCCCTCCGTGCGACCACCCTGGGATACCGCGCAGTAGGCCACCGTGGTCATCCCGACCCCGCCGGCGGCGGGGCGCCGGTGGTATTCGATGAGATCGTCGCTGACCAGCGCGCCGGGCGTGCGGGCCTCGAATGTCGCCGATTTGATGGTGCGGTTGCGCAGCGTGATCGGGCCCAGCTTGGCGGGGCTCAGCACGTCGGGGGGGCTAGACATAACCGGAGCTTAGTGGCGATCGCAAGCGCGGCGGAGCCGGGCGCGGCGGGTCGCCACCGGAGGTTAGTGGCGATCGCAAGCGCGGCGGAGCCGGGCGCGGCGGGTCGCCACCGGAGGTTAGTGGCGATCGCAAGCGCGGCGGAGCCGGGCGCGGCGGGTCGCCACGGGGGCGCCGGCGATCGCAAGCGCGGCGGAGCCGGGCGCGGCGGGTCGCGGTGACCGATACATGCCAGACTGTGAGGCGTGGGCGCAATCACTTTGGACGGCAAGGCCACCCGGGACGAAATCTTCGTCGACCTCAAGCAACGGGTCGCCGCCCTGACCGCTGCCGGCCGCACCCCCGGGCTCGGCACCATCCTGATCGGCGACGACCCGGGCTCGCAAGCCTACGTCCGGGGCAAGCACGCGGACTGTGCGAAGGTCGGCATCACGTCCATCCGCCGCGACCTGCCCGCCGACATCTCGACGGAGACGCTCAACCAGACCATCGACGAGCTCAACGCCAACCCCGAGTGCACCGGCTACATCGTGCAGCTCCCGCTGCCCAAGCACCTGGACGAGAACGCGGCGCTCGAGCGCGTCGATCCCGACAAGGACGCCGACGGGCTGCACCCGACCAACCTGGGCCGGCTGGTGCTCAGCGTCCCGGCGCCGCTGCCGTGCACCGCGCGGGGCATCGTGCACCTGTTGCGGCGCTACGGCGTCGAGATCGCCGGTGCGCACGTCGTCGTCGTCGGACGCGGTGTGACCGTCGGCCGCCCGTTGGGGCTGCTGCTGACCCGGCGTTCGGAGAACGCCACGGTGACGTTGTGCCACACCGGAACTCGTGATCTGCCGACGTTCACCAGGCAGGCGGACATCATCGTGGCCGCCGTCGGCGTCCCGCACATGCTGACCGCGGACATGGTCCGTCCCGGCGCCGCCGTCGTCGACGTGGGCGTCAGCCGCACCGACGGCGGACTGGTGGGCGACGTCCATCCCGACGTGTGGGGGGTGGCCGGCCACGTGTCGCCGAACCCCGGTGGCGTCGGCCCGCTGACCCGCGCGTTCCTGCTGACCAACGTCGTCGAGCTGGCCGAGCGGGAATGAGCGCGCGGCTTCTCCGGCGAGGTTCGGCCAGGACGGTGCTGCACGCGCAGTGGCCGATCCTGCTGGTCGCGCTGATCTTCGTCACCGCTTTCGCGTTGGTGGGCGCCAACTTCTGGCGCCGCGGTTCGCTGCTGATCGGCATCGGCGTCGGCGTGGCCGCGGCGCTGCGGCTGCTGTTGCCCGAGGAGCGGGCCGGGCTGCTGGTGGTCCGCAGCAAGGGGGTCGACTTCCTGACCACCGCCACGGTCGCGGGGGCCATGGTCTACATCGCGTCGACCATCGACCCGCTGGGTACCGGTTAGTAGCCCGGCACCCCGGCATACTGCGGCATGCCGCCCGGCGCGCCGGGCACTGCTCCCGCCGCCGGCATGCCGCCGACCCCCGGCATTCCGGGCATCCCCGGAGCTTGCGGCAGCCCACCGGTCAGGTTGCCGTTGGTGAGCGCCTCCATCTCCTGCGGGCAGTAGACCTGGATGGCGATGGTGGTGAACATCCGGGCCATCTGCGGCGACATCCCCCGGCGGCGCACGCTCGCGGCGGCCGCGGCGAAGTTCCCGCCCGGCTGGGCGACCATCGGGCAGATGGACTGGCCCACGGCCATCGCGTTGCCCGGCTGGCCGAAGTCCACGCCGGCGTGGTTCAGCGCGTCGATGAAGTTGTCGTCGTTCGGGTCCGCCTCGGCCGGCGCCGAGAAGGCCGCCGCGGCGGTGACCAGGCCTGCGGCCGCGGCCAGCAGGCGAATGGTCAGCGGTTGATTGCGGAAGAGCCAGACCCATCGGCGAGTTCGTCCACGTGCCTTCATCCCAGCCTCCCCATCTCGAATCACCATAGGAACTCTGAGCCATGGCCGTCTCGTTTGCGACACGGTGAGATAAAGGTTTGCCCAATAAGCGTTTTGTGAGCCCGGCTTGCCGGGCGTGTCGTCTATTGGGCGTGTCGCGAAGATGTGACCCGACACGGGCGCCGCCGCCGGGTTTGCGAATGCGAAATGGATGAGAATGCGGCGCATGGCCACGAACCGGAGCCGTCCGCTCCAGCAGGCGATTTCGCGACAGACCTTTTTGCGTGGTGCCGCGGCGTTGACGACGGGAGCGGTTTTCGGGAGTGGTTGCGCGGCGGCCGGCCCGGGCGGCTGGAAGGGTCTGGCCTCGTCGATCGGCGGCAGTGTGTTGTTGCCCGCCGACGGCGCTCAGTTCGGCGCCGGAAAGCGGGTCTTCAACTCGTTCTACGACACCTCCAATCCCGCTGCGGTCGTGAGGGTTTCATCGCAGGCGGACGTGCAGAGGGCTATCGCGTTCGCGACGGCCAACGACCTCAAGGTCGCCCCGCGCAGCGGCGGGCACTCGTATATCGGTGCGTCGAGTGCCGGCGGCGCCATGGTGCTGGACTTGCGCGGGCTTCCCGGCAACATGAGCTTCGACGGCGGCAGCGGTAAGGTCACGGTTGTCCCGGCCGCCAATCTCTATGCGGTGCAACAGGCTTGTGCGAGCGCCGGGCGGACGGTGCCCGTCGGTAGCTGCCCGACGGTCGGAATCGGGGGGTTGGCCCTCGGTGGCGGGCTGGGTCCCGACGCGCGACGCGCCGGCCTGACCTGTGACGCGCTGCTGTCCGCTACCGTGGTGCTGCCCGACGGGAACGCGGTGACCGCATCCGCCAACGAGAACCCGGATCTGTTCTGGGCGCTGCGCGGCGGTGGTGGGGGCAATTTCGGGGTGACGACGTCGATGACGTTCGCGACCGTCGTCACCGGCGACAAGGACCTGGTCCGTGTCGAATACCCGCCGTCCTCGGCGGTGCAGGTGCTCACCGGCTGGCAGTCCTGGCTGTCGGCGGCAGACCGGAACACCTGGGGAATGGTCGACCTGTCCGTAGGCGGGTCGCAGGCGAATTGCCATGTGCTGGCGACCTGTCCGGCGGGTTCGGGCGCCGGCGTGGCCGACGCCGTCAAGTCCGCGATCGGGCAGACTCCCGAATCGGTCATGCACAAGACGCTCGGTCACATGGAACTGGTGACCTACCTGGCCGGCGGCGGTCCGACGAGTTCGCCGCGCGGCTTCGTCGCCGGCTCCGACGTCATCGGCACGGTGGATTCGGCTGCTGCACAAGCGATCGCAACCGCGGCCGGGCAGTGGCCCGCCGCCGGCGGCGCGACCGCGTCGGTGATCGTCGATCCGCTGGGTGGTGCGGTGGCCGACACGGCCCCGGCCGACACGGCCTTCCCGTGGCGCACCCAGTCCGCCGTGGTGCAGTGGTACGTCGAACCCGTCGCCAGCCAGGCCGCGACCGCGAACTCCTGGCTGGCGTCCGCTCATCAAGCCGTGCAACAATTCTCGGTCGGGGGCTACGTCAACTACCTCGAGGCCGACGCGCCGGCGGCACGCTACTTCGGCCCGAATCTCGCCCGGATGACGACCGTGCGGCAGAAGTACGACCCGAACCGGACGATGTTCTCCGGGCTGGACTTCTGAGCATCGTCGACTCGAAATAACATGGGCCACTGTCGTTTCAGTGGCCTCAGGAAGGGGTTTTCTGTCGGTGGGCTCGCTTAGTCTTTGGCCATGGTGCGCAGCGGTGGTGACGGTCGGCAGGCGTTGACGGCCGCGTTCGACACCATCGAGGCCGCTTTGGACAAGGCGGTGGCGGTCGACTGTGACGCGTTGACCACCCGCGACCTGTTGGACATGCTGGAGCGATGCGAGCGGGTGCGCCGCAGGATCCCGGCGATCGAGCATCCGCTCGTCAACAACCTGGGGCGTCAGGCCACGGCGGAGGAGTTGGGCGGCAGGCTTTCCCACGCGATCGCCGAGGCGGCGCTGATCAACCGGGCGGAGGCCGGGCGGCGGATCAAGGAGGCCGCGGATCTGGGCCCACGCCGCGGGCTGACCGGTGAGCCGCTGGCGCCCGCGTTGGTCGCCACCGCCGCCGCCCAGCGCGAGGGCAAGCTCGGCCCCGGCCAGGTGGCGGTGATCCGCACGTTCTGCCATCAGCTGCCGGGCTGGATCGATCAGGGCACCCGCGAGCAGGTGCAGGCCCGGCTGGTCAAGGAAGGCAGCCGGTTTCGCCCCGAACAACTCGCGAAGCTGGCCGGCACGCTGGCCGACTGCCTCAACCCCGACGGCAACTACACCGACGCCGACCGCGCCCGCCGCCGCGGGGTGGTGCTGGGCCCGCAAGGCCCCGACGGCATGTGCGAGCTGCGCGGGCGCCTGACCCCCGAAGCCCGCGCGACCCTCGAGGCGGTGCTGGCCAAACTGGCCGCCCCCGGCATGTGCAACTCCCTCGACGAGAAGCCCTGCGTGGACGGCGCGCCCAGCCAGGACGCCATCGACCACGACGCCCGCACGCCGAGCCAGCGCAACCACGACGCGCTGCTCGCCGCTGCGCGCGCGCTGCTGGCCTCCGGAAAGCTGGGACAGCACAACGGGTTGCCGGCATCGATCGTCGTGACCACCACGCTGGCCGGACTGCAGGCCGCGACGGGCAGAGGGCTGACCGGCGGCGGCAGCACCCTGCCGATGAGCGACGTCATCCGCCTGGCCCGCCACGCGCGTCACTATCTGGCGATCTTTGACAAGGGCCGGGCACTGGCGCTCTACCACACCAAGCGCCTGGCCTCTCCGGCGCAACGAATCGTGCTGTACGGCAAGGATCGCGGCTGCTCGGCCCCCGGCTGCACCGTGCCCGGCTATTACAGCGAGGTCCACCACGTCACCGACTGGGCCAAAAGCCACACCACCGACATCAACGACCTCACCTTCGCCTGCGGACCCCACCATCGCCTGCTGAAACCCGGCGGGTGGAGCACCCGCAAGAATACCGACGGCGACACCGAATGGATTCCGCCGCCGTCCCTCGACCGAAACCGGCCGCGTATCAACACCTTCCACCACCCCGAAAAGCTCTTGCGCGACGGGGACGACGAGCGCGACGGGGATGACGATGACGCTTCCGGCAACTCCTAGCTTTGCGTGATCAACGATCGAGCTGGTCCCGCCGGATCGGGCTGGCTATCGCGCCAGCGTGGCCCGAATGCACTCGGTGACGTACGGCAGCGCCAGGCCGGCGGCATTCGCCAGCGCGGGATGGGTGGCCAGCAGCTCGCGGACCTGCTCGAGCGTCTGGGTGCGGACCTCCGCCGGCGAGGTGATGCAGTAGCTTCGTGACGCTACCAGGTCGATAAGAGCCTGTGGCGTAAGGTAATTCGTCCATTCGACCTGGTGGCGTTCCGGCTCGGTGAACGACTCGGACAGCGAGACGTCGAAGCGGCCGCGGTCGCCGTCGCTGCCGATGATGGCACCCAGCTCGCGCACCCAGCCGAGTCGCTCGTCGCGGGTGTTCCACACCAAGCCCAGCCGGCCGCCCGGACGCAACACACGGGCCACCTCCGGAATCGCGCGGCCGGGATCCACCCAGTGCCACGCCTGCGCGACCAGCACGGCGTCAACGCTGTTGTCCGGTAACGGGATCTCCTCGGCGGTGCCCAGCAGCGCGCGGGTTTCCGGCAGCGAACTGCGCAAGACCTCGAGCATGTCCGGGATCGGATCCACGGCCACCACCTCCAGGCCGCGTTCCACCAGCCGGGTGGTCAGCTTGCCGGTGCCGGCGCCCAGGTCGAGCACCTGACGTGCGCCGGCGGGCAGCAGCCAGTCGATCGCCTCCGGCGGATACGACGGGCGCCCGCGCTCGTAGGCCGCGGCTGCCGAGCCGAACGACAGGGAGCGGTCGTGGCGCGAGCGGATCACCGTGGACACGCACCTTCGCTTTCGGCGAGAACCAGCGTCTTGCGGATCAGGTCCCCGACGGCCTCGGTCTCCACCAGGAAGCCGTCGTGTCCGCAGATCGAGTCGACGACCTGCAGCCCGGCGCAGCCCGGCAGCAGTTCGGCCAGCTCCTCCTGCAGCCGCAGCGGGTAGAGGCGGTCGGAGGTGATGCCGCCCACCACCACCGGTACGGGGCAGCGACGCAAGGCTTTACGCACCCCGCCGCGGCCGCGACCCACGTCGTGGCTGTTGAGGGCCTCCGTCAGGACGACATAGCTGCCCGCGTCGAAACGGGACAGCAGCTTGTCGCCCTGATACTCCAGGTAGCTCTGCACCGCGTAGCGGCCCTCATCAACGGACCCCGCACCCTGCTTGTCGTTGGCGAACCTGGTGTCCAGCTCGACCTCGCCGCGATAGGTCAGGTGCGCGAAGCGGCGAGCGAGCGACAGGCCGGTGTCGGGGGTGCACCCGGTGTCGTGATAGTCACCGCCCTGCCAATTCGGGTCGGCCTTGATCACGGCGATCTGGCTGGTCTGTGTGCCGATCTGATCCCCGGTGGCGCGTGCGCCGACCGCCAGCAGCAGCCCGGCCCGCACCCGGTCCGGGTGTCCCACGATCCACTCCAAAGCCCTTGCGCCGCCCATGGATCCGCCGACGACGGCGGCCACCTCACGGATACCCAACGCGGCCAGCGCGGCGATGTCGGCCTCCACCTGGTCGCGCACGGTGATCAGCGGAAACCTCGAACCCCAGGGCTTTCCGTCCCTGGCGAGCGAACTGGGGCCGGTGGAGCCGCGGCACCCGCCCAACACGTTGGTGGCGACCGCGCACCAGCGGTCGGTGTCGATCGGTGCGCCCGGCCCGATCACGCCGTCCCACCAGCCGGGCGTGGGGTGCCCGGGTCCGGCGGGGCCGGCGACGTGCGAGTCTCCGGTGAGTGCGTGGAGCACCACCACCACGTTGTCGCGCGTCGGCGACAACTCACCCCAGCGCTGGATGGCGATCGAGACGTCGTCGATCACCACGCCGCTCTCGGTGGTCAGCGAACCGATGTCGACGATGCCGACTTCGCCTTCGGTGGGCAGCGTACGGGTGGGCACGTCGAAGATCGTCATGGCGGCTCCTTCAGAACGCGGCCACAGCCTGCGGGTCGTTGGTGGTGCCGGCGCCCCGCGCCGTCGCACCGTATTTGCGGGCGGCGGCAAACCCGAGCTCGAGGTCGGCCAGGATGTCGTCGACGCCCTCGATGCCGACGGCCAGGCGCACCAGGCCGGGGCTGACGCCGGTGCTCAGCTGCTCGGCCGGGCTCAGCTGGGCGTGGGTGGTCGACGCCGGGTGGATCACCAGGGAGCGCACGTCGCCGATGTTGGCGACGTGGCTGTGCAGCTTCAAAGCGTTGACGAACGCCTTGCCGGCCTCGATGCCACCGGCCAGCTCGAACGACAGCACCGCGCCGGTTCCCTTGGGCGCCAGCGTCTTCGACCGCTCGTGCCACGGCGAATCCGGCAGTCCGGCGTAGTTGACCGACAACACGCCGTCGTGACCGGCCAGGAACTCGGCCACCCGCTGCGCGTTGGCGACGTGCCGCTCCATGCGCAGGCTCAGCGTTTCGATGCCCTGGGCCACCAGGAACGCGTTGAACGGCGAAGCGGCCGAGCCGAGATCGCGCAGCAGCTGCACGCGCGCCTTGAGCGCGAAGGCCGGCGGCCCCAGCTCGGCGTACACCACACCGTGGTAGCTGGGGTCGGGCGTGGTGAAGCCGGGAAAGCGGCCCTGCGTCCAGTCGAACGTGCCGCCGTCGACGATGACGCCGGCGATCGCCGCGCCGTGGCCGCCGAGGTACTTGGTGGCCGAGTGCACGACGATGTCGGCGCCGTGGGAGAACGGCTGGATCAGATATGGCGTCGCGACGGTGTTGTCGACGATCAGCGGGATGCCGTTGGCGTGGGCGATCTCGGCCACCCCGGGGATGTCCAGCAGGTCGATCTTCGGGTTGGAGATGGTCTCGCCGAAGAACGCCTTGGTGTTGGGGCGGACCGCGGCCCGCCACGACTCCAGGTTGTCGGGATCGTCGACGAAGCTGACCTCGATGCCCAGCTTGGCCAGCGAGTAGTGGAACAGGTTGTACGTGCCGCCGTAGAGCCGGGGGCTCGAGACGATGTGATCTCCAGCACAGGCGAGGTTCAGTATGGCGAATGTCTCAGCGGCCTGCCCCGAGCTGAGGAAGAGCGCGGCCACACCGCCCTCGAGCGCGGCGATGCGCTGTTCGACCACGTCGGTGGTCGGGTTGCCGATGCGGGTGTAGATGTTGCCGGGAACCTCGAGCCCGAACAGGGCCGCGGCGTGGCTGGTGTCGTCGAACGTGTAGGACGTCGTCTGGTAGATCGGCAGGGCCCGGGCGTTGGTGGCCGGGTCCGGATGCTGGCCGGCGTGGACCTGCTTGGTTTCGAACGACCAGTTCGCGGTCGTGTCGGTCGCGTCGTCAACGGGGTTGCTGTCGTCGGAGCTCATCTGGGTTGGCTTTCTGCTGAAAAGGGACGAATCGGGTGGAGGCGGTGCTGGCAGCCGCGCGGGACGCCGTCACAGACGACGTCGAGACCGGCGGCCGCCGGTCAACACCGACAACAGGGGATTCGACGCATCAGCCGATCCGGATGGTTTTGGTGAGTGCACATCACGTTGTCCCCTCTAGTCAGGGGTCCGTTATGGCGGACCCGCGCTTGCCGCGCAGCCTGTGGCTACTAGACCTGGTCTTTCACCCGGGGCACCCCACCGCGGTTGGAGGGTTGCCGGCCAGCAAGCCGGGGCTTAGCGCTGGCACTCATGACCTATTACGCAGATTAGCTTACTACGCCGACTCGGCGCCAATGCCGCCGATCCGGCGAGGGCCGCCGGCGGTGAGCATGCAGGTCGACGCCGGTCCGAACACCCTTGATAACGTGGCAGGAACAACGCTGAGCCCCCCAGATTCTGACCGACTTAGCCGGGAGAGGGACCGTGTGCGCCGACAAGCCGACCGTCATCTACACGCTGACCGACGAGGCGCCGCTGCTGGCGACCTACGCGTTCCTACCGATCGTTCGCGCTTTCGCCGAGCCGGCGGGAATCGAGATCAAGACCAGTGACATCTCCCTGGCCGCCCGGATCCTCGCCGAGTTCCCCGAGGACCTCACCGAGGAGCAGCGGGTCGCGGACAACCTGCGCGAGCTCGGCCGGCTGACGAAGCTCGCCGACACCAACATCATCAAGCTGCCCAACATCAGCGCCTCGGTGCCCCAATTGATCGCCGCGGTCAAGGAGCTGCAGGAAAAGGGATTCAAGATCCCGGACTTTCCGCAGAGCCCGAAGACCGACGAGGACAGGAAGATTCGCGAGCGTTACGCCAAATGCCTTGGCAGCGCTGTGAACCCGGTGCTGCGACAGGGTAACTCCGACCGCCGCGCACCCAAGGCGGTCAAGGAGTATGCGCGAAAGCACCCGCACAGCATGGGGGAGTGGTCGCCGGCGTCGCGCACCCATGTCGCGACCATGAAGCACGGCGACTTCTACCACGGTGAGAAGTCGATGACGCTGGACCGCGCGCGCAACGTGAAGATGGAGCTGGAGACCGCGAGCGGCAAGGCGATCGTGCTCAAGCCCTCGGTGTCGCTGCGCGAAGGCGACGTCATCGATTCCATGTTCATGAGCAAAAAGGCCCTGATCGAGTTCTACGAGGAACAGATGCAGGACGCCTACGAGACCGGCGTGATGTTCTCCCTCCACGTCAAGGCGACGATGATGAAGGTCTCCCACCCCATCGTCTTCGGGCACGCCGTGAAGACCTTCTACAAGGACGCGTTCGCCAAGCACCAGGAGCTTTTCGACGAACTCGGCGTCAACGTCAACAACGGGCTGGTCGACCTGTACAACAAGATCGAGTCGCTGCCCGCGTCGCTGCACGACGAGATCATCCGCGACCTGCACGCCTGCCACGAGCACCGGCCCGAGCTGGCCATGGTCGACTCGGCGAAGGGCATCACCAACTTCCACTCGCCCAGCGACGTGATCGTGGACGCTTCGATGCCGGCGATGATCCGCGCCGGCGGCAAGATGTGGGGCGCCGACGGCCGGCAGAAGGACACCAAGGCCGTCAACCCGGAGTCGACGTTCTCCCGCATCTACCAGGAGATCATCAACTTCTGTAAGACGCACGGCGCATTCGATCCTCGGACGATGGGCACCGTGCCCAATGTGGGGCTCATGGCGCAGCAGGCCGAGGAGTACGGCTCGCACGACAAGACGTTCGAGATCCCGGAGGACGGTGTCGCCAACATCGTCGACCTCGACACCGGGGAGATCCTGCTGACCCAGAACGTGGAATGCGGCGACATCTGGCGCATGCCCATCGTCCGCGACGAACCGATCCGCGACTGGGTCAAGCTCGCCGTCACCCGGGCGCGCAACTCCGGCATGCCGGTGGTGTTCTGGCTGGACCAGGAGCGGCCGCACGAGAACGAGCTGCGCAAGAAGGTCAACGCGTACCTCGCCGACCACGACACCGAGGGCCTCGACATCTCGATCATGTCGCAGGAACGCGCCATGCGGCACACGATCGAGCGGGCGATGCGCGGGCAGGACACCATCGCCGCCACCGGCAACATCCTGCGCGACTACCTCACCGACCTGTTCCCCATCCTCGAGCTGGGGACCAGCGCCAAGATGCTGTCCATCGTGCCGCTGATGGCCGGCGGCGGAATGTATGAGACCGGCGCGGGCGGATCGGCGCCCAAGCATGTCCACCAGCTGGTCGAGGAGAACCACCTGCGCTGGGATTCCCTCGGTGAATTCCTGGCCCTGGGAGCGTGTTTCGAGGACATCGGGATCAAGACCGGCAACGCGCGCGCCAAGATCCTGGGCACCACGCTGGACGCCGCGATCGGCAAGCTGCTGGACAACGACAAGAGCCCGTCGCGCAAGGCCGGTGAACTCGACAACCGCGGCAGCCAGTTCTACCTGGCGCTGTACTGGGCCCGGGAGCTCGCCGCGCAATCAGACGACCAGGAGCTGCGCGAGCACTTCGCCGCCCTGGCCGAGGCGCTGAGCGAGAAGGAGGAGGTCATCGTGGCCGAGCTGGCCGAGGCGCAGGGCGAGCCGGCCGACATCGGTGGCTATTATCAGCCGGACCGCGAGAAGACGACTGCGGTGATGCGGCCCAGCAAGACGTTCAACGAAGCGCTGGCGGCTTCGCAATCCTGACCGCCGCACGCTCGCGGCAAAGAGGAGTCGGACACCGATGTCCACCGAACGCAAGATCAAAGTCAAGGGCCCGGTGGTCGAGCTCGACGGTGACGAGATGACCCGCGTCATCTGGAAGCTGATCAAGGACATGCTGATCCTTCCGCACCTCGACATCAACCTGGACTACTACGACCTGAGCATCGAGCACCGGGACCGCACCGACGACCAGGTGACCATCGACGCGGCCTACGCCATCAAGAAGCACGGTGTGGGAGTCAAGTGCGCGACCATCACCCCCGACGAGGCCCGCGTCCAGGAGTTCAACCTCAAGAGGATGTGGCTGTCTCCCAACGGGACCATCCGTAACATCTTGGGCGGCACCATCTTCCGTGAGCCGATCGTGATCTCCAATGTGCCCCGGCTGGTTCCGGGCTGGACCAAGCCGATCGTCATCGGCCGGCACGCCTTCGGCGACCAGTACCGCTCGACCAACTTCAAGGTCGACCAGCCCGGCACCGTCACCATCACCTTCACCCCCGCCGACGGCAGCGAGCCGATGGTGCACGAGGTGGTGTCCATCCCGGAGGACGGCGGCGTCGTGATGGGGATGTACAACTTCAAGGCATCGGTGCGGGACTTCGCCCGCGCCTCGCTGGCCTACGGCCTCAACGCCAAGTGGCCGGTGTACCTGTCCACCAAGAACACCATCCTCAAGGCCTACGACGGCATGTTCAAGGACGAGTTCCAGCGCATCTACGACGAGGAGTTCAAGGACAAGTTCGAGGCCGAGGGGCTCACCTACGAGCACCGGCTCATCGACGACATGGTCGCCGCGTGCCTGAAGTGGGAAGGCGGCTACGTGTGGGCCTGCAAGAACTACGACGGCGACGTGCAGTCCGACCTCGTCGCGCAGGGTTACGGCTCGCTGGGGCTGATGACGTCTGTGCTGATGACGGCCGACGGCAAGACGGTCGAAGCCGAGGCCGCGCACGGCACCGTCACCCGCCATTTCCGGCAGTACCAGGCCGGCAAGCCGACCTCGACCAACCCGATCGCCTCGATCTTCGCGTGGACGCGCGGCCTGCAACACCGCGGCAAGCTGGACAACACACCCGAGGTGACCAGGTTCGCGCAGACGCTCGAGGACGTCGTCATCGCCACGGTCGAGAGCGGCAAGATGACCAAGGACCTCGCGATCCTGATCGGCCCCGAGCAGGAGTACCAGAACAGCGAGGAGTTCCTGAATTCGATCGCCGAGAACCTGGATAAGGCTCTGGCTGGTTAGCGGCTGGTTAGCCCGCGGGCTGTTCGCGGCCCGGCTCGGCCGCGACGCACTCGTCGAGGAAGCCGGTGATCACCTCGGTGACGCGCCGCGGCGCCTCGAACATCGGGATGTGCCCGACGCCGTCGAGCTCGGTGACCTTGTGCCCCGCCGGCAGGCCGGCGGTGAAATGCCGGCTGAACCGGGGCGCCGGGACGACCCGGTCCTTCTCGCAGATCACCAGGTGAGCGGGGACGGCGTTCTCCGCGAGCTCGCGCAGGCCGTGCATCAGCAGCGACTTGACCAGCAGCTGGAAGTAGGCGGGGCAGTGCGCGACGTCGTCGACGACGCCGGACAGTTGACGCTCGCTGACCCCGTCCGGTGACGCGCTGATCGCGTACGTCGCCAGCCGGTCGCTGAACGGCAGGCGCAACACCCGCGGCCCGAACGCCCAGGCGGCCACCAGCAGCGGGATGCCCAGGATGAACTTGGCGATCACCTCGAACTTGTGCGGGCTCCACCGGGTCCAACCGCCCGCGGGGGCGATGCCGGTCACGCTGCGCGCCCGACCGCGCCGTTCCAGCTCGAAGGCCACCCAGCCGCCCAGCGAGTTGCCGACGATGTGGGCGGTCTTCCAGCCCAGTTCGTCCATCTGGCGCTCCACGTGATCGGCCAGCACCGCCGACGACAGGAACCAGGTACCCGCCGGGGGGCCGCCGTTGTGGCCGGCCATCGTCGGGGCGAAGACCTCGTAACGGCCGGTGTCGGCCAGCTGCTGGGCCACCTCCTCCCACACCGACTGCGACAGCAGGAATGGATGCAGTAAGACGACCGGCTCGCCGGAGCCGACATGTATCGGCGGGCGGATCCCCGCGTTGCTCCCCATGGATCCGACCATAATGCCGGTACCGCCGGTACCGCAAACAAGGGCGGGTCTGCGCGTGAAAAGATCGGGACACCATGAGCACCGCTACCGGATCCCGCCGGATCTTCTCCGGCGTCCAGCCCACTTCGGACTCCCTGCACCTGGGAAACGCGTTGGGGGCCATCACGCAGTGGGTCGCGCTGCAGGACGATCACCCGGACGAATACGACGCGTTCTTCTGCGTGGTCGACCTGCACGCCATCACCATCGCCCAGGATCCCGGGGCGCTGCGCCGCCGAACGCTGATCACCGCGGCCCAGTATCTGGCGCTGGGCATCGACCCCGCCCGCAGCACGGTGTTCGTGCAGAGCCACGTGCCCGCCCACACCCAGTTGGCGTGGGTGCTGGGGTGTTTCACCGGCTTCGGGCAGGCGTCGCGGATGACGCAGTTCAAGGACAAGTCGACGCGGCAGGGCAGCGACTCGACGACCGTGGGCCTGTTCACCTACCCGGTGCTGCAGGCCGCCGACGTACTGGCCTATGACACCGATCTGGTGCCGGTGGGGGAGGACCAGCGCCAGCACCTCGAACTGGCCCGCGACGTCGCGCAGCGGTTCAACGCCCGCTTCCCGGACACCTTCGTGGTTCCCGACATGATGATCCCGAAGGCGACGGCCAAGATCTACGACCTGCAAGATCCGACGTCGAAGATGAGCAAGTCGGCGGCCACCGACACCGGGCTGATCAACCTGCTCGACGATCCGGCAGTGTCCGCCAAGAAGATTCGCTCGGCGGTGACCGACAGCGAGCGCGAGATCCGCTTCGACCTCGAGGCCAAGCCCGGCGTGTCGAATCTGCTGACCATCCAGTCGGCCGTCACCGGGGTGGGTGTCGACAAGCTCGTCGACGGCTACGCGGGCCGCGGCTACGGCGACCTGAAAAAGGACACCGCCGAGGCCGTCATCGAGTTCGTCGGCCCGATCAAGGCTCGCGTGGACGAAATGACGGCAGATTTCGGCGAACTGGAGCGCGTGCTCGCCGGCGGTGCCGCACGCGCCAGCGACGTCGCCGGCGAAACCGTTCAGCGGGTCTACGATCGGCTAGGCTTCGTTCCGCAACGGGAATAGGGTTCCACCATGAGCGATCCGGCCAAGCCGGGGATCCTGGATCGGCTGCGAGCGCGGTACGGATGGTTCGGCCACCTCATGCGCGCCTACGAGCGCTTCGACAAGCGCAACGGCGGGTTCTTCGCCGCCGGGCTCACCTACTACACGATCTTCGCGTTGTTTCCGCTGCTGATGGTCGGCTTCGCGGTGGTCGGGTTCACGCTGGCGCGACGGCCCCAGCTGCTCAACACGATTGACGACCACATCCGCTCCCAGGTCACCGGGGCGCTGGGCGACCAGCTGCTGGACCTGATCAACTCGGCGATCGACGCGCGGGCGTCGATCGGTGTCATCGGCCTGGCCACCGCGGTCTGGGCCGGCCTGGGTTGGATCTCCCATCTGCGCCAGGCCCTCACGGAGATGTGGTGGGAGCACCGGATCTCCTCGCCGGGCTTCCTGCGCAACAAGTTATCCGATCTGTTGGCGATGCTGGGCACCTTCGCGGTGACCCTCGGCACCGTCGTCATCACCACACTCGGCCATGCCGCGCCGATGGGCGCGATGCTGAAATGGCTTGGCATACCTGAGTTCACGGTGTTCGACTGGCTGTTCCTGCTCTTCTCGATCGCCCTCTCGGTGCTGGTGTCGTGGTTGCTGTTCACCTGGATGATCGCGCGGCTGCCGCGCGAGAAGGTGAGCCTGGTCGAGTCGGCGCGCGCGGGTTTCGTCGCGGCGGCGGGCTTCGAGCTGTTCAAGCAGGTGGGGTCGATCTACCTCAAGGTCGTGCTGCGCAGCCCGGCGGGCGCGACGTTCGGGCCGGTGCTGGGCCTGATGGTGTTCGCCTACATCACCGCGTATCTCGTGTTGTTCTGCACCGCGTGGGCCGCGACGGCGTCCGACGATCCGCGCGACCGCCACGTATATCCGCCCGCGCCCGCGATCATCGCCCCGCGGGTGCAGCTCGACGAGGGCCTCAGCACTCGTCAGGCGCTGACCGCGATGGGCCTGGGAGCCGTTGGTGCGCTGGCTTTTTCGCGGCTGACCCGTTGGCTGCGCTAGGCGTCGCGCCACCGCCCTTGCCGCATCACGTCGACGACGCGCAGGCCGTCGTCGAGCACGACGAGGTCGGCGTCGTGGCCGGGCCGCAGGCCGCCGACCCCCGGCAGCCCCAGCGCGCGCGCCGGGGTGGCGGCGGTCATCTGCACCGCGGCGGGCAGTCCGGCGAGGCCCGCGACCGCCCGGAACAGCTGGTCCATGGTGGCGGTGCTGCCCGCGATGGTCGACGTGCCCTGCACGCGTGCGACATTGGCGACGACCTCGACCGTCACCTCGCCGAGCCGAAACGTCCCGTCGCCGCGCCCGGCCGCGGCCATGGCGTCGGTGACCAGCGCGACCCGGTCGGCGCCCGCCGCGTGGATCACGGCCCGGATCACGTCCGGATGCAGGTGCACGCCGTCGGCGATCAGCTCGACGGTCACCTGCGGGGCCGCCAACAGCGCCAGCGCCGGGCCGGGCTCGCGGTGATGCAGCGGCCGCATCGCGTTGAACAGATGGGTCCCGACCGTGGCCCCCGCGGCGATCGCCAGTTCGGTCTGCTCGTATGTTGCATTCGTATGACCAACGGCCACAGCGACTCCGGCGTCGCAGAACCGCCGGATCGCCGCCTGCGCGCCGGGCAGCTCGGGCGCCAGCGTGACCATTCGGATCGTGCCGCCGCCGGCCGCCAGCACGGCGTCGATCTCCGCGGGGTCCGGATCGCGCATCCGGTCGGGGTCGTGCGCCCCGCAGCGCGCGCGGCTCAGCCACGGCCCCTCCAGGTGGACCCCCGCGATGACGCCCTGCCGGGTGGCCGCGGCCAGGACGCGCACACCGGCGATCAGCTCGGCGGGGGAGGCGGTGACCAAACTGGCCAGCGTCGTCGTCGTGCCGTACCGCAGGTGAAATGCCGCGGCGTCGGCGACGCCGCCGGCGTCGGTGTAGGAGGCGCCGCCGCCGCCGTGTACGTGCATGTCGACAAACCCCGGCACCACAGTGCAATCGGGGAACGCACGGTCTGCCGGGCGCGGCGGTGGGCCGGACCCGCAGGCGCTGATCCGGCCGCCGGAGATCTCCAGCCAGGCCGGCCGGCGGACCTGCCCGTCGAGGACCATGGCGCCGGCACGGATCAGTCGCACCCGGCCTCCCAGCGCCCGCCGTTCTCCCAGAAGTGCCGGATGTCCTCGAGCTGGCGGCCCTTGGTTTCCGGCGCATACCGGTGGACGACGACCAGCGCGATCACGGCGAACGCCGCGAAGACCGCGAACGTCCCTGCGCCGCCCAGGGAATGCAGCATGGTCAAGAAGACGGCGGCGACGATCGCGTTGCCCACCAGGTTCGAGGTGAGCATCGTGGCCGACCCGAGGGAACGCAGCCGGGTCGGGAAGCTCTCACTGGCATACACCCAACCCAGCGAGCCGAATCCCAGGGTGTAGCCGACGATGAACAGCAGGATGCCGGCGAAGCCGGCGACCGCGCCGCCGAATCCCCTGGCGTCGTTGCCGAACACGGCGATCAGCACGACGTCGGCGGCGATCATCATGGCGATGCCCGACAACAGGATCGGGCGGCGCCCCACCCGGTCGACGAGCAACACCGAGGTGCCCACGGCCGCCAAGCCGGCGACCTGAATCAGCGCCGGAAGCCCCAGCAGCGCGAAATTGCCGGTGAAGCCCATCGCCTCGAAGATCCGGGGGCAGTAGTAGATGATCGCGTTGATGCCGGTGATCTGGATGAGGAAGCCGAGCGTGACCACGAACAGGGTGGCTCGCGAATACGGGCGGCGCACCATCTCGGACGGTCCGCCGGCACCTTCGCTCAGGGCCCGGCCGATCTCGTCGAGCTCCCCGTCGACGTTCGCGGCGGGCTCCACGCGCAGCAGCGCGGCGCGGGCGTCGGCGGGCCGGCCCTTCATCAGATACCACCGGGCCGTGTCGGGCAGGCGAATGAGCAAGGGCATCAACAGGATCGCGGGCGCCACGGCCAGCCCGAGCATCCATCTCCAGCCGTGTGCGCCCGCCAGCAGGTAACCGGTCAGGTAGCCCAGGATGAGGCCGCTGACGATCGCCAGTTGGTAGGCCGTCAGCAGCGAGCCGCGCACGGCCGCCGGCGCCGACTCCGCCACGTACACCGGGACCACCACCACCGACACCCCGATGGCCACGCCCAGCAGGAGGCGCGCCACCAGCAGCATCGGCAGCGACACGGAGAACGCGGCCAGCAGCGCGAACGCCGCGTACGCGGCGAGGACCGCCACCACCGAGGCCTTGCGCCCGACCCTGTTGGCGAGGGTGCCGGCGCCCAGCGCGCCGGCGATCTGGCCGACCACCGCCATGGTCGTCAACAGCTCTTGTTGCCGCGTCGTGAGGCCGAAATCCTCGGTGACGAACAGCTGCGCCCCGGCGATGATGGACAGGTCGTAGCCGTAGATGACACCGACGCTCGCGGCGGTGAGGGCGGGCCGCAGGCTTCGCGGTCGGGCGCTCAACGATGCTGCGGTCGGCGGTTCATGGTGCGCGCGGCCATGATCAATCCAAACACGATGATCGTGCCGATGACACCCACGCCGACGCGGACCGGCACCGCGTCCGCCGACGGGACGAGGGCGCCGGCCTGGGCGGCGCCCTGCTGGTCGCCCGCGGCGTCGTGCTTGGCGGGCAGCAGGGAGGGGTCGGGCTCGATGAGCGAGCCGACCTGGGTGCCCTGCGGGGTGCCGAAGCCGTAGTCGAGCAGGTGCGCGGCCTGTTCCCACGGGGCGATCGGCTGCCGCGTCCCGTGCAGCAGCACCGCCATCAAGCGCCGCCCGTTGCGGTTGGCCGCGCCCACGAACGTCTGCCCGGCGTCGTCGGTGTAGCCGGTCTTGCCGCCGAGCGCGCCCGGGTAGTTGTAGAGCAGCTTGTTGTCGTTCTCCAGCTCGTAGCCGGGGTGGTCGCCGTGGCCGGGGAAGTCGAAGGTCTTGGTCGCCACGATGTCGGCGAAAGTCGGGTTCTGCCACGCATAGCGGTAGAACAGGCCGATGTCGTAGGCCGACGTGCTCATGCCGGGCCCGTCCAGGCCCGACGGCGTGGCCACGCGGGTGTCCTTGCCGCCGAGCTTGGCGGCCAGCACGTTGATCTTCTCCACGGCGGTCTGCATGCCGCCGAGCTGCATGGCCAGCGCGTGCGCCGCGTCGTTGCCGGAGTGCATCAGCAGCCCGTGCAGCAGTTGGTTGACCGTGAACGTCCCGCCCTCGTTGACGCCGACCTTGGTACCTTCGGCGGCCGCGTCGTCGGCGGTGCCGGGGACGGACTTGTTGAGGTTCAGCGAGTTGAGGGAGGCCATCGCGACGAGCACCTTGATGATGCTGGCCGGGCGGTGCCGGCCGTGCGGATCCTTCGCGGCGACCACCGCCCCGCTGTCCAGGTCGGCCACCAGCCAGGCGTCGGCCGAGACGTCGGTCGGCAGCGGCGGCGTGCCGGGCGCGGCGACGATCCCGCAACTGCCCAGCGCATCCCCGCCGACGGGCTTGGGCGGCACCGGGAGCGGGATCGGCGGGTCACCGGCCTGGGGCGCCTCCGACGAGTCCACTGCGGGCGGGGTGTTCACCCGGTACGGGCACGAGGGCGCGGCTTCGGGGCCCGGTTCGGCGCTCGCGGCGGGGACGCCGAGGGCCGCCGGGGCGGCCATCAACACAACGGCCGCGGCCAGGCATGACGCGGAGCGTAAGACGGTCATCGTCTGTGCACAGTAAGCGATCGGGGCCGCGATCCCCGGGAGCCGCGCTGTGACTGCTGGGGCGGATGTTACTCAGTGCCGGGGCCCCTCACGTCCCGGCGGGTGACGGCGCGCCCCGGCAGTTCAGAGCCGTTCGGACTCCTCGGCCAGCACGGCGCGCAGGATCGATTCGATCGCGTCGAACTCGTCCTGCCCGCTGATCAGCGGCGGCGCCAGCTGGATGACCGAATCTCCGCGATCGTCGGTGCGGCAGTACAGACCCGCCTCGAATAGCCCCGCGTTGACCCGGGCGAGCAGCTGTCGTCGCTCCTCGTCGGAGAAGGTCTGCCTGGTCGCCTGGTCCTTGACCAGTTCGACGCCGTAGAAGTACCCCTCGCCGCGCACGTCGCCGACGATCGGCAGGTCGTAGAGCTTCTCCAGGGTGGCGCGCAACGCCGGCGCCCGGGCCTTGACGCGGTCGTTGAGCCCCTCGCGCTCGAAGATGTCGAGGTTGGCCAGCCCGACCGCGGCCGACACCGGGTGGCCGCCGAAGGTGTAGCCGTGCGGAAACGTCGTGACGCCGTCGTCGAACGGCTCGAACAGCTTCTCGGTGGCGATCATCGCGCCCAGCGGCGAGTAGCCGGACGTCAAACCCTTTGCGCAGGTGATCATGTCGGGCACGTAGCCGAAGTCGGCACAGGCGAACATCGACCCGATCCGGCCGAACGCGCAGATCACCTCGTCGGAGACCAGCAGCACGTCGTATTCGTCGCAGATCTCGCGCACGCGTTCGAAATAGCCTGGGGGAGGCGGGATGCTGCCGCCCGCGTTCTGTACCGGTTCCAGGAACACCGCGGCCACGGTCTCGGGCCCCTCGAACTCGATCGCCTCGGCGATCCGGTCGGCGGCCCACTGCCCGAAGGCTTTCGGGTCGGTGCGCTCACCGGTTCTGAACGGCTCGGGCGCGCGGTAGAAGTTCGTGTTGGGCACGCGGAAGCCGCCGGGCGTCACCGGCTCGAACGGCGCCTTGAATCGCGGCAACCCGGTGATCGCCAGGGCGCCCTGGGTGGTGCCGTGGTAGGCGACCGACCGCGAAATGACCTTGTGCTTGCCGGGTTTGCCGGTGAGCTTGAAGTACTGCTTGGCCAACTTCCACGCGGTCTCGACCGCCTCGGTGCCGCCAGAGGTGAAGAACACCCGGCTCAGCTCGCCGGGGGCGTAATGCGCGAGACGCTCGGCCAGCTCGATCGCCGGCGGGGTCGCGTACCCCCACAGCGGGAAGAACGCCAGCGTGCCCGCCTGCCGGGCGGCGACCTCGGCGAGCTCCGCGCGGCCGTGCCCGACCTGGACGGTGAACAGCCCGGACAGCCCGTCGAGGTAGCTCTTGCCGCGGTCGTCGTAGATCGTCACCCCCTCGCCGCGGACGATGACCGGCGGCGTGCAGTCCGGGCCGTGCCGCGAGAAGTGCAGCCAGAGGTGGTTGGTCATCGCCGCGAGCGTAACGCGGCCCGTCGGCGAACGTAGCGCCACCGTCACACTGCGCGCCGAGCGTGCCGATGGTTTCACACTCGCCGGTTGGCGCCGGGCTACGCTCGGCGTATGACCTCCACCCAGCAGGTCGCCCAATTCGAAGCCCTGCGACCGCATCTCATGGCGGTCGCCTACCGGCTCACCGGAACGGTGGCCGATGCCGAAGACATCGTCCAGGAGGCCTGGCTGCGCTGGGACGCCCAGGACCAACCGATTGCCGACCTGCAGGCCTGGTTGACCACCGTGGTGAGCCGGCTCGGGCTGGACAAGCTGCGCTCGGCCGCGCGTCGCCGCGAGACCTACACCGGCAACTGGCTGCCCGAGCCGGTGGTGACCGGCTTCGACCGCTCGGATCCGCTGGCGGCCGTGGTGGCCGCCGAGGACGCCAGGTTCGCGGCGATGGTGGTGCTGGAGCGGCTCTCGCCCGATCAGCGCGTGGCGTTCGTCCTGCACGACGGGTTCGCCGTGCCGTTCGCCGAGGTGGCCCGCGTGCTCGCGACCACCGAGACCGCCGCGCGGCAGCTGGCCTCGCGGGCCCGCAAGGCGGTCGCGGCGTCGCCGCCGCCCAAACCCGACCCGGCGCACGACGAGGTGGTCGGGCGGCTGATGGCCGCCATGGCCGCCGGCGACGTCGACGCCGTGGTGGCGCTGCTGCATCCGGACGTGACCTTCATCGGCGATTCGAACGGCAAGGCGCCCACCGCCGTTCATGCCATCCGCGGTCCGGACAAGGTGGCCCGGTTCATGTTCGGCCTGGCCCGCCGGTACGGGCCCGCGTTCGTCACGTCGAACCAGTTGGCGCTGGTCAACGGCGAACTGGGCGCCTACACGGCGGGAAGCCCCGGCGGCGACGGCCACCGCGGGATGCAGCCGCGCATCGTGGCGTTCGCCGTGCGTGACGGAAAGGTCTGCGCCGCCTGGGATATCGCCAATCCCGACAAGTTCAGCGGTTCTCCGCTGCGCTCGGCGTGATCCTTCCATCCCACGGAACCCGGCAGGCGTCACCAGAACTGAAGCCCTGCTCGGTGATGCCCAGCGCGGTGTTCATCCGCGCCCGCATGTTCTCCAGCCCGACGTGGTAGGTCAGCTCGATCACGCCGGCCTCCCCGAACCGGGCCCTCAGGTCGGCCACCTGCTCGTCGGTGACGGTGTGCGGGTCGGCGGTCACGGCGTCGGCGTAGGCGATGGCGGCGCGCTCGTCGTCGGTGAAAGCGGGCGACGTTGCATAGCGGTCGATTTCGGTGAGCCGGTCGATGTCCAGCCCGTCGAGGCGCTGCAGCATGGACCCGAAGTCGACGCACCACGAGCAGCCGACGGCGCGGGCCGTCCAGAACACCGCCAGCTCACGCACGCCGGCCGGCAGCGTCCGCGACGCCCGCTCGACCATCGTCTCGTGCACGGCGCCGGCGACCATCAGCCTGCGATGGTGCGCGGCGACGGTGAAGGGCTCCGGCACCTGGCCGTAGCGGCGCCGGGCGATCCGATAGATGGCGCGCGTCAGCAGTCCGGCGCGCGTCGGTGGCAGGGGCTCGATGCGGGTTGTCTGTGTCATACCGGTCAGACGAGATGGCATCCGGAAGTGTGACGCTCGAGAATCAGCCCGACGCGACGGGCAGTCCGGGACACAGGATTCGATAGTCGACGTCCGGCGACACCCAGTCGTGCCACTGTTGGGGGCCCACGTTGGCAGCGAGCTTGTCACACAACATCTTCGGTGTGGCCTGGGCGGGCCACAGCCGGATTGTCTGGTCCAGGCCGGCCGAGGCGAGGTGCTGCCCGTCGGGGCTGAACACCACGCGCCGCACCGAATCGGTGTGCCCGGTGAACGGGGCCGAAACGGGGCCGAAAGGGGCCGGCCGGTGTCGGCATCCCACAGCCGCACCGTTTGATCGTCGCCGCCGCTGGTCAACCGGTGACCGTCGGCGCTGAACATCACGCTCCACACACTCTTCGTGTGGCCGGTCAGCGTCATGAGCAGTTGGTGCGTCTCGGCGTCCCAGAGCTTGACCGTCTGGTCCGCACTCGCGCTGGCCACGCGGTGGCCGTCCGGGCTGTAGGCGACGCTGTTGACCTGTTCGGTGTCCGCCTTGAACCAGTGGCCGATCTGCCGGCGGGTGTCGAGGTTCCAGAACCGGATCGTCTGGTCTTGGTTGCCCGTCACCAGGCGATGACCGTCCGGGCTGAACGCGATGCTGAGCACGGTGGCGGGCCCCCGGGTGAGCGGAAAGCCGATGGGCTGGCCGGTATCCGGATTCCATAACCGCACCGTCGCGTCGGCGCCGCCGCTGGCCAAGGTGTGCCCGTCGGGGCTGAACGCCACGCTGGAGACCGGCCCCCGGTGCCCGATCAGGGGAGGCCCGAGCGGTTGACCGGTGTCCGCGTCCCACAGGCGCACCGTCTGGTCGGCGCCGGCGCTGGCCAGCCGATGCCCGTCGGGGCTGAAGGCGACACTCGTCACGGGGCCGACATGACCACGCAGGGGTTCGCCGATCGGCAGACGGGTGTCGGCGTCCCACAGGCGCACCGTCTGGTCCCAGCTGGCGCTGGCCAGCCTGTGCCCGTCCGGGCTGAACGCCACACCGAGCAACTTGTCGGTCTGGCCGATGAGAGGCTCGCTCAGGTCCCACAGGCGCGCGGTGTGGTCGGCGCTGCCGGTGAGCAGCCGGCGCCCGTCGGGGCTGAACGCGAGGGCGGCCACGTTGTCGGTGTGACCGGTCAGCGCCGCGGCGAGGGGCTGGCCGGTTGCGGTGTCCCAGATCTGTACGGTGCCGTCCACGTTGCCGACGGCCAGGCGGTGCCCGTCGGGGTCGAACGCAACGGCGATCGCCGAATGGCCGCCGATGGGCCCGCCGACCGGCTGGCCGGTGTCGGGGTCGCGCAGCTGCACGGCTCCGTCTTGCCCTGCGCTGGCGAGGCGGTGCCCGTCGGGGCTGAATGCCACACCGGTCACCGCGCCGGCGTGTCCGGACAGCGGCGCGTTGAGGGGCTGGCCGGTGCCGGCATCCCACATCTGCACCGTCCCGTCCAGGTTCCCGACCGCCAGCCGGCGCCCGTCGGGGTTGAACGCGACGCTGGTCGCCGAATGACCGAAGGCGCCGCCGATGACCTGTCCGGTGCCGGCGTCCCACACGCGCACGGCTCCGTCTTGTCCGGCACCGGCGAGCCGGTGCCGGTCGGGGCTGAAGGCGACGTTGGCCACGCTGCCGGTGTGGCCGGTCAGGGGGTTGCCGACGGGTTGTCCGGTGGCGGCGTCCCACGACAGCACGGTTCCGTCGTGGTCGACGCCGGTCAACCGGTCGCCGTCGGGGCTGAACGCCACGCCGGTGACGCCGCTGCGGACGTCGATGATTCGCAGTGTGGTGCTGCGCTGCGCGACCGTGTGCAGCAGCGTCGGCTCGTCGGGCGCGGCCAACGCCCGCGCCGCCAGCAGCTCCTCGAACATCCGGACGTCGCCGCCGGGGCGGGCGCCGGCCAGGATGGATTGGGCTTCGGCGTCGAGGCGTTGGGCGATGGCCTGGTTGCGTTGCTGGATGGCTTCGTGCTGTTTGTCGATGGCGATGAGGGCGGCGACGACGGCGGCGATGGTCAGTGTGACCAGGGCGGCGATCGCGCCGGCGCGCAGCCGGCGGAAGCGGCGCTGTTCGTGCAGATCGTCGCTGGCCAGTTGGTCTTTGGGTTTGCCGTGGATCGGGGCGGCCAGCGCGGTGATTTTCTCGCGCAGCAGTAGTGCGCGCGGGTCCCACGGCGCGTCGGGGCTGACGTCGATGAAAAACGGCTCCTCGGGCAATACCCCGGGCTCGGTGAGCACCGGCAGCGCCGCGTCGGAGGTCTGGGGGTCAAACCGCGCGTGCTCGCGGTCCCAGTGCAGCTGACCGCCGGCCAGCACCATCAGCAGCTGCCCACGTCCGCGCCGGGTCAGCCAGTAGCCGACTTCCTGGTTGACCCAGTGCGAGGCGGCGGCCTGGGGCGATAACAGGACCACCAGGAAGCGGGAGCGGTCCAGCGCGCCGGCGATGCCGCCCCACAAGTCGGGGCGCACGGTCAGGTCGGTGTCGTCGCGAAACACCCGCAGCGCGCGTAACTGGCCCAGCCGGCGCCCGATCTGGTGTAGTCCCTTCTGGATTCCGGAGGCCACCGGCCGGTCGCGGTGGGTGTAGGACAAGAACGCGTCGTATTCCAGCGTCGGCGGCGGGCCACCCGCCTGCCATCCCGGCGCCGGCGGTCCCCATGCCTGCGTGGTGTCTGACATCACGACCTCCGAAGCGTCAGGCGGGTGCGGCGGGCAGGCCCGGGCACAGGGTTCGGTAATTGATGTCGGGTCCCACCGAGTTGTCCCACTGTTGGTGGCTCATGTCGGTGACGAGCTTGTCGCACAACGCCTTTGGCGTGGTGTCATCGGGCCACAGCCGCAGCGTCTGGTCCCAGCTGGCGGAGACCAGGCGGTGGCCGTCGGGGCTGAATGCCACACTGGCGACCGTGTTCGTGTCCCCGGCGAACGGATCGGTGAGGGGTTGGCCCGTATCGGGATTCCACAGCCGCACCGTCTGGTCGTCGCCGGCGCTAGCCAGCCGGTGCCCGTCCGGACTGAACGCCACGCTCCGCACCGCGTTGGTATGCCCGGTCAGCGTGAGCACGGCCTGGCTCTTCTCGACATCCCACAGCCGCACGGTGTGGTCCATGCCGGCGCTGGCCAACCGGTGCCCGTCCGGGCTGAACGCCACCGCCGTAACTGCGTTGGTATGCCCCTTCAGCGGATCGCCGACTGATTGGCCGGTGTCGGCGTTCCACAGCCGCACGGTCTGGTCGGCGCCTGCGCTGGCCAGGCGGTGTCCGTCGGGGCTGAACGTGACGCTGGTCACGGCGGCGGTGTGGCCGGTCAGGGTTTGGAGTGGTTGGCCGGTGTCGGCGTTCCACAGCCGCACGGTCTGGTCGGCGCCTGCGCTGGCCAGGCGGTGTCCGTCGGGGCTGAACGCGACGCTGGTCACGGCGGCGGTGTGGCCGGTCAGGGTTTGGAGTGGTTGGCCGGTGTCGGCGTTCCACAGCCGCACGGTCTGGTCGGCGCCTGCGCTGGCGAGCCGATGCCCGTCGGGGCTGAAGACCACACTGAGCGCGCTGTCGGTGTGGCCGTTGAGGGGGGCGCCGAGGGGACGACCGGTATCCGCGTCCCACAACCGCAAGGAGTGGTCGGCGGCGGCGCTGGCCAGGCGGTGCCCGTCCGGGCTGAACGTCGCGCTGTTCACCCTGTCCGTGTGACCGGTGAGATAGGTGTCGAGGTCCCAGACGCGCAGGGTTTCGTCCCGGCTGACTGTCGCCAGCCGGCGGCCGTCCGGGCTGAATGCGAGGCCGTTCACCGAGTCGGTATGGCCGGTGAGTGGCGCGCCCAACGGTTGGCCGCTGTCGGGGTCCCAGAATCGGACGGTGGTGTCGCCGCTGGCGCTGGCCAGCCGGTGCCCGTCGCTGCTGAAGGCAACGCTGAACACACTGTCGGTGTGGCCGGTGAGTGGCGCGCCGAGGGGCCGGCCGGTGTCGGCGTCCCAGAGGCGCAAAGTCTTGTCCTGGCTGCCGCTGGCCAGGCGGTGCCCGTCCGAGCTGAAGGCCACGCTGAACACCCCGGCCGAGTGACCGGTGAGCGGCGGAACGAGGAGTTGGCCGGTGTCGGCGTTCCACAGCCGCACCGTTTGATCGTCGCCCGCGCTGGCGAGCCGGTGCCCGTCGGGGCTGAACGCCACGGCCTCGACGACGAAGGAGAGATCGAAGTGGTGTTCGTGTTCGACGCCGGGGTGCAGAACAAGTGGTGGCCCGAGGGGCTCGCCCGTGTCGGCGTTCCACAGCCGCACCGCGTCGTCCCAGCCCGAGCTGGCCAGCCGGTGCCCGTCGGGGCTGAACGCCACACTCTGGACGAATTCGGTATGCCCGGTGAGCGTCAGGAGCGGCTGGCCCGTGTCGGCGTTCCACAGCCGCACGGTCTTGTCCCAGCTCGCGCTGGCCAGCCGGTGCCCGTCGGGGCTGAAGGCCACGCTGGTCACGCTGCCGGTGTGGCCGGTCAGGGGGTTGCCGACGGGTTGTCCGGTGGCGGCGTCCCACAACCGCACCGCGTGATCCTTGCCTGCGGTCGCGACCCGGCGCCCGTCGGGGCTGAACGCCACCTTCGTCAATTCGCAGCCTGCGCCGGCGATCTTGTAGGTGGTGATCCGCTGGGCCGCCGCGTGCAGGAGGGCGGGGTCGTCGGGTGCGCCGGCGATATTGTGCGCGGCCAGCAATTCCTGGAACGCGAGCGCGTCGCCGCCGGGGCGGGCGCCGGCCAGGATGGATTGGGCTTCGGCGTCGAGGCGTTGGGCGATGGCCTGGTTGCGTTGCTGGATGGCTTCGTGCTGTTTGTCGATGGCGATGAGGGCGGCGACGACGGCGGCGATGGTCAGTGTGACCAGGGCGGCGATCGCGCCGGCGCGCAGCCGGCGGAAGCGGCGCTGTTCGTGCAGATCGTCGCTGGCCAGTTGGTCTTTGGGTTTGCCGTGGATCGGGGCGGCCAGCGCGGTGATTTTCTCGCGCAGCAGTGGTGCGCGCGGGTCCCACGGCGCGTCGGGGCTGACGTCGATGAAAAACGGCTCCTCGGGCAATACCCCGGGCTCGGTGAGCACCGGCAGCGCCGCGTCGGAGGTCTGGGGGTCAAACCGCGCGTGCTCGCGGTCCCAGTGCAGCTGACCGCCGGCCAGCACCATCAGCAGCTGCCCACGTCCGCGCCGGGTCAGCCAGTAGCCGACTTCCTGGTTGACCCAGTGCGAGGCGGCGGCCTGGGGCGATAACAGGACCACCAGGAAGCGGGAGCGGTCCAGCGCGCCGGCGATGCCGCCCACAAGTCGGGGCGCACGGTCAGGTCGGTGTCGTCGCGAAACACCCGCAGCGCGCGTAACTGGCCCAGCCGGCGCCCGATCTGGTGTAGTCCCTTCTGGATTCCGGAGGCCACCGGCCGGTCGCGGTGGGTGTAGGACAAGAACGCGTCGTATTCCAGCGTCGGCGGCGGGCCACCCGCCTGCCATCCCGGCGCCGGCGGTCCCCATGCCTGCGTGGTGTCTGACATCACGACCTCCGAAGCGTCAGGCGTCTTGCCACCCGGCTACCGACCGGACTTTGCCCACACCGCATCCGCCAGCCAAAGTCTGACACCTCCCGCCACGCCACGAAAGTTATCCGCCAACTTCGGGGCCGCGCGAGCAAAACGCGCCACCCTTTGCTCAATACGGCCGCGTGAGCTGTACTTGTCACTAAGCCCGCAGCCGGCGATTGCAGGAAGTCGACAGGTCGAGATGGCAGACTCCCACCCGGACCGTGCCACGGCACGGCAGATAGCCGCCCCGCTGCTGGCGGCTGTCCTGGTTCTCGTCGGGTCGATGGCGGCCTGTTCGACCCCGCACCGACCCCGCACCCGGGAAGCCACGCGTCGCCGCCGCCGGCGGCCACGGCTTCGACCGATGCGGCATGGGCCGCCGATGATGCGTGCGAGAACGTCGAGGCACAAGCGCGACTGGCCAGATACTCCGAGTTGGATTTCGACCAGCAGTTCAACACATTCAATACGGCCAGTCCTGCCTACGATGCCACGCGGTTGGCGTTTATCGCCGCGGAAAGTAATGCCGTGCAGCAGGTCTCGGACGCGCTGGGCAGCGACGTGCCCGATCCGCCCGTGGGTGCGATCCGTGCCTGGCTGGACGCGGCGCGCGCCTTGATCATGGTTCTGCAAAGCCAGTCGGACCTCGTCACGGTGTACAACGCCACCGAGCGGGTCCGTAACGTGTACAACGACGGCATAGCCGAAGTGTGTGGGCCGATCATCATGAAGCGAGACAACGGGCTTTGACGGCCGGGGCCGCGGCCCGAGCGTGACGCGGCCGTCACGCTCGGCGGGCAGTGCGTCAGCGCGTGAACATCAGGGCGCGCTTGACCTCTTGGATCGCCTTGGTGACCTGGATGCCGCGCGGGCAGGCTTCGGTGCAGTTGAACGTGGTGCGGCACCGCCACACGCCGTCGACCTCGTTGAGGATGTCGAGGCGCTCTGCTGCGGCCTCGTCGCGGCTGTCGAAGATGAAGCGGTGCGCGTTGACGATCGCCGCCGGGCCGAAGTAACTGCCCTCGTTCCAGAACACGGGGCAACTCGTGGTGCACGCCGCGCACAGGATGCACTTGGTCGTGTCGTCGTAGCGGGCCCGGTCGGTGGGGCTCTGAATGCGTTCGCGCGTGGGCGGATTGCCGCTGGTGACCAGGTAGGGCTTGATCGCGCGGTAGGAGTCGAAGAAGGGCTCCATGTCGACCACCAGGTCCTTCTCCACGGGCAGCCCGCGGATCGGTTCGACCGTGACGGTCAGCCCCCCCTTTTTGGTCTTGCGCCGGTCTGGTGGCAGCAGGTCGCGCATCAGCACCTTGCAGGCCAGCCGGTTGACGCCGTTGATGCGCATGGCATCGGAGCCGCACACCCCGTGGGCGCAGGACCGCCGGAAGGTGAGCGTCCCGTCCAGGTAGCCCTTGATGTAGATCAACAGGTTGAGCAGCCGGTCGCTGGGCAGGCACGGCACCCGGAAGCTCTGCCAGCCGCCGGTTTTGGCGAAGGCGTCCGGATCGTCGGGGTTGAACCGGGCGATCTTCACCGTCACCATCACCGCCCCCTCGGGGATGGGGGGCAGAGGGGGATCGGGCGCCCGTTCGACGTCCGTATCGACGCTGTCGCCTGCCGTCATCAGTACTTGCGCTCCTTGGGTTCGTAGCGGGTCTGCACGACGGGCTTGAAGTCCAGCGCGATGTCGCTCAGCAGCTCGGTGCCCTGCTTGTCGGCCCCAATTTGCTTGTAGGCCATGGTGTGTCGCATGTAATTCACGTCGTCGCGGTCCGGGTAGTCCTCGCGGGCATGCCCGCCGCGGGATTCCTTGCGGTTCAGCGCCCCGACCACGGTGACCTCGGCCAGCTCCAGCAGGAAGCCCAGCTCGATGGCTTCCAGCAGGTCGCTGTTGAAGCGCTTTCCCTTGTCGTGCACGGTGATCCGCGAGTACCGCTCCTTGAGGGCGTGGATGTCCGTCAACGCCTGCTTCAGCGTCTCCTCGGTGCGAAACACCGCGGCGTTGTTGTCCATCGTCTGCTGCAGGGCACCGCGGATGTCGGCGACGCGCTCGTTGCCGTGCTCGGAGAGGATGCCGCGCACCCAGCCCACCACCATCTGCTCCGGGTTCGGCGGCATGTCGACGAAGTCGTGGCCCCGCGCGTACGAAGCCGCGGCGATCCCGGCCCGGCGGCCGAAGACGTTGATGTCCAGCAGCGAGTTGGTGCCCAGCCGGTTGGCGCCGTGCACCGACACGCATGCGCATTCCCCGGCCGCGTAGAGCCCCGGCACGGTGGAGGTGTTGTCGGCCAGCACCTGTCCGGTCACCGTGGTCGGGATGCCGCCCATCACGTAGTGGCAGGTGGGGTAGACCGGGACCAGTTCGTGCACGGGGTCAACGCCCAGGTAGGTGCGGGCGAACTCGGTGATGTCGGGCAGCTTGGCCTCCAGCACGTCCGCGCCCAGGTGACGCACGTCGATGTAGACGTAGTCCTTGTGCGGTCCCGCGCCGCGTCCCTCGAGGACCTCGAGCACCATCGAGCGGGCGACGATGTCGCGTGGCGCCAGGTCGATGATCGTCGGGGCGTAACGCTCCATGAACCGCTCGCCCTCGCCGTTGAGCAGCCGGCCGCCCTCGCCGCGCACGGCCTCGGAGATCAGGATGCCCAGGCCGGCCAGCCCGGTCGGGTGGAACTGGTGGAACTCCATGTCCTCCAACGGAAGCCCCTTGCGGAAGACGATGCCGATTCCGTCACCGGTCAGGGTGTGCGCGTTGGAGGTGGTCTTGTACATGCGGCCCGAGCCGCCGGTCGCGATCACGACGGCCTTGGCGTGGAACACGTGGATCTCGCCGGTCGCCAGCTCGTAGGCGACCACCCCGGTGGCCACCGGCCCGCCCGGGGTCTGCGTGAGCACCAGGTCCAGCGCGTAGAACTCGTTGAAGAACTGCACGTCGTGCTTGACGCAGTTCTGATAGAGGGTCTGCAGGATCATGTGGCCGGTGCGGTCGGCGGCGTAGCACGCGCGGCGCACCGGGGCCTTGCCGTGGTCGCGGGTGTGCCCGCCGAAGCGGCGCTGGTCGATGCGGCCCTCGGGGGTCCGATTGAACGGCATCCCCATCTTCTCCAGGTCGAGCACCGCGTCGATGGCCTCGCGGCACATGATCTCGACGGCATCCTGGTCGGCGAGATAGTCGCCGCCCTTGACGGTGTCGAAGGTGTGCCATTCCCAGTTGTCGTCCTCGACGTTGGCCAGCGCGGCGCACATGCCCCCCTGGGCGGCGCCGGTGTGGCTGCGGGTGGGGTAGAGCTTGGTCAGCACCGCGGTGCGCACCCGGGGACCGGCCTCGACCGCCGCCCGCATGCCGGCGCCCCCGGCGCCGACGATCACCACGTCGTATCGGTGTTGGGCGATCATGGGTCAGCTCCCGATGTTCGGGTCGAAGGTCATGATCACGTAGGTGCCCAGCACCAGCGTGAACAGCACGGACAACAGCAGCAGCGAGTTCAGCCAGAACCGGGTGCTGTCCTTGCGGCTGTAGTCGTCGATGATGACGCGCAGGCCGTTGCCGCCGTGCAGTTCGGCCAGCCACAGCAACAGCAGGTCCCACATCTGCCAGAACGGCGAGGCCCAGCGCTGCGCGACGAAGTTGAAGTCGATGCGGTAGACGCCGTCGTCCCACATCAGCGTGATGAACATGTGCCCCAGCGCCAGCACCACCAGCGCGACGCCGGAGAACCGCATGAACAGCCAGGCGAACTTCTCGAAGTTCGGGATGCCGGCGCGCCGGCGCGGCGAGCGCGGGTTGTCCAGGCTGGCGGGGCGGTCGTGGCTGCGCTGCCGGACGGGCGCGACCTCGCCCTTCCCGAGCTGCAGGTCCGGGCTGTTCATCGGAAGTGCTCCAGAGCGTGAACGCCCAGCACCACGCCGGACGGGACGAGCAGCAGCAGGAAGACCACGCCGACGATCCACAACATCAGCCGCTGGTAGCGGGTGCCGTCGGCCCAGAAGTCGATGAGGATCACCCGGATCCCGTTCAGCGCGTGGAACAGCACGGCCGCGACCAGCCCGAACTCCATCAGCCCGACCACCGGGGTCTGATAGTCGTGGATGACCCCGTCGTAGGTCTGCGGGCTGACCCGCAGCATCGCGGTGCCCAGCACGTGCACGAACAGGAAGAAGAAGACCGTCGCGCCGCTGATGCGGTGCAGCACCCACGACCACATGCCGGGGTCGCCGCGGTACAGGGTTCGCGGTGGGCGCCGCCTGCGCGAGGCCGCCGAACCCGGGCCGGGTCCGGCCGAATCCGCGGTTTTCGCCTGCGTACTCACCTCTGCCCCTCACCGCCTCGAGTCACGGCTCGTCGAAGTCAACGCCGAGCAGTTCAGCCTAGCTCGCACAGGGTGCCGTTTGCTCCGAGCGGTCCGCACTGCGAAGTGCCACCTCGGGCTAGGGTTGCTGTCGTGATCAGGCCCATACGGCAGCGCGGCTTCCGGGGGGCTGCGCGTGCCTGATATCGATTGGAATATGTTGCGGGACAAGGCAAAAGGTGTGGCCGACCACGCCTACGCGCCTTATTCGGAATTCCGGGTGGGCGCGGCCGGGCTGGTCGACGACGGGCGGGTGGTCACCGGCTGCAATGTGGAGAACGTCTCATATGGCCTTGGTCTCTGCGCCGAGTGCGGCGTGGTGTGCGCCCTGTACGCGAGCGGGGGCGGCCGGCTGGTCGCGCTGGCGTGCGTCGACGGGCGCGGGGCGTTGCTGATGCCGTGCGGGCGGTGCCGTCAGGTGCTGCTCGAGCACGGCGGCACCGAACTGCTGATCGACCACCCGGCCGGGCCCCGCCGGCTGGGCGACCTGCTGCCCGACCCGTTCGGGCCCGATGATCTCGCGCGGGCATGACCGCGACCTTCGATGCGCCCACGGTGATCCGGACCAAGCGCGACGGCGGCCGGCTGTCCGACGCCGCCATCGACTGGGTGATCGCGGCCTACACCGAGGGCATCGTGGCCGAGGAGCAGATGGCGGCGCTGCTGATGGCGATCCTGTTGCGCGGCATGGATTCCGGCGAGACCGCCCGGTGGACCGCGGCGATGCTGGCGTCGGGCGAGCGGCTCGACTTCAGCGACCTGCCGCTGCCCACGGTCGACAAGCACTCCACCGGTGGGGTCGGGGACAAGATCACCCTCCCGCTGGTGCCCGTCGTCGCCGCGTGCGGCGCGGCGGTGCCGCAGGCATCCGGCCGTGGGCTCGGCCACACCGGCGGCACGCTGGACAAGCTGGAGGCGATCGCCGGGTTCACCGGCGCGATCTGTACGCGGCGGGTGCGCGAGCAACTCGCCGAGGTGGGGGCGGCCATCTTCGCCGCCGGCGAGCTGGCGCCGGCCGACGCCAAGCTGTACCGACTGCGCGACGTCACCGCCACCGTCGAGTCGGTGCCGCTGATCGCGAGCTCGGTGATGAGCAAGAAGCTGGCCGAGGGGGCCGGCGCGCTGGTGCTCGACGTGAAGGTCGGTGCCGGGGCGTTGACGGGCTCGGAGGCGCAGTCCCGCGAGCTGGCGCACACCATGGTCGAGCTGGGCGCCGCCCACGGCGTGCCCACCCACGCGTTCCTGACGGACATGAACCGCCCCCTGGGAGCAACCGCCGGCAACGCCCTCGAGGTGGCCGAGTCGCTCGACGTGCTGGCCGGCGGCGGACCGCCCGACGTGGTGGAGCTGACTCTGCGGCTGGCCGCCGAGATGCTGCGGCTCGCCGGAATCGACGGCCGCGACCCCGCCGAGGCCCTGCGCGACGGCTCCGCCATGGACCGATTCCGCCGCCTGATCGCCGCGCAGGGCGGCGATTTGTCTGTGCCGCTCCCGATCGGTCGGTGTTCGGAGACCGTGACCGCCGGCCGGGGCGGCACAATGGGCGATATCGACGCGATGGCAGTGGGGCTGGCGGCGTGGCGGCTGGGCGCGGGGCGATCCCGCCCGGGCGACGCGGTGCAATCCGGCGCGGGCATCAGGATCCACCGCCGCCCGGGTGAGCCCGTCGCGGCCGGCGAGGCGCTGTTCACCCTCTACACCGACACCCCGGAGCGCTTTGCCGCCGCGCTGGCAGAGCTCGACGGCGGCTGGAGCGTCGGCGACGCACCGCCCCCGCCGCGTCCGCTGATCATCGATCGGATCACCGCATGAAGCTGGACCTGTCTCAGATCAAGAAGGCGCCCAAGGCACTGCTGCACGACCATCTCGACGGCGGGCTGCGGCCGTCGACCGTGGTGGAGATCGCCGCCCAGGTCGGCTACGACGGGCTGCCCACCACCGACGTCGACGAACTGGCGAAGTGGTTCCGCACCCAGTCGCACAGCGGGTCGCTGGAGCGTTATCTGGAGCCGTTCTCCCACACCGTCGCGGTGATGCAGACACCCGAGTCGTTGCACCGTGTCGCCTACGAGTGCGTGGAGGACCTGGCCGCCGACTCGGTGGTGTACGCCGAGGTCCGGTTTGCGCCCGAGCTGCACATCGACCGCGGCCTGTCGTTCGACGAGATCGTCGACGCGGTGCTCGCGGGTTTCGCCGACGGCGAGAAGGCCGCCGCGGCCGCCGGCCGCCCCATCGTGGTGCGCCTCCTGGTCACCGCCATGCGGCACGCGGCGGTGTCCCGCGAGATCGCCGAGCTGGCGATCCGCTTCCGGGACAAAGGCGTTGTCGGGTTCGACATCGCCGGGGCCGAGGCGGGCAACCCACCGACACGTCACCTGGACGCCTTCGAGTACATGCGGGACCACAACGCGCGGTTCACCATTCACGCCGGTGAGGCCTTCGGCCTGCCGTCCATCCACGAGGCGATCGCGTTCTGCGGGGCCGACCGGCTGGGCCACGGGGTGCGCATCGTCGACGACATCGACGTGCTCGCTGACGGCGGGGTCCGCCTGGGCCGGCAGGCATCCATCCTGCGGGACAAGCGAATTCCGTTGGAGTTGTGCCCCAGCTCCAACGTGCAGACCGGCGCCGTCAAGAGCATCGCCGAGCACCCGTTCGACCTGCTTGCCCGCGCCCGGTTCCGGGTCACCGTCAACACCGACAACCGGCTGATGAGCGACACCACGATGAGTCTCGAGATGCACCGGCTGGTCCAGGCTTTCGGCTACGGGTGGAGCGATCTGGAGCGTTTCACCATCAACGCGATGAAGTCGGCGTTCATCCCGTTCGACGAGCGGCTGGCGATCATCGACGACGTGATCAAACCGCGGTACGCGGTGCTGATCGGCTGACGGGGCGTTCCGACGGGCGCGCCGGATCTCAGGCCAGCCCGTACAGCACTACGGCCACCCCCACGGCCACGGAGGTCGCGGCGGTCATGGTGCGGTGGCGGCGCTGAACCCAGCGCCGGATCAGTTCCAGCTGCGGGTCGATACGCGGCCCGACGACGAGGTAGGCCAGGATGGGCGCGGCGACGGTCGAGTTCGCCAGGACGGCATAGAAGGCGACTGCCGCCACCGCGCCGGCGACGTCCAACGGCGCGTGGGCGATCTGGGTGCCCGCGGCCGCGCTGGCGGCCAGCACCTTGAGATTGGTCAGGATGGGGAACATCCCGATGGCGGCGGCCACCGCCGGCGGGATCCGGCCGACCCCGTCCCACCAGCGGCTGTTCGTGGCCCGGTCCCGCCGCCGCCACAGCCAGGCGCCCAGCACGACGAGCACCGCCCCGGCGGTCACGGCGACCCAATCCGTCCACGCCGGCGCGGGCTCCTGAAGGCTCTGAAAAGTCTCGAACAACCGGGGCAGTCGCATGAACACCAGCGTCATCGCCGTCACCGACACCGATCGGCCCAGCAGGTAGCCGATGCTCGACCACTTCGGCCGGTCGTTGTGGATCAACAGCACCAGGGTCACCACGATCGCCACGGGCGACAGCGCCACGACCAGCGCCGACGCGGCCAGCTTCGCCAGCAGAAGCCCCGAGAGACCCAGCAACGCAACACCTTTCAGCCTGGCTCTAAACGCAACCACCCGAAAGCCGCGGTCTCGGGAGAAGATCGCGGCCCTCGGGCGGTCAACTGCTTGGCTGTAACCCTAGTGAGGCAGCCGGGTGCCGCTGCGGCGACCCGTCACGGCCTCGTAGATCGCGATGAGGACGACGGCGGCGCCGACCCCGATGAAGAACGGAATCCACGCGATTCCGCCGTTGGCGTTGTGGTACCCGAACTGGCTGGCCACCGCCGAGCCGATCAGCGCCCCCACGGCGCCGACGAGAACCGTCATCAGCATGCCGATGTTCTGCTTGCCCGGCATGACGAGACGTGCCACCAAACCGACGATCGCGCCCACGACGATGGCGAGGATAATCGATCCGATCATTTCAGCTCCTGACTTCGCGGCACCCGGGACGGGCACCATCTGTGTCAAGGACTTCCCCGAATCGACGATTGTCTAACGCAATTGGGCCGTCAGATCGGGTCCCAGGCGAGGCCCATCGCGCGCACGGTGCTCGCCAGATGGTCCTGCACGGCCTGCAGCGCGCGCGGCTGATCGCCGTCGCGCAGGGCTTGGGCGATGCTCTGATGCTCGTCCATGATCGTCGACATCCGGTTGGGATCGCGCAGCGCTGATTCCCCGATCATCCGCATCTGCCGGTCCCGCAGCGACGAGTAGAACCCGGACAGGATGGCGTTCCCGGCCTCTTCCAGTGTGACGGCGTGGAAGGCGCGGTCGGCGTCCAGGAAATCCTTCCAGTTCTCCGCCGCGGCGGCGGCGCGCTGCCGGTCCAGCTCGCCCGAAAGTCGTTCGTACAGCGCGGCGCCCGCGGCGGGGTCGCGCCCGGCCACCCTGGCGGCGGCGAACTGCTCCAGGGCCAGCCGCGCCTCGATGACGGCGCGGACCTCCTCGGGCGAGACCGGGATGACCAGGGCGCCGCGCTGCGGATAGAGCCGCAGCAGGCCCGCGGCCTCGAGTCGCAGGAACGCCTCGCGGACCGGGGTCCGCGACATCCCCAGCGCGGTGGCCACGTCGCCCTCGCTGATCAGGTCGCCGCCGGGGAAAGCGCCCGTGAGCACCTGGGTCTTGACGTATTCCAGTGCGCGGTCCTTGGCCGTGGCCGGCCGTGCGTTCGTCGTCGTCACCGAGTCCTTCCTGGTAGCTGAGTCGTATCTCAGTTGTGGAGGTGACCGTACACCGCCGCGGGCCACGTTGGCCTTGCAACTGAGATACAAGATAGATACTATTCAGATACGCGACACGACACGAGACGATGTACGGAGACGCTGATGAGCACCACCGAAAACGCAGTGGCCCCCAAGCCGGCCCCTGAGCTGGCCCCCATGCTGGACCCCACGGTCCCCGCGCCGATGATCAACGTGGCCGAGTACGGCTTCGAGGGCCGCTTCCAGGACTGGGCGGACGACGCCAGGCTGTTCGAGTACTCCAAGGCCGCCAACCCGATCGGCTCGGGCCTTGCCCCACAGGTGCCGATTACCCGGTTCGAGCCCGAGATCTACCTCGATTCGCCCACCGGAGTCATCCCGCTGGACCTGTCGGGCGAACTCGGCATCGGCTCCGGCGCGGCGACTAGCCCCGCCCTGCTGGCCAACTTCCTGCGCATCCGTCCCGGCGAGCAGATCGACACCAGCCCCAACGCCACCTCGCAGCTGTTCTACGTCCTCTACGGGCGCGGCTTCGCGGCCGTCAACGGCCAGCTGGTCGAGTGGGAGAAGGGCGATTTCCTGACGCTGCCGGCGGGCGCCCGTTCGGTGTTCTACGCGGCCACCGACACGACCATGTATTGGGTGCACGACGAGCCGCTGATGCGCTACCTGGGCGTCGAAGCGACCCAGCCGCGGTTCCGGGCGACCAAGTTCCGGCGTGCGGACGCGGTGGCGAAGCTGGAGGAGATCGCGTCGCGGCCCGGCGCCAACGAGAAGAGCCGGGTCAGCGTCCTGCTGGCCAACGCCAACCAGGAGCAGACGCTGACCATCACCCACGTGCTGTGGGCCATGTTCGGGGTGCTGCCGCCCAATCAGGTTCAGCGCCCGCACCGGCATCAGTCCGTCGCGCTGGACCTGATCCTCGACGCGCCCGAAAGCGGCTGCTACTCACTGCTGGGGACGCGCCTCGACGAGCACGGCGACATCGTCGACCCGACCCGCGTCGACTGGCGGGCGGGCTGCGCCTTCACCACCCCGCCGGGCATGTGGCACGCCCACTACAACGAGACCGGCGAGCCCGCGCACCTCATCCCGATCCAGGACGCGGGGCTGCAGACTTACCTGCGCAGCCTCGACATCAAGTTCACTCAGCGGCGCGATCTCGTCGCCGGCTGACGCGGGCGCGCCGCGGCGAGCGCGTGCGGGCGGCTACTTCGCGGCGTTGGTCGCGTTGGTCGCGATCTTGTCGGCGATCTGAGTGCCTTCGTTGGTCACGTGCTCGGCGCAGGCGTTGGCGTCGATGACGACGTTGGCCACCGTGCTCAGGGTGTGTTGGCAGCTCCAGACATAGCCTTCCTGCGACGACGTGACGCTGATCTTCGTGTCGTTGTCGACGACGTCGGCGAAGCCCCACTGCGAGGTTTTCCCGTCGGGCTGCGTCTTCGTCACGGTCTTTCCGGCGCAGGCTTTCCACTTGTCGGCGGAAGACCGCACGAACGCGGGGGCGTTGGGGGCGTACGAGAACGTGACCGCGGCCTCGACCACGACATGGTCGAATTGGGTGCCGGGTTCGCGCACGTACCGGTCGGCCACGGCCTGATAGTCACTGCCCTGATAGGCCGTGAGTTCCTCGGTGTCAGCCGCGCCGGCGCAACTGGGATCCGACAGCGTCGGCGCGGTGGCCATCTGATGGCTCGACGAGATCTGCTGCATGTTCGAGGTGCCCATGATGGAGTTCAGGTCGCTGGCGGTGAGCAGGATCGAGTCCAGCTGCTCGGCCTTGACGACTTTCGTCGTCGGATGCGGGTGCGGCCAAAACACCACGGCCGCAATTACTATCGCGACGACGGCGACCAGGGCGCCGGCGCCGGCGAGGATCCATGTCGTCCGGGACCGCCGACCCGTCGGGGCCGGATGCTGGGTCGGGCCCGGAAACGGTGGCCGCGCCGGTCCCGTGAAAGGCTGCGGGGGCGGGCCCCCGCCCTGGCTTGGGAACGGCCCCGAGGTGTGTGGTGGGAACGGGCCGGGGGGGAACGGAGGCTGTGGGGTGGGGCCGGACGCGGGTTCCGCCGCGTTCATCGAGGCAATGATGCTCTCGACGTCGGTTCGGGTGCGGTAGGTGACGTCGGGGCGGTCGCGCAGCATGCACAGGAGCTGGGTGAGATCGCGCCGGGCGGCCGGGTCGTCGCCGTCTTCGTCGAGCGCGGACTTGAGTTCCGACACCAACTCGGACTGCTGGCGAGCGCTGAGTACGGGGTCTTTGATCGTGACGGCCAACCGCATCAGGTAGGCGAACGGCACCGGCGGCTCGTCGGGCAGCGGCGAGGGCAGCGGGCCCACCCGCGCCCGCTGCTCGTGCACGGCGGCGATCAGTTGGATGCCGGTGTCGACGCTCGGGTTCCGGTAGTCGATGATCTGCATGGTGGACAGCGGGTTGAGGCGCATGCTGTCGAGCGGGCCGACCTGAACCGGCAGAATGGGCCGCTGCAGCGCCTGGGCATAGCGGAGTTCGGCCTGACACGGCTTCGACGCCAGCGAGTTGTTCGACAACGCGACGATAAAGACGTCACAGTCGCGGATCCGCTCGAGGATCACGCGCCACCACGCCTCGCCGCCGCCCAGTTCCTCGTCCAGCCAGACCTGCAGGTGGGCCCGTTGGAACGCCGCCATGAGGCCGTCGAGGGCCCGCCTGTCGCGGCTGGCGTAGCTGATAAAAAGACCCATCACGGCCTCCCTCACGCGCTCGACGTCGGCCACACGCCCCACACCAGCCGCCGATAGAGCAGGAGAATACCCGGTCGACGGGGTGCTTGGCGGACCAAAGTGGCCCGGTCAACCCGGGAACGTAGCCGGCTCGCCCGCGGCGGGCCCGCGAATGTTCCATCTCGCGCCCCGGCTTCGCCCGCGCGGGGCGCGTGCAGCGTCGGCTCTCGACGAATACTGTGGCTGGACATGAAGTTGCCCCTGCTGGGCCCCGTGTCGCTCACCGGCTTCCAGAACGCCTGGTTCTTCCTGTTTCTGCTGGTCGTGGCGTTGGTTGTGGTCGGCTACGTGGCCCAACAGTTCGCGCGGCGCCGGCGGGTGCTGCGGTTTGCCAACATGGAGGTGCTCGAGCGGGTCGCGCCGGCGCGGCCGAGCAAGTGGCGGCACGTGCCGACCATCCTGCTGGCCACGTCGCTGGTGCTGCTGACGACGGCGATGGCCGGGCCCACCTCCGACGTCCGGATTCCGCTGAACCGCGCGGTCGTGATGCTGGTCATCGACGTCTCGGAGTCGATGGCGTCCACCGACGTCGCCCCCACCCGGCTGGACGCCGCCAAGGAGGCGGGCAAGCAGTTCGCCAGCGAGCTGACGCCGGCCATCAACCTCGGGCTGGTGGAGTTCGCGGCGAACGCCACGCTGTTGGTCCCGCCGACCACCAACCGCGCGGCGGTGAAGGCGGGCATCGACAGCCTGCAGCCGGCACCCAAGACCGCGACGGGCGAGGGCATCTTCACCGCGCTGCAGGCGATCGCGACGGTGGGCTCGGTGATGGGCGGCGGTGACGGCCCGCCGCCGGCGCGGATCGTGCTGGAGTCCGACGGCGCCGAGAACGTGCCGCTGGACCCCAACGCCCCCCAGGGCGCGTTCACCGCAGCGCGGGCAGCCAAATCGGAGGGGGTGCAGATCTCGACGATCTCCTTCGGGACGCCGGACGGCACGGTCGTCTTCGAGGGTGCCACGATCCCCGTCCCGGTGGACGACCAGACCCTGCAGAAGATCTGCGAGATCACCGACGGCCAGGCCTTCCACGCCGACAGCCTGGAGTCGCTGAAGCAGGTCTACACGACGCTGCAGCGCCAGATCGGCTACGAAACCGTCAAGGGGGATGCCAGCCTGGCCTGGATGCTGCTCGGCGCGGTCGTCATGGCCGGCGCGATCCTGGCGGGTCTGCTGCTCAACCGCAGGTTGCCGGCCTAGTTCCTCAGGCGGGCAGCCGCCGGTTGATCAACAGCCCCAGCGCCGCCGCGACCAGCGCGGTGACGACGGCCAGGCGCAGCCACCCCGAGCTGCCGGGGCCGGGCACCGTGCGATACCCGATCTCGTTCTCGATGGCGTTGTAGTCCTTCTCCAGCTCCTTGAGGTTGGTGGCGGTGTAGGACTGACCGCCCGACAACTTGGCGATCATCTTCATCTGGTCCGTCGAGACGGGGACCGCGATGCGGTGGCCTTCCATCTCGATCTCGCCGCTCTGCGTCCCGAAGGAGATCGTCGAGATGGGCACGCCCTGGTCCTTGGCCAGGCGGGACGCGGTGTAGGCCCCGTCGTGCGGATCGTTGGGGTCCGACGGCTTGTTCTCGCCGCCGTCGGAGAGCAGCACGATGCGGGCGGGCGGCGGGGTGTCGCCGCCGGCCACGGCCGTGGCGCTGATCGCGTGCAGGGCGGTGAAGATGGCCTCGCCGGTCGCCGTGCTGTCGGCGAAGTCGAGCTTCTTCAGGGCGTCGACGGTCGCCTGGTGCTGCGGCGTGGGGGGCACCAGCAGGAATGGCGTTCCCGCGAACGCCACGAGCCCGAGGTTGATCCCCGGCGTCAGCTGGGTGGCGAACTGGCTCGCGGCCTGTTCGGCGGCCTTGAGCCGGTTGGGGTCGACGTCGGTGGCCCGCATGGAGTTGGACATGTCGATCACCAGCATGATGACCGCCCGGTTGCGGGGAATGCGCATGTCGTGGGTCGGCGTGCCCAGGGCGACCGTCAAGAGCAGCAGCGCGAGCAGCGACACCGCGATCGGCAGGTGCCGCCACAACGACTGCGGCACCTCGGCCTCGGTGTACCGGCGCAGCCGGCGGCGGCGCCGGGCCTGAACGAGGACGTAAACCGCGAGCAGCGCGACCGGGATCAGCGCGAACAGCAGCAGGGCCGGACGCTGAAACCCGTACAGGGGCAGCGGGCCGATCCCGGGCAGCGACACGTGGTCCACCTTCCCGTTCTAGAGCCCGCCGGCCGTCCCATCGGCCGGCGGCGGACACTGCCCGCCAGTAAAGAGGAGACTTGGAAACCCGTCAAACGGGCTATTCGCGCCTGAGCCGCCCGTCGACGAATTGCTCCAGCTTCTCCCACTCGCGCACCACCGCGGCGTACGGGGGCGCCGGCTTGCCGACCGAGCCCGGCTCGAGGACGTAGGCCACCAGTTTGCCCAGCGGCCGTCCGGTTTCGAGCGCCTTGTCCACCGCGGAATCCTCCGAGTAGTCGCCGATGTCGCGGAGCAGTTCCACCGCCAGGTCCAGCTGGTCGCGGTCCACGGCGTCCGGCCCGTCGGCGAGGTCGTCGGCCAGCCCGCTGAGGACATAGATGTTGTCGTCGGTGACCTCGACGGCCAGCGAGCCGTCGGTGGCGGCGGTGCGGATGTCGTCGTAGGTGCTCAGGTCGGCCAGGTCGTGGTCGTGTTCGTCGGCGAGGTAGCGCGCCAGCGAACGCTCGGAGGTGAAGACGCTGATCCTGCCGTTGCGCCCGAGGAAGACCGGCTGGTCGTCGAGGTAGCAGCGCAGCGTGTAGAACGTGCCCGAGCTCGTCATGATCCGGATCGGGTCGATGCCCACCTGCTGCCAGAAGTCCTCGTCGCCGCCCAGCACGACGGTGTCGCCGGGCGCGCGGTCTTCTTCGACTTCTTCGTCTTCGTGTTCGTCTTGCCTGGGTTCGGCTTCGTCTTGCTCCGGCTCGTCTGAGGAGTCGGTGGCCTCCCCGGCCTCGGTGGCCTCGGTGGCCTCGGTGGCTTCTGTGGCGTGGTCTTCGTCGCCGGCTTCTCCGGTGTCTTCTTCTTCGGGCTCCTCGGCCAGCTCCTCGGCGGCCTTCTCGGACAGGGCGTCGTCGACCTCGGGGATGCTGATGATCTCCTCGATCGCATCGAGCACGTCGTCCCAGCTGCGCCCGATGACCTCGCCGATCGCGTTCCAGCGCTTCTGCCCTGCCTTGCCGGCGAAGTGGTCGATCCCGCCGGAGACCGTGCCCAGCGAGGGGTTGCCGTTGAAGAACTTCGACACGGCGGGCAGCTCGCACACCGACCCGATCGACGACACGATCGCCAGCGCGCCGGCCAGCGCACTCACCGACGCCTCGCTGGGCTTCTCCGCCATCAGCTCCTCGACGGCGACCAGGTCGAACTGCTTGTCCTCGGCGGGTTGCAGCTTGCGCGCGTGCGCTGCGGTCAGGTCCTTCCATGCGGGGTGGTCGACCAGGTCGTTGTCGGTGTCGGAACGCACGAACGCGGCCAGGTCGGCGACGCTCTGGAAGACGTAGAGGTCCTCGTCCTTGCCCAGGAACGCCTCCCACTCGTCGCCGGCGTCGCGCCAGCGCGGCGCCCAGACGGTGTAGCGGTCGCCGGCCGGCAGGCTCAGGCGGATGGGCACGAGGTCAGCAGCCATGCGGCACACAATAGCGACGATCGGCGCCGCGATTGCCACACCCCGCGACGGCGAGCGCCGGGACGGCGAGGTTGAGGGGGCGATTGGGCCAGGGGCCTCGAAGGGCTCTACGGGCTCCAGATGTCGGTGATCACCGGCGCGTTGGCCGCGTAGCCGGTCTTGGGCAGGCCGTACATCTGCTCGAGCGTCGACAGCACGTTGTAGTGGCTGATCTGTTCGGTGTAGGTGCCGGGACGCACGTGCCCGCCGTAGATGACCGTCGGGATCTGGTTGCGGGGGCCGCCGTCGTCCTCGTCCCAGGTCACGATCAGCACGCTGTTGTTGGCCATCGCCCAGTTGGCGTAACCCGACAGCTCGCGGTTGAGCCAGGCGTCGCCCTGCGCGATGGAGCCGTCGTGCATGTTGTCGTCGTTGTTGGGAATGACGAACGACACGGTGGGCAGGCTCGCGTAGTTGCCCATCGGGAACGACGAGAACGGCAGGGAGTTCGCCGGCGGCACGTTGGTGAAATTCGCCCACGGCACGTGCTTGCGGGCGTACTTGCCCGCCGTGCACACCGGTGAGCCGACCGTGGGCAGGCCTTCGGCGAAACCGGCGAATGTGTAACCGGCGGAAAGCAATTCGGACGCCAAGTTGGGCACCGCACCGGCGTTGACGGGGCAGACGTCCTTGGTGACGCCGAGGGTGTTGCCGGCGAACAGCGCCAGATAGTTCGGTTCACTCGGGTGGGTCTCGGCGAACGACTGCGCCATGTTCGCCCCGCCCGCGGCCAGCGCGGTGATGAACGGCGCCGACTTGCTGCCGATGATGTTGGATTCGGAGCGGTTCTCCTCGATCACGACGACCACGTGCGCCAGCTGCGGCATGGCGGCCGCGCTCAGGTCCACCCGCGGCGCCAGCGGGGTCGCGGCCAAGGCGGCCAGCGCCAAGGCGCCGGCCAGGCGCAGGACGTGATATGCCCTGCCCGGCAGCCTTCTTGGCCGCTTTCTCCGGCTCCGCACCGGGGGAGTATATGGCGGCAACCGTTGCGTTGGCGGCGTCCGCGAAGGCGTGTCAGCGGGCTTACGCGCGATTGTTATATAGGGTCGATCCCCGTGGAGGTGCGCGTCGTTGACCACCCGCTGGCGGTCGCCCGGCTCACGATCATGCGCGACGAACGCACCGACAACGCGGCCTTCCGGGCCGCGCTGCGCGATCTGACCGCGATGCTGGTCTACGAGGCCACCCGGGACGCGGGCCGGGAGGCCTTCCCGATCCGCACGCCGCTCGCCGAAACACTCGGTGTGCGATTGGCCCGGCCGCCCGTCCTCGTTCCGGTGCTGCGGGCCGGGCTGGGCATGGTCGACCAGGCCCTCGCTCTGCTGCCGCAGGCCCGGGTCGGATTCGTCGGCGTCGCCCGCGACGAGCAAACCCACCAGGCGAGCGGGTATTTCGAGTCCCTGCCCGACGACTTGGCCGGGCACCCGGTCATGGTTCTCGACCCCATGCTGGCCACCGGCGGGTCGCTGAGACACACGATCGGCCTGCTGCAACGCCGCGGCGCCGACGACATCACGGTGCTGTGCGCGGTCGCCGCGCCCGAAGGTGTTGCGGCGCTGGAGAAAGCGGCGCCAGAAGCGCGGTTGTTCACCGTCGCCGTCGACGACGGGCTCAACGAAAACGCCTACATCGTGCCGGGGCTCGGCGACGCGGGCGACCGGCAGTACGGGCCCCGCTAGCCGTACTCGGCCACCAGCTGCTCGCGCAGCGCGCGCGCCCGCCGCCGGGCCGCCGCCAGGTCACCGGTCACGGCGCAGCGAACCTCCATGTAGCACTTGAGCTTCGGCTCGGTTCCCGAGGGCCGCACCACCACCCGCACCGAGGCGTCGTCGTCGCCGCCGGTCAGGATCACGGCGTCGCCGAGGTCGGTGGCCGTGGCGGCGAATCCGGCCACCCGTCGTGGCGGCTCGGCGGCCAGCCGCCGCATCAGGCCGGTGGCCTCGCCGGCCTCGGCAACCCGGCGCGACACGGCCGCGACGTCGTGCACGCCGTATCGCCGGGCCAGGTCGTCGAGCGCGTCGGGCACCGAGCGGCCCTGCGCGGCAAGTGTCGCCACCAGGTCGCACACCAGCACCGCGGCGCTGATTCCGTCCTTGTCGCGCACGGCCTCCGGGTCGACGCAGTGCCCGATCGCCTCCTCGTAGGCGTACACCAGCCTGCGGCCGGGCAGGTCCGCGTCGGCGCGCGCCAGCCACTTGAAGCCGGTGCGGGTCTCGACGTGGGTGGCCCCATGGCGCGCTGCGATGGCCGCCAGCATCCGCGACGACACCAGGGTGCTGGCCACCACGCGCTGTCCCGGCGGCGCCTCCGGCGTTGAGCTGGAAAGAATGTAATCGCCTAGCAGCCAACCGGTTTCATCGCCGGACAGCATCCGCCAACCCGTCTCGGTGGGGATGCCGACCGCGCACCGGTCGGCGTCGGGATCGAGCGCGATCGCGACATCGGCGCGCACGTCGGCGGCCAGGGTGAGCAGCGCGTCGGTGGCGCCGGGCTCCTCGGGGTTCGGGAAGGCGACGGTCGGGAAGTCGGGATCGGGCGCGAACTGCTCCCCGACGGTGTGTACATGGTCGAAGCCCGCGCGGCGCAGCGTCTCGACCGCCACCGCGCCGCCCACGCCGTGCAGCGCGGTCAGCGCCACCCGCACCGAGCCCCTGCCGCGGCGCACCCCGGCGGCGCGCTCGACGTAGCGCCGGACCAGATCGGTGTCGGCAGGTGCGACCGGTGCCCGGGGGATCTGGTCGGCCGGGGGCGCTGCGGCGATCGCGGCCTCGATCTCGCGGTCGGTGGGCGAGACGATCTGGATGCCGCCGTCGGCGTACACCTTGTAGCCGTTGTCGGTGCGCGGATTGTGCGAGGCCGTGATCTGGATCCCGGCGGTCGCGCCCCGGCGGCGCACGGCGTACGCGGTCAGCGGTGTCGGCACCGGACCCGGCAGCAGGATCACCGAAACCCCCTGCGCCGCAAGCACTTCCGCGGTGACGGTGGCGAACACCGCCGAACCGTGGCGGGCGTCGCGGCCCACCACGATCAGCGATCCGGGCGCGCCGCCGAGGACCCGCGCCACCGCCCAGGTGGCGCGGGACACCACCGCGACGTTCATGGCGTCGGGCCCGCCCCGGACCGGGCCGCGCAGCCCGGCGGTGCCGAACGTCAACGGCCGCGCGAACCGCGCGGCGATCTCGTCCGGGGCGCAGGCGGCGAGCTCGGCGGCCGTCCGGGGGTCGGGATCGTGGGCGATCCATTCCTCGGGTGTCATCGACGGTGTCATCGGGGTCTCGTCGGAGTCTCGTCGGGGTCAGAACCGGGCGATCACGCCGGCCAGCAGAGCGCCCATCCGGTTGGCCGACGAGGCCCCGGCGGCCAGCACCTCGGCGTGGCTCAGCGGCTGCCCGCCGATCCCGGCGCCCAGGTTGGTCACCAGCGACACCCCCAGCACCTCGGCACCGGCCGCGCGGGCCGCGATGGTCTCGTGCACGGTCGACATGCCCACCAGGTCGGCGCCCAGCGTCTGCAGCATCCGGATCTCGGCGGGGGTCTCGTAGTGCGGCCCGGGCAATCCGGCGTACACGCCTTCGGCCAGGGTGGGGTCGGCCTGGCGGGCGAGGCCGCGCAGCCGCGGCGAGTAGGCGTCGGTGAGGTCGACGAACCGCGGCCCGACCAACGGCGATCGGGCGGTCAGGTTCAGGTGGTCGCTGATCAGCACCGGTTCGCCGACCGTCATCTCCGGGCGCAGCCCGCCCGCCGCGTTGGTCAGCACGACGGTGTGCACGCCGGCAGCGCATGCCGCGCGCACCGCGTGCACGACGTGGCGCAGGTCGTGTCCCTCGTAGGCGTGCACGCGGCCGACGAGCACCAGCACCCGGTGCCCGCCGACCCGCATCGACAGCAGCTCGCCGGTGTGCCCGACGGCCGTCGGCGGCGCGAATCCCGGCAGCTCCGCCTGTGGCAGCACCGCGGTCGGGGTGCCGAGCGCCGCCACGGCCGGCGACCAGCCCGAGCCCAGGACGATCGCGACGTCGTGGCGGGGGATTCCCGTGCGCTCGGCGATCACCTGCGCCGCCCGCCTGGCGAGTTCGCCGGGGTCACTCACAATGCGCGAGCTTAGCGCCGCGACGGTGTTTGCCGACATATGTCAGGATCTGCCACATGGGTTTTCGTAGTTGGCCGCTCGTCGGCCTGGTCCTCGCTGTCGGGGTGTCGGCCTCGACATTGTGCGGCGGCTCGCCGACGGCGAACGCCGACTGTCCCGATGTCCAGCTCATCTTCGCCCGCGGCACCGCCGAACCGCCCGGGCTGGGAGCCGAAGGCGACGCGCTGTTCGCCGCAATGCAGTCCGCGCTCGGCGGGCGCAGCCTGGACAACTACGCGGTGAACTACCCTGCCAGCTACAACTTTCTGACCACCGCCGACGCCGCCAACGACGCGCGCGACCACATCGCGCAGATGGTCGACCAGTGTCCCGCGACGCATCTGGTGCTCGGGGGCTTCTCGCAGGGCGCCGCCGCGGTGTCGATGCTGGCGGGAGTGCCGCCGCTGGGCAACACGATCGGCAACTTCGGCTCGGCCCCCGCGCTGGACCCCGGCCTGGCCGGCAAGGTCGCCGCGGTGGCGGTGTTCGGCAACCCCGGCAACCGCTTCAACACTCCCCTGTCGACGACGGGACAGTTCGCCGGGCGGGCCATCGACCTGTGTAGCCCCGGTGACCCGGTCTGCGTCGTGGGCGGTCGTGACCGCGACGCGCACCACGACTACGACTCGCCGCCCTACCCGGGCCAGGCCGCGGGGTTCATCGCCGGACTGGTGTAGGCCGCTGAGGCCGGGGGGCCGCGGTGCGATACTGCGAGCATGCCCACAGTCACCGCGTTGGAAAGCGTCGAGGACGTCGTGCGGCGCCGCGGTGCCGATCTGGTCGAGTTGTCGCACGCCATCCACGCCGAGCCCGAGCTCGCGTTCACCGAGTACCGGAGCTGCGCGAAGGCGCAGGCGCTGGTCGCCGAGCGCGGCTTCGAGATCACTGCGCCCGCCGGTGGTCTGGAAACCGCGTTCCGCGCCGACTTCGGCAGCGGGCCGCTGGTGGTCGGCGTGTGCGCCGAGTACGACGCGCTGCCGGAGATCGGTCATGCCTGCGGGCACAACATCATTGCGGCGTCGGCCGTCGGCGCCGCCCTCGCGCTGGCCGAGGTGGCCGACGAACTGGGCCTGCGGGTGTCGTTGCTGGGCACGCCGGCCGAAGAGGCCGGCGGCGGTAAGGCGCTGCTGCTGAAGGCCGGCCTGTTCGACGACGTGGCCGTGGCCGTCATGATCCATCCCGGGCCGGCCGACATCGCCGCCGCCCGCTCGCTGGCGCTCTCGGAGGCGGTGGTGCGCTACCGAGGCAAGGAGTCACACGCGGCCGTCGCGCCGCACCTCGGCATCAACGCCGCCGACGCCGTGACCGTCGCGCAGGTTGCCATCGGGGTGCTGAGGCAGCAGCTCGCGGCGGGCCAGCTGGTGCACGGGATCGTCACCGACGGCGGCCAGGCCGTCAACGTCATCCCCGGGCACGCCACGCTGCAGTACGCGATGCGCGCCGTCGAGGCGGATTCGCTGCGGGAGCTGGAGGGCCGGATATACGCGTGCTTCGCCGCGGGCGCGCTGGCCACCGGATGCGAATACGAGATCGACAACCCCGCGCCGGCCTACGACGAGCTCAAGCCCGACGCGTGGCTGGCCGACGTCTTCCGCGAGGAGATGCGCCGGCTCGGGCGTGAGCCGGTGGCGCCGCAGTATGAGGCGGCGCTGCCCATGGGAAGCACCGACATGGGCAACGTGACGCATGTCTTGCCCGGGATCCACCCGGTGATCGGGGTAGACGCCGGCGGGGCCATGGTGCACCAGCGCGCCTTCACGGCCGCCGCCGCCAGGCCCAGCGCCGACGCCGCCGTCGTCGACGGCGCCATCATGCTGGCGCGCACCGTCGTCACCCTGGCCCAGACGCCCGCCGAGCGGGACCGGGTGCTGGCGCTGTGTGAACGTCGGGGACACGCATGAGCCTCGCCGAGACCGCCGATTCGTGGCTGGCCGCCCACGCCGACGACCTGGTGGAGTGGCGCCGCCACCTGCACCGCTACCCGGAGCTGGGCCGGCAGGAGTACGCCACCACCCAGTTCGTCGCCGAGCGACTGGCCGACGCGGGGCTGAACCCCAAGGTGCTGCCCGGCGGAACGGGGCTGGTGTGCGACCTCGGTCCCGAGCGCGAGCCCAGGCTCGCGCTGCGGGCCGATATGGACGCGCTGCCCATGGCCGAGCGGACCGGCGCCCCGTACGCCTCGACCATGCCCAACATCGCGCACGCCTGCGGCCACGACGGGCACACCGCGATCCTGCTGGGCACCGCGCTGGTGCTGGCCTCAGTGCCGGAGCTGCCGGTCGGGGTGCGGTTGATCTTCCAGGCCGCCGAGGAGCTGATGCCCGGCGGCGCGATCGACGCGATCGCGGCCGGGGCGCTGGCCGGGGTGACGCGGATCTTCGCCCTGCACTGCGATCCCCATCTGGCCGTCGGCAAGGTCGCCGTGCGGCAGGGGCCGATCACGTCTGCGGCCGACTCGATCGAGATCACGCTGTATTCACCCGGCGGGCACACGTCGCGCCCGCACCTGACGGCCGACCTGGTCTACGGGTTGGGCACCCTGATCACCGGGCTGCCCGGGGTGCTGTCGCGCCGCATCGACCCACGCAACGCCACGGTACTGGTGTGGGGCGCGGTCAACGCCGGTGTGGCCGCCAACGCCATACCGCAGAGCGGCGTGCTGTCCGGCACCGTGCGCACGGCGAGCCGGCAGACGTGGGTGTCGCTCGAGGCGATCATCCGCGAGGCCGTGTCGGCGCTGCTGTCGCCGCTGGCGATCGAGCACACGATGCGGTATCACCGCGGCGTGCCGCCGGTGGTCAACGAGGAAGTCTCGACGCACATCCTCACCCACGCGATCGAGGCCATCGGGCCCGACGTGCTGGCCGACACCCGGCAGTCCGGCGGCGGCGAGGACTTCTCCTGGTACCTGGAGGAGGTTCCCGGCGCCATGGCGCGGCTCGGCGTCTGGTCCGGGGAGGGCCCGCAGCTGGACCTGCACCAGCCGACGTTCGACCTCGACGAGCGAGCACTGGCGACCGGCGTGCGGCTGATGGTCAACATCGTCGAGCAGGCGGGTCGCCTCTAGCCCCGCGAGCGCGCGTGTCTGTACAGCGACACGCCGCATCGAGCGGCGAAGAAACCTAGGTGCCGGGGCCGATGTTGTGGGCCGGGCGCGTTCGCAGATCGTGCACGTAATCCTGCGGGGCGCCGGCGATTTCGGCGGCGTCGGCCATCACGCCCAGATACCGCGCCGACGGCAGGCCGCCCTCCCAGGCGTCGAGCACATACAGCCACGCCAGCACGGGGTCGGTGTTGGTGTCCGACGAGATCCTCTCCACCCGGCACCGGATCTTCTTGTGCACGCCGAACTCCGAGCCCTCCCACTGGTCGAGGTTGATCTCGTCGGCAGGGGTCATGTCGTAGAGGACGACGAACACCCTGGCGCCGGGATCCTCGACGACGGTGGCCAGGGCGCCCTCCCAGCCGATGTCCTCGCCGCCGAAGGTCAGCCGCCACCCGTGCAGCCACCCCGTTCCGGCCATCGGAGAGTGCGGCGCACGCTTGAGCATCTGCTCTGGATGCATGTTCGAGCCGTACGCGGCGTAGAGCGGCACGGGGAAAGCTTAGACGTCACGCCGCGCACGGGTATCGGGTCGCGGCTAGGTTAGGGCTTGTGGTGACCCGCATCGTGATCCTCGGTGGAGGCCCGGCCGGTTACGAAGCCGCGCTGGTGGCCGCGACCTCCCACCCCGACACCACGCACATCACCGTGATCGACTCCGAGGGCATCGGCGGCGCGGCCGTGTTGGACGACTGCGTGCCGTCCAAGGCGTTCATCGCCTCCACCTGGCTGCGCACCGAACTGCGCCGGGCGCCGCGGCTGGGCTTCGACATCGACATCGACGACGCCAAGATCTCGCTGCCGCGGATCCACGCCCGGGTCAAACGGCTCGCCAGCGAACAGTCCGCCGACATCACCGCCGACCTGCTCAGCAAGGGCGTGCACGTGATCGCCGGGCGGGGCGAGCTGATCGACCCCGAACCCGGCCTGGCCCGGCACCGCATCATGGCCACCGCCGCGGACGGCTCGACCACCGAGCACGAGGCCGACGTGGTGCTGATCGCCACCGGCGCCAGCCCGCGGGTGCTGCCGTCGGCCCAGCCCGACGGCGAACGCATCCTGACCTGGCGCCAGCTCTACGACCTGGACGCGCTGCCCGAGCACCTGATCGTAGTGGGCTCGGGCGTCACCGGCGCGGAGTTCGTGCACGCCTACACCGAACTGGGCGTGCCGGTGACGGTCGCGGCCAGCCGGGACCGGGTGCTGCCCTACGAGGACGCCGACGCAGCGCTGGTGCTCGAGGAGGCGTTCGCCGAACGAGGCGTCCAGCTGATCAAGAACGCCCGCGCGGAATCGGTCACCCGCACCGGCCATCCCCCCAGTGGGGTCCTGGTCACCATGACCGACGGTCGCACCGTCGAGGGCAGCCACGCCCTGATGACCATCGGGTCGGTGCCCAACACCGCAGGACTCGGCCTCGAACGCGTGGGCATCGAGCTGGGCCGCGGCGACTACCTCAAGGTCGACCGGGTGTCGCGGACGTCCGTGCCGGGCATTTACGCCGCCGGCGACTGCACCGGCCTGCTGCTGCTGGCCTCGGTGGCCGCCATGCAGGGCCGCATCGCCATGTACCACGCGCTGGGCGAGGGCGTCAGCCCGATCCGGCTGCGCACCGTGGCGTCAACGGTGTTCACCAGGCCCGAGATCGCCGCCGTCGGGGTCCCGCAGTCGGCGATCGACGACGGGTCGGTGTCGGCCCGCACCATCATGCTTCCGTTGCGCACCAACGCGCGGGCGAAGATGTCGGGGCTGCGGCAGGGCTTCGTCAAAGTGTTCTGCCGCAAGTCCACCGGCGTGGTGATCGGCGGCGTGGTGGTCGCGCCCATCGCCTCCGAGCTCATCCTGCCCATCGCCGTCGCCGTGCAGAACCGCATCACCGTCAACGAGCTGGCGCAGACGCTGGCCGTCTACCCGTCGTTGTCGGGCTCGATCACCGAGGCCGCCCGCCGCCTGATGGCTCACGACGATCTCGACTGAAGTGCGCGTCACACCGGACGGCGGAACATCGGCTTGCCGACTAGCCTTGGTGAGGCAGCGTCCTACTGACGAGTAACCAACACCAGATTCACCCTAGGAGTCCTCGGCCGTGAGTGATCCGATCCACGCGCCCAGCCAGCTCGACTCGCCGGCTTCGGTGCTGGGACCGCAGCAGCGTGCGGTGGCCTGGGAGCGGCTGGGCACCGAGCAGTTCGACGTGGTGGTCATCGGCGGCGGCGTCGTGGGCTCCGGCTGTGCACTCGACGCCGCCACCCGCGGGCTCAAGGTGGCCCTGGTCGAGGCGCGCGATTTCGCCTCCGGCACGTCGAGCCGCTCGTCGAAGATGTTCCACGGCGGGCTGCGCTACCTCGAGCAGCTCGAGTTCGGGCTGGTGCGCGAGGCGCTCTACGAGCGCGAGCTGGCGCTGACGACGCTGGCGCCGCACCTGGTCAAGCCGATGCCCTTCCTGTTCCCGCTGACCAACCGGGTGTGGGAACGCCCCTACATCGCCGCCGGGATCTTCCTCTACGACCGTCTCGGCGGCGCGAAATCCGTTCCCGCGCAGAAACATCTGACCCGCGCCGGTGCCCTGCGGTTGAGCCCCGGCCTGAAGCGGACGTCGCTGGTCGGCGGAATCCGCTACTACGACACCGTCGTCGACGACGCCCGGCACACCATGACCGTCGCGCGCACCGCCGCGCACTACGGCGCGGTGGTGCGCTCCTCGACGCAGGTGGTCGCGCTGCGGCGCGAGGGCGACCGGGTGACGGGCGTGCGGGTGCGCGACTCCGAGGACGGCGCGATCACCGAGGTGCGCGGGCACGTCGTGGTCAACGCCACCGGGGTGTGGACCGACGAGATCCAGGCATTGTCCAAGCAGCGCGGGCGATTTCGGGTGCGTGCGTCCAAGGGCGTCCACGTGGTGGTGCCGCGCGACCGGATCGTCAGTGACGTCGCGATCATTCTGCGCACCGAGAAGTCGGTGATGTTCGTCATCCCGTGGGGCAGCCACTGGATCATCGGCACCACCGACACCGACTGGGCCCTGGACCTGGCCCACCCCGCGGCCACCAAGGCCGACATCGACTACATCCTCGGGACCGTCAACACCGTGCTGGCCACGCCGCTCACCCACGCCGACATCGACGGCGTGTACGCCGGCTTGCGGCCGCTGCTCGCCGGGGAGAGCGAGGAGACCTCCAAGCTGTCCCGCGAGCACGCGGTCGCGGTGCCCGCCCCCGGGCTGGTGGCGATCGCCGGCGGCAAGTACACCACCTACCGCGTGATGGCGGCCGACGCGATCGACGCCGCGGTCCAGTTCGTGCCGGCCCGGGTTGCGCCGTCGATCACCGAGAAGGTCAGCCTGCTGGGGGCCGACGGCTACTTCGCGCTGATCAACCAGGCCGAGCACGTCGCCGCGCTGCAGGGTCTGCATTCCTACCGCGTGCGCCACCTGCTCGACCGCTACGGCTCGCTGATCGGCGACGTGCTGGGGTTGGCGGCCGACAATCCGGGCCTGCTCCACCCCATCAAGGAGGCGCCGGGATACCTGCGGGTGGAGGCCCTCTACGCGGTCACCGCCGAGGGGGCCCTGCACCTCGAGGACATCCTGGCCCGACGCATGCGCATCTCCATCGAGTATCCGCACCGCGGCGTGGACTGCGCCCGCGAGGTCGCCGACGTGGTCGCGCCCGTGTTGGGGTGGACCGCGGGCGACATCGACCGCGAGGTCGCGAACTACACCGCGCGGGTGGAGGCCGAGATCCTCTCGCAGGCCCAGCCCGACGACGTCTCCGCCGACGAATTGCGGGCCAGCGCGCCCGAGGCGCGCGCGGAGATCCTCGAGCCGGTGCCCCTGAATTGAGAACCGCGCCGCTGCCCGTGCGCGACGGGCTGGGCCCCGCCCGGGTGCGCCTGCGCGGCGGCGAGGTGCTCGCCGAGCTGACCGCACGCTTCGGCGCTTCGGCCCGCGCCAAGGTCCTGGCCGGGGAGGTCGTCGACGCCGACGGCACGGCGGTCGACCCGGCCACGGTGCTGCCCGCCGGGGCCAGCGTCTACCTGTATCGAGAACTGCCCGATGAGGTGCCGGTGCCCTTCGACATCCCGGTGCTCTACCGCGACGACAGCATCGTCGTGGTCGACAAGCCACACTTTCTGGCCACCATGCCGCGGGGGCGCCACGTCGCCCAGACCGCGGTGGTGCGGCTGCGCCGGGAGTTGGACCTGCCCGAGCTGAGCCCGGCGCATCGGCTCGACCGGCTGACGGCCGGGGTGCTGTTGCTCACCACGCGGCGCGAGGTGCGCGGCGCCTACCAGACGATGTTCGCCCGCGGGGCGGTGCACAAGACGTACCTGGCCCGGGCGGACGTCGACCCGGCGCTGGAGCTGCCGCGCGTCGTGGCAAACCAGATCGTCAAGCGCCGGGGCGTTCTGCAGGCGGTGTGCGAACCGGGTCCGCCCAACGCCGAGACCCTGGTGGAGTTGTTGCCCGACGGCGTCTACCGGCTGACGCCGCGCACCGGGCGCACCCACCAGCTGCGGGTTCACATGGCGTCGCTGGGCGTGCCGATCTGGGGAGACCCGTTGTATCCCAACATCATTGATGTTCCGGCTGACGACTTCAGTGCGCCGTTGCGCCTGCTGGCGCAGCGCATCGAGTTCGACGACCCGCTGACCGGCGCGCGACGCGAGTTCGTCAGCCGCCAGGCGGGTCCCTGAGCTGCTCGGGCGGCGCGCGGAGCGGTTAGGGCGGCCATTCATGCGGTTGTTCCAACCCGGCCGGCACAACCCCGGCCGTGATCCACGTCGCATTACACCGCGTTCCTGAACTATCGCTGCGACGAGACTGTAAGTTGGGCAGGAATGAACGACAGGGACACGCCGCGTGCCGAGGCCCGCGACAGCATGCGTCCCGAGCTTCCTGGAATGTCGGACATCACCTTCTGCATGAAAGCGCCCGGCGCCTCTCGTACTCATTGTGCCCGGTCCTTCGGATTCGGAATGCCGCCATCGAAACGATGAACCGAACAACGATCTTCGGCATCTTTGGTGAGCTCGGCGAGGCGAATTCAGAGACCGCGTCCGCGGGGACGCCACGACGCGCGATTCGGGGTTATCGCTGTGCCACCTGTGTTGGTGAGCCCTGGGCTTCGTCGGAGGCGGCATGACTTGGCCTCCGCTGCACCACAAGGAGAGTCCGGAGTTCGCTGCGGACCGCGGCGCGTTCTGGCGCCAGTTGCGGGAACTGGGCCCGGTGGTGAAACTCGAGGCGGGTAAACCAGAGCTACGCGGCTATTACCTCACCAGACGAGACGATGTGCGGGCGGCTTTGCTCGACCCGGAAACGTTTGTCTCGCCACCGAAAACCTTCAAGATCGCCTTGTCGGGCGTGCCGCTTCCTCAAGTTCCGCTTTCTTGTGGGAGCCGGTCCGAGCATGCCCGTTTCGGCCGTGTACTGCATCCTCTTTTCAGCCCTAAAGCATTGGCTCCCTTCGCTCCGGCGTTGCGGTCCCGGGCGGCGCTGCTGTTCGACACGGTCGCTGCGAAAGGGCGATGCGACGCCGTCGGGGTCACCGACAGCTTCGCCTGCCAAACGCTGCTCACCGTGTGCGGGATACCGGCTGAGGACGCCAGGGCTGAACGGCTGATCCGGGCGGCAGTGGTCGGTGACCCCAACGGAGCGGCCGAACTTGAGCTGGTCCAATGGCTGAATTCTGAACTGGTCACCCAGACGAGCAATCCCGCTCGATTGCCCGGCGTTCTCTGGCCGCTCCTGGAAGGAGTCACCGCCGATCGCGACTTTCCGCTCAGCGAGGTGGAAGCCGTGTCGGTCCTCCTTTTGCTGTTCTCCGTCGCCGGGGTTGAAATGGTTTCCGCCGCAAACTGTTTCACTCTACTGCGCCTTGCCCGCGACCCGCAGCTGCGGGCCCGCCTACGCGAGGATGCCGCGCAGATCCCGGCGTTCGTCGAGGAGATGCTACGGCTGGAAGCGCCGGGACCGGCCATCCCGCGCGTCACCTCTCGTGCGGTCGAGATCGGCGGCGTCACAGTCCCGGCGCGCAGTGTGGTCTGGCTGGCTTTGGAAGCCGCGGGCAGAGAGAACGGCGGCGACGAGATATCGACAGCCGGCGACGGAGAGATTCATCGGCAACGTCATTGGGCGTTCGGCAGTGGCATACACAGATGCCTCGGCATGCACTTGGCCCGCCTTGAAATGGCCACCTTCGTGGCCGAGTGGTTGGGCCGCATCCCAGACTTCGAGTTAGAACCAGACTTCGCGCCAGCCATCGTGCATCAACCGACGGGCGTGACCCACCTGGAAAGCCTGATGCTGCGCTGGTAGTCCCGTCGTCGGCCCGTCGAGGCGAGACCGACCTCGTCGCCGGCCCTCGAAACGATCCCGATCCGGTTCGACGACGGCCGCGGCTGTCCGCCGTGCTTGGCCGAGTCGACCTGCCGCGCGGCGCCACGGTAAACGTGTAGCGAAACACAGGGTCTCCTGACCGGTAAACACTTCGCTGACCAGCGTCGCCGGTATATGTTCGTGGCATCCGGTAGGGGGACAGGGAAAGGCGCCGATCCGCAGATGAGACTTCAAAACTCAATGTTTGGGGTTTCGTTGCGGCGTAGTCATCGCGATGTCTTCCGTTCGTCGCCCACGTTTGCGAAGTGAGGTGCCATGGACTTCTCAGCCCTGCCCCCAGAGATCACCTCGGCGCTCATCCACTCGGGGCCCGGAGCCGGCTCGATCATGGAGGCGTCCGCAGCGTGGGAGCGCCTGGGCACCGAGTTGGAGAACTCCACCGCCGGCTACTCTGCGGTGCTCTCGTCGCTGGCTGAGTCGTGGGACGGCCCGTCCGGGGCCGCCGCGATCCAGGCCGCGCGCCCGTACGTGGCCTGGATGCGCAACACCGCGCAGCAGGCCCAGCAGATGGCCTACTCCACTCAGGCCGCCGCGGTGGCCTACACCTCCGCCGCCTCGACGATGGTTACGCCGGCCCAGGTGAGTGCGAACCGCGCGCGGCTGGCGCAGTTGCTGGCGACCAACCGCTTCGGCAACAACCTGCCGGCGATAGCCGCGACCGAAGATCAGTACCAGACCATGTGGGCCAACAACTCGGCGGCGATGAACCGCTATCAGACGGCGTCGTCTCAGGCCACGACGACGCTCTCGCAGTTCTCGTCGCCGGCCTCGATCGTGAATCCCGCCGGGGCGGCGGCCCAGACCACCGCCACGTCCACGAGCGCCGCTCCCGGCGCGGCGACGTCAGCGCAGACGGCGATCGGCGATCTGCTGACCTCGATCCTGAGTACCCCATTCGGCTTCGACCCCAACGCCGGCTGGTTCGGGCTGGCCAATACGTGGGCCAACCAGTTCATCTCGTCGGGCTTCCCCATCAACATGCTCAGCTACCTGGCGCAGGCCAACTCCGCCCAGGCCCTGCAGTCGGTGGGCGCCGAGGTCGGCACCGGCCTCACCGAAGGCGAGTCCGCGATCGGCGGGGCGGCCTCGGGCGCGGCGTCGGGTCTGGGGGCCATGGGCGGTGGCCTCGGCGCCGGACTCGGACAAGTGGGTACCACCGGCGCGATCGGCGTGGGGGTGTCGCTGGGCAAGATCACCGCGCCCCCCGCGGTGGTGGGGCTGCTGCCCGCCGCGCAAGCGCCGGTGCAGCTGGCGTCGGCGGCGTCGCCGCTGCCGCCGGGCGACGCCGGCATGCCCATGCTCCCGCCCCTGATGCCGCCGCCGATCTCGGCGGGCAGTGGCTGGCGCAAACGCAAGCAGCAGAAATACGAGGAGCAGGAGTACGGCGCGCGAGTCAAGGGATCGGTGATGCCCCGACCGCCATCTGCCGGATAAGAGCACACCATGGTGCCCCACGACCGCGGACACCCATTGCCGCCACCGGCTGAGTCAACGGCGACGAGCAGCAACCGAGACATTCTCCTGAATGAGACGGCATGGATTCCCTAGCGCTGCCGCCCGAGGTCAGCTCGGCGCTGATCCACACCGGCCCCGGAGCCTGGCCGTTGATCGAGGCGTCGGACGCCTGGGAGGAACTGGGCAACGGCTTGGAGGCCTCCGCAGAAGGCTACGCCGCGGTCCTGTCGTCGCTGACCGATTCCTGGGGTGGCACGTCGTCGGACGCGATGACCGGGGCCGTCGAGCCCTACCTCGACTGGATGGCCGTCACCGCGCAGCAGTGTATGCAGGCGGCTTCCTCGGCTCAGGCCGCCGCGGCGGCCTTCGACGCCGCCCGCTCGGCGATGGTCACGCCGGCCCAGGTCGCCGACAACAGGGCTAGGCTGGCGCAGTTGTTGGCCACCAACTGGTTCGGGAACAACCTCGCGGCGATCGCTGCGACCGAAGACGAGTACGCGGCGATGTGGGCGAACAACACCGGGGCGATGCACCGCTACCAGGCAGCGTCGGCACAGGCCGTCACGCTGCCGTCGTTCTCGCCGCCGCCCCCGATCGCGAAGTCGTCGCGGCTGCCGAACGTGGCCGGTGTAGCCCGGGCCGCCGCCGGGCCGGCCCGCACGGTACGGGCCGCGGCCGCGACCCCCGCCGCCAGTCCCGCGGCGGCCGCTGCTCCGACCGCCGTGACGTCGGCGCAGTCGGCGATCGGGGATCTGCTGACCTCGCTGCTGAGCACCCCTTTCGGCTTTGACCCCAAGGCCGGGTGGTTCGGACTGGCCATGGCGTACGGCAACCAGTTCATCGCGGGCGGGATCCCGATCAACCTGCTCAGTTACCTCGCGCAGTTGAGCGCGTCCCAGTCGCTGCAGTCGGTCGGCGCCGACGTCGGGTCTGGCGTCTCGGAGGGGGAGGCGGCGCTGGGCGCGGAGGCCTCGGGCCTGGGCTCACTCGGCGGTGCCCTGGGCGCCGGAGTGGCGGAAGTGGAGCCCGCCGCGGCGATGGGCGCGGCCGTGTCGGTGGGCAAGCTGATGATGCCGCCGTCGGTGGTGGGCCTGGTGCCCGCCGCGCAGGTTCCGGTCCAGCTCGCGTCGTCGGTGACCCCCCTTCCCGTGGACGACATGGGTTTTCCCTCCATCCCGATGCCGCCGATGCGAATGCCCGCGGCGGCGGCGGCCTCGAAGAAGGCACGCAAGCTCGAGGGGCGCGACTACGAGGGGATCGAGTACGGCCTGGAGCTCAAGGGGACGGTGATGCACCGCCCGCCGTCAGCGGGGTGAGGGCTCCGCGCCGCAGCGCCCATGTGTGCCAGCCTGATGTCGCGACGGCGGCGCGGACTAGGGCCGGATGTCGCATGTGCCGGAGGGAATTGAGGACTCACGTCACTAGGAAGGGGCGGCGTGGGCGGCGAGCATGATCACATGAGCGAACTCCGCGCCGTGCCGGCGTGAAGCGACGATTCGCGGCCGCCCTGCTGGGTGGCGGCCTGGCCGGGGTGACGGGATGGGATCTGTTGCAGCGCCGGCACACCATCCTGCGCAACTATCCCGTGGTCGGCCACCTGCGGTTCCTGCTCGAGGCGGTGGGCCCGGAGCTGCGCCAGTACATCGTCACCGACAACGACGCGGAACGGCCCTTCAGCCGCGACCAGCGCCGGTGGGTGTACGCGTCGTCGAAGATGGGCAATCGATACTTCGGGTTCGGCACCGACAACGACCTGGAACGGGTCCATAACTACCCGATCATCAAGCACGCGGCGTTCCCGCTGCCGGCCGGCGGCGGCGAGCCCGGGCATCCCGACCCCGCCGTGCCGCTGCCGTCGGCGAAGGTGCTCGGCGGCGCGCGGGGGCGGGCCAGAGCCTTCCGGCCGGCGTCGCTGGTCAACGTCTCGGGGATGAGCTTCGGTGCGCTGTCCGCCGCGGCGATCACCGCGCTCAACAAGGGGGCGGCCCTGGCCGGAGCCCTGCACACCACCGGCGAGGGCGGGGTGTCGCCGTACCACCTCAACGGGGGAGAACTGGTGTGGCAGATCGGCACCGGCTACTTCGGGTGCCGCAACGACGACGGCACCTTCAGCCTGCCCCGGCTGATCGACCGGGTTGCGGCCACGCAATCGATCCGGGCCATCGAGATCAAGCTCAGCCAGGGCGCCAAACCAGGACTGGGCGGCATGCTGCCGGGCGCCAAGGTCACCCCCGAGATCGCCGCCATCCGCGGCATCCCGGTAGGCGTGGACTGCAAGAGCCCCGCCGGCCACACGGCGTTCCGCGACGTCGACGGGCTGCTGGAGCTGGTGGAGACCATCGCCGCCGAGACCGGCCTGCCGGTGGGCATTAAGTCGGCGGTCGGCGAGGAGCGGTTCTGGATCGACCTGGCGGCGCGCATGGCCCGCACCGGCACCGGTGTCGACTTCGTCACCATCGACGGCGGCGAGGGCGGCACCGGCGCGGCCCCGCTCGTTTTCACCGACCATGTCGCCCTGCCCTTCAAGTGGGCGTTCTCCCGCGTCTACCGGGTTTTCGCCGAACACGGGCTGCATCACGAGGTGGTGTTCGTCGGTTCGGGCAAGCTCGGCATCCCGGAGAACGCCCTGCTGGCTCTGGCCGCGGGCTGCGACATGATCAACGCCGGCCGTACGGCGATGTTTTCGATCGGCTGCATCCAGGCCCAGCGCTGCCACACGGGTCGGTGCCCATCCGGCGTCGCGACCCAGTCGGCGTGGTTGCAGCACGGCCTGGACCCGGCGGTGAAATCGGTGCGCTGCGCCAACTATCTGGCCACCCTGCGCTTCGAGCTGTTGTCCCTGGCGCGCGCCTGTGGCTATGCGCATCCCGCGCTCGTGCCGCCGGACGCCATCGAGCTCCTGGACGTCGACCTCAAGGCGGTGACGGTGGACCGGTTGTTCGACTACCGGCCCGGCTGGGGTTTGCCCGGACCGGCCGACGCCAAAGCGTTGAGCGCCCTGATGGGCGGCCTACCCGGTCTGTGATTGTTCTGCGGTCCGTGATTCTTCGGCCGGCGGACCGCGATGCTGACGCGGGCGGGTTTCCAGCATGCGGTTGCGCACGATGTGTTCGACCAGGATCGGCACGAAGGTCTGCAGGGGCGCATCGGCGAACTGTCGATGGGCCTCCTGCGCCCATTGTCTGATCTGAGCGGTCCGCTCCTCGTCGCCGAGGCCCTCGTGGCGGGCCAGCTTGTCCGCCACGTCGGCCACGGTTCGCGCGATCGTCGTCCGACCGGCGGGTGCGGGCTCGGTGTCGGCGGGCACCGCCGCCCGTTTCAGCGCATCGCGCGCGGCGTCCTCGCTGGTGTCCGGGCGGACGACCTCCAGCGTGAGGTGGTGGCCGTGCTCGCCGATCAGGATGACGGTGGCCGATTCGTCGCTGGTGAACCCGAGCAGTTCCACCGTGTGGCCGCCGATCTCGGCAAGGGGCGGCGTTTCCTGCCAGCCGTTGCGGCGGTAGCCCACGATCACCACCCGCCCGAGCCGCTCGGCGACCGACGCGAGTAGGCCGGGCAGCTCGCCGATCAGGTCGTAGGACCGCGGCCACCACGCCCCGTCGATGTGCTCCGATACAGACCGATAAGGCTTGAGCTGCACCCGGCTCTCGTTGTTCACGGCTCGATTCTGGTCGGTGTGACCGCTGACCGACAGGGTCGAGGGCACCGCGCGGGTGTGACCTTGTGCCCTTCTCCGCGTGACCGTCTGCGGCGCGCCGGCGGGTCGGGCGGGCGTGCCGACAAACCGGCCACCGGGTGGCTTTCGTCCCTAGCGGAAGTCGGCGGGGAGTCCCTAGCGTGCCAGTCAGGTGTCCTTCAGAGAGGCGTCACCACCATGCGAACCGTCTACCACCAGCAGCTGGACGAGCTGACCGGCCAACTCGGGCAGATGTGCGGCCTGGCCGGCGTGGCGATGAAGCGCGCGACCCAGGCCCTGCTGGACGCCGACGCCGACGCCGCCAACCGCGTGATCCGCGACCACGCCCGGATCGTGGCGTTGCGTCAGCAGGCCGAGGGCAAAGCGTTCGCGCTGTTGGCCTTGCAACAGCCGGTGGCCGGCGAGCTGCGCGCCGTCTTCAGCGCCATCCAGATCCTCGCCGACACCGAAAGGATGGGCGCGCTGGCGGTGCACGTCGCCGAGATCGCGCGGCGAGAGTACCCGCAACAGCTCCTTCCGGCGGAAGTCCGCGAGTGCTTCGCCGGCATGGCCAAGGTGGCGATCATGTTGGGCGACAGCGCCAAACGGGTGCTGATCTCCCGCGATCCGCAGGAGGCCGCCCGGCTGCACGAACAGGACGACGCCATGGACGAGCTGTACCGGCGGTTGTTCACCGAGCTGATCGACGGCGAATGGAAGCACAGCATCCCCGCGGCCGTGGAGACCGCCCTGCTGGGCCGCTTCTACGAGCGCTTCGCCGACCACGCCGTGGAGGTCGGCCGCCGGGTGACCTTCATGGTCACCGGCGAGCTGCCCTCCGAGGACGAGATATCCGCCTACTGAGCGACGCTGGACTCGGCCGGCGTCACGAGGATGGCGTTGGAGTCGGCGGTGATTTGGTCGGTGTGTGTGTTGTAGTCGAAGAGCTCCGCGTAGCGGCCCCAGCCGATGGCGATGTCGAGTTGTCGCCGGGCGTCCTCGGGATTGAATCCCTGTTGGAGGATGTCGAGGAAGAATCCGGCGCGCAGGCTGCCGTCGGGGCAGTCATGTAGAGCGTGGCAGATGGTGCGCACCAGGGGCGCGCGGGTGCGCACCTGTTGGGCGAAGATCTGCTTGCTGGTTTGGATATCACCGGTGGTGAAATCCTTGCCGATGGGGGTGAGCTCGAGGTCGGTTCCGCTGACGCGCAGGAAGTCGAGCAACGCGGCGGCGTCCACGAGTGGCAACAGGTCTGCGGCCGCGATACCCAAGTCGGCGGCGACGTTGGGGATGCTGACGTGCCCACCTTTGCCATAGACGATTTCGACCAACCCGGCCAGCCCGCCGACGGTCGCTCTGGGCAGGGGGTGGCTGGTGGGTGTGGCGCCGGGTTCGACGAGTGTGGTGGCGGATCCGGTGCCGGTCAGCAGTCCGTAAAGCTTGTCCACGAGCGCTTCGAAGGATGGCGAACGGCGATCGCGGGGACGTTCGAGGTGGATGGGGAATTCGGCCAAGACGTGGCCGGGATTGCTGCTCAGCACGACGACGCGGTCGGCCAGCACGATCGCTTCTTCGATGTTGTGGGTGACGACGCAGATGGCCTTGGTAGGGAACTCCTGGCCGGTCCAAAGGCTCATCAGCTCGTTGCGCAGGTTTTCGGCGGTCAGGACGTCCAGCGCGGAGAAGGGTTCGTCCATCAGCAACAGATCGGGTTGCAGCACCAGCGCCCGGGCGAATCCGACGCGTTGCCGCATGCCGCCGGAAAGTTCCTTGGGATAGGCGGATTCGAAACCGTCGAGGCCGATCAGGTCGATGGCCTCCGTCGCTTGCCGACTCCGTTCAGCCGGCGGGATCTTGCGTGCTGCCAGTCCGAGTTCCACATTCTTTTGCACGGTTAGCCATGGCATCAGGGCGAAGTTTTGGAACACCATCGCCGTACCGGGGTTGGCAGCGTCGAGTTCGGCGTCGTGGTTGAGCGCGGCGCCGCTGGTGGGGGCGATCAGTCCGGCGATAATGCGCAGCAGCGTCGACTTGCCGCATCCGGAGCGGCCGAGCAGCGCGACGACTTCTCCCTCGCGAATGTCGAGGTTGATGTCGTCGAGGACCACCAACGTGCCGCCATCGGGCTTTGCGAAGGTCTTGCCGACGTGGTCGAGGTGGATGATCACGTCGTCTTCAGTCATGGGAACCTCCGTCAAACTTTTGCGGATCAGGATAAGGAGAAACGCCGCTCGGACAGGCGGTAGAGGCGCTGCCAAAGCACGATGTTCATCGTCACGACATAGAAGCTCATCGCGATCACGCCGATCAGCAGGCGCGGCGCGTCACCCACCGCGGTGGCATGCGTGATGTAGGCGCCCAGCCCGACGGCCGACAATGTGGTGCTGTGGTACTGGACGACTTCAGCGACGATGGACGCGTTCCACGCCCCCCCGGCTGCGGTGATGCCGCCGGTGACGTAGCTACCGAAGATTCCGGGCAGTATCAGGGTGCGCCACCTCAGCATCGTGGGCAGCCTCAGGCTGGCGGCGGCGTCACGAAGCTCGGTGGGAATCGCACTGGCCCCGGCGATCACGTTGAACAGGATGTACCACTGCGTGCCGAGCGCCATGAGCAAAATACCGCCCCAGTTGATGCTGATCCCGGTGGCAAGCAGCGCGGCAGTGAACAACGGGAACAAGAAGTTTGCCGGAAATGACGCCAGCACCTGCACCACCGGCTGGGCCAGCCGAGTCACCTTGGGATTCATGCCAATCCAGACTCCGATCGGCACCCAGATCAACGTTGAGACGACGACCACCACCACGACGCGGGCGAAGGTGGCCAAGCCGAGCAGCGCCGCGTGCCCGACCTCGCTGAAGCCGGCGCTGCCGGCGATGTAAGCGATCACCCGGAACGCGCCGTAGCCGAGCGCGACCGTCACGCTGAGAATGAATACGGCGTCGCCGGCGCGGCGGCGCACGGGTGATGTTTTCAGCGGAGGTCCGGTGGTCCCGAACACCGCGGTCACTCGGTCGATCGGATACACCAGCCGCCCGAGCGGACGGCCGACGATGCCGGGAACACGAGAGCGCCGCAGGATGTTCAGCGTGACACTGCGCGGCGCTTCGATGGCCTGGGATTCCTCGATGCGGAACCGTTCGGACCACGCCGTCAACGGGCGCCAGAACAGCGCGTTGACCCCGATGATCACCACGATCATGGTCACGATGGCCAGCAGCACCCTGGTCAGGTTTCCCTCGTTGCTGGCAGACGCCACGTAGGCGCCGATCCCGGGCAGGGCGAACTTGTGGTTGTTGACGCTCAAGGCTTCCGACGCGGTGAGGAAAAACCAGCCCCCGCCGAAACTCATCATGCCGTTCCAGACGAGCGGAATTACCCCGCTGGGCAGGTCGACCCGCCAGAATCGCTGCCATCGTGAGAGCCGTAACAGACGGGAGGCCTCGTCGAGATCGTGAGGCTGGGTGATCAGCGATTGGTAGAACGCGAATGTCATGTTCCACGCCTGCGAGGTGAAGATCGCGAAGATCGACGCGCATTCCAGGCCCAACATCGAACCGGGAAACAACGCGATGAACCCGGTGATGGTGATGGCGAGGAATCCCAGGACTGGCACGGATTGCAGAAAGTCCAACAGCGGGATGAGCACTTTTTCAGCGCGTCGTGAGCGCGCCGCCGCAGTAGCGTAGAAGAACGTGAAGATCAACGACAAGCCCAGCGCGGCGAACATACGTAGCAGCGATCGGGCGGCGTAGTACGGCAATTGGCCGGGATCGGTGGACACCGACGAGGGCGCGCTCGGCACCGTCCACGGCACAGCCGTCCCGCGGCCGACACGCACCACCAACCACAACAAAACCGCGGCGCCGACGAACACGGCGACATCCGCTGCCCAGTTGCGCGGCGGCCGCGCCGCCATAGCCACACCGCGGCCGGGAAATGTGCCAACCAAGGTCATCCGTCCACCGCCCTGACACTCAGCGAAATCGGCTCGGCGAGCCAGGGGCAATGGTGGCGCACTGAAGACGCTTTCACCAAGCGGACACCGGTGCCGCCATCCACAGAGTGAATGGGCGGTAAACAGACGTCGCAGAAGCCTTTCGGGTTCAGCTCACCGACTCGCGCGGCGCTGCTGACCCGTGCGGGCTTCGGATCGGTCCGCGAGTTCCCCGGCTTGTTGCCGCGCTACTACACCGTCAGGCCGGCCGGCTACGCCTCGCTGTCACGCGCGCTGCGTGACAATCGTGACCCCACAGTTGGTTTCGGCAAGTGACACCCTGACTCCCGACAAGGCGCAGCGGCGGCACCATATGTATGACTACCTCGGTGTAGACAGCTGCAAGCAGGTGTCTACAGAACCGATTTCCCGCGGGCCAGGTCACCGTCCGCGGCAAGCCGTGGCGCAGGGGGCGACGGGCTGAACATGCGGCCCGACGAACGCTACTGGTCGAATACGGGGCTTGACGGCAGCCCGGAAAGGCCCTGCCGTATCCCGCGGTCGATCTTCTGGGTGAGTGCCGGGCTACCCGCCGGTGCGGTCTCCTGGCAGCTGCATCCGAGCGATCCGAACGGACTGGGCGGGTCGGCGGTGGCCGTCCCCGATAGTCCGACGGCGACGCCCACGACGATGGCACCACCGCTGAGGACTTTCATTATCATGAAAAGCCGAATCTCCGTAATTGTTTGTATCGCGCCAATTTTACGCGCCGGATTATCGCGTTCCTGTCAACGCGCTGTTAATTATCGGATCGTTACTGGCCGGCGTACTTGGGGCAGTACGCCCGGATGCTGACGCCGACGAAGTAGCCCGCGTGGTAGCCGTCGAGCTGACTGCTGTTCATCACGTCCTGCGCGGTCTGCTCCGGCGTCGAGCCGAGGTCGAGTTCGTGGCAGACCAGGTGGCCCGAGTTGATGGCGGTCGCCGGCGATTCGAAGGTGATGTTCTTTGCCTTCAGCGCCCCGATGAACGCGTCGTCGACGGCGTCGCCGCGTGCGTTCGGCGCCGCCAGCGTGCCGAGCAGCCCGACCGCGGGGACGACCCCGGTAGCCAAGAACAACCGCGCGTGCTTTCGCATACGGATGCTCGTCATCTGTGCCACTCCCCAGAACATAAGCGCCGTTGGTTGCTGTCATCGAATCCAGCCCGAATGCTCGCACGTTACAGGTTCTCGCGAGCCGGGAATCGCTGAGATCTGGGCCACGGCGGCGCGGACGGTGCCGCCGCCGACGGCCCTATCGAAGGGGGTGGTTGAGGAAAGAATGGGGCGGGATTGCGAACCCCGCCCCCGGCGGCTATCTCAGGAGATGTCGGCGTACTGCGGGCAGTACGCGCGTTCGGCGACGGCGACGAAGTATCCGGCGTTGTCGCCGTCGAGCGTGCTGCTGTTCATCACGTCCGTGGCGATCTGCTCCTGGGTCTTGCCCATGTCCATCTGGTGGCAGACCAGGTGGCCGGCGGCGATGGCGGCCGAGTTGGACTCGTGGACGATGCCGTGAGCCTTGAGCGCCGCGACGAAGGCGTCGTCTGTGGCGTCCGCGTGCGCGGTAGGCGCTGCTAGCAGGGGCGTGAGCAGCGCAATCGCCGAAGCGACGACGGCACCGACAAGGGTGAGCACCCAGCTGGGTGTCCGAGTGCGCGTGATCAACATGTGGAAAACTCCCGTACGACGTGAGGGCCCTGATTCGTCGTCCATAACGTGGCCTTCCAACATGGCCGGAAAGTTACGAAACGGCGTCCTGCAATCATCGTCGGCATTACTAACGCCGCAACTCCGTGGCCGTCGGGCTTGCGCTCGCCGCGCCCAGCCGCCCGGCACTCGTCGAAGCCCACCCGCGGTCGGTAATTTGTCCGCATGCCGTACCCACGATGGCTGTCGCTCGCGGCGGTGGCCACCTGTCTGGTCGGTTGCGGCGTGCGGCACGTGGAGGCCGCCAGCGCCCAGGACCTGCCCGGCGGCCTGCGTTCGGGCGGCATCGACCGGACCTACACGCTGCATGTGCCGCCGGGCGAACCCGTCGGGCTGGTGCTCAGCCTGCACGGGGGCGGCGGAACCGGGATCGGGCAACGTGGCCTGACCGATTTCGACCCCGTCGCCGACGCCCATCACCTGTTGGTGGTCTATCCCGACGGATTCGAGAAGAGCTGGGCCGATGGCCGCGGCGCGGCGCCCGCCGACCGCCACCACGTCGACGACGTCGCCTTCCTCGTCTCGCTGGTCGGCAAACTGCGGGGCGACTACAACATCGACCCCGGTCACGTCTTCGTCACCGGCATGTCCAACGGCGGATTCATGTCGACCAGGCTGGCCTGTGACCGAGCCGACGTGTTCGCCGCCATCGCGCCGGTGGCGGGCACACTCGGCGCGAACGTGGCGTGCAACCCGTCGCGGCCGGTCTCGGTGTGGGCGGCGCACGGCACCGCCGATCCGCTGGTGCCGTTCAACGGGGGCGTGGTGCGCGGTCGCGGAGGGGTGAGCCATGCGGTGTCCGTTAAAAACATGTTGAGCAAATGGCGTGCGGTCGACGGCTGTCAGGGCGACCCGTCGGCGCAGGTGCTGCCCGACGCCGGGGACGGCACCGTCGTTCACCGCTTCGACTCCGGCGAGTGCGCCGCGGCCTCAGAGGTGGTCCTCTATCAGGTCGACAAGGGCGGCCACACCTGGCCGGGCGGCAAGCAATACCTGCCTCGAACCGTCATCGGGCCCACCACCCGCGCGCTCAACGCGTCGGAGGCCATCGCGCAGTTCTTCTTGGCGCACGGCCGCGAGTAGGCGATCAACGCTGACAGGTGGGGCACCAATACGTGACCCGCTCGCCGGTGTCGTCGTAGTTGACCGGGGTCCCGCAGCGACGGCAGCCCTGGCCCGCCCGCCCGTACACCCACAGCTGCCGGCCCGCACGGGTGTCGCCCGTGGTGCAGCGGTTCCAGCGTGAGCGGTTGAGCCACAACATGTCCCGGGCACGCACGACCAGCCGGTGGGGGTCGGGGATCGCGGCGACCGGCGCGGTCGGCAGGACTCCGCTGACGAAGCACAGCTCGTTGCAGTAGACGTTGCCGATCCCGGCCATGACCCGCTGGTCCAGCAGCGCCTCGGCGATCGGCCGATCCGGGACCGCGGTCAGGTTGGCCGCCGCCAGCCGCGGGTCCCAGTCCGGGCCCAACAGGTCGGGCCCCAGGTGCGCCACGGCGTCGCCGTCGCGGTCGCGGTCGAGGATCTCCAGCACGCCCAGGTCGACTCCGACGGCACGCACGGCGCCGGCCTCCAGGACGATGCGCGCCCGGTAGTCCACCCGGACGGGGCGCTCGCTGACGCGCCAGCTGCCGTCCATCTTCAGGTGCGAGTGAATGCTGGCCGGCCCTACACGGATGAACAGGTGCTTGCCCCGGCTGAGCACCTCGTCGACCGCGTGGCCCCGCAGGTCCACGGTGGCGAAGCGCGGCACCCGCACGTCGCAGCGGGTCAGCGTGCGACCCGCCAGGTGTGCTCGCAGGTTGGCCGCGGTGTGCCAGACGGTGTCTCCCTCGGGCATGGCTAGCGCAGCCGCATTCCGCGCGGTGTCCGGGCGAAGCCGGCGTCGGTCAGCGCCTCGACGACGGGGCCGGGCCCGCCGGCGTGCGGCTGCAGGGCCGGCGCCCCGTCGATGCGTTCGACGAGCACCGCCGAGACCCGCCGCGAGGTGACCAGGTCGGCCAGCGCCGCGGCGGCCGCGTGGTGGGCCGCAGGGTCTTCGCTGAAGGTCAGCAGCGATCGCCCGCCCCGCTCGAGGAACCAGGCCAGCTCGCCGTCCACCAGCACGACCAGCGCCCCCGCCTTGCGGCCCGGCCGCGCCCCCGGCCCGGCGTCGTCCGCGTCCCGGGCCGGCCAGGGCAGGGCGGCGCCATAGGGGTTGGCCGGATCGGCGGCGGCCAGCACGACGGCCCGGTACTCGGGCCGTTCGGGGTCGATCCCGTCGGTGTAGCTCCGCAGCCGGTCGACGGTGGACGCGACGGCGAACTGCGCGCCCCCCAGCGACTCGACGAAATAGCCCCGCTGGCACCTGCCGGCGTCCTCGAACGTGCTGAGCACCTTGTACAGGGTGGCGAACCCGCCGGGAACGTCTTCGGCCGCCACGGCGCCCCGGGTGAGCACGCCATGCCGGTTCAACAGCAGTTCGGCCTGGTAGTGGGCGCGCACCGTGGAGTCCGGCTCCGGTGGCGCGAGGACCGACCAACGGCCCGCGACGGTGGGGTCGGTGGTGCGGGTCTGTGGGTGCGCGACGCTGTACCGGCTCAGGCGCGGCGCGCGGCGGGTCCGGTGCGCCGGGGCGGAACGCTTGCGGCCGCCCGCGCCGCCGAGCGTGGCGCGCACCGGCGCGAACGTGTCACCGGTGATCCAGCCGGCCCAGACCAGTTCCCACAGAGCGGCTTTGAGGTCGGCCTCGGCGGCCCCGCTCTGGGCGAGCTGGCGGAAGAAGTACGCGCCGCCCCCGCAGAGCGTGTCGAGGATCGCACGGTGGGCGTCGGTGAGCTCGATGTCGGCGGGCCCGGCCAGCGTGAGCGGCGCCGTGTCGCCGGGGTGCAGCGCGACCCAGCCGTCGCTGCCAGAGATCGAGCCGGAGCCCGACCAGGTGACCTCGCCGGTGGCGAGCAGCTCGTCGAGCATCGCCGGGGCGTAGTCGCGCACCCGCGGGGCCAGCACCAACGGCTCGAGCGCCGACGCCGGCACCCGGGCCCCCGCCAGCTGGTCTACCACCGCGACCAGGCCGTCCAGTCCGCTGAAACGTCCGGAGTCGCCGCCGCCCACCCGGTGCCAGGCCGGCAGGAAGCGCCCGTAGGCGGCGGTGCTCACCGGCTCCACCTGGGCGCGCAGCGCCGCCAGGGAGCGTCGCCGCAGGATGCGCAGGACCTCGGCGTCGCACCACTGCTCGCCCCCGGCGCCCGCCGAACCCTGGTGCGCCGCGACGAAGTCGCCGCGCACCAGCCGGCCGTCACCGGCCAGCCGGCCCAGCACGTCGGCCGTCACCCGCAACCCCAGGCCGAATCGGGCGGCGGCCTCGGCCGTGGTGAACGGGGTGCGGGTGCGGGCATAGCGGCCGAGCAGCTCGCCCAGCGGGTCCGGCACCTCCTCGGTGAAGGTGGCCGGTACGCCCAGCGGCACGGCCACGCCCACGGCGTCGCGCAACCGGCCGATGTCCTCGACGGCCACCCACCAGGCCCGCTCCGCGAACGACACGCGCAGGGCGCGCCGGGCAGCCAGCAGACCTTCCAGCCAGCCGCCGACGTCGGCGCCGCCGGCGCGGGCGCCGACCTCTTCCTCGGTCAGCGGGCCCAACAGCCGCAGCAGGTCGGCGACGGCCTCGGCGTCACGCGCGGTCCGGTCCTCGGTGAGGTGCTGCAATTGCCGGCCCGTAGCGGCGACGATCGCGGGGTCGAGCAGCTCGCGCAGCTCCACCCGGCCGAGCAGCTCGGCGAGCAGGGAGCTGTCCAGGGACAGCGCCGCGGCCCGGCGCTCGGCGAGCGGGGTGTCGCCCTCGTACATGAAGGCGCCGACGTAGCCGAACAGCAGCGACGCGGCGAACGGCGAGGGCCTGGCAGTCTCCGTTTCGAGCACCCGCACCCGGCGCTGGGCGATCCCGGCCATGAGCCCGGTCAGCGCAGGGACGTCGTACACGTCCTGCAGGCATTCCCGGACCGTCTCGAGGACCACGGGGAAGTCGGGGTACTTCCGGGCCACCTCCAGCAGCTGGGCAGCGCGCTGGCGCTGTTGCCACAGCGGCGAGCGGCGTCCCGGGTTGCGCTGGGGCAGCAGCAGGGCCCGCGCCGAGCATTCGCGGAACCGCGACGCGAACAGCGCCGACCCGCCCACCTCGGCGGTGACGACGGGGTCGATCTCGTCGGCGTCGAAGACGAACAGGTCGGCACCGGGCGGGGTCTCCTCGAGCGTGTCGGGCAACCGCACCACGATGCCGTCGTCGGACGCGGTCGGCTTCTCGTCGATGCCGTAGCGTTCCCGCAGCCGCCGGCCGACCGCCAGGGCGAGCGGGCCGTTCACCTGCAGCCCATACGGCGAGTGCAGGATCACCCGCCAGTCGCCCAGCTCGTCGCGGAACCGCTCGATCAGCAGGGTGGTGTCGGTGGGCACCACCCCGGTGGCCGCCTTCTGCTCGTCCAGCAAGCCCCACAGATTGTCGGTCGCGTAGGCGTCGAAACCCAGAGTGGCGCAACGCTTGTCGAAGGCGTCGCGGCTGAGGGCGGCCAACTCGCCGGTGAAGGCGCCCAGGGCGGCGCCGAGCTCGGCGGGGCGGCCGGCGTCGTCGCCGCGCCAGAACGGCAACCTTGCCGGTTGCCCCGGCGCGGGGATCACCAGCACCCGGTCGTGGGTGATCTCGGTGATCCGCCAGCTGGTGGCCCCCAGCGAGATGACGTCGCCGGGGCGCGACTCGTAGACCATCTCCTCGTCGAGCTCGCCGACCCGCGACGGCTTCTCCGACTCGGTGGCGAGATAGACGGTGAACATGCCGCGGTCGGGGATGGCGCCGCCGGAGGTGACGGCCAGCCGCTGCGCGCCGGGCCGCGCGGTCAGCGTGCCCGCGTCGCGGTCGTAGACCAGCCGCGGGCGCAGCTCGGCGAACTCGGTGGACGGATACTTGCCCGACAGCAGGTCCAGGGTGGCCTCGTACACGCTGCGCGGCAGGGTGGCGAACGGCGCGCTGCGGCGCACGGTGTCGAACCATTGGTCGGCGTCCAGCGGCTCCAGCGCGGCCGCGGCCACGGTCTGCTGAGCGAGGATGTCGAGCGGGTTGGCGGGCACCCGCATGGTCTCGATCTGGCCGGCCAGCATCCGCTGCACGCTGACCGCGCATCCGATCAGGTCGGTGCGGTGCTTGGGGAAGAGCACGCCGCGCGAGACCTCGCCGACTTGATGCCCCGCCCGGCCGATGCGTTGCAGGCCACTGGCCACCGAAGGCGGCGCCTCCACCTGGATCACCAGATCGACGGCGCCCATGTCGATGCCCAGCTCCAGGCTCGACGTCGCGACCACCGCCTTGAGCAGCCCGCGTTTGAGGTCCTCCTCGACGAGGGCGCGCTGTTCCTTGCTGACCGATCCGTGGTGCGCGCGGGCCAGCACCGCGTCCGCGCCCAGGGTCTGGCCGCTGCCCATGAGGTGTGCCGGCGCCCCGCCGGGCACCTTCGGATTCGGTTCGACCGACGGCTCTAGACCGCAACGCTCGGCGTGAATCTCGTTGAGCCGCGCGGTCAGTCGCTCCGCGAGCCGCCGCGAATTGGCGAACACGATGGTCGAGGCGTGCGACTCGATGAGGTCGACCAGTCGCTTCTCGACGTCGGGCCAGATGGTGTTGTCCGGCAGGTTGGCCATGTCGGGCACCGGCACCTGCACCGAGAGCTCGACGGTCTTGGTCGACGGGGGCGCCACGATGCGGGTGGGGGACTGCCCCGACAAGAACCGGGCCAGTTCCTCGGGTGGGCGCACCGTCGCGGACAACCCGATGCGCTGCGCGGGCCGGCTCCCGGACATGCCGCGGCGCAGGTCGTCGAGCCGCTCCAGCGACAGGGCCAGGTGTGCGCCGCGCTTGCCGCCGGCGATCGCGTGGATCTCGTCGACGATGACCGTGTGAACCCCCGCCAGGGTCTCGCGCGCGGCCGAGGTGAGCATGAGGAACAGCGACTCGGGGGTGGTGATCAGGACGTCGGGCGGCCGGGCGATGAGCTCGCGGCGGCGTGCGGGCGGCGTGTCGCCGGAGCGGACGCCGACGCTGATGTCCGGCGGCGCCACACCGTGGCGTTCGGCGATCCGGGTGAGTCCGGCCAGCGGGGTGCGCAGGTTGCGCTCGACGTCGACCGCGAGGGCCTTGAGCGGGGAGACGTACAGCACCTGCGTGCCGGGCGCACGGTCCGGCGCACCCGCGAGGGCGGCGAGGTTGTCCAGGGCCCAAAGGAAGGCCGCCAGCGTCTTGCCGGACCCCGTCGGCGCAACCACCAGCGTGTTGTGACCGTCGGCGATGGCGTTCCAGGCGTCGGCCTGCGCCGTCGTGGGCGCGGCGAAGGTGCTGGTGAACCATTCGCGGGTGACCGCGCCGAAGCGCGCCAGGGGATCGGCCTTGCTCACTCCACCATGGTGCCGATCGGCACCGACAAAATCACTGGAGTCGCGCGTGGGTCATCGCGTATTCCAGCTCCTCCGGGATTCCCGGGAGCCGCGCGATGGCGTCCAGCAGGGCGTTCGCACAGGCGTCGGCCATCCGGTCGGCGTCGGTCGACGGGTCCATGATGCGCTGCCGGCAAAGCTCGAAGGTGAACGCCAGCCAGCCGTGCACGATCACGCGCAGGTCCCGCTCGACGTCGCTGTCGAGTTTCGAGTCCGGCACCGCGGAGGCCAGCACCTCCCCGACGCGCGACATGATGTGCTCCATCTGGCGGTTCTTGGCCTCGTCGCTGACGCCCAGCAGGACCGGATCCGAGCGGCCGAGGCCGACGTAGGCCGCCCACGCCGACTCGGGATGGAGCTGCTGGTAGGCCATGTAGGCCAGCACGCCCATCTTGACCTCTTCGAACAGCGTCAAGCCGGAAGGAGGCAACTGGTTGGTGGCCTCGTGCAGCCGGTCGGCCTCGTCCTGCACGACCGCGGCGAAGAAGGCCCGCTTGTCGGGGAAGTAGTGATACATCAGGGCACGGGAAACCCCGGCCCGTTCGGCGATCTCGTCGATTCGAACCTCGTCGTACGGCCGCTTGCCGAAGACTTCCGCCCCCAAAGCGAGCAGCTCGGCGCGTCGATCCTCGGGGGATAACCGCCTCCTAGCTGTTGGCATGTGTCAGATAGTACCCACGGAGCCTAAGTCGCAATTCGGAATTCGTTTATCAGACACATTTCGCCGAGAAGAACGTGGGCGACACCACAAAGCGGCGGCCAAGCGCCGGCGCTCAGGGCGCCGGGACGGATTGCCGCGCCCGGCAACGGGTTCGGCGGGTTCGGCGTGAATGAGCTCACATAGCCGGCGCGAATGGCCACCGGATAATCAATTCCATTCCCTTTTCATCCGGCGCACGCAGAACCGGAATGCGTACCAGGAAATCTCCGCGTCCAGCCCCGCTTTGTCCAGGTATTCCTCCCAGTCCTGGCGGCGAAAACTCCGGGCGATGGACACCAGCCCGTCGGAGAGGACAATGCCGTGCCATCGCATCAAGCGAGCGAGAATGGGAAAGCTGTGATATGCGAGCGAATGGCGATGGAGATCACTGACATGCCAGCCATAAACGGAATTCGTCTCGAGCCAGTGGAGAAATTTGACAATATCATCGTCGCCGAGGTGATGCGCGAACTGCGAGCTCACGATGAAATCCGCTGGCTCGCTCGGAGTATAGGAAAAAACGTCACCCGTCAGGTAGGTGATATCCATTTCCGGCGGGGTGGCGCCGCTGGCCGCCTGAGCGCTCCGCGGATTGAGGTCGATTCCCGTCAATTGGGCCTTGAGCCCGCGCCGGTCCGCCCACCGGGCAATGGCGCGCAACAGATCGCCGTCGCCGTAACCGACGTCGAGCACCGAGAATTTCTCGCCGACGGGCCAGCCTTTCGTCGCCTGCGCCAGCCAGTGCAATGACGGGCGGTGGGTGAGGGTGATGCGATTGACGACGGCGAGTTCGTTCAGGCAGCGCCGGTAATCGGCGATGTCGACGGTTTCGCCGTCGAGGACTTCCGGCATAGTGCTGCGCACCGAGAGATCCATTTACCCCCGCCTCGACCCGTCCCAGACTGTGGACCCGTTCCGATCGATTTTTACCGACCCGGCGCCCGCAGACAACGTGAGCCCGTCCGAGTGGCCTGCGCCCGCGGGGCTGTGGGGCGGCACCGCACCCCGCGCCGGTTGGCGTTGCGCGGTTTCCGGCCGGCGCCCAGGCGACACCCTCGGGGGGATCGTCTCGGGTGTGGTAACCAATCCGATGCGGCGAGCGATGAACGATGAGCAGAAGATGGGGCCAGAAACGAGAGTTTCAGAACCGGGTGAAGCTCCAGAACCGGGTGAGTTCCACAACCAGGGGAGTCGAGGTCGCGGATGCACAAAGCACACGAGAGACCGGGCGGTGACCGCCTGGGGCGGGAAGACCGCGAGGTCCACGCCGCCGTCCGCTTCGCGGCCCTGGCGGGGTGCGCGGCGGTCGGCTTCCTGGTGATGGCCGCGCTGTGGGTGAGTACCTGCCCGGTGACGGGCACCGACACGGCGGCCTGCGGTACCCCGCAGCGCACGATCCTGGCGCTCGGCGGGCCGTTGATCCTCCTGGCCTCCGGCATCTGGGCGTTCCTGCGCACCTACCGCGTCTAGAAGGCCGGCGGCACCTGGTGGGGATGGCACGGGGCCGGCTGGTTGCTGTTCACGCTGATGGCGGTGATGGTGGCGATGGGCGTCACGCCGATCGCCGGACCGCCACTGGGGCCCTAGACGAAACTGCCCACGCGCGTCCGGGCCGCGATTGCGGGGTTACCGGCGACGATGAACGGGTATCACGTCTGCACCATGCCGTGAGTCACGGCCGTCAGTCATGACCAGAGTCGAAAGGACGCGTTAGCGTGGTCACCCCGCCATCGGGGCCAGGATCACGACAACACCGACGTAAATGCTTACAGCCAAAACCATCAGCACCACCAGCGTGATTCCGGCGATGATCGCGACGCGCGTGAGCCGGCGCTCGCGTTTCGGATCGGTCGTTTCCACTGGTCCCACGGTCCCGTTGCCGATCCCGTCCATGTGGGGCGGAATACCCGGCGGCCATCGTGACTAATCGGCTCGAGCCGACGGTCGATGAGGGGCTGCGGAGCAGTAGTAGTGTCAGTCAAACGTCGCCGGGAGACCAGATGAACGAAACGGGATTGCGTGTGAGCAAGCGTCAACGGGGCCGCCGTGCCGTCGAATTGCACGTCGCGGCCCGACTGGAGAACCTCGCCATGCTGCGCACGCTGGTGGGTGCCATCGGCACCTTCGCGGACCTGGATTTCGACGCGGTGGCCGACCTGCGGCTTGCGGTCGACGAGGTGTGCACCCGGCTGATCCGCTCGGCCACCCCGGACGCGACGCTCGTTGTGGTGGTCGACCCGCAGGACGACAAATTGGTGGTCGAGGCGTCCGCGGCCTGTGACACCCACGACGTGGTGTCGCCGGGCAGCTTCAGTTGGCATGTCCTGACATCGTTGGCCGACGACGTGCGCACGTTCCACGACGGTCGAGAACCCGACGAAACCGGAAGCGTCTTCGGTATCACGCTGACGGCGCGACGGGCGGCCTCCAGCAGGTGACATCGCGCGCTGCCGGCGGTTCGGCTTCGCGCCCGAACGAATACGCCGATGTCCCGGAGATGTTCCGTGAGCTGACCGGCGTCACCGCCGGTTCGATGGAATATCAGCGTCAGCGGGACAAGATCGTCGAGCGCTGCCTGCCGCTGGCCGACCACATCGCCCGCCGGTTCGAGGGCCGCGGCGAGCCGCGCGACGACCTGATCCAGGTGGCGCGGGTGGGACTGGTCAACGCGGTCGTCCGCTTCGACGTCGAGACCGGGTCCGACTTCGTCTCGTTCGCGGTCCCCACGATCATGGGCGAGGTCCGCCGCCACTTCCGCGACAACAGTTGGTCTGTGAAGGTTCCGCGGCGCCTCAAGGAATTGCACCTGCGGCTGGGCACCGCCACCGCGGATCTGTCCCAACGGCTCGGAAGGGCGCCCACCGCAACCGAACTCGCCGCCGAACTCGACATGGACCGCGACGAGGTGGTCGAGGGCCTGGTGGCGGGCAGCTCTTACAACACCCTGTCCATCGACAGCGGCGGCGGCAGCGAGGAAGAGGAGGCGCGCGCCATCGCCGACACCCTCGGCGACGTGGACACCGGTCTCGACCGGATCGAGGACCGCGAGTCGCTGCGCCCGCTGCTCGAGGCGCTGCCGGAGCGGGAGCGAGCGGTGTTGGTGCTCAGGTTCTTCGAGTCGATGACGCAGACACAGATCGCCGAGCGGGTCGGCATTTCGCAGATGCACGTCTCCCGGTTGCTGGCCAAGTCGCTAGCGCGGCTCCGCGACCAGTTGGAGTAGCGCTTCGGGTTCGCCGTCGCTGCCGTCGAAGGTCCTGGACCCCAGCAACGGCTCGTCGCGCGGTGTCGTCACCGGCAGGGTGCCGTCGGGATCGCAGATGCGCAGCAACCTGGCCACCGCCGCGCTGGGCGCCATGGCCCAGTGCGCCTGCGCGCCCGAACACACCACGTTGATCCGGTGCAATGCCGAAAAACCAGCAGTGCCAATGAATTTCAAGCCGCGAAGGTCCAGCACCACCCGCCGGCAACGGGTGATGCCGTGTTGGACGTAGGCGGCCAGCTGATCGGCGTTGGAGGCGTCGAGCTCGCCGTCGACGGTGATGACGGTGGCACCGGACGCGTCCCATCGAGCGGTGAACTGCGCCGTGTGGCTGTATTGCCGCGGTTGGGCCACAGACATTGCCGACTCCCTGCGTAAGAGGAGGATGTGCTGGGGAGGACGCCGAAGTGGTGGCGCTGGGGGGCCCGGGAATTCAGCCCCCGGCCGCGTCTCCCGACGTGATCCGGACGGCTGTGAACTCAACCTGATTGAACAGTACCCGCGTGTGGCCCAGCCGACAACGTTCAGCCTGGCCCGCGGATCACTTGATCTCGGCGAGCACAGTCCCCTGGGTGATGGCGGCGCCGGCTTCGACCGCGAGGCCGGTGATGGTGCCGTCCTTGTGCGCGGTGACCGGATTCTCCATCTTCATCGCCTCGAGGACCACCACGAGGTCGCCGGTGGCTACCTGCTGTCCCTCCTCGACAGCGACCTTGACGACGGTGCCCTGCATGGGCGCGGTCACGGCGTCGCCGGAGGCCGACGCGCCCGCGTGGGCGCCCCGCTTGCGCGGCTTGGGCTTCTTGCGGATCACGCCGGCCGGGTCGGCGGCGCCCCCGGACATCGCGAGGTCACCGGGCAGCGACACCTCGACCCGACGGCCGTCGACCTCGACGACCACCTTCTGCCGAGGCCGGGTGTCCTCCTCGTCGATGGACTCCCCGCCGGTGAACGGCTCGACGGTGTTGTTCCACTCGGTCTCGATCCAGCGGGTGTGCACCGAGAAGCCGTCGTCGTCACCGATGAACGCCGGGTCCCGGACCACGGCGCGGTGGAACGGGATGACCGTGGCGAGCCCCTCGACGTGGAACTCGTCCAGGGCGCGGCGGGAGCGGGCCAACGCCTCCTCGCGGGTGGCGCCGTAGACGATCAGCTTGGACAGCATCGAGTCGAACTGGCCGCCGATCACCGAGCCGGCCTCGACCCCGGAATCCAGCCGCACGCCGGGACCGGTGGGGATGTCGTAGCGGGTGACCGGACCCGGGGCGGGCAGGAAGCCGCGGCCGGCGTCCTCGCCGTTGATCCGGAACTCGATGGCGTGGCCGCGGGGCGTCGGATCCTCGGTGAGGTCGAGCTTCTCGCCGTTGGCGATCTTGAACTGCTGCAGCACCAGGTCGATGCCCGCCGTCTCCTCGGTGACCGGGTGCTCGACCTGCAGTCGGGTGTTGACCTCGAGGAACGAGATCAGCCCGTCCTGGCCGACCAGGTACTCGACGGTCCCGGCGCCGTAATAGTGGGCCTCTTTGCAGATGCGCTTGGCCGACTCGTGGATCTCCTTGCGCTGCGCGTCGGACAGGAACGGCGCGGGCGCCTCCTCGACCAGCTTCTGGAAGCGGCGCTGCAGCGAACAGTCCCGGGTGCCGGCGACGATGACGTTGCCGTGCTGGTCGGCGATCACCTGCGCCTCGACGTGGCGGGGCTTGTCCAGGTAGCGCTCGACGAAGCATTCGCCGCGGCCGAACGCCGCGACGGCCTCCCGGGTGGCCGACTCGAACAGCTCCGGGATCTCCTCGAGGGTGCGGGCCACCTTCATCCCGCGCCCGCCGCCGCCGAAGGCGGCCTTGATGGCGATCGGCACGCCGTATTCCTTGGCGAAGGCCACCACCTCGTCGGCGTCCTTGACCGGGTCGGGGGTGCCGGGCACCAGTGGGGCCTGGGCGCGCGCGGCGATGTGGCGGGCGGTGACCTTGTCGCCGAGGTCGCGGATGGACTGCGGGCTGGGGCCGATCCAGATCAGGCCGGCGTCGAGCACCGCTTGCGCGAAATCGGCGTTCTCGGAAAGGAAGCCGTAGCCGGGGTGGACCGCATTGGCGCCCGACTTGGCCGCCGCGTCGAGCAGCTTGCCGATGTCGAGGTAGGACTCCGCGGAAGTCTGGCCGCCCAGGGCGAAGGCCTCGTCGGCGAGGCGCACGTGCGGCGCGTCGGCGTCCGGCTCGGCATACACCGCCACGCTGGGCAGGCCCGCATCGCGGGCTGCGCGGATCACCCGGACAGCGATTTCGCCGCGGTTGGCGACGAGCACTTTGGAGATCCTCGAGCTGGCGTGACTAGCCACTGCGCCTCCTTTGGCGTATCTGCAGACTTGGTTGCGGCTTCTCTAAGAGAGTTTCTTACGACTGCGAGGAAGTCTAAGCGCCGCGCCGTCGGGACTTCGAGGCGGTGCCGGATTTGGCGCGTTTTCAGGAGGTCTCGCGCAATGTGCGCTTGATTCGGGACAGCATCGCCGACATTCCGCGCAGCCGCAGCGGGCTGATCAGCGCGGCCAGACCCAGGTCGGTGTAGAAATCCTCGGGCACTTCCAGGATGTCGGCGGCGGGCTGCCCGTCGAGGCCGGCGGCCAGGATCGAGGCGAAGCCGCGGGTGGTCGGCGCCTCGGCCGGCGCGCTGAAGTGCAGCCGCACCCGGTTGGGGTCGCTGGCGTCGACGTGCATGAACAGCGGCGTCTGGCACTCGGGCACCGGCTCCATGGCCGCCTCTTCGAGGTCGGGCGGCAGCGCCGGGAGCTCGTTGGCGAACTCCAGAAGCAACGTCAGCTTGTCCTGGCCCTCGACTTCGGCGAAGTCGGACACCACCTCGGCAAGGGGCGCGGGGAGAGGCATCAGGCCGGTACGGTTCCCGGGCTTTCGCCGCCGACGATCGGCACCCGCACGGTGTTGCCCCACTCCGTCCAGGATCCGTCGTAGTTGCGGACCCCGGGCTTGCCGAGCAGGTGCGTGAGCACGAACCAGGTGTGGCTGGACCGCTCGCCGATGCGGCAGTACACGACGGTCTTGTCGTCCGGTCCGATGAAGTCGTAGAGCTCTTCGAGCTCAGGGCGGCTGCGGAAACGCCCACTCTCGTCGACCGCCCTGGCCCACGGGATGGACCGGGCGGTGGGGATGTGGCCGCCGCGCAGCACGCCCTCCTCGGGGTACTCCGGCATGTGGGTGCGCTTGCCGGTGTACTCGTCGGGCGAGCGTACGTCGATCAGCGGCTGGCTGCCCAGGATGGCCAGCACGTCGTCCTTGTAGGCGCGGATCGGCCCGTCGTTGCGCGCGACCACCGGGTAACCGGACGACGTCTTCGTCGGCACGTCCAGGGTGGTCTCGCGGCCCTCGGCCAGCCACAGGTCACGCCCGCCGTTGAGCAGCCGCACGTCGGGGTGGCCGAAAAGCGTGAAGACCCACAGCGCGTAGGCCGCCCACCAGTTGCTCTTGTCGCCGTAGATCACGACGGTGTCGTCGCGGGCGATGCCCTTGCGGTTCATCAGCTCGGCGAACCGCTCGCCGTCGATGTAGTCGCGCACGCGCGGGTCGTTGAGATCGGTGTGCCAGTCGATCTTGACCGCGCCGGGGATGTGGCCGACGTCGTAGAGCAGGACGTCCTCGTCGGACTCGACGATCACCAGGCCGGGGGCGCCGAGGTGGGCGGACAGCCAGTCGGTGGTGACCAGTCGTTCGGGGTGGGCGTAGGCCGAGAGTGCGGGGTCCGGATCGGCGGGTAGCGGCACCAAACGAGCCTACCGCGCGGCTTCGGCGGCAGCGTCCGGCACGGTGATCCCTCCCGGCCTGGCGGGCGCGGCGGATTACGTCTCGCGACCGGCGCCGGCGTTGGCCGCCCACAGCTCGGGCACCGACAGCCCGACCCGGCCCAGCAGCGAGCGCAGCAGCGGCAGGCTCACGCCGATGACGTTGGACGGGTCGCCCTCGATCCGCTCGACGAACCAACCGCCCAGCCCGTCGAGGGTGAACCCGCCCGCCACCCGCAGCGGCTCGCCGCGGGCGACGTAGGCCCGCAACTCCGCGTCCGTGGGCGACGCGAAATACACTGTGGTACAAGCAGATTCGACGACGCGGTGGCTGATCGCGCCGTCGTTGAGGCGCAACAGGCAATGCCCGGTGTGCAGCCGGCCGGCCCGCCCGCCCATGAGGCGCCACTGGGCTGTGGCCGCATCGGCGGATTCGGGCTTGCCGCACAGCCGGCCGTCGATGGACAGCATCGAGTCGCAGCCGATGACGGCGCAGTCGGACGAGACGGCGCCGTCGAGCCGCGCGGCCACCTGCTCGGCCTTGGCCACCGCCAGGGCGGCCACCACCTCGCCGGGCGGAGCGTCCGGACCGGCCGCCGCGATGACCGCGTCCTCGTCGACCCCGGAGACTTCGACCAGCGGATCGACACCGGCTTGGCGCAGCACCTTGAGCCGGCCCGCCGAGGCCGACCCCAGCACCAGCCGGGTCACTGCTGCATGTGCTGCATGTGCAGGCGTTGCTGCATCGTGAGTCGCTGGAAGTTGGACACCGCGTAACGCAGCCGATCCGCCGGGAGCCCCCAGCGGGTGCGCTCGGCCGGCGGCGGCTCGGGTGTGCGGCCGGCGCCGGCCAGGACGACGACCAGCGCGGCGATGTCCCGGTCGGTGGGCTTGCCGCTCAGGATCTGGATGTGCGGCTGGTGGGGCTGGTTCGCCTCGATCCCGTCGCTCACTGCGTTCGCCTCGTTCCCGTCGCTCACTGCGTTCGTCTCGTTCCCGTCGCTCACTGCGTTCGCTCCGCTCACTCGACTCACAGGGGAATGTTGCCGTGCTTCTTGGGGGGCAGGTGCGCCACCTTGCGCTCCAGCAGGCGCAGCGCCGTACCGATGTAGCCGCGTGTGTGCGACGGCGGGATCACCGCGTCGACGTAGCCGCGCTCGGCGGCGACGTACGGGTTGACCAGCGTGTCCTCGTATTCCTGCTGCAGCTGGAGCCGCAGCGTGTCGACGTCCTCGCCGTTGGCGGCGGCCTCCTTGAGCTGCTGCCGGTAGACGAACCCGACGGCGCCGGAGGCGCCCATCACGGCGATCTGCGCGGTCGGCCAGGCGATGTTGACGTCGCAGCCCATGTCCTTGGAACCCATGACGCAGTAGGCCCCCCCGTAGGCCTTGCGGGTGATGACGGTGATCTTCGGGACGGTGGCCTCGCCGTAGGCGAACAGCAGCTTGGCGCCGCGCCGGATGATGCCGTTGTACTCCTGGCCGGTGCCCGGCAAAAACCCGGGGACGTCGACCAGCATCACGATCGGGATGTTGAAGCAATCGCAGGTTCGCACGAACCGGGCTGCCTTCTCCGAGGCGTTGATGTCCAGGCAGCCGGCGAAGTGCGTCGGCTGGTTGGCCACGATGCCCACCGGCCGGCCGTCGATGCGGCCGAAGCCGACGACGATGTTCTGGGCGTAGCCGTTCTGGATCTCCAAAAACTCGTCCTCGTCGAGGATGCGGGTGATCACCTCGTGCATGTCGTAGGGCTGGTTGGGCGAGTCGGGGATCAGCGTGTCCAGCTCGATGTCCTCGGCGGTCAGATTGTCCTCGATCGCGCCCTCGGGCACGGGTTCGGCGAAGCGCGGCGCGTCGGTGAAGTTGTTGGGCGGCAGGTAGCCCAGCAGCTCGCGGACCCAGTCGAACGCGTCCTGCTCGCCCGACGCCACGTAGTGCGCGGTGCCCGACTTGGCCATGTGGGTGTGCGCCCCGCCGAGCTCCTCCATGGTGACGTCCTCGCCGGTGACGGTCTTGATGACGTCGGGCCCGGTGATGAACATCTGGCTGGTCTGGTCGACCATCACGACGAAGTCGGTCAGCGCGGGGGAGTAGACGTGCCCGCCGGCGGCCGCCCCCATGATCAGCGAGATCTGCGGGATGACGCCCGAGGCCACGATGTTGTTGCGGAAGATGCGGCTGTAGAGGCCCAGCGAGACGACGCCCTCCTGGATGCGGGCGCCCGCGCCGTCGTTGATGCCGATCAGCGGTCGGCCGGTTTTGATCGCCAGCTCCTGGACCTTGACGATCTTCTCGCCGTACACCTCGCCGAGGCTGCCGCCGAACACCGTGGCGTCCTGACTGAAGATGCAGACGTCGCGGCCGTCGATGGTGCCGTAGCCGGTGACCACTCCGTCGCCCAGCGGACGGTTGCTCTCCAGCCCGAAGTTCTTGCTGCGGTGCCGCGCCAGCGCGTCGAGCTCGACGAACGAATCCTCGTCCAGCAGCGCGTAAATGCGCTCGCGGGCGGTCAGCTTGCCCTTGGCGTGGACCTTCTCGACGGCCTCCTCGCCCACCGGATGCAGCGACTCCTCCCGTCGCTTGTGCAGCTCGGCCAGTTTGCCGGCGGTGGTGTGGATGTCGACGGTGTGCTCTGCAGCGGGCTCCGCGGAGTGGTCCGAGCGGTCGGTAACGCTTGTCATGGGAGTCGATGGTATCGGCAGGACCTCGCGACCTGTTGGAGGCCCTTAACAAGTCCTTAAGTAGTCTCCGCTCATGGTCGACTGGTCCGAGGAGCACGACGTGCTGGTCGCCGGGTCGGGCGGCGGCGGCGTCACCGGCGCCTACACCGCCGCGCGCGAGGGCCTCGACGTGCTCCTGGTCGAAGCGACCTCGAAATTCGGCGGCACCACCGCGTACTCCGGCGGGGGCGGCGTGTGGTTCCCCTGCAACCCGGTGCTGCTCAGGGCGGGCAGCGACGACACCATCGAGGATGCCCTCACCTACTACCACGCGGTCGTCGGCGACCGCACGCCCCGCGACCTGCAGGAGACGTTCGTCCGCGGCGGCGCGCCGCTCATCGAGTACCTCGAGGCCGACCCGAACCTCAAGTTCGTGCCGCTGCCCTGGCCCGACTACTACGGCAAGGCCCCGAAGGCGCGGCACGACGGGCAGCGCCACATCGCCGCCAAGCCGCTGAAGGTGGCGGCCGCGCCGGAGTTCCGCGAGGCCATCCGCGGTCCGCTGGCCACCGACCGCCTCGGCGCCGAACCGCCGGCCGACTACTACGTCGGGGGCCGCGCGCTGATCGCCCGGTTCCTCAAGGCCATCGGGCAGTACGCGACGGCGTCGTTGCGACGTGAGACCGCCCTGGTCGAGCTGGTGACGTCCGACGGGGCCGTGACGGGCGCCATCGTGGCGACCGGCGGCGAGCGCCGCGCGATCCGCGCCCGCCTGGGGGTGTTGCTGGCCGCCGGCGGCTTCGAGAGCAACGACGAGCTGCGGCGCCGCTACGGCGTACCGGGCGTCGCGCGAGACACCATGGGTGGCCCGGGCAGTCAGGGCCTGGCCCTGCAGGCCGGCATCGCCGCGGGGGGCGACACCGACCTGCTCGACCAGGCCTGGTGGTCGCCCGGGATGACCCATCCCGACGGCCGGTCCGCCTTCGCGCTGTGGTTCACCGGCGGCATCTTCGTCAACCAGGACGGCGACCGCTTCGTCAACGAGTCCCGGGCCTACGACCGCGCCGGCCGCGAGATCATCGCGCGGGTGCAAGACGGCTCGATGACGTTGCCGTACTGGATGATCTACGACGACAAGGAGGGCGAGGTGCCGCCGGTGCAGGCGGCCAACGTCCCCATCGTGGAGACCGCCAAGTACGTCGCGGCCGGGCTGTGGCACACGGCGGACACCCTCGAGGAACTGGCCGCCAAGATCGGCGTGCCGCCCGGGCGGCTGGCCGCCACGGTGGCCCGGTTCAACGGCTTTGCCGCCGCCGGCGTCGACGAGGACTTCGGCCGGGGCGACGAGGCGTTCGACCGCGCGTTCTCCGGGGGCGCGTCGCCCCTGGTGGCCATCGACCGCCCGCCCTATCACGCCGCCGCGTTCGGCCTGTCCGACCTCGGCACCAAGGGCGGCCTGCGCACCGACACCGCGGCGCGGGTGCTCGACGCGTCCGGTGATCCCATCCCCGGCCTGTACGCGGCGGGCAACACGATGGCCGCGCCGAGCGGCACCGCCTATCCCGGCGGGGGAAATCCCATCGGGACCAGCATGTTGTTCAGCCACCTGGCCGCCCTGGACATGCGGGACCGGCGCCGCTGAGTTCTACGCTGGATCCGGTGACAGACCACGAGCGGCTTCCGGCACCGTTGGACCGGGCCGCGCTGCGCGCGGAGCTGATCGGTACGGGGCTGGGCTGGCGCCGGCTCGACGTCGTCGAACAGACCGGCTCCACCAACGCCGACCTGCTGGCGCAGGCGGCGTCGGGAGCCGACGTCGCCGGGGCCGTGCTGATCGCCGAGCACCAGACCGCCGGGCGCGGACGGCACGGCCGGGGCTGGTCGTCGGGCCCGCGGACCCAGATCACTATGTCGGTCGCGGTGAGCGTCGTCGACGTGCCCACCGAGGGGTGGGGCTGGCTGTCGTTGGCCGCCGGCGTCGCGGTGGTCGACGCGGTCCATGCCGTCACCGGCGTCCGGACCGGACTCAAGTGGCCCAACGACGTGCTGGCCGGCCCGCACGACGCGCCGGGCAAGCTGGCGGGCATCCTGGCCGAGGTCGCGCGGCCGGTGGTGGTGATCGGCTTGGGGCTCAACGTGTTTGAGGCCCCGGAGGCGGTCGACGGGGCCACCAGACCCGTCTCGCTGGTCGATCTCGGCGTCGCGGTGCCCGACCGCGGCCGGCTGGTGTCCGGCCTGCTGACCGAGCTCGGCCGGCGGATCGTGGCGTGGCGCGCCGCACGCGGGGCGGACTGGGCGCTGGCGGCCGACTACCAGGCGCGCAGCCTGACCATCGGCTCCCGCGTGCGCGCCCACCTGCCCGGCGGCAGGCAAATAGTCGGGACCGCCTCGGGCATCGACGACCAGGGCAGGCTGTGTATCGACACCGAGCGCCGGACCGTGGTCGTCTCGGCCGGCGACGTGGTGCACCTGCGCTAGTGGGCGCGCACCCCTATCAGGGCTAATGTCTGTCAGCGTGAGCTACCCGGACAACGCCCTGGCCGCCGGCGAGCAGGTGGTCCTGCACCGTCACCCGCACTGGAAGGGGCTGATCTGGCCCGCGGTTGTGCTCATCCTGGCAACGGGGCTGGCGTCGTTCGCGTCCGGGTTTGTCAACTCGACGCACTTCGAACAGCTCGCCAAGAACGTCGTGCACGGCGTCATCTGGGGCATCTGGCTGGTCGCTGTCGGCTGGCTGACTCTGTGGCCCTTCGTGAGCTGGGTGACCACCCATTTCGTGGTCACCAACCGCCGGGTGATGTACCGGCACGGCGTGCTGACCCGCACCGGAATAGACATTCCGCTGGCTCGGATCAACAGCGTCGAATTCCGGGACCGCCTTTTCGAGCGGATGTTTCGCACCGGGACGTTGATCATCGAGTCGGCGTCACAGGATCCGTTGGAGTTCTACGACATTCCGCGCCTGCGCGATGTGCACGCGCTGCTATATCACGAAGTTTTCGACACCCTGGGCTCCGAGGAGTCACCCAGCTGATTGACGCGTCCGGCCCTGGTCGCCTTGTTGCGCCAGGAGCGCAGCAGCGTGACATTGCCGGTCTCGATCTCGTCCTCGAAGATCTCGGCGATGCCGCCGGCCGTCAGGGCCGACTCGATTGCCTTGTCGGGGTTGCGGGCGAACTCGTCGGGGAACACCCAGCGCCGGAACGCCCAGAACCGGAACGCCATCTGCAGCAGGTTGCCGATGATGTAGGCCGAGATGAAGTCGGCGATGTTCTCCACGGTCAGCGACACCATCGGCTCGCGCAGCTGCATGACGTAGCTGGAGAACCACAACGGTGCCATGCTCAGCAGGACCCCGACGCCGCTGAACGCGAAGAACAGCAACGCCTCGTGGTGACGTTCCCGGCCGCCGCGGTCGCGGAAACTCCACTCCCGGTTGAGCACGTAGGAGGCGATGACCGCGACGATTCCGGCGATGACCTTCGCCGTCACCGGCTTGGACTCGAGAATTGTCAGCTTGAGCGTGTAGAAAATTGCGGAGTCAATGATGAATGTGGTGCCGCCGACGATCGCGAATTTGATCAGCTCGTGGTGGCGCAGCAAATAGGGCTGAACGGCTCGGGGCATGCGCGCGATTGTGGCGTCGGCGAAGGACACAACACGTCAGTGTACGGATCGACGCAAAATCGACGCAAAATCGTACATAACGATTTCGCGTCGCCGCCGGTCAACACGCCGTGGGGCGTCGTGACACCATGATGGCCGTGTCGAGTCAACGCCCGCCCGGCCCCACTCCCGCCGTCGCCCCGAACCTCGCCCCCCGCGTCGCAATGGTCGGCGGCGGTCAGCTCGCCCGCATGACCCACCAGGCGGCGATCGCGCTGGGACAGACGCTGCGGGTGCTCGCCAACGCCGCCGACGAGTCGGCCGCTCAGGTCACCCCCGACGTGGTGATCGGTTCGCACACCGACCTCGAGGACCTGCGCCGGGTCGCCGCCGGCGCCGACGTGCTGACCTTCGACCACGAGCATGTCCCGGCCGAGCTGCTCGACAAGCTGGTCGCCGAGGGCGTCAACGTCGCACCGCCGCCGCAGGCGCTGGTGCACGCCCAGGACAAGCTGGTGATGCGGCGACGGCTCGAGGCGCTGGGCGCCGCGGTGCCCCGCTTCGCCGAGATCCGAAGCGTCGACGAACTCGACGGCTTCGCGCGGCGCATAGCCGGCCCGGTGGTCGTGAAAGCCATCCGCGGCGGTTACGACGGGCGCGGGGTGCGGATGGCGCGTGACCCGCTGCACGCCCGCGAGATCGCGACCGGCTTCCTCGCCGAGGGGATCCCGGTGATGGCCGAGGAACAGGTGCACCTGCGCCGCGAGCTGTCGGCGCTGGTGGCGCGGTCGCCGTTCGGGCAGGGCGCCGCCTGGCCGGTGGTCGAGACGGTGCAGCGCGACGGCATCTGCGTGCAGGTGGTCGCGCCGGCCCCCGGCCTGCCCGGCGACGTGGCGTCGGCCGCGCAACGGCTGGCGTTGCGGCTGGCGGACGAGCTCGGGGTGGTGGGGGTGCTGGCGGTCGAGCTGTTCGAGAACACCGAGGGCGACTTGCTGGTCAACGAGCTGGCGATGCGGCCGCACAACTCCGGGCACTGGACCATGGACGGCTCGCGCACCAGCCAGTTCGAACAGCACCTGCGCGCGGTGCTCGACTACCCGCTGGGCGACACGGCCGCCCTCGCCCCGGTGACCGTGATGGCCAACGTGCTCGGGGCGCCGCATGAGCCCGCGATGCCCACCGACGAGCGGCTGCACCACCTGTTCGCCCGGATGCCCGACGCGCGGGTCCACCTTTACGGCAAGGCCGAACGACCCGGCCGCAAGGTCGGGCACGTGAACTTTCTCGGTGCGGACCCCGACGGGCTGGCGGCGCTTCGGAAACGGGCCGAGCTGGCGGCACACTGGTTGTCGCACGCGCAGTGGATGGACGGATGGGACCCACATGGCTGAACCGCGCCGGCGACGATGCAGAACGAAGCGATGAGGAGGAGCGGCGCAATGACTGAGGCCCGGGTCGGGGTGATCATGGGCAGCGACAGCGACTGGTCGGTGATGTCCGACGCCGCCGTCGCGCTGGCCGAGTTCGGCGTGCCGGCCGAGGCCCGGGTGGTCTCGGCGCACCGCACCCCCGAGGTGATGTTCGACTACGCGCGGACCGCAGCGGACCGCGGCATCGAGGTGATCATCGCCGGCGCGGGCGGCGCGGCGCACCTGCCCGGGATGGTCGCCGCGGCCACACCGCTGCCGGTGATCGGCGTCCCGGTTCCGCTGGCCCGGCTGGACGGCCTGGATTCGCTGCTGTCGATCGTGCAGATGCCCGCCGGTGTCCCGGTCGCGACGGTGTCGATCGGCGGCGGACGCAACGCCGGCCTGCTGGCGGTGCGCATCCTGGGTGCGTCCGATCCGGCGCTGCGGGCCCGCATCGCCGCGTTCCAGGGGGAGCTGGCCGACAGCGTGCGGGCCAAGGATGCGGCGCTACAAGAACTTCACGGTAAAGTTACCGGCCAGTAGCCCGGTAACGGTGGGGGGCCGGCAGCGGGCGGAGGAGCCGGATCGTCCGGCGGAGTGCACGAGGAGGCCGAGATGGCTGGTTGGGCCGGAAACCCCACATTTGATTTGTTCCAGTTGCCCGAGGAGCACCAGGAGCTGCGGGCCGCGATCCGCGCGCTGGCGGAGAAGGAGATCGCTCCGCACGCCGCCGATGTCGACGAGAACTCTCGGTTCCCGCAGGAGGCGTTGGACGCGCTGGTCGCGTCGGGCTTCAATGCTGTACACGTGCCCGAGGAATACGGCGGGCAGGGCGCGGATTCGGTGGCGGCGTGCATCGTGATCGAGGAGGTCGCCCGCGTCGACGCGTCGGCGTCGCTGATCCCGGCGGTGAACAAACTGGGCACCATGGGGCTGATCCTGCGCGGCTCCGAGGAGCTGAAGAAGCAGGTGCTGCCCTCCATCGCCGACGGCTCGGCGATGGCGTCGTATGCGCTGAGCGAGCGTGAGGCCGGCAGCGATGCGGCCTCGATGCGTACGCGCGCCAAGGCCGACGGGGACGACTGGATCCTCAACGGCTCCAAATGCTGGATCACCAATGGTGGCAAGTCGTCCTGGTACACCGTGATGGCGGTCACCGATCCGGACAAGGGCGCCAACGGCATCTCGTCGTTCATGGTGCACCTCGACGACGAGGGCTTCACCATCGGTCCCAAGGAGCGCAAGCTCGGAATCAAGGGCTCGCCGACCACCGAGCTGTACTTCGAGAACTGCCGCATCCCCGGCGACCGGATCGTCGGCGAGCCGGGCACGGGCTTCAAGACCGCGCTGGCCACCCTGGATCACACCCGGCCCACGATCGGCGCCCAGGCGGTGGGCATCGCGCAGGGCGCGGTGGACGCCGCCATCGCCTACACCCGGGACCGCAAGCAGTTCGGCCGCCCCATCAGCGACAACCAAGGTGTGCAGTTCATGCTCGCCGACATGGCGATGAAGCTCGAGTCCGCCCGGCTGATGGTCTACCACGCCGCAGCGCGTGCGGAGCGGGGTGAATCCCACCTCGGCTTCATCTCCGCGGCCTCGAAGTGCTGGGCCTCCGATGTCGCGATGGAGGTGACCACGGACGCCGTCCAGCTGTTCGGCGGCGCGGGCTATACCGTCGACTTCCCCGTGGAGCGGATGATGCGCGACGCCAAGATCACGCAGATCTACGAGGGCACCAACCAGATCCAGCGCGTGGTGATGTCGCGGGCGCTGCTGCGCTGACTCCGTCGGCCCGTCCTCTCAGGAAACCACAGCCGCAGCGCATAAGATTTGCCACGGCGGCCATTCGGGGTGGTGAGGCCACACGTACAGTCAGCGTCGGCGCACCGGTCGGTCGGGGCGTCACCGAGGAGCAAGGGTCTGACCGCGGCCAGGGGGTTCACAGTGAACAACGTGAAATCCCGCGCCGGCTCGTGGATGACCCGGAATTGATGCCCGTGCGCGCTCCGGTCACCCCGGCCGCCAACTGGCGGTCGCTGTCGCTGCTGCTCGTCGAAGACGACCGCGCCGACGCGGTGCTGGTGGAGGACCTGATCGCCGACGCGGTCGCCGACATCAGGGTGGTGTGGGCGCAGTCGATGGCGCACGCCGAGCGCGAGCTGGCGTCCGCACGTCCCGACTGCGTGCTGCTGGACCTGCACCTGCCCGACGCCAACGGGATCGACGCGCTCGACCGCATCGCCAAGCGCGACGCCACGGTGCCGATCGTGGTGCTCACCGGTCTGAACGACGAGTACTTCGGGGCGTCCGCCGTCGCGGCCGGCGCCCAGGACTACCTGGTCAAGGGGCGCGTCGAACCCGAGATGCTGCGGCGCGCGCTGCTGTATGCGATCGAGCGCAAACGCGCCGAGCTGATCGCCGCCGACCTGCACGCCAGCCAGCTGCGGGCCCGGGAGAACGCGCTGCTGGAACGCGGCCTGCTGCCGTCGCCGCTGCTGCTGGACTCCCCGGGCGTCGAGATCGTCGCGCGGTACCGGCCCAGCCGCGAGGACGCGCTGTTGTGCGGCGACTTCTACGACGTCGTCCAGACGGCCGACCGCATCGTCCACGTCCTGATCGGGGACGTGGCGGGCCACGGGCCGCACGAGGCGGCGCTGGGCGCGGCCCTGCGGATCGCGTTCCGCGCCCTCACGCTCGCGGGCGTCCGCGGCGTGGAGCTGATGCGGCAGCTCGAGCGCGTCCTGCACTCGGAACGCAGCGACACCGCGGTGTTCGCGACGGTGCTCGGCCTCGAGATCCCGCCGCACGATTGCCCGATCACCGCAATCCGCGCCGGCCACCCGGGGATGTTGCTGCAGGGCGGCCAAACCGTCGAGTGGATCGAGCCGCCGGGCGGCCCGGCCCTGGGCCTGCGCGCTGACGACTGGCCGCTGTACGAGCTGCACCTGCCGGTGGGCTACGGCCTGCTGCTGCTGACCGACGGGCTTTTCGAAGGGTATTCGGGGGAGGGCAACCGCCGCCTCGGCGAGGACGGCCTGCTGGCGCTGGCGCGGTCGCGCGCGCACCTGGCCGGACCGGCGTTCGTCGACGCCCTCATCGACGGAGCCCAGGAGCTCGCCCAGCCGCGCGGTGGGCTCACCGACGACATCGCCGTGCTGCGCGTCGAGCGGACCACCGCGTGACCCCGCTGTCGCGGCGCCTGCGCCTGTCGCAGTTGACCGTGCGCGGATGGCAGGCCGTGGTGTTGTTCAGCATGGGCGCGATGGTGCTCGCCGGGGCGCTGATCGGCGCGACGTTGCTGCATCGAACCGACGACATGTCGCGTGAGCTGATCGACAACATCCAGCCGGCGCGGGTGGCGGCGAGCCAGCTGCAGGCGGCCCTGCGCGACCAGGAAACGGGCGTGCGCGGCTACCTGATCGCCACCGACCGCCAATTCCTGACGCCCTACTACGACGGTGAGCAGGCCGAGCAGGCGGCCGCCGCCGAGATCCGCCGCCGCGTCGCCCAGCGCCCGGATTTGATCGCCGACCTGGATGCGATCGAGCGGGCCGCCGACCACTGGCGGACCAGCTACGCCGAACCGATCATCGCCAGCGTGAACCCGAACGCGCGCAACGTCATCACCGGCAACGCGGCCGAGCGCGGGAAGGCGGAATTCGACCACCTGCGCGCGCTGTTCGACCGGCAGAACGTCAACCTGGCGGCCGCGTGGACGAGCTCGGCCGACGCCCTCAAACACACCGACGCCTGGCGCGACCGGGTGCTGTTCGCGATGGTGCTGGTCTTCTTCGTCACGGCCGGGGTCCTCGGTTTCCTGGTGCGCGACACCGTGGCCCGGCCGCTCGCGGCCCTGGCCGCGGCGTGCCGGCGGATCACCGAAGGCAATTTCGACGACGTCATCGTCGCGCCGAGGCGGCCGAAGGACGTCCGCGACATGGCCCTGGACGTCGAGAACATGCGCAAGCGGATCGTCGACGAGCTGGCGGTCTCACGTTCGGCGCAGGCGCAGCTCGACGAGCAGGCCGTCGAATTGCGCCGCTCGAACACCGAACTCGAGCAGTTCGCCTACGTTGCGTCGCACGACCTGCAGGAACCGCTGCGCAAGGTCGCCTCGTTCTGCCAGCTGCTGGAGAAGCGTTACGGTGACAAGCTCGACGAACGCGGCGTCGAGTACATCGGCTACGCGGTGGACGGGGCCAAGCGCATGCAGGTGCTCATCAACGACCTGCTGACGTTCTCCCGCGTCGGCCGGCTGAACACCTCGGCGACCGAGGTGGACCTCGACCGGGCCCTAGACGCGGGGCTGGCCAACCTGGCCGCCGCTATCGAGGAGTCGCGCGCCGAGGTCGCGCGGCCCGACGGGCTGCCGCAGATCGTCGGCGACCCGACGCTGCTGACCATGTTGTGGCAGAACCTGATTGGCAACGCGGTGAAATTCCGGCACGCGGACCGCGCGCCGCGCGTCGTCATCACCTGCGACCAGGGCAGCGGCGACCGCGCGGGCGAATGGCTGCTCAGCGTGTCGGACAACGGCATCGGCATCCCGGCCGAGTTCGCCGACAAGGTGTTCGTCATCTTTCAGCGGCTGCACGGCCGCGACGTGTACAGCGGAACCGGTGTCGGTCTTGCGCTGGTCAAGAAGATCGTCGAGCACCACGGCGGGACCGTGTGGATCGACACGTCCTACACCGAGGGGACCCGGTTCTGGTTCACCCTCCCGATTGCTGCGCCCGCCTCCGAGGGCGCGGAAAATCCCGTCGCTTTGGAAGGAGTGCAATGACGTCGTCCGCCGAGAGGGCCATCGACATCCTGCTGATCGAAGACGACCCGGGCGACGAGCTCATCACCCGGGAAGCGTTCGAACACAACAAGCTCAAGAACCGGCTGCACGTCGCGCACGACGGCGAGGAGGGTCTTGACTACCTGTACAAGCGCGGCCGGTTCGCCGACTCGCCGCGGCCCGACCTCATCCTGCTGGACCTGAACCTGCCCAAATACGACGGCCGTCAGCTGCTGGAGAAGATCAAGTCCGACCCGGACCTGGCGCGCATCCCGGTGGTCGTGCTCACCACCTCCTCGGCCGAGGAGGACATCCTGCGCAGCTACAAGCTGCACGCCAACGCCTACGTCACCAAGCCGGTGGACCTCGACCAGTTCATGAAGGCGGTGCGCCAGATCGACGAGTTCTTCGTCCAGGTGGTGCGGCTGCCCAGCCTCTGAGCGCGCTCAGGGCGCGGGCTGCGGCGCGGCCAGGAACGCGTCGTTGTGCTGACCGGGGGCGGGCGGGGGATCGGTGGCCACCGCGTCGAAGCTCGAGTAGCGCGCCGGGGTGCGAACCACCGTGACGGCGTCTTCGCCGCTGCCGACGCGCAGGGCCAGCTCGTTCTCGGCGAACAGCGGGGTGTTGACCACCTGCTTCCAGGTGTTGGCCAGGCAGGCCATCAGCCCGCCTTCCTGCAACAACTCCACCCACTCGGCGGCGGTCTTGGCGGCCAGCGCCGACTCGAGCTCCTCGGTCAGTTCCGGATAGTTCAGGGCGCGCGAACGCTGGCTGGCGAACCGCTCGTCGTCGCGCAGGTCGGGCCGGCCGATGATCTCGCACAGTTTGGCCCAGTGCTTGGGCACGTAGGCGCTGATCACCAGGTAGCCGTCGGCCGCCTTGAACGCGTCCGACGGCTGGGTGGCGAACCCGACTCCCTTGCGCTTCTTGGGCTTTGGCGCCGAATCCGGTTCGGCCGGCTCGCTCGGCTTGTTCAGGTGGACGGTGAGCTGGCCGGCCTGCAGGCCCACCGCGACGTCGTACATCGCGACCCGGACGACGTCGGTCACCCCGTGGCGCTCGCGGTTGAGCAGCGCGGCCAGCACCGCCTGGGCCAGCACGTGGCCGCTGGCGGCGTCGACGAGCTGAAACGGGATGATCTGCGGTTTGCCGGTGGGGGTGGGCATCCCGGTGGTCATGCCGGCCTCCGCCGCGACCATCAGGTCGACGCCCGGCCTGCTGCCGTGTGGGCCGTTGCCGCCGTAGGCCGACAGCCGCGCGTAGATCAGCCTGGGATTGCGCGCCCGCAGGTCGTCGGGACCCAGGCCCATGCGTTCCATCACCCCGGGGCGGAAGCCCTCCAGCACGACGTCGGCGGTGTCGACCAGCCGCATGATCTGGTGTTTGGTGTCGTCGTCGGTCAGGTCCGCGAGCACCGACTTCTTGCCGCGGTTGTGCGGCAGGAACAGCGTGGCCAGCGGCGGGCGGCCGGGCAGCACCGCGGTGATGTGCCGGGCGGCCTCACCGCCGGGCGCCTCGACCTTGATGACCTCGGCCCCGAGATCGGCCAGCACCTGCCCCGCCAGCGGTCCGGCGATGTTCTGGGTGAAGTCGAGCACCCGGAATCCGTCGAGCGGTCTGGGGGCCGTGCTGTCTGCCATGCGGCGCCTTTCTCTTGCCGGCTGATCAGCCGGCCCGGTCCAGCACCGCGGTGCAGTAGTAGTTCTGGGCAAACGGCGCCCCGGGTTCCGTGCTTTGCAAAGGTAACCCGCTGTCGGCCAACAACTGGTTCAGGGGTGTCTTAACGGGGCGCCAGCCGCGCCGCTCCAGATGGGTGGCCGCGTCGTTGCGCTCCCCGGGGAAGCCGAGGTCGCCGAGGGCGATGTCCAGGCCGTTCTCCCGCCATTTCTCGCTCGCGGCGTTCAGGGCGTCCCCGTTGGTGCCGGAGTTCATGAAGACCTCGGCCACCAGCCGGCTGGCGTTCGCGCTGAGCGCGCTGATGTCGTCGAGCAGCCGGTCCTGTGCCTCCGGCGGCAGGAAACCGAGCAGGCCCTCGGCCGCCCAGGCGGTGGGCTGTGCGGTGTCGAACCCGGCCTCCCGCAGCGCCGACGGCCAGTCGTGCCGCAGGTCGATCGGGACGGCCCGCACCTCGGCGGTGGGCTGCGCGCCCAGCTTCGCGATGGTGGCGGTCTTGAATTCGATGACCTCCGGCTGGTCGATTTCGTAGACCGTGGTGCCCGCCGCCCAGGGCAGCCGGTAGGCGCGCGCGTCCAGGCCCGAGGCCAGGATGACGACCTGGCGGATGCCGGCGTTGCCCGCCTCGGCGAAGAACGCGTCGATGTAGCGCGTGCGCGCGGCCAGCATGTCGGTCATGCGCTGCATGCCCCACGGCGCGCCCGGCTCGTCGACCTCGTCGGAGCTCAGTTCGCCGGCGGCCCACCGCGTCATGAAGTCGACGCCCACGGCGCGCACCAGCGGCTCGGCGAACGGGTCGTCGATCAGTGCGTCCCGGGTGGCCCGGGCCCGTCCGGCGGCCACCATGGTGGCGGTGGCCCCCACGCTCGTGGCCAGATCCCAGCTGTCGTTGTCGGTGCGCGCCATGCGAAAAGTCCTTCCAGTCGACTCGTTAGTCACAATAATGACTTTCGCGACGGGGCGCCGATGACCAAAGGCCCCGCAGGTGAGGGCGTTGCGCCCTTACCCGCCGCGGCGTCGTTCGACAGCATCGGCGTGTGCGGACCTGGGTGAGGCGTGCGGCGTTGGAGGTCTGGTCGTTGCTGCTGTACGCGCGGTCCGGGGGGCTGCGCTGGATCCCGCCGGGCCGGGCGGTGGCGGTGCTGCGCGCACTCGACCGCTACGGCCTGCTGGGGGCGGCGACGGTGATCACCGCCGCACGCGACCGCGACGGGCTGGCGCTGATCGACGAGCGCGGGCCGCTGAGCTTCGGCGAACTCGACGACCGCACCAACGCGCTTGCCCACCAGTGGCGCCGCCGCGGCCTCGGCCCGGGCGCCGGCGTCGGGATCCTGGCCGGTAACCACCGGGGCTTTGTGGAGTCGGTGTTCGCCGCCGGGAAATGCGGGGCGAGCGTCCTGCTGCTCAACACCGGATTCGGCGGCGCGCAGCTCGCCGAGATGGTGGCCCGCGAGGGCGTCGACATGCTGGTCTACGACGACGAGTACGCCGCCGTCGTCGCCGACGTTCGCCCGAGGCTGGGGCGGTTCCGGGCCTGGGCGGACGACCCCGGCCCCGACACCCTCGACGCGCTGATCGACGACGGTGACCCGCGTCCGCCGCCCGCGTCCGGGGGCCGGCCCAAGATCGTCATCCTGACCAGTGGGACGACCGGGGTGCCCAAGGGCGCCGCGCGCTCGGAGCCCTACTCGCTGATACCGGTCGGCGGCCTGCTCGGCAAGGTGCCGTTCCGCGGGCGGGAAGTCACCGCATGCTGTGTGCCGCTGTTTCATTCGCTGGGCTTCAGCCACGCCATGTACGCGATGGTGCTCGGCTCGACCCTGGTGCTGCGACGCCACTTCGACCCGCGGCAGGCCCTGGCGGGCGTGGCCGCGCACCGGGCCAGCGCGATGATCGTCGTGCCGATCATGTTGCGGCGCATCCTCGATCTCGGGCCGCAGGCCCTCGCCGAGCACGACCTGTCGTCGCTGCGCATCGTGTTCGTGGGCGGCTCCCAGCTGGGCGCCGCGCTGGCCACCCGCGCGATGCGTGCGCTGGGGCCGGTGGTCTACAACATGTACGGGTCCACCGAGGTCGCCTACGCCACCATCGCCACCCCCGCCGACCTGGCGGCCGAGCCGGGGTGCGTGGGCGCGGTGGTGCCCGGCTCGGTGGTCAAGGTTTTCACCGACGACCGGCACGAGGCCCCGCCGGGCACGCCGGGGCGCATCTTCGTGGGCAACGTGCTGGCCTTCGAGGGCTACACCGGCGGCGGCACCAAGGAGTCGATCATGGGGCTGATGTCCACCGGCGACGTCGGCCACTTCGACCGGCACGGCCGGCTGTTCATCGACGGCCGCGACGACGACATGATCGTCTCCGGTGGGGAGAACGTCTACCCGGGAGAGGTCGAGGAGGCGCTGGCGCATCACCCCGGCCTCGCCGACGCCGCCGTGGTGGGGGTCGACGACGAGGAGTTCGGTCAGCGGCTGCGCGCCTATGTCGTGGCGCGCCCGGACGCGGCGCCCACCGAGCAGGAGATCAAGGAATTCGTGCGAAACCGGTTGGCGCGGTTCAAGGTTCCGCGCGACGTCGTGTTCCTCGACGAGCTGCCCCGCAACGCGGGCGGCAAGGTGCTCAAGCGGGTGCTGAACAGCCGGGTATGACACGGTTGTGTAACCGCCGGGTGTCTTTGCCCGGCGGGTGCGTGATCGCGGCTAGCCTCGGGCGATGGCCATTTCCTCCGCCCTCGCCGGTGACTGCGCCGTCAGCGCGCCGCTCGACATCGGCTGGCAGCGCAGCGCCGAGTGGGCGCGCCGGCTGGCGTGGGTCAGCCTGGCGGTCGTGCTCGTCGAGGGTGTGGTCGGGCTGTGGCAGGGCCTGGCTGTCGGGTCCGTCGCACTCACCGGGTGGGCGCTCGGTGGGGTGTCCGAGGCCCTGGCCAGCGCGATGGTGGTGTGGCGCTTCAGCGGAGCCCGCACCTTCTCGCAGCACGCCGAGCGGCGCGCGCAGCGCGGCGTGGCGGTGTCGTTCTGGCTGACCGCCCCCTACATAGCCGCCGAATCCCTTCGGGAGTTGACCGGTGGGCACCACGCCGAGACGTCGGTGATCGGCATCGCGCTGACGGCCGCCGGGCTGCTGCTCATGCCGATCCTGGGGCGGGCCAACCGCCGGTTGGGCGAGCGGCTGGACTCGGGAGCCACCGAAGCCGAAGGCATCCAGAACTATCTGTGCGCCGCCCAGGCGGCCGGGGTGCTGGTCGGCCTGGCCGCCGCGGCGCTGTGGTCCGGCGGCTGGCGGATCGACCCGGCGGTCGGGCTGGGCATCGCCGGCGTCGCCGCGTGGCAGGGCGTTCGGGCCTGGCGCGGCCACGACTGCGGCTGTTAGTGCCGCCGGTCAGTCCAGCCGGTAGCGGATCAGCCGGGAGCTGTTGGCCACCACCGCCACCGAGGACGCGTTGTGCAGGATCGCGGCCAGCACGGGGGACAGCGCACCGCCCGCCCCGATCAGCAGCCCGGCGGCGTTGACGGCGATGGACATTCCGTAGTTCTCCCGGATGACGTCCACCGCGCGCGAACCCAGGTCCCGCACGTCGAGCAGGCGGTGCAGGTCGTCGTTGGCCAGCGCCACGTCGGCGGTCTCGACGGCGACGTCGGTGCCGGCCAAACCCATGGCGATGCCGATGTCGGCAGCGGCCAGCGCCGGCGCGTCGTTGATGCCGTCGCCGACCATGCCGACGATGAAGCCGGCTTCCTGCAGCTCGCGTACCACCTCGAGCTTGTCCTCGGGCATCACTTCGGCCCGCCACTCGTCGATCCCGAGTTCACCGGCGACGACCTCGGCGATCTCGGGGTGGTCGCCGGTGAGCATCACGATTCGGCGCACCCCGCCGGCCCGCAACTGCTCGAGCACCTCGGGCGCCTCGGCGCGCACCTCGTCGCGCAGGCTGATCAACCCCACCAGCGTGCCGTCCACCGCCAGCAGCAGCGGTGTCTCGGCCTGGCGCCGCAGCCGGTCCACCCATTCCGACGCCTTCTTCGACACCCGGACCTTCTCCGAGCGCAGCAGCGACGGGCTGCCCAGCAGCAGGGTCCGGCCGTCGGCCCAGGTCCGCATGCCCAGGCCCACCAGGACCTCGCACTCCTCGTGCGGCGGGATGCTGATGTGGCGTTCCTCCGTCGAGCGGATCACCGCCTCGGCCAGCGGGTGCCGCGAGTGGATCTCCGAGCTGGCCGCGTAGGCCAGCACCTGCTCGGGCTCCCAATCTTTGTGCATCGCAACGATGTTGGTGACCACGGGGCGCCCGACGGTCAACGTCCCGGTCTTGTCGAAGACGATCGCGTCGACCCGCCCGGCCCGCTCCAGGTGGGAGCCGCCCTTGATCAGCATGCCGCGGCGGGCGCCGTTGCCGATCGCGGCGCTGATCGCGGTCGGCGTGGCCAGGCCGACCGCGCACGGGCAGGCGACCAACAGCATCGTCATCGCGCGGCGGACGTCACCGGTGACGGCCAGGGTCAGCGCGGACACGATGAACGACGTGGGCACGAACCGGCGGGAGAAGGTCTCGCCCACCGTCTGGATGGGCGCCCGGTCGTGCTGGGCCTCCTCGACGCGGGCGATGATGCGGCCGATGGCCGTCTGGTTGCCGACGGCCTGGGCGCGCACCACCAAACGGCCGCGCACCACCACCGAGCCCGCGTGCACATGTGCACCCGCCACGACGCTGACCGGCAGGTTCTCGCCGGTGATCGCGGACTGGTTGACGATCGCCTCGCCGTCGACGACCTCGCCGTCGACCGGAATGGCGACGTGGTCGTGCACCACCACCTCGTCGCCGATCTGCAGGCTGTCGGTGGGTACCTGGACTTCGGTGCCGGCCTGCGGCCCGTCCGTCAGGCGGATCCACGCCGTGTCCCGGCTACCGCGCAGCAGCTCGGAGATGGCGCGCCGGGTCCGGCGCAGCGTCAGGTCCTGCAGGTACTCGCCGATGTTGAGCAGCCACAGCACGGTCAGGGCGACGACGTTCTCGCGCAGCACCAGGCTGGCCACGGTCGCGGCCGACACCAGCGCGTCGGTGCCGGCGCGCCCCGAGCGCAGGGAGCGCAGCGCCCCGCGCAGGAACGGATAGCCGGTGAAGACGGTGACGCCGGTCGCCAGGACCCGCCCGTTCGGTCCGAGCAGCGCCGGCCGCGCGAACACGTAGCGCCGCACGCCCAGCAGGGCCAGCGCCGCGCCGCCGACGACCATGCGCAGCACGTCGGCGTTGCGGATCTCGTCCGAGTGCGGGGCCCGCGCCGGGATGAGCTCGGGGGCGACGCGCGCGGCGGCGCCGATCGCCGCCAGCACCGCGGGCCGGTCGGCGCGCCGCGGCGAGTACCAGACGACGACGGAGCCGGTGCGCGGGTAGGCGTGTACCGCGCGCACGCCGGCCTGGTGGGCGACGGACTCCTCGACGGCCACGGCGCGCCGGGAATCGCCGCGCACCCAGTCGACCGACACCCGCATGCGTCCCGCGGCATCCGAGATCACCCGCAACGCGGGGTCGTTGGACGGGGAATCGTCGACGACCAGGGCGAGGGACACGTCCGCCCGCCCGATCAGTGGTCGTGCTGGTGGGCGTCGGTGACCGACGGGGTGGGGGCTTCCTCGCCGATGCGTTCGCGGGCCTCGGCCATGACGTCGGCGAGCTTGAGCCGCGCCGACTCCGCCGCCTCCTCCGCCTTGCGGGTCCCGCGCAGCCCGAGTTCGGCCGCCGAGACCGCGGTCTCGTGCAGCGGCGCCCTGGCCACCGCCTTGCGCACCAGCTCGTAGGCCGTCACCCCGACCAGGCCGGTGGCCACCGTCGATGCCGCTTTCGCCAAGAGCCCGTACGCCGCCATTGTGGGAACCTCCTCGTCGATTGCCACGACGTTAACATTGGCATATTGCGATATCAATATGTATTCCCGGCGAATACACCTACAGCACCCGCGTGACCTTCTCGGACTCCATGCGGCGCTGCAGCGCCGACGGGTCGGGATTGGCCACCTGCACCAGCGACGCGCCCACGGCCAGGACCGCTAGCAGGCCGTCCACCAGCTCGCCCGGCCCGGACCACGACGCGCTCGAGAGCACCCGGTCCTTGGCGGTCAAATCCCTTGCCGCAGCGGCGCTTTCGCAATCCGCGAGGACCTCGTCGACCGATCGGCCGGCCAGCGCCGGACCCGGGTGGTCTTCGGCGACGATCTGGTCGCCGTGCACCCGCACCGCCGTCGCGTAGTCGGTGACGCCGACGGGCAGGCCGGCCACCGGGCGGCCGAACGCGTCCAGGGACAGCACGGCCACCTCGCCCCCCGGCGCCGCTTCGTCCGCCTCGTCGAGCCTTTCGACGGTGCACAGGGCCACGTCCGCGGCGGGGTCCGCGGGGCCCACCCCGAGTACCGCCTCGGCCCCGATCCACCACACACCGAACAGCACCGCCGCCGTCTGCCAGTGCGCCGGCAGGAGCACCGCGACCCGGCTGCCCGGCCCGGCCCCCAACTCGTCGCGCAGCAGGTTGCCGGTCTTGGCGGCCCAGTTGGCCAGCGTCGCCGCCGACAACTCGATGCGCTCGCCGGTCGCGTCGTCGTAATAGGTGATGCGCGGACCGACGGGGTCGGCCCGCAACATCGGGCCCAGGATGGCGCCGGACAGCGTGTTCAGTTGATGCACTCCGGCTTGTCGGAGCCGGCGGTCAGGATCGGTGAGGGCGCCGGAACGTTCGGGTCGGCCGCCCCTCCGGCTTTGGACACCGCGGCGGCGCTCACCAGGCCGCCGTCGGAAAGCCCGGAGCCCGGGCCGGTGTAGTCGTTGGCCAGCACCACCCGGACCGATCCCGGTGCCAGCGAGGGGTCCGGGACCACCGGCAGGCCACCCAGCTCCTTGGAGATCTGCTGCGCGCCCAGGTCGTCGCCCTTGGCCGCCCGCACCTGGCTGGCCTTGACGTGGCCGCCGTCGTTGTTGCCGACGGTGCCGGTGGCGAAGCCCTTGGACGTCAGCACTTGCGACACCGATGCCGCCAGCCCGTTGATGTCGGTGTCGTTGACCACGCTGGCGGTGGTCTTGTCGGGGGTGTAGGCGATCTGCTCGGTCTTGCCCTGCTCCTGGTCGTGCAGCAGGCTCCCGACCCACTCCTGCACCTGGTGCGGGTCCACCCGCACCACGCTCTGCATGCCGTCGTCGCTCCAGCCGGCCCCGTCGAGCACCGGGATGGTGGCGAAGGCGACGTTGCCGCCGGCCAGCTTCTGCATCTGCTGGACGAAGTCCATGACGTCCCAGCCCGCCGAGATCACCACCGAGCGCTGGACCGCCGCCTCCAGCCGCTTGATCGTCGCGGGGCTGGACAACGTCTGGCCGGAGATCACCCGGTGAGCCAGCGAGGCCATCACCACCTGCTGGCGGACCACCCGGTCGAGGTCACCGCGCGGCAGCTCGTGGCGCTGGCGGACGAAGCTCAGCGCCTCCGGGCCGGACAGCCGCTGCTGGCCGGCGGGGAAGTCCGCGCCCGACAGCGGTTCGAACACCGGCTCTTTGAGGCAGACGTCGACGCCGCCGAGCGCGTCGGTGATCAAGGCGAAGCCGAGCAGCCCGATCTCGGCATAGTGGTCGACGGTGACGCCGGTGAGGTCGGCGACGGTCTTGATCAGGGCGTCCCGCCCGGCCTGGGTGCCCTGCGCCGCGGCGTCCTGAGCGGAGTCGCCGGCCTTGACCAGGTTGGCCCGCTTCGCCTCGCGCGTCTGGCCGTAGACGCCGTTGATCTTGGTCTTGCCCAGGCCCGGGGCCTGGACGTAGGAGTCGCGGGGGATCGAGATCGCGGTCGCCGACTTCCCGTTGTTGGGGATCCGGATCAGGATGATCGTGTCGGTGTTCGTGGCTTCCTCGTCGCCGGCGCGCAGGGTCTCGAGCTCCTCCTGCGAGAGCGGGTTGCCGTGCGCGTCGGTGCGGCTGTCGAGCCCGACCAGCAGGATGTCGATCGCGCCGTCGTCGCCGCCTTTGCCGAGCGAGGCCGCGGACATGTGGAAGATGCCGTCTTCGAAGGACCGGACATTGCTCCACGCGACCCCGGTGCCCAGGACCACCACGAGGGTCAGCGCAGCGGCAACCACACGAATCACACGTTGCACAGGCATCCCACTAGATTACTTGCGGCCCAGCTGCTTCACGGGTAGCGATCCCCGGCGTGCCCGGCCCGTGCCAAACTCGATGCCATGTCGGGACGCATTGTCATAGCCGGAGGCGGTGGTCAGCTGGGTGCCTGCCTGGCGTCGCTGGCCGCCGGTCAGGGACGCGACACGGTCGCGTGCACGTCGTCGCAGTGGGACATCACCGATGCGGCCGCCGCCGAACGGCTGGTCGGGCGCGGCGACGTCGTGATCAACTGCGCCGCCTACACCGACGTCGACGGAGCCGAGAGCGACGAGGCCCGCGCCTACGCGGTCAACGCCGAGGGCCCGGGTCACATCGCGAAGGCCTGCGCCCGCGCCGGCGCCCGGCTGATCCACGTGTCCACCGACTACGTGTTCAGCGGCGACTTCGGCGGGGCGCAGCCCCGCCCGTACGAGCCCAGCGACCCCACCGACGCGCACGGGGTGTACGGCCTGAGCAAGCTCGCAGGCGAACGGGCCGTGCAAGAGGCGTACCCGGACGCCTCCAATTGCGTCGTGGTCCGCACCGCCTGGGTCTACACCGGCGGCACCGGCAAGGATTTCGTCGCCGTCATGCGCCGGCTGGCCGGCGGCGACAAGCCGGTGAACGTGGTCGACGACCAGACCGGCTCGCCGACCTACGTCGCCGACCTCGCCGCCGCGCTGCTGCAGATCGTCGACGACGGCGTGCCCGGCCCCATCCTGCACGCGGCCAACGAGGGCGCGTGCTCCCGGTTCGAGCAGACCCGCGCGATCTTCGAGGAGTGCGGCGCCGACCCGTCGCGCGTGCACCCGGTCAGCACGGCCGAGTTCCCGCGACCGGCGCCGCGGCCCACCTATTCGGCACTGTCGGGCCGCGAATCCGCCGCGGCGGGGCTGACCCCGCTGCGGCCCTGGCGGGATGCGCTCGTGGCGGCGCTGGCCGCCGCTGCGACCGACGCCGACGGCCCGCGACCGCTACCCTCTACGCGTGACTGACGTCCTGCCGGTCGTGACGGTGACCTACTCGCCGGGCCCCCATCTGGAGCGTTTCCTGGCCTCGTTGCCGATGGCCACCGAGCGGCCGGTGAGCGTGCTGCTGGCCGACAACGGCTCGGTCGACGGCACCCCGGAGGCGGCGGTGGAGCGCTACCCGAACGTCCGCCTCTTCCACACCGGCGGCAACGTCGGCTACGGCACCGCGATCAACCGGGCGGTGGCGCAGCTCGACCAGGGTTCGGAAGAGGACCGGGACTGGGTGATCATCGCCAACCCGGACGTGCAGTGGGGACCCGGCAGCATCGACGCCCTGCTGGAGGCCGCCACCCGCTGGCCGCGCGCCGGCGCGCTGGGCCCGCTGATCCGCGATCCCGACGGGTCGGTGTACCCGTCGGCGCGCCACCAGCCCAGCCTGCTTCGCGGCGGCATGCACGCCGTCGTCGGTCCCCTCTGGAAGCGCAATCCCTGGACGGCGGCGTACCGCCAGGAGCGCCAGGAGCCCAGCGAGCGCCCGGTGGGGTGGCTGTCGGGATCCTGCCTTCTGGTGCGGCGTTGCGCGTTCAGTGAGATCGGCGGGTTCGACGAGCGCTACTTCATGTACATGGAGGACGTCGACCTCGGCGACCGGCTCGGCCGGGCCGGCTGGCTGAGCGTCTACGCGCCCTCGGCCGAGGTGCTGCACCACAAGGGTCACTCCACCGGCCACGACCCGGCCAGCCACCTCGCCGCCCACCACCGCAGCACGTATCTCTTCCTGGCCGATCGGCACGCCGGCTGGCGGCGCGCGCCGCTGCGCTGGACGCTGCGCGCGTCGCTGGCCATGCGGTCGCGGCTGATGGTGCGCAACGCGGTACGTCGGAAGCTGGCAGAAGGGCGGCGCTGAAGTGGCGAACGTGTTGGGAGGCTCTCAGGTTGACGCCGTGGTCCTGGTCGGTGGCAAGGGCACCCGGCTGCGGCCGCTGACACTGTCGGCGCCCAAGCCGATGCTGCCGACGGCCGGGCTGCCGTTCCTGACGCATCTGTTGTCGCGGATCGCGGCGGCGGGCATCGAGCACGTGATCCTCAGCACGTCGTACAAGGCGGCGGTGTTCGAGGCGGAGTTCGGTGACGGCTCGAAGCTGGGCCTGCAGATCGACTACGTGACCGAGGAGACCCCGCTGGGCACCGGCGGCGGCATCGCGAACGTCGCCGACAAGCTGCGCCACGACACCGCGATGGTGTTCAACGGCGACGTGCTCTCGGGCGCCGACCTGGGCCAGCTGCTGGACTTCCACCAGACCAACCGCGCCGACGTGACCCTGCACCTGGTCCGCGTCGGCGACCCGCGCGCGTTCGGCTGCGTGCCCACCGACGACCAGGGCCGGGTCACCGCGTTCCTGGAGAAGACGCAGGACCCGCCGACCGACCAGATCAACGCCGGCTGTTACGTCTTCGGACGCGCGATGATCGACCGGATCCCGCGCGGCCGCGAGGTCTCCGTCGAGCGCGAGGTGTTCCCCGCCCTGCTCTCGGACGCCGACGTCAAGGTCTGCGGATACGTCGACGCCACCTACTGGCGGGACATGGGCACACCCGAAGACTTCGTGCGCGGTTCGGCGGACCTGGTCCGCGGGATCGCCCCGTCACCGGCGCTGCGGGGCCACCGCGGGGAGCAGCTGGTCCACGACGGCGCGGCGGTGTCGCCGGGCGCGGTGCTGATCGGCGGCACGGTCGTCGGGCGGGGCGCCGAGATCGGCCCCGGCGTGCGGCTGGACGGCGCGGTGGTCTTCGACGGCGTCAAGGTCGAGGCCGGCAGCGTGATCGAGCGCTCGATCATCGGCTTCGGGGTGCGCATCGGCCCGCGGGCGCTGATCCGCGACGGCGTCATCGGCGACGGCGCCGACATCGGCGCGCGCTGCGAGCTGCTGCGCGGCGCCCGGGTCTGGCCCGGTATCTCCATTCCCGACGGCGGGATCCGCTACTCCTCGGACGTCTAGCCCGCTGGCTGTCCCGCCGGGCGTGCGGCTGACGTCACGATCGACGCGTGGCCCGCGCGACCAGATAGGCCAGCGCGTCGTCGCTGCCGTCCGGCAGCGCGTCGACCGGCCACCAGCGCAGGTCCACCGACTCGTCGCTGATCGCGATGTGCACGCCGGCGGGCGCGTGCGCGACGAACTGCAGGTCCAGGTGACGGGTCGGCACACCCAGCGAACACGTGACCGGGTGGACGTGCACCGCGGCCAGCTCGGGGTCGATGCGCAGGGCGTCGACTCCGGACTCCTCGGTGGCCTCGCGCAGCGCGGCGGCGACGATGTCGGCGTCACCGGCGTCGCAGTGGCCGCCCAGCTGCACCCAGCGGCCCACCCGGGGATGCAGGGTCAGCAGCACCCGGGTGCCCGTGTGGTCGAGCACCAGGGCCGAGGCGGTGACGTGGCCCGGCACGCACTCGCGCAGGCAGGCGTCGGGACGGCCGTGCACGAAGGCCAGCACGGCGTGCCGCAACGAGTCCTGCGCAGGATCGGGCGGGTGCCAATGGGTCAGGACCGAGATCGCCGACTCCCGAACGCTCACCGCGACCGCCGCCCCGCCCGGCGATCGCGCAGCGCCTCCCACGCGGACCGGCACTGCGCCACCAGCTCCGGCGACAGGCCGAGCCCGTCGACGAGGACGCGCCGGTCCACGAGGTCGAGCGCCCGCAGGGTCTCGCCGGACTTCAGCAGCAGGTCGACGTCGCGGGCGAGTTCGGCGTCGGCGAGGGCCGGCGGGGGCACGGGCAGCTGTTCGGCCTCCCCGGGTTCCAGCTCGAGGATGCCGCCGCCGTAACTGCGGCCCATGATCTCGGCGAAGGCGAACGTCGCGCTGTTGTGGAACACCGCGGCGAGCGCGCCGGCCCGGACGCCCGCGCCGAGCCGGACCCGGTGCACGGTGTCGGTGCTGGTGGCACCGGCGGCGTTGACGGTCAGTCGCGGCGCCAGGTGGACCTGGCGCAGCATGAACAGGTCGGGGCACCACAGCGACGGGGTGACCCACCACGGCTTGCGGATGGAGCACTTGTACCCGCTGTGGACGCCCGCGGCCTCCCCGGCTGCGATGTGGGCGAGCAGGGCCGGATCGACCGGCTCGCGGGGCGCGCTCAGCAGCCACGTCCGGCGACCGGCGGCGAGGTCGCTTGCGCGGCAATCGGTGTCATAGACCAGGCCGGACAGCTGGAAGCTGCGCGAGACGAGCGGGACGCAGTGCGCTGTCAGGCCGAGCTCGCGGGCCTGCGCGTCGGTGAAGGTGAAGAAGGTGTTGCGGCCCGTCACGATGCCGACGTCGACCTCGGCGACGGCGCCGAGCCGGGGCATGGCCCCCGACGCCTTGAGCGCGCGCAGCTGCCGGATCGCGCCGGGGTCCAGGAAGTACTTGGTCCACTTCTCGTCCTCGTGCAGCAGCGCGGGCGCAAAAGGACGGCGCTCGACGTCGAGGTCGGAGTCGGCGAGCGCGTCGGCGTCGGCAAGGTGGACCGTGCGCACCCGCGCCGGGCCGGGCCCGACGACACCGCAGAACAGCACGACCTCCTGCAGGACGCCGTCGAACACCAGCCGTTCGAAGGTGAGCAGCGTGATCTCGCGGAACCGCCTCAGCAGGAAGTCGCGCAGCTGCGCGGCATAGGAGACCTGCAGCAGCTCGGCGGGCAGCACCAGCCCCACCCGCCCGCCGTCGCGCACCAGCGCGGCGCTCGCCACCACGAAGGGCACCCAGGCGTTGGTGAGCCGGGTGGGGCGCAGTCCCTCCCGCCGCATCAGCTCCAGTGCCGGTGCGCGCTGGTCGGACGGCCAGTTCCCGAAGCGGATGTAGGGCGGGTTGCCCGCCACGGCGTCCCAGCCGCCGGGCCGGCTTCCGGCCGCCCAGGTGAAGAGGCTCTCGGCGTCCACGGGAGCGAATTCGCGGGCCTTCGCCGCCTCCGACTCGACGAGCTCCACGCCGCGGGCCCGGTCGGTGAGGCGGCCGAGCTCGCGCAGGATCGCGCCGTCGCCGCAGGACGGCTCGACGATCGCCGGGCCGGCTTCGCGGACCCAGCCGGCCAAGAACCTGGCGACGGCCGCCGGGGTGTAGTAGCCGCCGCGGATCTTGCCGGCCGACGCCGCCGCCTTGCCCGCGAACGTCTGCACCGACGTCACTTCCGAACCAGCAGGTCCGTGGTGGCGGCCGGGTCGCGGGGTCCGGCGGGCTCGGCGGCGTAGCCGACGGCGATGGCGCCCAACGGCTCCCAGTCGGCGGGCAGCTCCAGCTCGGCGCGCACCAGGTCGGCGGCAAAGATCGTCGAGCCGATCCAGCAACTGCCGAGCCCGCGCACCGCCAGCGCCACCAGCAGGGCCTGCACGGCCGCCCCGACGGCAACGGTGAACATGGTGTGCTCGGCGTCGGCGCGGGCGGCGTCGGGGTAGCTGTGCGCGCCGTCGGGAACCAGGAACGGGACCACGACTTCGGGTGCGTCGTAGAGGATCTGGCCGCGGTTCACGCGCCGTTCGACCGACTCGGCGGGCCTGCCGTCTGCGGCGAGGTCTGCGCGCCACTTGTCCTTCATGCGGTCCAGCAGCCGGATGCGGGCGGCCCGGTTCTGCAGCCAGACGAACCGGACCGGCCGGGTGTGGTGCGGGGCCGGCGCGGTGAGGGCCTCGGCGACCGCGTCCTCGAGCAGGTCCGGGGGCACCGGCTCGTCACCGAACCGCCGCACCGACCGGCGCAGCAGCTGAGCCTGCCGGCGGCCCAGCTCGATGGCCTCCGCGGTGCCGAGCCAGAACAGGTCCTCGGGTCCGGGTCGCAGCAACCGGCGTGCGGTCGTGCCGTCGTCGGCCAGCTTGAGCCCGCGCACGACGGCGACCGGCACGGCGGTGAGCTTGCCCTTGACCAGGTCGGCGGCCGCGGCGACCTCGTCGGCGATCGCGATCTCGGTGACCACCAGCTCGTTGCCGTGCGCGTCGACCGCGCCCGCATAGCTGTGCAGCACGGGCAGGCCCGCCGCGCCGATGGCGGTGTCGGTCTGGCCGTTGCGCCAGGCGCGGCCCATCGTGTCGGTGACGATCACCGCCACGTCGACGCCGAGCAACTCGCGCAGCCCGGCGCGCAGGGCGGCGGCGCTGGCGTCCGGGTCGACGGGCAGCAGCGCCAGCTCCCCGCGACCCACGTTGGAGCCGTCCACGCCCGCGGCGGCCTGGACCAGGCCGATCCGGCTCTCGGTGATCAGTGTCCGGCCCTTGCGCGCGAGCACGCGCACCGCCTCGTCGTCGACGAGCTTGCGCCGCAGCGCGTCCCGCTCCTCGGGGTCGCTCGGCGCGGGCACCAGCCGCCCCTCGCACTTGGAGACCGCCTTGCTGGTGACCACCACGACGTCGCGGTCCTGCAGCCACGGTGCGGCGGCCGCGACGGCCGCGCTCAGGTCGTCGCCGGGCCGGAACTCGGGAAGCCCCGTGACGGGCAGGATCTCGAGGGCGGCGGCGGTGCCGTGCTCGGTCACGCCGCGACGCCCGCGAGGTCGAGGCCCGCCCTGACCATCTCGGCCGTCGCCGCGGGGTCGGTCATCAGCAGCGGCACGGAGCGCACCGCGACCCCTTCGATGTCGGCCTGGAAGCCGGCCGGGTCGCCCTCGTGCACCAGCCAGCAGTCCAGGATGCCGGTGCCGCTGCGCGCCCCGTAGTGGCGCCCGACGGCCTCGGCGGTGGATTCCACGCCGATCACGCGCAGGCATTCATCGGCCATGCCGCGCAACGGCTTTCCGCCGATGATCGGCGAATAGCCGATCACCGGGGCGCTCGCCGCGCGCAGCGCGCCACGGATGCCGGGGACGGCCAGGATGGCGCCGACGCTCACCACCGGGTTGGACGGCGCCAGCATGATGACGTCCGCGTCGGCAATGGCCGCGACGGCTTCAGATGCGGCGCTTGCCTTTTCGGCGCCGACGAACGCAAAGCTGTGGGTGGGCACCTTGGCCCGGTGGCGCACCCACCACTCCTGGAAGTGGATCGCGCGCCGGCTGCCGTCGGCAGGGTCGGTGATCACCACATGGGTCTCGCAACGGTCGTCCGTGGCGGGCAGCAACCGCGCACCCGGTTGCCAACGGTCGCACAGGGCGGTGGTGATCTGTGACAGCGGGTAGCCGGCGTTGAGCATCTGGGTGCGCACCAGGTGCGTGCCCAGGTCGCGGTCGCCCAGCATGAACCAGTCGGGTTGCACGCCGTAGCGCGCCAATTCCTCTTTGGCGTGCCAGGTTTCGTCGCGGTGACCCCACCCTCGCTCCGGGTCAACACCTCCACCTAAGGTGTACATGCAGGTGTCCAGGTCCGGGCAGACCCGAAGTCCATGGATCCACGCGTCGTCGCCGATGTTGACGATCGCGCGGAGTTCGTGGGTGCCGGCCGGAGAGCCTTGGCCCTGCCGTTGATCGAACTGACCGAGCCCGAGCAACTGTTGAACACCCAGCAGGAAGCGGGCGCCGCCGACCCCGCCGACCAGAACCGTGACCTTCACATTGGTTGACAGTACTGCCCGCAACGTTGCGGATGGTGGGCGAGTGAGCGGTGTGATCGACACGCCGAAGGGTGGAAAACACGGAAACGCCGAAATCTGGTCACGAGATGATATGGAAATGCCCCATAACGCTTGACCCAGCAGGTCAACCCGTGTCTAATCACAACAGTGTCATTTCCCGGTTGGCCGGCCGATTCCGGTGTCGCAGGCCGAGATTCGATCACTTGTTCGAATTGTCTGTACATCAGAAAAGTGGGAATCACTCACTCTCTCAATCCAACTGAGGAGGCGGACGACCGCATGTCTTACGAACATCTCCGTGGCGTCATGGCTAGCACGCCGCACACCACCGTCGGCTCGGCACCGGTTTCCCGGCCGCACCTAACCGTTGTTCCCGATGTGCCCGCCGTCTTCGAGCCCGAGCCCGTGGCCGAGCCGGTCGCCGACCAGTGGCAGGACCGTGCACTGTGCGCGCAGACCGACCCCGAGGCGTTCTTCCCCGAGAAGGGCGGCTCCACCCGGGAGGCCAAGAAGATCTGCCTCGGCTGCGAGGTGCGCCACGAGTGCCTCGAGTACGCCCTCGAGCACGACGAGCGCTTCGGCATCTGGGGCGGCCTCTCCGAACGCGAGCGTCGCCGCCTCAAGCGCGGCATCATCTGACGCGCAACCGAACCGGAGAAACTAGTCGTCGTCGATCGTCGGGTCGATGACCGAGGGCTCAACGTCGAGATAGATGGCCACCTGGGCCACCAGGATCTCGTGCAACAACTCACCCAGTTCGACGGTGTCCTTGGCCCGTCGCTCAATAGGCTTGCGAAACAGCACAATTCGTGCCCGCGTGGCGTTGCCGCGGACATCTACACCCGCCGGGATCAAGCGGGCCAGCGCTATCGGGCCGTCGGCGATCACCTCGGGTGGCCACTGCACACTCTCGGGGTCCTTGGCCGCGATCCGCGGGATTTCGTCGACCGCGACGTCCAGCCCGGACAGCCGGTCCTGCCAGTGCTGCTCGATGGGTTCGTAGGCCTCCAGTACCGCCATGTCGAATCGCTCGGCGCGGCTGCGCCAGCCCGGCACCGTCGGCGGCAGCAGCGGACCGCGCATTTCGCGGCCTCGCCGGAAGGGTCGGTGTGGAGCCGAACCGTCCTGAGACCGATCTCGTCGCGGGGAGCCGCGGGATTCGCCCACGCGCCGATGGTAACGGTTGGACATCGCGGGCCGGTCGCATGCGCGTGTCCGGCGCTTCGGCGGCGTTTGCGCACGCTAGCCTTTCGATCGTGAACGTTCCCCGTCGCTGTTGCCGGCCCGGGTGTCCGCACTACGCCGTGGCGACCTTGACGTTCGTCTACTCGGACTCGACGGCGGTGGTGGGCCCACTCGCGACCGCGCGCGAACCACACTCCTGGGACCTGTGCGTCGGCCACGCCGGCCGGATCACGGCGCCCCGGGGATGGGACCTCGTGCGCCACGCCGGCCCCCTCCTTTCGGAGCCCCACCACCCCGACGAGGACGACCTGGTCGCCCTGGCCGACGCGGTGCGTGAGGGAGGCCGCGCGGTGCCCTGCGCGGGCAACGGCGTGCCGCAACATGGATTGAACGGCTTCGCCGATCCGCACCTGCACCCGGCCGGGGTGCAGGCCACCGCCCCGAGCAGCGGTTTGCTCGCGCCGCCCGAGCGCCGCACGGGACGCCGCCGCGGACACCTGCGGGTGCTGCCCGATCCCAGCGACTAGGCCACCCCGCGCACACCGCAATCCGTTGTGACCGTTGGCCGCGCGCAGCAACGGCGTGCGGATAGGCTGGCGGCCAAGAGACGAAGAATTCGGCGTCAGGAGGCCCCGCATGTCCCGGCCCGCCGCGACCGTCCACCGCGTCGTCAAGGCGTATGACGTGCGGGGACTGGTCGGCGAAGAGCTCGACGAGTCTCTGGTCACCGACCTGGGCGCCGCGTTCGCCGAGCTGATGCGTGCCGAGGGGGCGCACCGGGTGGTGATCGGGCACGACATGCGGGACAGCTCCCCGACGCTGGCCGCCGCGTTCGCCGCCGGGGTCACCGGCCAGGGCCTGGACGTGGTGCGAATCGGATTGGCGTCCACCGACCAGCTCTACTTCGCCTCCGGGCTGCTGGACTGCCCCGGCGCGATGTTCACCGCGAGCCACAACCCGGCGGCCTACAACGGCATCAAGCTGTGCCGGGCCGGCGCCAAACCGGTCGGCGCCGACACCGGGCTGGGACTGATCAGCGACCAGGTCATCTCCGGCGTCGGCCCCTACGACGGGCCACCCGGAACCGTGTCCGACCGCGACGTGCTCGAGGACTACGGGCAGTTCCTGCGCTCGCTGGTCAACACCTCGGGCCTGCGTCCCCTGCGGGTCGCGGTGGACGCCGGCAACGGGATGGCCGGCCTCACCAGCCCCGCGGTGCTGGGCGCCATCGACTCGATCACCTTGCTGCCGCTGTATTTCGAGCTCGACGGCAACTTCCCCAACCATGAGGCCAATCCGCTGGACCCGGACAACCTGGTCGACCTGCAGAAATACGTGCGCGACACCGGGGCCGACGTCGGCCTGGCCTTCGACGGCGACGCCGACCGGTGCTTCGTGGTCGACGAGCGCGGCCGGCCCGTGGCGCCGTCGACGGTCACCAGCCTGGTGGCCGCCCGCGAGCTCACCAAGGAGATCGGCGCGACGGTCATCCACAACGTGATCACCTCCCGTGCGGTGCCGGAGCTGGTCACCGAGCGCGGCGGCACGCCGCTGCGCTCCCGGGTCGGCCATTCCTACATCAAGGCGCTGATGGCCGACACCGGAGCGATCTTCGGCGGCGAGCACTCGGCGCACTACTACTTCCGCGACTTCTGGGGCGCCGACTCCGGAATGCTGGCGGCTCTTTACGTCCTGGCCGCCCTGGGCGAGCAGGACCGCCCGCTCTCGGAGCTGACGGCCGACTACCAGCGCTACGAAGCCTCCGGCGAGATCAACTTCAAGGTGGCCGATGCGCCGCTGTGCGTCGAGGCGGTGCTCAAAGCGTTCGCCAGCCGCATCCATTCGCTCGATCACCTCGACGGGGTGACGGTCGATCTGGGCGGCGGCAGCTGGTTCAACCTGCGCAGCTCCAACACCGAGCCGTTGTTGCGGCTCAACGTGGAGGCGCGCAGCACCGAGGACGTCGACGCGATGGTGGCCGAGATTCGCGCGGAGATCCAGGCGGTGCGCGTCGAGGCCGCCCCGTGAACACCACTCGCGCCGTGGACCTCGAAGACGCCGAGGGTCTGCTGGCGGCCGACCGCGAAGGACTGTTGCGTGCCGCGTCGTCGGCGGGCGCCCAGGTGCGCGCGCTGGCCGCCGCGGCCGACGAGGGCGAACTCGATTCGATACGCGGCGACGACCGCCCGCGCAGCGTGATCTGGGTGGCCGGCCGTGGCACCGCCGAGACGGCCGGGTTGATGCTCGCGGCGACGTTGGGCGGTGCGGCCGCCGAGCCGATCACCGTGGTGAGCGAGGCGCCGCCGTGGGTGGGCCCGCTGGACGTGCTGGTCGTCGCAGGCGACGACCCCGGCGATCCCGCGCTGGTGACCGCGGCCGCGACCGGTGTGCGCCGCGGTGCGCGGGTGATCGTGGTGGCGCCCTACGAGGGGCCGCTGCGCGACTACACCGCCGGCCGGGCCGCCGTGCTGGCGCCGCGGGTCTGGGTGCCCGACGGTTTCGGGCTGTGCCGGTACCTGGCCGCGGGCCTGCTGGTCGTGCAGACCGTCGACCGCAGACCTGGCGTGGACCTCGGTGCGCTGGCCGACGAGCTGGACGCCGAGGCGCTGCGCAACAGCGCCGCCCGTGAGCTCTTCACCAACCCGGCCAAGACGATCGCGGCTCGCATGGCCGACCGCCGCGTGGCGCTGGCCGGCGACTGCGCCGCGACGCTCGCGCTGGCCCGGTACGGAAGCTCGGTCTTCCTGCGGGTCGCGCAGCAGGTGGTCGCCGCGGCCGCACTCGCGGACGCGGTCGTGGCGCTGCGCGACCGCGGCGCCGCCGGGTTCGCGGGTGGTTCGTCGGTGGACGCGCTGTTCCACGACGATCAGATCGACGGGCCGCTGCCCGAGACGTTGCGGGTGCTGGCGCTGACCCTGGACGCCGAGCGGACGGTGGTGGCCGCCCGGGTCGCCGGGTTCGACGACGTCTACCTCCTCGCCGCCGAGGACGTGCCCGATCTGCCCGACACACCCGAGGCGCTGGGCCGGCCGGTCGGGCCCGACGGCCCGGCCGTCTCCGGTGCGCGGCCGGCTACCGGCGCCGGGCGCCCCGAGCAGCAGCTGGCAGTATTAGCGGTCCGGTTGGAGACGGCCGCGGTTTACATGCGATTGGCGCGGGGATAGATAGACCAGTGGAACTGCTACGCGGGGCGTTGAGGACGTACGCATGGGGATCGCGCACGGCCATCGCCGAATTCACCGGGCGTCCGGTGCCGGCGGCCCACCCGGAGGCCGAGCTCTGGTTCGGCGCCCACCCGGGCGACCCGGCCTTCCTCGAGACGGAGGACGGCGAGGTCTCGCTGCTGGATGCGGTGGTCGCCGACCCCGAGGGCCAGCTCGGGCCCGGATCGCGCGCCAGGTTCGGTGACGTCCTGCCGTTCCTGTTCAAGGTCCTGGCGGCCGACGAGCCGCTGTCGTTGCAGGCCCACCCCAGCGCGGCCCAGGCGATCGAGGGTTACCTGCGCGAGGAGCGGCTGGGCATACCGCTGTCCTCGCCGGTGCGCAACTACCGGGACACGTCCCACAAGCCCGAGCTGCTGGTCGCCCTGCAGTCGTTCGAGGCGCTCGCCGGTTTCCGGCAGGCCTCCCGCACCACCGAACTGCTGCGGGCGCTGGCCGTCTCCGACCTCGACCCCTACATCGACCTGCTCAACGACCAATCCGACGCCGACGGCCTGCGCGCGCTGTTCACCACCTGGATCACCGCGCCACAGCCCGACATCGACGTGCTGGTGCCCGCCGTGCTCGACGGCGCCATCCACTATGTGAGCTCCGGGGCAACGGAGTTCGCCGACGAAGCCAAAACCGTGCTGGAGCTCGGCGAGCGTTACCCCGGCGACGCCGGCGTGCTGGCGGCGTTGCTGCTCAACCGCATCTGCCTGGCGCCCGGCGAGGCCATCTTCGTCCCCGCCGGCAACCTGCACACCTACCTGCGCGGTTTCGCGGTGGAGGTGATGGCCAACTCCGACAACGTGTTACGCGGCGGCCTGACCCCCAAGCACGTGGACGTGCCCGAGTTGCTGCGGGTGCTGGACTTCGAACCCACCGCCGAGGCGCAGCTGCGCCCGCACGTACGCCGCGAGGGATTCGGGCTGATCTACGAAACCCCGGCCGACGAGTTCGCGGTCGCGCTCCTGGACCTCGAGGGCGAATACCTCGGCCACGAGGTCGACGCGTCGTGCAGCCATGAAGGCCCGCAGATCCTGCTGTGCACGCAGGGCGCCACGACGGTGCACGGCAAGTCCGGTTCCCTCACGCTGGAGCGGGGCATGGCCGCATGGGTGGCCGCGGACGACGCCCCGATCCGGCTGGTCGCGCGGGAACCCACCAAGCTGTTCCGCGCCACCGTGGGGCTGTGAGCTAAGACCCACCCGATGGTGGCGACCCGCTTCGCCCGGCTGCGCCGCGCTCGCGATCGCCACTAGACCCGATGGTGGCGACCCGCTTCGCCCGGCTGCGCCGCGCTCGCGATCGCCACTAGACCCGATGGTGGCGACCCGCTTCGCCCGGCTGCGCCGCGCTCGCGATCGCCACTAGACCCGATGGTGGCGACCCGCTTCGCCCGGCTGCGCCGCGCTCGCGATCGCCACTAGACCCGATGGTGGCGACCCGCTTCGCCCGGCTGCGCCGCGCTCGCGATCGCCACTAGACCCGATGGTGGCGACCCGCTTCGCCCGGCTGCGCCGCGCTCGCGATCGCCACTAGACCCGATGGTGGCGACCCGCTTCGCCCGGCTGCGCCGCGCTCGCGATCGCCACTAGACCCGATGGTGGCGACCCGCTTCGCCCGGCTGCGCCGCGCTCGCGATCGCCACTAGACCCGATGGTGGCGACCCGCTTCGCCCGGCTGCGCCGCGCTCGCGATCGCCACGCGACGCCGCTGCCGGGCCGCCTCCCGGCGTTCGCCGAGCCACAGCCGCATGTTGTGTCGCATGGCCCGGCCGACAATCCGCGGGGGCGGGACCATGTACAGGCTGTCCAGCAGCGAGAACCGGCGCAGAAACCACTCCGCCAGCACGGGGTCCGTCTCGGCGGCGCCCAGGAACTGGTCGAACAGCGCGCCGGAGGGCCGCCACCACCAGGGGACGGGCTTCTTGGTTCCGGCGTGGTGGAAGGTGACGTCACCGATGGCGTTCATCATCCACACCGGGTAGGTGGTCTTGAAGGTGGCCCGATTCAGCGCCGCGGCCATCTGGTCGTCGGGCAGTTGCAACGCGCGGCGCAGGTGGCCGGCCTGCAGCGACGTCATCGTCATGCCCTGACCGAAGGTGGGGTTGAAGCTGGCGACGGCGTCGCCGAGCGGGATGATGCCGGCCGGAAGGCGTTCGAGCTTGTCGTAGCGACGCCATCTGCTGGCCGGGAAGGCGTGAAAGGCCGGCTCGCCGAAGGGTTCCGCGTGTCGCAGCGCGGCGCCGAAGTGGGCGGGTAACAGCTGGTCGGCCAGCGCGAGCATCTCGGGGAACGTTCGCGGCGGCTTCGCGTCGGCCACCCCGAAGGTGGTCAGCACCCAGGCGCCGTCCTCGTAGAACAGCATGCCCAGCCCCAGCGACTGGTCGTGGGAAGCGCCGGCCACCACGACCTTCTCCGCGATCAGACCGTCGGGCAGCCGGAACCGGTGGGTGGCGTAGTGGATGCCGATGTCCAGGACTTCTTCGTCGGGGCGTGGATATCCCCACTGCTCCAACCACGCGGGCAGCCGGGTGCCGCGGCCGGCGGCGTCCACGACCAGGTCGGCCGCCACGAATTCCGGCTCGGGATCGCTCGCGTCCAGCAGCACTCCGGTCACGCGCTGCCGGGCGCGGTCGAATCGCGGTTCGGCCACCGAACGTCGCACGATCTCGACATTGGGAATGTCCTGGGTGCGGGTGCGCAGCTGCCATTCCAGGTGCGGGCGGCTGGGAACGTAGGCGGTGAACTCGTCGCGCAGCGTGTGTCCGGTCCCCAGAACGTGGCCCGCGGCGCCGAGGTGGATGCAGTCCGGCCGGTTCTCCAGGATCGGAACGCCCGCCGCCACCATGTCCTTCAGCAGTCCGGGGAACAGGCTCTCGAACTCGTCCGCCCCGCGGGCCATCAACATGTGCAGATGACGGTCCTGGGGGACGGTTGCGCGGTTTGCCGGGATGCCCGGCAGTTCGTCGCGCTCGTAGACGGTGACCCGGGAGAAGGAGTCCGACAACACCCGTGCGGCGCACAGGCCGGCGATGCTTCCCCCGATGACAACCGCGTGGTCTCTGGTGTTTGGTCCGCTACCCGGCACCCCCGCAGAGTACCCAGTACTGTGACGGACCAACGGCCCCCAGCTTGGGGAGGGAAGGGCGGGGTTGATGGCCAACCGATGGCGCACGAAGTCCGTCGAGCAGTCGATCGCCGACACCGACGAGCCGGACACGCGGCTGCGCAAGGAGCTGACCTGGCGCGATCTCGCGGTCTTCGGGGTGGCGGTGGTGATCGGCGCCGGAATCTTCACCGTGACCGCGTCGACAACCGGCGACGTCACGGGTCCGGCGGTCTGGGTGTCGTTCGTGATCGCGGCGGGCACCTGTGCGCTGGCGGCGCTGTGCTACGCGGAATTCGCCTCGACGCTGCCGGTCGCCGGCAGCGCCTACACCTTCTCCTACGCGACGTTCGGCGAATTCCTCGCCTGGATCATCGGCTGGAATTTGCTGCTGGAACTCGCGGTCGGCGCCGCCGTCGTGGCCAAAGGCTGGTCGAGTTACCTCGGCACGGTCTTCGGCTTCGCCGGGGGCACGGCCCAACTCGGGTCGTTCACATTGGACTGGGGAGCGCTGCTGATCGTCGCGATCGTGTCGACCCTCATCGCCCTGGGGACCAAGCTGTCGTCGAGGTTCTCCGCGGTGATCACCACCATCAAGGTCGCGGTGGTCGTCTTCGTCGTCGTCGTCGGGGCTTTCTACATCAAGGCGGCGAACTACTCGCCCTTCATTCCCAAGCCACAGGCCGGCGGCGACCAGCGTGGCATCGACCAGTCGGTGCTGTCGCTGCTCACCGGGGCCCATAACAGTCACTACGGGTGGTACGGCGTGCTGGCGGGCGCGTCGATCGTGTTCTTCGCGTTCATTGGTTTCGACATCGTGGCCACCATGGCCGAGGAGACCAGGGAGCCCCAGCGTGACGTGCCGAAGGGGATCCTGGCGTCGCTCGCGATCGTGACGGTCCTCTACGTCGCGGTCTCCGTGGTGCTGTCGGGAATGGTGCCCTACACCGAGCTCAAGACCCGGCCGGGCGGTACGCCGGCGAATCTGACCACGGCGTTCACGGCGAACGGAATTCACTGGGCGAGCGGGGTCATCGCGGTCGGGGCGCTGGCGGGTCTGACCACCGTGGTGATGGTGCTGATGCTCGGGCAGTGTCGGGTGTTGTTCGCGATGGCGCGCGACGGCCTGCTGCCGCGGCGGCTCGCCAAGACCGGCGCGCGGGGCACCCCCGTGCGCATCACGGTGCTGGTCGCGGCCGTGGTGGCCGTGACGGCGTCGGTCTTTCCCATCACCAAGCTCGAGGAGATGGTCAACGTTGGGACGCTGTTCGCGTTCGTCCTGGTGTCGGCGGGCGTGATCGTGTTGCGCCGCAACCGGCCCGACCTGGAACGGGGCTTCCGGGCGCCGTGGGTGCCGGCTCTGCCGATCGCGTCGATCGTCGCGTGCGTGTGGCTGATGGTGAACCTCACCGCGCTGACCTGGGTGAGGTTCGGTGTCTGGCTGGTGGTGGGCACGGCGATCTACGCCGGATACGGCCACCGGCATTCGGTGCAGGGCCGCCGCGACGCGGGGGAGCTCGAGGCGCTCGCGCCGGTCGAGGCTGACCGCTAGGAGGCGTTTACAAATCATGCTCTTGTGTCTAGACATCAGACTTAAACGCATGTAATGTCCAACCTCAAGGTGATGTGACTCACGAGGAGGTTTGGCATATGACCACGCTGAGGCCCGAATCGGAACTCTCCGAGGCGCCCGTCTGGCGGGACAAGAAGCGTCGTCTCTGGCTGATGGGGCTGATCGCTCCGACGGCGCTGTTCGTGATGCTGCCGATCGTCTGGGGATTGAACCGGCTCGGTTGGCATGCCGCCGCACAGGTGCCGTTGTGGATCGGCCCGATCCTGCTCTACGTGCTGTTGCCCATCCTGGATCTGCGCTTCGGGCCCGACGGGCAGAACCCGCCCGACGAGGTCATGGAGCGGCTGGAGAACGACAAGTACTACCGCTATTGCACCTACATCTATGTCCCCTTCCAGTACGCCAGCGTCGTCGTCGGCGCCTACCTGTTCACCGCGTCGAACCTGAGCTGGCTGGGCTTCGAGGGTGCGCTGGGCTGGGTCGGGAAACTGGGTGTCGCCCTCTCGGTCGGTGTCCTCGGCGGGGTGGGCATCAACACGGCCCACGAGATGGGGCACAAGAAGGACTCGCTGGAGCGGTGGCTGTCCAAGATCACCCTCGCGCAGACGTGCTACGGCCATTTCTACATAGAGCACAACCGCGGTCACCACGTGCGGGTGGCCACGCCCGAGGACCCCGCGTCCGCCCGCTTCGGGGAGACGTTCTGGGAGTTCCTGCCGCGCAGCGTCTTCGGCAGCCTGCGCTCGTCGCTGCGGCTGGAGGCGCAGCGCCTGCGCCGGCTGGGCAGGAGCCCGTGGGACCCGCGCACATACGCGTCCAACGACGTGCTCAACGCCTGGGCGATGTCGGCCCTGTTGTGGGGTGCGCTGATCTGGGCCTTCGGGCCGGCGCTGATCCCCTTCGTGGTCATCCAGGCGGTCTTCGGCTTCAGCCTGCTCGAATCCGTCAACTACCTCGAGCACTACGGGCTGCTGCGGCAACAGAAGTCGGGCGGCCGCTACGAGCGTTGCGCGCCGGTGCACAGCTGGAACTCCGACCACATCGTCACCAACCTGTTCCTGTACCACCTGCAGCGGCACAGCGACCACCACGCCAACCCGACGCGCCGGTACCAGACGCTGCGCAGCATGACGGGCGCCCCCAACCTGCCCAGCGGCTACGCGTCGATGATCGCGCTGACGTATGTGCCGCCGCTGTGGCGCAAGGTGATGGACCACCGGGTGCTCGACCACTACGACGGCGACATCACCCGGGTCAACGTGCAGCCGCGGCTGCGCGAGAAGATGCTGGCCCGCTACGGCGAAGCGGGGCAGCGGTGATGGCCTCCTATGCGTGCCCGGTGTGCGACTACGTCTACGACGAGGCCAAAGGTGAGGCCCGGGAAGGCTTTCCGGCGGGGACGCGCTGGGCGGAGATTCCCGACGACTGGTGCTGCCCGGACTGCGCGGTGCGCGAGAAGGTCGACTTCGAACCTCGAGGAGCGAATCGATGAGTGACTACAGACTGTTCCGTTGCCTGCAGTGCGGCTTCGAGTACGACGAGGCGCAGGGCTGGCCGGAAGACGGCATCGAGCCCGGCACCCGTTGGGACGAGATACCCGAAGACTGGAGCTGCCCCGACTGCGGCGCCGCGAAGTCCGACTTCGAGATGGTGGAAGTAGCCAGGTCCTGAGCACTATCCTCGCGCCTGTGAAGCGGATCCCTTACGCCGAGGCGTCGCGGGCCCTGCTGCGCGACTCGGTGCTGGACGCGATGCGCGACGAGCTGCTGACCCGCGACTGGTCGGCCATCACGCTCACCGATGTGGCGCGGGCGGCGGGGATCAGCCGGCAGACTATCTACAACGAGTTCGGCTCGCGCCACGGCCTGGCGCAGGGGTACGCCTTGCGCCTGGCCGATCACCTCGTCGACACCATCCACGCCTCCCTGGAAAGCAACGTCGGCGACTTCTATGAAGCCTTCCTGCAGGGTTTTCGTTCCTTCTTCTCAGAGTCTGCCGCCGACCCGCTGGTGATCTCGTTGCTGACCGGCGCCGCCAAGCCCGACCTGCTGCAGATCATCACCACCGACAGCGCACCCATCATCACCCGGGCGTCGGCCCGGCTGACCTCGGCATTCACCAGCACCTGGGTTTCCACCAGCGACGAGGACGCCGGGGTGCTGGCGCGCGCGATCGTGCGGCTGGCGATGAGCTACGTGTCGATGCCGCCCGAGGCCGACCACGACGTCGCGGCCGACCTGGCGCGGCTGATGACGCCCTTCGCGGAGCGCCACGGGGTCGTCAACGCGCCCTGACGCCCACCGGCCCGCCGGCCGCCTATTACAGTGGCGCAAGAGCGTATACCTAACCTAAGTAATCCTCTTGAACCTAAGCCGTAGAAGGAAGAATCCATGACGACGACCGAAAGTGCGTTGACCGCCGACGTCCGCAATGGCATCGACTTCAAGGTCGCCGACCTGTCGCTGGCGGACTATGGACGGCGCGACATCGAGCTCTCCGAGCAGGAGATGCCCGGCCTGATGTCGTTGCGCCGCGAGTACGCCGAAGTGCAGCCCCTCAAGGGCGCGCGGATCTCGGGCTCGCTGCACATGACCGTCCAGACCGCGGTGCTCATCGAGACCCTTGTCTCGCTGGGCGCACAGGTCCGCTGGGCGTCCTGCAACATCTTCTCCACTCAGGACCACGCCGCCGCCGCGGTGGTCGTGGGCCCGCACGGCACCCCCGAAGAGCCCAAGGGCGTACCGGTGTTCGCCTGGAAGGGCGAGACGCTGGAGGAGTACTGGTGGGCCGCCGAGCAGATGCTCACCTGGCCCGACGAGCCGGCGAACATGATCCTCGACGACGGCGGCGACGCGACCATGCTGGTGCTGCGGGGTGCGCAGTACGAGAAGGCCGGCGTGGTGCCGCCCGCCGAAGACGACGACCCCACCGAGTGGAAAGTCTTCCTCGAACTGCTGCGCAGCCGCTTCGAGACCGACAAGGACAAGTGGACCAAGATCTCCGAGTCGGTCAAGGGCGTCACCGAGGAGACCACCACCGGCGTGCTGCGCCTCTACCAGTTCGCCGCGGCCGGCGACCTGGCCTTCCCGGCGATCAACGTCAACGACTCGGTCACCAAGAGCAAGTTCGACAACAAGTACGGCTGCCGGCACTCGTTGATCGACGGGATCAACCGCGGCACCGACGTGCTGATCGGCGGCAAGAAGGTGCTGATCTGCGGCTACGGCGACGTCGGCAAAGGCTGCGCCGATTCGGTCAAGGGGCAGGGCGCGCGCGTCGTCGTCACCGAGATCGACCCGATCAACGCGCTGCAGGCCCTGATGGAGGGCTACGACGTCGAGACGGTCGAGGACGCGATCGGCGAGGCGGACATCGTCGTCACCGCGACCGGCAACAAGGACATCATCACGCTGGCCCACATGAAGGCGATGAAGGATTACGCCGTGCTGGGCAACATCGGGCACTTCGACAACGAGATCCAGGTCGCCCAGCTGGAGAAGTCCGGGGCCACCAAGGTCAACATCCGCCCCCAGGTCGACGTGTGGACGTTCCCCGACAGCGGCAAGTCGATCATCCTGCTGTCCGAGGGCCGGCTGCTGAACCTGGGCAACGCCACGGGCCACCCGTCGTTCGTGATGAGCAACAGCTTCTCCAACCAGGTCATCGCCCAGATCGAGCTGTGGACCAAGAACGACGAGTATGACAACGAGGTGTACCGGCTGCCCAAGCACCTCGACGAGAAGGTGGCCCGCATCCACGTCGAGGCGCTCGGCGGCAAGCTGACCAAGCTCACCAAGGAGCAGGCCGAGTACATCGGCGTCGACGTCGACGGCCCCTACAAGGCCGACCACTACCGCTACTGAGTCCTCGCCGGCGCCGAGTGTGCGGCCAGCCGCACACTCGGCGCCCAGCGTGCGGCTGGCCGCACACTCGCGGACCCAGATCGCGGATAGGCTCGCGCCGTGCTGATCGCGATCGAGGGCGTCGACGGCGCGGGCAAGCGGACGCTGACCGACGGCCTGTGCGCGGTGTTGCGGGCCGAGGGCAAGTCGGTGGCGACGCTGGCCTTCCCCCGTTACGGGCAGTCGGTGGCCGCCGATATCGCCGCCGAGGCGCTACACGGCGAACACGGCGATCTGGCGTCGTCGGTGTATGCGATGGCGACGCTGTTCGCGCTGGACCGTGCGGCCGCCGTGGGCGAGATCGAAGCGCTGTGCGGTGCGCACGACGCGGTGATCCTGGACCGTTACGTCGCCTCCAACGCGGCCTACAGCGCCGCGCGGCTGCACCAGGGCGCCGACGGCGAGGCGGTGGAATGGGTGCGCCGCCTGGAGTTCCAGCGCCTCGGGCTGCCGGCGCCCGATTGGCAGGTGTTGCTCGCGGTGTCCGCGGAGCTGGCCGGGCAGCGGGCCCGCAGCCGGGCCGAGTCCGAGCCGGGCCGTGCACGCGACACCTACGAACGCGACGACGACCTGCAGCGCCGCACCGGCGCTGTGTATGCCGAACTGGCCGCCGCGGGCTGGGGCGGACCGTGGCTGGCGGTGGACGCCGACGTCGATCCGGGGCGATTGGTGGCGACTTTCACGGCCGGTTAGCACAGAATTGTCACGATTTGGCGGTGTCGGGCACGAAACGCCCGTGTGGTGCGCCGGATTTGTCCCGATCTGGTGACACCATGGACTCCATGAGGCAAAGGATTTTGGTTGTCGACGACGACGCTTCGTTGGCCGAGATGCTCACCATCGTGCTTCGTGGGGAGGGCTTCGACACCGCTGTCATCGGTGACGGTACCCAGGCCCTGACCGCGGTGCGCGAACTGCGCCCCGACCTGGTGCTGCTCGATCTGATGTTGCCGGGCATGAACGGCATCGACGTGTGCCGGGTGTTGCGCGCCGACTCCGGCGTTCCCATCGTCATGTTGACGGCCAAGACCGACACCGTGGACGTGGTGCTGGGCCTGGAGTCCGGCGCCGACGACTACATCATGAAGCCGTTCAAGCCGAAGGAACTCGTCGCCCGGGTGCGGGCACGGTTGCGGCGCAACGACGACGAGCCCGCCGAGATGCTGTCGATCGCCGACGTCGAGATCGACGTCCCGGCCCACAAGGTCACCCGCAACGGCGAGCAGATCTCGCTGACGCCGCTGGAATTCGACCTGCTCGTCGCGTTGGCGCGCAAACCGCGGCAGGTGTTTACTCGTGATGTGCTCCTCGAACAGGTCTGGGGATACCGTCACCCGGCTGACACGCGCCTGGTGAACGTGCACGTCCAGCGTCTGCGGGCCAAAGTCGAGAAAGACCCTGAAAACCCGACCGTGGTGTTGACCGTTCGAGGAGTGGGATACAAGGCCGGACCTCCGTGACCCGCGCCGACTTGCGGGAGCGGCGTCATTGATGTGGTGGGGGTCCCGGCGACGTACTCGCAGCCGCTGGGGGCGCTCCGGCCCCATGAGTCGCGGGATGGGCGCGGTCAGCCGCGCCGTCGGCGTCGCCTGGCGCCGGTCGTTGCAGCTGCGCGTCATGGCGTTGACCCTCGGTCTGTCGACGGCGGTCATCCTCGCCCTCGGCTTCGTACTGACCAGCCAGGTCACCAACCGCGTTCTTGACGTCAAGGTCCGGGCCGCGATCGAGCAGATCGAGCGGGCCCGCATCACCGTCGGCGGGATCGTCAGCGGCGAGGAGACGCGCTCGCTGGACAGCAGTCTGCAGCTGGCCCGCAACACGCTGACGTCCAAGACCGACTCGGCGTCGGGCGCCGGCCTGGCCGGCGCGTTCGACGCGGTGCTGATGGTCCCGGGCGACGGCCCGCGCGCGGCCACCGCGGCGGGGCCCGTCGATCAGGTGCCGAACTCGTTGCGCGGCTTCGTCAGGGCCGGGCAGGCCGCCTACCAGTACGCCACCGTGCACACCGACGGCTTCTCGGGTCCCGCGCTGATCGTCGGCTCGCCGGCGTCGTCGCAGGTGGCCAACCTCGAGCTGTACCTGATTTTCCCGTTGAAGAACGAGCAGGCCACCATTCAGCTGGTGCGCGGGACGATGATCACCGGCGGCGCCGTCCTGCTGGTGCTGCTGGCCGGGATCGCGCTGCTGGTGACGCGACAGGTGGTGGTGCCGGTCCGGTCGGCGTCGCGCATCGCCGAACGGTTCGCCGAAGGGCACCTCTCCGAACGGATGCCGGTGCGCGGCGAGGACGACATGGCCCGGCTGGCGTTGTCGTTCAACGACATGGCCGAGAGCCTGTCCCGGCAGATCACCCAGCTCGAGGAGTTCGGCAACCTGCAACGCCGGTTCACCTCGGACGTCAGCCACGAGCTGCGCACCCCGCTGACCACCGTGCGCATGGCCGCCGACCTGATCTACGACCACAGTGAGGACCTCGACCCGACACTGCGGCGCTCCACCGAACTGATGGTCAGCGAGCTGGACCGGTTCGAGACGCTGCTCAACGACCTGCTGGAGATCTCCCGGCACGACGCCGGCGTGGCCGAACTGTCCGTCGAGGCGGTCGACCTGCGCACCACCGTGGGCAGCGCGCTGGGCAACGTGGGACACCTGGCCGAGGATGCCGGCATCGAGCTGCAGGTGGACATGCCCGGCGAAGAGGTGATCGCGGAGGTGGACGCGCGCCGGGTCGAGCGGATCCTGCGCAACCTGATCGCCAACGCCATCGACCATGCCGAGCACAAGCCCGTGCAGATCCGGATGGGCGTCGACGAGGACACCGTCGCCGTCACCGTCCGCGACCACGGCGTGGGCCTGCGCCCGGGCGAGGAGAAGCTGGTGTTCAGCCGGTTCTGGCGGTCGGACCCGTCGCGGGTGCGGCGATCCGGCGGGACCGGGCTGGGCCTGGCGATCAGCATCGAGGACGCGCGGCTGCATCAGGGCCGGCTGGAGGCCTGGGGCGAACCGGGTCAGGGCGCCTGCTTCCGGTTGACGCTGCCGCTGGTCCGGGGCCACAAGGTCACGACCAGTCCGCTGCCGCTGAAGCCCATGCCGCAGGCGGGCCCGCAGCACGCCGCCCCGGAACGCGCGGACCTGCCCAGGCCGCGTGAGCACGCCGAGCGGAGCGGGTGATGAGGCGCAAGCTTTTCGCGCTGCTGTCGTCGGCGCTGTTGCTCGCCGGCTGTGCGGGCGTGCCCAGCACGTCGGCCCCACAGGCCATCGGCACCGTCGAGCGGCCGGCCCCGTCGAACCTGCCCAAGCCGACGCCCGGCATGGACCCGGACGTGCTGCTGCGTGAATTCCTCAAGGCCACGGCCGATCCCGCGAACCGGCACCTGGCGGCGCGCCAGTTCCTCACCCAGTCGGCATCCAACTCCTGGGACGACGCCGGCAGCGCACTGCTGATCGACCACGTGGTCTTCGTCGAAACCCGCGCCGCCGAACGGGTTTCGGCGACCATGCGGGCCGACATCCTGGGCTCGCTGTCCGACGTCGGGGTCTTCGAGACCGCCGAGGGCGTGCTGCCGGACCCGGGCCCGATCGAGTTGGTGAAGACATCCGGGGGCTGGCGCATCGACCGGCTGCCCAACGGCGTCTTCCTGGACTGGCAACAGTTCCAGGCGACCTACAAGCGCAACACCCTCTACTTCGCCGACCCGACCGGCAAGACGGTGGTGCCCGACCCGCGCTACGTCGCGGTGGCCGATCACGATCAGCTGGCCACCGAGCTGATCTCCAAGATGATCGCCGGACCGCGGCCCGAGATGGCCCACACCGTGCGCAACCTGCTCGCCCCGCCGCTGCGGCTGCGCGGGCCGGTCACCCGCGCCGACGGCGGCAAGAACGGGATCGGGCGCGGCTACGGCGGTGCCCGCATCGACCTCGAGAAGCTGTCCACCACCGACCCGCACAGCAGGCAATTGCTTGCCGCGCAGATCATCTGGACGCTGGCCCGGGCCGACATCCGCGGCCCGTACGTGATCAACGCCGACGGCGCGCCGCTGGACGACAGGTTCGCCGAGGGGTGGACCACCTCCGACGTCGCGGCCACCGATCCGGGCGTCGCCGACGGCGCGGGCGCGGGGCTGCACGCCCTGGTCAACGGGTCGCTGGTGGGCCTCGACGGGCAGCGCGCCACCAACGTGCCGGGGGCGTTCGGCCGGATGGGCGACCAGACCGGCGCCGCCCTGTCCCGCAGCGGACGCCAGGTGGCGTCGGTGGTGACGCTGCGCCGCGGCGCGCCGGACGTGGAGGCGTCGCTGTGGATCGGCGATCTCGGCGGCGAGGCGGCCCAGTCCGCCGACGGGCACAGCCTGTCGCGGCCCAGCTGGTCGCTGGACGACGCGGTGTGGGTGGTGGTGGACGGCAACAACGTCCTGCGGGCGATTCAGGAACCCGCGTCGGGACAACCCGCGCGCATCCCGGTGGATTCTGTCGCGGTGTCCAGCCGTTTCCCGGGCCCCATCACGGATCTGCAGCTGTCCCGGGACAGCACGCGTGCCGCGATGGTGATCGGCGGCCAGGTGATACTCGCCGGTGTCGAGCAGACCCAGGCGGGCCAGTACGCCCTGACCTACCCGCGGCGGGTGGGCTTCGGCCTGGGCACGTCGGTGGTGTCGTTGTCGTGGCGGACCGGCGACGACATCGTGGTCACCCGCACCGACGCGAGCCACCCGGTGTCCTACGTCAACCTCGACGGGGTGAACTCCGACGCGCCTGCCCGCGGGCTGCAGCTTCCGGTGTCGACGGTCGCGGCCAATCCCTCGACGATCTACGTTGCCGACCCCCAGGGGGTGCTGCAGTATTCGGCGTCCGCCGCGGAGGGCCAGCAGGGATGGTCCGAGGTGGCCGGTCTCGGGGTGTTGGGAGCGGCGCCGGTGTTGCCCGGCTGAACCGCCCTGTCGGTGCCGCGAGCGACACTGCTGGCGTGCTCGACCTGATCCTGCCCCTGCAGTGCGGCGGTTGCGGGGCGCCGTCCACCCGCTGGTGTGACGCCTGCGCCGCCGAACTGTCGGTGGCCGCCGACCAGCCGCACGTGGTCGAGCCACGTGTCGACCCCCGTGCGCCCGTCTTCGCGCTCGGCCGGTACGCCGGCGCGCGCCGGCGCGCCATCCTGGCGTTGAAGGAGCACGGCCGCGGCGACCTCGCGGCGCCGCTGGCGTGCGCGCTGGCCACCGGCGTGCATCGGCTGCTGACGTGGGGAATGGTCGATACCCCGCTGGTCATCGTGCCCGCGCCGACGCGGCGTTCGGCGGCACGGCGGCGCGGGGGAGACCCGGTGACCAGGCTGGCGCGGGCGGCGGTGGCCGGACATCCCGGCATCGCCGTCGCCGAGCTGTTGCGGTACAGAGCCCTGGTCCGGGACTCGGTGGGCCTGAGCACCGCGGCCCGTGAGCGCAACGTCGCGGGCCGGGTCGCGTTGCGGGGCCGGCGGCTCGTCGCGCCGGGCGCCGAGGTCGTGCTCGTCGACGACATCGTCACCACCGGCGCCACCGCGCGCGAATCGGTGCGGGTGCTGCGCGACGCGGGGGTGGCGGTGGCCGCCGTGCTGGCCCTCGCGGCCGCGTGAATCTGTGCGGCCGGGCGCCGAGCCCGTGAACCCGCCAAGAGGTTGTGAAGAACTCGCAACAGTCAGCGAAATTAGTGGCGTCGCTTGGCGAACAAGAGCTAACGTCGAGGACAACCTTGAATGACTCTGTTGGTCTGAGTTCTTGGTCGCGGTTTTCCGCCGTGCAGACCCCACACGTGGGAGGGGGTGAGTATCCGACACCTTGCACCGGCGGGCTGCCTGCGGCGGGAAATCTTCTCAGACCCGCTCCAACCTCGTCGGCGCGTATTTGGTAGCCGAGCACGCAGTACGCGTGCGACATGAAATGAGGAGCGAGTTGTCCCGTATGTCAAGGATTTCCGTGGATTCCGTCCAGGTTCTCGACGAGGTGCCGCCAGAAGCCGACGGGCAGGCCGAGTCGGCCCCCCAGGCCGAGGTTGTTTTCAAGGGCCGCAATGTCGAAATCCCCGATCACTACCGAAATTACGTGTCAAGCAAACTCGCCCGGCTGGAGCGATTCGATCGCTCCATCTACCTTTTCGACGTCGAACTCAAACACGCGCCCAACCGGCGGCAGCGCAAGTCGTGCCAGCGGGTGGAGATCACCGCGCGCGGCCGCGGGCCGGTGAGCCGGGCCGAGGCCTGCGCCGACAGCTTTTACGCCGCGTTCGAGTCCGCGGTCGACAAGCTCGAGAACCGGTTGCGCCGCGCCAAGGACCGCCGCAAGGTCCACTACGGCGACAAGACCCCGGTCTCGCTGGCGGCCGCCACCGCGGTGGTGCCGCAAACCGAACGCCGGCCGGAGCCCCCTCCCGTCGAACGCAACGGCATCGAACCCGAGCACGAACCCGGGCGGATAGTCCGCACAAAGGAGCATCCGGCCACGCCGATGACGGTCGACGACGCTCTCTACGAGATGGAACTGGTCGGGCACGACTTCTTCTTGTTCCACGACAAGCAGACCGAGCGGCCGTGCGTCGTCTACCGCCGCCACGCCTATGACTACGGGCTGATCAGGCTGTCCTGACGGGTACGGGGGCGGCGACCCGCCGCGCCCGGCGAAGCCGCGCTCGCGATCGCCGTGGGTACCGGGGCGGCGACCCGCAGCGCCCGGCGAAGCCGCGCTCGCGATCGCCGCGGGTACTGGGGCGGCGCGACCCGCCGCGCCCGGCGAAGCCGCGCTCGCGATCGCCGCGGGCGGGCCATCGTGGGGTTGTCACCTACGATGGGAGTCGCTTACGAGAAGACTCCTACCACCAGGGGAAGATCCCGAAAAGGGGACAACACCGTGCTGTCGAAGTTGCTGCGCCTCGGCGAAGGCCGCATGCTCAAGCGTCTCAAGCGGGTGTCTGACTACGTCAACACCCTCTCCGACGAGGTGGAGAAGCTCACCGACGCCGAGTTGCGGGCCAAGACCGACGAGTTCAAGAAGCGGCACGCCGACGGAGAAAGCCTCGACGACCTGCTGCCTGAGGCCTTCGCCGTGGCGCGAGAGGCGGCCTGGCGGGTGCTCGACCAGCGCCCCTTCGACGTGCAGGTGATGGGCGCGGCGGCGCTGCACTTCGGCAACGTCGCCGAGATGAAGACCGGCGAGGGCAAGACCCTGACGTCGGTGCTGCCTGCCTACCTCAACGGCATCGGCGGAAAAGGCGTGCACGTCGTCACGGTCAACGACTACCTGGCCAAGCGCGACAGCGAGTGGATGGGCCGCGTGCACCGCTTCCTGGGCCTCGACGTCGGCGTGATCCTGGCGCAGATGACCCCCGACGAGCGCCGCGTGGCCTACAACGCCGACATCACCTACGGCACCAACAACGAGTTCGGCTTCGACTATCTGCGCGACAACATGGCGCATTCGCTCGACGACCTGGTGCAGCGCGGGCACAACTTCGCGATCGTCGACGAGGTCGACTCGATCCTGATCGACGAGGCCCGCACCCCGCTGATCATTTCCGGCCCCGCCGACGGCGCCTCCAACTGGTACCTCGAGTTCGCCCGGCTGGCGCCGCTGATGGAGAAGGACGTCCACTACGAGGTGGACCTGCGCAAGCGAACCGTCGGCGTGCACGAACTCGGCGTCGAGTTCGTCGAGGACCAGCTCGGCATCGACAACCTCTACGAGGCCGCCAACTCCCCGCTGGTCAGCTACCTCAACAACGCGCTGAAGGCCAAGGAGCTGTTCAGCCGCGACAAGGACTACATCGTCCGCGACGGCGAGGTGCTCATCGTCGACGAGTTCACCGGGCGCGTCCTCTACGGCCGCCGCTACAACGAGGGCATGCACCAGGCCATCGAGGCCAAGGAGCACGTCGAGATCAAGGCCGAGAACCAGACGTTGGCCACCATCACCCTGCAGAACTACTTCCGTCTCTACGACAAGCTCGCCGGCATGACGGGCACCGCCCAGACCGAGGCGGCCGAGCTGCACGAGATCTACAAGCTCGGCGTGGTGCCCATCCCGACCAACAAGCCGATGGTCCGCACCGACCAGTCCGACCTGATCTACAAGACCGAGGAAGCCAAGTACATCGCGGTGGTCGACGACGTGGCCGAGCGCTACGAGAAGGGCCAGCCGGTCCTGATCGGCACCACCAGTGTCGAGCGCTCGGAGTACCTGTCGCGCCAATTCACCAAGCGGCGGATCCCGCACAACGTGCTCAACGCCAAGTTCCACGAGCAGGAGGCGGGCATCGTCGCCGTCGCCGGCCGCCGGGGCGGCGTCACGGTGGCCACCAACATGGCCGGCCGCGGCACCGACATCGTGCTGGGCGGCAACGTCGACTTCCTCACCGACCAGCGGCTGCGGGAGCGCGGCCTGGATCCGGTGGAAACGGCCGACGAATACGAGGCGGCCTGGCACGAAGAGCTGCCGCTGGTCAAGGAGGAGGCCGGAAAAGAGGCCGCCGAGGTGATCGAGGCCGGTGGTCTGTACGTGCTGGGCACCGAACGACACGAGTCGCGGCGCATCGACAACCAGCTGCGCGGCCGCTCCGGCCGGCAGGGCGACCCGGGTGAGTCCCGCTTCTACCTGTCGCTGGGCGACGAGCTCATGCGCCGGTTCAACGGCGCCGCCCTGGAATCGTTGTTGACCCGGCTGAACCTGCCCGAGGACGTGCCCATCGAGGCCAAGATGGTCACCCGGGCCATCAAGAGCGCCCAGACTCAGGTGGAGCAGCAGAACTTCGAGGTCAGAAAGAACGTCCTCAAGTACGACGAGGTGATGAACCAGCAGCGCAAGGTGATCTACGCCGAGCGCCGCCGGATCCTGGAGGGCGAAAACGTCAAGGAGCAGGCGCTGGAGATGGTCCGCGACGTCATCACCGCTTACGTCAACGGCGCCACCGGCGAGGGCTACGCCGAGGACTGGGATCTGGAGGCGCTGTGGACGGCGCTCAAGACGCTGTACCCGGTCGGCATCAGCCACGAAGAGCTGATGCGTCTCGACGGTGACTCCGATCGCGACGACCTGACCCGCGAGGAGTTGCTCGACGAGCTGCTCAAGGACGCCGAACGTGCTTACGGTGTGCGGGAAGCCGAGCTCGAGGAGATCGCCGGCGAGGGCGCGATGCGCCAGCTGGAGCGCAACGTCTTGCTCAACGTGATCGACCGCAAGTGGCGCGAGCACCTCTACGAGATGGACTACCTCAAGGAGGGCATCGGGTTGCGGGCGATGGCGCAGCGCGACCCGCTGGTTGAGTACCAGCGCGAGGGCTACGACATGTTCATGGCCATGCTCGACGGCATGAAGGAGGAGTCCGTCGGGTTCCTGTTCAACGTCGTCGTCGAGGCGGCGCCCTCCCCGCAGGTCGCGCCGGTCGAAACGCCGGAGGGCCTCAAAAACCTCGGCACCGCGCCCGAGCAGGGTGACACGGCCCCGCCCGCGCGCGAGGAGACTCCGAACAGGTTGCGGGCCAAGGGAATCGACGACGAGCAGCCCGCGCTGACCTACTCCGGCCCCTCGGAGGACGGTTCGGCGCAGGTTCAGCGCAACGGCGGCGGCGAGAAGGCGCCCGCCGGCGTCCCCGGCGGCGCGAGCCGGCGCGAGCGGCGGGCGGCCGCCAGGCAGCAGGGCCGCGGCGCCAAACCGCCGAAGTCGGTCAAGCGCCGCTAGCCCGGCCCGGCGCGGGCCGCCGAAATCGGGGCCGACAACCTATAGGCACGCGGGTCCGCGAGGCGGACACTTGGCTAATGAACCGGCATCTCGCGATCGCCTACGGTGGTGTCGCCTACCTGCTGTTCCTTGTGTCGTTCGGGTACCTCGTCGGCTTCCTGGGCAACATCTGGGTGCCGCGCTCCGTCGATCATGGGCACCCGGCGTCGCCGGGCTGGGCGGCACTGGTCAACGTGCTGCTGCTGGGCGCGTTCGGCGTCCAGCACAGCGTCATGGCGCGCCCGGCGTTCAAACAGCGGTGGACACGTGTCGTGCCGCCGTCGATCGAGCGCAGCACCTACGTGCTGATGTCCAGCGCGGTGCTGGCGCTGCTGTACTGGCAATGGCGGACCATGCCCACCGTGGTCTGGGAGGTCCGGCAGCCGGCGTTGCGCGCGACGCTGTGGGCGCTGTTCTGGCTGGGCTGGGCGATCGTGCTGGCCTCGACTTTCATGGTCAGCCATGTCGATTTGTTCGGCCTGCGCCAGGTTTACCTGGCGTGGCGTGGAAAGCCTTACAGCCACGTTGGGTTTCGTGCCCCGCTGCTGTACCGCCTGGTGCGCCACCCGCTGATGCTGGGATTCGTCATCGCCTTTTGGGCGGTGCCCACGATGACGGCGGGGCACCTGCTGTTCTCGATCGCGATGACGGTGTACATCCTGCTCGCCGTGCGGATCGAAGAGCGCGACCTGGTCGCCGCGCTGGGCGAAGAATATGTCGCCTACCGCCGGGACGTCTCAATGTTGCTGCCCCTGAAGGCCTTGGCGCGCGCACGCAACGCCGACGCGGCGCGCCGGCGGCACTAGCCGGCTACCTGGGCGCCGGCCGGCCCTGTCAGGATTGACGACATGGACGTCAAGGAGGTGCTGCTACCCGGTGTCGGTCTGCGTTACGAATTCACCGACCACAAGGGGGACCGGATCGGCATCATCGCGCGGCGCAGCGGCGACTTCGACGTCGTCGTCTACGCCCGCGAGGACCCCGACGAGGCGCGACCGATCCTGCATCTGAGCGATCAGGAGGCCGAGGCGGTGGCCCAGATCCTCGGGGCGCCCCGCATCGCCGAGCGGTTCACGGAACTGGCCAAGGAGATTCCGGGTCTCGAGACGCGGCAGGTCCACATCCTGACCGGCAGCCCCTTCGTCGGACACCCGCTGGGCGACACCCACGCCCGCACCCGCACCGGAGCGTCCATCGTCGCCATCGTGCGCAACGAGGAAGTGCTCGCCTCGCCCGGCCCGGCCGAGATGTTGCGCGCGCAGGACGTCCTGATCGTCATCGGCACCGAAGACGGCATCGCCGGTGTCGAACGAATTATCGACAAGGGCTGAGCGGGTGCAGGTTTCGGGGGCGCTGCTGTTCGAGCTCGGCGCCCTCCTGGCCATCCTGGCCGTATTGGGCACCGCCGCAAGGCGATTCGCGTTGTCACCGATACCGGTCTACCTGCTGGCGGGACTGTCACTGGGCAAGGGAGGCATCCTGCCGGTGGCCGCAGCGGGCGAGTTCGTCACCACGAGCGCGCCCATCGGCGTCGTGCTGCTGTTGCTGACCCTGGGCCTGGAGTTCTCCGCGACCGAGTTCGCCGCCAGCATGCGGCGCCACCTGCCCTCCGCGGGTGTCGACGTCGTGCTCAACGCGTTGCCCGGTGCCATCGCCGGGTGGTTGCTGGGATTGGACGGCGTCGCCATCCTGTGCCTGGCCGGCGTCACCTACATCTCCTCGTCGGGAGTCGTCGCGCGGCTGCTCGGCGACCTGGGCCGGCTCGGTAACCGCGAGACGCCCGCCGTGCTGTCGGTGCTGGTCCTCGAGGACTTCGCGATGGCGGCGTACCTGCCGTTGTTCGCGGTGCTGGCGTCGGGCGGCGGCTGGCTGCACGCGGTCGGGGGCATGGTCGCGGCGGTAGCCGCCCTGCTGGCGGCGTTCGCCGCGTCCTACCGCTGGGGCCACCACGTCGGCCGGCTGGTCGAACACCCCGACCCCGAGCAGCTGTTGCTGCGGGTTCTGGGCATCACGCTGATGGTGGCGGCCGTGGCCGAGTCACTGCACGCCTCGGCCGCCGTGGGCGCATTCTTGGTGGGGCTGACGCTGACGGGCGAGACGGCGGAGCGGTCCCGCGAGGTGCTGGGGCCGTTACGGGACCTGTTCGCCGCCATCTTCTTCCTGGCGATCGGCTTCTCCGTCGACCCGCACGAGCTGATCCCCATGCTGCCGGCGGCGCTGGTGCTGGCGGTGGTCACCGCCGCGACCAAGGTGCTGACCGGGGTCTATGCCGCACGGCGCGAGGGTGTGGCGCGTCGCGGCCAACTGCGCGCGGGCTCGGCGCTGATCGCCAGGGGCGAGTTTTCGCTGATCATCATCGGGCTGGCCGGCACCTCGATCCCGACGGTCGCCGCGTTGGCGACGGCGTATGTGTTCGTGATGGCCATCGTGGGCCCGGTGCTGGCCCGCTATACGGGCGGCCCCTTGCCGGCCGGGGCCGGGCCGTCCGCCTGACCGGAGGCGCTCACCCGATGTGCAGCGCGACCACCTGCCACCTGTTCCCGCCGGTCTCGTCGCCCACGCGTTCGACCCGGCATGCGATGGCGTGCATGCGGTTCCCGCGACTGTACGAGCCGAACACCTCGGCCGCGGCGAGCACGTCGCGGTGCCCGGCCGGCTGCAGCCGCATCCGGCGCAGCACAGCCGCCCCGCGCTGTGGGCCCGGGTGCCCGGAACGGCCGACCGAGACCACCGAGTCGACCAGGCCGGGCGCCAGCATGGGCCGCAGCTGTGCGGCGGGGCGGCGCCGGTCGATGACCTCCAAGATCCGGCGCAACGCCGCGTCGGCGAACGCCGCCGCCTGCCGCATCGGCGCGGGCATGGCCATGGGCGCGACTTTGCCGGCGCCGGCCTCGGGCGGCGTCGTTCGTTTGCCGGGCCGGCCGCCATACGGGCGGCGCAACGGCGGGTGGGACGGCTGGCCGTGCGAGACGTCGCCCGCCGGGGGCTCGTAGTCGACCACGCGCGTGACGGAGAAGGCGTCCCCGGGTGGCGGGCTCGAGGCGGGATCAGCGGTCACGCACACTCTCCAACTCGCACGCTGCGATTGCATTCGACCCGAACGGGCGTCCCGCTGGAGAGGGGCGGACATCGGTCATCATGGCACAACTCGGCCGCGCGCGTACCCGCCGCGAGCTCTGCGGCGCCGGGACTATTACCGTGGGCGGGTACGCCTGCCAAGCAGAGATCACCGAGCGATTGAGGACGATTTGATGAGGACGGCGCCGTCATGGTGACCCGGCTGTCGCCGTCGGACGCGTCCTTCTACCGGCTGGAAAACACGGCCACCCCCATGTATGTCGGGTCGCTGTCCATCCTTCGGCGTCCCCGGGCCGGCCTGAGTTACGAGACGCTGCTGGCCACCGTCGAGCAGCGGCTGCCGCAGATCCCGCGGTACCGGCAGAAGGTCCGGGAAGTGCGAATCGGCACGGCCCGCCCCGTCTGGCTCGACGACAACGACTTCGACATCACCTACCACGTGCGCCGTTCGGCGCTGCCGTCGCCGGGCAGCGACGAGCAGCTGCACGAGCTGGTCGCCCGCCTGGCGGCGCGGCCGCTCGACAAGTCGCGGCCGCTGTGGGAGATGTACCTGGTCGAGGGCTTGTCCAAGAACCGCGTGGCCCTGTACACCAAGTCGCATCAGGCGCTGATCAACGGCATGAGCGCGCTGGAGATCAACCACGTCATCGCCGACCGGACCAAGCGCCCGCCGCCGTTCCCCGAGGACATCTGGGTACCGGAGCGCGACCCGGGCAATACCCGCCTGGCTCTCGGGGCGATCGGCGAGTGGTTCGTCGGTCCCGGCAACCAGATGCAGGCGGTCGGTTCCGCGATCACCGGCCTGCTCACCAACTACGGCGAACTCGTCGACACCGGCCGGCGGGCGCTGAACTTCGCGCGCGCCCTGGCGCGCGGCACCGCGCCCAGCAGCCCGCTCAACGCCACGGTGTCGCGCCATCGCCGCTTCACGGTCGCCTCCGGCAGCCTCGCGGACTACCGCGCCGTGCGTGCGCGCTACGACTGTGACGTCAACGACGTGGTGCTGGCGGTCATCGCCGGCGCGCTGGGCAACTGGCTGATGTCGCGGGGAGAGGCGGTGTCGCCGACCGCGACGGTCCGGGCGATGGCGCCGCTGTCGGTCTACGCCGACGCCCAGCTCGACGCTACCGGTCCCGGGCAGACCATCAGCCAGGTGATGCCCTTCCTGGTCGACCTGCCGGTGGGGGAGCCCAATGCCGTGGTGCGGTTGTCGCAGATCGCGCACGCCACGGAATCCAATCCCACCGCGGCCCGGCTGGTCGACGCCAGGACCATCGTCACCCTCTCGGGGTTCGCGCCACCGACGTTGCACGCCATGGGGATTCGGGTCGCCACCAGCTTCCCGAGCTTCTCCAAGCGGACGTTCAACCTGCTGATCACCAACGCTCCCGGTGCGCAGTCGCAGATGTATGTCGCCGGAACCAAACTGCTCGAGACCTACGCCGTGCCCCCGCTGCTGCACAACCAGGCCCTGGCCATCGGCGTGACGTCCTACAACGGCATGCTCTACTTCGGGATCAACGCCGACCGCGAAGCGATGAGCGACGTCGATCTGCTGCCGGGGCTGTTGAGCCAATCTCTCGACGAACTCCTCGAAGCGTCCCGGTAGCTCCGCGGGTGAAATTCGGGCCGCGGATCTATCATTCGTTTTCGTGAGCACTCCGACGCACGACGGCAGTCCGGCAAAGGCGGAGAAGTCCGAGCGGGCGAGGAAGTCCGCCAAACGATCCAAACGGACCGAACCGAAGATCTCCGACGCCGTTTACGAGGCCGAATTATTCAGGCTGCAAACGGAGTTGGTGAAATTGCAGGAATGGGTGCGCCATTCGGGTGCGCGCGTCGTCATCATCTTCGAAGGCCGCGACGCCGCGGGCAAGGGGGGTGCGATCAAGCGGGTCACCGAGTACCTCAGCCCGAGGGTCGCGCAGGTCGCCGCCTTGCCGGTGCCGACGGATCGGGAACGCGGCCAGTGGTATTACCAGCGCTACATCAAGCACCTGCCCGCCAAAGGCGAGATCGTGCTTTTCGACCGGTCGTGGTACAACCGCGCCGGCATCGAGAAAGTGATGGGATTCTGCACGCCGCAGGAGTATGTGTTGTTTTTGCGGCAGACGCCGATCTTCGAGCAGATGCTTATCGACGACGGAATCCTGTTGCGCAAGTATTGGTTTTCGGTTTCGGAGGCCGAACAGTTGCGGCGGTTCAAGGCGCGGCGCAATGACCCGGTGCGGCGGTGGAAGCTTTCCACCATGGATCTGGAATCGGTGTACCGGTGGGAAGAGTATTCGCGCGCCAAGGACGAGATGATGGTGCACACCGACACGCCGGTCAGCCCGTGGTATGTCGTGGAGTCCGACATCAAGAAGCACGCCCGGCTGAATATGATGGCCCACCTGCTGTCCACGATCGAATACGCCGATGTGGCCACGCCCGAGGTCAGGCTCCCGAAACGCCCTGTCGATAGCGGGAACTACCAGCGCCCGCCGCGCGATCTGTCGACCTACGTCGACGACTACGCGGGGCGCCTCGCCCGGGGCGCGGCGCGCACATGACGCATGTCTACATCCCGGCCACCCTGGCGATGTTGCAGCGGCTGGTCAGCGACGGCTCCGTGCGGCCGGTCAACGGCACCGCCTTCGCGGTCACGCCGACGTTGCGCGAGGCCTATGCCCAGGGCGACGACGAGGAGCTCGCCGAGGTGGCCCTCGGCGAGGCGGCGTTGGCGTCGCTGCGCCTGCTGGCCGAAGGCGCCGGTGACGAGCCGCTTCGTCGCGCGGTGCTGGCCGCCGAGGTCGACGACGTCACCTACCGTCCCGACCTCGACGACGCCGTCGTCAGGCTCGCCGGGCCCGTGCCGATGGATCGGGTGATCGCCGCCTACGTCGACACCGCGGGCGCCGAGCCGGCCGTCGCGAAGGCCATCGAGGCCATCGACGCGGCTGACCTGGGAGACGAGGACGCGGAGCTGATCGTCGGCGACGCCCAGGACCACGACCTGGCGTGGTATGCGAACCAGGAGCTCCCGTTCTTGCTCGAACTGCTGTAGCTACGACACCGTAGGTTACGGTACCGTAGGTTTTGTGGAGCGCAGAGAATCGATCACAATGTGAGCGTCAGTCATGGGCCACGTAGTGAGCAGGAGCTTCCGCTGGGCAAACGCAACCCGTCGATTACGGGCAACGTCATCGACACCAAACGTCCCGAAGTGGCCGGCGCGGAACGGCATCCCGGCTGGCACGCGTTGCGCAAGATCGCCGCGCGCATCACCACCCCGCTGTTGCCCGACGACTACCTGCACCTGGCCAACCCGCTGTGGTCGGCGCGGGAGTTGCGCGGCCGCGTCCTCGAGGTCCGCCGGGAGACCGAGGACTCCGCGACGCTGGTGATCAAGCCGGGCTGGGGATTCAACTTCGACTATCAGCCGGGCCAGTACATCGGGATCGGGCTCCTGGTCGAAGGCCGCTGGCGCTGGCGGTCGTACTCGCTGACGTCGACGCCGGCCGCGGGTGCGGCGTCGGGGCGCACGGTGACCATCACGGTCAAGGCCATGCCGGAGGGCTTCTTGTCCACCCACCTGGTGGCGGGCGTCGCGCCGGGGACCATCGTCCGGCTGGCCGCGCCGCAGGGCAACTTCGTGCTGCCCGACCCGGCGCCGGCGGCCATCCTTTTCCTCACCGCCGGCTCCGGGATCACGCCGGTGATGTCGATGCTGCGAACGTTGGTCCGGCGCAACCAGATCGGCGACGTCATCCACCTCCACTCGGCGCCGTCGGAAGCCGGCATGATGTTCCGCGCCGAGCTGGCGGCGCTGGCTGCCGCGCAGCCCGGCTACCGACTGCAGCTGCGCGAGACCCGGAGGCAGGGGCGGCTGGACCTCGGGTCGATCGAGCAGGACGTGCCCGACTGGCGCGAGCGGCAGACCTGGGCCTGCGGGCCGGAGGGGCTGCTCGCCGGGGCCGAGCGGGCATGGTCGGCCGCGGGCATCAGCGATCGGCTGCACCTGGAGCGTTTCGCGGTGTCCAAGGCCGCGCCCGCCGGAGCCGGTGGCACCGTCACGTTCGTTCGCAGCGGCCGCACCGTCGCCGCCGACGCCGCCACGTCGTTGATGGACGCGGGGGAGGGCGCCGGGGTGCAGATGCCGTTCGGCTGCCGGATGGGCATCTGCCAATCGTGTGTGGTCAGCTTGGTCGAAGGCCACGTCCGTGACCTGCGAACCGGCGCCGAACACGACCCCGGCACCCGGGTTCAGACGTGCATCTCGGCCGCCTCCGGTGATTGCGCGCTAGACATATAAAGGCTACTCACAGGTAACCTACGGGCTCGTAGGTTACGATAGCGTAGGTCCGAGACCGCACAATCGCAGGGAGATGATGACGATGGCGATCACCGACATCGACGTATTCGCCCATCTGACGGACGCCGATCTGGAAAACCTGGCCTTCGAGCTGGATGCCATCCGCCAGGACGTGGAGGAGTCGCGCGGCGCGAGAGACGCCCGCTACATCCGCCGCACCATCGCCGCGCAACGCGCGCTGGAGGTGGCGGCGCGGCTGGCGCTGGCCGCCAGTTCGCGGCGTTCTGCCTGGTGGGCCGGCACGGTGGCGCTGGGCGTGGCCAAGGTCATCGAGAACATGGAGATCGGCCACAACGTCATGCACGGCCAGTGGGACTGGATGAACGACCCGGAGATTCACTCCTCGACGTGGGAGTGGGACATGAGCGGTTCGTCCAAGCACTGGCGCTACACCCACAACTTCGTGCACCACAAGTACACCAACATCCTCGGTATGGACGACGACGTGGGCTACGGCTTGCTCCGCGTCACCCGAGACCAGCGCTGGAAGCGTTTCAACATGCTGAACCTGGTCTACAACACCATGCTCGCGCTTCTCTTCGAGTGGGGCGTCGGCCTGCAGCACGTGGAACTCGGCAAGATCGCCAAGAAGCGAATGGACCAGGACGATGCCCGGCAGCGGGTCGATGAGTTCCTGGCCAAGGCGGGCCGGCAGGTGCTCAAGGACTACGTCGCCTTCCCGGCGCTGACCGCGCTGTCGCCCGGCGCGACCTACACGTCGACGCTGAAGGCCAACGCCGTCGCCAACGTCATCCGCAACGTGTGGGCCAACGCCGTCATCTTCTGCGGCCACTTCCCCGACGGCGCAGAGAAGTTCGCCAAGACCGACATGATCGGCGAGACCAAGGGCCAGTGGTACCTGCGTCAGATGCTGGGCAGCGCCAACTTCGAGGCGGGCCCCGCGCTGCGGTTCATGAGCGGCAATCTGTGTCACCAGATCGAGCACCATCTGTATCCGGATCTGCCGAGCAACCGCTTGCACGAGATCTCGGTCCGTGTCCGCGAGGTCTGCGACAAGTACGACCTGCCCTACACCACGGGCAATTTCCTTGTGCAGTACGGCAAGACGTGGCGCACCATCGCCAAGCTGTCGCTGCCCAACCAGTACCTGCGCGACGACGCCGACAACGCGCCGGAGACGCGCAGCGAGCGGATGTTCGCCGACCTCGAACCCGGTTTCGTCGGCACCGATCCGGCGACCGGACGCCGCCGCGGCCTCAAGACGGCCATCGCAACGGTGCGGAGCTGGCGGCGCGCCAGGCGAACCGCCGCGGCGCTGTCGCGGGAGTCCGACGACGACCTGGCGGCCTAGGTCGCGGCGACGCCCTAGGTTCGGTCGGGTGTGCGCCCGGATCCGCGTGGCGGCGCCGGCCGGGCGGCGGGCAGGCATTTCTTCAGGCTGGTGAGCAGTCGCTCGCGTTCGGCCGTCGTCAGCGCGCGAAGGAACGTCTCTCGGACGTCGTCGACGTCCTCGGCGGCGCGGCGCACCGGAATGGACTTGCATCCGTTGCCTTCGTCACGGACCCTGTCTTGCGCGAAACCGCGAAAGCCGTCCCAGCCCTGGGGAATATTGACGTGGATGTGGTTACCCGTCTGCGGGGTCGGGTTCCCGGCGGGAAGGACAGCGGGATGGCGTTTCGCGGATGGCCGGTCGAGGCGGTCGAGTTCTACGAGGGTCTCGAGGCCGACAACTCCAAGACGTACTGGCAGAAAAACAAGGGCGTCTACGAACGCGCCGTGCGGGTTCCGATGGAAGAACTGCTGGCCGAGCTCGCCGGCGAGTTCGGAGACGGCCGGATCTTCCGGCCTCACCGCGACGTCCGATTCTCCGCCGACAAGTCGCCCTACAAGACCAACTGCTCGGCCACGGTGGGCGACGGGTATGTGGCGCTGTCCGCCCACGAACTCAAAGTGGCCAGCGGCCTCTACATGCCCGAGCCCGCCGAGTTGCAGCGCTACCGCGACGCGCTCGACGCTGAGCGGTCCGGTGCAGAACTCGCCGAGATCGTCGCCGCCCTGCACGCCGCCGGTTACCAGATCACGGCTCACGACACCCTCAAGAGCGCGCCGCGCGGATATCCTCGCGACCATCCGCGGATCGAGCTGCTACGGCACAAAGGCATCGCGATGACCAAGGGCTGGCCCATCGGTGCGTGGCTCGGCACCCGCAAGGCCAAAGACCGCGTAGTCAAAGCCCTGCGCGCCGCCGCGCCACTCAATGAGTGGCTGGGCCGCAACGTCCGCTGACCGCCGACCCCGTCGGGCGAACGGGTGCCCCATGGTCAAGGGGCGGGCGCCCGACTGACGCACTGGTGATAGAAGTCCGCGGCGGCGATCGCCGCGACGCCCAACTCGTGCGCGACGGCGTCGATCGCTCGCTGCCCGGCACCGGGGTCGATCCGGCGGTCGGGCACGAAGTACGGACGGACGTAGCGGTCGTAGTAGCGGTGCGCTTCCTCGCGCGTGAGCCGATCGAGGAACCACGCGACATAGTCGACAGCCCGGCCGGGTTGCTCGGCGAGGGTGCGCAGGGCCCGCTGGTTGGCCCGCACGACACCCTGCAAGGCCGGGCTGTCCAGCGGGGTGTGCGCGGGGTCCACGGCGACGCCCACGGTGGGGATCTGAAAGTGATCGCCGACCCAGGCCAGCACGTGGAACCCCTCCTCGTCGGCGACCTGTTCGGGAGACAGGGTGCTGCCCACGTAGGCGGCGTCGATCGAGCCGTCCCGCAGGCGGCGCAGGTCCATCTGGTAATCACCCGGATGCCGCACCACGCAGTGCAGGTCGTGATCGGGGTCCAGGCCGTGTTTGCGCAGGACAATTCGGGCGAATGCGCCGGGAGGGCTGTCGGGAGCGTGGACGGCCAGGCGCCGCCCGCGAAGATCCGTCATGGAATTCACCTCGGCGTTGCCGAGAAACCAGAACAGCGGCCGATCGGTACTGACGCTGAGCACTGTCCAGCCGATCCCGTCACTCATCCGCGACAGCAAGGTCCGGCCCAGGCCGATCACCGCGCCGCGGCGCAGCCGCTCGGCCGGCCAGGCGATCCCGTCGCGGATGGCGACGTGGACACCTTCGTCCTCGAAATAGCCCTCCTGGTCAGCAACGTGGGCGACCAACTCCTCGTGGATACCGCGCCCGACGTAGGCGAGATCGATCGTCAGCACCGCTCGGGCCCTTCCGAATAGGGTGACTTCCGCTGTGGCGAGAGTCTTTTCAGTCCATGGCAAGGCCACCGTTGACGGGCAGGTAGTGGCCCGTGGTGAATTCGGAGTCCGCACTGGCCAGGAAAGCCACCGTCTTGGCGACCTCCTCCGGGGTCACCAGGCGCCCCATGGGGTTGGTCACACCGAGGCGCTTCACCTCACCTGGCGACAACTGGCCGCTCACCTTTGTTTCGGCGACGGTGGCGGGCGCGACGAGGTTCGCGGTGATCCCGTGCGGCGCCACCTCGAGCGCGACGTATCTGACGAACTGGTCCAACGCTGCCTTGGCCGTGCCCAGCGCGATCATGCCTTCGCGGGGCCGGCGCGACAACCCCGTGCTCAGGTAGACCAGGCGCCCGTAGCCCCGCGAAATCATGCCCGGCACAACAGCTTTGGTGATCAGGTACGCGGCATGGAGCTCGCGGTCCAGCTTGCCGCCCAATTGCTCCCAGGTCAGGTCGGCGAATGAGGTCACGGCGAAGGGGATCAACGCGTTGTGCACGAGCACGTCGACGCGCCCCCATTCCCGCGTCGCTTGGTCCATCATCGCGGTGACGTCGTCGGGTGCGGTGACATCGGCACGAATCGCGATAGCCGCGCCGCCGGCCGCCGTCGCGGCTCGCACCACTTCGTCGGCCTGCTCGGCGCTGGAGTGGTAATTGACCACCACGCGAAATCCGCGCTGCGCGAGCACCAGTGCGGTCGCCGCTCCGATTCCCCGGCTGGCTCCGGTGATCACCGCGACGCGATCCATCCGCCACACCTCCGTCCGTGTTCATCGCCCGGACGCTTGGTGGACATGTGACGGTCCCCTGGTCAGACGGTGACGACGCCTGTCGGCAGGGCCGAACGATACTCCGGTGGCACAACCCGGTAAAGGGCGCTAACCCACGGTTGGCGGTAGCCACACAGCCGTGCCGGGGAGGAACATGGAAGCGGTCGAGATCCGCCCGAGAGGAGATCATCATGGGGGATGACGACGTGCGGGCGGCCCTGCAGCGCCACTGGGCGGCCTCCGACGCCAACGACTTCGATGCGGAACACGAAATCTACCGCGCCGACGCGGTTCTCGAATATCCGCAGTCGGGCGAGCGGATCGCGAGCCGGGCCGGAATTCAGGCGTCACGGGAAGCCCAGCCGAATGCCAAGCGCTTCACCGTGCGGCGCATGCTCGGCGGCGGCGATCTCTGGATCAGCGAGCTCGTGCTGACCTACGACGGGCAACCGTATTACGTGGTGAGCATCATGGAGTTCCAGGGGGGTGAAGTGGTCCGTGAGACGCAGTACTTCGGCGATCCCTTCGAGCCGGGGCCGTCCCGGGCGCAATGGGTCGAACCGATAAGCCTTGAATAGGAATTGGATTCGGTTCGAGGACCTGCGCGGCGGAGACCGGCGCGAGATCGTTCGACATACTGGGACGTGTGCGGGTGTTCGCGGGACGGCAGGTGTCGCACTGGGATTTCCCGCGGAACACCGCCAGCGTCGCATTGATGGCCGATTTCGCTTGCGAGAGCGGGCTTGCCGTGTCGGAGGTGCTCGAAGGTTCCGGGCTTTCCGAGGCGGACCTGCACGACCACAATCGGATGATCGTCGGGCGCCAGGAGCTGGCGGTCGTGACCAACCTGGTCAACCTGCTCGGCGGCGAGGCGGGAGCTGCCGACCTCGGGGTGCGGGTGGGGGGCACCTATCACGTCGGATCCTTCGGCATCTTCGGTTTTGCCTGCCTGACCAGTTCGACGCTCGGCGACGCGGTGAGATTTGCGGCCAAGTTCTACGAGCTCAGCTACGGGTTCTGTCTGCCGACGGTCATCGTCGATGGACCACAGGCGTCACTGCGGCTCGACCTGCCCGACCTGACCGGTCCGGTTGCGCAGTTTCTCATGCGGCGTGACCTGGTCGCGATCGCGCGAGTCATGGCGGAGCTGCTGGGCAGGCCCGTTCCGTTCACGTCCGTCACGTTCGCGGGTCCGGCGCCGGCGTCGGGTGACGCCGCCGCCCGCGAGGCGTTCGGCGTGACACCCGGTTACGGCTTGCGGGTGACGGTGGTGTCGTGGCCCGCCGCGCTGCTGACCGACCGGCTGCCCCAGGCCAGCGAGATCAGTGTGGCCACGTGTCAGCAGCAATGCCAGGAGTTGCTGGAACGCCGTCGGCAGCTGACCGGTGTCGCCCGGCGGGTCCGCGACCGCTTGGCCTCGATCGACGGCAAACCCCACACGGTCGCGAGCGTCGCCCGGCAACTGGCGATGAGCGAGCGGACGCTGCGGCGACGCCTGGCCGAGGAGAACACGTCCTTCCGGTGCCTGGTCGAAGAGGTCCACCGGGTGCTCGCCGAGGAGTTGCTGGCCACGGGCGCACTCTCCGTTGACGACGTCGCGTTGCGGCTGGGCTATGCCGAGGCGACGAGTTTCATCGCCGCGTTCAAACGGTGGACGGGTACGACTCCGGCCCGGTATCAGCGTTCGGCGGCGCCGCGGGCCCGTTGACCGGCACGTTCGCGGCTTGGCCGGAATCATGGATTTGCAGACCGGAATGGGCTGCCGACGACGGGCCGTGGCCCCTAACGTGGGATCCATGACTTCGATCCCCCGCCGTCCCCGCGCGGTGGTCATCGGCGCCGGCTTCGGCGGCCTGGCGGCGGCCTACGAGCTGACCAAGGGCGGTTTGGCCGACGTGACGGTGCTGGAGAAGGCCGGCGACATCGGCGGTGTCTGGCGGGAGAACACCTACCCCGGCGCCGCATGCGACGTCCCGTCGAACCTGTACTCCTATTCATTCGCCCGCAAGACCGACTGGGGCCGGCGCTACGCCGAGCAGCCCGACATCCTGGGTTACATCCACGACACCGCCGACCGGTTCGGCCTGCGCGGGCTGGTGCGCACCGGCGTCGAGGTCACCTCCGCCTCCTACGACGACGGCACCGCCACGTGGCGGGCAGAGACCTCGAGCGGCGAAGTTTTCGAGGCCGACCTGCTCATCCCCGCCGTGGGCCAACTGTCGCGCCCGGCGCTTCCCTCGATCCCGGGACTCGACACGTTCGCGGGTCCCTCCTTCCACTCGGCGCAGTGGCGCCACGACGTCGACCTGGCCGGCAAGCGCGTCGCGGTCCTGGGCACCGGGGCGTCGGCGATCCAGTTCGTCCCGCGTATTCGCACCACCGCCGGGCACGTCACGGTCTTTCAGCGCTCGGCGCCCTATGTGGTGCCGAAACTCGACCGCGCCTACACGCGCGCCCACCACGCCGCGTTCTCGAAGTTTCCCGGGTTCGCCGCCGCCATGCGCGCGGCGATCTGGGAGATCACCGAGCTGCTGGGTCTCGCGCTGACGAAGGTCGCGCCGCTGGCCCGGCTGCTGCGGGCCCTCGCACTGGGAAACCTCAAGCGCCACATCAAGGATCCGGTGCTGCGTGCCAAGCTCACCCCGGATTATCCGATCGGCTGCAAGCGCGTCCTGTTCAGCAGCGAGTGGTACCCCGCGCTGGCGCGCGACAACGTCTCGGTCGAGACGGCCGCGATCACGGAGGTGACGCCGACCGGTGTGCGCACCGGCGACGGCCGGCTGCACGAGGTGGACATCGTCGTCTACGGCACCGGTTTCAAGGCCACCGAATTCCTCGCCCCGATGACGATCACCGGCCGCGCCGGGCGGGACCTGCGTACGGAATGGGCACAGGGCGCCCACGCCCACCTGGGCATGGCCGTGCCGGGATTCCCGAACATGTTCCTGATCTACGGCCCCAACACCAATCTCGGCAGCAGCTCGATCATCCTGATGATGGAGCAGCAGGCCCGCTACATCCGCCAGGTCGCCGAGGAACTCGCCCGCGGGGGCGTGGCCCGCGCGTTCGAGGTGCGCCGCGCCGTGCACGAGGCCTACGACGCGGAGGTCCAGGCGCGCCTGGACAGCGGGGTGTGGACGACGTGCGAGTCGTGGTATCGCACCTCCTCCGGTCGGGTGACCACGAACTGGCCGGGGCTGGTCCACGAATATCAGCGCCGCACGGCGGATCTGCTCGTTGCCGATTACCTGGAAGTGTTTCCGACGTCCGTCACCGAGGAGATCGGCGCGTGACCCGATCCGGCTACGACGTCCTCGTCATCGGCTCTGGCTTCGGCGGCAGCGTCTCCACGTTGCGGTTGAGCGGAAGGGGTTACCGTGTCGGCGTTCTCGAGGCGGGTCGGCGATAGGCGCGCGGGGCGTAGCCGCGGCCGCTCTGGAGTTCGTATGGTGAAACGTGCAGCCGCACCAGGAACGAGGCGAGCCCGATGACCGTAGACCTGCCCGATCACGCCCTTGAACTGCGTTCCCTGGTGACATCGAGGGGCACGCTCGAGCTTTCGCTGCGTGACGTGGCAGTTCCCACCCCGGGCGCCGACGAGGTGGTGGTGCGGGTGGAAGCATCGCCGATCAACCCCTCGGACTTGGGCGTTCTGATCGCCGGCGCCGACATGTCCACGGCCACGGTGACGGGCACGCCGGAGCGCCCGGTCGTCACCGCAACCCTGAGCGAGGCCGCCTTGCAAGGGCGTTCCGCGCGGCTCGACAAGCCGCTTGCGGTCGGCAACGAGGGTGCGGGCACGGTCGTGGCCGCCGGCTCGTCCCCGGCGGCCCAGGCTCTGCTGGGCAAGCTGGTCGGCATCGCGGGCGGCGCCATGTACAGCCAGTACCGGGCGGTCGCCGCGTCCGCGTGCCTCGTCCTGCCCGAGGGGGCGACCGCCGCCGACGGCGCGTCGTCCTTCGTCAACCCGTTGACTGCTCTCGGCATGCTGGACACCATGCGCCGGGAAGGTCATTCGGGCCTCGTGCACACCGCGGCGGCGTCGAATCTCGGCCAGATGCTGGTCAAGCTCTGCCGCCGCGACGATGTGCCGCTGGTCAACATCGTCCGCAAGCCGGACCAGGAGGAGTTGCTGAGATCGCTTGGCGCAGAATATGTCTGCAACTCCGCATCGCCGTCGTTCGAGGCCGATCTCCTCGAGGCTCTCACGGCCACCTCCGCGACCATCGCCTTCGACGCCGTAGGGGGCGGGACGCTGGCGAGCCAGATCCTCAACGGCATGGAGAAGGCGGCCGGCGCGACTACGGGGGAGTATTCGCGCTACGGGTCGACCGTTCACAAGCAGGTGTACATCTACGGAGGACTCGACACCGGGCCCACGACGCTGACGCGAAACTTCGGCATGGCATGGGGCGTCGGGGGCTGGCTGCTGACTCCGTTCCTGCAGAGCATCGACGCGCAAACCTTCGGCCGGCTTAGGGCGAGGGTGGCCGCCGAGCTGACCACGACGTTCGCCAGCGCCTACACCCGGGAGGTTTCACTGGCCGGCATGCTGGCGCCCGAGGCGTTCCACGCCTACGTGAAGCGGGCGACGGGAGAGAAGTTCCTGGTGACACCCCAGGCGCAGTGTTAGCGTCCTGGGTGTGACCCTCAAAGACATCGCCCTGACCACCCTCGACGGCACTCCCACCACGCTGGCCGAATTGTCCGACGGCGCAACGCTGGTGGTGAACGTGGCCTCCAAGTGCGGCCTGACCCCGCAGTACGCCGCGTTGGAGAAGCTGGCCAGCGACTACCGCGACCGTGGCCTGACGGTCGTCGGCGTTCCGTGCAACCAGTTCATGGGCCAGGAACCGGGCACGGCCGAGGAGATCCGGGAGTTCTGCTCCACGACGTACGGGGTGACGTTTCCGTTGTTGGCGAAAACCGATGTCAACGGCGGCGACCGCCATCCGCTTTATGCCGAGCTGACCAAGACGGCCGACGACGCCGGCGCGGCGGGCGACATCCAATGGAACTTCGAGAAGTTTCTGATCGCTCCCGACGGTGAGGTGGTCAATCGGTTCCGCCCCCGCACCGAACCCGACGCCCCCGAGGTGATCAGCGCCATCGAGGCCGTGCTGCCCCGGTAGGGGTCGGGTGTTCGCTCGCCGAATCGTTGACAACGTTTGCTGCAGCGCGCGGCCGCGATACTGTGACTGCTACCGCGTCGGCGTCAGGGGGGCTTGCGCGAAACAGTTCCCCACGGAGGAGTCAACGGATGAATAACATCGCACGACTGGCCGGCCCGTTCGCTGTGATCCTGGGCGGCATCGCACTCGCCGTCGCCCCGATCGCCGGCGCCGATTCCACCGACGACACCTACCTGCAAACGCTCAAGGACAAGGGCATCACGTGGCCCGGCGGCTCGGACCAGGCGATGGTCCAGATCGGGCATGCCGTCTGTGCAGACTGGTCCAAGGGGTTGACGTTCGAGCAGACCCTGGCCGACGCGAAATCGGGGATGCCGCAACTGGCTGACACCTCGATCGCCAAGATCATGGGTGCGGCCACCGGGAGTTACTGCTCGCAGTACTCCAGCAAGTTCGATTGACGCCACGGGTGGCCGCGGCCCGGGCGTGACGACCAGGCATGGCGCCGGGCAACGGCTCGCCGCCGCGGGACGGGCCGGGCCGGCGCGTGGACCGCCCGCTTCGCCCGGGAAACCCGTCACATCGAAACCGAAGGATGAGGCCATGGCCACGAAGGTCGATCAGCACGAATCCGTCGCCGTCCTCACGCTGGGAGACGACGAAAACCGCTTCGCACCCGACTGGCTCGACGAGGTGACCGCCCGCCTCGACGAAATCGAGGGCACGTCTAAGGGCTTGGTCACCGCCGGGATCGGCAAGTTCTACTCCAACGGCCTTGACCTGGAATGGCTCTCCGCGAACGCCGAACGCGGCCAGTGGTATGTCGGTGCGGTGCAGCGACTCTTCGCCCGCATCCTGACCTTCCCGATGCCCACGATCGCCGCCGTCAACGGTCACGCTTTCGGCGCGGGAGCCATGCTCGCCATCGCTCACGATTACCGCGTCATGCGATCCGATCGCGGCTATTTCTGTTTTCCGGAAGCCGACATCAACATTCCCTTCACCCCGGGCATGGCCGCGTTGATCCAGGCGAAGCTGACTCCGCAGACCGCCGTGGCGTCGATGACGACGGCGCGCCGGTTCGCCGGGTCCGACGCCCAAGCCGCCGGCCTGGTGGACGACACCGCATCGGAGCAGGAATTGGTCCAGGCAGCCGTCGATCGCATCCGGCCGTTGGTCGGGAAAGATCCCGGGACACTGGGGGCGATCAAGTCGACCATGTATGCGTCCGTCATCACGGCGCTGCAGTAGGGCCGCCGCATCATCGAGCGAAAGGATCCCGTTCGGCATGACCGTCGCGACCCGCACTACCGTGCGCGTGCTGCCGCGGCCCCTCGCGTCATGACCTGGACGCCCAGCGAACTCGAGCGCATAGACCGCACAACCGAATTGGAGATCGCCGTGTACCGAGAGGACGGCACGCCGCGGCCCGGGACGCCGATCTGGGTGGTGTGCGCGGACGGCGAGGTCTACGTCCGTACCTGGTATCGCAGAACGACCGGCTGGTTCGGTCTCGCCCTGCGCACCGGGCGGGCGCGGGTACGCGCCCCGGGCCTGGAAGCCGACGTGCGCGTCGTGGATGTCGGTGCCGGCCCCGCGGCGCTGCGGGCGGCCGTAGACGACGCGTATCGCCAGAAGTACCAGGGTGATTCGACGAGCGCGATGGTGCGCGACGAGGCCGCGGCGACCACGCTCCGGTTGCGCAGGGAGTGAGGCACTAGATGCCGAACCAGTGCGCGAGCGCGCCAGGCGATGGTGATCAGATCTATCACCACAGCCTCCCGGGAATAGCCGCCGAGCACCATCTCGGTGCTCGGACAGTTCGCCACCATGGACTGAACGTGGGCGTTCGCGTCGCCGGCGGCTGCCATTCGCGACATGGGTGGGCCTGCCGCGACCGGCGACGACTCGGCGGGTGTCGAACAGTCGAGATCGGCGAACCGGCTCGCGCCGGCGCGCCAGGTGGCAAACTTGACGTGGTTACTGACATGCCGGCCGGATTGTCAAGGCCCCCGGAGCGTCCCTAGGCGGAATATGGCCGAGGTAACAAAGGGCTTCGAATCTGCGGCTCCCGAAGGCGGCAGGCCGCCGGAATACGGCGCCTTCTTGTCCTATTCGCATCGTGATCGGCAGGTCACCATGGCGATCCAGAAGGGCCTGCACCAGATCGGGCGGCGCATCGGTCAGTTGCGCGCGTTGCGGGTGTTCCGCGACGACACCAACCTCACAGCCGACCCGGATCTGTGGGGCAAGATTGCGGAGGCGCTCGATAGCGCCCGCTACATGATCGTGGTGTTGTCCCCGCAAGCGGCGTCATCACACTGGGTCAACGAGGAGATCAGGCACTGGCTTGAACACCGCGGTCACCAGCGACTGATGTTGGTTCTGGCCGAAGGTCAGCTGCGATGGGACGCGACGCGAAACAGGTTCGACCCTGAACACTCTGACGCCGCGCCACCGGCGCTGACCCAGCCGGGATCCCTGCTTGCCGAGCCCTTGTACATCGACGTCAGCGACGATGCGCCGTGGGATTTGCGGTCAGTGGCGTTCCGCGACAAGGTCACCGCGTTGGCGGCTCCGATTCACGGCAAACCCAAAGACCAGCTGGCCAGCGACGATTTGCGCGAGCAGCGGAGGTTTCGCCGACTGCGCGCCGCGGCGATCAGCGGATTGGCGGTGCTTACCGTGCTCGCCGTGGTCGCCGCCGTCATCGCCTTCGCCCAGCGCCAAGAAGCCATCCGGCGCCTGCACGACGCGACCGTGGCCAAGCTCAGCGCCGAGGGGGCGGCGATGCTGGCCGGCGACACTCCTGGCGGCGATGTGCGTGCCCTGCAGGAACTGCTGGCCGCTAACGCGATAGAGGCTGACGGGGTGCCCATCCTCAACGCCCAGATTGCCCGGGTCACCACCCAGAAGATCGTCGACACATCGTCGTTCGCGCGCCAACTCGCATACAGCCCGGACGGCAGTCGCGTCGTGACCGCCGAGGACGACGGAACCCTGCGCCAATGGGATTCCACCACCGGAAAGCCGATCGGCTCCCCGCTCAAGGGAGCCTCCGGCGCGGTCACCGGCGTCGTGTACACCCCCGACGGCCACACGATTGCATCCACCAGCTTTGACGGCACGATGCGGCTGTGGAACGCCGGCACCGGCGACCCGCTCGTGCACGATCCCCAAAACGTGGGTACCGGACTCACCAGCGTCGCGGTCAGTCCAAACGGCACGATGATCGGCACCGGCGGCGAAGACGACACCGTACGAATCTGGAACCCCCGGACCGGACATCTGCGCACCACCAATCATGTGTTCGACGACCACCGCGTGGCCATCAGCGATGTCGCGTTCGACCGCAGCGGGGCGCTGTTCGCCGCGAGCGGCAACAACGGTTCGATCGTGGTGTTCGACACGGCCACTGGCCAGCCGCACGCGCCGATCATGTCGGTTACGGGCGTGGAATCCACTCCCGGGATTGTGTACCGGATCGCCTTCAGCCCGGACGGGCACACGATTGCCTCGGGCAGCGACGATCTGGAGCTGTGGGACGTCGCTTCCGGGAAGAATGTCCGGACAGTTCAGGTCGGGACGAAAAAACTGAGCGCGGTCTCCGCGGTCGCGTTCAGCCCGGACGGACGTCTCGTTGCCACCGGCCGCAACGACGGGGCGGTGCAGGTGTGGAACGCCGACACCGGGGCGCAATTCGGTCAGACGCTGGCCGGGCACAACCGCTCGGTATTCGGCGCAGCGTTCAGGCCGGATGGCCGACAGCTCGCCACATGCGGCCAGGACGGCACGCTTCGACTGTGGAACACCACGGTTGGCGAGCCGATGAGGGGCCCTGACCCGGTATTGGTAGAGGCGGCGTTCAGCCCCGACGGCAGGCGGGTAGCGGCCTCCGGTGATACGGCCGTGCAGCAATGGGACACAGCCTCCGGCGTGGCCGGCCCGCCGCTGGCGGTGAGCGGCGCAGGACACAAGAATTTTGGCTTCGTTGCTGGCGGGCGGATGGTGACCGCCGCGGGGGATGGCACGGTGCAGGAGTGGGATGCCAACACGCTTCAGCCCATCCAGCCACCTGTCCGTCTCAACATCAAGGGACCGTCCTTCCACTTCGCCTTCAGTAGCGATGGTCGCAGGGTTGCCTCGGGCGACGACCAGGATGGCACGGTCCAGTTGTGGGACGTCGGGACCGGTCGTGCCCTGGGCCAACCCATGACCGTTGACCAACCCAATGCCCTCCTCGCACTGGCTTTCAGCCCGGATGGTCGTCACCTCGTCGCCGGCTACAACGACGGCCTCCGGCTCTGGAACGCCGACACCACACAGCCCGAGGGAAACGTGATGACATCCACCCACGGGTCAATCCCCCTCATGTCGGTGGCATTCACCCGTGACGGCAAGACGGTCGCGGGCGGGCGCGAGGACGGTGCGGTGGAATTGTGGGACGCCACCACGCGAACGCCGTTGCAAGACAGTCCGCTGTTGGGTCACTCGAGCGTAATTTTCGGCGTGGCGTTCGGGGTGGGAGGTCAAATGGCAAGCGGTGGAGTCGATGGCACCGTGCGTTTGTGGGACACCTCTACCGGCAAGCCGACCGCGGCGCCGCTGATGAGATCAGACGATGTCACAAGTGTGGCGGTGAGCCCGGACGGGCGACTGGCCGCCTCGGCAACCCTGGATGGAACCCTGCTCCTCTCGCCTGCCGTTGCCGATCCCTCGGAGTTGTGCGACAAACTGCTCACCAACATGAGTCACAAACAATGGCGCGACTGGGTGTCCCCGGCGATCGACTACATCGCGGTGTGCCCCGGCCTCCCCGTCGCATCCGATTGATCACACCTGCACGGCGTTCAGGCGCGGTCCGAGGTGGCGTAGAAGACATTGCTCACGGTTGCGTCCATGAGGACCGCCATTTCATGGCCGCGAGGTTGTGCCAAAGTTCTCGAGGCTTTCGGTGCCACCGAACAGCGTCGTGAAGTTGGTGGAGTCGACGAGCACGACGTCGCCGACGCGTCGCCCGTTGGGCGGCAACCAGATCAGCACGTTGAACTGTGTTACCGGCCGCGGTGAAGGATGCGGCCGGTTCGGGTCGATGCGTTGGCGGCCCAGCACGCGCACGGAATCGGTTTCGGGGTCAGTGCGTTCGTAGTGCGGCAGGTGGGGGTGGAAGTTGAACGTGGTGACGTTGTCGAGCAGGCGAGGCGTGTCGAGGTCGCGGAAAGCGGTCAGTGGCGATTCGCCGACTCCGCCGCTACTGCGGCCCATAGCGTTACTCAGCATCACGCTCGGTCTGCCGTTGATCGCCGAATGGGTTGAGAACGCGTACCAGGCAGCAACCGTGAAGTCCCTGGGTTACTCGTTCGCACAAGGCTTTGGCGCCCTGTTTTTCTGATTCGCGGTCATGTGGACCCCTGTTGTGGAGGCCGCCGCCGCAGTAGCTTGAAGGGCGCGAGGCGCTGCCGGCCAAAGACCGCGCTTCGACAAAGTGTGTGCCCGGGTCCGGATGAAACGCCCGGTGCTCTACGGGTCGCTGAGCTTCCGACACCGGGCCGGGGCCGGACCGGCGGGACTGCACCCCGGCGGCGCCGGAACTGTCAGAACAGAAAGACCAGGGAAGCCGCTGGAACGGTTTACCTCGAGCGGATTACCGCCGTCCGCAGACAGGCGCGAACCGCAGCTCACAGACATCTCAGCCGACTCAGCAATAGGGAAACAAAACCAACGAAAGGAATTGTGATGACGAATAATCCAGCGGATGGTGCGGCGCAGCCGTCGGTCGACGACCGCACGGTGCCGTCACCGAATCCGCCCGGCTCGAACACCCCGCCCCCGCAGCTCTTGCCGGAGGGCCCTGGGATCGGCAGTGCGGCCTGGCCTAGCGAGCAGACCACGCCGGTCGGTCGTGGCGAACAGATTGCCGGAGGCACGGACCCCGATCATCCGCACCTGTTTCACCTGGCCGACTGGGGAGGCAACGTCTTCCCCGGCGGCAGCCTGCAAGGCGCCAACAGCGAGAACTGGCCGATACTGGTCGGCCAGAAGGGAGCGGTCTATCTGGCGCGACTGGCTGTCGGCGGCATTCGAGAACCGCACTGGCATCCCAGCGCGTGGGAAGTCAACGTGGTGCTGGCCGGGTTGAGCCGATGGGTGTTCGTCGGACCCAACGGCACCCAGGACGTCTTCGAGGCCGGCAAAGGCGACGTCATCTTCGCACCGCAGGGTCACTATCATTACTTCGAAAACGCCAGTGCCACAGAGGAATTGGTGGCGCTGATCGTATTCAACTCAGACGCCGCGGAACCGAAAGACGACATCGGCATTGGTCAGTCTCTCACCGCCATACCCAACGACGTGCTCTCAGCGGTGTTGGGCGTGCCCATCTCCATCTTCGAGCAGATTCCCACCGTTGCGGGCCGCATCGTCATCGCCAAGCGTCCCGAAGGGCAGACGGGGGCCAGACAGGCCGTGCCGTGATTGCCCCGCGGTCACGTCGTGGTGCAGCATCGTGATGGCGATCAGCGGGTTGCCGAGAATGACGCGCATCAGCTTGCGGTCGATGCCGGCCTTGGTGATCCATGCGCCGTGGTTGATCAGGGAGAACAGCATGAATCCGCTTGGCCCGACCTGGGGTTCGACCCGCTCCTGGTATTCCTGCCAGTTCCCGGTGTCGGTGGCGACAGTGTTGATCGGCACCAGCTTGTCGCCGATGTCGTCCGGCAGTGCGTCGTAACTCTTCTCGCTGTCCCAGCACGACCGCGGCCGAACGCCTCGTTGTATCGCTGCCGTCACTTACCCGGTTCGGTGAAGTCGAAGTCAACGTGATGGAGCCTCATGGCTTTACCTCGATCACCACTTTGCCCATCGGGCCGTCCGCTAGGCGTTCGAAGGCTTGCGGCAACTGCTCGAACGGAAACGCACGGTCGACCAGAGGCCGTGCGCCAGAGCGGGCCAATATGCCCAAGAGGTCGTGCCAGCCGGCGCGATGCTGCTCCGGTGTGTAGTAGCTGAGAGCCATTGCGCCAATTCGGAGCCAGCGCGAAAAGAGCGTGCCCGTGTAAAAGTTGGGCACCGGGCCTCCGAGTTCTCCCACCAAGCTGAGTCTTCCCGAATCGCCCATCGTATCGATGACTTCAGGAAGCAGCGTGCCCCCGATCGTGTCGACCGCCAGGTTCACCCCACCTCCATTCAGGGCATCCTTTACGCGAGCTCGCCACTGCGGGTCCTCAGGGTTGAATGTGAACGTCGCTCCGAGTTCCTTGAGGCGTCGTTGCTTTTCCTCGCTGCGCGAAAGCGCCACGACCGTGTGGCCCATCGCCGCCGCCAGTTGCACAGCCGCAACTCCGACCCCTCCCGACGCGCCGGTGACCAGGACCACTGAATTTGGCTTGAGCGGTTCCCACATGGTGAGCGCACGGTACGCCGATAGATAAACGACCGCGGCGCCCGACGACTGCTCTTCGGTCCAACCTGCGGGGATCTCCGCTAAGTTAACCGCCGGTATGGACGCTTGTTCGGCAAACATGCCCCAGCGGAGAAGCCCGACGTCACTGCGCAGAAGAACGCGGTGCTCGCCCACCTGCACATCCTCGACGCCTTTGCCAACTTTGATTACTTCCCCGACGCCATCCCGCCCCAGCACGTGCGGCGCAGGAGGGTATACCGGATATGGGTAGCGCCTCTCCGCCATCATCCGGTCGGCCGGATTTAAGCCGGCGTAGTGGACTTGTATGACCACCTCGCCTTCCTCTGGAACCGGATCAGGCGCGTCAGCCAGGGTCAGGTGATCTATCCCTGCATGTCCATCCCACAGCCACGCTTTCATAACTGCTTCTCCCTTGCGGCTATTCGTGACTACAGCAAACCACGACGATCACGCGGTCGAATGCAACGTGCCAGGCCCAGTGCTCTCGGCACGGCAGCGTGCGTCGAATTCCTGAGCGTTCTCGCGGTGCCTAGCGTCTGCAGCGCGTCTACGGTATTTCCTTCAACGACCGCAGCGCTCCTCACGTGCGGTCAGGAGGCGCTGGTCACCTTCTCGGCCAGTGCCGCCAGCTTGGCGTCGAGTTCCTCTGCGGCGCTGCGCAATTCGTGATTGGGTTCGATGACCATCAGCGACGACGGCTTGACGTAGGTCAAGCTGCTGCGGCCGTCGCCTTCGTCGGTGAGCAGCAATTCGACGGGGGCGAACAGGCCCGCGGTCACGTCGTGGCGCAGCATCGTGATGGCGATCAGCGGGTTGCCGAGAATGACGCGCATCAGCTTGCGGTCGATGCCGGCCTTGGTGATCCATGCGCCGTGGTTGATCAGGGAGAACAGCATGAATCCGCTAGGCCCGACCTGGGGTTCGACCCGCTCCTGGTATTCCTGCCAGTTCCCGGTGTCGGTGGCGACAGTGTTGATCGGCACCGGCTTGTCGCCGATGTCGTCCAGCAGGGCGGCGAGCAGGGCCTCGTAACTCTTCTCGCTGTCGTAGCGCACCCGCACGCCGTCGAAGCGGGTCTGTGATCCTGCCATGATTAATCCAATCGCTCGATGATGGTGGCGTTGGCCATCCCGCCGCCCTCGCACATGGTCTGTAGCCCGTAGCGCCCGCCGCGCTGCTGCAAAGCGTTGACCAGCGTGGTCATGATGCGGGCGCCGCTGGCGCCCAGCGGGTGGCCGATCGCGATGGCGCCGCCGTTGACGTTGGTCTTGGCCAGGTCGGCGCCGGTGTCGTGTGCCCAGGCGAGGACCACCGGCGCGAAGGCTTCGTTGACCTCGAACAGGTCGATGTCGGCCAGCGTCAGGCCGGCGCGGCGCAGCACCTTCTCGGTGGCGGGGATGACGCCGGTCAGCATGTAGAGCGGGTCGGAGCCCACCACGGTGGTGGTGTGGATGCGGGCCAGCGGGTGCAGCCCCAGCTTCTTGGCGACCTCGCCGCTGGTGATCATCACCGCGGCGCTGCCGTCGGACAGCGGCGAGGAGTTGCCCGCCGTGATCGACCAAGTGATCTGCGGGAAACGCGCTTCCATCGCTTCGCTGTAGAACGCTGGTTTCAGCCCGGCCAGCGTCTCGGCCGTCGTGCCCGGCCGGATGGATTCGTCGACGGACAACCCGGCGGTGGCGATCAGCTCGTTGTCGAAGAGCCCGTCCTTGGTGGCCCGGGCGGCCTTGTCGTGGCTGGCGGCCGAGAACTCGTCGAGCTGGGTGCGCGAGAAGCCCCACTTGGCGGCGATCAACTCGGCGCTGATGCCCTGGGGCACCAGGCCCTCGGGGTAGCGGCGCGTCATGTCGTCGCCGAAGGGGTTGCTGCCGGGCAGCACCGAGCTGCCCATCGGGACGCGGCCCATTGACTCCACGCCGGCCGCGATGACCAGGTCGTAGGAACCGGCGAGCACGCCCTGCGCGGCGAAGCTGATGGCCTGCTGGCTGCTGCCGCACTGCCGGTCGATCGTGACGCCGGGAACCGACTCCGGGAGGCCGGCGCCCAGCAACGCATTGCGCGCGATGTTGACCGCCTGGTCGCCTACCTGGGTGACCGCCCCGGCGATCACGTCGTCGACCTGCGCCGGGTCGACCCCGGTGCGTTCGACCAGTTCACGCAGGCTGTGCGCCAGCAGGTCGGCGGGCAGCACGTCGTGCAGCCCGCCGCTGGCCTTGCCCTTGCCGACGGGGGTGCGGACGGCACCGACGATGACGGCGTCGCGGTCGTTGATCATGGCTCCTCCTCGAGTCCACAGCTAAGTTCGATTAGCTATACCCAGGTAAACATCTAGGTACACTGAATGCAACCCAGCTGGGGAGGTGATTTAGATGACAATGCTGCAGGGACCGCTGGCCGACCGGGAAGCTTGGTCGGCGGTCGGCGAGTGCGCCATCGAGAAGACCATGGCCGTCGTCGGCACCAAGTCGGCGATGCTCATCATGCGCGAGGCCTACTACGGCACCACCCGGTTCGACGACTTCGCGCGCCGGGTGGGCATCACCAAGGCGGCCACCTCGGCGCGGCTCGCCGAGCTGGTGGACCTGGGCCTGCTGACGCGACGGCCCTACCGCGAACCCGGGCAGCGCAGCCGCGACGAATACGTGCTCACCGACGCCGGAATCGACTTCATGCCGGTGGTGTGGGCCATGTTCGAGTGGGGCAGGCGGCATCTGCCGGGACGCAATCGCCTGCGGCTCACCCATCTGGGCTGCGGCGCCGAGGCGGGCGTGGAAATTCGTTGCGCCGAGGGGCATCTGGTGCCGCCCGACGAACTCGGGGTACGGCTGGCAAAATCGCCCTGACTGCCGCGAGGGCGCGCAAATGTACGCCCCCTGCGGCGTGTCGGCGTACCGACACGCGCGCTCGGCGGTCCGGTCAGCCCTGGTGCAGCGCCGCGAGCAGGCGCCGGGCCGCGGCGACCCGGCGGGCGGCGGGTCCGGACAGGGCGTCCAGCGCGCATTCGGGGTCGGCCGGCGGCCCCATGTGCCCGCAGCCGCGCGGGCACCGCGCAATCGCGTCGGCCAGGTCCGAGAAAGCCATCAGCACGTCGTCGGGCTCGATGTGGGCCAGCCCGAACGACCGGATGCCCGGGGTGTCGACCACCCAGCCCGACGTCGCCAGCGGAAGTGCCACCGATTGGGTGGAGGTGTGCCGTCCGCGGCCGAAGTCGGTGACTTCGCCGACGGCCCGTTCGGCCTCGGGCACCAGGCGATTCACCAGCGTCGACTTGCCGACCCCGGAGTGGCCGAGCAGGACGGTGATCCTGCCGGCGAGCAGGTCGGCCACCGCCAGCAGGGGATCGTCGCGCCCGGCGACCACCACCGTCAGGTCGAGGTCGACGAACTGCTCGGCGAACGGCCCGGGCGGGGCGAGGTCGGTCTTGGTCAGGCACAGGATAGGCGTCAGCCCGCCGGCGTAGGCGGCGATCAGCGCCCGGTCGACCAGCCCGCTGCGCGGCGGCGGGTCGGCCATCGCGACCACGATCAGCAGTTGGTCGGCGTTGGCGACCACCACTCGCTCGGTGGGATCGCTGTCGTCGGCGGTGCGGCGCAACACGGTTCGCCGCTCGGCCCGGCGCACGATGCGGGCCAGGGTGTCCGGGCGTCCCGACAGGTCGCCGACCAGGTCGACGTCGTCGCCGACGACGATCGGCGTGCGGCCGAGTTCGCGCGCCCGCATGGCGGTCACCCGGCGTTCAGGATCGCCGTCGAGCACGCAGCCCCAGCGGCCGCGGTCCACGCTGACCACCATGGCCGCCTCGGCGTCGGCGTGCTCGGGACGGGTCTTGGTCCGCGGCCGCGAGCCCCGGCCAGAGCGGACCCTGACGTCGGACTCGTCGTAGTCGCCGGGTTTCAACCGATGGGCCCCAGCATGTCCGCCCACAGCCGGGGGAACTCGGGCAGCGTCTTGCTGGTGGCACCGATGTCGTCCACCTCGACCCCGCCGACCCGCAGCCCGACGATGGCGCCGGCCATCGCCATCCGGTGGTCGGCGTAGGCACGCCACACGCCGGCCCGCAGTGGAGTCGCGGTGATCGTCAGGCCGTCGGGGGTCTCGGCGCAGTCGCCGCCCAGCCGGTTGAGCTCGGCGCTCAGCGCGGCCAGTCGGTCCGTTTCGTGGCCGCGCAGGTGGGCGATGCCGCGAAGATGTGACACCGCCCCGGGTCTGGCCAGCGCGGCCAGCGCCGCCACCGACGGCGTCAGCTCACCGACGTCGCGCAGGTCGACGTCAAACCCGTCGTAGTCCGCTGAACCTCGCACCTCGAGGAACGAATCAGTCTGTGTGACAATGGTATTCATCTTGCCGAGCACGTAAAGGATGTCGTCGGCGGGTTGCACGCTGGCGGCCGGCCAACCCGTAATGCGCACGATTCCGCCGGTGACCACGGCGGCGGCCAGGAACGGCACGGCGTTGGTCAGGTCCGGTTCGACCTCCCAGCGCCGGGCCGCGACCGGGCCGGGCCGCACCCGCCAGCGGTTGGCGACCGAATCGTCGACGTCGACCCCGGCCTGCCGCAGCATCGCCACCGTCATCGCGATGTGCGGCGCCGACGGCAGCGTCGAACCGGTGTGCTCGACGGTCAGGCCGTCGGTGAACGACGCCGCGCACAGCAACAGCCCGGACACGAACTGCGACGACGCCGACGCGTCGATGGACACCGTGCCGCCCGCGACCGATCCGCCGCCCCGGACCCGGAACGGCAGCCCGGTGCCTTCGATCGGCACGCCGAGCCCCCGCAGCGCGTCCAACAGCGGGGCGATCGGGCGGGCTCGCGCCTGCTCGTCGCCGTCGAACTCCACCACCGCGTCGGCCAGCGCGGCCAGCGGCGGAACGAAACGCAACACGGTGCCCGCCAGGCCGCAGTCCACCCGGGCGTGCGCGGCGGGCGCGATCCGGCCGCTGACCGACAGCTCCGGGCCGTCGCCGTCGACACGCAGCCCGAGCGTGCGCAGCGCGCCGATCATCAGGTCGGTGTCGCGGCTGCGCAGCGCGCCGCGCAGGACGGGGGTGCCCTGCCCCTGCGCGGCCGCCAGCGCGGCCAGCACCAGCGCCCGGTTGGTCTGCGACTTCGAGCCCGGCACGGTCACGGTCGCGTGCACCGGTCCGGGTGCCGGGGGCGCCGTCCACGTCGTCACCGGTCCATCATTGCGTGTCCGAGTGGGCTGCCACCAATGGGAGTTCGCGGCCTGCCACCATGGAAGGTATGTGCGGACGGTTTGCGGTGACGACCGATCCGGCCCTGCTGGCCGAAAAGATCAAGGCGATCGACGAGGCCACCGAGGCGGCCGGCGGCTCGGGGACGGCACCCAACTACAACGTGGCGCCCACGACGAACATCGCGACGGTGGTGAGTCGGCACACCGATCCCGACGACCAGCCGACTCGTCGGGTGCGGCTCATGCGCTGGGGCCTGGTCCCGCCGTGGGTGAAGGCCACCTCGGACGGCAGCCCCGAGACCAAGGGGCCGATGCTGATCAACGCGCGCGCGGACAAGGTCACCACCTCGCCGGCCTTCCGGTCCAGCGCCAAGTCCAAGCGCTGCCTGATCCCGATGGACGGCTACTACGAGTGGCGGGTCAATTCGGACGTCGACGGCAAGAAGTCGCGAAAGACGCCCTTCTACATGTACCGCGAGGACGGCGAGCCGCTGTTCATGGCGGGACTGTGGTCGGTGTGGCGGGGGCCGGAGCACCACGACGACTCGCCGCCGCTGCTGAGCTGCACGATCATCACCACCGACGCCCCCGGTGAGCTCGCCGGGATCCACGATCGGATGCCCCTGGTGGTGCCCGAGCGCGACTGGGACCGCTGGCTGGACCCCGAGGCCCCGGTCGACGAGGAGCTGCTGGCCCGCACGCCCGACATCCACGACATCCGGATGCGCGAGGTGTCGACGCTGGTCAACAGCGTCCGCAACAACGGTCCCGAGCTGCTGGCGCCGGCCGAGCCGCAGCCGGAGCAGGCCCGGCTCCTGTAGCCGGCTACACCCCGATGGCGTCGATCAGGTCCTCGCCCACCGCGACCGGGAATCGGATCGCCGCGCCGGCCACCTGCTCGACACCGGTTTGGACGGCGCTCGCGATCGCCGCGGGGTTTCCGGTGAGCAGGGACTCGAACCCGTCGTAGGCCGCGAACTGCGGCGCCATGATCAGGTCGCGCGCGTCCACGAAGAGCTCGGTCGGCAGGTTCGCCGGCGGCACGGGCACCCCGTCCCAACTGAGCATCGTCCAGCCGCCCTGGGGACTGCCCTGCACCACGACCATCCCGGTGTTGGAAAGCGGATGGGTCAGCATCAGCAACGGGTCGGGATTGTTCACGTTCATCAGCGTGCCGACCTCGATCGCGAACTCGCTGGAGTAGGCGACGTCGGTGATGTGGCCGTTGGCGGCGATCACGGGGTTGGCCATGGCCGTGGCGTACATCGACTGCAGCGCGCCGCTGAAGCCCTGGTCGAAGACGATGCCGTTGAGGTGGACGGAGCCGGGGGCCAGCATCGGGGCGATGGGCAGTCCGAACGTCCAGGCGGCCGGGCCTATCAGGTAGAGGATGCCGGCCGGGACCTCGGGCATGCCGTTGAAGATGCCGGCGTCGATCTCGTTGAGCCCGGGCAGGGTCTGCGGGTTCACGCCCAGCATGGTGGCCAACGGCAAGGCCGTCTGCTGGGTGCGCAGCAACTGCGACGTGAAGATCCCGGCGAAGGGGCCCTGGCCCGCAAGCAGATTGGCGACGGCCTGCGACTGTTGCACGCCCAGCTGCGTCAAACCGGTGCCGGGCACCGCGGTGTCGATCAGGTTCAACGCGTTGCCGACGGACTGCCCGTGCCGGACGAAGTCGATGACGATCGGCGTGCCGGTGCCGGTGTTGCCCGTGATCGCCGCGACGATCGGGTCGAGCTGCTCTCCGAGTGCGCTGCCGGCCCATTGCCCCTCGGCCGCGTGAACCGAACCGTTGAAGACCGAGGCGAATTCGTTGACGGCGGTAATACCCAGCCCGGCCTGGGGAGTGGCCGCCGCCGCGCTCAGCGTCGCATGCATCGACGCGGCGATGCTCGTCTCGGTGCCCGCATACGACGCCGCGGCGGCGCTCAGATTGTTGACGAATCGGTCGTAATACGCCGCCGCCTGCGCCGCCGCGGCCTGAAATTGCGAGCCGTGCGCGCTGAACACCGCCGCGACGGCCGTCGACACCTCGTCGGCGGCCGCCGCCTCCACCTGCGTCGTACCGATCGCCGCGGCCTGGTTGCCGGCCAGCACCGCCGAACCGACCTGGGCCGCGTCGGCTGCCGCCGTGCCCAACAAATCCGGCACCACAAACATCAATGACATCGCCTACCCCCCACGGGCTTCGTGTCGTTCCGCTCTCCGGTGAGCGAAGCCACACGTTAGGGCACCGCGCACGTCGATGGAGCCGTTTTGGGGTGAAGAGGCGGGCCGAATTTCGTCGCGGCCTACCATGCGGGTGTGGCCGGCTTCACGTACAGCTTCGAGGACGTCCGTAACCGCCCCGTCGCCGTGATCGGGGCGGGGACGCTGGGCCGGCGCATCGCGGTGATGTTCGCCAGCCGCGGGGGAACCGTGCGCCTTGCGGGCCGGCGCGCCGAGCAACTCGCCGCCGCGACGCAGTATGCCTCTGAGGCGTTGCCTAAAGTGCTGCAGGACAGAGGATTCGGCGAGGCCGGCACGGTGACGGGGGTGACGTCGCTCGAAGAGGCATTAGCCGGTGCCTGGCTTGTGGTGGAATCCGTCCCCGAGAGGCTGGACGTCAAGATTCCGCTGTGGGGCCGGATAGATGAAGCGGCGCCGGCGAACACCATCTTCGCGACCAACTCGTCGTCCTACCCGTCGCGGCTGATGGCCGAACAGGTTCGCGACAAAACCAGGTTGTGCAACATGCACTTCTACATGCCACCGGAGATCAATGCGGTCGACCTGATGTCTGATGGCGAGACCGACCGCGGCCTGCTCGACACCCTGCTGGCCGTGCTGCCGGAGTTCGGCGTGTATCCCTTCGAGGCGCGCAGGGAGAGCACCGGATTCATTTTCAATCGCATCTGGGCGGCCATCAAGCGTGAGTCTCTGGCCGTGGTCGCCGAGGGCGTGGCGCGACCGGAAGACGTCGACGGCATGTTCAAGGTCAACTGGGGCGTGCCGGCCGGACCGTTCCAGATGATGGACCTGGTGGGCCTCGACGTGGTGCTCGACATCGAGAACCACTACGCCCAAGAGTTCCCGCACCTGCCGCGCAATGTCCGAGAGTTGTTGCAAGCCTTCGTTGATGCGGGCAAGCTCGGTGTCAAAACCGGCGAGGGCTTCTACAAGTACCCGTCGGGCCCGTCCGGTTAGAGGCGCCTTCAGTTGCTGAGGACCAGGCGCCAGCTACCGGCGACGTTGCGGTCCGGAACGCACCAGAAGTTGTTCCAGTTTCCTGGCGTCGAGGCCTTCACGCCGGGGCCCGCGTCCTGACAGGCCTCCCGGGTCGGGTAGCTGTTCTCGGTCTGGATGGTGTCGGCGGAGCTGGTGCCCACGCCGGTCGTCATCAGCCCGGCGGCGGCCAGCACGCCCGCGGCCAGCAGCGCGTTGATCGATCGCTTCATTTCCGTCCTCCTGTGGCGCATGAACCCGCATCAAAGGTATGCGCAATCAGGGAGTCCCAGGGGGCTTTCGGCCAGGCCGCTACGCGCGCCGCAGCGAGACCGCGGTGGCGACGGCCTCCAAGAGCCGCATGAGTTGCGCGGCGTCGTCGATGGTGCGGTCGCCGGCGGCGAGCCGGCTCAAGACACCGGCGATGAACGTGGTGACGGCCGTCGTCTGAGCGGCGAGCAGGCCCGGATCGTCCGTGCCCGGCTGGAGATGGGCGAGTGCGTCGTGGGCCATCGCATTGATGCGGGCGACGAAGACCTGTGATGTGGCAGCGAGACTGGGATCACGCGCGGCTCCCAGCACCAATTCGTGCCGCGCTCTGTTCAGCATCAGGCCGGGGCCGTCGGCCTGCATCATGGTCAGCCGCGCCAGGTGCGCGAAGGGCGATCGCGGGTCGAGCGGCTCGTCGATCACCGACTGCAGGTTGGCGACGTCGATCTCGGCGACGCGCTTTCCGACGCCCCGCAGCAGCGCTTCCCGGGTTCGGTAGTAGTACGAGGTGGTGCCCCCGGGGACTCGCGCGCAGCGGTCGACCTGACCGTGCGTCAGTCCTCGCGATCCGTGCTCGGCCAGTACCCGGATCGCCGCGTCGCAGAGCGTGCGACGACGTTCGTCGCCGTCTCGCTTCCGGTGTGCGGTGGCCATGCGTTTGCTCACCGCAGCACGGTGCCGCCGTCGATGTTGACGACCTGACCATTGATCCAGCCGCCCTCGTCGGAGAGCAGGAAGGCGACCAGCGCGGCAACGTCGCCGGGGTCGCCGACGCGGGTTCCGCGGATGCGCTTGAGTGCTCCGGCCTGCAGCTCGGGCCACTGCGGAACGGACCGGATGGCTTCGGTCGCGGTGAACCCCGCCGCCACCGCGTTGCAGCGGATGTTCTCCTTGCCCCACCGCGACGCGACATGGCGGGTGAGCGCCCCGATGCCGGCCTTCGCGGTGGCGTAGGCGGGGCGGGCGGGCTCACCCTGGAACGCGGCCGCCGAGGACATGTTCACGATCGCCCCGCCGCCGCGGTTGAGCATCTCCGGGATCGCGTACTTCATGGCCGCCACATACCCACGCAGGTTCACCGCCATCACGCGGTCCCACACGTCGAAGTCGATGTCGACCACGTCGGTGTCGGCCCGGATGACGCTCATGTCGGCGCCGACGTTGAACAGCAGGTCGACGCCGTCGTAGGTTGCCGTCGCGGTGCGCATCAACTTTGCGACCGACGGCGGGTCCGCCAGGTCGAAGGCCACCTGCGTCGCGGTGCCGCCCGACGCGGCGATGCGCGCGGCCGTCGCTTCGGCGGCCTCGGCCGCGATGTCGCCGACAACCACCCGGCAGCCTTCCTCGGCTAGCCGGGCGGCGGTCGCGGCGCCGATGCCGGTCGCGCCGCCGACGACGACCGCAACCTTGTCCGCCAAACCTCGCAGTCCCATGGCTCTTGACTTTACCTCTAGGACTGTAGAGGATCGCCAGTCATGGCTGGGATTCATCGGGAGCGTCCCGGCGCTGCCGACCTGGCGGCCGCCACCGGCGCACCCGCGATACCGCTGGGCAACCAGATCTGGATGTCGCCCGGTGTGTCCAACGCCGGGTGGTTCCAGCACCGCTCCACCACCGACCTCGTCCTCAAGGCCGATCCCGCTCATGCGGGGGCGCGCGCGGTCGCCGCCTACGCCCACGAGGCGCTGCTGGACGGGACCGACAACTTCTGGAAGCGAGCCTGGCTCACCAAATCGATCAGCGAATTGAGGCCATCGTGAAAGCCTCCGTCAGTTTCGACTTCGCGGGCGCCAGCGTGCTGGTGACCGGCGGCACCAGCGGCATCGGCAACGCCGTCGCCACGGCGTTCGCCGAAGCGGGCGCCACGGTCACGATCACCGGAACCCGCTGCGCGCCAGCCGATTACGACGACGACCTCAGCGCGTTCACCTACCGACAGTGTCACATCCAGCAACCCGAGTCCGTCGACGCGCTGGCGGACTCGCTCGGGGAACTCGACATCCTGATCAACAACGCGGGCGGCCCGTACCCCGCCGGCGACGAGTACGATCCGGACGGCTACGTCGCGTCGGTAACCCAGAACATGTTGGGTCCCATGCGATTGACCATGCGCTGCCACGAGCGCCTCAAGGCGAGCGACGGCGCGAGCGTCGTCAGCGTCGTCTCGATGTCGGCGTTCCGCTCGGCGGTCTTCGTCCCCGGGTACGCCTCGTCGAAGATGGGCCTGATGGCGCTGACGATGAACCTCTCGCGCCGCTGGGCCGGCGACGGCATCCGCGTCAACGCCATCGCGCCCGGGCTCATTGACACGCGAATGACGCAGCCCGCCATGGCCATCCCCGAGGTCATGGACGTCGAGATCGGCTTCCACACCCCGCTGGGCAGGCCCGGAACGCCCCGTGACTGCGTCGGCGCCGCGCTGTTCTTGTGTACCGACGCGGCGTCCTACATCACCGGTAGCACCATCGCCGTCGACGGCGGATACCTCACGGTGTGAACCATGGGCGACATCGACAATATGGCCACGCCCGACGGCATCCTCGAACTCGCCGCGCAGCGCACCGGCCTCACCGGGATCGCTCCCATTCGTGGTTCGAGGGGTTGGCGCTGCTCGTGGACGGGGTCAACGGCTCACCCGTCTTCACCCCGCAGGGCCGCGAACGCGTGCTCGACGACGCCGCCAACGCCCTACCCGTTTGCCCTCAACACCTACAACCTCGGCCAATACGACCTGACCGTCGAGAAACTCGCGCCGACTTTCGCCGAATATTTGGATACCTTCGACATCGAACTGGAGGGCGCGCCGTGAATCCGGCTGACTGCTATCACACCGGGCTGGTCGTCGACGACATGGGCGCCGCCGCCGCGCGGCTCAGCGCGGTGATGGGATACCGATGGACCAGGCCCGTCGAGGCGACCTTGAACGTCACCACGGTCGGCGGGGAGGTCGAGGTGCCGTTTCGGTTCGTGTATTCGGTGAACGCGCCGCATCTGGAGCTGATCCAAGAGGTGCCCGGCACCATCTGGACCGCACCCGCCGGCGGCGGCGCGCACCACCTCGGCTACTGGGTCGACGACCTCGCCTCGGCCGCAGCGCAACTCGAGCGGTCCGGGTACCGGCTGGAGGCGCGGCCCAGCGGCGAAGCGCTGACGATGTTCGCCTACTTCATCGACGCCGGTGGCGTCCGCATCGAGATCGTCGATAGGGCACTGTTTCCCGACTGGCCCGGATTCCTGGATTCGATGGCGTCATGAAGATCGCTGTGGTGACCGGGCCCGCGCGTGCCTGCCGCCGTCAACACCGCGCTGGCCGCCGCTTAGACGGGCGCCACGCTAACGGCGGGACAGGTAGTCCAGCGCGAGCCGGGCGGCGTTGGCGCCGCACATGCCGTGCGCGCCCGGCCCGGGCGGGGTGGCCGCTGAGCAGATATACATGCCTGGCACCCCGATCGTGTATGGCGACAGGGTGATTCGCGGCCCGAACGTCAACTGGCGAATGTCCTTCGCGCCGGTCATGATGTCGCCGCCCACGTAGTTGGGGTTGTAGGTCTCCATCTGCGTCGTCGAGCGGATTGTGGAGCCGATGATCCGGTCCCGGAAGCCGGGCGCGAACCGCTCGATCTGGGCGATGATCGCCTCGGTCGCGTCGCCGGTGTAGCCGTTGGGGACATGCGCGTAGGTCCACACCGGGTGTGTATTGCCCACCGACCGTTGCGGATCGGCCAGATACTGTTGGCCGACCAGCACGAACGGTCGCTCGGGCATGCGTCCGGCGTGGATTTCGCGCTCGGTCGCGGCCAGCTCGGCGTAGGTGCCGGCCACGTGCACGGTGCCGGCCCGACGCGCGTCCGGGTTCGTCCAGGGGACGCCGCCCTCGACGGCGAAGTCGACTTTGAACGCACCGGGACCACGCCGAAACCTGGTGAAGGCAGCCGAAATCCGGCGCGGAAGACGGTCGCGCATAATATCGGCGACCGCACCGGGTGCCAGGTCGAACAACGTGACGTCGGCCGGCGGCAGCTGCGACGCCGCCGTCACCCGCACGCCGGTCTCGACCTTGCCGCCCAGGTCGCCGAGCAGCGCCACCATCGCGTCGGTGATCGCTTGCGACCCGCCTTCGGCCACCGCCCAGCCGTGCCGGTGGCCTGCGGCGATGATGCCCATTCCGATCGCCGAGGTCATCGGGTAGTGCAGCGGCCGGAAAGCATGCGCAGCAACGCCTCCGAACAATGCCCGGCCCTCTGGGGTGCCGAACAGCCGGGCGAAGGCCGACGCCGGGAGCACGGTGGGCGCACCGAACCGGGCCAGCATCAGCGGATGATGCGGAAGCCGCAGCAGGGGTCCCATGATGTCGTCGCTGAGCGTGTCGAACCGCTCGGCCGAGTAGCCGAACGCGAGCTGCCATCGCCGTCCGTCGCGACCCAGGCCGGCCGCGGTCTGCTCCACCGAGCGGTACAGCACCCCGGCGCTGCCACCGTCGAGCGGATGCGCGCAGTCGATCTCCGGCCAGCGCCAACGCAATCCGTATGCCTGCAGGTTGAACCTGCTCGAGAACGGCGAACCGACGGCCATCGGGTGGATCGCCGAGCAGTGGTCGTGCAGCAGACCGGGGATGATCGCTTCGCCGCTGCGGGCGCCGCCGCCGACCTCGTCTGCGGCCTCGAGGACGGTGACCTGCACGCCCTGGGCGGCCAAACAGATGGCGGCGGCCAGTCCATTGGGCCCGCCGCCCACCACCAGTGCGGCAGTCATGCCCGCGCTCCGTGCCCGGTCGCCGTCGTGCCGCGCAGCGACCAGCTCGCCCGAGTGGGGATGGGACCGTTGGGCAGCCACGGCTGTTCTTTGACGGCGTCGGCGACCTTCCAGGTGCCGCGCTCGACGACCCCGAGCGCGGCGTCGATCAGCTGGTAGTGCTGGACGCCGCTGCCGAAGGCCTCCGACTCCACCCAGGCGATGACGCACTCGCCCGGTTCGAACTCGGCCTCACACTGGACGGCCCGGATCAAGTCCTCGTTGTGTAGGTGACCGTCGCCGAAATTGAATCCGATGAGAGAGTTGCACACGAACTCACCCTCCCGCACGGTGCGGGTGTCGATGTCGGGCAGGTGGGTCAAAAGCAGCGAGAACAGGCCGCGGCCCTGGCTGTGCATGCTTCGCCACGCGATCGTCTTTTGGATCGTGATCTCCGCCCAAGTGGGCTCGTAGCCGGCGGCGATGAACTGGTCGACCTGGTTTGACGCCGTGCGGGTGACCCGATCGAGTTTGGCCTCGGCGCCGGGCGCGAAGGCCCACACCGCCGAGGCCCAGTTGCCGGCGTACTGCCGCATCGAGGGCAGGAAGGACACTTTGTCGGGCCGCAGGTTCCCCAGCACAGGAAAGAACAGCAGCGCCGCCGCGATGACGGGGGCCAGCCAGCGCGGAGTCATGTTCCACGGCGCGTAGCCGTCCCAGTTCGGGAAGCCGAGGAACAGGAAAACCGTGGCGTAGGCGAAGACCACGTTCCACTCCAGCGGCACCGCGAGCGGGAACGTCGAGACAATGAACAGGTGGAACCCCACCATCAGCAGCGCCGCCGCCAGCGTCAACCACTTGTTGGTGGAGAACAACAGAACCAGCGGGGCGGCGATCTCGACCGTGGTGCCGTTGACGTGTGCCATGAAGTCCGCGAGCCGTGAGGGCCGCATGTCGCGCCCGAATTCGCGGTAGTGGGCCCGGCGCACCCATTTCGGCGCGAAGATCGTGTTGCTGACCATCGGCGGAATGACGTTGGAGAAGTGCTTACCGAACTTCGAGAACCCGGCGCCGACCCACACCACCACGATCATCATCTTGAGCGCGATGATCATGTCAGCGAAGGGCAGAACCGCGAAGAAGAACAGCGCCGGCAGGTACTGCTCGCCGCGGGCGGCCAGGAAGACGGTCTTGTCTCGGATGCCGATCAGCACCAGCAGCGCAATGGGGACAGCGATCAGAGCGGGGTTGACCAGCCCCGACGTGTTGTGCGGCAATGCCTTTGACAGCGAATCGCTGCGCACACCCGGTGCCAGCAGGGCCGCGGCCAGGCTGACCAGCAATGCCAGGTACACCCCGATGTCGAACCACGTGCGCCGGTCGCCGGCGGTGAAAGGCACCCACTTCCACGGGCGCAGCCGAATGGTTCCCCGCCGCGCCCAGAACAGGATGCCACCGGTCATCGGCTTGATCTTGCCGGCCAGCGGACCCCAGGAACCGGCCACACCGATGGTCTCGAGGAGCACGGTCCACAGAATGACCTTCTGGTAGACGATCGGTTGGTTCCACCATCCGGTGACGTGCCAGAAGGCAGGCAGGCCGGAGGTCGCGGTCGCTACCGTGACGCCGCCGATCGCGAAGAACACGATCAGCTTGACGATGTAGATGGTGTGGACCATCCGCGGTGCCCCGAAGCCGTTTTCGGCCCATTCGACGGCGAGAATCCGCATGCGCTCCATCAGCGGCTTGCCCAAGAAGGCATCGGGATCGACTGCGGGGAGTTGCGGTTGGGTGAATCCCATGGTCGTGGCTCCTTCTGGCGTGGCGATCGGCACAGTGGCGACAACGGTAGGAGGGACGCTCGGCGCGAAACAGTGTCGAATCGACAAAGCCGCAGGCCGGAGTTATCGCCCAAAGACAACCGCGAGGTCTACGGTTTTAGTGATGACGAACCCCCGTCTCGACAGCGACGTCGAGGTGAGTCGCTACGTCGCGGAGGTGGCCGACCGGTTGCACGACCGGCTGGCCGACGTGTCGTCGACCATCCTTCGTACGCTCGAGGATCAGATCCCGGACCTGCGCGGCGATGTGCGGCTCATGGAGCTGCTCGGGGCCAGCGTCGAGGGCAACGTGGACACCGTCCTGCACGCGCTGCGCCACGACATCGCCGTGGAGCGTGTCGAGGCGCCCACCGCGGCACTGGAGTACTCCCGGCGATTGGCGCAACAGGGGATGCCCGTCGCGGCGCTCGTTCGCGCTTATCGGCTCGGTCAGCGGACGGTGAATGAGCTCATTTTCGCCGAGTTGCGGGCGATTGATATGCCCGAAACGAGCAGGGTCACGGTGATCGAGGCCATCACCGCGACGCTGTTCGAGTACATCGACTGGATGTCGCAGCAAGTGGTGGCCGTCTACGAAGACGAACGCGAACGATGGCTGGAGAACCAGAACAGTCTGCGCGGCGTGCGGGTCCGCGAGATCCTCGGCGGAACCAAGACCATCGACGTCGACGCGGCGTCGACGCAGATCCGCTACCCGCTGCGCTGGCACCACGTCGGGCTCGTCATGTGGTACCGCGAACAGGGCTCCGAAGCCGACGAACTTCCTCGGCTGCAACGGTTTCTGCGCGAGGTGGGCGAAGCGGCCGGCGCCGACGCCGGCCCACTGTTCGTCGCTGTCGATCGAAGCTGCGCGTACGGGTGGTTGCCGTATCGCGCGGCGATGATCGACGGCGTGGAGAAAACCCGGCAATTCGCCCTCAGCCGGCCTGATTCGCCGGGTCTGGCGATCGGGACGATAGGCGGCGGCGTGGCAGGTTTTCGCCGCTCGCACCGGGAGGCGCTGGAAGTCCGTGCCATCGCGATCGCCGGCGAGCGCCCCAGTTCGGCCTCGCCCACGGTGATCGCAGCCAGTGATCCCGGGTTGTCCGTCGTGGCCCGTCTCGGTGGCGACGTGGCCTCCACCCGGGCGTGGGTGGCCACCGTGCTCGGAGACCTTGCCGCCGACAATGAGAACGACGAGCGGCTGCGTGACACGTTGCGGGTCTATCTGGCCTGCGGCTCCAGCTACAAGGTTGCCGCCGAAGAACTCAACTTGCACTTCAACTCGGTGAAGTATCGGGTCAGCCGCGCCGTCGCCCGGCGCGGCCGGGAGATCGGCGCCGACCGGCTCGACGTCGAACTGGCCTTGCTGGCCTGTCACTGGTACCGCGGCGCGGTTCTGCAGCGGTGCTAGACCGCGGTCATGCGATTGCGGGCCGCGGGTAGCCGGGGGTGGGGGCCGGCCGGTTCGTCCCAAGTGCGACGTGGACGGCGGTGATGACCGCGGGGAGCAGCACGGGGAACAGGACGAGAACGAGCATTGCGGCGATGGACAGGTAAGTCATAATCTTCTCGCATTTCTGGGGCCGATGATCATGCGGTGCTGAGTTGTTCGACGTCCGTGTCGAAGAGTGTCAGCCGGTTGCGCAAGCGCGTCAGTGCGCTTGGAAGTGAAAATGTAGTGACGTTGTCTCGGCCTGGAATGTCGTCAACCGACGAACTTGCGCCGAACGTTCGTCTTCCGGGGACAAACGTGGTGTGCGCGCATCGCGATAGATCACCAGCCGGACCAGGCGTTGTTCGCGACAACTAGGAAGGATGCCGAATTGTGTCGCCGCGGACATTTTCTCTCCACCGGATTGGGCGAATCATATTTGCATGACAATGAGCGACCAGACAGTTTTCGAAGGTCCATTACGCCAGCTTGCTCGCAGCGCATGGCAGGTGCTTCTCCTGACCGGCGTCCTGGCTGTGGCACTCGGTGTCATTGTGCTGGCCTGGCCAGGCAAGACACTTCTCGTAGCGGGGATCCTGTTCGGGATCTACCTGGTGGTGTCCGGTTTCGGGTATGTGTTTGCCGCATTCGGCACACACGCCGGAGCCGCAATGAGAGTGCTGACATTCATCACCGGTGTCGTGTCGGTCATCTTGGGCTTCTTCTGCTTCCGCGATAAATTCGAAGCGGTCGCGCTTTTGGCCCTGTGGATCGGTATCGGCTGGGTGTTCCGCGGTCTGACGCTGCTCGCCGCGGCGTTGTCGTTCGACCACCTGCCCGGACGCGGCTGGCAGGCCTTCACCGGCATCGTCATCGTGATCGGCGGCGGCGTGATGATCATCTCCCCGCTCGATTCGATCGCGATCCTGACCCTGGTGGCCGGCTGTTGGCTGATCGTCATCGGCATCATGGACGTCATCACGGCGTTCCAGGTTCGCGGCCGGGCGAAGGCGGGCACCTAGCCACTCAGGGCAGTCGGCGTTCGACCTCGAAAGCCAGACACAGTTCGGCGAGATCTGTTGGCCGCGTGAGTGATCGGCCGGTCAACTCCTCGATGCGGCGCAGCCGGTGCCGGACAGTGTTGGGATGGCAGAAGATCTTCGCCGCGGTGTCGTTGGCAGAGCCGCCCGCCTGCAGCCAGGCCTGGAACGTATCGAGCAAAATCGTGCGCTCCGCGGTCGGCAGCTCGATCAATCGGCGTAGCACCGACGACCTGATCTTTGCCATGACTTCCGGGGCGCTCACCGCCGCGACCGCCAGAGGGGTGTCCTGAAACGCCGTGATCAGCGAGTCGGATGACGGCTTCCCGGTCACCGCTAACCGGGCGAATCGCAACGCATCGCTGGTTTCGGCCAAGTCGTCAAACGGCGGGCTGATGCCGACCCGGACCGTCGCGACCTGCCGGAGCACTGAGGTCAACGTGCTGATCGTGTCGCGTATCCGCACGTGGACGATGCCGACGTGTAAGTCCGGGAGCAGCCGCCACGCCGACCGGATATCGCGGGCAGCGAGCTTGTTTTCGATCGTGGGCAAGCCAAGTTTGCCGATCGCCGGCAAGTCGGCCGCGACGACGACGTATGGCCCGGTGGTGGGCAGCCGGAGCAAATCGGCTGCCTCCCAAAGGCTCTGGCTATCCGTTATCCGCCGAGACAGCAATGCCTCAACCAATGCCGACCTTTCCTCCTCCTGCTCCAGGATCTGCGCGGTCAGCTGCTGCCGATAGGCGCTGGCCATCGCCTGCGTGAAGGTGTCCTGCGCGATGAAGACGCGGGCGGTGGCGTCCAGGATCGATTCGGTGGGTACGCCCGCGGCCCGGCCAACGGCGAGGGTCTCCTCCCACATGAATCGGAATCCGATCCGGTAGGCCGTCATCAACGCCGGCAAGGGCAACCCGATCAGCGCGCGTGCAACTCCGGTTTGCTCGGCGGGCGAGACATCGACGTCCGCGTGGCCTGAAAGTGCGTGAAAAACGAACGTCAGGTTCGCCGCACAACTTGCGGCGACTTCGTCTCTTGTCACGGCGGTGCCGTCGCGGTACGCGTCGATCTCCCGGAACAGCCGATCGGCCAGCGCCCGGCCCAGCTCGGGGGCGCGGCCCAGCATCAGCTTGCTCAACTCGACGATATGCGGATCGGGTTCGGCGCCGTGCCGTACCCCGCCAGCGTGCGATACCGCGCTCATACCCGAAACCCTATGCCCGGCCACTGGGGTGATGGGAGTGGTCACAACGAACCGGTTTCGTCTGTCGACAAAAACAGTCACGAGCATCTTCGTCTCGGGCCGACGAGTGCTGGAGGCCGGTCGGCGCCTGACTTGCAGTTACATGGGAAGGCACATTGTGTCGCGGCATGCCCTGCGGACGGTCTTGGGCCTGAGTCCAGGGGCAACGCCGGACCGGTTTCTGGTCGGGCTCGCCGTGCTGAGCCTGCTGTCCGACGCGGCCGCGCAGCAGCCGCTGTTGTGTTTGATCAATGACAGACCCAGGCCTGCTCTTGCCCGGGCTCGGGCAGGACACGGCCACCTTCGACCGCTCCGCTCGCCGGACTGTTCTGGATCACCACCAGAACCCGGGCGGCGTCAATATTGGCAATCCGGGACACGGCGGATGCGATTTCCGTTGCCAGACGGGTTGTTTCGTCTAGTGGGTGACCGGATCGCACCCAACTGTTGACCAGCACCGGATCCGCGGGCACGCCGTCGGTGTAAATCCCGCCGTGCGGGAGCTCATGAAAAACAACGTTGACGTAGGTGCTGGGCACATGATTGATCTCGGCGTGGATGCGGCTGAGCTCTCGAGCCAACGCGCTCTTGACGTCGGCGGTAAGCGTCCCCGTTGTCGTCGTGCAGGTGTAGACCGGCATGGTCACTCCGTGAAATAAGCGATGAGCTGACGGCGTCAGCCCAAATGCGTAGCTTGCGGTTTGGTAGGCACCACGATGACGGTAGGCCCTTCGGCGTTCAGCGCGTTGGTGAATTCGTGCGCCAGTTTCTCGGTGGTGTCGACGTTGACCGCGTGGCAGCCGAAACCTGTTGCGATGGAGGCGATGTCGAGGCCGGGCAAGTCCAGTCCAGGCACGCCGGGTGTCTTCTCCAACACCGCGAACGACTTCAGGATTGAGTATTCGCCGTTGCGCATCACGACGAACACGATGGGCAACTTATGTTGGGCGGCCGTGTATATGGCCTGCACCGAGTATTGGAATGATCCGTCGCCGATGGTGGCGACCACGGTGCGCTTGACGCCTCGGGCTCGGTCGCCCAGCGCGATGCCGACCGCCGCGGGCACGCCCCAACCGATACCGCCGCTGGGGGTGGCGAAGAACGAAGCCGGGCGGGTGCTGGGCAGGAATCGCGTTTGTTGGGCCTGGGTTGATGTCGACTCGGTGACCAGGGGCGAGTCGGCGGGCTTGACGGTGCTCAATGTCTGCCATACGGCATCCGCAGTCAACGGTGCCGATCCGCTCACGTCAACGGCGCCAGTGTTCGCCTTCCGAGGCGGGACCGAGCGGTCGCTGTGGTCGTCGACCAGCTCCACCAGCTGCTCCAACACCAGCAGGGCATCACCCAGCACGCTGTCACCCACCGGCGCGGTCGCGGCCAGTCGAGGATCGGCGGTGATCTGCAGCAGCTCGGTGCCCTCGGGCAGATACTCGCCCGCCACGTAGGGGTAGTACCGGAAGACCTGCGCCCCGATGACCACCACCAGGTCGTAGCTCTGTAACGTCTCAGCGACACCAGCGACGGTCATCGCCAGCTGCCCTTGGAAAAGCGGATGATCCTCGGGGAACGACGCCCGGTCGGGCAACGCGCTGCCGTATACCGGCGCGCCGACCTTCTCGGCGAACGCGACTCCGGCATCCCAGGCGCCACTGCGATCGACTTCAGGCCCGACCACCAAAGCAGGCCGCTTAGCCTTGTTGATGCGTTCGGCGAATCCGCGCAGCCGTGCGGCATCGGGGCTGACGCGATGACTGACCGTGCGGATAACCGCGGGGCCCAGCGCGGGTTTCTCCCAGTCGTCAAGCGGTATCGACAAGAACACCGGACCGGCTGGCGGCTGCAACGCGACCGTGTAGGCCCGCATGAACGCCGCCGGCACATCCTCGGCGCGCTTCGGCTCGTATGCCCACTTCACCCATGGCTGCGGAAACACCGTCTCATCCGGATTGCTCAGATACGGCTCACACAAAACCATTTCGCGGGTCTGCTGGCCGGCCGTAATGATCAGCGGTGTGTTGCCCTTGTACGCCGCCACCACGCTGCCCATCGCGTTTCCGGTCCCCGCGGCGGTATGCACGTTGACCAGTGCGGGCTTCCCGGTGCATTGGGCGAACCCGTCGGCCATGGCCATTACCGAGGCCTCCTGCAACCCCAGGACATAGGTGAAGTCGTCGGGAAAGTTCTTCAGAAATGTCTGCTCGGTGGAGCCTGGATTGCCGAACACGGTGGTCAGACCCAGGGTGCGCAACAGGTCATAGGTCACCTCATGAACGGATTTCTGGTCAGCCATCGCCCTATCCGACCTTCCACTAGACGAGTCGCGTCAGTGCATTCTGATCGCGCATTGCTACCCAACACCTCACTCCAACCGCCGATGGCTGTCTATGTGCTCGGCAACAACGTCCAACCCCAGCCCATGTCCCAGGAAACAATCGCCCGCCCGGACTTGCGCGTCCGCAGCCCGGGACGGGCTCGCTCGATGCGTCGAAAACCATTCGTCGACAACGGCGTCCGCGCCGGATTGTGCCGAGTTCCAGCAGCCCTTCATCACATTGTGCACCCGTGATGACCGAGAGAAACGCGACTTCGCGGGAGTTGTGCGGCGGATTCATCGGCACCACAACGGCACCGGCGTGCAAGACGCCGCAGAAGACGACTGCGAATTCCGGACCGCTCGCCAACAGGACCTCCGTATCGAACAAGCACGCCATGGCCGCACGTCAACGGCGATCGGCAATCAGCTGTGCGCCATCACACCGAGGCGGCCGGGTCGTTGTGCCCGCCGACATTGTCGCGTGATGTCGCCGAGAGGACGATTGTGTTCCTCGGGACAGCCCTGGAAGCGGGCACACCATTAGATCCACAGAGGCAGAACATGACCGGCCTGAGCGCCAATCTCGTCGCATCCATGCAGCGCGACCCTGACCGCGTCGCGCTGCGGTGCGACGACCTCCAATTCACCTTCGCTGAGTTCCACGCTGCAGCGTCCCGGGTGGCGACGCTGCTCGAGCAGGCCGGAATCGAACCGGGGGATCGGGTCGGCGTGATGCTCCCCAACACACCCGCATTCGCCATCGTGTTCTACGGGATCATCTATCGCGGTGCGGTCGGGGTTCCGATGAATCCCTTGCTCAAGGCGCGTGAGGTGTCCTATTACCTGTCCAACAGCGGCGCAAAGGCGTTGTTCGGCACACCCGGCTTCGCCGGCGAGGCCAGCGCCGGCGCCCAGGAAACGGGTTCGGAGTTCTGGATTGTCGATGACGCCGGCCTGATGGAGCTGATCGCCGACCTGCCGCCCCAAGACGCACCTGTGGAACGTGGCCACGACGACGTCGCGGTGATCCTGCACACCTCCGGCACCACCGGCAGGCCCAAGGGCGCCATGCTCACCCACGGCAATCTGGGCCGCAACGCGGAGGTCAGTGTCCGCACCCTCGTCGAAACGGGGCCCGACGATGTGGTGATGGGCTGCTTGCCGTTGTTCCACGTGTTCGGCTTGACCTGCGGGCTCAACGGGGCGGTCCTCGCGGGTTCGACGTTGACGCTCATTTCGCGGTTCGATCCGCGCAAGGCTCTCGAGGTGATCGAGCGCGACGCCGTCACCGTGTTCGAGGGGGTGCCGACGATGTACTCGGCGCTGCTCAGCGTGGCCGACCAGGCCGCGGCGAAGGCGACGCGCACGTTGCGGGTCTGCGTCTCGGGTGGTGCCGCGATGCCCGTGCAGGTTCTCAGCGATTTCGAAAAGGCCTTTGGCTGTACCGTTTTGGAGGGCTATGGGCTCTCCGAGAGCTCACCTGCGGCCGCGTTCAACCATCCGCACCGGGAGCGCAGGGTGGGCTCGATCGGGACCCCGATCGAAGGTGTGCAGATGCGGGTTGTTGACCTGGACGGGCTTGAGGTGCCGCAGGGCAACACCGGCGAGATCCAGATCCGCGGGCACAACGTGATGAAGGGCTACTGGAACCTTCCCGACGCGACAAAGGCAACCATCACGCCGGATGGTTGGCTGGCGACCGGCGACGTCGGACGCATCGACGAGGACGGGTACTTCTACATCGTCGACCGGACCAAGGACATGATCATCCGGGGCGGCTACAACGTCTACCCCCGCGAGATCGAGGAAGTGCTCTACGAGCATCCCGCGGTGGCCGAAGCCGCGGTCATCGGGGTCCCGCACGACTCGCTGGGTGAGGAGGTCGGCGCGGCCGTCGCCCTCAAAAAAGACGCTGCGGCCACGCCCGATGAGTTGCGTGACTACGTCAAGGCCCGGGTGGCCGCTTACAAGTATCCGCGCAAGGTTTGGCTCGTCGACGAGCTACCCAAGGGCCCCACCGGAAAGGTCCAGAAACGCGACATCATTGTACCGGAAGGCACACAATAGTTATGCCAACTCCCAAAGATCCCACCACCAAAGTCGACGAGCTGGCTGCGCCGCTGGATCTGCTTCTCACCAGCGCCACGAAGCCATTCGTCGGCCGGATGATGCCTAACGCCACCTGGGCCCGCTTCGCGGGTAGCCTCGCCCAGCAGCCCGGCGCGGTGGCTGATCGCGTTGGCGCGCTGGCCCGTGAGTTCGCCAGTATCGCGACGGGCAAGTCGCACCGCGCTCCGGCACGTGCCGACAAACGGTTCGCCGACCCCGCATGGGAACAGAATCCGCTGCTGCACCGGATCATGCAGGCATATTTGGCGGGTTCAGAGACCGCCGAGGGGTTGCTGGCCGACGCCGAGCTGGATTGGCGCGATAGAGAGAAGATGCAGTTCGTCATCGACAACTTTGTGGAGGGCCTCGCGCCCAGCAACAACCCGCTGATCAGTCCGCTGGGCTGGAAGGCGTTGATCGATACCGGCGGCCTGAGCGCGGTACGCGGCGCGAGAGCCTTTGCCCGAGACATGCTTTCGAAGCCTCGAGTGCCGGCGATGGTCGAGCCCGACGCCTATGCGGTGGGGGAGAACCTGGCTGTCACCAAAGGAGCTGTCGTAGTGCAAACCTCGGTGTTCGAGCTGATTCAATACGCCCCGCAGACGCCCACGGTGCGCACGATTCCGTTGCTCATGGTGCCGCCGGTGATCAACAAGTACTACGTGATGGATATCGCGCCGGGGCGCAGCATGATCGAGTACTTCGTCCAGCAGGGCCAGCAGGTCTTCGTGATTTCGTGGCGCAATCCGCAAGCACGCCATCGAGATTGGGGCTTCGACACCTACGGGGCGGCGATCGTGGAGGCGATGGACGCGGCGGAGAAAATTACCGGGGCCGGCAGTACCCACCTGTTGGCCACCTGCTCGGGCGGAATTCTCGCAGCGATGACGGCGGCTCACCTCGCCGAGATCGGGGAGGGCGACCGGATCGCGGGCCTCAACTTGGCGGTCACCGTACTGGATGAGACCCGGGCGGGCTTTGCGGCAGCCGCGATGAGCGACCGCGCTGCGCAGGCGGCGATACGAGTATCGGCCAGGAAGGGTTTTCTGGATGGACGGGACATGGCCGAGATGTTCGCCTGGCTGCGTCCCACCGACCTGGTCTGGCGGTATGTGGTGAACAACTACGTGCAGGGCCGCAAGCCGGCGGCGTTCGACGTGTTGTTCTGGAACGCCGACACGACCCGGATGGCCGCCGCGCTACACCGCGACCTGGTGCTGATGGGTCTGAACAATGCGCTGGTGACTCCCGGCGGGGTCAGCATGCTGGGCAGCCCGGTCGACCTCTCCAAGATCACTTCGGACGCCTATATTGTCGGCGGCGTCGCCGACCACATCTGTCCATGGCAGGCCACCTACCGCAGCGCGCGGCTGCTCGGCAGCAAGGACAACCGATTCGTGCTGTCAACCAGCGGTCACATCGCGGCGTTGGTCAATCCGCCAGGCAACCCCAAGGCGTCGTTCCGCACCGGCCCAGTCGACGTCGAGGATCCCCAGCAGTGGCTCGAGTCCGCTGAAAAGCATGTGGACTCCTGGTGGCCGGATTACGTCAGCTGGCTCGCTGAGCGCAGCGGATCGGAGGTTGACGCGCCGAAAGCGCTTGGTGGCGAGGAACTTCCGCCACTGGGTCCAGCGCCTGGCGGCTACGTGATGGAAAAGTGACAAGATGACCGCCCATACGGTCATCGCACTGTCCGAGCTCACCGGCCGACTAGCCACTGTCCGTGGCGCGTTCGCAAGCGGACGCACCCGGGCGGTCAATTGGCGACTGCACCAACTTGGACGAATCGAGCGACTTCTCGACGAGAACGAGGATCAGATCGCGACAGCCCTGGGTCAAGATGCCGGCCGCGAAACCGACGAGGTACCCAGCACCGTGCGCAGGATTTCGCTATGACGCAGCACAAGTCACGGGCCGCCGGCAAGCGTCGACCGACCAGGGAGCGGCAACGTCTTCGTGCCCTACCGGTAAGTCTGTTCGGCGAAGAGTGCTACGTCGCCACCGGCGGGCAGCGGATCCGGGTGAACGTGCGAGGGGGAACCGGTGTGCCGCTGGTGTTGTGTAATGGCATCGGGGCAAGCCTGGAGGTGCTGGACCCGCTGGTTGAGCAGCTCGATCCGGACACCACGGTGGTGAGATTCGATGTGCCGGGGACCGGAGGATCGCCCACATCCCCTGCGCCCTACGGGTTCCCCTACCTTGCATGGGTGTTGGGCCGGGTGCTGTCCGGGCTCGGCATCGGCGTGGTGGATGTGCTCGGTCTGTCCTGGGGTGGGGCGCTTGCGCAGCAGTTCGCCTTCCAAAATCCGCGCCGATGTCGGCGCCTCATGCTGGTGGCAACGGGCACCGGGGCGTTGATGGTGCCCGCTCATCCACGTGTACTGGTGAAGATGGCTACCCCGCGCAGGTTTTCGGATCCGGACTACGCCGCCTCCATCGCCGGTGAGCTTTACGGCGGCACTGTCCGCGCTCACGGGGAGGATGTGGCGCGATTGTTCCTGCAGCAGTTACACGCGGGATCGAAGGTGGGCTACCTACATCAGCTCCTCGCGGGTTCGGTGTGGACCAGCTTGTTCGCGCTGCCTGCCGTGCGGCAGGAGACGCTCATCGTGGCCGGCGCCGATGATCCGATCATTCCGATAGTCAACGCGCACATCATGAACGCGTTGCTTCCCCATTCGCGACTTCACCAACACAGCGGCGGCCACATCGATCTCGTGCACAACGCGGGCGAGCTGGCGCCCGTCATCGAAACGTTTCTGCACCAACCGGGCGAGCGGCCATAACCATGACAACGAGACCCAAACCGCTCAGCTCGTTTGAGACACGAGGCGCCAAGGACGCCGACCCTGCCACCGCCGCTCTCGGCGATGACATCGGGCCTTGCCCGGGGGACCGACTACTTCCTCATGAAAGAGCAGCTGACCGAATCGGAAAGCGAGATCATTGCCAAGGTCCGGGCGTTCGGCGAAGCCGAAGTCCTCCCGGTCGTCAACGACTACTGGGAACGCGGCGAATTTCCGTTCGGGCTGGTCCCAAAGCTTGCAGCGCTGAACATCGTCGGCGACTACAACCTCCGCGACTGCGGGTGCACACCGATGAGCGCGGTCGCCGCCGGCCTTGTCATCTACGAACTGTCCCGCATCGACGGGAGCATCGCCACGTTCTTCGCGGTCCACCTCGGATTGGCGATGCAGTCGATCAACCTCCTGGGCTCGCAGGAACAGCGGCAATGTTATCTACCGGCGATGGCGCGCCTGGAAAAGATCGGCGCGTTCGCCCTGACCGAGCCCGAACACGGTTCGGACGCCGTCATCCTCGCAGCCACCGCGGAACGGCAGGGCGATGAATGGGTGCTCAACGGCCGCAAGCGCTGGCCGGGCAACGCCGTGTGGTGCGACTACATCGTCGTATACGCCCGCGACACCGCGGACAACCAAGTCAAGGCGTTCGTCGTGGAGAAGGAAAACCCTGGATACACGGCGACAAAGATCGGCGGCAAAATGTCGCTGCGGATGGTACAGAACGCCGACATCACCCTCACCGACTGCCGCGTCTCCGACGATGCCCGGCTGCAGAACTGCAACAGCTTCAAAGATGTGGGCAAGGTGCTCGCCGGCACCCGCAATTCCGTCGCGTGGGCGTCGGCCGGACACGCCGTCGTGGCCTACGACATCGCGCTGAACTATGCCCTGCGACGAAAGCAGTTCGGCAGGCCGATCGCCAGGACCCAGATCATTCAGTCGATGCTGGTAGAGATGCTCGGGGACCTCACCGCGATGCAGCTCTACGCCATCCGAATGGCCCGGCTCATCGATGAGGGCAAGGTAGAAGAAACGATGGCCGCACTCGCCAAGTACTACTGCACGGTCAAGGGCCGCAACGTGTGCCGACTGGCCCGCGACGTGTTAGGCGGCAACGGGATCCTGCTCGACTTTCATGTCATGCGCCACCTGTGCGACATGGAAGCCCTGGTCACCTATGAAGGAACCGCCGAGATCCAGTCCCTGATCGTCGGCCGGCACATCACCGGGCAGAGTGCGTTCGCCTGAACCACGCGACGGCAGGCAAAGTCACCGGCTCAGTTCGGCTCGGTGGGTTTCGCCGCCATCGATCTGATGCGCCGATCCCGCACCCGCGGGTTTGAAACGAATACTCGCCGATGAGTCCCCCGCCGTGGTTGATCATCAGCGACACGCTCACGAGCCGTTTGAGGTCAGGTGCGGATCTGCGCCGCCACCGCGCCGGTGATCCGGACCAGATCTCTGGGCGACACCCCCACCTCCCAGCCGCGCCGGCCGGCGCTGCAGTACACGCGGTTCCACGAGAGGGCTTCCGCGTCAACAACGGTCGGCAGCGGCTTGCGCTGCCCGAACGGTGACACGGCGCCCAGCACGTAACCCGTCGCCCGTTCGGCGGCGGCCGGCTCCGCCATGCCGGCCTTGGCCACGCCCAGCGCCGCGGCGGTCGCCTTCAGCGAAAGGCGGCCCGACGCCTGCACAACCGCGACAGCCAGGCCGCCGGGCACCGCGAGCACCAGGGTTTTGAAGATCTGTTCGGGCGCAATGCGTCCCGCCCGCGTCAGCTCGTCGATCGCTTCGGCGCCGAACGAGCGGCGCCCCGCGTCATGGTCGTACCTGAGGATCTCGTGCGGCACGCCGGCCGCGACGAGGGCGGCAAGCGCCGGCGTCGCCGCGCCGGTCACCTCGCTCCCCTTACGGCTGGACGTATCCCGGCGGGTTGACACCGTCGACCCAGAAGTCCACGCCCAGTTGCGAACCGGGAACGCAGTCGTAGACCGAGAGATCCTTGACGCCGGACTCGACCAGCACGTCCTCGCACAGCAGCATGTTGCCGGTGTACTCCTTCGACGGCTTGTTGAGGATGACGTAGGCCGCGTCGGAGTACACCTCGGGCTTGCGCGCCCGGCTCATCGCCTCTTCACCGCCAAGCAGGTTCTGCACGGCGGCGGTGGCCACCAGCGTGCGCGGCCACAACGTGTTCGACGCGATCCCCTCCTCGCGCATCTCTTCGGCGATCCCCAGGGCGCACAGCGTCATCCCGAACTTCGCCATCATGTAGGCGGTCGGCTTGAGCCACTCGCTGCCCAGCAGCACCGGCGGTGACAGCGTCAGAATGTGCGGGTTCTCCCGGCCCTTCAGGTGCGGGATGCACGCCCGCGAGACCGCGTAGGTGCCGCGCACCTGGATGCCGTTCATCAGGTCGAAGCGCTTCATCGACACCTCGGTGATGGATCCGAGGTTGATCGCCGAGGCGTTGTTCACGCAGATGTCGATGCCGCCGAACTGCTCGACGGTCTTGGCCACCGCGGATTCGACGGAATCGGGATCGCGGACGTCGCCGACGATCGGCAGCGCCTGTCCGCCGGCCTCCTCGAGCTCCTTGGCGGCGGTGAACACGGTGCCCGGCAGCTTCGGATGCGGCTCGGCGGTCTTGGCGATCAGGGCGATGTTGGCGCCGTCCCGGGCGGCGCGTTTGGCGATCGCGAGGCCGATCCCACGACTGGCGCCGGAGATGAACATGGTCTTGCCTGATAAGGACATGGCGTCACACTAACGCCAGCCCTTCCGGGCGAGTTCACGGCCCGAGTTTGCTCGGGAAATACCGCGGCCGGGAGCACTGTTGGTTTATGTGATTTATTCGGTTTCCGATGCGGATGCGGCGGCGGCCCGGGCAGACACTGTCGGGGGCAGCCTCTAGATTGGGAAGGAGCAGTCTGGTGTCGACGGCGACGAGCCTGTTGGACAGTCCAGCAGGCGCCGAGCAGTTGGTTCGCCTCATCGCGAGCCCGGCGGCGCTATCGGTGCTCTCCGGCAACACCGCAGCAGAAGGGACCGGGTTGATCGATATGGCCGACTCTGACGATGGCCGAGACGGCGCGGACCTGACCGCGGCCGCCCCCCACGAGGAGACCGACGAGGAACTGACGGCGCGCTTCGAGCGCGACGCGATTCCCCTGTTGGACCAGCTCTACGGCGGTGCGCTGCGGATGACGCGCAATCCCGCCGACGCCGAAGACCTCCTGCAGGAGACGATGGTCAAGGCCTACGCGGGGTTCCGATCGTTTCGGGCCGGTACCAACCTCAAGGCGTGGCTGTACCGGATCCTGACCAACACCTACATCAACAGCTACCGCAAGAGGCAGCGCCAGCCGGCGGAGTATCCCACCGAGGAGATCACCGACTGGCAGCTGGCTTCCAACGCCGAGCATTCGTCGACGGGGCTGCGCTCGGCCGAGGTCGAGGCCCTCGAAGGGCTGCCGGACTCGGAGATCAAGGAAGCGCTGCAGGCGTTGCCGGAGGATTTCCGGATGGCCGTCTACTACGCCGACGTCGAAGGTTTTCCGTACAAAGAGATCGCCGAGATCATGGATACGCCCATCGGAACGGTAATGTCGCGGCTGCACCGCGGCAGACGTCAGCTGCGGGAACTCCTGGCCGACGTGGCCAAGGAGCGTGGCTTCAACCGCGGCCGGCAGGCGCACGAGGAGGTGTCGTCATGAGCGAGCTGTCGGACCCGCGCGAGCTGTGCCCCAACGACCATGCTCACGGCGACATCGGCTGCGCCGAGGTGATCGCCGAGGTATGGACCCTGCTCGACGGTGAGTGCACGCCAGAGGCACGCGAGCGCCTGCGCCAGCACCTCGAAGCATGCCCCGGGTGTTTCAAGCACTACGGCATCGAGGAGCGGATCAAGTCGCTGATCGCGACCAAGTGCCGGGGCGAGAGGGCCCCGGAGTCGCTGCGCGAGCGCCTCCGGCTGGAGATCCGCCGGACCACCATCATCCGGGGAGCGGAATAACCGCTCCCGTCAGGCGTTGGGCCGCTTGCCGTGATTGGCTTTGCTGTGCTTGCGGTCGCGCTTCTTACGGCCACGCTTGGCCATCGTCGAAACCTCCGTGATTGACGTCAGATCGAGCGCCCCGCGCCCGTCGGCTTACCGTCAGTCTCTCACGGCGCGGCGCCGGCTCATCAGAGGCCCTGCGCGCCGCGGTCCCGACCGGTCCTATGGTTCGATATACACCTGAGCCTGATGCGGGCTTGCGGGACCAGCAGCTTGCCTGCGCGAATGGCCGAAACGAGCGGAGTGAGTATGGCCGAGGATGTGCGCGCCGAGATCGTGGCCAGCGTGCTCGAAGTCTGTGTCAGCGAGGGTGACGAGATCGGCAAGGGTCACACCGTGGTGCTGCTGGAGTCGATGAAGATGGAGATTCCGGTCCTGGCCGAAACCGCCGGCACCGTAAGCAAGGTCAGCGTTGCGGTCGGCGATGTCATCCAGGCGGGCGACCTGATCGCCGTGATCAGCTAGCCGTTGCGCCGGTTGTGCCCAGCGCCCGGGAACGACTCGGGGGTCAGTGATGTCCACTCTCGGTGATCTGCTTGCCGAGCACACCATGCTGCCCGGTAACGCCGTCGACCATCTGCACGCGGTGGTCGGGGAGTGGCAGCTGCTGGCCGACTTGTCGTTCGCCGACTACTTGATGTGGGTGCGCCGCGACGACGGCGTGCTGGTCTGCGTGGCGCAATGCCGGCCGACGACCGCGCCCACGGTGCTGCAGACCGACGCCGTGGCCACCGCCATCCCCGACGAACGCTTGCCGCTGGTCGCCGAGACCTTCGCATCCGGCGCCGCCCGGGGCGAGAACGAACTGAGCCAACAACATTCGTGGTTACTGCCCGGCACGCAGGTCGAGGCCTCCCCGGTGCGGTACGGCGGCCAGGTGGTGGCCGTGCTCACCCGGCACCAGACAGCGCCGTCGCCCGACGACTTGTCCGGCCACCTGGAGACGGCCTACCGGGAATGCGCCATGAACCTGGTGCACATGCTCTCCGAGGGCACCTTCCCCGACGTGCGGGACGTGGCCATGTCGCGCTCGACGCCGCGGGTGGGCGACGGCTTCATCCGCCTGGACGTCGACGGCGTCGTCGCCTACGCGAGCCCCAACGCGTTGTCGGCGTATCACCGGATGGGCCTGACCAGCGAATTGGAGGGCCACCACCTCGTCGACGCCACCCGGCCCCTCATCTCGGACCCGTTCGAGGCGCAGGAGGTGGCCGAGCATGTGGAGGACCTGGTCGCCGGCGGGAAGAGCATGCGGATGGAGGTCGACGCCGGGGGAGCAACGGTGCTGTTGCGCACGCTGCCGTTGGTGGTCAAGGGCGCCAGCGCGGGCGCCGCCGTGCTGATCCGCGACGTCACCGAGGTGAAGCGCCGCGACCGGGCCCTCATCTCGAAGGACGCCACGATCCGTGAGATCCACCACCGGGTGAAGAACAACCTGCAGACCGTCGCGGCGCTGCTGCGCCTGCAGGCCCGCCGGACGGTCAACGCCGAGGGCCGCGAGGCGCTGATCGAGTCGGTGCGGCGGGTGTCGTCGATCGCGCTGGTGCACGACGCGCTGTCGATGTCGGTCGACGAGCAGGTGAACCTCGACGAGGTGATCGACCGGATCCTCCCGATCATGAACGACGTGGCGTCGGTGGACCGGCCCATCCGGATCAACCGGGTCGGCGACCTCGGCGTTCTGGATTCCGACCGCGCGACCGCCCTGATCATGGTGATCACCGAGCTCGTGCAAAACGCGATCGAGCACGCCTTCGATCCGGCCGCGCAAGAAGGGTCGGTGACCATCCGCGCCGAACGCTCGGCCCGCTGGCTCGACGTCGTCGTGCACGACGACGGGCGCGGGTTGCCGCAGGGATTCAGCCTCGAACACTCCGACAGCCTGGGCCTGCAGATCGTGCGGACGTTGGTGTCCGCGGAACTCGACGGCACGTTGGGCATGCGGCAGGGCGCGGGCGGTGGTACCGATGTGGTGCTCCGGGTGCCGATCGGGCGGCGGGCCCGGCTGCAGCTGTGAGGCGACCGGCGCGGCCGGGGCCCCGCACAACAGTGCGGCCCCGACGAATTCGTCGAGGCCGCACTGTATGCAACTGGGTCAGACTCCGCTACGGGCCTTCGTCCGCGCATTGCGACGCTTGAGTGCGCGTCGCTCGTCCTCGCTCATGCCGCCCCAAACCCCCGAGTCCTGGCCGGTGTTCAAAGCCCAGCCGAGGCACTCCGTGGTGACCGGGCACCGATTGCAGACCAGTTTTGCGTCAGCGATCTGTGCGAGCGCCGGGCCGCTGTTCCCTACCGGGAAGAACAGCTCCGGGTCCTCGTCGCGACAGACCGCCTTGTGGCGCCAATCCATACCTTGATACTCCTCACTGAGTGCGCAGCAAGGCGCACGGCCTTTTTCTTAGGCTGTTACCGCGTGCACAAGAAAAGGTTCCGCGCCCCTACGTAAATTTCTGCATGCAACCTTTCGATCGTTTCACAGGCTCAACAGATGTCAATAGCGTGCGTTCGCTCGTGGGCTATCTCACTTTGACCGTGCTGAAACCGCGCCATTACTCCGTTGTACTACACTGATCGGCTACTCTGGCGGAATTTTTTCCGCCGGGCGGCCGCTGGTGGCACTGTTTGCGCAGGTCAGGTCGGATCCTTGTGGGGCGGGGCCACCACGGCCAGCGCGTTCGGGACGGCCCTGAACGTCATTGTCTCCCGCAGACCGAGGTAATCGCCGTCGAACTGGCAGGCGACCGGAACCCCGGTCGAGGTTACCTGTAGAGAGGGCACGTCGTCCTCGGTGATCAGGTGCTTGAAGTCGAACGTCGGCCGTTTGGCGAACATCTGGCGCACGATCCGCAGGGTGGGGATGGGCTTCATGCTGGTCGGCGCGAAGACCCCCAGTCCGGACTCGAAGCTGCAGCCGGGATTGGTCCACACCGGACGCTCGTTTGCGAAGGTCCACGGACTGGAATTCGACACGAAGACGAAGCTCACCCCGCTGATCGCTTCCCGGCCGGGCAGTTCCAGTTTGAGCATCGGCTCGCGCCGGGTGTAACCCCACACCGCGGGCACCGCGGCCCGGATGTAGCGCCAAGCCGTGACCTTGCCGCCCTTGTCGCGTTCGGCCTCGACGGCTGCCACCACCTCGGCGTCCACGCCCATGCCGGTGTTGAACACGGCCCACCGCTCGCCGCAGTCGATCAGCCCGATGCGCCGCCAGGTGCGGTGGCGGCGGTAGTCGTCGAGCAGCTGGATGAGCTGGTTGGTGGCCGCGACGGGGTCCCGTGATATTCCCAGGGATCGCGCCAGCACGTTGGCCGAGCCGCCGGGCACCACCGCCACGGCCGGCACCGGACCGGTCGGTAGGGATCCGGGCTGCCCCAGCAGGCCGTTGACCACCCCACTGACCGTCCCGTCGCCGCCGTGGACCACTACCAGGTCGACGCCGTCTGCGGCGGCTTTGTGTGCCAGCTCGGCGCCGTGACCGCGGTGCCGGGTGTGTTCGACCGTGAGCTGCAGCCGGCTTTTTAGCGCGTGCGCCAGCAGGTCGCGGCCGGCCGGGGTTGTCGAGGTCGCGGTGGGGTTCACGATCAGCACGGCGCGCATGATGCACGAGCTTATGCGGGGCCGCTAAGGGCCTGCTGTGGGGAACACCGGGTCGCGGGGGACGGCCCGCGGGGCTGACTACGCTGACGCTGGTGAAGTTCCTGCCTGGCAACGCAGATGATGTGGTCCCGGCCGTGGTACGCGCCGCAGGTGTCATCGTCGCGGTGCAGGGGCTGGCGGCGCTGGCGATGGCCGTGGTGCTGGTGGTTCGGGGCGCCGCGGGGGCCGACCAGCGCGTCGTCAACGGCCTGGGCACCGCGGTCTGGTTCGTGCTGGTCGGCGCCGTGGTGCTGGCCGCCGGGCGCGCGCTGACCTTCGGGAAGCGGTGGGGCCGCGGGCTGGCGGTGGTCACCGAGCTGCTGCTGCTGCCGGTCGCCTGGTACCTCGCGGTGAGTTCGCACCGCGCCGCTTTCGGGCTTCCCCTGGGTGTGCTGGCGCTGACCGTGCTGGTGCTGTTGTTCAGCCCCGCGGCCGTTCGGTGGGCCGCGGGCGGCGGTCAGGCGGGTCCCGCCAGCTCGGCCAGGCGCCGGCCGGACAGCCGATAGGTGGTCCATTCGCGCTGCGGTTGGCCGCCGACCCCGTCGTAGAGCGCGATGGCGTCGGTGTTCCAGTTGAGCACCGCCCACGACAGTCGCGTGTAACCGCCGGCGACGCATTCGGCCGCCAGCGCCGCCAGCAGTGCGCGGGCCAGGCCGCGGCGGCGAAACCCCGGCCGCACGTAGAGGTCTTCGAGGTAGATCCCCGCGACACCGTCCCAGGTGGAGAAGTTGGGGAACCACAGCGCCGTGGCCGCGATCTTGCCGCCGACCTCCGCCACGTGCCCGTACAAGGTCGGTGGAGCGCCGAAAAGTGCTGCGGCGATTTGCTTTTCGTTGACCGTGCACTGCTCGGCGGCGTGCTCGAAGTCGGCGAGCGCATGGATCATGTCGGTGATGTCGGCGGCATCCCCCCGCCGGGCGCGACGAATGTCGCCGCTCATCGCCCGACGTCCAGTGCGCGCAGGATCGTCGCGAATTTGGTTGTGGTCTCCGCCAATTCGTCATCGGGGTCGGATTCGGCGACAATGCCGCCGCCGGCGCGCGCCAGCGCGGTGCGCCGGTCCGCCGACAGCTGCGCGCACCGGATCGAGACCACCCAGTGGCCGTCGCCGCGGGCGTCGCACCATCCCACGGCGCCGGCGTAGAAGCCGCGGTCGCCTTCCAGCTCGGCGATCAGCTCCGTCGCGGCCTTGGTCGGCACGCCGCCGACCGCCGGGGTGGGGTGCAGCGCCAGCGCGAGATCGATTGCGTCGGTGGAGGTGTCGCGCAGGCGGCCGCTGATCGGGGTGGACAGGTGCCAGACCGCCGCGGTGCGGCTCAGCTGCGGTTCGGCGGCAATCTCCAGCCCGTCGCACAGCGGCTCGAGGGCGACCCGCATGGCCTCGATCACCAACTGGTGCTCGTGACGGTCCTTGGCCGATGCGGCCAGCGCCGCGCCGTTGGCGGCGTCGGCTTCGGGGTCGCCGGCGCGCGGGGCCGAACCGGCGAATGGCTTGCACACCACCCGGTCGCCGGAGCGGGCGACCAGCAGCTCGGGGCTGGCGCCCACCAGGGCGGCGCCCGCGTAGTCGCCCCCGGCTGCGGTCAGGTCCACGAGGTAGCCGTAGGCGGCCGGGTCCGCGGCGACCAGCCGGCGCAGGATGACGCGCGCGTCCAGGGGCGCGTCGGCGACCAGACGCAGCGCGCGGGCGAGCACCACCTTGTGCAGCGAGGCGTCCGGCGCGGTGAGTTCGTCGCGTGCCCGGCTGATGCGGGCGCGATACTCGGCCGGCGCCGGGAGGGCGGCGGCCACGCGCACGGGCGGCAGCGGGCCCGTCGGCCACCCTGGCGGGCCGTCGGTGGTGCGCACTGTCTCCGGCGCCAGCAGGGCCGCCGGATCGTTGACGTCGAAAGGCAACGCGCCCAACACAATCGGAACCGTGCCGGCCCGCAGGGCCGCCTGCGCAGCACGGACGTTGTGGTAGCGCCGTCGCACCCCACCAGCGACGACCGTGTTCGACGGCCCGCACAGCGCGAACGGCGGTTCGCCTTCGGTGCCGCTCACCCGGGCGCGATCGCCTGCGGTAGGCCGGTCAGCCCGAGCGCGGCCAGCTGCCGCACGCCGTGCTCGAACCCGCACACCGCGATCGAGCCGGCGAGCATCCAGAAGCGGCTGCCCTCGACCAGCGGAAGCTCGACCCACCGTGTGATGATCGAGCGGGAGAAGTGGCTGTGGCCCACGAAAATCACGTCGCGAGAGGTCATGTGTTCCAGCGCCAGCGCGACGGCCCGGTCGGCGCGGTCGCTGACCTGCGCCACACTCTCACCGCCCGGGCAGCCGTGCGTCCAGATCAGCCAGTCGGGCACCGATTCGTGGATCTGCTCGGTCGTCAGCCCTTCGTAGGAGCCATAATCCCATTCCGACAGCAGGGGGGTCACGTCGTCGACGCTGAGCCCGGCCAACTTCGCGGTGGTCAACGCGCGAATGCGCGGGCTGCTGATCACCAGCGGGTCGGAGAGGTTGAGTTCGCGCAGGACGCGGCCGGCCAGCTCAGCCTGGAGGCGGCCCGTGTCGGTCAGTTCGATGTCGGTGCGGCCGGTGTGCTGGCCGGACTTCGACCACGCCGTCTCGCCGTGGCGTAGCAGTACAAGTCGGTGGTTGTGCAAGCCCATATCGACTGATTCTGCCGGACGCCCGACTCTGCCTGTTGGTCGAAGCGCATCACAGACGGACGTGCCAGGATGGCAGTGTGAGTAAGACTCGGATATTGGCGGTGGCCAACCAAAAGGGCGGCGTGGCCAAGACGACCACGGTTGCCTCGCTGGGCGCGGCGATGGTCGACCAGCGGCAGCGAGTCCTGCTCGTCGACCTTGATCCGCAGGGGTGCCTGACCTTCTCGCTCGGCCAGGATCCCGACAAACTTCCGCTCTCCGTGCACGAGGTGCTGCTCGGCGATGTCGAGCCCGACGCCGCTCTGGTCGAGACGATGGAGGGCATGACGCTGCTGCCGGCCAATATCGACCTCGCCGGGGCCGAGGCGATGCTGCTGATGCGCGCCGGCCGCGAATACGCGCTCAAGCGGGCGCTGGCCAAGCTGGCCGACCGGTTCGACGTCGTCGTCATCGACTGCCCGCCCTCGCTGGGCGTGCTCACCCTCAACGGGCTGACCGCCGCCGACGAGGTCATCGTTCCGCTGCAGTGCGAGACGCTGGCGCACCGCGGCGTCGGCCAGTTCCTGCGCACCGTCGCCGACGTCCAGCAGATCACCAACCCGGAGCTGCGGCTGCTCGGCGCCCTTCCGACCCTGTACGACTCGCGGACGACCCACACCCGCGACGTGCTGCTCGACGTCGCCGACCGTTACAACCTGCCGGTGCTCGCCCCGCCGATCCCGCGCACGGTGCGGTTCGCCGAGGCCAGCGCCTCGGGTGCCTCGGTCATGTCGGGACGCAAGAACAAGGGGGCGTCGGCCTACACCGAGTTGGCCCGGGCGCTGCTCAAGCACTGGAAGACGGGCAAGCCGCTGCCCACCTTCGCCGTGGAGGTGTAGCGGCGATCGCCAGCGCGGTGGAGCCGGGCGCAGCGGGTCGCCGCCGTGGAGGTGTAGCGGCGATCGCCAGCGCGGCGGAGCCGGGCGCAGCGGGTCGCCGCCGTGGAGGTGTAGCGGCGATCGCCAGCGCGGCGGAGCCGGGCGCAGCGGGTCGCCGCCGTGGAGGTGTAGCGGCGATCGCCAGCGCGGCGGAGCCGGGCGCAGCGGGTCGCCGCCGTGGAGGTGTAGCTCGAGTTTCGCGCCCACTGCGCGGCATCAGCCCAGCGCAACGACGGTGTCACCCCGCTGCTCGAAGACCTTCGATCCCGACACGGTGGGCACCACGGCAGCACTGGTCGGCGCCCGATTCACGGGTATGTAGCGTTCGTTGGCGCCGCTGACCGGGTCGTACACGCCGATCGCCCCGGTGACCGGCACCAGCAGCCGGCCGGCCATCATGGTGCCCGGGCCCAGCGGCGCCGTGCTGCCTCCCGCGGCGATCGTGTAGCGCGGCGTCAGGTTGGCGGCGTCGAAGACCATCACGGAGTCGCCGGTCCACCAGGTGACGACGTTGCCCGCCTGCGACACCGCCGCCGACTTCGACGGCGGCTTGGGCAGCAGCGTGCTCGACACGGTGGCGCCGGTCTCGTCGACCACCTCGACCCGGGGCTGCGGGGTCGGGAGGTAGACCGCGGTGTTGTTGGCAAAGACCGTCAGCACCCGGGCGCCCGAGTCGGGCCGGATGCCCGGTTCGGCGAGGGCGCGCTGCTCCGGTTCGTCGTCCTCCTTGCCGGGCCGCAACAGCACCAGCCGCACGTCGGCCTGGTCCGCGCAGCTCTCCAGCACCGAGACGGCCGACGAACTCGCCGCGGCCGAGAGCAGACGGCACCCGGAGTGCAGCCCGCGCGCCGACGGTTTGACCCGGGCGTCGGTCTCGCCGTACGCCAGCATCCGAACCATGTCAGACCGCCAGAGCTCGAGCCGGGTGTCGCCGACGGACAGCACCGTCGTGCCGTCCGACGAGAGGCGCACGCGCGGGTCGGCGTAGCCGCTGCGCGCCGGCCCGCGGCGGCCCGTGGCCCCCTCGATCGTGCTCACCTGCCCGCAGCCGCGGTCGTCCCGGTAGACGGCGACGGCGTAGCGGTACAGCCACGAGACCCCGCACAGGTCGGTGTCCCGTGAGTAGCTCCAGCGCGACTGGCCGGTGCCGGGGTCGCGCCCGTCGACCCGGCGGCCACCGCCGGTGGCGACCAGGCCGCCCACCACCACGGGTGCGGTGGTGGCGGGGCTGCTGGCGGTCCACAGCTGTTTGAGGGCTGCCGGGACCTCGCGGGCGGGGGTGGGGTTGGGCGCCGGGACGGCGGCAGGCCTGCTGATGGTGGCGCGGGCGTCGCTCGTCCACCAGATCAGCGAGGCGACCGCGGCCACGGTGATCGCGATCGCCGCGGCGGCGAGGATGTCGCCCTTGGTCCGGCGCTCGGGTTTGACCATGCTGCGGGCCTGCGGGCCTGGTTGGCCCTAGTTGGCAGGGGCGGCGGCCGACGATTGGGCGGGCTTGCGCCGCCGGCGCCGCCGCCGGCCAGGGTTGTCGGACTGGGCGCCCGACGGCGCGTCCCCGTTGGTTTCGGCCGTGGCGGGCGCGCTGCCGCCCGGGTGTCCGGTGACGGCCTGGCCACCCCGGGTGCGGCGGCGGTTCCGGGAGGTCGAACGGGACCGGGCGGGGCTGCCCGGGGTTTCCGGCGACCCGGCGTCGCGCCGCTTGACCGGCGATTTACGCGGGGTCCCGACCGTGCTGCTCGCCTCGGCGGGGATGCCCAACTCGGCGTAGAGGTGCGGCGAGCTGGAGTAGGTCTCGGCCGGATCGGGAGTGTCCAGGCCCAGCGCCTTGTCGATCATCGACCACCGGGGCAGCTCGTCCCAGTCCACCAGCGTGACGGCGACGCCGGTCTTGCCGGCGCGGCCGGTACGCCCGATCCGGTGCACGTAGGCCTGCTCGTCCTCGGGGATCTGGTAGTTGATGACGTGCGTGACGTCGTCGATGTCGATGCCGCGGGCGGCCACGTCGGTCGCGACGAGCACGTCGATGTCGCCGGTGCGGAACGCCTTGAGCGCCTTCTCCCGGGCGATCTGGCCCAGGTCGCCGTGCACGGCGCCGACCTTGAAGCCGCGCTCGGCCAGCTCGTCGGCGACCTTCTGCGCGGTGCGCTTGGTGCGGGTGAAGATCATCGTCGCCCCGCGGCTCTCCGCCTGCAGCACCCGGCTCACCAACTCCACCTTGTCCAGGGCGTGCGCGCGGTAGACGAACTGCTCGGTGGTGTCGTGCGTGGCGGCCGAATGGGGCGCCTCGGCCCGGATGTGCGTGGGCTGATTCATGAAGGTGCGGGCCAGCGTGATGATGGGGCCCGGCATGGTCGCCGAGAACAGCATGGACTGGCGGTCCTCGGGTATCTGCCGCAGGATGCGCTCGATGTCGGGCAGGAAGCCCAGGTCGAGCATCTCGTCTGCCTCGTCGAGCACCAGCATGGACAGCCCGCCCAACTGCAGGTGGCCCTGCTGGGCCAGATCCAGCAGCCGGCCGGGGGTGCCCACCACGACGTCGGCGCCGGTACGCAGCGCGTCGATCTGCGGCTCGTAGGCCCGTCCTCCGTAGATGGAGACCACGGACAGTCGGCGCCCGCCGTCGGCGGTCAGGTACTTGGCCGCGGCGGCCAGGTCGTCGGTGACCTGCATGCACAGCTCACGGGTGGGCACCACGACCAGGGCGCGGGGGGCGCCGGTGAGCGCGCGCACGCCCACGCCGGAGGTGATGCGGTTCAGCAGCGGCACGCCGAAGGCCAGGGTCTTGCCCATGCCGGTGCGAGCCTGGCCGATCACGTCGTCGCCGGCGAGCGCCAGCGGCATGGTCAGTTCCTGGATGGCGAAGGGGCGCTCGATGCCCTTCTCCGCCAGTGCGCGCACGATCTCGTCGCGGACGCCGAGTTGGGCAAAGGTCAGTTCAGTTGTGCTCGTCGGTGCGGTCATACGTTGGGGGAAGCCTTTCGGTGACGTTTTCGATTGGTGTCGGTGTTCTCATGTCGCGGTCACGCGCGCACGAGTTCCGACTCCGATCACGTCGCCGAGTCGCCGGCCCCTCGTTCTCATTGGGATCATCCAGGCGGGCCAGCACGTGCACGCACATTTCGCCGGTAGTGGCGGTAGGACTACAGCCAAAACCTGTCCCCATGATAGCTGGTCGACAGCTGGCACCCATGTCGCGCCAACTCCGCCGACTAGAGTGTTGCCATGACCCGGCCCTCCTGCGAGCCCGCTTCCGCCGACCAGGCGGACGATGCCACCGACCTGAGGGCCCCCCGTCTCACGGCCGATCATCCAGGTGTCAACGAGTTGTTCGCGGTCCTGGCCTACGGCGAGATCGCGGCGTTCTACCGGCTCACGGACGAGGCCAAGATGGCCCCGGACCTGCGCGGCCGTATCTCGATGGCGAGCATGGCGGCCGCCGAGATGCAGCACTACGAAGTGCTCCGCGACGCACTGGACCGCCGCGGCGTCGACGTGGTGACCGCGATGGCGAAGTACGTTTCCGCGCTGGAGAACTACCACCGGCTGACGATGCCGAGTACGTGGTTGGAAGCCTTGGTGAAGACTTACGTCGGCGACGCCCTGGCCGCGGACCTGTACCTGGAGATCGCCGACGGCCTGCCCGACGAGGTCGCCGACGTCGTGCGGGCCGCCCTCTCGGAAACCGGGCACTCGCAGTTCGTCGTCGCCGAGGTGCGCAAGGCGGTGACGTCCAGCGGCAAGCAGCGCAGCCGGCTGGCGCTGTGGTCGCGCCGCCTGTTCGGCGAGGCGATCACCCAGGCGCAGTACCTGCTGGCCGACCACGACGAGCTGGTCGACCTGGTGATGTCGGGCGCCGGCGGTCTGGGCCAGCTCAACGCCTTCTTCGACCGTCTGCAGCACACCCACGACCGGCGGATGCGCGAGCTCGGCCTGAGCTGACCTGCGCCTACTTCGTGCAGGTCGCCAGGTTGGAGTTGGCGGTCGAGGCCACCACCGTCTCGCCGGCGGCGTTGACGATCGAGCAGTCCAGTCGCCCGAGGAAGCTCGTGGCCACCACCGACTGGGTCTGGACGCCCGGATTCAGCACGACCGCCCTCGACCAGGGCAGAGAGACGTTGAACTCGGTCTGGGGGTAGCCCCGCGCGTCCGTGTACACCACGTTGACCAGGTCGAGCAGCTGCTTGGTGCCGGTCACGGTGTAGACGACCGTGCGCGGATTCAGCGTGGCCAGCGGCGGGGCGACCGAGGGCGGCGCCGCGACGGTCGGCGCTCCCGGCGAGTAACCGGGCCCGTAGGCGGGCGGCGCGCTGGGCGTGGTCACCGTGGTGAACGTCTCGGCCGGCAACTGCGGGGCGGCGGAGACGCTCGGCGCCTGGCTGGGTGCGACGCTGGGCGCCGCGCTGGCCGCCGTCGTCTTCGGCGCCGCGGGCGCGGAGGTCAGCGGGCGGGGGGCCGAGGGGCCCACGGTCGCCTTGGTCGACGCGCTGTCGCCGCTGTTGATGATGACCGCGGTCGCGATGGCGCCGACGGCGACCACGACGCCGAGTACGGCAGTGACTGAGCGCCAGCGGAATTCGACCGGCCAGCCCGTCCAGGTGTAGTCGTCGTCGGGGTAGACGTCGGTGTCGTCGGTATCCCAGTCGTCCTCGTCGAGGTGCTCGAAGTCCCCGCGGGACTCACGTACGCCGGCGCGCTGCGACAGTGTGGTACCCATGGGGCCGACGGTACGGATGTGAAAGCACGTGGGGGCGGGGAGCGCGCGGGTGTCAGCCCGGTTGGAAGCGAATCGTTACCGATCGGTTAGCGTCGTTTCGCTCACGGCGAACTGTGAGGTGCACCGGGGCGGGCACTCTGCGTCCGGGCTCGTCCGCCACGTCGATTAGCCTGCTGCTGACAGGTCTGCGACTTGATGCCAACGAAAAGGGGTGACCGTGGAGGTCAAGATCGGTATCTCCGACAGTCCGCGCGAGCTGGTGCTTTCCAGCGCGCAGACGCCGGCCGAAGTCGAGGAACTGGTCAGCGCCGCACTGAGCGAGGGCTCGGCTCTGTTGAGGCTGAGCGACGAGCGCGGTCGCCGCTTCCTGGTGCACACCGCCAAGATCTCCTACGTCGAGATCGGAGTCGCCGACGCCCGACGGGTCGGCTTCGGGATCGGCGCAGAAGTCGCGGGGCTCGCGGGTAAGGGCGCTAAGAGCGAGTAAGCGGCACGTGTGACAGGCCGCCCCACGCGAAGTGGACCGTGCCCTCGACGGCGTCCGCCTTGGAGATCGGCCGGTCCGAATCGAGCCAGTACCGGGCGCAGTCGACGCTGATGCCGACCAGTCCCACCGCGATCATCCGGGCGCGGTGGGGGTCCAGGCCGGAGTCGGCGCTGATCAGCGCGAACACCGCGTCGATGCAGGATTCGGTGGCGACCCGGACCTGCGCGGCGACCTCGGGCTCGGTCACGTAGTCGTTTTCGAAGATGAGCCGGTAGCCCTGGCTGTCGTGCTCGATGAAGTCGAAGAAGGCCTGCACTGCGGCGTGCAGCCGGCGTCGGTTGTCGGTCGTGGTGCGCAGCGCCTGCTGCACGCCCGAGACCAGGTTTTCCACGTGCCGGGCAAGCACGGCCAGATACAGCTCGAGCTTGCTCGTAAAGTGTTGATAGAGAACGGGTTTGCTGACACCCGCGCGATCGGCGATCTCGTCCATGCCGGCTGCGTGGTAGCCGCGGTCGACGAAGACATCACTTGCCACGCTCAACAACTGGCCGCGGCGCTCATCGCGCGGCAACCGGTTGCCACGCCGGCTCGCCGCCGCCAGACCGTCGGCCGGACGACCGCGATCGGCCGGCGTGACACGGCGTGCCGTCTCCCTGGCGAGTTCGCTCATCGAGTCCTCATCTGACTTGTCCGGTAGCCGGCCGTCGGACAGACCCCGCGCCGGCCGCGCTCGTTGCAAAGACCTTACTACCCGTGCGGACTTCGTGATCGGCATCGATGGCGTATCCGCTGGCAGTGACGGTTTCGGGCGCGCGCATGCGGGCGCGCCAAAGGCGGCATTCCGGTTCGTGGGGTGCCTGCTGTGCCATCCTGGGGAAATGACCTACCAGCGGCCCAGCCGCGGCAGCGGCCGAGTTCCGGTGCTGCGCGACGAGTGGCGCGAGCCGCTGCGGGCCCTGCGCGACCCGATCGCCCGGGACGGCGGCCGGGCCCGGGCCGACCGGGAGCGGCCGCGCCAGTGGCGCAAGCAGACATGGCTGGGCCGATTCGTCTCCACCTACGGCTGGCGCGCGTACGCGCTGCCCGCGCTGGCGGTGCTGACCGCGGTGGTGATCTATCAGACGGTGACGGGCACGGGCGCGCCGAAACCCACTGCGAGGCAGTCCATCCAGGGTCCGCCGGCCATCGGCGCGGTGGGCACTGCCATCATGGACGCCCCGCCCAAGGGACTGGCCGCCTTCGACGCCAACATCCCGGCCGGGACGTTGCCCGACGGCGGCCCGTACACCGAGGCCGGCGACAAGACGTGGCAGGTGGTGCCCGGCACCACGCCGCAGATCGGGCAGGGCACCGCGAAGGTGTTCCGCTACACCGTGGAGGTGGAGAACGGCCTGGACCCCACGATGTTCGGGGGCGACACCGCGTTCGCCGAGATGGTGGACCAGACGCTGGCCAACCCGAAGGGCTGGACGCACAACCCGCAGTTCGCGTTCATCCGGATCGACGGGACCAACGGGGGCACCCCGGACTTCCGGATCTCGCTGGTGTCGCCGGTGACCGTGCGCGAGGGCTGCGGCTACGAATTCCGGTTGGAGACGTCGTGCTACAACCCGTCCTACGGTGCCGACCGGCAGGCGCGGGTCATGATCAACGAGGCGCGCTGGGTGCGCGGGGCCGTCCCGTTCGAGGGGGACGTGGGGTCCTACCGGCAGTACGTGATCAACCACGAAGTCGGCCACGCCATCGGCTACGTGCACCACGAGGCCTGCCAGCAGCAGGGCGGCCTCGCGCCGGTGATGATGCAGCAGACGTTCTCCACGTCCAACGACGACGCCGCAAAATTCGACTCCGATGTCGTCAAGGCGGACGGGAAGACCTGCCGGTTCAACCCCTGGCCGTATCCGATCGCCTAGAAGCTACGGCGACCCGCGTCGCCCGGCTCCGCCGCGACACACTTCCCCCGGGACGGTCCGGGTAGCCTCGGATTACCGGGAACGCGAAGCTGATCAAGGAGAAGTTCGGTGTCGACGTCGTTGCCGCCGCTGGTTCGGCCCGCTCGCGAACTGACCCGCGACGAGGTGGCCCGCTACAGCCGCCATCTGATCATCCCGGACCTGGGCGTCGACGGGCAGAAGCGGCTCAAGAACGCCCGGGTGCTGGTGATCGGTGCGGGCGGTCTGGGCGCGCCGACGTTGCTCTATCTGGCCGCCGCCGGGGTGGGCACCCTCGGCGTCGTCGACTTCGACGTCGTCGAGGATTCCAATTTGCAGCGCCAGATCATCCACGGCGTGGCCGACGTGGGTCGGTCCAAGGCGCAGTCGGCCCGCGAGTCGATCGCCGCGATCAACCCGCTGGTGCAGGTGCGGCTGCACGAGGTCAGGCTGGACGCCGGCAACGCCCTCGACCTGTTCGGGCAGTACGACCTGGTCGTGGACGGCACCGACAACTTCGCCACCCGGTACTTGGTGAACGACGCCGCGGTTCTGACGGGAAAGCCGTACGTGTGGGGCTCGATCTTCCGGTTCGAGGGACAGGTGTCGGTTTTCTGGGAGGACGCCCCGGGCGGTCTCGGCCTGAACTACCGGGATCTCTACCCGGAGCCACCGCCGCAGGGCACGGTGCCGTCCTGCGCCGAGGGCGGCGTGCTGGGCGTCATCTGCGCCTCCGTTGCCTCGGTGATGGTCACCGAGGCGATCAAGCTGATCACCGGGATCGGCGAATCGCTGCTGGGCCGCCTGATGATCTACGACGCGCTGGCCATGAGCTACCGCACCATCAACATCCGCAAGGATCCGCTCGCGCCGAAGATCACCGAACTGGTCGACTACGAGCAGTTCTGCGGCACGGCGCTGGAGTCAGCCGCGCACGATCCCGCCGGCTCTGCGATCACGCCGCGGGAATTGCGCGCGCTGCTGGACTCAGGCGAGAAGCTGGCCCTGATCGACGTGCGCGAGCCGGCGGAGTGGGACATCGTGCACATCGACGGCGCACAGCTGGTTCCGCAGTCGTCGATCAATTCGGGCGAGGGCCTGGCGATGCTGCCGCAGGACCGGATGGCGGTGCTGTACTGCAAGACCGGCGTGCGTTCGGCGCAGGCGGTGGCCACGGTCAGGAAGGCCGGGTTCGCCGACGCCGTGCATTTGGAAGGCGGGATCATGGCGTGGGCCGAGCAGCTACAGCCCGACATGGTCATGTACTGAGCCAGTCCGTCCCGCCCGCTCGTTTAGGCTACCTGTGTGAATGTCGAGCCACCGCCGGATCATGTGCTGTCGGCGTTCGGCCTGACCGGCGTCAAACCGGTGTCCCTGGGGCCCAGCTGGGAAGGCGGCTGGCGATGCGGGGAGGTCGTCATGTCCCTGGTGCCCGACCACGCCCGCGCGGCCTGGTCGGCCCGGGTGCGCGAGACGCTGTTCGTCGACGGCATCCGGCTGGCGCGCCCGGTGCGCTCGACCGACGGGCGCTACGTGGTGTCCGGCTGGCGCGCGGACACGTTCGTCGCCGGCACGCCGGAGCCCAGGCATGACGAAGTCGTCTCCGCGGCGGTCCGCCTGCACGAGGCGACCGGCAAGCTGGAACGCCCCCGGTTTCTGACCCAGGGGCCGACCGCGCCGTGGGGCGACGTCGACATCTTCATCGCGGCCGACCGTGCCGCGTGGGAGGAACGACCGTTGGCCTCGGTGCCGCCGGGCGCCCGCACGGCCCCACCCACGGCCGACGCCGAGCGCTCGGTCGAGCTGATCAACCAGCTCGCCATGCTGCGCAAACCCACCAAGAGCCCCAACCAGCTCGTGCACGGCGACCTCTACGGCACCGTGCTGTTCGTGGGCACCGCGGCGCCGGGGATCACCGACATCACGCCGTACTGGCGCCCTGCATCGTGGGCGGCCGGTGTCGTCGTCGTCGACGCGCTGTCCTGGGGTGAGGCCGACGACGGTCTCATCGAGCGGTGGAACGCGCTGCCGGAATGGCCGCAGATGCTGTTGCGGGCGTTGATTTTTCGTCTGGCCGTGCATGCGCTGCACCCGCGGTCGACCGCCGAGGCTTTCCCGGGCCTGGCCCGCACCGCGGCCATGATCCGCCTGATGCTCTAGCGCCCGGGCGGGAATTCGTAACGGAATTCGCCGAGCGCGACCTTGCCGTCCACGGCGAGCACCCCCTCGGCGCGCAGCAGTTCCAGCTGGCGGGCCCTCAGATGGCGCGCGGGCCGGCCGCTCGCGGTGATCACCCGGTGCCAGGGCAGGTCCGAGGAGTCGGTCCGCATGATCCATCCGACGATGCGCGGACTGGAAAGCCCTGCCACAGCGGCGATATCGCCGTACGTGACGACGTTGCCCGGCGGGATCGCGGCGACCAGAGCGCGCACGCTCTCGACCTGTTCGTCGGTGATCGGCGCCATGGTCAGCGGCCCTGCGGATCCGTCACGAGCTCGCGGATCAGGGTGGCGACGTCGTCGGGCCTGGCGTAGGGCACCATGTGGTTGCAGTCGAAGTCCAGGAGCCGGAAATCGTCACCGAGGCGCCCCTGCAGTCCCGCGACCAGGCGATCGCCGACGTAGGGCGGCGAGGTCTGTTTTGCCCGCACCAGCGTCGTCGGCGTCCCCGGTGGCGGCAGCACCAGGTCGCGGGCCAGCTCGCTCCAGTACGACATCATCGCCGGAATGTCGACCCGCCAGCCATAACGCCCGTTGGGGAGCCCGATCAGATGCTCGTCGATTTCGGCGTCCAGCAACGCGGGGTCGACGTCCGACCATGACCCCGACGCCTTCTCCATCCGCGCCTCCTCGACGTCGGGGTAGTCGGGTGAGGCGAACATCGCATCGGCGATCTCGCGCATCCACCCGCCGTCGAGGGCAACCGCCGGGTCGAGCAGCAGTATCGCCCCCACCAGGTCCGGGCGCGCCGCGGCGAGATGCATCGCGACCGCGCCGCCGAACGAATGGCCGACCACCAGCACCGGCCCACCGGCTTGCGAGTCGAGCAACGTGGCCAGCGCCGTGACGTTGGCGTCCAGCGTCCACGGCGCCGCCCACGACGACCGGCCATGGCCGAGCAGATCCGGTGCGGCGAAGGCGATCTCGGGCAGATACCCGGCCGTGTGTTGCCAGCGCTGTCCGTGGCCGGTCAACCCGTGAATCGCCAGGACTTGTGCCGGCCCCGGCGGACCGTAGCGGTGCACGTGCAGATCGGCGGTCAGCGGTCGTCCCACTCGTCGTCGACGTCGACGATGTAGGCCTGTTCCATCACGTCGGCCTCGTTGGCCTCGCGGTCCGCGGCGGCGAGGTATTCGGTGTCCAAGCCGGCCTGGTCGTCGCCGTCGGCGGGTCGCTGTTGCTCGGCGGCGTCGGCTTCGGGCGGTTCGTCGATGGGAAAGCCACGGTCGACGTCCATGTGAACCCTCCTATCATTCGTCCAGCTGATCGCGGTCGCCTTCGACGGCCTGTCAGTTCCGGCCTCCAGACTAGGAGCCCACGGCCCGCCCCTCCGCTTCTGGGACGGGAGTCACTGTGCCCGCGGGCCCGACTTGTCGTACCCCGGTGCTTTCATGCAGCCATGTCATACACCTGGGATGCCGAGGCGCGTGCGGTCCTGGCGCCGGGGTTCCGCGGGCTGGTGCGCGTCCTCGGCGGCCCCGGAACGGGCAAGAGCAGCCTGCTCGTCGAGGCCGCAGTCGCCCAGATCGACGCCGGTGTGGACCCGGGATCGGTTCTGCTGCTCACGGGTTCGGGCCGGCTGGGGATCCGCGAGCGCGGCGCGCTGACGGCGAAGCTGCTCGGCTCGCGCCCGGACGGCCCGTGCCGTGCCGCCGTTCGCGAGCCGCTGGTGCGCACGGTGCACAGCTACGCCTACGCGGTGCTGCGCCGCGCGGCCGAACGGGCCGGTGACGCGCCCCCGCGGCTGGTCACCAGCGCCGAACAGGACGCCATCATCCGTGAATTGCTCGCCGGCGATCTCGAGGACGGCCCCCGCGCGGCCAGCGGGTGGCCGGCTCAGCTGCGGCCGGCCCTGGGCACCGCGGGCTTCGCCGCCGAACTGCGAAACCTGTTGGCCCGCTGCTCTGAACGCGGCGTCGACCCTCAGCGGCTGGAACGGCTCGGGCGTCGGTGCCGCCGCCCGGATTGGACGGCCGCGGGCCGGTTCGCGCGTCAGTACGAGCAGGTGATGCTGCTGCGCTCGGCGGTCGGGACGGCGTCGCCGCAGGCGACCACCCCCGCGTTGGGTGCCGCCGAGCTGGTGGGCGCCGCACTCGAGGCGTTCGCGATGGACCCGGAGTTGCTGGCGGCCGAACGCGCCCGGATCCGCGTCTTGCTGGTCGACGATGCCCAGCAGCTCGACCCGCAGGCGGCCCGCCTGGTGCGGGTGCTGGCAGCGGGCGCGGAGCTGGCGTTGATCGCCGGCGACCCCAACCAGGCGGTGTTCGGCTTCCGGGGTGGGGAACCCGCCGGACTGCTGGGTGATGGCTTTGGTGAAAGCGATTCTGGCACAGTGGTATTGACGGTATCGCGGCGCTGTGCGCCGGCGGTGGCGCGGGTGGTCAGCGGCGTCGCAGGTCGGTTGCCGGGCAGCGGCACCGGCAGGCGCATCGACGGCGCCGGGGCCGAGGACGGGTCCGTCACGGTTCGCCTCGCCGCGTCGGAGCACGCCGAGGCGGCGCTGATCGCCGACGCGCTGCGGCGCGCACACCTGGTCGACGGCGTGCCGTGGTCGCAGATGGCGGTCATTGTCCGGTCGGTGCCGCGGGCCGGTGCGCGGTTGCCGCGGGCCCTGTCCGCCGCCGGGGTCCCGGTGGCCTGCCCACGAGTCAGCGGATCGCTGTGGGAGGAGCCCGCGGCACGGGCGTTGCTCATGGTGCTGGCGGCCACCGCCGACGGGCTCGACGGCGACCAGGCGATGGCCCTGCTGACCGGGCCCATCGGCCGCGTCGACCCGATCTCGTTGCGGCAGTTACGCAGGGCGCTGCTGCGCGCCAACCCCGCACAGCCGCCGGGCGACCTCGGCGGCCTGCTGGTCGACGCGCTGCGCGGCGACGCGCCGGCACGGGGACCGCAGTTTCGCGCCGTGCACCGGGTGCGCGCCGTTCTCGACGCGGCCGCGCGCTGCCATCGTGGGGGGCCGCAGACACCGCCCCACGGCGGCGACCCGCGCCACACGCTCTGGGCGGCTTGGCACCGCTGCGGCCTGCAGCGGCGCTGGCTGGCGGCGAGTGAGCGCGGTGGCCCGGTCGGCGCCCAGGCCACCCGGAACCTCGCCGCGGTGACCGCATTGTTCGACATCGCCGACGACTATGTGTCCCGCACCGCGGGGGCGTCGCTGCGCGGCCTCGTCGAGCACGTCGCCGCCCTGCGGCTGCCGGGCGCCCCCACCGAGACGGGGCCGGCGGGCGAGGAGGTCAGGGTGCTCAGCGCGCACGCCGCGCTGGGACACGAATGGGACTTCGTCGTCATCGCCGGCCTGCAGGAAGGTTTGTGGCCCAACACGGTTCCGCGCGGCGGCGTGTTGGCCACGCAGCGGCTGCTCGACGTGCTGGACGGGGTGACACCCGACGCCTCGGTGCGCGCGCCACTGCTGGCCGAGGAGCGCAGGCTTCTGGTGGCGGCGATGGGCCGGGCGCGGCGCCGGTTGCTGGTGACGGCCGTCGACAGCGACGACGGCGGGGCCGACCAGGAGGGCGCGCTGCCGTCGGCGTTCTTCTCCGAGATCGCGCGGTGGGCCGGCGGTGACGGCGAGCCGGCCTTCGTGCAGCCGGTCGCGGCGCCGCGGGTGTTGTCGTCGGCGGCGCTGGTGGGGCGGCTGCGCGGCGTCGTGTGCGCTCCCGACGGGAGCGTCGACGACGTCACCCGGCAGTGCGCGGCAACACAATTGGCCCGGCTGGCCACAGCCGGCGTGCCGGGCGCCGACCCGGCCGGCTGGCACGGCCTGACGCCGGTGAGCACCAGCGAACCGCTGCGCGGCCGCGAGGACGTCGTCACGCTCACCCCTTCTACCCTGCAGACTCTGACCGACTGCCCGTTGCGCTGGCTGGCCGAACGTCACGGCGCAACGAACCCGCGCGACCTGCGGTCCACCATCGGCTCGGTGGTGCACGCGCTGATCGCCGAACCGGACAAGACCGAGGCGCAGCTGCTCGCCGGGCTCGACCGGGCCTGGAAGCATCTGCCGTTCGACGCGCAGTGGCATTCGGCCAACGAGCTGGCCCGTCACCGCGCGATGATCGAGGCCTTCGCACACTGGCGGACGCGCACGCGGGGTGAGTTGACCCAGGTGGGAGTCGAGGTCGAGATCGACGGGAGCCTGGGTGCGGCGGGAGAAGACGGCGGGCAGATCCGGCTGCGGGGCCGCGTCGACCGGCTGGAACGCGATGCGGCGGGCCGCCTGGTGATCGTCGACGTCAAGACCGGCAGGACACCGGTCACCAAGGACGACGCGCAGCAGCACGCCCAGCTCGCGATGTACCAGCTGGCGGTGGCCGAGGGGATGGTCGCCGACGGCCGGGAGCCCGGCGGGGCGCGGCTGGTCTACGTCGGCAAGGCCGGGTCGGCGGGGGCCACCGAACGCGAACAGGATCCGCTGACACCCGCGGCACGGGACGAATGGCGCGACGCGGTCCGGGCGGCCGCCGCGGCGACCGCGGGGCCGCAGTTCGTCGCGCGGCGCAACGACGGTTGCGCGCACTGCCCGATACGGTCATGCTGCCCGGCCCATACCAACGGGACGGAACCGCAGTGAGTTTCGCACCCACCCACAGCCCGGCCGACCTGGCGGGCGCGCTGGGCCTGTTCCCGCCCACCGCCGAGCAGGCCGCGGTCATCGCCGCACCGCCCGGTCCTCTCGTCGTGATCGCCGGGGCGGGCGCCGGCAAGACGGAGACGATGGCCGCCCGGGTGGTGTGGCTGGTCGCCAACGGCTACGCCGATCCAGGCCAGGTGCTGGGATTGACCTTCACCCGCAAGGCCGCCGGGCAGCTGTTGCGCCGGGTGCGGTCCCGCCTGGCCCGGTTGAGCGGCCTGAACCTGGACCGTCGCGCCGCGACGGATTTCGAATCGGCCGGCGCCCCGGCGGTCAGCACCTACCATGCGTTCGCCGGCTCGCTGCTGCGCGACTACGGGCTGCTGTTGCCCGTCGAACCCGACACCCGCCTGCTCGGCGAAACCGAGTTGTGGCAGCTCGCTCTCGACGTGGTCAGCGCCTACCGCGGTGAGCTGCGCACCGACAAGACCCCGGCCGCGGTCACCTCGATGGTGCTGCGACTGTGGGGGCAGCTGACCGAGCATCTGGTGGACACGCGCCAGCTTCGCGACACGCACGTGGAGCTGGAGCGGTTGATCCACACGCTGCCGGCCGGTCCCTGCCAACGCGACCGCGGCCCCAGCCAGTGGCTGCTGCGGCTGCTGGACACCCAGACGCAGCGTGCGCAGCTGGTGCCGCTGCTCGACGCGCTGCAGGAGCGCATGCGCGCCGCGAAGGTGATGGACTTCGGCATGCAGATGGCTTCGGCGGCCCGGTTGGCCGCCGATTTCCCGGAGGTGGGCGAGGAGGTGCGCGGCCGCTACCGGGTGGTGTTGCTCGACGAGTACCAGGACACCGGGTACGCCCAGCGGGTGGCGTTGTCGGCGCTGTTCGGGGGCGGGGTCGACGACGGGTTGGCCCTGACCGCGGTCGGCGACCCGATTCAGTCGATCTACGGCTGGCGCGGGGCCTCGGCGACCAACCTGCCGCGGTTCACCACCGACTTCCCCCGCTCCGACGGCACCCCCGCGCCGGCGCTGGAGCTGCGGACCAGTTGGCGCAACCCCCCGCGCACCCTGCACGTGGCCAACGCGATATCGGCGGAGGCGCGCCGACGATCGGTCGCCGTGCATGCGCTGCGGCCACGTCCGGGCGCTCCGCCGGGCACCGTGCGGTGCGCTCTGCTCGCCGACGTGCGCACCGAACGCGAGTGGATCGCCGACCAGGTTCACCGGCAGTATCAGCGGGCCCGGGCCGACGGCGTCGAGCCGCCGACCGCCGCGGTGTTGGTGCGCCGCAACGCCGATGCCGCGCCCGTCGCAGAGGCCCTGCGCGCCCGCGGCATCCCGGTCGAGGTCGTGGGGCTGGCCGGGCTGTTGTCGATCCCCGAGGTCGCTGACGTGGTGGCCATGCTGCGACTGGTCGCCGACCCGGCCGCGGGGGCGGCCGCGCTGCGCGTGCTCACCGGCCCGCGCTGGCGGCTCGGCGGGCGAGACCTTGCTGCGTTGTGGCAGCGCGCCCTGACCCTCGGCGCGGGACTGGGCGCGCCGTCGGGTGAGGCGCCGTCGCCCGAATCGATCGCCCGCGCGGCCGGACCGGACGTCGACGCCGCCGGCCTGGCCGACGCCATCAGCGACCCGGGACCGCCCGGCCCCTATTCCCCCGAGGGTTATCGGCGCATCGGCGCGCTCGCCGCCGAGCTGAGCATGCTGCGCGACCACCTGGGTCACCCGTTGCCCGATCTGGTCGCCGAGGTGCGCCGCGTGCTCGGCGTCGACTGCGAAGTGCGCGCCGCGGCCATGGCGTCCCAGATCGCCGGGGGCGAGGCATGGGCGGGCACCGAACACCTCGACGCCTTCGCGGACGTGGTCGCGGGCTACGCCGAACGCTGCGGCGCGACGGATGCGCCGGCGACGGGGTCGGCGGCATCGGTGGCGGGCCTGCTGGCCTTCCTCGACGTGGCCGACGATGTCGAGAACGGTCTGGCGCCCGCCTCGGTGACGGCGTCGCGGGACCGGGTGCAGGTGCTGACCGTGCACGCCGCGAAGGGATTGGAGTGGCAGGTGGTGGCGGTGGCACATCTCTCGGGTGGCATCTTCCCGTCGACCGCGTCGCGAAGCACGTGGCTGACCGACGCCGCCCAACTGCCACCGCTGCTGCGCGGCGACCGCGCCGCCGCGGGCGTACTGGGCATCCCGGTGCTCGACACCGCGGACGTCACGAACCGAAAGCAGTTGTCTGACGCCATCTCTGCCCATCGCGACCAACTCGAGCAGCGGCGGGTGGACGAGGAGCGCCGGCTTTTGTACGTGGCCATCACGCGCGCCGAGGACACCCTGCTGGTGTCCGGCCACCACTGGGGCGCCACCGGCATGAAGCCGCGGGGCCCGTCGGAGTTCCTTTCCGAGCTCAAGGACATCATCGACCGGTCGGCCGCCGCCGGTGATCCCTGCGGCGAGGTCGACCACTGGGCGCCCCCGCCGGCCGACGGCGAGCGAAACCCGTTGCGCGACGACGTCGTCGAGGCGGTTTGGCCCGTCGACCCGTTGGCGGCACGGCGCGGCGACGTCGAACGCGGGGCGCAGCTGGTGGCCCGGGCGATGACCGCCGATCCCGCGCAGGCCGGCGTCGACGTCGACGGCTGGGGCGCCGACGTCGACGCGTTGCTGGCGGAGCGCGCGAACTCGGGCGCGGGCGCCGGCCGCGCGCTGCCCGGCCAGGTGTCGGTCAGCGCGCTGGTGGATCTTGCGCGCGACCCCGCGGGCGCGGCTCAGCGCCTGATACATCGGCTGCCGGCGCGTCCCGATCCGCATGCATTGCTGGGCAACGCTTTTCACACCTGGGTCCAGCAGTTCTACGGCGCAAAGTGGCTGTTCGACCTCGGTGATCTGCCGGGTGCCGCCGACGCCGATGTCGGCGACGGCCGCGAGCTGGCGACGCTGCAAGCGGCGTTCGCCGGATCGTCGTGGGCCGCCCGCAGCCCCGTGGCGGTCGAGGTGCCGTTCGAGATGCCGATCGGCGACACCGTGGTGCGCGGCCGCATCGACGCGGTGTTCGCCGACCCCGACGGCGGCGCCACCGTGGTCGACTGGAAGACGGGTGAGCCGCCGCACGGGCCGGAGGCCGTGCGGCAGGCCGCCGTCCAGCTCGCCGTCTACCGGCTGGCGTGGGCCGCGTTGTCGGGGGTCCCGGAATCGAAGGTGCGCACCGCGTTCTACTACGTGCGGGCGGGCGCCACGATCTCGCCCGGCGATCTGCCCGGTCCGGGTGAACTGGCGGGGTTGCTGGCCTCGTCGTCCGGCGCCCCGAGCGCAGACCTGTGAGCTCTGCTGCCCGAGTATTGGGGATTCGGTGATCGTGGTTACATAAGAGTCGTGCGTGTCTCGTGCGCTGTGGTCAAGCCGATGACGGGCCGCCGTGGGCAACGGTAGGTCGCGCAGGCTGAGCGGTCTCGACGAGACGCTGGCGGCCCAACCGGGTCATCAACTGGTCGGCGTGCTGCGAATCCCCGAGGAGCACGGCAGCCCGTTCCGCGTCATCGCGCGACGGGTGGCGATCGCGCTGGTGGTCCTGTTCGCGGCCGCCCTCATCGTCTACCTGGACCGCAGCGGCTACCGCGATGTGCGCGGCGAGCGGCTGACGTTCCTGGACACCGTCTACTTCGCGGCGGTGTCCCTGTCGACGACGGGCTACGGCGACATCACCCCATACACGGAGACCGCGCGCCTGACCCACACCCTGATCTTCACGCCGCTGCGGATCGCCTTCCTGGCCGTGTTGGTCGGCACGACGCTCGAGGTCCTCTCCGAGCGGTCCCGGCAGGCGTGGAAGATCCAGCGTTGGAGGAGCAGAGTGCGCAACCACACCATCGTCATCGGCTACGGGACCAAGGGGAAGACGGCGGTGGCCGCGATCGTGGGTGACGAGGCCTCGCAAGGCGAAATCGTCGTCGTCGACACCGACAGGACGGCGCTCGAGCACGCGGCGACCGCGGGCCTGGTCACGGTGCACGGCGACGCCACCAAGGCCGACGTGCTGAGGCTGGCCGGGGCGCAGCACGCGGTCTCGATCATCGTGGCCACCAGCCGCGACGACACCGCCGTGCTGGTCACGCTGACGGCGCGCGAACTCGCGCCCACGGCCAAGATCGTCGCCTCGATCCGGGAGGCCGAGAACCAGCACCTGCTGCAGCAGTCGGGAGCGGACTCGGTGGTGGTCTCCTCGGAGACCGCCGGCCGGCTGCTCGGGCTGGCCACGACGACGCCCAGCGTCGTGGAGATGATCGAGGACCTGCTCACACCGGACATGGGGCTGGCAATCGCTGAACGTGAGGTCGAGCAGACCGAGGTCGGGGGATCGCCGCGGCACCTTCGCGACATCGTGCTCGGTGTGGTGCGCGACGGTCACCTGCTGCGCATCGGTGCGCCCGAGGTGGACGCCATCGAGGCGACCGACCGGCTGTTGTACATCCGGAACGCGGGGCACTAGTGGCGATCGCGAGCGCGGCGCAGCCGGGCGCGGCGGGTCGCCGCGGGGTGGGGCGAGTGGCGATCGCGAGCGCGGCGCAGCCGGGCGCGGCGGGTCGTCGCGGGGTGGGGCGAGTGGCGATCGCGAGCGCGGCGCAGCCGGGCGCGGCGGGTCGCCGCGGGTGGGGCGAGTGGCGATCGCGAGCGCGGCGCAGCCGGGCGCGGCGGGTCGCCGCGGATCGGGAATCTAGTGGCCTTCGCGGATTTGCGGTTGCGGGAGGTTCCGCTGCTGTCGCGCGTCGGCGCCGACCGCGCCGATCAGCTACGCACGGACGTCGACGCGGCGGCCGCGGGCTGGCCGGATGCGGCGCTGCTGCGAGTGGATTCGCGCAACCAGGTGCTCGTCGCCGACTCGCGGGTGGTGCTCGGTGCCGCGGCGACGCTGGCGGACAAGCCTCCGCCGGAGGCGGTGTTTCTGGGCCGGCTGGACAGCGGCCGGCACGTGTGGGCCATCCGGGGACCGCTGGAAGCGCCCGAGGACGCCGGCGTGCACGCCGAGGTGGTGAACCTGCGCGGCCTCGCCTCGGACCTCGACGACACCAGCAGCCAGTTGGTGTCGTCGGCCGTCGCGCTGCTCAATTGGCATGACAAGGCCAGGTACAGCTCGGTGGACGGCTCGCCGACGCGTCCCGCGCGGGCGGGCTGGTCGCGCGTCAACCCGGTCACCGGGCACGAGGAGTTCCCGCGCATCGATCCCGCGGTGATCTGCCTGGTGCACGACGGCGCCGACCGCGCCGTTCTGGCGCGCCAGGCTGTGTGGCCCGAGCGGATGTTCTCGCTGCTGGCCGGATTTGTCGAAGCCGGGGAGTCTTTCGAGGTGTGTGTGGCCCGGGAGATTCGCGAGGAGATCGGCCTGACGGTCCGCGACGTGCGCTATCTGGGCAGCCAGCCGTGGCCGTTTCCGCGTTCGCTGATGGTCGGCTTCCATGCCGTCGCCGACCCGGCCGAAGATTTCGCGTTCAACGACGGAGAGATTGCCGAGGCGGCGTGGTTCACCCGCGACGAGGTGCGCGCCGCGCTCGCCGCGGGTGACTGGGCCACCGCCTCGGACTCGAAACTGCTTCTGCCCGGGTCGATTTCGATCGCCCGTGTGATAATCGAATCGTGGGCCGAAAGCGACTGATCCCGCCGCCGGCCCATAATGCGGGCCCGGCAGCGGCCGGCGGCCGCCCCCGCGCCGTCAGCCGCTGACTTCGGCCAGCTTCGCCTTGACCTGTGCCGCGCTCGGGTTGGTCATCGTCGTCCCGTCGGCGAACTTCACGGTCGGCACCGTCATGTTGCCGCCGTTGACCGAACCGACGAACTTGGCCGCCGCGGGGTCGTGTTCGATGTCGACCGCCTCGTAGGGGATTCCGCTGGACTTGAGCACGGTCATGAGCCGGTGGCAGTAGCCGCACCACGACGTCGTGTAGACGGTGATCGCAGAGTTGGTCATAAGCCCTCAAACGTAGCCGGGTGTCGATGCATTCCGCGCTCGGGGGGTGTGCGGCGGCGTGGCGCTGCGCGCGGGCTGTCGGCCATCACTGACAAGATGGGGGCCATGCCGATGGTCGCCGATGCCTTGACCGCGGGGCTGGACGACGAGCAGCGCGATGCCGTGCTGGCTCCGCGTGGCCCGGTGTGTGTCCTCGCGGGCGCCGGCACGGGCAAGACCCGCACCATAACGCACCGTATCGCCCATCTCGTGGCGGGCGGTCACGTCGCTCCCGCGCAGGTGCTGGCGGTCACGTTCACCCAGCGCGCGGCGGGGGAGATGCGTTCGCGGCTGCGGGCGCTCGACGGGGCGGCGAACTCTGCGGCGGGCGTGGGCGCGGTACAGGCGTTGACGTTTCACGCGGCCGCGCACCGCCAGCTGCGGTACTTCTGGCCGCGCGTGGTCGGTGACACGGGTTGGCAGCTGCTCGACAGCAAGTTCGCGATCGTGGCCCGCGCGGCCAACCGCTCGAGGGTCAACGCCGGCACCGACGACGTGCGCGACCTGGCCGGTGAGATCGAGTGGGCCAAGGCGTCGCTCATCGGCCCCGAGCAGTATCCGGCCGCCGTGGCCGCCGCGGGTCGGGACGCCCCGTTGGACGCCGCCAAGACGGCGGCCGTCTACGCCGCCTATGAGGCCCTCAAGACCGTCGACCAATCGGTCACGCTGCTCGACTTCGACGATCTGCTGCTGCACACCGCGGCGGCCATCGAGAACGACGCCGCCGTGGCCGAGGAGTTCCGCGACCGCTACCGCTGCTTCGTCGTCGACGAGTACCAGGACGTCACGCCGCTGCAGCAGCGGGTGCTCTCGGCGTGGCTTGGCGACCGGGACGACCTGACCGTCGTCGGTGACGCCAACCAGACCATCTATTCGTTCACCGGGGCTTCGCCTCGGTTCCTGCTCGACTTCTCGCGCCGCTTCCCCGACGCCACCGTGGTGCGCCTGGAGCGCGACTACCGGTCCACCCCGCAGGTCGTCTCCCTGGCCAACCAGGTGATCGCCGCGGCGCGGGGCCGGGTGGCCGGCAGCAAGCTGCACCTCGTCGGCCAGCGCCCGCCCGGGCCGGCCCCGTCCTTCGACGAGCACCCCGACGAGCGTGCCGAGGCCGCCGCGGTGGCCAAGTCGATCGCCGGGCTGATTGAATCGGGCACCCCGCCCGCCGAGATCGCCGTCCTGTACCGGGTCAACGCGCAGTCCGAGATCTACGAGGAGGCGCTGACCGAGGCGGGCATCGCCTATCAGGTCCGCGGCGGCGAGGGATTCTTCACCCGTCAGGAGATCAAGCAGGCAATGCTGGCGCTGCAGCGCGCCGCCGATCGCGACGCCGAGGGCTCGGTGCCGGAGGTGGTGCGCGCGGTCCTGGAACCGCTGGGACTGACGGCCGAGGAGCCGGCCGGTACCAAGGCCCGCGAGCGCTGGGAGGCGTTGACCGCACTGGCCGAACTGGTGGACGACGAGGTGGCGCAGCGCCCGCAGCTCGGCCTCGATGGGCTGGTCGCCGAACTGCGGTCGCGCGCCGACGCGCGGCACCCACCGGTGGTGCAGGGCGTCACGCTGGCGTCGCTGCACGCCGCCAAGGGCCTCGAGTGGGACGCGGTCTTCCTGGTCGGGCTGGCCGACGGCACGCTGCCCATCTCGCACGCGCTGTCCCACGGCGCCGAGAGCGAGCCGGTCGAAGAGGAGCGTCGGCTCTTGTACGTCGGAATCACAAGGGCCAGGGTGCATTTGGCGCTCAGCTGGGCGCTTGCCCGCAGCCCCGGCGGGCGGCAGAGCCGCAAGCCCTCGCGGTTCCTCAACGGCATTGCGCCGCAGACGCGGGCGGACCCGGCCCCCAGCCGGTCGCGCCGCAACCGCGGCGGCACCACCCGCTGCCGGGTCTGCAACAAGGACCTGGCCAGCGCCGCGGCCGTCATGCTGCGGCGCTGCGAGACGTGCGCCGCCGACATCGACGAGGAGCTGTTGGGGCGGCTCAAGGCGTGGCGACTGGACGTCGCCAAGGAGCAGAAGGTGCCCGCCTACGTCGTCTTCACCGACAACACGCTGATCGCGATCGCCGAACTGCGGCCCGGCGACGAGGAGGCGCTGATCGCCATCCCGGGCATCGGCGCGCGCAAGCTCGAACAGTACGGCGCCGACGTGCTGGCCTTGGTCCGCGCACGCTGAAGGGCGAACGCGCAGGTCAGAAATTCGGTTGTGGGGACCGGCGCCGACCGTCTACCCTCGAAACCGCAGTCTGAGGGCGTGAAAGGGAGGTGGCCGCGATGATCAACGACGCGTTGAAGTTGTCTGCGGCGCCGGCCGCGCGCATCTCCCATGCCGCCGCCGCACCGGCGGCCGCGGTCAAGCACCGCGCCGCCGCCGCGACCGCGTCCGTGGATCGGAGCCATACCTGAGCGCATAGCCCGGTATTCACCCAGATGGCCACGGACCCGAGTCAAGGATCCGTGGCCCTCGTTTTTCCCGACAGTCCACCTGGCCCGGATCACCGCAAACGGAGAACCACCCGACCAGGAAGCAGGTATCCAGGACATGTCGGAAATCCCCAGACAGGTCTTCAGAGCAGCACTGCCGTGTCACGTCGGCGACCCTGATCTCTGGTTCGCCGAGGCCCCTGCCGATCTCGAACACGCCAAGGCGCTGTGCGCCGGCTGCCCGATCCGGCGCCAGTGCCTGGCGGCCGCTGTCGAACGCGCCGAACCCTGGGGTGTGTGGGGCGGCGAGATCTTCGACCGCGGCTCGATCCTGGACTACAAACGCCCGCGCGGACGCCCCCGCAAGGCGCAAGTCGCGGCCTGAACCCGCGGCGGCGGCCCGCTCCACCGGCCAACACGCCGGCAGGGGATCAGACGACGACGGAGTCGGGTTCGGCGAAGCCGGGGATCAGCTCTTCGGACAGCCGCTTGATCGGCACGTGCGCGTTGAGCTGGCAGAGGATCGCGGCCACCGACGAGATGACCCGCATCGGAATGGCCAGCTGGACGGGCAGGTCCATCTGCCGGGCCGTCTTGATCTGGGAGACCGAGCGGTCGATCTGCCCGACCGTCATCTTCTGCAGCCACTTGCGGGTGTAGTGGAAGACGTCGACCTCGATGGGCTCGACGTACTGGCGCAGCATCTCGTCGATGTCGCGGACCGACACCTGCTGCCCCTTCTGGATGAAGCCGACCTTCTCCATGGTCGGCAGCAGCAGGTCGTAGTTCTTGTGCAGGGCCGCCCGCATGATCAACCCGAGCTCGATCGGTAAGCCCCCGGGCAGCGGGGCCACGGCACCGAAGTCGATGACCCCCATCCGGCCGTCGGGCAGCAGCATGAAGTTCCCGGGGTGGGCGTCGCCGTGCATCATCCCGAGCCGGCGCGGCGCGTCGAAGGTGAGCTCGGTCAGCCGGGTACCGATCAGGTCGCGCTCCTCGGGGCTGCCGTCGCGGATGATCTCCGCCATCGGCACGCCCTGGATCCACTCCTGGATCACCACCTTCGGTGAGCTCGCCACGACGCGCGGCACCGCGAAGTGCGGATGGTCGTGGTAGGCCTTCGCGAACGCGCGCTGGTTGTCGGCCTCGAGCCGGTAGTCCAGTTCCATCTCGGTGCGCTGGATCAGCTCGTCGACGACGCCCTGGACGTCGGCGCCGGGGGAGAGCTGCTTGAGGACGCCGACCATCCGCTGCATGGTCTTGAGGTCGGCGCGCAGCGCCTCGTCGGCGCCCGGGTACTGGATCTTGACGGCGACGTCGCGGCCGTCGGACCACACCGCCTTGTGCACCTGGCCGATGCTGGCCGAGGCCACCGGCGTGTCGTCGAACGAGCTGAACCGGTCGCGCCATTTGGTGCCCAGCTGCGCGTCCAGCACCCGGTGCACCTTGGCCGCGGGCAGCGGCGGGGCGTCCTTCTGCAGCTTGGTCAGCGCCTCGCGGTAGGGCTCGCCGAACTCGTCGGGGATCGCGGCTTCCATCACCGACAGGGCCTGGCCGACCTTCATCGCCCCGCCCTTGAGTTCACCGAGGACGGTGAACAGCTGGTTGGCGGCCTTCTCCAGCATTTCGGCTTGGACTTCGTCCTTGGATTTGCCGGTCAGGCGTTTCCCGAAGCCGAGCGCCGCCCGGCCGGCGAAGCCGACGGGAATGCTGGCCAGCTTCGCGTTTCGCGCAGCACGGCCCCGCTTGATGTCTGCCACGTCTCCATCATCCACGACGGTGCGCCGCATCGTTGTGTTGATCTCCTAACAACTGGTTCCGGCCGTGTGAGCGCTCACCGTGTCAGCAGGAGCACAGCGGATGTCGGGTCCATCGCCGCGCGACGATGGCGCCCGCGTCGAGGTCGAATTCGAGGGTGGCGTTCAGCGTCTGCGGCGGTTCCGGGTCGTCCGCGGCGCCTTGGACGCGCACCGCGGCGATCACCCGGTTCACCTGGCTGAGCGCCAGCGCCGCGGTCGCCAGCAGAGTGGCCCTGTCGGCGACGCCGACGGTCTCGCGGAGCTGCGCGCAGATGGCCGGCCAGGCGGCGTCGCGGTCCCGGCGGTGCAGGTCGGCGCACCCCAGGCAGCTGGTAAACTCTAAGAAGGAATCACTTTGGGCAAAGGGGTTCGGGTGGCGGAACGGGCCGTGCTGTACGCACGGATCAGCGTGGACAAGACCGGCGAGCAGATCGGTGTCAACCGCCAGCTCAACGAAATGCGTGCTATGGCTTATGCACGTGGTTACGAGGTCGTCGCAGAGATTGTGGAGAACGACATCACCGCCAGCAAGGGATTACGCAGGCCCGGATATGAGCAGGTATGGGAGCTGGTCCGGTCGGAGCGGGTGGATCATGTCATCGTCTGGCAATCCTCGCGCCTGATGCGGTCACGCAGGGACCGCGCCGAGGTAATCAATACCTTCGGACAGCACAACGTCGACGTCATCGCGGTGAAGGGACCGTCGTTGGATCTCAGGTCTGCCTACGGGCGAGGCTTGGCCGACATGATGACCGCCTTCGACTCCATGGAGGGGGAGGTGAAGGCCGAGCGGGTCTCGGCCGCCATCGCCGACCTGGCCCGGCGTGGCAGGTCCTGGGGTTATGTGCCCTATGGGTGGGATCGCGAAGGCCGCGGCATCGATGCCCGACAGGTGGTCAATCACCACGAAGCGGCGGTTGTGCGTGAGCTGGTGGACCGGCTGCTGGCGGGGGAATCGCTCAACGAGCTGTACCGCGACATGAACGCGCGCGACGAACCGGCGCCCGCCTATGCCCAATGGATGAAGATTGCCGCTGAGGCTCGCGAACAACGGGTGGCCAAGGGTCGGAAGCCCCCGACCCGGAGGTGGGCCAAGTCGACGGTGCGGACGCTGGTGGTGCGAGACGCCAATGCCGCCATCCGCCGCTATCGCAAACGTGACAACGGCGGTACCGAGATGCCGGGCGACTGGGAGCCGATCGTTGAGCGGGCGAAGCATGACCGGATCGTGGCTCTCTTGTCGGCGCCCGAGCGGCGCAGCCACAACGGACCGCGCCCCGGCGCCCGTAAGCACCTGCTGACCCACGGCATCGGCAAATGCGGGGTCTGCGGCGGCATGCTGCGAGTTGCCCGGCGAAACGGTCGACGGGACCAAGCCCTGATCTACATGTGCGCAGGGCCGCGCGGGTGCACCGGTCGCGTCATGCGTGCGGTCGACGAGCTGGTTGGTCGGATCGTCATCGGGAGGCTGGCCATGCCCGACGCGCTGGACTGGATGCTCGGGGACGACGAGCGGGCGCGCCGCCTATCAGACCGTTGCGACGAACTGCAGCAGCGCCTCGATGAGGCAGCCGACTCCCAGGCCGACGGGAAGATCACCATTCGCCAGCTCGAGCGCATCACGGCCAAGCTGGCGCCGGAATTGGAGGCCACCCGCCGCGAGCGTGACGCGGCCGTCCAATCCTTGGACCTCGAGGTGTTGCGGCAGCTAGCAGGACCCAGGGCGGCCGAGACCTGGGACGCGATGCCGGTATCCGCCAAGCGGGCTGTATTGGAGACGTTGGGCATGGAGGTGGTCCTGATGCCCCGCGAAAAGCACGGGCCTGGCTTCGAACCGGAATCGGTCCTGGTGAGCTGGCGAAATGGACACTGCCCGGAGGCGGTCAAGCCCGAGCCCGACCACCGCCAGCTACCCCACGACTGAACGAGGTGAGTGGGTGAAAAGCAACTCCATCTTCGACCTACCGCGACCATTGGTGCTTGTCCGTTGCCGCCGCTGTCGTCGGCCCGCTGCGTGTTACTGGGCACGTCCCGACGGCACCGAAGGTGAATGGGTACGTCGGGATAGACGCCCCTGCCAATGCGATCCGGCACCGCAACTGCCGGAAGGCGACGAGCTGACGAAGCTCGTGGAGCGCGCGCGTCGCGGCGATCGAGGTGGCGATGGCCGCGCTCCCGTGACTACGTCTGTCTAGCCTTGCGAGCACCCCCGCTCGACCCAGGTATGATGGCGGTTACCAACTTCATCATTCGTCGGCTCCTGCGATTACCGTAGCTGCGCGCGGCAGCACTTTTAGGGCGAGAGCGGCCCCCTACCCCGATAAGGGTGGCGGTCGCATGCCCCGAATATCCCAGTCACCTGCTGAGTTGACCGCACGGAACAACTCGACCGCGTCGGCGAGATGTGGCCCCCGCCGCCCCGGGCCAGCGCGGACGCTCTTCCCTGAACTCAACTCCTCGGTTACCGAGTACGTGGAGAAGGTCCTGGCCGAAGCACCCCCGCTCACCGACGAGCAGCGGGTCAGACTTTGCGAACTTCTCCGGCCGGTCCGTAGGCGGGTCTCCGAGGCGGCGTCGTGACGAAGACGGCCCCGGATGCTAGGGGAAGTCGCACAGTCCGCGAACGTCAAACGTGCCCCCGGGGTGGTAATGACACAGTCCCCGCCGGAAAAGTCGCCCAGACCCTCGCCGCCAGGTCGCAATGGCGTTTGGTGCAAGGTGTCAGGCGGGGTGCGGACGGGCGCACTGCGACGTCTGCCATGCAACCTTCACGGTCATGCGCGCGTTCGACAAGTACAGCGCGGGCCCTAACATCGACCATGGTCGACTCTGCCCCCACCCGGACGCCGTTGGACTCGTCGACGCGCGGCGGGCTATCGCTGGGGCTATCCGGGACGCGGCGAGGATGCGGCCGCACAATGACTACCACGAGCCTGGTCGGATTGCTCCGGCCTGTTCACAGACGTGACGGCAACGCGGGGCGCTCGGTATGAACGATCGCGCGATGCCGAACATCGATCTAGGGGTCCTAGCAGCGGTGGGAATGAAGGCCGCCAAGGTGCATGCGGTCTTGGCCGCGAACGACTTGGGCGAAGGCATCCAGCTCACCCACAAGGAGATCGCCAGGGATGCCGGAATTCCATACCGGACAACTCGGAGGTGCCTGGACAAACTGCGCGACGCCGGGCTGTTGAAGCAGGAGTGTCGGTACCGCGACAACTGGCAGCAGGCGAACCTTTACCAGATCCCGGCGGGCACGCTGCCTGCTCAGAGAACTCCCGACCCGTGTCCAGAAGTGGACAGACCCCTGTCCACTTCTGGACAACCGATAGGTACCAGAAGTAGTGATATCTCTTCTTTAACTGTTGTTACTCAACAAGAAGAATCAGCCTCAGGGTTACCCTCGGATACCCCGGCGGGGTCGGCCGCCCTCCGGGCGGCCCTGGGTACCGCGGGGGCGCCAGCGGAACTTTTGGCGGGTCAGCGGTTGGATACCTGGCCGCACTCTGCGGAACCTCTTCCTGTTCCGGCCCACACCCCTGGCCGCGAAGGAACCGGTCGGAAATGGACAAGGCTGTCGGAAACTTGTCGCGAAGCTGACTGGTTGGTCACCTACTTCCACGGCTTCGTGCTGCCCCGGCACAATGCGGAGCGCGCAGCCAAAAGCTGGAAGGCAGTGGACTCCGTGGGTCCGCGGCGACTAGGCCAATGGCATAGGAGTGCCGTCGAACTGGTCCTCGATCATCCGCTGGTCGATGTGGTAAAGATCGTCGATTGGATTTTCGTCAGGTGTGATGGGTACCTGCCCGAGTCGGCAGTCGAAAAGGAAAAGGACCGAAAGCTCACCCGTCTGCGGCAGATCCTCAATTCCTACGATGCCTTGCGGGAGGCCATGGCGGGCATTTCCCCGGTTCCCGTGAAGCCTATGAAGCGGCGGGAGCCGCCCGACGAGGCCGTGATCGACGGGCTGGTGGCGCAGTTCGCCGAGTTCCGTGCTGCGCTCGGTGATCGCCGTGTCTCCGACGCCAGGAAAGCGAGCTGGGCCAAGACCTTCAGGATCATGCTGCGGAAGCATTCACACGATGAGATCAAGGCGGTGCTCGAGGCAGTGCGTGAATGTCCTGAATACGTCGATCAGCGGCGGTATAAGGACGCATACGACTTCAACCGCCGCCCCGAGGAATGGACGCGGCTGCAGGGACACGTCTTGAACCACGAGTTGATGAAGGCGAGCAGAGCCGCCAAGCCTCAGGTCGTTGTTCCGTCTGCGAAGGCCGACGATGACGATTGGCGCGACGAGGACGACGACTGGCGTTCCTGGCGCTCCAGTGGCCCTCGACCCGGGGGACAAGCCATCGACTTCTCATCCCCCGAGAACATCGAGCTCCGGCGGCTCCGCTACACGGGGCGTGAGGGTGACCATCACCGCCAGCTGGCACCAGCTACCGCCCCGCCACCGTCTCAACCTGGGGCGGGGGATCGAGCAGCGCGCACGGAAAGGTTCGCGCCAAGGTCCCCGGAGGTGGCGGCCGAAGTGGTTACCCTGCCGGAGTGGGAGACAGCGATCAGCGACGTGCGGCCGCAACAGCGCTGAAGTCCCCTCGTACGGGCGACGAGACGGCGAAGGTCATGATCACCGTCAAGACCTACCCGAACCCGAGCGAGACGTACGGCGAGACCGTCTGCGTGGCTGGCGTCAGGCTCGATCGCGGCCGCCCCGAGTGGATTCGCCTCTACCCGGTGAAGTTCCGCAACGCCGACTTCGACAGTCAGTTCAAAAAGTACGAGATTATTCTGGTGAACGGCACGTACCACCAGTCCAACGACAACCGCCCGGAGTCGTTCCGGCCGCGCCAGGACGAGCTGGTGCACGTGGAGCAACTTGGTACGACCAGTAACTGGCAGCGGCGTCGGATGAACCTCGGCGGCCTCATCGGCGCCACGACGATGTGCGAGCTCCTCGACCAGAACCCCAGGGGCGGCATGGCGACCCCGGCGCCGTCACTGGGCCTGATCAAGCCCACCGACGTCGAGGTGGCCGTCATCGACGGCGACCCGTGGACTGCGGACGAGCAGGCGAAGATCGACAAGGCTTCTGCGCCGGACCTGTTCGGCACCTCGCTCAAGCCCCTCGAGCCCGCGCCGTTCGCGGTCCGGTACAAGTACCGCTGCGCGTCGCCGAAGTGCAAAGGACACGAGCAGAAGGTGCTCGACTGGGAGGCCGGGCAGGGCGGCAGAAAGTGGTTACGCGATTACGGCGTTGACGGCGCCAGGGAAGCGATGCTCAAGAAGTGGCGCGACGAGATGTTGTCGGCGGACAACGACGTGCACTTCTACGTCGGCAACCAGAACCGCCGTCGCCGGTCGTTTTCCGTCCTCGGCGTCTGGCGCCCGAAGTTCGAGAACCCCTTGTTCTAGACGTGCACCACGGCGGACATGGGCCGGGCTTCGAGCAGCCTGCGCACGACGATGTCGCGGTGGCACTCGGCGTGGTCGTACTCGAAGCACAGCAGCGCCACGACGCCGCCGTCCAGCAGCTCGGACACATGGGCCAGCGCGTCGGTCGCGGCGGCGGTCTCGAGGACGTCGCGGTACCGGGCGCGGGACCCCGGCTCACCGGCGCGGAATCCGGCGCGGTTGTCCTTCGGATTGCCGAGTGCGCGGTGGTGCACGTAGCCGATGCCCACGGCGGCGAGGGCCTCGGAAAGCTTCGTCTTCGACAGTCCGGGCTTCCGGCTCAGCGGGGTCAGGCGTACGTCCACGAGCACGCGCACGCCCTGTTCGAGCAGCTGGGCGACGAGATCGTCGACGCTCTTCCCCTCGTACCCGATGCTCACAAGCGTCCCCGTAGCGGCGGCGTGCGAGGTGGTGTCAGCGGTGCCCATGGTCCCTATGGTGCATCACCCCCCACGACGGTGAGCAGTAACCCCGCGGGTGCGCGATGGAACCGTGACTGTCGCCGCGCGGAGATAGCCTGCTGCGATGGCGGCCAGCACCATCTCACCGTTCGGTCACGGCTCGATCGAGAACATCGCGAGGATCATCGGAGAGCTGTACACCGGACCTGAACTCACACGAGTCCTTGCGTCCGTCGGGATGCCGGACCCGCTCGGCGCGACGGCGACTAAGTGGAAGCGCCTCGCCGCGAGCATGCAGGAGAAGCAGTACTCGCAGCGGGACGGCCGGCCGATCCTCGCCGTCATCACCGCGGCGATGAAGCCCGACATGGTCTGGGACCGCCAGGCCAAGGCCGCGGTGGCCCGTGACGAGCTGACCCAGGTGCTGTCACTGTCGGGCTATCGGGTGCGCGACGACGGCAAGATCGGCCCCGCCACGAAGGCCACCACGGCCTCGGAGGCCTCGGCCCGGAGCGGGCGGCTGCGCCACTTGCTCGAAGCACGCGACGCGCATCCGGAGGTGATCCGCCACTGCCGCGAGGAGCTGCTGCGCAAGGACTGCTACGAGGCCGTGTTCGAAGCGGTCAAGGGCCTCGGCACCCGGCTGCGGGAGAAGTCGGGGCTCGACGAAGACGGCCGCGCTCTCGTCCAGGCAGCGCTACGCGGGAAGCAGCCGCGGGTGCACCTCACCAACTGCTCCACCGTCACCGAGCGCAACGAGCAAGAGGGCATCGCACTGCTGGCCGAAGGTGTCTTCGCGGCGTTCCGGAACCCTGCGGCGCACGAGCCTCGGCTGGTGTGGGAGGTGTCCGAGCAGGACGCGCTCGACGTGCTGGGCACTCTGTCGATGATCCACCGCCGCCTCGATGGTGCCCGTCCAGACGCAACCGGACGCGGGACCGAGCCCCGGCCACGGTGATGGGCCAGCACCACCCGGCACACCGCAGAGACGCTGCGCAGGAACCGTCGCTCAGGCGAGGATCGGGTGTCCTAAGTACTGACCCAAGTCCCGCCCCTACGGCCGTGCACGCCAATGGATCGGGCAACCCTCATCGAAGTACGGAGCACGAAAACGATGAATAAGTCACTCTCGAACGAGGCCGTCCGCACCGCGATGCGCGCCCTCTTTCTTGCTCTGGGCGAGCCGGATCGAGCGGCGCTGTCCGAGTCGGAAGAGTCTCTTCCGGACATGCGCTACAACTACGGTCTCCACCCGATATTCGAACTCGCGAGACGTTCGGTCCGAATGACGTCGGGTACACCGGAACCTCGAAGCGCGGCGGGCACCTGTCGCTGCCCTGCTTCGACGAATCCGGCGACGTCGCGATCATCGAGATCGCGTTCCACAAGGGCGACACCACGGTGGAGAAGCTCACGTACCCGCGGGACCCAGTCCAGGTGCACTCCGCGCTGTACAAGCTCCTCGAACAGTCCGAGGTACGGGACTGAGGCCCTGAGCTGGTAAGAGCGGTGCAGGTAGGCACTGGACGGTGACGTTCGCCATCGCGGAGATCCTCGGAGACGCGGACGGACGCATCACGCTGCTCGCGGACACCAAGGTGACCGACTTCCGGGACGAGACGCTGACCCGGCGGATCTACGAGGACCCCTGTCTCAAGGTCGTGATCGTCGACGACGACATCGCAGTCGCCTTCGCCGGGGACAATCCCGAACCCGCTCTCAAGCACGTCGCAGGGCTTCGAGGCCGGCCCGTGGCCGAAGTCGTTGAGGCGCTTCGCCAGTACAGCGCGGACAACGCGGAGAGGAACCGCTCCAAGTCGTTCCTGATCGCCAAGCGTGCACCCGATCCCAAGCTATGGCGGATCACCTGGGGCAAGGGCGAAGCCGCGGGACACCTGCCGCGGCTCTGGATCGGTGATCCCGCGGCGTTCAGGGCATTCCAAAGCCAGCACCAGTCGGCCCTGCTCGACCGGTCGGCGGAGTACCGACTGTTCGCCGCGATGATCGCGGTGGTGTCGTTCGACGACATCCCCAGCGTCGGCGGCTACATCACCCGAGTCGCCGGGGACTCCGCGCTTCCGTTCCGCTTCCATAGCGATCAGGTGGGTACCGGACCGTGGGAGACAGAAGGCGCCATCGTCGAACAGAACGGAGAGCAGACGCTGCGGATGCGGGTGCCGCCGGGCGTCGACCCGTCCCAGCACAGCCGGCTCGGTGTTCCCGGCTGCGACTCCACCTTCAGTGCCATGGCGTTCTTAATCCCGGAGATCCGCACGGCCTGGCTATGGACTCACGCCGAACCGTGGGAGCCGCCCGTCAAGCTCAGCGGTGTCGCGACCATGTACGAGCTCGTGAGGAAAGCGGAGCAGGATCACGGCCAGCTGCTGGCACCGGCGAGGCTGATCCGGCCGGCGTAGCCGGTCACTCGTCCCGCTCCCCGGCGTTCCACTCGCGCGGCTCGCAACTCCGTGCGCACCGCAGAGCGGCGGTGTTCCGGACGGTGATGCCAGTGGCACATCCAGCGGGGTGACAGCTTCCGGAACAACTTGCCATGCTCTGCGAGGGATCGCCACCGAGGGTCATCTGGGTCAGCTCGGCGGCCGACCTGCTAGCCCCTGAGCCAACCTGAAAGATTTCGTTTAGCTAAGTCACGGATTTATCCACGCAGGTAAACGGATTCGAATATCGTGCCTCGTCGTGGGGAAGTTCAAGGGCGTCAGCGGGCACGGCTTCAATACGAAGACGTGGTTAGCGCTGCGGTCGCGGCCAGCGTTTGGCGCGATCATCACGTTCGCCGTTGCGCTCGTACCGGCTGAGTAGACGAAGCCCCTGACCGGAACGTCGTCACGAAGTGGTACAGGCGCTACCGCAGAATGTTGAGCCAGCGACGCGTTATCCCGCTGGGTTGCTTCACCTGGGCCGCTTGGCGGAGCAGCTGACGATCGCTGGCCCGAGGGCGGGGCGAAACCTACGGGTCGTGGTCACTGTCCCGACGCTTCGACTGGCCGGCGTGATGGCCGCGCTCGGCGCCGCATTTGCGCGCGTCGATTGCTTTGATTGCGAGCACTTGAAGCTTGAGCGCGGCGTGCAAGTCGCGGGCTGGTGCTCGGGGCGGCTCACGGACAAGCGACTCGACGAATTGAGCGACGACGAGCTGAGGTTCGGTGGACTCCGGCTGCGCGGCAACCGAGACAGCGTCCACCGATTGCCCGCGGGGTTCCCGCACCGGCCCGATACAAGGTTGCCGGACAACGTTCGGGTCGAGGTCGCGGAAGCGCTTGACTGCGCGCAGGGCGTTGCCGGGCAACGGCTGTCCGCCACCTGTGCCCATCCCGTCGTCGTCGCGGGCGAGCCGGGGTCGTTCCGCGCGGATGTCGACCTCATGTTCCCGTCGGAAACTTCGCCTCGCCTTCGGGGCCGGTTGTTCGCGGGGCTGCAGTTGCAAGGCTGGTTCCGGTACCCGGTGCTGCTGATGGGCGCGATTCCGGATCGCGACGAAGTGCCGTGGGCGGCGGCGCTACGTCCGCGCCTTGTCGTCATCGTCGGGTCGGCCGGTTGGGTCGCTAGTTCACGGCGTAACTGGCCGGAGGTGCCCATGCTTGTGCTGCTCTCGCGACGCAGATCCGCGGCGGCCGATGCCGCGGCGGGTCTGCAGGCGTCTGGATGGGCCGCGCCAGCCGTGTTACCCGCCACGCTCAGTGCGCTGCTGGCTCCGAGGGCAGGACTAGAAGTGCTGTCTCTGACGGAGCCGGAGGCGGCCGCCGTTGACGAGGACTTGTGGTGACGGCGCTGGGGGAGTGGTTAACGACGTGGCGGACGTCGGAGCACCCGTCGATCAGGATCGCGCGCGTGCAGTGGCGGGAGCTGGAACAGGTCACGGTCTCTGGCGGCTTGCTGCGGCAGTTCGTCGAGACCTCTTCGGTGGCGGCGGACGTTCTGGCGGCACTTTTCAGGGTCCGGCGCGTGCTCACCGCCACGCCGTTGGCGCCGACTGACCCGGTCGCCGGTCTCACAGACACCCTCGGGGTCGTGGAGCGGTTCCTCGCGGAGCGCCCAGACCACACGCTCTGTGACCGGCTGCGGGTCCTTAGCGATGCGCTGTATGCGCTCGCGGTCTCGTCCTCGCCGATCGCCGCTCAGGTAGAGGACGTGCTGTGCGAGTACGGCGCAACTCCCGAGGGCCGGCCGGAGGTGATCCTAATGGTGCCGCGCCCGCAGTGGCTTGAGCCGATCAGCGCATGGTTGGCCGGCAATGACCTGAACTGTGTGGACACCGCCTGTCCCGCAGACCTGCGAAGAGCACCGGTCACGCATCAGGCGGCCGTTCTCATCGGGCATCCGGCGACGGCTTTCTCGTCGCCGTTCAGAGCGGCCGACGTGACAATGCGAGAACTGGGCTGGCTCCTGACGGCACCCGTCGCCCCCGAGGTGCGGGTTGTGCTTACGGCCGACGCTCCGCGGCTGCGCGCCAACGACCTGTGGCTGTTGCCGCCCACAGGCCGGCCCCAGCTCGCCCTGCACGACGACGGGCCGCAGCGAAGTGAGCCGGCCCTCCACGGCTGGCTGCATGGGCGCGAGGCATCGGCGGCGGCGCAACGAACCCCACGCCCTGCCGCAACCGCGACCGAGGACATGGCGGAAGCAGTTGAGGTGCAGGTGGCGTCAGGGCACGCGATTTTCTTCCATCCGGAAATCGGGCCTCGGCCGCACGTAGTGGCCGTCGACGACGAGACCGATGCGGTGGCGTTGTCCGCCGTATCGCTGGCCACGGTGGCCAGGGGCGTGGTGCTCGCGGTGCGTGTTGGTGCTGCGCCGCATGCACAGCTCGTGGCGCGGGCGGACGCTTGGCTCGAGCGGCGGCGGGGCTGGTCGCCAGGTCGCATCCTCGAAGTCCGGGGCTACGTCGCCAAGCTGAAGACGGCGCTGCGGTCCGCGCTCGCGGCTCACGGGCATGCGGCGCTGCGCCGTGACCTGGCACAAACACTCAGCGATGATTACGCGCGAGTGCTGCTGCGCAATCCATTGGACGAGTCGTACATCGCGCCGCTGCACGAGCACGGGTTCAACGCCCTCGTCAGGACGATCAGCGCGTCGGAGCTACTTGGCAGATTCGGCGACCTGACAACAGTGCGCACCGCTCATCACCAAGCCGGGGAAGAGATCCGCCGCGACCTTCTCGCGCTGCTCGGCGACCGCACGTGGGTGGCCGACGTCGATGAGAACGGCTGGGCGGTGCTGCACGCCGGCGACCTCGGGTCACTACTGCTCGCCGTGGTTACAGCCCGACTCGACGAACCCGTTGCGGTTCCGCGCACGTGGCTCGGCGTCCCGATCGACGCGGCGGGCCGACGCGTCACCGCGCTGACGGCAACAACGGGGTGCGCATGACACCGGAGGAGACAAGAGACCTTGTAATCGACGCCGTCCGGCGCGACCTCCTCGGCCCGCTGGCCGACGCCGATGGCACCTACCCCGGCGCCACACCCGTCGGCTTGACGCCCGGGCAGAACATCAACCGGCCCAGAGACCTGAACCGGCTGTTTGTCAGCGAACACGGCGGGGAGATCCTCGTCGGGCCTCCGACGGCGCAGTACATCGTCGGCGCGTTGTACCCGGTGCTGCGTCTAGAGGAAGAACGGGACCTCGACGCCGAGCAGGCGCCGTCGATGCCCACCGTGGAGGAGACCGGTGACGACGCTGCCGACGTTGCGCCGCGGCCCGCGACGCCCACTCCTGAGGGGGCAGGCGGGGACGCCGACGATGACGAAGCCGTGCTGGAAGACGTGCCATGGGACCGCCCCGGGCGGCCGTCTTCGTTCGGGCTTTCGTTCGTCGTCGCCGAGGAGACGGCGACGCTGATGCTGCGCGTCGACGGTGCGCGGTACGAGCCTTTCCCATTCAGCTTCATGGGCTCGTCGCGCACCGGATGGCACCGGATACCGGTACACGCCGAGGTCACGGTGCCGCTGGGCGGCGATGGTGCGCACGTCAGCTCTCATGAATCGGTCATCATCGAGCCGCTGCGCCTCGAGGTGGGTGTCCACGCACGCGCGACCGTCAATGGTCGGCGGATCATCACCTGCTACTTGGTGAACCGAACGGTGGCCAATGGGCTCAAGCTCGCCCAGCGGGTGTTGTTCACGGCACGGCTCACCGCAGCGGTGCCGAAGGCACAACTCATCGACTACCCAGACCAGGACGCGGACACGACGTCCGAGGCGGCGAGCCTGCGACTGCTTTACGCGCACGCACCGGTACGCGCCGTGGGGCATGGCGTTGACGCCGTCGTGACCTGTCTCGGCGATATCGCTTTCGTGCGCACCGAATCGCTACCGGTTGCCGCGGTCCGCGGCACCACCCCGAACATCGCCGACGCGGACGGTTCCCTCGCGGTTGACATGGACGCGCTCGGCCGGTGGGACCTCGATGCGGTGGCGACCGTTGAACGGATGATCACCAGCTACCGCCACTGGATCAGCGACTTGGCACAGGCCGCAGCGAACTTGACCGGACCGGCACGCGACACCGCCCAGGCGCACGTGCGGGCCTGCGGGGCATTCGCGGATGATATCGCCGCTGGCTGGGCTCTGGCCGCATCCGGGCCTGTGCACGAGTGCCTACGGGGGGCGTCATCGGCGATGGCGCAGCAGCGGCGCAGCTACGCGGCGCCGACCCGTGCGGTGAGTGTGACCAACGGGGTCGTCACGGTCGCCGGCACTGAACCAGGCAGCGCCGGCCGCGCCGAATGGCGGCCATTCCAGCTGGCGTTCCTATTGGCCAATCTCGCGCAAGTCGTCGACCCGCAGCATCGACGGCGCGGCGTAGTCGATGTCATCTGGATGCCCACGGGTGGTGGCAAGACCGAGGCGTATTTGGCGCTGGCTGCCTTCACCATGCTGTTCCGGCGCCGGAGTGACCCCGCCGCCGGCGGAACGGCGGTGATCATGCGCTATACGCTGCGCCTGCTCACCGCACAGCAGCTGCAACGCGCCGCGTCGCTGCTGTGCGCACTGGAGACGCTCCGCGTCGCAAACCCGGCGGTGTTGGGCCGCGAGCGGTTCTCGATCGGGGCGTGGCTGGGTCGGGCCAGTACCCCCAACTGGCGCAGGCATGCGTTGGGGGAGCTTCGCCGTCTGGCCACGGGGCGACGCGGTGCGACGCGGCCGTTCTTGTTGTCGCGCTGCCCGGCGTGCGCGGCTGCGCTCGGCGACGTCGTCGACGGGCGGGTACTCGGTTATGGCGTTCAGTCAACCCCCGGCGGTGACCGGATGCAGGCGTCGTGTCCGAACCCGGCTTGCGCGTTTCACCTCGCGAATAACAGAGGGCAAGGACTGCCGGTCTATGAGGTGGACGAGGACATCTACATCAAGCCGCCGACGTTTGTCGTCGCGACCGTCGACAAGTTCGCGCAACTCGCGTGGAACGAGCGCGCCCGCGCGCTGTTCGGCCTGGACGGCAACGGGTCGCGAAAACGGCCGGCACCGGCACTGGTCATCCAAGACGAGCTGCACCTGATCTCCGGGCCGTTGGGCAGCCTCGTCGGGTTATACGAGTCAGCGATCGACCAGCTGTGTCGGCACGACGGGGGCTGTCGACCGCACGTGGTGGCCGCGACCGCCACCACCCGCGCCTATGCGCGGCAGGCGGCCGCGCTGTATGCCTGTCCCGCCGACCAGGTGCGGCTCGTGCCGCCGCCGGGCCTGACCGTCAACGACAGCTTCTTCGCCAAGCTCGACGCGGCGAGCGCACCGCGGACCTTTCTCGGCGTGTGCGCCACCGGCGCGGCGAAGTTCGCGCACGTGCAGATGCGCGTCCAGGCGAGCCTGGCCCACGCCGCGTCCGCGCTCGAGCAGCAGAGCGCGCCGGTTGACCCGTACTGGACCAACGTCGTGTTCTTCGGTGCGCTTCGCGATCTCGGCCAGGCGAAGGCGCTCATCTCGACCGACTTGCGCGCCTACGCGTGGCGTCTCGTGCGGGCCACCGGCATTCGCACCGGTGCCCCCCGCAGCGGCGGAGAGCGCCGCGCCATTCGGTCCCTCATCGACGTGGAGCTGACCAGCGCATCCAGCAACGCCGCGAGCGAGGCCCTAGAAGCACTATCCCGACCTCGAGGCCAGCCGGGAGCCATCGACCTCGCGCTGGCCACGAGCGTCATCGAGGTCGGCGTCGACATCGACCGGCTCGGGCTGCTCACGATCGTGCGTCAGCCGAAAACCGCCGCGCAATACATCCAGGTCGCTGGCCGCGTCGGCCGTGACCCGGGCAAAGGGCCGGGACTCGTCGTTGTCGTGCTCAACCCGCTAACCGGCCGCGACGTGAGCCACTACGAACGGTTCACCGCGGTGCACCAGCGCTTGTACGCAGCCGTGGAGCCGGCGAGCGTCACGCCGTTTACCGACGCCGCGCTCGAGCGCGGACTGCGCGGAGCCTTGGCGTCTATCGTCCGGCAGGTTCGCACTCAGGGCGCCGACCGCGTCTTACCCGACGACATCGCGCTGGTCGGAGCTGCCGCACAAGGCATCGGCGAGCGAGCGACCCAGCTCGCGGGCGCCGACGCGACGGCCCGCGTCGACGCGCTGGCCAGCGATGCGCTCAACGAAGTGCAGACCGCCGTCGAGGAGCAGCTCGCGTGGGGGGTCGCGGGACGGCCCGGGGTGCAATTTTTGCGACCCCTGGAGGACCCGGCGCCGATCGAAACCGCAAGCTGGCCGGTGCTGACGTCGCTACGCAGCGTCGACGCCGACGCGGCACTGCGCATCGACGAAGACTGGCTTCCCGCCCGCGTCGGCACAACTGACGAGACCAAGCCGATCCCCGCAGCCGTCGAAACGCCGGCCGCGGCCGACGATGGGGAGGCGTGGTGAGCCGCCAGCTGTTCGTCACCCCCGTACGCCGCATGCACCTGATCGCGCCATTCGGTCCCGGGTCTGTGCTGCTCACCCGTAACCGCGTCAGCGCAATCGTGTGCGCGCCAGCGACGTGGCTGCGTTCGCTACCGTCGCGTCCACCAGGATCCGTCCCGATCCTCGATGAACTCACGATCACCGACCGGCACCTCCAGGCGGCGACCGCCGTCGCGCGATTCGTGATGCCATGGCCCGCAAGCGACAACCCCTCGCGCGACACCGATTGGCTCGTCCCGGCGGCGCGCTTCCCTCTCACAGAGGCATGCAGCAACCCGCAGTGCCAGCGGCTTGTTCGGCGCGACCCGGCGGACGCGAACGAAGGCCGCTGTGATGCCTGCGCGTCATCGTCCGCGCGGCGCGCCAGGTGGCCGACGTTCCAGACCGCGCTCGTTTTAGCGTGCCCCGCTGGCCACCTCGATGACGTGGACTGGGCCGCGTGGCTGCACGATCAGAACGGGCCGGCCTGCTCGCAGCATGACGTGCGGTACCGCGTGTCTGGAGCCGCAGACCGTCCACTGCTGATGTGCAACAGCTGCAACCGACGGGTCCCGTTCGACCCGGACATTGACTTCCCGTGCACCGGCGCACGCCCGTGGCTACCGCATGCCGGGGCCGAGCCTTGTACCGGCCGCGCCAGACCGATCGAGCGGACGTCGAGAACCTCGTACTACCCCGAGCAGCTGTCCAGCCTCACCATCCCAGTCGCTGGCGCCGACAACCCGGCGCTGCTGCACGCCCTCACCGACAACGCGACCTTGCGCACCCTGCAGCAGCTTGCTCGCACCCCGGAAATCATCAGGAGCATCACCGTGGTCGCGACCCGTCTCGGCATCCGCACCGACGCCCAGGAGGTCACACGCCACCTTGACGCACTGCAGCAAGACCAAGTCACCGGCCCGAGCCGCGCTGAGGAATTGACCGCGCTGCTGTCCGTGGACCACCCCCGGCGCGCGACCGGGGCGCTGCCCGACCTCATCGTCGAGCCACAGGACATCAACATGTATCGCAATAGCAGCTTCGGCAGGTTGCTGTCCGCTGTCAGCCTCGTGCCGCGCTTGCGGGAGACGCGCATCCTGGCCGGCTTCAGCCGCATCGAACCCTTGCCGGTGGATCCGGAGACCGGGTACGCCCAACTGTGGGGGAAGCCGCACCCGGCCGCGTTCGCGCAGCAATCCGACGACGACTGGCTGCCCGGCTACCAGGTCTTCGGCGAAGGCTTATTGTGTGTGCTCGACCCATCTGCGGTTGGCGCGTGGGTCGCGGGGGCTGGCAGGGACGCGCGGCTTGTGAGCGCGGCCGGCCCGGCGCTCGGACTGAACGAACCCGCGCAGCCGTTGCCTTGGCTTCTCGCGCACACGCTCGCCCACTTGGTCATGCGTGCCGCGGCACCGCACGCAGGGTATCCGCTGCCGGCTTTGCGGGAGCGGATCTTCGCCGTCGACAACCGCACGGCGTTCCTCGTCTACACGGCAGCCGGAGACGCACATGGAACCTTGGGTGGCCTCGTCGAGCTCGGCCAGCCGCAGCGCCTGCGCGAGATCTTCGACGCCGCAGTCGCTGCCGTGGCCTGGTGCGCCACCGACCCCGTCTGCATAGAAGACGCGCTGGGACCGCGCGGCCGCGGGTCCACGCCGGGCGCCTGCCACCACTGCCTGCTGGTTCCTGAGACCTCCTGCGAGGCGTTCAACCGCGGGTTGGACCGGGCCGCCCTCATCGGCCACAGCACCATGCGCGGCTTCCTTGGGTAGGGCGCGGTGGCGACGTCACCTTGCCGACTGCCCTCTCGCGCTTGCGGGAGTCGACGATTCTATGGATCGGTGACGAAGACGAGAGTGACGTCCCGCGCCGTCGGAGCCGTGACCGTCCCCACGATGTGCATCGCGTTGCGCCCGAGACGGTCGAGTTTCGACATCACGGTGGTGTCGCGCTCGCGGACATAGTCGAGAAGTGTCGCCGGGTCGGTCGTCTCGTGCTACCAACATCGTCGGAGAAGCCACCGTGATCAGGCTGCGGAAAGCAACTCATGTCGGACGCCGATGCGACGATCAGGCCATGACGATCACGATCCCCGACGGACAGCCAAACAGCCGGTTCATGCGGTTCGTTAAAGCACCAATCAGGGATACCGGAAACCTTCCGCCACTGTTCCCGCTGCGGCCAGCGACACGACCACTCCGGCTCGGCATCGACACTACGACGGTTCCAGCTCCGCCAGATGGGTACCTGCCACGATTCTTCGGACGCGACGAGGTTGACGTGCAGCTTCTTATACCCGCGGGGGAAGACGTCCCCGCCGCCTGGATGGACGTGCTGCCCGAGCCGCTGGTCCGTCAGATTGGCTTCACGTCGGTCGAGGACGCGGGCAGAGAACTGGACACCCGTTACTTCTGGATCACCACCGAGACTGAACGGGAGATGTCGCGCACCCGGGCGCACTTCTTCGACGTCTTCCAGCATCTCGACGCTCAGACCGCCCCCGCCAATGCCGAGCCGATTCCCATCGAGCAGCGCCACCACGCCGCCGCCTACGCCGCTGCTGCCGCCGAACTGGGTATCGACGCTATCGTGACTCACGCTCCCACAGCAGGCCGAAGCGACGTCGCCGACAACGACGTGGTCGCCAGCGTCACTCCGGACGAGGCGGTGGCGCTGATCGGGCACTACCTCCGGATGACACACAATCCAAAGGTTGAGATCCAGCGGGGCCGGTTGGTCGGTGGCGGCACATGGGAGAGGACCGAGTCGACTGCGACGCTCGCGAACTTCTACGACTGGGGTGTCGTCTCCTCGATGGCGTACTTCGACGTCTTCCCGCACATCGCTGCTCGCCAAGGGGATCTGGAAACCGTCAGCGCGCTCAAGTCGATCAGAACTCGGCTGGCCCGCGCAGCCCGTGCCCTCGACGAAATGCTGGCCGCACTTTCCAATCAGCTCGACGGCAAGCATCGCGCCGACGTGATCGAGGTCGCCGCCGAGGCGTTCGACCGCGAGTTGCTCTACCTCGCCGCCGCTTTCGACATCTATGGACGGCGCTTCCCGCTACTCATCGACCCCACCCGCGACCCTTCCAAGTTTCGCTTCTCGCTCGACGGGCGCGGCTACGTCAACGACCACCTGGCCAAGCAGTACGACGCGACGGCGCTCGAGGACGTCACTCGACTTCACGCATACGCGGGCGTCTGCAAAGTGCTCCGCAACCACATCCACGACGGCATCCTTCCCGTCGACCAACACCCTGGGCGGCAATACGGGAACTCGACGAGCATCGCGCTCAACCTCGACGCCATGCCCGAACTCGCGCCCGGGGCAAACAACGGCATGGAGCAAGAGCACTTCGACGCTCTCGGAGTCTGGCGAGCCGACGCCTCCGAGGCTTTCGGCACTTCGGCCATGGTCGCCGACCTCGCAACGGCAGGGTTCACGTTGATGAGTGCCGGTCTACGCCTCATCGAGGCCTTGACGGAGCTGATCCTTCGCAACAAACCCAAGTCGGCCACCAATCCCAGCTCGCTGCTGGGATGCGTACAGGCCCTTCCGGGGGAGACGACACCGCCAGCGCCGGAGCGCGCCCTCTTCTACCACGCCCTCTTTGGTTGGCACTCGATTTGACCAGATAGTGAGGTGAGGCGGAGGGGGGCTGCTCGTCGCTGACGAGGTCGCGGTACACGCTGGCGCGGGAGACGCCCGCCCGAACGCTGACTTCGACGCAAGTTCTCATTGCTCTTCGTCGTGGGCCAAGTAGCGATACAGCGTCGTCCGGCCAATCCCGAGCGCGCTGCAAATGGTCGCCGCGGTCTCGCCGTTGGATTTCATCCGCCCGGCAAGCGCCGCCTGCTCGGGGTTCAGTTTGGCGGGCCGACCGAACTTGCGTCCCGACTTGCGGGCATGCTCCAGCTTGAGGGCGGTCCGTTCGCGCACCAGCTCGCGCTCGTACTCGGCGATCGACATCAGGATTCCGGCGACCATGCGCCCGGTGCTCGTCGAGGTGTCGACGCCGTCGTGCAGCGACCGCACCGTCACCCCGCGCTCGGTCAGCTCGTGGAGTGTGTTGACGATGCTGCGCATGTTGCGGCCCAGCCGGTCCAGCCGCCAGACGATGAGGGTGTCGCCTTCCCGTAGGTATTGCAGGCACTCGGCGAAGCCGGGGCGGTCGTCCCGTGCACCGGACATGACGTCGCGGAAGACCTTTCCCGCCCCCGCGGCGGACAGCGCCTCGGTCTGCTGCTCCAGGGTCTGCGAAATGGTCGACACACGCGCGTAGCCGATCACGGTGGAAGTTGTCTGGGTCGCGGAACTTAGGCTCACGGTTCAGTGAACCGAAAATAGTCGCTGCCGTATTTCCGAACAGTGCACTTTCGGCACGTACTTACGGCACGGCCGGTCGTGGGGAAACAGAACCGGTCGAGCGGCGACCCCACCCCGTTCCGGAACCGGTCTATTACGAAACCCTAGGTCGGGCGTTGATCGGTGTCCGTGGGTACCCTCGCTTATTCGCATTACCGGTCGGTTCCCTGAATGCCGTGCTCGTTGCCCGTTGGCGCACTGAAGTGTCAGCCTTCGCGGGTGAGCGCATCGACGATGATTGGGAGGTAGCGGCGTACCTGATCTTGATCGCTCTGTTGCTCCTCTTTGGACAAGTCCGAGTAGGAGGTGGCAATTTGTGCGTCCCAACGAGCGACCAATTCGGCGGGAACCACGAGTGAGCCATCGTCTCGCCGCTCGCCGTGATCATGGACGTATTGCTGCCAGTGTGCCCACCGCTCGTGCTCCACTGCTGCCAAGCGGCTCATCAGCTCATCGCTTTCGAGGACTTTGCGGATGTGGTTGTCGCTCTGCATTAGATCAGATTCTGCTTTACGAGCTTCCAGTAATGCTGGCCAAGTACTGTCAGTTCGCACGCCGTTGACCCCATCGCTGCATGCCACATGTGCTGGGCGGTTACGGGTCGAACTAGGTTGACCTTGGCGAGGTTCTGTAGCACCGCGAAATCCTTGGTCTTCGCAGGATCTGGGGGTGGCACCGACGGGTCCTCCCCTCCCGACCGTTCCGGCTCGTAGCTTGGGTCGAGGAGTAGTTGCGTCGTAGGGTCCTCAAACAAGCTGGTGAGTTTTCGCAGATCAGCCAACGCTATCGGTGCCTCAGTCTCGCGCAACGAGACGAATTTCTTTACGTTTGTCTTGAACACCGGCCGCTGTGCCCAGTTACCCAGTGACTGATCGATATGCGCATAGACACTTCCGGGCGTGATCGCACCGACGAGGTTGGCGGCCGCGCCGCTCAGGGCGTCCACGAGCAAGCTTGTGAATACCCCGGAGCCGCCGCCGGTCTCCATCGCGTACTGGTCGGCGGTCGAGGCTGTAAGGATCGTGACCCCGTCGGTAATTTCTGCGACCTGCTTCGCCACCGCGCTGGTTCCCGCAACACCGCCGTGACAGCTGTCGAGAATGATGACCTTGTTCTTCGCCTTGGATTGATTGGCCATGGCCATTACTTCGGCTAGGGCAAGGCCATCGTGTCCGGACTCGCAGTCGCTCGCGCACAGGAATCCGCCAGTGTCATCGATGTAGCCGTGTCCGGCGAAGTAGAACAACGCGATATCTGCGTCGTCGTTGAACAGCTCTTCCACTGCCTCACGGAGCTGCGTACGGGTGACTGGAGCTGCTGGCCCGGTGCCGGTCATCAGTCGCGGGGTGGCGAAGTTCAGGGTGCCGTCGGCGTTGCGCTCTAGTACGGCCTTGACGCTGTACGCGTCGTTCACCGCTCCGCTTAGCGGCTTGATGGAGACGTAGTAGTCAATGCCGACGATCAATGCCTTGCGCATGCTGGCTACAGCGAGTCGATGAAGCCAGCGATATTGGCGTCACTCCATACCACCGTGTTTACGCCCGGCAGCACGGTGCGATCGTCCTTGTAAGCCCAGATGCCGCGGATCGGTTTGTCCTCCTCCTTGGCGCACTCGATCTCCCACTCCTGGCCGTCCGAGGTCAGCGAGTTCTTGCTCACCAGCACTATCACCCCGGCCGAGCGACGGATACGGGTGCGAACCTTGTCTTTCCATCCGGAGTCGTACGGTTCCTTTACCGACATGTCGACGAACTCGTACGGAGCACGCGGATGCAGCGTTTGGCCCTTGAGGAAATCACGTTGCCGCTCATCTTCGATTGCGAACGCAATAAAAACGACCTTCGTCTCAGCCACGCTGTGACCCCCTCACCCACCGAGTCGCGGCTCTCCTTAGCCACGGACCAACTCAGCGAAGAGACTACTGCTCGCCCCCGACAGACGGTGGAATCTGAGCCGTTCCCGTTTCGCCGATTTGGACGTGTCCGACTGGTGGCCCCCGCCTGCCCAACTCAATCACCGAGGCGGTAAGTCGCTCCACCCCTTGCCGTTCCAGTAACGCTCTTCGCCCGTGCCCGCCGGGTCGGGGTACCAGCCACGCTTTGTGGCTCCTGAAGGCGGCGGAAGGATCTTCGTGGGCGCCGCCGCGGGCGGGTTGGCCCGGTAAAGGACCACGGAGCTAATGAGTAGTCCGACGCCCAGGACGATGAAGACCGTCGCCCACAGCTGGTGCTCGGAGAGTAGGGGCGCGCACGCCGTCTCCACATACGGGTCGAGCGTGCCCGAGCCCCCGCCGAACGCGGAGCCGCACGAGATGCCCTGCGCTGAGGCGAGCGAGATGTTGGTGTTGCCGATGACGAGGCCCGCGATGATCGCGACGATGCCGAGCGGCAACACGATCTTGAGAGCGGTCATCGGTCATCCCCTGCACGGAACGGCATTACGACACCTTGGTGAGGGTGAACGTGTCGGGGCCGTACGTCCGCGGCGGGTAGCCGCACACCCCGACCGTGGTCGACGTGGTACTCGTGCCCGTGAGTGTTGCGGCGTCGACCGAAATCGTGACTGTCGCCGGAGCCTGGGTGTTGGCACATCGCCTAGCCGTTCAGCTGGTCGGTCATCCCTGGGGGATCGCGTGGGCCAGCAGCTGGTCGACATTGCCTACCGGATCGCGGCGCCGACCTCGTAGGCGGTCTCGACGAAGGGCGGCCCGGAAGGCCCACCGAATTGCGGGCGACGTCGGCCCACGACGGTTGGCGGTTGGGTCCAGTGCGTTGCCTGGGCGGCATCGGCACGGGCGCTGCCCGACGCGTACAACAGCGGCAAACCAAGGACAGCCGCAGCAAGTGCGGCTGCAGTTGATCGCCGTCGCCGCCGTGCTCACTCGCCTTGTGCGCGCCGCACCACACCCTTCCAGACATTGGGGTAGGGGTAGCGGGTGTCGAGTTGGTCCCCAGATAAAAGTAATGCCCACGCGAGCAACACCGCTGCCGCGGCGGGGGCGGCAGGAAGGGCATTTGGAGGAACCGGAAGCGGAATGGGCACGTACCACAAATGTCCGACTCCCGGTGACAAAAGCTTTATCGGCCCTAACCACTTTTTGTTGGACTTCTCAAGCTTTCCGAGCCGTGCGCCTCGTTTGTTGTGCTCTGATTTCTTCAGGGGCTGGCCTGGGGGCTCGAATGCCGCTTCGCCGCGTTCGATGACGTCGCCCGTATCGTAGACCCAGATCAGCGTTTGGGAAATAAAGTCCGTGGTTTTAGTAGTAGCGCCCTTGACTAGCAACTTATCGAGGGCTTCGAAGCGCTGCTCGCCAAGAACCTTTTTCAGCAATTGGGTGGCCTTCCCGAGCGCCCACTGGCACCACTTAGAAATACCTCGTGGCAGTTCCTTGATCGCTAACTCCACTGCCCAGGAGCCCGGCTCCTCCAAGAGATCGCGCAAAACGTCCACGAGTTCCTTATTGGCCGGAAGTGGGATGGCGTCCATGAACGGGACGGCGGTTAGCCCGACAAACACACTGGTGATCGATTCCGCCGTCTGGCGTCGAATGACGCGGACCGCGTGGCCTACAGCGTCGCCATAGAGTTGCCCGGGGGGTTCGGGGGCTGGGTCGTCGTCGGTGCCGACCTGAAGCAGGCTTACCAGGCCCTCGTCTGGAGCTCCTGGGGGCCCGAAAGCGGTCGCCTCAAGCACAGCGTGCGATTCCGTCGGCCAGTCGGGGATGCTGGCGAGTTTGCGGTTCCCGTCGAGTGTTTCGAGTGGCTGCGCGAGCGCAATCTCGGTCGAAACCCCGGCGTCCAGTACCGACAGCGCCCCTAGGGCTAATTTGATCTCCGACTTGAAGGCGGGCTGGTCGTTTAATGTCGCGTCAAGTGCGGCGACGAAATCCTCGTGGACAGCGGCCCAGTTCCGCATCGCATCGTCAATACTCTCGCGGGCTTGCTCAACGCTCAAACCGCTATCGGGATCTCGCTCGTCAGTGCGCCTGTCGAAACGTGCGGCACGGACGGCGCCGATCACGCCCTCGAGTGCCTTTTCGACAGGCGCAACGTGGGGTTCCAAAGCCAGCGGAAGCGCCATCGGACAAGCAAAGCAGATGCGGTGTGCTTTTTGAGGCCGACCGTCGAGTCGTTCATGTCCCGGCTGCCGCAAAATCACCGTGGCGGCAGATCACTCCACGCATTGCCGTTCCAATACCGCTCTTTTCCCGTGCCCGCAGGATCGGGGTACCAGCCACGCCTCACTGCGCCGGGGGCGGCGGTAGGGGAGCGGATTTCGTTGTAGTCCGGGGTGTCTGGTTGGCGTGGTAAAGCACCACGGAGCTGATTAGCAGTCCGACGCCAGCCGCCTAGGACCAGGAAGACGGTTCCCCTGGACCGCCTGGGCCAGGTCCTGGAAATTACCTCCCGTGGTAGTGACTGGCCTGCTCGGGGCAAAGGTAATTCAGCGCATCGTCCACGAACTCCGAGGCGGTTTTGTGCTGTTGCGCGTCGGCCTGGTATTCCGATGGCAATCTTTGGTCTGCCAGCGGCCTGTGCGGCATCCCCGCCCACACCTGGTCGGTGACCTGCTGCACGGTCTCGCCGACGTCAAGCCGGTGGCAAACCTCGTGTCCTAGTCCCAGCAGTTTCTGGTCACCGTCGTCGGCGTGCATCCCCGCGGCGTGCACGGCGTTGAGGAACCCCTGGTCCGGCGACGGCGCCTGGTGGCAGGCCGCGATGACGGCGACCATAGCGGTCGAGGCCGCAGCCAGTCCGAACGTGCGCAACATCTCGCGCCTAGCCCCCCGCGTACCCGGCTCGCACTGCGCGAACTTCGGGTGCCTGGACGGCCCGGGCCAGTTCTTGAACCTGCCAGCCCTGTGACGGGCACAGCCACCGGATCGCGGCGCCGACTTCGTAGGCGGTCTCGACGAAGGGTAACCCCGCGGGGCCTGTCGAATTGGCTGCGACGTCGGCCCACGACGGTTGGCGGTTGGCGTCCAGTGCCTGGCACATCACGTAGCCGTTGTTGAGCAGCTGGTCGCTCGTGCCTGGGATGCCGTGGGCCAGCAGCTGGTTGACGTAACCCGCCTGCGCGGCATCGGCGTGGGCCCAACCCGACGCGTACAACGGCGATGAAACAAAGGCAGCCGCAGCAAGTACCGCCCCGATAGCCCTCACGGATTGGCCGCTCATCTGCCGGGGCTCAGTTCCACAACCCTGGGCAAATCGAGGGTCGACACTGTTGCACGGCGGGAAGTGTCCGTTGGGCGGCGGTGGTGGCTCCGGCGGGTAGCACCCCATTTGGTACGGCCAGGTGTAGGCGGGTTGCGCCGCCGCACTTGGTCGGGGTGCAAAGACCGACAGCGACCGATCACCAGTACTCGAGGGAGGAATATTGCGGGCAATACCAGGCGATCGCCTGCTTGGTGACCCACGCTCCCTCTGGGACCCCGTTATCCCACGCGGGCATGGTGAACCAATGTTGGTCGTCGAATTCCTTCGTGATGGGTCCATTGATTATTTTGCATGTATCGCGTGCCAGGCTCACGGGACTACCCAATTTATAATTCGTCACAGGCGTGCGGAGGTATCCATGTGGGCTACTATCATCCGCCTCGGAAGGATCATAAATCCGATGCACGTGAGTGGTCGTGTAGGCATCGACGTTCGCCACGAACTGCCGGTCATAGGGCGTCCATGGAAATGGATCGAGACGGTCGGCATCCGCTGGGGCGGCGAACATTAAGGGCGAAGCCGTAAACAGACCGAGCAATAGTCCACTGAGTCGGCGGGCCGAAGAACCCGTAGCCAAACCCCCAGGCAAGGCACCTTTATGCGCGCTCGAGCAAATTGCGTGGTGCCTTCCGCCCCGACTGCCCACAAAGTACCTCCGTCGTCCAGTCATCGTCGCTGCTGCAAAGGGAGAAGGACTGGTTCGCGGTTGTCAGTGCGCATCAGCTGCGGACACAGATCCACTAATGCCGCATCCACCGCAGCATTGCCAGCCAGGAGAGTCATAGAGGGGTTCGTCTGCCGCAGCCCGGCTGCTACCACCGCAGAGGGTGTCCCGCGCTCGAGATCGCCGCAGACGCGATCCCCGACTATCACGAGCGTCTGGTCGCTGTTGCCGTGAACACCGGCGCTAGCCAGCATGGAGAGGTACCCGGGCACGTCGCGGCGGCAATCCGTTTGGCCATCGGAACAGAACGACTTAGGGTCGGCCCGGGCATGACCGCTTCCCAGGACTGCCAGTGCCAGAACCAGGGCAGCGACAGCAGCGCGCACGCGGGTTTTGCATCTCATGGTTATTCCCTTTGGTGCTTTGCCCTCCTCGGTGCTGCGCATGCTCAGAGTACTACTAGTAGGGCAGACAGTCAGCTGATTTGGCCGACTACTGGGACGCGTGCCCACGCGACCCAGTCAGAACGATCCCGAACGGGTCGCCGCCTGGGAACTCCGCCGCCGTGAAGTCGGAGAGCGTATCCGGATGCTCCGCACCGAGCGGGGCCTCACCCAAGAGGCCCTCGCCCTCCGGTCAGGCGTCACACGCAACGTATTGATCGACGTCGAACTTGGCCGACGAGGCTTGCTTTACGAGCGGCTATTCGACATCGCCGAGGTGCTGCAGGTGTCCGCGGGGCGGCTCATGGACGGCACGTCGTAGTCCGGCCCGGCCAGCGTCGCGTCTCCCGGACCGGCGGGTGCCGGTCAGACCTCAGCTTCACGCACCGTGACCCGGGTCAGCGCGGCCGGTCTTTGGGCCCTGCTCGGTATCGTTGATTACGGCCAAGAGATTCGCCCACACGCCTCCGACGTGGGCGGACGGCAACCGCGCCACCCGGAACGGTGCCCTTCGGAGAAGGCCGGGGCTTGCGGCTAATGCTGCCGCTGGTCAAGACGGGAGAATCGCGATGGACGACGAGCCCTACCGGGAGTATTGGCGCGTGCTGTACCCCCAATCCGCTAACCCCGGATCGGTGGCGCACTGGTACGGGAAGTGGAAGACGTCCGAGATGTGCATGGGCGTGTTCGCCGAACGGCAGCAGGCCCGACACGAGTGGATCGCGACCGGCCCACGTGAGGGACGCGAGGAATCGCACGTGACCGCGGTCGTCACCCACCACGCGTCGCCGGTGCGCTCGCTGACCGCACGGGTGTGCCTAAGTTGCCTATGGGTTTCTCGCAACCTCGACGAGAAGCACCCCGCGGGCCAATAGTTGGCTCATGAGCAGGGCGCAGCCGACAGGCGTGCAGTGCGCCGGATTTGCTTAATACCACTGGGCTGGTATCAGAGTCGTGGTACTTGCTGGCCGGATATTTGAAAAAAGTTTGGTGACCGAGCGCGCCTCCCGGGCGCAAAGCCCACGTCACACACACAAACGCGGACCTCACCCACCCAATTAGCCCATTTCCGGGCGCCGAAATGCCGCCCGGAGGCTCGCAGTTGCACTTGAATCGTGTTTGTTCGGAAATTTATGACGCGGCTCACGGCTCCCACAGGGACTTATCCGATCAGCCCGGCATTCAGCCGTCGCCGATTACGCCCATGTGCGGAGGCGGACACCCGCCCTTCTGCGCAGGACCGCCGCTCAGCGCGTTTCGGAGCCGATGGTCGCGGCCGTGCGAACGCGCAAACCGTAGAACAACTGGCCACGCCAGCGGAGAAGCCCATCTGCCGAGGAGCGCGAGCGATTGGTGGTGCGCGGGAATGGCCGTTGCCAGGACGAACGCCGGAACCGGTTGGGCAACGCCCGGTGGGGGCTTATCGGTTAATGCGACGCTTGGCGAACCAGGCGCGGTAGGCGAAGTAACCCATCAACACGGCGAGGCCTCCGGTACCGACTAGGCCCAGCGCCGTGCCGTGGGTGCAAACATTCAGCACGAACAGGGCGAGAAACAGGAGAGCCATCGCCGTGTAGAACGCGAGGCCGTACAGGTGGTTCCTCTTCACGCGCGTCCTCCCAGCCATCGGAGTGTCTGGGGTCGTGCCAGGCGGCATCCATTGTGTCCCGTTGGCGGCATCAAGGTAGGCATTTGTCGGCGGCCTCCAGGCCGTCGGCGACCGCCGCCGTACCGAGGGCGATTTGACCGATCGCGGCGGGGATCCCAACGCCCGTCGCGCCCTCGGGGCCCGCGGTCAACATCGCAACCATGCCGCCCATGGGTTCGAGGAGGGCCTTCGTCGCGTCGTACGGGCTGCATGGCGGTTTGGCGGCCGCCGCGGCGGCCGGACCGGCAGCCGGTACTGGCGATGAGGGCATCGGCGCACCCGGCGGCGGGGCCGCTGGGGGCGCAGTGATGGCCTGTTCGTACTGGGGAATGAAGGACGGCTCCGGTGGGGGCGGTGTCCCGTTGGGGGTATCCCACGGCGCGAATGGCGGTGGGTTGGTCCCAGCGGCGTTGCCTTGAGTGAAGTCGACCAATTGGACCCCGTTGCGGCTACCGGGAGCTGCTGATTGGCCCCCGTTGGTGCTGGCCTGTGATTGGGCCCCGTTGCGGCCGGTGGCCGGAGGCTGCGCGACGGGATCGGGGTTCTGCGCGAAGCCGCCGTTGCCGACATCGCCTGCGGCCGCCGTGAGCTGACCGGCGACCTTGGCGTCGGCCCCGTCGAGTTGCTCGGCGCGCAACCGGATGTCGGCCGCGAACGCTTGGGCCTGGGCTTCGCGCGTGGCGCGTTCCGCCGGGCTGGTGCTGCGGCTGTCGGTAACCGACAGGTCCTCTCCGACCGAGAATCCGGCACTCTCCGCGTCCTCGACCCCGTAGAGGACGCGCCGTTGGGCCGCGCCGATTTCGCCCGCCCCGTTGCGGGCTATCCCTGCGGCCTGCCGTAGCTGGTCGGCCTTGCCGCTCACGACCGATAGATCGGCCCCGGTGCGTCGCCGCAGGGCGTCGCCGCCGACGCCGTGCCAGGTGAGTGCATGGGACTGATTGCGCATCGTCAGGAATGCGTCTTCCCATCGGTCGGCGGTTTGCGTCCAGTAGGCGGCGGCGTCGACGAGGTGCTCGGTGCTCCATGCCCGGATCTGCGAGAGGGTGGCGGCCATCTAGACCACCGTCACCTGTGTCAGGTTGGACATCGCGGCAGCGGAGGCGGCCTCGTGGCTGGTGTATCTCCCGGCCGCCGTGATCATCCCACCGACGGTTGCTTGGGTCCGTGCCGCGAAGGCAGCAGCGGCCAAGCTGGTCGCCGCGTTGACGCCGTTCACGGCCGCCGTGGTGGCCTGGAATGGCTGCCCCGGCGACGGCGGCGCCCCTGCGAGTTGGGCGGTCAACGCTTCCCATTGGCTGGCCGTAGCTTCGAGCTCGGCGGGGACGACCTGCAATGCATCTTGCCCCATGCCGTAGCAGTTTATGCAGCTAGCTCCTGGATCGCTATTCACGCCGGCACCACCGACCCCCAGCGACGTCGCCTCCGCGAGGGTCACCGACGCGCGTGCGTGGCGGGATTACCCTGGGTGACGTCACGGTTGCCGAACGATGCCAACCTGTCATTGACGGCTCCGAACACGACAAGCCCGACCGAAACGACGCGACTGCATGACCACCCTCGTCCGCTACCATCCACGCGGTATCGACATTGACCTCGCTGAACTGCCCGCGGGGCTTTACAACGAGATCGTCAGCCAGCACGGGCAGATCGACCCGCCACCGGCGGCCCCCGTGCTCACTTGCCTGGGCAACGGTGAGCCGATGTACGTCTACCGACACCACACTGGCCGCTTCTACGCGCGGCATTACCCGGGCGGCAACCTTGACGGGCACGGTCACCGCATAACCACCATGTCCGACGAGCACCGCCGGCAAGCGGAATACACACGCCGGGCCGCCGCCGAGGCCGGCCTGCCCGCCGTGCTGGAGAAGTCCACCGGGAACGGTACCCGCCTCGACGTCGCGGTTACCGGGTTGCACGATGTCGGGTTTGAAGTCCAGCGCTCCCAGCTGTCACGAGCCCGGGCCAAAATCCGCGCGGTGAAGTCATTTCAGGCGGGCTGGCCCACGGCATGGGTCAGCGACACCGAGCGCGACCCTGACTGGGCCGATCACGTCCCCACGGCCCGGCTAACCGTGCGAGGCTGGGACGTCATGCCGCCGGCCAACAGCGCCCGCGTGATCATCGGCCAATTGGTTCGCGAACGGGACCGCAGCCGAGCCTCGGGCTGGTGGTATCGCCGGGAGCCGACCGCGGTGCTGCTCGACGAATTGGCCGTCCTGATGCCGGCCGGTGAGATCGTCGCCGTCGCGACAGGCACCAAAGGCCAAGTCAGCCTCGCCTACAAGGAGGCCATCGAGGTCATCGACTCTTGCGCTGGGCCTGGCGCGTCGCTGTGGACACCGGAAGGCTCGACACCACGGGAGCGGGAAATCGTGCAAGCCGTCACCCGCGAATGCGCCGTGCACCCGACTGACCGCTCGGCCGTCCGAAACCCGCCACCGCTACCGCCGGCGTCAGCGCCGCCCCCGCCTAGCCCAGTCCTCATGCGGTCGGAATCGGAGGTGAGCTGCTCGACCTGCCAGCAACCGCTTTGGGCACCGATCAGCCGCGACCGCGGCGTCTGCGAGGCGTGCTCACAAAGGGCACGTCGTGGCGAATGACCCCGCGTTGATCGAGTCGAGCGCGCTCGCCGTGCCCAGAGCGCAGGCATGAGCAGCGACGGGCAGCGCAATGTGGATGCGCGTATCGAGGATGCGGTCAAGCGAATGCAGGCCGACGGAGACACGCACTATACGTCGCTGGTCCACGAACTGGGCTTCGGGGTATCCAACGAAGAGCCCTTGCTGCTGTCCCGGCTGTGGGACATGCTTCCGGACAACCAGCGCCCCATCGCGGTCGCCTCGGCGTGGACCGGGTCGGATTCACCGGAGACAATTCTGCCGACCGAGCAGTGGCTGACAATGTTCCGGGCTGTCGGCTATATCGAAGATACTCGCGAGAGTTGGCCGCCGAGTTGGCCTCCCCCGCCGCCGACCCTCAAGATCAAGCTGTGGCGCGGAGGTGTCAGGAAAACCGGAATGTCGTGGACCGCCGACCGTGAGTCGGCTGTGCGGTTTCAGCATCGTCAGTACGACGTGCCCGACTGGAAGCCGGGCAAATTGTGGACAGCCACTGTCAGCGCTAACCACCTGCTGGCGCGTTTTCATATCCTTCGTCCTACTGAGAACGAGTACGTCGTTGACCCGGAAGGCCTAGACCCCATAGAGGTTCCCGATGAGGCACCCGAGTAATTTCCCTTAGTGATTAACCAGGCAGCTCGTCACGCCGGGGATCACGAGCGGACCCACCAGCCCGGTGCCGTCGCGCACGCGCACCGGAAGGTGCGCGACGCGGTGGCGGTGCAGGTCGCGCACCATGCGCGGGTCGGCGACCAGGTAGTCCGACAGCACGACGAGGTCGACGGCCGCCGACACCGCGGCGTGCGGCTGGCTGCTCTGGGCCACCCGCGCCCCCGAGCGGCGCAGCGCGTCGGCGAGCAGCTCCGACAGCGGCCCCCGGCCGTGAATCCTGATGGACGCCGCCCGGCCGCGGGACCGCTCGCAGCCGGTCGCGACCCCGGCGTCGACCAGCCGGGCCACCAGGCCGGTCAGCCCGTCGGCGTCGTCGAGGCCGTGGTCCGCGGCCCGCCGCCGCAGCTCGGAGATCGACGTCGGCGACCGCATGGACCGCAGCAACGCCGCCAATTCCGGAGCGGACAGGCCGCGCGGCGGGCGCACCAGCACGGCGCGCCGCGGATCCCAGCCCACCTGGACGGCGTTATCGGGCCGCAGCAGCACCGGCATCGCCGGGTTGAGTGCGTATTCGGATCGGACAGCGGATGACACAGGGTGCAACTGTGTCACGCACCGGGCGGACGCCCGCTCAGTTATCCACAGGACCGCCGCCGGGGCTTTGCTCCTCGTCGCGGCGGCTCACAAATCGGCGGTCGTCAGCGAGAATGGCTGAAGCCCGGGATCGCCCTCGACATACACGTGACCGGGGTTGGCCGCGTCACCTTGGGAGTTGAGGTTGGCCCGCCACAGGTTGGGCACGCTTTCCGCGCCGGACCCCGCCTTGGCGCTGAAGTAGAGATCGTTGTTGAAGACGGTCATCGTGGTCTGGTTAAAGAAGGGCGGATTCTCCCAATCGGTATTGAATTGGGGGTCGAGCTTCGCTGTCGAGCTCTTGATGATCTCGCTGACGTGGTTTTCCACCGGGTCGTACATGAACAGGCCACGCTGCGAGGGACTCGAACCAATGTAGATGTCGTAGGCCGTGAAATAGAGCGTGCCCTTGCCCTCGAATCCGGTGATATTGAACGGGTACACGCTGCTGTTGTGGTCGCCGCCGGACGGTGCCGGAGTGGTGATCTCTCGGGCGGTGGTTCCGTCAAACATCCACAGGCCGGTCTTGGTGTTGGCGTTAACCCCCGAGAAGAACAGGGCGCTCTGCCAGGGCGCCGCCTCGGTTGCTCCGATCTCGGTTTCGCCAATCCAGACGAGGCCGGCCAGGTTGTACGGCTGCAGTCCATCGGAGTGGTCGGCAGTTGTTGGGGCGATCTTGGTCAGCGTCGAGCCGTCATACCGGTAGAGCCATGTCGGGCCCCCGTCGAAATCCTGCCCGCTCATGAACAGCCTGGGTCCCGGCACCAGGTGGGTGGGTGGCGGAAATTCGGTCGCAAACTCCGGTCCGGCGACCGAGACCGTCAGGTATTGCGGGTTGACGACATCGACGCCCACCTGCTCGACTGTGCTCCCGTCGTAGGCGTACAGCACATTGTTGGAGCCGTTGTAGCCGGAGAAGAACAGCTTGCCGAAGGCGACGGCGAGCGAGCACGGGTTGAGCCCCGTATTGGTGATCTGACTCAGTTCAGCACCGTTGGTCGAGAACAGGTCTTGGACCGGCCCCTCCAAACCGGGCAGCCAGCTGCCGTTGAAGTAGACAAGGTCGCCGTAGGCGGCGAATCCTTGGGGGTTGAGCCCGTCCGAGCCATAAAGCGCGGAGGTCCAGTTCGAGGTATCCCAGACGAGCAGGTTGCCACTGCCCGACTGCGCGTATATGTGGTTCTGGGCAAAAAGCAGATACGGGGGCGGTGCGTAGGACGGGTTTGGCGGCTCGTTCACCACGTCGTGGGAGCTGTTGCTGATGGGCGTGAAGCCGCTCGAGGTGGACCGCCAAATTGTCGTGGACCCATTCGACGTGGTGCCGAAGAACAACAATGTGTCGGCCATTTCCGTTACCGTCTTCCTCAGCGGCGATGGGCGCTGGTTTTATGTTGGCAACTTTAGTTGGCCGCCAGCGCGAAAACGCGAGTGATCGACTACTCCGTGCTTTTCTCTGGCCGACCGCTACCTGGTGGGTACTTCTCACGGAGGTCGGGTCGATTCCCATTTGCCCAGCCCACCTGGACGGCGTTGTCGGGCCGCAGCAGCACCGGCACCACCGGGTCGAGTGCGTATTCGGATCGGACGGCGGACGGCAGGGTGCAACTGTGTCGCGCACCGGGCGGACGCCCGCTCAGTTATCCGCCGAACCGCCGCCGGGGCTTTGCCCCTCGTCGCCGTCCTGCTCGAGTCGGGCGATCGCCTCGTCGATACCGCTGGTGTCCCCGCCGATCGCCCGGTCGATGAAGCCGGCCGGCTCGTCGAGGTCCTCGGCGCCGGGCAGCAGGTCGGGGTGTTGCCAGATCGCGTCGCGGGCGTCGACGCCGACGGCCTTGGTCAGCCGGTCCCACAGCGCGGCGGCCTCCCGCATCTTGCGGGGCCGCAGCTCCAGGCCGACCAGTGTCGCAAACGTCTGCTCGGCGGGGCCGCCGCTGGCGCGGCGGCGGCGCAGCGTTTCGCTCAGCGCGGCCGCACCGGGGATCCGGTCGCCCAAGGCCCCGGTCACCACCACCTGAACCCAGCCCTCGATCAGCGCCAGCAGCGTCTCGAGCCGCTCGAGGGCGTGTGTTTGCTCGGGTGTGGCCTTCGGCTCGAACACCCCCTGGCCGAGCAGCTGCTCGATGGCCGCCGGGTCGGACAGCGACGCCGGGTTGAAGTCGCGCGCCAGCTCCTCGATCCCGGTCATGTCGATCTTCATGCCCCGCGCGTAGGCCTCCACGGCGCCCAGCAGCTGGCTGTTCAGCCACGGCACATGGCTGAACAGCCGGTGATGTGCCGCCTCGCGGGCGGCCAGGAACGTCAGGATCTCGCTGCGCGGTTGCTCGAGTCCGCCGGCGAAGGATTCGACGGCGTCGGGCATCATCGCCGCCACGCCCTTCGGGCCCAGCGGCAGCCCGATGTCGGTGGACGTCAGCACCTCGCGGGACAACCGGCCCAATGCCTGACCGAGCTGCGAGCCGAACGCCATCCCGCCCATCTGCGACATCATCGCCATCAGCGGGCCCGCCATGCTCTTGGCCTCTTCGGGCAGCGACGACGCCCACACCGTCGAGATCTGCTCGGCCATCGGATCGCACAGCCGCTTCCAGGTGTCCAGGGTGTTGTCCACCCAGTCGGTGGGTGTCCAGCCGGTCGACTTCGTCGTGCCGGCCGGCAGGGCGGTCGATCCGTCGAGCCAGGTCTCCGCCAGGCGCACCGCGTCGGCGATGGCCCCGTTCGTCGCCGCCGGGATGGGAGCGACGAACCCGATCGAGCTCGTCGCGACGCGGCGGGCGAGTTCGTAGTTGACCGGGCCCGTGGACTTGCCTCCGGCCGTCATGGTGCCGGCGCTGCTGAACATCTGGCCGAGTTGGGTGAAGATCTGTCCCAGGTCGCCCATGCCGAAATCGCCGCCGATCCCGAACGCGCCGAACGGGTCGGAGGCGCCCTGGCCCGAGTCGGGATCTTTCTTCCCGCGTTTGTCGGGGTCATCTCCCGAGGAGAAGCCGAAAGGCAGGTCAGCCATGACGTCAACGGTACTCACCGCATGCTCCGGGCGGGGGGTCCCGGGTCATGCTTCTAGCTGAATGGGGCGTGGCGGTGTCCGTCTAGTCTAAGCGGCGTGAACAGGCGGATTCTGACCCTGATGGTCGCGCTGGTGCCGATCGTTGTCTTCGGTGTGCTGCTCGCGCTGGTGACTGTGCCGTTCGTGTCGCTGGGTCCCGGGCCCACCTTCGACACCCTCGGCGAGGTCGACGGCAAGCAGGTCGTGGCGATCGAGGGAACACAGACCCACCCCACGACCGGCCACCTCAACATGACGACGGTGTCCCAGCGCGACGGCCTGACGCTGGGGGAGGCGCTGACGCTGTGGCTTTCGGGGCAGGAGCAGCTGGTGCCGCGCGACCTCATCTACCCGCCGGGCAAGTCGCGGGAGGACGTGGACAAGGCGAACAACGCCGACTTCAAGCAGTCCGAGGACAGCGCGGAGTACGCGGCCCTGGGCTACCTGAAGTACGCGCCGGCACCCACAGTCGCCACGGTCAGCGATCCGGGCCCGTCCGCGGGCAAGCTGAAGGCCGGCGACGCGCTCGACGCCGTCGACGGCACGCCCGTGACCAATGTCGAGCAGTTCACCGGGATCTTGAAGAAGACCAAACCCGGCCAGGTCGTCACCATCGACTACCGCCGCAAGAACGAGCCGGCCGGCACCGTGCAAATTACGCTGGGCGCGAACAAGGATCGCGACTACGGCTTCCTGGGGGTCGCGGTGCTCGACGCGCCGTGGGCGCCGTTCGTCGTCGACTTCAACCTGGCCAACGTCGGCGGACCGTCGGCCGGGTTGATGTTCAGCCTGGCCGTCGTCGACAAGCTGACCACCGGCGACCTGGCCGGGTCGAAGTTCATCGCCGGCACCGGCACCATCTCCGCCGACGGCAAAGTCGGGCAGATCGGCGGCATCACGCACAAGATGGTCGCGGCGCACGCGGCCGGCGCCACGGTCTTCCTGGTGCCCGCCAAGAACTGCTACGAGGCCAACTCCGACAACCCGTCGGGGATGCGGCTGGTGAAAGTCGAGACCCTCAGCCAGGCGATCGACGCGCTGCACGCCGTCACCTCCGGTGGGCAGCCGCCGACCTGCTAGGTCGCGTTCGGGCAGACGAGCCGCGGATCGCGCGTCCTGGCATGCGTAGAGTTGTCACCGTCTAGAAACCAACCAGGGAGCGTAGCCAGTGGGGATGCGGCCCACCGCACGGATGCCAAAGCTGACTCGGCGTAGCCGGATTCTGATCCTGGTCGCCCTGGGTGTGATCGCGTTGCTCCTGGCCGGCCCCCGGCTGATCGACGCCTACGTCGACTGGCTGTGGTTCGGCGAGCTCGGCTACCGCTCGGTGTTCACCACCGTGCTGGTCACGCGCATCGTCGTCTTCCTGGTCGCCGGCCTGCTGGTGGGTGGCATCGTGTTCGCCGGGCTTGCGACGGCCTACCGCACCCGCCCGGTGTTCGTGCCGAGCAACGAGAACGACCCGGTGGCGCGGTACCGTGCCCTGGTTCTGGCGCGGCTGCGGGTGGTGGGCATCGGGGTGCCGATCGCGATCGGGCTGCTGGCCGGCATTATCGCGCAGAGCTATTGGGTACGCGTGCAGCTCTTCCTGCACGGCGGGGACTTCGGAATAGCCGACCCCCAGTTCGGCAAGGACCTGGGTTTCTACGCGTTCGACCTGCCCTTCTACCGGCTGCTGCTCAGCTACGTCTTCGTGGCGGTGTTCCTGGCGTTCGTGGCCAACCTGTTGGCGCACTACATATTCGGTGGCGTCCGGCTCTCCGGGCGCACCGGCGCGCTGAGTCGCTCGGCGCGCATCCAGCTGGTCAGCCTTGTCGGAATGCTGGTGCTGCTCAAAGCCGTTGCCTATTGGCTGGATCGGTACGAGCTGCTGTCGCACACCCGCGGGGGCAAGCCGTTCACCGGCGCCGGCTACACCGACATCAACGCCGTCCTGCCGGCCAAGCTGATCCTCATGGCGATCGCGGTGATCTGCGCCGTCGCGGTGTTCTCCGCGGTCGTCCTGCGGGACTTGCGGATTCCGGCGATCGGGCTGGTGCTGTTGCTGCTGTCGTCGCTGATCGTGGGTGCCGGGTGGCCGTTGATCGTCGAACAGATCAGCGTCAAACCCAATGCCGCGCAGAAGGAAAGCGAATACATCAGCCGCAGCATCGGTGCGACGCGCCAGGCCTACGGCCTGACGTCCGACGTGGTGACGTATCGCCCCTACACCGGCGACGCGCAGGCGACCGCCCAGCAGGTCGCGTCCGACCGCGCGACCACCTCCAACATCCGGCTGCTGGACCCCACGATCATCAGCCCGGCGTTCACCCAGTTCGAGCAGGGCAAGAACTTTTACTACTTCCCCGACCAGCTGTCCATCGACCGCTACCTGGACCGCAACGGCGCGCTGCGCGACTACGTCGTGGCGGCCCGCGAGCTCAACCCCGACCGGCTGATCGACAACCAGCGGGACTGGATCAACCGACACACCGTCTACACCCACGGCAACGGGTTCATCGCGTCGCCGGCCAACACGGTGCGCGGAATCGCCAACGACCCCAACCAAAACGGTGGCTACCCCGAGTTCATGGTCAACGTGGTGGGCGCCAACGGAAACGTGGTGTCCGACGGCCCGGCGCCGCTGGACCAGCCGCGCATCTACTACGGACCCGTCATCGCCAGCGCGTCGGCCGACTACGCGATCGTCGGGCGCAACGGGGCGGATCGCGAATACGACTACGAGACCAGCGCGGAGACCAAGAACTACACCTACACCGGGCAGGGCGGCGTCCCGGTGGGCGATTGGCTGTCGCGCAGCGTGTTCGCGGCCAAGTTCGCCGAACGAAACTTCCTGTTCTCCAACGTGATCGGCTCCAACAGCAAGATCTTGTTCAACCGCGACCCGGCGCGCCGGGTGGAGGCGGTGGCGCCGTGGCTCACCACCGACAGCTCGGTCTATCCGGCCGTGGTGAACAAGCGACTGGTGTGGATCATCGACGGCTACACCACCCTGGACAACTACCCGTACTCGGAGCTGACGTCCCTGGAATCGGCGACCGCGGACTCCAACGAGGTGGCGTTCAACAAGCTGGCCCCCGACAAGCAGGTCTCCTACATCCGTAACTCGGTCAAAGCCACGGTCGACGCGTACGACGGCACCGTCACGCTCTACCAGCAGGACGAGCAGGATCCCGTGCTGAAGGCCTGGATGCAGGTGTTCCCGGGCACCGTCAAACCCAAGAGCGACATCACGCCCGAACTCGCCGAGCACCTGCGCTACCCCGAGGACCTGTTCAAGGTGCAGCGGATGCTGCTGGCCAAGTACCACGTCAACGACCCGGTCACGTTCTTCTCCACCTCGGATTTCTGGGACGTCCCGTTGGACCCCAACCCGACAGCCAGCAGCTACCAGCCGCCCTACTACATTGTCGCGAAAAACATTGCGAAGAACGACAATTCGTCGTCGTACCAGCTGACGACCGCGATGAACCGGTTCAAGCGCGACTACCTGGCCGCCTACATCAGCGCCAGTTCGGACCCGGCCACCTACGGCAGGATCACCGTGCTGACCATCCCGGGTCAGGTCAACGGGCCCAAGCTGGCCAACAATGCCATCACCACCGATCCGGCGGTGTCCCAGGACCTCGGCGTGATCGGGCGTGACAACCAGAACCGGATCCGGTGGGGCAATCTGCTGACGCTGCCGGTGGCCCAGGGCGGCCTGCTGTACGTCGAACCCGTCTACGCCTCTCCAGGGGCCAGCGACGCGGCCTCGTCGTATCCGCGGTTGATCCGGGTGGCGATGATGTACAACGACAAGATCGGGTACGGCCCCACCGTCGGCGACGCGCTCACCGGCCTGTTCGGACCAGGCGCGGCCGCGGCGGCGACGGGAATCCAGCCCACGGAGGCCGGGGGGCCGGCCAAGCCGGCCGCACCGCCGGCGCCGGCCGCGGCCCCGGGCGGGACGCCGCCGCCCGCCGCGGCGCCGCCGGCTCCCGACGGAACGACGACGTTGTCCCCGGCCAAAGCGTCTGCGCTGCAAGACATTCAGACCGCGCTCGGCGCGGCGAAAGACGCCCAGAAGAAGGGCGATTTCGCCGCGTACGGCGAGGCGCTGCAGCGCCTCGACGACGCGATCAACAAGTACAACAGCACCAAATAGCGTTCGGCGCAGCCCGTGGGCCTGTCGGACGTCGCAGCGGCTTTAAACCAAACCTCAGCCGACCGGCACCGCCCGCTAATTCGTCTCACTCTTTAACTGTCGAGTCAACGGCCCGGGCGGCCGGTGCCGGATGCGGCCCGGGGGCGCAGACTGATTGCGACGGTCACCCCGAAGGAGACGAGATATGAGCACCCATTCGGTCGACACCATCGCCGGCATCCCCATACCCGACACCGACCTGGTTCGCGAGGTCACCGAGTTCATCCGCGACGCCGAGGACGACCTGCTGTTCGACCACTCGCGCCGGGTCTTTTTATTCGGCGCGCTGCAGGCGCGGCGCCGCGGACTGCAGCCGGACCCGGAGCTGCTCTACGCCGGCGCGATGTTCCACGACCTGGGTCTCACCGAGCGCTACCGCGGCTCCACCCTGCGCTTCGAGGTCGACGGCGCCAATGCGGCGCGCGAGTTCCTGCTGCAGCATGGCGTCGGGCAGGCCGACGCCGACAAGGTGTGGCTGAGCATCGCCCTGCACACCACACCCGGCGTGCCCGAATTCCTGGCGCCCGAGATCGCCTGCGTCACCGCGGGAGTGGAGACCGACGTGCTGGGCATCGGCCGCGACGACCTGCCCCCCGAAGCGCTGGCCGCGGTCACCGCCGCCCACCCGCGACCGGATTTCAAGCGGCGGATCCTGGCGGCGTTCAACGACGGGATGAAGCACCGGCCTGACAGCACCTTCGGCACGGTGAACGCCGATGTGCTGCAACACTTCGACCCCACGTTCGTCCGCGCCGACTTCGTCGACATCATCATGGGCAACACCTGGCCCGAATAGCGATGCCGCTGAACCGTTCCGGCCCGGAGCGCGTGCCGTGGGTTCCCCGCCGCCGACCGCCCGCGAGGTGGCGCCCTTCGTGCGGCCGCGGGCTTACGGCTACCGGCTGGCGACGCTGGACGGAAACGCTGCGGACAGCATCGCCCTGCCCATGCTCTCCGAGTGACACGGCGCGAAAAAGGGCGCGTGGCTGTGCCAGCCGAAAGCGGTATGACAAGTCCGGGAGATGCGTCACGTGGCCGGTGCGGGTGAAATCGGGGTCACGGTCGTGCAGCCGGGCGAAATCGGTTTCCGCTCCGATGACAGCGAAGTGGTCCTCGGTCCGGGTGGTCACATCACCAAATCTCGCGGGCAAATGCACGCGATGTGGAACGCCGGCAACCAATCCGGCCGCATCATCGAGATCATCACCCCCGGCGGATTCGAGAACTACTTCCGCGAGCTCGGTGAGCTTCTCGGCGAGCACGCGGATGACCCGGTCGGCGAGGTCCTGCACGAGCGGATACCGCACAGCCGGAGGGCCCTGGCGGCCGCGGAGTGGACACGGCTCAGTGAGCGGGGCGCGTTCGCCGAGCTGCACCGACGACGTGGGCCGGCTGCGCGCCGCCCTGGACGACGGCAGCGCGGCGATGGCCGTCGGACAGGCCGAATGGGTGGCCCGCCACCACGGGGTCCACGGCACACCGGCCTGGCTTGTCGAGGGTCAATTGATCGTGGGCCTGCAGCCCCTGGGGACTTCGTACGCCTCGGCGAATCGACCGCGCGCGTCCGCCGCTGAAAAAGGCGCTGGTCAAGAGCCGATTTGGCCGTCACGATGCGGGTTCGGTAACCTGTCATTTACCAACGCGGGGTGGAGCAGCTCGGTAGCTCGCTGGGCTCATAACCCAGAGGTCGCAGGTTCGAATCCTGTCCCCGCTACCAGTGTCGTGTCTCGGGACATCGTTGACGGGTGTCCCGAGACATGGTTTACACCTCTAGCCTGTTTTCGGGGCTGTTTCCGCTTTTGACGCCGCGTGGTTGGTAGTTGCGGGTGGGGTCTAGGACGAGTTCGCGGATCAGTGTTCCGGTGTTCCAGCCGATCGGTTTAGGCCAGCGATAGTACTGAGATCCGCGGTCGGAATGATGAATCAACTCAGATAGCTCCGAGTCCGCCGGCGAGCGACAATTGTCGCTGTGGGCGATGGTGTAGACGAGCTGGATATTGCCTTGCTTGATGCGTTACATGTCAATCCGCAGGCCAGCTTCGAGGAACTCGGCCGTGTGCTCGATGTGTCGCCGGTGACGGCGGCGCGGCGCTGGCATCGCCTCGTATCCGCCGGGCGGGCATGGGTGTCCTCGGCTCCTGGTCCCCGCTTGCCGATGAAGGCGGCGCTGTTCGAGGCTGAGTGCCGGCCCGGCGTCGCGCAGAAGGTGGCTGCTCAGTTCGCAACGTGGCCACAGGTTTTCAGCGTCAACATCACCACGGGGCGAGACAACGTATTTGCGTTGGTCGTGGCCGCCGATCAATCACTGCTCTGCGAGCTGCTGTTGGATGCGCTTCCCGCAGTCGAGGGAGTACATCGCGTGCAGTCGGCGCTGATCAGCCAGTTGTTTAGCGGTACCCGCTGGCGGCTAGGGGGTCTCAGTTCTGGCCAGGTGCGCGCAGTGACACCCGAGCCGGCCAAAGCCGGACACGGACACGCGTTTGACGAATTCGATCGCGCGCTGTTCCTGGCGTTACAACACGACGGGCGGCTTAGCGTGCGGAATCTGGCCGGGGTGGTCGGCCGGTCAGAGCCCGCTGTGCGTCGCCGGGTGGATCTTTTGAACCGGACCGGATTCTTGGCGTCGCGCACTGATTTCGCGCGGGTAGAAGCCGGCTGGCTCACGGGCGTGGCGCTCAAGCTACAGGTCCGCGAGGCCGCTGTCGCCGCCGTAGGGCATGCACTGGTGCAATACAGCGAGACTCGGTTTTGCGTGGCGATCGTGGGCGGTGGGGCGGCTAACGTTTTCGTCACAATGCAGCTGCACAAGTTGTCGGACCTCGACCCGGTGATCCGACGGCTGTTGGCCGAATATCCCAGCGTGACAGTGGTCGACACGCGCGCGGTGCTGCGGTCAATCAAGTCCTGGGGACGGTTGCTGGGACCCGACGGCCGCGCCAGGGAGGTGGTGCCCGTCGACCCCTGGGCACCTGCCGGCTCGGAGTCGCAGCGCGGGGGAACCGTAACGGCGTACTGCCTGACGTGACGGTCTTTTGGTGTAGAGCACCGGCACGGATGCGCCATCGGCGGTGGCTCGAGGCCCGTGTTGTGTTGAGCTGGCCGTGGCGCCCGGTGTCGGTGATCCCTCAGCTCGTCCATTGGGGTTGGCTGGATCCGCGGGGGACCAGCAGGGGGTCGGGCCAGCGCGGGGGGGTATGGCTGAAGGTGACGGGCGGGGCGAGCATGTGGACGTGGCCCATTGGGGTTTCGGCGTCGTAGGGCATCGGTTCTGCGATGGTGTGCTGTTCGTCGCAGCCGGCATCGGCGGGGTCGACCAGGCCCAGCGTTTGATACCACATCGCGGTGCGGGTGAGGCTGACGGTGACATGCCAGCTGCCGCCTTCGGTTTGTTGCTTGATCAGCCCGGCCGCGGCGCCCAGGGCGCCCATGTAGCCGGTGATGAAGTCGTTGATCAGGCCGGTGGGCGGCAGTTTGGGGGTGTCGGGGCCGCCTTCGAGGACCATCAGCCCCGAGGCCGCCGAGCCGTTCATGTCGAAGCCGCCGCGGCCGGCCCACGGTCCGCTTGATCCGTAGCAGGTGACCGAGACGTGCACCAGGCCGGGTTGGGTGCGGGCCAGCTCGCTCGGGTCGATGCCGAGTTTCTCAAGTTTGAGGCCGCGATGGTTGTTGACCACGACGTGGGCGTCGTCCAGCAGCCGGTCAACGTTGGCGCGGCCGGTGTCTTTGGTCAAATCCAGCCAGGTGCTGCGGGATCCGATGTTGGCTTCGAAGTAGACCCAGTCGTGTTCGAAATCGTTGGGGCGGGTCGCGCCCAGCACCTCGGCACCCTGCTCGGCCAGCACGCGTCCCACTGTGGGCCCGGCCACCGCATGCGTGAACGAGAGCACCCGCACCCCTCCGAACGGCCGGTCCGAGCGGCCCAGCTCACGCGGGGCGCCGTCACCGATGCGGGTCAGGCCGATGACGGGCTGACTGGCCAACAGCGCCCCCTGCGGGTGGGCCAGCCACTCCCGCGGGCTGCGCGCCACACACGCCGGCAGCCCGGCGGCGTTGGCGGCCTCCTCGAGTTCGAAAGCGTCCCAGCGGGCAAACGCCTCGGCGGCTTTGGCGAAGTCGGGTGGGATGTCCAAGAAACGGCACCATCGGACTGACTGATGCGGATATACCGCTGAGGCCATCACGGTGCGACCGTCGCGGGTGCGGTAGGGAATTAACGCAAACGGGTTGTCCAGCACCAACGCGATCGAGGGAAACTCGCCGTTGAGGGTGGGTTCCCAGGCGAAGCTGGGGTTGATGTGGTGCACCACCTGACACAAATCCAGATGCAGATCCTGGCCCGGACCTCCCCGTAGACGGTGCATCGCCGCCGCCGCCACCGCATTGCCCATCATCGGGATCCCGATGGCCGCACCCAGTCGGTGCCGAGCCGCAATCATCGGGTCCTGACCGGCGAACGTCACCCGGCCCCCCGCGTCGGCAACGGATAGCCCTATATCGGCAAGCAGGTGCTCAAGAGCATCCGTCGGATCGAACGCTGTCAGTGCCGGCGACAACGCGGTGGTGTCAGTCATGGACGAACTTCCTTTCAGACACGAAATCGATATGGCATCGGTATCGGTGTGTGGGCCGAAGACGTCGCGGCGACGCAGTCGGTTTCTGCTAGCTCCGCTCTTCGTAGACGCCAGCGTGAAGCCAGCGCTTGCCCCGGGGCCCGCATTGATGGAAAGTGCTCGAAATCCACTTTCCGATGATGGAATTAGTCGGTCTGGCGATCGCACGGCTCAACAAGGCAGAGGGTGCGGCGCTAAAGCGCGCGGCTCCTGATCGGCCATACGGCCGGCTTCGTCGGCGCAAGGGTCTGCTGCAATTCTGCGTCGAGTAGTTGACGGGAGGCGGGGTTAGAACCCGCTCGACATTTTCTAGATCCTCCCAGCGGTCTTGGATGTCGCTGTCGATGTCAAGGTGTGCGATGACCCGTGCGAGTCAGAATCCATCGAGAGACATGTTGGAAGACAATCAAAGTCATCCAATGTTCGCGATTGGGGACCAAGTTGTTTCTCCAGTGCGGATCGGCGTCTTGGTTTCGAGTCCAGATTTGCCCAGCCTTTGAGCTTTCGACCGTTGGGGATATCATCGCCCGATGGCGATGAATGTTACGGATGCGGAGTGCGAGCGGTTGGAGTTGGCGCCGGCGGCGGCATTGTTCCGTTCGCTGGGGGATCAGTCCCGGCTGGCGATTTTGCGGCGGTTAGCTGAGGGGCCGGCTCGGGTGACCGATCTGGTGGCGGCGTTGGGGTTGGCGCAGTCCACGGTGTCCAAACACCTTGCCTGTCTTCGGGGTTGCGGACTCGTCGACTGCGAGACGGTCGGCCGCGCGTCGGTATTCCGCGTAACCCAGCCGTCGTTGATCGAAGTTTTGACAGCGGCGGAGAAAGTGTTGGCCGCGACGGGCAGTGCTGTGGCGCTGTGTCCTAACTATGGCGTCACCAACTGCGCTCGGGAGCTGTCGTGAGTTCGGCCGGCTCCGCGTCCGACCCGATAGACGTCCGCGAGACCCATTGCGGTGACTCGGCCTGTTGCAACCCGGCGACACCCGTCGAGCCTGACCACGGCTGGCACGAGGCGGCACGGCGGGCCCGCTTGTTGTCATGGATTTCGCTGGGTTACATGGCCGCCGAAGGGCTGGTCGGCGTCATTGCGGCCTTCGCGGCGGGCTCGGTGGCTCTGTTGGGATTCGGGCTGGATTCGGCAATCGAAGGCTTGGCCAGTGTGATCGTCATCTGGCGGTTCACCGGCACCCGGACCGTGTCACCGACTGTTGAGGAGCGCGCCCAAAAAGCCGTGGCCGTCACATTTTTCCTGCTCGCCCCTTTCATCGCCCACGACGCGGTCATCACGCTGATCAACCGAGACCGGCCGCGCAGCAGCTGGCTGGGCATCGGTCTGGCGATTACGAGCCTGATCGTGATGCCGCTCCTGGGCGCGGCGAAGAAACGCTTGGGCAGCCGGCTGGGCTCGGCGGCCACCAGCGGTGAGGGCGCCCAGAATCTGTTGTGCGCCTACCTCGCTCTGGCCGTGCTGGCGGGATTGTCAGTCAACATGATGTGGGGATGGTGGTGGCTGGACCCCGTCGTCGCCTTGGGCATCGTCGCCTTAGCGGTCTGGGAGGGCACTAAGTCCTGGCGTGGCGATGGATGCTGCTGAGCGGCCGATATCTAGTCGCTGCCGAGCGCGGCATATTCAACGCCACGCGCGCGGCTCGACCCGAGGCTATGTCGTCGCGACCTGCATAACGCGCACTACTGATCGCCGTTGCGCTCGAGGCCGGGTTGGGAGCCGGGCGTAAAACGCGGGCCCGGGTGGCGCCATGCTGCCTAACCGCTGGCTCGACGCCGGTCTGTGGCCCTCAGCGGGCTAGCCTGGCGATCATGTCCAACAGCTTCTTCAACAACCCCGCCACACGCGCCTTCAACAGGCTGGTCGTCGGCATGACCCACGTCCCCGTTCTCGGCGGAATCGTCGGCCGCAACCTGGTCGAGATCCGCTACACCGGTCGCAAATCCGGGCGTACCTTCCAGACTCCGGTGAACTACAGACTGTCCGGTGATCAGGTCACCATCCGCGTGATGGGGCCGGACTCGAAGAGCTGGTGGCGCAACTTCCTCGGCGACGGCGGATCCATCACGCTACTCGACTTCCGCGGCACCGACCGCAGCGGGCACGCGGTCGCCACCCGTGATGACAAAGGCAGGGTCACGGTCCGAGTCCAGCTGGACTAGCTTCGCCGAACCCGATAATTGCGACCACTCAGGAGGCCTCCTCCGCACCCCACCGGCCCCGCGGCCAGCCGGTTGCCGTCGTATGTTGCGCGGTTAGCGAGTACGTCGTCCATGTGCATCTCAGCCCAGGACTTGAGGCCGCGCAACGTTTGGCGCACAGGCCGAGGTCGGTCAGCTCGTAGCAGACGGTAACGGGCACCGTCGGCGTTGCAGTGCGGGTGATGAGACCGTCGCGCTCCAGCGAGCGCAGCGTTTGTTTGAGCATCTTGGGGCTGACGCCGGCGATCAGACGGGACAATTCCGAGTAACGCATCGAGCGGCGCTGAACATCCTGCTAATCGCCGGCACCTCATCGACGGCGCATCTGCGCGAAAACGTAGCCGGCGCAGGACTCTCGCTGTCCGACGAAGATCTCGCCGCACTCGACAAGATCGGCGACGGTGTCGTCACCGAACTCGGCGGCGATCGGCAGGAGCTGCGATCGTCCAGCGCGGTACGTCATTGCCCAGCCCAGTAGCCCGTAACCCGAGACTCGGTATCGAAGTCATCAAACGAAGGGTGCGCAGTTTGAGGGCGCTCGCCGTCGCCCCACACCGCTGGCCGGAACGCTGCGCAAAGCCTTCTACGGCAATACGGCAGATACGCCCGCGTCGTCACTCGCCCGAATAAGTTAGCGCGGGAGGGGTGCTGGGGGACACCCAGTCACGGCCACACGGATTGAAGTTCAAATCCGATTGATACAGACAGCAGGACAATGGCCAGCAGTTGTAGTCGCAAACTCCACGTGAGCCGGCCAGCCATTGTGTTATTGCCGACCCGTAGGCTGCAAATCATATTCACTTTCTGACTGACATCCGCGCGCGTTGCTCCGTCAGTGGGCATGTTCCACATCTCGTCTGCGACCAGAGCTTTCAGGCTGTCATCGCGAACTACCAGGTAATCGAAACCGCGAGTCTGAACCCAAATCGCCACGCCGGCGGCGCCAACGAAGGAGGCCAAGGCCGCAACAAGGAATCCAAGGGCCCACTGACTCTTGAACGTCGGATCTTTGCCAGTGACCAGCACCGTTAAGCCAAAGATTAACGTGAGCAGCGATGCGCTAGACGTCAATAGAGCCCCTGCGCGGCCCTCCAGCGCTTTTCGCCGATCGAATTCGACTTGCACGAGGTCAGCAGCCATTGATCGCCAGACTCTGGCGGCGGGCGACACGGTCGGTTCGTTAGCCACCTTCCGCGCCTGTTGCTTCGCCTTGAGGTTGCTGAACAATGCGGCGGTCATCTTTGTGACCCTGTTCGCCGCGAACACTGTCGTAGTTGAAGGGGTCGATCCATGGGGTTGAGGTAACCGTCGCAGGTGATCCTTGGGGATTCTCTGCAAGCTGTGGGTGCGCGCCCGGCTGAGGAGGGGTCGGTCTCGCGCCTGGCGGGTTCGCGCCTCCTGGGGTGGCCGCGACTGGTGCGCTTGCGCCTGGCGGCCCGTCGACAGGATGAGGAGGACCAGCTGCTGCGCCTTTTTCGTCTGTCATTTTTCCCTTACGACTTTCACATTTGCAGTCAGCGTCGCATACCCGGCCAAAGATCGTGGGATAACACCGCACGCCAGCCAACGCATCCCCGGTCGACCGCAAAAATGCGTCCAGCGCGACGGACTCATCCCGGTGCGGGCGATTGTGTCGACGAGTCTGGCTGCACTCCTTTGAGCACTTGAAGTTCAGCCCAGACCTCCATCTCGTATATCGCAAACTCCAAACAAACAACTGCTTGCTGAACGCCACGCCGCTGGGCGGACTCTAGAGTGGCCTGCTTGTCAGATCTCGGCGTTCCGAAATCCATACCGACCGGTTCATAAGCAACGTCACGAAACCTTTTGAGTGTCGGACTGCCCTCACCCACCGTGTACCGAATGGCACTTTCTGACCGCACCCGCCAACGAGCGAGGTCGGCCAGATTCAGGTCGGTGGCAGCGTCAATTTGCCTTTGAAGAAGCTCAACATACGGATTTTGCCCCATCCTGAGAGCATGGCAGATCTCCTCAGGGATCAGCGGTGGTCTTGCTCGCTCCTCGGCGGTCAGGTGTTCAGTTCGACGGTGTCGTCACCGAACTCGGCGACAATGCGCGGCTTCCCGCCTGGGGCGGCGAGTGAGGCCGGCGCCTTGCGGACTCGGCCGGGCGGTGCTGAGGACCAATTTTCCGCCGGCCGCGAATACTCCCGAAAAGAGACGCCATCGCCAACCGATTGAGTGCCCACAGCTCGCGGACGCCCACGGTGCCCAGTCGAGGGGCGAACCATCTCCGCCCGCACCGGGAATGCGTTTCATCTGCTGAAAGGCCCCGTCGCGGCGCCGCCAACGACGGCTGCCAGCAAACGACACCCGCTCGGTGATCATGTTGGCTATATTCCCCTTGACCCCGGCTCGGCGGAAGGGTGGACCATGGCACCTACTCGACGCCCGACGATCAAAAGGTTGTCAGCCACTGTGGTGGCGGCGCTGGGCATCGCCGGATCTCTGGCCGCGTGTGGCGGCGGCACCAATTCGTCCAGCGGGACCCCGGCCGCCACGTCGAGCAGCACAAGCCAGGCTTCCGCATCGCTGCCCACGATTTCGAGCGCGTCCGCCCCCACGGCGCTGGCATCCGGCGGCGTCGGCGAACTGCGGCCCGGCTGCGGCACCTACTGCCAGAACGCGGGCGGCTACGGGGCGCCCGGTGAACACGGGGTGGAAGCGGTCACGATCGTTTCCCGCGGAACGGTCACCTTGGACCCCGACGGCTTCCTGCCCCTGACGCTGACCTGCAACCTCCCCGTGCAATGCACAGGCGCCATCCTGGTGTGCACGGGCGACGGATCGAAGCTCAGCACGATGGCCATGGGCTGTGGTCGCGCCGAGGAGATGCTCGACGGCGGCGCAACCCAGACGGTCGGCGTCCCCCTGCCCACTCCGGCGCTCGGCTTCCTGCAATCCCGCGGACTCGCCGCCGCGAGCGTGACCGTCGACAACAGAGGGGTGCCCGACTGCCAGCAGATCCCGCAACTGGCGGCGCAGTGCGCCAAGACCGTCGAGGCACTGCCGGCCGACCACCCCCGCGGTGACGGCATCATCCGGGGAATTGGCGGCCGCCTGACGCTGGCGCCGGCGGCGTCGGGCGCGGACTCACCGGGCTCCGAGGCCGCCAGCCTCGGGCAGCTGCAGCAGGCCGCGGCCGCCGACCGTGGATATGTCGCGGCTCAACTCGCCGACCATTGGGTACCGCAGCTGAGTTCGAAACGCCCCGGGGTCGTCGACGACGGTTTCACCTGGGACAACACGCTGACCTGGCAGGAATTTGAGCGGCTGCGCCAGCGCTATGGCGGCAAGCTGCTGTGGTCGGGCGATTGGTCGACGTTCGAGGCCACCGATTTCTGGGTCACCGTTGCGCCGATCACCTTCGATGACGCCCGCGGGGCCCTGCAGTGGTGCAGCATGCAAGGTTTCGACGCCGACCACTGCGCCGCAACGCTGGTCAGCGCGACCCACCCGGTCGCGGGAAGTTTCGCGCACAACTGATGCCCGGGCAGCGGAGGTCGGCGAGGCGCCAGGGGGTGGGGTGAGGCTGTCGAAGTCCTGGTTCACCCGTCGGGGCATCCTGTCCGCGGCCGTCGGCGTTCTCGCGGCGGTCCTGGCGCTGGTTTTCTATGGGGCCGGTGTCCTGGACTTTCTCGAGCGACAAAGCGTCGACCAGAGATTTTCGTGGCGCGGCCCCCAGTCGCCCGGCACCGACATCGTGATCGTGGGGATCGACCAGAAGACTCTGCAGGCGCTGGGCACCCGGCCGCCGCTGCCTCGCGCCGACTACGCCAAGGTGCTCGACGCGATCCGCGCCGCCGGGCCGCGGGTGATCGGCGTCGACACGCAATTCATCGGACGTTCCGACCCGGCCGACGACCGGGCCCTGCTGGATGCGGTCGCCCGCGACGGACCGATTTTGCTTGCGACCCATGATGGTTCCGACGGACCGATCACCGTGCCGGCGGATGTCGCCGGCGCCGCCGGGGCGGTGCCGGCCAGCGCGGCCATCGAGAAGGACCCCGACGGCGTGCTGCGCAGGATGCTGTATGCCCCGATGAGCGTCCCGACGCTGGCGGTGGGCGCCGCGGAGCTGTTTCTGAAGCGGCCCATGAATGCCGCCGACTTTCCGGCCAATCACGCACTGATCGACTTCCGCGGTCCTCCGGGCACGTTCCCGCGCTATTCGTTCGTCGACGTGATGGCCGGCGCCGTGCCGCCCGGCGCGTTCGCCGGCAAGGCCGTCCTCGTCGGGGTCACCGATCCCGTCGGTGAGGATCTGTTCGTGACGTCGGCGTCGCCGGTGCCCATGCCGGGGGTCGAGGTGCACGCCAACGCCCTGTGGACCGCGCTGGCCGGCGTGCCGCTGAAGTCGGCGAACACAGTTGTCGACCTCGCCGTCGTGGTTGCCCTCAGCGCGATCACGGCGTTGGTCGGCGCGCGCCGGTCGGGCCTGTTCACGCTGGGCTCATCCGTCGGCTTGTTGTTCGCGTTCGTGGCCGGTGTGCAGGTCGCGTTCGACGCCGGCTGGGTGGTCACCGTCGCCTACCCGCTGCTCGGTCTTGCCGTCGCGACGGCGGGGATGATCGGCGTCGACGCGTACGTCGAACGAAGGCAGCGCGCGGCGCTCGAACGCGACCTGGGGGAGTTGTTGCCGCCGCTGAAACCGCCGGCGTTCTTCATCAGCTACCGGCGCAGCCAGAACACGACGCAAGCCCAGGCCCTGCGGCAAGAACTCACCCGGCGTTACGGAGCCGCCAGCGTCTTCATGGACACGTCGTCGATCGACTACGGCGAATCGTTTCCCGACCGGATCGTCAGCGCGATCCGGGGATGCAGTGTGATGCTGGTGCTGATCGGACCGCACTGGCTGGAGCGGGTGAACGGAAACCGGCGCATAGACCAGCCGGACGACTGGGTGCGTCGCGAGCTCGAGGCCGGCCTGCAGCGTCGAGAGGCGGTCATCGTGCCCATGCTGCTGGACGGCGCGTGCGTCCCCGATGGCGCCGAGCTGCCCGAAACCGTCAAGAGGTTGGCGCAGTTGCACGCGTTCGCCGCCAGTGGTGGCGACTTTCGCGCTGACGTCGACAAGCTGATGCGCTCGGTCGACCGCGGCCGGCGCCGAGCGGCGCACGCAGACGGCGCGGTGCCGGCGGCCACGCCCGGCCCTGCTGCCTCGGCTGATTAGCCGGCCCGGGGTCCGGGTTCGCGATCACCTTGTCGCACTGCTTGATTGAGCGGCCATTCATTGCCCGAGCGGCGCACGAACCGCAGGCAACACCAGCGTGTCGATGACCCGGCGTATGAAGGCGGCGTCGATGGCGTCGCCGCTGACGATGCGGATGAGTCCCATGCCGGTGATCACGTCGGCGACGAGCGCAACGTCGACACCGGCATGGATCTCGCCGCGTTCGACAGCCCGCTGCAAGATCGTGGTCATCACGCGGCGGCCGCGGAACAGAATCAAATCGTCGAGCGCGCAAGCTAATTCGCGGTCGTGGACCGCCTGTAGCGCCACCCGCAAGATCAAGTCGTTGGAAACGAGGTCGTCGTCGTTGCGCTGTGCGCGGGCCACCACCGCATCGAGATCGCTCGCCAACGCACCGGTATCGGGAGCGTCGTCGCTGAGCAGATCGGGCCGCCAGTACACCAGCGCGTCGGTGATCAGCGCCACCTTCGACGACCACCGGCGGTAGATGAGGGCCTTGCCGACGCCCGCGCGTGCGGCGATGTCGTTCATGTTGGTGGCGTCGTAACCGTGCTCGGCCAGTGCGGCCAATGCGGCATCCAGGATCGCAGGGTCGCGTGAGCGGTCCAACCGCCCGTCGGTGCGTTGCCGCAGTCTGGATTCCGGCCCGGTCACACGGTCTGGTTTCGGGAGGTCTGGACCTGCGGGAGGGGTGCCGTGGTGGCCTCGGGCTCGACCGGACCGCCACTTGTTCGACCGGCGATCCGGTCGACGATCTGGTAGACGTTGAGCGGCCACCAGAACCAGCGCCCCAGTGCGGCCGCGATGGACGGCGTCATGAACGATCGCACGATCAAAGTGTCCACCAACAAGCCTATGCCGATGGTCGTACCCAGCTGGCCGACCACTCTCAAGTCCGACACGATCATCGACATCATGGTAAACGCGAAGACGAGCCCCGCCGCGGTGACAACGCGCCCGGTGGCACCCATCCCGCGGATGATGCCGGTATTGAGCCCGGCGTGGATCTCTTCGCGAAGCCGCGACACCACCAGCAGGTTGTAGTCCGACCCGACCGCCAGCAGGATGACGATCGATAGCGGGATCACGATCCACTGCACGCCGAGTCCAAGGATGTCCTGCCACAGCAGCACGGACAAGCCGCACGCGGTGCCCAGTGATGCGGCGACGGTGCCGACGATCACCAAGGCGGCGACCACGCTTCGCGTGATGAGCAGCATGATGGCAAAAATCAAGATCATCGACGCGATGCACGCGATCATGAGGTCGACCGTGACGCCGTTCTGCATGTCGGCATACAGCGAGGCGGTTCCCGCGAGCGACACCTTCGCATTCTCGAGGGGGGTGCCCTTGACGGCCTCGGCGACGGTGTCCCGGATACCGGTGACGTGCTTAATGCCCTCGACCGAGGCCGGGTCGCCCTGATGGGTGACGATGATGCGCACCGCCTTGCCGTCCGGCGAGACGAACATCTTCAGACCGCGGATGAAGTCGGGGTTTTTGAACACCTCTGGTGGCAGGTAGAACGAGTCGTCGTTCTTTGCCTCGTCGAAATAATTGCCCATCATCGTTGATCCCTCGGCCAGTTCTTGCTGATGGGCCTGAATACCAGACATCGTGCTGTGCGTGGAGAGCATGAAATCGCGCATGCGCTTCATCGAGTCGATGGTGGGCGGCAGCGTCGACAAGAGCTTGGGCATCAGCACGTCGAGTCGATCCAGGCTTCCCGTCAGCGTCTGGAATTGGTCGGCTAGCTTGTCGATGCCGTCGAGTGCGTCGAAAATCGATCGCAACGACCAGCAGATCGGAATGTCATAGCAGTGCTTTTCCCAGTAGAAGTAGCTGCGCAGCGGGCGAAAGAAGTCGTCGAAATTGGCGATCTGCTCCCGCAATTCGTTAGTGGTGTCCTGAATCTCGTGTGTCTGGCGGACCATGTCGTGCGTGACTGAGTCCAGTTGTTGCATGTACCCGTACATGCGTTCCATGGTCGCGATTGTTTTGCCCAACTCGTCGGCTTGCTCGAGCATCTGCGCGGTGTTGTCGTTCTGAATCTTGGCCGTCTGCAATGTGCCCGAATTCTGCATCGCGATCTGGAAGGGGATGGAGCTGTGTTCGATGGGCGCACCCAGCGGGCGGGTGATGGTCTGCACCCGTTCGATGCCGCGCAGGTGAAAGACGCTCTTGGCGACGCGGTCGATGACGAGCATGTCGGCGGGATCGCGCAAGTCGTGGTCGGCCTCGAGCATCAGCAGTTCGGGGTTCATGCGCGCCTGGGAGAAGTGGCGTTCAGCCTGCGCCATGGCGACATTGGCCGGCATGTCCGCGGGTGTGAACTTCTCGTCGTTGTACTGCGGCACATAGGACAACAGGCTGACGAAACCGATGACCGCAATCATCGACGTGGCGACGATGATCGGGACGGGCCAGCGCGTTACAGCGGTGCCCACCTTGCGCCAACCGCGAGTCGCGAGCGGCCGCTTGGGATCCATCAGACCGAATTTGGAGCTGACCACCAGGACAGCCGGCGCCAGAGTCAGCGCCGCCGCGACGATGACGATCAGTGAGATCGCGCATGGCAGCGCCATGCTCTGGAAGTACGGCAGCGTGGTGAACCGGAGGCACAGACAGGCGCCGGCAATTGTCAGGCCCGACCCGAGAATGACGTGGGAGACGCTGTGGTAGGCCGCGTAAAAGGCGTCCACCTCGTCGTCTCCGGCCGAGCGTGCCTCCTGATATCGGCCCACGAAGAAGATGACATAGTCGGTGCCCGCGGCGATCGACAACATGGTGACCATGCTCACCGCGTATGGCGTCAACCCGATGATGTTCAAGTTGCCCGCCGTTGCTGTAACGCCCTGTGCAGCAAAGAGTTCGACGCCCACGACGAGCAGAGCCAGGATGGTGGTGAGGATCGAGCGATAGACGACCAACAGCATGATCAGGATCACGCCGATCGACACCAGCGCCATGGTGGCCATGCTCTTGTGCCCGGCCACGCTCGTGTCCGCGTTGAGCACTGTGGTGCCGGCCACGTATGCCTGAACGCCCGGCGGGGGCGCAACCGAGGCGACGATGTCGCGAACGGCCTTCACCGATTCGTGGCTCGGGGTGGTGCCTTGGGCGCCGCGGAGGAACACCTGGACGTAGGCGGCCATGCCGTCGGCACTTTGCGAGCCCGCCGCGGTGAGCGGATCACTCCAGAAGTCCTGGACGTTCTCAACGTGCGACTTGTCGGCCACCAGCTTCGCGACGATCTGGTTGTAGTACTCGTGCGCGCTGTCACCCAGCTTGTCCTTGCCGACCAGCACAACCATCGCCGTCGAGTCGGAGTCGAACTGGTGGAACTTCGACCCGATGTGCATCATGCCCTGAAAGGCCTGGGAATCATGCGGCGCCAACGACACCGAGTGCTTGTCTCCGACGTCATCCAGCGACGGAGTCACCACGGAGAGCGCCACCGCGACGAGCACCCAGAAGACGATGATCGGCAGCGCAAAGATCCGCACCAGATGGGCGAAGCGCGCACGGTGCCTGTCCGGCGGCACGACAGGTGCACCGCTCATACGGACTTCACCAAGCAGTAGATGAACGGGTTGTAATCTCGCGTGCTGCGGTCGTCGCGTACCTGCCCATCCACGACGACGCGACAGCGCAAATCCGACCGACCCGAATCCGCCTGCGCGACAATGTTCGCCGACATCGATGGCAGCGTTGTGACGATCTCGAACGACCACGGCAACGCTGCCGCGTCGACGCGGTGCGGCTGACCGTTCTCGTCCAGATAGTCCAGGTTGACCGACCCCGCGGCGCCGGTCACCTCGTACACGATGTGCTTGGGATTGAAGGGCTTGGTCAACGCCGAATTCGCGTCGGCGTTGCTCGCCGTCTTGTGCGACCCGCTCGTGTCCCGGATACGGACCACCGCGTAGGCGCCGAGCGCCACCACCACGACCAACAGGAGTGGGATCCACGCCCTCTTCACCGATCGCAACACGCGCCCGTGCGCCCCTTCCCAGCAGCCCTCAACACGACACCCCAACCACGCGAACAGGACTCGACACCATCCCATCGAGATGGAACTCAAGTTCCGTCATGCGGTCATGACCTTACCGCATGAATGATGAGGTTGTCTAAACATGCGCGGACCTGGGCTGGGGAGGCTCCGGTGCTCAGTGCTATACCCTCACGCCGAAACCCTGCCCGGGGGACGCAACAGGAGGTATCGCGGTGTTGGAAAAAGCCGCCGGGCTGACCCGGCCCCCAGTGCGATTGCCGAGATTGGGCTGTGGCGTATCCGCGCAAGGATCGGGGTGCGGAACGCCCGCGTCTTTCGCCGGGGGCACGGGCTGCTCGGCTAGGTCTGCTGTGATGCCATCACCTGCCTTTCACTGCGCTCGTGATCGTCCTTCTGCAGAGTTGGCTTCGTGGTCGGAGGGCTGCGCTGGACGGCGCGAACAGGCCGTGTCGGCAGGTCTCGCGACCGGCCCGCTACACCGCCTGCTGGCCCACCGCAGTGGCGCCTCGCCAGCGCGCATCCGGTGGCCGGCGATGGTGGTGCCACCCGCGCGGGTTGGGTTGCCTCGCACAGCATGTCGTCGATCTCGGCGAGCAGCGCCACCACATCGGGATCGAGGTTGAGGATCTCCGACTCCGCTGTGTCGACGCACGCCGCCGCCGCGGTGCTGATGTCAGTCATCGTGCTGATCCTGCCGCACTCTGACCGGCCGATCAGGCGTCGATGACCTTTTGGCCGTTACTGCGGCCGATCGTGATCTTGCGCGGTTTGGCCTTCTCTGCCACCGGAATTCGCAGCCGTAGCACACCACCGTCGTAGGACGCGGCGATCTTGTCGGTGTCGAGGTTGTCTCCGAGGACCAGTTGCCTGCTGAAGACGCCGCGGGGGCGTTCGGTGGCGAGCATGTCGCGGCCGGGGTCGACGTCGGGGCGCTCGGCGCGCACGGTCACCACGTTACGTTCGATATCGAGGTCCAGCGAATCCTCGTTGATCCCCGGCAGGTCGAACTCGACGACGAACTCCTCGCCTTCGCGCCAGGCATCCATCGGCATCACCGCGGGGCGGGCCGCGGTCCCCAACACCTGCTGGGTGAACCGATCGAGGTCACGGAACGGGTCAGTCCGCATCAACATGGTCGGCACCTCCAACTCTCCAATCTTGTGTCAGAAGACCTATGAATCTATGCCGTAAGGCACATATTTTTATATAGCACCGGCATCGGTCGCGGGCAAGGACCGAACCAAAAAAGTTGGGAAACACCACCACTGAGGTAGATGGCCGACCAGGGGCAGGCGCCCACCCCTGCAGCCGACCGTGGCATCCGCGTAGCCGAAACGGCACTGCGCGCCTTGAACGGACCACCGAACCCGTCGGACCTGGAAACGGCGGTCATCTGATCCAAACGCCGTCCAGCGCGGTGCGATCTTGCGACCATGGCAGCCATGAGCAGATTTCGTGTTGGTCTCGGCACGCAGCCCGTCAATTCACGATTGTCCCCGACCGTCCTCCCTCGCGCCGACGTACTGACCGCCAGAGCCGCTGGCGCCGACTCCTACTGGGTGGGGGATCACCTGAACGCGCTGTTTCCACGGTCGATCGCGAATCCGCGCTATCTCGGTGTCTCCCGCATCGTTCCCAAGATCGATGCCGTGCTCGAACCGTGGACGCTGCTGGGCCACCTGGCCTCCCGCAACCGCTTCGCGCGTTTGCGGCTGGGATTGGGCGTCACCGACGCCAGCCGGCGCAACCCGGCGGTGACCGCGCAAGCCGCCGCCACGCTGCATCTGATTTCACGGGGGCGTGCCATCCTGGGTATCGGCGTCGGTGAGCGCGAGGGTAACGAGCCCTACGGCGTTGACTGGACCAAGCCGGTCGCGCGCTTCGAAGAAGCCATCGCCACGATCCGCGCCCTGTGGAACTCCAATGGTGATCTGGTCACCCGAGACTCGCCCTACTTTCCGCTGCGCAACGCGGTCTTCGATCTGCCGCCATACCGCGGTAAATGGCCTGAGATCTGGATCGCGGCCCACGGACCGCGGATGCTGCGAGCCACTGGGCGCTACGCCGACGCCTGGTTCCCCGCGATGGTATTGCGGCCGGAGGACTACGCGCGGGGCCTTGACGCAGTGAGGACAGCGGCGTCCGACGCCGGGCGCGACCCGGCCGCCATCACGCCGGCGGCGTGGCTGTTCGTCGTCACCGGCCGAAGCGACGGCGAAATCGACGACGCCATGAGTTCCGACGCGGCAAAAGCGTTCGCACTCAACATTCCCGGCGAGATGTGGGCCGACCACGGTGTCCGGCACCCGCTCGGGGAAGACTTCTCCGGCGGTCAGGACCTCATTCCGCAGACCCTGGACGAATCCACGGTGCGGTCCTACGTCAAGGACGTGCCGCTGTCGCTGCTGAAGGCGGCGACGCTGACCGGGACACCACGGGACGTCATCGATCAGGCGGCCGAGTGGCGCGACCACGGGCTGGGCTACCTGGTGGCCTGCAACATCAGCGTGATGCAGCCCAGCCTGTGGAGGAGCGCGGCATCGACCGCTCCGTTCTTCCAGATCCTGCGAGGGCTGCGGAAGCTATGAGCCCCAGACAGACACATCCGGCGCTGCGCTACCGGCACCGGGTCATAGGCCGATGTAGACGGCCTTGGTGTTGAAGTAGGCCTCGATGCCCTTGCGGCCGCGCTCGCCGCCCCAGCCCGACTGCTTGTGTCCGCTGATCGGCATCGACGGGTCCGCCGCCAGCGACGAGTTGACCCAGATCTGGCCGGCACGAAGCTCGTTCACGACGCGATGGGCGCGGGACAGGTTCTCGGTCCAGATGGAGCCGGCGAGGCCGTAATGGGTGTCGTTCGCGGCGGCGATCACCTCGTCCTCGTCGTCGAAGGGGATGACGCAGCCGACCGGCCCGAAGATCTCCTCCTTGATGAGTCGCATATCGGGCGTGGTGTTGGTGACGATCGTCGCCTCGTAGAAGTAGCCCTTGCGGTCCATCGGCTTGCCGCCGGTGACGATCTGCGCGCCGCGCGAAACCCCCTCCTGCACAATGCTCTCGACGCGCTTGCGCTGCTTGTCGCTGATCAGCGGCCCGAGCACGGAATCGGGATCGTCGCTGCCGCCCATCGGCAACATCTGGGCGAACCCGGCGAGGCCCTCGACCACCTGGTCATAGATGCCGCGCTGGACGTACATGCGGGAGGTGCAGGAGCAGTTCTGCCCTGAGCCGGCGAGCAGGCCCATGCCGGCCCCCATGATCGCCTTGTCGAGGTTGGCGTCGTCGAACATGATCAGCGGCGACTTGCCGCCGAGCTCGAGCGTCAGGCGCTTGAGGTTGCCCGCGGCGGCCTTGACGATGAGCCGCCCGACCTCCGTCGATCCGGTGAACGAGATCTTGTCGACGTCGGGATGCGCGGTGAGTGCTGCGCCCGTGGTCTCGCCGTAGCCGGTGATGACATTCAGCACGCCGTCGGGCAGACCCGCCTCACGGAAGATCTCCTCGAGCTTCAGCGCGGTCAGTGGCGTCTCCTCGGCGGGCTTGAGGACGGCGCTGCAGCCCGCTGCGAGGGCGGGCGCGACCTTGAGCATCGCGACGAAGAAGGGCCCGTTCCACGGGATGATGAGGCCGACCACGCCGACCGGCTCGAGCTGGGTGAAGGTGTGGTAGGTCTCCCAGGTGCCGAGCAGCCCGTCGGACACGAGGTTGGCCGACTCGCCATGGATCTTGCCGACCCAGCCCGCGTAGTACTTCAGCATCTCCACCGACACCGGGATGATGTGCCGCGCGGCCGTCGTGTTCATGCCGTTGTCCTGGGCCTCGAGCGCGGCAAGCTCCTCGGTGCGCTCCTCGATGATGCGCGCGGCGCGAAACAGCACGTTCGCACGGTGCGACGCGGGCGCCTTGCGCCACACACCCGACTCGAAGGTCTCGCGTGCCCGGGCGACCGCCGCGTCGACGGCTGCCTGGTCGGAATCCGGGACTTCTGCGATCTGCTCCTCGTTGGACGGGTTGAAGACCGGGATGACCACCGCGCTCCGGCTCTGAACCGCGGGATCGATGTTGACGGTGCTACTCACGGTTGTTCATCCTTTCGCCGAGCCGCTCCGAGAAGGAACCGCGCGATGGTTCGGTCGTTCAGACGCATTGCCGAGCAAAGCGGGTGCGCGGGCGTCGAGGCGGCGGGCCGCGTCATGGTGCCGCACACCGGTGGGAGCCCTCCGCTCCTGAACACGGACGTTGCGGCCGTTAGGTTACGCGCTTAACCTCCGACCGTCCAGTGGCCTGCGCGTTCCCCGGGCGGCGGTCCTGCGCGCGCGTCACCATCGATGAAAGGCGTTGCGCAGGAACGTTACCGGTGAGTAAGCGCGCGCCCTCCGACGGCCTGGGCGTGCTGCCGCTGCGGATCGCGTCTGCCGCCAATGCATTTCGCACATCGGACATGCCATTCGCCGCTGGGATCACAGCCGGCTTTCAGCGCCGGTCCCGGATTTCGACCTACCGCACGGCCCGCCCACGGGACTAGGATCTCTGCATGCCGTCGACCAGCGGCTCGACGATTGCTTGGCACGCCATCCCGCGCGTCCGGGATGTCGACGGTTGGCCGACCCCCGCAGTCCGATCTCGGCGATTGTCCCGTTCACGCGACGTGCAGTGGATCGCGCCCCGTTGCGTGGCGCGCCGGACTCCGAATCGTGCGCCCCGCAAGGCGCGCCGGCCCCACGGACACCCGTGGTGCACGAATCGCTGTCTACGTTCGTCGAACGATGGGCCCGAATAGAACGGAAACTCCTGCCATGTCTACCGGCATCGCCAGGTTCGCCGGCATCACCGGCCACGCCGGAGTCCTGGGCACCGCCCTCACAGTGCTGACGTGCGCTGCGATCCTGCGCGGCGGCGTAGCAGTGGCCGATCCAGACGAAGACGCGCACTTTCTGGCCCTGCTCGACAGGGAAGGCATCCCTGCGCTGAGGGGCGTGCCGAGCCTCATTCACGGCGCCCATGAAACCTGCAGCAAGCTCGACGCCGGCATGTCCGCCCCGGGATTGGTGGACGCGATGGTCAACGGCGCCTACAGCGTCGACCCGCCCGAGCGCCAATACGACCCCGGCCGACTCGCACGCACCGAGGCCCGATTCATCACCGCCGCGGTCGAGGCGTACTGCCCCTACGACCGAGACAAGATCGCGTCCCTCGTAACCGGCGGCCCGGCGGGGTGGAACGAGAACGGCACGCCGTCACGTTCACGTCGAGTGGTGCTCGCCTCGCTGGCCGTCCCCGTTCCCGCCGGCGAGGCCCCCCAGCCGGACCCGCCGGAGCTTCCTGTGCCACCGCCCGCGGCGCACGTCCGGATAGCGCCCAAGCCGATCGCGACGCCGCCGCGGCCGAAACAGTCGCCCCCGCCGCCGCAACAGCCGCCGCCTCCGCCGCAACAGCCTCCGCCTCCCGCCGCCACGCCGCAGCCGGCGCCGCCCGTCGCCGCGCCGCAGCCGGGCAGTGGTCCCGCCGGCGCCGGCGGCAGTGACATCGGGACCGGCCCGGGCGCCGGCACCGGTGGCGGCGGCCCCGGCATGGGTGGTGGCGGCGGCCGTCCCGCGGAGCCGTCGCCGGCGCCGCCGATGCCTCCCGGATTTGTCACGCTGGCACCGTGACCCGGGCTCCAGATAAAGGTCGCGTTACAGTCCGAAAACCGTTGTAAAATAATCGGATTGATGTGGCATCTGACCGCGACGCGGGCGCCAGGGCCTCGTGAAGCACGCCTGGGCCTGCGCGGTCGATTTCCGAAACGGCCACCCTCTGTTCACCATCGCGGCGCACGGATTCATCTACGATCTGCCCGTGAACGCGATCCGTCCAGCAGTGCTGCGGTGCTCGACGTGAGTCGCTTCGCGCTCCCGCCGCCGCCGTTTCTGGACGAGAATCGGTGCCTCATCGCGGACGACCCGAGGGACTACTGGCGCACGCTGCGCGACGGTGCCGTGTTTCGCGAACTGAGTGGTTACTACGTCCTGGCCCGCGGCGAGGACGTGCGCGCGGCGCTGCGCGACCCGCGCACCTTCGGCTCACGCCGCAAAGAGCTCGCGCCGGCCGGGGGCTGGGTGAAGACCGAACTGATCCCACTCCCGATCGCCTACGACCCTCCCGACCACACGCGCTACCGCCAGATCCTGCGACCCTACTTCGGCCCCCAGGCGGTCAACGGGCTGACGTCGCAGCTGCGGGAACATGCCGCCGCGCTCGTCGGCGCCGTCGCGTCCGACGGCGCGTGCGAAGCGATCGGCGACATCGCCGACCCCTATCCGTTCGGGGCGCTGGCCATTTTGTGCGGACTCCCGCTGGAGGACCGCGACAAGGTGGTCGCCTGGGCGGACGACGTCATCTGGGACGTGCCGGGGTCGGCGCAAACGTCGCAGTTGCTCCGATATCTCATCGAGGCGATCGAGGCGGAAGAGAAGCCGGCCCTTGCGGCCCGACTGCTCACCGGAGACGATCCGCTCACCCAAGACGAGGTGATCGGGCTCTTCGCCCTTCTGTATTTCGCCCAGGACGGCATGCAGTCGGCCATCGGCTCGGCGCTGCTGCACTTGGCGCGCAACCCGGAGTTGCGTTCGCTGCTTCGCGAAAACCCCGATCAGGTAAGGGCTTTCGCCGAGGAAGTGCTCCGGCTCGAGACCCCGCTGCCATTCATCGGACGCTTCACCAATCGAGACGTCACCGTCGCCGGCGTCACCATCCCGGCGGGCTCTCCGGTGCGCTTGTGCCTGGCGTCGGCCAACCTCGGCGACGGCAAGGAGTCATCGGTGGTCGTGGGCGACGACGGGAGAATTCCGCCGAAGCAACACAGGACATTCGGCGGCGGCATCCACCGCTGCCTGGGCAAGACGATGGCGCGAATGGAACTTGCGGTGATCGTGACGGAATGGTTGCGCGCCGTGCCGGATTTTGAGTTGGAGCCGGGCTTCACGCCCCGGTTCAGCTTCCGGCAGGGTGGGGCGGTGGTGCTGAGCAGGCTGCCGCTGCGGTGGTAGCGACCATAAGCTCCCTGTGTGCAGAGCTTTGGTTTCCCCACACTGGCCTTGCTGACCGCCGTCGGGTTCGCGGGCCCGCTGCTGGCATCGCTGCCGCGCCTGCGGATACCGGTGATCATCGGTGAGCTGACCGCGGGTTTGATCATCGGCAAGACCGGCCTCGGAGTCGTCGACGTCGGCAACCCGACCTTCGAGCTCCTGGCGAACGTCGGTTTTGCGCTGGTGATGTTCGTGGTGGGCACCCACGTCCCCGTCCGCGGCAACAACCTGCGTTCGACGTTCCCGATGGCGTTGGCGCGGGCCGGCCTGGCCGGCGCCGCCGCGGCGGCTCTGGGGTTCGGGCTGGCCGCGAGGTTCGGTACGGGCCACGCGGCCCTCTATGCCGTGGTGATGGCGTCGTCGTCGGCGGCGCTGGCGCTGCCGGTGATCGATTCGCTGCGGCTGCGTGGCCCTCAGGTGCTCTCAGTGACGACGCAGATCGCCATCGCGGATGCCGCGTGTATTGTCTTGTTGCCGTTGGTGATCGACGCGCGGAGGGCGGCCCCCGCGGCGCTGGGTGCGCTGGCCGTGGCGGGCTGCGCGGCGTTGCTCTACGTGCTGCTGCGGGGATTCGACCGCAGGGGCTGGCGCGGCCGCGCGCACAGCTTCTCCGAACGGCACCGGTTCGCACTGGAGCTGCGGATCAGCCTGCTGGTGCTTTTCGCGCTGGCGGCGCTGGCCGTCACCACCCGCGTCTCGGTCATGCTGGCGGGTTTCGCGGTGGGGCTGGTGGTCGCCGCGGCCGGTGAACCGCGACGGTTGGCACGCCAGCTGTTCGGCATCACCGAGGGCTTCTTCAGCCCGTTGTTCTTCGTCTGGCTGGGCGCCTCGCTGCAGGTGCGCGAACTGGCGTCGCACCCGAAGCTGATCCTGCTGGGGGTGGGCCTGGGTCTGGGTGCGGTCCTCGCACACTGCGCGGGCCGGCTCCTCGGCCAGCCTTTGACGATCGCGGCGCTGTCGGCCGCACAACTCGGAGTGCCCGTGGCGGCGGCCACCATCGGCACCGAGGAGCACCTCCTGGTAGCGGGGGAGTCGGCGGCGCTGATGTTGGGTGCGCTGCTGACGATCGCGGCCACCTCGCTCGCCGGCGCACTGGCTGCGCGCGGTCAGCCCGACGCCGCGGAGGCCGTCGCGTCCGGGCCGCATGGTGACCCGAAGGGCACAGGGCCGTCCCCGCGGGCACCTCGCCGGGCCGCAACGCACGACTGAAGCCCCGCCATCCGGTGTCGTTCGGCCCTACTGGCGGGGTCGGGGAAGTGTTCGTATGGAACACAAGCCCGATCGGGGAGGCTGCGATGAAATTGACCGCACAGGTACGGGGGCAGCATCGGCACGCCCCCGTGACGGCGATGTACCGCGTCACCGACAGATTGCACGGCGGACGCACGGTTGTGGTGCCCGGCTCTCAGATCGCGTCGACGGTGTCGGCGTGGCTGGCCGAACTCGGCGCGCACAGCCCCCTGGTCGACGACCTGGCGCGCGCGGCGTGTGTCGGCGACTGGGCGGCGGCCCGTGTCGTCGCCGACCAGTTGTCCGTCGACGTGACCCTGGTCCCGGCGGCGTGATGCCGCCGCAATTGGCCCAAAGTCCCTAGCTCTTGTGCCCTCGTGCTCTCGTCCGGCGTTGCCCGTCGGGCGATCGTGAATCCAAGGATTTACCGAAGGGAACACCAGCCATGAACACGCGGTTTCCGGACTTCGGCACAGTGCGCACGGCCCTGACCCTGGCGGCCCGCGCCCCGTCGGTCCACAACACCCAGCCGTGGCGATGGCGGGTGGACGCGGCCAGCCTGCACCTCTACGCCGATACCGGCCGGCAGCTGCCCAACACCGACCCCGACGGCCGCGACCTCATCTTGAGTTGCGGTGCGGCGCTGCATCACTGCGTCGTCGCATTCGCCGCGGTCGGGTGGCGGTCCAAGGTGACCCGGCTGCCCAACCCGGCCGAACCCAACCACCTCGCGGCGATCGAGTTGACCCCGCACCCCGCGGACGCGGTCGACATCGCACTGGCCGCGGCGATCCCCCGGCGGCGCACCGATCGGCGCAACTATGGATCCTGGCCGGTGCCGGTGGCCGACATCGCGTTGATGGCCGCGCGCGCGGCCCGCCACGGGGTCACGCTGTGCCAGGTCGAAGACACGGACAAACTGCGGCGCATCGTCGCCCAATCGGTGCGGGAACACCTCAACCGCGACTACCTGGCCGAGCTCACGACCTGGAGCGGGCGTTACGCCTCGGTGGCAGGGGTCCCGGCCCGCAACACCCCCGCCGCCGACCCACAGGCGAAGATCCCGACCCGCCTCTTCGCGGGGCCCACGCTGCCCATGCCGGCGGACTCGTCGCCGGCCGACGACAACGCCGTCGTCCTGGCGCTGGGGGGCCGCAACGACGACCGGCTGGCGCAGTTGCGCGCCGGCGAGGCCACCAGCGTCGTCCTGCTGACAGCGACCTCGTTGGGATTGGCCAATTGCCCGGTCACCGAACCGTTGGAGATCGCCGAGACGCGCGCGGCGGTGCGCTCCGACGTCTTCGGCGACACCAACTGGCCGCAGATGCTGCTGCGGGTCGGCTGGGCGCCGATCAACGCGGACCCCCTGCCGGCGACACCGCGCCGCGACCTCGCCGACTTCGTCGAGTGGACGGTCGACCACGAGCACCACGGCGCGTTGTAGGCGCGCGAAGCCTGATCAGTCCAAGTGAAGCGAAAGAGTTGAGACGCAGGGGGATTGCGATGGAGATGTTCACGGTGAACCCACGAAGCTGGCGGCTCGCCCGGATATTCGGCCGCAACCCGCTGCTTCGCCGCGCCGATCGTGTCGAGGCGCTGGTCGTACTGGTCGCCGTCGTGGTCGCGCTGAGCGCCGTGCCCGTTTGCGCCGTGGTGGGCGCCGTCACCTACGGTGCGCGCGACCGTGCCTACGCGCAGGAGGCGCTCGAGCGGCACCGCGTGACGGCCACGGTGACCGACGCCCGAGCCGAGGACCTGGGGGCGACCCTCGTACAGGTGAAGTGGCGTGTCGACGGCGCCGAGCACACCGGGACGGTTGTGCCCGCCGACCCGGCCAAGCTCGGCGACCGGATCGATATCTGGGTCGACAAGGGTGGCAACCCGGTGGGCCGGCCCACCCCGTCCTGGCTCGCGGTCGGCGAGGGGCTCGCCATGGCGGTGGTCACGATGCTGTGCGTGGCGGCCCTCCTGGGATTGCTTGTCGCCATGGTGCGTTCGCGACTCGACCGGGCACGCTACGCCGGCTGGGAGCGGGAGCTCGGGCGCCTCGCCGAGGACGGCGGCCGGAAGCATCGGCAATGAGCCGCCCGGGCGGCGGTGCCGCGGTGCTGGACGCCGCGGGGTTGCACCGGCTGGTCGACATACTCCTCGAGCGCGGGTATCGCGTCGTCGGTCCGACGTTGCGGGACAACGCGATCGTGCTCGACGAACTCGAGTCCGCCGCCGATCTGCCGTGGGGGTGGGGCGCCGACGTCGGCCCCGGGCACTACCGGCTGCGTCGTCGCGACGACAACGCCGCGTTCGGGCATTCGTCAGGGCCGCAATCCTGGAAACAGTTCCTGCACCCGCCGCGGCAACGACTGTGGTCGGGCACCCGGGATGGGTTCAACGACAACGCATCTGCTGAGGAGCCTGCGCGGTATGCCCTTCTCGGGGTCCGCGGTTGCGACCTGGCGGCGATAGCGACCCTGAATCGGGTGCTCGGCCACGGCGAGTCGGCCGACGCCGCCTTCGTCGGCCGTCATCGCCGGATCTTCGTCGTCGCGGTGAACTGCACCGAACCGGGCGGACTGTGCTTCTGCGCCTCGATGGGCACCGGCCCCGCTGCCGGACCGGGCTACGACCTCGCCCTCACCGAGCGCGCCGGCGGTGAGGCCGTGACCTACGTCGTCGACGTCGGAAGCGGCGAGGGCGCCGACGTCCTCGCCGCCATCCCGCACACCGCGGCCGGCGGGGAGGAGATCGACGCCGCGCGCGCCGAGGTGGCAGCGGCGTCACACCGGATGGGTCGCCGGATGCCCGACACGGACCTGCGCAATCTGCTTGTGCAGGCCCGGGAATCCCCGCAATGGGAAGAAATCGCCGACCGCTGCCTGACGTGCGGCAACTGCACGATGGTCTGCCCCACCTGCTATTGCACCAGCACCGAGGACGTCAGCGACCTCACCGGTGAACACGCCGAGCGGTGGCAGCACTGGGCCTCCTGCTACGAGTTCGACTTCACTTACGTCCACGGCGGCGGCAGCGTGCGCCAGTCCGGCGCATCGCGGTACCGGCACTGGCTGACCCACAAGCTGAGCGCCTGGCACGACCAGTTCGGCTCCTCGGGGTGCGTCGGCTGCGGGCGGTGCATCGCGTGGTGTCCCACCGGGATCGACATCACCGAGGAGATGAACAAGATGGCCGGCGATGCCTGACGAACGAGCCGGCGTGACAGCGCCGCGTAACGCGATGGCGCCCAACCCGTATCGGGTGCGCAGCCGTGTCGTGGAGAGCCCGGATTCGGCGACGCTGTGCCTGGAGCCGCTCGGCGAGACGCTGCGTGCGCCGCGGCCCGGCGAGTTCATGATGCTCTACGCCTTCGGAGTCGGTGAGGCGGCGATCTCGGTCAGCGGCGACCCCACCGTCACCGACGGATCGATCACCCACACCGTCCGCGCGGTCGGGGCGGTCAGCCGCGCCCTGCACGACGCCGAACCGGGAACCGTTGTCGGCGTGCGGGGCCCGTTCGGCACCACCTGGGGGCTCGAGGAGGCGTCCGGCAGGGATCTGGTGATGGTCGCCGGCGGTGTGGGTTTGTGCCCGCTGCGCCCCGCCATCCTGGGCGCGCTGGCGCAGCGGTCGCGTTACGGCAGGCTGACGCTGATCGTGGGCGCCCGCTCGCGCGCGGACTTCCTGTTCGCCAAGGAACTCGAGAAGTGGGCCGAGGAGCCCGCGATCGAGTTGCATGTGACCGTGGACGTCCCGGTCGCGGGCTGGCGCGGCGAGGTGGGGCTGGTGACCGAACCGCTGCACCGGCTCGCGCTGGAACCCGAGCGCACCACGGCCTTCCTGTGCGGACCGGAGCCGATGCTGCGATTCGGCGCCGAGGCGTTGCTTTCCAAAGGAATTGCGGCGCGCGACATCCGGGTGTCGCTGGAGCGCAACATGCAATGCGGGATCGGGCTGTGCGGCCACTGCCAGCTGGGCCCGCTGCTGGTGTGCCGCGACGGGCCGGTCGTCGGTTATGACGTCGCCGGCCCACTGTTGGGAGTCAAGGAGCTGTAGATGAACCCCAGTCTGGCCGTGTGGAAGTTCGCGTCCTGCGACGGTTGTCAGCTGACGTTGCTCGACTGCGAGGACGAGCTGCTCACCCTCGCCGACCGGGTGCAGATCGCCACCTTCGCGGAGGCGTCCAGCTCGATGGTCGGCGGCCCCTACGACGTGTCGCTGGTCGAGGGCTCCGTCACCACCCATCACGACACGCAGCGCATCCGCGAAATCCGCTCGCAGTCGAAGATTCTGGTCACCATCGGAGCTTGCGCGACGGCCGGGGGAGTGCAGGCCCTGCGCAACTTCGCCGACATCGACGAGTTCACCTCCGTCGTCTACGCCAAGCCCGAATACATCGACACGCTGGCGACCTCCACTCCGGCGTCGGCGCATGTGCACGTCGACTACGAGCTGCCGGGCTGTCCGATCGACCGCGGCCAGCTGCTCGACACGCTGGCGGCCCTGCTGATCGGCCGCAAGCCGCGGCTGCCGGCCAAGACGGTGTGCACGGAATGCAAGATGCGCGGGGTGACGTGCGTCCTGGTCGCCGACGGCACCCCGTGCCTCGGCCCCGTCACCCACGCCGGCTGCGGGGCGTTGTGCCCCAGGCATCGTCGCGGCTGTTACGGCTGCTTCGGGCCGTCCGCGACGCCGCAGACGGCGACGCTGATACCGCTGCTGCGTCGCGACGGCATGTCCGAGGGTGACGTGGACCGGGTCTTCTCGACGTTCAACGTCACCGCCTTCGCCGAGCGGGGGGACAAGCGGTGACCCCGGCGACGCGCACGCTCAGCGTCGGCACGCTGACCCGCGTCGAAGGGGAGGGGGCGCTGCACGTCACCCTGTCCAACGGCGTGCTGCAGAGCGTCGAGCTCAACATCTACGAGCCGCCGAGGTTTTTCGAGGCGTTCCTGCGCGGCCGCGCCCACACCGAGCCACCCGACCTCACGGCGCGGGTCTGCGGGATCTGCCCGGTCGCCTATCAGGTCAGCGCCTGCAACGCGATCGAGGACGCCTGCGGCGTGCGGGTCGACCCGGAGCTGGTCGCGCTGCGCCGGCTGCTGTACTGCGGCGAATGGATCCACAGCCACGTCCTGCACATCTATCTGTTGCACGCGCCCGACTTTCTCGGCTATCCGGACGCGATCGCCCTGGCCCGCGACGAGCGCGACATCGTCGAGCGTGGGCTGCGGTTGAAGAAGGCGGGCAACCAGTTGATGGAGTTCGTCGGCGGACGCGCGATCCACCCGGTCAACGTGCGGCTGGGCGGGTTCTACTCGGTGCCCCGCCGGTCGCAGTTCGCGCCGCTGGCCGAGCAACTGCGCCGCGCACTCGACGATGCGCTGGCCACGGTCGAATGGGTGTCGGGATTCGACTTCCCCGAGCTCGAACTCGACCACGAGTTGCTGGCGCTGCGCCAGGCCGGCCGCTACCCGATCGAGAACGGCGCCATCGCGCGCAGCGCCGGGCCGGCTTTTCCGGTCGCCGAGTTCACCGAACATGTGCGCGAGTCGCAGGTGCCGCACTCCACCGCGCTGCACGCGACGCTCGACGGCGGATGCCACCTGACCGGTCCGCTGGCGCGCTACAACCTCAACTCGTCGGCGCTGTCGCCGATCGCTGCACAGGCCGCCGCTTCCGCCGGGCTCGGCGCCGAGTGCCGAAACCCGTTTCGCAGCATCGTCGTTCGTGCCGTCGAAGTTGTCTACGCCGTCGAGGAGGCGCTGCGGATCATCGAGGAGTACCAACGCCCCGCGCGCCCGTTCGTCGATGTCGAGGCCCGCGCGGGCGTCGGGCACGGCGTGAGCGAGGCGCCCCGGGGCCTGCTGTATCACCGGTACCGCATCGACGACGACGGCCTGGTATCGGCGGCGACGCTCATCCCCCCGACATCCCAGAACCAGGCGGCCATCGAAGCCGACCTGGCCCGGCTGGTCGCCGCCAACCTCGCCCTCGAGGACGCCGCGCTGACCACCATGTGCGAGCGGTTGATCCGCAGCTACGACCCGTGCATCTCCTGCTCGACGCATTTCCTGACGCTTACGGTGCGACGGGGATGACCGGCGTCGTCGTGATAGGCCTGGGCAACGTCTACCGCCGGGACGACGGCGTAGGCTTCGCCGCCGCGGTTGCACTTGATGAGCTCGAGCTGCCGAACGTTGGTGTGATGGCGGGGGTTTCCGACCCGGCGGTCCTGGTGGACGTGTGGGCGGACGCTGTCCTGGCCGTGGTGATCGATGCCGCGGTCGCGACGCCCTCGGAGCCGGGCCGCGTCCGTCGCTGCACTCTGGACGACCTGGCCGCCGGCCCCGATGGGCTGAGTTCGCACGGCGTCGACCTGCGCAGCGCCCACGCCCTGGGCCGCGCGCTCGGGCGGGTCCCCGACGCGCTGGTGATCTTCACCGTCGACGTGACCGACACGGCTCACGGCGTCGGCTTGAGCCCGCAGGTCGCACGCGCGGTGCCGGAGGTCGTTCGCCTGGCGGCACGCGAGATCGAGCTGGCTCGTGTCTGAGCAGCCGCGCACCCTGCTCAGGGCCCACGTGCGGGCGGCGCGTTACGCCAGCGCGCTGATGCTGCTCTGCGTCCTGGCCTGGCTCACGGTGCTGGCCGCGCGCGAGCACCTCGGCTACGAGCGGGTGGCCCCGGGCCGGTTCGGTTGGTCGGTCGCGCTTTTGGGTGCGGTGGCCCTGATCGCGCGCGGCATCTTTCTCGGACGGCCCGTGACCGCCGGCCACGCGCTTGTCGCGGCCGCCGTGGCGGGTGCGGGTCTGGGCGCGCACTTCCTGGCGTTCGCGTCGCTGGGCAATCTCCTGCTCGCCGGCAGCGGGCTCGCGCTCACGTGGCCCACCAGGGCGAAACCCCAACCGGAACTGCTGGATCGGGTGTGGACGCTGGTCAACGCCACTCACGCGGACCCGTTGGCGCCCTTCGCCATGCAATCGAGCAAGAGTTATCACTTCAACTCCGGCGAGACCGCGGCGATCGCTTACCGCACCCGCTTGGGTTTCGCCGTGGTAAGCGGCGACCCGATCGGTGACGCTTCCCAATTCGAGGCCTTGGTCGACGATTTCGTGCGCATGTGCCGCAGCCGCGGCTGGCAGATCATCGTCCTGGCCGCCGGCGAGCGGCATGTGCGGCTGTGGCGAACCGAGAAGGTCGGGCAGCCGATGCTGGCCATCCCGATCGGCCGCGACGTCGTGGTGGATGTGCGCCGTTTCACCCTGAGCGGGAGGCGATTTCGCAACCTGCGCCAAGCGGTGCAGCGCACCCGCAATTACGGGGTCACCACCGAGATCGTCGACGAGCGACGGCTCAGCGGACCGCTGAGAGACGAGCTCACCGAGGTGTTGTATGCCGCGCACCGAGCCGCGCGCACCGAACGCGGCTTCTGCATGAACCTCGACGGGGCCCTACAGGGCCGCTACCCCGGAATACGGCTGGCCGTCGCCCGTGACCGGGCCGGACGGGTGGTCGCGTTTCACCGGTATCTGACCGCCGGCGGGGGCACCGAAGTCAGCCTCGACGTGCCGTTCCGGCGTCCGGACGCACCCAACGGCGTTGACGAGCGGCTCAGCGCCGACATGATCTCGGACGCCAGAACCCGAGGTGCGCTGAGGCTCTCGCTGGCGTTCGCCGGTTTCCCGGAGATCTTCGAGGCGAACGACCCCGGCTTGCCGCAGCGGGTCGCCTACCGGTTGATCCACCTGCTGGACCCGCTGATCCGGCTCGAGTCGCTGTATCGGTACCTGCGCAAGTTCCACGCGTTGGCCGAGCGGCGTTACGTGGTGTTGTGCGGCCACCACATTCCGGCGGCGCTGGTGGTGTTGCTGTCGCTGGAGTTCGTGCCGCGCCCCCGCGGTCAGGCACGCATCGACTTGTCCACCGGGAAGCCGAAACGGAAGCGCCGCCCCGTGATCGTCTCCGGGACGATCCGCACGTAGTGCGATTTCTCCGACGCCGTCCACGGCAGCACCTGGGCGTGTTCGGCATCCTCGATCTCCTCGTCGGTGCGCAGCGAGCGCGCGGTGCCCTTGACGATCACGCTCCACCCCTCGGCGACGTTGTGATCGTCGGCCTCGAACAGCACGTGCCGGTTGATCGCGGTGCTGACCAACTTGGTCCCCTCCGCGGTGCGGAAGAGGATGGTGCGGCGCTGAACCACGTAGTTGACCGGGAAGATCTCAGGCTGGCCGTCGACACTGGTGACCAGTCGCCCCAGCGCCACACCCGCCAACAGCTCCCAGCATTCGTGTGCGGGCAGGATGTTCACCCCGTCCTCGATCATCGACATAGCGTTCCCCTTCATCAATGCGCGGTCGCGCTCTAAGCAAGTCCCGGTGCGGCAAGGCTATGCAAGAAAACCGCGCGCGGCGCCGGTCGAAGGTCACGCGCTGCGGGGACCAAAGTTGTTCGCTTCACAGGTGGACTTTCAACACGTCGTCCAGCGGACGCCGCGGCGTCGGAGCCGCAAGATGCTCCGCCGGCGGGGCGATCCCGGCGCGGATCAGCACCTGCGGGCGGCCCCGCTTGTCGAGCAGGCCGCGCACGATGTCGCGGCTCTCCTCGATCTCGATCAGGTGCGTCAGCGTGCAGGTGGCGACCGAAGCGGTGGTGCACTCGAGTAGCACGGCCGACAGCGCCTCGCCGCACCGCAGGACGTCCACCCTGGTGTCGTCCGGAGTGGACAGCACAAGGATTTTCGACCAGTCCGCTGCCACCTCGGGGCGCCGGTCACCGTGGCCGCGCGCCGGGAAGGCGCGCCCGATGTCGACCCGGCGGCTCTCCCGCTCGGACAACAGCGCGCTGGGCGGTACGCCCTCGGCGAGCGCGAACGGCGATGTCCACCAGTCGAGTTCGGCGCGATAGGTCGCGTCGTCGCGGCGCAGCACCTCGGTGAGCCGGGACACCTTGGCCAGCCTGGGCCGTGCCTCGTCGGGCAGCACGTCGAGCATCACCAGGTTCTGGTCACAGGCGCCGCGCAGACCGGGCTCCAGCAGGTGCCAGTAGGTGGGCCGCCCCAGCGGCAGCCGGTCGGTCCGGCGTTGCAGGATGGCCCCCGCGCGGTCCCGGTCATTCCGGGAAACCATTGCGGCGGGGGCGAATTCGATCGTTGCCAGGTTGTCGGGGTCCAGGGGGTCGGGGAAACGCCTGATGCGCGCCTGCCAGCCCGCGGCGAGCATGGCGACCCGGACATGATCGAGCACGACGCCACAGCTGAGGATCGTCTCGCGGCCCGACGGATCGGCGCCGGGCACGGCCCGACGCCGATCGACGAACAGGCGCAGCTTCCCGTCTTCGGTCACCCACCGCCAGGGCTGGCTGTTGTGCACCGACGGCGCCCGGCCCGCCAGCAACACCGCTTGGCGGATCACCTCGATGTCCGGGCCGGCATGGGTGCTGGCGGTGCCGCATTCGCGGGTCATGTCGACGCGTGCGCTGACATCCATGGGGTCCTAGCTGCCGGGCCAAGCTGCTGTGTCGCCTGGTGCCTTCATCGTTTGCCGCACGCCGCACGCCGCACTAGAGACGAAAGTCATCAGGTGGTGCGCGGGCCCGATGACGCCGCGCTGGGGACCAAGGACCCTGGCGCGCGCGGTCAACGTGTCAGAGGGTCGTAGTCATCGGGAGGCAGGTGAGCGTTGATGACGCGGACGACGGTCGACACCAAGGTGATCAGCAGGGCGGTGGAGCTGGCCTGCCGCGCACCCTCGCTGCACAACAGCCAGCCGTGGCGATGGGTTGCCGGCGAAACGGGTGTCGACCTGTACGTCGACCCGGGCCGGATCGTGGCCTCGACCGACTCCTCGGGCCGCCAGGCGGTCATCAGCTGCGGTGCGGTTCTCGACCACTTCCGGGTCGCGCTGAGTGCCGGCGGCTGGGAGAGCAATGTCGATGCGTTTCCCAACCCCAACAACCTCGACCACCTTGCCTCGATCGACTCGACTCCCATGGACTACGTCGCCGAGGCGAGGCGCGACCGTGCCGCGGCGATTCTGCGTCGCCGGACCGACCGGCGACCGTTTGGCCCACCCGAGGTTTGGGGATCGCTCGAGCCGGTGCTGCGGGGCGCGGTCGACCGCGACGTGATCGCTCTCGACGTGCTGGCCGACGACGCGCGCCCGCGGCTGGTTGAGGCATCCGCGCTCAACGAGGCCCTGCGCCGCTACGACGACCCTTACCACCAGGAATTGCGTTGGTGGACCGGGGGTTTCACATGGCCCGAGGGGTCGCACGACGTCGAGGTGAACCGGCGATTCCCGGCCGGCGAACACGCCGAGACGGCTGCGCCGGAGGTCGAGGACCACGCGAAGATCCTCGTGCTGTCGACGTTCGGGGACACCCGCGCCGACGCCTTGGATTGTGGACAGGCGCTCTCGGCGATCCTGTTGGAAGCCACGATCGCGGGCCTGGCGACGTGCCCCGTGACCCATGTGACCGAGCTGGCGGCCAGCCGCGACATCGTCTCCGAGCTCATCACCGACCGAGGGGCGACGCCTCAGGTTGTGGTGCGTGTCGGTATGGCGCCCCCGGGTGCGGGGCAGCCGGAACCGACGCCGCGGCGACCCCTGAGCGACGTCTTCGAGGTGCGGTCATGAAGGCCTGCGTCGGCGACTGGCTCGTCATCAAGAGCGGCGCGGTGGGGCACCGGGAGTCGCGCGGGTTGATCACCGCGATCCGCACCCCCGACGGCGCTCCGCCGTATCGGGTCCGGTGGCTCACTACGGGCGAGGAGACCACCGTGTTCCCGGGCCCCGACGCCATCGTCGTCACGGCCGCCGAGCAGCAGGCCGCCGACGAGCGGGCCCGCTCACGGTTCGCCGCGGTGCAGGACGCGATCCGGCACAAGGGCGCCCAGGGATCGAAAGGGTGACATGAGCTCCGGCGCGGCGCCCGTGCGTGCGAGCCGACGAACGACCCGCAAGCCCGGGACTTCGGTCCCTACCGCCCGGCCGGGCCGGCTGGTCGGATTGAGTCGGCAGTAGTCGACCGACACAGGAGACACCCATGACCACTCTTCCCGCCCGGCGCCGGACGAGGTCGCTCTTTCCCGAGTTCTCGGACCTTTTCGCCGGATTTCCCGCCCTCACCGGACTGCGTCCCGCCTTCGACACCCGCGTCATGCGGCTCGAGGACGAGATGAGGGACGGCCGCTACATCGTGCGCGCCGAGATGCCGGGCGTCGATCCGGCAAAGGATCTCGACATCACCGTGCGCGACGGCCAACTCACCATCAAGGCCGAGCGCAGCGAGAAGAAGGACTTCGACGGGCGATCGGAATTCTCCTACGGCTCGTTCGTGCGGACCGTCTCGCTGCCGCCCGGTGTCGACGAGGAGAACATCGAGGCCGCTTACGACCAAGGCATTCTCACCGTCTCGATGGCGGTCACCGAGCCGAAGGCGACCGAGCGGCACGTGCAGGTGAAGCCCTCGAACGGAAAGTGACCGCGGCACGACCATGACCAGAACAGCTGACGCAATTCGGCACTCGCCGCGGCGCGTTTTCCGCGATCGCGGCGAGGCGGGCCGGGTGCTGGCCACTCTCCTCGGCGCCTACCGCGACCGCGACGACGTGATCGTCCTGGGCCTTGCGCGGGGTGGATTGCCGGTCGCGTGGGAGGTGGCCGCCGCCCTGCACGCACCGCTGGACGCCTTCATCGTCCGCAAACTCGGCGCCCCCGGCCACGAGGAGTTCGCCGTCGGCGCGCTGGCGAGCGGAGGCCGGGTCGTGATCAACGACGACGTCGTGCGCGGCCTGCGGATCACCCCGCAGGAACTGCGGGCCATCGCCGAGCGCGAGGGCCGAGAGCTGGCGCGGCGCGAAGCCTCCTACCGCGACGGGCGTCCGCCGATCGACGTGACCGGCAGAACCGTCATCCTGGTCGATGACGGCGTGGCCACCGGCGCAAGCATGTTCGCGGCCGTGCAGGCGCTGCGCGAAGCCGATCCCGCGCACATCGTGATCGCGGTGCCCGCCGCGCCAGAATCCACCTGCCGGGAATTCGCCGGACTGGTCGACGATGTGGTGTGCGCCAGCATGCCGACCCCGTTCTTCGCGGTGGGCGAGTCGTTCTGGGATTTCCGCCAGGTCACCGACGAAGAGGTGCGCCGGCTGCTCGCCACCCCCACCACCGGGACTCCCGTGAGGACCGCGCCCGCGACGCCGGCCGAGGTGCTCAGGAGCGTGGCCATCGATGCGCCCCAGGGTGTCCCGCCGCGCGAGGCGTTGGCGCAGATCATCGGCGACGCCCGCGTCGTGCTGATCGGTGAAAGCTCACACGGCACCCACGAGTTCTACGAGGCTCGCGCCGAGATCACCAAGTGGCTGATCGAGGAGAAGGGTTTCTGCGCCGTGGCCGCCGAGGCGGACTGGCCCGACGCCTACCGGGTGAATCGCTACGTTCGCGGCATCGGTGAAGCCGAAAGCGCAGACGAAGCGCTGAGCGGATTCGAGCGCTTCCCCGCCTGGATGTGGCGCAACGTGGTGGTCCGCGACTTCGTCGACTGGCTGCGCGCCCGCAACCGCCTGCACGAGTCCAACGGCCGGGTCCAGGCTGGCTTCTACGGCCTGGACCTCTACAGCCTGCATCGGTCGATGGCCGAAGTGATCGCCTACCTCGACGCCGTGGACCCGAAGGCGGCGGCGCGAGCGCGCGAGCGCTATGCCTGCTTCGACCACGCGTCGGCAGACGACGGTCAGGCGTACGGTTTCTCGGCGGCGTTCGGCGCCGGGCCGTCGTGCGAGAAAGAGGCGATCGAGCAGCTGGTCGACATCCAGCGCAATGCGCTGGCGTATGCGCGCACGGATGGGTTGCTCGCCGAGGACGAGCTGTTCTACACCCACCAGAACGCGCAGACGGTCCGCAACGCGGAGGTGTACTACCGGGCGATGTTCAGCGGTCGGGTCACCTCGTGGAATTTGCGGGACAAGCACATGGCGCAGACCCTCGAGGCCCTCCTGAATCACCTGGACCGTCACCTGGACACGCCGTCAGCCCGAATAGTGGTGTGGGCGCACAACTCTCACGTCGGCGATGCGCGGGCAACCGAGGTGTCCTCCGACGGGCAGCTCACGCTGGGGCAGCTCGTGCGGCAGCGGTATGGCGACGACGCCCGTCTGATCGGGATGAGCACCTACTCGGGCACGGTGACCGCCGCCAGCGATTGGGGTGGCGTCGCCGAGCGCAAGGCCGTCCGCCCGGCGCTCAACGGGAGCATCGAGGAACTCCTGCACGAGACCGGCGGCGAGGCCTTCCTGCTGTCGGCGCGCCTGGGTCCGGAGGCCGCCGGGCCGCTGGGTGCCGTCCGGCTGGGACGCGCCATCGGGGTGATCTACCGCCCCGAAACCGAGCGGCAGAGCCATTACTTCCACGTCCGGCCCGCCGACCAGTTCGACGCGATGATCCACATCGACAGGACCCGGGCGCTCGAGCCCCTCGAGCCGACGAGCCTGTGGATCGCCGGCGAGATGCCGGAAACCTACCCGAGCGGCCTGTGACCCGTGCAGACGCCAGCCGAGTCGGGGAGCCGCCGCGCGCAGATCGTGACGCTGACGATGAACCCGGCGCTCGACATCACGACCAGCGTCGACATGGTGCGTCCGACCGACAAATTGCGTTGTGCGACACCGCGATACGACGCGGGCGGCGGAGGCATCAACGTCGCCCGTATCGCGCGGGTGCTGGGCGCGTCGGTGTCGGCGGTGTTCCCCGCCGGCGGCCCGACCGGGGACGTGGTGATGTCGCTGCTCAAGGACGCGGCGGTGCCCTTTCGGCACGTCGCGATCGCCGCGGCCACGCGGGAAAGCTTCACCGTCAACGAAGGCAGCAGCGGCCAGCAGTACCGCTTCGTCCTCCCGGGACCGCGGCTGACGTTCGCCGAGCAGGAAGGCTGCCTGGATGAGTTACGGGCTGCGGCGGAATCGGCCGACTACGTGGTGGCCAGCGGCAGCCTGCCCCCGGGCGTTCCCGCCGACTTCTACCAGCAGGTCGCCGACATCTGCCATCAGCTGGGCGCCCGCCTGATCGTGGACACCTCCGGCGGCGGGCTGCGTCACCTGTCCTCAGGGGTCTTCCTGCTGAAGGCAAGCGTCCGCGAACTCCGCGAGTGCGTCGACCGGCCGCTGGCCACCGAGGCCGAGCAGCTGGCCGCAGCCCACTGGCTGGTCGAAGCCGGTCGCGCACGCGCGGTGCTGGTGTCGGTGGGTTCGCGGGGGGCGCTGCTCGCGACGCGCCGCGAAAGCCGGCGCTTCGCAGCGATCCCGATGCCGGCCGGAAGCGGCGTGGGGGCCGGCGACGCGATGGTCGCCGCGATCGCGACCGGGCTCGGCCGCGGCTGGCCCATCGTGAAGTCCGTCGGGCTGGGCATCGCGGCGGGTGCGGCGATGCTGATGACACCGGGCACCGCCGCGTGCGAGCGCGCGGACGTCGAGAGGTTGTTCGAATCGGTCCCCGAGCCCGAGGAGCTCACCCGTTCAACCGTGCCCGCACCCTGAGGACGAACGGCATCCGAGGTTGGGGCCCAACGACCCCTCCGCCGGGTGCGGGACCGCAATAGCCTGGCGGTCAGGAAACAAAACTGATTCAGGAGCCGACATGACGGAGCTGGACTCGAAGGCGGTGATCGTGGGCGTCAACGGTTCCCGGGCCGCGGCCAACGCCGCCACGTGGGCCATCGACGAGGCGACCGCCCGGCAGCTGCCGCTTCGCCTCCTCTACGTCATCTCCCGCCCCGAGCGGACGGCACGCGGCTCCGAGTGGGAGCTGGAGCGCGCCGAAACCGCGCTCGCTGAAGCGCAGTCCGCCGTCCACAGCGCCGCCCGGAGCCGGGGAAAGCTCGTCGAGGTGGAGACGGCCGTGCTCTCCGGGGATCCCGCACAGGTGCTGATCGCCGAATCGCACTCGGCCGCCATGGTTTGCGTGGGTACGGCCAGGCGGGGATGGGCGTCCGACGGGCTGCTGGGCCCCACCGCCGCCGCGCTGGTCGAGCGCGCGCCGTGTCCCGTCGCGATCATCCGGACCAATCCCGACGGATCGCCGACGGACCTCGGGGTGATCGCGGTAGTGCTCAACGACGAGCCCGACAACGACGAGGTGGTGCACCAGGCCATGGAGGAGGGGCGGCGGCGCCACGCCACGGTGCGGCAGATCGATCGCCGGCTGAACAGCTGGGTCCGGCGCTATCCGGACGTGCACGTCCAGACCGTTGCCGCGGGCAGCGGTGTCTGGGTCGGCGACCAGCGCGGCGGCGCGATCAGGCTGGCCGTGGTGGGCAGCGCCGACGCCGAACAGATCGCGGGCCTGGCGACCCCGAACTGCCACCCGATCGTGGGCTACCCCGACTGCTCGGTGCTGGTCGTGCGGGGCTGAAGCCAGAATTGCCGCAGCGGACACCCAATGACGGGAGCACGGGGGTTTCGAATGGTCGACAGCTCGGCGACGCTTGTATCCTGCGACCAGCAGGAAGGGCTCGCCATGGTTAAGGTTTTCCTGGTCGACGACCACGAGGTGGTTCGGCGCGGCCTCGCCGATCTGCTCGCATCGGACCCCGAACTCGAGATCGTCGGCGAAGCCGGCTCGGTGTCCGAGGCCAAGGCCAGGATTCCGGCGCTGCGGCCCGACGTCGCCGTGCTCGATGTGCGCCTTCCGGACGGCAACGGGATCGAGTTGTGCCGCGACCTGGTGTCCGACCACCCGGACCTGCGCTGCCTGATGCTGACGTCGTTCACCTCCGACGAGGCCATGCTGGAGGCCATCCTGGCCGGCGCCAGCGGCTACGTCGTCAAGGACATCAAGGGGATGGAGCTGGCCCACGCCATCAAGGAGGTGGGCGCCGGTAAGTCCCTGCTGGACAACCGGGCGGCCGCCGCGCTGATGGCCAAGCTCCGCGGCTCGGCCGAGCGCGACGACCCGCTGTCCGGGCTCACCGAACAGGAGCGGACGCTGCTGGGACTGCTCAGCGAGGGCCTCACCAACAGGCAGATCGCCGCCCGGATGTTCCTCGCCGAGAAGACGGTGAAGAACTACGTGTCGCGGTTGCTGGCCAAGCTGGGGATGGAGCGCCGCACCCAGGCGGCGGTGTTCGCATCCAAACTGGATCAGCGGCCCGGGCGGCACACGACGCCGACGGCAGCTCCGCCGGAATAGTCCCGGGGCGCCCGCCTTGTTGGGCACGTGACGTAAAACGACTAAGCTGGCCGCAGGCAAACGGGCGTTGCGCGGCTATCGCCTCTGAGCGTCAGCGGTTGCCTGACATGTCGGGAAGGTTCGGTCGGGGTGACCAGCGACGATAAGAGCTCAGCATTTGCTGGCCTGGGTCGGCGCGGCTTGGTGAGCAATATGCACAAGCAGCTCGATGAGTTGCTGGCCGCTCGCGATCAGATGGAGCAGTTGCTGCGGGTCATCGTCGAGATCGGCGCCGGCCTCGACCTCGACGTCACCCTGCACCGGATCATCGCCGCGGCCAGGGACCTGACGTCGGCCCCCTACGGCGCCCTGGCGATCCGCGACTCCGAGGGCAACCTGGTCTCCTTCACCCACGAGGGCATGGACGACGACACGGTCCGGCGCATCGGCCATCTGCCGGTCGGCAAGGGCATCTTGAGCCTGTCGCTGCTGGACACGCCCGCTCTGCGGATGGACGACCTGACCACGCACCCGGACGCCGTCGGGTTCCCCGAGCATCACCCCCCGATGCGGGCCTTCCTGGCGGTGCCGATCACCATCCGGGGAGCCGTCCTGGGGAACCTCTATCTCACCCACGTCGACCCGGCGCGGACGTTCTCGGAGTCCGACGAGGTCGCGGCCCGCGCGCTCGCGTTCGCGGCCGCCGTCGCGATCGACAACGCGCAGTTGTTCGAACGCGAACGCATGTCGGTGAAATGGCTGGAGGCCAGCCGCGAGATCACCACCGCGCTGCTGTCCAGCGCGGCGCCGCACCGGCACCCGCTGCAGCTGATCGCCGAGAGGGCGCGAATCCTGACCGACGCGGAACAGGCGATCGTGCTGGTTCCCGACGACGCCGACATGAGCGACGAGGACGTCGAAGCCCTGGTGGTGTCCGCCGCGGTGGGACCCCACGCGTCCGAGGTGGTCGGCCGGCAGGTTCCGGTGGACAGCTCGACCAGCGGTGGTGTGTTCCGCTCGGGCGAACCGCTGATCACCGAGGCGTTGCGGTACCCGATCCCGGCGTTCACCGACATCGGGCAGCGACCCGCCATCGTGATGCCGCTGCGCGCCCACGATCGGGTGGTCGGCGTGATCGTCATCGCCCGCGGCGCCGACCAGCCTCCGTTCAACGAGAGCTACCTCGACCTGGTGAACGACTTCGCCACCCACGCCGCCATGGCGCTCGTCCTGGCGTCGGCACGCGAGGACGCGCGGCAGCTGACCATCCTGGGCGAGCGCGAGCGCATCGCGCACGACCTGCACGACCACGTGATCCAGCGGCTGTTCGCCGCCGGCATGGATCTGCAGGGGACACTGGCCCGGGCGCGATCGCCGGAGGTGGCAGAACGGCTCAACCGCACGCTCGACGACCTGCAGACCATCATCGAGGAGATCCGGTCGACGATCTTCCAGCTCAAGTCGCCGGCGGGCAAGGACGCCGACTTCAGGCAGCGCATTGCGCGGGTGATCGCCGACCTGACCGAGAATCGTGACGTCGGGACCACCGTCCGCATGCACGGGCCGATGACCGCCGTCGGTGGTGAGCTGGCCGACCACGCCGAGGCCGTCACCGCGGAGGCCGTCAGCAACGTCCTGCGCCACTCCGGTGCGACGCGGCTGACCGTCGAGATCAGCGTCGCCGACATGTGCACCCTGGACATCATCGACAACGGCTGCGGCATACCCGAGGGAAACTCGCGCAACAGTGGCCTGGCCAACATGAAACACCGCGCCGCACAGCTCGGCGGTACCTGCGACATCACGAACCTCCCCGAGGGCGGCACCCGGGTGCACTGGGTGGCCCCGCTGACCGACGACTGACGGCGCCGGTCCGAACGGGACCAATGGCGCCCCGGTGAGGTCCAACGGCCCCTGCCCGGAGGCGCCCGAACGGGATAACGTCGTCGGTCATGAGCGATCGGGCGGGGCGGTTCGCGTCGACGGCGCGGCTGCTGGACGGACGGGTCGTGACGGTGCGCCGCCTTGGCATCGACGACGGCGAGGCCGTTTTCGCTCTCCACGAGCATCTTTCGGATCACGACCGCTACTTCCGGTTCTTCACGCTGCAGCCGGTCCCGCTACACGAGCTCGCGGGCAAGCTGACCGGGCCGGCCGAGGGTCTGTGCGCCCTCGGCGCATTCGACGCCGGGCGGCTGATCGGTGTGGCGCACTACGTCGCCGCGGGCGAAGAGCCGCGGAGCGCCGAGGTTGCGGTGGTGGTCGCCCACGAGGACCACTCCCTCGGTGTGGGCACCGCGTTGCTCGACCGCCTGGCCGATGTCGCGCGGGCCCACGGCATCGAGCGCTTCGTCGCCGACGTACTGGGCGAGAACCACCTGATGCTGACGGTGTTCCTGGACCTGGGCTGGGTCTGTGCGCCGGTCGAGGACGGATCGGTCCGCCGCCTGGAGCTCGCGCTCGGCGCGCCGGCCTGGGCGAGATGAGTGAGGAGCTCGAGATGTCTGAGCCGGCAACGGATTACGGGGTTATGGTCTGTGTCGACGGGTCGGCCGCGTCCGATGCCGCCGTCGCCTGGGGCGCGCAGGAGGCCGTCATGCGGGGCCTGCCCGTCACCTTGATGCACGCCGTCGCGCCCGTGGTCGTCGGCTGGCCCGTGGGCCAGCTGTACGCACAGATGCCCGAATGGCAGCGCGACGAGGCGCGCCAGGTCATGGACCGGGCGCGAAAAGCGCTGAGCGCAGGCCTCGGTGACGCCGAGCCGCCCGACGTCCGCACCGAGGTGGTCTACTCCGGCATCGTGCCGGCGTTCGTCGAAGCCTCCCGGCACGCGCGGATGATCGTCGCCGGCAGCCAGGGGCTCGGCGCGGTGGGCCGGGCGTTGCTCGGGTCGGTCACCACGGGTCTGGTCCACTACGCCCGCTGCCCGGTCGCGGTCATCCACTCCGACGAGGACCAGACCGGCGACCCCGCCGCGCCCGTGCTGGTGGGCATCGACGGCTCGCCCGCGTCGGAGGCGGCCACCGCGCTGGCTTTTGACGAGGCCTCCCGCCGCGGGGTCGGACTGGTCGCCGTGCACGTGTGGAGCGACGTCGGCGTGTTCCCGATCCTGGGCATGGACTGGCGCGACCGCGAGGCGGAGGGGCACGAGATCCTCGCCGAACGCCTCGCCGGCTGGCAGGAGCACTACCCCGACGTGCGGGTCGAGCGGAAACTGTTCTGCGACAGGCCGTCTCACTGGCTTTTGCAGGAGGCCGAGCGCAGCCGGCTGGTGGTGGTCGGCAGCCGTGGCCGGGGCGGGTTCCCGGGGATGCTGCTCGGCTCGGTCAGTTCCACCGTGGCGCAGTCGGCCAAAGTCCCGGTGATCGTGGTTCGTTGACCCACTTCGTTGACCACGTTGCGGCCTGAAGGAGAGGACATCCGATGATCGAATTCCTGGCGGACATGCCCGAGAAGGTGACGGGGATCCGTGTGTCGGGCCGGCTGCGGGGTGACGAGTTGCGCGAGCTGAAGCCGCAGCTCGACCGGATGTTGAACACCGGGGAGGTCAGGATCGTGGAGGTCATCAGCCCCGACTACGAGGGCTTCGGCCCGGGTGGCTTCGTGGAGGACCTCAAACTCGGCCTGGGCACCGTGCTGCCGCACCACTCGGCGTTCAAACGGATCGCGATCGTCTCCGACAAGGAGTGGATCGCCCGCACGCTGCACGCGCTGGCATGGATGATTCCCGGCGAGTTCGCACTGTTCGGGCACGACGAACTCGACCGTGCCAAGCAGTGGGCCGCCGGCTGATGCGCAGGCGTCGCCCCGTCAGTCGCGCACCACGAGGACCGAGCATCCGGCGTGGCCGGACGGGTGGGGGTTGATCGGCCCGACCATGCGGGCGACCTTGTCGGCGTCCTCGGCGCTGACGACGGCGAGCTGGACCGATTCCTGGGTGTGCGTCAGGAAGTCGGGCGCGCCGTGTCGCGCGGCGGCGGGCTGGACATGCAGGTCGGGATACCGCGACACCCACGGGCCGAGCCGATGGTCCAGCTGGCGGAAGGGAATCTCGCCGAAGCCCCAGCGCCACACGCCCATCGCCAGGATGGGCGCGCAGCGCAGCCGCGCCTCGCGGAAGCCGTGTTCGAGCACGGCGTCGTTTCCGGGCGAATCGTCCACGGCCACGGCGACGTACCCGGGCTCCGTTCCCGCGCTTTCACCCCCGCCGCGGATCACCGCCACCGGGCAGTGGGCTTTGCGGGCCACCGCCTCCGCGGTCGAGCCGAGGACCCGGCGCGCCACCCAGCCGGATCCGACGGAGCCCACGCAGATCATCGCCGCGTGCCGCGATTCCGCGATCAACGCGCTTTCTGGCGATCCGTGCGCGATGTCGCATTCGACCTTGACCGGCTCGCCCATGGCCGCAAGGGCCGCGTCGGCGGCGCGCAGCGACGTCTGGGCGTATTCCACGTCCAGGCTCTCTTCGCCCGCGGCCCCGCTGCGTTCGGGGACGGCGTGAATCAACCGGAGCGGGACGCCGCGGCTCACGGCTTCGCCGACCGCCCATCTGGCCGCGTTGATCGCCGCGTCCGAGCCGTCGATACCCACCACGATCCGCGCTGCCGGTTGCGGATTGCTCATCGCGTCCTCCCGATCCCAGGGGTGACCGGTGAACTCCGGAACCGGTCTTTGCTGAACACTATGGGGCGCAACCCCCGTCGGGGCAGGGCCGTTCGTCCCTTTTCCGGCCGGATCGGTCACCGTCATGCGACCTCGATGGTGTGCCCGGGCAGCAGCTGTCGCACCGCGCCGCGGCATTCCACGGTGACCGCCGCGGCGTTGCCGGCCTCGGAGGTCAGGGCGCCCGCGCGGCCGCTGACCCGCAGGTGCAGACGCTGGCCGCGATAGACGAGCGGAAACTCGATGGCGCCCAGCGCTTCCGGCCATTGCGGGCCGACGATCAGCCGGTCGTCGCGGGTCTCGAGGCCGGTGAAGCATCGTTGCAGCAGGTCCACGCTGCCGGCCATGGCGGCCAGGTGGATGCCTTCGGCGGTGGTGCCGCCCTGGATGTCGGCGATGTCGGAATCCAGCACCTGTTGGAAGTACTCCATGGCCGCATGCCGGTGCGACCGCGCGAGCACCCAGGAGTGCACGACGGCGCTCAGCGTCGACCCGTGCGAGGTGCGGGCCAGGTAGTAGTCGATGGTCTTCGGAATCTGTTCGGGCGCAAACCGGTAACCCAGCCGCCCGAACAGTCCGAGCAACTCCTCGGAGGACAGCAGGTAGAACAGCATCAGCGCGTCGGCCTGCTTGGACGCCTTGTAGTTGTTGACGCTGTCGTCCTCGGCTTCCAGAATCCGGTCGAGTCGCTGGATGTTGCCGTAGCGCTGCCGGTAGTGCTCCCAATCGAGTTCCGCCAGTTCGCAATAGCCCTCGAATTGACTGATGACCTCGTCGTGGAACGGCACGAACATGCGTCGCGTCACGTGATTCCAGCGATCGAGCTCGTCGGCGGTCAGCTCGACCTTGCCGATGAGATCGAGGCGGTCGCGCAGCGGCAACAGATCCAGCGCGTCCATCGCCCGCAGGATCACCCATACGGCCATGACGTTGGTGTAGGCGTTGTTGTCGACGCCGTCGTACTCCTTACCCGGATAGCCCGAGTGGAACTCGTCGGGTCCGATGATGCCCCGGATCGAATAGCGTGCGCGGCTCTCGTCGAAGGTGGCCAGCCCCACCCAGAATCGCGCGATCTCGACCAGCATCTCGGCTCCGTAGTCGACCAGCCACTGGCGGTCGCCGGTCACCTGGTAGTGCTGCCAGGCGTTGTAGGCGATGGCGAGGCCGACGTGGTGCGCGCGTGCGCTGGGGTCCGGATTCCACCGGCCGGACCGGGGATTGAGGTGCAGTTGCTGGCTCGCCTCGCGTCCGTCGCTGCCCGATTGCCACGGGTACATCGCCCCGAGGTAACCCGCCCGGTGCGCCGCGCGGCGCGCCTCGGGCAGCCGGCGGTAGCGGTACAGCAGCAGGGACCTGGTCACGTTCGGCATCCGCATGCTCAGCACCGGCGACACGAACAGCGAATCCCAGAAGACGTGCCCGCGGTAGGCCTCCCCGTGCAGCCCACGGGCCGGGACGCCGGCGTCGAGTTCGGCGGTGTGCGGCGAGATGGTCTGCAGCAGGTGCACCAGGTGCAGCCGAAGCACCCGCAGCGAGGCCTCGCCGTCGTCGAGGCCGACGTTGCACTGTTCCCACAGCCGGGCCCACGCCCGTGCGTGCTGGTCGTGCAGGTCGTCGTAGCGGCCCGTGGAGTCGAGGCTCTGCCGGGCGGCGCCGGCCGGTTCGGACACGGCGGCGTCCCTGCCGGTGAAGTAGGTGACCACTTTCTCACACGACACCGACTGCCCCGCCGACAGTGCGACCGCGATGTCGTGACCGCCGCGGTTGACGTCGTGGACGGGCTCGTAGCTGGCGTCGGCGCGACGGTCGCCGCACCAGGCGGTGCTGCGCGCGGCCACCGCGATCGTGATCTGTGACTGAGACGTTCGCGTCCGCAGCAGCACCGAGTCGCACGCGGTGGCGTCCACCACCGTGCCGGTGAGGTGCGTGCTCGACAACGAGCGATAGCGTTCGACCATGGTGTTGCCGACGCCGGCGTCCAGCAGCGACCTGAATTCTACGGTGCCGGACCAGTTTTCGGCGGTGACCGTGGTCCGCATCGCCGCGACGTGCGGGTCGTGCATGGATGCGAAGCGCTGCTGCGTGAGTCCCGTGATCCGGCCGGCGGCGTCGGAGAACCGCAGGCTGCGGGTCAGCGTCGCGTGCCGCAGGTCGAATGTCTGCCGGTAGCAGAGCAACTCGGCAGCGTCGACGTCGAACCAGGGTCCGTCGTCGATCCGGAACGTCAGCGACAGCCAGTTGGGGAGGTTCACCAGGCTTTCGTTGTCTATCGTGCGGCCCGCGACCCGATCGGACAATTCGTTGTACACGCCGGCGGCATAGGTTCCCGGGTAGTGGGTTTCGGATGTGAGCGCCTCCGGCGCGCAACCGCGGGTGGCGAAGTAGCCGTTGCCTACCGTGCACAGCGCCTCCCGCAGCCGTTCGGTGGCCGGGTCGTAGCTGTCGTAGACCAGTTCCCACGGACCGCCGGGCCGCGCGGCGGCCTCGGAAAGGTCGGTCGCCAGCCGGTCGAGGAATTCGACCACCGAGGAGGGGCCTTGCGCGCAGAACAGCGCGGCCGACGGGCGATCGGCGTCCTCGTCGTGGCGCACGACGATTCCCACGCCGTCGAACTGCACGGCGTCGAAGGCGTCCTCGTCGGTGATGTCGCCGCCGATGTAGATCGGCAGAAGCGCGCCGGAACCGGCGGCGCCGCTGCCCCGCTCGATATGTTGCAGCAGCCAGTTGACGGTGGCGCCTTTGTCCCAGTCGACATTGGGCCGCAGTTCGATGACCTTGCGGCCGGTGGCGGTCCGCAGGCCCTCGCAACGCCCGATCCGTCGGACCGCCGCGATCACGCCGTCGACGTCGCCGGGATCGGCGTTGCGGTAATGCACGGCCACCGCAAAGCGTTTGTGCTCCACCAGGATTCCCGGCACGTCGCCAAGTGTCTCCGCGAGCAGCCCGGCCGTGTCGGCGAGCGTGGCGGTGGCGCCGCCGGCGGCGGCGTTGTCGTGGTGGGCGCCGTCGGGCCCGATGAGTTCGAGGCCGTGGCTGCCCGCGTACCAGGCGCCTTCGACGCCGACGCGCCTGCGGACGTCGCGCAGGTCGCGACCGCTGATCACCGCGACCGGGCACCGTGCGGCCAGGACGCGCAGCGCCGCGGCGGCACCTCCGATCAGGGTCGCGGCCTCCGGGCGCTCGGCGATCTCCGAGAGGGTGCCGTCGAAATCGAGGAACACCGCGGGTTGCCGGTTGGTGATCAGTTCCCTGAGCTGGTTGTAGACCGCCACGGCGTCGGCGATGGCCGACATCGGTCTGCCACCGCCCCGCACGGAGATCTCGGCCGGGTCGGCCACCACCGTGTCGGCCCCGCAGGAGAGCAACTTCGCGGCGTGTCCGTCGCGGTCGAGCCCGATCACCAGGCCGAAGCCGCCGTCGGCGGCGGCCCGCAGCCGCGCTTCGTTGCAGTCGATGACTGCGCAACGAACGGGCCGGCAGCCGAGCCTGGCCGTGAGGGTCAGCGCCGCCGACTCCGGGCTCCGGGCGGACGCCGAGCCGTCGACGACGGTGACGAGATCGTCGATCCCGGCCGCGCGCAGGGCCTGCGCGCAGTCGCGGGTGGCCGAGTACACGGCCGTGGCGATGCCCACCTCCCGCAGGCGCCGCAGCAGGGGGACGGTGGAATCACGGGCCTCGCAGGCTCCGGATGCGGTCTCGGCGACCACGCAGTCGAACCCGAGGATCGCCGCGTCGTGGTGGCGCCTGTCGATGGTGGCGGCCCATTCGGTCACCTTCGTGACCATTCCACAGCGCCCTCGCCGGTCAAGGGCCATCGGCGCAGCGAGGTCTCATGGCCATCGGGTTGGGGACTAAAGCCTCCATGTTCGACCGGTGTACGGGCAATAGCGTTTCGGTGACGGAGGGAGTGCGCAATGTCGGAATCGGTCAAACGCCACGGAATCGTCGCCGGAGTCGACGGATCGGCGGCGTCGGGCGCCGCGGTCTGCTGGGCGGCTCGCGACGCGGCGATGCGCCACGTCCCGCTGACCATCGTTCATGCGGTCAACGCCGCCGTGCCCATGTACCCGGCGATCCCGCTGTCGACCGGCGTCGCGGTGTGGCAGCAGGAGGAGGGCCGGCACGTTCTCGAGCGGTCGGTCAAGATCGCCGAGGACGCCATCCGCAAGCAGCGCGGCATCGAGATCCGGACCGAGCTGCACTGCGCTCCCCCTGCCCCCACCCTGGCTGCCCTGTCCGCGGAGGCGGAACTGCTCGTGGTGGGTAGCGCGGGGCACGGGGCGGTGGCGCGGCTGGTGCTGGGTTCGGTGAGTTCGAGCGTGGTGCGCAGCGCGCACTGCCCGGTCGCCGTGATCCGCGACGAGGACCCCTTGATGCCGCACCCGCAGCAGGCGCCGGTACTCGTCGGCATCGACGGCTCACCGGCGTCGGAGGCCGCGACGGCCATCGCGTTCGACGAGGCCTCGCGGCGCGGCGTCGAACTGTTGGCGGTGCATGCGTGGAGCGACGTCGACGTCTTCGAGCTGCCCGGGCTGGACTGGTCGGCGGTCGAATCGGACGCCGAGCGGAGCCTGGCCGAACGGCTGGCGGGCTGGCAGGAACGCTATCCCGACGTCGCGGTGCACCGGATCCTCGTCTCCGACCGACCCGCCCGGCAGCTGATCGAGAAGTCGGAGTCCGCGCAACTCGTCGTCGTGGGCAGCCACGGTCGCGGCGGCCTGAGCGGCGCGCTGCTGGGCTCGGTCAGCAACGCCGTCGTGCACTCGGTCCGCATGCCCGTGATCGTGGCCCGGTGTTCGTAGAGGCGCACCGAGACATGTCCACCGCGGTCGACGCCCACACTGCCACCACCATCGCCGTGCCCTACTTCGCTGCGCACGAAACCCACACCGGCATGGTCGTTTTGGCCGGAGACCGCGCATACAAGATGAAGAAGCCGGTGCTGACCGACTTCCTGGACTTCCGCACGGTGGAGCAGCGCGAGCGCGCGTGCCGGCGGGAGGTCGCGCTGAACAGCCGGCTCTCACCCGACAGCTACCTCGGCGTCGCGCACCTCAGCGACCCCGCGGGCGGGCCCGCCGAACCCGTCATCGTCATGCGGCGCTACCGCGACGACCAGCGGTTGGCGTCCAGGGTGGCGCGTGATCGCGACGGGTCCATCCGAGCGGTGCTGGACGCCGTCGCCGACACCCTGGCCCGCTTCCACGAGCGCGCCGAGCGCAACCGGGTGATTGATGCCCAGGGCGACCCGGGCACCGTCGAACGACGCTGGCTCGCGAACCTGACGGAGCTCGATCACCATGTCGGAGAAAGCCTTCCGGAAGGCGCGGGCGAACAGCTGGCGCGGCTTGAGCGCCTCGTCGCCGCCTACGTGGCGGGCCGCGGGCCGCTGTTCGGCCGCCGGGTCGAGGACGGTTGCATCGTCGACGGCCACGGGGACCTGCTCGCAGACGACATCTTCTGGGTGGAGGGCCGGGCGGTGCTGCTCGACTGCCTGGAGTTCGACGACGCGCTGCGCCATGTCGACTGGGTCGACGACGCCGCCTTCCTCGCGATGGACCTGGAGTTCCTGGGCCGCAAGGACCTCGCCGACTATTTCCTGGACCGCCACGCCGCACACCTGGTGCGAACGACGCCGTTGTCCTTGCGGGACTTCTACATCGCCTATCGCGCCGTCGTGCGGGCCAAGACCGATTGCGTGCGTGTCGCGCAGGGCAGGCCCGAGGCCGCCGACGACGCGACGCGCCACCTCGATATCGCGACCCGGCACCTGCAGGACGGCGCCGTCCGGCTCGCGCTCGTCGGGGGAAACCCGGGCACGGGCAAATCCACCGTGGCGCGCGCCCTGGCCGCGCAGACCGGCGCCAAGGTCATCGCGACCGACGACATCCGCGAGGAGTTGCGCGAATCGGGCGTCATCACCGGTCCCCCGGGAGTCCTCGACCAGGGACTGTACAGCCGCGACAACGTCACGGCCGTCTACGAGGTGGCGCTGCGCCGCGCGCGTTCGCTGCTGGGCAACGGGCACTCGGTGATCCTCGACGCCACCTGGCGTGACCCCTGGCTGCGCGCGCAGGCGCGCCGGATGGCCGGCCAAACATCCTCAGCGACAGTCGAACTCGTCTGCGAGACCAAGGCCGCCACGGCGGGCGATCGGATCAGGACCAGGCGCCCCGGCACCTCGCAGGTGACCCCGGAGATCGCGGCGGCTATGGCCGCCCGGCGCGCCGGCTGGGACACCGCGCAGGTGATCGACACCTCCCGACCGCTCGATCAGTCGGCGGCCGAGGCCCACGATGTCTGGCGTCGAGCGGTCTCGACGCCCCAGGTGCGAAGCTGAGAAGGAGCACGACATGTCCACGGAAACCCTTGTCAACGCCTACGTCTGCGACATATCGGTGTTGCGCCTGGACGACGCCGAAGAGGCAGGTGGCAAGGGCGCCAACATGGGCGAGCTGGTCGCCGCCGGCCTGCCCGTCCCGCCGGGATTCGTGCTTATGCGCAGCAGCTACCTGGCCTCGATGCGGGCGGCGGGGGTCGACGCCGAGCTGTCCGCGCTGCACCGCGAGGCCCTGACCGAGATCGACAGCAGTGCCCGGCTCTCCGAGCTGTGTCGGCGGATGCAGGAGCTGGTGACCAAGGCCGGCATCAGCGAGGACGTTCGCGATCAGCTCCTGGCCTCCTACCGCCATCTCGGAACGGATTGCGTTGTGGCCGTGCGGTCTTCGGCGACAGGTGAGGACGGGCGCGATGCATCGTTCGCGGGGATGAATGCGACGCTGACCAACATCGCGGGCGAGGCTGCTCTGATCGAGGCGGTGACGCAGTGCTGGGCGTCGCTGTTCAGCCCGCGGGTGATCACCTACCGGGCCAGCCGCGGTTTCACCGGCGATCCGGCGATGGCGGTGGTCGTCCAGCAGATGATCGCCTCCGAGCAATCCGGCGTGGCGTTCACCACCGATCCCAGCACGGGGGACCGAGGGCACATCGTCATCGAAGCCGCCCTGGGCCTGGGTGAGGTCGTCGTGTCCGGCAAGGTCCAGCCCGACACCTACGTCGTGGACAAGAAGACGCTGCAGGTGGTCGACGTGAAGGTCGGCTACCAGGCGTTCAAGATCCAACGCGGCCCCGACGGCCGCGACGTCACAGTCGACCTGGATCCGGAGCAGGCCCAGGGGCGCGTCCTGGACGACGCGTCGTTGCACCGGATCGCCGAACTCGCCATCGCCGTTGAGACGCATCACGATTGCCCGCAGGACGTCGAGTGGGCGATCGCCGCCGGCAAGACGTGGCTGGTGCAGGCCAGGCCCATCACCACGCTGCACACCGCCGGATCCGGCGACGTCGACGGCGAGGGCGCGGCCGTGCTGGTTCGCGGGCTGCCCGCCGCGCCCGGCACGGCCTCCGGGCGGGTGCGGGTGCTGCACACCCCGGACGAGGGCGCCCGGCTGCTCGACAACGAGATCCTCGTCGCACCGATGACCAACCCGGACTGGCTGCCGGCCATCCGGCGCGCGGCGGCCCTGGTCACCCAGACCGGCGGCATGACCTGCCACGCGGCCATCGTGGCGCGCGAACTGCAGGTTCCGTGCGTGGTCGGCGCCCGCGACGCGACCACCGTCCTGCACGACGGACAGACCGTGACCGTCGACGGCCTGCGCGGGACCGTCAGCGCCGGCGGCCAGGGCGCCCGGGCGCGGGTGACGGGGATATCGGCGGCGCAGGGCCCCCCCGCTGCGGCCGTCGGGGCGCCGACGACGGGCACCAAGATCTACGTCAACCTGGCCATGCCGGACACCGCCGAGGCGGTCGCCGCCCAGGACGTCGACGGGGTGGGGCTGCTGCGTGCGGAATTCCTGCTTACGCAGGCACTTTCGGGCAGGCACCCGCGCGACCTCATCGCGCGCGGCGAGCAGGCCGGCCTCATCGACGCCATGGTGGGCTCCATCGGTCGCATCGCGTCGGCGTTCGGGACCCGGCCCGTGGTGTACCGCGCCACCGACTTCCGCAGCAACGAGTTCCGCGGGCTGCGCGGTGGGGAGGCCTACGAGCCGGTCGAGCACAACCCGATGATCGGCTACCGCGGCTGCTACCGCTACGTCAAGGACCCGGACCTGTTCGCCTTGGAGCTCGAGGCGCTGGCGCGGGTGCGGGAGCGCAACCCCAACGTGCATCTGATGATTCCGTTCGTCCGGACGCGCTGGGAACTGGAGGCGTGCCTGTCGCTGGTCGACGCCAGCCCGCTGGGCGCGCAGCGCGGTCTGCACCGCTGGGTGATGGCCGAGGTGCCCTCGGTGACGTACTGGCTTCCCGAGTACATCGGGCTGGGGGTGGACGGCGTGTCCATCGGCAGCAACGACCTCACGCAGCTGGTGCTGGGAGTCGACCGCGACTCCGACATCTGCGCCGAGCTGTTCGACGAATCCGACGAAGCCGTCCTGGACGCCATCGGCCGCGTCGTGGAGATCGCCCGCATGCACGGCATCACGTCCTCGCTGTGCGGCCAGGCGCCGTCGACCAACCCGAGCTTCGCCGAGCACCTGGTCCGGATGGGCATCACGTCCGTGTCGGTCAATCCGGACGCGGCGGCGGCGACCCGTCGTGCGGTTGCCGCCGCCGAGCGCCGGCTCCTGCTGGAATCGGCGCTCGGTGACCGTTGAGGCGGTTGGCATGTCAGCGCAGGCGCCGGACCCCGAAGTGTTCCGGGACGCGGTCATGCTGGCCGGTCGTGCACCCTCACTGCACAACAGCCAGCCTTGGCGCTGGGTGGCGCGCGGCGCGAGCCTTCAGCTGTGGGCGGACCCCAGCCGTCTGATGCCCGCGACCGACCGCTCCGGACGAGAACTGATCCTGAGCTGTGGCGCGGCCCTCGACCATCTCCGGGTCGCCATGGCGGCCGCCGGATGGGACAGCATCACCAAGCGGCTCCCCGACGCGGCTGAGCCGGATCACCTTGCCACCGTTGGTTTCCGGCCGTCACCGGCCGTGACCGACGTGCAGCGGCGGCGCGCCGCAGCCGTCCGCCGGCGCCGGACCGACCGGCTGCCCTTCGACGCCCCGGCCGGCTGGCCGGCCCTGCACTCGGCGTTGTGCCGGGCGGTCATGCCCTACGGCGTGCTGCTCGACGTGGTCGCCGACGACCAGCGCCCCGCGCTGGCCGAAGAGTCCCGGCTCGCCGAGACCCTGCGCCGCTACGACACCACGTACGTATCCGAGTTGCGCTGGTGGACATCGCCGTTCGATTCTGACGCCACCCACCTGCCCGAGGGTGCCATGGTGTCCTCCTCGGAGGCCGCCCGGGTCGACATAGCGCGGGGATTCCCACCCGTGGGCGGCGGCCACCGCCGCGCCAGCATCGACCGTGACCGGTCTGCGATCGTCGTGTTGTCCACCCCCACCGACGATCGGCTGGACGTGCTGCGCTGCGGCGAGGCGCTGTCGGCGGTGCTGCTCGAATGCACCGCGGCCGGCATGGCCACCTGCACGCTGACGCACATGACAGAGCTGCCCCAGAGCCGCGACATCATCGGCCGCATCGCCGCAACGGAGGGACTGCCGCAGCTGCTCGTCCGCGTCGGTGGCTCGCCGCGAAACGGCGGGCACGTCGAACCCACGGCGCGGCGCCTGGTGGCCGAGATCCTCGAGTTCCGCAACTGACGGGTGACCCGTCGAATTACCCAGGAGGTGCTGCCCATGACCAGGCACTGGCTGGTGATGGAGACCGCCGAGCAAGGTGGCCGGTCCCCGTACGTCACCCGGGTGGCGGGTGCCGGTCGGCATCTGCCCGAAACGCACCTCACCACCGAGGAATTGATGGCCACCACCCGACACCGCACCAACATCGATCTGGAGCGGCTGACCGGGATCCGCGAACGCCGCGTCTCGGTGGGCGACGAGGACTCCTACAGCCTCGCCACGGCGGCCGCCCTGAACGCGCTGGCGACCGCGGAACGCGACCCCACCTCGCTGGACGTGGTGATCAGTTGCAGCATAACGAAATTCCGGGGCGGCCTCACCCAGTGGCTCGAACCGACGATGAGCAGCGCCGTGGCTCGTGGTATCGGCGCCGAGCGGGCGATGACCTTCGACGTGTCCAACGCGTGCGCCGGAATGCTCACCGGGGTAACCATTCTCAACAACTGGATCCGGCAGGGCATCGTCGAGCGCGGGCTCGTCGTCAGCGGGGAGTACATCTCCCAGCTCAGCCACAACGCCGCCCGGCACATCCGCAACATCATGAGCAGGGAGCTGGCGTCGCTGACGCTGGGGGACGCGGGCGCGGCGCTGCTGCTGGAGCGCGCGCCGGCCGGTTCCGCCGGCATCGCGCTCGCCGGCTTCACCACGGTGGCCGACCACAGCCGGTTGTGCCTGGCGTACCCCCAGGGCCATGAGCCCGGCGCGCGGATGTTCACCAACTCGCGCGCGATCCAGCGCGCGGCGATCGCCGACACGCCGCTGCTGCTACGGGAAGTCCTTGACACGGTGGGCATTTCGATTCACGACATCGACCACGTGATCACCCATCAGACCTCCGCGCGCGCCATCCGCAAGGGGATGGCCCGGATGTCGGAGTCGTTCGGGGACCGGCCCCGCCACGACGCGGTGATCACCGTCGACCGCTACGGCAACACGGCATCGACGACCCACACGGTGGCCCTGGTCGAGGAACTCGAGGCGGGGCACATCGCGGCCGGGGAACGCGTCGCCCTGCTCGCGCTGGCCTCCGGGCTGGAAATCGGCGTGGTCTTGTTGACCCTGGACGAGGATCTGGTGAGCCGCTATGGGCACAGTGATTGACCGCATCGACGTCGCGCGCCCGCGGTGGCGCGACAGGCACAGCGCCCTGCACCTGGCCGTCGCCGCGGCCAAGGGCTGCCTGCACGGGGCCGGGTGTGATCCCGCCGAACTGGACCTGGTGGTCAACGCGGGCGTCTACCGCGACCGCAACATGGGGGAGCCGGCGCTGGCCGCACTCATCCAGGACGACATCGGCGCCAACCCGGAGGACCCGCACCCCGGCGCCCACGGCACCTTCTCCTTCGACATCGCCAACGGCGCGTGCGGCGTGCTGACCGGGTTGCAGATCGTCGACGGATTCCTGCGGTCGCGCAGCGTGCGCCGGGCGCTGGTGGTGGCCAGCGACGCCGACCCCGGGCACGGGATGAGCCGGCGCTTCCCGTTCTCCGCCTCGGGCGCGGCCCTGCTGTGCGGCTGGTCCGACGACGACTGCGGGCTGAGCCGCGTCCTGTGGGTGCACGACTACGAGGATGACACCGAGGCATTCACCGCGACAGTGGGTTTCGCCGACGCGCGCAACGTGTTGCGGTTCACCGAGTCGCCGGACGCCGACGAGCGATTCGCCGTGGCGGCCGCGCGGGCGGCCCGCGCCTGCCTCGACGCCCACGCGGTCGGCCTGTCCGACCTCGGCGCCATCATCGCCGCTCCGGCGCGGCCCGAATTCCGGGCCGCGCTGAGCCGGCGACTCGGGGTGGCCGTCGAACGGGTCGTCGTCGCCGACGACGAGCGCATGCACACCGCCGCGCTGGCCGCGGCGCTGGGGCGTCAAGCGGGCGGGCCGCCCGCGGGCTCGGTGGTTCTGCTGGTGGCCGCCGGCGCGGGCGTGACGGCCGGCGCCGCCCTCTATCGCCCGCCGCCGGGCACCGCGGCGTCCGGCGCCGCCGATTCGGAAAGGGCTGTGGCATGGAGCAATTGACCGCGCTGGACGCCGGATTTCTCGAGCTCGAGGATTCGGATCCGCATGTGAGCCTCGCCGTCGGAGGGGTGTCGATCGTCGAGGGGCCGGCCCCGGCCTTCGGCGAGTTCGTCGCCGCGTTCGCCGACCGGGTGTCGGAGATCCCGCGCTGCAGGCAGGTGCTGCGGACCCACCCGCTGGACCTGCGGCCTCCGGAATGGGTGGACGACCCGCACTTCGACATTTCCCGCCACCTGCACCACGTCGCGTTGCCGCGGCCCGGCGGCGACGCGGAGTTGTTCGAGGCGATCGCCATGCTGATGGAGCACCGGCTCGACCGGGAACGCCCGCTGTGGGACTGCTGGATCATCGAGGGGCTCAGCGGCGACAGGTGGGCGGTCGTCACCAAGGTCCACCACTGCATCGCCGACGGCATCGCGACCGCGCAGATGATGGCGAAGTTCAGCGACGACGGCGCGGGCGACACCTTCGCCACCGACGTCGCCGCCGCGAAACCACACGCGGGGAAGCGCCCGGCGCTGCCCGGGGTGAACCTGAACCCCGTGAGCTGGCTGAGCGGGATCGGGCGCACGGTGCTGGCGGCGGCGACGGCCGCCGAGCACGCGGCCGTGGGTGCGGCCGAGCTGACGGCCGGCCTGCTGCGGCCCGGCCCGGAGTCGTCGTTGAACGGGCCCGTCACGACGATGCGCCGTTACAGCGCGGCCCGGGTCCGGCTGTCCGACTTGCAGAAGGTGTCACGTGCGTATGGCGTCACGCTCAACGACGTTGCGCTGGCCGCCATTACGAGCAGCTACCGCGAGATCCTGCTCGGCAGGGGAGAAGAGCCCGGACGGGACTCGCTGCGCACGCTGGTGCCCGTGTCGGTTCGGGCGGTCAACCACTTCGACGCCACCGACAATCGGGTGTCTGCGATGCTGCCGCTGCTACCCGTCGACGAGGCGGACCCCGTGCAGCGCCTGCGGCTGGTGCACGACCGGCTCGCCCGGGCGAAGGCCAGCGGTCAGAGCGAGGGCGGCAGCGCGGTGGTGCTCGCGGCCAGAAGGTTCCCGTTTGCCTTGTCCGCCTGGGCGATCCGCCTGCTCTCGCGGTTGCCCCAGCGAGCGGTGGTGGCCTTGGCGACCAACGTTCCGGGACCCAGGGGCGAACAGCGCCTGATGGGCCGGCGGGTGCTGGAGCTGCTGCCGATACCGCCGATCGCCCTACAGGTACGCACCGGGATCGCGATGATCAGCTACGCCGACTCCTTCGTCTTCGGCATTACCGCCGACTACGACAGCGCGCCCGACATCGATGCGCTCGCCGCCGGCATCGGCAACGGGGTGGCGCAACTGGTTGCGGCGAGCGGTAAGCGCCGGAGCACGCAGGCGGCGCGTCATCGGACGCGCTGATGCGCGGTCATCAACAGGTGATCGAACTCCGTGCGGTCGTTGAGGGGGATGTGAGCCCCGAGGAAATCTTTCACGATCTGTTCGGCGAGCGGCCGCAGTTTGATGTTCGCCTCTTGGGAAAGCCATCTGAGCAGTTCGAACGCCGCCTTGTCGCTGATCCCGTAGATCAGCATCAGCATGCCCTTGGCCTGCTCGATGCCGGCGCGGTTCCCGCTGATCTCGGCCACCCTGGCGGTGACCGCCTCCTCCTGCGTCTGCCCGGACCGCCCCGATGGGGGTGACACGTCGACGTAGAACCCGTGTGTGCCGATCACGTCGCCCGCGTCGTCGAAGAGGCGGTCACCGACCACGACCACGTGGCGTACGTTGCCGCCGGTGTCGATGATCCGGTGCCGCGTGCTGAACGCCTGGCGGGTGTTCACCAGCTCGTCGATGGTGGCCGCCACCTGTCCGCGGTCGTCGGGATGTTTGTGCGAGAGCACCAGTTCGGTTGTCGGCGTGACGCTTCCGGGCTCATAGCCGTGCATGCGCTGCACCTGCTCGGACCATTCCCAGCGCTGGTCGCTGAAGAAGAAACGGAACCAACCCGCCGGCTGCGCTGCACCACCGGCCAACGCTCGTTCGACATCGGCGGTCTGGCCGTCGAGTTCCCATCTCATGGTGTGCTCCCCGGTAGCCGGGTCGGCGGCGACCGCCGGTGCGGCCGCCGCCGATACCCTCATGCCCTCATGCGTTGACGACCTCCCGGCCCAGCTGGGCGTCGTCGACGGCCTTTGCGCCGTCACCGCGGTTGACGACGATCTTGCGCGGCTTGGCCCGCTCGGACACCGGGATGTGCAGGCGCAGCACGCCTTCGCGGTAGGAGGCCTCGATCCTGTCGGTGTCGAGGTTCTCACCGAGCACGAGCTGGCGGCTGAACACTCCCCGGGGCCGCTCGGTGGCCAGCATCTCGCGGTTGGGGTCCAGGGCGGGTCGTTCGGCCCGCACCGTGACGACGTTGCGTTCGATGTCGATGTCCAGCGATTCGGTGTCGATGCCCGGCAGGTCGAATTCGACGACGAATTTCTCGCCCTCGCGCCAGGCGTCCATCGGCATCACGGCCGGCCGCGCGGCCGTGCCGAACGCCTGGTGGGCAAAGCGGTCCAGCTCGCGGAACGGGTCGGTGCGCATCAGCATGGCGGTCACCTCTCACTCCAATCTAGGTCGTGGTTCGGATTAGCTATGTCTAATGACATAGATTTTGTATATCACTGTCGATATTTCGTCGCAAGTGTGATAGACAGATTTTCTCATACCAGTGAGGAGACCTGTGATGACCGAACCCCGGGGCGATGCCGGCGGCCCCGCGCCCGATCACGGCGTGTACGGCATCTCGGTGGCCGCGGAGCTGTCCGGGATCGCGGTGCAGTCGCTGCGCCTCTACGAACGCTACGGGCTGCTCACGCCATCCCGGAGTGGTGGCGGAACCCGGCGTTACAGCGCCGACGACCTGGCCCGGCTGAAGCGGATCAGCGCGCTGGTCGACGCCGGCGTCAATCTGGCCGGCATCGCCCGCATCCTCGAGCTCGAAGACCACAATGCGACGCTGTCCGCGGCCAATACCGATCTGCGTTCGTCCAATCGCTCGTTGCGCAAGGCGGCCCGGGCGCCGAGGTCTCCCGGCGCGGGGACCGACGGCGCCGGCTGACGTCGCCGAATCGACCTTGTCGCAACGTCCTTCGCCGGGACAGCCCGTCTCACCGCGGCCGGCGGTCGCGGGGTTGGCCCCGCCCGTTGCGGGTATCCCGGGTGCTGGACATCCCTGTGAACGCCCCCGGAAAGGAGACGTGATGGGAGAAATGACCGAGTTCGGCGCCCATGTGGTCGACGGAGCACGCCATGAAGCCGACATCTATCGCGGTGACGATCCGCGGCCGCTGGGCGGCTACCTGGCTGTTCTGGTCGTCTACACCACCCTGGTCGGCGCCGCCGCGGTGCTCGCGACGTTCACGGGGCGCACATTGCCGGCGCGGTGGCGCCTGCACGACCTCGTCACCGTGACGCTGGGCACCCACAAGCTGTCGAGAACGCTGACCAAGGATGCCGTGACCAGTCCGCTGCGTGCGCCGTTCACCCGCTACCGGGGCAGCGGTGGACCCGCGGAGGTCATGGAGGAGGTCAGGAACGACAGCCCGCTGCGCCACAGCGTCGGCGAGCTGTTGACCTGCCCGTTCTGCCTGGACATGTGGGTTGCGACCGGGTTCGCCATCGGCCTGGTTTTCGCGCCCAGGTTCACCCGCATGATCGCGGGCGTCTTCACCGTGCTGACCGGCGCGGACTTCCTGCAACTCGGTTACGCGATAGCCCAGCAGCGGGCGCAGGGCTGACCGGCCGCCGCGAGCGGGCTCAGCCGGTCTTGGGCATCGGTATGCCCTCGCTGGCCGAGAACTGCGCGTGCTCCCGCGACGACAGCCCGAAGGACACCACCGACCGGTCGAACAGCAGGTCGGTCAGGTAGGCCAGCGTCACCGCCCACCTGTTGACCCCGTGCGGTATGGCGTAGAGGTGGTAGGAGCGTGTGACCGCCTTGGCGGGCAGGCCGGACAGGTGCACGTTGAGCGGATTGGCCACGGCGTGGCCGGGTCCGAGGTCGACCACCAGGCCGAGGTTTCGGTGCTTGTACTGCTTGGGCTTGCCGATTCCGAGACTGGCGGCCACGTTGCGGGCGAGCACCTTGCCCTGCCGGGTGGCGTGCTGGGCGGTCGGCGGCGTGATCTTCCCGGGCTGAGTCAGGTCCGGGACGGCCGCGGCGTCGCCGGCCGCGAAGACCGCAGCGTGGCCGGGCACCTGCAGATCGGGCTGGACCTTCAGCCGGCCCTTCTCGGTCGGCAGTCCCAGCTTCTGGATCAGCGGCGCGCCGGTCACCCCCGTCACCCAGGCGATCGTGTGCGTGTCCACGCGCGAATCGTCGCTCAGCACAACATGATCGGAGTGGGCCTCCTTGAGGGTGACCCCGAGTCGGACGTCGACGCCGCGGCGGCGCAGCACCTTCATGGCGGCGTTGCCGAGCTTCTCGCCGACTTCGGGCATCACCTGCTCGGCGGTGTCGAGGAGCAGGAAACGGACGTCGCGGCGATCGAAGCCGCCTTGTTTGGCCGCCGCGTCGGCCAGCGCACGCAGCTGCACGGTGAGCTCGGTGCCCGAGTACGACGCGCCGACCACGACGACGGTCCGCCGCGCCGCGGCGACCTTCGGGTCGTCGTCGATCCTGGCCAGCTCGAGCTGTTCGATGAAGTGGTCCCGCAGGTAGAGGGCTTCGGCGGTGGTCTTGAGCCCGCGCGCGTGGGTCGCGAGACCGGGCACGTCGAACAGCCGGGTCACCGAGCCCGGGGTGAGCACCAGACGGTCCCAGGACATGGTGTGACTGCGTTCCTCGGGGTCGCAGTACGTCAGGGTGTGCCCCGCGAGGTCGACGCCGTCGACGCGGCCGCGCACCGCGCGCACGCCTTTGAGGGTGTTGGCGAGCGGGATCGCGACGAAGCGGGCGTCGACGAGCCCGCCCGCGACGTCGGGCAGCAGCGGCGTGTAGAGCATGTAGTCGACCGGCGAGACGATCGTGATGTCGAATTGCGCGTTGCGGCGCCTCAGTTTTCGCGCCAGGTGGCGCGCGCAGGTGAACCCGGTGAAGCCGCTGCCTACGATCACGATGGAAGTCACCGACCCCAGTGTAGGACGGGCCGGCGGATGTTTCGTGCGGTGGTTGCGGCGTCGGGCGTGCGCCGAAGGGATCGGCCGAATCGTCGTCCGGGTGGCCGCTCGAAACGACCTGGGCCGGGACCCTCCGCGGGATTCGAACGCCGTTCGCGCCTTTGCGTGTGCACTCGTGGCGCTGACCGTGCAGGCAGGGCGGCGTTTCTCGGCGTGTCGCCGCCCTGGGAGCACAATTCGCGCCGTGAGAGCCCAAACGCCGCTAGCTCCTCAGGGCATGGGGACGGGCGCGGGCCGGCGTTCGGCGATGAGCCGCTCGCCGAGGTCGTAGTCATCGTCGGCGTTGCAGGTCAAAACGGCCACCACCTCGTCGCCCGAGTCGTACCAGACGGTGAACCCGTCGCCGCGCTCGAGCAACCGGCAGCGCCGGAAGCCGTCACCCCAGGCGTGGTATTTCACCGTCGCCTCCCCGATGGTGGTCCAAAAGCCCGGAACGCCATCCCATTCGGCGTCGCGGCCCGCCGCCCGCGCCCCGGCGATCGTGCCCTGATCCGCCGCGTCCTGCCAGTGCTCGACGGCCAGGTGGCGGCCGGCGATCGCGTGGCGCGCCAGCGCGACGTCGCCCACGGCGTAAACATCGGGGTGCGACGTCGCCATGTCGGCGCCGACGACGATGCGCGAATCGCGGACCTGCAGGCCGGCCTCGACGGCGATGCGGCTCTGCGGGGCCACCCCGGTGGCGGCGAGCACGAGATCGCAGTCGATGGTGACGCCGTCGCTCAGTCGTACCCCGGCGGCGCTGATCTCCTCCACGGCAACCCCGCCGACATGGCGCGCGCCGGCCGCGCTCACCAGGTCGCGCAGCCGCTCGCCGGCCTCGTCGCCGAGCCGCTTCTGCTGCGGAAACCGGCCGGGCGCCACGAGAGTCACGGCCACCCCGCGCATCGCCAGCGACGCCGCGGCCTCGCAGCCGATGAAGCCCGAGCCGATCACCACCGCGGAGTCGGCGCCGCCCGCGGCCTTGCGCAACGCGGTCGCGTCGGCCAGCGAGCGCAGTTGCAGCGCGCGCTCGCCGCCGGGGAATGGCGGTGTCGTCGGGGACGCGCCGCACGCCAGGATCAGCCTGCCGAACGCATGCGGTCGCTCGCCCACGTACACGACCCGCCCGGCCAGGTCGATCCGGTCCACGGCAGCGCCGGTGACCAGTTCCACGCCGTTCTCCTCGAACCATTGCGGGGGATGCAGTGCCACATCGTCGGTCTCGCCGCGCAGGAACTCCTTGCTCAGCGGCGGCCGGGCGTAGGGCAGGTCGATGTCGGCGGTCAGGATGCGCACCGGGGAGTCGCTGTCGTGTTCGCGGAACGACTCGGCGGCGGCGACCCCACCCGGCCCGCTGCCCACGATGACCAACCCGGCTTCCAGCACCGTGATGTGATACCCGTTTCGGCCGGCGCGACACGGGTATGCGCCCCTGCCATGAAGGCAGTCATCTGGAACGGCAAGCGCGACGTGCGCGTGGAGTCGGTGCCCGACCCGAAGATCGAGCAACCGACCGACGCCGTCATCGAAGTCACGTCGACGAACATCTGCGGCTCCGACCTGCATCTCTACGAAGTACTCGGGGCTTTCATGAAGCCGGGCGACATCCTCGGCCACGAACCGATGGGCATCGTCCGGGAGGTGGGCGGTGAAACCGGCGACCTGAAGGTCGGCGACCGGATCGTCGTCCCGTTCCAGATCTCGTGCGGCCATTGCTACATGTGCGACAAGCAACTCTTCACGCAGTGCGAGACGACGCAGGTCCGCGATCAGGGCATGGGGGCCGCGCTTTTCGGTTACTCCGAACTCTACGGCGAGGTCCCCGGCGGCCAAGCCGAGCTGCTGCGGGTGCCGCAGGCGCAGTTCACTCACATCAAAGTGCCTGAGGGGCCGCCGGATTCGCGGTACGTCTACCTGTCCGACGTGCTCCCGACCGCCTGGCAGGCGGTGGCCTACGCCGACATCCCGGACGGCGGATCGGTCACCGTGCTCGGCCTGGGGCCCATCGGAGACATGGCCGCGCGCATCGCCGATCACCTCGGCTACCGGGTGATCGCCGTGGACCTGGTGCCCGAGCGGCTGGCCCGCGCCGCGCAGCGCGGCATCCACACCATCGACGTCGGCCGGCTCGACCCCTCCCTGGGCGAGGCGATCAAAGACCTGACCGACGGTCGCGGCACGGACTCCGTGATCGACGCGGTGGGCATGGAGGCGCACGGTTCGCCCGTCGCGAAGCTGGCGCAGCAGGCCACCGCGCTGCTGCCGGACGCCGTCGCCAAGCCGATGATGCAGACCGCGGGCGTGGACCGGCTGTCCGCCCTGTACTCGGCCATCGACATCGTGCGCCGCGGCGGGACGATCTCGCTGATCGGCGTCTACGGCGGGATGGCCGACCCGCTGCCGATGCTCACGCTGTTCGACAAGCAGGTGACCTTGCGCATGGGTCAGGCCAACGTCAAGCGGTGGGTGGACGACATCATGCCGTTGTTGACCGACGACGACCCGCTGGGCGTCGACACCTTCGCCACCCACGTACTGCCCCTGGACCAGGCGCCACACGCCTACGACATTTTCCAGAAAAAGCAGGACGGCGCCGTGAAGGTCGTCCTCAACCCATAAAAGAGGCTGCGGCTCAGAGCTTTTCGCCGACGGCCGGAACACGCGACGGTGTGCCGCCGCGGCGGTGACGCGCGCGGCACGTCGCCGGCCGTTTGGCGGCTCCCGCGGCAGGGTATTGAATGCGCCATGACTTCCGCGCAGACTCCTGCCCCCACACCCACCGGCGAAGTATGGCCGGGCCGGGCCTACCCCCTGGGCGCGACATACGACGGCGCGGGCACCAACTTCGCCGTGTTCAGCGAGGTTGCCGAAAGCGTCGAGTTGTGCCTGTTCGATGCCGACGGCACCGAGAGCCGCATCGCGCTGCCCGAGGTCGACGGTTTCGTCTGGCACGCCTACATCCCCGCCATCGAGCCCGGCCAACGCTACGGCTACCGCGTGCACGGACCCTACGAGCCGGAGAACGGCCTGCGGTGCAACCCCAACAAGCTGCTGGTGGACCCGTACTCGAAGGCGATCGACGGCTCCTTCGAGTGGAACCAGTCGCTGTTCAGCTACAACTTCGGCGACCCGGACAGCCGCAACGACGACGACTCCGCGGCCAGCATGCCCAAGTCGGTGGTGATCAACCCGTACTTCGACTGGGGCAACGATCGCCCGCCGGACCATCAATACGCCGATTCCGTCATCTACGAGGCGCACGTCAAGGGCCTGACCCAGACCCATCCCGACATCCCCGAACAGATGCGCGGCACCTACGCGGCGGTGGCCCACCCGGTGATCATCGAACACCTCAAGAGCATCGGCGTCACGGCGATCGAACTGATGCCGGTGCACCACTTCGCCAACGACTCCACCCTGGTCGAGAAGGGCTTGGCGAACTACTGGGGCTACAACACGATCGGGTTCTTCGCGCCCGACTTCAAGTATTCGAGCGCGCGATCCCCGGGCGGGCAGGTGCAGGAGTTCAAGGCGATGGTGCGCGAGCTGCACGAGGCCGGCATCGAGGTGATCCTCGACGTGGTCTACAACCACACGGCCGAGGGCAATCACATGGGCCCGACGCTGTGCATGCGCGGGATCGACAACGCGGCCTACTACCGGCTGGTCGACGACGACAAGCAGTACTACATGGACTACACGGGCACGGGCAACAGCCTCAACGTCGGGCACCCGCACGCGCTGCAGCTCATCATGGACTCGCTGCGCTACTGGGTGCTCGAGATGCACGTCGACGGATTCCGGTTCGACCTGGCCTCGACGCTGGCCCGCGAGTTCTACGACGTCGACCGGCTCTCAACGTTTTTCGAACTGGTGCAACAGGATCCGACGGTCAGCCAGGTCAAGCTCATCGCCGAGCCGTGGGACGTCGGGCCGGGCGGCTACCAGGTGGGCAACTTCCCGCCGCAGTGGACGGAGTGGAACGGCAAGTACCGTGACACCGTCCGGGATTTCTGGCGGGGCGAGCCGGCCACCCTCGACGAGTTCGCCTACCGCCTCTCCGGTTCGGCCGACCTCTACGAACACACCGCCCGACGGCCGGTGGCGTCGATCAACTTCGTCACCGCGCACGACGGCTTCACGCTGCGTGACCTGGTGTCCTACAACGAAAAACACAACGAGGCCAACGGCGAGGACAACAACGACGGCGAGAGCCACAACCGGTCGTGGAACTGCGGCGCCGAGGGGCCGACCGACGACCCGCAGGTCAACGATCTGCGCGCCCGCCAGCAGCGCAACTTCATGACCACGCTGCTGCTCTCCCAGGGCGTCCCGATGATCTGCCACGGAGACGAGCTCGGCCGCACGCAGCACGGCAACAACAATGGCTACTGCCAGGACAACGAGCTCACCTGGATCGACTGGCCCAGCACCGACAACGCGATGCTCGACTTCACCCGCCTGGTGTCCGCGCTGCGGGCGGAGCACCCGGTGTTTCGCCGGCGGCGGTTCTTCTCCGGAAAGCCGCTGGGCCGGCGCGGCCAGGACGGTCTGCCCGACATCGCCTGGTTCACGCCCGACGGTACGGAGATGACCGAGGAGGACTGGGGCGCGGGATTCTCGAAATCGCTCGCCGTGTTCCTCAACGGCCACGGCATACCCGACCGCGACGCGCGCGGGCAGCGCGTGCTCGACGACTCGTTCCTGCTGTGTTTCAACGCCCACTACGAGCCGATCGAATTCACGCTGCCGCCGAAGGAATTCGGCGCTTCCTGGCAGCTCGTGGTGTTCACCGGGCCCGAGGAGGAGACACCCGCGGAGGAGGTGCCCGGCGGAGGCACGCTGACCGTGGACGCGCACACCGCGGTCGTGCTGCAAGCTCCCGACGCGAGCTGACCGGCAGCCGTCCGCCGGGCGCCCCGGGTGGGGTGCCCGGCGGCGCCGGTGACCTTCGCCCCGCGATCGGTTACCTTTTGCCACGATTCCGGCTGTGGGCGCGCAAACTTTCGATTGCGCGCCGCGGGGGAGGAAGGGGCAGTCCTTGGAGGGTCCGAGGCTGGATGCGTGCCTGAACGACGCCGCCTGGTGCAGGCGGTTCGCGCTGCTAGGGGTGTTCGGCATCGCCGCGCTGACCTGGGTCGGCTGGGCGACCGGTGTGGACGCGCTCACGCGCATCTGCCCGACCTGGCCGCGGATGGTGCCGTGGACTTGTCTGTGGTTGTCAGGTCTGGGCGCCGCGATCGTCGCGCAGTCGGGCCGCCCGTCGCCGGGCCGCGTGTGGGCCGGTCGGGGCCTGGCCCTGATGGTGGCGGCCCTGGCCGGCACCACCCTCGGGGAGTACGCGGCCGGTGGCTGGCCGGGGCTGGATGAGTTGTGGTTCGGTCAGGCGCTGCGGGCGGCGCAACAGACCTGGCCTGGGCGTCCGAGCCCGCAGACCGCGTCGTCGGCCCTGCTCCTGGCCGCCGGCGCGACGCTGATACGGATCGACACGTGGACCCGCGTCGTCTGGCCCGCTTGCCTGGCGGCCGGTGCGGCCATCCCGTTCTTCACGGTAGGGGCCTACCTCCTCAACGCTCTTGCCCTGGTGGGCTATTCGCCGTCGACCGGCCAGGCGCTCACGACGGCCCTCGCGCTGTTGCTGCTGGCCGCCGCGATGTCGCTGGCGCGCCCCGACCGCTTTCCCGTCGCCTGGCTACTCGCCCGACCCGATCGGAACTTCCTGTTGCAGTTGGCGGGCATCCTCGCCGGGTTTCCGGTCGTGGTCGCGCTGACGCGGCCAATCTGCTTGCGGCTCAGGCTGGGTGAACGCGCGGCGTGGACCTTCTCGATACTGCTGGGCACCCTCATCATCGGGGCGATCACGTTCTTCTTCCTGCAGCGCGAACAGAAGCTGCGCATCGAGAAGGAGTCGGCAGGCAAGCAGCGCGCCGACGCCGAGCTGCGCTATCGCATCCTCGCCGACAACGCCGTCGACGTCATCGTTCACCTGCGCGACGGAAAGGTCGCGTGGGTCTCCCCGTCGGTCGTCGCCGCGCTGGGCGGGCCGGTCGAGCGCTGGACCGGCCCGGGCTTCGAACGCCGCATCCATCCCGACGACCGCGACACCCTGGCCGCAGCGCTGCAAAGGATCGCCGGCGGCGAATCGGTCCTGCAGCGGTTCCGGATCCGCGCCGTGGACGGCGCATACCACTGGGTCGACGGTCACGGGAAGCCGTACCTCGATGCCGACGGCGACGCCGACGGCGTGATCGCGGCGCTGCGGATCGTCGACGACCAGGTCGAGGCCGAGCAGCGCCTCGAACGGCTGGCCCGGTTCGACACCCTCACCGGCCTGGTGAACCGGGCCGAGGCGATCGGGCGCCTCGAATCGGCGCTGGCGGCGCCGCCGACGCTCGGAGCGCACCTCGGCATCCTGTTCTGCGACGTCGACCACTTCAAGCACATCAACGACACGTGGGGGCACGGCGCCGGTGACACCGTGCTGACCACCCTGGCGTGCCGGATCCGCGAATGCGTCCGCGAGGGCGACACGGTGGGCCGCACGGGCGGCGACGAGATCCTCGTTCTGCTGCCCGGCGTGCACAGCCTCGACGAGGCCGCCCAGATCGCCGAGAAGATCCGTTGCCGCGCAGCCGAACCCATCGACGAATCCGGTGTGACGATCCGCGCGACGCTGAGCATCGGCGCCACCATTGCCGTTCCCGGAGAGGCCGTCTCCTCCATCACGGCGCGCGCCGACACGGCGATGTACCAGGCCAAAACGGGCGACCGGAACACCGTCATCCGGATCTGAGCGGGCCGGTGATCGCCGCCGCCCACCCTCATCCGGTAGGTTCGTCGCCGACGGCAGCTCGTTACAAGAGAGGGCGAATATGTCAAGGACAGTGGTGGTTGGCGCCTCGAGTGGGCTGGGGCGCTGCATCGGGGTGGGTCTCGCCCAGCGCGGCCATCAGGTCGCGCTGCTCGCCCGGCGCCGTCAGCGCATCGAGGCGGCGGCCAAGGACGCCGGCCCCTCGGCGGTCGCCATCGAATGCGACGTCACCGACGAGGCGTCGTGCCGTGCGGCGATCGGCGAGGCCGCCGGCGCGCTGGGTGGAATCGACAACCTCGTCTACACCCCGGCCGTAGGTCCGCTGGTGCGCATGGTGGAGACCGACGCGGCGACCTGGCGGCGCATCTTCGACACCAACGTCATCGGCGCCGCGCTGGTGACCGCGGCGGCGGTGCCCCACCTGACGGTGTCGGCGGGCAAGGCGGTCTACCTGTCGTCGGACGCGGGCACGTTCGGACCGCCCTGGCCGGGCCTGGGCGCCTACGGCGTGAGCAAGGCGGCCCTCGAGCGGCTCGTGGAGGCCTGGCGCGCCGAGCACCCCGACATCGGGTTCACCTGCCTGATCGTCGGGGAATGCGCGGGCGGCGAGGGCGACGGCCAGACCGGCATGAACGTCGACTGGGACATGGACCTGGCCATGAAGGCCGTCCCGCTGTGGGCATCGCGCGGCTGCATGCCCGGCAAGCTGATGCCCGTCGAGGACCTCGTCGACGTGGTGCAGACCATCTTGAGCACCAACGCCTCGACGTCGATGCCGCTGGTGGTCGCCAGGGGCGCGCCCGCCAGCCCCGCGGCGTTCGCGGACTCCGCGCAGTCCTAGCGGGTGGGCTCAGCCCACCCCGAGCCGCTCGCGGACCAGATCGGCCAGGAAGCGCCCGTTGGAGGTCGGCCGGAAGGCCCGCGCCGCCCGGGTCAGCTCGTCGCGTGAATCGGCCGGCAGCTCGATGTCGGCCGCCGCGACGTTGAACTCGAGCTGCTCGACGCTGGACGCACCGGGGATGGCGACCACACCGGGCAGGCTGATCAGCCAGGCCAGCGCCACCTGAGCGGGCTTGGCGTCGACCTGCTTGGCGACGTCGCGCAGCGTCTGCAGCAGCGGCTCGACGCGGCGCAGGTTCTCGGTGCTGAACAGGCGGTTGACCGCGCGCACCCCGCCCGGCCGGTTGTCGAGGCCGTATTTGCCGCCCAACAAGCCCTGTGCCAGCGGGCTGTAGGCGATCACGATGCGGTTCTCGCGCTCGGCGAAAGGCACCAGGTCCTCCAGCGCGCCGGCGTGGGCGAGCGAGAAATGGACCTGGTTGCTGATCACCGGCCGACCGAGCGCCGCGTCCGCTTTGCGCCACCGGTCCAGCGAGTAGTTGGAGACGCCGGCCGCGCCGATCTTGTTGCTGTCCAGCAGGTCGCGCATGCCCGGCATGATCACCGAGTCGGGGACCACCGGGTTGGGCTGGTGCACCTGGTAGAGCGGGATGCGGTCCAGCCCCAGCCGCCGCGCGCTGGCACGCTCGCGCTGCCTGACCACGGCGGGGAACGGCGCGACGGGCATGATCTTGCTGGCCACCGCGACCTCGGCGCGCTCGTCGCCGAGGGCCTCGCCGAGGATGCGCTCGCTCTTACCCAGCCCGTACACCTCGGCGGTGTCGAACAGCGTCACGCCCAGGGCGCGGGCGCGGCGCACGATGTCACGCGCGGCGCCCGAGGCATAGCTGTCCCCGTAGCCCCATTCGCGTGACCCGAACTGCCAGGTGCCCAGGCCGATCCGGCTGACCCGCCCGACACCGTCCACGTCGAGATATTCCATACGGCCCACCCTACTGAGGCGGGTGCCTCGAGTGGTGGGCACGGCCCGTCAGCCGGGGACCTTGCCGAGGATGTAGGTCGCGATGCTTCCGGCGGTCTGGCGGGCCGCGCCGGCGTCGGTGGTGCCCTTGTCGGCCACGTACAAGTCGACGACGACATTTGCCTTGGCCGCGATCGCCCGGACGGACCGCACCTGCAGGCCCTTCGGGGTCAGGTCCATGGTGGTGACGCCGTTGCCGGCGTCGACGGGAGGCCCGAGGTCGAACGGAACGGCGGGACCGCCCGGCATCGTCACGTCCACGGTGGTGCCGCCGCATTGGCGCCACCCGGACAGCACCCGGGCCAACTGCGACCGGGCCGCCGGCGGGTCGGGGAACGTGGCCGTCGCCGCGATGATCTGGACCGATTTGAGCAGGCTGCGGGTATCGGTGAACTCCGCCGCGCGGTACCCCGTGACGGTGCCGGCGGGGTAGGCGTCGGGGGTGCCCGGGGCGATGCTCGCCCAGCACTCCTGCCGGTCGATCGTGCCCTCCCGATCCGACCTCGCCGGGTGGTCCCAGGTCTGGCCTGACTCCAGGTTGGCGTCGCCGGTGATATTCCTGAGCGCGTCGGCGCCGGGCAGCAGCGTGGCCACGGCGTCGGGCGCGACCGTGGGTCCCGGGGGTCCCGGCGGTGCGGTCGACGTCGTCGCGGGGGCGGCGGTCCGATCGGCGGTGGAGGCGCCCAGCACCGCCCACGCCACCAGTGCGACCAGTGCGAGGGCGGTGAACGCGTACGACAGCGCGAGTCCCAGCACGGCCCGGTCGCGGCCGGGTTCGCCGGTGCGGCGGATCTGGCGCAGCCCGGCGTGGCCCAGGATCGCGCCGAGGGGCGCGAACACGAACGCGAACACCACCGACAACGTCGCGAAGGCGTTGGCGGGCGGGCGCTGCGGCGGTGGTGGCGGCGGCGCGAAGGGCGGCGGACCCGGCGGGGGATCGGGGTAGGGAACGCGGCCCAGCGGATCGTAGGTGAACGGGTGCTGGCCGTAGGGATCGAAGTCGGTCACGGAGGGCGCCTCCTTGCGCTCACTGCCGATTCTGGCCGCCTTCGGCCGCGACGGCCAGGGTCGGTACCCGCCGGCCATCCTGCGGGACCGCGGAGCGGGTCACGACGAGGCCCACCGGCTGTTCGTCGACGACGTGCGCAAGGCGTGCCAGGCTACGGAAGGTTGAGCCGGCGCGCCCGCGACGTGCGCCCGGCCAGGGCGCCGGCGAGCACCTGCGCGAAGTGCATCGGCCGGCGATCGGCGGCCAGCTGGCGGACCTGCAGGCGGCAGCTGAAGCCGTCGGCGAGCACCATCGTGTCGCGGTCGGCATCGCGGATCGCGGGCAGCAACTTGTCCTCGGCGCAGGCGACCGACACGTCGTAGTGGCCCTTTTCGAAGCCGAAATTGCCTGCCAGACCGCAACATCCGGCGTCGAGCACATCGGTCTGGACGCCGGCTTGTTCGAGTAGCTTGCGCTCGTGGGTGTAGCCAAGGATCGCGTGCTGATGGCAGTGCTGCTGCACCACGGCGTCGGCCCCCACGTGCGGCGGTTCCCAGTCGGGCGCCTTGTCGGCCAGCAGGTCGCCCAGCGTGAAGGTCTGCTCGGCCAACCGGTGCGCGTCCTCGTCGCCGTGCAACAGCTCGGGCAGATCGGACCGGAACACCGCGGCGCAGCTGGGCTCGAGCACCACCACCGGCGTGCCGGCGCGCAGCGCTGGGCTCAACACCGCCAGGCTGCGGCGCAGAACCCGTTTGGCGGTGCGCAATTGGCCGGTGGAGATCCAGGTCAGGCCGCAGCACACCGCTTTGCGCGGCACCTCGACGTCGAAGCCGGCCGACTCCAGCACCGCGACGGCCGCGTGGGCGATCTCGGGCTCGAAGTTGTTGGTGAAGGTGTCCGGCCACAGCAACACGCGGCCGCGCGACGCAGCGACGGGGACGGCTTCGCGTCGCGCGAACGAGTGGGTGAACCGCTCGCCGGCGAAGTTCGGCATGTCGCGTTGGACGTCGATTCCGCCGGCCCTCTTGATCATCGTCGACACCCCGGGAGTGTGCGTGACGGTGTTGAGCAGCCGCGGTGCCACCGCGGCCAGCCGCGCCCACAGCGGGATCCAGCCCATGGAGTAGTGCGCCATCGGCCGGAAGCGGCCCCGGTAGTGATGGAACAGGAACTCCGCCTTGTAGGTTGCCATGTCGACGTTGACCGGGCAGTCGCTGCGACAACCCTTGCAGGCCAGGCAGAGATCCAGCGCGTCGTGGACCTCGGCGGAGCGCCAGCCGTCGGTGATGACGTCGCCTTTGACCATCTCGAACAGCAACCGCGCCCGCCCGCGGGTCGAGTGCTCCTCTTCCTGGGTGGCCCGGTAGCTGGGACACATCACGCCCGACTCGTCGCCGCGGCACTTGCCGATTCCGACGCAGCGGTGCGCCGCACGCGAGAAGCGATGATCGTCATGCGGATAGGCGAACATGGTGGTGGGCTCGATCGGGCGGTAGCCGACGCCCTCGCGCAGGTTCTCGTCGAGCTTGTACGGGCGCACCACCTTGCCGGGGTTCATCCGGTTGTTCGGGTCCAAGAGCGCCTTGAGTTGTTCGAACGCGCCGATCACGCGCTCGCCGAACATGATCGGCAGCAGCTCGCCGCGGGACTGGCCGTCACCGTGCTCACCGGACAGCGAACCGCCGTAATTCACCACCAGCCGTGCCGAATCCTCAACGAACGAACGGTATTTCGCGATGCCCTCCGCGGTCCACAGCACGAACGGGATACGGGTGTGCACGCAACCCTGGCCGAAATGGCCGTAGAGCGAGGCGGTTCCGTAGTCGTAGCGGTCGAGCAGCTTGTGAAAGTCGCGCAGGTAGTCGCCGAGCCGGTCCGGCGGGACGGCGGCATCCTCCCAGCCCTCGTGCGTGTCCGGCCCGCCCGGCGGATAGGCGGTTGCGCCCAGCCCGGCCTCGCGCGCCGCCCAGACCTCCTTCTTGCGCTGCGGGTCGTCGAGCACGATGGCGCTGGCGCCCGTCTTGTCCTGGACGGCCTCGATCATCGACTTGGCCTTGCGGTCGGCGTCGTCCTGGTCGTCGCCGTCGAGCTGGACCATCAGCCACGCCCTGCCGTCGGGCAGCTGCCGCAAGGCCTTCTCGGCCAGCCGCCGCGAGTGCTCGAGATCGACGAGGCGGTGGTCCAGGCCTTCCAGCGCCGCGGGCTGGTGCTCGAGCACCGCGGGCACCGCGTCGGCGGCCTCGGCGATGTCCGGAAAACCCAGCACGGCCAGCGCATTGGCCGCCGGCACCCGCACCAGCGCCAGCTCCGCGCGCAGCACGGTGACCAGCGTGCTCTCGGAGCCGACCAGCGCCTTGGCCACGTCGAAGTTGTTCTCGGGCAACAGCGAATCGAGGTTGTATCCAGAGACCCGACGCGGGATCTGCGGGTAGGTCGACCGGATGTCGTCGGCGTAGCGCTCGGCGAGCGACTTGAGGCCGCGGTAGATCTCCGCGCGCCGGCCGCCCTCCGCGACGATCCGGTCGAACTGCTCATCGTCGGTCGGCTCCACCCACATCCGCACACCGTCATAGGTCAGCACCTCGAGCCGGCGCACCGAGTCGACCATCTTGCCGTACGCCTGGGCCGTCGACCCGCACGAGTTGTTGCCGATCATCCCGCCGATGGTGCAGCTGACGTGAGTCGACGGCTTGGGTCCCACCATCCAGCCCGACGGCCGCAACCGGTCGTTGAGGACGTCGAGCTTGATACCCGGTTGCACCACCGCCACGCCGGCTTCGGCGTCCACCGACTCGACCCGGGTGCAGTACTTGCTCCAGTCGACGACGATCCCCGAATTGCAGCACTGCCCGGCCAGGCTGGTGCCGCCGCCCCGGGACAGCACCGGCAGGTCGTGGCGGCGGCAGATGCCGATCGCGACGGCCGCGGCCTCCGGGGTGCGGGGCACCACGACGCCGATGGGAACCTGCCGGTAGTTCGACGCGTCGGTGGAGTAGGCCGCGCGCGAGCCCGGGTCGAACCGGACTTCGCCGTCGACGTGGTCGCGCAGATCGGCGGCCACGGTGTCGTACAACTTGGGCGTGCGGCCCGTACCTGTCGTCATGCCAACTCTCCGTCGAGTTCTGGTTGTTTGCCGGCCACCGATCAGCTCTTCTTGTGCGGCAGGAACTCCTGCGCTTTGGTCTTGAGCCCGACCTTGACGAAGCCGACGCGGTCCTCGTCACCGGAGAGCACGGCGGTGGTGGCCGCCTTGAACTGGTCCCAGGTGGCGTGCGGCGGGATCGGCGGCATGTTGGGGTCGGTGAAGACGTCCAGCACGGTGGGGCGGTCGGCCGACAGCGCGTTGCGCCAGGCGTCGCCCAGTTCTTCGGGGTCCTTGATGGCCATCGCGTTCAGGCCCAGGCTCGCCGCGAAGGCCGCGAAGTCGACATCCGGAAGCGCCTGCGATTCATGGAATTTCGGCGCCCCTGCCATAGCGCGCATCTCCCAGGTGACCTGGTTGAGGTCGTTGTTGTGCAGGATCGCCACGACCAGGCGCGGGTCCTCCCACTCGCGCCAGTACCGCTTGATCGTGATCAGCTCGGCCATGCCGTTCATCTGCATGGCGCCGTCGCCGACGAAGGCGATGACCGGCCGTCGCGGGTTGCCGAACTTGGCGCCGATCGCGTACGGGACGCCGGGACCCATGGTGGCCAGCGTGCCGGACAGCGAGCCCCTCATGTCGCCGCGGAAGCGCAGGTTGCGCGCGTACCAGTTGGCCGCGGACCCGGAGTCGGCGGTCACGATCGCGTCGTCGGGCAGCTTCGGGGAGAGCTCGGAGTACAGCCGCATCGGGTTGATGGGGTCGGCGCTGACGTGGGCCTCCTTGTCCATGGTCTCCCACCAGCGGGCCACGTTCTTCTCGATGGTCTCCCGCCACGACCTGTCCTCCTTGCGGCGCAGCTGCGGGATCAGGGCGCGCAGTGCGGTTTTCGCGTCTGAGACCAGGTTGACCTCGTAGGGGTACCGCATCCCGATGAACCGGCCGTCGATGTCGATCTGCACCGCGCGGCACTGGTCGAACTCCGGCAGGAACTGCGTGTAGGGGAAGCTCGAGCCGACGGTGAGCAGCGTGTCGCAGTCGCGCATCAACTCGTAGCTGGGCCGAGTGCCCAGCAACCCGATCGAACCGGTGACCCACGGCAGTTCGTCGGAGAGCACGTCTTTGCCCAGCAGGGCCTTGGCCGCTCCCGCGCCGAGCAGGTCGGCCACTTCGGCCAGCTCGGCGTGCGCGCCGCGCGCGCCGGTGCCCGCCAGGATGGCGACCTTCTTGCCCGAGTTGAGCACCTCGGCCGCGCGGGCGACGGCGGCATCATCCGGCGCGATCGACGGGTATTCGATGCCGAGGCTTGAGGGCACCATCTTGAAGGCGTGCTCGGGCGGCGAGTACGGCAGCTCCTGGACGTCGCTCGGGATGATCAGCGCCGTCGGGGCCCGCTGCGTCATCGCGACCCGGATCGCGCGGTCCAGCACGTTGGGCAATTGCTCGGGGACCGTGACCATCTGGACGTAGTCGCTGGCGACGTCCTTGTACAGGCTCAGCAGGTCGACCTCCTGCTGGTAGCTGCCGCCCATGGCGGTGCGGTTGGTCTGCCCGACGATGGCCACCACCGGGACGTGGTCCAGCTTGGCGTCGTAGAGGCCGTTGAGGAGATGGATCGCGCCGGGGCCCGAGGTGGCCGTGCAGATTCCGACGCGCCCGGTGAACTTGGCGTAACCCACCGCTTCGAAGGCGCTCATCTCCTCGTGGCGCGACTGGATGAACTGCGGATTGTTGTCTGCGCGGCCCCACGCGGCGAGGATCCCGTTGATCCCGTCGCCGGGATAGCCGAACACGTGCTGCACGTCCCACGCGCGCAGCCGCTCGAGCAGGTAGTCACCCACGGTTGGTTTGGACATTCGTACCCTCCTAGGTGGTCAGGCGGCAATGGCACGAGGTCAAAGCGCAGCGCGGACCGACCTCACGCTGTCGGGGGCGTACCCGCAATCACCGGCGTTATTCGTCTGAACTCCCTCGCCCGGCGCGGACCGCCCGGCCGACCTCAAAACCCCTGCGGCGTAGCGTTTCCCAGGCAGGTCAGCCCCGCCGCGCGCAACGCGGTGATCCGGCAACCTGTCGAAGGCCGCCCCATAGTTTGCCGCAGAGCGGTCGCGATTGGTTGCGACTGGGCGCTGTTCGTGTGCCGCGCCGCCTCGACTTCGGCGGACGGCACCCCCCGCCTGTCACGCGCTTCTGGGTAGCGCCGACGGTCCGGATGCGGTGTCGCCTCTGGCCACCCGCCGGATCAGCATCCGGGTCGCCTTCTCCAGAATCTCCTGCGCCACCGCGGGTTCGCGGGCGCGTTCGGCACGGCGCGCAGCCGCGGCGATGGTCAACCCCTGTTCGTAGGCGGACACCACGCGGGGATCCACATAGGAGCCGCGCGCCACCGCGGGGGTATTGCCGAGGCCTGCGGCCACCTCCTTCATCACCGCGGACTCGACGCGCTTGATCACCCGCTCCGAAACGGGCGGGTCGGCGTCCACGAACGCCGCGGCGGCCAGCACGGTCCCGTGCCAGGTCCGCAGATCCTTGACGGTGAACTCGTCGCCCACGAGTTCCTTGAACCGGGCGTTGAGGTCGTCGGATCGCAGGTCGACCCAGCCGGAAGAGGTGCGGCACGCCAGGAGTCGCCCGGTACATTCGGGCCGTCGGCTCAGCGCGCGGACCGCGCGCACCACCTCCTGGTCCTCGATCTCGACCGTGCGCCGCACCCCGCTCTTGGCGGGGAAGTCGAAGGCCACGGCGTCGCGCCGCACGGTCACATGCTCGCAGAGCAGCGTGGCCAGGCCGTAGGACTCGTGCTCCTCGGCGTACTGTTCGCCCCCGGCGCGGAAATAGCCGCGATCGAGCAGCCGCAGCGCCAGCGCCAGCACCCGTCTGCGGGTCAATCCCTTGCGCGCCAGGTCTTCTGCGACCTCGAGGCGCAGCGCCGGCAGCCGGGTGGAGAGCTCGAGCACGCGGTCGAACTTCTCCTCGGCACGCTCCTGCTGCCACGCCGTGTGGTACAGGTACTGCCGGCGCCCCGCCGCGTCGACGCCGACGGCCTGGATGTGGTCGTTGGAATGCGGTGAGATCCAGACCTTCTTCCACGCCGGCGGGATGACGAGTTCCTTGATGCGCTGCACGGCATCCGGGTCGGCGAGGGGATCGCCGTCGGGCCCGTAGTAGGCGAAACCCTTGCCCCGGCGCTTGCGCGCGATCCCCGGCTTGCTGAGAACGCTGCGACGCAGCCGCATTCCTGACCTCCAGCCCCAGTCCCTTTCGCTGACTGGACAATTACCCGCCGCGCGGGGGGTTCACACGTGGGTGCCGCGCCGCGAAACGCAGAACGACCCGCCACGGCGTTGTGGCGGGTCGTTGTCGGCGGGATATCAGCCGGCCATGAACTCCTGGTAGGCCGATTCCAGGTAGGGCGGCAGCGCTGTGACGTTGCACTGCCGCTCGGTGTCGCCGATCGGCGACAGGATGCCGCGCAGGTCGTTGTATTCCTGCGGGTGAGCGGTGAAGTAGCCGCGCAGGCTCGACTCCGCCTGCGGACGCGGCTGACCGTAAGCGGCCGTGACCACCTGGTTGGCATCGGGGTGCGCCGCGAGGTACTGCTGCGCCGTGCCTTCCACCGACGACACGGTGGCGTTCACGCCGCCGGGACTGCAGTCGGGCGCTGCGGCCGCCGAGGGCGCGCCGGCGATCCCCATGGCCACGCCCCCGAGCAGACAGCCGGCACTGACGCCGGCCACCCGCCGGCGCGCGACGTTACTGCTGATTTTCATGATCAGTGTGTCCTTCGAATTGATTGATGCTGCAGAGAGGCTCCCGGTCCTCGAAGCCCAACGTAGCCGAAGTCGGCGCGGGCGGCGTTCGCTGACAACGAACGTGCGTATCCGGATCGCGGGATCGTGGACGATTTGCCAAGCATTGCAACGACTTTCGTTCGATATGCGCGACGCTTCTTAAGGAACACGCCCGATCCTTATGAAATCGTGACGCGATTGTGACCTGCGACCCGAACGTTCACGGTCGTGATGAGACTCCAATTGTGCGCCTTCGCAATCGATCACAGAACGGTGCGGCGGGTTTTGCAAACCGGGCGGCTTTCGTTTCCTGGCCCCGCCACACCGCGAGTCCGCTTCGCTTACCGGCTTTGGTGACACGCGGTATCGGTTGTGGTCGCCGCGCACGTCGCCAGCCACGTGTCGACGTCGGGGCCGACGACGATCGCCTGGGCCGATGCCAGCAGCGCACCGGTGGCGAGTCCGGCGATGGGCGGCGGGACCGGACGCACACGGCGGCTGTCGCCGTGCAGCGCGAGTACCTTCGACGTCAGCTCCGGAAGCCGGATGGCCTCGGGTCCGGTGATGGCGCACGGCTTGTGTGTCTGGCCCAGGGCCGTCTCGACCAGCACGTCGGCGACGGTGTCGGCGGCGATGGGCTGGATCAGCAGATCCTGGACGGTCACCTCCTCCTCGTCGCCGCTCACCGTGGCGGGATCGGTCGCGGACTCATACCACTGCGTCGATTTCACGATCGTGGTCGCCACCGGAGCGTCGAGGAAGATCGCCTTGGCGGCCCGCTTGCCCTCGTAATAGGGGTCACCGTCGAACACCGGGTCGTCGATGCTGTCGATCGTCGACACCACCAACCGCTGCACCTCGTGGGCCGCGCAGGCGCCGACGATGTTGCGCGAGGCGGCGACCAGCGTCTGGGTGAAGTCGGAGAACCTGTCCTCGGGCCGGGGATTGGACACATCGATCGCCAGGTCCACACCGTCGAGCGCCTGGGACAGGCCCTGCCCGGACACCAGGTCGACGCCGTGTCCGCGGGAAACCTCGACCACCGGGTATCCGCGGGCCCTCAGCCGGGCGACGACTCGCACCCCGGCGGTGCCGGTTGCCCCCAGCACGGCGATGGTGGTCACTGAACTCACCCGCTTCCGTAGTCGGGATCCGTTGGTACCCGTCATCGCTGACTTCAAACGGACATGTCGTGCCGAACACACGTGACCCGGATCGGCCGTGCCGGGGTGTTTGATCGCGCGCCGGGCGGGAAGCCGTCTGGTGCATGCCCGGAGCCGATTCCCGACACCGGGCAAGTGCAAGCCACAACCAAAGGGAGGTCGACTCGTGGGAGACGACAAGAGCGGTCCGCAGGAAGCCGTGAAGGGCGCCGTCGAGGGCGTGAAGGGCAAGCTCAAAGAGGTCGGCGGCACGGTCGCCGGTCGCGACGACCTGGTCGAAGAGGGCCAGGCGCAACAGGACAAGGCCGACGCCCAACGCGACGCCGGCAAGAAGGAAGCCGAGGCCGAGTCGGCGCGCGCCGGCGCGAAGGCGGCCGAAGAACGTCAGAAGGAAAATCAGTAGTTCTGACGCGGGGTGTCCGGTCCAACGGGGGGCCGGGCCCCCTTTTTTCTGCGCCGGGCGGTCTGTGCGCACCGGCGATGTTTCAAACCGCCACGCCCGGCTATCCCTGGCAGCAACCTGCACCGATGGGTAACGTGCGGTGGGTTAGCGAGGTGAGAGATGGGGTTGCGCGCTCTGGTGGCGAGCATCGTGGCGTTCTTCCGGGCGGGTTACCCCGCCGGAGCCCCGGCCCTCGGCTACGTCCCGCTGCTGGCCCTGTTGCCGCGCCGCGTCTCAGACGACGAGATCCCGACAGTCATCGGCAGGCTCGCCGCCGGTAACCACCCGTCGATCGACAGCGCCGACGTGGGGGTAGCCATCACCCGCGTGACCCACGAGCTGCCCTCCGCGGACGACATCGAGCGTGTCGAGCGACGCATGGCCGCTCTCGGATGGACCGGGGACAGCCGTGCCTAGCGGCTCACGCCCGCTTCTCAGGGACGGTCAGCGCGCGCCGGGCAGCCCTTCGCGGGCCGCCACCGAGCGGGCGTCGCCGGTGTCGAACATCTCGATGACGACGTCGTCGTCGCGGTAACACGCCAGCGGGGTCAGCCCGGGGGTCTGCGCGATGACGGCGTGCGCCGAGTCGCCCGTCAGCGGGTAGTCGGCCACGTCGTGGCGCCAGTGCGCGGCGACGACGACCGCGCCCGGCCGCAGCCGTGGGCATTCTTCGCGCAGCACCGCCGCCAGCGCGTCGCCGCGCAGGTAGTAGGCGACCTCGCTGAGCACCAGCAGGTCGTAGGGCCCGGCCGGCCACGCCTGGTCCATCGAGGCCCGCTTCAGGGTCACCCGGTCGCGGCAGCCGGCTTCGCGCAGCCGGGCGTCCGCGGTGCGCAGCGCCGACGCGGCGACGTCGACCGCGGTGACGTGGTCGCAGCGCCGGGCCAACTGCGCGGTGAGCGTGCCGATCGAGCAGCCCGGTTCGAAGGCGTGCCGGTAGCGGGGGTGCGGCAGCATGGCCATGGTCAGGGCGTACTTGCGCTGCTCGTACCACCGCGTCGCCAACTGCCACGGATCCTCGGCCCCGGCGTACATCTCGTCGAAGTAGCCGTCGGGGAGCCGTGCGCTCACCGGAAGACGACCTCGCCGACCGCCAGGAGGCGCTGCAACACGAACGCGGGCAGCACGGGCGACGATTCTCCGGGGGCCGGCTCGAACTGACTGCGATAGCAGCGTGCGGCGCGGCGCTTGCGCTCGACCGCCCACCCGGACAGGCGCACCGCGCACGCCCGCTCCCACGGCACCGCCGCATCGGCCGGCGTGGCCCAGTGCCACATCCAGACCGGGTATTCGAGCAGGGTGTCGCCCGTGCGGGCGCACGCCGTGGCCGCGGCGCGCCCGACGGCTTCGTGATCGGGGTGGCCGTCGACCCGCCAGGTGGCCGCGCACCACGTCCCGGGCGTGGCCGCCAGGATCTCGGTCAGCAGGTCGGCGAGCCGGTCCTCGTGGTCGGCCAGCTCGCCGTCGGGCAGGCCCAGCGACGTGGGCGGCCGGACACCCAAAAGGTCTGTCGCCCGGGCAAGTTCGTGCTTGCGGGTGGTTTCCAGCCGGTACCGCTCCGACGGCGTCGCGCCGGGCACCGCGGCGCCGCCGTCGCTGGCCGATACCACCTGCACGTCGATGCCCGACGCGGCCAGCTGCGCGCACGTGGCGCCCAGGCCGAGGGTCTCGTCGTCGGGATGCGGCGCGACCACGACCAGTCGCGCGCACCCCGCCCAATCCAGCGGCTTCAGGGCCTCCAGGGCCGCGCCGGCCACCCACAGCGGCGCCGGCGTGCCGCCGTGGACCAGCGGTTTGGCCGCGAACCTGGCGCAATTGCCCGCGGCCGCCACCGCTGTCACCGCCGGCCGCCCGCGAGCCGACCGAGCTCGGCCAGGTCGCGCTCCGCGTGGCTTTGCCGGATGTAGATGCTCAGGTCCGCGACGCGCTGCGCGTGCCGGCCGTCCTGACACAGCGGGCCGGGCCCCAGGGCGCGACCTGTGCGGGTGATGGCCTCGTCGACCGCGTGTTCCACCACCGAGCGGACGCGCCGGGCCAGCAATTGCGCGGTGCCGGACCGGTCGAACGGGTCGGAGTCCACCTGGGCCGCGGCCGCGGCCAGCATCGCGTCGCCGGCGGCGAGCGCGGCGTCGATCGCGCCGAGGTGCGCCAGCGAGTACGCGTCGGCCGACTGGCTGCCGGCGCTGCGGTAGAGCGGGTCGGCGACCCGGCGCGCCCCGCCGAGCCAGCAGGCGGCCACGCCGATCGCGCCGTGCCAGAAACCCGGCCGGCTCAGGTAGTCGCCCGGATCGCCCACGGGAACGGCCGCGGCGTTGCTGAACTGAACGGGCCGGGTGTCGCTGCCGGCCATGCCCGCGTTCCACCACGTGCTGGGCAGTGGTTTGACGGTGGCGTCGGTCACGGCCACCGCGAACAGGCCGCGTCGTCCGTCCTCGAGCCGGGCCGTCACCAGGGCGTGCGTGCAGAAGCCGGCGCCCGAGCACCACACCTTGGTGCCGTTGAGCGTCATCGCCCCGCTGTCGGTGCGGGATGCCGTCAGGACCGCGTCCGGGGCCTCGGCAGCCCACACAGCCCAGAGCTGTCCGGGGTCGGGGGGCTTGCCGCCGAGTTCGTGCAGGATGGCGACGGCGTCGACGTGGGCTTCGGCGACCCGGGCCGCGACGATGTTGTCCTCGGCGAGTTGTTCCAGCCGGTGCCAGCGTTCGGCCGTGCGCCCCGACGCGGGCAGCGGCAGCTCGAGTCGCCCCGTTTCCAGCCAGTGCTTAACCAGGCCCGCCGTCACGCGCAATCACCCGCCGCCGATCTCCTCAGTTGCCTGAGGTGGTGAGCGAATCCGTGCGGCGCCCGAGCCTGGATTCGTGCTGAAGTGATGACCGACAATTCGGTGTCCCGGTGGATGCAGTAGCCGGCCGCCTCGAATCGCCCGACCAGGTCGACGTCTTCGCCGGTCGCCAGCGGCCGGAAACCACCGACGCGCCAGTACGCCCGCGCGCTGAAGCCCATGTTGGCTCCGTGGATGTGTTCGCTGTCGGCCTCATAGGCCGCGGTGTAGCGCTCGGCCACGTCGGCGGCCGAGCGCCAGTCGGTCACCCGGACGACGCCCAGCACCACGTCCGCGCCCAGCCCCAGCTGATGCACCAGCCAGCCGGGGTCCACCCGACTGTCGGCGTCGGTGGTGGCATACCAGCACTTGTCGTCGGCGTCGAGCAGCGAACGGGCGTAGTTGAAGCCGACCGCCCGTGCCGCGCCGACGTTGCGGGCGTCGACCTGGACGAAGTGCACGTCGGGTCCGTATTGGCCGGCCAGCTCCGCGCTGCCGTCGTCGCAGTCGTCGAGCACCACCACGATCATGACGGGGATGGGCGCGCAGAGGGCGGCTGTCAGCACGGCGCGCAGGCAGGACGGCAGCTTTGCCCGCTCATTGTGAGCGGGGATGACGACGGCGGCCGCGTCGTACGCACGATGCACGGGGGCTGACATAACCGGAGATTCCCCTGTTTTTTCGGCAGTTAAACGGCCTTACAAAGGGTTGCTTTCAGGGTTGCTTACTGCGCGGTCAGGTTGCCCGGCCGATCGGGAGGGTATGACCCAGCCACCATGGCAACCCTCGACACTCCCGCCGACGGCACGCAGTTGCGCCGGGTGCTGCGCGGTGCGGCGTCGGCGCTCAAGGAGAACGGGCCGCGGTTCGCGCTGGCCGGCAGCTACGCGTTATGGGCCTACGGCGCACCCGAACCCAGTCACGACGTCGACCTGGTGGTGGCCGAATCCGACGTGGCCGGCGCGGTGGCCACCCTGACCGACGCAGGATTCTCCGTCGAGCGCACGCCCGAGGACCGGCGGTGCGGGAGCGGCTGGACTGGGATCGCATCGAAGAGCAAACCGCCGACAATCACTACGCCGCGGCTTTCCTGCTACTCGCGAAGCGGCTTGGGCTGACCGGCTGACACCGGTCAGTGGTTGCGCAGCTTGGCGACCAGCTTGTCCTTGTTCAGCTTCGAATAGCCCGACATCCCAAGCTCTTTCGCCCGCTGCCGCAGCTGCGGCACCGTCCAGTCCGCATAGGAGCCGGACTTGCCGCCTTTGCGACTCACCGACGATGTGCCCCGCGCGGCGGAGGCGTTCGCGATACGCGCCGCCTTCTCCTTGGAGTCACCCTGTTTGCGCAGCTCGCGGTACATCTTCTCGTTCTTTATCGATGAATTCGGCATGACATCCTCCCGTGCACATCAACCTGTGTGGACGTCCAGTGCCCAAACAAGCCTCAATGCGGAATGCCCGGCTGTCCCGTCGGGAAAACCCGATGCGCCGACGGGCTGCACTATCGGTGGACGCACGGAATACCTACGCTCAGCAGGGGTAGTCGAAAGTGGTGATTGACGCGACCAGCGAGAACCCAGACTTGCGTGCGGTGGTCGCGATCGGTGCCTCGGCGGGCGGGGTCGAAGCACTGTCGCGGCTGGCCGCCGGCCTGTCCGCCGAACTGCCCTACGCCTATCTGATCGTCCTGCATGTGCCGGCCGGCGCGCCCAGCGTACTGGCGCGGATCGTCGACCGCAGCGGGCCGCTGCCCGCGGTCGCCGCGCAGGACGGCGCCGAACTCGAGCCCGGGCGCATCTATGTCGGAGTACCCGACCGCCACCTGCTGGTCGCCGGCCGACGGGTCGCGCTGTCGCAGGGGCCGACCGAAAACGGGCACCGGCCCGCGATCAACGCGTTGTTCCGCTCGGTGGCTTTGGCGTTCGGTTCCCGGGCGATCGGCGTTGTGCTCTCGGGCGCGCTTGACGACGGCGTGCTGGGGCTGGCCGCCATCCGTTCGCGGGGCGGCGCCACCATCTGCCAGGCGCCCGAGGACGCGTTGTTCCCGGCGATGCCGACCAACGCGCTCAACGCGGGTGTGGTGGGTCGGCAGGCCGCGGCGTCCGAGATCGGTTCCGTCCTCAACGACCTGTCCCGCCAACACACAGAGGATCTCGAGATGAAACCAGACGCCGCGATGGAATTCGAGAACCGCATCGCCATGAAGTCCCGGCGGTATCAGGAGATGGCCGACGAAACCGAGCGGGCGCCGACGGTGCTCGGCGAGCGATTGTCGACGGTCGGCCCGGAACGCGGTGGTGGCGGTGGATGAGCTCCGGTCGGTCGTTCACGTCGCCGTCGACACCCACCGCGACGTTCCGCTTTTGACGGTCACCGGCGTGCTGGACAGTTCGACCTACCGGATCGTGCGGGACTCGGTCATCAAGACCGCGCTCGGCGAACCCCGCGCGGTGATCGTCGACGTGAACGGCCTTGCCGCGCCGTCGGTCTCAGCCTGGTCCGCGTTCACCAGCGCCCGCTGGCACGTCAGCATCTGGCCGGATGTGCCCGTCCTGCTGGTGTGCGCGCAACCGCGCACGCGGCAGGCGATACGGGCCGGCGGGGCGGCCCGCTACCTCCCCGTGCATCCCACGCTGGACTCGGCGGTGGACGCCCTCGGCGACCCGTCATTGCCTCTTCGGCGGCGGGCGAGTGTCGAGCTCCTGCGCGCCAGGGCCAGCGTCGGGCGCGCGCGCGACGTCGTCTCCGACTGGCTCACCCGCTGGGGCAGCCCCGAGATGGTCTCGGTCGCAGCCACGGTGGCGACCGTCCTCATCGAGAACGTCCTCGACCACACCGACAGCGCGCCGGTGTTGATCGTCGAAAGCGATGGCAGCACCGTCACTGTCGCCGTGCAGGACCTCAGCGACACCCTGCCGTGCCGGCACGAGGATGCCTACCGCGGCGCCGAGATAGTCTCCGGGCTGGCCATCGTCTCCGCCCTGTGCCAGGCGTGGGGCGCCAATCCGACGTCGTCGGGCAAAACGGTGTGGGCGTCGGTCGGTCGCGAAAACAAGATCTGACGCCGGAGTAGTGTTCAGGTCCTTCGGTGCAGGCTGCGATCGGACGGAATCGGATGGAAAGCGCGACCGACGAGGCTTTCGAGGCGCTGCTGCGCTACATGCGGGATTCTCGCGGCTTCGACTTCACGGGCTACAAGCGCACCTCGCTGATGCGCCGCGTCCGGCACCGGATGGACCAGGTGGGCTACAAGTCCTTCGAGGAATACCTCGACGTCCTGCAGGCCAGTTCCGACGAATTTGCGTCGCTGTTCAACACGATCCTGATCAACGTCACCGCCTTCTTCCGCGACGCGGACGCCTGGGATTTCGTCGGCGCGGAAGTCATCCCGAGGATGCTGGCCGAGCGCGGGCCCGGTGACCCGATCCGGGTGTGGAGCGCCGGGTGCGCGTCGGGGCAGGAGGCCTACACGCTGGCCATGTTGCTGGCCGAGGCGCTGGGTCCCGACAGCTTCCGGCAGCGGGTCAAGATCTACGCCACCGACATCGACGAGGACGCGCTCACCGAGGCGCGCGCCGCGTCCTACGACGCCAAGGTCGTCGAATCGGTGCCGCCGGAGTTGTTGACCCGCTACTTCGAGCGGGTCAACGGCCGCTACGTGTTTCACAAAGATCTGCGCCGGGCGGTGATCTTCGGCCGCAACGACCTGGTCAAGGACGCGCCGATCTCGCGCGTCGACCTGCTGGTGTGCCGCAACACGTTGATGTACCTCAACGCCGAGACGCAGCGCAACGTGGTGGGGCGCTTGCGTTTTGCGCTCGCCCCGCAGGGCACGCTGTTCCTGGGGCACGCCGAGATGCTGCTCAGCCAGGGTGACCGTTTCGCTCCGCTGAGCCTCAAACACCGGATCTTCCGCAAGGCAGCCGGGGCCCCGACCGGCATGGAGCGCTACGATCCCGCGGGCGCCTTCTACGAACGTCAGGTCGACCTCACGGGCCTGACCACCGTGCGCGACTTGGCTTTCCGGGCCAGCCCGGTAGCGCAGATCGTCGTCACCGGCGAGGACACCGTGGCGATGATCAACCAGCAGGCTGAGACCATCTTCGGGCTTTCGGCCCGCGACATCGGCAGGCTGCTGCGCGACCTCGAGGTGTCCTACCGGCCGGTCGAGCTGCGCGCCTACCTCGAACAGGCCAAGGTCGACCGCCGTTCGGCGCGCATCCAGGACGTCAAGTGGCAGCGGCCGGGCGCCGACACGGTGTGGTTCGAGATCCACGTGAATCCACTGGTCGACGCCGAGAACGGCCTGTTGGGCGTGTCGATCGTGTTTTTCGACGTCACGGCCACCCGCGCCCTGCTCGACAAGGTCGTCGAGACCAACCGCCAGCTGGAGGCGGCCTACGAGGAACTGCAGTCGACCAACGAAGAGCTCGAGACCACCAACGAGGAATTGCAGTCCACGGTCGAGGAGCTCGAAACGACGAACGAGGAGCTGCAGTCCACCAACGAAGAGCTCGAGACCATGAACGAGGAGCTGCAGTCCACCAACGACGAGCTGCACACCATCAACGACATGTTGCGCGACCGCAGCCTGGAGCTGGACGAAACGCAGAACTTCCTGGACTCGCTGGTCGACTCGACGCGCGTAGGCATGGTCGTGGTGGACCGCGAGCTGCAGGTGGTCCTGTGGAACCGGGGCTGCGAAGAGCTCTGGGGTCTGCGCGCCGAGGAGGCGACGGGTTCACCCTTGACGGCTCTGGACATCGGGCTCCCTTTGGACGGTGTCCGGCCCTTGATCGGCAACGCGTTCGTGGATCCGGACAGCTCCGGCGAGACGGTGGTGGACGGGGTCAATAGGCGGGGTCGCCCCACCAAGGTGCGTGTCACCTGCACCTCGTTTCATTCCAAAGGGGGAGCGGTGTGTGGCGCGCTGCTGTTGATGGAGGTCGTGGGCTAGTCGTCCCCGCGGCGATCAGTGCCCCCAGCGGGCGGCGGCCTCCTGGGCCGCCTGGTACGCCAGTTGCGCGCGGCGCCGCGACTCACCGACCCTGCGCCGCGCCGTGGCCAGCGTCTCGGTGGTGGCACGGGAGCCCGCGGACAGGTCCCGGCGCCGGCGGCCGAGTTCCTCCGCGCGCGCACGGGCCTGCGCGGCGCGGGTCGCCGCGCTGCTGCCGGCGTCGTCAAGCCACCCGCGGGGGAGCCCTTCGCCCTGCTCGTCCGCGGGTTCCCACGGCGGCAACCCGGTCGGCGGAGCCCCGCCGACGATGTCGGTCAGGGCTTCAGCGATCCGACGGCAAGGCAGCACCCGGTTGGCGCCCGCCCGCGCGGCCGCGACCGGCATCGAAGGGTACAGCGCGGTTTCGGGGCTCTCGGCGATGACGACGGCACCGGCCCGCCTCATCGCGGCGGTGCCCGCGGCGCCGTCACTCCCGGACCCCGACAACACCACACCGGCGGCGCGGGGTCCGTACGACCGCGCTATCGACTTCAGGAGCACGTCGAAGCGCCGGCCGCCGAAATCGCCCATGGCGCGCACGCGGCAGCGGCCCCCGGGGGTGAGTTCGACGTAGGCCGCCGGCGGACAGACCACCACCTCGCCCGCCGCGAGGTGTTGACCGTGCTTCGCCCAGCGGACCGGGCGCGCCGTCTGCCTGCGCAGAATCGACGGCAGCGCACTGTCGTGGCGGCCGAGGTGCTGTTGCACCACGACCGTGATCGGGAGATCGACCGGCAGATCCCGCAGGACCGACGAGATCGCGTCCAGGCCGCCCGCCGAGGCGACCAGGGCTACCAACCCGACGACCGGGCAGTGCGGATCGCACGCCATGTGTCTCAGTGTCCACCGACCGGGCGGGGCGCGCCGCCGCGTGGCCGATCCGTTCGTTTCGGCCCCTGCGGCTGTCCGCTGTGCGAAACGCCGCCGCGCCTGACGAAACGGTGCGCGGTTCGGGTTTCGAACGCGGACAGCCTGGGTACGCCGCTTAGCCAAATAATGCGGGCGCGGCGGATCGGAGGTGGTGGAGTGAGGATTGCGATCGTCGGCGGCGACGACGTCTCGGGTGATCACCTTCAGCAACTCTGCGCCGCCCTCGCGGTCCTCGGGCACGAGCCCATTGCCTGCTACCCGACTGCTCCGGCCGCGCAGGCGTCCGGGGGCCTGCCCCACGTCGGGGAGTGGGCCGCCCGGCTCGAGGACGAATGGGCGTCGGAATCGCCCGATGTCGTGCACGCCTACGGCTGGCTGGGGGGTTTGGCCGCGCAACTGGCCGCCCGGCGCCGACGGTTGCCGACGGTCCAGTCCTTCCTGGGTCTGGCCGCATCGGCGCGGCCCCGCGCGGAGGGCGGTTCGAAACCCGTCGCGGAGCGAGAACGCCTCGAGCCGCTGCTCGCGCGGGGTGCGACGTGGGCGACCGGCGAGTGCGCCGCCGACGTCGACGTGTTGGCGCGGCTGCGGCGCAGCCGGGCGCGGGTGTCCGCCCTGACATCCGGCGTCGACGTGCAGCGGTACACCCCCGTCGGTCCGGCCCTTGCCCGCACCGACCTGCACCGTATACTTGGTCTGGCGCCTAATCCATTGCTGCACAACGGATTTGACACCGTCATCCGCGCCCTACCTCGTGTCCCGGACGCGGAGTTGCTGCTCGCGGAGACCGATGTCAGCGGCCGCGAACCGGGTGACGCGCGAAAACGGCTGGGATGTCTGGCCACGGAACTCGGGGTTGCCGACCGCGTCCGCTTCGTGGGCACGGTGGCCGACGACGAGCTGCCGGTGCTGGTGCGGTCCGCAGACGTGGTGGTGTGCACGCCGCGGCGGCCGCCGCGTGCGACAACGGTGCTGCAGGCCATGGCATCGGGGGTGGTGGTGGTCGCGTCGTCCGTCGGTGTGCTCAAAGACGCCGTGGTCGACAACGTCACCGGCATCCTGGTGCCTCCGGAGAGCCGAGCCGAGCTGGCGGCCGCTCTGCGAGGCCTTCTCTCGCAGGCCTTTCAGCGCGAGAGCATGGGCGCGGCGGGCCGCAGTCGCGCGGTGTCGCGTTTCGCCTGGGGCCGGATCGCCCTCGATTCGGTCAACATCTATGGCAAGGTCGGCGCGGTGCGGGCGTCCACACCGGAGTTGCAGCCTGCGGTGGCGCGGTGATCCAATGATCAGAACGTGTAAGGCCCCTTCCGTGGGCAGGCCATGACGACGATGACGAGTACCACCGAGAAGACCGCATCCGACGCGATCGCCCGTACAGTCAGCCGACAGCCGGACGCGTACACGCCGCGCGGTCTCGACGGCGAGCAGGGTCAGGGGCTCGGCAGGGCCGCGGTTCGCCACGCGGAGTTTCGCACGGTCGATCCGCAGGCCGCGCGTCAGTTCTTCACCACCGCCTACGCGCCGGGGTGGCGCGTCACCGGGGCCGGCGGCCGGGTGGCGATCACCCATCGGCGCTGCGAAACGCCGTCGCTCATCGTCGACGAGGTGGCGGTCCAGGGGAAGCTGGCCCTCGAGATCCCGGCCGGCGACCGCATTGTCGTGGTCCGGCCGCGCGCCGGGTCGCTGAACGTCGCCGGCTGCGCGTTCCCGACCATCGATTTCCCCATCCTGGTCGCCAACGGGATTCCATGCGGCCTGCAGTGCAACGCCGCCCGGTTCGACGTGGTGACGATCGGGGCCGACGCGCTGCACAGGGCCGCGGCGGACCGGCGCCCGCCGCTGTCGCAGCAGACTCGGTTTCTGAGCTGGCGGCCGCGTTCGCGGGCCGACGTGCGCGCGTTTCACCGGGCGCTGGATTACGTGGCGCAGAGCCTGGCCTCTCCCGACACGGCCCAGCAGCCGCTGATCGTCGCGGCGATGACACCCCTGCTGGCCGCGGCGCTGCTCGAGTGCTACCCGTCTAACGTGGCGGGGCGCGACCCGGACGGCGACCCCGCGCTTCCCGGGACCTTGAAGGACGCGGTGTCCTTCATCCACCGCCACGCGGCCGGCGAGGTCGGCATCAATGACGTCGCCGCCGCGGTGCATCTGACTCCGAGGGCGGTGCAGTACCTGTTCCGGCGTCAGTTGGGCACCACACCGACGGAGTACATGCGCCGCCTGCGGCTCAACCGCGCCCACCAGGAGCTGACCGCCGGATCGACGGCGACCACGACCGTCACCGAAATCGCGCAGCGCTGGGGTTTCGCGCACACGGGCCGCTTCGCCGTCCTCTACCGGCAGACCTACGGCCAGAGCCCGCACACGACGCTGCGTCAGTCCATGTCACGGTTCTGAGGAGCACGGGAATCGAGCCGTCGGGCAAAAAGCCGGCGGGCGATCGCGTTTTGCGGGCACCCGCGGCGGCGATCGCCGGTAGACTCGCGAGAGGTTGAGTCCACAGCTGCCGAATTACACGGGCGCCCATGGGACACCGTTGTCGCTTGCCCTGATCATCCTTTGCGAAGGGCGTTAATCGAATGACCGTTTTTGTCGAAGCTCGCACGCTCAACGCGCCAGGAGAACCGCGCAGTCGCTATCAAATCGATTGCGGGGGTGCCCGACTGCGCGTTCACACACTCAGAGTGGCCACCGTCCTGAACATCGAGGGGGAGATCGACGCGGCCAATGCCGAGGCGGTGGCCGCCGAGATCCGCCGCTTCTCGCGCCTGAAGGCTCCGCTGATCCTGGATCTGAGCCGGCTGGAGTTTCTGGGCAGCGCGGGTCTGCACGCCCTACTCGTCCTCGACGAGGAACACCGGCGAGACCGGTTGCACTACAACGTCATCGGGGGTAGGGCGCTGAACCGGCTCATCTCGGTCACGCCCGCCGACGGCCTGCCCCTGGCCGATTCGGTCCCCGACGCCCTCGGGCGCGCGCAAGACGCCATCCGGGCGCGCCGGCGCGTCGTCCGGGGAGCCGCCCGGCAGCACGAACCGCAGCGTGACCGGTGGCGTGCCGGCTGCCCGCGGTCGGACCGGTGACGTCTAGCATGACCTGATGGTCGAGATTCACCTGGGGCGAACGATCGCCGCGCCGCAGGAGCAGGTTTTCGACTGGCTGGCCGATCCGGTCAACCTGGCCGCCGCGCCGCTGGCCTTGCGCGCGGGTTACGCCCGGGATTCGCCGGGACCGGGAAAGGGCGCGTTGCGCCAGGTGATCGGGCCGGGGATGTGGTTCCGCGAGCAGATCACGGCATACGACCGGCCGCACAGCTACTCCTACCTCATCCTGAAGTCCTTCCCCCCGTTCGACCACGAGGGCGGCACTCTGACGTTCACCGCGTCGGGGACGTTCACCGCATCGGGGACGTTCACCCAATCGGGGACGTTCACCGCATCGGGCGCCGACTCCGGCGGCACGCACGTCGACTGGCTGAGCCACTACACGCATCCGGCCTGGGCGGGCGGCAAGCTGCTGGAGGCGCTCAGTCATCGGCTGCTGTGCACCAGCTTCACCGCCATCCTGGACGCCTGCGCCAGGTCGCTGGAGTCGGCCGTCCGATAGCGTCGCCGGCCGGCGTTCCCGACGTTTGCTCAGGCGCCCAAGCTGTCCATCAGCCGGGCGGCGGCGCGGCGCCCGCTGAGCACGGCTCCGGTGACCGTCGCCGGATTGTCGACCCCGACGGCCTCACCCGCCAGGTAGAGCCGGTCGCCGATCGGCTGCTGCAGCCGGCGGCGGTCGGCCAGGCCCGAGCCGGGGGCATGAAATGAATAGGCGCCCAACGCATACGGGTCGGCGGCCCACTTCGACGACCTGACCTCCGTGAGCGAGACGCCGTTGCCGAACAGCCGCCGCGCGACGGGCAGCGCGCTGCTGATCAGGTCGCCGGACGGACATGCCTCCGCCCAGCGGCCACGGTCACCGGCGTTGAAAGCCAACACGATCGGGCCCGCGGCGCCCGGCATGGTGAACCACTGCGCCCACGGGCCGCCGCCGGCATCGAGGTATTGGTAGAAGGCGTTGTCCTGACTCCACGTTCGCCGGTCGAACCGGAAGAAGCTCTTGGACAGCACGCCGAATCCCAGCACCCGCACCGCGTGGGCGTGCCCGTCGGGCAGCGGTGGATCGAAGGCGATGGCGCCGGACTTCAGCACACCGAGCGGCACGGTCACGATCGCCGCCCGTCCCCGAAAGGACCGGTCACCGGATCGCACGACGACGGAATCGCCGCGCTGCACGACCGCGGTCACCGGCGTATTCAACGCGACCGCAAGACCTTTGGCGAGCACCCGGGGCAGCGCGTCGTAGCCGTTGGCCACGATGTCCTGATCGCCGCCGGCGTACTCGCCCTTGTCGAAGGTGGTCGCGGAAAGCTGTGCGGCGCCGGCGGCGTACTCGTCCTCGATCTCGGTGGTGACGTAGAACGCCAGCTGGACGCGGTCGCGCGCGGACAGCGCCTCGCGGTCCGCCGCCGCGCCGACGGCCGCAGCCAGGCTCCCGCCGTCGACCACGGCGCGGGCCCGTTCGACGAATTCGCGCCACCGGCCCCGGTCGTAGGTCAGCGGCTGCAGAACGGGATCGACCGCGAGGTCCGCCCAACCGTCGTAGTCGGTCGTGATCAGCTGCGCACCCGCCCGGCCGGCCAGCTCCACCAACGGGTTGCCCGTCGTCCCGTGGATCCACGACGCGCCCATCTCGAGCGGCGTTCCCCAACCGCGGTCGGTGCAGACCCGCCCGCCGATCCGGTCACGCGCCTCGATCACCCGCACCGGCCACCCTGCGTCGGCCAGGCTGCGTGCCGCCGAGAGCCCCGCCATGCCGGCGCCCACCACGAGGACCGGGCCGGGTTGTGAGGGGCGGGCCGGCGTGCACGCGTCCACCAGCCCGCCGCCGACCACGCTCGTCGTCGCCGCGAGGAAGTCCCGACGGGACATCGGGGACACGGCGCCCAGTCTCACACGCGGGATGCCGGATTTGCCTGAAACGAACGGGATGTCGGGCTAAACTCGGTGCAACCTTGCGGCAGCGGAGCCGCTTGTCAGGGGGGAGCGTTGATGAGCGCGCGACGACGCACCGTCGACCGGATACCCGACATCCTCCCGCCGAGTCGCACCCTGAGCGTCCGCGCGGCCGACGGCACCCGGCTGCACGCCGAGGTGTTCGGACCGCCAGATGGCTACCCGATCGTGCTGACACACGGCATCACCTGCGCCATCCGCGCCTGGGCCTACCAGATCGCCGACCTGGCCGGCGACTACCGGGTGATCGCGTTCGACCACCGCGGCCATGGGCGCAGCGGTGTCCCGCGGCGCGGCGGCTACAGTCTGAAACTGCTTGCCTGCGACCTGGATTCGGTGCTGGACGCGACGCTGGCCCCGCACGAGCGCGCCGTGCTGGCCGGGCACTCGATGGGCGGCATCACGATCGCCGCGTGGTCGGCGCGCTACCGGCACCGGGTCCGCCGGCGCGCTGCGGCCGTCGCGCTGATCAACACCACCAGCGGCGACCTGCTGCGTAATGTGCAGCTGCTGCCGGTGCCACGCGGGCTGTCGCCGGCGCGCGTGCTGGCCGGCCGGGGCCTGGTCGCCACCTTCGGCGGCTTCCCAATCCCGTACGCGGCCCGGCTGCCGAGCCGCTACCTGGTGGCGATGCTGGCGGTGGGGCGCGACGCCGACCCCGGCGTCGCGCGGCTGGTCTGTGAGTGTTTCGAGCGGACCCCGCCCGCGGGGCGCGCCGGGTGCGCCAGGACGCTCGTCGACGCGCTGGGCTCGCGGCATCTCGACCTGGACGGCCTGACGGTGCCGACGCTGGTCATCGGCAGCGAACGCGACCGGCTGACGCCGATCGGCCAGTCCCGCAGGATCGCGCGCACCGCGCCCAACGTCGTCGGCCTGGTCGAATTGCCGGGCGGCCACTGCTCGATGCTGGAGCGGCCCCACGACGTGAGCCACCACCTGCGGGCGCTGGCCGAATCGGTGGCCGACGACGTGCGGATCAGCCGGATCAGCTCATAGGCGGGCGAGGACCTCGGCGGCCGCCCGCTGTCCGGACCTGACGGCGCCGTCGAGGAACCCCGTCCACTCGTCCGCGGTTTCGGTGCCCGCCCAGTGGATCGGCCCGACCGGCTTGCGCAGCCACGGCCCGAACCGCGTCCAGGACCCGGGCGGCACCGCCGCCGTGGGACCGCCCGGCGCGAAGCCCTCGTCGCCCCAGCAATGATCCACGTAGTCGAGAGGCTTGAGCGCGTCGTCGCCGAAAAGCGTTGCGAAGCAACGCAACGCGTCACGGCGGCGCTGTTCGCAAGGCAGTGTGTCGAAGGCGCGCGCATCGACGAAACCCATCAGGATGCCGGGTCCGTCGGTGTGGGGGCTGAGGTCGAACGTGATGAAGACGGGTCCCTCGTCGGACAGCGCCTGGCCGGAGAACCCGGCGTCCCGCCAGAACGGGGTTTCGTAGGCCGCGTAGGCCTTGCTCAGCCGGCCCTGCGGCCAATGCCCGGCCAGTTGCCCGTACACGGGGGGCAGCGGGGGATCGAACTCGATCGACCCGCGGTGGGCCGGCGGGACCGCGACGATGACGAAGCCGGCCTCGGTCTTGCCGGCGTCGGAAACGACCGTGACGCCCGAGCCATGCCGGTCGATGCGCCGGACCGGGGCTTCGAGGATCACCCGGTCGCCCAGTTGGGCGGCCGCGGCCTCGGCGATCTGCTGGGTGCCGCCGGGAAACCGGTCCTGCTGGGCGCCGTTCTCGACGTCGAGGAGCCGGTCCAGCCCGCCGGCCGCATGCGTGTAGCGCGCGGCGTGCAGCATCGACACGTCGTCGGGTTCGCAACCCCAGGTCACCCGGGCCACGATGGCCAGCAGGTCGCGCGACGAGGCCGTGGCGTGCACCGAGCGCAGCCACCCCCCGAGCGACACGCCGTCCAGTTGTCGGGCGCGGCGCGCGTTCCACGGGGCCGCCACCGGGACGCCGCGGGCGATCCTGTCGAACTGCCACCGCAGCCGCCCGATGTCGACCAGCCCGGTGAGCGACAGCCTGGGGATGGTGCCGCGGTAGGAGTGCGTCCAGCCCCGCCAGCGGATCACATTCCTGCCGTCATGGTGGGTGGGCTCGGTCGGGATCTCGAGTTCGGCCGCCAGCGCCAGCACCGCGTCCTGGGTGGGTCCCACGAACGTTCCGCCCAGGTCGGCGGGCAGTCCGGCGACGTTGCCGGTGAACGAGCGCCCGCCGACGCGGTCACGGCCCTCGAAAACCACCACGTCCTGACCCTGGCGGACCAGTTCGCGCGCCGCCGACAGGCCGGCGAAGCCCGCGCCGACAACGACGACGTCGGCCATCCGCGGCGGTGTCACGTCGTCTAGTGAACCCCACCGGGGGTCGAACGCCCAGAACTAGGGGGCCACCGTCAGCCAGTCGGGGAAGCCCGACGGGTCGTGGCGGCCCAGCGCGCCGTGCTCGTAGAGGCCCCAGCCCTCCACCGGATCGTTGTCGCCGTCGCGGCACATCGCCCGGCCCACGTGGTCGATCACGCCGAACCCGGAGCGAGCCACGATCGCCGGGTCGGTCATGTCGTAGGTCAGCCGCTCGCTGAATTTCTCGCCCTTCCACATGCCGTGCAGCCAGTCCGAGTCGCCGCCGTAGCCGCCGCCGACGTGGATGGGGACGGGCAGCTTGGACTCCACGTCGAAGTGGACCGCGGTGCCGTCGGGCGCGGTGGCGTCGATCGTCGCGCCGGTCGGGATGCGGGTGCCGGAACGGTAGTGGATCTTCACCCGCGGCCAGCCGAGCTGCTCGACGCGGCCGTCACGCCAGATGCGGGTGCAGTCGTTGAGCGAGCGGAAGCCGTCGGGCTCCTCCTGGATGATCAGCACGATCGCGAACTGTTCGAACGCCATCGGCACGTACAGCCACCACATGCCCTCGAACGGCGGGTCCGCGGGCCGTCCCGCCGGCTCGGGCTCCCCGATCGGGCGGATCCCCCAGGAGCGGTCGCGGCTGCCGATCCAGGTGGCGGGGTCGACCGCGATCTCCTCGCCGTCGACGGCGATCCGTCCGCTCCAGGCGCCCAGCTGGGCGAAGCGCTGCGCGTTGAGCGTGACGCGGTTGCCGGACCGCAGGACGTGCGGCTGTTCCTGCACGACACCGAACAGGCCTTCCCAGGTGAGATCGGCGGCGATGCCCTCGGTTTCGTCGAGGATCAGCCGCAGTTTGTGCAGCGGCTCGTCGACCTCGATGCGGTAGCTCATCACGTGCTGGTTGAGCCGGTCTTGGTCGATGGAGTCGGACAGGTGCACGGCGGTCTGGGTGTCGCTCAGTCCGATGTCGCCGGCCGTCCGGCTCCGGCGACGTATGAGGACGAACGCGTCCTTGACGCCGAGGTTCGGGTAGTAGCCGATTCCGCTGATGACGAAGATGTCGCCGGTGCGGTCGTGGGCGTTGAAGTAGGAGCGGTCGTAGAAGTTGCGGTCCGAGGAGCCCGGCCAGGCGATCGGCTGCGGGATCTGGTGTACCGGGAATTCGTCGAGCGGGCCCAGCATCACTGGCCCTCCCCGATGAGACGCTTCATCAACCCGGCGTGGTAGAACAGCGATTCGACGTCGTCGGGCTTGTCGGTCTCGCCGAAGTGCACGCGGCGCGCGCCGGTGCGCATGAACACGCACGCCCACATCACCCCGGAGTACACGTAGAACCAGCGCAGGTCGCCGACCTCGACGCCGGTGAGTTCCCGGTAGGTGGCGCGCACGTCGTCCTCGCGCATCACCCCGGGCAGGCCGGGCAGCCCCGCCAGGCCGGCGAGCTCCTGAAACACCATGTGCGCGTAGATCATCCACGCCACGTCCAGCTCGGGGGGCCCGAGCGTCACCATCTCCCAGTCCAGCACCGCCACCGGCGCAAAGTCGCGGTACAAGACGTTGCCCACCCGCGCGTCGCCCCACAGCAGCACCGGTGGGCTCGCGTCCGGGCCGGCCGGCCAGTTGTCCTCGAGCCATTCGAAGGTCCGCTCCAGCAGCGGTGAGCGGCCGATGTCGGGCACCGCGAAGTCATACCAGGACCGCACCCAGTCGAAGTGCCTGCGCAGCGCGGTGCCGGAGGGGGCGCCCTCGCTGAGGAAGCCGAACGTCTGTTGCGCATCGGGGATCGAATGCAGCCTGGCGAGCACCCCGACGGTCGCGTCCTGCAGTGCGCGCTGCCGCTCGGGGGGCGCGTCGGCGAACCAGTTGCCGCCGAACGTGTACGGCATGACGTCGGGCGGCACCTCGCCGTCGACGTAGTCCATGACGAAGAACGGGGTGCCCAGGATTTGCCCCGTGGCCTCCAGCCAGCGCACGCGTGGCACCGGGACGTCGGTGAGCTCGCCGACCTTGCGGATCACGTCGAATTGGTGATCCAGCCGGTAGGTGGGGAAGACCTGCACGTCCTCGGGGGCGGGTGCCACCCTGGCCACCAGCCTCTCGGTGACCGGCCGGCCGTCGTGCTGCCAGCGGGAGGTCAGGATGATGGTCTCCGACGACATGCCCGTGGCGTCCACGCCGCTTTCCACGGTGACGTCGGGCTTGGCCCCGCCGGGAAGGACGGTCGACAGCCATTGCGACATCACCGCCGGTAGGGTCGAGACGTCGCGGCTGGACCGCTGTATCCGGTCGACTTCGTCGATCGCCGGTTCAGTAGCCACGGGTGCCTCCATTTTCTGCGGGTGCGTCGAGGCCGCAGCGCGGTAATTACGATACGGTAGGTAGCGTTATGAAAGCAGACGTGTCCGCCGTTGACAAGGCCCCCGGCGCCGGCCGACCCCGGGATCCGCGCATCGACTCGGCCATCCTGTCCGCGACCGCGGAACTGCTTGTGGAGATTGGCTATTCGAACCTGAGCCTGGCCGCGGTCGCCGAGCGCGCCGGCACCACCAAGTCGGCGCTGTACCGCAGGTGGTCCAGCAAGGCGGAGCTGGTGCACGAGGCCGCCTTCCCGACGGCACCCACCGCCCTGGAGGCGCCCGCCGGCGACATCGCCGCCGACGTGCACATGATGATCGAGGCCACCCGCGACGTGTTCACCACCCCGGTCGTCCGCGCGGCGCTGCCCGGCCTGGTGGCCGACATGACGGCCGATCCCGCGCTCAACGCCCGGGTGATGGCACGCTTCACCGACCTGTTCACCGCGGTGCGACTGCGGCTGAGCGCGGCCGTGGACCGGGGCGAGGCCCATCCCGACGTGAACCCGGACCGGCTGATCGAGTTGATCGGGGGAGCGACGATGCTACGGATGCTGCTGCGCCCGGGTGAGGCGCTGGGCGAGGAGTGGGTGGAGCAGACCACCGCGATCGTCGTGCACGGGGTGACGGGATGACGAGGCGGCTCGCGGACCGCTCGGCGATCGTCACCGGCGGCAGCCGCGGCCTGGGGCGCGCGATCGCCCTGGCGCTGGCGGCCGAGGGCGCGGCGGTGGCCGTGGTGGGCCGCACCGAGCGGGTATGGGACGAACGCCTGCCCGGAACGATCGGTGAGACGGTCGCCGACATCGAGGCGGCGGGCGGGCGCGCGGTCGCGATCCGTGCCGACCTGACCGACCGCGACGACATCGCGCGGTTGGTGGCTGAGGCGCGAGAGACGTTGGGGCCCATCACGGTCCTGGTCAACAACGCGGCATTCACGGCGCCCGGACGGCCGCCGGATCCCGGCGCGCAGCCGCGCACCACGCCCGCGAAGGCTTCCGGCGACAAACCCGGCTGGCCGGGCTTCGTCCGGATCCCGCTGTCCGCGTACCGCCGGCACTTCGAGATCGCGGTGTTCGCCGCCTACGAGCTGATGCAGATGGTGTGTCCCGACATGATCGAGTCTGGTGGTGGCTCCATCATCAACATCACTTCCCTGGCTGCGCGGCTGCCCGGCGACGGCCCCTACCCCGACCGCGGCGGCGGTGTGCTGCCCGGTTACGGCGGATCCAAGGCGGCGCTCGAGCATCTCACGCAATGCGCGGCCTACGATCTCGCCGACCACCACGTCGCGGTCAACGCCCTCTCGCCGTCCAAGCCGATCCTCACGCCGGGGTTGGCGTTCTACGGTCGGCAATTCGACGAAACCGCCGCGGCCGATGAATTCGCCCGCGCAGCGGTCGAACTGGCGTTGGTGGACCCCGCCGAGGTCACCGGCCGCACCATCGGGCATCTGCAGGTGCTCGACGGCAGCTTCCGGCCGTTCAGCCGCGATTAGGGCGGCGTGCGCGCGGTGACCGCGTTGATGATGACGGCATGCAGCCTGTGCCATTGCAGGGATCCGAACCCCGCCCGCCGCAGTAGCCGCTCGGCGCGGGGTCGGGTGCGGGCCTTCGCCCGGCGACTGGTGAACAGGGTCGGCGTGAGCCACCACGAGAATTGGTCGACCAGCACGAGGTGACCGCCGGGGGTCAGCACCCGGGCGCACTCGTGCAGGCCCGCCTGCTGGTCGGTCCAGTGGTCGAACGAGGTGGTGCTGACGACGAGGTCGAAGGTGTCGTCCGCGTAATCGAGGTGTTCAGCCACGCCGAGTGAGAATGTCAGGCGTCGATCTTCGGCGGATCCCTCTGCCACTGCGACCATTTGAGGGGCTGCGTCGATGCCCGAGAGCTGCTCGGCCATCGGGTAGCGGCCCGCGAGCGTGCGCAGCAGATAGCCCGTCCCGCAGCCCACGTCGAGCACCCGGTGCGGAGCGGCCGCAGTCGATACGGCCAGAGCCGCTGTGCGATCGGAGATTTCATGGTGCAACCTGCCGCGCCAGCCGCCGTCGTACCGTGGGGCGCGATCGTTGAATTCTTCAACATCCCGATATGGCGGCACACGGTGAGTCTGGCACGGCGACGGCCACGCGGCCAGAGCGGCGCCGACCGCGATTGGGGCGGCCCCGGCGGGTCGGCATCCCCCCGCAAAAGCTTCTGAGGGTGGTGAGCGTGGTTGATCTCGACACGATGCCCGTCGACCTGCATCTGTGGAGGAATAGCCGACTGTGGATAACGCGCGGCCGGCCGTGTCAGGATGAGAAAAGCCGGCGGCCCGACGGCGCCGGTCGGATGGTGTGGCAATGGCTGGAACGGACAGACCTACGCGGCGTGTCGCCGTGGTGATCGCGCTGTTGATCGTCACCGCCGCCGCGCTGCACGGACACCTGCCGGCCGACGACCGGCCCCTGCACACCGAGCCCGGCAACAGCCGGGCGGCGCTGATCTTCGTGGTTGCCGCGCTGGGCGGGGCGCTTGCCGTGCTGGCGGTCGCGATCATCGTGCGGTTGAGGGACCCCCGGGCGCCGCTGCCGCCGTCGCAGGACCTGTCCGGCATGCTGGGCACCGGCAGCGGGCGCCCCAGCTGGCGCGTCGTGCTCATCGGAGCCGGGCTGCTTGCGGCCTGGTTGCTGCTCGTGGTGGTGCTGTCGCGGTTTGTGACGGGTCACGCCCTGAATCCGTCGGCGCCCCCGACCGACGCCCCCCCTCCGCCGTCGGCGCCCGCCCCCGCGCAGCCGGCGCCGAAACCCCCGCACCGCAACGACGGCGGCGACATGTTCGGGATCCTGCTCGCCGCAGCCGTACCGGCGATGCTGATGATCGTCGCGGGCTCCGTCGTCTTGTCGCGGCGGCGCCGGCGTGCGGCGGTCCCGAGCGCCCCCGCCGCCGAGGAAGCCGCACTCCCGACACCGCCGCCGACGCGTTCGCAGACCCTCGCGCGGGCGGCCGAACGCGGACTGGCCGAGATGACCGACCTCAGCCGCGAACCGCGCGAGGCGATCATCGCCTGCTACGCCGCCATGGAGCGCGAGCTCGCGCGCGTGCCCGGCGCCGTCCCGCAGGACTTCGACACCCCGACCGAAGTGCTGGCCCGCGCGGTCGAGCGTCATGCGCTGGGGGGGGACAACGCCGTGCAGCTGGTGAACCTTTTCGCCGAGGCGCGATTCAGCCCGCACGTGATGAACGAAGGCCACCGCGACCTGGCGGCGCAGGTCCTTCGGCTGGTCCTCGACGAGCTGCAGACCAGGAGCGTGGCATGAACAGGCTCATCGCGCTTGGTGTCTGCCTCATCGTCGGGATGGAGCTGTTGATGCTGGTGCTGCGTGATCGCCGGTTCGTGCTGGTGGCCTCGGGCGTTGCGCTGGCGCTGGTGCTGCTCAACGTCCGCCGGGTCCTGCAGCGCGCAGCCCGGTTCGAGCCCGAGCCGGTCACCGACGAAGCCGGGGACGCCCTGCGACGCTGGCTGTCCAACACCGCGACCACCGTCCGGTGGTCGGACTCCACGCGCGCGGACTGGGACCGGCACCTGCGTCCGATGCTGGCCCGCCGCTACGAGATGGCAACGGGGCAGAAGCAATCCAAGGACCGAGCGGCATATCACGCGACCGGCCGCGTGCTCTTCGGCGCCGAGCTGTGGGAGTGGGTCAACCCGAACAACATCACGCGCAGCGACGATCGCCGGCCCGGGCCCGGACGCGCGGCGCTGGAAGAGATCCTGACGAGGCTGGAGCAGGTATGACACAACCAGACATGACGGGGCGGCACACATGACGCTGCCGGCGGCGACCACCACCGCGCACTGCGAGGCGGTGCTCGACGAGATCGAGCGCGTGGTCGTGGGCAAGCGGTCCGCGCTCACGCTCATCCTCACCGCGGTCCTGGCGCGCGGCCATGTCCTGATCGAGGACCTGCCCGGCCTCGGCAAGACGCTGATCGCCAGGTCGTTCGCCGCCGCGCTGGGCCTTCAGTTCACCCGCGTGCAGTTCACGCCGGATCTGCTGCCCGCCGACCTGCTCGGTTCGACGATCTACGACATGCAGTCGGGGCGCTTCGCGTTCCGGGCCGGACCGATCTTCACCAACCTGCTGCTCGCCGACGAGATCAACCGCACACCGCCCAAGACCCAGGCGGCGCTGCTGGAGGCGATGGCCGAAGGGCAGGTCAGCATCGACGGCGAAACCCACCGGCTGCCACAGCCTTTCATCGTGCTCGCGACCGACAACCCGATCGAGTACGAGGGCACCTATCCGCTGCCCGAGGCCCAGCTCGACCGGTTCGCCATCCGGCTCGAACTGCGCTATCTGTCCGAGCGGGACGAGACCTCGATGCTGCGCCGCCGGCTCGAACGCGGCTCGGCCGAACCGACGGTCAACCAGGTCGTGGACGCGCACGATCTGCTGGCGATGCGCGAATCGGTCGAGCAGGTGACCGTGCACGAGGACGTTCTGCACTACGTGGTGTCGCTGGCCAACGCCACGCGGCACCATCCGCAGGTGGCGGTCGGCGCCAGCCCGCGCGCCGAGCTCGACCTCGTGCAGCTCGCCCGCGCCCGCGCGTTGCTGCTCGGCCGCGATTACGTGATTCCCGAAGACGTCAAGGCGCTGGCCATCGCCGCCGTCTCCCACCGGATCACCTTGCGCCCGGAGATGTGGGTGCGAAAGATCCAGGGCGCCGACGTCATCGCAGAGCTGCTGCGCCGGCTGCCGGTGCCGCGCACGTCGGGCGGGACGGGATGACCGCGGCGTGACCGTCGTCCGCGAACCCCAATTCCGTTGGCGTGCCTCACCATTGACGCTGACCATCGCCACGTGCGCCGCGGTCGCGCTGGGTGCCGCGGTGATCGGCAACCGTTGGGAGCTGGTCGCGTTCGCCGCGCCGCTGCTGGGGGTCCTGTGCTCGATCGGTTGGCAGCCACCGGTTCCGGCGCTGCTTGTGCGCGCCGAGCCGGACTCGCAGCGGTGTTTCGAAGACGAGCAGGCGCGGGTGCGGGTATGGGTGACGGAAGAGCCCGCACACACCGGCGTCTCGGCGGTCCGGCTCACGATCGAGCCCGTCGACGGCATGGAAATCGACGTCGGCGATGCGCAGGAGGGCCTGGCGAAAACGCTGACGGCCACCGCACCGCGGTGGGGCCGCTACTTCATCCCGGTGCGGCTCGACGTGCTGGCGCGCGGCGGTCTGGTGGCCGGAACCGCCACCGTCGACGCCGCCGACGTCATCGTGTTCCCGGTGACGCCCCCGCAGCCGACCCCCATCCCGCAGACCGAACTGCTCGACCGCCTCGGCGCACACCTGACCCGGCACGTCGGCCCCGGCGTCGAGTACGCCGACATCCGCCCCTACGTGCCCGGTGACCAGCTGCGCGCCGTGAACTGGCCGGTGAGCGCGCGCCGCCGCCGGTTGCACGTCACGCAGCGCCTGACCGACCGCGCGGCCGACGTGGTGGTGCTGATCGACGCCTACCGCCAGCCCGCCGGCCCGGCCACCGACGCCACCGAACGGGTGGTGCGCGGCGCCGCGCAAGTGGTGCAGACCGCGCTGCGCCACGGCGACCGCGCCGGGATCGTCGCCCTCGGCGGCAACCGCCCGCGGTGGCTGGGCGCCGACATCGGTCAGCGCCAGTTCTACCGGGTGCTCGACACCGTGCTGGCGGCCGGCGACCGTTTTGAAAACACCACCGGCACACTGGCACCGCGCGCCTCCGTACCCGCGGGCGCGATTGTCGTGGCGTTCTCCACGCTGCTCGACACCGAGTTCGCGCTGGCGCTGATCGACCTGCGGCGGCGCGGGCACGTGGTGCTGGCCGTCGACGTCCTCGACGTCTCCCCGTTCGCCGAGCAGCAGGACCCCCTGATCGACCGGATGTGGACGCTGCAGCGCTCGGCGATGTACCGCGACATGGCGACCGTCGGCGTCGACGTCGTGGGCTGGCGCGGGGACAGCACCCTGGACCAGGCGATGGGTGTGCTGCCGGACCGTCGTCGCCGGGTGCGGGGCCGGCTGCGCGCATGAACCACGCCGGGCGCTGGGCGGCGCCGGTCTTCGGGCTTCTCATGGTCGGGTTGGCCACCGTAGGCGCCCAGGGGCCCGCGGTCGGGGCGGGAGCGCTGGCCGCCGCCGCGGTGGGCCTCGGCATCGCGGTCCGGTCCGCCGCGACGATCGCCGTGTTGCTGTCGGTCGCCGCGATCGGGCTGTCCGGCCCGCCGCCGGCGTTCGTGGCGCTGTCGGGGCTGTGCGCCGCGGCCTACCTGGTATGCCGGCACGCCGTCGGGACGGCGACCGCCGTCGTCCTGGGGAGCGCGCCTACAGCCGTTGCCGTCGTTGGCTTTTCGGTGTCCGGGCTGGTCGCCACGGCCTTGGCGCCGCAGTTGCCGTGGCTGCCGCTGGCCGCGCCGCTGGGGGCGCTGGCGGCGTACGTCTCGGCGGTGCGCCCCTTCGTGAATTGATCGCCGAGTCGCTCAGTTCAGCAGGTGTGCCGCGTGGTCGGCGAGGTCGAGCAGCGGCTGCGGGAAGATGCCCAACGCCACGGTGACCACGGCGCAGATCGCGATCGCGGCCTTGCTCAGGATGCCCGGCGCCACCACCTGGGGGGTGTCGTCGGTGGTCTCGGTGAAGAACATCGACACGATCACCCGCACGTAGAAGTAGGCGGCCACCGCGCTGGCACACACACCGACGATCACCAGCGGCACCGCACCGCCCTGCGCGGCGGCCTTGAAGACGGACAGCTTGCTGACGAAGCCGCTTGTCAACGGGATCCCGGCGAAAGCCAGCAGGAACATCGAAAACATCACGCCCACAATGGGTGAGCGCTGCCCCAGCCCCGCCCAGTGCGACAGCGTGGCGTCCTCGACACCGTCGGAGTCGCGGATCAGGCCGATGATGGCGAAGGCGCCCACGGTGCTGAAGCTGTAGGCGACCAGATAGAACAGGGTCGCGGACAGGCCCGCCGAGTTGTCGGCGATCACGCCGGTCAGGATGAACCCGACGTGGGCGACCGACGAGTAGGCCAGCATCCGCTTGACGTCGGTCTGGTTCACCGCGGTGATGGTGCCCACCGCCATGGTGAGGATCGAGATCGTCCACAGCACCGGGCGCCACTGGTCGTGCAGCGGGGGCAGCGCGACGTAGACCACCCGGATCAGCGCGCCGAAGGCCGCGACCTTCGTCGCCGCGGCCATGAAGCCCGTGATCGGGGTGGGCGCGCCCTGGTAGACGTCGGGAATCCACGAATGGAACGGAACCGCACCGACTTTGAACAGCAGGCCGACCGACAGCAGCGCGACCCCGACCAACGCCGTCGAGCTGTCGGCGTGGGCCGCCAGGGCATCCCGGATGCCGGGCAGCAGCAGCGTTCCCGTCGCGCCGTAGAGCAGCGCCACGCCGTAGAGGAAGAAGGCCGACGAGAACGCGCCCAGCAGGAAGTACTTCATCGCCGCTTCCTGGGACAGCAGGCGGCGATGGCGGGCCAGCCCGCACATCAGGTAGAGGGGCAGCGAGAGGACTTCCAGCGCAACGAACATCGTCAGCAGGTCGTTGGAGGCGGGGAACACCATCATGCCGCCGACGGACAGCATCGCCAGCGGGAACAGCTCGGTCTGGGCGGCCCCGGCCCGCTCCGCGTCACGCTCGGCGTCGCTGCCCGGCACCGCGGACGCCTGCGGGGTGAAGGCGTCCAGGCTGCCGGCGCCCACCGCCGCGGCCACCTTGGGCTGCGCCGTCGCCTGGGTCCGCTCGGCCATGAAGACGACCGCCAGCACCGCGACCAGCAGCACCGTGCCCTGCAGATACAGCGTCGGCCGGTCGATCGCCATGGCTCCCAGCACGGCGGCACGGCCGGCGGGCGCGACCGAACGGCTCACCACGACGACCGCGGCGAACGCCGCGACCAGGCCGCCCAGCGTCAGCGCCACCTGCGCGACGTAGCGGGATCGCCTGGGCAGGAACGCCTCGACGAGCACACCGGCGACCGCGACGCCGAACACGATGAGCGTCGGACACAGCAGGAAGTACTCGATGCTGGGGGTGGGCAGGATCATCATCGCGGTCCTTCGGCTGTCCGGGGCGCGGGGTTACCGGCCGGCACCCTCGGCGTGGGGTCGTGCTGGCCGATGGTGGTCATGGTGTTCGCCACGGCGGGGTTGATCAGGTCCAGCATCGGCTTCGGGTAGACGCCGAGCCCGAACAGCAGCGCGAGCAGCGGTGCGACGACGAGCAATTCACGCGGCCGCAAGTCGCTGATCTTCTCGTTGCCTCTGGCGACCGGCCCGGTCATCACGCGCTGGTAGAGCCAGAGCATGTAGATGGCCGCCAGCACCAGGGCCGTACAGCCGAACGCCCCCGCCAGCCAGTAGCGGTTGAATGTGCCCAGCAGGACCAGGAATTCGCTGACGAACGGCGCCAGCCCCGGCAGCGACAGGGTCGCCATGGCCGAGACCAGGAAGGTGCCCGCCAGGATCGGCGCCACCTTCTGCACCCCGCCGTAGTCGGCGATCAACCGGCTACCCCGGCGCGAGACCAGGAAGCCCGCGATCAGGAACACCGCCGCCGTGGAGATGCCGTGGTTGAGCATGTACAGCGTCGAACCGCTCTGACCCTGGCTGGTCATCACGAAGATGCCCGCGATGATGAACCCGAAGTGCGAGATCGACGTGTAGGCGATCAGGCGCATCATGTCTTTCTGCCCGATCGCCACGATCGCGCCGTAGATCACGCCGACGATCGCCAGCGCCACGATCGCCGGACGGAAATAGGTTGAGGCGCTGGGGAAGAGCTGCAGGCAGTAGCGGAGCATGCCGAAGGTGCCGACCTTGTCCATCACCGCGGTGATCAACACCGCTGTCGCGGGCGTGGCCTCCACGCACGCGTCGGGCAGCCAGCGGTGGAACGGCCACAGCGGCGCCTTGATCGCGAAGGCGAACATGAAGCCCAAGAACAGCGCCTTGAACACCGCCGAGTCCGCGCCGTAGCGGCCGGAGGCCACCCCGGCCACGATGTCGCGGAAGTCGAACGTGCCCGAACCGTGCTGCGCGGTCACCACGTACAGCCCGATCACCGCGGCCAGCATGATCAGCCCGCCGAACAGGTTGTACAGCAGGAACTTCACCGCCGCGCGCGACCTGCCGGCCCCGCCGCCGAAGCCGCCGATGAGGAAGTACATCGGGATGAGCATCGCCTCGAAGAACACGTAGAACAGCAGCACATCCAGCGCGACCACCGAGATCAGCACCATCGACTCGATCGCCAGCGTCAGGGCGACGTAGGCGTGCACGTTTCGTGACGATCGCGAGGCCGGGCGTTGCGCGTCGTCACCATCGGCTCCGCCGTCGTTCCAGCCGCCGACCTGCAGCACCGGGATCAAGATCGCGGTCAGCAGCACCAGGATCACCGCGATGCCGTCGACGCCCAGGGTGTAGCCGGCGCCGAAAGCCGGTATCCACTGGTGGCTCTCGACGAATTGGTAGTGGTCGCCGCCGGGCTTGAACCCGACGGCGACGACGGCCGCCACCGCCAGCGTCAGCACGCCGAAGACCAGCCCGGTCCACTTGGCGGCCCGGCGCAGCGCGGGCGGCAGCAGGATGACCAGCACGGCACCGGCCAGCGGCACCAGCCACAGGATGCTCAGCCAGGGCGCGCTGGAGACGGCCCCGTTCACCACAGCTTCACCGCCAGGATCAGGGCGACGACCAGCGCCGCTCCCGTCAGCATCGACAGCGCGTAGTTACGGGCGAACCCGGTCTGCAGTCCGCGCAGGCGATTCGACGTCGAACTGACCAGGGCGGCAAGGGCGTTGACCGAGCCGTCCACGCCCTCGTCGTCGACTTCCACCAGCGCGTGGGTCAGTTGCGCGCCAGGGCGCATGAACACCTCCTCGTTGAAGGCATCGCCGTAAGCGTCTCGGCGTGCGGCCGTCGTCAGCGGCGAGACCGACAGCGGGGCCACCCGGGGGATCTCCGCCCGGCCGTACATCAGGTAGGCCACGGCGATGCCGATGATCACCACGCCGAGCGCCGCCGACGTGCTGGCCCACACCGGGACGGCGTGCGTGAGCTCCTCGTGTTCGCCGACGACCGGCTCGAGCCAGTGCTGCAGCGTGCCCTTGTACGCCAGCAGGAAGCCGGCGAACACCGAACCGAAGGCGAGCAGGATCATCGGCACCGTCATCAGGCCGGGCGCCTCGTGCGGGTGGGTGCCCGGGGCCCAGCGGCGCTTGCCGAAGAACGTCATCAGCATCACCCGCGTCATGTAGAAGGCGGTGATGCCCGCGCCCACGAGCGCCGCGCCGCCCAGCACGTAGCCGCGCACGCCGCCGGAGGCCAGCGCCGCCTCGATGATCGCGTCCTTGGAGAAGTAGCCCGCGAAGGGCGGCACGCCGATGATCGCGAGGTAGCCGAGGCCGAACGTGGCGAACGTGATCGGCAGGGCCTTGCGCAGGCCGCCGTAGCGGCGCATGTCCTGTTCCTCGTGCATGCCGTGGATCACCGCGCCGGAGCCCAGGAACAGTCCGGCCTTGAAGAACCCGTGCGTGAGCAGGTGCATGATCGCGAACGCGTAACCGGCCGGACCGAGCCCGGCGGCGAGCACCATGTAGCCGATCTGGCTCATGGTCGATGCCGCCAGAGCGCGCTTGATGTCGTCCTTGGCGCAGCCGATGAACGCCCCGAGCAGCAGCGTGACGGCCCCGACGATCACCACCGCCAGCTGCGCGCCGGGCGCGAGGTTGTAGAGCGGGTTGGAGCGCACAATCAGGTAGACACCGGCGGTCACCATCGTCGCGGCGTGGATCAGCGCCGAGACCGGGGTGGGGCCCTCCATCGCGTCACCCAGCCAGGCCTGCAGGGGGACCTGCGCGGATTTGGCGCAGGCCCCCAGCAGCAGCAGCAGTCCCACCGCGTTGAGCGTGCCGCGGTCGGCGGCGAAGGCGGCGTTGAACACGCCGGAGTACGACAGGGTGCCGAAGGTGGCGAACATGACCAACATGCCCAGGGCGAGCCCGGCGTCGCCGACGCGGTTCATCACGAACGCCTTCTTGGCCGCCGTCGCCGCCGACGGTTTGTGATACCAGAATCCGATCAGCAGGTAGGACGCCAGGCCGACGCCCTCCCAGCCGACGTAGAGCACCAGGTAGTTGTCGGCGACCACCAGCAGCAGCATCGAGGCGAGGAACAGGTTCAGGTAGCCGAAGAACCGCCTGCGGTCGGGGTCGTCGGCCATGTAGGCGACCGAGTAGATGTGGATCAGCGACCCGACCCCGGAGATCAGCAGGACGAAACACATGGACAACTGGTCGAGCTGAATCCCCACGTCGACCTGCAGTTGGCCGACGGGGATCCAGGTGAACAGCTTCTGGTGGATGGCCCGGTCGACTCCGGCGCGGCCGAGCATGTCGGTGAGCAGCGTGACGCCGACCCCGAACGCCCCGAGGGCTGCGGCGCAGCCCAGCCAGTGGCCCCATGCGTCGGCCCGCCTGCCCGAGAAGAGCAGGATCACGGCACCTGCCAGTGGCAGCGCCACCAGCAGCCAGGTGTACTGAGTCATCTTGGCGTTCTCAGCCTTTGAGTAGGTTGGCGTCGTCGACGGAGGCGGACTTGCGGGTGCGGAAGATCGTCATGATGATCGCCAGGCCGATCACGACCTCGCAGGCGGCCACCACCATCGTGAAGAACGCGATCATCTGCCCGTCCAGGTGGCCGTGCATCCGCGCGAACGTGACGAAAGCGAGGTTCACCGCGTTGAGCATCAACTCGACGCACATGAACATCACGATGGCGTTGCGGCGCAACAACACCCCGGAGGCGCCGATGGTGAACAGCAGCGCCGACAGGTACAGGTAATTCGCCGGGTTCATGACGTACCGCCTTTGACCGCCCGGGGGTCGGGCTCGGGAGATGTCGCCGGGAGCTCGGCGCCGTCGGCGCCGCGGCTGCGCAGGATCCGGGAGACAGACAGCCGCGAGTAGGAGCCGTCGGGCAGCATGGCCGCCACGTCCACGGCGTTGTGGCGGGCGTACACGCCGGGATTGGGCATGGGGGTGGGGTGCGCGCCGGCGCGGAACCGCTCTTCGGAGAGCTCCCGCTGGGTCTTGCGCCGTTCGAAGCGCTCGCGGTGCGCCAGCACCATCGCCCCGACGGCCGCGGTGATCAGCAACGCGCTGGTGAGCTCGAATGCCCAGAGGTACCGGGAGAAGATCAGCGCCGCGAGGCCTTCCACGTTGCCGCCGGCGTTGGCGGTGGTGAGCCCGGCGAAACCGCCGGTGGCCGCGCTGCCGATGGTCGCGATCAGCAGGACGCCGAACCCCACCCCGGCCGTCACCGCGGCCACCCGCTGTCCGTGCAGCGTCTCCTTCAACGACTCCGCCGAGTCGACGCCGATCAGCATCAGCACGAACAGGAACAGCATCATGACCGCGCCGGTGTAGACGACGACCTGGACGACGCCGAGAAACACCGCGTCCTGCACCATGTAGAAGACCGCGAGGACGATCATCGTCATCGCCAGGAACATCGCCGAGTACACCGCGTTGGCGGCGAGCACCACACCGAGCGCGCCGACCAGGGCCAGCGCCCCCAGCACCCAGAAGGCCACGGCCTCACCGGTGGACGTGCGCACGATGGTGTCGGCGGCCAGGCTGACGGTGGTCATCGGGGGTCCCCGGCGCCCTGGGGCCGGCGCAGGCCCTGGGCCGTCACGTTGCCCTGGTAGTAGTCCTTGTCGGTGGCCCCCTCCGCCCTGGGGTGCGGGGGAGCAAGCATGTCCTGCAGCAGCGGCGCGAGCAGCCGATCCTTCTCGTAGATCAGGTCGGCGCGGTTGTCGTCGGCCATCTCGTAGTTGTTGGTCATCGTCAGCGCCCGGGTGGGGCAGGCCTCGATGCACAGGCCGCAGCCGATGCACCGCAGGTAGTTGATCTGATAGACCCGGCCGTAGCGCTCGCCCGGTGAAAACCGTGCCTCTTCGGTGTTGTCGGCGCCCTCGACGTAGATGGCGTCGGCCGGGCAGGCCCAGGCGCACAGCTCGCAGCCGATGCACTTCTCCAGGCCGTCGGGGTAACGGTTGAGTTGGTGCCGGCCGTGATAGCGCGGCGCCACGGGACCGGGCTTCTCCGGATACCCCTCGGTGACCCGCTTTTTGAACATCGCGGCGAACGTCACGCCGAAACCGGCTACGGCGTCGAACAACTTAGCCATGCGCACTCTCCTTGCTCGCACTGACCGGTGTCGCGAGGGCTTTCATCGGCAGCGCCGGGGTCGGGTAGGCCGGCGCGGGCAAGGCCGGGCCGCCGGCCTTGCGACGCTCCTTCTCCATCGCGCGAATGTTCGGGGGGCTGAACGGTTTTCGCAACAGCAGCACCAGTGCCACGGCGAAGGCGATGCTGCTGGCCACCAGGATCGGGGTCCAGTGCTGGTAGCCCTGGTCGCGCGCGGTGCGGATCACCGCCGCGATCAGCACCCACACCAGCGACGCCGGGATCAACAGCTTCCAGCCCAGCGCCATGAACTGGTCGTAGCGCAACCGGGGCAGCGAGGCCCGCAGCCACATGTAGATGAACAGGAAGGTCCACATCTTGGCGGTGAACCAGAGCACCGGCCACCACCCGGTGTTGGCCCCGGCCCACATGTTCAGCGGCCACGGCGCGTGCCAGCCGCCGAAGAACAGGACCGTGGCCAGCGACGAGACGGTCATCATGTTGACGTACTCGGCGAGCATGAACATCGCGAACTTCAGCGACGAGTACTCGGTGTGGAAACCCGCGACCAGCTCGCCCTCGGCTTCGGGCAGGTCGAACGGGGCGCGGTTGGTCTCGCCGACCATCGAGATCAGGTAGATGACGAACGACGGCAGCAGGAGGAACACGTACCAGACGCGGTCTTGCGCGGCAACGATTTCCGACGTCGACATGGAGCCGGCATAGAGGAACACCGCCGCGAAGGACAGGCCCATCGCGACCTCGTAGGAGATGACCTGCGCGGTGGAGCGCACCCCGCCCAGCAGCGGATAGGTGGATCCCGACGACCAGCCGCCGAGCACGATGCCGTACACGCCGATCGCCGAGAGCCCCAGGATGAACAGCACCGCGACCGGCAGGTCGGTCAGCTGCAGCGGGGTGCGGTGGCCGAACACCGACACCACCGGGCCGAACGGGATGAACGCGAACGCGGTGAACGCGGGGATGGTCGAGAACACCGGCGCCGCAAAGTAGACGAACTTGTCCACGCCGGCGGGCGTGATGGACTCCTTGAGGGCCAGCTTGATCCCGTCGGCCAGGCTCTGCAGGCTGCCCCACGGCCCCGCGCGGTTGGGGCCGGGCCGCAGCTGCATCCAGCCGAGGATCTTGCGTTCGAGCAGGATCGCGAGCAGCACGTTGAGCATGAGGAACACGAAGATGGCCAGCGCCTTGCCCAGCACCAGCCACCACGTGTCGTGCCCGAAGGCGCTCAAAGCAGTCATCCGCCGACTCCAATCCGCACCACGCCGCCCGCGCCGACACCAAGTTGTCGGTGCACCGCCGACCCCGGGGAGTTCAGCGGGAGCCACACCACCCGGTCGGGCATTTCGGTGACGGCGAGCGGCAGGGTGATCGATCCGCGCGGCGTGCTGACCGTGACCTCGTCGCCGTCGGCGGCGCCGATTTCGGCCGCAGTGTCGGCCGAGAGCCGCACCAGGGGTGTGCGCGCCGTTCCCGCCAGATGGGGCTCGCCGTCCTGCAGGCGCCCGTTGTCCAACAGCATCCGCCAGCCGGTCAGCACAGCCTCCCCGGCGCCGGGCTCGGCGGGCTGCGAGGCCGCAACGTCCGGGCCCGCGGCGCGTTGGCCGTCCCACTCGCCCAGTGCGGCGTATTCCTCGCGGGCGATCTCCGCGGTGGATGTTCCCAGGTAGACGCCCATCTCGTCGGCCAGTGCGTCGAGCACCTGATGGTCCGACTGGCCCGCCCGCTGGGTGCTGCCGTGCAGCGCGGGCGCGAACGGCCGGAATCGGCCCTCCCAGTTGACGAACGCGCCGGCCTTCTGCGTCGTCGGCGCGACCGGGAAGACCACGTCGGCTCGTTCGGTGACGGCGCTGTGCCGCAGTTCGAGGCTGACGACGAAGCCGGCGGCGTCCAGCGCCGCCAGCACCGCGTCGGGGTCGGCGAAGTCGCCGGCCTCGATGCCGCCGACCAGCAGCGCGCTCAGTGAACCGTCCGTGGCGCCGTCGAGGATGCCCTGCGTGTCGCGTCCCACCGCGGCGGGCAACTGGTCGACGCTCCAGGCCCTGGCGACCTGCGCGCGCGCGGCGTCGTCGGTCAGTGGACGCCCGCCGGGCAGCGCCCCGGGCAGGGCGCCGGCCTCCAGGGCGCCGCGCTCGCCCGCGCGCCGCGGCACCCACGCCAGCCGGGCCCCGGTCGCGTCGGCGAGCCGGGCCGCCGCGGACAGCGCGCCCGGCACGGTTGCCAGTCGTTCGCCGACCATGATGACGGCGCCGGGTTTGGCCAGGAGCTCACCGATCTCGCCGGTGGTCAGGCCCTCCAGCGCGGAAGGCTCGGCGCCGGGCGCGGCCTGGATCAGGTGGCCGGACATCTTCTGCAGGGCGCGCGTCGCGAACGGCGCGATCGCGTACACCGGCAGGCCGCGCTTGCGGGCCGCCTTGCGCAGCCGCAGGAAAACGATGGGCGACTCGTCCTCCGGCTCGAACCCGGCCAGCACGACGACGGGCGCCGACTCCAGATCGGAGTAGCTGACGGCCAGCGGCCGGCCCGCGATGCGCGACGTCAGGAAGTCGGCCTCCTCGGCCGAGTGCGGTCGCGCGCGGAAGTCGATGTCGTTGGTGTCCAAGATGATTCGCGCGAACTTGGAGTAGGCCCAGGCGTCCTCCCAGGTCGCGCGGCCACCGACCAGCACGCCGGTGCGCCCGCGGGCCGCCTCGAGTCCCCGGACGGCGGTCGCGATCGCGTGCGACCACGACGCGGGGGCCAGCGAGCCGTCGGCGTCGCGGATCAGGGGAGTGGTGATCACGTCCGGCTGCGTCGCGTACGCGAACGCCCACCGGCCCTTGTCGCAGTTCCACTCCTCGTTGACCTCGGGGTCGTCACCGGCCAGCCGGCGCAGCACCTTGCCGCGGCGGTGGTCGGTGCGCTGGGCGCAGCCCGAGGCGCAGTGCTCGCACACGCTGGGGCTGGACACCAGGTCGAACGGGCGCGCGCGGAACCGGTACGCCGTGCCGGTCAGCGCGCCCACCGGACAGATCTGCACCGTGTTGCCCGAGAAGTACGAGTCGAACGGCTCGTTGGCGTAGATGCCGACCTGCTGCAGCGCGCCGCGCTCCTGCATGTCGATGAACGGGTCCCCGGCGATCTGCTCGGAGAAGCGGGTGCAGCGGGCGCACAGGATGCAGCGCTCGCGGTCCAACAGCACCTGCGCGGAGATGTTGATCGGCTTGGCGAAGGTGCGCTTGACGTCGGTGAAGCGAGAGTCGGTGCGGCCGTTGGACATTGCCTGGTTCTGCAGCGGGCATTCGCCGCCTTTGTCGCACATCGGGCAGTCCAGCGGGTGGTTGATCAGCAGCAGTTCCATCACACCGTGCTGGGCCCTGTCGGCGGCCTCGGAGGTGAGCTGGGTGTGCACCACCATCTCGTCGGTGGCCACGGTCGTGCACGACGCCATCGGCTTGCGTTGACCCTCGACCTCGACCAGGCACTGCCGGCACGCGCCGACCGGCTCGAGCAGCGGGTGGTCGCAGAACCGCGGGATCTGGATGCCGATCAGCTCGGCGGCCCGGATCACCAAAGTGCCCTTCGGGACGCTGATCTCGTTGCCGTCGATGGTGAGCGTCACCATGTCCGGCGGCCGCACGTCGCCGTTCTTGGAGTCGCCGGTTTCGGTTTTGGCAGCACTAGTCATGATGGGCTGTCAGGCCTTTCCGTTGGCGCCGTTCGCGGTCAGCATGGAGTCGCGCGGGTCGAACGGGCATCCGCCTCCTTCGACGTGGGCGATGTACTCGTCGCGGAAGTACTTGATCGACGACATCACCGGGCTGGCCGCGCCGTCGCCCAACGCGCAGAACGACTTTCCCAGGATGGTGTCGGAGATGTCGGACAGCTTGTCGATGTCCTCGGAGGTGCCGGCGCCGGTTTCCAGCCGCGTGTAGATCTGGTCCAGCCAGAAGGTGCCTTCGCGGCAGGGCGTGCACTTTCCGCACGACTCGTGCTTGTAGAAGTACGTCCACCGCCGCACCGCGCGCACCACGCAGGTGGTCTCGTCGAAGATCTCCAGCGCCTTGGTGCCCAGCATCGAGCCGGCCCCGCCCACGCCCTCGTAGTCCAGCGGCACGTCCAGGTGTTCGTCGGTGAGTATCGGCGTCGAGGACCCGCCCGGCGTCCAGAACTTGAGCCGGTGGCCGGCCCTTACCCCGCCGGCGTAGTCGAGCAGCTCGCGCAGCGTGATGCCCAGCGGGGCCTCGTACTGGCCAGGGCGGGTGACGTGGCCGGACAGCGAATACAGCGTGAAGCCGGGCGATTTCTCGGTCCCCATCGACCGGAACCAGTCCACCCCGTTGAGGATGATCGACGGCACGCTGGCGATCGTCTCGACGTTGTTGATCACCGTGGGGCATCCGTAGAGCCCGGCCACCGCGGGGAACGGCGGCCGCAGCCGCGGCTGGCCGCGCCGGCCCTCCAGCGAGTCCAGCAGCGCGGTCTCCTCGCCGCAGATGTAGGCGCCGGCGCCGGCGTGCACCACGAGCTCGAGGTCGAAGCCCGAGCCGTTGATGTCGCGGCCCAGGTAACCGGCGGCGTAGGCCTCGGCCACCGCGTTCTGCAGGCGGCGCAACACCGGCAGCACCTCACCGCGCACGTAGATGAACGCGTGACTGGCCCGGATCGCGTACGCGGCGATGATGACGCCCTCGACGAGCACGTGCGGGGTCGCCAGCATCAGCGGAATGTCTTTGCACGTACCGGGTTCGGACTCGTCGGCGTTGACCACCAGGTAGTGCGGCTTGGCCGCCGCGCCGGTGTCGCCCTGCGGTATGAACGACCACTTCGTCCCGGTCGAGAAGCCCGCGCCGCCCCGCCCGCGCAGGCCGGAGTCCTTGACCGTGGTGATCACGTCGTCGGGCGCCATGGCCAGGGCCTTCTTCATCGCCTGGTAGCCGTCGTTGCGTTCGTAGGTCTGCAAGGTCCAGGACTCGGGGTCGTCCCAGAACCGGCTGATGACCGGGGTCAACGGCGTCGTCATGACTGGCCTTCCGCGGCGTCGGGACTCGCAGGTGCCTGCATGCCTTTTTCGCGCGCCACCTGCAGACCCGCCAGGGTGGCCGCGCCGGCGCCGCCCTGCCCCTGGTCGGGACGTTCGTCGGGCAGGCCCGCCAGGATGCGGGACGTCTCGCGGAATGAGCACAGCGGGGCGCCCCGGGTGGGCGGCCGGGGCTCGCCGGAGCGCAGCGAGTCCACCAGCGCGCGGGCCGACTCGCACGTCTGGTTGTCGAAGAACTCCCAATTCACCATCACCACCGGCGCGAAGTCGCAGGCGGCGTTGCACTCGATGTGCTGCAGCGTGACCGAGCCGTCCGGTGTGGTCTCGTCGTTGCCGATGCCGAGGTGCTCCTTGAGGGCGTCGAAGATCGCGTCGCCGCCCATCACGGCGCACAGCGTGTTGGTGCAGACGCCGACCAGGTAGTCGCCGGTCGGTCCGCGGCGGTACATCGTGTAGAAGCTGGCCACCGCCGACACCTCGGCCCCGGTCAACCCCAGCTGCTCGCCGCAGAACTCCAGGCCCGCGGGCGTCAGATAGGAGTCCTGTGACTGCACCAGGTGCAGCAACGGCAGCAGCGCCGAGCGCTTGTTCGGATAGCGGCCGACGATCTCCTTGGCGTCGACCTCCAGGCGGGCCCGCACCTCGGGCGAATACGACTGCGGCGCACCCTCGGTGACGAACGCGTTGGGTTCCTCCGGGGGCGGGCCGAGCCGCAGGAAGACCGGCTGGCCCTGCGGGCCCGTCATCGGTCCACCCCGCCCATGACGGGGTCGATGCTGGCGACCGCGGTGATCAGGTCGGCGACCATCCCGCCTTCGGACATCGCCGCCACCGACTGCAGATTGGTGAAGGAGGGGTCCCGGTAATGCACCCGATAGGGCCGGGTGCCGCCGTCGCTGACCATGTGCACGCCGAGCTCCCCACGCGGCGACTCCACCGCGGTGTAGACCTGACCCGCCGGGACGCGGATGCCCTCGGTGACCAGCTTGAAGTGGTGAATCAAGGCCTCCATCGAACCGCCCATGATCTTGGCGATGTGCTCCTGGGAGTTGCCCATGCCGTCCGGGCCCACCTTCAGGTCGGCCGGCCAGGCGATCTTTCGGTCGGAGATCATCGTCGGGCCCGGCTTCAGCTTGTCCAGACACTGCTCGATGATCTTGACCGACTCCCACATCTCGTTGACCCGAATCATGTACCGCCCGTACGCATCACACGTGTCGGCGGTGACGACGTCGAATTCGTAGTCCTCGTAGCCGCAGTAGGGCTCGCTCTTGCGCAGGTCGTGCGGCAGGCCGGTGGAACGCAGGATCGGGCCGGTGATGCCCAGCGCCATGCATCCCGTCAGGTCCAGGTAGCCGACATCCTGGGTGCGCGCCTTCCAGATGGCGTTCTCGTTGAGCAGGTCGCCCATCTCGCGCAACACCTGACGCAGCGGCTTGAGGGCGTCGGCGATCTCGATCTCCGCGCCCGGCGGCAGGTCCTGCGCCACCCCGCCGGGCCGGATGTAGGCGCTGTTCATCCGCAGGCCGCTGATCTTCTCGAAGAGGGTCAGTACGATCTCGCGGCCGCGGAAGCCGACGAACATCGGCGTCATCGCGCCGAGCTCCATGCCCCCGGTGGCCAACGCCACCAGGTGCGAGGAGATCCGGTTGAGCTCCATCATCAGAACCCGGATGACGTTGACGCGCTCGGGTATCTCCTCGGTGATGCCGAGCAGCTTCTCCACGCCCAGGCAGTAGGCGGTCTCGTTGAAAAACGGTGACAGGTAATCCATCCGGGTGACGAACGTGACGCCCTGGGTCCAGTACCGGTACTCGAGGTTCTTCTCGATCCCCGTGTGCAGGTAGCCGATTCCGCAGCGGGCCTCGGTGACCGTCTCGCCCTCGATCTCGATGATCAGCCGCAGCACGCCGTGCGTGGACGGATGCTGGGGGCCCATGTTGACGACGATGCGCTCGCCGGGGTCGGCCTCGCGCGCCGCCTCGACGATGCGGTCCCAGTCCTGGCCGCCGGCGACCAACACCTTCTGCGCGGCGCCACCATCGTGCGTCGGGTCCGTGACTGTGCTCATCAGTTGTAGGCTCTCCGCTCGTCGGGCGGGGGTATCTGTGCACCCTTGTACTCCACCGGGATTCCGCCGAGGGGATAGTCCTTGCGCTGCGGGTGCCCCTGCCAGTCGTCGGGCATCTCGATGCGGGTCAGCGACGGGTGGCCGTCGAAGATGATGCCGAAGAAGTCATAGGTCTCGCGCTCGTGCCAGTCGGTGGTCGGGTAGATCTCGAACAGCGACGGGATGTGCGGATCCTCGTCCGGCGCAGCCACTTCCAGACGGACGCGCCGGTTGTGCGTGATCGACTGCAGCGGATAGACGGCGTGCAGTTCGCGTCCCGTCTCGTGCGGGTAGTGCACTCCGCTGACGCCCAGGCACATCTCGAAACGCAGACCGGGCTCGTCGCGGATGAGCTTGGCCACCTGCGGAAGCTTCTCGCGTCGCACGTGCAGGGTCAGCTCGTCGCGGTAGACCACGACTTTTTCAATCGCGTCGGTGAATTCGACACCGCCGTTTTCCAGTGACAGGGCCAGCCCGTCGACGACGTCGTCGAAGTAGCGGCCGTAGGGGCGGGGGCTGCTGCCCGGAAGCGCGACCTCGCGCACCAGGCGTCCGTAGCCCGACGTGTCGCCGGAACCCTTGGCGCCGAACATGCCGCGGCGCACCTCGATCACCTCGTCGCCGGGCTGGGCCGAAGCCTCCTGCGGATCCTGCTCCGGCGAGCTCATCTCAGCAGCCCGCGCATCTCGATCGTGGGCGTGGCCGCCAGCGCCGCCTGCTCGGCTTCGGCGATGGCGGTCTCCCGGTTGACGCCGAGCGGCATCTGTTGAATCTTCTCGTGCAGCTTGAGGATCGCGTGCAGCAGCATCTCCGGCCGCGGCGGGCAGCCGGGCAGGTAGATGTCGACCGGCACCACGTGGTCGACTCCCTGCACCACGGCGTAGTTGTTGAACATGCCGCCCGACGATGCGCAGACACCCATGGCCAGCACCCATTTCGGCTCGGCCATCTGGTCATAGATCTGCCGCAGCACCGGCGCCATCTTCTGGCTGACCCGCCCGGCGACGATCATCAGGTCGGCCTGCCGCGGCGTCGCGGAGAACCGCTCCATGCCGAACCGGGCGATGTCGAATCTCGGTCCGGCGGTTGCCATCATCTCGATGGCGCAGCACGCCAACCCGAAAGTGGCCGGCCACAGCGAGTTCTTGCGCACGTAGCCCGCGACCTTCTCGACCGTTGACAGCAGAATCCCGCCGGGGAGCTGTTCCTCGAGACCCACGTCCTACCTCAATCCCACGTCAGGCCGCCGCGACGCCACACGTAGGCGTAGGCCACGAAAACCGTGAGCATGAACACCACCATCTCGACCAACGCGAACGTGCCCAGCGAGTCGTAGCTGACCGCCCAGGGATACAAGAACACGATTTCGATGTCGAAGACGATAAACAACATTGCGGTCAGGTAATACTTCACCGGGAAACGCTGGCCGCTCGCCGCATGCGGGCCGCTGACCGGGGAGTCGGTGGGCTCGATCCCGCACTCGTAGGCCGCCATCTTCGAGCGGTTGTACCGAGTGGGTCCGGCGAGGCTGGCGATCACCACCGAGCCCACGGCGAAGGCCGCCGCGATCGCTCCCAGCACCAGGATGGGTATGTAGGCGTTCAACTCGCTCCAAGATCCGTCGTAACGGGCCGCCTTCTCGAACCGAGCGGGCGGCCGGGCGGGTGGCCGGGCTGCTGTGATCCACTCAGGCTGTGTGGGACCACAGTGACCTACAACATAGCGTCGTGGCGGCGGGTGCGCTTTGCCGGGGTGGGGTATTCGCCAGGTTTTTGTGTCGCCGCAACCGCGTGCTGCGCCGATGCGGGCGCGCCCGGTGCGGCGCCGCCGCCGGGGGGCGTTCGGGCGGGCGGGATCTCCGCAGGTGAAGGCCGTTTTGCGGGTGGGGCTCGGCTAGCGGGTGGGCGTGCGCAGCAGCCCGAGGACCGTGCGGCCCAGCACGATGGGATCGATGGGGTGCGAGACCGCGGCTTCGGCCCGCGACCAGTTGGCCAGCCAGGCGTCGTCGGGACGGCCGGTGAGCACCAGAATCGGGGGGCAGGTCGCCAGTTCGTCCTTGAGCTGCTTGGCGATGCCCATGCCGCCGGTGGGGGTGGCCTCGCCGTCCAGGATGGCCAGGTCGATGCCGCCCTCGTCCATCGTGCGCACGACCATCGGGCCGGTTGCCACCTCGACGTAACTCAGCTCAGGCAGCTCGGGGTGCAGGTGCTTGCCCAGCGCCCTTATCACTTCTTGGCGGGTCTTCGCGTTGTCGCTGTAGACCAGGATCCGCAGGACGACGGTGGAATCGGGGCTGGAGTCGGGCACGGTGCAGATGGTACTGGTGCCGCGGCGGATTTACTGGGGTGCCCGCACGAAGACGGCTTCGGCCGCCGCCGTCGCCGCCGCGCCCATCATCCCGAGCTTGTTCCAGCCCATGTCGAACCGGGACCGAACGATCTCGGTCGCACCGGAGAACCGGATCGAGCCGTCGTCGAGCTCGGTGATCGTGACGGGCAGCGGCACCGGCGCGCTGACGCCTTTGATCGTGAAGTTGGCCCGCAGGTGGGCGGCCCTGCCCTTGGTGGGTTCGACCGCGGTGACGACGACGCTGATCTCGGGATACTTCTCCACGTCGAAGAAGTCCTCGGACCGCAGGTGTTTGTCGCGGCGGCCGATGCCGGTGTCCAGCGACGCCGCACGGATGTCGAGGCGGCCGAAGACCGCTCCGGCGCCGGTCAATTGACCGTCGCCGCTGAAATCGGTGAAGCGGCCCTTGACCCTCAGCAGCCCCCACATGTTGCTGATCTTGAAGGTGACGGCCGAGCGGTCCCGGTCGAGGTTCCACACGCCCGCCAGGTCGGGATCGTTCAGCAGAGTTTCCAGAGTCGTCATCGCTGCCCAAACTAGTCGATCAACGGCGCGATGTCGGCGGGATCGAAGTACTCGTCGATCCGATCGATCAGCCCGCCCGGGGTCACGCCGATCACGATGCAAACACGCAGCGAAACCTGTTGCCCCGCTTGTCCGGTGGCGGGCATGGTGCGGCTCCTATTCCGTCCGGTAATCCGGCGTGTCGTATCCGGGGTGGGCGACCGCGAGCCGGCGTCGCACCAGGGCGCGCAGGCACGCGGTGACCTCGGCGGCGCGTCCGTCCATGTCGCCGGCCCGGATCGCCGCGGCGAGTTGCTCCTCGTCGGCCACGCCGAGGCCGGCCAGCGCGGCGCGCGACTCCTCCTCGCTCTCGTCGAGCAGTTCGCGCTCCACGATGCGCAACGCGTTGGCGGCCACCCGGGCGTGGAAGTTGACCTGTCCCTCGGTGGCCGCGCGGACGTCGGTTTCCAGGAACTCGGCCACCGCGGCCACCAGTTCGGCCGCCAGCGGGCGGCCGTAGGCGCTGATCACGGGTGGGCCCCTTCCAGCAGGTCGAGCAGGTCCCACTCGGTCTCGCAGACGCGGCGGCCGATGGTCGCCAACTCCACCGAGCGGGACTGGCCGCTCAGGTGCCGCTCCGCCTGGTAGCGGCAGATGACACCCCAGCGCAGCGTCGCCAGCACCAGCCACCAGTGAAACGCCGCCCGGTCCAGCGTCGTCGGGCGAGCCTCCTCGTAGGCCCGCAGGAAGTTCTCGACGCTGCCGAGGCCGCCGGCCCCCAGGCTGGCCGGGGCGCCGAACCGCCAGGCGCGGATGCAGAACCAGGCCAGGTCCTCGTACGCCTCACCGAGATGGACCAGCTCCCAGTCCAGTACGGCGGCCAGGGCGGATCCGTCGACGATCAGGTTGCCCATCCGGTAGTCGCCGTGCACCAGCACCGGGGCCGACGGCGGGGATTGCCGGGCCCGGTTGGCCTCGAGCCAGCGAAAGGCCCATTCGAACGTGGCGGTGGTGTCGTTCATGGCGTCGAGGCGCTCACGCCATTCGCCGAGCTGGTCCGCGTGGGTCAGGCCCGCGATGCCGGCGTCGGCGCGGTGGATGGCGGCCAGCGCCTGGGCGCACTGCCGCAGCAGGCTGGTCCGGGCCGCGTGCCCGCCGGCGGCGTCGAGCTGACGCGCGATGCGCCGGACGATGGTCTCGCCCTTGACCTCCGCGCAGATCAGGAACGGATTGCCCAGCGCGGCGGGCGAATCGGTCGCGACGAGCAGTCGGGGCACCGGCGCCCCGGCGGCCGCGGCGGCCACCTGCGCGCGGCCCTCGAGTTCCATGCCGGCGTGCACGTCGTCGGGTGGGCCGATCCGCAGGATCAGCGCGCTTCGCCGTTGTCGGGTGACCGCGTCGAAGGCCCACGTGGTGCGGCTCGCGCCGCCGGTCAGCGCGCGCAGGTTCTCGATGCGCACGTCGGCGTCCAGCACCGGCGCCAGCGCGGCGGCGAGGCGGGTGGTCAGCTCCTCGACGGAGGTGGTCACTTCTTGCCGAACGCGAACAGCCGCTGGGCCACCCGGCGGATCTGGATCTCCTCGGCGCCCTCGGTGATCCGGTAACGGCGGTGGTGGCGGTAGATGTGCTCGAACGGTTCGTGGCGGCTGTAGCCGAGGCCGCCGAAGATCTGCATGGCGCGGTCGGCGGCGTCGCAGACCAGGCGGTTGGCGCGGTAGTTGGCCATCGACACCTTGTCCGAGACCTCCATGTGGTGATCTCGGTCCAGGTGCCAGGCCGCATAGGCCACGAGCAGCCGCACCATCTGGGCCTCGGTCTGCAGCTCTGCCAGCGGCCATTGCACGGCCTGGTTCATCGCCAGCGGCTTGCCGAACACGGTGCGCTCCCCGGCGTAGGCGGCGGCGCGGTCGATGCAGTATTGGGCGGCGCCCAGGCTGCTGGCCGCTTGCCGGATCCTGTTCTCGTGCAGGAACGTCTGCGCCACCTCCAGTCCGCGGTCCACCTCGCCGAGCACCGCGTCGGTGGGCACCCGAACGTCGGTGAGCGCGACCTCGCCGTGGTCGGTGGGCATGTTGAAGGTCCACCAGTAGTAGGGGATCGTGAAACCGGGCGTGTCCGTCGGCACCAGGAACGCGGTGATGCCGCGGGCCTGCCCCGCCTCGCCGGAGGTGCGGGCGAAGACGAGGTCGTGGGTCGCGCGGTGGACCCCGGTGTTGAATCGCTTGGAGCCGTTGATCACCCAGCCGTCCCCGTCTTGTTTGGCCGTCGTCTCCAGCCACGTCGCGTCGGAGCCGTGCGCCGGCTCGGTCAGGCCGAACGCCATGGAACGTTCCCCGGTGATCAGCGCCTCCGACCAGACCCGGCGTTGCTCGTCGGTGCCGAACCGCTCCATCATGATCACCTGCGGAAAGTTCCCGACGATCGACGACTCGTTCTGCAGGTCATTGTGCAGGCCAAGCCCCTTGTGTGCCAAGTGTTCCCGGATGACGGCCATGTCGACGTTGCTGCCGTCGCGCCCGCCCAGCGATGCGGGCAGCCCGTAGCGCAGCCAGCCCGCCTTGTCGGCGCGCCTGCGCATCTCTGCGAGCAGGTCCTCCCACTCGCGCGTCGGGATGCCGTCGTTGTCCCAGTCGGTGCGGGCGTATTCGCGACGCTTGTCGAAATACTGGCTGTGCTCGCGTTCCAGCGGCCTGATCTCGGCTTCGATGAATTCGTCCATCTCGGCGAGTACACCCGGAAGATGTTCTGGCAGAGTGAAATCCACGTTGATCCTCTCCTCAGCTACCGTAGAGTGTCTTCTTCCAGACCGCCGACAGGGTCGCGACGGCGTCCCGGTCGCTGATCTTCAGGCCCAGGCCCAGGCCCTGCGGGCCCGAAGGCCCTGCGAACACCGTGGTGAAGTTCTCGAACAACAGCGCGATGGCCGCCGCCGTGTGTTGCGGGTCGAGCTCCGTGCCGTGACCCTGCTGCTGCGCGCGGCGGACCGAGGCGGACACGATGTCCATGCCGAAGCGGCGAAACTCGTTCTGCACGGCCGCGAAGCGCTGCTGCGTCGCGGCCAGCTGCGCCACCGCGATCATGATGCCGATGTTCTGCTTGAACATGTTCCAGTAGCCGGTGACCACCGAGGTGAAGAAGGCGTCGTCGTCCGGCGACTCGGGCAGTGCGAGGCTCAGCCCGGACGGCTCCACCACGCCGTGCAGGAAAGACTCGGCCAGCGCGGCCAGCAGGTCTTCCTTGTCGGCGAAGTACCGATAGAACACCGCGGGTGACTTTCCGGCCGCCGAGGTGATGTCGGCCAGCGTCGTGCCGTGAAAACCTCGCTCGGCGAACAGCTTACGCGCAGCCTGCTCGATGGCCTGCCTGGTCTGGCGGCCTTTGGCGGTCAGCGCCCCGGCCGGCATCAGTTCCGGATCCGGTCGCCCGCGCGCAACAACGCGCTCGGCAGGTCGTGGCCGACGACCGATCGCGCGACCCCGGCGGCCGCGATGGCGGCGTTCAGGTCGACGCCGACGTCGACGCCGCAGTCGCGCAGCAGGTAGACCAGATCCTCGGTCGCGATGTTGCCGGTGGCACCCGGGGCGAACGGGCAGCCGCCCAGCCCGCCGGCCGAGGCGTCCAGCCGGGTGACCCCGCACTCGACCGCCGCATAGGCGCAGGCCAGCCCCGCGCCCCGGGTGTTGTGAAAATGCGCACCCAGCGGCATGTCCCCGAGCACCGGGCGCAGCGAAGCGATCAGCGAACTCACCCTGCGCGGGGTCGCCGTGCCGATGGTGTCTGCGACGCAGAAGCGGTCCACGCCCCGGTCACGGGCCACGGCGGCGACGTCGAGCACTCGTTGCGGCGGCGTCGGGCCCTCGAACGGGGAATCCCAGGCGGTGGCGACGATGACCTCCACGGTGACGCCGGCGTCGCGCGCGATGGCCACGATCTCGGCGATCGCCTCGGTGGCCTCGGCGCTGGTGCGCCCGACGTTGGCCCTGCTGAAGGTGTCGTCGGCCGCCACCACGTACTCGATCGAGCCCAGCCCGGCGGCGACGGCACGCCTGGCGCCGCCCGGGCCGGCCACCAGCGCGGAGAACTCGATGTCGGGGTAGGCGTGCAGGTTCGCGGCGACCTCGGCGGCATCGGCCATGGACGGGACCTTCGACGGCGAGACGAACGCCGTGGCCTCCACCTCGCGCACGCCGGTGGCGGCCACCGCGGCCAGCAGCTCGAGCTTGGCCGCCAACGGGATCGGCGCCTCGATCTGCAGGCCGTCGCGCAGCGCCACCTCGCGGATGTCCACCCGCTTGGGAAAGTCGGCGGACGGGTTCACAGGACCCCCAGGCCCCGCAGCTCATCGAGCTCGTCGGCGGTCTTGCCGAGCAGCCCCCTGTAGACGTCGTCGTTGTGTTGCCCGGGGCACGCCGGGCCCGCGTTGCGGACCCCCCCGGGCGATTCCGACAGCACCGGCACCACACCGGGGCCCAGCACGTTGCGCCGGAGCTGCTCGTCGTAGTGCTCGACCAACATGCCGCGCGCCCGCAGTTGCGGGTCGGCGACCACCTCGGCGACGGTGTTGATCGGGCCGGTGATGACGCCCGCGGCGCCCAGTGTTTCGGTGATCTCGCCGGGTTGGCGCCGGGCCGCCCAGTCGCCGATGATCTTGTCGAGCTCGTCCTGGTTGCGGCCGCGGGCGACGTGGGTGGCGAACCGGTCGTCGGCGGCCAGCTCCGGGCGGCCCATCGCCGTGCACAGCCGGGTGAACACGGTGTCCTGGTTGGCGGCGATCACCACCCAGGAGCCGTCGGCGGTGCGGTAGATGTTCGACGGCGCGATGCCCTCGAGCCGGGTGCCCGACGGTCCGCGCACCACGCCGCCGACGTCGTAGTCGGGGATGGTGGATTCCTGGATGGCCAAACAGGATTCGGTCAGGGCGACGTCGACCACCTGGCCGCGCCCGGTGACGGTGCGGCGGTACAGGGCGGCCAGCGCGCCCTGCGCACCGAACATGCCGGCCAGGCTGTCGCCCAGCGACAGCGCCAGCCTGGGCGGCGGCCCGCCGGGGAAACCGTTGAGGTGTCGCAGCCCGCTGGCCGCCTCGGCCACCGAGGCGTAGCCCGCCTTGTGCGAGTCGGGACCGCTCTGCCCGTAGCCCGATACCCGGACCAGGATGATCCGCGGGTTGCGTTCGCTGAGCGCGTCGTAGCCCAGGTCCCATTTCTCCAGGGTGCCGGGCCGGAAGTTCTCCACCACGATGTCGGACACCTCGACGAGCTGACAGAACAGCTCTCGCCCGCGCGGGCGACGCAGGTCCAGCGTGACTGCGCGTTTGTTGCGCGCGTGCACCGTCCAGAAGACGTGGTGCCCGTCGACCTCGGCCTGCCCCCAGGTGCGCAGCGGATCCGGGGCGCCGGGGGGCTCCACCTTGATGACGTCGGCGCCCATGTCGCCCAGCAGCCGGCCGGCGAAGGGGCCGGCGATCAGGGTGCCCAGCTCGAGCACCCGGATGCCGTCCAGTGGCCCCGTCACGGCCATCACGGCCTCGCGAAGTCGTGGCGCACGAGCCAGTCGGTGATGATGCCGACGGCGGCGCGCAGCTTGTCGCGCTGTTCGGGTCCCGCGTAATAGTGTGTGGCTCCGGGGATTTCGTGCATCTCCTTGTCCTGGTGCCCGATCGCGTGGAAGAGCCGCCGGGTGTGGCTCGGCGTGCAGGCGTCGTCGGCAAGATTACCGATCACCAGCGCCGGCACGTCGATGTCCGGCCCGCAGAGCACCCCGTCGCCGCGGGCGTCGTCGTAGCTCCACTGAGACAGCCAGCCGCGCAACGTCGAGAAGCGGGCCAGCCCGACCGGGCTCATGTTCACCAGCCGAGGATCCCCCAGATAGCACGTCCCCGGCGTGCGTTCGTTGGGATCGACGGTCGGGTCCAGCCAGCGCGGGTCGGCCATGGTGCCGTGCACCACGAATCCGAACTCCTCGTCGGCGCGGCCCGTGGCCCGCAGCTGTGCGAGCTTGTCCTTCACCCACGCGGTGATGCGGCGGTTCCGGTCGATCTGGGCCTGCCGGTACCGGGCGAGGAACTGTTGGCTGTAGGGCGGCTGGTTGGGGTTGTCGGGGTTGTACAGATCCAGCTCGGGGTCGCGTTTGGTCGGATCGGACTCGTCGAGGATGGACGCGTCGATCCATTCCGTCAGCGTGCCGTGCCGACTGATGTGCGCGGCCAGCAGCATGATGCCGTCGGCGGCGGGCAGTTCGAGGGCGGTCAGGTCCGGGCCGTCGCCGGACGGGCTGGAGGTGATGGTCGCGTGCTGGGCCTGCTGCTGGTAGAGCACCGAGAGTGAGCCCCCGCCACTCCACCCGGCCAGCACCACCCGGGTGTAGCCCAGCCGTTTCTTGGCGTCCTTGATGCACTCGCCGAGGTCCTCGACCACCTTCTCCATCAGCAGCGCGGAGTCCGTGCCCCGAAATCGGCTGTTGCAGTAGATGACGTGGTGGCCCGCGCGGGCCAGCGCATTGATCATCGGCAGGTAGGCGCCGCCGCCGATCGGGTGCATGAACACCAGCACGGTGTCCGACGGCTTGTCCTTCGGCTTGAGCAGATAGCTCTCCAGCACCGTGATCTCGGCCAGGCCGCCGTACACGTCGCGCACGTTCGTGTGGTTCGAGAATGCGACGAGGTAGGGGATGCGTTGGTATTCGTGTTTCACGGCAGTCGGCATCGTCAGTGTTGTCCCAGGTCGTGGGCCAGCACCTCGGCCGACGGGGTCAGCCGCCGCCGGGTGTCGACGGCGATCACCTGCCAGTCGACGCGGGTGAATTCGTCGAACTTGCGACGCGCCCGTTCCCGCGCCTTCTCGGGCGCACCGTGGTGAACCCCCTGCGGCGCATGCGAAATGAGCCCGGGCGGCATCGGGATGCCGTACAGCGAGCCGCCGTGGAAGAAGGCGATCTCGTCGTAGTCGACGTTGCGGTGATACCAGGGCGTGCGCTCGGTGCCGGGCACGCCCTCGGCGGGCCGGGGCAGGAAGTTCATCACGTAGACGCCGGTCGCCTGCATGAACAGGTGCACGGTCGGCGGCAGGTGGACGCTGTCGGAGGTGACGACGTTGTAGTCGGCGATGTTGAACGTGAACGCGAAATTGTCGCCTCGCCAGCCCTCGACGTCGATCGGATTGTGTTCGTAGACAAGCGTTGTCGGCCCGCCTCTATGGACAAGCCGAACCTCGTAGCCGTCGCGTCCGTCGTCGTCGGCCGGGGCCGGCTCGGGGATGGTGGCCTGCGCGGGGTCGAACGGGAAGTGCCGGCCCAGGGCGCCCGGCGCGGGGACCCGCAGCTCGTCGGTGGTCTCGATCATCAGCATCGTGGTCTCGCTGTCGGGAAGCTGACGCCAGGTGCACGCTTTCGGGATGTACACCCAGTCGCCCTCGCGGTAACGCAGCGGCCCGAACTCGGTCTCGGCCAGGCCGCTGCCCCGATGCACGAAGCACAGCAGGTCCCCGTCGATGTGGCGGACCCAGAACGGCATCGGATCTCGGCGGCGGCTCAGCATGATCCGGCAGTCGTCGTTGTCGAACAGCGGCAGCGGTTCGCCGCGGGAGTCGGCGGCGTCGGCCGGTTTCAGCTCGCCCGCCAGCACGTCGACGGGCCGCAGCGGCCCGTCGGCCCGGTAGGCGGTGGGGTCGTGGCGGCGGTAGAGGTTGGCGGTCCGGCCGGTGAAACCGCCCCGGCCCAGCTCGTCGTCCTTGAGCCCGTCGAGGTCGGCGTGCAGGCGACGCGGGGTCTTGCCCTTACGCAGCTGGACGAAGGATTCCACGATGCGGCTCCCCATCACGTTCGGCCAACAGAAGTGAAAGTGACATTACTTTTGGTTTGAGGCGGACGCAAGGACCGCCAACCGGTGACAGAGCCGGCGCGCGTCAATCGCGGACGCGCAGAACGACCTTGCCCTCGGCGGTGCGGTTCTCCAGCGACGCGACCGCCGCGGCGGCGTCCTCGAGCGGGTAGACCGCGGGCTCGGGGGGTGCGAGCTCGCCGGAGGCCAGCAGCCGCTCGAGCCCGGCCCACTGCTCGGCCAGCGCACCCGGGTGGGTCCCCGTCCACGCGCCCCACCCCACGCCGACGACGTCGATGTTGTTCAGCAGCAGCCGGTTCACCTTCACCGTGGGGATGTCGCCGCCGGTGAAGCCGACGACCAACAGCCGTCCGCCGGGTGCCAGGGAGCGCAGGGAGTCGGTGAACCGGTCGCCGCCGACCGGGTCGACGACGATGTCGACGCCGCGTCCGCCCGTCAGCTCCTTCACCGCATCCTTGAAACCGTCGGCCAGCACCACGTCGGTGGCGCCGGCCGCGGTGGCGATCCGGGCCTTGTCCTGGTTGCTGACCACGGCGACGGTGCGCGCCGCCCCGAGCACCGACGCGAGTCGCAGGGTCGACGTCCCGATACCGCCCGCCGCGCCGTGCACCAGCACCGACTCGCCGCGCTGCAACCGCCCGCGGACGGTCAACGCGAAGTACACCGTCAGGTCGTTGAACAGCAGGCCGGCGCCGGCCTCGAAGCTGACGTTGTCGGGCAGCTTGAACACGCGGTCGGGGGAGAGCACCGCAACCTCGGCCATCCCGCCGCTGAGCATGGTGAGGCCCACCACCCGGTCACCGGGGCCGACCGGCGCGCCGTCGGGTGCCGACCTGACCACGCCGGCGATCTCGGCCCCGAGCACGAACGGCGGATCCGGACGGTACTGGTACAGGCCGCGGGTGAGCAAAGCGTCCGGAAAAGCCACACCTGCCGCGTGCACGTCGACCACCACGCCGTCGCCGGTGGGTTCGTCGACCTCGGCCAACTCGACCGCATGCGGACCGTCAAGCCGGGTCACCCGTATAGCGCGCATGGTCGAACAGCCTAATCTCGGTTCGGAATGCGCCGGCGACCCGCACCAGCGCCCAGCCGGTCCCGGTTACTTGAGCTCGGCCGACGACAACCCCAGCAGGCGGCGGGCGACCACCAGTTGCTGGATCTGCTGGGTGCCCTCGAAGATGTCGAGGATCTTCGAGTCGCGTGCCCACTTCTCCAGCAGCGACTGCTCGGAATAGCCTGCCGTGCCGGCCAATTCGACGGCCTTCAGCGTCACGTCGCTGGCCATGCGGCCGGCCTTGGCCTTGCTCATGGACGCCTCTTTGGAGTTGGGGATCTTGTTGTCGGCCTGCCAGGCCGCGCGCAGCGCCAGCAGGTAGGCGGCCTCCCAGTCGGCCTCCATCCGCAGGAACTCCGAGGCGGCGGCGCTCTGGGCGTGCGACGGGCGGTCGTAGGAGATCTCCACCCCCGCCTCGGTGAGGATCCTGCGGATCTCCTCCAGCGCGGCCCGGCCGACACCGATGGCCATGGCGGCCACGATCGGCCGGGTGTTGTCGAAGGTCTCCAACACACCCGAAAAGCCTTTGCCCTCTTCGATTTCGGGGTTGCCGAGGATGTTCTCCTTCGGGATCCGCACGTTGTCGAACCGGATCGCCGCGGTGTCGGAACCCTTGATGCCGAGCTTGCGCTCGAGCCGCTCGACGGTGACGCCGGGATGCTCGCGCGGGACGACGAACGACTTGATGGCCGCGCGGCCCTTCGACTTGTCCAGCGTGGCCCACACGACGATGTGGGTAGCGCGCGAACCCGCTGTGACATAGATCTTTTCGCCGTTGATGACGTACTCGTCGCCGTCGAGCCTGGCGGTCGTCGACACCGCCGCCGAGTCTGAGCCGAAGCCGGGCTCGGTGATGGCCATCGCGGCCCACACCTTGCCGAGCCGTTCGAGCTGCTCGTCGGTGGCGACCGCGGAGATGGCCGCGTTGCCCAGTCCCTGGTAGGGCACCGAGAGCATCATCGCGACGTCGCCCCAGCTGGCCTCCAGCGTCTGCAGCAGCGCGGCCATGTTGGCGCCGTTACGGTTCTCGTCTCCGGCCTGCCCCTCGGCGCGCAGCGCGTCGGCGCCCGCCATGTCGTTGGAGGCCGAGGCGCCCTCGAACATGCTGAACAGCGTGTCGAGCTCGACGGGGTAGGCGTGTTCGGCGAGGTCGTACTTGCGGCCGATCGGCCGCATCAGCTCGGCGGCACCCTGGTGCGTCGTGACCACCACCGACTGCAGCTTGCGGGGCAGTTCCAGATTGATTGCCATGATCAGACTTTCGGCTCGATGCGATGACTACCTAGATGACTCTCAGATGACGGTGACGCCCTCGGCGACGCCGATGGCCCGTAGGTCGCGGTACCAGCGCTCGACGGGGTGTTCCTTGGTGAAGCCGTGGCCGCCGAGCAGTTGCACGCCGTCCAGGCCGATCTGCATGCCCTTGTCGGCCCCGAGCCGCTTGGCCAGTGCGGCCTCGCGGACGAAGGTCAGGCCCTGTTCGGCCCGCGCCGCTCCGCGCCAGGTGATGAGCCGCAGCCCGTCGAGTTCGATGGCGATGTTGGCGCACATGAAGGCGACCGCCTGGCGGCGGGCGATGGGCTCGCCGAAGGCCTCGCGTTCCTTCACGTACGGGACGACGTAGTCGAGCACCGCGTGCGACGTGCCGACCGCCAGCGCCGCCCAGCCGAGCCGGGACAGTGCGACCGCTTCGGAATAATCGTGGTCCGACGCCCCGTCCTCTCCGAGCCGCGCGCTCAGCGGCACCGACACACCCGAGAGCTCGACGTGGCCCAGGGCGGCCGCGCGCAGACCCATGCTCGGATCCGGTTTGACCGTAAGGCCTTTCGCCGACGACTCGACGATGAACAGCGCCGGCTTGCCGTTCAGTTGCGCGCCGACGACGAAGAGCTCGGCGTCGGCCGCGGCGGGGACCAGCGATTTGACCCCGTCGAGCCGGTATCCGCTGGGCGTGCGCACCGCGGTGGTCTTCAGCCGGGTCGGGTCGAACAGCGGCTGGGGCTCGGCGATCGCCACGCACGCCTGCGGCACGTTCTCACCGGCGAACTCCGGCAGGTAGGTGGCCTGCTGGTCGGCGCTGCCCCAATGGGTCAGCGCCGATGCCACCCCGCCCGGGGCGAGGATCGGCAGTGCCAGCCCCATGTCCCCGTATGCCAGCGCCTCGGCCACCAGCACGTTGGTCACGCTGGTGCGGTGTTCGGCGATGCCGTCGAAGTCCTCGGGGATGTTGAGCGCGGTGATGCCGAGCTCGGCGGCCTTGGCGATCAGGTCGGGCGGGTAGGTGGCGGCCTCGTCGGCGTCGGGGGCGGCGGGTCGCAGGATCTCCGCGGCGAACTCGTCGACGGTCTCGACGATCAGCTTCTGGTCGTCGTCGGGCGTCAGGTCGAAGTAGTCCTTGCCGCTGGACTTCAGGCGGGTCGGCCCGCCGCGCAGGTTCTGGACGCGCTTGAACTGGCGGGCCGTTGCGGCCGTCGTGGAGAAGATGGCCTTGGTGCCGTAGCGCAGGCCGTCGTTCAGCGGGTCCCGCAGGTGGTAGCGGTCCAGGAATTCCTGGCCGACCAGCGGCGTGATCAGCGCGATGGCGATGTCGATAGCGGTCCGCTTGTGGGGCCGCAGCCCCACGCCGTTCTCGGGGCCGGTCTTGCGGGCGCGCCGTTTGGTGCGGGGTCGCTCGGAAGTCTTCTGTGAACCGGAAACGGTGTCGGTCATGTCAGCAGCCTCGGTCGTTGGGGCAATGCGGATAAGGCTATCTTACTGCTGAGTAAGATAGAAGCCTCCGCCTGTTAGCTAATTCACAACACCGGGGTCAAGGCGTGCGAGCACCTGCGCGTGCAGGAGCCCGTTGGTGGCGACGGCGCTGCCGCCGTGCGGTCCCGGGGTGCCGTCGAGCGCGGTGAGAATGCCGCCCGCCTCGCGCACCACGATGTCCAGCGCGGCCAGGTCCCAGACCGACACCTCGGGTTCGGCGGCGATGTCGACGGCGCCCTCCGCGAGCAGGCAGTAGGAGAAGAAATCGCCGAAGGCGCGCACCCGCCACGTGGCGTCGGTCAACGCGACGAACCGCTCGCGCAGGCCGCGCTGCGCCCACCCGGACAGGCTGGAGAAACTCAGGCTCGCCGAATTGAGCTCTGCCACAGACGAAACGGCCAGCCGACGCGGCGGGCCGCCGCCGACCGCGACAAACGCGCCCTGGCCGCTCGCGGCCCACCATCGCCGCTGCAGGCAAGGCGCGCTGACCACGCCCACGACCGGGACGCCGTCCTCGAGCAGCGCGATCAGGCTGGCCCACACCGGCACGCCGCGCACAAAGTTCTTGGTGCCGTCGATCGGATCGATGATCCACTGCCGCCCGGTGAAGGCGGCGGTGCCGCCGAACTCCTCGCCGAGGACGCTGTCGCCCGGGCGCTCGCGCGCGAGCACTTCGCGCAGGCCGGCCTCGACCGCGCGGTCGGCGTCGGTCACCGGGGTCAGGTCCGGCTTGGTGTCGACGCGCAGGTCGAGCGCGCCGAACCGGGCGGATGTCACCGCGTCCGCGCGGTCGGCCAGCGTCAGCGCCAGCGCCAGGTCGTCCCGATTCATGCCAGCAGTCCTACCATGGCCGAATGTGGGAATACGGTGTGTTGCTCCTGCTGGCCGGCGTCTTCGCCGTGGCCCTGGCCCAGCGCTTCTTTCCTCGCGGCCCGCGCGGCGAGCAGTGCAGCGGCACGCTGCTGGTGACCGGCGTCAGCCCGCGACCCGACGCCACCGGTGAGCAGTTCGTCACCATCTCCGGCGTCATCAACGGGCCCACCGTCAGCGAATACGCGGTCTATCAACGCATGGCCGTCAACCTCGACCAGCCCGGGGCGCAGTGGCCGACCATGGGCCAGCTGATGCCGGTGGTGTACTCGCCGAAGAATCCCGACAACTTCAGGTTCGCGCCGGAAGCGCCGCCCACGGTCTGAGGCGTTCGCGGATAGGGACCAATGGCACCCGATTGTGGACCCATTGCCCTGGGCCGGCGGCGTTTTCCTCAATAGCGTGGCTCGTGGTGGCGGCTGCGGGCCGGCCGCTCCGACCGGCAGAGGAGACCGCGATGTCGCATCCAGCACCGACGGTGGTCGTCGGCGTCGACGGGTCGAAAGCGGCCATCAACGCGGCGCGCTGGGCGGTCGACGAGGCGATCAGCCGGGACATCGCGCTGCGGCTCGTGTACGTGGTAGAGCCGTCGCAGTACTCCGGCGCCGGCATCCACGAGACCCGGGTGGCTGCGGGCCGCGCGGCGTTGTACGACGCCCGCCGGGCCGTCGAGTTCAACGAGAAGCCGGTCAAGATCGAGACCGAGATCGTCACGGGCAAGCCGCTCGCCAAGCTGGTCGAGGAGTCGAGGTCGGCGGCGCTGATCTGCGTGGGGGCCGTCGGGCTCAACAGCGCTCACCGCGGCGTCGGCTCGATCTCGGCCGCCCTGGCTGCCGCGGCCCTGTGCCCGGTGGCGGTCATCGGGCGGCCCGCGGCCCGGCCGCGTGCTCTCAAGGTTGCCCGGGTGGTGGTGCAGGCGTCCGACGGCGCGGTGCTGCGGCACGCTTTCGAGGAGGCCCGCCTGCGGCGCGTCCCGCTGCTCGTCGTCTCGGTGACCCCGGCCGGTGTGCCGGACGACGCGGACGAAAAGCGATTGGCGCAAGCGGAATTGGACCGGCGGATGGCCCGGTGGGTACGGTCTTTCCCCGACGTGCGGGTCGAGTGCGTCAATGTGCGGGGGAGCGTCGACCGGTATCTGGCCGCCAACGACGAACCGGATCAGTTGCTGGTCACCGACTCGCTCGCATGTTTCGACGTGTGCGGTGCGCACAACGCCGGACGCTCGGTTCTGGCCGTACGGTCCAAGAACCTGTGAGCGGCGCCTAGCCGTGCCCGATGTGTAGCAGCTTTTCCAGGCTCGGCAGCTTGACGCGGGGGCGTCCGTGCGGTTCGCCGGCCGAGCGCTCGTGGCGGTCGATGACGTCCCAGTGGGCGGTGGTGATCAGCTTGGGCTGACGCTCGGCCAGCCAGTCGGCCAACCGGTCGGCATGGTCTGCGGGGAACGCGGCGAGCTGACCGGCCCCGCGCAGGTCGCCCAGCAGGGTGTCGATGGTGTCCTGCGAGTCCTTCTTGTTGGTGCCGATCACACCGGTGGGCCCGCGCTTGATCCACCCGACGACGTAGTCGTTGCGCCGGCCCTGCACCCGCCCGCCGATGTTGGGGATCGTCGCGGTCTTCTCGTCGAACGGCAGCCCGGGCGTCGGCACGCCCCGGTACCCGACGGACCGCACGATCAGGGACACCGGCAGCTCCTCGCGCTCACCGGTGTCCTTGGCCACCACCCGTCCGCTGTCGTCCTTGACCAGTTCGTTGCGGCCCAGCACGATGCTCTCCACCCTGTCGCGGCCCTTGACCTCGATCGGGGACGTCATGAAGCGCAGCACGATGCGCCGGTGGCCCGGACGCGGTGCGCGTCCCGCGTAGTCGCGCATGACGGCGATGTTCAGTTTGGCCGTCTTGCCCGCCGCGGCGGCCTCCTCGTCGGTGATGCCCTCCAACTGGGCGGGGTCGACGACGACGTCGACGTTGTCCAAGTCGCCGAGCTCGCGCAGCTCCAGCGTGGTGAAGGCAGTCTGCAGCGGCCCGCGCCGGCCGATGACCACCGCTTCCTCGACGCCGCAGGGTCCCAGCGACTCCAGCGCGTGATCGGCGATGTCGGTGCGCCGCAGCTCCTCGGGGTCGGTGACCAGGATGCGTGCGACGTCGAGGGCGACGTTGCCGTTGCCGACCACGACGGCGCGGGCGCCCGACAGGTCGGGCGTGGCGTGCTCGAAGTTCGGGTGGGCGTTGTACCAGCCGACGAAGTCGACGGCGGCGATGCTGCCCGGCAGGTTCTCGCCGGGGATGTTCAGCGCGCGGTCGGATTGCGCGCCGACGGCGTAGACGACGGCGTCGTAGCGGTCGGCGAGTTCGTCGGCCTGCACGTGTTCGCCGACCACGACGTTGCCGAAGAAGCGGAACCGGGGGTCCTGGGCCGTCTTCTCGAACTGTTTGCTGATCGACTTGATCTTGGGGTGATCGGGTGCGACCCCGGAGCGCACCAGGCCCCAGGGCGTCGGCAGCATCTCGAGCATGTCGACCGCCACGTCGAAGTCCGCGGCGTCGGCCGCCTTGAGCAGGGAAGCCGCGGCAAAGAAGCCCGACGGTCCCGAGCCGACGATGGCGACGTGATAGGGGCGCATGCCGTCCAGCCCTTCCGTTCGTGATCGTCACTCGATGCTAAACGGTGCCATCGCGCGCGCGACCTGAGCACTCGCCGCGATCAGGGCCGACGGTAACGTGGTCGCCTGTGGAACCCGACCGTCAAGCCGACATCGCCGCCCTCGACGCCACCCTGACCACGGTGGAGCGGGTGCTCGATGTGGACGGTTTGCGCGTCCGCATCGAGAAACTCGAGCAGGAGGCGTCCGACCCCAACCTGTGGGACGACCAGGCCCACGCCCAGCGCGTCACCAGCCAGTTGTCCCACGCCCAAGGCGAGCTGCGGCGCATCGAGCAGTTGCGGCAGCGCCTCGACGACCTGCCGGTGCTCTACGAGCTCGCCGCCGAGGAGGGTGACGACGCGGCCGGCAGATTGGAAGCGCAGGCCGAGGCCGACGCGGAGCTCAAGGCGCTGCGCGCCGACATCGAGGCCACCGAGGTGCGCACCCTGCTCTCCGGCGAGTACGACGAGCGCGAGGCCCTGGTCACCATCCGTTCCGGCGCCGGCGGGGTCGACGCCGCCGACTGGGCCGAGATGCTGATGCGGATGTATGTCCGCTGGGCCGAACAACACAAGTATCCCGTCGAGGTTTTCGACACCTCCTACGCCGAGGAAGCGGGCATCAAGAGCGCGACCTTCGCGGTGCACGCGCCGTTCGCCTACGGAACTCTGTCGGTCGAACAGGGCACCCACCGGCTGGTCCGCATCAGCCCGTTTGACAACCAGAGCCGGCGTCAGACATCGTTTGCCGAAGTCGAGGTGCTGCCGGTGGTGGAGACCACCGACCACATCGACATCCCGGAAGGCGATGTGCGGGTTGACGTTTACCGCTCGAGCGGCCCGGGCGGGCAGTCGGTGAACACCACCGACTCCGCGGTGCGTTTGACGCACATACCAACGGGTATTGTCGTGACTTGCCAGAACGAGAAGTCGCAACTGCAGAACAAGATCTCGGCGATGCGAGTGCTGCAGGCTAAGTTGTTGGAACGCAAGCGTTTAGAAGAACGCGCCGAGCTGGACGCGTTGAAGGGTGAGGGCGGCAGCTCCTGGGGCAACCAGATGCGTTCCTACGTGCTGCAGCCCTATCAGATGGTCAAGGATCTGCGCACCGACTACGAGGTGGGCAATCCGGCGGCCGTATTGGACGGAGACATCGACGGGTTCCTGGAAGCGGGAATCCGGTGGCGCAACCGAAAAGATGACGAGTAATACCACTGTTCTTGCCGTAACCACGGCCTCTGCGACGCAGCGCTGGCACGACTTCTGGCGCGGCGAGCTGGGTGAGTGGGTGATCACCCGCGGCCTGCGCATCGTCATGGTGCTGATCGCGGCGGTGCTGGCGGCCCGCTTCGTCAACTGGGTCGCCCAGCAGGTGACCCGGCAGTTGGACATCGGGTTCGCCGAAAGCGATGCGCTGGTGCGCTCGGAAGCCACCAAGCACCGCCAGGCCGTGGCATCGGTGATCTCGTGGGTGTCGATCGTCATCATCGGCGTCTGGGTGATCATGCAGATCGCCGACATCCTGCAGTTTTCGGTGACCGGGCTGGTTGCGCCGGCCACCGTGGTGGGAGCCGCGCTGGGTTTCGGCGCTCAACAGCTGGTGCGGGACCTGCTCTCCGGCTTCTTCATCCTGGCGGAGAAACAGTATGGCTTCGGCGACCTGGTCACCCTCACCGTCGTGTCGGCGACGGAGGCCAGCGGCACCGTCGAGAACGTGACGTTACGGGTGACCCGGCTGCGCTCACCGGATGGTGAGGTGTTGACCATCCCCAACGGCCAGATCGTCAAGGTCGTCAACCTGTCCAAGGACTGGGCGCGCGCGGTCGTGGACATCCCGGTGTCGACCAGCGCGGACCTCAACCAGGTCAACGAGGTCCTGCACCAGGAATGCGAACGCGCCATGGACAACCCGGTGCTGGGCGACCTGCTGCTGGACGCCCCGACCGTGATGGGCGTGGAGAGCATCCAGGTAGACACGGTCACACTGCGGATGGTGGCCCGCACGCTGCCCGGCAAGCAGTTCGAGGTTGGCCGGCAGCTGCGCTTCCTGGTCATCCGGGCGCTGGCCCGCGTCGGCATCATGACCGCGGCCGACGCGACCGTGGGCCTGGTGGAGGGGCCGTCCGTCGCGGTGGCCCAGGCCGCGGAGGCGGCGCGCGCCACCGATGACGCCAAGGGTGCGGTGCAACCACGGTGAAGTTCTCGCTGAGCAACCTCGAGAAGCGCAGCGACGGCACGGAGCGACGCTGGAGTCGTCTGTTCGGCGGCCGGGTGCGCACGTCGACGCTGGTCCTGATCGTCGTCTTCGTGGCCGTGTGGTGGGTCTACGACACCTACCGCCCGGAAGCGGAGCCGAAGCCGCCGGCCCAGGTGGTGCCGCCGGGCTTCGTGCCCGACCCGAACTACACCTGGGTCCCGCGCAGCCGTGTGCAGGAGCCGGCACCGACGGTGCGCTACACGCCGACGCCGACTCCGACCACCACGACGCCTTCGCCCACCACCACCGTGCCGCCCCCGACGACCACCACCACGCCCCCGTTCCCGCTGCCCCAGCTGCCGTGCCTGCTGCCCCCGCCGTTCTGCCCTCCGAGCGCCACCCCCACGACGCCACCGCCGCCGGAACTGCCGCAACCGGGGCCCGGACCGGCGCCGAGTTCGCAGCCGCCAGCAAGTTGATTACGCCCGCCCGAGCAGCTCGCCGCTACACTGGCGTGCCGTGATGATCACCCTGGACCATGTCAGCAAGAAGTACAAAGCGTCGGCACGGCCGGCGTTAGAGGACGTCAACGTCAAAATCGACAAGGGTGAGTTCGTCTTCCTGATCGGCCCGTCGGGTTCGGGTAAATCGACGTTCATGCGGCTGCTGCTGGGGGAGGAGAACCCGACGGCCGGTGACGTCCGGGTCTCGAAGTTCCACGTCAACAAGCTGCCGGGCCGGCACGTGCCGAAGCTGCGTCAGGTGATCGGTTGTGTCTTCCAGGATTTCCGCCTGCTGCAGCAGAAGACGGTGTACGAGAACGTCGCCTTCGCGCTGGAGGTCATCGGCAGGCGAACCGACACGATCAACCGGGTGGTACCCGAGGTGCTCGAGACCGTCGGCCTGTCCGGGAAGGCCAACCGGCTGCCCAGCGAGCTGTCCGGTGGCGAGCAACAGCGCGTGGCGATCGCCCGGGCGTTCGTCAACCGGCCCCTGGTGCTGCTGGCCGACGAGCCGACTGGCAACCTCGACCCGGACACCAGTAAGGACATCATGGATTTGTTGGAGCGCATCAACCGCACGGGAACGACCGTGCTGATGGCCACACACGACCACCACATCGTCGACTCGATGCGGCAGCGGGTCGTCGAGCTGTCCCTGGGCCGGCTGGTGCGCGACGAACAGCGCGGCATCTACGGGATGGACCGCTAAGTGCGCTTCGGCTTCCTGCTCAACGAGGTCCTGACCGGGCTTCGCCGCAACGTCACCATGACGGCGGCGATGATCCTCACCACCGCGATCTCGATCGGCCTGTTCGGCGGCGGGCTGCTGGTGGTCCGGCTGGCCGAGAACTCCCGCAGCATCTACCTCGACCGCGTCGAGACGCAGGTCTTCCTCACCGAGGACGTCTCCGCCAACGACCCGTCGTGCACCGCCGACCCGTGTAAGGCGCTGCGGCAGAAGATCGAAGGGCGCGAGGACGTCAAGTCGGTGCGATTCCTGAACCGCAACGACGCCTACGAGGACGCGATTCGCAAGTTCCCGCAGTACAAGGACGTCGCCGGAAAGGATTCATTTCCGGCATCTTTCATTGTCAAGCTGAACAATCCCGAGCAGCACAAGGACTTTGACATGGCGATGCAGGGCCAGCCGGGGGTGCTGTCCGTGCTGAACCAGAAAGACCTGATCGACCGGCTGTTCGCGGTCCTGGACGGCCTGAGTCGGGTGGCGTTCGCCGTCGCCCTGGTGCAGGCCGTCGGGGCGATTCTGTTGATTGCCAACATGGTCCAGGTGGCGGCGTACACGCGCCGCACCGAGATCGGGATCATGCGCCTGGTCGGGGCCAGCCGCTGGTATACCCAGCTGCCCTTCCTGGTGGAGGCGATGTTCGCCGCCGCCGTCGGTGTGGTGATCGCGATCGCCGGCCTGGTGCTGGTGCGGGCGTTGTTCCTGGAAAATGCGTTGAACCAGTTCTACCAAGCCAATTTGATCGCACGAGTGGACTACGCCGACATCCTGTACATCTCCCCGTGGCTCCTGCTGCTCGGCGTGTCGATGGCCGGTCTGACCGCCTACGCGACATTGCGTCTGTACATCCGGCGTTAGCTGTGGCCAACAAGTCCGGTGGGGGCAAGGCGGCTGGCGGCAAACGTGGCAGCAAACAGATCATCGCCACCAATCGCAAAGCGCGGCATAACTACTCGATCATCGAGCTCTTCGAGGCAGGAGTGTCTCTGCTCGGCACCGAGGTGAAGAGCCTGCGCGAGGGACATGCGTCTCTGGCCGACGCTTTCGCAACCGTCGACGACGGCGAAGTGTGGCTGCGCAACTTGTACATCCCCGAGTACCAGCACGGTAGCTGGACCAACCATGAACCTCGTCGCAACCGAAAGTTGTTGTTACACAGGCACCAAATCGACAACCTGATCGGCAAGATACGAGATGGTAACCTCACGCTGATGCCACTGTCACTGTATTTCTCAGAGGGCAAGGTCAAGGTCGAACTTGCGCTCGCGCGCGGCAAGCGAGCGTACGACAAACGCCAGGACATGGCCCGCCGCGACGCCCAGCGCGAAGTGGTCCGTGAAATGGGCCGCCGAGCCAAGGGCATGAACTGATCGGCGCCGCCTTCGCCGAGCTGTCGGCCGTCACGTACGGCATGGTCATGGCCATGGCATCGGTGGCGATGATCGCCGCGAACTAGCGGTCGTAGGATCCTGCTATGGCCGATCGCGCGGTGACCAGAGTCGACAAGTCCGAGGTGCTCGCCGGCCTCTTCGGGGTGTGGGACGGCATCGCGGCGCTGCTGGGCGGGCTGCCCGAGGGGCAGTGGTCAGCGGCGAGCCCGCTGCCCGGCTGGGACGTCAAGGCGGTGGTGTCGCACATGATCGGCACCGAGTCGTTCCTGGGCGGTGTGCCCGCGCCCCAGCCCGACACCGATTGCTCCGCGCTCGAGCATGTACGCAACGACGTCGGGGTGATGAACGAGTGCTGGGTGCGTCACCTCAGTGCGGAATCGGGCGCCGACGTGCTCGCACGGTTCGAGTCGGTGACCGCAGACCGCCGCGAGGCCCTGACGGCGATGTCCGAGGACGACTGGGACGCGGTGACACCGACACCCGTGGGCCCCGAAAGCTACGGGCGGTTCATGCGGGTGCGGGTGTTCGACTGCTGGATGCACGAGCAGGACATTCGTGAGGCGCTGGCGCGGCCGTCCACGGATGAGCAGCTCGACACGGCGGCGACCCGGTTGTCCCTGGACGAGATCGCCGCCACGATGGGTTACGTCGTGGGCAAGAAGGCCAAGGCGCCCGACGGTTCGCGGGTGTTGTTCGAGCTGACCGGCCCGGCGGCCCGCAGCATCCGGGTGAGCGTCGACGGCCGCGCCCGAACGGTCGAGGACTTCGGCGGCCAGGAGGCCACGGCGACGATCAAGCTCGACTCGCTGCAGTTCACCAGGCTGTGCGGGGGGCGCCCGATGTGCGGCGCCAGGCCCCAGAACATCGAACTCGGCGGCGACAAAGACCTGGCCGCGCAGGTCGTCGAGCACCTGAACTTCGTGATCTGACCGCTGCGTCAACCGCGAAAATGCGACGTTCGTCACAGCGGGCCGACACGCGTATGACGTTGGAGGGGCCCGGGTAGCCGGTTTGTAGAGGCGCAGTCAGCGCCGAATCATCGACTCCCGGAGGCTGGAAGACTTATGACTTCACCCGATACGACCAGGCTGCTCGCTCAGCTACGCACGCTGTTGGATCTGACCAACACTGAAATCCAGATCGCCGAGACCCGCACCGTTCAGGCTCGCACCGACGCCGTGCGCCGCGAACTGTCGCAGAACGCCGCCAACGGTCGCAAGCGGGCCGAGGCCATCGAGTCGGCGATTCGGGAATTGGGCGGATTCCCCGACGTGATCGGCCCGTTCCTGGGTCGCGCCGCCGCCGCCGTCAAGGCGCTGACCGAGCAGGCTGAGCCGTTCGACGAGGCGCTGCTGGGCGACCTTGCGCTCGAAAGCCAACTGCTGGACCGGGCGCGCTACGCCAAGGCGCTGGCAGTCGCCGCGAAGCTCCCGGACGTCGAGGAGCTGGCGACCCAGCTGATCACCGCCCACCAGGCGACCGTGGACTGGCTGACCACCGTGCTGGCCGAAGACGCGCTCGGCGGCCCCGCCGCGCTGCGCCGCACGCCGCTGCAGGCGGCCGCCGGTACGGCGGTCAAGCTGTTCAACCTGCCGGCCACCTGGTCCGCGCGCGGCGTCGACAGGGCCGTGGACGCTCTGCGCTCCACCGGCCCCGCGCTGAACGACCTGGTCAAGCGTGGCGGCCACGCCGGCGAGATTGCCGCGAAGGCGTTGTCCGCCTCGCAGAACGCCGCGCTGCAGGCCGCGGAGCGGGTCACCCGTTCCGAAGGGGCCGTGCGGGCCGCCGACGCGCTGCACTCGGGCCGCGCCACCGTCGGGGTTCTCGACGCCAAGGAGCTGCCCATCCGCGACTACGACGACCTCAACGTCAGCGACGCCGTGGCCGCGATCAAGGAACTGACCGCTCCCCACGACGTGCGGGTGATCATCGCGTACGAGGAGGCGCACAAGAACCGGCAGCGGATTATCTCGGCCGCGCAAACGCGCGTCGCGGCGATCGCGCAGGAAGTCGTCGGTATCAACTGATCGGTGAGTTCACGAGTGCCCCGGCCCGCGAGGCCGGGGCACTCGTCACCCGACCGTGGCCCGGCACGGAAACGACTCGGAAACGACGCGGAACAATGGACTGTCCCCGGGAGTTGATACCGTCGTACCATTGATAGTCCTGCCGAAAGCCGGCGGGGATGCTCGAAGCGCAAGTACAAGGGGCTGAAAGGTTTCGACTTCGCGCATCGAATCAAGGGAAGCGTGCCGGTGCAGGCAAGAGACCACCGTAAGCGTCGTTGCAAACAGATAAGCGCCGATTCAGTTCAGCGCGACTACGCTCTCGCTGCCTAAGCGACAGCTAGTCCGTCAGACCGGGAGAGCCCTCGACCCGGACCCTGGCGTCAGCTAGAGGGATCCACCGATGAGTTCGGTCGCGGGACTCATCGGGACACCAACAGCGACTGGGATCGTCATCTCGGCTGGTTCGCGTGACCGGGAGATCCGAGCAGAGGCATAGCGGACTGCGCACGGAGAAGTCTTGAGGGAATGCCGTAGGACCCGGGTTCGATTCCCGGCAGCTCCACCGAAAATTTACTGGCCAAAGCGATAAGCTCTGGCCAGTACCAACATCTCGTCGACATCCGTCGGGTAGGCACTGGGGAGGGGCCTCACTCGTCCCCGGAGCCGGCTACATCGACCTGGGCGCCGTCGGGGCCGGCTCGTCGGCGTCTGTCCGGGCTGCGCCCGCGGCGAGGTGCTTCAGTAGCTCGGCCTGGATCAACCGGCGCCCGGGCGCGAGCCGGTGTGAGAGCCCGTTCAGCAGGATCAGCGTGCGCCCGACGAGCGCGAAGTCCTCCGGGATCTTGCGCAGGCTCGTCTCGCCCAGGATCTGGAAGAAGCCAGCCTCGGTGTCGCTGTCGCCGATCGTCATCAGCATCAGCGAGCGCAGGTTGTCAGGTTTCATCGAGGCGACGTCGAAGCCGAGCTGCTCGGCCGCGGCGAACGCGGATCGCGAGTCGCCGATCATCGAACAGACCATCATCGTCGCGACGAGCCGCGCGAAGCCGGGCGGCAGCTCCTTGGCCAAGCCGAAGTCGAGAAGGCCGATCCGGCCGTCGGGCAGGATCAGTAGGTTCCCGGGGTGTGGATCCCCGTGGAAGAAGCCCTGCTCGAAGATCATCGTGCCGTAGAGCGCGCCGATCTTGCGCGCGATCTCCGGGAGCTTGTGGCCTGCCGCGACCAGCTCCTTCGTGCGCGCGACCTGGATGCCCTCCAGGTACTCGAGCACGATCACGTTGTCGCCGCACAGCTCCGGATGGACGCGCGGGACGACCACGAAGGGCAGCTCGGTGAGGTTCTGCGCGAGCCGCTCGGTCGAGCGCGCCTCGCGCGCGAAGTCGAGCTCGAGCTCGATGAAACGCGTCGTCTCGGTGACGAGCGCCCGCATGTCGATGCGCCGCTGCACGAGCATGACGATCCCGACGACGCGGCGCAGCAGGCCGAGGTCGAGCGGGATGATCCTCGAGACCTCGGGATAGCGGATCTTCAGGACGACCTGGCCGCCATCGCGCAGCGTCGCGCGGTGCACTTGCGCCAACGAAGCGGCGGCGAGGGCCCGGCGATCGATCGTCGCGAAGACCTCGTCGAGCGGGCGGCCGAGGTCGCGCTCGACGAGCGGCCGCAGCGTCTCGAAGGGCCGCGGCGGCACCGCGTCGTGGAACTGGCTCAGCTCCTCGACGAAGGGCGCCGGGAAGAAGTCGGCCCGCGCGCCCAGCATCTGGGCGGCCTTGGTGAAGCCGCCGGCCAGCGAGAGCGCGACGCGCTTGACTTCGCGGGCCGCCGCGCGGTGCGCGCGCTGCCAGTCTGCATCGGTCGTCGGCCGGCGAGCGGTGCGATCGCGCGCCAGGAGCAGCAGATATCGGGGCAGGACGCGCACGACCGCGAGCGCCACGCGCAGGGCTCGGACGACTCGAAAGTGCCGGATCACGAAGCGGCAGCGCGCCCCGGCTATCGGGGTAGAGATAGCTCGTAGAACGCGTCGCGCGCGTTTGAGGCGGTCGTCGGCACGATGCTAGTGTGACTGGTCAGTCGGTCATTCTCAACACTGTGCTCGCCCAGAGGATCCGCCATGACGTCTCCTGCCTGGCAGCGCACCGCGCCCTCTCCTGACCGGTCGTCACCCCTTCCTTCTTCTGACGGTTCCGGCGACTTCGACCTGCTCCTGCCGCTGCGCAGCGCCGGCTCGCTCGAGAATCCCTACCCGGTCTACTCCGTGATCCGCACCGTGCGGCCCGTGCTCGAGGTGCCGGTCCCGGCGAACTACACCGGCCCCGGCATGTGGATGCTCACGCGCTACCGCGACGTCCACTCGGCGTTGCGCGACCCGCGCTTCTCGGTCGAGCGCATGCGCGCGCCGCTCATGCGCGACAACCTCGACCGCATGCCGGAGTTCCTGCGCCAGAGCGCGACTGGCATGCGCTCGATGCTGATCATGGACCCGCCCGACCACACGCGCGTCCGCAAGCTCGTCAACAAGGCCTTCACCCCCAAACGCATCGCCGCGCTGCGCGACCACATCGAGGCGATCGTCCGCGAGCTCGCCGACGAAGCGCAGGCCAAGGGCACCTTCGACCTGATCCACGACGTCGCCGAGCCGCTCCCGGCGATCGTGATCGCCGAGCTGCTCGGCGTCCCGGTCGAGGACCACCGTCAGTTCCGTCAGTGGTCGAGCGCGATGATCAACGGCTTCGCGTCGCCGAACGCGGAGGCGCGCGCGACCGGCAGCGAGGCGGCGCGCCAGATCTTCGACTACCTCGCCGACATCATCGCCGCCCGCCGCCGCGCGCCGCGCGAGGACCTGATCAGCGCGATGATCGCGGCTCAGGAGGAGCGCGATGCGCTCACCGACGCCGAGCTGCTCGCGACCGGCAACCTGCTGCTGCTTGCCGGCCACGAGACGACGACGAACCTGATCGGCAATGGCACGCTCGCCCTGTTGCGCGAGCCCGATCAGTGGAAGCGGCTCTGCAACGAGCCCGCGCTGCTCCCGACCGCGATCGAAGAGCTGCTCCGCTACGACGGGCCCGTGCAGGCGACGGTACGCGTCGCGCTCGAAGACGTCGCGATCGACGACCATGTGATCCCGGAGGGCTCTCTCGTGCTGGTGAGCATCGGCGCGGCGAACCACGACCCCGACATGTTCGACGACCCCGACCAGCTCGACCTCGCGCGCGAACCGAACCCGCACCTCGCGTTCGGGTTCGGCACGCACTTCTGCCTCGGGGCGCCGCTCGCGCGGCTCGAGGCGCGGCTCGCGTTCGACATGCTGACGAAGCGGTTCCCGGGGCTCTCGCTCCTGGAGGACCGGCCGGTGTACCGGGCGAATCCGGTGCTGCGCGGGCTCACGAGCCTGGACGTGGCGGCCTAAGCACGACGTCCCTGTTGTCGCCGTCCGCCGCACTCGGGCAAGCCGCAACCGCGATCAGCGCTTCTTGACCAGTCCGCCCGGCGGGTGCTCGTCGACGTCGTTGAGGATCAACTCACGCACGGCGGGACGCGGTCCGTACGGCCGCAGCATGGTGCTCGCCGGCCGCGGACGCACGTGCTGCGGCCACCAGAACCAGCGCCCGAGCAGGGTGGCCAGCGACGGCGTCATGAACGACCGCACGATCAAGGTGTCGAACAGCAGACCCAGCGCGATCGTCGTACCCACCTGGGCCATCACCAGCAGCGGGCTGAACATGAACGTAGCCATGGTGGCGGCGAACACCAGACCCGCGGAGGTCACCACCGAGCCCGAACCGGCCATCGCGCGGATCGTCCCCGTCCTGAGCCCCGCGTGGATTTCCTCCTTGAACCGCGAAATCAGCAGCAGGTTGTAGTCCGAGCCGACTGCCAGCAGCAGGATGATCGCCATCGCCAGCACCATCCAGTGCAACTTGATGCCCAGGATGTACTGCCATACGAGCACGGAAAGTCCGAACGAGGCGCCCAGCGACAGCAACACCGTACCGACGATGACGACGGCCGCCACGACGCTTCGGGTGATCACCAGCATGATGACGAAAATCAGTGTGGCCGCGGCAATTCCGGCGATCATCAGGTCGATCGCGGAGCCGTCGTGCATGTCCTTGTACGTCGCGGCGGTACCGCCGAGGTAGACCTTGGCACCCTCCCAGGGCGTGCCCTTGATCGCCTCGTGCACGGCCTGCTTGATCGGCTCGACGTGGCTGATGCCCTCGGGAGTCGCCGGGTCGCCCTCGTGCGAGATGATCAACCGAACAGAGTGCCCGTCCGGGGAGATGAACTGCTTGAGACCCCGCGCGAAATCCGGACTCTTGAACGCCTCCGGCGGCAGGTAGAAGGTGTCGTCGTTCTTGGCCTTGTCGAACGCATCACCTTCGGCGGTGGCGTTGTCGGATTGCGCTTTCGCCTGGTCGTTGAGACCTTTCGTGGTCGCGTAGTTCGACATGATGGTGTCGAGGTTGTGCTGCTGGCTCTCGATCTGCGGCGGTATCAGCGCCACCAGCTGCGGCTGGATCTTGTCCAGCTTGTCCAGGTTCGCGCTGAGGTTGACGATGTTCTGCGCCACCTGGTCGATGCCGTCGAGCGCGTTGAAGACGGACCGCAGCGCCCAGCAGATCGGAACGTCGTAGCAGTGCTTCTCCCAGTAGAAGTAACTGCGAAGTGGCCGGAAGAAGTCGTCGAAGTTGGCGATGTCGTCGCGCAACGCCTCGGTGATCTGCACGGTCTCTCTGGTCAGCTTGACGGTTTCGTGCGTGGTGTTGCTCAGGTCCTGGGTCACCTTCATCTGCTCGTGCAGGGTCGCCATCGTCTTGCGCAACTCGTCGGCCTGCTTGAGCAGCGCGGTCGCCTGCTCTTCCTGGTAATGCTCAGTCTGAATCCGGCCCGCGGCCTGGGCGCCCATCTGGAAACCCAGCGTGCTGTGGTCCAGCGGCGTGCCCAACGGCCGGGTGATGGTCTGCACCCGGCCGATACCGGGGATGCGGAAGATCGCCTTGGCCACCTTGTCCAGGACCAGGAAATCGGCCGGATCGCGCAGGTCGTGATCGGTCTCGATCATCAACAGCTCAGGATTGAGCCGAGCCTGGTCGAAGTGCCGGTCCGCGGCGGCATAACCGACATTGGCCGGGGTGTCCGCCGGCAGGAAGTGGCGGTTGTCGTAGTCCGTCTTGTAACCGGGCAGGGCGAGCAGACCAACCAATGCGACCCCGATGGTCACCGCCAGAACCGGTGCGGGCCAGCGGACGACCGCGGTGCCGATGCGACGCCAGCCGCGCGTTTGCAGCGTTCGCTTCGGGTCCAGCAGTTTGAAAAAGCTCGCCACGGTCAGAACCGCCGGGCCCAGCGTCAAAGCCGCCAACACCGCGACCAGCATGCCGACCGCACACGGCACCCCTAGCGACTCGAAGTAGGGCAGCCGGCAGAAGCTCAGGCAGTACATGGCGCCGGCGATGGTCAATCCCGACCCGAGCACGACATGGGCCGTGCTGTGGAACATGGTGTAGAACGCCTGTTCGCGGGTCTCGCCGAGGCCGCGCGCCTCGTGGTAACGGCCGACCACGAAGATCGCGTAATCGGTCCCGGCGGCGATCGCCATCAGCACCAGCATGTTGTTGGCGAACGTGGAAAGCCCCATGACTCCGTAGTTACCGAGCGTCGCGACAACGCCCCGAGCCGCGAGCAACTCGATGAACACCATCGCCAGCATGATCATCATGGTGATGACCGAGCGGTAGACGAACAGCAGCATCACCACGATCACCAAGAAAGTGATGAGAGTGACGACCATGACGCCCTTCTCGCCCGCACGGGACTGATCGGCGAACAGCGGTCCCGGGCCGGTGACGTACGCCTTGATTCCCGGTGGTGCGGGCACCGAGTCCACGATCTTGCGCAGGGCCAGGGCAGACTCGTTGGCCTCCCCGCTGCCCATGTTGCCGGCGAGGTAAACTTGGACGTACGCGGCCTTTTGATCGTGGCTCTGGGAACCCGCCGCCGTCAGCGGATCACTCCAGAAATCTTGCACGTGCTGAACGTGCTTCTTGTCTTGCTCGGCGCGCCTGACGATCTCGTCGTAGTAGCGGTGCGCTTCGGCCCCGAGTGGCTTGTCGCCCTCCAGCAAGATCATGGCCGAGTTGTCGGAGTTGAACTCTTTGAACGTCGAGCCGACCTTCATCATCGACTGAAAGGACGCCGCGGCAGTCGGACTCATCGACACCGAGTGAGTTTTGGCGACTACCTCCAACTGCGGCGAGATGGTGTTGGTGACGAACACGATGCCCAACCACACCAGGACGATCGGCAGCGCCAGCCGGTGGATCATCCGCGGCAGGAACGGCGGGATCAGCGGCTGGTCGACGCGCGGCGGGGCCTCGCCTGCCTCGCTCATGCGGACTTGTCCAGGCAGTAGACGAAGGCATTCACCGTTTCGTTGGGGGGTGAGTGATTAGGAGCCTTGATGACGTCACCGTGCCCGTCGTGGTTGTTCACGACGAATTGGCACGCGATCCAACTGCCGTCCCCTTGCGCCATCAGGTTTGCCGGGATGCCGGGCTTCGTCGAACTCAGGACTTTACTCCAGGGCAAGGGCACGTTGAGGGCCTGCTGCGGATGGGAGTTCTCGTCGAGGTAGTTGATGGTCGCCGTGCTGCCCGGTGAGCCCCAGACCTCGAGCGTGATCGTCTTGGCGTTGAACTGGTCGAGGACCTCGCCCGAGGTGCCGCCACCGAACGAACCGCGGTGAACGCCGAAGATGTTGTGCAGGCGGTAGACGACGAATCCGGACAGCGCGACGACGGCTGCAATGGTGAGGACGAGCCAGAACCGGGTGAACAGACCCGTCAGAAGTCTGCGCTTGGGCGGCCGGCCCGTCGCCGCTGCGCCCTCGCGGCGGCCAGAGTCTGGTTTCGTCAACGGGTCGGTCCTTGGCTCAGTCGTCGTCATGGGCGCTTCCCTCATCAGTGACACGTGATGCTCGACTATTAGCTGAGCTATACGTCAGGTTAGTCACTCTACGCACATGTGTAGGCAATTTCGCGTGCCATGTCCCAGGGATGGGTCTGCATGCCCGCACGATCAGCTGGTCTGCGGCGCCGAGTTACTCTCACCGGCATCTCGGCGAGCCGGCTTACGCCAACTCACCTGGTGGTATGGGTTCGGGGTTGGTGTTCTCCTTGGTGGTCATGTCTTTGCATTCCCCGTAGATGGTGATGGACCCGCCGGCATTCTGGACTGGAGAGTAGGGATCGAATACGGCGGTGGCGCCCCGCTTACTGAGCGCGGGAGCGTGGGTGTGGAAGTCCCCCGGGGCTTGCCAGCCGTGCTGTTTGAGCGTGGTGACCATCTGCTGGATCTCGGCTTGGGATGCTTCCAGGGTGGGTGCGTGCTCGTAGTCGAGGACGACTCGGCCCCGAAAGGGCGCGACGGCCTGGTCGTTACACGATTCGCGTTTGAAGTTGCCTGACACGTTTTTCAGAGCCAAGGTGGTGGCGATCTCGCGGGCCGCGTCGATCACCTGGGCCTTGGACTGGTCCGGAGTCATCGGGTTGGTCACCCCTTCGCTGACATTCCTTATGGCGCTGCACGATTGAAGTGCAATTGCGAGCATCGCCGCGACGAGGTAGGTAATCGCCGAACGCCTCATCGCGACCTTGGTCCTCTCGCAGGTCTTCGGTGCAAGTCTCAATGGTAGTGACCACCGGTAGGACGCCGAATCGCCTCGGGATCGAAGGTATCGGGCAGCCAATAGCTGCCCCGATGGTCGGCGGTCATGTGGTCGTGAGCCAAGGCGTCACCGTGCCCGGATGCGATGTCGGCGATGCTGAACAGGGATTCGTTGCCGGGGGTGAAGTAGGAACTGTGATCTTTCAGAGGGATTGTCAGGCCTGGGGCTTCGGCTTTGAAGCGGGTGGACCCGTAGCCTTCCACGGCCGGGTCGGTGCCTAGGCCGACCGTGACCCCGGTGCCGGGTAGGTGGCCCTGCCCGACGCCGAGGTGGGTGATCGGGTCCGACGAGGCCGCGCCCACGTAGACGTGACCGCCCTCGGGTAGGTGGAAGTCGCCGGCGTTGCGGGCGAGGTCTGTTCCCGGGCATCCGACGAGAACGACGTCGTTGGCGTGCATGCCTGAGGCGGCCGCGGCGTCGGCAACGGTGGTGGATCCGTAAGAATGGCCGATCACGGTGACGTGGGAGCTTGGTATTTGGTGGGTGACGCCGAGCGCGTTGACATCGGCGGCGAGCAGGCCGCCGCCGTCTCTGGCGAGGGTGGTCTGCCCGATCTGGGGGTCCAGTGCGCTGTCGGGTGCGTGGTAACCCATCCACACCACCACCGAGTTGGATTTGGTGAGGTCGGCTTTGCGGACCTCGTCGTAGACGTGCAGTCCGTCGTCGTGGGTGAGGTATCCCTTGTTCACGCTGCTGCCGGTTCCCGGGACCAGGACGGTGGTGTTGTCGGCGGTGTCGGGGTTGCCGATGGCGATGGCTTCCCTGCCTCGGCCGTCGAAGGCCTCGGGATCGTAGGTCTGCAGGAACACGGGGTTCTTGCCGCCGTCGGAATCGTGCGTCAGGCCCTTCTTGGTCTGGGTGGCGTTGTTGTAGCGGGTGATGGCAGCCGGCGTCAGGCCGAATTGTTCGGGATGCCGGGTCACCTGATCAACCGAGACATGATGTTGCGACGCAGCCGTTTCCACACGGGCGAGGTCGTCGGCCATCACCTGCTGGTTGACCTTGTCCCGGCTAACGGTGTCGATGCCCCTGAGGTTGCCGAGCTCGGCCGGGTGTTGGGCGAGGAGTTGATCTCGCTGGGCTTGACTGAGCGAATCCCACCACCTCTTGGCGTCCTCGGGCTTGGTGTCGCGGGGTGGGATACGAATCTGTTCCGGCTCGTCCGCGTCCGCGGGCTCGATGGCGGTGGGGTCGTAACCATCGCTGCGCAGCGTGGCCAACGACTGCTGCAGGGTGCCGGAGTAGTTGCTGCGGATGGCCTTCAATTGGCCGAGCGCCGCTCGGGTGTCGCTGATGGCGTCCTCTTCACACGACCTGATGAACGTGTCCAGCGCGGCCCTGTCCGCCGCGCTCAAGCTGGGGTCCTTCTCCATCCGCACCGCTTGGCCGATCAGGTCGTCGAGCTTTTCCAGCGCGGCGTCCAGTGTGCTGATCTGCCCGGCGGCGGTCTTCTGCGCCTCGGCGAGCGAGGCGGCGATGTTCTCCAGGTCGGCACCGATCTTCGGCAATTGCAGCGACTGCGCACCCAGGGACTTCGCCGTGCGTTGGACTTGCGCGGAGTCGTTGATCGGGTGATCGCCGTTCTGATGGTTCCAGGCCGCATCGAAGCGGCTGCGGGCCTGGTTGAACGCGGCGTCGGATTCGGCGGTGCACCGGCCGGCCTGATGGAAGGCATTCGCCAGGTTCGATACCTGGGCTGGACTGCCCGCCTGCAGGCTCTGATTGATCGCCCACGGATCGCCGCCGGCTTCGGCGATCAGCGCGGCGACACTTATGTAGCGCAGCTGCATCCCACCGCCCGCATCACCATCAGCCTCACGCCGGCCACTCGGTCATTGTCGCTCAACCGGATGGGCAGCTGACGCCTGTTTCCGCGAATACGGCTCTTCACCAAGGCGCTACACGTCCCCCATCGGACCGAGCGCGTCGCGCACACGTCCGCGCGCCCGGTCGAGCCGGGCGGTGGCCTCGGTCGCGTCGACGCCGGTGAGCAGCGCGACGATCGCGGTCTTGGCGTGACCGCCCGCGGCGGCGAGCGCGGCGGCCGCGGTCTCCTCGTCGACGCCGGCCGCGTCGCGGACTATCCGCACCGCCCGGCGGCGCACCTTCGCGGTGGTCGCGAGCACGTCGACCATCCACGGTCCGTATGCCTTGCCAAGCGCGATCATCACGCTGGTCGACAGCGCGTTGAGCACCACCTTCTGTGCGGTGCCCGCGGCCAGCCGCGTCGAGCCGGCGAGCACCTCGGGGCCGGTCAGCAGCTCGATCATCACGTCGGCGGATGCCTCGCTGCCGGGGTTGTTGACGATCGCGACGGTCAGGGCGCCCACCCTGCGGGCGTGCTCGAGCGCCCCGAGCACATACGGCGTGCGGCCCGACGCCGTGATCCCGACGAGCGCGTCGGCGGCGGTCAGGTCGGCGAGGCCGGTGGGGTCAAACGCGTCTTCCGCGCCCTCGACGGCCTCGGTCAGCGCCGCCGCTCCGCCGGCGATCACGCCGCGCACCAGGTCGGTGCCGAACGTCGGTCCGCACTCGGCGGCGTCGAGCATCCCGAGCCGACCGGGCGTGCCGGAACCGGCGTGGAACAGGCGGCCGCCGCGCTCGAGCCGCGCGGCGATCGCCTCGGCCGCCGCCGCGATCCGCGGGACCGCCGCCACCACCGCGGCGTGCGCTTCGGCCTCGGCGCCCACCAGCAGCGCGACGACTTCGGCGATGGGCCGCGTGTCGAGGTCGTGAAGGTCGGGCCGCACCGCTTCAGTGGCCAGCGCATCGAGACCATGCAACACAACAGCTTTCGGGTCCGCCTGCACGCGAATCAGGTGCGGCTCGTGGATCGCCCCCAGCCGCAGCGCACCGTCGAGCGCATCGCCGGCGGCCGGGATGAGGTCGAGGTGCGCGCGCAGCGCCTGGGCTCCCGCCAGTCCGCCGACCATCGCCACCGGGCCGGCACCGGCCGCGCGAGCGGTCGCGGCCAGCGCCTCGGCGGCGGCGCCGACGATCGCCTGCGCGGCGGCGTCGCCGCTCGCGTCCAGGACATCGGGCGCGAAGGACGCGAGGTCGCGGGCGCCGGTCAGCTGCGCGGGCCAGGTCTCCGGCGCGCCGAAGCGGGCGCGCGCGGCGTCGAGCAGCGCGGTGGACGGGCCGCGGCCGTCGTGCGCCCGCAGCGCGGCGCGCAGCCCGGCGGCACCGATCCACGCGCCGCCGCCCTCGTCGCCCACCAGCGGCCCCCAGCCGTCGGCGGTGTGCAGCACGCCGTGCGCGTCGATCGCGAGCGCCACGACGCCGGTGCCCGCGACCAGAACCACGCCCGGCTCCCCGCCCAGCGCGCCCGCGTGCGCGATGACGGCGTCGCTGGTCACCGTGACGCGCTTCGCCCGCAGCGACGTCAGCAGCGCCTGCCCCAGCGCTCGCGCCGCGCCCGGCGCCGCGAGCGCCCCGGCGGCGCCCACGATCACCTCGTCGACCGGGCCGAAGTGTCGCGCGACAGCCAGGATCGATGCCTGCGCGGCCCGCGCGCCGCCCGGCGCCGCGAGCCCCGGCGCGCCCGCGCCCCCGGCCCGGCGGCCGTCTGCCAGCGCCCGGCACGACGTCTTGCCGAGGTCGACGGCGAGGATCACCGTTGCCGGCTTCGCCCCCGATGAGCCCCGGCTGCTTCGGGCGTTCGAGTCGACACGACTCATGCAACGCACCGTATCGGTTTCCGCCGTCCGGGCCCCGGCAGGCCGCAGCGCTTCGTATCGTGAACGTCGTGGACCCAGTCGCGTCCTGCCGGCACGACGGCGGACCCGAGCCGCTCAGCCGTCGCCGGCTGCTGAAGCTGGTCGGCGGCGCGGGGGCGGCGGCACTCGTGAGCGGGTGTGGCAAGCCGACGACTACCGCGTCCAGCGTCCCGCTCAGCGCGGCTTCGGCCGCGATGTTGTGCCGGGACGCCTGGGGCGCTCGTCCCGCCCGACCCGGCGGCAGGCCGCACACCATCACCCGCATGACCCTGCACCACGAGGCCGTCGTCCTGGGCGACAACCGCAATGCCCCGGGCCGTTTGCGTCAGGACCAGCGCTACCACCAGGACACGAAGGGGTGGGTCGACATCGCCTATCACGTCGGCGTCGACCGCGACGGCAACATCTACGAACTGCGAACCCCGCAGATCGCGGGTGACACCGCCACGGACTACGACCCGACGGGCCACTTCCTGGTCCTCTGCGAAGGAGACTTCGACCAGGAAGCCGTCTCGGAAGCCCAACTTCACGGTGCCGCCCTCGCGTTCGCCTGGGCCGCCCGAACATTCCACATCGCCACCGGCACCTTGGCGGGCCACCGCGACCTGGCCCAGACGTCTTGCCCGGGCGCGAACCTCTACGCTCACGTCTCCTCGGGTGACCTGCAGCGCCGGGTCGACGATCTGCTGGCCGGTGACACGGTAAACCTGCAGCGCATCTGTGGGCCGGAGGCGGCCGCCGTCGTCGCCGCCATCGAGGCCGGCTGAGGGTCGAACCCGTCGGCCCGGGCGGTCTCAGGGCCGACGCGCCACGATCACCGGGATCTTGGCCTTGGCGGCGACGGCCGCCCCGACCGACCCCAGTGTCACGCCCCTGAGCCGGCCGCAGCCGTGGCTGCCGACCACCAGCAGTTGCGCCAGTTCGGAGGCCTCGAGCAGCCGACGCGCCGGATCGCCGATCTCGATGCGGCGATGGATACCCACCTCGGGGTAGCGGTCGTGCCACCCCGCGAGCCGTTCGGCGAGCGTCTCTTCCTCCTCGGACAGCCGGGCGTCCCAGTTGCCGTCTTGGAACGGCCGCTTGGAGCCCGAAACCCAGGGATCCATCCAGGCGTGCAAAGCCACCAGGCCGACACCTCGGCGGGACGCTTGCTCGAAGGCGATCTCTGTCGCCTCCTCCGATGCCGGTGAGCCGTCGATGCCCACCAGCACCGGCGCTCGGGCACCGGTGCCGCTGCGGGCGTCCTGGTGGTGGATCACGGCGACCGGGCACTGCGCGTGGTAGACCAACGCCGAACTCACCGAGCCCAGCAGGCCGCGAGCCGACGCGCCGCCATGCCCCCGGCGGCCGACCACGACCGTGTCCACGCCGGAGGACATGTCGACGAGCGTCGGGATCAGGGCCGAACGAAGGACCTTGCTCTCGACGCGCACCGGACCGCACCCGTCGGTGCTGTCCCGGGCCACGTCGATCGCCGATTCGAGCATGCCGCGCGCCGGCCGTTTCCGTGATCCCCGCAAGCCCTCGAACCACGCCGGCAGCGGGGCGTCGACGACGTGCACGAGGGCGAGCGGCGCCTTGCGCAGCGCCGCGTCACGGGCCGCCCAGCGGACGGCGCCCAGGGCCGCTGCCGAGCCGTCGACGCCTACCAGGATCGCACCGCGCGGTGGTTGCCACATCTTCGTTCGCTTCTGATCGGCTACAGGCCACCCGAAGCATCGTCTGAAGGCCGGCGTGTGCGTCAGGGTCGAAGCGATGCAAGCCGAAGGACCAACGGCCCCGATCTCGGCGCCGGGATGTGACGCGGGGCTAGCGGTGGTGCGGCGGTTGCTCGTCGCGGAGTCGCCGTTCGTCCGACGCCTCGCGGACCTGCTCTTCGTCGCCGTAGCGCTCCGCGTCCTCGGGCGTGACGTGCGACCGCGGCGGCGTGGCCGGGGCGCGGCGGGGCGGTGGGGGATCGCTGGGCGGCATCGGGAAATTATCCCCGATTCCCGAAATACCTAAGGCTTATCTAAAAGGTCTAGATCATTCAGCAAGTATGGAATATGATTAACTGGCGGGTGTTCAGTTTGTCCGCCGCGGCGCCTGCCCGGACGCCGCGCGGGCACCCTGCCTCAACCGCCGGCAGCCGTTGCGGTCGATCTGTCCCGCCAGGAGCAGCGCACGTGGTCCGCAACCACCGCCGACTCCCCGACGACAGAAAGACCAGAAGACATGGCAACGCACTCTCAGAAACCGGGTATCCGCTGGATCGTGCCGTGGGTTGCGGCCGGTCCTCTCGTCCTGACGAACGCGCTGGCGCTAACCGCCCCTGCGCAGGCCGCCGCCACATGGATGGCCGGAGCGGTGAACGTCAGCTCGGCGAGCAACAAGACCACCGAGGCGTTCTTCTACACCAACGCCTATACGGAGTCCGACGCCGAGCAGCACGCGATGGCGAACTGCCGCGCGAAGTTCCCTGCCGGCTGTCAAATCGCGGGCAGCACCACGACGTGCATGGCTGTCGCGATCGGCACGGGCAGTGAATACGCCATCGCCTACGCCCCGACTGTCCAGGCGGCCCAGGTGTTGGCGGCGATGGAGATCCACAGCCGCGCCAGCCGGACCGGGGGCGGGTCGTGCAGCTGGGAATGAGCCACCCGCCCGAACTCGGGTAATCAACCCTGCTGTGCCTCAATGGGTTTCACTCGGCCCCGGCGGGCGTGGTCACCGTCGCCCGCGTCCCCCCGCCGATCGTCGACGTGACCTTCATCGAGCCGCCCATCGCATCGATGCGGGCCGCCAGCGACGCCAGCCCGATGTGCCCTTCGGCCACGCACCGGCGCAGGACGGCCGGATCGAACCCGATTCCGTCGTCGACGACGGTCAGCGTGAGGGCGTCACCCGCCCGCGCGAGGCACATCCGCACGGTGCTCGCCTGGGCGTGCTTGCGGGCGTTGGCGAGCAATTCGCGGGCCGCGCGGTAGAGCAGGGACTGTGACCGTGGCTGGCCGACCTCCTCGAGATCGGCCTCGATGGCGAAGTTTCCGCCGTGCTCATAGGCACGGATCAGCTCTCGAAGCGCGGCGGTCAGCCCCACCTCGGTGAGCACCTGCGGATGCAGCGCGGTGACGGTGCCGCGCAGCCGGGTAGCCGTGTCCTCGACCGCGCGGTAGATGGTGTCCAATTCCGGATCGCTGTGACGTTCGCGGACTTCGTCGAGCTCCAGACGCGCCGCCAACAGATCCTGCAGCGGTCCGTCGTGCAGTTGCTCGGCCAGCGCCCGGGCGTGGCGCTCGTCGGCGCGCATCGCCTCCGCGACGAGCGTGCGGCGCATGTCGAGCAGCGCCGCGACGCGCGCCGCGGCTCGCGTCAGGAAGTAACACAGGGCGGTCGTCGCGCCCGCCAACCAGAGGAGCAAACCGAAATGGGTGTACACCACCTTCGGCAGCTCGACCCTGTCGTCGCGCTTGGAGTAGACGAACCACACCCCCAGATAGCCGACCGCAGTGCAGATTCCGACGACGGCCGCCACCGCCGGACGGTCCTGGAACGCCACCGAGATCGGCAGCAGGAAGAACACCGGGAGCAACGCGACCGTCGCGCCGCCCGACACCACGCACAGCGCCACCACGGTGAGCACGTCGATGCCGGTGGACGCCCACCCGGCCCACGGGGGCACCGGCCCCCGCAGCACCACGAACACCCACACCAGGGCGGCGATGCTGTATGCGGTGAGGATCACCGCGTAGGCCAGCGGCAGCCAGTGCTCGACCTCCCATACCGAGACCAGCAGCACGATCAGCCCTATCAGCGGTAAGCGCAGAAAGGCCGACAGGCGCACGGGTTCGGCCGCAACGAAGTCGATGAGCCGGGCGAGCGGGCGGGCCATGCTATTCGAGCAGCCCGCGTCGCATCGCCGCCGCGACGGCCGCGGCCCGATCACCGACGCCCAGTTTCTCGTACAGCCGCTGAACGTGGGTCTTCACCGTGGACGGCGCCAGGTACAGCTCGGCCGCGATCGCGGGGACGCTGCGCCCCTGGGCGATGAAGTTCAGTACCTCCCGCTCGCGGGGGCTCAGCAGCGGCGCCTGAGCTTCGCCACGGCGGCGGATCTCGCCCGCGAGGCCGGCGGCGAGGTCCGCCGACACGACGTCTCGGCCGTTGGCGCAGTCGAGCACGCCCTCGACGATCTCGGCTTTGGTCGACTCCTTGGGCAGGAAGCCCGCCGCCCCCTCTTCCAGCGCATGGAAGACGATCGCCGACTCGTCGTGCGCCGACAGCAGCAGCACCCTGGTCGGCAGCTCGTCGCGGCGCACGGCGGCGGCCACCTTGGCCCCGTCCATCCCGGGCATCCGGTAATCCAGCAGGGCGACGTCGGGCACGTGGGTCTTGATCAACGCCAGCGCCGCGACCCCGTCTGCCGCCTCGGCGACCACGTCCACGACGCCGCTCGACGTCAGAGCGCGCACCAGCCCGTCGCGAAACAGCGGGTGGTCTTCGCCCACGACCACGCGCACCTTCTCGGCCGACGCACCGCCGAACATGCCGTTGAGTGTCGCACAGCGGTTTGCTGTCGGCTCCCCCGATCGGGGGACACGCGATTCATTCCCCGAAGGTCCGCTCGCCCGACAGACACCGCCGAACCGCGCCGGGATAGTCATTGCCGGGGGGTCAGACACCGCCAACCACACACAGGAGTGCCCCGGATGGGAGTCAACACCGCCTTCATCGCCGTCGTGCCCGTAGACCGTTCCGAATGGGTGTCACGGGCGCTCTGTCGCTCCACCGATCCCGACCGGCTCTTCGTCACCGGCAAGGCGCAACGGGACGCGACCGCCATTTGCCGGCACTGTCCCGTCGCCGTCGAGTGCCTCGCCGAGGCGCTCGACAACCGGGTCGAGTTCGGCGTCTGGGGTGGCATGACCGAGCGCCGGCGGCGTGCCTTGCTCAAGGAGCACTCCGAGGTGGCCTCCTGGTACGACGTCCTGGTCAGCAAGCGCAAACACCGCGACAACGACCAGCGACGTCACGCGTGATCGGCGATCCACGTGGTGGTGAAGCGCAGTAAGGCCGGAATGCTCTCGGCCAGGCTCGTGCCGATGGTCTTCTCGAACTTGCGCCCCACCAAGGGGATCTTGACCTCGACACGCACGGCGGAGCGCAGTTGCGAGCCGCTGCCCGCCGGTGCCAGCCAACTCTGGGCGCGCCCGGATCCCAGTCCGCCGGAAGCCGAGACGGTGATCTGCCCGCTGACCCGGCGGTCGCCGTCCGGTCGCCACGACTCGCTGTGCATGACCTTCACCTCGCCGGGGACGAGGTTGGCGATGAACCCGGGCAGCAACGCGCGGCTCAGGTGTTGGGTGGAGCGCACCGTCACCGTGCCGTCGGCGTCGGCGGTCAGCGAATCCAGCGTGATGGGCGCGGCGCTGGCCGCGATGCGCGCCATCCAGTAGTCCTCGCGGCCGAAGGCGGCATGAATCTGTTCGACGCTGGCGGGCGATTCGGTCAACACGTCGAATGAGCGCGGCATAGCAGGCCATTCTTGCAAAGCGCTGCGTCACGGCCGCTCGAAGTGCTGGTAGTCGACGGGCGTCGCCCAGCGGCCGCCCCACTGCCAGCCGTGGTCGGTGAAGGCGTGAACCGCGGGGTCCCCGTCGTGCAGCAGGCCCCCGTCGGTGCGGCCGCGGTCGAGGTAGGCGCCGGCATTGCGCGGTTCGAAGGCGCCGCCGGCGTAGACGCAGGGGTTCAGCAGGGGATTGAGGTCGATGGCCCGTCCGTAGGCGTGTTGGGACCACCGACGGCTGCCCGGGATGCCCCGGCAGTTGAACGCCGAGGTGTTGTCGTCCTCCATGGACAGCTCGTCGTCGGCGCCCGGGTAGTGGTCGGCCGTGCGGACCTTCTCGATGGGAAAGCCCAGTCGGTACAGCCGCTCGAAGACCGCGACGACCTCGCCCACCAGGTCTTCGTGCACGATCAGCTCGCCGCGGTGCGTCAGGCCGTCGAATCCGAGGTGGTCGACGACGACCCGCCTGAGCCGATCCGGTCCGACCGGGCAACCGGGCCGCCAGCTTGCGCCGAGTTCCGCGGCGGTGACCGGCTGAACCGTGGACGGCGTCGATGCCGCGGCCGGCGGCGGCGCCGGTGGTGCGGCCACCGGAGGCGGCGCGGCGCATTGCGCGACCAGGACACCGGCCAGCACCGCGCCCACCGCTGCGGCGAACCCGGGGACCCGCACCGCCCACCTCCGTCCCGTCCGACAACGTCAGTAGCGACGCTATCGCTGTCCTACCCTTGCGATATGCCGCTTGTGACCTCCGCGCTCGGCAAGCCGTGGGTGCGCAGGGCGCTCGTCGTCGCCGCGGTGCTGCTGGCGATCGCCGCCACTTCGGTCCGCGGCCACCACACGGGGCAGGTCGCGCACCCGGCGCAGCCGGCGCCTCCGGCGGCCGCGCCGCCCGCCCCGACGGACCCCGAGCCGCCGGCCGCGGCTGCCTCACCCGCCTTCGCGACGGTCTCGAAGCTGGTCAACGATGCGGTCGCGGCGGGCAGGCTGCCGGGGGCCGTGGTCGGCGTCGGGCATGGCGGCAGGGTGGTCTTCCACCAGGCGTACGGCTTACGCACGCTCGCGGGCGACCCGGGGCTGGACGGATCGCCCGCGCCGGCGGAACCGATGACCGAGGACACGGTCTTCGACATGGCCTCGCTGACGAAGAGCCTCGCCACGGCGACCGCCGTGATGCAGCTCTACGAACAGGGCAAGGTCGGATTCGACGATCCCGTCCAGAAATATCTCCCGGACTTCAACACGGCGAACGACCCGCAGCGGGCGATGGTCACGGTCCGCATGTTGCTCACGAACACCTCGGGCGAAGGGATCGACGTCAGCCTCGCCGACCCGTGGGGACTCGACGGCCCCGACAAACCGGAGGGCATCCGTCGGGCGCTCGGCATGCCGCTGCAGTCGGGTCCCGGTGAGACCTTCCGCTACTCCGACATCAATTACATGCTGCTCGGCGCGCTGCTGGAAAAGGTCAGCGGCGAATCCGAGGACGTCTTCGTCCAGCGCAACGTGTTCGGGCCGCTCGGCATGAACGACACCCGATACCTTCCTGCGGCCAAAGCGTGCGGTCCGCACACCACCCGGGGGGCCGCGATCGCCTGGGCTCCCGCGGGGACGCAGGCCGTCGCCTGTCCGGCCGACGGGTGGAGCACCGCGGTGTTGCCGCGCGTCGCACCGACGGCCATCGACGAGCAGAGCAGCGCCACCCCTGCCGACAATCCCGATTTCGGGTACCTGCTCCGGGGCACCGTGCACGACCCGACGGCGCGCCGCATGGGGGGAGTGGCCGGCAACGCCGGGGTGTTCTCCACGGCGCACGACGTCGGCGTCTACGCCCAGGCGCTGCTCGACCGTCTCGCGGACCGCCCGAGCAGGTTTCCGCTGCGCCGCGCGACGGTGGAGATGATGACGACTCCGCAGCAACCCGGGCACACCCCCCAACAGGTCGGCGCCGCCAACGTCGCCGCCCGGCGCGCCGCCGCTCCGCACTACCCCTCGATCGAGGGACAGGACCTGTTCGGCTTCGGCTGGGACATCGACACGGCCTATTCGCGGCCGCGGGGCACCGTGTTTCCCGTGGGAAGCTTCGGCGCCACGGGTTTCACCGGAACCACGCTGTGGATCGACCCCGGCTCCGACACGTACGTGGTCCTGCTCTCGAACTCCATCCTCGTTCGGGGCAGTCCACCGATCTCCGATCTGCGGGGCGAAGTCGCCACGGCGGCGGCCCGGGCGCTGGGGCTGCGCTGCTGCGGCTGAGCCCATCGACGACGACCCCGACCGACGCGGCGGGCACGGCCCCGTTCCGCGGGGCCCGATGTGGGTAAGTCAGACCCATGAGCATCGACACGAAGGACTCGAGTACTCGCGCGCGAACCCGGCTGTCCGAACAACAACGGACGTGGCTCGGCCGGGCGTCGCGCCGCGAAGTCAACGGGTGGCTGCACGTCGTCGTCAACGGGGCCCCGGCAGCCCGCGGATTCCAATACGGGTACCTCGTCGCCGACGAGTACGCCGAGTCCATCCGTGTTTATCGGGAGATGACCCGCCAGCACATCGGCATGGGCTACGACTTCTTCGTGGACATGGCGCGCGAGCTGCACGCCGACAAGGTCCCGGACGAACTGCGCGCGGAGATGGAGGGCATCGCCGCCGGACTGACCGCGGCGGGTGTCCCGGCGACATTCGAAGATGTGCTGGGCCTCAACGACTGGATGGAACTCACCGCATACTGGTGGCCCAAACGGGCCGGTCGGTACAGCGCCCTGGCGCCGACAGGCGGCCAGGGTTCGCACTGCAGCGCCTTCGTCGCAGCGGGCAGCGCGACGCTCGACGGGTCCGTCGTCATGGGACACACCAGTTTCACCGACTTCTGGCAGGGCCAATTCGAGAACGTGATCTTGGACCTCACACCTGAGGACGGCAACCGGATGGTCATGCAGACCGCGCCGGGTTGGGTCGCCAGCATGACCGATTTCTGGCTGACCGGTGCGGGGCTGGCCATCACGGAGACGACGATCGCCGGCTACGAGGGGTCCAAGGGTTATGACGAGACCCGCGTCCCGGAGTTCGTGCGGGCGCGAACGGCCGCTCAGTACGCGAGCGATATCGACCAGTGGGTGGAGATCCTCAACACCGACAACAACGGCGGATACGCCGATTCGTGGTTGATCGCCGACGTGAAGACCGGTGAGATCGCCCGCTACGAACAGGGCCTGCTCTACCAGAGCCTCGAGAGGAAGTCGGACGGCTACTACTCGGGTGACAATGCCCCGGTGGACCCGCGGATCCGCAATCTGGAGTGCCGCGCGACGGGCTTCAGCGACATTCGGCTGCCCACCGGTGGGCGCCGCGTCCGCTGGCACCAGCTGCTCTCCGAGTACGACGGCGTCATCGACACCGGGGTCGCCCAGCGCATGCTCGGGGACACCTACGACGCCTACCTGGGCTACGTGCACCCGTCTTCGCGGACCATCTGCGGGTACTCGGATGTCGACCCGTGCCAGTTCAGCGGGCTGGTACCGTTCACGCCGTTCGGGTCGGTGGACGGCAAGGTCGTCACCGCCGCCGACGTCGAGTCGATGAGCCTGTGGGCGAGGTTCGGGCGGGCCGACGGCGTGGAGTTCATCGCCGAGGATTTCCTCCGGATGCACCCGCAGTGGGATTGGCAACGGGGCTGCCTGAAGGATCGGCCCCACCAGCCGTGGACCTACATCCGGCCGGACGGGCTTTGCCAACCGAACGACCGTTGTTAGCCGGGCGGGCCCTCGACGTCGAGCACCCGCAGGGGGTGCAGACCGTCCACGGCGCCGACGAACGGCGGGTGGATGCTGTAACCGAGCATGCGGCGGATGTCGTCGGAGACCGCGCGGGCGGTGTCGCGCGACACCGACAGGGTGAAGGCCTCCATCGGTCGCAGCCAGGGTTGGCAGTACTGCGCGGTGACGGCGAGGCGGTCGTGGCCGCTGTTGTTGGCGCCGCCGCCGTGCCAGAGGGTGCCGACGAAGAAGACGCATGAGCCGGCGGGCATGACGACGGGCAGCGCACGGTCCTCGGGGCCGGGCCGGCGCTTGCCCCACACGTGGCTGCCGGGAAACAGGACCGTTGCGCCGTTATCGGCGGTGAAGTCGTCGATCGCCCAGATCGTTGCCGCCGCCAACGGTGCCCGCGGCCGCGGGACCGGATAGAAACCGTCGTCGTGATGGGCCAGCTGCGCGGCCTCATTCGGCTGAATGTTGATGGCCTGCAACGCCGAAAGCAGATAGTTGGGCATCAGCAACCGGTCGAGTACGGCCAGCACCCGCGGATGGTCGACCAGCCGGTCGCACACCCGCGTCCTGCTCAGCACGCTGTAGACGCGCTGGGTGCGCCGGCCCTCGAACGAGTTGCGCCCGGTGTGCCCGAGCCACGGCCGCACGGTTTCGCGGATCTGCCGGCACTCCTCGGTGCCCAGCAGGTTCTCCCAGACGACGTAGCCGTCGCGGTCGAGGGCCGCCATGTCGGCCTCGACGGTCGCATTGTCAACCGAGCTACCGGCGCTCGGTGTCCACCTGTATCGCTGCGCCAGGTCGCCCCGCAGGTCCTCGAGCGTCGTGACGGACTCGTCGTCGTTGTCCATGGGTCTGGTCCTTCTCCCGCCGGCCACTGCCCACAGTAAGCTTCGCCCGGCTGAACTCACAGGCACCGTGCCGAAAGCGGCGGGCGCGCCGCGCCGCGCCTTGACCGCAACCGCCTGGCAAGCGACGCGAATCCTGTTGGCAATGTTGGGCTTTGCCGCCGCCGCCGCCGTCGCCGGCGCCGCGGGTTGCCGGCGGACTACCTGGGCACGTCCGGGCAGTAAGCGCCGATCGCGGCCTGCGCCAGGTGCTCGGCGTCGTCGTAGGTGAATTTCGGGGACCATGGATTCCCGGCCACGACGTCGTTGTTCTCCTCGGTCAAGATGGTGCTCACCGTCGCGGCGAGCGGCTGCGGCTTCGGCGGCAGCAGGGTGAAACAGGTGTGGTGGCCGAACTCCATGAACCGCTGCCGCACCGATTCCGTGCCGTTGTCCGCGATCCCGTACGACGCCAGAGCGGCCAGGAACCTGTTGTCCGGTGCGTCGGCGGGATTCGGCGTCTTGGGTGTCGCGGTGACCGTCAGTGTCTGGGGGGCGGGCGACGACGCGGTCCTGTCGCGCAGCGAGTAGGCGGCCAGCAGGCCGAGGCCGAACAACGCGATCAGCGCGACGGGCGCGGCCATCAGCAGGGCCCCGAGCGGCCTTGACCAGGCCGAACGGGGCCGCACCGGCGCTGGATGGTGCGTCGGAACGACGGGCGCTCCACTATCGTCGACAGTCATCGCTGTCTCCTTTTACCCCCGGGTGGCCTGCGAGGAGGGCTCGCGGACCGATGGCGCCACCTCAGCATCTTTGCAATCGAACTCGGGTGGCGGGTGGAAATGCCAAGGTTGCCTCACGTGATGCACACGTTCGAAAACAGCAGAACCGGCCACGAGACGATCGATCCCGGAAACGACACCACCGGGTCGGCGCCCCGCAGGCGCACCGAAAACGATTGCCATGCCGAGCAATTCGGCAATAGACAGCTGGTAGCTGAGTACCTCGCGCAGCTTGGTGAGCATCCCCGATATGTTAACCCCTGGGGCTTACGCCTTTCCACGTCACGAACAGTTTGTCGGAATCTGACATGGCTTGAGGCGCAAGCGCGCCCGGGCGTCTGACGGTTTGCTGCGGACACCGGGCTCCCTCAGGCGCGCGCGGTGACCTGCTCGATCGTCGTCGGTGTCACGCCCAGGCCGCGCAGGCAGAACCGCAGCGCCCGGTCGCGGACCTCGGCGCGGTCGCGGTGGCCCATCGCGCACTGCCGCTGGGTGCCCGCCCACACCACACCGTGGATCGACTTCGCCGCCGTCAACGGAACGATGTCTTGGAAGTCGCCGGTCTCGAGACCCCGTTCGAGTTGCTCGATGAGCGGTTCGAGGATGGCCGTGTACGCCGACGAGACGAGGTCCGGCGAGCTCACCATCTGCGGTTCGGCCTCCAGCGAGACCCAGCGCAGCTCTGACCGCATGGTTTCGTCGAACGCCAGATCGAGCCGGCCGTCGATCCAGGCGACCACGGCCGCGATCGGGGTGGCCGCCTGCGCCATCTTGGTCCGCAACCGCAGCACCTCGTCGCGCGTCATCTCCTGGAAGACCGCCGTGACCAGCTGGTCTTTCGACTCGAAGTGGCGGTAGAAGGCGCGGGTGCTGAGCTGGGCGTGCTCGAGGACCGCAGCGACGCTGAGGCCCCGGACCCCTTGTTCCTGAACGGATTTCGAAGCCGCAGCGAGGATCGCCTGGCGTACGTTCGGGTCCGGTGCGAGCTTGTTGCGGCGTGGTGTGACAGGGTGGCTCAGGTACGCCTGCCGGTGCCTGAGCGAATCCCCCGATTGCGTCATAGGTGAGAAAGTAATGCGCGCGCCCCGCGCAAGTGTCCACTTTCACCAGACTGTAATCGCAACCACCGCTGATTTTTTATTACACACACGTCGAGAAAGCCTTGGCTTTAGCCTCAATTCATGCCAATCGACCGACCCGCACTGCTCGCGGGCTGCATCCGACTCGCGTCCGGGGTCTCGTTCCTCGTCGATCCGCTTCGCGCCAACAGACTGTGGGGTGACGCGGACGAACCGACTCCGACGGCGCGACTGCTTTTGCGGTCGATGGGATACCGCGACGCATTGATCGGTGCGCTGCTCGCATCGAGGGGCCTGCGCGGAAAAGACGCTCGCGGCTGGTTTCTGGCTTCCGGCGGCGCCGACGCGGCCGACCTCGTCGGCGGCATCAGCGTCTACCACGACCTGAAACCGGCGCAGCGGCTCATCGGGCTCGGGGGCGCCGCCCTCGGCGTCGGCGTCGGCCTGTGGGGCGCCACCCGTCGTCCCCTGAGAGGCACGACGAGTGAGCCGGCGTCCGGTTGATCCGATCCTGCCGGCGAAAGAGCTCACGGCGGCCGCCCGCGATCATCGGACTGACGAAAAGATTTGGTAGCAAGGCGATTTGAATTCAAGTGCCGCAGAACGTGCGGTAGGGGCCGAAGTCCTCCGGCGCGGGATCGGCGTAGCGCTGAAGTCCGGGCCGTTCGTCGTAGGGGGCGCTCACCGCCGCGAGGAGCTTGTCGAGCGGGGCGAGGTCGCCCTCGGTGGCCGCGGCCAGCGCCTCTTCGACCAGGTGGTTGCGCGGAATGTAGACGGGGTTCGCGCGGTCCATCACGTCGGCGTCGGGATTCATGGCCTGCCAGCGTGCCAACCACCCGTCGAAGCCGGCCAGGTCGACGAACAACCCGCGCGCGGGCTCGGTGTCGCCGCGCGCCGCCGCACCGAGGCGGCGGAAGAAGGAGGTGTAGTCCACGTGGCTCTCCTTGAGCAGGCGAAGCAACTCGTCGCTCAGCGCCGCGACGTCGGCCTGCGCAGGCAGCCCGAGCTTGGCGCGCATGCCCGACGACCATACGGCGTCGTAGGTTGGCGTGAACACCGACGCGAAGGACTGCTCGGCCAGCGCCACCGCCTCCTCGAGATTGTCGGAGAACAGGGGAAGGAGCGTCTCGGCGAAGCGGGCGAGGTTCCAGCCGGCGACGACGGGCTGGTTGCCGTAGGCGTAGCGACCCCACGCGTCGATCGAGCTGAAGACGGTGTCGGGGTCGTAGGCCTCCATGAAGGCGCATGGCCCGTAATCGATGGTCTCGCCCGAGATCGTCATGTTGTCGGTGTTCATCACCCCGTGCACGAACCCGATCAGCATCCACCGCGCGATCAGCGAGGCCTGCACGGCCACCACCGCTTCGAACAACGCGAGATGGGGATTCTCGGCCCGCGCCGCGCCCGGGTGGTGACGGGCGATCGCGTGGTCGGCGAGGCGGCGCAGCAGGCCCTCGTCGCCGGCCGTCGCGGCGTACTGGAAGCTGCCGACGCGCAGGTGGCTTCCCGCGACGCGGGTGAGCACCGCGCCGGGTAGGACGGTGTCGCGCCGGACGGTGCGTCCGGTGGCCACGACGGCCAGCGATCGCGTGGTGGGCACACCCAGTGCGTGCATCGCCTCACTGATGACGTACTCCCGCAGCATCGGGCCCACCGCGGCCAGCCCGTCGCCGCCGCGCGCGAACGGGGTGGCACCGGAGCCCTTGAGGGCGACGTCGCGCAGCCCGCCGTCGCCGGTGACCAGCTCGCCGAGCAGTAGCGCCCGACCGTCGCCCAACCGCGGGACGAACCCCCCGAACTGATGCCCGGCGTACGCCTGGGCCACGGGCGCCGCGTTGTCGGGCAGCAGGTTGCCCACCAGGAACCGCAGTCCGTCGGGGCTGCGCAACCAGCCCGCGTCGAGCCCCAGCTCCGCGGCGAGCCCCTCGTTGAGCGCCAGCAGCCGCAACTCGGCGGCGGTCTCGGCCTTCCAGGGGATCGCCATCTCCGGCAGCTCGCGCAGGAACCGGTCTTGGAGGACGACGGTCGTGTCCGGTGCGACGCTCATGACACCGAGCCTACGGAAATGCTGCTCAGCCGAGCGCTTGCCCGATCAGGTCGCGGGCGCGGTCGAGCATGGACGCGAACGGGCCGAGGGCGAAATTCAGCTTCGCCGATTCGACGCCCGGATGCGGATGGGTGGGGGCGATGGCCTCGGCCGCCTTCACCGCCGTCGCCATCCTCTTGAGGCCGTCGGTGTCGAGTTCGCGCTGCAGGACGGGGAATTCCTCGTCCTCCTCCTGCTGGGCGTGGTCGAGCACCGCCTCGCGCAACGCGGTGACTTCCGCGAGGAACTCGTCCGAGGTGATGTCGAGCTTCTCGATCCGCGACAGCAACTCCTTGGCTTCGTGCTCCTCTTTCAACCGGGCGTCGACGATCGCGTCGCCGGCGTCGGCCTCCTGGCGCACCCGCGGGTGCACGATCATCTCCTCGGCGGTCTCGTGGACGGCCAGTAACTGGCGCAGCGCTGCGAACGGCGTCTCGCGCGCCCGGGGATCCGTGGCGTGCAGTACCTCGTCGAACATGTCCTCGATCAGGTTGTGCTGCGCCTTCAGATACGCGACGACTTCGTCGGGCGACTGGACGATCATGTCGGCCACTGCCGATACCTCCGTGGTGGTGGGGCGGGCGGGCTATCGACCGCTGCGCAACAAGTACCCGGCAAAGGGGCGCCTAAACTCAGCCGCAGCAGCGGTTATGTGGTTGAACGCGCCGTGTGGCATCCTCAACCATCCCGTTTCGGCGTATCGATACGGTCAGGAAGACAACCCACAGAGCACAAGAGGCGACAGAACACCCGCGATGTACGAACAGGTTCACAGCAGCGTGACGGAGCCCGACGAGATCGGCTCTCGCATCGACCCGGTCCTCGCCCGGAGCTGGCTACTGGTCAACGGCGCGCACGGCGACCGGTTCCAGGCGGCGGTGCACTCTCGCGCCGACATCGTGGTGCTCGACATCGAGGACGCCGTGGCGCCCAAAGACAAGCACGGCGCCCGCGACAACGTCGTGAGCTGGCTGCGCGCCGGTAACACGGACTGGGTGCGCGTCAACGGTTTCGGCACGCCGTGGTGGGCCGACGACTTGGCGGCGCTGGCCGAGACGTCGGTTGGCGGTGTGATGCTGGCGATGGTCGAGTCGGTGGACCATGTCACCGAGACCGCGAAGCGGCTGCCGGACGTGCCGATCGTGGCGCTCGTCGAAACGGCCCGCGGCCTGGAGCGCATCACCGAGATCGCCGCGACCAAGGGCACCTTCCGCCTCGCGTTCGGCATCGGTGACTTCCGGCGTGACACCGGATTCGGCGAGGACCCCGCCACCCTGGCGTACACGCGGTCGCGGTTCACCATCGCCTCCAAGGCGGCCAGCCTGCCCAGCGCGATCGACGGACCGACCATCGGCTCGAATCCGCTGAAGCTGATCGAGGCTTCGGCGGTCTCGGTCGAATTCGGCATGACGGGCAAGATCTGCCTCACGCCGGACCAGTGTGCGGTGGTCAACGAGGGCCTTTCACCGTCGCAGGACGAAATCTCCTGGGCGAAGGAGTTTTTCGTGGAGTTCGAGCGCGACGGCGGCGAGATACGCAACGGCTCCGACCTGCCGCGCATCGCCCGGGCCACCAAGATCCTCGAGCTGGCCCGCGCCTACGGCATCGAATCGTCGGAGTTCGACGACGAAGAGCGCGTGCATTCTCCCGCGCCCTCGGACACCTACCACTACTAGGAGTGGCGATGAGCGTCACCGTGGACTTCCACTTCGATCCGATGTGCCCCTTCGCATACCAGACCTCGTTGTGGATCCGCGACGTCCGCGAGCAACTGGGCATCACGGTCAACTGGCGCTTCTTCAGCCTCGAGGAGATCAACCGCGGAGAGGGCAAGAAGCACCCGTGGGAGCGGGAGTGGTCCTACGGCTGGTCGTTGATGCGCATCGGTGCGCTGCTGCGCCGCACCGGCATGTCGCAGCTGGACGCCTGGTACGCGGCCACCGGACGCGAACTGCACACGCTGGGCGGCAAGCCGCACGATCCCGCGGTGGCGCGGCGGCTGCTGGGCGAGATCGGCGTCGACGAGGCGGTTTTGGACGCGGCGCTGGCCGACGCGACCACCCACGACGACGTCCGCGCCGACCACCAGCGCGTCGTCGACGCCGGGGGATTCGGTGTGCCGACGCTCTTCCTGTCGGGGCAGTGCCTGTTCGGGCCCGTCCTGGTCGACCCGCCGACCGGGCCAGACGCGCTGAAGCTGTGGAGCGTGGTGAGCGGCATGGCCGAGCTGCCCCACGTGTATGAACTCCAGCGGCCCAAGGCGCCGGCCGACGCCGAGCTCATCGGCCGAAGCCTGCGCCCTTACCTGGACGGCCGCGACTGGGTGAGCATCAACCGCGGCGAAGTCATCGACGTGGAAAGGCTCGCGGGCCAAGGTGGTTCGCCGATCTAAGCGGCATGTCGCGCGATCGCGACGCCGATCCGCACCTCGAGCTCACGCACGTCGATCGTCGGCGCACGCGGCGGAGCGGCCGACCGGTAGCCCTTGCCGGTCGGTGTGATGAATCGCGCTGTGTGCGAACCATTTTCGTCGACTTCCGTGCTGACGCTCCAGCCGCGGGCCTCCTTGGCGTAGTTGCAGCCCTCGCATGACCCGTGCCCGTTGGCCGCGGTGGTGCTGCCCCCTTCGGCCCACGGCCGGGCATGGTCGCGGTGCCGGATCGGCGCGTCGCAATAGGGGGTGCGGCAGCGTTGATCGCGCAGTTCGATGAACGCGGCCAGGCCGCGCGGGAAAAGTCTGGAACGTGACTCCATGGCCACCAGCGCCCCGGACCGCGGATGCGCGTAGAGCCTGCGCAGCGTCGCGCGCGACTCCTTGTCGCTGGCCGCGCCGAAGACCAGTCCGCGCGCGACGGCCGCCGGGATCGGACCGTAGCCCCCGACATCGGCAGGCGCGTTGTCGCCACCGAGCAGCGTCTCGTCCGTGAGGACCAGGTTCACCGCGACCGGAGTGGGAACGGCCGCGGCGCGCCCGGTGACCCGCTCCACCAAGGTGTCGGCCATGACTTGGCCGCGTGAGCGGCCATCGAACCGCGTGTCGGCCTCGCGGCGCAGCGCCGCATAGACCGAAACCCCTTGTGCCATCGGCAACAACGCCGTCAGGTAGGTCATGGTGTCGGGTGCCGGCCGAATGGTCACCGTGCGCTCCTCTTCCGCCTTGGCTGCGCGCTCGACGACAGAGTGCGGGTCGAGGCGGTAGGCGATGGCCTTGGCCGCCGCCGCCACCCGCGCGTCACCCATTCCCTCCAGACGGTCCGGATCGGCACACAGCTCGGCATCCAGCGTCCGGCGGTCCTCGACGTCCAGGCATGCGCTCTCGCGCACGATCAGGGTGGCGCGCCACTCGGACAGCGCCCCCGACGCCAGCGCCGCGAGCGTGTGTGGCATCTCGTGCACCAATGCCTTGGCGAAACCGAGATGGCGACCGCCCCGCACGGGTGCGTCCCGCCGCGCGAGCGCCACCTCGGTGGCCACCCCACGCCCGCGGCCGCTTCTGTCCGGAGGCGGGACGCGTACAGATGGGCCGTCGCCCTCGCCTGGCCGGCGGCCGCGGCGGACTTGATCCTCTCCAGCTCGGCGATGCGCTCGACCAGTGCGGATTCACCGGCAAGCGGATCGACCGTCGACAAAGTTTCGAACATAGGTTCGATGGTAGCGAGGGCCACCGACAAGCCTGGCTAGATGTGGGCCCCGATCCGCTGCCCGACGAGCGCCGCGGTCGTGCCCAGCGCGACGCTCACGACGATGTTGGCGAGCGCCGCGCGCAGCTGGCGCTCCTCGCCGAGTCGCTGCGTTTCCAGCATCCAGGTGGAGAAAGTGGTGTAGGCGCCCACGAAGGCGGTGCCGGCAAGCAGGGCCGCCTCCTTGCTGAGGACCAGGCCGCCGAAAAAGCCGAGCAGCGCGGCCCCGCTGACGTTCACGGCCAGTGTGCCCAACGGAAGCGGCCGGGTGGCGCGACGAATCACCTCGCGGTCGACCAGGAAGCGGAGCACCGAGCCCACGCCGCCGAGAAGCGGGACACCGAGCCAGACCAGGATCGTCGTGGCCGTCATTCGCGCACCCGCGCCCGGCGGACCACGACGGTGCCCAGGTGCACCGCGAGCAGGCCCAGCACGATGCTGGTCGAGGTGTAGGAAATCGCCAGGAGCCAGTGGCCGTGTTCGAGCATCTTGACGTTCTCGACCTGCATGCTCGAGAACGTGGTCAGCCCGCCGCAGAATCCGGTGCCGAGCAGCGGCCGCCGATAGCTCGACAGCGGCAACCGCTCCAGCAACCGGGTGGTGAAGTACCCGACCAGGAACGCGCCGACGATGTTGGCCACGAACGTCGGCAACGGCCAGTGGTGCGGGTCGCGGACCACGGCCGCGTCGAGCGCGACGCGGCACGAGGTGCCGAGCGCACCACCGGCGAAAATCGCCGCCAGTTCGCGGTAGTCAAGTGCCACGCGTCATTCCCTCCGATGTGCGGGCGGTCGCTAGCAGCCTAAGGGTGAGGCTTACCAGCGGATGAATCCAGGAAGTACCTGAGAAGTCGCAACCGTGCTCGAGACGTCAGACGTTCGGTCTACAGGCAGAATTGACAGCCATGGTGGCCCACCCGCGCGCCGGTCAGCCGGCCCAGCCCGAAGATCTAGTCGACCTGCCTCACCTGGTGACGGCCTACTATTCGATTCAGCCTGATCCGAACGACCCCGTCCAGCAGGTGGTGTTCGGCACGTCGGGCCACCGCGGCTCGGCGCTGACCGGCGCGTTCAACGAGGCCCACATCGTGGCCATCACCCAGGCGATCGTCGAGTACCGCGCCGCCCACGGCACGACGGGGCCGCTGTTCATCGGCCGCGACACGCATGGGCTTTCGGAACCGGCGTGGGGGTCGGCCCTGGAAGTGCTGGCCGCCAACGACGTCGTCGCCATGATCGACTCGGCTGACCGCTACACGCCCACGCCGGCGATCAGCCACGCCATCCTCGGCTACAACCGCGGCCGCACCGAAGCGCTGGCCGACGGGATCGTGGTGACGCCGTCGCACAACCCGCCCTACGACGGCGGTTTCAAGTACAACCCGCCCAACGGCGGCCCCGCCGACACCGATGCCACCAACGCAATCGCCAACCGCGCCAACGAGATTCTGCTCAGCGGCGAGGCCGTCAAGCGAGTTCCGCTGGCCCGCGCACTGCGCGGCGCCCAGCGCCACGACTACCTGGACGCCTACGTCGACGACCTCCCCAACGTGGTGGACGTCGACGTCATCCGCAAGGCCGAGATCCGGATCGGCGCCGACCCGCTCGGCGGGGCCAGCGTGGACTACTGGGCCGCCATCGCCGAGCGGCACAACCTCGAACTGACCGTCGTCAATCCGCTGGTCGACGCGACATGGCGGTTCATGACGCTCGACCACGACGGCAAGATCCGGATGGACTGCAGCTCACCCGACGCGATGGCCGGGCTCCTCGCCGTTGTGGCCGCCAACCCGGGCTCCTACCAGATCGCCACGGGCAACGACGCGGACTCCGACCGCCACGGCATCGTCACTCCCGATGCGGGCCTGATGAATCCGAACCACTACCTCGCGGCGGCCATCGACTACCTCTACACCCACCGGCCGTCGTGGCCCGACGGGATCGCCGTGGGCAAGACCGCGGTCAGCTCGTCGATCATCGACCGGGTGGTGGCCGGCATCGGCCGCAAGCTGGTCGAGGTGCCGGTCGGTTTCAAGTGGTTCGTCGACGGACTGATCGGCGGCACCATCGGCTTCGGCGGCGAGGAGTCGGCGGGGGCGTCGTTCCTGCGCCGCGACGGCTCGGTGTGGACCACCGACAAGGACGGCATCATCCTGGCGCTGCTGGCCTCCGAGATCCTGGCCGTCACCGGTCTGAGCCCGTCGCAGCGCTACCGGGAGCTGACCGCCGAGTACGGCACCCCGTTTTACGCCCGCGTGGACGCGCCGGCCGACCGCGACCAGAAGGCCCGGCTGTCCAAGCTGTCAGCCGAGCAGGTCACCGCGACCGAGTTGGCGGGGGAGCCGATCACCGCGAAGCTGACCGCGGCGCCGGGCAACGGCGCGCCGCTGGGTGGGCTCAAGGTGACGACGGCCAACGCGTGGTTTGCCGCCCGGCCCTCGGGCACCGAGGATGTGTACAAGATCTACGCCGAATCCTTCAACGGGCCCGAGCATCTTGGCGAGGTGCAGGAAGCGGCGCGCGAGGTGGTCAATAAAGTCATCGGGTGACCATTTCGCTGCGGCGTCCCCGCCCGGGGGTTCGTGAATCCCGATCCGTTCGGTTACCGCGCGAGGTGTGGATCCTCAGCTGGGCAAATGTCATGGTCGCGCTGGGCTACGGTGTCATTTCGCCGGCGATGCCCGCTTTTGCCCGGACGTTCGGGGTCAGCATCAAGGCGGTGACTTTCGTGGTCACCGTCTTTTCGTTGAGCCGGTTGTGTTTCGCGCCGGTGAGCGGCGCGCTGGTGCAGCGGCTGGGCGAGCGGCGGATTTATATCGGCGGTTTGCTGATCGTGGCGTTGTCGACCATCGCATGCGCGTATTCGCAGGCCTACTGGCAGCTGCTGGTCTTTCGCGCCGTCAGCGGCATCGGGTCGACGATGTTCTACGTCTCGGCGCTGGGGCTGATGATCCACATCAGCCCGGCCGACGCGCGCGGCCGGATCGCGGGGCTGTTCACCACGTCGTTCATGGTGGGCGCGGTCGGTGGGCCTGCGATCGGCGGTCTGACGGCGGGTTGGGGGCTGACCGCGCCGTTCATCGTCTACGGCGTCGCGATGCTGGGGGTGTCGGTGGTGCTGTTCTACGGCTTGCGGCATTCGGAGCTGGCCGCGCCCCCGCCGCCGACGCGGTCGACGGTGACGATGCGGCAGGCCCTGCGGTCGCGCGCGTACTGGTCGGCGCTGTTGTCCAATTTCGCGACCGGCTGGGCGGCGTTCGGGCTGCGCATCGCGCTGGTGCCGCTGTTTCTCTCCGATGTCATGGGCGAAAGCATCGGCGTCATCGCGGTGGCGCTCGCGGCGTTCGCGGCCGGCAACGCCCTGGCCGTCGTCCCCAGCGGATACCTGTCGGACCGGATGGGGCGGCGCACGTTGTTGATCGTCGGCCTGGCGGCCTCCGGCGTGGCGACCGCCTTGCTGGGGGCGGCGTCGTCGCTGCCGGCGTTCATGGCGGTGGCGGCCGTGTCCGGCGCGACGACGGGCATCTTCATGTCTCCGCTGCAGGCCGCGGTCGCCGACATCCTGGGCAGTGAGGCACGCGCCGGCATTCCGGTGGCGGCGGTGCAGATGGTGACCGATCTGGGCGCCATCGTCGGTTCGGTGATGGTCGGCTGGGTCGCCGAGCGGCTGAGCTTCGCCTGGGGCTTCGGGATCAGCGGGGTGGTTCTGCTGGTCGCCGCCGTCGGCTGGGTGCTGGCGCCCGAAACACGGCCGGAAGCGGCGCTGTCGACCTCGTAGCCGGGCGCAGAACGGGCTGAGCAGCGACTTTGAACGCGTGTTCGCAGTGGTGTAACTTCGATGAGCACGACGCGGGGCTATGGCGCAGCTGGTAGCGCACCACACTGGCAGTGTGGGGGTCAGGGGTTCGAGTCCCCTTAGCTCCACCAGGAAACCGCAGCTCAGATGGCTTGCGTAGATTTCTCGTCAACACTCCCGTCAACATCGGGCGTATTGTGCATGGCGACCCTCCGGCTGCGTACCCGTAAGGACGGCAAAACAACGCTTGCTTTCCGGCGCGTTGAACGCTGCGGTGGCTGCAGGGCACCTGGGCACCAATCCGTGCCGTGGACTTCGGTTGCCGCGCTGGCAGCGAAGGGAAACGGTCTTCCTCACTGAGGCGGAGTTCGCGACACTCCTAAACGCGGTGACGGGGTACTGGCGCCCGTTCGTGGAGTTCCTGGTGGCCTCGGGCGCCCGCTGGAGCAAGGCGACCGCACTGCGGCCCGGCGATGTCGATCTCGATCAAGGAACAGTGCGCATCGTGCGTGCCTGGAAGGTCGTCGACGGCGGCGTGAAGCTCGGGCCGCCGAAGTCGAATAATTCGGTGCGCACGATCAATGTTGCCGGCAGCGTGCTCGACAAGCTGGACTGCAGCGGTGATTGGCTGTTCCGCAACCGTGCCGGTGATTATGTACGGGCATAAGGCTTCTCACGGAGAGTGGGCACCCGCGGTGGCCAGGGCCGAACTGGGCAAGAAGCCTTGCAGAGGTGTCAACTATGTCGCGAGACAGCTGCCAACTATGTCCTGGAATCAGACACTGTCCCCGCTACCAGCGGAACCGCCTACCAGCGGAAATGGCCCCCGGAGACTTCTCCGCGGGCCATTTTCATGCCGTTCCGAGTGCGGCAACGTAGGACTGGGAGATTGCCGAGTTCGGTGTGCTAAGGGTCGCCGCTGAAGCCACACACCGTCCTCCGATCGCTACCTTCCTCACGAGATGAGGTGGATGACGAACGCTGGGTGCACCAGTAGCGCGACACCAAGCACTACGAGAATGGCCGCCGTCAGGTGTCTCAGCTGATCGCCGAACGGGGTTGTCTTTTCCAGCCAGATCACAACCGAGAGTGCCAGCATCCACGCCAATTGCATTGTGCCGAAGGCGATCAGCAGTATCATCAGCATCCAACAGGAACCGAGACAATAGATCCCATAGCGGCTTCCGGCGAGAAATGCGCGTGCCGCGCCGTCCGGGTGGTCGACCGGCCCGTGGGACAAGGACATCGACCGGCGGCACTGCCGCAGACACATCACCTTTATCGGCGTGAGCTGATGGAGCCCCGCGACCACCGCCACTGCGCCAGCGAACCGGCCGACCCAAGGGCATGTGTGGACTAGCGGGTCGAAGCGGCTCGACGCCAGATAGGCGGGAATGCCCACCGCGCTCCACAATGCCAGGTATCCGGCGGTGAAGATGATCGCCGGAACGGCGTTGCCGGCGGCGGCGTGGGCGTACCGGCGAACGACGGGCAGGACCGTGGGGAGCATCATCGCCGCCATCATGGCGGCCCACGCGATGAGGAACGCGGCCAACGACATTGTGGACTGAGTGTCCATCGACATTCCGTCGCCTCGCATGGCCTTGGCGCTGACCACTGACCACCACCAGCCCAGACCTGCCACACCCAGCAGGGCCGCCGGCAACCAGACGTCGGTTCGCGATCGCCCATGTCCCTGGCTGTTGTTCACTTAGCGGTTCCTTCCGTCGGTGCCCTACATACGATGACGACGCCACGCTACCCCACCCGAGGTGGGGTGGGGTATGCTGGCCGAGGTCCGCGTCGGTGCGAGTTTGGAGCGAGTAATGAGCGAGGAATTGACGGCGAAGAAGCGCGCGGCGCTGAATCGGCTCAAGACGGTTCGGGGTCACCTCGACGGGATCATCCGGATGGTGGAGTCCGACGCGTACTGCGTGGACGTGATGAAGCAGATCTCGGCGGTTCAGTCCTCACTGGAGCGGTCGAACCGGGTCATGTTGCACAACCACTTGGAGACGTGCTTTTCCTCGGCGGTGCTGGATGGTCGTGGGCAAGCGGCGATTGAGGAGCTGATCGATGCCGTCAAGTTCACGCCGGCGCTGACCGGTCCGGAGGCACGACTGGCCGGTGCCGCGGTCGGCGAACCTATTGAGAAGGAGCCGGTGACGGCCGGAAGTCCGGGATGACCAGCGAGCACCAGATTCTCGATGCTGGCCGATAGCTAAGACATGTCACCGCTCACGGGGCAACGATACGAACCAACGATACGAACGGAGTGTCAAAGACGATGGTGTTGCATGCATTTGTGGCCAAGGCGATGCCAACGGTGGTAACCGGCGTGGTGGGGGCCGCGGCCTATGGGGCTTTGATCAAAGCTCCGTGGCGCAAGGCCACGGTCATCGCCACCGCCTGGGGCATACGGGTCGCTCGCGAGGCCGAGCGTAAGGCCGGGGAGAGCGCTGAGCAGGCCCGGTTGACGGTGGCCGACGTGATGGCTGAGGCGAGGGAGCGCGCCAGAGAGGACGTTGCATCGGTGGCGGGGTCGGGCGACGAGAAATGACCACCGGTGTTCTGAGCCGTGCCGACGACGTGCTGAAAGTTGTATCCAACGCGTCGGGGCGGATGCGGGTGCACGTCACCGGGTTTCGTGTCGATGCGGTTCGTGCCGTCGCGATCGAGGAGGCGGTCGGCAAGGTTGCCGGTGTGCAGGCCGTGCAAGCCTATCCGCGAACGGCATCGGTGGTGATCTGGTATTCGCCCGAACAGCGCGATGTCGCGGCTGTGCTGTCGGCGGTGGCCGAAGCCGAGCACATCGCGACGGAGTTGGTGCCCGCGCGGGCGCCGCACTCGGCTAATCTGTCCAGGACCGGTGGGGCGCGCAGGATTGTCAGCGGGTTCGGGCTGGCGCTGTTTGGGCTTCGCAATCGCGCGCAGGACCGTCTGCCCGAGCTGGAAAGTTGCGGCGGCTGCGGGTCGGGACCGGTCACCGCGAGCGGTTTGTCGCCCGACGAGCAGAGCAGGCGCGAGCGGCGCAAGTGGCTGCGGCGGGTGTGGTTGGCCTTCCCGTTAGGGCTGGTGGCGATGGCGTCGACAATGTTTCTCGGCGCCTATCCGTGGGCCGGGTGGCTTGCCTTCGTGGCGACGGTGCCGGTGCAATTCGTGGCCGGGTGGCCGTTCCTCAAGGGAGCGGTACAGCAGGCGCGGATGTCGAGTTCGAACATGGACACGCTGGTCGCGCTGGGCACGCTGACCGCGTTCATCTACTCCACCTATCAATTGTTCGCCGGGGGCCCGTTGTTCTTCGACACCTCGGCGCTGATCATCGCGTTCGTGGTGCTGGGCCATTATTTCGAGGCCCGAGCCCAGGGCAAGGCACGCGAGGCCATCAGCAAGCTGCTGGAGATGGGCGCCAAGGAAGCCACGTTGCTCGTCGACGGCGCGGAGCTCCTCGTGCCCATCGAACAGGTCCGAGTCGGAGATCTGGTGCGGGTGCGCCCGGGGGAGAAGATCCCGGTCGACGGCGAGGTCGTCGACGGCCGCGCGGCGGTCGACGAGTCCATGCTCACCGGAGAGTCCGTCCCGGTCGAGAAAACAGTGGGTGACCACGTTGCCGGGGCGACGGTCAACACTGACGGGCTGCTGACTGTGCGCGCCACTGCGGTCGGCGCGGACACCGCGCTGGCACACATTGTGCGCCTGGTCGAGCAGGCGCAGGGCGGCAAGGCCCCGGTGCAGCGACTGGCCGATCGAGTCTCGTCGGTTTTTGTCCCGGCCGTCATCGGCGTTGCTATCGCGACGTTTGCGGGGTGGACGCTGCTGGCCGCCAACCCGGTCGCGGGTATGACCGCGGCGGTCGCGGTGCTGATCATCGCTTGCCCGTGTGCACTGGGCCTGGCCACTCCCACCGCGATTATGGTCGGCACAGGCCGCGGCGCCGACCTCGGGATCCTGGTCAAAGGCGGCGACGTCCTGGAAGCGTCGAAGAAGATCGACACGGTGGTGTTCGACAAGACCGGCACCCTCACGCGTGCCCAAATGCGCGTCACTGATGTGGTACCCGGTAAGCGGCGCCAGCCCGATCTGGTGCTGCGGATCGCCGCCGCGGTCGAGGCAGGCTCCGAACATCCCATCGGGGCGGCGATCGTCGCCGGTGCGCGTGAACGCGCGCTAGAGATACCGGACGCCACGGCATTCACCAATATCGCGGGGCACGGAGTGCGGGCCGAGGTCGACGGCAAGCCGGTCGTCGTGGGGCGGCGCAAGCTGGTCGAGGAACAGAATCTGCAGCTGCCCGACCATCTAGCTGCGGCGGCCGCCGAGCTCGAAGAGCAGGGCCGCACCGCGGTGTTCGTGGGCCAAGACGGCCAGGTTGTCGGTGTGCTCGCGGTGGCCGACACGATCAAGGACGACGCCGTCGACGTGGTCCGACGACTCCATGCCATGGGGCTGCAGGTCGCGATGATCACCGGCGACAACGCCCGCACGGCGAACGCTATCGCCAAGCAGGTCGGCATCGACCGAGTGCTGGCCGAGGTGTTGCCAGAGGACAAGGTCACCGAGGTTCGCCGGCTCCAAGACGAGGGCAAGGTGGTCGCCATGGTCGGCGACGGCGTCAACGACGCCCCGGCACTGGTGCAGGCCAATTTGGGCATCGCGATCGGCACAGGTACCGACGTGGCCATCGAAGCCTCCGACATCACACTGATGTCCGACCGGCTCGACGGTGTCGTGTCCGCGATCGGGCTCTCGCGGCAGACCCTGCGCACGATCTACCAGAACCTCGGCTGGGCCTTCGGCTATAACACCGCCGCGATCCCCCTTGCCGCGCTCGGCATGCTGAACCCGGTGGTGGCCGGCGCCGCGATGGGATTCTCCTCGGTCAGCGTGGTGTCAAACTCGCTACGGCTCCGCCGATTTGGCCGCTAAGCAGGTAGACGGGTAACGGATCATGCGACGTAGTGGCTAGCAAGATGACGGACCGACGGGTGGTACATCGGAAACGGCTGGGTTCGTGCCAGTCGTCTGTCAATGTACTTGCGATGTACCCCTATTGGGGAACGGATCACGACGAATATCACCGTCGATGGCTGTAGTCGCGCCAAACACGTTTGCCGTGAAGGTTTTGCGACTAAATCGAAATGTTCGGGAGGTCATCACATGGGCAACTTCACTCGGCGGGCGGTATTAGCGGCGCTCGGTGCGAGCGTGGCCGCGGGGGCCGCCGCATATGCAGCTCGCTTCGTTGGCTTCCCCGCGCTGCGAATCCGCCTTGCAGACGGCGGCATGATGGGGGCCAGTCCGGCGGACATGAGTCTCTACATGGACATGTTCAACCGTCACACCGAAATCACACGCACCGTTGAGGAAATCCCCGGCGGGGTGCGCACCACCACTCAGTCAGGCTCGCCCGATTTGGCGGCGCAACTGCACGCGCATGTGTCGAGCATGTACTCGCATCTAGATCAGGGAACCGAAGTCATGTGTATGAGCCGAAGCCTGCCGACGCTATTCCGCAGTGCCGGCGGCTACCGGCGCCAGTTGACCCTGACTCCGACAGGCGTCATCGCGGAGGAAACGTCTGCTGATCCCGCGATAACCGACGCCATCCGTGCTCATGCCGCCGAGGTGACCGGATTCGTCCAAGACGGAATGCCCGCCATGATGCGAGGCATGATGGGCGGCGCGATGGGGCCCGGGTGCATGGGGGGACGCGGCGGCATGATGCGACCCGGCGGTTCGCCGTAGCCGCCCGTCGTTAAGGGCTTGCGCGCGTCTGCGTCGGGACGCTGGGTCAGCAGCAGTCCTCACCGCGCCAGGATTCGACGCCTTCCCACGCGGCGACGGCGCCAACTCCGAGACCCGTCACCGGGTCGAGCCACCCACCCACCGGGCCAGCCGGCGCCGGTCGCCAGGCCGATCGGGACCGCGGCGGACTGGGGCGCGCACAAATAGTTTTGGGGTGCCCTCCCCGGCGGTGGCCGCCGGGCTTAGTCGGGCGGCGAGCCTGTGTTTGCTGTAGCCCAGCAGCGGCATCAGTACCAGCGCCAGGGCGGTCAGCACGATCCCGATCAGCGTGGTCCGGGCTCGGTGCTCGCCGAGCAGGTGGTGGGCGGATTCGGCGGCGACGTGGGTGAGCCGAAACAACGAGGCACAGCCGATCGGGTCGGAATCCCCCAGACCGCAGTCTTTGAGGCACCCAAGGTGTGTGGACACAGTCGATCGCGCCAGCCCGACGGCTTCGACCATGTCGGTTACCCGCGCTGGCCCGGCGCTCAGGTGCTGCACGATGGCGAGCCGGGATGGATCACCCAAAGACCGGAATAGCGCAGCCGCGAGGGCCAGCTCTACCCGCTGCAATTCCGTGGAGCCGGCAGGCAGATCTACTCCCATTCGGGGATGTTATCGCCCTACGGTGAGTGGAGTTATCGGTCCTAAAGCCTCGGGCGCTCAGCAGATCGTGTGGTCTTGCTGAATCGGGGTCCATATCGCAAAGCATTGGCGGGTGGGTGATGGCCGGCGGGGCGCAGAGGGTGGACAACGCCCATGACCGCAAGATAGGGAACAGATTTGGTAACTAAACACCGCGGAACTGGCTCGAATCAGTGCGACAGCGCGCACCGAATGAGACCCTTGACTCGGGCTGACCTGCGCTTTTGATACTCAGCGAACGCCGAAAACCCTCGGTGCGAGCTCATAACCCAGAGGTCGCAGGTTCGACAGGCGACTCGATATTTCGCCCCGGTTCGGACTCGTCCGTGGCTGGTCATTTCGTCGGAAGTTGTTCTTCTGCTTCGTGATTCGCGATCTCAGGTGTGCGCTGTAAAAGACGCGAGTGCCGTCTCCACCTCGTGAAGGTCTCGCTCGTTGCATTGGGCCCAGCGCTGCTCGTCGGCGTCGAGGTGAGTAAGGAAGGCTTAGCGGCTGCGGATAGTGGCGATCCAGTCCTTCGGACGCACGGGCTTGGTCAGGCAGCCGATGTCTTCTTGACGGAACTCACGCGCGTCCCGCGGCCTGAAAGCATCAGGTGTGCAAGCCACGTCAAAGACTGCGGGAAAGTAACCGGGTCGATGTGGCAGGGCCATATTTCGCCACGGCAGTTCGCACGGTCCGCTGCACGGTTGTCCGGCACACCCATCGTGAACAGCAAGGTGCGCACGAGTGGCACAGATCATGTACACGGAGCTGCGGAACATTAAGGTCATTAATTGTGAATATGAATAGGCGCGCGCGTGGCGCCTGAGCACCCCGCATATCCGTGAGCCTGCTCCGTCCTGTCGATGGCACGGTGTGGGACGAGGCATCCGTCCCGCTGTATGAGCGGGGAGTCCGCCTGTCTTGGCTCATCGAACTGGTCCGCTCGCTCTTGTGGGACGCAAACAGCGCGCACCGCGAGGGGATCGAGTATGAGCGACAACGATCGGAATTCCAAAAACGAGCTAGTTTTTACGACGATGAAGTGCCACCGTGGCGGCCGGTCCCCGAGGAGGTTCGCTTCACGACGCGCGACTTCATGGCTAATTGGATTCTGCACAAGACGGCTCCGGTCCGCGGCCCACTTTATGCATTGGTGCCTGACGATGCTCGTGGTCTTCCTGGCAGGTTCGTGTCTCATTCGTGGAGTTCTTACTTGTACCTGGAGGGGTCTGGGCAGGAGCCTTTCGGAATGCTGAATGCGATTGGAAGCGGCGTTGCCGGTGTGAAGGAAGAGTTCGTCTGGCTTGACATCTGCTGCTACAACCAGCACTCCGACATTCAGGTCGCCCCAGACATGTACACGGTGATCGAATCGATCGGTGCGATCGCATTCCCTGTTACTACCGAACCGCTGTTCGACAGGACTTGGTGTCTTTGGGAGTTGCTCTGCGCGGCGAAGACGAGCGCTGACATTCAGTTTTGCGCCGCGCCTGGCTATCGCACGGATAAGCGGGTCATAGTCAACAACTTCTTCGACGCATTCGACTCGGTGCGATCTGCAAGTGCGACCAAAGAAGAGGACCGACAAGCGATCCTAGGCGAAGTGGAGAAACATTTCGGCTCATTCGACGAGGCTGACGCGTACATCGAAGATGTATTGAACCGAGGGTTAGGCAATCCCTGGTTCGAGAAATACAAATAAGGGCCCGCACTGCGGGTCACTCATCTAGCCTCCCTGCGCATACCCGCCCGCGGCCAACACCACGACGTCGACGGCGGCGATGCCGAAGGCCGCCGCGAACGGCACCCGGCCGGTGCCCAGTGCTCCGACGACCGTGAGGACGACGGCCGCGCCCAGCCCGGCCGCCGCGACCCACACCCGGCTCGATGCGAGTAACAGCAACACGGACGCCGACAGCAGCAACACCAGCGCGACTACCCGCACTGCCCTGGCGCCCCAGCGGGCGGCCACCTGCTGCGGCAGCCCGTTGACGCCGGTGGCGCGGTCGACGGCCAGATCCGGCAGGACGTTGGCGAAGTGGCCACCGAGGCCGACCAGGGCCGCGGCCGCGGTCGCGTACCACGTCGGCACGGGGTGAGCCGGCAACGTGCTCGTCGCGTAGGCGGGGATCGGGCCGAACCCGAGGATGAACATCAGGCCGGACGCCGGCGTCGACTTCAGGCCGAGGTTGTAGGCCCACCCCGCGCCCACGATCACCGCCAGGATGACCGCCGTCAGCACGCCGATGGCCAGCGCCGTCGCCAGCGCGGCCAGGAGCCCGGCAACGGCGGCGAGCCACACCGCCCGCGCGCCGATGGCACCGGTGGCGACCGGCTTGTCCGTCCGGCCCGCCGCGGCGTCGCGGGCGCCGTCCATGGCATCGTTGGACCAGCCGATTGAGAGCTGGCCGAACAACATCGCGAGCGCCGTGAGCCACACGCCCTGGGCTGTCGCCTGCGCCGCGAGCAGTGTGGTCAAGGCCGCGATCGCAATCGACGGCCCCGCATGGCCGGCGACGATGAGCGCTCGCGCGTGGCTCAGGACCGACAGCGTCTTTCGCGTGTGGACCGTGGTTGTCGGCTTTCCGTCACGTCTGCCCCCGCTGCGGCAGAAGCTGTGAACGAGTGAAATCGTAATGAGTCCGGAAATGTAAAAGGAGGGCTGTTCGATATGAGGCTTTCCCTGACGGGCGCCAACCCCGCCGAGTGGCTCGCGCTGCGGGCCGGCCTCGTTCCCACCGCAGCGGCCGAGGCCTGGGGCGGGACGGCCCTGTCGGGAATCCTCGTCGCCGCGGTGCGTACCGGCATCACCGCCCGCCTGGCGCGGCAGCCGTCGACGCCCGAGGATCTCGCCGCCGACCTCGGTCTGGATCCGGTGCCGACCCGGCTCCTGCTCGACTGCCTGCGGTCGGGCGGCCATGTGACGTCGCGGGCCGGGCGTTACCGGCTCAGCCGCTCGTCGCGGCGCTGGCTGGACCCCGAGTCCACGCTGTCGGTCGCCCAGTTCGTGGCCGGCACCGCCGACTACTGGGACTGGTGGTCGAGGCTCGACGAGGTCACCCGCAGCGGACAACCCGTCAAGCACCACGAGGCCGCCGCCGGCGACCCGTACTGGCGGCGGTACGTCTGCGGGCAGCTGGAACTCGCCCGGCTCAGCGCCGACGAGGTGGCCAAAAAGCTTCGGCTGCCCAAGGATTCGCGATCCCTGTTGGATATCGGCGGCGGCCACGGCTGGTATTCGGCGCAGCTGTGCCGCCGCCATCCGGGGCTGACCGCGACGGTGCTCGACCTGCCGGGCAGCGCGGCGATAGGCCGCGAGATCATCGCCGGGGCCGGCATGGCCGGCCGGGTGGTGCACCGCGACGGGGACGCGACGACCGACGACCTGGGCAGCGGGTACGACGCGGTGCTGTGCTTCAACCTCCTCCACCACCTGACCGCCGACCAGACCGTCCGCCTCTTCGGCAGGATCCGCGAGGCGCTGGCGCCCGGCGGGCTGCTGGCCGTGATGGACGCGTTCGCCGAGCCGAGCCGCCGCGCGGCGGCCCAGGCGAACTTCCTGGGGCTGTTCGTCTACCTCAGCTCCGGGTCCCAGGTGCACACCCCGGCGCGGTTGCACGACTGGCTGCGCGAGGCCGGGTTCGGGTCGCCGCGGCGGATACCCATCCTGCGGATCCCGGGGCAGGCCCTGTACGTGGTCAGCCGGACCCCGGCTCCTCCGGGTCGCGGCTCGGAGAAAGGCAGCTCGAAGGGGTAGATGAACGGCAATGTGTTCAGCTGTGCGGGGTCGCTGAGCGGCTCCGCCGGTTGGTCGACGAAACATGTTGCAGCGCAGAGGAAGCCGAGGCTCCCGGGACGGCAACCCTCGACGAGAGCACGCACGCCGTTGGCCTCGTTGAGTGGCTTGGGTCCTAGCGGGCCAGAAGGCGTTGCTTCTGCAAGTCGAACTCCTCGTGGGTCAGCAGCCCCGAGTCGCGCAGCGCACCGAGTTTGCTCAACAGTTCGGTGAATTCGCGGATCTCGACGGCGATTCCCGGGCGGGATTCGCCCGGCGATGTGGGCGGCGGTGGCGTGGACGGCGGGCATTTTCCGGTGGTTGCCCTGATGCGCTCACGCCCACCCGGGCTCAATGCGCCCGTCATTGCCCGGCCGGCCATGCTCGCCAGGACCATCTGGCCGAACATGCTGCTTCCCGGCATCGCGGCGAAGGCCTCCGGGGCGGCTTCGATGGCGGTGTCCGGCAGCGTCACTGCGGAAAGTCTCATCTCCGGCGCCGCCGCGGTCCAGCCCGACGGCACCGACAGCGCCCCGACGGAGGATGCCTGACCCAGGCTCGCTGCCGGGGCGGCCGGGCCCCCCAAGCCCGACTGGCTCAACTTGCTGATTATTCGATCCTCGAGGCCGGTAATCTTCTGGGTGTCGTCGGCAATTTTGTCCCCGTTGTCCAAGATCTCTTTGTCGCCTTGGGACGCCGACGACCACGCCCCCGACGCCGTGGTCAACTCGGCGGACGCGATACCCGTACTGGCCGGTTCCAAGAGGCTCGCTGGCGTTGTGATGCCGAGGGCCTGCAGGGGTCCCGTGATTCCGCTCAGCGGGCCTGCGAGGCCCAGGGTCTGCAGGATCCCGAGTCCTGCCGCCGGCGTGGAGGACACGGGCGAGGCGAGCCCCTGCAGTGCCGCGGGCACAGCGGAGGTGAACTGCGAAAGCAGCAGCTGTGTGTTGGCCGTGACCGACGTGGCGGTGGCCCGGGCGAGCGCCGCGGCTTGGGCGCCCAACCCGGCGGTGTTGATGCTCTGCGGCGGTGGGGTGAAAGGAGTCAGCGTCGCCGCCGACGCGGACACGCCCGCATAGCCGTACATCGCGGCGACGTCCTGGGCCCACATCTCGCCGTACTCGGCCTCGGTGGCCATGATCGCCGGCGTGTTCTGTCCGAAGATGTTGGTGGCGATCAACGCCATCAGCTGAGCTCGGTTGGCCGCGATCAGCGGCGGTGGCACCGTCGCCGCGAACGCCACCTCGTAGACGGCCGCGGCCGCCCTGGCCTGGGCAGCCGTTTGCTCGGCCTGCGCGGCGGTGGCACTCGTCCACGCCGCAAAGGGGCCGGCCGCGGCCGCCATCGAGGCCGACGCGGGGCCCAGCCAGGGGCCGGCGCTCAGGCCCGAGATCACCGACCCGTACGAGGCCGCCGCCGAACGCAGCTCGGCCGCCAGCCCGTCCCAGGCCGCCGCGGCGGCCATCATCGGCCCTGACCCCGGACCCGTGTACATCCGACCCGAGTTGACTTCCGGTGGAAATATCGCGAAATCCATTGCTGCGCAACCTCCTGGCTAAGGGCACTCGCGGTGGTGACCCCGGCCTCGGTAGGCGCAAGTGACCCGCGTGGCGGAGTCATCGAAGGTAATGATGCACCGAAAACTGCCTGGCAGAGCAAAAATCTTGCCGGAGAGAATCGGCTGCCGATGAGTTCTGCCGCATTCGCTCGTCCGCGCAACATTGGGGTGCAATACCGGTGCCGAGGAAAGTTGCAAACTTACGGCCAGTTAGCCATACCGGTTGACGGTGCTGACTGCTACGGTCAGGGCATTGAGCGATCGCATGGCCCCAGGAGGATGCGATGGTCATCGTGGTGTTTCGATCACGGCTGCGGCCGGACGCGGATCTGACGGCCTTGGAGGCGCTCGGTGCCCGCATGTACGAACTGGGCTCCGCGATGCCCGGTTTCGTCAGTTACAAGGACTTCGCCGCCGAGGACGGCGAGACGCTGACGCTGGTCGAATTCGAGACGGAGGAACAATTGCTCGCCTGGCGCAACCACCCGGAGCATCAGGAAGGCCAGGCCCGTGGCCGCGCCGAATTCTTCAGCGAGTACTCGATTACGGTGAGCGAGATGCACCGCGCCTATCACTTCACCCAGGCCGGCGGGCGCGTGCAGACCCTGGGCGGGGCGGCCGTCGTCTAGCTCGGTGGCAAGGCGACGTTGACACCGCGGGACGCCGACGAATCGTGGAGTTCGAGTGTGCCTCCGTTGGGTGTACTCGTGGGCACGTCGAACGACAACGTCACCGGAACGCTGTCGCCCGGGCTGATGGCGACCGCCGTCGTTAGCGTGAAAAGGGAGGCCGTGCCGTCGACGTCGTAGACGATGCCGTCGACCCTGAACCGCTGCTCGGCCGCGAAGAACACGGCTGGTTGCGCATCGGTGTTGGTGACGGTCACGTGGGCGTTGACGAATATGCCCTTGGCGGTTGCCTGCATGAACGGGACGACGGGGTTGCCCGTTGTCTTGGATCGATCGAATGAGCTGACCACGAAGCGAAGCCGGCCGTCTGCGGCCGGCTGTCCAATTACGGCCGGCACGCCGGTGGGTGGCCCCGGTGCGACAGTCGTTGGGGGAGAGAAGAGTTCAGGGAAGGGCAGCGGCGGTATAAGCCGGCTCGGATCAAATGGCGCAGGCGCTGGCGCGCCATGGCGTGGCGAGACAGGTGGGGGCTTGGCGCCGATGATCGCCGGCGCGGATGTCGGCGCCGACGAGCGGTGGCTCGGTTCAGTATGGGTGACGAGAGCCGCGAAAAGTATCACCGCGGCGGCGGCGGTGCAGCCGGCGATTATCCATGTTCGGGGCCTTCCCGCCGTCGACGATAGCGTAGCGCTGTTCTCCTCCAACGACATTGGCGACTTCTGGCCGAACACACCCCATTGCTCATCACCGTGAAGCAGCGCGGCGTGTTGGTCTTCGGCACGCGCGGCGATCGCGGCCGTCTCCAGCCGGCGGCGGTGCACGGACCGCACGACCAGCACGACCGGCGCCGCGACGATCGCGACGCTAAGCGAAACGGCCAGAACCACTTTCAACCCTGCAGCGATCGCGGTCACGGCGATCAACAACGTTCCGAACGTGGTGAGCGCAGGATGAGCGGAAACGAAGCCGCGCACGTTCGACGCTTTTGGTCGAACACGCTGCAGGGCCCCGCTGTCGAAAGCGTTCGCTGTCGCCCAGGGGATCTCATGTGCGGCCCAGTCGGCACCGTCCCAATACCGCATCCCCGGCGCACCTGAGGGGTCCGGGTACCAACCCGCCGGGATCGGCCGTGTCATATCACCCGGATGTTACGCCGAAAGCGGATTCAACGGAGTCCGGATGTTCTTGAATAGACCGTTTGCTGCTGCGCCTTGAGCGAAACCGCCTTGAGTGCTGGGAGCGTGCAGTGTCGGGATCGCGCTAATTCAGCCGTTCCGCGCTTTTTGGCACGGCAGTCACTTTCCCGTCGGCGTTCCGCATGAACAATCGCGTGCATACCCAGGTGGTTCGGACGACACGGCAACAGCTCAATAAGTGGACATCATTGGACAGCACACGCGAAGGCGCTCGAGACTACGATGCATGCCATGGTGAGGCGGCACGAGACAGTCGAAATTCCGATTGAAGACGTTCAAGTCGGTTTCATGCTGTTGATCCCTCGCTCTACCCCCGGCGCCGGTGGGCCGCCGCAGGTATTTCGAGTCGACCGAACGAAGGTCAAAGACGACGGCGAAGCCGGCGAGCCGCGGATGAAGCTCACAATGGATCTTTCCGACGGCAAGCCGTGGGTGAAGGAATATTTTTTCGGAACGACCGTCCGCCGGATCGTCCGGACCTACGACGACGGCCGCTAATTCGGGGACGACTGCCGGCTTCGGCGTCGAAGACGAGTCGAGTCTTGCGGGCATCCCGGCAGGCTAGTCGTCGAGCATCCACCAGCGGGCGGCGAGCTTTCCGCAATATTTGGAAGTTGGTCCAGAATCGTTCATGGGCCTGGTTGCAGAGCGGTCGCTAGTTTGCCGAAGTACATATCGACGACGTTCTCCTACTCGCGGGGAGGGGGGACAATCCGCCTCGGATGCGCTTAAATTCACAGGGTGAGCGGAATGGCGGACAGCCGGTCGGATTTCGCCGTTGTCGGCGCCGGGCTGTCCGGCCTTCGCGCCGCCGTAACGCTCGTCGCCGCCGGCGCGACTGTGACGGTTTTCGAAGCGCGGGACCGGGTCGGCGGGCGAGTTCTCTCCGCGCCCCCGGGCAAGGACCATGGGGCGGCGCCGCTGGTGCTCGACCTCGGCGCGCAGTGGGTCGGGCCCGGCCAGACCGAGGTGCTCCGGCTCGTTGAGGAGTTGGGGCTCCACCTCGTCCCGACCGACGCGCAAGGACGCGCGATCTGGGCTATCGAGGGTCACATCAGAGAAGGCGGGGCCGCGCGTCCTCCGATGCCGCGGCACGCCCTGGCCGAGGTGTTTGCAAACGGGGCGCGAGTGGCGTGGATGTCCAAGCGCGTGCCGCTGGATCAGCCCTGGCGTGCGTCGAAGGCGCGGCAATGGGACCGAGTCACGGCCGAGGATTGGATAAGCCGGCATCTGCGCAGCCCGCTGGGGCGTGAATTTGCCCGAATGAACATCAGGGGGAATTTGGCGGTCGAGCCCACCGAGTTGTCGGTGCTCGGCGTCTTGTTCGACCTTCGGTCGGTCGGGGCGGCGCGGCAGCTTGCCACCGCAGAGGCATTCCGACTGCTCGAGGGGACGCATGAGTTGGCCCGGCGACTTGCCGGGCGGGTCGGCGACCGGATTCGGTTCGCCGATCCGGTGCGGTCCATCGCTCAAGATTCGGACGGCGTGACCGTACATTCGGATACCAACACGTTGCGCTGCCGCCGGGTGGCCGTGTGCGTGCCGCCGCCGCCGGCCAGCCGAATTGCTTATACGCCAAGCCTTCCCGAGGACCGGGCTTGCCTGCTGCGCAGCCTTCGAATGGGCGGTGTGGTGAAGTTCCACGCCGTCTATCAGCGGCCGTTCTGGCGGGAGCGGGGTCTGAGCGGTCAGGCGTGGACCGCCGAGGGTGTCGTTGGACTGACCTATGACAACTCACCGGACGACGGGACCGGGCGCGGCGTGCTGGTGGGCCTGGTGGTCGCGGATGAGGCTCGCCGGCTTGGCGCTATGGATGCCCACGGGCAAGAGTGCAAAATTCTGGAATCACTGGGCCATCTCTTCGGCCGGAATGCTGCCGTACCGGACAGGCTCGTGGTCCAGGACTGGGGCGCGGAGGAGTGGACGGGCGGTGCCTACGCAGCCCACTTTCCCCTAGGCGCGTGGACAACCTACGGAAGCGCGTTTCGCGCACCGTGCGCACGCGTTCACTGGGGCGGAACAGAAACGTCAAGTGAATGGCACGGCTATATGGAGGGGGCGTTGCGGTCGGGGGCCCGGGTTTCAAGGGAAATGCTGGAAGCCGATGCGATCAAGGAAGGCTGCGGTCGATGACCACGAGCGTGCATCAAGCCGAAAAGTTGGAAATCCATGTGCGGGAGGCGCTTGACGACCTCTGCAAGAGATTCAGCGAAAACGCTATCGGCGGTGGGTGGCACCCCAGGCCGGGAGAGTATCACCGGACGAGGGACCTTAAAACCATCCGCGAGGACGGCCATAGGACATTGATTCACCAGTTGCGGGACTGGTCCGACTCATCGACGCCAGTCGAAGCACTCACATGCCTGTGGTTGAGGACATGGGCACTCTGGGACGAGTCACTCGCCTATCACACTCTTCGTGTGGTTCAAAAGGTTGCAGAGGACTTCGTCGACTCTCACGAATCGGCCGACGAATGGCAACGCAGGGCGATGCTGGCGATGCGCGATGCCATGAGTCTGATCAACATGGATGCGGACGTCTTTAAGCAGATCAACCTGTCGAGCGCCGAGGGGCTCAAACAAGCGGCGACCAAGGCTGTCGAGAGCACGGCCACCATCGAGTCCGCACTGAATGACCTCGGCTCCCCAAGCTTGGCAGATAGCGACAGGACCAAGCGCCTAAAAGAGGACCTAGATCACATAGCCGGTACCGCGCATCAGAACCATGTTTTCTATAAGGCGCTCGCTTGCGCGGCCGAGGCTTTGATCGAATTTGAGCGCTGGCTGGCGGTCGCTCCGCGTCACGGCTCGGCGGATGGCCGCCCGGGTCCGGCCTCGTCGAACTTGCCCTCGTCGCCGGGGCGACGAGAATTGCTAAACAGCGTCAACGACGCCATCGGCGCCTTCCGCAGCGCTCGGCGCTCGCTCGGAGATTTGATCCTCGAGCGCAGCGAGCCGTGGGAGCAGCTGCTGACGGAGATCCTGGAGATCATCGAGTCCGAAAGTGCTGATGTCTTTGTTCCAAGGCGTGTGCAAATCCGATATTGCTACCCGTTCGCGGTCGGACGCGAGCTGGGTCCAGATGACGAGATCTCGCGCCGGCCGGAACAGCTGGTAAAGAACGACTTCGACAAAGCGCTGAAGTGTCTGGGCATTTCCGCCAAGGAACCCGAACCGCTCACCGCGACCGAGTTCTTCACCCGGGGCCCGGGGCACTACGGGGGCGTACGGGTGGAACTTCAGAGCATTAGCTTCCGCAATTTCCGGGATCCCCACCTGGCTGGTGTGGACGGTGGCTTCGATCTGCAGGACTGCCGGGTGTGGCTTGATTTGAGTGAAATCGGAAACCATTGCCTGTGCATTGAGCCCGCCCCGCTGTCGGCCCCCCTTCCGCATCTGGTCTACCGCGCGGTGCGGGCAGGCTCGCCTTTCAGCTTGGGCGAGACGGTCGTCCTACGACGGCGTGGCAGCGGCACCGAGCCGTCATCGGAGGACGCCGACGCGGCATGGGACGACCTGCACTTGTTCAGCCAGGATGTCATTGCGGCCTTGGCGTATTGGTACTTGGACCCGAGTAATCACGGAGCCGGCGACGGGCGGGCGAAGCGACATTCCCGAGAAAGCGCCAAGACTTCGCCGCCGGACGCGGATCCAAGCGGTACTGATTCTGACCCGCGGACCCGCCAATTCGAGCGCGGGCATCTCCACGAGGTGGTCGTCGTCCGGACCGACAAGCCGCTGGGTCGCGAACCGGAGAAGATCGCACACGTCTTGGACGGCGCTGTCGGCGGCAAGATCCTGCTCAGGTCGATCCAGCGTGGTGCGACCACCCTCGAGGAATGGGTCCGATACCCACCACTGCCCAAAAAATCAGCTCAAGATCTCAAGCTGCCGATCGAGGGCATACCCGAGATGGGCCTTGCCGGTGACTGGTGCGCTCATACCGGAGAAACGACGGTATTCGGGATCGTTGCGGCCCCCTCCTGGCAAAGCGACGCGTGGGTCGAGGCGGCCCAATTCGTTAGTTCGTGGACCCCTTTACTGAGGCTGTGGAACAAGCGGCTGCAGTACGCCGTAGAAGAGGATCCTCTTGCGCCTGATCATTCCAAGGGAAAGCGCGCTCAAGCGGTGGGAAAGCACATCAATATGACAAAGGTGCGCACCGATATAACAAATACCGCAGATACGCTGCGCCAAATTGAGCGAAGGGTACGCCTTCATCTGATGCAGATCAGGGCGGAAGACCTGTGCGCGACGATGGCCCATCGGCGGTTTCTCGATCAGCTTCTGGAGATGGGCGGTCTGAACAGGCTGCAGAGCGAGCTCGATGCCCAGCTTGAAGCTGCTGAACGCCTGACGGATTGGCTCGAAGAACGAATTCGTCGAAACGCGGATGACAGGCGCCAATTTTTGTTGGGTGTCATCGCGGCTTTCACCTTGTTCGGAGTTGCCGCATTCCTGTCGTTGGCCAACGAAACACATATGCACCAAAGCCTCGGCTTCATTGAGCTTCACGAGGGAGTATGGGAGGACTGGCTGGTGCTGGGCCTGTTCCTCGTTTTCGCAGGCTACATTTTCTTCTTCTTCGGTGGGCCCGACTGGGTGAGACGTACCTACAGGCGACTTCGAAAATCCCGGACGCTCGCGGAGGACGGCAGCATCAATGGCGACTGATGGAATACGGGTTTGCGATATGCGTTCTAAGGCTAGCGCCACCCTCATTGATGAGGTCTATCACGAAATCCTCGAACCATCGTTCGGGCCGGACGAACTCGACACGTTGGACACCCTCGTTGAAGGGCTGGCCGAAGGCTGGACGTGGGGACTGTGTGCGGTGGACGGCGAGACACCAGTCGGTTGCGTGCTGGGGTATCCCTACGTCGAGTCGCGCCTGCTGCTCATCGGCTACGTCACGGTGAAGCCCGCTCGTCGCGGCACGGGTATCGGTGGCCTGTTGCTGGCGGAGGCTGAGGAACGCTGGTACGGGCAGGTCGACGTGGTCGTCGCGGAGATCGAAGATCCGCGTCACCACCCCGTGGTCGGCGATATCGACCCGAAGCGACGCGTGACGTTCTACGCGCGGCGGGGGGCGAGGGTGATCGTCGGCCCGTACTTTCAGCCCAGGCTGGGGGGAGAGGGAAAGAAGCGGGTGTATCACCTTTTCTTGACCGTGTTGGGCGGCAGAGGTGAAGTGGGCCCCGAAAATGCCTTGGCGACAGGGCTTCTCAAGGACTTCATTCTCGACTACTTCAGGGACTCGGGAGAGGGCAGCGACTTTCCGCGGGCCGACGACGCGGAGGGTAATCGCCTGGTGGCCTGGTATTGCAGCCGAGACACCGTCCCACTGCATCCGATAGGCGACTACGAGCACATCGAGATCCCACAGTGACGGGTCGAATCCGCCACCTCGGTATGCGAGGTGTGGAGGGTTGCCAAACACCCTACACGGCACAATGTTTGGCTGCCGGAAAGTCATTCGAGAGGCAAGGTGGGCAGTGTTCGCACTCAGTCGCCGAAGTGTGATGGCCGGAGCGGCCGGGATCGGGCTCACTGCCGCATCGGGAACGTTGAGCGCCTGCGCACCACAAGACACTGTCGACAGGGCCGACGTGATCGTGGTCGGCGCCGGCCTGTCCGGGCTGTGCGCGGCGCGGGAGTTGGTCCGGCAGGGCAAAGGCACGTTGGTGTTGGAAGCTCGTGACCGTGTTGGCGGTCGGATGGTGCGCAAGTCCGTCGTGGACGGCGGTTGGATCGACCTCGGCGGGCAATGGGTCGGCCCGACGCAGGCCAACATCCTCGCGCTCGCCGACTCGCTGGGCATCAAGCGTTTCGACTCCTACGCAACCGGACGTACCGTCTTCGACTACGGGGGCGTGGCCTCCACGCTTGACGGCCCATTTCCGCCGACGAATGCCCCGCCCTCGCTGTCGGCCGCCGACCTCGCTGAAGCGAACCGGTTGTGGACGCAGTTCAAGACCTTGGCCAAGGCGACGAATGTCGAGCGCCCGTGGCTCACTACAAACGCGGCGGCCTTCGACTCGCAAACGGTGGCCAGTTGGCTCGCCACCGCGACCCGATCCGACTTCGCCCGCTTCTGTGTCAGCTATTGGGTGCTCAATCAAGAAGGCGCGGACCCGGGGGCGACATCCATGCTGTTCGCGCTCGCCTCGTATGCGGCCGGACCCGACGAAGATGAACCCGAGCAATGGCTTTTCGAAGGAGGGGCAGGTCAAGTCGCAGAGCGCGTGGCCGACGAGCTCGGTGACCGAATACTGCTCGGGCAACCAGTCGTCCGGATCGAGCAGGACGCCAGCGGGGTGACCGTCACAACCAGCAATGGCGACTACCGAGCGGACTTCGTCGTGGTCGCAATTCCTCCCTGTTTGGCCGGAGCGATCGATTACCACCCGCCGTTGCCTGCACGTCGTAACCAATTCACGCAACGAGCCCCCATGGGGTCGGTGATCAAATACGCCGCGATTTATCCCACGGCCTGGTGGCGTGAGAAAGGGTTGAGCGGCACGACGGTAAGCGATCGCACCGTCCTCCTCACGGCCGACAGTTCGCCACCGAGCGGCAAACCGGGGATCCTGACCGGCTTCGTCATCGGGCCCGCTGCCATCCGCTTGGCCGATCAATCCGAGGACGCCCGAAAGCGCACAGTCATAACGGATTTGGTTGCTTACTTCGGCGACCCGGCAACCAATCCGGCCCAGTTCGTCGAGATGAACTGGCCCGGGGAGAAGTGGACCGGCGGTGCGTACAACGCGGTCCTCGGCCCCAACACACTCACCACCTATGGACCCGCCATGGCCGAACCCGTCGGACGGATCCACTGGGCCGGCAGCGAAATTTCGCCCCAATGGACCGGCTATTTCGAAGGTGCTGTACGTGCGGGGTACGTGGCCGCTCGCGCGGTGCTGGGAGCCAGTTAACTGGCTCGAGTCGACCGTTCAGAAATCGGCTGCATGCAGGCCCTATTGTCGATCGTCGGCATGTGATAAGCATTCGCCCATGTCGGAAAAAAGCGCCGAACCATGGGCCTCCTGGACACCCTGTGCCGACGACGAGGGCACCGAGGCGCTCACCCGACTGGCCGCCCGGCTACCGGCCTTCTTCGCCGACTCGACGCTGGTCAGCTGTCGATGGTCGGCGCTGTCCTTCTACTCCGATCACCGCCTCATGGAGCTGCAATTCTTCCGCGAACACGGCATGGCGCGGGCCTACGCGCTACACGGTCTCCATGACACCGAGTGGCTGAGCGGCGAGTCCAATTCCATTCATGAGGTCAACGAGGCCGAATCGCTCGAATTGACCGAATCGACGGTGGCGGATTACGTCCGATTTTTCTTCTACTTCCTTCGTGCCGATGACGGCGCATTCGTCCTGATCGAGTCCGCGGACGAAGTTCACGCCCCCGCCGATGTCGAGGAGCGGGACGAGGGCGGAGACGACACGCTGTCGCTGAAGGCCGCACGTGCCACCGCGCGCCCGTTGTCCGCGCGCGGCCTCGACGACACGGGGCGCTGGCTCCTCGACGCCGCCGTCACGTACGGCGGGCACCTGTTCACCTGCTCGTTAGCGGTCGAGTCGGACGGGGTCGTCGAGATGATGGACGACGAGCCGATCGGTGCGCTCGGCGGTCTGCGGGTTCCGCAGGCTCCCTCTCTCGAGCTGGAGGCGGACGGCGTGCCTCCATCCGAAGAGGTGCGGGTCGATGCGCCAGGAGGCCGCGGAGCGGGTGACGGACTGCCCCGTGACCGGCAGGTCACGGAAGCCGTCGTCACCGTCCTGCTCGAGGACGCGATCCGCGAGCTGAATAACGACACCAGGGCCGGCAATATCTTGTTGCGGCGCTTCAACCTCGAGACGCAAGCTGGTAAGCCGATCAAGCAGCTGACCCATCTCATCGAGTCCAACGCGATCGTGATCATCGAGTCGGACATCCCTTTCGTCGAGGACGTCGTCGCCCAACTCGTCGCTTCCTCCGAGACGACGGAGCGCGCCGCGCGGTGCAGCGCCATCAACGGTGACGATCTGCGCTGCGAGATCACGGTGAACGAATACACGAGGCTTTATCTGCTGTCGTTTCATGCCTATCGCGGATTGTTCGACGCGGAGCGCGCTGCCCACGATCTCGCTTTCAGCGAGGCGCCCGTGCTGATCGGATGCAACCAAGCGGGTGAGGTGCCAGAGCCCTTGCGGCGGATTGCAGACTGCACGGTCACATTCCCTCGCATCGACCGGCGGCGCTTCGCGCGCATCTTTGAAGGCGTGTTCGATTGCAAGCCCGCCCCGGGATGGGAAGCGGGGGGCGCCGACTGGACGCAATTCCTGGTGCCCGGCGACTTCCACCTGGCGCGGCGGCTCGCGCTTGGCCCCGGCGACGCCCTGACGGTGCTCAAGGATCGGGTCGAAGCCCGACTGGTTCAGCTGACTCCGGACGACGACGTGACAATGGCCGACCTTCACGGCATGGGCGAGGCGCGGCAGATCGCCGAGGACCTGATCGGCGACATCCGGGCAGCGGAGGCGGGCCGGATCCCCTGGTCGGCGGTCGACAAAGGCCTCCTGCTCACCGGGGCGCCCGGAACCGGCAAGACCACGCTGGCCAAGGCGATCGCCAAAGAATGCGGCATCAAATTCGTGATCGCCAGCGCGGCGGCGTGGCAGTCGGCGGGAGCCCTCGACGTCCACCTGCGGGCGATGCGCACCTGCTTCGCCGAAGCGCGCCGCTACGCCCCCGCGATCCTGTTCATCGACGAACTCGACAGCATCGGCAGTCGGGAAAGGCTCGAGGGAAGCGCTGAACAGTATCAGACCGAGGTCATCAACGCGCTGCTCGAAGAAATTCAGGGTATCGAGTCGACGGGCTCGGTGATCGTGATCGGCGCGACCAACTATCTCGAGAAAGTCGACCCCGCCCTTCGCCGCGCCGGGCGATTGGACCAGGTCGTCGAGATTCCACTGCCCAACATCAAAAGCCTGGCGAGCATCTTCGATCACTACCTCTCGCGCTACCAGAAGAGCGGGGGAGAGCTCGGCGTCGACATCGACACAAAGGCGCTTGCTGACCTCGCTTTCGGTTGCACCGGCGCGGACGTCGAGTTTTTTGTTCGCGGCGCCGCGCGTCGCGCGCGCCGCGAGAACCGACCGGTTGCCCAGAACGATCTCGTGGCGGAAGTCACCCGACGGCCCCGCCGGCCTGAGAACGCACCGCAACTGGCGGCCGCCGAAAGGCACCGGATCGCGGTGCACGAGGCCGGTCACACGGTGGCGCGGCTGATCAGTTCGACCCGAGGGGAGGACCTCACCTTCGTGAGCATCATCCCGAGGCTTGACGGTTCACTGGGATTCACCGCCGCCGTGCCCGACAACACTCGTGTGATGACCCGTCGGACCATGCTCGAAGAGCTCGAGACCGTGTTGGCAGGCCGCGCCTCTGAGGAATTGGCTTTCGGCGCAGACGACATCGGGGCGGGCGCAGGCGGGATGAGCAGCGGTTGCGATTTGGCGGTGGCCACCCGCTTCGCGACGCTCATCGTGTGTCAGTCCGGATTCGGCGGCGATGGATTCCTGCGATGGACGACCGTCCCTACCCCAACCCAGGAGGGGAAGATCGATGACGTCATCCGCAGTGCCTACGAGAGCATCCTTGGCCGCCTGCAGGGCTGCCGGCCCTTGCTCAACAGGGTCGTGGCAGCGCTTGAAGAGAAGCAGGAATTGACCGGGAACGAACTGCGTCGACTGGCCAAGTCGATCGGCAACGGCGCCGCGCCGACCGGGTGAGTCAACCTGGGCTCACGACGAATCCGCATCACCGGAACCGGGCGCGGTAAGCGTCCCAATCCCAGCTCGACAGGAAATCGTGCGCTGCCGCATAGCCTTTCATGTATGCCGCTTCGATTTCGTCCGGCGAGATCCCGAAGTCGATCACGCTCAGACCGGGCGATTCGATCTGGATGGTCCGCGCGCTGACCCACGGCTGGTCGAGGTAGGCCTGATCGCGGCCGAACAGCATCGTGCTCACCACGCGTTCCAGCAGAGGAGGCGCACCGACGCGCAACGCCGCCAGCGCGCGGGCCAGCACGTCGCGCGCTGCGGGCGGGCTGGGCATGACGGTCACACCGAAGGTGGGCCAACGTGGCTTACTCCCGTCGCCGCGGTCGAGGGAGTCGATCGGGAAATTCGACAGCAGTCCGCCATCCACCAGCGTCGAGGTCAGCCGGTCAGCGCTTGTCAACGAGACCGGTCGAAAGAAGAACGGAATCGACATCGACGCGCGCACGGCATCGGCGACCGACTGTTCGTCAGGGTCACGGCCGTAGATCCGTTGGTAGTCCCAGGGCAGGCGCACCAGCTCACCCCGCGTCAGATCCGAGACGGTGACCACGAGCTTGTACCGCCGCTCCTCGGGCAAGCTCGTGTCGCCGTTGGCGAGGTCGCCAAAGGTGTTGACGCCCAAGTTCTTCAGTTCGCTGCGTACCCAACTGTGCGCGTAGTCGCCGCGATAGATGCCGTTGCCCCGCACGATCGCCACCGCCGGCCCGACAAGGGGGACGCGTTCGATGCTGCCGGAGTCGAGAAACTTACGGTAATTCAGACTCAGAGCGATCTCCTTGACCTGCGCTCCCGTCATGCGCTCATGCTTGGAGGCGGCCGCCACCACCGCGCCGACGATCGAGCCGGCCGAAGTGCCCGACACCCGCTGGATGTCATACCCGGCGTCCATCAGCGCCGCGACCGCACCCACCAGGCCCACACCCTTGACGCCGCCACCCGAAAGAACAAGGTCGGCGCGTCTTCTCGCCGCCGGAACCACACGCACCTCCGTTCATTCGACCGTCCAATTGTTTCAGCTTGCCTCGAATTTTGGTCTACTTGGTTTCCGCGGATCACCGTGTCCGCGGACCATTGAGCAATCCGTCGTGCTGTTCGGAGCGAGAAGGCCCGTGGGAGGTTCGCCGACCGATGTCGTGGTTCAAGGCGATGTGGAGTCAGCCGGACCAATATGACTGGGTGACCTCCTTTCTGCGGCAGCGCGGAATGCTGCCCGCGGCGCGCCTGATCATGGTGGTGGTCGCCGGGTCGGCCGTTGTGCTGGCGCTGATCGAGTTGTCCAACCAGATTCACCCGCTGACGACCGCGGGTTGGGTCAACGCCGCCACCGCCGTGTACGCCTTCGGCATGGTGATGGTGTGGCTGGCACGATGGCCGACGCGGCGTCAGTCGCAGGTCGTCCTGGTGGCGGGCGTGCTCTGCATCGGCGGTTGGGTGGTGGCCGAACCCAACCCGTCCTTCGCCGCGCTGGCGTGCACGGCGACCTCCGTGACCGCCGGCTACAGTGCGGTCTTTCACGGCGTACGGCTGCTGCTGTTGCACTCGGTGGTGGCCGTCGCGATCTCGGCCGTGGCGGTGCTGCGGCTGTCGCATCAGACCGATCTCCCGGTGGCTTCGGCCTTTTGGCTGATCAATTTCGTCATGGTGTCGGTTTCGCTGGGATTCTGGGGTATGTCGCGGGGCATCCAGATGTACGCGGATCGCTCCGATCAGGATGCGCTGACCGGTCTTTTGAACCGGCGCGCTCTGGTGGACGCGATCCGAAACCGCCTCGCCAATCCTCGGCTGCCCCGGACCCATTTGGCGGTCCTCATGGTCGACCTCGACAATTTCAAACGTCTCAACGACACGCTGGGTCATCTCGCCGGAGACGACGCGCTGCGGGCGGAGGCCCGGTTGCTGCGCGAGCACGCGCCCGATGACGCCGTCATTTGCCGCGCCGGCGGTGAGGAGTTCCTGGTCGCGGTGACCACGGTGTCCGTAGATCTGCGCGCCCTGGCGGTCCGGATCTGCACCGCGATCGCCGGTCTTTCGCCGCAGATCACGGCCAGCGTGGGCACCGCCAGCGCCGAACTGCACTCGCTCACCGAGGCCGGCGTGGCATCGCTGGTCGAGCGACTGATCGGCATCGCCGACGCGGCGATGTATGCGGCCAAACGCAGCGGCGGAAACCAGGTCCAGCACGCCTGAGTGCGTCCGTGAAACCGCTACGGCGCCAACGGGACTATGCGGCGGACCTCTCGAGGATGTGTACGCCGCAGGCCGATCCCAGACCGATGACGTGGGCCAGCCCCACCTTCGCGTTCTCGATCTGCCGGTCGCCGGCCTCACCGCGCAGGTGGTGGCAGACCTCCCAGATGTTGGCGATGCCGGTGGCCGCGATGGGGTGACCCTTGGACTGCAGCCCGCCCGACACGTTCACCGGTGTCGAGCCGTCGCGCCAGGGTGCGCCGGAGTTGAAGAAGTCGGGGGCGCCGCCCTCCTCGCACAGCATCAGGTTGTCGTAATGAACCAGCTCGGCGGTGGCGAAGCAGTCGTGCAGCTCGACCAGGTCGAGATCGCCGGGGCCGACGCCCGCCTGCTCGTAGGCGGTGCGAGCGGCGTTGCGGGTCAGGGTGTTGACGTTCGGCAGGACCTGGCAGCCGGCCTCGTAGGGGTCGGTGGTCAGCACCGACGCCGACACCTTCACCGCGCGCCGACGCTGTTCGGCCGAAAGCGACTTGAGCGTCTCGCCGTTGCAGACGACCGCGGCCGCGGCACCGTCACAGTTGGCCGAGCACATCGGCCGGGTGTTCGGGTAGGCGATCATCACGTCGTTCATGATCTGCTCGAGTGTGAACCGCTTCTGGTACGCGGCAAGCGGATTCAGCGTCGAATGGGCATGGTTCTTCTCGCTGATCTTGGCGAACAGCTCGAAGCTGGTGCCGCCGTACTTGTGCCCGTACTCGGTACCGATCTGGGCGAACACGCCGGGCATGGCTTCGGTGCCGATCCGTCCGTCGATCGGCGCGATGGCGCCGTAACGCCCTCTCGGCGCCCACACGTCGGCGTCGTCCTTCTTGGCACCGCCGGCGCCGAGCAGCCCGGCGCCGGAGAGCTTCTCGACGCCGACGGCCATGCCGTACCTCACCTCGCCGGCCTTCACGGCCATGATGGCGGTGCGCAGCGCGGTCGCCCCGGTGGCGCAGGCGTTGGCCACGTTGTAGACCGGGATGCCGGTCTGGCCGATCTGCTTCTGCAGCTGCTGGCCGATCCCGGCGTTGGCGGCCATCAGGTTCCCGGCCGCCAGGACGCCGATGTCGGCCATGGTGACCCCGGCGTCGGCCAGCGCGGCGGTCGCGGCCTCGGCCGCGAGGTCGACGGTGTCCTTGTCCGGGTGCTTGCCGAACTTGGTCATCCGGATGCCGAGGATCCAGATCTCGTCGCTGGCGCTCATCGTCGGTCTCCTTCGTCGGTGGGCGGTTAGCCGGCGGGCTCGAAGCCGAAGCCGATCGCCTCGGTACCTGCGGTGTCGGCGCCCATCGGGTAGGTGGCGAGGCGGACCTTCATCCCGTCGCGGATGTGCTCGGGATCGGGTTCGACGTTGATGATGTTGGCGCGGACCTGCGTGCCGTCGCAGTCGACGACGGAGGCGACGAACGGCACGGGGACCCCGGGTGCGGCGAAGGTGACGATCGTGAACGCCCGCACCGTGCCCTCGGTCGCGACCGGGACGGTCTTGAAATCGGCCGCGAAACACCCGGCGCAGGCGTTGCGCCGGTCGAAGTAGCGGGCGCCGCAGCTGGTGCACTCCTGCGCGACCAGGTGCGGTTCGCCGTCGTCGAGGACGAGATAGTCGACGAATGGGATCTGGCCCGTCATGAAACCTCCGCCACGCTCGGTCTGATCCTCGCGTCCGCCCAGATTGACACATCGGCTCAGGGATGTAAAAGGAGTGGTCTTGGCCGAGGTGTGTCGTGGCCGTGACCTCACCGCGACGGTGACCGAGCACGCTCAACAGCATGATGTTGCTGGCGGCAATCGCCGCGCTCGCGACGGCAACGGCGGTGGGCTACTACTTCGGGCGGCGCGCCGGCACGCCGCGGGTCACCTGGCGCAAACGCACCAGCCGAGTCGCGCTGGGCAGGCTGGCGATCAGCCTGCTCGTGCTGGTGACCGCGCGCCGTGTCCAGCGCAGCGCCCGGATCGGCCGGCTGCTGCCCGACGTCGTCAAACTCGTTGTCCCGCTGCACCTGTTGCCTGGCGGCGCCGCACGGGCCCGGTCGTACTAGGGCCGCGGTATGTCGGTACTACGGGGCAAGATCGCATTGGTGACCGGAGCCTCGTCGGGCCTGGGCGCCGAGACGGCCCGGCTGTTCTCCCGCCTGGGCGCAACCGTATTCGGGATAGGCCGGGATGCCGCACGTCTGGCCGAGGTCTTCGCCGACGTGCAGCCCGGTTCGTACGCATCGGCGGATGTCGCGTCGGCCCGGGCGTGCGGGGAGGCGGTGCAGCGGTGCGTTCGCGAGTGGGGCGGACTGGACGTCTTGGTGAATATCGCCGGGCGACACCAGATGCGCCGGACGGAGTCGATGACCGACGACGACTGGGCGCAGGACCTGGCGGTCAACCTGAACGGGCCGTTCTACCTGTGCCGGGCCGCGCTGCCGCATCTGCTGGAGCGAGGCGGCAACATCGTCAACGTCAGCTCGATCGCCGGGGTCGAGGGGCAGGCCTACTCGGCCGGCTACTGCGCCGCCAAGCATGGGCTGATCGGTCTCACGCGCGCGCTGGCCGTGGAGTACACCGCAGACCGGTTGCGCGTCAACGCGGTGTGTCCGGGCGGCATGCTGACCCCGCAGATCGAACAGTTCAGTGCCCCCGAGAACCCGAACTTCGACCTGATCCTGCGCACGGCCTCGCCGCGCGGCATGATGGCGCCGGCCGACGTGGCCAACGTCATCGCGTTCCTGGCCGGCGATGACGCGGCCGCCGTCCACGGCGCCGTTTACCGGGTCGACAACGGCAAGGGCGCCGGCTGAAGCCCGGCCGACAGGATCAGCTCGCGATTGAGCCGGCGCGGCCGCCCGCGTTGACCGGAGCTCGAGGCGGAGTCCCCGGACGTCTCCGGCTTCACAGCACCGACCATAGGTTTCGCTGCGGTGCCGGAGACATTACGAAACGGAAGCCGGCTGCACCCGATTAGGCATCTTGCCGCGACTGGGATTAGTCTTGCCCGCGGTTCGTCGTCGATTCAGGAAGCAGCTATGCCCAGTCAGCCCGCCCTGCGGCGCCCTCATGTCTTGCGCAACGTCCGCACCCAGCGTGTCGCCAACCGGATGAACCGCCTCACCGTCGGCCAGTGCTTCGACATCGAAGTCACCCGCGGCACGGACGGATGGACGGTCCGGATTCCCGAAATCGGCGGATTCACCCGCGCGAGCCGCCGGGCCGCGGTCGAGATGGCGGCGCGGCGTTGCATCGCGACCCGCACCGGCATCCCGATCGGGTACGTCTCCGTCTACATCGCCAGCGAGAAGGGCTGACGCGAGGAGGGCTCCAGGTCTACCGCCAGCCGGCCGGCAGGTCGGTGATGTGGTTGGGGCACAAGTCGTACGTCGCCTCTGAGAGCAGGTCCCGGGCGGCCTGCGCCGACATCTTGGCGCGCAGCATCATGAAGGCGTATTCGGCCGGTGAGTAGCCCGATTGCGGTCCCGCGGGGTCGTCCATCAACGCGCAGGCCTCCTTCTCCCTGTCGCCGTCGGCCCGGGCGATACCGGCGCCGAACAGCCAAGCCAGCCCGATCAGCCCGCAGGCGGCAATCGTCGTGCGCAACGGCCCTCCTCCTCGCGCCGGCCAGTGTAGGCCCGCCGCGGTGGGCGGGGGACGGGCGAGGCGTCCGATTTCAGGTCTTGACGGTCAGCGGCCACACCTTCCAGATGTCGTCGCAATACTCGGCGATGGCGCGGTCCGAGGAGAACTTGCCGCTGCGCGCGGTGTTCAGGATCGACATCTTCGTCCACGCATCCTTGTCCTGCCACGCGGCGCCCACCCGGTCCTGACAGTTGATGTAGGACGCGAAGTCGGCGCACACCAGGAACGGGTCGTCGTAGCGCAGGTTGTCCACCAGCGGCCGGAACACGTCGGTGTCGCCGTGCGAGAACGTCCCGCCCGCGATCAGGTCCAGCGCCCCGCGCAGCTCGTCGTCGCAGTCGATCCAGTCTGCCGGAGAGTACCCCCGTGCCTTGGTCGATTCGACCTCCTGCTCGGTCAGACCGAACAGGAAGAAGTTCTCGGGTCCCACCTCCTCGCGCATCTCGACGTTGGCCCCGTCGAGCGTGCCGATGGTCAGGGCGCCGTTGATCATGAACTTCATGTTCCCCGTCCCCGAGGCTTCCTTGCCTGCGGTCGAGATCTGTTCGGAGAGGTCGGCGGCCGGGTAGATCATGTGCGCGTTCTTGACGCTGAAGTTCGGCACGAAGACCACCTTCAGGAACCGGTTGACCTCCGGGTCGGCGTTGACGGTCTCCCCGACCGCGTTGATCAGCTTGATGATCCGCTTGGCCATGAAGTAACCGGGGGCGGCCTTGCCGCCGAAGATGAAGGCGCGCTGCGGGATCGACAGGCCCGGGTTCTGCTTGAGCCGCTGGTAGAGCGCGACGATGTGCAGGACGTTGAGGTGCTGACGCTTGTACTCGTGGATCCGTTTGACCTGGACGTCGAACATCCAGTCCGGATTCAGCTCGACACCGGCCACCGCGTTGACGTACTTGGCCAGGCGCGCTTTGTTGGCGCGCTTGATGTCGTGCCACTGGGCGCGGAAGGAGGTGTCGTCCACGAACGCCTCGAGGCCGCGCAGGCGGCTCAGGTCGGTCAACCAGCCCTCGCCGACGGTGCGGTCCAAAAGTTCCCGCAGGCCGGGGTTGGCCAGGGCCAGGAAGCGGCGCGGCGTGACGCCGTTGGTCTTGTTGCTGAACCGCTCCGGCCACATCTCGTAGAAGTCCTTGAGCACACTGGATTTCAGCAGTTCGGAGTGCAGCGCCGCGACACCGTTGATGGCGTGGCTGCCGACGGTCGCCAGATGAGCCATGCGGACGTTCTTCTTGCCGTCCTCACCGATGATCGACATCCGGCGCAACCGGTTCCCGTCACCGGGGAACCGGGCACGCACCTCGTCGAGGAAGCGGTGGTTGATCTCGTAGACGATCTCGAGGTGCCGGGGCAACGATTCGGCGAACATCTCCAGCGGCCAGGTCTCGAGCGCCTCGGGCAGCAGGGTGTGGTTGGTGTAGCCGAACGTCGCGACCGTGATCTCCCACGCCTCGTCCCAGCCCAGGTCGCGCTCGTCGACCAGCAGCCGCATCAGTTCGGCGACCGCCACGGACGGGTGGGTGTCGTTGAGCTGCAACGCGAATCGCTGGGGCAGCTCCCTGACCCCGGCGTCGGCGAGGTCGTCCATGATGTGCAGCACGTGCTGCAGCGAGCACGACACGAAGAAGTACTGCTGCAGCAGGCGCAGCCGCTTGCCGGCCTCCGGCTCGTCGTTGGGGTAGAGCACCTTGGTGACCGTCTCCGAGGTCACCTCGTCCTCGACCGCCTTGTAGTAGTCGCCGGTGTTGAAGGCCTCCAGCGCGAAGGACTCGACGGCCCGCGCGCTCCACAGGGTCAGCACGTTGCAGGTGTTCACGCCGTAGCCCTGGATGGGCGTGTCGTACGCGACGCCCTTCAACAGCCGCCCGGGCACCCACCGGGCGCGGTCGTTACCGGCCTCATCGGTGTAGTGCTCCGCGTAGCCGCCCCACTTGACCAGATAGTTGACGTCGGGTTTGGCTATTTCCCAAGGGTTTCCGTTGACCAGCCAGTTGTCGGTCTTCTCGACCTGCCAGCCGTCGTGAATCTCCTGATTGAAGATGCCGAATTCGTAACGGATTCCGTAGCCGATCGCCGGGCGCTCGAGGGTGGCCAGCGAGTCGAGGTAGCACGCCGCGAGCCTGCCGAGGCCGCCGTTGCCCAGGCCCGGTTCCGCCTCGCAGGCCAGTACCTCGTCGAGATCCTGGCCCATCGCCGCCAGGGCGGCCTTCGCCGCGCGTTCCATGCGCAGGTTCAGCAGGTTGTTGCCCAGCTGCGGGCCCATCAGGAATTCCGCCGACAGGTAACAGGTCACCTTGCGGCCCAAGTCAAGTGAGGTCTGCGTCGACGCGACGCGGCGGTCCTGCATCCGGTCGCGCACCGCCAGCGCAAGCGCCCGGTAGTAGTGCTCGGGCCGAAGGGCCGCCGCCGGGCGGCCGATCGAGTAGCGCAGGTGGTCGGTGATCGCCCGCTGCAGTGCCGGTGCGCTCATGCCCGTGCGGGAGTGCTCGACCAGATCGGCTCGGGTGGGACTGTTGGGGGACATTCCGTCGGGGGGTGTCTGGTCGACATCGGTCATCGCGAGTCCTATTCCCTAGAGCCTTGGCAGCACCATACCGACGTGGTCGCCGGCGCGCAGGTCGTCAGTCTGGCAGCGGTGTTTGCACATCAGGCACGCAACTGACGTCCGCCACGTGAACGGGCGTCCACGACGAGGCAACGAAACGGCGTTGCGGCTGATCGCCGCGCGCCCTGTGCTACCGGGCCAGCAGATTGACGACGCCGGTGAACACGCTCGGCATCGCGGCGGCGGCGGGCACGATGCCCGACCGCGTGCGCGTGCTCGCACTCGCGTGCAGCAGGGCGGCGGTCAACAGCCGATAGCGCCGCGTCATCTGGCGCCACTGCCGGTCGTAGGTGTCCGGCCGTTCCGCGACAACGGATTTCACCAGCAGCTCTGCCGCGCCGAATGCCAGGCCCAGCCCCTCGCCGGTCAACGCGTCGATGTAGCCCGCGGCGTCGCCGACCAGCAGGACCCGCCCCGCCCTGCGGCTCGATACCTTCTGCCGCAGCGGGCCCGCGGCCCGGTCCGGTTCGTGCGGCGACCCCGCGATCCGGTCGCTTAGGCCGGGGAATTCCGCGAGGTGCCGGTCGAAGCCGCCGCGACGCGACGTCAGGATCGCCACGCCCACGCAGTCGTCGGCGATCGGGGTCACGTACGCCTCGGCGCCCTGCGCCCAGTGCACTTCCACATGGTCTGACCACGGCGCGACGCGCACGTGCCGGCGGATGCCCCACCGGCGCGGACCCGGGCTCGGCTGCTCGAGGCCCAGGGATCGGCGGATGGGGGAATGCAGGCCATCGGCCGCGGCGAGGTAGCGCGCCCGCCAGCGCCCCGCACCGATCGATCCGGCGTCCTGGGTGATGTCAGGGGCCTCGTCGTGGCAGATCCGTACGCCCGCATCGGCGGCCGCGTCCAGGAGCGCTCCGTGCAACACCGTCCTGCGGACGCCGCGCCCGGCGCCGTGGCGAAACGGCGCGTCGGCGTGCCTGCTGCCGTCCCGGTAACTGATTCCGCGGATCGGTTTGCCGTGCGGATGCACCCCCAGGCGTTCCAGGTGCCGCAGGGTGTGGGGCATCAGCCCCTCACCGCAGGCCTTGTCGATCACCCCGCTGCGCCGCTCGACGACCACCACCTCGAGCCCGGCCCGGGCGCCGTGCACGGCGGTGGCCAGCCCGGCCGGGCCGCCGCCGACGACGAGGAGGTCGATCATGTCAGGTTTGCCAGCGCCGCGGTCTCGGTGTTGAGCCGCGTCCTCAAGAGCGACGCGTTGAGCACCGAGAAGACCAGGGCGGTGATGTACGCGCTGTGCACCAACGGCAGCGCGCACCCCTCGACGATCACCGCCAGGTAGTTCGGGTGCGACATGAATCGGTACGGCCCGCCGGTGATCCGGGCGTCGCCCGGTATCACGATCACGCGGGTGTTCCACCGGTAGTCCAGCGTGCGGATGCACCACCAGCGCAGCGCCTGGGCGGCGACCACGATCGCGAGCATCGGCCAGCCCAGCGCCGCGACGAACGGCCGGTGCAACGCAACGGGCTCGGCCAGGCAACCGGCCAGCAGGCCGGCGTGCAGGGCGACCATCACCGGGTAGTGGCCCGCCCCGAACTCGACCCCCCCGCGCGCCCGGCTCACGGTGCGGTGACGTTCGGCGACGACCATTTCGGCGAGTCGCTCCGCGGCGACCGCGCCGATCAACAGCGCATACCAACTCATCGCGCGATCATCGCCAGCGCAGCATCACGAGTTCGGAGCAGAAGCCCGGCCCCATGGCCATCATGAGGCCCGGGCTGCCGGTGGCCGGCTGCTTGGCGATCGTGTCACGCAACACGTGCAGCACCGAGGAAGACGAAAGGTTGCCGACCTCGCTCAGCGATCGCCACGTCAGCTCCAGCGCGTCCTCGGGCAGCCCGAGCGACGCCACGATCGACTCGATGACCTTCGGGCCGCCGGGGTGGCTCACCCACGCGCCGATGTCGACGATGTCGATGCCGTACGAGGAAAGGAACTGCGTCACATCGGCATTGAGGTATCGCTCGACGATGGCCGGGACGTCGGGGGAGAGGATGAGCCCGAATCCGTTGGAGCCGATGTTCCAGCCCATCGTGGCCTGGGAGTCCGGATACAGGTGGCTGCGCGATCCGAGGATCTCCGGCCCCGCGGCGTGGATCTTCTCCGCGCGACGGCTTCCGGCGGCGACCACCGCGGCCGCGCCGTCACCGAACAGGGCGGTTCCGACGAGCCCGGCGACCGAGGCGGTGGCGGCGGGGAAGGTGAGCGAACACAATTCGACGGAGAGCAGGACGGCGACGTCGTCGGGTGCGCCGCGCAGGTAGTCGTGCAGCCGGGCCACCCCGGCGGCGCCGGCGACGCATCCGAGACCGAACATGGGCACGCGGCGCACATCCGGCCGAAGGCCGATCCGCGTAGCGATGCGCGCCTCCACCGAGGGCGCCGCGATGCCGGTGACGGTCGTGGAGAAGATCACGTCGACGTCCTGCGGACGCAGGCCCGCCTCGTCCAGGGCGTCCGTGATCGCCCGGCTGCCGAGCTCGACCGCCGTCTCGATGTAGACGTCGTTGGCCTCGCCGAAGTCGGTCAGCGCGGGGTAGCGCTCGAGCGGCAACGCCAGGTAGCGACTGTTCACCTTCGAACTGGCGTGCAGCTTGCGCAGCACGTCCCCGCAGGCGCCGAACGCCGGGAGCGTCGCGAGGGTGTCGGTGATCTCGCTCTGGGTGTAGCGGTTGGGCGGCAGGGCGCCCTGGACGCCCACGATCACGCCGCCGGCGTTGTGAGTCTGAAAGGTCTTGTGCGACATTTTTTCTACCTTCCCTGGAGTGAATGGCCGACCGGCGCCATTGCCGCTGGGAATTCCTGGGGGTGCCTACCGGCACCAGGTGCCCGGGCGGGCACGAACGCCGGCAACAGCGCCGTCTTCGTCACCACCCGTCTGGCCTGCGCCACACCGGATGCGACGCACTCATCGTTAACGGCGCGGCTGTGCGCCCGGTTCAACGTCGTCGGCTGTGCCGCTCCCGCGGCCGGCCGGAATTCGCGGCTGCGGGACAGGACGAACACCTCGTAGTCCATCGACGTCAGCGAAAGCACATTGCGGACAAGGGCATTCAGCGGCCGGGTCACCTCGCCTGTCGCCGCGGGGCGGATGGCGGCACTCGAACTCCGGATACCGCATGCCATGGGGACCACCCGTCCTCAAGACCCGAATTCAACAACCGGTGACTTTTGTCAACAATTGGTGACTTGGACCTTACGCGGGTGGGGTGCGAGAAGTCAACGGTGGCTGACATAGAGTTTGGCGATGGCTACCGGTAGGCCGCGCAACGCCGCGCAGACACGCGCCGACATCCTGGCGGCGGCGCGCCGGCGTTTCGCGACGGAAGGTTTCGAACGCACCACGCTGCGCGCGATCGCGGCCGACGTCGGCGTGGACGCGGCATTGGTGATCCGCTACTTCGGCAGCAAGCAGGACCTGTTCGCGACCGCCACCGAATTCACCATCGAGCTACCGGATTTGACCCACGCCGAGCCGGAGCAGATCGCCGACATGCTGCTGCCGCGCTACTTCGCGGTGTGGGAGGACGACCACACGTTCCTCGCGCTGCTGCGCGCGGCGATGACCAGCCGCGTCGCGGCCGACGCCCTCAATGAGACGCTGGCCAGGCACGTCGCGCCGACGCTGATGGCCATCACCCCGGACAACCCCACGCAACGGGTCGCGCTGACCGACGCCTTCGTGATCGGCCTCGCCGCGACGCGGTCCGTCCTCGCCAACCCGCCCGTCGCCGCGCTGGATCGTGCCGAGCTCAGCCGCTGGGCCGGGCCGGTGTTCCGCCAGCTCCTGGTCGGCCCGGCGCCGCCGTAATGCCCGTCACCAGACCCCGCAACGCCGGCCAGACGCGAGCCGACATCCTCGCGGCCGCGCGCACCCGCTTCGCTGCGGAGGGCTACGACCGGACCACCCTGCGCGCCGTGGCGGCGGACGTCGGCGTGGACGCGGCGATGGTGATCCGCTACTTCGGCAGCAAACAGAACCTGTTCGCCGCGGCAGCCGAATTCACGATCGACCTGCCGGACCTGTCGGGCGTCGATCCCGGCGACATCGCCGGCCTGCTGCTACCGCGGTTCTTCGCGGTTTGGGAACAGGACGAGACGTTCGTGGCGCTGCTGCGGGCGGCGATGACGAGCGAGATCGCGTCCGGCGCCCTGCGGCGGGTGTTCGCCGCGCAGGTCGCGCCGAAACTCATCGCCGCCACCCCGGACCACCCCGTCGCGCGGATCGGATTGACGGGCTCGTTCGTCATCGGCCTCGCCATGACGCGGTACGTACTGGTGAACCCGCCGATCGCCAACCTCAGCCGCGAGGAGCTCAGCCGCTGGGCATCTCCGGTGATCCGCCGGCTGCTCACGGGGCCGGCGCCGGGGCCGCCTAACCGGTGACGGTCATCTGCTCGTCGCTGGTGTCCCACGAGCGCATGAAGAGGTCGATCGGCACCTGCTCGTCGCGGCCCACCTCGCTGCCGCTGTCGTTGAGATGCACGACCGCGGCCGCGGTGTCGACACCGGTCACCACGACGGCGTGGTTGGCCTCGGGTTCGCCGTCGGCCGTCTTGTCCTCGACCGGCTCGCGCCAGAGCACCTCGGAATTGACCCCGGCGATCACCTTGCGGCCCGCGGCGAGGTCCTGCTCGAGCGCCCGCATGCCCGTCGGGACGCCGGTCGTCGCCGCGCGCGGTTTGTCGGTGCTGACCGCGTGGAAGCCGTAGTGCGCCAGCAGGGCCGGCTCGTCGTCGAAGGACGTGCCGTCACCGGACTTGTGCTTCCTGGGCTTGACGTAGACGGGACCGGAATGCGCGGTGCTGCGGGTCGACTGCGCCACCTTGATCACGGCCTGCTCGGCGGGTGCCGCACCGGTCAATTCGCCGACCACGTCGGCGACGGCCATCTCGACGCAGTCGTCGTCGTACTGCTGGTAGCGCCAGAACTTCGCGGCGGCGGCGGGGTCGCCGTAGAGGGTGCCGATGCCGGTCGGCGCGTCGGGCGCCGCGTGGGCCGTCCCGGCCGTCAGCGCCAGCGCGGCGGCAGCGGCGGTGCACGCCGCCGCGATGCGGACCCTGGTCACGGTATGCATGTCCGAAAAGAGCGCGCGTCCGTTACGTCAGTGCGCGCCGGTCAGGTTCAGCGTGACCACCCCGGCGATGATGAGGCCGACGCCGACGACCTTGGCGACCGACACCGGGGAGCCGAGAAACACGACGGCGATTGCCACGATGGTCGCCGTGCCGATCGCCGACCACAGCGCGTAGGCGACGTCGGTCTGCATGCCCCGGGAGATCGACAGCGCGAGCAGCAGGAAGGAGACCGCGTAGCCGGCCAGACAGGCGACGGTCGGCCACGGCCGGCTGAAACCCTCGGTGCTCTTGAGCAGGCTGGTCGCGGCCACTTCCGCGAAGATCGCGCAGAGCAGGAACAGATACGTCACAGCGTCTCCTTCATCGGGGAGCAGACCGAGAGTACGGGGTACTTTGGCAATCCATGGCCGCGTGGTGCGCAGCCGTTGCGGTTGGACGTCAGCGACGTGCTCGGGGAGCCGGCATCGTTGGCGGCGTCGTGCCACCACACGGCATCGAGCCGGCAGCGGTTGTGGCGGCGTCGTGCTCGGCTGGGTTTCCGCCGTAACCTCGGCGGTGTGACGAACGCTCTGGCCCGCTGCGCACCGGCCGTGCTGAGCCTGTTCCGGTTGGTCTACGGCCTGCTGTTCGCCGCGTACGGCACGAGGACCATCTTCGACTGGCCGGTCCGGTCGCCGGTTCGCGTCGAATTCGGTTCCTGGCCCGGCTGGTACGCCGGTGTGATCGAGATCGTCGCGGGGCTGCTCATCGCCGGCGGGCTGTTCACCCGCGCTGCGGCTTTCGTCGCCTCGGGGCAGATGGCGGTCGCCTACTTCTGGCAGCACCAGCCGCGGGCCCTGTGGCCCGTCGCCGACCCGCCGGCGGGCAACGGCGGCAGCCTGTCCATCCTCTTCTGCTTCGGGTTCTTCCTGCTTGTTTTCCTGGGCGGGGGCAGATATTCGTTCGATGCCCTGCCTATACTCGGCAGCAAGCGGCGGCAATGACATTCTCTGAATAGGAGAAGGGGTTTCCGCTGGGGACCGAGGAGGTCGACGATGACCGCTGACCGATGCTGTGACGGGATGGTGGCGCTGGTCACCGGCAGCAGCCGGGGGCTGGGAAAGGCGATCGCCGGGCGGCTCGCGGCCCGCGGCGCAACTGTGGCGTTGACCGCCCGCACCATGGACCCCGACCCCAAATACCAGGGCTCGCTGCACCAGACCCGCGACGAGATTGTCGCCGCCGGCGGGCGGGCCGTGGCGGTGCAGGCGGACCTGTCGCGGGCCGACGAGCGCGAGCGGCTGTACGCGGAGGTCGTGGACACGGTCGGCGCCCCCGACATTCTGGTGAACAACGCCGCGGTGACGTTTCTGCGGCCCCTGGACACGTTCCCGGACCGGCGGGCGCGGCTGATGATCGAGATGCACGTCCTGGGGCCGCTGCACCTGGCGCAGCTGGCGATCCCCGCGATGCGCGAGCGCGGGCGGGGCTGGATCCTGAACCTGACCTCGGTGGGCGGCGACCTGCCGCCCGGGCCGCCGTTCTCGGAGTTCGACCGGACCGCGGGCTTCGGCGTCTACGGGACGGCCAAGGCCGCGCTGAACCGTTTGACGAAAAGCCTTGCCGCCGAGCTGTACGACGACGGCATCGCCGTCAACGCCGCGGCTCCCTCCAATCCGGTGGCCACCCCGGGGGCGGGCACGCTCGACCTGGCCAAGACCGACACCGAGGACATCGAACTGATCACCGAGACCGCCTTCCGGTTGTGCACCGGCGACCCGAAGACCCTCACCGGGCGCATCGCGCACACGCAGAAGTTCCTCGCCGAAGTCGGCGGGTTCCAGCCCGCCGGCTGAATGCCCGAACTCGATCTCACCGAGCTGCGACGGCGACTCGCCGCCGCCGGCGTCACCGACGTCGCCGGGGTCGACGGGGGCGCGTCCAGCCTCACCTTCCGGGGTATGCGCGACGGGCGGGCGGTGGTGATCAAGGTCGCCCCGCCGGGCGTCGCACCCGTCGGCCATCGTGACGTCCTGCGCCAGGCCCGCATCATGAAAGCGCTTGCCGCTGGCCCGGTTCCGGTCCCGGAGGTGTTGTGGGAGGACGTAGATGACCCGCCGCTGTTCGTGATGTCGCACGTAGAAGGCGAATGCCTGGAACCACTGTTCGACGGCTGCGTGCCCGCACCCGGCCTGGCCGAGCGTTACCGCAACGCGTCGCGGGCCATGGCCGCGCTGCACCTGGTCTCGCCGGGCGGCCTCGGGCTGGGCGGTGAGCCGGTTACCGATGCGGCCGCCGAGGTGCGTCGCTGGTCGGACACGCTGCGGACCGTCGACGCCACGCTGGTGCCCGGCTGGCAGGACGTGCGCGACGCGCTACTGGGTTGGCTGCCGGCCCCGATGGGGCCCGCCGTGGTGCACGGCGACTTCCGGCTGGGAAACCTGCTGGCCGTCGGGACGCGCATCCTAGCCGTGATCGATTGGGAGATCTGGTCGGTGGGGGACCCGCGCATCGACGCCGGCTGGTTTCTGATCAACTCCGATCCGCAGACCTACCAACGTGTTTCGCACGACGATGTCGCCCCGCCGGTCGCGGAGCTGGCCCGGATCTACGAGCGCGAGCTGGGCTGCGACGTGGCCGACCTGGCGTGGTTTTGCGCGCTGGCGTGTTACAAGTCGGCCGCGACCTGGTCGCTGATCGTCAAGCACAACCGCCGAAGGCCTTCGCCGCGAGCCGAACTGGAGGCCATGGCGGGGGCGCTGCCGCGATTGCTGACCCGAGCCGCGACGATGCTGGGCCGCTGAGCCCAGTGACGAGTGGACGCATAATGCCACGTTCAAACGGCGTGTCGCGTACAGACACGCGCACTCGCGGTGGAAGGGGGCGCTAGCCGCGGGGGATGCCCGCCAGCTTGTCGGCAAACTTCGCCTCCGCCGCCGCGCGCAGCCGCAGCAGATGCTCGGAGGGAAACAGGTCGGGCGACGGCGCGCGATCCTTGAGCAGCATGCGCGCCAGCGTCACCTTGTGCACCTCCGTCGGGCCGTCGGCGAGCCCGAGCACGAACGATTCCACCAGGTACTGCACGAACGGCATCTCGTGGGTGGTGCCCAGCGACCCGTGCAGCTGCAGCGCCCGCGACGACACGTCGTGCAGCACCTTCTGCATCATCGCCTTGACCGCCGAGATGTCGGCCCGCACAGCCTTGTAGTCGTTGAATTGGTCGATCTTCCAAGCGGTTTGCAGGGTCAGCAGGCGGAAGGCCTCGATCTCCATCCACGAGTCGGCGACCATCTCCTGGACGAGCTGCTTGTTGGCCAGCACCTCGCCCTGGGTGTAGCGCGACACCGCGCGCTCGCAGATCATGTCGAAGATGCGCCGGACCAGGCCCACCGTGCGCATGGCGTGGTGAATCCGCCCGCCGCCCAGGCGGGTCTGCGCAACGACGAAGGCCCCGCCGCGCGGGCCCAGCATGTGATCGGCGGGCACGCGCACGTTCTCGTACCGCACGTATCCCTCACGCCCGCCGCCGAGCGGCTGGTACCCCAGCCCGACGTCGCGCAGCACGTTGATGCCGGGGGTGTCGCCGGGGACGACGAACATCGAGTAACGCTGATAGGGCGGCGCCTCCGGATCGGTCATCGCCATCACGATGAGGAACGACGCCATCGACGCGAACGACGAAAACCACTTCTCCCCGTTGATGACCCAGTGATCCCCGTCGGGCACCGCGGTGGTGCGGAACACCTTGGGGTCCGCGCCGCCCTGCGGCTCGGTCATCGAGAAGCACGAGACGATCCGGTTGTCCAGCAGCGGCTCGAGGTAGCGGGCCTTGAGCTCCGGTGTGCCGTAGTGCGCCAGGATCTCGCTGTTGCCCGAATCGGGGGCCTGCGAGCCGAACACGATCGGCGCGCACTCCGAGCGGCCCAGGATCTCGTTGAGCAGCGCCAGCTTCACCTGCCCGTAGCCCGGACCGCCCAGATGCGGACCGAGGTGAGTGGCCCACAACCCGCGCTCCTTCACCATTTCCTGCAGCGGCGGGATCAGCGCCTGGCGCACCGGGTCGTTCAGGTCATGCGACTCCTTGACGATCAGGTCGATCGGTTCGCACTCCTCGCGCACGAAGTCCTCGACCCACTTCAGCTGTGCCGCCCACTCCGGGTCGGTGGAGAAGTCCCACGACATCTGTTAACCCTTCCTGCTCTGTGCGACGACGCCGGCGTCGGTCAACCCGGCAATTGCGTCGGCGTCGAAACCCATCTCGCGCAACAGCTCACGCGTGTGGTCGCCGGGCAGTGACGGCGACGACGGCGCCGCCGCCGGTGTGCGCGAGAAGCGGGGCGCCGGCGCCGGCTGGGTGATGCCGTCCACGTCGACGAAGGTCTGCCTGGCGACGAGGTGCGGATGCCGCATGGCCTCGATAAGCGAAAAGACCGGTGTGGCACAGCATCCCGGCGAGTCCAGCAGCCGCTGCCACTCGTCGCGGGTCCGCTCGGCGAAGCGTGCGGCCAGGACGGCGCGGTGCGCCGCCCAGGTCTCGGGCTGGTCGTCGTCCTGCGGCACGTCGACGCCGAGCCGGGCGCACAGTTCGGCGTAGAACTTCGGCTCCATCGCGCCGACGGCCATGTGGCCGCCGTCGGCGGTGGTGTACACGCCGTAGAAGTGGGCGCCGCCGTCGAGCAGGTTGTCCTGCCGCCGGTCTCGCCACGTGCCGGCCCGCAGCATGCCGAAATACGGTGCCAGCAGCGTCGCGACGCCGTCGACCATCGCGACGTCGAGCACCTGCCCGGTGCCGGACTCGCGGGCCTCGAGGATCGCGCTCAACAGCCCGACGGCCAACAGCATTGCGCCGCCACCATAGTCGGCGACCAGGTTCAGCGGTGGCACCGGCGCCTCCGCGGGCCCGATGCCGTGCAGGGCGCCGGTCACCGCAAGGTAGTTGATGTCGTGGCCGGCGTGCCCGGCCAGCGGGCCGTCCTGCCCGTAGCCCGTCATCCGGGCGTACACGAGGCGAGGGTTCTGCCCGCGCAGCGCGTCCGGGCCGATGCCGAGCCGCTCGGCCACGCCGGGCCGGTACACGTCGACGAACGCGTCGGCGCCGGCGGCCAACCGGCGCACCAGGTCTGCGCCCCGGGGATCCTTCAGGTCGGCGGCCAGGGACCGCTCACCGCGGCGAACGGTGTAGTCGATGGGCAGCCCGCCGTCCACACCCGCGAGGCTGTCGACGCGCACGACGTCGGCGCCCAGGTCTCCCAGCAGCATCCCGCAGAACGGCGCCGGCCCCAGGCCGCCCATCATGACGACGCGCACGCCGCGCAGCGGGCCCGTCACGAGGACCACTTCGCGCGGCGTCGCGCCGCCTCCTCGGTGGCGTGGCTGATCACCTGATTGCGGTTCTCCAGTTCCAGCGCCGGGGACAGGCCGGCGGCGTCGGTGTTGACCTGCAGGGCCCGCTTGGTCAGCTCGGTGGCCAGCGGCGCGTGTCCCGCGATCAGCCGGGCCAGCTCCACGGCGCGGCCGGCCAGCCGGTCCGGCTCGACGACCTCACTGACCAGGCCGCGCCGGTCCGCCTCGGCGGCCGACACGGTGCGCCCGGTGAGCATCCAGTCGGCGGCCACGCTGGTGCCGACGATACGCGGCAGGTGGTAGCTCATGCCCATCTCGGCGCCGGACAGCCCGAGCAGGATGGCGGCGTTGCCGAACGATGCCGTCGCCGAACAGATCCGGAGGTCGGATGCCAGGCACAACGCGAAACCCGCGCCGACACACGGGCCGTTGACCGCCGCGATCACGGGTTGCGGCAGCGCGCGTACGGCCTCCGCGAGGGCCGCCATCTTCTCCTGGAAGCGCATCCGGTCCAGCGCGGGCGCGTCGGGTCCGGGCACGCCGGGCCCGAAGTCGCGCATGTCGATGCCCGCGCAGAAGCCGCGCCCGGCGCCGGTCAGCACGACGGCGCGCGTGCAGCGGTCGACCGCCAATTCGGCCAGCCGCTGGAGCAATTCGGTCTGCATCGCCTCGTTGATGGCGTTGAGGGATTTCGGGCGGTTCAGCCGCACGACGACGACTCCGTCGTGCGGGCGGTCCACCTCCAGGGTGCCCGGCACCGTCACAGCCGTTCGACGATGGTCGCGGTGCCCATCCCGCCGCCGGTGCACATGGTCACCAATCCCGTTGTCAGGTCGCGGCGTTCGAGCTCGTCGAGAACCGTGCCGATCAGCATCGCGCCGGTGGCGCCGATGGGGTGGCCCAGCGCGATCGCTCCGCCGTTGACGTTGACCCGGCCCGGGTCGATGCCGAGGTCGCGGATCGTCTTGAGCACAACGGCGGCGAAGGCCTCGTTGACCTCCCACAGGTCGATGTCGGCGACGTCCATGCCGGCGCGTTGCAGGCAGCGGTGGGCCGCGGGTCCGGGCGCGGTGAGCATAATGACCGGTTCGCTGCCGACGGCCGCGGCGGCACGAATCTGCGCGCGCGGCGAGACCTTGTGGGCCCGCAGCCATTCGGAGGAGGCGACCGTCACGGCGGCGGCCCCGTCGACGACGCCCGACGAGTTGCCGGCGTGGTGAACATGGTCGATGAGGTCGATGCCCGGGTAGCGCTCGAGGCAGATCTCGTCGAACGTCTTGCGCTCGCCGTCGGCCCGGGCGGCGCCCATGGCGGCGAAGGCGGGCCTGAGCCGCCCCAGCGCCTCGGCCGAGGTGCCGGGGCGGGGATGCTCGTCGGTCGTGACGGCGCCGCCCGGCGTGGCCACCTCGACCAGCGAGCGGTCGAACCGACCCTCGTCGATGGCAGCGGCGGCCCGGCCCTGGCTCTGCGCGGCGTAGGCGTCGACCGTCTCGCGGGTGAAGCCCTCGAGCGTGGCGATGAGGTCGGCCGAGACGCCCTGCGGCACAGTCGGGTAGCGGGCGCGAAGGTCCGGGTTGTCGCCGTCTATGGTCGGCACCCCGACCGTGACGCCCCAGCGGGACATCGACTCGACGCCCCCGGCGATCACCAGGTGCTCGCCGCCGGCGGCGACCGCCGACGCCGCCACCGTGACGGCCTGCTGGCCCGACCCGCAGAAGCGGTTGAGCGTCATGCCCGGAACGGTCTCGGGCCAGCCGGCCAGCAGGACAGACAGGCGCGCGATGTCGTCGGCGTGGTCGCCGGACAGGATGCCGTTGCCGGCGATGACGTCGTCGACGTCCCCGGGGTCGAACCCGGTGCGGTCGGCGAGCGCGGTCAGGCACCGGGCGAACAGCGCTTGCGGATGGACCCCGTGCAGGGCTCCGTCGGGGCGGCCGCGCCCCCGGGGCGTGCGGACCGCGTCGACAATCCAGGCGTCGATGTCTGCTCCTTCGATCACACCGATCGTAAAGCGTCTCTCGACTTAGGAGAATAACCTTCTCTAAAAAAGCAAAGGTATTCTCTTCAATCGCCTCGCGGCGGATCAGCGCCAGCGCGCCCAGACGTAGGGCACCAGCGCGCGCAGGAAATCCAGATCAGGTCCCGGTCGCGCCTGCGCGAAGGCCCGCTCGAAACACTGCTCGGCGACCAGCAGGATGCCCTCGGCGTACTCGCGGGTGAAAGCGATGCTGCCGTAGTCGTCCATCAACGCTCGAATGGTCCGAACGAGTACTTCCGAACGCTGGACCCGCGTCCTGCGCAAATAATCCTTCAGCACGGTGCGGTCCTCGCCCCGTGCGGTCGCGGCCAGGTGCACCAGGGCCAGCGTCCGCTTCCCCTCGTAGAGGTCGCCGAGGATCTCTTTGCCGTACACCCGCTCGTCGCCGATCAGGTTCAGCAGGTCGTCGCGGATCTGGAATGCCGCCCCGAAGTGGAAGCCGAAGCGGACCAGGGGATCCAGGTCGGCGGTGCCGCCCGAACCCACCATCGCCCCCACCCGCAGCGGGTGAATCGTGGTGTACCAGCAGGTTTTGTGCATGATCAGCTCGAGGTAATCCTCCGGGCCCAGGCTCTCGACATCGTCGGCCTGCCAGCCGGCCTCGGTGGCCTGGCCTTCGAGAGTGCGCATGGCCATCGTGTCGAACTCCGCCAGCACGAGGTCGGCGAGGTCGCGGTCGAGGCGACGGGCCGCCCGGCGCAGCACCTGGTTCGCCACGATCGCCAGGCCGTCCCCGGCGTTGAGGGCCACCGCCAGACCGTGTGCGGCCGCCAGGGTGGGGCGCCCGCGGCGCATCTCGCTGCCGTCGGCGATGTCGTCGTGCACCAGGAAAGCGTTGTGCAACAACTCGATTGCGACGGCTATGCCCAGTAGGTCGTCGGGGTTCCCCCCGAACGCGCGGCCGGCCGACAGGCACAGCGCGGGCCGCAACGCCTTGCCGGGCCGCGACGGGTAATCGCGCATCGGACCGTAGAGCCAGGCAACGGGCTCGCCGTCGGGCATGGCGTCGAGCATCGACCGGCGCACGCTGCGCGCGACCTCGCGCAACCGGTCCTCCACGGCCGCGGCAAGTTCCGTCGCGTCGGCGGCGGTGGTCATCCGGCCGGGGCCCGCAGCGTCAGCGTCACCGGCAGCCACAGATCGGGATATCCCTCGGCGAGCAGGGTTCCGCGGTAACAGCCCGGCGCCGCGCAGGGCGCCACTTCGACCTCGATTGTCACGCCGCGGCTCGACCGGCCGGGCAGCGCGAGCCGCTCGGGGGAGAACCGCACGGCGGCGGAGCTCACCGAGGTGCCGTCGTGCGCGAGCAAATCACCGCACCTTAGCGCGACCGAATCGATGTCCTCGGCGCCGCGGTTGTGCAGCCACACCTCCGCGGCGGCCACGCCGCTGCCGTCCGCGGTCAGGCGCACACCGCCCTCGGCGCTTCGGCCCGCGAAGTCGAACGCAGCCCCGTCGCCGCGCAGGGCGGCCGCCCCGGGCATCGACCGGAGCAGCCGGCCGAACATCGACCACCACGCGGTCAGCATCGCGTCCACATCGCCGCCGGCACCGACCGCAGCGGTCGTTTCCGCTTTGCTGCCCGCGGACTCCGCAGCCCCGCCGGTGGCCGCCGATTCGGCGATCCGGACGAATCGGTCGACGAGTTGTGTCGCCGCCGAGAAACCCCTTGCCTGGATGGCGGTCAATGCACGGGCATTGGCGACCGGATCGAACACGCTCACCCAGGGTAAGTCGCTGATCGTACCGTCGTTGGTGACGCCGTCGTTCACGTGAATTTTCCTCCGCACCGGCACGCCATACACACCCGCAACAGGGTATGCTAGCTGCGCAAACGGGGGGCTGGAGGCCTGATGACGGAACCGGCACGATCTCCCGGACGGTTGTACAACCTGCTCGCCCTTTACGCCGCGCTCGACAAGGCCGTAACGGCATCCTCGAATCCGCACGTCGCGCCGATCGTCGAGGGCTATCTCCCCGGCAGCACCGGAGAAGGCCAGCGGGGCTGGTCGGGCAATCTCGAGGACTTTCTTCAGCGCCAGTTCCCGCCTGTCGATGATGCGTTGCTTGCCCTCACGGACGCGGCGCCGCTGAGCGTGCCACAGGTGTCGCGGCTGGTGTACATTCTCGGAGCGCTCATGCACGTGCCGGGCCTGGTCGGAATCGGGCCGGACCAGTACGTGCAAGGGCTCGGCCTGGCCGTCCCGCAAACAGAGACGATCCCCGGCTACGTGAGACAACAGCCCGACCCGGCGCGCCAACTGTTCGATGTGCTGCTGGCGCACTTCCATGCCGGACGGGACTGGAACAAAGCCATCGCCTACGCGCTGGAGCTCGGATGCCTCGATCCCATGGTTGCCCGCGTGCCGCTCTGCAACGCGTGTCTGACGACCCAGGACGGCGTCGAGTGCGTCGTCGTCGACACAACGTTCGACGACGATTCGCTGACCGTAGGCCAGGTGGAAGCGATCCTCGATCCGCGCAACTGGGACAAGACGGCCGGTGAGTTCTTCTGCAGCATGGACGGTCTCACCAGCCCCCCGGATCCGGCGCCGGCCATCCCTTATGAGAACTGGGGACATGTTCTCGAGACGGTGGGCGCCTGGTGCGGTTCGGGAATGCCGGAGCTGAGGACCGACCTGCGGTTCTTCAAGGCGCAGTACTCCGACGGGGCCGTCGTGCAATACGACCTCAGCGGCGCGAACCCCAACGGGGGCGACGGTCAGGTCACTGTCGACAAGGGCTGGCTCAAGGTCGTCACGGGGACGGCGGCGAACCCGAGCGCCGGCGTGACCGTCACCACCAGGAAAGTCGTGCACATCAAGACGCTGTGGCCGATCGCCCAGAAGATCTTCGTCTGCGTCATGGGGTACGGGCAGGCCGCGGCGGAAATGCTGCTGGGCCACGCCAAGAATCCGCCGCCGAACCTGGTCGCGTGGGCCGATCCGCCCGCGCCGCTGACGAACAACCAGGCGATGCAGAGCTTTTTCTCGGCGCCCCAGGGCGGCGCCGAGGCGGTGCTGCCGCCCCCAGCGGCCCGAAAGGAGGAGGCCGCGAAGCCTGCCGCGGCCACCGCCGGTGCCTCGGGCGGCGCCGTCCCGAAGACGGCGGCCGGACTGGCGGTCAGCATGATGTCGGAATACCTCGCGGAAACCGCCAACCAGAGCGCCGCGCTCGCGGCGAAGTTCGCCGACAAGGACCTCACCGTCGACGATCTCGTCACGTTCAGCGCCAAATTCGGCGCGCGGATGGCCAGCGAACCGTGGCGGTTCCTGGCGAGGCTTGCCCAGTTGCCCGCGACCGCGCCGGGCGCGGGCCCCGTCCAGGGCGGAGGCGACACATGAGCGAATCACCCGATACGGTACGGCAATTCACCGCGACCACGAACGCGGCCGTCGCGCAGGCTCGGCTCCTCGCCGACGACGCGGTAGCGCAGATCGACGCCGGCACGTTCGGGTGCGAGGCCTGGGGCCGGTCGATGGTCAAGTTCTTCGACATCGTCGCGCGCGGTTCGGCCAGCCACTTCCGGACCGCGGTGGCCCACGGCTGCGGCACCACGGCGCCTACGCAGGAGGCGGCGTGCGGGTTGCAACCCAGCGGCCCGATTCACGTTGCGGCCGATCCGGGCTACTCGCGCCAGCTGTCGATCCAACAGCAGTTCACGCAGGTGGGTGGGCAAGTCGGCATTCCCGACTCCAAGATCGCATTCCACCCCACCAACGTCCTGGCGGCCGGCGCGACGTCGTTCTCCGTCCGCCTCCTCGACGCCCGGTACATGGGCGCCAGCTACACGGGAACGGTTCGGCTGACGACGCTGACCGGCAACCTGGTCCCCGCGAGTTACGTCGATCGCTTGGTCACCGTCGAGCTGTGAGCGACGACCAGCCCCGGCTGTCGATCGACGAGCTGCTTGACAGGGCGTTCGAGGCCATCAGCCGGGGGGAACGCACCGCGGCTCGAGACCTCGCCGAGCAGGTGCTGGCCATCGACCACGGCAACGCCGACGCCGAGGGGCTGCTCTCCGCGCCCTCCGACCATGGCGAGATCCGCCGGCTGACCATCATGTTCGTCGATCTCGTCGATTCCACCGCGCTGTCCACCCGGGTCGAGCCCGAGACCTATCGCGCCGCCGTCGGCCGCTACAAGGAGCAGGTTCGCCAGATCGTCGACCGCTACGAGGGACACGTGGCCTCGATCAAGGGCGACGGGCTGCTGATCGTCTTCGGTCACCCCAGGGCGCACGAGGACGACGCGCGGCGGGCGGTGCTCGCGGGCCTCGATATCGCGCGCGACGTCGCGAGCCTCAGCGAACGGATCCAGCGCCGGTTCGGCTTCACGGTCGCGGTCCGCGTCGGCGTGCATCGCGGGGTGGTCTACCTCGACCTGCAACAAGACGACGTCTACGGACTGGCCGCCAACCTGGCGGCGCGGGTTTCGGGTCTGGCCCCGCCGGGGGGTGTCGTCGTCTCGTCCGCGGTCGAACGGATCACGGGCAAGCACTTCGCTTTCAAGCGCCTGAAACCTCAACTGGTGAAGGGTATCTCGGGACCGGTCGAGCACTCGCAGGTCCTGGGCGAGCGGGCTGACGCAGCGCGCGCGTCCCACCGGCTGGTTGTGGGGCGCGAGCGCGAACTGGCGTATCTCGCGGACTGCTGGGAGCGGGCCCGCGCGGGGACGCTGGATGCCGTGGGGCTGGCCATCAGCGGGGAGGCCGGCATAGGCAAGAGCCGGCTGGCGGCCGCGGCCGTGGAACAGGCGGAGGCGTCGCGGTCCGTGGTGATCGAGCTGGCCGGTTCGCCACTGCACACCGATGTCGGCCTGCATCCGGTGCGCCGGCTGCTCGAACGCCGCTGCGGGATCGATCGCGACACACCGCAGACCGAGGTCGTCGCCCGCCTGACCGCCGAGGTCGCCGGGAGCGGCCTGGACCCGGCGAGCATCGTGCCGCTGCTGGCGCCGGTGTTGGGGATCTCCCCCGACGCGGGTTACGAGGCGGCCGAAACCGACGGCGCCAAGCTGTATCGGCGGGTCACTCGCGCGGTGCTCGAATATCTGCGCGCCCGCCTCGGCGCCGGCCCCGCGCTCTTCGTCGCCGACGACATGCACTGGTTCGACGAGGACACCACCGGGGTGGTCGAGGCGCTGCTCGACGACGAATCCGGCCGGCTCCTGGTCGTGATGACCAGTCGCGCAGTCGAATCCCTGCCGGCCGGGCCGCGTGTCGCCCACTTCGCGCTGGCGCCGCTGTCGGATCCGCAGAGCGAGGAGCTGATCGCCGCGCTCTTTCCCGAACTGGGCGAGGAGGGGCGCCGGGCGGTGCGCCGGCGCTGCGACGGGCTGCCGCTGTTCATCGAGGAGGTCGTCGCCAAGCTCAGGGAGCAACCCGCCGACGCCGCGGACTTTGCCCACGTCCCCGACTCGCTGTACGAGGCACTGTTTGCGCGGCTGCGGTCCCATCACGCGGTCCGCGTGGTCGAAGGCGCCGCGGTGGTCGGCGACGTCATCGACCGCCGTCTGCTGGCCGCGGCGGTCGAAATCGACGGCGCGGAACTGGATTGCGCGACCGACGAGCTCTGCAAGGGGCGGGTTCTCGAACCGGTGGGGCAGGACGCCTGGCGATTCCGCCACGAACTCCTTCGCGACATCGCCGCCGAACTCTCGCCGCCGACGCTGCGTCGCCGGATGCACGGACGGGTCGCCGACGCGCTGCTGGCGTCGACGTCCGACGCGATCGCCGACTGGCCGCTGATCGCCAGCCACTACGAAGGCGCGCAGCGCTACGAAGCGGCGGCGACGGCCTATCAGAAGGCATCGAAGGCGGCCCGCCGCAGGGGTGCCCTTGCAGAAGCCCTTTCCTATCTGGGACAGGCGATTTCGCAGATCGAATGCCTGCCCGTCGGTCCCGACCGCAACAACCGTGAGATCGCGCTGCGCCTGCGGCGTGGCTTCCTGTTCTATGCGGCCGAGGGTGCGGTGAGCCAGAATGCCGCCGCCGACTTCAAACGTTGCCTGCAGCTGCGGGGGACGGAGATCACCGACGACCTGTTCTCGATACTGACCGCGCTGTGGGGGCATTACGTGATCCGGGCCGACCTGCGCCACGCGCATCAGGTGCTGCAGGCGATCGACGCGGGCATCGTCAAGGGGCAGTCGACGCAATGGCCCACCCTGACGGCCGGATTCGGGATGCTCGCCTGGTATCGAGGCGAATTCGACCTGGCCCGGGAGAAGCTGGAAGCGGCCGCCTCGCACCGGCGCAACGTGCGCCGGGAAGTCATGGCGGCCTGGTTCATGGCGACCGATCCGATCGCATCGATGCACACCCATCTCGCACTGGCGCGCTTCGTCCAGGGCGATCTGCGCGGTGCGGAGGACGAGTTGGCCGAATGCGTGCCGCGGTGCGCATCCATCGGTCTGCCGCAGGGCCCGTTCAGCCTGGCGTACGCAAGGCAGATGGAGGTGCTGATGCGCGTCGACGCCGGCGATCTCGACCGCGCCGCCGCCGTGGCCGCCGCCCTGGTCACCGACGCCCGGGCCCACGGCCTCGACTCCTGGGTGGCGCTCGGCCTGGCCCAGCAAGCCGTCGTCGACGCACTGCGGGCCATGACGGCACGCCCCGCCGACCGAGATGCGTTGCGCGGCCACATCGCAACGGTGACCGGCATCGTCGATGCCTGGCGGGAGATCGGCCTGCAGTCGATGATCACGTTCTACGACGGCGTGCTCGCGCGCCTGCTGCTTGCCGCCGGCCAACCGGCCGAGGCCCGGGAGCGGCTCGTCACCGCGCTGGCGCTGGCGCAGAACACCGGCATGCACTGCTATGACGCGGAGCTGTTGCGCATCCTCGCGCACACTCACCGCGACCCGGCGCAACGGCACGCCCAGTTGTGGGCGGCCATCGAACTGGCGCGCGAGCAGCACGCCACGATATTCGAAATACGCTGCGCTATAGAGTATTTCGAGCTTTGCGGCGAGGTGGCACGGGAAGCTTTGCGCGACAGCGTGTCCCGCTTCCCCGCCGATGGCGCATGGCCGGACTTGGCGCGCGCGCGGGCGTTGCTCGCGTGAGCCGCAGCAAGGGCCGCGTCGCGATCCTGGGTGGCGGCATGGCCGGGCTCGCCGCGGCGTGGCGGCTCAGCGAGCCGGGCTGGCGCGGGCGATTCGAGTCCATCACCGTCTACCAGCGCGGCTGGCGCCTGGGCGGCAAGGCGGCCTCGAGCCGCGGCGCCCACGGGCGCATCGAAGAGCACGGCCTGCACATCTGGCTGGGCTCCTACGAGAACGCGTTCGCGTTGCTTCGCCAGTGCTACGCCGAATTAGACAGGGCGCGAACCGATCCGGCGGCGCCGGTGCAAACCTGGGACCAGGCGTTGATCCCCGCCGACAACCTCGGCCTGGCCGAGCGCTGGGGCACCGAGTGGCTGGTCTGGCTGGGCACCTTCACCCGCAACGACGAGCTGCCGGGCGAGCCGGGCAGCAGCGGTCGTGAGATGACGGCGGTGGGATTCCTGCGGCGCGCGCTCGACCTGCTCGTCGACTTCGCCGAGTCCCTGCGCGGCGTACCCGCCGACGGCCTCGCCTTGTCCACCTCACCGGATCCGCCCGCCGGCAACGATGCCGCCGAGGCCGTGCGGCGCGGCGCGCTGGCCGCGCTGCTGGCCCTGACCGAGGCGCCGCCGGCCGGCGCGGCGGCGACCGACCTGCTCGGCGCCGTCCTCGACGCCATCCGCGGCGCGCTCGACTACGAACGGCGCCCGGCCCACAAGCGCGCCTGGCTGCTGATGTCTCTGGTGACCGCGACGGCCCGGGGGATCGTCGCCGACAAGCTGATCACCGACCCCCGCGGGTTCCGGGCGATCAACGACGAAGACTTCGGGGCGTGGCTGCTGCGCCACGGTGGGCACCCGGACGTGTTGGAATTCCCGCTGATTCGCGGCCTCTACGACCTGGTGTTCGGCTACGAGGACGCCGATCCGGCCCGGCCGGCTTTCGGCGCCGGCCTGGCCGTCTTCCTCACCGGCCTCGTCCTGTTCGAATACAAGGGTGCGGTGTTCTGGAAGATGACGGCGGGCATGGGCGACGTCGTCATCGCCCCGCTCTACCAGGCCCTGCGGCAGCGCGGCGTGCAGTTCGAGTTCTTCCACCGCCTCGACGGATTGCATCTGGACGCGCAGCGCCGCGGCATCGAGTCGATCACCATGGGCCGGCAGGTCCGGCTCGCCGACGGCACACAACGCTACGAGCCGCTCACCGAGGTGCGGGGACTTCCGGTGTTTCCCGCCCGCCCGCTCGTCGACCAGCTGTCGGTCTCCGAGCCGGTCCGTGACTGGCGGGCACTCGAAACACATTGGGGCGGTGCGGCTGACGCCGAGACCAGGGTGCTGCGCCGCGGCGCCGACTTCGACCACGTCGTGCTGGCCGTCTCCCTGGGAATGCTCGACATCGTCGCGCGGGAACTCGTCGACGACCGGCCCGAGTGGCGTGACATGACCACCCATGTGCGCACCGTCGCCACCCAGGCGTTGCAGATCTGGCTGCGGTGCGACGAGGCGTCGCTGGGCTGGCGCGGCAAGCCCGCGGTGACGACCAGCGCCTACCTCCCGCCGTTCGAGACGTGGGCGTCGATGGGGCAGACGCTGTGGGCCGAGCAGTGGCCCCACGACGACCCGGCGCGCACCGTCGCCTACTTCTGCGGCAGTCTCGACGCGCCCTGGCCCGTCGAGGATGACCCGGCCGGCTACGTCCGCCGCTACGACGAGCAGGTTCGCGCCGACGCCGTCAAGTTCCTGAATCGCGATGTGGGACTGTGGTTTCCCGACGCGGTCGGCGACGGGGGTTTTGCGTGGCACCTGCTCGCCGGCCAGCATGTCAGCGTGAACATCGACCCGTCCGACCGCTACGTGCAATCCGTGCCCGGCTCGGACCGCTACCGGCTGAGGCCCGACGAAAGCGGCTACGACAACCTGGTGCTGGCGGGCGACTGGACGGACTGCGGCATGAACGCCGGGTGCATCGAGGCGGCCGTGCGCTCCGGATTGCAGGCCGCCAACGTCCTGCTCGGCCGCGGCCGCCACTACGGCATCCGCGGCTACTATCTGCCGTGACGGCGCCCAACGAGGCCCTGCCCGGGCAGAGCTCGCAGATCCTGCCGCGCCCCAAAGACTTCGGCGCACTCATGCCGCAGGTGGCGCCGGAGAAGGTCGCCGAGAGCGTCACATGGACGGTTTCTTCGCGGCGTACCAGCGAGACGTGCTGCCGCAGCTGCGGGGCTGAAACGTCAGCTGAAAACCGTCGCCGCTGAGCCAGGCACCTTGCCCCTCACCCTGCGAAGGCGGGGCCGTCGAAGCGGTCACGGGTGACGAAGTCGCCGACCGGGCGCCGGCGCAGTTTGGTCAGCTGTCGCACGGGCTTGCCCAGCGGCACGACCGCGGCGATCGCGTGCTGATCGGGGATGCCGAGCAGGGGGCGCACTTGGTCCTCGGCCGCGACGGCCATGGTGGTGAAGGTGCCGCCGTAGCCCTCGTTGCGCGCGGCCAGCAGGACATTCCAGATCAGCGGATACACCGACGCGCCGCCCGCGAGGCCGACGCGGTCGAGGTCCTGGTCCACGGCGGCGACCACACCCAGGTCGACGGACACCACCAGGACCACCGGCGCGTTGGCGATCGGCGCGACGAAGGTGTCGGGTACTTCCGTGGCGTCGATCACGTCCTGCGGGACTGCGGTGGGATTAACCGCGTTCCAAGGGTTTTCGCCCGCCTGGCGCTGCGCGAAGTAGCGCCGGGCAGCGGGGATCCCGAGTTGGGCGAGGCAGCGACGGGTGTCCGGGTCGCGGACCACGGTAATGTGTGCGCCCTGCCGGTTGCCGCCGCTGGGCGCGAAGCGCGCGTTGTCGAAGATCCGCGACAACACCTCGTCGGGCAGGGGGTCGCCGGTGAACTCGCGCGCCGCGAACGTCGTCCGCATCACGTCGTAGAGGTCCATGCCTCGTTTCTACACGCCGGCGGGGGCCCGGCGTTCCAGCCGGAAGGTGCGCTCGAAGCCGGCGGGCCGCGTCGTCAGCGTCACCTCGACCGTGCCGCTCGGGGTGATGACGTAGCGCTCCTCGACGTCGGGGCCGTCCTTCCACCGGCCGACGGGCTGGCGCCCGAGGTCGTCGCGGTCGCGCAGGGCCGGGTCGAACGGGAACAGGACCGGGTCGTAGGGCGTCACGTCGCCGTCGGGCCGGCCGTTGACCAGGCGGCTGCATTCCACGAACCGGAAATGCCCGATGTTGTGCGCGGCGCGATAGGTCCGCTTGACCACCAGGGGGGTCTGCCCGTCGGCGGGGAGGGACACGTCCTTGCACACAATCGGGTCGAAGACGACGCCGGCGCCGGCCTCCGCCTCGCGAAACACCCCGAAGTTGCGCGAGAAGCGTTCGGACAGCGCGAAATCGGCCTCGCTGTCGAGGAAGACGGCCAGACCGATCGCCGTGGCCGCGAAGGGATGGGGCGAGCGCTTCACGCGCTTCTCGCCGAAGGTGGTGCGAAGCATCCGCGACACGAGCGGGAAGCTGCCCGCGCCGCCCACCACATAGATGCCGGCCACCTCCGACCACGTCACGTCCCTGCCGCTGGGATCGTGCAGGACCCGCTCGAGCAATTGCATGGTCTTGTCGACCAGCGGCGCGCACGCCGCGTAGACGTCGTCGACCGGGCAGGCGAACGGCGGCCGGTCGGCCCCGTCCACGCCGGTGAGGTCCACCAGGAAGCGGCGCGTCTGCGGGCCGACCGACTCCTTGCGCGCGGCGCACTCCTCCCTCAGCAGGTCGCGCGCGGCGGTGTCGAGCCCACGCAGGCCGGACCGGGTCGTCACCAGGTCCAGAATCGCCTCGTCGAAATCGTCGCCGCCGAGGCGCTGGATGCCCTCGCTGACGACGACCTCGTGGGCATGCCCGGTCATCTTCAGCAGCGAGGCGTCGAAGGTGCCGCCGCCCAGGTCGTAGACGAGGACGTACTCGCGCTTGGCGGTGATGGTGGAGCGGTACCGGTGTGCGTACTCCAGGCTCGCCGCGGACGGCTCGTTGAGCAGCGCGACGACGTGGAAACCCGCCGCCACGAAGGCATCCAGGGTGAGCAGGCGCTGGGCGCTCGAGGCGTTGGCCGGCACGCTGATCGCGGCCTCGACGGTCTCACCGACCGGCAGGCCGGCGTTGGAGCGCGCGACGAGGTCGCGCTTGAGCGCCGCGAGAAACCCGGTGAGCAGGTCGGTCAGCCGGTGCCGGCGGCCGGCCAGGTTCACCTCGGTTTGCGGTCCCGCGTCGTTGAGGAGGCGCTTGAAGGACCGCAGCACCGACCATCCCGGCTCGTGGCGGACGGCCGCCGCGTCGGCGCCGTAGCGCAACTCGCCGGCCGCGTTGCCGGCGATGACCGACGGCCAGGCGTCGAGCCCGTCGAAACAGACGACCGGATAGTTGCCCCGGTCGACGGCGGCGACGACGGTGTGGGTGGTGCCAAAGTCGATACCGACTCGCATCGCAAAATCTTAGGACCGTGGCGGGGATTTCGGCACGACCAATTTGCCCGCGCGCCGCCGCCGCCGCGACCGGTTCGGTCAGTCCTCGAAGTGGCGCTCGTAGTCGGTGCGCTCGAGCCACCATTGCAGGGTGTAGATCCCCCTGGCGGCGATCACCATCAGCACGGCGGAGGTCAGCGTGACGACGATGTTCACGGTCGCCCCGGGACGCCGAGAACCGGCGATGCCCCGACCGTGGCCGGCCGCGGCGCGCTGTGGTCGGCGGCAGCGCCGAAGGGATTGTTTCCCGTACGCGACATGTGGCCCGCCTCCCTTGCCGTCTTGCCTGGAAACGACCGTACGGCGGGAAAGGGCCCGGGGGCGCGAGTAGCCGGCTACCTGTCTGTGCCGCCCGCGCCACGCGCGGCGGGCGCCGCCAGCGCGTCCCAGCGTTTCTGCAGCTCGCGCTCGTCGGCGGTGGGGAGCAGGCCCGACGGCGCGAACCGTTTCGACGGCACCGGGCCGTCCTCGGTGAGCGGCCGGCCGCTGCCGCGAATTGCCCTGAGCGCGACCGTAATTCCGGCGACGGCCACGATCACGACCGCCACGGCGAACAGGATCGACAGCGTGCCCTGGATGGCGGTGTTCCTGATGACGTCGTCGAGCTGATGGGCGTTCTTCGCCGAACCGAACGACGTCTTCCCGGCGTTGAGCGCCGCCAGATAACGGGCGTGCTGGGTCCAGTAGCCGACCGCAGGATCGGCGGAGAAGATCTTCTGCCACGACGCGGTCAACGTCACCGTCAGATCCCACAGCAGGGGAATGCCGGGAATCCACGCCCAGCGCAGCAGGCCCTTCTTGACGACGACCACGGTGACGACGGTCAGCGCGATCGCCGCGAGCAGTTGATTGGCTATACCGAAGAGCGGAAACAGCGTGTTGATGCCGCCCAGGGGATCGGTCACCCCCATCAGCAGGATGCTGCCCCACGCCGCGGCCACGGCGAGGCTGCAGATCCACACGCCGGGACGCCAGCTCGGGTTGCGCAGCTTGGTCAGCGGTCCGCCCAGGTTGCCGAGCGTGTCAGAGAGCATGAAACGCGCGACCCGGGTGCCCGCATCGACGGCTGTCAGGATGAAGAGCGCCTCGAACATGATCGCGAAGTGGTACCAGAACGCCTTGAGGCGTGCGCCGCCCACCACCCGTTCCAGCACTTCTGACATCCCCACCGCCAACGTCGGCGCCCCGCCGGTGCGTGACACGATGGACTTCTCGCCCACCCCGGCGGCGGCTTGGGCCAGCCGTCCGGCGGTCGCCGGCGGCCCGGACAGGCCGAGCCGGTTGACGTAGTCCGCGGCGGTGGCCGCGGTGCCGCCGGTCTGTGCGGGCGGGGCGTTGAGGGCGAAGTACACGTGCTGGTCGAGGATGGCGGCGCTGATCAGCGCCATGACGGCCACGAACGACTCGGTGAGCATGCCGCCGTAGCCGATGAGCCGCATCTGGCTTTCCTTCTCCAGCAGCTTCGGCGTCGTCCCCGACGAGATCAGCGCGTGGAAACCCGACAGGGCGCCGCATGCGATGGTGATGAACAGGAACGGAAACAACGAGCCGGGGAACACCGGCCCGTCGCCGCCGGTGGCGAACCGCGAGATCGCCGGCGCCTGCAACACCGGCCGGGCCACGAAGATCCCGACCGCGAGCAGCGCGATGGCGCCGACCTTCATGAACGTGGACAGGTAGTCGCGCGGCGCGAGCAGCAACCACACCGGCAGCACCGACGCCACGAAGCCGTAGCCGACGATCAGCCAGGAGACCGTAACCGGTGACAGGTTCAACCACGCTGCGGCCCAAGAGGTTTCGGCGACCCACGCGCCCGACGCCACGGCCAGCAACAGCAGCGTGAAGCCGATCAGCGACACCTCGGCCACCCGTCCCGGCCGCAAGAACCGCAGGTAGCAGCCCATGAACAGGGCGATGGGGATGGTCATGGCGATGGAGAAAACACCCCAGGGGCTCTGCGCGAGGCCGCGCACCACCACCAGGGCGAGCACCGCGATGATGATGACCATGATGACGAAGGCCCCGACGAGGGCGGCGGCGCCCCCGGTGGGCCCGAGCTCGTCGCGGGCCATCTGTCCCAGGGAACGACCCCGCCGGCGGGTGGATATCCACAGCACCAGGTAGTCCTGCACGGCGCCGGCGAACACCGCGCCGACGACGATCCAGATGGTGCACGGCAGGTAGCCCATCTGGGTCGCCAGCACCGGGCCGACGAGCGGCCCGGCCCCGGCGATGGCGGCGAAGTGATGGCCGAACAGCACCCGCCGGTCGGTGGGCACGTAGTCGGCGCCGTCGTCGAGCAGCTCGGCCGGTGTGGCGTGGTCGTCGCGCGGGCGCACGATCTTGTTCTCGATCAGCCGCGCGTAGAACCGGAACCCGATGATGTAGGTGCAGATCGCCGCCACCACCAGCCACACCGCGTTGACCGTCTCGCCGCGGGCGAACGCGACGATCGCCCAGGCGATGGCCCCGGCCACGGCGATCGCCGCGAACACGACCTTGTGCCGGGGGGTGATGGGGGAGCGGTCGACGATCGCCACGGGTGGGAGATTGTCGTCGGTTCGGATGTAACTGACGTCCCGGGCCATGAACCCTCCTCATCCTCCGTCGCGAGTGTGAATCTACCGATGCCCGACCGGTGTGTCTCGCCCCGGAATGCACAGGTGCGAACCTCAGTACATGGCCCGCACCGCTTCGATGGTGTCGGCCTCGGCGGGACCCTTGTCGTCGCGGTAGCGCACGACGCGAGCGAACCGCAGCGCCAGCCCGCCCGGGTAGCGCGACGACTTCTGCACGCCGTCCAGGGCCACCTCGACGACCTGCTCGGGGCGCACGTCGACCACGTACCCGTCGGTGGGGCCGACCGCGAGCTCGGTGAACCGCGCGGTCTGCCAGTCGAGCATGGCGTCGGTCATCCCCTTGAACGTCTTGCCAACCATGACGAAGCCGCCGGTGGCCGCGTCGCGCGCGCCGAGGTGGATGTTGGACAGCTTGCCGCGGCGGCGGCCCGACCCCCACTCCACGGCCAGCACCACCAGATCCAGGGTGTGCACCGGCTTGACCTTGAGCCAGCCCGCGCCGCGCCGTCCCGCCTGGTACGGCGCGGCTGGCGCCTTGGCCATCACCCCTTCGTGTCCGGCGGCCAGCGTCGCGGCCAGGAACGCCTCGGCGTCGGCCTGGTCGGAGGTGAGCAGGCGGTCGACGCGTTGGGTGGGCGGCACCAGGGCGTCCAGCGCGGCCAGCCGCTCGGTGGTCGGCGCATCCAGCAGGTCGGCGCCGTCGCGGTGCAGGACATCGAAGAAGAACACCGAAAGCGGTTGCGCCGCAGCGGCCTTGGCCACATCGACCGAACGCCCGAACCGCGACGCAGTGACCTGGAAGCGGTGCGGGCGGTTGTCGGGCCGCAGCGCGATCGCCTCGCCGTCGGCGATCAGCTCGCGCACCGGCAGCGCCAGCGTCGCCTCCACCACCTCCGGCAGCCGGGCGGTGACGTCGTCGAGGCTGCGGGTGTAGACGGTCACCTCGTCACCGGACCGGTGGATCTGGACGCGTGCGCCGTCCAGCTTGGCTTCGAATATCGTTGCCCCGTCGTGCTTTTCGAGGGCCTCGGCAACCCCGGTCGCGGTCTGGGCGAGCATCGGCCCGATGGGCCGGCCGACCCGCAGCGTGAACGCCTCGAGGGCCGCGGGCCCGCCCGCCAGCGCTGCGGCGGCGACGGCCGGCAGGTCGCCGCCCAGCATCGCGGCCCGTCGCACTGACGCGGCCGGAAGCTCGGCGGCCCGGGCGACGGCGTCGGCCATGATCCCGGCCAGCGCGCCCTGGCGCAGCTCGCCGCCGAGCAGGCGCAGCAGGAAGGTCTGTTCGGTCTCGGTCGCGGCGGCGAACAACCCGGCCAGCAGTTCGGCGCGCCGGGCCTGTGAGCCCTTGCCCGATACCGCGCCGATCCGGGAAAACATGGCGTCGACCGAGGTGACGCTCAGTGTCGGGTGCGGCGCGGCCGGGGGCCGCGAGCGCAGCGACGCCCAGCCCACGCCGATCTGCCGCTGCCGCAGCTCGCCGGAGAGCCACGACACGACGATGGCGACGGCGTCCGCGTCCGGTGCGGCGCGGCCGAGCAGCGCGGCGATGCACGCCACCTTGGTCAGCCGCGACGCGGTGCCGCCGACCTCGGCGGAGGTGGCCGCCACGTCGTGGAGAAGCACGGTTGCCAGCTTGGCATGACTCGGTGACAACCCTGGTGGCTCGACACGCTAGCGTGCCTGCGTAACGTTACAGATCGCAGGAATTCTGACACGCCTAAGGAGAGGTCCGGATGGAGATCAACGGGAAGAAGGTCGTCGTCATCGGCGGCGCGTCGGGCATGGGCCGCGCGACCGCCGAGTTGCTGGCCGAGCGCGGCGCCGACGTCGCGGTGCTCGACCGCGAGGGGTCCGACGGCAAGACCGTCGCCGAGGGCCTGGGTGGGGCGTTCTACCCGGTCGACATCACCGACTTCACCGGCACCGAGGAGACGCTGCAGGCCGCCGTCGACAAGCTCGGTGGCCTGCACGTGGTGGTGACGACGGCCGGCGGCGGGATCGCCAAGCGGACCCTGACCAAGGACGGCCCCCACGACCTCGAATCCTTCCAATCCGTCATCGACCTCAACCTGATCGCCAGCTTCAACATCAGCCGGCTGGCGGCCGCGCACATGGCCAAGAACGAGCCCGAGGACGAGGAGCGTGGCGTCATCATCAACACCGCGTCGATCGCGGCGTTCGAGGGCCAGATCGGCCAGATCGCCTATACCGCAGCCAAAGCCGGGATCGCCGGCATGTGCCTGACGATGGCCCGCGACCTCGGTTCGCTGGGCATCCGGGTACTCGCGATCGCGCCGAGCCTGTTTCTGACCGGCATCACGGCCATGGTTCCCGACGAGATGGCAGCGGCCCTGACCAGGGACGCCGCCTTCCCCAAGCGGATGGGCCGGCCGATCGAGTACGCCAAGCTGGCCGCGGCCATCATCGACAACCCGATGCTCAACGGCCAGTGCCTGCGACTGGACGCCGGGCAGCGCTTCGCGCCCAAGTAGGCGGCTGCCCCGCGGCCGGTGCTCTCCTCGCATTAAGTACACTCTTTAGGCAGCCGCCCCGCTCCCCCTCGGAGCGGGGCCGGCGGTCACACCCCAGTCGCGAGGAGGGCCTCATGGCGATCGCACTGACCGACGACCACCGCGAACTCGCCGAGGTGGCCCGCGCGTTCCTCACCTCGCAGAAGGCGCGCTGGGCGGCGCGATCGCTGCTCGACGCACCCGAGGAAGGCCGGCCGGGGTTCTGGCAGAACCTGGCCGAGTTGGGCTGGCTCGGCCTGCACCTCGACGAGGAGCACGGCGGGTCGGGCTACGGCCTGCCCGAGTTGGTGGTCGTGATCGAAGAGCTCGGTCGCGCGGTGGCGCCCGGGCCTTTCGTGCCCACCGTGATCGCGTCGGCGGTGATCGCCAAAGCCGGTACCCCCGAACAGAAGTCGCGGCTGCTGCCGGGACTCGTCGACGGCACCGTCACGGCCGGAATCGGTCTCGACTCGCAGGTGCGGGTCACCGACGGCGCGGCCGACGGCGACGCCGGGATCGTGCTGGGCGCCGGGCTGGCCGAGGTGCTGTTGATCGCCGCCGGCGACGACGTCCTGGTCCTCGAGCGCGACCGCGCCGGTGTGTCTGTCGAGGTGCCGGAGAACCTGGACCCCACCCGGCGCTCCGGGCGAGTGCGCCTGCGCAGCGTGAGCGTCACCGCCGACGACGTCCTGACCGGGGCGCGCGAGTCGGCCCTGGCCCGGGCCCGCACGCTGCTGGCCGCCGAGGCGGTGGGCGGGGCGTCGGACTGCGTCGACGCCGCGGTCGACTACGCCAAGGTCCGCCAGCAGTTCGGCCGCACCATCGCCACTTTCCAAGCGGTGAAACATCATTGCGCGAACATGCTGGTGGCGGCCGAGTCGGCGCTGGCCGCGGTGTGGGACGCCTCGCGCGCCGCGGAGGAGGACTCTTCGCAGGACGAAGAGCAGTTCCGGCTGGCCGCCGCCGCCGCGGCGGCGCTGGCCTTCGGCGCTTACGCGCGCAACGCCGAGCTCAACATCCAGGTGCACGGCGGCATCGGCTTCACCTGGGAGCACGACGCGCACCTGCACCTGCGGCGGGCGCTGGTGACCTCGGCGCTGTTCGGCGGCGACGCCCCGGCCCGGGATGTGTTCGACCGCACCGCCGCCGGCGCGGTCCGGGAGAACAGCCTGGACCTGCCGCCCGAGGCCGAGCAACTGCGCACCCGGATCCGCGCCGACGCCCAGGAGCTGGCGGCGCTGGACAAGCAGGCGCAGCGCGACAAGCTGATCGCGACCGGCTACGTGATGCCGCACTGGCCCAAGCCATGGGGCCTGGCCGCCGACGCCGTGGAGCAGCTGGTGATCGAGGAGGAGTTCCGGGCCGCCGGCATCAAGCGGCCCGACTACGGGATCACCGGATGGGTGATCCTGACCCTGATCCAGCACGGAACCGATTGGCAGATAGAACGATTCGTCGAGAAGGCGCTGCGTAAGGACGAGATATGGTGCCAGCTGTTCTCCGAGCCCGAGGCGGGGTCGGACGCGGCGTCCATCAAGACCAGGGCCACCCGGGTCGACGGCGGCTGGAAGATCAACGGGCAGAAGGTGTGGACGAGCGGCGCCCACTACTGCGCGCGCGGCCTGGCCACCGTGCGCACCGACCCCGAGGCGCCCAAGCACGCCGGGATCACCACGGTGATCGTCGACATGAAGGCGCCCGAGGTCGAGGTGCGGCCGTTGCGGCAGATCACCGGCGGCTCGGATTTCAACGAGGTGTTCTTCAACGACCTGTTCGTCCCCGATGAAGACGTCGTCGGCGAACCCAACTCGGGCTGGACGGTGGCGCGCGCGACACTGGGCAACGAGCGGGTGAGCATCGGCGGCAGCGGGTCGTTCTACGAGGGGCTGGCCACCGCGCTGGTGGACCTGACCAAAGCGCACGCGGACCGGTTGGCGGGCGCGGAGGTTCGCGTGGGGTCCTACCTCGCCGACGAGACCGCGCTGCGGCTGCTCAACCTGCGCCGGGTGGCGCGCAGCGTCGAGGGCGCGGGGCCGGGCCCCGAAGGCAACGTCACCAAGCTCAAGCTGGCCGATCACATGGTCGAGGGCGCCGCGATCATGGCGGCCCTCACCGGGCCGGAGGTCGCGCTGGTCGACGGGCCCGGCGCGGCCGCGGGCCGGCTGGTCATGGGCGCCCGAGGCATGGCCATCGCCGGCGGAACCTCCGAGGTGACCCGCAACCAGATCGCCGAGCGGATCCTCGGCATGCCGCGCGACCCGCTGATCAATTAGACGGGCGCGAACGCCGGCGCGCCGCCGCCGGCCGGCCGGAGCTCGACGGCCATCCCGCACGTCACCGAATCCGGGTCGCAGTCAACGATGTTAGCGGCCACCCTCAGGCCCTGCTGCTCGGCGAGCTCGACGATCGCGATGACGTAGGGAACCGGGATCTCCGGGTTGTAGGGGTGGTGGTTGACGGTGTAGGTGAACACCGTGCCCCGCCCGGATACCGGACGCGCCTCGATCGCGCTGCCGCAGTCGCGGCATTCGCCGGCGGCGGGGTGCACCCAGTGCACACAGGCGTCGCAGTATTCGATGAGCAGCTGCGAGGAACTGTCGGGCACCGCAATACAGTACACTTTTTAGACTTCGGCGGGCTGGGACGGGCGGTGCACATGACGCATTTCGAGAAGGACGCGATCCTGTCCGGCGTCGGTATCTCGCGCATCGGCCGCCGCACCGGCATTGCGGGGCTCGAGCTCACCATGGAGGCGGTTCGGGGGGCGATCGCCGACGCCGGGCTGGCGGCGTCCGACATAGACGGCATCGCGACGCTCGGCGACACCCCGGCGGGGGAGGTCAACGCCGAGCTGCGCATCGACGCGGCCGACTGCGGAGCAGGCTTCGGGACCGGCGGCCTGCTCAGCCCGGTGATGTCGGCGTGCCGCGCGGTCTCCGAGCGGCGCGCCCGCCATGTGGTGGTGTACCGGACGATTCAGATGCTGGGCGGCACCGTCCCCGTGAAGCAGGACGAGAACGCGCCCGTCCCGCCGCTGGCGCGCATGTTCTCCACACCCGAGGGCGAGCCGAAGCCCGCCGTCGGCGCGATGGACGACGTCAACGACCTCGTCGCGGCGCACGCCTACTCCGCGGCGAACTGGCTGGCACTCAACTGCCGCGCCCACATGCAGATGTACGGGACAACCAAGGAACAGCTGGGCTGGCTGGCGCTCAACGGCAGGCGTAACGCGGCGCTGAATCCGCTTGCGGTCTATCGCGATCCGATCACCATGGCCGACTACCTGGGCGCGCGGCCGGTGTCCACGCCATTCGGGCTGCTGGACTGTGACGTCCCCATCGACGGCTCCGTCGCCGTGGTCGTGTCGCACGCCGAGTACGCCGTCGACTGCCCGCACCGCGCGGTCGCGGTGGAGGCGATCGGCGGGTCGGACGGCGCCGGAGGGTGGTTTCACCGCGCCGACTACCCGAAGATGGCGATGTCCGACGCGGCCGCGCAGATGTGGTCGCGCACGCAGCTCAAGCCCGCCGACCTCGGCGTCGCCGAGTTGTACGACGGGTTCACGTTTCTCACCCTGGCGTGGTTGGAGGCGCTGGGCATCTGCGGCGACGGCGAGGCCGGGCCCTACGTCGAGGGCGGCGCGCGCATCGCCCGCGACGGTGAGCTGCCGCTGAACACGTACGGCGGCCAGCTCTCGGCCGGCCGCATGCACGGCTACTGGGCGCTGCACGAGGGGTGCCTGCAGTTGCGTGGCGACGCGGGGGAGCGGCAGGTGGCCCGCCGCCCGCAGGTCGGCGTCGTCTCGGTGGGCGGTGGGCCCGTCGCCGGGTGCATGCTACTCACCTGCTGAACGAGCCTGTGCGAGCGCGTAGTTGAGCCCACAGACCGGCCAGGCGGACAAACTGGCAGCCAAGACCGCCCGCGACATCGAGGCGGACATCGCTCGTCGCGGCTGGGTGGTCGGCGAATCGCTGGGCTCCGAACAGGCTCTGCAGCAACGCTTTCGGGTGAGCCGTTCGGTGCTGCGGGAGGCCGTCCGGCTGGTCGAACACCACCGCGTGGCCCGGATGCGCCGCGGGCCGGGCGGCGGGCTGCTGATCTGTGAGCCCGACGCGGGCCCGGCCACCCGCGCCGTGGTCATCTACCTCGAATACCTGGGCACGACCCTGCCCGACCTGCTCACCGCGCGCCTCGTGCTCGAGCCCCTCGCGGCCTCCCTCGCCGCGGATCGGATCGACGAGGCCGGCATCGCCCGGCTGCGGGCCGTCCTGAGCGCCGAGCAGCGCTGGCGCCCGGGAGCGCCGGCGCCGCGCGACGAGTTCCACATCGCCCTCGCCGAGCAGTCGCACAACCCGGTCCTGCAGCTGTTCATCGACATCCTGATGCGGCTCACCACGCGCTACGCCCTGCAGTCGCGTGCGGAGTCGCCCAGCGCCGCGATCGAGGCGGTGGACCACATGCACCAGCACCACGCCGAGGTCGTCGCGGCCGTCACCGCCGGCGACGCCGCCCGCGCCAGGACGCTCACCGAGCGCCACGTGGAGGCGGTCACCGCCTGGCTGCAGCGCCACGGGAGCCGTGCGCGCGCGACGCGCCCCACCCGCCGGCCCCCTCCGGACGTGCCCCGCGGCAAGCTCGCCGAGACGCTGGCCGCGACCATCGGCGACGACATCGCCGCGGGCGGCTGGCAGATCGGCTCGGTGTTCGGCAGCGAGACGGCGTTGCTGGACCGCTACCAGGTGAGCCGCGCGGTGTTCCGCGAGGCGGTCCGGCTGCTCGAGTACCACTCGATCGCGCAGATGCGCCGCGGCCCCCGCGGCGGGCTCGTCGTCACCCAGCCACGGGCGCAGGCCAGCATCGAGACCATCGCCCTGTACCTGCAGTACCGCAACCCGAGCCGTGAGGACCTGCGCTGCGTGCGCGACGCCATCGAGATCGACGACGTGGCCAAGGTCGTCAAACGGCGCGCCGAGCCGGAGGTGAGGGCCTTCCTGGCGGCGCACCGAGCAGCCGACCGCGCGGTGTCCGAGCGGACCGGCGGCGACGTTCGCCAGGGGGCGGTCGAAGAGTTCCGGTTTCACGTCGGACTGGCGCAACTGGCCGGCAACGCGCTGCTGGACCTGTTCCTGCGCATCATCGTCGAGTTGTTCCGCCGGCACTGGACCAGCACCGGCCAGGCGCTGCCCACCTGGGCCGACGTGGTGGCCGTCGACCACGCGCACCTGCGGATCCTCGACGCGATCGAAGCCGGCGACGACAGCCTGGCGCGCTACCGCGTCCGTCGTCACCTCGACGCCGCCGCCTCGTGGTGGCTCTAGTCCAGGTGTGACGCGTTGCGCGGCATAGCCGAGGCGCTCGGCGGGTATGGAAGTACGAACAGTGGACGCGCCGGTCCAGCAGGGGGGCGGCAGCAGTGATCGAGAGTGAGAGCGCCGGGATGACCGCGGGCACCGAAGGCGGAGGGCCTGAATTCGTGCATTCGGCGCTTTTCTACCACTCCCAGCGGGAGTGTGTGGACTTCGTCGAACATTTCGTGGTCGAGGGTCTCGCTAGGAACGAGGCGGTGCTGATCGCCGTGCCGAGAGCCGAACTGGCGCTCCTGCGCGACGCGCTGTGTGACGGCGGGGGGCTGCCGGACGACCTGCGACTGGCCGACGTGGCCGAGGCCGCGCGCAACCCCACCCGCTTCATGGCGATGCAGGGATGCTTCGTCGACGACCACCCCGGCCGGCGGGTGCGGATCGTCAGCCAGATCGCCTGGCCCGGCCGCAGCGAGGAGGAGATGCAGGCCTGCGTGGAGCACGAGGCGCTGGTCAACGCGGCCCTGGAGGGTTACCCGGTGACCGGTGTCTGTCTCTACGACGCCGAACGGCTCGACGACGGCATGCTGGCCGAGGCCCGCGCCACCCACCCGATGCTGTGGAGCTGCGGTTCGTTGGACCACAGCCCCGAGTACGCCCCCGAGGACGCCCTGCGGCGCTGCAACCGGCCGCTGCCGACGAATCCGGGGGCGGTGACCTATCTGGTCGGCAGTTCGGCGGACCTCCGGCCGGCACGCAACTTCGCGCTCAGCTACGCCGGCTGGGTCGGACTGTCACCCGACGACATCGAGGACCTGCAGCTGATCGCCACCGAGCTGGCGACCAACAGCCTGATGTACGGCGGCGGCGGCTGCCGGCTGGCATTCTGGCGCACCGGCGAGCATCTGGTCTGCGAGGCGCGCGATTCGGGGTGCTTCGACGACCCGCTGGTCGGGCGTCTCGAACCGGGACCCCAGGGAGCAGCCAGCCGCGGCCTGTACCTGATCAACGCCATCGCGGACCTGGTGCGCACGCACACCACCAGCCGCGGCACCACGATCCAGGCCTACCTGCGGCTGGCGCCGTCGCCGCTGCCGATCAGCTGACGCGCGAGCCCTAACGGTTGCTCGTCGGCGCGGGTGAGGGAACGGGTGCGGGCTGTGCTCCGGCGGCGCAGCCCGCGGCGAACAAGGCGAACACGGCAGCCCCCACCGCAACCAGGACGCGGATCGACGACGTGCCCATGCTGGTCTTCTTCGCGGTCATCGAGTGGCCTTTCGTCTCCGAGTCACGATCCGTGACCCCCAAAATCGTTCCGCGCCAGATACTAACGTCTGATCACATTGCGCCCCCACCCGCTGGGCCGTCAGGGGGTTTGCATTGCCCGCGCGCGGCGTCTAATGTCGGCGCTCGTGCGTCTTTTCACCAACGCGGTAGTAGCCAGCACCCGTAGCGGGGTCTGATCCGGACCGACCCCCCGCTGCGGGTCGGACGTCACTGCCGTCGGTCGCTCTCCTTCTTCAGAGCAGAGAAAACCGAAATGCCGCTCACCAAGCCCGTTTTCCCGTCCGCACCGGCCGGCGCCCCCGATGCCGGCGCCTCGTTCCGTCGCCACTTCGGTGTCGGACTGCCCCGCGGTCTGCGAGAACAGTCCGCCGCGATGTCCTGGGAGACCTTCGTGGCCACGTACGCGCCCACCGCCGGTCCGCTGCGGTTGGGGCACTGGGCCTGCGTCGACGCCGACCGGCCGGCGGGCCGGATCGGCCCGCAGGCCCGCAATTACCGCGCCGTGATCGCCGTCGGCGACCGCATCACCACCTCCACGGCCGCCGCCGGCGGGCCGGTCGCGGCGCTCACCGCGATGCTGCACGAGCGCGGAATCACCTTGGAGATCATGAGCTTTCACCAAATGCGGTCCGAGGGGCCGACGGCAACGCTGGTGTGCGCCGCCAGCGACGGCCGCGCGCGGTGGGCCATGGGCCTGTCGGAGGACCCGACGCAGTCGGCGCTGCGCGCGGTGATCGCCTCTGCGAACCGGCTGGCGTCCGACGGCTGAGGCCGTCAGAGCGGGCGCAGCACGATCGGCATGCCGTCCTTGGGCACCGGCATGCCGCCGTAATCCCACTCCGCTTCGTATCCCGGGCGGGGCAGTTCGATCCGGTACTTGCGCAGCAAGCGGTGCAGGATCGTCTTGATCTCCAACTGCCCGAACACCATTCCGATGCACTTGTGGGCGCCGCCACCGAAGGGGGTGAACGCGTAGCGGTGCCGCTTGTGCTCGTTGCGCGGCTCGGTGAACCGGTCGGGGTCGAACTTCAGCGGATCCGTCCAGATCTCGGGCAACCGGTGATTCATCCCCGGGTAGGCGATGACGTTGGTGCCCTTGGGGATGAAGTAGCCCAGCAGATCGGTGTCGCGGACAGTTTGCCGCATGGCCCACTGCACCGGCGTCACGAGCCGGATGGACTCGTTGATCACGAGGTCCAGCGACTCCAGCTTCTCCAGCGAGTCGATGTCGAGCGGACCGTCGCCGAGCCGGTCGGACTCGTCGCGGCACCGCTCCTGCCAGTCCGGGTTGGCGGCCAGCTGATAGGCCATGGTGGTCGCGGTCGACGTCGACGTGTCGTGCGCGGCCATCATCAGAAAGATCATGTGGTTGACGATGTCCTCGTCGGAGAACTTGTTGCCGTCCTCGTCCTCGGTCTGGCAGAGCACCGACAGCAGGTCGTTGCCGTTCTTGCCGCGTTGTTCGGCCACCCGCTCGCGGAAGTAGTTCTCCAGCAGTTCGCGCGCCTTGAGGCCGCGCCACCAGGTGAACGGTGGGACGGGAGTCCGGATTATCGCGTTGCCCGCGCGGGTGGTGACCGCGAAGGCCTTGTTCACCTTGGTGACCAGTTCCCGATCGGTGCCCGGCTCGTGGCCCATGAACACCATCGAGGCGATATCGAGCGTCAGTTCCTTCATCGCCGGATAGAGCAGGAAGCGCGCGTCATTTGGCACCCAGTCGTTGGCGACCGTCTGCGACACCACCTTGTCCATCTGCTCGACGTAGCTGACCAGCCGGGAGCGCACGAACGCCTCCTGCATGATCCGGCGGTGAAACATGTGCTCGTCGAAGTCGAGCAGCATCAGCCCGCGGTGGAAGAACGGCCCGATCACCGGGACCCAGCCCTGCTGTGAATAGTCCTTGTTGCGGTTGGAGTAGATGACCTGCGCGGCGTCGGGGCCCAGCGCCGCGACACCCGGCAGCACGGGCGAGTCGCCGAACACGACCGGGCCGCGGGTGTTGTAGAGAAACATGAGGTAATCCGGGCCGCCGCGCAGCATCTCGATGATGTGCCCGATCAGCGGCAGGCCCGCGTCGCCGACGACCGGCTTGAGTCCGCTGCCGGCCGGCGGCTCGGCCAGCGTGTGCTCCGGGAACTTGGTGTTGAGCAGCCGGCGCTCGACCATCCCCATGCCGGGAAAGTTGTTGAACGACGGGGTGAACCGGCGCCGGGCCTGGTCCAGCAGGTAGTTCGGGGTGCTGATGGTGGCGGCCATACGCGCTCCTTTGCGTGCCCGGGTTGGGTGACGGCAGTCACCGATCCCTATCCTTCGACAGAAACTTGACGCCTGTCAAGTTTGCTTTTCCGGCGGCGTGGTGCAAGGTCGGGGGGTGAGCCGCCACGCCGCAAATCCGGAGCCGGGCGCCCGCCGGCGCGGCGACAAGCAGCGGCAAGCGATCCTGGCTGCCGTGCGCGAACTCCTGCAGGAGAAGCCGTTCGCCGAGTTGTCGGTGAGCACGATCAGCGTGCGCGCCGGGGTCGCCCGGTCGGGCTTCTACTTCTATTTCGACTCCAAATACGCGGTGCTCGCCCAGCTGATGGCCGAGGCGACCGAAGAGCTCGAGGAACTCACCCAGGATTTCGCCCCCCGCTCCCCGGGCGAGACGCCCGAGGAGTTCGCCAAGCGGATGGTCGGCAGCGCAGCGGCGGTGTTCGCGCACAACGACCCGGTGATGACCGCCTGCAACGACGCGCGCAACACCGACGTCGAGATCCGCGACATCATGGACCGGCAGTTCGAGGTCGTGCTGCACCAGATCGTCGCCATCGTGGAAGCCGAGTTGGCGGCCGGCACGGCCAGCCCCATCAGCGACGACCTCCCGACGCTGATCCGCACCCTGGCGGGAACGACCGCGCTGATGCTCACCGGCGACCCGGTCCTGGCCGGCCGCGACACCGATCGGGACCGCCGCGTCCGGGTGCTCGAGCGGTTGTGGCTGCACGCGCTGTGGAGCGGACCCCGGGCCGACCCGTAGCCGCCGGTATCGTCACGGCCATGGCGCAGAAGGCATCCGGATATTTCGCGGGGAAGCGGTGCCTGGTCACCGGCGCGGCCAGCGGCATCGGCCGCGCGACCGCGTTGCGGCTGGCCGCGCAGGGCGCCGAGCTTTATCTGACCGACCGCAATGCCGACGGCCTCGAGCTGACCGTCGCCGACGCCCGCGCGCTGGGCGCCCGGGTGCCCCGGCACCGGGCCCTCGACATCGCCGACTACGCCGAGGTGGCCGCGTTCGCCGCCGAGGTTCACGACGTGCACCCGAGCGTCGACGTCGTGCTGAACATCGCCGGGGTGTCGGCCTGGGGCACCGTCGACCGCCTGACCCACGAGCAGTGGACCAAGATGGTCTCGGTCAACCTGATGGGACCCATTCACGTGATCGAGACCTTCGTGCCGCCGATGGTGGCGGCGCGGCGGGGCGGCCACCTGGTCAACGTGTCGTCGGCCGCGGGGCTGGTCGCGCTGCCCTGGCATGCCGCCTACAGCGCCAGCAAGTTCGGCCTGCGCGGCCTGTCGGAGGTGCTGCGCTTCGACCTGGCGCGCCACCGCATCGGGGTGTCGGTCGTGGTGCCCGGCGCCGTGCACACCCCGCTGGTCGACACGGTCGAGATCGCCGGTGTGGACCGGTCGGACCCGAACGTCGCCCGCTGGGTGAACCGGTTCACCGGCCACGCCATCGCCCCGGAGAAGGCGGCCGAGAAGATCCTGGCCGGCGTCGCGAAGAACCGGTACCTCATCTACACGTCGCAGGACATCCGGGCCTTCTATGCCTTCAAGCGGCTGGCGTGGTGGCCCTACAGCGTGGCGATGCGCCAGGTGAACGTGATCTTCACCAGGGTGCTGCGGCCCGCGCCGGCGATGCAGGCCGCCCAGCGGCCTGAGGAGGAGGCGGGGAATCGGCCCTAGCGCCGATGGTGGCGACCCGCTTCGCGCGGCTGCGCCGCGCTCGCGATCACCACTGGCGCCGATGGTGGCGACCCGCTTCGCGCGGCTGCGCCGCGCTCGCGATCACCACTGGCGCCGATGGTGGCGACCCGCTTCGCGCGGCTGCGCCGCGCTCGCGATCACCACTGGACCGGCATGGCCAGTTCGAGGCGAACGCCGAGAAGGCGGACGGGCCGGTCGAGCTCGAACAGGTCCAGGACGCGCAGCGCGGCGGTGGTGATGGCGTCGCGGTCGGTGGTGGGCGCGTCGAGCTTGCGGATCTTCGTGCGGGTGTAGAACGTCGCGGTCCGCACGGTGACCGCCACCCGGGTGACGGTCCGCCCGTCGCGGGTGACGTCGTCCAGCGCACGGTGTGCTAACTCGGTTATGGCGCAATCCATCTCGTGCCGTTCTGTGAGGTCGCGAGGAAAGGTGACGACGTGGCTGCGCGAGCGCGGGATCCACGGTTGCGCGCTGACGCGGGCGTCCCCGCCGCCTTTGGCGAGCAGCAGCAGCCACAGGCCCGTGCGCGGGCCGAACGTCGACGTGAGCAGCTCCGAGTCGCTGTCGGCGAGCTCCCGGACGGTTGTAATACCAAGTGAGGCAAGTTTTTTCGCTGTCTTCGGGCCGACGCCCCAGAGCGCGTCGACGGGGCGGTCGGCCATCAACGTCATCCAGTTGGCGTCGGTGAGGCCGAATACGCCGGCGGGCTTGGCGAACCCGGTGGCCACCTTGGCCCGTTGCTTGTTGTCGCTGAAGCCGACCGAGCACGACAGGCCGGTTTCCGCCGAGATCACCGCGCGGATGTGTTCGGCGAGGGCCAGCGCGTCAGTGGGGCCGTCGAGTTCGGCGCCCAGATAGGCCTCGTCCCAGCCCCACACCTCGACCGGGTGCCCCAGGTCGCGCAGCACGCCCATCACCCGCTCGGACGCCGCGTCGTAGGCGTCGGGATCGGACGGCAGGAACGTCGCGCCGGGACAGCGCCGCGCGGCGGCGCGCAGCGGCATTCCGGCGTGCACGCCGAACTCGCGTGCCTCGTAGGAGGCGCACGTCACGACCTTGCGCGGTTCCGTCGGGTCGCCGCTGCCGCCGACGATGACCGGCAGGCCGGCCAACTCGGGATGGCGGCGCAACTCCACCGACGCGAGGAACTGGTCGAGGTCCACGTGCAGCACCCACGCGGTGCCCATCACTTTCCGCACAATTTGCGGGCCAGGCTCTCCCACGCGGCACCCAGGGTCTGCAGGGTGTGGCCGCCCTCGTTGAGCTGATGCTCCACGTAGTGCACGTCGAGCAGCGCCAGCAGCGCGTCGGCCTGCGCGTCGAGGTCGCCGGTGGTGCCCGCGGACTGCAGCAGCATGCGCACGTGGGTGCGAGCCACCATGGCCGGCGCGTTGTGCCGGCTCTGCGGGTCCCGGTTGGCCGCCGACAGCAGTGCACGATGGGTGTGCACGAAGCGGATCCGCGCGTGGCCGAAGGCCACCAACCGCTCCAGCGGCGGCGCCTCGGGACCCAGCGGCGGCGGCCCGAACAGGAAGGCCTGCTGGTTGACCCGCTCGTCCTCGTCGAGCAACACCATCATCAGGCCGGCCCGGTTGCCGAACCGGCGGAACACGGTGCCCTTGCCGACCCCGGCGGCCGCGGCGACGTCGTCCATGGTGACGGCGTCGGCGCCGCGCTCGGCGATGAGGCGGCGCGCCGCGTCCAGCAACAGGGCGCGGTTGCGTGCCGCGTCGCCCCGCTCGCGCTGGGACGCCTGTGGGGCGAATACGGGCAACGCGGCCAGGGGCTCGCTCATGAGTGCACTGTAACGCTGCCGGAATAAAACGGACCATAGTCCGGTTGGGCCGTGCGAGGATCAACACCAACTATCGAAGGGGAGTCCGACAGTGGCAACCAAGATTTTGACGTTCGTGGGCAGCCTGCGTGCGGCGTCGGTCAACCGCCAGATCGCCGAGTTGGCGGCGGCGGTGGCTCCGGACGGCGTCACGGTCACGATCTTCGAAGGGCTCGGCGACCTGCCGTTCTACAACGAGGAGATCGACGACGTGATGACCGCCGACGCGCCCCCGCTGGCTCCGGTGGCCGCGTTGCGCGCCGCGGCGGCCGACGCCGACGCAGCCCTGGTGGTCACCCCGGAGTACAACGGCAGCTATCCGGCCGTCGTCAAGAACGCGATCGACTGGCTGTCCCGCCCGTTCGGTGACGGCGCCCTCAAGGGCAAGCCGCTGGCGGTGATCGGGGGCTCCTTCGGTCGGTACGGGGGCGTGTGGGCGCACGACGACACGCGCAAGTCCTTCGGAATCGCCGGCGCGCGGGTCGTCGAGGACCTGAAGCTCTCGGTGCCGTTCACGACGCTGGAAGGCAAGGCGCCCGCGGAGCACGCCGAGCTGTCGGCGAATGTGCGGGACATCGTGGGCAAACTCGCCGCCGAAGTCGGCTGACTCCGGCGGTATCGAAAAGCCGCTCGGTGGCGACGAGCCACCTTCGTTCCTGGCATTACCCAAAGCCGCCGGCGCCCGCCGGCGGCTTTGCTGGCTGCTCGCCCCGGCGTCGTTTCCGCCCGCGTTGTCGGTGGCCGGTGATATACCGGTGCACACGGGTGCCCCCGGCGCCGTTTGTGACGTGCGACACGCCGGGGCGAAATCCGCGACAGCACTTACGACCAGGGAATTTCAAAAATGTTATTCAGAACATGTTGTATCTCTACCTCTTGTCAGCCACTAGGTGTAGTGTTCCGGGGACCGGCAGATCCCAGGGCGATCCAGCCAGAACGGCTCGGAGGACCCCCCGGAATCGGCTCGAAGATGTCGAAGCCAGGTCTTCGCTCCGCAGAGCCGCTCCCCGGGAATCAGGGGCCATGACGGACCGCTGTACATAGCAAAGACGCAGATTCAGGTAGTTGCCAGTCCCCAGACCCCCTTCCGCAAAGGAGCGGCATTCATGAGTGTCACCGTCTACACCAAGCCGGCATGCGTGCAGTGCAGCGCCACCTACAAGGCCCTCGACAAGCAGGGCATCGCCTACGACAAGGTCGACATCACGCTGGACCCCGAGGCCCGCGACTACGTGATGGCGCTGGGCTACCTGCAGGCCCCCGTGGTGGTGACGGCCGACGGCCACTGGTCGGGTTTCCGGCCGGACCGCATCAAGGCGATCTCGGCCGCCGAGCTGAGCGCCTGAACGTCGGCGGACGAAAGACGATAGACAAGGAAGGTTGCGGTGCCATGGACGTCACGGGGCCCAACCTGGTCTATTTCTCCAGCGTGTCGGAGAACACCCACCGCTTCGTGGAGAAGCTGGGTCTGCCCGCCACGCGGATCCCGCTGCACGGCCGCATCGAGGTCGATCAGCCGTACGTGCTGATCCTGCCGACGTACGGCGGGGGACGGGCCACGCCCGACCTCAACGCCGGCGGCTACGTCCCCAAACAGGTGATCGCCTTTTTGAACGACGAGCACAACCGATCGTTGATCCGCGGCGTCATCGCCGCGGGCAACAACAACTTCGGCGCGGAATTCGCCTACGCGGGCGACGTGGTCTCCCGCAAATGCGGCGTTCCGTACCTGTACCGCTTCGAACTGATGGGAACCCCGGACGACGTGGAAGCCGTCCGCGCGGGCCTGGCAAATTTCTGGGCTGAATTCTGGAAGGAACAGACGTGCCACCAACCGTCACTGCAGAGCCTGTAACGTCCGGCGCCCACGCGCTACCGGGGGAGACGGACTACCACGCGCTCAACGCGATGCTGAATCTGTATGACGCCGACGGCAAGATTCAGTTCGACAAGGACCGCGAGGCCGCTCATCAGTACTTCCTGCAGCACGTCAACCAGAACACGGTGTTCTTCCACAACCAGGACGAGAAACTCGACTACCTGATCAAGGAGAACTACTACGAGCGTGAGGTGCTCGACCAGTACAGCCGCAACTTCGTCAAGACGCTGCTGGACCGCGCCTACGCCAAGAAATTCCGGTTCCCGACGTTCCTCGGCGCGTTCAAGTACTACACCTCCTACACGCTGAAGACCTTCGACGGGAAGCGCTACCTGGAGCGTTTCGAGGACCGCGTCGTGATGGTCGCGCTGACGCTGGCCGCCGGCGACACCGTGCTTGCCGAGAAGCTCGTCGACGAGATCATCGACGGGCGGTTCCAGCCGGCCACCCCGACCTTCTTGAACTCGGGAAAGAAGCAGCGCGGCGAACCGGTGTCCTGCTTCCTGCTGCGCATCGAGGACAACATGGAGTCCATCGGGCGTTCCATCAACTCGGCGCTGCAGCTGTCCAAGCGTGGCGGGGGGGTCGCGTTGCTGCTGAGCAACATTCGCGAGCACGGCGCCCCGATCAAGAACATCGAGAACCAGTCCTCGGGCGTCATCCCGATCATGAAGCTGCTCGAGGACTCCTTCTCCTACGCCAACCAGCTCGGGGCACGCCAGGGCGCCGGCGCGGTGTACCTGCACGCGCACCACCCCGACATCTACCGCTTCCTGGACACCAAGCGGGAGAACGCCGACGAGAAGATCCGGATCAAGACGCTGAGCCTCGGGGTCGTGATCCCCGACATCACCTTCGAGCTGGCCAAGCGCAACGAGGACATGTACCTGTTCTCGCCGTACGACGTCGAGCGCGTCTACGGGGTTCCGTTCGCCGACATCTCGGTGACCGAGAAGTACTACGAGATGGTCGACGACGCGCGCATCCGCAAGACCAAGATCAAGGCGCGCGAGTTCTTCCAGACGCTGGCCGAGCTGCAGTTCGAGTCCGGCTACCCGTACATCATGTACGAGGACACGGTGAACCGGGCCAATCCCATCGAGGGCAAGATCACCCACTCGAACCTGTGCTCGGAGATCCTGCAGGTGTCCACGCCGTCGCGGTTCAACGAGGACCTGTCGTACGCCCACGTGGGCAAGGACATTTCCTGCAACCTCGGGTCGCTGAACATCGCCAAGGCCATGGACTCGCCGGACTTCGCCCAGACCATCGAGGTGGCCATCCGCGCGCTGACCGCGGTGAGCGACCAGACGCACATCACGTCGGTGCCATCAATCGAGCAGGGCAACAACGACTCCCACGCGATCGGGCTCGGGCAGATGAACCTGCACGGGTACCTGGCTCGCGAGGGCGTCTTCTACGGGTCCGAGGAAGGCATCGACTTCACCAACATCTACTTCTACACGGTGCTCTACCACGCCCTGCGCGCCTCGAATCGCATCGCCATCGAACGCGGTTCGCGTTTCAAGGGTTTCGAGCGGTCCAAGTATGCGTCGGGGGAGTTCTTCGACAAGTACACCGACCAGGTGTGGGAGCCGGCGACCCCGAAGGTGCGTCAGCTCTTCGCCGACGCCGAGATCCGGATCCCGACCCAGGACGACTGGAAGCGGCTCAAGGAGTCGGTCCAGGCGCACGGCATCTACAACCAGAACCTGCAGGCGGTGCCGCCGACCGGGTCGATCTCCTACATCAACCATTCGACGTCGTCGATCCACCCGATCGTGTCCCGGATCGAGATTCGCAAGGAGGGCAAGATCGGACGGGTCTACTACCCGGCGCCCTACATGACCAACGACAACCTGGAGTACTACCAGGACGCCTACGAGATCGGCTACGAGAAGATCATCGACACCTACGCGGCGGCCACCCAGCACGTGGACCAGGGGCTCTCGCTGACGCTGTTCTTCAAGGACACGGCCACCACCCGCGACGTGAACAAGGCGCAGATCTATGCCTGGCGCAAGGGCATCAAGACGCTGTACTACATCCGGCTGCGGCAGATGGCCCTGGAGGGCACCGAGGTCGAAGGCTGCGTCTCCTGCATGCTGTAGGCGGCTCGACATCTCGCCGAACGTGCATTCATTGCGAATTTTGGGGTTGTTTTTCGCAACCAGTGCACGCTCGGCGAAGGCGGTCCCGCCGCGGGAGCGCCAGTCCGCCCAGGTCAGCGGGTCCTGCGCGGTATGGTGCTTGATGTGGTGAGAATTCCGCGACCGCCGCACCCCAGCGTCAAGCCCGGGGTCAAGGTCGACGCGCGCAGCGAGCGCTGGCGCGAACACCGCAAGAAGGTGCGCGGCGAGATCGTCGACGCCGCGTTCCGCGCGATCGACCGGCTCGGGCCCGAGCTCAGCGTGCGCGAGATCGCCGAGGAGGCCGGCACCGCCAAGCCGAAGATCTACCGGCATTTCCACGACAAGTCCGACCTGTTCCAGGCGATCGGGGAGCGGCTGCGCGACATGCTGTGGGGGGCGATCTTCTCCTCGATCGACCTCAAGACCGACTCGGCGCGCGAAGTGATCCACCGCGCCGTCGAGGAGTACGTCAACCTCGTCGACGAGCACCCCAACGTGCTGCGGGTCTTCATCGAAGGCCGGTCCGCGGCCAGCCCCCAGATTCTCGACGAGGGCCGCGGCATCACCCTGGCCGTGGCCGACATGTTCGACAACGAGCTGCGCGAGATGGAGCTCGACCACGCCGCGATCGAACTGGCGGGGCACGCGGCGTTCGGGTCCGCCGCGTCGTCCACCGAGTGGTGGCTGGGCCCGGAGGCGGACAGCCCGCGGCGGATGCCGCGCGACCGGTTCGTCGCGCACCTGACCACGATCATGATCGGGGTGATCGTCGGCACCGCTGAGGCGCTGGGCATCTCGATGGATCCCGACCAGCCGATCCACAGCGTCGTGCCCATCAACTCCGCCGCCAGCTGAGGACTTTCGGCACGTTGACATCGGTCCGGCGATCGTCAACACTCGTGCCATCCGATACCCTCGGTACTAGGTATTCGGGGGAGCTAACAGGAAGACCGATCCACCGTGACCGATGCCATGACACATGTCGAGCCGACTCAGACGCGCGAACCGGTGCACACCCGGGCCCTGATCATCGGGACCGGCTTCTCCGGTCTCGGCATGGCGATCGCGCTGCAAAAGCAGGGCTTCACCGACCGAGACTTCGTCATCCTGGAGAAGGCCGGCGACATCGGGGGCACCTGGCGGGATAACAGCTACCCCGGCTGCGCCTGCGACATCCCGTCACACCTGTACTCGTTTTCGTTCGAGCCCAAGCCGGACTGGCGCAACCCGTTCTCCTACCAGCCCGAGATCTGGGATTACCTCCAGGGCGTCACCGACAAGTACGGGCTGCGCCGCTACATCGTGTTCAACTCGCATGTCGACCGCGCCCACTGGGACGACGACGAGAACCGGTGGCACGTGTTCACCGCCGACGGCCGCGAATACGTCGCGCAGTTTTTGATCTCCGGCGCGGGCGCGCTGCACATCCCGTCGTTCCCCGACATCGAGGGTCGCGACGAATTCGCCGGTCCCGCTTTCCATTCCGCGGAGTGGGACCACAGCGTCGACCTGACCGGCAAGCGCGTGGCGATCATCGGCACCGGCGCCAGCGCGATTCAGATCGTGCCCGAGATCGTCGGTCAGGTCGCCGAGCTGCAGCTCTACCAGCGCACCCCGCCGTGGGTGGTGCCGCGCTCCAACCCGGATATCCCGCCGGTGCTGCGCCGGGCCATGGAGAACGTCCCCGGGCTGCGCGCGCTGACGCGCCTGGGGATCTACTGGGCCCAGGAGGCGCTGGCCTTTGGCATGACCAAGCGGCCGAACGCGCTGAAGTTCATCGAGGCCTACTGCAAATACAACATTCGCCGCTCGGTGAGGGACCGCGAGCTGCGCCGCAAGCTGACGCCGCATTACCGGATCGGGTGCAAGCGAATCCTGAACTCCTCCACCTATTACGGTGCGGTCGCGGATCCCAAGACCCACCTGATCACCGATCCCATCAGCCGCATCACGCCCGACGGGATCGTCACCGCCGACGGCCGGGAACGCAAGGCGGATGTGGTCGTCTATGCCACCGGCTTCCACGTCACCGACTCCTACACCTACGTCCAGATCAAGGGGCGACACGGGGAGGACCTCGTCGATCGCTGGAACCGCGAGGGCATCGGCGCGCATCGCGGCATCACCGTCGCCGACGTGCCCAACCTGTTCTTCCTGCTGGGACCCAACACCGGGCTCGGGCACAACTCCGTGGTGTTCATGATCGAATCGCAGATCCACTACGTCACCGACGCGATCAAGACCTGCGACAAGATGGGCGCACAGGCGCTCGCGCCCACCCGCGAAGCGCAGGACGCCTTCAACGACGAACTGCAACGCAAACTGTCGCACTCGGTGTGGAACAGCGGCGGCTGCAGCAGCTGGTACCTCGACGAGCACGGCAGGAACACCGTGCTCTGGGGCGGCTACACGTGGCAGTACTGGCGGGCCACCCGCGGGGTCAAGCGCGACGAGTACCGGTTCTTCGGGGTACGCCGCCGTCACAAGGACCTGAGCCCCACCGGGTAGGCGTAACGAGTTCACGTTTCCCAGAGCCATCGGGATTTACACTGGGAGGGAAATGAGCGCCTATCAGACCGTCGTGGTCGGCACCGATGGTTCGGATTCGTCGCTGCGTGCGGTGGACCGCGCAGCCGCGATCGCCGCGGAGCACGGCGCGAAATTGATCGTTGCGACCGCGCATTCCCCGGTCTCGGTGGAAAAGGGCCGCTACGCCATCCCGCCGGGGAGCGACCACGGTCAGGACTACCGGACGGTGGGCGAGGCCCCCTTCTACGCGATCCTGCAGAACGCCAGGGAGCGGGCGCACCAGGCCGGGGCCAAGAACGTGGAGGAGAAGCCGATCGTCGGTGCCCCCATCAATGCGCTGGTGCAGCTTGCCGAGGAGGTCGCCGCCGACCTGCTCGTCGTCGGCAATGTCGGGCTCAGCAGCGTCGCCGGGCGGCTGCTGGGCTCAGTCCCATCCGAAGTCTCCCGCAGGGCCAAGACCGACGTGCTGATCGTCCACACCACAGACTGAGGCATCGTTGAGGATGGTTCGGCGCTGTCGTCACGCGCCAGGCGTCGGGCCGTGTCCGCGCAGCAGCCGGATGAACGCGCCCGCGGCCGCATCCACGCCGGCCTCGTCGTCGGTGGCGACCAGGTCCAGCAGCAGTCCACGGGTGACCGCCAGCCCGAGCCTGGCCATCGGGCCATCGTATGCGGCACCGGCGGCCGACTCGACCTCGCCGAGCCAGCCGTCGACGGCGGCGGGAACCATTCGCGTGAACGGCTTTTCGCCCTGGGCCGCGCGCGAGTAGCACTCGAAGAAGAGGCGTTCGAACTGCCGCAGTTCGGGGCGACGGAGGTCGGCCCACATCGCGGCGAAGCCGTCGGCCGGATCCTCCGGCAATCCGGGAACGAGGGCCATCTGGCGCCGCTCGGCCTCCCCGACGATCGCGATCAACAAGTCTTCTCGGGAACCGAAGTGGTGCAACAGCATCCGGTGACTCGTGCCGACCGCGGCGGCGACGTCGCGCAGCGAGCGGTCACCGATACCGTTCGCGGCGAACTCGTCGAACAGCGCGTGCAGTAGTTCGCGGCGCCGTTCGGTGTCAGGCGCGCGGGCCATTGGCGCCGCTGACCTGCTCGGACCGGGCCTTGAGGCCGTTGGCCTCCATCGCGAGGAATCGCTTGGTCCGCTTGACCGTCAAGCGCCCCACCAGCGCGCCGAGCAGACCCCGCTGATCGAGTTCTTGGCGCACCAGGGTGCGGCCGCCGGGGAGGCCGGTGACGTGATGGCGAGCGATCACCCGCACGCCGGGGGAGCGGTGCACCCAGGTCCAGCAGGTACCGGGTTCGATCTCGGCGACCTTCCAGATCAGCCTCTGCAGGCCGGGTTGCTTGATCGCGAATCGGTTGCCCACGGCGAGGGCGGATCCGTCGAGGCCCGCCAGGGAGGTTACCGACGCGGTCCACTGGGGCCAGTGCTCGACGTCGCTGAAGACATCCCACACGACCTGGGGCGGCGCGTCTATCCGGATGCTGTCTTCGATAATCATGTACCAAATGGTACATGCAACTTCGCGGTCAACAACAGCCCTCAGGCGACGCGCGCGTTGAGATGCTTGAGGGCGGCCTCGGCGCCGTTCCACCCGGGGATCCCGGTCACCCCCGGACCCGGGTGGGTGCACTGGCCGCAGAGGTAGAGCCCGTCGACCGGGGTGGCGAACTTGTCCTCGCCCTCGACGACGCGGCCCGTCCACAGCTGGTTGGGCTGCAGCAGGCCGTGGGAGTAGTCGCCGGCATGTGCGCTGAAGGTGCTGCCGAAGTACCGGTTGGAGAACACCACGCGGTTGGTGACCGACTCGGCGAACCCGGGGGCGAAGGTGTCGAAGATCCGCACGCAGGTGTCGGCGTATTGCTCCTTCCAGCTTCGGTTCTCGTCGGCGTCCAGGCCGGTGGGGAAGTAGGGCGTGAAGATCGTCGCGCTGTGCTTGCCTTCGGGGGCCAGTGACGAGTCGACCATGCTGGGTATGTACAGATAGGTGGGCGGGGCGTCGGGAAGCTGTCCCTTGCGGTACTGCTCCCAGGCGTCGCTGATGTACTCCGGTGACGGCGCGTAGGCCACGGTGGGACACCACTGTCCGTTGTCATGCATGAAGGGCTGCAGCCGCTCGATCCATTGCGGCGCCTGGTCAATGGTCAGGTGGGCCTGGATGTAACCCAGGTTGAAGTTGATCTCCTTGACCTTGCGGATGTAGTCCGGTGGGAAGTGCTGCGCGCCGGCCAGATTCACGAATGTGGTGTACGGGTCGAGCGACGACAGCACGGCGTCGGCGGAAATCGTTGTGCCGTCGCGGAGTTGGACGCCCGTGGCGCGCCCGTCGGCGACCAGGATCTCCTTGACGTGGTGTTTGAGCTGCACCTCGGCGCCCAGCGATTCGGCGCGCCGGCACAGCGCCGCGCTCAGCGAGCCGATGCCGCCGCGCGGCATGATGTATTCGACGCTGCCGCCGCCGATCAGGTAGTGATAAAGCGTCGAGGCGTTCGAGCCCGGCGTCCAGGGTCCGCCGTCGAAGGCGTCGATCGACATCGCGGCCAGCGAGCCCTGGATGCAGCGGCCCTGGTCGGGCGCCAGGAAGCGGCGGACCGTGTCCATCGTGCTGCCGTACCACATCTGGGCGAAGTCGTGCCGAGCCTCGGGCGTGGGCTGCGCGGCGATCACCTCGATGATGTCGGGCGGGGGCCCGAACGCCGAGTCGACGAAGTAGGGCGCGTACCGGCCGATGTGTGCGAACAGGCCGCCGAGGGCGGTCGCGACGTCGGGTCCGTGGTCCTCGATGAGGTGGCGGCCCATGCGCTCGAGGTCGTTGTACATCACGAACGGAGTGTCTTCGGCGTCGCCGAACGTGCACGTCGACGTCCACTGCTCCATCAGCTCGAAGCCCCACTTGGTGAGCTCGAGGCGTTCGGTCATCTCCTGGCGCCAGATCAGGACCGCCCAGGCGCCGACGCTGTGCTTGTAGCCGTCGAACAGCTCGCGGGTCGCGGCCATGCCGCCGAGGAAGTTGGCCCGTTCCAGCACAAGCACTTTCGCCCCGGACTTGGCGAGCACGTTCGCCGCCACCAGGCCGTTGTGGCCGGCGCCGATGATGATCGCGTCGTAGTCGGACATCGCCACTCCTTCGATCGGCTGAAAGGCACAATGTCACATCTGACATATTTGCGTCAACGGTGACATTTGGTGTGTGCTGACGGGGTGAGGTCCCGGGAAACCCGTAGCGAGCGCACCCGCCGGGCGCTGCAGCAGGCGGCCATGAAACGGTTCGTTGCCGACGGCGTGCACCCGACCAGCGTCGCCGACATCGCCGCCGACGTCGGGGTGACCGAGCGGACCTTCTACCGGCACTTCCCGTCCAAGCACGCGGTGATCTTCGCCGACTACGACATCGGCTTCGAGTGGTTCGCCCGCGCGCTCGCGATGCGTCCCCACGGCGAGCCGGTCACTCTGTCGGTGCGAAAAGCCATGGACGCCTTCCCGTTTGACTTCACGATGGTGCGTGAGGCGGCGACCATCCGCTCGCGTGACCTCGACCAGGCCATCATCACCACCCACATCCGCCGGATGCGCGATCAGGTCGCCGACGAGATCGGCCGCTTCATCCACGAACGATCCAGGCCAGCGGCCGACGGGGCCATGGTCGCCGAGATCGCCGCGCACAGTTTGGCCACCGCGGTGTTCGCCGCGCTGGAAGCCTGGATGGGCTCGGCAGAACACAACGGCGGCAACGACATCGACGAGCTGGGCCGCCTGACCGACATCGCGCTGAGCGCGCTCGAGGACGGCCTGACCCAAACGCTGCGGCGCGCCGGGCTGGACTGAAGCGTGAGCGACGTGCCGTGCGATGCACAAGAGCGCCTTGCGCTCTGCGCCCTGCTCGACGGGCTCGGCCCCTCGGTTCCCACGCTGATCGCGGGCTGGACCGCGCTCGATCTGGCCGCCCACCTCGTGTTGCGCGAACGCGACCCGGTCGCGGGCCCCTGTCTGGTCCTCCCGGGCCCCTTCGAGCGCTTCGCCGAGCGGCGCAGGGCCGCGCTGGTCCGGGCCGCGACGTTCCCATGGCTCGTGGCGCGGATCCGGTCCGGCCCGCCCGTCGGCTTCTTCCGGATCGGTTGGGTGCGCGACCTGGCCAACCTCAACGAGTTCTTCGTTCATCACGAGGACGTCCGCAGGGCAAACGGGCTTGCGCCGCGCGCACTTTCGCCTGCGATGGACGCCGCGTTGTGGCGCAACGTGCGTCGGGGTGGCCGCTTTCTGAGCCGGCGCCTGGGTCCCTGCGGGCTCGAGGCGCAGTGGGCCGGGACGGGGGAGCGGGTGACGCTGCGACCCGGCCGGCCGGTGGCCACGCTTCTTGGTGCGCCGGGCGAACTGCTGCTGTATCTGTTCGGGCGTCAGGCGGCGGCCCGGGTCGACGCCGGCGGCCCGCCCGTGGCCGTCGCGGCGGTGCGTCGCACCCGTTTCGGCATGTGAGCGCCCACGACGCGACGCGGGCGCCACGACACGTAAACACAAGTACTTGTGTTGCGCCTGCTTGTCGGACCCCAGGGGTAGTGTTCGTGGTCTGAGTACGCAAGGCGAAACCGCCTGGTGGAGTGGGTTCTGGGAGGCCAAGACATGAAGCTGATTGACCGCACCTCGGCGATCAACTGGAACCGGCTGCAGGACGACAAGGACGCCGAGGTCTGGGACCGGCTGACCGGGAATTTCTGGCTGCCCGAAAAGGTGCCGGTGTCCAACGACCTACCGTCCTGGGGCACGCTGACCGCCGGCGAGAAGCAGCTGACGATGCGGGTGTTCACCGGGTTGACGCTGCTGGACACCATTCAGGGCACCGTCGGGGCCGTCAGCTTGATCCCCGACGCGCTGACGCCGCACGAGCAGGCCGTCTACACCAACATCGCGTTCATGGAGTCGGTGCACGCCAAGAGCTACAGCTCGATCTTCTCCACCCTGTGCTCCACCGCGGAGATTGACGACGCCTTCCGCTGGTCGGAGGAGAACGTCAACCTGCAGCGCAAGGCCGAGATCGTGATGGAGTACTACCGCGGCGACGAGCCGCTGAAGCGCAAGGTGGCCTCGACGCTGCTGGAGAGCTTCCTGTTCTACTCGGGCTTCTACCTGCCGATGTACTGGTCGAGCCGGGCCAAGCTGACCAACACCGCCGACATGATCCGGCTGATCATCCGTGACGAAGCCGTGCACGGCTACTACATCGGCTACAAGTTCCAGCGCGGCCTGGCCTTGGTCGACGACGTCAAGCGCGCCGAGCTGAAGGACTACACCTACGAGCTGCTGTTCGAGCTCTACGACAACGAGGTGGAATACACCCAGGACCTCTACGACGAGGTCGGGCTCACCGAGGACGTCAAGAAGTTCCTGCGCTACAACGCCAACAAGGCGCTGATGAACCTCGGTTACGAGGCGCTTTTCCCGCGCGACGAGACCGACGTCAACCCGGCCATCCTCTCGGCCCTGTCGCCCAACGCCGACGAGAACCACGACTTCTTCTCCGGCTCCGGCTCGTCGTACGTGATCGGCAAGGCCGTCGTCACCGAGGACGAGGACTGGGACTTCTGACCGACTACGGGATCTCGTAAACCACCATCTTGTCGGCGATGCCCCGCAGGGCGGCCTCCTTGCGAATGGGCCGGATCGCCTTGCTCGCCAGGAGGGCGGCGACGCCGGGCGCCTCCATGACGGATCCGGTGACGTGGATCTCCTGCGAGGTCGACAGGCTCTGCACCCGCGCCGCGATATTGACGGTCTGGCCGAAATAGTCCTGCCGCTCGTTCAGCATCACCGCAAGGCACGGCCCCTCGTGAATGCCGATCTTCACAATCAGGTCGGACTTGCCGCGCTCGGCATTGAGCTTGTCCATCGCGGCCCGCATGCGCAGGCCCGCGACCAGCGCATGGTCCGGCTGGACGAAGGTCGCCATCACAGCGTCCCCGATGGTCTTGACCACGGCGCCTTTTTCGGCCGCGATGATTTCCAGCAGAGCGCGAAAATGCGCGCGCACCAAGTCAAACGCGGCGAGGTCGCCGACCCGCTCGTAGAGCGCGGTCGACCCTTTGAGGTCGGTGAACAAAAAGGTCAACGACGTGATTTTCAGACGCTGATCGATGTTGAGGTTGTCGGCCTTGAACACGTCGCGGAAGGTCTGGTTCGACAGCATCCGCTTGGCGGTCAGGAACGGCCTGCGCTTGCCCAACAGATTGTGCAGCGTGTCGCCCGCGACAAAGACGGTGGGCAGCGTCCGCCGGCCGGATTCGTTGTTGACGGCGAGGCGCAACGGACCCGGCCGCAGGGTGGTCGACTCGGTCGGCGGATGCGCTTTGTTGAAGACCAGGCCGATCTGCTGAGGTTCCTCGGTCGGCTCGCCTTGGACGTCGATGAAATGCGCCGAATGCGTCACCGGCTCAAAAACGATGATGAATTCCGGCGGCAGGTCGATGGCCAGCACGGCCTTCTGGCCGGCGGTCAGCTCCGCCGCATCCAGCGTCAGTTCCGCGGTCAGCGAGGCGAAGGACTCCTCATCGAGGTCGATGCCCGAACTCCAGAACACCTGCCTGTAGTAATCCCACAGCGGCAGCGTGTCGGGATCGTGGGCGGCGATCCGCCTGATCTTGGGACTGACCGTGAAGGCAACCTCGACCTGCTCGTCGACGGAAGGTTCGTAGCCACAGGCGCAGAATCCGCAACAGTAGTCGTCGTTTCGCAGCGATTTCAGCGTGTCGTGCGCGTCCAGGACGCCGCTGCATCCAGGACAGAGCACGTTCCACGTCAGATCGAACAGCCCGAGCCTCGAGGCATGCAGGAAGCCGGAGATCGCCTTCTCTTCGTCGAAGCCGGTGCACTTGGAGAAGTCCAGCGCGTTGATCCGGTTGAGCTCGTGATCCTCGCCGTCTCGGATCAGCCGTGCGATGGCCTGCGCGACGGCCCGATCGGCGGTTTGCTCGAGAACCGACAACTGGGGCGGGGTGTCGCTCATGGCTCCAACGTAATTCGCATCGTCCCGCGCGGGAACGGGGCGGATGATCTAGAAAGGAGGTCGGGAACCGGGCGCGTTCCCGCGCCGGAGCAGACGAGGAGCAAGTCATGGTGCGCAAAGTCCTAGCGCTGATGATCGCCGCGGTGGGTCTGGCCGCGCCGGCGTACGCCGACAACACCGACGACGCCTTCATCGCCAACCTCAGCACCTCGGGCATGAACTACGGCGCGCCCGACAAGGCGATCCAGGTCGCGAAGACCGTCGTCTGCGGCACCCTCAACGACAACCCCAACACCAGCAACCCAGACCTGATCGCGAAGGTCACCAGCGCCACCAGCTGGCCGATGAACGCGGCTGCCTACTTCACGGGCGCCGCCATCCAGGCCTACTGCCCGCAGTACACGCAAGGCACCCCCAAGAAGCAGGGCGGCAAGCCGGGGTTTCAGCAGGCAGGCGGCGAAATCGGCCCGCTTAAGGGCTTAGTGAACACAGCATGAATTGTCGGGACGGCGCGACGCCGCGGTAGCGCCGGTGACGGCAGACCCCTGAGACTGTGGGGGTGACGAACTCCTCTTCCTCTCACTCCCACAACTTTCTCTGCTCGATCGTGCGCTGGCTGCAGGTCGGCTATCCCGACGGTGTTCCCGGACCCGACCGCGTGCCGCTGATGGCGCTGCTGCGCAGCACCCCGCTGACCGAAGAGCAGATCCGCGAGGTGGTGCGCCAGATCACCGCGCACGAAGGATCCCCCGAGACGATCGACCACCCGATCGATCGCGACGAGATCGCCGAGTTCATCTCCGGCATGACTCACTACGACGCCGGCAAGGAGAACGTGATCCGGGTGGCCGCGACGCTGGCCGCGGCCGGATGGCCGCTGGCCGGCATCGACGTCAGCGAGGTCATTCCCGGTGACGACGACGCGGAGAACGCGGAACTTGTGGCACGGGCCCCCGCGAAGGCCTCCGGGGTCGCGTCATAGCTTCGAGATGTCGATGACGAAGCGGTAGCGCACGTCGCTGGCCAGCATCCGCTCGTAGGCCTCGTTGATGTAGTCCGGTTCGATGAGCTCGATCTCGGGCGTCACGCCGTGCTCGGCGCAGAAGTCCAGCATCTCCTGCGTCTCGGCGATCCCGCCGATGTTCGAACCCGACAGGCTGCGCCGCGCCAGCGCCAGCGGGAAGGCGTGCACCTTCATGGGGTGCTCGGGGATGCCCAGCTCGACCAGGGTGCCGTCGACGTCGAGCAGGTTGATGTAGTCGTCGAGCGGCAGGTTCGCCGACACGGTGTTCAGGATGAGGTCGAAGCTTGAGCGCAGCTTCTTGAAGGTGTCGGGGTCCGAGGTCGCGTAGTAGTTGCTGGCGCCCAGCCGCAGCCCGTCCTCCATCTTCTTCAGAGACTGCGACAGCACCGTCACCGGCGCGCCCAGCGCCGCGCCCAGCTTGACCCCCATGTGCCCCAGGCCGCCGAGGCCGATGATCGCCAGCCGGGTGTTCTCGCCGGCCTTCCAGTGGCGCAGCGGGGAGAACAGCGTGATGCCCGCGCAGAGCAGCGGTGCGGCCTTGTCCAGCGGAATGGAGTCGGGGATGCGCAGGACGAAGTTCTCGTCGACGACGATGGCCTGGCTGTAGCCGCCCTGTGTCGGGGTCCCGTCCTTGTCGATCGAGTTGTAGGTGAAAATCGCGCCGCGTTTGCAGTACTGCTCGAGCCCGGCGCGGCAGGAGCTGCACTCGCCGCACGAGTTGACCATGCAGCCCACCCCGACGTGGTCGCCCACCTTGTGCTTGGTGACCTCGGAGCCGACCTCGGTCACGACGCCGGCGATCTCGTGGCCCACGACCACGGGGTAGTTCGGCGTGCCCCATTCGCCCTTGGCGGTGTGGATGTCGGAGTGGCAGATGCCGGCGAACTTGATGTCGATCGCGACGTCGCGCGGGCCCGGGTCCCGGCGCTCGATGGTGGTCTTGGTCAGTGGTGCGGTGGCCGACGTGGCGGCATAAGCGGAAACGGTGCGCATCAATATCCCTCTTCGCTGTCGTTGCGTCGCCAAAAGCTTAGCTAAGGTAATGTTCTGAGGCCAGGCGGCCCCTGTTCAGCTTAGGGCTAATTGATAGGGGCGTTGACCCAGCGCAGGTCGTCGACGACGCCGCCGGCCGCGACCGGGCCCTCGCCCGTCTGCCATATCTCGTCGTTGACCACGAACACTCTGTTGTCGTGATTGGCGGACAGCTTGCGCCACGAAGCGCTGTCCAGGACGGTGGCGGCCCGCTGCGCGGCCGCGGGGGAAGCGCACGACACATAGACGATGTCGGCGTCGGCGGCCGAGAAATCCGGCGTCTTGGCCAGGTCGGCGTCGGAGGCACCGAACTCGACGTAGGGCTTGTCGGTGAACCGCTGCGACGCCGGACGGTCGACCCCGACCGTGGCCAGCACGCTGGCGGCGAAGTTCCGGGACCCGTAGACGCGCAGTGCGCCGGTGGTCAATTGCACAACGGACACCTGATAGTGAGGTGCGTCATGCCTGTCGCCGGTTTCGGTGGCGTGCCTGGTGAAGCCGCCGATCAGCGCGTCGGCCGCGGCCGCGCGCGCGACGGCGGCGCCGACCTCGTGCACGTTGTCCTCCCACGCCGCACCGGGCGCGCCGGTGAACACCGTGGGAGCGATGGCGGCGAGCTGCGGGTAGAGGCTGGGGGTCAGGCCGGCCGAGCCCAGGATCAGGTCCGGGTGTGCCGCCGCGATGCCCTTGACGTCGGGGTTGGTGCGGGTCCCCACCCCGGCCAGGCCGCGCACCGCGGCGCCCAGGTAGGAGGGCTGCCCTCCCGCGCCGTCGGGCTCGGCGGCGGCCACCACCCGCGACTGCAGGCCGAGCGCGCACAGGGTGTCGAGCTGGTCGCCGGAGAGGACGACGATGCGCTGCGCCTCGGCGGGGACCTGCACCGCGTCCGGGGTGAATCCCGACGCGTTGGGGACCTGGCGCGTGGGCGGTCCCGGGTCGGCCGCGGCGGGGTCCCGCCCGCAGGACTCGTCGGGCCGGCGGTCGTTGCCCAGCACTCCGGCACCCGCGACCTGCGTGGTGGGGGTGACCAGCGACCGCGTCGGGGCGCTGCCGGCCGGGCCCGGATGGTCGGCGCCGCAGCCCACGCACAGTGTGGCCCACACCGCGGCCCACATCGACGCCGCCGCCACCGCGGAAACCCGCCGGATCACCCCGAAACGCACGCGTCCGACGCTAACACCGGCCGGCCCGGCGGCCGCCCGGCGAGCCGACACGCCGCGCCGCGGGCCCATTTACGACAGTTTGTAGGACCAACCCTGACGTCGTCATGATCGGCCGCTAAGATTTTGGGCATTACCGATTTTGGGCCCTGTCCGACCCGGATGTTTGGAGAAGCTGTTGACAGCCGAAGCGCCCCCGCGGGGAGATCTGGACGCCGTTCGTCCCTATCCCGAACGCACGGGTCCCAAAGGGAACCTGGTCTACAAGCTGATCACCACCACCGATCACAAGATGATCGGCATCATGTACACCGTCACCTGCTTCGTCTTCTTCTTCGTGGGCGGGCTGATGGCGCTGCTGATGCGCACCGAGCTGGCCGCCCCGGGGCTGCAGTTCCTGTCCAATGAGCAGTACAACCAGCTGTTCACCATGCACGGCACCATCATGCTGCTGCTGTACGCGACCCCGGTCGTGTTCGGCTTCGCCAACCTGGTACTGCCGCTGCAGATCGGCGCGCCCGACGTGGCGTTCCCGCGGCTCAACGCCTTCTCGTTCTGGCTGTTCTTCTTCGGCGGGCTGATCGTGATGTCGGGCTTCATCGTCCCGGGCGGCGCGGCCGACTTCGGCTGGACGGCCTACACGCCGCTCTCGGACGCCGTGCACTCGCCCGGCTCCGGCGGCGACCTGTGGATCACGGGCCTGATCGTCGCGGGTCTGGGCACCATCCTGGGCGCCGTCAACATGATCACCACCGTGGTGTGCATGCGGGCGCCGGGCATGACGATGTTCCGGATGCCGATCTTCACGTGGAACATCCTCGTGACGTCGCTGCTGATCCTGATCGCCTTCCCGATCCTGACCGCGGCGCTGTTCGGGCTTGCCGCCGACCGCCACCTCGGCGCGCACGTCTTCGACGCGGCCAACGGCGGGGCGCTGCTCTGGCAGCACCTGTTCTGGTTCTTCGGGCACCCCGAGGTGTATATCGTCGCGTTGCCGTTCTTCGGCATCGCGACCGAGATCATTCCGGTGTTCTCGCGCAAGCCGGTCTTCGGCTACACCACGCTGGTGTACGCGACGCTGTCGATCGCCGCGCTGTCGGTGGCGGTGTGGGCGCACCACATGTTCGCCACCGGCGCCGTGCTGCTGCCGTTCTTCTCGTTCATGACCTACCTGATCGCGGTGCCGACGGGCATCAAGTTCTTCAACTGGATCGGGACCATGTGGAAGGGCCAGATCACGTTCGAGACGCCGATGCTGTTCACGGTCGGCTTCCTGGTGACCTTCCTGCTGGGCGGCCTGACGGGCGTGCTGCTGGCCAGCCCGCCGCTGGACTTCCACGTGACCGACAGCTACTTCGTGGTGGCGCACTTCCACTACGTGCTGTTCGGCACCATCGTGTTCTCCACCTTCGCCGGGACGTACTTCTGGTTCCCGAAGATGACCGGACGGATGCTCGACGAGCGCCTGGGCAAGCTGCACTTCTGGCTGACGTTCATCGGGTTCAACGTCACCTTCCTGGTCCAGCACTGGCTGGGCGACCTGGGCATGCCGCGCCGCTACGCCGACTACCTGCCCACCGATGGGTTCCAGCCCTACAACGTCGCCTCCACGGTGGGCGCGTTCATCCTGGGTGTGTCGGTGTTCCCGTTCATCTGGAACGTCTTCAAGAGCTGGCGCTACGGCGAGGTCGTGACCGTCGACGACCCATGGGGTTACGGCAACTCGCTGGAGTGGGCGACCAGCTGCCCGCCGCCGCGGCACAACTTCACCGAGCTGCCCCGGATCCGTTCGGAGCGCCCGGCTTTCGAGCTGCACTACCCGCACATGATCGAGCGGTTGCGCGCCGAGGCGCACGTGGGCCGCGCCCACGGCCCGTCGGACAAGGACGTCACCAGAATCGACGACGTCCAGGTCCGCAGCTGACGGGCCGCCTCGTCGGCCAGTTCGGGTGAGCACAGTGTCCAAGGTGTCGGTGCTCATCACCGTCACCGGATTGGACCAGCCAGGGGTGACATCGGCGCTCTTCGGGGTGCTGTCGCACTATGGCGTCGAGCTCCTCAACGTCGAGCAGGTGGTGATCCGCGGCCGGCTGATACTGGGCGTGCTGGTCTGCTGCCCGGCGGACGTCGCCGACGGTGAGGACCTGCGCCGCGACGTCGAATCGGCCATCCGGGGGCTGGGGCTCGACGTCAGCATCGAACGCAGCGACGACGTGCCGATCATCCGCGAGCCGTCGACCCACGTCATCTTCGTGCTGGGCCGGCCGATCAACGCCAGCGCGTTCGGCGCGGTGGCCCGCGAAGCCGCCGCGCTCGGCGTGAACATCGACGTGATCCGCGGCGTCTCCGACTACCCGGTGACCGGGCTGGAACTGCGGGTGTCGGTGCCGCCCGGCGCCGAGGGCCCGCTGCGAACCGCCCTGAACCGCGTGTCCAGCGACGAGCGCGTCGACATCGCGGTCGAGGACTACGGCCTGGTGCGGCGCACCAAGCGCCTCATCGTCTTCGACGTCGACTCGACCCTGGTTCAGGGCGAGGTCATCGAGATGCTCGCCGCCCGGGCCGGGGCCGAGGGGCAGGTGGCCGCGATCACCGAGGCCGCGATGCGCGGGGAGCTCGATTTCGCGCAGTCACTGCGGCAGCGGGTGGCGACGCTGGCGGGCCTGCCCGCCACCGTCATCGACGAGGTGGCCGAACAACTCGAGCTGATGCCGGGCGCCCGCACCACGCTGCGGACGTTGCGGCGATTGGGTTTTCGGTGCGGCGTGGTCTCGGGCGGGTTCCGCGGGATCATCGACCCACTGGCCGAGGAGCTTTCGCTGGACTTCGTCGCCGCAAACGAGCTGGAGATCGTCGACGGCACCCTGACCGGCCGGGTTGTCGGGACCATCGTCGACCGGGCCGGGAAGGCCGAGGCGCTCCGGGAATTCGCGCGGCAGGCCGGGGTGCCGATGGAGCAGACCGTCGCGGTCGGTGACGGCGCCAACGACATCGACATGCTGGCCGCGGCGGGCCTGGGGGTGGCGTTCAACGCCAAGCCGGCGCTGCGCGAGGTGGCCGACGCCTCGCTGAGCCACCCCTACCTGGACACGGTGTTGTTCCTGCTGGGTGTGACGCGCGGCGAGATCGAGGCCGCCGACGCAATCGACGGAGAGGTGCGGCGCGTCGAAATTCCGTCGGACTCGTAGCGACCGTCAGGTGCTCGGCGCACCCGGGCGCAGCGGGTCGCGACAAGTCGGATTCCGCCGTACGGCACGATGGTCGGGTGCCCGAAAACGGAAGCGAGCCAGCCGACCCCGATCTGCTGATCGAGTTCAGGGACGTGTCGCTGCGCCGCAACGGGCAGGTGCTGGTCGGGCCGCTGGACTGGGCGGTCGAACTCGACGAACGCTGGGTGATCATCGGCCCCAACGGCGCCGGAAAGACGTCGCTGCTGCGCATCGCCGCGGCGGCCGAGCACCCGTCGACCGGTGTCGCCTTCGTGCTCGGCGAGCGGCTGGGCCGCGTCGACGTCTCGGAGCTGCGGGCGCGCATCGGGCTCAGCTCGTCGGCGCTGGCGCAGCGCATCCCCATCGACGAGGTGGTGCGCGATCTCGTCGTCTCGGCGGGCTACGCCGTGCTGGGCCGGTGGCGGGAGCGCTACGACGAGGTCGACTACCGCCGGGCGGTTGACATGCTGGAGAGCCTGGGCGCCGAGCACCTCGCCGACCGCGCCTACGGCACGCTGTCCGAAGGCGAGCGCAAACGGGTGCTGATCGCCCGCGCCCTGATGACCGATCCGGAACTGCTGCTGCTCGACGAACCCGCGGCCGGCCTCGACCTGGGCGGCCGCGAGGAGTTGGTTGCGCGCCTGACCGACCTGGCCGCCGACCCCGACGCGCCGGCGCTGGTGCTGGTCACCCACCACGTCGAGGAGATCCCGCCCGGGTTCAGCCATTGCATGCTGCTCTCCGAGGGCCGGGTGGTGGCCGCCGGGCTGCTGGCCGACGTCCTGACGGCCGAGAACCTGTCCGCCGCGTTCGGCCAGTCGATCGCGTTGGAAGTCGTCGACGGGCGTTATTTCGCGCGGCGCATCCGCAGCCGCGCCGCCCACCGCAGGAGGCTGGAATGAACACCACCCTCGAGCCGCTGCCGACCCGGCCTGCGGCCACCGTGATGCTCGTCCGCGACGCGCCCGGCGGCTTGGACGTGTTCCTGATGCGCCGCCATTCGAAGATGGAGTTCGCCCCGGGCACGATGGTGTTCCCCGGCGGCGGCGTCGACGACCGCGACCGCAACGCCGATATCGCCTGGGCCGGGCCGCCGCCGGACTGGTGGGCCCAGCGGTTCGGCATCGCCCCCGACCTGGCCGCGGCGCTGGTGTGCGCGGCGGCCCGCGAAACCTTCGAGGAGTCGGGCGTGCTGTTCGCGGGGCCGGCCGCCCGGTCCGGTTCGGCACCCGGCGGCATCGTCGGCGACGCGTCCGTCTACCGCGAATCCCGCCACGCGCTGGCCAACCGCTCGCTGTCGTTCGCCGACTTCCTGCGCAATGAGAACCTGGTGCTGCGCTCGGATCTGCTGCGGCCGTGGGCCAACTGGGTCACCCCGGAGGCCGAGCGCACCCGACGCTACGACACCTACTTCTTCGTCGGCGCCCTGCCGGAGGGGCAGCGCGCCGACGGGGAGAACACCGAATCCGACCGCGCCGGCTGGGCGTCGCCGCAGGACGCCATCGACGACTTCGAGGCCGGCCGCAACATCCTGCTGCCGCCGACCTGGACGCAGCTGGATTCGCTGGCCGGGCGCACCGTCGCCGACGTGCTGGCCGTCGAACGCCAGATCGTGCCCGTGCAACCGCTGCTGGAGAAGCGCGGCGACAACTGGGTTTTCGAGTTCTTCGACTCCGACCGCTACCACCGGGCGCGCATGTCGGGCGGATCCATGGAGTGGCCCCTGTGACAGCGCAGGTGAGCGAGTTCGTCAGCGTCGTGGTGAGCGACGGTTCGCAGGACGCCGGCCTGGCGATGTTGCTGTTGTCGAGGCCGCCGGCCAACGCGATGACCCGCCAGGTTTATCGCGAGATCGTCGCCGCGGCAGGCGAACTCGGCCGGCGCGACGACGTGGCCGCGGTGATCCTGTTCGGCGGCCACGAGATCTTCTCCGCCGGCGACGACCTGCCCGAGCTGCGGAACCTGACGGCCTGCCAAGCCGAGACGGCCGCCAGGGTGCGGCAGGAGGCCGTCGACGCCGTGGCCGCCATCCCCAAGCCGACGGTGGCCGCGATCACCGGGTATGCGCTGGGCGCCGGCCTCACGCTGGCCCTCGCCGCGGACTGGCGCGTCAGCGGCGACAACGTCAAGGTCGGGGCGACCGAGATCCCGGCCGGCCTGGTCCCGACGGGCGGCGCCCTGGCCCGCCTGACCCGGGCGGCCGGCGCCAGCAGGGCCAAGGAGTTGGTGTTCAGCGGCCGCTTCGTCGACGCCGGGGAGGCGCTGGCGCTGGGCCTGATCGACGAGATGGTGGCCCCCGACGACGTCTACGACGCCGCCGCGGCATGGGCGCGGCGCTTCCTCGACGGCCCGAGGCAGGCCGTCGCGGCCGCCAAGGCGGGCATCAACGCCGTTTTCGATCCGCCGCCGCGCGGCGGTTAGGCTGCCCTGCATGACCGACGTAAACCCGGCGGCCCACGTCACGGCCGAGCAGGTCGAGGCCGCACGGCACGACAGCAAGCTGGCCCAGGTGCTCTACCACGACTGGGAAGCCGAAACCTACGACGAGAAGTGGTCGATCTCCTACGACCAGCGCTGCGTCGATTACGCCCGCGGCCGCTTCGACGCGATCGTGCCCGAAGAGGTCACCCGCGAGCTGCCCTACGATCGGGCGCTCGAATTAGGTTGTGGCACGGGATTTTTCCTGCTCAACCTGATCCAGTCCGGGGTCGCTCGGCGCGGATCGGTGACCGACCTGTCGCCGGGCATGGTCAAGGTCGCCACCCGCAACGGCCAGTCGCTGGGCCTCGACATCGACGGCCGCGTCGCCGACGCCGAGGGCATCCCGTACGACGACGACACGTTCGACCTGGTGGTCGGGCACGCCGTGCTGCACCACATTCCCGACGTCGAGCTTTCGCTGCGCGAGGTGGTTCGGGTGCTCAAGCCGGGCGGCCGGTTCGTCTTCGCCGGCGAGCCGACCAACATCGGCGAGGTATACGCCCGGTCGTTGTCCACCCTGACCTGGCGGGTGGCCACCAACGTCACCAGGCTGCCCGGTCTGGGCAGCTGGCGGCGCCCGCAGGTCGAGCTCGACGAGTCCTCCCGCGTCGCGGCGCTCGAAGCGATCGTCGACCTGCACACCTTTGCGCCCGAGGACCTCGAGCGCATGGCGGCCAACGCCGGCGCCGTGCAGGTGCGCACCGGCAGCGAGGAGTTCACCGCCGCGATGTTCGGCTGGCCGGTGCGCACCTTCGAGGCGTCGGTGCCGCCCGGGCGGCTGGGCTGGGGCTGGGCGAAGTTCGCGTTCAACGGCTGGAAGGCGCTCAGCTGGGTCGACGCCAACGTGTGGCGGCGCGCGGTGCCCAAGGGCTGGTTCTACAACGTCATGGTCACCGGGGTCAAACCCTCCTGAGCAACCTGCGTTTCGGCACCGACGACGTCAGCTACCTGCGGTCGGAGCCCGGCGTTGCGGCACTGGCGGCGGTCGCCGGACTGGAGCTGACTGAACGCACCCGGGTCGCCGACACCGCCGCGGCGCGCGCCCGTTTCGGCGACCGGACCGCGGTGTTGGTGGAGACGACGCTGCTGCGCCGCCGCGCCGCCGACAAGCTGGGGGGGCTGGGCCCGCGGGTGGCGCAGTGGCTGTACACCGACGAGGCGCTGCAGCAGGCCACCGCGGCGCCGGTGGCCGTGCACCGGGCGCGGCGGCTGGCGAGCGTGGGGACCGCGGTCCACGACGCGACCTGCTCGATCGGCACCGAGCTGGCCGCTCTGGGCGACGCCGGCGTCTGTGCGCTGGGTAGCGACATCGACCCCGTCCGCCTGGCGATGGCGCGCCACAACCTGGGGGCCTCGGCCGCGCTGTGCCGCGCCGACGCGCTGCGACCGGTCACCCGCGGCACCGCCGTCCTTGCCGACCCGGCGCGCCGACAGGGCGGGCGCCGCCGGTTCGATATCGGCGCCTACCGGCCCGGCCTTCGGGAGTTGATGGTCACCTACCGTGACCGCGATTTTGTCGTAAAGTGCGCTCCCGGAATCGATTTCGACGAAGTCCGGCGCCTCGGCTTCGAGGGCGAGATCGAGGTGACGTCGTTGCGGGGGTCGGTGCGGGAGGCCTGCCTGTGGTCGGCCGGCCTGGCGGCGCCCGGTGTGCGCCGGCGGGCCAGCGTGCTGGACCGCGGCGAACAACTCACCGACACCGAACCGGACGACTGCGGCGTGCGGCCGGCGGGGCGCTGGATCGTCGACCCCGACGGCGCCGTGGTCAGGGCCGGCCTGGTGCGCCACTACGGCGCCCGGCACGGGTTGTGGCAACTCGATCCCGACATCGCCTACCTGTCCGGGGACCGGTTGCCGCCGGGGGTCCGTGGCTTCGAGGTGCTCGAGCAGTTGGCGTTCGACGAGCGGCGGCTGCGTCTGGCGTTGGCGGCACTGGACTGCGGGGCGCTCGAGGTGCTGATCCGCGGGGTCCGGGTGGACCCCGACGCGCTGCGCCGACGCCTGCGGCTGCGCGGCGCCCGGTCCCTGGCCGCCGTCATCACCCGGATCGGCTCCGGGGCGGCCGGTCAGGCCCGGGTGTTCGTCTGCCGTCCGTCGCGATAGCGCCGGGTAGGCTGACTGCGTCCGCCTTTCAGGCGCCCAGCCCCCCAGTCTGCGAGGACAATCCGACGATGCGTTATCTGATAGCGGCCGCGGTGCTGGCGCCCGCGGTCCTGTTGGGCTGGCCGGCGAGCGCCGCCCCGGCGGCGTGTGCCGGCGTGGGCGGCACCGTCGAAGCCGGGCAGCTGTGCCACGTGCTGGCGTCCACCGCGACCTACATGATCAACCTGACGTTTCCCGCCGATTACCCCGACGAGCAGGCGCTGACGGCCTATATCACGCAGAATCGCGACGGGTTCGTCAGCGTCGCTCAGACCTCCGGACAGCGCGACCAGCCCTACCAGCTCGAGGCCACCACCGACCAGCACAGCGCGGGCCAGCCGCCGCACAACACCCGCAGCGTGGTGCTGAAGTTCTTCCAGGACCTGGGCGGCACGCACCCGTCCATCTGGTACAAGGCGTTCAACTACAACCTGGGCACCAAGGCGCCCATCACGTTCGACACCCTCTTCGCCCCCGGCACGTCCGCGCTGGACAGCATCTTCCCGATCGTGCAGCGCGACCTGGAGCGCCAAAATCCCCTGGGTGTCGCGATCCTGCCGTCGGCCGGGCTGGACCCGACGCACTACCAGAACTTCGCGATCACCGACGACCAGCTGATCTTCTACTTCGCCCCGGGCGAGATGTTGCCGGCGTTTTCCGGCCCGGCCCAGGCCCAGGTGCCGCGCAACGCCATCCCGCCGCTGGCGGTCTAGCAGTTTCAGGCCGGATCGAAGCCGTAGACCTGACCGTCGCTCGTGGTGGCCACCAGCCGGCGATCGCTGCCCACCGCGACCCCGATCGGGTATCCGGTGGCCGCCGGCAGCGGGTAGCTGTTGAGCGTGCGCCCGCTGCCGGGATCGAAGACGAGCAGCGACATCCCGGGGGCGGCGTCGGTGACCACGTAGCCGACGCGGGCGCCGGCCAGGCTCGACGACGACAGGGGAACGACGTCGTCGCGGCGCCAGGCCGCGTCGGCGTGGTCGCCGGCATCCTTGAACGCCGCGAGCCGGGTGTCGGGCCCGCCACCGGACACGATCAGGCCCTGCGGGGTGACCGCGGGCGGCGTCTGCGCCAGAAAACCCAGCGGAGCCGACCACTTCACCGTCCCGTCGGCGCTGCGCAGGGCCCACAGTCGCTGGTCGCGGCCGTTGACGTAGACGGTCGACCCGTCGGCGGACAGCACCGGGCTGGCGATGACGCCGGCGCCCACGGCGTCACTGGTCCACTCCCGCGAGAGCTGGGGGGTCTGTCCAGGGTGGTACCTCAGCCCGATCAGGCTCGCGGCCGGGGCGCCCGGCTGCCACACCCCCAGCACCGCCGTTTCACCGGCCGCCGTGAACGCGGGGGCGGCCGCGACGGGGCAGCCCTGCCGCGCCGGCGCGCAGTCCGCCAGCCCCCGCGTCGCGTCGGTCGGGTCGACGCCGTCGACGAGGTCCACCGGACTGCCGACCACCTGCCCGCGGTGGGCGTCGAAGACGAGCACCTGGCCCAGGTGGGTGGCGACCAGCAACTGACCGTGCCCGAGAAACCGCGGGGTGGTGGGCATCCCGATCACCGGTTGCCGCCACCGCGTCCACTGGGTCACCGGGAAGGACACGAACGCGCCCGGTTGTCCGACGTAGAGATTGTCGAAGCCGTCGAACAAGGGCCCGGCGAAGCCGCCGCCCTGGACCAGCCGGACACACCAGCGCTGCCGGCCGTTGTCGTCGTTCTCCCATTCCATGAGCGAACAGCCGCCGGGCGTCTGCGCGTTGAGCGCCAGGTAGCCGCGCGCGCTGAGCGCCGGGCCGGCCGCCAGGCTCCCCTTCACCGACCGGGTCCAGCGCAGCGACAGGCCGGTGGCCCCGCCGGTTGCCGTGTAGCCGCTGTTGGCGGCGTCGCCGTACTGGGCGGGCCAGCCCTGCGCGGCCGAGGCCTCCACCCAGGAGTCGGTGTTGCCGCAGCCGGCGATCCCGATCGCGAGGACGGCCGCAAGCGACGCGGCCGACCAACGCCGAATCCGACGCTGGAGATGTCGGGCAGGCACCTGGATTTTCCACATTTCGGCTCGGCGGCGATCGAGTACAGGGGTGAGGGTAACCGGTGCCGACTTCGATAGGCTGTGCGGCCATGACGAGCATGTGGAACGCCCCGTTCCATCGCCGCTGGCGCGGGCAGCGGCTGCGGGATCCCCGCCAGGCCAAGTTCCTCACGCTGGCCTCGCTGAAGTGGGTGATCGCCCACCGCGCCTACACGCCCTGGTACCTGGTGCGGTACTGGCGCCTGCTGAAGTTCAAGCTGGCCAACCCGCACATCATCACCCGGGGCATGGTGTTCATCGGCAAGGGCGTGGAGATCCACGCGACCCCGGAGCTCGCCCAGCTCGAGATCGGTCGCTGGGTGCACATCGGCGACAAGAACACCATCCGCGCGCACGAGGGCTCGCTGCGGTTCGGCGACAAGGTGGTGCTCGGCCGCGACAACGTCATCAACACCTACCTCGACATCGAGCTCGGTGACTCGGTCCTGATGGCCGACTGGTGCTACGTCTGCGATTTCGACCACCGCATGGACGACATCAACCTGCCGATCAAGGACCAGGGCATCGTCAAGTCACCGGTGCGCATCGGGCCGGACACCTGGGTCGGGGTGAAGGTCACCGTGCTGCGCGGCACCTCCGTCGGGCGCGGCTGCGTCCTGGGCTCGCACGCGGTGGTGCGCGGCGTCGTCCCCGACTACTCCATCGCGGTCGGCGCGCCGGCGAAGGTGGTCAAGAACCGGCAGCTGTCCTGGGAGAGCTCGGCCGCGCAGCGCGCCGAACTGGCCGCCGCCCTGGCCGATATCGAGCGCAAGAAGGCGGCGCGTTAGCCGGAGATGCCCTGGTAGCGGCGCAGCGCCTCGGTCCGCTCGGCGCCGTGGTCGACGATGGCTTGCGGGTAACCCTTCGGCCGGTCGCCTTTGCGCAGATGCGCATCGTCGGCCTCCCGCAGCTCGGGAACCCAGCGCCGGATGTAATCCCCCTGCGGATCGAACTTGGCGCCCTGCGTGATCGGATTGAACACCCGGAAGTACGGCGCCGCGTCGGTGCCCGACCCGGCGCACCACTGCCAGCCGTGTTGGTTGTTGGCCATGTCGCCGTCGACGAGCTGATCGAGGAACCATTCGGCGCCCCACTGCCACGGCAGGTGCAGGTCCTTGACCAGAAACGAGGCGACTACCATCCGCACCCGGTTGTGCAGGAAGCCGGTGTCGTGCAGTTGGCGCATCCCGGCGTCGACCAGCGGGAAGCCGGTCCGGCCGGATTTCCACGACTCGAAGCGGCGTCTCGCCTCGGCGCCGGTGTCGGTCGCAATGGAATCGAAGTCGCTGTTCCAGTTGCGCCACACGCTGGCCGGCCAGTGATGCAGCACGTCGGCGTAGAAGTCGCGGAAGGCCAACTCGCGCAGGTACGCCAGCGCCCCGCTGCTGCGCAGGTCGAGGTCGGCGACCAGGGTGCGCGGGTGGATCGTGCCGAACTTCAGATGCGCCGACATCCGGCTGGTGCCCGCGAGGTCGGGCCGGTTGCGGTCGTCGGCGTAGCGCCGCAGCCCGTCGTCGACGAACGCCCTCCACGCCCGGTGCGCCGCCCGTTCGCCGGCTTCGAGGTCGAGGCCGGCACCGGGGTCCGGGATGTTGATCTGCCGGACACCGGCCTGCGCGGGGTCCAGCCAGCGCGCGGAGCCGGGACCCGACCGCGCGGGCTTGCGCCACCCGGTCTGGCGCCAGGCGGACAGGAAGGGTGTGAACACCTTGTAGGGCGTGCCGTCCTTCTTGGTGATGCGACCGGGTGAGACGAGATACGGCGAGCCCGTGGCCACCAGCGGCACCGACCCCAGCGCCGCGCGCACCGCGTCGTCGCGGCGCTTCCCGAACGGCGCAAAGTCCTGCGTGATGTGCACCGCGGAGGCGCCGATCTCCTTGGCGATGCGGGGGATCTGCTCGTCCGGCCGGCCGCGGGTCACCAGCAGCCGGCCGTCGAGGTCGTCGCGCAGCCCGCGCAGCGCGTCACCCAGGAACTGCATGCGCCGGTTGCCCGCGCTGGCTTCCAGCCGCGGGTCGAGCACGAAGCAGGCCAGCGTGTCGCCGTCGGCGGCCGCGGCCGCCAGCGCCGGGTGATCGGCTAACCGCAGGTCGCGACGGAACCACAACAGCGTCGGCATGATTCGTGGATTTCCTTAATCGTTGAGGCGCCAAACATGCGTGGCCAAAACGGTCGCGAAGGCGCACCACGCCGGATAGGGCGCCAGCGCCAGGCCGGCGCGGCGGTCGGCCCGCGCGGCCCGCCGGGCCAGATCCGCGCTGCTCGCCGTCAGCGCGGCGGCGCCGAGCGCGGAGGCGCCCAGTTTGTGGTAACGGAAGAACAGCCAGCTCCATCCGGCGTTCATCGCCAGGTTCAGGCCGAGTGCGGCGGCATAGCGGCGGGCCTCGTCGTGCCGTCCCGCGGCGCGCAACCGCTCGATGGCCACGGCGGAGGCGGTGGCGATGTCGGCGTAGAGGGCGGTCCACACGAGGGGGAACGCGACGCTGGGCGGCTGGTAGGCCGGCTTTTCAAGCCGCGAGTACCACATCGGCACCCGCTTGGGGCTCGCGATGCTTCCGGTGCCGGCCGCGGCGGCGACAGCGGCCGCGGTGACGGCTAGGATCGACCTGTTCACGGTATGCTCCGTTCTTCTGGAATTGAATTGTCTTGCTGTTCAACAGGATTGGCACGGGACGGATCGGCGGGCCACCAGATGCGGTCGCCGATGAGGGCGAACAGCGCCGGAATCACCAGCGTGCGTACGACGAAGGTGTCGAGCAGGATGCCCAGTCCCACGATGATCCCGAGTTGGGTCAGCACGATGAGCGGCAACACCCCCAGCACGCAGAACACCGCTGCCAGAACGATTCCCGCGCTGGTGATGACGCCACCGGTGGCCGACACGGCGCGGACCATGCCGTCGCGCGCGCCGCGCTGGGCGGCCTCCTCGCGGGCGCGGGTGACCAGGAAGATGGTGTAGTCGACGCCCAGGGCGGCCAAGAACAGGAACGCGAACAGCGGCGTGCTGTTGTCCAGCGCGGAGAACCCGAAGACGTGCAGGCAGGACCAGCCGCCGACGCCCAGTGCGGCCAGCGCGCCGAGAATCGTTGCGGCCAACAGGGTCGGCGGCGCGGGCAGCGACCGTAACAGCGCGAAGAGGACCGCCAGGATGACGGCCAGGATCGCCGGGATCAGGACCCGCCGGTCGTGCGTCGCGGCGTCGCGGACGTCGAGGGCCTGCGCGTCGGCGCCGCCCACCAGCGCGGTGGGATCGACGGCCCGGGTCGAATCGCGAAGCGCCGCAACGTCGGTGAATGCCGGGTCGGAGGCCGGGGGGGCGTCGATCACCACCGACCACTTCGTCAGACCCGCCGCCGACCGGCCGGCTTCGGTGACCGAGACGACGCCGGCGCTCGCCGCTATCGCCGATTGCACCTGCGGCGCTTGCGCGGTGGATGCCACGACCAGCACCGGGCTGGTCGTCCCGGCGGGAAAGTGCGCGGCGACGATGTCGTACCCGGACACCGAATCCGCGCGAACCCGGAACTGCTCGGTCTGCGACAGGCCGATCCGGGTGCCCAGCAGCCCGGTGGCCAGGACCGCCAGCGCCGCAACCGCGGCCGCCGCGACCGGACCGGGGTGCCGGCCCACCCACTGCGCGACGCGGTGCCAGCCACCGGACTCCGCGGACGCGTCGTCGCCAGGGCGGGGGATGAACGGCCAGAACAACCGCCGCCCGCACACCGCCAGCAGGGGCCCCAGCACCACCAGGACCGACAGCGCGGCGACGACCAGCCCGCACGCCGCCAGGGCACCTAGGCTGCGCGTGCTCGGGGTGGCGGCGAACAGGAGCGTCAGCAGGGCCAGGACCACGGTGGCGTTGCTGGCCAGGATCGCGGGTCCGGCCATCCGCACGGCGCGCCGCAGGGCCGTTCTGTGTTCGGGATACCCGCGCAGTTCCTGCCGGTAGCGGGAGATCAGCAGCAGCGCGTAGTTGGTGCCGGCACCGAAGACCAGCACGCTGGTGATGCCGGAGGTGGCGCCGTCGAAGCTCAGGCTGGTCTGCGACGCCACCGCGGTCCCCACGGCCGCTGCCACCCGGTCGGCGAACCCGACCACCAGCAACGGCACCAGCCACAGCACCGGCGACCGGTAGGTCGCGATCAGCAGCAGCGCCACCACCGACGCGGTCACGGCCAGCAGCGTGACGTTGGCGCCGGTGAACGCGTTGGCGATGTCGGCGCCGAAAGCGGGGCCGCCGGTGACGTGGGCCCGCAGGTTGGACGGCAGGCCCTCGTGGGCGGCGGTGCGCAGCGCGGCCACCGCGTGGGTGAGCTCGAGCCCCGACAGGTCGGTGCTGACGGGGACCACAGCGATGGCGACTTTGCCGTCGTGCGAGACCACCACCGGCTGATCGGGCCCGCCGACCTGCGCGGTCGCCTCCATCTGGTCGCGGGCCGACCGCGCCGCCGCGACGTCGGCGGGCTCCAGCGCCGCGCCGTCCGCGCGGTCGACCGCGAGCAGCAGGGGTGCGCGGTGCGCGCCGGGAAATTGGCCGGCCAGCGCGTCGACGCGCGCGGAGTCCGAGCGCGTGGGCACCGACCTCGGCGCCTGACCGGCCGCGGCGTTACCGCCGATGAGCACCGCGAACGCGATGCCCAGCGCCGCGGCGGTCAACCCGATCAGCCAGGATCGGCGTCCGGTCACCGCGGCCGCCACAATATCCCACACGACACAACCATTTCATTTTGTTAAACGTTAATCAACTGAAATTATGGAGTGTCGGCATCCCGAGGGGGCAGTATGGACAGTATGGACCCGAGATCGTCGCGCCGGAGCGTCGCTGATGAGGGCTGAACCGGCCAGGATCACCGATCGCAAGCGGCGCCACATCGACGTATGCCTCAGCGAGCCGGTCGGCTACGACGGGGTGAGCACGGGGCTGGAGCGTTATGCGTTGCCCTACAACGCCTTGACGCAGACCAGCCTGCGCGACGTCGACGTGTCCGTGGAGTTCTTCGGCGCGCGGCTGCGGGCGCCGGTGCTGATCGGCGCGATGACGGGCGGCGCGGAGTTGTCGCGGACGATCAACCGGAACCTGGCCGTCGCCGCGCAGCAGCTGGGCATCGGCATGATGCTCGGATCGCAGCGGATCATGCTCGACAGCGCGCTGGGCGAGCGCGCTGCTGCCAGCTTCACCGTCCGGGACCTGGCCCCGGATGTGCTGCTGTTCGGCAACATCGGGCTCTCGCAGCTGGCCCGGTCGACGGTCGCAGACCTCGCCAAGGCGCTTGACCGGGTGGGCGCCGATGCCCTTGCGGTGCACACCAATCCGTTGCAGGAGGCGATCCAGGACGACGGCGACACCGATTTCTCCGGCTCGCTCGACCGGCTGCGTGAGGCGGCGGGGGCGGTGGGCTTCCCGGTGCTGCTCAAGGAGGTCGGCCACGGCATCGGCGCCGCGGCGATCACCGAACTGCTCGGCGCTGACGGCGATCTGCCGGTGACGGGCATCGACGTGGCGGGTGCGGGCGGCACCTCGTGGTCGCGAGTCGAGCAGTTCGTCCGCTACGGCGAACTGCGCTATCCGCACCTGGCGGACTGGGGTATCCCCACCGCCCAGGCGATCGTGGAGGTGCGCGCGGCATTGCCCGACGTGCCGCTGGTTGCGTCCGGTGGCATTCGGACGGGGATGGACGCCGCGAAGGCGATCGCGCTCGGCGCCGACGTCGTGGCGGTGGCCCGGCCGCTGCTGCCCGCAGCGATCGAATCGGCTGCGGCGGTGGTGGACTGGCTGCAGCCGTTCATCGACGAACTGCGGGTCTGCCTGCACGGCTGCGGCGCGGCCAGCCTGTCCGGCTTGCGCGGCGTCGACATGACCCCCGCCCGGTAGATGCCTTCGACGTGGCGGTGATCCTGGCATACGGCTCGCCGGCGCTGGGGCATCTGCTGCCGGTCGGCGCGCTGCTTTGCGAGCTCGTGCGGCGCGGCCACCAGGTTCACCTGCGCACGATGTCCGACGGCGTGGAGATGATGCGCGCGGTCGGCGTGCACGCAGAGCCCGTCGCCCCGGGCATCGAGGCGATCGCGGGACGGGACTGGCAGGCGCGAAATGCGCTGGGAGTGCTGAAGATATCTATCGACACCCTATGCCGTCGGGCGGCGCCCGAGGTGGACGATCTGCGCCGGGCGGTGGACGCGGTGCGCCCCGACGCGGTCATCGTCGACGCGAACTGCTGGGGAGCGATGTCCGCGGCCGAGGCGGGGGATCTGCCGTGGTTGGTGTTCTCACCGTTCACCCCCTATCTGCGGTCGCGCGGGGTGCCGCCGTTCGGCCCTGGGCTGCGACCGCTGCCGGGCGTCGTCGGTGAGCTGCGGGACGGCTCGGTGCGGCCGCTGGTCAGGCATCTCTTCGACCGGCCGATACTGCCGCGCGTCAACGCGATTCGCGCCCGGCTCGGCGTGTCGCCGGTCGCCTCGGTGGACGACCTCATGCGGCGGGCCCCCCTGCTGTTGGCCACCGGCGGTGAGCCGTTCGAGTATCGGCATCCGGGTTGGGGTGACCTGGTGCATCACATCGGAGCATGCGTGTTCGAGCCCGCGCCGTCGGCACCGCCGGACTGGATCGCCGCCATCGACCGGCCGCTGGTCCTGGTGAACACGTCCTCGCTGAGGCAGCCCGACGCCGCCCTGGGCCGGATCGCGTTGCAGGCTCTCGCCGGTGAGCAGGTGCACGTGGTGGCCACCTTCCCGGCGGGGATTCCGCCCGGCCTGCCGCGGCCGGCCAACGCGACGGTGTGCCGGTTCGTCTCGCACTCGGCGCTACTCGAGCGGGCCAGCTGCGCGATCACGCACGGGGGGATGGGTACGACGCTCAAAGCGCTCGATCGCGGCGTGCCGGTCTGCGCGGTGCCTTTCGCCCGCGACCAGGCAGAGGTGGCCCGGCGGGTGGAGGTGGCCCGCTGCGGCACCCGCCTGGCGGCCAAGCGGCTCACCCCGGCGCGGCTGAGGGCGAAGGTGCAGCAGGCGATGTCGATGGCCGACGGCGCGCGCCGTGTGGCCGCCGGTTTCGCCGCCACCGGGGGAGTGGCCCGGGGGGCGGACCTGATCGAGCAGCGGGTGCTCGGCCCCGCGGCCCGGCGACGGGTTCGCTAGGCAGAGTCGCCGGCGCCTGAGCGGAGCGCGCGGCGCCCGCGGGCCCGGGTGCGCTCCGGCCCGGCGTCCGACGGTTTGTGCGCGGCGAGTCGAGCCTCGAATGTGGCCATCGCGTCGATCATGGCGGTGAGCACCCGGTGCGCCGCGAGCAGGTCGCTGTCCGGCAGATCGGCCATGGCCGTGTGCAGTTCGGCGCCCAGGGGGGTGAAGAAGGAGCGGGCCAGCTCCATGCCGGGCTTCTCGTAGCGCAGATGCGACTTGCGGCGGTCCGACGGATCGGGCTCGCGCCGGATGTGACCCGCGTCGATCATCCGGTCCACGAGATAGGTGATGGCGGCCGACGAGACGTCCATGCGCTGCCGCAATTGGGCCAGGGTCAGTGGCGATCCGGCCGTCTCGGCGACCATGATGTGCAGCAGCGCGTGGAAGTCGCTGCCGCTGACCGAGTTTTGACGCGCGAAGTGCCGGCCGATTCGGTCAGATTGCGCGGTGACGGCCCGCATGTCGGCCGACATCATCTTTTCCAGTTCGGCTCGGTCTGGCTGCCGATCGGCAGCGCCGCGCTTGGTCACCTACCCGGTCCTTCTCACGAGACACGCCGACCGGTCGACGATGGGACGGCCGGCGGCTACAGCCTACGGCACCGCCGCGCCGGCACGGCAACGCCGCTGGTGGCCGTGTCGGGTCAGGACTAGTCGGGGTCGGCCGCCACGGGCCATCCCCGCACGACGTCAGTCCACGCGCTTCAGCGCATCCGGCCTGTGCACGGCGTCCCCGCCGCTTTTCTCGCTGCGAACCTTGTACTGCGGATCGTCTTCGGAGGCGCGCACGGTCCGGCCGGCCGCCTTGGTGTCTGAGGTGAGCTTGGCCTCGACCACGCCCTCGGCGGTGCCGCCGTGGCTGCGCCACGTGACCCTGTCGCCCTTGTGGAATTCTTTGTCGCTCATGCGTTCTCCTTCCCCGCGACCGCCCGGTCGCTGCGCCCCCGGTGCGCGGTGGCGGTGACGTCACGCGCGATGCCGCCGAATACGGCGTCACGATATGGCGCGGACGCGGTCCAAAACAGTTGCCCCGCAAGGCCATAAGGCTGGAACAGCGCGCGCTGCCGGTATTCCGAGCCGCCGTTGCCGTCGGGGCCCGCGGACAGCTCCAGCCAGAGCCGGCCCGGCAGCGGGATATCGGCACGCAGCCGCAGCAGCCGGGGCGGGTCGGTGTGCTCCACCCGCCACCAGTCCAGCGCCTCGCCGTCGTGCGGCTGGTGGCCGTCGAGCCGCCGGCGCACTCCCACGGCGCCCAGCAGCCCGTTGACCCACCCGCGCAACGGCCATCCCCACGGCACCACCGACCAGTTCCGTTGCGTCACAGCAGTTTCGATGGCCCGCCAGAGCGTCGCGGGATCGACGTGGCTGTGCCGGCGGCGGACGTCGTCGTAAAGTGGCCCGCCGGACCATTGCGGGTCGGTGGGCAACGGCTGGGAGGGGGAGCCATCGGTGTCGGCGCGCGACCACTTGGTGCGCAGCTCGCTGTGACGGACGTGGCCGAGCGCGAGTTCGACGGCCTCCTCGTAGTGGGTCAGCCCGTTCTCGGGATCGGGGATGTAGCGGGCGATGTCGTGGTCGGCGCACACCACGTCGTTCTCCAGGGACTCCATCAACGACACGGCGAGCTGGCGGGGCAGGGGAGTCAGCAAATCGACCCAGGGTGCCGAAAGTCCCGGCGTGAGTAGGGGTATCGGCACCTCGGGCCGGCGTGGCAGGCCGGCCACCGCCGCATACTTGCGGATCATCTCGGTATAGCTGAAACGGTCGGGGCCGCCGATGTCGAAGGGCCGGTTTACCCCGGAGGGTAGCCGCGCCGACTCGACCAGGTAGTACAGCACGTCGCGGACCGCGATCGGCTGCACGCGGGTCCGCAGCCAGCGCGGGGCCACGATGAGCGGCAGGCGCTCGGTGAGATAGCGCAGCATCTCGAAGCTGGCCGACCCCGCCCCGATGATCGCGGCGGCGCGCAGCTCGACCGTCGGCACCCCGGATTCCATGAGCAGCTCGCCCACCTGCGCCCGCGAGGCGAGGTGGTCGGACAACTTCTGGCCGTCGGGGATGATGCCGCCCACGTAGACGATGCGGGACACCCCCGCCCCCGCGGCGCAGTCCGCGACGATGCGGGCGGCGCGGTCGTCGAAGTCCACGAAGTCCGAACGCAACAGGGAATGCACCAGGTAGTACAGGACATCCTGGCCCTCGAGCGCCGCGGAGACGGCGCTTGCGTCGATGACGTCGCCCTGCACGATCTCCACCTGGTCGCGCCACGCGACGTTGTCGAGCTTCTTGGGATCGCGCGCCATCACCCGGACCTGGTGACCGGCCGCCAGCAATTCCGGGGCCAGGCGCGTGCCGAGGTAACCCGTGGCACCGAACACCACGCAGCGCATCAAATCACTGTCCTGTGCCTCATGGCTTCTCCCCGCCCTGTTATGCGTGCCTGTGTGCTGTGCATTCCCGCCGCGGGGCGCCCCGAACCTCGCTGCGGCCACTTCGGAGGTTAAATTTCTTAATAGTTAAGCTAATGCCCAGACCGGGCGATCGCCAGGGCTGGCGGCGAGGTCAGTCGTGTCTGACGTCCCTCTTGGCCGCGCGCCTCACCTGAATCATCCGCGCGGCGCCGACCAGCACGGCGATGGTCGCGCCGGCAACCGCGGACAGCAGGTATCCGACCCCGACCGGCAGGGTCCAATCGAAGACCAAAAAGTGCAGGGCGACGGTGTCGGTGTTCTGCGCGACGAAGACGAGCAGCACGACCAGGATGATCGAGCCGACGACGAGTGCCCACCAGGCGGCCGCGAGCCGGGTGAACGGGGAAGGGGGCGCGGAACGCGAAAGGGCGCGCCGCCCGGACGAGTGAGTGCTCATGATGAGGTCTTGCCCGCATTGCGGGCGCCCAAACCCGTTTTGCCCGCATCGCGGGCGCCCAAACCCGATGTGAGGCTCGGTTGCGCCACGGGTGAGGACACCGGAAGAACAAATATTAGGTGATGTTGTGCGGCGGACCTCCGGATGGTCCGCCCGGCAACCTCGGGGAGCAGTTCCGCCGATGTTGCACCGCAACCCCGCCGGACCGGTGCGGCCGGTCCGAGGCCCGACGCATCGTGTTAGCGTATCCGGCACAAATATTTGGTTGATCCGTGGACACCGAGACAAGTGAGGACCCCACCATGACCGGCGCCCAGGCCGTCGACCTCTACTACGACCCCTTCGACTTCGACATCGACGACAACCCCTACCCGGTGTTCAAGAGGATGCGGGAGGAAGCCCCGCTCTATTACAACGAGAAGTTCGGCTTCTACGCGCTGAGCCGCTACGACGACGTCGCCCGGGAGCTGCCCAACTGGCAGACCTACCGATCGGGCCGCGGCACGACCATGGATGTCATCAGGAGCGGGCTCGAGGTGCCTCCGGGGGTGATCCTCTTCGAGGATCCGCCGCTGCACGACCTGCACCGCCGCCTGCTGTCACGGGTCTTCACACCGCGGCGGATGGAAGCGATCGAGCCGCTGACCCGGCAGTTCTGCGAGCGCGCGCTCGAGGCGGTCGACCCGGAGCGCTTCGACTTCATCGCGGACCTCGGCGCCTTGATCCCGATGCGGACCATCGGTTACCTGCTCGGCATTCCCGAGCAGAACCAGGCGTCGATCCGCGACAACACCGATCACGCGATCGGCCTCAAGGAGGACGAGGCTTCCTACGTTGTGTCCGACGACGCGTTCGAACAGGCCTACCAGGTGTTCGCCGACTACATCGACTGGCGGGCCGAACACCCCTCCGATGACCTGATGACGCAGCTGCTCAACGCCGAGATCGAGGACGGCGGCGGGGTCCGGCGGCTGACCCGCACCGAGGTGCTCACCTACACGAGCATGATCGCCGGGGCCGGCAACGAGACCACCACGCGGCTGATCGGGTTCACCGCGCAACTGCTGGCCGACCATCCCGACCAGCGCCGGGAGCTCGTCGCGGATCGCTCGCTGCTGCCGGGCGCCATCGAAGAGGTGCTGCGTTACGAGGCGCCCTCGCCCGTGCAGGCGCGCTACGTCGCCCACGACACCGAATGCCGGGGCCAGCCGATCGCCGAGGGCTCGATCATGCTGCTGCTCAATGGCTCGGCCAATCGCGACGAGAGCCGGTTCCCCGACGGCGAGCGCTTCGACATCCACCGCGGCGGCGGGCATCTCAGCTTCGGGCAGGGCCTGCACTTCTGCATGGGCTCCGCGCTCGCGCGCATGCAGGCGCGCGTGGTTTTCGAGGAGGTCATCAGGCGGTGGCCGGACTGGGAGGTCGACTATTCTCACGCCGCGAAGGCGCACACCGCCAGCGTGCGGGGGTGGGGCAGGCTGCCTGTGGTCCTGGGCTAACCCGACGCCGAGGCGACGCCGCGCAGCAGCGTGTCGCGAAGATGCACCTGCGCGGCCGTGGCGCCGATATCGGCCACGATGTTCTCCGGCATCCATTGCAGGCTGATGATGCAGCGCGCGAGCATCTCCCGGGGGGCGTCGTCGATCTTTATCTCACCCGACTTGATGCCTTGAGCGAGAAGGGCTTTGGTCTGCTTGAGCCGGGTGGGGAACTCGACACTGGGGTTTGCGGCGTCCGGGGGGATCTGGCGCATCCACGCGAGCTGGATGCGGAACTCGTCGCCGAAGCGTTGCAGCGCGTTGATGTTGACCCAGCCGAGCGCGTCGAGCTTTTCGACCGGCGTCGACTGCGCGCGCAGGACGCGTTTCGCACAGGCCTCCACCTTCTCCCCGAAGCCGCCCATGATCGAGGCCAGCAGCTCCTCCTTGGAGCCGATGTGACGAAAGACGGTGCCGTGGCCCATTCCCGCCGCGGCCGCGATGTCGCGGATCGTCGTGCCCTCGTATCCCCGGCGCCCGAACTCGCTGCGTGCCACCGCGCGGATGTGGGCGACCCGGTCGTCGGGTTCGGTGTCGTCGGTCCAGCCGGCGATGGCGTCGTTGGCGGCCAGGAACGCGGCGGACCGGTCGAGATCGGCGTCGGAGGGCCGGCCGGCGGCGAGCCCTTCGAAGATGATCCGGCAGAACAGCGTCGCGACATCCTCGGCCGGTGCGTTGTGCCGGACGACGTCGAGGCCGACCTGCAGCATGCTCTGGCAGATGCGGTCCGCCAGCACGCGCAGGTCGATCTCCGATCCGATCGATCCCGCCCATCGCGCCGCCCGCAGCGTCTGGTACACGGCGTCGAGCACCGCCGTCGGACGCCGGCGGGTCCACTCGATGAGTTCGGCGTTGGCGCTGGGGGTTTCATACATCGAGATCTGGATTGCGGCGCGATTGGCGACGGCGCACCGGGCCACCGCCGCCCCCAGCGCGGTGATCTGCCCGACCCCGGGGCGGGCGTCGGGGTCGTCGAGCGCCGCCAGCGCTTGCTCGGCGATGCGGTCCAGGTCGCGGTGGTAGCGCCGGAGCAGCTCCACCAGGAGCGCTTCCTTGGAGTCGAAGTGGTGATAGAGGCTGCCCGGCTGGATGCCGGCCGCGTCGGCGATCTCGTGCATCGAGGTGCGCAGCCCCGACGTTGCGATCAGCGAGGCGGCGGTCTCGAGAACCGCCGAGCGCCGAGTGGAATCGATGGAAGCGTTCTCCGACGTCGTCCGCGCCCGCGGGGTCACCGGGGGACGCTCCACAACACCGAGGCCGCTCCTGACGCGCGATTGAACCAGCGTTCGGTCAAACGCTAGCAGAACCCGGCGCGCATCCACCCCATTGGTGCCCAACGACATTGACAGGGGCGGCCAATGCTCACTACGTTAGACCAAACGTTAGGTTTATGGAGGCGACCCTCGACTCATGGCAATTGCAATCATGCTGGGGACGCTGTTCGGCCTGATCGCGATCGTCGCCGCCCTGGTGTGGCGATTCGACCCCGAGGCCCGTGAGCCGGCGCGCGGCGGTGAGTCATGACCGGGCTGACGCCGGTGATGAAGCTGGGCATCGCGTTCGCCTACCTCGGCGGGTTGGCGTTCGTGGCGTTCGGCGTCTACCGCAGCCTTCGTAGGGGCCGTGTGGATCCGCTCCTACTGGTGTGCATTTCGGCGATCTCGTTCTCCTGGATCGAGGCGCCGTACGACTGGGCGATGTACGCCCAGTTCCCCCCGGCCCTGCCGCGCATGCCGCCGTGGTGGCCCATGAACATGACCTGGGGCGGGTTGCCCGCCCCGGTCCCGCCCGGATACATCTCCTACTTCGTGCTGCCCGCGGTCATTGCGGCGTCCGCCGGACGCCGGGTGAGCGCGAGGTTGGGCTGGCGCCGCCCGCAGACCCTGCTGGGCGCGGGTCTGACGATCGGATTCCTGTGGGCGCTGCTGTTCAACGGCTTCGTCGGGGCCGAGCTCGGTGTCTTCTACTACGGCCGCGTGATCAGCGGGCTGGCTATCCGGGAGGGCACAAAACACCAGTATCCGCTCTACGATGCGCTGGCGATGGGGGTGCTGGTGATGGTGTTCGCCTACCTCCTCGGGCGTACGGACGCGCAGGGACGCACCGTCATCGACGTGTGGGCTGACTCGCACTCCGCCGGGCGCGTGCAGTCCGCGTTGCTGTCGATCGCCGCCGCCGTGGTCGTCGGGCACGTCGTGTACGGTGCCGTCTTCGCGCCGCACCTGGTGACCAAGCTGGCCGGCCTGGTGACCGTCGCCCCCGCCGGCGAGCTGTTCGACGGTGTGCCCAATCAGCCCCGATAGCTTTCCCGGCACGGGCGCTGGTTTGAGAAATCGACTCAGGGTAAATGCTCCCGGAATGACCATCGAGGATACGGCCCGACGGGTTCGGCGCGGGCAGCGCGAGGTGCTTCGGCTGCAGCGACGGTTGTGGTTGGCGCAGCTGGCCTTCTGGCCGGGCGTCGTCCTGATCGGCGTCGTGGCCTCGGCCGCTGCCTGGGCCGCGTGGCGGCGCAGGTCGCGTGCGGCAAGCCCGCTCCCGTCGTATCAGCCGGCGTCGGACTGACCCGGCCGGACGCGAAAACGCCTCTGCGCCAGTATAATCCACGAGAGCGCCGCCGCGATGAACGCCAGTGCCTGGGCGCCGCCGGTACGCCCGCGCGGGATGAGACGCCCTTCGACGTAGCGGTCGACGAATCCCGCTGCGGGTAAGGGCTCCATCTCCGCGCGCCCGCGGGCCCACGATTCCAGCGCCGTCAGTGGGCACCGCAGGTTGAAACCCACGACGGCCACACCCCACGCGACAGCGGGAACATGCAGAACGATGGTCCGCGGCCAGCGCAGCGCGACGAATCCCCCCGCCGGCACGTAGCACAGGTACGCGAAGTGCAGCCCCGCGACCGCGGCGACCACGCCGGAGTAGGGTCGCCTCACGGTCGGGCGCCGCCGGCGCGCAGCTGGTAGCGGCGCTCGGCGTAGGCGATGTCGTCGCGCCAGAGCCGGGCGGCCGCGTGGCGCATCAGCGGTGCGATCAGCGGCGCCACCCGCGTGGCCCGCTGGAAACCGGGACGGTCCGAGTGGGCGACGGTGGCCTCCAAGACCGCGGTGCGGGGACGGCCGTCGGCGCCGGAACCGACTGGGGTGGCGTGGGTCTCGACGACGCTGCCGGTACCCTCGCCGTCGACGATCCGCATCACGATGGTGCGGGCCTGCGGGCAAGAGAACTCCGCGATCACAGGCACGCCCAGGCGCCCCATCCGGAACGTGACCGCCACCAGGAAATGATCGGCTTCCTCGGTGGGCGTGGTGATCACGTCCAGCCGGGTGAACGAGTAGGGGTGAAACCAGGCGCCGTGCCAGGGATCGAGCCGGTTGGCGATGACGTCGGCGGGTTCGCACACACCCTCCACGCGGGCCACGGCGGCCAGCGTGTCGCCGGCGGGCCGGTCGGGGATCACCGGTTCGGGCAGCGGCGCCTCGCCGCCCACGTCGTCGAGCCGCACCCACGCCAGGGTGCCGTCGTCGTGGCCGGGCAGTGGGCTCCATCCGAACTCGCGGCAGCGACCGTCGAGGGCCAGCCCGTGCCACCGGCAGATCAGCGTGCCGCGGCGCACGGCACCGGTGGCGAGGTCGGCGCCCAGATGCGGGCAGGTACGCGGGCCGACGCACAGCCGGCCCTGTTCGTCGCGCCAGGCGACCACCTCGACGCCCGCGACGGTGGCACCGAAGGGCCGCCCGGGGCGCACTTCGCGGCTGGCGGCGAAGGCGTACCAGTTGCCGGTGGGTTTGCGCTGGGAACGCCGCAGCGCGCCCTCGATGATGGCGGGTTGCGCGTCGCGATAGGTGGGCCGCTGCCGCGACCACGACGTGCGCGCAACGACTTGCAGCGGCCAGTCTTTGGGGCCTGCGGAGGGCCGCAGGTGGTGCAGCTGATCGCGGATCTTGCTCATCGTGTGGATCTCTCGCGGCCGGCGAGCCATCGCAACAGTGGCGACCGGCCCTGGGTGGGTACGGAGTGCAACGCGTGTCCGGCGAGTCCCCATTGTCTCAACAATTCGTTCGCGGCGCACCAACCGGTGGTTGCCGCGCGTTCCATCAGCGCCACCGGCAGGTCGATGCGGATGGCGTCGCCGGCCAGCAACAGGCCGGGCGCGGGCGTGACCACCCTGGGTCGCTGCTCGTATGACCCGGGCGCGAACAGGGGGCAGTCGCCCCGTTCCAGCAGCCGTTCGCACACCACACGCGCTGCCGCGGTTTCCGGGTACAGCTTGTGCAGCCGGCGCAGCCCCGCCGAGCGAGATGGCTTGGATTCCAATGCGTAGGAATGCAATTCGACTACCGAACCATGGTTACTGCGGGCCCATTCGCCGGCTTCGCGTTCGTAGCGGTCCAGCACGCTGATGTTGTCCAGCGGTTCGTGGCCGGCGGTGCCGAGGAATGCCGAGCGGCTGGCCGCGACCGGCTTGTCGAGCCACAACCGGTGCACGGCGAACGGCGGCGCGATACGCATCCGCGCGATCTGCGCGCGCCACTCGTTCCTGCCCAGGCCGTCGGAGGCGGCAACGATGCGCTGCAGGCCGGCGACATCGGTCGCCAGCACCACGGCGTCGGCATCGAGGGCCTCGCCGGAATCGGTCCGCACCGCGAACCCGGCACCGGCGGTGTCGACACGCTGTACGCCGGTGCCGAGCCGGAACCGCGCGCCGTGCCCCTCGAGGTAGTGCTGCAGCGGCTGCCAGAGCGCAACGTCGTAGTTCGCGGTGGGGACGTCGAAGATGAGTCCCTCGCTGGACCCCAGGAAGTAGATGTGGAACATGGTGGCCAGCTCGGCGGCGGACAGCTGCGCCGGGTCGGCGAAGAAGCTGCGGGAGAACACCTCGAAGGCCAGATGCCTTGCGGCCGGCGGGAAACGGATGTCTTTGAGGAAGGTCGCGGCGTCGGTGTGGTCGAGGCGCCGGTAGATGTCCGGTACCGACACCGCGGCCAGGGGCGCCGCGGCGCGAGCGTCGATGTGCAGGAAGTCGCGCAGCCGAAACGTCGGGCTGCGCGCCGCAAACGCCACCGCGTTCCACGGTGGGGTGCGCGGCAGCCCGCGGAAGCTGTCTCGCCGGCCGTCGGCGTCGATCAGCGGATAGTCCTCGACGGCGGTGAGCATGCGCAGTTGCGGGTCGACGCGCCGCAGCAGGGCCCGCAGGTTGTAGTACTGCCGGAAGAACGCGTGGAATCCGCGGTTCATCGCCAGGTCGGTGCCGTCGTGCTGCTCGGTCCAACCGCCCACCCGGCCGCCCAGGTAGCGCTCGCGTTCGACAACCTCGACGTCGACGCCGCGCTCGGCCAGGCCGGTGGCGGCGGTCAGACCCGCGATGCCGCCGCCCACCACGACCACCCGGGGACGGGCTTCCAGCGCGGCGGCATGGGGCAATCCCGGCGCGGCGGGGAATGTTCGGCGTCGGCGGTCGCCCGTCATAGCGGCGCGTCCGCCAGGAACGTGTGCACGATGTTGGCCTCCCAGCCGGGCATCGTCTCGCTGTGCACGGCGGTGAAGCCGGCGTCGGCCAGGCGCGCCCGGAATTGCGCCGCCCCGTCGAACGCCAGCACGCTGCGCCACAGGTACCGGTACAGCGCGGTGTCGCGGGTCCGCAACCACCCGGAGGGGATGATGACGCCCCAGCAGACCGCATGCCAGATCCGGGTCGCGGCCCGGGAGTCGCGCACCGAGTACTCGTGCACCGCCAGGGTGGCGCCGGGGCGCAGCAGCGTGCGGAAGGTGTGCAGCTGGCCGTCGGGTTCGGCGAGGTTGCGAATCAGGTAGGCGGCCAGGATGCCGTCGAACGGACCGGTGATGCCGTGCTCGGCCAACTGCTCGACGGGCGTGTGCACGAATCGCACCGAGGGGGGCCAGCCCTTGCCGGCCGCCGCGTCGAGCATGCCGCGCGACGCGTCGATCGCGACGATCTCGGCTTCGGGCGCGACGCTCAGCAGCGCCGCCGTCGACGCGCCGGTGCCGCACCCGGCGTCCAGCAGCCTCAAGCCCCTGCCGCGGTTGGGGATTCGCATCCGGCGGGCGGACAGCAGCAGGTGCGCGTGGTAGCCGGGGCTGGAGCCCACCAGCCTGTCGTAGGCCGCGGCGCCGGCGTCGAACGCCGCCGACAGCTCGGCGGGCGCGGGCCGCAGGTCACCGCCGCGCACGTTGGAATTCCCACAGCAGCAGCACGGCGGTGGCCAGGGCGAAACCGAACAGGAAGTCCTCGACCGGGATGTCGAACGGGAAGCGAAGGCCCGTGGTCTGGCGGTCGTCGTAGATGACGATGGGGGAGCTGCGCTTGGTCAGCCACCCGTCGACCGGAATCTGGAAGCCCAGCACGATCAGCATCGACAGCCAATACGCCGGCCGGCGGAACAGTCCGGTCCGCAACAGCGCCAATTCCATTGCCCAAACGGCGAATACGGCGACCACGGCCGGCACGGTGTAGCCCAGGCCGGTCATCGGCGGTTGACCCGCTCGAGGATGGTGCCCACGGCGTTGTAGGTCAGCAGCGCGCAGATCGGGATGACGATGAAGAACAGGAGTTCCTCGATCGGCACCTCGAACGGGATCTGCCATCCGGTGACGTAGGCGCGGTTGTAGGTCCACACGTGCCCGGCCACCGCGACCTCGTCCCAGACCAGGAAAACCGCTGCCACCGGAAGAACGGACTTGGCGAGCCGCCGCCAGCGGCGGTAGACGCCGGCGCCGAACGTCTCCAGGGGCGCGGTGATCAGCAGGCACGCGGCGAGCACCAGGAGATACTGCCAGCGATCGCTCATGCGGCCCCCGACCGGGTATCAGAGCCACCGTTGCGCGCGCGCCACGACCGTATCAACCCCAGCCCGGCGACCTGGAGTCGTCGGGCCCGGCCGACGGTGGCGCGGTGGGAGAAGACCTCGAAGTCGCCGGCCTCGATGCGGTCGAGTATCTCCGAGTACAGCGCGGCGGCCGCCGCGACGCACGGGCGTGACCGCGGCGCCAGCATGTCGATGCCCGCGGCGGCGAATCGGTATGTCTGCCTGGTGATCTCGTGCTGCTCGGCCAGCGCTTCGCGCACCCGCGGCACGATCCGGCGCTTCGTGTGGCACCACGTCAGCAGGTCGCGATCGACACCGTGGGCGGCCAATTCGTCGGCCGGCAGGTAGACCCGCCCGCGCAGCAGGTCCTCGTCGACGTCGCGCAGGAAATTGGTGAGCTGAAACGCCCTGCCCAGCGCCGCCGCGTAGGGTGCGGCGTCCTCGACGGCGGTCACGGTGCCCAGGACCGGGAGCACCTGCAGCCCGATCGCCTCCGCGGAGCCGCGCATGTAGGAGTTGAGCGACTCGCGGTCGGGATAGTCGGTGATCGTGAGGTCCATCCGCATCGACGCCAGGAAGTCGTCGAACAGCTCGGTGGCGATCGCGTACCGCTGCGCGGTGTGCAGGACCGCGGCGAGCACCGGGTCGCCGAGGTGCTCGCCGGCGAAGAACCGGTCCGACAGTTCCTGCAGGCGCCGCGCCCGGGACTCGATGCCTTCCTGCGCGTCGAGGTCGTCGAGGATGTCGTCGGCATAGCGCGCGAAGCCGTACAGCGCGTGCACCGCCGGCCGCTGGTCCGGCGCCAGCAGCCGGGTCGCCAGGAAGAACGTGCGGCCATGCGCCGCATTGAGTTCGCGGCAACGCCGGTAGGAGCCACGCAGCCGGGGATCGTCGATTCCGGCCGCGTCCAACTCGCTGCGGATCATGGCAACTGCGCTTTCGTGTCGGGACGCACCGTCGATGGCACGGCGCCGGTGATGCGGTCGGCGGCCAGTCGCCCGGAGATCAGCGCGGTCGGCACCCCGACGCCCGGCACGGTGGACGAGCCCGCGAGCACGGCGTTGCCGATGCCTCGCACCATGTTCGCGGGCCGGAACGGCCCGGTCTGGGCGAAGGTGTGGGCGAGCGCGAACGGGCTGCCGCCGGCCATGCCCTGGCGCGCCCAGTCGGCGGGGGTGACGACGCCGAGCACCGTCGCGTCCTCGCGCAGGCCGGGCAGCAGCCGTTTCGTGACGTCGTCGATCATCCGGTCCACGTAGGCCCGGCCGTCGCCGTCCCAGTCGACGGTGCCGCGGTCGAGGTTCGGCGCAGGCGCGAGCACGTAGAGCAGGTCCCGCCCGGCGGGAGCCAGCGACGGATCACCGGCGGTGGGCCGGGTGACCAACAATGACGGATCTCGCATGACTCGCCCGTCGCGGATGATGTCGGTGAAGGTCTGATTCCAGGCCTCCCCGAACAGTATGGTGTGGTGCGCCGTCTCGGGCGCCACCGCCGGGCACCCGATGTGCGCCACCACCGCCGAAGGGGAGGCCCGCAGCGGCAGGATGCGCCGCGGTGTGCGGCCCAGCAGCGCGTAGGTCTGGGGCAGCTCGGTGGTCAGGACCACCGCGTCGCACCCGATCCGCTCGGAGTGGTCCGTGCGCACGGCGCTGACCCGGTCGCCGCTTCGCTCCAGCGCCGTGACCGTCTGGCCGTAGCAGAACCGGACGCCGGCCTCGGCCGCCGCGCCGGCCAGCGCGTCGGGCAGCGCCCGCACGCCCCCACGGGGGAAGACCACACCGGCGATGGTGTCCATGTAAGCGATGACCGCGTACACCGCCAGGGCGTCCTTGGGTGCCACGCCGGCATAGAGCGACTGGAAGGTGAACACGCGCCGCAGCCGCGGGTCACTGATGTAGCGCTCGATCACGCGGTCCCACTTGCGGAACCCGCCCAGCGCGGCCAACCGCGCCAGCTGGGGTGTGAGCAGCGAGAGCGGAGAGTCGAAGTTGGCACCGATGAAGCCGTCGAACTCGGTGCGGTACAGCTGCTGCAGCCATTCCCGCAGCCGCCGGTAGCCGGCCGCCTGCGCGGGGCCGGCAAATCGTTCGACGGCCGCGGCCATCTCGTCGGGGTCGCTGTGCACGTCGAGTGCGCTGCCATCGGCGAAGACTGCCCGGTAGGCCGGGTCGACCGGCAGCAGCTCCAGGCGGCCCGCGCGGGTCTTGCCCACGGCCGCCAAGGTCTCGTCGATGATCTCCGGCATGGTGATCACGGTCGGTCCGGTGTCTATGCGGTAGCCGTCGACGTCGAGCCGGCCGGTCCGGCCCCCGGGCCACGGGTGGCGCTCGACCACCGTGACCGCCCGTCCCCGCCCGGCCAGATGCAGCGCCGCGGCAAGGCCCGCCAGCCCGGCACCGACGACCACCACGTGATCGGTGCGGCCCACAATGGTTCGCATACTCAATAGGCTCCCAGATCTGTGTCGGTCATTCGGCGCGGTTCGTGCAAACGGCCGCCATGTCGGCCAGCGCCGTGCGCACGGCGTCGGGCACCGCCAGATCGGCCAACTGCCGGCAGGCCGATACGACGCGGTCGCCGATCATCTCCTCGATCAGCTCCACCGCCCCTGTCGCGACGATCAGCGACTTGCACCGCTCGAGCCCGCCGTCGTCGAGTTCGTCGCCGGTCAGAAGGGCGGTGAGCTCTTTTCTGGTGGGTGCGTCGGCCAGCTGGCAGGCGGCCACCACGACGCTGGTCGCCTTGCGTTCGCGCAGGTCGTTGGCGCAGGGTTTGCCCGTCGTCGCCGGTGAACCGAACACGCCGAGCATGTCGTCGCGCAGCTGGAATGCCTCGCCGACCTCGGCGCCGTAGCGGCCGAGGCGGCACAGCGTCCGGTCGTCACAATCCGACATCGCCGCGCCGATCTCGAGCGGCCGGCGCACGGTGTAATTGCCCGACTTGCGACGCGCCACGTCCAGCACCGCTTCCAGGGTCGGCATGCGCCGGACATCGCTTGTCAGGTCGGCGAACTGACCTATCGCCAGCTCGATGCGCATCTCGTCGTAGCGCGGCCACGCTCGCCACAGGCGGCGGGCGTCGAGGCCGCTCTCGCGCAGCATCTGCTCGGCCCAGATCAGGCAGAGGTCGCCGAGCAGAATGGCGGACGATTCGCCGAACCGGCCCGCGGAGCCGGACAACCCGCGCGCGCGGTGCCAGCGGGCGAACTGCAGGTGGGCCGCCGGCCGGCCGCGCCGTTCGGTCGAGGAATCCATGACGTCGTCCTGCAGCAGCGCGAAGGCGTGCAGCAGTTCGAAACTGGCGGCGGCGCGCACCGCCGCCCCGCTTGGCGCCGACCCGCACAGCCAGCCCAGGTACGCGAAGGTGGACCGCAGACACTTACCGCCCGAGACGAATTCGAGGAGGATCTCGCCGGTCACGTCGATTCCCGTGCCGTCGAGTTGGTCGGCGCACCGGGCGGCGACGAACTCCGCGACGTCGGCGAGCATCGCGTCGCGCACGGTCGATCGCCAGACACCGAACTCTTCGGCGCGCGGGGAATCCAACGCCGTCGGTGTGCCGCACGCCGGCGTGAACGGCAAAGCGCGCATCGTGCCCAAGGGCTCCTCCCCAACGACTTGGCAGCCGCAGGCGCGAACGGTTCAGGCACACGCGGACTTACCCGGCTGTGACGCGGGCCGAAACTCCTGCCCGCGTCGCCAACCTAGTTTCAATATCTTAAACATTAATTTAGTGAAAGTGATCGCGTTACGCCAGTGCAGGCGCCAAGGGTGATCGACAGTCCGGCCATTTCCGCGGCATCTTCAGTAGATTAAACGTTAACGAACTGAAATTAATCTCACTCGCACGATATGCTCGCTGTGTTATGGACGCAGACGAGCGGTCCTCCGGCCGGGAAGAGCTGGAGTCGCTGATCTCGGCCGATCTTCGGGAGATTTCAACCGAGTCCGACCAGATCGGCCGGCTGTTTGCGATCTCACACAGCTTGCGTGCCAACGACTTTCGCGCATTGCAGCACATCATGATCGCCGAAACCGCGGGCCAGCCCATGACCTCGGGTGACCTCAGTCAGCGCATGGGCCTCTCGGGCTCGGCCATCACCTACCTGGTGGACAGGTTGATCCACGCCGGGCACATTCGCCGCGACTCACACCCGGCGGACCGGCGAAAAGTCATACTGCGCCACGACGAATCGGGCCTCGCATCCGCCCGGTCGTTCTTCGGTCCGCTCGGCGCGCAGACCAGGCTAGCCCTGTCGCACATCTCCGACGCCGAGCTCACTTCGGCGCACCGCGTGCTCGCCGCACTGATCGCCGCCATGCGGCACTTCCAGGCCGATCGCGGCAGCCTGACGCCATGACCGCAAGCGCTTGATCGAGCGCCCACGGGTTTGGTCGCGCGCCGGCCCGCCGATCTGCGGGCCCGCGCCTACGCGCGCTGCCGCCACGGACGGGCGCCGTAGCGGCTACTCCGACCGGCCGAGCACGTGGCGCAGCGCCTCATCGAGGGCGGGTTGACGAAACCGGTGGCCGGCCGCCGTGAGCTTTTGGGGCAGCACGCGCTGATTGGCGAACGCCAGCTCGCGGGCACCCTGCTTGCCGAGCAGCAGCCGGGGGCCCAGCGACGGCACCGGCAACACCGCGGGCCGGTGCACCACCCGGGCCAGCGTGTGCGTGTAGTCGCTGTTGCGGACAGGTTGCGGTGCAACGGCATTCACCGGCCCCGACAGCTCGGTGTCCCACAGCGCGCGGTGGTAGATGTCGACCAGGTCGTCGATCCCCACCCAGGACAACCACTGCCGGCCGTCGCCGAGGCGACCGCCCAGCCCGGCACTGAAAAGCGGCCGCATTAATTTCAGGGTGCCCCCGGCCGGCGACTGCACGATGCCGGTGCGCACCCGCACCACCCGCACGCCGGCCTGCTCGGCCGGTGCGGTGGCGGCCTCCCAGTCGGCGACGACCTCGGCCAGGAAACCGTCGCCGCGGTCGCTGTCCTCGATGAGGACCTCGTCGCCGCGGTCGTAACCGTAGAACCCGATCGCCGAAGCCGAGATCAGGACGGCCGGCCGCGGCCCGCGGGCCAGCAGCTCGGCCAGCCGGCGCGTCGGCCCGATCCTGCTGTCGCGCAAGGCATCCCGATGGGCCCGCGTGAACCGGCCCGCGATCGAGGCGCCGGCCAGGTGGATCACCGCGTCGACGCCGGCCAGCAATTCGGGGTCGGGGGCCCCCGGGTCCCACTGCCGTTCGTCGTCGCCTTGCGCCGCGCGGCGGACCAGGTGGATCACCCGATGGCCGCCGGTACTCAGGAACGCGGCCAGCGCCGAACCCACCAGCCCCGACGAGCCCGTCACGGCGATCGTCCTGGGCGTCAATCCATGCTCGGCCGCCAGTCGGTGGCCGGCAAGGTCGTCGGCGAGCTGGCGGTGCCGGTAGACGAACATGGGCCGCAACAGCGAGCCGGGCACCGGCGTGTCGACCCGGTCGATCACCCTGGTCCGGTTGTCGCCGGCGTCCTCGAAGTCGTGAACGTGCGTCCACCGCATGGCGATCCGTGCGGGCAACGAGGCCGGCCCGTCGCGGCCGACGGCGTCGACGAAGCGCCGGGGCGGGTCGTAGCCGTCGGGCTGGTGCACGGCGACCCAACGCAGGCCGCCGGGCAGCGCGAGCGTGGCGCGCCCATCGCGCAGCGAGGTCGCCTCGGACACCAGGTGCATGGGCTGCCAGGGCGGCGAGAGCCGCTTGAACGCGCCCGGCCGGGCGTGCCAGTCGAAGACCTCGGCTATCGGGGCGTCGACGACGCTCGAATACTGCAGGCCCATCGCGCTAACGGTCCGGCAACGCATGCTCGATGATCGGCAGGCGGGGCTGCGGCTGCCGCTCGCCGCGCTTGGCCGCCAGGTACACCTGGGCGGTCTTGCCTGCCACCGTGGCCCAGTCGAAGTCCGACGTCAGCCGCTCGCGGGCCGCCCGGGCGCGCCGCTGCGCGGCCTCGGGGTCGTCGAGCACCCTGCACACGGCCGCGGCCAGCCGAGCGACGTCGCGGGGCGGGCACGACACCCCGGTCTGCCCGTCGATCACCGCCTCGCCCAGGCCGCCGATGTTGGACGTCACCAGCGGGGTGCCGGCCGCCGCGGCCTCCAGGGCGACGATTCCGAACGGCTCGTAATGGCTGGGCAGCACGGCGGCGTCGGCCCGGTGCAGCACGGCCAGCAACTCGGTGTGGTCCAGGTGCCCGACGAATCGAATAGCCTTGATCACACGGTATTTACGGGCCTGCTCGACCAGCCAGTCCTGCTGGGTGCCGTCCCCGGCGATGGTCAAAGTGGTGCCGGGGTGCGTGCGCCTGATGCGCGGCAGCGCGGCGATGGCGTCGTGCACTCCCTTCTCGTATTCCAGGCGTCCGAGGTAGAGCAATTCGGCCGGGCCGCTGCGGGGCCGGCGGGCCGCGAACGGCCAGCGCGCCGCGTCGATCCCGTTGCGGATCACCGTGATCTCGGCCAATCCGGGCCCGAACAGCTCGGTGATCTCGTCGGACATCGACGCCGAACACGTGATGAGCGAATCGGACTCGCGCACCAGCCACGACTCGACGGCGTGCACCTGACGGCTGATCGGCCCGGCCACCCAGCCGGTGTGGCGGCCGGCTTCGGTCGCGTGAATGGTGGAAACCATCGGCACGTCGTAGAACTGGGCGAGTGCGATTGCCGGGTGGGCCACCAGCCAGTCGTGCGCGTGCACCACGTCGGGGCGCCACGGCCGGCCGCTGCCACGCTTCTTCAGCGACAACCCGGCGCGGACCATGGAGTGACCCATCGCCAGCGTCCAGGCCATCATGTCGTGGGCGAAGGTGAACTCGTGCGGGTCGTGGGCGGCCGCGACGACGCGTACGCCCTCGACGACCTCGTCGGTGGACGGATGCGTGCTGGGGTCGGTGCCGGTGGGGCGGCGCGACAGCACCACGACGTCGTGCCCGGCCGCGACGAGCGCGGTCGCCAGGTGATGCACGTGGCGGCCCAGCCCGCCGATCACGACCGGCGGGTACTCCCACGACACCATCAGAATCTTCACGCGGCGCCCAACCCGGGGCGCGGCGGTACCCGCGATGCCGTCCGCCGGGGCGTGTCGCCGGGCAAGGGCGCGCGCTCGCGGGGGAGGGGGGTGCTCACCGTGGCAGTCTACGAGCGTCGAGCGCTCCGAACAGCCCGTCTGCCCGATTCCAGCCGTCGGCCAGGCGCTGCGCGGTGTCGCGGCGCCCCGACGCCAAGGCCGCGGCGATCTCCCGTGTCGCGTGGGCGTGCAGGTGCGCGCGGTAGCGGGCGTAGTCGGCGGCCGAGTCCTTGCTGACCATGAATGGCCAGTCGCTGGACACCGTCAGCAGCGTCTCGCGCAGGATCTGATCGGCGACACGGTCGCGGGCCAGCGGTCCGTCGGCATTCTGTGCCAGCGCCTTGTCGATGGTGGTCAGCGCGGTGTCGACCACCTCGGTGTTGAGCTGGACCAGGTCGGCGACCTGGTCGCCGGCCCACACCTGCCAGTCCTTGCCGGAGCCCCACGAGCTGGGCGGGAGCGCGACCGGGTGGCCGACGAATCCGGACGCGATCGCGTCGCGCAGGGTGCCGACCCGCACGCCGGCCTCGGGCAAGGCGCGCAGCACCCGCTGCAGCCACGTCGGCCCCTCGTACCACCAGTGGCCGAACAGCTCGGTGTCGAAGGCCGCGACGACGTGGGCGGGGCGGCCGATGCGCCGGGATTCGGAGAGCAACCGGTTGCGGACCACCTCGACGAAGTCGGCGACGTGGGCGTCGACGGCCCGGTCGGCGCGCTCGGGATCGTAGGGCGCCTTGCCCTCCGACTGCACGGCGCGGCCGGTGACTCGGGCCGGCTTCAGGCCGGTCAGGTGGTCGTAGGTGTGGAAATCCCGGTAGGCGGCGTGCCCGGGGTAGCCGGACTTCGGCGACCACACCCGGTAGCTCACCTGCAGGTCGCGCCCGAAGGCGACCACGTCTGTGTCACCGACCGGCCGGCCCAGCGCGGTGTCGCCGTGCAGCGAGGGGCCGTCGACCATGAAGTGCGTCACCCCGGCGGCCGCGTAGTCGTGCTCCATGCCGGGCGCGTAGGCGCATTCCGGCGCCCAGATGCCGCCGGGCCGGTGGGCCAGCCGCAGCTGCGCGTCGGCCAGACCCTCGCGCAGCGCGAACTCACGCAGCCGCGGGGCGAGCAGCGGCTGGAAGGGGTGGGCCAGCGGGCCGCCGAGCAGCTCGACCGCGCCGGCGTCGACCAGGTCGCGCAGCAGCGGGCTGCCGCCGTGCCGCCACAGCGTGCCGAAATCGTCGAGCGCGCGGTCCGCTTCGGCGCTCTCGCGAACGCCCAAGGCGCGCAGCGCTTCCGGCGTGCACGACTGGAATCCCGCCGACTTCGACCGCGGAACGGCCCGCACACCGGCGGCCTCGGTGGCCCGCAGCCGCCAATTGGCCAGCCAGTGGTGCATGCCGTCGAGGCAGTACGGGTCGTCGAGCTGGGCGTTGACCACCGGCGTGATGCCCAGGGTGAGCAGCCCGCGGCGATCCTCGCCGGCGAGGGTGCGCAGCACCCGCAGCAGCGGGAGGTAGGCCGCCGCCCACGACTGGTAGAGCCACTCCTCGCCGACCGGCCAGCGGCCGTGGTGGGCGAGCCAGGGCAGATGGGTGTGTAGCACCAGGGTGAAAAGTCCCGGCACGCGGTCGGTCCCGGATGCTTCGGCGGTCACGGCGCCACCGCGATCGCGATGAGATCGAGGCTGTCGTCGATGTGGCGGCCTCGTTCACCCTCCTCGACCAGGTCGAAGTCGTCCGCGGTGACGGCGGCGACGTCGGCCGCGAGCTGCGGCGGCCAGGGGTCGGCGGCCACGGCCCGGGCGATTTGCGCGTCGATGATCGAGCCGCCGTGCCGCGCGTCCATCTCCCGCAGCCGCGGACCGTGGAACAGGCCGCTGACCGACACGTGGGAGAAACCCGCGTCGACGAGAAGCTCCGTGAGCTCCGCGGCGTTGAGCTCGCGGGTGTGGAACGGGTTGATCGGGGTGTCACGCCCCGGGGAGAAGGTGATCCGGTTGGGGGTCGACACCATGAACAGCCCGGCGGGGCGCAGCACCCGGGCGCATTCGGCCACGAATTGTGCCTGGTCCCATAGGTGTTCGATCACCTGGAAGTTCACCACGACGTCCATCGAGGAATCGGGCAACGGCAGCTTGGCCAGGTTCGCCTGCATCACGTCCACCCGCGGGTAGCGGCTGCGGACGTGGGCCACCGCGGTCTCGTCGTAGTCCACCGCGAGGACCCGGCGGGCGACACCGGCGATCAGGTCCGCGCCGTAACCTTCGCCACACCCTGCCTCGAGCACGTCGGCGCCCGCGCAACGGGCGGCCAGCCGCTGATAGACCACCTGGTGACGGCGGAACCAATAGTTCTCGATATCCAGGTCGGGGATGGTGCGCTCGCCGGTCAGCGTCAGCACCGAGGGGGCCGCCGGCGGGGTGTCGCCGGGCAGCTGCTGGGGAACGTCGGGGACTGAAGCGCTCATTGCATAGGGAGGCTAACGCGAAGTGTCGGATTCGCGAACCGGCGAAGTGGGCACCCTCGGCCGCGGAGGCGGACGGCCTGCAAGAACGTGCCATACGACCCGCTATGGTGAGATGGCAGACCGCACACAAGTTACCGATTAGTAACATGGCTGTGCGAGCGAAATCCGTACCCAGGTTCCGCGGGACAGGACTGCGGAACCCCTTCGAGGAGGACGAACCACTCTCATGACGAACATCGTGGTCCTGATCAAGCAGGTCCCAGACACTTGGTCGGAGCGCAAGCTGACTGACGGCGATTACACCTTGGACCGCGAGGCCGCCGACGCGGTGCTGGACGAGATCAACGAGCGTGCCGTCGAAGAGGCGCTGCAGATCCGCGAGAAGGAAGCCGCCGACGGCGTGGAGGGGTCGGTGACCGTGCTGACCGCTGGCCCCGAGCGCGCGACCGAGGCGATCCGCAAGGCTCTGTCGATGGGCGCCGACAAGGCCGTCCACCTCAAGGACGACGGCATGCACGGCTCCTGCGTGGTCCAGACGGCGTGGGCGTTGGCGCGCGCCCTCGGCACCATCGAGGGCACCGAGCTGGTGATCGCCGGCAACGAGTCCACCGACGGCTCCGGCGGTGCCGTGCCGGCCATCATCGCCGAATACCTGGGCCTCCCGCAGCTCACGCACCTGCGCAAGCTGTCCCTGGAAAACGGCAAGGTGACGGGCGAGCGTGAGACCGACGACGGCGTGTTCGCGCTCGAGGCCACGCTGCCCGCGGTGGTCAGCGTGACCGAGAAGATCAACGAGCCGCGCTTCCCCTCCTTCAAGGGCATCATGGCCGCCAAGAAGAAAGAGGTCACGGTGCTGACCCTGGCCGAGATCGGTGTCGAGGCCGACGAGGTCGGGCTGGCCAACGCCGGATCCACCGTGCTGTCGTCGACACCCAAGCCGCCGAAGACCGCGGGCGAGAAGGTCACCGACGAGGGCGAGGGCGGCAGCCAGATCGCGCAGTACCTCATCGCCCAGAAGATCATCTGATCGAGCACAAGACCCCAGACGACACAGACGAGAAGAGCGAGACAAATCATGGCTGAAGTACTGGTGCTCGTGGAGCACGCCGAGGGCGCCCTGAAGAAGGTCACCTCCGAATTGATCACCGCCGCCCGCGCTCTGGGCGAGCCGTCCGCCGTCGTGGTGGGCGCGCCGGGGACGGCCGCCCCGCTGGTCGACGGTCTGAAAGAGGCCGGGGCGGAGAAGATCTACGTCGCAGAGTCCGACGACGCGCAGAACTACCTGATCACCCCGGTGGTCGACGTGCTGGCGTCGCTGACCGAGTCGAACTCGCCCGCCGCCGTCCTGCTGTCCGCCAACGCCGACGGCAAGGAGGTGGCCGGCCGGCTCGCGGCCAGGATCGGATCCGGTTTGCTGGTGGACGTCGTGGGCGTGCAGGAGGGCAACAAGGCCGTCCACTCCATCTTCGGTGGCGCGTTCACCGTCGAGTCACAGGTCAACGGGGACACCCCGGTGATCACGGTGCGCGGTGGCGCCGTCGACGCGGAGCCCAAGGCCGGCGCCGGTGAGCAGGTCACCGTGGAGGTGCCCGCGCCCGCCGAGAACGCCACCAAGATCACGTCCCGGGAGCCCGCGGTGGCTGGCGACCGTCCCGAGCTGACGGAGGCCACCATCGTGGTGTCCGGCGGCCGCGGCGTGGGCAGCGCGGAGAACTTCAGCGTGGTCGAGGCGCTGGCGGACTCGTTGGGTGCGGCCGTCGGTGCGTCGCGTGCCGCGGTCGACTCCGGCTACTACCCGGGCCAGTTCCAGGTCGGCCAGACCGGCAAGACCGTGTCGCCGCAGCTCTACATCGCCTTGGGCATCTCGGGCGCCATCCAGCACCGCGCGGGCATGCAGACGTCCAAGACCATCGTCGCGGTGAACAAGGACGAAGAGGCTCCCATCTTCGAGATCGCCGACTACGGCATTGTCGGCGACCTGTTCAAGGTCGCACCGCAGCTGACCGACGCGGTCAAGGCCCGCAAGGGCTGAGCCGGGGTCACCCGGTCAGCATCGCGTCGATGCGGCGCAGGGCGACCGCGCACACCGTCAGGTAGGGCGCCGCCCACCACGGCACCTCGATGCCCGCCCGCGCGCCCTCGCCCGCTGCGTCGACGCGGTGGCGGGTCGCCGGGATGCCGGCCACCTTCCAGCCCCAGTGCCGCCCGGGGTCGAACTCGGTGACCACGAACGGCACCGCGACCAGCAGCGACGTCTGCACCGTGCCGGTCGCGTGCAGCGCCAGTTCGGTGTGCGGCTCGTCGAGCCGGGCTGCGCGGATGGTCGGGCCCCATTCCGGCCAGGCGTCGAGGTCCACGAGCAGGTTCCACACCGCCTCCGGCGGCGCGGCGATCGTTCTTTGCGCGGTGAGCACGTTCCCCCTACGGAGCGGATTGGCCGAGTCGGCGCTGTTGTTCGACGACGTCGTCCAGGTCGCGGAGGCGACCCAGACCCGCCAGCGGCTGGCGCATCCGGTGGTTGCCGGCCAGGTGCTGCCTGTTGCGGGCCAGAAACCACCAGTAACCGGCGGTGAACGGGCAGGCGCGCTCGCCGACCCGCTCATCGGGGCGGTACGCACAGTCGCCGCAGTAGTCGCTCATGCGGTTGATGTACGCGCCGCCGGCCGCATACGGCTTGGTCGCCATCAGCCCGCCGTCAGCGTGCTGGGCCATGCCGACGACGTTGGCCACCATCACCCATTCGTAGCCGTCAACGAAGCAGCGGTGGAACCAGTCGGTGACCGCGGCGGGGTTCCAGCCCCGTTGCAGCGCATAGTTCGACAGCACCATCAGCCGGGGGATGTGATGGACCCAGCCGTGGTCGCGCACCTGCGTTAGCACGTCCCGCAGACACCGGGCCTCCACCGCGTCGGCGTCGAGTTCGGCGAACCACTTCGGCAGCCTGCCGCGGGCCTGCAGCGCGTTGTGCCGGCGGTAGCCGGAACCGAAGTGCCAGTAGACGTGCCAGATGTAGTCGCGCCACCCGATCAGCTGGCGGATGTATCCCTCGACGCCGGCCAGCGGCGCCCTGCCCGCCCGGTAGGCGTCCTCGGCCGCATACGCGCACGCTACGGGATCCAGCAGGCCGAGGTTCATGGGGGCCGACAGCAGGCTGTGCGCCATGAAACGGTCACCCGCGAGCATGGCGTCCTCGTGAGGACCGAAGTGCGGCAAGCGTTTTCGCTGAAAGATATCGAATGCTTTCGCGGCTTCGGCCGCGGTGACGGGGAATTCGCGGGGTCCGTCGCGCCCGACAAACGCCACCGAGCCGTCACGCTCCCAGCGGTCCAGGTCTGCGCGCACCTGCTCGTCGATCTCGTCCTCGTCGGGCCGCCATGGCGCGGGGACGTCCAGCGTGTCGGCGTTCTTCGGCGGCGGTTCGCGATTGTCGGCGTCGAAGTTCCACCGTCCCCCGGCGGGCTGGTCGCCGTCCATCAGCAGGTCGAACCTGCGGCGGGCGTCGCGGTAGAAGTTCTCCAGTCGCAGAGTGCGCTGGCGCTGCGCCCACCGCTCGAACTCGTCGCGCCCGGTGCAGAATCCGCGGGCGGGCAGCACCTCGATGCCGGGCATCGACCGGACGAACCGGTCCGCCGCCCGGGAAGTGGGTGCGCACACGCTGACGTCGGCCTTGACGCGGCGTAGCGCCTCCCCGTAGGTGCGGGTCTGCAGGAAGGTCGCCTGGTCACCGAGTTCGGCCGCCCGGTGCCGCAGCGCGGACAGCACGAGGTGCGCCTTGCGGCGGTGGAAGGCGCGGCGCTCGAACACGGCCCGGGACTCGATGAGCAGCACCGGCTGGTCGGGGCTGTCGAGGAAGTGCGGGCCGAGCTGATCGGCGAAGCACCAGCGCAGCGCGTCGGTTTCTGTCACGAGGGGCCCCGTTCGGATCGCAAACGATGGTCGACCGGCCAGGGGCTTGACCGTCATAGACCGAAGGTCTGTTCACCAAGTTAACGACTACGGCGCCGGTGTCAACGGGCGGCGCCACCATGTCCGCTGGTCGGCGCCGCCGTCGACGCCGTAATCGCAGGCCGGCGGCGAGCCGTTGCCGCGACATTTCGTCATCTGGCGTGCACCGACACGTCAGCGCTGCGACGCCGATTAGCTCATCGGCTACGCCACGTTGGGTGACGTGAGCGTTGCCTCTGTCCTGATACCGAGCGAGAAACCGGACAACCCAGCGGTCGACTCCGCCGCGCCGCGCTACTCCCTGCTGCTGTCCACCGATGCCAGCATGATCGAGGCCGCGCAGCGGCTGCGGTACGACGTGTTCACCAGCACGCCCGGCTTCGCGCTGCCGACGGTCGACGGGGACCGCCGCGACGTCGACAGGTTCGACGAGTACTGCGACCACCTGCTGGTCCGCGAGGACGGCACCGGGGAGCTGGTGGGTTGCTACCGGATGCTGGCGCCGGCCGGCGCCATCGCGGCCGGCGGCCTCTACACCGCGACCGAATTCGACGTCCGGGCCTTCGACCCGCTCAAGCCGTCACTGGTGGAGATGGGACGCGCGGTCGTTCGCGACGGGCACCGCAACGGCGGCGTCGTGCTGCTGATGTGGGCCGGCATCCTCGCCTACCTGGACCGCTACCACTACGACTACGTGACCGGGTGCGTGTCGGTGCCCATCGCCGGTGAAACGGCTGACGAGGCGCCGGGCGTACAGCTGCGCGGGGTCCGCGACTTCATCCTCAGCCGGCACGCCGCGCCCCCGGAATACGGGGTGCGCCCCTACCGGCCGGTGGTCGTCCAGGGCAAGCCGCTCGACGAGATCACGCCGCCGGCCCGGCCCGCCGTCCCGGCGCTGATGCGCGGCTACCTGCGGCTCGGCGCGCAGGTCTGCGGCGAACCCGCGCACGACCCGGACTTCGGCGTCGGCGATTTCTGCGTGCTGCTGGACAAGCGGCGCGCCGACACCCGATATCTCAAGCGACTGAGATCGGTGTCCGCGGCCGCCGAGATGGCGGGCGGCGTCCGGTGAACGTCCCCGCGGCCGCCGCCCACGCCTGGCTGCCCCTGGCGAAATGCGACAGCAGCTGCGTCGGCGTCGGCGACGCCACCGAGGCGCGCCTGCGGGTCATGCTCCGCGTCGCGCTTCGGTTGGCACTGGCGCTGCTGCTGGCCCCGGGCCTGCCGCTGATCGTGGTGCCGATGCCGGGCCGCAGCCGGGCGCAACGCCTCTACTGCCGCCTGGTGCTGCGGTGTCTCGGAGTCCGGATCACGGTGTCGGGCAACCCGATTCGCAACCTGCGCGGCGTTCTGGTGGTCAGCCCGCACATCTCCTGGCTGGACGTCTTCACCATCGGCTCGGTGCTGCCCGGATCGTTCGTGGCGCGCGCGGACATGTTCACCGGCCGCGCGGTGGGCGTCGTCGCCCGCACCCTGAAAATCATCCCGATCGAGCGGGCCAGCCTGCGGCGGCTACCCGCGGTGGTCGACGCCGTCGCCGGCCGGCTGCGCGCCGGCCAGACCGTCGTCGCCTTCCCCGAAGGCACCACCTGGTGCGGCGCGCGCGGTGACAGCGCGGGGCGCCACGGGCCATCGCATCAGGGCTGCGGGGCCTTCTACCCGGCGATGTTCCAGGCCGCCATCGACGCCGGCCGCCCGGTGCAACCCCTGCGCCTGACCTATCACCACACCGACGGCAGCGTCTCGACCGCCCCGGCCTTCGTCGGCGACGACACGCTCGGGCGCTCGATCGCCCGCCTGCTCACCGTGCGCCGCACGATCGCGCGGGTGCGCGTCGAGTCCCTGCAGCTACCGGGGGCCGACCGCCGCGACCTGGCCGGCCGCTGCCAGTACGCGGTGGGGGTGGGCGCCGCGCGGCACCCCGGTCACGGGCACGCGCTGGTGGCCTGACGTCCCGGTCTCGCGTCGTAGACCTGCAGGTATCGTGGGGCGCGTAATGGCCTACCTGGATCACGCCGCCACCACCCCGATGCACCCCGCCGCCGTCGAGGCGATGACTGCCGTGCTCGGCACCGTCGGCAACGCGTCGTCGCTGCACACCAGCGGCCGGGCGGCGCGCCGGCGAATCGAGGAGTCCCGCGAGTCGATCGCCGACCGGCTGGGCGCGCGCCCCTCCGAGGTGATCTTCACCGCGGGCGGCACCGAAAGCGACAACCTCGCCGTCAAGGGCATCTTCTGGGCGCGCCGCGACGCCGAACCGCGCCACCGGCGCATCGTCGCCAGTGAGGTGGAACACCACGCCGTGCTCGACTCGGTGCACTGGCTGGCCGAACACGAAGGCGCCGAGGTGACATGGCTGCCGACCGCCGCCGACGGCTCGGTGTCGGCGGCGGCCCTGCGCGAGACGCTGCAGAGCCACGACGACGTCGCCCTGGTCACGGTGATGTGGGCCAACAACGAGGTCGGCACCGTCATGCCCGTCGCCGAACTCGCCGCCGTGGCCGCGGAGTTCGGTGTCCCGATGCACAGCGACGCCGTTCAGGCGGTGGGCCAGTTGCCCGTCGGCTTCGCCGCCAGCGGCCTGTCCGCGATGAGCGTGGCCGCGCACAAGTTCGGCGGTCCGCCGGCCGTGGGCGCGCTGCTGCTGCGCCGCGACGCCGCCTGCGCCCCGCTGCTGCACGGCGGCGGGCAGGAGCGCGACATCCGCTCCGGCACCGCCGATGTCGCCGGAGCGGTGGGGATGGCGGCCGCGGCCCGGATCGCCGTCGACGCGCTCGAGGCCAACAGCGCGCGGCTGCGGTCGTTGCGTGACCGCCTGATCACCGGTGTACTGAACGGCATCGAGGACGTCGCGCTCAACGGCGCCCGGGACCCGATGCGGCTGCCCGGCAACGCGCACTTCACCTTCCGCGGCTGTGAGGGCGACGCGTTGTTGATGCTGTTGGACGCCAACGGGATCGAGTGCTCGACGGGCTCGGCATGCACCGCCGGCGTCGCGCAGCCTTCCCACGTGCTGACCGCGATGGGTGCCGACCCGGCCAGCGCCCGCGGGTCGTTGCGACTCTCGTTGGGGCACACCAGCGTCGACGCCGACGTCGACGCGGTGCTGCGGATCCTGCCCGGGGCGGTGGACCGCGCCCGCCGGGCGGCGCTGGCCGCGACGGGGGCCCCGTAGGTGAAGGTTCTCGCTGCCATGAGCGGTGGCGTCGACTCCTCGGTCGCCGCCGCCCGCATGGTCGACGCCGGGCACGACGTGGTGGGCGTGCACCTGGCGCTGTCGGCCGCGCCCGGCACCCTACGCACCGGCTCGCGGGGCTGCTGCTCGAAGGAGGACGCCTCGGACGCGCGTCGCGTCGCCGACGTGCTCGGAATACCCTTCTACGTCTGGGATTTCGCCGAACGATTCCAGACGGACGTCATCGACGACTTCGTCTCGTCCTATGCGCGCGGGGAGACGCCGAACCCGTGCGTGCGATGCAATCAGCGGATCAAGTTCTCGGCGCTGTCGGCCAAAGCCCTTGCGCTGGGCTTCGACACCGTTGCCACCGGCCACTACGCCCGGCTGTCCGGCGGGCGGCTGCGCCGGGCCGTCGACCGGGACAAGGACCAGTCCTACGTGCTGGCCGTCCTGACCGCGCAACAGCTGCGCCACGCCGCATTCCCGATCGGCGACACGGCCAAGCCCGGCATCCGCGCCGAGGCGGCCCGCCGCGGCCTGGCGGTCGCCGAGAAACCGGACAGCCACGACATCTGCTTCATCCCGTCCGGGGACACGCGTGCCTTCCTCGGTGAGCGCATCGGTGTCCGGCGCGGCAGCGTGGTCGACGCGGACGGCGCGGTGCTGGGCGCGCACGATGGCGTGCACGGTTTCACCATCGGCCAGCGCAAGGGCCTGGGGATCGCAGGCCCGGGGCCCGACGGGCGCCCGCGCTACGTGACCGCGATCGACGCCGAGACGGCCACGGTGCAGGTGGGCGACGTGGACGACCTCGAGGTGCGCAAGCTGGTGGGGCGGGCACCGGTGTTCACCGCCGGCGCCGCTCCGACGGGCCCCCTCGGCTGCGCCGTACAGGTGCGCGCGCACGGCGAAACGGTGAGCGCGGTAGCCGAATTGGTGGGCGACGAGCTGACGGTGCGGTTGCGCGACCCGCTGCGCGGCGTCGCGCGGGGCCAGACGCTGGTGCTCTACCGCCCGGACTCCGACGGTGACGAGGTGCTCGGCAGCGCCGTCATCTCGGGCACCTCGCGCTAGTCGTTCACGCCTCACACCCCGTCCAGCGCGCGCCCCGTCGTACGCGGCCCGAACATTCCGATGTCCACGGCGACGATCGCCAGCGCGGTCGCTACCGCGGCGAACAGCGCATCGGGACCCCGGGTGTGCAGCAGGGGCACGAGCACGAACGGCATCAGTCCGCTGGACAGCCGGGACAGGGAGTAGGCGCTGCCGACCGCCGTGGCGCGCAGTTGCGTCGGGAAGATCTCGGCCTGATAGACGTGGAACGTGTTCGAGAAGATGTTGCTCACCAAGGTGTAGCCCAGCCCGCACACCACGATCGGGCCGGTGGAGGTCGCCAGGCCGAATCCCAGCCCAAGAGCTGCCATTCCGGCGGCCGCGCCGACCACCAGGTGCTTGCGCTCGAAGCGTTCCATCACCGGCACCGACAACGCGGACCCGATCGGGTACCCGAGGAAGGTCATAGCGCTGAACAGCAGCGTCTCCGGGATGTCAAAACCCTTCGCCTTCAACACCATCGGTGCCAGCGTGCCGAAACCGTAGTAACCCCAGGTCTGCAGCAGGTGGAAGGCCATCATCATCAGCGTGCGGCGCCGGTAAGGCGGCATCAGCAGTTGCCTGCGCCGGCCGGGCTGGTCCGGCGCCGGAGCCCGAACGTCCGGTTCGGGAAGCAGATCGGCACCGGCCTGCAGTTCGAGCCGTTCGACGATGGCCTCCGCCTCCCGAACGCGCCCGACCGATTCCAGCCACCGCGGCGACTCGGGCAGCGCGGCGCGCAGGGCGAACACGACGACCGCGCCGAGCGCGCCCACCGCGAACATCCACCGCCAGCCCTCGAAGCCGAACGGAGCCCTCGGCACCAGCCACCGGCCGAGGAAGCCGGCGAGCGGAACTCCGCCGAACGACAACGTGTAGGCCCACGCCGTGTATCTGCCCCGCCCGTTCGCCGGCAGCAGGTCGGCGAGGTAGCAGTCGGCGATCGGGGGTGCGGCACCGATTCCCAGCCCGGCCAGGAATCGCGTCGCCACCAGCATCACGGGACCGACGCTGAACGCACCGACCAAGGAGAACACCGAGTAAACACTCAGTGACAGAAGGAATCCGAACCGCCGCCCCAACCGGTCGGTGATCGGGCCGAACGCCAGCGCACCGAGGAACATCCCGAAGAAAGCCGAGGCCAGGAGCATCGACACTTCGGATTTGCCGAGATGGAAGCGGTGACTCAGGACTCCGCTGAGCACACCGGCCAGGAACACCTCGTAGATCTCGAAAAACAGGCCCAGTCCGACGACCACCACGGCGCGTCGGTGCCACGAGGTGATCGGCAGCCGATCCATCCTGGCCGCGATGCCGGGCTCTCTAGACTCTGACGATGTAATGCGCTGGTGAAGAACGGGTTTCGGTGCACCCGCCACCCCCGGGGATCGCTTGGCGTCGATGACGGCACCTCTTCACTGGCTGAGCTTGCGGGCGGACACTGAAGAAAGCATGGCTCAACGAACGATGTCGACACCAAAGGTAGCTAACCCGGGCGCCATACATTGGCATGGGGGCACTGAGGAATCGCTGAGATCCGGCAAAGGGCGGACCAGTTCCAGCCCGCCACGCGGGGCACGAAGTAGCCTGCCGCTATGAAAGTCTTGCTCGTCGAGGACGAGCCACTGCTGGCGGCGGCCTTGGCGCGGGGGTTGAGGGCGGAGGGATTCGTCGTGGTGGCCGCCGAGGACGGCATCGAGGGCCTGCACGAGGCGATCGAGAACGACTTCGACGTGGTGGTACTCGACATCATGCTGCCCGGCCACAGCGGATACGAGGTGCTGCGCCGGATGCGGGCGCAAGGCGTGTGGACCCCCGTGTTGATGTTGACCGCCAAAGACGGTGAGTACGACGAGACCGACGCCTTCGATCTTGGCGCGGATGACTACCTGACCAAACCGTTTTCGTTTCGGGTCCTGGTCGCGCGCATGCGGGCGCTGGAGCGCCGCGGCGCTCCCGAGCGCCCGGTGGTGCTGACCGCGGGATCGCTGTCGCTGGACCCCGCGCGGCATACGGTCCAGCGTGGCTCGACGCCGATCAACCTGACCCCCCGCGAATACGGGGTGCTGGAGTATCTGATGCGCAAGAAGGACATGGTGGTGACCAAAGCCGAGATCCTGTCCAATGTCTGGGATGCCCACCACGAGGGCCCCGACAACGTGGTCGAGGTGTATGTGGGATATCTGCGCCGCAAGATCGATGTCCCATTCGCGACCGACACGATCGAGACGATTCGCGGAGTGGGCTACCGGCTGAGGTGAACGACGGCGGGGTGTCCCGCGTCGGCCGGGCCGCGGTCTCCTCAGCGTCGACTCAGCAAGTCTTTTGTAGGGTCTGCGCCATGATTGAGCCAACCCTGTCTGTGACCGCCACCAAACATCAAGTGCCGCTGAGCAAAGTCCCAGCGGTGACGGTGTGGTTCTGGGTCATCAAGATCCTGTGCACGACGGTGGGTGAAAGCGTCGCGGACTGGGTCAGCGTCGCGCTTGGGGCGGGTTTGCACGCCACCGCACTGATCTTTACGCTGCTGTTGGCCGCGGTCCTGGCCTGGCAGTTGCGCCTCGACCGCTATCGTCCCTACGCCTACTGGCTGACCGTGGTCGTCTTCAGTGTGACCGGTACGCTTTACACCGACATCCTCACCGACGATCTCGGTGTCCCCCTGGCGGTGAGCACCACCGCATTCGCCGTCGCGTTGGCCGTCGTCTTCGGCGTGTGGTACGCGCGGGAACGCAGCCTGTCGATCCACAGTATCGTGACGCTGCCGCGCGAGTCGTTCTATTGGCTTGCCGTGCTGGTGACTTTCGCGCTCGGTACCGCGGCGGGCGACTGGACGCTTCAGCTCACCGGCTGGGGTCCAGGGGTTTCGGTGCTCCTGCCCGCCGCACTGATCGCCGCCATCGCCGGGGGATGGTCGATCGGCGCGAACCCGGTGCTGTCGTTCTGGCTCGCGTACACACTGACCCGCCCGCTGGGCGCCAACCTCGGTGACTGGTTGGCCTCGCCGCGCTCGGGTCACGGCCTGAACCTGGGGACCGCGGCCACGAGCGTGCTTTTTTTGGCCGCGATCGTGGCCACGGTGGCATTCCTCACCGCCACCGGCACCGACGTCATCGAGGAGCGCCCGCAGCAGGGGCTCATCCCGACAAGCCCCATGCGCGAACGGATTCTGCTCGCCTACTACCTCCTGCTGGCCGCGGCCGCCGGGGCGTTGCTGATCTTCTTCGCGCACCGTCCACATTCCGCGGCGGCACCGGAGGAGGAAGCGCCCACCGCGGTTCCGACCGCCACGGTCGCCTCCGGCGAGTTGACGGCTCACTTCCCGCCGGCGGAGATCGCAAAGTTCCGCGCCATCGCCGCGTCCACCCTGGAGAAGGTGCGAGCCGGCGATCAAAGCGGCGCCAAGGCGCGCATCAAGGAACTGGAAAGAGCTTGGGATGAAGACGAATCCAGCCTGAAGCCGATGGACCAGGGCGCCTGGGGTGTCCTCGACCATCAGATCGACGACGCGTTGCACGCGGTGCGGGCGAGCCGACCCGACGCGGCCGGGGAGACGGCGGCTCTGAAGGCCCTGCTCGCCGACTTCGGCTGAGCCGCAAGTCGACTCGTCAATCGAGCGGGAACCGGGGCAGCGTCACGGCCAGCAAGGCTCCTCCCTCCGCGCGGCCGTCGACGGTCACCGTCCCGCCGTGAGCGGCGACGACCTCGGCCACGATGGCCAGTCCCAGGCCGGTCCCGCCACCGCGGCGGGCGCGATCCGAGTCCAGGCGCACGAAACGTTCGAAGACCCGGCTGCGCTCGTCCGGGTCGATGCCCGGACCGTCGTCGCTGACGGTGAGGATCGCCGTCGCGTCGCGGGTGACCACCCGGATGTCGACCCGTGACGTCGCATGTCGCACAGCGTTATCGGCGAGGTTGCGGATCACGCGCGAGATGGCGTTCGCATCGCCGAGTATCTGCGCGGCTTCGATCTCCGTATGGATCTCGCAGCCCGCGCCGTGTCTGACCCGTTCCGCTTCGACCTCGACGAGACGGCCCAGCGGCACCGGCTCCTTGCGCAGCCTCAGGCTCTGCTCGTCGGCGCGGGTCAAAAGCAACAGGTCTTCGATCAGGGCACGCATGCGTTGCGCCTCGGGGAGAAGCGTGTTGATCGCCAGCTCGGCGTCGAGCAGTTCGGGATGCGCCTCCGCAGCCTCCAGCCCGGAGATGATGGTGGTCAGCGGGCTGCGAAGTTCGTGCGAGGCGTCGCTGACAAAGCGCTGGTGTGCGCGATGGCCGGCCTCGATGCGTGCCAGCATCTCGTTCATCGTGACCGCCAGCGCCGAGATGGCGTCGCGGCTGGTGGGCACCGGTACCCGCTCTGCCAGATCGGACGTCGTGATTTCGGCGACCCTGCTGCGGATGGCGTCCACGGACTGCAGCGACCGACGAACCAGCCAGTAGCTCGCGACTCCGGCGACGGTGATCACGATGGGAGCGCCGGCGGCCAGTAGCAGGGCGACGGTTCGGGCCGTCGCCTCGACCGTCTCGCTGCCACCCGCGACGATGATGGTGTATTGACCGAACCGGGTGTCGACCCGTTGGCCGCTCACCCGCATGTCGTCACCGGGCACGGCGTCGTCGGTGATCCCGCGGCGAAGCTGAAATCCGAACTCGCGCAACGGAGCCAATGGCGTCTCGGCCGCAGATCCGGACCGTCTCACCACCTTGCCGTCGGGGGAGATCAGTTGAATCGCCACCACTCGCTGGTCGACGGAGAACAGCGCACCGCTGATGTCGTCCGGCGGATTGGATTCCAGGGCCTCGGCGATGTTGTGGATTCTGCCGGCGGCGGCGTCGTCGACACCTGCCAGCAGTGACCGGTAGAGGATCGCGTCCAGTGCCGCCCCAGCAGCGGTCAGCGCCAACAACACGACGATCGCTGACACTGCGGCCGAGCGTGCTGAGATACCCAGATCGCGCGGCCACATGGACCGCCGGCGACGGCCTCCTCGCATCGGCCGGACAGCAGGTGGGCGCACGTTTCCCATTCTGCCGGGCCGCCGCGGGGCGCAGAAGGCCGTCCGCGGATGCCGGCGCACCGGCTTCTCAGCGTCTTCTAAGCGCCCTGCTCGTAGGCTGGTGCCGACGTGTTCAGCACCGCGCCCTCGCTTCGGGGGCAGAGGATAACGAATCCGCCTGTTTCGCAGTGGATTTAGTCGTGGGCTGTGCCGAACGCCGACCCGCCGGGAGGAGATGTCATATGCCGGCAATGCAGCGCTGTGCGCGCGCCTTCGTCGTGGTGCTGATCGGCGCCGGCGGCGCGCTCGGTTTCGGCGGGTCGGGGACGGCGCCGGCGGGTGCCGATCCGAATCCGTTCAGCACCCTCGGCTGTGGCTGTCCGGAGACGGCCCCGACCGGTACCCCCGCCCGCAGGGACGAGATCACGCTGGGCATTCGGCAGGGCATCGTCAAGTGGTTGCCGAGACCACGGCCGGGTGAGCCGTCGACCGCTCGCTGACCACACGACTCAACCCGGCACGTTGGAAGCGATGTTCGTCATCACGATGTCGGACACCGACTGCGGGAAGCCGCAGGAGGTGACCTCCACCATGGCCACCGACACGACCCGGTAGTCGCGCCCGCAGCCGCCCGGGCCCAGGTGCAGCGAGTCGGCGCCTGCGTTCCAGTCGCCGACGAACTGCTGGCCGTCCGCGTCGCCCGCGCAGGCCCCGACTTCGTGCGCCAGGGCGCCCAGAGCGTGCCGCGCGGTGTCGGCGTCCCGGTACGCCGCGGCACCCTCGGAGATCAGCGCGCCGTCCGGCGGATCCTGGAAGGTGGTTTTGTGGAACTCCTCGATGTCGGGCCCGAACGTCGCCGTCTCGGCGAACAGGAACCGGCATTCCCGGGGAGCGCTGCCGGCGAGGGACTCGATGTCCACCGGGTTTGTGCCGTCCATCGAGGGAATGATGGTCAAGTGTTCACCGGCGCCTGTGATGGCGCCCATCCGCGCCTGGTCCAGCAGGATCGTGTCGACGTCGACGCCGTGCACCACCTTGCGCGTCGCCCCGGGGCCCGGCAGGGCCGTGCCGTCGACCACCCGGGTGCACGCAACCGCTAGCAGCGCTGCGCCACACAACAGCAGCGGTCGGGTCAACCTCGCCATACGCCCCACCGTTTCGCACCCTTCGCAGCACAACCTACTCGCTGCGAACACCCCTCGCGACCGGCGCGCGCGGCGACATCGAATACGGTTGCCCGGTGAGTGATTTCACGGATGGCTTCGCGCATCCCTTTGCCAGGGCCAGCGGCGTCGGCTCGTGGCCCGGCACCAGCGCGCGCGAGGCCGCCGAGGTGGTCGTCGGCGAACTGGCCGGGGCGCTGGCCCACATCGTCGAGCTGCCCGCGCGCGGTGTGGGCGCCGACCTGCTCGGCAGGGCCGGCGGGCTGCTGATCGACATGGCCATCGACACGGTCCCCCGGGGTTATCGCCTGACCGCCCGGCCCGGCGCGGTGACGCGCCGGGCCCGCAGCCTGCTCGACGAGGATTGCGACGCCCTGGAGGAGGCGTGGGAGGCCGCCGGGCTGCGCGGTGCCGGGCGAGTGGTCAAGGTCCAGGCTCCCGGGCCGATCACGCTGGCCGCCGGGCTGGAGCTGGCCAACGGCCACCGGGCGATCACCGACCCCGGGGCGGTGCGGGACCTCGCGGCGTCGCTGGCCGAAGGTGTCGCCGCGCACCGCGCGGCGCTGGCCCGGCGCCTCGACACCCCGGTGGTGGTGCAGCTCGACGAGCCGTCGCTGCCGGCGGCCCTGGGCGGTCAGCTCGCCGGGGTGACGGCGCTGAGCCCGGTCGCCGCGCTCGACGAGGCCGTGGCCGAGGCGCTGCTGCAAACCTGCGCCGACGCGCTGGGCCGCGACGTTCTGCTGCACAGCTGCACTCCGCAGCTTCCGTGGGACTTGTTGCGGCGCAGCGCAATTGGCGCGGTATCGGTGGACGCGAGCACGCTGGCCGCGCCGGATCTGGACGGCATCGCCGCGTTCGTCGAGTCGGGCCGCACCGTCATGGTCGGGGTGGTGGCCGTCCGGGCGCCGGAGCGGCGCCCGTCTGCGGAGCAGGTGGCCGCCGCCGTCGTGGCGGTGACCGACCGCCTCGGCTTCGGGCGCTCGGCGCTGCGCGATCGCGTCGGCGTCACCCCGGCCTGCGGGCTGGCCGGCGCGACGCCGCAGTGGGCCCGCACGGCGATCGAGCTCGCCCGTAAGGCGGCCGAGGCGTTCGCCGAGGACCCGGACGCCATCTGAGCTGTCGGTGCGCTCGGCTAGCCTGCGTGGGTGAGCTCAGCAGAAGCTGATCCGGTGCCGCCCGAGGTCCGGCGGCACTGGCAGGAACTGGCCGACGAGGTGCGGGCGCACCAGTTCCGCTACTACGTCAAGGACGCCCCGATCGTCTCCGACGCCGAGTTCGACGCGATGTTCAACGAGCTCCTCGCGCTGGAGGAGCGCCACCCGGAGCTGCGGGTCGCCGATTCGCCGACGCAGCTCGTCGGCGGGGCCGGCTTCGCGACCGACTTCACCGAGGCCGCCCACCTCGAGCGGATGCTCAGCCTCGACGACGTGTTCGACAGCGACGAGTTGGCCGCCTGGAGCGCCAGGGTCGAGAACGAGATCGGCCGCGACCCCCACTACCTGTGCGAGCTCAAGATCGACGGCGTGGCGCTGTCACTGGTTTACCGCGACGGCCGGCTCGAACGGGCGGCCACCCGCGGCGACGGCCGGGTCGGCGAGGATGTCACGCTGAACGCGCGCACCATCGACGACGTGCCCGAACGGCTCAGTGGCAGTGACGAGTTCCCGACGCCCGCCCTGCTGGAGGTGCGCGGCGAAGTCTTCTTTCTGCTGGCCGACTTCGAGGCGCTCAACGCCAGCCTGGTCCAGGAGGGCAAGGCGCCGTTCGCCAATCCGCGCAACAGCGCGGCCGGGTCGCTGCGCCAGAAGAACCCGGCCGTCACCGCGCGGCGCCGGCTGCGGATGATCTGCCACGGCCTGGGCCGCGCCGAGGGATTCGCGCCGAGGACGCTGCACGAGGCGTACGCCGCGCTGAAGTCCTGGGGCTTGCCGGTGGCGGAGCAGACCGCCCGCGTGAGCGGCCTTGCCGCCGTAGAGGAGCGGATCGGCTACTGGGGCGAGCACCGCTACGAGCTCTCCCACGAGATCGACGGCGTGGTGGTCAAGGTCGACGACGTCGCGCTGCAGCGGCGGCTGGGGACGACGTCGCGGGCGCCGCGGTGGGCCGTCGCGTACAAGTACCCGCCCCAGGAGGCGCAGACCAAGCTGCTCGACATCCGGGTGAACGTCGGGCGCACCGGGCGCGTGACGCCGTTCGCGTTCATGACGCCGGTCAAGGTCGCCGGGTCCACCGTGGGGCTGGCCACCCTGCACAACGCCGCCGAGGTGCAGCGCAAAGGCGTGTTGATCGGCGACACCGTCATGATCCGCAAGGCCGGCGACGTCATCCCTGAGGTGCTGGGCCCCGTCGTCGACCTGCGCGACGGGTCCGAACGCGAATTCGTCATGCCGACAACGTGTCCCGAGTGCGGGACACCGCTGGCCCCGGCCAAGGAGGGCGACGCCGACATCCGCTGCCCCAACGCACGGTCCTGCCCGGCGCAGCTGCGGGAGCGGGTGTTCCATGTCGCCGGCCGAGGTGCGCTGGACATCGAGGGGCTGGGCTACGAGGCGGCCACCGCGCTGCTCAAGGCCGGGGTGATCGCCGACGAGGGTGACCTGTTCAGCCTGACCGAGGACGACCTGCTGGCCACCGAGCTGTTCCGGACCAAGGCCGGCGCGTTGTCCGCCAACGGACGTCGGCTCCTCGAGAACCTGGACAAGGCCAAGCAGGTGCCGTTGTGGCGGGTGCTGGTGGCGCTGTCCATCCGGCACGTCGGGCCGACGGCCGCGCGGGCACTGGCTACCGAGTTCGGCGACTTGGACGCGATCATGTCCGCGTCCACAGAGGAGCTGGCCGCCGTCGAGGGCGTCGGACCGACCATTGCCGCGGCCCTCACCGAGTGGTTCACCGTCGACTGGCACCGGGCGATCGTCGACAAGTGGCGTGCCGCCGGCGTGCGGATGGCCGACGAGCGCGACGCCGGTGTGCCGCGCACACTGGAGGGCCTGACCGTCGTGGTCACCGGGTCGCTGACCGGCTTCTCCCGAGACGACGCCAAGGAGGCGATCGTGTCCCGCGGCGGCAAGGCCGCCGGTTCGGTTTCGAAGAAGACAGACTACGTCGTCGCGGGCGACTCGCCCGGCTCCAAGTACGACAAGGCCGTCGAGCTCGGCGTGCCGGTCCTCGACGAGGACGGGTTCCGGCGGTTGCTCGCCGACGGCCCCGACAGATCCGGCCAGTAGCCGGTCGCCGCCGGGTACCCGCGACCACGGAGACCGAGAAGATCGTCGCGATCTACAACGGCTTGCTGGACCGGGTGCCCGCGTAACCGGGCGGCGGTTCAGCGCAGCATCGTCGCGACGATCCCGGCCAGGTAACCCAGCCGAGCCACCTCCGAGGGCCGGAACTCCGGGCCCGGACGGCCGAGCACCACCGCGGTGTGCGGGTCGCCCAACGGGGCCGCGACCATGGTGGTGTCCATGTCGCGCCACGCCTGCGGCACCCACTCGGCCGTGTTGTCCAGCGCCTTGGCCTGCTCGATGGGCAGCCACGGGGCTTTGTCGGCCTTGGTCTCCGGGGCGCCGGCGCTGGCCGCCACGCGCTCGAGTGCCCCATCCGAATCGCGCAGCACCGTGCACCAACTCACCCGCAGCACCTTGGGCGCCTCGTCGGCCAGGACCTGTAGCCGCGAGGCGCCGTCGACGGCAGCGGCGACATGGTCGAGCAGCTCGAGCTCCCGGTGCGCCTCGAGCAGCCCGGTGTGCGGGCGCACGCTGTCGACGCGGACCCCGGGCAGCGACTCGGCGGCCGTGATCAGGGTGTCGGGCATCGAGCCCGGCGGCAGCTCGATGACAAGGTCGTCGATCGCGTATCCCGAGCTGCGTTCCACCACGTCCAGCGACAGAATGTCGGCGCCCACCGAACCGAGCGCGACCGCCAGCGAACCGAGGCTACCCGGCCGGTCGGCCAGCTCGATGCGCAAGAGATACGAGGGCACGGCCAACACTGTTTCACAGCGATGCCCGCACGGCATTTCGGCTGGGCCCGGCATCCGCGGCCGCGCGTGCCGCGCCACATCGCCGCCCGGCTAGGCTTTTCACCCGTGTCCCAGATCTCCCGCGACGAGGTGGCGCACCTGGCCCGGCTGTCCCGGCTGGCGTTGAGCGACAGCGAGCTGGACAGCTTCGCCGGCCAGCTCGACGCCATCCTGACCCACGTCAGCCAGGTGCAGGCCGTCGACGTCACCGGCGTCGAAGCCACCGACAACCCGCTCAAGGACGTCAACGTCACGCGTCCCGACCGGCCGACCCCGTGCCTGACCCAGCGTGAGGCGCTTGACCAGGCGCCCGAGGCCGTCGACGGCCGCTTCGCGGTGCCCCAGATCCTGGGGGACAGCGAGTGAGCGATATCGTCCGGTCCGACGCCGCGACACTGGCGGCCAGGATCGCCGCAAAAGAGCTGTCGTCGGTCGAGGTCACCCGGGCCTGCCTGGACCAGATCGACGCCACCGACGAGCGCTACCACGCCTTCCTGCACGTGGCGGCCGACGAGGCGCTGGCGGCGGCGGCCGCCGTCGACCAGGCGGTGGCCGCAGGCGAGCGGCTCCCGTCGGCGCTGGCCGGGGTGCCGTTGGCCCTCAAGGACGTCTTCACCACCGTCGACATGCCCACCACCTGCGGGTCGAAGATCCTCGAAGGCTGGCGTTCCCCCTACGACGCCACCCTCACGCTGAGGCTGCGCGCGGCCGGCATCCCGATCCTGGGCAAGACCAACATGGACGAGTTCGCGATGGGCAGCTCGACGGAGAACTCGGCCTACGGCCCCACCCGCAACCCGTGGAACGTCGACCGGGTTCCCGGCGGCTCAGGCGGCGGCAGCGCGGCGGCGCTGGCCGCGTTCCAGGCGCCGCTGGCCATCGGGTCCGACACCGGCGGCTCCATCCGCCAGCCGGCCGCGCTGACCGCGACCGTCGGGGTCAAGCCCACCTACGGCACCGTCTCGCGCTACGGGCTGGTGGCCTGCGCGTCCTCGCTGGACCAGGGCGGCCCGTGCGCGCGCACCGTGCTCGACACCGCCCTGCTGCACCGGGTGATCGCCGGCCACGACGCCCGCGACTCCACCTCCCTGCACGCCGAGGTGCCCGACGTGGTCGCCGCCGCCAGGGCCGGAGCCGCCGGTGACCTGGGCGGTGTGCGGGTCGGAGTCGTCAAGCAGCTGCGCGGCGAGGGCTACCAGCCGGGCGTGCTGGCCTCGTTCGAGGCCGCCGTCGAGCAGCTGACCAAGCTCGGCGCCGAGGTGAGCGAGGTGGACTGCCCGCACTTCGAGTACGCGCTGGCCGCCTACTACCTGATCCTGCCGTCGGAGGTGTCGAGCAACCTGGCGCGCTTCGACGCGATGCGCTACGGGCTGCGGGTCGGCGACGACGGCAGCCACAGCGCAGAAGAGGTGATGGCGCAGACCCGGGCGGCCGGGCTCGGTCCGGAGGTCAAGCGCCGCATCATGATCGGCACGTACGCGCTGTCGGCCGGATACTACGACGCCTACTACAACCAGGCGCAGAAGGTGCGCACCCTGATCGCCCGCGACCTCGACAGGGCCTACGAGTCCGTCGACGTCGTGGTGTCCCCGGCGACCCCGACCACCGCCTTCAGGCTGGGCGAGAAGGTCGACGACCCGCTGGCGATGTACCTGTTCGACCTGTGCACGCTGCCGCTGAACCTGGCCGGGCACTGCGGCATGTCGGTGCCGTCGGGCCTGTCGCCCGACGACGGCCTGCCGGTGGGGCTGCAGATCATGGCGCCGGCGCTGGCCGACGACCGGCTCTACCGGGTGGGTGCCGCGTACGAGGCCGCGCGCGGGGAGTTGCCCAGCGCCATCTAGGCGGCAACCAACGAGGCCGCAGTGCAAGATGAAGGGCATGCGGATCGGAGTTCTCACCGGCGGAGGCGACTGCCCCGGCCTCAACGCCGTCATCCGGGCGGTGGTGCGCACGTGCGACGCCCGGTACGGCTCCTCGGTGGTCGGGTTCCAGGACGGGTGGCGCGGGCTGCTGGAGAACCGGCGCATGCAGCTCGCGAACGACGACCGCAACGACCGGCTGCTCGCCAAGGGCGGGACGATGCTGGGCACCGCGCGCGTTCATCCGGACAAGCTGCGGGCCGGCCTCGACCAGATCAAACAGACCCTGGACGACAACGGCATCGACGTCCTCATCCCGATCGGGGGCGAGGGCACGCTGACCGCCGCGCACTGGCTGTCCGAGGAGAACGTGCCCGTGGTCGGGGTGCCCAAAACCATCGACAACGACATCGATTGCACCGACGTGACTTTCGGCCACGACACCGCGCTGACCGTCGCCACCGACGCCATCGACCGCCTGCACAGCACCGCCGAGTCGCACCAGCGGGTGATGCTGGTGGAGGTGATGGGCCGGCACGCCGGCTGGATCGCCCTCAACGCGGGCATGGCCTCCGGCGCCCACATGACGCTGATCCCCGAGCAGCCCTTCGACATCGAAGAGGTGTGCCGGCTGGTGAAACGGCGCTTCCAGCGCGGTGATTCGCATTTCATCTGCGTGGTCGCCGAGGGCGCCAAGCCGGTCGAGGGGTCGATCACGTTGCGCGAGGGCGGGCTTGACGAGTTCGGCCACGAGCGTTTCACCGGGGTGGCCGCCCAGCTGGCCGTGGCGGTGGAGAAGCGGATCAACAAGGAGGTCCGGGTCACCGTGCTGGGCCACGTCCAGCGGGGCGGCACGCCGACGGCGTATGACCGCGTGCTGGCAACCCGGTTCGGCGTCAACGCCGCCGACGCGGCCCATGCGGGGGAGTACGGCCAGATGGTCTCGCTGCGCGGGCAGGAGATCGGGCGGGTGGCGCTCGCGGATGCCGTGCGCCAGCTCAAGCTGGTGCCCCAGTCCCGCTACGACGACGCCGCCGCTTTCTTCGGCTGACCGGGCGCGGCCCTGCGGCTCCGCCGGCCTCGCGACCACCACTGGGACGTTGGTGGTGGCCCGCTTCGCCCGGCTCCGCCGGCCTCGCGACCACCACTGGGACGTTGGTGGTGGCCCGCTTCGCCCGGCTCCGCCGGCCTCGCGACCACCACTGGGACGTTGGTGGTGGCCCGCTTCGCCCGGCTCCGCCGGCCTCGCGACCACCACTGGGACGTTGGTGGTGGCCCGCTTCGCGACCACCACTGGGACGTTGGTGGTGGCCCGCTTCGCCCGGCTCCGCCGGCCTCGCGACCACCACGGGGACGTTGGTGGTGGCCCGCTTCGCCCGGCTCCGCCGGCCTCGCGACCACCACGGGGACGTTGGTGGTGGCCCGCTTCGCCCGGCTCCGCCGGCCTCGCGACCACCACGGGGACGTTGGTGGTGGCCCGCTTCGCCCGGCTCCGCCGGCCTCGCGACCACCACTAGGATCGAGGCATGAGTGTTGCCGCCGCCGGTGCCGAGTTGATGGATTACGAGGACGTCATCGCGCGCTTCGACCCCGTGCTCGGCCTCGAGGTGCACGTCGAGCTGTCCACCTTGACGAAGATGTTCTGCGGCTGCGCCACCGCGTTCGGGGCCGAGCCCAACACCCAGGTGTGCCCGGTGTGCCTGGGCCTGCCCGGTTCGCTGCCGGTGCTCAACCAGGCCGCGGTCGAGTCGGCGATCCGGATCGGCCTGGCGCTCAACTGCCAGATCGTGCCGTGGTGCCGGTTCGCCCGGAAGAACTACTTCTACCCGGACATGCCGAAGAACTACCAGATCTCGCAGTACGACGAGCCGATCGCGATCGACGGCTTTCTCGAGGTGCCGCTGGACGACGGCACCACGTGGCGCGTCGACATCGAGCGGGCGCACATGGAGGAGGACACCGGCAAGCTCACCCACCTGGGCAGCGAGACGGGCCGCATCCACGGCGCGACCACATCGCTGATCGACTACAACCGCGCCGGTGTCCCGCTCATCGAGATCGTCACCAAGCCGATCGTGGGAACCGGCGACCGCGCGCCCCAGGTCGCCCGGGCCTACGTGACCGCATTGCGAGACCTGCTGCGCTCGTTGGAGGTTTCCGACGTCCGCATGGACCAGGGCTCGATGCGCTGCGACTCCAACGTGTCGCTCATGCCGAAGGGGGCCACGGAGTTCGGCACCCGCACCGAGACCAAGAACGTCAACTCGCTGCGCAGCGTCGAGGTGGCCGTGCGCTATGAGATGCAGCGCCAAGCGGCGATTCTGGCGTCCGGCGGCCGGATCCGCCAAGAGACCAGGCACTTTCACGAGTCCGGTTACACCAGCCCCGGCCGCGCCAAAGAGACGGCCGAGGATTACCGCTACTTCCCGGAGCCGGACCTGGAACCCGTCGCGCCCAGCCGCGAGCTCGTCGAGCAGTTGCGGCAGACCATTCCCGAACTACCGTGGTTGAGCCGCAAGCGGATTCAGCAGGAGTGGGGAGTCTCCGACGAGGTCATGCGCGACCTCGTCAACGCCGGCGCGGTTGACCTGGTGATCGCTACCGTCAAGCACGGCGCCCCCAGCGAGCAGGCGCGCGCCTGGTGGGGAAACTTCCTGGTCCAGAAGGCCAACGAGGCCGGCATCGGCCTCGAAGAGCTGCCTATCACCCCGGCGCAGGTCGCCGCCGTGGTGGCGCTGGTCGACGAGGGCAAGCTGTCGAACAAACTGGCGCGACAGGTCGTGGAGGGCGTGCTGGCCGGGGAGGGGGAGCCCGAGCAGGTGATGACCGCGCGCGGCCTCGCGCTGGTGCGCGACGACTCGGTGACACAGGCGGCCGTCGACGAAGCCCTGGCCGCCAATCCCGATGTGGCGGAGAAGATCCGCGGCGGAAAGGTGGCCGCGGCCGGCGCGATCGTCGGCGCGGTCATGAAGGCAACCCGCGGGCAGGCCGACGCCGCCCGAGTTCGTGAGCTGGTCCTGGCCGCCTGCGGCCAGGGCTGACCCGCGCCCGCGTGCGTGCGGGACGGCGCGACGCGCCGAAAATGCTTGGTGTGCTTCATGTTCGGCGCGGCAAGGAAGGCGCCGGAGCTACGTCTTGTCGTCGTTGTTGCGGGGGAAGCCGCCGCCCTGCGGGAATAGCGGGAACACCACGTCGTCGAGCTTCTCGGCATCCCCGGCCGTCTTGTTGACGGTTGCGCCCCAGACGTTTCCGTCCGGCGACATCCGCAGCGCCCATGCGTGCGCGTGGGTGTCCTTGCGGACGACGTCGGGTTCGCCGGTGACCGCACCCGTCGACGGCGCCAGCCGGACGGCCACGGTCAGCTTGGTGTTGATCAGGTTGACCAGCACCGTCCCGTCCATCGCTGCGCAGCCGGCGACGCCGGGCTTGTCGGGCCAGGTCCACACCGTGGAGACCTCGGAGGTCTTGGTGATGCGCTGCAACCTGTCCGCGGTGGGGGTGCGGTCGGCGACGTAGAGCGAGCCGTCGACGGGGTCGACGCACATGCCGCCCCCGGAGCCGACGCCGGACAGCGCGGTGGTGGGGGGCGCCTGCCCGATCGTGGTCGGCTGCTCGATGCGCAGCACCTTGCCGGCAAGCGATTTGGGGTCGGCGGCCATCGACGGGTTGCCAGCATCGCCGGTCATCACCAGCAGGGTGGTGGGGCTGGTGAAGATCAGCGCTCCCATGTTTCCGGTGGCGCCCTTGGGGATCCCGGTCAGGATGTCCTTGGGGATGTCACCGTCGGCGATACGGACGACCCGGTTGTCGGTGGGCGTGCTGATGTAGGCGTACATCAGGCGGTCCTGGGTGTAGGTAGGCGACAGCACGATGTCCATCAGGCCGCCGTCCCCCGAGGGATCGACCGGGATCACCGTCTTCACCTTCGGCTCGGCGCTGACGGAGATGTCCTTGACCGCGCCGGTGGTGCGCTCGGCAACCAACGCGGTTTTGCTGTCGGGGCCCATGATGAGGCCGCTGGTGCTTTCCAGGCAGCCCTGCATCACTCCCGGCGCCGGGCAGGCCTTCGGGAACGGTGTGGGCGGCAGCGGCGGCGGCGGGGGAGGCGTCGAGCTGGGCTGCGGATGAAGCTCGGGCTCCGTGGTGAACGGCTGGGACTGGGCGTCGTTGAACCGTGCGCACCCACTCGACACCAGCATCACGGTGCAGAGCGCGGCCAGCGCGCACCGAACCGATCGCCCCCATCGCGCACCTCGCATGACCGACAGGCTACGGACCCCGCGGGTGGCGCCGCCACACGCCCGGCGCGCGGTGCGCCGCGTGCCGCGTGCGCCGCGCGCCGGATCCCCGCCGATTCATACCGGGTTTACGCGTTCGAGCCCGTCCCGAGATACGACCGATACCGTTTCGGGCAAATCCGGGCCTATTTTGCGCACCGAGGTCCGATTGCATGGCGAAAGCGCCGCTCAAATCCCCAATTCAGGACCAAATGCCCTTACCCTGACTCCCGTGACCAGTCAATCGAATGACGCACATTGGCAGCGGCCCGGCGAATCGCCGGCGCCAACTCCGGGGCGCCCCGCCTCGGCGCGTTTGGTGGACCCCGAAGACGACCTGACGCCAGTCGGTTACCCGGGCGACTTCGGCACCACGACCGTCATCCCCCACACCGACCTGGCCGCCGCGGCCGGCCCCGGCGCGGGCAAGTACGGCCTCCTCGACCAGCAGGAGCCGTTGCCGTACGTACAGCCGGCGTCGCCGGTGCAGGCGGCGCCGATCTCGGCGACCGAGCCGGCCCAGATCTACCCGGACGACGAACACGACCGGCTGCGCGCGGCCGGCCGCCGCGGCACCCAGAACCTGGGTTTGCTGATCATGCGTCTCGGCCTGGGAGTGGTGCTGGGCGCCCACGGGCTGCAGAAGCTCTTCGGCTGGTGGGGCGGCTCGGGGGTCACCGCCTTCCGCAACTCGCTGTCCGACGTCGGCTACCAGCACGCCGACATCCTGGCCTACGTCAGCGCCGGCGGCGAGGTGGTTGCCGGTGTGCTGCTGATCCTGGGCCTGTTCACCCCGCTGGCGGCGGCGGGCGCGCTGGCCTTCCTGATCAACGGCCTACTGGCCACGATCTCGGCGCGGCCGCACTCGCACACCTTCTCCTTCTTCCTGCCGCAGGGGCACGAGTACCAGATCACCCTGATCGTGCTGGCCGCCGCAGTCATCCTGTGTGGGCCCGGCCGTTACGGGTTCGACGCCGGGCGCGGATGGGCGCACCGGCCCTTCATCGGGTCGTTCGTCGCGCTGCTGGCGGGCATCGCCGCCGGTGTCGGTGTGTGGGTGCTGCTCAACGGCGTCAACCCGATCGCCTGACCGGGCGTCAACCGTAGGGATTGGGGACCCGCCCCGAACTGGCAGCCGTCAACTCCGGCAACGTCGCGAACGTGACGGCAGGCAACCGCAGTTCCGTCCCGTCCTTGAGGTGGGCGCGCGCCCAGGAGCCGCGGTGAAACCGCAGCCCGTCGATGTCCTCCCAGGCCACCGCGCGGCTGTGCAGCAGGTCCCGGGCGGTCACGCCGCGGTCGTCGGCGACCGTGCGCAGCCGGAAGACCATTGCCGACAACGCCACCGGGATGACGAGCAGCGGTGCGGACAGCGGCCACACCAGCACCGGGATCAGCAGCCCCAGCGCGAAGAAGCCGACGGCCAGGTGCGCCATCGGCGACACCCTGATCACGACGGGGGAATCGGTAACCACCCTCGCATCATTGCACCGGCGGCCCCGGCGCCCCGCACACGGCGGGATTTGACGGTTGAGCAGTGCGTTGGCTACCGTCGGAGGTTATGGATACCGCCGGAAAGCCCGGAATGCTCGTAGTAATTCGTCAGCGCGTTGGTGCCTGACCAGCACGTCAGCATTTGAAGCGACCCGGCACCGACGCGCAACCCTCGATCAGCAGCCGAGCTGACGGGGGTTTTTTCTTGCGCAGCAAGGCCAATTCCAGACCGAACAAGGATTAAGACAGTGAGCGCACCCACCAGGCCACACGCCCGTGCGGCCGACATCGCCTCCGACGCGGCGGAAACACCCGCGGCGGCTCCGGCCAAGCACCCCAAACCCGTTGACCCTCAGCAACTTACCGGGGCGCAGTCGGTGATCCGCTCGCTCGAGGAACTCGGCGTCGAGGTCATTTTCGGGATCCCCGGCGGTGCGGTGCTGCCGGTGTACGATCCGCTGTTCGACTCGAAGAAACTGCGCCACGTACTCGTTCGCCACGAGCAGGGCGCCGGCCACGCCGCCAGCGGCTATGCGCATGCGACCGGCAAGGTCGGCGTCTGCATGGCCACGTCGGGTCCCGGCGCCACCAACCTGGTGACCCCGCTGGCCGACGCGCAGATGGACTCGATCCCCGTGGTCGCCATCACCGGGCAGGTCGGTCGCACGCTGATCGGCACGGACGCCTTCCAGGAGGCCGACATCTCCGGCATCACGATGCCGATCACCAAGCACAACTTCCTGGTCCGCTCCGGCGACGAGATCCCGCAGGTGCTCGCCGAGGCGTTCCACATCGCCGCCTCGGGCCGCCCGGGCGCGGTGCTGGTCGACATCCCCAAGGACGTGCTGCAGGGCCAGTGCACGTTCAGCTGGCCCCCGCGCATGGACCTGCCCGGTTACAAGCCGAACACCAAGCCGCACAACCGCCAGATCCGTGAGGCCGCAAAGCTGATCGCGGCCGCGCGCAAGCCGGTGCTCTACGTCGGCGGCGGCGTCATCCGCGGCGAGGCGACCGAGCAGCTGCGCGAATTGGCCGAGCTGACCGGCATCCCGGTGGTCACCACGCTGATGGCGCGCGGCGCGTTCCCGGACAGCCACCGTCAGCACCTGGGCATGCCCGGCATGCACGGCACCGTGGCCGCGGTGGCGGCGTTGCAGCGCAGCGACCTGCTGATCGCGCTGGGCACCCGCTTCGACGACCGGGTGACCGGCAAGCTGGACACCTTCGCCCCGGAAGCCAAGGTCATCCACGCCGACATCGACCCCGCAGAGATCGGCAAGAACCGGCACGCCGACGTGCCGATCGTCGGGGACGTCAAGGCCGTCATCGCCGAACTCATCGCGATGCTGCGCCACCACGGTGGCGCCCGCGCCACCGAAACCTCAGACATGAGCGAGTGGTGGGCCTACCTGGACAGCGTCAAGTCCACCTACCCGCTGAGCTACGGCCCGCAGAGCGACGGCAGCCTGAGCCCGGAGTACGTGATCGAGAAGCTGGGCCAGATCGCCGGCCCGGACGCGGTGTACGTCGCCGGCGTCGGCCAGCACCAGATGTGGGCGGCGCAGTTCATCTCCTACGAGAAGCCGCGGACCTGGCTCAACTCCGGGGGCCTGGGCACCATGGGCTTCGCCATCCCGGCGGCCATGGGGGCGCAGCTGGCCCGCCCCGACACCGAGGTCTGGGCGATCGACGGCGACGGCTGCTTCCAGATGACCAACCAGGAGCTGGCCACCTGCGCCATCGAGGGCATACCGATCAAGGTGGCGCTGATCAACAACGGCAACCTGGGCATGGTGCGCCAGTGGCAGACGCTGTTCTACGAAGAGCGCTACTCGCAAACCGACCTGGCCACGCACTCGCGCCGCATCCCGGACTTCGTCAAACTCGCCGAGGCGCTGGGCTGCGTCGGATTGCGTTGCGAGCGTGCGGAAGACGTCGAGGACGTGATCAATGCGGCCCGCTCGGTCACCGACCGCCCGGTGGTGATCGACTTCATCGTCGGCGCCGACGCCCAGGTGTGGCCGATGGTGGCCGCCGGGACCTCCAACGACGAGATCCAGGCCGCCCGCGGCATCCGGCCGCTGTTCGACGACGAGAGCGAGGGGCACGCCTGATGAGCGCGAAGACGCACACCCTCTCGGTGCTGGTCGAGGACAAACCCGGTGTGCTGGCACGGATCGCGGCGCTGTTCTCGCGGCGCGGATTCAACATCGAGTCGCTCGCGGTCGGCGCCACCGAGCAGAAGGACATGTCGCGGATGACGATCGTGGTCTCCGCCGAACAGACCCCGCTCGAGCAGATCACCAAGCAGCTCAACAAGCTGATCAACGTCATCAAGATTGTCGAGCTCGACGACGACAACTCGGTGTCGCGGGAGCTGGCGCTGATCAAGGTGCGGGCCGACGCGGGCAGTCGCAGCCAGGTGATCGAAGCGGTGAACCTGTTCCGCGGCAAGGTGATTGACGTGGCGCCGGAGGCGCTGACGATCGAGGTCACCGGCGACCGCGGCAAGATCGAGGCGCTGCTGCGGGTGCTGGAACCCTTCGGGATCCGCGAGATCGTCCAATCGGGAATGGTGTCGCTGTCGCGCGGTCCGCGCGGTATCGGCACGGCCAAGTAGTTTTCAGCGGCAGTAACGAGAAGGAGAAAGACAAATGCCATCGCAGGCATTGGAGATGTTCTACGACGACGACGCCGACCTGTCGATCATTCAGGGCCGCAAGGTCGGCGTGATCGGGTACGGCAGCCAGGGCCACGCACACTCGTTGAGCCTGCGCGACTCCGGCGTTCAGGTGAAGGTGGGCCTCAAGGAGGGTTCGAAGTCGCGGGCCAAGGTGGCCGAGCAGGGCCTGGAGGTCGACACCCCCGCCGAGGTCGCGAAGTGGGCCGACGTGATCATGTTGCTGGCGCCCGACACCGCGCAGGCGGAGATCTTCGCAAACGACATCGAGCCCAACCTGCGCCCCGGCGACGCGCTGTTCTTCGGGCACGGGCTCAACATCCACTTCGGCCTGATCAAGCCGCCCGCCGAGGTGACCATCGCGATGGTCGCCCCCAAGGGTCCCGGCCACCTGGTGCGCCGCCAGTTCGTCGACGGCAAGGGCGTGCCCTGCCTGATCGCCGTCGACCAGGACCCGACCGGACAGGGCGAGGCGCTGGCGCTGTCCTACGCCAAGGCCATCGGCGGCACCCGCGCCGGCGTCATCAAGACCACGTTCAAGGACGAGACCGAGACCGACCTGTTCGGCGAGCAGGCCGTGTTATGCGGCGGCACAGAGGAATTGGTGAAGACCGGTTTCGACGTGATGGTCGAGGCGGGCTACCCGCCGGAGATGGCGTACTTCGAGGTGCTGCACGAACTCAAGCTGATCGTCGACCTGATGTACGAGGGCGGCATCGCCCGGATGAACTACTCGGTGTCCGACACCGCGGAGTTCGGCGGCTACCTCTCTGGTCCCCGCGTCATCGACGCCGGCACCAAGGAGCGGATGCGTGAGATCCTGCGCGACATCCAGGACGGCAGCTTCACCAAGAAGCTGGTCGCCAACGTCGAGGGCGGCAACACCCAACTCGAGCAGTTGCGCAAGGAGAACGCCGAGCACCCCATCGAGGTCACCGGCAAGAAGCTGCGCGACCTGATGAGCTGGGTCGACCGGCCGATCACCGAGACGGCGTAACAGCTGTCGCCCAACGTGCACTCAGCGCGAATCTTCGGCGATTTTTTCGCACTGAGTGCACGTTCGGTGGCTCAGGACGCCTTGAGCCGCCCGGCGACCGCCACCACCCGGCGGGCCAGGTGATCCAGCGCGTTGCCCGTGACGTCACCGAAGTCGGTGATGTTGTCGTGGGTGGCGACCAGGCTCACGCCGTAGGGGTTGCCGTCGACGAACTTGGACGGATCGGTGTATCCCGGCGCCACGATGATGCCCCCGAAATGCATCAGCGTGACGTAAAGCGCGACCAGCGTTGTCTCCTGCCCGCCGTGGGCGGTATTGGAGGATGTGAAGCCGGCGTACACCTTGTCGGCGAGTTTGCCCTCCGCCCACAGCCCGCCCAGCGAATCCAGGAACGTGCGCAGCTGCGCGGCCGGGGAACCGAAGCGTGTCGGCGAGCCGAAGATCACCGCGTCGGCCCAGACGATGTCGTCGCCGGTGGCCGCCGGAAGATCCTTGGTGGCCTCGTAGTTCGCGGTCCAGGCGGGGTTGTGGGCGAACGTCGCCGGGTCGTGGGTTTCGGCGACGTGGCGCAGGCGAACCTCGGCGCCCGCCGCCTCGGCGGTCGCGGCGACGCGCCGCGCCATCGCGGTGCCGTGCCCGGTCGCCGAGTAGTAGATGATCGCAAGTTTGGTCACCGCGTCATCGTAGGCGCGGCGGCCGTTTGCCGGACCTGGATGACGCCGTGACGGGCCAGCCTGGCAGGCGCATGTGACTGTGCGCCGAAGTCGATGATGGCGACGTCGGCGCCGTAAACGCAGCCGATAGGCTGGCCGGGTGACTCTGCCTGTTGTATTGATCGCCGACAAACTCGCCCAATCCACCGTGGCCGCGCTGGGAGACCAGGTCGAGGTGCGCTGGGTGGACGGTCCCGACCGCGAGAAGCTGCTGGCCGCGGTGCCTGAGGCCGACGCGCTGCTGGTTCGCTCGGCCACCACCGTCGACGCCGAGGTGCTGGCGGCGGCCCCCAAGCTCAAGATCGTGGCCCGCGCCGGCGTCGGACTGGACAACGTGGACGTGGACGCGGCCACCGAGCGCGGTGTGCTGGTGGTCAACGCCCCGACATCGAACATCCACAGCGCCGCCGAACACGCGCTGGCGCTGCTGTTGTCCGCGGCGCGCCAGATCCCGGCGGCCGACGCGTCGCTGCGGGCGCACACCTGGAAGCGGTCGTCGTTCTCGGGCACGGAGATCTTCGGCAAGACCGTCGGCGTCGTCGGTCTGGGCAGGATCGGCCAGCTGGTCGCCCAACGCCTGGCGGCCTTCGGTGCCCATTTGGTGGCCTACGACCCGTACGTGTCCCCGGCGCGCGCCGCCCAGCTGGGCATCGAGCTGCTGGCGCTCGACGAGCTGCTGGGCCGCGCCGACTTCATCTCGGTGCACCTGCCCAAGACGCCCGAAACGGCGGGGTTGATCGACAAGGAGGCGCTGGCCAAGACCAAGCCGGGAGTGATCATCGTCAACGCCGCGCGCGGCGGCCTGGTGGACGAGGCGGCGCTGGCCGACGCGGTGTCCAGTGGCCATGTGCGCGCGGCCGGCATCGACGTGTTCGCCAAGGAGCCGTGCACCGACTCCCCGCTGTTCGAGCTGCCGCAGGTGGTGGTCACGCCCCACCTGGGCGCATCTACGGCCGAGGCTCAGGACCGGGCCGGCACCGACGTCGCCGCAAGCGTGAAGCTGGCCCTGGCAGGGGAATTCGTGCCCGACGCCGTCAACGTCGGCGGCGGCGTGGTCAACGAGGAGGTGGCGCCCTGGCTGGACCTGGTGCGCAAGCTCGGTGTGCTCGTCGCGGCGCTGTCCGACGGCCTGCCGGTCTCGCTGTCGGTTCAGGTTCGCGGCGAGCTGGCCGCCGAAGACGTTGAGGTGCTGAAGCTTTCGGCGCTGCGCGGCCTGTTCTCGGCGGTCATCGAGGATCAGGTGACGTTCGTCAACGCGCCGGCGCTGGCGTCCGAACGTGGCGTGACCGCCGAGCTGTCCAAGGCCTCCGAAAGCCCGAACCACCGCAGCGTCGTGGACGTGCGGGCCGTCGCCCATGACGGCTCGTGTGTGAACGTCGCCGGCGCGCTGTCCGGTCCGCAGCTGGTCGAGAAGATCGTCCAGATCAACGGCCGCAACTTCGACCTGCGGGCCCAGGGCACCAACCTGGTGATCAACTACGTCGATGCGCCCGGCGCGCTGGGCAAGATCGGCACCTTGCTGGGCGCCGCCGGGGTGAACATCCAGGCCGCGCAGCTCTCCGAGGACGCCGAGGGCCCGGGCGCCACCATCCTGCTGCGGCTGGACCAGGACGTCTCCGAGGACGTGCGGTCGGCGATCACGGCGGCGGTGGGCGCCAACAAGCTGAAGGTGGTTGACCTGTCGTGAAGCTCGCTGTCGTCAGCGGGGACGGCATCGGCCCTGAGGTGGTGGCCGAGGCGCTCAAGGTCCTCGACGCGGTGCTGCCCGGCGTGCAGAAGACCCCCTACGATCTGGGCGCCCGGCGGTTTCACGCCACCGGCGAGCTGCTGCCCGAGTCGGTGCTGGGCGAGTTGCGTGAGCACGACGCCATCCTGCTCGGCGCGATCGGCGATCCCTCGGTGCCCAGTGGCGTGCTCGAGCGGGGCCTGTTGCTGCGCTTGCGTTTTGAGCTCGACCACCACGTCAACCTGCGGCCCGCCCGGCTGTACCCCGGGGTGAGCGGCCCGCTCGCCGAGAAGGCCGACATCGACTTCGTGGTGGTTCGGGAGGGTACCGAGGGTCCCTACACGGGCACCGGCGGCGCGATCCGTGTGGGCACCCCCCACGAGGTGGCGACCGAGGTCAGCCTCAATACCGCGTTCGGTGTGCGCCGGGTGGTGACCGACGCCTTCGAGCGAGCGCGGCGTCGTCGCAAACATCTGACGCTGGTGCACAAGACCAACGTGCTGACGTTCGCGGGCACGTTGTGGGCCCGCATGGTGGCGGAGGTCGGCGAGAGCTACCCCGACGTCGCGGTGGCCTACCAGCACGTCGACGCGGCCACCATCTTCCTGGTGACCGACCCCGGGCGCTTCGACGTCATCGTCACCGACAACCTGTTCGGCGACATCATCACCGACCTGGCCGCGGCGGTCTGCGGCGGAATCGGCCTGGCCGCCAGCGGAAACATCGACGCCACGCGCACCAACCCCTCGATGTTCGAACCCGTGCACGGCAGCGCGCCCGACATCGCGGGCCGGGGCATCGCGGATCCGACGGCGGCGATTCTGTCGGTGTCGCTGCTGCTTTCGCACCTCGGCGAGGAGGACGCCGCTAGCCGGGTCGACCGTGCCGTGGCGAGTCATCTGGCAACACGTGGGACCGAACGCCTCGCCACCAGCGAAGTCGGCGAACGGATCGCCGCCGCGCTCTAGTCTCGAGGCCCGGCGGCAGCAATTTCGCCGGCACCAACGGCAGCGCCGCCAGCGGGAACAGCCCGCACAGCAGCCACGCCGGCGGATACTTCGCCGCGCTGATCAACGCGCCGAACATCGGCGGTCCCGCGGCCGCCATCAGCCGCTGGGTGGTGTTCTGAATGCCCAGCGCGCGCCCGCTCCAGAACGTGCCGGCGAATTCCGTGATGGCCGTTGCCTCCAGTCCGTTGTCGAGCACGGCGATCACCGACACGGCGACCATCAGCGGCGCCTGGTAGACCGAGTCCAGGTAGTCCGCCCACGCCAGCAGGAACAGGGCCACGGCGGCGGAGGCGACGATGAGGCGGACCGGTCTCATCCGCGAGCCGATGCGGTCCGACCAGCGGCCGACCAGGACGCGGCCGAGGGCGCCCAGCAGCTGCGAGAGGGTGACCAGGCCGCCGGCGGCGGCCACCGACCAGTTCAGGTTCTTGACCAGCCACACCAGCATGAAGGTCACGGTCACCGTCTGCGGCATCATCATCAGACCCGCGACCGCATGGATCCGCCACAACGTCCACGACCCGCGGTAGGGGCTGGCCAGTTCCCGGTCCGAAGCGGATTCGCGGGGTTTGCGCGGCGGATCGACGATGCCGATCGCGCTCGCCACCGCCGCCAGCGCGCACGCCGCAGCGGGAAACATCAGCCCCGCGCGCGGCCCGTGCTCGGCGAGTTCGGGCATCACCAACGCGCCCAGGGCGATTCCCAGCGGCTGCGCGGTCTGCCTGATGCCCATGGCCAGGCCGCGCTGGTGCGGCGGAAACCACCCGGAGACCAGCCGGCCTCCCGCGCTGTTGCAGCTGGCGGCGGCCATGCCGCCGAGGAACAGGAAGACGGCGACCGCGACCAGTGACTGCGCCGACGCCGCGGCGTAGGACGCGGCGGCCGTCAGCGCGGAACCGACGACCAGCACCAGCCGCTCGCCCACCCGGTCCAGCACGTAGCCCCACAAAACCAGCGTGACCACCATGCCCCAGCTGGGCATCGACGACAGCAGGCCGGCTTCCGTCAGGTGGATTCCGCGGCGGGACTCCAGCGACGGAATCAGGAAGGCGACACCGTTGATGAAGAGGAAGGAACTCGCGGTCGCGAAGAGCGACACGATCATCACCGACCACCGCGCCCCCGCGCCGAGCCCGACCTCGCCGGTCGCGTCGTTCGGCATCACCCCATGCTGACACAGGACGCGAAAACCGCAGGTGAGGACGGTGCCAGCCGTGCACCGTGGGGCCCGGACGCCCGCATCGTCGCCCGACTAGGCTCATCGGAATGCGCCTTGGCCGAATCGCAAGCCCGGACGGTGTCGCCTTCGTCAGCGTCGAGGGCGACACCGGCGACCCCGCAGCCCTGACCGCCCGCGAGATCGCCGAACATCCCTTCGGCACACCCACCTTCACCGGCCGGTCGTGGCCGCTGGCCGACGTCCGGCTGCTCGCGCCCATGCTGGCGAGCAAGGTGGTCTGCGTCGGCAAGAACTACGCCGACCACATCGCGGAGATGAGCGACATGACGGGGCCGGCGCCGGCGGACCCGGTGATCTTCCTCAAGCCCAACACGGCGATCATCGGGCCCAACGTGCCGATCCGGTTGCCCGCCAACGCATCACCGGTGCACTTCGAGGGCGAGCTGGCCGTTGTGATCGGACGGCCGTGCAAGGACGTGTCGGCCGCGCGGGCGGCCGATTTCATCCTGGGCTACACGATCGGCAACGACGTGTCGGCGCGCGACCAGCAGAAAGCCGACGTGCAATGGACCCGCGCCAAGGGCCATGACACCTTCTGCCCGGTGGGCCCGTGGATCGTCACCGATGTCGATCCGGCGGACCTCGAACTGCGCACCGAGGTCAACGGCGAGGTGAAGCAGCACAGCCGCACCTCGCTGATGATCCACGACGTCGGCGCCATCGTCGAATGGATCTCGGCCGTGATGACCCTGCTGCCCGGCGATCTCATCCTCACCGGGACGCCGGCCGGGGTCGGCCCCATCGAGGACGGCGACACCGTCGAAGTGACCGTCGAAGGTATCGGCACCCTGTCCAATCCCGTGGTCCGCAAGGGCAAGTCGTGAGTTCCCCGTCGGGTGTGCGCGTGCGGTTCTGCCCCTCGCCCACCGGCACCCCCCACGTCGGCATGGTCCGCACCGCGTTGTTCAACTGGGCCTACGCCCGACACACCGGGGGCACCTTCGTCTTTCGCATCGAGGACACCGATGCCGAGCGCGACAGCGAGGAAAGCTACCTGGCCCTGCTCGACGCGCTGCGCTGGCTGGGCCTGGACTGGGACGAGGGCCCCGAGGTCGGCGGACCCTACGGCCCGTATCGGCAGTCGCTGCGCAAGGACGTCTACCGCGAGGTCGTCGACAAGCTGCTCTCGGCCGGTGAGGCCTATCAAGCCTTCTCGACGCCGGAGGAGGTCGAGGCCCGGCACGTGGCGGCCGGGCGAAACCCCAAGCTGGGCTACGACAACTTCGACCGCGAGCTGACCGACGAGCAGCGCTCGGCGTTCATCGCCGAGGGCCGCCGGCCGGTGGTGCGGCTGCGGATGCCCGACGAGGACCACAGCTGGGACGACCTGGTGCGCGGCACCACCACCTTCGCAGCGGGCAGCGTGCCCGACTTCGCGCTGACCCGCGCGAGCGGAGATTCGTTATACACCTTGGTCAACCCGGTCGACGACGCGCTGATGAAGATCACTCACGTGCTGCGCGGCGAGGACCTGCTGCCGTCGACCCCACGCCAGCTCGCGCTGTACCGGGCGCTGATGCGGATCGGCGTCGCCGAGCGGGTCCCGCAGTTCGCGCACCTTCCAACGGTATTGGGGGAGGGCACCAAGAAGCTGTCCAAGCGTGACCCGCAGTCCAACCTGTTCACCCATCGCGAGCGCGGCTTCATCCCCGAGGGACTGCTCAACTACCTCGCGCTGCTGGGCTGGGCGATCGCCGACGACCGCGACGTGTTCAGCCTCGACGAGATGGTGGCCGCGTTCGACGTCGTGAATGTGAACTCCAATCCGGCCCGCTTCGACCAGAAGAAGGCCGACGCGCTCAACGCCGAGCACATCCGGATGCTGGACCCGGCCGACTTCGCCGCCAGGCTGCGCGAGTACTTCGCGGAGCACGGCCACGACACGGGGCTGGACGAGGCGGGGTTTGCCGTGGCCGCCCAGCTGGTGCAGACCCGCATCGTGGTGCTCGGCGACGCGTGGGAGTTGCTGAAGTTCCTCGACGAGGGCTCGTACGCGATCGAGGAGAAGGCCGCCGCCAAGGAGCTCGGACCCGACGGCGCGCCGGTGCTGGACGCCGCGCTGGCCGCCCTGGACGGCGTGACCGACTGGACCGCGGCCGGCGTCGAGGCCGCCCTCAAGACGGCCCTCATCGACGATCTGGCCCTCAAACCGCGTAAGGCGTTCGGCCCGATCCGGGTCGCGGCCACCGGGACCACCATCAGCCCGCCGTTGTTCGAGTCGCTCGAATTACTCGGCCGCGACCGCAGCATGCAGCGGCTTCGCGCGGCACGCGAGACGATCGGCTGACAGACCCCGACCACGCGTTCGGATTACGACGCGAGTCTTTGGTAGTCTGCACGTCGGCCCGGCAACGGCTGGCACGGCAGTCCGCGGGGGTGCGTCGACAACCCGCAAACGGCCGCTGACCAGCGGTTTAAGGCAGCCGATGGGGTATGGTGTAATTGGCAACACAGCTGATTCTGGTTCAGCCATTCTAGGTTCGAGTCCTGGTACCCCAGCAAAACGGCTCCACCCCAAGCGATTAGGTGGGCCCACCGGGTTGGGCTATGCTGACAGCTCGGATCGGTTCTGGCCCCGTCGTCTAGCGGCCTAGGACGCCGCCCTCTCACGGCGGTAGCGTGGGTTCGAATCCCATCGGGGCTACAAGTATCTACCGGCCGGTCTGCACGGACGGTGCGGTGGTGCCGCCCACCGGCATCGGGGGCAGGCCGAGTTTGCGGTGATCCCAGGAGCGGGCGCGGCGGGCCACGATGCGCACGCAGACCCGGTTGTTCATCATCTGATCCACGAACGGCTTCATCTCGTCGGTGTAGGGGCCGGTGTAGCGCTCCCACACGCTGACGCCGACCCGGTGTGCCACCTCGGGGTCGTCGACGATCTCCGCGACGCCCTCGAAGGAGACCCCGCGCAGCGTGTCGTAGGTGTCGCCGTCCTCGATGAGAAAGCTCACCCGCGCGTCTCGCCGGAGGTTGACCGCCTTCTGTGACTTGGCCTTCGTTTCGAGCCAGATCTCGCCGTCGACGACGGCGTACCACATGGCGACCAGGTGCGGCTGGCCGTCGGGGCCGACGGTGGCCAGCGTGCCGGTGCGGCTTTTGACGACGTAATCCGCGATCTCTTCCTCGGACATGACGATGGACGCGCGCTGATTTGTTCCCATGGCGCCAGTCTCTCAGGTGGTCCACGCGAACTTTGCCCCGAGTCTGCGCGGGCGGCGCCGAGCCTCGCGCGCGAGCTAGAGCCGGCGGGTGATTTCCTCGGCGGCGGCCAAAAGATCCGCGGCCCAGCGAACTCCCGGACGCCGGCCGATCCGGTCGACTGGCCCGGACACCGATATGGCGGCGACGACGACGCCGCAGCCGTCGCGCACCGGGGCCGACACGCTCGCCACCCCCGGCTCGCGCTCGGCCACGCTCTGCGCCCAACCGCGCCGCCGCACCTCGGCCAAGGTGCGCTCGGTGAACGCGGCCGCCGGCAGCACGGCCTCCTGGGTGGCCAAGTCGCTGTGGGCCAGCAGCACTTTGGCCCCCGACCCGGCGGTCATCGGTAGCCGCGCTCCGACGGGCACGGTATCGCGAAGGCCCGCAGCGGGTTCCAGGGCGGCCACGCAGACCCGGGACGTGCCCTCGCGGCGGTACAGCTGCACGCTCTCCCCGGTGGTCTCGCGCAGCGGCGGCAGCACCGCCGCGGCCGCGGCCAGCAGCGGATCGTTGACCTGCGCGGCGAGTTCGGTGACCGCAGGGCCCAGCCGCCAACGCCCTTCGTCGTCGCGGGCCAGCAGCCTGTGCACTTCCAGGGCCGCCGCCAACCGGTAGGCGGTGGCCCTGGGCAACGCCGTCCGCTCACACAGTTCGGCCAGGCCGCAGGGGGATTCCGCGATGGTGTGCAGCACCGTCACGGATTTGTCCAGAACGCCGATACCGCTATGCTGTCTCACAAGGAGATACTAGCGTCTCGCAATGTGAGAGCACAGCCCACGCTGATCGGCGAGCCGCGAACGACATGGAGCGAGGCGAGGTGGCGATGAAATCCGACACGGCGACGGCCCGGGCCGACAAACCGCGGACGCTGGCCGAAAAGGTCTGGGAAGACCACGTTGTGGCGTCCGGCGGCGGCTCTGACCAAGGAGGCGCCCCCGACCTGATCTACATCGACCTGCATCTGGTGCACGAGGTCACCAGCCCCCAGGCGTTCGACGGCCTGCGCCTCGCCGGACGCCCGGTGCGGCGGCCGGATCTGACGCTGGCCACCGAGGATCACAACGTGCCCACCGTCGACATCGACAAGCCGATCGCCGACCCGGTGTCGCGCACCCAGGTCGAGACGTTGCGGCGCAATTGCGAGGAATTCGGCGTGCGGCTCTACCCGATGGGCCACCTCGAGCAGGGCATCGTGCACGTCGTCGGGCCGCAGTTGGGCCTCACCCAGCCCGGAATGACGGTCGTCTGTGGTGACAGTCACACATCCACGCACGGCGCATTCGGCGCCCTGGCCATGGGAATTGGCACCTCGGAGGTCGAACACGTGCTGGCCACGCAGACCCTGCCGCTGCGGCCGTTCAAGACGATGGCGGTCAACGTCGACGGGGAATTGCCGGCCGGGGTGACGGCCAAGGACATCATCCTCGCGCTGATCGCCCGGATCGGTACCGGCGGCGGCCAGGGGCACGTGATCGAATACCGCGGCAGCGCCATCGAATCGCTGTCCATGGAGGGCCGCATGACGGTCTGCAACATGAGCATCGAAGCCGGCGCCCGGGCGGGCATGGTGGCCCCGGACGAGACCACCTACGAGTTCCTGCGCGGGCGTCCGCACGCTCCCACGGGCGAGCAGTGGGACGCGGCGATGCGGTATTGGCAGCAGCTGCGCACCGACCCCGGTGCGGTCTTCGACACCGAGGTCAACCTGGATGCGGCGTCCTTGAGCCCGTTCGTCACGTGGGGGACGAACCCCGGCCAGGGTGTGCCGCTGGCCGCGGACGTGCCCGACCCCGAGCTGATGACCGGCGACGCCGAGCGCCAGGCGGCGGAGAAAGCGTTGGCCTACATGGGGCTTCGACCGGGTACGCCGATGCGCGATATCGCGGTCGACGCCGTGTTCGTCGGGTCGTGCACCAACGGTCGCATCGAGGACCTACGGGTGGTCGCCGACGTGCTGCGGGGCCGCAAAGTGGCTCCGGGAGTGCGGATGCTGCTGGTACCGGGCTCGATGCGGGTGCGCGCTCAGGCCGAAGCCGAAGGGCTCGGCGAGATTTTCACGGCCGCGGGCGCCGAGTGGCGGCAGGCGGGCTGCTCGATGTGCCTCGGCATGAACCCCGACCAGCTCGCACCGGGCGAGCGCTGCGCGGCGACCTCGAACCGCAACTTCGAAGGGCGCCAGGGCAAAGGCGGCCGCACCCACCTGGTCTCTCCGTCCGTCGCCGCGGCGACGGCGGTACGCGGCACCCTTTCCGCCCCGGCGGACTTGAACTGACCAACGAAAGAAGAGGACGGCCATGGAGGCATTTCACACTCACACCGGCATCGGCGTGCCGCTGCGGCGCTCCAATGTGGATACCGATCAGATCATTCCCGCGGAGTTCTTGAAGCGCGTGACCCGAACCGGATTCGAGGACGGATTGTTCGCAAGCTGGCGGTCCGACCCTTCGTTCGTGCTGAACCTCAGCCCTTTTGACCGGGGTTCGGTTCTGGTCGCCGGATCCGACTTCGGGACCGGCTCGTCGCGCGAGCACGCCGTGTGGGCGCTCATGGACTACGGGTTCCGGGTGGTGATCTCGTCTCGATTCGGTGACATTTTCCGCGGCAATGCCGGCAAGGCGGGCCTGCTGGCGGCCGAAGTCGCCCAAGACGGTGTGGAACTTCTCTGGAAGCTGATCGAGCAAAGCCCGGGTCTTAAAATCACTGCCAATCTTCAGGATCGAAATATCACCGCCGGAACGGTGGTGCTGCCGTTCAAGATTGACGACCACACCGCCTGGCGCCTGCTCGAAGGGCTCGACGATATAGGCCTTACGCTGCGGAAACTCCCCGAGATCGAGTCTTTCGAGGCGGCCTATCCGGCGTGGAAACCGCGGACTCTGCCGTTGTCGTGAATGGCCGCCGGGGCCGGAATTTCTTCTCGCTCATCTAAGTAAACCGAGTCCATTTCGGGCTCGCGCCACCGGTCAAGGGCGGCAACCGGATTGCGAAAATGCCGATCGCCGGGCCCTGAAATTGCGCGTGGCTCTTGGAAATTTGCCAGGTGAGGGTTTACCGTGTCCACTAGACGGTTCCGAAACGAGGACCACTAGCTTGGAGGGATTGGATGAACAAAGCAGAGCTCATTGACGTGCTCACACAGAAATTGGGCTCGGACCGTCGGCAGGCGACCGCCGCCGTCGAGAATGTCGTCGACACCATTGTGCGTGCGGTGCACAAGGGCGACAGCGTAACCATCACCGGATTCGGGGTATTCGAACAGCGGCGTCGCGCGGCTCGCGTGGCTCGCAATCCGCGTACCGGCGAGACGGTGAAGGTGAAGCCGACCTCGGTCCCGGCGTTCCGTCCCGGTGCCCAATTCAAAGCGGTTGTCTCTGGCGCGCAGCGCCTCCCGTCGGAAGGACCCGCCGTGAAGCGTGGTGTTGTTGCAGGCGCGGCCAAGAAGACCGCGGCCAAGAAGGCTCCCGCCAAGAAGACCGTGGCGAAGAAGACGGCGACCAAGGCCCCGGTGAAGAAGGCCGCGACCAAGGCTCCGGTCAAGAAGGCCGCGACCAAGGCTCCGGTGAAGAAGGCCGCGACCAAGGCTCCGGTGAAGAAGGCCGCGACCAAGGCTCCGGTCAAGAAGGCCGCGACCAAGGCTCCGGTCAAGAAGGCCGCGACCAAGGCCCCGGCCAAGAAGACTCCCGCCAAGAAGACGACGACGACCACGCGTCGCGGCCGTAAGTAAGGCAGCAGCGGAGGATTCAGACCAGTCACCCTCCGGGCGGCAGTGACGCCCCCGGGGGGTGTCTGCGTGCTAGGCCCGCACGTTGGCGGCGAGCGCGCCGCCGATGTGGTCGGCCGCCACCAGCTTTCCGCCCGACAGCGACAACACCCAGGTGCTGCCCTTGTGGTTGCGGGACTTGTCGGCGCGCACACCGTCGCGCTCGCACCACCACTCGATGAGGTCCGGTATCACCTTGCCCTGCGAGCAGACCACCGGCGTGCCGGCCTGCGCGGCGATGTCCAGCATCCGGTTGCGGGCGCGCTTGGGGTTCTTCGCGTAGGCCTCTTCGGTGAGGGCGGTCTCGTTGTGCACCGTCACACCCAGTTCCTCGGCGAGCGGCTCCACCGTCTGGTGACACCGGAGCCGGTCGGCGGCGTAGACGTCGGACGCGCCGAAGGCCAACAGTTGCGGGACCAGAGCTTCGGCCTGCGCGCGTCCGCGCTTGTCCAGCGGTCGCTTGGAGTCGTCACCGGAGAAGCGTGACTTGCGGCCGGCCGTGCCGTGCCGCACCACCAGCACCGTGTGCGTGTCCGCCGGATGTTTCATGAAGTGGCGCAACATCGTTCGATCGTGCGCATAGCTGAGCTTCGGCAGGGCGTCCGCGAGGGGGAGCCACACCAATTCGTCGACCTCGTTTCCCGGGACGAAATCCCCGCCGTTGCTGCGGGCCGCCCAGTAGTACACCTTCTTGACGCCCGCCTCGATCGGATAGCTCACCATGTCGAGCCGCCGGCCAAGGGTCGCCTGGTGACCGGTCTCCTCCCAGACCTCGCGCACCGCGGCCACGGCCGCCGTCTCGCCGGGATCCACCTTGCCCTTGGGCAGCGACCAGTCGTCGTAACGGGGGCGGTGGATGACGGCGATCTCCAGGCCGGGGTTGTCCGATTCCGTCGGTCGCCACAGCACCGCACCGGCGGCGTACACGATCCGGCTTCCCGAACGCCGAGGGGCGGACGAGCTCTTAGAGGGCACGTGAACTCCTGCGGGTCAATTCGGTGAGGGTCGCGCTGGTTGGATGCGGCCGAAAACAACCGAGAGATTCACCCGACTGCGGTCAGGGGCTGCGATGGCGCTCCATCAACGATACTTGGTGGTCGCGCACCGAATGCCCCGCCTGCGGCGACGCGGTCCACTGGCCGTCGGGCCCGAGTTCCCAGCACCGGGTGGACGGATCGAGCGCGGATTCGAACAGGTCGTCCAGATAGGAGGTCAGCCGCGGATCCTTGACCTGCACCAGTGCCTCCACCCGGCGGTCGAGGTTGCGGTGCATCATGTCGGCACTGCCGATCCAGAATTCGTTGATCTTGTTGAAATGCATGATCCGCGAGTGCTCCAGGAAGCGGCCGAGGATCGAACGCACCGAGATGTTCTCGGAGTAGCCGTCGGCGCCGGGGCGCAGCGCGCAGATGCCGCGGACCACCACCTCGACTTCCACGCCGGCCCGCGACGCGCGGTAGAGCGCGTCGATCACCTGCTCGTCGACCAGAGCGTTCATCTTCATCCGGATGCGGCCCCCGCCGTGTTCGCGGTGGGCGGCGATCTCGCGCTCGACGCGTTCGATGATGCCGGTGCGAATGCTGTGGGGGGCGACCAGAAGATTGCGGTAGGAGACCTTGCGCGAATATCCCGTAAGCGAATTGAACAGGTCGGTCAGGTCGGCGCCGATCTCGGGCGATGCCGTCAGCAGCCCGACGTCCTCGTAGAGTCGCGCCGTCTTCCCGTTGTAGTTGCCGGTGCCGATGTGGCAGTACCGACGGATGTTCGACCCTTCGCGGCGCACCACGAGGCAGGTCTTGCAGTGCGTCTTGAGCCCGACGTACCCGTAGACCACGTGCACGCCCGCCTGCTCCAGAGTTCGTGCCCAACGGATGTTGGCCTGCTCGTCGAAGCGCGCCTTGATCTCCACCATTGCCACCACCTGCTTGCCTGCCTCGGCGGCGGCGATCAGGGCCCGCACGATCGGCGAGTCGCCGGAGGTGCGGTAGAGCGTCTGTTTGATGGCGAGCACGTTCGGGTCGGCGGCGGCCTGCTCGATGAACCGCTGGACGCTGGTGGAGAACGACTCGTATGGATGGTGAAGCAGCACATCGCCTTCGCGCAGCGTCGCGAAGATGCTCCTGGGCGTCTCGCGGTCGACGAAGGCGGGGCTCGTGGCGGGCACGAACGCCCGATCCTTGAGCGCGGGCCGGTCTATCCCGTAGATCTGCCACAGCGACGAAAGGTCGAGCAGCCCCGGCACCTCGATCACGTCACCGGGGTGCACGTCGAGTTCACGCAGCAGCAGCTCGAGCATGCTCTCGGTCATGTCGTCGGCGATCTCGAGCCGCACCGGCGAACCGAAACGCCTGCGGGCCAACTCCCTTTCGAGCGCCTGCAGCAGGTCCTCGTCGCGGTCCTCCTCGACCTCGTAGTCGGCGTTGCGGGTGATGCGGAATGTGTGATGCTGAACGATCTCCATGCCCGGGAACAGCACCGGCAAGAACGCCGCGATGAGCTCCTCCATCGGCAGGTAGCGCACGATGCCGGGGCCCTCGCCGTCGTCGGCGTCGCGGGGGCCGCTCAGTTCGACGAAGCGGTCGACGTTGTTGGGCACCTTGACCCTGGCGAAGTGGTGGCCGCCGTCATCGGGCTGGCGCACCATGACCGCCAGGTTCAGGCTCAGCCCACTGACGAACGGGAACGGGTGCGCCGGGTCCACGGCCAGCGGGGTCAGGACGGGGAACACCTGTTCGGTGAAATACGTGGACAGTTCGTCGCGCTCGGCCTCGTTCAGGTCGGCCCAGGTGACGATGTGGATGCCCTCCTCCGCGAGCGCCGGGCGCACCGAGTCGAGGAACACCCGCGCGTGCCGGGTCGCGATCCGCTGCGTCTGCTCGCCGATGCGGGCCAGCTGCTCGCGCGGCGTCAGACCGTCGGCCGAGCGCACCGAGAGCCCCATCTCGTCGCGCCGCTTGAGGCCGGCCACCCGCACCATGTAGAACTCGTCGAGGTTGGAGGCGAAGATCGCCAAGAACTTGGCCCGCTCCAGCAGGGGCAGGGAGTTGTCGGCGGCCAGCGCGAGGACCCGCGCGTTGAAATCCAGCCAACTCAATTCGCGGTTGAGGTAACGGTCTTCGGGCAGGTCGGTGACCGCGGCCGTGGTCGCGGCCGGTGGCGCCGACACCGCCGACTCGCCGGGTTGCCAGATGTTCTCGTCGGGGCGCGCCTCAGCTTCGATTTCGGTCACCCTGCGATCATTGCTCATCACCCGTCGGTGCTGCCAGCGCTCTGCGGACATCCATTCGCCGTTGGTGTGGCGTTCACCCGAGCGACAGGTTGCCGCGCGCGGCCGACGTCAGCGCTGCGCGATGGCTCGCGCGGTGGCCGCGCCGATCCCGAGCCTGCGGGCGATGGTCAAGTCGGCGGGGGTGTCCACGTCGCAGCGCAGACCGGGCCACGCGCCCGTCAGCTCGATGGCGCCCGAACGGCGGTGCCGCGCGGACGAATCAGGCCCGAACCGCGGATCGAGCGCGGTCCCGAACGCGAGCAGCGCGGTGGTTCCCGACGCCAGCCGGTCGGCGACGAAGCTGCGCCGGTGCGCGCGCGCGGCGGCCACCGCCTCGGCGAGTTCCTGCGTCTGCAACGCGGGTAGATCTCCTTGCAGCACAACGGTATTGGAGAAAAAATCGGCCGATGCGCGCTCCGCGGTGGCGATCGCGTTGTTGAGCGGGTCGCGGTGCCCGTCGGGCGTCGGGTCGGCCAGCACCGTGGCGCCGAGTTCGGCCGCCGTGGCCGCCGCGGCGTCGTCGGGGGTGACGACGGTGATGGATCCCACGGCCGCAACGCGTCTCGCGGCGGTCAGTGTGTCGACCAGCATGGCCAGTACCACCTTCTCCCGGGTCCCCGCCGAGAACACCGGGGCCAGCCTGGTCTTGGCGGCGGCCAGCCGCTTGACGGCGACGATCAGCGCCACGTCACCCGAGACGTCCCCCGCACCGCCGGCCCGTGTGCCGCTCATGCGGTCATCCTGCCAGCGGCGCCGCGCGCGGGTGACGGCCGTCCCGTCGCTGTTCTAGGGTGTAGCGTCCGCAGGTCGGCGAAGAGACGGGGGTGCAACGTGGGCAGCACATCTAACGCCGTCGCCGTCATGGGCGCCGGTGCATGGGGCTCCGTGCTGGCCAAGGTCCTCGTCGAGGCCGGCGGCCCCGAGACGGAGGTCAGGTTGTGGGCCCGGCGGGCTGAGGTCGCCGAGCGCATCAACGCCACCCGCTGCAACCGCGACTACCTGCCCGGCACCGTGTTGCCGCCCGGCGTCCGCGCCACCGCCGATGCCGGTGAGGCGCTGAGCGGCGTCACGACGGTGCTGCTGGCCGTGCCGGCGCAGACGCTGCGCACCAACCTCGGGCCCTGGACCGGTCTGCTGACCGACGGCGCCACGCTGGTCAGCCTGGCCAAGGGGATCGAACTGGGCACGCTGATGCGGATGAGCCAGGTGATCGTCTCGGTCACCGGTGTCGACCCCGCGCAGGTGGCGGTGGTGTCGGGTCCGAACCTGGCGAGCGAGATCGCGCTCGGGCAGCCGGCCGCCACCGTCGTCGCGTGCAGCGACTCCGGCCGCGCCGTCGCCCTGCAGCGCATGCTCAACACCGGATACTTCCGCCCGTACACCAACAGCGACGTCGTCGGCACCGAGATCGGCGGGGCGTGCAAGAACGTCATCGCGCTCGCGTGTGGCATGGCGGCCGGCGTCGGGTTGGGTGAGAACACGGCGGCGGCCATCATCACCCGCGGTCTGGCCGAGATCATCCGGCTGGGAATTGCGCTCGGCGCCAAGGGCGCGACGCTGGCCGGGCTGGCCGGCGTGGGTGACCTGGTGGCCACCTGCACGTCGCCGTGCTCGCGCAACCGGTCGTTCGGCGAACGGCTGGGCCGCGGCGCGACCGTCCAGTCGGTGCTGCACGGCACGCCCGACAGCGGCGACGGGCACGTGGTCGAGGGCGTGACGTCGTGCGAGTCGGTCCTGGCACTGGCCTCCAGTTACGACGTCGAGATGCCGTTAACCGACGCCGTGCACCGGGTGTGCCACATGGGCCTGTCGGTGGACGAGGCGATGACGTTGTTGCTGGGCCGCCGCACCAAGCCGGAGTGAGGCCCGGCCGCGCCCCCGCGCGGGCGCGGGCGTACGGGCCGGGCGGCGTGTCGTCGTGCAAACACGCATGCTCGCGGGGCGGCCGGTAGCCTCTAGAGGTTGTGAACGCCAGCGACCGGGTGCGTGTGGCCGTCGTCTTCGGCGGGCGCAGCAACGAGCACGCCATTTCGTGCGTGTCCGCGGGCAGCATCCTGCGCAATCTCGACCCCCGGCGGTTCCACGTGGTCGCGGTCGGCATCACCCCGCAGGGGTCGTGGGTGCTCACCGACGGCGATCCGGACGCGCTGGCCATCAGCGATCGGCGACTGCCCGAGGTGACCGCCGAATCCGGCGCCGAACTGGCGCTGCCCGCGGACCCTCGGCGCGGCGGCCAGCTGGTCTCGTTGGCGCCCGGGGCCGGCGAGGTGCTGGCGTCGGTGGACGTGGTGTTCCCGGTGTTGCACGGTCCGTACGGCGAGGACGGCACGGTTCAGGGCCTGCTCGAGCTCGCCGGCGTGCCCTACGTGGGCGCCGGCGTGCTGGCCAGCGCGGCCGGGATGGACAAGGAGTTCACCAAGAAGCTGCTGGCCGCCGAGGGACTGCCCGTCGGGGCGCACGCCGTGCTGCGCCCCACGCGGCGGACCCTGCACCCCGAGGAGTGCGAACGGCTGGGGCTGCCGGTGTTCGTCAAGCCGGCCCGCGGCGGCTCGTCGATCGGCGTCAGCCGGGTGGCGAGCTGGGACCAGCTGCCCGCCGCGGTGGCCCAAGCGCGCCGGCACGATCCCAAGGTGATCGTCGAGGCGGCGATCAACGGGCGTGAGCTGGAGTGCGGCGTCCTCGAAATGCCGGACGGCACAGTCGAGGCCAGCACCGTCGGCGAGATCCGCGTGGCCGGGGTGCGCGGGCGCGAGGACTCGTTCTACGACTTCGAGACCAAATACCTCGACGACGCAGCCGAATTGGATGTGCCCGCGAAGGTCGACGACCACATCGCCGACGCCGTGCGCCAATTGGCGATCCGGGCGTTCAAGGCCATCGACTGCCAGGGCCTGGCGAGGGTCGATTTCTTCCTCACCGAGGAGGGCCCGGTGATCAACGAGATCAACACGATGCCGGGCTTCACCACGATCTCGATGTATCCCCGGATGTGGGCGGCCAGCGGCGTCGACTACGCCACGCTGCTGTCGACGATGGTCGACACGGCGCTGGCGCGCGGGGTGGGCCTGCGTTAGCTGTGGCGATCGCGAGCGCGGCGGAGCCGGGCGAAGCGGGTCGCCACCATCGAACCTGGCGATCGCGAGCGCGGCGGAGCCGGGCGAAGCGGGTCGCCACCATCGGGTACGTGGCGATCGCGAGCGCGGCGGAGCCGGGCGAAGCGGGTCGTCACCATCGGGTACGTGGCGATCGCGAGCGCGGCGGGGCCGGGCGAAGCGGGTCGCCACCTAGCGCGGCGGTCCCGGTTTGATGGGCACCGCCGGCATCGTGCGGTCGATCAGCTCGGAGAGTTGCTGGATGGGCGTCGGCCCCGACCCCGACGGCAGCGTGAGCGCCACGTACACCGGCCGGTCGACCGCGTACCAGGTGGAGGTGCCCGCGTCACCGGCGGATTGCTGTTCGGGCCGCGCCTCGAACCACTGCACCCGATCGACGACCTGAATGGGCGAACCGACCACGAACTCGTCCGGGCGGTCCAGCCCGCAGCGCAACACGACCGGCTCGCCGTCGGACCCCGTCCGCCAGGCGAAGGCGCTCTGCGGGGCCGGTTGAGCCAGCGGCGCGAGCCGGTAGTCCCCGAGCCGCGGCGGCAGCGCGGCCGCCAGCGCCTGGCACGCGGGATCGGCGGCCTGCGGCGCCGGGGCGTCGGGGACGGCGACCGGTTGCGGCGGCCCCTGCCGGGTCGCCGCGATGACCAGGATCGCGCCGATCACCGCGACGGCCAGCGCCACCGCGGCGACGATCGCCGCACGCGGGGGCCCCGCGTCGGGATCCGATGCGGCCTTCACCGGCCGGCACCTCCTGTCTCATACACTGGCGCGGGCCGTCCGTTGCAGCAGGCTCCCAACGTACCGCAGGTCGGCGACCGTGCCCCGGCCGCAGAGGCCCCAAGGAGGTGGCGTGCGCGACGATAACTCGGGGGAGCCGCCGACGCTGGGGCGCCTCGGCGAGTTCGCCGTCATCGACCGCATGGTGCGCGGGCGCCGGCAGCCCCCCGCGGTCCAGCTCGGGCCCGGTGACGACGCGGCGGTGGTGGCCGCCCGGGACGGTCGCACGGTGGTGTCCACCGACATGCTCGTGCAGGACCGGCACTTTCGGCTGGACTGGTCGACACCGCACGACGTCGGCCGCAAGGCCATCGCGCAGAACGCCGCCGACATCGAGGCGATGGGCGCGCGCCCGACAGCGTTCGTCGTCGGGTTCGCGGCGCCCGGCGACACCCCTGCCGCGGCCGCCGACGAGCTGGTGGACGGGATGTGGGACGAGGCCGAGCGTGTCGGCGCCGGCATCGCCGGCGGCGACCTGGTCAGCTGCCCGCAGTGGGTGCTGTCGGTGACGGTGCTCGGCGAGTTGGACGGCCGCGCCCCGGTGCTGCGCTCCGGTGCGAAGGCCGGCTCGGTGATCGCCGTCGCGGGTGAACTGGGCCGCTCGGCGGCCGGCTATGCCTTGTGGGAGCGGGGGATCGGCGGCTTCGGGGGGCTGCGGCGCAGGCACCTGGTTCCCCAGCCGCCCTACGGGCAGGGCGCGGCGGCCGCGGCCGCCGGCGCGCAGGCGATGATCGACGTGTCCGATGGCCTGATCGGCGACCTGCGGCACGTCGCCGCGGCGTCCGGGGTGGCCATGGACCTGGCCACCGAGGCGCTTCGCGCCGACCACGACGCGGTGGCCGAAGCCGCGGCCGCCGCCGGCGCCGACCCCTGGCCGTGGGTGCTCGGGGGCGGCGAGGACCACGCTCTGGTCGCCTGTTTCGCGGGTCCGGTGCCGCCCGGGTGGCGGGCGATCGGACGCGTGCTCCCCGGCCCGGCCCGGGTGCTGGTCGACGGGCGGGAGTGGAGCGGGTATGCCGGCTGGCAGTCCTACGAGGGGAGATGAACGGACTTGAGGAGGGTGGCGCGATGACGGCACGACCGCTGCACGAACTCGTCGACCCGGGTTGGGCAACGGCGCTCGAGCCCGTCGCCGACCGGGTGACCGAGATGGGGCGGTTCCTGCGCGCCGAGGTCGCCGCCGGGCGCCGGTATCTGCCCGCGGGCCCGAATGTGTTGCGCGCCTTCACCTTCCCGTTCGACGCCGTCCGGGTGCTGATCGTCGGCCAGGACCCCTACCCGACACCGGGACACGCTGTCGGGCTGAGCTTTTCGGTGGCCGCCGATGTGCGTCCGCTGCCCCGCAGCCTGGCCAACATCTTCGACGAGTACTCCGCCGACCTGGGCCACCCCCCGCCGTCGTGCGGAGATTTGACGCCCTGGGCGCAGCGCGGCGTGCTGCTGCTGAACAGGGTGCTGACGGTGCGGCCCGGCACGCCGGCCTCGCACCGCGGCAAGGGGTGGGAGGCGATCACCGAGTGCGCGATCCGCGCGCTGGTCGGGCGCTCGCAGCCGATGGTGGCGATCCTGTGGGGCCGCGACGCGTCCACGCTGAAACCCATTCTGGCCGAGGGCGATTGCGCGGCGATCGAGTCGCCGCACCCGTCGCCGCTGTCGGCGTCGCGGGGGTTTTTCGGCTCGCGCCCGTTCAGCCGCGCCAATGACCTGCTGACGAAGATGGGCGCCGACCCGGTCGACTGGCGGCTGCCTTGAGGGAGATGACGGCGCTACGGGCGCACCGCCGCGGGGGTCCCGAGGAACTGGTCGTCGAGCGGGCGCCCGTGCCGGTCCCGGGCGCCGGCGAAGTCCTGGTGGCCGTCCACGCAGCCGCCATCACGTTCGACGAGTTGACGTGGGAGCAGACGTGGACCCGCGACGGCATGAGCCGGGTCCCGATCATCCCGTCACACGAGGTGTCCGGCGTGGTGTCCGAGATCGGTTCGTAGGCAACGCATTTGCGGCCCGGCGACGAGGTGTACGGGCTGATCGACTTCGACCGGGACGGTGCGGCGGCCGATTTCGTCGCCGTGCCGGCGGCCGGGTTGGCCCGGAAGCCCTCGACGGTGTCGCACGTCGCCGCCGCCGCGCTGCCGCTGGCGGGGTTGACGGCGCTGCAGGCCCTGGTGGACCACGCCGCGGTACGGCCCGGGGAGGCGGTGCTGGTGCTCGGCGGCGCGGGCGGGGTCGGCGCGTTGACTGTGCAGCTGGCCGCGACACTGGGCGCGGACGTCACCGCGACCGTCCGCAGCGACACCGCCGGGCTGGTCCGGGACCTGGGCGCCCGCCGGGTGGTCGACGTCCGCGCGGAACCCTTCGACGACGCTCGCGCGTACAACGTCGTCATCGACACCGTCGGCGGCGACACGCTGCTGCGGTCGTTCGGGATGCTGCGCCGCGGCGGCCGGCTGGTCACCCTGTCGGCGCCCCCGCCGGGCGGTATGGCCGGCGAGTACGGGGTCAGCGCGATGTTCTTCGTCGTCACGCCGAACCGCGATCAGCTCGCCGAACTGGCGACGCTCGTCGACTCCGGCCGGTTGCGGGTCCCGGTGGCGGCCACCTTTGCGATGGCCCAGGGCCGCGAGGCGTTCGAGAGCCGCGGGCGCCCGGCCCGGGGTGCGGGCAAGACCGTCATCGTCGTGCGGGCCGACGGACCGCCGCGCCTGGCCGACTGACGGCGCAAGAGTGCGGCGCGTTCAGCCGCGGACGACCTTGCCCGCCTTGATGCACGACGTGCAGGCGTTGAGGCGCTGCTTGTTGCCGCCGGGACGCGCCACCACGTGCACGGTCTGGACGTTGGGGTCCCAACGGCGGCTGGTGCGGCGGTGGGAGTGCGACACCGACTTACCGAAGCCGGGGCCTTTCCCGCAGATGTCGCACACAGCGGCCATTGTTCAAGCTCCTCAGATCTCGGGGGTCCGGCAAGCGGGCCGGGACTGCCCAGGTTGACCGGGCCGTACCAGGATACCGACAGTTGCGGCTACCGCCAAAACGGTCGCCACCACTGTCGTCGGGTCTGGCTAGGCTCGATGGGCCGGCTCGCCCGCGGTGATTGACGGTCAGCCGGCGCGCCTCGCGCCGGGCTACGCTGGCGCGCACCGGGATGCACGGAGGAGACAGAGGAGGTGGGTCACTCTGGGCACTTCTGGCACGTCGCAGGATCGCCTGCTGGACGCGGTGACCCTCAGGGAGTGGGCGCACACCGCCGTCAGCGACCTGATCACCCACATCGACGAGATCAACCGGCTCAACGTCTTCCCGGTCGCCGACTCCGACACCGGGGCGAACATGCTGTTCACCATGCGTTCGGCGTTGGCCGAGGCGAACGCCGGAGCCGGCGCCGACGGGACGGCGTGTGTCGCCCGCGCCGCCGCGGCCCTGTCGGCCGGTGCGCTCAACGGCGCCCGCGGCAACTCCGGCGTGATCCTGTCGCAGATCCTGCGCGGCATCGCCGACGTCACCGCGACCGCGGCCGCCGGAGCCGGCGGTGAACTGCCTCACATCGATGCGCCCACCCTGGCGGCCGCGCTCCAGCGCGGCGTCGAGCTGGTCATCTCGTCGATGGGCGGGCAGGAGGTGCCGGGAACCATCGTCTCGGTGCTGCGGGCCGCCGCGGGCGCCGCGCGCGACTGCGCCGGGGACGGGCTGGGCGCGGCGATCACCGCGGCCGGTGACGCGGCCGTCGTCGCGCTGGAAAAGACCACCGAGCAGCTCGACGTGCTCGCCGACGCCGGCGCGGTGGACGCCGGCGGCAGGGGCCTGCTGGTGCTGCTGGACGCCCTGCGCTCCACCGTCAGCGGGCAGGCGCCCGCCCGCACGGTGTACGAGCTCTCGCCGCGGGCCGCGGAACCCGAAGCCGTCGCCGACCGCCCGGCGCCGCAGTTCGAGGTGATGTACCGGCTCGACGGTTGTGACGCCGCCGCCACGGACGTGCTCCGCGACCGGCTGGGGGAGTTGGGTGACTCGGTGGCCATCACCGCCGCGCCCGCGACCGGCCGGGCCACCTACTCCGTGCACGTGCACACCGACGACGCGGGCGCCGCCGTCGAGGCGGGGCTGGCGGCCGGCCGGCTGAGCCGCATCGTGATCTCGGCCCTGAGCTCCGGTGTCACCGGGCTGCCGGCGGGCGGCTGGACCAGGGAACGGGCGGTGCTTGCCGTGGTCGACGGCGACGGCGCGGCCGAGCTGTTCTCGGGCGAGGGGGCCAGCGTGCTGCGCCCGGGCCCGTCGGCGAGCGATCCCGCGACCGACGTCAGCGCCCACCGGCTGATGCGGGCGGTGGTCGACACCGGCGCCGCGCAGGTGATGCTGCTGCCCAACGGCTACGTGGCCGCCGAAGAGCTGGTCGCCGGCTGCACCGCGGCCATCGGCTGGGGCATCGACGTGGTGCCGATACCGACGGGGTCGATGGTGCAGGGCCTGGCCGCCCTTGCGGTACACGAACCGGGCAGGCAGGCCGTCGACGACGGGTACACCATGGCCCGCGCCGCCGGCGCCGCCCGGCACGGGTCGGTGCGGATCGCCACCGAGAGCGCGTTGACCTGGGCGGGTCGCTGCCAACCGGGCGACGGGCTGGGCATCGCGGGCGACGAGGTGCTGATCGTGGCGCCCGACGCGATCGGGGCCGCGATCGGCCTGATCGACCTGCTGCTGGCGGCGGGCGGGGACCTGCTGACGGTGCTGATGGGCGCCGGCATCGAGACGGACGACGACGCGGGCGCGGTGGCCGACATCCTCGAAGAGCATGTGCACGACCATCATCCGGGCACCGAGCTGGTGACCTATCGCACCGGCCATCGCGGCGACGCGCTGCTGATCGGAGTCGAGTAGAAGTGGCGACGCTGCGCGACCGGCTGGACTACGTCGTGGGCGCCAAGGCCGCCGATCCGCTCGACGAGGGCTTCGGCATCCGCACCGTCGACGACCTGCTGCGCCACTACCCGCGCAGCTACACCGAGGGCGCGAGCCGCTGGGACAGCGACGACGAACGCCCGCCGGCCGGCGAGCACATCACGCTCGTCGACACGATTGCCGAGACCAAGACGTTCCCGATGAGGACCAACCGGAAGAGGGACTGCCACCGCATCACCCTCGGCTCGGGCCGAAACCGGGTAACCGCAACGTTTTTCAATGCGAACTACATCAAGAAGGACCTGACGAAGGGCACCAAGGTGATGCTCTCGGGGGAGGTCGGGTTCTTCAACGGCGTCATGCAGCTGACGCACCCGGCGTTTCTCATCCTCGACTCGCCCGACGGCAAGAGTCACGGGACCAAGTCGCTGGCCAGCATCGCCAGGGCGTCGCAGGCGGCCGGCGGCGACCTGCAGATGTCGGCGTTCGAGCGGGCCTTCTTCCCGATCTATCCGGCCAGCACCAAGGTGCAGAGCTGGGACATCTTCGCCTGCGTGCGCCAGGTGCTCGACGTCCTCGACCCGGTGGACGACCCACTGCCCGAGGACTTTCGTGCCCGGCACGGGCTGATCGACGAGGACCGGGCCCTGCGCGACATCCACCTCGCCGAGGAGGAGTCGGCGCGCCGGCGGGCGGTGCAGCGCCTGACCTTCGACGAAGCCGTGGGCCTGCAGTGGGCGCTGCTGGCACGCCGGCACAGTGAGCTGTCCGCGTCGGGGCCGCCCGCACCGCCGCGCAGCGACGGCCTGGCCGCGAAACTCTTGCAGCGCCTGCCCTTCGAGCTCACGGCGGGCCAGCGCGACGTGCTCGCCGTGTTGTCCGGGGAGCTGTCGGCCACCCGGCCGATGAACCGCCTGCTGCAGGGCGAGGTCGGGTCCGGCAAGACGATCGTGGCCGTGCTGGCGATGCTGCAGCTGGTGGACGCCGGCTATCAGTGCGCGCTACTCGCTCCCACCGAAGTGCTTGCCGCCCAACATGTCCGGTCGATCAGCGACGTGCTGGGACCCCTGGGGATGGCTGGCCAGCTGGGCGGCGCGGACGATGCGACTCGAGTCGCGCTGCTTTCCGGTTCGATGACCGCGGCGCAGAAGAAACAGGTGCGGGCGGAAGTCGCCGGCGGCCAGGTGGGCATCGTCGTCGGCACCCACGCGCTGCTGCAGGACGCGGTCGACTTCCACAACCTGGGCATGGTGGTGGTCGACGAGCAGCACCGCTTCGGCGTCGAGCAGCGAGACCGGTTGCGCGCCAAGGCTCCCGCCGGCGTCACGCCGCACCTGCTGGTGATGACCGCGACGCCGATCCCGCGCACCGTCGCGCTGACGGTCTACGGCGACCTGGAAACGTCCACGCTGCGCGAACTTCCGCGCGGACGCCAGCCGATCACCACCAACGTGATCTTCGTCAACGACAAGCCCGCCTGGCTCGAGCGGGCCTGGCGGCGCATCGTCGAGGAGGTCGCGCAGGGCCGCCAGGCGTACGTGGTGGCGCCGCGGATCGACGACTCCGACGAGCAGGGCTCGGGCGAGCAAGGGGCGCGACCTTCGGCGACGGCCGAGGGAATGTTCGCCCGGCTGCGGGCCGGCGAGCTCGCCGCGCTGCGGCTGGGGCTCATGCACGGGCGGCTGCCCGCCGAGGAGAAGGACGCCGCAATGGCGGCGTTCCGGGCGGGGGAGATCGATGTGCTGGTGTGCACCACCGTGATCGAGGTGGGCGTCGACGTCCCGAACGCCACGGTCATGCTGGTGATGGACGCCGACCGGTTCGGTATCAGTCAGTTGCATCAGCTGCGCGGGCGCATCGGCCGCGGCCGGCACCCCAGCCTGTGCCTGCTGGCCAGTTGGGTATCGCCGGGATCGCGCGCGGGCGAACGGCTTTCGGCGGTCGCCGGGACGCTGGACGGCTTCGCGCTGGCCGACCTGGACCTCAAGGAGCGTCGGGAGGGAGATGTGCTGGGCCGCAACCAGTCCGGGCGTGCGATCAATCTGCGATGGCTATCGCTGGCCGACCACAGCGACGTCATCGAGGCCGCCCGCGAACTGTGCGTGCGCGAGTACGAGCAGGACCCGTCGAATCCGCGGATGGAGCTGCTCGCGGCGCAGTTCACCACCACCGATCGCATCGAGTATCTGGACAAGTCGTGAGCCGGAAACTGCTGCTGTGGATGGCGGCCGCCGCGGCCCTAGCGGTCGTGGTGGCCTATCAGACCGTGGGATCGACGGCGGCCCGGCACGCCCACGACTACGCGGCGCGAGCCGACGTTCCCAGGGTGCTGCCCGGCACCGACGTCCTCGCGGGAATCGCCGTGCTGCCGTCGCGCCAGCGCCGTTACGACTACCAGAGGGCGGCGTTCGGCGACGCCTGGGACGACGACAACGACGCTCCGCTGGGGCACAACGGATGTGACACCCGCGACGACATCCTCAACCGCGACCTCGTCGAGAAGACCTACGTGTCGACCAAACGGTGCCCGGACGCGGTGGCCACCGGAGCCCTGCACGACCCGTACACGAACAAGACGATCGCCTTCCGGCGCGGAGCCAAGGTCGGCGAGGCGGTCCAGATCGACCACATCGTCCCGATCGCCTACGCCTGGGACATGGGCGCCTACGGATGGCCGTTCGCCGAGCGGCTGCGTTTCGCCAACGATCCGGCCAACCTGCTGGCGGTCGACGGGCAGGCCAACCAGGACAAGGGCGATTCGCCACCGGCGCTGTGGATGCCGCCGAACACCGCGTTCGGCTGCCAGTACGCCATGCAGTTCATCGCGGTGCTGCGCGGATACGCGCTGCCGGTCGACCAGGCTTCGGCGGGCACGCTCCGGCAGTCCGCGGCCACCTGCCCCGCCGCCTGACGGGGCGGCGGCTCAGTCCGCGTAGGTGTTGGGATCCGGGCGCAACCGGGTGCCGTCGTTGAGGGCGTCGATGGCATCCATGTGCTCGGCGGCCAATTCGAAGTCGAAGACATCGAGGTTGGTGGCGATGTGTTCGGCCTTGGCGGACCGGAAGATCACCGAATTGCCCAGTTGCAGGTTCCAGCGCAGCAGCACCTGGGCCGGGGTCTTGCCGTACTCGCCCGCGATCGAGGTGATCGTGGGGTTGTCCATCAACTTCCCGAGGACGAGCGGGGTGTAGGACTGCGTGACGACATTGTGCTGCGCGTTGACCTTGCGCAGGTCCGCTTGGCTGAGCAGCGGGTGCAACTCGATCTGGTTGACCGCCGGCGTGACGAAGGTGAGGTCGATGACCGTCGACAGGTGTTCCTCGGTGAAGTTGGAAACGCCGATGGAACGGGCCTCCCCGTTGCCCCGGGACTGGATCAAGCCGCCGAACGCGTCCACGTACTTGCCCTGGGCCGGGGCGGGCCAGTGCACGAGGTACAAGTCCACGTAGTCCAGTCCGAGCCGTTCCAGGCTGGCGGTGCAGGCCTCCGCCGACTTCTGGAAGCCGTGGTCGGCGGTTTTGAGTTTGGTGGTGACGAACAGCTCGGCGCGCGGAATGCCGGATGCGGCGATCGCGCGGCCGACGGCGGCTTCGTTGCCGTAGGCGGCGGCGGTGTCGATGAGCCGGCAGCCGATCTCGAGGGCTGCCGCCACCGCGCGTTCGGTCTCGTCGTCGGAGAGGTCCGCGACGCCCAGGCCGAGCACCGGCATCGTGTTTTCGTCGTTCAGGGCGATTGAGGGGATGGCAACGCCCGAGTTGCCCGTCAAGTCATTCACCTGCCTGTCGTTCGACATCGAACGTCGACGTTCGCTCGCGATTCGTGAGGGTTCACCGACCTGGAGACCACGATATTACTCAGCGGGTATGCCGGCCGATCGGTGCGGGGGCGTGTCGGGGGCACCACGTAGAGTTGGTCGAACGGCATCCGGGAGTCGGCAATGCGTTCGCCCGATCGTTGTTTGCGGTGACCGGCGGGGGTGTCGACGTGCCGTGACCATCGCTCAGCGTGACGCAGTCGTACCGAGGGAGCTGACCGTGACCAAGACTCTGCCGGCCGCGCCGGACCTGCATCTGGGGGCAAAGCGCGCGCCGATCCGTCTGACCAGTCGCATGCAGGGCAGGGTGTCGGTGCTCGGCGTCAAGGTCATTCCGTGGATTCCGGCGCCCGCGAAGCGCGCGCTGTTCGGGGGCCGTTCGGTCATCATCGACGGCAACACGCTCGACCCGACGCTGCAGCTGATGCTGTCGGGCCTGCGCGCGGTCGGCATCGACGGCCTGGTCGTCGACGACGACCCGATCGCGTCGCGCGCCCTCATGCACCAGACGTGCACGGAGCTGCCCGGTCCGCAAATCCACGTCGGGGTCGACGATCTCGCGCTGCCCGGGCCTGCCGGCGCGCTCGCCGCGCGGCACTACCGCCCGGCCGACGGCGGGGCGAACCAGCCGTTGCTGGTCTTCTTCCACGGCGGCGGCTGGGCGATCGGCGACCTGGACACCCACGACTCGCTGTGCCGGTTGACCTGCCGCGACGCCGGAATCCACGTGTTGTCGATCGACTACCGGCTGGCCCCCGAGCACCCGGCTCCCGCCGCCATCGAGGATGCCTGGGCGGCGTTCACCTGGGCCCACGAGCACGCCGCGGAACTCGGCGCGGCGCCGGGCCGTATCGCCGTGGGCGGCGACAGCGCCGGCGGCAACCTGGCCGCGGTGGTGTGCCAGACGGCGCGCGACCGCGGCGGCCCGGCCCCGATCCTGCAGTGGCTGATGTACCCGCGGACCGATTTCACCGCGCAGACCCGGTCGCTGAGCCTGTTCGCCCGCGGCTTCGTGCTGACCAAACGCGACATCGACTGGTTCGGGTCGCAGTACCTGCGCCGCTCCGGCATCGACCGGGCCGACCCGCGGGTGTCGCCGCTGCTGGCCGAGTCGCTGGCCGGGCTGGCGCCCGCCCTCATCGCCGTCGCGGGCTTCGACCCCCTGCGCGACGAAGGGGAGAGCTACGCCGCCGGGCTGGCTGCCGCCGGCACTCCGGTTGACCTGCGGTGCATGGGTTCGCTGACGCACGGCTTCGCCAACCTGTTCGCCCTGGGCGGCGGCAGCGCCGCCGCGACGAGCGAGATGATCTCGGCGCTGCGTGCGCACCTGAGCCGGGCGTGATCGGCCGGCCGGCCGGGCGACGGTAAGGTCGCCGGTAATCTAGAGGCGCCGCCGCATGGGCGGGCCGACGACTCGATACCGAAGGATCTCCGAACCTGTGGCCGAGAAACCCAAACGTCCCCCGCAGTTCGACGTCAAGGCATCCGACCGCAGGTCCGGACGGCTCATCCAGATCGGCGGCACCGCCTTCGTGGTGATCTTCGCGGTCGCCCTCGTCTTCTACATCGTGACGTCGCACCACAAGAAGAGCGGCGGCACGGGCGAAGGCGACACCGTGCGCGTGACGTCGAGCAAGCTGGTCACCCAGCCGGGCACCAGCAATCCCAAGGCCGCCGTCGCGTTCTACGAAGATTTCCTGTGCCCTGCCTGCGGTAACTTCGAGCGCACCTTCGGCCCGACGGTGTCCAAGCTGATCGACATCGGCGCTATTGCCGCCGACTACTCGATGGTGTCGATCCTGGACAGCTCCAGGACCCAGAACTACTCGTCGCGGGCGGCCGCGGCGGCGTTGTGCGTCGCCGACGAGTCCCTCGACGCGTTCCGTCGCTTCCACACCGCGCTGTTCACCACCGACATCCAGCCCAGCGAAACCGGCACCAGCTTTCCGGACAACGCGAGGCTGATCGAGATCGCCCGCGAGGCGGGCGTGGTGGGCAAGGTCCCGGACTGCATCAACAGCGGCAAGTACATCTCCAAGGTCACCGGCGAGGCCGCGGCCGCACATATCACCGCCACCCCGACCATCAAGATCAACGGCGAGAACTACGACCCGTCGACGCCGGACGCGTTGGTGGCCAAGATCAAGAGCATCGTGGGCGACGTGCCGGGCATCGACACCGCCGCCACTCCCGCCTCGACGTGACCGCCCCGGAGTCACCGGATTCCGATTTTCGGGCGCAGGTAACTCCGCCGAGCGCGTGGTGCGTCCTGATCGCGGGTGCGATCGGCCTGACCGCCTCCATGACCCTGACGGTGGAGAAGATCAAGATCCTGCTCAACCCGTCGTACGTGCCGTCGTGCAACCTCAGCCCCATCGTCGCCTGCGGGTCGGTGATGGTGACCCCGCAGGCCTCCCTGTTCGGTTTTCCCAACCCGCTGATCGGCATCATCGGCTTCACCGTGGTCACCGTCACCGGCGTACTGGCCGTGGCGAAAATCGGCTTGCCGCAATGGTATTGGGCCGGGTTGGAGATCGGGGTGCTGGCCGGCGCCGTGTTCGTGCACTGGCTGATCTTCCAGAGCCTGTACCGCATCGGCGCGCTGTGCCCCTACTGCATGGTGGTCTGGGTGGTCACCGTCGCCCTTGCCGTGCTGGTCGGGTCGGTCTTGCTGCGCCCGGCGGCGGAACGCGGGCGGCTCGGGCCTGCCGGGGTGCTGTACCGGTGGCGGTGGTCGATCGCCGTGTTGTGGTTCACCGCCGTCTTCCTGCTGATCGTGGCGCGGTTCTGGGACTACTGGTCCACCCTCTTCTAAGTTGCAACAGTGACCCGGATCATCGGCGGCGTGGCCGGCGGCCGGCGGATCGCCGTCCCGCCGCGCGGCACCCGGCCGACCACCGATCGCGTGCGCGAGGCGCTGTTCAACATCGTCACCGCCCGACGCGACCTGAGCGGCCTCGCGGTGCTCGACCTCTACGCGGGCTCCGGCGCGCTGGGGCTCGAGGCGCTGTCGCGGGGGGCCGCGTCGGCGTTGTTCGTGGAGTCCGACGCCCGCACCGCGGCCGTCATCGCCCGCAACGTCGAGACCCTCGGCCTGGCCGGGGCGACGGTGCGGCGCGGCGTTGTGGCCGCCGTCGTGGCCGCCGGGGCCGCCGCCCCGGTCGATTTGGTGCTGGCCGACCCGCCTTATGACGCCGAGACCGCCGAGATCGAGGCTGTGCTGCAAGCTTTGGCCTCCCGCGGCTGGGTGCGGGAGGGAAGCGTCGCGGTGGTGGAGCGGGCGAACGCCAGTGTGCCGCTGAACTGGCCGGCAGGCTGGTCGCGGTGGTCGCAGCGCGTGTACGGCGACACCCGTCTGGAGCTTGCCGAACGGCTCTGAGGCCGGCGTGTAGCGTCATCCGTCATGACCGGCGCAGTCTGCCCCGGGTCCTTTGACCCAGTGACGTTGGGCCACATCGACGTTTTCGAGCGCGCCGCCGCCCAGTTCGACGAGGTGGTGGTGGCGATCCTGACGAACCCCGCCAAGAAGGGCATGTTCGATCTCGACGAGCGGATCGCGATGATCGAGGAGTCGACGACGCATTTACCCAATCTGAGGGTGGAGGCCGGGCAAGGCCTGGTGGTCGACTTCGTCACGGCCCGGGGGATGACCGCCATTGTCAAGGGCCTTCGCACCGACACCGACTTCGAGTACGAACTGCAGATGGCGCAGATGAACAAGCACATCGCCGGAGTCGACACCTTCTTCGTCGCCACCGCGCCGCAGTATTCGTTCGTGTCGTCGTCGCTGGCCAAGGAGGTGGCGGTGCTGGGCGGTGATGTGTCGCAGTTGCTGCCCGAGCCGGTGAACCGCAGGATGCGCGGCAAGCTTTCCGGCGGTTCGTGAAAACCGCTGTGCCGCAACTGTAACCGCGTTCAGCTCGCTTGCTCTTGGTCGCCGTCCTCGTCGTTTTCTTCGTGGAGGAGTTTTTCGGGGTGGTGGAAGGTGTTGGTGCGGGGTTGATTTCGGTCGAGGTGGGGTGGCGGGATCCATTGGGTGTCGCCGTCGGTGTTCTTGCGGGTGGTCCAGCCGCGGGGTTGTAGTAGCCGGTGGTGGGGTCCGCAGGCGAAGGTGAGTTGGTTGATGTCGGTGGTGTGGCTTTTGGCCCAGTCGGTGACGTGGTGGACTTCGCAGTAGTAGCCGCCGACGGTGCAGCCGGGCGCGGTGCAGCCGCGATCCTTGCCGTAGAGCACGATTCGCTGGGCGGGGGTGGCCAGGCGTTTGGTGTGGTACAGCGCCAGGGCTTTGCCCCGGTCGAAGATGGCCAGGTAGTGATGGGCATGGCGGGCCAGGCGGATCACGTCGCTCATTGGCAGCCAAGAGCCGCCGCCGGTGAGTCCGTGCCCGGCGGCGGTTTCGAGTTCGGCCAGGGTGGTGGTGACGATGATGCAGGCCGGTAATCCGTTGTGCTTGCCAAGTTCGCCGGAGGCGAGCAGGGCGCGCAGGGCGGCCAGCAGTGCGTCGTGCTGACGTTGGCCGGCCGAGCGGCCGTCTCGGTCGATGGCCTGTTGTGAGGCCGCGCCGTCCACGCAGGGCTGCTCGTCGAGCGGGTTGCACATTCCGGGGGCGGCGAGCTTGGCCCACACCGCCTCCAGCGTGGCGCGGGCCTCGGGAGTCAGCCAGCCACGCAGTGCCGACATGCCGTCGGGTTGCTGCTTGCCCAGGATCAGGCCGCGGCGCCGCGCCCGGTCGACGTCGCTGTAGTTGCCGTCGGGGTTGAGGCAGTCGGCCAGCTTGTCGGCCAGGCCGGCCAGTTGTTCGGGACGAAACTGTGCGCCCTTGCGCGCCAAGTCGGCCTCGGCGCGATCACGGGTGGGTTGGTCGACCCAGGCCGGCAACTCCTGGCAGAAGCGGCGGATGACCGCGACGTGTTCGGCACCGAGGCGGCCCTCGCGCTGCGCGGCGGCGGTGTGGGCCAGCACGGGCGGCAGCGGCTCGCCGGTCAGGCCGCGTCGGGGTCCCAGGGCGGCGGCGTCGCGGATGCGGCGGGCGGCATCGGCGCGGCTGGTCAGCGTCCGCTCGGCGATCGCGTGGGACAGTTTGGCGCCCAGCTCTTGCGTGCTGGCCTGGCGGGCCAGGGTGTTGATGAGCTGATGCTCGGGCACCGGCAGCCGTCGGCGTACCTTCTCGCAGCGCGCCAACAACGCCAGGCACTCGGGGGTGGTCAGCGCGTCGAACCCCAACCCCACCACCCCGTCGAGCGCGGCATCGAGCGCGTCGAAGGCCGCGGTGATCGCGTCCCGATCGTCGATGCCGCCCGCAGTCATACCGTCAAACTAGCCACCCCCACCGACAAAAACCGCCGTGTTGAGACCAGCGGCGCCTAAGTGACGAAAAATGTTGCCGGACAGCGGAGTCGGTCAGTAGGGAACCGATCCGCACGATCCCGGCACCGCCGCGTCGCGCAGGACATTACGGCAAACGCCGTCAGTGGTGGTGCTCCCCGGCGTCGGGGGAACCGCCCATCATCCGAAGCATCGGCGTTCCGCCCGACCTGACGAACCGCACCACCAGAATCACGGCGACAACCAGGAAGACGATGTTGAGCCAGGTGGTGTAGTTCCAGGAGATCGATGCCTCCATCACCGTGGCGTTGCGCTGCCGGGGAATGAGACCGGTTGCGCCGAAGAGTAATTCGACGATGTAGCCGGCAGCGACCATCGATGCGTAGAAGGTGCCCAACAGGGTCAGCATCATTCTGGTGCCGTAGTACTTGCGATAGATGTTCAGGATCGGCACGATCAGCAGGTCGGCGTAGATGAACGCGATGACACCGCCGAAGCTGATGCCTCCGTTCCACAACACCGCGGCCAGTGGCACATTGCCGATCGAGCAGACGAAAGACAAGATGGCGACGATCGGCCCGACGAGCGGCCCCCAAAGCGCCGCCCAACCCGGGTGATCGGCCAAAAAGAACACCTGCCAAAACTTTCCGGGGACCCACGCCGCGATGGCACCCGCGATCAACAGGCCTACCACCAGGTCGCGCAGGATCGCCAACCACTCCATGACGAAGACGTGCGAGACGGCGGTGAAACCCTCCGGAGAGAAAAGTCGGCGCCGAAACGAGCCCTCCTCCTTGATGGACATGTCCATGGCGGCGTGGCCCTCCATCGATCCGGCGATCCCGCGCTCGGCCTGCTCGCGGGCGGCGTCGACCAGCCGGGACCGCACGAACAGCCGGAACAGGACGGCGAGCACCACGATCATCAGCGGGCCGCCGACGAACTCCGCGGCAGTGAACTGCCAGCCCATCAGCAGGGCCAGGATGATGCCCAGCTCCACCACCAGGTTGGTGGACCCGACCTCGAACGCCATGGCGGCGGTGAAATCGGCGCCCTTGCGAAACAGCGATCGGGCCAGGGCGACCGCCGCGTACGAACACGACGACGACGCCGCGCCCAGTCCGGCGGACACGGCGAGGGTCCGCGGCCGGTCGTCGCCCATGAGGGTGACGACCGTCGAGCGTCGCACCACCGCCTGCACCACGGCCGAGAGCGCGAAGCCCAGGATGAGCGCCCACAGGATCTCCCACGTCATCGATCCCGCCAGCTCGAGGGCATGTCCGATGGGTGCCAGCACTTCCACAAAGTCCTCCGCTCCGGTTGCACGGCGTCGGCCGGGTGCCCGTGCCCTGCGGCCTCCAAGCTATACCCCATGGGGGTATAGGTCAAGCGGCGAACTGCGGTTTTGCCCCGGATTTGCCTAGGATGGCCTGGGCAGAGCCCGGTTGTGGCCGGCGGCCAATGTTCGACACACCGCTCGCGCCACCGCTGTCACAGGCGCAACACCAGGCACACTGGTTACAACAGCATGTTTTGCAAGAGCCAGGAGGGTATGGCCGTGTACCGAGTCTTTGAAGCGCTGGACGAACTGAGCGCCATTGTCGAGGAAGCCCGCGGTGTGCCCATGACGGCCGGCTGCGTGGTTCCCCGCGGTGACGTGCTCGAACTCATCGACGACATCAAGGACGCGATCCCCGGCGAACTCGACGACGCCCAGGACGTGCTCGACGCGCGCGACTCGATGCTGCACGACGCCAAGACGCACGCCGAGTCCATGGTGTCCTCGGCCACCACCGAATCCGAGTCGATGCTCAACCACGCCCGCGCCGAGGCCGACCGGCTCTTGTCCGACGCAAAAGCGCAGGCAGACCGCATGGTCAACGAGGCGCGCCAGCACAGCGAGCGGATGGTCGGCGAGGCCCGCGAGGAGTCGATCCGGATCGCCACGGCGGCCAAACGGGAGTACGAAGCCAGCGTCGGACGCGCCCAGGCCGAGGTCGACCGGCTGCTCGAGAACGGCAACATCTCCTACGAGAAGGCCGTTCAGGAAGGCATCAAGGAACAGCAGCGCCTGGTGTCGCAGAACGAGGTGGTGCAGTCCGCCAACGCCGAGGCCACCCGCCTCATCGACACCGCGCACGCCGAGGCCGACCGGTTGCGCGGCGAGTGCGACATCTACGTCGACAACAAGCTGGCCGAGTTCGAGGAGTTCCTCAACGGCACGCTGCGGTCCGTCGGCCGCGGGCGCCACCAGCTGCGGACCGCCGCCGGCACCCACGACTACGCGGTCCGCTAACCGGCGCCGAACAGGGCTCATTACCACCTAAACGCCAGTTCTGCACTGGCGTCGGAGGGTCGGCGCCGTAGGATTCGTCGTATGACGCGGCAGCACAGCACCACGACGCAGCGCCGTCCGACCTCGCCGATGACCTTCGACATCACCCGGCTCGGACGGCGCCCCGGAGCGATGGTCACCCTGCGTGAGACCGTGCCGAGTCCGTCGCGCGTCGGGCTCGACATGATCGCGATCGAGGCGGGCGCCCCTATGGAACTCGACCTGCAGTTCCAGTCGGTGTCGGAGGGCGTACTGGTGACCGGGACGGTGTCGGCGCCCACCGTCGGCGAGTGTTCGCGGTGCCTGACCGCGGTCCGGGAGCGCGTGCAGGTGGCGCTGACCGAGCTGTTCGCCTACCCGGAGAGCACCACGGAGGCGACCACCGAGGAGGGCGAGGTCGGCCGCATCGTCGACGACACCATCGACCTCGAGCAGTCGATCGTCGACGCCGTCGGGCTGGAACTCCCGTTCGCCCCCGTGTGCACGGCGGACTGCCCGGGACTGTGCCCCGAGTGCGGTGTCAATCTGGCGGCCGAACCGGGTCACCAGCACGAGCGCATCGACCCGCGATGGGCCAAGTTGGCCGAGATGTTGCCCCCCGAGCCGCGGGGTGAGCGGTGAGTTCTCGCCAACCCCTGGTCGACGCGCTCGGAGTCGAGCTGCCCGACGAGCTGCTCACCCTGGCGTTGACACACCGCAGCTATGCCTACGAGCACGGCGGCCTGCCCACCAACGAGCGCCTGGAATTCCTCGGCGACGCCGTCCTCGGGCTCACCATCACCGACGAGCTCTACCACCGCCACCCCGACCGCTCGGAGGGCGACCTCGCCAAGTTACGGGCCAGCGTGGTCAACACCCAGGCGCTGGCCGACGTCGCGCGCAACCTCTCCGACGAGGGGCTCGGCGTGCACCTGTACCTGGGCCGCGGGGAAGCGAACACCGGCGGGGCGGACAAGTCGAGCATCCTGGCCGACGGCATGGAGTCGCTGCTGGGCGCGATCTACCTGGAGCACGGGATCGAGACCGCGCGCGAGGTGATCCTGCGGCTGTTCGGCCCGCTGCTCGACGCAGCGCCCACCCTGGGCGCCGGGCTGGACTGGAAGACCAGCCTGCAGGAACTGACGGCGGCGCGCGGCATGGGCGCGCCGTCGTACCTGGTCACCTCGACCGGCCCGGACCACGACAAGGAATTCACCGCGGTCGTCGTCGTCATGGACACCGAGTACGGCTCGGGTGTCGGCCGCTCCAAGAAAGAAGCCGAGCAGAAAGCCGCGGCCGCGACCTGGAAAGCGCTGGACGTGCTCGACACCGCGGGCAAGACCTCCGTGTAGAGCTGCTTGTTTGTGGTGATGACCCGCTGCGCCCGGCTTCGCCGCGCTTGCGATCATCACTGGTCTTGATGGTGATGACCCGCTGCGCCCGGCTTCGCCGCGCTTGCGATCATCGTGGGGTGTGGTGATGACCCGCTGCGCCCGGCTTCGCCGCGCTTGCGATCATCACTGGTCTTGATGGTGATGACCCGCTGCGCCCGGCTTCGCCGCGCTTGCGATCATCACTGGTCTTGATGGTGATGACCCGCTGCGCCCGGCTTCGCCGCGCTTGCGATCATCACTGAATGCCCGAACTGCCGGAGGTCGAGGTGGTCCGCCGCGGCTTGCAGGCGCATGTGGTGGGCAAGACGATGACGGCCGTGCGCGTGCATCATCCCCGCGCGGTGCGCCGCCACGAGGCCGGGCCCGCCGACCTCACCGCCCGCCTGCTGGGCGCGCGGATCACCGGCACCGACCGGCGCGGCAAGTACCTGTGGCTGCTGCTCGACACGGAGCCGGGCGAATCGGGCCCCGACACGGCGCTGGTGGTCCACCTCGGCATGAGCGGACAGATGCTGCTGGGCGAGGTGCCGCGCGCCGACCACGTCCGCATCTCCGCGCTGCTCGACGACGGCACGGTGCTCAGCTTCGCCGATCAGCGCACCTTCGGCGGGTGGATGCTCGCCGACCTGCTGACCGTCGACGGCAGCGTCGTGCCGGAACCCGTCGCGCACCTCGCGCGTGACCCGCTGGACCCCCGGTTCGACGCCGATGCGGTGATCAACGTGTTGCGGCGCAAGCATTCCGAGATCAAGCGCCAGCTCCTCGACCAGCAGGTGGTGTCGGGGATCGGCAACATCTACGCCGACGAGGCGCTCTGGCGCGCGAAGGTGAACGGCGCGCGGATCGCCGACTCGCTGCCCCGCCGTCGGCTCGCCGCGGTCCTGGACGCGGCCGCCGAGGTGATGCGCGACGCGCTGGCCAAGGGGGGGACGTCGTTCGATTCGTTGTATGTCAACGTCAACGGCGAGTCGGGGTACTTCGACCGCTCGCTGGACGCCTACGGTCGCGAGGGCCAGAACTGCCGGCGTTGCGGCGCGGTGATCCGGCGCGAGAAGTTCATGAACCGCTCGTCGTTCTACTGCCCGAGATGCCAACCGCGGCCCAGGGTTTGACCGCCGTTCAGTCGAAGATGTCGCGCCGCACGGGCCCGGCGGCCGTGGCCGGGTCGACGAACCACTCCCGGCCGAGCAGCACGCCGAACACCTGCGGCGGCAGCCGGAGCATGAGCCCGAGCGCGCGCGCGGCCGGCCCGGCGCCGACCTGAGAACGGTGCGCTGCAAGCGCGTCTCGCTTCTGCCGGGCGAAGCGGAACGTGTCGATGCGATGGGTGATGGTCGCCCGCGGGGCGTACGCGGTGCGCACGACGTCCGGCTCGTACGGCCCCGGCAGACGCAACAGTTGAGTGAAATCGGTGATTCGGCAAAGCAATTCACGCGGCATCGTCGCCTCGAGCACCCGCGGGGTGTCCGCGAGTTCGGCCGCGCGCTTGCCGACGTGGTGGACCTGCACGTGGTCGCGGTGGCCGTAGCCGCCGTTGGCCTGGTAGCTGAGCAGCAGGTCGGCATCCTCGGCGCGCAGGATCGCGGCAAGGCGCTGCGCCGCCTCGTCGACGTCGGCCCGGCCGAACCGCACCCGCCCGGGCGGGTCGGGGTAGAACTCCGGGCCGTAGCCGCTGTCGGCATAACCGAGGCACTCGACCCGATGTGCACCGAGAATGCCTGCGCTGGTGCGCAATTCGTCGATGCGGACGCCGTCCTGTTCGTTGTGCACGCGCCCATCGGTCGCCGTGACGACCACCACGCGGTGACCGGCGGCCGCGGCCCGCGCCAGGGTGCCGCCGGTGAGGATCACCTCGTCGTCGGGGTGGGCGTGAAACGCGACGACGGTGGCCATGAAACGCAGTATGCCGTGCCGGTGCCGTCGACCCGCGCCCGGTAGAAATGAGCCATGACGCAACGGTGGGAATCCTCGCCGGCTCCGACGACGCCGAGGGCGTCGTGGTGAACCGGGCGTGCACCGTCGGCGCCGCCAACGGGATCGAGGTTTCCGGTGGCTGACCCTGGTGTTCGGCTGACCGCCTGGGTGCACGGGTCGGTTCAAGGGGTCGGTTTCCGCTGGTGGACGCGGTGCCGGGCGTTGGAGCTCGGACTCACCGGTTACGCCGCCAACCAGCCCGACGGCCGGGTGCTGGTGGTGGCCCAGGGCGAACGCGAGGCCGCGGAAAAGCTGCTGGAGCTGCTGGAAGGCGGCGATTCGTGGCCGCCGCGGCCCGGGCGCGTCGACAAGGTGATCGCCGACTGGTCGGCGCCGGCCGAGAGCTTTGCCGGGTTCGTCGAGCGATAGACCGGCGACGGCACGTCGACCACGACTGCCCGGCGGCCGTGGCTGATGTGGCTTCTGTGACCGGTGCGACGAGGCTGGTCGGCCACGGCCGTCGGGCGGCCCGACACCCTCCGCCGATGGGCGGGCGCGGAAATTTTCAGCGGTAGTCTGGCACGCCATGTACCTCAAGAGTCTGACGCTGAAGGGCTTCAAGTCCTTCGCCTCGCCGACGACTCTGCGCTTCGAGCCGGGCATCACGGCGGTCGTCGGCCCCAACGGGTCGGGCAAGTCCAACGTCGTCGACGCCCTCGCCTGGGTGATGGGCGAGCAGGGGGCCAAGACGCTGCGCGGCGGGAAGATGGAGGACGTCATCTTCGCCGGCACGTCCTCACGGGCGCCGCTGGGCCGCGCCGAGGTGACGGTGACCATCGACAACTCCGACAACGCGCTGCCCATCGAGTACTCCGAGGTGTCGATCACCCGCCGGATGTTCCGCGACGGCGCCAGCGAGTACGAGATCAACGGCAGCGGTTGCCGTTTGATGGATGTGCAGGAGCTGCTGAGCGACTCGGGGATCGGCCGCGAGATGCACGTCATCGTCGGGCAGGGCAAGCTCGACGAGATCCTGCAGTCGCGGCCCGAGGATCGCCGCGCCTTCATCGAAGAGGCCGCAGGCGTGCTCAAGCATCGCAAACGCAAAGAGAAGGCCCTGCGCAAACTCGAGGCGATGTCGGCCAACCTGGCCCGCCTGTCCGACCTGACCACCGAGCTGCGCCGCCAGCTCAAACCCCTGGGCCGCCAGGCCGAGGTGGCCCGCCGCGCCCAGACCATCCAGGCCGACCTGCGTGACGCTCGGTTGCGCCTGGCCGCCGACGACCTGGTCAACCGGCAGACCCAGCGCGACGCCATCCTCGATGCCGAAACCGCTATGCGCCGCGAGCACGACGAGGCGTCCGCCCGCCTGGCGGTCGCCTCCGAGGAGCTGACCGCCCACGAGACCGCGCTCGCCGAGCTCTCCGGGCGCGCCGAGTCCGTGCAGCACACCTGGTTCGCGCTGTCCGCCCTGGCCGAGCGCGTCGCCGCGACGGTGCGCATCGCCAGCGAACGCGCCGCGCACCTCGACGTGGCGCCGGTGGCCCCCAGCGACACCGATCCCGACGCCCTGGACGCCGAGGCCGAGCGGGTCGCGGTGGCCGAGCAGCAGCTGGTGGCCGAACTGGCCGCGGCGCGGACCCGGCTGGATGCCGCCCGCGCCGAGCTGGGCGAGCGCGAACGCGAAGCCGCCGAGGCCGACAAGGCGCACCTGGCGGCGGTTCGTGCGGAGGCCGACCGCCGCGAGGGCCTGGCGAGGCTGGCCGGTCAGGTGGAGACCATGCGGGCGCGCGTCGAGTCGATCGACGACAGCGTCGCGCGGCTCTCGGAGCGCATCGAGCAGGCCGCCGACCGCGCGCAGCAGACCAAGGCGGAGTTCGAGACCGTCCAGGGTCGCGTGGGCGAGCTGGACCAGGGCGAGGTGGGCCTCGACGAGCACCACGAGCGGACCGTGACCGCGATGCGGTTGGCCGACGCCCGGGTCGCCGAGCTGCAGGCCGCCGAGCGGGACGCCGAACGCCAGGTGGCGTCGCTGCGCGCCCGCATCGACGCCCTGGCGGTGGGGCTGGAGCGCAAGGACGGCGCGGCGTGGCTGTCGCAGCATCACACCGGCACCGGGCTGCTCGGGCCGGTCGCCAAGTTGGTCAAGGTGCGCCCGGGGTACGAAGCGGCGCTGGCCGCGGTGCTCGGATCGGCGGCCGACGCGCTGGCGGCGGAGAACCTCGGCGCGGCCCGGTCCGCGGTCGCCGCGCTCAAGGAAGCCGACGGGGGCCGCGCGGCGCTGGTCCTGGGTGACTGGCCGGCCGACCACCCGGCACAGCACGACGCCCTGCCGGACGGGGCGGCGTGGGCGCTCGACCTGGTGGACGCGCCGACGCGGCTGCGGGGCGCCATGATCGCCATGCTGTCGGGTGTCGCGGTGGTCGATGACCTGGATCGGGCGCTGGAACTGGTCGCCGCGCGACCGCAGCTGCGCGCGGTCACGCTGCACGGCGACATGGTCGGCCGCGGCTGGGTGAGCGGCGGATCCGACCGCAAGCTGTCCACGCTCGAGGTCGCCTCCGAGATCGACAAGGCCGGCGGCGAGCTCGCCGCCGCGGAGGCGCGGGTCGCCCAGCTGACCGCGGCCCTGTCCGGCGCGCTGGCCGAACAGACCGCCCGCCAGGACTCCGCCGAACAGGCGCTGGCCGCGCTCAACGAATCCGACACCGCGATCTCGGCGATGTACGAACAGCTGGGTCGCCTGGGACACGAGGCCCGCGCGGCCGACGAGGAGTGGAACCGACTGCTGCGCCAGCGCGAGGAGCTCGAGGCCGGGCGCGCGCAGACCGTCGAGGAGGTCACCGGGCTCGAGACGCGGCTGCGCGTAGCCCAGGAATCCCAGCAGGTGCAGACCGACGAGCCGGACTTCGCCACGGCCCGCGGGCGGATCGCGGCCGCGGCCGAGAGCGCCCGCGGCGTCGAGGTGGAGGCCCGCCTGGCGGTGCGGACCGCCGAGGAGCGCGCCAACGCGGTGCGCGGGCGGGCCGACTCGCTGCGGCGCGCGGCGGCCGCCGAACGCGAGGCGAGGCTGCGGGCCCAGCAGGCCCGGGAGGCGCGGCTGCGGGCCGCCGCCGTGGCGGCCGCGGTGGCCGACGCCGGTCGGCTGCTGGGGCAGCGGCTGGACCGGGTCGTCGGCGCGGCGTCGGCGATCCGCGACGCGGTGGTGGCCGAGCGCCGGCAACGTTCCGCCGGGATCGCGGCCGTGCGCGACGAGGTCAACGCGCTCAGCGCGCGGGTGGCCGCGCTCACCGATTCGCTGCACCGCGACGAGGTGGCCAACGCCCAAGCGGCGCTGCGCATCGAGCAACTCGAGCAGATGGTGCTCGAGCAGTTCGGGATGGCGCCGGCCGACCTGATCGCGGAGTACGGCCCGCAGGTCGCGCTGCCGCCGACCGAGCTGGAGATGGCCGAGTACGAGCAGGCCCGCGAACGCGGCGAGCAGGTGTTCGCCCCCGCCCCGATCCCGTACGACCGGCCGACCCAGGAACGCCGGGCCAAGCGCGCCGAGCGTGAGCTGGCCGAGCTGGGCCGGGTCAACCCGCTCGCTTTGGAGGAGTTCGCTGCGCTCGAGGAGCGCTATAACTTCCTGGCCACGCAGCTCGAGGACGTCAAGGCCGCGCGCGCTGACCTGCTCGGCGTCGTCGCCGACGTCGACGCCCGCATCCTGCAGGTGTTCAACGAGGCCTTCGTCGACGTCGAGCGCGAATTCCGCGACGTCTTCACGGTGCTGTTCCCCGGCGGGGAGGGCCGGCTGCGGCTGACCAACCCCGACGACATGCTCACCACCGGCATCGAGGTGGAGGCCCGTCCCCCGGGCAAGAAGGTCACCCGGCTGTCTTTGCTGTCGGGTGGCGAGAAGGCGCTGACGGCCGTGGCGATGCTGGTGGCGATCTTCCGCGCCCGCCCGTCGCCGTTCTACATCATGGACGAGGTCGAGGCCGCCCTCGACGACACGAACCTGCGCCGGCTGATCTCGCTGTTCGAGCTGCTCAGGGCGCGGTCACAGCTCATCATCATCACCCACCAGAAGCCGACCATGGAGGTCGCCGACGCCCTCTACGGCGTGACGATGCAGGGTGACGGCATCACCGCCGTCATCTCGCAGCGAATGCGCGGCCAGCAGGTCGAGCAGCTGGTCGCCGCGGCGGATTAGTAGCTGACCGGGGCTGACCAGGGGCGGTCCCGCCGCCGCCGGGCCGCTTGAAACAATGTCACCGTGTCCCAAGGTCTTTGGATCGCCGTCGCGGTCGTCGCGGCCCTGCTTGTCGTCGCCCTGCTGGTCCTGGGACTGGTGCGCCACCGGCGGCGTCGGATCAGCTTCACGGCCCAGGCGCAGCCCGGAACGCTCGACCGCTCCGGCGGTTACACGGCGTCGTCGGGCATCTCCTTCAGCCAGACGCCGACCGCCGAACGGGTGGACACCACGGGGCTGCCCGGGGTCGGCGACGACGCGGCCGTCCCGCGCGACGCGCCCCGGCGCACGATCTCCGAGGTCACCCTCCCCGAACCCGAGACGATCGCCTCGCCGCCGCAGGCTCCGCCGGCTGCGGAGGCCCCGCCGGTCCCGGAGGCCCCGCCGGCCCTGGAAACCCCGCCGGCCCCGGAGACCCCGGAGCCGGCGCCCGGGCCGACGCCGGCTGCCCCGGAGATCGAGGAGATCGCCCCGACCGAAGGCCGGCTGGAACGGCTGCGCGGCCGGCTGGCCAGGTCGCAGAACGCGCTCGGGCGCAGCGTGCTGGGCCTGATCGGCGGGGGCGACCTGGACGAGGAGGCCTGGCAGGACGTCGAGGACACCCTGCTGGTCGCCGACCTGGGCCCGGTGGTCGCCGAGTCGGTCATCGCCCAGTTGCGCAGCCGGCTGGCGAGCAGCGCCGTGCGCACCGAGGCCGACGCCAAGGCCGTTTTCCGCGACGTTCTGATCACCGAGCTGCGACCCGACATGGACCGCTCGATCCGCGCCCTGCCGCACGCCGACCACCCGTCGGTGTTGCTGATCGTCGGCGTGAACGGCACCGGCAAGACCACCACCGTCGGCAAGCTGGCGCGGGTGCTGGTGGCCGACGGGCGGCGCGTCGTGCTGGGGGCCGCCGACACCTTCCGGGCCGCGGCGGCCGATCAGCTGGAGACCTGGGCGTCGCGGGTCGGCGCGGAGGTGGTGCGCGGGGCCGAGGGCGCCGACCCCGCGGCGGTGGCGTTCGACGCCGTCGACAAGGGCATCGCCGCGGGCGCCGACGTGGTGCTCATCGACACCGCGGGGCGCCTGCACACCAAGGTCGGGCTGATGGACGAACTCGACAAAGTCAAGCGCGTGGTGACCCGGCGGGCCGCCGTCGACGAGGTGTTGCTGGTTCTCGACGCGACCATCGGCCAGAATGGGCTGGCGCAGGCGCGCGTCTTCGCCGACGTCGTCGACATCACCGGGGCCGTCCTGACCAAGCTGGACGGAACGGCCAAGGGCGGCATCGTTTTCCGTGTTCAGCAGGAACTCGGGGTGCCGGTGAAGCTGGTTGGGCTCGGCGAAGGTCCCGACGATTTGGCGCCCTTCGAGCCGGCTGCCTTCGTCGACGCGCTGCTTGGCTGAGTGCCCTTACACGGCAAGCCTGACGTTAATCCTGACGAAACACTGTGGCTTTACTGCGGAAACAACCATTGCGCATGGTTCTGGATCAGGCCACAGGCGCACGCCTGCCGGCCGTCCCTGTGCGACCGGAGGTGATAGCGAGTGGCATTCCCGCAATTGGGCCAACCCGATACCGGCGATACCGCCTGGATGTTGGCGAGTTCCGCGCTGGTGCTGTTGATGACGCCTGGTCTGGCGTTCTTCTACGGCGGCATGGTACGCACCAGAAGCGTGCTCAACATGATCATGATGAGCATCAGCTCGATGGGCGTCGTCACAGTGCTGTGGGTGCTCTACGGCTACTCGATGTCGTTCGGCGACAGCAAAGGTGGCGTGGTCGGCAACCCCGGCGACTACTGGGGCCTCAAGGGTCTGATCGGTGGCAACGCGGTCAAGGGTGACCCCACCAAAGGCGTTACGCAGGTGGACATTCCGCTGGCCGGCACCATGCCCGCCACCGTTTTCGTCGCCTTCCAGCTGATGTTCGCCATCATCACCGTCGCGCTGATCTCGGGGGCGGTGGCCGACCGGATGAAGTTCACCGCCTGGGTGGTGTTCGCCGGGCTTTGGGCCACCCTGGTCTATTTCCCGGTCGCCCACTGGGTGTTCGCGGCCGACGGGTTCGCCTCCGAGCACGGCGGCTGGATCAACAACAAGCTGCATGCGATCGACTTCGCCGGAGGGACCGCGGTCCATATCAACTCCGGTGTTGCGGGCCTGGCGCTGGCGCTCGTGCTGGGCAAGCGAAAAGGCTGGCCCACCACGCTGTTCCGCCCGCACAACGTGCCCTTCGTGATGCTCGGCGCCGGCTTGCTGTGGTTCGGCTGGTTCGGGTTCAACGCCGGGTCGGCGACCAGCTCCAACGGTTCCGCCGGGTCGACGTTCATGACCACGACGATCGCGACGGCCACGGCCATGCTCGCCTGGCTGCTCGTCGAGCGCATCCGTGACGGCAAGCCCACCACGCTGGGAGCGGCGTCGGGCATCGTCGCCGGGCTGGTGGCGATCACGCCGTCCTGCTCGTCGGTTAACGTGCTGGGCGCCCTGGTCATCGGGGCGGCCGGCGGGGCGATCTGCGCGCTGGCGGTCGGGCTGAAGTTCAGGTTCGGCTTCGACGACTCGCTCGACGTGGTCGGCGTTCACATGATCGGCGGTCTGACGGGCACGCTGCTGGTGGGCCTGGTGGCCGCGCCCGAGTCCACGGCGATCAACGGCGTGTCCGGGGTGTCGAAGGGGTTGTTCTACGGCGGCGGCTGGTCGCAGCTGGAACGGCAGGCGGTCGGCGCCTTCAGCGTCCTGTTCTACTCCTTCACCGTCACGCTGATCCTCGCCTTCATCCTGAAGTTCACCATCGGCCTGCGGGTCAGCCCCGAAGAAGAGGCCGCGGGTATCGACGAGTCCGAGCACGCGGAGAGCAGCTACGATTTCGGGACGGTCACCGGCACCGGAACCGGTTCGATCCTCTCCTCGCGGGCACCCGTGGATGACCGGAACGGCATGGACCGGGCGGACGAGAAAGTTGAGGCGGAGCAGTCATGAAGCTAGTCACCGCGATCGTGAAGCCGTTCACTCTCGACGACGTCAAGACCAGCCTCGAGGAGGCGGGCGTCCTGGGGATGACGGTCAGCGAGATCCAGGGCTACGGGCGGCAGAAGGGCCACACCGAGGTCTACCGGGGTGCGGAGTACTCCGTCGACTTCGTGCCCAAGGTGCGGATCGAGGTCGTCGTCGACGACTCGATCGTCGACAAGGTGGTGGACAGCATCGTCAGATCGGCGCGAACCGGCAAGATCGGCGACGGCAAAGTCTGGGTGAGCCCCGTGGAAACCATCGTGCGGGTGCGCACCGGTGAACGCGGAACCGATGCCCTCTGACCCTCGCCGCACATCGATGAATCGGGCCGGACGGGCCGGGAGGGTATGACACAGTACCCGCCCGGCCCGTCCGGAGCGTCTGGACCGGAAACGAAAAATGTCTGCGGGGCAAGCGATTTGGCCGCTTCGCGGCGTCGTCTGCTGGCCGAGGCCGGTGAGCTGGACGCCGCCGCGCTGCGCCGGGCCTGGCTCGAGCTGCACGAATCCTGGCTCACCGCAAAGGCCGCCGAGATCGGCGTCACCGAAGGCAGCGGCTTCTCGATCGTCGGCGTCGGGGGACTGGGACGTCGCGAGCTGGTGCCCTACTCGGACCTGGACCTGATCCTGCTGCACGACGACAAGCCCGCCGAGGTGCTGGGCGAGGTCGCCGACCGGCTCTGGTATCCGTTGTGGGACGCCAACGTTCGGCTCGACCACAGCGTGCGGACCGTGTCGGGGGCGCTGGGGGTGGCCAACAACGACCTGATCGCGGCGCTCGGCATGCTGGACGCGCGCCACATCGCCGGCGACGAGCGGCTGTCGACGGAGCTGATCGCCGGCGCACGGCGCCAGTGGCGCAGCGCGATCCGCTCCCGCATGGACGAGCTTGTCGAGATCACCCACGCCCGCTGGCAGCGCTGCGGCCGGATCGCGCAGCGCGCCGAGCCCGACCTCAAATCCGGCAAGGGCGGCCTGCGCGACGTGCAGCTGCTGGACGCGCTGGGGGTCGCCCAGCTCATCGACCGCCACGGCATGGCCAACCCGAACCTGCCGGAGGGATCCCTGGACGTCGCCTACCTGACGCTGCTCGACGTGCGCACCGAACTGCACCGGGTGTCGGGCCGCGGACGCGAGGTGCTCCTGGCGCAGTTCGCGGACGAGATCAGCGCCGCCCTGCAGTTCGGGGACAGGTTCGATCTGGCGCGCGTGCTGTCCGGCGCCGCTCGCACCATCGCCTACCACGCCGAGACGGGGCTGCGCACGGCACAGAACGCGTTGCCGCGCCGCGGGATCGGCGCCCTGGTGCGGCGCCCGCGGCGCCGGCCGCTCGACGAGGGGGTCGTCGAGTACGGCGGCGAGATCGTCCTCGCCCGCGACGCGCGCCCGGACACCGATCCGGGCCTGGTGCTGCGGGTGGCCGCGGCGGCGGCCGGCACCGGGTTGCCCATCGGGGCCGGCACGCTGAGCCGCCTGGCCGCCGTCGCCCCCGAGATGCCGACGCCGTGGCCGCGCGAGGCGCTCGACGACCTGTTGGTGGTGCTGTCGGCCGGCCCCACCACGGTGTCGACCATCGAGGCCCTCGACCGCACCGGTCTGTGGGGCCGGGTGCTGCCGGAGTGGAACGCGATCCGCGACCTGGCCCCCCGCGACGTCTCGCACAAGTACACCGTGGACCGCCACACCGTCGAAACCGCCGTCCAGGCCGCGCCGTTGACCACCAACGTCGCCCGGTCCGACCTGCTGGCGCTCGGCGCGCTGCTGCACGACATCGGCAAGGGTCGCGGCGTGGACCACTGCGTGCTGGGGGCCGACCTGGTGGTCCCAGTCGCCGAGAGGCTGGGCCTGTCACCCCGGGACGTCGACACGCTGTCCGCCATGGTGCGTCATCACCTGCTGTTGCCGGTCACCGCCACGCGCAGCGACCTCAACGACCCCGAGGTGATCAAAGGCGTCTCCGAAGCCCTGGGCGGCGATCCGCAGCTGCTCGAACTGCTGCACGCGCTGGCCGAGGCGGACTCCAAGGCCACCGGCCCGGGGGTGTGGAGCGACTGGAAGGCGTCGCTGGTGGCCGACCTGGTCCGCCGCTGCCGGCTGGTGATGGCGGGCGAGCCGCTGCCGCAAGCCGAACCCACTGCGCCGCACTATCTTTCGCTCGCGGCCGATCACGGGGTGCACGTGGAGCTCACGCCGGGCGGGAGCGAGCGGGTGAACGTGGTGATGCTCGCGCCGGACCAGCGAGGGCTGGTGTCCAAGGCGGCCGCGGTGCTGGCCTTGAACTCGCTGCGGATCCACTCGGCGTCGGCCAACGTCCACGACGACGTCGCGATCGTCGAATTCGTGGCGTCACCGCTGTTCGGCTCGCCCCCCGAGGCGGGCCTGCTGCGCCTGCAGTTCAACGGCGCCCTGAACGGCGACGTCGACGTCATGGGCGCGCTGGAGAAGCGCGACAACGACGCGGTGAGCGCGGGGACCACGCGGGCCGGCGAGGTGCAGGTCGGAGTCCCGGTCACCCGCTCGGTCGCGCCGCCGCGCATCCTGTGGCTGGAGTCTGCCTGCGCCGCCCAGTTGATCCTCGAGGTCCGCGCCACGGACCGGCTGGGCCTGCTCGCGCTGCTGACCCGGGCGCTGGAGCGGGCGGGAGCCGACATCCGGTGGGCGAAGGTCAACACCTTCGGCTCGACGGCGGCCGACGTGTTCTCGGTCACCGTGCCGGCCGGCGACGACGAGCAACGCGCCCGCGAGGCCGTCGAGCAACACCTGCTGGCCGTGCTGGGCGGACCGGCGGTGGAAGTGCTCGAGAAGCCCGTGCAGGAGTAGCGGCCGTCAGGCCAGCTCGGAGCTGAGCTGGCGCAGGGCATCGATGCGCGCCTTGATCTGGTCGCGGGAGGCGGCGGCCACCGGCGGACCCCCGCAGCGTCGGCGCAGTTCGTTGTGGATCCAGCCGTGCGGCTTGCCGGTGCGGTGGTGGGCCAGCGACACCAGAGTGTTGAGCTCGCGACGCAGCTCGCGCAGCTGGCCGTGCACCGACGGGGCCGACCGGGGCGTCGCGTCGGCGGTCGGCACCTGCAGCTGGGCACGCCTCTGCAGTTGCTCGTCCTGGCGGCGGTGCAGCAGGGCGCGCATCTGGTCGGCGTCGAGCAGGCCGGGGATGCCCAGGTAGTCGGCCTCCTCCTCGCTGCCCGCGGGCGTTGCGGTGCCGAACGACGACCCGTCGAAGATGACCTGGTCGAGCTCGGCGTCCGCGCCCAGCGAGGTGAACCCGTTGTCCGCCTCGGTCTTCTCGGTCTGCGTCCTGACGGCCGGGTCGCCGTCGAGGGGGTCGCCGTCCGGGCGGTGCGGCTCCCCGAGCACGTGGTTGCGCTGCGCCTCCAGCTCGCTGGCCAGCTGCAGCAGGTTGGGGACCGACGGCACGAAGATGCTGGCCGTCTCGCCCGGCCGGCGCGACCGCACGAACCGGCCGATGGCCTGCGCGAAGAACAGTGGGGTCGAGGCGCTGGTGGCGTAGATCCCGACCGACAGCCGCGGCACGTCGACGCCCTCGGAGACCATGCGGACGGCGACCAGCCACCGGCTGGTGCCCTCGGCGAACTCGCTGATGCGATCCGACGACCCGGGATCGTCGGACAGCACCACGGTCGGCGCCTCGCCGGTGAGCGTCGTCAGCAGGGCTGCGTAGGCGCGGGCCGCGGTGCGGTCGGAGGCGATGATCATGCCGCCGGCGTCGGGCACGTGGGCCCGCTTCTGGCGCAGCCGCTGATCGGCGGCCGCGATCACCGCGGGCATCCACTCGCCGGCGGGATCCAGCGCGGTCCGCCACGCCCGCGCGGTCTGTTCGGGGGACAGCGGCTCGCCCAGCCGCGCGGAGTGCTCCTCGCCGGCGCTGTCCCGCCAGCGCGCCTCCCCGGAGTAGGCCAGGAAGACCACCGGCCGCACCACGCCGTCGGCGAGGGCCTCGGAGTAGCCATAGGTGTGGTCGGCCTGCGAGCGGTGCACCCCGTCGGCGCCCGCGACATAGCTGACGAACGGGATGGGGCTGTCGTCGCTGCGGAACGGCGTACCCGTCAGCGCGAGCCGGCGGGTCGCGTCGCCGAAGGCCTCCCGGATCGCGTCGCCCCAGGTCTTGGCGTCGCCGCCGTGGTGGATCTCGTCGAAGACGACCAGGGTCCGCCGCTGCTCGGTGCGTACCCGGTGCAGCGTGGGGTGCGCCGCGACCTGCGCGTAGGTCACCATCACGCCGTGGTACTCCGCCGACGTCGCTGCGGTGCCGTTGGAGAACCTCGGGTCCAGGGCGATGCCCTGCCGCGCCGCGGCCTGGGCCCACTGCACCTTGAGGTGTTCGGTGGGCACCACGACGGTGATCTGGTCGACGGCGCGCTGGGCCAGCAGCTCGCCCGCCACGCGCAGGGCGAACGTCGTCTTGCCCGAGCCGGGGGTGGCCACGGCGAGAAAGTCGCGCGGCCGGCCGGCCAGGTACTTCACCAGCGCCCGGCGCTGCCAGCCTCGCAGCGGCCCGCCGCCGGCTTCGGCGATCGCGCCGCCCTCGTCGTCGACGGACGCGTCCGTGCGGGCGAGCGGTTGCACGGACATTTCCCCCCGTGGTCTGCAGTTTTGGGCGTGGACGACGCGATTGAGTGGCGGACGTGAAATGTAGCACGCCAACGCTTTTCAGTGCCGCAGCGACTCGTCGCGCCGGGGCGCGCGCCGTCGACGATTTCCCCGCGTCTCTTGCGCCGAGTGTGCGGCCCGCCGCACGTTGGGCACCGAGTGTGCGGGCAGCCGCACCCTCGCGCGGGGGCAGCTGCTGCGCCCGGCTTCGCCGCGCTTGCAGTACCACTAGGCTGGTCGCGTGTTCGAATCGCTGTCTGACCGGTTGACCGGTGCCCTGGCGGGGCTGCGTGGCAAGGGTCGACTGACCGACGCCGACATCGAGGCCACCACCCGCGAGATCCGGCTGGCGCTGCTGGAAGCGGACGTGTCGCTGCCGGTGGTGCGGGCTTTCGTCAACCGCATCAAGGAGCGCGCCAAGGGCGCCGAGGTGTCCGGCGCGCTGAACCCGGCGCAGCAGGTCGTCAAGATCGTCAACGAGGAGCTCATCGGGATCCTCGGGGGCCAGACCCGCCAGCTGGCGTTCGCCAAGACGCCGCCGACCGTGATCATGCTCGCCGGCCTGCAGGGGTCGGGTAAGACGACGCTGGCCGGCAAGCTGGCCGCCTGGCTGCGCGGCCAGGGCCACACGCCGCTGCTGGTGGCCTGCGACCTGCAGCGGCCGGCCGCGGTGAACCAGCTCCAGGTCACCGGCCAACGTGCCGGGGTCCCGGTGTTCGCGCCACACCCCGGGGAATCGCCGGGATCCGGGCCGGGTGACCCGGTCGCGGTCGCCACCGCCGGGCTCGCGGAGGCCCGCGCCAAACATCACGACGTCGTCATCGTCGACACCGCCGGGCGACTGGGCATCGACGAGGAGCTGATGGCCCAGGCCGCGGCCATCCGCGCCGCCGTCAACCCCGACGAGGTGCTGTTCGTCCTGGACGCGATGATCGGCCAGGACGCCGTCGCCACCGCCGAGGCGTTCGGCCAGGGCGTCGGCTTCACCGGGGTGGTGCTGACCAAGCTCGACGGCGACGCCCGCGGCGGCGCGGCGCTGTCGGTCCGCGAGGTCACCGGCGTGCCGATCCTGTTCGCCTCCAGCGGCGAGAAGCTGGAAGACTTCGACGTCTTCCACCCCGACCGGATGGCCGGCCGCATCCTGGGCATGGGCGACGTGTTGAGCCTGATCGAGCAGGCCGAGCAGGTCTTCGACGCCGAGCAGGCCGAGGCCGCCGCCGCCAAGATCGGCACCGGCGAGCTGACGCTCGAGGACTTCCTCGAGCAGATGCTCGCCATCCGCAAGATGGGCCCGATCGGCAACCTGCTGGGCATGCTGCCCGGCGCCGGGCAGATGAAGGACGCGCTGGCCCAGGTCGACGACCGCGATCTGGACCGCCTGCAGGCCATCATCCGCGGGATGACGCCCCAGGAGCGGGCCGACCCGAAGATCATCAACGCGTCGCGGCGCCTGCGCATCGCCAACGGGTCCGGGGTCACGGTCGCCGAGGTCAACCAGCTGGTCGACCGCTTCTTCGAGGCCCGCAAGATGATGTCGTCGATGCTCGGCGGCATGGGCATCCCCGGCCTGGGCCGCAAGTCGGCCACTCGCAAGAGCAAGGGGGCCAAGGGCAAGAAGGGCAAGAAGGGGGCCCGCGGCCCGACGCCGCCGAAGGCGCGGAACCCGCTGATGGCCGGCATGCCCGGAATGCCGGCCGGATTCCCCGACCTGTCCCAGATGCCCGAGGGCCTCAACGAGTTGCCGCCGGGACTGGCCGACTTCGACCTGTCGAAGCTCAAGTTCCCCGGCAAGTCGTGACGATCGCGAGCGCGGCGGTGCCGGGCGAAGCGGGTCGTCACCATGAGACCGGACGGAAGTAGCCGCACGGTGCGCACGCAGGTGCGCGGCGTCGTGCTGCCCGGCGACGCCGAGACCCGGCTGTGGATCGTCGACGGCCGCATCAGCACCGAACCCGTCGCCGGGGCCGACACCGTCTTCGAGGGCGGCTGGATCCTGCCCGGGCTGGTCGACGCGCACTGCCACGTCGGCCTCGGCCACCACGGCGAGATCACCCTCGACGAGGCGGTCGCCCAGGCCGAGACCGAACGCGACGTCGGGGCGCTGCTGCTGCGCGACTGCGGATCGCCGACCGACACCCGCAGCCTCGACGACCGGGACGACCTGCCGCGGATCATCAGGGCCGGACGGCATGTCGCGAGGCCCAAGCGCTACATTGCCGGCTTCGCCGACGAGCTCGAGGACGAGTCGCAGCTGCCGGCGGCGGTGGCCGAGCAGGCCAAGCGCGGGGACGGCTGGGTCAAGCTGGTCGGCGACTGGATCGACCGCACCGTCGGCGACCTCGCGCCGTTGTGGTCCGACGACGTGCTCAAGGCCGCGATCGACACCGCGCACGCGCTCGGCGCCCGCGTCACCGCGCACGTCTTCGGCGAGGACGCGCTGCCGGGGCTGATCGGCGCCGGGATCGACTGCATCGAGCACGGCACCGGGCTCACCGACGACACCATCGCCCTGATGATCGAACACGGAACCGCGCTGGTGCCCACGCTGGTCAACGTCGAGAACTTCCCGGGCATCGCCGACTCCGCCGCGCGCTACCCCACCTACGCGGCCCACATGCGCGACCTCTACACGCGCTGCTATCCGCGCGTGGCCGCGGCGTGCGAGGCGGGCGTGCCGGTGTACGCGGGCAGCGACGCCGGCAGCACCGTCGCCCACGGCCGCATTGCCGACGAGGTCGAGGCCCTGAAGAACATCGGCATGAGCCCCGACGCGGCGCTGGGCGCGGCGTGCTGGGACGCCCGCCGCTGGCTGGGCCGGCCCGGCCTGGAGCACGGGGCGCCGGCCGACCTGTTGTGCTATTCGCAGGACCCGCGGTCGGGTCCCGCCGTCCTGAACCGGCCCGATCTGGTGATCCTGCGTGGCAAGGTGTTTCGCCCCTGGCGATAGCCCCGCACTGGCCGCGCGAGGCGCCGCGGCGATGGTTACCATCGGATGATGGCTTTAGCCAGCGGCGCCACCTTCGCCGGGTTCACGGTGGCGCGAAGGCTCGGCTCCGGATCCACGGGCGAGGTGTACCTCGTCCAGGATCTTGTCGCCGTCTGCTGGCGGGCTCTGAAGGTCCTTTCCCCGGAACTGTCCTCGGATCCCGAATTTCGCGGCCGTTTCCAGCGGGAGACCCCGATCGCGGCGAACCTCTACCATCCCCACATCGTCGGCGTGCACGACCGCGGTGAGTTCGACGGCCGGCTGTTCGTGGCGATGGACTACGTCGAGGGCATCAGCGCCGCGCAGCTCATGGCCGGCCGGTTCCCGGCGGTCTCACCGGTCAGCGAGGTGCTGGCCATGGTGACCGACATCGCCGGCGCCCTCGACTACGCCCACCAGCGCGGCCTGCTGCATCGCGACGTCAAGCCCGGCAACATCCTGGTCAGCCGGGGTGAGGGCGAGCAGCGGGTCGCCCTGTCCGACTTCGGCATCTCGCCGCCCATGGGGTCTCTCGGCGCTCCCGGCTACACCGCGCCCGAGTGGTTGCGGGGCGCCGAACCCGACGGGCGCTCCGACCAGTACGCGTTGGCGGCCACGGCATTTCACCTGCTCAGCGGGGCGCCGCCGGGGTCGGAGGCGCGACTCAGCGAGCAGCGCCCGGAGCTGGCCCGCCTCGACGTCGTGTTCGCGAAGGCGCTCGCCGCGCGGCCCGCGGACCGGTTCCGCACGTGCGGCGAGTTCGCCGAGGCCGCCAACGAACACGCCGGAGTCCTGCTCGGCGACCGCAGCCCCGAGGCCGTCATGGTCGCCGAATATCCCGCTTACGGCGGGGTTCTGCGGTCCGTCGCGCCCGACGGTCCGGCGGAGCACCGCTCCGCGGCGGCGAGGGCGCAACCGGTTCGGCACACATCGGACCCGCTGCGGCGGCGCAGGCCCCGCAAGCTGGTGCTGGGAGCCGCGGCGGTGGTGTTGCTCGTCGGGCTGGTCGCCGCCGCCTTCGTGATCGGGCGGACGACGGGCACGACCGCCACCCCGTCGGGCCGCGCGACCACCGGTGCGTCACCCGCGGCCGCCGCCCCGCCCGTCGCCGGCCCGGCCGCCGCGCCCGTCCCTCTCGACGGCACCTACCGGCTCGACGTGGAGCGCACCAAGGAGACCTTCAACTACATCTCCAACCCGCAACCGCCGGACGTGAACACCTGGTGGGCCTTCCGTTCGTCGTGCACGCCGACGGCGTGTACCGCGTCCGCGATCCAGCTCGACGACACCGACCACCGGCAGCTGGCGGGGCCCGGCAACCGCGAGCTGAGCCTGCAGTTTCGGGAAGGGGAGTGGCAGTCGCAGCCCGCGGACGCGCAATTCGCCTGCGTCGGACCGGACGGTGAGACCAAGACCCAGCTGACGACGCTGGTGCTGTCGCTGCGGCCGCAGCCGCAGGGCGACCTCGACGGCGAGGAGACCGTCACCGTGCAGAGCAACGAGTGCGGCCAGCGCTCGGCGGTGATGCGCGTCCCGACGGTGCTCAGCCGCAGCGGCGAGGTGCCGCCTGGCGTGACGGTGCCCAACCCCGCGCCGGGCCCGCCGGACCCCAACGGGCCGGTGCCCCAGCCGTCGGGCCCGCATCGCTGATTGCCGGTCGGCGCGCAACTCCACCCGGCCTGTCGCCCGGAAATGATTGCGAGTACTTGCTATCTATGTTAGCGTCCTGCCAAATCCTAAGGAGGGCGCAGTGGCCTACGACGTGATCATCCGCGACGGGTTGTGGTTCGACGGCACCGGCGCGGCGCCGCTGACCCGCACGCTCGGGATCCGCGACGGCCTGGTGGCCGAGGTCAGCCGGGAACCGCTCGACGAGACCGGCTGCCCCGAGGTGATCGACGCGGCCGGCAAGTGGGTCATGCCGGGCTTCATCGACGTGCACACCCACTACGACGCCGAGGTGCTGCTCGATCCGGGGCTGCGGGAATCGGTGCGCCACGGCGTCACCACCGTGCTACTGGGCAACTGCTCGCTGTCCACCGTGTACGCCGACTCCGACGACGCTGCCGACCTGTTCAGCCGGGTGGAGGCCGTGCCGCGCGAATACGTCCGCCGCGCCCTGGCCTCGCGTCGCACCTGGTCGACGGCCGCCGAGTACGTCGCGGCCGTCGACGCGCTGCCGCTCGGGCCGAACGTCGGCTCCCTGCTTGGTCATTCGGACCTGCGTACCGCGGTGCTGGGCCTCGAACGGGCGACCGACCGCGCGGTCCGGCCCACCGGGGCCGAGCTGGCGAAGATGACGGCGCTGCTCGACGAGGCGCTCGAGGCCGGAATGCTGGGCATGTCCGGGATGGACGCGGCGATCGACAAGCTCGACGGCGACCGGTTCCGCTCGCGCGCGCTGCCGTCGACCTTCGCGACCTGGCGCGAGCGCCGCAAGCTGATCGACGTGCTGCGCGGGCGCGGCCGGATGCTGCAGAGCGCACCCGACGTCGCGAGGCCCGCGACGGTGCTGATGTTCTTCCTCACCAGCAGCCGGATCCTGGGGCGCGGTAGAGGTGTCCGGATGAGCATGCTGGTGTCCGCCGACGCCAAGTCGATGCCGCTGGCCGTGCACACGTTCGGGCTCGGCACCCGAATCCTCAACAAGGTCCTGGGTTCGCGCCTGCGGTTCCAGCACTTGCCGGTGCCCTTCGAGCTGTACTCCGACGGGATCGACCTGCCGGTCTTCGAGGAGTTCGGCGCGGGCACCGCGGCGCTGCACCTGCGCGATCAGCTCGAACGCAACACGCTGCTGGCCGACGAGGACTACCGCCGCCGGTTCCGGCGCGAGTTCGACAAGCGCAAGCTCGGTCCGACGTTGTGGCACCGCGACTTTCACGACGCGGTGATCGTCGAGTGCCCCGACGCGTCGCTGATCGGAAAGACCTTCGGCGCCATCGCCGACGAGCGGGGACTGCATCCGCTGGACGCTTTCCTCGACGTGCTGGTCGACAACGGCGAGCGCAACGTCCGGTGGACCACCACCGTCGCCAACCACCGGCCCAGGCAGCTCAACAAGCTCGCCGCCGACCCCAGCGTGCACATGGGCTTCTCGGACGCCGGCGCGCACCTGCGCAACATGGCCTTCTACAACTTCGCGCTTCGGCTGCTCAAGCGCACCCGCGACGCGCAGCTGGCCGGCGCGCCGTTTCTGTCCACCGAGCGCGCGGTGCACCGCCTCACCGGGGAACTGGCCGACTGGTTCGGCATCGACGCGGGCACGCTGCGCGAGGGTGACCGCGCGGACTTCGTGGTGATCGACCCCGCCGGTCTCGACGATTCGGTCGACGGCTACCACGAGGAGGCGGTCCCGTTCTACGGCGGCCTGCGGCGCATGGTCAACCGAAACGACGACGCCGTGGTCGCGACCGGGGTGGGCGGGGCCGTCGTCTTCGGCGGCAGCCACACCCGGGGCCGGTTCCGCGACGGCTACGGCCAGACCGTGAAGTCCGGGCGGTACCTGCGCGCCGGCGAGCGGGCCCGCGGCCGGCGGAGCATACCGAAAATCGGTGTCTGACATGGCCAGGACCCAGCAGCAGCGCCGCGAGGAAACCGTCGCGCGGCTCCTGGACGCCTGCATCGCGACCATCATCGAGGTCGGTTACGCCCGGGCGTCCGCCGCGGTGATCTCCAAGCGCGCGGGCGTGTCGGTGGGCGCACTGTTCCGCCACTTCGAGACGATGGGCGATTTCATGGCGGCCACCGCCTCGGAGGTGCTGCGCCGCCAGCTCGAGGCGTTCACCAAGCGCGTCGCGGAAATTCCGGCGGTCCGGGCCGACCAGCCCGCGCTGCAGGCCGCGCTGGCGATCCTGCGCGACATCACCGCCGGCCCCGCCAACGCCGTGCTCTACGAGCTCCTGATCGCCGCACGCACCGACGAGAAGCTCAGGGCCACTTTGCAACACGAGCTCGGGCACTACTCGGCGAAGATCCTCGACGCCGCGCGCGCGTTGCCCGGGGCGCAGGGATTTCCCGAGGACACGTTCCCCGTCCTCGTGACGCTCATCACCAACGTGTTCGACGGCGCCGCGGTGGTGGAAAGCGTTCTGCCGCAACCCGATATCGCCCAGCGTCGGGTGGCGGTGCTGACGGCGTTGCTCACCGCGTGGCAGCCGGAGGGCGCAGCGGCTACAGCGACCCGATGCCCGCCTCGGGGTTGAGCGCAAACCCCCAGTTCAGCAGGTTCGCGGCCTGGTCCCAGTACGTCGGGCCGCCCTGGGTGACCAGGCCGTACATCATGGCGACGACCAGCCGGCGGCCGCCGCGGGCGGCGGCGCCCACGAACGTCTTGCGCGCGGCGTCGGTGAAGCCGGTCTTGCCGCCGATCGCGCCGGGGTAGCGCTGCAGCAGTTCGTCCCTGTTGGCGATGGGGTGCTCGCCGTTATCGCCGGGGAACATCGCCGACGGCTCGGCGGTGATCTGCGCGAACACGGGGTCGTTCATCGCCGCCCGGAAGATGACCGCCAGGTCGCGGGCCGTAGACGCGCCGGAGCCGCCGGGTCCGTCCAGGCCGGACGGCGTCGAGGCGTGCGTGCTCGCGGCCCCCAACGAGGCGGCCTTGGCGTTCATCTTCGCGACCGTGGCCTCCGGGCCGCCGAGCATGTGCGCCAGCGTGTTGGCGGCGTCGTTGCCCGACACCAGCAGCAAGCCGTCCAGGAGTTGGCGCGCGGTGTAGGTGCGGCCGGCTTTGATGCCGACGCAGCTGCATTCGACGTCGGCGTCCGCGGCGTCGGCCACCACGGTGGAGTCCAGGTTCAGCTGGTCCAGGGCCACCAGCGCCAGCAGCACCTTGATGGTGCTGGCGGGGGGGTGCGGCACGTCCTGGTCGCGGCCCGCGAGCACCTCGCCGTTGTCGAGGTCCGCCAGGATCCACGTCTGGGCCGGGCCGTCCGGGATGGGCACCGTGCCGACCGGCTGCATGCTGTCGGCCCGGGACGTGCCGGCGGCGGCCAGACCCACGGTGGCGGCGCACCCGAGGATCGCCATGAGCTTGCGCATGGGCGCAAAGTTTATCGTCCGGGGTTTAACTTCCGGGCTCCGGTGACGCCCACGTTCAGTACCCTGCGAAGCATGCTGAGCCTGGCCGAAATCTCCGACCGCCTCGAGATCCAGCAATTGCTGGTGGACTACTCCACCGCGATCGACAACCGCCGGTTCGACGACCTGGACCGGGTGTTCACCCCCGACGCCTACATCGACTACACCGCGTTGGGCGGCATCCAGGGGCACTACCCCGAGGTGAAGAAGTGGTTGTCGGAGGTGCTGCCCAACTTCCCGGTGTACGCCCACATGCTCGGCAACTTCTCCGTGACCGTCGATGGTGACAACGCGTCGTCGCGGGTGATCTGCTTCAACCCCATGGTGTTGCCGGACAACCCCAAGGACCAGGTGCTGTTCTGCGGCCTGTGGTACGACGACGAGTTCGTGCGCGGCCCCCAGGGCTGGCGGATGACGCGCCGCGTCGAGACCAAGGTGTTCCAGAAGGTGATATAGGCGGGATTTCTGTCCGGGCCTGCCGTTCTGGCACAATGGGCGGCTGTCCGCCGCGCGACCCAGGCTGCGCGGCTGGTCAGACACACGCGAGGCAAAACCGGATCCGGGCATCCCGCCCGGATCGCTGAATTGCAGCGTGACACCACAGGAGATATTCGCTAGTCATGGCTGTCAAGATCAAGCTCACCCGGCTTGGCAAGATCCGCAACCCCCAGTACCGCATCGCCGTCGCCGACGCCCGCAACCGGCGCGACGGCCGCTCGATCGAGGTCATCGGCCGCTACCACCCCAAGGAAGACCCGAGCCTGATCGAGATCAACTCCGAGCGCGCGCAGTACTGGCTGTCCGTGGGCGCGCAGCCCACCGAGCCCGTTCTCAAGCTCCTCAAGATCACCGGTGACTGGCAGAAGTTCAAGGGGCTGCCCGGCGCCGAGGGCACCCTGCAGGTCCGGCCCCCCAAGCCGTCCAAGCTCGAGCTGTTCAACGCCGCGCTGGCCGAGGCGGACGGCGGACCCACCACCGAGGCCGCGAAGCCGAAGAAGAAGGCCCCGGCCAAGAAGGCCGCGAAGGCCGCGGAGTCTTCTGCGGCTTCCGCAGACACCGAAGCCCCCGACGCCGGCACCGGCGCGGCCGGCGAGACCGCGGCCGAGGCCGCCCCGGCCGGGGGCGAGCAGGCCGAGCCCGCGACCGAGAGCTGACTGCCATGAGTTCGGTTGTCGTCGACGCAGTTGAGCACCTGGTCCGAGGGATTGTCGACAACCCCGACGACGTCCGGGTGGACATGGTGACCAGTCGGCGTGGGCGCACCGTCGAGGTGCACGTCCATCCCGACGACCTGGGCAAGGTGATCGGGCGCGGGGGACGCACCGCCACCGCGCTGCGCACGCTGGTCGCCGGAATCGGCGGCCGTGGCATCCGTGTCGACGTGGTGGACACCGACCAGTAGCCGCGCGGGGAACTCCCTTGGAGTTGACGGTCGGGCGCGTGGTCAAAGCCCACGGCATCAGCGGCGAGCTGGTGGTGGAAATCCGCACCGACGATCCAGCCGACCGATTCGCCTCGGGTAACACGTTGCGCGCCAAGCACCCCCGGGAGCGCTGGGAGCGCAGCTACGTCGTCGAGGGCGCGCGCGAGCACGGCGGGCGGCTGCTGGTGCGGCTGAGCGGGGTCGACGACCGCGAAGCCGCGAATGCGCTGCGGGGCAGCCTGTTCGTGGTCGACTCCGCGGACCTGCCGCCCATCGACGAGCCCGACACCTACTACGACCACCAACTCGAGGGCCTGCGCGTGCGGACCACGGCGGGCCGCGACGTCGGCGAGGTTGCGGAGGTGCTGCACACCGCTGCCGGGGAGCTGCTGGCGGTGCGCGGGCAGCTCGACGGCCAAATGCGGGAAACGCTGGTGCCTTTCGTCGGCGCGATCGTCGTCTCGGTGTCGCTGGACGACGGCGTCATCGAGATCGACCCGCCCGAGGGCCTGCTGGATCTGGGGTAGCACGTGCGCATCGACGTCATCACGATCTTCCCCGCCTACCTGGACCCGCTGCGACAATCGTTGCCGGGCAAGGCGATTGATTCCGGTCTGGTCGACCTGCAGGTGCACAACCTGCGGCGCTGGACCTACGACGTGCACCGCTCGGTCGACGACGCACCCTACGGCGGCGGCCCCGGCATGGTGATGAAGGCGCCGGTGTGGGGCGAGGCGCTGGACCAAACCTGCTCTGAACAATCCCTTCTGGTGGTGCCCACCCCCGCGGGTTCGCTGTTCACCCAGGCGACCGCACAGCGCTGGAGCGCCGAGGCGCACCTGGTGTTCGCGTGCGGACGATACGAGGGGATCGACCAGCGGGTGATCGACGACGCCGCCCGCCGGATGCGGGTCGAGGAGGTCTCGATCGGCGACTATGTGCTGCCCGGCGGCGAATCGGCGGCCGTGGTGATGATCGAGGCCGTACTGCGGCTGCTCGCCGGGGTGCTCGGCAACCCCGCCTCGCACCTCGACGATTCCCACTCACCGGGCCTGGACCGCCTGCTGGAGGGGCCCAGCTACACCCGGCCGCCGAGCTGGCGCGGCCTGGACGTCCCCGAGGTCCTGCTCTCCGGGGACCATGCGCGCATCGCCGCATGGCGCCGCGAGGTGTCGCTGCGGCGCACCCGCGAACGCCGGCCGGAACTGTTGGACTGACGACCTAGATCCGGCCGTCGGGAAAGATCGTCTTGACCGCGCGGGTGATGGTGTCGCGCGCGGTGGCGTCGTCGGAGGGCTGTAAGGACTGGACCACCATGATGTAGCGGTGGTCGGGGCCGACGATCCCGGTCGACAGGTGCATCCAGTCGGCGCCGATGCAGCACATCCAGCCCTGCTTGACCGCCACCGGCTCGCCGTAGAGGCCGTCCGGAATGCCGAACCGCTGCGGGTATCCGTCGATCCCGTTGGGGGTGGACCGGGCGAGGTCGTTGACGATGATCCTGGCCTGCTCGGCCGGCAGCCCGCCCGATCCGTCGAGCAGCATCTCGTAGTAGCGGATCAGGTCGTTCATCGAGCTCATGGTGTTCCACCAGCGCCCGTCGCTGGGCGGGGTCGTCGACGAAAGCCCGTAGCGGGCCGCGACCGAGGTGATGATGGCGTCCCCGCCGCCCTGGGCCCAGAATTTCTCGGCCGCGCCGTCGTCGGACGATTGCAGCATGACGTCCAGGGCCTGGCGGTCGTCCGGGCTGAGCGCGGTCTTGCTCTCGGACTCGCGCAGCAGCAGGTCGTCGGCGATGAAGAGCTTGGCCACCGACGCCGTGCCGACCACCTGGCCGTTGCCGTTGGAGACCAGCTGGTGGGTGGCGCGGTCGAGGATGGCGACCGACAAGGCGGCGCCGGCGGCGGCGGCCTCGTCGGTGGCCCGCAGCACGCGGGTCTGCAGACCCCCTAGGCCGGCGCTGGGCAGCGCCTGGGGCGCATCGGGGGGGGTGTCCGCGTCGAGCAGCAGCTGGGCCAGTCCTAACGGCGAATTCGTGGGAACCGGCGACGGAGCAGGCGCCGGGACGGTGCGCACGAGGGCGTTGTAGGCCTTGGTCTGAGGCCTTGCCTGGACCTGGGCCTCGCATCCGCCGACGACCATCAACCCCACCGCCGCGGTGGCGGTGAGCAGCGTCAGCGGCCGTACCGGCATTCCTCTCCTCCGACCCCGCAACGTCCGTCAGGGCGGGCCAAACCGCGATCTGCACCCCCAACAGCGCGTTTACCCTAGTAATGTGTACCATTCACCGGCCGGTTCGGCGCGCCGCGAACCGCGGTTGGCGCTGTGATTTCGTGTGATTTTCGCGGCACACCCCCTGTCTGGCACAATTGACCAGTTGTCTCCAGTGGTGGCAGGCCGGACGGGCCGCTTCACGTCTGCTGCGAGATGCGCGCCTGTTGCCCGAACCATCGGCTCGGTGACCGCCTCACGCCCCGCGCGTGGACGGCTGCCGCGAGCCGCGACCCCAAGGAAGTGTCTTCTCAAGATGAACCGGCTGGACTTCGTCGACCAAGAGTCGCTGCGCGACGACATCCCGGTTTTCGGCCCGGGTGACACCATCAACGTCCACGTCAAGGTGATCGAGGGCGCCAAGGAGCGCGTCCAGGTCTTCAAGGGCGTCGTCATCCGCCGGCAGGGCGGCGGCATCCGGGAGACGTTCACCGTGCGCAAGGAGAGCTACGGCGTCGGCGTCGAGCGGACCTTCCCCGTGCACTCGCCGAACATCGACCACATCCAGGTGGTGACCCGTGGCGACGTTCGCCGCGCGAAGCTCTACTACCTGCGCGAACTGCGCGGCAAGAAGGCCAAGATCAAGGAGAAGCGCTGATCCGGGCCGCCCTGGCGGTCGTTGCGGTCGGCCCGGCGCCGTTACCGGGCCACAACCCGGGCTGGCTACGCTGATCTCGTGACCGATACCCCGGACTCGCCTGAGCCCCAGTCCAACTCTGGTCAGCCGGAGCCGAAGGTCTCCACCCGTGACCCGCAGGCGTCCGCGCCTGACGAGGCCCCGCAGGCCCCCGAACCGGCGCCCGAGCCGCCGGCGCCGGAGGCTGACGAACCGGAACACCCGAAGCGGTCGGCGCTGCGCGAATTCGCCATCCTGGCGGTGATCGCGGTGGTGCTCTACTACGTCATGTTGACGTTTGTGGCGCGCCCCTACCTGATCCCGTCGGAGTCCATGGAGCCCACGCTGCACGGGTGCTCGGGCTGCGTCGGCGACCGGATCATGGTCGACAAGATCACCTACCGCTTCGGCGCCCCGCGCCCCGGCGACGTGGTGGTCTTCAAGGGCCCGCCGTCGTGGAACGTCGGGTACAAGTCGATCCGGTCCAACAACACGGCGCTGCGCTGGGTGCAGAACGCGCTGTCGTTCGTCGGGTTTGTGCCGCCCGACGAGAACGACCTGGTCAAGCGGGTCATCGCCACCGGTGGACAGACCGTGCAGTGCCGCGCCGACACCGGTCTCACGGTCAACGGCAAGCCACTCAAGGAGCCCTACCTCAGCCCGAGCACCATGATGGCCGACCCGTCCGTGTACCCGTGCCTGGGCAGCGAGTTCGGCCCGGTCACCGTTCCGGCGGGCCGGCTGTGGGTGATGGGCGACAACCGGACGCACTCGGCGGACTCGCGCGCCCACTGCACCAGCATTCCGGCCGACGCCATCAAGGGCGTGCTGTGCACCGGTGACCCGATGTCGGGGACCGTGCCGGTGTCCAACGTCATCGGCAAGGCCAGGTTCATCGTCTGGCCGCCGGCGCGCTGGGGCGGTGTCGACTCCGTGAATCCGCAACAGGGGCAGTAGCCTTGGTTCGGCGATGACCCGGACGTGGCCGCCGCGGACGGTGATCCGCAAGTCGTCCGGGCTGCGAACCCTGGAGTCGGCGCTGTACCGCAGCGGGCTGGGACCGGTCGCGGGCGTGGACGAGGTGGGCCGCGGCGCGTGTGCGGGACCGCTGGTGGTGGCGGCCTGCATACTCGGGCCGGGACGCTTGGAAAGCCTTGCTGCACTTGATGATTCGAAGAAGCTCACCGAGGTCGCACGGGAGCGGTTGTTCCCGGTGATTCGGCGCTACGCGCTGGCCTACCACGTGGTCTTCATCCCCCCGGCCGAGGTGGACCGGCGCGGCGTGCACGTCGCCAACATCGAGGGCATGCGCCGCGCCGTCGCCGGCCTGTCGGTGCGGCCGGGCTACGTCCTCAGCGACGGGTTCCGGGTGCCCGGGCTGCCGATGCCGTCGCTGCCCGTGATCGGCGGGGACGCGGTGGCCGCCTGCATCGCCGCGGCCAGCGTGCTGGCGAAGGTGAGCCGCGACCGGTTGATGGTCGCGATGGACGCCGACCACCCCGGCTACGGCTTCGCCGAACACAAGGGCTACAGCACACCGGCGCACAGCACGGCACTGACGCGGCTCGGCCCCTGCCCCGAGCACCGCTACTCCTACATCAACGTCCGGCGCGTGGCCGCGGGGCCCGGCTCGACCGTGGTGGCCGAATGCAAACCGGACCCACCGGCCGAGCGCGCCCGATAGCAGTGAGGAAAGATGGGTCCGAAGTATCAGAGAAGGACGTCTGAGCGAATGAGTGCCCGATGAGCGCGGAAGATCTCGAAAAGTACGAAACCGAGATGGAGCTCTCGCTGTACCGCGAATACAAGGACATCGTCGGCCAGTTCAGCTATGTCGTGGAAACAGAGCGGCGCTTCTACCTGGCCAACAGCGTCGAGATGGTGCCCCGCAACGCCGACGGCGAGGTCTACTTCGAGCTGCGGCTGTCCGACGCGTGGGTGTGGGACATGTACCGGCCGGCGCGGTTCGTCAAGCAGGTGCGGGTGGTCACGTTCAAGGACGTCAACATCGAAGAGGTAGAGAAGCCCGAGCTGCGGCTGCCGGAGTAGCCGCGCGGCGGCCGGCTACTTGCCCGCCGAGGGCAGACCGTCGGTGGCCAACGGTAGCTGTCCCCGCTTCTGGATGACCTCCCGCGCCACGTCGGCGAGTTTGACGTTCACCGCCTGCGAGTGGCGGCGCAACAGGTCGAACGCCTGCTCTTCGGTGACGTCGTGCAGCAGCATCAACATGCCGACCGCCTTGCCGATCTCGCGGTTGCTGAGCAGGCCGCGCCGCAGGCTCGCGGCGTCCTCGCCCTTGGCGACCGCGTTGATGGCCACGCTGGCGAATGCTGCCAATACCGCGGCGTGCCCGGCGGATTCGGCGTCGAACATGTTCGGGGTGTCGCTGAACAGGTTCAGAGCGGCACCTTTGCGCTTGTCGATCATCAGCCGGAATCCCATGGCCCCGCGCACCGGCGTCTCGGCGACCAGGACCTGCGCCAATCCGGGCCACAGCGACGGCGTGGTGAGGTCGGTGTCGATCTGGGGCGTCTCCTCCTCGATGGCGTCGATGCAGGGGCCGTCGCCGGCCCGCCGTTCGAGTTCGTCGATTTGCTGGGCGAGCCGGTCGCTGGCGCCGACGGTGACGTAGCGGTCGTTCTCGCGGGCCAGCAGGCTGGCGTGGTCGCAGCCGCGGACGGTCAGGGTGGCGGCGATGCAGATCGCGGCGTACATCTGATTCGCGTCCGACCCCTGGTAGATGATCTCGGCCAGCGCGGCGAACACCGTCGACGGGTCGGACTTCGCCTCGGCCGGCATCGGCGCACCCGTGTCGGCCTCGGAACCGCCACGAGTGTCGGCCTGTGAATCGTCCGGCATGCTGTGCCCCACTCCCTGCGGTGTCCTTGGTTTGACCCGCGTTGGATCGCCGTAGATTATCGGTCACCGGCGTGCGCTTCACACAGTGTTTGCCCGGCTCGGATGGATCGGCGCGCTGGCGGCCGTGGGGACCGCCCGTGTTTCGGGGCGGCCAGGGAGGGAAGGACCCAATAGTGGGAGTCACCGTCGCTGTTACCGGGCCGACCGGCGAGATCGGCATCTCCGCGGTGACGGCGCTGGAGCGCGAGCCCGCCGTCGAGACGCAGCTCGGCTGGCGGCCGGTGCACTCCTCGGCGGAGACGCTGGCGGCGCTGTCATCGGCGGTGTGAGCCGCGCAATCCAGGTACGTTGAGGCCGTGAGGTCGGTCCGGTGGGTCAGGTGACGGCGCGCCGGCGCGTCACGCACGTCGCCGCCGGCAAGCAGACCACCCGGCCCGAGACCCTGGTCGTCGAGGAGCCGCTGGAGATCCGGGTCAACGGCTCGGCGATCACCGTGACCATGCGCACGCCGGGGTCGGACATCGAACTCGCGCAGGGCTTTCTGTTCACCGAAGGGGTGATCGGCGACCGCGACGAGGTGCTGACCATCCGCTACTGCGACGGACGCGGCGAGGACGGCGCCAACACCTACAACGTGCTCGACGTCAGCCTGGCCGCCGGTGTCCGGCCCCCCGATCTCGACGTCACCCGGAACTTCTACACCACCTCCTCGTGTGGGGTCTGCGGCAAGGCCTCGCTGGACGCGGTGCGGCTGATCAGCCGCTTCTCGCCCGGCGACGATCCGGCCACCGTCGAGGCGGGCATCCTCGAGACGCTGCCGGCCCGGCTGCGCGAGGCCCAGAAGGTGTTCGCCAGCACCGGGGGTCTGCACGCCGCCGCGCTGTTCGGTGTCGACGGCACGATGCTCGCGGTGCGCGAGGACGTCGGCCGGCACAACGCGGTCGACAAGGTCATCGGCTGGGCGCTGGAAAACCGCCGGGTGCCGCTGGGTGCGTCGGTGTTGCTGGTCAGCGGGCGCGCCTCGTTCGAGCTGACGCAGAAGGCGGTCATGGCCGGCATCCCCGTGCTGGCGGCCGTGTCTGCGCCGTCGTCGCTGGCGGTGTCGATGGCCGAGGAGTCCGGTGTGACGCTGGTGGCGTTTCTGCGCAGGGACTCGATGAACGTCTACACCCGGGCCGACAGGATCACCTGAGAGCGCGGCGGCTGTGGACAGCCGCCCGGCTGGGGATAACCGCCCCGTGCTGCGGCCGGGCCCGACCGTCGTGTCGGGGCCGGGGCGCACGGTGGCCGCATGACGACCCACAAGACGATGACCAGGATCCAGCTGGGGGCGATGGGTGAAGCGCTCGCCGTGGACCACCTGACGAGGAGCGGGTTGCGCGTCGTGGCCCGCAACTGGCGGTGCCGCTACGGCGAACTCGACGTGATCGCGTGCGACGAGGCCACCGGCACGGTGGTCTTCGTCGAGGTCAAGACCCGCACGGGCGACGGGTACGGCGGCCTGCCGAATGCCGTCACCGGGCAGAAGGTGCGTCGGCTGCGGCGGCTGGCCGCGCTGTGGCTGGCCGGCCAGGACCGGCGCTGGCCCGCGCTGCGCATCGACGTGATCGGTGTGCGAGTCAGCCCTGCAAACTGCGGTCGCGGCCCCGAGATCACCCACCTGCGAGGGGTCGGCTGATGGCGCTGGGCCGGGCGTTCTCCGTCGCGGTGCGCGGGCTGGACGGGGCGATCGTCGAGATCGAGGCGGACATAACCTCGGGGCTGCCGGGTGTGCACCTGGTCGGCCTGCCCGACGCCGCGCTGCAGGAATCCCGCGACCGGGTGCGAGCGGCCGTCACCAACTGCGGCAACAGCTGGCCGATGGCGCGGCTGACGCTGGCGCTGTCGCCCGCCACGTTGCCGAAGATGGGTTCGGTCTACGACATCGCCCTGGCGGCCGCGGTGCTGTCGGCGCAGCGCGGGAGCCCCTGGGCGCGGCTGGAGAAGACGGTGCTGCTGGGGGAGTTGTCGCTGGACGGCCGGGTCCGCCAAGTGCGCGGCGTACTGCCCGCCGTGCTGGCCGCCAAACGCGACGGTTGGCCCTCCGTCGTCGTTCCGGCGGACAACCTCGCCGAGGCCAGCCTCGTCGACGGGATCGAGGTCTGGGGTGTGCGCACGCTGGGGCAGCTCCAGCAGTGGCTCAGCGGGTCGGCCGGGCTGGACAGCAGGACCCCCGCCGCGCCTCCGGTCGCCGAGCCCGCGGCCGACCTGGCCGACGTGGTCGGGCAGGCCCAGGCACGCTTCGCCGTGGAGGTGGCCGCCGCCGGGGCGCACCACCTGATGCTGACCGGTCCGCCGGGGGTGGGCAAAACGATGCTGGCCCAACGCCTTCCGGGTCTGCTGCCGGCGCTGTCGGAGAGCGAGTCGTTGGAGGTCACCGCGATTCACTCGGTGGCCGGGCTGTTGTGCGGCGATACCCCGCTGATCACCCGCCCGCCGTTCGTGGCGCCGCACCACAGCTCCACGGTCGCGGCACTGGTCGGCGGCGGCTCGGGCATGGCCCGCCCGGGCGCGGTCAGCCGGGCGCATCGGGGGGTGCTGTTCCTCGACGAATGCGCCGAGATCAGCGTCCGCGCGCTCGAGGCCCTGCGAACACCGTTGGAGGACGGCGAGATTCGTCTCGCGCGGCGCGATGGAGTGGCGTGTTACCCGGCCCGGTTCCAGCTGGTGCTGGCCGCCAACCCCTGCCCGTGCGCGCCGGCCGATCCCCGCGACTGCATCTGCGCGGCAGCGGTCAAGCGCCGCTACCTGGGCAAGCTGTCCGGCCCGCTGCTCGACCGGGTGGACCTGCGGGTCGACATGCATCCGGTGCGGGCGGGGGCGTTCTCGGGCACGGACGGGGAGTCGACCGCGCAGGTGTGCCGCCGGGTGGCGCAGGCCCGCGCCGCCGCGGCGCAGCGATGGCGGCCGCACGGATTCACGACCAACGCCGAAGTCAGCGGGCCGCTGCTGCGGCGCAAGTTCCGGCCCGGCAGCGCCGCGATGGAGCCGCTGCGCACGGCGCTGGATCGCGGGCTGCTCAGCATCCGCGGGGCCGATCGCACCCTGCGCGTCGCGTGGAGCCTGGCCGATTTGGCCGGGCGAACCTCACCCGGCCTCGCCGAGGTCGCCGCCGCGCTGAGCTTCCGCCAGGCGGGTGCGCAGCGATGAGCGAGACGGAGTTGCGGGCATGGGCTTACCTGTCCCGGGTGGCCGAGCCGCCCTGCGCGGAACTCGCCGGTCTCGTCGGACGCGTCGGCCCGGTCGAGGCCGCCGATCGCGTGCGGCGCGGTGCGGTCGACGCCGACCTTGCGCGCCACACCGAGGCGCGCCGCGAATCAGACAGGGCCGCAACGGATCTCGCTCTGCTCGCAAGCCGTGGCGGCCGATTGATCACCCCTGACGACGAGGAATGGCCGCTGCTCGCCTTCGCCGGGTTCGACGGGGCCGGAACCCGGTCGCGCGGGGGTGCGCCGTTGGTGCTGTGGGCGCTGGGTCCCGCGCGTCTCGACGAGGTCTCCCGGCGGGCGGCCGCGGTCGTCGGGACCCGGGCGGCGACGTCCTACGGCGAGCAGGTCGCCGCCGACCTGGCGGCCGGGCTGGCCGAGCGTGACGTCGCGGTGGTCTCGGGCGGCGCCTACGGCATCGACGGGGCCGCGCACCGCGCCGCGCTCGTCTGCGACGGGATCACCGTGGCCGCCCTCGCCGGCGGCATCGACGTCCCCTATCCGGCCGGTCATTCGGCGCTGCTGCACCGGATCGCCCAGACGGGGCTGCTGTTCACCGAATACCCGCCGGGGGAGCGCCCGGCCCGCCACCGGTTCCTCACCCGCAACCGACTGGTGGCCGCCGTCGCCGGCGCCGTGGTGGTGGTCGAGGCCGGGCTGCGCAGCGGCGCCGCCAGCACCGCGGCGTGGGGACGGGCGTTGGGCAGGGTGGCGGCGGCGGTGCCCGGCCCTGTGACGTCGTCGGCATCGGCGGGATGTCACGCCCTGCTGCGCGATGGCGCCGAGCTGGTCACCCGGGCCGACGACGTCGTCGAGCTGGTCGGCGGCATCGGGGAACTGGCGCCGGAACCGGCTCGCCCGGTGACGGCCCTCGACGGGCTCGGTGCGGCCGAGCGCCGGGTGTACGAGGCGTTGCCCGGCCGCGGCGCGGTGACCGTCGACGAGATCGCCGTCGCGTCGGCGATGGTGCCCGAGCAGGTGCTGGGGCCGCTGGCGATGCTGGAGTTGGCGGGGCTGGTGCAGCGTTGCGACGGGCGGTGGCGGATCGTCCGGCCTCTCCGCGGCCGAGCTGCGAAAACGCCGCGGCTCGTATAGTCGACGGGGGCCGGAATTGGACAGGAGAACACGTGGCGGGTCGACCTCTGCAACGCTTCGAAGTCGTCGGTACCGAGCAGCTCGCGCCGCACATGGTCCGAGTGGTGCTGGGCAGCAAAGACTTCAGCACTTTCGTGCCCAGCAAGTTCACCGACTCCTACGTCAAGCTGGCCTTCGTCCCCGACGACGTCGACGTGGCGGGCCTGCCCGAGCCGCTGACCCTGGACAGCTTCGCCGACCTGCCCCCCGACAAGAAGCCGACGGTGCGGACCATGACGGTCCGGCAGGTCGACGTCGCGGCCCGCGAGATCACCGTGGACATCGTGACGCACGGCGAGCACGGGACGGCCGGCGTGTGGGCGGCCTCGGCGCAGCCGGGTCAGCCGATCCTGCTGATGGGTCCCGGCGGGGCGTATACGCCCGACCCGGCCGCCGACTGGCACCTGCTGGCCGGCGACGAGTCGGCGCTGCCGGCCATCTCCGCGGCGCTCGAAGCGCTGCCGCCCAGCGCGATAGGCAAGGCGTTCATCGAGGTGGCGGGCCAGGATGACGAGATCGCCGTGACCGCGCCGGAGGGCGTCGAGGTGCACTGGGTATATCGCGGCGGCCGGGCCGACCTCGTTCCCGAGGACCGCGCCGGCGACCACGCGCCGCTGATCGAGGCCGTGACCACCTCGGTGTGGCTGCCCGGACAGGTCCACGTCTTCATCCACGGCGAGGCGCAGGCCGTCATGCACAACCTGCGCCCCTACATCCGCAAGCAGCGCGGCGTGAGCCCGAAATGGGCCGGCTCGATCTCCGGATACTGGCGGCGCGGCCGCACCGAAGAGACGTTCCGGCAGTGGAAGAAGGAGCTGGCCGAGGCGGAGGCCAAGGCGTCCTGACGAGCCGCCGGCTGGCATCCTCGATGCCATGGCACCCTCACCCCACTTCGGGGACTACCAGAACGAGATCTACCTGCAGGGCCTCGCCGGAGTCGTGCCGGCCCTGCCGATGGCTTTCGCGGAGCTCGAGGCCAAGGCGGCGACCGCCCTGCCGCCGTCGGTGTGGTCCTACGTGGCGGGGGGCGCCGGCGACGAGCGCACGCAGCGGGTCAACTGCACCGCCTTCGAGCGGTGGGGCCTCATCCCGCGGATGTTCGTCGGCGCCGCGAACCGCGACCTGTCCGTCGAGCTGTTCGGGATGACCCTGCCGTCGCCGATCTTTCTGGCGCCCATCGGCGTCATCGGCATCTGCGCCCAGGACGGCCACGGCGACCTGGCCACCGCCCGCGCGGCCGCCCGCATCGGCGTGCCGATGGTCGCCTCCACGCTGACGGTCGACCCGATGGAGGACGTCGCCGCCGCCCTCGGCGAGACGCCCGGGTTCTTCCAGCTGTACTGCCCGAACGACCGCGAGCTGGCCACCAGCCTGGTGCACCGCGCCGAGGCCGCGGGCTTCAAGGGCATCGTCGTCACGCTCGACACCTGGGTGACGGGCTGGCGGCCGCGCGACCTGAGCACCTCCAACTTCCCGCAGCTGCGTGGGCACTGCCTGGCCAACTACACCAGTGACCCCGTCTTCCGCGCCGGGCTGTCACGACCTCCGGAGGAGGACCCGCAGGGCGCGGTGCTGCGCTGGGTCCAGGTGTTCGGCCACGCGCTGAACTGGGACGATCTGACCTGGCTGCGGTCGTTGACCGACCTGCCGCTGCTGGTGAAGGGCATCTGCCACCCCGACGACGCGCGCCGGGCCAGGGACGGCGGCGTCGACGGCATCTACTGCTCCAACCACGGCGGCCGGCAGGCCAACGGCGGCCTGCCGGCGATCGACTGCCTGCCCGGCGTCGTCGAGGCGGCCGACGGGCTGCCCGTCCTGTTCGACTCGGGCGTGCGCAGCGGCGCCGACGTCGTCAAGGCGCTCGCGCTCGGCGCGACCGCGGTGGGGATCGGGCGCCCGTACGCGTACGGGCTGGCGCTCGGTGGCGTCGACGGCATCGTGCACGTGCTGCGGATGATGCTGGCCGAAGCCGACCTGATCATGGCCGTCGACGGCTACCCCACGCGCAAAGATCTCACCCCGGCCACGCTTCGGCGCGTCGACTGACTCGCCGCGTACAGCCTGCCACCGTGGAGGCATGCAGGCCATCCTCGAGGACTTCGACGAGTACCTGGATCTGCAGTGCGGCCGTTCGGCGCACACCCGGCGGGCCTACCTGGGCGATCTGCGCTCGCTGTTCGACTACCTCGCCCGGCGCGGCGCCGACCTCGACCGGCTGAGCCTGCCCCTGCTGCGGTCCTGGCTGGCCACGGCCGCCGGCGCCGGCGCGGCCCGCACCACGCTGGCCCGTCGCACGTCGGCGGTCAAGGCGTTCACCGCCTGGGCCGTGCGGCGCGGGCTGCTCGCCACCGATCCGGCCGTGCGGCTGCAGGTGCCCAAGGCGCACCGCACCCTGCCCGCGGTGCTGCGGCAGGACCAGGCCCTCGACGCCCTGGCGGCGGCGCACTCCGGCGCCCAGCAGGGCGATCCGCTGGCCCTGCGGGACCGGTTGATCGTGGAGATGTTGTACGCCACCGGAATCCGCGTGAGCGAGTTGTGCGGCCTCGACATCGACGACGTCGATGCCCGGTATCGGCTGGTGCGCGTGCTCGGCAAGGGCAACAAGCAGCGCACCGTGCCGTTCGGGATGCCGGCCGCCGACGCGCTGCAGGTCTGGCTGGCCGACGGGCGTCCCGCCCTGGCGACCGCGGAGTCCGGACCGGCGCTGCTGCTGGGCGTTCGCGGACGGCGGCTCGACGTGCGTCAGGCCCGCACCGTGGTGCATCAGACCGTCGCCGCGGTGGACGGGGCGCCCGACATCGGCCCGCACGGGTTGCGCCACAGCGCCGCCACCCACCTGCTCGAAGGCGGCGCCGACCTGCGCGTCGTCCAGGAACTGCTCGGCCATTCCAGCCTGGCGACCACCCAGCTCTACACCCACGTGGCGGTCTCGCGGTTGCGCGCGGTGCACGATCAGGCGCACCCGCGGGCTTGACGGGCTCGTTCGCCGATGCCCGTCGAGCGTGCATCCATGGCGGCCAGTGTGCGACCACGGTGGCGACACGCCGACGACGGCCGCCACGGCTGCACACCCGACGCCCAGGCCGCCCACCCGATGGCTCACGGGTTCAGCGGCTTGAGCCGGATCGGGGTCGAGGCCAGCAACCCCAGCGGGTCGACGTAATGGGCGCCCGACGCCGGGCCCCACATCGCGCCCCAATGCAAGCAGGCCTTCGCGCCGCAGCCGGCGTGGCCCGCCGCGAGCTCGCCGATCACGGTGCCGGCCGTCACCGCCTGGCCGGCCCGGACCGCCGCGCGGACCGGCTCGTAGCTGGTGTGCAAGCCGCCCGGGTGGGCGAGCGACACCACCGGTCGCCCGGCCAGCACCCCGGCGAAAACCACGGTCGCTGCGGCCGACGCGTACACGGGCTGACCGGGCGACCCGGCCAGGTCCACGCCCCGGTGCCCGGCATGCCAGTCGGGCGACGGGGCGCCGAATCCGCGCACCACCGCCGGTGCCGGCCGCAGCGGCCACGCCAGCCGCACGGGGTCGGCCGCGGCGGCCCCGGCGCCGACCAGCCCCGCGCCCAGGATCAGCGCCGCCCACCGCATGACGGCGATTTCACCGCGGCGCGCGGGCCCGCGCCAGCCACCCGAGCCGGATCTGTGGACAAAAGCACCTGCTGAGTCGGTGTAAACTGCTGGTCGCAGCTCGCTTGCGGGCTGACTTCGCGCGCCTGTACCGCGTCTCCCGCTTCTTCGGAGCTCGCACCGCATGCCGGGCGGTCCCGACCAGGATATTTCTGGCCGGGTCCGGCATCGCAGCAGGCGCCAGGGCCCGGCTTCACCCGACGCGGGGCGACAACCGACACACGTAAGGCACAACCATGGCCGTAGTCACCATGAAGCAGCTGCTCGACAGCGGCACCCACTTCGGGCACCAGACCCGTCGCTGGAATCCCAAGATGAAGCGGTTCATCTTCACCGACCGCAACGGCATCTACATCATCGACCTCCAGCAGACGCTGACCTTCATCGACAAGGCGTACGAGTTCGTCAAGGAAACCGTCGCCCACGGCGGCACGGTGTTGTTCGTCGGCACCAAGAAGCAGGCGCAGGAGTCCGTCGCGGCGGAGGCGACCCGCGTCGGCATGCCGTACGTCAACCAGCGCTGGCTGGGCGGCATGCTCACCAACTTCTCCACGGTCCACAAGCGGCTGCAGCGCCTCAAGGAGCTCGAGGCGATGGAGCAGACCGGCGGCTTCGAGGGCCGCACCAAGAAGGAGATCCTCGGCCTGACCCGCGAGAAGAACAAGCTGGAGCGCAGCCTCGGCGGTATCCGCGACATGAACAAGGTGCCCTCGGCCGTCTGGGTCGTCGACACCAACAAGGAGCACATCGCCGTCGGCGAGGCCCGCAAGCTCGGTATCCCGGTCATCGCCATCCTGGACACCAACTGCGACCCCGACGAGGTCGACTACCCGATCCCGGGCAACGACGACGCGATCCGCTCGGCCGCGCTGCTGACGAAGGTCATCGCCTCCGCGGTCGCCGAGGGTCTGCAGGCCCGGGCCGGGGTGGGCCGCGGCGACGGCAAGCCCGAGGCCGGGGATCCGCTGGCCGCCGAGCCGCTCGCCGAATGGGAGCAGGAGCTGCTGGCTTCCGCGACCCCATCGGCGGTCCCGGCAGAACAAGCGGCCACGGTCGCAGCAGAATCAACCACCGACCCCTCATAGGAAGGCTGAGCATTGGCGAATTTCACCGCTGCCGACGTCAAGCGACTTCGGGAACTCACCGGCGCCGGCATGCTCGACTGCAAGAACGCGCTGACCGAAAGCAACGGCGACTTCGACAAGGCGGTCGAGGCGCTCCGGATCAAGGGCGCCAAGGACGTCGGCAAGCGCGCTGAGCGGGCCACGGCCGAGGGCCTGGTCGCGGCCAAGGGCGGCGCGCTCGTCGAGCTGAACAGCGAGACCGACTTCGTCGCCAAGAACGCCGAATTCCAGGCGTTGGCCGACCAGATCGTCGACGCCGCGCTGGACGCCAAGGCCACCGACGTCGAGGCGCTCAAAGCTTCCCCCATCTCCAAAGATTCGGCGACCAAGACCGTCGAGCAGGCCATCGCCGACCTCTCGGCCAAGATCGGCGAGAAGCTCGAGCTGCGCCGCGCGACGTTCTTCGACGGCAACGTCGAGGCCTACCTGCACAAGCGCGCGGCCGACCTGCCGCCCGCGGTGGGTGTGCTGGTCGAGTTCACGGGCTCTGACCCGGACACGAGCAGAGCCGCCGCGCACGCCGTCGCGCTGCAGATCGCCGCGCTCAAGGCCCGCTACCTGTCCCGTGACGACGTCCCCGAGGACGTCGTGGCCAGCGAGCGGCGCATCGCCGAGGAGACCGCCAAGGCGGAGGGCAAGCCGGAGCAGGCGCTGCCCAAGATCGTCGAGGGGCGGCTGAACGGCTTCTTCAAGGACGCGGTGCTGCTCGAGCAGCCGTCGGTGTCCGACAACAAAAAGACGGTCAAGGCCCTGCTCGACGAGGCGGGCGTCACGGTGACCCGGTTCGTTCGCTTCGAGGTGGGCCAGGCTTAACCGGAGCGCCGCGGGCGGGCTACCGTCTTCGCTATGCGACACGTGCACGCGTACAGCGACGACGCTCTCGGTGAGCTGGACGCGGTGGGCCTGGCCGACGCCATCCGGTCCGGGCGGGTCGCCCGGACCGAGGTGGTCGAGGCCGCCATCGCGCGCACCGAGGCCGTCGACCCGGACCTGAACGGCCTGGCGTACGCGGCGTTCCAGCAGGCCCGCACCGATGCGGAAGGAGCCGGGAACGCCGGCTTCTTCGCCGGCGTCCCCACCTTCGTCAAGGACAACGTCGACGTGGCGGGCCAGCCGAGCATGCACGGCACCGACGCGTGGACGCCGTTTCATGCGCCCGCGGACAGCGTGTTCACCCGGCTTTTCCTCGGCACCGGGCTGATATCCCTGGGCAAGACGCAACTCTCGGAGTTCGGGTTCAGCGCGTCCGCGGAGCACCCCCGGCTGGGGCCGGTCCGCAACCCGTGGGACACCGACTACACGGCGGGCGCGTCGTCGTCGGGATCGGGCGCGTTCGTGGCCGCCGGCGTGGTGCCGATCGCGCACGCCAACGACGGTGGCGGCTCGATCCGGATTCCGGCCGCCTGCAACGGTCTGGTCGGGCTCAAGCCCTCCCGGGGGCGGTTGCCGCTGGACGCGACGCTGCGCCGCATGCCGGTGGGCATCGTCGCCAACGGCGTGCTCAGCCGGTCGGTGCGCGACACCGCGGCGTTCTACCGAGAGGCCGAGCGGGCCTGGCGCAACCCGAAATTGGCGCCGGTCGGCGACGTCACCGGCCCGGGCCGGCAACGGCTGCGGATCGCCGTCCTGACCCGATCCGTGCAGCGGGAGTGCAGCCCCCAGATTCGCGAGCTGACCCTGAAGTCGGCGGGCCGGCTCGAGGAACTGGGCCACCGGGTGGAACACGTCGACGAGCCCCCGGTGCCGGCCAGCTTCGTCGAGGACTTCGTGCTGTACTGGGGGTTCCTGGCGTTCGCCCAGGTCCGCGGCGGGCGGCGGATCTTCGGGGACACCTTCGATCGCGCCCGGTTGGACAGCCTCACGCTGGGCCTGGACCGGCACACCACCCGCAACGTGCACCGGTTGCCGCGGGCGATCATGCGCCTGCGCGCGCTGCGGCGGCACACCGCGCGGTTCTTCCGCACCTACGACGCGGTGCTCACCCCCACCCTCGCCGACGAGACGCCCCGCATCGGACACCTGGCTCCCATCGATTACCAGCAGGTGATCACCAGGTTGATCGACTGGGTCGCGTTCACGCCGCTGCACAACGTCACCGGCGAGCCGGCGATCTCGTTGCCCCTGGCGCAATCCGCCGACGGGTTGCCCGTCGGCATGATGCTGTCGGCCGACATGGGGCAGGAGGCGTTGCTGCTGGAGCTCGCCTACGAGCTCGAAGAGGCCGCGCCGTGGGCCCGGATCCAAGCCCGCGAGATGTCCTGACGGCGGCGACCCGCTTCGCCCGGCTTGGGGCGGCGACCCGCTTCGCCCGGCTTGGCCGCGCTCGCGGTCGCCGCTAGGGCTGGGGGCGGCGACCCGCTTCGCCCGGCTTGGCCGCGCTCGCGGTCGCCGCGTCCGACCCCAGCTTGTCGAGCATCCTCTTGAACTCGCGCTGCTGTGCTGCCGTGAGCTTGCCCAAGATTCGGGCGTCGGCTTCGCGCACCGCGCCTTCCGCGCGCTTGAGCAGAGCACGACCCGCGACGGTCAGCGTCGCGGGCAGCGCCCGCCCCGACGACACCGACGTCGGACGTTCCACCGCCCCAACGTCTTCCAGCTTGCGCAGCACCGTGTTCATGGCCTGCGGTGTGACATTGCTGTGCCTGGACAATTCGGCGCTCGACACTCCCGGAGACATCGAAATGAGGCGCAGGCAGACGAATTCGGGAAGGGTCAGTCCGAGCGGACCCAGCACCGCGGCAACCTCCGGGCGCAGAACGGCCCCGACCCTGTAGAGCAGGTAGCCAAGTGGGGCGTCTTCTGCCTGAACCATGTCAATCATCTTGACATACAGGAACTTCTCTGTGGCCACCGGCACGCCGGTGCACGCCACGGGCGATTGCCCGTCACCCAGCGGGGTACTCGACAGCCACCTCACCGCGGGTGGCCAACGAGGAGGTCTGATGCCCAAGACGACCAAGGGCGGCAAGCCGAAGAAGGGCGAGTTGCCCAGCACGCTGCAGCGTTCCAACGAAAAAGCGCAGCGCACGTTCGCCAAAACGCACGATTCGGCCGCCGACGAATACGGCAGCGAGGAGCGCGCGCATCGGGTCGCGTATTCCGCCCTGAAGCACAGTTTCGAAAAGGTCGGCGATCACTGGGAGCCCAAGGAGCACAAGGGGCCGTCCGACGAGCGCGCCCGCAGCGGTGGCCCCAACGCGTCCGGAGAATCGGCGGAGGGTGTCAACGCCAACGCGAGCAAAAAGCACCTCCTCGACGTCGCGCGCCGGCTCGACGTCCGAGGCCGCTCGACGATGAATAAGTCGGAACTGATCGATGCGATCAAGAAGCACAACCGCCGGGTTCGGGGTCGCTGAAAGCGCTTGCAGCCGCGCGACCTGCAGTGGCCGAGAAAAGCATGGTCAACATGCCGAGACGCGGCCCCAAAAGCCCGGCCCGCGACCGATGATCAACCGGCTTTGGCGGCTACGAATTGGCGGCGCTGACGACGCCGCCGGCCGGCCGGCGATTGCTGTGACCGCTGGGGCAATAAGGCCCTTTTGATAAAGAAGTTAAAGGTGTGGCCCCCGTAAACCGCTGCCGCATAAACGAATGCAAAATGGCCGCCGAGCACGTAATTGCCGACATTTGCGGGAGTGTGAATGTTTAATGCCGGCGTCGACGGGATATCAGCGGAATACGCGGTACCGCCCTTCAGGGGGGCGATTATGTGTCACGAAAGGAAACAGATGATGTTCATCAGGACCGCTGTGAAGACAGCAATTGCCGCCGGGGGAATTGGAGCGGCAGCCATTCTCGGCGTGGCGACGGCTAACGCCGCGCCGCCGAACATCCAGGGCTTCGGGACCAGCGAGCAACTCGTGGACGGGCCTTTGGTCACCAACTACACCGTCAGCAACCTGCAACCGAGCAGCGTCGCCATTCCCGGCTACACGCCCAAGGGCACCCTGTACCAGGCCGACGTCACCGCGAAGTCGGACGGTGGGGTGGTGACGCCCATGGTCAACGACTTCATCGCCCGTGGCCCCAACGGCCAGAACTACCGGGTGATCGACAACGCGCAGGCCCCGGGCGGCCTCAACCCGGCGCCCATCCCGCAGGGCAGCGAGTCCACCGGGAAGCTCTACTTCGACGTGACCGGCGCGCCCCCGAACGGGGTCGTGTACAACGACGGAAACCAGGACATCCTGATGTGGACGTCGAACGTGCCGGGCAACCCCGCGCCCGGCGCGCCGAGCGCAAGCCCGGCTCCGGGCACCCCGCCCAGCCCGGCGGCGCACGCCTGATCCGTTTCCCACCGAGCTCCCCGGGCCACTCGACATGGCCCGGGGAGTTCGCATTGAGAAGGAATTTTGCGCGCCCGAATCGGGTACACCGCACAAATGAGTAATCCCGATCACAGGCCGGCAGATGTCCGGGCGCAGGCGCAACAACATGCTCGAGCGGCCCGGGCCAAGATGGAAAAGCGGCGCAGCGAACTCGAGGGCGGCTTGGGCGGTTGGGTCGCCGAACGGGCAGGGGAGTGGGATCTGCGCGGACAGGACGAGACCACCCTGCAGCGCCAGAAATATCTGTGGAATTTCCTCGTCGACTACTGGTTCCGGATGGAAATCGACGGGTGGGAAAACATTCCCGCCGCGCCGGTGCTTCTCGTGGGAATCCATTCCGGAGCCCCCTTCGTCTGGGACGCCTGGACCGTCGGCCTGCAGTGGTGGCGCCGCTTCGGCCAGGACCGGCCCCTGCACGGAACGGCCCACGACGCGCTGATGGCAATTCCGGTGTTCGGCCACTACTTCCGCTCCATGGGGGTTCTGCCCGCGGCGCCGGACGCGATCGCCACGGCGCTCGCCGAGGGGCGCGACGTGGCGCTGTGGCCCGGCGGCGAGGTGGACTCGTTGCGTCCGTGGACCGAACGCGACCATGCCGACCTCGCCGGCCGAAGCGGCTTCGTGAAGATGGCGATCCGGGCCGGAGTCCCGATTGTGCCGATCGCGACGGTCGGTGGGGCCGACGCCATGCCGGTGCTGATGCGCGGTGACCGGTTGTCGAGGATGCTGCGCCTCGACCGCCTGCTGCGGCTCAAGGTCTTTCCGCTGGCGATCTCGCTGCCCTGGGGCATCGCGCCGGCGGCGCTGCCGCAGCTGCCGCTGCCCGCGAAGATCAGGACACGTTTCATGCCGGCTGTCGAACTCGACCACGATCCCGAGCGCGCCGACGACGACCGCTACGTCGACAGCAAATATCACGAGGTGCAGGACGCCATCCAGGAAGGAATGGACGCACTGGCCCGCAAGCGCGCGTTCCCGCTGTTCGGCTGACCTATCAACTCAATGCGGCTCGAGCGTCACGGATTCCGACGCGAGCGTCGGAACCGACGTCCACAACGGCGTCGGCGCCGACTCCTCGAGGACCCATTCCGGCTGGGGCGGCGTCGAAACCATGTAGCCCACACCCCGGACGGTCTCGACTATGGCGCCGTGTTCGGCGCCGAGCTTGGCGCGCAGGCGCCGGACGTGGACGTCGACCGTGCGGACCCGGCCGGTGCAGTCGTATCCCCACGCCTCGTGCATCAGCCGGGTGCGGCTGAACGCCCGGCCGGCATTCTGCACGAGGAAACTCAACAGCTTGAATTCGGTGAGGGTGAGGTGCAATTCGTGGCCGCCGAGCGTTGCGGTGAAGCTGGCCGGGTGAAGCATCAGGTCGCCGAACTTCAGCACGCCGTTGACGACACTGCGGCGCCGGCTGATCGCCAGCCTCAGCCGTGCCTGCAGTTCGTCTCGTCCCGCGGCGGGCAACATCACGTCGTCGAAATTCCAGTCGACGTCCACGGCGGAGAAATCGGCCGGCGCGACCACGGCGACGACGGCGAGGGCCGGAGACCCGGCGGTCAGGCGGCGGCAAACCGCGCGTGCCGCAACGAGATTCGTGCGGGCATCGATGATCGCGACGTCGACGGCATGCGGGGCGCCGCCGCTGGTGTCGTCGGGGCCGGAAAGCGCGGCGCGCCGCACCGTCTGCGCAACCGAGTCGAGCGCGGGCAGCGCGGATCCGAAATCGTCCTCGTCGGTGAGGAGTAGCACGTCCAACGACATCTCCAACCCTGGTCAGGTTTCGCTATCGCCCCCCCGGCCCGTAGGCACCCCACGGGGAGATGTCTGCCAGCGAAGCGGCGAATACCCGAATCAGAGGAAACTATGCAAATTCGGTGCCATGCACAACCGTCGACGGGCCCGACCCGGGCCGCGAGTACGGGCCTAGGCCCGGAAAAAGTCGACGGGTCCGGTCTGTTGTGCACAGACCGGACCCATCTTTACCACCAAGCTATTGGTTGGACTTCTGGCGCTCCTCGGCAGCTTCGGCGCCGGCGCGGGCCGCCTCGGCCTCGGCCTCCTTCTTGGCAGCGTCGCGCTGGGCCTCCGCCTTGTCCTGCTGCGCCTGGCCCTCGCGGGTCAGGTCGTCGCGGCCGGCGACTGCGCCGACGGCTTCCTTCACTTTGCCCTTGGCGTCCTCGACGACGCCCTTGACGGCTTCGGCAGGTCCAGAGTTGTTGTCCGCCATGGATATCCTCCTAGTTGGCGTTCAGCACATAGGTGCTCAATCCCGATCCAACAGCGATCGGGCCGGTCACGCGGCGACACGCAGGCCCTTCTTCTCAAGGCCTCGGGATGTCCCGCCGCGAAGCAGCGGATTCCCCCCGACGCCGTCCCCTCAAACATGCGATGTGCAGATAAAGCACCCCGCCGACCCCACCGTGTGCTGCGATGAGGCAGGATGTGAAGGGCCGTTCCGGAGGGGTTCACCCCGGGATGGCGCTCTCATGCGAGGAGTCTGATGACGGAGTCCGATATCGCCGGCCCGGCAACTCCGAACCCGGAGCCGGTGGACGCCAGCAACGGCCGGCCGACGAACCTTTACCAATACTCGAGGGTGCTGCTGAAGCTCGGCGGCGAGATGTTCGGCGGCGGTCAGGTGGGGCTGGACCCCGACGTCGTCGCGCAAGTCGCCCGCCAGATCGCGGAGGTGGTTCGCGGTGGCGTCCAAGTCGCCGTCGTGATCGGCGGCGGCAACTTCTTCCGGGGCGCCCAACTTCAGCAGCGCGGGATGGAGCGCACCCGCTCGGATTACATGGGCATGCTCGGCACCGTGATGAACAGCCTGGCACTGCAGGACTTCCTGGAGAAGGAGGGGATCGTCACCCGGGTCCAGACTGCCATCACGATGGGCCAGGTTGCCGAGCCCTATCTACCGCTGCGCGCGGTCCGGCACCTGGAGAAGGGCCGGGTCGTCATCTTCGGGGCCGGCATGGGCCTGCCGTACTTCTCCACCGACACCACGGCCGCCCAGCGGGCGCTGGAGATCGGCGCGGAGGTGGTCCTGATGGCTAAGGCGGTCGACGGGGTGTTCTCCGCCGACCCGCGGATCAACCCCGAGGCGGAGCTGATCACCGCCATCACCCATCGGGAGGTCATCGACCGTGGCCTGCGCGTGGCCGATGCCACCGCGTTCAGCCTGTGCATGGACAATGGCATGCCGATCCTGGTTTTCAACCTGCTGACCAATGGCAATATCGCCCGTGCGGTCGCCGGTGAGAAGATCGGGACTCTGGTCACCACCTGAGGGGAAGACAATGATCCGCGCTTGCGACGATGCAGTGGGGGCACCACCCGCCGGCCGGGAACGCGGCGATGACAAGGAGCGGCGCAATGATTGACGAGGCGCTCTTCGATGCAGAAGAGAAGATGGAGAAGGCCGTGGGCGTCGCCCGTGACGACCTGTCGACGATTCGCACCGGTCGCGCCAATCCCGGCATGTTCTCCCGCATCGCGATCGATTACTACGGCGCCACCACCCCGATCACGCAGCTGGCGAGCATCAACGTCCCCGAGGCGCGGCTTGTGGTGATCAAGCCTTACGAGGCCAGCCAGCTCGGCGCCATCGAGACGGCGATCCGCAACTCCGATCTCGGCGTGAATCCCTCCAACGACGGCACCATCATCCGCGTGGCGGTGCAGCAGCTCACCGAGGAGCGCCGCCGGGAACTCGTCAAGCAGGCCAAGGGCAAGGGAGAGGACGCCAAGGTCTCGGTGCGCAACATCCGCCGCAAGGCCATGGAGGAGCTGCATCGCATCCGGAAGGACGGCGAGGCCGGCGAGGACGAGGTCGGGCGCGCCGAGAAGGACCTGGACAAGTCGACGCACGCCTACATCACCCAGATCGACGAGCTGGTCAAGCACAAAGAAGGCGAGCTGCTGGAGGTCTAGCGGCCGCTCAGCACCTGAAGTCCGTTCACTTCCGTGGCAGCTACCGAGACCGGCGCAGGCGACCCGCCCGAGAGGCCCGCGCGCCAGACCGAGAAAACGATGCAGCAGCCGGCGAAGAGGACCTCCCGGGCGGGGCGCGACCTGCCCGCGGCCATCGTCGTGGGCGCGAGCATCGGCGGGGTCCTCATCGCGACGCTGATCTTCGCGCCGCGCTACTGGGTGGTCCTCGTCGCGGCGGCCATCTTCGTCGCCAGCCATGAGGTGGTGCGCCGGCTACGCGAAGCCGGCTATCTCATCCCTGTCGTCCCGTTGCTGGCCGGCGGCCAGCTCACCGTGTGGCTGACGTGGCCGTTCCACGCCGCGGGTGCGCTGGCCGGTTTCGGGGCCACCGTCATGATCTGCATGATCTGGCGGCTGTTCATGCAGGACAACAGCAAGCGGCCCGAGCCGTTCGACGGTTCGCCGTCGGCGAACTACCTGAGGGACGCTTCGGCGACGGTGTTCCTGGCCGCCTGGGTCCCGCTGTTCGCGTCGTTCGCCGCGCTGCTGGTGTATCCGCACGACGGCGCGGGACGGGTGTTCTGCCTGATGATCACCGTGGTCGCCTCCGACGTGGGCGGCTACGCCGTGGGCGTGCTGCTGGGCAAGCATCCGATGGTCCCGGCGATCAGCCCGAAGAAGTCCTGGGAGGGCTTCGCCGGCTCGCTGGTGTTCGGGATCACCGCCGCGGTGCTCACCGCGACTTTCCTGGCGGGCAAATCGCCGTGGGTGGGTGTGCTGCTCGGCGTGGTGCTGGTGCTCACCTGCACGCTGGGCGATCTGGTGGAGTCCCAGGTCAAGCGTGACCTCGGCATCAAGGACATGGGCAGGCTGCTGCCCGGCCACGGCGGGCTGATGGACCGGCTGGACGGCGTGCTGCCGTCGGCGGTCGCCGCCTGGACGGTGCTGACCCTGCTGCCCTGACCGGCCCCATACTGGACTGGTCATGACCCGACAGTTGATCTTCGATGAGCCGCGCCCCGGCCGGCCGCCGCGCCACCTGGCCGACCTCGACGAGGCCGGGCGAGCGTCCGTCGTCGCCGAGCTGGGCCTGCCCCCGTTTCGCGCCAAGCAACTCGCGCACCAGTATTACGGGCGGCTGATCGCCGATCCGCGCGAGATGACCGATCTGCCGGCGGCGGTGCGCGAACTGATCGCGGAGGCGGTCTTCCCGCGGCTGCTGACGGCGGCTTCCGACGTCGCCTGCGACGGCGGCCAGACGCGCAAGACGCTGTGGCGGGCCCTCGACGGCGTCACCGTCGAGTCGGTGCTGATGCGCTACCCGCAGCGCAACACCGTGTGCATCTCGTCGCAGGCCGGCTGCGGCATGGCCTGCCCGTTCTGCGCGACCGGTCAGGGCGGGCTGAGCCGCAACCTGTCGACCGCCGAGATCCTCGAGCAGGTGCGCGCCGGCGCCGCCGCCCTGCGCGACGACTTCGGGGACCGGCTGTCCAACGTCGTCTTCATGGGCATGGGGGAGCCGCTGGCCAACTACGCCCGGGTGGTGGCCGCGGTGCGGCGCATCACCGCCCAGCCGCCACAGGGTTTCGGCATCTCGGCCCGCTCGGTGACGGTGTCGACCGTCGGCCTGGCCCCGGCGATGCGCAAACTCGCCGACGAACGCCTGGGCGTGACGCTCGCGCTGTCGTTGCACGCGCCCGACGACGAACTGCGCGACACCCTGGTTCCGGTGAACAACCGCTGGAAGGTCGCCGAGGCGCTGGACGCCGCCCGCTACTACGCCGACGCGACCGGGCGCCGGGTGTCCGTCGAGTACGCGCTGATCCGGGACGTCAACGACCAGCCGTGGCGGGCCGATCTGCTCGGCAAGCGGCTGCACCGCGCGCTCGGGCCGCTGGTGCACGTCAACCTGATCCCGCTCAACCCGACCCCGGGCAGCCAGTGGGACGCCAGCCCCAAGCCGGTGGAACGCGAGTTCGTGCGGCGGGTCCGGTCGCAGGGGGTGTCGTGCACGGTGCGGGACACCCGCGGGCGAGAGATCAGTGCCGCCTGCGGACAGCTGGCCGCCGAAGGCGGGTAGCTGGAGCGCAGGCGAATCGGCAGGTGCCTGCGGACAGCTGGCCGCCGAAGGCGGGTAGCTGGAGCGCGGGCGATGAACCAGGGGGGCGGCGCCACCGTCCTTCAGGGCAGGACACCAGCAAACGAGGGGATGTCGTGATGGTGCGCTTGTTCTCGCCGATCAGGTTGATTGCGGCGGCCGTGCTCGCCGCCGCCGTGATCCTCGGCCTGTCCGAGGCCCCGCGCTCGGAGGCCGCCGACGACCGCCTGCAATTCAGCGCGACGACGCTCGGCGGCGCGCCGTTCAACGGGGCCGGCCTGCAGGGCAAACCGGCGGTGCTGTGGTTCTGGACGCCATGGTGCCCGTTCTGCAACGCCGAGGCACCCGGCGTCAGCCAAGTCGCAGCCGCCAATCCCGGCGTCACGTTCGTCGGCGTCGCGGCGCATTCGGACGTCGCGGACATGCAGAACTTCGTCGCCAAGTACAACCTGAACTTCACCAACCTCAACGACGCCGACGGCTCGATCTGGGCCCGCTACAACGTCCCCTGGCAACCGGCGTACGTGTTCTACCGGGCCGACGGGAGCTCCACGTTCGTCAACAACCCCACGGCGGCCATGCCCCAGACCGAGCTGGCCGGCCGGGTGGCCGCGCTGCGCTGAACCCATGGATCGCGCTCTGATCGGCCTGGCCTTCGCGGCCGGGTTGGTCGCGGCCCTGAACCCGTGCGGGTTTGCCATGCTGCCCGCCTACCTGCTCCTCGTGGTGCGCGGGCAGCAGCCCGCCGAGCGTGCACTCACTGCGGAAAAATCGCCGAAATCTCGCCGCCAGTGCACGCTCGGCGCACGGTCCGCGACGAGCCCCATCGGCACGCTCGGCGCACGGTCCGCGACGAGCCCCATCGGCAAGCTCGGCCGCGCGCTCGCGGCGACCGCCGGGATGGCCCTCGGCTTTCTGACGGTGTTCGGGGTGTTCGGCGCGCTGACCATTTCGGTGGCCTCGACCGTGGAGCGCTACCTGCCGTACGCGACGGTGGCGATCGGCGTTGTGATTGTCGCGCTTGGGATTTGGCTGCTGGCCGGCCGGGAGTTGACGGCGCTGACACCCCGCGCGCTCGGGCCGCGGTGGGCGCCGGGCGTGCGGCTGGGGTCCATGTATTCGTATGGCGTCAGCTACGCCATCGCCTCGCTGTCGTGCACCATCGGGCCGTTCCTGGCGGTCACCGCCGCGGGCCTCAAAGGATCGGTCGTCACGGGCGTCGCGATCTACCTCGCGTACGTAGCGGGCCTGACCCTGGTCGTGGGGGCCCTGGCCGTCGCGGCGGGGACGGCCGGCTGCGCGCTGGCCGATCGCCTGCGGCGCGTCCTGCCGTTCGTCAACCGGACGGGCGGCGTGCTGCTGGTCCTGGTCGGCCTTTACGTGGGCTACTACGGCGCCTACGAGTTGCGGCTGTTCACCGCGAACGCGGATCCCCGCGACGCGGTGATCATGTCGGCCGGTCGCCTGCAGGGCGCGCTGGCCGGCTGGGTACACCGATACGGCGCGCTGCCGTGGGCGGCGGGCCTGTTCGTCCTGGCGGCCGGTGCTTTCGCCGCCGGTTGGCGAGGGCGGGGGCGGCGGCTACCGGAGCCAGCCGCGCCGACGGCCCCACAGGTCGCGGACGAGGAAGAACAGCGTCACCGCGGCGAAACCGATCAACCAGAGGTCCTCGATGTGCCCGACGTGGTTACCGCGCAGCATCGCGAGCAGGAAAATGACGATGAACACGCCGAGGCCGTGCCAGGTGCGGTGATTGATCCTGCTCCAACCCCACGCTGCTGACGGCACCTCGACGTTGTCGACGCCGGTGAAGTGTTCCACCTCGGTACTGGCCACGGGGAGTCCCTTTCGTATCGGACGGGGCTTCCCGATTCTGGCACACCGGCCGGTTGATGGCCCGGGTCGCCGCCGGGCGGCACAATGAGGGGGTGAGCAATCCGACGACCGACGGGCAGGCCGAGGGCAGGCTGCGTGTCGTCCTGCTCGGCAGCACCGGGTCGATCGGCACCCAGGCGCTGGAGGTCATCGCGGCCCACCCGGACCGCTTCGAGGTGGTCGGGCTCGCCGCCGGCGGCGGCAAGCCGGATCTGCTGCGGCGACAACGCGCCGAGACGGGCGTCGCCAACATCGCGGTCGCCGACGAGCGTGCAGCACAGCAGGTCGGGGGCGTCCCCTTCACCGGGCCCGGGGCGGTGACCCGGCTGGTCCAGGAGACCGACGCCGACGTGGTCCTCAACGCGCTGGTCGGGGCGCTGGGGCTGCGGCCCACGCTGGCCGCGCTGGAGTCGGGCGCCCGGCTGGCGCTGGCCAACAAGGAATCGCTGATCGCCGGGGGTCCGCTGGTGCTGCGGGCGGCGCGGCCGGGTCAGATCGTGCCCGTCGACTCCGAGCACTCCGCGCTGGCCCAATGCCTGCGCGGCGGGGAGCCCGACGAGATCGCCAAGCTGGTGCTGACCGCGTCCGGCGGGCCGTTCCGCGGCTGGACGGCCGCTGCGCTCGAGGGCGTCACGCCCGAGCAGGCGGGCGCGCACCCCACCTGGTCGATGGGCCCGATGAACACACTGAACTCGGCGTCGCTGGTCAACAAAGGACTCGAGCTCATCGAGACGCACCTGCTGTTCGGCATCCCGTACGACCGCATCGAGGTCGTCGTGCACCCGCAGTCGGTTGTGCATTCGATGGTCACCTTCGTCGACGGCTCGACCATCGCCCAGGCCAGCCCCCCGGACATGAAGCTGCCGATCTCGCTGGCGCTGGGCTGGCCGCACCGGGTGCCCGGCGCGGCCGCGTCGTGCGACTTCAGCACCGCCTCCACCTGGGAGTTCGAGCCGCTGAACCACACCGTCTTCCCGGCGGTCGAGCTGGCCCGCCACGCCGGTAAGGCCGGAGGCTGCATGACGGCCGTGTACAACGCCGCCAACGAGGAGGCCGCGGCGGCGTTCCTGGCCGGGCGGATCGGCTTCCCCGCGATCGTCAGAACCATCGCCGACGTGCTGCACGTCGCCGACCAATGGGCGGTTTCACCGGCTAACGTGGATGAAGTACTCGAGGCGCAGCGCTGGGCACGGGAGCAGGCGCGCCGAGCGCTTGCCGCAAGTCCCACCCGAGTCTCCGGAATGGTGTGAGAAAGGTCTTGGCACCCAGATGATGTTCGTCGTCGGCATTGTGCTGTTCGCCCTCGCCATCCTGATATCGGTGGCGCTGCACGAGTGCGGGCACATGTGGGTTGCGCGCGCCACCGGGATGAAGGTGCGCCGCTATTTCGTCGGCTTCGGCCCCACCTTGTGGTCCACCCGGCGCGGGGAAACCGAGTACGGCGTCAAAGCCGTGCCGCTCGGTGGCTTCTGCGACATCGCCGGCATGACCTCGGTGGAGGAGTTGGCGCCCGACGAGCAGGACCGCGCGATGTACAAGCAGGCGGCCTGGAAGCGCATCGCGGTGTTGTTCGCGGGCCCGGGCATGAACTTCGTCATCTGCCTGGTGCTGATCTACGGCATCGCACTGGTCTGGGGGCTGCCCAACCTGCACCCGCCCACCAAGGCGGTCGTCGGCGAAACCGCTTGTGTCGCACCGGAAGTGAGCCCCGGCAAGATCGGCGACTGCACCGGTCCGGGTCCGGCGGCACTGGCCGGGATCCGCGCCGGCGACGTCGTCGTCAAGGTCGGTGACACCCCGGTGAACACGTTCGAGGACATGGCGGCCGCGGTGCGCAAGCTGCACGGCATCGTGCCGGTGGTCGTCGAGCGCGACGGCACCCCGATCACCACCTACGTCGACGTCACGCCCACCCAGCGCTACCTGTCCAGCGGCCAGAACAGCCAGCCGCAGCCCGCCACGGTCGGCGCCATCGGTGTCGGCGCGCTGCGGCCCGCTCCCACCCATTACGGCGTGCTGAGCGCCGTGCCGGGCACCCTGGCGTTCACCGGCGATCTGACCGTCGAGGTGGGCAAGTCGCTGGTGGCGATCCCGACCAAGGTCGGCGCGCTGGTCCATGCCATCGGCGGCGGACAGCGCGACCCACAGACCCCGATGAGCGTGGTCGGTGCCAGCATCATCGGCGGCGACACCGTCGACCACGGGCTCTGGGTGGCGTTCTGGTTCTTCCTGGCTCAGCTGAACCTCATCCTGGGTGCCATCAACCTGGTGCCGCTGCTGCCGTTCGACGGCGGTCACATCGCCATCGCGGTGTTCGAGAAGGTCCGCAACGTGATCCGCTCGGCGCGCGGCATGGTGGCGGCCGCGCCGGTGAACTATCTCAAGCTGATGCCCGCGACCTACGTGGTGCTGGTGTTCGTCGTCGGGTACATGCTGCTGACCGTCACCGCCGATCTGGTCAACCCGATCAGGCTCTTCCAGTGATCGGCCGGAGGAATTCAGCGAAGGTGACCCGCGCCGGCGGCGATGTGAACCGAACCGACGAGGAGGGGTGGCGCACATGACGATTGGCCTGGGGATGCCGGACGCCCCGGCGCCCACGCTCGCTCCCCGGCGGCCCACGCGCCAGCTGATGGTCCGCGACGTCGGGGTGGGCAGCGACTATCCGGTCTCGGTGCAGTCGATGTGCACCACCAAGACCCACGACATCAACTCGACGCTGCAGCAGATCGCCGAATTGACCACGGCCGGTTGTGACATCGTGCGCGTCGCCTGCCCGCGGCAGGAGGACGCCGACGCGCTGGCCACGATCGCCAAGAAGAGTCAGATCCCGGTGATCGCCGACATCCACTTCCAGCCGAAGTACATCTTCGCCGCCATCGACGCCGGCTGCGCCGCGGTGCGGGTGAACCCCGGCAACATCAAGGAATTCGACGGCCGGGTGGGCGAGGTCGCCAAGGCCGCCGGGCAGGCCGGCATCCCCATCCGCATCGGCGTCAACGCCGGGTCGCTGGACAAGCGGATCATGTCCAAGTACGGCAAGGCCACGCCCGAGGCGCTGGTGGAGTCGGCGCTGTGGGAGGCCTCACTGTTCGAGGAGCACGGCTTTTCCGACATCAAGATCAGCGTCAAGCACAACGACCCGGTGGTGATGGTGGCCGCCTACGAGTTGCTGGCCGCGCAGTGCGACTACCCGCTGCACCTCGGGGTCACCGAGGCCGGTCCCGCGTTCCAGGGCACCATCAAGTCCGCCGTCGCCTTCGGCGCGCTGCTGTCGCGGGGCATCGGCGACACCATCCGGGTGTCGCTGTCGGCGCCCCCGGTCGAGGAGGTCAAGGTCGGCACCCAGATCCTCGAGTCGCTGAACCTGCGGCCGCGCTCGCTCGAGATCGTGTCGTGCCCCTCGTGCGGCCGCGCGCAGGTCGACGTCTACACACTGGCGAACGAGGTGACCGCCGGGCTCGACGGTCTCGACGTGCCGCTGCGGGTCGCCGTGATGGGCTGTGTCGTCAACGGCCCGGGCGAGGCCCGCGAGGCCGATCTGGGGGTCGCATCGGGAAATGGCAAGGGCCAGATCTTCGTTCGGGGCGAAGTGATCAAGACCGTGCCGGAATCACAGATCGTCGAGACGCTGATCGAGGAGGCCATGCGCATCGCCTCGGAAATGGGCGACGGTCCGCAAACAACATCGAGCGGTTCGCCGATTGTGACCGTAAGCTGATAGAGCCGTCCCGATTTTCGACCCCGTTTAGCACCCTAGAGAGTTCGTCACATGTCGGCTCCGCCCATCTTCCGCCTCGTCGGCGAGCGCCGGGTGGCCGTGGTGCGCGACGCCGCGGCCGTGTGGCGGGTGCTCGACGACGATCCGGTGGGGTCGTGCATGGTCGCGGCCCGCGTGGCCGACCACGGCATCGACCCCAACTCGATCGGCGGCGAGTTGTGGACCCGCCGGGGCGCCGACGAGTCGATGTGCTTTGCCGGCGCCAACCTGATCCCGCTGCGCGGCGCGCAGGCCGACCTGAACGCCTTCGCCGACGAGGCGATGAGCGCCACGCGGCGCTGCTCGTCGCTGGTCGGCCGGGCGGGGCTGGTGATGCCGATGTGGGAGCGGCTGGAACCGGCCTGGGGCCCGGCGCGCGACGTGCGTGACCGCCAGCCTCTGCTGGCGCTGTCCAGCCATCCCTCCTGCGACATCGACCCCGGGGTGCGCCAGGTGCGCCCCGACGAGCTGGACGCCTACCTGGTGGCCGCGGTCGACATGTTCATCGGCGAGGTGGGCGTCGACCCGCGGCTGGGCGACGGCGGTCGCGGTTACCGCCGCCGGGTGGCCAGCCTCATCGCGGCCGGCCGCGCATGGGCGCGTTTCGAGCAGGGCCAGGTGGTGTTCAAAGCCGAAGTGGGGTCGCAGTCCCCGAAGGTCGGTCAGATCCAGGGCGTGTGGGTCCACCCGGAGTGGCGCGGCCTGGGCCTGGGGACCGCGGGCACCGCGACGGTGGCCGCGGTGATCGTCGGCAGCGGCCGCATCGCCAGCCTGTACGTGAACAGCTTCAACAGCGTCGCGCGCGCCGCATACGCCCGGGTGGGCTTCACCGAGCTGGGCACCTTCGCGACGGTGCTGCTGGACTGACGGTCCCGCATCGGTTGTCCGACTCATTCGTGTAACGGTTCCGTCTCGGTGTGTCGGCGCCCCACTTCGGGCCGCAGTTCTTAACATCAGCACCGATGGTCACAAAAACCTCACCAGTATCAGCTGTTTCAGCGGCCGCGGGCTCGTTGCTCGTCGTGGCCGCCGCACTGGCCGGCTGCACGCCGCGGCCGGAGGGCCCCACCCCGGCGGCGGAGAAGTTCTTGCACGCCCTGTCTACCGGCGACACCGCCACGGCCGCGAAACTCAGCGACAATCCCGCCGAGGCCCGCGAGGCGCTCAACGCGGCCTGGGCCGGGCTGCAGGCGACGCACCTCGACGCGCAGATCCTCAACTCCAAATACGCCGAGGACACCGGCACGATCGGCTACCGCTTCACCTGGCATCTGCCCAAGAACCGGATCTGGAGCTACGACGGACAGATCAGGATGGCCCGCGACGAGGGCCACTGGGAGGTCCGGTGGGCCACCACCGATCTGCATGCCCGGCTGGGCGAGCATCAGACGTTCGCGCTGCGGGCCGACCCGCCGCGCCGCGCCTCGGTCAACGAACTGGGCGGCAGCGACGTGCTCGCGCCCGGTTACCGTTATCACTACACGCTCGACGCCACCCGGGCCGGCTCCGGATCCATCCTGATCTCGACCGTGCAGGCGCTGGTCGACGTCCTGCACCCCTACAACAACGCCCTCGCCGACCCGCAGCTGCTGGCCGAGCAGGCCAGCTCGGCGACCGAGCCGGTGGACCTGGCCACCCTGCTCCCCGACGAGAACGACAAGGTGTTCCCGGCGATCGGCAGGCTGCCGGGGATTGTGGTGACGCCGCAGGCCGACATGCTGCCCACCGACCCGCACTTCGCGCCGGCCGTCGTCGCCGCGGTCAAGAAGGCGGTGATCGACCAGCTCGACGGCCAGGCGGGCTGGCGGGTTGTCAGTGTCAACCAGAACGGCGTCGACGTCGCGGTGCTGCACGAGGTCGAGGGGTCGCCGGCGCCGTCCGTGTCGATCACGCTGGACCGGACGGTGCAGAACGCCGCGCAGCACGCCGTCGACACCCGCGGCGGAAAGGCCATGATGGTCGTCATCAAGCCGTCGACCGGGGAGATCCTCGCGATCGCGCAGAACGGCGGGGCCGACGCCGACGGCCTGCTTGCCACCACCGGCCTGTATCCGCCCGGGTCGACCTTCAAGATGGTCACCGCGGGCGCCGCCGTCGACCGCGACATGGCCACGCCCAACACGATGCTGGGCTGCCCGGGTCACCTCGACATCGGGCATCGCACCATCCCCAACTACGGGGGCTTCGACCTGGGCGTGGTGTCGATGTCGCGCGCGTTCGCCAGCTCCTGCAACACCACGTTCGCAGAGCTCAGCAGCAAGTTGCCGCCGCGCGGGCTGACCCAGGCGGCCTCGGAGTACGGGATCGGGCTCGACTATCAGGTCGAGGGCATCACCACGGTGACCGGCTCGGTGCCGCCGACGGTCGACCTCGCCGAGCGCACCGAGGACGGGTTCGGCCAGGGCAAGGTGCTGGCCAGCCCGTTCGGGATGGCGCTGGTCGCGGCGACCGTGGCCGCGGGTAAGACCCCGGTGCCGCAGCTGATCGCCGGGAAGCCGACGATGGTCGACGGCGACGGCACGCCGATCTCCCCGAAAATGGTCGACGCGCTGCGGCCGATGATGCGGCTGGTGGTCACCAACGGCACGGCCAAGGAGATCAACGGCTGCGGCGAGGTCTACGGCAAGACCGGTGAGGCCGAGTTCCCCGGCGGCTCGCACTCCTGGTTCGCCGGCTACCGCGGCGACCTGGCGTTCGCGTCGCTGATCGTCGGGGGCGGCAGCTCGGAATACGCCGTCCGGATGACCAAGGTCATGTTCGAGTCGATGCCGCCGGGATACCTGGCCTGAGCCTTTCCGCCGTCCGCGGCGGTAAGTTGCGAGGGTGGACCAGACCGGCGCAGACATGCCGGCGCTACGCGTGTCCGACGCCGACCGCAACGGCACGATGCGGCGACTGCACAACGCCGTCGCGCTCGGGCTCATCGACATCCACGAGTTCGAGCAGCGCTCCTCGCAGGTGTCCTACGCGCGCACCCGCGGCGAGCTGGACGGGCTGGTCGGCGACCTGCCCGGTCCGGGGGCCATCGTCACGTCGGCCGCCGACCGGGTGGAACTTCGGGGATGGGCCGGCTCGCTGAAACGCCACGGCGAGTGGACCGTGCCCACCCGGCTGGCGCTGGTGCGCCGCCTTGGTTCGGTGCAACTCGACCTCACCCGGGCCCGCTTTGCCGGGCCGGTGGTGGTCGTCGAGCTGGACATGCGGTTCGGCTCGGTGGAGATCCGGTTGCCCGAGGGCGCCAGCGCCTCGATCGACGACGTCGCGGTCTATGGCGGCAGCGCCAGCGACCGTCGCAGGGACGCGCCGGGGGAGGGCCGGCCCCACGTCGTGCTGACCGGCCGCGTGGTGTGCGGCTCGGTCAGGATCCGCGGGCCGCGCCGCTCGCTGTGGCGCAGGCGCGGTGCCTGACCTCACCCCGGCGCGGCACGCCTGCCGCGGGCGGGCTTGATTAAGCTGGCTCTATGCCTGTTCGCAGTGCCCTTTCCCCCGGAGTGTTGTCCCCGACGCTGGCGGTGCCCGGCCGCATCCCGCGGCCGGAGTACGTCGGCAGGCCGACGGCCCAGGAGGGCAGCGAGCCGTGGGTGCAGACGCCCGAGGTGATCGAGAAGATGCGCGTCGCCGGCCGGATCGCCGCGGGCGCTCTGGCCGAGGCGGGCAAGGCCGTCGCCCCCGGGGTCAGCACCGACGAGCTGGACAAGATCGCCCACGAGTACATGATCGACCACGGCGCCTATCCGTCGACGCTGGGCTACCGGGGCTTCCCGAAGTCGTGCTGCACGTCGCTCAACGAGGTCATCTGCCACGGCATCCCGGACTCCACGCTGATCGCCGACGGCGACATCGTCAACATCGACGTGACCGCCTACATCGACGGGGTGCACGGCGACACCAACGCGACCTTTCTCGCCGGTGACGTCTCCGAGGAGCACCGGCTGCTGGTCGAGCGGACCCGCGAGGCGACGATGCGGGCGATCAACGCCGTCAAACCGGGCCGCGCGCTCTCGGTCGTCGGCCGCGTCATCGAGGCGTACGCGCACCGGTTCGGCTACAACGTCGTTCGCGACTTCACCGGGCACGGCATCGGCACCACCTTCCACAACGGGCTCGTCGTGCTCCACTACGACCAGCCCGCCGTCGAGACCGTCATCCAGACGGGCATGACGTTCACCATCGAGCCGATGATCAACCTCGGCGGCCTGGACTACGAGATCTGGGACGACGGCTGGACGGTGGTCACCAAGGACCGCAAGTGGACCGCGCAGTTCGAGCACACCCTGCTGGTCACCGAGACCGGCGCCGAGATCCTCACCCTCCCATGAGGTTCGCGGCCCGCCGGTGAGCGGCGCCCTGCTGGTCGCCGGCACCAGTTCCGACGCCGGCAAATCGGTGGTGGTAGCCGGCCTGTGCCGGTTGCTGGCGCGCCGCGGGGTCCGGGTGGCGCCGTTCAAGGCGCAGAACATGTCCAACAACTCGGTGGTCACCGTCGAGGGCGGCGAAATCGGCCGGGCGCAGGCGACGCAGGCGCGGGCGGCGGGGCTGGAGCCCAGCGTCCGGTTCAACCCCATCCTGCTCAAGCCGGGCAGCGACCGGACCTCGCAGCTGGTGATCCGCGGCCGGGTCGCCGACTCGGTGACGGCGACCGGCTACATGCGGCACCGCGACCGGCTCGCCGGCATCGTCCTCGACGAATTGAATTGCCTGCGAAGCGAATTCGACGCGGTAATCTGTGAGGGGGCCGGTTCCCCCGCCGAGATCAACCTGCGGGCGACCGATCTGGCCAACATGGGCCTGGCCAGGGCCGCGGGCCTGCCGGTGATCCTGGTCGGTGACATCGACCGCGGCGGCCTGCTCGCCCACCTGTTCGGGACGGTCGCGGTGCTCAAGCCGGACGACCAGGCGCTGATCGCCGGCTTCGTCGTCAACAAGTTCCGCGGCGACCCCGGGCTGCTGGCGCCGGGCATAGAGCAGCTGCGCGCGCTGACGGGCCGGCCCACCTACGGCGTGCTGCCCTTCGCCGACGAACTCTGGCTGGACGCCGAGGACTCGCTGTCGGTGGTCGCGCACCGCGTGGTCGGCACGCCCGCGCCCCCGCGCGGGGACGAGTGGCTGCGGGTCGCCGCGGTCCGGCTACCGCGGATCTCCAACTCCACCGACGTCGAGGCCCTCGCGTGCGAGCCGGGCGTGCTGGTCCGCTGGGTCACCGACCCGGCCGACCTGGCCGACACCGACCTGGTCGTCATCCCGGGCAGCAAGGCCACCGTCGCCGACCTGGCCTGGCTGCGTGAGCGCGGCCTGGCCGCCGCGATAGCCGGGCATGCGGCGGCCGGCCGGCCGGTGCTGGGCATCTGCGGGGGCTTCCAGATGCTGTGCCGGCGCATCGACGACCCGGTCGAGTCCGGCGCGGGGGAGGTCGCCGGTTTGGGGTTGCTGGACGCCGACATCGCATTCGCCGACGCCAAGACGCTGCGCCGCTGGCAAGCCCCGCGCGACGGGCCACTCGCCGGTTACGAGATCCATCACGGGCAGCTGTCCCGGTGCGCCGAGCAGACGTGGTTCGGCGCGGGGACCGACGCCGAGCCGCAGGGCGTCGTGCGCGGCGCCGTCTTCGGCACGCACTGGCACGGCCTGCTGGACAACGACGACTTCCGCCGCGCCTGGCTCGCCCACGTGGCGGCCGCGGCCGGCCGCGGCGGCTTCGTCGCCGCCGAGACCGACGTCGCGGCGCGGCGGGACGCCCAACTCGACGTGATCGCCGATCTGCTGGCCGCCCACCTCGACCTCGAAGCCGTCTGCGGCCTGCTCGACGGCCCGCCGCCGAAGCGACCGCGCATCGCCAGCGCGCTGCGCCCATAACCAGCCCGGGACATGCGGACAGGGCATCGCGCACGGGGGCCGATCCGCTGTAGCGTGCGGAGGTGACCTCAATGATGACCACGCTGGACGGGTTTCCCGTCCCGGTTGCCGTCACCGGAGCGGACAAGGGCGTCGTCGTCCTCATGATCGGCGACGAGCAGCGTTCGCCGGCCGCCTACGACGCCATCTGCGAGCGCCTGCACACCGCGTCGCTGCGGACGGTGGTGATCGGCTTCGACCCGCGGCTGACGGCCAAGTCGGTGGTCGGCATCCTCGACGCGCTGGGCATCGCGTGGGCCGTGGTGGTCGGCGACCGGGCCGGCGGGGCGCTCGCCTGGGAACTGGCGGCCACCCGGTTGGGCCGGTTCACCGGCCTGGTCGTGATCGACCGCGGGCACCCCCGGGTCGCCGGGCCCGACGGCGCGGCCCCCGACGAACACTGCCCGCCGGTGGAGATCGGCACCACGATGCTGGTCAGCTCCCCGTCCGCCCGCGCCGTGGCTCGTGACACCCAGCGGTTCGTCTACGCCGAGTACCGCGTCGTCCCGCTGGGACGCCGCGCGGTGCAGGAGTCGACGGCTCAGCTGGCCGCCGAGATCGTATTGCGCGCCAGCACCTGGTAAGGCCTGGTTGACTAGCGGCCATGGCAGTCGAGGAAGCGCTGTGACCGAGCCGGAATCGCCGATGCTGTCGCCGGCCGCGCTGGAACAACTCGTGGGAATCGGCCGCGTCGACACCGTCATCGTGGCGTTCGCCGACATGCAGGGCCGGCTCGTGGGCAAACGGGTCGCGGCGCGGGTCTTCCTCGAGGAGGTGGCCGCCCACGGGGCCGAGTGCTGCAACTATCTGCTCGCGGTCGACGTCGACATGAACACGGTCGACGGTTACGCGATGTCGAGTTGGGACACCGGCTACGGCGACATGGTGATGGTGCCCGACCTGTCCACCCTGCGGCTCGTCCCGTGGCATCCCGGCACGGCGCTGGTGCTGGCCGACCTGGCCGCCGGCGCCACCGCGGTCGCCGTCGCGCCGCGCGCGGTGCTGCGCCGCCAGCTCGACCGGCTCGCCGAGCGCGGCCTGTTCGCCGACGTTGCCACCGAGCTGGAGTTCATCGTGTTCGACGAGCCCTACCGTCAGGCGTGGGCCCTGGGCTATCGCGGACTGACCCCGGCCAGCGACTACAACATCGACTACGCGATCCTGGCGTCGTCGCGCATGGAGCCGCTGCTGCGCGACATCCGGCACGGGATGGCTGGTGCGGGCCTGCACTTCGAGGCCGTCAAGGGCGAATGCAACCGGGGACAGCAGGAGATCGGTTTCCGCTACGCCGAGGCGCTGGTCACCTGCGACAACCACGCCATCTACAAGAACGGCGCCAAGGAGATCGCCGACCGGCACGGTAAGAGCCTGACGTTCATGGCGAAATACGATGCGCGCGAAGGCAACAGCTGCCACATTCACCTGTCGCTGCGCGACGCCGACGGCGCGGCGGTGTTCGCCGACGGGTCCCGGCCGCGCGGCATGTCGGCGTTGTTCGGCAGCTTCGTCGCCGGCGTGCTGGCCACCCTGCGCGAGTACACGCTGTTCTACGCGCCGAACATCAACTCCTACAAGCGTTTTGCCGACGGCAGCTTCGCGCCCACGGCCGTGGCCTGGGGGCCGGACAACCGCACCTGTGCGCTGCGGGTAGTGGGGCACGGGCCCGGCACCCGGGTCGAGTGCCGGGTGCCCGGCGGCGACGTCAACCCCTACCTGGGCGTGGCGGCGCTGATCGCCGGCGGCCTGTACGGTGTCGAAAAGGGATTGCCGCTTCCCGATGCGTGCGTGGGGAACGCTTACGCGGCAACCGATGTCGAGCGGCTGCCCGCCACGCTCGCCGAGGCCGCCGCGTTGTTCGGCCGCTCGGCGCTCGCGCGGGAGGCGTTCGGCGACGACGTGGTCGCGCACTACCTGAACAACGCGCGCGTCGAGCTGGCGGCGTTCAACGCGGCGGTCACCGACTGGGAGAGGATACGCGGCTTTGAACGGCTGTAGGTCTGACGGTCTGCCCGCGAGGCCGGTGGTCGGCCTGACGACGTACCTGGAGCGGATCCAGACCGGGATCTGGGACATGCCCGCGGCCTATCTGCCGGCCGACTACTTCCGGGGCGTGATCAACGCCGGCGGCACCGCGGTGCTGCTGCCCCCGCAGCCCGCGGACCCCGGCGCTGTCGACTCCGCGCTGAACAGCCTGCACGCCCTGGTGATCACCGGGGGATACGATCTCGACCCCGCCGCGTACGGCCAGCAACCGCATCCGATGACCGATCAGCCCCGCACCGATCGCGACGCATGGGAATTGGCGCTGCTGCGCGCGGCCCTGCGGCGGGGCCTGCCGGTGCTGGGAATCTGCCGGGGCGCCCAGGTGCTCAACGTCGCCTGCGGGGGCACCCTGCACCAGCACCTGCCCGACGTGCTCGGGCACAACGGGCACCGGGCGGGCAACGGCGTGTTCACGCGGTTGCCGGTGCGCACCGTGGCGGGCACGCGGCTGGCCGGGTTGCTGGGGGAGTCCGCGAATGCGCCCTGCTACCACCACCAGGCCATCGACAGGGTCGGCGAGGGCCTCGTGGTCAGCGCCCGGGACCCCGACGGCGTGGTGGAGGCGCTGGAGCTGCCCGGGGACGGGTTCGCCCTTGCGGTGCAATGGCATCCGGAACAGTCTCTGGACGATCTGCGGCTGTTCGCCGCGATCGTCGACGCCGCCCGGTCTTACGCGGCCACCCGATGACCGAACTGATCAACCCCGCGACCGAGGAGGTGCTGCGCTCGGTCGACCACCTCGACGCCGCGGCCGTCGACGACGCGGTGCGGCGCGCGCAAGCGGCCCAGCGGCGGTGGGCGGCGCTGGCCCCGGCCGAGCGCGCGGCGGCCCTGCGGGCTTTCGCGGCCGTCGTCGACGCCCACGCGGGCGAACTCGCCGCGCTCGAGGTGGCCAATTCGGGGCACCCGATCTCCTCTGCCGAATGGGAGGCGGGCCACGTCCGCGACGTCCTGCACTACTACGCCGCCGGTCCGGAGCGCTTGTCCGGCAAGCAGATTCCGGTCGCGGGTGGACTCGACGTCACGTTCAACGAGCCCCTGGGCGTGGTGGGCGTGATCACGCCGTGGAACTTCCCGATGATGATCGCGTCGTGGGGGATCGCCCCCGCGCTGGCGGCGGGAAACGCCGTGCTGGTCAAGCCCGCCGAGTGGACGCCGCTGACCACGCTGCGGCTCGCCGAACTCGCGGTGGAGGCGGGATTCGACGAGGACCTGCTGCAGGTGCTGCCGGGCGAGGGGGCGGTGGTCGGGGAGAGGTTCGTCAGCCACCCGGGCGTCCGCAAGGTCGTGTTCACCGGCTCCACCGCGACCGGCAGGAAGGTGATGGCCGGCGCGGCCGGCCACGTCAAGCGGGTGACGCTCGAGCTCGGCGGCAAGAGCGCCAACATCGTCTTCGACGACTGCGACCTGGAGCTCGCGGCGGCGACCGCGCCGGCCGGGGTTTTCGACAACGCCGGGCAGGACTGTTGTGCCCGAAGCCGGATCCTGGTGCAGCGCAACGTCTTCGACCGTTTCATGGAGCTGCTCGAGCCGGCCGTGCGCCGGGTCGTCGTCGGCGACCCGGCAGCCCGCGACACCGAGATGGGCCCGCTGGTGTCGGCCGCGCACCGCGACAAGGTCGCGTCCTACGTGCCCGACGACGCGCCCGTGGCGTTTCGGGGAACCGCGCCCACCGGGCGCGGATTCTGGTTCCCGCCAACCGTTTTGACCCCGCAGCGCACCGATCGCGCCGTGACCGACGAGATCTTCGGTCCGGTGGTCACGGTGCTGGCGTTCGACGACGAGCACGACGCCGTCACGCTGGCCAACGACACCGCCTACGGCCTGTCGGGATCGGTCTGGACCGACGACCTGTCCCGCGCGCTGCGCGTCACCCGCGCGATCGAAGCCGGCAACCTGTCGGTGAACTCGCACTCGTCCGTCCGCTACAGCACACCGTTCGGCGGCTTCAAACAGTCCGGCCTGGGCCGTGAGCTCGGCCCGGACGCGCCGCTGAGTTTCACCGAAACCAAGAACGTGTTCATCGCGATCAAGGAGGCTCCGTGATCGACCTCACCCGGCGGCTGGCCGGCCGCGTGGCAGTCGTCACCGGCGGCGGCGGCGGCATCGGACTGGCCGCGGGCCGGCGGATGTACGCCGAAGGCGCGACCGTCGTCGTCGGCGACGTCGACGCCGACGCGGGCGCCGCGGCGGCCGAGGAACTCCGCGGCCTGTTCGTGCCGACCGACGTCTCAGACGAGGATGCGGTCAACGCGCTGTTCGACGCCGCGGCGCGGTCCTACGGCTCGGTGGATATCGCGTTCAACAACGCGGGCATCTCGCCACCCGACGACGACCTGATCGAGAACACCGAACTGCCCGCATGGCAACGCGTTCAGGACGTCAACCTCACCTCGGTGTACCTGTGCTGCCGGGCCGCGCTGCGGCACATGGTGCCCGCCGGGAGGGGATCGATCATCAACACGGCGTCGTTCGTCGCGGTGCTGGGGTCGGCCACCTCGCAGATCTCCTACACCGCCTCCAAGGGCGGGGTGCTGGCGATGTCGCGCGAGCTGGGCGTGCAGTTCGCGCGGCAGGGCATCAGGGTCAACGCGCTGTGCCCAGGGCCGGTGAACACGCCGCTGCTGCGGGAGCTGTTCGCCAAGGATCCCGAGCGGGCCGCCCGCCGGCTGGTGCACGTGCCAATGGGGCGGTTCGCCGAGCCGGATGAAATCGCCGCGGCAGTCGCGTTTTTGGCGAGCGACGACGCGTCGTTCATCACCGGGTCCACGTTCCTGGTCGACGGCGGCATCAGCTCGGCGTACGTGACGCCGCTGTGACGAGCCGAATCGGCCCGTACCCCCAGCAGGCGGGAATTGTATCGGCGGCGCCGGGTTGGGGCGCTGTGCCGCCGGCCCACGCCGGCGGCGCCGACAGTCTGCCGACCGGCGCAGACCGGCCCATCCGGGCGGTGATCGATGTGCCGGAGGCGCGACGTGGTGCCTGGGCGAACGCCGCCAGCGACGCCCTCTTGTTCAGCGAACTCAGATGCCTGATGGCGCGGTCCGACGGCGCACTGAGCGAACTGAGCTTGGACAGCGACGCCGTCAGCGACGCCAGGCAATCGGCCAGGGACGCCACCGGCGAGGACGCCATCGCGAGCAACGCTTGCGGGATGGTCGACACCACCTGACGACCCGCATCCAGCACCTCCGGCGCCGCGGTCACCTTCCAACCGCCCGACGCGGTCCGGCCGTCCGAGGGCGGCGACGCGAAGGGTGTCAGCCGTGCGGCACCCGCCGCGGCCTCGGCATAGGTGTACATGGCCCGGACATCCTCGGCCCACATCCGTTCGTACTCGGCCTCGGTGCCCGCGATCGCCGGAGCCGCCTGGCCGAGGTGGTTCTCGCCGGTCAACGCCATGAGTCGCGCGCGGTTCGCGTCGATGACCGGTGGCGGCACCACGGCGGCCAGCGCGGTTCGCGCAGCGGCAGCGGCCGCGGCGGCCTGGATGGCGGCGCGCTCGGCCCCGGCGGCGACGCCGTTGAGCCACTGGATCCGGGCCGGCGCCGCGGCGTCACGATCGCCGGATTCCGCGATCGCCGACCGGTAGTGCGCCGCCGCGTCGCGCAATCGGGCGGCGAGCGCCCCCCAGGCCACCCCGGCCGATTGCAGTGGCCCGGCTCCCGCGCCGGCGTAGATGCGCCCGGAGTTGACCTCCGGCGGCAGTGTCGCGAATTGCATTGCTATCTCATTCGAAGACGGTGCGAATTGTGCTCGAGGACCCGGCTCGTGCGCCGATACGGCGCCTGGGCGGCCGATGATGCGGGTCCGATCGGACGTCGGATCGGGCAGAACTCAGCAGCGCGCTACGCAGAACCGGCTCAACGGGTCCCGGGCGGCTCCGCTCGGGGGCCAAGCCGAGACGGCAATCCCCGGTCGACGGGCCGATGAGGTGAACGAAGCCGGTGGCGCCGGCCAGGCGTGGTCGCCCGGCAGGCGGGGCCACATCGCGGGCCGGTCGTGCGTCATCCACATGCTGTGAAACGGCTTCGCGGACAACGGTGTTGCGCCCGACAGCAGGCCGTGGTCGTTGCGGGCCGCCGCTTGGGGGCGGAGTTGGTAGCCGACGGCGCCGGTTGCGCCGGAACCCGTCGTCGCCTGCGACCACGCGGCCGGCTCCGGGAGCTCGGCCGCGGAATACTTGGGCCGCAGCGAGGAACCCGCGATCAGGGCCACGAACACGCTGAGCGCGGCCACGATCCCGACGGCCGGGGGCCATCGCCGCGGTGCACCGCTGCCCAGAAGGTTCACAGTGCCCCGACCGTACAACACCAAACGGGGCCCGCACCCTGAGCGACCTGTGAGTACGGTCAAAGTCCGGTGTGCGTTCGCGTTCAGTCACCCCGGCGCTACGGAAAGACGATCAGGGGGATGGCCATCTCGGCGGCGGTGGCCGCACCGTGAAATGCGATGAGCCCGGCCGTTTCCGGTGGTTCGTGGGCCGTCGCCAGCACGGCCGCGTCACCGGTGCAGGTGACCACGACGTCGCCGATCCTCGCCATGAACCTCTCATCGACCGGCCCGAACATCCCCGTAGCGACCGCCTGCTCGCGGGTGTGGACGGTTGCGCGGCCGTCCAGCGCCCCGCTCCAGGTGGCCTGCACATCCGCGGCGGCCCCGGGCTCGGTATGCAGGTAGCGCACCCGCGCCTCACCCGCGACGACGCGCACCCCTTCGCCCAGCGGCGGTGCGGTGTCCAGGTCGATGCGCGCCGCAGGCGGGACGTTCAGGCCGCCGTGATCCGCGGTCACCAGCAAAGCCGCGGTGCGGGGCAACGTATCGACCAGGCGCGTCAGCAGCGCGTCGACGGCGGCCGCCGCCGCGTGCCACTCGGGTGACCCGATGCCGAACAGGTGCGCCGCGCTGTCCAGCCCGGGGGTGTAGCCGTACACCAGGCCGGGCGCCGCCCCCAGCTCGTCGGCGAACAGTCGCGCATAGTCGTCGGTCGGGTGGGTCGGACGGATCTCGGCGCCGCGGTATGCCGCGCCGGTCAGCCCGCTGCCCAAGAACGCCGCGGGCAGCACCGCGCGCGCACGGATGCCGGCGCGCTGCAGCCGCTCGAACCACGTCGGCAGCGGTTGCCAAACGGTGTGCGGCGGGTCGCCGCGCCAGTGGATGTGGTTGAGCACCCGGTCGGTGCCGGGGATGTTGAGGGTGAAGCCCAGGATGCCGTGCTCACCGGGTCGCGCGCCGGTGGCCAGCGACACCAGGCTGGTGGGTGTGGTCGACGGAAAGGTGCAGGCCAGTTCGGTCAGCGTTCCGGTCGCGCCGGCCAGCACGGAGGCGAGCAGCGGCGCGCTGCCGGCCAGCTCGGGCAGCAGGTGCCAGCCCATGCCGTCGACCAGCACGACGGCGACGCGGTCGACGTCACCCGCCCCGCGGGTCACCCCCAGCCTGTCGGCGGCTGCGGGCGCGCCGAGCAACGCGGCCGCGGCCGGCAACACGTCGCACAGGGAACCGGCCACGCGACCAGTCTGACACGAGCTAGCCCGAAAAAGTCTGCGCGAGCCGTTGACTCGTCACCCGGAGCTGACGGTTCGTGCATTCCGCGAGCCCACGCACCTGCGGCGGGGACAGCCGCCCGCACAACCGCCCCCAGTGCACCGCGACGCGGTCGCCGGGGGTCGCATCGGGTACCGCGCTGTATCCGTCGGCCCAGACGTCCAGCACCCGCGCCGAGGGCGCCGCCAGCGTGAGCGCCCGGCCATCCCAGGCCAGCCGGCTGCCGCGCACCTCGACGTCGTCGCCGGCCCGGGAGACGACCGTCGCCCAGGAGATCCGGCAATTGTCCAGCACGCTCAGCGGGTGTTCGTCCATCCCGCGACCGAGGAACCGCGTCCACGGGTAGACACCGAAGACGTGGAAGCAGTGATTTCCGGCCGCCTCGCCGGCCAGGTCCGCCGTCAAATGCGACCAGTAGCGCCCCGCCTGCGGGCCGATGATGGCCAGCAACGCGTCGTAGAACTCGTGGGGGTCCAGGTCGGCACCGAGACCGGTGCCCAGCCAGTACGATTCGACCAGGCGGTAATCGAGCGGGTCGTCGATCCCCGTCAGCCGCGACAGCACCCGCAGGTAGGGCCAGGCCCCGGAGAACCCCGCCGCCGCGCGGCGCACCTCGTCGACCGACCCGTCCCGCAGGGTGGCGCCCAGCGGCGGACCGCAATAGCCCAGCGCGTTGGGGGCATACGCGTAGCGCGCGAACATCTCGACACCGGCGGTGTCGCTGACGGTCAAGTGCGCGACACCAGTTTGGCCGCGTCGCGGTGCATCCGGCCGAAGTTGTAGTACGCGGCGCAGGCGCCCTCGGGGGAGACCATGCAGGTTCCGATCGGGGTCTCGGGCGTGCACGCGGTGCCGAACACCTTGCACTCCCAGGGCTTCAGCACGCCCTTGAGCACCTCGCCGCACTGGCAGGCCTTCGGGTCGGCGACCCGAACGCCGGGCATCGCGAACCGCAGCTCGGCGTCGAACCCGGCGTAGTCGTCGTGCAACCGCAACGCGCTTTGGGAGATGAATCCCAGGCCGCGCCACTCGAAGTGAGGCCGCAGCGCGAACACCCTGCCCATCAGCGCCAGCGCGGCGGGGTTGCCGTGCTCGGGCACCACCCGCTTGTACTGGTTCTCCACCTCGCAGCGGCCCTCGCGGATCTGGCGTAGCAGCATCGCGACGGCCGCGAGGATGTCCAGCGGCTCGAACCCGGCCACGACCAACGGCTTTCGGTACACGTCCGGAACGAAGCGGTAGGGCCGGTTGCCGACGACGGTGGAGACGTGGCCCGGGCCGATGAAGCCCGACAGGCGCAGATCGGGTGATTCCAGGATGGCCTTGATCGGTGGCACGATCGTCACGTGGTTGCAGAACACGCTGAAGTTGGCCAGCCCGAGGTCGCGGGCGCGCACGAGGGTCACCGCCGTCGAGGGTGCGGTCGTCTCGAAGCCGATCGCGAAGAACACCACCTGCTTGTCGGGGTTTTCCACCGCGATCTTGAGCGCGTCCAGCGGGGAGTAGACGAACCGCACGTCGGCGCCCTTGGCCTTGGCGTCGAGCAGGCTGCCGTTCGAGCCGGGCACGCGCATCATGTCGCCGAAGCACGTGAAGATCACGCCGGGTTGGGCGGCCAGCCACATGGCGTCGTCGATGCGGCCCATCGGGATCACGCAGACCGGGCAGCCGGGCCCGTGCACCAGTTCGACATTGTCGGGCAGCAGGTGTTCGATGCCGTGCCGGTAGATGGTGTGGGTGTGCCCGCCGCACACCTCCATGAACTTGAAGTGGTCCCCCGAACGGTCCGGGTCGCCGGCCAGGTGCTCGATCGCGCCGAGCAGTCTGCGGGCAGCGGCGGGGTCGCGGAACTCGTCAACGAATTTCATTATGCGTCAACTCCTTTCAGAGTATCGCCGAGGAGTCGAACGCGGCCAGCTCGCTGGTGTAGGCTTCCCCGAGTTTCTGAATGGCGGCCAGCGTGAGCAGGGCCTCGGTCTCGTCGATCTTGGCCATCGCGAACCCGACGTGGACCAGCACCCAGTCGTCGGGTTGGGGCAGGTCGTCCTCGAGAAGCCGCACGCTGATGGTGCGCTGCACCCCGCTGACGTCCACCCTCGCCAGGTAGTTGGCCGCGTCGGTGATCTCGACGATCCGCCCCGGAATCCCCAGACACATGTGCGTTCCCTCCGTCCTCGATCCAGCTCAACAGATCCGTGGCAGCGGGTCGCCGACGAGCATGTCGACAATCCGGGTGCCGCCGAAACCGGTTCGCAGCACCACGGTTTCGGCCGGCTCGGTGACGATCTCCCCGACCTCGGCCGCCCGCGCGCCCAACGGATGTGAGCGCAGCGCGGCCAGTCCCGCCGGTGCTTCGTCGGGCCCGACGACCGCGACGAACTTGCCCTCGTTGGCCACGTAGAGCGGGTCGATGCCGAGCAGCTCGCACGCCCCGTTCACCATGGGCGCCACCGGCAGCCGGTCCTCGGTGAGCAGCACCCCCAGCCCGCAGGCCTGGGCCAGTTCGTTGCACACCGTGCCCACCCCGCCGCGGGTGGCGTCGCGCAACCAGCGGGTCGACGGCGCGGCCGCCAGCAGCAACTCGACCAGCGGGCTCAATGACGCCGTGTCGGAACGGATGTCGGCCTCGATGTCCAGGTCGCCGCGCGCGAGCATGACCGCCATGCCGTGGTCGCCCATCGAGCCCGACAACAGGACTTTGTCGCCGGCGCGCACCGAGTGCGCCCGGAGCGCACGGCCCGCGGGGATCACGCCGGCGCCGGTGGTGTTGATGAACAGGCCGTCGGCCGCGCCCCTGGGCACCACCTTGGTGTCGCCGGTGGCGATCTGCACGCCCGCCTCCGCGGCCGCGGCCGCCATGTCGGCGACGATCTCCTTCAGTTCGCCGATCGCAAAGCCCTCTTCCAGGACGAACGCCGCCGACAGCCACGCGGGCACGGCGCCGGCCATGGCCAGGTCGTTGCAGGTTCCGTGCACGGCGAGCCGGCCGATGGACCCTCCGGGAAAACGCCTGGGCGCCACCACGAACGAGTCGGTGGACATCGCCAGGCGCTCACCGCCGGGCAGCGTCAGGACGGCGGCGTCACCCAGCGTCTCGAGCAGCGGGTTGCGGAACGCCTCGACGAACACCGCGTCGATGAGCGCCGCCGACGCCTTGCCGCCCGCCCCGTGGGCCAGGGTCACGTGGTCGTCGAGCAGGCGGGGCCGGCGCCGGCGGAACGACTCGATCCGCTCGATCACCTCGCCCTCGGCGAAGCGCGGCCCCGACGACAGGTAGTCGCCCGCTGACGTGCTCATGCGGCCCCCCGGCCTTGTCCGCTCAACCGGTCGTGCACGGCCACCCACAGCCGATAGCCCAGCAGTGCCTGTGACTCCTGGATCCGGTGCACACTCTGGGAACCGACGACGAAGCAGGTGTCCACGTCGGGGTCGGTGGCGAAGGCGCCGCCGTCGTATCCGGCGAAACCGACGGTGTACAGGCCGCCTCGGCGCGCCTCGGCCAGCGCGGTCAGCAGGTTGGGCGAATTGCCGCTGGTCGACATGGCGATCGCGATATCGCCGGCTCTGGCCCGGGCGATCAGTTGGCGCGCGAACACCAGCTCGAAGCCGACGTCGTTGCCCAGCGCCGTCAGGATGGCCTGATCGGCGGTCAACGACCACGCCGGCAGGGGCCTGCCGAGCGGCGGGCGGGCGAAGAGCGCGGCCAGTGTCGCCGAATCGGTGCAGCTGCCACCGTTTCCGAACGTGAACATCCGGCCACCCGCGGAAAATCGGCGCGCCATCTCGGCGGCCGCCGCCCCCAGCAGTTCGGCGTTGGCCTCCAGCGTGCGCCGCCGCAGCGTCAGGCTCTCGGCGGCCTTCGCCTGCGCCGACGCGGCCAGGTCGGCGAGCAGGGCCGTGGCCCCTTGGCCGTCGAGGTCTTCCTGCGCGTCGATGAACGGATACAGGAAGTTGGTCGGCTCGTCGGTCATCGGGGGTCCCCCTCATCGGCGACGCGGCTTATCGCCGTGCCCGCGTGCACCAACACCAGGTCCCCGGCCCCGACCGGGTCGACGAGTGCGGTCACCACGTTTTCGACGCCCTGCGCGGTGCGCACCGCGGCCTGCCCGCCGGTCGACGGCGCGACCACCTCGCCCAGCCGGCCCTCGTCGCTGCAGGTGAGGCAAACCGTCTCGGCGCGTTGCGGTTTGAGCAGACCGGAGTGCTCGAAGCACACGTGGGTCAGTTCCCACAACAGGTGGTAGAACAAGACGAAGCCGCCGGTGGCGGGCACTCGGGGGTCGGGGTCGTCGAGCCAGAGCACGTGGTCGGCCGCGCCGGCCGGGGGGCGCTCGCCGCTGCCGATCCAGATCGTGGTGGCGCCCCACGCCGGGCCGCGGCGCATCACCGAGCGCACGCCGGCGTCGTGCGCCCCGGAGACGGCGATCACGATGTCGCCGGGCCGCACCGACACCCGCGCCAGGTCGACCACGTCGGGTCCGGTCAGCGCCACCGCCGGCAGCGCGCGTTTGCCCACGATGACGGGGTGCACGAACTCGACCGCGATGTGCTGGGCGTGCGGTTCCCACTCCGGCGCGATGGACCACATGGTCGCACCGGCGGCGAACCGCCTGGCCAGTGTCAAGGCGGTGGCGGCGAGGTCCTCGGCCAGTTCGGCGCCCAGGCCGCGGTCGATCGCGGTGGTGGTGCTCATCGGCGGTCCCCCTCGGCCGCGGTGAGCATCGAGATCGCGGCCTGACCCAGCGCCAGTCCGCCGTCGTTGGGCGGCACGACGCGGTGGGTCAGCACCTCGAAACCGTTTCGCCGCAAACGGTCCCGGCAGTCGCGGAGCAACAGCACGTTCTGGAACACCCCGCCGGTGAGGCCGACCAGCCGGACCGGGCCGGCGACCTGAGCGACCACCTCGGCGACGGCGACGGCGACGGCGCGGTGGAAGGCCGCGGCGAGTAGCGCCGGCGGCGTCGCGGCGGCCAGCGCCGAGGCCAGCGCCCGCACCATGGGGACCGGGTCGATCACGCCGCCGGCGCGCACGGCCAGCGGCAGCGACGGGCCGGGCGAGTCGCCGGCCGATTCGGCCAGCGCCTCGAGTTCGATGGCGGCCTGGCCTTCGTAGCCGATCCGGTGTCGCACGCCCAGCAGCGAGGCGACCGCGTCGAACAGCCGGCCCATGCTCGAACATGGCACACACCCCGTGCCGGACTCCAATTGCGAACGCAAGCAACGCAATTCATCGGGACTGGCCGCGGCCACCGGAGCCAGGCCGCGGGTCCAGTCGATGTCGGCCAGCCACAACTGGGCCAGGGCCGTCCGCCACGGATTGCGCACCGCGGCGTCCCCGCCCGGCAATGGCACCGGCCGCAGGTGGCCGGCCCGGACGAAGCGATGGCTGTCGGTCCCGAGCGTGAGAATCTCGCCACCCCAGATGGTCTGGTCGCAGCCGTAGCCGGTGCCGTCGAACGAGACGCCGACGACGGGTTCACCGATGCGACCGTGCTCGGCCAGCAGCGACACCACGTGGGCGTGGTGGTGCTGGACGAGGTCCAGGGGCCGGCCGCCCGCGTGGCGCTCGGCCCAGTTCCTGGTGTGATACCCCGGATGGCGGTCCGCCGCCAGTCGTGCCGCCCGGCCGCGGATCCCGCCGAGCTGCCCGACCGCGCGCTCGAACGCGCGCAGCGTCTCCAGCGTGCCCATGTCGCCGATGTGCCCGGAGAGGTAGGCGCGCGGGCCGTCGGTGAGGCAGAAGGTGTTCTTCAGTTCGCCGCCCACGGCCAGCACGGCCGGCCCGGCGAGCGGCAGGTCGACCGGCAGCGGCGCGTAGCCGCGCGAGCGGCGGATCGGCAGCTGCCCGCCGTCCAGCACGCGCACCACCGAGTCGTCGCACGGCACGTGGATGGGCCGGTCGTGGTCGAGGACCGCGTCGCACAAAGCCGGGAGTCGTTGCGCCGCATCGTCGGCGGTGAAGCAGATGGGTTCGTCGGAACGGTTCGCGCTGGTCAGCACCAGCGCGTCAGGCACCTGCCCACCCGCGCCGGGCACCGGTGCCAGCAGCAGGTGGTGCACGGCTGAGTACGGCAGCATCAGCCCGAGCAGCGGGCTGCCGGGGGCGACGGCGTCGGCGACCGGGGCGCCGGGGCGGCGGTGCAGCAGCACGATGGGGCGCGCCGGGCCCGCCAGCACCGCGGCCTCGGCGTCGTCGATGTGCGCGTAGCGGCGCGCGACGTCGAGGTCGCGGACGAGCAGGGCGAAGGGTTTGGCGCCGCGGGCCTTTCGCGCCCGCAGGGCGCCGACCGCCCGATCGTCGTCGACGGCGCAGGCCAGGTGGTAACCACCGATTCCCTTGATCGCGACCACCGCGCCGGCGGCCAGCGCGCGTTGGGTGGCCGCCAGCGCGGCATCCGGCCCGTCCACCCGCCCGGCGGCCGAGGCAAACCACAGCGACGGACCGCAATCGGGGCACGCGATGGGCTGGGCGTGGAACCGGCGGTCCGCGGGATCGTGGTATTCGGCGGCGCACAGCCGGCACATGGCGAACCCCGCCATGGTGGTCGCGGGCCGGTCGTAGGGCAGCTCACGAATGATGGTGAACCGCGGCCCGCAGTTGGTGCAGGTGACGAACGGGTGCCGGTAGCGCCGGTCGCGCGGGTCGAACAGTTCGGCGACGCAGTCGTCGCAGACCGCGATGTCGGGCGGGATCGGTGTGCGCGCACCCGTGACGGTCTCGCTCGCCACGATCCGGAAGTCGCGCTCGCCGTCCACGGCGTCGACGTCGGCCACGCTGACCGCGCCGATCCGCGCCAGGGGCGGGGCCTCGGCGCGCAACCGGCGCCCGAACTCACCGACGGCCGCCCGCTCGCCCTGCACCTCGAGAAAGACCGCCCCGGAATCGTTGCCGACGAATCCGGCCAGGCCCAGCTCACCGGCGAGCCGGTGCACGAAAGGACGAAAACCGACCCCCTGGACGACACCGGTCACGGTGAAGCGACGGCGGAAGACTTCACGCGACCGCAGCAGCGTCAGCGGGGACTCGGTCACCTCAACCGCCCTCCGAGTCGACGCGGCCCCGACCCATCAGCTCGAGACCGGCCATCGCCTGCTCGGCCCCGGCGCGGTCCGTTCTCTCGACGGCGAAACCCATGTGGATGATGACCCAGTCCCCGGGCGCGAACGTTTCCTCGGGCAACATCCCGACGTTGATCCTGCGCGGCTCCCCGGTGACGTCGACCAGCGCCAGCTGCCCCTCGTAACCGTCCAGCATCCGGATCACCTGCCCGGGTATGCCAAGGCACATCGCTTAGCCGTCCTCTCGGGAAAGCTCGCGCCCCATCGGAATCCGCAAGGCCGCGACGATCTCCTCGACCGCCCGCGCGGCCCGGGGAACGGCCCTGGCCACCGGGTCGGTGAGGCCCATGCCCTCCTCGACGCTGCCGGCTTCGCATCCCACGACGACCGTGTAGGGCAGCCTGCCGCCCAAGGCCCGCAGGCTGGCGAACACCGCCTGCGGGTCCATGCTGTGCGCGTCCACTCCCATTGCGTCGCAGCCGGAGTCATGGTCAGGGTCGTCGTGTTCGGCCTGGAAGACGTGCAGGGCGCCCGGGTTGCCGCGGCTGGGGACGGCGTCGACGAGCACCAGCGCGTCCCAGTCCTCGAGAAGATCGTAGGCCAGGTGCATGCCGCGGATGCCGTAGTCGGTGACGCGGACGCCCGAATCGTCCGGCGAGAGATCCGCGTTGCGAACGACTTCCGAACCGAACCCGTCGTCGCCGAGGAAGATGTTGCCGATCCCGGCGACCAGGATGCGTGCTGCCATTGCCGGTGCCCGAAGACCTACATCCGCCTCAGTCTCAGGTAGCGGCGCGCATCGGGCAGGGACGCCACGCCGAGCACCAGGCCCACCGCGAACACCAGCGCGAGGATGGCCGCGAATATCCAACCCATCACTTCCATTTCGATCTCCTTTCACAACGGACTGTGTTGGTCTTCCAGAGGTTCGACCTCGTCGGGGGAGAAGTAGAGGTAGCGGCCGTACCAGTCGTGCAGATCGGCCGCGGGGTCGTCGTCGACGACCACCCCGACGTGCTTGTCGCCCTCGACGTCCTCGTGCACGGAGGTGACCCGCGCGGTCTTGCCGGCGACGAAGATGTCCTGCGCATCGGCGTTGCGCCGCGGGTGCAACCGGACGCGGCTGCCCCGGGCCACCCTGACCCCGTTCACCAGGACCGCGTCGATCTCCGGACGAACGGCGTTGTCGGCCAACGGGTCCCACCAATCGACGCCCTCGGGGATCTCGGGGATCAGCGCGGCCGAGGCGTCGAGAGCGTGCGGATCGCGCAGCACGCCGTGCAGCGCGGCCATCGCTTCGGGCGACATGGCGTCGCACTGGTCGACGATGCGGGCCGCCCGCGGGTCGGTGGCGCGGGCCTGCGCCTTCTCCTCGTCCGTCATCGTCATCACGCGCAGGGTGAGGATCTCGTCGATCTCGGTGCAGTCGTAGAGCGCGGTGTTGCTCTGTTCGGCCACCTCGGGGTGGTCGTAGAGGATGATCGGGGAGATCAACAGCACGTCGTGGGTTCCCGGCGGGCCCGCCAGCACCGGGAAGCAGCGGTGCCGGGTGCACCGCGCTGCCGCCCCGGTCGCGGGTGGTGGGGGCTCGAGCAGTGAGACGAACCGGCCGTCAACCGCCTCGGCGATCACATGCGTGCCGATCATGGACCGTGCGATCGCCTCGTCCTTGTCGGCGGCCGGCGCGCTGAGGTTGCAGACCCGCACCGACACCCGGACAAGGTCGCCATCGCTCTCACTGGCGACCGTCAGCACGCCCCGAACCTCCTCTCGTTGGCGCACCAGGCGTCCGCCGTCGAGCATTTCGATGTCGGTCGCCGCCTCTGCCACCATCGACAGCGTCCTTGCCCGACCGTCCAGGGCGATAGGGCCGAAGGACCTCTCGAATTCGACGGCCTCGTCCCACGTCAGCCACGAGCCGGCCGGTGTGGTCAGCTCGGGAACGGTCTCGAACTCACCGGTGGCGCTCGCACGCTCGGCCCGGCGGCGCTGCAACTGCAAGAACCGGACCACCAGGGTGACCGCGCCGGCGCGGTCGACCAGGAACTCCGCGGCCAGGCGGTCGTCCTCGCCCAGGCCCGCGGCCGCCGCGCCGGCGGGCCCCAGAACGCCGAACTGCCAACGCGATTGATTCTTGCTCGAGGTTCCCCGGTAGGGGTAGAGCAGGTAGCCCTCGTAGAGCACCGCGTCGGCGACGGCGCGGGCCCGGTCCCGGCTCGGGGTCTGCGTCATCGAGCAGCCTGCCGTTCGGCGTCCAGCAGGGAGGTGACCGCGTGGTCGAGGTCGAGCAGCCCGCGCGCCGACTTGTAGCCGGCCAGCGCGGCGATGGTCTCGTGGTTCAGCCGCACCCAGCCACTGTTCGGATAGTGCTGAGCGATCAGATCCCGCCAGGCCGCGACCGGCATGTCGTAGCGGGACTCGCAGTCCCATGACACCTGCTGGACCGAGAACCCGCGCGGCGATTTCACGAAGATCGTTCCGCTGAACAGGAATTGCAGGGGCAACGCGCCGCCGCGCAGCGCATGCAGGTATTTGGCCGCGGCGACCTCGAAATCGTAGGTGCAGTCCAGCGGCAGGGCCACGGACGTGTGGCCGGAGAAGCCCGGGACCATCGCGGTGCAGTGCTGCCACAGAAACGTGCGCTGGGTGGTCGCCCAGCGTTCGCGGGGTCCGAACAGATCGGTCAGGCCCGCCGCCTCGTCGTCGGAGTACGAGCGCCGCAGCGGCTCGATGCGGACCTGGCAGCGCAGCGCGATGGCGTGCACCGGGTCCGCGGCACCGGGACCTGCGACCGTGACGCCGACACGCGCGGTGAGCATGGGGGTGACGGTGTAGGGCTCGGGCGCCACGTCGGTGACCGTGAAGTCCACGTCCAGTGGCCGGTCGGTCATGGCAGCGTCCGAACGGCCCGGGCCGCGACCCGGGTGAAGAAGTCGTCGATGAACGCGCGCGCCTGCTGGCCGCCGTCGAAGCCCCGCCACAGCATCCGCAACCGCCCGACGAATTCGTAGCAGGCGTCGATCGGGACCAGGAAGCATTGCGGCGGCGACGAATCGGAGTCCTCGGGAACCCGGATCAGCAGGGCCTCCACGTCCTCGGCCAGCAGGCTCACCCGCGGGTCGGCGTCGCTGATGGCTCCCCAGGCGTCGAGGTCCAACTCGGACTCGCACGCCCCGGCGGGGCCGGGGTAGAAGGCGACGGTGCGGCCCAGCGCCGAGTTGGCGAAGAAGAACGCGACCCCGACCGGGATCTGCAGGGACTCCCACGCGCGGCGGTCCAGCGCGAAGTCCGCGAAGGCGAGATAACGGTCGGGCACCGCGCGGTAGCGCAGCTCGGCGTGCGGATCGGTGAACAGCAGATAGCAGGCGCGGCAGACGCACATCAGTTGCCGGGCACCCACATTCACCACGTGCTGGTGCTCGTCGGCGATCGACTCCGAGCACATCTCACACCGCTCGTACTCCGGTTCGGGCGGCGGCCGGTTGCTGCGGATGCGGGTGAGCACGTCGAAGGGGGTGGTCATGCGTCCGCCCCCAGCGCTTCGCGCAGAGCCAGCGAAGGCACACCGTCGCGACTCAGCAGCGGCACCGGGACCAGGGGTGCCGCGGTGGCGGCGGCGCCGGCGCGCGCGACGTCGAAATCCACCCCGCAGCGCGGGCAACGCAGCAGCGTGCCCAGCAGCGTCGCCCCGGCCAGGGTGTCGTCGCAGACCGGGCAGTGGTCCCGGTAGACGAACGTCTGGTCACCGGCCCGGCAGGCCAGCAGCGCGGTCCCGCCGATGACGAACCCGGCGACCTCGCCCGCCCTCAGCTCACCGAGCTCCGGCGCCGGATGCCACTCGGTGGGCCCGTGGCCATCCGAATGCAGGTGTGCCATCAGCGATTCGGCGGGAATCATGCCGGTCCGCTCGGTGGTGACCACCTCGATCGAGCCGATCTCCGGCGCGGCCGCGCGGATCGCGTCCTCGACCGCCAGCTCCAGCGTCACCGCCGACGAGGGGCAACTCTTGCAGCTGCCTTCGAAAGCGAGCCGCACCGTGTCGCCGCGGACCTCCAGCAGGTCGACGTCCCCGCCGTGCGAACCCAGGTAGGGACGCACCCGTTCCAGCGCGTCGGAGACCCGGCGGTGCACGTCGTGCGGGTGCAGGCCGTGAACCAGGAGCAGGCTGGCCACCAGGTCGTCGGTGGCCAGCCGCTCGGCCAGACCCCCCTCCCCGATCTCGACGATCCGTTCCAGCCCGGCTCCGTAGAGCCCGACCACCTCGGCGACCAGCTGCCGGGCCCGTTCGTACGCGGCCGGCCCGCTCGCCGCGCAGGAATCCAGAAGAGTCTGGATCCGATCGCCCGCCGTACGCCACTGCGTCTGTGTCTCAAGGGTTTCCGGGCGATCCACCGTGCGTCCTCCCTTAGTGTGACGACCCGCTGCGCCCGGCTGCGCCGCGCTTGCGATCGTCACTCGGCGGGTGACTGGGTGGGTGTGTGCAATCTGTCCAGGGTCTTTCCCTTCCCCAGGTACATGTGCACACCGCAGGGCAGGCACGGATCGAAGCTGCGCACCGTGCGCATCACGTCGATGCCCTTGAAGTTGTCCCGGCCGTTCTCCTCGAAGATCGGTTGGCCCTGCACCGCGTCTTCGTAGGGGCCCGGCGTTCCGTAGCTGTCGCGCGGGTTGGCGTTCCACGGGGTGGGCGGGTACGGGTGGTAGTTGGCGATCTTGCCGTCCCGGATCACCAGGTGGTGGCTGAGCACGCCGCGCACCGCCTCGGTGAAGCCGCAGCCGATGGCCTCGTCGGGCACCTCGAACTTTTCCCACGTCTTGGTGCGCCCGGCGCGGATCTCCTCGAGGGCCTTCTCGGCGAAGTGCAGCGCGCACGCGGCCGCATAGGCCTGGAAGTAGGTGCGCGCACGGTCGCGTTCGATCGTGTTGCTGCCGTACTTGGGCACCTTCCACTCGAACTCCACCGGACCCTTCAGGGCGGTCTTGGGGAGGTTGATCTTGACGCTGTTGCCGGTCGCCTTGACGTAGCCGATGTCGACCAGCCCGGCCAGCGCCGTGGACCACAGCCGCGCGAGCGGGCCGCCGCCGGTGTCCAGCGCGAGGTGGTCCTTTCCGTCGAACCAGCGCGGCGACATCACCCAGCTGTACTTGCCACCTTCCATGTCCCGCTTCTGCGGGTGCGGGTTGGTGTGCTGATTCCACGGATGCCGGCGGTCGACGGCGTTGCCCAGCGGATCGCGTTGCACGAACATCTCCTGGTCGGTCCAGTCGTCGTAATACGAACTGCCCAAAAGGATTCGGATGCCCAGGTTGATGTCCACCAGCGAGTGGGTGACCAGCTTGCCGTCGACCACCACGCCCGGGGTCACGAACATCGCGTTACCCCAGCGCTCCATGTCCTTGTACTCGAAGTTGCACACCTCGGGGTCCTGGAAGGAGCCCCAGCAGCCCAGCAGGGTGCGGCGCAGGCCGACCTTCTCGTAGCCGGGCAGTGCGTCATAGAAGAAGTCGAACAGGTCGTCGTGCATGGGCACGACCTTCTTCATGAACTCGACGTAGCGCATCAGCCGGGTCATGTAGTCGGTCATCAGCTGGATGGTCGCGACGGTGCCCACCCCGCCGGGGTACAGCGTGGACGGGTGCACGTGGCGACCCTCCATGAGGCAGAACATCTCCCGCGTCCAGCGGCTGACCACCAGCGCCTCGCGGTAGAACTCGCCGCTGAACGGGTTGAGCGAGCGCATGATGTCGGCGATGGTGCGATACCCGTGCGCGTCGGCGTGCGGCGCCTGAGTCTTCTCCGCCAGGGACAGCACGCTCGGGTTGGTCTCGGAGACCATCTTCTCGCAGAAGTCCACCCCGACCAGGTTCTCCTGGAAGATGTTGTGGTCGAACATGTATTCCGCGGCCTCGCCGAGGTTGACGATCCACTCGCCGAGGTGCGGAGGCTTGACGCGATAGGCCATGTTCTGCGCGTAGCACGAGCAGGTGGCGTGGTTGTCGCCGCAGATGCCGCAGATCCGGCTGGTGATGAAGTGGGCGTCGCGCGGATCCTTGCCCTTCATGAAGATCGAGTAGCCGCGGAAGATCGACGAGGTGCTGTGGCACTCGACGACCTCTCTGTTCTCGAAGTCGATCTTGGTGTAGATGCCGAGGCTGCCGACGATCCTGGTGATCGGGTCCCAGGCCATGTCGACGAGCTGGCCGGGTTTGCGCCCGGCTTGGGTGGGTTCGGGAATGGTGGTTGTCATAGCAGATACCGCTCTCCGCCTGGACGGCTAAAAGGAATGAAGCGCGCCGGCACCTACCAGGTGCGGCGCGCTCCGGTGGTGAGTTGGTTGCCGTTGTGGCGCCACCGCGGCTCCTTGTCGACGGTGCGCCCGGTGATGGCCCTCAGGTTGCGGATCACGCTCCCGTACAGGCCCGACGCGGCGGTGGACACCCTGCCGCCCGGGGGCTCGTCCATGAACGGCATGAACTTGTCCGGGAAGCCCGGCATGGTGCAGCCGATGCAGATCCCGCCCACGTTGGGGCAGCCGCCGACGCCGTTGATCCATCCGCGCTTGGGCACGTTGCACTTGACGACCGGACCCCAACAGCCCAGCTTCACAATGCATTTCGGTGACCCGTACTCGGTGGCGAAATCGCCCTGCTCGTAATAGCCGGCCCGGTCACACCCCTCGTGCACGGTCTTGCCGAACAACCACTGGGGACGCAGCGCGTCGTCGAGCGGAATCATCGGTGCCTGGCCGGTGGCCATGTACAGCAGGTAGGTCAGCGTCTCCGAGAGGTTGTCGGGGTGGATGGGGCATCCGGGCACGCACACGATCGGTATCCCGGCCTTGCTCTTCCAGTCCCAGCCCAGGTAATCCGGCACTCCCATCGCGCCGGTCGGGTTGCCGGCCATGGCGTGGATGCCGCCGTAGGTGGCACAGGTGCCGACCGCGACTATCGCGGTCGCCTTGGGCGCCAACCGGTCGAGCCACTCGCTGGTGGTCATCGGCTGGCCGGTGGCCGGGTCGTTGCCGAACCCGCACCAGTAGCCCTCGTCCTTGATCTTCTCGTTGGGGATCGACCCCTCGACGACCAGAACGAAGGGTTCCAATTCACCACGATCGGCCTTGAAGAACCACTCGAGGAAGTCGTCGGCCCCACCGTTGGGTCCGCACTCGAAGTCGATCAGCGGCCAGTGCACGGCGACCTGGGGGAGGCCCGGAAGCGCGCCGAGGGCGATCTCCTCGACGCTGGGCTGGGTGGCGGCAGTCAACGCCACCGAATCGCCGTCACAACTGAGCCCCGCATTGATCCAGAGAACATGAATCAACGTTTGTTCTGCTTTGACTGCTGCGTCGGTTGGCATGCTGCAGCTTTCCGGAGCCGGGCTGAATGGCTCCTGCGCCACCGGAGTCGACCGTCGGCCCACTTGCGCAGCGCTAATTTCCGGGTCTACTCCCGCCGTCGTGCAATGTCAACGGTTGCGGCCGACCTCAGTAGTTGCACATGCGTCGCATTGCACTGGTTTTGGCCGCATCCCGTTGCGGGTTGGGCCGACCGGACCGGATCGTCATGCAAATCGGTTGCAAAATCTCAGTTCTGCGCGCCGCCCGCGAAGCGCCGCAGCCAGCCGTACCAGGCCTCCATGCCCGCACCGGTGCGCGCGCTGACCGGCAGGATGGGCGCCGCGGCGTTCACCTCGCGTACATTCGCGATGTAGGTGTCGACGTCGACGTCGAGGTGGGGCACCAGGTCAATCTTGTTGAGCAGCACCACATCCACCGCCCGAAACATCACCGGGTACTTGAGCGGCTTGTCCTCGCCCTCGGTGACCGAGTACACCATGGCCTTGGCGTGCTCGCCGACGTCGAACTCGGCCGGACAGACCAGGTTGCCGACGTTTTCGATGATCACCAGGTCCAGGCCCGGCAGGTCGAGGCCGGGCAGCGCGCGGCTGACCATGGGCGCGTCAAGATGGCATTCGCCGCCAAAACCGTTGCTGGTGTTCAGCAACGAGATCTGGGCACCGCGACCGCGGAGCTTGGCGGCATCCAGGTCGGTGGCGATGTCGCCTTCGACCACGCCGATCGAGAGGTCACCCGCGAGTTCGTCGAGTGTGGCCTGCAGGATGGTCGTCTTGCCCGATCCCGGTGAGCTCATCAGGTTCAGGGCGCGAATGCCGTTGGTCGCGAACGCTTCCCGGTTGGCTTCGGCCAGGGTGTCGTTCTCGGCGAAGATGGCCTCCAGCACGTCGACCCGCTGCCTGCCCGTCTGGTAGCGATCGTGGTCGCCGTGCTGGTGACCGGGGTGATCGTGGTCGTGCGCGTGCACCGTCTGGTCGTCGTGGCGGTGGAACCTACCCATGGTCAACGCCTTTCACGACACGTCCAGCGACGTCACCAGGAATTCGTTACCGCGCAGCACCTCGACGTCGGTGCTGTCGCACTGCGGGCACCAGATCGACCACGCCGAGGTGATGTCCGATCGCCGCCCGCACGCGCGGCACCCGACCTCGGCGCCGACGCACTCGAGTTCCAGCTCGGCGTCCGGCATGTCCTCGGAATCCCGCACGAGGCTCCAGCAGAAGGACAGCGATTCCGGCACCACCTGGCGCAAAGCGCCGATCCGCACCCGCACCACCTCGACGTGCCGGCCGTCGGCGTGCGTCCTGACCACACCGGCGATGGCTTCGCACAGCGACAGCTCGTGCATGAGCACTGTTCTACACCCGATCGCCGGCGGTGAGAACTAGGTCGCCGTTTCGGTCGCCTTCCACTTCTCCTCGATGCGCCCGTAGCGCCAGACGAGCAGCGCCACCACCCAGGTGGCGACGAACATGCCGACGACGAAATAGCCGACCGCGTTGAGGTTCAGACCGCTGACCCAGTCCCAGAATCCGCCCCGCCAGCCGAACTGCCCGGCGAACAACCCCAGCAGCTCCACGCTGCCGATCAGCAGAGCCACCGCCACCGACAACGCGGTGATGGTGATGTTGTAGTAGATCTTTCGCACCGGGTTGGAGAACGCCCAACCGTAGGCGAAGTTCATGAACGAGCCGTCGATGGTGTCCAACAGGCACATGCCGGCGGTGAACAGCACCGGCAGGCACAGGATGGCGTACCACGGCAACCCGGCCGCGGCGCTGGTGCCCGCCAGCACCAGCAGCGCGATCTCGGTGGCGGTGTCGAAGCCGAGCCCGAACAACAACCCGATGGGGTAGCAGTGCCAGGACCGGGTGATCGACTTGGTGAGGCGGCCGAGGAACCGGTTCATCAGCCCGCGGTTGTCCAACTGCCGCTCCAGCTCCGCCTCATCGAACTCGCCGCGGCGCAGCCGCGCGAACACGCGCAGGATCCCCACCAGCACGACGACGTTGAAAATGGCGATCAGATAGAGGAAGAGGCCAGAGACGCCCGTGCCGATCAGGCCCGTGTAGTGATGCAGCGTCGAGGAGTCGTCTTCGACCGGCCCGACGACCGCCTTGACGCCCGTCGCCAGCAACACCGCCAGGCCGAACACCACCGTCGAATGGCCCAGGGAGAAGAAGAACCCGACGGCCAGGGGCCGCCGCCCGTCGTTCATCAGCTTGCGCGTGGTGTTGTCGATGGCGGCGATGTGGTCGGCGTCGAACGCGTGCCGCAAGCCCAGGGTGTAGGCGGTGAGCCCGATCCCGACGCCGAACGCCTTGCCGCCCACCGTCAGCTGCGCGGGTTCGACGACCAAGACCAGCGTGCACCAACCGACGACGTGCAGCGCGGCGACGAACGCCGCCATCGACGCGAGCCGCCACCACTCCGCGGCGGTGAGCGCGCCGTGCAGCTTCGTGACGAACGGCAGCCGCCGGTCGAGATCGGCACTGGCCACTGGGGTCCCTCCGGCATCGGGCAGAAGACGGCCGGGACGACTGTATGTTCGGCCCGGGCCCGATGCAACTCGGTCGCATGATGGCCGCGCCGGGAATCGGTGAAAACTGGCGCCGCCCGTGGTCGGGAGCAACACTGAACACGTGAAGCCAAAGCCGGTGGTCCTCGACCCCGCCGTCACCGACCGGATCGGCGAATTCCTGCGCTCCCGCGGGCTGCGGCGAATGGCTTCGCGCATCCAGGTGTTGGCGGTGCTCGAGCCGGTCAACGGTCACCTTCCGGTGGCGGAGATCCACCAGCGGGTGCGCGCTTGCATGCCGCCGGGCGCCGCGCCGCCCGACGTGGCGACCATCTACCGCACGGTGACCACGCTGGTCGAGCAGGGGGTGCTGCACGCGCTGACGCTCGACGGTGGCGTCTGCACCTACGGGCTGGCGATCGCGCCGCACCACCATGCGGTGTGCACCCAGTGCGAGTCGATCATCGAGGTGCCCGCGCGCCAGCTCAGCGCGGCGCTCGAGCACGCGATGGCGGGCAGTTCCTTCGCGCTGTCGGAGGCGGCCGGTCTGACGCTGCACGGGCTGTGCCCGCGGTGCCAGGCCGCGCAGCGTGGGCCGCGCTCGCTCAAGCGCTCAGGGTGTTGAGGTTTGCATCCCGCGCATCCCGCGCGGCCCGTCACCCGTCCTCGGACAACGCCGGGGCGTCGGTCTGGGCGCCGAGGTGATGATCCAGCCAGAGGTCGAGTTGCCGGTAGGCCAGTCGGCGCGGCCACGGCAGTGACAGGAACACGTCGTGTTTGGCGTCGGCGACCGGGACGACGGTGCTGCGATTCCCGATGCAGCCCGCCCACCGGGCGATCTGGGTGACGTCGAGCACCGCATCACCGCGCTGCATCGCCGCCGGGTCGGTGCTCTCGCGCACGCTGTGGTCCGACCGCAGGATCAGGTTGGGTACGCCGACGTCGAGCCCGCGGTGCAGCCGGGCCTGGCCACGGCGCACGGCGTGCAGCCAGCCGAACGTGATCGGGAAGCCGCCCACGGGTTTCCACTGCAGGTTGTAGTCGAACTCGCCGGAGTAGTCCCGATGCAAAGTGGTGCCGTATCCGCCCACGCCGGGCGTGCGCGCCACGCCCTTGGATCGCGCCCGCGACAGCCCGGCCAGCAGCGCCGAGGTCACCCAGTGGCGCAGGATCGCCGGTCCGTGCAGATCCAGAAACGGGCTGTTGAGCACCAGGCCGCCGATGCAGGCGTGCGTAGCCGCATCCCGTCGTCGCAGCCGGTCCAGCCACAGCGAGACGATGAGCCCGCCGGCGGAATGGCCGTACACCATCACCCGGCCCGGACCGGTCTGCTCGGCGACCATCCGCAGGGCGTGGGTGAGCTCGGCGTCGTAGTTGGCGAGGTCGGTGACGAAGTGCGGCGTCTGGCCCTCGCGGTGCGACCGGCCGCACTTTTGCAGGTCCAGCGCGTAGAACGCGAACCCGCGCTCGGCGAAGTGGTCGGCCAGCGCGGTGTGGAAGAAGTAGTCGGTGTAGCCGTGCACCGCCAGGACGGCGTGGGCGGGGCGAGCCGCCGCCTGCTCGCGGCCTCGCCGCACCAGTGTCGCGACGATCTCGCCCTCGCCGGCCGGGTCGGACCCCAGCGGGATGGTGCGCTGCCAGTAGCCCGGCAGGACATCGGGCTGCCAGCCAGTCACGACGCCAGCTTAGCGGCGTCCCATCACCGGGAGGCACAGGTCGTTGGAGCAGGTCGCGTCGGGATAACCTGAGAAACGGGCGGGATCGCCGAACGACGTCAGGAAGGACCGACGAAACCCGTGTCATCGGTGGCGGAAACCGCGCGGACGGACGTCGCGCTGGTCGGCGCGGGCATCATGAGCGCCACGCTCGGTGCCCTGCTGCGCCGGCTGCAGCCGGACTGGTCCATCACCGTCATCGAGCGGCTCGACGCCGTCGCCGCCGAGAGCAGCAGTCCCTGGAACAACGCCGGCACCGGGCATTCCGCGCTGTGCGAGCTGAACTACACCCCGCAGAACGCCGACGGCTCCATCGACATCACCAAAGCGGTGCGTATCAACGAGCAGTTCCAGGTGAGCCGTCAGTTCTGGGCCTATGCCGTCGAGAATGGCATCCTCACCGACGCCGGATTCGTCAGCCCGATCCCGCACGTGAGCTTCGTGCGCGGCGCCCACCGCGTCGACTACCTGCGACGGCGGCAGCAAGCGCTGGCGGCCAACCCGCTGTTTGCGGGCACGGAACTCATCGACGACGCCGACGAGTTCGTCCGCCGGCTGCCGCTGATGGCCGCCGGGCGCGACTGGTCCGAGCCGACCGCACTCAACTGGGCCCCGCACGGCACCGACGTCGATTTCGGCGCGCTGTCTCGTCAGCTCGTCGGCTACTGCGTGCGCCACGGCGCCACGGCGCTGTTCGGGCACGAAGTCCGCAACCTCACGCGGGACTCCGACGGCCGCTGGACGCTGTTGATCGGCAATCGGCGCACCGGCGTGAAGCGGCGGCTGAACGCCCGGTTTGTGTTCGTCGGCGCGGGCGGGGACGCCCTGCCGCTGCTACAGAAGTCCGGCATCGAAGAGGTCAGGGGCTTCGCCGGTTTCCCGATCGGGGGCCGGTTCCTGCGGGCTGACAACCCGGCGCTGGTCGCCGCGCACCGGGCCAAGGTCTACGGAATGCCGGCGCCGGGAGCGCCGCCGCTGGGCGCGCTGCACCTCGACCTGCGGTTCGTCAACGGCAAGTCGTGGCTGGTGTTCGGGCCCTACGCGGGGTGGTCACCCAAGTTCCTCAAGCACGGCCGCGTCACCGACCTGCCCCGCTCGATCAAGCCGCACAATCTGGCGTCGATGGTGGGCGTCGGCGTCACTCAACTGACGCTGCTGAGCTACCTGATCGGCCAGCTGCGGCTCTCCGAGCCCGACCGGCTGCACGTGCTGCGCGAATTCGCGCCCCGGGCAGCGGATGCCGACTGGGAGCTGACGGTCGCCGGTCAGCGGGTGCAGGTGATCCGGCGCGACAAACGCCGGGGCGGCGTGCTCGACTTCAACACCACGCTGGTGGGCGCCGCCGACGGCAGCATCGCCGGACTGCTCGGCGGGTCCCCGGGGGCGTCGACGTCGGTCGCGGCGATGCTCGACGTGTTACGCATGTGCTTCCCGGACCGCTACCGCTCCTGGCTGCCCGCCCTGAAGGAGATGGTGCCGTCGCTGGGGGTTGAGTTGTCCCGGGAGCCGGGGCTTTACGACGAGGTATGGGCTTGGGGGAGCAAGGTGCTGCAATTGGGGATGGTCCGGTCATGAGCGAGGCTTTGCGACGCGCCTGGGCCAAAGACCTTGACGCCAAGACGCTTTACGAGCTGCTGAAGCTGCGGGTGGAGGTGTTCGTGGTCGAGCAGGCGGCGCCGTACCCCGAGCTGGACGGGCGCGACCTGCTCGCCGAAACCCGGCACTTTTGGCTGGAAACGTCCGACGGCGAGGTGATCTGCACGCTGCGGCTGATGGAGGAGCACCCCGGCGGCGAGAAAGTCTTCCGGATCGGCCGGTTGTGCACCAAGCGCGCCGCGCGCGGGCAGGGCCACACCACCCGCCTGCTGCGGGCGGCGCTGGCCGAGGTCGGCAATTGCCCGTGCCGGATCGACGCCCAGACGTATCTGGCCGAGATGTACGCCCAGCACGGATTCATCCGCGACGGCGAGGATTTCCTCGACGGCGGCGTCCCGCACGTGCCGATGCTGCGGCCCGGCTCGGGTCTGGCGCAGCTGCCGTGAGGCCGTACCCGTTCAGCGCGATCGTCGGGCAAGACACGCTGCGGCTCGCGCTGCTGCTGTGCGCCGTGCGCCCGGAGATCGGCGGCGCGCTGATCCGCGGCGAGAAGGGCACGGCCAAGTCGACGGCCGTGCGCGGGCTGGCCTCGCTGCTGTCCGCCGCGACCGGCAACGACGGTAGCGGCCTCGTCGAAATGCCTTTGGGCGCAACCGAAGACCGGGTCATCGGGTCGTTGGACCTGCAGCGGGTGCTGCGCGACGGCGAGCACGCCTTCTCGCCCGGGCTGTTGGCCCGGGCGCACGGCGGCGTGCTCTACGTCGACGAGGTCAACCTGCTGCACGATCACCTGGTCGACGTGTTGCTCGACGCCGCCGCGATGGGGCGGGTGCACGTCGAGCGTGACGGGGTCTCGCACACGCACGAGGCCCGGTTCGTGCTCATCGGCACCATGAATCCCGAGGAGGGAGAGCTGCGTCCGCAGCTGCTGGACCGGTTCGGCCTCACTGTCGAGGTGCGCGCCTCCCGGGACGTCGAGGTGCGCATGGAAGTCGTCCGGCAGCGGATGGCTTACGAGGCCGATCCCGACGGGTTCGCCGCCCGCTATGCCGACGCGGACGCCGAGCTGGCCGGTCGGATCGCCGCGGCCCGGGCGCTCGCCGCCGACGTGGTGCTGCCGGACAACGAGTTACGGCGGATCGCGTCGGTGTGCGCGGCCTTCGACGTCGACGGGATGCGAGCCGACCTGGTGGTGGCGCGCACCGCCGCCGCGCACGCCGCCTGGCGCGGCGCGAACCGCGTTGCCCAGGAGGACATCCGGGTGGCGGCCGAGTTGGCGCTGCCGCACCGGCGCCGGCGCGACCCGTTCGACGACCCGGCCCTCGACCGCGGCCAGCTCGACGACGCGCTGGCCCGCGCAGACGCCGGGCCCGACCCGGACGCCGATCCCGATCCGCCGGGCGGCGGCCCATCAGCGCACGACCCGGCTGCACAAGACGGTGTCCCGCAGAGCAATTCGAATTCCGCCGGCCAGCCCGCGCCACCGCGGCCCAGCGCCCCGCCGTCGAAGGTGTTCCGCACGCGCGCCCTGACGGTGCCCGGGCTGGGCGCCGGCGCCCCGGGGCGGCGGTCGCGGGCCCGCAACAGCTCCGGCAGCGTGGTGGCGGCCGCCGACGGCGCCCAAGGGGCCGCCGCGGGCGCGCACGGGCTGCATCTGTTCGCCACTCTGCTGTCGGCCGCCGGCCGCGCCGGCGCCGGTCCGCTGCGCCCCGCGCCGCAGGACGTGCGGCGGGCGATCCGCGAAGGGCGCGAAGGCAACCTGGTGATATTCGTGGTCGACGCGTCGGGTTCGATGGCCGCCCGCGACCGCATGGCCGCGGTCGGCGGCGCCACGCTGTCGCTGCTGCGCGACGCCTACCAGCGGCGCGACAAGGTCGCGGTCATCACGTTCCGCGGGCAGGAGGCTCGGCTGCTGCTGCCGCCGACGTCGTCGGCGCACATCGCCGCGCGGCGGCTGGAGGGCTTCGACACCGGCGGCAGGACGCCGCTGGCCGAGGGCCTCCTCGCCGCGCGCGAGCTGATCGTGCGGGAGAAGTCGCGCGACCGGGCCCGCCGTCCCCTGGTGGTGGTGCTCACCGACGGACGGGCCACCGCGGGGCCGGACCCGTTGGGCCGCAGCCGCTCCGCGGCCGCCCGGCTGGTCGCCGAGGGGGCGGCCGCGGTGGTGGTCGACTGCGAGACGTCGTACGTGCGCCTCGGGCTGGCCGGGCAGCTGGCGCGCCAGCTGGGCGCGCCGGTCGTGCGGCTCGAACAGTTGCATGCCGAGTCGTTGACGCAGACCGTGCGCGACGCGGCCTGATGGCGGAGGGAGGTGAGCGTTCATGCCGCAGGGAACTCCGCTGCAAGTCCCCGACGACGGTTTGACCACCCGGGCCCGGCGCAACGCCCCGGTGCTGGCCGTGCACACCGGCGCCGGCAAGGGGAAGTCGACGGCCGCGTTCGGAATGGCGTTGCGCGCCTGGAACGTCGGGCTCGACGTCGCGGTCTTCCAGTTCGTCAAGAGCGCCAAGTGGAAGGTGGGCGAGGAGGCGGCCTTCCGCCAACTCGGCGAGTTGCACCGGCAACACGGGGTCGGCGGGCCCGTCGAATGGCACAAGATGGGAGTGGGCTGGTCGTGGTCGCGCAAGGCGGGTAGCGAGGCCGACCACGCCGCGGCCGCCGCGGAGGGCTGGGCCGAGATCGCACGTCGGCTTTCGGCGCAGCAACACGACTTCTACGTGCTCGACGAGTTCACCTACCCGCTGAAGTGGGGCTGGATGGATGTCGACGAGGTGGTCGACGCCCTGCTCGCGCGGCCCGGTCACCAGCACGTGGTGATCACCGGCCGTGACGCGCCCGCGCGGCTGGTCGCGGCCGCCGACCTGGTCACCGAGATGACCAAGGTCAAGCACCCGATGGACGCGGGCCGCAAGGGCCAGAAGGGCATCGAGTGGTGAACGCCGCCCGATTCGCCCGCGAGCGCCCGTGTCTGTACGGCGACACGCCGTGTTCACTGTCATTCTGCGGACGTTCGCGGGTCCGCCGGTGAGCGTTCCCGCCGTCGTCGTCTCCGCGCCGGCCTCCGGCAGCGGAAAAACCACGATCGCAACGGGTCTGATCGGCGCGTTGCGACGGGCCGGCCACGCGGTCGCCCCGTTCAAGGTCGGCCCGGACTTCATCGACCCCGGCTATCACGCCCTCGCGGCGGGGCGCCCCGGCCGCAATCTCGACCCGGTGCTGGTGGGCGAGCAGCTGATCGGGCCGCTGTACGCCCACGGCGCCCGCGGCGCGGACATCGCGGTGGTCGAGGGTGTCATGGGCCTGTTCGACGGCCGAATCGGCTCTTCGGCAACCGCACCCGCCACCGGCTCCACCGCCCACGTCGCCGGCCTGCTGGGCGCGCCGGTGATCCTCGTCGTCGATGCGCGCGGTCAGAGCCACAGCATGGCCGCACTGCTGCACGGCTTTTCGACGTTCGACACCGCGACACGGGTGGCGGGCGTGATCCTCAACCGGGTGGGTTCGGCCCGGCACGAGGAGGTGCTGCGGCAGGCGTGCGAGCAGGCCGGCGTGCCGGTGCTGGGCGCCATACCCCGGATCGACGAATTGGAGGTGCCCTCACGGCATCTCGGGCTGGTGACCGCCGTCGAGTACGGGCGACGCGCTGAGCTCGCGGTCGAGGCGATGACCGCCCTGGTCGCCCGCCACGTCGACCTGGCCGCCGTCGTCGCGACGGCCGGGGGCCGCGACGGCGGACCGGCGTGGGACCCGTCGACCGCGATCGGGCAGCCGCCGCATGGGCCTGCCACCGTGGCCGTGGCCGCCGGCAGGGCCTTCAGCTTCGGCTACGCCGAACATCCCGAGCTGCTGCGGGCCGCGGGCGCCGAGGTGGTCGAGTTCGACCCGCTCGCCGACCCGTTGCCCGACGGCACCGACGCGGTGCTGCTACCCGGGGGCTTCCCCGAGCAGTTCGCCGCAGAGCTGTCGGCCAACGACGTCGTCCGCCGACAGATCAACGCCCTTGCCGCCGCCGGGGCGCCCGTCCACGCCGAATGCGCCGGGCTGATCTACCTGGCCACCGAACTCGACGGCCATCCGATGTGCGCTGTGCTGGCCGGCTCGGCCCGGTTCACCTCGCGGCTCACACTGGCCTACCGCGACGCCGTCGCGGTCGCCGACTCGCCGCTGTATTCGGTCGGCCAGCGGGCGGTGGGCCACGAATTCCACCGCACCACAGTCACCTTCAGCGATGGCTATCCGCCGGCGTGGGTGTATCGGGGCGACGGCCCAGACCGGGCGCAGGACGGGGCCGTGCACGCCGGGGTGCACGCGTCTTACCTGCACACCCACCCGGCCGCGGCGCCTCGGGCGGTCGCGCGCTTCGTCGCGCACGCCGCCGCCCGGCCCGCTGGTTAGGCCGCGGCGCCCGGCTAGGCTTGCCGGGTGACCGAGAGCTCCTACCTTGTTGGACTGCGCCTGGCCGGCAAAAAGGTCGTCGTGGTCGGCGGCGGCTCGGTGGCCCAGCGCCGGTTACCCCTGCTCATCGCCAGCGGGGCCGACGTGCACGTGATCTCGCGCACCGCCACGCCCGCGGTCGAGGCGATGGCCGGAATCACGTTGTCGCTGCGCGACTACCGGGAGGGCGACCTCGCCGGCGCCTGGTACGCCATAGCCGCCACCGATGACCCGCAGGTGAACGCGGCGATCGTCGCCGAGGCCGACACCCGGCACATCTTCTGCGTGCGCGCCGACGTCGCCGTGGAGGGAACCGCGGTGACCCCGGCGAGCTTCAACTACGCGGGTCTGGCGGTCGGCGTCCTCGCCGGCGGCGAGCATCGCCGGTCGGCCGCCATCCGCTCGGCCATCCGGGAGGCCCTGCAGACCGGCCTCATCACCCCGGAGGGTTCCGCGAGCCACGACGCCGCCCGCGGCGGGGTGGCGCTGATCGGCGGCGGCCCCGGCGACCCCGAACTGATCACCGTGCGTGGGCGTCGTCTGCTCGCCCAGGCCGACGTCGTGGTCGCCGACCGGCTCGCGCCGGCCGAGCTGCTCGCCGAGCTGCCGCCGCACGTGGAGGTCATCGACGCCGCCAAGATCCCGTACGGCCGGGCGATGGCGCAGGACGCCATCAACGACGTCATGATCGAACGCGCCAAGGCGGGAAAGTTCGTCGTCCGCCTCAAGGGCGGCGACCCGTTCGTGTTCGCGCGCGGCTACGAGGAGGTGCTGGCGTGCGCGGACGCCGGCGTCCCGGTGACGGTGGTGCCGGGTGTGACGAGTGCCATAGGCGTGCCCGCGCTGGCCGGGGTTCCGGTCACGCACCGGGCCATGAACCACGAGTTCGTGGTGGTCAGCGGGCATCTGGCGCCCGATCATCCCGAATCGTTAGTGAATTGGGATGCGCTGGCAGCAATGTCGGGCACCATCGTTTTGCTGATGGCCGTGGAGCGCATCGAGCTGTTCGCCGATGTGCTACTGAAAGGCGGCCGACCTGCGGATACGCCCGTGCTCGTGGTGCAGCACGGCACGACGTCCGCACAGCATACTTTGCGGGCGACGCTGGCCGACACGCCGGAGAAGATCCGCGCCGAGGGCATACGACCTCCCGCGATCATCGTGATCGGGGCGGTGGCCGCGTTCGGGCTTTAAACGATTCTTAAGATTACTGTAAGGTAACCCATTATGACGGCTCTCAACGACAGTGAGCGCGCGGTCCACAACTGGACCTCTGCGCGCCCCGATCGTCCGGCCCCGGCGCGCCAGGCGCGCCCGGTGGAGACCGCCCCCACACGTCTGAGCAAGTACTACCCCACGTGGCTGCCTTCCCGGCGGTTCATCGCGGCCGTGATCGCCATCGGCGGCATGCAGCTCCTGGCGACCATGGACAGCACCGTGGCCATCGTCGCGCTCCCCAAGATCCAGAACGAGCTGAGCCTGTCCGACGCGGGCCGCAGCTGGGTGATCACCGCCTACGTGCTCACCTTCGGCGGCCTGATGCTGCTGGGTGGGCGCCTCGGCGACACCATCGGGCGCAAGCGCACCTTCATCGTCGGCGTGACGCTGTTCACCATCTCGTCGGTGCTCTGCGCGGTCGCCTGGGACGACGCGACCATGGTCACCGCCCGGCTGCTGCAGGGCATCGGGTCGGCCATCGCCTCGCCGACCGGGCTCGCCCTCGTCGCGACCACGTTCCCCAAGGGGCCGGCGCGCAACTTCGCGACGGCGGTGTTCGCGGCCATGACCGCGATCGGGTCGGTCATGGGCCTGGTGGTCGGCGGCGCGCTGACCGAGCTGTCCTGGCGGCTGGCTTTCCTGGTCAACGTCCCTATCGGCCTGGTGATGATCTACCTGGCCCGCACCGCGCTGCGTGAGACCAACCGCGAGCGGATGAAGCTGGACGCCACCGGGGCGATGCTCGCCACACTGGCCTGCACCGCCGCCGTGTTCGCCTTCTCGATGGGTCCGGAAAAGGGCTGGGTCTCGGTTACCACGATCGGCTCGGGGGTGGTGGCGCTGGGTGCGGCCCTGGCCTTCGTCATCGTCGAGCGCACCGCGGAGAACCCCGTCGTCCCGTTCGAGCTGTTCCGGGACCGCAACCGGCTGGTGACGTTCGTCGCGATCTTCCTGGCGGGCGGGCTCATGTTCAGCCTGACGGTGTGCATCGGCCTGTACGTGCAGGACGTCCTGGGCTACAGCGCGCTGCGCGCCGGCGTCGGCTTCATCCCGTTCGTGATCGCGATGGGGATCGGCCTCGGCCTGTCGTCTCAGCTGGTGTCGCGGTTCTCCCCGCGGGTGCTGACCATCGGGGGCGGCCTCCTGCTCTTCTGGGCGATGATCTACGGCTCGCTGTTCATGCAGCGCGGCGTGCCCTACTTCCCCAACCTGGTGCTGCCGATCATCGTCGGGGGAATCGGGATCGGCATCTGCGTCGTCCCGCTGACCCTGTCGGCGATCGCCGGTGTCGGATTCGACCAGATCGGCCCGGTGTCGGCCATCGCGCTCATGCTGCAGAGCCTGGGCGGTCCGCTGGTGCTGGCCGTCATCCAGGCGGTGATCACCTCGCGCACGCTGTACCTGGGCGGCACCACCGGCCCGGTGAAGTTCATGAACGCCGCGCAACTGCACGCGCTCGACCACGGCTACACCTACGGGCTGTTGTGGGTGGCCGGGGTGGCCGTCATCGTCGGCGGTGCGGCGCTGCTCATCGGCTACACCCCCGAGCAGGTGGCCCACGCCCAGGAGGTCAAGGAAGCGATCGACGCCGGGGAGCTTTAAGCCCCGTCCCTCGACCAACCGGCGCCGGCCACGGCGCATCCGCGAATCACCCGTGCCTCCCGGTGTGCTCCTGACGCCCGGCTAGGCTGGCCCGCTGTGATCACCCGGATGTCCCAGCTGTTCCTGCGCACCCTGCGCGACGATCCCGCCGACGCGGAAGTGCCCAGCCACAAGCTGCTGATCCGCGCCGGATACATCCGGCCCGTCGCGCCGGGACTGTACAGCTGGCTGCCCCTCGGGCTGCGGGTGCTGCGCAAGATCGAAGCCGTCGTGCGCGAAGAGATGAACGCCATCGGCGGCCAGGAGATCCTGTTCCCGGCGCTGCTGCCGCGCGCGCCGTACGAGACCACCAACCGGTGGGCCGAATACGGCGACGGCGTGTTCAAGCTGCAGGACCGCCGCGGCAACGACTACCTGCTGGGCCCGACGCACGAGGAAGTGTTCACCTTGACGGTGAAGGGCGAATACAGCTCCTACAAGGAGTTTCCGCTGCTGCTGTTCCAGATCCAGAACAAATACCGCGACGAGGCGCGCCCCCGGGCCGGAATCCTGCGCGTCCGGGAATTCGTGATGAAGGACTCCTACTCGTTCGACATCGACGACGCCGGACTCAAGGCGGCCTATCACGCGCACCGCGACGCCTACCAGCGCATCTTCGATCGCCTCCGGGTGCGCTACGTGATCGTGTCGGCGGTGTCGGGGGCCATGGGCGGCAGCGCCTCCGAGGAGTTCCTGGCCGAGAGCCCGGTCGGTGAGGACACCTTCGTGCGCTGCCTGCAGTCCGGCTACGCGGCCAACGTGGAGGCGGTCGTGACCACGCCCCCGCAGGGGCCGCCCGCGGAAGTCGTGGTCGCGCTGCCGGCCGCCCAGGTCCACGACACCGGCGACACCCCGACGATCGCCACCCTGGTCGACTGGGCCAACGCGGCGGACCTGGGCCTGGGACGCGCGGTGACGGCGGCCGACACGTTGAAGAACGTCCTGCTCAAGGTCCGGGAGCCCGGCAAGGACTGGGAGCTGCTGGCCATCGGCCTGCCCGGCGACCGCGAGGTCGACGACAAGCGGCTGGGCGCGGCGCTGGAGCCGGCCGAATACGCGATGCTCGACGACGCCGACTTCGCCAGACACCCCTTCCTGGTGAAGGGCTACATCGGTCCGAAAGCGCTGCGCGACAACGGCGTGCGCTACCTGCTCGACCCGCGGGTGGTGGACGGCACCAGCTGGATCACCGGGGCGGATCAGCCCGGCCGCCACGTCGTGGGGCTGGTGGCCGGCCGCGACTTCACCGCCGACGGCACCATCGAGGCCGCAGAGGTGCGCGACGGAGACCCCTCGCCCGACGGCGCGGGCCCGCTGGTGTCGGCGCGCGGCATCGAGGTCGCCCACATCTTTCAGCTCGGCCGCAAATACACCGACGCGTTCGCCGTGGACGTGCTCGGCGAGGACGGCAAGCCGGTGCGCCTGACCATGGGCTCCTACGGCCTGGGGGTGTCGCGGCTGGTCGCCGTCATCGCCGAACAGCACCACGACGAGCTCGGCCTGCGCTGGCCGTCGGCCGCCGCCCCGTTCGACGTCCACCTGGTCATCGCCAACAAGGACTCCGACGCCCGCGCCGGGGCTTTCGCGCTGGCCGACGACCTGGACCGCCTGGGGGTCGAGGTGCTGCTCGACGACCGCCAGGCGTCGCCCGGGGTGAAGTTCAAGGACGCCGAGCTGCTCGGCGTGCCGCGGATCGTCGTGATCGGGCGGGGCTGGGGCAACGGCGTCGTCGAGCTGCGCGACCGTTTCACTTCGGAGACCCGCGAGCTGGCCGCCGGACCGGCGCTGGCCACCGACGTCGCGGCGGCGCTCGCCGGCTGAGTGCGGCTAGTCGTTCCCGCCGGGAAAGCTCGTCGTGATCGGCCACGCGCCCAGCACCCGGTTCCACCGGGCGGCCATCACCGCGCTCTGCGTCAGCGCCGTGGAGGCGAACGAACGGTCCTGCCCGGTCTCGGAACGCTCGACGACGGCCCGCCACGCGGCCGCACCGTCGTTCTCCATTCGCGCGGCCAGGCGCGCCGCGTCCGCAGGGCTGGCCACCAGCATGGGCAGCTGGTAGCCGGCGGCGGCGGGCGGCGGGGTGACTTTCCGGGCGGCCAGCATCGCGATGACGTCGTCGCGGCGCTGGCGGTGCTGGTCGAGGGCCTCCACCACCAGGTCGTTGACGCTGGGCGGCGACAGCGCCGACACGATGCCGTACCCGTAGATGGTCGAGTGCTCGACGGCCAGCGCGTCGCACCACGCGGCGTTGTCGGCGTCCTTGCCGGACGTCATATCGACGGGCCCCCGGGCACCAGCGCGACGGTGTAGGACGCGGTGCAGGAGGCGGCGATGGACGCCAGCAGCCCCGCCCGATAGGTCGACGAGGTCGCCACCAGGCGGCTCGCGCTGTCGGCGGACACCCGGAGCGCGTCGATCACGTCCGCCAGCGGCGGCGGGGGCGGGGGAGGTGGCGGCGGACCCGACTCGGTGGGGGCAGGGGTGGTCGTCTCGCTCGACGACGACGACGTCAGCTTGCCCGCCGCCCGCGAGATCTCCGTGGACAGAGCGCGGGCATGGGCGGCGCGTTGCGACGCGACGACCGCCAGCGCGGCGGCGACCTGCGGCGGGTTGCCGACGGCCGCCGCGGCCGCGCCGGCGAGCGCGCTGTCGCGTCTGGCCTGGTCTAACGGCCCCAGCAGCTCTTCGACCTGCGGGGGTTTGGGCGGGGCCTCGCCGCAGGCGGAAGCCACCACCCCCAACGCGGCCAGAGCCGCGCCCCCGGCGAGCACGCCCCGCCTGCTGGTGACGGGTCCTGCGCTAAGCACAAGCACATCCTGCCATTGGCGCATCGGGCGCAGATGCCAGGACGCGATCCCCTCGTGACGCGCGATTACTGGCGTATCGTGAATACCTGGCTCTCGCCGAACAGCGGCTGTTGCTTCCGGCCCGGGACGCGGGAGCCGGTGGATGTTTGGGCGGGCGGCGACATCCTCGACAGCTGACCGGACAACTCAAGATGAGGAGCTCGCCGTGACCACCGGGCTACCCTCACCTACGCAGGTGATCGAGCTACTCGGTCGAGAGTTCGCGCGCACGGGCTACGAAGTCGAGGACGTGGTCGTCGACGGCCGGGCCCGTCCGCCCCGGATCACGGTGATCGCCGACGGCGACGACGCTCTGGATCTCGATACGGTGGCGGCCCTGTCCCGCTCCGCGTCGGCCCTGCTCGACGGCCTCGACGGCATCCGCGACGACTACGTGCTGGAGGTCAGCTCGCCGGGGGTGGACCGCCCGCTGACCAGCACCAAACACTTCCGCCGCGCCCGCGGGCGCAAGGTGGAGATCGCGTTGTCCGACGGTGCGAAGCTCACCGGCCGCGTCGGCGAGACCGGCGAGCGTGCGGTCACGCTGGTGGTCCGTGCGGGCCGGGGCTGGCAGACCCGCGAGATCCCCCTGGCCGAGATTGCCAAAGCCGTTGTCCAAGTTGAGTTTTCGCCGCCATCTCAGGCCGAGTTGCAGCTGGCGACCGGGGTGGCCGCGGAGTCGGGCGACAGGACGGAGGCCGGAGCATGAACATCGACATGGCCGCGCTGCACGCGATCGAGGTCGACCGGGGGATCTCGGTCACCGAGTTGCTCGAGACCATAAAATCGGCGCTGCTGACCGCCTACCGGCACACCGAAGGCCACCAGAACGACGCGACCATCGACATCGATCGCAAGACGGGAGTCGTCCGGGTGCTCGCCCGGGAGACCGACGAAGACGGCAATGTCATCAGCGAATGGGACGACACCCCCGAGGGTTTCGGCCGGATCGCCGCGACCACCGCGCGCCAGGTGATGCTTCAGCGGTTCCGCGACGCCGAGAACGAACGCACCTACGGCGAGTTCTCCACCCGCGAGGGCGAGATAGTCGCGGGCGTCATCCAGCGCGACAGCCGGGCCAACGCGCGCGGTCTGATCGTGGTCCGGATGGGTACCGAGACCAAGGCCTCCGAGGGCGTGATTCCCGCGGCCGAACAGGTCCCCGGTGAGAGCTACGAACACGGCAACCGCGTGCGCTGCTACGTGGTCGGGGTGACCCGCGGGACCCGCGAGCCGCTGATCACCCTGTCGCGGACCCACCCCAACCTGGTACGCAAGTTGTTCTCGCTCGAAGTCCCGGAGATCGCGGACGGCTCGGTGGAGATCGTGGCGGTGGCCCGCGAGGCCGGTCACCGCTCCAAGATCGCGGTGAAGTCGAACGTCGCCGGCCTGAACGCGAAAGGCGCGTGCATCGGCCCGATGGGCCAGCGCGTACGCAACGTGATGAGCGAACTGTCCGGGGAGAAGATCGACATCATCGACTTCGACGACGACCCGGCCCGGTTCGTCGCCAACGCGCTGTCGCCGGCGAAGGTGGTCTCCGTGTCGATCATCGATCAGGCCGCGCGCGCCGCCCGCGTCGTGGTGCCCGATTTCCAGCTGTCACTGGCCATCGGCAAGGAGGGCCAGAACGCCCGGCTGGCCGCGCGGCTCACCGGCTGGCGCATCGACATCCGCGGCGACGCGCCGGGCAGCGGCCCGGCCCACTCCGAAGCGCATTCCCAGCCCCACGCTCAGGCCCCCTCGCAGGCCCGCGGCCCGGGCCGGCCTGAGCACGGCGCCGCCCACGGGATGGCGCACGACCGCTGAGCCGTGTCGGGCGGCCCGAGGGCACGCTCGCCCGAGGCGGTTCGGACCACTGGTCAGGTGACGCTAGACTGAGCCGTGATCCAGCGCGAGCCTTCGGCCCCCGAAACCAGCTGGACACACAAAAGCGCGGGACCAGTGCGGACGTGTGTCGGGTGCCGGAAGCGAGAGCTGGCCGTCGAACTGCTTCGAGTGGTGGCCGTGTCGAGCGGGAACGGTGAACACGCCGTCATCGTTGACACGGGCAACAGCCTGCCGGGGCGGGGTGCGTGGGTGCATCCCGTGCGGCAGTGCGCACAACAGGCGATCCGGCGGCGGGCTTTCACCAGAGCGCTGCGCATCACCGGCTCACCGGACACATCCGCGGTGGTCGAGCACATCGATTTCCTCGATGCGCCCGGCCGCCCGGGCGAAAGAACAGGCGCGAAGAACATGAGCACACCGTGAAGTCCCGATGACTCCCACCTCTATGCGTTACAGCTAGCCCCGAGGCGCGGCCCCACGACTGTCGCCTCATAGACAGGAGATGTAGTGGCAGGTAAGGCCCGCGTACACGAGTTGGCTAAGGAACTCGGTGTCACCAGCAAGGAAGTGCTCGCCCGGCTTAACGATCAGGGCGAATTCGTCAAGTCCGCTTCGTCGACGGTAGAGGCGCCGGTCGCGCGGCGGCTGCGCGAATCCTTCGGGGGCGGCAAGCCCGCCCCGCAGAAGGCCGCGAAAGCCGCGGCGAAAGCCCCCTCGCGGAGCCCCGACGCCTCCCTCGACCGGGCGCTCGACAAGGCGATCAGCAGCGTGGTCGGCAACGGCGAGGCGACCAGCGCGCCGCCCCGTCCCACCCCCGGCCCGATGGCGCCCGCCGCCCAGGCCTCGTCGGCCGCGCCCGAACAGGCCCCGGCGCGGCCGGCGCCGGTTCCGAGCCGCCCGGCCACCCCGTCGGCCCCACCCCAGCCGGGACAGCCGCGGCCGCCAACCCCGGCCCAGCAGCCGCACAGCCAGCCCGGGCCGCAGCCCGGCGCGACGCCGGGCCCGCGTCCCGGCCCCCCCATACCGAAGCCCCGCGCCCCGCGCGTCGGCAACAACCCGTTCTCGTCGGCGCAATCCGTCGACCGGCCCATTCCGCGCCCGGTGCCGCGCCCCGGCGCGCCCCGGCCCGGGGCGCCTCGCCCGGGCGCGTCGCCCGGCAACATGCCGCCGCGTCCCGGCGGCGCGGCGGGAGGGCCCCGGCCGGCCCGCACCGGTGCGCCCCGGCCCGGCGGCGGTCGGCCCGGTGGCCCCGGCGGCGGCCGTGACGGCGGCGGCGGTAACTACCGCGGCGGCGGCGGTGGTGGCGGCGGTGGCGTAGGCGCCGCGCCCGGCGGTTTCAGAGGCCGGCCCGGCGGCGGTGGCCCCGGTGGCGGGGGCGGTCGCCCCGGTCAGCGCGGCGGCGCGGCCGGCGCGTTCGGCCGTCCCGGCGGTGCGCCGCGGCGCGGCCGCAAGTCCAAGCGGCAGAAGCGCCAGGAATACGACTCGATGCAGGCGCCCGTCGTCGGCGGCGTGCGGCTGCCGCACGGCAACGGCGAGACGATCCGCCTGGCCCGCGGCGCGTCGCTGTCCGACTTCGCCGAGAAGATCGACGCCAACCCGGCCTCGCTGGTGCAGGCGCTGTTCAACCTCGGCGAGATGGTCACGGCCACCCAGTCGGTCGGCGACGAGACGCTCGAGCTGCTCGGCAGCGAGATGAACTATGTGGTCCAGGTCGTCAGCCCCGAGGACGAGGACCGCGAGCTGCTGGAGTCCTTCGACCTCACCTACGGCGAGGACGAGGGCGGCGAGGAGGACCTGCAGACCCGTCCGCCGGTGGTGACCGTCATGGGTCACGTCGACCACGGTAAAACCCGGCTGCTGGACACCATCCGTAAGGCCAGCGTGCGTGAGGGCGAGGCCGGCGGCATCACCCAGCACATCGGCGCCTACCAGGTGCCCGTCGACTTCGACGGCACCCAGCGGCTGATCACCTTCATCGACACCCCGGGTCACGAGGCGTTCACCGCCATGCGTGCCCGCGGCGCCAAGGCCACCGACATCGCGATCCTCGTGGTCGCCGCCGACGACGGCGTCATGCCGCAGACGGTGGAGGCCATCAACCACGCGCAGGCGGCCGACGTGCCGATCGTGGTGGCGGTCAACAAGATCGACAAGGAAGGCGCCGACCCGCAGAAGATCCGTGGCCAGCTCACCGAATTCGGGCTCGTTCCAGAGGAATTCGGTGGCGACACGATGTTCGTCGACATCTCGGCCAAGGAGGGCACCAACATCTCCTCGCTCGAGGAGGCGGTGCTGCTGACCGCCGACGCCGCCCTGGATCTGCGGGCCAACCCCGACATGGAGGCCCAGGGTGTGGCGATCGAGGCGCACCTGGACCGCGGGCGCGGTCCGGTCGCCACCGTGCTGATCCAGCGCGGCACGCTGCGCGTCGGCGACTCGGTGGTCGCCGGCGACGCCTACGGGCGCGTGCGCCGCATGGTCGACGAGCACGGCGACGACGTCGAGGAGGCGCTGCCGTCGCGGCCGGTGCAGGTCATCGGCTTCACGTCCGTGCCCGGCGCCGGTGACAACTTCCTGGTCGTCGACGAGGACCGCATCGCCCGCCAGATCGCCGACCGGCGCAGCGCCCGCAAGCGCAACGCCCTGGCGGCGCGCTCCCGCAAGCGGATCAGCCTGGAGGACCTGGACTCGGCGCTGAAGGAAACCAGCCAGCTGAACCTGATCCTCAAGGGCGACAACGCCGGTACCGTCGAGGCGCTCGAGGAGGCCCTGATGGGCATCCAGATCGACGACGAGGTGGCGCTGCGCGTGATCGACCGCGGCGTCGGCGGCATCACCGAAACCAACGTCAACCTGGCGTCGGCGTCGGACGCGGTGATCATCGGGTTCAACGTCCGCGCCGAGGGCAAGGCGACCGAGCTGGCCAACCGCGAAGGTGTGGAGATCCGCTACTACTCGGTGATCTACCAGGCGATCGACGAGATCGAGAAGGCCCTGCGCGGCATGCTCAAGCCGATCTACGAGGAGAACGAGCTGGGTCGCGCCGAGATCCGGGCGATCTTCCGGTCCTCGAAGGTGGGCATCATCGCCGGCTGCATGATCACCTCAGGTGTGGTGCGCCGCAACGCCAAGGCCCGGCTGCTGCGCGACAACGTCGTGGTGACCGAGAACCTGACGATCAACTCGCTGCGCCGGGAGAAGGACGACGTGACCGAGGTTCGCGAAGGCTTCGAGTGCGGTATGACGCTGGGCTATTCCGACATCAAGGAAGGCGACATCATCGAGTCCTACGAGCTGGTCCAGAAGGAACGCACCTGACCACGACCATCGCCGACGATGCAGAACGACGTGATGAGGAGGAGGCGGTGAGTAGACATGGCTGACCCGGCGCGGGCACGCCGCCTGGCCAAGAGGATCAACACCATCGTCGCCTCGGCGATCGAGTTCGAGATCAAGGATCCGGGACTGGACGGGGTGACCATCGTCGACACCAAGGTCACCGCCGACCTGCACGACGCGACCGTGTTCTACACGGTGATGGGGCCAACGCTCGACGACGAGCCCGACTACGACGCCGCCGCGGCGGCGCTGGACCGGGCCAGGGGAGCGCTGCGCACCATGGTCGGCGCGGGCACCGGTGTGCGGTTCACGCCCACCCTGACGTTCACCCGGGACACCACGTCCGACACCGTCTCGCGGATGGACGAGCTGCTGGCCCGCGCCCGCGCCGCGGACGCCGACCTGGCCCGGGTCCGCTCGGGCGCCAAGCCGGCCGGCGAGGCCGACCCCTACCGGGAAACCGGTTCGGGCATCGATGAGTTCGGCGGAGACGCCGGTGGCGACGATCGACCCCACGACTGACCGCGCGGCGGCCCGGGTGACGGGGGCACGAGTCGACGCCCTTGGCGCGGCCGAATTGCTGGCGGCCGCGGGCAGCGTCGCGGTGATCGCGCACGTTCACCCCGATGCCGACACCATGGGTGCCGGGCTGGCTCTGGCCCTGGTGCTGGACAAGGCCGGCAAGCGGGTCGAGGTGAGCTTCGCCGCCCCGGCGACGCTGCCGGAGTCGCTGGCGTCGCTGCCCGGTTGTCACCTGCTGGTCGGCCCCGAGGCGATGAGCCGCGACGTCGATCTGGTGGTCACCGTGGACGTGCCGAGCGTCAAGCGGCTGGGCGACCTGGGCGCCCTGGCGGCGCCGGGCCGGCCGTTGCTGGTGATCGACCACCATGCCTCCAACGACCTGTTCGGCACCGCCAACTACGTTGATCTGCAAGCGGATTCGACGACGATGATGATCGCCGAGCTGCTGGACGCGTGGGGCAAGCCGATCGAACCGGACGTGGCGCACTGCATCTACGCCGGGCTGACGACGGACACGGGATCCTTCCGCTGGGCCAGCGCCCGCGCGCTGCGGCTGGCCGCCCGGCTGGTCGACATCGGCGTGGACAACGCCGCGATCAGCCGGACCCTGATGGACACCCACCCGTTCGGGTGGCTGCCACTGCTGTCCCGGGTGCTCGGTTCCGCACAGCTGGTGCCCGAGGCGGCCGGCGGTCGCGGGCTGGTCTATGCGGTCGTCGACCACCGGGACTGGGCCGGTTCGCGGCAGGAAGAGGTCGAGAGCATCGTCGACATCGTCCGCACCACGCAGCAGGCCGAGGTCGCGGCGGTGTTCAAGGAGGTCGACCTGCAACGGTGGTCGGTGTCCATGCGCGCCAAGGCCGACGTGGACCTGGCGGCCGTCGCGTCGCGGTTCGGCGGCGGTGGGCACCGGCTGGCCGCCGGCTATTCGACCGCCGGAACCGTCGAGGACGTGGTGGCGTCGCTGATCAGCGCTCTGCGCTGATCAGAAGGCGCGGCTGCCCGAGCGCCGCAGCACGAACCCGTGGTCGCCGCTGGTGGTGTCCAGGCAGGCGACCAGGCTGTCCACGCCGACGGCGCACGTCACGTTCAGGTACGACAGCTTCTGGCCGGCGCCCAGCGGCTTGCCGGCTGACGGCAGCCCGGCCGGGTTCCCGTCGCAGCCCGCGTACGACATGCGGCTCAGCACGTAGCCGGGCCCGTTGTAGGTCACCGACCCCACCACGCAGTCGCCCGGCCGCGGGTGCGCGCCGCCCAGAATGGGCAAGTCGTCCAGGCCGGGCATGTCGCCGTTGCACTTGATGTCCTGCGAGGGCGACGGCGCGGGTGCCGTGCCGCCGTAGAAGTCGCACACCAGGGTGGGCGACGGCGCGAAGGCGACCCGCGGCGCGGTGCCCGGGGCCGACCCGGAAGCAGGGGCGGTGACGTAGCCGTCCACCGGGACCGCGGTGAACCCGTCGAGGTTGGGAAAATCCGGCGGCGGTTGCGCGGCGGGCCGCGACGCGGGCGCCGCCACCGCGGACGCCGCCGCCAGGATCAGCGCGGCGACGGCCCGCGGGGCGAAGTCGACGATCGCACGCACCGGCTCCTCCTGCGTGAACGTGGGTGGGGCTACGGGTGGATCTTATTGGTTATCGCACCTGAGCCCGGCCGCGTTGCAGGACGGCCTCGCGGTTGGCGGCGATGTCGTCGCCGGTGGTCCGGAACTGCCGGGCCGCCGTGGCCTCGAGCCACAGCCCGGCGCCGGTCTGGGCCTCGTCGATCCGGTGGTACGACGACAGCAACGCCCGCACCGCCTGCTGGTTGTTGCCGACGATCGACGCCGCCACCTGCCGGGCGGTGCTCATCAGCTGGTCGTGCGGCACCACCTCGGTGACCAGGCCGGCGCGCAGCGCGTCCGCCGCCGAGAGGTAGTCGCCGGTCATGCTCATGCGCCGGGCCATGCCTACGCCCACCTTCTGCGGCAGCCGCACGGTCAGCCCCCAGGTGGGCAGCAGACCCACCCGCGCGTGGGTGTCGGCGAAGCGGGCCCGCTCGGAGGCGATGAGGATGTCGCAGTACAGGGCCAGTTCGAGCCCGCCGGTGACGGCGGCCCCGTTGACGGCGCCGATCACCGGCTTGGTCATCGACGGCCACCGCGGCGAGATGTCCGGCAGCGCCGACTGGCCGCCCAGCTCCTTGAGGTCCAGTCCCGCGCAGAACACCGGGTCGGCGCCGGTGAGGATGACGACGTCGACGCCGTCGTCGGCGTCCGCATCGGCCAGGGCCGCGAAGAACCGGTCCCGCAGCGCCGAGGATAGCGCGTTGCGGGACTGTGGCCGGTTCAGGGTCAGGGTGCGCACCCGCTCGCCGGTCTCGATCAGCAGGATCTCGTCGCTCATCACATCACCGTAAAGGGTCGCCGGCCGCGTTTATCGTGGAGGCATGTGCCGGAACATCACCGAACTGCGGGGCCTGCAGCCCGCGGCCACGGCCGAGGAGATCGCGGCTGCCGCGCGCCAGTACGTGCGCAAGGTCAGCGGCATCACCCACCCGCCGGCCGCGGGGGCCGACGCGTTCGAGGCCGCCGTCGCCGAGGTGACCGAGGCGACGGCGCGGTTGCTCGGCGCGCTGCCGCCGCGGCGACAGCCGCCCAAGACCGTCCCGCCGCTGCGCCGTCCGGAGGTGCTCGCACGCATGTCGGGGTCGAAATGACTTCTGCCGCTGAGGTTTCCGGTACTCCCGCGCTCAAGGAGTGGAGCGCGGTGGTGCACGCGCTGCTGGACGGCCGCCAGCGGGTGCTGCTGCGCAAGGGCGGGATCGGCGAGAAGCGGTTCGAGTTGGCGGCCCGGGAGTTCCTGCTGTTCCCGACGGTCGCGCACAGCCACGCCGAGCGGGTCCGGCCCGAACACCGCGACTTGCTGGCGCCCGCGTCCGGTGACAGCACCGAGGACCACCTGTTGGTGCGCGCCGCCGCCAAAGTCGTTGCCGCTCAGCCCGTCAACCGCCCGGATGGGCTCTCGGCGATCGAGGACCTGCACATCTGGACCGACGAGTCGGTGCGCGCCGACCGGCTCGACTTCCGGCCCAAACACAAGCTGGCCGTACTGGTGGTCTCCGTGATACCGCTGGCCGAGCCGGTGCGCCTGTCGCGGGTACCCGAGTTCGGGGGCTGCACCAGCTGGGTGCAGCTGCCGGTGCGGCCGGAGCTGGGGGCGCCGGTGCTCGACGAGGAGGCGCTAGGCGCGGTCGCCGACCGGGTCCGGGGCGCGGTCGGCTGACAGGTCGGCGGGACCGACGGGAAGCAGCAGCCGCGACGGCCCGTATCGCACGGTGTGGGTGGCCGGCAAGGACTGCCGGCCCGTCAGGATGGGTTCGCCGGTGCCGAGGCTGCGCGCGAAGCGGGGCGACCAGCTGCCGGCGATCAGCAGACGGATGCGCGAGCCGGCCGGGAAGCGGTGGGCGATCCCGTCGAGTTCGACGCGGACGCTTCCGTTCGCCCCTGTCAGCCGGCGGTAGCCGTCGCTGACGTTTCTCGACCGCCCCTTGGCGTCGACCTCGCTGACCCGCGCGAACAGGTCGACGTGGGGGTTGTCCGAGCTGTGGGCCAGCTCGACCACCGGGTTTCCGTACACGCACATGTCGTGGGTGAGGGTGGCGCTGGTGAAGGAGAGCACGTCGTCGCGCAGCGCGAGCGCACTGTCGTCGCGGTAGCCGCCGTCCGCGGACAGCAGCGACCCCCCGATGGTCGGGGTCGGGTCGGCGGGCTCATAGCGGAAGCTGACCGCCGGCGCCGCCGTCAGCTCCGTGGGCGCCGTTTCGCCCAGGTAGCGGCCGGGCCGCAGGTACAGCGCACGCTCGGTGGTGGCGGGCGGCCAGTCCGGCGTCCCGCGCCAGCCCTGCCCCGTCACGTACACGCGGACCCGGCTGGTCCGTGGCGGGGCGGGTGCGCCGGACAGGTGGGTGTCCACCCAGTCCAGCGACTCGCGCGAACAGATCGCCAGCCCGTGGCTGAGCAGCTGGGTGTGCGTCCAGGGGCCGACCGTGAGCGCGGCGTCGACGCCCCGGGCGCGCAGGTGCGCGTACTGCTGCAGCGTCTGCTCCAGGAAGATGTCCTGCCAGCCGCCCAGCAGCAGCACCGGCACCCCCACCCGGTCCAGCGCCTCGCCGAACCGCAGGGAATCCCAGAACGGGTCGTCGCCGTCGGGGTGCTCGACCCACGACTCGAACCACGGGGCCCCGGCGCCCAGCAGTGCGCGCGCCGCGGTGCCCGGCGGCAACTCGAGAGCCGCCCGCGCCACCAGCCGGGGAGCCCGCACCTGCCGCAGCGCGGCCCGCAGCCGCGCCGGGTCCTCCTGATGGGAGACCAGGTCGCTCCAGCCCAGGAAATCGCTGAGCGCGAACGTGCCGGTGCCCCAGACCGAGGCGAAGAAGTCGTGCGGCCCCGCGGTGATCACGGACGCGGCCAGCTCCGGCGGCGGGTCGTGCAGCAGCGCCCACTGGGTGAACCCGAGGTAGGAGACCCCGACGGTGGCGAATCGCCCGGTGAACCACGGCTGCCCGCGCAGCCACTCGACGGTGTCGGCGCCGTCGGCGGCCTCGTTGACCATCGGCTCGAACACCCCGCCGGACCCGAACGTCCCGCGCACGCTCTGCACGACCACGTGGTAGCCGCGCGCCGCGTACGGCCTGGCGTAGACGAGAGCGAACGGAAACCCGCGCCCGTAGGGACTGCGGATCAGCACGGTGCCGGCCGGGCTGGACGTTTCGGGCACGTAGTGGTCGGCCACCAGCTGCACCCCGTCGCGCATGGGCACCGCCACGCGCTCCACCGTGTAATTCGTGGTCGCCGGTCGCAGGCCCAGCACCCGTCCCAGCGCGGCCCCGCCGAGCTGTCCCAGCTTGTCGACGGCTGCCCGCTTGCTGCGCGCAGGCCGGCTTGGCGTCGTGCCCACTTTTCCCAGGTCCCCGGAGCTCAGAACCTGTAGTACGGCGCGAGGTCGTTGGCGCGCTGCAGGTTGGTGGACATGCAGTCGACGTCGGGGTTGGAGTAGACCGTCGAGAAGAACAGCGACTGCTGGATCACGCCGTAGCTGGTCTTGAACGCGACCATGCAGGAGTAGTACCAGTAGCTGTTGTGGTACGTCGGCTTGAGCACCCAGTACTGCGCCGCGCGGTGGCCCTGGATGGTCGTCTCGACGGCGTCGGGGGGCAGGGTCTGGGCGTAGGTGCGCCACACGATGGGCTCGACGGCCACCTGGTAGTTGCCGGCGTCGAAGTGGCAGCGCAGCCCGTCTTCGTGTTCGGGCGGCGTGAAGGCCAGGCCGAGCCGCTGGATGACGTCGAACGGGATGTCCTGGCAGGCGTCGAACGGGCTGGGGTCGGTGGTCGCCACGATCGGGCTCTTCATCGTCGTTTCCAGGGGCTCGGCGGTCGACCGCAGCTCGACCGGGTCGTGTCCGCCGGGCCCCGACGCCGGACCCTGCCAGCCGACGGCGCCGCCGACGACCCCGGCCGCCAGGGCGCCGAGCGCACCCAGCAGGCGCAACTTGGCGAACATCGGCATCTCCTACCCCGCCCCGGGGTACGCGTCGGCGGTTCCTGCCCGGAGTGTACAAGTCGCGTGCGGGCGTCACACCGAAACCCGGGTACTCCCGCGGCAGCGGGGAGGGCTCGCCGCGATCGAGTCGTTAGGGTGGTTGTTCATGGCCGGGCAGCAATCGACGAACGGGGGGCAGCCGACCCCCCAGCCCACGCTGTGGGCGGTTTCCGACCTGCACACCGGGCATCTGGGGAACAAGCCGATCACCGAGTCGCTGCACCCGGCCTCGCCGGAGGACTGGCTGATCGTCGCCGGCGACGTCGCCGAACGCACCGACGAGATCCGCTGGGCGCTCGACACCCTGCGGCGGCGGTTCGCCAAGGTGATCTGGGTGCCCGGCAACCACGAGTTGTGGACCACCAACCGCGACCCGATGCAGATCTTCGGCAAGTCGCGCTACGACTACCTGGTCAACATGTGCGACGAGATGGGCGTGGTGACCCCCGAGCACCCGTTCCCGGTGTGGACCGAGCGCGGCGGCCCGGCCACGATCGTGCCGATGTTCCTGCTCTACGACTACAGCTTCCTGCCCGAGGGCGCGACCAGCAAAGCCGAGGGCCTGGCCATCGCGCGGGAGCGCAACGTCGTGGCCACCGACGAGTTCCTGCTGTCGCCGGAGCCCTACCCGACGCGGGACGCGTGGTGCCGCGAACGGCTCGACATCACCCGGGCGCGGCTCGAGAAGCTGGACTGGATGACGCCGACCGTCCTGGTCAACCACTTCCCGCTGGTCCGCGACCCCTGCGAGGCGCTGTTCTACCCCGAGTTCTCGCTGTGGTGCGGAACCACCAAGACCGCCGACTGGCACACCCGCTACAACGCGGTGTGCTCGGTCTACGGTCACCTGCACATCCCGCGCACCAGCTGGTACGACGACGTGCGCTTCGAGGAAGTGTCGGTGGGTTATCCCCGCGAGTGGCGGCGGCGCAAGCCGTATACGTGGCTGCGGCAGGTGCTGCCGGATCCCCACTATCCGCCGGGCTATCTCAACGAGTTCGGCGGCCACTTCACGATCACCCCCGAGATGCGCCGGCAGGCCGTGCAGTTCCGGGAACGGTTGCGGCAGCGGCAATCACGATGACGGGGCACGCTCTGGTGTCGTCGGTGCTGCCGGCGACCCTGCTCGATTCGGGGGCCGCAGAGCTCGCCTACGCCGAGCTCTATTCGGATCCGCCCGGGCTCGCGCCGCTGCCCGAGGAGGAGCCGCTGATCGCGAAGTCGGTTGCCAAGCGGCGCAACGAGTTCATCACCGCGCGCCACTGCGCCCGGATCGCGCTGGGCGAACTCGGCTTCCCTGCGGCGCCGATCCTCAAGGGCGAGAAGGGCGAACCCCGCTGGCCCGACGGCGTGGTGGGCAGCCTCACCCATTGCACGGGATACCGCGGCGCGGTGGTCGGGCGCGCCGGGGCGGTGCGTTCGGTGGGCATCGATGCCGAACCGCACGACGTGCTGCCGCAGGGTGTGCTGGACGCGATCACCGTCCCCGAGGAGCGCCACGAGCAGGCCACGCTGCCCCAGGGTCTGCACTGGGATCGGATCCTGTTCTGCGCCAAGGAGGCAACGTACAAGGCGTGGTTCCCGCTGACCGGCCGGTGGCTCGGCTTCGAGGACGCCCACATCGTCTTCGACGTCGACGCGGCCGGGGCGACGGGGTCGTTCGTCTCCAAGATCCTGATCGATCCGGAGGCGCTTTGCGGTCCGCCGCTGACCGCGCTGCGGGGACGCTGGTCGGTCGAGCGCGGGCTGGTGCTGACCGCCATCGTGCTGTGAGCGCAACCCCGGCCGGGCCGGCAACTTCTGCGGGGCTGGTCGTCGTCGACAAGCCGGCCGGGCTGACGAGCCACGACGTGGTGGCGCGCTGCCGGCGCATCTTCGCCACCCGCCGGGTGGGACACGCCGGCACGCTGGACCCGATGGCCACCGGCGTGCTGGTGGTCGGCGTCGAACGTGCCACCAAGATCCTCGGCCTGCTGACCGCGGCGTCGAAGTCCTACGCCGCCACCGTGCGGCTCGGCCAGACCACCTCCACCGAGGACGCCGAAGGCGAAGTGCTGCAGACCGTTTCGGCGGCGCACCTCACGCAGGACGGCATCGCGGCCGCGGTTGCGGGGCTGCGCGGCGACATCGCGCAGGTGCCGTCGGCGGTCAGCGCAGTCAAGGTGGACGGCCGGCGCGCCTACCGGTTGGTCCGCGAGGGCCACGCCGTGGAACTGGCCGCCCGGCCGGTCCGCATCGACCGGTTCGAGGTGTTGGCCGTCCGGCCCCACGACGAGCTGGTCGACCTCGACGTGGAGGTGGACTGCTCGTCGGGCACCTACATCCGCGCCCTGGCCCGCGACCTCGGTGCCGCCCTCGGGGTCGGCGGGCATCTGACGGCGTTGCGGCGCACCCGCGTCGGCGACTTCGACCTGGCCGCGGCGCGAACGCTCGATGACCTGGGGGAGCGGCCCGGGCTGAGCTGGACGCTGGACGAGGCGTGCCTGCGGATGTTTCCGCGGCGCGACCTCACCGCCGAAGAGGCCGCCGCGACCGCCAACGGCCGGGCGCTGTCCCCGGCCGGCATCGACGGCGTGTACGCGGCCTGCGACGCCGACGGGCGGGTGGTGGCGCTGCTGCGCGACGAACGCGATCGGACCAGGTCGGTGGTGGTCATCCGCCCGTCGACACTCTAGGCATACGCCGGGGCGGGCCCGTCTCGCGCCGAGCGTGCACTCAACGCGAGAAACCGGCCGAAATGTCGCCGTGACTGCACGCTCGGCGTCAGCGACGGACTAGGCCACCACCCAGATGGCCCTGGCCGCCGGGCTGCCCAGGTCGACGGTGGTCTCGGCACCGTCGCCGGACTCGATGGCCACCGAGATCATGCCGGCGAATTCGCGGCGGGTCAGCACCCGCAGCCGCGAGTCGAGATTGATCCCGACCCCGGCGAAGTAGCGCAGCATCTGCGGGTCGGCGTCGGAGATGCGGGCCACCGTCGCGGTGTCGCCGTCGTCGCAGGCCCACAGCTGGCGGGCCGGCGGCGTGGGCACCTGCCCATCCGACGCCGGGATGGGGTCGCCGTGCGGATCCCGCTGCGGGAAGCCCAGCTTGGCGTCGATGCGCGCCACCAGGCGATCCGACACCGCGTGCTCGAGCACCTCGGCCTCGTCGTGCACCTCGTCCCAGCCATAGCCGAGTTCGTTGACCAGGAACGTTTCCAGCAGCCGGTGCCGGCGCACCATTTCCAGCGCCGCCCGGCGCCCGTCGGCGGTCAGGGTCACCGCGCCGTACTTCTCGTGGTCGACAAGGCCCTGCTCGGCCAGCTTGCGGATCGACTCCGACGCGGTGCTGGCCGACACCCCGATCTTCTCGGCCAGCATTTTGGTGCTGACCTTCGGCGGCGCGCCTTCCGAGGACCACTCCTGGGCGTTCCAGATGGCTTTCAGGTAGTCCTGGCCGACCGCGGTGAGACCGCCACGCTCCTCGTCAGCCCTCACAGTGCAGAAGTCTAGGCAACGCGCGCGCGATCTTGCGTGATCCCTGACGCCGGACCTCCCGGCCGGCCGCTTCGCGCCGTAGGCTTGCGGACGTGCAGCGGTGGCGCGGCCAAGACGAGATTCCCACGGACTGGGGCAGGTGCGTGCTCACCATCGGGGTTTTCGATGGTGTGCACCGTGGCCACGCCGAGATCATCGCCCACGCGGTGAAGGCCGGTCGCGCGCGCGACGTGCCCACGGTGCTGATGACGTTCGACCCGCACCCGATGGAAGTCGTCTACCCGGGCAGCCACCCGGCGCAGCTGACGACGCTGACCCGGCGCGCCGAGCTGGTCGAGGAGCTGGGCATAGACGTCTTTCTGGTGATGCCGTTCACCAGCGATTTCATGAAGCTCACGCCGGACCGCTATGTGCACGAGCTGCTGGTCGAGCACCTGCACGTGGTCGAGGTCGTGGTGGGCGAGAACTTCACCTTCGGCAAGAAGGCGGCCGGCAACGTCGAGACCCTGCGCCGCGCCGGGGAGCGGTTCGGGTTCGCGGTCGAGTCGATGTCGCTGCTGACCGAGCACCTCAGCAACGAGACGGTGACGTACTCCTCGACCTACATCCGGTCGTGCGTGGACGCCGGGGACGTGGTGGCGGCCATGGAGGCACTCGGCCGTCCGCACCGCGTCGAGGGCGTCGTCGTCCGCGGTCACGGCCGAGGCGCCGAGCTGGGCTTTCCCACCGCCAACGTGGCCCCGCCGATGTATTCGGCGATCCCCGCCGACGGGGTGTACGCCGCCTGGTTCACCGTCCTCGGGCACGGCCCGGTGACCGGCACCGTGGTGCCCGGGGAGCGCTACCAAGCCGCGGTCTCCGTCGGCACCAACCCGACGTTCTCCGGGCGCACCCGCACCGTCGAGGCGTTCGTCCTGGACACCGACGCCGACCTCTACGGACAGCATGTGGCGCTGGACTTCGTCGCCCGCATCCGCGGGCAGCGCAAGTTCGACACGGTCAAAGACCTGATCGACAAGATGGGCAAGGACACCGACAAGGCGCGGGCCCTGCTGGACGCCGATTAGACGAATCCGGCCGTTGGGTGCTCTGCTGCTAAACTTTGCGACGACATCGGCGCGTGCTGCGGTTCGCGGTGGCCGCGCCGTGATTCTTGTTCGCGGACCATTGGATGGAGATAGTTTCGTGGCGCTTACTGCCGAGCAGAAAAAAGAGATCCTGGGCACCTACGGCCTGCACGACACCGACACCGGGTCCCCGGAGGCCCAGGTGGCGCTGCTGACCAAGCGGATCGCCGACCTCACCGAGCACCTCAAGGTGCACAAGCACGACCACCACTCGCGCCGCGGCCTGCTGCTGCTGGTCGGGCGCCGCCGCCGGCTGCTCAAGTACGTGGCGCAGATCGACGTGGCGCGCTACCGCGCGCTGGTCGAGCGCCTGGGCCTGCGCCGCTGACCTGGGCGGCGTCCGCCGCGATATTCGGCAGGCCCGCTGGCGGCCGTTGTTTCCCCGTGTAGAGTGAGGGCGTTCTGGGCCGTTTCGGCCTGGGCAAACGGTGCGGACACGCAGATCCGCGTGTGCCGTTCCAGCGTGTCACTACGCACCTCCGAGAGAGCAGCCCAGTCTGCATCGGGCGGTCTTCGGTAGTGGCTGCCGGGCTCTCCGGATCTGGGGCAGGTCGGCCGCTTCGATCGATGGCCGTAGCCGTATTCAGACTTCCGCTCTCCGGACTCTGCATTGACGCGCGAAAAAGCCGAATACCAGAGAGGCAGTACGGACACCTATGTCTGTAGCTGAAATCGAACAGGGCGTGTTCGAGGCGACCGCCACCATCGACAACGGGAGTTTCGGCTCCCGCACCATCCGCTTTGAGACCGGCCGGCTGGCCCAGCAGGCCGCCGGCGCCGTCGTCGCCTACCTCGACGACGAGAACATGCTGTTGTCGGCGACCACCGCCAGCAAGAGCCCCAAGGAGCACTTCGACTTCTTCCCGCTGACCATCGACGTCGAGGAGCGGATGTACGCCGCGGGCCGCATCCCGGGCTCGTTCTTCCGCCGCGAGGGCCGCCCCTCCACCGACGCCATCCTGACCTGCCGGCTGATCGACCGCCCGCTGCGGCCATCGTTCGTCAGTGGGCTGCGCAACGAGATCCAGGTCGTCGTGACGATCCTCAGCCTGGACCCCAACGACCTCTACGACGTGCTGGCCATCAACGCGGCGTCGGCGTCCACCCAGATCTCCGGCCTGCCGTTCTCCGGTCCCGTCGGGGGTGTCCGGGTGGCGCTCATCGACGGAACGTGGGTCGCGTTCCCCACCGTCGAGCAGCTCGAGCGGGCGGTGTTCGACATGGTGGTCGCGGGCCGGATAGTCGGCGACGACCAGCAGGACGTCGCGATCATGATGGTCGAGGCCGAGGCCACCGAAAAGCTCATCGAGCTGGTCGAGGGCGGCGCCCAGGCGCCGACGGAAACCGTTGTGGCGCAAGGCCTGGAGGCCGCCAAGCCGTTCATCGCCGCGCTGTGCACCGCGCAGCAGGAGCTGGCCGACGCGGCCGCCAAACCCACCGGCGAGTACCCGGTGTTCCCGGATTACGCCGACGACGTCTACTACTCGGTGTCCTCGGTGGCCACCGAGGAGCTGGCCAAGGCGCTGACCATCGGCGGCAAGGCCGAGCGCGACGCGCGCATCGACGAGCTCAAGGCCGAGGTCCTCGAGCGGTTGGCCGGCACCTATGAGGGTCGGGAGAAAGAGGTCAGCGCCGCGTTCCGCTCGCTGACCAAGAAGCTGGTCCGCCAGCGCATCCTGACCGACCACTTCCGCATCGACGGCCGTGGCATCACCGACATCCGCGCGCTGTCGGCCGAGGTGTCCGTGGTGCCGCGGGCGCACGGCAGCGCCCTGTTCGAGCGCGGCGAGACGCAGATCCTGGGCGTCACCACGCTCGACATGGTCAAGATGGCCCAGCAGATCGACTCGCTGGGGCCGGAAACGTCCAAGCGGTACATGCACCACTACAACTTCCCGCCGTTCTCCACCGGCGAGACCGGCCGGGTCGGCTCGCCCAAGCGGCGCGAGATCGGGCACGGCGCGCTGGCCGAGCGGGCCCTGATTCCCGTGCTGCCCAGCGTCGAGGAGTTCCCCTACGCCATTCGGCAGGTGTCCGAAGCACTGGGCTCCAACGGTTCGACCTCGATGGGGTCGGTGTGCGCGTCCACGCTGGCGCTGCTCAACGCCGGGGTGCCGCTGAAGGCGCCGGTGGCCGGCATCGCGATGGGCCTGGTCTCCGACGACATCGAAGTGGACGGCAAGACCGAGCGCCGCTTCGTCACCCTGACCGACATCCTGGGCGCCGAGGACGCGTTCGGCGACATGGACTTCAAGTGCGCCGGCACCAAGGACTACGTCACCGCGCTGCAGCTGGACACCAAGCTCGACGGGATCCCGTCGCAGGTGCTGGCGGGCGCTCTGGCCCAGGCCAAGGACGCGCGGCTGACCATCCTCGAGGTGATGGCCGAGGCCATCGACGGTCCCGACGAGATGAGCCCGTACGCGCCCCGGGTGACCACCATCAAGGTCCCGGTCGACAAGATCGGCGAGGTCATCGGCCCCAAGGGCAAGGTGATCAACGCGATCACCGAGGAGACCGGCGCGCAGATCTCCATCGAGGACGACGGCACCGTGTTCGTCGGGGCGACCGACGGGCCCTCGGCGCAGGCCGCGATCGACCGGATCAACGCCATCGCCAACCCGCAGCTGCCGACTGTCGGCGAGCGGTTCCTCGGAACCGTGGTCAAGACAACCGATTTCGGCGCGTTCGTGTCGCTGCTGCCCGGGCGTGACGGCCTGGTGCACATCTCCAAGCTCGGCCGTGGCAAGCGGATCGCGAAGGTCGAGGACGTGGTGAACGTCGGCGACAAGCTGCGGGTGGAGATCGCCGACATCGACAAGCGGGGCAAGATCTCGCTGGTGCTGGTGGCCGAAGACGACGGGGCCGAGAATGGGGCCGCCCCTGCTGACCCCGCCCCCGCCGATGCCGCCAGCTCAGTCTAGGAAGTCGGCAGCCGACCCCGCGTTGCGGCGGGGCACGCACGTCGCCGCGGCGAAACCCGAACGCCAGGCCGCACTGCGGCGCACCACATTGCCGGGCGGCCTGCGGGTGGTGACCGAGTACCTGCCCTCGGTCCGTTCCGCGTCGGTCGGCGTGTGGGTCGGTGTCGGCTCGCGCGACGAGGGCGGCACCGTGGCCGGTGCGGCCCACTTTCTCGAGCATCTGCTGTTCAAGTCGACGCCCACCCGCACGGCCGTCGACATCGCGCAGGCGATGGACGCCGTGGGCGGGGAGCTCAACGCGTTCACCGCCAAAGAGCACACCTGCTACTACGCGCACGTGCTCGACAGCGATCTCGCACTGGCCGTCGACCTGGTGGCCGACGTGGTGCTCAACGGCCGCTGCGCCGCCGACGACGTCGAGCTGGAACGCGATGTCGTCCTCGAGGAGATCGCGATGCGCGACGACGACCCGGAGGACGCGCTGGGGGACCTGTTCCTGACGGCGATGTTCGGCGACCACCCGGTGGGCCGTCCGGTGATCGGCACGGCGCAATCGGTGTCGTCGATGACCCGCAACCAGCTGCGCTCGTTCCACGTGCGGCGCTATACGCCGGAGCGGATGGTGGTGGCGGTGGCCGGCAACGTCGACCACGGCGAGGTTCTGGCGTTGGTGCGCGAGCACTTCGGGCCGCGGCTGGTCCGCGGGCGCCATCCGCTGGCCCCGCGCAAAGGCGCCGGGCGGGTGGCCGGCCGGCCTGGGCTGACCCTGAGCAAGCGCGACGCCGAGCAGACCCACATGTCGCTGGGTGTCCGCACGCCCGGGCGCGGCTGGCGGCACCGCTGGGCGTTGTCGGTGCTGCACACCGCGCTGGGCGGCGGCCTGAGTTCGCGGCTGTTCCAGGAGGTTCGCGAGTTGCGTGGCCTCGCCTACTCGGTGTACTCGACGGTGGACGTCTTCGCCGACACCGGCGCGCTGTCGGTGTATGCCGCCTGCCAGCCCGAGCGGTTCGCCGACGTCATGGCGGTGACCTCCGGCGTGCTGGACGCGGTGGCGCGCGACGGCATCACCGAGGCGGAATGCCGAATCGCCAAGGGGTCGTTGCGCGGCGGGCTCGTCCTGGGCCTGGAGGACTCGGGCTCCCGGATGAGCCGGCTGGGACGCAACGAATTGAACTACGGCAGACATCGCAGCATCGAGCAAACGCTGGCCAAGATCGACGCGGTGACCGTCGACGAGGTCAACGCGGTGGCGCGCAAGCTGCTGACGCAGCGATACGCCGCCGCCGTCCTGGGCCCCTACGCTTCGAAACGCTCGCTGCCCCAACAACTTCGGGCGATGGTAGATTAGCTCAGATGGTACTGGGCTTTTGGGACATCGCGGTGCCCATCGTCGGCGCGCCGATGGCCGGTGGACCCGGCACCCCGGCGCTGGCGGCGGCGGTCTCGAACGCCGGCGGCCTCGGTTTCCTCTCCGCCGGGCACATCAGCGCCGACCGGTTCGCCGAGGACATCGCCGCCGCGCGCGCGCTGACCACCGGCCCCCTGGGGGTCAACCTGCATGTGCCCCAACCCAGTGTCGCCGACTGGATCGCGCTGGACTACTACGCCGAAGAGCTCATGAACATCGCCGAGTTCTACCAGGTCGAGGTCGGGCGGCCCGAGCACGGCGACGACGACGACTGGGAGCGCAAGCTCGAGGTGGTGGCCGACGTCCGCCCGGAGCTGGTGTCGTTCACCTTCGGCGTCCCGCCGCCCGAGGTGATCGGGCGGCTCGGCGCGCTGGGCCTGCTGGTGATGGTGACCGTGACGTCGGCCTACGAGGCCGGGGTGGCCATCGCCGCGGGCGCGGACAGCCTGATCGTGCAGGGGCCCGAAGCCGGCGGCCACCGCGGCACCTTCGCACCGGACATGGAACCCGGTACCGAATCGCTGCACCAGCTGCTGGCCCGGATCCGCAGCGCGCACCGCGACGTCGCCCTCGTCGCGGCCGGCGGCCTGGGCACCGCCGAGGACGTCGCCGCCGTGCTGAACCGGGGAGCGGTGGCCGCCCAGGTGGGCACCGCGCTGCTGCTCAGCGACGAGGCCGGCACCAACGTCGCGCAGCGCACGGCGATGAAGAACCCGCTGTTCGCGAACACCATCGTCACGCGAGCCTTCTCCGGCCGGTACGCGCGCAGCCTGGAGAATGAATTCACCCGCATGCTCGACACCGTGGCCCCGCTGGGCTACCCCGAGGTGCACCAGATGACCTGGCCGATAAGGGAAGCCGCGGCCGCCGTGGAGGACCCCAACGGGATGACCCTGTGGGCGGGGACGTCCTACCGGCAGGCCCGCACCGGGCCGGTGGCCGACATCATCGCCGGCCTCACCTAGCCCTCAGGGCCCTCAGGACAGCAGCTCCGCCGGATCGGTGAACGGCAGCCCCAGGTCGGCGGCCACCCGCTCGGACACCAGCGCGCCGTCGTGCGTCGAAAGCCCCTTGGCCAAGGCGGGATCCGACCGGCACGCCGCTCGCCAGCCGTGGTCGGCGAGCCTGATCGCATACGGCATGGTCGCGTTGGTCAGCGCCACGGTGGACGTCTTGGGCACCGCGCTGGGCATGTTCGCCACGCAGTAGAACACCGTGCCGTGCACGCCGAACGTCGGCTCGTCGTGGGTGGTCGGCCGGGAATCCTCGAAGCAGCCGCCCTGGTCGATCGAGATGTCCACCAGCACCGCGCCGTTCTTCATCTGCTCGACAAGGGAGTTCGAGATCAGCCTGGGGGCTTTCCCGCCCGGCACCAGGACGGCGCCGATCACCAGGTCGGCGCGCTTGACGGTGCCTTCCAGGTCGTACGCCGACGAATAGCGCGTGCGGACCCGGCCACCGAACTCCGCGTCGAGCAGCCGCAGCTTGTTGATGTTGACGTCGAGCACCGTGACGTTGGCGCCCATGCCGCCGGCGACCCGCGCGGCGTTGTAGCCGGCCGTGCCGGCGCCCACCACCACGACGTCGGCGGGCTTCACCCCCGGCACACCGCCCATCAGCACGCCGCGCCCGCCGTGCGTCCGCATCAGGTGATAGGCCCCGACTTGCGCGGAGAGCCGGCCGGCGACCTCGCTCATCGGGGCCAGCAACGGGAGCGTCCCGTCGGCAACCTGGACGGTCTCGTAGGCGATAGACGTTGCGCCGGAGGACAACAGCGCCTCGGTGCACGCCCGCGAAGCGGCCAGGTGCAGATAGGTGAAGACGGTCTGGCCGCGCCGCAGCAGCCCGTACTCGGCCGGCAGCGGTTCTTTGACTTTGAGCACCAGTTCGGCGTCGCCCCAGACCTGGGCGGCCGAGCTGGTCAGCTCGGCACCGGCCGCCTTGAACTCCTCGTCGGAGATGGCCGAGCCTTCCCCGGCGCCGGCCTGCACGAGCACGTCGTGGCCGTGCCGGGACAACTCGGCGACGCCCGCCGGGGTGATGGCCACTCTGAACTCGTTGTTCTTGGTCTCGGTCGGTACGCCGACTCGCATGGTGGCCCCTCGCTGTGCGGATTCACCTCAAGTGTGGAGAAGTTTCAGATGGGCCGCAATCGAGGCGGGAGCGGTCAGGAGGGTCGATCCGGGACCTATGATCGGCGGATGACTGATCCGTGCGCGTCGGCCACCGTGCAGATCGACGCCCGCCCCGATGTGGTGTACCGGCTGCTCACCGACCTGCCCACCCTGGCGTCGCTGGCCGAGGAGGCGGTGGCGATGCGGTGGCGCAAGGGCGACGCGGTCCGCCCGGGCGCGGTGTTCGCCGGCCGCAACGAGAACGGCCACCGGAGTTGGACCACCAAGTGCACCGTCACCGACGCCGAGCCGGGCCGCCTCTTCGCCTTCGAGGTGACCCACACCGTGCTGCCGATCGCGCGCTGGCAGTACGACATCGTTGCCGACGACGCCGGCTGCCGGGTCACCGAAAGCACCTGGGACCGCAGGCCCAACTGGTTCCGCAAGCTCGCCGGCATGGCCACCGGCGTCCCCGACCGGGCGGCCGCCAACGCCGAGCACATCCGCCTGACGCTGCAGCGGCTCAAGCACCGCGCCGAGGCGGAGTAGAGGCTGCGATGCCCAGCGCCCAGCGATGACCGTCACCTCGCACGTCACCGCCACCGACGGCGTCACCCTCGCCGTCCACCGCTATACCGACATCGACGCCGGACGCCCCACCATCCTTGCCGTGCATGGCTTTCCGGACAACCACCACGTGTGGGACCCGGTGGCCGGCGAGCTTGCCGCGCACTACGCCGGCCGCTACAACGTCGTCGCCTACGACGTGCGCGGCGCCGGTGAGTCTTCGTCTCCCGCGACGCGTTCGGGGTACGCCTTCGCGCAGCTCATCGCCGACCTCGGCGCGGTCGTCGACAGCCTGGGCGTCTCGCAAGTCCATCTGCTCGGCCACGACTGGGGTTCCATCGCGACCTGGGCCGCCGTCACCGACGAGTCGGTGATGGGCAGGTTCGCCTCCTTCACGTCGATCTCGGGCCCGCACCTGCGCTACGCCGGCGCGTTCCTACGCTCGGCGCGCACGCCCCTGGCGCTCGCCCGGGTCGCCGGGCAGCTGCTGGCGTCCTCCTACATCGCATTCTTCCTGTGCCCGCTGCTGCCCGAGTTGGCGTTCCGCTCCCGGGTGGGTGTGAAAGTCGTTGAGGCGACGGCGCTTATCGGTGGTCGCGGGCAGGGCCCGAAGGCGCCGCGGTCGCTGAGCGACTACCTCAACGGGCTCGGCCTGTATCGGGCGAACATGCCGGCGCCGATGCTGTCGCCGGGGCGGCAGCTCCCGAAAACCACTGTGCCGGTGCAGGTTCTGGTGCCACGCTGGGACATCTTCGTCACGCCCGCCCTGCAGAGGTTCACCGGCGCCATCCCCGACGGCGGCAGGGTGGTCCCGATCGGGGGCGGCCACTGGGTGGTGGCTGCGCAACCCGGCGTCATCGCCCGGCTGACCGCCGAATGGGTGGACCGCAACGCCGGTCAGGCGCGCTTGAGTCGATAGCCCAGGTGCGGCACCCGTACCCAGGGCAGCGGCTCCCAGTCGAGCGTGCGCCCGTCGGCGCGAAAGTCGTTCTTCTCATAAAAGCGGCGGCCCTTGGTGTTGATCTCCGCGCACCACAGGATCACGTCAGCGGCGGGGTTCGCGCACACGGCCTGCCGCAGCAGCAGGGCGCCGACGCCGTGCCGCTGGTGGCGTTCGTCGACGTAGAGCGAGTCGATCTGCACGTGTTCGGGATGCGCGGAGTCCGGCCCGAACAGGACCATGCCGAGCGTCGCAACGCCGGCCTCGGCGATCCACATGCTCCAGCCGCGGCGGCTGAGCATCTCCGGGTAGACGACGTCGGCCCAGCGTTGCGCCGGGCCGAGCAGATCGAGCAGGTGCGGCGACACGATCCCCTCCCAGGACCGCCGCCACACGGGATAGTGCATCGCGGCCACCTCAGCGAAATCGGCCGGCTCGGCCCGCCGGACTCTGACGTCGCTGTTGCTCACACCGTCAAGGCTAAAGACCTGGCGGCCGCGACTGTTCCAGGTAGGCGGCCAGGGCGTTGGTGAGGCCGCGCCGCGCCACGTCGAGGTCGGCGTAGGAGCCCAGCTGGCGCTCGGAGACCAGGCCGCGCATCGCGCCAGGGATGAGCGTGGCCACCTCACGCACCCGTTCCGGGTCGACATCGAGGCCGGCGAAGGCGTTCTGGCACGTCTCGAGCCAGCTTCTGCCCCAGGAGAACAGCTCCGCGGCGGTGCGCGGGTAGAGGCGCTCGAGCTCGCCGGGGTCGCGCGGCAGGGCGGCCCGCAGGTTCTCGATAGCGCGGGAATCCGGCGAGGCCAGCCCGCTGTAAAGGGTGTCGACGATGGCGCCCACGCGCTCGCGCAGGGGGGCGTCCGGCGAGACCGGCGTCGACAGGCTCGAGAACGTCGCGGCGCGGCGCTCGGCCGTGCGGTGCAGCACCGCGGCCCAAAAGCCGTCCGTATCGCCGAACTGGTACTGCACGGCGCCCCAGGTCGCCCCGATGTCCTTGGCGATGCGGTTGGCCGACACCGAGCCCGGCTCGCCGGACGCGAGCGACTTCAGCGCGGCTTCGAGCATGCTCTCGCGCGTGGCGTGGCCGCGCCGATTGGGGCGCCGGCCGGCGACCTCGGTCCCGGTCACGAGCCGAGCCTACCATTTTCATAGAGGGGACTGTGATCTTCGCCCGATGCCGCCTATCATTCCTACGCAAGGAGGGTTCCCACATGGCTAAGCCGCCGTTGTCGATGAAACCGACCGGATGGTTTCAGGTCGCCTGGTCCGACGAGATCGGTGTCGGCGACGTCCACACGATGAAGTACTTCGATCAGGAGATGGTGGCCTGGCGGACCGAGTCCGGCCGGATTTCCGTCATGAACGCCTACTGCGAACACCTGGGGGCGCACCTGGGTTACGGCGGCAAGGTCGTCGGCGAGGTGCTGCAGTGCCCCTTCCACGGCTGGCAGTGGAACGAGGGGGGACGCAACGTCTGCATTCCCTACCAGGACCGCCCCAACCGGGGCAGGCGGATCCGCACCTATCCGGTGGTGGAGCGCAACGAGTCGGTCTACATCTGGCACGACCTGCAGGGGCGCGAGCCGTTCTTCGAGCCACCCGACGTGTTCGCCGCGTTCGGGGACGACGGCGGCGCCGCCGGCTACTACCCGCAGCAACGGTTGTTTCGGCAGGGGCTGGAACTGCACCCGCAGTACGTGCTCGAGAACGGGGTCGACTTCGCGCATTTCAAGTTCGTGCACGACACCCCGATCGTGCCCGTCTTCACCCGCCACGACTTCGCCGGCGCGGTCTCCTACGTCGACTTCACCATCACGTTCTCCGGCGACGACGGCCAGCGGATCGAGGATGTCAACAGCGGCGTACAGGCCATCAACGGCGGCCTGGGAATCGCGGTGACCAAGAGCTGGGGGATGGTCGACAACCGCACCATCTCCGCGGTCACCCCGGTGGACGAGCGCACCTCCGACGTCCGCTTCATGGTCTACATCGGCCGGATGCCCGGCAAGGATCCGGCGCGCGCCGAACGCAAGGGGTGTGAATTCGGGCAGGAGGTGATCCGGCAATTCACCCAGGACATCGAGATCTGGCAACACCAGCGCTACTCCGACCCGCCCGCGCTGGCCGCCGCCGAGTACGAAGGCTTCACCGCGATCCGCAACTGGGCCAAGCAGTTCTACCCCGACGGCCTCGGCGGCAGCGCCGCCGAAGTGTACGCAGCAACCCGGAAAGGCTGAACACCCATGAACGCACCCACCCGGCCGATTCGCGTCTTCCAGGTCGCGACCGGAAACGTCGGCTCGGAGATGATCAGGCGACTCGCCGACCGCCCTGACCTCGAACTCGTTGGAGTGCACTGTTATTCGCCGGAGAAGATCGGACGAGACGCCGGCGAGCTTGCGGGCATCGGGCCCAACGGGGTGAAGGCGACCGGCAGCATCGAGGAGATCGTCGCGGCCAAGCCGGACGTGCTGACCTTCCACGGCGTGTTTCCCGACGAGGACCTTTACGTCAAGGTGCTCGAGGCGGGCATCAACATCGTCACCACCGCGGACTGGATCACCGGGTGGCACCGCGACAAGAACCATCCGCACCCGTCGGGAAAGCCGGTGACCCGGCTGCTGGCCGAGGCCGCCGAGTTGGGCGGTGCCACTTTCTACGGCACCGGGATGAATCCGGGACTGAACCAGATCCTGGGCGTGGTGTGTTCGGCCGACGTCGCCGAGATCGAGAACGTCACCACCATCGAGTCCGTCGACGTGTCGTGCCACCACTCCAAGGACACCTGGATCGAGGTGGGCTACGGCCTGCCCGTGGATGACCCGGAAATACCGGCGAAGCTGGAAAAATACACGCGGGTGTTCGCCGACAGTGTGCTGATGATGGCCGACTGCTTCGACCTGCCCCTCGACGAGGTGAGGTTCACCTATGAGCTGGGCGCCTGCACCAAGGACGTCGACCTGGGCTGGTACACACTGCCCAAGGGTTCGCTGGGCGGCAATTACATCAAGTACCAGGGCATGGTCGACGGCGTGCCGCGCGTCGAGACGCACCTGGAATGGCAGATGACGCCGCACACCGACCCCCACTGGGACATCAAGGGCTGCTACATCACCCAGATAAAGGGCGACCCCTGCGTCTACAACAAGCACATGATCTTCCCCAAACCCGGCGTGGACCTGTCCAACCCGGACAACTTCGCCTCCATCGGCATGACCGTGACCGGGCTGCCCGCACTCAACTCGCTCAGGGCCGTGGTGGCGGCGCCGCCGGGGCTCGTCACCAGCGCCGACCTGCCGCTGCGCGGGTTCGCCGGCCGGTTCAAGAAGTAGCGGCTCAGGGCGCTTCGTCTTCATCGAAGAGGCGCTCCGGGTGGTGGTAGTCGTTGGTGCGCGCGCCGCGGTCCAGCGGCGGGGGCGGTATCCACCCGGTGCGCCCGTTCGGGAGTTTCCTTGTCTGCCAACCACGTCCGACCAGCTTGTGGATGGGCGCGCAGGCGAAGGTGAGGTTGTCGGCATCGGTGCGGCCGCCGGCGGCCCACTCCTCGATGTGGTGCACCTCGCTCCAATATCCCGGCACGTCGCAGCCCGGGTGCGTGCAGCCGCGATCCTTCGCGTAGAGGACGACGCGCTGATCCGCCGTGGCGATCCGCCTCGTCCGGCCGAGGTAGAGCGGGCGGCTCGAGTGTTTGTCGAACACGGCCAGGTAGTGGTAGGCGTGGCGGGCCATCCGGATCACGTCGCGCATCGGCAGCAGTGTTGCGCCGCCCGTCACCGCCCGGCCGGTCGCCGACGTCAGCTCCTGCAGCGTGGTCGAGACGATGACCGCCACCGGCAGTCCGTTGTGCCGCCCCAACTTCGGGTCGCCCAGTTGACCACGAACCAGCGCGTTGAGCGCGTCGTGTTGCCGCTGGGAATGGCTGCGTGTGTCGCCGGCCGCGCATTGTTCGGTGGGTTCGCCCTCGACACAAGGGTATTCATCGTCCGGGTTGCACATTCCCGGGGCGGCGAACCGCGCGAGCCAAGCATCGAGGTTGGCCCGTAGCTCCGGGGATGCCACGAGCTTCCCGACGCTCATGCCGTCGGGGCGCTGGCCACACCAGGTGAATCCGCGCCGGCGCGCGCGATCGGAGTCGGAGAACTTCCCGTCCGGGTTGAGCCGCAGCGCGCACTGGCCCGCGACCTTCGCGAGCTGGTCGGGCCGCAACAGCGCCGCCTGGCGCGCCAGGAAGCCCTCCGCTTTCTCGACTGCCTCGGCGGGCACGGTCTCGGGCAGGTCGCGTACGAACTCCCGAATCACCCGCAGATGCTGCCCGTCGAGCAAGCCGTCGCGCCATAGCCGGGCCGTGGCAGGCAATTCCGGCGGCAGCACCTGCCCGGTGAGGGTCGAGCGAGGCGAGAGGCTCTCGGCGTCCCGCAGCCGCCGGACGGCCTCGGTGGTGCTGATCCGCAGCCAGTCCGCGATCACCTTGTGGACCGGCCCCCCGACGTCGGCGGGGTCGTGCGTTGTGAGGCTCGCGATCACGTCGTGGCTGACGGCTACTTGCCGGCGGCGAGAGGTTTCCATCCGCTCGAGCGCGCACAGCGCAACGGCGGGGGTGAGCGCGTCGAAGTTCAGCCCACGCAGCGTGGCCACCGCCGTGTCGAGCGCCTCGAGAGCGGCAGCAACCGCGGGCGGAACATCGATCGAACTCATGTTCGAATACTATTCCGGGGTCGAACTCCCGGCCGGTGCCGAAAGGCCAGCTGTGGACAGAAGCGGGACTGTGGACAAGATCACCCGAATGCCGCGCCGAAACTCTGCCGCGGCGAAAATCGGAAGCGCCGAAACTCTGCCGCGCGGAAGACTCAGTATTGCGGACAAAGGTCGGCGACGGCGAAGTTGACGACCTCGGCCGCCTGCACGGGCGTGAGGCCATTGGGCCCCAGGGTGCTGTCTGAGCGCTGCAATGCCAATCCCTGTAGCTCCTGCGGGGAAGCGCCATAGGAAATCTGCTGGCACAACTTCTGACCGGTCCGCAGCAGGGCCGCGTCGCCACCGTTGACGTCGTGAATCCCGGCCTTGTGCAGATCGTTGAGATAGGAGCCGGGATCGGCTTGGGCAGGGCCGGCCCACACGATTGCGGCGCCCAGAAGTGGACCGCTCATCAGCCCGAAACCAACGACACGGCCACAGCGCCCCGTTGCGCTCATAGCGTCATCTCCTTCGAATCCCAATTCGCGATTCGGAATTGCGAGAATTGTCAGCCCGACCGCCGCCCGAATGGGTGGCAGGGGTCCGCCAGGCTAATCCACATATCTGTGCAACGGCTGCAAAAACATTTCGCAATCACTGGACAGCCATGAAGCCCAGCCAACCGGTCGCCGCGCCACCCCGGTCTAGGGTGTCCTCATGCGGGTAGGTGTGCTGGGAGCGAAGGGCAAAGTCGGGTCGACGATGGTGGCGGCGGTGCAGGCCGCCGACGACCTCACCCTGTCCGCCGAGGTGGATGCCGGCGACGCGTTGAGCCTGCTCACCGACGGCGACACCGAGGCGGTCATCGACTTCACCCACCCCGATGTGGTGATGGGCAACCTGGAGTTCTTGGTCGCCAACGGAATCCACGCCGTGGTCGGCACCACCGGCTTCACCGCGGAGCGCCTCGATCAGGTGCGGGCCTGGCTGGCCGACAGCCCGAACACGTCGGTGCTGATCGCCCCCAACTTCGCGATCGGGGCCGTGCTGTCGATGCATTTCGCCCGGCAGGCTGCGCGGTTCTTCGACTCGGTCGAGGTGATCGAGTTGCACCATCCGCACAAGGCCGACGCCCCGTCGGGCACCGCGACGCGTACCGCCAAGCTGATCGCGGAGGCCCGAAAGGGCTTGCCTCCCAACCCCGATGCCACCAGCACCGGCCTGCCCGGCGCCCGCGGGGCGGACGTCGACGGCGTCCCGGTGCATTCGGTGCGGCTGGCGGGACTCGTTGCGCACCAGGAGATCCTGTTCGGCACGGAGGGCGAGACGCTGACGATCCGCCACGACAGCCTCGACCGGACCTCGTTCGTGCCGGGCGTGCTGCTGGCGGTGCGGCGCGTCACGGAACGGCCCGGACTCACGATCGGCCTCGAGCCGCTGCTCGACCTGCAATGAACGCCACCCTGCGCGTCCAGTTGCTGATCGGCTTCATGTGCGTGGCGCTGCTCGTGTACTGCGTGCTGCTGGGCCGCATCGCCGTGGCGCTGATCGCCTCGGGCCGGGCCGCCGCCGTGGGCCTGGGCCTGGCGGTGCTCGTCATGCCGGTCATCGGGCTGTGGGCCATGGTGGCTACCGTGCGCTCCGGCTTCGCCCACCAGAAACTGGCGCGCCGGATCGCCGCGGACGGCCTCGAACTCGACGTCAGCGGGCTGCCGAGGCGCCCATCTGGGCGCATCGAGCCGGCCGCGGCCGACACGCTGTTCGCCGCCGTGCGCACCGAGGTAGAGAACCACCCCGACGATTGGCGGCGCTGGTACCGGCTGGCCCGCGCATACGACTACGCGGGCGACCGCCGGCGGGCCCGGGAAGCCATGCGGACGGCCGTCGCGCTGCAGGCCCGCCCGTGAGCAGGACGCTGCTGGTCGTTCATCACACGCCGTCGCCACACACCCACGAGATGTTCGAGGCGGTGGTCTCGGGCGCCACCGACCCCGAGATCGAGGGCGTGCAGGTCGTGCGGCGCGCCGCGCTCACGCTGTCGCCGGCCGATGTGCTCGGTGCCGACGGCTACCTGCTGGGCACCCCGGCCAACCTGGGATACATGAGCGGGGCGCTCAAGCACGCGTTCGACGTCTGTTACTACCCGTGCCTGGACGCGACGCGGGGTCGGCCGTTCGGCCTGTATCTGCACGGCAACGAGGGCACCGAAGGCGCCGAGCGCGGCGTCGACGCGATCGTCGCCGGACTGGGCTGGGTGAAGGCCGCCGAGACCGTGGTGGTCTCGGGTAAGCCGACCAAGGAGGACCTGGAGTCCTGCTGGAACCTCGGTGCGACCCTCGCCGCGCGGCTGATGGAATGAGCGCGTCCGCGCAAACGCGACGTCGTCGACCCGTTCCGCGGTGACCGCCGGCCGACTACGCTGAACCCAGCCGAAGCTCCGAGCAAAGGAGAGGCGATGTCTGCACCGTGCGCCGACCCAGTCACCGGCAATTACGCACACCTCGCCCACCGCGACCTGGTCGAACGTCAGCTCTGGGAGCGTCTGGTCAACCGCATCGTCACCGACGAGCGCATCGAGCGCGCGCTGGCCGAACGCATCATGGACCAGGCGCTCGCATTCCTCTCGCTGTGCGCCGGGGATCCGGATGGCAACTTCTCTCCCGCACCGCTGGTCGACATCGGCTGGCACACCTTCATCCTGTACACGAAGCCCTACGCGGACTTCTGTCACCAAGCGTGTGGTCGATTCATCCACCACGCGCCGTCGGACGTCGACGGGGTGGACTACGGCAAGGGCAACGTCGCCCGGACGGTGGCCGCCCTGCGGGCACGCGGCTTCGCCGTCGACGAGCCGCTCTGGGCGGATACCCGCCAGGACTGCGGCGACAGCGGCGACTGCACCTCGGGGGACGGGTGCAGCATCGAATCCGATGACGACGGAGCGGGTGCTTAGCCGGTGTAGTTCAGGGTGGTCATCATCCCGGCCTCTTGGTGATAGGTGTTGTGGCAGTGCATCATCCAGATGCCGGGGTTGTCGGCCACCAGGGCAACGCTGACCTCGCGCATGGGCAACACGATGGTGGTGTCCTTTCGGGGCCCCAGGGCGCCATGGGAATCCATGACCTGAAATGTGTGCCCGTGCAGATGCATGGGATGCCACATCATCGTGGCGTTGGCAAATGTGAGTGTGGCGCGCTGCCCCTGCTTGATGGTGAGCGGCGAGTCGTGCGGATACTGCTTGCCGTTGATCGCCCAGTCGTATCGCTTGATGCTGCCCGAGAGGTTGGCGCGCAGGCTGACGTCCGCCTTGGCGGTTCCCAGGTCCACCGGGGGCGTGGCGCTGAACATCGCGACGGTCCCTATGCGGCCCGTCAATTCGGTGGGCTGGAATGCGGGATCGGGCGCGGTCCCGGCGCCGGTCGACAGCAGCGCGCGCGCCAGGGCGTTTTTGCCCTCGGCGAGTGCCACGAGGGGAAAGACTCCGTCACCCGCGGTGACGATGACGTCGTAGCGTTCGCCCATGCCGATCAGCAGCGCATCGACGGTGGTGGGTGCCACGGGGAAGCCGTCGGTGTGGGTGACCGTCATCGAATGCCCCGCCAGCGCGACGCGGAATGCCGTGTCGGAGCCCGCGTTGATGATGCGGACCCGGATCCGCTGCGCCGGCTTCGCGCGCAAGGTGGCCGGCGCTGTGGGGATGCGCCCGTTGATCAGATAGTAGGGGTAGAGCACGTGGCCGGCGTCGCCGCCGAGTAGGGCGCTGTTCCCCACGACCGTCGACGTCTGCATCTGACCCATCTGACGCAGCCCGTCGTAGATCTGCTGTGGGCTCTTGCCGACGCCGTCGGTCCAGTCGTCCAGGATGAGGATCCACTCGGCGTCGTAGGCGCCCGGCTCGGTGGGGTCGTCGATGATCACCGGTAGGTACAGCCCGTAGTCGGTGTCCAGGGTGACGTGGGGGTGGGCCCAGTAGGTCCCGGGATGAGGTGCCGAGAACCGGTAGGTGAACTGCTGGCCCGCGGCGATGTTCGGGGTGGCCGGTTCCACGCCGTCCATGTCGTTGCGCAACGCGATGCCGTGCCAATGTACCGACGTCGGGCGATCGAGACCGTTGGTGACGGTGACGGCCAGCTCGTCGCCGACGTTGGCCCGGATCAGCGGACCCGGGACGGTGGTGCCGAAGGCCAGGGTGTGTGCAATGGGGCCGCCGAGGTCGATGCCGGCCGCCCGCGGCGTCAGTGCTGCCGTCACTGTGCGACCCGTGTGGGGGCGCGCAGCCTCGGCGGCATTGATTGCCTCCGAAAGTGGGTTGGCCGACGCGCTGACCGACGTGGGGGTGCTCCGCGCCGGCGCGGCGGGGCGCCCGCAGGCGGTCAGCCCCAACCCGCCCCCGATCGTCGCGGCCAGGAACACCCGTCGGCTGATATCGCCGCGCTCACGTGGCGCGGGTGTCACAACCGCCTCGAGACCGGCCGGCTCGGCGAGCGGGCGAGCCGGCCGATTGCGCTGGACGACCTGAGATGACCCTCATCTGCATGCACCATCCGTTACGCGCCGGCTGGAGGACTGCAACAGCATACCTATTCGAAAGCCGGTTTGAACGCCTCCGCCGGCTGGGCCAGCGCGACCGCCGAGCAGGTGCCGAACGGGCCGTGGCGATCGAACAGCGTCGCGGTGCCCGTCGCCACACCCGCGGCTGCGTAATGGCTCTGCGCGGCCAGGCCCACGTATTCACCGTCCGGCAGCCGGCTCGCGGTGACGGTGTAGTCGGCGTTGATGTAACGCAATCCGCCTGTGCCCCAATGGGTCAGCGAACTCGTGATGTCCCCGGCGAAAGCGAGGCGGGCAAACGGTGTGAGCGGGTGGCCGGCGACGATCGGGCGAAACACGCGGGCCCAGGCGAACTTCTGGGAGTGGGCCTGCTCCCACTCGCCCGCCGCGATGCCGGGACTGCCTTGCGCGCTGGCCCCGTAGCCCCAGATGAGAAAAGGCATGTCCGCCGGGAACCCGTCGGTGTTCACCGGAAGCGGCGGCGCCTGGACGGGGCCGGACCACACGTGGCCGTCGGGGTGCTCCCCGCGCCGCAAGAACAGCGCGCTGGCGCGCGCGACGGTCGTGCCGTTCTGCACCAAGGCTGCATCGACGAGCTTGATTCGCCGGCCCTCGCGCTGCACCGAGGTCTGGATCCGCACCGGCTCGAGCACGACCGGGCGCAACAGGTCCACCGTCAAGCGGGCCGGTTGCAGGTCGGGATCGATGCCGCCGCGTTCCACGCCCCAGCCCAGCAGGCCGCCGACGATCTGCCCGCCCATTGCCGCGCCCCACGGACCACGCGTCAGCGTCCCCGGCACGAAGGAGTCGCCGTCCTCGGTGAAAAGCGCCTCGGGCATGATGGCGGAGTCCTCGATCGTCACCGCTATCACGATAGGACACCGCAATGTCAGGACAGGGCACGTCCGCCGTGACCGAAATCGCCCGTGGCGCCAACCCCTTCCCGACGACGGGCGTCTCCCGTGACGCCCGGGGCGTCCCGCACTACGACGACCTGCCGGACACTCTGCTGGACATGCTCGCCGATCAGGTCGACCGGCGGCCCGACAGCGAAGCGGTCGTCGAACCGGGCGCCGGCCGGCTGACCTATCGGCAATTGTGGGAGCGCGCCGCGCGGGTCGCCGGCGGGCTGCGTGCGGCCGGCCTGCGCCGGGGAGACCGCGTCGCGGTGCGCCGTCCCGCCGGAATCGACTGGGTGCTGGCGTTCTGGGGCGCCGTGATGGCCGGTGGCGTTGCGGTGGCGGTCAATACGCGCTCGGCGCAGCCGGAGGTCGACTTCGTGTTGTCGGACTCGGGCGCGCGGGGGGACCTGTCGGCCGATGCCCCGCTGCCGGACGGGCAACCGTATGTGTCCACCGAACTCGGCCCCCGCGACACCGCCGCGCTGTTCTACACCTCGGGCACCACCGGGCACCCGAAGGGGGTGCCGACCACCCACGAGGCCTTCCTGACCAACGCCGAGAACAACCTGCGCTGCCTCGACCAGCCGCGCGATCTCGGCGAGGAGATGCGCACCCTCATATCCGTGCCGCTGTTCCACGTGACAGGTTGCAATACACAGCTTCTGGTCGCCATGCGCCTCGGTGGCGCGGCGGTCATCATGCCGGCCCTCGACCTCGAGGAGCTGATCGCCACGCTGTCGGCCGAGCGCATCTCGTCCATGGTGACCGTTCCGGCGATCTATTCGTTGTTGTTGCGGCACAAAGGCTTCGCCTCGGCGGATGTCTCCGGGGTGCGCTGGGTGGGCTACGGCGGCGCGCCGATCGCCCCGTCGCTCGTGCGCTCGGTGAAAGACGCCTTCGCGGCCGCGACGGTGTTCAACGGTTACGGGATGACCGAAACGGCCTCGCTGATGACCGTGCTGCCCGACGCCGACGCCCTCGCGCATGCCGACTCTGTCGGGTACGCGGTTCCCTCGGTGGATCTGGCGGTGATCGGTTCCGGCGCCGATTCGCGCACAGGTGAACTGGTGGTGCGGGGCGCCAATGTGACCGCCGGCTACTGGAACCGGCCGGAGGCCACCGAGGCCACGATCGTGGACGGCTGGCTGCACACCGGCGATGTAGTGCGGGTGGACGACGCCGGCCGGGTGCATCTCGTCGACCGGCTCAAGGACATCATCAACCGCGGCGGGGAGAACGTCTCGAGCGTTGAGGTGGAGGCCGTGCTGCTCGCGGCGCCCGGTGTCGCTGACGCGTGTGTGCTGGCGGTGCCCGACGACGTCATGGGGGAGAAGGTGGGCGCTGTGTTGTTCGGCGGCCCGGATCGCGTCGACGTGCCGGCGGTGCTCGAGCACTGCCGCGGCCGGCTGGCCGACTTCAAGATCCCCCAGTACGTCACGGTGGTGCACGGCCCACTGCCGCGCAACGCCGGCGGCAAGCTGCTCAAGGCCAGGCTGCGCCGGCAGGTGCGGTGGGGCGATCCGTTGCGATGAGCGCGACGCTGCTGATAGCCAACCGTGGCGAGATCGCGCTCCGAATCATCCGCACGGCAACGGAACTGGGCATGCGGACGGTCGCGGTCTACGCCGAGGACGACGCCGAGACCCCGCACGTGCACGCCGCCGACGAGGCGATCGCCCTGTCCGGCGCCGGCCCTCAGACCTACCTCGACCAGGCGGCCGTGCTGGCGGCCGCCGACCGTTGCGGGGCCGAGCTGATCCATCCCGGTTACGGATTCCTCAGCGAGAACCCGGGGTTCGCGCGAGCCTGCGCGGCGGCCGGGCACACGTTCGTGGGCCCGGACCCCGACGTGCTCGAGTTGCTGGGCAACAAGTCGTCGGCGCGCCGCGCCGCGGCCGACGCGGGGGTGCCGGTGCTGCCCGCCACCGAGGGGCCGAGCACGCTCGAGGATGTCCGGGCGTTCTTCGCCGACCACGACGGCGGCATCATGATCAAGGCGCTCGCCGGCGGCGGGGGCCGGGGCATGCGCGCGGTGCGCGGTGCGGGCGACATCGACGACGCCTATCGTCAGTGCGCCGCGGAAGCGCAACTGGGGTTCGGCGATTCCGCGCTGTTCGCCGAGGCCCTGTTCGACGACGCGCGGCACCTCGAGGTGCAGGTGGTCGCCGCGCCCGTCGGACACCAGCCGCGCGCCCTGGCCCTGGGTGACCGGGACTGTAGTGTGCAGCGACGCCATCAGAAGCTCATCGAGATCGCGCCGGCCCAAGAGATTTCGGACAAGCTGCGGCGGGATCTGCACCACGCCGCTGCGCGGCTGTGCGCGCGGGTCGGCGTGCGCGGGGTGGCCACCGTCGAATTCCTGGTTGCCGGTGAGAGTTTCGCCTTCCTCGAAGTCAACCCGCGTATCCAGGTCGAGCACACCGTCACCGAGGAGACGACCGGGGTGGACCTGGTCGCGGCCCAGCTGGCCATTGCCGCAGGCGCCTCCTATTACGAGTTGGGTCTTCCCGCCGGAATCGCCTCCGACGGAATCGAAGTCATCGGCGAGCCGACCGCGCACCGGGGCACGGCGGTTCAGGCACGGGTCAACATGGAGACCTTCGCCGCCGACGGCTCGGTGGTGCCCGCGGCGGGCACCTTGACCGCGTTCTCCCCACCGGCCGGTCCCGGAGTTCGGGTCGACACCTACGGCCGGCCCGGACTTGTCACCAGCCCGCGGTACGACTCGCTGCTGGCGAAGGTCACCGCGCACGTGCGCGGGTCGTCGCTGCCCGCCGCGGCGCGCAAGGCGTCGGCCGCGCTGGCCGAGTTCGACATCGAGGGTGTCGGCACCAACATCGAACTGTTGCGAGAAATCCTGTCGCAGGATGATTTTCAGTCCGCCACGGTGACCACCGGATTCCTGGACCGCAAGCTGCCCGGGCTGGCGGCCGCGGCGCTGTCCCGCCATCGGGAAACGCGCGTCAGCGCGGTCGAGCTGTACCCGGGGGAGGAGGTGCTACGCGCCCACCTGGCCGGCACCGTGGTGGAGGTGGCGCCCGACGGCACCGAGTTCGACTCCGGGGCCCAGCTTGTCGTCCTCGAGGCGATGAAGATGCAGCACGTGCTGCGCGCGCCGGCCGGCCTGCGAACCGTCCGCAGCCTGGTCGCGCCCGGACAGGTGGTCGGGACCGGAGACCCGCTCCTGGTCTTCGTCCGGGCCGGCGCCGACGCCGACGACGAGAAATCCTCCGCCGCAACCGATCTCGACCAGCCGCGCGCCGACCTCGACGAGGTCCGGCGGCGGCATCTGCTCACCCTCGACGAGGGCCGCGAAGCCGCGGTCGCCAAGCGGCACAGCCGGGGCCGACGGACCGCCCGGGAGAACATCGCCGACCTGGTCGACGCCGGCAGCTTCGTCGAGTACGGCGGGCTGGCCGTCGCCGCGCAACGCAGCCGGCGCTCCGAGGAAGACCTGATTGCCAACACCCCGGCCGACGGCCTGATCGCGGGCCTGGCCACCATCGGCGCCGACCGGTTCGGGCACGCGGCGGCCGAGGCGCTGGTGGTCTCCTACGACTACACCGTGCTGGCCGGAACGCAGGGAATGCGCAACCACGCGAAAACCGACCGCGTCTTCGAAGTGGCCGCCCGCAAGCGGGTACCAGTGGTGTTGTTCGCCGAGGGCGGCGGCGGCCGGCCCGGGGACACCGACGTCGGCGGCGCCGCCGGGCTGGACGTACCGACCTTCCGCATGCTCGCGGGACTGCGCGGGCGGGTGCCGCTGGTGGCGATCGTCTCCGGCCGCTGCTTCGCCGGCAACGCGGCGCTGGCCGGGGTGTGCGACGTGATCATCGCGACCCCGGACGCCAACATCGGCATGGGTGGTCCGGCGATGATCGAAGGCGGCGGCCTGGGTGTCTACCCACCCGAGGCGATCGGGCCGATCGACGTGCAGCGCCGCAACGGCGTCGTCGACCTGGTGGCCCGCGACGAGGCGCACGCGGTGGCGCTGGCCAGGCAGTACCTGTCGTACTTTCTCCGGCGCCTCCCCGGCTGGGAGCCGCCGGATCCGCGACTGGCGCGGCATGTGGTGCCGCAGAACCGGTTACGCGCCTACGACGTGCACCGGGCTGTCGAGGCGGTGGTCGACGTGGGCTCGGCGCTGGTGCTGCGACCCGACTACGGGGTGGGAATCGTGACCGCGCTGGTCCGCGTCGAGGGCAGGGCGTACGGACTGATGGCCAACAGCAGCCATCACCTCGGCGGCGCCATCGACGCCGAGGCGGCGGACAAGGCGAGCGACTTCCTGACGCTCTGCGAGACGTTCCGGCTGCCGGTGATCTCGCTCTGCGATACCCCGGGATTCATGGTGGGACCCGAATCGGAGAAAGAGGCCGCGGTCCGGCGGTTCGGCCGCATGTTCGTCACCGGCGCGCGGCTGACGGTGCCGCTGGGAATGATCATCCTGCGCAAGGGATACGGGCTGGGGGCCATGGCGATGGCGGGCGGTTCCTTCCGCGCCCCGCAGTTCACCATCGCCTATCCCACCGGCGAGATCGGCGGGATGGGTCTGGAAGGCGCTGTGCGACTTGGATTCAGCAAGGAGCTTGCCGCGCTCGACGATCCGGCCGAGCGTGCGGCGTTGTTCGACCGGCTGGTGGCCGCGGCCTACGAGCACGGCAAGGCGCTGCGGGCGGCAACCACCTTCGAGCTCGACGACGTCATCGACCCGGCCGACTCCCGAGCCTGGATCACCAGGCTCGGGAGTTCAGGAAAGGATCAGGCGTGACCCGAGCCGCAGCCCACACCCGGCAGGCAGCCGGCTCCGCCCGGGATGCCGCCGGGCCCCGCGTTCTGGCCGCCTGAGCCACAACCCACCCCGGGCACGCAGCCCTGGCCGCCCGGGCCACCGCCGGGCCCGCTGAACTGCCCGCCCGAGCCACAGTTGCCATTGGCGTCACAGCCTCCGCCGCCCGGGTCGTCTTTGACGACGACGTGCGCCGGTGCCGCCGTGCTTGCCGGGGCGGCAGCGAGAAAGTCAGCCACCGCCGTGGGCGCGACGACGATCGCGGCGGCCGCAGCCCCGGCGGCGACCACGCTCTTCACAAGGGTTAATTTCGCTAACATGCGTGTCGCGTACCACGTTGACACGTGTGCAAAACATCCGGGCGTCACCGAATCTAAGGGCGTAGCAGAATGACTTCACAGGATCTGACCGGCCGCACAGCGATCATCACCGGCGCCTCGCGCGGGATCGGCCTGGCGATCGCCCAGCAGCTCGCCGCCGCCGGCGCCGACGTGGTGCTCACCGCCCGCAAGCAGGAGGCCGCCGAGGAGGCCGCCGCGCAGGTCGGTCCCCGGGCGCTCGGCGTCGGAGCCCACGCGGTCGACGAGGACGCCGCGCGGCGCTGCGTCGACGTGACGCTGGAGCGGTTCGGCCGCATCGACATCCTGGTCAACAATGCCGGGACCAACCCCGCGTTCGGTCCGCTGATCGATCAGGATCATGCCCGCTTCGCCAAGATCTTCGACGTCAACCTGTGGGCTCCGCTGATGTGGACGTCGCTCGCCGTCAAGGCCGGGATGGGTGAACACCGCGGTTCGGTGGTCAACACCGCGTCCATCGGGGGCCTGCACCAGTCGCCGGGGATGGGCATGTACAACGCCACCAAGGCGGCCCTGATCCACGTGACCAAGCAACTGGCGCTGGAACTTTCACCACGTGTGCGGGTCAACGCCATCTGCCCGGGCGTGGTGCGCACCAAGCTCGCGGAGGCGCTGTGGAAGGACAACGAGGACCCGCTGTCGTCGTCGATAGCGCTGGGACGCATCGGTGAGCCCGTCGACGTGGCCGCCGCGGTCGCCTTCCTGGTCTCTGACGCGGCGAGCTGGATCACCGGGGAGACGATGGTCATCGACGGCGGGCTGCTGCTCGGCGCAGCGCAGGGTTTCCGCGCGCACCCGACCGGCGGCTAGCTGGCGGCGGACGCCGAACCGCTGCGGTCAGTCGCCCTTCTTCTTCGGGTCCACCCAGAACTCCTCGGTGCGGTCGTGGAAGGTGACCAGCGCAACCAAGTCATCCCGGCGGTGCATGGCAGACCTGCTCATGCTGACCCGCAGCGCGTGGCCGTCGCTGTGCTTGAGTTCGACGAGTCGCTCGATGTCGGTTCCGTTCAGGGCCACCCTGCGCTTGCCCACCGTCCGCCGGCGCAGAAGCTCGTCGAACTTCATGGAAGCCAGCTCGGCCGGCAGATACCCCAGCATGTCGCAGAACGAGCGATTGGCGAACAAGATCATCCCGGCCCGGTCGACCGCGAGGGCCGGCGCCGGCAGGCGCTCCAGGACGACCAGGGCGGGCATTTGCTGCAGGGCGTCGATGGGCAGCTGGTCGGGCGGCGTCGGACGGCGCCGCTCGACGCGTCGCCTCTTGCCGGAGGTGGACTCGGTCACGTTTCCCCAGTCATCGCGCTGCCTGCGACACGATGCGGTGTAGGTCGCTGGTGCCTGGCCTTGTTGACGGCACATCGTATGGCATCTTGCACGGCTCGTCCACACCTGCCGCGCCCCGGCGGCCGGCGGCGAATCACCGGGCGCCGGGGGCGACTTCGTCGCCGGCCCCGGGCAGAATTCGGTGCCGCGCGCGCGGTTTCGCCGCGGTGGCGGAGCCGGCGTGCCGACGACCGTCGAGCGAGGCGTCACGCGTGGTCGGCGGTCGCCGTCTCGTCTCGGCGGGTCGGTCAGCCCGGCGTCAACCCGTCAACGCCGAGCCGAAAACCTCGGTCATCGCCTGCCAATGCCGCTCGGCGGCCGCGGGGTCATAGGGCGGGTTGTCCGGCACGGCGAAGCCGTGGCCGGCCGCGTACCACTCGATGGTGTGGGCGACGCCGGCCGCCGTCAGCGCTTTGTCCAGCTGCTCGGCGTGCTCGGCGGTGAACGACGCGTCGTTTCGCGCGCCTCCCACGTAGATCGTGGCGCGCATCCGGTCGGCCAGCAGGTGCGGGCTGTCCGCGGCGTCGGTGACCAGGCCGCCACCGTGGAACGACGCCGCCGCGGCGACGCGCTCCGGCAACCGGCCGGCCACCACCAGCGAGGTCCGCCCACCCATGCAGTAGCCGCAGGCGCCGAATCGCTCCCCGGATACCTCCGGGCGCGCCGCCAGGAAATCGAAGAAGGCGCCGGCGTCGGTCGTGATCTTGTCGGCGGTGATGCCGCCGATCATGGAGAAGAGGCGCTTGCGCTCCTGCTCGTCGGAGAACACGGTCGCCATGTCGAACGGCGCCCAATCGCCGCTGCGGTAATAGACGTCCGGCAGCAGCACCGCGTAACCGTATCCGGCCAGCTTCGCGGCCATCTGGTCGAAGGTGTCGCGCACCCCGCCGGCGTCCGGGAACATGACGACTCCGGGCCAGGGGCCGGGACCGTCGGGGGTGAACAGGCTGACGGGGCAGCTGCCGTCGGCGGTGGTGACGCTGTCGGTGATCTTCGGCATGGCCTCCGTTCTACTCCTGGGCGATCGCGGTAGATTCATCCGCGTGCCGATCCCGACGCCCTACGAGGACCTGCTGCGCCTGGTGCTCGAGCGGGGCGCGGTGAAATCGGACCGCACCGGCACCGGGACCCGCAGCCTGTTCGGCCAGCAGTTGCGTTACGACCTGTCGGCCGGCTTCCCCTTGGTCACCACCAAGAAGGTCCATCTGAAGTCGATCGTCTACGAGTTGCTGTGGTTCCTGCGCGGTGATTCCAACGTCGGCTGGCTGCGGGAGCACGGCGTCACCATCTGGGACGAGTGGGCCAGCAGCACAGGCGATCTCGGGCCCATCTACGGCGTGCAATGGCGGTCCTGGCCCACGCCGTCGGGCGAGCACGTCGACCAGATCAGCGCCGCGGTGGACTTGCTGCGCAACGATCCCGACTCGCGGCGCATCATCGTCTCGGCCTGGAACGTCGGCGAGATCCCGCGGATGGCGTTGCCGCCGTGCCACGCCTTCTTCCAGTTCTACGTGGCCGACGGGAGATTGAGCTGCCAGCTCTACCAGCGCAGCGCCGACCTGTTCCTCGGGGTGCCGTTCAACATCGCCAGCTACGCGCTGCTCACCCACATGATGGCCGCGCAGGCCGGGCTGGAGGTCGGCGAGTTCGTGTGGACGGGCGGCGACTGCCACATCTATGACAACCACGTCGAGCAGGTGCGCCTGCAGCTGGGGCGTGAGCCACGTCCCTATCCTGAACTCGTTCTGGCACAGCGTGATTCGATTTTCGACTACACCTACGACGACGTCGTCGTGAAGAATTACGATCCGCACCCGGCGATCAAGGCCCCCGTCGCGGTATGACGCCGAAAATGCAGGTGGGCCTGGTGTGGGCCCAGTCGACCTCTGGTGTCATCGGCCGGGGCGGTGACATCCCCTGGCGCGTGCCCGAAGACCTGGCCCGCTTCAAAGAGGTGACCATGGGTCACACCGTGGTGATGGGCCGGCTGACCTGGGAGTCGTTGCCCGTCAGGGTCCGTCCGCTGCCGGGTCGCAAAAACATCGTCATGTCCCGGCAGGCCGGATTCACCGCCGACGGGGCCGAGGTGGTCGGTCGCATCGAGGACGCCCTTGTCGACCCGCTGACGTGGGTGATCGGCGGAGCGCAGATCTACCTGCTCGCGCTGCCGCACGCGACGCGGTGCGAGGTGACCGAGGTCGACATCGACCTGCGGCGCGACGACGACGACGCGGTGGCCCCGATGCTCGACGACGCATGGGTGGGCGAGGCCGGGGACTGGTGCGTGAGCCGCTCCGGGCTGCGGTACCGGTTTCACAGCTACTCTCGGCCGTAGCCGCCCCGCCGGGCGCGCGTCGAAGCTGACATACTCGGCCCCGGGGCGCACTCGTGGGGTTCAGGCGTTTCTCGAGGAGGGGGAGAATCAATGATCACCGAGCCTGCAAAGAAGTTCTCGCGCAAGCTCGCCGGCTACGACCCGGCCGCCGTCGACGCCCACATCGAGGTGCTGACCACCAAGCAGAAGTTGCTGGTCGACGACGTGGAGAGTCTGAGGGCGCGGTTGCATGCGTCCGGTGAGGAGGCGGCCGCGCTGCGCAAAGAGGTCGCCGTGCTGACCGACACCTCCCCGTCGCCGCACGCGGTGCAGCAACGCATGGCGAAGATGCTCAGGCGTGCGGTCGACGAGATCGCCGAGATGCAGGCAGAGGCCCGGTCGGAGGCAGAGGCGCTGATCGCCGCGGCCGAGGCGGAGGTGCGGGCCACGGAGCGACAGCGCGACGAGCTGCTGGCCGACATGGCGGCCCGGCGAGAAGCCATGGAAACCGAATATCGGGAGGCCAAGGACCAGCTCGAAGCCGAGCTGGCCGGCCTGCGCGCCGACGCCCATCAGGCGCGCGAGCAGCTGCTGGCCGAGGCGAAGCAAAGGGCCGAGCACGATCGCGAGGAGGCCCGGCAAGCCGTCGAAGAGGCGAGCCGGCAGCGGATCAGGATCCTCGAGCAACTCATGGGCGTGTACCGCGACCTGGAATCGGTCCCGCACGCTCTCGATGCGGCCTACCACGAACAAAAGAATCCATCGGACGCGAACGCCGTGGCGCGAACGGGGTAGGTCGCACAGTCGCGAGCAAACGGCCGGTACTCTCGGCGCCGTGTCGATCCGCAACCGCAGGCTGACCGTTGCCCAGGCGCGGCGGATAGCCGTTGCGGCCCAAGGTTTTACCGACCCGCGTCCCGGCCGCGACATCACGGCCGCGCACCTGAAGCGGCTGATCTCGAGAATCCAAGTCCTGCAACTCGATTCGGTGTCGGTGGCGGTGCGCGCGCACTACGCCCCGGTGTTCAGCAGGCTCGGCCCCTACGACCGCGACGTGCTGGACCGCGCCGCGTGGGGTCCGCGCCGGGCGCGGCTGCTGGTCGAGTACTGGGCGCACGAGGCCGCACTGATGTCCGTCGACGACTGGCCGCTGCTGCGCTGGCGGATGCGCGAATACCGCCACGGCCGCTGGGGCACCCACATCGTCCAGGCCAATCCGCAGCTCGCCGACGACGTCGTCGACGCCGTCGCGGCGCTCGGGCCCAGCACGGCCGGGCAGATCGAGGCCCATCTGGCGCAAACGCCGCGGCGCAGAAAGGGAGCCTGGTGGAATCGCAGCGACACCAAATGGGTCGCCGAGGCGCTGTTCGCCTCAGGCGTGCTGACCACCGCCACCCGGGTGGGCTTCGCCCGCCACTATGACCTGGTGGAGCGGGTGCTGCCGCCGCGCGTGCTGGCTCGTCAGGTCGACGACGGCGAGGCCGTGCGCGAGCTGGTGCTGCGGGCCGCCACGGCGCTGGGCGTGGGCGCCGAGGCCGACATCCGCGACTACTTCCGGCTGTCGGCTCGGCAGGTCAAGCCGGCCATCGCCGAGCTGGTGGCCGGCGGCGAGATCGAGCCGGTGGAGGTCGACGGCTGGCAAGCGCCGGCGTACCTGCGGGCCGGCCGGACGGTGCCGCGCCTGGACCGCGGCACGGCGCTGCTGTGCCCGTTCGACCCACTGATCTTCTTCCGGCCCCGGGTCGAGCGGCTGTTCGGCTTTCACTACCGCGTCGAAATCTACGTGCCCGCCGCCCGGCGCCGCTACGGCTACTACGTGTGGCCGCTGCTGCTCGACGGGCAACTGGTGGCGCGGGTCGATCTGAAGGCCGACCGGGCGGCGGGCACCCTGCGCGTCGTGGGCGCGTTCAGCGAGGCCGGCCAGCCGCGGGCACGTGTCGCCGCGGCGCTGGCCGGCGAATTGGAGTCCATGGCGTCCTGGCTGGGTCTGAGCGGGATCAGCGTGTCGAGCCGGGGCGACTTGGCCGGTGAGCTGCGCCGCCGATGAACGAGCTCGAGAGCACCCTGTGGAAGGCGGCGCGCATCGTCGCCGGGCTAGAGCTGGATTGCCCGACTCCTCCTCGCGCCGCTTCGCGGCGCGCATCGTCGCCGGGCTAGGGTGAGCGCCGTGGCACAGATCGCGCCGCTACGCGTGCAACTGATCGCCAGGACCGAGTTCGTGGCGCCGCCGGACGTGCCGTGGAGCACCGACGCCGACGGCGGCCCGGCGCTGGTCGAGTTCGCCGGCCGGGCCTGCTATCAAAGCTGGTCGAAGCCCAACCCCCGGACCGCGACCAACGCCGGCTACATCAAGCACATCATCGACGTCGGGCATTTCTCGGTGCTCGAGCACGCAAGCGTGTCGTTCTACATCACCGGCATCTCGCGGTCGTGCACGCATGAGCTGATCCGCCACCGGCACTTCTCCTACTCGCAGCTGTCGCAGCGCTACGTCCCCGAGGACACCTCGCGGGTGGTCATGCCGCCCGGGATGGAGGACGATCCCGAACTGCGCCAGATGCTGGCCGACGCAGCCGACGCCAGCCGCGCCACCTACGTCGAGCTGCTGGCCAAGCTGGAGGCCAAGTTCGCCGACCAGCCGAGCGCCGTCCTGCGCCGCAAGCAGGCCCGCCAGGCGGCTCGCGCCGTGCTGCCCAACGCGACCGAGACCCGGATCGTGGTCACCGGCAACTACCGGGCGTGGCGGCATTTCGTCGCGATGCGCGCCAGCGAGCACGCCGACGTGGAGATCCGGCGGCTGGCCATCGAATGCCTGCGCCAGCTCGCCGCGGTGGCGCCCGCCGTGTTCGCCGATTTCGAGATCTCGGCCCTCGCCGACGGCACGGAGGTCGCCACGAGCCCGCTGGCCACCGAGGCCTGAGCCGCGCCCCGCCCGGGGCGGGCGGGTGCATGCCGTCGTCGTGGGTCGCGCTTCGAACACGCGCGCTCGGCGGGTCCTAATCGGGTTGCCCCGGCCAGGTAGCCTGAAGACCGTGAGCAACGTCGGATTCGAGGCGTCCAGCCGGTTGGGAACCCTGCTGACCGCCATGGTCACGCCGTTCGGCGCCGACGGCTCTCTCGACACCGCGGCAGCGGCGCGACTGGCCAATCACCTGGTGGGCGCGGGCTGCGACGGCCTGGTGGTCTCCGGAACCACCGGAGAGTCGCCGACCACCACCGACGACGAGAAGCGCGAGCTGCTGCGCGTCGTCCTGGAGGCGGTGGGCGACCGTGCCCGCGTCATCGCCGGTGCGGGTACCTACGACACTGCGCACAGCGTCCGCCTGGCCAAGGCGTGCGAGGCCGAGGGCGCGCACGGGCTCCTGGTCGTCACGCCGTACTACTCGAAGCCCCCGCAGTCCGGGCTGATCGCCCATTTCACCGCCGTCGCCGACGCGACCGCGCTGCCCGTCCTGCTCTACGACATCCCGCCACGCTCGGTCGTACCGATCCAGACCGAGACCATCCGCACGCTCGCAGAACACCCGAACATCGTCGGCATCAAAGACGCCAAGGGCGACCTGCACAGCGGCGGCCAGGTGATGGCCGAAACCGGCCTGGCCTACTACTCCGGCGACGACGCGCTGAACCTGCCGTGGCTGGCGATGGGCGCGACGGGCTTCATCAGCGTCATCTCCCACCTGGCCGCGGCCCAGCTCCGGGAGTTGTTGTCCGCCTTCGGTTCCGGCGACATGGCCACCGCACGCAAAATCAACGGCAATCTCGCTCCGCTGTGCAACGCGATGGCGCGCCTGGGCGGCGTGACCCTGTCCAAGGCCGGCCTGTTGTTACAGGGCATCGACGTGGGTGCCCCCCGGCTGCCGCAAATGCCCGCAACCGCCGGGCAACTCGACGAGCTGGCCGCCGACATGCGCGCGGCCTCGGTGCTCCGGTGACCCAGAGGCTGGCCCGCAAGTGGATGTAGACTTCGCTCCCCCGGGACCGTTGGTCGCGGGTGGGCTGCGGGTCACGGCGCTCGGGGGCATCAGCGAGATCGGCCGCAACATGACGGTCCTCGAGCACCTCGGCAAACTGCTGATCATCGACTGCGGCGTGATGTTCCCCACCCACGACGAGCCCGGCGTCGACCTGATCCTGCCCGACCTGCGCCACATCGAGGACCGCCTCGACGACATCGAGGCGCTGGTGCTGACCCATGCGCACGAAGACCACATCGGCGGCATCCCGTTCCTGCTCAGGCTGCGGCCGGACATTCCGGTTGTCGGGTCGAGGTTCACCCTCGCGCTGGTGGCCGCCAAGTGCCGCGAGCACCGGCTCAAGCCCGCGTTCGTCGAGGTCGCCGAGGGCCAGACCAGCAGGCACGGCGTCTTCGAGTGCCGGTACTTCGCGGTCAACCACTCGATACCGGACGCGCTCGCCATCGCCGTGACCACCGGCGCGGGAACCATCCTGCACACCGGCGACATCAAACTCGACCAGCTGCCGCTGGACGGCCGGCCGACCGACCTGCCCGGCATGTCCCGCCTCGGCGACGCCGGGGTGGACCTGTTTCTCTGCGACTCAACGAATTCCGAGATCCCCGGCGTGGGCCCTTCGGAGAGCGAGGTGGGCCCGACGCTGCACCGGTTGATCCGGGGGGCCGAGGGGCGGGTCATCGTGGCGTGCTTCGCCTCCAACGTGGATCGGGTGCAGCAGATCATCGACGCCGCCGTGGCGCTGGGCCGGCGGGTGTCCTTCGTCGGGCGTTCCATGGTGCGCAACATGGGCATCGCCCGCGACCTCGGTTTCCTGCGGGTGGACGATTCCGACCTGCTCGACATCGCCGCCGCCGAGACGATGCCGCCCGAGCGCGTGGTGCTGATCACCACCGGCACTCAGGGCGAGCCGATGTCGGCGCTGTCAAGGATGTCGAGGGGCGAGCACCGCAGCATCACGCTGACCGCGGGCGACCTGATCGTGTTGTCGTCGTCGCTCATCCCGGGCAACGAGGAGGCGGTCTACGGTGTCATCGACTCGCTGGCCAAGATCGGGGCCCGCGTCGTCACCAATGCGCAAGCGCGAGTGCATGTTTCGGGTCACGCCTACGCGGGGGAGCTGCTGTTCCTCTACAACGGGGTGCGGCCGCGCAACGTGATGCCGGTGCACGGCACGTGGCGGATGCTGCGGGCGAACGCCCAACTCGCGGCCCGCGCCGGGGTGCCGCGCGAGTCGATCCTGTTGGCCGAGAACGGCGTCAGCGTCGATTTGGTTTCCGGCAGGGCGTCGATCGCCGGGGCGGTGCCGGTGGGCAAGATGTTCGTCGACGGCCTGATCACCGGCGACGTCGGAGACATCACGCTGGGGGAGCGGCTCATTCTGTCGTCGGGCTTCGTCGCGGTAACGGTGGTGGTCACCCGCGGGACGGGGCGGCCGGTGGGCCCGCCGCAGCTGCATTCGCGCGGATTCTCCGAGGACCCCAAGGCCCTCGAGCCCGCCGTCCGCAAGGTCGGGGCCGAGCTGGAATCGCTTGTCGCCGCGGGCGTCACCGACCCGGGCCGGATTGCGCAGGGCGTGCGGCGCACTGTCGGCAAGTGGGTGGGAGAGACCTACCGGCGCCAGCCGATGATCGTCCCCACCGTCATCGAGGTCTGATCGGCCCGGTGAGGGCACCGCTAGGCCTTCTCGGCGTACGCCGACCACTCCAGTTGCGAGGCTTTGAGTTTGCGGCCCGTCGACTCGACGTAGCGTTCGACGAGTTCGTCGGGACCGGCCTGCTCCACCAGCCGCCACCCGTATTCGGCGACGAAACCGGCCACCTCATCGGGCTGCAGGCCGAACTGCCACAACGGGCGGCGCTGCCGGACGTTGCGGTACAGCGTGCGAGTGCCGTACCTGTTCGTGCCGTCGATGAAATCCCTTCGCACATAGGTGAATACCAGCCGGCTGCCCGGCGCGGCCGCGCGCAGGCCCTCCAGCGTCCGCCGCACCGTAGCCTCGCTCAGATACTGCGTGACGCCCTCGCAGATGAAGAAGACCCGGTAGTCCGGCAAATAGCCGTGCTCGGCCAGCGACGTCAGCAGGTCGTCACGCTCGAGATCGAGCGCCACCAGTCGGACCGACAAGGGCGGCCCGCCCAGCACCCGCCGGACCGTCTCGGCCTTCCGGGCGATGTTGACCGGCAGGTCCACCTCGAAGACGGGGATGCGCACCTGGCGGGTGAGTCGGTAGGGCCGCGTGTCCAACCCGGCGCCCAGGATCACGACCGCGTCGACGTCGCCGAGCGCGTCGGCCAGCTTGTCGCCGATGAAACGCTTGCGGCAGGCCAGATTCGCCCACAGCCCGGGCCCGGTGAACTCCGACGCGCGGATCACCAGGCGGCGCACGGGCGCGTAGCGGGTGGCGGCCACCAGCCTTCGCAGCGCGGGCGGCAGGAACAGCTGGGCGAGGTCGTCGTCGACCAGGCGGCGCTCGGGTGGCTCGTTCTGCTCGACCGCAGCCAGCACCATCGGCCCGAAAGCCGTCTGCGCCGCGGGATTGGGTGCCATGGCTACTTGTTGAGGAAGCCCGCGTCGACCGGCAGCGTCACGCCCGTGACGTAGCGGGCCTGGTCGGAGACCAGCCACGCCACCGCGTTGGCGATGTCCTCGGCCTGCAACGTCTCCACCGGCATGGCGTTGCCCAGCGCCCCCGGGTTGTCCACGGCCGCAGCCATCCTGGCCAGCCACTCGCGGGTGAACTCGTTGTTGATCATCGGCGTCTCGACGCCCGACGGGTGGATCGAATTTACCCGGATATTTTCTCGCGCAAGCAGATTCGCATAGATGCGCATCAGCCCGACCACCCCGTGTTTGGCGGCGGCATAACCGACGGAACCGGCGTCCGGGCTGCCCACCCCGGCCAGCCCCGCGCTGGAACTGATCAGCACGATCGAGCCGCCGTCGCCCTGGGAGACCATCGTCGGGATCGCGGCCTTGATCGTGTTATACACGCCGGTGAGGTTGACGTCGATCACGTCGCGCCAACCGTCGTCACCGGATTGCATCGGGGCGATGCCGGCGTTGGCCACCACGATGTCGAGGCGGCCGAACTCGTCGAGTCCCGCTTGCAGCGCCGACGACACCGACGCCCTGTCGCGCACGTCACCGCGGGTGGCCACGATGCGGGCGCCGGTGTCCTCGACCAGCTTGACCGTGGCCGCCAGATCCTCCGGGCTCGCCAGCGGGTAGGGGACGCTGGCGATTTGGTCGCACAGGTCGACCGCGATGATGGCGGCGCCGTCGGTGGCCAGGCGGACGGCGTGCGCGCGGCCCTGGCCGCGCGCCGCTCCGGTGATGAAGGCGACCTTCCCGTCGAGCGGACGGGCCATCAGGGGCGCAACTGTCCCTTGTCCGGCTCACCGGCCGGGACCGGCTGCAGCATCTTGATGTCCGGCGCGCCGTCGAGGTGCTCGCCGGCGGCGGTGAACATCTTGGTAACCGCAGGCGCGGTGCTGTGGGCCTTGAGCGCCTCGGGGTCGGCCCATTGCTCGACGAACACGAAGGTCTCGCCCGACTGGTGCAGCGAGTACAGCTGGCAGCCCGGCTCCTCGTGCACTTCCTCCACCGCGCGGGTGAGGATGTCGCGGACGGTGTCGACCGATTCCGGCTTGACGGTCATGGTGGCGACGACGACGACGGGCATGCTAGGGCCTCCTGGGGGCTCCGGGGGTGGTTGAGGGCATGACGCATATCACCGGATGACACCCTACTCACGCACTCCCGGCCTCCCGCCATGATCAGGGCCGCCGTTACCAGTGTGGCAAGTGGTGCCGATGAGGTGCTTGCGACTACTCTTGCGGCCATGGCCAACAAGACCGCCGCCCGCTCTGGAACCCGAACGAGCAGGTCAAAAGCCTCTTCACGGGGTGGGCCGCGGGGCGGGTCCCGGAGCGGGGCCAGGGGCGCCCGTCCGGCACCGGCGCGCGGCAGGGTGAGCCGGCCCGCCAGGCGGCGCAATTCGCCGCTGCTGGTCGCCGCGGGGCTGGCCTGCGGGCGCGCCCTGCGCGGCACCTGGATGATGGCGGCGCGGGGGACCGGCGGCGCCGCCCGCTCGATTGGGCGGGCCCGCGACATCGACCCGGGGCACCGGCGCGACGGGATCGCGCTGCTCCTCCTCGGCGTGGCCGTCGTGGTCGCCGCGAGCTCCTGGTTCGACGCCGCGCGGCCGGTCGGCGCGTGGGTCGACACCCTGTTGCGCACCTTCGTGGGTTCCGGTGTGCTCGTGCTGCCGGTGGTCGCGGCGGCCGTCGCGGTGGCGCTGATGCGCACCGAACCGAACCCGGACGCGCGACCCCGGTTGATCCTGGGTGCGAGCCTGATCGCGTTCTCGCTGCTGGGGCTGCGCCACCTGTGGTCCGGGTCCCCCGAGGACCCCGAGGCGCGCCGCCGCGCCGGCGGATTTATCGGCTTCGCCATCGGCGGGCCGCTGTCGGACGGCCTGACCCCGTGGATCGCGGCGCCGCTGCTGTTCATCGGCGCGCTGTTCGGTTTGCTGCTGCTTACCGGCACGACGATCCGCGAGGTGCCCGACGTCGTGCGGGCGATGTTCGGCAACCGGCTGTTCGGGGGCGACGACGACGAATACGACGACTTCAGCGACTTCAGCGACTTCAGCGACTTCAGCGACTTCGCCGACGAGCCGGACGAGCCGGTCGACGACGCCGGCGCCGCGCGCGAGGACTTCTCCGACGGGTACGTCGACGAGGCGTCCCCGGCCACGCAGAGCGAGCCGCAGGCGTGGCCGTCGGCCGATTCCGACCAGGCGCCCCTCGAGGACGACGTCCCCACCGTTCCCGAACCCGCGGTCAAGGAGGCCGCCGCGCGCGGCCGCCGGCGGGGCAAGGCGGACCAGGACACCATCGAGCTCGACCGGGTCGTCGAAGGCCCGTACACGCTGCCGCCTCTGAGCCTGCTGGTGGCCGGGGACCCGCCGAAGAAACGCAGCGCGGCCAACAACGTGATGGCCGACGCGATCAGCGAGGTGCTCAACCAGTTCAAGGTCGACGCCGCGGTCACCGGTTGCACCCGTGGGCCGACCGTGACGCGCTACGAGGTCGAGCTGGGGCCCGGCGTGAAGGTGGAGAAGATCACCGCGCTGCAGCGCAACATCGCCTACGCGGTGGCCACCGAGAGCGTCCGCATGCTGGCGCCGATCCCCGGAAAGTCCGCCGTGGGCATCGAGGTGCCCAACACCGACCGCGAAATGGTGCGTCTCGCAGACGTTCTCACCGCGCCGTCGACCCGGCGCGACCATCACCCGCTGATCATCGGCCTGGGCAAGGACATCGAGGGCGACTTCATCTCGGCCAACCTGGCCAAGATGCCCCACCTGCTGGTCGCCGGCTCCACCGGTTCCGGTAAGTCCAGCTTCGTCAACTCGATGCTGGTGTCGCTGCTGGCCAGGGCCACCCCGGAGGAGGTCAGGATGATCCTGATCGACCCGAAGATGGTGGAACTCACCCCCTACGAGGGCATTCCCCACCTGATCACCCCGATCATCACCCAGCCCAAGAAGGCGGCGGCCGCGCTGGCCTGGCTGGTCGAGGAGATGGAGCAGCGCTACCAGGACATGCAGGCCTCCCGGGTGCGCCACATCGACGACTTCAACGCCAAGGTGCGCTCCGGGGCGATCACGGCCCCGCTGGGCAGCCAGCGCGAGTACCGGCCCTACCCGTACGTGGTCGCGATCGTCGACGAGCTGGCCGACCTGATGATGACCGCGCCGCGCGACGTCGAGGACGCGATCGTGCGGATCACCCAGAAGGCGCGGGCCGCCGGCATCCACCTGGTGCTGGCCACCCAGCGTCCGTCGGTCGACGTGGTGACCGGCCTGATCAAGACCAACGTGCCGTCGCGGCTGGCGTTCGCCACGTCGTCGCTGACCGACAGCCGCGTCATCCTCGACCAGCCCGGCGCGGAGAAGCTGATCGGGATGGGCGACGGGTTGTTCCTGCCGATGGGCGCGAGCAAACCCGTCCGGCTGCAGGGCGCGTTCATCACCGACGAGGAGATCCAAGCCGTCGTCAGCGCCTGCAAGGACCAGGCCGAGCCCGAGTACACCGAGGGCGTCACCACCGCCAAGCCCACCGGCGAGCGAACCGACGTCGACCCGGACATCGGTGACGACATGGACGTGTTCCTGCAGGCCGTCGAGCTGGTGGTGTCCAGCCAGTTCGGCTCGACCTCGATGCTGCAGCGCAAGCTGCGCGTCGGATTCGCCAAGGCCGGCCGGCTGATGGACCTGATGGAGACGCGCGGGATCGTCGGGCCGTCCGAGGGCTCGAAGGCCCGCGAGGTGCTGGTCAAGCCCGACGAGCTGGCGGGGACGCTGGCGCTGATCCGCGGCGGTGCCAACGCCGACGGGTCCGGCGACCCGGACACCGAATGACGCCGAACGTGCACTCACTGCGCGAAATCAGCCCAAAACTCGCAGCCAGTGCACGCTCGCGGCAGCGAGATTAGAGCCTCAGCAGCATCCGGGAGTTGCCCAGGATGTTGGGCTTGACGTAGCTCAGGTCCAAGAACTCGGCGACACCGATGTCGTACGAGCGGCACATCTCCTCGTACACCTCGGCGGTCACCGGCGTGCCCTCGATCTCGGTGAAGCCGTGCCGGGCGAAGAACTCCGTCTCGAAGGTCAGCACGAAGAGCCGCTTGAGCTGCAGCTCGCGGGCCACCTCCAGCAGCCGGTCGACGATCGCGTGGCCGATTCCGTGGCCGGTGACCGACGGGTCGACCGCCACGGTGCGGATCTCCCCGAGATCGGCCCACATCACGTGCAGCGCGCCGCACCCCACGACTTGGCCCTGGTATTCGGCGACCCAGAATTCCTGCACCGCCTCGTAGAGCGTCACGAGGTTTTTCTCCAGCAGGATCTTGCCCGCGTAGGTGTCGACGAGTTGCTTGATCGCGGGCACGTCCGACGTCCGGGCGCGCCGAACAACCGCGGGGAGATCCGGTGAACTTTCGGTCACGGCTAACAGTATCGGCATCGGGTTCGGGGTAGCAGGTCAACCGTTATTCTGTTGCCGTGTCGGGGCAGCCGCGGACGGGTCCGCTAACGGGGCCGCCGGGCCGCGTCCGGATCGCCAACCTGGCCAACGCCCTGACCCTGTCGCGGCTGGTGCTGGTCCCGATATTCCTGCTCGCCCTGTTCGCGGGCGACGGCCACCAAACCGCGTTCCGCGTCGTGGCTTTCGTCATCTTCGCGGTGGCCTCGATCACCGACCGGCTGGACGGGCTGCTGGCCCGCCACTACGGCATGGCGACCGAGTTCGGCGCGTTCGTCGACCCGATCGCCGACAAGACGCTGATCGGCTCGGCCCTGATCGGGCTCTCGATGCTCGGCAACCTGCCGTGGTGGGTCACGGTGCTGATCCTGACCCGCGAGATCGGGATCACCCTGTTGCGGCTGATCGTCATTCGCCGCGGCGTCATCCCGGCCAGCTGGGGCGGCAAGCTCAAGACTGTCGTGCAGTCGCTGGCGATCGCGTTGTTCATCCTGCCGCTGTCGGGACCGCTGCTGGTCGCGGCGTCGGTCCTGATGGGCGCGGCCATTGTGCTGACGGTGGTCACCGGCGTCGACTACGTCGCCTCGACCGTGCGGGCGGTTCGCCAGCCCACCGTTTGATCGCCCGGGAACCAACACGGCGGCCGCCGGCGTTTACGTGGGTAGCGCCTGCTGGTCGTGTGCTGTGCAGGGCTTCGACGAAGGAGGGCAGGATGCCGCCATTGGTGCGCGAGGTCATCGGGGACGTGCTGCGCGACGCCCGGACGTCGCAGGGCCGGACGCTGCGCGAGGTCTCCGACTCGGCGCGGGTGAGCCTCGGCTATCTGTCGGAGGTGGAGCGCGGCCGCAAGGAGCCGTCCAGCGAGCTGCTCAACGCGATCTGCGACGCGTTGGACGTCCCGCTGTCGTCGGTGCTGACCGACGCCGGCGAGCGGATGGCCGGCCAGGAACGCCGGCTCGCCGGTGAGACCGCCGGAAGCTCGATCGACGCCACCACCAAGGTCGTCATCCCGCCGGTTGCGTCCCTGGCCGTGGCCTGACCTCCCATCGGAGCGTCAGGGGTGGGGCGATGGCCGCAGACCCGTTAAATTGAGCGACAGGGTGAGCGCAGAGCCCGGTCGGGCCCGTTGAATGCTCGTCCGGCACGAGAAGCGAAGGTGGAGCTATCCCATGGCCAATCCGTTCGTCAAAGCGTGGAAGTACCTCATGGCGCTGTTCAACGCGAAGATCGACGAGCACGCCGACCCCAAAGTGCAGATCCAACAGGCCATCGAGGAAGCGCAGCGCACCCATCAGGCGCTCACCCAGCAGGCCGCGCAGGTCATCGGCAACCAGCGCCAGCTGGAGATGCGCCTCAACCGGCAGCTGGCCGACATCGAGAAGCTGCAGGTCAACGTGCGTCAGGCGCTGACGCTGGCCGACCAGGCCACCGCGGCGGGGGACGCCGCCAAGGCCACCGAGTACAACAACGCCGCCGAGGCCTTCGCGGCCCAGCTGGTGACCGCCGAGCAGGGCGTCGAGGACCTCAAGACCTTGCACGACCAGGCGCTGCAGGCCGCGGCGCAGGCCAAGAAGGCGGTCGAACAGAACGCCATGGTGCTGCAGCAGAAGATCGCCGAGCGCACCAAGCTGCTCAGCCAGCTCGAGCAGGCGAAGATGCAGGAGCAGGTCAGCGCGTCGCTGCGGTCCATGAGCGAGATCGCCGCACCCGGCAACACGCCCAGCCTCGACGAGGTCCGCGACAAGATCGAGCGCCGCTACGCCAACGCGATCGGCGCGGCCGAACTCGCCCAGGGTTCCGTGCAGGGCCGCATGCTCGAGGTCGAACAGGCCGGCGTCCAGATGGCCGGTCATTCGCGGCTGGAGCAGATCCGCGCCTCGATGCGCGGCGAGGCGTTGCCGGCCGGCGGGACCCCGCCCGCCACCCCGCAAGCGGCCCCGCCACGCCCGCCGAGACCAGAGGACCCGTCGCCGAGAAGCCGTTCGGGCAGTAACGCGGCGGAATCGATGGCGGTGAACTCGATGCAGCGCGGCCCCTGGCGCGCGCTGGTGCAGCGAGGGCTCGACACCGCCGCCGACCTCTCCGAGGTGCTGGCACGCAGGATCAGCGCGGCGGCGGACCCCCGCGCCCGGATGCTGCGCCGCCGCCGCCGGGCGCTGCGGTGGGGGCTGATCTTCAGCGCCGGGTGCGTGTTCTGGGCGCTGGTGACGATGGTGCTGGCGGCCTGGGGCTGGTTCGCGTTGCTGCTGGAGATCACCGGCGCGGTCGCCGCCGTCATGGCCATCCCGGCGACGCTGTTGCTGCTGCGCTACCGCTGGTTGCGCTCGGAGCCGCTGCCGGCCTGCCGGCCCGCCGCCGGGCGCCGGATGCCGCCGCCCGGGTCGGCGGCACGCCCCGCGATGTACGCGCTGGGGGCTTCCGAGCGGGGATTCTTCTCGTTGCTCGGCGTGATGGAGCGGGGCGCCCTGCTGCCGAGCGCCGAGATCAAGGACCTGACCGCGGCCGCCAACAAGAGCTCGGCGGCGATGGCGGCCACCGCCGCCGAGGTGGTGTCGATGGAGCGGGCGGCGCAGCATTCGGACTCGTCGCGGTCGTATCTGGTGCCCACCATCAACGCCTTCACCGCCGCGCTGAGCGCCGGCGTCCGCCAGTACAACGAAATGGTCACCGCCGCAGCGCATCTGGTGTCCGCCGCCACTGGTGAGGTGTCTCCCGCCGCCCAGCGGTACCGGGCGGAGCTGGCCGGAGCCACCGACCGGCTGGCGGGTTGGGCGCAGGCCTTCGACGAGCTGGGCGGGCTGCGCGGCGCCGGATAGCTACTCGCCGCGGCTCTGCGGCCGGGTCGCGTCGGGCCCGTCGGTTCTGGGCCCGTAGCGCTCGATGTACGCCTGGTGGATGTGGGCGTCGCGCTTGCGGGTGAGCTCGTCGGCCAGTTCGGGGTCGAGGCCGTGCACCTGCAGCATGTGCCGCCGCCACACCTTGTTCAGGGCGTGCGAGAAGTACACGAACGGGATGAGGATCGGCAGCGTCATGCTCAGGTGCACGTCGAGCGTGGTCGGGATGAGCCAGAACGGGGCGAGCACCAGCACCGCCGGGACCGCGACGCGGATCATCATCCGGCGGGTGGCGCCCTTGCCGGCCAGGTCGTTGCGCACCCAGTCCCGCATCGAGTCGGGCAGCCGGCCGCCGCAGCAGTAGCGGACGAACTGCAAGGCGTTCGGCCGGGTGCGGGGTGCTTTGTCGGTCATCGGCGTCGCCCGCTAGAACGTCGCTCGCAGCGAGGGCAGCGCCAGCGCCGCGACGCCGCGGACGGTGGCCTTGACCATGTCGAAGAAGTCGAAGTAGTCGCGCCAGAGCGTGATTCGCCCGTCGTGCACCTCGAACACGCCGCACACCCAGAACTGCAGCCGCAGCGGGCCGAAGATCAGCGCGTCGGTGCGTTCGGTGAGCACGGCCCCGCCGTCGGCCGCGATGCGGTGAATCTTCACCTCGAAGGCGGCGCGCCCGTCCATCCGCCGGAAGAGCTTCATCGCCCGGGCGCGGCCGTGAATGGTGGGCAACCCGACGTTCTCGTAGACGAGGTTGTCGTGCAGCGCGGCGTCCGCGGCGTCGTAGTCCGCGTTCTGCAGGGCGTTCAGGAAACCCTCGACCGTGCGGGTGTTCGCGACGGCCGTACCAGTCAGCTCGGTCATGAGTGCCAGCGTAGGCGAGCCGGTGTGGCAGGGTGATTCGGATGCGCGTCGCCGTGGTCGCCGGGCCCGATCCCGGCCACTCCTTCCCCGCGATCGCGCTGTGCCGGCGCTTCGCCGAAGCGGGCGACGATCCCACGCTGTTCACCGGCGAGGAGTGGGTCGGCGCCGCCCGCGCGGCCGGAATCGCCGCGGTCGAGCTGGACGGTCTGGCGGCCACCGACGAGGATCTCGACGCCGGGGCGCGGATCCACCGGCGCGCGGCGCGGATGGCGGTGCGCAACGTGCCGGCGCTGCATGCGCTGGCGCCCGACCTGGTGGTGTCCGACGTCATCACCGCCGGCGGCGGCATGGCCGCCGAACTCTTGGGCATCCCGTGGATCGAGCTCAACCCGCACCCGTTGTACCTGCCGTCCAAGGGGCTGCCGCCGATCGGCAGCGGGCTGGCGCCGGGCACCGGCGTCCGCGGCAGGCTGCGCGACGCCACGATGCGCGCGCTCTCGGCCCGGTCCTGGCGGGCCGGGCTGCGGCAGCGGGCGGCGGTGCGGACCGAAATCGGTTTGCCGGCAGTCGATCCCGGCCCGTTGCGGCGGCTGATCGCGACGTTGCCCGCCCTCGAGGTCCCGCGCCCGGACTGGCCGGCGGAGGCCGTCGTCGTCGGTCCGCTGCACTTCGAACCGACCGAGCGGGTGCTGGACATCCCGCCGGGCTCCGGCCCGGTCGTGGCGGTGGCGCCGTCGACGGCGTCGACCGGGACCGAGGGCCTGGCCGAGGTCGCGCTGGGGTGTCTGACGCCGGGAGACACGCTGCCGGCGGGCTCGCGGCTGGTGGTGTCGCGGCTGGGCGGCGCGGCCCTGCCCGAGCGGCCGTGGGCGGTGGTGGGGCTGGGCAGCCAGGCCGAGCTGTTGACCCACGCCGACGTGGTGGTCTGCGGCGGCGGCCACGGCATGGTGGCCAAGACGCTGCTGGCGGGGGTGCCGCTGGTGGTGGTCCCCGGCGGCGGGGACCAGTGGGAGATGGCCAACCGGGTGGTGCGCCAGGGCAGCGGGCGGCTGATCCGCCCGCTGACCGCCGACGCGCTGGTGGCCGCGGTCAACGACGTGCTGTCGACCCCGGGCTACCGGGCGGCCGCGCAAAGGGCCGCCACCGCCGTCTCCGGTGTCGCCGACCCGGTGAAGGTATGCCACGACGCGCTCGCTTTGGCGGGCTGAGCGGCCCGCTGGGTATGTTGGCTGGCGTGCGGCTAACGGAGTTCAACGAGCGGGTGGTCCTGCGTTTCGGCGCCACCTACGGGGCGTCGGTGCTGGTAGACCACGTGCTGACGGCCTTCGGCGATCGGACCGCAGCGCAGGCGATCGAGGATGGTGTCGACCCCCGCGACGTGTGGCGGGCGCTGTGCGTCGACTTCGACGTGCCCCGCGATCAGTGGTGAGCCCGCCTTCGCGTCAGAGCGGGCAGTCGGCGCACGTGGCTCCGTCCGCAACCCGGTAGAACAGGCAGCAGCTGCGCCTGCGCAACGCCAGATCGTCTTCGCGCAGCACGCCGGAGCCGGCCAGGCCGCCGGTGCCCAGCAGCCCGGCGGTGAGCTTCGTGATCGGCCGGCGCAGGTCGGGCCGCGCCGAGAGCAGAGCATTCGACGCGCCGACGAGCGCCGACGCGATGTTGCCGTAGAGCAGTGCGGGCGCCACTTTGACTTTCAGCCCGGTCGCGAGCGGCTCCATGTGGTCGCGCACGACGACCCGGTACACCAGCTCGGGCAGCGGCGAGTCCGGGCCGACGCGCTCCCCGACGGGCTCGGGCAGCCGTAGCTGCGTCCCGTCGTCGGCGCGCTGCAGGCCGCCCAGGTCCGGGATGACGCCGTGGGCCAGCACGCACGCGAGGACGGGCGAGAAGAGCCGGGCGGCGTGGCCGAGCTGGACCAGCGAGGCGCCCACTCGCGCCTCGGTGGTGCGGTAGCGCGCGAGGGTGGCGTCGATCAGGTCGGCGCAGCCGTCGGCGTAGCACCGGCCGACCGGGCGCCACCCCGCCGCGTCGCCGCCGACGGTCAGCGCGAAGAAGCCCCCGTAGGACGAGACGTCGGACAGCTGCGCGGAGATGTTCATGTCGTCCCTGGCGTGTCCGCTTGAATCGAACAAGTGTTCGTCTACTGTGGTGAGCGTTCGGACATGTCGACTTGTCGGTGGCCCTCTCTAGTGTCACGGCCAACCGACCGAAACCCGGTCATGAGAACACACCGACTATAGGAGAGACACCATGACGCAAGCCCCCGACCGCGAGAAGGCCCTCGAGCTGGCGATGGCCCAGATCGAGAAGAGCTACGGCAAAGGCTCGGTGATGCGCCTCGGCGACGAGATGCGCCAGCCGATCTCGGTCATCCCGACCGGATCCATCGCGCTGGACGTGGCACTGGGCATCGGCGGCCTGCCCCGCGGCCGGGTCGTGGAGATCTACGGCCCGGAGTCCTCGGGTAAGACCACCGTCGCGCTGCACGCGGTGGCCAACGCGCAGGCCGCCGGCGGGGTCGCGGCGTTCATCGACGCCGAGCACGCCCTGGACCCCGACTACGCCAAGAAGCTCGGAGTCGACACCGACTCCCTGCTGGTCAGCCAGCCCGACACCGGTGAGCAGGCCCTTGAGATCGCCGACATGCTGATCCGGTCCGGCGCGCTGGACATCCTGGTCATCGACTCGGTGGCGGCCCTGGTGCCGCGCGCGGAGCTCGAGGGCGAGATGGGGGACAGTCACGTCGGGCTGCAGGCCCGGCTGATGAGCCAGGCGCTGCGCAAGATGACCGGCGCGCTCAACAACTCGGGGACCACGGCGATCTTCATCAACCAGCTCCGCGAGAAGATCGGGGTGATGTTCGGCAGCCCCGAAACCACCACCGGTGGAAAGGCTTTGAAGTTCTACGCCTCGGTGCGCATGGACGTGCGCCGGATCGAGACGCTCAAGGACGGCACCAACGCGGTCGGCAACCGCACCCGCGTCAAGGTCGTCAAGAACAAGGTGTCGCCGCCCTTCAAGCAGGCCGAATTCGACATCCTCTACGGCAAGGGCATCAGCCGGGAGGGCTCGCTGATCGACATGGGGGTGGAGCAGGGCTTCATCCGCAAGTCGGGGTCCTGGTTCACCTACGAGGGCGAGCAGCTCGGCCAGGGCAAGGAGAACGCCCGCACCTTCCTGATGGAGAACGCCGACGTGGCCAACGAGATCGAAAAGAAGATCAAGGAAAAGCTCGGCATCGGCGCGGTTGTGACCGACGATGACGTCCTGCCCGCCCCCGTCGACTTCTGAGCCTTCCCGCGAGGAGCAGGCGCGGGCGCTGTGCCTGCGCCTGCTCACCGGGAGGTCGCACACCCGGGCGGAGCTTTCGGGCAAGCTGGCCAAGCGCGGCTACCCCGCGGACGTCAGCGACCGGGTGCTCGACCGGCTGGCCGCCGTCGGCCTGGTGGACGACGCCGACTTCGCTCAGCAATGGGTGCGGTCGCGGCGGGCCAGGGCCGGCAAGAGCAGGCGTGCGCTGGCCGCGGAGTTGCACACCAGGGGCGTCGACAACGACGTGATCACCGCCGCACTGGCGGGAATCGACGCCGGGGCCGAGCGGGACCGGGCCGAGGAGCTGGTCCGGGCCAAGCTGCGCCGGGAGACCCTCGGCTCCGACGGCGGCGACGACGCGCGGCTGAGCCGCCGCCTGGTCGGACTGCTGGCGCGACGGGGGTACAGCCAGCATCTGGCGTGCGACGTGGTTCTCGCCGAGCTGGCCGCCGAGCGGGAACGCCGTCGCGTGTAGCCCGTACCATGGCCCCGTGACTTCATTGGCTGCAGCGCGGACCTACCAGGTCCGCACCTACGGCTGCCAGATGAACGTGCACGATTCCGAGCGGTTGGCGGGGCTGCTGGAGGCGGCCGGCTATCTGCGGGCGGCCGAGGGTGCCGACGCCGACGTGGTGGTGTTCAACACCTGCGCCGTCCGCGAGAACGCCGACAACAAGCTCTACGGCAACCTCAGCCATCTTGCTCCCCGCAAGCGCGGCAACCCCGACATGCAGATCGCGGTCGGCGGATGCCTGGCTCAGAAGGACCGCGACGCGCTGCTGCACAAGGCGCCGTGGGTCGACGTCGTCTTCGGCACCCACAACATCGGGTCGCTGCCCACGCTGCTCGACCGCGCCCGCCACAACCGGGTCGCGCAGGTGGAGATCGCCGAGGCGCTGCAGGAATTCCCGTCATCGCTGCCCACCGCGCGCGAATCCGCCTACGCCGCCTGGGTTTCCATCTCGGTCGGGTGCAACAACAGCTGTACCTTCTGCATCGTCCCCTCCCTGCGGGGCAAGGAGGTCGACCGCGCCCCGGCCGACATCCTGGCCGAGGTGCGCTCGCTGGTGGACGACGGCGTGCTCGAGATCACGCTGCTGGGCCAGAACGTCAACGCCTACGGGGTGTCCTTCGCCGACCCGTCGTTGGGCCGCGACCGCGGTGCGTTCGCCGCGCTGCTGCGCTCGTGCGGGGAAATCGACGGCCTGGAGCGGGTGCGGTTCACCTCGCCGCACCCGGCCGAGTTCACCGACGACGTCATCGAGGCGATGGCCGAGACGCCGAACGTGTGCCCCGCGCTGCACATGCCGCTGCAGTCGGGCTCCGACCGGATCCTGCGCGCGATGCGGCGCTCCTACCGAGCCGAGCGCTACCTCGGCATCATCGACCGCGTCCGGGCCGCCATGCCGCACGCCGCCATCACCACCGACCTGATCGTCGGATTCCCCGGCGAGACCGAGGAGGACTTCGCGGCCACACTGGACGTGGTGCGGCAGGCCCGGTTCGCGGCGGCCTTCACCTTCCAGTACTCCAAGCGTCCCGGCACCCCGGCCGCCGAACTCGACGGCCAGCTGCCCAAACCGGTGGTGCAGGAGCGTTACGAGCGGCTTGTCGAACTGCAGGACCGGATCTCGCTGGACGGCAACCGCGCGCTGGTCGGGCAGACCGTCGAATTGCTGGTCGCCAGCGGCGAGGGACGCAAGGACGCCCGCACCGAACGCATGACCGGGCGGGCGCGCGACGGCCGGCTGGTGCACTTCAGCGCCGACGACGGCGTACGCCCCGGCGACATCGTCACGGTGGCCGTCAGCCAGGCCGCCCCCCACCACCTGATCGCCGACGGCGGCGTGCTGACCCACCGCCGCACAAGGGCGGGCGACGCGCACGCCGCCGGGCGGCGCCCCCGCAGCATCGGCCTTGGCCTACCCGCTGTCGGGCCGCCCGCCGGCCCGGCCGACTCCTTTGGATGTGCCTCATGAAAAAGCAGACGAATCAGACGGACATGGACGCGCTGCGCAGCGAGATCGAGGCCGCCGAGCGCCGGGTTGCACGTGGAATCGAGCCCGGCCCACGGCTTTTCGTGATCTCGATCGTGGTTTTTGTGCTGCTCGGATCGTTCATCCTGCCGCACACCGGCGCGGTGCGGGGCTGGGACGTCCTGTTCAGCAGCCACGGCGCCGGCAAGGCCGCGGTGGCCCTGCCGCACCGGGCCTTCGCCTGGCTGGCGCTGGTGTTCGGCGTCGGCTTCTCGATGCTGGCGTTGCTGACGCGGCGCTGGGCGCTGGCCTGGACCGCCCTGGCGGGTTCCGCGCTCGCCAGCGCCGTCGGGCTGTTGGCCGTCTGGTCGCGCCAGACCGTCGCCGCCGGGCACCCGGGGCCGGGCGCCGGGCTGATCGTGGCGTGGATAGCGGTGGTCGTCCTCGCATACCAGTGGGCGCGCGTGGTGTGGTCGCGCACCATCGTGCAACTCGCCGCCGAGGAGCAGCGTCGCCGGCTGGTCCGCGAGCACCAGTCCAAGTCCCTGCTGGACAGCATCGACGACCCGGAGGCGTCCGGCGGCGACGCCCAAGACCGCGACGCGCCCCCGAACCCCTAGCGCCGCAACGCCTCCGCCGCGGCCTGCGCCCACTGCCGCCACTGGTCGGCGTTGGCCCTGGCCTCTTCGGCCTCGCGGGTGCGGCCCGCCGCGGCCGCCTTCGCCGCCTGCTGCTCGTACTGCTCGGCGCGGGTGCGGAACTGCTCGGCGCGGGCCTGCGCCTGGGGATCCGACCAGCCGACCTCGCCGGCGTCGCGCACCTTCTTCTCGACCGCACGCAACCGGCGCTCCAGCTCGGCGCTGCGCTCCCGGGGCACCTTACCGATCGCATCCCACTTGTCGACGATGGCGCGCAAAGCGGCCCGGGCGGCCTCGTGGTTGCCGGTGTCGAGCCTCTCGGCCTCGGCCAGCAGCGCCTCTTTGGCGGTGGCGTTGGCGCGGAACTCGGCGTCCTTCTCCGCCGACACCGCGTTGCGGGCGGAGAAGAACGCGTCCTGCGCGGCCTTGAAGCGGCGCCACAGCGCGTCGTCGACCTCTTTGCTCGCCCGCCCCACCGCCTTCCACTCGGTGAGCAGTTTGCGGAACTCGGCGCTGGTCGCGGTCCAGTCCGTCGAACCGGACAGCTCCTCGGCCCGTTCGCACAGCTGTTCCTTCGCCTGGCGGATCCCGGTGCGTTCGCGGTCCAGTTCGGCGAAGTGCGAACCCCGCCGCCGGTTGAAGGCGTCGCGGGCCGCGGAGTAGCGCTTCCACAGCGCGTCGTCGACCTTGCGGTCCAGCCCGCTGATCGTCTTCCACTCGTCGAGGATCGCGCGCATCCGGTCGCCCGCGACCTTCCACTGCGTGGAGTTGGCGGCCAGGTCCTCGGCCTCGGCCGCCAACGCCTCCTTGCGGGCGGTCTGGGTGGCTCGGTGCTCGTCGCGCCGGGAGCGTTCGGCCGCGACGGCGGCGTCGGCCTGCTCGACCAGGCGGGCCAGCCGGGCGGCGACCGCGTCGACGTCGCCGAGCACGGTGGCCGTCGGCAACGTCTCGGCCAGCGCGCAGGCCTGGGCCCTGGTCTTACGGGGGTCACCGGAACCCGACGCCAGCCGCTCCTCCATGAGCGTCACCTCGGTGCACAGGTCGTCGAAACGGCGGCCGAAGTGGGCGAACGCGGCTTCGCGGTCGCCGGCCTGCCAGGAGCCGACGATGCGCTCGCCGGCCGAGCTGATCAGCCAGACCGTCCCGTCGTCGTCCACGCGGCCGAACCGGCGCGGGTCGCTGGACGAAGCCACGGCCACGGGGTGGGCGACGGGTCGCGGTGTCGGCCGGGGTCCGGGACGGGGTCCCGGCCGCGGCCCCGGGACGGGACCGGGTGCCGGGGCCGGCACCCGCCCGGCCGAATCTTCGCCGCCGGGCTGGTCACCTGTCATGCGTCGTCACCACCCTTTCGCGCGGTCCGTGCGCCGCGCACCTGCCGCGCGAGGCGGCACCGTCTGGCCACACCCGGCCGCGGACATCGACGACATCGAGGACCGCCCAGCAGGTGCTTACGAGTATTCAAGCAGCTTGACGTTACGGACGCCCCGCCGCGTTATCCAGTGGGCGGGCACGCCACGAGTCGGTGCATCCTTACGGGGTATCACTGGTCCCTGCCGACACCCACGGAGAGAAGACTCATGCCGAAGGCGGAGATCGCCGCCCTGCTCGCGCTGGCCTCGGCGCTGTGCGTCGCTGTCGGCGACGTGCTGCAGCAACGCGCGACCCACCGCATGACCCGGCCGACGGCTGGTCAGGTCGACCTGTACCGGTCGTTGCTGGGCAACCGGCGGTGGCGGTACGGCGCGCTGCTGCTGATCGTGAGCATCGGCCTGCAGGTGGCCGCGCTGGCCCAGGGTTCGGTGCTGCTGGTGCAGGCGCTGCTGGTCCTGTCGCTGCTGTTCGCGTTGCCGATCAGCGCCCGGCTGGCCCACCGGGCCGTGACGGGCCGGGAGTGGTTTTGGGGGTTGCTGCTCACCGCGGCGGTCACCGTGATCGTCACCGTCGGCAACCCGCGGGCCGGTCAATCCGACCCGTCGCTGCGCACCTGGGCCGTCGTCTTGGCGATAGCCGCGCCGCTGCTGGCCGCCTGCGTCGTCGGCGCCCGGGTCTTCGGCGGGACACTTGGGGCGGTGCTGCTCGCTTTCGTGTCCGGCTCGCTGTGGGGGGTGTTCGCGGCGCTCACCAAGCCCGCCGTCCACCGGATCGCCGACGGCGGCTGGGCGGCGCTGGGCGCACCCGAACTGTATGCCTGGGTCCTGGTCGCGCTCGGCGGCTTCGCCTGGGAGCAGTCGGCCTTTCGGGCCGGCGCGCTGACCGCTTCGATGCCGACGCTCGAGGTGTCCCAGCCGGTCGTGGCGGCTTTGCTGGGAGTGGCGGTCCTTGGCGAGACGCTGAACACCGGCCACGTCGGCATGATCGCCCTGGCAATCTCTGCGCTGGTGATGACGGCCGCCACCGTCGAGCTGGCGCGCGGCGACGCGGTCGCGACGAGCAAGCGGGTGGGCGCGACGCGTCGCGGCACGGTTCGGCAGACGGCTTAGGCGCTCGGGGGCACTCGGGGCCACTCGAGGGCATTCGGGCGCCGCCCCGGAGCCTTCCGCGCGCCACGGCGGAGGTCGCCGTGCGGGCAGGTACCGTCGTGGCTATCGCCCACCGCGCGAGTCTTTCGACGGCGGTGGCCGCGGCGGCTTTGGCCGCGTGTCGCTGGGGAGGTCGTCATAGCGAAGGTGGATGTCGCGGCGCTGCTTGCGCTGATCGCCGCGTTGATTTCGGGTGTCGGGGACGTGATCCGGCAACGGTCCGCGCAGGAGATCACCGACCAACAGGTGGGCCACGTCGAGCTGCTGCGCATGTCGCTGCGCGACCTGAGGTGGTGGCTGGGCGGCGGCGCGGCGGTCGCGAGCTTCGCGCTGCAGGCGGTGGCGCTGGGCCTGGGATCGGTGGTCCTGGTGCAGGCGCTGCAGGTGACGGCTCTCCTGTTTGCCCTGCCGGTCTACGCGTGGCTGACCAAGCAGGGGCTGACGCGCAGCGAGTGGCTATGGGCGGTGCTGCTGGCCGCCGCCGTGGCGGTGTTCGTCGCGGTGGGTGAGCCGGCCGCCGGGTACCAGCGGGCCTCGCTGGACTCCTGGGCGATCGTGGCCCTGGTCATGGGACCGGCGATGGTGTTCTGCGTGGTCGGCGCGCGGTTGTGGTCGGGTGCCGTGGCCGCGGTGCTCCTGGCGCTGGTCTCGGCGTCGTCGTGGGCTTTGTTCGCGGTGCTCACCAAGGCCATCGTCGAGGTGCTGCCCGACGGCCCGGCGGCCCTGCTGCGCACGCCGGAACTGTACGGCTGGGTGCTGGTGGCGGCGATCGGGACCGTTTTCCAGCAGTCGGCGTTCCGGGCCAGCGCGCTCACCGCGTCGTTGCCGACGATGACGGTGGCCGAGCCCCTGGTGGCGTCGGTGCTGGGGGTCACCGTGCTGGGGGAGACCCTCGACGCCGACGGCCCCGAACTGGTTGCTCTGGTGATCGCGGTCGGCGTGGTCGTGGTCGCGACGATGGCCCTGGCCCGCGGCGAGGCCACGTCCATGAACGCCAATGTCGCCGGCGGCGGCGCCGACCCGGCCGGTCCCCTGCTGCCGAGCGGCACACAGCCGTCCATGCGGGTCTCCTAGCGTTGCCACAGCCGTGACAAAGGTTGGCGAAGTACTAATCAAAGGGTTACCTCCCGAGGCTCCACGCAGGTGCGCGACGTCATACAGTTGTCGGTGAACTGGTCGCAAACACCGCGTGTATTTACTGCTCCGCCGGGGAACGCTCGACCGAAAACTCGTGAGGGGTCTGTCATGTCCAAAGTTGATGTCGCGGCGTTGCTCGCGTTGTGTGCGGCTTTGGCGTCAGCGGTCGGGGACGTGATCCGGCAGCGCTCCGCCCAGGAAATCACGGAGAAGGAGGTCGGCCACCTGGAACTGTTCCGCATGTCGTTGCGGGACGCCCGCTGGTGGCTCGGCGGCCTGGCCGCCGTCGTCAACTACAGCCTGCAGGCCGCCGCGCTGGCCTGGGGTTCGGTGGTGCTGGTGACGGCGCTGCAGGTGACGGCCCTGCTGTTCGCCCTGCCGATCTATGCGCGTCTGGCCGACCACAAGGTCAGCCGGTGGGAGTGGCTGTGGGCGGTCGTGCTGGCCGGCGCCCTCGCGGTGGTGATCAGCGTGGGCGACCCGGCCGAGGGACAGCAGCGAGCGTCGTGGCAGACGTGGCTGATCGTCGCGGTGGTGCTGGTGCCGCTGCTGGTGTCGTGCGTCCTGGCGGCGCACAAGTGGTCGGGCAAGCCGTTCGCGGCCGCGCTGCTGGCCGTGGTCGCGGGTTCGTCGCTGGCCCTGTTCGCTGTGCTCACCAAGGGGATCGTCGAGCTCAGCGAGCACAGCCTGATGGGTGTGTTGACCGCGCCCGAGTTCTTCCCCTGGCTGGCGGTGGCGCTGGCCGGAATGATCTTCCAGCAGTCGGCTTTCCGCGCCGGTGCGCTGACGGCGTCGATGCCGACGATGACCGTGGCGAAGCCCGTGGTGGCGGGCCTGCTGGGCGTGCTGGTGCTCGGCGAGTCGCTGCACGCGACCGGCCCACGGGCGTTCGTGCTGGTCGCGGCGGTGTCGGTGGTGATCGTGGCCACGGTCGCCCTGGCCCGCGGCGAGGCGGCGACGATGGTCGCCCAGACCGGGCGCGACGGTGCGGGGGTGCCGCGCCGCGCGCAGGGGCCGCACTTTCCCGCGCGCGAACAGCTCGACCCCGCCGCCATCGTCGTGGCGGACCATCCCTGACGGCGACCCGTTAGTTTGGTGGCGTGCTCAGCGCCATCGCGATCGTCCCGTCGGCCCCCGTGCTCGTCCCCGAGCTCGCCGGGGTGGCTGCCGCTGAGCTGGCCGACCTGACGGCGGCGGTCCTCGCCGCGGCCGCCCTGTTGCCGGCCCGCTGGGTCGTCGTCGGGACCGGCCCGGCGGACGACGTCCTGGGTCCCGAAGCTGCCGGCACCTTCGCGGGTTTCGGCGCCGACGTGCGGGTCGGACTTTCCCCGGACGCCTCGACCCCGTGCGACCTGCCGCTGTGCGCGTTGGTCGGCGCCTGGCTGCGGGGCCAGGCTCAGCCCGAGGCGACCGCGCAGGTCCGCGTCTATCACCAGGACCACGACGCCGCCGACGCGCTCGCGACCGGTAGGGGGCTGCGCGCCGAGCTCGACCGGACGCCGGAGCCGGTGGGCGTGCTGGTGGTCGCCGACGGCGCGAATACCCTGACGCCGGCCGCCCCCGGCGGGTTCGACCCCGCCAACGCCGGCGCGCAGCGGGCCCTCGACGACGCGCTGGCCAACGGCGACGCCGGCGCCCTCGCCCGGTTGCCGCGGCCGATCCTGGGCCGGGTGGCTTTCGGCGTGCTGGCCGGCCTGGCCCAGCCGGGTCCGCGGTCGGCCAAGGAGCTCTACACGGGCGCGCCGTACGGCGTGGGCTACTTCGCCGGCGCCTGGCAGCCATGAGGCCGCTGGCGGTCATCGGCCCGACCGGTACGGGCAAGTCGCAGCTGGCGCTCGAGGTGGCCGAGCGGCTGAGCGCGCAGACCGGCGCCGAGATCGTCAACGCCGACGCCATGCAGCAGTACCGCGGGATGGACATCGGCACCGCGAAGCTGCCCGTCGGTGCGCGCCGCGGCATCCCCCACCACCAGCTCGACGTCCTGGGCGTCACCGAAACGGCGACCGTCGCCCGCTACCAGGACGCCGCCGGCGCCGACGTGGACGCGATCGCGGCGCGCGGTGCGGTGCCCATCATCGTGGGCGGCTCCATGCTCTACATCCAGTCGCTGCTCGATGGGTGGTCGTTTCCCGCGACCGACCCCGCTGTCCGTGCCCGCTGGGAGCAGCGGCTGGCCGAGGTCGGAGTCGGCGGCCTGCACGCCGAACTGGCCCGTCGTGACCCCGCCGCGGCCGCCGCGATCCTGCCCACCGACGGCCGCCGCACCGTGCGGGCGCTCGAAGTGGTCGAGCTGACCGGCCGGCCCTTCTCCGCGTCCGCCCCGAGAATCGGCGCCCCGCGGTGGGGTGCCGCGATCGTCGGGCTGGACTGCGACACCGCGGTGCTCGACGAACGGCTGGCCCGGCGCACGGACGCGATGTTCGAGCAGGGCCTGGTCGACGAGGTGCGGGCCCTGCTCGACGAGGGACTGCGCGACGGGGTCACCGCCTCGCGCGCCTTGGGCTACGCCCAGGTGATCACGGCCCTCGACGCCGGCGGTGGCGACGAGGCGCTGCGCGAGGCCCGGGAGCAGACGTTCGTCGGGACCCGGCGCTACGTGCGCCGGCAGCGGTCATGGTTTCGCCGGGACCACCGGGTGCGGTGGCTGGACGCGGAGCAGGGGGACCGCCTCGTCGACGACGCCGTGCGGGTGTGGCGGCACGTACCCTGAGCTGGTGATGTTCGCATGATCTTCTCGAAGGGCCACGGCACCGAGAACGACTTCGTGCTGCTGCCCGACGCGCGGGCCGAGCTGAGCCTGACCGCCGCGCGCGTGGCCGCGCTCTGCGACCGCCGCCGCGGGCTGGGCGCCGACGGCGTGCTGCGGGTGACCACCGCCGGGGCGGTCGTGGCGGCCGGCGTGCTAGACCGCCTGCCCGACGGGGTCCAGGCCGGCGACTGGTACATGGACTACCGCAACGCCGACGGTTCGCCGGCCCAGATGTGCGGCAATGGCGTGCGGGTCTTCGCCCACTATCTGCGGGCCAGCGGCCTGGAAACCCGCGAGGAGTTCGTCGTCGGATCGCTGGCGGGTCCGCGGCCGGTCACCGTGCACCGCGTCGACGCCACCAACGCCGACGTCACCGTCGACATGGGCAAGGTCAACGTGCTGGGCCCGGGCGAGGCGGTCGTCGGCGGCCGGCGGTTCGCCGGTCTGGCCGTGGACGTGGGCAATCCGCACCTGGCGTGCGTGGACCCCGGCCTGACCGCCGACGCGCTCGCGGCGCTGGACGTGGCGGCGCCGGTGAGCTACGACCCCGCCCAGTTCCCCGACGGGGTCAACGTCGAAGTCCTCACGGCGCCGTCGGGCGGGGTGGTGACGATGCGGGTCCACGAGCGCGGGGTGGGCGAAACCCGGTCCTGCGGAACCGGGACGGTCGCGGCCGCGGCCGCCGCCCTGGCGGGCACCGGCACGCTGACCGTCCGCGTGCCCGGCGGCGAGGTCGTCGTCACGATCACCAATGCCACCAGCTTCCTGCGCGGCCCGTCGGTCCTGGTGGCCCGCGGCGAGGTCAGTGGGGAATGGTGGCTGGCACAGGAGCGCTAAATGCGGTGCGCGACGCAGGTTGTGCGTGCATCATTTGTTATTGCCTATGACACACCCAGAATTCTCTGACAGCGCTCCCCGTCACGCGGAGCCCAGCACGGGCGAACTCGCCCTCGAAGACCGCTCGGCGCTGCGCCGTGTCGCCGGTCTGTCCACCGAACTCGCCGACGTATCCGAGGTCGAATACCGCCAGCTGCGGCTGGAGCGGGTGGTCCTGGTGGGCGTGTGGACCGACGGCAGCGCCGCCGACAGCCAGGCCAGCATGGCCGAGCTGGCGGCCCTGGCCGAGACCGCGGGCTCGCAGGTCCTCGAAGGACTGATCCAGCGTCGCGACAAGCCCGACCCGTCGACCTACATCGGCTCCGGCAAAGCCCGGGAGCTGCGCGAGGTGGTGCTGGCGACCGGCGCCGACACCGTCATCTGTGACGGTGAACTGTCCCCGGCGCAGCTGACCGCGCTGGAGAAGGCCGTGAAGGTCAAGGTCATCGACCGCACCGCGCTGATCCTCGACATTTTCGCCCAGCACGCCACCAGCAGGGAGGGCAAGGCGCAGGTGTCGCTGGCCCAGATGGAGTACATGCTGCCGCGGCTGCGCGGCTGGGGTGAGTCGATGTCGCGGCAGGCCGGTGGCCGCGCGGGCGGCAGCGGCGGGGGAGTGGGCCTGCGCGGTCCCGGTGAGACCAAGATCGAAACCGACCGGCGTCGCATCCGCGAACGCATGTCCAAGCTGCGCCGCGAGATTCGCGAGATGAAACAGGTCCGCGACACCCAGCGCAGCCGCCGCCGGCACAGCGACGTCCCGTCGATCGCCATCGTCGGCTACACGAATGCCGGCAAGTCCAGCCTGCTCAACGCCCTGACCGGGGCGGGGGTGCTGGTGCAGAACGCCCTGTTCGCCACGCTGGAACCCACCACCCGGCGCGCCGAACTCATCGACGGCCGGCCGGCCGTCCTCACCGACACCGTCGGGTTCGTCCGGCACCTCCCCACCCAGCTGGTGGAGGCGTTCCGCTCCACGCTGGAGGAGGTCGTCGACGCCGACCTGCTGGTGCACGTGGTCGACGGCTCCGACGTCAACCCGCTGGCTCAGATCGGCGCGGTCCGCGCGGTGGTCGCCGAGATTTTCGCCGCGGTCGCCGACCATCACGCGGATCCGCCGGCCGAGCTGGTGGTGGTGAACAAGGTCGACGCCGCCAGCGACCTGATGCTGGCCAAGTTGCGCCACGAGCTGCCGGGGGCGGTGTTCGTCTCGGCGCGGACGGGCGACGGCATCGACACCCTGCGGGGGCGGATGGCCGAGCTCGCCGTCCCCTCGGATACCGCCGTCGACGTCGTGATCCCCTACCACCGGGGCGATCTGGTGGCGCGGCTGCACGCCGACGGCCGTGTCCAGCAGGAGGAGCACAACGCCGCCGGCACCCGCATCCAGGCGCGCGTACCGGTGGCGCTGGCCGCTCGACTGCGGGAGTTCTCGGCGCGCTGACGACGCCGGCACCCGGCTTGGCGCACCCTCGGCCACCCCCGCCACCGACCAACCGGCTGGTTGGTATCTTGGGCGCAGAGTCCCGATTCGCCGGAGGTCATCCATGGGCAGTGCCGTCAAGTACCAGCGCACCCTTTTCGAGCCGGAGCACGAACTGTTCCGCGAGTCCTACCGCGCATTCCTGGAGCGCCACGTCGCGCCCCATCACGACGAATGGGAGAAGGCCAAGATCGTCGACCGCGGCGTCTGGCTGGAAGCCGGCAAACAGGGCTTCCTGGGCATGGCCGTGCCCGAGGAATACGGCGGCGGCGGCAATTCCGACTTCCGCTACAACACGATCATCACCGAGGAGACGACCGCCGGGCGCTACAGCGGGATCGGCTTCGGCCTGCACAACGACATCGTCGCGCCGTACCTGCTGGACCTGGCCACCGAGGAGCAAAAGCAGCGCTGGCTGCCGAAGTTCTGCACCGGGGAGCTCATCACCGCGATCGCGATGACGGAGCCGGGGACGGGCAGCGATCTGCAGGGCATCAAGACCCGGGCGGTCAAACAGGGCGATCACTACGTGCTCAACGGGTCGAAGACCTTCATCACCAACGGCATCAACGCCGACCTGGTGATCGTGGTGGCCCAGACCGATCCCGACAAGGGCGCGCAGGGCTTTTCGCTGATCGTCGTCGAACGTGGCATGAATGGCTTCGAGCGCGGCCGCCACCTGGACAAGATCGGGCTGGACGCCCAGGACACCGCCGAGCTGTCGTTCACCGACGTGCACGTTCCGGCCGAGAACCTGCTGGGGCAGGAGGGGATGGGGTTCATCTACCTCATGCAGAACCTGCCGCAGGAACGCATCTCGATCGCCATCATGGCCGCGGCGGCCATGGAGCAGGCGCTCGAGCAGACCCTGCAGTACACCAAGGAGCGCAAGGCCTTCGGCAAGCCGATCGGCAGCTTTCAGAACAGCCGCTTCCTGCTCGCCGAGCTGGCGACCGAAGCCACCGTGGTGCGCATGATGGTCGACGAGTTTGTCCGGCTGCATCTGGACAAGGAGCTGACCGCGGAGCAGGCCGCCATGGCCAAGTGGTACTCGACCGAGAAACAGGTGCACCTGATCGACCGCTGCCTGCAACTGCACGGCGGGTACGGCTACATGCGCGAATACCCGATCGCGCGCGCCTACCTGGACGCGCGGGTGCAGACGATCTACGGCGGAACGACCGAGATCATGAAGGAGATCATCGGTCGCAGCCTCGGGGTGTAGCGGCCCCGCCGCGGCGATATGCGGTGAACCAACAATTGCGATCTCGGGTGTCCGACTAAACGCCGATCGCAGTATTCAATGCCACGGCCGGGTCGGTCGCTCAAAAACTATGCGCCCTCACGTACTGTCTGCGCTTATGTTGTGTGCGCGGTGTGGCGCGACAAACGGAACTAGGCGCGTCCGATCGCGATTCGGGCATGCCCCGGCAACAATTCGACATCGCCGCGGTCTCCGTTTTTGTACTATTCGTAATTTGACTTCGCATTACTCGTTGCCTGGAGCAAAGTTATGCGAGCCCGGCGATGATCCGGACCGTCATGGGGCTGCGTCCCCGCAGTGGGGGTACGGCCCGCTCGCCGGGCGGGCAGGTGCGGGCATGGCCGCAGATGGCGGCGTATCCGCCGGCTGGGAGGCTTGGTGAACGGGCAGAGAGGTCGCATGCGCAGGCTGATCGGGATCGCGCTGGTCGGCTTGTCGGCTACGGCGTTGGCCACCGCATTGTTGGCGCCCGCCGCGTCGGCGTCGCCGATCGGTGACGCCGAGGCCGCGATGATGGCCGCCTGGGACAAGGCCGGCGGCGACACGTCGCCCCTCGGGGCCCGCAAGGGTGACGTCTATCCGGCCGGCGACGGCTTCGCCCTCGACTTCGACGGTGGCAAGATGTTCTTCACGCCGGCCACCGGTGCCCACTGGATGTACGGGCCGGTGCTGGACAAATACGAGTCGCTCGGCGGCCCGGCGGGCAGCGATCTGGGCTTTCCGACCATCACCGAAGTCCCCGGTCTCTCCGGGCCCGACAGCCGCGTGAGCACCTTCGCGGCCAGCGACAAACCCGTCATCTTCTGGACGCCCGAGCACGGCGCCTTCGTGGTGCGCGGCGCGATCAACGCCGCGTGGGACAAGCTGGGCAGCTCGGGGGGCGTGCTGGGCGTGCCGACCGGCGACGAGACCTACGACGGCGAGGTCACCGCGCAGAAGTTCAGCGGCGGCCAGGTCTCCTGGAACCGGCAGACCAAGGACTTCACCACCGACCCGCCTGCGCTGGCCGACCAATTGAAGGGCCTGCAGGTGCCGATCGACCCCACCGCCGCCATCAACACGGCCTGGCGGGCGGCCGGCGGCGTGAACGGTCCGCTCGGCGCCAAGCAAGGTGGGCAGTATGCGGTCGGCGCTGACGGGCTGGCCCAGAACTTCTCCGGCGGCAAGGTGTACTTCAGCCCCGCCACCGGCGCGAGCGCCGTGGAGAGCGACATCCTGGCCAAGTACGAGTCGCTGGGCGGCCCCGTGGGCAGCGACCTCGGTTTTCCCGTCGCCAACGAGGCCGACGGCGGCATCCCCTCGAGCCGCATCTGCGAGTTCTCGGCGGCCGACAAACCGGTGATCTTCTGGTCCGCCGATCACGGCGCGTTCGTCGTGCGGGGCGCCATGAGAGTCGCCTGGGACAAGCTGCGTGGCGCCTCCGGAAAACTGGGCGCGCCGGTCGGGGATCAGGCCGTGGATGGCGACGTCGTCTCGCAGCAGTTCACCGGCGGCAAGGTCTCGTGGAACCGGGCGAAGAACACCTATTCCACCGAGCCGGCGAACCTGGCGCCGCTGCTGTCGGGTCTGCAGGTGGCGGGGCAGAGCCAGCCCAGCAGCTCGGCGATGCCCCCGCACGGCAAGAAGTTCGCCTGGCAATGGTGGTGGTTGCTGGTCGCGGTGCCGTTGGTGGCCCTGGTCGCGGTGTCGGCGTACCTGGCGTTCGGCCGGCGTCGCCATCGTCTCGCCGCCGAGGGGCCCGCCTACGCGCCCGACGACGTCGGCTACGAGCCGGCCGTCGACCAGCCCTGGGACCACCGTGACGCTCAGGCATCCGCCGAGCACTTCGCGGCCGCGCCGGAGCAGCAGTCCGACGCCGGGCCGGGGGCGCGTGTCGGCTGGCGGCGCGGAGCCGAGATGTACGGCGGCGAAACCGCTTCCGACGAAGAGGATTACGGAAGCTACTACGACGTCGAGGGGGAGAACCCCGATGCCGTCGACACCGACTCGATACCCATCGTCTCCGACGACGATCTGTCGCAGGCCGGTTATCCCGAGCCCGAGAGCGCCGAGCAAGGCGACTACGCCGACGAAGGCTACCAGGACGCCGAAATCGCCGAAATCCCTTCCGCGCCAACAACTCCCACGACCCCAGAGGCCCAGCGGCGCCCGGAGGACTTCGAAGACCACCGGGAGTCGTACGACGACACCGCGAGCGCCGACGAGACCGGCGCCGCGGCGGTGGGGGCCGTGGCCGCCGGCATGGCGGCGCGGACCGGGCGGCATGCTGCCGCGGACGAGGAATTCGCCGAAGAGGACTCGGAACACCCTGCGGAACCGGGCCGGGCATCGGCCGGCGCGGAGGCCCCGGCCGGTCGTCCGACCATCCACCTGCCCTTGGACGATCCCTATCAGGTTCCCGACGGATACCCCATCAAGGCGAGCGCGCGCTTCGGCCTGTACTACACGCCGGGCAGCGAGCTGTACCACGACACGCTGCCCGAGCTGTGGCTGGCCAGCGAAGAGGTCGCCCGGGCCAACGGCTTCGTCAAGGCCGATTGAGCCCGTGACCCCGGCCGCGGGGGCTAGATCTTGCGGATCACGGTGACGACCTTGCCGAGCACCACGGCGTCGTTGCCCGGTATGGGGTCGAACGCCGGGTTGTGCGGCATCAACCAAACCTGACCGCCCGCCCGCTTGAAGGTCTTGACGGTGGCCTCGCCGTCGAGCATGGCCGCGACGATGTCGCCGTTGTCGGCGACGTTCTGCTGTCGCACCGCCACCCAGTCGCCGTCGCAGATCGCGGCCTCGACCATCGAGTCGCCGACCACCTTGAGCAGGAACAGCGTGCCTTCGCCGACGAGTTCGCGCGGCAGCGGAAAGACGTCTTCGACGGCTTCCTCGGCGAGGATCGGCCCGCCTGCCGCGATGCGTCCGAGCACCGGCACGAAGATGGGTTCCGGCAGGGCGTCCGAGCCGGCGACGTCGGTGACGGGCGCCGCCACGCCGGTGTCGTCGGCGCCGCGGACGTCGACCGCGCGGGGACGGTTGGGGTCGCGGCGCAGATACCCCTTGCGCTCGAGGGTCCGCAGCTGGTGAGCCACCGAGGAGGTCGACGTCAGGCCTACGGCGTCGCCGATCTCCCTGATGCTCGGCGGGTATCCGCGGCTGGTGACCGACTCGCGGATGACGTTCAGGATGGTGCGCTGCCGTTCGGTGAGGGAAGTGTCCACGGAATGCAACCGGCCGGGCGCGACGGTCGATGAGGTGTCACTGCTGTCGCTCATGGCAATGAATGTAGCCGGAGTACCGCGCAGAATCAAACATGTGTTCGACTGGCGTGTCGCGGCGTTCGCCGGCTTGAAAACGGCGCACCAGCGGCGGAATCACAAGTGTGTAACTTTCGCGCGGTTCGGGTAACCAGGCGGCATGGCAGCGACGACGGCGACGAAGTTGTCGGTGGCGTCGTCTAGCGTTTCGCTCGTCCGACACGCTTCGCTCAAATGTTCGGGAATCGAACACACGAGCGACTATGGTCGAACACACGAGCGAGACCAGGCTTGACCGGAGGAACGCAGATGACCACGATTCACACACTCTCACCGCGGACCAGCAGCGCTCGGCGCCCGGTCAACGGTCCGGTGCAGGGGCTCCGCTACAGCCGGGACGGCCTGGCGGTGTCACGGAGGCCCGGCCCGGCCCGGCCGGCCGGCGCGGCCACCCGCTACCACGGCAGCGGGGTGGCGGTGTCCGTCGCGCCGCATCGTCGCAGGCGGCCCGTCGGGCTGGCGGCGACCGCGGGACTGGCGCTGATCGCCGGGCTGATCACCCTCTGGCTGGGTCTTGTCGGCAACCTCGGTGAGGCGCTCAACGGTGACTCGTCGAGTTCCGCGGCCCCCGTTCCCAATCGGCTCGCCGTCGTGCGCGTCGAGGCGGGGGAGTCCTTGCAGGACGTCGCGCACCGCGTCGCGCCGGACGCCCCGGCGCGCCAGGTGGCCGAGCGGATCCGCGAGCTCAACGATCTGCACTCTCCGGCACTCGCCGCGGGCCAGACCCTGATCGCGCCGGTCGGCTGACAACGGTGGTCCCCGTGACGAGCCGGGCCGGCCGGTGCCCTCGGGTACGCTCGCAGTACTGCGTCACCTGATTGTCGGCACGGCGAAGGAGCGGTCATGCACTGTCCGTTCTGCCGTCACCCCGACTCGCGGGTGATCGACTCGCGGGAAACCGATGAAGGCCAGGCCATCCGGCGCCGCCGGTCGTGTCCGGAGTGCGGACGACGCTTCACCACGGTCGAGACCGCGGTCCTCGCAGTGGTCAAGCGCAGTGGCGTCACCGAACCGTTCAGCCGGGAGAAGGTCATCAGCGGGGTCCGGCGGGCCTGCCAGGGTCGCCAGGTCGACGACGACGCGCTGAACCTGCTGGCCCAACAAGTGGAAGACACCGTGCGCGCGGCGGGCTCGCCGGAGGTTCCCAGCCACGAGGTCGGGTTGGCCATCCTGGGGCCGCTGCGCGACCTCGACGAGGTGGCCTACCTGCGGTTCGCGTCGGTATACCGTTCCTTCTCCTCCGCAGAGGACTTCGAGCGCGAGATCCAGGCGCTGCGCGCGCACCGCGAGGTCTCCGCGCCCGGCTAGGCACGACGGCCCGTCTCCTGCGCAGGCCCGTGGGGCCTGCTGCGTCGCCGGGCTAGCCTGAAACTCATGCCCCCCGACTTGCATCCCGACCTCGCTGCGCTGGCTCCACTGCTTGGGACGTGGTCCGGCCACGGTGCCGGCAAGTATCCGACGATCGAGCCCTTCGACTATTTCGAGGAGGCCGTGTTTTCCCATGTCGGCAAACCGTTTCTGGCCTATTCGCACAAGACGAAGGCGGTGGCCGACGGCAAGCCGCTGCACGCCGAGGCCGGATTCCTGCGCGTGCCGGAGCCGGGGCGTGTCGAGCTGATCCTGGCCCACCCGAGCGGCATCACCGAGATCGACACGGGCACCTATTCGCTCACCGGCGGCGTAATCGAGATCGCCGTGTCCACGACGGCCATCGGCCGGGCCCCGACCGCGAAAGAGGTTACGGGGCTTGCCCGTTCGATGCGTATCGACGGCGACCAGCTGTCCTACACGGTGCAGATGGGCGCGGTCGGACAACCGCTGCAGGATCATCTGGTCGCGGTGCTGCGTCGCCAGAGCTGAGCAGCGCACGACTTCGGTTACGCCACAAGGCGTTCCGCGACGCGTCCGATGATCAGGTGGCGCTGCGCTCGTCGGAACCGATCGCGTTCAGGACGGCGACCCGGGTGGACGTCGGCCCCGTCACGGTCTTTGCGCCGCCGCCGCTGCGGAGCAGCTCACGAAGCGAGGCCTGGTCGTATTCGGCGGGCGCGGTGGTGTCGATGAAACGCTCGACGACGTCGATGAAGCGCGCCGGGTCGTCGTGGAACGGGAAATGGCCCGAGCCCTCGAAGATCTCGAGGCGGGATCCAGGCATGGCGGCGTGTGCCATCCGCGCGTGGCGGACCGGCACTACCGCGTCCTTGGCGCCCCAGACGATCTGCACCGGGATCGCCTCGGTGAGGTAGCACCGGTCCAGCATGGTGACGATCTGCCCCCGCCAGTCCACCACCGCCCGCAGCGTCCTGCTGAACGCCGCCGAGGCCGTGGGCTCCGGGAGGTCGTCGAGGATGCGCAGCACGTTGGGCAGGTCACGGCCCAGGCCGGTGCTGCCGAAAGCGGTGCCCAGCACGCGGCCGAGCACCTGAATCGCGGGGAGCACCAACGGCAGCCGCAGCAACGCCAGCGCCTCGCTCCCCATCGGCAGCGACGCGCACCGCAGGACGAAGTTGACGTCCTTGGTCACCCCGCCGGCCCCGACCAGGATCAGCCGCTCGACCAGGTGTGGGAACTGGTAGGCGAACTGCATGGCGACGCCGCCGCCCAGCGAATGGCCGACGATGGTCACCCGCTCGATGTCGAGCACGCTGAGCAGGTCGCGCATCCCGTTGGCGTACGCGGCGATGGAGTAGTCGGCGCGTGGCTTGTCGGACTGCCCGTGCCCGAGCAGATCCGGCGCGATGACGGTGAACCGCTGAGCGAGCTTGGCCTGCACCGTATTCCACGTGGTGGAGTTGTCGCCGATCCCGTGGATGAGCAGTATCGCCGGGCCGGAACCGGCGATTCGGTACGCCCGCCGGTATCCGTGAATCGTCCGAAACTCCAGCGTGGGCGCGCTCACCTCACGCACCGGGCGGAGGTTGCCGCTGCGCTTCCGCTCGGTCATCTCGCCAACCTTGTGTCGGGCCGGGCTACGGGCCTGTCAGGAGCTCAAGCTTTGTCGTCGTCGTCGAACTTCTTCTCCGCCTGCTGGGCGAGGAACCGCTCGAACTCTGCGCCAAGCTCGTCGCCGCTAGGCAGGTCCTCGTCGTGAGTTAGTAACGACCTGTTCTCCTGAGCGTCGATGAACGCATCGTACTGGCGCTCGAGCGCAGCCACCACCTGAGCAACTTCCGCACTCGCCTGCACCTGCTCGTCGACCTTCTCCCGGATCACCGCCGCCGCCTCGGACAGCGCCGACAGCGGCAGGTCCAGCGACGCCGTCTTTGCCACCTGCTCGAGCAGCGCCTCGGCGGCGCCGGGATAGTCGGTCTGCGTCAGGTAGTGCGGGACGTGCACGGTGAAACCGACGACCTCGTGGCCGTGCTGGGCCATGCGGTACTCCAGCAGGTTCGAGGCGCTGCCGGGGACCTGAATCTCGGAGATCCATGGTTGGAACTCGGCGATCAGTTCGGGCTTGTTGGAGTGCGCGGTCATCGTGATGGGCCGCGTGTGCGGCACCGCCATCGGCACGGTGCCCAGGCCGATCGTCTGCCGCACGTTGAGACGCTCGGCCAGCAACCGGACCGCGGTGATGAAGCGCTCCCACTTCAGGTCCGGTTCCATGCCCGCCAGCAGGAGGAACGGGGTGCCGACGACGTCACGGAGTGCGTACAGACTCAGCTCCGGATCGTCGTAGTTGGTGAAGTGGTCGGTCTTGAACGTCATCAGTGGCCGCCGCGAGCGGTAGTCCAGTAACTCGTCGATGGCGAAGGACGCGATCAGCTCGGTGGCCAGGGCCTTCTTGAGGTGGGTGGACGCCAGCCGAATGGCGTGCCCGGCGTCGGAAAATCCCTCCAGGGCGTGCACCAGGACCGGCCCGCGACCGTCCGACGTCGACAACTGCGGCGCCGGGCGTTCCAGCTCATACATGCCGGCCTGCCCTCGCTGGTAGGACTCGTCGTCCGGCTCGTGACTGTGGGCCATTCGGGACTGCCTCCTTTCGGGGGAATTCTCCAGGATGCCCCAACAAGTGTCCCCCAAATCAAACGGGCACCAATGACGAACAGCGAACACCGTTCGGTCTTTACACAATGAAACGCGGCGTCGGGTGCCCGTAATCCGCCTGGAACTTTTCTCGCGACGGCGGCGATTTCGCCAGACGATTTGCGGCACACCGCGAAGGGTCGAGTTCTGCCTGGCGCTCCGGGGTCGGGCATGATGGAAAACAATGCGTGTACTCATGGTTTTGCTGTGCCCGGTGGTCGGTCTGGCGGCGTTGTTGACGTCGTGTGCCCGGCCCGCCGGTCATGCCGCGGCCCCGGGCGCGTCGTCTTCGCGGCCCCCCGCGTCGGTACAGCACCTCAGCCAGCCCCAGCGGGCGGTGGTGGCCGGACCGGTCGATCCGGACCTGCGGGTCGGCCCGATCTTCCTCAACGGCGCCACCCAACACGTCTGCACGGGCTCGGTGCTGCACTCGGCCGGCGGCAACCTGATCCTGACCGCCGCGCACTGCCTGGCGGGGGCCACCCAGATCGCTTTCGTTCCCGGTTTCGCCGGGGACGCCGCCCACCCCGACGTGTGGACCGCCGACGCCGTCTATCTGGACCCGCGCTGGACCGGGGGCAAGGACCCGCACGCCGATTACGCCATCGCACGGGTCAACAGCCCGACCGGCGGGACGGTGGAGGCGCACGTCGGCCTGGCGCTGACGTTGGGCACGGCGCCCCCGCCCGGAAGCCACGTCACCGTGCTCGGATATCCCTCCGGGGTGGGCGGCTCACCCGTCGGCTGCCAGGCCAGCACGGCGGTCACCGACAGCGGCTACCCGTCCCTGGCGTGTGAGGGGCTGGTCGGTGGCACCAGCGGCGCGCCCTGGGTCAGCGGGACCACGGTCACCGGACTGATCGGCGGCCTCGAAGGCGGCGGCTGCGCCGAAAACGTTTCCTACTCGGCGCCTTTCGACGACCACATCGCGCAGTTGCTGGCCCGTGCCGAAGCCGGCGGCCCGGGTGACCCGGTGCCCGGCGACTTCGAAGAAACCTGTTAGCGGACTAAACCCGTCACCGGCGGAACTGGTTGAGTGCGCGCACCTTGTTCATCACGTCCAGTGCGGCCACCTTGTACGCCTCCGAGAACGTGGGGTAGTTGAACACCGCGTCCACCAGGTACTCCACGGTCCCGCCGCAGCCCATCACGGCCTGCCCGATGTGCACCATCTCGGTGGCGCTGGTGCCGAAGATGTGCACGCCGAGCAGCCTGAGATCCTCGGTGGACACCAGCAGCTTGAGCATGCCGTAGGAGTCGCCGGCGATCTGGCCGCGGGCGAGCTCTCGGTAGCGGGCCACCCCGACCTCGTAGGGAATCGCCTCCTTGGTCAGCTCCACCTCGGTGGCGCCGACGTAGGAGACCTCGGGGATGGAGTAGATGCCGATCGGCTGCAGGTCGGTGATGCCGTCGCATGCTTCACCGAAGGCGTGGTAGGCGGCCAGCCGGCCCTGCTCCATCGAGGTGGCGGCCAGAGCCGGGAAACCGATGACGTCGCCGACGGCGTAGATGTGGGGCACCTTGGTCGCGAAGTTGTCGTCGACGAAGATCCGGCCGCGGTTGTCGGCCTCCAGCTCGGCGTTGTGCAGATCGAGGTGGTCGGTCTGCCCCTGCCGCCCGGCGGAATACATCACCGTCTCGGCGGGGATCTGCTTCCCGCTGGCCAGGGTGGTGACGGTGCCCGCAGACCCGACGTCGACCGCGGTCACCTCCTCGCCGAACCGGAACGTCACCGCCAGGTCGCGCAGGTGGAACTTCAGCGCCTCGACCACCTCGGGGTCGCAGAAGTCGAGCATGTCCGAACGCTTCTCCACGACGGTCACTTTGGTGCCCAGAGCGGCGAACATCGAGGCGTACTCGATGCCGATCACCCCGGCGCCGACCACGACCATCGACGCCGGCAGCGTCTTGAGGTCGAGGATCCCGTCGGAGTCGAGCACGCGGTCCTCGTCGAACTCGACGCCGGACGGCCGCGCCGGGCGGGTGCCGGTGGCGATGACGATGTATCTCCCGCTGATCATCAGCTTTTCGCGGCGCGAGGGGTCCTCGACCTCGATGGTGTGCGGGTCGAGGAACCGCCCGTGCCCGATCAGCAGGTCGATCCGGTTGCGCATCAACTGGTTGCGCACCACGTCGACTTCCTTGCCGATCACGTGCTGGGTGCGGGCCAGCAGGTCGGCCGGGGTGATCTTCTCCTTCACCCGGTAGCTCGCGCCGTAGAGTTCGCGCTGGCTCATTCCCGTGAGGTAGAGGACCGCCTCCCGCAACGTCTTTGACGGGATGGTGCCGGTCTGCACGCACACGCCGCCGAGCATCTGTCCGCGTTCGACGACGGCGACCGACTTGCCGAGCTTGGCCGAGGCGATGGCCGCCTTCTGGCCGCCGGGCCCCGAACCGATGACCACCATGTCGTACTCTTGCGCCGAACTCATGGGGTAAACAGTAAATCAGCTCAACCCACAGTGCTGGGTTCATCCACAGGACGCTCACCCCGCCGGATCCCGCGGCCACCGCCTGACGGTCGCGGCCGTCAGCGTGGGTGCTCATGACGACGCATCGACAAGATTTTGATTTCAACCGTCCCGGCGCGCTCATCGCCGCGTTACCGGCCGTATTGGGCTTCGTTCCCGAGAATTCGCTGGTTCTGGTGTCTGTGGACGGCGGTGAGCTCGGGGCGGTGATGCGGGCCGACCTCGGCCCCGGTCTCATCGACCGGGCCGGGGAACTGGCCGAGGTCGTGGCCGCGGCGCAGCCGGAGGCGGCGGTCGCGGTGATCGTCGACGCCGAAGGCGCGTGGTGCCCCAGTTGCAACGACGAGCACCGGCGGCTGTGCCGGGCGCTCGCAGAAGCGTTGGCGCAGTGCGGGATTGAGCTGTGGGCCGCGCACCTGGTGGACCGGGTGGGCGCCGGCGGCCGGTGGCATTGCGTGGACGGCTGCGGGTCGAGCGGGCCGGTGGAAGATCCCTCCGCGTCGCCGCTGGCCGCCGCGGCGGTGCTGGACGGCCGGCGGCTCTACGCGCGGCGTGCCGACCTGCAGGCCGTCGTCGCGGTGGACGACCCGGCGCGCACCGCCGGGCTGGTCGAGGCCGTCACGCGGCAAGCGGAGCGGCGCCGCGGCGCGCACCGCGCCGACCCCGCCCGGTGCGCTCGCCGCGATGTGCGACAGGCGCGCGCCGCCGCGTCCCGCGTCGCGGCCGGGGAGTCGCTGTCCGACGACGAGCTGGCCGAACTGGGCTGCGCGCTGGTCGATGCGACGGTGCGGGACATCTTCTATGCGCTCGCCGTCGGCCGCGACGCCGGGGACGCAGAGTCGTTGTGGGCGCTCCTGTCACGCACCCTGCCCGAGCCGTGGCGGGTCGAGGCGCTGGTGCTGCTCGCGTTCAGCGCCTACGCGCGCGGCGACGGACCGCTGGCCGGAATAGCTCTGGAGGCGGCGCTGCGCCGCCACCCCGAGCACCGGATGGCGGGCATGCTGGACACGGCATTGCATTCGGGCCTGCGGCCCGAGCACATCCGGGAACTTGCTCTCACCGGCTACCGGCTGGCCAACCGGCTAGGTGTGCGCTTGCCGCCGCGACGGGCGTCCGTACGCCGGGCGGGATAGTCGTGGCGCGCCGGAGCGGGGCCGGCGGTCAGACCTTCTCGACCTTGACCGCGTGGGCCATCTCGTGGGGCAGGGTGACGTTCTCGTGGCCCGGGATGACGATGGTGACCCCCCCGCCGCCGGCGGGGCTGGTCTCGACCGTCACGCGGGCGTTGGGGACCACGCCGGCGTCCTTGAGCCGGGTGATCAGATCGATGTCGCCCTGGACGTGCTCGGTGAGCTGGCGCACCACCACCGCGACCGGCGGGCCGGGGGGCACTTCGGTCAGCCGGACCAGGTTGGCCTCGGCGGAGTCGGAATCCGGACCCACCCCTAGGTCAAGCAGACCCGGGATGGGGTTGCCGAACGGGGACGTGGTGGGGTTGTTGAGCACCCGCACCAGCCGCCGTTCGACGTCCTCGCTCATAACGTGCTCCCACCGGCACGCCTCGGCGTGCACTTCCTCCCAGGGCACCCCGATGACGTCGACGAGCAGCCGCTCGGCGAGGCGGTGTTTGCGCATCACCGCGATGGCCAGCGCGCGGCCCTTGTCGGTGAGCTCCAGGTGGCGGTCCCCGGCCACGTGGAGAAGCCCGTCGCGTTCCATGCGGGACACGGTCTGGCTGACGGTCGGCCCGCTCTGCTCGAGGCGTTCGGCGATGCGGGCGCGCAGCGGAGTGACTCCCTCTTCCTCGAGGTCGTAGATGGTCCGCAGATACATCTCGGTGGTGTCAACCAGGTCGTTCATTCAGCACCTTCCATCGACGCCGAGTCTACTTGGCCAGCTGCGGGAATGGGTGCAACGCGTCCCCGGCAAGCGGTATGCCCGCCGCGACTGCGGCGGGCATACCATTTGGCTTCCTGACTCTGGTCGGCGGCCTAGCGCCGGTGGGTCAACTCGCGTAGGACCGCAGCCGGTCGGCGCGCTCGCCGTTGCGCAGCTTCGACATGACATCCCGCTCGATCTGGCGCACGCGCTCGCGGGACAGCCCGAACAGCTTGCCGATCTGGTCGAGGGTGCGCGGCTGTCCGTCGTCGAGGCCGAACCGCAACCGGATCACCTGGTGCTCGCGCTCGTCGAGCGTCGCCAGCACGCTGCGAATGTCGGTGTGCAGCAACTCGGCGATCACCGCGTTCTCGGCGGACATCGCCTCGGCGTCCTCGATGAAGTCGCCCAGCGGGGCCTCTTCCTCCGAGCCGACGGGCATGTCGAGGCTCACCGGGTCGCGGCTGTGCTCGAGCAGGTCGTTGATCTTCTCGACCGGGATGCCGGATTCCGCGGCCAGCTCCTCGTCGGTGGCTTCGCGGCCCAGGTTCTGGTGCATCTCGCGCTTGATCCGCGCCAGCTTGTTGACCTGCTCGACCAGGTGAACGGGGAGCCGGATGGTGCGGCTCTGGTCGGCCATGCCGCGGGTGATGGCCTGGCGAATCCACCACGTCGCGTAGGTCGAGAACTTGAATCCCTTTGTGTAATCGAACTTTTCCATCGCGCGGATCAGTCCGAGGTTGCCCTCCTGGATCAGGTCCAGCAGCGGCATCCCGCGACCGGTGTAGCGCTTGGCCAGCGACACCACCAGGCGCAGGTTGGCCTCGAGCAGGTGGCGGCGCGCGGCCTGGCCGTCACGCACGACGGCCTCGAGGTCGCGCCGGCGGTTCTCGCCGAGGCGCTTACGCGTTTCCAGCAGGTGCTCGGCATAGAGGCCGGCCTCGATGCGCTTGGCGAGTTCGACCTCGCCCGCCGCATTCAACAGCGCGGTCTTGCCAATGCCGTTCAGGTAGACGCGAACCAGATCCGCTGCAGGGCTTTGAGCGTCCAGATCGCCGTCAAATCTGCTTGGGGTGGCGTTCGCCATAGCGACCTCCTGATCGGCTTGTAACTGTCATTGGGTTCAACGACAGTTCAGGCCTCAGAGTTCCCAACGCTTCGTCATCTCACACGCTTTGACGTGCTGAAATGTGCCGACGACCTGAGAAAGTCCTGAGAAGTGCGGGCATGGGAACTCCGCGCTGGGTCAGGTCGGCGGAAGCGGTCAATCCCAATGCTGCTGGCGGGACGGATCCCACTGCTGGTCCCATTGCGGGTCCGGTGGCCGTGGGGCCTCGATGGCCCGCCGCTCGGCCCGCGGGAACAACGGAGTGCGTTGCCGCGCATCGTCGAATCGGCGGGGCTCGGCCGCGCTGCGTGGCGGCCGGTCGTTGGCGATCAGCACGGCCATCCACGGCAACGGGATGGACAACGCCACGATCGCCAGCGAGATGAGGCCGTTGTGCCAGGCGCCGTACGCGAGGGCGGCCAGGATGAGCGCCGGAATGCGGAACGCCATCAGCGTCAGGTATTTACGGACTCGCGCGCGGTGCTGCTCCTCGTACGAGGGGGCGGCGGCGGTGATGAGTATCGGCCTGCCATCATCGTCGAACCCCAAAGCGGATTCGCGGTTCATTTCTCCACTGTCCCACATCCGACCGATTCCGGCAGAAGCGCCTCAGGGGGCACAATGTGAGGCATGCAGACGCAGACGATCGAGCGCACCGACACCGAGGAACGCGTCGACGACGGGACCGGCAGCGACACCCCCAAGTTCTTCCACTACGTCAAGAAAGACAAGATCGCCGAGAGCGCGGTCATGGGCAACCACGTCGTCGCCCTGTGCGGCGAGGTGTTCCCCGTGACGCGGGCGGCCAAGCCGGGTTCGCCGGTGTGCCCGGAGTGCAAGAAGATCTACGAGCGGCTCAGAAAAGAGTGATCAGCCGGGCGGCTCGGCGGTGACCACGTCGCGCGGCCTCGCCGTCGGGGTGGGGGGCGGCAACTCGGTGCCCAGCAGCGCGTGCGCGCGGGACACCAGCCAGTTACGCAGCCGGTGGGCGTGCGTCTTCGGGGCGGGAAACTCCTCCTGGACCGCGGCGTTGAGTTCGGCGCCCACCATGATCGCGAAGCCGCCGAAGAAGGCGAACAGCAGGAACGCGATCGGCGTCGCCAGCGCGCCGTAGGTGTAGCCGGTGCTGGTGATCCAGCCCAGATACAGTCGTAGGCCCAGAGTGGCGATGACGAACACGGCCGTGGCGAGCGCGGCTCCCAGGATCAGCCGGTGCGACGGCAACGGCTCGGGCAGCGACACCCGGTAGAGGATCATCACCCCGATCATGAGGGCGAGGATCAGTGCGGGGTAGTAGCCGTAGCGCAGCACGTTCGCCAGGCCGACGGGGATGTGTTGGCCGATCTTGCGGGGGCCCACCACTACCAGAGGCGCCGTAGTCACGACGACCACGAGCATCACCACGTACAGGAACAGCGCGAACAGCCGCTGCCGCACGGGGTGGCGCAGCGGTGTCTGGTCGTGCGCCTCGACCACGGAGTCGACGAACGCCGAGATGGCCGACGAGCCCGCCCACAACGAGATCAAAAAGCCCAGCGAGATCACCTCGCCGCGGGCGTTGTTCGCGATGTCGCGGATGGTGGGCTCGATGATCTCGTTGACGACGCTGGTGGAGAACACGGTGTGCGCCGTGGACACGAGCCGGCGCTGGATGCTGGGCAGCATGTCCGGGCCGAACAGTGGTGCCACGTAGGAGAGGCTGCCCAGCACGCCCAGCAGCAGCGGCGGCAGGGACAGCGCCGACCAGAAGCCGGCCTGCGCCGACTCCGAGAAAATCGAATCGTCCCAGCTTTTCGTCAGTGTCCTGACACTGATACGCCAGATGTGGTGACGGGACGGTTTTGCGACCTGATCGCTCATACCTGCCCAGCATGACCGAATGCTCGCCCGCTTGTCGTGCACTGCCGGCGGGCGAGTCCGGTTCAGCTAGCTTCGCTGACCTCCAGCACGGCGGCCAATTCGGTCAGCCTGGCCTCGTGCTGGTTCGCGTGGTGCCGGCAGAAGAGAAGCTCGGCTCCTGAAGGCAGCTTGGCGCGGACCCGGGCTGCGGCACCGCAGCGATCGCAGCGGTCCGCTCGAGTGAGCTCGGGACTGGTCAGAGTTGCATTCATGGCTTCTCCGTTCTTACGTATGTTCACTCTCTCAGACGAATTGGGTTTTCGCGTTGTTCCCCGATCGTTCTCGGGTGTGTCGTTTCTCACGGGCCCCTCCCGTTTCGCTTTGTCCTCTTTAGGGTGTTTATCCGTGGCCTCCCCCGGGGAGTTACTGGTGCACCTGTGCGGGTCCGACGAGTGGTCCGCGGCCCGCGCTCGCGGCGAGATCCGCCCCCCGGACGGCGCCGATTTCATCCATCTGTCCGCCCCGGGACAGGTTCATCTGCCCGCCAACCGGCTCTTCCGGGGGCGCGACGACCTGCTGCTGTTGCACGTCGAGCCCGCGCTGCTGGACTCACCCGTGCGATGGGAGCCGGGTGTGCCAACGGATCCCGAGGCGATGCTGTTCCCGCATCTGTACGGTCGGCTGCCGGTCCGCGCCGTGAGTCGGGTCACCGCTTACCGGCCGGGCTCCGACGGCACCTTCGCGCCGCTGGACGCCCGCGGGCAGGGCCTGCCCTGACGGCGCTCGCGCGCCGACGGGCTTGGGCTAGCGCTCAGTCCAGGTAGTCGCGCAGCACCTGAGAACGGCTCGGGTGGCGCAGCTTCGACATCGTCTTGGACTCGATCTGCCGGATGCGCTCGCGGGTCACCCCGTAGACCTGGCCGATCTCGTCGAGGGTGCGGGGCTGGCCGTCGGTGAGCCCGAATCGCAGCCGTACCACACCGGCCTCGCGCTCGGAGAGGGTCTCGAGCACCGACTGCAGCTGGTCCTGCAGCAGCGTGAACGACACCGCGTCGACCGCCACCACGGCCTCGCTGTCCTCGATGAAGTCACCGAGCTGGCTGTCGCCCTCGTCGCCGATGGTCTGGTCCAGCGAGATCGGCTCGCGGGCGTACTGCTGGATCTCGAGCACCTTTTCGGGCGTGATGTCCATTTCCTTGGCCAGCTCTTCGGGCGTGGGCTCGCGGCCCAGGTCCTGCAGCAGCTCGCGCTGGATGCGGCCCAGCTTGTTGATCACCTCGACCATGTGCACCGGGATGCGAATCGTGCGCGCCTGGTCGGCCATGGCGCGGGTGATCGCCTGGCGGATCCACCACGTGGCGTAGGTGGAGAACTTGTAACCCTTGGTGTAGTCGAACTTCTCGACCGCGCGGATCAGGCCGAGATTGCCCTCCTGGATGAGGTCGAGAAACGCCATGCCGCGGCCGGTGTAGCGCTTGGCCAGCGAGACCACCAGCCGCAGGTTGGCCTCCAGGAGGTGGTTCTTCGCCCGGTCGCCGTCGCGGCAGATCCACACCATGTCGCGGCGCTGAGCCGCGGGCAGCTTGTCGCCCCGCTCGGCGTGCTCGGCCATCAGCTGGGTGGCGTAGAGGCCGGCTTCGATCCGCTTGGCCAGCTCCACCTCTTCTTCGGCGTTGAGCAGCGCCACCTTGCCGATCTGCTTGAGGTAGGCGCGAACGGAGTCGGCGGAGGCGGTGAGCTCGGCATCCTTGCGGGCCTGCCGCAGCGCCTCGGACTCGTCTTCGTCCCAGACGAAGTCGCCGGAGGCCTTGTCCTTCTCGGAGGGCTCGGCGATCTCTTCGTCTTCTTCGGCGGGCGCCGCGCCGGCCTTCGCGGCCGGGGCGGCTGTGTCGTCCTCGCCGTCCTCCTGGTCGCCCGCATCGGCGTCCTCGGCGTCGGCGTCGGTCGCGACGACGTCGTCGAGGTCTTCGAGATTCAGGTCGCCCGCGTCGATGTCGAGCTCCTCGACGGGCTCGCTCTCGAGATCGGGCTCGCCGTCCAGGTCCTCTACGGCGGCGTCGGCCTCGAGGACGGTCAGGTCGTCGTCGGCGTGCTCGGCGGCGCCTTTGGCCGCCTTGGCCGCCCGGGCCGATGGGGCCTTGCCGTCGGCGCCCTTGGCCGGGCGGCCCTTCTTGGCGGGCTCGTCCGTCTCGGGCTTGGCCGCGCGGGGCGCCGCCTTGCTCGCCCGCTTCGCGGGTGCGGCGCCGTTGGCGGCCTTCGCCGCAGGTCGCTTAGCAGGGGACGGCGGTGACTTCGTGGCGGTGCGCTTCACCGGCTCGTCGGTCGCCGGGCTTGCCTTGGTCGCTGCCACTTACACCCCTTCGTTTGGACGCACTCCCGGTGGGTAAGGGCACGATGAACCGGAAAGTGTCTGCTATGTCGGATGTCGGCGTTGGTAATCGATCAGCGCCGGTACTCGCACGCTGTCAGTCGGGCTGTTTGCCGCCGTGGACCATTGTAACGACAGTGCGCGATCCTACCCGCCCCACCGGGGAAAATCAGTGCGTGACGTCGGCGGTGGCGGCCATGGCCGCGCCGACTATCCCGGCGGTGTTGAGCAGCGCCGCAGGCACCACCGGGGTGCGGTTCGCCAGCAGCGGCACCCACTTGTCGGCTTTGCGGCTGATGCCGCCCCCGGCGATGAACAGGTCGGGCCACATCGCGTTCTCGATCGCCACCAACACCCTGGTGACCTCCTTGGCCCATTTCTCGTAGCTGAGGTCGTTCTTCTCCTTGACCGACGACGCGGCCCGCTTCTCGGCCTCCTTGCCGCCGACCTCGAGGTGGCCGAACTCGGTGTTGGGTATCAGCTTGCCGTTGTGGATGACCGCGGAGCCGATGCCGGTGCCGAAGGTCAGCAGGATCACCAGTCCGGAATTGTCCTTGCCCGCGCCGTATCGCTCCTCGGCGAGACCGGCCGCGTCGGCGTCGTTGAGGATGGTCACGTCCTGGCCGTCCAGCTCGGCGCTGATGATGTCGCGCGCGTTGGTGCCGATCCACGCCTTGTCGACATTCGCCGCCGTCTGCACGACGCCGTGGGTGACGACGCCGGGATAGGTCACCCCGAGGGGGCCGGTCCAGCTGTACGCGCGGACGACGTCGGCGATGGTTTTGGCGACCGCCGCCGGGGTCGCCGGCTGCGGCGTCAGCAGCTTGTAGCGCTCGCCGATCAGCAGGCCGGTGTCGAGGTCGACGATGCCGCCCTTGATGCCGCTGCCGCCGACGTCGACACCGAACGCGCGGCGCTGGGGCGTGGCGACGGCCGGGCCCGCACCGGGCGTTTTCGTGGGCGAGTCGGTGCGGGTCATCAGATCTCCTCGGGGCAACGAAGGCGCTGCGCCCACCTTAACCGCCGCGGCGGGGCGCCTCGGGGTCTCGGCGCGGCCGTGCCGGCTGTGATGCGATAGAGCGGTGACCCGAGCTGATCTCGACCTGGTGCGGTTGCGCTCGGTTGCCGAGACCCTGGCCGTCGAGGCCGCCGAGTTCGTGCGGCGCCGCCGCGCCGAGGTGTTCGGCGCCGACCCGGGTGCCGGCGACGGCGACGCGGTGCGGTCCAAGAGCACTCCCACCGACCCCGTGACCATCGTCGACACGGAGACCGAACGGCTGCTGCGGGACCGCCTGGCCGAATTGCGGCCCGGGGAACCGATTCTCGGGGAGGAGGGCGGCGGGCCCAGCGGCCCGGCGGCCATCCCGGCGGACGCGGTCAGCTGGGTGCTCGACCCCATCGACGGCACCGTCAACTTCGTCTACGGCATTCCGGCCTACGCGGTGTCGGTGGGGGTCCAGGTCAACGGCGAGTCGGTGGCCGGTGCCGTCGCCGATGTGGTCGCCGGCCGGGTGTACTCGGCGGCGGCCGGCCTCGGCGCGCACGTCGCCGACGAGCGTGGCTCCCAGCCCCTGCGCTGCGCCGCCGTCGACGAGCTGTCGATGGCCTTGCTGGGCACCGGCTTCGGCTATGCGCGGGAGCGCCGCGCGGCGCAGGCCGCGTTGCTGGCGCGCATGCTGCCGATGGTGCGCGACATCCGGCGCATCGGGTCCGCGGCGCTGGACCTGTGCATGGTGGCGGCGGGCCGGCTCGACGCCTACTACGAGCACGGCTTGCAGGTGTGGGACCGTGCCGCCGGCGCGCTGATCGCCGCCGAGGCGGGCGCCCGGGTGCTGCTGCCGCCCGAGGGCGGCGACGGGGCCGGGTTGGTCATGGCCGCCGCGCCCGGCATCGCCGACGAGCTGCTGGCGGTCCTGGAGCGCCATAACGGCCTGGACCCGATCCTGGACTGAGCCTCAGCAGCTGCTCGAGTGAATCTTGGCGAGCAGAGCGGGATCCGAGGGTTCGGTGGCGCCGGGACGCAGGCTGGCCAGCACGGCGTCGATGTCGTCGTTGTGGGCCAGTGCGGTGAACTCCGTGCCGATCGCCAGATCGACGGAGTCGTCGGCGCGGTTGTCGTTGAACAGTTCCGAGCACGGCGCCACCAGCCACACCGCGGCGGCGGTGGCTTGTCCGGCCGTGCCGAACCGGATCTGTCCCTGGCAGTTGAGTCGCGTGCCGGCGTAGACGGGGTCGTTGGCGGCGGTGGGCTGGGCGAAACCGAGGTCTTTCATCGCGCCGGCGACGTCGGCGGCCTGCCCGCCGCGGCCGCTGGCGTTGAGGACGCGGACCCTGGTGTCGGCGAGCTTGGCGGGTGTGACGTCCGCCATGACCGTCCGTGACACCTGCTCCCCGAGTTGGGGCGCCGCGGTCGCCCCCGCGGGTTGCGGCGGCGGGTTACACACCACGGCCTCATGGACTTTCGCGGGGCGGGTCAGCGCGACGGTCCACACGACGCCGGTGGCCACCACCAGCAAGGCGAGCACGATGATGGCCGGACGGTGGTTGCGTCGTCGAAATGGCCTACCGTGCTTGTCAAAAGCGGTACCCTCGGTGATTTGTGCGACCACAGGTGCACTCTAGCCGCAGGCTGGACGCACTGTTCAAAGCCGAACACAAGAGAGAAGATTGTGGTGTGGTGCAAATCACATCACAATGGGGCGCGATACGGGCACGAATCGTTTGGTGGATGCGTTCGACGCTGGTACAAAGCGTTGCTTGAGTACCGAGGCATGCAGAGGAAATAGGGCAGGGGAAAAGATATGCCTACCGACTATGACGCTCCACGGCGTACCGAGACCGATGACGTGTCCGAGGACTCGCTCGAGGAGCTCAAGGCGCGACGCAACGAAGCGGCCTCGGCCGTGGTCGACGTAGACGAATCCGAGACCGCCGAATCGTTCGAGCTGCCCGGTGCCGATCTGTCCGGCGAAGAGCTGTCCGTTCGCGTCGTTCCCAAGCAGGCGGACGAGTTCACGTGCTCCAGTTGCTTTTTGGTGCAGCACCGCAGCCGTCTAGCCAGCGAGAAGAACGGCGTGATGATCTGTACCGATTGCGCAGCCTGACCGGATTCGGGGTCAGCTGCGCAATGCCGACAGCACCCGCTCCGGGTGGCGGCAGCTCACCAGCCAGTACGGCGTCGGGTCGTCCGGGTCGTCGAGGACCGTCAGGATCATCGGTCCCACCCAGGCCCGGTGCAGCACGTAGGCGGCCGGGTCGAGCTGACGGCCCAGCGCGGCGGATTTCGCGGAGCGCGCGATGGCTGCCGAGCGGGATATCGCCGTGACCGGCAGGTGCGCGTCGCCGGCCCACAGCTCGACGCCGTCGTCGCCGGAGGTGACCCGTATCTCGATCCGCCCCAGCCACAGCAGCGCCGCGGTCGCGACGGCGAACAGCGCCGCGTACGGTGACCAGGCCGGCCGGAGGGCAAGGCCCATGTTGACCTCGAAGGCGATGAGCCCGGCGAGCGCGAAGGCCGGGGGCCACCACCACCACGGCACCCACAAGCGTTCGCGGTATCGCACGCCGTGCGGCGCGACGCGCGTCTCAGACACGCGGTCAAGGGTAATCTGTGGCCCCGTGTCGACCAGTCTGGCCTTGAAATGAAAATCGTCCGCCTCGATCCCGAACTTCCGCTGCCCAACCGCGCCCACGACGGCGACGCCGGGGTCGATCTCTACAGCGCCGAAGAGGTGGTCCTCGATCCCGGCCGGCGCGCCCTGGTCGGCACGGGCGTCGCGGTCGCGATTCCGCACGGCATGGTCGGCCTGGTGCACCCGCGTTCGGGACTGGCTGCGCGGGTGGGGCTTTCGATCGTCAACAGCCCGGGCACCATCGACGCGGGCTATCGCGGCGAGATCAAGGTCGCGCTGATCAACCTGGACCCGGCCGAGCCCATCAGGGTGCGCCGCGGCGACCGCATCGCCCAGTTGCTGGTGCAGCGGGTCGAGTTGGTCGAGCTGGTCGAGGTGGCGTCGTTCGACGAGGCCGGGCTGGCCAAGACATCCCGTGGCGACGGCGGTCACGGTTCCTCCGGCGGACATGCGAGTTTGTGATGGCATTTGGTAAGCGCTCACGCAAGGACGACGGCACCGCCATGCCCGGCGCGGCCGCCGAAGCGTCCGACGAGGTCGCCGCGGCCCCCGCCGCCGACACGCCGGCCCCCGACGACACCGACGAGCTCGAGGGCCCGTTCGACATCGACGACTTCGACGACCCGGCGGTCGCGGAGCTGGCGCGGCTCGACCTGGGCTCGGTGCTCATCCCCATGCCCGAGGCGGGCCAGCTGCAGGTCGAGCTGACCGAGACCGGGGTTCCCAGCGCGGTGTGGGTCGTCACGGCCAACGGCCGTTTCACCATCGCCGCCTATGCCGCGCCGAAGACCGGCGGGCTGTGGCGCGAGGTGGCCGGCGAGCTGGCCGAGTCGCTGCGCAACGACTCGGCCACGGTCAGCATCAAGGACGGCCCGTGGGGCCGCGAGGTGGTCGGCACCGCCGCCGGGGTGGTGCGTTTCATCGGGGTGGACGGCTACCGCTGGATGATCCGCTGCGTCATCAACGGCACCCAGGAGACGATGGAAGCGCTGGAGCAGGAGGCGCGGACGGCGCTCGCGGACACCGTGGTGCGCCGGGGGGACACCCCCCTTCCGGTGCGCACGCCGCTGGCCGTGCAGTTGCCCGAGCCGATGGCCCAGCAGCTGCGCGAAGCCGCGGCCGCGCAACAGGCCCAGGCGCAGGCGCAGGAGCAGGCGCCCCCCGACGAGCCCGCCGCGCGGCGCAGCGCCGATGGCTCGGCCATGCAGCAGCTGCGCACCACTACCGGCGGCTGAAGGGCGGCTGAAGGGGCGGCTGACTAGAGCTCGGCCAGCTCGGCCAGCGCGGCCAGGCAGGCCGCGCCCAGGGCGGCGGTGTCCGCGCCGAATTCCTCCAGCGTCACCGTCCGAAGGGCCGCGCGCGGCGCGGCGTCCACCCAGTCCATGCCCGCCTGCAGCGGATGGATCGGATCGTCGACCGCGGCCACCACCGCCAGCGGCGCGCCGAGCCGGGCCAGCTCGTCGCGGCTCGGTGCGACGTAGGCCGCCGCCTCGTCCATGGCGTCGGGCAGGTGCGGCCATTGCGCGCGCCACGACCGGGCCAGCTCGTCGGCCAGCCACGGCGGGCTCGACGCCCGCATCATGGCGGTCGCCGCCCCAAGTCCGTGGGCGCGCAATTGTGCCGCCGAGTACCGCGCCGCCAGCGCGGCGGGAGCCTCGCCCGGGGGGCCGGTCCAGGCCGGCAGCGCCGCCAGGACCGCAACCGTGCGGTCGGGGTGGGCCAGCGCCCAGGCCGCCGCCACGGCGGCGCCGATCGAGACACCCCCGACCGCGATCGGCCCGCGGGCCGCGGCGGCATCCAGCGCGGCCCGGTATTCGTCGACCAACCGGTCCGGTCGCGGCGGGGGGGTCACCGGCACCGCGCCGACCGCACGCAACGGCCCGGCGAAGGCCCGGCGAACGTAGTCGTCGTCGGAACCCGTCCCGGGTAGCAACACGGCGGTCACGCCGCGCAGATCCACAGCCACCAGTCGATAGTGCCCGGTGTGTACGGGCGCGCCGACACGAGGTTTGGCCCGGTTGGCGCGTGGGAACCAACAGGTCTACGGTGTCCGTTGGCATAGATGGAAGCGCCGAAGCTTGATCAGCGTCAGGAGTGGCCATGGGGGCCCAGGGTTATTTGCGCCGGCTCAGCCGTCGGTTGACGGAGGATCCGGAGCAACTCGACTCCGAGGAGTTGTCCGACGAGGTCGCCAGTACCGGCGCGCAGCGCGTGGTCGACTGTGAGCGCGGCCAGGAAGTCACGATGGTGGGCACCCTGCGCAGCGTGGAGTGCAACGGCAAGGCCTGCGCGGGCGGCGTCCGCGCCGAGCTGTTCGACGGCAGCGACACCGTCACGCTGGTTTGGCTGGGCCAGCGGCGGATCCCCGGCATCGACTCGGGGCGCACCCTGCGGGTGCGGGGCCGGCTGGGCAAGCTGGAGAACGGCACCAAAGCCATCTACAACCCTCACTACGAAATCCAGCGGTGACCGCCCCGGGCGGCTCGGGAGCCGGCCCGCAGGAGTCGGAGTCACCGGAGCGCGACCTCACCAGCGCCGAGCGCCTGCTGGCCCAGGCCGGGGGCATCAGCGGCGTCGTCTACTCCTCGCTGCCGGTGGTCACCTTCGTGGCGGTGTCCGGTCTGTCCGGCCTGCTGCCCGCGATCGGGGCCGCCGTCGGTGTGGCCGCACTGGTGTTGGTGTGGCGCCTGATCGGGCGGGACTCGGTCCAGCCGGCGTTCTCGGGGTTCGTAGGGGTCGGCATCTGCGCGCTGATCGCGTACCTGGTGGGGCAGTCCAAGGGCTACTTCCTGCTGGGCATCTGGATGTCGCTGGTGTGGGCGGTGGTCTTCGGGATATCGGTGCTTATCCGGCGGCCGCTGGTCGGCTACGGCTGGAGCTGGGCCAGCGGGCGTGACCGGGCCTGGCGCGCCGTGCCCCGTGCGGTCTACGCGTTCGACGTCGCCACGCTCGGCTGGATGCTGGTGTTCGCGGCCAGGTTCACGGTCCAGCGGCTCCTCTACGACGCCGACAAGACCGGCTGGCTGGGCGTGGCGCGCATCGGGATGGGCTGGCCGCTGACCGCCATGGCCGCGCTGCTGACGTATGCGGCGGTCAAGGCCGCCCAGCGCGCGATTTCGGCCGCCGGGGCGCAGACGGCCCGCGACTAGCGACGCACCGCTATCCGGCGGTGCCGTCGGCGGCCGGCAACAGCAGGTTGCGCAGCTCCTCCTCGACTTCGGCGACGGCGACGAACAGCAGCTCGTCGCCGCCCTCGAGGGGCTCGTCGGCCTCCGGGACGATCACCCGCGGGCCGCGCAGGATCGTCACCAGCGCGGCGTCGCGCGGCAGCTGCAGGCGGCGCACCGGCTTGCCGCCCCACGGGGTGTCGTCGGGCAGCGTGATCTCGACGAGGTTGGCCTGCCCGGTGCGAAACTCCATGAGGCGCACCAGGTCTCCGACGGCCACGGCCTCCTCGATCAGCGAGGCCAGCATGCGCGGCGTGGACACGGCCACGTCCACACCCCAGGCGTCGGTGAACAGCCACTCGTTGCGGGGGTCGTTGACCCGGGCCACCACCCGCGGCACCGCGAACTCGGTCTTGGCCAGCAGGCTCAGCACGACGTTGGCTTTGTCGTCGCCGGTGGCGGCCACCACCACGTCGAAGTCCTGCAGGTGCACCGACTCGAGCAGGCTCAGTTCGCATGCGTCGCCCAGGCGCCAGTGCGCGGCGGGAATGGCGTCGACGTCGACGTGGTCGGGGTTGCGTTCGATCAGCGTCACGTCGTGGTCGTTGCCGACGAGTTCGCGGGTAACCGAGCGGCCGACGGCCCCGGCCCCGGCGACGGCTACCTTCATGTGCCTTGCTCCTGCGTGCTGGGGTCTGTCATGGCTGGACTTCCTCGTTGCTAGTGGCCGGGTCCGGAGTCCAGATCCTCGCTGGGCGGCAGGGCGGCGATGGCCGCCGCCTCGGCGGCGCGCCCGGAGATGGCCGCGATGTAGACCTGGTCCCCGGCCTGGATGACGGTCTTGGGTTCGGGCAGCACGCCGGTTCCGAAGCGGATCAGGAAGGCCACCCGCGCGCCGGTGGCCTGCTCCAGCTCGGTGGCGCGGCGCCCCACCCAGTCCTCGTGCAGGTCGACCTCGGCCACCGCGACGGTGCCGGTGGGGTCGCGCCACTTGGCGGTCTCGCTCTCGCGGGTGAGCAGGTTGAACAGGCGGTCGGTGGTCCAGGGGACGGTGGCGATGGTCGGGATGCCCAGGCGTTCGTAGACCTCGGCGCGTTTGGCGTCGTAGATCCGGGCGACGACGCGCTTGACACCGAAGGTCTCGCGCGCCAGCCGTGCCGAGATGATGTTGGAGTTGTCGCCGGATGACACCGCCGCGAACGCGTCGGCCTCCTCGATGCCGGCCCGCAGCAATACGTCGCGGTCGAAGCCCTGGCCCAGCACGCGCTCCCCGCCGAAATCCGGGCTGAGGCGGTTGAAGGCGGTGCTGTCGCGGTCGATCACCGCCACGTCGTGACCGATTCGCGACAGGCCGTCGGCCAGCGACGAGCCCACCCGGCCGCAGCCCATCACAACCACCCGCACGTGAGGTCCTCTCAGCTGCGTCTCGTCTGTGTGACTCTATCGGCAACCAAGGTTGGCCAGCCGATTTCGGTCGGGAACATTCTCGCCTACGAAACGCTATCAAGCGCGGGTGGGCTTACTCTTGGCTCTCGTGTCCAAACTTTCAACCGCCACGCGCCGGTTGCTTATCGGTCGGCCGTTCCGCAGCGACCGGCTGAGTCACACGCTGCTGCCCAAGCGGATCGCCTTGCCCGTGTTCGCCTCCGACGCGCTGTCCTCGGTGGCCTACGCCCCCGAGGAGATCTTCCTGATGCTGTCCGTGGGGGGACTGTCAGCCTACGCGCTGACGCCGTGGATCGGGTTGTCGGTGGCGGCGGTCATGCTGGTGGTGGTGGCCAGCTACCGCCAGAACGTGCACGCCTACCCCTCCGGGGGCGGTGACTACGAGGTGGTCACCACCAATCTGGGTGACACCGCCGGTCTGGTGGTCGCCAGCGCGCTGATGGTGGATTACGTTCTGACCGTTGCGGTTTCGACGGCGTCGGCGATGTCGAACATCGGTTCGGCGGTCCCGGTCGTCGCCCACAACAAGGTGTGGTTCTGCGTGGCCGCCATCCTGCTGGTGATGGCCATGAACCTGCGCGGGGTGCGCGAATCCGGGTTGGCGTTCGCGATCCCCACCTACGCCTTCATCGTCGGCGTGGCCTGCATGATCGCCTGGGGACTCATCCGGATCTTCGTGCTGGACAACCATTTGCAGGCCGAGTCCGCCGGCTTTCACATGAAGGCCGAGAACGGCGGGCTCGCCGGGTTCGCGCTGGCGTTCCTCGTCGCTAGGTCGTTCTCGTCGGGCTGTGCGGCGCTGACCGGTGTGGAGGCGATCAGCAACGGCGTGCCGGCGTTTCAGAAACCCAAGTCGCGCAACGCCGCAACGACTCTTTTGATGCTGGGCGGTATCGCGGTGGCGTTGTTGATGGGCATCATCGTGCTGTCCAAGGCGATCGGCGTCCAGCTGGTCGACGACCCGGCGACCCAACTGGCCGGCGCCCCGGCGAATTACTACCAGAAGACGCTGGTCACCCAGCTGGCCGAAACGGTGTTCGGCAGCTTCCACATCGGGTTCCTGCTCATCACCGCGGTGACCGCGCTCATCCTGGTGCTGGCCGCCAACACCGCCTTCAACGGGTTCCCGGTGCTGGGCTCGATTCTGGCGCAGCACAGTTACCTGCCCCGCCAGCTGCACACCCGCGGGGACCGGCTGGCGTTCTCGAACGGCATCCTGTTCCTCTCGGCGGCCGCGCTGGCGGCGATCATCGCTTTTCGGGCGGAGCTCAGCGCGCTGATCCAGCTGTACATCGTCGGCGTGTTCATCTCGTTCACCCTCAGCCAGATCGGCATGGTGCGGCACTGGACCCGGTTGTTGCGCGTCGAGACCGATCCGCGGCTGCGGCGCAAGATGATGCGCTCGCGGGTGGTCAACACGGTCGGGCTGATCTCCACCGGCACCGTCCTGGTGGTCGTCCTGGTCACCAAGTTCCTCGCCGGTGCGTGGATCGCGTTGTTCGCCATGAGTCTGCTGTTTCTCATCATGAAGCTGATCCACAAGCACTACAACACCGTCAACCGCGAACTGGCCCAGCAGGCCGCCGCCCAGCATGACGTGGTGCTGCCCAGCCGCAACCACGCCGTGGTGCTGGTCTCCAAGCTGCACCTGCCGACGCTGCGCGCGCTGGCCTACGCCCGCGCCACGCGCCCCGATGCGCTCGAGGCCCTCACGGTCAGCGTCGACGACGGGGAAACCCGTGAACTGGTGCACCGCTGGGAGGAAAGCGATATCAGCGTGCCGCTCAAGGTGATTGCCTCGCCGTATCGTGAAATCACCCGCCCCATACTGGATTACGTCAAACGTGTCAGCAAGGACTCGCCGCGTACCGTCGTGACGGTTTTCATCCCGGAGTACGTGGTGGGGCACTGGTGGGAGCAGGTGCTGCACAACCAGAGCGCGCTGCGGCTCAAGGGCCGGTTACTGTTCATGCCCAACGTGATGGTGACTTCCGTTCCCTGGCAGCTGAGTTCGTCGGAGCGGCTGAGCACCCTGCAGCCGCACGCCGCACCCGGCGACGCCCGTCGCGGAATTTTCGATTGACCCCGGAACCCGCGCTCGACCGGCCGCCGGAGTCGTCGACTCCGGCCGAACTGACCCTGCTCACCGGAGATCCGGCGAACGGCGGCAGCTGCGTCGCCCACCATGAGGGCCGGGTGGTGTTCGTCCGCTACGCGCTGCCCGGGGAGCGGGTGCGGGTGCGGGTCACCGCCGATCGCGGATCCTATTGGCACGCAGAGGTCCTCGAGGTGCTCGAGCCGGCGCCGGAGCGCACCGGGTCGCTGTGCCCGATCGCCGGGGTGGACGGCGCCGGCTGCTGCGACCTGGCGTTCGCCACTCCCGAGGCGGCGCGGTCGCTCAAGGCCCGCGTCGTGGCCAACCAGCTGGAGCGGCTGGGCGGATACCGCTGGAGCGGCGAGGCCGAAGCGGTCGCGGACGGCGGGCCGACCGGCTGGCGCACCCGGGTGCGGCTGGACGTGGGCGCGGACCGCCGGCCGGGCTTTCACCGTTATCACAGCGACGATCTGGTGACCGACCTGCGCTGCGCGCAGCTGCCGGCCGGGATGCTCGCCGGGCTGGGCGAGGCCGGCTGGCCGGCCGGTGCGCAATTGCACGTGGTCGTCGACGACGCCGGCGCGCGCCACGTGGTCCGCACCCTGCGGCAGGGCAGGCGCACGGTGACCGACGTGGTGGAGGGTGACTACGAGGCCGTGCAGCGGGTGGGCGCGCGCACGTGGCGGGTTCCGGTCACCGCGTTTTGGCAGGCGCACCGCGGTGCGGCGGGCGTCTACAGCGACCTGGTCGCCGAGTGGGCGCAGCCGCAAGCCGGCATGACCGCGTGGGACCTCTACGGCGGCGCGGGCGTCTTCGCCGCGGCGCTCGGCGAGGCGGTGGGGGAGTCCGGGCGGGTGTTGAGCGTCGACACCTCGCGCGCGTCGACGCGGGCCGCCCGGGCCGCGCTGGCCGACCTGCCGCAGGTGGACGTCGTCACCGACTCGGTGCGCCGGGCGCTGGCCGCGCCGCGGGCCGCTGCCGCCGACGTGGCGGTGCTGGACCCGCCGCGCGCGGGCGCCGGGCGCGAGGTCGTCGACCTGCTGGCCGCCGCCGGCGTGCCCCGGGTGGTCCACATCGGTTGCGAGGCAGCCTCTTTCGCTCGCGATATCGGCCTCTACCTCGGCCACGGCTACACCGTGGCGCAGCTGAGGGTGTTCGACGCCTTCCCGCTGACCCACCACGCCGAGTGCGTCGCGCTGCTGACCCGTCAGGCCATGAGGTAACGCAGCCAGAGGTAGACGGCGGAGAGCACCAGCGAGACCGCCGTTACCACCATGCCCTTGCGGGTGAACTCCCAGAAGGTGATGGGGTTGTCGGAGCGCGCGGCGATGCCCAGGACGACGACGTTGGCGCTGGCGCCGACCGCGGTCAGGTTGCCGCCGAAGTCGGTGCCCAGGGCCAACGCCCACCACAGGACGCCCGGGTTGATGTGGTCGGTCAGGGCCGGGGCCAGGTCGCCGACGATCGGCGCCATGGTCGCGGCGTAGGGGACGTTGTTGACCACGCCGCTGATCACCAGGGACGCCGCCAGGATCACCATGGTCGCGACCACGGTGTTGCCGCCGGTGGCGGTGATCGCCACGTGCGCAAGTTGTTTGACGACGCCCGTCTTCACCAGGGCGCCGACCATGACGAACAGTCCGGCGAAGAACAGCAGCGTGTCCCATTCGACGCTGGACAGGTAGTCGGAGTGCTCCAGCCGGGACAGCACGATCAGGATGCCGGCGCCCAGCAGCGCCACCACCGACGGGTCCATGTGCAGCGCCGAGTGGGCGATGAAGGCCGCGAACACCGCCACCAGCACCACCCCGCACTTGATGAGCAGCCCGGGATCGCGAATGGCTTCCTTTTCCTCCAGCGACATGACGTCGGCGACCCGCTCGGGGTCCACGGTGAACGCCCCGGGGAACAGCCGTGGCAGCATCGCGATCAGGACGGCGATCACGATGACGACGATCGGCGCCAGGTGGATCAGGAAGTCGTTGAAAGTCACGCCGCCCTTGCTGGCGATGATGATGTTGGGCGGGTCGCCGACCAGCGTCGCCGTGCCGCCGATGTTCGAGGCGAACGCCTCGGCCATCAGAAACGGCGCGGCTTTGATCTCCAGGCGTTCGCACACCAGCAGCGTCACCGGGCCCACCAGCAGCACCGTGGTGACGTTGTCCAACAGGGCCGAGGCGACGGCGGTGACCAGGACGAGCAGGATCATCACGCGCAGCGGCGAGCCGCGGGCGCGTTTGGCCGACCAGATGGCCACATACTCGAACACGCCGGTCTGGCGCAGCACGCTGACGATGATCATCATGCCGAACAGCAGGAAGATGACGTCCCAGTCGATGCCGGTGTCGTGTGAGTAGAAGATGTCGTCGGAGGTGATGATCGGCAGCATCACCACGATCGCGGCGCCCGCGAGGGCGACCAGTGTCTTGTTGATGCGGTCGCTGGCGATCAGGACGTAGGCGACCGCGAACACCGCGATCGCGACGACGCTCATCGGCTTCCCGGCCGGATCAATGCTCCAACGCCGCCCCGAGCAGGCGCGATGCGGTCACCACCCCGATCAGCCTGCCCTCCTTGACCACCGCGATCAGGGGGCTGCGCAGCCGCGCCATGAGCGCCGCGACCTCGATGATGGTGTCGTCGGCCTTGGCCGGCGGGATGTCGACCAGATGGTCCGGCAGCACGTCGCGAACCTTCTTGCCGCTCAGCTTCTCCGCGCAGCGGTCGGCCACCGACTCGTTGAGCACACCGGCCAGCGACGGATCGTCCTGCACGTAGCGCGGAAGGATGAACCGGACGACCTGGGAGGCGGGCAGCACCGCGCAGGGATTGCCCCCGGCGTCGGTGACCAGCAGGCCGGGCAACCGGTGCTCGGCGAGCATGCGGGCAGCGTCGAGCGCGTTGGCATCGATGCTGACGACCGGGAATTCTTCGGCGATCTGCTCGGCACGCATACACGGAAGATACGTCTGAAGGCTCACGGCGTGCTCCGGGGTCGGGGACAAACGTGCCGACCAGGCTTCCCGGCTCACCGCGGACTGAGGCTACCAAAGATGGGGCCGCGCCGCGGGCCGCGGGAACTCGGGCGTCTTCGACCGGGGCCCGTCCGGCGGGGCCTGCGTAGACTGTCGGGATGCTGGAACAGATCCGCGGGCCCGCTGATCTGCAGCACCTTTCACAGCAGCAGCTTCGCGAACTGGCCGCCGAGATTCGCGAGTTTCTGATCCACAAGGTTGCTGCCACGGGGGGACACCTGGGGCCCAACCTCGGCGTGGTCGAGCTGACGCTGGCGCTGCACCGCGTCTTCGACTCGCCGCACGACCCGATCATCTTCGACACCGGTCACCAGGCCTACGTCCACAAGATGCTGACCGGGCGCAGCCAGGACTTCGAGAGCCTGCGCAAGAAGGGCGGCCTGTCGGGGTATCCGTCGCGGGCCGAGAGCGAGCACGACTGGGTGGAGTCCAGCCACGCCAGCGCCGCCTTGTCCTATGCCGACGGGCTGGCCAAGGCCTTCGAGTTGACCGGTCACCGCAACCGGCACGTGGTCGCGGTGGTGGGCGACGGGGCGCTCACCGGCGGCATGTGCTGGGAGGCGCTGAACAACATCGCCGCGTCGCGCCGCCCGGTGATCATCGTGGTCAACGACAACGGCCGCAGCTACGCGCCCACCATCGGTGGCGTCGCCGACCACCTGGCCTCGCTGCGGCTGCAGCCGGTCTACGAGCAGGCCCTGGAGCGGGGCCGCGAGGCGCTGCGCGCGATGCCGCTGTTCGGCAAGATCGCCTACCGCTTCATGCACAGCGTCAAGGCGGGCATCAAGGACTCGCTGGCGCCGCAGTTGCTGTTCACCGACCTGGGGCTGAAGTACGTCGGGCCGGTCGACGGCCACGACGAGCGCGCCGTCGAGGGCGCGTTGCGTCACGCCCGCGGCTTCGGCCGCCCGGTGATCGTGCACGTCGTCACCCGCAAGGGCATGGGGTATGCGCCGGCGGAGGACGACGAGGCCGAGCAGATGCATTCGTGCGGCGTGATCGACCCGGTCACCGGCCAGGCCACCAAGATCGCCGGACCGGGGTGGACGGCGACCTTCTCCGATGCGCTGATCGGCTACGCGCGCAAGCGCCGCGACGTGGTGGCGATCACCGCGGCGATGCCGGGCCCCACCGGGCTGACGCCGTTCGGGGAGCGTTTCCCGGACCGCCTGTTCGACGTCGGGATCGCCGAGCAGCACGCGATGACGTCGGCGGCGGGCCTCGCGATGGGCGGCATGCACCCGGTGGTGGCGATCTATTCGACGTTCCTCAACCGGGCCTTCGACCAGATCATGATGGACGTGGCGCTGCACAAGCTGCCCGTCACGATGGTGCTCGACCGGGCCGGAATCACCGGCTCGGACGGCGCCAGCCACAACGGCATGTGGGACCTGTCGATCCTGGGCGTGGTGCCGGGCATGCGGGTGGCCGCGCCCCGCGACGCCGCCCGGCTGCGCGAGGAACTGGGCGAGGCGCTCGACGTCGACGACGGTCCGACGGCGCTGCGTTTCCCCAAAGGTGATGTGGGAGAAGACATTCCGGCGCTGGAACGCCGCGGGTCTGGCGTCTCGGGCGTGGACGTGCTGGCGCTGCCGGCCAGCGGGTCCAGCCACGACGTGCTGCTCATCGGGGTGGGCGCGTTCGCGTCGATGGCGCTGGCGGTGGCCAAGCGGCTGCACAACCAGGGCATCGGCGTGACGGTGATCGACCCGCGCTGGGTGCTGCCGGTGTCCGCCGGCGTCGTGGAGCTGGCGGCCCAGCACAAGCTGGTCGTCACGGTCGAGGACAACGGGGTCAGCGGCGGGGTGGGGTCGGCCGTGTCGGCGGCCCTGCGGCGCGCGGACGTCGACGTGCCGTGCCGCGACGTCGGGCTGCCGCAGGAGTTCTACGCCCACGCCTCGCGCGGTGAGCTGCTGGCCGACCTGGGGCTCACCGACCAGGACATCGCCCGCCGCGTCACCGGTTGGGTGGCCGCGCTGGGCAGCGCCGACTCCGAAGCGGAGATCCGCGAGCACCTGGATTAGCCGGCGTCGGTCCCGGTGTCGACGTCGGTGTCGGCCGGCGGCTGCAACGCCCGCGCCAGTGCGGGCACCACGAGTTGCCGCTGCCAGGGCCGCGCCTGCCCGGCCAACAGGAAGTTCTCGACCGCCTCGACGGGATCCGGCGCGGGCTCCCAGTCCCAGCACAGCCGTCGTACCAGGTCGGGAGACACCATGTTCTCCGTGGGGACCCCGACCCGCGCCGACACCTCGGCCAGCGCCGCCCGCGCCGCCTCGAGCCGGGCGGCCGCCTCGGGCTTTCGCCTGCCCCACCGCGCCGGCGGCGGCGGCCCGTTGGGGGGCTCGGAGTCCTCGGGCAGGTCGTGGTTGCGGCGGGCCGTCTCGAGCGCCTCGAACCACATCGCGGCGCTGCGCCGCTGGTTGCGCCCGCCGAAGACCGGCAGCGCGACGAGGTCCTCGACCGTCTGCGGATCGGTGGTGGCCGCGTCGATGATCGCCGAGTCGGGCAGCACGCGGCGCGGGGCGACGTCGCGGCGCTGGGCGACGCGGTCGCGGGCCAGCCACAGCTCGCGGACGGCGGCCAGCGCCCGCCGGTCGCGGACCCGGTGGATGCCCGAGGTCCGCCGCCAGCGGTCGCGCCGCGCGGCGGCCGTCACCTCCCGGGCTCCGGCAGTGCGCAGATAGTCGAATTCCTGTGCGGCCCAATCTGTTTTGCCCTGCCCGGCCAGCACGTCGGCGACCGCGGCGCGCAGCTCGATGAGCTCCTCGACGTCCAGGGCCGCGTAGTTGAGCCACTCCGCGGGCAGCGGCCGCTTGGACCAGTCGGCCGCGCCGTGGCCCTTGGCGAGTCCGAAACCCAGCAGCCGCTCGACCATGGTCGCCAGGTTGACCCGGTCGAACCCGGCCAGCCGCCCGGCGAGCTCGGTGTCATAGAGCGCGGGCGGCCGCATGCCGACCTCGGCCAGGCACGGCAGGTCCTGGTCGGCGGCGTGCAGGATCCATTCGTCCTCGCCGAGCACCTCGGCGACGGGCCGCAGCGCCACCAGCGGGTCGGCGCCGTGGCTGACCGGGTCGATGAGCACGGTGCCGGCGCCGGCCCGGCGGATCTGGATCAGGTACGCGCGGTTGGAGTAGCGAAAGCCCGAGGCCCGCTCGGCGTCCACGGCGAACGGTCCGCGCCCGCGGCTCAGCATCTGCGCGGCCGCCTCGATCTCGTGGACGCTCACCGAGAGGTCGGGGATGCCTTCGGCCGGACGCAGGAGCGGAGTGGGCTCCGGTTCGGTGTCGTCGGGCGCGGGGCTGCCGGGCCCGGGGGCCGACGGTTCGCCCATTTCAGGCGCGTGACCGCGAACTCAGGTCGGTGACGCCGGAGGGCGGCAGGCCCGCGGCGTGTTCCAGCACCTCGCAGAACGCCTGGACGTGGGCGCCGACGTCGGGGGTGGTCGCGGTCCAGGACGCGCGCAGCTCGAGCTGGTGGGCGCGCGGCGGTCCGGAGATGTCGCCGTAGCGCACCGACGTGGTGGCGGTGACGGTGCCGCCCAGGGCGGTGGTGTTGGCGGCGTGCGACTGCAGCGCGTCGACCAGCCAGCTCCACGCCACCTCTGGCAGCAGCGGGTCGACGGCCTCGCTGGAGTCGAGGTCGGCCTGGATGTAGGCGACCAGGCGCAGGGTGCCGTCCCAGGCGTCGGCGCCCTCCGGGTCGTAGAGCAGGATCAGGCGACCGAACGCGTCGCCCTCGGAGCGCTCGGGGACGATCTCGAGGTCGGGGTGCTTGACCTCGGCGCCCAGCGCGTAACTGTGGGGCGCCAGCCGCTGCGGGGGGCGGATCGGGCCCAGCTCGATCTCCGGCCGCACGGTCACGGCGTTCATCGCCGCGACCGCCTCGCGGAATGGGGCCGGCTCTGCTGAGGTCAAGCGACGCTCCTCGTCCTTGCTTCGCACCGCATCGTCGCAGGTGCGGGTCACAGCGTCAGACGGTAGACCCATCGGCCGACACCCCGAAACAGGCGCGCCGGGCCGCGCGGGCGTCGCGACCAAGCCGTTATAAGCGCTCAACGATACTATCCGCCCAGCTCAGGTGGCGGATCCGCGGTCGAACCGGGCGGGACGCTTCTCGCGGTGCGCGGCCAGGCCTTCCTGGACGTCCGGGCCGCCGAAGCTGAGGAATTCCAGCCCGACCGACGTCTCGAAGGTGGGTCCGAACATCCGATACCAGTGGTTGAGGCTGTGCTTGGTCCAGCGGATCGCGTTCTGCGCGCCCCGGGCCAGGTTCTCGGCGATGCGGGTGGCGGTGGCCAGCACGTCGTCGTCGTCGACGCATGTCGAGACCAGGCCGATGCGCTCGGCCTCTTCGCCGAGCAGCGTCTCGCAGGTCAGCAGGTAGTACTTGGCTTTGGCCATCCCGACCAGCAGCGGCCAGCAGATGGCGGCGTGGTCGCCGGCGGCCACACCCAGCTTGGTGTGGCCGTCGATGAGCCGCGCGGTGCGGCCGGCCACCGAGATGTCGGCGAGCAGGGCCACCACCAGGCCCGCTCCCACGGCCGGCCCGCGGATCGCCGACACGATCGGGGTGTCGCAGTTGATCATGTTGAACACCATGTCGCGGGCCTCGCGCATGATGCGGACCCGGTCCTCGTAGTCGCCGATGGTCTCCGCGATCAGGTCGAAGCTACCGCCGGAGGAGAACGCCTTGCCCTCACCGCGGACCAGCACGGCGCGGACGTCGGGGTCGCGGTCGAGCACCGGCCAGATGTCGGCGAGGTCGCGGTGCATCTGCGGTCCGACCGAGTTCAACCCCGGGGAGTCGAGCACCAGGGTCAGCACGCCGTTGTCGCCGCGTTCGCAGCGCAGGCTCGGGAACTCGTCGTAGCTCACGGGGGGTTGGCGCACCGGCACGGTCGTCGATATTACGCAGGGACACGGTCGTGGCAGCATGGATCCCAATGGATAAGCCTGCGCGCGCTCGCCGTGACCTCCCCGACTCCCCGTACCTGGCCGCCGTTGCCGGCCGCAAACCCCGGCGGGTTCCGGTGTGGTTCATGCGGCAGGCCGGTCGTTCGCTGCCGGAGTACCGGGCGCTGCGGGCCCAGCACAACATGCTGGCGGCGTGCTTCGACGCCGATTTGGTCTGTGAGATCACCATGCAGCCGGTGCGTCGCCACGACGTCGACGCCGCGATCCTGTTCTCCGACATCGTGGTGCCGCTGCTGGGCGCCGGCGTCGACCTGGACATAGTCCCCAACGTGGGTCCGGTCATCGCCGCACCGGTCCGCACCGCGTCCGACGTCGAGGCGATGAAAACCCTTGATTCCCAACGGGTTCAGCCCGTCGCCGACGCCGTGAAGCTGCTGGTGTCCGCGCTCGGCGACGTCCCGCTGATCGGGTTCGCGGGCGCGCCGTTCACGCTGGCTTCCTATCTGATCGAGGGCGGACCCAGCCGCCACCATGCCCGTACCAAGGCGATGATGCTCGCCGAACCGGCCACCTGGCACGCGCTGATGGAGAAGCTCACCGAAATCACCGTCGGCTTCCTGCGGGTCCAGCTCGAGGCCGGAGTGGACGCCATCCAGGTGTTCGACTCGTGGGCGGGCGCGCTGTCGCTGGCCGACTACCACACCTACGTGCAGCCGCACAGCGCCCGGGTGTTCGGCGCGCTGGCCCGGTACGGCGTCCCGATGACCCATTTCGGGGTCGGCACCGCCGAGCTGCTGGGCGCGATGTCGGCCGTGCTCAAGCCGGCGGCGGCCGCGGTGGTCGGCGTGGACTGGCGCACCGGCCTCGCCGACGCCGCCGCCCGGGTGGCGCCCGGCACGGCGTTGCAGGGCAACCTCGATCCGGTGGTCTTGTTCGCGGGCTGGCCGGCGATCGAGCGCGCCGCGCGCGCCGTGGTCGACGACGGGCGCCGCGCCGTCGACGCGGGGGCGGCCGGCCACGTCTTCAATCTCGGGCACGGCGTCCTGCCGGAAACCGACCCGGGTGTGCTGACCGATGTGGTGTCGCTGGTCCACTCGCTATGAGCAGGTCCTTTTGCGTTGTCGGCGGCGGTATTTCGGGACTGACGGCCGCGTACCGGCTCCGCTCGGCATCCGGCGACGCCGACATCACCGTTTTCGAGCCCGCCGGGCGGCTCGGCGGGGTTCTGCGCACCGAGGTCGTCGGCGACCAGCCGATGGACCTTGGCGCCGAGGCGTTCATCCTGCGCCGGCCCGAGGTGCCGGCGCTGCTGACTGAGCTGAATCTGTCTGATCGGCAACGGGTTTCGGCCGGCGCGCGACCGCTTATCTACAGCGGGGACGAGTTGCACCCGCTGCCCACCGGCACGGTGGTCGGGATTCCGTCGGCGGCGGCCCAAATGGCCGGGTTGGTCGACGATGCGACGCTCGCGCGCATCGACGCCGAGCCCGGGCGCCCGCTCGACTGGCGAGCCGGCAGCGATCCGGCGGTGGCCGAGCTGGTGGGCGACCGGTTCGGCGAGCAGGTCGTCGCGCGGTCGGTGGACCCGCTGCTTAGCGGGGTGTATGCGGGCTCGGCGGCGACGATCGGTGTGCGCGCGGCCGCCCCGACGGTGGCCGCGGCCCTGGACCGCGGCGCGGGCAGCCTGACCGACGCGGTGCGCCAGGCGCTGCCGCCGGCCGGGGGAGGCCCGGTGTTCGGCGCGCTCGACGGCGGTTATCGGACCCTGGTCGACGAGCTCGTCGAGCGCAGCCGGCTGCGCTGGGTGCGTGCCGCGGTTCGTCGGCTCGACCGCACCGACGCGGCGTGGGAGCTCACCGACGACACCGGCGCCCGGTGGCTCGCCGACGCGGTGGTGCTCGCTGTGCCGGCCCCGCGGTTCGCCCCGTTGGTCGCCGACGTCGCGCCGCGCAGCGCCGCCGCCGCGAGCCGGGTCAGCAGCGCCTCGTCGGTGGTGGTGGCGCTCGCCGTGCCGGGGGCTACGCCGTTCCCGGATTGTTCCGGCGTGCTGGTGGCCACCGGTGAGCGGCTGCGGGCCAAGGCGATCACGCTGTCCTCGCGCAAATGGGGCGCCGGCGGGGACACGCAGCTGCTGCGGCTGTCGTTCGGGCGTTTCGGTGACGACCTGGCCCGGACCGCCTCCGACGACGAGCTGCTGGCCTGGGCGCGCGCCGACCTGGCGACGGTGTTCGGGCTGGACGTCGAGGTGGTCGACGCGCGCGTGCAGCGCTGGATCGAGGCGATGCCGCAGTACGGGCCGGGGCACGCCGGCCTGGTCGCCGAGGTGCGGGCCGGCCTGCCGCCGACGCTGGGGGTGGCCGGCAGCTACCTCGACGGCATCGGCGTGCCGGCCTGCGTGGGGGCGGCGGGGCGCGCGGTCGAGGCCCTCGGAATGAAGGTGGCACGATAGGTTTCATGGCCAAAATGGACTTCGACGCCCTCAACGCGACGATCCGCTACCTGATGTTCTCGGTGTTCTCCGTGCAACCCGGTGCCCTGGGCGCGGAGCGCGATGCCGTCGTCGACGAGGCGACCCGCTTCTTCAAGCAACAGGAGGAACGCGCAGTGGTGGTGCGCGGCCTCTACGACGTCGCGGGCCTGCGCGCCGATGCCGACTTCATGATCTGGACCCACGCCGAGAAAGTCGAAGCGCTGCAGGCGACTTACGCGGATTTCCGGCGCACCACCGCGCTGGGCCGCGCGTGCTCACCGGTGTGGAGCAGCGTGGCGTTGCACCGGCCCGCCGAGTTCAACAAGAGCCACATCCCGGCGTTCCTGGCCGGCGAGGAGCCGGGCGCCTACATCTGCGTCTACCCGTTCGTGCGGTCCTACGAGTGGTACCTGCTGCCCGACGAGGAGCGCCGCCGGATGCTCGCCGAGCATGGCATGGCCGCGCGCGAGTACAAGGACGTCCGGGCCAACACGGTGCCGGCGTTCGCGCTCGGCGACTACGAGTGGCTGCTCGCGTTCGAGGCCCCCGAATTGCACCGGATCGTCGACCTGATGCGGGAGCTGCGCGCCACCGACGCCCGGCGGCACACCCGTGAGGAGACGCCGTTCTTCACCGGTCCGCGGGTGGGCGTCGAGCAGCTGGTGAATTCGCTGCCATGACAGGAAAGAGGAACGCATGAGCCATCCCGACGTCACCGATCCCGCCCGCTTCGAGGAGATGTACCGCGACGACCGGACGTCGCACGGCCTGCCCGCAGCCACGCCGTGGGACATCGGTGGGCCGCAACCGGTCGTCCAGCGGCTGGTCGCGCTGGGCGCGGTCAAGGGCGAGGTGCTCGACCCGGGCACCGGCCCGGGGCATCACGCGATCTATTACGCCTCCAAGGGCTATTCGGCCACCGGCGTCGACGGGTCGGCCGGCGCCATCGAGCGCGCCCGTGAGAACGCGCGCAACGCCGGGGTGTCAGTCAACTTCGAGCTGGCCGACGCCACCAAGCTGGAGGGCCTCGAAGGCCGGTTCGACACCGTCGTCGACTGCGCCTTCTATCACACGTTCAGCACCGATCCCGAGATGCAGAAGTCGTATGCGCGGGCGCTGCACCGGGCCACCCGACCCGGGGCGCGGCTCTACATGTTCGAGTTCGGCGAGCACGACGTCAACGGCTTCAAGATGATGCGGTCGCTGTCCGAGGACGACTTCCGCAACGTCCTGCCCGACGGCGGCTGGGAGATCACCTACCTGGGGCCGACGACCTACCTGGTCAACATGAGCACCCAGACCATCGAGATGATGGCCGCGCGCAACCCCGACATGGCCGAGCAGTCGCAGGCCCTGCTCGAGCGGTTCCGGGCGATGGAGCCGTGGCTGGAGGGCGGCCGGGTGCACGCGCCGTTCTGGGAAGTGCACGCCACGCGGGTGGACTGACAGGCGGTCGCGCCCCGGCCATCGCTCGGTCACGCCCGCGCGTCGGCACACCACCAAAGGCGTTGTCGCTCAGAGGCGGGCACAAAGGTGCACCCGTTGGTTCCCGTGAGCGGCGTGACCTGTGCGGCGAAGGCGTTACGAACCCGCCGGCACCAGGCGCAGCGAGATGGAATTGATGCAGTAGCGCTGGTCGGTCGGCGTGGGGTATCCCTCGCCCTCGAAGACGTGGCCCAGGTGGCTGTGGCAGTTGGCGCACAGCACCTCGATGCGCCGCATGCCCATCGAATCGTCGGGGCGCAGGATCACCGCGCTGGAGTCCGCCGGGTCGAAGAACGAGGGCCAGCCGCAGTGCGACTCGAATTTCTCCGTGCTGCGGAACAATTCGGCGCCGCACGCCCGGCACTCGTAGACGCCTTCGGTCTTGGTGTCGGTGTACTCGCCGGTGTAGGGCCGCTCGGTGCCGGCACGACGCAGCACCTGGAACTCTTCCGGCGTGAGCTTCTGCCGCCACTCGTCGTCGGTCAGTTGCACCTTCGGGCTAGTCATGCCTCCACGCTAGCCGGAACGGCGGGGACCCGCTGCGCCCGGCTGCGCCGCGCTTGCGATCCCCGCTAGCCGGAACGGCGGGGACCCGCTGCGCCGGCTGCGCCGCGCTTGCGATCCCCGCTAGCCGGAATGGCGGGGACCCGCTGCGCCCGGCTGCGCCGCGCTTGCGATCCCCGCTAGCCGGAACGGCGGGGACCCGCTGCGCCCGGCTGCGCCGCGCTTGCGATCCCCGCTAGTCGGAATGGCGGGGACCCGCTGCGCCCGTCAGCCACCCCGGATCGATCCCCTCGTCCAGCCGGTCCTCGGCCTTGGCGTCGAGGTAGCGGAAGTACAGCACGCACGACACCACGATCAGCAGCAGCGACCAGCCGTAGGTGATCTTCAGGTATTGCAGCGCGCGGCCGTACCTCATCCACCGGTAGATCAGCCAGTCGTCCAGCGTCATGAATCCGTAGATCCCCAGCCACGCCGGCCAGTTGCGGATCAGCGAGTTCGGCAGCACCACCGTCATCAGGAACGGGAACAGCATCATCGAGTAGTAGCCCTGGGCCAGCGACAGCACCAGCCACGACCACAGCAGCAGCACGCCGGTCGAGTTGGTGATCCAGAACCGCGGGTCGCGGGTGCGGTAGTAGCGGTACAGCAGCCACAGGGCGGCGATCGCGAGCACGGTGAACAGGATCCGCATGAACACGATCAGCCAGGTGGGCAGACCGAAGTACACGCCGTTGCCCTCGATCGAGCTGTTGAAGTAGTCACGCGTGCCCAGGATGTAGGGCACCGTCTTGGTGACGAAGTCCTTCGGGTCGCTGACCAGCGGCCAGGCCGCCAGGTTGATCACCAGCGGCACCGCGAACGCGGGCACCAGCGCCCGCCACTGACGGTTCAGCAGGGGCAGCAACAGCAGCGGGCCCAGCAGCGGCTTGAGCGCGAGCGTCAGCCCGATCGCGGCGCCGGCCCACCATTGGCGGCCGGCCCGGCCGTCGAGAAGCCAACGCAAGAACAGCATTTCGGCGAGCAGGACGCAGCCGTTGATGTTGGTGAACACCAGCGTGCTGGTCACCGTCTCGGTGCAGAACATGGCCAGCAGCAGGGCGGGCGCGGCCACCGAGGACAGCGTGTAGTCGAACATCCGCAGCAGCAGATACCAGGCGATCAGTATGGCCACGGTGTTGATCAGGACGAACAGGAACCGCGACGGCGTGAAGGGCAAATACCCGAACGGCGCCATCAGCAGCGTGCCGCCGGGCGGATACAGGTAGTGCGGGTCGACGTAGTCGAAGTGCTCGTTGTAGATGTCCCAGCCGTGCCGGAAGTTGAGCACCGCGCGGTAGACGGGCTTGAAGTCGTCGGTGATGTTGCCGTTGATGGTCAGGATGACGCTGCGGTGCAGGACCGAGAGGATGGCCGCCGGCCACAGCGCCAGGCGCACCACGGTCGCCGTGTCCGGTGCGCCGGTGCGGGGACCGAATGCGGCCATCATGCGGTCACGCAGGCGGGTACGGGTCGAGTCGGCTGCCGTCACCAGCGCACCGTACACCGAGGGCGGCGGAGCGGAAAAAACCAACTGTCAGGCGGGACAGTACGTGTCGGTGCCGGGCAACTTGCCGCTGTTGAGGTAGCCGACCAGCGGCGGAACCGCGCAGGCCGAATAGATGCTGGCGCCGTGACCGATGCCCTGCCACATCACCCGCTTGCTCGCGGCGTTGGCGTTGATGATGGTGGCCGCCGTCTGCGCGACGCCCTCCGAGCCGACGATCGGGTCGTTCTGCACGCCCAGCAACAACACGTCCACCTTCAGGTCCTTCGGGGGCGCCGGTGGCGAAATCGTGGGCCAGTGCACGCATTTGACCAGGTTCAGCGCGGCGACGGTGCCGAACTGGGGATACAGCTTGCCCCACGCCACCACCAGTTCGCGCACCCGGTCGGGGGTCGGGCGGTTGACCGCGTCGCTGCAGGTGCTGACGAACTGGCCGTCGGAGTCCTGGACGGCGTCGGCATGGTTGATCAGGCCGGTCAGCTGGCCGGCGTCGCCGGAGCGGGCCGCCGCCAGCGCGTTGGCCAGATTGGTGGTGGCCCCGACGCGGCCGCCGGACGGGAAACCGAGGGCGACGGTGATGGCGTTGGTCACCTGGGCCACCGAGGCGCCGGCGGGTCCTTTACCGGCGCGGGCGTCGGCCAGCAGCCCGCTGACAGCGCCTTTCGGGTCGGGACCCAGCGCGCAGTTCACCGCGACGCACTGCGCGGCGAACGCGTCGAGCGCGGCCTGCTGCCCCTTGACCTGCTGCTCGGCGGCCGCTTCGGCGTTGACGCCCAGCGCCACCGGCGAGTCGAGGATGAGGCGGGCGACCTTGTCGGGCCGCGTCGCGGCGTATGCCAGCGCCACCTGGGCGCCGTTGCCGATCCCGACGAGCGCGACCGCCGGCACGTCCCACAGGCTGCGCAGCCGCTCGATGTCGGAGGCGGCGTGCCCGTCGTCGTAGGAGGTGGCGCCCGGCGCGATGGTGTCGGTGCAGTTGGTGGTGGCGTTGTTGGCGATGTCGGACAGGTTGGCGACGGGATCGTCGCCGGTCTGGAACTGGGCCTGCTCGCGCATCGCCTGGCGGTCGAGGTTGTCGCGGCAGTCGATGGGGCTCGACATGCCGATGCCGCGACGGTCGACCGCGACGATGGGGTGCGACTGCAGCACGTCGGCGCCCGCCTGCGACAGCCAGACCGGCAACTGCGTCGACGACGGCAGGTCCGAGCCGGTGGTGAAGACCAGCGGGCCGGCATCGTGCGGGGTCTTGTTCGAGCGGGCCCGGACCACACCGATGCTCAGGCTGCCCGACCCGCCGTTGACCGGGTCCAGGTCGGAGTCGTAGGTCGCGCACTCGAGTTGGACTCCGGGGACGGCGGGTACGGCAGCGTCGGTGAACACCCGCGACGTGCAGTCACGCCAGGACAGGTCGTTCTTGGGCGCGGCGATCGGCGGGGGACCGCTCGGCGGCGCCTTGCTGGGCGCCACGCCCTGCGGCCGGGCGCCGGAGTTGGTGGCGAAGCGCGGGTCGGCGCCCACTCCAGGGACGCAGCCGGCCACCATCGCGGTCACCGCGACGACAAGCGTGGCGAACGTAATGTGCCGTCCCATGCCGACCACAGTAGCCGGGCCTTTTCGGGGCATGGATGTGTCGGGATGTGTCGGGTCAGGCCTTGACGTATCGGGTGTAGAGGTAGCCGGCGTCGTCGGTGAGGACGTGCGCGCAACGCATCCGGGTCATCAGCTCGCCCGCGCCGCCCGCGATCCGGCGGGCCTCGCCGCCGACGACGCACGGCGCGATCGTCAGGCACAGCTCGTCGAGCAGGTCGCGCCGTATGAACGAGCCCAGCAGCGTCGGGCCGCCTTCGGTCAGCATGTGGCGCATCCCGTGGGCGCCGAGCGTCGCCACCAGCGCCGCCTCGTCGACCTTGCCCGGATCGCTACCGGAGCAGTCGAGCACCTCGCCCAGGCCCGTCAGCAGCCGGCGTGCGTCCTCGACGGCCGCCTTGCAGGTCAGGACCAGCGGCGGCACCTCGGTCTGGGTGAACACCCCCATGGCGCGGTCGAGGTGCCCCGAGCCCGTGACGATCGCCAACTGCGGCACCTCGGCCTGCCCGCGGGCCTGCCGCCGCTGCCGCTGGGCGGCGCTCACGTGCGCGCCCGAGTAGCCCTCGGCGCGCACGGTGCCCGAGCCGACGACGATGACGTCGGCGAGTTCGCGCAGCATGTTGAAGACGAACCGGTCGCCGGGGCCGCCCATGGCGCCGCTGGTGCCGCCGGCGGTGGCCCCGCCGTCGACGCTGGTGATGAAGTTGGCGCGCAGCCACGTGGTGTCCCGGCCCGGGTAGGCGTAAAGCGCGGACAGCTCGCCGTCGTCGACGTCGTGCACCGATCCGAGCAGCGCCAGCGGCGTCTCGGTCGCTGATTGCGGGGCGCCGCCGGCGTCAGGCTCGGGCATGAGTCTGATTGCAGCACGCCGCTACAGTGCGTGCATGCACGGGTCCACTTCCCGCGGCGTGGCCCGCCTGGTGGATCGGCATCCCGCCGCCTCGCCGGATCGGCTGATCGGGCAGTTGAGGCCACCGCCGACCTTCGCCGACGTGAGTTTTTCGACCTATCAACCCGATCCGTCGGAACCGACGCAGGCCGCCGCCGTCGCCGCCTGCCGGGCGTTCTGCCGCCAGGCCGTCGCGCGCCGGTCCGGCCGCCGCCGGCTGTTCGGTCGGCGAACGGTGCTGCCGGGCGTGGGTTTGTATCTGGACGGCGGCTTCGGGGTGGGCAAGACTCACCTGTTGGCCTCGGCCTACTACGAGTTGCCGGAAGGCCCGAATCCCAAGGCGTTCGCCACTTTCGGAGAGCTCACCGCGCTCGCCGGGGCTTTCGGCTTCGCCGAGTGTGTCGCTTTGCTCGCGGACTACACCGCGGTGTGCATCGACGAGTTCGAGCTCGACGACCCCGGCAACACCACGCTGGTCTCGCGGCTGCTGTCGTCGTTGGTCGAGCGGGGCGTGTCGGTGGCCGCCACCTCCAACACGCTGCCCGAGCAGCTCGGCGAGGGCCGCTTCGCCGCGCAGGACTTCCTGCGCGAAATCCACACGCTGGCAAGCATCTTCACCACCGTCCGGATCGAGGGCCCCGACTACCGGCATCGCGGCCTGCCCCCGGCGCCGCCGCCGCTTTCGGACGAGGATGTGATCGCGCGCGCGGAGGGGTTCGCCGGGGCGACGCTGGACGACTTCGACGCGCTGTGCGCGCACCTGGCCACCATGCACCCGTCGCGATACCCGACGCTGATCGAGGGCGTGACCGCCGTGTTCCTGACGGGAGTGCACCCTGTCGACGACCAGAACGTCGCGTTGCGGCTGGTGTCGCTGACGGATCGCCTCTACAACGCCGGCATCCCGGTGGCGGCGTCGGGGGCAAGGCTGGACACGGTCTTCAGCGACGAGATGCTGGCCGGCGGTTACCGAAAGAAGTACCTGCGGGCCATCTCTCGGCTGCTGGCACTGACGGTCAACGAAGGTGGCGAACCATGACGAAGTCGTTCTCGCGGCGAGCGCCCACCTGGAAGGTCCTGGTGCCCGCGACCGCGAAGCCGCTCTTGGCGTAAAAGCGTTGTGCCCGTTCGTTTTCCTGGTTGACGCCCAGCCACACGCAGCGCGCCCCCCATCCCGCGGCGGTATCCAGCGCATGTTCCATCAGAGCCGCGGCGACCCCGGCGCCGTGGTGCTCGGGCAGCACGTACATCTTCGACAGCTCCGCGGCCGGGCCGATGTCCACAGCCCGCCGCACGTCAGGGTCCTCGCCGACGCCGCGAATCAGCATGGCGTATCCGATGATTCGCTTCGCGCGCTGCGCGGTCAGCACCGCGCGTTCCGGGTCGGTCAGGTACTGCGCGAAGCGGGCGGCGGACAGGTTGGTGTCGACGAAAGACGCGACGCTGCCGGGCGGCACCGTCGGCGGGCAAGCCAGCGCGAAGGTGCGCGCGGCGACGGTGGCGAGCTGTTCGACGTCGACCGAGTCCGCCGTGGCGCGCGCGACGGCCAGCGTCGGAGATCCCCCGCGGATCAAAGGTTCCACTGCGCGAGGTGGTAGCCCGTTTTCTTGTCCAGCAGGACGACGGTGGACACCGGGTCGCGGTAGGCGTCCCAGTAAACTCCGCCGCGCACGATCGCCCCGGTGGGCGCGTTGGTCAGTGCCGCGTCCAGCGCGTCGGGCGCGTCGGAGGGCCGCGGCGTGTACGCGTCGGCGAACGGGGTCACCCCGTCGAAGCTGAAGTTGGTGGCCATGATGAAGGGGTTGGGCACCCGGACGGCGCGGATCGTCACGTCGGCGCGCTCGACGGAACTGTCCGGGAAGCCCTTGTAGCTGTTGCTGCGCAGGTAGCCGAACCCGGGTGGCGGGTCGCACGGCCCCACGCCGCTGACCGTGACGTCGGCGATATAGGTGCCGGTGTCCACCCGCAGCGTGTCGCCGACGTGGCCGATGGGCGCGTCGCCGGCCCACGCACGCGGAGCCGCGGCGGCGACACCGGCGCCCGCGACGAGGAAGGTGCACAGGACGATCAGCCAGCGGCGCATAGTTCGCATGATCGCACAGCGCTATGGCGAGGGGGAGGGGTTCTTGCCGGCGCCCGCCGACACGGGATCCGCGGAATCGGATGCGGAGGAGGCCCCCTTCTGGGACCATCTCGGGCCATGAGGTTTCTGCTTGTGCTGGCGGGTCTGGCCGTCGTGACCGGCCTGGCCGCGCCCGCGCGGGCCGACAGCAACGACGACGCCTTCCTCGCCTCGCTGCAGGCCGCCGGCATCACCTACCCCGACCCGGGCCGCGTCATCGCCGCGGGCAGATGGGTGTGCCAGGCCGTCGGCCAGGGAACGCAAATGGCCGACGTCGTCAAGACCGTGCAAGCCCAGAACTCGGGGTTGCACGGCGACAACGCCGCGAGGTTCACGGCGATCGCCGCCAACGTCTACTGCCCCCAGGCGCTCACGACCACCACGGCAAAGGCCGACGGCACCTCGTAGCGGCCGCGCGCGGCCCGGCCGCACCGCCCGTTGTGATGCAGTGTTAACCCGCCCGCTACCCGGGCCGCGCCGACGAAACACGCCGTCAACATGGCGTCCTTACGATTCGGTACGGAATCGCCTCTGCCGGGGCTTGTGACTGGTGCCTGAAAGGAAGCGGACTTGGACCTCCTTCAGGCGAAGTTGGTCGACCCGCTCAGCAACGTTCTCGGCGCGCACATCCTCATTTACCTGCTCATCGGCGCCGGCATCTATTTCACCGTGCGGACCCGCTTCATCCAGATCCGGTACTTCGGGCGCATGTTCCGCCAACTCCGCAGATCCCACCACCCCGACGGTGGGATCTCCTCCTTCCAGGCCTTCTGCGTGGGCCTCGCGTCGCGGGTCGGCACCGGGAATATCGCCGGCGTCGCCATCGCGCTCACCGTCGGCGGGCCCGGCGCCATCTTCTGGATGTGGGTCGTGGCCGCCGTCGGTATGGCGACCGCGCTCATCGAGGCCACGCTGGCGCAGATCTTCAAGGTCCGTTCCGCCGACGGTGCCTTCCGGGGCGGTCCGGCGTTCTACATCCAGAACGGGCTGCGGTCGCGGACCGGCGGCGTCTTCTTCTCGGTGCTGCTGGTGTTCACCTTCGCGACGGCGTTCAACATGGTCGAGACCAACGCGGTCAGCGGTGTGCTGAAGTCGTCGCACGGCATCGACATCCGTTGGACGACAGCCGTGCTGGCCGTGCTTGCGGCTCCGGTGCTGTTCGGCGGGGTGCGTCGGGTGGCGCGGGTCGCCGGCGCGGTGCTGCCGGTGGTGGCGCTGCTGTACACGGTGCTGGCGCTGGCGATCGTCGCCGTCCACATCACCGAGCTGCCGGGCGTCATCGAGGAGATCATCGGCGGCGCGTTCGGAATCCGGCAGATGGCAGGCGGTTTCGCCGGCGGCATCGCGGTGGCCATGCTCACCGGGGTCAAGCGCGGCCTGTTCGCCTGCGAGGCGGGGATGGGCAGTTCGCCCAACATCGCGGGTTCGGCGACGGTGGCCCATCCCGTCGAGCAAGGCCTGATCCAGGCGCTCGCCGTCTTCGTCGACACGATGGTGATCTGCACGGCGACCGCGTTCATCGTGCTGATGTCGGGTCCTTCCGTCTACGACCCGGCCCACCTGGGCGCGGTCGCCGGGGCCAGCCTGACACAGTCGGCGATCGCGGTCGGGCTCGGCTCGTGGACCACCGTGCCGATGACCACGGTGGTTTTCGTGTTCGCGTTCGCCTCGGTGCTGAGCAACTACGTGTGCGCCGAGGCCAACCTGTTCTTCCTGGGCGGGCGGCGCCTGGCGATCAACGGCCTGAAGGTGATCACCCTGCTGGCAATCGCGGTGGGTGCGCTGTCCAAGCTCACGCTGGTGTGGGCGCTGGCCGACCTGGCGATGGCGTTGATGGCGATCGTCAACCTGGTCGCGATCTGTCTGCTGGGCCGGTGGGCGTTCGCGGCGCTGCGCGACTACCACCGCCAGTCGGCACGGGGCGAGGTGCCCGTCTTCGTCGCCAGCCAGGCCGGTCTGCCCGGTGTTCTCGACGGCGACATCTGGGAAGCCCCGGAGCCCCGGCCGGTCGGCGCGCTGCCGGGTGCGCTGCGGTCCCGTCGGCTTTCGGCGCGGGTCCTTAAGCCTTCGCGCGCCCCGGCCGCCTAGCCGCGACCGCGCTGCCCGACCGCGCGGTCGCGCAATACGCTGATGGGCATGCGCGTCGATCCCGGGCCGCTGACATGGGGTTCGCTGGTCCAGACCTGGCGGCCGGACCCGGTCTGCGCGGTGGCAGTCGTGTCGCTCGCCGGCGCGTACGTCTGGTGCTTGCGCCGCGGACGCAGCGCCGAGGGGCCGGTCGGCGCCGGCAACATGGCGTGCTTCGGCGCGGGCATGGTGGTGTGGGCACTGGCCACCATGAGCGCAATCGGGGTCTACGCCGACGTCCTGTTCTGGGTGCGCGCGTTGCAGGTCCTGTTGCTGCTGTACGTGGCACCGTTCCTGGTCGCGCAGGGCCGGCCTGTCACCGTCGTGCGCGCCGCCCTCGGCCCGGCCGGCCGGCAGCGCGTCGATCGGGTGCTGGCCACCCGGCTCGCCCGGGTGCTCGTGCATCCGGCGACGACGTCGGTGGGCATGCTCGCCACCCCCTGGCTGCTCTATCTGACGCCCTGGTACACCGCCGCGCTCGAGAGCGAGCTGGTCGGCTCGTCGACTCGAATCCTGTTGGTGGTCATCGGTTTCGGCTACTTCTATGCACGGCTGCAGGCGGACCCGGTGCCGCGCAGGTATCCCCAGCTGATCTCGCTGTTGATCACCGTCGCCGAGGCCCTCGGCGACGGCGTGCTCGGGCTGGTCCTCTGGCAGGGCTCGTTGATCGGCGCCGCGTACTACGCGGGTCTGCACCGATCCTGGGGGCCCGATCAGCGGCTCGACCAGACGATCGGCGCCGGCGTCCTCTGGATCCTCGGGGACCTGGTCGGGTGGCCCTTCGTGCTGCTGCTGATGCGCGCGTTGTCGCGCGACGAGAAGGCGCACGCGACGCGGGTCGACGCCGAGTTGGACATGGCCGAGGACGTCCCGGACGACCGTGCCGCCCCGTCGGCGTTGTGGTGGGAGAACGACCCACAGCTGCGCGAGCGGTTCCGCCGGGGCTGACGCGCCCGGGGGTCAGGGCTGCCCGCCTGAGTATCAGGCGGCGCGCGCCGTCCACGTGAAGTTGTGCATCTCGGGAATCCGCGGTGCCAGCGCGCTGGCCACCCGGCGACCGATCTGGTCGGCGGTCCCCAGGGGCGTGTCGGGGTCGAGAAAGCCTTCGACCTCGACGCGCAGCGTCCGCCCGGTCCACCGCGCCCGGGCGTGCGCGTGTGTGACACCGGGAACCGTGGCGGCGACGCTTTCGGCGGTCGTGATGATTTCGGGGTCGACGCCGTCGAGCAGGTGGTGCGCGATGTCGGCGGTCACCTCCCAGCCGACGTGGCAGATGAACCCGGTGACGACGATCCCGGCGATCGCGTCGGCCCAGCCCCAGCCGAGGGCCACGCCGATGAGTCCCAGCATGGCGCCGGCGGAGGACAGCGCGTCCAGCCACGAGTGCCTGGCGTCGGCAACCATGGTCGCCGACCGGATCCGCTGTCCCACCACCAGTTTGTAGCGGGCGACCAGTTGGTTGCCCGCGATGCCCACCCCGGCCGCGGCGATGCCCCAGCCCACGTGACTGGTGCCGCCGTGACGGAGCAGCTTCGTGACGCTCTCGTATCCGGCCACGATGGCGCTGGCCCAAATCACCAGCGCCACGCCCAATCCCGCGAGGTCCTCGGCCCGCTCGAAGCCGTAGGGGTAACGCTCGTCGGGCACCTTGCGTGAGGCCCGGAACCCGACGAACACCAGCGCGCTGGTCGAGACGTCCGACAGGTTGTGCAGCGCGTCGCCGAGCAGCGCCACCGAGCCCGATAACAGCGCGATGGCCAGTTCGACGAGACCGGTCACCGCCAGCCCTACGGCGCTGACCGCGACCGCCCGGTTGGCCTGCCGACGCTCGCCGGCGTCGTCGAGGGTGATGTCCAAGGGAAAGCTCGCCGCGGGGTCGCGGACTCCGTTGTTGACATGCATACGTCAAGCATGCCTTGGGCGGGGTGGTTATGTCTGCGCGGGGACGATCCGCAGGCCGGTGACGAATTGCGGTTCGATGGCGACGACGGTGTCGGCGTGATTGATCCACGGCCGGAGAAGCTGCTCATACCGCGTGACTTCGTCGGTGTCGGTGAGCGTGCGCGCGTGCCCGGTGACCACGACGCTCCAGCCGCTGCGGGTTTCCGGGTCGATGCTGTCGGCTTCGTAGGCGACGACGATGCCGGCGTTCAAGCGCGTGGCGTTGGAGACCGCCGTGGTCAGCCGGGTGCGGAGGATCACCCGGCTGTCGTCGACCAGGTGATTGACCGGCCTGATCGCCGGGAGCGATCGGAAGTCGAATACGACACGCCCGTAGCTCACGCTCGCCAGCAGCCGCATGGCCTCGTCGCGCGCCAGCGGCTGGGCGCCCTGGGCGGGCTGGGCCAACCCCAGGCCGCCGTCGTAGGATCGTTCAATCATGGTTGTCTAGACCCAGCAGGCACCGAAACTGGCCAGAGACAATGTCTCTCGCGGTCGCATCGAGACACCCACACTGCTCGCCGGCACAGGCGACGCGGATCGCCGTGACGATATCGGGCTCGATGGCGAGAATGGTGTCCGCGTAGTCCACCCACGGGCGGAGCCGTCGCTTGTAGCGGTCCACCCGGCCCGGATCGGTGAGGGCGTGCGCCCGGCCGAAAACGAGCACGCTCCAACTCGTATGGGTGTCGGCATCGGCCCTCTCCGCTTCGTAGGCCACCAGGGCGCCGTTTGTCGACCGTGCGTCGACAGCGTCGGTAGGGGTCAGGCGGGCGCGGATGATGACCCGCTGGTCGTCGACCAGATGCAGGACCGCGGTGCTCTCCGGGCACGACATGAGACGGAAGATGACCCGTCCGCAATCCACGGTGCCGAGCAAATCCCACGCAGAGGCTTCGTCCAACACCTGGGCGGCGATGGCCGGATGCGCCCCGCGAGTCGCGGCGTCCTGGATTGAGTCGTTCACGTTCTTAATAGTGTGTTCCCGCGCGGCGCGACCCTAGGGCCATTGGACCTCAAGCGCCGTGGAGTCGAGGCGTCCTGGGCGGCGGCAGTCGGCGTTTGCCCGTCCGCGGGGGGCATTCGCACCCGACGGCGTGGCGCCCGCTCGGAATCAGGGGATAGTAGGGGGCAAAGCCGATAATTCAGCTTTGCATAAGCTGCAATTTCCTTAGCTGTCTCTATCCTTCTTAGTCGTGCCGCTTCGGGTTTTCGCACTGACGGCATCGTCTCGCCAAGGAGAAAGGAAGCGCACCGAATGACCTCACCTCGCTGGTTGGCCAAGCTGGGCATCCCCGTTATGGCTGCCGCTGCTCTGTTCAGTAGCGCTGCGATTGCGACCGCCGATCCGGCCGACGACGCGTACCTCGCTCAACTGCGCGCGGTCGGCTTTTCGTGGCCGCCGGATCACGAGGACGCCCTGACCGCGATGGGACGCCTCATCTGCGACGACCTGGGCTGGGGTTGGACCTACGACCAGATCACGCAGAACATTCACGCCACCCTGGACCCGCGGAACGTCACATACGGCGACGTCGGCAACATGGTGCGGATCGCGCACGCGTCGTACTGCCCCAATCAGCGGTGCTGGGCGGCTCACTGCTGAGCCGCGCCACGCATCACTTCGGCGGCGGCGAGGCAGACGGCGGCGCCGGAGTTGTCCGCGATTTCGCGGAGTCTGTTGTTCACCGCCGCCCGGTACCGTGCGCGCCTATGACGTTCAAAGTCGTGTGGGCCGACGGCAGTGAGAATACGTACGGCGACGATCTCCATTTCGATACCGAGGGCGCCGTTCTCAAGATCGGGTACACCAAGGGCAGGTGGGCGTGGTACTTCGCGCCGCACCAATGGGCGCACATCGAACACGAGCCACGAGACCAAGCGCCACCGCCATTTCCGCGTGTGGTCGCAGGGCTTCGCTCCAACCAGGCGGCTGGTTCCTGAACTGACGGGATCGCAATTCTGTCGTCGCTCCGTGATTCGGCTGTGGCCGAATCTTTCTCATCCGCGCGCTACGGTACCGACTGGCCAATGAGCGCTTTCGCGGCCGCTCGTGTTCCTGATGCGAAGGGAAGAGATGGATTTCGAGGGCGACTTTGCGCGGGAGCTTGTCCGGCTGGCTCAGCTTGCGCTGCAGAGTGATTGCGTCGACGGCGTTTTCAAGGGCTGGCTTTGCGCCGCCGCGGTGAACGCGATCGACAATCCACCGCGGGACGGAATTCTGCGCAGCCTCGCCGACGATGTCTGTCAGGCCGTCATGGACTGGGCGCGGTTCGACCGTTCGGGCGCCGTGCTCGCGGACGCCGTGGAAGCCTACCGGCTGGCCGCGAGCGCTCTGGCGGTCGACGATCAGCTCAACAAGTTGCGGTTCTGAGCGAGCACCGGCGTCGAACGCGCCGGTGCGGCAGACGTTTTCGTCGCGCCGACCCTAGGGCCTGGTCGGGTCGGCGGTCTTCTGCCGACGGTTGACGATCCACGCGACGAACGCGGCGCCCAACCCCAGCAACCCGTAACCCAGCGCCTGGGGCCACCACGGCTGGGCGGGTCGGGCGGGCTCGGCGGGTTGTGCGTGCTCGTCGTGAGCGGCCAGCGCCACCAGGAAGGTGCCGTTGTCGGTCGGCCCGACGCCCGGCAGCGGCTGCGTCTTCGTCACCGTGATCTGCGCGCTGCCGTCGGAGTCGTTGACCTGGCCCCACGCCAGGGTGGAGTCGTCGAGCAGGAACGTCTCCTGGCTGCCCGTGGGTTGGCTGTCGTCGCGGCCCACCACTTGCACCCGGCCGACGTCCACCGTCTGGTTGTCTGCCAGGACGTAGGCGTAGACGTGCTGGTACACCGGCGGGGGCGGCGGGGGGTTGTAGCCGGGCGGCGGCGGGCCGTCGAATCCGTCCGGCGGTATCCACGCCCCGCCGTAGAAGCTGCCCGACGCCACATGGCTGTCGCCGACCGCGGTGAACGGGACCAGCCCGACCGCGGCGGCGTCGAGCACGATCCGGCCACCGGCCGGCACATACGCTTCGCGTTCGGCGCCGTCGTAGAAGTAGCAGAAGGTCATCGCCTCGCCGAGCGGGTTGTACAGGCTCGGGCGTCGGTACTCGTCGTAGTCGACGTAGTCCCAGTGCCGGGGACGCGCCAGCTCGGCGCTGCCGGCCTTGACGACGTCGACGTTGTCGGCGTGAGCGTTGACCACATTTTGCACCTGGTGGTTGAAGTCCACCTGCTGCAGCACCGGGTCGACCCTGTTCGGATCGACTCGAGCCGCCGGTGCCGCCCGCGCGGCCGCGACCGCTTGCGGGGACGCTTCCAGCCCTTTCGGGGGTATGACCAGCGAGGCGTTCCTCGGCGTGCCCGGTGCCAGCGGATTGATACTCGGGATCGGCACCGGAGCCGCGTTGGGCGGCGGGGGAGCCGGCGGAAGCGCCTCCGGCAGGCGGACGGGTTCGGGAAGCGGCTCCGTGGTCCTGGGCGCCTGGCGGACCGGTTCGCTGAAGCACACGTTCGACGTGTGGTAGAGGTTCACGTAGAACAGGCAGTGCTCACACGACATGGGGTTCTGGCCGGCGCCAGCGCACGGAGCCGCCTGTGCCACAACGGTTGTGGTGGCCAACGCAGAGAACGGGGCGAGCGCGACGGCGGCCGCCGCCGCGACGACGACCCTGCGCGTTCTGCCCTGGCCGATCAGCGCCGACAGCCGGTAACGCTTCAACGTCACCCAGGCCACGACAAACCTTCCGATAGCCCCCTGGTTGGACAGCCTAGCGACCCGCCGCCGACGCGTGCGGGCTTTGGGTAGGCAACCGACGGCAATGGCGCTCGCCCTGATAGGCGACACCGGCCCAATGAACGGCCGGTTAGCGGGTCGGATGCCGGGATTGGCAGCTGGCCGGGCGGCGGCGGACCGTTCCATCGCCTTGCGCTGAGCAGTAGTGCGCTCCTGCCCCAGCGCGACTACGGTTTCCTTATTGCCCGGCCGATGGTTTCTCTGCCGACCGGGTTGGAGGACAGACATGGCGTACGTGATCGCGGACCCGGACATGATGACGGCGGCGGCAACGGACTTGGCCAGTATCGGCGCAAACGTCAACGCGGCGCACATGGTGGCGGCTGCCCGGACGACTTCGGTGATACCTGCAGCCGCCGATGAGGTGTCGGCGAGTATTGCGCACCTGTTCTCCCAGCACGCCGCGAATTATCAGGCGCTGGCCGGTCAGGCAGCGGCGTTTAACGACCAGTTCGTGCAGCACTTGACTGCCGGTGCGTTCTCGTATGCCAACATCGAGAACGCCATCGCCGCGGCGTTGTTGCCCGTCATCGATTCCGCCATCGCCACGGGTCTGCCCCTGCTGGACAGCGGCCTGAACGCCGTCGACCAGCTGGTGCTGGCCATCAACGTGGCGCTCCCGCCGTCGTTGGCAATGCTGGGCGCTGCAGTGGTGCAATCTATCGCGCCCTTCCTGCTCATCGGCGCCTTCCTCGGAATCATTCTATTTATTGAATTTGCGATCTTTATATATACTCTTCCTCAACTGTTGGTCTTTCTTCCGCAGCTACTGTTGGCCGACATTCCTCCGCTATTTGCATCGTTCGGCATCTAGCGGGACGTCTTTCAAATGCCCGTACAAGGCAAATGAGCAGGGTGCGTTGAGCGACAGCACGTATCAACTATTGGATCGTGGACTAGGGCGATCCGGTTCCTAGCCGCCCTTGGCGGCGCAGTAATCGGGGTCATATACCGGGCCGAACGGATCACGACTCTTGCCACCGCGCTCGTGGCTGTCGCTGTAACAGATCGTCGGGTCGAACAGCGATGACGCCGGGTCGCACCACTGAATCGGCCCAGCATGCGCGGCCGGCGGGGCCGGGAACGCCGCCACCAGAAATGCGGCGATAACCACGGCGTGGCGGATCACTTCGGGGCCAGTCGCAGAACTGGCGCGGGGTGCCCGTTGACTCGCTCGTCGGGCTGCTCCAACAGCAGGATTAGGGCAAGCAGCTCGAGGTTGGTCAGGTCGCTTACTCATTGTGCTCACCGGCCAGCCTCGGCGATGGCCTCACGTAGAACCGACATCAGCTCGCGGGCCTGCTCGATGGTCAGCAGAGTCGACGACGCGATCGACAAAGAGGAAAATCACACCCGGCCGCCGCAAGCACTGGGTGTCGCTCGAAACCGCCGTCCCAATGTCTGAAATCGGCCACGCCAACGCCGAATCCGACACACAACTCACGCCAGACAGCGTGCCGCGATGGTTCTACTGACCGCGCCGAGGTCTACTTGACGGCGAAGGCGACAAACAAGCCGACCTTTTTTCGGTCGGCCACCTGTGGTAGTCAAACGTAGGTGAAGCCAGAGTGGAAAGACTGGAAAGACTTCTTCACCGCAGTAGCGCCGATTTCGGGGACGATCCTGGCGTTGTTATTCGTTGCGTTTCAGGTCAACGCCCTTCGATGGGGCAAAGTGCCTTTGCGGCAGGCCGGAGCCGCACGCAGCTTGGTCGAAACCTCCGCGCCGCTAATCATCGGTCTATGCGCGCTGTACCCAGGTGGAAGGTGGACGCTTGGCGGCAAAGTCGCGGGTTGCATGGGACTAGGGAGCGTCCTCGTGTTCTTGATTTTCTACCTGAGGTCGGTCATGGGTAAGACGATCACGCCGTATGACCACTGGCTCGCGTGCGGCGCCGTTACTACCGCAGGCTTCTCTTCGGCGATGTTGTATAGCTCGCTGCCGAACATCGACGACTCCGACCTTCGCCGTATCGGTTGGATCTGTATTTGGGAACTGGTTTTAGGCGTCGTGGGAGCATGGGTTGTCCTTGCTGTAAAGGCACCGGACGACGAGGCAGCGAAGGCTGCTCTCGGCGAGGGCGAGTAGGTACAGAGGCCACACCTGGCTCATCTCCTAATGCCGGCCGCCAGTCCCCAACGACGCCGGTCCCGCGTTGACCAATCCTGCGAACCTAATCCCGCAGATGGTCACCATTCCCCCTGGTTGTCATCGTGGGAAGTCATAGCGGGCTCTATCCTGCGCCGGGAGGTCCGGCGCCATAGCCCAATTCGTCCGAATCGCCAGCAGCCGGCGCAGCTCGGAGTTGATCGTCTCGATGTCGCGCACGCGCGGAGCGTATGTCCGCGCGACGGTATAAGCACGCCCAGTTGTGCTGAGTCTGACCGCAACTGGGTTAAGTTGTCCGTTTTGAGCTTTTAACATTGCGGGAACCTGGTGCGAAGCAGCGCCCGCTACCGTCACATGTGACGAGCTGGGGCGGCATGACCGAGCGCCAGCGCAGGGCTCTGCTCAAGGAGCACTCCGATATCGCGTCGTGGACGGATTTTTTTCGACAAGCGCAACTCCCGCTCCGTGGGATGAAGGCGCACCTGCGCGGCCGCTAAAAGCTTTCTGAATAGCTGGTGAGAATGGATGACTTTACAGCGTGGACCCTGCGCGCTGTGCGGGCATGCGGCGGGCGATCATGATGATGACGGCTGCCAAGCGTGCCGGCACTGTGCCCGCCCAAACCGCCCGCACCCGCACCGCTACGAACCCTGCGGCTGTACCGCGCTGATCGACACTGAAATGAATCAGGCCGCCCCCGAGGAGCGTGGGGGCGGCCCGAACTACAGCTCTACACCTATGGACGTCCCGTAATCACTCCGGTTGAATTAGACACCGAGCAGATGACACCGAAGAAACGGGGGATCCTGCTGTGCGCACCGGCATCACCGGCCCTGCCCACGCCACGGCTAGCGCCTCGGTGGTGCTGACTGCCGCAGTTATTTGCGCTGGCGCGGCAAGCGCCGACCCAAGCCCAAGCCAGCAGGAGCTGCAGGATTACTTTGTGACGCAGCTCGCAGCAGATCAGATTCCCGTCGTCGATAACTTGCCTGCTCTTGTCGCCCGAGCCCATGAGATTTGTAGCGAACTCGATCACGGCGCCTCGGTCTATGCCGTCGTAGACGAAGAGATGAAGGGCATGTTCGAGCAAAATCCGGAATATCGCCAAATGTCCGGGCGGGTCCATAGAACCGCGGTCAGATTCATCGCCACATCAATCCAGGTCTACTGCCCAAGCCATTTTTACGATCCGTATATAACCAACGATGCCGGCTTTTCCATCCGTGGTCCAGCGGCAGGGGTACGTCACCAGGCGCCACCAACGCGGATCGGCGCGGCGTGGATGCCACACTCCATGGACGGCGGTGTTTTCGCGTCGGGCTGCTACGCAGCGAACCGGTCCGACGGTGACGCGCACGGCAAAGTGCTCTCTTGGCGGATCGAAGCGATTCCCTCCGGCGATATCACCCAGCCCGACCCGCCGCAGGTTCCACCCCAGCCCGACCCGCCGCAGGTTGCGCCACCACCACCGCCGAGGGCGCAGATCCAGACGCCCCGTCCAGTCGCGCCACCGCCTCTACCCAAACGGCCGCCGCCTCCACCGCGACAGGAGCCTCCTGCGGTTGGTCCTCAGCCGGGGGACGCTGCTGGCAGTGGCGGCGGTGGGGGCACCGACGGTGGCGGCAACGGCGGTGGTAGCGCTCGCGGCAACGGAGTTGGCGGTCCGGCGGGGCCGTCGCCGGCGCCACCCACGCCGCCGGGCCTTGTCGGGCTCGCACCATGAGACAGGAACCGAGCCGTTAGGGGTCTGCGGGGGTGGCAGACATAAGCCCGTCGTCACCTACCAGGCGCTTTGCCCCCCAAGATCATGCGGTAGGGCCGCGCGTCGGGCTGCCGCCCGTCGGCGAACTCAGCGGCGGCGGGCGCCTGGACGTCGAGGTACGGGTTGATTGTGGTGATGGCCATGGTGGCTAGCTCTCAAACAGGTTGCCAGCGCGCCGATTGCCAGGTCATATCTGGGTCACGCTGCCCCTGGCTCTCTTCTATAAGCGCCTCTAACCTGCGCCAAAGCTGGTGCGCGATACTGGGATTGAACCAGTGACCTCTTCCGTGTCAGGGAAGCGCTCTCCCGCTGAGCTAATCGCGCTGGGGGTCAAAAACTTGGAGGTGGAGACGGGAATCGAACCCGTGTGCACGGCTTTGCAGGCCGTTGCCTCACCACTCGGCCACTCCACCGCTGGATTGATGCCTCTTGCACCTTCGAGCGGATGACGGGATTCGAACCCGCGACCCTCACCTTGGCAAGGTGATGCGCTACCAACTGCGCTACATCCGCGCGCCACGAACGAGATCGTCGTCCGGTGCGAAGCACGACGATAGTCCACCTGAGCGGGCTCTTACAAATCTCTTGGTGTGAACCGTCCCGAGCCCCGACCGGCAGGCCCGGTGCCGCAGGTGGGGCATACTGACGGTGCCTGACGCGTGCTAGTCTTCGACCTCGTTCGCCTCTCGGCGCCGGTCCCGTGGCTCAGTGGAAGAGCGTCCGCTTCACACGCGGAAGGTCGCTGGTTCGATCCCAGCCGGGACCACACGGATCAGTACAGGTCATGGCCGCCGTCTCCGCTGTCCGGATTTCGATCGATCATCGACAACGGCTTGGATTATCCCCCGCCATGGTTAGCCACCGAGCCCGTCGAGCGCATCCGCCACATGATCCAGGTCGGAGTCGTAGAGATCGGCGTAAGTGTGCGCCTTCCTCGAGGGGATCCGGACCCGCACCCATCGAGTGGACGGGAACAGACACCCGCCCCCAGGCGACGGGCGTCAAACAGGACTTCGGTGTCTTCGGCGATCCGGACACCCTCTACCTCGCCCACGGCGTAAACGCCCGCGGCGGCGAGGCGTGGCTGTATCGGCACCTCATGCGCTACGCCATGCACAACAGAGCGACATGATCCGAACGACGGGCGCTGCCGCAGGCGATCGGTGCACGATGAGCCCGCCGATGAACCACCCGAGTCCGTCGCAGTAGGGGTCTGCTGCACGAACAGGTGACACCTGAGATGGCTTGCCCGGCGTGGGCGGGCTGGAAGGATGTCACCATGGCAAGGCCGCAGCAGACCCAAATGTGGTGCGACGGCCAAGATCGTCGCCTGGGCGGATTTTGGACGACCGCAGGTGGGGATTGGAGCCGTATCAGATGCTGAGTCGGCGATACCTTTGCAGCCGGCGGACACTGGCGGCTGGTGCGGGGCCGGCCCGCGGGCGCAGCGCAGCGTCGAGTCGGACACGTACCTCGTTGGGGTCGAGGTCGATCCCGATCGCCACCAGGCAGTTGGTGGGTACCGACAGTGGTGCACTCGCAATGTGAATCGAGGTCCCGACCAGATGGACCACATAGGTCCGAACCGATGCGCGATATTGCACCGCCACCGCCCCCTTGAGCCGGTACACCCCGGCGGGCGGTTCTTCGAGCAGGTCGACAAGCGCGCTTGGGTCGATGCAACCGTTGCTGGTCGCGGTGACTGAGTCGGCATGCACGTGGTTGTGGCCGTGCGCAGGAACGTTTGTCATGGTGTCGACGAATAGTTCGCGCAAGGAGAGCTGGCCTGGTTCGTCGTGGGACGCGGCCACGTCGTAAAGCAGCGTGGGGTCGATCTGCCCGCCGATCGCTCCCAAGACGATCGCATGTGGATTGCTTTCTCGCACGCGATGTTTGACGCGCTCGAGTGCGACGGGACGGCAGCGTTGGGGGAATTGGTCGAGTTTGTTGACGACGACAAGCGATGCCGCACCGTAGCGGGCGGGAGCCACACTGCTGACGTCAACGGTGTCAAAGTGTGACGCGGCATCAATGACATCGACGAGGCCCCCGAAACGCACGCCATCGACCCCGCTGAAACGGATGATCCGGGCGATCGCAACTGGGTCGGCCAAACCGCTGGCTTCGACCATGATTGCGTCCAGTCTGAGCTGGGGATCAGCGAGTTTGCTCAGCGCATCATCGAGTCCGCCGTCATCAGGCAAGCAGCAGATGCAGCCGCCGGCGATGGAGGCAGGTTCGTCAACCTGTCCGGTCACCAGCATGGCGTCGACATTGAGCTCACCGAAGTCGTTGATAACTACGCCGATTCGCGCTTGCGGACTACGAAGTACGTGGTTGAGGAGACTCGTCTTGCCAGCGCCGAGGTAGCCGGTCAATGCAATGATGGGGATCGCCTGCACGCTTGTCCTTCCGAATCCAGCGGCGCACCCGTCATCGGAGTTCTCCATGGCCCGTTATTGGAAAAGATTTTCATTAAGGTAGCGGGACTGTAACACTCGACTGCGCGGCTCGCGCCCGACGGTCCGGGATCACCCCGCGACCTCGGGCGCCTCTTCAGGCAGCTCAACTAAGAGCCTCTGCCGTCTGAGTGCGTACTACCGGCGCGCGGGCGGCGCCGCTGTCTCCGGTGCAGGCCGCGATCCCTGCACAACGCGTCCTCGGTGGCGGTGGTAGCCAACAGCTCCCGGCTGATCCGCTACCGATTGGACTGAGCCTTTATGCCCGTGTCATCAACGGGCACAACCACAGGGGGGTAATGCGTAGCCGTCAGTGCTCGTCGTAGTGCTCGCCGTGAGCCGCGTGCCTGCACCCGTCGTGCACATAGTCGACGTGATCTCGGTGCGGGATCGCGACATGGCCGCATCCTTCACCGTGGACGTGGTCATGACTTTCGTGTACCGCGTGGCCGGATGGCTCACATTCGTCGTAGTGATCCTCGTGCCGTCGGTGAAGGTGACCGTCGTGCGCGTAGTCGACGTGATCCCCATGCGGGATCGCGACATGGCCGCATCCTTCGCCGTGCACATGATCGTGTGTGACGTGCTCGTAGTGGGTTGCGCTGGTCATCGCTTATCACCGTCCGTCCGATTTTTGACTCGTGAGCTAATGGCGCGCCGCAATTCTAATCCAGCCGCGACCGTTGTTCCCGAGAGCAATTACGGCTCGCAGCAGAGTGTGGCCGCCTGTCCACGCGAATTCTGTAGGGCTCTACCGGCGCAAAAACCAGCGCTGCGGGGCGCCGCGGTGTCCTTGGTTCGTCACGCGAGTTGGCGGTTTATGTCCAGCAAATGGTGGCGCACATCGTGCAGCGTGTTGGCGGCCACCCATCGCAGGGTCCGCTCGGTGCGCTGCGGCCAGTTATAGATGAGCCGCAGTTCCCAGTCGGGCGCGTCGAGCCGGCGCAAAACGTTGGCCAGCAGTCGTGCGGCCACCACCAGCTCCTCGGCGACCTCGATCGCGTCTTGTTCGGCGTATCCTTCGTGAGCCACGCGTTCGTCGCGGCCCATCGGCACGGCCGAGGGCACGTCGGCGCGCCGCGCCAGTAGCACCCGCTCTCGTTGGGTAAACAAGACGTCGCGAACGTGGCAGGCGTATTCCAGCGGCGACCACAGCTGCGGTTCGGTCCGCTGCGCCAGCGTCCTCGGTGGGGTGACGGTGAGCAACTCGGCTAACTCAGCGACGCCGACGCTGATTTCCTGGCCCGCCCGTGTCGCGGCAGCCAGGTCGTAGGCGTACCCGCATTCCTCGCACCTTTCCATCGCCACAGTTTATGAACAATGCGGGTCCGAACGTGCGGGGCGGATGCACAGGAATCAAGAACGCAGCCAACCATTCTCGGGGTCCGAGAATTCCTCTAATAGTAGAGATCGCTCCGTCGAAAGACGACAGGAGACGGGACATCCTCGACGCGGCCCTGGCCTGTTTCGCCGCGAAGGGCTTGGTGGACAACACCATCAAGGAGATTCGTCCGGCGGCCCGCCCGCGCTGACCGTACCCTCAAAGACGAAATGCAACCGCGGCACCTGATGGCCTCACTGTGACGAAACAGTATGCGCGGCAGCAATTATCGCTTCGGCCGAGCGGTCAACATCGTCGTCGGTGGTCGACCAGTTCTCTGTCGGTATCCGTAGCACAGACTGGCCTGCCAAGTCAGGGCGCCCAGCCAGCAGGTCCCTCGCGCTCGACGGCGGCAACCGCAGCCCGGTTGGCGTCAGCTCCGCCGGGAAGGCATAGCAGTACGTGGTTGAGAGTGTCGTGCTGAGGTCGAGTAGCGTGCGCGAGGTGATTACAGCTGCGGCCCACCAGACGTGGGACGTCATGGCTGACTTCCGTCGGTTCTCGATGCGAGAGAGCGGTGACGACGGCCCCACATCACGCGTTTTGCGGGCAATGGCCGAACACATGAGGGTCGGCGGCGAGCGCAGTTGCCCTTCGCAGGATCAATCCTGGCAGGTAGGGCGATGATGGCGCGCGATCCGCAAATCTCGTTGTACCTGAGGACGTTCACCGATGGTCCGCAACATGACTGGGCCGCAACACTGGCGTCGGCGCAGGCCATGGACATTGCCGGCATCGACCGCGTGGTGGTTTCCGACCACGTGGTTTTCGGCGAGAATCTCGAGGCCTACGCCGATCCCTCCGTGGGCGGGGCGTCCGGCGGCCGCCAGCCCACCGGGCCCGACGGGAGCTGGCTGGAGCCGCTGATCGTCCTCACGGCGATCGCGGCCGGCACCGAGCGCATCAGGCTCGGGACGTCGATACTGCTGGCCGCGCTGCGGCGGCCCGCGGTGCTGGCCAAGCAGCTCGCGACGCTCGACGTGCTCTCCGGAGGCCGAATCGACCTCGGGGTCGGGGTGGGCTGGCAGCGAGAGGAATACGACGCCGCGGGACTGCCGTTCGCTCGTAGGGGGCGGCTGCTGGATCACACGCTCGAAGTCTGCAAGACGCTCTGGACCGAGCAGCGCGCCTCGTACGACTCGCCTGAATTGTCCTTCGACGCGATCCATCAGATGCCCAAGCCGGTGCAACCCGGCGGAGTGCCCTGCTGGATCAGCGGAACAGTCAACGACGCTGTCGCCCGGCGAATCGCCCGCTTCGGCAGCGGCTGGATTCCCTGGGGATCGGCGTTCGCCGACCTTCCGGCCGCGATCGTGGCGATGAAGGACAAGGTGCGCGCCCACGGCGGCGACCCCAGCGATCTGCAGGTCCAAGGCGCCGCGCGCGCCGTGAAGCGTGACGGCGGGTCGATCGACTACGAGGCGTCGGTCGCGCCTGTCCCAGGGCTGGTCGCCGTGGGCGTCACCGATGTCAGGTTCACCATCGCGGTGCCCGAGCGCGGCGACCGGGCCGTCGAGGTGCTCTCGCCGCTCGTCGACGCTTTCCGAGACGTCACAGGGCTGAATCGGTCGCCGGGTTAGGAACGTCGTCGGCCCAGGAATGTCGATCGGGGGATCGGGTTGAACTCGAGATGGTCCTGACGTGAAGGTTCGGTGAGCGGTCGGGCAATTCGGCGCGCCGGTGCGACCGGCACAGGCTATGAATCTACGGTGAGCAACCACCAGGTGAACCTGACCCAGCAGGAAAGTTCGTTGATCGGCGAGAGTCACCCCGCCGCCCTGGAGCGCATGGACGAAAGTCAGCTGAAGGATCTGCAGGGCCGGCTGCGGACCGCGCGCGAGAAGAACTTCAGCCTGCTGCGGCGCCGGGGCGCGGCGCGGGTGGAGGCCGAGGGTGCGCGCGGGGCCGCCCAGCCGGCCAACGAGCGACGCGTCGAGAAGGTGGAGGTCTTCGACGAGGCGTTGGCGCGGGTGAGCCGGCGACTCGAGTCCGTCCGCGGCCAGTAGCGCCGGCCAGGTCCCGCGAACTATCCGAGCACGATCCCGGTGGCCGGGCCCAGGACGATCTGCTGACCGCCGGGGGGCAGGTACCCGCCGGTGGGGCCGTAGATGCCGTACATCGGGTTGGTCGGGCCCGCGCCGGCGTAGATGTCGTTGATCCAGCCCGAGGACAGCGTGTAGACCGCCGCGGTGTTGCCGGGCGGCGAGAACCGGGTCACCAACTGGAGGATGAAGTCGGTCAGCGGAGTCCTGCCCAGCATCGAGTCCACGTGGGATCCGTTGACCAGCTCGACCCCGACGAACTGCCCCGGGTAGAGGCTGATGAGTTCGTTGGTGGTGGCACCGAACGCGTTCCACGGTTGGGGCGCCGCTGCGACCACATAGTCGGGGATGTGCAGCGCCTGCAGGTTGGCGATCGACGTCGCGAAGGCCGAGGAATTCGAGGCGACCCCGTCGAACATCACCACACCGAGAAGGTGGTTGCTGGCGGCATTGGCTCCGATGTCGGCGATGTAGTCGCCTGCGGCGATCGTGGCCAGGCCACCGCCGGCGGAGTGCCCCGTCATGATGAAATCGAGCGGCAGCGTGCCCTGCAGACCCGCCTGGTGCGCGCTCATGTTCAGCGCCGGCTCACTGCCGAGGAACAGCGACGCCACACCTTGCTGCAATCCCGTCCCGTTGAGCCACAGACCGAACGGCAGAGGAATCGACGGAAGGGTGGGCACGACCACCACGCTGTCGGTCTGCTGCGCCAGCTGCATCGCGAGCGGCTGGTAGAACCACCCGGTCGCCCCGAAGCCGTGTTGGAGGTAGATGACACCGTTGGCCTGTACTGAGCCGTTCGCCTGGGTTGGGAAATACCAGTGTGCGGGGGCGGGGAAATTGAACGGACCGATCTGATACCCGAAGACGGAGAACGGGCCGACCGGAATCTCGAGCAAGGAGAATCCCACCCTGACCCCGGTCACCCCGTTGGTGGCAGCGGCCGACGCGGCGGCGCCCCCGGTCCCGACCCCGCTACCCGACAGCAGCGTCTGCAGCGGTGACACGTTCGCGGCCTCGGTGGCCGTGTACGCGGTCCCTGACCCGCTCAACGCGCGCACGAATTCGGCGTGAGACAGCGTCATCTGCGCGCTGAGCGCCTGAATCTGCCGGGCATAGCTGCCGAAGAAGCGGGCGACGGCCACCGACACCTCGTCGCCGGCAGCCGGGGCAATCCTGGTGGTCGAGGGCGCCCACGCGGCGGCGGCCTCCTTGATCGCCTCGCCGATGCCGGCCAAATCCAGCGACGCCGCGGCGATAGCCTCGGGTGCTGCGATCACGTACGAAGACATCGGCGGTTCCCATCCACGACGGTGCGGCAACCCCCGGGCCGGCAACCAAATGCTAGCCGGGCCGATCGAGGAATTCCCGGCTCTCGCAAATTTTCGGTGGCGGGTGGGCTGAGTCAATTGCCCGATCGGCGACTGCCCGGGTGGACCGACACGATCGAAAATTACTGTGGGTCAACGGAATTTGCCCCAGGATCCGCCGGGGATCACGCAATTGCCCGGCGAGCGCCGATACGGCCGGGCCTTACGCGCGCTCGGGGGCTGGTGCACACTTGAGAAATGGAGGTCCGTGAGCTCACCGCCGTCGCATCGACCGAGCCACCGAGGCGGGTGAGCCGGTGACCGCCGCAGAGCCGCGCCGCAAGCTGAACGGCCTGTCGGAGATCCGCGCGTTCTTCCACACCAACACCGTTCCGCTGTATTTCATCTCGCCGACGCCGTTCAACCTGCTGGGCGTTGACCGCTGGATACGAAACTTCTTCTACCTGACCTACTTTGACTCTTTCGAGGGCACCCACTCGCGCGTGTTCGTGCCCCGGCGACGCGACCGCCGCGATTTCGACTCGATGGACGAGGTGTGCAGCCACCTGTTGTCGGACCCCGAGACGCTCGACTTCATCGCGGGCAAAGGCCCTGGTGGCAAGGTCTGCTTCGTGATGCTCAACGAGGAGATCCAGGGCCTGGCGCGCCAGGCCGGCCTCGAGATCATGCACCCGCCGATCGAACTGCGCCAGCGCCTGGGCTCCAAGATCGTCATGACGCGCCTGGCCGACGAGGCGGGTGTGCCGAGCGTGCCCAACACGATCGGGCGGGCCGGCTCCTACGACGAACTGCTGGCGCTCGCACAACACAGCGGCTTGGGAGACGACCTGGTCATCTCGATCGCTTACGGCAACGCCGGCAGCGGGACGTTCTTCGTGCACGGGCAGGCCGACTGGGACAAGTACGCCGGTAACCTGGTCGGCCAAGACCTCAAGGTGATGAAGCGCATCCGCAACGTCGAGGTGTGCCTCGAGGGCGCCGTGACCCGGCACGGCACCGTGATCGGTCCCGCGATGACGAGCCTCGTCGGCTATTCCGAGTTGACGCCGCACCGGGGCAGCTGGTGCGGCAACGACATCTGGCGCGAGGTGCTCCCGCCCGCCCAGACGCACGCCGCGCGGCAAATGGTGGGAAAGCTGGGCGACGTCATGCGCCGAGAGGGTTACCGCGGCTACTTCGAGGTGGACCTTCTGCACGACCTCGACTCCGACGAGCTGTATCTCGGCGAGGTGAATCCGCGCCTGTCCGGCGCCAGCCCGATGACGAACCTGACCACCGAGGCCTACGCCGACATGCCGCTGTTCCTCTTCCACCTGCTCGAGTACATGGACGTGGACTACGAGCTCGACATCGACGAGATCAACGAGCGCTGGGAGCGCGGCTACGGCGAGGACGAGGTCTGGGGCCAGGTGGTCATCACTGAGACGTCGCCGGACCTCGAGATCTTCACCGCGACGCCACGCACCGGTGTGTGGCGCATCGACGACGACGGCCGCGTCTCTTTTGCACGGCCCGCCAACGACTGGGCCACATTGCTCGACGGGTCCGAGGCCTTCTACATGCGCGTCGCGGCCCCCGGCGACCTGCGCTCCGAGGGCGCCCAGCTCGGCGTGCTCGTCACCCGCTCACACTTGCAGACCGACGACTATCAGCTCAGCGAGCGCTGCCGGCGCTGGGTCAAGGGCATGAAGGCGAAGTTCGTCTCGACGCCCCTGACGCCGGCCGCGCCGATCGTCTCACGGCTCGTCGCGCGCGCGTGAGCGGCCGCCCGGCGGGTATATCGCTGGAAAACTGGCTCTCCGAGCCATATGCGCGGTGGTCGTTGCAGAACGTCGAACACGTCGTGCCGACGGCGGTGATCCCGCGCGGCGCCGGACCGGTAGCCGAGCTGCCCGCAGCCAGGGCTCCGATCGCCGACATCGCCCTGACCACGCCCGACTCGGTGGCCACCACCGTCGGCGCGGTGATGGCCCGCACCGCCACCGACGGGTGGGCCGTCGCCCACCGCGGTGCGTTGGTGGCCGAGGAGTATCTCGACGCCATGGGCGCCCACACCCGCCACCTGCTGTTCTCGGTGAGTAAGTCGCTGGTGGCCGCCGTCGTGGGCGCGCTGCACGGGGCCGGTGCGATCGAGCTGGACGCTGCGGTGACGACCTACGTTCCCGCCCTGGCGAATTGCGGCTACGCCGGTGCGACCGTGCGCAACCTGCTCGACATGCGGTCGGGTATCGACTTCTCCGACGATTACCTTCACCCCACCGCGCAGATACACGTCCTCGACCAGGCGATGGGATGGGCTCCGCGGACCAGCGCCGACGTCCCCGCCACGCTGCGCGACTTCCTGCTGACCCTGCGGCGGAAGTCGGCGCACGGCGGTCCGTTCGAATACCGATCCTGCGAGACCGACGTCCTCGGCTGGATCTGCGAGGCGGCGGCCGCGCGGCGAATGCCCGAATTGATGTCGGAGTTGCTGTGGAGCCGCATCGGGGCCCAATGCGACGCCACCATCGGGGTCGACTCTGAAGGCACCGGATTCTTCGACGGCGGCATCAACGCCTGCCTGACCGACATGATCCGGTTCGGCTCGCTGTTCCTGCATGACGGCGTCTCGTTGGCCGGCCGGCAGGTGGTGCCGGCGTCGTGGGTCGCCGACACGCTCGAGGGCGGCCCCGATTCGCGTCAGGCGTTCGCCGCCAGCCCCGTCGACACCGACATGCCGGGCGGGATGTACCGCAACCAGGTGTGGTTTCCCTACCCGGGCAGCAATGTCGTGCTGTGCCAGGGCATGTGCGGTCAGATGATCTACGTCAACCGCGCCGCGGAGTTGGTCGCGGCCAAGTTGTCCACCCAGCCGGACGCGGGGGACCCGCAGCTGCTGTGGGCCACGTTGCACGCCTTCGACGCGGTGGCACGCGAACTGGCCGGGGTCGCCGGCTACAGCTAGGCGGGCCGGCAAAACGGCACTTCACCTCCCGTCGGTCCGACGCGTCCCAACTTGTGTGATGAACACACTTTGCATTAGGGGCAAATGTGTGTACTAATGAACTTTATGTCCAGTATCGGGCTGTCTGGACTTTTTCAATCAATCGACGTCGAGACCCAGGCGTCCGCCACGCCCCTGCGGGGGCCGTGTGTACCCATCATGCGCACCACCTGATCGACCGACGCGGTGTCCGGTCGAGAGAGGAATCCATGTCTGCTGTCTTATTCGGCTCGCTCAGCACCCTGGCCGACACGTCCGAACTGCAACGACAGGCATTCAACGATGCTTTCGCCGAGCACGGTCTGGACTGGTCGTGGACCCGGGAGGACTACCGGTCGATGCTGGGGTCAAGCGGCGGTGCGCGACGCATCGCCGATTACGCCGCCAATCGTGGTGCCGACGTCGACGCCGGGGCCGTGCATGCGACGAAATCGCGCATCTTCCAGGGACTGTTGAGGGACCGCCCGCTGATGCCGCGACCCGGCGTCCTGGCCACGATCGAGCACGCCAAGCGGGAGAATTTTCACCTCGGCCTGGTGACGACCACCTCGAAGGCCAACGTCAGCGCGCTGCTCGACTCCCTCTCGCCCCACATTTCCCCCGGCACCTTCGATGTGGTCGTCGACGCCGACGACGTCGCCGACCCGAAACCCGACCCGTCGTCGTATCGGTTGGCACTCGACCGGCTGGGCGTGACCGCCGGCAGTGCCGTCGCGATCGAGGACAACGTCGGGGGTGTGCGCGCGGCCACCGCGGCAGGCCTGCGATGCATCGCGTTTCCCAACGAGAACACCGCCGGGTCACGGTTCGACGGCGCGACGGAAGTTGCCGACGAGCTCGACGCGGCACGCGTCGCGGAGTTGGCCGCGAGCGACCAGAACCTGGAAGGAGACGCTCGATGAGCCACGCTCGTACTCGGGTCGCCGTCGGTGACAACGGATTTCACGTCGAAGGATACGAACGCATCGAGTACGACCTGACCTACGTCGACGGCGTGTTCGACCCCGGGCGTCCCGAGCTGGCCGACATCTACCGACGTTACGGCCGCGCGCTGATGGTGATCGACGAAGTGGTCTACGCCCTTTACGGGCGGGCGGTGCGGCACTACTTCGCGCGTCACAAGATCGCCCTGACGGTGGTCCCCGTCGGCATCCACGAGACGGCCAAGTCGTTGGCCACCTTCGAGCGCATCGTCACCGAGTTCGACGCGTTCGGCTTGGTGCGCACCGAGCCCGTGCTGGTGGTCGGCGGTGGATTGACCACCGACGTGGCCGGATTCGCCTGCGCGAGCTACCGGCGCAACACGCCGTACGTCAGGATTCCGACGACTTTGATCGGTCTGATCGACGCCAGCGTGTCGATCAAGGTCGCCGTCAACCACGGCAAGCACAAGAATCGGCTGGGCGCCTACCACGCCTCCCAGCAGGTGCTGTTGGACTTCTCCTTCCTCAAGACGCTCCCAGAGGCGCAGGTGCGCAACGGTATCGCCGAGTTGATCAAGATCGCGGTGGTGGGCAACGCCGAGATCTTCGACCTGATCGAGATCTACGGCCCCGACCTGCTGGCGACCCGGTTCGGTTATCTGCGCGACGATCCCGAGCTGCGTTCGCTGTCGAGGCGACTGACCCATCAGGCCATCGCCACCATGCTCGAACTCGAAGCGCCGAATCTGCACGAGATGGACCTCGACCGGGTGATCGCCTTCGGCCACACGTGGAGTCCGACGCTGGAGCTGGCACCGCCGACGCCGTTCTTCCACGGCCATGCGATCAACATCGACATGGCGCTTTCGGTCACCCTCGCCGAACGGCGCGGGTATCTGACGGCCGCCGACCGCGACCGGATCCTCGACGTCATGAGTGCGCTGGGCCTCGCGTTGGACTCGGACTTCCTCACCCCCGAGCTTCTCGAGCAGGCGACGGCGGCGATCCTGCGCACCCGCGACGGCCTGCTGAGGGCCGCGGTGCCCGACCCGATCGGGGCCTGCCGGTTCCTCAACGACGTGTCGCTCGAGGAGCTGTCCGACACGCTGACCGCGCACAAGAAACTGTGCATCGACTATCCGCGGGGCGGCGACGGCCTCGACGCCTTCACCGCGGAGGTCGAAGTGGGCGCGCGTGGCTGATGGGGTGCTCGGGGCAGCCGCGGCCGGCGCGACCGACCGGGTGGCCGGTCTGTGGGAACCCCACGGGCGGCGGGGTGCGCAGCTGCGCACGATGGCGGCCCTCGCCGCCCTGGCCGTGACGCTGCCGTTCGACCTCTGCCTGGTGGGCCTGGCGCTGCTGCGGCGAGCGCCAGAGCCCGCCTGGCCGAAGTCGTCAAGGCGGCGCACGATCATGCTCAGCGGGGGGAAGATGACCAAGGCGCTGCTGCTGGCCCGGTCGTTCCACCTTGCCGGGCATCGCGTGGTGCTGGTGGAGTCCACCCGGTACCGCTTTACCGGACACCGGTTCTCGCGAGCGGTCGATGCGTTTCACTGCGTTCCCGACCCCGGCGACCCGGGCTACGCCGCGGCGCTCCTCGAGGTGGTCCGGTGGGAGTGCGTGGACGTCTTCGTGCCCGTCTCGAGCCCCGCCGCCAGTGTGGCCGACGCCCACGCCAAGGCTGTCCTCGATGATGTCTGCGAGGTGCTGCACGCCGGTCCCGAGCTGGTCGCCGCACTCGACGACAAGGCCGAATTCGCTTGCCTGGCAAAATCTATGGGTCTGCAGGTGCCGCACTCGGTGCGCATCACCGATGCGCGGCAGGTGCAGGATTTCGACTTCCCACCGGGGCGCGGCTACATCCTCAAGCGCATCGCCTACAACCCGGTGGGCCGCACCCACCTGCCGCGGTTGGCCGCCGACACCCCCGAGTTCAACTCCGAATACGCGCGTTCCCTCGGCATCTCGGAACGCGATCCGTGGCTCCTCCAGGAATTCGTCGACGGTCAGGAGTACTGCACCCACAGCACCGTGCGCGACGGTCAGATCACCGTGTACGGCTGTTGCGCCTCGTCGGCCTTCCAGGTCAACTACCGGCATGCCGACAAGCCCGAAATCAAGCGCTGGGTACAGGATTTCGTCGCCCGGCTGCGCGTGACAGGGCAGGTGTCCTTCGACTTCGTGGAAGGCGCCGACGGTCACCCGTACGCCATCGAGTGCAATCCGCGCACACACTCGGCGATCACGATGTTCCACGACCACCCGCACGTGGCGGCGGCCTACCTGCATGACGGACACCCTCAGCTCACGCCTCGACCGCGGGCGCGGCCCACGTACTGGATCTACCACGAGTTGTGGCGGCTCCTGACGCAGCCGGGTCGCCGTCGCCGCCTGGCGACGATCGCGCGGGGGCGCGACGCCATTTTCGCCTGGTGGGATCCGCTGCCCTACCTGATGGTGCACCACCTGCAGATCCCTGCGCTGCTGCTCGCCAGCCTGCGTCGCCGCAAAGGGTGGAGCCGGATCGACTTCAACATCGGCAAACTCGTTGCAACAGGCGGAGACTGACGTGCCGCTGACGGTTCTGCAACTCGCCGGTTCCGCGGTCGACGACTTCCACGTCGAGCTCTCGCTGTTGTATGCCCGCGAGTGTGCGGCCGCGCTGAAGGACCATCACCGCATGCACATGGCCGTCGTCTACCCCGACCGGTCGTGGCGCTTCCCGTGCAGCGCGGACGCCCCGCACGCCGGTGGGCATTCGATGTCGGCGGCAGCAGCGTTGCAGCACATCGACGCCCTGGGCATCGACGTCGTCCTGCCGCAGATGTTCTGCCGTCCCGGGATGACGGCGTACCGCGGGCTGCTCGAAGCTGCGGGGTTGCGCTATGTGGGCAACACCCCACAGGTGATGGCCAACGCCGCGGACAAGCCGGTCGCCCGGTCGATCGTCGCCGCCGCCGGGGTGCGGGTGCCCGCCGGCGAGGTGGTCCGGCGCGCGCGAGACGTCACGCTGCGGACGCCGGTGGTGGTCAAACCCGCCGGCGCCGACAACTCGGCGGGGCTGACGCTGGTCGAGGACCCCGACGGCCTGGACGCGGCGCTGGCGACGGCGGCCGAGTTCGGGGCCGACGTGCTGGTCGAACGCTATGTCCCGCTGGGCCGAGAGGTGCGCTGCGCCGTCCTCGAACAACGCGGTGACCTGGTCTGCCTGCCGCTGGAAGAGTATGCCGTCGACCAGGATGTCGCGCCGATTCGCCGGGCTGCCGACAAGTTGACCCGCACCGGTGGCGGCGATCTGGCTCTGGCCGCCAAGCGTGCCGACCGGGCGTGGATCGTTGCGCCCGGCGACCCGATCACCGCGCCGACCTGGCGGGCGGCGCGCGCCTGCTACCGGGCACTGGGCTGCCGGCACTACGGCTTGTTCGACTTCCGGATCGACCCGGAGGGCGCGCCGTGGTTCCTCGAGGCGAGCCCTTATTGTTCGTTCGCCCCGTGCAGCGTCGTCGCGACGATGGCCGCCGCGGCGGGTCTGCCCGTGCCCGAGTTGTTTTCTGCTGTCTGCGCGCACGCGGGAATCACGCCGGCATGACCCTCGACGTCGCGCCGCTGGCGCCCGTCGGTGCGGTCGTGCGTGGCTTCCGGATCGGCGCCGCCGACGAACTGGTCGTCGACGCCCTGCGGACCCTGCTCGCCGCGCACGGGGTGTTGATCATGCCGGGGCAGTGGCCGGACGACACCGAATTCGCTTACTTCCTCCGCCTTTTCGGCGACCTGGTCTTCACGATGGGGGAAACGCCCGTGCCCGGGCACCCGAAGTTGAACGTCGTCACCAACGTCGGGCGAGACACGCCACCGAAGTCGGCGTTCCACGCGGACACCACCTACGTGCGGCGTCCCCCGTGCTACACGGCGCTGCGGGCGGTCACGGTGCCTTCGCGCGGCGGCGACACGCTGTTCACCAACCAGTACGCCGCCTACGACGCGCTGCCGGAGGCGCTGCGCGCGGACTTGCGCCGGCGCACGATCACCCACGTGGTCACCGGCCTCGAACTCGGCGACGCCGCCGAGAAGTCGGCCGAGCACCCGGTGGCAGTCACCCACCCGGTTTCCGGGCGTACCGCGCTCTACCTGTCGACCCCCGAGCGGTGCGCCGCCGTCAGCGGGCTCTCCCGAGCAGATGGCGACCAGCTTGTCGCCGCCCTCGTCGCGCACTGCACACGCGCGCGCAACGTGCTTCGCCACAGGTGGTCGCCGGGTGACGTGGTGATGTGGGACAACCGCGTTGTGATGCACAAAGCGGACCACGACGGAGTCGTGGGGCAGCGGGTGCTGCACCGCGGCATGGTGGCCGACGCGCGGACGGGGCCGCGGGACCGTTGACGCCCGGGCGCAACCAGGGGTCACAATGGTCCGGGGAGCGACGCTCGGGGAAACCCCGACACCCGCACACAGAACGGTGAACCATGGCAGCCAATCAAGAAGGCGTCGGGATGCTCAAGCTCGAGTGCCCGCAGGGCCACCCCGTCGGCAGACTCCTCCGGGACGCCCCGCACCAGTCCGTCCAGTACGACCCGGGCGCCGTCGTGGGCCCGCGCCGATTCTGGCCGGACGAACAAGACCAGCCCCGGTTCACGCCGCGCTGCAGGTTCTGCGAGAAGCCGGTCGGCGAAGCCACCACCGCGCTGCAGACGAAGCTGAATGACGTGCTCGCCGACGCGACGGCGACCACCGCGTCGGCCATGCTGTCGTACGTGTGATCCTCCCGTAGCGCCACGGCGGACGGCGGGCGCCGGCTTCCGGCTCGCCTCATGCAGCCGTCCGCTCCCACGGCCAACGCCATCCAGCGGCCCTCGTCGTCCGGGTCGGCGCTCATATCCCCCTCGCTCGGCCGCGCCAATACGGTTCGCGCAAAGCACTTTTCAGAATCTTGCCGCTGGCGTTGCGGGGGAGCGACGCGACCAGCTCCACGGTGCGCGGGCATTTGTAGCCCGCGAGACGTTGGCGGCAGAACCCGATGACCTGCTCGGGGTCCACCGGGGCGGCGGCCACGACTATCGCCTTGACGGACTCGCCCCAGAAGTCGTCGGGCACTCCGATGACCGCGGCGTCGGCGATCGCGGGGTGGTCCAGGAGGACGCTTTCCACCTCCGGCCCGTACACGTTCTCGCCGCCGGTGATGATCATGTCCTTGAGGCGGTCCTCGATGTAGACGTAGCCGTCGGCGTCGAGTCGGCCGACATCGCCGGTGCGCACCCAGTCGTCGGCGGTGATCGTCTCGGCCGTCGCATCGGGCCGATTCAGATACCCGCTCATGTTCTGGTTGCTCCGCACCCAGATCTCGCCCGGCGCGCCGGCCGGAAGGGGATCGCCCGTCTCGGGGTCGACGACGCGAATCTCGGTGCCCAACATCGCTTTTCCGGCAGACAGCTGCAGGCCGGGCCGTGCCGGATCGCGATGGTCGGCGTCGCTGAGGGCGGTGACCGCCCCGCACAACTCGGTCTGTCCGTACACCTGGACGAATTGCGTCGCGGGCCAGGTCTCGAGAGCCCGGTGCAGCAGGGGCAACGGCATGGGGGCGGCTCCGTAGACGATGTAGCGCAGCGCCGAGATCGTCGCGCTCGCGGCCTGGCCGGCGTCGAGGAACCGGGCGATCACCGGCGGCACGAAGAACGCGTGGGTGGCGCCGGCCTGCACCGCCCCGATCAGGCCGGCGGCGTCCGGTTCGCGCGTCATGATCGTCGGTACCCCGGCGCGAATCCCGAAGAGCGCGTAGCCGATTCCGCCGACGTGGAACAGGGGCATCGCGACGAGATTCGCATCCCCTTCGCCGAAGGGGAAGGCCGCCGCCAGGTTCGCCGCGTGGTTGACCAGCGCACGCTGGCTGAGCAACACGCCTTTGGGCCGCCCGGTGGTTCCGGAGCTGTAGATCACCAGCGCGGTCGAGGCTTCGTCGACCGCCGCGTCGACCTGCTCGGGCGACGCTGCGGCGAGCAGTGCTTCGTACTCGTCGTCGCCGCCGCCCACCACGACCACCCGTCCCAGGTCCGGTGCCTGCCCCGCGGCCGCCTCGACGACGGGGCGCAGCTCGTCACCGACGAACAACATGCGCGCGCCGCTGTCGTTGAGGACGTGCACGATCTCGTCGCCGACCACGCGCCAGTTGACCACGGTGGTCACGGCGCCGATCGACGCGGCGGCGAACAGGATCTCCAGGCAGGCCGGGTGGTTCTTGTCCAGGACCGCCACGCAGTGGCCGCGCTGTACGCCGGCATCGCGCAGGGCGCCGGCCGCCCGACGGATCCGCGCCGCCCAGTCGGCCCAGGACCACTGCCGGTCGCCGAAGCGGATCGCGACATCGCCGGGCCGGTGTCGCGCGTGCCGTTCGACGAATCCGGCGAGTGTCTCCGTCGTGCTGGCCGTGGCGTCGGCTGGTGGCATAACCCCTCCGCTGGTGTGAGCTGTCCCCTACCGAGTGTGCCCTGAGGGCATCGAGTATGCGCAGATGGCAAAAACACCGATTCGGTGTGCCAACATGACTGACATGGTCAGCGCCGGTCGTGCCCGTTCGCGCACCTTCCTCGTCACGGGCGCCGCGTCGGGGATCGGCCTGGCCACCGCCCGGCGCCTGCTCGGCGAGGGCGGCACCGTGGTCGGCGCCGACATAGCCGGCCCTCCGGACCTGGGCCCAGAGTTCCACTACGTCACCGCGGATGTGACCGACGAGGCGGCGGTCGCCGCCGTCATGGCCGCCGTACCCGGCCGCCTCGACGGGGTTTTCCACGCCGCCGGGGTCGCCGGGGGCGGCCCCGTGCACCTGCTCGACCGGACCGAGTGGGAGCGCGTGATCGGCATCAACCTCACCGGTACCTTTCTGGTGGCCAAGGCGGCGCTCGCCAAGATGATCGAGCAGCCCCGCGTCGACGGGGAGCGGGGATCGCTGGTCACCGTCGCCAGCGTCGAGGGCCTGGAGGGCACCGCGGGCGGCAGCGCGTACAACGCGGCCAAGGGCGGCGTCGTGCTGCTCACCAAGAACATCGCCCTCGACTACGGGCCCAGCGGCATCCGGGCGAACGCCATCTGCCCCGGCTTCATCGACACACCAATGGCCCGAAGCGTCTTCGGGATGCCGGGCATGGAGGGCCCGCTGGCCTCGATCACCGAGGAACACGCCCTGCAACGGCTCGGCACTTCCGAGGAGGTCGCCGCCATGGCGGCCTTCCTGCTGTCGCCCGACGCCGCTTTCGTCAGCGGCCAGGCCATCGCCGTCGACGGCGGCTATACCGCCGGGCGCGACCACGGCGTGGTCAAACTCTTCGGCTTTCCCGAGTAGGGACTTAAGATTCGCGCATGATCACTCCTGACGACGCCATCGCGGCCATCCGGGGCGCCGGGGGAGCACAGCCACACTGTCGGGCGCTGCACGCCAAAGGCACGCTGTACCGCGGCACGTTCACGGCCAGCCCTGACGCCGTAAGGCTCTCGCGCGCAAAGCATCTCGGCGGTTCCGCGGTGCCGGCGCTGGTCCGATTCTCGAACGGATCGGGCAACCCCGCGCAGCGCGACGGACTGCCGGGGGTGCGCGGCATGGCGGTCAAGTTCACGTTGCCCGACGGAAAGACCACCGACGTCTCGGCGCAGACCGCGCGGCTGTTCGTCTCGAGCAGCCCCGACGGGTTCATCGACCTGCTCAAGGCGATGCGTCCCGGCCTGACCACGCCGCTGCGCATGGCCAGATACCTCGTCACCCACCCCCGCCTGTTCGGTGCGCTGCCCGTGTTGCGCGACGCCAACCGGGTGCCGGCCAGCTACGCCGCCACGGAATACCACGGACTGCACGCCTTCCGCTGGGTGGCCGACGACGGCAGCGCCAGATTCGTTCGCTATCACATGGTCCCGGCCGCGCCCGAGAACTACCTGTCCGCGAAGGCCGCCGCGGACGAGGGCCCCGACTTCCTCACCGAGGAGCTCGCGGCCCGCCTCGCCGACGGGCCGGTGCGGTTCGACTACCGCGTTCAGGTCGCCGGGCCGACGGATTCGACCGTCGACCCGTCGGCGCCCTGGCAGAGCACGCAGTTCGTCACCGTGGGCGTCGTGGAGATCACCGGGCCGGAGACCGGGCGCGAACACGGCGGCGACATCGTCGTGTTCGACCCGATGCGGGTCACCGACGGCATCGAGCCCTCCGACGACCCGGTGCTGCATTTCCGCACGCTCGCCTACTCGGCCTCGGTCAAGCTGCGCACCGGCGTGGACAGGGGCTCCGAAGCGCCTCCCGCCTGACGGGCCCAGCTTCGGGCCGAGACGGGGGGCAGGCTAATGTTTTCCGTCGGTGACGCCCTCCCACATGATTCTGATCGCCCTGGCCGGGTTCGGCGCCGGCGTCATCAACGCGCTGGTCGGCTCGGGCACCCTGATCACCTTCCCGACCCTCGTCGCGCTCGGGTACCCGCCCGTCACGGCGACCATGTCGAACGCGACCGGCCTGGTGGCGGGCAGCGTCTCGGGCACCTGGGGCTACCGCGCCGAACTGAGCGGCCAATGGGCCCGGCTGCGCTGGCAGATCCCGGCGTCGCTGGCCGGCGCGGTGCTGGGCGCCTACCTGCTGCTGCATCTGCCCGAGAAGGTGTTCGCCGAGGTCGTGCCGGTCCTGCTGGTCCTGGCCCTGGCGCTGGTCGTGGCCGGCCCGGCGATCCAGGCGTGGACGGGCCGGCGCGCCGAGGCGGCGGGGCGCTCCCCGGAGCACGTCAGCCCCGCGCGGATGGCCGTGCTGGTGGCCGGCACGTTCGCGGTCGGCGTCTACGGCGGCTACTTCACCGCCGCGCAGGGCATTTTGCTGGTCGGACTGATGGGGGCGCTGCTGCCCGAATCGGTCCAGCGGATGAACGCGGCCAAGAACCTGATGACGCTGGTGGTGAATGTGGTTGCCGCCATTGCCTATACGACGGTGGCCTGCGACCGGATCAGCTGGCCGGTCGCCGGGCTGATCGCGGCCGGTTCCCTGCTCGGGGGTTTCGTCGGGGCGCGCTACGGGCGCCGGTTGTCCGGCAACGCGCTGCGCGGCGTCATCGTCGTGGTCGGGCTGATCGGGTTATACCGGCTGCTCAGCGTCGCCTGAGGAAAACCCTTCTGCTGCACGGCGTTTGAGGTCATTCGAGCGTGGCGGTGGCGATTGCCGCGACGACGTCGAGTGCGTCGCGGTGTTCTCGCCAGGCCCTCAGCTGCCGCATCGCCCCGTTACCCCGCGCCGCGACCCGGTCGAGTTCGTCGACCACCCGGTCGTACTCGCCGAGAGTGTCGAGCGCGGGACGCAGGCGTCGCACCAGCGCGCCCAACTGCTCACGCGCCGGGACGGCTCCGCGCCCGTCAACCAGGTCGAGCGCGTGGCCGGCGAGCCCGTCGTGCGCGGCCTTCCAGTAGGCGGCCCGCAGCGCGCCCGGGGGCAGGCGCGCGACATGATCGCCAGAGTCGCGGGCGGCCAGGGCCGTCATCACCGCCGCCCTGATCAGGGTGGCCAGCAGCACGGTCTCGGCGACCGTGGCCGGGACGTCGGCCACGCGGACCTCGACCGTCGGGAAGTCGGCCGACGGGCGCACATCCCAATAGACCATGTCCTCGTCCAGAATCACTCCCGCGTCGACCAGCAGGCGCACCGTGCGGTCGAAGTCCTCGGGCGAGGTGAAGAACGGCGGCGGCCCCGCGGCCGGCCAGCGGCTCCAGAGCACGCTTCGCCAGCTCGCGTGGCCGGTGTCGGCGTTGCGGTACAGCGGCGAATTGGCCGACAGCGCAAGTAGCGACGGCAGCCACGGCCGCAGCCAATTGCTCACGTAGATCGCGGCCGCGCGATCGGGCACCCGCACGTGTACGTGACACCCGCAGATGCCCTGCTCGTGCGCGATCATTCCGAACTGCGCTCCGATGCGTCGGTACCGCGGGGTGTCCGTGACGGGGAACGCGTGCGGGGTGACCGGCGGGAGCCCCGCGGCCAGCAGCCGCACCCCCGTGGCCTCGGCCGCCTGCGCGGCGGTGTGCCTCAACCGGGCGAGTTCTGCGCCCAGCTCGGCGCTGGTCGCGGCCACGCTGGACGTGGTCTCGACCTGACAGCTGCTCAATTCCAGCTGCAGCTGCACCCCTCGGCGCTCAGCCTCCGCGGCCACCTCGGCGTTGCGCGCAGCGGGTTGGCCCGTGCGCGGGTCGACGAGGAGAAACTCCTCCTCGGCACCGAAGGTGGGATGATCGCTCATCGAGCCGGACGACCCGGTCGGTGCCCACGCGGACCGATGGTCAGCGCGCGGCGCCCACCAGCGCGGAGTCGGCCGTTGGGTAGACCGGCAGCAGCGAGTTGAGTCCGCACGCGTCGACGATCCGGGCGACGATCGAGCGGTGGCTCACGAGCCGCAACTCGATGCCGCGTTGCCGGCACCGCCGCGCCTCGTCGGCCAGCACCGCGAAGGCGCAGCAGCCCATGAAGTCGAGGTTGGTGACGTCGACGACGAAAGGCCCGGGCGCGGTGACGACGCCGGCCGCCTCGCCGACGAGCCGGCGCCACGTGTGCTCGTTGCAGGCGTCGATCTCGCCCCCGGCGTTGATGAGCACCGCAGGGCCGAAGCGGTCAGTGGTCGCCCTCAGCGTGCTGTGCGGGTCACCCAGTTCGTAGACAAGACGGGTGCTGAGCATCAGATGCGTGGTTGGCATCCGTTCCGCAATGACTGGACTCATGTGGACCCCCTGATCGACTGGCGTCGGTGACGCAGCGATGGATGCCCGTCCTTTTGTCTGAAGACAGACTTTCGCGAAGTGCGAACCTCTGTTCTATAACGAGACAGGGCGGTCTGTCTACACGTGTCGCGCTAAGAGTATGGTAAGGCCGGTATGGCGAAACCCGATGTCGTGGCCCCGGCCCCGTCGGCTCGTGAACGCATCCTCACCGCGGCCTACGAGCTGTTCAGCCGGCGTGGAATTCGTGCGGTCGGCACCGAAGAGGTGATCGACCGTGCCGGCGTGGCCAAGGCCACCCTCTACCGTCACTTCGCGACGAAGAACGACCTGGTGCTGGCCGTGCTGTCGCGACGCGAGGAGCTTTGGACCCACGGCCTCATCGAGGAGCAGTCACGGCTGCGCGGCGCCACCCCCGAGGAGCAGCTGCTGGCCATCTTCGACGTCATGCACGACTGGTTCCAGCTGCGCGACGGCTACGAAGGCTGTTCGTTCATCAACGTGCTGCTCGAACTGGGGGCCGACCATCCCGTGGGGCAAGCCTGCATCACCCACATCGGCCACGTCCGCGACATCGTACGGCGGCGCGCACTCGCGGCCGGGCTCAGTGACGTCGAGGACTTCGCGTCGTCGTGGCACATCCTGATGAAGGGAGCCATCGTGCTTGCCGCCGTCGGAGAGCTGGACGCCGCCCTGCGCGCCCGGAAGATGGGCCGCGCCCTCATCGACGAACACCGGCCCGTGGCGGCCCGGGACGCCGGCGAGGCGGTCGGCTAGCCGGCCGGCGCCTCCCTCAGGCCGCGGCCGTGTCGGCCTTGCGGTAGTGCTCGGCCTCCAATTCGGCGATCGCGCGCGCGGTGCGCTCCCGCAACAGGATTGCGGCGCCGATCCCGACGACGACCGCCACGACCAGTCCGATCCAGGAGAACCGCTGCAGCCACTGTTCGGCGGCCATCCCGGCGTAGTACACCAGCGCGGTGGTGCCGCCCGCCCAGCAGATCGCGCCCGAGACATTGGCCGTCAGGAACCGCGGGTAGGGCATCTTCAGCGCGCCGGCCAGCGGGCCGGCGAAGATCCGCAGCAGCGCGATGAACCGGCCCAGGAACACCGCGCGGGCGCCCCACCGGCCGAACAGCTTCTCGGCGAGCGCGACGTGCCCCGGGCCGAAGTGCTTCGGGAAGCGGCGGCCCAGCCGATCGAAGAGGGGCATGCCGAAGCGGCGTCCCACCGCGTAGCCGATCGAGTCGCCGGCCACGGCGCCGATCACCGCGGCGACGCCGACACCGATCGGATTGACGGCCAGGTCGTGATGCGACGACATCAGCGCCGCGCTGACGAGGATGATCTCGCCGGGCAGCGGGATGCCCAGGCTTTCGACGCCGACGACGCCGCCGACCACGAGGTAGACCGCCAGTGGCGGAATCGTGTGCAGCAGCGCCTCCACGTTCATGCGTCAAGGATGCCTGACGTGCGGTTGGTCTGCGCGGTGATGTCCCCGTTTGCCGCCGGCGCGCCATCGCCCGACCGGCTCGGCGTGGTCAGCGGCTCCAGCCACGGCCGTTTGGGCTCGCGCCCGTCGGCCGACGACATGCCGCGCAGGCGCCGCCAGATCCACGGGAACAGCGCGCCCTGGGTCCACCGCAGCTGTTCGTATGCGCCGCCGGCCAGCGAGCGCCGCGTCGGGTTGAGGCTGGGATAGGCCCAATCATGGTTCGTGTCAGGCAGATTCAGTGCTTCCGCGGCCGCCGCGGCGAACAGGATGTGCCCCCTGGTGGAGGCGTGCACGCGGTCGATGGCCCAGGTGTCCAGCTCGCGCATCGACGCGGCGTTGTACAGGTCGACGAGCCGGAACCCGTACCGGTCGGCCGCCGCCCGGATGGCGCCGTTGATCCGGGCGAGCCGCGCCGACACCAGCCGACCGAGCGGGAGGAACTGCGCGACATTGGGGAAGGTCGTCGTCACCACCGTGGCGCCCGACCCGGCGAGCGCGGCGTAGAGCACCTCCAGGTCGCGCAGGGCGGGGCCGAATGACCGTCCCGGCTGGATCACGTCGTTCATGCCGGCGCAGACGGTGACCAGATCCGGGCGCATCGCCAGGGTCGGCGGGAGCTGCTCGGCGAGCACGTCGGCGATCCGCTTGCCGCGGATCGCCAGGTTGGCGTACTGCAGCCCCGGGTAGAGGGAATCGATTTTCGCGGCCAGTCGATCGGCGAACCCGAGCAGGCCGATGCCGTCGTCGCCGTCCCACAAGCCCTCGGTCTGGCTGTCACCGATGGCGACATACCGGCGATACCCGTCCCGAACGACCCCGCGCACGAAGCCGAGACTAATAGGTGACGGGAATCGTGTGTCGGAGCCATTTCGGCGAGTGATCGACAAACCCCGAAACGGCCACCTCGGCGAGTGCGGCGGATTGTTTTGCAATAGCGTCGGTGACCGTGGCGACGCGCCTGAAAGCGAATGGGGTCGGTGTCTGCGCGACGCTGGCCGTGTTCGTGGCCGGACTGCTCTGGGCGAAATGGTTGCCCTACGTCGCGAAAGCGGCGAAAGCCCAACGCACACGCCATTGGTCGGGGTCGAGCATCCTGAAGGTCGGCGGGGTGCGGGCCGGGGACGGCCCGACGTGGCACGCCGCGACGACGTTCTTCCACGCCTACCTGGGCTCGATCTGGCCGGCGCTGGTGGTGGCGCTGCTGCTCAGCGCGTCGATTCAGGCGCTGCTGCCCGGGTCGTGGCCGGCGCGGGTCCTCAACCGCGGCCGGCCGGTCTCGAGTGCGCTGGCCGGCGCGGTTGCCGGCATGCCGTCGATGATGTGTACCTGTTGCGCCGCCCCGGTCGCCGTCACGTTGCGGCGCAACGGAGTTGGTCTGCCCGCGGCCGTCGCGTACTGGCTGGGCAACCCGCTGCTGAACCCCGCGGTGCTGGTGTTCCTGCTCTTCGTTGCGCCTTGGCAGTGGACGGTCACCAGGGCGGTGGTGGGCCTGGCCGTGGTGCTCGGCGTCGGGGCGCTGGTCGGCAGCGTCACCGGCGGGCCGCCCGCGACCGTCGCCGCGCCGGGCGACGAGGGCGGGCGCGGGCCGCGCGGGTTCACGTGGGCGCTGCTGCGGCTGTCCGCGATCCTGTTGCCCGAGTATGCGGTCCTGGTGCTTCTCGTCGGAGCGTTCCGGGGCTGGCTGCTCGCCGCGGGGCAATCGACGCACCCCGGTGGCGACGGTTTCCTCACGGGCCTGCTGGTCGTGGCGGTCGCGGCGATCGTCGGCACGCTCATGGTGATCCCCACGGCGGGGGAGATTCCGATCCTGTCGGGCCTGGCGCTGCTCGGCGCCTCCTCGGGGACCATCGGTGCGCTGCTGGTCACCCTCCCCGCGGCCAGCATCCCGGGCGTCGCGATGGTCGCGCGCAGCTTCGGATGGCGGGCCACCGCGGTGACGGCGTCGTCGGTGATGGCAGCGGGATTCCTGGGCGCGGCGGTGCTCACCCTCCTCTGAGGGGGTCCGGAGCCGGACTACGCCGTTTCTACAAGTCCACTTTGTGGTAATTCACAGGCAACTGGCAATCAGGGGCAAGGGGGCGAAGTTAGCGTGGTCGGGGCAGGGCTGACGCGGATGTGAGGGCACGCAACGACGGGGTAATCGGTTCGGGGGCGCTACGCCGTCTGGCTTTCGAATTCGAGGAGGGACTGGTGCGATGAGCGGGTCAGGAAACCAGGGATTGCGCAAGCTAGGGGCGCGGGCGATCGCCGCCATCGGCCGCCAGGAATGGCTGGACCGGCCCAGCTACCGGTTCGAGCACCTAGTCAGTTTCGCCTACAACGGGCTCGGCGGCGCCCGCGACACCGTCACCAACGCGCTGCACGGCGTCTGGCTCGGGCACCCGGCGCACCCGCCGCTGGCGTCGCTGACCAGCGGGGCGCTCGGCACGACCGTCGCGCTCGACGCGCTCAGCCTGCTGCCGGGGCAGCCGGCCACCGAGGTCCGCGACGCGTCGCGGTTCGCCGGCCGGGCCCTGGGGGTGGGCATCCTGGCCAGCATCGGCTCCGCGCTCACCGGCGTGACGGACTGGCAACACACCCACGAGGAGGATCGGCGGGTCGGGGCGGTGCACGGCCTGATCAACCTGGCCGCGACGGCGCTCTACGCGCAATCCTGGTGGGATCGCCGCCGGGGCCGCAACCGCCGCGGGATCGCGCTGACGGCCGTGGGTTACGGCCTCACGGTGGCGGGCAGCTACCTCGGCGGGGCGCTGGTGTTCGAGTCCGGCATCGGGACCGACCGATCCGGGCAGCGGCTGCGCACCACCAAATGGACGCCGGTGCTGCCGGCGAGCTCACTGAACGGCAAGCCGGTGCGCGTCGAGGTCGACGGGGTGGGACTGGTGCTGTGCCGGACCGGACCGGGAGGCGTCACGGCGTTCGGCGAGTTCTGCCCGCACCTCGCCGCCCCCATGGCCGACGGCTGGCTCGACCGCGGCAGGCTGGTGTGCCCCTGGCACGGATCCTGGTTCGCGGCCGAGTCCGGGGAGGTGCTGCGCGGTCCGGCCGCGGCCCCGCTGCCGTGTTATGAGGCCCGGCTGGCCAACGGAATGGTCGAAGTCCGCGGCGGGCGGGAGCCGGTCGCGGGCGGAGCAATCGGAATCGGAGAAGGAGAAGCGCAGTGAACGCCTATGACGTGCTCAAGGAACACCACGTGGTGCTCAAAGGCCTGGGCCGCAAGATCAGCGAGGCGCCGGTCGAGTCCGAAGAGCGGCATGCCCTTTTCGACGACATGCTGATCGAGCTGGACATCCACTTCCGCATCGAGGACGACCTGTACTACCCGGCGCTGAAGCGGGCCGCCAAGCTGATCGCGATCGCGCACGCCGAGCACCGCCAGGTGGTCGACCAGCTTTCGGTGTTGCTCAAGACCCCGCAGAGCGACCCCGGCTACCCCGACGAGTGGAACTCGTTCAAGACCGTGCTGGAGGCGCACGCCGACGAGGAGGAACGCGACCTGATTCCCGCGCCCCCCGAGGTCGAGATCAGCGACGCGGAACTCGAGGAACTGGGCGAGGAGATGGCGGCCATGATGGAGCGGTACCGCGGCTCGGCGCTGCACAGGCTGCGCACCAGGGGTCGGGCCGCGCTGGTGCGCTCCCTGTGACCTACGAGTTGTAAATGCTGGCCAGCCAGATGTGAACGAGCGCGTCGATCACCTGGCCTTCCGGGATCGACGCCTCCTCGGCGGTGAAGGTCGCCGCCATCATCCGCTCGCTCAACATGTTCAGCGCCACGGAAAGGTCCTCGGCCGGGATCGTGTCGGGCGCCACGCCCTTGCCGCGCTCGGCTTTGATCGCCAGGGTGGTGAAACCTATCCACCGCTGCATCAGCGTCGACCACAGCTGACGGACCTCGGGGTTGGTCGACTTCGCCGCCGCGCCCGCCACGGCGACCGCAGGGTGGGCGCCGGACACCTCGAAGAAGGATTTGATGCGCGTTCGCCACACCGTCTCCGGGTCGCCGGACAGATCGCCCCCCAGCACCCGCAGCGCGGCGTTGGCCTTGCTGTTCATCTGGTCGAGCAGAGCCAACAACACCGCATTCTTCGACGGGAAGTAGAAGTAGAACGTGGGCCGCGAAATCCCCGCGCCCTTCGCCAGGTCGTCGACGGAGAAGTCGGCCAGCGGCCGTTCGCCCAGCAACCGTTCGGCGGTGGCCAGAATCGCCTGTCTTCGGTCGTCGCCCGAGTGGTGCAACGAACGCCGCCGCCGGGAGGCGTGCGAATACGTGGTTTGTGTCGGGAGGTCGGACACGCCCGTTACTTTATGGGCCTGTCGATATACGTCGACGAAACGGTTGATGACAACCAGCAATAATGTCGATTAAGAAATGCGGCGTTTTATCGATTAATTTGTTCGCCCGTCGGCGACGCCCCGAAATGCGTGGGCGACCGTCGGCCCCGCCGGCGAGCGGACGAACGACCCCGCGGAATGAGGACTTCCGCCCCTACTTTGCGCCCGCCCGCCGATGCTCCCATGTAACCAAGCGAATCACCTCGCGACGCAAGGAGACTGGCGATGGTGGGCGATGGTGAGGCAACCAGGACGTGCCACGTCGACGTACTGAACGAAGAGCACCACGAACGTGGCCTGGCCGGCACCCGGCGCCCGCTCACCGGCCGGCACCACTGAGTCTGCGGATAGGCAGAGCGCGTCGCCGCGCCGGGCGCACCCCCATGCTGCGGCGGTCCCGGGAATCCCCCCGTCCGGGACCGCCGCTCCAACTTTGCTATCCGGTTCCTGTCAGGCGCCGCGACGGGCGACGCTGTCGGCGGCATACCGCAGCACCGCACCGATCCCGTCGGCAAGGGCCAACCCGCCGTCGGCCCGGACCAGCGTGGCGCCGACCGCGACCGCGTTGTAGGGCAAAGCCTCGTCGGCGCGCACCACTCGCTGCATCGGCTCGCCGAGCTCGGACAGCGCGTCGGCATCGGTGGCGATCGTGGACAGTGAGCGCCCCGTCACCACGGTGGCGTCACCCAACTCGCCGACGATGAGGGTCTCGACGTTGCCGTCGCGCAATGCGGAGCAGACGTCGGCGAGCCCGGCGGCGGCCAGCCCCGAGCGGCGCCCGACTTCGGCCCTGAAGCGGTCGGCGATACCCGTCATCTCCGCGTCGCGACGCCGAGCGAACTCGGCCGAGGCCAGTTCTCGAATCTCGTCGTCGTCGATGCCGATCTTGCGTGCCCCGGAATGCACCTGCGATGCCCGCTCGGTGACCCGCCGCGGCAACTCGGAGACCAGATCGGCCAGCGATCGTGTTTCTCCGCAAAGGAATACGACTTCGGGGTTTGCCTTGTCGACCAGTCGCACGAGTTCGTCGGCGACCGCTCGACAGTTCATCCGGATGGCCTCTTCGGTGGTGTGCTGGTAGTCGCCGTAGCCATGCCAGCCGCCGGTGGCCGGCTTGTGGACCGGATAACCACCGCCGTCGATGCTCGTGGAGCTCACGGTGCGGCCGCGGTAGATGCTGATATCCGCACCGGCACGGTCGATGGCCGCAACGACGTAGGTTGGGCGCCGTATCTCCAGGTCGATCAGCGGAACGACGTACGGGTAATCCGACAGGCGAATCTCCATTGCCGGTGGCGGACTGACCAGGTGATCGTTGATCAGCACCTGCTCGTGGGTCGCGATCACCGCCCGGCCGCGGTGGCCGATCGCCGGCCGGTGGTGCAGCACCGCGCGCTCCACCATGCGGATGACGCCCGCATCGGCGCCCAACTCTTCGAGACGCCGGCGAATCAGGTGCCATCTGGTTTCGAGTTGCTCTACGGCGTCCTCGGTGTCGTGCGAGTCGTCGTAGTACACCGAGGCGAACGGGCCTTGGGCTTTCACCAGCCAGGTGAGGCGCTCCGATTGCATGCCATGCCTCTTTCCTCTTCACGTCTTGGTTCGGTCTTGGGGTGGCGTATGCCAACACCGTAGGAAGGCCCGACGCGGTTCCACGAGAGTCGTTGGCCAGCAGGTAGAGGACTTTCGTCCCTATGGTGCCGCGCGTGCAGCCACCAACGATGCGAGGCGCGACGCGGCCGGCGCGGGGTGGCCCGTCGTCACCGTTGGTAGAGAGCGTCGAGGTCGTCGGCGAACTTGCCGATGACCGCCTTGCGGCGAAGCTTCATGCTCGGCGTCAAATCTCCTGCCTCGATTGATAATTCGCGATCGGCGATCGTGAACGCCTTGACCTGCTCCCACCGGTTCAGTTCGGCGTTCAAGGCGTCGATGTAGCCGGAGATCAGTTGACGCGTCTTGTCATCGCGCGCAATCTCGCCGAAGGGCCTGCCGCCCAGCCCGTTCTTGCCGGCCCAATCGGTGATGGCCTCGGTGTCGAGGCTGACCAGCGCCACACAGTACGGCTTGCCCTCCCCGTAGACCACCAGCTCGCTGACATAGGGACAAAGGCCCTTGAACTTCGCGTCGATGGCCGAGGGTGCGACGTACTTGCCCTGCGAGGTCTTGAACATGTCCTTCTTGCGGTCGGTGATCCGCAGGAACCCGTCCGCATCGACCTCGCCGACATCGCCGGTGTGAAACCAACCGTCCCCGTCGAGCGCCTCGGCGGTGGCGTCGGGCAGGCCGTGATAGGCCGCCATCAGACCGGGCCCCTTGAGCAGGATCTCGCCGTCGCCGGCGATCTTGACGTCGGTGGCCGGGAAGGGCAGGCCGACCGTCCCGAATCGATACGCGTTGGGGCGGTTGATGAATGACGCGGCCGCGGTCTCGGTGAGGCCGTAACCTTCGAGCACCACGATGCCGACGGCGTCGAACCATTGCGCCACGTCACGGTCCAGGGCGGCGGCCGCGGAGACGAAGAACCGCAGCCGCCCGCCGAACCGCTCCCGGATGGTGCTGAAGACCAGCCGGTCGGCCACCCGGTAGGCCAGCGATGACGCCAGCGACGGTTTGCGGCCGGCCTGCCGGGCCTCCGACACCTTCAGGCCCACACCGACCGCCCAGTCGAACACCTTCTTGGTGAACCTGCCCTGCTCGGCGGCCATCTCCTCGATGCGGGCATGAGCCTTCTCGAAGATGCGCGGCGCCGCGCCCATGATGGTGGGTCGCAGCAGCGCGAGGTTGTCGATGATCCGCTCGACACGGCCGTCGATGGCAGTGGGAAAGCCGATCTGCAGCGGCAACGCCAGCATCACCTTTCCGAACGCGTGGGCCAGGGGCAGCCACAGGAAGTTCAGGTCGTCCGGCCCGAGGATGCCCAGCGCGTCGATGGCCGCCGCGGTGTAGGTCCACGCGCCGTGCGTGAGTCGCACGCCTTTGGGCCGGCCGGTGGTGCCCGAGGTGTAGATGAGGCTGGCCAGTTGGTCCGGGCCGACGGACGCGACCCGATCGGTGACGGCGCCCGGCGAGTCGGCGAGCAGTTGCTTGCCCATCTGCTCGAGTTCGGCGAGCGACATCACCCAGTCACCGTCGCCGTTGCCGTCGATGACGACGACCCTGCTCACGTCCGGCAGCTCGGCGCGGTGCTCGAGCAGCTTCTCGAGCTGCACGCGGTCCTCGGCGATCACCACCCGGCTTCCGGAGTTGGCGACGATGTATGCGACGTCGGTGGCGTTGGTCGTCGGATACACCGTGGTGGTCGCCGCACCCGCGCACATGATGGCGAAATCGGCCAGCACCCACTCGTAGCGGGTGGACGACGCGAGCGCGACCCGGTCCTCGGGGGCGATTCCCAGCGAAACGAGGCCCGCGGCGAGGGTGCAGACGCGCTCGCCGACCTGCTGCCAGGTGACGCTTTCCCACGCGTGGTCGTGCGGATAACGAAACGCCTCCGCGTACGGGGTGGCGGCGACGCGAGCGAGGAACATGTGCGCCACGGAGGGCGCGCGGTTCTCGATCTTGCTGAGGTCGGGCCGCTCCATTGTGGCCAGAGCTGTTTTCATGTGCTAATCCGTTGAGGCCGAACCGGATACCGGTGGTGTGTGGGGCGCGAGCCCCTTCGATGCTGCCGCGACCGGCCCCGGTGGGGATAGTGACGAAAGTCACGCGACGGTAGGCGAATGGCCCTCGGGTGGGTGCAAAGGCCTTTTGTCACCGCGTTCGTCCACTTACTTCCGCAGTCGGCGCCCGCGGCGGCCGCTACGGTATGTCGGGTGGAGGCGCGGCCCGCGGGTACCGGTTCGCAATCGCCGGCCCGGCGGCGCGGTCCGGCGCCGCCGGCGGATGCAGCGGCGAACGTCGACGCCGCTGGTCTGGCGACGCTGCAGGTGTTCGCCGGTGTCCCGGCGTCCGAACTGACCGCGCTGGCTGCCGGCCTTTCGCCTCTGGCCGCGGGCGCCGGCGACGTGTTGATGTGCCAGGGCGAGCAGGCTTTGTCCTTCGCGATCATCGCGTCCGGTCGCGTCGAGGTCAGGCACGTCGCCCCGGACGGCCAGACCGTGGTGACCGTGCTGTCGCCCGAGACGATCGTCGGCGAGATCGCGCTGCTGCGGCGCAAGGCCAGAACCGCGACGGTGATCGCGAAGGACGCCGTGCGCGGCTACACCGGATACAGCGCCGCATTCGATTGCATGCTGGCCATGCCCGCGGTGGCCGACAGCATGGTCCGCACCGCGCGAGGGCGCCTGGCCGCCAACATCACCCCGATCCCATTCTCGACCAAAGACGGCGCCCCCCTGTTGTTGCGCCCGGTGCTGCCCGGTGACGCCGAGCGGTTCACAAGCAACGGCGCGTTCTCGCGGCAGACCCTCTACCGCAGGTACCAAGGTGCCGCGCCGACCGAGGCGCGGCTGGCGTACCTGTTCGAGGTCGACTACGTCGACCACTTCGTCTGGGTGGTCGTCGACAGCGCGAACGGGGCCATCGTCGCCGACGCGCGCTTCATCCGCGACGAGGACGACGCGTCGTCGGCGGAGGTCGCTCTCACCGTCGCGGATGCCTATCAGGGCAGGGGAATCGGCACAATGCTGCTCGGCGCGCTGGCGGTGGCGGCGCGCGTCGGCGCCGTCGAACGCTTCCACGCCCGGGTCCTTTCCGACAACCCGCCGGCACGCGCGCTGGGCGCCGCGGTGAACGCCCGCTGGCATCAGGAGGAGCCGGGGGTGGTCACGACGACGGGAGAGATCCCCGAGTCGGACGGCCCGGCCCTCGATGCCCGCACGTGCCGGCGAGTCCAGCAGGTGGCACGTCAGGTGATCCATGCCTTCGACTAGGGGCGAGCGTTTTCAATTGTGCAACAAGGGCTTTGAGTGTGCGCTCAGGGTGGCGTCAGTCGGCGTATCGCCGCCCTGGCCGCCCTGGACGCCGGGAACGCACACTCGGCGAAAAAGCCGGCGGAAAGGCTACTTGCTCATCACCTCGCCGGCGCTGCGCACCACGCTGCGGAAGAATTCGATCCGCGTGGTGACCAGTTCGTCTGCGAGGTCCAGGGCGGCGTCGACGACCGTCTTACGCCGCGACTGCTCGGGCAGCACGGGACTGATCTGATCGACGAACTTGCGCACGGCCTCGATGGCCTGCTTGCGCCCGGCCTCGACCGATTCGAGAACGTCGTCGGAAAGCTCGGCCCAACGCGGCTCGGATTTAGCCGGTGCTTCTGCCATGATCTTGCTCCTCATCAACATGTTCGGCGCCGCTTGACGTTTGCGGCGGCCCCGACGTTACTGTCGGCCGGACAGCGGCGCGAGTGTCGAAAGTCCCCTCGAACGCGTCGCGATGCTCACATCAGCAAGCCCTTTGCGCGCCCGGCCAACCGGGGACTTTCGGGGCGGGCACCGGGACGTAAGTCCCTAACCCGACGTCGCGGGGGCTGTTAGCTTTCTGCCATGGCGAGACCCCTGGGCGGCGTCGCGGGCCCTTTCACCCACACCGGTCGGTACCTGGCCGGAGTGTGGCGTGACTATCTGGGGCAATCGCACGACGAGCTCCCCATCGCACGGCCCACGCTCGCATTGGCGGCACAGGCCTTCCGCGACGAGGTCGTCCTGCTGGGGCTCAAGGCGCGCCGCCCGGTCAGCCGCCCCGACGTGTTCGAGCGCATCACGCGGGAGGTGGTCGCCGCCCTGGATTTCTACGGCACGCAAGGAATGTTGGACAAGCCCAAGCGGTTCTTCGCCGCGCCGCCGCCGCTCACCGATGTCACGGTCCGAGAAGTCAAGGGCGGCAAGAATTCCTACGATCGCCTGTTCTTCGACAGTGGGTACCGGCCGCGGCCGGGTGAACCCGGTGCGCAGCGCTGGCTGGGCTACACCGCGAACGACCGCGAGTACGCGCTGCTGTTGCGCCATCCCGAGCCCCGGCCGTGGCTGGTGTGTATACACGGAACGGAGATGGGCCGCGCCGCACTCGATCTCGCGCTGTTTCGGTCCAGGCGGTTGCACGACGAGTTCGGCCTCAACGTCGTCATGCCCGTCCTGCCGATGCACGGGCCCCGGGCGCGGGGACTGCCCAAGGGCGCGGTGTTCCCGGGGGAGGATGTCCTCGACGACGTGCACGCGACGGCTCAGGCGGTCTGGGACATCAGGCGGCTGCTGTCGTGGATACGTGCCGAGGAGCCCGGCTCACAGATCGGGTTGAACGGTCTCTCGCTGGGCGGCTACATCGCCGCGTTGGTCGCCAGCCTCGAAACCGGCCTGGTCTGCGCCATTCTCGGTGTCCCGGTGGCCGACCTGATGGGGCTGCTGCGGCGGCATTCCGGCCTCGCGCCCGACGACCCGCGCCGTGCAACGATGGAGATGGCCGAACCCGTCGGGCGGATGATGTCTCCGCTTTCGCTCGAGCCTCTGGTGCCCAAGCCCGGCCGCTTCATCTACGCAGGTGTCGCCGATCAAGTGGTGCACCCCCGCGATCAGGTGGTTCGCCTCTGGGAGCACTGGGGCAAACCCGAGATCGTCTGGTACCCCGGCGGCCACACCGGTTTCTTCCGCGCCCGCCCGGTGCAGCGGTTCATCGAGGCCGCGCTGCACCAGTCGGGGCTGTTGGACGAGGCGTCGACGCAGCGCCGCCCCGCCTGATCGGGGGAATCGGCATGCATCCCCTGGATCCGCTGGACGCCGCGATGATGACGGCCGAGCTGCTGGCCAGCCCGATGCATGTCGGCGCCGTGCTGATCCTCGCGCCGCCCGACGGCGTGCGCCCCGACTACGTGGACGAGGTGTATCGAGAGGCGCTCGCGGGCGCCCATGCGGTCGACCCCCGGCTGCGTCGATATCCACACCGCGGTATCGACACGGGCGGGTTGTGGGTGTGGCGGGAAGCGAAAACCCTTGATTTGCAGCGGTACTGCCAGCGCCGCAGCGTGTCCGAAGCGGGCTTATGGCGCTTGATCGGCGAGCTGGATGCAGAGCGGCTCGATCGCGGCGGCCCGATGTGGGCGTCGTATCTCATCGACGGACTCGATCGGGGCCGGTTCGCTCTCTACATCAAGGTGCACCACACCGTCGTCGACGGTGTAGCCGGTCTGCGGATGATCACCGATGCGTTGAGCGCCGACCCGCAACGGCGGTCGATGCCGCCCTTCTACGCGGACAGTCGCCGAGAATCCGCGCCGGCGCCGGGCGGGCTGGTGCCCCGATTGATCGCGCCGCTGCGCTCACTGGTCGACGCGGCGTCGTCGAGCGTCGGGCTGGCCGGGCGGGTGCTCACCGGTGAAGTGTCGACCGTCCTCGATGCCCTCGTCGGTCACACCACCGTGCTGCCGTTCGGGGCCCCACATACTCGGTTCAACGGCCGGCTGGGTTCGGGGCGGGCGGTCGCGGCGGGCAGCTGGGCGAGGGCCCGGATCCAGGCCGTGCAACGGGCCGCCGGGGTGACGGCCAACGACGTGGTCACCGCGACGATCGCGGGCGTTCTGCGCGGCTGGCTGGGTGAACGCGGTGAGCTGCCCGGGCAAACACTGGTGGCCGCCTGCCCGATCACGGTGCGGGACCGCGAAAGTGACGCCGCGAACGAGGCGCACGGCAACAAGTTCGGGTTGTGGATGTGCCCCCTGGGCACCGACCTGGACGATCCTGTTGCGCGGCTGGATCTGGTCCACCGGTCGATGGCCGAAGGTAAGCGCTGGGTGGGCGAGCGCGGGTCCGCGGCCTCGCTGCTGACGAACGCGGGCAGCATCGCCGCGACCGTGCTGGGCCCGCTGCTGCCGTTCACCCCGAAGTTGCGCACCGGTTATAACCTGCCCGTCTCACACGTGCCCGGCCCCGGTGCCGAAATGTACCTCAACGGTGCGCATGTCGAGGAGATCTACCCCGTGTCGACGGTCTACGACGGGATGGCGCTCAACGTCACGACCTGCTCGTACGCCGACCGGCTGGGAGTCGGCTATGCCGCGGGCGCCGAAGCGGTGCCCGACATCGACACGCTGATACCGCTGACCGAGCAGTGTCTGACCGAATTGGAGCGCGCCCTGGCGGGCCCGCGCCGGGGGATGCGCTGACTAACGGGTGGGCCGTGCGGCGCGGCCCACATGGACCATGACGCGGTCCAGGACCACCGTGGCGAGGTCGCCGTCGTCGGCGACGCGCGACAGCCCCCGTCGCCGCAGGAAGGTGTCGAGGCGTCGATCGGGGGACCAGTCGGCGTAAGTCGTTCCCAGGTAACGGGAGTCGAGGAATTCCGCGGCCAGGGCGTCCACGTCGGTCTCGGTCAACAACAACGGTGGGTCAGCACCCATAGCCGTCAGGCTCCTTCGTTCGCCACGCAACTGCCGCAGCCAAGTTACGTCAACCGAGGTCATTATTCCGTCACGCCGAGATTGCGGATAGGGCCCAAAGTCCCCGACCATTGACCCTGGTGGTCGAACGCCACACGCGTCCAGACTGGCGCCATGGTCAAACTGACACGACGGATCGGCGAGACGGCGACACTGCTTGCGGTCCTCTACGGCGCGCGACGGTACTACCGCAACTGGGGTGCGACCAAGGCCGAAAGCCGGATGCCGCTGCCCGGTGACGCCGCGGTGGCCGACCCGGCCATCCAGACGACCGAGGCGGTGTACATCGACGCGCCCGTGTCCTCGGTCTGGCCCTGGCTGCTGCAGATCGGTCATCGCGACGCCGACACCATCCGCCGGGAATGGCAGCACCTCGCGATGGGCGACCAGGTCCGCCTGGCCCCCGAGGGCTGGATGGGGCTGCCCGGCGGGGTGACCATGAGCGTCGCCGCGGTGGCGCCCGAGAAGTATCTTGTGCTGCAGTCCACGCGAGCGGGCCGGCGCTGGGACATGGTGTGGTCGTTTCACATTCAGCCACACTGGGAGGACAGGGTGCGGCTGTTGACCCGGACCAGGATCGCGCTGCGGCATCCCGGCGAGGTTTTCGCCATGGAGCTGCTTCGGCCGGTGATCGCGCTGGGTACCCGCGCGATGCTGCTGGGCGTCAAGCACCGGGTCGAGCGGCTGCCCGGCACCCAGCCGATCCGGCCGGTCATCAAGATCGTCAACTGATCCATCGTGGCAAGGCCAATTGGCCGCCCGCGCAAGGTCCAACGACCCTAGCGATGGCCGTCGCGCCGCCCTAGCTTTGGGCGGAAAGCGGTGAACGGACCGCCTCGAACGGAAGGCTGGAGACGTGCACGACGCGATCCCGCTGGGGCGGATCGCCGGGTTCCCGGTGAAGGTCCACTGGAGCGTACTGGTCATCCTGTGGTTGTTCACCTGGAGCCTGGCAAGCACACTGCCGAGCAGCGCCAAGGGCTATGCACCGCAAGCATATTGGCTTGCGGGTGGGTGCGGTGCGGTGGTGCTGCTGGCGTCGCTGGTCGCCCATGAGCTGGCGCACGCGCTGGTGGCCCGCCATTTCGGAGTCGCGGTGGGCGACGTGACGCTGTGGCTGTTCGGCGGCGTGACCACACTGAAGGGCGAGGCGAAGACGCCCAGGGCCGCGCTACGCATCGCGATCGCGGGTCCGGCCACCAGCCTGGCGCTGGCGGCGGGGTTCGGCGGCCTGGTCGCGGCGCTGCGCACCGTCGGTGCCGCCCCGATCGCGGTCGGCGTCGCGTCGTGGCTGGCCGGTATCAACCTGCTGCTCGGGTTGTTCAACCTGCTGCCGGGCGCGCCGCTGGACGGCGGCCGGGTGCTGCGGGCCTATCTGTGGCGCCGTCACGGCGACAGCGTGCGCGCCGGCATCGGCGCGGCGCGCGCCGGGCGGGTGCTGGCGTTCGTCCTGATCGGGCTCGGCCTGGTCGAATTCGGGTTCGGCGGTCTGGTGGGCGGCGTCTGGCTGGCGTTCATCGGCTGGTTCATCTTCGCCGCCAGCCGCGAGGAGGAAGGCCGGATCACCGCCCAGCAGATGTTCGAGGGCGTGCGCGTCGCCGACGCGATGACCGCCCGGCCGCACACCGCCCCCGGCTGGATCACCGTCGAGGACTTCATCCAGCGGTACGTGCTCGGAGACCGGCACTCGGCCTACCCGGTCGCCGACGTGAACGGAACGATCGTCGGCCTGGTCACCCTGACGCAGCTGCGCGGCGTCGCCCCGGCCCGGCGTGCCGCGACCAGAGTGGGCGACATCGCGCTGCCGATGCAAGCGGTGCCGACCGCCGCCCCGCAGGAGCCGCTGACCAGACTGCTCGAGCGCATGGCGCCGGCCGGATCCCCCGGCCGCGCCCTGGTCGTCGAGGACGGCAGGGTGGTCGGCATCGTCACGCCCACCGATGTGGCGCGCCTGGTCGACGTCTACCGTCTCGCCGCGCCCCGGACGCCGGTGACGGCGCCATGAAACCGGTCATGGTGGGGATCGACGGCTCGCGGGCCGCGGTCGCGGCGGCGCTGTGGGCCTGCGACGAGGCCATCGGCCGCGGGGTGCCGTTGCACCTCACCGCGGTCATCAAGGCGACGCACCCGTCGCCGGATGACTATGCCCGCGATCTCGCCCATGCCGAAACCGCGCTGCGGGCAGCGCAATCCGCGATCGAGGCGAGTGGAAAGCCGGTCGTCGTCGAAGCCGAAGTGCTGCGCGGGCCGCCCGCGCCGGTGCTGGTGGAGGCCTCCCGCGACGCCGTCCTGGTATGCGTCGGATCCGTCGGGATCGGACGTTATGCCCGCTCGATCCTGGGCTCGGCGGCAACCGAACTCGCCGAGCGCGCACACTGCCCCGTCGCCGTCATCCGCTCCGGGGGCGAACATCCCCCGCCGGACGTCAACTGGATCGTGGTCCGAATGAGCGACGCGCCCGACAACGACGCCGTCGTCGGCACTGCCGCGACCGAGGCGCGGCTGCGCCGGGCCCCCCTGCTGGTCCTGGCGGGCCGGCCGGAGGACCTCACCGATCACGAGGACGGCGTCTTCGTGCGCCGCATCGAGCAGTGGCGGCAGCGCCATCCCGACGTGCGTGTCTACCCGATACTCAGCCGGGCGGCCATCGCCAGCTTCCTGCGGGCCAACCACGAGCGCGTCCAGCTGGCGGTGATCAGCGGCTCGGAGGCCGATCAGCTGGCGAAATTGGTGGGGCCGGCGGGGCATCCGCTCTTCCGCCATCCCGAGTGCTCGGTGCTCGTCGTCCGCCGATAGGCGACCATGCACTTCGGCGGCGGTCGGCGTTCGCCGCCCTGCCTCAGCCCGGTTCCCGGGCCACGATCACCGGTACCCGCGCCATCTGGGCGACGGTCTCACCGACCGACCCCACCAGCATCCCGGCGAATCCGCCCCGGCCACGGCTGCCGACCACCACCAGCTGGGCCTCGTCGGAGCGCTGGACGAGCTGCCGCGCGGGCTGCGCCCGCACGACGCTGCGGCTCACCCGCACATCCGGGTACTGTTCGCCCCAGCCCGCCAGCCGTTCGGCAAGCACCTCTTCGGCCATCGATTGTGTTGCCGGCCAGTCGATCTCGGAGAACTCGGAGTCTTGATCGCTCCATGCGTGCAGCGCCACGACGCCGGTGCCGCGGCGCGCGGCCTCGTCGAAGGCGATCGCCGTCGCCGACTCCGATGCCGGCGAGCCGTCGATGCCGAGCAGCACCGGCGCCCGCGCCGAAGGCGGCGTCGCGGCCTCGTCGTCGTGGATGATCGCGACCGGGCAGTGCGCGTGGCGCAGCAGCGCCGAGCTCACCGACCCGAGGAGCCGGCCCGGCCACCGCCCGCTGCCCTGCGCCCCGGTGACCACCAGCTCCGCGTCCTTGGACAGATCGATCAAGGTGGGGACGGCGCCGGAAGCCATGATCTCGGTGTTCACCGCGGTGGGACCCCCGTCCCGGCAGGCCTCCTCGACGACCTTCAGCGCGCCGTCGACCAGTCGGCGGCCGTGATCCTGCTGCCAGCGCAGCACGCCGGCGGGCATCGGTGTCCTCAACCAGCTCGACACCTCCGGTGAGATTGCGTGCACGAGCGTCAGCGGGACCTTGCGCAGCTCGGCGTCGAGTGCGGCCCACCGCACCGCCGCTCTGGCGGCCGGTGAGTCGTCGATGCCGACGACGATTCCCATGGGTGCGTGACGCGATGACATGGCATGTCCTTTCGGGGGCTTTTGCTGGAAGTGGGCTTGGCCACCCGTCGATGACCGTATTGACGTCGCGGGTGCACAGGGCAGAGGCGTTTGTCACCAGAGCAGCGAACGCAAGTCCTCGACGGGCGAGATGACGGCGTTTGTACAAGACTTGCTGAGTAAAATGGGGCCGGCGCGACCGCTACCGACGGGGACCGCCCGCCGCCTCGCCCACACAGGTCACCGCCGAGCCGTCCGCGGGAAGGGAGCGTGAGGGAGATCGCCACGTCGATTGGGGAATCCGCCGGGCGCCGCCGCGAGGTACTACGGGTGCTGCGCGCCTCGCCGGATCCGATGAGCATCGCCGCGATCGCGGATCTCCTCGCGGTGCATCCCAACACCGTGCGGTTCCACCTCGAGAGCCTCGTCGGCGACGGGCAGGTGGAGCAGGTCGAGCCCAGCCGCAAGGGACCCGGACGCCCGCCGCTGATGTTTCGCGCGGTCCGGCAGATGGACCGCGGCGGCACCCGGCACTACCGGATGCTCGCCGAGATCCTGGCGTCGGCTTTTGCCGCCGAGCCCGACGCGTACGAACGGGCCGTGGCCGCGGGGCGATCGTGGGCACGAAAGCCCGACGCGATACCGCCGGCGCCACCGGCCGGCTCCACCGCCGACGACGCCGTCGAGCACCTGGTCGACATGCTGGACGAACTCGGCTTCGCGCCCGAGCGCCGCACCGTCGACGGCAAGCAGCAGATCGGCTTGCGGCACTGCCCGTTCCTGGAACTCGCCGAGAACCGGGCCAGCGTCGTCTGCCCGGTCCACCTCGGCCTGATGCAGGGCACCGTTCAGAGCTGGCAGGTGCCGATCTCGGTCGACGGGCTCGAACCGTTCGCCGAACCCGACCTGTGCCTGGCCCACCTCACCGTGGGCGCCGCGGGCGGGTGACCGCGGGTCCCGCGGTCGCCGTCGCGTCGACCTTCGTCTGGCTGGGCATGGTGCTGGCCATCTCGTTTCTGGAGGCCCCGCTGAAGTTCCGCGCGCCGGACGTGACGTTGCGGATCGGACTCGGCATCGGGCGCTTGGTGTTTCGCGCGCTGAACACCGCCGAGGTGGTCCTGGCCACAGTCATCGCGGCTGCGCTGGTTGCCGGTCCGACGCGCGTGCCGGTGGTCGCGGCATTCGCCGCGGGCCTCGCCGCGCTGGCCGTCCAGTTGATCGCCGTGCGCCCGGTGCTCACTCGGCGCTCCGATGAGGTGCTCGCCGGCCGAGACGCGCCGCGCTCGCGGGCGCATTACGCATACATCGGCCTGGAGGCGGTCAAGGTGCTTGCGCTGGCGACGGGCGGAATACTGCTGTTGGCGGCAGGCAGTCAATGCCGCTGACGGCAGCCCGTCACACCCCGCGCAGGTAGCGCCGGGCGATGACGCGCTGCGCCACCGAGACGACCGGGCGGGCCGCTCTGCTCCACCACGTCGCGGGCCGCGAGAAGGCCGTCACCTCCGCGAACACCGCACCGGTGGCGGGATCGTGGCGGACGACGAAGCGCTCCTCGCCGGACTCTGGGTGACCCGGCAGCGTTCCGTAGGCGAATCCGCGGATCCCCGGCTCGTCGATGACGTACACCACGCGGCAGGGCGCCGGCAGAAAGCCCATCCGCACCAGCACCACCGCGTCCAGCACCGCCTCGTCCGAGCTGGCCCGCACCCGCAGCCCCGCGCCGCGCTGCATGCCCCAGTGCATGACCGCGTCGGCGGCCCGCTCGAAACGTTCTCGGCCCGTGCCGATCTGGGTCTGCACGTGCAGATGGCCGTATCCCGCCGGCAGCGCGCCGGCCGCCGTCGCGCCGACTTCCGGGTACGTCAGGGGGAGTTCTTCGAGCGCTGCCAGGTCCACGTGGTCCAGCTTGCCACGCCGGGTCACGCGGCCAGCCGCGCGGCGTACGGTCGTAGAAATGACCGCACAAAACTCGAAAGCTGTTGCCGAGGCGTCGGGAACGTTCACACTCGGCGGCGACCTGACCATCAACCGGCTGGGATTCGGCGCGATGCGCCTGACGGGCAAGGGGGTCTGGGGTCCCCCCGCAGATCGCGACGAATGCGTCCGGGTGTTGCGGCGGGCCGTCGAACTCGGCGTGAACTTCATCGACACCGCGGACTCCTACGGCCCGTACGTCTCCGAGGAAATCATCCACGAGGCCCTGCACCCCTATGACGGCCTGGTGATCGCCACCAAGGCGGGGCTGCTGCGCACCGGCCCCGACGTCTGGATCCCGCTGGGCAATCCGAGCTATCTGCGGCAGGAATGCGAGATGAGCCTGCGCCGCCTCGGCGTCGAGGCCATCGACCTGTTCCAGCTGCACCGCATCGACGCGAACTTCCCGCTGGCCGACCAGGTGGGTGAGCTGCTGGCGCTGAAGAACGAGGGCAAGATCCGTCATATCGGCCTGTCCGAGATCGACGTCGACCAGCTCGACGCGGCCCGGCAGATCACCGAGATCGTGTCGGTGCAGAACATGTACAACCTGGCCGCGCGCGGAGCCGAGGCGTTGCTGGATGCCGCGGCCGCCCAGGGGATCGGTTTCATCCCGTGGTTCCCGCTGGCCGCCGGTCCGCTGGCCGCCCCGGACGGCCCGCTGCAGCGCATCGCCGCCGAGCACGACGCCACGCCGTCGCAGCTGGCGCTGGCCTGGTTGCTGAAGCGTTCGCCGGTGATGCTGCCCATCCCGGGCACGTCCAGCGTCGCGCACCTCGAGGAGAACGTCGCCGCCGCCGAGATCACGCTGAGCGACGACGAGTTCGAGACGCTGGCCGCGGCCGGGGCCCAGAAGACGGTCTGAGACCCCGGCGGCGCCGGCCACCGATACGGTGTCCTGGTGGCCGGCGACACCAACACGCACCCTGGTGGCGGATTCAACCGGCCCGAACCGACCACCAAGGGCGGCCCCGACTACGGCAGGTTCATCGAGGCGGTGCGCCGCGTGCAGGATCTGGCCCGCGCGGTCGACGCGCCCGACGAGCTGATCACCGAGGCCGCCGACCTGCTCGAGAAGGTCTCGGAGCTGCTGACCCCGTTCGACGCCGACGAATGGGAGTCGCCGTCGGGGCGCCGGATGGACCTGCCGCAACGCGGCAACATCCTGTCGGTCCCCATGTGGGCCCGCAAGGGCGACGACGGCCGCGTGCACGGCTCGGCCCGTTTCGCTCGGTTCCACCTGGGCCGTAACGGCGCCGTGCACGGCGGCTGCCTGGGCATGCTGTTCGACTCGGTGCTCGGGCTGACGTCGTCGGTGCTCACCGGCGGGCCCTACCAGCGGACCGCCTACCTGAAGATCGACTACCGCCACATCGTGCCGATCGAGACGGATCTGCAGTTCGACGCCGGCATCGACCGGGTGGACGGCCGCAAGATCTTCGTGTCAGGCCGGCTCACCGAGGGTGACACGCTGCTGACGGAGGCCGAGGCCCTGTTCGTGCGGCTCAAGCCGGGGCAACCCTGACGCCGTTCGGCCCCGATAGCATGGCATCGACCGAACACGGCACCCACACCTTGGAGAAACACGCGATGAGCGCCCCCGCACACCCCGACGCAGGTGGCAATGGCGGCGACCCGCAGCGCCCGGCTGCGCCGGGCTTGCGTTCGCCGCAGGCAGCCCTGATCCGGGTCCCTGCCGGCACCACCGCGGCCGCCGCGGTCGGCGCGGCGGGGTTGCCGCGGCGGGGCACGCCCGACGCGATCGTGGTGGTGCGCGACGCGGAAGGCAAGCTGCGCGACCTGAGCTGGGCGCCCGACGCGGACGCCGAGGTGATCCCGGTGGCGGCCAACACCGACGAGGGTCGCAGCGTCATCCGGCACTCGACCGCGCACGTGCTGGCCCAGGCCGTCCAAGACCTGTTCCCGCACGCCAAATTGGGCATCGGGCCGCCCATCACCGACGGCTTCTACTACGACTTCGACGTCGCCGAGCCGTTCACCCCCGAAGACCTGGACAAGCTGGAAAAGCGGATGCGTCAGATCGTCAAGGACGGGCAGCTGTTCGACCGGCGTATCTACGAGTCCAAGGACGCCGCGCGCGCCGAGTTGGCCGACGAGCCGTACAAGCTTGAACTCGTCGACGACAAGTCCGTGGCCCAGGACAAGATGGACGAGATCATGGAGGTGGGCGGCGACGAGCTCACCGCCTACGACAACCTCAATCCCCGCACGCGGGAACGGGTTTGGGGCGACCTGTGCCGGGGGCCGCACATCCCGACGACCAAGCACATCCCGGCGTTCAAGCTGACCCGAAGCTCGGCCGCCTACTGGCGGGGGGACCAGAAAAACGCCAGCCTGCAACGCATCTACGGCACCGCATGGGAATCGCAGGAGGCGCTCGACCGGCACCTCGAGCTGGTCGCCGAGGCGCAGCGCCGCGACCACCGCAGGCTGGGCGCCGAGCTCGACCTGTTCAGCTTCCCCGACGAGATCGGTTCCGGCCTGGCGGTTTTCCACCCCAAGGGCGGCATCGTGCGCCGGGAGCTGGAGGAGTACTCGCGGCGCAGGCACATCGACGCCGGCTACGAATTCGTCAACACTCCGCACATCACCAAGGCGCAGCTGTTCCACACCTCGGGGCACCTGGACTGGTACGCCGACGGCATGTTCCCTCCGATGCATCTCGACGCCGAGTACGACGACGACGGGAACGTGCGCAAGCCCGGGCAGGACTACTACCTCAAGCCGATGAACTGCCCGATGCACACGCTGATATTTGCCTCGCGGGGCCGCTCGTACCGGGAACTTCCGTTGCGGCTCTTCGAATTCGGCACGGTGTACCGCTACGAGAAGTCCGGCGTGGTGCACGGGCTGACCCGGGCCCGCGGGTTCACCATGGACGACTCGCACATCTTCTGCACCCGCGAACAGCTGCACGGTGAGCTGGCGTCGCTGCTGCGTTTCGTGCTCGAGCTGCTCGGGGACTACGGGCTCGAGGACTTCTACCTCGAGTTGTCGACCAAGGACGAGGAGAAGTTCGTCGGCTCCGACGAGATCTGGGAGGAGGCCACCGCCGCGCTGGCCAACGTCGCGCAGGAATCGGGCCTGCAGCTGGTTCCCGATCCCGGCGGCGCGGCCTTCTACGGCCCGAAGATCTCGGTGCAGGCCCGCGACGCGCTGGGCCGCAGCTGGCAGATGTCGACCATCCAGGTGGACTTCAACTTCCCGGAGCGCTTCAACCTCGAGTACACCGCCCCGGACGGGACCCGCCGGCGCCCGGTGATGATCCACCGCGCGCTGTTCGGGTCGATCGAGCGGTTCTTCGGCATCCTCACCGAGCATTACGCCGGGGCGTTCCCGGCGTGGCTGGCGCCCGTGCAGGTGGTCGGCATCCCGGTGGCCGACGAGCACGTGGCTTACCTGAAAGAAGTTGCGGCACAACTGAAGTCGCGCGGTGTACGGGTCGAGGTCGATGCCAGCGACGACCGGATGGCCAAGAAGATCGTCCAGCACACCAGCCAGCGGGTGCCGTTCATGCTGCTGGCCGGTGACCGCGACGTGGAGGCCGGCGCGGTGAGCTTCCGCTTCGGTGACCGCACCCAGATCAACGGCGTGCCCCGCGACGCCGCGGTCGACGTCATCGTGGCGTGGATCGCTGATCGTGAGAACGCTGCTCCCACAGCCGAACTGGTGAAGGTGGCCGGTCAGTGAGCGACCGCGAACGCGCCAACGGCGACGACGCCATCCTCGACACCGGCGTCGGCGAGGAGGACCACCTGCAGCGGCTGTGGACTCCGTACCGGATGACCTACCTGGCCGAGGCGCCGATGAAGCGGGACGCCGCCAACTCCTCGGCCAAGTCGGAGCAGCCGTTCACCGACATTCCCCGGCTGTCCGACGAGGAGGGCCTGGTGGTGGCGCGCGGCGAGCTGGTGTACGCCGTGCTCAACCTCTACCCGTACAACCCGGGGCATCTGATGGTGGTGCCCTACCGGCGGGTCTCGGAACTGGAAGACCTCACCGACGCGGAGAGCGCGGAGTTGATGTCGTTCATCCAGAAGGCGATTCGCGTCATCAAGAACGTGTCGCGTCCGCACGGTTTCAACGTCGGCCTGAACCTCGGCACGTCGGCGGGTGGCTCGCTGGCGGAGCACCTGCATGTGCACGTCGTCCCGCGCTGGGGCGGCGACGCGAACTTCATCACCATCATCGGGGGGTCCAAGGTGATTCCGCAGTTGCTGCGGGAGACCCGCCGGCTGCTGGCCGCCGAGTGGGCTCAGCGCCCATGAGCCACCAATGAGTAAGGCGCCGTTCCTGTCCCGGGCGGCGTTCGTGCGGGTGACCGCGCCGGCCGCCAGGGCGGCCCTGCGGATCGGCCTGACCCCGGACGTCGTCACCGTCGTGGGCACCACCGCCTGCGTGGCGGGGTCGCTGACGCTCTTCCCGATGGGCAAGCTGTTCGCCGGCGCGTGCGTGGTCTGGTTCTTCGTCGTGTTCGACATGCTCGACGGGGCGATGGCGCGGGAACGGGGCGGCGGGACGCGGTTCGGTGCGGTGCTGGACGCCGCCTGCGACCGGATCAGCGACGGCGCGGTGTTCGCCGGGCTGCTGTGGTGGGTGGCGTTCGGCATGCACGACAAACTATTGGCGGTCGCGACCCTGATCTGCCTGGTGACCTCGCAGGTGATCTCCTACATCAAGGCCCGGGCCGAGGCCAGCGGGTTGCGCGGAGACGCCGGCATCATCGAACGGCCGGAGCGGTTGATCATCGTGCTGGGCGGGGCCGGCGTGTCGGACTTCCCGTTCGTCGCCTGGCCGCCGGCCCTGCCGGTGGCGATGTGGCTGCTGGCCGTGCTCAGCGTCGTGACCTGCGCGCAGCGGCTGCATACCGTGCGGACGTCGCCCGGCGCGACGGAGCCCATTGCGAGAACAGGCGACACGTGATCCCCGGCATGCACCTGGTGACGGGCGCCGCGACGGACTGGGCCTACGCCGGCGGTTGGCTGGCGGTGCGAGCGATGCCGGATGCCGCCGCCCGCGCCACATTCGCCGCCGGGGCGCGGTACGCGGCCCGTAACGGCGGACCCGATCAGCTGCGCAAGAACCTGGCCCGCGTCATCGGCGTGGCCCCGGCCGAGGTGCCCGACGCGCTGATGCGCGCCTCGCTGGCGTCCTACGGCCGCTACTGGCGCGAGGCGTTCCGCCTCCCGACGATGGATCTGCCCGCGCTGGCACGCCAGCTGGCGGACTCAGTCCTGGGGCAGGACCACCTCGACGCCGCGCTGCAATCCGGTCGTGGAGCCGTGCTCGCGCTGCCGCACAGCGGCAACTGGGACATGGCCGGCGTCTGGTTGGCGCATTCGCGCGGCACCTTCACCACCGTCGCGGAACGCCTCAAGCCCGAGTCGCTGTACCGGCGTTTCATCGCCTACCGCGAAAGCCTCGGATTCGAGGTGCTGCCGCTGTCCGGCGGCGAGCGGCCCCCCTTCGAGGTGCTCTGTGACCGGCTGCGGGACAACCGGGTGGTGTGCCTGATGGCCGAGCGCGACCTGACCCGCAGCGGGGTCCAGGTCGACTTCTTCGGTGAGCCCACCCGCATGCCGGCCGGCCCGGCGAAGCTGGCGATCGAGACCGGGGCGGCGTTGCTGCCCGTCGGCTCCTGGTTCGAGGGTGAGGGCTGGGTCGCGTCGATACATCCGGCCCTGGACACCACCGGCGGCGACGTCGCCGCCATCACCCAGGTCCTGGCCGACCAGTTCGCCAAAGACATCGCGGGGCACCCCGAGGACTGGCACATGCTGCAGCCGCAGTGGCTGGCCGACCTGTCCGACACCAAGCAGGCCCGGCTGAAGGGAACCTGATGCGCATCGGGATGGTGTGTCCCTACTCGTTCGACGTGCCCGGCGGCGTGCAGTCCCACGTTCTGCAACTGGCCGGGGTGATGCACGCCCGCGGCCACGAGGTCAGCGTGCTCGCGCCGTCGTCACCGGAAGCCGCGCTGCCCGACTACGTCGTCTCCGCCGGCAAAGCCGTCCCGATTCCCTACAACGGGTCGGTGGCCCGGTTGCGGTTCGGTCCGGCGACGCACCGCAAGGTCAAGAAGTGGCTCGCCGACGGCGGTTTCGATGTGCTGCACCTGCACGAGCCCAACGCGCCGAGTCTGTCGATGCTGGCCCTCAACATCGCCGAGGGCCCGATTGTGGCCACGTTTCACACGTCGACCACGAAGTCGTTGACGCTCAGCGTCTTTCAGGGCATCCTGCGGCCGATGCACGAGAAGATCGTGGGCCGCATCGCGGTGTCCGACCTGGCGCGGCGCTGGCAGATGGAGGCGCTGGGCACCGACGCGGTGGAGATCCCCAACGGTGTCGACGTCGAGTCGTTCGCTTCGGCGCAGCGGCTACCGGGATACCCGCGGCCGGGCAGGACGGTGCTGTTCCTCGGGCGTTACGACGAGCCCCGCAAGGGCATGTCGGTCCTGCTCGACGCGCTGCCCACAGTGGTCCGTCACTTCGCTGACGTGCAACTGCTGGTCGTCGGGCGCGGCGACGAGGACGAGTTGCGCGCGCGGGCCGGCGCGTTGGTGGGCCACCTCCGCTTCCTGGGCCAGGTCGACGACGCGCACAAGGCGTCGGCGATGCGCAGCGCCGACGTCTACTGCGCGCCCAACGTCGGGGGCGAGAGCTTCGGCATCGTCCTGGTCGAGGCGATGGCGGCCGGCACCCCGGTGGTGGCCAGCGACCTCGACGCGTTCCGCCGCGTGCTGCTCGGCGGCGAAACCGGGCGCCTGGTGCCGGTGGGTGACGGCGCCGCGCTGGCCGCCGCGCTCGTCGAGGTGCTCGAGAACGGGGCGCTGCGGGAGCGCTACGTCGCCGCCGGCTCCAGGACGGTCCAGCGCTACGACTGGTCGGTGGTGGCCAGCCAGATCATGCGGGTCTACGAGACCGTCGCCGGCTCGGGCGCCAAGGTGCAGGTGGCCAGCTGATGACCTGGCTGATCGTGGGCGCCGTGGTGCTGGTCGTCCTGCTCGCCGCGCTGGGCGCCTGGGCCTACCGGACGGCCAACCGGCTGGACCGGTTGCACGTCCGCTACGACCTGTCCTGGCAGGCGCTGGACGGCGCCCTGGCGCGACGCGCGGTGGTGGCGCGCGCCGTCGCGATCGACGCCTACGGCGGCGCATCGGAGGGGCGGCGCCTGGCCGCGCTGGCCGACGCCGCGGAGGGCGCGCCGCGCAGCGCGCGCGAGACCGCGGAGAACGAGCTTTCGGCCGCGCTGGCGGCGGTCGACCCGGCCGCGCTGCCGGTCGGCCTGATCGCGGAGCTGGCCGACGCCGAGGCGCGGGTGCTGCTGGCCCGCAGGTTCCACAACGACGCGGTCCGCGACACCTTGGCGCTGGCCGAGCGGCCCCTGGTGCGCGCATTTCGGCTGGGTGGAACCGCTGCGCTGCCAAGCTATTTCGAGATCGTCGAGCGACCGCACGCGCTGGCGCACGGCGATCACGGGGTGCTCAACCACCGCACCTCGTCGCGCGTCGTGCTCCTCGACGAGACCGGAGCCGTTCTCCTGCTGTGCGGGTCGGACCCCGCCGCCGACGAGCACGCGCCGAGGTGGTGGTTCACCGTCGGCGGGCAGGTGGGTGACGGCGAGCGTCTGGCCGAGGCGGCCGCCCGGGAGCTGGCGGAGGAAACCGGTCTGCGCGTGGCGGCGGGCGACCTCGTCGGGCCCGTCTGGCGCCGCGACGAGACCTTCGAGTTCAACGGCTCGCTGATCGACAGCGAGGAATTCTTCTTCGTCCATCGCACCCGCCGCTTCGAACCATCCTGCGCGGGACGCACCGAGCTGGAGCGCCGCTACATTCACGGCCACCGCTGGTGTGATGCCGCCGACATCGCGCGGCTCGTCGACGCCGGGCAGACGGTGTATCCGATCCAGCTGCCCGAACTGCTCACCGAGGCGGCGGCGGTGGCCGCCGGCAGGGTTCCCGGACACTTGCAGTCGATCCGGTGAGGACGCGGGGGGCCGAATCGCCCCCGGCGCGTTGCGCAGATGTCCCGCAGGCCGGAGTGGGTGGAAGAAGCTTGGCAAATCGATTTGTCTGCCTTCACTAGACTGGTGCCCGAATCAACCGGTGAAGGAGACCAGAAGTGACTACCGCCGCATCGAACGGCAGCGGCCGGACCGGCACCGCCCGCGTCAAGCGCGGCATGGCCGAGATGCTCAAGGGCGGCGTCATCATGGACGTCGTCACCCCGGAGCAGGCCCGCATCGCCGAGGGCGCCGGCGCGGTCGCGGTGATGGCGCTCGAGCGGGTGCCCGCCGACATCCGCGCCCAGGGCGGGGTGTCGCGGATGAGCGACCCCGACATGATCGAGGGCATCATCTCCGCCGTCACCATTCCGGTGATGGCCAAGGCGCGCATCGGGCATTTCGTCGAGGCCCAGATCCTGCAGAGCCTCGGCGTCGACTACGTCGACGAGTCCGAGGTGCTCACCCCGGCGGACTACACGCATCACATCGACAAGTGGAAATTCACCGTGCCGTTCGTGTGCGGGGCGACCAACCTCGGTGAGGCGCTGCGCCGCATCAACGAGGGCGCGGCCATGATCCGGTCCAAAGGCGAGGCCGGCACCGGCGACGTCTCCAACGCCACCACGCACATGCGCGCCATCGCCGGCGAGATCCGCAGGCTGACCTCGCTGTCGGAAGACGAATTGTTCGTCGCCGCAAAGGAATTGCAGGCGCCCTACGACCTCGTCGTCGAGGTGGCCCGGGCGGGCAAGCTGCCGGTGACGCTGTTCACCGCCGGCGGGATCGCGACCCCGGCCGACGCCGCGATGATGATGCAGCTGGGCGCTGAGGGCGTGTTCGTCGGCTCGGGCATCTTCAAGTCCGGTGACCCCGCGCAGCGCGCCGCGGCGATCGTCAAGGCCACCACCTTCTACGACGACCCCGACGTGCTGGCCAAGGTGTCGCGCGGCCTGGGGGAGGCGATGGTGGGCATCAATGTCGAGCAGGTCCCGGAGCCGCACCGCCTGGCCCAACGCGGCTGGTAAAAACAGCCCGTGTCGATCGAGAAGATCCTCGACCTCGAACAACTCGAGGTCAACATCTACCGCGGGAGCGTGTTCAGCCCCGAATCGGGTTTCCTGCAGCGCACTTTCGGCGGCCACGTGGCGGGCCAGTCGCTGGTCTCGGCGGTGCGCACCGTCGACCCGCAGTATCAGGTCCACTCGCTGCACGGCTACTTCCTGCGACCCGGAGACGCGTTGGCGCCCACGGTTTTCATCGTCGAGCGCTCGCGGGACGGTGGTTCGTTCGCGACCCGGCGGGTCAACGCCATCCAGCACGGCGAAATCATCTTCAGCATGGGTGCCTCCTTCCACGTCGACCAGGAAGGCATCAACCACCAGGACGCGATGCCGGCCGCGGCCCCGCCCGACGGCCTGCCCGGGCTGGACTCCATCAAGGTCTTCGACGACGCCGGGTTCAAGCAGTTCGAGGAGTGGGACATCCGCATCGTTCCGCGCGAGCTGCTGCAGCTCTCGCCGGGCAAGGCCGCACAGCAGCAGGTGTGGTTCCGCCACCGCGACCCGCTGCCCGATGACCCGGTGCTGCACATCTGCGCGCTGGCCTACATGAGCGACCTCACCTTGCTGGGATCGGCGCAGGTCACCCACCTCGACGTGCGCGAGCACCTGCAGGTGGCCTCGCTGGACCACGCGATGTGGTTCATGCGGCCGTTCCGCGCCGACGAGTGGCTGCTCTACGACCAGTCCTCGCCGTCGGCCAGCGGCGGCCGCGCACTGTGCCAGGGCAAGATCTTCACTCAGACCGGCGAGATGGTCGCCGCGGTGATGCAGGAGGGGCTGACCCGCTACAAGCGCGGGCACCCGAAGTGAGCGGCCCGCGCATCGGGGTGCTGGCGCTGCAGGGCGACACCCGCGAGCACCTGGCGGCGCTGCGCGAAGCCGGCGCCGAACCGGTGACGGTGCGCCGCCGCAGCGAGCTCGAGGCCGTCGACGCGCTGGTGATCCCCGGCGGGGAGTCCACGACCATCAGCCACCTGCTGCTCGAGCTCGATCTGCTCGAGCCGCTGCGGGCGCGGCTGGCCGACGGCATGCCGGCCTACGGCGCGTGCGCGGGGATGATCCTGCTGGCCGGCGAGATCCTCGACGCGGGCGTGAACGGGCGCGCGGCACTGCCCTTGGGTGGGATCGATATGACGGTGCGCCGCAACGCCTTTGGCCGCCAGGTCGACTCGTTCGAAGGGGACGTCGCGTTCGCGGGCCTGGACACTCCGGTGCGCGCGGTGTTCATTCGCGCGCCCTGGGTCGAACGGGCGGGCGACGGGGTGGAGGTGCTGGCGAGCGCCGCGGGCCATGGCGTCGCCGTACGCCAGGGCCGCGTGCTGGCGACGGCCTTCCACCCGGAGATGACGGGCGACCGCCGCGTCCACCAGCTCTTCGTCGACATGGTCAACGGGCGCGGCTGAAACCTCAGCCGCCCAAGCGTGTGGCGTGCTGTCGCTGTGAGGCGGGCACGACGGCACATGGTCCGCAGCGGGCCCGGCCGAAGCGCCTCACCGTCCACGTAGAATCGTCTGGCGAACTTTCAGGCAACAGAAGAGGTACCACCAGCGATGAGCGGCCATTCCAAGTGGGCCACCACGAAACACCAGAAGGCCGTCAAGGATGCGCGCCGCGGCAAGGAGTTTGCCCGGCTCATCAAGAACATCGAGGTCGCCGCCCGGACCGGCGGCGGTGACCCCGCGGGCAACCCGACGCTCTACGACGCCATCCAGAAGGCGAAGAAGACGTCGGTGCCCAACGACAACATCGAACGCGCGCGTAAGCGCGGCGCCGGCGAGGAGGCCGGCGGCGCCGACTGGCAGACGATCATGTACGAGGGCTACGCGCCCAACGGCGTGGCCGTGCTGATCGAGTGCCTGACCGACAACCGCAACCGCGCCGCCAGCGAGGTGCGGGTGGCGATGACGCGCAACGGCGGCACCATGGCCGACCCCGGTTCGGTGTCCTACCTGTTCTCCCGCAAGGGCACGGTCACGCTGGAGAAGAACGGGCTGACCGAGGACGACATCCTGACCGCGGTGCTGGACGCCGGCGCCGAGGACGTCACCGATCTCGGCGACAGCTTCGAGATCGTGTCCGAGCCCACCGACCTGGTCGCGGTCCGCACCGCGCTGCAGGAAGCCGGCATCGACTACGACTCGGCCGAGGCGAGCTTCCAGCCGTCGGTCAGCGTGCCGGTCGACGTCGAGGGCGCGCGCAAGGTGTTCAAGCTCGTCGACGCGCTGGAGGACAGCGACGACGTGCAGAACGTCTACACCAACGTCGACCTCTCCGACGAGGTGCTCGCCGCGCTCGACGAGGAGTAGCCGGCGCGGGCGCCGGGTCCCGCGGGTCGACGCCATTGCTCTAGTCGTACCCCCGGCGCATGTCGCCGACGATGCGCGGATTGTCCAGCGTCGACGGCTCCACCGCGCGTGGACCGACGTCCTCGGAGAACACCGTCGCCGCGCCCAGCACCGACGCGTTCAGGAAGCGCAGCGGGGGAGCGTCGGCCGGCATCCGCGGAATGGGTGCGGTGCTCGCGCGCCGGGCCAGCGCGAAACCCCAGTCCCCGAAGGTGGGCACGTGCACGTGGTAGGGCGTGACGGCGTACCCGGCCGAGCGGATCGTCGACACCGTGCGCCAGAACGCGACCGGCGTCGAGAACGGGCTGCCCGCCTGCACGACCATCAGCCCGCCCGGGGACAGCGCGTGCTCGGCGAGCGCGTAGAACTCCGTCGAGTACAGCCGGCCCAGGACGGGGGTGTCCGGGTCGGGGAGGTCGACGATGACCGCGTCGAAACGGGGCACGCCGGGGCGGCGCAGCCAGCCCATCGCGTCGTCGATCACGACCTGCACGCGGGGGTTGTCCAGGGCGCCGGCGTTGGCGTCGCGCAGGGTGCTGCGCGCCAATTCGACGACCGCGGGGTCGAGTTCGACCTGCACGATCTTCTCGATGCCCGGCTGGCGCAGCAGCTCGCGGGCGGCCAGCCCGTCGCCGCCGCCCAGGATCAGCACCGAGCGCGCGCCGTTCCCGAGCGCTGGGTAGACGAGGCTCTCGGTGTAGCGGTACTCGTCGCGGGTGGAGAACTGCAGGCCCCCGTCGAGGTACAGGCGGGTGTCTCCGCCGCGGCGCGTCACCACGATCTCCTGGTACGGCGTGTGCCGGTAGGCGATGATCGGGTCGGCGTAGAGCCGCTGGCGGCTGGTCGTCTCGATGTCCGCCGAGCCCGCCAGCAGCGTGGCCAGCAGCCCGAGCGCCATTGCCAGCGCGCACAGCGTCGTCGCCAGCTGCCGCGCCGACACGGTGCGCCGCAGCAGGAAGACCGACACGACGGCGGCCGCCGCCAGGTTGATGATGCCGGTGGCCGCCGCGCCGCGGATCATCCCCAGCTGCGGCAGCAGCAGGAACGGCCACACGAGCCCGCCCAGCAGCGCGCCGAGGTAGTCGGCGGCGTTGAGGTCGGCCAACGTGCGGCCCGCGTCGGTGGGCCCGGCGGTGCGGCCCCGCTGCAGCAGCGTCATCAACAGCGGCACCTCGGCGCCGACCAGGCCGCCGATCAGCGCCGTGCTCACCGCCAGCACCCAGGTCGACCCGTCGACGAAGGCGAACACCACGTAGAGCGCCGCCGTCGACAGGCCGCCGACGATGCCCAGCAGCGCCTCGACGGCGACGAACGTGATCGCCGCATGCGCCAGCAGCGGCTTGACCAGCACCGCGCCGGCGCCGAGCGCGGCGATGTAGCCCGCGACGATCAGCGAGGTGGCGACGATCCCGCCACCGTCCAGGCTCGCCGACAGCGTCAGCAGCGCGAGCTCGTAGACGATTCCGCACGCCGCGCACGCCGCGACCGCGGCCAGCAGCAACGCCCTCCACCATTTCGCCGGCGTCATGAGACCGCCGCGGCGGTGACCCCTCCGACGGCCAGCAGCATCAGCGCCACCGCGAAAGACCCGGGGTGCAGTTCCGGCTCGTCGACGTGCTCGTGGAAGTCGCCCGGGATCAACACGTGCACGCTCAGCAGCGCGACGCCCAGCAGCACCACCCCCATCAGCCCGTACACCGCCACGCCGAGGAGCCCCTGACCCAGCTGGCTGTAGGAATTGACGATCGCGCTGATGATCACGGTGGTGAGCGCGACGTACATCGCGCAGGCGATGACGACGGCGTTGGGCCGCCGATCGATGAACACCAGCCGGCGCAGATTGCCCGGGGTGAGCAGGTCGACCATGAAGAAGCCGACGATCAGGACGGCCATGCCGACGGCGAAGTACAGGATGGTCGCGAGGACGCCTTTGAAGACGGGATTGAGATCGATGGTTCCGATCTCGACGGCCAGGTACATGGTTGCCTCCTCAGAGATGGGGATCTTGCCGGTTATTTGGTCCCCCCGGGGCCGCCGGGGGTGCCGCCCGCGCCGCCCGAAGGGGAGCCGGGGCTGAATCCGGGGCCGAGGAAGATGAACGCGCCGTGGCTGTATCCGGCGCTCAGGGACTCGACGCGGATGCTGCACGGGCGCTCGCCGTCGGGGCCGACGATGACGATGTTGTTGCTGTAGCGCAGGTACTCGCTGTTGCCGCTGGAGGCGCGCGCCTGGGGTGCCTGATAGTCCGCGAGCGTGTCGGCGACGTCGTCGGGCGCACCGGTGCAGACGTAGCGCGTGCCGTTCACGTCGTGTGAGTACTCGCGATAGTGGCTCGCGATGTAGGACGCGATGTCCTTGTTGAGCAACACGATCCCGAACACCAGGCACACGGTCGCGGCGACCGCCAGCCCGGCGGCGATCACGAACAGGCGGTTGCGGCTCACGGGCGCCACCGGCTGGCCGTGCGGACGATGTCGCCGCCCGAGCGCCCCGGATACAGGTGCCAGGTCTGCCACCGCCACCCGCTGCCGTCGGGCTCGGCGGCCAGCGCGGTCAGCGCGGCGTCGTCTCCGGGGAATGTCCCGCCGAGCCACCCCCGGCGCTCGCAGCGCTCGCGCAGGGCGGCCGCGATCCGGCGGAACGCGGCCCGGTCGTAGGTGTCGGTCCGGGATTCGAGAAGGTAGCCGGGTGCGCCGGTGCGCGCCGGCAGGTCGGTGCCCAGCTCGCGGGCAACGCAGGAGACCTGCTCACTGAACCGGCCCGCCGCATGCTCGACGGTGACGACGTGGGAGGCGCCGAGCACCCCGAGCCGCAGCGCGCCGCCGGCCGGGTGAACCAGGCGGGAGGCGGCCAGCGGGGCCGGGGCGGGGGTGTTGAGCGCGAGCCCGAGGTTTTGGCCGCAGACGTCCGTCGGCGTCACGACGAGCTGATGAAGCGGCACCGAGAGGTCCCCCGAGTCCTAGGCCGACGGCGGAGGCGCCGGGTAGACGGTGAGCTCGCCGGTCAACACGGGCTTGCCCGTCGACACTTCCCACGGGGTGTCCGGGGCCCAGCGCTCGAACGAGAGCAGGGCGCTCCCGTCGGCGTCGGCGCAGTCGATGAACTCCATCTCCCCGCCCGCCGGCAGGCCCGTCGTGCCCTCGGTGGTGTAGGAGGCGCGACCGCGCTCCGTCTCGTGGAAGGTCACGCCGTCGACGACGTACGGGCCGCCCGGCTGCAGGTCGAGGCCTTTGCGGCTGACCCACATCGCGAGCTCGAGGCGCCCGTCGTCCTCCTCGACGCTGAACCACAGCGGCTGGTCGCCGCCCTCGAGCAGGTGCTCCCACCACACGAACGGCCCCTCGCGGTAGGTGACGGACCCGCGGACGACGTAGTCGATGCCGCCGTAGCTGACAATCGCGCCGGGGCCGAGTTGCCGCGGGCCGAACTGGGGCATCGCGTTGAACGCCAGCGGGTCTGTGCGCCCGGGCGTCCGGCCCGCCCTCCCGCCGGGTCCCCGCGGCCGCCGCAAAGCGACGACCAGGACCACGACGGACGCGATGAACAGCACGGCGGCGACAACGACCAGCAGCGTCCCCATGCGCACCCTCCGGGTCGGGCAAACAAGCGCCTTAAGATAACAGCATTTTGTGGGCCGGGGGGTCGGGAAAGAAGCGGCCCCGCGGCCGCGTGTCCTGTCCGGCGGCGTCGAGGCGGCCCGTTACGCTATCGAACAGCTGTTCTAGAGGTGGGAGCGGGCAATGCGGGTGATGGGCGTCGACCCCGGGCTGACCCGATGCGGGCTGTCGGTGATCGAGAGCGGTCGCGGGCGCACCGTCGTCGCGCTGGACGTCGACGTGGTGCGCACCCCGTCGGACGCGCCGGTGCCCCTGCGGTTGCTGGCCATCAGCGACGCCGTCGAGCACTGGCTGGCCACGCACCAGCCGGACGTGGTGGCCATCGAGCGGGTGTTCTCCCAGCACAACGTGACGACGGTGATGGGCACCGCGCAGGCCGGCGGCGTGGTCGCGGTGGCGGCCGCCAGGCGCGGCATCGACGTGCACTTCCACACGCCCAGCGAGGTCAAGGCCGCGGTCACCGGCAACGGCGCCGCCGACAAGGCGCAGGTGACCGCGATGGTCACCAAAATCCTTGCGCTGCAGGCTAAACCGACACCGGCCGACGCGGCCGACGCGCTCGCGCTGGCCATCTGCCACTGCTGGCGGGCGCCGATGATCGAGCGGATGGCCGCCGCGCAGGCGCAGGCCGCGCGGCAGCGAAACACCTACCTGGCCAAGGTCGCCCAGGTCGAGGCCAAGCGCGGGGCCGCCCGGTGATCGCCTCGGTGCGCGGCGAGGTGCTCGGCATCGCGCTCGATCACGCGGTGATCGAGGCGGCCGGCGTCGGCTACCGCGTGAACGCGACGCCGTCGACCCTGGCGACGCTGCGAACCGGCACCGAGGCCAGGCTCATCACCGCGATGATCGTGCGCGAGGACTCGATGACGCTCTACGGGTTTCCCGACACCGAGACCCGCGACCTGTTCACGACCCTGCTGTCGGTGTCCGGGGTGGGCCCCCGGCTGGCGATGGCCACGCTGGCCGTGCACGACGCCGCGGCGCTGCGCCAGGCGCTGCACGACGGCGACGTCGCCGCGCTGACCCGGGTGCCCGGCATCGGCAAACGCGGCGCCGAGCGCATGGTGCTGGAACTGCGCGACAAGATCGGTCCCGCGACCGGCGCGGCGCCGGCGAGCGCGGCGACCAACGGCCATGCGGTGCGCGGTCCGGTGGTGGAGGCCCTGGTGGGTCTGGGCTTCGCGGTGAAGCAGGCCGAGGAGGCCACCGACAAGGTGCTGGCCGACGATCGCGACGCCACGACGTCCGGTGCGCTGCGGGCCGCGTTGTCTTTGCTGGGGAAGTCGCGGTGACCGAGGACGACGACGAGGACCCCTACGCCGACCGCGACGTCTCCCCGACGCTGGCCGTCGGCGAGGGCGACGTCGACGGCAGCCTGCGGCCGCGGACCCTGCAGGAGTTCATCGGCCAGCCGCGGGTCCGCGAACAGCTGCAGCTGGTGATCGAGGGCGCCAAGAACCGCGGCGGCACACCCGATCACATCCTGCTGTCCGGCCCGCCGGGGCTGGGCAAGACGTCGCTGGCGATGATCATCGCGGCCGAGCTCGGCTCCTCGCTGCGGGTGACGTCGGGTCCCGCGCTCGAGCGGGCCGGCGACCTGGCCGCGATGCTGTCCAACCTGGTCGAGCACGACGTGCTCTTCATCGACGAGATCCACCGCATCGCCCGGCCCGCCGAGGAGATGCTCTACCTGGCCATGGAGGACTTCCGCGTCGACGTGGTGGTCGGCAAGGGGCCCGGGGCGACGTCGATCCCGCTGGAGGTGGCACCGTTCACGCTGGTCGGCGCCACCACCCGGTCCGGCGCGCTGACCGGCCCGCTGCGCGACCGGTTCGGCTTCACCGCACACATGGACTTCTACGAGCCCGCCGAACTCGAGCGGGTGCTGGCCCGGTCGGCCGGCATCCTGGGCATCGAGGTCGGCGCAGAGGCCGCCGCGGAGATCGCCCGGCGCTCGCGGGGCACCCCGCGGATCGCCAACCGGCTGCTGCGCCGGGTCCGCGACTTCGCCGAGGTGCGCGCCGACGGCGTCATCACCCGCGACGTCGCCAAGGCCGCGCTCGAGGTCTACGACGTCGACGAGCTGGGCCTCGACCGGCTGGACCGGGCGGTGCTGACCGCGCTGACCCGCAGCTTCGGCGGCGGCCCGGTCGGGGTGTCGACGCTGGCGGTCGCGGTCGGCGAGGAGGCCGCCACGGTCGAAGAGGTCTGCGAGCCGTTCCTGGTGCGCGCGGGCATGATGGCGCGGACGCCGCGGGGCCGGGTGGCCACCGCGCTCGCCTGGACGCACCTGGGCATGACCCCGCCCGCCGGCGTCACCGGGCTCGGTCAGCCCGGTCTGTTCGACTAGCGACGCCCGGCGGCTTTCTCCCGCGCAACCCCCGCCCGGTTATCGCCGGAGCGCGAGGGGTACCCGTCTGGTGCCTGTATCTAGCAAGGAGATGCCATGAGAAACGAGTACGACCGCGCCGGGGGGCTGAGGATGCCGCGTTCGCGTGGCGCGATCAGCGGAGTGCTCCTGGTCATTCTGGGTGCCTGGGGCGCTTTGATCCCGTTCGTCGGTCCCCGCTTCGATTTCGCCTACACGCCCGACCGGGACTGGGCGTGGACGTCGGCCCGTGGCTGGCTCGAGGTGCTGCCCGGCGCCGCCACCGTGGTCGGCGGCCTGCTGCTGATCGTCGCGGCGAACCGCGCCACCGCGGTACTCGGCGGCTGGCTGGCGGTGCTGGCCGGCGCCTGGTTCGTGGTGGGCGAGCAGGTCGCTCCGCTGCTGGGCATCGGCTCCGCCGGTGACCCCGTCGCCGCCACCGAACGCAAGCGCGCGGTGCTCGAGGTGTCCTACTTCTCGGGCCTGGGCGCGCTGATCATCTTCGTCGGCGGCGTGGTGCTGGCACGCACGGCGGTGCGCCTGGCGCGCGACGTGCAATCGGTCGAGCCTGCGTACGCGGCCGGTTCGATGCCGACCGTCGAGCCGTACCGGGACTCGGTGGTCGAGGCGCCCGAGGTGTCCTCGAGCGCGCTGACCAAGCCGCGGGCCCCGGGGACCGAGCCGAAGCGCGGGTGGCGCCGCCAGCGCGCCGGCGCCAACGCGGGATCGGGCGCCGCATATCTGCGCTGGCCACACCCGCAGCGCTGATCCGCGCGCACAGCGAACCGCCCAGCCCACGAGGGGTCTGGGCGGTTCGTTTCTGCGGCCTTAGAGCAGTCCGAGCAGCTGCAGGTCGGTGACGTACTTGACGATGATCGGCGCCGAGACATGCGGGATGTCTTTGTCGGGGCCGATTTTCGCCTCTTGCACCGCCGCGCGGAACCGGTCGGTCGGGGCCATCGACCCGTTGATCGGCTGGTCGGGTTGCTGGTAGTTGTGCAGCAGCGGCAGCAGCGAGTACTGACGTTGCCGTTCCGGCAGGGCCCGCAGCGACGTCTCGAACCGCCGCAGCCATTCGGAGTAGTCGGCGATGCGCTCGATCGAGTAGCCGGCCTCGATGAGCCAGTCGACGTACTCGTCGAGGCCGATGCCGTCGTCATACGGGTTCATCACGTGGTAGGTCCGGAAACCCTCGGGGGACTCGGACTGCGCGCCGAGGGTCGAGATCGCCGCGGCGATGAACTCCACCGGCAGGCCGTCGTAGTGGGAGCGCTGCCGCTTGCCCTCGGCGTCCAGCTCGTAGAAGGAACCGGGTGCGATGCCGCTGGCCACCAGGCTCAGCATCAGCCGGGTGAACATGTCCGGCAGGTTGAGCTGGCCGGCGTAGGTGGTGTCGGCCAGGATCATGTCGCAGCGGAACACCGCGACCGGCAGGCCGCACAGGTCGTGCGCCTCGCGCAGCAGCACCTCGCCGGCCCACTTGCTGTTGCCATAGCCGTTGGCGTAGGTGTCGTTGATCGCGCGGGTCGCGCTGATCTGCCGGATGTCGGCGTCCTCGACGAACTCGCCGGGCTTGATCTGGTCGCCCACCCCGATCGTCGACACGTAGGTGTACGGCTTGAGCTTCGTGGTCAGCGCGATCCGGATCAGCTCGGCGGTGCCCAGCGCGTTGGGACCGAACAGCTCGCTGTACGGCAGGACGTGGTTCACCAGGGCCGCCGGGTCGACGATCAGGTCGACGGTGTCGGCCAGCCGCTGCCAGGTCTGCTGGTCCAGGCCCAGGTTGGCCTCGCCCTTGTCACCGGCGATGACCTCGAGGTGGTCGGCCGCGAGGTCGCGGTAGTGCGCCAGCAGCTTGGGGTCTCCTTCAGGAGAACCCGCGCCGAATGTCTTGTCCAGCCGGGCCCGCGCCTCCTCGTCGGACTTGGCGCGCACCAGGGCGATCACCTTGCCGTCGACCAGGTCCATCCGCTCGAGCCATTCCAAGGCCAGGTAGCGGCCCAGGAAGCCGGTGGCTCCGGTCAACAGCACCGTCCGCACCTCGGCGGTCGGCTTGGGCAGCCCGGGCGCGGCGGCCAGCGTCTCGGCCTCGAGGAACTTGTCCAGGGTGAGGTCACCGGCGTGCACCTCGGTCGCGCCGCGACCGTGCACGGCGGCGAAGGTGGGTCGTTTGGTGCCCTCGCGCTCGCCCTCGATGTACTTGGCGATGGCCGCCAGGTCACTGGCCGGGCTGACGATCACACCCACCGGCACGTCGATGTCGTAGATCTCGCGCAGCAGGTTTCCGAAAGTCAACGCCGACAACGAGTCGCCGCCCAGGTCGGTGAAGTGGGCGTCGGGCGTCAGCTCACTGGTCGCGGCGCCGAGCATCGCGGCCGCGGCCCGGGTCACAGTCTGCAGCGCCGGCGCGTCGGCGCCGCTGCGCCGCAGCTCGGCCAGCTCGTTGGCCTGTCCCTGCGCCAGGTCGGCGTAGAGCTGCTCCAGGCGCTCGCCGTAGTGCTGCTTGAGCTTGGGCCACGCCAGCTTGCGGATGCCGGTCAGCAGGCCGTTTTCCAGGCTGAACGGTGTGGTCTCGATGATGAAGTCGCGCGGCACCTCGTAGGACCGGAGGTTGGCCTGCCGTGCGACGGTCTGCAGCGAGTCGGCGATCCTCGGCTTGAGCGACTCGGGGTCGCCCTGAGCCAGGGCCTCCTCGGTGGGCACCACGACCGCCAGCAGGTAGGGCTGCGCGCTGTTGCCGTACACGTAGATCTGCCGGATCAGCGGGCTGTTGCCGAACTCCGCCTCGAGCTTGGCCAGGGTGACGAACTCGCCCTGCGCGAGTTTGAGCACGTTGTTGCGGCGGTCGACGTAGACGAGCCGGTCGGGGGCGACCTCGGCGAAGACGTCGCCCGTCCGGTAGTAGCCGTCCTCGTCGAACACGTTCGCGGTGGTCTCGGCCCGCTTGTAGTAGCCCGGGAACATGTTCTCGGTCCGCAACAGGAGCTCGCCGCGCGGATGCGGCCGGTCGGTGCGGAAGTAGCCCAGGTCCGGCACGTCGACCAGCTTGTAGTCGACCACCGGCGGGCGCTGGACCTCGCCGTCGAACAGCACCATCCCGGCCTCGGTGGAGCCGTAGCCGTCCATCAGGTGCATCTCGAGCAGGGACTCGACCCAGTTCCGCAGTTCGGGGGAGATGGGCGCCGAGCCCGTCATCGCGAAGATGAAGCGCCCACCCAGCAGGTACTGGCGCTGCTCGGCCAGAACCTCCGTCTCGACTGCTCGGCGGTCGCCCTCGTCGGTGAGCCGCCGCTCGACCTGGCGCTGGAACTCGCCGAACAGGGTCTCCCAGATGCGCGGGACGAAGTTCAGCTCGGTGGGACGCACCAGCTCGAGGTCCTCGAGCAGGGTGGACAGGTCGCTGCGGGCCGCGAAGTAGGCGGTGCCGCCGTTGCCGAGGGTGCCGTAGAGGATGCCGCGGCCCATGACGTGGCTCATCGGCATGAAGTTGAGCGTGATCGACGCGGCGCTCTCGCCGAACCAGTTCTTGCTGCCGCGGCGCCACATCTTGCCGACGTTGCTCTGCGGGTACATGGCGCCCTTGGGCGCGCCGGTGCTGCCGGAGGTGTAGATCAGCAGCGCCAGAGGGTTTTCGGAGTCGTCGGCCGCCCCGGACGGCGGCGCCGCGGGCAGCGACCTACCCCGCTCGAGCACGTCGGCCAGGGTCTCGAGGCCGACCCCGGTGCCCTCGAGCCTCGCCTGGGCGGTCTCGACCGCCTCGCGCTGCTCGTCGACCTCGGGGTGGTAGTCGAACACGATCAGCGTGGTCGGTGCGGGCCCGGTGCGGATGAGCTCCACGGCGTCGGGCAGCTGATCGACGCTCGCCGCGATCACGGCGGGCTCGGTCTCGGCCACGATCGGCTGCAGTCCGGTTATCGACGCGCCGGTCTGCAGCGGCACCGACACGGCGCCGATCTGGCCGAGCGCCATGTCGATGGTCGCGTAGTCGACGCTGTTGAAGCCCAGCACGCAGACGCGGTCGCCGGGGCCCACCGGGCCGTCGGCCAGCGCGCGTCCGAGTGCGCCGACGCGCTCACCCAGCTCGCCGTAGGTGATGGTGTCGAAGCGGGGGAGCAGCTCCAACGAGGTGCGGCCCGTCGCAGGGTCCGTGACGAACTCCGCCGCGCGCTGGCCCAACGCCGGTCGGTCGGCGTAGCCGTCCAGCACCGTCTGGATGACCTGCGGCAGCCGCATACCGGGCTGCTCGAGGGCGTCGGTGATCGTCTGGTCGGGCCGGGCCGCGGCGAACTGGGGGTCGTTGGCGGTCAGTTCCTCGACGCGGCGTGCGAGCCACTCTTCGTGGTTGATGGTCGACATAAACGGTTCCCCTTGCCTGAAATCAGTGCGCAAATAAGTGCTTTTTGGGCGCTACGTGCGCCGACATTTAGAACGTTAGCTAAAGTAAAGGTATTCCTCCACGCGCCGGCTCGGCTTCAGTTGTGAGATACGCCACCGCGGGTGACCCGGGCGGCCCCGGTTGACTAAAGGTCGCCCAAGAGCCGGCCGAGGATATCGATGCCTTCGGCCAGCAGCTGGTCGCTTATGGTCAACGGCGGCAGCAGCCGGATGACGTTGCCGAACATGCCGCAGGTCAGCACGACGACGCCGGCGGCGTGGGCGGCGGTGGACAGCTTCTTGGTCAGCTCCGCGTCGGGTTCGGCGGTTCCGGATTTCACCAGCTCGATGGCGATCATCGCGCCGCGGCCGCGTACGTCGCCGATCCGGTCGTCCCCGGCCTGCAGACGCAGCAGCGGTTCGGTGATCACCCGTTCCAGCTGCCGGGCGCGCTCCACCAGTCCGTCGTTCTCGATCGTCGCGATCGTGGCCAGCGCCGCCGCACACGCCACCGGGTTTCCGCCGAACGTACCGCCCAAACCGCCGACGTGCGGCGCGTCCATGACCTCCGCCCGGCCGGTGACCGCCGACAGCGGCAACCCGTCGGCGATGCCCTTGGCGGTGCAGATCAGGTCGGGCTCCAGACCGCCCGGGCCTTCGTGCTGGCAGGCGAACATCGCTCCGGTGCGGGCGAAGCCGGTCTGCACCTCGTCGGCGATGAAGACCACGCCCTTCTTGCGGCACCATTCGAGCAGGCTGGGCAGGAAACCCTCCGCCGGGACGATGAACCCGCCCTCGCCGGCGATCGGCTCGATGATGACCGCGGCCAGGTTGTCGGCGCCGACCTGGTTGTCGAAGACGCTGATCGCCCGCGCGGCGGCCTTTTCGCCGTCGGTGGCCAGCTCCTTGTCGAGCAGCCCGTCGCGGTAGGGATAGGACAGGGGCGCCCGGTAGACCTCCGGCGCGAACGGGCCGAAACCGCTCTTGTACGGCATCGACTTGGCGGTCAGCGCCATCGCGAGGTTGGTGCGGCCGTGGTAGGCGTGGTTGAACGCGACGACGGCGGGCTTGCCGGTGAAGGAGCGCGCCACCTTGACCGCGTTCTCGACCGCCTCGGCGCCGGAGTTGAACAGCACCGTGCGTTTCTCGCCCGCGCCGGGAGTGATCCTGTTGAGTTCCTCGGCGACGGCGACGTACTGCTCATACGGCGTCACCATGAAGCAGGTGTGGGTGAATTCGGCGACCTGCGCCCGCACCGCGTCGACCACCCGGGGCGACGAGTTGCCGATGGTGGTCACCGCGATACCGGACGCGAGGTCGATCAGCCGGTTGCCGTCGACGTCCTCGATGATGCCGCCGCCGGCGCGGGCCACGAACACCGGCAGCGAGACGTTGACCCCGTGGGACACCGCGGCGGCGCGGCGTTTGGTCAGTTCCAGCGACGCCGGACCGGGAATCTCGGTGACCAGCTGGCGGGTCTGCTCGAGGGTGGCCACTGTCATCCTCCTCACCGCGCCGCGCGTGCCGCGCCGCGACCAAAGCCTATCGTTCGAGCCGGTTCCAGCGGGCCGGTCCGGCGCGACCTGCGCTGATGGCGTTGAGGGATTTGATGGCGCCGACGGGTCTGGTGGCACACTGGCCCTTGGCTGCGAACACCGATACGAAAGGCAGGCGCGTCAATGGAGAGTTTGGTCTTGTTCTTGCCATTCGTGCTCATCATGGGTGGGTTCATGTGGTTCGCGTCGCGCCGGCAACGGCGGGCGATGCAGGCCACCATCGACCTGCACGAGTCGCTGCAGCCCGGCGACCGGGTGCACACCACGTCCGGCCTGCAAGCGACCGTCACCGCGATCACCGACGACACCGTCGACCTCGAGATCGCCCCCGGCGTGGTGACCACCTGGATGAAGATGGCCGTGCGCGACCGGATCCTGCCCGAGGACGACGACCTCGTCGAAGAGGACGGCACACGGGACGACAGCCGGGTGACCGAGGATTCCTGACGTGCGGGCCACCGGGTGCATTGCGGCGGCCCGCTGCGCCCGGCTTCGCCGCCCCTGCGACCGCCGCTAGGCTCTCCCCGGGGCTCCGTCCTGGGTAAGCGACCGATTCTCGAGGAGTTAGAAGGAACGTGGCATCGTCTTCGGCGCCGGTGCACCCTGCCCGCTACCTGTCGGTCTTCCTGCTGTTGCTCGTCGGCGTCTACTTGCTGGTCTTCCTGACCGGCGACAAGCGCGCCGCGCCCAAGCTCGGCATCGACCTGCAGGGCGGCACCCGGGTGACGCTCACCGCGCGCACACCCGACGGCTCCGCGCCGAGCCGCGAGGCCCTGGCCCAGGCGCAGCAGATCATCAGTTCCCGGGTCAACGGGCTGGGCGTGTCCGGTTCGGAGGTCGTCGTCGACGGCGACAACCTCGTCATCACCGTCCCCGGCAACGACGGCAGCGAGGCACGCAACCTGGGCCAGACCGCCCGCCTGTACATCCGGCCGGTGATCCAGTCCATCCCGGCCCAGGCCGCGGCGCCCAAGCCGCCCCCCGGCGCCCCCGCCCCGGGCGGTCCAGCCCCCGGCGCCCCCGCCCCGGGCGGTCCAGCCCCCGGCGCCCCCGGCCTGCCGCCCCCGCCCGGCCAGCCGGGCGCCCCGGCGCCCGGGCGCCCAGGCGCCGCCAGCCGCGCAACCGGCGCCGCCGGGCCGGCCCGGCGCCCAGCCGCGCCCCTACCCTGAGGACCCCCCGCCGACGCCCGCCCCCACGCCGGCACCGGCACCCGCTCCCGCGCCGGCACCCGCTCCCGCGCCCGGGGCGGCGCCGCCGGCCGACCAGCCGGCCGCGCCGGACCCGCGCAAAGACCTCGCGGAGCGCATCAGCGAGGAGAAGAAATGGCGCCAGAGCACCCGGCAGGGCATCCAGTTTCTCGCCCTGCAGTTCCAGGCGACCCAGTGCGACAAGAACGACATCCTGGCCGGCAACGACGACCCGAACCTTCCGCTGGTGACCTGCTCGACCGACCACAAGGTGGCCTACCTGCTGGCGCCGTCGATCATCAGCGGTGACCAGATCCAGGACGCCACCTCCGGCATGAACCAGCGCGGCATCGGTTACGTCGTCGACGTGCAGTTCAAGCCGGCCGCCGCCAACACCTGGGCCGACTTCACCGCCGCCCACATCGGCACCCAGACCGCCTTCACCCTCGACTCCCAGGTGGTCAGCGCCCCGATGATCCAGGAGGCCATCCCCGGCGGCCGGACCCAGATCACCGGCGGCGACCCGCCGTTCACCGCCTCGACCGCGCGCCAGCTTGCCAACGTCCTCAAATACGGCTCGCTGCCGCTGTCCTTCCAATCGTCGGAGGCCCAAACCGTCTCGGCCACACTGGGATTGACCTCCCTGCGGGCCGGCCTGATGGCGGGTGCCATCGGGCTGATCCTGGTGCTGCTGTACTCGCTGCTGTATTACCGGGCGCTGGGACTGCTCACCGCGCTGTCGCTGACCGCCTCGGGCGTAATGGTTTTCGCGATCCTGGTGCTACTGGGCCGCTATATCAACTACACGCTGGACCTGGCCGGCATCGCCGGTCTGATCATCGGCATCGGCACCACCGCGGACTCGTTCGTGGTGTTCTTCGAACGCATCAAGGACGAGATCCGGGAGGGTCGCTCGTTCCGGTCGGCCGTGCCACGCGGCTGGGTGCGGGCCCGCAAGACGATCGTGTCGGGCAACGCCGTGACCTTCCTGGCCGCGGCGGTGCTGTACTTCCTGGCGATCGGCCAGGTGAAGGGTTTCGCCTTCACGCTGGGCCTCACCACGATCCTCGACCTGGTGGTGGTCTTCCTGGTGACCTGGCCGCTGGTGTACCTGGCGTCGAAGTCGCCGACGCTGGCCAAGCCCGCGTTCAACGGCTTGGGGGCCGTTCAGCAGGTCGCCCGCGAACGCCGGGCCCAGGTGAAGACGGGACGGGGGTAACCCATGGCTGCCGAAGACGCGACCGAGATCACCGAGTCCGAGGGCGCGGTCGAATCGACCGACGGCGCCGCCGGGCAGCCGCGCCGCAGCTTCATCTCCCGGCTCTACACCGGCACCGGCGCGTTCGAGGTCGTCGGGCGCCGCAGGCTGTGGTTCGGCATCAGCGGCGCGATAGTGGCGATCGCGATCCTGAGCATCCTGTTGCGGGGCTTCACCTTCGGCATCGACTTCAAGGGCGGCACCACGGTGTCGATGCCGCGCGGCACGGCGCAGACGTCGCAAGTGACCGAGGTGTTCCGCAAGACCCTCGGCACCGACCCGGAGTCGGTGGTCGTCGTCGGCAGCGGCGCCTCGGCGACCGTGCAGATCCGGTCGGAGACGCTGTCCAACGACCAGACCGCCAAGCTGCGCGACGCCCTGTTCGAGGCCTTCGGACCGAAGGGCGCCGACGGTAAACCCAGCAAGAAGGCCATCAGCGACTCGGCGGTCTCGGAGACCTGGGGCGACCAGATCACCAAGAAGGCGCTGATCGCGCTCGTCATCTTCCTGGCACTGGTCAGCCTTTACATCACGATCCGCTACGAGCGCTACATGACGCTGGCGGCCATCGCCGCCATGTTCTTCGACCTGACCGTCACCGCCGGCGTCTACTCGCTGGTGGGCTTCGAGGTCACCCCGGCCACGGTGATCGGCCTGTTGACCATCCTCGGTTTCTCCCTCTACGACACCGTGATCGTGTTCGACAAGGTCGAGGAGAACACGCACGGCTTCCAGCACACCACCAGGCGCACGTTCGCCGAACAGGCCAACCTGGCCATCAACCAGACGTTCATGCGCTCGATCAACACCAGCCTGATCGGGGTCCTGCCGGTGCTCGCGCTGATGGTGGTCGCGGTGTGGCTGCTGGGTGTCGGCACGCTGAAGGACCTGGCGCTGGTGCAGCTGATCGGCATCCTGATCGGCACCTACTCGTCGATCTTCTTCGCCACCCCGCTGCTGGTGAGCATGCGTGAACGCACCGAACTGGTGCGCACCCACACGCGCCGGGTGCTCAGGCGCCGCGGCGGCGGTTCGCGCGCCGAGACGGCCGCGAAGCCTTCCGACCCGGGCGACTCCGAGGCGGCCGAGCAGGACACCGCCGAGGCCGACGTGCCGAGCAAGGAAGCGCCGGGCAAGCCGGCGCCGAGCAAGCCCGCGCCGGGCGCGCGTCCGGCGCGGCCCACCGGGACGCGGCGGCCGACCGGCAAGCGAAACGCGGGCCGACGGTAACCAGCATGACCCGGGGGCGCCTCGCGTGGTGGACGAGCGCTGCTGTCGTGGGGCTGGCCGCGCTGTTCGTGGCGGCCTGGACGCTGACCGCCTGCTCCGGCAGCGCCGCCTCGCAGGTCGACTACGTGGTCGACGGACCCCTGGTCACCTACAACACCAACACCGTCGTCGGCGCGGCGTCGGCCGGGGCGCAGGCGTTCGCCCGCACGCTCATCGGCTTCGGCTATCACGGGCCGGACGGACAGGTCGTGGCCGACCGCGACTTCGGCTCGGTCTCGGTGGTGAGCGGCGCTCCGCTGGCGCTCGACTACCAGATCGCCGACAACGCCGTCTACTCCGACGGCAAGCCGGTGACCTGCGACGACCTGGTGCTCGCGTGGGCGGCGCAGTCCGGCCGGTTCGCCGGGTTCGACGCCGCGACCCAGGCCGGCTACGCCGACATCGCCAACGTCGACTGCATCCCCGGGCAGAAGAAGGCCCGGGTGACGTTCGCGCCGGACCGCGGAATCGTCGACTACAACCAGCTGTTCGGCGCGACCTCGCTGATGCCGTCGCACGTCATCGCCGACCAGCTGAACGCCGACGTGACCACGGCGCTGCTCGGCAACAACGCGCCCGCGGTGGCCCAGATCGCCAAGCTGTGGAACAGCACCTGGGACCTCAAGCCGGGCCTGGACCTCAAGCGCTTCCCGTCGTCGGGACCGTACCGGATCGAATCGATCCTCGACGGCGGCGCGGTGGTGCTCGTCGCGAACGACCGCTGGTGGGGTCCCAAACCGATCACCAAGCGCATCACGGTGTGGCCGCAGGGCCCCGACATCCAGGACCGTGTCAACAGCCGCAGCGTCGACGTGGTCGACGTCGCGGCCGGCTCCTCGGGAGCGCTCGCCACGCCCGACGGCTACGAGCGCAGCGATGGGCCGTCCGCCGGGATCGAGCAGCTGATCTTCGCCCTGCGCGGGCCGCTGGCCGACCCCAAGGCCCGGCGCGCGTTCGCCATGTGCACGCCGCGCGACATGATCGCCCACGACGCCGGCGTGCCGATCGCCAATTCCCGCCTTGACCCGGCCACCGACGACGCGGTGTCGGCCGGGGACGGCGCCGCCGATGCCGCCAAGTTCGCCAAGCCGGACCCCGCCGCCGCCCGCGACGCGCTGGGCGGGGCGCCGACGACGGTGCGGATCGGCTACCAGGGGCCCAACGCCCGGCTCGCCGTGACCGTCGGGCAGATCACCAAGTCGTGCGCCCCGGCCGGCATCACCGTGTCCGACGTCGCCCTGGACACCTCGGGACCGCAGGCGCTCAAGGACGGCAAGATCGACGTGTTGATCGCGAGCACCGGGGGAGCGACGGGCAGCGGGTCGACCGGCTCGTCGGCGATCGACGCCTACGACCTGCACAGCGGCAACGGCAACAACCTGTCCGGGTACGCCAACCCGCAGGTCGACGGGGTGATCAGCGGGCTCGCCGTGTCGGCGGACGCCGCCGAGCGGGTGCGGCTGCTGGCGGAGGCCGCGCCGGTACTGTGGGGCGATATGCCGACCCTGCCCCTGTACCGGCAGCAGCGCACGCTGCTGATGTCGAAGAGGATGTACGCGGTGAGCAAGAATCCGACCCGCTGGGGAGCGGGCTGGAACATGGACCGATGGGCGTCGGTGCAGTGACCAGCGTCAGCGGGACCGCGCCCGTCGCCGACCTGATCGCGTCGCTCACCCGCGAGGTGGCCGACTTCCCGGAGCCGGGGATCCAGTTCAAGGACCTCACCCCGGTTTTCGCCGACGCGGCGGCGATGACGGCGATCGTCGACGCGCTGGCCGGGGTCGCCTCCGGCGCCGACCTGGTCGCCGGGATCGACTCCCGCGGATTTCTGGTGGCGGCGGCTGTCGCCGACCGCCTGCGCACCGGGGTGCTGGCCATCCGCAAGGGCGGCAAGCTGCCGCCGCCGGTGTACACCGAGCGGTATGACCTGGAATACGGCAGCGCCACGCTGGAGATCGCCGCCGAAGGCATCGACCTGCACGGCCGCGACGTGGTGATCGTCGACGACGTGCTGGCCACCGGAGGCACGCTGGCCGCGGCGTGCCGCCTGCTCGAGCGCGGCGGCGCGCGGGTGCCGGCGGCCGCGGTGGTGATGGAACTGACCGCGCTGGGCGGCCGCGAGGCCATCGCGCCGCTGCGGGTGCACAGCCTGAGTCGGGCCTGACCCGCCCCACCCCGCGATATCCTCGAGATCGGAGGTGAACGACGTGGCTGACGACCAGAGCACTGCGCAGGCGATCGCGGCGCCCGAGCCGGCGCAGCCCGCGTCGCCCCAGGTCACCGAGCCGCCGGAACCGCCGGTCGAGGCCACGAAGAGCAGCAGCGCGTCCCGCCGGGTGCGCGCCCGGCTGGCCCGGCGGATGACCGCTCAGCGCAGCACCCTCAATCCGGTGCTCGAACCGCTGGTGGCGGTGCACCGGGAGATCTACCCGAAGGCGAACCTGTCGCTGTTGCAGCGGGCCTTCGAGGTGGCCGACCAGCGGCACGCCACCCAGCTGCGCCACTCCGGCGACCCCTACATCACCCACCCGCTGGCGGTCGCGACCATCCTGGCCGAATTGGGCATGGACACCACCACTTTGGTCGCGGCGCTGCTGCACGACACGGTCGAGGACACCGGGTACACCCTGGAGGCCCTCAGCGAGGAGTTCGGCGAAGAGGTGGGCCATCTCGTCGACGGGGTGACCAAGCTGGACCGGGTGGTGCTGGGCACCGCCGCCGAGGGCGAGACCATCCGCAAGATGATCACCGCGATGGCCCGCGATCCCCGGGTGCTGGTGATCAAGGTGGCCGACCGCCTGCACAACATGCGCACCATGCGCTTCCTGCCGCCCGAGAAGCAGGCGCGCAAGGCCCGCGAGACGCTCGAAGTCATTGCGCCCCTTGCCCATCGGCTGGGGATGGCCAGCGTCAAGTGGGAGCTCGAGGACCTGTCGTTCGCGATCCTGCATCCCAAGAAGTACGACGAGATCGTGCGGCTGGTCGCCGGCCGCGCGCCGTCCCGCGACACCTACCTGGCCAAGGTGCGCGCCGAGATCACCAACACCCTGAGCGCGTCGAAGATCAAGGCCACGGTCGAGGGCCGGCCCAAGCACTACTGGTCGATCTACCAGAAGATGATCGTCAAGGGGCGGGACTTCGACGACATCCACGACCTGGTCGGCATCCGGATCCTGTGCGACGAGATCCGGGACTGCTACGCCGCCGTCGGCGTGGTGCACTCCCTGTGGCAGCCGATGGCGGGCCGGTTCAAGGACTACATCGCCCAGCCCAGATACGGTGTCTACCAATCGCTGCACACCACGGTCGTCGGGCCGGAGGGTAAGCCCCTGGAGGTGCAGATCCGCACCCGCGACATGCACCGCACCGCCGAATACGGCATCGCAGCGCACTGGCGCTACAAGGAGGCCAAGGGCCGCAACGGTGTTCCGCATCCCCACGCCGCCGCCGAAATCGACGACATGGCGTGGATGCGCCAGCTGCTGGACTGGCAACGGGAGGCCGCCGATCCCGGCGAGTTCCTGGAGTCGCTGCGCTACGACCTTGCGGTGCAAGAGATCTTCGTCTTCACGCCCAAGGGCGACGTCATCACGCTGCCCGCCGGGTCGACACCGGTGGACTTCGCCTACGCGGTGCACACCGAGGTCGGCCACCGCTGTATCGGCGCCCGGGTCAACGGCCGGCTGGTGGCGCTGGAGCGCAAGCTCGACAACGGCGAAGTCGTCGAGGTGTTCACCTCCAAGGCGCCCAACGCGGGGCCGTCGCGGGACTGGCAGCAGTTTGTGGTGTCGCCGCGGGCCAAGACGAAGATCCGGCAGTGGTTCGCCAAGGAGCGTCGCGAGGAGGCGCTGGAGGCCGGCAAGGAGGCGATGGCCCGCGAGGTCCGCCGCGGCGGACTTCCGTTGCAGCGCTTGATGAATGCCGAGTCCATGGCGGCGGTCGCGCGCGAACTCCATTACAGCGACGTCTCGGCGCTGTACACCGCGATCGGCGAGGGTCACGTGTCGGCGCGCCACGCGGTGCAGCGCCTGCTGGCCGAGCTCGGCGGCATCGACCAGGCCGAAGAGGACCTCGCGGAGCGGTCGACTCCCACCACCATGCTGCGCCGCCCGCGCAGCAGCGACGACGTCGGCGTGTCCGTGCCCGGCGCCCGCGGGGTGCTGACCAAGCTGGCCAAGTGCTGCACGCCGGTGCCGGGGGACCCGATCATGGGCTTCGTCACCCGCGGCGGCGGGGTGAGCGTGCACCGCACCGACTGCACGAACGCCGCGTCGCTGCAGCAGCAGGCCGAGCGCATCATCGAGGTGCTGTGGGCGCCCTCGCCGTCGTCGGTGTTCCTGGTGGCCATTCAGGTCGAGGCGCTCGACAGGCACCGGTTGCTGTCGGATATCACGCGGGTGCTCGCCGACGAGAAGGTCAACATCCTCTCGGCGTCGGTCACGACCTCCGGCGACCGGGTGGCGATCAGCCGGTTCACCTTCGAGATGGGCGATCCCAAGCACCTCGGGCACGTTCTCAACGTCGTGCGCAACGTCGAAGGGGTGTTCGACGTGTACCGCGTGACGTCAGCGGCTTAGAACGGTATGGCGGCGGGTCGCCGTCAGTCGAGCCGCACCGAGTTGACCGTGATCGCCTTGGCGGGAGCGCCGTCGTCACCGCCGCCGGCGACGCCCACCTGGGAGATCTTGTCGAGCGTGTCCAGGCCGGCCTCGTCGATCGTCCCGAACACCGTGGAAGTCGCCTGCAGGTCGGAATCGGTGAACACGAGGTTGAACACGCTGCTGTTGGTGTTCGGGGTCTGACCCGGGGCCATGGCCACGGTGCCGCGCGGGTAGACCACCCCCTGCGCGATCGCCGGGTCACCGGGCGGGTACTGGTCGGCCGGGTACTCGTCGGCAACGTTGTACCCCGGGCCGCCGGTGCCGTCGCTCTCGGTGGCGCCGCACTGCAGCAAGCCGAATCTGGGCTGGATACCCAGCCGGGTGCACGGGGTGTTGTTGTAGAACTGCTGCTTGACCAGGCTGACGAAGCTGTTCACCGTGCACGGGGACTCGTTGGTGGCGAGCTTGATCCCGATGTCGCCGTAGTTGGTGGAGATGGTGGCGCTGCGGCCCGGCGTTGTCGAGACCCTGCCCGACGGCGGCGGTTCGACGGGTTTGGTCGCGGCGTCCTGCGAGGGCGGGTACTGGCAGTTCGCGCCGAGGTCGGCGGGCGGCGCGAACGCCGGCATCGGTAGCGCCCCGGACGGGACGGGCGAGGTTGCCCCCCACCCTCTGAGTGTTCGCGGGTGGACGGGGGTTGTCGACGCGGTGCTCGCGGCCGGGGTGTCGGAGCGATGCACGAGGCTGATGACCAACGCCGTCACCGCGGCCAGCGAGACGACCGACGCGCCGACGATGCCCAGGACCAGCCGCCGGCCGGGTTGCCGGTTCTCCGGGCGCGGGGGCGGCGGTCCGCCCCATGGGGGTGGCGGCGGTACGGGGGGCGGTGGCGGGTTGGGCACGCGGGCCGCCGCCGTGGCGACGCTCAGGCTCGCCAGCGCCTGTTTTGCGGCCTCGGCGAGCTCGATCGCGCTCTGGTAGCGCTGGTTGGGGTCCTTGGCCATGCCCCGGGCCACCACCTCGTCGAACGCGGCGGGCAGGTCGGGGCACATCGCCGAAGGGCGCGGCGGCGGGGTGTTCAGGTGCGCGTTGAGCTGTTCTTCCAGTGTCTGACCGTCGAAGGGCCGCTTGCCGGTGAGGCATTCGTAGAGCACGCAGGCCAGCGAATAGACGTCGGCCCGGTGATCCGTTGTGCCCCTGAAGCGCTCGGGCGCCAGGTAGGCAACGGTGCCCATCGTGGCGCCGGTGTTGGTGAGTTGGGTGTCGGCTTCCGCGCGGGCCAGACCGAAGTCGATGAGGTAGACGAAGTCGTGGGCGGTGGTGACCAGGATGTTCATCGGCTTGATGTCGCGATGGATCAGTCCCACCCGGTGGGCGCTATCCAGTGCCGCGGCAACCTGTTCGATCACCGCCACCGCACGATCCGGGCCCAGCCGTCCGCCGTGTTCGGCGATGTAGCGGGACAGGTCGCGACCCTCGATGAGCCGCATGTCGACGTAGAGCCGGCCGTCGATCTCGCCGTAGCCGTGGATGGGCACCACGTGCGGGTCGTTGAGGCCGGCCGCTATGCGTGCCTCCCGGCGGAAGCGGCGCTGAAAGTCTTCGTCCTCGGCCAGATGCGGCGGAAGGACTTTGAGGGCAACCACCCGATCGGTGGTGGTGTCGTGGGCACGGTAGACGCGTCCCATGCCGCCGCGGCCCAACAGCCCCTCTATCCGGTAGTGACCGAATGATTCCGGATCCAGATTCACCCAACGACAATAAACTCTCGACAGCGCGTGCCGTGGGAATCCGGCTCAATCAGAAGTGGTTTCGCGCCGCGTGGTCAGTCGAGCAACACCGACGTGATGGTGACGTCGGTGGCCGGCGGCCCGTCGTCGCCACCGCCGCTGACGCCGGCCTTGGCGATCTTGTCGAGGGTCGCCAGCCCGTCGGCCTGGATCGTGCCGAACACGGTGTACTGGGGCGGCAGCTGAGAGTCCTTGTAGACCATGAAGAACTGGCTGCCGTTGGTGCCCGGCCCGGCGTTGGCCATCGCCAGCGTGCCGCGCGGGTACAGCACCGGCTCCTGGGCCTTCGGGTCGTTCGGCGGGTACTGGTCGGTCGGGTATTCGTTGGCGAATTGGTAGCCGGGACCGCCGGTGCCGTCGCCCTTGGGGTCGCCGCACTGCAGGACGCCCAGCGTCGGTGAGGTCGTCAGCCGGTGGCAGCTGGTGTTGTCGAAGTACTTCTGGCCGATCAGGCTGGCGAAACTGTTTACCGTGCAGGGGGATTCGTTGTTGGCGAGCATCAGTCCGACGTGGCCCTGGTTGGTCACCATGCTGGCGCTCACCTGGGCCGGGGTGGTCGGCACCTTGCCGGTGCGCGGCGGCTTCACCGGCTTGGCGGCCGGGTCCGACGACGCGGGGTACTGGCAGTTGGCGCCCACGCTCGCCGACGGCTTGAACGCCGGTAGCGGCGGGACGGCAGCCGCCGGCGGCGTCGCGTCCGGGGTGGACTCGGGGGCGCTGCTGCTCGGGGCGGTGGTCGACGTGGCGGTGTTGCTCGCGTGTTCGTGCTTGGTGTTGATTACCGCGATCGCGACCACGGCGATGATGGCCACGGCCGCGACAGCGCCGGCGGTGATCAGCGCTATCCGGCGTCGCTTGGCCTGCTTCTGGCGCTTCTCGAGCTGGCGCTCGAGTTTGCGCTTGGCGTTGGCACGTCGCTGTTCGTTGGTCGGCACGGCGGGTATGCCTCCATGGTCTCGGGCCCGAGGTAGCCAGCTCAGGCTAATGTGGGCGCCGCGGCCGGTCTCACCCGGCCCCATGGGAAACTGGGAACTGTGTTGATCACCGGATTTCCCGCGGGGCTGTTGCAGTGCAACTGCTACGTGCTGGCCGAACGGCCCGGAACGGACGCCGTCATCGTCGATCCGGGGCAGGGCGCCATGGGCCCGATCCGGCGCATTCTCGACAAGAACCGGCTGACCCCGGCGGCGGTGCTGTTGACGCACGGGCACATCGACCACATCTGGTCCGCGCAGAAGGTGTCCGACACCTTCGGCTGCCCCACCTACATCCACCCCGAGGACCGGTTCATGCTGAAGGACCCGATCCACGGGCTGGGACCGCGGCTGGCGCAGGTGATGGCGGGGGCCTTCTTCCGCGAGCCCAGGCAGGTTGTCGAGCTCGACCGCGACGGCGACAAGCTCGACCTCGGCAGTGTGAGCGTGAACGTCGATCACACGCCGGGGCACACCCGCGGATCGGTGGTCTTCCGGGTGTCGGCCGACGAAGAGGTGGTGTTCACCGGCGACACGCTGTTCGAACGCTCGGTGGGCCGCACCGACCTGTTCGGCGGCAGCGGCCGTGACCTGCTGACGTCGATCCTGGGCAAGCTCCTGGTGCTCGACGACAAGACCGTCGTGCTGCCGGGGCACGGAAACTCCACCACCATCGGCGCCGAGCGGCGGCTGAACCCCTTCCTCGAGGGCCTGGGCACGTGACGGAGTTCTCGGCTCCCAAGGGCGTCCCGGATTACTTCCCGCCCGATTCGGCGCAGTTCGTGGCCGTGCGCTCCAGCCTGCTCGGCGCTGCGCGGCGGGCCGGTTACGGCGACATCGAGCTGCCCGTCTTCGAGGACACCGCCCTGTTCGCCCGCGGCGTCGGCGAATCCACCGACGTGGTGTCCAAGGAGATGTATACGTTCGCCGACCGCGGGGACCGCTCGGTGACCCTGCGCCCGGAGGGCACGGCCGGGGTGGTTCGCGCGGTGATCGAACACGGGCTCGACCGCGGCGCCCTGCCGGTCAAGCTGTGCTATGCGGGCCCGTTCTTCCGCTACGAGCGACCCCAGGCCGGCCGCTACCGGCAGCTGCAACAGGTTGGCGTCGAGGCGATCGGCGTCGACGACCCGGCGCTGGACGCCGAGGTGATCGCGGTCGCCGACGCCGGCTTCCGTTCGCTGGGGCTCGACGGGTTCCGGCTCGAGATCACCTCCCTGGGTGACGAGACCTGCCGTCCGCAGTATCGGGAGTTGTTGCAGGAGTTCTTGCTTGGGCTCGACCTCGACGACGACACCCGGCGGCGCGCGCAGATCAACCCGCTGCGGGTGCTCGACGACAAGCGTCCCGAGGTGCGCGCGATGACGGCCGGCGCACCGGTGCTGCTCGACCATCTCTCGGGCGGCGCCAAGCAGCACTTCGACACCGTGCTCGCGCACCTGGACGCGATCGGGGTCCCGTACGTCGTCAACCCCCGCATGGTGCGCGGGCTGGATTACTACACCAAGACCACCTTCGAGTTCGTCCACGATGGTCTGGGCGCGCAGTCCGGCATCGGCGGCGGCGGCCGCTACGACGGCCTGATGCGCCAGCTCGGCGGCCAGGACCTGTCCGGCATCGGGTTCGGCCTCGGGGTGGACCGGACCCTGCTGGCGCTGCGCGCGGAGGGCAAGAGCGTGGGGGAGTCCGCCAGGTGCGACGTGTTCTGCGTGCCGCTGAGCGAGGCGGCCAAGCTGCGGCTGGCGGTGTTGGCGGCGCAGCTGCGTTCGTCCGGTATCCGCGTCGACATGGCCTACGGCGACCGCGGCCTCAAGGGCGCGATGCGCGCGGCCGACCGTTCGGGCGCCCGCGTCGCGCTGGTGCTCGGCGACCGCGACATCGAAGCGGGTACCGCCGGGGTCAAGGACCTGGCGACCGGCGAGCAGGTTTCGGTGCCTTTGGATTCCGTTGTCGGCGAGGTTGTTTCGCGCTTCGCCGGGTGATCCTCAGCGCAGGGTCGCTACGAGGGTCCCGATGCCCGCGACGCCCAGCACGAGGTCGATGAGCAGGCCGTAGGTTCGGGTGTGCAGGCGGCGCACCAGTGGACGGGCCAGGAACGGCCCCAGCATCAGCGCGGCCCCGATCGCGACGCCGCGGATGATGACGGTGTGGGTCAGGACTCCGAACTGGCCGAAGGTGGCCATCTTGGCCACGTAGAGCACCATGGCACTGGCGGCCTCGGTGCCCAGGAAGGCGCCGCCGGTGAGTCCGTACCCGGTGAACACCGGCACGCTGAGCGGACCGGTGGACAGGACCAGGCCGGTGAGGAAACCGACAACGCCACCCGCGACGCCGAGCTGCCACAACCGCATCCGCCATCGGCGCGCCGCGACGATCCGGCGCACGGCGATCATCAGCAGGAAGAAGCCGCCGAGCGCGTTCTCCACCACGGACTGGGGGACGGTCAGCAGCGTATGGGCTCCGAGCACGGCGGCGGGCGTGCCCGGCACGGCGTAGGCGAGCACGGGCCTCCAGCGAATCTGCTTCCACCAGGCTAAGACTCGGCCCACGTTGGCCATGACGGCCGCGATGCCCATGACCGGTACGGCGACGCGCGGCCCATACATCACCACGAGCACCGGCAGCAGCACCAACGACGACCCGGTGCCGACCAGCCCGCCGAGCGCGCCGGCGCACAGGGCGATCAGGAACAGCCAGACATAGGTGAGCATGAGGTGTCTTTCCCGGTGCGCGGCGCTTTCGCGACGGCTGGTTCGTGCTCAGGGGGCGATCGAGTACCGCGGCATGGCTCCGGCCGAGGCCGTCAACAGGGCGCCGACGTCGTCGAGCTGTTTCGGCGCGGCGACCAGCTCCGGCCACCCGAAGCGGTCGAGTGTCGCGCGCAGGAAGTCCAGCGCGGCGCCCAGATGGCGGGGCTCGTAGTTGTGCACGCCGGCGATGCACAATTGACGGCGCACCACCGACTCCGGGTCCACGCTGATCGGCGCGCCGGGCAGGACGGAGCCGGCCAGCACGCCCATTCCCTGCACGTCGAGCGTGCCCATCCCGGCTTGTAGCGCCGCCGGCGAGCCGGAAAACTCAAGCAGCACATCGCATTTATCGTCTTCGCTGATCGACGGTCGCACTGCTGTCGCGCCGAAGCGCTGTGCGAGCGTGCGCCTCGCCGGCGCCGGATCGACCGCGAGCACCCGCGCGGCTCCGGCCCAGGTGGCGGCGGCCACCGCCGCCAGGCCCAGCATGCCCGCACCGATGACGATCACCCGGCGGCCGGCCATCGGGCCGGCGCGCTCGGTCACCGCCATGACCGTGGCCGTCGCGCAGGCCGCGGGCGCCGCGACGGCGTCGGGCAGGTCGTCGTCGACGATCGCAATCGCCAATCCCCTTGGCAACACGACATGTTGGGCGTAGCCACCGGACAGCGTCCAGCCGGAGTCCAGGGCCTCGTGCCCGGCCTTGCGCACGTTGCGGCATTTCGCGGTCACGCCGGCGCGGCACCGGTCGCACGCGCCGCACGGCAGCGTCACCGACCAGATGACGCGCTGCCCCTCCCGCAGTGGCCGGCCGTCGACCGCCCGTGGCGCACCCGTTCCGAGCGAGACGATCTGGCCGACGGTCTCGTGGCCGAGGATCGACGGGCACGGCTGGGTGCGGCGTCCGCTGACTGTATGGCGGTCGCTGCCGCACACGGTGGCCAGTCGCACGCGCACCAGCACCTCGCCCGGGCACAGCGGCGGCACCCGAACGGGCTCCACGGTGATCGCTTCGCCACCGCGCCAAATGGCGGCGAGGGTGTGTGCGGTCACGCGATGCTCACCGCCGCGCGGGGAGCGCCGACGAAGGCGGGCAGGTCGGCGACCGACGGCAACAGATGGGTGTGTCGATGCGCGCCGAGTTCCTCGGCCGTGCCGGCGCCGGAAAGGACGCCGACGACGAACGCCGCGCCGGCGTTGGTGCCGGCCTCGAGATCGCGCGGCGTGTCTCCGGCGATGAGCACGCGCGCCACGTCGGTGACACCGAGCCGTTCCATCGCCCGGAAGATCATGTACGGGGCGGGGCGCCCGGTCGGTACATCGCTGCCGCACACGACGGTGTCGACAACTGAATCGCCTTGCCAGCCCAGCGCTTCGAGCAGCGACTCGGCGATCTCGCGGTCGAAGCCGGTGTTGAGTGCGACCCGGATCCCGGCCTCCCGCAGATCGGCCAGGGCCTCGGGCACGCCGGGCAGTGGCACCGGCGGTGCGGCGGTGTAGGCGGCCGTCAATCGCGCACGAAAATCGCCGACGACGGCGTGCAGCCGTTCGTCGTGCGGTGGCGTGCCGCCGGGCGGGGTGAGCAATGCCCGCAGTGCCTCGTGCTTGGCCGAGCCGTGCCAGCGTGCGATGTCCTCGCGCGTGGGCGTCGCCCCGTGGGCCGCCGCGGTCTCTCCGAGCACGCGGTAGACCTGCATGCCGTCATCGATGGTGGTGCCCGCCATGTCCAGCACGACGAGCTCGGGCGGGGATTGGGTCATGCGGGCCTCCGGTCAGGGTTTCGCGTTACGCACCAACGCACAGCGCGCGTCGAGGGTGTTTTCGAGGGTGAAGCTGATCAGCCCGGGCAGGTAGCGGTCGTCGTGGTATTCGATGACCTCGCCGTCGGCGCTGCGGGTGCGGCGTTGTTGACGCAACAGCGGCGCACCCTCGTCCACGCCGAGGTTCAGCGCGTCGACGGGGTCGGCGGCGACGGCGTCGATCACGTGTGAAGCGGTGCGGAACTGTACGCCCTGCGACAGCAGATACGCCCACAATGAGCCCGAGTCGCAATCGAAGTCGAACAGCCGACGGCCGACGTGCTCGACGAAGGTGGCGCGCTCGAGCATGGCCGGCTCGCCGTCGAGCAGACGCAACCGCAGCACCTGTACCACGGGCACGCCCAGCTCTACGCCGAGTTCGGCCGCCGCAGATTCGTCGGCGCGGCGCAGCGCCAGCTCCAGCGTGCGCTGTCCGGGTGTGCGGCCGATCGAATGAGCCCAGGCGGAGTAGGACAGGAGAGTGTCGAAGGGCTGGCCGATCGACGAGGAGCACACCACCGGCGGCTTTCCGCGGCCACCGGCGATGACTCCCTCGGCGCGCAGCGTGGCCAGTGCCTGGCGCACCGGCCCGCGCGAGGCGTTCCACCGGTCACAGAGCTGGGACTCGGACGGCAGCGCGGCGCCGAGCGCGAGCTCACCTCGCTGGATCTGTTCGCGCAGGCTGTCGGCGATTACCTCATGCAACGCCACGGTCATGAAACTTGACTATACATGTTGTTCGAGGAATCGGATAGCGATGATCGGCTCAAACATACTGCCGGTGAACCGCTTCTGAATTCTAAGGCTCCTACTTCGGCGAGGCGTTGACAGAGCGAGGCCAGATGCCTGACGGTACTTCTCATGACAAGTTCGGCCGTTTCCCGGAGGCTTCCATGACCACCGCCGCCCGCGCCACCGTCGCGGAGTCGATCGACGACGCGAAACTGGGTGTCTTCCATTTCAAGGCGGCGACGACTGCCGGAGCCGGGTTCTTCACCGACTCCTACGACCTGAACGTGATCGGCACGGTGACCCTGTTGGCCACCACGCAGTTCCACCTCAACGGCGATCAGATCTCGATGCTGACGAGTTCGACACTGCTCGCAGTCGCGTTGGGCGCCATGCTTTTCGGGCGGCTCGGCGATCTGTTCGGGCGTCGCCGGGTGTACGGCCTGGAAGCCGTGTTGATGATGATCGGTGCCCTTGTCTCCGCGCTGGCGCCCAATTTCACGGTGCTCCTGGTCGGCCGGCTGATCCTCGGGCTGGGCATCGGTGGTGACTACCCGGCCAGCGGTGTGATCATGACCGAGTACGCCAACCGCCGCAACCGCGGCCGCCTGGTCGGACTGACCTTCATCTTCTACGTGTTCGGTCAGGTGTGCGCCTACCTGGTCAGCCTGCTGGTCCTGGCCATCGGCGTTCCCGACGCGATGGCCTGGCGGCTGATCGTCGGAATCGGTGTGCTGCCGTCGCTGCTGGTGCTGTATCAGCGCAGGCATATGCCGGAGTCGCCACGCTGGACCGCCGATCGGGGCGACGAGCGACGGGCGCGCCAGGACTTCGAGTCCTTCTCCACCCAGTCGAGCAACACCACGTTCTCGGCCCCTGCCGAGTTGGCTGCCCCACGAGTGGGGCTGCGCTCGGCCGTGGTGAATAGGCGCATCCTGATCACCCTGCTGGGCACCGCGGGCAGCTGGTTCTTCTTCAACGTTGCGGTGTACGGCAATTCGGTCAGCCAGCCGCTGCTGATCAAGAGCATCGCGCCGCACGGGACCGTACTGTCGAACATCGCGATCAACGCGGTCCTGGTGGTCTGCTTCAGCCTTGGCGGCGGCATCGCCGGACTGCTCATCCTGGACCGGATGCCGCGTCGGAGGCTGCAGGTCACCGGCTTCGGCCTGTGTGCCGCCGCAATGCTGGCCATCGCCGTGGTGCCGAGCCTGAGCGCCGCCGTGGTCCCGTTCGCGGTCGTCTTCGGTGTCTCGTTGTTCGGGATCGCCTTCGGTCCCGGCTACACCACGATGTTGCTGGCGGCCGAGTCCTATCCCACCTCGATCCGCAGCACCTTCCACGGGCTGTCGGCCGGTGTCGCCAAGGTGGGCGCCTTCGCCGGCGCCCTACTGGTGCCGCTGCTGTTGACCGGGGCGGGGCTGCGTGCGGTGATGCTGCTGGCGTTCTGCTGCTACGGGGCCGCAATCGCCGCGACCATGCTGTTGCGGGAGCCGAACGGCCTCGCCCTCGACGACGTCAGCAGGGACATGCACGTAGGGGCGCCCACACCGGCCGCCGTATCGAAATCGTCGGCGCGGCAACCACTTGACGCCTGAACACCCAGGAAGGAGGCGTGCCGTGCCCACCCCCCGTTTCTCGGTCGACGACGCCATCGAGATCCTGCGGCGACTCGAGAAGACCCCCTATGAGGACGAGGCCGTCAATCAGCTTCAGCACGCGCTGCAAACCGCGCAGTTCGCCCGAGGAGCCAAGAGCGACAACGACATGGTGGCGGCGGCGCTACTGCACGACATCGGCCGCGCACCGGAGGTCCTCGACCGCTACGGGCCGGGCGGGCACGACCGTGTGGGGGCCGCATTCTGCGCGGACCACATCTGCGCGAGGGCAGCGTTTCTGGTCGGGCAGCACGTCGCCGCCAAGCGTTACCTGGTGGCGACCCGCCCGGGGTACAGCGGCATTCTCAGTCCCGCGTCCGTGCGGTCACTGCGCAGGCAAGGCGGCCCGATGACGTCTGAGGAAGCGGCCGAGTTCGAATCGCACCCGTTTCACGAAGAGGCGGCGCAGCTACGCTACTGGGATGACTCGGCGAAGGACCGCACGGCTCGAACCGACGATCTGCCGTCCTACGCCGGCCTGCTCACCAGCGTCTGGGTGAGTCCATGACTCACGAGTCGGTGCGGGCGGGCGTGCTCGATGTCGCCTATGAACGATCCGGCGATCGCCGGGGATGGCCGGTGGTGCTGTTGCATGGCTTTCCCTACGCACCAAGGTGTTACGACGGCGTTGTCGGTCGGCTCGCCGACGCGGGTGCGGACGTCATCGTGCCGTATCTACGCGGTTACGGGCCAACGCGGTTCGTCGACGCCGCGACGCCGCGCTCCGGGCAGCAGGCAGCGCTGGCGCACGACTTGCGGGACCTGATCGCAGCGCTGCAGTTGCGCCGGCCGATCGTCGCCGGCTTCGACTGGGGCGGCCGAGCCGCCTGCCTGGTCGCGGCGCTGTGGCCGGAACTGGTGTCCGGACTGGTCACCGTGGACGGATACAACGTGCAGAACATCGCTGCGGCGCTCACGCCCGCGACGCCGGATCGCGAGTCAGCCTATTGGTACCAGTACTATCTGCACGGTGAGCGGGGGAGACGCGGCCTGGAGCGCTACCGTGCCGAGTACGCGAGGCTGCTGTGGAAACAGTGGTCGCCGCGGTGGTCGTTCACCGACGAAATGTTGACAGCGACAGTGGAATCGTTCGACAATCCCGACTTCGTCGACGTCGTCGTGCACAGTTACCGCCATCGCTATGGTTTGGTCGCAGGCGATCCGGCCTACGACGCGACCGAGCAGCGCATCGCCACCGAGCCGGTCGTCACGGTGCCCACCGTCGTGCTCGACACCAAGTACGACGGGCTCCCGCCCCGGCCGATGTCCGGCAGCCACGACGATCACTTCGCGCGGCTCGTCGCGCATCGCGTTGTCGAAGCCGGACATGGTCTTCCGCAGGAACGGCCTCGCGAATTCGCCGAGGCCGTGCTGCTGCTGAAGCCGCGGTGAGGGCGGCTGGTGATTCGGGACGAGAGGGCCGTGACGTCTGAAGCGCCCACCGTCGCCCTCGTCGGTCCGGGGGCGATCGGCACCACCGTGGCCGCGGCGCTGCACGAGGCCGGCCGGACGCCGACGATTTGCGGTCGCTCGGCGCGCGACCGCCTGGAGCTGCGCGCCGACGGCGGTCGTGTCGTCGTGCCGGGGCCGGTGCGAATCGATCCGGGCGAGCTCGACGCCACCTTCGACCTGGTATTCCTCGCGGTCAAGTCGACCCAGGTGAAGGCGGCCGCGCCCTGGCTTTCGGTGTTGTGCGGCCCGAACACCGTTGTCTGCGTCCTGCAGAACGGCGTCGAGCAGAAAACGCTTGTCGGACCGTACCTTTCCGGCGGCGCGGTGCTGCCCTCGGTGGTGTGGTTTCCCGCTCAACGCGAACCGGACGCCTCGGTGTGGCTGCGCGGCGAAGCGCGCATCACCGTGCCGGACGAGCCGGCGAGCGCCGTGGTGCTCGAGGCGTTGCGCGGCACCTGTTGCTCGGTCGACGTGGCGGCGGACTTCACGTCCGTCGCGTGGCGAAAGCTCCTGCAAAACGCCGTCGCGGGTTTGATGGTTCTGGCTGGTCGCCGTGCTGGCATGTTCGCCCGAACCGACGTCACCGGGCTGGCGCTGGCCTACCTCCGCGAATGCCTCGAGGTTGCTCGCGCCGAGGGCGCGACGCTGGAAGACGAAGTGCCGCAGGCGATCGTCGACAAATTTCGCGGCTCTCCGGCCGACCTGGGCACCTCCATTCTCGCCGACCGGCAAGCCGGCCGTCCCCTCGAATGGGACAGCCGGAACGGGGTCGTGCTGCGGCGTGGACGTTCGCACGGCATCCCCACGCCGATCAGCGATCTGGTCGTGCCGCTGTTGGCGGCCGCCAGCGACGGGCCCGGTTAGGGTCTGCCGCGGTGACGACGATGGCCGGCCTCGTCGACCGCGGTTGCCGGACGACCAGCGCCGCGCCGACGCGTTGGGGGCCCTGGCTTGCGGGGCCAATCGGCTGGGTTGCCGGTGCGGGTCGCCGGATTGCGCGGCCGGGGCGGGGGCCGGGGGCCTCGGCGGTGGTGATCCACGTGGTCGCCGAGTGGGCCGCTTTAGCGGGCGGCGGGTCGGCGCCGGCGGTCCTGCCGGGGGCCGAAGGGTTGATCCCGGCCGACGTGCTCGCCGAGTTGGCCGCCTCGACGCGGCTGGCGCCGGTCGTCTGGCCGTCGGATGTCCCCGAACCGCGCTACACGCCCTCGGCCCGGCTGGCGGATTTCGTACGATGCCGGGACCTGACGTGCCGGGCGCCCGGGTGTGACCGGCCCGCGGTGGACTGCGACATCGACCGCACGGTCCCGTACGCCGACGGCGGGTCCACGCATCTGTCCAACCTGAAATCGCTGTGCCGCCGCCATCACCAGCGGGGTTAAGTACGTTCCAGCGACCAGGGGTTTTGGTCCGTCATCGATAGGTCCTGCCGCGGCTCAGGGGGTGTTGGCCTTGAGGACCGCGTCAAACTCAGCGGAGGTGCACTCGGCGTCGATCTGCTGCTCGATCCAGGCGTGCACGGTGTCAGCGCGGAGGGCACTGGTGGCGGTGTGCTCATCGACCAGGTCGGGCAAGCGCGCGACCAACTCCGATACCACCGCCTCGAGGTCCACGCCGGACACCCCCGCCGCCTTCTCGCGGATGACGTCCTCTAGATCAGCACGCGTCACGCGAACCTTGTTGAAATCACTCACAAGCCAACGCCTTTCTCGATTCAAACATCAACCACCCCTGGCTGCAGTGGGCTCCATGCCGCAGCGGCGAGCGCTCGAAGATCGCCAACGGGGATTGAGGCCGAGCTGCGGTCGCAAGCCGTACACCTGAACGTGTAGGCGACCACCACGCCCGGAATAACACCCCCGTGATCCCCGGCGTAAGCCGCCGAGTAGTGCCTGCCGACGACATCGTCTCCGTCGAAGACCCAGATCTGAAACGGGTCACTGGAATGCCAGCCCACCGCGCCAAGTCGACGACCATTCCCCGGGCCAGAGCAGGCGCGGCACACGACCGGCACGACACGGTCCAGGTCGGGGGTGGTTGGCGTCGTCATGTACACCACGATCTCACGCCATTACGGGCGTGTCTACAGCGTCGCCAAAGATTTTAAGAGATATTGCTAGGAGGGTGATGGCGTAAGGAGCTAGTTTGTAACGATAGAGGAAGGAGCCTCGCCTTGACTGACAAGATTGACCGGCTGATCCAACTCAATACAATCTTCACGCCTGGTGCACCGGTAGCCAGAAAAGATCGGTTTGCGGGCCGCCTCGACCAGCTGATCGACGTGATCACGGCGATCGCGCAGCCCGGGACGCACGTAGTGCTATACGGAGAACGTGGCGTCGGCAAAACCTCGATTGCGAACGTGCTCCATGAATTTCTTGGGCCCCTCGGAAAAAGCACAGCGGTTGCACGAATCAACTGCAGCACCGACGATACGTTCGACCGGGTGTGGACCAGGCTCATGCGAGAGGTCGGCTTCGATATTGATAGAGGCGGCGACGGGCTGGGCCGACTCGACCCGGATTCGATCCGTCAGATACTTCAGCAAGACGTACCCAAGAGCATCTTCATCTTGGATGAATACGACCGCATGGAGGATGCAGAATCGTTGTCGCAGATGGCCGACACGATCAAGGCCCTGTCAGACCACGAAGTAGCTACGAAGTTGATTTTCGTTGGCGTTGCCGATTCGCTGGACGGGCTCATCGGTGAACACGAATCCGTGCAGCGCGCGCTGAGGGAAGTTCCCGTCCCGCGCATGAGCGACAGCGAGCAGGCGCAGATCGTCGATAACGGTCTAAGCCAGGTTGGACTCCGTGCATCGGCTGCCGCAAAGGCTGCACTGGCACGTCTCGCCGAGGGTTTGCCTCACTACGTCCACTTGCTCGCTCTAGAGGCAGCAAGCGCCGCCGTCAGCGACGACCGCAACTTGGTTGATATGAGCGACGTACGCCGAGCAATTGCAAAGGCCGTCGATAAACACACCCTGATGAAGGAGTATCTGCGTGCCGTCCAGAGCTCGCGGGACAGTTTGTACGGGTCGGTCCTGTTGGCGTGCGCCTTGGCCGAGAAAGACCGTCTTGGTTATTTCGCACCGCCGGCAGTCAGGCAGCCGCTGTCAGATGTGATGAAAAGGGATTACGACATCCCAGCCTTCAGTCGACATCTAAAAGATTTCACCGGCTATGACCGCGGATCCGTGTTGAAGCGGGATGGTGTTGAACGGCGGTACCGATACCGCTTCCGCAACCCGCTGCTGCAGCCTTTTACCGTCTTGCACGCCATAAACGAGGGCACACTTCCGGCGAAGTATCAGAGACAGATATTCGGCGGATCGTGAACGCGAGACAGCGCTAACCAGCGCGGGTTGCGATCACAGGGTGTTCACATTTGACACGAACAAGCCACCTCGGCTCGGAAGGTGCAGAAACATTCCCTACCGTGGCTTACGGCAGATATCACGTTGGATGTCTGGCCCAAAATTTGTTCACGTTGTTTCAGGGGGAGTTCACCCGTTCCGGGCGGCTCCTGCGGCCGCGCCACCGGGCAACATTTGACGTCCCTTCGGGTCGGGGTGCGCCGGAACGGGTGCCGGGAACGAGTTCCCGCAAAGGATGGGCTCAAGTGGCGACTGGTCGAAGCATGGGTGCCGTCGACGGGACGGGCCGTTGGGGACTGCGCCATGTTAGCCGGTCTCGTTGCCCTACACCTGCTCAACCACCCACGCCTGCAGGGATGGCCGGATCGAGGTTCCAGCGGATGGGTGAGTGGGCTCGCATCGGGGTTCGGTCAGCGATCTAGCCAGCGCCTCGGTTGACAGCGAGTCAAGCGACCATTCATACGAGGGCTATCCTCTCTTGGCCTTCTCAGGTAACGACTTGTTCGCTACTTCTTTCGCCGCGTCAAGGAGGTCGGGGGGGATGGCAGAGAAATGTTCAACTTTGGACGGGTCACCATACGCAGGTGTCGAAAACACGTTTTTGCCTAACTCAAGGATTAGCCTATCCCGGTTCTCGGGGCTGCTTAACTGCTCAGCAAAGGCTTGGACGGAGTTAACTTGGACTGACGCCGTTTTTGCCCACCGGGCAACTACTCGATGATGACCTGCGTTTCTCGACGCATAAGTTGCCGCACCGATAACCGGCAAAATGATGACGAGGTGTAGCAGCGTTTGAACCCACTGTGAGTAAACCGACTTATACACAATGAACGCACTCATTGCGAGAATGGCCGCAATAAGCAGAAATAGGATTTTATTCCAATCCTTCTCGGACTTCTGTTCATCAGCCGCGATTCGCTGGAAGTGCTCGCCCATGCTCAGGGCACCGCTTTCGCCTGCGGCACGGCGCGCTGCGTCGGCAGCATGACGTGCTTCGATTGCGGACTGAACGGCCGACTCGCGCGCATCCTCCTCGTTGAGAATGCCGCGGAACGTCGCCAACGATTCGTCGAGTTGAGCGGACCATTGCCGCAGAGCCACCGTTTCAGATGGCGTGTTAGAAAAGTTAATTCCGTCGGTCCTCGGGTCGTAACGCATCGTTCCACGACCCTCGCGCAGAAGGAAACTGCTGAGGGCCGAACTCCACTCCACGAAGAATGCGATTACTGACTCTCGTCCCGGAAAAGGCGCAGGCACCGCGTCAGACATGTTGGTCACGATGTAGTAAATGAAATCACGTATGTGCTTAAGTGGCACATACTCGACCAAATATCGTTGATAGCTTTCCTCGCCATTAAATATAGGTGAGGGGGAGTTGAATAACGTGCGTTCAAGACTAAAAAACAGCGATCCCAGAGCGTTTAACTGTGCATTGCCGAAACCGTTAAGCAGTTTATTGATGTTATCCAGCGCATCCACGGCCCCTGGTACTAGGAGCTTTCGGAACAGCACCTGGTAGCGCTTGAGGATCGCCTCAAGCTCTGCTCTTTCGTCGCCCAGGTCCGGGTTGGACGTATACCAAAGTGGTTTGGTTTCAGCCGTCATGGTTGCCGACGATAGCGCGACGATCCCAGCGCGCTACTGCCGTATCAGGCAGCGGGTATGAGAACTGACCCACCGCCGTCGCGTCTTTTCCCGTGGCGGCAGCGAGCTCGGCGTCCGCCCCGTCAGCGCCACCGCCTTGACGGCTTCGGCGCAGTTGTTTTGGGCTGCGCAGGTTCGGTCGGGTCGGTGTCGGACGCCGGTTCGGCGGCCGCGTCGAACAGCTTGGTGAACCCGAGCTTGGTCCACTCTTGCGCGACGCGCGGCGGAACCGCCGCCGTGTCACCAGGCCAGTAGTCGACACCGGCCTGCGTGACCTTAAACGGCTGACGGACAACGACTTTGGCCGTCTTCGCGGCGGTCATGCTGTTGGCAGCCCAGTGACGTGGCAGACAGCGGCCGGGCGCTCGACGGCCAAGTTGAACCGTTCCTCACCCACGAACCGGACGATGTTCGATGTGAAATCGTTGCCGCTGTATCCCATCAGCAGCGTCAGGCCTTCCCGCCAATGCACGCGGCCAATCGCGAGCTGTCGATCAGCAGGCCCTCACCCGCGGGGAACTGCGTCGTGACGAGCGCCGGAACGCCCCACACCGACTTCGCCTCGTTGGCCGTCGGATCTGGTGCGACCTGGTACCTGCCGTAACGGTCCTTCGACCTTCTGATCGCGCTCCATGTGGTCGGGTGGACCACGAAGATGTCCGGCTCGGCCAGGACAGCGCCGGTCCGCATCGTCGCGATACTTAACTCGATGTCGTCGAGCGGCGACAGCGGCGTCGTCCCAGTACCGGCCTGGTGCGTCAAAATGCCTGAGACGCTGGTGAAGCCGGTGATGTTGCTGCCGGTGCCGCTGCCGGTGAGTAGCTGGGCGTTCTCCGCGCTGTAGATCTCGCGGGCAAGGTCCTGAGTCAGGTACTCCTGCCACGATGGCCAATCTCGAACGGATTCCCATGATGTGCCGACGTGGGCGGCCAACTTGGCCATCTCGATGGTGACTTCGTCGGTCTGGGGGACCAGTTCCGGCTTGGGTTGCCCCTCGCCGACGATCGCGGCAGCGCCGGTCGTTCCGTAGTGCCGAATGTAGCGAACGAACGGCGCGTCGCACGGGGTGACCGGCAGCCTTGAGAGCAAGCGGTTCTCGTAGACAGGGCCAACGATGTTCGGGTACAACTCGGGCGGCAACAGGCTGTCGATGGTGCCGTATGCCCGCGATTCGATCCGATAGGACTGGTGCGCCGACAGTGCGGACCACGCGCGCTGCAGCTCGGTCTCGTCGAAGGTGATCGGAGCGATACGACCGCCCATCACCGCACTAGCGCCAGCGGTGACACCGGCAGTGGCCTGCCGCACCCGCGCGGTCAGGTCGTCGCCGTCGCCAATCGCGCGCCGCAACTCTTCGGCCGCGTCCCCGCAGCGGGCCCCGACATCCTTCAGGCGGTCGGTCAGATCGGTGAAGGACCGGGTCTCGGCCTCGGTCAGGTCCTTGCGGCCTTCGCGTTCAGCGCGGGCCACGACGGCGTCGCGCTTGCCGCGTAGGTCGGTGCGCAGCGCGGCCAGGCGGTCGTACTGGGCCTGCAGACGGTTAGACATTAGTCCTCCGGGAAAGTGTTGCGCGCGAACGCGATTGGGCGCGCAAGGATGCGTTGGTATTTGGGGCGCGGATGGCGGCGTTCGCGGTCCTGGTCGCGGCAACGATCCCGTCCCGGCTGGTGAACGCCTGCGCTCGATCATGGCATAGGTCACCGACAAGCGGGCCGCAGACTCGCCGAGCCAAATCGTATGCGTGACGGCGCAATTGCGTGACGCCGCAGTCATTCGGCATCGGGCAGCCCGCTGATCTCCCGCCAGGTCGGCGTGTCGGCGGGGACCTCATGGCTAACGGGGTGCTCATGCAGCCACTGGCGCAGCGGTGCGGCGTCGCGCTCCCGGTTCTCGATTGCGGCGACGATCCGCGCGTGCAGCGCTCGCCACCATCGGGCCGCGGGTCCGGCCTCGCCGTCGGCGGCTTCGAGCGCCGCGACCACGCCGACCCGGTCGGCCAGGCGGCGCAGATGGACGGGCGCGAGGTCGGACAGTGTCACCAGTTCGGGCCGTGGCGGGCTGGGTGATCCGATGCGCCGGTCGAGTTCTTCGGCGATCAACCAGGCCTTGTGGCGCGCCCAGGCCTGCGCTTGCGGGTAAGGCACGTCGTTGCTGATCGCGGCCAGTTCGCGCCCGATCACGAACGCTTCACCGTCGTCCAGGTCGGCCAGTGTCGGCTCCTGGTTGGTCATCGTGGTTGCCTTCCGGATGGTGGTGGTAGTCCCAGACGGGCGAGTTGTCGCAGGTACAGCGCGCGGTGTCGCGCGTTTTCGCGCTGCCGCCTTTCGTCGGCGGCCTCGCTCATGCGGTTCCGCAGCTCGTCGATGTCGACGGGCCGGGTTGGTGTGACGCGTAGCCTGCCGTGGTCGTCGCGCTCGGCGATGTCATGGACGAGGACGCAGGCGTCGTCGTCGCACGGGACCGCCGCGACGGCCAGGGCGGCATCGACCGACGCATGGAAAGCGAACTGGGTGTGCATCGTGCCGTTGGCCGACCAGCGCACGCACAGCAGGCGCGCCGCCCCCGTCTAACTCCGAAGGAGTTCGCGAGGGGCTAGAAGCGGGTCGGGTCGGGTCGGGGTCGTGTGACTGACCGCGTGACTAACGCCGTTACTAACGGTGTCCGTAACGCTGTGACACCCTCGGGGGCAACAGGTCTCAGTCGTCGCCATCAGTGGATGCCTCACCGTTACCACCTGCGCGTTTACGCCAGTCGCGCTGCCGCTGCGCGGTGGCCTCACGGTTGGCAACCACCCATTCCCGTGACTTGTTGAAGTCAAGGTAGTCGTGCACTTGCCAGCCTTGTTCGCCGTCGCGTTCGGCCCGTTCCCATAGCCCGGCGGCGACCAAACGGTCAGCGATCGCAACGCCTTTGCGGCCCGGCACCCAGGTGGCGACGTACCAGGCCGCCACGAACCCGTCGGTCAACTGGTCGCCGCAGTAGGACAGGCAAACCGCCCAGAGGCCCATCGCTTCCAAGGCCGCCTTCCGCGCCTTCTGGTGGCTGTGCAGCTTGTCGTCGAGCTTGGACCACATCAGCGCATCACCCCAGTCGTGTTGCAGCGCAACTGTCGTCGTGCTGTGGCAGAATCTCGGTCGGACATCGACAAGCGACCCAGTTCAGCAGCGAGCTGGGTCGCTTGGCTTTTCGTCACCTGGCCGCACCACCGTTCGGAGCCTTGCGGACTGGTCGCAGTAATTCGGCCAGGCGGGTGCGCTGCTCGTCGGTCAGCGGCGGCGCGGTCGCCAGCGTGCGTTCGACCCAGGCGTCGACGGGTCCTCGTCGTCGTCGACGAAGTAGTCATCGTCGTCGTAGAAGTCGTCGTCGTCAGCCATCGCGCCCCGTTTGATGAGCCGGATTGCCGCCAGGATGCGCGATCCCGGCTTGTCGGGCTCGTTGGTTCACGATGGACGTAGGAAGGTGGTTACTTCGTGCAGCTGGTAACCCAAAGGGGTACAGACGCGTAGGTAACCAGACCGCGTGCGCGGGGAACAAGGTGCGCGTCGTGACCGCGCGCCGCCTGGTCGAGTTCTGCGAGTGCGGCGAAGCGCTGAATCCCGACAACCGAACCGGCGTCTGCGCCGAGTGCCGTTGGGAGGCACGCAACAGGCGGCTGCTCGAAGCCCAGCGCCACCAGGAACAGCGTCGCGCTCCTGGTCCTGCTGGCGGCGGTCGATCGCTGCCAGCTTCGCGTTCACGCGCTCGGTCGCCCGCTTGGCCTGGGGGCCGGTCAGGTCGCCGTCAGCGCGCTCGTCGGCGATCTCGTCCAGGCGCGCGAGCAGGGTGGCCCGTTCGGCGCGCAGCTGCTCGGCCAACTCGGTGTCGTGCAACTCCGTCTTGAGCAGGTCGACCGCGTCGGCTTGGGCCAGGCGACCAGCGAGCAGCTTGTAGACCATCGGCTCCACCTGGTCGGCTCGCACGCTGACACCGCGACAGGTCTTGCAGGCGTATGCGATCCGCTTGTCGATCGTGCGGTGCCCCGACAGGTAGCCGCCGCAGCCCGGCTTGCCGCATTGCAGGATGCCGGTCAGGGTGTGGCAGCGGATCGCGCGGCGACCACGGTTGCGGGCGTCGAGCTTGGCCCGCGCCGCCCGCCAGGTGTCCTCGTCGATCAGCGCGGGCCATGTTCCCGGACCGACGATTTCGTCGTTATGGGCGCGCAGGCCAGCGTTACGGGGCTTACGCAAGAACGATGACAGCTGCGCCGGTGTCCACGGCTTGCCCTTGATCGTGAGCACGCCCGCGGCGTTCCAGGCCCGCGTGACGTCGGTGATCGACCCGCCGGCCAGGACCGTCCGGTACGCCTCGGCGACCAGCGGGGCGGTCTTGGGGTCTGGCTGGCGCGTGTCGCCCAGGTAGCCGAAAGCCCGCGTCCACTGCGGCAACCCGGCCTCCGCTTTCTGCTGGGCGGCGCGGCGCTGGCGCTCCGATTTGTGCGCTGACTCGTTGAACGACACCGACCCCAGGATGGTCGCGAGCATCTTGCCGGTCGCCGTCGACAGGTCGAACTCGCCGCCGTTGACGGTCCGAATCTCGACGCCGGTCGCCAGGTCGAGTAGGCGCACCAGGTCCTTCAGCGTGCGATACAGGCGGTCGGGATGCCAGCAGATCAGCGCGTCGACCTCGCCGCGCTTCAGGCCGTCGAGCAGCGCTTCGAAACCGGGCCGCACCCGGCCGGAGAAGGCCGACAGGTCGTTGTCGTCGAAGTGCTCGACGACCTCCCAGCCAAGGCGCTCGGCCAGCGCGTTGCAGTCGTCGAGCTGGCGCTGTACGCCGAGCCTTTCGCCCGACTTGTCGAGGCTGATGCGGGTGTAGATCGCCGCCCGTCGCGGCGTGGTTGCTTTCGTCATGCCTGAAACGTACTTAACGGGGCCGCCGCCAGCCTTGAAGAAAGACGTGCGAGGCCGCGATCGGCCGTTTTGCGGGCAGCCTGAAAGACCGCGTCTAGGCTTGCGGGGACTGGGCGTAGTGAGAGGTTGGACTGGCCATGACGGTGTTCGTCAGTTACTCCAGCCGCGACAGGGACGCGGTCAAAAGTCTCGTGCAGAATCTGCAAGACGCCGACGAGCAGGTGTGGATGGACCAGCGCCTGGCCGGCGGCGAGGCATGGTGGCGGGCAATCCTCGAACAGATCCGCGGCTGCGATGTGTTCGTCTTCGCGCTCTCACAAAACTCCATCGAGTCCAAGCCGTGCCAGGCCGAGCTGCAGTACGGGCAGGCGCTCGGTCTGCCCATCCTTCCCATCCAGGTCGGCCCCGTCGACAGCATGCAGCTCAACCCGCTGGGGGCGGTGCAGGCGATCGATTACCGCCTCCCCACGCCCAGCACGGCCATGCGGATAAGTGCGGCGCTGCACCGGGAGCGGGCGCGGCGTCACCCGCTCCCGGAACCGCTGCCCGGTGAACCACCGGTGCCGTTCGAGTATTTGATCCGGCTCTACACAATCATCTCGAACCCCGAATATCTGAGCCCGCGCGACCAGGCCGCCCTCGTGGCTCAACTGCAGGTGGGGTTACGAGAAGACGGACAGCACGAGGCCGCCCGCAACGACATCATGACGATGCTAAGGAAGCTGCGCGACCGCGAAGACGTCACCTATCGAACACGAACCGAAGTAGAAGCCATAGTCGCCGCCATCGACACGGAGTCGCTCAAGCAGCCACCGCCTATCACTACCGACACCGCCACACCAGTTGAGTCTGCGATCATCGACGACGCCGCCAAAGCTTCCTCGGACACCATGGCGCCGCCGGAGCGACTCGCGCCCGCGTCCGGGTCGACCATTATCGACGGCCCGGCAGGTGCCACGGGTACACCTGAATCAGCGGTGCCGACAGAGGTTGCGAATTCCACCGGGACCCCGCTCCACGGAAGCGATCAATCCTTCGTGGACATCGGCGGTCAAGATGCCCGGCAGAAGCCCACCGCTGAGCCGAAACCGCCGCCGTCGCGCCAGAAATTGACGATACTGCCACCGACATCACCGGGTCGGCGTGTCGAGGCCACCTTAATTGATGCCTTTCCAATTTTGATCGTGTACGGCATCGCCGGCGCCATCGCAGAGTACTTAATTGGGAAGTTCTGCGAACCATATGTCGGCGGCTTCAAGACGGTGTGCGGTGGGCACGTGACTGCAACGGGGCTGGCGGCCATAGTGATCGGCTTGCTAGTGGCACTGGCGTACTCGGTCTGGAACTGGGGCTACCGACAGGGCACGACGGGCGCAACTATCGGCAAATCCGTGATGAAGTTCAAGGTGCTCAGTGAGGTGACCGGCGAGCCCGTCGGGTCCGACGCGGAGAGGACCATCAAGGTAGCTGTGTTGGCACTGCTGGTGCTTCTGCCGCTGAGCGGGCTCGTAATCGAAGCGGCCGCCCATATCGCGGGTCCCAACTATCACAACCCCGTCCACCCGTACTGAGCAAGCCGGGTGGCACTTTGGCTGAAGTGTTCTTCAGCCAACCGATGCCACCATGTGATGAAGACCTTCTGGGGGTGGCGCGACCAGCAGCTGCCCGACGGGACTGTGCTCTGGCGACTGTCCGACGGCTCAACCTACGTGACCACCCCGGGCAGCGCGTGGCTGTTCCCGCAGTTGTGCGCGCCGACTGGGCCCGCGCCCCGGTGGGCGGCCGAGCCCACCGGGCGGTGCGGGGAGCGCACCGCGATGATGCCCAAACGCAAACGCACACGGGCCCAGAACCGCGCCCACTACATCGCCACCGAACGCCGGCACAACAGGCAGGCGCGCCAAGTCCCTGAGAGACAAACGGCGACATGTGATTTCGGGTGTTCCGGCATCGTGGGAGACGACGACGACCCGCCGCCCTTCTAGGCGCGCGGACTTGACTTCGTATCGAACTAGTGTTCGAATAAAGCATGCGCTGGGCGAATCAGGCCGTCGCGGTCAACGGCAGGCCGGTCGAGGACGAGGCGCTGCCCGGCTTGCAGCGGATCGGACTCGTCCGCAGCGTGCGCGCGCCGCAGTTCGAGGGCATCACGTTCCACGAGGTGCTGTGCAAGTCCGCGCTCAACAGGGTGCCGAACGCGGCCGCGCTGCCGTTCACCTACACGGTCAACGGCTACCGGGGCTGCTCGCACGCCTGCCGCTACTGCTTCGCGCGGCCCACGCACGAGTACCTGGACCTCAACTGCGGCAACGACTTCGACAGCCAGGTGATCGTCAAGACCAACGTCGCCGAGGTGCTGCGCCGCGAGTTGCGCAGGCCGTCGTGGCGGCGCGAAACCGTCGCGCTGGGCACCAACACCGATCCTTATCAGCGCGCCGAGGGCCGTTACGCGCTGATGCCGGGCATCATCAGCGCCCTGGCTCAGTCGGGCACGCCGATGTCCATCCTGACCAAGGGCACGCTGCTACGGCGCGACCTGCCGCTGATCGCCGATGCTGCGCAACGGGTTTCGCTTTCGGTGGCGGTGTCGCTGGCTGTCGGCGACCCGGAACTGCACCGCGACGTCGAGCCCGGCACCCCGACGCCACAGGCGCGCCTGGGCCTCATCGCGGCGATCCGCGACGCCGGCCTGGACTGCCATGTGATGGTCGCGCCGGTGCTGCCGCACCTCACCGACTCGGCCGAGCACCTCGACGGGCTGCTCGGCCAGATCGCCGACGCCGGCGCCACCGGGGTCACGGTCTTCGGCCTGCACCTGCGCAGTTCCACCCGCGGCTGGTTCATGGAGTGGCTGGCGCGCTCGCATCCCGAGCTGGTCGGCCGCTACCGCGAGCTGTACCGGCGCGGCGCCTACCTGCCGCCGGACTACCGCGACATGTTGCGGGCACGCGCCGCACCGCTGATCCGCAAGCATCGGCTGGCCGGCGACCACCGGCCGTTCGCGCGGGCAGCCCCGGCTGTCGCGGAGCCCGCCCAGCCGACGCTGTTCTGACGCTAGGCGGTCCTGTCGCGGCGCGGCTTGGTCAGCGTGAACTGCTCCACCACGGTCACCTCGCCGAACGGACCGCTCAGCGCGTAGTGCGTGGCCTTGATCGAGGTGTTGCCGCCGGGTGAGCCGGGGTCGACGTCGAAAGCGACGAAGCCGTAGGGATTGTCGCGGTCGCGAAACGCCGACCACGGCGCATCCTCGATGACGTAGATCGGCTTCTTGCGCCCGATCGCGGGGTCGTAGTCGCCGACGGCGGTCAACACGCGACACCTCGGCTGCGGGAAGAACATGCCGTTGGAGGGCAGCGAGGTGCCGCCACCGCCGATGACGAGGTGCACCGTTCCCCGGCTCGCGTCGACGGTGCCGTTACCGGTCGCGACGGGTATCGGCGTCCGCGTGTCGGTGCCCATCGCCCCGCGCAGCGGATGCGACCGCTCGTAGTGGTGTTCGTGGCCGCACAGAACCAGATCGACGTCGTACTGGTCGAACAACGGCAGCCACTGCTCGCGGATACCGAGGTCGGCGCCGTTGGTGCGGTCGGCGGTCGAGATCGCGGTCTGGTGCATGCAGACCACCACCCAGTCGACATCGGGGTCGCGTCGCGCGGCCGCGAGTTCGGTTGCCAGCCAACGCTTCTGCTCACCACCGGAGTAGCCGTGCACGTAGAAGTTGCCGCCGTCCTGAAAGCACACGTCGTCGTTGGCCAGGCTGATCACCCGCACCGACCCGGCCGTGAACGAGTACCACAGCCCGCGAAACTGCGCGTCGGCCCCGGAATCGGGCACCGCGAAGTAGGTCTGGTAGGCCGCGTAACCGACCGGCCCGTTGCCCAACTCGTTCTCGTGGTTGCCGGCCGCCGGCATCCAGGGGCGGTACCGCGCCGACCGCGTGTTGTTCTCGAACCAGTCCGACCACGTCCGGACCCGGTCGTGCGCGAGGTTTGCGTAGCACAGGTCGCCGTTGACGAGGTTGAACAACGGGCCCAGCCGCTCGATCGCCAGCGTGGTGTCGGCGGCGGCGGGCGACCCGATGTTGTCGGTGCCGTACCTGCCGTCGGGCAGCTTCTCCAGGGCGGGCGTCGACTGGTCGCCGAAGCTGGTGAAGCGCAACGGCTTGCGTCCCTGCGGTGCGGTCCGCACCGTCCCCTGCGCGGGGTCGGTGCCGTCGTGCACAGCCGCGTAGACGTAGTCGGTGTCCGGGGTGAGGTTCGTCAGGCGGGCGTGGTTGACGCGGACCTCGGTGCCGGACTTGGCGTCGCGGTAGGTCCGTGTCTCGGCCGCGACGGTGCGCCCGAAACCGGCGGCGGGCGTGCCCAGCATCACCCGCGGGTTGGCGACGGCCTCGGTGGTGTGCCAGGAGACCACCACCTCGGTGGCGGCGTTGCTGCCGTACTGCAGGTGCAGGCCCACGACGGGCGGCGCGCCGTCGCGGTCCGGCTGGTGCCACAGCGCCGGGGCGCCGGCGCGGGTCCAGAGCAGCACCGCGCCGCCCCCGATTCCCGCCCCAAAGACCGTCGACAGGGCGCCTGTCGTCAGCAGCCTGCGGCGGCTGAACCCCGGCGCCTGCGGGCCGGTGACGCGGGCGGGTTGCGGATCGTCGCTCATGCATGCTTCATACCCCGAGCCGGACAACCGCGCGTAACGAGTTCGGTAGCGTTTGCGACATGACGAACGTGCGAAAGGTGACCCGCGGGATCGCGACGGCGGCGGCCGCTGTGGCCGCTTTGGCCATGCTTTCCGTTGTCACGCCCGCGACCTCGGATGCCGACCCCGCCGGCCACCAGGTGACCTACACGATCACGGCCACCGGCAACCTGACGGGCAACGTGCGCTACATGGACAGCGATCCGCCCAGCCAGGCGGCCTACGACAACAACTCGTCGCAGTACATGAAGTCCGTGCAGACGGCGTTCTCGGCCGGGCAGCCGCTGACCTACACCACCACGCTCGCGGACCCCGGCCAGTGGGCGATCGTCACCGCCAGCGGCGGGTGCCACTGGCCGGACTGCGACTCCGGCAACACCCCGCAGATCCAGTGCCAGATCGCCGTCGACGGCCAGGTGGTGGTGACCCAGAGCGCCACCACCGGGGTGACGTGCTCGACGCGGCGCTGGTAGCGGCCCCGGTGCTCAGTTGAGGTTCGTCGCGTCGAACGTGTCGCATTTGTTCGGGTCGCCGCTCTGGTAGCCGACGGTGAACCAGTGCTGGCGCTGCTCGGAGGAGCCGTGGGTCCACGACTCGGGATTGATGTGGCCGGTCGCCGACTTCTGGATGCGGTCGTCGCCCACCGAAGCCGCGGCCGAGAGGGCGTCGGAGATGTCCTTGTCGCTCAGCGGCTCCAGATAGGGCACGCCGGTGCTCTCCTGCTTCACGGTGGAGGCGTAGTGCGCCCAGATACCGGCGTAGCAGTCGGCCTGTAGCTCGGTGCGCACGCCGTTGCCGCCGGCCCCCTGCGCGCCCTGCTGTGCCCTGCCGAGGTAGCCCTGCAGCTGCTGCACGTGGTGGCCGTATTCGTGGGCGACCACGTACTCCTGGGCGAAAGGCCCGCCGCTGGAACCGAATCTGTCGACCAGCTCCTGGAAGAAGTCGGTGTCGAAGTAGGCGGTTTGGTCCACCGGGCAGTAGAACGGCCCCACCGCGGTGGTCGCCGGGCCGCAGCCGGTGTCCACCTGCCCGGTGAACAGCCGCACGTGCGGGCGTGTGTAGCGCGGCATCAGCTGATGCCACACCGCGTCCACGGAGTTGCCGGTCGCGATCACGCGGCACTGCACGTACTTGTTGGCGTCGGCCCCGGTCTTGCACTGGCTCAGGTCGAAGCCCGGCGCCGCGTCGTCGCGGGTGTCCATCGGCTGCTGACTGACGATGCCGCCGGGGTCGACGCCGAAGAACAGCGCCAGGAAGATGATCAGCAGGCCGCCGACACCGCCCCCGAGCGCGATCCGCATCCCACCCATCCCGCCGGACGATGACGCCGTGCTGGTGTCGATCTGCATGCCCTCGTTGAAGGTCATCGCATGCTCCTAAAGTTGCGGGGTCGCGGCGGGGGCGTGCTGGCGGGGCCGACGCTGTCGCGCAGGCGGAAGCGGGAACATGGCGCTAAATCTAGCCCGGACCGTCGCCGGCCGCCGCCAGCAGCGGCACGACGACATCGCTGATGGGCGTCGCCAGGCCGCGGGCGCGCCCCTTGCGGATGATCACCCCGTTGCGGATGTCCCACTCCATCCGCCGGCCGTTCTCCCGGTCGGTGAGGATCGAGGTGCCCATGTCCTCGGGGGCCCGGCGGAACAGCTCGGCCAGCTCGTCGACGATGCCGTCGGGCAGCCGGGCGCCCTCGGCCCTCGCGACGGCCAGGCACTCGGCGACGTACGCCCGCGCCAGCGCGGCCACGTCGTCGCGGCGGAACATGCCTGACCGGCGCCCGGAGAGCGCCATGAGACCGGCCAGCGCGTTGACCAAGAGCTTGCGCCAGGCCGCGGTGACGAAGTCGGGGTCGCAGTCGGCCCGGCAGCCGGCGCCGCGCAGCAGCCCGGCGATGGTCTCCGCCGAGGGCCCGCTGGGCAGCACTATCGCGGCCTCGCCGCGCAGCCGCACCCATCCCTGGGGTTGCGTCTCGGCCGAATACCAGACGATGCCCGGCACCACCGGCGACGACGGACAGTGCGGCTGGACCTGCTCGACCTGCTCGACACCGTTCTGTAGCACCACGACGATGGTGTGTTCCGCGCACAGCGGGGCCAGCCAGGCGGCGGCGTCGTCGTTCTGGGTCGCCTTCACCGCGAGCACCACGACGTCGGCCGGCCCGGTCACCTCGCCGGGGTCGGTGCGCACCGGCCCGGGCACCACGATGGGGGCGGCGCCGTCGGGCCGCAGTTCGATGGCCGCGCGGGGCGTGTGACCGCACACCGTCACCGAATGCCCGGCCTTGTAAAGCAGGGCGGCGATGGTCGTGCCGACGGCGCCGGGACCGACGAGTGCGATGTTGGTGGCGATACGGACGAAATTACACGGCCGCCTAGACTGGGCACTCGTTCGATACCAAGCCAAAGGGAGTGTGTTTGTGCTGCGCAGCCACGCCGCTGGTTCGCTGAGAAGTAGCGACGCCGGGCAGCAGGTGACATTGGCCGGTTGGGTGGCCCGCCGCCGCGACCACGGCGGTGTCATCTTCATCGACCTGCGCGACGCCTCCGGGGTCGCCCAGGTGGTGTTCCGCGAGCCCGACGTGCTGGCGCAGGCGCACCGGCTGCGCTCCGAGTTCTGCGTCGCGGTCACCGGCGCCGTCGAGATCCGGCCGGAGGGCAACGCCAACGCCGAGATCGCCACCGGTGACATCGAGGTCAACGCGGCGTCGCTGACCGTGCTCGGGGAGAGCGCTGCGCTGCCGTTCCAGCTCGACGAGCCCGCCGGTGAGGAGCTGCGGCTGAAGTACCGTTACCTCGACCTGCGCCGCGACGGGCCGGCAGCTGCACTTCGGTTGCGCGCCAAGGTCAATGCCGCCGCGCGCGCGGTGCTGGCGCGCCACGACTTCGTCGAGGTCGAGACGCCGACGATCACCCGTTCGACCCCGGAGGGGGCGCGCGACTTCCTGGTGCCCGCCCGGCTGCACCCGGGCTCGTTCTACGCCCTGCCGCAGAGCCCGCAGCTGTTCAAGCAGCTGCTGATGGTCGCCGGCATGGAGCGCTACTACCAGATCGCCCGCTGCTACCGCGACGAGGATTTCCGCGCCGACCGCCAGCCCGAGTTCACCCAGCTCGACATGGAGATGAGCTTCGTCGACGCCGAGGACATCATCGCGATCTCCGAGGAGATCCTCACCGCGTTGTGGGAGTTGATCGGTTACCGGATCCCGACGCCGATCCCGCGGATCAGCTACGCCGACGCGATGCGCCGCTTCGGCTCCGACAAACCCGACATGCGGTTCGCCCTCGAGCTGGTCGAGTGCACAGACTTCTTCTCCGACACCACGTTTCGTGTCTTCCAGGCGCCCTACGTGGGCGCGGTGGTGATGCCCGGCGGCGCCTCGCAGCCGCGGCGCACACTGGACGGCTGGCAGGAGTGGGCCAAACAGCGCGGCCACCGCGGGCTGGCCTACGTGCTGGTCGGCGACGACGGGACGCTGAGCGGTCCGGTCGCCAAGAACCTCTCCGACGCCGAACGCTCTGGCCTGGCCGCCCACGTCGGGGCCAAGCCCGGCGACTGCATCTTCTTCTCCGCGGGACCGGCGAAACCGTCGCGGGCCCTGTTGGGGGCCGCGCGCGGCGAGATCGCCGCGCGGCTCGACATGATCGACCCCAAGGCGTGGGCGTTCGTGTGGGTCGTGGACCCGCCGCTGTTCGAGCCCGCCGACGACGCCACCGCCGCCGGCGACGTGGCCGTGGGCTCGGGGGCGTGGACCGCGGTGCACCACGCGTTCACCTCGCCCAAGCCGGGCCATGAAGAGGCGGTGGACACCGATCCCGGTGGCGTGCTCGCCGACGCCTACGACATCGTGTGCAACGGCAACGAGATCGGCGGGGGCTCCATCCGTATCCACCGCCGCGACATCCAGGAGCGGGTCTTCGCGGTGATGGGCCTCGATCACGCCGAAGCCGAGGAAAAGTTCGGATTCCTGTTGGAGGCGTTCACCTTCGGCGCCCCGCCGCACGGGGGAATCGCGTTCGGATGGGACCGGATCAACGCGCTGCTGTCCGGTGTCGACTCCATCCGCGAGGTGATCGCGTTCCCCAAGACCGGCGGCGGCGTCGACCCGCTGACCAACGCGCCGGCGCCGATCACCGCCCAGCAGCGCAAGGAGTCCGGAATAGACGCCAAGCCGGAGACCAGCTAACGTGCTCACCTGCACGTTAGCTGCGATCAGGTGCTCTCGGTACGCAGTGGGTACGCAGTGGTCCGCCCCCGCGCTGCGCCTACGGTCTCGGCCAGGGTCGCAAAGCCGGCGCCGCCGAGCTGCTCGGCCTGGCCGCCCGCATCTACACCGCCCCGTCGACCGAGCGGGCCGCGCTGGCCGACCAGGTCATCGCCTGCGCCGTAGCCCTGGGCGGCGCACCGGAGGCGACGGCGGCCACCGAGGTGTCCACACAGTGACCGGGCTGCGGCGCTACGGCTTTGCCTGCAACGTCGTCAGCAGGTTGACCATCGCCGAGCAGGTGACGAGGAAGTACTGCGCCAGTTCCGGAGTCGCCGGCACGCTGCCGGGCGTATCCGCGTGCCGGATACCGCTGCTGTCGCTGGTGAATCCGTAGATCGCTTTCCAGCCCTTCAACAGCGCCGGATGCACCGACCCGGTCTGTTTGGCGATCTCGTCGAGAGCGGCGCCCAGCACCGCGGACGGCTTGCCGGATGCGTCGCGCGCCGCCGACTCGACCGCCGAGATCGACTCTTTGATCGAGTTCGCGTACTGCGGATTGTCCCGATTGGCGAACAGCTGCACAGCTTTTTCGAGGTGCTGGCGCACCGGGGAGCCCGCTGGTTTCGCGGCCGCGTCCCGGATCGACTGGAGTTCGTTCTCGTCGGTGATTTCAACGACGTGGCCAGCCACGATCCGGTATCCGGCGCGGTTGAGCTCGAGAACGCTGTTCAGCAGCTTCAGGAGCTGCGGGTAGTAATCGGGTGTCTGGCTCGCAATGAACTCGAGCAGGTCGTAGACCTCGTACCATTCGCCCTCGCTGATGACCAGCTTGACCTGGTAACCGACCTTTCGCTCGTCATAGCTCTCGGCGGGAAAACCGAAGTGGTGCCACCAGAAACTTTGTAGCGAGTAGGGCGCGGGTTGGGCGAACGGCTTGAATAGCTCGTGAAAAAGCACATTCCATAAATCAGTCCGGAGCCGTTCGTCCATGCTCTCGAGCTGTACTGGCTCAGGGATCGGTGTTAAGCCTTTTCGCTGGGAAAAGGTAAAGGGGCGTGGCATTTTCAGCTGGTCTCTTTCTGATCGGTTGTTGGTATCCGGGCATCTTCGGGGTCGTGGCCCGCGCCATCGCGCTCACCCGGCCGCCGCTGCCCTGATGAAGAAGGAGCCCGGCCTGGCAGGCCGGGCTCCTTCAATTCAGCTCGCTGCTACTTCGGCGTCCCGGATGTGCCGGATCGACTTGTAACCCGGGTCGGACGGCTCGGTGAGAGCCCGGTAGGTGGCGTAGCCGTTCTCCTTGCCGGAGCCCACCGAGAACGCCCCATTGGGATTGAGCTTCCCGGCAATCCCCGACCAGTGCGAGCCTGCTGACCAGTCGATGTCCGAGTTGCTGAGCAGGGCCTTGGCCTTGAGCTGGGCGTCCACGTCGCCGGTGTAGAACGGCCGGCCGAGCGCACCCAGCGCCGTGCTGACCGGGACCGCACGCAGCACCAGGCTCTTGTCCTTGAACGCCGTCACACCGCAGGTGGAGAACACGTGGCCCAGCCAGTTGGCGGCGACCGACTCCAGCTTCTTGAAGTCGACCGGCTCCTTGTCGATCGTGGTGGGGATCGTGCCCGCGCCAAACTGCACCGCGCTGACCCCGCGAGCGATGGCCGCAACCATCGCGCGTGCCGCGACCACCGTCAGGACGGCCGAGCTGTTGGCCTTGACCTGCCTGGACTGGTCCTCCAGCTCGATGTTGAGCTCTGCGAACACCTTCCGGGTGGTCTCCATCCACTGATCTTCGTAATCGTGGCCGACCAGCAGCGCCGCGTTGATTCCCACGCCCAGGCCGTTGGTGTCCCGGAAATGCTGCGCGGCGCGCTCGACCGAGATGCCGTCGTAGAGCTCGATGATGACCGGGATGTTCATCAGCGCCTTGCGCCGATCCGGATCGTCCTCGACCAGGATCATCGTTTCGAGGCAGAATCCCCGCGACTCGCCGTCGAGGTAGAACCCGAGGTTCGTCGGGTCGTGCTGGTAGGTCATCACCGGGTCGTTCTCGTCGCCGGCCAGCTCCAAGGAGTCGGGAAGCCAGATGATGAAGTTCCACACCGGACCTGTCCACTGCCCATTGTGAGTCAACTTTCGGCCGACGTAGGCCGGCAGCTTGGTCTTGGCGTTGGTGGCCTTGGCGCCCGACATGTCACGCTGGACGAGGTCCCGAATCGGCCGAATCTCCTCCACCACATGCTGGTAAGTCGGAGACGGCTTTTTCGCGACCAGTTCGGTGACCGGCACCGTCAGCGCACGAAGGTCGGTGAACGTTCCCGTCATGATCTTCGGGGCGTCGGTGCCTCCTGCCGGCATCGCCTGGATAATCGTCTTGAGCATGATTTAACTCTCCTTCGATTTGAAGGAGGGCCCGCACGTTCGGTAGACTCAGCTCGCTACAGCAGGGGTCTACCGCTTGTGCGGAACCTCCGTTTCAGAAGCCCGGCCGGTCGGCCGGGCTTCTTCTTTTTACACCCCAGATCTTCTAATCGCAACCTCAGGGTATGCCCCGAGTATCGCGTGTCGTAACTCGAGGATGGTTTATCGCTGCAGGGACGGGGTTCGAGTTTCGTCGCCAGCTGCTCTCGAGGCCGCTGGGGAGCAGCTCACCGCAGGTCATCGAGGGAATCCGCCGCATTATGCAGCGCGGCGGGCCAGCTGGCGCGCACCGGCGGCGGTGACCTCGACGTCCCCCCGCGGGGACGAGAAGCACGTACTGCTCGACGCGGCCGTCGGCCATATTGGTCGCCGGTCACCTTGGCCCCCTGTTTGATGCTTGGATCGTGGTGTGAAGATTTGGCGGCCGCTGGACGCGCTTCTGATGTGCGGGTACGCAGCGGGAACGAAACACTATTTTTCAACGTTTCCGGCGGCCAGCAGTCTCAACGCTGTGGCCAGGGATTGCGTCGCGGGACCATCGCGGCTACGCGATACCAACGCCGGGTACGCAGTCCGGAATAGACGCCAAGCCGGAGAAAGTTGAGCGGGCATGACCGAGATTCCAGACACGGGCACCATCAACGCGTTCAACACCGGCATCATCGACGAATTCCGTTCCAACGAGGGCAAGGTCGGCGGGCAGTTCGAGGGCGCGAATCTGCTGCTGCTGACCACGACGGGCGCCAAGTCCGGCCAGCCGAGGGTGAACCCGCTGGCCTATTTCCGCATCGACGGCAAGCTGATCATCATCGGGTCGTTCGCGGGCGCGCCCGTCAGCCCGGCCTGGGTGCACAACCTGCGGGCCAACCCGGCGGCGCACGTGGAGCTTGGCGCCCCGCAGGGGGTGCAAGCGTTCGACGTCACCGCCCGCGAGTTGCCGGGCGCCGAGCGCGACGCGCTGTTCGAAAAGGTCGCGGCCGCGGCGCCGGGCTTCGCCGAGTACCAGTCCAAGACCAGCCGGGTGATCCCGCTGTTCGAATTGCAGCCGAACTAGGCCCGGGCACCCCGTGACCCCGGCGCCGCGGACCATGCGCTCTGCGGCGTACGCGGGGGCGGTGACCCACTTCAAACGCCTGCGGGGGCGGTGGTTCAACCTCCTGCAGACCTCGGTCGCCTCGGGTCTCGCCTGGTACGTCGCCCACGACGTGTTGGGCCACCCGCAGCCGTTCTTCGCGCCGATCGCCGCCGCGGTGTGCCTGTCGATCACCAACGTCCTACGGGCGCAACGCGCCATCCAGATGATGATCGGCGTGACCCTGGGCATCGGAATGGGCACCGTGGTGCAGATCCTGTTGGGGACGGGTCCGGTCCCCATCGGCCTGGCCGCCCTGATCGCGCTCTCGGCGGCGGTGCTGATCGAGGGCGGCTACCTGGGCCAGGGGATGATGTTCGCCAACCAGACCGTCGTCTCGTCGATCCTGGTGCTGGCGCTGTTCCGCCGCGGGGTCGGCTGGGAACGCATCGACGATGCCCTCATCGGCGGGTTGCTGGCGCTGGTCTTCGCGGTGTTGCTGTTCCCCGCCGACCCGTTGAAGGTGCTGGGCCGCGCCCGCGTCGGCGTGCTGGCGATCCTGCAGGTCGTGCTGTCGCACACCGCCGAGATCGCCGCCGGGCGCCGCGAGGCCGCCTCCGACTGGCCGCTGTCGGTCGTCGACCGGGTGCACCAGCAGGTGGGCGGGCTGATCAGCGCGCGCGCCACCGCCCGTCAGGTGGTCCGCGTCTCACCGCGACGGTGGGGACTGCGCGGCGCCGTCGACGCGGCCGATCACCAGGCCGTGCACGTCGCCCTGCTGGCCGGTTCCGTGCTGCAGCTGGCCCGCGTCGTCGCCCCCGCCGCCGACGGTTGCGACAACCGGCCGCCGCGGGCCCTGCACACCGTGCTGGTGGTGCTCGCGGCCGCCACGGCGCTGGCCGACACCGACCCGGCCGGGGCCTGCGCCTATACCGCCGCCGCGCGCCAGCACGTCGTTGAGCTGCAGTCGAATGCGCACGCCCGAGCCGAGGTGGTGCTCGCCGACGTGGTCGCGGCCTGCGTCGACGACCTGCAGCGGGTGATCGATCTGCGGTAGCCGGCTCACCGCGAGTCGGCCAGGAACTCCTGGACCAGTTTCTTCGGCGCCTGCGTCAGCCACGCCTCGGTGATCAGCTCCTCGAGGTCACGGGCCGCGATCCGGGCCAGCCTGACCAGCACCGCGGGATAGCCGTCGAAGTGCGGGGTGGTGAAGTAGACGGTCGGCTCGTCGGCGATCAGCGCGAACTTGACGCCCTCGTCGGACACCCGGACGCCGAGGATGTCGCCGTCGGGCGGCTCCGTGCCGTCGCGCGTCAGCGCCTCGCGCTCGGACGGGCGCAGCGGGCGCTCCCACGCCAGCAACTTCTTGCCGACCCGCCAGTCGCGCGGTGACGGCTCCGAGGTGAGTGCCAGCTCACCGACGATGCGGGCGACGTCGTCCCACGTGGCCACCCATTGATTGTGCTCCCGCAAAGCGCGCTTGGCGCCGGATCGGCGGACCCCGCGAATCCGGCCCCGGTGTGATGTGATCAGCGGTGAGGAGGAGCCTTGTCGAAACCCTTGTCGGACGCCGAGGGCGGCGTTCCCCGCCGCCACCGGGTCACCCACCGCACCGAGTACCGGTATTCCGACGTGGTGACCAGCTCGTATGGCCGCGGTTTCCTCACCCCCCGCGACTCGCTGCGCCAGCGCTGCATCACTCACCGGCTGACCGTGGACCCCGCCCCCGCCGACAGCTCCACCAGCCGCGACGTGTACGGCAACATCAGCTCCTACTTCCACGTCACCGAGCCGCACCGGACCCTGATCGTCACCAGCGACTCGATCGTCGACGTGTACCCGCCGCCGCCCGAGCGGTACCGCAGCGGGCCGGCCGTGCAGCCATGGGAGGCGGCGCGCCCCACCGGCCGCAGGGGAGCGCTCGCCACCGAGTTCACCCTGGACCTCAACCCGCCGGAGATCACCGACGAGGTGCGCCGGTACGCGGCGCCCAGCTTTGCGCCGGGACGCCCACTGGTCGAGGTGCTGCGCGACCTGGCGACGCGGATCTTCAACGATTTCACCTACCGCTCTGGGTCGACGACGATTTCCACCGGGGTCAAGGAGGTTCTGGCGGCGCGAGAAGGGGTATGTCAAGACTTTGCCAGGCTGGCAATCGCCTGCCTGCGAGCCAACGGTCTTGCGGCCAGCTACGTGTCGGGTTATCTGGCCACCGACCCACCCCCTGGAAAGGACCGGATGATCGGCATCGACGCGACCCACGCCTGGGCCGCAGTGTGGACCCCTCAGGAGCCCGGCCAGTTCGAATGGCTGGGGCTCGACCCCACCAACGACCAGATGGTCGACCAGCGCTACATCATCGTGGGGCGGGGCCGCGACTACGCGGACGTGCCCCCGCTGCGCGGCATCATCTACACCAATTCCGAGCGCAGCGTGATCGACGTCGCGGTGGACGTCGTCCCCTTCGAAGGTGACGTGCTGCATGCGTGACTTCCACTGCCCCAACTGCGGGCAACGGCTGACGTTCGAGAACTCCACCTGCCTGGGGTGTGGCAGCGCACTGGGATTCTCCCTCGAGCAGATGGCCCTGCTGGTCATCACGACGGGCGACGAGGGCGAGCACGCCGGGTTCGTCAGCGCCAGCGAATACCAGCTGTGCGTGAATCGCCATCTGGCCGAGTGCAACTGGCTGGTGCGCAGCAACCCGGGCGGACTGTGCGCGTCGTGCGTGCTGACCACGGTGCGGCCCAACGACGCCGACGCAGCGGGGATGACGGAGTTCGCGCGGGCAGAGGCGGCCAAGCGGCGCCTGATCGCCGAGCTGCACGAGCTCAAGCTGCCGATCGTCGGCCGCGACGAGGATCGCGACCAGGGCCTGGCCTTCCGCCTGCTGTCCAGTGCGCACGAGAACGTGATGACCGGCCACGAGAACGGCGTCATCACACTGGATCTGGCCGAGGGCGACGACGTGCACCGCGAGCAGCTGCGGGTCGAGATGGACGAGCCGTACCGGACCCTGCTGGGGCACTTCCGCCACGAGATCGGGCATTACTACTTCTACCGCCTGGTCGCCCCGTCCGATGAGTACCTGGCCCGGTTCAACGAGCTCTTCGGCGATCCGGACGCCGACTACCAGGCGGCGCTGGACCGCCACTACAGCGAGGGCGCCCCCGAGGGCTGGCAGGAGAACTTCGTGTCGTCCTACGCCACCATGCATCCCGCCGAGGACTGGGCCGAGACGTTCGCACACTACCTGCACATCCGCGACACCCTGGACACCTCGGCATGGTGCGGCCTGGCGCCGGCGTCGGCGACCTTCGACCGGCCGGCCTTGGGCCCCAGCGCATTCCAGACGATCATCGACATGTGGCTGCCGCTGTCGTGGTCGCTGAACATGGTGAACCGGTCGATGGGCCACGACGACCTGTACCCGTTCGTGCTGCCGGTCGCGGTGCTGGAGAAGATGAAGTTCATCCACACCGTGGTCGACGAGGTGACGTCGGAGGCCAGGGGACCCGCCGCGATAGCGGGCTGAGTGGGCTGAGCGGGCCGGGGCGACGCCGCGAGTCAGGGCTCCGGCGTGACGCGCCGCGGTCGGTCAGGCGGGCATCACGCGCCGTTCGTCGGGGCCCCACAGCGGCTGCATGCCGCCGGGCAGCGCCAGCTGGGTGGTGGTGATGACCTCGGCCAGGTCGCGCAGCTCGACGTGTACCGTGTCCAGCAGCTCCGCGAGCTCGGCGCGCAGTCCCTCGTCGCTGACCATCTCCAGTTCGCCGGGGTGCGACCGGCGCAGCAGCGTGTTGATCTCGTCGACCAGCCGCTCCGGGCGCGACGAGCCCGACGAGCCGGGCAGGTCCTTGAGGTGGGAGCGCAGCCGTTCGAGCTGATACAGCAGCGACCGGGGATTGGTCGGGTCGAAGAGCATCAGCTCGGCCATGGCGGCGACGCTGACCGTGCCGACCGTGCGACGCCGGTAGCTGACCGACGACTCGAGCGCCACCAGGGTCGACTCGATGATCGTCTGTTCGGCGGCGGGGCTGCGCACCGTGGTCAGGGTGGCGTGCAGCAGCCGGGTCAGCCACAGCGCGCGCTCGATGCGCTTGCCGATGTCCATCATCGTCCAGCCCACGTCGCGCACCATCGACTCGCCGGCCACCCCCGACAGCGTCAGCATCCCGGACAGCGTCTGCGCCTGCGCCCACGCGAGCGAGGCGTCGGCCTCGGCCAGGGAGTCCGGCGGGTCGGGATGCAGGGCGAGGGCGCGCTCGACCGCCGCCAGCACCATCCAGGTGTCGTTGGACATCTGGTCGCGCACCGCCCGGGCCGCCAGCGCCAGCCCCTCCACCGCCTGCACCAGCGACCCGGGACGGTCCGGGTCCACCGTCAGCGACCACAGCGTCGAGGGGGCGACGGCGATCATCTCGGCCTGGTCGCCTTCGGCACCGGTGTCGGTGCCGGTGATGCGACCCAGCGCGGCCATCAGCACCGGCACGCACTCGCTTTCCTCGGTGTCCTGCTGATGCCGGTAGACGTGGAAGCGGTCGCGCGCCACGATCAGCAGCCGGGCCATGTTCTCCGCGCGCTCGCCGTAACGCCCGATCCAGAACAGGTCGGACAGCACGCGCGGGGAGCTGACGCCCCAGGTGCCCGCGGCGGTCTTCACCGGCGGCGAGACCGACGGCAGGGTCACCGTCTCGGTGCGCGCCCGCTCGGTGGGGCGAACCCAGATATCCTTGGCCGCGACGGTATTCAGGGTGTATGCGGCGGTCCCGTGGGCCAGCACGTAGCCGACGCCGCCGATCATGGGCGCATACCCGCTGCGCTGGGCGACCGTGAACAGCCGCATGCCGACGCCCGCCGAGGACAGCGCGCCAGCGTGATCGGTTGGCGCCGACGAGAATTGGGGCAGTTCCTGACCTACCCACTGCCACGGCATCTTCTCGACGCAAGCGGCCAGCCGAGAGCGCTGCTGCGACGAAAGATTAGGCCCGACAAAGGTTTTGCCACCGACGGTGGATTTCACCAGCAGTGACGACAGATTCGCCAGCAGGTGTGAGCGCTCGGCGGCGATGCCGCCCCAGTACACCGGGGCGGTGCGCAGCAGCGGGGCTTCCCCCAGCAGCCGCTCGGCCAGCTCGGGCAGGAAGCGAAGCAGCCCAGGGCTTTCCAGGATGCCGCTGCCCAAGGTGTTGACCACCGTGACCGTCCCGCGGCGCTGCGCCTCCACCAGCCCGGCCACCCCGAGCCGGGAGTCGGCGCGCAGGTCCAGGGGATCGGTGTACTCGGCGTCGACGCGGCGCAGGACGACGTCGACGCGTTTGAGCGTGCCGAGCGACCGCATCCACAGCTTGCCGTCGCGCACCACCAGGTCGGCGCTCTCCACCAGCGGGAAGCCCAGCAGCGTCGCGAGATACGCCTGGTCGAAGGCGGTCTCGGAGTAGATGCCCGGCGTGAGCACCACCACGACGGGGTCCTGGGCGACGTCGGGCGCAGCGTCGATCAGCGCCAGCCGCAGCGCCTGGGCGAACGGTGTGGTGGGTCGCGGCGCGATCCGCTCATAGAGGTCCGGGATCGAGTGCGCGACGACGCGCCGGTCGGCCAGCGCGTAGCCGGCGCCCGACGGCGCCTGCGTCCAGTCGGCGTTGACCCGGAACGTGCCGTCCGCCCACCGGCTGACGTCGCAGGCGTGCATGAAAAGTTGGTGGTGGCCGGGCCCTTCGATGCCGTTGGCGGCCCGCACGTAGCCGGGGTGGGCGAACACCAGCTCGGGGGGCAGCAGGCCCTCGGTGAGCAACGAGCGCGGCCCGTAGAGGTCGACGAGCACGGCGTCGAGCAGGCGCGAGCGCTGCACCAGGCCGTCCTCGAGCACCTGCCAGTCCGCGGCGGAGAGCACGATCGGCAGGGCGTCCAGGCGCCACGGCCGCGGCTCCAGGGCGTGGGCCCCGTCCTTGGTCGGCTCGACTTCGGTGTAGCTGATGCCGTCGTTGTCGATCAGGCCGTGCACCACCGAGCGCAACCGGTCCAGGCCCGCCCTGCCGCGCTCGGCGACGGTGTCGGCCAGCTCGGACCAGGCGGGACGGATGCTGCCGTCGTGGTCGACGAACTCGTCGTAACCGATCCCCGGGCCGTCCCGCAGGTCGAACAGGGCCTCCTGCGCGCGCGCTGACTTATAGCCGGCCAGCAGGCGGTCGGCGTCGTAGCGGCCGCCGCTGGTCGTCGAGCCCGGCCCGGTCGCTCCGCCCGTGCCGAACGTCATGTCCGCAAACGCCATTACTGCTGCACGGTACGCACGCGGCGCAGGTCGAGGATGCCCGGCGCGCCGATGTCGGTGTAGATGCGCGCCTGCTTCTCCTTGAGGCCGGCCAGGTCGAGCTTGCCCGGCGTGAAGCCGGTCGCCTCGAAGCGGCGGGCGCGGCGCGCCTCGGCCTCCACGGCGTTGACGGGCGGTTGGTCGTAGGCGCGCCCGCCGGGGTGCGACACGTGGTAGGTGCAGCCGCCGCGCGACGTCTCCGAGGTGAGGTCGACCAGCTCGAACTGCAGCGGGCCGTCGGTGGTGATGGTCGGGTGCAGCGCGCTCGGCGGCTGCCACGCCTTGAACCGCACGCCGCCCACGTGGATGTCGGGATTGTCGGTGGCCAGCAGCGGCACCGGATAGCCGTTGCAGGTGACCACGTAGCGGTGGCGGTCGGCGCCGATGATGCGGACCTGGATGCGCTCGACCGACGAGTCGACGTAGCGGGCGGTGCCCGTCGCGGTGGACTCCTCGCCGAGGGTGTTCCACGGCTCGATCGCCCCGCGCAGCTCGATCTCGACGCCGTCGAACACCGCCGTGCCGATGCGCGGGAAGCGGAATTCGGTGAACGGGTCCAGCCAGCTGGTCTCGAAGGCGATGCCGTGCGCGCGCAAGTCGGCGGCGACCTCGGCGATGTCCTGAATCAGGAAGTGCGGCAACAAGTATCGCCCGTGCAGATTGGCGCCGTGGCGGATCAGCGGGGCGCGCAGCGGCTGTTCCCAGAACCACGCCACCAGCGAGCGCACCAGCAGCGACTGCACCATCGCCATGCGCAGGTGCGGGGGCATCTCGAAGCCCCGCAACTCCAGCAGGCCGAGCCGGCCGCGGGGGCTGTCGGGGCTGTAGAGCTTGTCGATGCAGAACTCGGCGCGGTGAGTGTTGCCGGTGATGTCGGTGAGCAGGTGCCGCAGCGCGCGGTCGACCACCCAGGGCTTGGGCGAGCCGGCCGCCGCGAGGCGGGCGATCTCGGCGAAGGCGATCTCGAGCTCGTAGAGGGCCTCGGCGCGGCCCTCGTCGACCCGCGGCGCCTGCGACGTGGTGCCGACGAATCGCCCGGCGAACAGGTAGGACAGCGACGGGTGCCGCTGCCAGTAGGTGAGCAGCGACACCAGCAGGTCCGGGCGGCGCAGCAGGGGGGAGTCGGCGGGCGTCGCCCCACCGAGGGTGATGTGGTTGCCGCCGCCGGTGCCGCCGTGCGTGCCGTCGACGTCGAAGGACTCCGTGGACAGCCGGGCGAGGCGGGCCTGGGCGTAGAGCGTCTCCAGTTGTTCGCGCTGTTCGGCGAAGCCGGCCGTGGGCGCGACGTTGACCTCGATCACGCCCGGGTCGGGCGTGATCGTCGTCGAGCGCAGCCGCGGGTCCGGCGGCGGGTCGTAGCCCTCGATCACCACCGGACGGTCGGCCTTGGCCGCCGCGGTCTGCACCCGGGCGACGAGGTCGACGAAGTGCTCGAGCGCCTCGGTGGGCGGCATGAAGATGTACACCAGCCCGTCGCGGACCTCGGCGACCATCGCGGTCGTCGGCGCGGTTTCGGGGTCGGTCACCACCGCGTCGCCCGCCTCGGGCCCGGCCGGCAGCGCGCCGGGAACGGACAGGGGATCGGCGTCGAACCGGGCGCGCGGCGGGTGCCAGCTGATCGAGTCCAGCGGCAGCCGCAGCCCCGCCGGCGAGTCCCCGGCCAGCAGCACCAGGCGGCCCCGTCGCAGCCGCCAGTCGGCGCTGGCCCAGCCCAGGTCGTCGTCGCGGCGATGCAGCGGCAGCACGAAAGCCGAAGGCGCCGTGGTGGATTCGTCGAGGCGCGCCAGCAGCGCGGCGCGGTCGGCGGCGGTGTCGGCGCCGGGGGCCAGGTCGTCGGTCTCGCTCACCGGATCGCCTTCGGGCATGCGAACTTTGGCGGCCAACCGGGACAGCGGGTCCTCGTAGGCGGGTCGCACCTGCGACAACGGCAGGCCCAGCCCGTCGGCGACCCCGGCGAGCACCTCGTGCGCGGCCTCGGCGTCGGCGGGGCCGGCCGCCTCGTCGCCCCAGGGATCGGCCAGCAGCGCCTCGTCGGTCCACAGCGGCAGCCCGTCGGTGCGCCAGTAGAGCGCAATCTGCCAGCGCGGCAACGGTTCTCCCGGATACCACCTGCCCTGGCTGCGCTGGATCAGTCCCTGCGGCGCCCACACCGACTTCAACCTGGCGGCCAGGTCGGAGGCGCGGCGCCGCTTGTGCGGCCCGTCGGCGGCCGTCGTCCACTCCTTGGAGGTCTGGTTGTCCACCGACACGAACGTCGGCTCGCCGCCGACGGTCAGCCGGACGTCGGCGGCGGCCAGCCGCTCGTCGACGCGCCGGCCGACCTCGCAGATCGTCTGCCACGCCTCGTCGCTGTAGGGCAGCGTGACGCGCGGGTCCTCGTGCACGCGGGTGACGGTGTTGGAGAACTCCAGCACCGACTCGCAGACCTCGGTGCCGCCGCTGATCGGCGCCGCCGACGCCGGGTGCGGCGTTGCGGCCAGCGGGATGTGGCCCTCGCCGGCGAACAGCCCCGACGTCGGGTCCAGCCCTATCCAGCCCGCGCCCGGGATGTACACCTCGGTCCACGCGTGCAGGTCGGTGAAGTCGGCGGCCGGCCCCGACGGCCCGTCGAGGGCCTCCACGTCGGAAGCCAGCTGCACCAGGTAGCCGGACACGAAGCGGGCGGCCAGCCCGAGCTGGCGCAGAATCGACACCAGCAGCCACGCCGAGTCCCGGCACGAGCCGATCCCCGTGCGCAGCGTGCGGTCCGGCGTCTGCACCCCGGGCTCCATCCGCACGCTGTAGGCGACGTCGGCGTTGATCGCGCGGTTCAGCGCGACCAGCACGTCGATGGTGCGGGTCCCGTCGGGCACCGAGAAGTCGCCGACCCAGGACCGCGCCAGCTCGCCGGGGCCCGACCCCTCGCCGTCCTCGTCGACCGGGCGCAGGTACGGTCGCAGGTCGTCGGCCAGCGCCTTGGGATAGACCAGGCCGCCGGGCGGCCAGGTCTCGGCCCAGTCCTCGATGAAGAAGTCGAAAGGGTTGATCACCTTGAGGTCGGCGATGAGCCCCACCGTGATGCTCAGCCGGGTCGTCGGGTTCGGAAACACCAGCCGCGCAACGAAATTGCCCAGCGCGTCCTGCTGCCAGTTGATGAAGTGGTCGTCGGGCTCGACGTGCAGCGAGTAGGCCTCGATGGGCGTGCGGCAGTGGGGCGCCGGGCGCAGCCGCACGATGTGCGGGAAAACCCGGACCAGCCGGTCAAAGGTGTAGCTGGTGCGGTGCTCCAGCGCAACTTTGATACTCATAACCGCTGATTGCATCACAAGCGCCACCAGGCTGCAGCGCAGTGCAATTCAGCGTCGGCGCCGCCGCTAGGCGGGGTATTGCCCAGGTGGGGGTCCCGGCTGGTAGCCGGACTGCTCCAGCGGGACGACCTGGCCGCCCGAGAGCTTGCGGTAGGTGTACACCAGGATCAGCCCGGCCAGCGGGGCGGCCACCAGCAGGCCGACACCGCAGACCAGCGCCCCGACGAAGACCACCGCCAGCTCCACCAACCACGCCAGCAGGGCGTTGCCGAAGTTCGACGACACCGTCGAGAAGCTCGACTTCAGGCCCGTGATGGGCGACTGCGAGCGGTCGATCACGAACGGCACGGTGAACTGGACGAAGATGCCCAGGATCAGGCCGGGAAGGAAGCACAGCGCCGACGCGAGCCCCGTCAGCGCGCCCACCAGCAGCGCGGCGAGGATCGCCGGACCGAGGTTGCGCGGCTTGAAGAACGAGCCGATGCCCACCGGCCGGCCGTCGGCGATGTCCAGGCAGCCGGAGAAGAACGCGGCGTGCACGAACACCCCGACCGCGAACACCAGCAGGTAGCCGACCGCCATGATGGCCCAGCCGCCGGGCCCCATGGTCGTGGTGGCGCTGGTGTAGTCGTCGGAGTCGGTGATGTTGGTGTTCAGGCCGCCGCTCAGCGCCAGCACGCCGTAGCCGACGCCGAACAGCAGCGCGTAGATCAGCACCGAGACGACGAGCGCCACCGCGTTCTTGGTGAACATGTTCCACGCCCAGCTGAACGCGGCGCCGACGCTGAAGCCCGGGCCCGTGGCGGGCCCGCCGTAGCCGGGCTGCTGCCCCCAGCCGGGCGGGGGCCCGCCGTAGCCGGGGGGCGGTCCGTAACCGGGCGGCGGGGGTGGCGGTGCGCCGTAACCGGGTGGGCCGGGCGGCGGTCCGTAACCGGGCGGCGGGCCGGGCGGTGGTGGGTAGCCGGGCGGGTTCTGGTTGCCCCCGTGGGGGTCGGGCGAGGTCCCTGGATATTCGGGGGGCTGGCTCATGTCCGTCCTAGCTGTCTGATTGCTCTGTGGGCACACGCACGGGACTTGGCAAACGGGAACTTAGCAAATATGTGGCCAGGACGCGCGCATTGCCCGCCGCCTGCCTGGGCCGACGCACCCGGTCATCCCGGCGTGGTATGCCTAAAGCCGTGTCCGACGGTCTGTTTGACCTCCCCGGCGCCGCCCGGACGAGCGACCGCGGCCTGGGCGTGTCGGCCGGGGCGCCGCTGGCGGTCCGGATGCGACCGGCGTCGCTCGACGAGGTGGTGGGCCAGGGGCACCTGCTCGCGCCGGGTTCGCCCCTGCGCCGCCTGGTCGAGGGCTCCGGTGTGGCGTCGGCCATCCTGTACGGCCCGCCGGGCAGCGGGAAGACGACGCTGGCCTCCCTGATATCGCAGGCCACCGGCCGCCGGTTCGAGGCGCTCTCGGCGCTGTCGGCCGGTGTCAAGGAGGTGCGGGCCGTCATCGAGTCGGCGCGCCATGCGCTGCTCAACGGCGAGCGCACGGTGCTGTTCATCGACGAAGTCCACCGCTTCTCCAAGACCCAGCAGGACGCGCTGCTGTCCGCCGTGGAGAACCGGGTGGTGCTGCTGGTGGCGGCGACCACCGAGAACCCGTCGTTCTCGGTGGTGGCCCCGTTGTTGTCGCGGTCGCTGATCCTGCAGTTGCGCCCGCTGGGCGCCGACGACATCCGCACCGTCGTGCAGCGTGCCGTCGACGATCCCCGCGGCCTGGGCGGCCGGGTGGCCGTGGCGCCCGAGGCGGTCGGGCTGCTGGTGCGGTTGGCCGCCGGCGACGCCCGCCGCGCGCTGACCGCGCTGGAGGTAGCCGCCGAATCGGTTCAGGGGTCCGGCGCGCAGGTGACCGTCGAGACCGTCGAGCAGTCGCTGGACGAGGCGGCGGTGCGCTATGACCGCGACGGCGACCAGCACTACGACGTCATCAGCGCCTTCATCAAGTCGGTGCGCGGCTCCGACGTCGACGCGGCCCTGCACTACCTGGCCCGCATGCTGGTGGCCGGGGAGGACCCGCGATTCGTCGCCCGCCGGCTGCTGATCCTGGCCAGCGAGGACATCGGCATGGCCGATCCGAGCGCCCTGCACACCGCGGTGGCCGCCGCGCAGACCGTGCAGCTGATCGGGATGCCCGAGGCCCAGCTGACCCTGGCGCACGCCACCATCCACCTGGCCACCGCGCCCAAGTCCAACGCCGTCACCACCGCGCTGGGGGCGGCGATGGCCGACATCAGGGCGGGCAAGGCCGGCCTGGTCCCCGCGCACCTGCGCGACGGCCACTATTCCGGCGCGGCAGCCCTGGGCAACGCCCAGGGCTACAAGTACTCGCACGACGATCCGGACGGCGTTGTGGGACAACAGTATCCGCCAGACGAGCTGGTCGGCGTCGACTACTACCGGCCGACCGGTCGCGGCGGCGAGCGGGAGATGGCCGGCCGGCTGGAACGCCTGCGCGCGATCATCCGGGCGAAAAGGAGGCGATCGTGAAGACCTTCACCGACGCGCAGATGAGCGAACTGCTGCCGAAAGCGAGGCCCTACAGCCTGGTGATCCTGACCAAGGGGCCCAACTTCGATGACGCCGGGACGCCGGCCATCGTCTGGGAGCACGGCCGCCGCAACTTCGCGCTGCGCGACGACGGCGTGCTCGCGGTGGTGCTGCCCGTCACCGACGACTCCGACGTCTGCGGTATCGGGGTCTTCGCCGCGACCATCGACGACACCGTCGCGATCATGGCCGACGACCCGGGCGTGGCATCGGGGGTTTTCAACTACCGGGTGCACCCGTGCCGCGGGTTTCCCGGGGACTCGCTGCCCTAGACCAGCTCGGGCACCCGAAGCCGGGCGATCGCCAGCTCGAACTCGGCGACGTCGATCACCTCGGCGCCCAGATCCCGCACACGCCTGCTGCGCAGCTCGGTCGCCCGGTCCCGGTTGCGCGCCATCGCCTCCATGCTGTCGAACGTCGAGCAGGACACCGCCCGCCGGCAGGCCGGGTGGTCGACCATCAGGCTGGCGCTGCAGAACCCGTCGAGCTGCTCCATCTCCGGCAGCACCGCCTCCCGGTAGAAGTCCAGGGACCGCCCGAGCTGGTCCGGCACCACCTTGAGCCAGGTGGCCCGCACGCAGGCGCCGTCCCGCGAACGGTGGTCGCGATGCAGCAGGGCGATCTCCCATTCCTCGACCCGCGCGCTGCCGTCGAACATCAGCGCGGCCTGGTCGCGGACCGGCGCCACCCGCTCGGCGCTGGACCGCATCGCCTCCACGGTCTCCCACGAGCTGGTGGCGATGCACGTGCCGGACTGCCGGTCGACCAGCAGCGACAGTCCCACGAAGCCGTCGATCGCCGCGAGGGCGGGCATGACGACGTCGCGGACGTGCGCGATGCCGATGTCGACGGACAACGGCTGCGCCGAAATGGTGGTGGAGCGTGCGTACACGATCGACCCCTCTCGTGTGGGGCGGCGCCCCGGCGGCGCCACCGGTCCCACCAGTCACCTTCCTCCTGCCCGCGAGGGTGTGGCAACCGTCACATCGAATTGGCCGCGTCCTGCGGCATCGCCGTAGGCTGGTCCGGGTGCATACCGATGTACTGGAGGTGGACACCGCGCACCGCCGCATCGTGGACCTCACCGACGCGGTCCGCAGGTTCTGCTTCAGCTGCGGCGACGGCCTGTGCAACGTGTTCGTGCCGCACGCCACGGCCGGGGTGGCCATCATCGAGACCGGTGCGGGCTCCGACGACGACCTGGTCGACACCCTGGAACGGCTGCTGCCCCGCGACGACCGCTACCGGCACGCGCACGGCTCGGAGGGCCACGGCGCCGATCACGTCCTGCCGGCGATCGTCTCGCCGTCGGTGACCGTGCCGGTGGCCGGGGGCGATCCTGCGCTGGGCACCTGGCAAAGCATCGTGCTGGTCGACCTCAACCGGGACAACCCGCGCCGGACGGTGCGGTTGAGCTTCATGGCGGGCTGACGGCCACCGCCGGGCGGCACGCCGCGTTGCCCGCAGAATAGGCTGGGAACCCACGTCGAAGTAAGAAAGAAGCGGAAGAAGAGTGCAGACACACGAGATCAGGAAGAGGTTTCTTGATCACTTCGTGAAGGCGGGCCACACGGAGGTGCCGAGCGCCTCGGTGATCCTCGAGGATCCCAACCTGCTGTTCGTCAACGCGGGCATGGTCCAGTTCGTCCCGTACTTCCTGGGCGCGCGCACGCCGCCGTACCCGCGGGCCACCAGCATCCAGAAGTGCATCCGGACGCCCGACATCGACGAGGTCGGCATCACGACCCGGCACAACACCTTCTTCCAGATGGCCGGCAATTTCTCGTTCGGTGACTACTTCAAGCGCGAGGCCATCGAGCTGGCGTGGAGCCTGCTGACCGGCGGCCTCGACGACGGCGGCTATGGCCTGGACCCCGAACGGCTCTGGGCGACGGTCTATTTCGACGACGACGAGGCCGTGCGACTGTGGCAGGAGATCGCCGGGCTGCCCGTCGAGCGTATCCAGCGCCGCGGCATGGAGGACAATTACTGGTCGATGGGCATCCCCGGGCCGTGCGGCCCCTCGTCGGAGATCTACTACGACCGGGGTGCGGAGTTCGGCGTCGGCGGCGGCCCGATCGCCAACGAGGACCGTTACATCGAGATCTGGAACCTCGTGTTCATGCAGAACGAACGCGGCGAGGGCACCGGCAAGACCGACTTCGAGATCCTGGGTCCGCTGCCCCGCAAGAACATCGACACCGGCATGGGCGTGGAGCGGGTCGCGTTCATCCTGCAGGGCGTGGCCAACGTCTACGAGACCGACCTGTTGCGCCCGGTCATCGATCTCGTCGCGTCGCGCGCGCCGCGCGGATACGACGCCGGCAACCACGAAGACGACGTGCGCTATCGCGTCATCGCCGACCACAGCCGCACCGCGGCGATTCTGATCGGCGACGGCGTCAGCCCCGGCAACGACGGGCGCGGCTACGTGCTGCGCCGCCTGCTGCGCCGTGTCATCCGCTCGGCCAAGCTGCTCGACATCGACGGCCCGATCGTCGGCGACCTGATGGCCACCGTGCGCGACGCCATGGGGCCGTCGTACCCCGAGCTCGTCGCCGACTTCGACCGGGTCAGGCGGATCGCCGTCGCCGAGGAGACGGCGTTCAACCGCACGCTGGAGTCGGGCTCGAAGTTGTTCGACGAGGTCGCCGGCGCCACCAAACGGTCGGGCGCACAAGCGATCTCCGGTTCAGATGCGTTCACCCTGCACGACACCTACGGCTTCCCGATCGAGCTGACGCTCGAGATGGCGTCGGAGGCCGGCCTGCAGGTCGACGAGATCGGCTTTCGCGAGCTGATGGCCGAGCAGCGCCGCCGCGCCAAGGCCGACGCCGCCGCGCGCAAGCATGCCCACGCCGACTTGACCGCTTATCGCGAGCTGGTGGACGCCGGGCCCACCGAGTTCACCGGCTTCGACGAATTATCCTCGGAAGCAAGGATTCTCGGGATTTTCGTGGACGGAAAGCGGGTGCCGGTGGTGGCGCACGGCGCCGATGGGGCCCAGCGGGTGGAGATGGTGCTCGACCGCACACCGCTCTACGCCGAGTCCGGCGGCCAGATCGCCGACGAGGGCACCATCAGCGGCACCGGGTCCGGCGAGAGCGCCCGAGCGGCGGTCACCGACGTGCAGAAGATCGCCAAAACTCTGTGGGTGCACCGGATCAACGTCGAGTCGGGGGAGTTCGTCGAGGGCGACACCGTGGTCGCCGCCGTCGACCCGGGCTGGCGCCGCGGCGCCACGCAGGGCCACTCGGGCACCCATATGGTGCACGCTGCGCTGCGACAGGTGCTGGGCCCCAACGCCGTTCAGGCCGGGTCGCTGAACCGGCCCGGCTACCTGCGTTTCGACTTCAACTGGCAGGGGCCGGTGAGCGAGGAGCAGCGCACCCAGATCGAAGAGGTGACCAACGAGGCCGTGCAGGCCGACTTCGAGGTGCACACGTTCACCGAGCAACTCGAGAAGGCCAAGGCCATGGGCGCGATGGCGCTCTTCGGCGAGGCCTATCCGGACCAGGTGCGGGTCGTGGAGATCGGCGGCCCGTTCTCGCTGGAGCTGTGCGGCGGGACGCACGTGCACAACTCGGCGCAGATCGGGCCGGTGACCATCCTGGGTGAGTCGTCGATCGGTTCGGGGGTCCGGCGGGTGGAGGCCTACGTCGGGCTCGAGTCGTTTCGGCACCTGGCCAAGGAACGCGCGCTGATGGCGGGGCTGGCGTCCTCGCTGAAGGTGCCGTCCGAGGAGGTGCCCGCGCGGGTGGCCACCCTGGTGGAGCGGCTCAAGGCCGCGGAGAAGGAACTCGAACGCGCCCGCAAGGGCGGACTCACCGCAACCGTGGCCAAGATCGAGCCCGAGCGCATCGGCAACGTCTTGCTGGTGGCCCAACGCATGCCGGCCGCGACGGCGGCCGACCTGCGCTCGGTCGTGGGCGGCATTCTGCGCAAGCAAGGCAGTCAGCCGGCGGTGGTCACCCTGATCGCCGAGACCTCTGACGGCGACGGCGGGTCGGCCGTCCCGTACGTCGTCGCGGTCAACGCGGCCGCGCAGGACCTGGGTATCAGCGCCAACGACCTGGTCAAACGCCTGTCCGTGGCCGTCGACGGCCGGGGCGGGGGCAAAGCCGACACCGCCCAGGGCTCAGGGAAGGATCCGACCGGCATCGACGTGGCGCTCAAGGCGGTACGCGATGAGATCGATCGGGTCGGTTGAGTGGTCCCGGCACAACATCGCTTGCCCGACCGGCCCGGCGACCCCGACCAGGGCAATACGGCGCGGGCGTCCCGGCGCGGCAGAAGCCTGGGCATCGACGTCGGCAGCGTGCGCATCGGCGTGGCCTGCAGCGACCCCGACGGTATCCTGGCCACCCCGGTGGAGACGGTGCGCCGCGACCGAACCGGGCGGCACGTGCGCCGGCTTTGCGCGCTGGTCGCCGAGCTCGAGGTGGTCGAGGTGGTCGTCGGCTTGCCGCGGACCCTGGCCGACCGCACCGGACCCGCGGCCCTCGACGCGATCCAGCTCGCCGAGACGCTGGCCCAGCGGATCGCGCCCATCCCGGTGCGGCTCGCCGACGAGCGGCTGACCACCGTCAGCGCGCAGCGGTCGCTGCGCGCGGCCGGGGTGCGGGGCCGAGAGCAGCGGTCGGTGATCGACCAGGCGGCGGCGGTGGCGATCCTGCAGAGCTGGCTCGATGAGCGCCGCGCGCCGCAGAGCGCGGGGGGACTCGCCGATGGTTGACAGCGCACGCCGCGAACGTGCTGAGCCCGAGACGGTCGGGTCGCCGCGGCGCAGGATGAGCCGCGTCGACCGTCGGGCGCGCCGGCGCGAGGAGCGCAACCGCCGCCGGCGCCGCTTCGCCGGCAGGGCGGCGTTGGCGGTGATCGTCGTCGTCGTCGTGGGCGTCGTGTTCGCCGGGGTCAAGCTGTGGCCCACCATGTTCGGGTCCGCCGACGACTACTCGGGCGGCGGCAAGCGCGACGTCGTGATCCAGGTGCAGGACGGCGACTCCACCACGATGGTGGGCGAGACGTTGCTGCACGATGGCGTCGTGAAGACCGTCCGGGCGTTCGTCAACGCCGCGCACGGCAACAACGCGATCAACGCCCTCCAGCCCGGCTTCTATCAGATGCGCACCGAGATCCCGGCCGCCAACGCCGTCGCGCGGCTGGCCGACCCCGGCAACCGGGTGGGCAGGCTGGTCATCCCGGAGGGCCGGCAGCTCGACGACACCACCGACATGAAGACCAACGTGACCATCCCGGGAATCCTGACGCTGACGTCGCGGGCCACCTGCGCCGCTTTCGACGGCGGCAAGCACTGCGTCTCGGTGGCCGACCTGCGCGCGGCGGCGTCCGACAGCGCCCCCGCGGCGCTGGCGGTGCCGCCGTGGGCCCTCGAGCCCGTCACCGAGCTCGGCAAGGACCACCGCCGCATCGAGGGGCTGATCGCCCCGGGAACGTTCAACGTCGATCCCTCCGCAACGCCCGAGACCATCCTGGCGGGCCTGATCAGCGCCGGGGCCGCGGAGTACATGAAGTCCGGGCTGGTGGACAGCGCCAAGGACATGGGCCTGTCGCCCTACGACATCCTCGTGGTGGCGTCGCTGGTGCAGCAGGAGTCCAACACGCCGGACTTCGCCAAGGTGGCGCAGGTGATCTACAACCGCCTGCACGCCCACCACACGCTGGAATTCGACTCGACGGTGAACTATCCGCTGGACCGGCGCGAGGTGGCCACCAGTGACGCCGATCGCGCCCAGCGCACGCCCTGGAACACCTACGTGTCGCAGGGGCTGCCCGCCACAGCCATCTGCTCGCCCGGCGTCGACGCCCTGCGCGCCGCGGAGCATCCCGAGCCCGGTGACTGGCTGTACTTCGTGACCATCGACGCGCAGGGCACGACGCTGTTCACCAAGGACTACAAGCAGCATCTGGCCAACATCGAGCTGGCTAAGCGCAACGGTGTCCTCGACAGCTCGCGCTAGACGGGCGGGCGTGCTCGGCAGGCCGATCGCCCACTCGAAGTCTCCGCAACTGCACCTGGCCGCCTACCGCGCGCTGGGCCTGGACGGCTGGACCTACGAGCGCATCGACTGCGGCGCGCAGGAGCTGGCGGGCGTGGTCGGCGGGTTCGGGCCCGAGTGGGTCGGCGTCTCGGTGACCATGCCCGGCAAGTTCGCCGCGCTGCGGTTCGCCGACGAGCGCACCGAACGCGCCGAGCAGGTGGGGTCGGCCAACACACTGGTACGCACCGCGTCGGGCTGGCGCGCCGACAACACCGACGTCGACGGGGTCCGCGGCGCGCTGTCGGCGGCCGGGGTGGCCTCGGGATGGGCGCTGGTCTGTGGATCGGGCGGCACCGCGCCGGCGGCTGTCGTGGGTTTGGCGCAGCTGCGCGTCGCCGGCGTCACGGTGGTGGCCCGCGACGCGCGGAAGGCGGCCCGGCTGCTGGACCTCGGCGCCCGGGTCGGGGTCGCGACGCGGTTCTGCGCCCTGGACGGCAGCGGCCTGGCCGACGAAGTGGCTGCCGCTCAGGTCCTGGTCAGCACCATTCCGGCCGACGTCGCGGCGCGGTACGCGGGAACCTTCGCGGCGATCCCGCTGCTGCTGGATGCGGTCTACGACCCCTGGCCCACCCCGCTCGCGGCCGCGGTGTCCGGCGCCGGCGGCCGGGTGATCGGTGGGCTGCAGATGCTGCTGCACCAGGCGTTCGCGCAGGTGGAGCAGTTCACCGGGCTGCCCGCGCCGCGCGAGGCGATGGCTTGCGCCCTGCAGGCGGCGCGCTAGCGTCTCGTCCGTGCGGATCGTCCCAGTGGCCCTCGTGCTCGGCTGGCTCGCGGTGCTGAGCTGGCACGACCTCCGGCAGCGCCGGCTGCCCGACCTGCTGACGCTGCCCGGGGCCGCCGCGATCCTGGTGGCCGCCGCCTGGGCGGGCCGCGGGGCGCCGGCGCTGGCCGGGGCGGCGGCGCTGGCCACGATCTACCTGCTGGTCCACCTGGCGGCCCCGACCGGGATGGGCGGCGGCGACGTGAAGCTGGCCCTGGGGCTGGGTGGGCTGGCCGGTTGTTGCGGCGCCGGCGCGTGGTTCCTGGCCGCGCTGGCCGCGCCGGTGCTGACCGCGGCGGGCGGGACGGCCGCGCGGCTGCGCGGCGTGCGCGCGGTGCCGCACGGGCCGTCGATGTGCGCGGCCACCGCCGCCGCGGTCGGGATGAGCCTGCTGGGCTAGTCGCGGGACGTGACGGGCGCGGTCAACGCATCCGGTCGAGCATGTTGCACGCGGCCGCGGTGACGAGCGCCCGGTCGTAGGTGATGACGAAGTCGAATCGCCGGTCGCCGTCGCGGCAGTCGGAGCGCGGATCGGCGTCGTGCTCGCGTCCGATGAGCGCGGCGGCGGTGTGCGGGCCCAGGACCAGCACGACCCATTCCGCGCACAACTGATCGGTGGGGTCGAGGTCCACCGCGCGCACGGCGGAGCCGGGGTCGGCCCGCAGTTCGCGGCCGAAGACGGCCACCAGCGGCGAGTGGGTCGCGAGGCTCCGGTAGGACCCGCGGGTGTGGCCGGTGAAGTTCTCGGCGTGCTGCAGCGCCGCCAGCAGGATCGGCGGGTCGGCGGCGCGTCGGGCCTGGCTCTCGATGTGGCGCGACAGCGCGGTCATGGTTTCCTTGCGAGCCGTCCGCACGGGACGCCGGCCGGAGATGATGTCGAACGGCGAGGCGCCGGCCGCCGCGGGTCGCCGCTTCCGCGGCGGCAACGACCAGGCCGCGGGCGGGGGGTGTTCGGCGGCGGGGCGCGGAAGACCGAACATGGCCCCCTGCCCCAGGTCGGCACCCAGCGCGAGTGCCTGTTCGAGGTGGTCGTCACACTCGATTCCCTCGGCGAGGATGAGCGCTCCGGTCCGTTCGTGGTGGGCCATCACCGCGGTCAGCGTGCGGGCCTGGGCGTCGTCGGGCTGCGACTGGACCAGCGTGAGGTCCAGCTTGACGACGTCGGGGGAGATGACGTCGAGCAGGGCGAGTGAGTCCGGATTGACCCCGACGTCGTCCAGTGCGATGGCGAACCCGTCACGGCGCAGGGCGGCGACCTTGTGCAGCAGCGCGTGGGGATGCTCGAGGAGGCTGCGCTCGGTGAGCTCGAAGAGCAGCTGCAATTCCTCGTAGCCGCGCGCCAGCACCTCGTCCTCCGAGCGGCGGATGCTCACCGCGGTCGGCTCGCAGTTGAGGCTCAACAAGGTGTTGGGCGCCCAGCCACTGGCCAGCGCGCTCGCGATGGCGGCGTCGATGCACATGCGATCGAGTTGGTCGGTGCGTTCGGTGGCCCGGGCGTGGGCAAAAACCGCGCACGGATCGAGCCCGCCCGACGACGGCCAGCGCGCGAGTGCTTCGAAGCCCACGACCACCGCATCCGGCAGCGACACGATGGGCTGGAACACCGGCGCAAGGCCGACGCCCTGGGTCGCGATCTCGACGTCGACCCCGACCTCGTCGAGTGTCATACCCAATCCAAGCACGCCTTGCCCGCATCGGACCGGCGCACCGCGGATTTAAGGGCACGCCGGGCCACATGGGAAGATGTAACCCGTGTTGCGTTGGATCACCGCCGGGGAATCCCACGGCCGCGCGTTGGTGGCCGTCGTCGAAGGCATGGTCGCCGGTGTCGAGGTCACCTCCACCGAGATCGCCGACCAGCTGGCGCGCCGCCGCCTGGGTTACGGCCGCGGCGCGCGGATGTCGTTCGAGCGCGACGCGGTGACGGTGCTGGCCGGCGTGCGGCACGGACTGACCCTGGGCGGGCCCATCGCCGTCGAGATCGGCAACACCGAGTGGCCGAAGTGGGAGACGGTGATGGCCTCCGACCCGGTCGGTTCCGACGAGCTGGACGTCCTGCAAACCTCGGCGCGCAACGCGCCGCTCACCCGGCCGCGGCCGGGCCACGCCGACTACGCGGGCATGCTCAAGTACGGCTTCGACGACGCGCGGCCCGTCCTGGAGCGGGCCAGCGCCCGCGAGACCGCCGCCCGCGTGGCCGCGGGCACGGTCGCGCGGGCGTTCCTGCGTCAGGCCCTGGGCGCCGAGGTGCTGTCCCACGTCATCGCGATCGGGCCGTCGGCGCCCTACGACGGGCCGCCCCCATCTCCCGAGGACCTGCCCGCCATCGACGCAAGCCCGGTGCGCGCCTTCGACAAGGCCGCCGAGCAGGCGATGATCGCCGAGATCGAGGCCGCCAAGAACGACGGTGACACGCTCGGCGGCGTGGTCGAGGTCGTCGCGGTCGGCCTGCCGGTCGGCCTGGGGTCGTTCACCAGCGGCGACAACCGGCTCGACAGCCAGCTCGCGGCCGCCGTCATGGGCATCCAGGCCATCAAGGGCGTCGAGATCGGCGACGGGTTCGAGACGGCGCGCCGCCGCGGCAGCCGCGCCCACGACGAGATGTATCCCGGGCCCGACGGCGTGGTCCGCTCCACCAATCGCGCGGGCGGGCTCGAGGGCGGCATGACGAACGGCCAGCCGCTGCGGGTGCGCGCGGCGATGAAGCCCATCTCCACCGTGCCCCGGGCGCTGGCCACCGTCGACATGGCGACCGGCGACGAGGCCGTCGCCATCCATCAGCGTTCCGACGTGTGCGCGGTGCCGGCCGCCGCGGTCGTGGTCGAGACCATGGTCGCGCTGGTGCTGGCCCGCGCGGCGCTGGAGAAGTTCGGCGGCGACTCGCTCGCCGAGACCCGGCGCAACGTCGAGGCCTACCGGCGCGCGGTGGCCGACCGGGAGTCGCCGGCGGCGCGGGGTACCGCGTGATGGCCCCCCGGGCCGTGCTCGTGGGGCTGCCGGGGTCCGGCAAGTCCACCATCGGCCGCCGGCTGTCCAAGGCGCTCGGGGTCGGCTTCCTGGACACCGACACGGTGATCGAGCAGCAGACCGGTCGCAGCATCGCCGACATCTTCGCCACCGACGGCGAATCGGAGTTCCGTCGCATCGAGGAGGACGTCGTGCGTGCCGCGCTCGCGGACCACGACGGCGTCCTGTCGCTGGGCGGCGGCGCCGTCACCAGCCCGGGGGTGCGCGAGGCGCTCACCGGCCACACCGTGGTCTACCTGGAGATCAGCGCGGGCGAAGGCGCGCGCCGCACCCGCGGTGGCGCCGTGCGGCCGCTGCTGGCCGGGGGCGACCGCGTCGAGAAATTCAAGAACCTGATGGCCGCGCGGATTCCGATGTACCGGCAGGTGGCGACCATCCGGGTCGACACCAACCGCCGCAATCCCGGGGCGGTGGTCCGCTACATCGTCGCGCGACTGCAGTCATCCCGGAACATTCCGGAGGCGGCCACGTGACCCGCCCCGACGACCCGGTCACCGTGCAGGTGGCCGTCGACCCGCCGTACCCGGTCGTCATCGGCACCGGACTGCTCACCGAGCTCGAGGAGCTGCTCACGGGCCGGCACCGCGTGGCCGTCGTTCATCAGCCCCCGCTGACCGAGACCGCCGAGGTGATCCGGAGCCACCTGTCCGCCAGAGGCACCGACGCGCACCGCATCGAGATCCCCGACGCCGAGGCCGGCAAGGACCTGCCCGTCGTCGCATTCCTGTGGGAGGTGCTGGGCCGCATCGGCATCGACCGCAAGGACGCCCTGGTCAGCCTGGGCGGCGGCGCGGCCACCGACGTCGCCGGATTCGCGGCGGCCACCTGGCTGCGCGGCGTGTCGATCGTGCACGTGCCCACCACGCTGCTGGGGATGGTCGACGCGGCCGTCGGCGGCAAGACCGGCATCAACACCGACGCGGGCAAGAACCTGGTGGGCGCGTTCCACCAGCCGCTGGCGGTGCTGGCCGACCTGGCGACGCTACAGACGCTGCCGCACAACGAGCTGGTCGCCGGCATGGCCGAGGTGGTCAAGGCCGGGTTCATCGCCGATCCGGTGATCCTCGACCTCATCGAGGCCGACCCGGGCGCCGCGACGGACCCTGCGGGCGACGTGCTGCCGGAGCTGATCCGGCGGGCGGTCGCGGTCAAGGCGCAGGTGGTCGCCGCCGACGAGAAGGAGTCGGAACTGCGCGAGATCCTCAACTACGGGCACACTCTGGGCCACGCGATCGAGCGGCGCGAACGCTACCAGTGGCGCCACGGCGCCGCGGTGTCGGTGGGCCTGGTGTTCGCCGCCGAGCTGGCGCGGCTCGCCGGACGCCTGGACGACGACACCGCGCAGCGGCACCGCAGCATCCTGTCGCTGCTGGGCCTGCCGGTCAGCTATGACGCCGACGCCCTGCCCCAGCTCATCGAGTACATGGGCCAGGACAAGAAATCCCGCGCCGGTGTGCTCCGCTTCGTGGTCCTCGACGGGCTGGCCAAGCCCGGCCGGCTGGCCGGGCCGGACCCGGCGCTACTGGCGGCGGCATACGCGGGGCTGGGCGCCGCATGACCTCGAGCGTCACCGTCCAGGTCATCAACGGGCCCAACCTGGGCCGGCTCGGCCGGCGCGAACCCGACGTGTACGGCGACACCTCGCACGACCAGCTGGCCGCCCTGATCGAACGCGAGGCCGCGGCGCTGGGCGTGCGGGCCGTGGTGCGGCAGAGCGACAGCGAAGCCGAACTGCTGGACTGGATCCACGCCGCCGCCGACGCCGGCCAGCCGGTGATCCTCAACGCCGGCGGCCTGACTCACACGTCGGTGGCGCTGCGCGACGCCTGCGCCGAGCTCGCCGCGCCGCTGATCGAGGTGCACATCTCGAACGTGCACGCCCGCGAGGAATTCCGCAGGCACTCGTACCTGAGCCCGGTCGCGACGGGCGTGATCGTGGGGCTGGGAATCCAGGGCTACCTGCTGGCGCTGCGCTACCTCGCGGGGGCCTAACTCTCGGGCTGCGGGTGCGGCTTGGTGTGGTCCTCGGCGTCGCTGCGGATCACCTCGGTCTTCGCGTCGTCCTCCGCAGCGGGGGCCGACTCGGTCGTGCCGCCCCACGAGCCCGTCGGGATCGTCTCGGTGGGTGCCTCGTGCTCGCGTTCGGCGGTGGCCACCGCGGACGTCCGCTCCTGCGTCGCTTCCTCGGGATAGGGCTCGGTGTGGGACTCGGAGTGCGATGCGGCCGCGGGCGTCTCGTCGCCGCGGACGGCGGAGAAGACGTCGGTGTCGGCGCGCTCCTCGTCCGCCTCGCCTTCGCGGCGGGCCGGGGGATTGCGGTCCACCCGCCAGCGCCCGATCGAGACGCCGATGATCCCCGGCAGGAACACCAGCAGCGCGGTGAAGGCCGCGAAGGTCGTCAACTCGTTGAGCAGCCCGCCGGTGTAGAGGCCCTTGTAGAAGAGGGCGATCACCCAGGAGACGGCGCCGCTGACGACGCCGGCGACCACGCCGGCCAGCAGCCAGGTCATCGCCAGGTCGCGGCGGCGGTCCGGGTCGGGGTTGGCGGCGGCGTCGGCCCGGCCATCGAATACGCCCCACACGGCAACGCCGACGATGAACAGCAGCAGCAGCACGATGCTGAACAGTCCGGCGTGCGTCTGCCAGGCGTTGATCAGCGCGCCCTGAATCAGGCGCAGGACCACCATCAACCCGGCGAACGCCAAGCCGCGCACCATCCAGTTACTCATGGGCCATCAGCGTAGCGAGTACCGTCAAGGGTCGTGACACATTCTCAGCGCCGACACAACCTGAAAGCACAGATGGGTGCCCGCGGGCTGGACGCGATGCTGGTCACGGACCTGGTCAACGTCCGGTATCTGTCCGGTTTCACCGGTTCGAACGGCGCGTTGCTGGTGTTCGCCGACGACCGTGGCGACGTGCTGGCCACCGACGGCCGGTATCGCACCCAGGCCGCCGAGCAGGCCGCCGGGCTCGAGATCGCCATCGAGCGCGCCCTGGGACGCCACCTGGTCGGCCTGGCCGCCGAGGGCGGCGCGGCCAAGCTGGGCTTCGAGAGCAACGTGGTCACCGTCGACGGGTTCGACGCGCTGACCGGCGCGATCGAGGAGCACAAAGCGGCCACCGAGCTGGTCCGGGCCGCCGGCACGGTCGAGGCGCTGCGCGAGGTCAAGGACGCCGGCGAGGTTGCCCTGCTGCGGCTGGCCTGCGAGGCGGCCGACGCCGCGCTGACCGACCTGGTGGCGGGCGGCGGCCTGCGGCCCGGGCGGACCGAGCGCGAGGTGAGCCGGGAGCTGGAGGCCCTGATGATCGACCACGGCGCCGACGCGATCTCGTTCGAGACGATCGTGGCGGCCGGGCCGAACTCGGCGATCCCGCATCACCGCCCGACGGACGCGGTGCTGGCAGACGGCGACTTCGTCAAGATCGACTTCGGTGCGCTGGTCGCCGGCTACCACTCCGACATGACGCGCACGTTCGTGCTCGGCAAGGCCGCCGAGTGGCAGCAGGAGATCTACCAGCTGGTCGCAGAGGCGCAGCGGGCCGGCCGGGAGGCGCTGAGTCCGGGCGCCGGCCTGCGCGACGTGGATTCCGCCGCGCGCACGATGATCGCCGACGCGGGATACGGCGAGCTGTTCGGCCACGGCCTGGGGCACGGCGTCGGCCTGCAGATCCACGAGGCGCCGGGAATCGGGGCCACGTCCGTCGGCACCCTGCTGGCGGGCTCCGTGGTGACCGTGGAGCCCGGCGTCTACCTGCCCGGGCGTGGGGGCGTCCGCATCGAGGACACGCTGGTCGTGCCCGACGCCGGAACCCCCGAGTTGTTGACCCGGTTCCCCAAGGATCTGACCGTTCTGGCCTGATCGCGCGCCGGTCGCGGGATCAGCGGGCCCGTAATAGCCTTCCTCCATGTACAAACGAGTGGCGGCGCCGATAGCGGTCGGCCTGGCGCTCGCGGGGGCACCGATCTCGCACGCCGACAGCAACTGGATCGCGATGGCGATATCGGATTCCACCGGGCACATCCAGACCGTCGACGGAGCGGCCAGCCAGGACGCCGCCCAGCAGGTGGTGATGTCGGCGTGCCGCAAGACCATCAGCGACTGCCGCCTGCTGGCCAGTGGTCCGGGTGGGTGCATCGCCCTCGCGACCAACGCTTCCAACACCAAATACTTCGGCGGCTGGGGCGCGACGATGGGGGACGCCGAGGCGGCGGTGCTGGCCAAGGCCCCGGGCGGAACGATCGTGAAAGACCACGGCCATTGCCTGGGGGATCCGACCGGGTAGCGGCCGCGGGTAAGGTCGGGCGGCAGCAGGGGCCCGGCCATGGTCGATAATGGGTTGGCGCTGCTGTGCGACGCATTCGAACATCCTCGAGGAGATACACCGACCGTGGCATCAACTGCCGACTTCAAGAACGGATTGGTGCTGGTGATCGACGGCCAACTGTGGCAGATCGTCGAGTTCCAGCACGTCAAGCCCGGCAAGGGCCCGGCCTTCGTGCGAACCAAGCTCAAAAACGTGCTCTCGGGCAAGGTCGTCGACAAGACGTACAACGCCGGCGTCAAGGTGGAGACGGCGACGGTGGACCGTCGCGACACCACCTACCTGTACCGCGACGGCTCGGATTTCGTTTTCATGGACAGCCAGGACTACGAGCAGCACCCGTTGCCGGAGTCGCTGGTCGGTGACGCCGCCAAGTACCTGCTGGAGGGCATGCCGGTGCAGGTGGCGTTCCACAACGGGGCGCCGCTGTACCTCGAGCTGCCCGTGACCGTGGAGCTCGAGGTCACCCACACCGAGCCCGGCCTGCAGGGGGACCGCTCCAGCGCGGGCACCAAGCCGGCGACGGTGGAGACCGGGGCGGAGATTCAGGTTCCGCTGTTCATCAACACCGGGGACAAGCTGAAGGTGGATTCGCGTGACGGCAGCTACCTGGGACGCGTCAACGCGTGAGCCGGCCCGCGAGGCCCTTTCGGGGACGCCATCAGGCCCGTAAGCGCGCCGTCGACCTGCTCTTCGAGGCCGAGGCCCGAGGGCTGAGCCCGGCCGAGGTGGTCGACGGCCGCATCGCGCTGGCCGAATCCGATCCCGACGTGTCCGCGCTGCACCCGTACACGGTCCTGGCGGCCCGTGGGGTCGCCGAACACGCGGCGCACATCGACGACCTGATCAGCTCGCACCTGCAGGGCTGGACGCTGGACCGGCTGCCGGCCGTGGACCGCGCCGTCCTGCGGGTCGCGGTGTGGGAGCTGCTGCACGCCGACGACGTCCCGGAGCCGGTCGCCGTCGACGAGGCCGTCCAGCTGGCCAAGGAGCTGTCCACCGACGAATCGCCGGGCTTCGTCAACGGGGTGCTGGGCCAGGTGATGCTGGTGACGCCCCAGATCCGCGCCGCCGCCCGGGCGGTCCGGGGGCCCGGCTCGTGACCCGGCTCGAGCTGCGCGTGGTGGTCGCCGGCTGGCTGGCGGCCACCGTGGTGCTGGGCGCCGTGATGTGTGCCGCGTCCGGGTGGGCCATCGCCGCGTCGGCGCTGTCGATCTACGCGCTGGCCGTCGGCGCCTGGCTGTATCACTGCGTCGAACGCCTGGTGGTGGCCCGCCGGATCAGCACGGTCCGCTCGGCGGCCAGGCCGCTGCAGCCGCTGCTGCCGGTCATGGCCGCCATCTTGGGCCTGACCCAGGCCGTGGTGCGCTCGCTCGGCGACGTCACCGAGTTACCGGCGCGGCGCCGGGATTTCCCGCAGCTTCCCGTGTTGCGATGGCTGGAGAGCAGCCGCGGTCCGCGAGGAAACGGGGACGAGCCGGGCTGACGCGCCGTTTCGCGGGGTCATTCGAGGAGGACAGTGAGGTCATGATTCGAAACAGCGGCCAGCCGCGACGCCTCCGGGTCTCGGCCCTGGCGGCGGTGGCCAACCCGTCCTACGCGCGGATCGACACGTGGAACCTGCTCGATGACGCCTGCCGTCACCTCGCGGAGGTCGACCTCGCCGGGATGGACAAGACCCACGAGCTGAACCGGGTGAAGCGCCTGATGGACCGCATCGGCGCCTACGAGCGGTACTGGCTGTACCCCGGCGCGGAGAACCTGGCGGCCTTCCGCGCCCACCTGGAGATGCTCTCCACGGTGCGGCTCGCCGAAGAGGTCTCGCTGGCGGTGCGTTTGCTCAGCGAATACGGCGACCGCGCAGGACTTTTCGACACGACCGCGCCGCTGGCGGACCAGGAGCTGGTGGCCAGGGCCAAACAGCAGCACTTCTACACCGTGCTGCTCGCCGACGACGCGCCCACCACGGCCCCGGAAAGCCTGGCCGAGTGCCTGCGCGCGTTGCGCGACCCGTCCGACGACGTGCAGTTCGAGTTCCTGGTCGTGCCGAGCGTCGAGGACGCCATCACCGCGGTCGCCCTCAACGGGGAGATCCAGGCCGCGATCATCCGCGACGACCTGCCCCTGCGCAGCCGCGACCGCGTGCCGCTGATGAACACGTTGCTGGGGCCCAACGAGGACGCGCAGGGGGTGATCCCCGACCGCGCCAACGACTGGGTGGAATGCGGCGAGTGGATCCGCGAACTGCGGCCCCACATCGACCTCTACCTGCTGACCGATGAGTCGATCGCGGCGGGCGACGACAGCGAGCCCGACGTGTACGACCGCACGTTCTACCGGCTCAACGACGTCACCGACCTCTACAGCACCATACTTGCGGGTCTGCGGAACCGTTTCGCCACACCGTTTTTCGACGCGCTGCGGGCGTACGCGGCAGCGCCCGTCGGCCAGTTCCACGCCCTGCCGGTCGCGCGCGGCGCCAGCATCTTCAACTCCAAGTCGCTGCAGGACATGGGTGAGTTCTACGGCCGCAACATCTTCATGGCCGAGACATCGTCCACGTCGGGCGGTTTGGACTCGCTGCTGGACCCGCACGGCAACATCAAGAAGGCGATGGACAAGGCCGCGCGGACCTGGAATTCCGACCACACCTATTTCGTCACCAACGGGACGTCGACCGCCAACAAGATCGTCGTGCAATCGTTGACCCGGCCCGGCGACATCGTGCTGATCGACCGCAACTGCCACAAGTCGCACCACTACGGCCTGGTGCTGGCCGGCGCCTACCCGCTGTACCTGGACGCATACCCGTTGGCGCAGTTCGCGATCTACGGCGCCGTGTCGCTGCACACGATCAAGAGGACGCTGCTGGACCTCGAGGCGGCGGGCCAGCTGCAGCGGGTCCGCATGCTGCTGCTCACCAACTGCACGTTCGACGGCGTGGTGTACAACCCGCTGCGGGTGATGGAGGAGGTGCTGGCGATCAAGCCGGACATCTGCTTCCTGTGGGACGAGGCGTGGTACGCCTTCGCCACCGCGGTGCCGTGGGCCCGGCAGCGCACCGCGATGGTGTCGGCCGAGCGCCTCGAGCAGCGGCTGGCCTCCCCGGAATACGCCGAGGAGTACCGGCAGTGGGCGGCGCAGATGGAGCGGGTGCAGGAAGAGGGGGGCCGGTCGCAGTGGCTGGAGCGCCGGTTGCTGCCCGATCCCGCCCGGGCTCGGGTGCGCGTGTACGCGACCCACTCGACACACAAGTCGCTGTCGGCGCTGCGGCAGGCGTCGATGATCCACGTGCGTGACCAGGATTTCAACGCGCTCGCCCGCGACGCGTTCGGCGAGGCGTTTCTCACCCACACCTCGACCTCGCCCAACCAGCAGCTGCTCGCGTCGCTGGACCTGGCGCGCCGGCAGGTCGACATCGAGGGCTTCCAGCTGGTCCGGCAGGTGTACGACATGGCCCTGATCTTCCGTCATCGCGTCCGCCGGGACCGGTTGATCAGCAAGTGGTTTCGCATCCTCGACGAGGCCGACCTGGTGCCCGAGGAGTTCCGTGCCTCCTCGGTCAGTTCCTACCGCGAGGTCCGGCAGGGCGCCCTTGCGCAGTGGAACGAGGCGTGGCGGTCCGATCAGTTCGTGCTGGACGCGACGCGGGTGACGTTGTTCATCGGCAAGACCGGCATGAACGGTTACGACTTCCGCGAGAAGATTCTGATGGAACGGTTCGGCATCCAGATCAACAAGACGTCCATCAACAGCGTGCTGCTGATCTTCACCATCGGGGTCACCTGGTCGAGCGTGCACTACCTGCTCGACGTGTTGCGCAGGGTGGCCACCGATTTCGATCGCGCCCAGAAGGCGGCCAGCACCGCCGACCGCGCGCTGCAGCAGCGCCGCGTCGAGGAGATCACCGAAGACCTGCCCCACCTGCCGGACTTCAGCGAGTTCGACGACGCCTTCCGCCCGGTCGACGCCTGCCAGTTCGGGGACATGCGCGCGGCCTTCTACGCCGGATACGAAGAGTCCGACCGTGAGCACGTGATGATCGGCATGGCGGGCCGGCGGCTGGCCGAGGGCAGGACACTGGTGTCGACGACCTTCGTGGTGCCCTACCCGCCCGGTTTCCCGGTGCTGGTCCCCGGGCAGGTGGTGTCCAAGGAGATCGTCTACTTCCTGGCCCAGCTCGACGTGAAGGAGATCCACGGCTACAACCCTGACCTCGGGTTGTCAGTGTTCACCGACGCGGCGCTGGCCCGGATGGAGGCCCAGCGCGACGCGGCGACGGCCGCGGTGGGCACGGCGTTCCCGGGCTTCGAGCTGCCGTCGGACGCCGCGGCGCTCAACGGTGACGCGACCGCGCAGAAGGTTCGCGGAGAGGCGTGACGCACGCGTGTAGCGTGGTGGTAACTGACCGGCGCCAACCTTCGCGCTGTCGATGAGCGTGAGGACGGCCGCATGCCCCTGAACTGGTCGGACGCGCCTCGCGTGCATCCGCGAGATATCCGGGTCGGCGACCTCATCGGCACGCTGGACCAGACCGAGATGCGCTACACGGTCAAGCTCATCGGCGAACCGCAGAAGAACCCGAAACAATGGACTTTCTTCGGCCGCGACGACAACGGCCGCCAGCACACGGGCACGTTCCGCGAGAGCGACATGGTGTGCAGGTACGCCAAGAGGCGCTGACCGCGGCCCGCCGCGTTCGGATCACCGGGATCGGAACGCCGTGCGGGCGTCCGCGGTGGCGCAATGGCTTTCCGGACGGCTGTCACCGCTGGTGAAAGCCGAATCGCGCCCGGCGCAATAGGCCGCCGGGCCGTTCGGAGCCGCGCTCGGGCGCCCCTGAGACCGCCCCCTGCCGGGTTAGCGTGGCGGCGTGGCGCAGCCAGTACCCCTCCGCGGACCGCGGGCCGACCGCGCCCGGCGGGTCGCCGACGTGCTGCGCCGGCAGATCCACACCGGCGCCTACCCCGACGGCCTGCCGGCCGAACACGACCTGGCCACCGAATTTCTGGTGTCCCGCAACACCGTTCGTGAGGCCCTTGGCGTTCTCAAACACGAGGGCCTGATCGAGCGCGGGCCCAAGATCGGCACCCGCGTCGCGCAGCGCAAGTACGACCACGGGCTCGATGTGCTGCTGGGCCTGAAGGAGACGTTCACGGAGCTCGGCAAGGTCCGCAACGAGGTGCGGGCCGCCACGCCGGTCACCGCGCCACCGGCGGTGGCTCGCCGGCTGCGACTGGAACCGGGTGAGCAGGCGGTATACGTCGAGCGGCTGCGCTACCTGGGCGGGCTGCCCCTAAGCCTCGACCTGACCTACCTCGCCCCGGGCATCGGGCACCGGGTGCTGGAGCATCCGCTGGAGACCGACGACATCTTCGCGCTGATCGAGCAGGTGAGCGGACGCCGGCTCGGCTCGGCGTCGCTGGCACTGGAGGCCATTCCCGCCGACGCGCACTCGGCGGCCACGTTGCAGGTCCCCGACGGGGCGGCGCTGCTCATGCTCGAGCGCCTCACCAGCCTCGACGACGGCAGGCCCGTCGACCTCGAGTACATCCGTATGCGAGGGGATCGAATAACCATGCACGGCAACATGATACGGAGTCATAGATGACATTGATCGACAACATCCGCGCCGATGTGCCGGTCACGATCGACGAGTCGCTGTGCATCGAGGGCTGCACCCTGTGCGTCGAGGTCTGTCCGCTGGACGCCTTGGCGATCGACCCCGACACCGGCAAGGCGTTCATGCACGTCGACGAATGCTGGTACTGCGGCCCTTGCGCGGCCCGCTGCCCGACCGGTGCCGTCACGGTCAACATGCCCTACCTCCTGCGCTGAAAGTCGAAGACTGCCAATGACAAACCGCCGGCAAGGCATGGCCGCGCTCGACCGTCCGGTGGCGGCCTGATGCAGATCCCCGACCTGACCCCGGTCCGCCTGGACTGCGACGTGCTGGTCATCGGCGGCGGCACGGCGGGCACCATGGCGGCCCTGTCGGCCGCCGAGCACGGCGCGCAGGTGTTGCTGCTGGAGAAGGCGCACGTCCGGCATTCCGGCGCGCTGGCGATGGGGATGGACGGCGTCAACAACGCCGTCATCCCCGGCAAGGCCGAACCCGAGGACTACGTCGCCGAGATCACCCGGGCCAACGACGGGATCGTCAACCAGCGCACCGTGTATCAGACCGCCACCCGCGGGTTCGCGATGGTGCAGCGGCTGGAACGCTACGGGGTGAAGTTCGAGAAGGACGAGCACGGCGAGTACGCGGTGCGCCGGGTGCACCGGTCGGGCTCCTACGTGCTGCCCATGCCCGAGGGCAAGGACGTCAAGAAGGCGCTCTACCGGGTGTTGCGGCAGCGTTCGATGCGGGAGAGGATCCGCATCGAGAACCGCCTCATGCCGGTGCGGGTGCTGACCGACCCCACAAGCGCGGGCCGGGCCGTCGGCGCCGCCGCGTTGCACACGCGCACAGGTGAATTCGTCGCCATCGGCGCGAAGGCGGTGATCCTGGCAACCGGGGCGTGCGGCCGGCTCGGCCTGCCCGCGTCGGGCTACCTGTACGGCACCTACGAGAACCCCACCAACGCCGGCGACGGGTACTCGATGGCCTATCACGCAGGCGCCGAGCTCTCGGGCATCGAATGCTTCCAGGTCAACCCGTTGATCAAGGACTACAACGGGCCGGCGTGCGCCTACGTGGCCAACCCGTTCGGCGGCTACCAGGTCAACGCCCGCGGCGAGCGGTTCGTCGACTCCGACTACTGGTCGGGGCAGATGATGGCCGAGGTCAAAAGCGAGATCGACTCCGCACGCGGGCCGATCTACCTGAAGGTGTCACACCTGCCCGACGAGACGCTGACCGCGCTGGAAGGCATCCTGCACACCACCGAGCGCCCCACCCGGGGCACCTTCCACGCCAACCGCGGCCACGACTACCGGACCCACGACGTGGAGATGCACATCTCCGAGATCGGTTTGTGCAGTGGCCATTCCGCGTCGGGGGTGTGGGTCGACGAGCATGCCCGCACCACGGTGCCCGGGCTCTACGCCGCGGGCGACCTGGCCTGCGTCCCGCACAATTACATGATCGGCGCGTTCGTCTTCGGTGACCTCGCCGGGACGCACGCCGCCGGCACGCGTGGGGAGGTCGGTGCGCCGCAACGGCTTCCACAGGACCAGTTGCGCGCCGCGCACGAGCTGATCTACCGGCCGCTGCGGCATCCGGACGGGCCGCCGCAGCCGCAGGTCGAATACAAGCTGCGCCGGTTCGTCAACGACTACGTGGCGCCGCCCAAGACGGCGGCCAAGCTGTCCATCGCGGTGCGCACGTTCGAGCGGATGCGCGACGAGATCGCCGCGATGGGTGCCCGCAATCCGCACGAGCTGATGCGCGCGGTGGAGGTGTCGTTCATCCGGGACTGCGCCGAGATGGCGGCCCGGTCGTCGCTGACCCGGACCGAGTCGCGCTGGGGGCTCTACCACGACCGGGCGGATCTGCCCGGCCGCGACGACGGACAGTGGGGTTACCACCTGAACCTGCGCAAGGACGCCGACGGCGGGATGGCCTTCCTCAAGCGGCCGGTGGCCCCCTACATCGTGGCGGTCCCCGAACTCGACGGCCTGCCGCCGGCGGACCAGAGCGTGCGGCCGGTGCACCAGCCGGAGCTGATCGGCGGTCCGGCGCCGGCCACCGCCGGGTCCCGAATCGGCGCGGCGGCAACCACGTTCGAGCCGCCGTCGCCGCGTATCGCCGAGGTCCTCGCCTTGGCGGAGCCGACGGTCGCCGACCTGAGGGGATACCTGGACGACCCCGACGCCGGGGTGCGCCGCACGGCGGTCGTGACGCTGACCGAGCATCTTCCCGACGGATACGCCGCGGCCCTCTACGCGGCGCTGTCCGACGGCGACGCGGCGGTTCGCCGGACCGGCGCCGAGGCAATCCGCGAGTTGGTCGAGGTGCTGCCCGACCCGGCGCCGGCCGGGGAGCATCTGGGGTCGCGCGACACGGTGGTCCGCGCTGCCGCGGTGTACCTGCTCGCCGCCCGGCGCGCCGGCGACGCCGGCCAGTATCGCCGCGCGCTCGACGATCCCGACCATCGGGTGCGCATCGAGGCGGTGCGCGCGCTGGTGTCGATCGACGACGTGGCCGGCGTGGTCGACGCCACCGGCGATGAGAACCGCGAGGTCCGCATCGCGGCGGCGGCGGGGCTGGCCACGCTGGGCGGCGGCGCCGGGGCCGGCGTGGCGGTCCGCGCGCTGATCGGCGACCCGGATCCGCTCGTGCGGGCCGCCGCGCTGGCTGCCCTGGGCGAATTGGGCTGCGGGGAGCAGGAATTCGCTCTGGTCGAGCAGGCGCTGGGGGCGCCCGCGTGGCAGGTCCGCGAGGGCGCGGCCCGCGCGCTGTCGGGTGCGGTGGCCACGTTCGCGGTGCCGCGACTGGCCGAGGCGCTGGCCGACGCGCACCTCGACGTGCGCAAGGCGGCCGTGCTCGGCCTGGCCCGATTCACCTGCGAGCCGGCCGCCCGCGACGCGCTGCGGATGGCGCTGCAGGACGGCGACGCCGACGTGCGGGCGTACGCGCGCCGGGCGCTGGGCGAAGACGGCTAGTCAGCGCAGGATCCGGGCGTAGAGCAGGCTGTCCTGCGGCTCGGCACCCATGGTGGGGTAGACGGCGTGGCGGGCCAGCCGCCCCTCCAGGAAGAAGCCCGCCCGCTCCAGCAGGCGCGCCGAGCGCGTGTTGTCGACGCTGCAGGTCGCCCAGACGCGGTACACCTTGGGGTCGGCGTCCAGCGCGGCGAGCAGCATGTCGAGCACCTCGGACATCAACCCCTTTCCCCACCAGCGCTTTCCGAGGCAGTAGCCGATCTCGGCCGAGTGCGGCGCCGGGCGCCGGACGCTGACCAGCCCGACGACCCCGCCGCTGTGGCGCAGTTCGATGGCCCAGGTCCGGTCGTCGTCGCTGACGTTGAGCTTCTCGGTGATCACCCGGCGCGTGGCCGCCACGTCGGGGTGCGGCGCCCACTGCAGGTACCGGGTGACCTCGGGGTCGCGGGCGACCCGCTGGTACAGGGCGCCCGCGTCGTCGACCACGGGCCGGCGCAGCACCAGCCGGGGCCCGCTGATGCGGTCGGGTGGGTGGTCGGCCATGGTGCTAGAGGCCGAGCGCCTGATAGGTGCGGCGAACGAATTTCGGCTGCGCCGTGCGGAGTTTGGCCAGGGAGGTGTTGCCCGCGACGGCCGTCGCCGCGTCCACGGTGAGGTCGGGCAGGTTCTGGATCAGGTACAGCAGGATCAGCTCGGGACCCGGGTCGGCCTGCCACCACGTCCCGTAGGCGCCGGGCCAGCTGAAGGTGCCCAGGCCGCCGGGCCCGAACAGCGGCGCCGACTTGGCCGGATCGGTCACCACCGACAGGTTGAGCCCGAACCCGCGGCCCACCCAGTACGGCGCGCCGAGGAAGTTGTGCCGCTTCTGTTCGTCGGTGAGCCGGTCGGTCCGCATGAGCCGCACCGACTCGGCGGACAGCACCCGCACCCCGTCGATCGTGCCCCCGCCCAGCAGCATTCGCACGAACCGCAGGTAGTCGTCGGCGGTCGACCACAACCCGCCGCCGGCGTTGCAGAACGCGGGCGGCGTGATGTGCGGGGGCCCCATCACGTCGTGCCGCAGGCGCTCGTGCTCGTCGAGCGAGTACATGGTCGCGGCTCGGCGTCGCGCCTCGGCCGAGACGAAGAACCCCGTGTCGGGCATGCCCGCCGGGCCCAGGATCCGTTCGTCGAGGACCTCGTGGAACGGCTTGTCCTCGACGCGGGAGGCGATGATGCCCAGCAGGTCGATCGAATGGCTGTAGGTGACCCGCTCGCCGGGTTGGTGAACCAGCGGCAGCGTGGCCAGGTCGGCCAGCCAGGCGTCGGGGCCCTGGTTGAACGGCAGCCGCAGGTAGGCCTTGGAGATGGGCCCGGACACCGAGAACCCGTAGGCCAGGCCGCTGGTGTGGGTGAGCAGGTCCTCGATCAGGACGGCCCGCTGCGCCGGGTGCGTGCGGTCCAGCGGGCCCCGCGGGTCGTCGAGCACCCGGAGGTCGGCCAGTTCCGGCGCCCAGCGCACCACCGGATCCGTCAGGCTCACCTTGCCGTCGTCGACCAGGCTCATGATCGCCGCAACGGTGACGGGCTTGGTCATCGACGCGATGCGAAACAGCGTGTCCCGTTGCATCGGCAGGCCCGCGTCGACGTCGCGGTAACCGATCTCGTTGACCTGCAACACTTCTCCGCGCTGCCAGACCACGGTCACCGCACCGGCGAGCAGGCCCGCGTCGCACACTTCGCGGATCGAGGCCGCATTGACGTCGAGGGACGAGCGATTCACCGGTACAGGGTAGCGGTCGGGTCGGCGGAGGCTCTGCCCGAAGGCGCGCCGGGGGTGGTCCCGGCGTGCGCGGCGGCTCTGCTCCCCGGCGCCGAGCGGCGCGGTCAGCGCCGCTGCGCGCGGACGTACCAGAACGCCATCTCGACCGTCTGGCCGTCCACCTCCCGGCGCATCGTGGCCGGCTCCACGGCCGCCACGTCCCAGCCCGCGCCCCCGAGGACGTCGCGCAGCGCCTGCTCGGACACCGTCGGCCGCGGCCAGTCGCCGTCGGCCGGATTGGCGTCGGAGAAGCAACTGAGCAGAAGCGTGGCGCCCGGCCGGGTCGCCCGGTGCGCGGCGGCGGCGTAGGCGCGCTTGCCGTCGTCGTCGAGGCAGTGGAACATGCCGCTGTCGATCACGGTGTCGAACGCGCCGGCGTAGCCCTCGAGCCTGGTCGAGTCGGCCACCGCGAACGTGACGTCGACGCCGGCGTCCGCGGCGCGCCGCTCGGCGGTGATCAGCGCGGTCGGCGAGATGTCGAGCCCCGTCACCCGGTAGCCGTGGCGGGCCAGGTAGACGGCGTTGTCGCCGAGCCCGCAGCCGATGTCGAGGACGTCGCCGTGGACCAGGCCGGCGGCATGCCACGCGACGACGTTGTCCTTGGGCGCCTTGGTGTCCCACGGCGGTGTGTGCATCGCCGGGATGCCCTGGCCGGGGCTCTCGCCGCGGTAGAGCGCATCGAAGTCCATCCGCTGCAATCCGGAGAACCCCGGACCCGAGCCCGTCATGGTCGCCAGGGTAGTCACCGGAAGTGCTAGGCTGCCGTGCAGTCGACATCCTTTAACGATCCGTCCGGCGAGGCGGAGAAGGAGGTCAGGTCTCGCATGGGTGCCGCGGGTGACACCCGGGAATTGATGTCGGCGGCCGACGTGGGCCGCACCGTTTCCCGTATCGCACATCAGATCATCGAGAAGACCGCACTCGACGGTCCCGATGCCCCGCGCGTGGTGTTGCTGGGCATCCCGACCCGCGGCGTCATCCTGGCCGAACGGTTGGCCGCCAACATCGGTGAATTCAGCGGCGTGGACGTCGCGCGCGGCGCGCTGGACATCACGCTGTACCGCGACGACCTGATGACCAAGCCGCCGCGTCCGCTGGCCGCCACCTCGATTCCCGCGGGCGGCGTCGACGACGCGCTCGTGATCCTCGTCGACGACGTGCTCTACTCCGGGCGCTCGGTGCGCTCCGCCCTGGACGCGCTGCGCGACGTGGGCCGGCCGCGGGCGGTGCAGCTGGCGGTCCTGGTCGACCGCGGCCACCGCGAACTCCCGCTGCGTGCCGACTATGTCGGCAAGAACGTGCCGACCTCGCGCAGCGAGAGCGTGCACGTGCTGCTCACCGAGCACGACGGTCGCGACGGCGTGGTGATCTCGCGATGACCCGCCACCTGCTGACCGCCGGCGACCTGAGCCGCGACGACGCGACCGCCATCCTCGACGACGCCGACCGGTTCGCCCAGGCGCTGGTCGGCCGCGAGATCAAGAAGCTGCCCACGCTGCGCGGCCGCACCATCATCACGATGTTCTACGAGAACTCGACCCGCACCCGGGTGTCGTTCGAGGTGGCCGGGAAGTGGATGAGCGCCGACGTGATCAACGTGAGCGCGTCCGGATCGTCGGTGGGCAAGGGCGAGTCGCTGCGTGACACGGCCCTGACCTTGCGGGCCGCCGGGGCCGACGCGCTGATCATCCGCCATCCGGCCTCCGGCGCCGCGCAGCTGCTCGCCGACTGGACGTGCTCGGACGCCGGCGGCCCGTCGGTGATCAACGCCGGTGACGGCACCCACGAACACCCGACGCAGGCGCTGCTCGACGCGCTGACCATCCGCCAGCGCCTCGGCGGCATCGAAGGTCGGCGCGTCGTGATCGTCGGGGACATCCTGCACAGCCGGGTCGCGCGCTCCAACGTCATGCTGCTGGACACGCTCGGCGCCGAGGTGGTCCTGGTCGCGCCGCCCACGTTGCTGCCGGTGGGGGTCGACGGGTGGCCGGTGACGGTGTCCAACGACTTCGACGCCGAGCTGCCCGCCGCCGACGCGGTGCTGATGCTGCGGGTGCAGGCCGAGCGGATGAACGGCGGCTTCTTCCCGTCGGTGCGGGAGTACTCGTCGCTGTACGGTTTGTCCGACCGCCGCCAGGCCATGCTGGCCGGTCACGCGGTTGTCCTGCACCCGGGCCCGATGCTGCGCGGCATGGAGATCGCTTCGTCGGTTGCGGACTCGTCACAATCGGCTGTGCTGCAACAGGTTTCCAATGGTGTGCACGTGCGGATGGCGGTGCTGTTCCACGTGCTGATCGGAGCGGAGGAAATCGCGGCGTGAGCGTTGTCATCCGTGGGGTCAGGCTGTACGGGGAGGGCGACCGCGTCGACGTCCTGGTCGATGACGGCCAGATCGCCGAGATCGGCGCGGGGCTGGACATCCCCGACACCGCCGACGTCATCGACGCCACCGGCCAGGTGCTGCTGCCCGGCTTCGTCGACCTGCACACCCACCTGCGCGAGCCCGGCCGAGAATATGCCGAGGACATCGACACCGGCTCGGCAGCAGCGGCTTTGGGTGGCTACACCGCGGTGTTCGCGATGGCCAACACCAACCCGGTGGCCGACAGTCCGGTGGTCACCGACCACGTCTGGCACCGCGGCCGGCAGGTCGGCCTGGTGGACGTGCACCCCGTCGGGGCGGTCACCGTCGGGCTCGCCGGCGCCGAGCTCACCGAGATGGGCATGATGGCGGCCGGTGCCGCGCAGGTGCGGATGTTCTCCGACGACGGCGTCTGCGTGCACGACCCGCTCGTGATGCGCCGCGCCCTGGAGTACGCCAGCGGGCTCGGTGTGCTGATCGCCCAGCACGCCGAGGAGCCCAGGCTCACCGTCGGCGCCGTCGCGCACGAGGGACCCAACGCCGCCCGGCTCGGGCTCGCGGGCTGGCCCCGGGCGGCCGAGGAGTCGATCGTCGCCCGCGACGCGCTGCTGGCCCGCGACGCCGGCGCGCGCGTCCACATCTGCCACGCCTCCACCGCGGGCACTGTCGAGCTGTTGAAATGGGCCAAGGGCCAAGGGATTTCGATCACCGCCGAGGTGACCCCGCACCACCTGCTGCTCGACGACGGCCGGCTGTCCAGCTACGACGGGCGCAACCGTGTCAACCCGCCGCTGCGCGAGCACGCCGACGCCCTGGCGCTGCGGCGGGCGCTGGCCGACGGCGTCATCGACTGCGTGGCCACCGACCACGCCCCGCACGCCGAGCACGATAAGTGCTGCGAGTTCTCCGCCGCCCGCCCGGGCATGCTGGGGCTGCAGACGGCGCTGTCGGTGGTGGTGCAGACGATGGTGCAGCCCGGCCTGCTGACCTGGCGCGACGTCGCCCGCGTGATGAGCGAGAACCCCGCCGGCATCGTGGGGCTGCCCGACCACGGGCGGCCACTGGAGGTCGGGGAGCCGGCCAACCTGACCGTCATCGACCCGGACGCGACCTGGACCGTCGCCGGGGCCGACCTGGCCAGCCGGTCGGCCAACACGCCGTACGAGGCGATGAGCCTGCCCGCCACCGTGACCGCGACGCTGCTGCGTGGGAAGGTGACGGCTCGAGATGGGAAGTCCCCGGCATGAACTCCGGCACGCTGGTGGGGTCGCTGATCTTCGCGGCCGTGCTGGTGGTGGTGATCGCGGTGGTGATCCAGCTGATGATGGTCGGCTGGCGGCGCCGCGCCGCGCGGCAGAGCGAGCTGATCGGCACCATGCCCGCCATGCCGGACGAGGTGGGCGCCGCGACCACCACCATCCGGGGGATCTACGTCGGTTCCACGCTGTCGCCGGCCTGGAACGACCGGGTCACGGCCGGTGATCTCGGCTACCGCAGCAAGGCGGTGCTGACCCGTTATCCCGAGGGGATACTGCTGGAACGCATTCGCGCGAAACCGATCTGGATTCCTCAGGGGTCGATCACCGCGGTCCGCGCCGAGCGCGGCATGGCCGGCAAGGTCGCCGCGCGCAACTCGATCCTGGCGATCCGGTGGCGCCTGCCGTCGGGCGTCGAGATCGACACCGGGTTCCGTGCCAACAACCGCGGCGAATACGACGACTGGCTGCAGGCCGGACAGGAGGGAGCCGCGTGAGCGGTAAAGCTGTGTTGGTCCTCGAGGACGGCCGCGTCTTCACCGGGTCGCCGTTCGGTGAGGTCGGCCAGACACTCGGCGAGGCCGTCTTCTCCACCGGCATGTCCGGCTATCAGGAGACGCTGACCGACCCGAGCTACCACCGGCAGATCGTGGTGGCCACCGCGCCGCAGATCGGCAACACCGGCTGGAATGCCGAGGACGCCGAGAGCCGGGGCGACAAGATCTGGGTCGCCGGCTACGCGGTGCGCGACCCGTCGCCGCGAGCCTCGAACTGGCGCGCGACCGGCACGCTGGAGGACGAGCTGGTCCGCCAGCGCATCGTCGGGATCGCCGGCATCGACACCCGCGCGGTGGTGCGCCACCTGCGCAGCCGCGGCTCGATGAAGGCCGGGGTGTTCTCCGGCGACGCGCTCGCCGACGCGGACGAGCTGCTGGCGCGGGTACGCGGCCAGCAGTCGATGCTGGGGGCCGATCTCGCCGGCGAGGTCAGCACCCCCGATGTCTACGTCGTGGAACCCGAAGTCCCGCAACGCTTCACCGTCGCCGCGCTCGACCTCGGCATCAAGACCAACACACCGCGGAACTTCGCCCGGCGCGGCGTCCGCAGCCATGTGCTGCCCGCGTCGGCGACCTTCGAGCAGATCGCCGACCTCAAGCCCGACGGGGTCTTCCTGTCCAACGGCCCCGGCGACCCCGCCACCGCCGACCACGTCGTCGCGCTCACCCGCGATGTGCTCGGCGCCGGAATACCGCTGTTCGGTATCTGTTTCGGCAACCAGATCCTGGGCCGGGCGCTGGGCCTGTCCACCTACAAGATGGTGTTCGGTCACCGCGGCATCAACATCCCGGTGATCGACCACGTCACCCGCCGGGTGGCGGTGACCGCGCAGAATCACGGCTTCGCGCTCGAGGGGGAGGCGGGCCAGCGCTTCGACACGCCGTTCGGCGCCGCGGTGGTCAGCCACACCTGCGCCAACGACGGGGTGGTCGAGGGCGTCAGACTCGCCAGCGGCAAGGCGTTCTCGGTTCAGTACCATCCCGAGGCGGCCGCCGGCCCGCACGATGCGGAGTACCTTTTCGACCAGTTCATCGACCTGATGGCAGGGGGCCGCTGATGCCGCGACGCACCGACCTCAACCACGTGCTGGTGATCGGCTCGGGGCCCATCATCATCGGGCAGGCGGCCGAATTCGACTACTCCGGCACCCAGGCCTGCCGGGTGCTGCGCGCCGAGGGGCTGCAGGTCAGCCTGATCAACTCCAATCCGGCGACCATCATGACCGACCCCGAGTACGCCGACCACACCTACGTCGAGCCCATCACCCCGGCGTTCGTGGAGCGCGTCATCGCCCAGCAGGCCGAGCGGGGCAACAAGATCGACGCCGTGCTGGCCACCCTGGGGGGGCAGACCGCGCTCAACACCGCCGTGGCGCTCTACGAGAGCGGCGCGCTGGAGCGTTACGACGTCGAGCTCATCGGCGCCGACTTCGACGCCATCCAGCGCGGCGAGGACCGGCAGCGGTTCAAGGACATCGTCGCCAAGGTCGGCGGCGAATCCGCCCGCAGCCGGGTGTGTTTCACGATGGACGAGGTCCGCGAAACGGTCGCGGAGGTCGGCCTGCCGGTCGTGGTGCGGCCCAGCTTCACCATGGGCGGCCTGGGATCGGGCATGGCCCGCAGCCACGAGGACGTCGACCGGATGGCCGGCGCCGGGCTGGCCGCGTCGCCCAGCGCCAACGTGCTCATCGAGGAATCGATCTACGGCTGGAAGGAATTCGAGCTCGAGCTGATGCGCGACGGCCACGACAACGTGGTGGTGGTGTGCTCGATCGAGAACGTCGACCCGATGGGCGTGCACACCGGCGACTCGGTGACCGTCGCGCCGGCGATGACGCTGACCGACCGCGAATACCAGCGGATGCGCGACCTGGGCATCGCCATCCTGCGCGAGGTCGGCGTCGACACGGGCGGCTGCAACATCCAGTTCGCGGTCGACCCCAGCGACGGCCGGCTGGTCGTCGTCGAGATGAACCCGCGCGTCTCGCGGTCCAGCGCGTTGGCGTCCAAGGCCACCGGCTTCCCCATCGCCAAGATCGCGGCCAAGCTCGCCATCGGCTACACCCTCGACGAGATCGTCAACGACATCACCAAGGAGACGCCGGCCTGCTTCGAGCCCACCCTGGACTACGTCGTGGTCAAGGCGCCGCGGTTCGCGTTCGAGAAGTTCCCCGGCGCCGACCCGACCCTGACCACCACCATGAAGTCCGTCGGCGAGGCGATGTCGCTGGGCCGCAACTTCATCGAGGCGCTCGGCAAGGTGATGCGGTCCCTGGAAACCGACCGCGCCGGCTTCTGGACCAAGCCCGACCCGGATGGCGACGTCAACGAGGTGCTGGACCGGCTGCGGACCCCGACCGAGGGCCGCCTCTACGACATCGAGCTGGCGCTGCGTCTGGGCGCCTCGATCGAGCAGGTGGCGCAGGCCAGCGGCGTCGACCCCTGGTTCGTGGCGCAGATCGCGGAGCTCGAGACCCTGCGCGCCGAGCTGGCCGCCGCCCCGGTACTCGACGCGGAGCTGCTGCGGCGCGGCAAGCACAGCGGCCTGTCGGACCGCCAGATCGCCGCGCTGCGGCCGGAACTGGCCGGGGAGAACGGAGTCCGGTCGCTGCGCGGGCGGCTCGGCATCCACCCGGTGTACAAGACGGTGGACACCTGCGCGGCGGAGTTCGAGGCCAAGACCCCGTATCACTACAGCAGCTACGAGCTCGACCCCGCCGCCGAGACCGAGGTGACTCCGCAGAAGGAAAAGCCCAAGGTGCTGATCCTGGGCTCGGGGCCCAACCGGATCGGCCAGGGCATCGAATTCGACTACAGCTGCGTGCACGCGGCGACCACGTTGAGCCAGGCCGGTTTCGAGACCGTGATGGTCAACTGCAACCCGGAGACCGTGTCCACCGACTACGACACCGCCGACCGGCTGTACTTCGAGCCGCTGACCTTCGAGGACGTGTGCGAGGTGTTCCGTGCCGAGCAGCAGTCCGCCGGCGGGGGACCCGGTGTCGTCGGGGTCATCGTGCAACTCGGCGGCCAGACCCCGCTCGGGCTGGCCCAGCGGCTCGCCGACGCGGGCGTGCCGATCGTCGGCACCCCGCCGCAGGCCATCGACCTGGCCGAGGACCGCGGCGCGTTCGGCGACCTGCTCAGCGCGGCCGGCCTGCCGGCGCCGAAATACGGCATGGCAACCACTTTCGCGCAGGCCCGCCGGATCGCCGAGGAGATCGGCTACCCGGTGCTGGTGCGCCCGTCGTACGTGCTGGGCGGGCGGGGCATGGAGATCGTCTACGACGAGCAGACGCTGGAGGGCTACATCACCCGCGCCACCGAGCTGTCGCCGGAGCACCCGGTGCTCGTCGACCGCTTCCTCGAGGACGCGGTGGAGATCGACGTCGACGCGCTGTGCGACGGCGCCGAGGTCTACATCGGCGGCATCATGGAGCACATCGAGGAGGCCGGCATCCACTCCGGTGACTCGGCGTGCGCGCTGCCGCCGGTGACGCTGGGCCGCAGCGACATCGAGAAGGTGCGCCGCGCGACGGAGGCCATCGCGTTCGGGATCGGGGTCGTCGGGCTGCTCAACGTCCAATACGCGCTGAAGGACGACGTGCTCTACGTGCTGGAGGCCAACCCGAGGGCGAGCCGTACCGTGCCCTTCGTGTCCAAGGCCACCGCCGTTCCGCTCGCCAAAGCGTGCTCGCGGATCATGCTGGGCACCAGCATCTCCCAGCTCCGCGACGAGGGGATGCTGGCCGCGACCGGCGACGGCGCCCACGCGCCGCCGCAGGCGCCGATCGCGGTCAAGGAGGCGGTGCTGCCGTTCCACCGCTTCCGCCGCGCCGACGGGGCCGCCATCGACTCCCTGCTCGGCCCGGAGATGAAATCCACCGGCGAGGTGATGGGCATCGACCGCGACTTCGGCACCGCCTTCGCCAAGAGCCAGACCGCGGCCTACGGGTCGCTGCCCGCGCAGGGCACGGTGTTCGTCTCGGTGGCCAACCGGGACAAGCGGTCGCTGGTGTTCCCGGTCAAGCGCCTCGCCGACCTCGGGTTCCGCGTCCTGGCCACCGAGGGCACCGCGGAGATGTTGCGGCGCAACGGGATTCCGTGCGACGAAGTACGCAAGCACTTCGAGGAGCCGCAGCCCGGCCGCCCCGAGATGTCGGCGGTCGACGCCATCCGGGCCGGCGGGGTGAACATGGTCATCAACACGCCCTACGGCAACTCCGGCCCGCGCATCGACGGCTACGAGATCCGCTCTGCCGCGGTGTCGGCCAACATTCCCTGCGTCACGACGGTGCAGGGGGCGTCCGCGGCCGTGCAGGGCATCGAGGCGGGCATCCGCGGCGACATCGGGGTGCGGAGCCTGCAGGAGCTGCACAGCCTGATCGGGCACGGCGGCGCGGGCGAAGCGCGCGACAGAGGGCCGCTGTGACGGGGTTCGGCGGTCGGCTGGCCGGGGCGAAGTCCGCCCGCGGGCCGCTGTGTCTGGGCATCGACCCGCATCCGGAGTTGCTGCGCGCCTGGGGCCTGCCGACCACCGCCGACGGGCTCGCCCGGTTCTGCGACATCTGCGTCGAGGCGTTCTCCGGCTTCGCCGTCGTCAAGCCGCAGGTGGCGTTCTTCGAGGCGTACGGCGCGGCCGGCTTCGCCGTGCTGGAACGCACCATCGCCGCGTTGCGCGATCGCGGGGTCCTGGTGATCGCCGACGCCAAGCGGGGCGACATCGGCTCGACGATGGCGGCCTACGCCGCCGCCTGGGCGGGCGACTCGCCGCTGGCCGCCGACGCCGTCACGGCTTCGCCCTACCTGGGGTTCGGCTCGCTGCGGCCGCTGCTGGAGGCCGCCGCGGCGCGCGACCGGGGGGTGTTCGTGCTGGCCGCGACCTCCAACCCGGAGGGCGCGACGGTGCAACGCGCCGCCACCGACGGTCGCACGGTGGCGCAGCTGATCGTGAACCAGGCGGCGGCGGCCAACCGGTCGGTCACCGCGGACCAGGCCGGGTTCGTCGGGGTGGTGGTCGGTGCGACGGTCTTCGAGGCGCCCGATCTCAGCGCCCTGGGCGGCCCGGTGCTGGTGCCGGGGCTCGGCGTCCAGGGCGGGCGTCCCGAGGCGCTGGCGGGCCTGGGCGGGGCCGCGCCGGGCCAGCTGCTGCCCGCCGTCGCACGCGAAGTGCTGCGGGCCGGTCCCGGCGTGCCCGAGCTGCGGGCGGCGGGCGAGCGCATGGTGGACGCGGTCGCCTACCTCGGGTCGGTCTAAGGGGCCGTCTCGACGATCACCGTCGTGGCCTTGACGACGGCCACGGCGACGCTGCCGGGCTTGAGCCTCAGCTCCTCGGCCGCCTCGGTGCTCATCAGCGAGACGACGGTGAAGGGGCCGCACTGCATCTCGACATGCGTCATCACCTTGTCGCTGACGACCTTGGTGACCAGGCCGACGAACCGGTTGCGGGCCGAACTGCCGATGCCCAGCGGATCCGGTGGGGGAGCGGGCGCGTTGCTGCGGGAGAACCGGGCCAGATCCTCGCTCGCGATCACCTTGCGCCCGGCCGCGTCGTGGCTGACCGTCAGCGCGCCTTGGTTGATCCATCGCCGGACGGTGTCGTCGCTGACTCCGAGCAGGTCCGCCGCCTGACGAATCCGCAGGTTCGGCACCGCTCGATCGTAACCGAGCCCGCGCGCAACCCCACCGGGCGACGACGCGACACGCGCGACACGCCCTGCCGATCGCGTGATGCCCAGCACCGGGCCGATCGGGCCCCGCGCCGCGGACGTCCGACGCGTCGCCGCCCGGGCGGACGCCCCGTCGCCGTGGCGTGCAAAACCGCTGGTCGAAGGCAGGAAAGGGGCGGCCCGCGCGGCGCGGTCAGCCCCGTGCACAGCCACGGTCGGCGCTGCCCGGCCGACGGTGTTTTCCCGGCCTCGCCGGGCCCGTTGAGCGGGCGCATGCTGCGGGTTTGATCGCCTTAACCCGGGGGGCGGGTTAGATTTCGTCGGAAGGCCTGAGTACGGTCGTCTGCGCTGGCAGAAGTACCCGGCGAAGACACATGAAGATCGATTGAGATTGATCAGATACGGAGGAATCGTGGCCCTTCCCCAGTTGACCGACGAGCAGCGCGCGGCCGCGTTGGAGAAGGCGGCTGCCGCACGTCGAGCTCGAGCAGAGCTCAAGGACCGGCTGAAGCGCGGCGGCACCAACCTCAGCCAGGTGCTCAAGGACGCCGAAACGGACGAAGTCCTGGGCAAGATGAAGGTCTCCGCGCTGCTGGAGGCGTTGCCGAAGGTCGGCAAGGTCAAGGCGCAGGAGATCATGACCGAGCTGGAGATCGCCCCGACCCGCCGCCTGCGGGGCCTCGGTGACCGCCAGCGCAAGGCTCTGCTGGAAAAGTTCGGCTCCTAAACCGGGCAGTCCCGGTGAGCGCCGGCGGGGGACCGGACGCACAGCGCGGCCGTGTGGTCGTGCTGTCCGGTCCCTCGGCCGTCGGCAAGTCGACGGTGGTCCGTTGTCTGCGCGAACGCGTCCCTGACCTGCATTTCAGCGTCTCGGCGACCACGCGGGCGCCGCGGCCGGGCGAGGTCGACGGCGTCGACTACCACTTCGTCAGCGCCGCCCGGTTCCAGCAACTGATCGACGAGGGCGCCCTGCTCGAGTGGGCCGACATCCACGGTGGGCTGCACCGCTCCGGCACCCTGGCCGCACCCGTGCGGGCCGCCACCGCGGCCGGGCATCCGGTGCTCATCGAGGTCGATCTGGCGGGGGCCAGGGCCGTGAAATCCGCGCTGCCCGAGGCCATCACCGTGTTTTTGGCGCCCCCGAGTTGGGAGGACCTCGAGGCCAGACTCGTCGGCCGCGGCACCGAGACCCCGGAGGCCATCCGGCGCCGCCTCGAGACCGCCCGCGTCGAATTGGCCGCCCAGGACGACTTCGACGAGGTCGTCGTCAACAGGGAATTGGAGTCGGCGTGCGCCGAATTGGTATCCTTGCTGGTAACTGCGCCGGACCGTCCAGACGCGCAGACCGGACCCACTCGAGATTGAGCACGAACTTCCCCGCGGTCCGACAACCGCAGTAATCCACCAGGAGATTGACTTACGTGAGTACTTCGCAGTCCGACGCGCCGCTGGCCGCCGTCCCCACCGCCGACCGGTTCGACTCGCTGGCGGCCGGACAGCGCGCCTACGACACGCCGCTGGGCATCACCAACCCGCCCATCGACGAGTTGCTGGACCGGGTCTCCAGCAAGTACGCGCTGGTGATCTACGCGGCCAAGCGCGCCCGGCAGATCAACGACTATTACAACCAGCTCGGTGAGGGCATCCTCGAGTACGTCGGGCCGCTCGTCGAGCCGGGCCTGCAGGAGAAGCCCCTCTCCATCGCCATGCGCGAGATCCACGGCGACCTGCTCGAGCACACCGAGGGCGAGTAACAGGGCAGGGGCGGTGGACCGCAAGCGGATAGTCGTCGGCGTCTCCGGGGGCATCGCCGCCTACAAGGCGTGCACCGTGGTCCGCCAGCTGTCCGAGGCCGGCCACCACGTGCGGGTCGTCCCGACCGAATCCGCGCTGCGCTTCGTCGGCGCCGCCACGTTCGAGGCGCTTTCCGGGCAGCCGGTGAGCACCGGGGTCTTCGAGGACGTCCCGGACGTGCCGCACGTCAAGCTCGGCCAGCAGGCCGACCTGGTCGTGGTGGCGCCCGCCACCGCGGACCTCTTGGCCCGGGCGGTTCACGGCCGGGCCGACGACCTGCTGACCGCCACGCTGCTGACCGCCCGCTGCCCGGTGCTGTTCGCCCCCGCCATGCACACCGAGATGTGGTTGCACCCCGCCACGGTCGACAACGTGGCCACGCTGCGCCGCCGCGGGGCGGTGGTGCTCGAACCCGCCTCCGGGCGGCTCACCGGCCACGACAGCGGGGCGGGGCGGCTCCCCGAGGCCGAGGAGATCACCACCCTGGCCCACCTGCTGCTGGAGCGCAACGACGCCCTGCCCTACGACCTCGCCGGCTGCAAGGTGCTGGTCACCGCCGGCGGCACCCGCGAACCGATCGACCCGGTCCGCTTCATCGGCAACCGCAGCTCCGGCAAGCAGGGCTACGCCGTCGCGCGGGTCGCCGCCCAGCGCGGGGCCCAGGTCACGCTGATCGCCGGGCACACCGCCGGCTTGATCGACCCCGCCGGGGTGGAGGTGGTCCAGGTCAGCTCCGCCGCGCAACTCGGCGATGCGGTCTCCAAGCACGCCGCCGAGGCGGACGTGCTCGTGATGGCGGCGGCGGTCGCCGACTTCCGGCCCGCGCGGGTTTCGGCCGCGAAGATCAAAAAGGGCCCCGACAGCCAGGCCGGCCCGCCGGCGATCGACCTGGTGCGCAATGACGACGTCCTGGCCGGCGTCGTCCGCGCCCGGGCCCACGGCGAGCTGCCCAACATGCGCGCCATCGTCGGGTTCGCCGCCGAGACCGGCGACGCCAACGGCGATGTGCTGTTCCACGCCCGCGCCAAGCTGCGCACCAAGGGGTGCGATTTGCTGGTGGTCAACGCGGTGGGCGACGGCCGGGCGTTCGAGGTCGACAACAACGACGGCTGGATGTTGGCGTCCGACGGCGCCGAGTCCGCATTGCAGCACGGCTCCAAGACCCTGATGGCCAGTCGTATTGTGGATGCGATCGTCACGTTTCTGCGCGGCTCCTGAAGGGGTCCTGGCTGGTCGCTTGCACCACTGGACGGATGCAGATCCGGGCCGCAGACTATAATTTGACTAACTAATTAATCGAGAGGACGGGAATAGTGAGCGAAAAGGGTCGCCTGTTTACCAGTGAGTCGGTGACCGAGGGCCATCCCGACAAGATCTGTGACGCGATCAGCGACTCCGTTCTGGACGCCCTGCTGGCGCAGGACCCTCGCTCACGTGTCGCGGTCGAGACGCTGGTGACCACCGGCCAGGTGCACGTCGTGGGCGAGGTGACGACGACGGCGAAGGAGGCCTTCGCCGACATCACCAACACCGTGCGCGCGCGCATCCTCGACATCGGCTACGACTCGTCGGACAAGGGCTTCGACGGCGCCTCGTGCGGGGTGAACATCGGGATCGGCGCGCAGTCGCCCGACATCGCCCAGGGCGTCGACACCGCCCACGAGGCGCGCGTGGAGGGCGCGGCCGATCCGCTGGACGCCCAGGGCGCCGGCGACCAGGGCCTGATGTTCGGCTACGCCATCCGCGACACCCCGGAGCTGATGCCGCTGCCCATCGCGCTGGCCCACCGGCTGTCGCGGCGGCTGACCGAGGTGCGCAAGAACGGCGTGCTGCCGTATCTGCGCCCGGACGGCAAGACGCAGGTCACCATCGCCTACGAGAACGACGTGCCGGTCGCACTGGACACCGTGGTGATCTCCACCCAGCACGCGGCCGACGTCGACCTGGCGAACACGCTGACGCCCGACCTGCGCGAGAAGGTCCTCAACACCGTGCTCGACGACCTCGCGCACGACACGCTGGACACCTCGTCCACGCGGCTGCTGATCAACCCGACCGGCAAGTTCGTGCTGGGAGGGCCCATGGGCGACGCGGGCCTCACCGGCCGCAAGATCATCGTCGACACCTACGGAGGCTGGGCGCGCCACGGTGGCGGCGCGTTCTCCGGCAAGGACCCGTCGAAGGTGGACCGCTCGGCGGCGTACGCGATGCGCTGGGTGGCCAAGAACATCGTCGCGGCCGGCCTGGCCGAAAGGGTGGAGGTGCAGGTGGCCTACGCCATCGGCAAGGCCGCCCCCGTGGGGCTGTTCGTCGAGACCTTCGGCACCGCCACGGTCGACCCGGTCAAGATCGAGAAGATCGTGCCCGAGGTGTTCGACCTGCGGCCCGGCGCCATCATCCGCGACCTCGACCTGCTGCGCCCGATCTACGCCCAGACCGCCGCCTACGGGCACTTCGGGCGCACCGATGTCGAACTGCCATGGGAGCAGGTCGACAAGGTCGACGAGCTCAAGCGGGCGATCTAGGCCCGCTTCTGCGGCGTCGGGTGGTCGGCGTCCAGCGCCGGTAGGCAGTCGATGCTGCGCCGGTTGCGGTCGACGAGGCCGGCGAACTTGGCGTCGGAGGCCCCGGCGTGGTGCGCGTCGAGCACGGGCCGCTCGTCGACGAGCTCGTAGTAGGGCACCGCGAATCCGCACGCGTCGGCGATCCGGTTCACATCGATGACGATGGCGGCCCGGACGCCGGCGTGGTTGTTGGCGCCGAAAAGCGCTGCCAGGGAATCGAATTCGGCGTCGTCGGGGCGGACCACGCGGCCCGTGCCGAACAGCCGCAGGATCCTCGAGTAGCGGGTGAACGAGCAGAACATCACGGTGATCCGGCCGTTGTCCCGCAGGTGGGCGATCGTCTCGACGCCGCTGCCGAACAGGTCCAGGTAGGCCACCGTGTGGTCGTCGAGCACGGCGAAGGTGTCGCGGTATCCCTTGGGGGACAGATTGATCCGGCCACCCTCGGAGGGTGCGGTGGCCACGAAGAACATGGCCTGCTCGGCGATGAAGTCACGCAGCGACTCGTCGAGACGGGGATACTCCTTTGCCACGCGTGAAAGCCTAGCGCTAGGCGGAGAACCGGTAGTCGTCGAGATCGAACCGCCTGCTGCGCCAGTACGCCTCCACCGTGGTGGTCGGGCGCAGCGGGACGTCGCCGTTCTTGTCGAAGTAGTAGCTGTTGGCCAGCTTGCAGCTGTCCTGCCAGAAGATCTGGCGGTGCCGCTTGCGCATCATCTCGGCGAAGTAGCGCGCGTTGGCGTCCTCGGTCACCTCGACGCGGCTGGCGCCGCAGCGCCGGGCCCGCTTGAGGCACCGGACGATGTGATGGGTCTGGGCCTCGATGAGCGCGAAATAGGACGAGCCGACATAACCGTATGGCCCGAACACGCTGTAGAAGTTCGGGAACCCCGGCACCGAGACCCCCTCGTAGGCCTGCAACCGGTGCTCGTCCCAGAATTTGCTCAGTGGCAGGCCGCCGCTCCCGGTGACCGGATAGGTCGGCACGTGGTCGGTGTCCATCACCTTGAAACCGGTCGCCAGGATCAAGACGTCGACCTCGTGCGCGTCGCCGCCGGTGGTGGTGACCGCCGAGGCGGTGATCTTGTCGATCGGCTCGGTCACCAGCCGCACGTTGTCGCGGTTGAACGTCGCGAGGTAGCCGTTGTGGAAGCCGGGCCGTTTGCAGCCCACGGCGTAGCGCGGCGTGAGCCGCTCGCGCACCGCGGGGTCGCGGACCTGCCGGCGCAGATAGCCCAGCCCCGCCGACTCCATCCGCTTGGCCAGCGGGAACACCGTGAAGTACTGCGCCGAGATCGGGAAGGTCAGCTCGACGAAGGCCTGGCTGGCCAGCCGCGCGACCACGTTGCCGCCGGGCAGTCGCATGGCCCAGCGGGCCGGCGCGGGCAATGCGACGTCGAACTTGGGGAAGCACCAGATCGGCGTGCGCTGAAACACCGTGAGCTGCTTGACAATCGGCGCGATCTCGGGGATCACCTGCACGGCCGAGGCGCCGGTGCCGACGATGGCGACGCGCTTGCCCGCCAGGTCCTGGGAGTGATCCCAGCGTGCGGTGTGCATGGTGATGCCGCCGAACGAGTCCACTCCGTCGATGTCGGGCAGGTTGGGCACGGTCAGCACGCCGCAGGCGCTGATCACGAACCTGGCGGTCAGCTCGCCGTGGCGGTCGGTGCGCACCCGCCACACGGCGCGCTCGTCGTCGAACTCCGCGGAGATCACCTTCGTGCCGAGCCGGATTCGCGACCGGAGGCCGTATTTGTCGACGCAGTGCTCGGCGTACGCCTTGAGCTCGCGGCCGGGCGCGTAGGTGCGCGACCAGCGCGGGCTCTGCTCGAACGAGAACTGGTAGGAGAAGGACGGGATGTCCACGGCGATGCCGGGATAGGTGTTCCAGTGCCACGTCCCGCCGACGCCGTCGCCGGCCTCGAGCAGCAGGTAGTCGGTCATGCCGGCCCGGTCGAGCTTGATGGCGGCGCCGATTCCGGCGAACCCGGCGCCGATGATCAGCGTGTGGTGGTCGGGCGTGCAGGTCATCTGGTTGTCCTCAGCCGTGCAGCGCCCGCTTCAGCGCCGCCAGCCCCCGGTCGGTGGCCTCGGCCGCGGCCGGGATTACCATCGCGAAGCTGACGTAGCCGTGCACCAGGGTGGGTTCGTTGCTCAGCTCGACCTGCACGCCCGCGGCCGTCAGCAGCTTGGCGTAGCGGGCCCCGTCGTCGCGCAGCGGGTCGTGCTCGGCGGTGCCGATGTAGGCGGGCGGCAGACCGGACAGGTCGTCGGCGTTGGCCGGCGCCACCGTGGGGGGCAGCGCCGTCGGGTCGCTGATGTCGAGCTCGGGCAGGTACCAGGACAGAAAGGCATCGATGGCGTCGCGGTCCAGGACCGGCGCGGCGGCGTTCTCCGTGTAGGACGGCAGCGACAGGTCCGCGGTGACCGTCGGGTACCACAGCAGCTGGAAAGCCAGCGCCGGACCGCCGTGCTGCCGGGCCAGGTGCGCCATCACCGCCGCGAGGTTGCCGCCCGCCGAGTCACCGGCCACCGCGATCCGCGCCGGGTCGCCCCCCAGCTCGGCGGCGTTCTCGGCGACCCACTGCAGCACCGCCCAGCAGTCGTTGACCCCGGCGGGGAACGGGTGTTCGGGGGCCAGCCGGTAGTCGACGGAAACCACGATCGCCTCCGCGCCGGCCGCGTGCGCGCGGGCAACGGGGTCGTGGGTGTCCAGGTCGCCCAGGCAGAAGCCGCCGCCGTGGTAGAAGACGACGACAGGCGCGGGCGTGGCGGCACCGGCCGGCCAGTAGATGCGGACGGGGATGCCGGCGAGCCCGCCGTGGTCGACCGTGCGATCCTCGGTCCGCAAGCCCGGCAGCATCTCCTGCGGCACCTTCAGCAGGCGCAGCCGCTTGCGGGCGACCTCGACGCCGTCCTCTGCCTTGAAGGTCATCGGGAACGCGTCGAGCAACGACTTGAACGTCGGATCGATGGCTGGTCGGTCGCTGGTCGGCTCGGTCATGGATTTACCGTACGCCGGGGGTTCGGCCGTGCAGGGCGTTGCGCAGCGCCGCCAGCCCCCGATCGCAGGCGGCGGTCGCGGCCGGCACCACACCCGCGTAACCGAGGTAGCCGTGCACCATCGTCTCGGCGTTGTGCACCTCGACGGGCACGCCGGCCGCGGCCAGCAGCTCGCCGTACCGGATGCCGTCGTCGCGCAGCGGGTCGTATCCGGCGACCCCGATGTAGGCCGGCGGCAGGCCGGCCAGGTTTTTCGCCCGCCCCGGCGCCATGGCCGGCGGCGGATCCGACAGGTCGACTTCGCCTGCGTACCAACGCGAGAACGCGGAGACGGTCCGCACGTCGAGAATCGGCGCGGCGGCGTTCTCGGTGAAGGAGGGCAGCGTCGCGTCCCACATCGTGGAGGGATACCACAACAGCTGGAACGAGATCGGCGGTCCGGCGCTGTCGCGGGCGCGCTGGGCCGTCGCCGCGGCGATGGTCCCCCCGGCCGAATCCCCGGCGACGGCCATCCGGGCGGGGTCGACGCCGAGCCCGTCGGCGTGCGCGGCCGCCCACTGCGTTGCGGCCCAAGCGTCTTCGACGGCGGCGGGGTAGGGGTGCTCGGGCGCCAGTCGGTAGTCCACGGACACCACGACCGCGTCGGCGCCGACCGCGTGCTGGCGGGCCGTGCCGTCGTGGGTGTCGAGGTCGCCCACCACGAAACCGCCGCCGTGGAAGAACAGGACGACGGGCCGCCGCGCGCCGGGATCGGTTGACGGCCAATAGATGCGGATGTTGATCGGCCCCGCCGGGCCGGGTATGTCGCGGTCCTCGACCCGCAGCTCGGGGTGCACCGGCCGGCGCGGCAGGTCGCGGAAGCGTTGTCGCGCCGCGTCGACACCGTCGTCGAGTGATAGCCGGAAGGGAACCGCATCCAGTACCTTCTGCAAGATGGGGTCGATTGCGGGTTTCTCGTCGGCTGTTCTGTCCAAGCTGGGCATGGAGGTACCGTACGCACCTCGCCTGGTGGCCGGCGGCTGGGTGGTGGCCGGCTGGGCCGGCCTGTCCTACGGCGTCTACCTGACCGTGCTGGCGCTGCGGTCGCCGCCGGGAACGGAGCTGACCGGGCACTGGATCCTGCAGCCCCCGTTCAAAGCGCTGATGGCGTTGTTGCTGACGGTCGCCGCGCTCGGGCACCCGATCGTCCGCGAGCGGCGCTGGCTGGTGCCCGCACTGCTGCTGTCGGCCACCGGCGACTGGCTGCTGGCGATCCCGTGGTGGACCCTGTCCTTCGTCGTGGGGCTGGCCTCGTTCTTGTTGGCGCACTTGTGTTTTCTGGCCGCGCTGCTGCCGCTGGCCACCGTGGCGGCGCCGTCGCGGCCGCGCATCGCCGCCGTGGCGCTGATCTGCCTGGCGACTCTGGCGTTGCTGGCCTGGTTCTGGCCCCACCTGAGCCGTGACCAGCTCACGATCCCGGTCACGGCCTACATCCTGGTGCTGACCGCGATGGTGTGCACGGCGCAGCTGGCGCGGCTGCCGACGATCTGGACCGCGGTGGGCGCGATCTGCTTCGCGCTGTCCGACGCCATGATCGGCATCGGCAGGTTCATCCTGGACAACCAGGCTCTCTCGGTGCCCGTCTGGTGGCTTTACGCCGCGGCTCAGGTCCTCATCACGGCCGGGTTCTTCTTCGGCCGGGAGGAGTCGGTTCTGGACGAGGGCTACGAAGACGACGACTGGGAAGAGGGCGCGCAGGTCGTCGACTGGCCCGCCGAAGGCTTTGAATAAGAGCGCATCTCACATCGAACCCATCGCCCGGGTGCTGCCGATGCTGTCGGTGCCGCACCTGGACCGCGAGTTCGACTACCTCGTGTCGGCCGAGCAGTCCGACGACGCCCAGCCGGGAGTGCGGGTGCGGGTGCGGTTCCACGGCCGGCTGGTCGACGGGTTCGTGCTGGAACGGCGCAACGACACCGACCACGCCGGCAAGCTGGGCTGGCTCGACCGCGTCGTGTCGCCCGAACCGGTGCTCACCCCCGAGATCCGCCGGCTGGCCGACGCGGTGGCCGCCCGCTATGCCGGCACCCGCGCCGACGTGCTGCGGCTGGCGGTGCCGCCGCGGCACGCCCGGGTCGAGCGCGAAGCCGTGCCGCCGGCGGCCGCGGCCCTGCCGGAGCCGGTCGACCCGGCGGCCTGGGGCGGGTACGTCCGCGGCGGCCAGTTCCTGGCCGCCCTGTCGGAGTCCCGCGCCGCGCGGGCCGTGTGGCAGGCGTTGCCCGGCGAGCCGTGGGCGGAGCGTTTCGCCGAGGCCGCGGCGCAGACCATCCGGACCGGGCGGTCGGTCCTGGCGGTCGTGCCCGATCAACGGGATCTGGACACCCTCGCGCGGGCCACGACCGCCCGCATCGACGACGGTGCCGTCGTCGCGCTGTCGGCCGGCCTGGGCCCGGCGGCCCGCTACCGGCGCTGGCTGGCCGCGCTGCGGGGCACCGCGCGGCTTGTGATCGGGACCCGCAGCGCGGTGTTCGCCCCGCTCGGCGAACTGGGGCTGGTGATGGTGTGGGCCGACGCCGACGACAGCCTGGCCGAGCCGCGGGCGCCGTACCCGCACGCCCGCGAGGTGGCGATGCTGCGCGCCCACCAGGCCCGCTGTGCGGCGGTGATCGGCGGTTACGCGCGGACCGCCGAGGCCCACGCCCTGGTCCGCAGCGGGTGGGCGCACGACATCGTCGCGGCGCGGCCGGTGGTGCGCGCCCGCACGCCCCGGGTGATCGCCCTGGACGACACCGGCTACGCCGACGAACGTGACCCGGCGGCGCGCACCGCGCGGGTGCCGTCGCTGGGGTTGCGCGCCGCCCGCTCGGCGCTGGCGGTCGGCGCGCCGGTGCTGGTTCAGGTGCCGCGGCGCGGATACGTTCCGTCGCTGGCCTGCGGTCGGTGCCGCGCCGTCGCCCGGTGCCGGCACTGCACCGGGCCCCTGTCGCTGCAGGAGCGGGGGACGGCGCTGGTCTGCCGCTGGTGCGGTCGCGTCGAGCCCACGCGACGGTGCGCGCGCTGCGGCTCGGACGCGGTCCGTGCCGTCGTCGTCGGGGCGCGGCGCACCGCCGAGGAGCTGGGCCGCGCGTTTGCCGGCACGCCGGTGATCACGTCGACGGGCGAGGACGTCGTGGCGGAGGTCGCGGCGGGCCCCGCCGTCGTGGTCGCCACGCCGGGCGCCGAACCCCCGGCGGCCGGCGGCTACGGCGCGGCGCTGCTGCTCGACACGTGGGCCTTGCTGGGCCGGCAGGATCTGCGCGCCGCCGAGGACGCGCTGTGGCGCTGGCTGACCGCGGCGGCCCTGGTCCGGCCCCGCGGCGACGGCGGTGTGGTGATGGTGGTGGCCGAGTCGTCGATCCCCACGGTGCAGTCGCTGATCCGCTGGGACCCGGTGGGCCACGCGGAGGCCGAGCTCACGGCCCGGACCGAGCTCGGCCTGCCGCCGAGCGTGCACATGGCGGCCATCGACGGAGCGCCGGGCGCCGTGGCGGCGTTACTGGACGAGACCGGGCTGCCTCAGGACCAAGACATCCGCGCCGACCTGCTGGGCCCGGTGGACCTGCCGCCCGGCGTGCGGCGGCCGGCGGGGACGCCCGCGGGCGGACCGGTAACGCGGATGCTGGTGCGCGTGAGCCGCGATCAGGGGTTGGCGCTGGCGGCGGCGCTGCGGCGCGGAGTGCGGCTGCTCAGCGCCCGGCAGACCGCGGAGCCGGTCCGCGTGCAGATCGATCCGTTACACATCGGGTGATCAATTGAAGTCCGCGAAAAGCGGGTATGAAACCTCTATACCCTGACCGGCGTAGACAGTACGCGTGAGAAATAATTCCCAGATCGCGACACTGGAAGGTTGCTAAACTTTCTAGTCTTCGGGCTCCGATGCCGGGAGGTGGTCGGGAGGAGAGGCGATGCCCAGCAACAACGACACGTCCGTCGACGAATCCCTGGATGTGATCACCGATGCTTTGCTGACGGCTTCCCGGCTGCTGGTGGCGATTTCGGCGCGGTCGATCGGCCAGGTGGACGAGAGCATCACCATCCCGCAGTTCCGCACGCTGGTGATCCTGTCCAATCGCGGCCCGGTCAACCTCGCGACGCTGGCTGGTTTGCTGGGAGTGCAGCCGTCGGCCACCGGCCGGATGGTCGACCGGCTCGTCGCGGCCGGCCTGATCGACCGCCTGCCGCACCCGACCTCCCGCCGCGAACTGCTGGCCGCCCTGACCAAGCGCGGCCGCGACGTGGTGCGCCGGGTCACGGCCCACCGGCGCGCCGAGATCGCGGCCATCGTGCAGCAGATGCCGGCGGCGGAAAGGCACGGGCTGATCCGTGCCCTCACGGCGTTCACCGCGGCCGGCGGCGAGCCCGACGTCCACCTGGACGCGGACATCGATCTCTAGGGATTTCTAGGCATCTCCTGAGATCTCTCCATTCTGGTCCGAATCACCGCTTTTCGGCGGTGAGCAGCAGGTACTCCCACTTCATGACGCCGGAGGCCAGGTGTTGCTGGGCGAGTTCGATGAGCTGGGCGTCGAGTTCGGCCGTCAGCACCCGGTTGTGGCCGATGTTGGCGTACGCCTCGATCGTCGGACCGTAGTGGTTCTTGAAGTAGCGGTGCACGGCGTGGGCGTTGTCGAAACGGTTCACCCTCAGCATGCCGCGCACGGCGGAGATGCGGCTGACCCGGTCGCCGAACAGGCCGGCGACGTAGGCCGGCCGCCCCCACAGCACCGCCGGGGGGACCGCCTGCGACAGGCTGGGCCGATAGGGCCTGATGGTGGACAGCATCCGCCCGAAGAAGCCTTCGGGGGTCCAGCTGAGGACGGCGATCGTCCCTCCCGGTCGGCAGACGCGCAGCAGCTCGTCGGCGGCGCGCTGCTGATCCGGCGCGAACTGCACGCCGATCGCCGAGACCACGGCGTCGAACTCGCCGTCGCCGAAGGGCAGGGCGTGGGCATTCGCCTCGCGATAATCCAGCACCAGGCCGCGCGCCGCGGCCCTGGCCTGCGACCGCGCCAACAGCTCGGGGGTCAGGTCGGAGGAGACGACGTCAGCGCCGGCCGCGGCCGCCGGGAGCGAGATGTTGCCGGAACCGGCGGCGACGTCGAGCACCCGCACGCCCGGCCCGATCCCGGCCGCGGCGACCAGAACGGGTCCCAGCGGGGCCATCACCTCCTCGGCCATCAGGGCGTAGTCGCCCAGTGCCCATACCGTGCGATGTGAGGGACTCAGCCGGTAGTCGTCGCTGATCGTGGTGTCGAGAGTCATCAGACCTCCTGGAATCCGATGGGCTGCCCACTCGACTTCATTGTCACTAGCACGGCAGTGCGGTCCGGTTCATCCAACCGTAACTGCAAGAAACAATATGTATAAGCAACAGTATACGCACGCAATATGCGCGCCGTGTGGACGGCGCGCCGCCGCTTCCTAGACTGTGCCGGTGCGCCTTGTCTTCGCCGGCACTCCCGAACCCGCGCTGCCCGCGCTGCGCAGCCTCGTCGACTCGCCCCGCCACGAGGTCATCGCCGTGCTGACCCGGCCCGACGCGGCCGCCGGGCGCCGCGGGAAGCCGGAGCCGTCACCGGTGGCGCGCGAGGCGCTCGACCGCGGCATTCCGGTCCTGCGGCCGTCGCGGCCCAACTCGCCGGAGTTCGTCGCCGAGCTCGCGGAGCTGGGGCCGGACTGTTGCCCGGTGGTCGCCTATGGCGCCCTGCTGAAGGAGGGCCTGCTGGCGGTGCCCCCGCACGGCTGGATCAACCTGCACTTCTCGCTGCTGCCCGCCTGGCGCGGTGCCGCGCCGGTGCAGGCCGCGATCGCCGCGGGCGACGCCGTCACGGGGGCGACGACGTTCCAGATCGAGCCGGGCCTGGACACCGGCCCGATCTACGGGGTGGTGACCGAGGCCATCCGGCCCACCGACACGGCGGGGGACCTCCTCGAGCGGCTGGCCTCTTCGGGCGCCGCGCTGCTGTCGGCCACGCTCGACGGCGTGGCCGCGGGAACGTTGGCCCCGCGGCCACAACCGGCCGACGGGATCAGCGTCGCGCCCAAGATCACCGTCGAGGAGGCCCGGGTGCGCTGGGACCTGCCTGCACCGGTCGTGGAGCGGCGGATCCGGGCCGTCACGCCCAGCCCGGGAGCCTGGACGCTCGTCGGCGACCAGCGCGTCAAACTGGGGCCGGTCCGCGTCGACTATGATGCGCCGAATCCGTTGGCGCCCGGCGCTATTCGGGTCGATCGCAAGGGCGTGTGGATCGGAACCGGTTCGCAACCGGTGCGGCTGGGCCAGATTCAGCCGCCCGGCAAGAGGTTCATGAACGCCGTCGACTGGGCACGGGGCGCGCGGCTCGACGCCGCCGCGCGCGCCTCATGAGCCCCGCGCAGCGCAGGCCGCGCCGCCGGCAGCTGGACCCGGCGCGGGCCGCCGCGTTCCAGGTGCTTCGGGCGGTCAGCGAGCGCGACGCCTACGCCAACCTGGCATTGCCCGCGCTGCTGCGCGAACGTGGCATCAGCGGACGCGACGCCGCGTTCGCCACGGAACTGACCTACGGCACCTGCCGCGGCCGGGGCCTGCTCGACGCCGTCATCGGCGCGGCTGCGAAGCGCTCCCCGGAGTCCATCGATCCCGTGTTGCTCGACCTGCTGCGGCTCGGCGCCTACCAGCTGCTGCGCACCCGCGTCGACGCCCACGCCGCGGTGTCCACCACCGTGGAGCAGGCCGCCATCGAATTCGATTCGGCGCGAGCAGGTTTCGTCAACGGTGTGTTGCGGGCCATCGCCGCTCGGGACGAAAAGTCCTGGGTCGACGAGCTGGCACCCGACCCGGCGCGCGACCCGGTGGGGCATGCCGCGTTCGTGCACGCCCACCCGCGCTGGGTCGCCCAGGCCTTCGCCGACGCGCTGGGCGCGGACGCGGCGGAACTCGATGCGGTGCTGGCCAGCGACGACGAACGGCCCCAGGTGCACCTCGCGGCGCGCCCGGGAGCGCTGAGCGCCGCCGAACTGGCCGACGCGGTGGGGGGTACGGCCGGCCGCTATTCGCCCTATGCGGTCTATCTGCCCGGCGGGGACCCGGGGCGGCTGGCGGCCGTGCGCGACGGCGTGGCGCTGGTCCAGGACGAGGGCAGCCAGCTGGTGGCCCGGGCGCTGACGCTGGCGGAGGTCGACGACGACGCGGGGCGCTGGCTGGATCTGTGCGCCGGCCCGGGGGGCAAGACGGCGCTGCTGGCCGCGCTGGCTGCGGGATCGGGGGCGCGGGTCACGGCGGTGGAGCCGGCGCCGCGCCGCGCCGATCTGGTGGTCGAGAACACCCGCGGGCTGGACGTGGAGGTGCTGCGTGTCGACGGGCGGCGGAGCGGTCTCGAGCCGGGCTTCGACCGGGTGCTCGTCGACGCGCCGTGCACCGGGCTGGGCGCGTTGCGCCGCCGGCCCGAGGCCCGGTGGCGGCGCCAGCCGGCCGACGTGCCCGCGCTGACCAGGCTGCAACGCGAACTCCTGGCAGCCGCGATCGCGCTCACCCGTCCCGGCGGTGTCGTGCTGTATGCGACGTGTTCGCCTCATCTGGCCGAGACCGCCGGCGTGGTCGCCGACGCGCTGCGCCGCCATCCGGTGAGCGCGCTGGACACCCGGCCGCTGTTCGATCCCGCCGCGGGTCTGGGCCACGGCCCGTATGTCCAGCTGTGGCCGCACCGGCACGGCACCGACGCCATGTTCGCGGCGGCGCTGCGCCGCGAAGCGGGGTAGCGCTGCGCGACGGAAAGGATGGGGCCGCGGCGGCGCTGCGCCGCGAAGCGGGGTAGCGCTGCGCGACGGAAAGGATGGGGCCGCGGCGGCGCTGCGCCGCGAAGCGGGGTAGCCGGGCCGCGGCGGCGCTGCGCCGCCGATAGTCTGGCGCACATGCCTGGCAACACCGGTAGGCCACTGATCGCGCCGTCGATCCTTGCCGCCGACTTCGCTCGCCTCGCCGACGAAGCCGCCGCGGTCGTCGGCGCCGACTGGCTGCACGTCGACGTGATGGACAACCACTTCGTGCCGAATCTCACCATCGGCCTGCCGGTCGTGGAGAGCCTGCTGGCCGCGACGTCGATCCCGATGGATTGCCACCTGATGATCGAGGACCCGGACCGCTGGGCGCCGCCATACGCCGAGGCGGGGGCCTACAACGTGACGTTTCACGCGGAGGCCACCGGCAACCCGGTGGGGGTGGCCCGCGACATCCGCGCCGCAGGCGCCAAGGCGGGCATCAGCGTCAAGCCGAAGACGCCGCTCGAGCCGTACCTCGAGATCCTGCCGCATTTCGACACCCTGCTGATCATGTCGGTGGAGCCGGGTTTCGGCGGCCAGAGTTTCATTCCCGACGTGCTGAGCAAGGTCCGGACCGTGCGCAAGCTGGTCGACGCGGGCGAATTGAAGATCCTGGTCGAGATCGACGGGGGGGTCAACGAGGACACGATCGAGCAGGCCGCCGAGGCCGGCGTGGATTGCTTCGTCGCCGGCTCGGCGGTGTACGGCGCGCAGGACCCGCGGTCCGCGATCGAGGCGCTGCGGCGACAGGCCGCCGCCGCGTCACCCCACCTGAGCGAATGAACCAGCCTCAGAAGGTCGAAAGCGTCGACGCCGCAATGCGTCTGGCGATCGAGCAAGCCTATCTGGTCAAGGGCAAGACCTACCCGAACCCGCCCGTCGGGGCGGTCATCGTGGATCGGGAGGGCCGCGTCGTCGGCGTCGGCGGCACCGAGCCGGCGGGCGGCGACCACGCCGAGATCGTGGCGCTGCGCAAGGCCGGCGGCCTGGCCGCCGGCGGGATCGCGGTGGTCACCCTCGAGCCGTGCAACCACTACGGGAAGACCCCGCCGTGCGTCAACGCGTTGATCGAGGCCCGCCTGAGCGCGGTGGTGTACGCCGTCACCGACCCCAACGGCATCGCCGGGGGCGGCGCGGGCCGGCTGCAGGCGGCGGGCCTGCAGGTCCAGGCCGGCGCGCTGGCCCACCAGGTGGCGGCCGGGCCGCTGCGCGAGTGGCTGCACAAACAGCGGACCGGGTTGCCGCACGTCACCTGGAAATACGCCACCAGCATCGACGGCCGCAGCGCCGCCGCCGACGGCACCAGCCAGTGGATCACCAGCGAGGCCGCCCGCCTGGATGTGCATCGCCGCCGGGCCGGCGCGGACGCCATCGTGGTCGGCACGGGAACCGTGCTGGCGGACGACCCGGCGTTGACCGCCCGGCTGGCCGACGGCTCGCTGGCCGACCGCCAACCGCTGCGCGTGGTGGTGGGGATGCGCGACATACCGCCCGAGGCAAAGGTTCTCAACGACGAGTCGCGCACGATGGTGATCCGCACCCACGATCCCATGGAGGTGATCAAGGCGGTGTCCGACCGCACCGACGTGCTGCTGGAGGGCGGCCCCACGCTCGCGGGCGCATTCCTGCGCGCCGGGGCCGTCAACCGCATCCTCGCGTACGTCGCGCCGATGCTGCTGGGCGGGCCGATCACCGCGGTCGGCGACTTAGGCGTCCCCACCATCGCGCGCGCGCTGCGGTGGCAGTTCGACGGGATCGACCGGGCCGGACCGGATCTGGTGCTCAGCCTGGTGCCGGGCTGAGGGTTACGGCGCCGGCGCGGCGACGGGTTCCTGCTCGGGAATCGCCGGCTCCTCGGCGTGGTCCGTGCGCCCGCTGATGAGCAGCCCCAGCAGCGCCCCGACGACGCAGACGCCCGCGGTGATGGTGAAGATCTCGCCGTACATCGCGGCGAACGACGGGATCGCGTTCTGCGCCTTGGCAATTGCCTGCTCGGTCATGCTCAGGCTGGTCGACACCTCGGCGTTCTTCGCGCTGAGTATGTGGTAGAAGCGGTACAAGCCCCACGCGCTCAGCGCCGCCACGCCGATCAGCATGCCGGTCATCCGGGCCACCACGACCGCCGCTGAGGCGATGCCGTGCTCGGCCGACGGGACGATGCGCAGCGCGGCCGACGTCAGCGGCCCGATCACCAGCCCGAGCCCGATGCCCGCGATCAGCAGGTCGTTGTTGACCGCGACGCCCCCGATCATCAGGTCGTTGTTCATCGCCGGCATCGAGAACAGGCCGAAGAAGTTGTGCCGGTAGTGCGGCAGGTCCACGGGCCAGTGTGAGATCAGCAGGTAGCCGCCCGCGGCGATCAGCAGACCGACGAACGCCACCGCCCGGTCGCCGACCCGGGTGGCGATGAACCCGCCCAGCAGCGCGCCGACCGGCAGCGCGATCAGGAACGACGTGAGCATGCCGGCGGCCTTGTTCTGGTCCAGGCTCAGCACGCCCTGGCCGAACAGCTCCACGTCGACCAGCGTGACCATCAGCGCGGCGCCGGCGGCGAACGACGCCCCCAACGCGGCCAGGAACGGCCGGAACTGCACCCCGGCCGGGTCGATCAGCCGCGTCCGCGCGAACCGCTCCCAGATCAGGAACGCGACCCCGGCGATCACCGCGCCGATCACCAGGGGCAGCCCGTAGCTGGGCAGCGCCTGCTGGCCGTTGGGATTCGGGTTGTACAGCCCGATGACCGCGAGGCCGAGGGTGACCGCCAGCAGCAGGCCACCGACCAGGTCGATCTTCTCCGGCGCCGAGCTGCGATCGTGCTTCGGCAGGCTGACCTGGATCAGCGCCATCGCCAGCAACGTCAGCGGGATGTTGATCCAGAACACGTCGCGCCAGTCGCGGAAGAGCCAGACGATGAAGATGCCGTAGAGCGGGCCCAGCACGCTGCCGAGCTCCTGGGCGGCGCCGATGCCGCCGAGCACGGCGGCGCGGTTGCGTTGCGCCCACAGGTCGGCGCCCAGGGCCAGGGTGACCGGCAACAGCGCGCCGCTGGCGATGCCCTGGATGGTACGGCCGACGACCAGCACCTGGAGGCTCTCGACGTGCAGGTTCACGATCGGGTAGCCGAGGATCTGCAGGCTCTGCAGCGGGTGCCCCATGATCTGGACGTTCAGGTCGGCCACGTTGAAGTGGCCGATGGCGACCGAGAGCGCGGTGACCACCGAGCCGACCATGAACGTCGCCAGGCTGACTTGAAGCAGCCGCTTGCGGCCGAACCGGTCGGAGGCCTTGCCGAGCAGCGGCATGGCCGCGATGTAGCCCAGCAGGTACATCGTGACGATCGGGGTGATCCGCTGCAGCTGGTTAATCGGGATGCCGACGTCGTGCATGATGTCGCGCATGATGGTGACCACGACGTAGGCGTCGAGCGCACCGAGCAGTACCGCCAGACTGCCGGCGCCGATCGCGACGCGGCGTCCCGCCAGCGCCCTCATGAGCCCGCTGTGGGCTTGTTGACCTGCACCGGCTGATTCCAGTTCGACAGCGTCATCTGCACGGTGTTCCCCTGGCTCTTCTGCAGGCTGATCTGCGCGAGCTGATGGTCGCCGCTCTCCACGATCCAGACGGTGGACGGCACCGGAGCGGTCGCCTTGAAGGGGGCCGCGATCTTGTTCACGGCGTCGGCGGAGACGTTGCCGGTGATGCGGACCGTGGTCTGGCCGCTGATCTGGTCGCGGCCCTCGGCCTTCGCGTCGGTGAAGTTGGCCAGCACGTTGGCCAGGCCGGTGTCGGGGTTCAGGATCGCCGACGGGTCGTAGACCTGTGAGGCCGGGCCGACGTCGGTCATCGTTTTGTCGCCGGGGTTCAGCGCGTTGGTGTACAGGTCACCACCCACGACGACGAAGTCGGCGCTGATGTCCTGCCCGCCGAAACTGATCTGGGCGTTGCCCTGCGCGGCGGTGTTCGGGACCGTGGTGAGGTCGCCGGTCAGGTTCCGTACGGGAAGTCCGGCGATCTTGCCCTGCACGGTCAGCACCAGGTGCGCGCTCTTCAGGTTCTTGGTGCTGTCGGCGGACTGGCTCACCAGGGTCTTGCCGTCGGGCAACGGTCCGCCGCTGCTCGTCGTGGAGCTGAACGAGCAGCCGGAGATCGCGAGGGCTGTAAGGGTCAGGGAAGCAAAGACGGCCGTGAGACGGCGGCTTAGTTGCATACTGTGCATCGTAGAGGGTCGCCTAAGTGCGGCTCGGGATCGCGGGGCGTGGGTCGGCGCCCGCAGGCCGATTACGCTGGTGCGATGTTCACCGGAATTGTCGAGGAACTCGGGGAGGTGACGGCGCGCGACGTCCTGACCGACGCAGCGCGCCTGACCATCCGCGGGCCCGTCGTGACCTCCGACGCCGGCCACGGCGACTCGATCGCCGTCAACGGCGTCTGCCTGACGGTCGCCGAGCTGACGGCCGACGGCCAGTTCACCGCGGACGTGATGGCCGAGACGCTCAACCGGTCCAACCTGGGCGCTCTGCAGGTCGGCAGCAGGGTGAACCTCGAGCGCGCCGCGGCGGTCAACAGCCGGCTCGGCGGCCACATCGTGCAGGGCCATGTGGACGGGACCGGCCGGGTCGTGGCCCGGGCGCCCTCCGAGAACTGGGAGGTGGTGCGCATCGAGGTTCCCGCCGAGGTCGCGCGCTACGTCGTCGAGAAGGGGTCGATCACCGTCGACGGGATCTCCCTGACGGTCTCGGGCCTGGGCGCCGGGCCGAAGGACTGGTTCGAAGTGTCGCTCATCCCGACGACCCGGGAACTCACCACCCTGGGCAGCGCGCCGGTCGGCACCCAGGTCAACCTCGAGGTGGACGTGATCGCGAAATACGTCGAGCGGTTGATGGCGCACAGCGGCAGGTGATTCAGCTTCCGCGGCTGGTGAGGCGGGCTCTTCGGTTCAGCCGCGCCGCGCATGCTGACCGCCGGTGAACGCAGGCCACCGGCAGCGGCGGTGCGCGCCGCCGCGGTGGCCTGCGTTGCCGTCGGGTGGTTGCTGTCTTGGCTAGAGCGGTCGCCAGACGGGGCCGTCCCAATAACCCCAGTCATTCACCCCGGGGTTCCAGACGACGTGCGCCCAAGGCGCCCACGGCGGTGGCGGCGGCATCGGCCGCGCCCACGGCGGCGGGGCGCCATAGCCGGCCGGGCCGTAGTTGTCGTCCCAGTCGTGACAGCTGTTCCAGTTCTGGTACGGGCCCCAGCTCTGATCCCACTGGTCGCCGGGACACCAGTGGTGGTGGTACGCCGGCGCCGGCGGGGGCGCCGCCTGAGCGGTTCCGGAAGCCAGACCCAGCGTGGTTGCAGCGAGACCGCCGGCCGCCAGTGCTGCGGTGCACAGGCGAACCCACGGTTTTGTTTGCGTGGTGGTATTCATGCCGGCCCCATTCCCCCCGCACAGAGCGCCAAAACGCGTTGGCGCGCCGGACCCCGTGTCTCAGATCCTCTTCACAGCCGGGACTTAAGGCCGGCTCATCCGGGCTGCGCGTCCGCGGCAATAACGTCCGCGTCCCGGTGGTTCATACTTAAAGACAACACTCGGGCTCCCCACCCGGGCCCACGACAGCAAGGTAGCCAAGATGACGAGGTTGGACTCCGTCGAGCGGGCGGTTGCCGACATAGCGGCCGGAAAGGCCGTCATCGTCATCGACGACGAGGACCGCGAGAACGAGGGCGACCTGATCTTCGCCGCCGAGAAGGCGACGCCGGAGTTGGTGGCCTTCATGGTGCGCTACACGTCGGGGTATCTGTGCGTGCCGCTGGCGGGCGAGATCTGTGACCGACTGGGGCTGCTGCCGATGTATGCGGTGAACCAGGACAAGCACGGCACGGCCTACACCGTCACCGTCGACGCCCGCCTCGGCGTCGGCACCGGCATCTCGGCGTCCGACCGGGCCACGACGATGCGCCTGCTCGCCGACCCCGCCGCCGTCGCCGGCGACTTCACCCGCCCCGGGCACGTCGTTCCGTTGCGCGCCAAGGACGGCGGGGTGTTGCGCCGGCCCGGACACACCGAGGCCGCCGTCGACCTGTCCCGGTTGGCGGGTTTGCAGCCCGCGGGCGCTATCTGCGAGATCGTCAGCCAGAAGGACGAGGGCGCGATGGCCCAGACCGACGAGTTGCGGGTGTTCGCCGACGAGCACGACCTGGCGCTGATCACCATCGCCGATCTGATCGAGTGGCGGCGCAAGCACGAGAAGCACATCGCGCGCATCGCCGAGGCGCGGATCCCGACCCGCCACGGCGAGTTCCGGGCCATCGGATACGCCAGCATCTACGAGGATGTCGAGCACGTGGCGCTGGTTCGCGGCGAGATCGCCGGACCCGACGCCGACGGTGACGACGTGCTGGTCCGCGTGCACTCCGAGTGCCTCACCGGGGACGTGTTCGGGTCGCGCCGTTGCGACTGCGGGCCGCAACTGGACGCCGCGATGGCGATGGTGGCCCGGGAGGGGCGCGGCATCGTGCTGTACATGCGCGGCCACGAGGGCCGCGGCATCGGTCTGATGCACAAGCTGCAGGCCTACCAGTTGCAAGACGCCGGGGAAGACACGGTCGACGCCAACCTCAAGCTCGGATTGCCAGCGGACGCAAGGGATTACGGTATCGGCGCCCAGATCCTGGTCGACCTGGGCGTGCGGTCGATGCGGCTGCTGACCAACAACCCGGCCAAGCGGGTGGGTCTCGACGGGTATGGCCTGCACATCATCGAGCGCGTGCCGCTGCCGGTGCGCGCCAACGCCGAGAACATCCGCTACCTGATGACCAAGCGCGACAAGATGGGTCACGACCTGGCCGGGCTGGACGAATTCCACGAATCCGTCCATCTTCCCGGGGAATTCGGCGGCGCTTTGTGAGCGGTAGCGGGGAACCGCAGATCCCGGCGATCGACGCGTCCGGTCTGCGGCTGGGCATTGTGGCCAGCACCTGGCACACCGAGATCTGCGAGGCGCTTTTGGCCGGCGCCCGCAAGGTGGCCGCCCAGTCGGGCATCGACAGCCCGACGGTGGTGCGGGTGCTCGGCGCGATCGAGCTTCCGGTGGTGGCCCAGGAGTTGGCCCGCAGCCACGAGGCCGTCATCGCCCTGGGTGTCGTGATCCGCGGCGAGACACCCCATTTCAACTACGTTTGCGACGCGGTCACCCAGGGTTTGACCCGGGTGGCGCTGGACGCCTCGACGCCGGTGGCCAACGGGGTGCTGACCACCGACACCGAGGAGCAGGCGCTGAACCGGGCCGGGCTTGCGACCTCGGTCGAGGACAAGGGGGCGCAGGCGGCCGGCGCGGCCCTGACCGCCGCGCTGACCCTGCGTGACCTGCGCGCCCGGTCGTGACGTCGTCGCGCGACCGCGAGACGTGGGACGTCGAGCTGCGTGCGCACCGCACGCCGCTGTTCGCCTGCGCCGCGGCGGTCGTGATCGCGGGAGTCCTTGTCACGGTGGGTTTTCTGCTCAAGATGAAGTCCACCGGGGTCATCTTCCAGACCGCCGACCAGGTGGCGATGGCCGTCCTCGGATTGGTGCTGGCCGGGCTCGTGCTGCTGTTCACCCGCCCCCGGTTGCGGTTGGGACCGGCCGGGGTTGCTGTGCGTAATCTGCTGGGCTACCGGCTTTTCGAATGGTCGGAGATCGTCGGAGTCTCGTTTCCCCGTGGCGCCCGGATGGCGCGAGTCGACCTGCCCGACGACGAGTACGTCCCGGTGATGGCCATCCAGGCCATCGACAGGGAACGGGCCGTGGCGGCGATGGACACCGTGCGGTCCCTGGTGGCCCGGTACCGGCCGGACCTGTCGGCGAACTGAGCGTCGCCCGGTGCCGCCCGCCGAGTGCCCACGTGCCCGGTGGCCGGTGCGATACGGGCGCAACGGCATTGAGGGCCCCTGTCTCGGCTTTCCGAGGAGCCAACTGCCCCTTCGGGGCCCTTCGGAGCGCACGGCCGGCGACCATTAGCCTGGAGACGTGCCAGATCCCGCCACATATCGCCCCGCGCCCGGGTCCATCCCGGTCGAGCCCGGCGTCTACCGGTTCCGGGACCCGCACGGACGAGTCATCTACGTCGGCAAGGCCAAGAGCCTGCGCAGCAGGTTGACGTCGTACTTCGCCGACGTCGCGGGCCTGCATCCGCGCACCCGGCAGATGGTGACGACCGCGGCCAAGGTCGAGTGGACGGTGGTCAACACCGAAGTCGAGGCCTTGCAGCTGGAATACAACTGGATCAAGGAGTTCGATCCGCGCTTCAACGTCCGCTACCGCGACGACAAATCCTATCCGGTGCTGGCGGTCACCCTCAACGAGGAATTCCCGCGGCTGATGGTGTACCGCGGCCCGCGCCGCAAGGGCGTGCGCTACTTCGGGCCGTATTCGCACGCGTGGGCCATCCGCGAAACCCTCGACCTCCTCACGCGGGTGTTCCCGGCCCGCACCTGCTCGGCCGGAGTGTTCAAGCGCCACAACCAGATCGGCCGGCCGTGCCTGCTCGGCTACATCGACAAGTGCTCCGCGCCGTGTGTCGGGAGGGTCAGCGCCGAGCAGCATCGCCAGATCGTCGAGGACTTCTGCGACTTCCTGTCGGGCAAAACCGATCGGTTCGCCCGCGAACTGGAGCAGCGGATGAACGCCGCCGCCGACGAACTCGACTTCGAGCGGGCCGCGCGGCTGCGCGACGACCTCGGCGCGCTCAAGCGCGCCATGGAGAAGCAGGCCGTGGTGCTCGGGGACGGCACCGACGCCGACGTGGTCGCCTTCGCCGACGACGACCTCGAAGCCGCGGTGCAGGTGTTCCACGTCCGCGGCGGCCGGGTCCGCGGGCAGCGCGGCTGGATCGTCGAGAAGTCCGGCGACCCCGGGGAATCCGGCGAGGAGCGATTGGTCGAACAGTTCCTGACGCAGTTCTACGGCGAGCAGGCGGAATTGGGTGGCTCGGCCGACGAGGCCGTCAACCCGGTGCCCCGCGAGGTGCTGGTGCCGTGCCTGCCGTCCAACGCCGACGAGCTCGCCACCTGGCTCTCCGGCCTGCGCGGCTCGCGGGTGGTGCTGCGGGTTCCGCGCCGCGGCGACAAGCGGGCGCTGGCCGAGACCGTGCAGCGCAACGCCAAAGACGCCCTGCAGCAACACAAATTGAAGCGCGCCGGCGACTTCAACGCCAGATCGGCGGCGCTGCAGAGCATTCAGGACGCCCTGGGGCTGCCGGAGGCTCCGCTGCGCATCGAGTGCGTCGACGTCAGTCACGTGCAGGGCACCGACGTCGTCGGCTCGCTGGTGGTGTTCGAGGACGGCCTGCCCCGCAAGTCGGACTACCGCCACTTCGGGATCAGGGAAGCTGCGGGGCAGGGGCGTTCCGACGACGTCGCCTCCATCGCCGAGGTGACCCGCCGCCGGTTCCAGCGGCATCTGAGCGACAAGAACGACCCGAATCTGCTTTCGCCGGAGGGCAAAACGCGCCGCTTCGCCTACCCGCCCAACCTGTACGTCGTCGACGGCGGCGCGCCCCAGGTCAACGCCGCCGCCGCCGTGCTCGAGGAGCTGGGCGTCACCGACGTCGCGGTGATCGGCCTGGCCAAGCGGCTGGAAGAGGTGTGGGTGCCCAGCGAGCCGGACCCGGTCATCCTGCCGCGCAACAGCGAGGGTCTCTATCTGCTGCAGCGGGTCCGTGACGAGGCGCACCGGTTCGCGATCACCTACCATCGCAGCAAGCGATCCAAGCGAATGACAGCATCGGCGCTGGATTCGGTGCCAGGATTGGGGGAGCATCGCCGCAAGGCGCTGGTAACCCACTTCGGATCGATAGCCCGCCTCAAGGAGGCCACCGTCGACCAGATCACCGCCGTGCCCGGGATCGGAGTGGCCACCGCCACCGCGGTGCTCGAAGCCCTGCGGCCCGAGCGGGCCGGGTCGACGGGAGGCTCCGAATGACGGGCGACCTGACCGACAGCCACCCGGGCGATGCCCGCCCCGAAACGGGGGCGGACATCGACGTCGTCCTGGTCACCGGACTGTCCGGGGCCGGACGGGGCACGGCGGCCAAGGTGCTCGAGGATCTCGGCTGGTACGTGGCCGACAACCTGCCGCCCCAGCTGATCACCCGGATGGTCGATCTCGGCTTGGCGGCCGGCTCGCGAATCACCAAGCTGGCCGTCGTGATGGATGTGCGGTCGCGCGGTTTCACCGGCGACCTGGACTCGGTGCGCACCGAGCTGGCCACCCGCGGCATCAGCCCGCGCGTGGTGTTCATGGAGGCGTCCGACGACATGCTGGTGCGCCGCTACGAACAGAACCGCCGCAGCCACCCGCTGCAGGGCCAGCAGACCCTGGCCGAGGGCATCGCCGCCGAACGCCGGATGCTGGCCCCGGTCCGCGCCACCGCCGACCTGATCATCGACACCTCGACGCTGTCGGTGCGGGGCCTGCGCGAGAGCATCGAGCGGGCGTTCGGCGGCGAGACCGGGACGTACGTGAGCGTCACCGTCGAGTCGTTCGGCTTCAAGTACGGCCTGCCGATGGACGCCGACATGGTGATGGACGTGCGTTTCCTGCCCAACCCGCACTGGGTCGACGAGTTGCGTCCGCTCACCGGCCAGCACCCGGCTGTGCGCGACTACGTGTTGGACCAACCCGGCGCGGCGGAGTTCCTCGATGCTTACCATCGATTGCTGTCTCTGGTTGTCGACGGCTACCGGCGGGAGGGCAAGCGCTATATGACGGTCGCCATCGGCTGCACCGGCGGGAAGCATCGCAGCGTCGCGATCGCCGAGGCGTTGATGCAGCTGCTGCGGGGCAACCCGCAGCTGTCGGTGCGGGCGCTGCACCGGGACCTGGGCCGCGAATGAGCGCACCGGTGAACCAGGGCATCGTGGCGCTCGGCGGCGGGCACGGTCTGTACGCGACGCTCTCGGCCGCGCGGCGGCTGACCCCTCACGTCACGGCGGTGGTGACGGTGGCCGACGACGGCGGATCGTCGGGCCGGCTGCGCAGCGAACTCGGCGTGGTGCCGCCCGGAGACCTGCGAATGGCGTTGGCCGCGTTGGCTTCTGACAGCCCGCACGGACGGCTGTGGGCGACCATCCTGCAGCACCGGTTCGGCGGCAGCGGCGCGCTGGCCGGACACCCGATCGGCAACCTGATGCTCGCCGGGCTGTCCGAGGTGCTGGCCGATCCGGTCGCCGCGCTCGACGAGCTCGGACGCATCCTCGGCGTCAAGGGCCGGGTGCTGCCGATGTGCCCCATCGCGCTGCAGATCGAGGCCGACGTGTCCGGCCTGGAGACCGACCCGCGCATGTTCCGGCTGATCCGCGGCCAGGTGGCGATCGCGACCACGCCGGGCAAGGTGCGGCGGGTGCGGCTGCTGCCCAAGGACCCGCCCGCGACCCGGCAGGCCGTCGACGCCATCATGGGCGCCGACCTGGTGGTGCTGGGGCCGGGGTCGTGGTTCACGAGCGTGATCCCGCACGTGCTGGTCCCCGGGCTGGCGTCGGCGCTGCAGGCTACCACCGCCCGGCGGGCCCTGGTGCTGAACCTGGTGGCCGAGCCGGGGGAGACGGCCGGCTTCTCCGTGGAGCGTCACCTGCACGTACTGGCCCAGCACGCCCCCTGGTTCACCGTGCACGACATCATCATCGACGCCGAACGGGTGCCGAGCGAGCGGGAGCGGGACCAACTGCGCCGCACCGCGACGTTGCTGCAAGCCCAGGTCCACTTCGCGGATGTGGCCAGACCTGGTACACCTTTACATGATCCAGGCAAGCTCGCGGCGGCCCTGGACGGGGTCCGGGCGGGCCACCAGGGCCCGGGGACGCCGAGTGCGACGGCCCCCGAAGAGGTTCGGATCGACGGCGACAGGGGTGACGACGCGTGGCGATGACGACCGAGGTCAAGGACGAGCTGAGTCGCCTCACGGTGAAGTCGGTCAGCGCGCGGCGCGCGGAAGTCACCTCGCTGCTGAGGTTTGCCGGCGGGCTGCACATCGTGGGCGGCCGGGTGGTCGTCGAGGCCGAGGTCGACCTGGGCAACATCGCGCGGCGGCTGCGCAAGGACATCTTCGAGCTGTACGGCTACAACGCCGTGGTGCATGTCCTGTCGGCCAGCGGGATTCGCAAGAGCACCCGCTACGTGCTGCGGGTGGCCAACGACGGTGAGGCGCTCGCGCGCCAGACCGGGCTGCTCGACGTGCGGGGGCGGCCGGTGCGCGGCCTGCCGGCCCAGGTCGTCGGCGGCAGCATCGGCGACGCCGAAGCCGCATGGCGGGGCGCGTTTCTGGCGCACGGCTCGCTGACCGAGCCGGGACGTTCGTCCGCGCTGGAAGTCAGTTGCCCGGGACCGGAGGCCGCGCTGGCGCTCGTGGGCGCGGCCCGGCGGCTCGGGGTCAGCGCCAAGGCCCGCGAGGTGCGCGGCGCGGACCGGGTGGTGGTGCGCGACGGCGAGGCGATCGGCGCGCTGCTCACCCGGATGGGCGCCCAGGACACCCGGCTGGTCTGGGAGGAGCGCCGGATGCGGCGCGAGGTGCGGGCCACGGCCAACCGGCTGGCCAACTTCGACGACGCCAACCTGCGCCGCTCGGCGCGGGCGGCGGTCGCGGCGGCCGCCCGCGTCGAGCGGGCGCTTCAGATCCTCGGTGACACCGTGCCCGACCACCTGGCCTCGGCGGGCAAGCTGCGCGTCGAGCACCGGCAGGCGTCGCTGGAGGAACTCGGCCGGCTCGCCGACCCTCCGATGACCAAAGACGCTGTGGCAGGACGCATTCGGCGGCTGCTGTCGATGGCCGATCGCAAGGCGAAAATCGACGGCATCCCCGACACGGAGTCGGCGGTGACGCCGGATCTGTTGGAGGATGCCTGATCGGGCTACGGTCAGCTCATGAAACGGCTTTCGAGTGTCGACGCGGCGTTCTGGTCGGCGGAGACGGCGGGCTGGCACATGCACGTGGGTGCGCTGGCGATCTGTGATCCCAGCGACGCGCCCGAGTACAGCTTCCAGCGTCTGCGCGAGCTGATCGTCGAGCGTTTGCCCGAGCTGCCCCAGCTGCGCTGGCGGGTCACGGGCGCGCCCCTGGGGCTGGACCGGCCGTGGTTCGTCGAGGATCCCGATCTCGACATCGACTTCCACATCCGCCGCATCGGCGTTCCCGCCCCCGGCGGCCGCCGCGAAGTCGAGGAGCTCGTCGGCCGGCTGATGTCCTACAAGCTGGACCGCTCGCGGCCGCTGTGGGAGATGTGGGTCATCGAGGGTCTGGAAGGTCCTGGGGGCGGCCGGATCGCGATCCTGACCAAGATGCACCACGCCATCGTCGACGGTGTCTCCGGCGCCGGGCTGGGTGAAATCCTGTTGGACGTCACGCCCGAACCCCGGCCGCCGCGCGAGGGCACGGTCGGGTCGCTGGGCGGATCGCAGCTCCCCGGCCTCCAACGCCGCGCGATCGGCGCGTTGATCAACGTCGGCGTCAAGACGCCGTTCCGCGTCGCCCTGCTCGTCGAGCAGACGCTGCGCCAGCAGATCGCCACGCTGGGCATCCGAAGCAGGCCGCCGCGTTACTTCGAGGCGCCCAAGACGCGCTTCAACGCCCCGGTGTCGCCCCACCGCCGGATCAGCGGCTGCCGCATCGAGCTGGCCCGCGCCAAGGCCGTCAAGGACGCCTTCGGCGTCAAGCTGAATGACGTCGTGCTGGCGCTGGTGGCCGGCGCCGCCCGGGAGTACCTGCTCAAGCGTGGCGAGCTGCCGGCCAAACCGCTGATCGCGCAGATCCCGGTGTCGACGCGCACCGACGAGAGCAAGGACGACGTCGGTAATCAGGTCAGCTCGATGACCGCGTCGCTCGCGACCGATATCGAAGACCCCGGCGAGCGGCTGCGGGCCATCCACGAAAGCACGCAGAGCGCAAAGGAAATGGCCAGGGCTCTGTCGGCGCATCAGATCATGGGGCTCACCGAGACCACCCCGCCCGGGCTGCTGCAGCTGGCCGCGCGCGCCTACACGGCCAGCGGGCTGTCGCGAAACCTGGCGCCCATCAACCTGGTCGTGTCCAACGTCCCGGGCCCTCCTTTTACGCTGTACATGGCCGGGGCCAGGCTGGAGTCGCTGGTGCCGCTGGGTCCGCCGGTGATGGACGTCGCGCTGAACATCACCTGCTTCTCCTACCAGGACTACCTGGACTTCGGTTTCGTGACGACGCCCGAGGTGGCCAACGACATCGACGACATGGCCGACCGCATCGAGCAGGCGCTGACCGAACTCGAGAAGGCGGCGGCGCTGAGCGTCTAGCCCCGGTTTTCCGCGCTGTCGCGTCCCGTGCTGTCGGCGCGGCGGTACAGCCAGGGGCGCAGCCGTTGGTCGCGGGCGCGGTAGGCGTCGATGTCGTTGCGGTGCCGCAGATTGTCGTCGATGTCGTCGAGTCCGTCGAGGAGCAAACTGCGGGGCCGGTGGTCGATGGGGAACGAGTGCCAGGGCCCCGCGGTGGCCCGCACGCGGCGGTGTTCGAGGTCGATCTCTGCTCGTGGTGGTTCGGCGGCGTCGATGTGTAGTTCGGCGACCAGGCGGGCGTGTTCGTCCGGCGGGAGGGTCAGCGGCAGGATGGTGTTGCGGTAGCAGTTGGCGGCGAAGATGGACCCGAAGCCGGGGGCGATGATGGCCTTGATGCCGAATCCGCGTAGCGCCCAGACCGCGGATTCCCGGGAGCTGCCGCAGCCGAAGTTCGCACCGGTGAGCAGCATCGTCGCGGCCCGGTAATCCGTCTGGTTCAGGATGAAATCGGGCCGTTCGCAGCCGTTCTCGTCGTAGCGCCAGTTGCCGAACAGGATTGATTCATAACCGGTCTTGCCCAGTCCGGGCACCTGCAGACGGGAGGGGGCGATGATGTCGGTGTCGATGTTGTCACGCAGCAGCGGCGCGACCACGCCGGCGACGTGTCGCAGTGATCGGTCGGTCATGGCAGGGTCCTGGGATCGGTGATGTGCCCGGTGAGCGCGGACGCGGCGACGGTGGCGGGGCTGGCCAGGTGGGTGCGCACGCCGGGGCCCTGCCGGCCTTCGAAGTTTCTGTTGGTGGAACTGACCACGCGCGCGCCGCTCGGGAAGCCCTCGCCGCCGCCGAAGAAGCAGAAACCGCAGCCCGATTCGCGCCATTGAAAGCCGGCGTCGATGAAGATGCGGTCGATGCCCTCGGCCTCGGCGGCGCGCTTGACCGCGGTCGACCCGGGGATGCAGATGGCGGTGACTCCGTCGGCGACGTGGCGTCCGGCCAGCAGTGCTGCCGCGGCTCGCAGATCGGAAAGTCTTGCGTTGGTGCAGGATCCGATGAAGGCGGCGTCGATGGGAATGGTGGTCATCGGCGTGCCCGGCGTCAGCCCGATGTAGTCGAGTGCTTTTGCGGCTCCGGCGGGATCGGGCAGCGTGTCGGGATGCGGCACCGATGCGTCGATGCCGGCGCAGTGCTGGGGGCTGGTGCCCCAGGTGATCTGGGGTGTCAAGGCGGTGACGTCGATGTCGACGGTGCGGTCGAAACGTGCCCCGTCGTCGGTGCCCAGCGCCAACCATTGCCGGGCGGCGCGCTGCCAGTCGCTACCGGTGAGTGCTTGCGCTCGGCTCCTGAGGTAGTCCAGGGTGATGGCGTCGGGGGAGACGATGCCGGTGAACCCGCCGGCTTCGACGGCCATGTTGCACAACGTCATTCGGCCTTCGATGGGCATCGATTCGATGGTCGGCCCGGCGTACTCGATGGCGTGGCCGGTGGCGCCGGCGGCGCCGATGGTCGCGATGAGCGCCAGGATCAGGTCTTTGGCGTAGACGCCGTCGCCGAGTGATCCGGTGCAGCGGGCCTGCAGGGTCTTGGGCCGTTTGACGGCCAGCGTCTGGGAGGCCAGGGCGGTCTCGCAGGTGCTCACGCCCACGCCCCAGGCCAGCGCGCCGAGCGCTCCGTTGGTGCCGGTGTGGCTGTCTGCGCACACCATCGTCATGCCGGGCAGGACCAGTCCCTGCTCGGGGAAGGTGACGTGACAAATTCCTTGGCGGTCGTCGCCGAGATCGAAGATCGGTATGCCTGCCGCCGCGGCGGTGGCCCGGAATCCCTCGATGAATTTCTGGCTGTCGGGCAGCGGGCTGGTGTCGGTGCGTCCGGGCCGCGTGTCCACCGAATGGTCGAGGGTGCCGAATACGGTGTGCGGGTCGAAGACCCGCCGGTGATCGTCGCGCAGGCTGGTCAGGGCGAACGCACCGCTCTTCTCGTGCAGGAAGATCCGGTCGACGTAGAGCAGCGCGGTGTCGGCATCGAGCTGGGATACCACGTGGGCATCCCAGATCTTGTCGAAGACCGTGCTCGGTTGCGCTGCCATCACCGCCTCCCCCCGCTGGAAGCGAGACCGGCAAGGTAGCGCTGCTCGAGTTCGGCGACCAGCGGCGTGCCGGCGAGGTCGTGGATGTCGGCGAAGCCGGCCGTGCGCGTGCCCAGGTTCCAGGTCCCGTCGTCGTGGCGAATCTGCTCGAGTGCGTCGGTGATCCCCGTGATCGCGGCGGCAAGCAGGGCGCCGGGCAGGCTGACCCGGGCCACGCCGAGCGTCTGGAGCTCGGTGAACGTCAGATGCGTCGGCGACTTGCCGCCTTCGATGATGTTGATCCCCACCGGCCCGTCGATACCCGCAACGGCGGCGACGATCTCCTCTCGCGCGTGCAAGCCCTCCACGAACACCAGCGTCGCGCCGGCGTCGAGATAGGCGTTGCCGCGCTTGATAACGCCGTCGATGCCCTCCACGGCCAGTGCGTCGGTACGGGCGGTGATGACGAAGTCCGGGTGGTGCCGGGCATCGGCCGCGGCCCGGATCTTGGCCACGGCCTCGTCCAGGTCGATGACGTGTTTGCCGTCGAGGTGGCCACACCGTTTGGGCATGACCTGGTCTTCCAAGTTGATCCCCGCGAGGCCGTGGCGTTCGAAGGTCTGCACCGTGAAGAACGTGTTGACCGCGTTGCCGAATCCGGTATCGGCGTCCCCCACCACGGGGATGTCGACCGATCGGGCGATCACGCCGCAGGCACCGGCCATCTCGGCCAGGGAGACGATGGAGTAGTCCGGGACACCGTAATGCACCGCGGCGATCCCGAGGCCGCTGCACTGCAGCGCGGCAAACCCGGCTTGCTGGGCCAGCTTGGCGCTGATCGGGTCGTACACGCCGGGCATCACGACCAGATCAGGTCCGAGGAACAGTTCTTTGAGTCGGGACGGCTTGTCATCCGTGGGTGTCATCTCCACCACCTCCTATCTAACATATATAGCTATAAAATATAGATGTCAACGTTTGGGCTGGCGCAAGGGGCGAGGCGGCTAGTTAGTCGCGCGCCGCGTAGGTGGTCGCGTAGACCCAGGAGAGGAAGCGCGCTACGGCCTCGGCGGAGCGATGCGCCCGCGGCGAGGAGAAGATGTCGAAAGCGTGCTGCGCGTTCGGCAATTCGGCGTAGGCGACCGGTGACTTCGACACGGCGCGCATCTCCTCGACGAAGTCCTGTGCCTCGCCGACCGGGATCAGCGAGTCGTCGGAGCCGTGCAGGATGAAGAACGGCGGCGCGTCGGCACGCAACTGCCGGATCGGCGAGGCGTCGACGTAGACGCGCCGGTGCGATGCGAATTTGCGCTTGACCACGAACTTTTCGAGCAGCCCGATGAATTCGCGTCGCCCCTCGCCCTCGGTGGAGAACCAGTCGTAGCGCCCGTACACCGGAACCGCCGCGACGACCGAGGTGTCGGCGTCCTCGAAGCCGGGCTGGAACTGGGGGTCGTTGGGGGTCAGCGCCGCGAGCGCGCACAGGTGCCCGCCCGCCGAGCCGCCGGTGATGGCGACGAAGTCGGGGTCGCCGCCGTAGTCCGCGATGTTCTCCTTCACCCATGCCAGCGCCCGCTTGACGTCGACGATGTGATCGGGCCAGGTGTGCCGCGGGGACACCCGGTAGGCGATCGACACGCAGACCCAGCCGCGGGCCGCCAGGTGGCTCATCAGCGGATAGGCCTGCGGGCGGCGCATTCCGATGATCCAGGCCCCGCCCGGCACCTGCAGCAGCACCGGTGCCTTGCCGTCGCGCGGCAGGTCGCGGCGCCGCCAGACATCGGCGAGGTTCGCGCGGCCGTGCGGGCCGTAGGAAACCACGTTGGTCTTGTCGACGTAGCGACGGCGCGCGACGGTGTTGGCCAGCGGCAGGAGCCGGCGCCCGCGGCGGGTGAAGGCCGCCGGGAGGTCGAGGATCTCGTTGGCGTAGTCGTGGCCCAGCTGCTCGCGCAGACCGGCTTCGAGCACCGGGCCCGGCGTGGTCACGCCCCGGTAGCGGATCACGCCCAGGATCGCCCAGGACGCGGCCGTCAGCGCCATCGCCACCCTGCCGCGCCGGCCGGCGAAGTCGCCGCGCCGGCCGCGGCGCAGCGCGTCGGCCAGCGAGGCCGAGAAGTACAGGCCGGGCACCTCCGAGGTGGGCCAGCCGAACCAGAACACCAGGACGGTGCTGTAACCCTTGCGGGCCAGCGGGCGTAAACCGTTGGCGGCGTTGACGAATTCCACCGCGGCGCGCAGCACCGGCCGGGGGCGCCGCAGCCGCGCGATCAGCGTCCGGTTCACGAGCCGCTGACCTTGGCCTGCAATTCGGCGCGCAGGATCTTGCCCGTGCTGCCGCGGGGGAGTTCGTCGACGATCGCTATCTCGCGGGGCACCTTGTAGTTGGCCAGGTTGTCGCGGACGTGCTGCTTGAGCTCGTCCACGCCGGTCCGGGCTCCCGGGCTTAGCACCACGAACGCCGCCAACCGCTGGCCGTACTGCTCGTCGTCGACGCCGATCACCGCGGCCTCCGCCACGTCGGGGTGTGCCGCCAGCGTCTTCTCCACCTCGATCGGATAGACGTTCTCGCCGCCGGAGACGATCATCTCGTCGTCGCGGCCGACGACGAACAGCCGCCCGGCCTCGTCGAGGTAGCCCACGTCACCCGAAGACATGAACCCGGCGTGGAAGTCTTTGGTCGTGCCGGAGGTGTAACCGTCGAACTGGGTGTCGTTGCGGACGTAGATGGTGCCGACCTCGCCGGTGGGTAGTTCGTTGAATTCGCCGTCCAGGATCCGGATTTCGGTCCCGCCGGCCGGCCGGCCCGCGGTGTCGGGCGCGGCGCGCAGGTCGGCCGGGGTGGCGGTGGCGATCATGCCCGCCTCGGTGGCGTTGTAGTTGTTGTAGATCACGTCGCCGAACTGGTCCATGAACGCGGTGACGACGTCGGGGCGCATCCGGGACCCGGACGCGGCTGCGAACCGAAGTGACTTGCCGCTGTAGCGGTTTCGCACCTCCTCGGGTAGCTCCATGATGCGGTCGAACATCACCGGCACCACCGCGAGGCCCGTCGCCTTGTGGCGGTCGACGAGGTCGAGCGTGGCCTCCGGGTCGAACTTGCGGCGCGTGACCACGGTGCAGGCCATCGACGCGGCGAACACCAGCTGCGAGAATCCCCAGGCGTGGAACATCGGGGCGACGATCACGACGGTCTCCTCGGCCCGCCACGGCGTGCGGTCCAGGATCGCCTTGAGGGTGCCGATCCCGGCGCCCCCACCGGATTGCTTGGCGCCCTTGGGTGTTCCGGTTGTGCCTGACGTGAGCAGGATCATCTTGCCCTTGCGGCCGGTGCGCGCGGGCCGCTGTGCGAGGTGGTCGGCGATCAGTTTCTCGACCGTCCGCTCATGAGTGCCCTCCGTCCACGCCACGATGCGTACGGCGCCGGGTTTGTCGGCCAGCGCGCGGTCGACCGTCGCGGTGAACTCCTCGTCGTAGATCACGGCGTCGGCGCCCTCGCGGTTGACCACGTCGGCCATCGCCGGGCCGGCGAACGACGTGTTCAGCAGCAGAATGTCGGAGCCGATCCGGTTGGCGGCCACGAGCGCCTCGACGAAGCCGCGGTGGTTGCGGCACATGATCCCGATCACCGCCGGCTGGCCGCCGGGTAGCGCCTGCAGCGCCGCGGCCAGCGCGTTGATCCGCGCGTCGAGCTGCCGCCACGTCAGCGTGCCCAGCTCGTCGACCAGCGCGGGGCGGTCCGGGCAGCGCTGCGCCGCGCCGGCGAAGCCCACGGTGATGCCCATGCCCTCGCGGCGCATGGCGGCGGCCATCTTCAGGTAACGGTCGGGCCGCATCGGCGCGATCATCCCGGCGCGCGTCAGGGTGGCGAGGAGGCCGGCGATCTGGTTGACACGAGAGGCCACGGCTCAGCCCACGATGGGGAATCGGCGCCTGGCGGCGAGATCCTTGAGCGCCTGCTGCATCACCGACCGCACGTGCTCGTCGATCTCGTCGACGTCCGGGTCGTCACCGAAGCTCGAGATGTCGATCGGCTCCAGCACCTGCGTGGTGATCTTGGTGGGCAGCGGCACGTTCGGCGGGATGACGGCGCTCAAGCCGAAGGGGAAGCCGAACGACAGCGGCAGGATGGCGCTGCGCAGCAGGCGCTTGATCCCCAGCCGCTCAGCGAGCCAGGTGCCCCGGGTCAGGTAGAGCTGCGTCTGCTGCCCGCCGATGGACACCGCGGGCACGATGGGCACGCCGGCGTCGATCGCGGTCCTCACGTAGCCCTTGCGCCCGTTGAAGTCGATGACGTTCTCCGACAGCGTGGGCCGGTAGGCGTCGTAGTCGCCGCCGGGGAAGACGATGACGACGCCGCCGGACCGCAGCGCGTTCGCCGCGTTCTCGCGGTTGGCGCGGATGTAGCCGGTGCGCTGGAAGAACGAGGCGGTGGGACCGGTCATCAGGATGTCGTGGCTCAGCGTGTAGACCGGCCGGTCGTAGCCGAACTTGTCGTAGAAGTCGACGCTGAAGATCGGCACGTCCATGGGGAACATGCCACCGGAGTGGTTGCCGACCACCAGGACCCCGCCTGCTGGGAAGGACTCCAGGCCGTGGACCTCCGACCGAAAATAGGTCTTCAGGACCGGGCGCATCGCGCCCATCAGGCGCTGGGTCAGGATGGGGTCGAACTTGCCGATGTCCCCGCCGTCCGCGCTGTCGCTGTCGGTCACGTTCCTCCCTCGTGGCTCCGGCGAGGCCGCTTGGCGTTGGTGGGCCGCGTCGAGTCCCTCGATGGTAGCGACCGGCCACGGGCCGGAGCTCACGGCGTTTGTTCCTTTCTTCTTCGTCCATATGGTGCTGGCCGATCCGGCGCGTTATTGTTACGCACGCCCAAACGCCCGACGAGCTGAAAGAGGCCAGATGGAGTTCGCCGGTGTGCCTGACGAGCGGCAAGGACGCTCGGTGGCGGCACGCGGGTCGAGCGGCCGCCGCGACGGCCGGCACTCCAGGGCACTGGCCGCGGGCCCGGCCATCGGCGAGGCCGAACCGCCCGTGTCGGCCGACAGCCGACAGGCCGACTACTTTCTGCATCTGCTCGCCCAGCGCCGTCGGCTCATCGACCACCGCATCGACGAGTACCGCAAGGCGCTCGCCGCGTCGGAAGCCCAGGGAGAGACCGAGGCCGCCTGCAACTTCCGGCGCATGACGCGCGCCGAAGAACAAGACCGGCGGACCCTGGACAAGATGATCGACGAGCTGCGCCGGAGGTTTCCGCGGCGAAACGTCGGCGAACCCCCGTTGGCCGCGCGGCACCGGTTCGCCGCCCGGTAGCCGTCGCCGTCGATTCGGCCTGAATCGCACCATATTTCGCCGCCATGGGGTTCATGACACCGGAGCTTCCCGACGTCGACCCCCGCATTTGGCGCACGCTGCCGCGGTCGGCCCGGCGCCAGATCATGTCCCGCCACTGGGTGGAGAACGGCTTCGGCACTCCCTTCGCGGTGTACCTCTTCTACGTGTTCAAGATCGCGGTGTACGTCGCCGGCGCCGCCGCGACGATCTCGTTGACGCCGGGCCTCGGCGGTCTTTGGCGCATCGCGGACTGGTGGACGCAGCCCATCGTCTATCAGAAGGTCGTCGTCTTCACCCTGCTCTTCGAGATCCTGGGCCTGGGCTGTGGATCGGGGCCGCTGACCGCGCGGTTCTGGCCGCCGTTCGGCGGCTTCCTGTACTGGTTGCGGCCCAACACGATTCGCCTGCCGCCCTGGCCGGGCAAGATCCCCTTCACCGCCGGCGACAGCCGCACCGTCGTCGACGTGGCGCTGTATCTGGTCGTGCTGGGCTCGGGCGTATGGGCGCTGCTGTCACCCGGGCGGGGCGGGCCGGTGAGCGCGGCCGGCGTCCCCTCCGCCAACGTCGGCCTGATCGATCCCGCCGTCGTGGTGCCGGCCATCGTGGCGCTGGCGCTGCTGGGCCTGCGCGACAAGACGGTGTTCCTCGCCGCGCGGGGTGAACACTACGGACTGACCCTGCTGGTCTTCTTCTTCGGCTTCACCGACCAGATCGCCGCGTACAAGATCATCATGCTGGCGCTGTGGTGGGGAGCGGCGACGTCCAAACTCAACCACCACTTCCCCTACGTGGTGGCGGTCATGATGAGCAACAACCCGCTGTTGCGGTCCCGCGCCTTCAACTGGTTCAAGCGCAGGCTCTACCGCGACCCCGTCGACGACCTGCGCCCGTCGTGGGTGCCCACGATGATGGCGCACGTCGGCGGCACCACGGCCGAGTTCCTGGTGCCCCTGGTCCTGGTGCTGTTCGCCGACGGGCACCGGTGGGCCTGGTTCCTCATCGCGTTCATGGTGCTGTTCCACCTCAACATCACGTCCACCATCCCGATGGGAGTCCCGCTGGAGTGGAACGTGTTCTTCATCTTCTCGCTGTTCTACCTGTTCGGGCACTACGCCGGCGTCAGGGCCACGGGGCTGAGCTCCCCGCTGCTGCTGGCCATCCTGGTCGGCGCGCTGGCGGTGGTGCCGATCGTGGGCAATCTGTTCCCCGAGCAGGTTTCGTTTCTTCCGGCGATGCGCTACTACGCCGGAAACTGGGCCACCAGCACCTGGTGCCTGCGGGCGGGCGTCGAGGACCGGATCGAGGCAAACGTCACCAAAGCCGCGGCGCTGGTCCCCAAACAACTTGCCCGGCTTTATGATCCGGACACCGCCGAACTCATGATCGACAAGTTGATGGCGTGGCGGTCCATGCACACTCACGGACGGGCGCTCAACGGTCTGGTGGCGCGTGCCGTCGGCGCCGACGAGGCCGGCTACGTCCTGCGCGACGGTGAGATCGTCGCCGGGCCGCTGATCGGGTGGAATTTCGGGGAGGGTCACCTGCACAACGAGCAGTTGCTCGCCGCGCTGCAGCGGCGCTGCCGGTTCGACGAGGGCGACGTGCGGGTGATCATCCTGGAGAGCCAGCCGATCCAGGCGCAACGGCAGCAGTACCGCATCGTCGACGCGAAGACCGGGCTGATCGAGGAGGGGTACGTCGAGGTGGACAGCATGCTGAGCCGGCAACCGTGGCCCGAGCCGGGCGACGACTTCCCGGTGACCGTCCGTGCCTAAGGCGGTGGTGGTCGGTGCCGGGCCCAACGGCCTGGCCGCGGGAATCCAGCTGGCCCGCAACGGCGTCGACGTGCACGTGCTGGAGGCCGGCGAGACCGTCGGTGGGGGAGCGCGCTCGGGCGAGCTCACCGTGCCCGGTGTCATCCACGACCACTGCTCGGCATTCCACCCGCTGGGCGTCGGTTCGCCGTTCTGGCGGGAGCTGGACCTGCAGCGCCACGGGCTCGAGTGGGACTGGCCGGAGATCGACTGCGCCCACCCGCTCGACGACGGCACCGCCGGCGTGCTGTATCAGTCGATCGAGCGAACCACGGAGCTGATGGGTGCCGACGCCCGCCGGTGGCGGCTCATGATCGGCGACCTGGCAAGGGGATTCGACGCCCTGGCGCAGGACTTGCTGCGCCCGGCACTGAACATCCCGCATCACCCGCTTCGCCTGGCCGGCTTCGGTCCGCGCGCGCTGCTGCCGGCCACCGCGGTGGCCCGCTGGTTGCGCACCGAGCAGGCGCGCGCCTTGTTCGGCGGCGCGGCGGCCCACGTCTACACCCGGCTGGACCGCCCGCTCACCGCGTCGCTGGGCCTGATGATCCTGGCCAGCGGGCATCGCTACGGCTGGCCCGTCGCCCGGGGCGGATCAGGCTCGATCACTCGCGCGCTGGCCGCCGCGCTGGCCGAGCACGGCGGCACGGTGAGCACCGGGGTGAGGGTCACCGACCGCGCCCAGATCGGCGGCGCCGACGTGGTCATGCTGGACCTCAGCCCCGCCGGGGTGCTCGGCCTCTACGGCGACGTGATGCCCGGCCGCATCGCACGGTCTTATCGGCGCTACCGCGAGGGCTCGTCGGCGTTCAAGGTCGACTTCGCCGTCGAGGGCCACATACCGTGGACGAACCCCTACTGCGGACGCGCGGGGACCGTCCACCTCGGCGGAACATTCGCCGAGATCGCCGACACGGAACATCAACGCGCGCAAGGGAAGATGGCGCGGCGGCCGTTCGTGCTCGTCGGCCAGCAGTACCTGGCCGACGCGTCGCGGTCGGCGGGCGGCATCAACCCGGTGTGGGCATACGCGCACGTGCCGTTCGGCTACACCGGCGACGCGACCGCGGCCGTCGTCGAGCAGATCGAACGGTTCGCCCCGGGTTTTCGCGACCGCGTCGTCGCGACCGTCAGCAAGGGCACCGCCGAGCTGGAGGCCTACAACCCCAACTTCGTCGGCGGCGACATCATCGGCGGCGCCAACGACGGCCTGCAGGTCCTTTTCCGTCCGCGCATCGCCGTCGACCCCTACGCGACCGGCGTGCCGGGGGTGTATCTGTGCTCGCAGTCCGCGCCGCCGGGGGCCGGCATCCACGGCCTGTGCGGCTACCACGCCGCCGAGTCGGCGCTGCGCTGGCTGCGCAACCGGCCGTAGCCGAAACGTGACCCATACTTGATCGAATCGCTTACGCGCCCTTACGTTTACACTGGTCACACCGCCTTAACATCACTATTGCAACTCTGTCAGTTAAAGGGAATTGGAGCCATGCGGGCGGTTTTTCGGTGTGTCCTCGCCGTTGTCGGGATCGCTGCGAGCGTGGCAGCGGGGCCCGCCGATATCAGGCTGGCGGCGGCCAGCCGGCCATCCGGGCCCCCGATCGCGTCGGTGCTGCCGGCGCGGGGCGCGGTGGTGGGCGTGGCGCACCCGATCGTGGTGAGGTTCCGGGTTCCCATCGCCGACCGGCACGCGGCCGAGCGTGCCCTCGACGTCAGATCGGCGCCCGCGATGACCGGCAGATTCGAGTGGCTCGACAACGACGTCGTGCAGTGGGTGCCCGACCGGTTCTGGCCGGCACACAGCACCATGGCGCTGTCGGTCGGCGGCGTGGCCACCGAGTTCGAGACGGGCCCCGCCGTCGTCGGCGTGGCCAGTATCTCGGATCACACCTTCACCGTCAGCATCGACGGGGTCGAGGCCGGACCGACGCCCCCGGTGCCCACCCCCCATCACCGGCCACACTTCGGCGAACAGGGTGTGTTGCCGGCCTCGATGGGCAGGCCGGAGTTCCCGACGCCGGTCGGCACGTACACCGTCTTGTCCAAGGAACGCTCGCTGATCATGGATTCGAGCAGCGTCGGCATCCCCGTCGACGACCCCGACGGCTACCGGCTCCCGGTCGATTACGCCGTCCGCATCACCAACCACGGACTCTTCGTTCACTCGGCGCCGTGGGCGGTCAACTCCCTCGGGCTCGAGAACGTCAGCCACGGCTGCATCAGCCTGAGCCCACAGGACGCGGAGTGGTATTACAACGCGGTCCACGTGGGCGACCCGGTGATCGTCCAGGAATAGCTCCCGGCTCACACGCGGGTGGTGCCGCCTTGAACGCCATCGAACGGCGCTGAACGCCATCGAACGGCACTGAACGCCATCGAACGGCACTGAACGGCACTGCCGCACGGCCGCCTACCAGTCTTTACTGGCTGATTTCTCCTGACCGAACCCCCGGCCCGAACCGAAACGGACCCGCTGGGATAACCCAGCGGGTCCGCGTCGTCTTCGAACGGGATCGGCCTCAGTGCGCGGGGCCGGGCGGAACCGGCTGACCGGGCACCGGCCCGCCGGTGGGCGCCGGACCGGTCGGCACGTCCTTGGCCATGTCGATGATCGGCGCGGCGATGACCCCGTCCACCGGAGCCCCGGCCAGCGCGATCAGCGGAGCGCCCACCGGCACCACCGGCACCGCCGGCAGCGGAGCGCCGGCCGGTATCGGGGCACCGGCCGGAATCGGTGGCCCGAGGGCGATCAGCGGTGCTCCGGCCGGCACCGGCGCGGCCAGTGGCCCAGGCACGGCCAGCGGGACGCCGGACATGTCGGTGAGGGGGGCACTCGTCGTACACACATCGCCGGCCACTACCACCGGTGCGCCCGCGGCGTCCGCTCCAGCGGCCGCCGGCGCGATAGCGTCGCCGGCCTGCTGGTGGATGCAGGCCCCGCCCGTCATGAACGGGGCGGCGGCCGCGTCCGGACTCATCGCCATAGCGGCTCCGCACAACCCGGCGCTGGCAAATATCTTGATGTTGACCCGTTCAAAGATCGTCATCAACGTCAACTCCTTATATTCACGCTCGACATTTCGCAGTCAATCGGTGCAGCCGCTTGCCGTACCCAGGTCGTGCTGGGACGACCGAGTCAATTGTCGGGATCGGGTGCACAACGGGGAACGAACGCGCCGCACCGTTTCCAAAAGGTGACGTTTCCGCATTCCAAAAGCCCCCGCGAGGCCATTTCGCGCCGCCCGGTGGATGCGGTGGTCAACACCCCCAACCGGGGTGGCCGGCACCGGCCGGAATGGCCGTCCGTGCCTCGTTACATGCCGGCCCGCGGACCGGCCGGGTATTTCATTCGGGATTCCTCCCACGGGCTTTCTTTCCGGGACTTTGACGGCCGCGCCTTTTGAATTCAAATTGAGCTGATTTCGCGCCCGCGGAATGCGGCATTCGGGGCGGGTGGCGCTACGGGTACGCCGGTCCCGGGCGACGGCGAACCCGATGCGCGCTCACCGGCAGCACGCTGCGGCACCTCACTGTTCTAGGCTGACCACGAGCGCGACATCAGCGGACTCGCAACAGCAGGAAGACAGGGAGAGGCAAGTGACGGTCCGGGTAGGTATAAACGGCTTCGGTCGTATCGGGCGCAACTTCTACCGTGCCTTATTGGCTCAACAGGAGCAGGGCGGCGCCGACATCGAGGTGGTTGCCGTCAACGACATCACCGACAACCACACGCTTGCGCACCTGCTCAAGTTCGACTCGATCCTGGGCCGCTTGCCCTTCGACGTGAGCCTCGACGGCGAGGACACGATAGTCGTCGGCAACCGCAAGATCTCCGCACTCGAGGTCAGGGAAGGCCCGGCGGCGATGCCGTGGGGCGACCTGGGCGTCGACGTCGTCGTGGAATCCACCGGGCTGTTCACCGACGCCGCCAAGGCGAAGGGCCACCTGGACGCAGGCGCCAAGAAGGTGCTGATCTCGGCGCCCGCCACCAACCCCGACATCACCATCGTCCTGGGTGTCAACGACGACAAGTACGACGGCAGCCAGAACATCATCTCCAACGCCTCCTGCACCACGAACTGCCTTGCGCCGCTTGCCAAAGTGCTGCACGACGAGTTCGGCATCGTCAAGGGCCTGATGACCACCGTCCATGCCTACACCCAGGACCAGAACCTGCAGGACGGCCCGCACAAAGACCTGCGCCGGGCCCGCGCCGCGGCGCTGAACATCGTCCCGACGTCCACCGGTGCGGCCAAGGCGATCGGGCTGGTGATGCCGGAGCTGAAGGGCAAGCTCGACGGCTACGCCCTGCGGGTCCCCATTCCCACCGGCTCGGTCACCGACCTGACCGCCGAGCTGTCGAAGCCCGCCGGCGCCGAGGAGATCAACGCGGCGTTCAAAGCCGCCGCCGAGGGCAAGCTCAAGGGCATCCTGAAGTACTACGACGCGCCGATCGTCTCCAGCGACATCGTCACCGACCCGCACAGTTCGATCTTCGACTCGGGCCTGACCAAGGTGATCGACAACCAGGCCAAGGTCGTGTCGTGGTACGACAACGAGTGGGGCTACTCCAACCGCCTGGTCGATCTGGTCGGCCTGGTCGGCAAGTCGCTGTAATCGTGGCCGTTCCAACGCTCGAAGACCTGCTTGAGCAAGGGGTTTCCGGTCGAAGCGTGTTGGTTCGCTCCGACCTGAACGTCCCGCTCGACGAAGACGGCGTAATCACCGACCCCGGCCGGATCACCGCGTCGGTCCCCACACTGAAAGCGCTGCTGGACGCCGGCGCCAGGGTGGTGGTCGCGGCGCACCTGGGCCGCCCGAAGAACGGGCCCGACCCGAAGTTGTCGCTGGCTCCGGTCGCGGCCGCGCTCGGCGAGCAGCTGGGCCGGCACGTGCAACTGGCCGGTGATGTGGTGGGCGCCGACGCTCTGGCCCGCGCCGAGGGGCTCACCGACGGCGACGTCCTGCTGCTGGAGAACGTCCGCTTCGACCCGCGCGAAACCAGCAAGGACGACGCCGAGCGCTTGGCCCTGGCCCGCGAGATGGCTGAATTGGTAAGTCCGGCGGGGGCTTTCGTCTCCGACGGCTTCGGGGTGGTGCACCGCAAGCAGGCGTCGGTGTACGACGTGGCGACGCTGCTGCCACACTACGCCGGCACGCTGGTGGCCGGCGAGATCGAGGTGCTCGAGCAGCTGACCAGCTCGACCCGGCGCCCCTACGCGGTGGTGCTCGGCGGGTCAAAGGTATCCGACAAGCTGGGCGTCATCGAGTCGCTGGCGACCAAGGCCGACAGCATCGTGATCGGTGGCGGCATGTGCTTCACCTTCCTTGCCGCGCAGGGTTTCTCAGTGGGCAAGTCGCTGCTGGAAGAGGAGATGGTTCAAACTTGTCGGCGGTTGCTGGACACCTACGTCGACGTGCTGCGGTTGCCGATGGACATCGTCGTCGCCGACAAGTTCGCCGCCGACGCGCAGCCGCAGACCGTCGGGGCCGACTCGATCCCCGATGACAAGATCGGCCTGGATATCGGGCCGGGCTCGGTCAAACGGTTCACGGCGTTGCTGTCCAACGCCAGGACGATTTTCTGGAACGGCCCCATGGGCGTCTTCGAGTTCGCGTCGTTCGCCGCGGGCACCAAGGGCGTCGCCGACGCCATCGCCGCCGCGACCGGCAAAGGCGCGTTCAGCGTGGTCGGCGGCGGCGACTCCGCGGCCGCGGTGCGCGCCCTCGGCATCCCCGAGGGTGACTTTTCGCACATCTCGACCGGCGGTGGCGCGTCGCTGGAATACCTTGAGGGCAAGACACTTCCGGGTATCGAGGTGTTGAACCGGCCGCAGCCGGGAGGTGACGCGTGAGCCGCAAGCCGTTGATCGCCGGCAACTGGAAGATGAACCTCAACCACTTCGAGGCGATCGCGCTGGTGCAAAAGATCGCGTTCGCCCTGCCGGACAAGTACTACGACAGGGTCGACGTCACGGTGCTGCCGCCGTTCACCGACCTGCGCAGCGTGCAGACCCTGGTCGACGGCGACAAGCTGCGGCTCACCTACGGGGCCCAGGACCTCTCGCAGTACGACTCCGGCGCCTATACCGGCGACATCAGCGGGCCGCTACTGGCCAAGCTGGGCTGCACGTTCGTCATCGTCGGGCACTCCGAGCGGCGCACCTACCACCACGAGGACGACGCGTTGGTGGCCGCGAAGGCCGCCGCCGCGCTCAGGCACGAGCTGACCCCGATCGTCTGCATCGGCGAGCACCTCGACGTCCGTGAGGCGGGCGAGCACGTCGGCCACTGCGAGCGGCAGCTGCGCGGGTCGCTGGCGGGGCTGTCCGCCGAGCAGATCGGCAGGGTCGTCGTCGCCTACGAGCCCGTCTGGGCGATCGGCACCGGGCGCGTTGCCAGCGCCGCCGACGCGCAGGAGGTGTGCGCCGCGGTTCGCAAGGAGCTGGGCGCGCTGGCGTCGGCGCAGGTCGCCGAGGGCGTGCGAGTGCTCTACGGCGGGTCGGTGAACGCCAAGAACATCGGCGAGATCGTCGCCCGCGACGACATCGACGGGGCCCTGGTCGGCGGGGCGTCGCTGGACGGCGAGCAGTTCGCGACGCTGGCGGCGATCGCCGCCGGCGGGCCCCTTCCGTAGGGCACGGGCGCGCGCCGGGTAAACTGCGCGTCATGCAATTGGCGCTGCAGATCACGCTGGTCGTCACCAGCATCCTGGTGGTCCTGCTGGTGCTGCTGCACCGCGCCAAGGGTGGCGGCTTGTCCACGCTGTTCGGCGGGGGCGTGCAGTCCAGCCTCTCCGGTTCGACGGTGGTCGAGAAGAACCTGGACCGGTTGACCCTGTTCATCACGGGTATCTGGCTGGTGTGCATCGTCGGTATGGCCCTGCTGATCAAGTACCGCTGACCCGTCGCTGCTTTCCCCGAGGGGCGGACCGGGCGATCCGCCACGATACTGGGACGCATGGTTGAGGTCACTGACACCGCTCTGGAGCCCATCGGTGCCGTCCAGCGGACCCTCGTCGGCCGCGAGGCGACCGAGCCGATGCGGGCCGACATCAGGCTGCTGGGCGCCATCCTGGGCGACACCGTGCGCGAACAGAACGGCGACGAGGTCTTCGACCTGGTGGAGCGGGCGCGGGTGGAGTCCTTCCGGGTCCGTCGCTCCGAGATCGATCGCGCCGAGCTGGCCCGGATGTTCTACGGCATCGACATCCGCCTGGCCATCCCGGTCATCCGGGCGTTCAGCCACTTCGCGCTGCTGGCCAACGTGGCCGAGGACATCCACCGCGAGCGCCGGCGCGCCATCCACGTGGCCGCGGGCGATGCGCCGCAGGACAGCAGCCTGGCCGCGACGTATGCCAAACTCGACCGGGCAGAGCTTGATTCGGCCACCGTCGCCGACGCGCTGCGCGGCGCCCTGGTCTCGCCGGTGATCACCGCCCACCCCACCGAGACCCGCCGCCGCACCGTCTTCGTCACCCAGCACCGGATCACCCAGCTGATGCGGCTGCACGCCGAGGGGCACGCCGAGACCGACGACGGCCGCAACATCGAGCACGAGCTGCGCCGCCACGTCCTCACGCTGTGGCAGACCGCCCTCATCCGGCTGTCCCGGTTGCAGATCACCGATGAGATCGAGGTGGGGCTGCGCTATTACGACGCCGCGTTCTTCAAGGTGATCCCGCAGGTGAACGCGGAGGTCCGAGAGGCGTTGCGGGCCCGCTGGCCTGACGCCGATCTGCTGGCAGGGCCCATCCTGCAACCCGGTTCCTGGATCGGCGGCGACCGCGACGGCAATCCGAACGTGACGGGCGACGTGGTGCGGCTGGCCACCGGTAGCGCGGCCTTCACCGCGCTGGCGCATTACCTGGCCGAACTCACCGCCCTGGAACAGGAGCTGTCGATGTCGGCGCGCCTCGTCGCGGTCAGCCCCGCGCTGGCCGAGTTGTCCGAGGGGTGCCAGGAGAAGGCCCGCGCAGACGAACCGTACCGCCGGGCCGTCCGGGTGGTCCGCGGCCGGCTCACCGCCACCGCCGCCAAGATCCTGGATCAGCAACCACCGGACCGACTCGACCTCGGTCTGCCGCCATACGTCACACCGGCCGAGTTGCAGGCCGACCTCGACACCATCGACCACTCGCTGCGCACCCACGGCAGCGCCCTGCTGGCCGATGACAGGCTCGCCCTCCTGCGAGAAGGCGTGCGCGTCTTCGGATTTCACCTCAGCGGCCTGGACATGCGCCAGAACTCCGACGTGCACGAGGAGGTGGTCGCCGAGCTGCTCGCGTGGGCCGGCGTGCACCCCGACTACGGCTCGCTGCCCGAGGACGAGCGGGTGGGGTTGCTCGCGGCCGAGCTGGGCACCCGCCGGCCGCTGGTCGGTGACCGCACGCAACTGTCCGACCTGGCCCGCGGCGAACTGGGCGTGGTCGGGGCCGCCGCGCGCGCCGTGCAACTCTACGGTCCGGCAGCCGTGCCCACCTACGTGATTTCCATGTGCCGTTCGGTGTCCGACGTCCTGGAGGCCGGCATCCTGCTCAAGGAGGCCGGGCTGCTGGACGCGTCGGGACCCGAACCGTACTGTCCGGTCGCCATCTCGCCGCTCTTCGAGACGATCGACGACCTGCACAACGGCGCGGCGATCCTGCACGCGATGCTCGAACTCCCCATCTACCGCGCGGTGGTCGACGCCCAGGGCGGCCGGCAGGAGGTGATGCTGGGCTACTCCGACTCCAACAAGGACGGCGGATATCTCGCGTCGAGCTGGGCGGTCTACCGCGCCGAGCTGGCCCTGGTCGAGGTGGCGCGCAAGACCGGAATCCGGTTGCGGCTCTTCCACGGCCGCGGCGGCACGGTCGGCCGGGGCGGGGGGCCCAGCTACCAGGCCATCCTGGCGCAACCCCCGGGCGCGGTGAGCGGCTCGCTGCGCCTCACCGAGCAGGGCGAGGTGATCGCGGCCAAGTACGCCGAGCCGCAGATGGCGCGGCGCAACCTGGAGAGCCTGCTGGCCGCCACGCTCGAGTCCACCCTGCTCGACGTCGAGGGCCTGGGCGAAGCCGCGGAGCCGGCCTACGCGGTGCTCGACGAGATCGCGACCCTCGCCCAGCGCGCCTACGCCGAATTGGTGCACCACACACCGGGTTTCGTCGAATACTTCATGGCGTCCACGCCGGTCAGCGAGATCGGGTCGCTGAACATCGGCAGCCGGCCGACGTCGCGCAAGCCCACCTCCTCGATCGCCGACCTGCGCGCCATCCCGTGGGTGCTGGCGTGGAGCCAGTCGCGGGTGATGCTGCCGGGCTGGTACGGCACCGGGACGGCGTTCGAGCAATGGATCAAGGCCGGCCCCGAGAGCGAGGACGAGCGGGTGCGGACGTTGCACGAGCTCTACGAGCGCTGGCCGTTCTTCCGCGGCGCGCTGTCGAACATGGCGCAGGTGCTGGCCAAGAGCGACCTCGGGCTGGCGGCCCGCTACGCCGAGCTGGTGGCCGACGAAGACCTGCGCCACCGGGTGTTCGACAAGATCGCCGACGAGCACCAGCGGACGATCGCCATGCACAAGCTGATCACCGGCCACGAGGACCTGCTCGCCGACAACCCCGCGCTGGCGCGGTCGGTGTTCAACCGCTTCCCGTACCTCGAGCCGCTCAACCACCTGCAGGTCGAGTTGCTGCGCCGCTACCGCTCCGGCGACGACGACGAACTGGTGCAGCGCGGCATCCTGCTGACCATGAACGGGCTGTCGAGCGCCCTGCGCAACAGCGGATAGCCCTCCGCGCCCCGTCCCGCCGGCGACGCAGGTCACGGGCCGACACGTTACGGAAAAGTGAGTCGGGGGCATTCGTAGGCCATGTCGGACAACGCGGCGCCGGCCACCGCGGCGCAGCTGGCCCAGAACGGTGTGTTCGAACGGCTTGCCCGCGCGGGTTACGTCGTCAACGGGCTGCTGCATCTGATCGTCGGTTACCTCGCCATCCGGTTGGCGTTCGGCGGGCATGGCACCGCCGACCAGAGCGGCGCCCTGGCGACATTGGCGGCCAAGCCGGGCGGCCCGCTCGCGCTCTGGATCGCCACGGCCGCGCTGCTGACGATGGGCCTGTGGCGGCTCGTCGAATCGGCCCTCGGCCGGTCGTGTGACCGCAAGCCGGACGGCTCGTCGTCGGACGCGTCCCTGCGGGTGAAGGCCCTGGGCCTGGCGGCGGTCTACCTTGCGTTCGCCTACTCCGCGTTCGGATTCGCCCGGGGCGCGGGAAGGAACGCGGACCAGCAGAATTCGAGCATCAGCGCGCGACTCATGGAGTCGACCGGCGGCACCCTCGCCCTGATCGCGGGCGGACTGATCATCGTCGCGGTCGGCTGTTACCACATCTACAAGGGCGCGAGGCGCACCTTCGTCGACGACCTGGAGGGCAGGTCCGGTGCCCTGGTGCGCCGGCTCGGCGTGGCGGGCTACATCGGCAAGGGCACCGTGATCGTCCTCACCGGCGCGCTGGTGATCCTGGCCGCGTGTCGCTCAGAACCGAGGAAGGCCACCGGACTTGACGGGGCGCTGAAAACTCTGGGAGCCCAACACTACGGGGCGGCGCTGCTGACCGCGGCCGGCGCGGGCCTCATCACCTACGGGCTGTACAGCTTCGTGATGGCCCGGTCCACCAAGATGTAGGCGGGGCCCGGCGTCAGTGAGCCGCGCGGTTGCGCAGCCGGTCGAAGACGCCGCGCACGGCATGCTCGGTGGCCGCCAGCGGGGACATCATGGATTCGCTCGCCTTCACCATGTCCTCGATGCGCGAGACGACGGCCTCGACCGGTGCGACCAGCACCAGCAGCCGCTTGGCCAGGTCGTCCAGGCTGGACAGGGTGCCGTCCAGATGATCGAGGCCGCCCTCCATGCGCTCGACCGTGGCGTTCAGGTTCGACAACGAGAGGTTCAGCTCGGTCATCGTCCTGCTGAGGCCGTCGAGAACGTCTTCGACCTGCTCCACCGTCTTGTCGGCGTTCAGCGCCGCCTGGGTCAGGGTCCTGATCCGGCTGCGCTCGTGCCCGCCGCGTACGGTTTTGTCGGCCATGCGTGCCTAATCCCCGGCGCGCGACGGCAGCTTGCCCGCCGCCTCCTCGTCGAGCAGCCACAGCGTGGTCTCGAGGCCGACGGCCCCGGCGGCGGGCACCGAGACGGGCGGCGCGCCAGCGAAGGCGGCGGCCACCGCGTCGGCCTTGCCGGCCCCGGAGACCAATAGCCAGACCTCCCGGGAACGCTGGACGGCGGGCAGCGTCAACGTGATTCGCCGCGGCGGCGGCTTCGGGCAGTCCTCGACGGGAACCACCATGCGTGCGGTCTCGAGCACCGCCGGCGTGTCCGGGAACAGCGAGTTGATGTGTCCCTCGGGTCCCATGCCGAGCAGGTGGACGTCGAAATTCGGCACGGCCTGGCCCGGCTCGGCGTTGGCCGCCAGCAGTTGTTCGTAGGACAAGGCCGCGGCCGCGAGGTCGGTGCCGAACTCTCCGTCGCTGGCCGGCATCGCGTGCACGTGGCTCGACGGAATATCGATGTGGTCGAGCAGCGCCGCCCGGGCCTGCTTCTCGTTGCGTTCGTCGTCGTCCTCGGGCACGTAGCGTTCGTCGCCCCAGAAAAGGTGCACTTTCGACCAGTCGATCGGCTGGGCGCGGAGCGACTTCAGCAACCCGATGCCGTTGCCGCCGCCGGTCAGCACGATCAGCGCCCGGTCCCGCGCCGCCACGGCAGTCTGGATACTGTCGGCCAGCCGCTTGGCCGCGGCGGCGACCAGCGTCTGGCTCTCGGGGAAGATTTCAACGACGGTGCTCACACGTACTGCACTTTCTCGATGCCTTCGAGCGCGGTCTGATAGATCTCGTCGGGGTCCAGCCTACGCAGGTCCTCGGCCAGGCATTCGCCGGTTTCCCTGCGCGCCAACGGAAGCAGGGCATCCGGCCGGGCCGTGCGACTCAATGTTGCCGTCCTGCCGTCCTGCGGGCGGCTCAGGACAATGGTCTCGCTGCCGCGCGCCAGCTCGACCTTGAGTTCGCCGACCGCCCGGCGAACCGGGCCGTCGATCCGGCTGGCCAGCCACCCCGCGAGGACGTCGAGCGCGGGTTCGGTCGCCAGACCGGATACCAGTGCCGACTCGATCGGTTCGTGGGGTGTCAGGTCGACCGCCGAGGTGAGCAGCGCCCGCCAGTAGGTGATGCGCGCCCACGCCAGGTCCGTGTCGCCCGCGGTGTACCCGGGCAACCTGCCCTTGATCGCCGCCTGCGGGTCGATCCCGTTGGTCGCATCGGTGATCCGCCGGATCGCCAGCTTGCCCAACGGATCCTGGGCCGGCACCGCGGGCGCGATGTCGGGCCACCAGGCCACCACCGGGATGTCCGGGAGCAGGAAGGGGGTGACCACGCTGGCGGCGTGGCCGGCCAGCGGCCCGGACAGTTTCAGGATCACCACCTCGCTGGCGCCGGTGTCGCCGCCCGCGCGCAGCTGCGCGTCCAGCCGCGGCTCGTCGGCGTAGGGATTGCCCCGCATCGTGACGATGATCCGGCTGGGATGCTCGTGGCTGGCGTCGTTGGCCGCCTTGAGCGACTCCTCGAGGATGTCCTCGCTGTCCGGCGCGATGATCAGCGTCAGGACCCGACCCATGGTCACGGCGCCGATCTTCTCCCGCAGCTCGTCGAGCTTCTTGTTGACCGCGGTGGTCGTCGTGTCCGGCATGTCGATGATCATCTCAGGGCCGCCGCCATTCCCGGCCCGTGCGGCGCAGCATCTCGAACGCCGACTCCGGGCCCCAGGTGCCGGCTTCGTACGGTTCGGGCTTGCCGCCCGCGGCCCAGTTGTCGAGAACGGGATCCAAGATCTGCCACGCCAATTCGACTTCCTCGTTGACGGGGAACAGCGAGGGCTCGCCCAGCAGCACGTCGAGGATCAGTTGTTCGTAGGCCTCCGGCGACTCCTCGGCGAACGCCGAGCCGTAGGAGAAGTCCATGTTGACGTCACGGACCTCCATCGCGGTGCCCGGCACTTTCGAGCCGAACCGCAGTGTCACCCCTTCGTCGGGCTGCACCCGGATGACCATGGCGTTTGCCCCCAGTTCATCGGTCATCGTCGCGTCGAACGGCAGATGCGGTGCGCGTTTGAACACCAGCGCGATCTCGGTCACCCTGCGTCCCAAGCGTTTTCCGGTCCGCAGGTAGAACGGCACCCCGGCCCAGCGGCGGGTGTCGACCTCGAGGGTGATCGCGGCGAACGTCTCGGTGGTGGAGTCCTTGGCGAAGCCCTCCTCGTCGAGCAGGCCGACGACCTTCTCGCCGCCCTGCCAGCCGCCCGTGTACTGGCCGCGGCTGGTGGTCTCGCTCAGCCGCTCCGCCAGCTGTGTCGACGAGAGCACCTTGATCTTCTCGGCCTGCAGCGCACGGGGACTGAAGCTGACCGGCTCTTCCATCGCGGTCAGCGCCAGCAGCTGCATCAGGTGGTTCTGGATGACGTCACGGGCGGCGCCGATGCCGTCGTAGTAGCCGGCCCGGCCGCCCAGCCCGATGTCTTCGGCCATGGTGATCTGGACATGGTCGACGTAGTGCGAGTTCCACACCGGGTCGAACAGCTGATTGGCGAATCGCAGCGCCAGGATGTTGCGCACCGTCTCCTTGCCCAGGTAGTGGTCGATCCGAAAGACCGACTCCTCCGGGAAGACGGCGTTCACCGACTTGTTCAGCGCCTGGGCACTTTCCAGGTCGTGGCCGAACGGCTTCTCGATGACCACCCGGCTCCAGCTGTCGCCGCGGGGGCGGGCCAGCCCGGAGTTGTGCAGCTTCTCGCACACCACCGGGAAGGACTTGGGCGGGATAGCGAGGTAGAAGGCGTGATTGCCGCCCGTGCCGCGCTCCGCGTCCAGCTTCTCCAGGGTCTCCGCGAGCCGGCCGAAGGCGTCCTGCTCGTCGAAAGCGCCCGGCACGAACCGGAATCCCTCAGCCAGCCGCTCCCAGTTCTCCTCGCGGAACGGCGTGCGGCAGTGGTCCTTGACGGCCTGATAGACGACCTTGCTGAAGTCTTCGGTGTCCCAGTTGCGGCGGGCGAAACCCACCAGCGAGAAACTGGGCGGCAGCAGGCCCCGGTTGGCCAGGTCGTAGATGGCGGGCATCACCTTCTTGCGGGCCAGGTCGCCGGTGACGCCGAAGATCACCATGCCGCACGGGCCGGCGATCCTCGGCAGCCGCTTATCCCGCTTGTCGCGCAGAGGGTTTCGCCATAGGTCCGCAGACTTAGCCGGACTCATTTCGAGGCGGAATCCAGCTGCTTCTGTGTCTCCTGAAGCAGCTCGGTCCAGGACTCCACGAACTTGTCCACACCCTCGTTCTCCAGCACCACGAACACGTCGGACAGGTCGATCCCGAGGGCCGACAGCTTGTCGAAGACCTCCTGGGCGGCCGCCGCCGTGCCGGTGACCGTGTCGCCCTTGATCTCGCCGTGATCGGCGACGGCCTCGATGGTCTTCTCCGGCATCGTGTTCACCGTGTTCGGCGCGACGAGCTCGGTGACGTAGAGCGTGTCGGAGTAGTCGGGATTCTTGACACCGGTCGAGGCCCACAACGGCCGCTGCACCCGGGCCCCGTCGGCCTTGAGCGACGCGAAGCGCTCACCGCCCTCGAATACCTCCTGGTATGCCGCGTACGCCAGCCGGGCGTTGGCCACGGCGGCCTGGCCGCGCAGCGCGAGCGCCTCCTCGGTGCCGATCTTCTCCAGCCGCTTGTCCACCTCGGTGTCCACTCGGGAGACGAAGAACGAAGCGACGGAATGGATCTTGGACAGGTCGTGTCCGCCCTCGCGAGCCTTCTCCAGGCCGGCGAGGTACGCGTCCATCACCTCACGGTGCCGTTCCACCGAGAAGATCAGCGTGACGTTGACCGAAATCCCTTCCGCCAGAACGGAAGTGATGGCAGGGATGCCGGCCTTGGTCGCGGGGATCTTGATGAACAGGTTTGGCCGATCGACGATCTTCCACAGCTCCACGGCCTGCGCGATGGTCTTGTCGGTCTCGGCGGCCAGCCGCGGGTCGACCTCGATGGACACTCGGCCGTCGACCCCGTCGGAGGCCTCCCACTCGCGGGCCAGCACATCGCAGGCGTCGCGCACGTCGTCGGTGGTCACGGTCCGGATGGTCGCCTCGACATCGGCGCCGCGCTCGGCCAACTCGGACAGCTGTTCTTCGTAGGCGTCGCCTTCGGCGAGCGCCTTCTGGAAGATCGACGGGTTGGTGGTGACACCGACGACGCAGCGGGTGTCGATAAGCTTTTTGAGGTTGCCCGACTTCAGCCGCTCCCGCGACAGGTCGTCCAGCCAAACGGACACGCCCGCTGCGCTCAACGCCGCGAGGTTAGGGTTCTGACTGGTCATGTGAACCACACCTTTCTCAGTTATCCACTACCTGCTCCGCGGCGGCAGCGACGGCCTCAGCGGTGAAGCCGAACTCACGGAACAAAGTCTTGTAGTCGGCGGACTCGCCGTAGTGCTCGATCGAGACGATCCTGCCGGTGTCGCCGACCAGCTTGTGCCAGGGCTGCGCGATACCCGCCTCGACGGCCACCCGGGCCGACACCGACGGGGGCAGCACACTGTCCCGGTACTCCTCGGGCTGGGACTCGAACCATTCCACGCACGGCATGGAGACCACGCGCGCGACAATGTCCTTCTCCGCCAACATCTTCTGTGCCTCGACGGCCAGCTGGACCTCGGAGCCCGTGCCGATCAGGACGACGTCGGGTTCGGCGCCCTCCTCCTCGGCGCCGGAGCCCAGGACGTAGCCGCCCCGGGCGACGCCCTCGGCGCTGGTGCCCTCCAGAATCGGCACGCCCTGGCGCGTCAGGATCAGCCCGACGGGACCGCTGCCGTTGCCGCGGGCCAGGACGGTGCGCCAGGCGTAGGCCGTCTCGTTCGCGTCCGCCGGGCGGACCACCGACAGCTGGGGAATCGCGCGCAGCGCCGCGAGGTGCTCGATCGGCTGGTGGGTCGGACCGTCCTCGCCGAGCCCGATCGAGTCGTGGGTCCACACGTAGATGGTGTCGATGTCCATCAGCGCGGCCAGCCGCACCGCCGGGCGCATGTAGTCGGAGAACTGCAGGAACGTGCCCCCGTAGGCGCGGGTCGGGCCGTGCAGCACGATGCCGGACAGGATGGCGCCCATCGCGTGCTCGCGGATGCCGAAGTGCAGCGTGCGTCCGTACCAGTCCGCGCTGTAGTCCTTCGTCGAAATCGAGGGCGGCCCAAAGGACTTGACGCCGTCCATCGTGGTGTTGTTACTGCCCGCCAGGTCGGCCGAACCGCCCCACAGCTCGGGCAGTCTGGGGCCCACCGCCGACAGCACCTTGCCGGACGCGGCACGGGTGGCCAGGGCCTTGTCGCCCGGTTTCCACGTGGGGATGTCGGCGTCCCACCCCTCGGGCAGCTTCTCGGCGGTCAGCCGGTCCAGCAGCGCCTTGCGGTCGGGTTCGCGCTGGGCCCACGCGTCGAAGTCCGCCTGCCACTTCTCGTGCGCTTCCCTGCCCCGGTCCACCAGCTTGCGGGTGTGGGCGATCACGTCGTCGCGCACCTCGAACGTCTTGTCGGGGTCGAAGCCGAGGATCTTCTTGACGGCGGCCACCTCCTCGTCGCCCAGCGCGGCACCGTGCGCCTTGCCGGTGTTCATCAGCTTGGGCGCGGGATAGCCGATGATGGTTCGCAATTCGATGAACGACGGCCGGTCGGTCACCGCCTTGGCGTTGGCGATGGCCTCCTCGATGCCGACGACGTTCTCGCCGCCCTCGACCCGCTGCACGTGCCAGCCGTAGGCCTCGTAGCGGGCGGCGGTGTCCTCGCACAGCGCGATGTTGGTGTCGTCCTCGATCGAGATCTGGTTGCGGTCGTAGAAGACGATGAGGTTGCCCAGCTGCTGGACGGCGGCCAGCGACGACGCCTCCGAGGTGACGCCCTCCTCGATGTCGCCGTCGGAGGCGATCGAGAAGATGAAGTGGTCGAAGGGGCTGGTGCCCGCGGCGGCATCGGGGTCGAACAGGCCGCGCTCGTAGCGCGATGCCATCGCCATGCCCACCGCCGAGGCCAGGCCCTGGCCGAGCGGACCGGTGGTGATCTCGACGCCCAGGGTGTGCCTGAACTCCGGGTGCCCCGGCGTCTTCGAGCCCCAGGTGCGCAACGACTCGATGTCGGACAGCTCCAGGCCGAACCCGCCCAGGTAGAGCTGGATGTAGAGCGTCAGGCTGCTGTGCCCGCACGACAGGATGAAGCGGTCGCGCCCCAGCCAGTGGGTGTCGCTGGGGTCGTGCCGCATGGTGCGCTGAAAGAGGGTGTAGGCCAGCGGAGCCAGGCTCATCGCCGTCCCGGGGTGCCCGTTGCCGACTTTTTGCACCGCGTCGGCCGCCAGGACTCTTACGGTGTCGACGGCGGCCGAGTCGATGTCGGACCAGTCGTCGGGAAGGTGCGGTCGGGTCAGCGTGGAGATCTCTTCAAGTGTCGTCACAGACTCTGTCCTCGGGGTCATCGAGCTGATCAATCCCACCCTAGTGCGGGAACGGCGGCCTTTGCAGTGCAGGGTTTCGGGTACCCACCCCAGGTCGATGTGAAAATTAACGCGCCGGCCACCCGCGCTTTGCAATCGGTCCCGCAATGCCGGAAAAATCGTCCCAACCGACCCTGCGGGCTCACCGCCGCCGGTGAGCGGTCTACCATCGTGCGTAGTAGACACTGCGCGCCGCTGCGACCCCAAGGAGTTATTGCGTGAGCGTTCGCGGGCACGCCGCGCCGAGCCGAGTACGAGGACGGGTACAGAGCACGGCATTGGCTTACCTGGCGCTGACCAAGCCGCGGGTCATCGAACTGCTGCTCGTCACCGCGATCCCCGCGATGCTGCTGGCCCACCGCGGGACGGTGAACCCGCTGCTGATCGCCAACACGTTGGTCGGGGGGATCCTGGCGGCCGGCGGCGCCAACGCGCTCAACTGTGTGGCCGACGCCGACATCGACAAGGTGATGAAGCGGACCGCGCGCAGGCCCCTGGCACGCGAAGCCGTCCCGACGCGCAACGCGCTGGTGTTCGGGCTCGCGCTCACCGTCGCCTCGTTCTGCTGGCTGTGGCGGACGACCAACCTGCTCTCGGGTCTGCTGGCGCTCGCCACCGTGGCGTTCTACGTGTTCGTCTACACCCTGCTGCTCAAGCGCCGCACGTCGCAGAACGTCGTGTGGGGCGGCGCCGCGGGCTGCATGCCGGTGATGATCGGGTGGTCGGCCGTCACCGGCACCATCGGCTGGCCGGCACTGGTGATGTTCGCGGTCATCTTCTTCTGGACGCCGCCGCACACGTGGGCGCTGGCGATGCGGTACAAGGACGACTACAAGGCGGCCGGCGTTCCGATGCTGCCGGCCGTCGCCACCGAGCGACAGGTGACCAAGCAGATCCTGATCTACACCTGGCTGACGGTGCTGGCGACCCTGGCGCTGGCGCTCGCCGCCGGCTGGCTGTACGCCGCGGTCGCGGTTTTCGCGGGCGTGTGGTTCCTCGCGATGGCCCACCAGCTGTACTCCGGCGTGCGCGCCGGCGAACCGGTCAAGCCGCTGCGGTTGTTCCTGCAGTCGAACAACTACCTGGCCGTCGTTTTCTGCGCGCTGGCAATCGACTCGGCGATCGGGCTGCCTGTCCTGTTCTGACCGTCAGGGCAGCAAGACGATCGAGCCGGTCGTCCTGCGGCCCTGCAGATCCTCGTGCGCGCGGGCCGCGTCGGCGAGCGGGTAGCGCGCGCCGACCTCGACGGTGATGGCCCCGGACGAGACCGCGTCGAGCAGTTCGCCTGCCCGCCAGGCGAACTCGGGGCCGGTGCGGATGAAGTGGGCGAGCGATGGCCGGGTCAGGTAGACCGAGCCGGCGGCGTTGAGGCGCTGCGGGTCGACGGGCGGCACGGGCCCGCTCGCGGCGCCGAACAACGCCAGCGTCCCGCGCACGGCGAGGCTGGACAGGCTGGCGTCGAACGTGGTGGCGCCCACGCCGTCGTAGACCGCCGCCACCCCGTCGCCGCCGGTCAGGCCGCGGATGGTCGCGCCGAACTCGGCCGGGTCGTCGGGGTAGGAGAGCACCTCGTCGGCGCCGGCCCGCCGGGACAGCTGCGCCTTCTCCGGCGTGGAGACCGTCGTGATGACGCGCGCTCCCAGCAGGCGGGCCCACTGTGTCAGGATGAGCCCGACCCCGCCGGCTCCCGCGTGCACCAGCACCGCGTCGCCTTCCCGCACCGCGTAGACGGACGTCAGCAGGTAGTGGGCCGTCAGTCCCTTCAACAACACCGAAGCCGCGACGTCGGGCGCGACGCCGTCCGGCACCTTCGCGGTCAGATGCGCAGGCGCCGTGGCGAATTCGGCGTAGCCGCCGGATGCCGCGGCGGTCACCACGCGATCGCCGACGCGAAATCCGTCGACCCCCTCGCCGATGTCGGCCACGGTGCCGCAGGTCTCCGAGCCGATGATGAACGGCAACTGCCGCGGGTACTGCCCGGAACGGAAGTAGGTGTCGATGTAGTTGACGCCGATGGCCTCGGCCTCGATGAGTACCTCGCCGGCCGCGGGCCGGGGTTGCGGCGCTTCGACGTAGCTCAGCACCTCGGGGCCGCCGGTTTGGCTGACTTCGATTGCGTGCATGTGGCTATCATGCCCGGGCATGAAGCTGGCCCGCCCGGACGTCTTCCATCCGCGCATCCTGCTGGCGGGTGACGGTGACGGCGACGGGCTGGTCGCCGCGCTGCGCCGGCGCGGCCTGCACGCGCGCCGATGCTCGTGGGACGACCCCGTCACCGTGAGCGCCGACCTGGTGATCCTGCAGCGCATCCGCGGCTACGCCGACCGCCGCGCCGAATTGCTGGCCTGGACGAGACGCGTGCGCCACCTGCTCAACCCGCCCGCGGCCGTCGCCTGGAACCTCGGCGAGCGCCACCTGGACGAGCTCGAGGCCGCGGGGGTGTCCGTCCTGCGCGGGGTGCCGGCGGATGCGGCGCTGATCTTCCTCGCCGGGCGGCAGTCGCACGCGTTCGCCGGCGCGGGGCCGATCGAGCCGGAGTTCGAGGTGTGGGAGGCGGGTCACGCCGCGCTGGCTTCGGCCGCCGAACGCGCCGGGGTCGCCGCCGGTGAGCTGCTCTACGCGCGCGTCGACGTGGTCGGCACCCGGCTGGTCGCGCTCGACCTGGTCGGGCCGTCGCTGGGGTGGCGGTGCCTGGGCTCCGGGGACCGCGAACAAGCCGAGCGCCGCTTCGCGCTCGCAGTGGAATCAGCCTGCGAGCGGCTGGGGCTCGGACCGCTCTCGCATTGAGGCCCACAGCGCCGCGGTCGCCGCCGTGCACGCCGCGGCGCCCGCGACGTGGATCGCGACCAGGGTGGGCGGCACCCCGGTGAAGTACTGCGCGGTCCCCACGGCGGCCTGCGCGCACACCAGCGCCAGCAGCACACCGAGCCGCAGCAGCACATCCCGGGAGGCGCGCACGGCCAGCAGCCCGAAGCCGAGCCCGACCAGCAGCGCCAGGTAGGACACCAGCAACGACGAATGCATGTGTACCAGCGTGGCCACCTGCACCTTGAGGCGCGGCACGGTCCGGGTCGGGCTGCGGTCACCCGCGTGCGGGCCGGCCGCGGTCACCAGCGTGCCGGTCACCAGCACCACGGCCAGGTTCACCCCGGCCAGCGCGGTCAGCGCCCGCAGTGGCCGGGCCACCCGCCGGTGCACCACCGCGGCCCCGCCGCCGTCGGGCTCGCCGACCTTGACGTACAGCAGCACCGACAGCCACACCATCGTCATCGACGTGAGGAGGTGGATGGCCACGGTCCACCACAGCAGCCCGGTGCGCACGGTGACGCCGCCGATGACCGCCTGCACCACCGTCGACACCGGCATCAGCCACGCGTACACCAGGACCTCGCGGCGGCGCCGCGCCCGCGTCACCGCCAGCACCGCCAGCACCGCCGTGATGACCACCGCGAAGGTGATCATCCGGTTGCCGAACTCGACGGCCTGGTGCACCCGCGGCACCTCGGCATGGGCGACGGGGGTGAAGCTGCCGGGGAAGCACTGCGGCCAGGTGGGGCAGCCCAGGCCCGACGCGGTGACGCGGACGATCGCGCCGGTCACGGCGATGCCGCCCTGCGAGACGATGACGAGCGCGGCGATCATCCGCTGGACGCGCAGGCTGGGGTTGGGCAGCAGGTCGACCAACCGCATCAGCACCGCCCGATCGTAAGCCACCCAAAACTACGGCCTGTAGTACGGGTGTGACGGGACGCCGGACTCAGGTGAAGCGGAACCAGCGCAGCGCGGCCAGCGCCGCCACCGCGCCCCAGGCCGCCAGGACGACGACGCCGAACCAGTCCACCGACAGCGCCATGGCCCGCGAGAGTGCCTCGGTGAGCGCCCCCGACGGGGTGAGCCGGGCGGCCCACCTGACCGCCGGCGGGATCATCTCGGTGTCCAGCGTCAGCGCGCCGAACCCGGCGAAGACGAACCACATCAAGTTGGCCAGCGCCAGCACGATCTCGGCGCGCAGCGTCCCGCCCAGCAACAGGCCGAGTGCGGCGAAACCGGCGGTGCCCAGGGCGATCACGGCCGCACCCAACGCGAGTGCCGCCGGGGCGGGTCGCCAGCCGAGCGCAAACCCGATGGCGCCCAGGATGATTGCCTGCAGGAAGACCACGGTCACCACCGCGAGTGACTTGCCGGCGATGATGCCCCATACGGGCAGCGGGGTGGCGCCGAGCCGTTTCAGCGCGCCGTAGCGGCGGTCGAACGCGACGGCGATGGCCTGCCCGGTGAACGCGGTGGAGATCACCGCCAGCGCCATGATGACCGGGACGAACGTGGCCGCGCGGTTGCCGCCGAACGAGCCGAGCGGCAACAGCGTGAGCCCGACCAGCAGGGTGATGGGGATGAACATGGTCAGCAGCAGCTGTTCGCCGTTGCGCAGCAGCAGCTTGAGCTCCAGGCCGAATTGCGCGGCGAGCATCCGGGGCACCGCGTTGGGGCGCGGGTCCGGGGTGAAGGTGCCCGCCGGGAAGACGTTCGCTTCGGTCATCTCTGACATCAGGACCGCAACTTTCTGCCGGTGAGGTCGAGGAACACGTCCTCGAGGCTGCGCTGCTCGACCCGCATGTCCGTGGCCAGCACGTCGATCTGGGCGCACCACGCCGTGACGGTGGCCAGCACCTGCGGGTCCACCCGGCCCTCCACCAGGTACTCGCCGGGCGTCACCTCGGTGGCCTTGTAGGTCTCCGGCAGGGCGGAGGCCAGCAGCGACAGGTTGAGCCGCGGCGGCGCGCTGAACCGCAGCTGGTCCTTGGCGCCGGTGCGCATGAGTTCGGCCGGTGTGCCCTGGGCGACCGTGCGCCCGTGGTCGATGATGACGATCCGGTCGGCGAGCTCCTCGGCCTCGTTGAGCTGGTGGGTCGTCAGCACCACGGTCACACCGTCGCGTCGCAGCGCGTTGATCAGGTCCCACACCAGCAGCCGGGCGTGGGCGTCCATGCCGGCGGTGGGCTCGTCGAGGAAGACCAGTTCGGGGCGGCCGACCAGCGCACACGCCAGCGCGAGGCGCTGCTGCTGGCCGCCGGAGAGCCGCCGGTAGGTGGTGCGGGCGGCGTCGGTCAGGCCCAGGGTGTCCAGCAGCCACGCGGGGTCCAGTGGGTCTGCGGCGTAGGCGGCCACCAGGCGCAGCATCTCGCCGGCGCGCGCCGCGGGGTACCCACCCCCGCCCTGCAACATCACTCCGATGCGAGCCCGCAGGCGGGCGTTGTCGGCAACCGGGTCCAGCCCCAGGACCTGGACGGTCCCGGCGTCCGGGCGGGCGAAGCCCTCGCACATCTCGACCGTCGTCGTCTTGCCGGCGCCGTTGGGGCCCAGCAGCGCCAGCACCTCGGCGGCGCGCACGTCCAGATCGAGGTCCGCGACGGCCTCGACGGCGGTCGGGCCGGAACCGTATCGCTTGCTGACGCCGCGCAGGCGCACCACTGTCTGGGGTGTCTCGGGGACCGCGCTCACGTGGAATCAGCGTAGGCGTCAAGCTGCGCGGGCGGCTGCGGGGTCTCGGGATCCGCGGCGGCGGAGCCTGGTTCGGCGACGCCACTGCCGTCCGGGTCGCGGCTCTCGGCGGGCAGCCGCCGCCATGGCAGGCGCGTGTAGGTCAGCGCGATCAGCACCAGCACGGCGACGGCGCTGGCCAGGGTCGCGTCGACGATCTGGAAGAGGGCGAAGCGGTCACCGTTGGCCGTGGGGCCGAAGATGCCGACGACGAGGGTGATGACGATCACCGCCTCCCGGAAGCCGGTGCGGGTCGCCCAGGCGGCCAGCGGGATGATCGCCCACAGCAGGTACCAGGGCTGCACGACGGGGAACAGCAGCACGCAGATGCCCAGCGCCACGCCCAGGCCGCCGATCGGGTGCAGCCGGCCGCGGAAGACGGCCAGCAGCAGCCAGCTCACCATCACGGTGATGATCAGGACGCCGATGAAACGGGTCAGCGCCAGCACCGCGGTGGTGTGATCGCCCAGGCCGAGCAGGATGCCCACCTGCCCGGTGCCCAGCGCCAGCAACGTCGGCGGCGACATCCAGCTGCGCACCACGTTGGCGGTGCCCAGGGTGTAGATCCAGCCGAAGCCGAGGCCGCTGGCCCAGCCGACGAACGCCATCACCGCCAGCGACAGCCCGGCCATGCCGCCGCCGGCCAGCACCAGCGCCCGCAAGTTGCCCCCGCAGCGGTGGGCCAGCGCCATCGTGACGAACCCCAGCGCCAGCAGCGACGGGAGCTTCACCTGCGACGACAGCGTGATCAGGATCGAGCCGGCCAGCAGCATGCCCAGCGGCTCCCAGTCGGGCCCGGGCCGCCAGGAGGCCGGCATGAGCCGTGGCGCGCCGATGCCGCGCAGCGCGAACTCGGCCCCCGTCAGCATCAGCCCGAGCATCAGCGCCTCGTTGTGGACACCGGCGACCAGGTGCATGATCAGCAGCGGGTTGGCCGCGCCCAGCCACAGCGCGCTGACCTCGGCCACCCCGCAGCGCCGGGCCAGCCGTGGCGTCGCCCACACGATCAGCGCCACCCCGACCAGCTCCACCAGCCGGTGGCAGAGCACGGCGGCGACGATGTTCTCGCCGGTGAGCGCCGAGATGCCGCGGCCGATCCACAGAAACAGCGGGCCGTAGGGGGCCGGGGTGTCGCGCCAGATGGTGGGGACCGACAGCGTGAAGATGTGGCCCAGGCCCAGGCCCGACGCCGGGCCCACCCGGTACGGGTCCAGCCCTTCCAGGGAGATCTGGCTCTGGGCCAGGTAGGAGTACACGTCCTTGCTGTACATCGGCGGGGCGGGCAGCAGCGGCAGCATCCACAGGAACAGGGTGCGGTCCAGCTCGCCGCGCGACATCCGGCGGTTGCCCAGCGCGAACCGGCCCAGCATCAGCCAGGCCAGCGCCATCATCACCGCGCCGGTGGACGTCATCGTCAACGACACCGTCTGGATCCGCGACGGCAGGTTGAGCAGCCGCACCCCGAACGTCGGGTCCTGCACGACGGGTCTGGCCCCGGCGCCCAGGGCGCCGATCGCCATCAGGATGGTGCCGGTGGCGCCGAACAGGCGAGTGCGCTGCAGGGCGGTGAGGTCGGTGGGATTCAGCGGCGTGCCCACGGGCTGCTCGTCGCCGTGCAGGCTGGCGATCGACGAGCTCAGGGTGTGGTGGCGGGCTGCCATCAGAGCAGCGTAACGGGGCGCCGCGGTCGCGGTGTGAGCAGCGCAACTCCCGCGGAGGGCACCCTCGCTGGACCGATTCCCGCAATTGCGTCACACTGGTGTTGTGAAAATCCCCGCGGCCTCCGCTTCGGCTGCTGCCTCCGTTGCGGTCTCCGCGCCGGACAGGCAGACGCGCCGCGCGATCGTGCGGCTGCTGGTCGAGTCGGGATCGATCACCGCGGGTGAGATCGGCGACCGGCTGGGTCTGGCGGCGGCCGGCGTGCGCCGCCACCTCGACGCGCTGATCGACGCCGGCGACGCCGAGGCCACGGCCCCTGCGGCCTGGCAGCAGGTCGGACGCGGGCGGCCCGCCAAGCGGTACCGGCTCACCGCGGCCGGTCGGGCCAAGCTCGAGCACGCCTATGACGACCTCGCGTCGGCGGCCATGCGGCAACTGCGCGAGATCGGCGGCGAGCAGGCGGTCCAGACGTTCGCCCGCCGGCGGATCGACTCCATTCTGGCGGGCGTCGAGGGCGCCGACAGCGCGGCGGACGCCGCCGTCGAGGCCGCGGCGGGCAGGGTCGCCGACGCGCTGACCCGGGCCGGCTACGTGGCCACCACCACGCGGGTCGGCGGACCCATTCACGGCGTGCAGATCTGTCAGCATCACTGCCCGGTTTCGCATGTCGCGCAGGAGTTCCCGGAGCTCTGCGACGCCGAGCAGCAGGCCATGTCCGAGGTGCTCGGCACCCACGTGCAGCGGCTGGCAACCATCGTCAACGGCGACTGCGCCTGCACCACGCACGTTCCCCTGACACAGACATCGATCCCGGCGCCCAGCCCGCGCCGCACCACCACGAGCGACGAAGGAGTGTCTCGATGACCCTCACCCCGGAGGCCCAGAAGACCGCCGTACAGACCACCCCGGAACCCACCGCGGCGCCGATGAGCCAGGAGCAGGCGATCGCCTCGCTGGGCCGGTACGGCTACGGCTGGTCGGACTCCGACGTCGCGGGCGCCAGCGCACAGCGCGGGCTGTCCGAGGCGGTGGTCCGTGACATCTCGGCGAAGAAGAACGAGCCGGAGTGGATGCTGGAGCACCGGCTCAAGGCGCTGCACATCTTCGGGCGCAAGCCGATGCCGAACTGGGGCTCCAACCTCGAGGGCATCGACTTCGACAACATCAAGTACTTCGTCCGGTCCACGGAGAAGCAGGCCGCCACGTGGGATGACCTGCCCGAGGACATCCGCAACACCTACGACAAGCTGGGCATCCCGGAAGCCGAGAAGCAGCGCCTGGTCTCCGGTGTCGCCGCCCAGTACGAGTCGGAGGTGGTCTACCACCAGATCCGCGAAGACCTCGAGGCCCAGGGCGTCATCTTCCTGGACACCGACACGGCGCTGCGCGAGCACCCGGAGATCTTCCGCCAGTACTTCGGCACCGTGATCCCGGCCGGCGACAACAAGTTCTCGGCGCTGAACTCCGCCGTCTGGAGTGGGGGATCGTTCATCTACGTCCCGCCGGGCGTGCACGTCGACATCCCGCTGCAGGCCTACTTCCGGATCAACACCGAGAACATGGGCCAGTTCGAGCGGACGCTGATCATCGTCGACGAAAACGCCTACGTCCACTACGTCGAGGGCTGCACCGCGCCGATCTACAAGTCGGATTCGCTGCACTCGGCGGTGGTGGAGATCGTCGTGAAGCCCGGTGGCCGTTGCCGTTACACGACCATCCAGAACTGGTCGAACAACGTCTACAACCTGGTGACCAAGCGGGCGCGCGCCGAAGCGGGCGCCACCATGGAGTGGGTCGACGGCAACATCGGCTCCAAGGTCACCATGAAGTACCCGGCCGTGTGGATGACCGGTGAGCACGCCAAGGGCGAGGTGTTGTCCGTCGCGTTCGCCGGCGAGGGCCAGCACCAGGACGCGGGCGCCAAGATGCTGCACCTGGCGCCCAACACGTCGAGCAACATCGTGTCCAAGTCGGTGGCCCGCGGCGGCGGCCGCACCTCCTACCGCGGCCTCGTGCAGGTGAACAAGGGCGCGCACGGCTCCCGCTCCAGCGTGAAATGCGATGCGTTGCTTGTCGATACGATCAGCCGCAGCGACACCTACCCTTACGTCGACATTCGTGAGGACGACGTGACGATGGGCCACGAGGCCACCGTGTCGAAGGTCAGCGACAACCAGCTGTTCTACCTGATGAGCCGCGGGCTGACCGAAGACGAGGCGATGGCCATGGTGGTGCGCGGCTTCGTCGAGCCGATCGCCAAGGAGCTGCCCATGGAGTACGCCCTGGAGCTCAACCGGCTGATCGAATTGCAGATGGAGGGCGCGGTCGGATGACGGCTCCTGCCGCGATCAACAAGGGCGAGCTGTTCGCCTCCTTCGACGTCGACGCCTTCGAGGTGCCCGGCGGCCGCGACGAGATCTGGCGGTTCACCCCGCTGCGCCGGCTGCGGGGCCTGCACGACGGCTCGGCGCCCGGCACGGGCAGGGCGCCGATCAGCGTCGCCGACCAGCCGGGGGTGCAGACCGAGACCGTACGCCGCGGCGACGAGCGCCTGGGCCAGGGCGGCGTACCCACCGACCGCGTTGCCGCGCAAGCTTTTTCGTCGTTCAACTCCGCGACACTGGTGACGGTCGGGCGCGATGTGCAGGTCGCCGAGCCGGTCGGCATCACGGTGACCGGGCCGGGCGAGGGCGCGGTCGCCTACGGACACCTGCAGATCAGGGTCGGTGAGCTCGGCGAGGCGGTCGTTGTGATCGACCACCGGGGCAGCGGGACCTATGCGGACAACGTCGAGTTCGTCGTCGGGGACGCCGCGCGGCTCACCGTCGTGTGGATCGCCGACTGGGCCGACGACATGGTGCACCTGAGCGCGCACCACGCCAAGCTCGGCAAGGACGCGGTGCTTCGCCACGTCTCGGTCACCCTCGGTGGGGAGGTCGTGCGCCTGTCGGCCAATGTGCGCTTCGCCGCGCCAGGCGGGGACGCGGAACTGCTGGGCCTGTACTTCGCCGACGACGGTCAGCACCTCGAGTCGCGGCTCCTGGTCGACCACGCCAAGCCCAACTGCCGCAGCAACGTGCTGTACAAGGGCGCGCTGCAGGGAGACCCGGACTCACAGCGGCCCGACGCACACACGGTGTGGGTGGGCGACGTGCTGATCCGCGCCGAGGCCACCGACACCGAGACCTTCGAGGTCAACCGCAACCTGGTGCTCACCGACGGTGCGCGCGCCGACTCGGTGCCCAACCTCGAGATCGAGACGGGCGAGATCGTCGGTGCCGGACACGCAAGTGCCACAGGCCGTTTCGACGACGAGCAACTGTTCTACCTGCGTTCCCGCGGCATTCCCGAGGAGCAGGCCCGCCGGCTGGTGGTGCGCGGCTTCTTCGGCGAGATCATCTCCAAGATCGCGGTGCCCGAGATCCGGGAACGCCTGACCGCGGCCATCGAACACGAACTGGCCATCACCGAATCGAAAGCAACCGCCTGATGACGACCCTGGAAATCAAAGACCTGCACGTCAGTGTCGAAGACCCGAACGCAGCCGAGGGCGCCCGCGAGATCCCCATCCTCAACGGGGTGAACCTGACCGTCGGATCCGGTGAGACGCACGCCGTCATGGGCCCCAACGGTTCTGGGAAGTCCACGTTGTCCTATGCCATCGCCGGGCACCCCAAGTACCACGTGACCTCCGGCTCGATCACGCTGGACGGCCAGGACGTGCTGAGCATGAGCGTCGACGAGCGCGCCCGCGCCGGGCTGTTCCTGGCCATGCAGTACCCGGTCGAGGTGCCCGGGGTGTCGATGTCGAACTTCCTGCGCAGCGCGGCCACCGCCGTCCGCGGCGAGCCGCCGAAACTGCGGCACTGGGTCAAAGAGGTCAAGGCCGCCATGGGCGAGCTCGAGATCGATGCGGCCTTTGCCGAACGCAGTGTCAACGAGGGCTTTTCGGGCGGAGAGAAGAAGCGCCACGAGATCCTGCAGCTGGGACTGCTCAAGCCGAAGATCGCCATCCTGGACGAGACGGACTCCGGCCTGGACGTCGACGCGCTGCGTGTGGTCAGCGAGGGCGTGAACCGCTATGCGGAAGCCGAGCACGGGGGCATCCTGCTGATCACCCACTACACGCGGATCCTGCGCTACATCCGCCCGCAGTTCGTGCACGTGTTCGTCGGGGGCCGGATCGTCGAATCCGGCGGGCCGGAACTGGCCGACGAACTCGAGGAGAACGGCTACGAGCGCTTCACGCAGGCCGCTGCCGCGGGGGCGTAGCATGACCGCGACACCGCTGGACGTCGACGCGATCCGCGCTGACTTCCCGATCTTGAAGCGCGTCATGCGCGGTGGGAACCAGTTGGCCTATCTGGATTCCGGCGCCACCTCACAGCGCCCGTTGCAGGTCCTCGACGCCGAACGCGACTTCCTGATCAACTCCAACGGCGCGGTCCACCGCGGTGCGCACCAGCTCATGGAGGAGGCCACCGACGCCTACGAGCAGGGCCGCGCGGACGTCGCGGCATTCGTGGGCGCGGGCGCCGACGAGTTGGTGTTCACCCGCAACGCCACCGAGGCCCTCAACCTGGCGTCCTATGTGCTGGGCGACAACCGGTTCGACCGCTCGGTCGGCGAGGGCGACGTCATCGTCGTGACCGAGCTCGAGCACCACGCCAACCTGGTGCCCTGGCAGGAACTCGCCCGCCGCTCCGGCGCCACCTTGCGCTGGTACGGCGTCACGGACGACGGGCGTATCGACCTGGACTCCCTGCGGCTGGACGACCGCGTGAAAGTGGTGGCGTTCAGCCATCATTCCAACGTCACCGGTGCGGTGGCCCCGGTGGCCGAACTGGTCGCCCGGGCCCGGTCGGTGGGCGCGCTGACCGTGCTCGACGCCTGCCAGTCGGTGCCGCACCAGCCGGTCGACCTGGGCTCGCTGTGCGTCGACTTCGCCGCCTTCTCCGGGCACAAGATGCTGGGGCCCAACGGGATCGGCGCGTTGTACGCCCGAGGGGAGGTGCTGGCGGAGATGCCGCCGTTCCTCACCGGCGGGTCGATGATCGAGAACGTGACAATGGAGCACTCCACCTACGCGCCGGCGCCGCAGCGCTTCGAGGCGGGCACCCCGATGACGTCGCAGGTGGTCGGTCTCGGCGCGGCGGCCCGCTACCTGTCGGCGATCGGCATGGACGCGGTCGAAGCCCACGAACGCCGGCTGGTCGCCGCGGCCATCGAGGGACTGTCGGGCATCGACGGCGTGCGGATCCTCGGGCCGACGTCGATGGAGAACCGTGGCTCGCCGGTGGCTTTCGTCGTCGAGGGCGTGCACGCCCACGACGTGGGGCAGGTGCTCGACGACGACGGGGTCGCCGTGCGGGTGGGGCATCACTGCGCGATGCCGCTGCACCGCCGGTTCGGCATAGCGGCCACCGCGCGGGCGTCGTTCGCCGTGTACAACACCGACGACGAGGTGGACCGACTGGTGGCCGGCGTGCGACGTGCGCTCGAATTCTTCGGGAGAGACTGACCGTGCGCCTGGAACAGATCTATCAGGACGTGATCCTCGATCACTACAAGCATCCACAGCACCGTGGGCTGCGAGAGCCGTTCGGCGCCCAGGTGTTTCACGTCAACCCGACGTGCGGTGACGAGATCACCCTGCGCGTCGCGCTGTCCGGCGACGGCGAGACTGTCACCGACGTCTCCTATGACGGGCAGGGGTGCTCGATCAGCCAGGCCGCCACTTCGGTGCTCACGCAGCAGGTGATCGGCCAGAGCGTGCCCCAGGCGCTCGAGACGGTCAGCGCGTTCACCGAGATGGTGTCCTCGCGCGGCACCGTCGAGGGCGACGAGGACGTCCTGGGCGATGGCGTCGCGTTCGCCGGCGTGGCGAAGTACCCGGCGCGCGTCAAGTGCGCGCTGCTGGGCTGGATGGCTTTCAAAGACGCTCTGGCCCAAGCGGCCGCAGGTTTTCAGGAGGTTGAGGATGAGCGAGACCGCCGCACCGGGTGAGGAATTCCTGGCCGACGTCGAGGAGGCGATGCGCGACGTCGTCGACCCCGAGCTGGGCATCAACGTCGTGGACCTGGGACTGGTCTACGGCATGAATGTCGAGGAGGGCGAGGAGGGAACCGTGGCGCTCATCGACATGACCCTGACGTCGGCGGCCTGCCCGCTGACCGACGTGATCGAAGACCAGTCGCGCAGCGCGCTGGTCGGCAGCGGCCTGGTGGACGACCTGCGCATCAACTGGGTGTGGAATCCGCCGTGGGGCCCCGACAAGATCACCGAAGACGGACGCGAGCAGCTGCGCGCCCTGGGCTTCACCGTCTGACCTCGCTGCCCTACAGGTGAAAGTGGGGCAGGTGAAGGTGGTGGTGATGGTGCCCCATCGGGGGGCACGCCTGCAGGCTGATCATCGCCGCGTGCAGCACACCATCGATGGTGTCTCCCTGGGCGCCCATGCATTTGCCGTTCTGGATCGCCCGTGTGTCGGTGGCCGTCTGCATCGTGTATGAGGTCGCGTCGACGACGTTGACGTTGGTGGTCGCCGGCTGACCGCCGACACCCATGACCGTGATGGTGTTGCCCGACACCGCCGCGACCGTGCCGTAGAAGCCCGCCGGGGGCGGGCACCTGCCGTCGACGCCGGGCGTGATCGTCACGGTCTGCGCGGTGATCGCGCCACCGGCGGGCGGCCCGCTCTGCGGCGTGGCGCGGACGTTGACGCAGCTGCCGGGGGTGATGTCGCTCAGTTTTGCCGGGGCGACGTCCACCACCCGGGTGGCCGGTGTGAAGTCCACCGCCGCCGACCCGGTGCGGGTCCGCAGCCCGACCGCGGTGCCCGATACCGATTCGATCATCCCCTCGACGTAATCCTTGGCCACCGACGGCGCGGGCGGCGCCGCGGCCGGCACCGACGTGGGCGTCGTGGGGGGCGAGATGGCCGGCACGCGGCGCTTGCCGGAGCCGCCGACCGGACCCCACATGGCGAATCCGAATGCGATTGCGCCGACGACAACGGCGGCGACTCCGAGTCGCGCGAGGCCCGCGCGGGAAAGTGCGGTCAGCCGCCGTGTCCCGGGTGCGCGCCCGGGCCTTCGCACTTGCCGTTCTTGGCCGGGCGCAGCTGGATGCTGGTGGCCTGCAGCGCGTTGGCGTTGTCCATGGTCCCGCGCGCGTACAGGCACTTGCCCGGGGTGATGGCCTCAGTCGCGGCGGAGGTCTGCTTGGTGTACTTCGTCTTGTCGTCCACCGTCACGGCCGTCTGCTGGGTGTTCCCGCTGGCGTCGCTGCCCGTGACGTTGATGGTGTTACCCGTCACCGACGCCACCGCGCCGCGGATCGGCTTGGGCGGCGCGGGCGCGGGGGATCCGGGCGGCGCCGTGCTGCTGGAAGCGGCCGGGGGCTTCTGGGGTTGCGGGCAGGTGCCGTTGACGGCGGGGCTGACCTTCACCGAAGCGGCCGTCACCGGCTGGTTGCCCTGGGTCTCCTCCTTGACGGGACGCACGGTGACGCAGCTGCCCATGGTGACGTCGGCGAGCGCGGCCGGCGTGATCTCGAGGATCTTGGTGGTCGCGGTGAAGTTGACCGTCGCGTTGGTGTTGTCCTCTTTGGTGACCTGGATCGCGTTGCCGGCCACCGACGCGATGAGCCCGCTGACCTTCGCTTCGCCCTGAGCCGGCGCCGTGGCGGTGGTGGTCGAGGTCGTCGTCGAGGTGGACGTGGAGGTCGAGGTGGACGCCGACTTGTTCGAGGAACCGCACGCGGCGACCGACAGCGCGGTGGCTCCGGCGACTGCGACGACCGCGAGGCGGGTTAACCGGGACGTGGGACAACTGGCAGGTATCAACGTTTCTCCAATCGTGGGTGGGCCCACGGAAACATTTACCCGTTGAAGCTGTAGGTAAACTGTGTGTAACTCGCGCTGTCAGAACGCCTGCTCGGAAATGCGCATGATGTCGTCGTCGATCGAGTCGAGGACATGGCGCAGCGCGGTCAGCCTGGGAAGCATGTTCTTGGCGAAGAACGACGCGGTCGCCACCTTGCCGCGGTAGAAGGCGGCGTCCTTGTCGGCGCCGCGCTCGAGCGCCGCGTGTGCGATGCCGGCCTGCGCCAGCAACCGCCACCCGATCAGCAGGTCGCCGACCGCCAGCAGGTAACGCACCGATCCGAGACCCACCTTGTAGATGTCGGTGGGGTGTTGGGTCGCGGACATCAGGTATGCGGTCATGGCGGCGGTCATCGCCGTGACGTCGTCGAGCGCGGTCTGCAGCAGCTGGGCCTGGGGCTTCAGCGCCTCGTCGCAGGTGTCGATGGTGCGACTGACCTGGGAGGTCAGGAACTGCAACGCCTGGCCCCGGTCGCGGACGATCTTGCGGAAGAAGAAGTCCAGCGCCTGAATCGCCGTGGTGCCCTCGTAGAGGGAGTCGATCTTGGAGTCGCGGATGTACTGTTCGAGCGGGTAGTCCTGCAGGAAGCCGGAACCGCCCAGCGTCTGCAGCGACTCGGTCAGCACCTCGTAGGCGCGCTCGGAGCTCACCCCCTTGACGATCGGCAACAACAGGTCGTCGATGCGGTGCGCCATATCGTGGTCGGCCCCCGAAACGCGTTGTGCCACAGCATCGTCTTGATGCGCCGCCGCGTACATGTAGAGCGCCCGCAGGCCCTCCGCGTACGCCTTCTGCGTCATCAGGCTCCGGCGCACGTCGGGGTGGTGAATGATGGTCACCCGCGGCGCGGTCTTGTCCGACATCTGCGTCAGATCCGCGCCCTGCACCCGCTGTTTGGCGAAGGCCAGGGCGTTCAGGTAGCCGGTGGACAGGGTGCCCGCGGCCTTCACGCCGATTGTCATGCGCGCGTACTCGATCACGGTGAACATCTGCGCGATCCCGTTGTGCACGTCGCCGACGAGGTAGCCGACGGCGGGCACATCGGTTGCGCCGAAGGTCATTTCGCACGTGGGGGAGGACTTGATGCCCATCTTGTGTTCCAGGCCGGTGGCGTAAACCCCGTTGCGCGGGCCGAGTTCGAACGTCTCGGGGTCGAAGAGGTACTTGGGCACGTAGAACAGGCTCAGCCCCTTCGTGCCCGGCCCGGCCCCCTCGGGGCGGGCCAGCACCAGGTGGAAGATGTTCTCGGCGGTGTCGCCGACGTCCCCGCCGGAGATGAACCGTTTGACGCCTTCGATGTGCCAGGTGCCGTCCGGCTGCTCGATGGCCTTGGCGCGGCCCGCGCCGACGTCGGAGCCCGCGTCCGGTTCGGTGAGCACCATGGTGGCCTGCCAGCCGCGTTCGGTGCCCTCGGCCGCCCAGCGCCGCTGCTCGTCGTTGCCCTCGAGGAACAGCGCGTGCGCCATGAACGGGCCCAGACAGAAGAAATTCGCGGCCGGATTGGCGCACACGATCATCTCGTTGACCGCCCAGGCCAACGGCGGCGGCGCCGGCATCCCTCCGATCTCTTCGGCCAGGCCCAGCCGCCACCACCCGGCCTCCTTGATCGCCTCGACGGTCTTGGCCAGCTCGGGCGGCACGCTGATGCTGTGCTCGGCCGGGTCGAACGCCGGTGGGTTGCGGTCGGCGCACGCGAAGGATTCGGCTACCGGGCCCTCCGCCAGGCGGGCGGCCTCGGCCAGGATGGTGCGGACGGTCTCCTCGTCCAGATCGGCATAGCGACCGGTGCCCAGTACGGCGCCGACATCGAGGTCCTCGAACAAATTGAACTCGAGGTCGCGAACGTTTGCGATGTAGTGGCCCAACGCGATTCCCTCCGTTGGCGGATCATCCGCGCTCAGTCTTGCGGACGCGGGAAAACGTACGCAACCGTAACCTCGGGCGGTGTCGCGGAAGGTTACGCGCCGGTTTCCTGTGGGCTGCGCCGCAGACCGCGACCGCCTACGTGGTGGGCGCGCTTTGGGGGCTTACCATGTGCCGGAGGCTAATTCGATGTCCTGGCCCACCCGCGGCGCCGCGGCCCGCTCGCCGGGGAACATCGGGGCACCCCACGGCGTTGGGGAAACTGTGACAACAGTGGATCTCACAGCCGAGAAATTCAACGAGACCATCGAGGGCAACGACATCGTCCTCGTCGACTTCTGGGCGTCCTGGTGCGGCCCGTGCCGCCAATTCGCGCCGACTTTCCAGGCGTCGTCCGACAAGCACCCCGACATCGTGTTCGCCAAGGTTGACACCGAGGCCGAGCAACAGCTCGCGGCGGCCGCCCAGATCCGGTCCATTCCCACGCTGATGGCCTTCAAGAAGGGCAAGCTGCTCTTCAACCAGCCCGGGGCGTTGCCGGCGGCGGCGCTCGAGGACCTGGTGCAGCAGGTCAAATCCTTCGACGTCGAGGCGGCGGGGGCCGAGCAGGCCCCGTCAGACCAGTAGTCGCTGAAACTGCGCGGCGCCGCGGCCCGCGGCGACGCGCTGGTAGATGGATTTCAGGGTGTCCAGATACCGGCTGACCGATTCGCGCGCGACCGGGTTGTCCGGGAAGAAGACGATGATCTGCGTCTCCTTCTCGTAGCGGTTCACCCGCAGGTCGAACCGGGCCGGAACCCCGCCGTCGTGGTAGATCTTGATGTTCGTGCCGCCGAGCTCGGAGTTGACGATGGTCGACAGCGGCGGGCTGCTGGCGTCGAGGTGGAAGAGCAGGGGCACCCGCTGCTGGGGCATGTGCAGCCACGGGGCCAGTTCCAGCACGCGGTTGAACGGCACCTCGGCCAGCTCTTTGCCGTCGTCGAACGACTTTTGGGCGGCGCGGGCGGTGTCGGCGAACGACGCGGGGTTGACCGGCACGGTGATCGGGCAGAAGCCGGTGAACCACCCGATGGTCAGGAAGTCCGCCGGGGTGCTGCGCAGGTCGCGGGCGATCAGCCCGTAATAGGTGTCGGCGCCGGTCAGCTCGTATTGGGCGAGCGCGGCGCAGGCGAACACGCCTCCGCTGAAGCGGGCGCCGGCGGCCAGGCACGCTGCTTCGAAGTCGGCGGTCTGCCGCTCGTCCATCACCTGCACGAACATCAGATCGCATGAGCCCGACCCGTCGCCGAGCGACACCGGCAGCTCCGGCAGGGTCCCGTCGTTGCTCTCGAAGAAGTCGACCCAGGAACGGATCTGCGGGGAGTTCAGGTCCAGCGCGGACGTGAGCTGGTGCTGCCGAACGGCGTAATTTTCGTAGCTGCCCGGAGGCGGGAGCGAGATGGGCGCCCCCCCGGCGAGCAGGGCGTTGTACATCAGGTAGAACTCCACGCTCATCGCGCCGATGAATTGCGCGTCGATGTAGAGGTGGTCGATCACGAAACAGAACGTGAAATCGTCGGGCCGCTGAATAACCGCGAAGCGGAAACAATCCCATTCCAACGGTGTCGGCGTCTCCAGGATGTGCTGCCGCCATGCCTGCGGGGTCATTTCGCCGTGTCTGACCGGCACCATGTTGATGTCGTTCGGGTTGCCGACGGTGTGCCGCAGGATCTCGTCGTGCTCGGCGCACTCGAACCAGCTGTGGTAGGTGTCGTGCCGGCGCAGGTGCGCGTTGATGACGTAGGTCAGCACCCGGGTGTCGCACTGGCCGGGCATGTCCCAGCTCCCGATGCACAGCCGCGACATGTCGACGCCGCGGGTGGCGTGGTCACGGAAATTCCGCAGGTGACGGGCCTGCTGATGGCTGGCCGGAACGGCGCTGACGGGGGCTTGACGGACCTTGGCAAGCGACGCGGGCGAGGGGTGCCAGCACACGACGTTACCGGGGGCGGGCACCCAGTCGTCGATCGATCCGAACGCCTCCCTTCCTGGGACGAACAAAGTGCCTCCCTAGTGCGCCAGCCAGCTGCCCGCGGGTATTCGAGTGCGGCGAAACGTCACGGCGACGTTGCCGGCAGCACACCCGCGACCCATGCTTGAACATCGTTGCGGGACAGTGCGTTCCCCCACTAAACCGAACATCCGGGCCGTAGCTCGTTCAATGCGTCCAATGCTGCAAAAGATAGCAGACGTAACGAAACCGGGCGGGAAGTTCGGCGAAATCGACCGTGATCAGTCCCACTTGCCGGCCCATTTTCGCCCCGGGGAATGTTCGCTGGGTGGGGCGCCGCGCGGCGGGCGCGTTACCTTTCACGGGTGAGTTTGGTACTGATGGAGCACCCGCGCCCGGGCGTCGCGCTGATAACCCTCAATCGGCCCGAGCGAATGAATTCAATGGCGTTCGACGTCATGGTCCCGCTCAAACAGGCACTCGAGACCGTCACGTACGACAATTCCGTGCGGGTGGTGGTCTTGACCGGGGCGGGCAGAGGGTTCTCCTCCGGTGCGGATCACAAGTCCGCGGGCACGGTGCCCAACGTCGACGGGCTGACCCGCCCGACGTACGCGCTGCGCTCCATGGAGTTGCTCGACGACGTCATCCTGGCGCTGCGGCGGCTGCACCAGCCGGTGATCGCGGCGGTCAACGGCGCGGCCATCGGCGGCGGGCTGTGCCTGGCGCTGGCCGCCGACATCCGGGTGGCATCGACCGGCGCCTACTTCCGGGCGGCGGGCATCAACAACGGGCTGACCGCCAGCGAGTTGGGGCTGAGCTACCTGCTGCCCCGGGCCATCGGTTCGTCGCGCGCCTTCGAGATCATGCTGACCGGTCGCGACGTCACCGCCGAGGAGGCCGAGCGGATCGGGCTGGTGTCGTGTCAGGTGCCCGAAGAGCAGCTGCTGGACACCTGTTACGCCATCGCCGCGCGGATGGCGGCCTTCTCGCGGCCGGGCATCGAGTTGACCAAACGCACCCTGTGGAGTGGACTGGACGCCGGTAGCCTGGAGGGGCACATGCAAGCCGAAGGCTTGGGCCAGCTTTTCGTCCGACTGCTCACCGCCAACTTCGAAGAAGCGGTTGCCGCGCGCGCAGAACGCCGACCAGCGGTCTTCACGGACGACAAACAAGCCACGGAAGACAAATAAGCGGCGACGAGTAAGCCGCGGACGACAAATAAGCAAAGACACACCGGGGAGCGAATGTGATCACTGCCACGGACCTCGAGGTCCGCGCCGGTGCGCGCATCCTGCTGTCGCCCGACGGCCCGGACCTGCGCGTGCAGCCCGGCGACCGCATCGGTCTGGTCGGGCGCAACGGCGCCGGCAAGACCACCACCTTGCGCATCCTCGCGGGCGAAAGCGAGCCGTACGCCGGGTCGCTGGCCCGTACCGGCGAGATCGGTTATCTGCCACAGGATCCCAAGGAGGGTGATCTCGACGTGCTGGCCCGCGACCGGGTGTTGTCGGCTCGCGGGCTCGACGTCCTGCTCACCGATCTGGAGAAGCAGCAGGCGCTGATGGCCGAGGTCGCCGACGACGAGGCCCGCGACCGCGCGATCCGTCGCTACGGGCAACTGGAGGAGCGTTTCGTCGCCCTGGGCGGCTACGGTGCGGAAAGTGAAGCCAGCCGCATCTGCGCGAGTCTGGGCCTGCCGGACCGGGTGCTGACGCAGAAGCTGCGCACGCTGTCGGGCGGGCAGCGACGCCGGGTCGAGCTGGCGCGCATTCTGTTCGCCGCCTCCGAAGGGGGGGCGGGAGCCTCGGGGTCGGGAACCACGCTGCTGCTCGACGAGCCGACCAACCACCTCGACGCGGACTCGATCGGCTGGCTGCGGGACTTCTTGCGGGCGCACACGGGCGGGCTCGTGATCATCAGCCACAACGTCGATTTGCTCGCCGACGTCGTCAACCGGGTGTGGTTCCTGGACGCCGTGCGCGGCGAGGTCGACGTCTACAACATGACCTGGCAGAAGTACCTGGACGCGCGGGCCACCGACGAGCAACGTCGCCGCCGGGAACGTGCCAACGCCGAACGCAAGGCCGCCGCGTTGCGCACCCAGGCCGCCAAACTGGGCGCGAAGGCCACCAAAGCCGTTGCCGCGCAGAATATGCTGCGCCGGGCCGACCGAATGATGGCCTCCCTCGACGAGGAGCGGGTCGGCGACAAGGTCGCCCGGATCAAGTTCCCCGTCCCCGCCCCGTGCGGGCGCACGCCACTGATGGCCAAGGGGCTGAGCAAATCCTACGGTTCGCTGGAGGTGTTCACGGGGCTGGACCTGGCCATCGACCGCGGCTCGCGCGTGGTGGTGCTGGGCCTCAACGGCGCCGGCAAGACCACGCTGCTGCGGATGCTGGCCGGCGTCGAGAGTCCCGACACCGGCGGCCTCGAGCCCGGACACGGTTTGCGGATAGGCTATTTCGCGCAGGAGCACGACACCCTCGACAACGACGCCAGCGTCTGGCACAACATCCGGCATGCCGCCCCCGACACGGGCGAACAGGATCTGCGCGGCCTGCTCGGCGCGTTCATGTTCAGCGGGCCGCAGCTCGACCAACTGGCGGGCACGCTGTCCGGCGGCGAGAAGACCAGGCTCGCCCTGGCCGGGCTGGTGGCGTCGACGGCGAACGTCCTGCTGCTCGACGAGCCAACCAACAACCTCGATCCGGCCTCGCGCGAGCAGGTGCTCGACGCGCTGCGCAGCTACCAGGGCGCGGTGGTGCTGGTGACGCACGACCCCGGCGCGGCCGAGGCGCTCGACCCGCAGCGCGTCGTCCTGCTGCCCGACGGCACCGAGGACTTCTGGTCCGAGCAATACCGCGATCTCATCGAGTTGGCTTAGGGATAGCGCGAAACCGGCCGACGTGTTTAGTTGCGGCGCACCGAGTTCTCCACCAGGTCGAGGACCGCGGCCAGCCGCTGCGGATCCTCGCCCGAGGCCAGCCGCGCCACCAAACCGTCGAGGACCAGCTCCAGGTAGCACTGCAGCACGTCGCCGGGGACGTCGTCGCGCACCCGCTGCGCCTCCTTCTGCCGGCGCAGCCGGTCGGTCGTCGCCGCGGCCAGCTCCGCGGAGCGTTCCGCCCAGCCACGGCTGAAGGCAGGGTCGTTGCGGAGCTTGCGCGCGATCTCCAGCCTTGTTGCCAGCCAGTCGAATTGGTCCGGCGCGGCGAGCATGTCGCGCATCACCTGGATCAGGCCCTCGCGCGACGCCACGTCGGCCATCCGCTCGGCGTCCTCGTGCGCCAACGCGAAGAACAGCGCGTCTTTGTCGCGGAAGTGGTGAAAGATCGCTCCGCGCGACATCCCGATCGCCTGTTCGAGCCGGCGCACCGTCGCCTTGTCGTAACCGTATTGGGCGAAGCACCGGCGTGCGCCGTCCAGGATCTGGCGACGACGGGCCGCCAGATGGTCCTGGCTGACTTTTGGCATGACCAGGGAGTCGGTCGGCCGGGGCTACGACTTCAGCATGTTGCGCAGGACGTACTGCAAGATGCCGCCGTTGCGGTAGTAGCTGGCTTCGCCCGGGGTGTCGATGCGCACCACGGCGTCGAACTCGATCGGGTCGCCGCCCTCCTTGACGGCCTTGACGTGGACCGTCTTCGGCGTCTTGCCGTCGTTGAGGGCTTCGATGCCGGTGATGTCGAAGACCTCGGTGCCGTCCAGCCCCAGCGACCCCGCCGACTTGCCGTCGGGGAACTGCAGCGGGATCACGCCCATGCCGATCAGGTTGGAGCGGTGGATCCGCTCGAAGGACTCGGCGATCACCGCGCGCACGCCCAGCAGCAGCGTGCCCTTGGCCGCCCAGTCTCGCGACGACCCGGATCCATACTCCTTGCCGCCCAGCACCACCAACGGAATGCCCTGCGCCGCATAGTTTTGCGCGGCGTCGTAGATGAACGCCTGCGGGCCGCCGTCCTGGGTGAAGTCGCGGGTGTAGCCGCCGGACACGTCGTCGAGCAGCAGGTTGCGCAGCCGGATGTTGGCGAAGGTGCCGCGGATCATCACCTCGTGGTTGCCGCGCCGCGAGCCGAAGGAGTTGTAGTCCTTGCGGTCCACGCCGTGCTCGTCGAGGTACTTCGCGGCCGGCGTGCCCGGCTTGATGCTCCCGGCGGGGGAGATGTGGTCGGTGGTCACCGAATCACCCAGCAGTGCAAGGACTCTGGCACCGCTGATATCGCGGACCGGCTCGGGCTCGGCCGCCATCCCGTCGAAGTACGGGGGCTTGCGCACGTACGTCGAGTCGTCCGCCCACTCGAAGGTGTCGCCGCTCGGGGTCGGCAGGTTGCGCCACCGCTCGTCGCCCTTGAACACGTCGGCGTAGTTCTTGGTGAACATCTCCTGGCTGATCGCCGAGGCGATGGTGTCCGAGACGTCCTGCTGCGACGGCCAGATGTCTTTCAGGAAGACGTCGTTGCCGTCCTTGTCCTGCCCCAGCGGCTCGGAGTCGAAGTCGAAGTCCATGGTCCCCGCCAGCGCGTAGGCGACCACCAGCGGCGGTGACGCCAGGTAGTTCATCTTCACGTCGGGGTTGATGCGGCCCTCGAAGTTGCGGTTGCCCGACAGCACCGCGGAGACCGCGAGGTCGTTGTCGTTGACCGCCTTGGAGACCTCCTCGGGCAGCGGGCCGGAGTTGCCGATGCACGTGGTGCAGCCGTAGCCGACGAGGTAGAACCCCAGCTTCTCCAGATAGGGCCACAGCCCGGCCTTTTCGTAGTAGTCGCTGACCACCTGCGAGCCCGGCGCCATCGACGTCTTCACCCACGGCTTGGACGTCAGCCCCTTCTCGACGGCGTTGCGGGCCAGCAGCGCGGCGCCCAGCATCACCTCGGGGTTGGAGGTGTTGGTGCACGACGTTACCGCCGCGATCACCACCGCGCCGTGGTCGAGCACGAATTCGCCGTACTCGTCGGAACGCACCGTCACCGGATTGGTCGGGCGGCCGTTCGAGTGTTCGGCGGCGGACGCCACCTGGGGGAGGTCGTCGGCGTGGTCGTTCGACGGCGACGCGGGGTCGCTGGCCGGGAACGTCTCCTCGACCACCTCGTCGAGCTTGGAGTAGCCCTGTGCGCCGTCGTCGTCGCCGACGTAGGTGGGGATCTGCTCGCGGAACGTGGCCTTGGCCTGCGACAGCGGGATCCGGTCCTGCGGCCGCTTCGGTCCGGCGATCGAGGGCACCACGTCCGACAGGTCGAGTTCGAGGTACTCGGAGAAGGCCGGCTCGTGCTCGGGGTCGTGCCACATGCCCTGCTCTTTGGCGTAGGCCTCGACCAGCGCCAGCTGTTCGGGCTTACGGCCGGTGAACCTCAGGTACGAGATGGTTTCCTCGTCGATCGGGAAAATGGCGGCGGTGGAGCCGAATTCGGGGCTCATGTTGCCCAGGGTGGCGCGGTTGGCCAACGGCACCCGCGCGACGCCCTCGCCGTAGAACTCGACGAACTTGCCGACCACCCCGTGCTTGCGCAGCATCTCGGTGACGGTCAGCACGACGTCGGTGGCGGTCACGCCGGCCTTGATCTCACCGGTCAGCTTGAAGCCGACGACCCGCGGGATCAGCATCGACACCGGCTGGCCCAGCATCGCGGCCTCCGCCTCGATCCCGCCGACGCCCCAGCCGAGCACGCCGAGGCCGTTGACCATCGTCGTGTGCGAGTCGGTGCCCACGCAGGTGTCCGGGTAGGCCACGCCGTCGCGCTCCATCACCACGCGTGCCAGGTACTCGATGTTGACCTGGTGCACGATGCCGGTGCCCGGGGGAACCACCTTGAAGTCGGCGAAAGCCCCTTGGCCCCAACGCAGGAACTGGTAGCGCTCGCCGTTGCGCTGGTACTCGATCTCCACGTTGCGCTCGAACGCGTCGGCCCGTCCGAACAGGTCGGCGATCACCGAGTGGTCGATCACCAGATCGGCCGGCGCCAGCGGGTTGACCTTCTCCGCTTTGCCGCCGAGATCGCCGATGGCCTCGCGCATGGTAGCCAGGTCGACGATGCAGGGGACGCCGGTGAAGTCCTGCATCACCACGCGGGCCGGCGTGTACTGAATCTCAATGCTGGGCTCCGCCTTGGGGTCCCAGTTCGCGATGGCCTCGATGTGCTCCTTGGTGATGTCGCTTCCGTCCTCGTTGCGGAGCAGGTTCTCGGCGAGGACTTTGAGGCTGTAGGGGAGCTTCTCGGTATTGGCGACGGCGTCCAGGCGATAGATCTGGTAGCTGTTGTCGCCGACCGTCAGGGTGTCGCGGGCTCCGAACGAGTTCACCGATTCCTTGCTCATCACATCAACTCCCGAGATTCAGTTCATGCCGCCGACGGGCCGTGTCGTCGGCCGCGTGCAACTTTAACAGTACGCTTGTCCTGCATAGCGCCGGGCGCTCGCACACCCCAGTCTTGTCGCGATGCGCGTGCGTTTAAACCCCCGGTTGCACGTCGCGTACGGTGCTCGTAGCCCTACCGCAGGAGGCACATCATGACTTTCGGCTCGCACCCGGTCCTGCCCGCCTACATCCCGGTCGACGTGGACATGGCCGCGGTCAAGGCTCAGGTGGCCGCCGACTCCGTCAGCGCCCCGCCGGCGGCTGTGCCCGGCCTGCTCGCCGTGGTGAACCAGGCGCGCGCCGACGGCATCAACCTCAAGGTCGTGCTGCTCGACCACAACCCCCCGAACGACACCCCGCTGCGCGACATCTCCACCGTCGTGGGCGCCGACTACCACGACGCCACCGTGCTGACGCTGAGCCCGAGCTATGTCGGCAGCTACAGCACGCAGTTCCCCCGGGTGACGCTGGAGGCGGGCGAGGACATCGCCAAGACCGGCAACGCCGTGCAGTCGGCGCAGAATTTCCTGCACGAGCTTGAAGCCCCCGAGTTCCCCTGGACGGGTCTCACCATCTGCCTGCTCGTCGGCGTGCTCGCGGCGGCCGTCGGCACCCGGCTGCTGCAGGTGCGCGCCAGGCGGGCAGCAACGTCGTCGGCGGCCGGCCCCGCCCCGTCTGAGCAGCCGGGGAGCAGCGCCTAATCGCGCGTCGCAAACTCTCACTCTCTGCACGGGCAAACTGCGCAGATCACCGTTCGATCACAGTAAACGCACGTCCAGAGTGCGATTTATGAGGTCTGTTTCCCCCGCGTCCCATGTGACGTACGGTGCGAATGATGCTCGTGTTATTCATGGTGCCTCCCGGGGACGGGGCGGCTGGCGCCGCCCGTCCACGTTGAGCCGTAGGAGACCTGAGTCGAATGGGACGAACACGCTGGGGATCCTCTACGCGGCGGCTGGTGCGACCGGTCGTGCCCTCGGTGTTGAGCCTCGCGGTGCTGCTGTGCACGCCGGGCCTGGCACACGCCGACGACACCCTGGCGTCGCTGATCGCCAACGTCGCCAACGCCAACCAGCGTCTGCAGGACCTGAGTGCCGAGATCCAGACCGAGCAGGAAAGCGTCAACAAGGCACTGGTCGACGTCGAAACCTCGCGGGACAACGTCGCCGCGGCCCAACACGACCTGGAGGCCAGTCAACAGGCCGTCAAGGACGCCAACGGCGCGATCTCCGCCGCGCAGCGCCGCTTCGACACGTTCGCGGCGGCCACGTACATGAACGGCCCGTCGGGCAGCTACCTCACCGCGAGCAGCCCCGAGGACATCATCGACACCGCGTCCACGGCCCGGACGCTGACCGCGAGCTCCGAAGCGGTGCTGACCAAGCTGCAACGGGCACGCACCGAGCAGGTCAACAAGGAGTCGGCCGCGCGGCTGGCCAAGCAGCAGGCCGACCGGGCCGCCGCCGACGCGAAGGCCAGCCAGGACGCGGCGGTGGCGGCGCTGTCGAACTCCAAGCGCAAGTTCGACGAACAGCGTGGCGAGATCGTGCGTTTGGCCGCGGCGCGCGACGAGGCGCAGGCAAAACTCGAGGCGGCCCGACGCGAGGCGGTAAGCGAGTGGTCGACGGGCCGCGGCGGGCCGACCGGCGCCGCGTCGGGCGACCGGTGGGACGGCGCCCCGGGCGCGTCCGCGCCGTCGGCGGGCGCCCGCAAGTGGGACGGGGCCTGGGATCCCACGCTGCCCATGGTGCCCAGCGCCAACGTTCCCGGTGACCCCATCGCGGTGATCAACCAGGTCCTCGGCATCTCGGCGACCTCGACACAGGTCACCGCCCAGATGGGCCGCGGTTTCCTGCAGCAGATGGGGATTCTCAAGCCCGACGACACCGGCATCAACAACGCCACGCCGGGCGGCCGGATCCCGCGGGTGTACGGGCGGCAGGCGACCGAGTACGTGATCCGGCGCGGCATGTCGCAGGTCGGGGTGCCTTATTCCTGGGGTGGCGGTAACGCCGCCGGACCGAGCCACGGCATCGACTCCGGGGCGGGCATCACCGGCTTCGACTGCTCGGGCCTGGTGCTGTACTCGTTCGCCGGTGTCGGCATCAAGCTGCCCCACTACTCGGGCGCGCAGTACAACCTGGGCCGCAAGATCCCGTCGTCGCAGATGCGCCGCGGCGACGTCATCTTCTACGGTCCCGGCGGCAGCCAGCACGTCACGATCTACCTCGGTCAAGGTCAGATGCTCGAGGCCCCCGACATCGGCCTGAAGGTCCGCGTCGCGCCGGTGCGCACCAGCGGCATGACGCCCTACGTGGTCCGCTACATCGAGTGGTGAATCTGTGAGCATTGAACGGACAACCATGCGCCGCAACCGGTTTCGCCTCATCAACCTCGCCTGGATCACCGCCGTGGTGGCCGGGCTGTTGATGTCCGTCACGGTTTCGGGGCCCGCGCCCGCCTCGGCCGACCCCGGACAGTGGGACCCGACGCTGCCGGCGACCATCAGCGCCGGCGCCCCGGGCGACCCGCTCGCGGTCGCCAACGCCTCCCTGCAGGCCACCGCCCAGGCCACCCAGACCACGCTGGATTTCGGCAAGCAGTTCCTCGGTGGCCTCGGGATCAACCTGGGCGGCAATGACGCCCCGAGCGCCACGAACACCGGCGCCAGCCGGATCCCGCGGGCCAACGGCCGGCAGGCCATCGAGTACGTGATCCGTCGGGCCGGGTCGCAGATGGGCGTCCCGTACTCCTGGGGCGGCGGCACGCTGCAGGGCCCGAGCAAGGGCGTCGAGGATGGCGCCAACATCACCGGCTTCGACTGCTCGGGCCTGATGCGGTACGCCTTCGCGGGCGTCGGCGTGCTGCTGCCGCGGTTCTCCGGCGACCAGTACAACGCCGGCCGGCACATTCCCCAGGATCAGGCCCGGCGCGGCGACCTCATCTTCTACGGCCCGGGTGGCGGCCAGCACGTCACCATGTACCTGGGCAACGGCCAGATGCTGGAGGCGTCCGGCAGCGCCGGCAAGGTCACCGTCAGCCCGGTCCGTCGACCGGGCATGACACCGTTCCTGACGAGAATCATCGAGTACTGAAACCGGCGCGGTCGCCCGGATGAATTCCGGGCGGGACCCGCGGCGTCGACGGAATCCTGCGGGCCTGGAATAGTTGGACGCGGGCACGTCGCTGCCCCACGACATCGGTCGTGCAGCAGTCGTGTCGTATTTGAGCTGTGGAGGGTTGATGACAGCAGCAGGTGGGCCGCCCCCGGGCGCCAGCGGTTACTCGGGCCCGGGCGGGCAACATTCCGCCCCGTCGGCCCACGAAGCGCCTCAAGGCGGCGCCGGTGTCGCCAGTGACGGCCTGGCCGCCGAGGTTCACACCCTGGAGCGGGCCATCTTCGAGGTCAAACGCATCATCGTCGGCCAGGACCAGCTCGTCGAGCGGATGCTGGTCGGCCTGCTCTCCCGGGGCCACGTCCTGCTCGAGGGTGTCCCGGGCGTGGCCAAGACGCTGGCCGTCGAGACGTTCGCGAAGGTGGTCGGCGGCACGTTCGCCCGCATCCAGTTCACCCCCGACCTGGTGCCCACCGACATCATCGGAACCCGCATCTACCGCCAGGGCAAGGAGGAGTTCGACACCGAGCTCGGCCCGGTGGTGGTGAACTTCCTGCTCGCCGACGAGATCAACCGCGCCCCCGCCAAGGTGCAGTCCGCGCTGCTGGAGGTGATGCAGGAGCGCCACGTGTCGATCGGCGGCAAGACTTTCGACCTGCCCAACCCGTTCCTGGTGATGGCGACGCAGAACCCGATCGAGCACGAGGGCGTCTACCCGCTGCCCGAGGCCCAGCGTGACCGCTTCCTGTTCAAGATCAACGTCGGCTACCCGTCGCCGGAGGAGGAGCGGGAGATCATCTACCGGATGGGCGTCAAGCCCCCGACGCCCAAGCAGATCCTGAACACCGGCGACCTGCTGCGCCTGCAGGACATCGCCGCCAACGTCTTCGTCCACCACGCGCTCGTCGACTACGTGGTGCGTGTCGTGACCGCCACCCGGCACCCCGAGCAGCTGGGCATGAACGACGTCAAGACGTGGATCTCGTTCGGCGCGTCCCCGCGCGCCTCGCTGGGCATCATCGCCGGCGCGCGTTCGCTGGCGTTGGTGCGCGGCCGCGACTACGTGATCCCGCAGGACGTCGTGGAGGTCATCCCCGACGTGCTGCGCCACCGCCTGGTGCTCACCTACGACGCGCTCGCCGACGAGATCTCGCCGGAGATCGTCATCAACCGGGTCCTGCAGACGGTTGCCCTGCCTCAGGTGAACGCCGTTCCGCAGCAAGGTCATTCGGTACCGCCGGTGATGCAGGCCGCCGGCGCGGCCAGCGGTCGGTGACCGAGCCGAACCCCAGCGGGGAACCGTCGGCTGCTGGCCACCCGCCATCGATGCAGCGCGGGCAGATCGTCGACCCGAAGCTGTCGGCGGCGCTGCGCAAACTCGAGCTGACCGTCCGTCGCAAGCTGGACGGCGTACTGCACGGCGACCACCTGGGGCTGATCCCGGGCCCCGGATCCGAGCCGGGGGAGTCGCGGGAGTACCAGCCCGGCGACGACGTCCGGCGGATGGACTGGGCCGTCACCGCGCGGACCACCCACCCGCACGTGCGGCAGATGATCGCCGACCGTGAGCTGGAGACCTGGTTGGTGGTCGACATGTCGGCCAGCCTGGACTTCGGCACGGTGGGCTGCGAGAAGCGCGACCTGGCGGTGGCGGCCTCGGCCGCGATGACCTTCCTCAACAGCGGCGGCGGCAACCGGTTCGGCGCGATCGTCGCCAACGGCGCCACCATCACCCGGGTGCCCGCCCGCTCCGGGCGCCAGCACGAGCAGACGCTGCTGCGCACCATCGCCACCACCCCGCGCGCCCCGGTCGGGGTGCGCGGGGATCTGGCGATGGCGATCGACGCGCTGCGCCGGCCGGAGCGCCGGCGCGGGATGGCGGTGATCATCAGCGACTTCCTCGGCCCGATCAACTGGATGCGGCCGCTGCGCGCGGTCGCGGCCCGCCACGAGGTCCTGGCCGTCGAGGTGCTCGATCCCCGCGACGTCGAGCTGCCGGATGTCGGCGACGTCGTGCTGCAGGACGCCGAATCCGGCGTGACCCGCGAATTCACCATCGACGCGCACCTGCGGGACGATTTCGCGAAGGCCGCCGCCGCGCACCGGGCCGAGGTCGCCCGCACCGTCCGCAGCTGCGGGGCCCCGGTGCTGACGCTGCGCACCGACCGCGACTGGATCGCCGACATCGTCCGCTTCGTCGAGTCCCGCCGGCGCGGGGCGCTGGCGGGTAGGCAGTGACGCTGCCGTTCCTCGGCGCGATGTCCTTGACCGGGTTCGCGCATGCCTGGTTCTTCCTTTTCTTCCTGGTCGTCGTCGCGCTGGCCGTGCTGTATGTGGTGATGCAGCTGTCGCGCCAGCGGCGGATCCTGCGGTTCGCGAACATGGAGTTGCTGGAAAGCGTTGCGCCCAAGCGGCCTTCGCGGTGGCGCCACGTACCGGCGATCCTGCTGGTGTTGTCGCTGGTGCTGTTCACCGTCGCGATGGCCGGTCCCACCAACGACGTTCGGATTCCCCGCAACCGCGCGGTGGTGATGCTGGTGATCGACGTGTCGCAGTCGATGCGGGCCACCGACGTCGCGCCCAACCGGATGGCCGCCGCGCAGGCGGCCGCCAAGCAGTTCGCCGACGAGCTGACCCCGGGCATCAACCTGGGGCTGATCGCCTTCGGTGGCACCGCGACGGTGCTGGTGTCGCCGACCACCAACCGGGATTCCACCAAGGCCGCGCTGGACAAGCTGCAGTTCGCCGATCGCACCGCCACGGGCGAGGGGATCTTCACCGCCCTGCAGGCGATCGCCACCGTCGGCGCGGTGATCGGCGGCGGCGACGCCCCTCCGCCGGCGCGCATCGTGCTGTTCTCCGACGGCAAGGAGACCATGCCGACCAACCCCGACAATCCCAAGGGCGCCTTCACCGCCGCGCGCACCGCCAAGGACCAAGGGGTGCCGATCTCCACCATCTCCTTCGGCACGCCGTACGGGTTCGTCGAGATCAACGACCAGCGCCAGCCGGTGCCCGTCGACGACGAGACGCTCAGGAAGGTCGCGCAGCTCTCCGGCGGCAACGCCTACAGCGCCTCGAGCCTCTCGGAGCTCAAGGGCGTCTACGCCACGCTGCAGCAGCAGATCGGGTACGAGACCATCAGGGGTGATGCCAGCGTGGGCTGGCTGCGGCTCGGCGCCGTCGTGCTGGCGCTGGCGGCGCTGGCCGCGCTGCTGATCAACCGCCGCCTGCCGTCCTAGCCCTCGTCGGCCTCCCGTGACGCCCGGCCGTTCCCGTTGGTGGCGTTGCCGTTCTGGCGTTCGCGCAGTGCGGTCAGGGCGCGCTGTTCGCCGGCGTGCGTCGCCCGCAGTAGCGCGCCCGCTTCGGCCGGCGGGTCGGCGAACAGGAAGCTGCCCGAGCCCGGCCGACCGCCCATGCCGAGTTTGTTCAGCCGCTTGGGGATCGGGGCGCCCTGGTACTGCAGCGGGATCGGGTGGCCGCCTTCGTCGACGGGGCCCAGCGGTTGGTGCACTTCGATGTACGCCCCGTGCGGCAAGCGCCTGATGATCCCGGTTTCGACGCCGTGCTCGAGCACCGCGCGGTCGCTGCGCTGCAGGCTGACACACCAGCGATAGGTGACGAAGTAGACGATCGGTGGCAGCACCACCATCCCGATGCGCCCGATCCACGTCATCGCGTTCAGGGAGATGTCGAACTGGTAAGCGATGATGTCGTTGAACGACGAGAACGTGAGCACGATGTAGAAGGCGATCGCCATCGTCCCGATCCCGGTGCGCACCGGTGCGTCGCGGGGACGCTGCAGCAGGTTGTGGTGGGCGCGGTCGCCGGTGAACCGCCGCTCCAGGAACGGGTACACGACCAGCGCGCCGAGGATGACGCCCATCAGGACCGCGACGGCCACCGCGGCGGGAATCGTGTGGTGCCAGAAGTAGAACTCCCACGCCGGCCACAGCCGGACCAGCCCGTCGGTCCACATCAGGTAGAAGTCCGGCTGCGAGCCCGCCGAGACCTGGGATGGCTTGTAGGGGCCCAGGTTCCAGATCGGGTTGATCTGCAGCAGCCCGCCCATCAGGCCCAGCAATCCCACCACCGCCGCGAAGAAGCCGCCCGACTTCACGGCGAACACCGGCATCACCCGCACGCCGACGACGTTGTGCTCGGTCCGTCCGGGCCCGGGGAACTGGGTGTGCTTCTGGAACCACACCATCGCCAGGTGCAGCCCGATCAGCGCGAGCATGATGCCCGGGAAGAGCAGGATGTGGATGGCGTACAGGCGCGGGATGATGACGTCACCGGGGAAGTCGCCACCGAACAACGCCCAGTGCAGCCAGGTGCCGATCACCGGGATTCCCAGCGTGATCGAGGAGAACGCCGCCCGCAGGCCGGTGCCCGAGAGCAGGTCGTCTGGCAGCGAGTAGCCGAAGAAGCCCTCGAACATGGCCAGGATCAGCAGCAGCGACCCGATCACCCAGTTGGCCTCGCGCGGCCGGCGAAAGGCTCCGGTGAAGAAGACCCGGGCCATGTGCACCATGATCGCGGCCGCGAACAGCAGGGCGGCCCAGTGGTGGACCTGCCGCACGAACAACCCGCCCCGCACCTCGAACGAGATGTCGAGCGCCGACGCGTACGCCTTGGACATCTCGACGCCCCGCAGCGGCTGATAGACGCCGTTGTAGGTGACCTCTGTCATCGACGGGTCGAAGAACAACGTCAGGTACACGCCGGTGATCAGCAGCACGATGAAGCTGTACATCGCGATCTCGCCGAGCAGGAAGGACCAGTGCGTCGGGAAGACCTTGTTCAGTTGGCGGCGAACCGCCGCCGCCGGGTGATAGCGGGTGTCCGTCGCCGCGGCCTGGTGCGCGAGGACCGAGCCCATGTCGATTCGCGAACTCATCTGTTTTCCCCTCCGGTGTGGGTCGAGCCGGGACCGCCGGTCGGCCCGGGGGACGACCAGCGCGCGTGGGACCGTCGCGGCGAGGAGCGGGCGCGAGACCGCGGGCCGGACGGGATAGAACAGACAGTACACTAATGAACTACTAGTACATTAGTGATTCTGCCGAACATTTCTGATCGCTTCGTCCATCGGGTAATTTTGAGCATCACCCGCGACACATCCGCACCGCTTAGGCGGGAGAAGGGCGCGATCGATGACATTTGGTCACCCCGGCCAGCCGGACGAGCAGGGCGAGGATGCCCGGATCGTCCGAACCCGGGCGGATGTCGCGCGTACCGCCTTCGACGTGCTCGTCGAGGAAGGCTCCGAGGCGCTCACCCACGCTCGCGTGGCCGAGCGCGCCGGCTATTCGAAGACCACCCTGTACAAGCACTGGCCGTCGCGGTCCGACCTCGCCGCCATGGCGCTGGCGTCGGTTCGCGACTTCAAGCACCCGGAACCCACCGGTGACGTCCGCGCCGACCTGATCGGGGAGCTGACCGCATTCCGGCAGGGAGTCGTCGACCTGCGGCTCGACCGGGTGCTGTCCGCGATGGCGCAGTGGGCGACGGTCGACACGATGAGCCAAATCCGCAATGAGATCAACTCCGAGGGGCAGCGACCGATCCGCAACATTCTCGCCGAACTCTTCGACGGCCCCGAGCTGGACGCGGCGGTCTGGATGCTCTCCGGGGTGGTGGCCTGCCCGTCGCTGATGTTCGGCACGGTGCCCGGCGACGACGTCATCGCCGCGGCCGTCGACCTCGTACTTCGGGGGCATGCAGCGAGCACGTGATCACCCCGCGGGGGGCGGTCCCGAGTCGACCAGGGGTCGACCGCGTGCACAGCGGCCGCATTTCGGCCCCATGTCGGACCCGCGGTGGCGAGGCGCTACGTTGTCGGGGTGACTGAGACAGCCACCGAGAACGCCACCGACGCCGCATCCGACTGGGGCAGACCCGCATTCGTATCCCGTTCGGTCCTGGTGACGGGCGGCAACCGGGGGATCGGCCTGGCGATCGCGCGGCGGCTGGCCGCCGACGGCCACCAGGTGGCCGTCACGCACCGCGGAACCGGGGTGCCCGAGGGACTCTTCGGCGTCGAGTGCGACGTCACCGACAACGCCGCCGTCGATCGCGCCTTCAAAGAGGTCGAGGAGCACCAGGGCCCGGTCGAGGTGCTGGTCTCCAACGCCGGCCTGGCCGCGGACGCGTTCCTGATGCGGATGACGGAGGAGAAATTCGAGAAGGTGATCGACGCGAACCTCACCGGGGCTTTCCGGGTCGCTCAGCGGGCATCGCGCAGCATGACCAAGAAACGGTTCGGCCGGATGATCTTCATCGGCTCGGTCTCCGGGACCTGGGGCATCGGCAACCAGGCCAACTACGCGGCTTCCAAGGCCGGTGTGATCGGCATGGCCCGCTCGATCGCCCGGGAGCTGTCCAAGGCCGGGGTGACCGCGAATGTGGTGGCCCCGGGCTACATCGACACCGACATGACCCGCGCGCTCGACGAGCGGATCCAGGCGGGCGCACTGGAATTCATCCCGGCGAAGCGGGTCGGCACCGCCGCCGAGGTCGCCGGGGTGGTCAGCTTCCTGGCGTCGGAGGATGCGAGCTACATCTCGGGTGCGGTCATCCCGGTCGACGGCGGCATGGGCATGGGCCACTGATTTCAACAAACGAAGAGGACGGACATGACAGGACTGCTCGAAGGCAAACGGATCCTGGTCACCGGGATCATCACCGACTCGTCGATCGCTTTCCACATCGCGCGGGTGGCCCAGGAGCAGGGGGCCCAACTGGTGCTGACCGGTTTCGACCGGCTGCGCCTGGTCCAGCGCATCGCCGACCGGCTTCCCCAGAAGGCGCCGCTTCTGGAACTCGACGTGCAGAACGAGGAACATCTGGCGACGCTCGCCGAGCGGGTCACCGAGGTGATCGGCGAAGGCAACAAGCTTGACGGCGTGGTGCATTCGATCGGATTCATGCCGCAGACCGGCATGGGCGTCAACCCGTTCTTCGACGCGCCCTTCGAAGATGTCGCGAAAGGCATTCACATCTCTGCCTTTTCGTATGCGTCGCTGGCAAAGGCATTGCTGCCCATCATGAATCCGGGTGGCGGCATCGTCGGCATGGACTTCGACCCCAGCCGCGCCATGCCGGCCTACAACTGGATGACCGTCGCCAAGAGCGCGCTGGAGTCGGTGAACCGGTTCGTGGCTCGCGAGGCGGGCAAGTACGGCGTGCGGTCGAATCTCGTCGCGGCGGGCCCCATCCGGACGCTGGCGATGAGCGCGATCGTGGGCGGCGCGCTCGGCGAGGAGGCAGGTGCCCAGATCAGCCTGCTCGAGGAGGGCTGGGACCAGCGGGCGCCGCTCGGCTGGAACATGAAGGACGCCACGCCCGTGGCCAAGACCGTGTGCGCGCTGCTGTCGGAATGGCTGCCGGCCACCACCGGGACCATCATCTTCGCCGACGGCGGCGCCAGCACGCAGTTGCTCTGAGCCGCCATGGAATTCGATGCCGTCCTGCTGCTGTCCTTCGGCGGGCCGGAAGGGCCCGAGCAGGTGCGGCCGTTCTTGGAGAACGTCACCCGGGGCCGCAAGGTGCCGCCCGAACGTCTCGACGACGTGGCCGGGCACTACCTGCATTTCGGTGGGGTGTCGCCGATCAACGGGATCAATCGTGCGCTGATCGCCGAGCTGAACTCGGAATTGGAGCTGCCGGTCTACTTCGGCAACCGCAACTGGCATCCGTATGTCGAAGACGCCGTCATAGCCATGCGGGACGACGGTGTTCGTCGCGCGGCGGTGTTCACCACCTCGGCGTGGAGCGGCTACTCCGGTTGCACCCAGTACGCCGAGGACCTCGCGCGCGCTCGTGCGGCGGCCGGGCCGCAGGCACCCGAATTGGTCAAGCTGCGGCGATATTTCGACCATCCGCTATTCGTCGAGATGTTCGCCGACAACATCGCGGCCGCCGCCAGGTCCGTGCCCGCCGGCGCCCGCCTGGTGTTCACGGCGCACTCGGTCCCGGTGGCCGCCGACGATAGCCTGGGCCCCAGGCTCTACAGTCGCCAGGTCGCCTACGCCGCAAGGCTTGTCGCGGCCGCCGCGGGGTACACCGAGTACGACTTGGTGTGGCAGTCGCGGTCCGGTCCGCCGCAGGTGCCTTGGCTGGAGCCCGACGTCGCCGACCATCTCACCGCCCTGGACGAGTCCGGGGTCAAGGCCGTGATCGTCTGCCCCGTCGGGTTCGTCGCCGACCACATCGAGGTGGTGTGGGACCTCGACAACGAATTGCGCGGACAGGCCGAGGCGGCCGGTATCGCGTTCGCGAGGGCGTCGACATTCAATGCCGACCGCCGGTTCGCAAGGCTGGCCGCGGATTTGGTCGACGAATTGCGCCGCGGCCGGGCGCCCCTGCGGGTGAGCGGCCCGGATCCGGTGCCCGGCTGCCTGGCCGGCGTCAACGGCGAGGCGTGCCTTCCGCCGCACTGCGCGGCCGCCGAGCCTAATCTGCCCAGGCCGAGTGCAGGATCGCGTTGACGGCGGCCATCCTCGCCGAACGGACGACTGCGGTCAAAGGGCGCAGCGCGTCGCCGGCGATCCTGGCCTCCGAGGACGACTGCGCCCCAAGGGCTTCCAGCGCGGGCAGCGGTGCTGCGAAGCGGTCGACGGCGTCGGACGGCCGGCTGAGCCCGGCGCTGACCGCGATGATCGCGTCGACGTGGGCGGCGTTCTCCAGCACCCGCAACGCGCGCGACGGCGCGTGATCCGGAACTTTGTGCTGCCGTGCGGATTCCAGCAGCTGCTCGACGAGCCCCCGCGGGTCGTCGACGTCGGCGGCGGCCGATCCCAGCCCGATCGCGCCCAGCGCGTCGGCGGCCGAACGCACCGCCGACCGCAGCGTGTACTCGGCGTCGCCCAACTCGTAGTGATCGAGCACCGGGGCCCCGGGCAGCGAGTACACCGTCCACGACAGCGCGCACAGGTCGGGAAAGCTTTCCTCGTCGTCGGCGTCGTCGTAGGAGAATTCGGGAACCAGCCCTATGGCGGTGTCGGGCTCGTGGGGGTTCGCGACCACCACCGCCTCTCCGGCCGCCAGGGCGTCACGCTGGAATTGCGTGCCCGGGGTGAGCCCGCGGACGTCGCCGGGCACCGGCATGAGCACGTTGATCGTCCCTCGCAGCCGGCCCGGACCGCCGGGCGTCGGCGCCGGTCGCCCCGCCGCGGCGCGCAGCGTCTGCAACAGCGAGACGGTCCCGGCGTCGTGCACGTCGGGCCACGGCAGGCCGGTATGGCCCGCGGCGACCGCATCGTACGCGGTGACCGATTGCTTTGGTGCCCAAAGCGATAACGCGTCCAAGACGTCGTCGGGCGCGGCCTTGCCCGCGAGCCAGGCGTTGGCCCACAGGGAAAGGGAGACACTGGGAGACCACACGATGTCGCAGTGTAGTTGTTTTGTCCGGCAAAGGCCGATGACGCGTATCCTGGCCGCATGCCCGCCGCGGTGCTATGGCTCATATTCGCGCTGGTGCTTGCCGGTGCGGAGGCGCTGACCGGCCACCTGTTTTTGGTGATGCTGGGCGGCGGGGCGCTGGCCGCGTCGCTAACCAGCTGGCTGGCGGATTGGCCGGGGTGGGTCAACGGCGGGGTGTTCCTGATCGTCTCGGTGCTGCTCCTCGCGCTGGTGCGGCCGCCGCTGCGGCGGCGGCTGACGCCCGCCGGCGCGCCTGCGCTGGGGATTGAGGCGCTGCGGGGCAAGGACGCGCTGGTGCTCGACCGGGTCACCCGCGACAAGGGCCAGGTCAAGCTGGACGGGCAGGTATGGACGGCGCGGCCGCTCAACGCGGCCGACGTGTACGAACCGGGGGAGTGCGTAACCGTCATGGGCATCGACGGCGCCACGGCGGTGGTCTTCAGGAGCGGTCTGTAAGAGGATCGCGAGAAGCCCTGCGAGAGAAAGGAACTCCTGTGCAAGGTGCGGTTGCAGGACTGGTGTTGCTCGCTGTCCTCGTGGGATTCGCGATCGTGTTGGTGGCAAAGTCGGTCGCGCTGATCCCCCAGGCGGAGGCGGCGGTCATCGAGCGGCTGGGGCGTTACAGCCGCACGGTCAGCGGGCAGCTGACCCTGCTGGTGCCGTTCATCGACCGGGTCCGCGCCCGGGTGGACCTGCGCGAGCGGGTGGTGTCCTTCCCGCCGCAGCCGGTGATCACCGAGGACAACCTGACCCTCAACATCGACACGGTGGTCTACTTCCAGGTCACCAGCCCGCAGGCGGCCGTGTACGAGATCAGCAACTACATCGTCGGCGTCGAGCAGCTCACCACGACCACCCTGCGCAACGTCGTCGGCGGCATGACGCTGGAGCAGACCCTGACCTCACGCGACAAGATCAACGGCCAGCTGCGGGGCGTGCTCGACGAGGCGACGGGCCGCTGGGGCCTGCGGGTCGCGCGGGTCGAGCTGCGCAGCATCGACCCGCCGCCGTCGATCCAGGCCTCCATGGAAAAGCAGATGAAGGCGGACCGCGAGAAGCGGGCCATGATCCTGACCGCCGAGGGGATGCGGGAGTCGGCGATCAAAGAGGCCGAGGGCCAGAAGCAGGCGCAGATCCTGGCGGCCGAAGGCGCCAAGCAGGCGGCCATCCTCGCCGCCGAAGCCGACCGGCAGTCCCAGATGCTGCGCGCCCAGGGCGAGCGCGCCGCGGCCTACCTGCACGCGCAGGGGCAGGCCAAGGCCATCGAGAAGACCTTCGCCGCGATCAAGGCCGGCAGGCCCACCCCCGAGATGCTGGCCTACCAGTACCTGCAGACGCTGCCGCAGATGGCGCGCGGCGACGCCAACAAGGTGTGGGTGGTGCCCAGCGACTTCAGCTCGGCGCTGCAGGGATTCACCAAGCTGCTCGGCGCCCCCGGCGAGGACGGGGTGTTCCGCTTCCAACCGTCCCCGGTCGACGACGCCGCCAAGCACGCCGTCACCGACGACGACGACGAGGTCGCCGACTGGTTCAACACGGAGACCGACCCGGCGATCGCGCAGGCGGTCGCCAAGGCCGAGGCGATCGCCCGGCGGCCGGTCGATGGCGCGGCGGGGGAGCTCACTCAATAGGATCAACCCATGACTGCGTTGACGTCGCCGAAGACTTATGCCGGGCTCGCCGCGTTTCACGCCATCGACGCGGTGGCGTGCGCCGTGCAGGTGGCTCCCATCAAAAAGGTCCTCGACGACCTCGAGGTCCCGGCCAACGTCCGGCAGATCCTGCCGGTGGTGAAGGCGGCGGCCGCGGTCGGTCTGCTATCGGTCACCTGGTTCCCCGCGTTGGCCCGGCTGACCACGGCCATGCTGACCCTGTACTTCGTGCTGGCCGTCGGCGCCCACGTGCGCGCGCACGACAAGTTCGTCAACGTCGTTCCGGCGGCGGCCTTTCTGGCCACGTTCGCCGTGATGACCGTCAAGGGCCCGAAGCGCAGCTGAACTCGACCATCGGCAGCGGGGTGCCGCTGTCGGTGATCGGCATGCCCAGCGTCTCTTCGAGCACCGGCCGCATGCGCTCCCACGCCCGGGGGTGACGGGCGCGGAAGGCGGCCAGGGCCCGGTCGGCCTCGTCCTGGAGCAGCACCCGTGCGACGGCCGGCCTGGGGGCGTGGCCGCCCGAGTAGACACGCACCCGCGGGTCGGCCTCGATGTTGCGGAACCACTGGGCCTTTCGACCGAATCCCGAGGCGACGACGTAGCGGTCGGCGCAGGGCCGGTCGACGACCTCGAGCACGACGTGGCGCGGCCTGCCCGTTTTGCGGCCCACGTGCTCGAGCATCAGGATGCGCGAACCGAACAGGGCACCCGCCCGGGCTTTGTAGAGCCAGATCGGGGCGCGCGTCAGGCGGCGCGACCGCAGCAGCCGTCCCGCGAGCCTGGGCAGAAGTGATCCCCGCATAGTCGCGATCCTCCCAGTCGCACGCCCGCCGCCGCCACGCCGGTGTGACGGCGGCGGGCTTTCGTCAGATGTGCGGCGGGGGCGAGGGTTGCGCCGGCGGCGCCGGGTGCTCGGCGCCCGGCGGCCCGAACCCTCCCGGCATGGGGCCCGGCATCGGGGGCATCCCGGGCATCGGGGGCATAGGCGCCATCCCGGGCATCGGCGCCATCCCGGGCATCGGCGGTGGCGGCCCGTGATGCCAGGCCGGCGCCATCATCGGCGGCGGGCCGGGAGGCGGCGGCGGGCCGAACGGCGGCGGACCGGGAGGTCCCGCCATGACGATCCAGGCGAACGCGATCGCCGCGACGGTGCCCGCCGCGCCGACCAGCGCTCCCACCACCCCCGCGCCGATCACCACGCCGGTGGAGTGACGGCGACGCTGGGGTGGTTGGAGGGCGACCGGGGCGGGCGGGGGTGGCGGCGCCGGGATCGCCGGGTCGGGCTTGGCCGTGTTGTCGTTCTCGTTGATGGTCATGTCACCGGACGGTAGGAGCCGCAGCTGAAGTGGATCTGAAGAAGCAGGGCCCGCCATGTCCCGCCTGTCACTCGAGTCAACGGCGGAGGGGTTTGCCTGCACGAACACACGTCCCGACCGCCCGGTGGCTCCTGTGACCCGACACCTTCAGGCTCGTTTCAGGACGGGTGGCGACAATGGGTTCATGACAGACCCGCGGCACGCCGGTTGCGCGGGCACGCCGCGGGTGCTGGTGGTCGAGGACTCCGAGACCATCCGCGAGATGGTCAGCGAAGCGCTCGTCGACGTCGGCTACCACACCGATGCGCGCTGCGACGGCGACGGGCTCGAGCAGGCGCTCGACGGGCTGCGGCCCGACCTGGTGGTGCTGGACGTGATGCTGCCGGGGCGCGACGGTTTCGCGCTCGTCGACGTGATCCGGGAGTGGGGCGACGTCGGGATCGTGCTGATCACGGCCCGCGACGGCCTGCAGGACCGGCTGCGCGGCCTGGACGGCGGGGCCGACGACTACGTGATCAAGCCGTTCGAGCTCGCCGAACTGGTGTCGCGGGTGGGCGCCGTGCTGCGCAGGCGCGGGCGGCTGCCGCAGGTGGTCCAGCTGGGCGACCTGATGCTCGACGCCGAGGCCGGTGTCGCCGCGCGCGACGGCCACCGCCTGGACCTGACGGCGACCGAGCTGCGACTGCTGGCCTACCTCGTGCAACAGCGCGGCAGGATCGTCAGTGCCGGCCAGATCCTGAACGCGGTGTGGGGTTACGACGCCTATGACCCCAACCTGGTGCAGGTGCACGTCAGCGGCCTGCGGCGCAAGCTCGAGGCGCACGGGCCCCGGATCCTGCACACCGTCCGCGGCATCGGCTACCGCCTGCAGCCCCAGCGGTCATGACCGCCACGCCGTCGCTGCAGCGCCGCGTCACGCTGGTGGTGCTGGCGCTGCTGACCGGGCTCCTCGTCGTGCTCGGGGTGACCATCGACGTCAGCCTGGGGGTGCTGACCCGCAAGAACCTGCACGACCGGCTGCTCGCCGCGACGTCGCGCGCCGACGCGCTGGTCGCCGCGCGCAGCTCGCCCGATCTGATCGCCGCCGAGCTCAACGGCGGCGGGGTGCGCGCGCTGCTGGTCACCGCCGACGGCGCGACCTACGGCGACCGTGGCATCAGCCCCGACACCGACGCCGGGCCGGTGGTCCCGCCGCCACCGCCCCCACCGCCGTTCGCCCCGCCCGGCCCCCCACCCATGGCGCACATGCCGGGCATGGGGCCCATGCCGGGAATGCCGCCCATGCCGCCCATGCCGCCGCCCGGCCCGCCCCCGGACGCCACCGCGACCGCCGTGGTCCACCCCCTGCCCGACGGCGCCCGGCTGATTCTGGTCGCTGACACCACCCAGGCCACCCAGGTGACACGCCAGCTGCGCCAGCTGATGATCGGCGCGGGCGTGGTGACTTTGCTGGTCGCGGCGCTGCTGCTGGTCGCGGTCAGCCGGGCGGCCCTGCGCCCGTTGGACCGGCTGACCGCGCTGGCCAACGACATCAGGACCGGCGACCGCGGCGCAAGGTTGCGCCCCGACCGCACCGACACCGAATTAGGCCGCGCAGCAAGCGCTTTCGATGGGATGCTGGACGCGCTGGAGTATTCCGAGCGCAGGGCGCAATGGGCCGCCGACACGGCGCAGCGCGCCGAGACGGCAACCCGGCGGTTCCTCGTCGACGCCGCCCACGAGCTGCGCACCCCCATCGCCGGCATCCAGGTCGCCGCCGAGCAGCTCGCCAGCAGCGCCTCCCAGCAGGAGGACGACGATGCGGCGCGCGCGCAGTACCGCCGGGCCAGCCTGTTGCTGTCGGACGCCCGCCGCGCCGGTCGGCTCGTCGCCGACATGCTGGACCTGAGCCGCATCGATGCGGGCCTCCCGCTGGACCTGTGCGACCTCGACCTGGCGGGCCTCGCCGACTCCGAGGCCGACCGCGCCGCCATGCTGGCGCCCGAGCTCACCGTCACCCGCACCGGCCCGCCGGCGCTGACCGTCAACGCCGACCCCACCCGGCTGGCGCAGATCCTGTCCAACCTGCTCGACAACGCCCGCCGGTACACCCCGCCGGGCGGCACGATCACCGTCGAGCTGGCCGGGCGCGACGGCACCGCCGAGGTGACCGTCACCGACACCGGCCCGGGCATCCCGGAAGACCAGCGCGAGCGGATCTTCGAGCGGCTGGTGCGCCTGGACGCCGGGCGCGGCCGCGACCATGGCGGCGCCGGGCTCGGGCTGGCGATCGCGCGGGCGCTGGCGCGCGCCCACGGCGGCGAGCTGGTGTGTCTGCCGCACCAGGGCGGGGCGAGTTTCCGGCTCAGCCTGCCCGCGACGGCGTGAACGTCAGCGGGGCTCGCCCGGCGCGGTGGTGACGACGGTCAGGTTCCACTTGTCCAGCCACGGCCGCAGCTGCTCGGCGACGGAGAACGTCGCGGGGGCCGAGCACCCGGCGTTGGGGTTCTTGGGGTCGCCGCCGCGGACGTGGATGCCCACCGCGCTGGCGGTTCCGTCGCTGCGCATGAGGTAGACCGGTCCGCCGGAGTCGCCGCACTTGCCGGGCGCCAAGAACACCACCTTGCTGTCGGTGACCTCCACGACCTCCCCGCACGCGGCCGCGTTGGAGGTCATGCCGAACTTGCACAGCTGGTCGCCGAGTTCGAGGTTGCTTGCGACCCCGGAGACCGGCAGTGCGGCGCCGATGGCCGACGTCCGCGGAATGTTGTCGCCGTCGAGCATGATCAGCCCGATGTCGTGCTTGTCGGTAAGCGCTTCGTCGTCGACCGTCTCGGTGAAGGTGCCCAGCGTCGCGTAGGGGAGGATCCCCGCCAGGTTCATCGTCACCTTGCTGGCCTCGCCGGGGCGATTGCAATGGCCGGCGGTCAGGACACCGGCCCGGCCGGTGCTGGTGCGCACCAAGAACCCGGCTGTGCAGGCGATTCCGCCGGAGCCGTCTTCGTAGTCGACGTAGATGCCCGCGCCCGGGCCGATGGCGCCGGCCACCGGCAGGTCGATCGGCGCCGTGGCGGGCGGCGGCGGCTCGTCCGGCGGCGGGTCGGCGGTCCGCCGCAGCAGGCAGGCGGCCGCCACCAGCACCGCGGCGCTGCACAGCGCCGCGATCGTCAGCACCCAGCTATGGATCCGCGGTCTCAGCGGCGCCGGCGGATCAGCCAACGACGGCCGGTTCGGGGGCGGCGCCGTCGTCACGCGCGGGATCCCGGGTGCGGCGATGGTGCCGGACGAAGTGGCGGACCTCGACGACCAGCCCGCCCAGGCCCAGCGCGCTCGTGATCCCCGAGGCCAGGTAGAACAGGGCACTGGGATGGCCGGTCAGGGCGTCGCCGAGGATCACCACGGCGGCAGTACCGGGAAGCAGGCCGGCCAGGGTCGCCAGCCCGTAGGGCAGCACCCGCACGGTCGACGCGCCGGCGGCGTAGTTGAGCGCCGCGAAGGGCACGGCGGGGATGAGCCGCAGCGACATGATGGCCAGCCAGCCCCGCTGCCGCAGGCGCGCATCCACGGTCTCGATGGACCGGTGACGAACGACCCGGTTCAGCCGCCACCCCGTCGCGCGGAACAGCAGCATCGCGATCATCGCGCTCGTGGCGCTGGCGACCACCGCGATCGCGATGCCCAGCGCCGGGCCGAACAGCAGGCCGGCGGCCACCGTGAACGCCGTGCGCGGTACGGGCACCACCGTCGCGACGATGTGGGTGAGGAAGAAAGCCAGCGGGAACCACGGTCCCAACGACCGCGCCCAGTCACGCATCTGGACCGGCGAGGGCAGGGGCAATAGCGACGCCAGCGCCAGCAGCACTGTGATACCGACCACTGTCCACAGGACCCGAGACCGCGACAGCTGGCGCGCGGTGGCTGCGATCGTGGAGCCGAGTTCGCGCAGAGTCTGGCCGATTTTGCAGGTGGCGGGCGCCGTCACAACTCACCAGGTTACGGGCCGCCGGTGAATACGGCGTTGCCCGAGGCTGGCGTTTCGCCGCGGGACCTGGCCTGATGGCCGCACCTCGCCATTTTTTCCCCCGGGCGCCCATCAATTAGCCTCATTGGTCAAGAGGCATCCCGGCAAGACGCTGAATAAGGGAGCAATCGGTGTCCGTTGACGTACCCGAGCTCGACGACCTGGAACGGGTTCGCGCGCATTGGCGCACCGCTGTCGCGGGCGTGTTGGCCAAGAGCACCGGGAAGGAACCCGGCGCGCTCGGCGACCAGCCCGAGCGGCTGCTGGAGACGCCGACGTACGACGGAATCGCGATCCGGGCGCTCTACACCGCCCTCGACGAGCTGCCGGAGCGGCCGCTGCCGGGCGAGTGGCCGTACGTGCGCGGTGGCGAGGTGTTGCGCGACGCCGGCTCCGGCTGGAAGGTCGTCGAGGCGTTTCCCGGTTCGCAGTCGGGCGACTCCGCCAACGCGGCGACGCTGGCCGCGCTCGCCGACGGCGTCGGCGCGCTGCTCGTCCGGGTGGGGGAGTCCGGCGTGGCGGCCGCCGATCTCGAGAAGCTGCTCGCGGGCGTGTATCTGGACCTGGCGCCGGTGATCCTCGACGCGGGCGGCGACTACTGTGCGGCCTGCGAAGGGCTGCTGGCGCTGGTGGACCGGCTCGGCGACGGCGAGCGCGCCACCGTCTCGGTCGACCTGGGCGCCGACCCGCTGACCGCCCGGCTGAGCGGGCGGGCGGCCCCGTCGATGGAGCAGGTCCTCTCGGTTGCGACCCGCGTGGCCGGGCGCCCCGGCGTGCGAGCGATCACCGTCGACGGACCCGCCTTCCACAATCTGGGCGCGAACGCGACGTGGGAGCTCGCCGGAGCCATCGCGGCCGCGGTCGCCTACCTGCGCGCGCTCACCGACGCCGGCATGGCGGTGGGTCAGGCTCTGCGGCAGATCAGCTTCCGGCTGTCCGCGGCCGACGACCAGTTCATGACCATCGCGAAGATGCGCGCCGCGCGGCAACTGTGGGCGCGGGTGGCCGAGGTGGTCGGCGACCCGGCGGGCGGGGCCGCGGTCCTGCACGCCGAGACATCGCTGCCCATGATGACCCAGCGGGATCCGTGGGTGAACATGCTGCGCGGCACGTTGGCCGCCTTCGCCGCGGGCGTCGGCGGCGCCGACACCGTGCTGGTGTTCCCGTTCGACGAGCTGATTCCCGGCGGATTCCCGGGCATGTCGCCCACCTTCGCGCGCCGCATCGCGCGCAACACGCAACTGCTGCTGCTGGAGGAGTCGCACGTCGGCAAGGTGGCCGACCCGGCCGGGGGGTCGTGGTTCGTCGAGGACCTCACCGAGCAGCTGGCCGCGCGGGCGTGGGAGCAGTTCCAGGCGATCGAGGCCCGCGGCGGCTTCATCGACGCCGCCGACTACGTCGCTGACCAGATCGCCGAGATCGCCGCGCGGCGCTCCGACGACATCGCGCACCGCCGCACCGCGGTCACCGGGGTCAGCGAATTCCCTAATCTATCCGAACCCGTTCTGCCGCAGGGTGATTCGCGGCAGACCGACGGCCTGTCGCGGTATGCCGCCGAGTTCGAGGCGCTGCGTGACCGCTCCGATGTGTACCTGGGGCGCACCGGGTCCCGTCCGCGGGTGCTGTTGCTGCCACTGGGTCCGCTCGCCGAGCACAACATCCGGGCGACGTTCGCGGCGAACCTGCTGGCCTCGGGCGGAATCGAGGCGGTCAATCCCGGCCCGGTCGACGCCGAGAGCGTCGCGGGGGCCGTGGCAGCGGCGGGAGCGCCCCCGGTGGCGGTCATGTGCGGCACCGACAAGCGGTACGGCGCCGAGGCCGCCGGCATCGTGCGGGCCGCTCGGGACGCCGGTGTGGCCAGGGTGTACCTGGCCGGGCCCGAAAAAGCGGTGGGGGACGCCGAACCCCGGCCAGACGACTTCTTGACCACCAAGATCAATGCGGTGCAGACCCTGTCGGACCTGCTGACCCGGTTGGGAGCCTAGGGACATGACCACCAGCACACCCGTCGTCAGCAGTTTCGCCGGCGTCCCGTTGCACGGCGACCGTGCGGTCCCGCAGCCCGCCCGGGTGGCGGCCGGCCAGGGGCCGTCCGCCGAGGCCGTGTGGCACACGCCGGAGGGCATCGACGTCAAGCCGGTCTTCACCGCGGCCGACCGGACCGCCGCCGCCGCGGACGGCTACCCGCTGAACTCCTTCCCCGGCGAGCCGCCGTTCGTGCGCGGCCCCTACCCGACGATGTACGTCAACCAGCCCTGGACCATCCGCCAGTACGCCGGCTTCTCCACCGCCGCGGACTCCAACGCGTTCTACCGCCGCAACCTCGCCGCCGGGCAGAAGGGGCTGTCGGTGGCCTTCGACCTGGCCACCCACCGCGGCTACGACTCCGACCACCCGCGTGTCGCGGGCGACGTCGGAATGGCCGGCGTGGCAATCGATTCCATCCTCGACATGCGGCAGCTGTTCGACGGCATCGACCTGTCCGCGGTGAGCGTGTCGATGACGATGAACGGCGCGGTGCTGCCCATCCTGGCGCTGTACGTGGTGGCCGCCGAGGAGCAGGGCGTGCCGCCGGAGAAGCTGGCCGGCACCATCCAGAACGACATCCTCAAAGAGTTCATGGTGCGCAACACCTACATCTATCCGCCCAAGCCGTCGATGCGCATCATCTCCGACATCTTCGCCTACACCAGCGCCAAGATGCCCAAGTTCAACTCCATCTCGATCTCCGGCTACCACATCCAGGAGGCCGGTGCCACAGCAGATTTGGAGCTGGCCTACACGCTGGCCGACGGCGTCGACTACATCAAGGCGGGGTTGGACGCCGAGCTCGACATCGACAAGTTCGCGCCCCGGCTGTCCTTCTTCTGGGGCATCGGCATGAACTTCTTCATGGAGGTCGCCAAGCTGCGGGCCGGCCGGCTGCTGTGGAGCGAACTGGTCGCCGGCTTCGGCGCCAAGAACCCCAAATCGCTGTCGCTGCGCACACATTCGCAGACCTCCGGCTGGTCGCTGACCGCCCAGGACGCGTTCAACAACGTCGCGCGCACCTGCATCGAGGCGATGGCCGCCACCCAGGGCCACACCCAGTCGCTGCACACCAACGCCCTGGACGAGGCGCTGGCGCTGCCGACCGATTTCTCGGCCCGGATCGCGCGCAACACCCAGCTGCTGCTGCAGCAGGAGTCGGGCACCACCCGCCCGATCGACCCGTGGGGCGGCTCCTACTACGTGGAGTGGCTGACCCACCGCCTCGCCCAGAGCGCCCGCCTGCACCTCACCGAGATCGCCGAGCACGGGGGCATGGCGCAGGCCATCAGCGACGGCATCCCCAAGCTGCGCATCGAAGAGGCGGCCGCACGCACCCAGGCCCGCATCGACTCGGGCCAGCAGCCCGTGATCGGGGTGAACAAGTACCAGGTCGACGAGGATCAGAAGATCGAGGTGCTCAAGGTCGAGAACAGCCGGGTGCGCGCCGAACAGCTGGCCAAACTGCACGAGCTGCGCGCCCACCGGGACCAGGCCGCGTGCGACGCCGCGCTGGCCGAGCTGTCGCGCGCGGCGGCGGCGCACGGGCGCAAGGGGGATCGAGACGGGCTCGGCAACAACCTGCTGGCCCTGGCCATCGACGCGGCGCGCGCCAAGGCCACCGTCGGGGAGATCTCCGACGCGCTGGAAAAGGTGTACGGGCGGCACCAGGCGGAGATCCGTACCATCGCCGGGGTCTACCGTGACGAAGCCGGAAAGGCCATCAACATCACTTCGCTTTCTGCCGCCACCGAACTGGTCGAGAAGTTCGCCGAGGCCGACGGCCGCCGGCCCCGGATCCTGGTGGCCAAGATGGGGCAGGACGGCCACGACCGCGGGCAGAAGGTGATCGCGACGGCGTTCGCCGACATCGGCTTCGACGTCGACGTCGGGTCGCTGTTCTCCACGCCCGACGAGGTGGCCCGCCAGGCGGCCGACAACGACGTGCACGTCATCGGGGTGTCGTCGCTGGCCGCCGGCCACCTGACCCTGGTCCCGGCGTTGCGCGACGCGCTGGCCGAGGTGGGGCGGCCCGACATCATGATCGTGGTGGGCGGGGTGATCCCGCCCGACGACTTCGACGAGCTGTATGCCGCCGGGGCCGCCGCGATCTTCCCGCCCGGCACGGTGATCGCCGACGCCGCGATCGGCTTGCTGCACAAGCTGGCCGAGCGCCTGGGCTACTCACTCGAATGACTCACGCGAGAGTGCAACCACCGACGAAGCTACTCGGGAAATGCGTCGGCACCTGCACTTTCGCGGGGCCGGGAAGATGACGATCGAGGAGTTGGCCGACGCCATCCGCTCAGGCGACCGGGCCGCGCTGCCGCGGGCCATCACGCTGCTGGAATCCACCCGCCCCGACCATCACGAGCAGGCGCAGCAGCTGCTGCTGGCGTTGCAGCCCGATTCCGGGGACGCGCACCGCGTCGGCATCACCGGCACGCCGGGGGTGGGCAAGTCCACGTCCATCGAGGCGCTCGGCATGCACCTGATCGAGCGGGGCCACAAGGTGGCGGTGCTGGCCGTCGACCCGTCGTCGACGCGCAGCGGGGGGTCGATCCTCGGTGACAAGACGCGCATGGCGCGGCTGGCGGTCCACCCCGACGCCTACATCCGGCCGTCGCCCACGTCGGGCACGCTGGGTGGGGTGGCCAAGGCCACCAGGGAGACGGTGGTGTTGCTGGAGGCCGCAGGTTTCGACGTGATCCTCATCGAAACCGTCGGCGTGGGCCAGTCCGAGGTGGCGGTGTCCAACATGGTCGACACGTTCGTGCTGCTGACCCTGGCGCGCGGCGGCGACCAGCTGCAGGGCATCAAGAAGGGCGTGCTGGAGCTGGCCGACATCGTGGTGGTTAACAAGGCCGACGGGGAACACGTCGCGGAGGCCAAGGCGGCCGCACGTGAGCTCTCCGCGGCGATCAGGCTGATCCATCCGGGCGACACGCTGTGGCGGCCGCCCGTTCTGACAATGAGCGCGATCGAGGGGACCGGCCTCAAGGAACTGTGGGAGACCGTCGAGCGTCATCGCGAGGTGCTGACCGAGGCCGGTGAGTTCGAGGCGCGCCGGCGGGCCCAGCAGGTCGACTGGACCTGGCAGATGGTGCGCGACACGGTCCTGGACCGGCTGCTGTCCAACCCGCGGGTGCGCAAGATCCGCGCCGACGTGGAACGGCGGGTCAAGGCCGGGGAGCTGACGCCGGCGCTGGCGGCCCAGCAAATACTCGAGGCGGCGTCGGACAGCTGAGTCGCCGCGCTCGGTTGCCTCGCGGCAGAAAGGCAGCAATGGCACATGATCGCGAGATGAACCAGCAGCCGAAACATGCGGATGTGGTTCTCTCTGGTGGGGGCGTCAAGTTCATCGGCCTGGTAGGTGCGATCGTCGCGCTCATGGACGCTGGATATTCGTTCAAAAGGGCGTCAGGGGTCTCTGGTGGCTCGGTCGTCGCGGCCATCCTCGCCGCCGCGTCCAATGGTGACCAGCTGACGAGCCAGGAGGTCAAAGAACTGGCGCTATCGGTGCCGCTGCGCGAATGGCGTGACGCGGCACCCGTGCCCTATCTCGGTCCTGCGTGGGGTCTGCTGCGGGACTCGAGCATGTACCGCGGCGACGTCGCCTACGACTGGATTCGCAGTGAGCTGAAAAACCTGGGCGTGAACTCGTTCGGTGATCTGGCCCTCGACGAAGACCACCTGATCGAAGGGCGGCGTTGCAAGCTGGTGGTCACTGTCGCGGATCTGACGGCGGCCCAGTTGGTGCGATTACCGTGGGACTACCGGCGCCTCTACGGGCTGGACCCCGATGAACAACTCGTTGCGGACGCCGTGCGCGCTTCGATGGCGATTCCGTTCTTCTACCGCCCGGTTACGTTGACCAGCGCCACCGGTAGGCCATCCACGCTGGTCGACGGTGGCGTGCTGTCGAACTTTCCGGTCGATACCTTTGACCGGCCAGACGGCAAAGCGCCACGCTGGCCCACGTTCGGGATCACCGTGGTACCGAGGATTGCCGAGGGCATTGGCGAGGTGATGCCTGCTCTGAGGCCGCTTCGTCTCTTCGATCAGACGTCTCTGCTGGAGAGCCTGCTCACCACCATGCTGGTCGGTCATGACCAGACCCAGCTGAACCAGCCGTGGGTTCGTTCCCGCGCGATCTTGGTCGAATCGACTGACGTGGGCGTACTTGACTTCGGCGCATCCCGGGGGCGTCTCGAAGAGCTCTTCAACAGGGGCTATGAGGCTGCGCAGGCGTTCCTGTCGACGTGGGATTGGTCGGCATACCGCGAGCGGTTCCGGTGGCCCGACAAAGCGCCGCCCGGGTGAACATCGCGGGAATCGCCACACAAGCGGGCACCCTCGGCCTATACGCCGATGACCGTCAGGAGCTGTTCAAGCCCTCGAAAATGGTCTGCGTTGCGCGTGTACAGCGGGAGGTCGATGGCCACGGCGGTGGCAGCGATCAGCAGATCAACGGCGCGGGGGCCCCGCGCCTTGCGTCCGGTTGCGACAACCGCGGCGTAGATGCGCCCATAGGCCCTCGCCGAGTCGCTATCGAAAGGCAGTGGATCGAAGGTGGCCTCCGCTCTTTGTAGGCGATCTTGGCGTCGTGCACGCTCGCCGGCATCGGCCGTCGCGTGAGGGCCGGCGGCAAGCTCAGCCATGGTCAGGGCACTGACGGCCAGTTCGGTAGGGAGTTGCTCGACGTCGATGTGATCCAGATCGATAACGATCGAGGTGTCGATGAGCCCCCGCGACTGACGTGGTGCCTCAGCCACGAGGCGCGATGTCCTGGGCGGCGACCTGATCGAGATCTGCGCGGAACCGTTCGAAGTCCACCGGCGGAGCGCCCCTGAACGCGGCGACGGCCGTTTCGCCGGTGACGAATCGATGCCGGCGCAAGGGAGAAAGCTCGCCGACCGGGATGCCATTCCTGGTCACAACAAATGAGTCGCCCTGGTCGAGCCGGCGCATGATCTCGCCGCTGTGGTTGCGCAGCTCGCGCTGAGTGATTTGTTTGGCCATTCGCCGAGCGTAGCACCTGTGCTACGTTCGGCGGCCCATAAAAATTCCTAACCAGACCTTTGTGCGCACATGTAGGGCCGCAACCCACTAACGGTTTGGTAAATATTTGAGGTTTCTGCATGGAAGGTGTGAAGTCCTAGTAAATTTTGGTTCGTGACGATGGACACCGGAGTCGATCGACGCGCGGTCTTTTATGGCGATGACCCTGACGCAGGTCATCGCATGTCGGGCGCGGCGGACTCCCATTTCGGTTGCGTCGTTCGGAGCTTCGCCAGCATGTTCCCCGCGCGCCGGTTCGGCGGCGGCGCGCTGGCCGTGTATGTCGACGGTCAACCCGTCGTCGACGTGTGGACGGGCTGGTCGGACCGGGGGGGTCAGCGGCCGTGGTCGGAGGACACCGCCCCGATGGTGTTCTCGGCGACCAAGGGGATGGCCGCCACCGTCATCCACCGGCTCGCCGACCGCGGGCTGATCGACTACGACGCGCCGGTCGCCGAGTACTGGCCGGATTTCGCCGCCAACGGCAAGGCCGCCCTCACGGTGCGCCAGGTGATGCGCCACCAGGGCGGCCTGTCCGGTCTGCGCGGCGCCACCATGGAAGACCTGCTGGATCACGTCGCGATGGAGCGGCGATTGGCCGCGGCGGCCCCGGGGCGGCTGCTGGGCAAGTCGGCCTACCACGCGCTCACCTTCGGCTGGCTGATGTCCGGGCTGGCGCGGTCGGTCACCGGAAAAGGCATGGCCGTGCTGATCCGCGAGGAGCTCGCCGCGCCCCTGGGCACCGACGGCATGTACCTGGGACGGCCGCCGGCCGGCGCGCCGACGCGGGCCGCCGAGATCATCCTGCCGAAGAACATGGTCGGCAACCCGATCGTCGGCTACGTGACGCGCAAGGTGGCCAACCAGCTCTCCGGGGCCTACCGGTCGATGTACTTCAAGGGAATCGTCGGTGCCGTCCAAGGTGACATCCCGCTGCTGGACGCCGAGATCCCGGCGGCCAACGGGGTGGTGACGGCACGCGGGCTGGCGAGGATGTACGGCGCCATCGCCAACGACGGCGAGGTCGACGGAACCCAGTTCCTGTCGCGTGAGCTGGTGGCGGGCCTCACCGGCGAGCGAAGCCTGCGCCCGGACCGAAACCTGTTCGTGCCGTTGGCTTTCCACCTGGGCTACCACAGCCTGCCGATCGGCAACGTGATGCCGGGGTTCGGGCATGTCGGCCTGGGCGGCTCGGTCGGGTGGTGCGACCCGGCGACGGGAATCGCTTTCGCGCTGGTGCACAACCGGCTGCTGACGCCGTTCGTGGCGACCGATCACGCCGCCTTCGTCGCGATCTATCAGTTGATGCGGCAGGCCGCCGCGAAGGCGCGCAAACACGGCCTGCGCCCGGTGACCGAATACGGGGCGCCGTACTACCAGCCGGGGGCCGCGACGGGCTGAGGCAGGCGCAGTGATCCGCCGTTCCAGTTGAACGCCGCAAGGCGGATCCGCCGACCGCAATTCCGCCCGCCCAGGTGTGCGCGAATCCATCGACTGCGCGTGTGCGCAAACCGACGGTTTGGAAAGCGGCCGACCACCTCGACCACTCGGGCAGTTGAGGCGTCGTAATTCCAACCGCCCGGTTCGACCCCTTCGCCGCGACTTATTTGTCGTGTGTCCAAAGATCTGAGGGCGCTGGGGCTTTCGTGGAACCGACAAGTTATGGCGATGTTGCGACTTGTTGAAAACGCCCCACCGCTCATAGCGATCTCGTAGGCTCCGAACAATCGGGACCCAAATTGAATATCGCGATCGCTGTCCCCGCCGCCCGAAGTCGAGTGGGCGGGGAGATGGAAACGAAGGGGCGTTTCGCATGACAGCTCAACCCGATACGCGGATCTGCATCATCGGCGGCGCTGGGCATGTCGGACTGCCGCTGGCCCTGGTTCTCGCGGAAGAGGGGTTCCGCGTGGACATCCTCGACACCAACGCCGCCGCGTTGAGGTCGATCATGGCCGGCCGCATGCCGTTCGTCGAGGAGGGCGCAGACGAACTTCTCAAGCGCATACTGCCGACCGGACGTCTCTCGGCGACCACCGACTCATGGGCTGTGCGCAACTCCGACATCGTGATCTGTGTCGTCGGGACGCCGGTCGACGAATACCTGACTCCTCAGGCGCACACCTTCTTTCGGATCATCGACGAGATCAGCCCGTATTTCCATGACGGGCAGACGCTGATCCTGCGAAGCACCGTCTACCCGGGGCTGAGCCGGCGCGTGCACGAGATGTTCCAGGAGCGCGGGATCGGTGTGCACGTGACCTTTTGCCCCGAACGGATCGCGCAGGGGCACTCGATCCGCGAACTGAGGGTCATCCCGCAGATCATCAGTGGGTTCGATGCCGAGGGGTGTCGAGTCGTGCGTGAACTCTTCTCACGGATAGCCGGCGAGATCATCGAGGTACAACCGCAGGAAGCCGAGCTGGCCAAGCTTTTCTGCAACGCCTACCGCTACATCCAATTCGCGGTCGCCAACCAGTTCTACCTGCTCAGCCGCGAGGCCGGCCTCGACTTCAACAGCGTCCACCACGCGGCCACCTACAAGAACGGCCGGGTCGACAGCATGCCCAGGGCCGGCTTGGCGGCCGGGCCCTGCCTGCTGAAGGACACCATGCAGCTCGCCGCCTTCAGCAACAACAACTTCATGCTCGGGCATGCGGCCATGCTGATCAACGAAGGCCAGCCGCAGTTCATCGTCAACATGCTCAAGCGCCGAGTCGACTTGCGCCACAAGACCGTTGGCCTTCTCGGGATGACGTTCAAGGCCGACTGCGACGACACGCGTGATTCGCTCAGCTTCAAGCTGCGGCATCTGCTCATGCTCGAGGCCAAGAAGGTCATGCTGCACGACCCCTTCCTGGACGGCCCGGACTACCACGCCCTCGATGCGGTTCTCGGTCGCGCCGACGTCCTGGTGGTCGGCGTGCCGCATTCCATCTACCGGGGTCTGCGAATCCCGCACGGAAAGATCGTCGAAGACGTGTGGGGATGTCTGGACCTCAGCGAGCTGGAAGACAAGGCGCCACGCGATGCCGCTTTCGCGCGGGCCGGCACAGGTGCGGCGGGCCAGTGAAGGTTCTGGTCACCGGCAGCGCGGGGTTCATCAACGGCTACGTCGTCGACGAGCTGCTTCGCGCCGGGCACGAGGTCGTCGGGATCGACAACTACTCGAAATACGGCAAGGTCGCCAAGAGCTACGACGGGCATCCCGGCTACCACTTCGTCGAGGGCGACGTCAAAGACGTCGACCTCATGTGCCGCCTGGTGCAGGGATGCGACCAGATGGTGGCCAGCGCCGCACGCATCGGCGGCATCACGTACTTCCACGAGTACGCCTACGACCTGCTCGCCGAGAACGAGCGCATTGCCGCAGCGCACTTCGACACCGCGATCTACGCCTACCGCAAGGGCTGGCTCAAGAAGATCAACGTGATCAGCTCGTCGATGGTCTTCGAGAACGCGACCATCTTCCCGACGCCCGAAAAACACATCACCGAATGTCCGCCGCCCACAAGCACATACGGCTTTCAGAAGTTGGCATGTGAGTACTTCGCGCACGGCGCCTACGAGCAGTACGGCCTGCCGTACACCATCATCCGGCCGTTCAACTGTGTGGGCACGGGCGAGCAGCGGGCGCTGGGCGGGCGCGAGATTCCCAGTGGAAATGTCAAACTCGCCATGAGTCACGTGGTTCCGGACCTCATCCAGAAGGTCGCCAAGGGCCAGGACCCCCTGCACATCCTCGGCGACGGCACGCAGGTGCGTCACTACACCTACGGCGGTGATCTGGCTCGCGGCATCCGTACCTGCATGGAGCACCCCGCCGCCCTCAACGGCGACTTCAACCTGTCCACCCCGCAGGCCACCACGGTGCTGGAGTTGGCGGAGGTGATCTGGCGCAAGATGCGTCCCGGCGTCCCGTTCCGCTACGAAAGCGATCCGCCTTTCGAGCATGACGTCCAGCTGCGGTCGCCCGACGTCGAGAAGGCGTCCGAGGTGCTCGGCTTCGAGGCCGCCACCACGCTCGATGCCATGCTCGACGAGGTCATACCCTGGGTCGCGAACGCCGTCGAAGCCGGGACCATCTGACGCGCGTTGGTTCTACCGTTAGGGACGACATGCGCATCGACGGGGACCCTGACCTGCAGCAGCTGTACCGCAACCGGTTCGGCCACACGGTCGAGTCACGCTCTGCGATCTGGGCCGTTCTGGTGCGCGACTTCTTCCAGGCGTGGATCCGGCGCAGCGACACCGTGGTGGACCTCGGATGCGGTTACGGCGAGTTCCTCAACCATGTCAGCGCGGCACGCCGGATCGGCGTCGACCTGAACCCGGACAGTGCCGCGATGCTGGGCGCCGGCATCGAATTCCACCGGGGCCGCGCCGACGATCTCTCGTTCCTCGACGACGATTCGGTCGATGTGGTCTTCACCAGCAATCTGCTGGAGCACCTGGACGGCAAGGCCGAGGTCGAGCGCACCATCGCCGAAGCCGTCAGGGTCCTCAAACCCGGCGGGCACCTGATCGCCATGGGGCCCAACATCCGCTTCGTTCCCGGCAACTACTGGGACTTCTGGGACCACACCGTGCCGATCAGCGACCGGTCGCTGGTCGAACTGCTGAAGTTCAATGATTTCGAGATCGTCGACGACGTCGACCGCTTCCTGCCGTACACCTCTTCCTCGCCGCTGCCCCAGGCGCCGATCCTGGTCCGTACGTACCTGCGCACCCGCGCGGCGTGGCCAATCTTCGGCAAGCAGTTCGTCATTCGCGCCCGCAAGCCGGCCCACCGAAGCGCGGCGGGCGACCGGCGCCTGGTGAGCGTCGTCATCCCGGTCTACAACGAGGGCGACAACATCCAACAATGCGTCAGGAAGCTCAGCGAGGCGCTGGCGGACACCCCACACGAGCTACTGGTGTGTTACGACTTCGACGCGGACAGCACACTGCCGGCTCTGGCCGCGATGCCGGACCGGCCCGCCACGGTGCGCCTGGTGCGAAATTCCCTGGGCAACGGCGTGGCGAACGCGCTGATTGCCGGTTTCGCGGCCGCAGACGGCGACGTCGTCGTCACCAGCATGGCCGACCTGTCGGACCCGCCATCGGTGATCCCGTTGATGGCAGCCAAGATTCGCGACGAGGGAGCCGACGTCGTCAGTGGGTCGCGGTACATGCCGGGCGGGACCCAGCGCGGCGGTCCTCGGTTGAAGACGCTGATGTCGCGGACCGCCGGACTCAGCCTGCATTACGTGGGCCGCGTGCCCACCCACGACGCCACCACCAACTTCCGCGCCTACAGTCGCCGCTTCCTCGAGGAGGTTCCGGTGGAGAGCCTGCGCGGGTTCGAGGTGGGGCTGGAGCTGACGACCAAGGCGCATCTGCTCGGCTACCGAATCGATCAGGTTCCCAGCAGCTGGGATGACCGAACCGCGGGCACCAGCAAGTTCGATCTGATCGGCTGGCTGCCGGCCTACCTGCACTGGTACGGCGTGGCGATGCGGCGCCCGATGCTGACCTGGGCCGGCGGCGGGCTCGCCTCGCTGGGGGCGTTCCGGCTGCTGCGACGGTACCGAGCGGGCGACGATGAGTGAGCAGGTGGACTCGGCGCCGGCGGACGCGGTCGCCGAGCAGGCGCCGCACGTGCCCTCTGACGACCGGGTGCCGCGGGCCACGAACGAGGTGCCGAAGACGCGCAACCGTGTACCCGCGCTGTTGATCGCCGTCGCCTGCGCCGTCTTCGGCGCCAAGCTCATGGTCATCTCGGCGCTCGGCTCGCCCATGCCACTGCTGGATCAGTGGGACGCGGAGGCGTCGAGGCTGTATTCGCCCTACCTCAAGGGGGTGCTCTCCTTCGCCGATCTCTTCGCTCCGCATAACGAGCACCGCATCTTCGTGGCGCGGGTGCTCGCCCTGGTGCATCTGGAACTGGCCGGCCACTGGGACACGCGTCTGGAGATGATCGTCGGCGCGGTCGTCCACACCGCGGCGATCACCTGGCTCGCGGCGCTGTTGATGCCGCTGGTCGCGCCGCACCGCCGGCTGCTGTTCGCGTGCTTCGTCGCGTGGCTCTTCGCGATTCCCATCGGGTACGAGAACGAGCTGTGGGGCTTTCAGTGTCAGCTCTACCTCGCGCTGCTGTTCGGCATCGCGACGCTCGTGGGATTCGCCACCGCGCCGGCTTTCTCCGCGCGTTGGTTCGGTGCGCTCACCGCCGCGGTCCTCGGTTGCCTGTCCTTCGGGGTGGGGGTGGCGGCGATCGTGGCGGCCGGCGGGCTGGTGGGCCTGCAGCTGGCCGCCGACGTCAGGAAGCGCTGCGGCCGTGAGTTCGTCGCGATCGCCGTCATGGTCTCCGTCGCCGTGGCCATGGTCGGGTGGGAGGGGACCGCCGCGGCTTCGACGACCACCCCGTGGGCGTTCGCCGAGGGGCTGTGCGAATACGGCGTCCTGACGTTGGCCGGTGTCGCGCCGATGATCTGGTACTGCCGCCACATCCTCGACGGGCGCCCGGCCGTCTCCCACCGCGCCTGGGTGGCCCTCGGAATAGGCGGATGGCTCCTCATCCAGCTCGCGATGCTCGCCTACGGTCGTGGAACCCTCATCGCAGTACGGTATTTGGATATCGTCCTGCTCGCGTACCCGCTGGGACTGGTGGCGGTGTTCGCGCTGGCGGACGGGGCGCGTTCCCCGCGATCGCAGCGTTACGCGCGGCGCTGCGCCGCGGCGTGGATGTTCATCGTGGTGGCGGCCATCGCGGCGCTCGGTTACTGCGGCTCGCTGCTCGGAGCCGTTGACTGGAGCAGGTCGGCGCGTCAACAGCAGGTGAATGCGCAGGCCTACCTCGAAACGAACGACATCGGCGATCTTCGAGCCGGCGGCGGGCACGGCGTTGTGGGGAGCCTCGCGTATCCCAACCCGCAGCGCCTGGCCCGTATCCTCGGGGACCCCGACGTCAGGGCGATACTGCCGGTCGAGATCCGGCCTTCCGGCGCCGACAACGCCTGGGTCCGCAGTCGCCTGTGGCTACGGGGGGCGCTGGCCGGCGCCACCGCCGGCGCCGTCGGCCTGATGCTCGCGATAGGACCTGCGTTGCTGGCTCTGGGGGTAACGTTGCTCTTCGCTTGCGGAGCACGACGAAGCCCGGTGACACCGAGACGGTGATGTCACGCCACTGCGCGCTGGCCGACCGAGAAGGAATGTGATGCGCCAAACAGTGAAAGAGTTCGCGCCGAAGTCGGCAGTCGACCTTTTCTACATCCTGAAATATGCCCGGTGGCGTCTTCCTGTCCGCCAGAAGTATCAGAGCGTCGTCGAAAACAAGCACGGAATCGAGATCGGTGGCCCGAGTGCGCTGTTCAAAACGGTGCTGCCCCTCTATCAGTTCGTCGGCGAACTGGACGGGGTCAACTTCGGCACGGACACGATCTGGGAGGGCCGGATCGAGGCCGGCCGGAACTTCAACTATGACGGCAACAGAGTCGGCAGGCAGTTCATCTCGGAGGCGACCGACCTGAGTCAGATCGCCGACGAGCAATACGACTTTCTGCTGTCCTCGAACTGCCTTGAGCACGTGGCGAATCCACTCAAGGCTCTCGCGGAGTGGAAGAGGGTCATCAAACCGGGGGGAGGGTTCATCCTGGTGCTTCCGCGCAAAGAGAGCAACTTCGACCATCGCCGCCCGATCACGAGGTTCGACCACCTGTTGGACGACTTCAATCGCGGGATGGGGGAGGACGACCTCACCCACCTCGATGAGATCTTGTCGCTGCACGACCTGAAGATGGATCCGCCCGCCGGCGACTTGGAGCATTTTCGGCAACGGAGCCTGAAGAATTTCGAGAACCGGACTCTGCATCACCACGTGTTCGACGCGCCGCTGATCGAACAGGTTCTGGGCCACCTCGGCTTCGACATCGTCGACCTGACCACTACCAAGAGTGATTATTTCGCACTCGCGACCAAGGATGTCGGAGCCGGCAGTCCCGCGGAATAAGCATGCACCGATGGTCTGAGATCGCCCGGGCACATCTGACGAGGCTGCGTAGCGAATCCGAGCGCACCGCCTACCGAGTCGCGCAACGCTACCGCCAGGATCGCGACGCGCTGTCATTCGTCTGCGAGACGCACCAGGAGTTGCCGCGCCAGCCTGCGCCCGGCCGACGGACGTTGCTGCTCTTCGCTCACTTCGATCCGCAGGGCATCGTCGACCCCTACGTCGTCTACTACCTGAAGGCGCTGTACAGCCTGGGTGCGTCGATCGTTTTCGTCTCCGGCTCACCGCACCTGACACCGGAGTCGGTGGCTCCCATCCGACCGCTGTGCGCCGGGATCTTCACCCGCCAGACGCTGTCGCTCGACTTCGGCTCGTGGCACCTGGCGTGGTGCATCATGCGGGACCGCGGCTGGTCGCTCGACCAGTTCGACCGGTTGGTCATCGCCAACGACAGCGTGTACGGCCCGCTGTTCCCCATCGCAGAGATGTGGAGCACCTTCCGAGGCGCGGACATGTACGGCGCCATCGAGAACACTGAACAGAAGCGCCACATCCAGTCGTTCTTTCTGGCCTGGGACCTCAACTCGCGCACCCGCCGGTTCCTCCACGACGAGTGGGACAACTTCACATACGTCGTCGACAAACTGCTCCTGATCCGGCGCTACGAGGTCGGTTTGTCCACGCGGGCGCTCGGGGCGGGGCTCAGCATCAAACCGTTCGTCTCCGTCGCCGACGTCAAGGCGATGGGTGAGCGCGTACCGAATCATCAATGGTCGCAGCGGTTGTCCTGGCCGCGACCTCCCAACACCACCATCTACTTCTGGGATGTCCTGATCGAGCATCTGCGCTTCCCGTTCCTCAAGACCAGATTGCCGCGCCACAACGAGCCCTGGCAGGATTCCATCCCGCAGCTGCGCGAGTTCATCGAACAGCACACCGAGTACCCCTACGAGCTCATCGAATCCAACCTCGACCGACTCGGACTCGGCGAGTCCGCCTGGGTGCGACCGAAGACCTCCGCCCGACGCATTCGAACGTGGGTCGAGTCCCGCGGTGTGTGACGCCTCCCTGTTACGCTCTGACGCGGTCCTGTCACGCACGACGAGGGAAGTCTGACCTTGAGCGATCGGGAACCCCGATTTGCGTTCGGTGGCCTCGCCGGAAAGTTCCAGCGACCGGACGCGCTCCGAAATTGGCAGGCGCCAGACGTTTTGGGCGCCATGTGGAGATTCCCCGGGACCCTGCGTGACGAATCCGTCCGCGACTCCCACCGAGCCGCTATCCGCTACCGCGTGAGCGGGGATGCGCTGGGCTTCATCTGTCAAAATCATCAGGAGCTTCCGCCGCAGCCACCGCCGGACCGGCGCACGCTGGTTCTCTTCGCGCACTTCGACCCGCAGGGCGTCGTCGACCCCTACGTCGTCTACTACCTACGGGCGCTGAACCGGCTCGGAGCCACGGTCGTCTTCGTCTCGGGGTCGCCGACGCTGACCGCGGAGTCGGTCGCCCCGCTCCGCTCGCTGTGTGCGGGCATCTTCACTCGCCGGACACTTTCGCTCGATTTCGGCTCCTGGCACCTCGCGTGGTCGGTCGTCCGGCAGCGCGGCTGGTCGCTCGACCAATTCGACCGCCTGGTCCTCACCAACGACAGCGTGTACGGTCCGCTCTTCCCGATCAAAGAGATGTGGGACTGCTTCCACGGCGCCGACATGTACGGAGCCATCGAGAGTGCCGAGTACGCTGCCCACTTGCAGTCCTTCTTCCTGGCGTGGGATCTCAACTCGCGGACGCGCCCATTTCTCGAAGATTTCTGGGACGGGTTCCGCTACATCGTCGACAAGCCTCGCCTCATCCGGCGCTACGAGATCGGCATGTCCAGGCGCGCCCGCGCGGCGGGGCTCACGATCACACCGTTCGTCTCGGCCGCGGCCGTCGAAGCCGCCTACAGCCGGTCGCCGGCGCACCAGTGGGCCGGCAGGTTCGCCGGCCCACCCACGAACAACACGCTCTATTTCTGGGACGGCCTCATCGAGCACCTGCGGTTCCCGTTCCTCAAGACGGTCCTGCCGCGCCACAACGCCCCGTGGCACGACTCCATGACACAGCTGCGCGAGTTCCTCGAGCAGCACACCGATTATCCCTACGGTCTGATCGAAGCGAACGTGAACCGGCTCGGCTGCGGACCCCGTTCGTGGGTCAGGCCACCTGTGAAGCCGTCCTAGGCGTCAGTCAGCGATCGCCGGCTAGGTGGTCCGGCGTCCCCCAAACCGTTTCGGGGCAATCGTCTCCAACACCGTTGCCCTGGTGGCGACCTGAGCCGGGTCGCGGGCGCATGGGGGCGGTTTCAGGTGACCCCTACAATAGGTGCGATATGAGTGGTTCACCGCGGCGAAAGACCCACAAGCGCGTACTCGCCAACATGTCGGTGACCCAGATCAGGGACTACCTGCGGCTGACGCTGGCGGGTCGCGGTCTGCGCGAAGTAGCCCGGCCTCCCGCTTTCCGCATACCTTGGCGCTATCCGTACAGGGGCCGCGAGGCGATGCTGAGGGCCCTGGGGCCAGAGCTTGCGGCGATGACCACGTGGACGGCGGCGGACTCCGAGCCGCGTGGCGAGAAGTTGGGGCCGCGTAGCCCTACGTTGTTGCGCCACTTGCCTGTTCGTGAGTCCGTGGTCGACCGGGCCAGACCGATCAGGATGTTGGTGATCGGTGGCTTCTACGGAGGGGCGCTACCGGCGTGGCAGGAGTACCTGCACGCCGACTCGCTCATCGTCGGCCTCGACGTCGATTCGAAGTTGTTGAGGGTCGCGAATTCCGAAGGCAGTTACGTCCGCGTCGGCGCCGAGCAAGAGGTCTGTTCGCTCAAGGACGTGGCCGCGGAATTCGGTCCGTTCGACGTCATCGTCGACGGAGGCCGCCATACGAGCTCGCACATGGTGGATTCGTTCCGCTGCCTTTTCGCGAATGCGTTGATCGACGGCGGCGTCTACATCGTCGAAGACGTCGACTGCGACTACTCGACGTTCTACCGCGACAGCCCCGTTTCTTTCATGGAGCTCATCCGGGCGTTGATCGACGCGATGCACAGCCATTACCAGGTTGCCACCGGCGAGACCGGCTTTCGGGCAGGCCCCCCGGCCCGGGCCCAAGAGGCTTCGGTGCCGGTCATCACCGCGATCCTCGGCAGCGTCGAGATCCACGATTCCGTCGTCGTCGTGCGCCGTGCTCTCCGCAACCCGAAGCCGAGCGCCTACCGGGCTTGACGGGTCGACGTGACGCGACGAGTCGCGCCCTTATGGCCAGAACCGGCCGCGAGCTAGCTAGACTGCCCGCATGACGAACCCATCGGCCCCCGCCCTGCCCTCGGTGCGCTCCGCCGCCGAACGGTGGATGTGTTCGTAAAAGCCCCGAGCGCGTCGTCTCCGACGAGCGTTCCATCCGGGAACTGATCCGCAATCATGATTCACAGCTTCTGCGTTACGCACAAGAAGCCACTATTGCCCGACAAATGGTATGACGACTGCATCGCGCTCGGCAATTTCCAAACCGACTCCGCCTGTCATGTAAAGCAACTGGACCCGTTTTGGCACGAGGCTCGTTCGATCGCCTACGGCGCCGCGGGAACGCACGCTCTGCCGGTCGCGATCGAAAGGTTCGCCGGCGAGGCCGAGCTCATCGAGATCTCCTCGTATCGAAAGAGGGTTCTTCCTTTCGCCGTCGGCTCGGAATCGCATTCGTATCCCACGATGCGGGAACTGAACATGGACAGCGTGGATGAAGAGGTCGAGCTATCTGCCTCCATGCTGAGAGGCGACGTCGGTTTCCTGCTTGCGCAACCCATTTTTCTTGCGGAGTCGGTGCTGGGGCAGTATGCATCGGGCCACCAGTTGAAGGACATCCTTGATTACACCAATTTGGCAGTTGAATTAGGCGTGCTGGATTCCCGTTCGGTGACGGAGCTGCTGGGCGCGAAGCACTTCATCCCGGGAGGCATCGAACTCGGAATCTACCCGAAGTCCTGGCTGGTGCAGGCCCTGTCGAAAATCGAGGTTGTCGGTAGGCAATTCCTGTGCCGGTACGGCGACCGTGTGAAAAAATACAACGATCAGCAAATCAGGGCCGTCGGATTTCTTTCCGAAAGATTGGGGTCTTACCTGCTGATCCGTCATCTGAACGAAAGATATGCGCGCAACATCCCCGCCGAAGTCTTCGGGTACATGACTGTGATAGTAGAAGGTGACACGAGATACTCCGCGGGACTGGCGGAGGCGGCGGATCGGCCGAAGGTGACATCAAGTTGGTATCAGCGAAAACAAAAGCGAGCTCGATGAAAGCCGTATTGCTTGCAGGCGGTCTCGGCACACGAATCCGGGAGGAAACCGTCATCCGCCCCAAGCCGATGGTGGAGATCGGTGGACGACCGATCCTGTGGCATATCATGAAACTCTATTCCCACCACGGCATCCACGACTTCGTCGTCTGCTGTGGCTACAAGGGTTATGTGATCAAAGAATATTTCGCCAACTATTTTCTGCACATGTCGGACGTGACTTTCGACATGTCCGCCAACAAGATGGAAGTTCACGAGCGGCACGCAGAACCGTGGCGGGTCACATTGGTGGACACCGGGGACGACACGCTGACCGGCGGGCGCCTCAAGCGCGTGGCGGCCTACATCGAGGACGATGACGCGTTCTGTTTCACCTACGGCGACGGCCTCAGCGACGTCGACATCGGCGCGAGCATCGAGTTTCACCGTCGGCACGGGCGACACGCGACCGTGACTGCGGTGCTTCCGCCCGGTCGCTACGGGGCCATCGAATGCGACGGCGAGCAGGTCACGGGCTTCGCCGAGAAGCCACGCGGCGACGGAGGCCTCATCAACGGCGGATTCTTCGTGTTGTCGCCCGCGGTGCTCGACTACATCGACGGTGACGAGACCTCCTGGGAGGGCCCGCCGTTGGCTCGCCTGGCCGCCGACGGCCAGATGATGGCCTTCGAGCATTCCGGGTTCTGGCAACCGATGGACACGCTGCGGGACAAGAACATGCTCGAAGAGTTGTGGAGCAGCGGCGAGGCGCCGTGGAAATGCTGGCGTTGAACGCTTTCGGAACTGCGTATCGCGGACGCCGCGTCCTGGTCACCGGCCATACCGGCTTCAAAGGCAGTTGGCTGTGTCTGTGGCTACAGGCGCTGGGCTCGGAGGTCGCCGGGCTCGCATTGGACCCGCCGTCCGAGCCCAGCCATTGGGACCTGCTGAAGCTGCAGGTGAAGGACCATCGCATCGACGTCCGGGACGAGGCCGAAGTCCGCAGGGTCGTCACCGCCGAGCGGCCGGAGATCATCTTCCACCTGGCCGCCCAGCCTTTGGTCCGCCGGTCCTACCGGGAGCCCGTCACCACGTGGGCCACCAACGTGATGGGCACGGCGCACGTGCTGGAAGCGGCCCGTCACACACCGGGAGTCCGCGCCGTGGTGGTGGTCACGACCGACAAGTGTTACGAGAATCGCGAATGGCCGTGGCCGTATCGGGAACGGGACCGGCTGGGGGGCCACGATCCGTACAGCGCGTCGAAGGCCGGCGCCGAGCTGGTCGCCGCCAGTTACCGGACCGCGTTTCTGCAAGACCCCTCGGCGCCGTTGCTGGCGACCGCCAGGGGCGGCAACGTGATCGGCGGGGGTGACTGGTCCGAGGACCGGCTGATTCCCGACCTGGTGCGTTCGCTCATCGCCCGCGAGCCGCTGGTGATCCGCTCGCCGCACGCCACGCGCCCCTGGCAGCACGTGCTGGATTGCCTCAGCGGATACCTGTTACTGGGGCAACGGCTCCTGGCAGGCGACGCCGAGTGTGCCGACGCGTGGAACTTCGGACCCGATGGGGAAGGAAACCGTACCGTGGAGCGGGTTCTCCAAGACCTTGCCCGCACCTGGCCGCAGCTCCGCTGGAACGTCGCGTCCGGTCCCCAGCCGCACGAGGCGGGCCTGCTCCAGCTCGACAGCGCCAAGGCGAAGATGCACCTCGGGTGGCGGCCCGTCTGGAACCTCGAGAGCGCGATTGCCCACACCGCGCAGTGGTATCGCCGATTCGTCGAGGTCGGCGAGGTGTCGAGTGCCGAGGAACTGGCCGCTTATGTCGCCGACGCCGGTGACTCCGGCCTGAGATGGGCGACCGCATGAAGATCCTCGACACCCCGATCGCCGATCTGAAGCTCGTGGAATCCACGCCGCATCGCGATGCCCGTGGCGCGTTCGTCCGCCTCTTCTGCGCTCAAGAACTTTCGCCCTTGCTGGGGCACCGCCAGATCGCGCAGATCAACCACTCCACAACCAGTCACGCCGGGGCCGTGCGCGGCATGCATTTCCAGCGTCCACCGCATGCGGAGATGAAGATGGTTCGCTGCCTTCGCGGCCGGGTCTGGGACGTGGCGGTCGACCTGCGCGCCGGATCCCCGACGTTCCTTCGTTGGCACGCCCAGGAATTGGCGCAGGACGACGCGCGCATGCTGCTCATCCCGGAGGGCTTCGCTCACGGCTTCCAGGCCTTGGAGCCCGACAGCGAGTTGCTCTACCTGCACACGGAGTTCTACCAGCCGCCGTACGAGGGCGGGCTGCGCTACGACGACCCGAGACTCGCCATCGGATGGCCGCTGCCGCCGAAGGACCTGTCGCCGCGCGACCTTTCCCATCCGCTCGTCGGTGCCGATTTCAGCGGAGTCGCCCTATGAAATGCCGACACTGCGGCACCCGCTTGGAGAACAACTTCGTCGATCTCGGCTTCGCGCCCCCCTCGAACGCCTACCTGCGCGCCGAGGACCTGTCCAGCCCCGAGGTGCACTATCCGCTGCGGGTGAAGGTGTGTGACCGGTGCTGGCTGGTGCAGACCGAGGATTACGCCCGCGCCGAAGATCTCTTCAGCGCGGATTACGCATACTTCTCCAGCACCTCCACCAGTTGGCTCGACCACGCTGCCGCCTACGTCCGCATGATCACCGACCGGCTCCAACTGGGGCCGCAAAGCTTCGTCATCGAGGTGGCCTCCAACGACGGCTACCTACTCAAAAATTTTGTCGCGGATGGTATTCCGTGCCTGGGCATCGAGCCGACGGCGAGCACGGCCGCCGCCGCCGAAGCGCTGGGCATCCCGGTGCAACGGGAGTTCTTCGGGGAAGCCCTGGGGCGTCGGCTGGCCGGTGAAGGACGGGGCGTCGACCTGATCCTCGGCAACAACGTGTATGCCCATGTGCCGGACATCAACGACTTCACTCGTGGGCTCGCCGCCGTGCTGAAACCGGAAGGCACGGTCACGCTGGAGTTTCCGCATCTGATGCCGTTGATCGAACGCACCCAGTTCGACACCATCTACCACGAGCATTTCTCCTATCTGTCACTCACGACCGTGTCACGCGTCTTCGCCGCCGCCGGCCTGCGGGTGTGGGACGTCGAAGAGTTGCCGACTCACGGCGGCAGCCTGCGCGTGTACGGCTGCCATGCCGCGGCGCCGATTTCGGCGACGGACCGCGTCGCGGTGCTGCTGACGCGGGAGGAGGAGTTCGGGCTGACCCGGCCCGAGACCTACGCGGCTTTCCAGTCGTCCGCCGACCGCGTCAAGGATGACCTGGTGGCCTTTCTCATCGAACAGAAGCGCTCCGGTCGGCGCGTGGCGGCCTACGGCGCCGCCGCGAAAGGGAACACGCTGTTGAACTACGCGGGTGTCCGGCCGGACCTGCTGCCGTACGTCTGCGATGCCGCGCTGTCGAAGCAGGGCAAATTCATGCCGGGCAGCCACCTTCCCATCCGATCACCCGACGCGCTGCGGGAAAATCCGCCGGACTTCGTCGTCATCCTGCCGTGGAACATCGCGCGGGAGGTGAAGACCCAGTTGGCTGACCTCACCGGCCTCGGCACGCGTTTCGTGACAGCGGTTCCCGAGTTGACCGTCGTGTGAGGCTGCCGCTACCTCACACCTGGCTGTCGGTCAACGACGTCGAATCCTGTGCCGTCCTAACCAGATAGCCGTCGGGGGCCACGGTGATCAGCAGTTTGTGCTGGACGCTCTTGTCGATCTGAAACTCCGGGTGGGACTTGAGGTAGTCGCGTAGGGCCGTCTTGGGATTGTCGCCCGGGCCCCAAGGGCGGTCGGAGGACAGTTCGGCGGGCACGTCCTCGACGATCGTGTCGAAGACCACGCAATAGCTCCCCACCGAGGTCAGCGGGGCATAGGCTTCCAACTCGGCGAGCACGTGGTCATGGGTGTGGTTGCTGTCCAGACACACCAGCACACGCTGATAGCTCGCGGCGATCCCGTGCACCTGTGAGACCACCTCGGGGGCGATGCTCGAACCCTGGATCATCTGAATGCGCGAGGCCATGGGGTGCGCCTCGATGGCGGCCCGGTTGTGCGCACGAATGTCGATGTCGATGCCCAGCACCTTGCGACCCGACTTGGCGGGGTCCAGCGTCGCACCGGATTCGATGGCGTCGGCCACGTCCAGCAGCGCCAGCATGGACGCGCTGAAGATGAGCGATCCACCGTGGGCGATGCCCGTCTCGATGACCAGGTCGGGACGGACCCGCCAGATCAGCTCCTGCATCGCGACCATGTCCTGGGGGTACTGGATGATGGGCCGCGACATCCAGGAGAAGTTGTAGGAGTACTGGGACAGCAGCGAGGTCCGCATGAACTCCTGGGCATCCGCCCGGAGGCGGTCATCGCGTGACATCGCGTCGATCCGCTTTTTGACCTCGTCGTCGAATTCAGTCACGCTCAACTCCAATCAGGTTGAATCGGTCTCCCGTGATCGTGCGGATCTCCTCGAGGTAGTTGGAGTTCATCACGCAGATGTCTGAACCCGGCGGGAGCGCGGCCATGCCTTCTTCCGGGGACATCACGCGCAGGCCGGTGGCCGGCACGTACTTGTTGCACTTGGCGGGGTTGATGTCGATGAGGACGTCGACCGGGTTGCCGGAGCGTTCCCGCAAGAGCGAGAAGATGACCCCTTTGGACGCCGCCCCCCATACCGCCGTCGCTTCGGTGCCCCGATCGGACGGCGTGCCGGATGCCATCGCCAGAAAGTCCTGCGGAAACTCCACCCTGTCGCCCGGCCCGGCCGGCGACCGCAAGGTGTCGAGGTCGGCGACCACGTAGAGGTACTGGCCGCCGAACAGATGGCCGCCCTCCACCACCCGGCCGAAGATTCTGGAGAAGTCGTCGAGCCTGAAGTAGTTGACGTGCTCGTAGAAGATGTCGAACCACGCGCGCGCCCGCAGGATCCAGTCGAAGCAGGGAACCTCGATATAGATCAGCCCGCCGCCGTTGGCGTCGCGTATTCCCTCGAGAAACGCGACGGGGTCCTGGACGTGTTCGAGGACGTGCCGCAGGATGAGTCCCGTCGCCGACACGCCCGCGCCCGCGTCGAAGTAGCGCCGCTGGACGGCGGGATTTTCGCCCTCGTACGTGGCGTCGAAGCCGGCGATGGAGAAGCCGCGCGACTGGAGCAGCTCGAGGAAGTACGCCTTGCCGCAACCGACCTCGATCAGCCCGTCGGTGCCCAGGTTACGCTCGACGATGCCGGCGACTTGGTCCAGGTGGTTTTTGAACAGCGGGCTGTGTGCCTGCTCGTTTTGGTACGCGGCGTCGTAGTTCATCAATTCGGGCTGGAATGCCGCGTTGTAGACGAGGCCGCTCCCGCCGTCCTGAACCAAACGGATATCGCCTCGGGGACAGGAGCGTGCCTCCTCGGCGGAGTCATACATCCGGTTCTGAAAAATGGGAAAGTCCGACTGCTCGTAGAGCTGCGTCACCCCACTCATCGCACGTCCTTTCGCACGCCGACAACCCGCGGTGGGTCAAAGAGATTCTCGGGCCTGGCCCCGAATCGCAACAGTTCACGCCGACCGTACTCGTCGGCAATGCGTTCAGCGAGCTGCCGAACCGTCACCGCCTCGCCTGAGCAGATGTTCTGTGCGCCCTGCTGGTCTCCCAGCGCGACGTCGGCGATCATCCGGCCGGCATCGTGCACATCGAGGAAATCACGCACCTGATCACCCCTTGTGAGCAGCACGTCTTGCCCCGCGCTCAATTGTTTGCGTAGGTAGGGAACCAACCGCCGCTCGTCCTCGCCTTCCCCGTACAGGTAGAAGAGCCGGCACCAGGCGAAGCTCACGTCCTCGGTGTCGAGCAGACAGCGAAGCACCTGGTAGGCCGACGCTTTGCACGCGGCATACAAGGTGTTCGGGGACAACGGGGTGTCGGTCGTGATGAGCCCCGCGGACAGATCGTATTCCGCGCAGGTGCCCAGGCCGACGAATCGCCTGCCCCCGACCGCCGCGAATGCGGAGGCGAGGTTGAGGGTGCCCGTCAGGCACGTGAGGTTGATCGGCGAGGTGAGGTATTTGCCCGGTTCCGCATACCACGCAGCGTGGATCAAGGTCTTGGACCCATCGAGAAGCTCATGGAGTCTGTCGTCCGCCTCGGAAAACAAGTCGGGCGTCTCGACCACTTGGAGTGCTTGGTGTGCGCGAAGATCCGCCAGCCGTGCCGGATCGCGAACCAGGACCCGCACCGGGCATCCGCGCGCCAGAAGGCTGCGCAATATGTGGCGTCCGACGAATCCCGTTGCGCCGGTGAGGGTAACGCTCACGGAAGCCAAGTGTTGATCCCTGATTCAGCCATGGATCTGCGCAACCAGACCGAATTCGTCGAAGGTGCGTGACAAGGCCTCGCGCAGCGCAGCCACCGAATTCTGCTGCCCGGCAAGGTAGGCGTTGACGGCGAGGAAGATCCGGCCGCCGACGCGTCCGGAGACTACGAAGAGCTGCCCGCCCATGCCCTCCAGTGTCCGCTCGGTGATCCACGGCTCGATCAAGCGCCCCGAGGCGTAGTCGGCCTCGGTGCCGTCCGGGCGGTTGACCGCTGAGTCGATAGCGCCGACGTTCGAGCAGCCGATGGGCGAATTGGCAGCGCCCAGCCCCATCCGCGCTGTTCTGCGGGCCACCCACTTCGGTGTCAGCGACGCCAACGGCAGCGGCGCCAACAACTCCTGGGTGATCTGCGCGAGATCGGCGAACGCCTGCTTGAACTTCAAGCGGACCTCTGCGAGGTCCGACGACAAGTGCGTCGGGTCGACGGAAATGGTGGGGAGCACCACGGCGTTGCCGCGGGTGTCGTTCTCGGTGCGCTCGCTGACCGGAAACGACAACGTGACCGTGCCGTCGTCGCAGACGCGTCCCAATCGGACGCCGAGTCTGGCCGCGAAGCCGGCAACGAGCGTAAAGCTGTTTCCTCCAAGACTATTCGCGCACGCATCCCAGTCCGCAAGGTCGACGTAGGCGGTCAGCGTCGGCACCACGGGCTGGTCGTCGCCGGCATCCCGGGGACGCGGTGGCGCCGACATGATCGAGGTGGCGACTTCGGCTCTCCGCAACCGGACGATGCGCGCGGTGGCACGCAGCGCTCGCGCGAATTCTGGGACCGATGCCAGGGTTTGCCGGGTGTCCTGCAGCACAGCGCGCGTGCGGGTGCGTGAGCACGGTGACGGATATCCCAGGTAGCGGGTGCGCCCGGTGGCGGCGTCGGTGATTGCCTGCAGGATTCCGAGACCGTCGACGATGGTGTGCGAAGTCACCAGGCTGATCGCCGTTCCGCCGTCCAGCAGGGGCAGCACCCCCAGATGCCAGCTGGGGCCGTGCTCGGGATCCAGCGGCAGGCGTGCACGCTCGAGCAGCCAGGCACTCAGATCGGCGCGGGGCCGGGCGGTTTCGGCGATGTCGAGGTCCGCCGGACCACGGGCGCACACCCACCGGTCACGGCCGAAAGGCAAGGGCGACCGTTCGATCCGCCGGCCCAACAACCCGTAGCCGAGGTTGTGGTGGAAACGCCGCAGCCCGTCGATGTCGACGGCACGGTTATAGATCCAGTTGAACTGCACGAGCGCCCCGTAGCCAAGCGCCCGCAGACCAAGAAACGATGCCTGGTCCATATGTGCGAGCCGATTGTCCACCGCGTACAGGGTAGTTTATGGGTCTCACCTGCGCGGCGGTTTGCCCTCGGAGACGATTCGTCGCGGTTATGTCCGGAAACGCCCACGACGAAGGTAACCTGATGCCCGTGGTTGAGTCTTCACTTTCTGCTGTCCTGCGCGAGCGTGCCAGCCTGCAGCCGAACGACACGGCGGTCACATTCCTTGACTTCGAGCAGGATTGGAACGGCGTTGCGACCTCCCTGACCTGGTCGCAGCTCCACCGGCGAGCGGTGAACCTCGGCGAACAGCTGCGACTTCGCGGGTCGACCGGCGACCGGGCCGTGATCTTGGCGCCTCAGGGACTGGACTATATCGTCGGTTTCCTGGGCGCGCTGCAGGCCGGGCTGGTTGCCGTTCCGCTTTCGGTGCCCTTCGGCGGCGCCCACGACGAGCGGACGGTCTCGGTTCTGGCCGACACCTCGCCCGCGGTGGTCCTCACGACGTCGGCCGTCGTCGACAATGTCAACGACGCTGTGCAATCGCAACAAGGGGCGTCGACCCCGTCGATCGTCGAAGTCGACCTGCTGGACCTGGATTCTCGACAGAAGCCGGCCGGACCCCGGTCGCGTGGCCGCAATGACCAGCCGGAGTTCTTGTATCTGCAGTACACCTCCGGGTCGACACGCACACCGGCCGGCGTCATGGTGTCGAACAAGAACGTCTTCGCCAACTTCGAGCAGGTCGCCGCCGACTTCTTCGCGGCCAGCGGTTCGGTCGCCCCGCCGGGGCTGTGTGCGGTGTCTTGGCTGCCCTTGTATCACGACATGGGTCTGCTGCTGGGAATCATCTTCCCGATTGTGGTGGGCGCACCCACGGTGGTCATGAGCCCGGTGGGATTCCTGCAGCGGCCGGCCCGGTGGTTACAACAGCTGGCAACCAACGGAGGCGCGTTTTCGGCTGGGCCCAACTTCGCGTTCGAGTTGGCGGTGCGCAAGACCTCGGACGAGGACATGGCCGGTTTCGACCTGGGAAATGTGCACTCACTTCTGAACGGCAGCGAGCGGGTGCAGCCCGCAACGCTCAAGCGATTCGCCGACCGGTTCGCCCGGTTCAACCTCGACCCCGCGGTGCTGCGGCCGTCGTACGGCATGGCAGAAGCGACGGTGTACATCGCAACCCGTAACGTCGGTGAACCACCCAAGATCGTCCACTTCGACTCCGAGAAACTTTCCGCCGGTCAAGCCGAGCGATCTGAAACCGGAAGCGGTACACCGCTGGTCAGTTACGGCACGCCGAAGTCACAGTTGGTGCGCATCGTCGACTCCGACACCCGCCGCGAGTGCCCCGAAGGATCCGTCGGGGAGATCTGGGTGCACGGCAACCACGTTGCCGCCGGCTACTGGCAGAAAGCCGAGGAGAACCAACGCACGTTCGGCGCCCAGATCGTCGAGCCCCACCAGGGAACACCCGAAGGCCCCTGGCTGCGCACCGGTGATTCGGGATTCGTCTCCGAAAGTGAGCTCTTCATCATCGGGCGCATCAAGGATCTTCTGATTGTGTACGGGCGCAACCACTCTCCTGACGACATCGAGGCCACGATCCAGGAGATCACCGCGGGCCGCTGCGCGGCGATCGCGGTTCCCGACAAGGGTGTGGAGAAGCTGGTCGCGATCATCGAACTCAAGAAGAAGGGCGAGTCCGACGAGGAGGCGGCCGAGAGGCTGGGCGTAGTCAAACGCGAAGTGACCTCGGCCATTTCGAAGTCGCACGGATTGCGGGTGGCGGATCTGGTGCTGGTCTCGCCCGGCTCGATCCCCATCACCACCAGCGGCAAGATCCGGCGCTCCCAGTGCGTGGAGCTGTACCGGCAGGACGAGTTCACCCGCCTGGACGCGTAGTGGAGAGGCGGTGTGCTAGTCGCCCGTGTTCTTTCCGTTGGCGGCGCCGAACACCGGAAGCGGCTGGCTGACGTCGTCGTCGTCGGCCGGCAGCCCGTGCCCGTTGCCGTTGGCGTGCCCGTTGCCGTTGGTGTTGGTCAGCACGACGGGACGCTGCGAAAGGATGTTGTTCCCGAACAGCGGTAGGGAGTGGCCGAGGTAGCGGTCGGCCTTCTTGGGCTGCCTGCCGTTGCCGTTTGCAGCCGTTGTCGCCTTCGAATCCGACTCCCGCAGGGCGTCGGTCAGGTGTGAGGGCAGGCCGCTGAGGTCGAATATCGGCAAAGCATGGGGCAAGTCGTCGTCGCTTCGCTTCTTCCCGTTGCCCTTGGCGGGTTTTGCGCCGTTTTTGCGCGCGGCCAGAGTGGCCTGCGCCGGGGTGAACGACGGACGGATCTTCTGGGTGGGAAGAACCTTCATCCGCACCAGTTGATCGGTCAGCTGTTCGAGTTGCCGTTGCTTGGCCTGGTGGGCCGCCATCACCTGTTCGGCATTCTTTCCCAGATGCGAAGGCCACCAGTTCTTTTGGCCGATCAACGATGCCACGGCCGGCACGGTGATGGTGCGAACCAGGAACGTGTCGATCAGGATCCCCATGCCGAGGATGAACCCGGCCTCGGCCATCGTGTAGATGCTGGCGGTCATCAGGCCGAACATCGATGCCGCGAAAATCAAACCGGCAGAGGTGATCACGCCACCGGTGGAACCGACGGTGCGGATCACGCCGACACGCACCCCGTGCGGCGACTCGTCGCGGATGCGCGAAATGAGCAGCATGTTGTAGTCGGCACCGACCGCGACCAACAGAATGAACGACAATCCCGGCAGGCTCCAGTGCAGATTCTGGCCGAGGATGATCTGGAACACGAGCACACCGAGCCCCATGGCCGACAGGTACGAAAGCAGCACGGAGCCAATGAGATACAGCGGCGCGACGATCGCGCGCAACAACCCGACCAGGATGAGGAACACGATGATGATGGTCGCGAAGACGATGAACGCGATGTCATCGTTGTAGTAGTCGCGAGTGTCCTTCAGGCCGCTGGGGATTCCCGCGACCGAGATCTTCGCGTCGGCCAGCTCGGTGTTCGGCGTCGCCGACTGTGCCGCCTTGATGATCTTGGGGATCTGATCCATGGCTTCGGTGCTGAACGGATTGATCGCACTCTGAATCAGGTACCGCGCCGCGTGGCCGTCGGGCGAGATGAAGATCGCCGCGCCCTTCTTGAACTCGTCGCGCGTCATGATCTGCGGCGGGATGTTGAATCCGGCCATGTCGGCCTTGTTGGCGTTCTGCTTCATGTCCAGCAGGAACTGCGACGCCTCGTTGAGCCCGCTGCCGATGTCCCTGGTCCGGTCCACCAGTTCCTTGACGCCGCCGGCGATGGCCCGGCTGCCGTCGGCCAGGGCGTTGGCGCCCTGCTGCGCCTGGCCCATCGTGGACTGCAGATTCTTGATGGTCGTCATGGCGGCCGAGGCCTGCAACATCGTCTGTTGCACCTTGTCCAGGGTCTGGCCGATGGTCTGGGCCTTCTGGGCCGACTGCAGGTTGGCGGCCATGATCTTCAGCGAGTTGAGGGTGCCGTCGTTGTTGGCCTGCACGAGCGACGCCAGCCCGGCACGCGAGTTCACACAACCCGGATCGGCGTTGCATTCCGGGCTGTCATTCAGGGCGACCAGCATCGGGCCGGCCCACGTCGCGATGTCCTGGGCGTTGGCCGTGGACGCGCCCAGGTTGTCACCGAGCGACTTGAGCTGGCCGGTGAACTGCGCGCCCTGGTTGAGGGCGGAGATCGTCTTGTCGCCGCCCATCATCTGTTCCATGGCCATCAGCGGCCCGACGACCCCGCTGAGGCTGGACAAGGCGGTGTTCACCTGGTCGCGGAGTTGAGCCAGCGCGTCGGCCAACTGGTTGGAGCCGTTGACCAGCTTGTCCAGGTTGTCCCCGTTCGCGGCGATCTGCTTGGACCCGTCGTCGAGCTTGCTGCCGACCTCGCCCGCCTGGAACGAGATCTTGGTCTGCTCCAGCGGATCGCCGTTCGGCCTGGTCAGGCCCCGCACCATCGTGATGTCGGGCAGCGCTGCCACCCGGCTGGCCATCTGCTCGAGGTCGGCCAGCGCCGCCGGTTTCCGCAGGTTGTGAGACGACTGGACGAACAACACCATCGGGGTCAGGGCGTTCATCGGGAAATGCTTGTTCATCGCCACATATCCCTTGGAGCTGTCCACCGACGCGGGCATGGTCTTGAGGTCGTCGTAGTTGAACCGCATCACGCTGGTGCACGCGGCCAGGGCGATGAGGACGACCAGACTGCCGACCAGGTGGATGCGGGGCTTGCGGACCACCCGCGTGCCCATGATCCGCCAGGTCCTGGTGGTCAGGTCCCGGCGGGGCTTGATCCAGCCACGCCGGCCGGTGATCACCAACAGCGCGGGCAGCAGCGTGGTCGCCGAGAGCAGGCAGATGATGACCGAGATCGAAATCGCCGGGCCGACCGCCGAAAAGACCTCCAACTTGGTGAAGACCATCGCGACGAAGGTGACGGCGACGGTGGCCGCGGACGCGGCGATCACCTTGCCGATCGACATCAACGCCATCTTCACCGCGCGGTCCGAGGTCTCGCCTCGGCGAACGTAGTCGTGATATCGGCTGATCAAGAAGACCGCATAGTCGGTTCCCGCGCCGATCATCACCGCGCTCATCAGCACGATGCTCTGCAGGCTGATCGGCAGCCCGATCTCTGACAGCCCGGACAGGACGCCCTGCGAGGTGCCGATGGTCGCGCCGATGTTGAGCAGCGGCACCAACATGGTGACCACGTTGCGGTAGATGATGAACAGGATGATCAGCACGCTGGCCACGGTGCCGATCTCGATGAAGTGGGCGTCCTCCTGCGCCATGGCGGTGGCGTCGGCGATCGTCGCGAGCGGGCCGCTGACGTTGGCGGTCAGGGAGGTTCCCTTGGTGACCTCTTTGGCGATCTGCTTGACGCGCTGGTAGCCGGCAACCACGACCGGGTCGGTGCCCGCGCCGGGGAACGACACCGGAAGGATGAAGGCCTTGCCGTCCTTGCTCGCCAGGACTTCACGCATCTGCGGGGTGTTCAGGAAGTCCTGCACGGTCATCTTGTCTTGCTTGTCTTCGTGCAGCCTCTCGACAAGCTTGCGGTAGACGTCCTCGTCGGCCGGCGAAATCCCATGCTCGTCGGTCAGCAGGATCATCAGCAGCGACCCGCCGCCGCCCAGGGGGTTGCCGCCGCCGGCATCGGGGTCGCCGGCCTTCTTCTGCGGACCGGGGCCCTTGGGGGCCTCGGACGTGGTCCCCGGGGTGGCGAAGGCCTTCGCCATGTCCTGGTTGATGATCATGGTGGGGGCGTCGTCGGGGAGCGGCTTGTCCTGGTGCTTGGCAGCCTGCGCCATCAAGGGCGGGAGCGTCAGCGCCAGAGTTGCCGCGAACGCGACCCACGCGGCGATGACGAGCAGCGGCCATCGAACGACCACATCACCGATGCGGTCGAAGACTCCCCCTGGTTTGGCCGCTTCGTGCGAGCCGGTGCCGACCTTGCTTGACACCCAACTCACCCTACCGTCAAGCGTTCGGTCCCGTGGGCTAATCACAATTGCGGCACGGACCGTGATGTTGCTGTGACTTTGGTGGGAATCTGCTGGTCAGGGGCTTTTTGGCAGCGGAAATTCACCCGGTGAACCCGGCCAATTCGGCCATCCTTTCAGGCCTTCGTGAAACACTCTGCCCGTGGCTACTCGATTCCGCTTCCAGTCCAACCCGTTGATTGGGAAGCTCACCACGAAATATGTGCTGCCGCTGGGCACCCGCCAAGTCGGCGACGACGTCGTGTTCTTCAACTTCGGCTACGAAGAGGACCCCCCGATGGGCCTGCCGCTCGAGGCCTCCGACGAGCGCAACCGCTATTGCATCCAGCTCTACCACGTCACGGCCTCGCAGACCGACCTCACCGGCAAGGACGTTCTGGAAGTCAGCTGTGGGGCCGGCGGGGGAGCGTCCTACATCATGCGGACCTTGGGCCCGGCCTCGTATACCGGACTGGATCTGAACCCGGCCAGCATCAGGAAGTGCCAGAGACGGCATCGGATTCCCAACCTGAAATTCGTGCAGGGCGACGCCCAGAACCTGCCGTTTCCCGACGCATCGTTCGACGCGGTGATCAATGTCGAGGCGTCGCATCAATACCCCAACTTCGTCGGTTTCCTCGCCGAGGTGGCTCGCGTCCTGCGCCCGGGCGGCTACTTCCTCTACACCGACAACCGCCGGCCGGAGGCCGCCGGCTGGTGGGACGACGTGCTGTCCGGTGCCCCGTTGCGGCAGGTTTCGCGGCGCGACATCCTCGAGGAGGCCAAGCGCGGGCTGGCGGCGAACACGCGCCGGTCCGAGGAGCTGCTGAATCGCCACGTGCCGACCTTCTTGACCGGCTTCTTCCGCTATTTCACCGGCTTGATGGACAAGGACCTGCAGCGCGACGGCGGCATCTCCTACCGCCTGTACGCCTTCGTCAAGGACTGAGCTGCTCGGTGCTCCGGCCGAGCTTGTCGGCCAGCTGTCGGGCCCGGGCGAACTCGGTCACGCGGGCGTCGGCCAGGAGCTTCAGGCGTGTCCGCCGCTCGGGGCCGAGCACGGCGGTTTGCAGCACCATCCCCAGCCATTTCAGTGCCCACCAGATGCGGGCCGTAACCCGGACGAAGGAGGGGGAGGCCGGGTCGACGATCAGCCAGGTCAGGATGCGCAGGTGGTCCATCCAGTTGCGCCGGGCGCGCACGATGCTCAGCGTCGTCGTGCCCGCCGAGTGGCTGCGCACCGAGAGCTTCTTGCGCACGAAGCACACGTCGCAGCGCAGCATCAGGCGCAACCAGAAGTCCAGGTCGACCAGCTGATAGATGTTGTCGCGCAGACCCCCGACGTCCACGCCCAGCTGGCGCCGGAACATCACGCAGGTCGGCTCGCCGATCCAGTTGCCCATGGCGGCCTGGTACATCATCTGGCAGACCAGCAGCGATCCGCGGTTGTGCTTACGCAGCCACGGAAACCAGATGTGGGCGGGGCCCAGACGCCGGTGCAGCGGCACGTCCTTCGCGTTGATGACCCGCCGGGGCGCGAACGCCATCCCGACGGCCGGGTCTTCGAACAGTGGTACGAGTGTGCTCAACGCGCCCGGCAGGAGCCAGTCGTCGCCGTGCACGAACTGGATCAACTGACCACGCGCCATCTCGATGCACTTGTTGTGGTTCCCGTTGAGCCCCAGGTTGGGGTCGTTGCGGACCAGCCGGTCCCCGGGCCGCAGCAGCGCCGCGGCCTTGGCCGCGCAGTCGTCGGACGACTTGTCGTCGACGACGAGGATCTCGAAGTCGACGCCCTCCTGGTCCAGGATGCTGCGCAGGCACCGCTCGATGGTCGCGCTGTTGTTGTACATCGGCACGCACACCGAGACAGTGGGGACAGCTGGCGAATCGTCCCCTCCGGCGATCTCTTCGGCGATCACCCACATACCTTCCCACTCGGCCCGGGCCTCGACCACCGAAATCCGCCGACTCGGTCGGCCACGATCAGAGGTTGATGATGCCCTGGGTCAGAGTCAGCACCCCGGCGACGAACAGCATCGTCTCGACGATCTGGCGCCGATAGACGGTGATCCAGTGGTTGATGAGGACCATGACGGCTTCCGTCTTCTGCGGCGCCGCCAGGAAGCAGACCAGGGGGATCTCGATGAAGGCGAGGACCAGGAAGGTGAAGACCATGAAGGCGCTGAACTGCGTGCCGGCGGTGGCTCGCGAACCCATGATCACGGTGAGGATCATCGGGCCCTCGACCGGCGGGAACGTGGACATCAGCCCGACGAGGAAGGCCGGCCAGATGAAGCCGGAATCGAGCATGCCGTGGGCACGGGCCGCCAGCGCCGCCACGAAATTCTGCCTGCGCGGCGGCGGGGGCGCCGCGTCCAGGGCCGGCCCTGCGCCGACCGTGACCAGGGTCTTCATCTTGGCGCGATCGCGCGCCAGCATGATCGCCAGCGATGTCAGCGCGACGACGCCGATCGTGATCCGGAGGTGTTCACCGGTCAGGAAGATGACGGCGGACCTGACGTCGTTGATGGTGGAGATGCCGGACTGGATCGCCACCAGGGCGATGTCGTGCAGCAGCACCAGCACGGCCACACCGACGAGGGCGCCGGCGACCATCCCGCCTATCCAGAAGGCCAGCAGGTTGACCATGGCCCGTCGCCTGGACATCAGAAGGGCCGCGATGCCGATCCGCACGGGATCCAGCAGCATCCCGACCCCCACCCACACCACGTAAGTCCACATCACTCTGGGACGTTACTAGGTCTCGGTTTTTCTCGCGGCGATACCGGCGAATTTGCCCACCGCCGTTGACCTCGGCCCGGCGCCAAATAGCCTGCGCCCCCGCCAACCTGGGCGCAACGCAGTTGGCCGGCCGCTTCGTTACCTGGATCACTTTTCGTTCGCGGCCCGCTTGCGGCGTCGTCTCACGCGCTGACGCGGACGGTTTGCTCCAAAAGATCTGCGGCGGTGGCGACACCGACGGCGGGTTTGGTCATCTTCGGGGCGATGTCGCGGGCCCGCGCCACGCACTCCGGGGCCAGGATCGCGCGCAACTGGCGGACCAGCGATTTGCGGGTGATGTTCGACAGACGTTTAGCAGAGCCAACTTTGAGCCGCTTGACCTGTGTCGCCCAGATGAACTGGTCGGCCACGTCCCACAGGATCGACGTCGGCAGCCCGGCGCGCAGGCTCGCGGCGACGGTCCCGGCGCCCCCGTGGTGAACGGCCGCCCGGCACATGGGCAGGATGGTCGCGTAGTTGATCAGTCCCACCAGCTTCACGTGGTCGTCGTGGGGCATCGATTCGGCACCGTCCGCTCCCGCGTAGACCAGCGCCCGTTCGCCCAACTCCGCGCAGGCGTCCGAAATCATCGCCACCGTTTCGGCGGGGGACTTGACCGGCGTGCTGCCAAAACCGAAGTAAATCGGGGGCTTTCCGTTTGCGATCCACGCGGCGACCTCATCGTCGGTGTGCGCGGCCAACTGCAACGTCAGCGCGCCGACGAACGGCCGCCGCCCGTTCCATTCGGCGGCGAGCTTGGGGAACACGGCCTGGTCGTAGGCCTGGATCTCGAGCGCTCCCGCGTCGGCCATCCGCTGCCAGGCGGGGACGGTCGTTTTCGGCAGGCCGAGTTCCCGGCGCTGGGCGTCCTCGCTGGGCTTGGACATGGCCGAGTACAGTCGCCACCCCGCCTTCAGCGTGGCGCGGACCACGGGGGCCGGCGACCAGAGGAACGGAACACCGATCTGGCCATTGGCGCGCACCGGGAAGTGATGCAGTCCCGCGACCGGAATGTCATGGTACTCACCGACATTGGCCACGACGCCGTGGTAGGTCTGGCCCGTCAGCAACAGGTCGGCGCCCTCGGCCAGCGAGGTCAGCGTCCGGCTCATGTCCGCCCAGCCCTCGACGAAAAGCTCGCGGCAGTCGCGGAACAACCTGGCCGGGCTCTGGGGTTTGAAGGCGTTGTGCGTGAACTCGGCGACGGCGACGATCTGTTCGCGGGTGTCGGGGCCGTACGCGACCCCGGGCAGCCCGGCCGACTCGACGAAATCGATCAGGTTGGGCGGCACCGCCATTCGGACGTCGTGCCCACGACGCTGCAACTCCAGCCCCACCGTGGCGCCGGGCTCGATGTCGCCACGGGTTCCATGGGCTGCCAGGACAAACTTCATCGCTGAAGGTCGCTCATTCTCGTTCGGAGGACCACTCTTGTTCCGAGGACCTCATCCTTGTTCGGAGGGCGAAGTCCCCGGACGCCTTACCTCGCGACGCGAACCGGAACCGCTGCCAGGCTCCCCGAGACAACCCGGTCGAAGACCGACTTGAGCGTGTCCGTGTAGCGGATCACCGACTCCCGGGCCACCGGGTTGTTCGGGTACGAGATCATGATCGAGACCTCGTCGAACAGGCGGAAGACCGTCGAGTACATGTAGGCCGGGCTGCGACCGTCGGTGAACGCGGTCGCGTTCACGCCGTCCAGCGCGGTCGCCACGATGGCGGACAGGGGCGGCAGGCCCGCATCCATGTAGCTCATCATGGTGAACTGCGGGCCGTACTTCTTCAGCCACGGCGCCAGTTCCAGAACCCGGTCGAACGGCACGTTCGAGCAGCTCATGTTCGCGTCGAAGGAAGCCTGCGCGGCGCGCGCGGTCTCCTCGAACGAGTTGGGGTCGATGGGAACCGTGAACGGCACCACCCCGGTGAACCAGCCCACGGTCATGAAGTCCGCGGGGCTCTTGCGCTTGTCGGTGGGAGTCAGGCCGTAATAGGTGTCCGCACCGGACAATTCGTGGTGGGCCAGGGCGGCGCAGGCGAACAGGCCGCCGCTGAACCGCGCGCCGGCGCGCTGGCACATCGCCTCGAATTGCGCCGTCTGGTCGGGGCCGAGCAGCTGCTGGACATGGACGTCACCGCCGCACGGGATCGTCTGATCCCCCAGCGGCAGCGGGAAGTCCGGCAGGGTTCCGCCGTTGGCCTCGGCGAACTCGATCCATTTGCGCACCTCGGGCGAATCCACCGTCATGGACGACACGGTTTGGGCCTCGCGCAGGCAGAACTCGTCGTAGCTGGCCGCCGGCGGCAACGTCACCGGAGCCTTGCCCTCGAGGAGGGAGGTGTAGTTCATCAGGATCTCGACGTACAGGCCGGCGATCAGCATCGGGTCGCAGTGCAGGTGGTCGACGACCGCGTAGAGCGAGAATTTCTCCTCGTGCTGAACGATGCCGAAGCGGAAGCAGTCCCATTGCAGCGGATTGGGCGTGGCCAGCACGTGGTCCTGCCACTCCGCCTGGGTCAGCACGCCGTAGTCCTTCGCGACGAACTGGATGTCGCGCGGGTTCTTGAGCGTGTGCCGGACGATGTTGTCCGCACCGTTGTACTCGAACCAGCTGTGGTAGGTCGCGTGCCGCCGGAGGTGCGCGTTGATGACGTAGGTCATCGCGCGGATGTCGCACTTGCCCGGGACGTCCCACGAGCCCATGACGGCCCGCGAATAGTCCAGGCCCTTGTCACGGAACTCCACGTAGCCGCGAAGGTGACCTGCCTGCATGGAGCTGGGCGGGACGGGACTCACTGGCGCTTGCAGTGCTTTCGCAACGCAACCCGGCGTGGGCTGCCACGTCACGATGGTGCCCGAGCCCGGGTCCCAGTCGTAGGCGTTACCAACCCGCAGGCTGTCGTGCTCAGAGCCTCCTCCGATGAACACGTTTCCCTCCTCTGTTCCAACCCCAGCAGTACAGGTCATTTCGCCCTCTTCGTCACTATCGTTACGCAGGCGCGTCTTCTTTGGGCGCCAATTTGTCGAAGAGGTGATCCGCCAGCCCCCGAACGGTGGTGATGTCGGCAGACGTGATGCGAACCCCTGTCTGAGCCTCGATGTGCGTGCGCAACTCCAGGTTGCCCAGTGAGTCGAGGCCGTATTCGGACAACGGGTGATCGGGATCGATGTTACGGCGCAGGATCAGGCCGATCTGCTCGGAGAGCAGACGCCGCAACCGGCTCGGCCACTCGTCGAGTGGCAGCTCTGCCAGCTCGGCGCGCAGTTTGCTTGAGCCCGAACGCTTTTCACCCGCGGACTTGAACATCTCGAGGAACTTGCTGCGTTCCGCGAAGGATGCAATCCAGGGTGTGCCAATCAGCGGGGTGTAACCCGTGTACGCGCGGTCGTGGCGCAGCAGCGACTCGAACGCGTACGCGCCTTCGTCCGGAGTGATCGCGGCACCCGTGCCCTCCGCGAACCCCGCACCGCGACCGATCTCGCCCCAGGCGCCCCAGGCGATCGAGGTGGCCGGCAGCCCCTGAGCGCGTCGCCAGTAGGTGAACGCGTCCAGCCAGCTGTTCGCCGCGGCGTAGGCCCCCTGACCGGGCGAGCCCAGCAGGGCCGCCGCCGAGGAGAAGGAGCAGAACCAGTCCAGCTCCGCGGACGCGGTGGCCTGGTGCAGGTTCCACGCGCCGTACACCTTGGGTGCCCAGTCGCGGTCGATCAACTCGTCCGTGATGTTGGTCAGGGTGGCATCCTCGACCACCGCCGCCGCGTGCAGCACGCCACGCAGTGGCAGGCCGGTGGCCGTCGCCGTCGCGACCAACCGCTCTGCGGTCTCGGCCTCGGCGATGTCGCCGCATTCCACCACCACATCAGAGCCGATCGAACGAACGAGTTCGATTGTCTCCAAAGCCCTTTGGGTTGGCTGCGAGCGAGAGGTGAGTACGATCCGGCCCGCGCCGGCCGCCGCCATCTTCTCGGCTAGGAACAAGCCCAGGCCGCCCAGGCCACCGGTGATGATGTACGAGCCGTCGCGCCGGTAGACCGGCGCCTGCTCCGGCGGCAACACCACGCTGCTGCGTCCCGCCTGCGGGATGTCGAGAATGAGCTTGCCGGTGTGCTCGGCCGCGCTCATGACCCGGATCGCCGTGGCGGCCTCGGCCAGCGGGTAGTGCGTAGCCTCCGGCATCGGCAGCACGCCCTCGGCGGTCAGCCGGTACACCGTGCTCAGGACCTCACTGACCTGCTGCGGGTGGCTCACCGACATCAGCCCGAGGTCGACACCCCAGAAGGCGAGGTTGCGGCGGAACGGGAAGAGACCCAGCTTGGTGTCCCCGTAGATGTCGAGCTTGCCGATCTCCACGAACCGCCCGCCCAGCGCCAGCAGCTTCAGCCCCGCGAGTTGGGCGGCCCCGGTCACGGAGTTGAGCACGATGTCCACGCCGTAGCCCTCGGTGTCGCGACGAATCTCGTCGGCGAAGTCGACGGTGCGGGAGTCGTACACGTGCTCGATGCCCATGTCGCGCAACATCTGTCGACGCTGCTCGCTACCGGCGGTGGCGAAGATCTCGGCCCCCGCGGCGCGGGCGATGGCGATCGCCGCCTGCCCGACGCCACCGGTCCCGGAGTGGATCAGCACCTTGTCGCCGGCCTTGATGCGGGCCAGGTCGTTCAGGCCGTACCACGCCGTGGCGTGCGCGGTGGTCACCGCCGCCGCCTGGGCGTCGGTCAGCCCCTCCGGCAGGGTGGTGGCCAGGCGCGCGTCGCACGTGACGAACGTGGCCCAGCAGCCGTTGGGCGACATGCCGCCGACGTGGTCGCCCACCTTGTGGTTGGTGACATCCGGTCCGACGGCCGTCACCACACCCGCGAAGTCGGTGCCGAGCTGCGGCAGGATGCCGTCCAGGCTCTGGTAGCGGCCGAACGCGTTGAGGACGTCGGCGAAGTTGATGCTCGACGCGGTCACCGCGACCTCGATCTGCCCGGGGCCCGGAGGTACCCGGTCGAATGCGGCGAACTCCATGGTCTGCAGGTCGCCTGGCATGCGGATCTGCATGCGCATGCCGTCGTTCTCGTGGGCGGCGACAGTGGTCTTGCGCTCCTCGGGACGCAGGGGAGAGGGGCATAGGCGCGCCGTGTACCACTCGTCGTTGCGCCACGCCGTCTCGTCCTCGTCGGGACCCGCCAGCAGCAGCTGGCGCACCACCTGCTCGGCACCGGTCGCCTCGTCGACGTCGATGTGGGTGGTGTGCAGGTGGGGGTGCTCGGCGCCGATCACCCGCAGCAGTCCCCGCAGCCCACCCTGCTCGAGGTTGGCGACATCCTCGGACAGCACGTTCTGCGCACCGCGCGTGACGACGTAGAGCCGCGGCGCCTCGCCCTGGATCTCCGGCAGTTCGCGGGTGATGCGAACCAGGTGGTGGACGAGGTCTCCACCCCGGCGGGCGGGCTGGTCGTCCGGGTTGTCGGTGCGTGGTCCGGTGAGCACCACGATCCCCGAGTAACCCACCCGGGCGATCTGGTCACGCAGCTGCTCGGCGACGACCGCGTGGTCGGCATCCTGATGCCAGGCCAGGGTCGCGGACTCCGCGTCGTGCAACTTCATCGCGTCGGTGAACGCCGTCGCCACCATGTCGGCGGCGTCGGAGGTGCTGACCAGCAGCCACGATCCGGGCTCGGTGGTGGCGACCGCGGGCAGCTGCCGCTGTTGCCACTCGACGGTCAGCAGCCGCTCGCCCATGACGCGTGCGCGCTCGCCCGCGGCCGAGACGCCGGTGCCCATCTGCAGGCCGCGGACGGTCAGCAGCACGGCCCCGTGCTTGTCCAGCAGGTCCAGGTCGGCTTCGACGGCTCCGCCCGCGGCCGCGGTCACCCGCGAGTAGCAGTAGCGGGCCGCGTGCACCGGGCCGTAGGCCCGCAGCTCGCGCACGCCCAGCGGCAGCAGCAGGCCGCCCAGGCTGGCGCCGGCGACACTCGGGTGGGCGGCGACCGACTGGAAGCAGGCGTCGAGCAACGCCGGGTGCACGCCGTAGCTGGTCTGCTGCGTGCGGATCACGCTGGGCAGTCCGATCTCGGCGAGCACCGTGGTACCCGCTCCTTCGGCGGTGAGCGCGGCGGTGAGGCCGGTGAACGCCGGGCCGTACTGGATTCCGCACAGGTCCATGGCGTCGCGCAGATCGGCGCCTTCCAGGCGGCTCGGGTGAGCGGCCAGCAGGGCCTCGATGTCGTGGACGGCGGGCACTTCGTAGTCGTCCAGGGAGTGCAGCACCGCCGACGCGCGGCGCGCTTTCACGCCGTCCTCGTTGGTCTCCACCGCAAAGGTGAGGCAACCGGGCACCTCCGCCGTGGCGGTGAGGCTGACCTGCGTCTCCTCGTCGAGCATCAGCATCTGCTCGAAGCGGACGTCGCGAACCCCGGCCGCCTCGCCGAACACGGTGCCGGCCGCGGCCAGCGCCATCTCGCAGTACGCCGCGCCCGGCAGGGTCGCCGTGCCGTGCACCTGGTGGTCGGCCAGCCAGGGCAGCGTTGCGGTGCCGATCTCGGCCTGCCACACGTGGCGCTCCGGCTCCTCGGGCAGGCGCACGTGCTGGCCCATCAGCGGGTGCACCGCGACGCTGGAGCGCAGCGCGCGCGAGCTGTGGCCGTCGCGGCTCAGCAGCAGCGTTCGGTGGGTCCACGCGGACAGCGGGGCGTCCACGAGGTGGCCGGCGGGGTAGAGCACCGAGAAGTCGACCGAGGCGCCGGTGGTGAACAGGTCACCGAGCAGGCCGCGCAGGCCGTGGGGCAGCGGCTGCTCGCGCCGCATCGCGGCGAGGGCGGCCACCGTCATGTCGAGGCTGCGGGCGGTCTGGTCGACGGCGTGGGTGAGCAGCGGGTGCGGCGACAGCTCGGCGAAGACGCGGTAGCCGTCTTCCAGTGCAGCCTGCACCGCCGCCGAGAACCGCACCGTGTGGCGCAGGTTGTCGATCCAGTAGTTGGCGTCGCAGTACGGCTCCTCGCGCGGGTCGAACGACGTGGCCGAGTAGTAGGGCACCTCGGGAGTCAACGGCTCGACGTCCGCCAGGACGTCGTAGAGCTCGTCGAGGATCGGGTCCACCTGCGGCGAGTGCGACGCGACGTCGACGGCGACCTCGCGGGCCATCACCTCGCGCTGCTCCCAGACGGCCACCAGCTCGCGGACGGTCTCGGTCGCGCCGCCGATCACGGTGGACTGCGGGGACGCCACCACCGCCACCACGGCGTCGTTGATGCCGCGCGCCATGAGCTCCGAAAGCACCTGCTGTGCAGGCAGTTCCACCGACGCCATCGCGCCGGCGCCGGCGATCTTGGTCATCAGCCGTGAGCGGCGGCAGATGACGCGCACGCCGTCGGCGAGCGAGAGCGCTCCCGCGACCACAGCCGCCGCGGACTCACCCATCGAGTGGCCGATGACCGCGCCGGGGGCGACCCCGTAGGACTTCATGGTGGCGGCCAGCGCGACCTGCACGGCGAACAGCGTCGGCTGCACCCGGTCGATACCGGTCACCTTCTCGGGTGCGGTCAGCGCTTCGGTCACCGAGAAGCCGGACTCGGCGGAGATCAGCGGCTCGATCTCGGCGATGGTCGCGGCGAAGGCGGGCTCGTTCGCCAGCAGGTCCGCGCCCATGGCGGCCCATTGGGACCCCTGCCCGGAGAACACCCAGACCGGGCCGCGCTCCTCCTGGCCCACCACCTCTTGGAAGGGCAGTTCGCTGTCGGCGACCTCGCGGAGCGCCGTCACCAGCTCGTGGGTGCTGTTGGCCAGCACGGTGGTGCGCACCGAGCGGTGTCCACGCCGGCGGGCCAGGGTGTAGGCCAGGTCGGGCATCGCGAGCTCCGCGGAGTGCGCCTCGACCCACTCGGCCAGCCGGACCGCGGTCTCCTTCAGGCCGTCCGTCGACGACGACGACAGCGGGAACACCAGCGTCTCGTCGCGGCTCGGCTTGGTCACCACGCCGTTGCGGGAAAGCGGCTCGGGGGCTTCCTCGACGATCGCGTGCACGTTGGTGCCCGAGATGCCGTACGCCGACACGGCCGCGCGCCGGGGCTGGCCGCTCTCCAGGGGCCACCGTGTGGTGTCCTGCGGGATGAACAGGCCGGTCTGGATCCGCGCCATCTCCTCGGGCAGGCCCTCGAAGTGGAGGTTCTTCGGGACCACGCCGTGCTGGACGCAGAGGACGGCCTTCATCAGGCCGAGTGCGCCCGCGGCGGCCTGGGTGTGGCCGAAGTTGGTCTTGGAGGCACCCAGCACGCAGGGGTTGTCCTTGCCGTACACCTCGGCGGTGCTCGCGTACTCGATCGGGTCGCCGACGGGGGTGCCCGTGCCGTGCGCCTCGACCATGCCGACGGTGCGGGCGTCGACGCCGGCCGCGGCGAGCGCCGCGCGGTACACCGCGGCCTGCGCCTCGCCGGACGGCATCGCGATGTTCATGGTGTGGCCGTCCTGGTTGGCGGCCGTGCCGCGGATGACGCCCAGGATCCGGTCGCCGTCACGCTGCGCGTCGGTGAGGCGCTTGAGAAGCAGCACGACGCAGCCCTCGCCGGACACGAAGCCGTCGGCCTTGACGTCGAACGCGTGGCAGTGCCCGGTGCCCGACAGCATGCCGCCCGCCGACGCCGAAACGGACCGGCGCGGCTCCATCATCACGTTGACACCGCCCGCGAAGGCCATGTTGCTCTCGCCGTCGTGCAGGCTGCGGCAGGCCTGGTGGATGGCGAACAGGCCCGACGAGCAGGCGGTGTCCACCGTCGACGCGGGACCGTGCAGGCCGAGCGCGTAGGAGACGCGTCCCGACGCCATGCAGGAGATGGTTCCGGGGTTGCCGTACGGGCCGTCGAAGGCGTCGGTGGCGGCGTGCACGAATTGGTAGTCGCCGTAGTTCAATCCGACGAAGACGCCGGTCTCCTTGGCGATCGTGTCCTTAGTGAGGCCGGCATACTCCATGGCCTCCCACGCGGTCTCCATCAGCAGCCGGTGCTGAGGGTCCATCGCGGTCGCTTCTTTTTCGGTGATGCCGAAGAACTCGGGGTCGAAGTCGCCCACGCTGTCCAGGAAGGAGCCCCACTTGCAAACCGACCGGCCGGGAACGCCGGGTTCGGGGTCGTAGTAGTAGTCGACGTCCCAGCGGTCCGCAGGAATTTCCTTGACAAGGTCGTCGCCTCGCAGCAACGCTTCCCAAAAGAGGTCAGGGGAGTCGATTCCCCCGGGCAGCCGGCACGCCATCCCGATGACGGCAACCGGAGTCACGCCTGCCTTATCCACTGTCCTTCACCTCTCCTTGCCTATCCACAAGTTCCTATCACTGCCGCAAGCTCTTATCAGCGCTTCGAGAAATATCGCTGATTTTTCGAGTGTGACCTGCAACTCACGAGCGTCACACTTCCAACCCGTCGACCCCCACTGTCGAAGCCAACCAAAGAACTTGGCGCGATCAGAGCGTAGCGGCTGCGGTGCACATGCGTGGAAAAATCGTTCGCTCGTACAAAAATTTAACAAGCATCCGCCGGGTCGCAAAGTTTCCGACGCGGCGGGCGAGGGGCCGGCCGACGACGCGTGGATACCGAGAATCATTCCAAAATCGCAGCTAGACGCAGTGTGCGCCAACGTGGTACGCGTTTTCTCGGCACGGTCGGCGTCAGATCCGGGCGGGTCGGACGGGCGACGGCCGAGGCTCGGCTCGTGGATGAGGCGAGGGTCGCCCCCGCCCGGATGTAACAGGGTAAGCGGCGCGCTTCAGGTTAGGCTAACTAACGGTTAGTGGGTCTTCGCATCACGCAATAACCGAACCCCTGGAAAGGGGCAGGATGCGTCAATTGAACGCACAACGGTATGGCCAATCACGGCATGATAGGTGTTATTGCGAAGACCCGCGCGAGAATCGCTGAATCTTTATGATCGCAACTCTGACGCAACGAAAGCCGGCCAACGCAGGGCTGCCGGGGGCGTGCCATAGGTGTGCTGGGGGCGTCGCTCAGCTAAGTCCCGACGGCCGCGCGGCCGGTGTCCGGCGAGGAGGCGGAGTGCGCACACCATGACATCAGCGCGAGTGCCCGGATTGCCGCTCGGCGAGGCCAAGGCCGCCGCCGACGAGGCGGCCGTGCCCGACTACATGGCCGAACTCAGCATTTTCCAAGTCCTGCTGCACCATCCGCCGTTGGCTCGCGCCATCAACGACCTGCTCGCCACGATGCTCTGGCACGGCGCACTCGACCAGCGGCTGCGCGAGCTGGTCATCATGCGGATCGGCTGGCTCACCGCCTGCGATTACGAATGGACGCAGCACTGGCGCGTCGCCTCGCGGTTGGGGGTGACCGCCGACGACTTGCTCGGGGTGCGTGACTGGCAGAACTACGAGCCGTTCGGGCCGGCTGAGCGCGCCGTGCTGGCGGCCACCGACGACGTGGTGCGCGACGGCGCGGTCAGCGCCGCCAGCTGGGCGGCGTGTCGGCGCGAATTCAACGGCGATACAAAGGTTCTCATCGAAATCGTGAGCGCGATCGGCGCGTGGCGCATGGTCGCGTCGATTCTGCAGAGCCTGGAGGTTCCGCTGGAGGACGGCGTCTCGAGCTGGCCACCGGACGGTCGCCCGCCCGGCTGAGCGCCGCCCGCTCCCCCGGACGCCGTGCGAACGGCCAACCACGTTGTGGGATACGGGATTTCGTCGCCCCGGGTACGCGTTCGGCGCGGGGCCGACCGGGAGCTTGATTGACCTGAGCGCCACCGACTTCTAGCGTCTGGCCAATGCGAACCGCAGTGGCCGAGATGCTCGGCGTCGAGTTCCCCATCTGTGCCTTCAGCCATTGCCGAGACGTGGTGGCGGCGGTGACCAACGCCGGCGGATTCGGAGTCCTCGGCGCCGTCGCACACAGCCCCCAGCGGCTCGAAAAGGAGCTGTGCTGGATCGACGAGCAGACCGGGGGCAAACCCTACGGCGTCGATTTGTTGTTGCCGCCGAAGTACGTCGGTGCCGAGCGGGGCGGGATCGACGCGAAACAGGCCCGCACACTGTTGCCCGAGGAACACCGCGCGTTCGTCGACGACCTGCTGTCCCGCTACGGCGTCACCGCGGCCCCCGACGAGGGGCTGGCCTCCGCGGGCGGCCTCAACATCTCACCGAAGGGCTACGAGCCGCTGGTGGAAGTGGCTTTCGCCCACCGCATTCGGCTGATCGCGAGCGCGCTCGGCTCGCCGCCCGCCGACCTGGTCGAGCGCGCCCACGACCACGATGTGCTGGTCGCCGCGCTGGCCGGCACCACGCGGCACGCGCGGCGGCACGCGGAGCTGGGCGTCGACCTCATCGTCGCGCAGGGCACCGAGGCAGGCGGGCACACCGGCGAGGTGGCCACCATGGTGCTGGTGCCGGAGGTCGTGGACGCGGTCGCGCCGACTCCCGTGCTGGCCGCGGGCGGCATCGCCCGCGGTCGTCAGGTCGCCGCGGCTCTGGCCCTCGGGGCCGAGGGCGTGTGGTGCGGGTCGGTCTGGCTGACCACCGAAGAGGCCGAGACGGTCCCCGTCGTCAAGGAGAAGTTCCTGGCCGCGACCTCCTCGGACACCGTGCGCTCGCGCTCGCTGACGGGCAAGCCGGCGCGGATGCTCCGCACGGCCTGGACCGACGAGTGGGAGCGGCGGGACAGCCCCGATCCGCTGGGCATGCCGTTGCAAAGCGCGCTGGTCACCGAGTCGCAGGTGCGCATCAACAAGGCGGCCGCCCAGTCGGGTTCTCAGGCCCGCGAGCTGGCCACCTATTTCGTGGGTCAGGTGGTCGGTTCGCTGGATCGGGTCCGGCCGGCGCGTTCGGTCGTCCTGGACATGGTCGAGGAGTTCATCGACACGATCGGGCGCCTCGACGGCCTGGTGGACAGGTGAGCGACCCCGTTGCCGCATCCGCCGCTCAATACCGAAGCTGGACAGCGCCTGTGTGCGTCCTGTGTGCGTCCCGGGGAACTTCGTAAAGATTCGGAAAAGTGCTGCCGAGAAGTTTGACCCTGTCGGACCCGTCGTGCATCATCGGTCAGGTATGCACCTCGTTAGGTGAGGCGTCTACACGAATACAGGCCACTGACCCCGAACGTCGAAAGACGCCCCGGGTCAGGACAGCTCCTCCCGGATTAAGGGTTGAGCCCAGGTGGCTTCCGGGCAACCGGACACGTCGTGTGGTGTCGAAGCTCTGACGAGAGGGGTGCGGTTCTCCGGCATTTGTCGGGTCCTGTTCTCCTGCTGCAATCGTGCGCGGACAACCGCGCATGTCGTGACCGCGAGGAGGTGAGGGACGTATGAGTTCCAGCGATAGTCCGGATCGATATCCGAACTACGCGTCCCGATCCGGTCTCCGGCACGACGTTCTCGCCTGAGTCGTCGTAACGCTAAACGCCTTATCGGCCAAGCGTTTCTGGAACCGGAACCACAACGGGACGGGACACGTCAGTCCAGTTAATCCCCGTTTGGAGTCCCTCTAGGAGGCGATCATGACCGCAGTTCTGTACGACGAAGTGGTAGCCGTGGCCCCCGCCCGCAAGCTGACGGTGGTGCGCGACGCCGACACCGTCGCAGCCGCGGCACCCAAGAAGGCGACGCGCGGCGCCGACGTCCTGCGTTCCGTCGCGGCCGGCGACCCGCTGGTGGACGGCGCGGCCCGGCTGCTGAGCATCCCGCTGCGCCACGTGTACGCCGCCCTGTGGCGGGCCGGTGTGCTCGAAGTGCGGGCCTGATGGTGCGTTTTGCACCGCGAGGCGGCAACTGCCGACGGAGTCGCTCGGCGTTTGCGTCGGCAGTTGCAGTCTCGCGGTAGCATTTAACCGCGTCGATCCGGCCATCACCGGGGAGCATTCGGAAGAACAGCCGGCCCGGCCCAGTAGAACCGAACGGGTAGGCCCGTCACAGCCTTCAACGAGCGGCCGCGCGGCAGCGCGGCAAGCGGGGTGGTACCGCGGCGCTCGCGCCACTGGCGCGTCGTCGTCCCCGGCCTGAGTAACGGCACGGGAGACGACGCGCATCGTGACTGATCAGACGGACCACGGGGTTCAGCCCGTCCGGGCATATCCGAAGCTGGCCGACGGCGCCCCCAACTTTCCGGCGCTCGAGCTCGACGTCCTCGACTACTGGGCCCGCGACGATACGTTTCGCGCCAGCATCGCCCGCCGCGACGGCGCCGAGGAATACGTGTTCTACGACGGGCCGCCGTTCGCCAACGGGCTGCCGCACTACGGGCACCTGCTCACCGGTTACGTCAAGGACATCGTCCCGCGGTACCGCACCATGCGTGGCTACAAGGTCGAGCGCCGCTTCGGCTGGGACACCCACGGGCTGCCCGCCGAACTCGAAGTCGAACGCCAGCTCGGCATCACCGACAAGTCCCAGATCGACGACATGGGCATTGCCGCGTTCAACGACGCCTGCCGCGAATCGGTGCTGCGCTACACCGATGAGTGGCGGGCCTACGTGACCCGCCAGGCCCGCTGGGTGGACTTCGACAACGACTACAAGACGCTGGATCTGCCGTACATGGAGTCGGTGATCTGGGCGTTCAGACAGCTGTGGGACAAGGGCCTGGCCTACGAGGGCTATCGCGTGTTGCCGTACTGCTGGCGCGACGAAACCCCCCTGTCCAACCACGAACTACGGATGGACGACGACGTCTACCAGAGCCGGCAGGACCCGGCACTCACGGTGGGATTCCAGGCGGTCGGCGGCCCGGTGGACGGCGCCTACCTGCTGATCTGGACGACGACGCCGTGGACGCTGCCGTCGAACCTCGCGGTCGCGGTCAACCCCGAGGTGACCTACGTGCAGGTCCGGGTGGGGGAGCGGCGATTCGTGCTGGCCGAGGCGAGGCTGGCCGCCTACGCCCGTGAGCTGGGCGAGGAACCCGAGGTGCTCGGCAGCTACCGCGGCGCCGACCTGCTCGGCACCCGATACCTGCCGCCTTTTCCGTATTTCATGGACACTGCCGACGCCTTTCAGGTGCTGCCCGGCGACTTCGTGACCACCGAGGACGGCACGGGGATCGTGCACATGGCGCCCGCCTACGGCGAGGACGACATGGCGGTCTGCGAGGCGGCCGGCATCGTGCCGGTCACCCCGGTCGACTCGAAAGGGCGTTTCGACTCCAGCGTGCCGGATTACCGGGGCCAGCGCGTCTTCGACGCCAACCCGCACATCATCCGCGACCTGAAGAACGCCGGCGGCCCGGTGGCCGCCAACGGCGCGGTGCTGCTGCGGCACGAGACCTACGAGCACCCCTACCCGCACTGCTGGCGCTGCCGTAACCCGCTGATCTACCGGGCGGTGTCGTCGTGGTTCGTGTCGGTCACCCAATTCCGGGACCGGATGGTCGAACTCAACCAGCAGATCACCTGGTATCCAGAGCACGTCAAGGACGGCCAGTTCGGGAAGTGGCTGCAGGGCGCCCGGGACTGGTCGATCTCGCGAAACCGCTACTGGGGCACCCCGATTCCGGTGTGGAAGTCCGACGACCCCGCCCATCCGCGGATCGACGTGTACGGCAGCCTCGACGAGCTGGAGCGCGATTTCGGGGTGCGCCCTGACAATCTGCACCGGCCTTACATCGACGAGCTGACCCGGCCCAACCCCGACGACCCGAGCGGTCGCAGCACGATGCGGCGCATCCCCGACGTGCTCGACGTGTGGTTCGACTCCGGGTCCATGCCGTACGCCCAGGTGCACTACCCGTTCGAGAATGCCGATTGGTTCGAGACCCACTACCCGGGCGACTTCATCGTAGAGTACATCGGCCAGACCCGCGGCTGGTTCTACACGCTGCACGTGCTGGCCACCGCGCTGTTCGATCGCCCGGCGTTCAAAACCTGTGTGGCGCACGGGATCGTGCTGGGCTCCGACGGCCAGAAGATGAGCAAGTCGCTGCGCAACTACCCCGACGTCGGCGAGGTGTTCGACCGCGACGGCTCCGACGCCATGCGGTGGTTCCTGATGGCTTCGCCGATCCTGCGCGGCGGCAACCTGATCGTCACCGAGCAGGGCATCCGCGAGGGCGTGCGGCAGGTGCTGCTGCCGCTGTGGAACGCCTACAGCTTCCTGGCGCTCTACGCGCCCAAAGCCGGTAACTGGCGCACCGATTCGCGGCAGGTGCTGGACCGCTACATCCTGGCCAAGCTGGCCGCGCTGCGCGACGACCTGACCACCGAGATGGATCGCTGTGACATCTCGCGGGCCTGCGAGCACCTCCGTCTGTTCACCGAGGCGCTGACGAATTGGTATGTGCGGCGGTCGCGTTCGCGGTTCTGGGAGGAGGACGTCGACGCGATCGACACCCTGCACACCGTGCTGGAGGTGACGGCCAGGCTGGCCGCCCCGCTGCTGCCGTCGGTGACCGAGCTCATATGGCGCGGCCTCACCGGCGGGCGGTCGGTGCACCTGACCGACTGGCCGGAGGCCGGCGAGGTGCCCGCCGACGCCGACCTGGTGGCCGCGATGGACCAGGTGCGCGAAGTGTGCTCGGCGGCGTCGTCGCTGCGGAAGGCCAAGAAGCTGCGGGTCAGGCTGCCGCTGCCGAAACTGACTGTGGCCGTGCAGGACCCGAAGCGGCTGGAGCCATTCGTCGATCTGATCGCCGACGAGCTGAACGTCAAGTCCGTCGAGCTCACGGACGCGATCGACACCTACGGCCGCTTCGAGCTCACCGTGAACGCGCGGGTGGCCGGGCCGCGGCTGGGCAAGGACGTGCAGGCCGCCATCAAGGCGGTCAAGGCGGGGGAGGGCGTCGTCAACCCCGACGGCACGCTGAGCGCCGGCCCGGCCGTGCTGCGGCCCGAGGAGTACAGCTCGCGGCTGGTCGCCGCCGACCCCGACTACACCGCGGCGCTGCCCGACGGGTCGGGGCTGGTTGTGTTGGACGCGACGGTGACCCCCGAGCTGGAGGCCGAGGGCTGGGCCAAGGACCGCATCCGCGAGCTGCAGGAGTTGCGCAAGTCGACCGGGCTGGACGTGTCCGATCGCATCTCCGTGGTGATGTCCGTGCCGGCCGGGCGGGCGGACTGGGCGGCGGCCCACCGCGATCTGATCGCGGGGGAGATCCTCGCCACGGCTTTCGAATTCGGCGATCCGGCCGACGGCGTCGACATCGGCGACGGCGTGCGGGTGAGCATCGCCCGCTCCTGAGCGCGAAAGTGCAACGGGCAACGCGTTTCCCGAGTGAAGCCGTCAGTAGCTGCACTCTCGTGACGTGTCGGAGGGCCGTGGCATCCTGCTCCGGTGGATGCAATGCCCTTCGTCGGCACCGAAGCGGTCAAAGGAGGCGCGCTGACCGAGCGTGAGCTGCGGAGGTCCTGCACGCGGATCTACCGCAACGTCTATCGCCGACGCGGCGGCCCGCTCACCGCCCGGGATCGCGCGATCGCCGCGTGGCTCTGGTCGGGCAGGAAGGCCGTGGTCTGCGGCCACTCCGCGTCGGCGCTGCTCGGTGCGGAGTGGGTCGACGCCGGCGCCCCCGCCGAGCTGATCACCGATCGCAAGCGGCCGCCACCGTTGATCGTCGCGCGCGACGAGACGCTGCTCCCCGGAGAAAGCGTGCTCGTCGCCGGCGTGCCCGTCACCTCACCCGCGCGGACCGCGTTCGACCTGGGCCGGCGGCCGGGATTGACGGAGGCGGTCGCGCGGATCGACGCCCTGGCCCGGGCCACGGGTGTCGGGGCCGGCGATGTGCACCCCCTGCTGGCGAGGCACCGCGGCGCCCGGGGTCTCAAGCAGCTCAGATGTGCGCTGCCCCTGGTCGACGCGGGCGCCGAGTCGCCGCAGGAGACCAGGACCAGGCTCCTGCTGGTTCGGGGCGGGCTGCCCAGACCACGGACCCAGATCGTGGTCCGCAACGTGTTCGGCGCGGTGCTGGCGCGCATCGACATGGGCTGGGAGGAGTGGCTCGTCGGCGTGGAATACGACGGTGCCCAGCACTGGACGGACCCGCGCACCCGCGCCAACGACATCGATCGCACGGTCGAACTGGAGCGACGGGGGTGGCGGCTGATCCGGGTCAGCGCCGAGCTGTTGCGTCGCCGTCCGCACACCGTCGTCGACCGGGTCCGCAGCGCTCTGCTGGCGGCGGGCTGCCGCTCCTGACCGCGAAAGTGCAACCGGCAACGCGTTTCCCGAGTGGAGCTGTCGGTAGTTGCACTTTCGCGGGGCTAGAGGAGCTTCGCGGCCACGGCCAGCGTCACGTAGTCCATCGTGAACGCTCCGCCGATCGCATCGATGGCGGTTCCGACGCCTTGCAGCACGGTCGCGATCTCCTCCGGCGCCAGCCGGGTGAGCGTGCCCATGGTGGGCAGATGGTCCAGCCACTCGTCGCGCGTGTACCGGCGCTGCCATTCGAATCGCCACTGCTCGGGTTCGCCGAAGGCGCCGGTCGTTCGGATGCCTTCGATGGCCCGGTGCAGATTTCGTTCCTGGAGCTCGAGGCCAGGGTTCTGCAGCGGCGCGTCGGGCGCCACCTTGCGCATGACCTCGTCGAAAGCCTCGGCGACGGGGCGGGGTGGGTCGAAGACATGCCAGTACAGCGCCAGCAGCCCGCGCGCCCGCAGCACCCGCGCCGCCTTTTCGGCGCCCACCACCGGGTCGACCCAGTGCCAGGCCTGTCCCGCGACGACCGCGTCGAAGGTGCGGCCGCGGGCGTCCCACGTTTCGAAGTTGCCGACCTCGACGTCGACGCCTGTCGTCCTTGCGAATTCGGCCATCCTGAAGTCCGGATCGACACCGAGGACCGTGACGCCGGCCGCCTTGTACTGGCGTGCCCCGATGCCGGTGCCGCAGCCGACGTCGAGGAACTCGTCGCCGGGGCTGGCGGCGACGACGCGTTGGATCAGGGCGTCGGGGTAGGGGGGCCGCGCGCGGTCGTACCGTGGCGCGTCGACGCCGAAGGACTCCGCCACCTGTCGCAGCAGATGCGGCTCTTGGTCGGGGGAGGGTGAGGGTTCGGTGGCCAGAGAGGGCATGTCTTCCGTTCTACCTCTTACGGCGCGCCGGCGTTGCCCGCCGCCCGCGACCTCGGCGCGGACCACAGCGCGCGGTGGGCGTGCGGCCAGAACGGCATGCCCGCCACGACGGTCGCGCCGGCGGCGATGAGGCCGACGGCGGCGTCGACGCTCTCGCGGCCGTCGTGCGCCCAGTAGACGTCCTTGAGGTCCAGCAGCAGGGCCAGCTCGTCGACGATCATGGCGTTCGCCGCGCCGTAGGCCACCGCCGCCACCGGATGCTGTCGTTGCTTATCCGACCCGCGCAACCCCACGCCGGCCACCGTGGCAAGCATCCCGATGCCGATGTTGTAATGGTGAAAGTGTCTGCCGCCCACGGAGATACCGCCGCCGGACGGCCCGTGTCCGGCGCGCAGCCAGTGGGTGAGCACACGCAGCCCGCCGAACGTGACCGTGAACGACGCCCACGCGAGCACCGCGGCCCGTTCGCCGGGTTGCAGCCTCTCGTGCCACTGCCGCCGCAGCCGCGCCAGCCGCGTCGACGGCGCGCCGTCCTCGTCGCGCTCGGTCATTTGACCGCGCACCAGCGCAGCCTGCCCCCGCGGACCTCGGTCTCGACTTCGCGAAAACCGGCCGCCCGCAAGCGATCCGGCAGGGTGTCCGGCGAGACCGTGTTGCATGTGTCGCGAAAATGCAGAATGCGGAACTTCAGCGACGTCACGCTGTCGCTGCCGGCGAACACGCCGCCGGGGCGCAGGACGCGAAACGCCTCCGCGAACAACCGGTCCTGCAGTTCGGCGGTGGGCACGTGATGCAGCATCGTGAACGACACCACGGAACTGAACTCGTCGGACGGCAATCCGGTGGCCGTCCCGTCGCCGTTGACGATGCGGGCCCGGTCGCCGTACAGCCGCTGCAACCGCTGCGCCATCGGGGCATCGACCTCGACCGCGGTGACGCGCGGCGCCATGTCGACGAGCATTCGCAGGATCGCGCCGTAGCCGGGCCCGATCTCGAGGACGTGCTCGCCCAGGTCCACGCCGGCGAGGACCCAGGGCAGCAGCTGGTCCTTCACCTCGTGCGCCCAGCGGTCGGAGTTGCAACACAACCGGTGGGCCAGGTTCATTGCCATATCCCAAGACGCTAGACCAATACCATCTTCTGGTGTGGAGTCCCGCTGGGTGCTGCACCTGGACATGGACGCGTTCTTCGCCTCCGTCGAGCAACTCACCCGACCGACCCTGCGGGGACGGCCGGTGCTGGTCGGCGGCCTGGGCGGTCGGGGCGTCGTGGCCGGCGCCAGTTACGAAGCGCGCGTGTTCGGCGCCCGCTCGGCGATGCCGATGCATCAGGCGCGCCGCCTGATCGGCGTCACCGCGGTGGTGTTGCCGCCGCGCGGCGTGGTGTACGGCGTGGCCAGCCGGCGCGTCTTCGACACCGTGCGTGAGGTGCTGCCCGTCGTCGAGCAACTCTCCTTCGACGAGGCTTTCGGCGAGCCGCCTCAACTCGCGGGAGCCTCCGCCGAGCTCGTCGAACAGTTCTGCGAGGATCTGCGGCGGCGGGTTCGCGACCGGACCGGCCTCACCGCGTCGGTCGGGGCGGGATCGGGCAAGCAGGTCGCCAAGATCGCGTCGGGGTTGGCGAAGCCCGACGGGGTCCGGGTGGTCCGGCGCGCCGAGGAGGAGCTGCTGCTGGGCGGGTTGCCGGTTCGCCGGCTGTGGGGCATCGGGCCCGTCGCCGAGGAGAAGCTGCACCGGCTCGGCATCGAGACCATCGGGCAACTGGCCGCGCTGACCGCCGCCGAAGCCGCCAACATTCTGGGTGCCACCGTCGGTCCGGCCCTGCACCTGCTGGCGCGCGGCGTCGACGACCGGCCCGTCGCCGAACGCGCCGAGGCCAAGCAGATCAGCTCCGAGTCCACCTTCGCCGTCGACCTCACCAGCCTCGAGCAGTTGCGCGAGGCGATCGACCCCATCGCCGAGCACGCCCACCAGCGCCTGCTGCGCGACGGCCGCGGCGCGCGGACCGTCACGGTGAAGCTGAAGAAGGCCGACATGAGCACGCTGACCCGGTCGGCGACGCTGCCCTACGCGACGACCGAGCCGGGTGCGCTGGTCGCGGTGGCCCGGCGCCTGCTGCTGGACCCCCGCGAGATCGGGCCCATTCGCCTGCTGGGTGTGGGCTTCTCGGGCCTGAGCGACGTGCGCCAGGAATCGCTGTTCCCGGACCTGGAGCTGCCGGGGCAGGAACCTGGCAGGCAGTCCGTCGAGACCGCCGCCGAGGCGATGTTCGCGGCGGGTCCCGACGCCGCGGGCCGGCGGATCGGTGACGACGCCGGATGGCGGGTGGGAGACGACGTCGGGTGGCGGGTGGGAGACGACGTCGTGCACCGCGAGCTCGGGCACGGCTGGGTGCAGGGCGCGGGCCACGGGGTGGTCACGGCGCGGTTCGAGACCCGCGGGTCCGGCCCCGGCCCGGCCCGGACGTTTCCCGCCGGCACCGCCGACCTCTCGGCCGCGAACCCGGTCGACTCCCTGGACTGGCCGGACTACGTGGGCGCGCTGCAGGTCTCAGCCCCACCGGCCGATGACGTCGGCGACGGGTAGCCCGGCGGCCAGCGCGGCCATTACCAGCAGCCGGGCCTGAGGCGGCCGCAGCCTCGGCACCATCACCGCGCCGGCGGCCGCCATGTCGTGTCCCGGACCGTAGCTCGCGCGTACGCGCCCGCCGGGGACGCGGGTCGACACCGCGACGGCCACCCCGTCGCGGCAGTGCCGGCGCACCGCGTCGACCACCGCGGCGCCCGCATTGCCCGACCCCAGCGCCTCGAGGACCACGCCGCGCGCGCCGGCCGCCACACAGGCGTCCAGCGCCACCCCGTCGCTGCCGAGGTATGCCGCGACGATGTCGACCCGCGGTGCCGCGGCGGCGCTGAGTTCGCCCAGGTAGGTCCGCGTTTTCGCGCCGGACAGCGACACCTGGCCGTCGACCGTGCCGAGCAGTTCGCCGGTGAACCCGCCGAGGTCCGCGGTCGCCACCTTGCTCATGCCCAGCGGCTGCAGCACCCGCCCGGCGAAGCACACCAGCGCGCCGCCGCCGCGGGCCGCCGGGGCGGCCGCCACCGCCAGCGCATCCCGCAGGTTCGCCGGGCCGTCCGCGTCGGGGGCGTCGGCGCTGCGCATCGCGCCGGTCAGCACCACGGGTGGCGACCCGCCGTAGACCAGGTCGAGCCACAGGGCGGTCTCTTCCATGGTGTCGGTCCCGTGGGTGATCACCACGCCGTCGGCGCCGTCGGCGACCGCGGCCTGCACCGCCGCGCGAATCCGATCCCAATCGAGCAGCGTCAGCTGCGAGCTGTCGACGGCGAGCAGGTCGACAACGTCGAGGTCGAAGCCGTCGATGCCCGAGGCCAGGTCCGCACCGCTGTAGGCGGGCCGGTGTACCCCGTGCGCGTCCGTACCGGTGGATATCGTGCCTCCGGTCGCGATGACGGTGACGCGGGCCATAGTGGAATCATCGCGCACGCCGCCGGCGAACATCGGCTGAGCCTGCGGCCGCATTAGGAGATGATGAGACAGTGCCCGAGGAACCAACAGGATCGACCGAGCCGGTGACGTCAGCCGAGGCGGCTGACGACGCCGGCCGGGAGGACGACGGCGCGGCCGACGCTGCGGCTGCCGTGCCCGCGCAGAGTCCGCCCCGACGGCTGCGCCTGCTGCTGTCCGTCGCGGCGGTCGTGCTGACCCTGGACATCGTCACCAAGGTGCTGGCCGTGCGCCTGCTGCCGCCGGGCCAGCCGGTGTCCATCGTCGGGGACACCGTGACGTGGACGCTGGTGCGTAACTCGGGGGCCGCGTTCTCGATGGCGACGGGATACACCTGGCTGTTGACCCTGATCGCGACCGGCGTGGTCGCCGGGATCTTCTGGATGGGACGCCGGCTGGTGTCGCCGTGGTGGGCGGTGGGCCTGGGAATGATCCTCGGCGGCGCCACGGGCAACCTGGTCGACCGCTTCTTCCGGGCACCCGGACCGCTGCGCGGACATGTCGTCGACTTCCTGTCGGTGGGCTGGTGGCCGGTGTTCAACGTCGCCGATCCGGCGGTGGTCGGCGGCGCCATCCTGCTCGTCGTGCTGTCGATATTCGGCTACGACTTCGACTCGATCGGCCGGCGCAAGGCCGACCAGCGGTGACCGAGCGGTCGATGCCGGTCCCCGAGGGACTGGCCGGTATGCGCGTCGACGCAGGCCTGGCGCGACTGCTGGGGCTCTCGCGCAGCGCGGCCGCCGCGCTCGCCGAGGACGGCGGCGTCGAGTTGGACGGCGTGCAGGCGGGTAAATCCGACCGCCTGACCGGCGGCGCCTGGCTGTATGTGCGCCTGCCGGAGGCGCCCGCGGCGCCGCAGAACACCCCGGTCGACATCGAGGGCATGACGATCCTGTATTCCGACGAGGACATCGTCGTGGTCGACAAGCCCGCCGCCGTGGCGGCGCACGCCTCGGTGGGGTGGACCGGGCCGACGGTGCTGGGCGGCCTGGCCGCCGCCGGATACCGGATCACCACCTCGGGTGTGCCGGAACGGCAGGGCATCGTGCACCGCCTCGACGTCGGCACGTCGGGGGTCATGGTGGTCGCGCTCTCCGAGAACGCCTACACCGTGCTCAAGCGCGCATTCAAACACCGCACCGTCGACAAGCGCTATCACGCTCTGGTGCAAGGGCATCCGGATCCGTCCAGCGGCACCATCGACGCTCCCATCGGGCGCCACCGCGGCGGGGAGTGGAAGTTCGCGGTCACCACGAACGGCCGGCACAGCCTCACCCACTACGACACCCTCGAGGCGTTCATCGCCGCCAGCCTGCTCGACGTTCACCTGGAAACCGGTCGCACCCACCAGATTCGGGTGCATTTCGCCGCGCTGCACCACCCCTGCTGCGGCGACCTCGTCTACGGGGCGGACCCAAAACTCGCGAAAAGGCTTGGGCTGGAACGCCAATGGTTGCACGCACGTTCGCTCGCGTTCGCACATCCGGCCGACGGCCGGCGGGTGGAGTTCGTCAGCCCCTACCCGGCCGACCTGCGGCATGCGCTGGACGTGTTGCGCGGCGAGGGTTGACTCAGTCCGGCTTGCGGGCCTCGACGAGCAGTCGCACGGCGTGGGCGACGAACACCCCGTCGGCTTCGATGCGTGCGTGCAGTTCCCGTAGCCGCTCACGGTAGGCGTCGACGGTGAAGTCGGGCACCGTCCACACCACCTTGCGCAGGAAATAGATGACGGCGCCGATGTCGAAGAACTCGGCGCGCAGCCGCTCCATCCGCAGATCCAGCACCTGCAGGCCCGCTTCGGTTGCCTGCGCCCGCACCGCGTCGGGATGGAACTCGGCCCACTTCTGCGGCTGCGGCCCGATGAAGTGCTCGACCAGCTCGCCCATGGTCGCGGGGCCGATGTGCTGCGCGAGGTACGTGCCGCCCGGCCGCAATACCCGCAGGATCTCGCCCCACCAGACCGAAACCGGATGACGCGTGGTCACCAGGTCGAAGGCGTCGTCGGCGAAGGGCAGCGGCGGCTCGTCGCGGGTCGCGACGAGCACGACGCCGAGCGGATGCAAGCGGCTGGTGGCCAAAGCCGCGTTCGGCGGCCAGGTCTCGATGGCGGCCATGGTGGGTGGGAACGGCCCCGCGCCGGCGAGCACCTCGCCGCCGCCGGTGTGGATGTCCAGCGCGGCCGACACCTCGGCGAGCCGGCCCCTCAGCAGGCGCTGGTAGCCCCACGACGGCCGTTGCTCGGTGGCCCGCCCGTCCAGCCAGGAGAAGTCCCACCCGTCTACGCTGACCGCGTCGGCCTCGGCCACCAGATCGTCGAAACTGCGACCCACGTACGCATGCTAGGACGCCGGGCGCGCTGTATTGACCCCGGCCCGGCTCGGACCTTGGTGGGCTCCGCCGGCGCGATGTCGGGGGCCAGCGGCGAGATCGGGCCGATGATCTCGGTGACGGTCCCCGCCGATCCTGTCGTAGACGGCGACGGGCTCGGGAGTGCGGAAACGTCCCAGAATTTTCTCAAGTGCGATTGGAAAATTTCGGCATTGCCCGTCAGTTAGTCCGTGATGGCGCGCCAGTGACGCTGCGTGACAACGGGATTGCCCGATCTTGACGGCGGCGATCGCCGCGCCGTGAGAATCGCGGTGGGCCGCGCTGCGCGCAATCTGCACCGGTCCGGGCGATCGATGTCCTAGGTTGCTTAATGACGCACGTCACATCACCCGCCACAGCTCCGCGCGGCGGTCCGGTCAACGGGCAGGCCAGCCACCCCGGGGGGCAAAGATCATCAGGAGCGACGCCCGATGAACCTCGGTGACCTAACGAACCTTGTGGAGAAGCCGTTCGCCGCGGTCTCCCACATCATCAACACCCCCAACTCGGCCGGCCGGTACCGGCCGTTCTACCTGCGCAATCTGCTCGACGCGGTGCAGGGCCGCACGCTCGAGGACGCCGTGGAGGGCAGGACCGTCCTGATCACCGGCGGCTCGTCGGGCATCGGGGAGGCGGCCGCGAAGAAGATCGCCGAAGCCGGCGCCGTGGTGGCACTCGTCGCCCGCACCAAGGAAAACCTCGACAAGGTCGCCGACCAGATCCGTGGTGACGGCGGAACGGCCCACGTCTACCCGTGCGACCTGTCCGACATGGACGCCATCGCGGCGATGGCCGACCAGGTTCTCGACGACCTCGGTGGCGTCGACGTCCTGATCAACAACGCCGGGCGGTCCATCCGCCGCTCGCTGGAGCTGTCCTACGACCGCATCCACGACTATCAGCGCACCATGCAGCTCAACTATCTGGGCGCGGTGCAGCTCATCCTCAAGTTCATCCCGGGCATGCGCGAGCGCGGCTTCGGCCACATCGTCAACGTCTCCTCGGTCGGTGTGCAGACCCGCGCGCCACGTTTCGGCGCCTACATTGCCAGCAAGGCCGCGCTCGACAGCCTCTGCGACGCGTTGCAGGCCGAAACGGTCAACGACAACGTCCGCTTCACCACCGTGCACATGGCGCTGGTGCGTACCCCGATGATCAGCCCGACCACCATCTACGACAAGTTCCCGGCGCTGACGCCGGAGCAGGCGGCCGGCGTGATCGCCGACGCGATAGTGCACCGGCCGCGGCGCGCCAGCTCGCCGTTCGGGCAGTTCGCCGCCGTCGCCGACGCCGTGAACCCGGCGGTGATGGACCTGGTCCGCAACCGCGCCTTCGCGATGTTCAGCGACTCCGAGGCCGCAAAGGGTGACGAATCCGGTTCGGAAACAAACCAATTCGACAAGCGAAGCGAGACGTTTGTGCGCGCCACCCGCGGGATACATTGGTGACATCATGAGTCTCCCCAAACCGGGCACCCACACCGTCGTCGTCATCACCGGCGCCTCGTCCGGCATCGGCGCCGAACTGGCCCGCGGGCTGGCCCGCCGCGGCTTCCCGCTGCTGCTGGTGGCGCGCCGCCGCGATCGCCTCGACGAACTCGCCAACGAGGTGGGCCGGGAAAACTCGGTCGCGGTCGAGGTGATGCCGCTGGATCTCAGCGACGGCGACGCGCGCGCCAAGCTGGCGGACCGGCTGCGCACCGAGCCCGTCGCCGGCCTGTGCAACAGTGCCGGGTTCGGTACCAGCGGTGCGTTCCACACGCTGCCGCTGGAACGCGAGAGCGAGCAGGTGACCCTCAACGCGCTGGCGCTGATGCAGCTCACCCACGCGGCCCTGCCCGGCATGGTCGAGCGCGGCGCGGGCGCCGTGCTCAACATCGCGTCGATCGCCGGTTTCCAGCCGATCCCGTTCATGGCGGTGTACTCGGCCAGCAAGGCCTTCGTGCAGACCTTCTCCGAGGCCGTCCACGAGGAGTTGCACGGAACGGGGGTGTCGGTGACGGCGCTGTGCCCGGGCCCGGTGCCCACGGAGTGGGCCGAGATCGCCAACGCCGAGCGGTTCAGCATCCCGGTCGCTCAGGTGTCGCCGCCCGACGTGGCCCAGGCCGCGATCGGGGGGATGCTCGCGGGCCGGCGCAGCGTCGTGCCGGGTGTGGTGCCCAAGGCCGTCAGCGCCGGCGGCCGGTACGCGCCGCGCAGCCTGCTGCTGCCCGCGCTGCGCATCGGTCAGCGGCTGCGCGGGGGACCGAGCAGCTAGGCAGCGGCCGGCGTGGCGGATGTGACCGCGCGCCGGGATAGGGTCGTGCGATGGCCGCTGTTGACATGACCGCCGACGTGCCCATGAGTCCGCAGCGGATGTGGGAGCACGTCTCCGATCTCTCGGAGCTCGGCGATTGGCTGGTGATGCACGAGGGCTGGCGCAGCGAGCTGCCCGCCGAGCTGGCCGAGGGAACCCAGGTGGTGGGGGTGGCGCGCGCCAAGGGTTTTCGCAACCGGGTGACGTGGACCGTGACGAAGTGGGACCCGCCGCGCCAGGTCGCGCTGTCGGGCTCCGGCAAAGGCGGCACGAGGTACTCCGTCACGCTCACCGTGCGCCCGACGGACGAGGGCTCGGCGCTGGGCCTGCGCCTGGAACTGGGCGGGCGCGCGTTGTTCGGCCCGGTCGGCTCGGCCGCGGCCCGCGCCGTCAGGAATGACGTGGACAAGTCGCTCAAGCAGTTCGTCGAGCGGTACGCCTGAAATCAGCGGGCGGCCGGCATCACCGTGCGGTCGTCGTCCTCCCACAACAGCAACTGGCGGACAGCCGTGCGCGACCCGTAAGGACGCAGCATCTGGCTGGCCGGACGTGGGCGCACGCGCTGCGGCCACCAGAACCAGCGCCCGAGAAGCGTTGCGACAGAAGGCGTCATGAACGACCTCACGATGAGCGTGTCGAACAGCAGACCGAGGCCGATCGTCGTCCCGATCTGACCGAGGACCTGGAAACCGCTGAACACGAACGCGCACATGGTGACCGCGAACACCAGGCCCGCGGAGGTGACCACCGAGCCCGAGCCGGCCATGGCGCGGATGATGCCGGTCTTCAGGCCGGCATGGATCTCCTCCTTGAAGCGCGAGATCAGCAGCAGGTTGTAGTCGGATCCGACCGCCAGCAGCAGGATGACGGCCAGCGCCAGCACCACCCAGTACAGCTGGATGCCGAACATGTACTGCCACACCAGCACCGACAGCCCGAACGAGGCGCCCAGCGACAGCGCGACCGTGCCGACGATGACCAGCGCGGCGATCAGGCTGCGCGTGATGATCATCATGATCAGCAGGATGAGGCTCAGCGCGGCGAGCCCCACGATCAGCAGGTCGTACTTGGCGCCGTCCTGGATGTCCTTGTAGGTCGCCGCGGTGCCGCCGATGTAGATGCCGGCGTCCGCCATCGGCGTGCCCTTCAGGGCCTCGTGCGCGGCCTTCCTGATCGGCTCGATGTGCGCGATGTCCTCGGGAGTGGCGGGGTCACCCTCATGGGTGATGATCATCCGGGCGGCCTTGCCGTCGGGGGAGAGGAACAGTTTCAGCCCGCGCTTGAAGTCGGGGTTGTTGAAGACCTCGGGGGGCAGGTAGAAGCTGTCGTCGTTCTTTGCGGCGTCGAAGGCACGCCCGAGCGCGGTCGCGTTGTCGATCGCGGCCTGAGTCTGCGCGTAGATCCCGGACTGGGTGGCATAGCTCGCCATCGTCAGTTCGCGGTTGATCTCCTGGCTGGAGATCTGCGGTGGGATCAGCGCCACGAGTTTGGGCTGCAGCGCGTCGAGCTTGTCCAGTGTGGCCGTGAGGTTTTCGAACTTCTCGGTGAGCTGGTCGACGCTGTCGAGCACGTCGAGAACCGAGCGGATCGCAAAGCAGACGGGAATGTCGTAGCAGTGCTTCTCCCAGTAGAAGTAGCTGCGAAGCGGCCGGAAGAAGTCGTCGAAGTTGGCGATCTTGTCACGCACGTCCTTGATGGTGTCGACCGTGTCGTGGAAGTTCTGCGCCTCGCTGTGGGTGGAGGCGGCGAGCTGCTGCTGCAGCACGTACTGCTGCTTCAGAATGCCGATGGTCTTGCCCAGCTCACCGGCCTGCTTGCGCAGGTCGTCCGCCCGATCCTGTTGATAGGTCAGGTTCTCCTGCTGTCCGGCGCTCTGATTGCTGACGACGAAGGCCAGGGAGCTGTGGTCGAGCGGGGTTCCCAGCGGCCTGGTGATGGTCTGCACCTGGGCCACGCCGGGAACGTGGAACACGGCCTTGGCCACCCGGTCGAGGATCAGCATGTCGGCCGGATCGCGCATGTCGTGGTTGGTCTCGACCATCAGCAGCTCGGGTTCCAGCCGGGCGCGCGAGAAGTGCCGTTCCGCGGCGGTGTAACCCACGTTGGCGGGCGCGCTCTCGGGCATGTAGGGGCGGGTGTCGTAACTCGTCTTGTATCCCGGCAATGCCAGCAGGCCGACGAGGGCCAGCGCGGACGCCCCCGCCAGGACGGCGCCGGGCCAGCGGACGATCGCCGTGCCGATGCGCCGCCAGCCGCGCGTTCGCATCGCCCGCTTCGGCTCGAAGACGCCCACGGCGGCGCCCAGGGTGAGCATGGCCGGGCCCAGCGTCAGCGAGGCGAACAGCGCGACGAGGATGCCCAGAGCGGCCGGGATTCCCAGGCTCTGGAAGTACGGCAGCCGGGTGAAGCTCAGGCAGGCCACCGCGCCGGCGACGGTCAGGCCCGACCCCAGGACGATGTGGGCCGTCCCGTGAAACATGGTGTAGAACGCGGATTCCTTGCTCTCCCCGGTGCCGCGCGCTTCCTGATATCGGCCGACGACGAAGATCGCGTAGTCCGTTCCGGCGGCGATCACCAGCAAGGTCAGCAGGTTCGTCGCGTAGGTCGACAGCCCGATCACGCCCGCGTTGCCGAGGAAAGCGACGATGCCTCGGGCGGCCGCCATTTCGATGAGCACCGTGATGAGAACCAGCAGCATCGTGAACAAGGATCGGTAGACGAAGAGCAACATCACCGCGATGACGCCGACGGTGATCCCGGTGACCTTGGCGGTGCCCTTGCTGCCGACGTCGAACTGGTCGGAGATCAGCGGCGCCGCCCCGGTCACGTAGGCCTTGACGCCGGGCGGCGGGGGGGTGTGCTCGACGATGTCGCGGATGGCGGCCACGGATTCGTTGGCCTGCGCCGAGCCCTGGTTGCCGGTCAGGAATACCTGGACGTAGGCGGCCTTGCCGTCGCTGCTCTGCGAGCCGGCGGCGGTCAGGGTGTCGCCCCAGAAGTCCTGGACGTGCTCGACGTGCTTCTTGTCCTGTTCGAGCTTGCGGACCATCGCGTCGTAGTAGCGGTGGGCGTCGGCGCCCAGCGGCTTGTCGCCTTCCAGCACGATCATGGCCGAGCTGTCGGTGTCGAACTCGCCGAACACCTGCCCGATGCGCTTGATGGCCTTCAGCGCCGGCGCGTCCGGTGAGTTCAGCGCCACGTTGTGGGTCTTTCCGACTTCTTCCAGCTGCGGCACGGCGATGTTGGTGATGGCGGCCAGCGCCACCCAGAACAGCAGGATGGGCAAGGAGAGACGGCGGATGGCGCGCGGGACGGAGGGCCGCGGGGCTTCTGGGCCGGTCATCCGGATTTGTCCAGGCAGAAGGTGTAGGCGTCGGCTTTGTCGACGGTGCGTTCGTCCTTGACCTCACCGTTGACGATGATGCGGCAGCCGAGCACGTTGCCGTCGCCCTGCGCCACGACGTTGCCGACCACGGCCGGCTCGGTCGTGGTGATCGTGTACGACCAGGGCAGGGGAGCGTTCTTCACCTGCTGCGGCTGGGCGTTGACGTCCAGGTAGTTGATGGTGGCCACCGCGCCCGGCGCGCCGAACACCTCGAGCACCACCTGTTTGGGGTTGAACGGGACGATCTCGTTGGACAGGCCGTGGTTGGCCGAGGCGCTGCTGTCGGAACCGAAGATCGAGTGGAGTCGGTAGATGGCGAACCCCGCGGTGACGACGACGAGGACCGCCACCAACACCATCCACCCTCGCTTCACCAGGGATGCAATCGGAAGCCCCTTCACCCGTTCGCCTTTCGATGCTCGGGCGCGGTGGTCGCCATCGGCCGGGCCGGTGCGACCGTCCGCTCTGACGGTACGGTACTGATCAGTACTGCACAAGAGACGCTGGCGTACACTTTTTTCCGGTTCCGGCTACTCGGCCGGTCGGGTGAGGCCGGGCATCAGGAAGCCGTCGACCAGGGTCTGCACCGTCTCGCGGGTGGGCGGCCGGCCGGGAATGATGGACCGGTAGATGAGGTATCCCGGCAGCAGGTCCCACAGCTCCTCGGTGGCCGCGGACTCGGCGATCTCCCCTCGCTCGACGGCCTGCCGCATGATGTGCCGGACGAGGGCCTTGCGCTGATCCAGGAACTGATGCTGCAGAGCGTCGTTGAGCGCGGGGTGCCGCGAGACCGCGACCAGCACGGCCCGGATGGTGCCGGCGTGCTGATGCGCCTGCAGGCAGATGTTCTCGCCCACGGCCAGCAGATCGCCCCGCAACGTCCCGGTGTTCGGCGGGACCGCCACCTCGCGGATGCCGTCGATGAAGGCGGCCAGCACCAGTTCGGCCTTCGACGGCCAGTGCCGGTACACCGTGGCCTTGCTGGCGTGGGCGGCGCCGGCCACCGCGTCGACCGTCAGCCGCTCGTACCCGTGCTCCTGCAGCAGGCGCAGGGTCACCGCGAGCAGCTCGGACTCCCGTGCCGACCATGGCGACGCATCGGCGGACCACTCGTCGGCCTCACTCATAGCGCCCACCTTAGATTCCATACGGCCGCCGGCGGAGCGCAAGACACACTTCGCGACACGCCCGCAACGCGTCGGTGCTGAGTCATACACTGGCGTCCCTATGAACCAATCCTCCTTCGTGCACCTGCACAACCACACCGAGTACTCGATGCTGGACGGTGCCGCGAAGATCACGCCGATGCTGGCCGAGGTGGAACGCCTGGGCATGCCGGCGGTCGGCATGACCGACCACGGAAACATGTTCGGCGCGAGCGAGTTCTACAACGCCGCCGCGAAGGCCGGAATCAAGCCGATCATCGGTGTCGAGGCCTACATCGCCCCCGCTTCACGCTTCGACACCCGACGGATCCTGTGGGGCGACCCCGGCCAGAAGTCCGACGACGTCTCGGGCAGCGGCTCCTACACGCACCTGACGATGGTGGCCGAGAACGCCACCGGCCTGCGCAACCTGTTCAAGCTGTCCTCGCTGGCGTCCTTCGAGGGCCAGCTCGGCAAGTGGTCGCGGATGGACGCCGAGCTGATCGCCGAGAACTCCACCGGCATCATCGCCACGACGGGGTGCCCGTCGGGAGAGGTGCAAACCCGGCTGCGGCTGGGCCAGGAGCGCGAGGCGCTGGAATCGGCCGCGAAGTGGCGCGAGATCTTCGGCGCCCACAACTACTTCCTGGAGTTGATGGACCACGGGCTGTCCATCGAGCAGCGGGTCCGCGAGGGCCTGCTGGAAATCGGCCGCAAGCTCGGCATCCCGCCACTGGCCACCAACGACTGCCACTACGTCACCCGCGACGCCGCGCACAACCACGAGGCGCTGCTGTGCGTGCAGACCGGCAAGACGCTGTCGGACCCGAACCGCTTCAAGTTCGACGGCGACGGCTACTACCTGAAGTCGGCCGCCGAGATGCGCCAGATCTGGGACGGCGAGGTGGCCGGCGCGTGCGACTCCACGCTGCTGATCGCCGAGCGGGTGCAGTCCTACGCCGACGTGTGGGAACCGCGCGACCGGATGCCGATCTTCCCGGTGCCCGAGGGCCACGATCAGGCGTCCTGGCTGCATCACGAGGTACTGGCGGGACTGCGGCGCCGGTTCCCGTCGGGCGTCGGCCAGGACTACATCGACCGGGCCGAGTACGAGATCAAGGTCATCTGCGACAAGGGTTTCCCGTCCTACTTCCTGATCGTCGCGGACCTGATCAACTACGCGCGCTCGGTCGACATCCGGGTGGGACCGGGCCGCGGCTCGGCGGCGGGTTCGCTGGTGGCCTACGCGCTGGGCATCACCAACATCGACCCCATCCCGCACGGCCTGCTGTTCGAGCGGTTCCTCAACCCCGAACGCCCGTCGGCCCCCGATATCGACATCGACTTCGACGACCGCAGGCGCGGCGAGATGGTGCGCTACGCCGCCGACAAGTGGGGCTCCGACCGGGTGGCTCAGGTGATCACCTTCGGCACCATCAAAACCAAGGCCGCGCTGAAGGACTCGGCGCGCATCCACTACGGCCAGCCCGGCTTCGCCATCGCCGACCGGATCACCAAGGCCTTGCCGCCGCCAATCATGGCCAAGGACATCCCGCTGTCGGGCATCACCGATCCGAACCACGAGCGCTACAAGGAGGCCGCCGAGGTCCGCGGCCTGATCGAGACCGATCCCGACGTGCGCACCATCTACCAGACCGCGCGCGGGCTGGAGGGCCTGATCCGCAACGCCGGCGTGCACGCCTGCGCGGTGATCATGAGCAGCGAGCCGCTCACCGAGGCCATCCCGCTGTGGAAGCGTCCGCAGGACGGCGCCATCATCACCGGCTGGGACTACCCGTCGTGTGAGGCCATCGGCCTGCTGAAGATGGACTTCCTGGGCCTGCGCAACCTGACGATCATCGGCGACGCGCTGGAGAACATCAAGGCCAACCGGGGGATCGACCTCGACCTCGAGTCGGTGCCGCTGGATGACAAGCCCACCTACGAGCTGCTGGGCCGCGGCGACACGCTCGGGGTGTTCCAGCTCGACGGCGGCCCGATGCGCGACCTGCTGCGCCGGATGCAGCCCACCGAGTTCAACGACATCGTCGCCGTGCTGGCCCTCTACCGCCCCGGGCCGATGGGCATGAATGCCCACAACGACTACGCCGACCGCAAGAACAACCGGCAGGCCATCAAGCCGATCCACCCGGAGCTCGAGGAGCCGCTACGCGAGATCCTGTCCGAGACATACGGATTGATCGTCTACCAAGAGCAGATCATGTTCATCGCCCAGAAGGTCGCCTCCTACACGATGGGCAAGGCCGATGCGCTGCGCAAGGCGATGGGCAAGAAGAAGCTCGAGGTGCTGGAAGCCGAGTACAAGGGCTTCTACGAGGGCATGACCGCCAACGGCTTCTCCGAAAAAGCCGTGAAAGCGTTGTGGGACACCATCCTTCCGTTCGCCGGGTACGCGTTCAACAAATCGCACGCCGCCGGGTACGGGCTGGTGTCGTACTGGACCGCGTACCTGAAGGCCAACTACCCGGCCGAGTACATGGCCGGCCTGCTGACGTCGGTGGGTGACGACAAGGACAAGGCCGCGGTGTATCTGGCCGACTGCCGCAAGCTCGGCATCACCGTGCTGCCGCCCGACGTCAACGAGTCCCTGGTGAACTTCGCCTCGGTGGGCCAGGACATCCGCTTCGGGCTGGGTGCGGTGCGCAACGTCGGTGCCAACGTGGTGAGTTCCCTGATCCAAACCCGAAGCGGCAAGGGCAAATTCACCGATTTCTCGGACTACCTGAACAAGATCGACATCTCGGCCTGCAACAAGAAGGTCACCGAGTCGCTGATCAAGGCCGGCGCGTTCGATTCCCTCGGCCATGCCCGCAAGGGCCTGTTCCTCGTGCACACCGACGCCGTCGACTCGGTGCTGGGCACCAAGAAGGCCGAGGCGATGGGGCAGTTCGACCTGTTCGGCGGCGATGACGGTTGCACCGAAGCGGTGTTCACCATCAAGGTTCCCGACGACGAGTGGGAGGACAAGCACAAGCTGGCCCTCGAGCGCGAGATGCTGGGCCTCTACGTGTCGGGGCACCCGCTCAACGGCGTCGCGCACCTGCTGGCCGCCCAGGTGGACACCCAGATCCCGGCCATCCTGGACGGCGACGTGGCCAACGAGACCCAGGTGCGGGTGGGTGGCATCCTCGCCTCGGTGAACCGGCGGGTGAACAAGAACGGAATGCCCTGGGCGTCGGCGCAATTGGAGGACCTCACCGGTGGTATCGAGGTGATGTTCTTCCCGCACGCCTACTCGACCTATGGCGCCGACATCGCCGACGATGCGGTGGTGCTGGTCAACGCGAAGGTCGCGATCCGCGACGACCGTATCTCGCTCATCGCCAACGAGCTTGTGGTGCCGGACTTTTCGAGCGCTCAGGTGAACCGGCCACTGGCGGTCAGCCTACCCACCCGGCAGTGCACGATCGACAAGGTGAGCGCTCTCAAGCAGGTGCTGGCCCGGCATCCGGGGACCTCGCAGGTGCATCTGCGGCTCATCAGCGGCGACCGGATCACCACGCTCGAGCTGGACGCCTCGCTGCGCGTCACGCCATCGCCGGCGCTGATGGGCGACCTGAAGGAGCTGCTCGGGCCGGGCTGCCTGGGCGGCTGACCGGCCGGTTGGCCGCGAGGGCGCGCAAATGTAGCGTGTTCACGGCGTGTCGGCGTACAGACACGCCCTCTCGCGGGGTTTCGTGAGCGCAAAGGAGCATCCATGAGCCTGCCCGTGCAGAATTTCTCCCACGTGTGTGTCGGCGTCTCCGACATGGCGGCGTCCGTCGCGTTCTACCGGGCGGTGCTGGGCATGGACGTCGTCTTCGACGTCGAACTCGAAGGGGCGGCGCTGGATTCGGTAACCGGTGGGGCCGCGCGGCAGGGCCGCATGGTGGGCGGGTTGATCGGCGGCGCCATGGTCGAGTTGCTGTCGCTGGGGGCGTTGCCGAAAACCCCGGGCGGCCCGCACCTGGGCTACACGAACGTGTCGTTCCGGGTCGACGACCTCGACGCCGCCTACGAGAGAGTGCGACGCGAGCACCCCGAGGTTCGGGCCGAGCCGCCCGTCGACATCGGCGGCGTCCGGATGTTCTTCATTCACGACCCCGACGGCACGCCCATCGAGCTGCTGGAGTTGCCCGCCGGGATCACCAGCACGCTGCAGCTCTGGCGCCCCGGCGGCTGACTGGTCAGGCGGCCGGGCTTTTGTAGATCACGCCCTCTTTCATCACGAAGTCGACGAGGCCGGTGACGTCGATGTCGGCGAAGGGATCACCCGGCATGGCCACCAGGTCGGCGATCTTGCCCTCGGCGATCGCCCCGAGGTCGTCCAGCCGGAGCAGTTCGGCGGCGACGCTGGTGGCCGCCCGCAGCGCACGCAGCGGCGTGATGCCGGTGGACACCATCGTCGGGAACTCGCGCCAATTCTCGTGGTGCGGAAACATTCCCGCGTCGGTGCCAAATGCGACCCGCACGTTGCTCGCCGCCAGCCGCTCGGCGGCGTTCAACAACGCCGGCCGGTATCGCCGCACCTTGCGGCGGGTGTACTCCGGCAGCGCGTCCCAGTAGCTGTCGTCGTCACTGCGCCGGGCGCCGGACAGCACCGCGTACTGGGTGGGGACCAGGAACACCCCATGGTCCTCCATCATCCGCAGCGTGTCCGCCGACGCCAGGTTTCCGTGTTCGACGCTGCGCACCCCGGCGCGCACCGCGCGCCGGATGCCCTCGTCGCCGTAACTGTGCGGAGTGACCGGGATGTCGAGGTCGGCGGCAGTCGCCACCAGCACATCCATTTCCCGCTGACTGTAGGTGGCGTGGGCCGGCTCGTCGGAGGGAGTGGCGAAGCCGCCGGTGGCGGCGAACTTGATCCAGTCGGCGCCGGCGCGGACCTCCTGGCGCACCCGCGTGCGGATCTCGTCCTCACCGTCCGCCGCCGCCAACTCCAGCGCGCGGCGCCGGCCCTGATACTGGCCGGCGACCATTGCGCTGAAATCGCCGTGGCCGCCGCGCGCGGAGATCATGTGCGGCGCCACCAGCATCCGCGGGCCCTCGATGACGCCGGCCGCGACCGCGTTGCGCAGGTCGATCGTCGGGTAGTCGACGTCGGCGCAGGCGAGGTCGCGCACCGTGGTGAACCCGTTCATCAGGATGGCCCGCAGGACCGGCAGCGCGTTCAGGGCGTTGCTGACGCTGGAGTGCGAGGCGGCGCCCGGGCCGAACGGCGGCGCCAACGTGACGTGGGTGTGGCAGTCCATGAACCCCGGCGTCAGGGTGTGGCCCGGCAGGTCGACCACCTTCGCACCGGCCGGCGGCTCGATGGTGTCGCCCACCCGCTGGATGCGGCCGTCGACGACCAGCACCTGTCGCCGCTGCGCGCGTTCGGAGATCCCGTCCCACACGTCGGCACCGGTGATGAGCGTCGCGGTCATGGTCGTCCACCCTTTCCAGCGGGTTGGTCAGAACCGGTGACGCAGAATCCGCGCTTCGCGGGCGCCGGCCTTCAACTTCCCGGAAATCCCGGTCGCAAACCGCGACCAGCCCGACGACGGCGCCACCTCGGGCACGGGCGCCGGGGCGGCTTTGCTGGATCGCCCCTGGCGCAGCGGCGACAGCGCGTCGACTCTTTGCCCGGGACCCATAACCGGAACTTACTCGGATGCGCACTGATAAGTCTCGCGGCCCTGACCCCGCGGGGCCCGCCACCGGCCCGAGGACCTGCGCTGCGAACCGATTCAGCCTCGAGCGCTCTCCGGTAGCGTTTCCGGCCATGTGGGGCTCGGTGCTGGTGCTGGCGCTGCTCACCGCGCCCGACGCGGTGCGGCTCGGCGTCACGCTGCTGCTGATCTCGCGGCCGCGGCCGGTGCAGAACCTGATCGCCTACTGGGCGGGGGCCATGGTGGTGAGCGTTTCTGTCCTGGTCGGCCTGCTGACGCTGTTGCAGTTCACGCCCCTGGCCTCGACTCTGGCGCCCGACTTACTGGCCCCGGGTGCGAAGGCGGACGCCGCCGTCGGGCGCGTCCAGGTCGTCATGGGCGTGCTGCTGCTCCTGGTTGCCACCGCGATCGTGGTCAGTCTCGTTGCGCGCCAACGGGCTTCGGTGCCGGCGCGGGGCGGCGGCGCGTCGACATCGGTGCCGGGCTCGAGCACTCCGGCCGCGATCTCGTGGCTGGCGGGCCGCGGCCGGGACACCGAGACGGGGCGCCGATCGGTCATCCGGCGGCTGTCCGGCCGGGCGCATGACGCCTGGGAGAGCGGATCGACCTGGGTGGCCGCGGTTCTCGGCGCCTTCGCGGTCACCCCACCGCTTCAGCTGCTAGTCGTCATCACCCCGATAGTGGCCTCGGGCGCCTCCTTCGGCACCGAGGTGTGCGCCGCCGTCGCGTTCGTCCTCGGGTCGCTCGCCATCGTCGAGATTGTCCTGGTGAGCTACCTTGTCGCACCGTCGAGGACCCAGGAGCTGTTACGGCTCCTGCACGACTGGCTGCGGCCCCGCCGCCGGCAGGTCCTCGCGGCGCTTCTCGTGCTGGCCGGCGCCTCGTTGCTGGCCAGCGGCATCACCAGCGTCTGACCCGGCGGCTAACGAACGGCGGGAACCGGATCGCGGGCGGTGACCCACTCCGGGACGTCGGCCGTCGCTCCGGCCCACGCGATGTACCCGTCGGGGCGCACGAGCACGGCCGGGCCGGCGTCGGCCCGCTCGGCCTGCAACAGCCCGGGTGCGGTGGGCGGCTGGGCGCCGCGCTCGCGCACGAGCACGAAACCGGGTGTGCGCTGCAGCTCGGTCAACCGCCCCTGCGCGAGCGGGATCTGGGTGGCGCGGGTGCCGACCAGCCCACGTCGGCCGTAGCGCAGCGTCGTGCCCGCGAAACTGCCGGCTACCCTGTCGCGTACCGCGGGAATGCGAAGCAGATTGGGAGCCAACAGATTTCGCAGGAACAGGGCTGGACGCGGGTGCAGCGTCGCGCCGCGCGCGACGAGTCCGGATTGCAACAGCACGCGTTCGCCGATCGGATGGCGCTCATCCTGGTAGGTGTCCAGCAGGCCGTCGTCGGCGCCGCGGAGCACCGCGTCGAGCTTCCAGCCCAGGTTGGCCGCGTCCTGGATGCCGGTGTTCATGCCCTGGCCGCCCATGGGGGAGTGCACGTGCGCGGCGTCCCCGGCCAGGAACACCCGGCCGTGCCGGTACTGCGCGACCTGCCGCTCGTCGCAGTGGAAGCGTGACTTCCAGCCGATGTCGACGACGCCGAGATCGGCGTGCATGGCGCGGGCGAGCGTGTCGACGATCTCGGGGTCGTCGACGGGCTCGGTGTCGGGCACCTGATGAGCCCTGTCCCACACCATGGCCCGATACCACGAGCCGTCCGCGTCGTGGCGTTCGTAGGGTGCCAGGAATCCGAGCACCTCGCGCGTGGTGCCCACCGTCAAGCCGCCGCGGGGCCCGTGGGCCAGCTTGACGTCGGCCAGCACCATCGACGTCAGCACCGTCTTGCCGGGAAAGTCGGCGCCCACCAGGCTCCGGACCGTGCTGTGCGCGCCGTCGGCGCCGACGACGTAGGAGGCCCGCCAGGTCTGCCGGTGTGCCGGGTCGTCGTCGTCCCGGGGCCGGGCGGTGACCGTCACGCCGGTGTCGTCCTGGTCGAGTGCGATCACCTCGACCCCGCGGCGGATGCCGGCGCCCTGGTCCAGCGCGTAGCGGCACAGCGCGGCGTCGACATTGGTCTGCGGAGTGACCAGCACGAACGGGTAGGCGGAGTCCAGCTGGGTCAGGTCGAGGTAGGCGCCCGCGAACAGCCGTATGCCGGGCGCGCGGTGCCCCCGCGCCAGCAGGTCGTCGGCCAGCCCACGGGCGTCCAGCACCTCCAGGGTGCGCGCCATGGTGGCGAACGCACGGCTCGACGGGTTCTCGTGCGGCCGGCGTTCCAGCACTGTGACCGATCGGCCGGCGCGGGCGAGGTCGCCCGCGGCGGTGAGGCCGGTGGGGCCCGCTCCGATCACCAGGACGTCGGCGTCGTACTGGCGCATGGGTTCGCTCCCTCCGGGTCGGGGGCGGCTATCGTGTCCGTGATTTCAACAACCGTTGAAACAGACGCTAGGCGCGCGGCCTGGTGGTGTCAACAGTTGTTGAATAGAGTTTCGGCATGGCCCCGAAATCCCGCGACGGCAGGGTCACCAGCAAGACGATTCTCAATGTCGCGCGCGCCCAGTTCGCCGCGCATGGCTTCGAGCGGACCACCATCCGCTCGATCGCGTCGGAAGCCGGCGTGGATCCCGCGCTCGTCATGCACTACTTCGGCAGCAAGGCAGAACTCTTCGCCGCGGTGTCCCGGCTCGAGATTGACTTCCCCGACCTCTCCGGCGTCGCCCCCGACCGCATCGCCGACGTGCTGGTGCCGCTGTTCATCGGCGTGTGGGACCCGCACGGATCCTTCCTGCCGCTGCTGCGGGCCGCCGCGAGCAACCGGACCGCGGCCGACACGCTGCTGGGAGTGTTCGTCGAGCAGGTGGCCCCCGCGCTGGCCGCTGTGACCCCCGACCGCGCCGCCGAGCGCGCCGCCATGGTGGGCTCTCAGGTGCTGGGCGTCGCGATGGCCCGCCACGTCGTCGGGGTGCCGGCGCTGGCCGCGATGGACGACGCGACGCTGATCGGGTGGTTGCGGCCGGTGCTGGCGCGCTACCTGACGGGACCCGCGCCCTGACGATCGGTCGGCCGGTCAGTTGGCCGATGCGCATAGAGTTCGGGTATGCCGCTTTCTGGAGAATACGCACCGAGCCCCTGGGATTGGTCCCGCGAACAAGCCGACAAATTCGCCGAATCCGGCGGAACCGAGGCCGCCGAACTGCGAGGCATGCCCATCATCCTGCTGACCACGATCGGGGCCAAGACCGGCAAGTTGCGCAAGACCCCGCTGATGCGCGTGGAGCACGACGGCGAGTACGCCATCGTCGCGTCGCTCGGCGGCGCTCCCAAGCACCCCGTCTGGTATTACAACGTCAAGGCGAATCCGCGGGTCGAGCTGCAGGACGGACCCGTCACCCGCGATTACGACGCGCGCGAGGTGTTCGGTGACGAGAAGGCCACCTGGTGGGAGCGGGCCGTCGCGGCCTACCCGGACTACGCCGACTACCAGAAGAAGACCGACCGCCAGATCCCGGTGTTCGTGCTGACCCCGGTTAGCTAATTGCCTGCTGGTGCGCATGGCACCATTGATCGGTGTCCGCCGAACCGAGCAGCAACCCGCACGCCCCGTCCTCGCCGCTGTCCGCGGCGGACATCGACGCGGCGGCCGAGCGGATCGCGCCGGTGGTCACGCCCACCCCGTTGCAGTTCAGCGACCGGTTGTCGCAGATCACCGGCGCGCAGGTGTACCTCAAGCGCGAGGACCTGCAGGTGGTGCGGTCCTACAAGCTGCGCGGTGCCTACAACCTGCTGGTTCAGCTCTCCGACGAGGAGCTGTCGGCGGGCGTGGTGTGCTCCTCGGCGGGCAACCACGCGCAGGGTTTCGCCTTCGCGTGCCGGGCGCTGGGGGTGCGGGGCCGCGTCTACGTGCCCGCCAAGACGCCCAAGCAGAAGCGTGACCGGATCCGCTACCACGGCGGCGAGTTCATCGATCTGATCGTCGGGGGAACGACGTACGACCTGGCCGCCGAGGCCGCGCTGGCCGACGTCGAACGCACCGGCGCCACGCTGGTGCCGCCGTACGACGACCTGCGCACCATGGCGGGCCAGGGCACCATCGCCGTCGAACTGCTCGCCCAGCTCGACGGCGAACCCGACCTGGTGGTGGTGCCCGTGGGCGGTGGCGGGTGCATCGCGGGGATCACGACGTACCTGGCCGCGCGGACGACGAACACGTCGGTGCTCGGCATCGAGCCGGCCGGGGCCGCGGCGATGATGGCGGCGCTGGCCGCCGGCGAGCCGGTGACGCTGGACCACGTCGACCAGTTCGTCGACGGCGCCGCGGTGCGACAGGCGGGCGCGCTGCCCTACGCCGCGCTGGCCGCCGCCGGTGACATGGTGTCGATCACCGCGGTCGACGAGGGGGCGGTCTGCACCGCGATGCTCGACCTCTACCAGAACGAGGGCATCGTCGCCGAGCCGGCGGGCGCGCTGTCGGTCGCGGGCCTGCTCGAAGCCGACATCGCACCCGGATCCGTAGTGGTGTGCCTCATCTCGGGCGGCAACAACGACGTGTCCCGATACGGCGAGGTGCTCGAACGCTCGCTGGTTCACCTGGGCCTCAAACACTATTTTCTGGTGGACTTCCCCCAGGAGCCGGGCGCGCTGCGCCGCTTCCTGTTCGACGTTCTCGGGCCCAACGACGACATCACCTTGTTCGAGTACGTCAAACGCAACAACCGCGAGACCGGCGAGGCGCTGGTGGGCATCGAGCTGGGATCGTCAGCAGATCTCGACGGGCTGCTGGCCCGCATCCGCGCGACCGAGATCCACGTCGAGATCCTGGAGCCCGGTTCGGCGGCCTACCGGTATCTGCTGTAGGGCGCGCGGGTTCTGCCCAGGTAGTCGGGCAGCGGGATGCCGGGGTCGAGATCCGCTGCGGCCCTGGGCTCTCCGGCCGCCAGGCTCAGGGGTACGACGCCGGCCCAGTGCGGCAGGGACTGGTCTTCGGGGTCGTCGACGGGGCCGCCGGTGCGAACCTTGGCCGAGACCTCGGCGAGGTCGACGGCCAGCACGCCGGTCGCCGCGAGTTCGCGCGCGTCGGGGGCTCGGCAGTCGGCGGACCGGCCCGGTGCGACGTGATCGAGCAGGCGGTTCAGTGCGCGCGACCGCTCGGCCGGGTCGCCGACCACGCGCGCGGCGCCGCGCACCACCACCGAGCGAAAATTCATCGAATGGTGCAGCGCGGCGCGGGCGAGCACCAGCCCGTCGAGCAGGGTGACGGTGACGCAGACGGGCAGTCCGGCCGGCGCCGCCCCGGCCGCCTGCACCGGTCCGCTGCCCGACGACCCGTGCAGGTAGAGCGTCTCGCCGAGGCGTGCGTGCGTCGTGGGCAACACCACCGGCTCCCCGGCGCTCAGGTAGCCCAGATGGCAGATCAGTGCCTCGTCGAGGATGGCGTGCACGGTGTCGCGGTCGTAGCGGGCGCGCTCCCGGTGGCGAGTCGGCGTCGTGCGCGGCGTGGGATGGTATGCGGCGTCCATCGGCAATGCGTATCACCGCCGCGCCGTCCCGCGCTATCGAATTATCCGCGGCGCAGGATGGCGAATGAGTGGCCCCCGAGCAGCGTGCTGTCGCCGTCGGCGGTCGGCTCGCCCCAGCCGAGCACCACGTCGCCGCTGACGGGCACCTTCACCGGCTCGGCGCCGAGGTTGCATACGATACGCAGCCGGCCGCGCTGCATCACGAGCCAGCGCTCGTCCTCGTCGTAGTCGACCGTCAGGTTCCCCAGCCAGGGGTCGGCCAGGTCGGCGTCGTTGTGGCGCAGGGCGATCAGGTCGCGGTACAGCCGGTGCAGGCGGGCGTGCTCGCCGGTGTCGATCTCGTCCCAGTCCAGCTTGGAGCGCCGGAACGTCTCCGGGTCCTGCGGGTCGGGGATGTCGTCGGCGTCCCAGCCGTGCTCGGCGAACTCGGCTTTACGGCCCTTGCGCGTCGCCTCGGCCAGCTCGGGTTCGGGGTGTGAGCTGAAGAACTGGAACGGTGTCGACGCGCCGTACTCCTCACCCATGAAAAGCATTGCGGTGTAGGGCGATCCGAGCACCAGGGCGGCCTTCACGGCCAGCTGCCCGCCCGTCAGGTTCTGCGACGGGCGGTCACCCAGGGCGCGGTTTCCGACCTGGTCGTGGGTGCAGGTGTAGGCGACCAGTCGGGTGGCCGGGATGGAACTCGCGTCCAGCGGGCGCCCGTGCCGGCGGTGCCGGAAGGACGAATACGTCGCCGCGTGAAAGTAACCGTGCCGCAACGTCTGCGCCAGGGTGGCCAGCGAGCCGAAGTCCCCGTAGTAACCCTGGCGTTCCCCGGACACCGCGGTGTGGATGGCGTGGTGGATGTCGTCGGCCCACTGCCCGGTGAGCCCGTAGCCACCCCGATCGCGGACAGTGATCAGCCGCGGGTCGTTGAGGTCACTTTCGGCGATCAGCGACAGCGGCCTGCCCAGTTGCTGCGACAGCCAGTCGGTTTCGGTCGCCATCTCTTCGAGGATGTGGATGGCGGTGGTGTCCACCAGCGCGTGCACGGCATCCAGGCGCAGGCCGTCGGCGTGGAAGTCGCGCATCCAGCGCAGCGCACAGCCGATGATGTAGCGGCGCACCTCGTCGGAGTCGGCGTCGGCGATGTTGATGCCCTCGCCCCACGGGTTGCTCGCCGAGGACAGGTAGGGCCCGAACTTCGGCAGGTAGTTGCCGGACGGCCCGAGGTGATTGAACACCGCGTCGATCAGGACGCCCAAACCCTTTGCGTGGCAGGCGTCGACGAACCGGACCAGGCCGTCGGGGCCGCCGTAGGGTTCGTGCACGCTGTACCACAGCACGCCGTCGTATCCCCAGCCGTGCGTGCCGGCGAAGGAGTTCACCGGCATCAGCTCGACGAAGTCGATGCCCAGATCCACCAGATAGTCCAGCTTCTCGATGGCCGCGTCGAAGGTGCCCTCGCCGGTGAACGTCCCCAGGTGCAGCTCGTAGATCACCGCGCCTTCGACGGCCCGGCCCGGCCAGTCGGTGTCGGTCCAGCGGGCGGCGGCGGGATCCCACAGCTGCGAGCGGGCGTGCACGCCGTCGGGCTGCCGCGGCGACCGCGGGTCGGGCAGCACGGTGGGGTCGTCGTCGAGCAGATACCCGTACCGGGCGTCGGGCGCCGCGTCGACCGATGCGTGCCACCACCCGTCATCCGAGCGGGTCATCGGGTGCACCTCGCCCTCGACATCGAGGCGCACCAGCTCCGGTTTGGGGGCCCACACGCGGAATTCAGTCATGATGGCGCTCCAGCAGTACGACGGGCAGCTCGGCGAACAACTGCGCCGCCGACGTCGGTCCGTCCGCGACGGCGCCGGTGAGCGTGTCGGTCCACGTGCCGTCCGGCAACGGCAAAACGGTATTGCCCCAACCGGTTTCGGCCAGACGTACGGTCCAGCGGGTCACCGCGACCACCACGTCGTCACCGCGCAGGAACGCCACCACGTGGTCAGCGGCGTCGCCGTCGGCGAGCAGAGGCCGGTAGCCTCCGTGCACGAAGGTGTCGGGGCGGGAGCGCCGCAACCGCAATGCCGTGGTGACCACCCGGATCTTGGGGTGTTCCAACGCCCCGAGAGCCGCCCGGCGCGCGGCGTAGTCGACGGGCCGGCGGTTGTCCGGGTCCACCAGGCTGTCGTCCCAGAGCTCGGTGCCCTGGTAGACGTCGGGTATGCCGGGGACGGTCAGCGCCAGCAGTTTCTGGCCCAGCGCGTCGCCGGCGGCGTGCGGGTTGAGCTTGGCGACGAGCTCGGTGAGCTGCCCGGCCACCGGGCCGTCGAGCACCCTGTCCAGCCAGCCGTGCACCGCGTCCTCGAATTCCGCATCCGGGTCGTTCCACGAGGTGTGCCAGGCCGCCTCCCGGATGGCCTTCTCGGTGTAGGCGTGCAGCCGCTCACGCAGCTCGCCCGTGACCTCGCCGTTCACCGGCCACACGCCGAAGATGTTCTGCCACAGGAACCGACCGGTAGCCGCATCGGGGGAGGGCGCGTCCTTCTCCCAGCGCGCGACGAACTCGGTCCACAGCAAGGGGACCTGTGACAGCACGCCGATGCGGGCCCGCACGTCCTCGCCCCGCTTGGTGTCGTGGGTGGTCAACGTCGTCATCGTCTGCGGCCACCGCAGGGCGCGGCCGGCGGCGCTGTGGTGGAATTCCGCCGCGCCGACACCGAACCGGTGCGGTTCGCCGCCGACCTCGTTGAGCGAGACCAGCCGCGCGTCGCGGTAGAAGTAGCAGTCCTCGACCGACTTGGCGGTCACCGCGCCGCACAGCTGCTGCAGCCGGGTGGCCGCTTCGCCGCCCCGGGCCAGCGCGGTGGCGAGCACCTGCAGGGCAGGCCCCAATTCGGGTGCGGCGGCCTGCGTTTCGGCCAGCGCGGTGGGCATGATCGCCGACAAGCCGGGATAGTCCGACCGGTAGACGTCGATGTGGGTGAGCAGCGCGGCCACGGCGTCGGGCAGCTGCGGGTGGTCCACCCCGGCCGCCGCGGCGACGCTGCGGCGCAGCCTGCGCAGCTCGCTCGCCAGCGTGCCGGTGGCCGCACGAACCTTGAGCTCGTCCAGCATCGCCGGCGTCGCGGCGTAGTCCATGCCGGCCGCCTCCACGAGAGCGGTCAGCGCCGGGGCGCCGCTCGGGTCGACGAAGAGGCCACCGACTTCGCGCAGCACGTCGTAACCGGTGGTGCCGCCGATCGGCAGGGTGGGCTCGAGCGCTTCGTCGACCGCCAGGATCTTCTCGATCACGATCCAGGCGTCGGGGCCGAGCAATCCGCGCAGCCACGCCAGATACCCGCACGGGTCGGACAATCCGTCGGGGTGGTCGATGCGCACGCCGTCGACCAGGCCCTCGGCGAACCAGCGGGCGACCTCGGCGTGGGTGGCGTCGAACACGGCGCGGTCTTCCTGGCGCAGGCCGGCCAGCGAGGTGATCGAGAAGAAGCGCCGGTACCCACATACGCCGTTGCGCCATCCAACCAGCCGGTAGTGCTGACGGTCGTGCACCTCCGGGCCGGTGCCCCCGTCCGTGCCGGGCGCGATGGGCAGCGCGAGACTCCCGAGTCGCAGCAACTCCCCGTCGACCTTGAGGTCGGCCACGTCGTCGTCGGAACCCAGGACGGGCAGCACGATCCGGCCGGACTCGTCGAGGTCCCAGTCGATGTCGAAGTATGTCGCATACTCCGATGATCGGCCGTGCCGCAACACGTCCCACCACCACGCGTTCTGTTCGGGCTGGTCGATCCCGACGTGGTTGGGCACGATGTCGACGATCAGGCCGAGGCCGCGTTCCCGGGCCGCTGCCGACAGTCGCGCCAGCCCGTCGCGGCCGCCGAGTTCGGGCGAGACCGTCGTGGGATCGGTGACGTCATAGCCGTGGTTGGACCCCGGGGTCGCGGTCATGATGGGGGAGAGGTACAGGTGTGACACCCCGAGGTTGTCGAGGTAGTCCACCAGATCCTCCGCGTCGGCGAAGGTGAACGCGAACCCGCTCGACTCGCCACGCAGCTGCAGCCGGTAGGTGGCCAGGATAGGTAAGGCCATGCGTCACAACGTCTTACGCAGTAATAAGAGCGAACGTGACGGCACGGTGATCTCCTCTTCGGCATTGACCACCTGATCGGCGTCACCCACCGGGTTGTTGGTGTCCAGTTCCACGGTCCATTCCTGAGCATAGTCGGCGGGCGGCAAGACGAAATCCAACGGTCGCTCATCGGCGTTGAAGCACAACAGGAATGAGTCATCGGACACCCGCTCGCCGCGGGCGTTCGGCGCGGTGATGGCGTCGCCGTTGAGGAACACCGCCACGCACTTGTGCAGGCTCTTGCCCCAGTCCTCGTGCGTCATCTCCTGGCCTCCCGTCGTCAGCCAGGCGATGTCACGCACGTCGTCGCCGGTGCGGATCGGCTCGCCCTCGAAGAACCTGCGGCGCCGAAACACCGGGTGCCGCTTGCGCAGCGTGGTGACCTTGCGCGCGAACGCCAGCAGGTCCGAGTTCTTGTCGACCAAAGACCAATCCACCCAAGACAATTCGGAGTCCTGGCAGTAGACGTTGTTGTTGCCGTTCTGGGTGCGGCCGATCTCGTCGCCGTGCGCGATCATCGGCGTGCCCTGGCTGACCATCAGGGTCGCCCAGAAGTTGCGCATCTGCCGGCTCCGCAGCGCCAGGATGTCGGGGTCGTCGGTGGGTCCCTCGACGCCGCAGTTCCACGACCGGTTGTGGCTTTCCCCGTCGCGGTTGTCCTCGCCGTTGGCCATGTTGTGCTTCTCGTTGTAGGAGACGAGGTCGTTGAGGGTGAAGCCGTCGTGTGCGGTGACGAAGTTGATGCTGGCACTGGGGCGCCGACCGGTCGCCTCGTACAGGTCCGACGACCCGGTCAGCCGGGACGCGAACTCGCCGAGTGTTGCGGGCTCGCCCCGCCAGTAGTCACGCACAGTATCGCGATACTTCCCGTTCCACTCGGTCCACAAACCCGGGAAGTTCCCCACCTGGTAGCCGCCCTCGCCGACGTCCCACGGTTCGGCGATCAGCTTCACCTGGCTGATCACCGGATCCTGCTGCACCAGATCGAAGAACGCGCTCAGCCGGTCGACGTCGTGCAGCTCGCGGGCCAGCGTGGCGGCCAGGTCGAAGCGGAACCCGTCGACGTGCATCTCGAGCACCCAGTAGCGCAGCGAATCCATGATCAGCTGCAGGACGTGCGGGTGGCGGGGGTTGAGGCTGTTACCGGTGCCCGTGTAGTCCTTGTACAGTCGCAGGTCGGTGTCGACGAGCCGGTAATAGGCGGCGTTGTCGATGCCGCGGAAGTTGATGGTGGGGCCGAGGTGGTTGCCCTCAGCGGTGTGGTTGTAGACCACGTCGAGGATGACCTCGATGCCGGCCTCGTGGAAGCTGCGCACCATCGACTTGAACTCGGGAACGCTGGACTTACGGTTGGCCGCATACGAGTTGTGCGGGGCGAAATAGCCAAAGGTGTTGTAGCCCCAGTAGTTTCGCAACCCCAGATCAAGCAGCCGCGAATCGTGCATGAATTGGTGCACCGGCATCAGCTCGATGGCGGTGACGTTGAGCGACTTGAGGTGGTCGATGACCACCGGGTGGGCCAGCCCCGCGTAGGTGCCGCGTAGTTCCTCGGGGATGCCGGGATGGTTCTGGGTCATGCCCTTGACGTGGGCCTCGTAGATGACGGTCTCGTGGTAGGGCGTGTTGGGCGATCGGTCGAAGGCCCAGTCGAAGAAGGGATTGATGACGACGCTGGTCATGGTGTGGCCCAGCGAGTCGACCATGGGCGGGGTGCCGGGGTCGGCCGTGTCAGCGCTGTCCGGGTTGACCGCCTCGAGGTCGTAGGAGTACAGGGCCTGGCTGAAGTCGAAATCGCCGTGGAAGGCCTTGCCGTACGGATCGAGCAGGAGCTTGCTCGGGTCGCAGCGGTGGCCGGCCCGGGGGTCGAAGGGACCGTACACGCGAAACCCGTAGCGCTGACCGGGCGTGATGTTAGGCAGATACGCGTGCCAGACGAATCCGTCGACCTCCTCGATGGGGATACGCGACTCGCCGCCGCTGTCGTCGATCAGGCACAGCTCGACCTTCTCGGCGATCTCGGAGAACAGCGAGAAGTTGGTGCCGGCCCCGTCGTAGGAGGACCCGAGCGGGTAGGGCGTGCCCGGCCATACCTTCGCCAGCTTGGGTCGTTGACTACCGGCAGCGCCTGCGCCCGATGCAGGATTGTTGTTCGGCATCACACGACCTTATCGGCGCCCGGCGAACGCGAAGCTCACCACCAGCCGGTGACGGCGGCGATCTGACGGCCCAGTTCGGTGGTCATGGTCCGCACGTAGGTGGGGGACAGGTGGTGGGCGCCGTGATAGATCAGCACGTTGCCCTCGACCGCGCGGCAGAAGTCGGGACGGCAAATCGCGTCGGACATGTCGAGCGGCTTGAGCAGCGGGAACTGGCCGACGAAATCGAGCGTGGGATTGCGGTCGGCCAGCACGTCGGAACGCTTGACCCCACAGGACTGCGCGTCACCGCCCTTGGCCAGGCAGTCGGCGGGGTCCAGCGGCTTGCCGTGTTCGACCAGCCACGGGGTGTCACGCATGGCGAGGATCGGAATGTTGTTGTCGGACAACGTCTGCCAAATGCCGATATAGGTCGCCGGCATCACGTCGCCGGGTTTGATGTTCCACGGTCGGGTCGACGTCGTGAAGACATAGTCGGGCCGGTCCTCGACGAGCTTGGCCATGGTGCGCTGGACCCACTCGCGGCACTGCGGGTAGGCGGCGTTGTTGCCCATGATCAGGGGGACTTCCTCGGTGGACAGCGGGCAGCCCATCTTCAGATACGTCACGACCTTGAAGTGGTGCATGGTGCCGAGCGCGTCCAGCGCGGGCAGCCAGTGTTCGGCGTGCGACCCGCCGGCCAGGGCGACGGTGCGGGTGGCGCTCAGGTCCCCGTAACTGCAGTTGACCACCGTCGGATTGACGAAGTCGCTGATGCAGCCGTCGCGCGTGGAGGCGGGCAGGTCGTCCTTGACCTCGAGGACCGTAGGCCGCATCGGCAGCTTGGGCACCCGCACGTGCTCGGTCAGCGCGCGGGCGCCCGGGTAGTCCTGCGGGTTGAGCACGCTGAGTTCCTTGCCGGCGGCACGCAGGACCGTGACGTGCTCACGCCACGTGAACGAGGTCGCCGTGAGCGTGACGCCGAGCAGGATGATCGTCGAGCCCAGGGCCATCGTGGGCCTGGGCACCCGCGCCGACCACGGGACCGCCGGGGGCGCCGGCTTCGCCGAGACGCGGTAGCGCAACGGGTTCTCGACATGCTTGGTGGTCAGGTGGGCCAGCACGCCGGACACCAGCAGCAGGGCCGTGCCCTCGACGAAGTCGGCGTGCCGGTGGCCGGTGTAGGAGAGCCAGAAGATCAGCAAGGGCCAGTGCCACAGGTAGAGCGAGTACGCCATCGCGCCCAGGGCGACCAGCGGCTTGGCGGCCAACAGCCGGTTGGGCAGCGGCATCTGTGCGCCCGAGCCGCCCAGGTTGGCCCCGGCGAGAATCATCAGCATGCTCGCCCCGACCGGCACCAGCGTCCACGGTCCGGGGAATTCGCGCACCCCGTCGATCAGCGCCCCGCAGGACAAGATGACGGCCAGCGCCGCGGTCGCCAGCACCGTGCGCAGCCGCGCAGACCAGCGAACGGACGGCACCAGCGCACCGACCAGCGCGCCCAGCAGCAGCTCCCAGCCCCGCGCGAAGCTGTTGTAGTAGGCGGTCGCCTGGTTGACCTGGTGCGCGACTATCGCATACCCGAACGACGCCACCGTGAGCACCGAGAGGACCACCAGGAACAGCGTGCGCAACCGGGCGCGTGACCGCTGCCGGACCAGGTGGGCGCACCCGGCCACCAGCAGCAGGAAGGCGACGTAGAACTGGCCCTGCACCGACATCGACCAGATGTGCTGCAACGGGCTGACGGCCTCGCCGGCCCGCAGATAGTCCGATGCGGTGTTGGCGAGCTCCCAGTTCTGGTAGTACCCGAGGCTGGCCAGGCTCTGGTCGGCGAAGGTCTCCCAGCGGGTCTGCGGTTGCACCACGATGGTGAGCACCGCGCACCCCGCGAGCACCACGACCAGCGCCGGAACCAGCCGCCGCACCAGCCGGATCACCTCGGTCACCACGGACAGCGAGACGGCCGGGTCGAGGGCGGCGCGCAGGATCTTGCCGCCGAAGAAGAAGCCCGACAGCGCCAGGAAGACATCCACCCCGCCGGAGACCCGGCCGAACCAGACGTGGAACATGGCCACCAGCGCGATGGCGATGCCACGCAGACCGTCGAGGTCGTGGCGGTAGAAACTGGTCGCCGAGGCCTCCTTGACCGGCGCAGACGCCCGCGCCGCAACGGCGGCCGGTGGGTGCGGCGGTGTCAGCAGGCTCAGCATGATTCATGCCAATTTACCCAAAACCGCCACTCGCTCCCGACCGCTGGCGCCCTGGGCGCGGCGTTAGTCGGCTCACTGTGGATCAGTGCCGACGACGGGAGACGAGTGGCGGTGGGCAGGCCCGCGGCCGGGGAATCTAGCGCGTCGCCGTGGCGGTCGCCGGCTGCAACGGCGACTGCTGCGCGGGAAGTGGCTGCGGCGGCCCCTGTTGGGTGGGCAGCTGCTGGAACGGGGCCTGCTGGGCGGGGACCTGCGTCAGCGGGGCCTGCTGGGCCGGGACCTGCGTCAGCGGGGCCTGCGGGGCGGGGGCCTGCTGGGCGGGGACCTGCGTCAGCGGGGCCTGCGGGGTGGGGGCCTGCTGGGCGGGGACCTGCGTCAGCGGGGCCTGCTGGGCCGGCGCCGGGGTCGGCAGTTGTTGCGCCGGGGCCTGCTGGAACGGTGATTGCTGGCCCGGCGCCGGCTGGGTTCCCAGGACCCGTACCAGGTACGGCGTCATGCCGTTGCTGCGCACGGGGGAGACCTGAACGACGTCGCCCACCTCGAGCATCTGGTTGTTGCCCAGGTACATCGCGACGCTCTGCGAGCCTTCGGGACCGTAGAAGATCAGGTCACCCTTGCGCGCCTGCTGTGGCAGCACCTTCTGGCCCACCCGGTAGATCTGCGCGGAGGACCGCGGCAGCTTGATTCCCGCGCCGGCGTAGGCGTACTGCATCAGGCCCGACGCGTCGAACCCGACGGTGTTGATCCCCGTGCCGGTGCCGCGGGTGGGGCCGTTGATGCCGCCGCCGGCCCAGGAGAACGGCACGCCGCGCATCGAGAGGCCACGTGCGACCACCACGTCGGTGGCCTGTTGGTAGTCCATCGCCCGCGCACCTGGGTCGGCCGCGGCCAGCGCGACGGTAGGCAACGGTGCCACCAGCAGCGCGACACCGACCACCAAGGCGTAGATGCGGTTCATGTGGGTTCCTTTCGTCGACCCGTGTTGCATGGCCCGCGCGAAAGCCCCGTCGTCGGGGCCTCTACGTCGTGCCATGACGCCTGGGGTGAACCAGCACCTTGTCGGGGCGTATTCACACCAGTCACTACAGACACTTTTACAACACCGCGGGGCGCGGTAAAACGCCTGATCAGGCCGCCAGGGGATTTTTTGTCGTAACGTGACCGGACGGTGACTGACGAGCCGAAAACCGCATGCGCGGTTGTGATTTGGGTCTCAAACTCGTCGGCCTGCGCCGGCGCCGGTCAGATCCAGTAGCGCGCGCTGAACATCGTCAGGATGGAACCGGCGACCGAGCTCACCATGATGAGCGCCAGCGACAGCACCGGCCAGAAGGACATGTACCAGCCCTTCAACAGGGATACCAGCGGACCTACGACCGCCGCGGCGATCGCCGCGCCGATGCCGCCCCAAACCACCGGGTGGATGTAGTAGTCGACCCCGAACGGCACCGGCCCGCACTCCTCGCCCTCGCAGACGTTGCGCAGGAAGCCGAACAACCGGGCCGGCCACGTCGTCTCCGTGGCGAGCAGCAGGAGCAGGATCAGCAAGACCGCGGTGCAGGTGACGTCCCAGGCGGCCAGCCGCAGGCGCAGCACGTGGGGGACGTAACCCTGGGAGCCGGCGGGCGCCCCGGGCGGCGCGGCCGGGTTGGCCGGCCGCGCGTCATCGAGGTCCGGCGGATAATCGATGGCATCTATCGTGTGCGGGTCGACCCGGGTGTCGTCGGGCTGATGCGGGGTAACCATTTCGTCCCATGCTCCACGATGGCCGGGGATTTTGCGACCCGACTGTTCTACCCTCGTTCTCTATGCCTGCGGCCAGGGCCGGGTTGACGCCCGAGCAGATCAGCGCGATCGACGCCGCCCACCTGTGGCATCCCTACAGCACCGTCGGCGGTGAGGCCGTGCCGCCCCTGGTCGCGGTCGGCGCCAGCGGCGCGTGGCTGACGGTGGTCCGCGACGGGGCGCCGATGCAGGTGCTCGACGCCATGGCCTCGTGGTGGACGGCCATCCACGGCCACGGCCACCCGGTGCTCGACGCGGCGGTGTCCGACCAGCTGGGCGCCATGAACCACGTCATGTTCGGCGGCCTGACCCACGAGCCGGCGGCCCGCCTTGCGCAACTTCTGGTCGAGATCACCCCGCCAGGGTTGGAGACCGTGTTCTTCAGCGACTCCGGTTCGGTGTCGGTGGAGGTCGCGGTGAAGATGGCGTTGCAGTACTGGCGCGGCCGCGGCCGCCCCGGCAAGCACCGGCTGATGACGTGGCGGGGCGGCTATCACGGCGACACGTTCACGCCGATGAGCATCTGCGATCCGGACGGCGGCATGCACTCGCTGTGGACCGACATTCTGGCCCGCCAGGTGTTCGCCCCCGCGGTGCCGCGAGACTACGACCCCACCTATGCGGCGGCGTTCGAGGCGCAACTCGCCGAGCACGCGGGCGAACTGGCCGCCGTCGTCGTCGAGCCCGTGGTGCAGGGCGCCGGTGGGATGCGCTTCCACGACGCCCGATACCTGCGCGACGTGCGCGAGGCGTGCCGACGGCACGACGTTCTGCTGGTGTTCGACGAGATCGCCACCGGCTTCGGGCGCACCGGCGAACTGTTCGCCGCCGACCATGCGGGGGTCAGCCCGGACATCATGTGCGTCGGCAAGGCGCTCACCGGCGGCTACCTCAGCATGGCCGCGACCCTGTGCACCGCGGAGATCGCGCACACCATCAGCGCCGGCGAGGCCGGTGCGCTCATGCATGGCCCCACGTTCATGGCGAATGCACTGGCCTGCGCGGTCTCGGTGGCCAGCGTCGAGGTGCTGTTGGGTCAGGATTGGCGATCGCGTGTCGCGGCGATAGGCGCCGGATTAGAGCGGGGTCTCGCACCCGCGCGGTCGCTGCCCGGCGTGGTCGATGTGCGGGTGTGTGGCGCCATCGGCGTCATCGAGTGCGACCGGCCCGTCGATCTGGCCGCCGCGACCCCTGTGGCGCTCGACGGCGGGGTGTGGCTGCGGCCGTTCCGTAACCTCGTTTATGCGATGCCGCCCTACATCTGCTCGGGCGAGGAGATCGCCCAGATAACGGCGGCAATGGTCGACGTCGCGCGGAATGTGGGGTGAACCGCACCTTTGTGCTCAGCAAATTCTTATCAGATTCTTTAGCGAGCGCTGGCGCGGCTCAAAGCGACTGCAAAGTAGCCCGCCGCACCATTGAACTCATGACGAGCAAGCCGATGTGCGCCGGCCTGATCGAGCGCTACATGTCCACCTGCGGGCTGCGGTATGTGCGGGGCGAGCACGAGGGCGAATACTTCGGTGTCGCCAGCGTGCGCGCCAGGCGGTTGCACGTGCACCTCGAACTCTCTGCATCGTTCGGTGACGTGTTGATCATGCACGTCACTCCCGCTTGCACGTTCCCGGTGGCCGACCGTGCGCGGCTGGCGCGCTTCGCGGACGCATGGAATCGTCAGGACCACCACGTCACCGCGATCGTGCACGATTGCTCCGATGCCCGGCGCATCGGGATCTGCGCCCGCAGGTCCGGGTGGATCCGCGACGACCTGTCGCTCGAAGAGTTCGCCTCGGCGGCCGACAGCACCGTTGCCGACGCGATCGACCTTTTTGCCGAGCTGATCTCTATCATCGAAATACCCTCTGCTGCACACCCTTTGCTGCGCGACGCTGGCTGAGCCAACGGCATGGTCCTGGCCGCGGCGGTCTTCGGCAATACGAATTGCTCTGCCGCGCAACAGATCTCCGCGAATCTGTTGCTTGTGGAAATCAGTCCGGCCCGCCTCGAGCTTCACCCAATTCCGTTCGTGGTCCAATAGTTTGGAAATCCCCGATTTGGGCTACATGCAGTTTGATGAACATGTCATGTAAATTGCGATTTTCGGCACAACGCCGCGCATTCGGTTCAGCATCGACCTCATGACGAGTCAATCGGCCTGCGCCAGGCTGATCGAACGCTACGTGGCCGCGAGCGGGCTGCGTTTCGTCCGTGGTGAGCATGAATGCGAATACTTCGGCGCCACCGGAACGCGCCGCGGCCGGCTGCACGTCCATCTCGAAATGTCGCCGTCGTTCGACGACGTGTTCACCATTCAGGTCACTCCTGCGGGTTTCTTCTCCGTTGCCGACGGCGTTTGGCTGACGAACTTCGCCGACACCTGGAATCACCAGAACCGAGGAGTGACGGCGCTCGTGCATGTCTGGTCTGACCCGCCTCGCATCGGTATCTCGGCGCGCAGATCCCGCTGGGTCCCCGACGGCTTGTCTTTCGACGAATTCGCTTCCTTCGCAGACGGTTCCATCGCAGACGCGATCGAGTTCTTCGCGGAGTTGGCACCCGTCACCGAGTCGCCTTCGGTCACCCGCCGGTTGCTGCGCGACGCCCGCTGAGCTTCGGTTGTCGCCGACGCGCGACGCACTTCCCGGCATTCCGGTGCAGTAGGGCATTCTGTTGGCCCGCCGAGCCGGCGCCGGGGCGCGCATTGTCGATTTCGCGCGCAAAATGGACCCGCGACGGATGTGTGCATTAACCGGCGGGGAACGCGAGCCACCGCCTTTAGCGTGAGTTGTTTCTGTGCTTTCGGTGACGTTTCGTGCCCGTGGTGCCATTGGGGCGCAACCCAACCCGGGCCCAAGTCGGCCAATCCGCTCAAGTTTGCGGAATCGCCATCTTCAATACCAAGCGTCTTCTAAAGTGATAGTTCAGAGACTACAGTCCTGAGGAGCGCGGCGGCCTGTGTGATGCTTCTGCTTTGCGGCCGCGTCAAGTATGGCCGGGTTGGAGGATGTATATGTCGAACGTCATTGCGGTGCCCGACTTCATTGCGGCCGCGGCGACGGACGTGGCGACTGTTGCGTCGTCTGTCAACGCGGCGCACATGGCGGCGGCGGCACCGACAGTTGCGGTAATGCCCGCCGCCGCCGACGAAGTGTCGGCGGGCATTGCGAGCCTCTTCTCCAAATTCGGCGAGACCTATCAAGCGACCGCCGGCCAGGTGGCGGCCTTTCCGGCGCAATTCGCGCAGAATCTCACCGCCAGTGCGGGCTCATACGTGGCGGCCGAGGCCGCCAACATCGGATCCCTGCTATCGGGCGTCGGCTCGTCTGTCGGTGCCGCCGCCGCCGCGGTTCCGGCCCAGGTGTCGGATATGTTGAGCACCACGTGGAATACGATCGTCGGCAGCCTGACCTTTGTCTGGAATGCGCTGAATATTCTCGGCGGGCTCGCCTATATTGTTGCGTATTTAAATTTGCTTTTAGCTTGGTTGGTATTGAATCTCGTACTTCTCTTGGCACAGAGCGAGATCGGCAGCATGTTCGGTGTGCTGATCCCGTTGGCGCTCCCCATCTGATCGCGAACAGGTCGGCGCGGCTAGACAGACACAATAGGGATTTCGACCGTGGCCGCGTCGTCGCCGGGGTGTGTGTCCCGCTCCAGCAGCGAACGCACCAGCGGTCGCGGTCCCGAAGATCGGAGCATGTGACTGGCCGGGCGCGGGCGGACTATCTGCGGCCACCAGAACCAGCGTCCGAGCAGCGCGGCGATGGACGGCGTCATGAACGAGCGCACCACCAACGTGTCGAACAGCAGGCCCAAACCGATCGTGGTGCCGACCTGGCCGATGATCCGCAGATCGCTGGCCGCCATCGCCGACATCGTGAATGCGAACACCAGGCCCGCGTTGGTCACGACCTTGCCGGTGCCGCCCATGGCGCGGATGATGCCGGTGTTAATCCCGGCCGCTATCTCTTCTTTCATCCGCGACACCAGGAGCAGGTTGTAGTCGGAACCCACCGCGAGAAGGATGATCACGGACATGGGCAGCACCATCCAGTGCAATTTCATGCCGATGATGTACTGCCAGATCAGCACGGACAGCCCGAATGACGCTCCCAGCGACAGCGCGACGGTACCCACGATGACAAGGGCGGCGACGAAGCTGCGCGTGATGATGAGCATGATGATGAAAATGAGGCACAGTGCCCCGATGCCGGCGATGTACAGGTCGTATCTGGAGCCGTCGCGGAAGTCCTTGAAGGTGGACGCGGTGCCGGCGATGTAGATCTTCGCGTCCTCGAGAGGCGTGGTCTTCAGCGCCTCCTCCGCGGCCGTCTTTATGCGGTCGATGCGCGCTATGCCCTCCGGCGTAGCGGGGTCGCCCTGGTGCGAGATGATGAAACGCGCCGCATGGCCGTCCGGAGACAGGAATGAGTTCAGCGCGCGCTGGAAGTCGGGGTTCTGGAATACCTCGGGCGGCAGATAGAACGAATCGTCATTCTTGGAGGCGTCGAACGCCTGTCCCATGGCCATGGCATTGTCGTTGTTCTCGTCCAGCTGGCCGAAAGACCCCGCCATGGTGCTGTGCATCGTCAGCATCATGGTGCGCATCGACTCCATGATCGCAATCATCCGCGGGAACTGCTCGAGGAGTTGGGGCAGGAGCTCGCCCATCCTTTCCAGATCATGAACCAGATCATGCATTTTGTCGCTGAGGGAGTCGACACCGTCGAGTAGGTCGAAAATCGACCTCAGCGTGAAGCATATCGGGATGTCGTAGCAGTGCTTCTCCCAGTAGAAATAGCTTCTTATCGGCCTCCAGAAGTCTTCGAAATCCGAGATGTTGTAGCTCAGCTCGTCCACGATCTTCACCATCTCTTTAGTCTCGCCGAGCGATCGGAGGGTGATGTCCGTGAGCTTTTTCTGCAATTCGTACATCCGCTTCATCAGCGCGATTTGTCGAGCCAGGTTTTCGGTCATCTTCATCATGTCGTCTATGCGGTTCTTCATGTACTTCATGCTTTGAAGCTGGGCCGCATTCTGGAGGCTGATCAAAAAAGGTATCGACGTGTGCTCGATCGGAGTGCCCTCGGGCCGGGTGATGCCCTGCACTCGAGAGATCCCCGGTACGGCAAAGATTTTCTTGGCCAACTTATGCAGTATGAGAAAATCCGCCGGGTTGCGCAGGTCGTGGTCCGATTCGATTACGAGGATCTCCGGCATCATTCGCGCCTGGGAGAAGTGCCGGTCGGCGGAGGCGAAGCCCACGTTGGCCGGGATGTCCTTGGGAATATAGAGTCGATCGTTGTAGCTCGTCTTGTAGCCCGGCAGCGTGACCAGGCCGATCAGCGCGACCGCCATTGTCGCGGCCAGAATCGGCCCGGGCCAGCGGACGATCGCCGTGCCGACCCGTCGCCACCGGCGGAACCCAATCCTGCGCCTCGGGTCCAGCAGTCCGAAGCGGCTTCCCACCGCGATGACCGCCGGAACCAGCGTGAGCGCGATGACGCCCGCCACCACCATGCCCACGGCGCAGGGCACGCCTATCGTCTGGAAGATCGGCATCCGGGTGAAACTCAGGCACAGCATCGCCCCGGCGATGGTCAACCCCGATCCCAGGACGACGGGGGCGACCCCCCGGTAGGTGCTGTAGTAGGCCGTCTGCGGATCCTCGCCCGCCTGCCGCGCCTCCTGGTATCGCCCGAAAAAGAAGATGCCGTAATCGGTTCCCGCCGCCATCGCGAGGGCGACCAGCAGGTTGATCGAGAACGTCGAGAGGACGACGATGTTGCGGTCACCGAGGAACGCGACGATCCCGCGGGCCGCGAAAAGTTCGACACCGACCGTGAGCAGCAACAGGATCACGGTGACCACGGAGCGGTAGACGAACATCAGCACGGCGAAGATGATGACGGCCCCGATCAGCGTCAACTTCAGGATGGAGCGGTCGCCACTGCGCTGCATGTCGGCGACCAGGGCCGAGGGGCCGGTGACGTGCACCTCGACCCCGGGAGGCGGCGGCAGGCTGCTGACGATGTTGCGGACCGCCGCCACCGACTCCTGCCCCAGCGTGGTGCCCTGGTTGCCGGCGAGGTTCAGTTGGACGTACACGGCCTTGCCGTCGGGACTCTTCGCCCCCGCCGCCGTGAGCCGGTCGCCCCACAAATCCTGCACGTGCTCGATATGCGTTCGGTCGCTGCGTAACCGACGAATCAACGTGTCGTAGTACGCGTGGGCGTCATCGCCGAGCGGTTGCTGCCCCTCGAGGACGATCATCGCGAAACTGTCCGAATCGGATTCCTTGAAGACCTTCCCCATGCGCGTCATCGCCTGCACCGACGGCGCATCCCGGGGGCTCATCGGAACGGAGTGGTCGCGGCCGACCGTCTCGAGCCACGGAACGCCGAAACTCACCGTCAGCGTCAGGGCCACCCACGCCACGATGATGAGCGGCGAGAGGCTGCGGATGGTCCGCGCGATGCGGGGAGGGCAAGGCTGCTCGATGTTCATGCGGCCCTCAACGGGCAGGCGGCAGCTGCGCGCGCCCCACGCGACGTCGCTTCGCCGTCACGCAGCGTCACAATGCTTTCCACAGTTGCCCGATCCGTCCCGAACAGTTCGCCGCTCAGCCTTGCTGTCTCAGCATCAAGGCGCGCACAACGGGACGGGGACCGGTCGGCCGGAGCATCGAGCTGGCCGGCCGTGGGCGAACTCGTTGCGGCCACCAGAACCACCGCCCCAGCAGCGCCGCGATAGACGGCGTCATGAATGCCCGAACCACCAGCGTGTCGAACAACAAACCCAGGCCGATCGTCAAGCCCACCTGCCCGATGCTGGCCAGGTCGCTGACCATCATCGAGCCCATGGTGAACGCGAAGACCAATCCGGCGTTGGTGACGACCTTGCCGGTGCCGCCCATCGCGCGCACCAGGCCGGTGTTCAGACCGGCGCCTATTTCCTCTTTCATCCGGGCAACCAGCAGCAGGTTGTAGTCGGACCCCACCGCCAAGAGCACGATCAGCGACATCACCAGCACTGCCCAGTGGATCTGCGTACCCAGCAGGTACTGCCAGACGAACACCGACAAACCGAAAGACGCGCCGAGCGAAACCAGCACCGTGCCGACGATGACCAGGGCGGCGATGAAGCTGCCGGTGATGATCAACATGACCGCGAAGATGAGGCACAGCGCGGCGATGACCGCGATCGCGAGGTCGTAGGTGGACCCCTGCACCACGTCTTTGACCAGCGCCGCGGTGCCCGCGAGGTATATCTTGGAGTCCTCCAGGGGGGTCCCCTTGAGCGCTTCCGCCGCCGCGCTCTTGATCGGGTCCACCCTCGAAATGCCCTCGGGCGACGCGGGATCGCCCTTCTGCGAGATGAGCATCCGGGCGTTCTTCCCGTCGGGCGACAGGAAGATCTTTATGACCCGTTTGAAGTCGGCGTTCTTGAAGACGTCCGGCGGAATGTAAAAGCTGTCGTCGTTCTTCGCGGTGTCGAACGCCTTCCCCATGGCGGTCGAGTTGCTGCTGTTGTCGTCCATCTGTCCGAAGACCCCGGACATCGTGCTGTGCATCGTGAACATCATGGTTCGCATGCTCTGCATGATCTCGATCATCTCGGGGAACTGGAGGAGCAGCTGCGGCATGATCGCATCTAATTGATCGAGGTCTCCGACCAGGTCGCGCAGTTTGTCGGTGACCAGGTCCACGCCGTCGAGAGTGTCGAAAATGGATCGTATGGAAAAGCAGATCGGGATGTCGAAGCAGTGCTTTTCCCAATAGAAGTAGCTGCGGATCGGTCGCCAGAAATCTTCGAAATCCGCGATGTGATCCCGCAAATCGTTGGTGATCTCCTGCATCTCGTGCGTTTTGGTCACCATGCGGTGCGTCGTCGCGGCCATTTGCTGGAGTAGGCCGTACATGTGCTCCATGATGTTGATCGTCTCGGTCATCATCTCGGCCTGTTTGAGCATGTCGTTCATGCGTAGCTTCTGGAAATGCATGAACTGTTGCTGACCGGCTTGTTGCATGCTGAGCAGATACGGAATGGTGGTGTGCGCGATCGGCGTTCCCTCGGGCCTGGTGACGGCCTGCACCTTGGAGATGCCCGGAACGGCGAGGACCGCCTTGGCCAGTTTCTCCAAGATCAGGAAGTCCGCGGGATTGCGCAAGTCGTGGTCGGCTTCGATCAGCAGGAGTTCGGGCGACATCATCGCCGATGGCGGGAAGTGCCGGCCGGCGGCCGCCAAGCCCTGGTTGCCCGGAATGTCTTTGGGGATGTATTTCTGGTCGTTGTAGCTCGGTTTGTATCCGGGCAGCGTCAGCAGCCCGAGCATGGCCACAGCCAGAGACGCGACGAGGATCGGGGCGGGCCACCGGACGATCGCGGTGCCTATTCTGCGCCACCCCCGGACCTTGAGCACCCGCTTGGGTTCGAACAGCCCGATTCGGCTGCCGACGGCGATGACCGCCGGGACGAGGGTGAGCGCGATCGCAACGGCGACGAGGATCCCGACCGCACACGGGATGGCCATGGCGTGGAACAACGGCAACCGGGTGAACACGAGGCAGAAGACGGCTCCCGCGATCGTCAGGCCGGACCCCAGCACCACCTTGGCGACGCCGCGGTAGGTGGTGTAGAAAGCCGCTTCCCGGCTCTCGCCAGCCTGGCGCGCCTCCTGGTATCGGCCGATGAAGAAGATGCCGTAGTCGGTACCGGTCGCGATGCACAACGAGACGAGCAAGTTGGCGGCGAAGGTGGTGAGCCCGATGATCTCGTGGTGGCCGAGGAATGCGACTGTTCCCCGCGCCACCTGGAGTTCGATGCCGACTATCACCAGCAACAGAAACACGGTGACTATCGAGCGATAGACGAGGAGCAAGGTGAGGAAGATGACCGCGACGCTCACCAGCGTGACCGTGACGATCGTCCGGTCACCACTGCGGTTCATATCTGCCGAAATTGCCGCCGGTCCGGTGACGTAGGCCTTGACACCCGGGGGGGCCGGCGTCCTCGCGACGATGTGCTGAACCGCTTCGATGGATTCGTTCGCCAAGCTCTGGCCGGGATTGCCTGCGAGCGTCAATTGCACGTAGGCGGCTTTGCCGTCTGCGCTTTGCGCGGCGCCCCGGGTGAGTTCGTCGCCCCAGAAATTCTGGATGTGCTGCACGTGCTTGGGGTCGTTCTTCAGCTGCAGGATCAAGTTGTTGTAGTAGTTGTGCGCGGCGTCCCCGAGGGGTTGCTGCCCCTCCAGCACGATCATCGCCACGCTGCCCGAGCTGGATTGATCGGTCTGCTTGAAGTCCTCGTTCATGCGATTCGCCGCTTTGAAAGCCGGCGCATCGGTCGGATTCAGCGACACCGAGTGTTCCTTCTCGACCAACTCCAGCGAGGGAACGCCGACGGTGACGATCACCATGATCGCCAGCCACCCCAGGATGATGAGCACCGAGAACCGCTGGATCGTCCGCGCCACGAACGGTCGGGTGTTCTCGAGTTGGTGGTTGCTCATGCGGCCTTCAGCATGCAGGAGGCGAAGGCGCTCACCTCGTGGGTGACCTTCTCGGCCTTCAACACCCCGTCCACCCAGATGCGGCAACCGATGCTGTCGCTGTCTCCCTGCGCTGCGATGCTCCCGATGGCGGCCGCCGCGGTGATCGGGAACTCCAACGACCACGGCAGCGTCACGCCGTCAGCGTGCTCGGGGTCACCGTCGGCGCCGAAGTAGCTGATCTCGGCCACGGTTCCCGGCGGCCCGAAGATCTCGTACCTGAGGTGCTTGGGATTGAACGGTTTGGTGTTGTCGGCTTTGGTGTCGGAATAGGTCATTGGTTTGTCGGAGCCGAAGATGCCGTGCAGCCGCGACACCGCCACTCCGCCGGCGCCGATCACCGCGAGCACGACCAAAGGAATCCACAAGCGTTTCAGGGCTCTGAAAATGGCGGGTCCTAAAGTTCGGCGGCGGCTTTCAGATCCGCGCGGTGGCCGGGACGCACCGGCAGGTTGTCGAATAGGCCTCAGGAGTTTGGGTCGGCTGCCCACCGATTGGCCATCGGCCTGATCGCCGGCGACGGTGCTTTCGGATTGAACTAGCTCAGCACCGCGCACACTGCCTTCGACCACAGGTTCCACCCTAGACAACACGAGTCCAATAACGGAGCAAACCATAGTGTAGGGCAGAAGCAATCGTTCGTGATTTGGGAATGTTTTCAGCGGGTTTTACGGCCGCTGGACCCGAGACCACTGCAGGCGAATTGAGCACTTGGCTACCGGCCCTCGACGTCGAGGGCCGTCTTGACTTCTTGGGCGCGTGCCACCTGTTGAGCGGTGTAGCCGATGAGTAGCGCGACCGCGCCGATGAGGGTGACCACCCCTCCCAAGCACACCCAGCCGTAGGTGAAGCCGTTTTCCAGCGCGTGCATCTGGGCGCCGTTGACGGCCTTCACCGGCCCGCGGCTGCCACCCGCGCGAAGTGTGCGCGCCGTGATGGCGGCCTGGATGACGGCGAGCACCAGCGGCCCGGCGAGGCTCCGCAGCATCACCGCGATCGCCGAGATGGGGCCCAGTTCGTCGACGCGCACGCTCGCGATCAGGGCGAGGCCCAAGGGGACGTTGATCATGCCGAGCCCGATACCTGCGACGACGATCGGCAGCGCAAGATTGGGAAAATAAGGGGCGCCGCGGCTGAGCGTGGATCCGCATGAGATGGCGCCCAACAGGACGATGCCGCCGGTGATCACCAACGCGCGAGGCGGGAATCGAGTCACCAACCGGGAGGCCACGCCCGCACCGACGGCTGTGGCGAACGCGAACGGGACGAACGCGATGGCTGCGTGCATCGGTCCATATCCCATGACGTTCTGCACATACAGCGCGATCAGCACGGCCATCGTGAACGTCACCCCGCCGGTGAGAAACGTGGCCGCGAACGTGGCCAACCGGTTGCGGTCGAAGAACAGCGTCAGCGGCACGATGGGGTTCTCGGCCGTCCGCTCGACGAGGATGAACGCCGCGAACGCCGCGACCGTCACCAGACCCGAACCCAGGGTGACGGTCGACAGCCAGCCCTTCTCCGGACCCGTCGACAAGCCGAATATCGCGGCGGTGCAGGCCAGGGTGGCCAGCACACCGCCGGCGGCGTCGAGCTTCATCCGCTTTTTGTTCGTTTCCCGCAACGCGGTAGCGGCCAGGTAGATCACCACCAGTCCGATCGGTACGTTCACCAGGAACGCCAGGCGCCACGAGACCTCGGCGAGTGCCCCGCCCGCGACAAGGCCGACCACCGACCCGACGCTGGAGATCGCGCCGAACACCGCCACCGCGGTGTTGCGCGTCGGCCCCTTGGGAAACGTCGTGGCCACCAGCGCCATAGCGGTCGGTGCCACGAAGGCGGCCGCGACGCCCTTCAGCAGGCGGGCCGCCACCAGCACACCGCCGTCCCAGGCGACGCCGCACATCGCCGAGGTGAAGGTGAACAGCGCGGCGCCGAGGATCAAAGTGCGCTTGTGGCCGATGGTGTCACCGATACGGCCGCCCAAGAGCATGAGGCCGCCGGAGGCCAGCACGTAGATGGTGATCACCCAGCTCCGCATCGCATCCGACAAGCCCAGCTCGTTTTGGATCTTCGGGAGCGCGAAGATGACGACGGTGCCGTCGATCATCGCCAGCAGCTGGATGCCGCTGAGAGCGCTGATCACCGCGACGAAGTGGCGGGTCGACGGGCGCTCCTCGGAGGTTGTCAGGTCATGAGGCGAAGCGATCGGTTCTGCGGGCGCAGGGTCGCTGATTCCGTGCGTTGTCTCGTTCAATGCGCAGTGGCCGCCCTTGCGTCGTTGAATCCGTCGCAGCGGAACGTCGTCCCGTCCGTCTAACAGACACAAGTCTAATAACGGTTGCCAACCCTAATCGACGACGTCCGGCCCGTCCGGGTTTGGGCCAACACCGGTGTCCGCGCAGCCGCGGCCCGCCGCGTCCAGGTCAGTCGATCTCGCCGGTCAGGCCGAACTCGGCCAGTGCGCGCGCACACAGCTCGCGCAGGGCGGCCTTGGTGTTCTGGGCTCCCGGCTGATACGCGAGGACGGTCATGGCGACCTTGCCGACCCCGGACGCGCGCAGCGACAGCACCTGAAGTTGGCCACCTATTTGCTCGAGCCACTGTCGCGTCACGCCTTGTCGCGTTCCTCGCGCATACGGGTAGTCGCAGTCGGTGCCGTCGAGGCGGGTGGTCGGGCCGAGCTCACCGAGGTTGGAGCACACCACGGGGTGATCAGGGTCGGTGTTGGCGGTGTCGACCAGCCGTTTCCACGTCCGCTTCGACGTGAACGGGGTCAGCGCGGCGACCAGCGAGGAGTTGTCCGGCGTTTCTCGCAGGCTCGTCAGTGCCTGCTTGATCGCCACTCGCGCCTCGCTGAGATCCGTCGTTGCCCGTGTCGGGTCGATGTTGACGCGGACGAACGTCACCGCGAGCGCACGAGTATCGCCCTCGCCACGGTTGTTCACGAGGAGTTGTACGGTGACGTCGCCGTCCTTGCCGTGCCGGAAGCCCAGATGTTCCCCGAGTTTCGCGGTGAACCCGGCGGTCAGGGTGCTGCTGGTGCCGCCAAGTGCCCTCGCGCGGGCGTCCCATTCGCCCATATCCATGTAGATGGCGACACCGGGAACCACGATCAGGTCGCCGCCGCCGTCCCCGGTTACGGCGGCGGGTCGCTTGTCGGTCGACACGAGGTCGCGGTTGCTGCGGGCCATTCGCGCCCCCGCGACCAGCGCCCGGGCCACCTCGGGGGCGGCCCGGACTGTCTCGCCCGCGTCCTCGATGACCGCGCGCAGCCGGCTGCGGGAATGCGGCGGCGGGTACCCGAGGTCGCGGGTGAGGCCCATGAGCGCTTCGGTCACCGCGATGATTCCGCCGACGCCGTCGCACACGTAGTGCGACATCACCAAGCTGACCGCCATCGAGCCGTCCGTCAGGGGCAGCACGCCGAAATGCCAGCTGGGACCGGTTTCGGGATCAACGGGAATTTGTGACCGTTCGTCAAGCCAGTCGCTGAGCTCGGACCGCGGGCGTGGACACGCGGCGACGTCGATGTCCGACGGCGCCCTGTCGAATACCCACCGATGCCGGCCGAACGGCAGCGGTGACCGCTCGATCCGCCGGCCGAACAGCGTGTAACCGAGATTCCGGTGCAGTCGTTCGACCGCCTTCATGTCGACGGCGCGCTCATACAGCCACATCACCTGCATGACCTCCGTCTGGCCGGCAGCGCAATGCCCGGCGTAGAACGCCTGGTCCAACAGCGCCAGCCTATTGTCCGGCTTCGCTTCGCCGTTGGGTGTGTGGCCGTCGGCAGTTGTGCGTGCGCGAGGAATCCGGATCGCCACCGATTAGCCTCCGGCCTTCAATGAAGGGAACCAATTCATCGCATCAGGTTAGCCAAGGCACTTGCACTTGGCCCAGCCTTTCCGAAGCCGCCTGCGGCCGCCCGGGATTCCGCACATATTCGCGAAGAAAGCCTTTGCGCCGGTGCTCTTTTGGACCGGTATGCCCACCGACATGTATTCACATCTGCGGCCGAGCCGGGGATTCGGGGACGGGGTTGTCGCGTTGACGGTGTCGACGGCGGGGGACGACGCGGGCACTGCGCTGGGGACAGTTGAGCTGAGCCCAGGCCAATGCAGTGTTCAACGTGGGCCATTATCTCGAACCAGAGCGATCCGCCCGAGGTTGACCTTATTGTGTGGTCGTGGCCGAGAGTCGACTTCCAGTTCCGCACCACGCCGGGGGACCTTCTTGCTTCCGTGTCGAAACCCCTGCTATGGCAATGCGGCGTATACCACTGTCGGGCTTGGCATTGGACGCTGACTCGTGAACATGGATTTGGCCGGGCAGCTCGGCACTGGGGACCGGCCGGTCGCGCTGTTCGTGTTGGGGTTTGCACGGTCCGGAACCTCGGCGTTGACGCGGGTCCTCTCGTTGTGTGGTGCGGTGCTCCCGACTGGGCTGTTGGGTGCCACCGCGCGGGATCCTGCCGGATTTTGGGAGCCTCGCGCGGCCGTCTATCTCAACGGAGCAATCCTGCGCCGGCACGGCAGCGCGGGGTTCGACCCGACTTTGCGCCTGCAGGAGGAAGATGCGTTCAGCGCCGCCGAGAAGGCCGCCTGGATCGCCAAAATACGGAAATTTTTCGCAGCGTTGCCGGCCGCGCCGCTCGTGGTGATCAAAGACCCGAAAATCACAGCGCTGTCTGGTTTGTGGCTTGAGGCGGCACGCCGGGCCGGATTCGCCCCGATGGTCGTGATTGCGGTGCGCCACCCCGAGGAGTCCGTGAAATCGTTGACGGCGAGCGCTGGGACGTCACCGGAGTTGGGGAGTGCCCTGTGGCTGAAATACAGCTTGCTGGCCGAGAGGGATACGCGCGGCTTGCCGCGCGTATTCGTTGAGTACGCCAACCTGATGGACGATTGGCGCCGAGAGATCAAGCGGATTTCCACGGCGCTCGCGATCGAACTGGATACCAGGGGTGAGGATGCAATCGAGAAATTCCTTGCATCCGGTCTTCGGCACCACCGACACGGTGACTCGGTATCTCGGCCCTTCGGTGCGGACTGGATTCCGGCGGCTTACGAAGCGCTGAGCGCGGCCGCGCGGGACGAACCCTGGGAGCAAACCACGCTGGACCGTGTTTTCGAGTCATATCGGTCGAGCGAACAAGGCTTCCGCACTGCGTTCGACAATTTTCACCGCCTCTACAAATTTTACCGGCTCGTTCCGATATCGGTCGTCAACTGTTTCCTCAAGGTCAGCGCCATCGCTCACCGGCGAAGCGAGACTTGGGCTTAGTCCATCAGTGACCAATGGCCCACCCGGGGGAGAGCTTGCAGGTTGAGACCCGGCGATTGGGCGGGCGTTGGGTTATGCTGCCGGGCGGCTACGCCGGGACTGCGCGGTTCCGCTTTCAATCCGCAGGACGCGCACGGGAAGTGAAGGGCCGGATCCGCGATGAAATTCGTGCTCGCATTTTATGGAACTCGCGGCGACGTCGAACCCGGCGTCGCCGTAGGCCGTGAGCTGCTTCACCGAGGGCACTATGTGCACATGGCTGTCCCGCCCGACTTGGTTGACTTTGCCGAGTCGGTTGGGCTGACGGCGACCGCCTACGGGCCGGATACGCAAGCGTGGCTGGAAGCGACGCGTAACTTCTGGACGAGGTTCTTCCGCAACTTATGGAAGATCCAGGAAGCGAAGAGGCTGTTTCGCGAAGCTCGGGAGCCCGGCATCCAGTGTTGGGCTGAGATGAGCACGACCCTGAGGTCGCTGGCGGACGGGGCCGATTTGTTGCTGACCGGTATGAGCTACCAAGAGCTCGCCACCAATGTGGCGGAGTCTCGCGACATCGCGTTGGCCACGCTGCTGTGGTTCCCGATTCGGGTCAACGGACATCTTGTTCCGACGCTGCCGGCGCCTTTGATCCGGGGTGCGATGACGTTATACGAGTGGCTGGTTTGGCTCGGGGTCAAGAGCGGCGAGGACGCCCAGAGACGCGAGCTCAGCCTTCCTAAGGCGAAGGGTCCGGCGCCGCGCCGCATCGCCGAACGGGGATCGCTGGAGATCCAGGCGTATGACGAGGTGTGCTTTCCGGGGCTGGCAGCCGAATGGGCGAAATGGAATGGGCGCAATCTCCCCCAACGGCCGTTTGTCGGCACGCTGACACTGGAGTTGGCGACGGACGCCGACGAGGACGTCGCGAAGTGGATTGCCGCCGGCAAACCGCCGATCTTCTTCGGGTTTGGCAGCATACCGGTCGAATCTCCGGCCGAGACGCTTGGAATGATCGCGGCGGCATGCGCGCAGTTGGGCGAGCGGGCGCTGGTCAGCGCCGGCTGGACTAACTTCGGCAACGTCCACTGTTTCGAACACGTCAAGGTTGTGGGCGCGGTGAATTACGCGGCGATTTTCCCGGCCTGCCGCGCCGTCGTGCACCACGGTGGCGCAGGGACGACCGCGGCAGGCCTGCGCGCCGGGGTCCCCACGCTGATCCTTTGGATGGCTGACGTTCAGGGGATATGGGGAGCTGCGGTCAAACGGTTGAAGGTCGGCACCGCCAGGCGGTTCTCGATCACCACCGAGAAATCGCTGGTAGCGGATCTGCGTCGAATCCTCGCCCCACAGTACGTGGCCCGGGCCCGTGAACTCGCCACGCGAATGACGACGCCCGCCGACAGCGTCGCGGCGGCCGCCGATCTTGCGGAGGATTTCGCCCGCGCCGGCGGCAGGAGCTGATCGCGACGGGGGCCCGAGGTTTCTGACGAGCGGTCTTTGCGTCCCGAGCCAACGCGTGGCACCCTCGCGCACGACCGAATTCCTCCACTTCATTGGCGCGTCTGTCTGGCTTGACGCGTCCCTCGACTATGGCGGCGGTAATCAGCGATGACGCGGAAGGCGGGCTATACTCCCCGCCTGCGGGGGCTTTCATTCGGCAAATCGCACACAACAAGTGGAGGGCCCGGATCCGCGATGAAATTTGTGCTGGCAAATTGGGGCAGGCGTGGCGATGTCGAACCCTGCGTGGCGATCGGCCGCGAGCTGTCGCGTCGGGGGCATGACGTCCGCATGGCGGTCCCGCCGGACTTGGTGGGCTTCGCCGAGTCTGTTGGGCTCGAGGCCGTCGCCTGCGGACCGGACACGCAAGCCATCATGGGATTGACGCGTAAATACTGGACGTGTTACTTCAGCAACCCTTGGAAGATTCGCGAACTGCGCAGGCTGCGGAATGAACTCGCGGCGGCTCTTGCCCAGTGTTTTACCGAGGTGAGTACCACGCTTGCCTCGGTGACGGACGAAGCTGACCTCCTCTGCATCGGCGTGAATTTCGAAGTCGCCGCCGCGAACGTCGCCGAGTACCACCGCATTCCGTTGGCCTCACTGCATTGGTTCCCGGTGCGGGGGCGAAGCCAAGTCCTGTCGTTTCTGCCGGCACCATTGAGCCGCGGCGCGATGTCGGTGTTCTGGTGGCTGTCCTGGCTGGTAACCAAGAAAGTCGAGGACGCGCAACGCCACGAGCTCGGTCTGCCGAAGGCGACCGGCCCGGCGCAGCAGCGGATCACCGAACGCGGATCCCTGGAGATCCAGGCCTACGAAGAGGTGTGTTTCCCAGGATTGGCGGCCGAATGGAAGAAATGGGGAAGCCAGCGGCCGTTCGTCGGCACGCTCACGATGGAGTTGACCACGGACGCCGACGAGGAGGTCGCGTCCTGGATTGCGGCGGGCACACCGCCGATCTGCTTCGTGTTCGGCAGCATCGCGCTCGAGTCCGCCGCCGACACGCTGGCGATGATCGGCGCGACCTGTGCGCAGTTGGGCGAGCGGGCGCTGGTGTGCGCCGCCGGGACCGACTTCAGCGGCGTCCCTTCCGTCGAGCACGTCAAGGTGGTCGGCGCGGTGAATTATGCGGCCGTTTTCCCCGCGTGCCGGGCGGTCGTGCACCACGGCGGCGGCGGCACCACGGCCGCGGTCCTGCGCGCGGGAGTTCCCGCGTTGATTCTCTGGACGTTGCCCGATCAGCCACTGTGGGGGGCTGCTATCAAACGACTGGGGGTGGGCACTGCCCGACGTCTATCGGCCACGAGTCAGAAATCGCTGGTAGCGGACCTTGGCACTATTCTCGCCCCCGAATATCTCGTGCGTGCCCGCGAACTCGCCACCCGGATGACCAAACCCGCCGAAAGTGTCGCGACCGCCGCCGATCTTGTGGAGAGGTTCGCCCGAGCCGGGCGTGTCGGCTGAGCCGAGTTCGGAGCTTAGCCTTGACGCCGCTTGATAAACCTGGCGAGTTTGTCGTCGCAGGCGAGATCGAGGCGCTCGGTGTCGCCGTGGATCCGTGCGATCTCCTGTTCGGTGATGTAGGGCCTGCGCGGCCAAAATTTGAAAACCCCGAACAGGAGCCAGCCGGCGCGGACGCCGCCGGAGAATGCCCTGACGCGCTTGCCCAAGCCGCTTCCGGGCGCCCGCTCGCCCGGCAGACCGGTTTGCATGCTTCGGAGGAGGTGCTGCGTGTTCGGCGCCACGTGCAAATCCTCGATGATGTACTGTCCGCCGGGCTTCAGGTATGGGAAGAGGAACGCCAAGCTGACCTGCTGGTGCATGGCGTTATGGCTGCCGTCGTCGATGATGATGTCGAACTCGCCGCCGAAGTTTTCCACCAAACGTGCGAGATCTGCGCGGTCGGACTGGTCGCCGACGAATGTGGTAATCCGGTCGTTGTCGAAACGGTGGGCGTCTTTGATGTCATAGCCGAAAATGGTTGCCTTCGGGAAGTACTCGTACCAACCCTTCAGCGATGCTCCCGGCATCCGCGGGTCGCACACGCCGATCTCGAGCAAGCGCAATGTGTCGTTGCGCATGGGCTCCAGCCATCGCTCGTAGACCGGCGTGTAGCCATGAGCCTCTCCCATCGAGGTGCCCTTGTCTGAGTCGTTTGTGTTCATGATCTCGGTTAACGTCCGCAATGAATCCTCCTGAGTGTCGGTCGATAACTGCCTAAATCACGGCACGCTAATCCGCTGAATCGTCCTCAACTCAGCGCCGACGACATCATTGCTCAATGTCAGCCGATCCGACAGCCCGGCCTGATATTCGGGCAACGGGCGCAGCACGATATCAATTACCAACTCGAGTGGGCGCTGCGACGAGGCCGGCTGATTCGCTAGGGACCGGCTCCGATGCCGCGCATGCCCAAGGCCAGCATCGCGACGCCTGCCACGACGATCATGGCGATCAGCACTTGGCGTTTGTGAGCCAAAATCCAGTCGTGCAGCAATTGCAGTGCCGCTTGGGTTCTAACGGGCGCGACCAAATGGCTGATGAGGATGATCTCGACCACCGCGAACATTCCGACGACCCACGCGAGAGCGAGGCTTATCTGCGTACCAATCGCGGCTCCCGAGGCCATGACGGTGGTGAGTACCAGTAGGGCCGTCACAGGTGGCGGCCCCGACATGGCGCCGAACATGAACGCCGGCCAGGTGGATCCGTTTTCCCACGCTGTGTGGATGCGGGCGCGAAGCCGTCCTTTTGGAGCCGCGCTTTTCTTCGTCACATCCTGGTCGCCGTCCGGCGGGAGCGTCGACGCGGGGGCGCCCGCAATCGCCAAGGACGCGCGCTGGTGCGCGCGGAAGCGGACCCCCATTACCGCGGCAATCGAGAGCGCGAGCGCACCGATGCCCATTTGGATGTGCCCGACGGTGGGGTTGTTGAGGGTGGCCGGGTTGGCGTAGCGATCCGCAAAAGACCTGAAGGATGGGATGGCGTGCAGCACCATCAGCGGGACCAACATGTAGGGCACACTCGCCGTCATGGCGCCGACCCAATAGGCGAACAGGCTCTGCACGGGACGCGCTCGAGTGATCAGTAGAAGGATGAGGCCCAGACGCAACGGATCGAGCGTCAACAGGAGCGTCGGCACCAGCAGCACTGAGCTCAACACGGTCGGAACACTACCCTGTTGATTCTCGTCCGTCGGCGCTCCGGAAGCTTCACCGGTGCGCACCGAGAAGAAGGCACGGGGTCACCGATAACCCGAGTTCGACAGGGCGATCTCGGGCGGCAGGGCCCTGCCGGACAGCCAGGCGTCGACGGTGCGCGCGAAGAGGTCCGGATCGCGTAGGGGCCACTCGTGGTCCATACCGATTGCGACCCCGTCGACTCCGTTGGGCATTCGCTGCGCGAGCGCTGCCGCCGAGCGGCGGATTAGCCGCATCTCCTGGGAGCCGGTCAGAAACAACGTGGGCGAATCCGATTTGTCCAGGTCCGTCGGAAGCGTGAACCCGCCGGACGCCGCCACGAGTTGGGCGATCTGGGCGGGCGGCAGGAGACGCACATCGTCGCGATAGTCATCAACCTTGGCTGAGGGAATCGCCACCAGGCGTGCATTCCTGCGGATGGTCACTGATCGGGAGACCCATGCGAGGAGCGCCAGGAGAGGAGCTGTCAGCCGAACGACCGGCATCGCGTCGACGATGGCCCCGCAGAGGACCGCCCTGTCGACGAGTTCTGGCTCAGTCGCCAGCAGCTGCGCTCCCACCTGGGCGCCGAGCGACAGGCCCACCAGGTGTACCCGGCCAGAATCCACCCGCGCGCGGATGAGTTCCCCCACCGCAGCAGCCGTATCGCTCATCTTGAATGGCGTGGGCTGAAGGCTTTTGCCGTGATGGGGCAGATCGGGGACCAGACAGTGGTATTGCTGCATTCGCTCGACCACGGGCTGCCAGGACCGGCCGGTGTATTCCCCGCCATGCAGGAAGACGATCGCGGGCGCCCCGACGGGACCGGATTCTTGCACGAATAAGTCCACGCAGTGATCTTATGTGTCTCGACGAATGCGCCAAACCGGTTCAGGGATTCCACGGCGTCATTTATCAAAGATGGTTGTCAGGTGGCGAAATGCACCTGGTTAACGTGAGCGGCCACCCGCAAAGCGTTCGCCGCGACAGTCAAACTGGGGTTCAAACCGGTACTGGAAGGAAAGAACGAGGCGTCGACGACGTAGAGGTTGTCGACTTCGTGTGCGCGGTTTTGCGGGTCGAGCACGCTGGTTTTGGGATCGGTTCCAAAACGGCAGGTGCCACAGACATGACCCAGGGTCGAGTTGCTTTCGCCGGTGCGGAGAGTGAGGTTGCGAAATGGCTTCAGCACCTCTTTTACCTGCCGCAAGAACTCCGCGCGGCGCTGGACCTCACTGGTGTGCAGCCGATAACGAAGGCGCAGTCGCTGGCGGCCATCCTCACTGGGCCGATCGCTTGGCAGCACGCGGTTGTCCGGGTAGGGCAGGTCTTCCATGATCGCGGCCAGCACCAGTCCACCGTTGAAGAAGCGTTCGTAGATCGGCCGTACCGCCGGCCGCATCAGGCGCATCGCCTTGGGCTGCCAGCCGGGGTGATTCGTCAGCATGTCTATGGGTGCGAGCGTGGCCATGGTGCCAGCTGACTGCACGGTGCCGTACTTCTGCCCCTGCCAGAAGTAGAAGTCGTTGAGCCCGATCTCCTTGTTTTCGGCCGTGATCCTGCAGCCGGACTGGGGCCAGACCTCGATCCAATCCATAAGGTGTCGCATGAGGTTGCGTCCCACCCAGTCTGAGCCGTTGGCCAATCCGCGTGGCCAGTCGCCGGAGCGGGAGTTGAGCAACAGCACTGGGGTGGCCAGCGCGCCGGCGGCCAGCACCACCACGTTGGCCTGCAGGGCAAGCATGTCGCCGCGGTGCTGGCAGATCACCTGCTTGACCTGGGTGCGGTCGGCCTCAAGGCGCAGGACCCGGCACTCGGCCAGCAGCTGCGCGCCGTACACGGTGATGGCGGGCAGCACGCCGTTGCGTCCGGCGTCATTTTTGCACGACTTCTCACAGAGATAGGCCTGACAGGTGGCGCAACCGTCGGTGTAGTCACAGGCCATCGGCAGGTGGTAAGGGTGCAGTCCGCGACCGGTCAGATAGTTGACCAGCGGCTGGTTGTCGGTCGAGAACGGCGGGGCGGGGGGCAGGCCGACGTCTGCGGCTTCGGGTCTCAGGGGGTCGGGTTGGCCGCGTACCCCGAGCAGTTTCTCGGCTTGGGTGTACCACGGTTGCATCTGGTCGTAGGTGATGGGCCACGCCTCGGGCACGGTGGATTCGCCGGGGTCGCGGAAGTTTTGCCGGGGGGTGAAGTCGGCGACGAAGAATCGTTCGCAGACCATGCCGTAGAGGGCCGAGGACCCGCCGGTGCCGCTGCCGATGAAGGGCACGAACCGCCGCGGGAAGCGCCGGCTGATGTCTTCGATCTCATCGGTGCAGCGTCCCGCGCGGGCTAACGCGTCGTAGTAGGTCGTTGCCGAACGCGCGGCTCGAGGTTCGGCGAGTTCGGGCATGGCCGAGCGGATCGTTCCCGGTGTCCCGGGCAGCGTCGAGCGTCCCTTCTCGAGGAACAGAACTCTGCGGCCCGAGCGGGCCAGGGCGTGGCCCAGCATCCCGCCCCCCATACCGGTGCCCACGACGATTACGTCCCACACCACGCGTTCGAGATCCCGCGCGTTGTGTTCGCGGTCAGCCAATCGAGCTCCTCAATCGGGTGATGGCCCAAAGCTGGCCCGGTCCGGGCGATTCGCGATCGTATCATTCGCAGCCATTGGTTCAGCGATGTTGGAAATGGCCGCTCGTGTATGCCGTAACTGGCGGCCTGGTGGCAGCTAATGCGCGAGGTAGGTCAACGCGGGGTCGCCGACGAATGCCGATGCGATCGGATTTCCGACGAACGATTAGCCCGAAGCCAGTAGCCAGACTCCCAGCCGGCAGTCGAAGAACCGGTAATAATGTCCGATGCACCTGACGTTGTCTGATGCGCTCGTCAACTGAAAGGTCAAGATCTGCGATGAAATGTGTTCTGGCATGTTATGGAATGCGTGGCGATGTAGAGCCTTCCGTCGTTGTGGGCCGTGAGCTGCAGCGCCGGGGGCATGAGGTGCGCATTGCTATCCCACCCAACCTGGTCGGTTTCGCCGAGGCTGCTGGGCTTGATGCGGTCGCTTACGGGCTGGACTCGCGCGGCCTTGTAGAAGCGCAGCGCGACTACTGGACGTGCTTCTTCCGGACCCCCTGGAAGATCCGGGATCTGGATAGGCTGGGGCGCAAGGTTTCAGAAATCGTCGCCCAATGCTGGACAAAGGAGGCGACGACAACGTTGACTTCGCTGGCGGACGGGGCCGACGTAATCGTTGCCGGCCTCGGTTTTGAACAGTTCGCCGCCAACGTCGCGGAGTATTACGACCTTCCGCTGGCCACGCTACATTTCCTCCCGATGCGGGCCAATGGCCAGTTACTGCCGTTCCTGCCGGCGCCCTTCGGGCGCTTCGCAATGGAGGGTTACGAGCGGCTGTCGTGGGGCGGTGCGGTGAAGGAGGTTGAGGAGTCACAGCGTCGTGAGCTCGGTCTCCGCAAGGCGACGTCGCCCTGGCCGCAGCGCATCGCCGAACGCGGATCTCTGGAAATCCAGGCCTATGAGGAGGTCTGCTTTCCGGGGCTGGCAGCCGAATGGGCTAAGTGGGACGGGCAACGGCCCTTTGTCGGCACGCTGACGCTGGGGTTGCCAACGGACGCCGATAATGAGGTTGCGGCATGGATTGCCGCCGGACCGCCGCCGATTTTCTTCGGCTTTGGCAGCATCCCCGTCGGGACTACCGCAAACACGCTCGCCCTGATCGCAACGGCCTGCGCAAAATTAGGCGAGCGAGCGCTGCTGTGCTCCGGCGGAACTGACTTCAGCAACATTCCCCACTCCGAGCATGTCAAGGTGGTGGACACGGCGAACTACGCCGAGATTTTTCCCGCCTGTCGCGCCGTGGTGCACCATGGTGGGGCTGGCACGACGGCCGCGGGGTTGCGCGCCGGAGTCCCTACGTTGATCCTCTGGACGTTTTTCGATCAGCCCCTCTTTGGGGCCGCGGTCAAACGATTGAGGGTGGGCACCGCCCGGCGCTTCTCGACCACCACCGAGAAATCGCTTGTCGCGGACCTGCGCAGGATTCTTGCCCCGCAATATCTCGCCCGAGCCCGCGAACTCGCCCCGCGGTTGACCAAACCGGCCGACAGCGTAGCGGCCACTTGTGATCTTCTGGAAAACTTCGCCCGCCCCAAGCGCGTTGGTTGAGCGGCGTAGGCGCGTGTTGCGGTGCTTGCGGGACTCCCTGCTCCCCGATCTGTTAGACATGTGTTGGATACACTGCCTAGCGGGATAGTCGGAGACGGGAGGTTCCCGATTTGCCATTCGTTGGACGCACACGGGGGTTGAAGGATATGGACCGCGATGGCTCAAGGTGTGTTCGGACGCAGTGAAGGTGACACGGACCCAAAAGTCGCTGGCGACAGTGACATCGTCGGTCGCTGGCCAAAACGGAGACGTACGACAAGTTTAACACTCGGAGAAGAATTCGATCCGCGAAGCAACGCACTAAATGCGTGGCGTTTGATGCTAGCGACCGGTGTTATTTTGTGGCACGCGTGGCCAATCACCGACCGCCACGTGTCGTTCGAGCCGATTCACCAACTTCTTAGCGAAGGATGGGTTGACGGCTTTTTCGCAATCTCAGGATTTCTCATCACGTGGAGTTGGTTCAGAAGCGCTCGGTTGCGCGACTATTTCTTGGCTCGAGGCCTCCGAATCCTTCCTGGACTATGGGCATGCCTTATCGTCACCGCGTTTGTCATAGCTCCGATCGCCGTGACCATCCAAAAAGGCTCGGCTGCCAAGTTGCTGCTATCGCGTGCGCCGTTCGAGTACGTCCTTCGAAACAGCGCCGTGTCGTTCGTTAAGCCCGATATCGGGGGAACACCGCGCGGCGTTACGTGGTCAGGGGTGTGGGACGGTTCTCTCGGTACACTCTCTTGGGAAGTGCTGTGCTACATCGCTATTGCTGGTCTCGGTATAGCAGGACTCTTACATCGCCGGTGGCTTATTCCTGCGCTGTTCGTGCTGGTGCTGTACTGGTCGGCGATACTGCCCCCCTTCAGCGCCTTCGTCGAAACGCCACCAGGCGGTCGGCAGTACATCGACGCCGCGACTAATCAGCTGGTCATGGAAGGATTGGCAGCGCGTTTCGCTCTCATGTTTCTGGCGGGCGCGCTCCTGTATCTGTTCCGAAACGTCCTTCCCGCCAGATGGTCGCTGGTAGTGGTGAGCGTGTTAGTCGTCCTCGCGGCGAGCCTGTTACCCAATTACCGAATTGTTGCCGCCATTCCGCTGGCCTACGCCATCATCGTTTCAGGTGCTCTCATCCACAACGAGCGCTTGAGGCTCCGGACAGATTTATCTTACGGCGTCTATATTTACGCATTTCCTGTACAGCAGTTGCTGGTGATTTGTGGGCTTGCTTTTCTGAATCCAATTGCGTTCGCGATCGTTTCAGCCATCGCCACCCTGCCGCTAGCCGCGCTGAGTTGGTTTTTGGTCGAGAAGCGCGCGATTTCCTTGAAGTCGCGTCTTAAGCGGAGAAGCATTACTTCGGCCGGCGCGCGCTAGTCTGGGTGGGCGGTTCTGCACACGTCCCCGATCGCGCGTCCGTCCTAACCCAGGCCGAGAATGGGGGCGAGTTCATCGCCGTAATGCTCACGCCGGAAGCGCTCCGTCGTATCTGCCGCGCGAGAGGCGAACTTGCGCCGCAGATCCTCGTCTGACTCGAGCGCCATAAGGTTGGCTGCGAGTGCATTCGCGTCCCCTGCGGGGCTCAGCAGTCCGTTGACTCCTGAATCGATGATCTCCGGGGTGCCGCCCGTATTCGTTCCGCAAACAGGCAACCCAGCTCTCATCGCCTCCACCGTTACCAGGCCGAACGCCTCGCACTCGCTGCACATAAGGCCTACGTGGGCGGTAGACCAGTAGAGTCCAACGTCGGAGGTTGGCCCGTGAAGGCTCACGAGGTCCTCGACGCCCAGGCGTTGAGCAAGCTCGCGAATTGGCTTTTGGTCGCCAGCGCCGATCAGAGCCAACTCGATGTCGACACCGGCTTGCCGCGCGATAGCGATAGCCTCAACTGCAATGTGTTGCCCCTTGGATTTAGCGAGCCGACCGATCAATATAGCTCGCATCAGCTCACCCGGGCGCCGCTCCTGCGGCGTGCAAAGGGGAGTATCGACGACCGGGTAGATGACGTGCGATCTCATTTTTGGATCGACCGCGAGCAGAGCCTTTTCAACTGCCTGTGAATTGCAGATTACTGCCTCCGACAGCTGTCCGATCAGGAGGATGGTTCTGCGGTAGCCAAACAGGAACCGAAGGTGATGGTCATCTCTTCCGAACTCATGGACCATCCAATAATGGGGAATTCCCAGTAGCTTGGCGGCTACGGCGTGTGACGGAATGAGCATTGTGTTGCTCACCACCATCGCGGGACGCAATCGAATAAGTAGAAACACTGCTTGCAAGATGCCTACAAGGAGAAGTGCACCGCGCGGAATCGCGCCAATGAGGGCCTCAGCGCGCGGCCTGCGCCACCGCTCGAGAAAAGCCCAAGGCGGTATCCATGCAATCTTGGTGCGGATACCGTGCCGAGCACACTCAGCCGCCAGGCTTCCCTTCCACGGGTAGACGGCGACCACGTCCAGGTCCGGCCGCTTCTCCCTCAGCGCCAGCGCCATGTCTCGAAACACGGCCGCTGCCCCTCCGCCTAAGTTGCCGTAGTTCGAGACCACCAATATCCGAGGGATGGGCTCCGTCTTGCCGAAAGGTCCGAACTCGCGAAGCCGGTTTCCCGCGCGGCGCAAGGTGTCAGCGGGGGCCATCGCAAGAGTGTAGGCCAAAACTGCGTGTACATGGAGACGGATTGATATAAAATCCAGCGTCCTCATTGGCGTCCATCGACCGTCCACCGGTCACGGCGTTACCGGGACTAGGAGGGTATCGAAGGTGATTCAGCAGCTACCGTTGCGTTCTGCGTCTTGATGCCGATGAATGTCCCTCGAAGATTTGCTTGATATGAACCCTCGAGCAAGCACTCTGCAATGTTTGGCTCCAAGTGGTCATACTGTTCCAGCACCAGGTCAAATCCGACGTCGCGAATCGTCTGCAATAAGTATTCGCGTTGAACCCAAAAGGATCGACGATTGTCCCAAGACGACCATTTCGAAGTTTCTCTTTTGCCGAACGATCTTTCGCTGTGAAACTCGGTGAACCACCTTCCAGGAAGGCCCTCGTTTTCACTGGGCGACGATAGCCATACATCTCTGGGTAGCGAAAGATAGAAACTTTCGGGCCTTGGTTTTCCCAGCAACCTGTCCAATACCCATTGCATCCCCGGCAGGACCAATCGCGCAGTTATAGGCATCCGATCCTTCATTTTGGCCAATTTTTGACGGACGAACCTGCGGTTTGAATCAATCAGAGAGAAGTGTGTCTGCAGAATTAGAAGCTTGTTCGTCGCAGCTGAAATCGTTTCCAGAAATTGCTTTGGGCGGTCGAGATGGTAGAGCAGCCCGCAGCAGAAGACAGCATCAAAATTTCCATAGTTGGCAATATTGAAGGCGTTGTCTTGGACAAAATCCAGGTGCGGTAGATCAGTTTTTGACTTAACATAATTGCAGGCCGCTATGTTCAACTCACGCACGTCTATCCCAAGAACGCGAAATCCCATCCGCGCGAACTCGACAGCGTATCCACCTTCCAAGCAACCCACATCGGCCAGGCGGAGTTGAGTTTTATCCCCCGGGAAAACCGTTTGTAAGATACCGCGCGCCGAAATGAACCATGGATGATCTACAATCGAATGTTTCGATTCGGGTTTCGTGAAAGTACCGTCGTCCAAACGAATGTTGTGCGAGGTGAATTCCAACTCTTTTTTATGTACTCCCGTTACCATGTCAGGCTTCTATGCTGCATACGCGTCTGCCCTTCTAGAAGAGGTTCCGCGGGGAGAGTACCAGCAGGTGGGCGCCATGTTAACCCCGCCCTGCCAGAGGGCTTTGACCGCGCATATCGCGAGCTCCTTTGGCGTAAAGAGAACCTGAAGTTGGGTGCCCCCACGGCGAGTATGAGACCAGTGTCGACGAAGAGGGGTTCGGCGACTCTGTCGGTCACCAAGCCGTACGGCAGTGGCGGCTTCCATCCCATCAGCGGCGAGATCTACGCACCGTCCATTCGCTCACCGACATTCTGAAATTGGTCGGAACGCCGCGAGGTCCGGTGGAGATCTGACGATCGCGTCACACGCAATTCGGCCAGGAGATAATAACGAGTCGTTGGGGCGTAGTAGAAGCCACATTCGCCAGGATCGGGCAGTGGGAGCATGCGCGACGCTGGGTCGTCGTGGACCCGTCAATAGTGCCGCCTGAGTCCTAATTAGTTGTCCGAGTCTCCGCTACCTGTTTGCTAGCATCGGAGTCCATGCGTGACAGCGTCGCCACGGTGCGGATCGGCATCCTTGGGGCGGCTCGCATCACACCGGCGGCGCTCATCAAGCCGGCCCGGGACAACGACGAGATCGTGGTGGCCGCGGTCGCCGCACGCGACGTGTCCCGTGCGCAGGCCTTTGCCGCCAAGCACGGCATCGAGCGGGTGCACGACAGCTACGAGGCGCTGCTCGCCGATCCCGGCCTGGACGCCGTCTACAACCCCCTGCCAATCGCCTTGCACGGCAAGTGGACCCGGGCCGCGCTCGACGCCGGCAAGCACGTGCTGTGCGAAAAACCGTTCACTGCCAATGCCGCCGAGGCGCGCGAGGTCGCCGCGCTGGCCGCCGAGTCGGGCCGGGTCGTGATGGAGGCGTTTCATTACCGCTACCATCCCTGCGCCGCGCGCGTCGAGGAGATCATCGCGTCGGGGGAGCTGGGCAAGCTGGAGCGGGTGGACGCTCAGTGGTGCTTCTGGATGCCGAAATTCTCGCACAACCGGTACAACTACTCGCTCGCCGGCGGTGCGCTGATGGATCTGGGGTGCTACGCGGTCGACATGGTGCGCAGGTTCGGCGGATCGGCCCCCGAAGTCGTTGCGGCGCAAGCGAAATTGCACGGTCCCGAGGTGGACCGAACGATGACGGCCCAGTTGCGTTTCGCCGGTGGGCACACCGGCCGGATCCACTGCTCGATGTGGTCGACCGACCTGCCGCGCTTCACCGTCAAGGTGGTCGGCGACCGCGGAGAGTTGCGACTCAACCCGCTCATTCCTTTCCAGCGGTTCTCCGTCCGATCCACCCGGGGAAAGCGGGTGGAGAACTTCACGGTGCGCTCGACCTATGCGTTTCAGCTCGACGCTTTCGCCGCGGCCGTGCTGCACGGTGAGCCGGTGAAGACGACACCGGAAGGCGCGGTAGAGAACATGGCCGTCATCGACGCGATCTACCGCGCTGCGGGCCTCTCGCTGCGGCAACCGGCCTGAATCGGCTAGTTGTTGCGGGTCGTGACGTTGTAGGCGCCGACACGGGTTGAGGTGTCCTGGGGGACGGGTTCCTGGGCGGCAGGATGAGAAATCGCCAAACCCCTCGTCCTTACACCGAAGGAACCCGTCCATGACCCACGGTAATGCCCCGTTGTCCGTTGAAGGCCGTCGTCGCCTCGTGGCCCGCTGTGCTGACCGCCCGATTGCCCACGTGGCTGCTGAGATGGGGATTTCGCGGGCGTGTGCGTCCAAGTGGGTCAACCGGTTCCGCCAGTTCGGTGAGCTCGGGCTGCACGACCGCTCGTCAGCTCCGACACGTCAGCCCAGCGCCACTACGAGCTCGGTGATCGAGGTCATCGAGACGTTGCGCCGGGTCCGCAAGTGGTCGGCAGCGCGGATCGCCTTCGAACTCAATGCACGCGGGATCGTGATCAGCCGGCGCACCGTGAGTCGCCAGCTGGTCGCGTTGGGGCTCAACCGGCGCAGGTTCCTCGATCCCAGCGGGGACCTCAACCGGGTGCCGCAACGCATCATCGCGCGCCGCCCCGGACACATGATTCACGTCGACGTCAAGAAGGTCGGCCGCATCCCCGACGGCGGGGTGGCGAGTGCACGGCAAGGGCAGCGCCCAGGCCAAGGCCGTGGCGGTGGCCACCGCGGCAGGCACGCGGGCAGGCTATGTGTATTTGCATTCCGCGGTCGACGGCTACTCGCGATTGACCTACACCGAGGCACTTGTCGATGAAAAAGCCATCACCGCAATCGGCTTCATGCACCGCGCCCGGGTCTTTTTCGCCGCGCACGGGATCGATCGCATCCAACGCATCGTCACCGACAACGGCTCGTGTTACCGCGCCCGTGACTTCGCCCACGTCCTGCACGGCGCCCGCCATCAACGCATCACGCCCTACACCCCGCGCCACAACGGCAAGGTGGAAAGATACCACCGCATCCTGGCCGAAGAGTTCCTCTACGCCCGGACCTGGACTTCAGAGACCCAACGCAACGAAGCACTCAAGATCTGGAACATCCACTTCAACTACCATCGACCACACTCTGCCGCCGGCGGCCAGCCACCAGCATCACGACTCACCACCGGCGTCACCAACGTGGTGACCTCCTACAGCTAGTCGGCGAAGTGTGCCTCGTTGAGGTGCGCGGCGACTCGCAAGGCGTTGGCGGCGACGGTCAGGCTGGGGTTCAAGCCGGCGCTGGAGGGGAAGAACGAGGTGTCCACCACGTACAGGTTGTGCACTTCGTGCGCGCGGTTCTGCGGGTCGAGCACGCTGGTTTTGGGATCGGTCCCGAAGCGGCAGGTGCCACACACGTGGCCCAGGTTGGCGTTTTCCTTCCCGCTGCCCAAGGTGAGTTTGCGAAACGGCTGCAGCACCTCGTTGAGCAGCCGCAGAAACTGCGTTCTGCGCTCGATCTCGTTGGCGTGCAACCGATACTGCATGCGCAGGCGCTGCCTGTCGTCCACGCTCGGCCGATCGTAGGGCAGCACGCGGTTGTCCAGGTAGGGCAGGTCTTCCATCATCGCGGCCAGCACCAGGCCGCCGGTCGCGAACCGGTCGTAGATCGCGCGGACCGCGGGATTCACCAGGCGCAACGCCCGCCCCCTGGCGTCGGGGCGGTTGGTCACCCACTCCATGGGGGGGATGGCACCGAAAGACTGCACGGTGCCGTACTTCTGACCCTCCCAGAGATAGAAGTCGTTGAGTCCGATCTCCTTGTTGGCGGCGGTGACGTTTCGTTTCGGCTCGAGCCAGATCTCCATCGGTTCGAGCAGGTGGCGCATCAGGTTGCGTCCGACGTAGTCCGAGCCGTTGGCCAGTCCGTTGGGCCAGTCGGCGCAGCGGGAGTTGAGCAGCAGTATGGGGGTGGCCAGTGCGCCGGCGGCGAGCACGACCACTTTGGCCTGCAGGGTGAGCATGTCGCCGCGGTGTTGGCAGATGACGTGGCGGACCTGGGTGCGGTCGGCTTCGAGGCGCAGCACGCGGCATTGGGTCAGCAGGTGGGCGCCGTGCTCGGTGATGGCGGGCAGCACGCCGTTGCGGGCGGCGTCGTTCTTGCACGGTCGGGGGCACAGGTACGTCTGGCAGGTGGTGCATCCGTCGGTGTAGTCGCAGGCCATCGGCAGGTGGTAGGGGTGCAGGCCGCGGCCGGTGAGGTAGTTGACCAGGGGTTGGTTGTCGGTGGAGAACGGAGGTGCGGGGGGCAGGCCGACCTCGGCGGACTCGGGGCGCAGGGGGTCGGGTTGGCCGCGCACGCCGAGCAGTTTTTCGGCTTGGCGGTACCAGGGGCGCAGTTGGTCGTAGGTGATGGGCCAGGCCTCGGGCACGGTGGAGTCGCCGGGGTCGTGGAAGTTTTGCCGGGGGGTGAAGTCTGCGACGAAGAAGCGTTCGCAGACCATGCCGTAGAGGGCCGACGATCCGCCGGTGCCGCTGCCGATGAACGGCACGAACCTTTTGCGGCGTCGCCGGCTGATGTCTTCGATCTCGTCGGTGCAGCGGCCGGCCCGTGCCAGGGCGTCGTAGTAGGTCTGGGCGCAGCGGGCCGATCGCGGTTCGGCCAACTCCGGCATCGCGGCGCGGATGGTTCCGGGTGTGCCGGGCAGTGTCGAGCGTCCTTTTTCGACGAACAGCACGCTGCGGCCGGCTCGCGCAAGCTGGTGGCCCAGCATCCCGCCGCCCATTCCGGTGCCCACGACGATCACATCCCACACCACGCGTTCGGCCTCGCGGGCGGTCAGATCGCCATTAGCCAATCGTGCTCCTCACGGGGTGGTGGGCGCGGACGTGAACCCGTTTGCTCGGCCGGATCCAAACCTGTGGCCCCGGAAATTTCATCCTGGACAACTCTTCAACACGCGATCAATAGGAGTCTAGACTCAGCGCCGGAAATGATGGCACGCGAGATAGAGGCAGTATGACGGTGACCGACTTAGACGTCCGATCTCTTTACCTCGACCTGCTCCGGCGCAACCTCACCCGGTATGGGATGCAGGAGCGAATGCCCGCCGAGTGGCCACTGAGGCGACGCCTCCTTCTCAAAGCCTCCAACCGCCTCCTCGAGCGAAACAATGCGCATCGACTCGCGGATGCTACGCCCCGCGATCTGGGCCTGGACTGGCCGGCGGAGGCCGAGACGATGATTGGAATGCAGAGATTGACAAGTCTGCAGCATTGCGTTGAGACGGTGCTGGCCGACGATATCCCGGGTGATCTGGTGGAATGTGGAGTCTGGCGCGGCGGGGCCTGCATTCTGATGCGCGCGGTTCTGGCCGCATACGGGGATGCGACACGCTGCGTGTGGCTGGCCGATTCCTTCCAGGGCGTGCCGCGCTCGGATCCCGCGAATTACAAGGCAGACAAAGGGATTCGGGCGGACTTCGTCGCGGGCATATTGGGCGTCTCCGAAGCGGAAGTAAAGGCGAATTTCGAGCGTTACGGGTTGCTCGATGACCGGGTGCGCTTTCTTCCCGGCTGGTTCAAAGACACTTTGCGCGACGCCCCGATCGAACGGATCGCTGTATTGAGGCTTGACGGCGACCTCTACGAATCGACCATACAAGCGCTCGATGCGCTCTATCCGCGGCTGTCCCCCGGGGGTTTCTGCATCATCGATGACTACCACGCTCTGAAGCCGTGCGAAAAAGCTGTCACCGACTACCGCTCACAACACGGAATATCCGCGGAGATCGTCGAGATCGACGGGACCGGTGTGTTGTGGCGGAAGTGATGAAGACGACCATGGTCGAGCGCGGGCGCCGAGGCCGTGGCTGAAAGCGGGCCGCCCCTGCGGATCGGTGTCCTGGGCGCGTCGAAGTGGGCGCCGACCACGCTGATCAACCCGGCCCGCGAAAGCAGCGAGGTCGTCGTGGCCGCGGTGGCCTCGCGCGACGTCTTCCGCGCCCACGCGTTCGCCGCCAAGCACCGCGTCGCCCGGGTGCACGACGACTACGAGGCCCTGCTCGCCGACCCCGACGTGGACGCCGTCTACAACCTGCTGCCGACGAACCTGCACGGCAGGTGGACCCGGGCGGCCCTGGCCGCCGGCAAGCACGTGCTGTGTGAGAAGCCGTTCACCGCCAACGCCGCCGAGGCGCGCGAGATCGCCGAAGTGGCCGCCACATCGGACCGGGTGGTGATGGAGGCGCTGCAATACCGCTACCACCCGCTGACCTTGCGCGTCGAGCAGATCATCGCGTCGGGGGAGTTGGGCAAGCTCGAGCGGGTGGAAGTCTCGGTGTGCGTGCTGCTGCCGAAGCGCTCCAACGCCAACGTCTACGACTTCTCGCTGGCCGGGGGCGCGCTCATGGACGCCGGGGTGTACACGGTCGACATGCTCCGCACCTTCGGCGGTTCGGCACCCGAGGTCGTCTCGGCGCAGCCGAAACTGGACGGTCCGCAGGTTGACCGGGTGATGACGGCCGAGGTGCGCTTCGCCGGCGGCCACACCGGCCGGCTGCACTGCGCGCTGTGGTCGTCCAGCCTGTTCTGGGCGAGCGCCAAGGTGGTCGGCGACCGGGGTCAGTTGCGCTACCTCAGTCCGGCGGCGCCGCACCTCTTCCCGCGGCTCTCGGTCCGCTCGGCCGACGGCAAGCGTGTCGAGCGCTTCCCGCGGCGCACCACCTACGCCTACCAGCTCGATGCGTTCGCCGCCTCGGTGCTGCGCGGCGAGCCGGTGAAGACGACACCGAAGGACGCGATCGACAACATGGCCGTCATCGACGGGATCTACCGCGCGGCCGGCCTCCCGCCCCGCGAACCGAGCTGACCGCGATGAAATTTGTGCTTGCAAGCTACGGGGGGCGCGGCGACGTCGAACCCGCCGTCGTGGTCGGGCGCGAGCTGGCGCGCCGCGGCCACGACGTGCGCATGGCTGTCCCGCCCAACCTGGTCGGCTTCGCCGAGTCCGCCGGCCTCGCGGCGGTGCCCTACGGGCTTGATTCGCAGCCCATCCTGGATGCGCAGCGCAACTACTGGACGTGTTACTCCCGCACCCCCTGGAGAGTCAAAGAGCTGAACCGGATGGGCCGCGAATCGCAGGAGTTCGCCACCCGTTGCTGGAGCGAGATGACCACGACGCTGGCCTCGGTGGCGGACGGGGCGGACCTGCTGCTCACCGGCTTGATCTTCGAGCAGCCCGCCGCGAATGTCGCCGAGTACTTCGACATTCCGCTGGCCACCCTGCACTTCTTCCCGGTACGGCCGCACGGCCAGCTGCTGCCGTTCCTGCCGCAGCCGTTGATTCGCGCCGGGATGACGGTGAATGACTGGCTGGTGTGGCGCGGGACCAGGAAGGACGAGGACGCGCAGCGGCGCGAACTCGGCCTGCCGAAGGCCACAGCGCCCGCGCCGCGCCGGGTCGCCCAGCGGGGATCACTGGAAATCCAGGCTTACGACGAGGTCTGCTTCCCCGGCCTGGCGGCCGAATGGGCGCGATTCGACGGCCGGCGCCCGTTCGTCGGCGCGCTGGCGATGCAGTTGCCGACGGACGCCGACGAAGAGGTCGCGTCCTGGATCGCCGCGGGAACGCCGCCGGTCTGCTTCGGGTTCGGCAGCATCCCGGTCGAATCCCCGGCCGACACGATCGCCATGATCGGTGCCGCCTGCGCGCAGCTGGGCGAGCGGGCACTGCTCTGCTCGGGCTCGACCGACTTCAGCAACGTCGCTCACCCCGAGCACGTCAAGGTGGTGGGCGTGGTGAACTACGCGACCACCTTTCCCGCGTGTCGCGCCGTGGTGCACCACGGGGGCGCGGGCACCCTGGCCGCGGCGCTGCGCGCCGGAGTGCCCCAGTTGATCCTCTGGACCCTGCCCGACCAGCCGTTCTTTGCGGCTCAGCTCAAACGGCTCAAGGTCGGCACCGGGCGACGGTTTTCGGCGACCACCGAGGAATCGCTGGCGACCGATCTGCGCCGGATCCTGGCCCCGCCCTACCTCACCCGTGCCCGTGAGGTCGCCACCCGGATGACCAAACCCGCCGAAAGCGCGCTGGCGGCAGCCGACCTCGTCGAAGACTTCGCCCGCCTCAGGACTCGCCGTGGGTGCACGAGATGACCGGATCGTCATCGCGGGGCGAACCGCCGTTCACACTCGGGTCACCGGTCAGAACTTCTGGATTTCGAGTCAATCGCCCTATTAGACTCCCGTGCAGTTAGCGCGGACGGGAGGTCCGCGCTTTCGGCTCACAGAACGCGCACGGGGGACTGAAGGGCTGGGTTCCGCGATGGCAAAAGGTGTGTTCGGAAGTAGCGACGCCGAGATCGATCTCCTGGTCCGCGGCAAGCGGTCGGGGATCGCGGTGGTGGGCTTCGGATACATCGGCACGGTGATCGGTGCCGTACTCGCCGACCGCGGCTGGCCGGTGACCGGCATCGACGTGCGGCAGAGCGTCGTCGACGAGATCAACCTGGGCAAGAGCACCGTGCCCGAGCCCGGGCTCGGCGAACTGGTGGCCAACAGCGTTCGCGTCGGTCGGCTCCGCGCGACGACCGACTTCGGCGCCGTCGCCGAGAACGACTTCGTCATCGTGACCGTCGGCACGCCGCTCGGCCCGAACTTCGAACCCATCGTCGATGACATCAAGGCGGCGGCCCGGGCCGTGGGGGAGCACCTGCACCCAGGCCACCTTGTCATCCTCAAGAGCACGGTCCCGCCCGACACCACCGAGAAGCTCGTCTGCCCGATCCTCGAGGAGGTTTCGGGCCTGCGGGTGGGGGTCGACTTCGGTTTGGCGTTCTGCCCCGAGCGGCTCGCAGAAGGCCAGGCCATCCGCGAGCTGACGTCGATTCCCGTCGTCGTCGGCGCCGTCGACGAGCGCAGCGCGCGCGCCTGCTCGACGCTGTGGCGCCACGCCCTGGGAGTGGAGTCGGTGGTCGTCGACGATCCGCGGACCGCCGAGATGGTGAAGCTGGCGGACAACCTATGGGTCGACCTCAACGTCGCCCTCGCCAACGAGCTGGCCAAGGTGTGCGACCGGCTCGACATGGACGCCCTGCAGGTCATCGAGGCGGCCAACACGATGCCCAAGGGCGGCCGCGACGCCAACATCCTGCGGCCCAGCATGGGCGTGGGCGGCTACTGCCTGACCAAGGACCCGTGGTTCGTCAACCATCTGGGCGAGACCGTGGGGCTGGAGCTGGCGATCCCGCGGACGTCGAGGACCGTCAACGACACCATGCCCGCCTACACCTACGGGCTGCTCGAGCAGCTCCTGGCCGGGCAGGGGAAGGCCATCGAGACCAGCAGGATCGCGGTGCTGGGCATCGCGTTCAAGAACAACACCGGCGACTGCCGGCTCACGCCCACCAAATACGTCCTCGCCTTACTCGAAGAGTCCGGCTGCCAGCTCGCGGTGCACGATCCGTGGGTGCCCGACGAGGAGGCCCACTCGGTGACGAAGATCCCGCTGACCCCCGACATCGAGTCCGCGGTCAAGGACGCCGACGCGCTGGTGGTGCTGGCCGGGCACCGGCAGTTCCACCAGATACCGCTGGTCCGGCTCGCGGACCTGACGGCCGCCGGGTGCGTCTTCCTCGACGGCCGGAACAGCTTCGACCCGGCGGCGGTCCGGGCGGCCGGCTTCGTCTACAAGGGGATCGGGCGGTAAGCCCCGGCGGGCCAACCGAACGCACAGAGCCAACAGAAAGAGCGAATATGTCCAATGTCGTCGTGACGGGCGGCTACGGCTTCATCGGATCACACCTGGTCTCCGCGTTGCTGGACCGCGGAGACTCGGTCACCGTCTTCGACTTCGCCAAGAACACCCGCGACACCAGCATCGACTTCGACCGGCATCCCAACTTCCGGTTCGTGCAGGGCGACGTCACGGACCTGAGCGCGCTGGAACAAGCCCTGACGCCCGGCGTCGACACGGTCTTCCACCTGGCCGCGGTCGTCGGTGTGAAGAACTATCTCAACGACCCGCTGCGGGTCCTGGACGTCAACGTGATCGGCACCCGCAACGTCCTGGAACTGAGCCGACGGCACCGAACGCGCGTCGTCTTCGCCAGCACGTCGGAGGTCTTCGGGAAGAACCCCAACCCGCCGTTCGCCGAGGACGACGATCGTGTCCTCGGTTCGACGAAGACCGCGCGGTGGAGCTACAGCACCAGCAAGGCGATGGCCGAGCACCTCGTGTTCGCCATGCACACGGCCTACGGGCTGCCGGTGACGGTGGTCCGCTACTTCAACGTGTACGGCCCCCGGCAGGCTCCGATCTTCGTGGTCTCGCAGAGCGTTCACCGGATCCTCAACGGGCGCCGGCCGTTGCTCTACGACTCCGGCGACCAGTCGCGGTGCTTCACCTACGTCGACGACGCCATTGCCGGCACCCTGCTGGCGGCCGACAGCGACGCGGCGATCGGCGAGGCGTTCAACATCGGCAGCATGACCGAATCGACCATGCGCGACGTCGTCGAGCTGGCGATCAAGGTCGCCAACGTGGACTCGGTGTCCGACGCCGAAGCCGTCGACACCGCGGCGCGCTACGGCGGCCGCTACGAGGACATCCCGCGCCGTATTCCGGACTCGACGAAGGCGCAACGCGAGCTGGGTTGGCGCCTCGAGGTCGACGTAGAAGAGGGGCTCCGCCGCACCATCGACTGGGCGCGGGCCAACCCGTGGTACCTCGAACAACCCGCGGGGGATCAGTCTTAGGGCCTCCAGGGTCCCGGAACCCGATCGCGGCAAAAGCGCATCTTGGCGCTTCAGCCAGAGGCGAGTGCGCGGTCGGCCAGCGCCCCCATCACCGGTGCCAGCGCGCGAGAGTATTCGTACGTCAGGTGGCTCACGTCGATGTAGACCAGGGTGTTGCCGACGATGGCGGGGCAACGTGTGGTGTCGCAGAACAGTCCGGTCAGGTCGATGTATTGCCCGCCGCCGGCATGCGTGGCGGCGGTTTCGGCTGCGATGCCGGGTTCGTTGACCGCGGTCGACCGTCGCGGATAACAGACCGTCGCGTCATCGAGGTGGCCGGACAGGCAAAACCGCGGCACTGAGTGCGGCGCCGGAACTGGTCCGAGCACGAGCACTTTGGCGCCGGTCGCGCGGAGCTGCCGCACGAGACGGGTGAGGCTCTGGTTCCATGCCGGGTCGTACGGCGTGAAACCTGTCAGCGATTCGTCGGCGCCGTACCCCCGCCACACACTTACCACGACCAGACGTGCGCGTTCGGCGCGTAACCGGGCGATGATCTGAGCGCGCCACTGCTCGCAGTGTTGATAACGTTCGATCAGGCGACGGAAGTAGTTGTTGGGGATGGGTACGTCCATCAGCGGGCAGCCACCCTTGGCGAGGGTCTCGAGCCGCCAGTGCTGCTGGTCGACTATTTGCTGGAACGCCGGAGTCCACATCGCGGCATGCGAGTCGCCGACTAGGGCGACCGTTGTCGTGGAAGCGGTATCGCCCGTCGCGCACTCAGGTTGCCCGCCCTGGAAGGGCATGCGCAGGCAGCCGCTGATCGTATACGTTTTGCCGTTGGCTGCTGCGCCCGCAAGCGGCGGGTCCAGATTGGCGGGGACGGCGTTGAGATCGGCCGAAGCCGCGACCGCCGCCTCCACCTGTGTAAAGGCGCGCTGCACTGCCGCGTCGTAGGCGTCGATCTCGGAACCCGCGGGGGGAGGCGCTGCCGTGATGGTCAGCGGTGTAGCCGGTGGCCCACGACCAATAGGAACGGGCACCGCTTTCGGCAGCACCACGCCCACGCAGACCGCGACCGCGGTGGCGACACCGCCGAGCGCGAGACTGGCCAGGGCAGACCGGCGGATGGGAGCGGCGAATCGCAACGGGTCCTCGATGAAGCGCAGGGTGAGCACGGCGAGCCCGCCGGAGACCAGGGCCGCCGCCAGCCTGGCGGCCAGTCCCAGCGGATGGCCCAGCAGTGCCGGTGCGAGCACCAGCACCGGCCAGTGCCACAGGTACCACGAGTAGGAGATTCGCCCAATCGCGCGTGTCGGCGGCAATCCCAGGATGTGGCCGCAGCCCCGCGAGGGGGCCGCGCAACCGGCGCCGATCAGCAGAACGGTGCCCAGCACGGGCAACAGCGCGGCGGTGCCCGGATAGGGCGTGGTCGAGCTCAATTGGGTGCAGGCCAGCAAAATCACCCCAAGCCCTGCCCAACCCGTGATCACGGCCGCCAGTTGCGGTAGGCGGCGCCAGTAGCCCGCAGTGAGGGCCACCAGGCCGCCGAGTGCCAACTCCCAGGCCCTGGTGGGCAACGAAAAGTACGCCACAAAAGGCGCCCAGTAGGTCACGATCAGCGACAGGGCGAACGACAGGGTCGCGATCAGCGCGAGGAGCACCACGTAAGGGCGTTGCGAATCTGGAGCACCGGCTGGGGTGCGTCGGCGCACGAGTCGGACCAGCCACGCCGTAGCGATAATCATCACCGGCCACACCAGATAGAACTGTTCCTCGACGCCCAACGACCAGTAATGCTGAAACGGTGAGGGCGGCAAAAGGCTGGAGAAGTAATTGATGTTTTCGAGGATGAACCAGTAGTTACTCACATAAAGTGCGCTGGCGATGCCGTCGCGGAATACGGTCAGCGCTTGCAGGGGAGGCAACAGCGCCGCCGAGGCGATCAGCGTGGCGACCCCGACCGTGGCGGAGGCCGGCAGCAGCCGGCGTGCCCGCGCCCCGTAGAAGCGTCGCAGCACGACGGTTCCGGTGGTGCTGGCCTCGCGCCAGAGCATCCCGGTGATCAAAAACCCGGAAATGACGAAGAACACGTCCACGCCGACGAACCCACCACCCACGCCGGGGACTTCAGCGTGAAACAGGACGACGGCCAACACCGCGACAGCACGTAGGCCCTCGATGTCCGGGCGGAATTCCGAAGGTGGCGAGCGTCGACTTTGCGACCTTTCGATGGGGCTGATGCTGTCGGCCTGGCGCAAGGTCACCTACCTAGTGAGGGGCGCGTCCATCGAGTCGAGAAAGTATTACACATCTGTTCAACAAAACTCTCGGCCAGACCGCATCCGGCTACCCGCAGTGATGCCGGCAAGGACGCGGCGCCTCAACCGCGGGCGAGTGCGCGATCGGCGAGCGGCCCCATTGCCGGTGCCAACAGCCGGGCGTATTCGTGCGTCAGGTGATTCCAGTCGAAGTAGACCATGGTGTTGCCGACGATCACGGGGCAGCGGTTGGGGGTGCAGAAGAGCTCGGTGAGGTCCGCGTATTCGCCGCCTCCGGCGTGGGTGGCGGCGGACTCGGCTGCGATGCCGCTTTGGTTAACCGCGGCTGACCGCGCCGGCGAGCAGGCGCTCGCGTCGTCGAGGTGTCCGGACAGACAGTCCGGCACCGAAGTGTTCGGGTCCGGGACGGGTCCGAACACCAGCACCTCGGCGCCGGTGGCTCGAAGTTGCTGCACCAGCACGAGCAGGGCGTCGAGCCATGCCTGGTCGTATGGTGTGAAGCCCGGCTGCCAACTGCCGGCGCTATTCATCCGCGACATGCTGACCATGACCAGCCGCGGGTGTTCGGCGCGTAACCGGGCGAGGATCAGAGCGCGCCACTGTTCGCAGTGCCGAAAGTGTTCAACCACCCCGTCGAGATGTTTCGCGATGGGCACGGCGATCAGTGGGCAGCCCGCCTTGGCCATCATCTCGAGCCGCCAATGTCGTTGCGTGGCGATCTGCTCGAATGCCGGATCCCACATCGCGGCGTGTGAGTCGCCGACCAGAGCCACCGTGGTGCTCGAGGTGGTATCGCCGGTTGCGCACTCGGGCTGTCCGCTTTCTTTGTCCGCGCGGAAGCAGCCGTCATGCACCATCGCATTCTGCTCGGCTGCTACATCGTCCAGCGGCGGGTCCAGGTTCGACGGCACGGCTTTCAGGTCGGCGGACGCCGCGACCACCGCCTGCACCTGGGCGAAAGCGTGCTGTACCGCTGCGTCGTAGGCGTGCATGTCGGAGCCCGCGGCGGCCGGCGCCGCGGTGACGGTCAGCCCGGCGGTCGGCGCGCCGCGGCCGGCGGGGACGGGAATCACCGTCGTCATGGCCACGCCTACGCACGCCGCCACCGCGGTGGCGGCACCACCCACCGCGAGGCTGGCCACGGGGGACCGGCGCAGGGCAGGGGCGTATCGCAGCGGGTTCTCCACGAAGCGCAGGGTGAGCACCGCCAGCCCTCCCGAGATCAGGACCGCCGTCAGCCTGCCGGCCAGCCCCAGCGAGTGGCCCAGCAGCACCGGTGCGAGCACCAGCAGCGGCCAGTGCCACAGGTACCAGGAGTAGGACAGCCGGCCCAGCGCCCGCATGGGCGCCAACGCGAGGATGCGACCGCATCCCTGCGTGGGCGTGGCGCAGCCGGCGCCGAGTACGAGCGCCGTGCCGAGCATGGGCACCAGCGCGGCGGTCCCCGGGTAGGGGGTCGCCGGGGTGAAGCGGTTGCAGGCCAACAGGATCAGGGCCAGCCCCACCCATCCGGTGACCTTCGCGGACCGGTCGGGCAGCCGGCGCCACCGCTGCGCGGTGACGGCCACCAGGCCGCCGACGGCCAAGTCCCAGGCCCGGGTCGGCAACGAAAAGTAGGCCGCCGAAGGCACCAGGTAGGTGGTCACCAGCGACAGCGCGAACGACGAGACGGCGATCAGCGCGAGGACCACGAAGTAGGGGCGTTGCGACGGGTCCGGCGAGGCGGCATCTGTACCGGCGCGCCGCCGCGCCGCGGTACGCCGGATGAGCCAGGCGGTGCCGATGATCATCAGCGGCCAGATGAGATAGAACTGCTCCTCCACTCCCAGGGTCCAGTAGTGCTGGAACGGTGAGGGCGGGAAATGGCCGCCGAAGTAGTCCACGTTCTGCGCGATGAACCAGTAGTTGCCGACGTACAACGCGCAGGCGATGCCGTCGCCGACCGCGCTGCGCGCCTCGAACGGGGGCAGCAGGAACGCCGACGCGACCACGGTGACGACGCCGACCAGCGCCGCCACCGGCAGCAGGCGTCGGGCCCTGGCCCCGTAGAACGGGCGAAGCTTGAGGGTGCCGGTGCTGCTCACCTCGCGCAAGAGCTGCCCGGTGATGACGAATCCCGAGATGATGAAGAAGACGTCCGGGCCGATGAAACCACCGTCCACGCCGGGCACGCCGGCGTGGAAGAGAAGAATCGCCAACAGCGTCAGGGCGCGCAAGCCCTCGATGTCCGGGCGAAATTTGGATTGTTCGGTGTGCTCGACCGAAAGCCTGTCGGTAGGGCTAACGCTGTCGGCCTGGCGCAAGGTCATCTACCTAATCAGAGGATGCGGTCATCGAACCGGGGGCATTATCACACACCTGTTTAACAGCCTGTACGGCGCTTCGGCGACGGGCGGCCGCGTTATCGAGCACGCGTCCAAAATTTGCGGCTTCCTCTCGATGGCGCACGGGAGCCGGGTTATGCTGCGGGCGGCTGAGCCAGGGGTGCGGGGCCCGCCGCTTTCATTCCGCAGGGTGCGCAGGGGAACTGAAAGGTCAGGATCCGCGATGAAATTCGTGCTGGCGAACTGGGGAACGCGCGGCGAGGTCGAGCCCTACGTCACCGTCGGGCGCGAACTCGTGCGCCGCGGCCACGACGTGCGTATGGCCGTGGCGCCCGAGATGGTCGACTTCGTCGAGGCGGCCGGCCCGGCCGGTGTCGCCTACGGTCCGGAGCTGAAAGTCATCCTGGACCCGCACCGCGACTTCTGGACCTACTTCTTCGAAAGCCCCTGGAAGGTCCGAGAGCTCAACACGATGTGGCGCGACGTTCAGGAGCCCCTGACGCAGTGCCGGGAAGAGGTGAGCAGGACGTTGGCGTCGTTGGCCGACGGGGCGGACCTGCTCCTCACCGGGATGAACTACGAGGACACCGCCGCCAACGTCGCGGAGTACCGCCGCATCCCGTTGGCCACACTGCACATCTTCCCGTGGCGGGCCAACGGCCGGCTGCTCCCGTTCGTGCCGCCGCCGGTGGGCCGGACCGCGATGACGGCGCTCGAGTGGCTGTCCTGGCGGGGGCCGAAGAAGATCGAGGACGCGCAGCGCCGCGCGCTCGGTCTGCCGGAGGCCACCAGCCCCTGGACGCGACGGATCGCCGAGCGCGGGTCGCTGGAAATCCAGGCCTACGACGAGGTGTGCTATCCCGGGCTGGCGGCCGAATGGGCGAACTGGAATAGCCGCCAGCCCCCCCAACGGCCCTTCGTCGGAGCGCTGACCATGGAGTTGCCGACGGACACCGACGACGAGGTCGCCTCGTGGATTGCCGGGGGCGCCCCGCCGATCTGTTTCGGGTTCGGCAGCGTGGGGGTCGAGTCTGCGGGCGACACGCTCGCCATGATCAGCTCGGTCTGCGCGCAGCTGGGCGAGCGGGCGTTGATCTGCGCCGCGGGAACCGATTTCAGTAGCGTCCCCCTTCCGGAGCACGTGAAGGTGGTGGGCGTGATGAACTACGCGGCGGCCCTTCCCGGCTGCCGCGCGTTCGTCCACCACGGCGGCGCGGGCACGACGAACGCCGGCCTGCGGGCCGGACTGCCCACCCTGATCCTCTGGACGCTGCCCGATCAGGGCGCCTGGGGCGCCCGGGTCAAACGGCTGAAAGTGGGCACCGGTCGCCGCTTTTCGGCGACCACGCGGGAGTCTCTGGTCGCGGACCTGCGCACCGTTCTCGCCCCGCAATGTCTGACCAACGCCCGCGAACTCGCCGCACGGATGACCAAGTCCGCCGAAAGCGTGGCCACCGCGGCCGATCTCGTCGAACGTTTCGCCCGCCTCAAACGGGTCGGATGATCGGCTGCTCGCCGATCCAGTCGAGCAGCACCCGCAAGCCGTCCTCGAGCGCCCACTTCGGATGCCAGTCGATCTCGTTCGCGGCCGGCTCGACGTCGCACCTGGCGGCGCGCACGTCGCCGTCGCGGAATTTCCCGACCACGACCGGCTCGGGGGCATCGCAGAGCGCGGCGAGTTTGGTGGCCAGCCCGTGGATGGTCGTCGCAACACCCGAACCGATGTCGAGGCACCGTGGTTGCGGCGCCGGTCGCGCTATCGCCGCAAACAGCGCTTCGACCACGTCGTCGATGAAGACGAAGTCACGCACGATCCGCCCGTCTTCGTAGACCTCCAGCGGGCGCCGATCGCGCGCCAGCTGTGCGAACAGGGCGACTATGCCCGTGTACGAATTGGTCAGTGACTGCCCCGGTCCGTAGACGTTCTGCAGGCGCAGCACGCTGAGGTTGGTGTCGTGGGCCGCGGTCCAGGCGGCCAGGATGTGCTCTTGAGCGAGCTTGGTCGCGGCATAGATATTGGTGGGCCGGGGCTCGGTCCGGCCGGCCCGGCTGGGAAGCGGGACGGCGGGCTCACCCGTCGGCCCCCGCGGATCCCAGATGCCGGCCAGCAGCTGCCCATGGCTGCGGGGTTGCGGGTAGAAGATCGCCGAGCCGCACTGCCACGCGCCCTCCCCGTAGACGGCCCGCGACGATGCCAGGACGAACTGGTCGGGCACGTGTGCCGAGCGGCTGAGCGCATCCACGAGTTGCGTCGTGCCCACCACGTTCACCGAACCATGGCGCGTCGCCTCCGAGAGTGACTGCGCGGTCCCCGTCTCGGCCGCCAGGTGCACGATCTGGGACGGACGGAACGTCCGCAGCACCGCATCGCAGTCGGGGGCGTGGGTGACATCGCCGGTGAAAAACCGCACGGACGAGGGCAGGTCTAGCACGGCTCGGTCGCCGTGAACCTGCGGATGGAGCACGTCCAGGACGGCGACGTCGTAACCGGCCGTCACAAGACGGCGACTGAGGGCGGAGCCGATGAAACCCGCCCCGCCGGTGATCAGTACGGATGCAGACATGTCAGCCTTGATTGAGCGCGCGGTCGGCCAGCGCTCCCATTGCTGGTGCCAACAGCCGGGAGTATTCGAGGGTCAGGTGAGTCTCGTCGACGTAGACGAGGGTGTTGCCGACAATGACCGGGCAGCGATTGACGGCGCAGAATAAATCGGTGAGGTCGGTGTACTGGCCGCCGCCGGCCTTGGTGGCCGCGGTTTCTGCCGCGATGCCTTGCTGGTTCACCGCGTGCGACTTGAGCGGTGAACACGCCGTCGCGTCATCGAGGTGCCCGGATAGACAGGTCGGCACCGATATGTGGGGATCCGGGACCGGCCCGAGCACGAGCACCGTGGCGCCGGTCGCGCGCAGCTGCTGCACCAGGCGGGTCATGCTGTCGATCCACGCCGTGTCGTATGCCGTGAAACCCGACAGCCAACCGCTGCCGTTGCCGTTGCTGTATCCGCGCCACAGGCTCAGGACGATCAGCCGCGGGCGCTCGGCGCGCAGTCGCGCCATGATCTGACCCCGCCATTCCTCGCAGTGCTCGAAGTGTTCCACCAGCCCGCTGAAGAGTTGGTTGCTGATCGGCACGTCGTTGAGCGGACAGGCGCCCTTGGCCAGCATCTCCAGCCGCCAGCGCCGCTGCGCGGCGACCTGTTGGAACGCCGGGTTCCACATCGCGGCGTGCGAGTCGCCGACCAGGGCGACCGTGGTGGTCGAGGCGGTGTCGCCCGCCGCGCACTCGGGTTGTCCGGTCTGGAAAGGCTCGCGCAGGCAACCGTTGAACAACATGGCCTGGTGTTCCGCCGCCACGCCCGCAAGCGGAGGCTGCAGGTTCGACGGGACATCTCGAAGATCGGCTGACGCCGTCACCGCGTCGTGCACTTGCATAAACGCGTGCTGCACCGCCGCGTCGTAGGCGGCCGGCCCTGCGCCTGCGGGGACAGTTCCAGCGGCGATGGCCAGGGGAGGGGCCGGGGCGCCGTGCCCGATCGGGGCGGGCACCCAAAACAGGAGCGCCACGCCCACGCAGGCTGCCACCGCGGTGGCGACGGCGCCGACCGCGAGGCTGCGTAAGGGGGAGCGGCGCAGCGCAGCCGCGAAGCGAAGTGGGTTCTCGATATAGCGCAACGTGAGCATTCCCAGCCCGCCGGATATCAAGACCACCGCCAGCCTGCCGGCCAGGCCGAGCGAGTGTCCGAGCAGTGCGGGTATCAGCACCAACAGCGGCCAGTGCCACAGATACCACGAGTAGGACAACCGGCCGACCTCACGCATCGGTGCCACCGCCAGCACGCGCCCGCACCCTTTTGTGGGTGTGGCGCAGCCGGCGCCGATCACCAGGACCGAGCCGAGCACCGGCAGCAGCGCGGCGGTACCGGGGTAGGGAGTGTCCGGGGTCAACACGTTGCAGGCCACCAGAATCATCCCGATCCCGGTCCAACCCGTGATCGCGGCCGCCAGGGGCGGCAGGCGGCGCCACTGGTCGGCGGTCAGGGCCAGCAGGCCACCGACGGGGAAGTCCCAGGCCCGGGTGGGCAGCGAAAAGTACGCCACAGCGGGCATCACGTAGGTGAACACCAGCGACAGCGCGAACGACACGGCCGCGACCAGAGCGAAGACCACCAGGAACGGGCGCCGTGAGATCGCGGCCGCGGCGTCGGTGGTTTTGCTCCTCCGGCGCACGCGTCGGACCAGCCACGCCGTCCCGATGATCAGGGGCGGCCACAACAGGTAGAACTGTTCCTCGACGCCCAGAGTCCAGTAATGCTGGAACGGCGACGGCGGCATGTGCCCACCGAAATAGTGCACGCCTTCGGCGATGAACCAGAAATTGGGGACGTACAACGCGCAGGCGATGGCGTCGAAAATGACGCTTTGGACCTGCAACGGCGGTAGCAGGGCGGCGGAGGCGATCACGGTGACAATCCCCACGGTGGCCGACACCGGCAGCAGCCGGCGCGCCCGTCCACCGTAGAAGCGTCCGAGCTGGAGCTTTCCGGTGGTGCTCACCTCACGCCAGAGTTGCCCGGTAATCAGAAAGCCCGAAATGACAAAGAAAACGTCCGGGCCGACGAATCCACCTCGCATTCCCGGCACGGCCGCGTGAAAGCCGAGAATCGCGAACAGCGTGACAGCGCGCAAGCCCTCGATGTCCGGACGAAATTCCTTGTGCGGAGAGCGCCGGCTCTGTACCTCTTCGGCAGGGCTGACGCTGTCGGCCTGGCGCAAGGTCACCTACTCAGCTAGGAGAATGCGGTCAACGAATCGAGGCATTATCACACACCTGTCGAACAGGTTGGTATGTTGTCGGCTCGGGAGCCTCGTGCTCTCCGGCTGTCGCGGAAGGCACGGAAGGCGGTCTGAAGGTTGACCTCTTCGAGGCGGGAACCTGCCAACGGGTGGTGGAGTGATGCCGTCTAGTGGGCCTCGAACCGGCCGAGAACCTGGAGGCGAGGCGGTGGTCGCGGCCGACACGCGAAGCGTGGACCGGACGAGCCTGCATCTCATATGGAAAGCGATTCTCATCGCCATCGCGGTCGGTGTGGCGGCAGCGTGCTACTTGGAGCCCGTTCTGCTGGTCGCGATCGGTCTGCTTCTCCTGGCCCTCGTATGTGCGCGCTTGCTTTACCCGGGCCGCGACCGCTTCATTCCGAACCTGTACGCGCGCGACATCAGGGTTTATGACGACGCCTACCGCGCGTTCATCGGCCGCACGCTGGCCGACCTGCGTCGGTGCCGGATTCGGGGTCACACGTTGATGTGGGAGGCCACGCGACTGGCGCGGTCGTGCCGGCACCCTGACGGATTGCTGCTCGATCTGGGGGTGTGGCTCGGCTGGTCGACAAGACTCATATCTGATTCGTGCGGCCGCACGGTATACGGCTTCGATACCTTCGAGGGCCTGGTCGAGGACTGGCAGATCGACGACCAGGCCGTCATCAAGCGTGGCACCTTCGCCCTGACGGAGCCTTTCGCCCAACGCTTCATCCGGGACACCGGCGTGACGTTGCACGACGGGGTGCCTGACGCGATGGGCCGGAAGGTGCAGTTCATCAAGGGAATGACCTACGACACACTGGCCCCGTTCCTGGCCGAACGTCCTGACACGCCGATCGCGCTTTTCCACATGGACCTGGACACCTACGAGAGCTGCGTGCACGCGCTGGAAACGTGCAAAGAGCGCTTCGTCGAGGGGTCGATCCTCGTCTTCGACGAGTACCTGGTGACCAACGGCGAGATGCTGGCCTTCTACGAGTTCCAGAAAAGATACGAGCTGGAATGGCGGTACCGGGCGTGGGGGCTCGAGGCGTGGGAGATGAATTTCGCGATGGTCACCGCGCGCTGGAAGCGCGCGGTGTACTACGTGCTCTTGATCGCCGCGTACTGGTCGATGGGCGACGGGAGCTACGCGTGGACGTTCTTCCGGAAGCGCTTCTGGCGATTCTGGTTGGGCGCGCCGGTGGGTGACATCGCCTTCATGCTGGGCGCCGCCGGGCAACGGAAGTCGGTCAGCCTGGAGATCACCGGGCTGGGCAAGCTCGCGCGAACCAGCCGGCTTGACGCAGAGACCAATCGGGCTTCGAGCTGACTGCGCCGCTTCCGACGCGCTTGTCAGACACGCGTTTAATGGAGAGGATCGTTGCGTGAACATCAACAACGGGCTGGTGATGTTGGCGGACGCGTGGCCGGGCGTGAACCGGATCAGGGCCGTGCAGCGGGCGCTTGCCGGGCGTCCGGACCCCGTGTATCTGGAGATCGGCGTTTCGCGGGGACAGGCGTTCCAGCGGATCGCCGCCGATGTGAAGATCGCTGTCGACCCGGCGTTCAAGCTTTCGGAGCGCACGCGCCAACTCTCCGACGCCAAGGGCCGCGAGACCCACTACTTCGAGACGACCAGCGACGCGTTCTTCGAGAACGAGACGGCGTTCCTCGAGCGGCATCCGATTGACGTCGCGCTGATCGATGGGCTGCACACCTACGAGCAGGTCGTGCGCGACGTCGAATACACCCTGCGTTATCTGCGCGACGACGGCGTCATCTTCCTGCACGACTGCAACCCACCATTCGCCCTGGCCGGCCGTCGTGCGGAATCGTGGGACGAATTCGTTGCGCAGCAGTCGGGACCGCTGGTGATCGGGATCTGGAACGGCGACGTGTGGAAGGCGATCGTCCAGCTCCGCAGCACCCGGCCCGATCTGCTGGTCGGCGTGCTGAAGTGCGACCAGGGTGTCGGCTTCGTCCGCAAGGGATCCCCCGAATCGACGTTGCCCTACTCCGTGGAACAGGTCGAGGCGCTCACCTACGCGGATCTCAAGGCCGACCGAGAGCGCTTGCTCAACCTCAAGCCGACCCGTTACCTCAACGAATTCCTGGCCGCGGGCGCCGGATCCCCGCCCAGGTAGGGGTAGGGGCCCGACGAAGTCCTGCCCCCGCGGCTAGTTGCGGATGAGGTATCCGTTGGGCGCCTGCGTCCAGCCGAATTTGTTCTCCCGCGCCACGTCGTGCTTGTAGTCGTTCGGGAATTCCCGTTCGTATGCCTCGATGGCTTCGTAGGGTCCGGGTCCCCATCCGGGCAGGACGGGGTGTCCGTTCATGTTCGAGTCCTCGACGATCAGGTAATCGCCGGCGGAGAGAAGCGGCCGCAGAAGTTTCATCTCGGCCAGCACGTGATTCATGGAGTGGTCGCTGTCCAGGATCGCGAATATCCTGCCCGGGTACTCCTCTTTGAGGCGCTGGATATGCTGCGCTACAGCCGGGACCGTGGACCGCGATTCGACGAACAAGATATCGGAATCGCGCCGAGCTCGGGGCTCGAGCGGGCCGTGGTAAACGTCAACGGAAAGCACCTTGAATGGTGCGCCGATCTGCCTCATGACGCTGGCGAAGAATAACGCCGAGCCACCCTGGTTTGTGCCGAATTCGATTACCAGGGAAGGCTTCAGTTCAAAGAGAATCTCCTGGTAATTCCACATGTCACTGGCCGACTTCTGGCACATGACGCCCATCCAGGTCATGTGGTTGAACACTCCGGTGTTATAGAACCACTTGTGATACTCTTCGCACTCCGAACCCGTCGGCTGGTAAAAATGGCGAGCCAGCGAAGGGATCGCAATCGTTTTTTTGAAGAAATCCCATGGCGTCGACGCGGACTCGAACATAGCCGCGGCAATTCGCAGCACCGAGTTCCGGTCCACATAACTGGCTCCGTCGGCGGCCTCTCCGCGAGCCGGTGCCATCCGGGCACGCCCCGCTCTCCGCTCAGCACGTTCTCGACGCTGCGTCCGCACCGCAGGATGGTAGCAGCACTTGCTGCCATTTGTTGCGGGTCGGTTTGCCGTAAGTGCGAGACGAATTGGGTGGTCGTTGCCGAATCGATTCGGCGCTGTTGATGTAGTTCCGGCGGTATCGGTCCGTTCCTACGGGCGGCCATTCGGAAGGAGCTGAAGCTCGGTATTTTACGAGGCGGCCAATTGACCGGAGCGGAGCACCGTGTCTCGGGTGATCGCTCCCCTCGGGGTCGGCGCCGGCTTCGAATTCGAGGTGCCCTGCGCGCGATCGGGTTATGCTGCCGGGCGGCTGAGCCGGGATCGGCGGGTGAAAGGCTGGGGTCCGCGATGAAATTCGTGCTGGCGAGCTGGGGAAGTCGCGGCGACGTCGAGCCCAACCTGGCCGTCGGCCGCGAGCTGGTGCGCCGGGGCCACGACGTGTGCATGGCCGTGCCGCCCGACCTGGTCGGCTTCACCGAGGCCGCCGGGGTGCCGGCGGTGGGCTTCGGGCCGGAGGCGCGGTCCATTCTGGACGCCCACCGCGAATTCTGGACCTGCTTTTTCAGCCATCCCTGGCGGATCCGCAAGCTGATCACGTCCCGGCTTGACATCGCGGGGCCGCTGCTGCGGGGCTGGCAGGAGATGAGCACGACGCTGACGTCGCTGGCCGACGGGGCCGACCTCATCTTCACGGGCATCAACTTCGAGGACGCCGCCGCCAACGTCGCCGAACATTTCGACATCCCGCTGGCCACGCTCCACTACTTCCCGCTGCGGCCCAACGGGCAGACCCTGCGGTTCCTGCCCGCACCCCTGGCCCGCCAGGCGGTCGCGGCCTTCTGGTGGGTGTCGTGGCGCGGGATGAAGAAGGCCGAAAACGCCCAGCGCCTCGAACTCGGCCTACCGCCGGCGAGCGGCTCCGCCCCGCGACGGATCACCGAACGCGGGTCGCTGGAAATACAGGCCTACGACGAGGCGTGCTTTCCCGGCCTGGCACGAGAATGGGCGGCGCGGGCCGGGCAACGGCCCTTCGTCGGCACCCTGACCCTCGATCTGCAGACGGACGCCGACGAGGAGGTCGCGTCGTGGATCGCCGCGGGGACACCGCCGGTCTTCTTCGGCTTCGGCAGCATCCCGGTGGAATCGCCGGCCGACACGATCGCCATGATCGCCGCCGCATGCTCGCGGCTCGGCGAGCGCGCGCTGGTCGGCGCCGCGGGCACCGATTTCGGCGACGTCCCGCATTTCGACCACGTCAAAGTCGTGGGCACGATGAACTACGCCACGGTCTTCCCGGCCTGCCGCGCCGTCGTCCACCACGGGGGCTCGAGCACCACGCCCATCGCGATGCGCGCGGGGGTCCCCCAACTGATCCTGTTCTGGGATCTCGTCCATGCGGTCTACGGGGCCGCGGTCAAGCGGCTCAAGGTGGGCACCGCGCGGCGCTTCTCGAGCGCGACCGAGGAATCGCTGGTGGCAGATCTGAGCACCATTCTCGCGCCTGACTACGCCGAGCGTGCCGGCGCGCTCGCCACCCACATCACCGAACCCGCCAAAAGCGCCGCGGCCGCCACCGACCTGCTGGAGAATTTCGCCCGCCGGCGGCCAGCGGGCTGATCGAAGCCGACGCGCAGTACTGAAAGCGCGTGTTCCGCAGCCGGCGCTCCGGCAGCTTTTGGTCACCGTGTGATGCTGGCCACTTTGGGGCACAGTTAGCTCCCGGCACTAACGAGGCGCGAAAATTCCGGCCCTGAAAAGCTCAACCCTTTCCGACGGCGCGCGAACCGCACCACAACCATCGTTGCTGGTCACAGCTGGTGGCCACCGCCGCAGCGCTGCCTGAACAAACCAGACATGGGTCCGCGTGACACGCGTCACGCCCACAAGTATGGTTTAGAACTTGTTACACCCATGTTCAGTAGATGGTCTGGAGACGCGGTTGAGCATCAAAGGTGATTGCGCTGGCAGCTTTTACATTTTGATCGGCGACGAGAAGCAACTCGAGTCGGCGGGTGGCCAGAAATGACCGAGAGTTTCGCGATAGTCGGCTACGCGGTGCGCGTGCCGGGCGCTCCCGATGCGGAGGCGTTCTGGGACGTGCTGGCGCAGGGTCGGGACGCGGTGTCAGAGGTGCCCCCGGACCGTTGGGACGTCGACGAGTTCTTCGACCCCGATCCCGACGCGCCGGGCAAGATCGTCAGCCGCCGGGCGGGGTTCATCGATGACGTGACGGGTTTCGACGCACCCTTCTTCGGGCTGTCGAACCGCGAGACCATGCTGATCGACCCGCAACACCGGCTGCTGCTGGAGACGGCGTGGCAGGCGGTCGAGCACTCGGGCACCGCGCCGTCGGCGCTGGCGAACACCAAGACCGGTGTGTTCATGGGTCTGGGCACCCACGACTACCTCGGACTGATCTCCGAGCAGCTGAGTTACGACGAGATCGAGGCGTACGTGGCCATCGGTACGTCGTCGGCGGCCGGCGCGGGCCGGATCAGTTACGGGCTGGGGCTGCAGGGCCCGGCGGTGTCCGTCGACACGGCGTGCAGCTCGTCGCTGGTGGCCGTCCACCAGGCGTGCCAGGCGCTGCGCCTCAAGGAGTGTGACCTTGCGCTGGCCGGCGGCGTCAACGTCATGCTCAGCGCGAAGACCGCGATGACCTTCTCCCACGCCCACATGCTGGCCCCGGACGGCAAGTGCAAGACGTTCGACGCGGCCGCCGACGGTTACGTGCGCGGCGAGGGCTGCGGCGTCGTCATCGTCAAGCGGCTCGAGGACGCCATCCGCGACGGCGACCGGATCCGGGCCGTCATCCGGGGGAGCGCGATCAACCAGGACGGCGCCTCGGGCGGGCTGACGGTGCCCAACGGCGTCGCGCAGCAACGCGTCATCACCGAAGCGCTGGAAGCCGCGGGCGTCGCCCCCGGCGACGTCGGCTACCTCGAGGCACACGGGACCGGGACGTCGCTGGGCGACCCCATCGAGGTGCAGGCCGCGGGCGCCGTGCTCGGCGCGGGCCGCGAGGCGGACCGGCCGCTGCTGATCGGGTCGGTCAAGACCAACATCGGCCACCTGGAGGCCGCCGCGGGGATCGCGGGCCTGATCAAGGTGATCCTGTCCCTCGAGCACGAGGTGTTGCCGAAGCACCTGAACTTCCAGAAGCCGTCGCCGCACATCCCCTGGGACCGGCTCGCGGTGCGGGTCGTGGACGAGGCCGTGCCGTGGGAGCGCGGCGGACGGCCCCGGATCGCCGGGGTCAGCTCGTTCGGGTTCTCCGGGACCAACTCACACGTCATCATCGAGGAAGCCCCCACCGCGGTGAGCGCCGCGCAGGCGGAGCCGGTGGCATCCGACGACAGGCGCTTCAGCCTGTTGCCGCTGTCGGCGCGCAGCCCGGCCGCACTGACGCAGCTCGCCGAGCAATACGGCAGCTGGCTGGCCGAGCACCCGGACGCCTCGCTGGCCGACCTGTGCTTCACCGCCGGGGCCGCGCGGTCGCACTTCGAGCACCGGGCCGCCCTTGTGGTCAACTCGATGGAATCCGCGCGCGAGTGCCTCGGGGCGCTCGCCGAAGGTCGCCCCGCGCCCGGTCTGACCAAGGGGGAGTGTTCCGACAAGCCGCGGACCGCGTGGCTGTTCCCGGGGCAGGGCAGCCAGTACGCCGGCATGGCCCGCGAGCTGTTCGAGACCGAACCGGTGTTCGCCGAGACCATGACCCGGTGCGCGGCGGCGGTCGCCGAGGTGCTGGAAAAGCCGCTGCTGGACGTCATCTTCGATCCCGACGGTGACGACACGCTGCGGCAGACCGCCTACGCCCAGCCCGCCCTGTTCGCCGTCGAGATGGGCCTGGCCCGGCTCTGGCAATCGTGGGGCTTCGAGCCCGACGTGGTGATCGGCCACAGCGTGGGCCAGTACACGGCGGCCTGCGTCGCCGGTGTGTTCGGCCTCGAGGACGGGGCCTTGTTGCTCGCCGAGCGTGGCCGGCTGTTCGGCAGCCTGCCCGCCGGCGGGCGGATGGTCGCGGTGTTCGCCGCCGCCGAGCGGGTGGAGAGCCTGACCGACGAATTCCCGAACCTGTCGGTGGCCGCCTACAACGGCGCCAACACCGTGCTGTCGGGGCCCGCGGACGACCTCGAGCGCGCGGTGGCCCTGCTGGAGGGCGACGGCGTGCGCTGCGACTGGCTGGAAACCAGCCACGCGTTCCACTCGGCGCTGCTGGAACCCGTCCTCGACGAGTTCGAGTCGTATGCGAACCGATTCGAGTTCGCGCCGCCCCAACGGACACTGGTCTGCAACCGCACCGGCGCGGCCCTCGGCAGGAGCGCGAAACTCGACGGCGCCTACTGGCGCCGCCACGCGCGCCAGCCCGTCGAGTTCGCCAAGAGCGTGCGCACGCTGGCCGACCTCCGGTGCACGATGCTGCTCGAGGTCGGCCCGCAGCCGGTGCTCACCGCCGCCGCCATGCGGGCGTGGCCGGACCCGGCGACGGCGCCGCGGGCCATCGCGTCGCTGCGCCGCAACATCGCCGACCACCGCCAGATCACCGAAGCCCTGGCCAACGCCTACGTCGTCGGACACGTGCCGGACTTCGGTGCCCTGCCGCCGGGACCGGCGCGCAAGCTCGACCTGCCCACCTACCCGTTCCAGCATCGCCAGTACTGGTTCCGCGAGCAGCGCAGCAAGCCCACCGCTCAGTCCTCCGCCGACACCCAGGCCGCCCGCACCGAAGCGGTGCGGCTGCTGGAGGACGGCCAGTTCGAGGAGCTGGCCGCGCTGCTCGGCGGCAACGGTGACAGCCAACAGACCGTCGATGTGCTCAGACAGCTCGCCGCGCAACACAACCAACAGCGGCAGGTGCAGTCCATCACCGACTCCCGTTACGAGATCCGCTGGCAGAAGTCTGCCGCCGGTACCGCGAAAACATCCGCGGCCGCCAAGGGGGGCGAAGGATCGGCGTGGCTCATCGTCAGCGACGACGCCGCGACGGTTGCGCCGCTGGCCGACGCGCTCAGCGCGCGCGGCCATGGGCACCGGGTCCTCGGGCTGCCCATGTCCGACGCCGACGAGAAGCGGCTCGAGGCGACGCTGCGCGCCGCGGTCGACGACGACCCGGCGCTGCGCATCCTGCACGTCGCGGCGCTGGACTCCGAGACCGCGCCCTCGATGCAGTCGTTGTTGCGGATGCAGCATCACGTCCTGGGCGGAACGCGGCGGCTCTTCCGCGCCGCGGCCGCCGCCGAGTTGCGCGCACCCATCTGGCTGGTGACCCGCGGAGCGCAACGGGTCACCAACGCGGACAAGGTGTCTCCGGTGCAGTCGAGCCTGTGGGGGTTCGGTCGCGCCGCCGCGTTGGAATATCCACGCCTGTGGGGCGGACTGGCGGATCTGTCCGAGGGCGGCGCCCCCGACGGCGGGGTGTGGTCGCGGCTGATCGACTACGTCCTCGCCGCGCCCCGCGCCGAGGACCAAGTCGCGCTGCGGGATCAAGCCGTCTACGTCCCCAGGCTGGTTCGACGCGCGGGGCTGCCCGTCACGTCGCCGCTGGGACTGCGCGCCGACGCCACGTATCTGGTGACCGGCGGGCTCGGCGGGGTCGGGCTGGAGATCGCCGGGTACCTGGCCGCGCAGGGCGCGCGCCACCTGGTGCTGACCAGCCGGCGCTCGCCCGGCGAGGCCGCGCAACAGCACATCGACGCGATGCGCGAACAGCACGGGTGCGACGTCCGGGTGGTGGCGGCCGACGTCGGCAATCCGCACGACGTCGCTCGCCTGCTGTCGACCGTGCAGGCCGAACTGCCGCCGCTGGCCGGGATCGTGCATGCCGCCGGCGAGATCGGCAACACGCCGCTGCAAACGTTGGACGACGCCGAGGTCGACCGGGTGTTCGCCGGAAAGGTCTGGGGCGCCTGGAATCTGAGCGAGGCCACGGCGGGCACCCGCCTGGACTTCTTCCTCAGCACCTCCTCGATCTCCGCGGCGTGGGGCAGCTTCGGCCAGAGCGCCTACAGCGCGGCCAACGCGTTCCTCGACGGGCTGGCGTGGCGCCAGCGCGAGCGGGGCGTGCCCGCAATCAGCGTCAACTTCGGGCCGTGGTCGGCGGCGGGCATGGCCGACGAGGCCGCCCGCGCCGAACTCGACAAGCGAGGTGTCCGGCCCCTGTCACCCGCCGACGCGCTGGCGGGGATGGCCGAACTCATGGTGGCCTCGTCGGCCAAGGGCGCATCACACGGCATCGTGGCCCGCATCGACTGGGCCGGCTTCCTGCCGCTGTATCAGCTGGCCGGGAAGCGCGCCTTCCTGTCGGAGCTGGAGCGCGAGGTGCCCGAGGCCGCTGCGGCGCCGGTCGCGGCGGCCGGGACCACGCGGCTGGTCGAGCAACTCACCGTCGCTCCGGTGCAGCAGCGCAAGAAGCTGGTCGTCGACTACCTGCGTGACGTCGTCGCCGAGGTCACCCGGATCGACCCCGCCGAGATCCGCGACGAGGCCGGGTTCTTCGACGTCGGGATGGACTCGCTGATGGCCGTCGAGCTGCGGCGCCGCGTCGAGCAGGCGGTGGGCAAGGAGCTGCCGTCGACCCTCGCGATGGACTACCCCCGGCTGGTCGACGTCGCCGATTTCCTGTTGGGTGACGTCCTGAGCTTCGGCGCACCCGGAACCACCAAAGAGGCTGCCTCGGTGGACAGCCGGCCGAGCCGGTTGGATCCGGCGGTCACGATGCGCTCCGACGAGCCGATCGCGATCGTCGCCGTGGCCTGCCGTTTCCCGGGTGCCCCCGACCCCGAGGCGTACTGGGAGCTGCTGTCCGGCGGCGTCGACGCGATCCGCGAGATCCCGGAAGACCGCTTCGACGTCGACGAGTACTACGACCCCGATCCCGAGGCGCCGGGCAAGATCTACACCCGCTACGGCGGATACCTGGAAAGCATCGACGGATTCGATCCGGAGTTCTTCGGCATCTCCCCCCGCGAGGCCGTGTGGATGGACCCACAGCAGCGGCTGATGCTCGAAATCTCCTGGGAGGGACTGGAACGCGCCGGGTACTCGCCCGCGGCGCTGCGCGGCAGCCGGACCGGCGTGTTCGTGGGCGTCGCCGCCAACGAGTATTCGCAGCTGCTCAACGCCAGCTCCGTGGAAACCATCGAGGCCCACTTCATCACCGGCAACGCCCTCAACGTCATCGCGGGCCGGGTCGCGTTCGCGCTCGGCCTGGAGGGGCCGGCGATGGCGGTGGACACCGCGTGCAGCGCATCGCTGGTGGCCGTCCACCAGGCCTGCCAGGCCCTGCATTCCGGGGACTGCGACATGGCGCTGGCCGGCGGGGTGAACGTCCTGGTGAGCCCGGCCTCCATCGTCGCCACCTCGCGGGCCAGGATGCTGTCCGCGGACGGCCGGTGCAAGACCTTCGACGCCGCCGCCAACGGCTACGCGCGCAGCGAAGGCTGCGGGATCCTGGTGCTCAAGAGGCTCAGCGACGCGGAGCGCGACGGCGACCAGATCTGCGCGGTGATCCGGGGCAGCGCCGTCAACCAGGACGGCGCGTCCAGCGGCTTGACGGTGCCCAACGGCGGTGCGCAGCAGCGCCTTATCGCCGCGACGCTGGCACGCGCCGGGGTCGAGGGCCGCGACGTCGATTACCTCGAGGCGCACGGCACGGGCACCTCGTTGGGCGACCCCATCGAGGTGCAGGCCGCCGCGGCCGTCTACGGTTCCGGCCGCGACCCCAACCGGCCGCTGCTGATCGGATCGGCGAAGACCAACATCGGGCACCTCGAATCGGCCGCGGGCATCGCCGGGCTGATCAAGGTCGTGTTGTCGCTGCAGCACGAGATGTTGCCGCGCAACCTGCATTTCGAGAACCCCTCGCCGAACATCCCGTGGGACTCCCTGCCGGTGCGGGTCGTGGACAAGCCGATTGCCTGGCGGGCCAACGGCAGGCCGCGCCGCGCGGGAACGAGCTCGTTCGGCTTCTCCGGCACCAACGCCCACGTGCTGATCGAGGAAGCGCCGGCGCCGGTCACCGGCGCGGTGCAGCCCGAGGCCGCGCAGCCCGACGCCGCGGGCGAACAGGTCGGCGTGCTGCCGTTGTCGGCGCGCTCACCGGAGGCGCTGACCGAGTTGGCGCAGGAATACGGGGACTGGCTCGAGGCGCATCCGGCGGCCGACCTTGCCGACGTGTGCTTCACCGCCGGGGTGGGGCGTTCGCATTTCGAGCACCGGGCCGCGCTGGTCGTGGATTCGGTTCAGGGCGCGCGCGAACTGCTGGCCGGTCTGGCCGAGAACAAGCTGGGCCCCGGGGCCGTGCGGGGCGTGTGCGGCGACCCGCCGAAGACGGCGTGGTTATTCACGGGGCAGGGCAGCCAGTACCCGGGCATGGCGCGCGAGTTGTACGACAGCGAGCCGGTGTTCGCCGAAACGGTGGACCGGTGCGCCGAGGCCGTCGACGGGCTGCTGCCGCGCCCGTTGCTGGAGGTGCTGTTCGACACCGGCGAGACCGGCGCTGAAACGCTGCGGCACACGTCGTTTGCGCAGCCGGCGCTGTTCGCCGTCGAGATGGGCCTGGCCCGGTTGTGGCAGTCGTGGGGCATCGAGCCCGACGTGGTGCTGGGGCACAGCGTCGGCCAGTACGCGGCGGCGTGTGTGGCCGGCGTGTTCAGCCTCGAGGACGGGGCCCGGCTGATGGCCGAACGCGGCCGGCTGTTCGGCGAGCTGCCGGAAGGTGGCCGCATGGTGGCGGTGTTCGCCGACCCGCAGCGGGTGGAGCGCGCCGCCGAGGACTTCCCGCACATCTCGGTGGCCGCCTACAACGGTCCCAACACGGTGCTGTCGGGCCCGGGCGGCGACCTCGAACAGATCGTCGAGAAGCTCACCGCCGACGAGATCCGGTGCACCTGGCTCGACACCAGTCACGCCTTCCACTCCGAACTGCTGGAGCCGGCGCTCGACGAATTCGAGGCCTACGCCAAGGGATTCGAATTCGCCGTTCCCGCCCTGCCGCTGGTGTGCAACCGCACCGGCGCCGTGCTGACGGCGGAAAACCCGCTGGACGCCCACTACTGGCGGCGGCATTCCCGCCAGCCCGTGCAGTTCGCCGAAAGTGTGCAGACCGTCGCGAAGCTCGGCTGCTCGGTGCTGATGGAGATCGGCCCGCAGCCGGTCCTGACCGGAGCCGCGCTGCAGGCCTGGCCGGACTCGTCGGCCGCGCCGCAAGCGGTGGTCTCGCTGCGCAAGGGCACCGACGCCCGGCGTCAGATGGCCGAGGCGCTGGCCGCGGCCTACGTCGCCGGACATCGGCCCGACTTCGCCGCGGTGCACCACCGGATGCACCGACGGCTCGAACTGCCCACCTACCCGTTCCAGCGCCGCCGGTTCTGGCCCAAATCGGCCGACATCCGCGGCGTGGACGGTCAGGGTGTCATCACATCCGGAATCCTGGGCAGCGCCAAGGATCTCGCCTCGGGCGACGCGGTCTACACCAGCCGGTGGTCGATCAAGACGCAGCCGTGGCTGGCCCATCACGTCATCTACGGCACCGTCGTCGTGCCGGGAGCGACGTACGCGGCCATGGCCCTGGCCGCGGTCGGGACGCCGGCACAGGTGCGCGAGGTGTTCTTCTACGAGCCGATCATTCTGGGCGACAAGACGTCTCGGGAGGTGCAGCTGAGCGTCCATCCGGTCGAAGACGGTGGCGGCTGGACCTTCCAGGTGCACAGCCGCCCGTACGGCGATCGCGGCGCCGAGTGGGCGCTCAACGCCGACGGCCGGATCGCCGACAGCATCGACGACGCGCCGGCGCCGGAGCCGACGGAGTCCATCGACTCCGCGTGCGAGCGGTTGGGCCGCATGCGCCCGCAGCAGCTGTTCGACACCTTCGCCGACATGGAGCTCACCTGGGGTCCCACCTGGTCGACGTCGCTGAAGTCGCTGTGGTCCGGTGACGGCGAGGCGGTGGGCGATATCTCCATCGGCGACGAGCTCGCCGAACAGCTCGGCGGCGAGCCGATCCACCCGGTGCTGCTGGACCTGTGCACCGGCGTGGCCTTCCCGGCCTTCCCGGCGGTTCTCACCGAGAACGAGCACGGCGATGCCATGACCGACCTGTTCCTGCCGCTGCGGTACGGACGGGTGGTGCTGCGGGAGACGCTGCCGCGGCGCTTCTATTGCCGAGCCCGGTGGAACAGCGGCGGTCCCGACAGCGAAACCCAGGTCTTCGACCTCGATTTCGTGGATCGGGAAGGCCGCCAGTTGGGCGAGGTGCGCGAGTTCACGGTGAAGCGGGCCCCCCGGGAGGCGCTGCTGCGGGGCATCGGCGGCGACGCGACCCGCAATCTGTACACGCTGGGCTGGGAGGAGGTGCCGCCGCCGTCGGGCAACGCCGCCGACAACGGCGAGGGCACCTGGCTGATCGCCGGATTCGACGAACTGGCGGCGGCGCTACCGAACGCCGTCGCGGTCGGGCGCACCACCGATCCCGAAGCCTGGACGCGGCTCCTGGCGCAGGCCCAGGAGCGGAGCGCCCCCGTCTGCGGCATCGTGTGGCGCGGCACCGCGCGACCCGACGCCGACGAGTCGAACGCCGACTTCGCCGCGCGACTCGAGACCGAGATCGACGAGCTGGTCACCGTCGTACGGACGCTGCTGGCGCAGCACGACATGAAACTCACCGGCGGGCTGTGGATTCTCACCGAACGGGGCGTGGCCACCGAACCCGGCGAGCCGGTCGACCCGGCGCAGTCGGCGCTGTGGGGCTTCGGGCGCACCGTCATCACCGAGCAGCCGATGCTGCGGTGCAGGCTGGTCGACTACGACGGATTCGATGACGCCGCGCGGTCGCTGGCCGGGTTGCTCGGCACCCCCGGCGAGGAGCCCGAACTCGCGCTGCGGCAAGGGAAGTACCTGGTGCCCAGGCTGCTGCCGTGGGGGCGCAGCGGGCACCTCGCGGTGCCCCGCTCAGCGGATTACGTCCTGGCGCCCACCGAACGCGGCGCGATCGACAACCTTCGTCTGTTCGAGACCCAGGTGCCCGCACCGGCGGCGGGCGAGGTGCAGATCCGGGTCGAGGCCGCGGGTCTGAACTTCCGGGACGTGCTCAACGTGCTCGGCCTGTACCCCGGCGACCCGGGGCAGATCGGCGGCGGCGACCTCGCCGGCGTCGTCACGGAGTTGGGCGCCGGGGTCACCGGGTTGGAGGTCGGCCAGCGGGTCTTCGGCTTCATGCCGGGGTCGTTCGCCACGCGGGTCAACGCGCCGGCGCAGTTCCTGACGCCCGTGCCGAATGGGATCAGCTCGGTGGCCGCGGCGACGATACCCGCCGGGGCGCTGACCACCCGGCTCGCCTTCGACTGGGCGAACGTGGGACCCGGTGACCGGGTGCTGATCCACGCCGCCAGCGGTGGCGTCGGTCTGGCGGCGGTCCAGATGGCCCGGCAGCGCGGTGCGACGGTCTTCGCGACGGCAAGCACCTACAAGCGGGCTGCCCTGCGCAAGATGGGCGTCGAGCACGTGTACGACTCGCGCAGTACGGACTTCGCGGATCAGATCCTCGCCGACACCGGGGGCGCCGGTGTGGACGTGGTGCTCAACAGCCTGACCAACGAGGGATTCATCGAAGCGACCGTGCGGGCGACCGCACAGGGCGGCCGGTTCGCCGAGATCGCCAAGCGGGACATCTGGACGCGCGAGCAGATGGCGGCGGCCCGTCCCGATATCAGCTACGAGATCATCGCGCTGGACGGGTGCATCGAGGCCGAACCCGAGCGGGTGGGCAGACTGCTGGCCGAGGTCGCCGAGAGCATGGCCAACGGCGAGTTGGAGCCGATCGCCGCCGAGGTCTACCCGGTGACGGAGGCGAAGAGCGCGTTCCGCCGGATGCAGCAGGCGCGGCACATCGGCAAGATCGTGCTGCAGATGCCCAGACCGCTGCAGCCGCGCGGCGACCGGAGCTACCTGATCACCGGCGGCCTCGGCGCACTGGGCCTGTTCACGGCGGCGCATCTGGCCCAACTCGGGGCCGGCGACATCGTGCTGACCAGCCGGCGCGCGCCCGACGCGGAGGCGCAACGCTCGATCGACGACATCACCGAGCGCTACCGGTGCCGCATCCACACCTTCACGGCCGACGTCGGTGACGAGTCCGAGGTGGCGACGCTGCTGGAGCGGATCCGCGCCGAGTTGCCGCCGCTGGCGGGGGTGGCTCACCTGGCGGGTGTGCTCGACGACGCGCTGCTGACGCAGCAGAGTGTGGAGCATTTCCGGACCACGCTGGCGCCCAAGGCGTTCGGCGCCCGCTACTTGGACCGCCTGACCAGGGACGACGATCTCGAGTTCTTCGTCATGTACTCCTCGGCGGCCAGCGTGATCGGTTCGCCCGGCCAGGCCAACTACGCGTCCGCCAACGCGCTGCTCGACGGTCTCGTTGCCGATCGCCGGGCGCAGGGCCTGCCCGCCACCGGCATCAACTGGGGCCCGTGGGCCAAGGGCGGCATGGCCACCTCGCACGCCGCTCGCGCCAATCTCAGTGCGCAGGGCCTAATTCCGCTGGAACCCACGGCCGCCCTCAGCGCGCTCGACGAGGTCGTCGCCAACGGAACCGCGCAGGCAACGGTTCTCAAGGCGAACTGGCAGCGTGCCGCGAAGGGGCTGGGCAGTTCCCGGCCGGCGATGCTCGACCACGTGCTGCCGAGCGACGTTACGGCGGCGCGCGGCGACAGCGAGCTGCTCCGGCAGCTGCACGACGTGCCCGAGGCGCAGCGCGGCAGTTTCCTCACCGAGTACCTGCGCCACGAAGTGCAGAACTTCCTGAGGCTCGCGCAACCGCCGGCCGCGACCAGCCGCTTCCTGGAGCTGGGCACGGACTCCCTGATGGCCGTCGAGTTCAGCAACCGGTTGCTGCCCCAGTTCGGTGGCGCGTTCACGATCAGTGCGACCGCGGTGTTCGACTACCCGACCATCGGGTCGCTCGCCGAGTACCTGGCCGGCCAGGTCCCGGAGTCGGCGTTGGAGGTGAACGGAGCGGAGTCCGTCGCCGCGTCCGAGCCGACGCAATAGCGAACGGCGGCTACGGGCGCAACTGCGAACGCAGGATCCGGTACTCCAGCAGACCCGCCCGGAGTTGCTCGTAGATGGCGGAGCCGGGCAGCGCGAGGAAATTCGCCACGCGGGCGTTGCCGTCGCCGTAGACCTGCGCCCAGTTGTCCTTCGCCTGATCGCGCGACGCCAATACGTTGGCGGTGATATCGCGGTCGGTTTCGGTGACGAAGCCGAGCGCTTTCAGCCGCGCCCGCACGTAGTCCCAGTCGTCGGTGCTCAGAAAGTCGGTGTGCAGAAACCAGGCGCCGGGACGGCAGATCCGGCGGACCTCGTTGAGGAATTTCGGGAGGTTGCCGTAGGAGTGCGACGATTCCACGTTGATGACGGCATCGCAGAACTCGTCGGCCAGCGGAATATTCAACGCATCGCCGACCTGGAAGTCGATCGAATCGCGGTGCGTGCGACGGCAGAAGGCGATGGCCTCCGCTGACATGTCGATGCCGGTTACCCGGGCACTGAATTTCTCGGCGACCTGGGCGCTGTTGCCCCCCCGGCCGCAGCCAATTTCGACCACCGTGCGGTCGTTGAGGTCGACCGGTCCGACGACCTCGAACACCAGCCGGACGGAGTTGGCGTTGAAGGTGCCGTCGCGGATGACGAACGCGGAGTCGTTGTTGGAATCGATCGGCAGGTATCCGTAATTGAGGAAGAATGACGAATCGGCGACTCCGACGTCCTCCAAACGCCGGCTCAGTGAATCATAAAAACTGCGCCATCCGGTGGCGGTGGTGGACAGCAGGTCGTCGGCCAGGTGCGCCGACATTGCCACCGGTGAATCGCCTGCCGATTCGGCCTGCGCCGATGGTTCACTGAGTTGGTCCATTTTGTGTCGCCTCAACCAGATCTGTTTCGCCGATGTTTTGTGGCATGGTGTCGTTGAATCACGAACGCCGGATAGCCGTCGCGTCCACACTAGCGTCGAAGTTTGCGATCTCAAAGGACGGCGTTTTACTCCGGTTGGAGGCCGCGAAATAAGGTCTTCGCCCGGATTGCGGCCTTCGTTCGCCGTCGCCGCCGGGCAGGCAACCGCCTGCCGGCAAACCCGGCGACACGCGGTGCCGGGGCGGGCAGACGACGTCGTCGCGGCGCCGCGCGGCAACTCGCGTGCCGGATCGGTTCGGGTTCCCGGGCCGGCGCGGGCGGGCTGGTCGAGCCCGGGTGGCCGTCGTCGTCGCGGCGGCCGACCGCCGGTAGGCGGGGCGGCAAGCCGCCCGATCACCCGGGGCCGCGGCCCGACATCGCGTCGCGGGGGCCGAGGGCCTCGACGAAAAGCAACCCGGCACCCGGCGATCGATCGGGCGGCGTCTCCGCAATCGCCGCCCGCTGTGGCGGGTGTTCGGTCCCCGCCTCCGGACGGCCGGCACGGCCTTCAGCAAACTGCGGATGGGGGCCTGACAGCGCAGACCGTACCTAACGTCCGCCCCGTCGGGCATCCCGATGCGGCGGTGCCGGCAGATCCGCTCCGACCCTCGAATTCCGCGAAGGCTTAGACAACATATGTCGGGCTCCAGTATGGTTTAAAACCTGTTACACCCATGTCGAGTAGATGGTCTGGAGACGCGGTGAGCATCAACCCGTTCGACGATGACGAGGGCAGTTTTTTCGTCTTGGTCAATAACGAGGAACAGCACAGCCTGTGGCCTGCCTTCGCCGATGTTCCCGCCGGCTGGCGAGTGGCGTATGGCGAAACGGACCGCGCGGCGTGCCTGGACTACATCGAACAGAACTGGACCGATATCAGGCCGAGGAGTCTGCGCGAAAGGTTGGCAGCGGGTCAGGGTCTGGACAGGTAAACCGGATGGAACGTGATGACCGGGCACTCCCGCTGACGCGGGGGCAGCTGGACATTTGGCTTGCGCAGGAAACGGGGCACTCCACAACGGAGTGGCAACTCGGCGTCCTGGTGCGATTCGACGGCACCATCGAGCGCGACGTGCTCGAGCGGGCGATTCGCCACGTGATGCAGGAGGCCGAGCCGGCCCGCGCCGCAATCTTCGAAGCGGACGACGGAGTTTTTCAGAAGGCGCTCGATTACCCCGATTTCGAGGTGGAGTTTCACGACCTGAGTGACTCGCGTCATCCGGTTCAGGAAGCCCGGCGTATGGCATTGGCGATCCAGCACACACCGATGTCGCCGGCCGGACCGCTTTTCAAATATGCGTTATTCCAGACCTGGTCCGACGAATTCTATTTGTTCGGGTGTTTTCACCATATAGTCATCGACGGTACCGGTATAACGCTTCTCGCCCACCGAATTGCGACGGTCTACGCCGCAATCGTATCGGGCGCGCCAATTCCTCCCGCTTTTTTCGGCACGCTCGGGGATTTGGTCCGCTGCGAGTCGGAGTACGAAGCGTCCGCCGACTACCTCGAGGACCGGGCCTACTGGACGGAGCACCTGCCCCCGGAGAGCGGACCGCACAACCGCTCGCCCCAGACCGAGGCTGACGGGGACGCCTACCTGCCGTCCGCGACCGTTCGGCTGGACCCCGCGGTGCTTCGACAAGCCCACGAACTGTCCCGTGCCTGGAACGTGCCGCAATCGAGCTTCGTCACCGCGGCCTGCGCGCTGCTGGTTCGCGGATGGTGCGCCGAGGGCTCGGAGGTGGTGTTCGACTTCCCCGTCAGCAGGCGAGTGCGTCGGGATTCCAAAACGCTGCCCGGAATGGTTTCCGGGATGGTGCCGCTGGTGTTGAAGGTATCCCCGGAATCCACGGTGGCCGGCTTTTGCAAGCTCGTCGATATGCGGGTACGAGAAGCGCTGCAGCATCAGCGATTCCCGGTGCACGCCCTTGAGCGCAAAGCTCGCCTCCGGGGCCCGGAGCAGCCGGGCGAAAGGGTGAGCGTCAATTTCCTGCCGTCCAAAATGACCATGGATTTCGCCGGGGTGGAGGCGTCGGCGTCTTTTACCAATCCCGGCCAGGTCGGCGATTTCGGGCTGATCTTCTCCGGTGCAGGTGACCAGCTTTCGCTCAGCACCTCCGGCGCCTGCGGCCCATTGGCGAACTTCGAAGTCGCCGATCTGGCCAAACGGCTCGAGCGGGTGCTGGCGGCGATGGTCGCCGATCCGCAGCGGCGGTTGTCGTCGATCGCCGTGCTGGACGAGGGCGAGCGACTCCGCCTCGACGGCTGGGGCAACCGGACGCAGGGCATCCAGCCCGCGACGCGGGACACGTCGATCCCGGCGGCGTTCGCCGCCCAGGCCGCGCGCACGCCCGAGTCGGTGGCGGTCACGTGCGAGGAACGGTCGCTGACGTACGCGGAGCTCGACGGCGCGGCGAACCGCCTGGCGAACCTGCTGGCCGGCCGCGGTGTGGGCCCGGGGCAGCGGGTGGCGCTGGTGCTGCCGCGGTCGGCCGAGGCGATCGTGGCGATGCTCGCGGTGGCGAAGACCGGGGCGACGTACGTGCCGATCGACCCGGCGGTGCCGGCGGCGCGGATGCGGTTCGTGCTCGACGATTCCGCGCCGGTGGCCGCGGTCACCACCGCCGCCCTGGCCGACCGGCTGGACGGATGCGCCGCGGCGGTCGTCGACGTCGACGACCCCGCGCTGGCCGGCGACCCCGGCACCCCGCCGCCCGGACCGGCCCCCGACGATGTCGCCTACATCATCTACACCTCGGGCACGACGGGCGCGCCCAAGGGGGTGGCGATCCCGCACCGCAACGTGACCCGGCTGCTTGCCACCCTGGACGCCGGCATGGGCCTGGCCGGGCAGGTGTGGACGCAGTGCCACTCGCTGGCGTTCGACTTCTCGGTGTGGGAGATCTGGGGCGCGCTGCTGTTCGGCGGGCGGGTGGTCGTGGTGCCCGACGCCGTGGTGCGGTCCCCGGAAGATCTGCACGCCCTGCTGGTGGCCGAGCAGGTGACGATCCTGAGCCAGACCCCGTCGGCGTTCTATGCACTGCAGAGCGCCGACGCCGCGCAGCCCGGGCCGCGGGCGGAGCTCGCGCTCGAGGCGGTGGTGTTCGGCGGCGAAGCGCTCGAACCCCAGCGCCTGCGGCCCTGGCTGGACAACCACCCGGCCGCACCGCGCCTGATCAACATGTATGGCATCACCGAGACGACGGTGCACGCCTCCTTCCGCGAGATCGTCGCCGACGACGTGGACACCGCCGTCAGCCCCATCGGGGTGCCGCTGGCCCACCTGGGCTTCTTCGTGCTCGACGGCTGGCTGCAGCCGGTGCCGGCGGGCGTGGTCGGCGAGTTGTACGTGACCGGCGCCGGTCTGGCGGACGGCTACGTGGGTCGCGCCGGGCTGTCCGCGACGCGGTTCGTGGCCTGCCCGTACGGGGCGCCCGGCGCCCGCATGTATCGCACCGGAGACCTGGTGTGGTGGGGCGCCGACGGGCAGCTGCGCTACGTGGGCCGCGCCGACAAGCAGGTCAAGATCCGCGGCTACCGCATCGAGCTCGGCGAGATCCAGGCGGCACTGGCCGCCCTCGACGGCGTCGAGCAGGCCGTCGTCATCGCCCGGGAGGACCGCCCCGGCGACAAGCGCCTGGTGGGTTACGTGACCGGGGGCGCGGACCCGGCGGCAGCCCGCACCGCGCTGGCCGAGCGGTTGCCGGCCTACATGGTCCCGGCCGCGGTGGTGGCTTTGGACGCGCTGCCGCTGACGGTCAACGGCAAGCTCGACACCCGCGCGCTGCCGGCGCCGGAGTACCAGGACGGCGGGCAATATCGCCCCCCTGCCGACGCGGTGGAAGAGATCCTGGCCGGCATCTACGCGCAGGTGCTCGGGCTCGAACGCGTCGGGGTCGACGAGTCGTTCTTCGAGCTCGGCGGCGACAGCATCCTGTCGATGCAGGTGGTGGCCCGGGCGCGCGCCGCGGGGGTGGTGTGCCGGCCGCGCGACATCTTCGTCGAGCAGACCGTGGCCCGGCTGGCCCGGGTCGCCGCGGTGGTCGACGGTGCCGCCGACGCGATCGACGAGGGGGTGGGCCCGGTGGTGCCCACGCCGATCATCTCCTGGCTGCACAGCATCGACGGCCCCGTCGACCAGTTCAACCAGACCGTCGTGGTACAGGCGCCCGTCGGAACGACCGAGGCCGACGTGGTGGTTGTGCTGCAGGCCCTGTTGGATCGGCATGCGATGCTGCGGCTGCGCGTCGACGAGGGGGCCGACGGCGCGTGGTCGTTGCAGGTGCCCGAGCCGGGGTCGGTGGACGCCCGGCACTGCCTGCACGCGGTGCAGGTGCTCTCGGAGGAGGCCCTGATCGAGGCGCGGTCGCGGTTGAACCCGGCCGCCGGGGTGATGCTGAGCGCGCTGTGGGTCGCCTCCACGGGCCGCCTGGTGGCGATCGTCCACCACCTCGCCGTTGACGGGGTGTCGTGGCGGATCCTGCTCGAGGACCTCAACCTCGCCTGGGCCCAGCACCGTGGCGGCCAGCAGCTGGTGCTGCCGGCGCCGGGGACGTCGTTCGCGCGGTGGGCCTCGCTGCTGGCCGAGCACGCGCACCGCCCCGACGTCGTCGGGCAGGCCGAGACCTGGCAACGCATCGCGGCGATGCCCTCCGCGCTGCCGGCGGTGCAGCCCGCGGTGGACACCTACGTCAGCGCCGGCAACCTGGCCGCGCAGCTCGACGTCGAGACGAGCCGCATGCTGCTGGGCGAGGTGCCGGCCGCGTTCCACGCCGGAATCCACGAGATCCTGTTGATCGCGTTCGCCTTGGCCTGCGCGGAGTTCCTGGGCACCGCCGGCGCGCCGGTCGTGATCGACGTGGAGGGGCACGGGCGCCAGGAGGAGTTGGCCGATGACGTCGACCTCTCCCGCACCGTCGGGTGGTTCACCACCAAGTACCCCGTCGCGATCGACGTCGGCGGGCTGTCGTGGGCTCAGGTGGTGGCCGGTGACGCGGGGCTGGGCGCGGTGGTCAAAGACGCCAAAGAGCAGCTTCGGGCCCTGCCGGACGGATTGACCTACGGCGTCCTTCGCTACCTGAACGACGACGTCGACCTCGACGGCTCCGACCCGCCGATCGCGTTCAACTATCTCGGGCGCGCAGCGGCGGGGACCGAGGCGTCCGGTGACATGTGGGAGATCTGCGAGGACGGCCTGTCCCTGATCGACGCCAGCGCGCGGTTGCCCATGCCGCTGGCGCACACCGTCGAGCTCAACGCCGCGACGGTGGACGCCTACACCGGCCCCTACCTGCACGCCGGGTGGAAGTGGGCGCCCTCCGCCCTGAACGAGGCGCAGGTCAGCCGGTTGAGCCGATTGTGGTTCGACGCCCTGGCCGGCATCTGTGCGCATGTGCGCGGCGGCGGGGGCGGGTTGACACCTTCGGATATCGCTGCCGGCCTCACCCAGCAGCAGATCGACGAGTTGCAGCGGCAGTATGCGGATAGCTGACGTCCTACCGCTGACGCCCCTACAGCAGGGGCTGCTCTTCCATGCCAGCACCGCGCACGGGGACGACGACGTGTACGCGGTGCAGCTTCAGATCGCGTTGAGCGGCCGGCTCGACAGGCATCGCCTGCGCGACGCGGTGCAGGCGGTGGGCGTCCGTCACCCGAACCTGGCGGCCCGGTTCTCCGAGAAGTTCGACAAGCCGGTCCAGATCATCCCGGCCGATCCCGTCGTGCCGTGGCGCTACGTCGACCTCGGCGACGGCGGACCCGGTCTCGCCGGGCAGATCGAGCAGGTGTGCGCCGAGGAACGCGCTGCGGTCTGCGACATCGCGCGCCAGCCGGCCTTCCGGGCCGCGCTCATCGCGACCGCGCAGGACCAGCACCGGCTGGTGCTGACCAATCACCACATCGTGCTCGACGGGTGGTCGCTGCCGATCCTGCTGGGCGAGATCTTCGCGGGCTACTACGGGCAGCGGCTACCCGCGCCGGTCCCGTATCGCAGGTTCGTCACCTGGCTGGCCGGCCGCGACCTCGACGCCGCGCGCGCGGCGTGGGGGGAGGTGCTGGCCGGTTTCGACGAACCCACACTGGTGGGTCCGCCGGGCCGGCCGGAACCGGGCCCGCGGGGGGTCGCGTCGTTCCGGGTGGCCGAGCAGACCACGCGCGGGCTCGGCGACCTGGCGCGCTCGCATCACACCACCGTCAGCACCGTGCTGCAGGCAGCCTGGGCGCAGCTGCTGACGTGGTTGACCGGCCGGCACGACGTCGCCTTCGGCACGACCGTGTCGGGCAGGCCCCCCGAGGTGCTCGGGGCGGACTCGATGGTGGGGCTGTTCATCAACACCGTGCCGGTGCGGGCGCGCGTCGACGCGGCCACCACCACCGTCGACCTGATCGACCAGCTGCAGGACGCCTACAACCAGACGCTCGAGCACCAGCACCTGGCCCTGAGCGAGCTGCACCGCGTCACCGGCCAGGAGCAGCTTTTCGACACGTTCTTCGTCTATGAGAACTACCCGCTGGACGCCGCGGCGCTGTCCGGCGCCGACGGGCTCGCCATCACCGACTTCACCCACCGCGAGTACAACCACTACCCGCTCGCGATCCAGGCGCTGCCGGGTACCGAACTCGGTCTGCGCGTCGAGTACGACACCGAGGTGTTCGACGCGGCCCGCGTCGCGACCCTGATCGAGCGACTGGAGCGGGTGCTGGCGGTCATGGTCGCCGACCCGGGGCGGAGGTTGTCGTCGATCGACGTGCTGGACGACGGCGAGCGCCTGCGCCTGGACCGCTGGGGCAACCGGGCGGGACTGACCGGGCCGACGCGGGTGCCGGTGTCGATTCCGGTGGCGTTCGGCGCGCAGGTGGCGCGCGCGCCGGAGGCGGTGGCGGTGACGTCCGGCGGCGTGTCGCTGACCTACCGCAAGCTGAACGACGCGGCGAACCGGCTGGCGCACCTGCTGGCCGCCCACGGTGTCGGGGCGGGGCGGCGCGTCGCGCTGTTGCTGCCCCGCAGTGCCGACGCGATCGTGGCGATGCTGGCGGTGCTCAAGACCGGGGCGACGTACGTGCCGATCGACCCGGCGGTGCCGGCGGCGCGGATGCGGTTCGTCCTCGACGATTCGGCGCCGGTGGCCGCGGTCACCACGGCGGGTCTGGCCGACCGGCTGCACGGGTGCGCCCTGACCGTGATCGACGTCAACGACCCCGCCGTCGACAGCCAGCCCAGCACCGCGCTGCGCGCACCTTCCCCCGACGACACCGCCTACATCATCTACACGTCCGGCACGACGGGCACCCCCAAGGGGGTGGCGATCCCGCACCGCAACGTGACCCGGCTGCTGGAGAGCCTGGACGCCGACCTCGAGCTGGCCGGACAGGTGTGGACGCAGTGCCACTCGCTGGCGTTCGACTTCTCGGTGTGGGAGATCTGGGGCGCGCTGCTGTACGGCGGGCGGCTGGTGGTGGTGCCCGATGCGGTCGTCCGGTCGCCGGAGGACCTGCACGCCCTGCTGGCGGCCGAGCAGGTCAGCGTGTTGAGCCAGACCCCGTCGGCGTTCTACGCGCTGCAAAGCGCCGACGCCGTCCAACCCGAGCCGCAACCCCAGCTCAAGCTCGAGGCTGTGGTGTTCGGCGGCGAGGCGCTCGAACCGCCGCGCCTGCGGCCCTGGCTGGACAACCACCCCGGGATGCCGCGGCTGATCAACATGTACGGCATCACCGAGACCACGGTGCATGCGTCGTTCCGCGAGATCGCGGCCGGTGACGTCGACGGCACCGTCAGCCCCATCGGGGTGCCGCTGGCCCACCTGGGCTTCTTCGTGCTCGACGGCTGGCTGCGCCCGGTGCCGGCCGGTGTGGTGGGGGAGTTGTACGTGGCGGGCGCCGGGCTGGCGGACGGCTACGTGGGCCGGGCGGGCCTGTCCGCGACGCGGTTCGTGGCCTGCCCGTACGGGGCGCCCGGCGCCCGGATGTACCGGACCGGAGACCTGGTGTGGTGGGGTCCGGACGGGCAGCTGTGCTACGTCGGGCGCGCCGACAAGCAGGTCAAGATCCGCGGCTACCGCATCGAGCTCGGCGAGGTCCAGGCGGCGCTGGCCGCCGTCGACGGCGTCGAGGGCGCCGCGGTGATCGCGCGCGAGGACCACCCCGGCGACAAGCGGCTGGTGGGTTATGTGACCGGGACCGCGGATCCGGCCGCCGTGCGCGCGGCGCTGGCCGAGCGGCTGCCGGCCTACATGGTTCCGGCCGCGGTGGTCGCGCTGGACGCGCTGCCGCTGACCGTCAACGGCAAACTCGACACCCGCGCCCTGCCGGCGCCGGAATACCAGGACTCGGGCCACTACCGCGCCCCGGGCAGCCTCACCGAGGAGATCCTCGCCGGAATCTACGCCCAGGTGCTGGGCGTGGAGCGGGTCGGCGTGGACGACTCGTTCTTCGACCTGGGCGGGGATTCGCTGTCGGCGATGCGCCTGGTCGCGGCGGTCAACGCCGGCCTGGACGCCGGCCTGTCGGTGCGCACGCTCTTCGAGGCGCCCACCGTGGCCCGGCTGGCGCCGCGGATCGGCGGGGACGAGGGGCGGCTGGACCCGCTGGTGGCGGTCGAGCGGCCCGCGGTCGTCCCGTTGTCGTTCTCCCAGAACCGGTTGTGGTTCCTCGACCAGCTGCAAGGGCCCTCCGCGATCTACAACATGGCGGTGGCGCTGCGGTTGTGCGGACCGCTCGATGCCGAGGCGCTGGGCGCGGCGCTGGCCGACGTCGTGGCGCGGCACGAGAGCCTGCGCACGCTGTTCGCGGCGCCCGAAGGGATACCGCGGCAGCTGGTGGTCCAAGCCGCGGACGCCGACTTCGGCTGGGAGATCGTCGATGCCACGGGCTGGCCGCAGGCCCGGGTAGCCGAGGCGCTCGGCGAGGTGGCGCGGCACCACTTCGATCTGGCGACCGAGATCCCCATGCGGGCAAGGCTTTTCCGCGTCGGCGAGGACGAGCATGTGCTGGTGGCCGTGGTGCACCACATCGCCGCCGACGGTTTGTCGCTCGCGCCGCTGGTGCACGACCTGGGCGTCGCCTACCCCAGCCGGTGCGCCGGGCAGGCGCCCGGTTGGCCCGACCTGCCGGTGCAGTACATCGACTACACGCTGTGGCAGCGCGCGCAGTTCGGCGACCTCGACGACCCGGGCAGCCTGATCGCCGCGCAGCTGGCGTACTGGCGCGAGGCGCTGGCGGGGATGCCCGAGCGGTTGCAGCTGCCGACCGATCGGCCGTACCCGCCCGTGGCCGACCAACGCGGTGCCAGCGTCACGCTCGAGTGGCCCGTCGAGCTGCAGCAACGGATCGCGCGGGTGGCCCGCGCGCACAACGCCACCAGCTTCATGGTGGTCCAGGCCGCGCTGGCCGTGCTGCTGGCCAAGCTCAGCGCGAGTTCCGATGTGGCGGTGGGATTCCCGATCGGAGGCCGCCGCGACCCGGCCCTCGACGAGCTGGTCGGCTTCTTCGTCAACACGCTGGTGTTGCGGGTCGAGCTGGCCGGCGATCCCACGGTCGCCGAGGTGCTGGCTCAGGTGCGCACGCGCAGCCTGGCCGCCTACGAGCACCAGGACGTGCCTTTCGAAGTCGTCGTGGACCGGCTAAACCCCACCCGGTCGCTGACCCACCACCCCCTGGTCCAGGTGATGCTGGCGTGGCGGAATCTGCCCGCCGAGGCCAGCGACCACATCGCCGTCGCCCTGGGCGATCTGCAGATCACCCAGCTGCCGCTGGACACCGGGACGGCCCGCGTGGACTTGGCGTTCTCGCTGGCCGAACGCTGGAACCGCGGCGGTGAGCCCACCGGAATCGAAGGGGCGGTGGAGTTCCGGACGGACGTGTTCGACGCCGCCAGCATCGAGGTGCTCATCGAGCGGCTGCGGCGGGTGCTGGTGGCGATGACCGCCGACCCGGCGCGCCGCCTCTCGTCGGTGGACGTGCTCGATCAGGCCGAGCACGCGCACCTGGACGACGTGGGCAACCGCGCCGTGTGCAACCAGGACGCCGCGGCCGCGGTGTCGGTGCCCGTGATGTTCGCCGCCCAGGTCGCCCGCGCCCCGGAGGCGGTGGCGGTGACCTTCGCGGGCCGGGACATGACGTACCGGCAACTCGACGAAGCGGCGAACCGGTTGGCGCACCTGCTCTCCGAGCGCGGTGTGGGCCCCGGCGCGTGCGTGGCGCTGCTGCTGGAACGCTCCGCCCGGGCCGTCGTGGCCATGCTGGCGGCGCTCAAGGCCGGCGCGGCGTACCTCGCGATCGACCCGGCGCTGCCGGCGGCCCGCATGGAGTTCATGCTCGACGACGCGGCGCCGCGCGTGGTCCTCACCACCGCGCAGCTGCGGCCGCGGCTCGACGGGCGCGGCCTCACGGTGATCGACGTCGACGACCCCGCCGTCGACACCCGGCCGGCCACCGCGTTGCCCGCACCCGGTCCCGACGACATCGCCTACCTGATCTACACCTCGGGCACCACCGGCACGCCCAAAGGCGTGGCGGTCGCCCACCGCAACCTGGCCCACCTCGCGGAGTCGTCGCACCCGCATCTGCCGCCGGCGCAGGTGTGGACCCAGTGCCACTCCTACGCCTTCGACTTCTCGGTGTGGGAGATCTGGGCCGCGCTGCTGGGCGGGGGGCGGCTGGTCGTCGTCCCCGAGTCGGTGGTGGGCTCGCCGGACGACTTCCACGACCTGCTGATCGACGAGCGGGTCAACGTGCTCACCCAAACCCCGTCGGCGGTCATCGCGCTCGACCCGCACGGCCTGGAGTCGGTGGCGTTGCTGCTCGGCGGGGAGGCGTGCCCGGCTGAGGTGGTGGACCAGTGGGCGCCGGGGCGGGTGGTGGTCAACGCCTACGGCCCGACCGAGGCGACGGTCTACGCGTCGATGAGCGCCCCGCTGGAGCCGGGGTCCGTCGGGGCCGGCGTGGCGCCGATCGGTGCGCCGGTGTCGACCGCGGCGCTGTTCGTGCTCGACGAGCGGCTCCGGCCGGTGCCGGCGGGCGTGGTCGGCGAGCTGTACGTGGCCGGGCGCGGCGTGGGCGTCGGCTATGTCGGCCGCACCGGCCTGACGGCTTCGCGGTTCGTCGCCTGCCCCTTCGGCCGGCCCGGGGCGCGCATGTACCGGACCGGGGACCTGGTGCGGTGGCGGCCCGACGGGCAGCTGCAGTACCTCGGGCGCGCCGACGAGCAGGTCAAGATCCGCGGGTACCGCATCGAGCCGGGCGAGATTCAGGCCGTGCTGGCCGGGCTCGACGGGGTGGAGCAGGCGGTGGTGATCGCCCGCGAGGACCGGCCCGGCGACAAGCGCCTGGTCGGATACGTCACCGGGACGGCGGATCCGGTCAAGGCACGCGCCGCGCTGGCCGAGCGGCTGCCGGGCTACATGGTCCCGTCCGCGATCGTCGCGGTCGAGGAGCTGCCCCTGACGGTCAGCGGCAAGCTCGACCGGCGCGCGCTGCCGGCGCCGGACTACCAGGGCGTCGACTCCTACCGCGCGCCGGCCACCGTCGCCGAGGAGATCCTGGCCGGCATCTACGCGCGGGTGCTGGGCGTGCAGCGCGTCGGGGCGGACGACTCGTTCTTCGATCTGGGCGGTGATTCGCTGTCGGCGATGCGCCTGATCGCGGCGGTGAACGCCGGTCTGGACGGGGGCCTTTCCGTGCGCGCCCTTTTCGAGGCGCCCACGGTGGCCCAGCTGGCGCTGCGCCTGGGCGCGGGCGGGGGCCGGCTGGAGCCGCTGGTGGCCGGCAGGCGGCCCGCGGTGGTCCCGCTGTCGTTCGCCCAGAACCGGTTGTGGTTCCTCGGCGAGCTGCAGGGGCCCTCGCCGATCTACAACCTCGCGGTGGCGTTGCGGCTGCGCGGAGCGCTGGACGCCGACGCCCTGGGCGCGGCGCTGGGCGACGTGGTGGAGCGCCACGAGAGCCTGCGGACGCTGTTCGCCGCGCCCGGAGGAATACCGCGGCAGGTGGTGGCGCCCGCCGCTTACGCCGACTTCGGCTGGCACGTCGTCGACGCCGCGGGCTTCTCGGCGGACCGGCTGGGTGAGGCCATCGAAGCCGTCACGCGTCACCCATTCGACCTGGCCGCCGAGATCCCGCTGCGCGCACAGCTTTTCCGCGTCGCCGACGACGACCACGTGCTGGTGGCCGTGGTGCACCACATCGCCGCCGACGGCGCGTCGATCGCCCCGCTGGTGCGCGATCTGGGGGTGGCCTATGCCAGCCGGTGCGCGGGCGAGGCGCCCGGGTGGCAGCGGCTGCCGGTGCAGTACGTCGATTACACGCTGTGGCAGCGCGCGCAGCTCGGCGACCTGTCCGACAGCCACAGCCGCATCGCCGCGCAACTGGCCTACTGGGAGGATGCCCTGGCCGGCATGCCCGAGCGGCTGGTGCTTCCCACGGACCGCCCGTACCCGCCCGTCGCCGACTACCGCGGCGCCCAGGTCGCGGTGGACTGGCCGGCGGAGCTGCAGCAGCGGGTGGCCCGGGTCGCGCGCGAGCACAACGCGACCAGCTTCATGGTGGTCCAGGCCGCGCTGGCGGTGCTGCTGGCCAAGCTCAGCGCGAGTTCCGATGTGGCGGTTGGCTTCCCGATCGCCGGCCGGCGTGACCCCGCACTGGACGAGCTGGTGGGATTCTTCGTCAACACGCTGGTGTTGCGGGTCGAGCTGGCCGGCGATCCCAGCGTCGCCGAGCTGCTGGCCCAGGTGCGCACGCGCAGCCTGGCCGCCTACGAGCACCAGGACGTGCCCTTCGAGGTGCTGGTGGAGCGGCTCAACCCCGCCCGGAGCCTGACGCATCACCCGCTGGTGCAGGTCATGCTGGCCTGGCAGAACTGGCAGGGCGCGAACCCGGGGGAGGCCGGCGATCCGAACGCCGGGCTGGCGCTGGGTGACCTGGAGGTCACACCGCTGCCGGTGGACACCCGGACCGCCCGCGTGGACCTGTCGTTCTCCCTGAACGAGCGCCGGAGCGAATCCGGTGACCCCACCGGCATCGGCGGCGTGGTCGAATACCGCACCGACGTATTCGACGCGGCCAGCGTCACCGCCCTGGTCGATCGGTTGCGGCGGGTCCTGGACGCGATGACCACCGACCCGCAGCGCCGGCTGTCGTCGGTCGACGTGCTCGACGAGCGTGAGCGCGCCCGCCTCGAGGGCTGGGGCAATCGTGCGGAGTCGCCGCAAACCGTTCCGGTGCAGCCCATTCCGGCGTTGTTCGCCGCCCAGGTCGCGCGCACTCCCGGGGCGGCGGCGGTGACGTTCGAGGGTCGGTCGCTGACGTACGCGGAGCTCGACGGCGCGGCGAACCGGTTGGCGAACCTGCTGGCCGGCCGCGGGGTGGGGCCGGGGCAGCGGGTGGCGCTGCTGTTCTCCCGGTCGATCGAGGCGATCGTCGGCATCTTCGCGGTGTTGAAGACCGGCGCGGCCTACGTGCCGATCGACCCGGCGGTGCCGGCGGCCCGGATCGACTTCGTCCTGGACGATTCCGCGCCGATCGCGGCGGTCACCACCGCCGAGTTCGCCGGCCGCCTCGACGGGCGCGACCTGTTCGTCGTCGAGGTCGACGACCCTGCCGTCGACGCCGAGCCCACCACCAACGCGCTGCCCGGGCCCGCGCCCGACGACATCGCCTACCTCATCTACACCTCGGGCACGACGGGAACCCCCAAGGGGGTGGCCGTCCCGCACCGCAACGTCGCCCGGCTGCTGGCCACCCTGGACGCCGAAATGGGCCTGGCGCAACGGGTTTGGTCGCAGAGCCATTCCCTGGCGTTCGACTTCTCGGTGTGGGAGATCTTCGGCGCGCTGCTGCACGGCGGGCGGCTGGTGGTGGTGCCCGACGCGGTGGCGCGCTCGCCGGAAGACTTTCGCGCCCTGCTGGTCGCCGAACGGGTCAGCGTGTTGAGCCAGACCCCCGCGGCGTTCTACGCGCTACAGAGCGCCGACGCGCTGCAGCCCGATTCGGGGCCCCGGCTCGCGCTCGAGGCGGTGGTGTTCGGCGGCGAGGCGCTCGAGCCGCTGCGCCTGCGGCCCTGGCTGGACAAGCACCCCGGGCTGCCGCGGCTGATCAACATGTACGGCATCACCGAGACCACGGTGCACGCCTCCTTCCGTGAGATCGTCGCCGACGATGTGCACAGCACCGTCAGCCCCATCGGGGTGCCGCTGGCCCACCTGGGCTTCTTCGTGCTCGACGGCTGGCTGCGCCCGGTGCCGGCGGGCGTGGTCGGCGAGTTGTATGTGACCGGCGCCGGGCTCGCCTACGGTTATGTCGGCCGCGCCGGGCTGTCCGCGACACGGTTCGTGGCCTGTCCGTTCGCCGAGCCGGGGGCGCGCATGTACCGCACCGGCGACCTGGTCGCCTGGGGCGCCGACGGGCAGCTGCGCTACGTCGGGCGCGCCGACGAGCAGGTCAAGATCCGCGGCTACCGCATCGAGCTCGGCGAGGTTCGCGCGGCACTGGCGGCCCTGGACCGGGTGGAGCAGGCCGTCGTGATCGCCCGCGAGGACCGCCCCGGCGACAAGCGGCTGGTGGGCTACATCACCGGACAGGTCGATCCCGCCGGAGCGCGCGCCGCGCTGGCCGAGCGGCTGCCGGCCTACATGGTCCCGGCCGCGGTGGTGGCCCTGGACGCGCTGCCGCTGACACCCAACGGCAAGCTCGACACCCGCGCGCTGCCGGCGCCGGAATACCAGGACACCGGACACTACCGCGCCCCCGCGACTCCGCTCGAGGAGATCCTGGCCGGCATCTACGCCCAGGTGTTGGGGCTGGAGCGGGTCGGGGTCGACGAGTCGTTCTTCGAGCTCGGTGGCGACAGCATCCTGTCGATGCAGGTGGTGGCCCGGGCGCGCGCCGCGGGGGTGGTGTGTCGGCCGCGCGACATCTTCGTCGAGCAGACCGTCTCCGGGCTGGCGCGGGTCGCCGGGGTGGTCGACGGTGCCGACGACGCGATCGACGAGGGTGTCGGGCCGGTGCCGGCCACCCCCATCATCTGGTGGCTGCACAGCGTCGACGGCCCGGTGGAGCAGTTCAACCAGACGATGGTGCTGCAAGCTCCGGCGGGCGTCAGCGAGGCCGACGCGGTGCTGGTGGTCCAGGCCCTGATCGACCGCCATGCCATGTTGCGGCTGCGCGTCGACGACGACGGGGCGGGCGGGTGGTCGCTGGAGGCGTCCGAGGTGGGGTCGGTGGACGCCCGCGCGTGCCTGCTGGCGGTGGAGGAGTTGTCCGACGACGCTGTGGTCCGGGCGCGCTCGCGGCTCAACCCCGCCGCCGGGATCGTCCTCAGCGCACTCTGGGCGGAGTCGACCGGGCAGTTGGCGCTGATCGTCCATCACCTCGCCGTCGACGGAGTGTCGTGGCGAATCCTGTTGGAAGACATGAACATTGCGCTGTCGCAGCATCGCGGTGGGCAGCAGGTGGTGTTGCCGGCGCCGGGCACGTCGTTCGCCCGGTGGGCCGCGCTGCTGGCCGAGTACGCGCACCGGCCCGACGTCGTCGGCCAGGCCGACGCCTGGCGGCGGATCGCGGCGACCAAGCCCGCGCTGCCCGCCGTGCGACCGGGCGTCGACACGTTCGCCACCGCCGGCAACCTGGCGGCGCTGCTGGACGCCGAGACCACCCGGATGCTGCTGGGCGAGGTGCCGGCGGCGTTTCGGGCCGGCGTCCACGACATCCTGCTGATCGCGTTCGCCCTGGCGTGGGCGCAGTTCCTGGGCACCGGTGGCGCGCCGATCGGTATCGACGTGGAGGGTCACGGCCGCGACGAGGAACTGGCCGGCCCGGGCGAACGGATCGACCTCTCGCGAACGGTGGGCTGGTTCACCGCCAAGTACCCCGTCGCGCTTCGCGTCGGCACGCTGGACTGGGCTCAGGTGGTGGCCGGGGACGCGGCCCTGGGTGCCGTCATCAAGGACGCCAAGGAACAACTCCGCGGCGTGCCGGATCCGCTCAGCTACGGCGCGCTGCGCTACCTCAACGGCGAGGTCGACCTGGGCGAGTCCGACCCGCCCATCGGTTTCAACTATCTGGGCCGGCTGGGTGCGGCCTCGGACGCCTCCGGTGACATGTGGCGGGCCTGCCGCGACAGCTGGTCGGTCACGGCCGCCGCCGTGGCGATCCCCATGCCGCTGGCGCACACCGTCGAGCTCAACGCCGGCACCGTGGACTCCGAGACCGGCCCGCAACTGCAGGCCGGCTGGACGTGGGCGCCGTCGGCGCTGGAACACGCGCAGGTCAGCAGGCTCAGCAGGCTGTGGTTCGACGCGCTGACCGGAATCTGCGCGCACGTGCGCGACGGTGGCGGCGGCCTGACACCCTCGGACGTCGCGCCCGCGCGCCTGAGCCAGCAGCAGCTCGACGCCCTCTGCCGCCAGTACGCCGTCGGCGACGTGCTGCCGTTGACCCCGCTGCAGCAGGGATTGCTTTTCCACGCCGGCGCCGCACAGGTCAACGACGACCACGTGTACGCGGTGCAGCTCGACATCGCGCTGAGCGGCCCGCTCGACGAGCATCGCCTGCGCGAAGCGGTGCAGACGGTGGCGACCCGCCACCCGAACCTGCTGGCCCGCTTCTGCCCACAGTTCGACGAGCCGGTGCAGGTGGTCCCGGCCGATCCCGTGGCCCCGTGGCGATACGTCGAGCTGGAGGCCGGCGGCCTCGACGCCGACCAGCAGGTCGAACGGGTGTGCGCCGCCGAGCGGGCCGCGGTGTGCGAGATCGCCGACGGCGGGCCGGCCTTCCGGGCGGCGCTGATCCGCACCGGGGACGACCGGCACCGGTTCGTGCTCACCAACCACCACATCGTGCTGGACGGCTGGTCGCTGCCGATCCTGCTGCGGGAATTGTTCGCCTGTTACTTCGGCCAATGGTTGCCGGCCGCCGTGCCCTACCGGCGGTTCTTCACCTGGCTGGCCGGCCGGGATCGCGACGCCGCCCGGGCGGCCTGGCGTGAGGCGATGGCCGGTTTCGACACCCCGACCCTGGTCGGCCCGCCGGACCGGTTGGGGCTGGGCCGGCGCGGGGTCGAGGCGGTGCGCATACCCGAGCAGACCACATCGGCCGTCGGCGAGCTGGCGCGCTCGTGCCACACCACCGTCAACACCGTGCTGCAGGCCGCCTTCGCCCAGCTGCTGATGGGCTGGACCGGCCAGCGCGACGTGGCCTTCGGCGCCGTGATCTCGGGGCGGCCCGCCGAGGTGGCGGGCGCGGACTCGATGGTGGGCCTGCTGATCAACACGGTCCCGGTGCGGGCGACCGTCGGCGAGGCGACCACCACCGAAGACCTGCTCGCCCAACTGCAGAGCGCCCACAATCACACCCTCGAACACCAGCACCTGGGGCTCGGCGAAATCCACCGGGTCACCGGCCACAAGACACTGTTCGACACCGTCTTCGTCTACGAGAACTACCCGATCGACACCGCCGCGCTGTCGGGCGTCGACGGGCTGGCCGTGACCGGGCTGACCAACCGGGACCACTATCACTACCCGCTCACCATCCAGGCCGTGCCGGGCCGCGAACTCGATCTCCGCGTCCAGTACCGTGCGGACGTCTTCGACGCCGCCACCATCGCGGCGCTGGTCGAGCGCTTCGAGCGGCTGCTGGTCGCCATGACGGCCGAGCCGACGCGGCCGCTGGCGTCGATGGACCTTGTGGAGGGCGGCCGGCACGCGCGCTTCGCCGGGTGCGCCCACCCGGCGGCGCTGCCGGCACCCGAGCCCCCGGCGGGCGAGGCGCGGCGCGACCCGTCGACCTGGGTCGAACAAATCCTGGCCAGCATCTACGCGCAGGTGCTGGGGGTGGACCGCGTCGGGATCGACGAGTCGTTCTTCGACCTGGGCGGGGATTCGCTGTCCGCGCTGCGGGTGGTCGCCGCGATCAACGCGGCGATCGACGCCCGACTGGGAGTGCAGGCCCTAGTGGAGGCCCCGACCGTGGCGGGCCTGAGCCGGCGGCTGGACAGCCCCGCCGGCGCCGTGGCGGAACTGCCCGCCGTGAGCCCGGCCGCCGACCTGTAGGGACGCCGTCACCACATGCAGGGGACCAGGCGGTAGCGGACCTTCTGCGTGTACTCGCGGTATCCGGTCAGCTCCTCGGCAAGCAGCTTCTCCTCGTCGCGGATGCGCGAGGCGAGCACGACCAGGCCCGGTCCGACGAAGACGAGACCCCAGTAGGACCCGAGGGCCAGCGGGATGCCGACCATCATGATCACGTTCCCGGTGTACATCGGGTGCCGCACCAGGCCGTAGAGGCCGGTGGAGACGACCTGCTGGCCTGCCTCCACCCGCACGGTCGCGGCCGCGTGGTTGTTCTGGACGACCACCAGGGTCACCACGCCAAGTCCCAGGGCCACCAGGACGTCGCCCACCAGGCAGACCGCCGTCGGCACCGAGGACCAGCCGAAGCGGTGGTCGAAGCCGCTGAGCACGACCATGCCCGCCAGCGACGCGTACAGGCCCGCGATCACCACCTTCTGCGCCGTCCGGCCTTCCGCGGACGGGCCGCCACTCATCCGCCGTTGCAGCACAACGGGATTGCGCAGCAGGTAGATGCCGGGGACGAACGTCGCGAGGGCGAAGACCACCGCCAGAAAGACCCAGCCCTGCCAGTACGCCGGCGTGCCGGCGGGCAGGAACACCATCAAGCCGAACACGACGAGCTCGACGACCCCGGACAGCAACATCTTGGGAATCACGGTCTCTCCTTCGGGCCGGGCCGCCGGGCCGCGGGCCGGCCCACTAAGCGGGCGTGAGCTTTTCGCACAGCAGTTGCGCGAGGCCGCGAATGGTGGTGACGGCGATGTCGTTGTAGGTGACGCATATTCCCGTTTCGTTCTCGATGCGTGTTCGCAGCTCGAGGGCGCCCAGCGAGTCGACGCCGTATTCGCACAGCGGACGGTCGGGATCGATGCTGCAACGCAGGATGAGGCTGATCTGGTCGGTGACCAGCCGCCGCAGCAGCGTGGGCCATTCCTCCGGCGGCAACTCGCTGAGCTCGGCACGGAGTTTGGTTGTGCCGGTGCGGATTTGCGCGGTGGAGCGGAAGGCCTCGGCGAATCGGCTGCGCCGGGCCAAGGCGTGCAACGCCGCCGCGTTCGGGAACGGCGCGTAGCCGGTGTGGCCGCGGTCGTGGCGCAGCAGCGTCTCGAGCGCGTAAGCGCCCTCGTCCGGGGCGATGGCAACGTCCGCGTCCCGTGCGGGGGAGGCGCCGCGCCCGACCTGCTCCCAGGGGCCCCAGGCGATCGCGGTGGCCGCGAGGCCCTGGCCGCGGCGCCACCGCGTGAAGGCGTCCAGCCAGCTGTTCGCCGCGGCCTCGGCGGCCCGGCCGGGCGAGCCTGCCAGCGCGGCGGCCGAGGAGAACGAGCAGAACCAGTCCAGCGGCGCGGCCGCCTCACCGGCGCGCAGGGCGCAGTGGAGATTCCAGGCGCCGTAAACCTTTGTCGCCCATGCGCTCTCGATGATATCCGCGGACACGTTGGCCACGGTTGCGTCCTCGGTCACCCCCGCCGCGTGCAACACGCCGCGCACCGGGAGCCCGGTCGCGGTGGCGGCGGCTACCAATTGGTGGGCCGCCGCGGCCTCGGCGATGTCGCCGCACTGCACCACGACGTCGGCACCGATAGCGCAGATCAGCTTGATCGTCTCCCTCGCCTTGCGGGTGGGTTGCGCGCGGGACATCAGCACGATGCGCCCGCAGCCGGCCTCGGCCAGTTTCTCGGCGAGGAACAACCCGCGCTCGTCGAGGTCGCCGGTGACCAGATAGGCGCCGTCGGGCCGGAATACCTGCGCGCGCTCCGGTGGCACCGTGACGCGGCTGCGCCCGGCCCGGGGCACGCCGAGCACGATTTTTCCGGAGCGCCCCGGCGCGCTCATCGCCCGGATCGCGTCGGCGGCGCCGGTCAGCGGGTAGACCGTGTGGCGGGGGGAAGGCAGCCCGCCGTCTGCCGCGAGCCGGTACACCGTGCGCAGCAGCTTGCCGACCCGGTGCGGGTGGCTCGCCGACATCAGCGACAGGTCGACGTGGTGGAAGGTGAGGTTTCGGTGAGCCGGGAAGAGCGCCGGGCGTGTGTCGTCACCGGCACCGCGTATCGCGATGTCGATGAAGTGTCCTTCGTCGGCGAGCAGTTCGGATCCGGCGCGCCGAGCCGCGCCGGTGAGGGAGTTCAGCACGATGTCGACGCCGTAGCCGTCGGTGTCGCGGCGGATCTGCTCGGCGAATTCGGTGCCGCGCGAGTCGTAGACGTGCTCGATACCCGTGGCGCGCAACAGCTCACGTCGTTCTTCGCTGCCCGCGGTGGCGAAGATCTCGGCCCCCGCGGCGCGGGCGATGGCGATGGCCGCCTGGCCGACGCCCCCGGTCGCGGAGTGGATCAGCACCCGGTCTCCGGGCGAGATGCCGGCCCGGTCGTGCAGGCCGTGCCACGCCGTGGCGGTCGCGGTGGTGATCGCGGCGGCCTGCGGCTCGCTCAGGGTGGCCGGGAGCGTGACGGCAAGGCGGGCGTCGCACGTGACGAACGTGCCCCAGCACCCGTCTTCGGAGAAGCCGCCGACGCGGTCGCCGACGCGGTGGCCGGTGACGCCCGGGCCGACGGCGGTGACCACCCCGGCGAAGTCCGTGCCCAGCTGCGGCGGGTGGCCGTCGGCGCCGGGGGACGAACCCTTCGCGACGAGCACGTCGGCGAAGTTGACGCCGGACGCGGCGACCGCGACCTCGATCCGTCCCGGTCCCGGTGGAAGGCGTTCGCACGCAACCAGTTCCAGAGTCTGCAGGTCGCCGGGTTCGCGGATGCGCAGGCGCAACCCGTCGACCTGGTGCTCGGCGACGGCGGTCCGCCGTTCCCCGGGGCGCAGGGGGGCGGCGCGCAGCCGCGCCGTGTACCACGATCCGGCGCGCCAGGCGCATTCGTCTTCGTCCGAGCCGCTGAGCAGGTGGCGGGCCAGCTGGCCGGTGTCGCTCGTTGCGTCCACGTCGACGTGGGTTGCGCGCAGGTGCGGATGCTCGGCGCCGATCACCCGGATGAGGCCGCGCAGCCCGGCCTGGCCGAGATCGGGACGGTCGCCGGCCAGGACGGTCTGGGCGCCGCGGGTCACCACGTACAGGCGCGGCGGCTCCCCGGGGACGTGGAGCAACTCGCGGGTGAGCAGGACGAGATGCTGAGCGGATCCGGGGCCCGGCGCCGCATCCCCCGGGGCCTCGTCGTGCGCGGCGCCGTGGACGATCACCACACCGGCGAATCTCGCCGCGCGCAAACGGTTTCCGAGCTCTTGGGTGTGCGCGGAGTGGTCGGCGCCCGGCGGACAGTGCAGGATCTGGCATTGTGCGCCATGGCCGCTGAGGGCGGCGGCCAGCGCCGCCGCCGGGTCGGCGGTGGCGGCGACGCTGATCAGCAGCCAGGCGCCCGCGGCGCAGTGGGGGATTTCGGGCAGCGGCCGCTGCTGCCATTCGACGGTCAGCAGCCGCTCGTTGAGCACCCGGTTCTTGTGGGCGTCAGCGGATGTCCCGGCGCTGCACCGCAACCCCCGCACGCTCAGCAGCACCGCGCCGTGCCGATCGAGCACGTCGAGATCCGCTTCGATCCCGCGGTCGTCGACCTCGGTCAGCCGGGTGTAGCAGTAGTGGGCGCCGCGGGCGCAACCGTAGAGGCGCAGCCGCCGTACGGAGGTCGGCAACGCCACAATTCCCTCGCCGAGCCCCCTGACCAGCGAACTGGCCTCGACGGACTGCAAGCAGGCATCCAGCAGCGCCGGGTGCACGCCGTAATCCCCCTCCTGCGCGCGGATCGGGCCGGGCAGGGCGACCTCGGCCAGCACGGTCCCGGTGGCATCGTCGCCGGTGCGCGCGGCGGCCAGACCGGTGAACGCCGAACCATACTGAACGCCAAGCTGTTTCAGGCGGTTGCGCACCTCGGCGCCGTCCGTCCGGCGCGGATGCGCGGCCAGCAGCGCGGGCATGTCGTAAGCGGGTGGCCGCTCATCGGCCGCGGCGCTCAGTACCGCGGTGGCCCGGCGGCGCTGCCCGCCCTGCGGGTCCGATTCGACGAGGAAGTCCAGCACGCCCGGAGACGACGACGTCGCCGAGAGACCGGCCGTGGTGTCCTCGCCCAGCGGCAGTGCCCGCTTGAAACGGATGTCGCGCACCTCGGACGTCTCGCCCAGCAGCAGCCGGGCGGCCGCCAGCGCCATCTCGCAGTACGCCGCCGCCGGCAACACGGCCGCCCCGCCGACGCGGTGGTCGGCGAGCCAGGGCTGGGCGGCGGTGCCCACCTCGGCCTGCCAGACGTGGCGCTCCGGCTGCTCGCGCAGGCGCACGTGCGGCCCCAACAGTGGATGAGCGCGGCCGGTGGACCCGGCCCGCGCCGAAGGCCGCCGTCCCGAGGGGCTCAGCCACAGCCGGCGGCGCGTCCAGGTCGGCAGCGGCGCGTCCACCAGCCGGCCGCCCGGGTACAGGACGGCGAAGTCCACGGGGGCGCCAGCGGCGTGCAGCTCGCCCACGAAGCCGAGCAGTCCGTGCGGCGCGTCCTGCCCGCGGCGCAGGCAGGCCAGCGCCGCGGCCGGCACGTCCACGCTGCGCGCGGTCTGCTCGACAGCGCGCACGAGCAGGGGGTGCGGCGCCAGCTCGGCGAAGACCCGGTGCCCGTCCTCCAACGCGGCGCGCACCGCGGCGGCGAAGCGCACGGTGCGGCGCAGGTTGTCGACCCAGTACCGGTTGTCGCACACGGGCTCTTCGCGCGGGTCGAACGAGGTCGCCGAATAGAAGGGCACCTCAGGGGTCGTCGGGTTCAGCTCAGCCAGCGCGTCGGTCAGCTCGTCGAGGATCGGATCGACCTGCGGTGAGTGCGAGGCGACGTCGACGGCGACCTCCCGGGCCGGCACGTCGCGCTCCTCCCAGGCCGCCACCCGCTCGCGAACCGCGAGGGCGGCGCCGCCGATCACCGTGGACTGTGGCGAGGCCACCTCCGCGACGACGACATCCTTGACGCCGCGCAGCGTCAGCTCCGAAAGCACCTGCTTGGCGGGCAGTTCCACCGCGGCCATGGCGCCCGCGCCGGCGATCGTGGACATCAGCCGCGAGCGGCGGCAGATGACGCGCACCCCGTCGTCCAGCGACAGCGCGCCGGCGACGACGGCCGCCGCGGCCTCCCCGAGGGAATGCCCGATCACCGCGCCCGGGCGCACCCCGTAATACTTCATCGTCTCGGCCAGCGCGATCTGCATGGCGAACAGCGTCGGCTGGACGCGGTCGATCCCGGTCACGGTCTGCGGTGACGCCATCGCCTCGGTCACCGAGAACCCGGACTCGCGCGCGACCAGTGGTTCGACCTGAGCGACGGTCGCGGCGAACACCGGCTCGTTCGCGAGCAGACCGGCGCCCATCCCGGCCCACTGCGAGCCCTGCCCGGAGAACACCCACACCGGGCCCCGATCGTCCTGGGTCACCGCGGCCGGGTAGGGGGCCTCGCCGTCGGCGATGCCGCGCATGGCGTGCGCGAGCTCGCGGTGGCCGCTCGCGACGACGGTGGTGCGCACCGGGCGGTGTGCCCGGCGGCGGGTCAAGGTGTAGGCGAGGTCCGGCAGCGCCACGGCGTCGTGCGCCTCGACCCAGTCGGCGAGCCGGCCGGCGGTTCGGCGCAGCTCGCGGGCCGACGTGGACGACAGGGCGAACAGCAGGGGCGCTTCGGGCGCCGCGCCCGGGTGCGTGGCGTGTGCGCTCGTCCGGGGGGCCTGTTCCAGGATGGCGTGGACATTGGTTCCCGACGTGCCGTACGAGGACACCGCCGCGCGGCGCGGGTGCTGTCCGGCGTGCGGCCAGGGTGTGAGCGCCTGCGGCACGAAGAGCTTGGTGTCCACGCGGGCGAGGTCGTCCGGCAGCCGGGTGAAGTGCAGGTTTTCCGGTATCGCCCCGTGTGCCAGGGACAGGACCGCCTTGATCAGCCCGAGCACTCCCGACGCCGCCTGGGTGTGGCCGAAGTTCGTCTTGGCCGACCCGACCGCGCACGGGCTCTCGACGCCGTACACCTCGGCCAGGCACGCGTACTCGACGGGATCACCGTCGCGGGTGCCCGGACCGTGTGCCTCCACCATGCCGACGCTGCGGGCGTCCACGCCCGCGTTCGCCAGTGCGGCCCGGTACACCTCGGTCTGCGCCGTCCTCGACGGTGTCGAGGAATCCGCGCAGTGCCCGTCCTGGTTCGCGGCCGTGCCCCGCACCACGGCCAGGATCCGATCGCCGTCCCGCAGCGCGTCGGGCAGGCGCTTGAGCAAGACCATCGCGCACGCCTCGCCCAACACGTAGCCGTCCGCCGCGACGTCGAATGCGTGGCAGCGCCCAGTGGGGGACAGCCGGCCCCGCGCCGTCTCCGCGAGGAACCTGCCCGGCTCCAGCATCACGAAGGCGCCGCCGGCGAGCGCGAGGTCGCTCTCGCCGTCGCCCAGGCTGCGGCAGGCCAGGTGCACCGCGAGCAGGCTGGAGGAGCATGCGGCGTCCACCGTCAGCGCGGGACCGCGCAGCCCCATGGTGTGGGCGACCCGTCCGGAGGCCTGGCTGAAGGTGTTGCCGGTGCGGCCGTGCGGCCCGTCCGTCGCGCCGGGCTCGGCGGTCATCAGCTGATAGTCGGAATGCGTCAGCCCCACGAACACACCGGTTCGCGAGTTAACCATCGCCGCCGGGATGACGCCCGCGTGCTCCACGGCTTCGCGCGAGGCCTCCAGCAACAGTCGATGCTGCGGGTCGAGGGCGATCGCCTCGCGCTCGTCGATACCGAAGAACTCCGGGTCGAAGCCGGCGACGTCATCGAGAAACGCGCCCCACCTCGATACCGACCGGCCCGGCACGCCGGGCTCCGGGTCGTAGTATTCGTCGGCATCCCACCGCGCCCGCGGAATTTCGGCGACCAGATGGTCGCCGCTTAGCAAACTTTCCCACAGGCGTTCCGGGGAGTCGATGCCGCCCGGAAGCCGGCACGCGACGCCGATGACAGCAACCGGAATCGTCACCGAGGGACCCCGCCGGATGATTGTCTGACCTCAGCCGAGCGGACGGAACGATCATCGGGTGCCCCGAGTGAAACCATCCCGTCTCCTCATGGCGACGACGAAACGTGGCCTTGCCCGCTGCCTGACCGACGCCGTTGGCTCCAAGCGATGGAGTCGGATGCCTTTTCGGCGTCAATCGACGCCTCGCCCCTGTCGGGGGCTTACGCGCACGTCAACGGGCCAACGTGGCATGGGCAAAACTATTATGCATACGCCGAACAGATACGTAAAGTTGTATACACTACTCACATCCGTTATTTGGGTAGGACTAACTCGGGGCGTGAATAACTAGCGTTATGTTTGCTGTGGACGGTCGGCTTAGCCGCTTCAAGTCACCAGTCGGGGGGCCTGCAAGGCACCGCGTCCGTCGCCGTCTTCCCGCAGAAATGGCGCGTCCGTCTCGCACCGCGCCCGCGCGGACCGGATCGGGAATGCGGGCTACACGTCGTTCGCTGGGTTCGGCCGTCGACGCAGGGCACAGGTCACCAGCAACGAAATTCGCTGAACCGTTGAAAGCCGCTGAGCAACCAGATAAGTTCATTTTTTGGCTGGTGGATCGTGACCGTGGTGTGGAGGCGCACGACCCCGAGATCGTCTTCGGAGGTCAGCGATGTCGTATCTGATCGCAGCGCCGGACGTGGTGGCTGCGGCCGCAGCCGACGCCGCCCGGATCGGCTCGACGATCAGCGCAGCAAACTCGGCGGCGGCAGCTCAGACCACTCAGGTGGTGGCCGCCGCCCGCGACGAGGTGTCGGCCCTGGTGTCCGCGATGTTCTCCGACTACGGGCAACAGTTTCAGGCTGTGAGCGCTCAGGCGGCCAGCTTCCACGCCCAGTTCGTGCAGGCCCTGAGCGGGGCGGGCAGCGCCTACACGTCCGCGGAGGCCACCAACGTCCCGTCGCTGCAGAGCGCGGCGCAGACGGCGATGAACCAGGTCAGCGCGTCCACCGCGGCCGTGCAGCAGCAGGCGCTGAACGCGGTCAATACCCCCGCCCAGATCGTGTTCGGGCAGCCGCTGATCGGCAACGGCGCCAACGGGACGGCGGCCAGCCCGAACGGTGGCAACGGTGGGCTCCTGGTGGGCAACGGCGGCAACGGCTGGAACTCGACCGTCGCCGGCAAGCCCGGCGGCAACGGCGGTAACGCGGGCTTCCTCGGCAACGGCGGCGCGGGCGGCACCGGCGGTGCCGGCGCGGCCGGCGGCAACGGCGGCAACGCCTCCCTGTTCGGCAACGGCGGGCTGGCCGGGATGGGCGGGACCGGCATCGCGGGGATCAACGGCGGCAACGGCGGTAACGGCGGCAACGGTGGGGCCGGCGGTTTCCTGATTGGTGACCCCGCAGCCGGCGCGAATGGCGGTGCGGCCTCAAGCACCGCCGGTAACGGCGGCAACGGCGGGGCCGGTGGCACCGCCGGCTACATCCATCTGGGCGGCCCGACCGACTTCGAAGCCGCAGGCGGCGCCGCCGGTAATGGCGGCAACAGCACGGTCGGCACCGGTGGGACCGGCGGAACCGGAGGGTCCGGCATCTTCATCGCCGCCGCCGGTGGTACCGGTGGCAATGGAGCGATTGGAGGCAACGGCGGCCTGGGTGGCTCGGTGTTCAACAACGACCTGGGCGGCCTGTTCAGCCTGACCGGCGGCGCCGGCGGCAACGGTGGCACCGGCAGCGTCGGCCCCGGCGGCAACGGCGGCAACGGCGGCAACGCGTTCCTCGGTGGCTACAACTTCCTACACCCGTTCTATGTCGAGGCCCAGGAAAGCAGTAACGCCGTCAACGACATCTTCGTGGGCATCTTCGCGCCCTTCCTGAGCGGCGGCACGGTCTACGGCGGAGCGGGCGGAAACGGCGGGCTCGGCATCGGCGTAAGCCTCGGCGGCACCGGCGGGCTGGCGATCAACCTGATGGGCGGCTTCGCGGCAAACGGGGCCGACGGCCTTCCCGGATAGTGATGGACTCTGCGGTGATGACGGTGAGGCGGCGTGAGAGCCGTGGGCTCCACGTTGGAGGTCAACGATGGCATTGATAGCAACGCCGGCCGCCCTGGCCGAGGCGGCGGCCAACCTGTCCGGCGTTGGCTCGTCGATCGACGCGGCGCGAGCGCAGGCGTCGGCGAGTATCACGTCGGTGACCGCCGCAGCGGAGGACGAAGTATCCGCGGCGATAGCTGCGCTGTTCTCCGATTTCGGTGCGCAGTTCCAGTCGGTCAGCTCGCAGGCCGCGGCGTTCCACAGCGACTTCGTGCAATTGTTGTCGGGGGCTGGTAGTGCGTATTCGAGCGCGGAGGCGGTCAACGTATCCCCTTTGCAGGGCGCGCAGGCCGCGATCGCCTCGCTGCAGAACGCCGCGGACCCGCTCATCGGAAACAACCTGACCGACGTCGGGATCCAGATCAACGAGATCGGCGGCGTCCTCCAGCAGGGTAATTTCATCGAGCTGACCGGCGGGATCATCGGCAACGGCGCCAACGGCACGGCGGCGCACCCCAACGGATACAACGGCGGCTGGCTGTGGGGCAACGGCGGCAATGGCGTCGACGGCGGCAGCGGCGGCAACGCCGGCTTCTTCGGTAACGGCGGCGCCGGATCCGCCGCCATCCTGCCCGGTGTCGCCGGAGGCAACGGTGGCGACGCGCTGTTCATCGGCAACGGCGGGGCGGGCGGTGCCGGTGGGGCCGCCGCCGTCGGCATCATCGGTGGGGCCGGCGGGAACGGCGGGAACGGCGGCTTCTTCCTCGGCAACGGCGGCGCCGGCGGGATGGGCGGCGCGTCCACCCTGGCGCTGGCCGGCGGGGCCGGCGGGAACGGCGGCAGCATCGGCATCTTCGGTACACCGGGCACCGGCGGCGACGGCGGGGCCAGCTCGCTCGGTATCGGGGGCGCGGGCGGTAACGGCGGCAGCGGCGACATCACGGGCGGCAACGGCGGGCACGGCGGCAACGGCCTGCTCGCCGGCGGCGCCGGCGGCAACGGGGGCAGCGCCTTCGCCGACGGATACGGGTTCTCGGTCACCGCCGGCAACGGCGGCACGGGCGGTAACGGCACCGGCCTGACCGGGATCGGCGGGAATGGCGGCGCGGGTGGCACCGCGGTCATGGGCAACTACCCGTTCGGCACGTTTGGCACGGCCACCGGCGGCCACGGCGGGGCGGCGGGCACCGGTGTCGCGACCGGCGGCACCGGTGGCGCCGGGGGCACAGCCTTCGATTACGCCGGGGGAGCAGCGGTCGGCGGCGCCGGCGGCACCGGGGGCGCGGGTACGGGCTTGCTCGCCGTCGGAGGAGCCGGGGGCGCCGGCGGAAACGTCTACGCCATATCGGGCGCCTCGGCTACACCCGGCACGGGCGGGGCCCCCGGGAGTGGCACCACCAACCTGGGCGCGGGCGCCAACGGCACCGACAACGTCGTATAGCGTCGCGTAGCGCACACCTGTGCGACGGCCGAGGTCGCGCGCCTCGTACCCTGAACTCCGATGAAGGCACCGATCGACGCGTCGCCGCTGGCCTGGCTGAGCCAGCGGGAAACCCAGCGCCGCGAGGCCGGGCTGCGCCGCACGCTGCGCCCGCGTCCCGCGGTCGCCACCGAGCTGGACCTGGCGTCCAACGACTACCTCGGCCTGTCTCAGCACCCCGACGTGATCGAGGGCGGGGTCGCCGCGCTGCGGATCTGGGGCGCCGGGTCCACCGGTTCGCGCCTGGTGACCGGCGACACCGAGCTGCATCAGCAGTTCGAGTCCGACCTCGCCGACTTCGTCGGCGCGCCGTCGGCCCTGCTGTTCTCCTCCGGATACGCCGCCAACCTCGGCGCCGTCGTCGGGCTGTCGGGGAGAGGTTCGCTGTTGGTGTCCGACGCCCTGTCGCACGCCTCCCTGGTCGACGCGTGCCGGCTGTCGCGCGCGCGGGTGGCGGTCACGCCGCACCGCGACGTCGACGCGGTGGAGGCGGCGCTGCGCTCGCGCGACGAGGAGCGCGCCGTCGTCATCACCGAGTCGGTGTTCAGCGCCGACGGCGCGCTGGCCCCCGTCCGGGAACTGCACCAGGCGTGCCGCCGCCACGGCGCGCTGCTGGTCGTCGACGAGGCGCACGGCCTGGGGGTGCGCGGCGGCGGCCGCGGTCTGCTGCACGAACTCGGGCTGGCGGGCGCCCCCGACGTGGTGATGACCACGACGCTGTCCAAGGCTCTCGGCAGCCAGGGCGGCGCGGTGCTGGGCCCGGCGGCGGTGCGCGCGCACCTGATCGACGCGGCCCGGACGTTCATCTTCGACACCGGCCTCGCGCCGGCCGCGGTGGGCGCCGCGCTGGCGGCGCTGGCCGTGCTGCGCGCCGAGCCGTGGCGACCGGACGCGGTGCTGCGGCACGCCCGCGACCTGGCCCGGATCTGCGGGGTGACCGCGGTGCCGCAGTCGGCGGTGGTGTCGGTGATCCTGGGCGAGCCGGAGGTTGCCGTGGCCGCGGCGGCCGCCTGCCTGGACGCCGGGGTCAGGGTCGGATGTTTCCGGCCCCCGACGGTGCCGGTGGGGACCTCGCGGCTCCGGCTGACCGCCAGAGCCTCGCTGAGCGACGCCGAACTCGACCTCGCTCGCCAGGTGCTCACGGACGTGCTGTCCTTCCCACGCCGTTGACGGTCCTCGTCGTCACCGGCACCGGCACCGGCGTCGGCAAGACGGTCGTCACCGCGGCGCTGGCCTGTCACGCCCGCCTCGCCGGTGTCGACGTGGCGGTGTGCAAACCGGTGCAGACCGGCACCGGGGCCGGCGACGACGACCTCGCCGAGGTGGCCCGGCTTTCCGGGGTCGGCGAGCTGGCGGGCCTGGCCCGCTACCCCCAGCCGCTGGCGCCGGCCGCCGCGGCCGAGCGGGCCGGGATGGCGCTGCCCACCCGCGACCAGCTGCTGCGCCTGATCTCCGGCCTGGACCGCCCGGGGCGGCTCACGCTGGTCGAGGGCGCGGGCGGGTTGCTGGTCGAACTCGCCGGCGGGGGAGTCACGCTGCGCGATCTCGCCGTCGACCTGGGCGCCGCGGTGCTGGTGGTGGCCGCCGCCGGCCTGGGCACCCTCAACCACACCGCGCTGACCCTGGAAGCTCTTGTCTCGCATGATGTTTCGTGTGCGGGAGTGGTGATCGGCAGTTGGCCCCGGCGGGTCGGGACGGTCGAGACCTCGAACCGCGAGGCGCTCGCGCGGATGGCCGCGGTGCGCGCGGCGCTGCCCGCCGGGGCGGCGTCGATGGACGGCGGCGAGTTCGCGGACATGAGCGCCGCGGCATTCGACCGCGACTGGGTGACCTCGCTGGTCGGCTGATGGTGCACTCGATCGAATTGCTCTTCGACGCCGGCACCGAGGCGGCGCTGCGCCAGATCTGGGACGACCTTGCCGGCGCCGACATCGCCGGCCGGCCGCCGCCGGGCCGCCCGCACGTGACGCTGGTGGTGGCCGAGCGCATCGCCGCGGACGTCGACGCCGCGCTGCGGCCGCTGACCGGCCTGTTGCCGCTGCGCTGCACGGTCGGCGCGTCGCTGCTGCTCGGGCGCAGCAACGCCATCCTGGCCCGGCTCATCGTGCCCACGGTCGCGATGCTGGACCTGCATGCGCAGGTGTACCACCGCTGCGTCGAGCACCTGCTGCCCGCGCCGGCCCCGCACAGCCTGCCCGGTCAGTGGACGCCGCACGTCACGCTGGCCCGGCGCGTCGAGGGGCCGGCACTGAGCGCGGCGTTGCGCGTCGCAGGGCGCCCACCGCAGCTACAGGGCGGCTTCGCCGGCCTGCGCCGCTGGGACGGCGACGCCAAGGTCGACTACCTGCTTTAGCCGCCGGCGATCGCCGGCACCGGGGCCTCGCCCTCGTGGCCTTCGCGCATTCGCGCACGGCTACCCTACGTGGAACACCGATTAATTCCGGCCGCCGGTTCGACGCTCGGCCACCGACATGCAGGGGAGTGCTGGTGACTCAAGCGGCAACGCGACCGACGACCGACGCCGACGACTCGGGCGACATCCTCGCGGTGGCGCGGCGGCAGGTGCTGGCGCAGGGTGACGGGCTGAGCCGCGAGCAGGTGCTCGACGTGCTGCGCCTGCCCGACGACCGGCTCGAGGACCTGCTGGCGCTGGCCCACGAGGTGCGGATGCGCTGGTGCGGGCCCGACGTCGAGGTCGAGGGAATCATCAGCCTCAAGACCGGCGGCTGCCCCGAGGACTGCCACTTCTGCTCGCAGTCGGGCCTGTTCGCGTCGCCGGTGCGCAGCGCCCGCCTGGACATCCCCAGCCTGGTCGAGGCGGCCAAGCAGACCGCCAAGTCCGGCGCCACGGAGTTCTGCATCGTGGCCGCCGTGCGCGGACCCGACGAGCGGTTGATGGCGCAGGTCGCGGCCGGCATCGAGGCGATCCGCGACGAGGTCGAGATCAACATCGCCTGCTCGCTGGGGATGCTGACCGCCGAGCAGGTGCAGCAGCTCGCGGCGATGGGCGTGCACCGCTACAACCACAACCTGGAGACCGCCCGGTCGTTCTTCGCCAACGTGGTCACCACCCACACGTGGGAGGAGCGCTGGCAGACGCTGTCGATGGTCCGCGACGCCGGCATGGAGGTGTGCTGCGGCGGCATCCTCGGCATGGGCGAGACGCCCGAGCAGCGCGCCGAATTCGCCGCCGAGCTCGCGCAGCTCGATCCTGACGAGGTGCCGCTGAACTTCCTCAACCCCCGCCCCGGCACGCCGTTCGGCGACCTCGAGGTGCTGCCGGCGACCGAGGCGCTGAAGTCGGTGGCCGCCTTCCGCCTGGCGTTGCCGCGCACGATCCTGCGGTTCGCCGGCGGCCGGGAGATCACCCTGGGCGACCTGGGCGCCAAGCAGGGCATCCTGGGCGGCATCAACGCGGTGATCGTCGGGAACTACCTCACGACGCTCGGGCGGCCCGCCGAAGCCGATCTGCAGCTGCTCGACGACCTGCAGATGCCCATCAAGGCGCTCAACGCGAGCCTGTAGTCGCCGGGCGGGGGAAGTCGTGGTTCGCGATCTGGGCGCTCCGGTCTCCGCCGGCGTCTACAACGTCTACACCGGGGAATCGCTGGGCACGTCGGCGGGCGGGGCGGTGCCGGCCGCCGCGCGGCTCGGGCTCGAGCCGCCCCGATTCTGCGCGGAATGCGGACGCCGGATGGTGGTGCAGGTCCGTCCCGACGGCTGGCGCGCGCGGTGCTCGCGGCACGGGCAGGTGGATTCGGCCGACCTGGAGGCGCAACGATGACCGCGCCGGCCGGGCCGCAGCTTTCCGGACCCCCCGACCCCGTCTCGCGCTCGTCGCGAACGCGCGCGATCGTCGTCGCCGTGTGCGGTTCGGCGGCGACCGGTGTGGTGCTCGGCGGGCTGTGGGCCTGGATCGCGCCGCCGATCCACGCGGTGGTGGCGATGACGAAGGCCGGGGAACGGGTCCATGACTACCTCGGCGACGAGTCCCAGCACTTCTTCGACGCGCCGTGCCTGATGCTGGGCCTGCTGACGGTGCTGGCGGTGGTCGCGGCGGTGCTGGCCTGGCAGTGGCGCGGGCACCGCGGCCCCGGGATGGCCGTCGGGCTGACGATCGGCCTGGCCGCCGCGGCCACCGCCGCGTCGGCGACCGGCGCGGCGCTGGTGCGGCTGCGCTACGGCGCGCTGAACTTCGACGCGGTGCCCCTACCCGCCGGCCACCCGTCGGTGGCGTACGTCTACCAGGCACCGCCGGTGTTCTTCTCGGACGCGCCCGCGCAGGTCGCGATCACGCTGCTGTGGCCGGCGGCCATCGGCGCGCTGGTGTACGCGGTCCTCGCGGCCGCCGACGCCCGCGACGACCTGGGCGCCCACCCGCTCTCCGGCCGAGCGTCGAACACGCTGGAGCCACACGCCCCGGTGTCGTAGCGGTCCCGGCTACAGCGGGCGGCGGTGGATCTTCCTGCCGAGGACGACCTTGGCCGCGATCTTCGCCAGCCGCGCCATCCCCACGTAGGTCATCGGGTGGAACATCGTCGGCCACGTCGTCCTGATGTGGTGCTCGGTCAGCGGCCGGCGGTTGAACCGGTCGGTCAGCCAGCGCAGCGTCATCGGGGCCGACAGCGGATGCAGCAGCATGTGCTCGTTGAACGCGTCGCGGTGATAGGTGACCCGGGCGCCGCCGGCCGAGTAGGCGTCGGCGAGCTCGTCGATGTCGTGGACGTCGATGAGGTAGTCGTGCACGGCCTGCACGATCAGCACCGGGGGCGTCGGCACCGCGGCGCCGAGTTTGATGTTGTCGAACACGTACGTCACTTCGGGCGTCGACAGGATGTTCTCGAGGGGTTCGTCGAGGTAGTCGCCCATGTCCTTGCGGGCCATCCGCAGGACCGCCTCGACGGTGGTCATCCTCTCGAGCGACTCGAGCAGCGCCCGCCCCTCTTCGTTGGCGTGCTCCTTGATGACGCGGTCGAGGTCGGGGTAGATGTGGGCCAGCGCGGCCACCACCAGCGCGGGCAGGCCGGACAGCAGGCTGCCGTTGAGCCTGCGGAAGGTGTGACCGAGGTCGCCGACGGGAGAGCCCAGCACCGCCCCCACGATGTCGAGTTCGGGCGCATACTGTCCGCTCATCTCGGCGGCCCAGGCGCTGGCCAGCCCGCCACCGGAGTAGCCCCACAGCCCGATCGGGGCTTGCGCCGACAACCCCAGCCGCTCCGAGCCGAGCGCGGCGCGGATGCCGTCCAGGACGCGGTAACCCGGCTCGTAGGGCGCGCCCCACAGCCCCCGCAGGCCCTCGTGGTCGGGCACCGAGACCGCCCAGCCCTCCGCCACGGCGGCGGAGATCAGCAACAACTCGAACTGGCCGACCGAACCGAGGGCCTTGGCGCGGCGGCGCAGCGCGTAGGACGGAAAGCACCGCGACGACACGGCGTCGATCGCGCACTGGTAGGACAGCAGCGGGCACGGGCGCTCCGGGCTCGTCTCCCGCGGCACGATCACCGTGGTCACCGTCGCCTCGGGTTCGCCGTTCATGTCCATGCTGCGGTAGAGCAGCTGCACGGCCCTGATCGGCTGGGGCACCAGACCCAAAAAGGCCAGCTCGACGTCGCGCGAGCGCAGCACCGTCCCCGGCTCGGCGTGCTGGAAACCCAGCGGCGGCTGGTAGAACGGGTCGTCCGCGGGCAGCAGCGGACGCACCTTGCGCTGCAGTTCCTCGTGTGGCGGACGGGCGATCCACTCCGCGCCGTGCGTGCCTGCCAGGTTGCCGAACTCGGCCATTGAGGCTCCCTTCTGGGCCATCCGGCATTCTCGCGTACGAACGAACGGCTGGCCAAAACGTGATCGCTGCGCTGTGAGCCACTTCCCGTGAGCGGCCGGGCGTGGCGCGGGCCACGTTAGCGCTCAATTTACCGGCGTTTCACCCGGAGCTCCTTGCGCGGTGCCGGCGCGGCGGGTCCTCAGAGTGGGCCGGGCGGTCCCGGCGGCCGGAGCGCGGCGAACTCGTCGGTGACCCGCAGCCGCGAGTCGGTGAAGTGGTAGAGCGCGGCCGGCCGGCCGCCGCTGCGGCCGGACTGCGCGATGGTGCCGGTCTGCCGGATGACGCCGCGGCGGACCAGCACCCGCTGCAGGTTTGTCGCGTCGACCTGGTACCCGAGCGCGGCGCCGTAGATGTCGCGCAAGGTTGAAAGAGCGAATTCCCTCGGTGCCAAGGCGAATCCGATGTTGGTGTAGGACAGCTTGGCGACCAGCCTGGTGCGGGCGTGGGTGACCATCGGCCCGTGGTCGAAGGCCATCGGCGGCAGCGAGCTGACCGGGTGCCAGCGGGTGTCGGCGGGCAGCTCGGGGGTGGCGGGCGAGGGCACCAGTCCCAGGAAGGTCGACGCGATCACCCGTGGCCCCGGCACCCGGTTGGGATCGGAGAACACCGCCAGTTGCTCGAGGTGTGCCAGCTCCTTCAGGTCGACCTTTTCGGCCAATTGCCGGCGCACCGAGGTGATCATGTCCTCGTCGTTGCGCAGCCGGCCGCCGGGCAGCGACCACGTGCCCTTTTGCGGATCTTGGGCACGCTGCCATAACAGCACGTTAAGCTGCGGTTTCGCTGTCCGCGAGGCCTTCTTAACCTGACCCGCGGCCGGCTCGGTGGTGTGGCGAACCTGGAACACGACCGCAAGCACTTCGTGGGCGGTGCTACCATGGGCCATGTTTTCGATTATAAGTCGAAAACCTCCTGGACTGAAAGGAGCTGAGGTGACGGTTGTGCATCGCATGGACACGGACACAGACGCTTCAGCGGACATGGTCGCCGACATCACCGATTCGCCCGCCGGTTACGGCGGCGTCGCCGCCGACGAGCGGTGGGCGGCCCAGGTTCGCCGGCTCGCCGACCTGCGCAACGCCACCTTGCTCGCCCACAATTACCAGCTGCCCGCCATCCAGGACGTCGCCGACCACGTCGGCGACTCGCTGGCGCTGTCGCGCATCGCCGCGGAGGCGCCCGAGGACACGATCGTGTTCTGCGGCGTGCACTTCATGGCCGAGACCGCCAAGATCCTCAGCCCCGAGAAGACCGTCCTGATCCCCGATCAGCGGGCGGGCTGCTCGCTGGCCGACTCCATCACCCCCGACGACCTGCGCGCCTGGAAGGACGAACACCCCGGCGCGGTCGTCGTCTCCTACGTCAACACCAGCGCCGCGGTCAAGGCGCTCACCGACATCTGCTGCACCTCGTCCAACGCCGTCGACGTGGTCGCATCCATCGACCCCGACCGCGAGGTGCTGTTCTGCCCGGACCAATTCCTCGGCGCCCACGTGCGCCGAATGACCGGTCGCACCAACCTGCACGTGTGGGCGGGCGAGTGCCACGTGCACGCCGGCATCAACGGCGAGGAGCTCACCGAGCAGGCCCGCGCGCACCCCGACGCCGAGCTGTACGTCCACCCCGAATGTGGTTGTGCCACTTCGGCTTTGTACCTCGCCGGGGAGGGAGCCTTCCCGGCCGACCGGGTGAAGATCCTGTCCACGGGCGGCATGCTCGACGCCGCGACCGCCACACGGGCCCGCCAGGTGCTGGTCGCCACCGAAGTCGGCATGCTCTACCAGCTGCGGCGGGCCGCACCGCAGGTCGACTTCCGGGCCGTCAACGATCGGGCGTCCTGCAAGTACATGAAGATGATCACCCCGGCGGCGCTGCTGCGCTGCCTGGTCGAGGGGGCCGACGAAGTCGACGTCGACCCGCAGATCGCCGCGGCGGCCCGGCGCAGCGTCCAGCGCATGATCGCGATCGGCCAGCCGGGCGGCGGCGAATGATCGCCCGCGGCTGGACGGACTCCGCCGACGTCGTCGTCATCGGAACCGGCGTCGGGGGACTGGCCGCCGCGCTCGCCGCGCACCGCGCCGGTCGCCGCGTCGTCGTCCTGAGCAAGGCCGACCAGGCCCGCGGGGTGACCGCGACCCACTACGCACAGGGCGGCATCGCGGTCGTGTTGCCCGGCAACGACGACTCCGTCGAGGCGCACGTCGCCGACACCCTGGCCGCCGGGGCAGGTCTGTGCGACCCGGACGCGGTGTGCTCGATCGTCGCCGACGGCTACCGCGCGGTGTCCGACCTGGTCGGTGCCGGGGCGCGGTTCGACGAATCGCTGCCCGGGCAGTGGGCGCTGACGCGCGAGGGCGGGCACTCCAGGCGCCGCATCGTGCACGCCGGCGGCGACGCGACCGGCGCCGAGGTGCAGCGCGCGCTCGACCACGCCGCGGCCACCCTCGACGTCCGCACCGGCCACGTGGCGCTACGGGTGCTGCACGACGACGGCGGCGTCACCGGGGTGGTGGTCGGCAACCAGGACGGATACGGGGTCATCAGCGCGCCCTCGGTGATCCTGGCGTCCGGCGGGCTGGGCCACCTCTACAGCGCCACCACCAACCCCGAGGGTTCCACCGGCGACGGAATCGCCCTGGCGCTGTGGGCCGGCGTCGCGGTCAGCGACCTGGAGTTCATCCAGTTCCATCCGACCATGCTCTACGCCGGCCGCGCCGGCGGGCGTCGCCCGCTGGTGACCGAGGCCATCCGCGGTGAGGGCGCGAAACTGGTTGACCGCCAAGGCAATCCGGTGACCGCGGGCGTTCACCCGATGGGCGACCTGGCGCCGCGCGACGTCGTCGCGGGGGCCATCGACGCCCGGCTGAAGGCGACCGGGGACCCGTGCGTGTTCCTCGACGCCCGCGGCATCGACGGCTTCGCGGCCCGGTTCCCCACGGTGACCGCCGCCTGCCGCGCCGCCGGCGTCGACCCCGTCAGACAGCCCATCCCCGTCGTGCCGGGGGCCCATTACAGCTGCGGCGGCGTCGTCACCGACGTGTGCGGCCAGACCGAGCTGCCCGGCCTCTACGCCACGGGCGAGGTGGCCCGCACCGGCATGCACGGCGCCAACCGGCTGGCCTCCAACAGCCTGCTGGAGGGCCTGGTGGTCGGCGGGCGCGCCGGCCGGGCCGCGGCCGGGCATGCCGCGGCCGTCGGGGGTGCGCGCCCGGTGCCCGTCGGGACCGTCGAGCCGTTCACCCACACCGCCCCCGAGCGCGCCGCGCTGCAAGGCGCGATGAGCCGCGACGCCTCGGTGGTGCGCGACGCCGTCGGCCTGGGCCGGTTGTCCGACATGCTGTCCGGGGCCGGGCGCCGCACGGTCGCGAGCCGCCGCGACTTCGAGGACGTCGCACTGGCGATGGCCGCCCGCGCGGTGACCGCCGCGGCGCTGGCCCGCAAGGAGAGCCGGGGGTGCCACCACCGCGCGGAGTACCCGGACACCGCCGCCGAGCAGGCGCGCAGCAGCGTGCTGCGGCTGGCGGCCGACGGGAACGCGGTGCTGGTGGAGGCGCTGGCGGTGGTGGGTTGACCATGCTGACCGACGCCGAACTGGCCGTCGCCAAGGACACCGTGCGGCGCGGCCTCGAGGAAGACCTGCGCTACGGGCCCGACGTCACCACCGTCGCGACGGTACCCGCCGGCGTTCGGGCCACGGCCGCGATGGTGCCGCGGGAGGCGGGCGTGATCGCCGGGTTGGACGTAGCCCTGCTGGTGCTCGACGAGGTGCTGGGCGCCGGCGGCTACGAAGTGCTGGACCGCGTCGACGAGGGGGCGCGGACGCAGCCCGGCCGCGCGGTGCTGACGGTGCGGGCCGAGACCCGCGGCCTGCTGACCGCGGAGCGGACCATGCTGAACCTGATCTGCCACCTGTCGGGGATCGCCACCGCGACGGCCGCCTGGGTCGACGCCGTGCACGGCACCAAGGCCAAGGTCCGCGACACTCGCAAGACCCTGCCCGGCCTGCGGCTGCTGCAGAAGTACGCGGTGCGGGTCGGCGGCGGCGTCAACCACCGCCTGGGGCTGGGCGACGCGGCGCTGATCAAGGACAACCATGTGGCGGCCGCCGGTTCGGTGGTGGAGGCGCTGCGTGCGGTGCGCGAAGCCGCGCCCGACCTGCCATGCGAGGTCGAGGTGGACTCGCTCGAGCAGCTGGACGAGGTGCTCCCCGAGAAACCCGAACTCGTCCTGCTGGACAACTTCCCGGTGTGGCAGACGCAGATAGCCGTCCAGCGCCGGGACTCCCAGGCGCCCGCGGTGCTGCTCGAGTCGTCCGGGGGCCTGTGCCTCGAGAACGCCGCGACGTACGCCGCGACCGGTGTCGATTACCTGGCCGTCGGGGCGCTGACCCATTCGGTGCGAGTGCTCGACATCGGCCTGGACATGTGATTCGCGGGCTCCTCGTCCGGCTCGCTGCGGTTTGGGCGTTCTTGGCCTTGAGTGTGCGTTCTCGGCGTTGAGTGTGCGTCCTCGGCGGGGTTTGTCGGCGTGTCGCCGCCGTGGCTGCACACTCAACGCCGTGGCTGCACGCTCGCCGCCGTGGCTGCACGCTCGACGCCGCCCCAGCACACTCAACGCCGCCACTGCACACTCGCCGCCGCCCGACGGGCCGCGAAGCGGCGGAGCTCAGGCGATGGCGAGCTCAGGTGATCTGGCCGGGTGTCTCGGCCGCTTCCTGCGTTGAGTGTGCGTTCTGGGCGTTGAGTGTGCGTCCTTGGCGGGGTTGTCGGCGTGTCGCCGCCATCGCTGCACGCTCGACGCCGTGGCTGCACACTCGACGCCGCGGCTGCACGCTCGACGCCGCCCCAGCACACTCGGCGCCGCCACTGCACACTCGCCGCCGCCCGACGGGCCGCGAAGCGGCGGAGCTCAGGCGATGGCGAGCTCAGGTGATCTGGCCGGGTGTCTCGGCCGCTTCCCGCGTTGAGTGCGTTCTGGGCGTTGAGTGTGCGTCCTTGGCGGGGTTTGTCGGCGTGTCGCCGCCATGGCTGCACACTCAACGCCGCCACAGCACACTCAACGCCGTGGCTGCACGCTCAACGCCGCCACTGCACACTCGCCGCCGCCACTGCACACTCAACGCCGCCACTGCACACTCAACGCCGCCACAGCACACTCGGCGCACATCGCCCGAGCAAAGCTCAGGCGATGTCGCCCACGAACACCCCGACCCGGCGCAGCTGCATACGCGCCATGCGCGGCAGGTCCGCGGCGTCGGGGCCGTCGTAGCCGGCGGGCAGGATCCGCGGATTGGTGATGTGCACCTTTCGACGGCCGCTGAACTGCACGTCCGCACCGCCGGCGGCCAGCACGTTCTTGGCCCAGTTCGTCTTCCCGTGGGCCAGCGCGATGGCGAGCACGTTGCCCTTGCGATACGGCGTCACGATCGTCTCGTAAGACTTGCCGGAGGTGCGACCGCGATGCTTGATCGTCGCCGTTGCCGGTAGAAAGCGCGCGACGGGCCGCAGCGCCGGATTGATGTATTTGATCTGGAGTCGCTCGAACCAGACCGGGAATACCATCGGGACGCCCGGGGCGTTGTTGGGATGATCTTTCGCGGACATGACGGCTCCCTCTGGAAGCGGGGGTGTGGGCCTGCTCACCGGCACTGTACCGGTCCGAAATGGACTTGAGTTGCTCTGGGACAATGGGCAACGTGACCACCATTCAACCGTCGCCGATGGCCCGCATCGACCTGCGGGGCGCGGAGCTGACGGCCGCGCGGCTGCGGGCGGCGCTGCCGCGCGGGGGCGCCGACGTGGAGGCCGTGCTGCCACGGGTACGCCCGATCGTCGAGGCCGTCGCCGAGCGCGGGGCCGAAGCGGCCCTGGAGTTCGGGGAGTCCTTCGACGGCGTGCGGCCCCCGGCCGTGCGAGTGCCCGACGAGGCGCTGGAGGCGGCGCTGGCCGCGCTGGACCCCGACGTCTCCGACGCCCTGCAGGTGATGATCGACCGCACCCGCGCGGTGCACGCCGACCAGCGTCGTGCCGACGTCACCACCACGCTGGGCCCGGGCGCGACGGTGACCGAGCGATGGGTCCCCGTCGAGCGCGTCGGGCTCTACGTGCCGGGCGGCAACGCCGTCTACCCGTCGAGCGTGGTGATGAACGTGGTGCCGGCCCAGGCCGCGGGCGTCGATTCACTGGTGGTGGCCAGCCCGCCGCAGGCCCGCTCGCAGGGCCGGTTGCGCGGCCTGCCGCACCCGACGATCCTGGCCGCGGCCCGGCTGCTCGGGGTCGAGGAGGTGTGGGCCGTCGGCGGTGCCCAGGCCGTCGCGCTGCTGGCCTACGGCGGCACCGACACCGACGGGACGCAGTTGCGGCCGGTCGACATGATCACCGGCCCCGGCAACATCTACGTCACCGCCGCCAAGCGGCTGTGCCGTTCGCAGGTCGGCATCGACGCCGAGGCCGGCCCCACCGAGATCGCGATCCTGGCCGACCACACCGCCGACCCGGCGCATGTGGCCGCCGACCTGATCAGCCAGGCCGAGCACGACGAGATGGCGGGCAGCGTGCTGGTCACGCCGAGCGCGGACCTGGCCGCCGCCACCGACGCCGAGGTGGCCGCCCAACTGCGGACCACCGTGCACCGCGAACGGGTGACCGCTGCGCTCGGCGGGCCGCAGTCGGCGATCATCCTGGTCGACGACCTGGATGCGGGCGTCACGGTCGTCAACGCCTACGCCGCCGAACACCTGGAGATCCAGACCGCGGACGCCCACCGGGTGGCCGGCCGAATCCGCTCGGCCGGAGCGATCTTCGTCGGTCCCTACTCGCCGGTGAGCCTCGGCGACTACTGCGCAGGATCCAATCATGTGCTGCCGACCGCGGGCAGCGCCCGGCATTCCAGCGGGCTGTCGGTGCAGACCTTCCTGCGCGGCATCCACGTCGTGGACTACACCGAGGCGGCGCTCAAGGACGTGTCCGGCCACGTCGTCACCCTGGCCAGGGAGGAAGACCTGCCGGCCCACGGCGAGGCGGTGCGGCGGAGGTTCGAACGATGACCGGACCCGAGCCGACCCTGGACGACCTGCCGCTGCGCGCGGACCTGCGGGGCAAATCCCCGTACGGCGCACCGCAATTGGCCGTCCCCGTGCGGCTGAACACCAACGAGAACCCGCACCCGCCGAGCAGGGCGCTGGTCGACGACGTGGTGCGTTCGGTGGCCGAGGCGGCAGCCGACCTGCACCGCTATCCCGACCGCGACGCGGTGGCCCTGCGCGACGACCTGGCCGCCTACCTGAGCGCGCAGACCGGGGTTGCCGTGGGTGTCGAGAATGTCTGGGCGGCAAACGGTTCCAACGAGATCCTGCAGCAGCTGCTGCAGGCGTTCGGTGGGCCGGGACGCAGCGCCATCGGCTTCGTGCCGTCTTACTCGATGCACCCGATCATCTCCGACAGCACCCGCACCGATTGGCTCGAAGCGGCCCGCGCCGACGACTTCAGCCTCGACATCGAGAAGGCCGTCGCCGCCGTGGTCGAATACCGACCCGACGTGGTGTTCCTCGCCAGCCCCAACAACCCGTCGGGTCAAAGCGTTTCGCTGCAGGACCTGCGGCGGCTGCTCGACGTGGTGCCCGGCATCGCGATCGTCGACGAGGCGTACGCGGAGTTCTCCTCGCAGCCCAGCGCGATCGCGCTGGTCCGGGAGTATCCGGCCAAGCTCGTCGTCACCCGCACCATGAGCAAGGCGTTCGCCTTCGCCGGCGGCCGCCTGGGGTACCTGATCGCCACCCCGGCGGTGATCGACGCGATGCTGTTGGTGCGGCTGCCCTATCACCTGTCGTCGGTCACCCAGGCGGCCGCCCGCGCAGCGCTGCGGCACGCGGACGACACCCTGGGCAGCGTGGCGGCGCTGATCGCCGAACGCGAGCGCGTCGCAAAAGCGCTGAGCGGCATGGGCTTCCGGGTGATCCCCAGCGACGCGAATTTCGTGCTGTTCGGCGAGTTCGCCGACGCGCCGGCCGCCTGGCGGCGCTACCTGGACGCCGGGGTGCTCATCCGCGACGTCGGCATTCCGGGTTACCTGCGCGCCACCACGGGCCTGGCCGAGGAGAACGACGCGTTGCTGCGGGCCAGCGCCCACATCGCCGTCACCGAGCTGGCCCCCGCCACCCCCGTAGGAGCACCGTGACCGCCACCGAAACCGGAACGACCGCGCGGCGCGCGCGAATCGAGCGCCGCACCAAGGAATCCGACATCGTCGTCGACCTCGACCTCGACGGCACCGGCCGGGTGGACGTCGACACCGGAGTGCCGTTCTACGACCACATGCTGACCGCGCTGGGCAGCCACGCCAGCTTCGATTTGACCGTGCGCACCAAGGGCGACGTCGAGATCGAGGGGCATCACACGATCGAGGACACCGCGATCGTGCTGGGTCAGGCGCTGGGGCAGGCGCTGGGTGACAAGAGGGGCATCCGCAGGTTCGGGGACGCGTTCATTCCGATGGACGAGACGCTGGCCCACGCCGCGGTCGACGTGTCCGGCCGGCCGTACTGCGTGCACACCGGGGAGCCGGACCACCTGCAGCACACCACGATTGCGGGCAGTTCGGTGCCCTACCACACGGTCATCAACCGGCACGTGTTCGAGACGCTCGCGATGAACGCCCGTATCGCGCTGCACGTCCGGGTTCTCTACGGGCGCGACCCGCACCACATCACGGAGGCGCAGTACAAGGCGGTGGCCCGCGCGCTGCGCCAGGCCGTCGAACCCGACCCGCGGGTGTCCGGCGTGCCCTCCACCAAAGGTGTTTTGTGACAAGTAAATCCGTCGTGGTCCTGGACTACGGCTCCGGTAATCTGCGCTCGGCGCAGCGCGCGCTGGAGCGGGTCGGCGCGTCGGTGGAGGTGACCGCCGACGCCGACGCCGCCGCCAACGCCGACGGGTTGGTGGTTCCCGGCGTCGGCGCCTTCGAGGCCTGCATGACCGGCCTGCGCAAGATCGAGGGCGAGCGCATCATCGCCGAGCGGGTCGCCGGGGCGCGTCCCGTCCTCGGGGTGTGCGTCGGGATGCAGATCCTGTTCGCGCGCGGCGTCGAGTTCGGGGTCCAGACGCAGGGCTGCGGGCAGTGGCCGGGAGCCGTCACCCGGCTCGACGCCCCGGTGATCCCCCACATGGGCTGGAACGTCGTCGCCTCCGCCCCCGGCAGCGCGCTGTTCGAGGGTCTGGACGCCGGCACCCGGTTCTACTTCGTGCACTCCTACGCCGCCCGGCGCTGGGAAGGCTCACCGGAGGCGCTGCTGACGTGGGCCACCCATCACGACAGGTTCCTGGCCGCGGTGGAGGACGGGGCGCTGTCGGCCACGCAGTTTCACCCCGAGAAGAGCGGTGACGCCGGTGCGGCCGTGCTGAACAATTGGGTGAAGGGACTGTGATGAACGGGGCAAAATTGCGCTCCGCCAGGCGGATATCGAGGGGACGCGTCGCCGGTTGCGGTCTCGGCGCGAAGGAGAAGGCGTGTTGATTCTGTTGCCCGCGGTCGACGTCGTGGAGGGCCGCGCCGTGCGCCTGGTGCAGGGCAAGGCCGGCAGCGAAACCGAGTACGGCTCGGCGCTCGACGCCGCGCTGGGCTGGCAGCGCGACGGCGCCGAGTGGATCCACCTGGTCGACCTGGACGCCGCGTTCGGTCGCGGCTCCAACCGCGAGCTGCTCGCCGAGGTGGTGGGCAAGCTCGACGTGAACGTGGAGCTGTCCGGCGGGATCCGCGACGACGACTCCCTGGCCGCGGCGCTGGCCACCGGCTGCGCGCGGGTCAACCTCGGGACCGCGGCGCTGGAGAACCCGCGGTGGTGCGCGAAGGCGATCGCCGAACACGGCGACAGAGTGGCGGTGGGGCTCGACGTGCAGATCGACAAGGGCAACCCGCAAGGTGAGCACCGGCTGCGAGGACGCGGCTGGGAGACCGACGGCGGAGACCTGTGGGAAGTGCTGGATCGCCTTGACCGCGAGGGTTGTTCACGCTTCGTGGTTACCGACGTCACCAAGGACGGCACGCTCGGTGGGCCCAACCTCGAGCTGTTGGCCGCGGTCGCGGACCGCACCGATGTGCCGGTGATCGCGTCCGGCGGTGTGTCGAGCCTGGACGACCTGCGAGCCCTGTCCGACCTGGTCACCCCGGCCGGCCGCGGGGTCGAGGGAGCCATCGTCGGCAAGGCGCTCTACGCCGGGCGGTTCACGCTGCCGCAGGCGTTGGCCGCGGTGGGGGAGTAAGGGCCGCGATGGACTTGGACGCGCTGGTCGAGAAGGCGTCGGCGATCCTCGACGACGCGGCGGAGCCGTTCCTCGCGGGCCACCGCGCCGATTCGGCGGTGCGCAAGAAGGGCAACGACTTCGCCACCGACGTCGACCTGGCCATCGAACGCCAGGTGGTCGCCGCGCTCACCGAGGCGACCGGGATCGGCGTGCACGGCGAGGAATTCGGCGGCGAGGACGTCGACTCGGAGTGGGTGTGGGTGCTCGACCCGGTCGACGGCACGTTCAACTACGCGGCCGGCTCGCCGATGACCGGGATCCTGTTGGGCCTGCTGCACGACGGCGAACCGGTGGCCGGCCTGACGTGGCTGCCGTTCACCGGTCAGCGATACACCGCGGTGGCGGGCGGCCCGTTGGTGAAAAACGGTGTCCCGCAACCCCCGCTGGCCCCCGTGGGGCTCGGTGACGCGCTGATCGGCGCCGGTTCGTTCAGCGCCGACGCCCGGGGACTGTATCCGGGGCGCTACCGCATCGCGGTGCTGGAGAACTTGAGCAGGGTGTGCTCGCGCCTGCGCATGCACGGCTCCACCGGCCTGGACCTCGCCTACGTCGCCGACGGGATACTCGGTGCCGCAATCAGTTTCGGCGGCCACGTGTGGGACCACGCCGCCGGGGTGGCGCTGGTGCAGGCAGCGGGCGGCATGGTCACCAATTTGGCCGGCGAACCGTGGACTCCGTCGTCGCGCTCGGCGCTGGCCGCGGCGCCCACCACGCACGCCGAGATCCTCGAGATCCTGCGCGGCACGGGCACACCGGAGGACTACTGAGATGTCCAGGCCGCCCGCGAACTCAGCTGCCAGTGGGCTTGCCGTGCGCGTCATACCCTGCCTGGACGTCGACGCCGGACGGGTGGTGAAGGGGGTCAACTTCGAAAACCTGCGGGACGCGGGCGATCCTGTGGAGCTGGCCGCCGCGTACGACGCCGAGGGTGCCGACGAGCTCACGTTCCTCGACGTGACCGCGTCCTCGTCGGGGCGCGCCACCATGCTCGACGTGGTGCGCCGCACGGCCGAGCAGGTCTTCATCCCGCTGACTGTCGGCGGCGGGGTGCGCACGGTCGCCGACGTCGACGTGCTGTTGCGCGCCGGCGCCGACAAGGTCTCGGTGAACACCGCCGCGATCGCCCGTCCTGACCTGCTCGCCGACATGGCACGCCAATTCGGCTCCCAGTGCATCGTGCTGTCGGTCGACGCGCGCACGGTGCCGATCGGGCCGGACGGGCCCGAGCCGACTCCGTCGGGCTGGGAGGTCACCACCCACGGGGGCCGGCGCGGAACGGGGATCGACGCCGTCGAGTGGGCCGCCCGCGGCGCCGAGCTGGGGGTGGGGGAGATCCTGCTGAACTCGATGGACGCCGACGGCACCAAGGCCGGGTTCGACCTGGCGATGCTGCAGGCGGTGCGCGCGGCCGTCACGGTGCCGGTGATCGCCAGCGGCGGCGCCGGGGCGGCGGAGCACTTCGCCCCCGCCGTCGCCGCCGGCGCCGATGCGGTGTTGGCGGCCAGCGTCTTTCACTTCCGGGAGCTGACCATCGGGCAGGTCAAGGCCGCGATGGCCGCGGAAGGGATCACGGTGCGATGACCCTGGATCCCGCCATCGCGGCGCGGCTCAAGCGCAACGCCGACGGTCTGTTCACCGCCGTGGTGCAGGAGCGCGGCAGTGGCGACGTGCTGATGGTCGCGTGGATGGACGACGACGCGCTGGCCCGCACGCTGGAAACCCGCGAGGCCACGTACTATTCGCGTTCCCGCTCCCAGCAGTGGGTCAAGGGGGCGACGTCGGGGCATACCCAGCGCGTGCACTCGGTGCGGCTGGACTGCGACGGCGACGCGGTGCTGCTGACGGTCGACCAGGTCGGCGGGGCCTGTCACACCGGCGACCACAGCTGCTTCGACGCCGACGTGCTGATGGAATCCGAGAGCTAGGCGGGCGCCACGTCCAGCCCGTTGGCGGCGGCCAGCGCCGCGCGCGTCCACTCCCGGCGCGCCACGGCCGGCTCGATGCGGTCGCGGCGAATCACTTCCACGTCGATGGCCTTGCCGTTGACCACCGCGCCCGGTACCCGGAAAGAGAAGGACGGCTGGTCGGTGGCGATCGCCAGCATCGCGTCGGTGTCGGTGAAACCGTTGGCGCGCATGGTCTGCTCGGCCCACCGGAACGGCTTGAGGCCGCCGAAGCTCTTGACGTAGACCACCCACAGCCGGGTGCCGCGCGCGTTGTAGAGCTTGGTGACCGCCCGTTCGACCGCGAGGCGCTCGGCCGGGGTCAGGACGCCCGACTGGTCGGTCACCTGGTTGGACAGCGTGATCGACGACGACGGCGGGACGCCGGCGCCGGGCGCCGGCGCGGCCGGCTGTGCGGAGGCGCCGGGCCGGGTGCCGTGGCCGGCATGGCCACCGGAGATGCGCACACCGACGGCCACGGCGACCCCGACCAGCGCGAGGGCCACCAGCGCCGCGACGATCGCCGCGCGCCCGGGGCGGCCGCGCCGCGCCGTCGGCGCGGCGGGCGGGGTGGCCGCCGGGATCACTTGCGTCGGCGACGAGATGACCTCGGTGGGTGCGGCGGCCGGCGCGGTGCCGCCGGCGAGCGCGGCCGCGAATTCCGCGCACGTCGGGTAGCGGGCGTCCGGGCTTTTGGCCAGCGCCCTGGCGATGACGGGGTCGAGGTCGGCGAGGTCGGGTCGCCGCTCGCCGACGCGCGGCGGCGGGGCCGACAGATGCTGACCGATCACCACCGCCGGATTCGCGTGCTGGAACGGGGCTGACCCCGTCAACAGGTGCAACGCCGTGCATCCCAGCGCGTACTGGTCGGCCCGGGCGTCGAGATCGGAACCCCGCAGCTGTTCCGGCGAGCAATACGCCGCCGTACCCACCAGCATGTTGGTGGCTGTCAGGCCGCTGATCTCGCCGAGCTCCCGGGCAATGCCGAAGTCGGCCAGCACAATCCGGCGCCGGGCGGACTGCGCGGAGCCGAGCAGGATGTTGGCGGGTTTGACGTCGCGGTGCAGCAGCCCGCGGGCATGGGCGTAGTCGAGCGCGTCGGCGACCGCGGCGACGATCTCGACCACCTGGTCGCGAGGCATGCCGCCGGGGTACTGGGCGCGCATCAGCTTGTCCGCGTCGATGCCGTCGACGTAGTCCATCGAGATCCACAGCTGCCCGTCGTACTCGCCGCGGTCGTGGATACCGACGATGTGCTCGTGGTAGAGACCGGCGGCCAGGTCGGCCTCGCGGTTGAACCGTTGCCGGAATTCGGAATCCGCGGTCAGATCCGGCGGCAGGATCTTCAGGGCGTCCCGGCGCGGCAGCCGCGGGTGCTGCGCCAGGTACACCTCGCCCATCCCGCCGGCCCCCAGACGCCGGATGATGGTGTAACCGGCGAACACCTCGTTCTCGCGGAGGCCCTCGGGTCGCGGCATGTGAGCATGCTACTGAGCCGGTCCCGGCGGCCACCGCGGTTCGTTCCGCCGCGTCGCCCCGAGCGCTCGCCGCCGCTTTACACAAGAATGGCGGGCGATGCTGAAACGGGTGTCCTGGACCGCGGTGGTGCCCCCGCTCTCGGTCGTCGTGCTGGCACTGATCTGGGGCGCAGAGCTGGGCCCGGCGCTGGTCGTGTTGGCCGCGGCGCTGCTGATCGGCGCGGTGCTGGCCGGTGTCCATCACGCCGAGGTGGTCGCGGCGCGGGTGGGCGAGCCCTTCGGGTCGCTGGTGCTGGCCGCCGCCGTGACCGTGATCGAGGTGGCGCTCATCGTCGAGCTGATGGCCTCCGGCGGGAACGAGGCGGCGACGCTGGCCCGCGACACCGTGTTCGCCGCGGTGATCATCACCACCAACGGCATCGCCGGGCTGTCGCTGTTGCTGGGTTCGCGCCGCTACGGCGTGACCCTGTTCAACGCCGAGGGGAGCGGGGCCGCGCTGGCCACCCTCACCACGCTGGCGACCCTGAGCCTGGTGCTGCCGGCGTTCACCACCAGCCACGTCGGCCGCGAATTCTCGCCCGGCCAGCTGGCATTCGCCGCGGTCGCCTCGCTGGGGCTGTATCTGTTGTTCGCCTTCACCCAGACCATCCGGCATCGCGACTTCTTCCTGCCGGTCGCGCAGCGCGGTCAGAAGCGCCTGCTCGAGGGCGAGAGCCACGCCGATCCGCCCTCCAACCGCGCGGCGCTGGGCAGCCTCGCGCTGTTGCTGCTCGCCCTGCTGGCGGTGGTGGGCCTGGCGGAGAAGGAATCGCCGGCCGTCGAGCACGCGGTGACCGCCGCCGGCTTTCCGCAGACGTTCGTCGGCGTGGTCATCGCGGCCCTGGTGCTGCTGCCGGAGACGCTCGCGGCGGTGCGCGCGGCGCGGCGCGGACGGATCCAGACGAGCCTCAACCTGGCCTACGGTTCGGCGCTGGCCAGCATCGGGCTCACCATCCCGGCGATCGCCCTCGCGTCGATCTGGCTGAAGGGGCCGCTGGTCCTCGGGCTCGGCGCCCTGCAGCTGGTCCTGCTGGCGCTGACCGTCGTGATCAGCATGCTCACCGTGGTGCCGGGGCGGGCCACCCGGCTGCAGGGCGAGCTGCACCTGGTGCTGCTCGCCGCCTATGTGTTCTTGGCGATCAATCCCTGAGCCGGACCCCGGGTGCCGGGCTGACGGCGCCGCCGTGGCGTAATGTCGCCTCTGAGCCGTTTCGTTGTCGGCGGTGGCGGTCGACCGCCACCGGGCGGGTGGTACCCGCGGGCAATGCGATTCCTCCGTCGTCCCGCGCCCGCGGGGTGGTCGACGCCGGTCGAGGAAGGAACCGCTGACCGTGGCGATAACCAGCAGGCGCTCCGCGCGGCGAAACTTCCGGTGACCTACCCGCTGAGGGGCCGGCGCAAAGTCGACTCGCTGAGGCTTTCGGTGGCGCGCGAGCTCGGCCGCGAGATCGACGGTGCGTGGTGGCCGCGCACGGACCGCATGACCAACGAACTTCCCGGCCTGATCGCGGTGCTGACGCCGCTGCTCGGCGAGATCGGCTCGATCAACGTCAATTGGCCGCCGCTGCAACGGCCGCCCGACTTCAACTGGCGCGGGTGGGAGCACAAGCGCCAGCACGTGATGACGGTCAACGGCGCGCAGGCCCGGGCCAACTTCCTGATCGTGCCGTACGCGACGTACACCGCGCTCGCGTTGATGGTGCTGCGTCGCGCCGCCGACCTTCCCGTCGAATCCGCGGACCAGACCAAACCGGCGTTCCTCGCCGCGGGCTCGATACTGCAGGCCGTGCGGCAACAACTGGCCGCCGGCGCTCACTGAACCCCTGCGCAGACTCTTAAGCGCGTCCCCGCAGCGTCGCCAGCGCCTTGTCGGCATGGGTGTCCATGTTGAACTCGCTGGAGATCACGTCGAGCACCGTGCGATCGGTGTCGATGACGAAGGTCGTGCGCTTGACGGGCATGAGCTTGCCGAGCAGGCCGCGCTTGACGCCGAATCGCGCGGCGACCGCGCCGTCGGCGTCCGACAGCAGCGGGTAGTCGAAGTTGCGCAGGTCGGCGAACTTGGCCTGCTTGCTCACCGGGTCGGCGCTGATGCCGACTCGGTTGGCGCCGACGTCGGCGAATTCGGCCGCCAGGTCGCGGAAGTGGCACGCCTCCTTGGTGCAGCCGGGCGTCATCGCGGCCGGGTAGAAGAACAGGACGACCGGTCCACCGGAGAGCAGGTCGCTGAGCTTGCGCGGCGTCCCCGTCTGGTCGGGAAGCTCGAAGTCGGCCACGGTGTCACCAGGTTTCATGGCGGTGACGCTACGCCGGGGCCCAGGGCGGGCGCGAGCGTGACGGCTCGGCCAAAAACCGCCGTCGAAAGCGCCATGACGTCACGGTCGCGGGTGTTTTCCCGACGTCTGCGAAAATAGGTCGGTGCACGACCATCTCGCCGCGACGACCTCCCGTGAGGAGTTCCGCCTGCTGGCAGCGCAACACCGCGTCGTTCCGGTGACCCGCAAGGTGCTGGCCGACGCCGAGACGCCGCTGTCGGCCTACCGCAAACTCGCCGCCAACCGCCCGGGGACGTTTTTGCTGGAGTCCGCCGAGAACGGTCGGTCCTGGTCGCGGTGGTCCTTCATCGGGGCTGGGGCGCCGTCGGCGCTGACCGTGCGCGACGGCGAGGCGGTCTGGCTGGGCGCCGCGCCCCGGGACGCGCCCACCGGCGGCGAGCCGCTGCAGGCGCTGCGGGACACCCTGGAACTGCTGGCCACCGGGGCGCCGCCCGGCCTGCCGCCGCTGTCGGGCGGCATGGTCGGCTTCTTCTCCTACGACATGGTGCGCCGCCTGGAACGCCTGCCGGAACTGGTCGTCGACGATCTGCAACTGCCCGAGATGCTGCTGCTGCTGGCTACCGACCTGGCGGCGGTCGACCATCACGAGGGCACCATCACGCTGATCGCCAACGCCGTGAACTGGAACGGCACCGACGAGCGCGTCGACGAGGCCTACGACGACGCCACCGCCCGCCTCGACGTGATGACGGCGGCGCTCGGTCAGCCGCTGCCGTCGACGGTCGCGACGTTCGCCAGGCCCCGACCCCGGCACCGGTCCCAGCGCAGCGCCGAGGAGTACACCAAGATCGTCGACTACCTCGTCGAGCAGATCGCGGCCGGCGAGGCGTTCCAGGTGGTGCCCTCGCAACGGTTCGAGATGGACACCCCCGCCGACCCGATCGACGTCTACCGGATGCTGCGGGCCACCAACCCCAGCCCGTACATGTACCTGCTGCACGTGCCGAACGGCGATGGCGCGACCGACTTTTCGATCGTGGGATCCAGCCCGGAGGCGCTGGTCACCGTCAGCGACGGCTGGGCGACGACCCACCCCATCGCGGGCACCCGGTGGCGCGGGCAGTCGGAGGAAGAGGATCAGCTGCTGGAAAAGGAGCTGCTCGCCGACGAGAAGGAGCGCGCCGAGCACCTGATGCTGGTCGACCTGGGCCGCAACGACCTCGGCCGGGTCTGCGCGCCGGGCACCGTGCGCGTCGACGACTACAGCCACATCGAGCGCTACAGCCACGTCATGCACCTGGTGTCGACGGTGACCGGGATGCTCGGCGCGGGCCGGACCGCCCTGGACGCGGTGACGGCCTGCTTTCCCGCGGGCACGCTGTCCGGGGCGCCGAAGGTGCGCGCCATGGAGCTCATCGAGGAGGTCGAGAAGACGCGCCGCGGCCTGTACGGCGGTGTGGTCGGCTACCTGGACTTCGCCGGCAACGCCGATTTCGCGATCGCCATCCGCACCGCGCTGATGCGCGACGGCACCGCCTACGTGCAGGCCGGTGGCGGGGTGGTGGCCGACTCGAACGGCCCGTACGAGTTCACCGAGGCCAGCAACAAGGCCCGCGCGGTGCTCAGCGCGATCGCGGCGGCCGAGACGCTGGCCGCACCGGACGCGGGCCGAGATGGTTGACGCCGCGCCGGGCCGCGGATCCTCCGGCGGGGTGATGCTGCGGGCCGCCCAGTTGCTGCTGGTCCTCGCCGCCGGTGCGCTGTGGGTGGCGTCGCGGCTGCCGTGGGTGATCGTCCGGTCCTTCGACGGGCTCGGCCCGCCAAAGGAGGTCACCCTGTCCGGCGCGGCCTGGTCGACGGCGCTGGTGCCGCTGGCGCTGCTGATGCTGGCCGCGGCCGTCGCCGCGATCGCCGTGCGAGGCTGGCCGCTGCGGGTGCTGGCGGGACTGCTCGCGGTGGCCAGCCTGGCGATCGCGTACCTGGGAATCAGCCTGTGGAAGGTCCCGGACGTCGCCGTACGCGGCGCCGAGTTGGCCCACCTGTCGGTGGTGTGGCTGGTCGGCAGCGAGCGTCGTTACGTCGGCGCCGGCGTCGCGGTGGGCGCGGCCGTGTGCAGTTTGGTCGCGGCGGTGCTGTTGATGCGGTCGGCTTCGGATTCCGGAGCGTCGCGGCTGAGCGCGGACAGATACGCGGCGCCCGCGACGCGCCGCTCGATGGCGGCACGGCGCGGGGACGCCGACGCGGCCGGTCCCGCGGGGGAGCCCGCGCAACAGGAGGTGTCCGAGCGGGTGCTCTGGGACGCGCTGGACGAGGGTCGCGACCCGACCGACCGCCCGGGCGGCCCGGACACCGAGGGTCGGTGACGGGCCATGAGCCGACGGCCGCTACCCTTCAGTGACGTCGTCGCAACAGGTTGTCAGGCGACCTGCAGACGACGCAGTGCCGTAGGTGACGATCAGTCACAGGGCGAAGGGAAACGACAGGCATGAGTCCGGCAACAGTGCTTGACTCCATCCTCGAGGGAGTCCGGGCCGACGTTGCCGCGCGCGAAGCCTTGATCAGTTTTTCCGAGATCAAAGCGGCCGCGGCGGCGGCGGCGCCGCCGCTGGACGTCATGGCCGCCCTGCGCGAGCCCGGGATCGGCGTCATCGCCGAAGTCAAGCGCGCCAGCCCCTCGGCGGGTTCCCTGGCGACCATCGCCGATCCGGCGAAGCTGGCCCGCGCCTATGAGGACGGGGGCGCCCGCATCATCAGCGTGCTGACCGAGGAGCGGTGCTTTCACGGCTCGCTCGACGACCTCGACGCGGTGCGCGCCGCCGTATCAATCCCCGTGCTGCGCAAGGACTTTGTGGTGCAGCCCTATCAGATTCACGAGGCCCGGGCGCACGGCGCCGACATGCTGCTGCTGATCGTCGCCGCGCTGGATCAGTCGGCGCTGGTGGCCATGCTCGACCGCACCGAATCGCTGGGCATGACAGCGCTGGTCGAGGTGCACACCGAGCAGGAGGCGGACCGCGCGCTGAAGGCCGGCGCCAGGGTGATCGGCGTCAACGCCCGCGACCTGGCGACGTTGCACGTCGACCGGGATTGCTTCGCGCGCATCGCCCCCGGGCTGCCCAGCAACGTGATCAGGATCGCCGAGTCCGGTGTGCGGGGCACCGGGGACCTGCTGGCCTACGCCGGCGCCGGCGCCGACGCCGTCCTGGTCGGCGAGGGCCTGGTCAAAAGTGGCGACCCCCGCGCCGCGGTTGCCGATCTGGTCACCGCGGGCACCCACCCGTCCTGTCCGAAACCGGCTCGCTAGTCATCCACTAGAAGAGCCCTGCGCCGAAACGTTGAACCCGATGAGCCATCCGCGCGTTGAGCCTTGGCGATGGTAGACATCTCCCGCCGGTCCCGTCCGGACCTTCCGCTTTCGAGCGCGGCCATCGCCGAACCCACCCGTCACGACCCCGACGAGGGTGGGCACTTCGGCGTGTACGGCGGCCGCTACGTCGCCGAGGCGCTGATGGCGGTGATCGAGGAGGTCACCGCCGCCTACGAGAAGGAACGCGTCAACCCCGACTTCCTGCAGACGCTGGATCGCCTGCAGGCCGACTACACCGGCCGGCCGTCGCCGTTGTACGAGGCCGCCCGGCTGTCCGAGCACGCCGGTTCGGCGCGCATCTTCCTCAAGCGGGAAGACTTGAACCACACCGGTTCTCACAAGATCAACAACGTGCTCGGCCAGGCGTTGCTGGCCCAGCGGATGGGCAAGCGCCGGGTGATCGCCGAGACCGGGGCCGGCCAGCACGGGGTCGCTACCGCCACCGCGTGCGCACTGCTGGGGCTGGACTGCGTGATCTACATGGGCGCCGTCGACACCGCGCGCCAGGCGCTCAACGTGGCGCGCATGCGACTGCTGGGCGCCGAGGTGGTCTCGGTCCAGACCGGTTCGAAAACCCTCAAGGACGCCATCAACGAGGCGTTCCGCGACTGGGTCACCAACGCCGACAACACCTATTACTGCTTCGGCACGGCGGCGGGGCCGCATCCGTTCCCGACCATGGTGCGCGACTTCCAGCGCATCATCGGCCTGGAGACGCGCGTCCAGATCCAGGCCGCGGCGGGCCGGCTGCCCGACGCCGTCACCGCCTGCGTCGGCGGCGGATCCAACGCCATCGGGATCTTCCACGCGTTCATCGACGACCCCGGTGTCCGGCTGGTCGGCTTCGAGGCGGCGGGCGACGGCGTCGAAACCGGCAGGCACGCGGCCACCTTCAGCGGCGGCTCGCCCGGCGCGTTTCAGGGATCGTTCTCCTACCTGCTGCAGGACGAGGACGGCCAGACCATCGAATCCCATTCCATCTCAGCTGGTTTGGATTACCCCGGGGTGGGTCCCGAACACGCGTGGCTCAGGGAGACCGGGCGGGCCGAGTACCGGCCCATCACCGACTCGGAGGCCATGGACGCGTTGCGCCTGCTGTGCCGCACCGAAGGCATCATCCCGGCAATCGAATCCGCGCACGCTGTCGCCGGAGCCCTCAAGCTCGGTCGCGAATTGGGGCGGGGCGCGGTCATCGTGGTGAACCTTTCGGGGCGCGGTGACAAGGACGTCGAGACCGCGGCGAAGTGGTTCGGTCTGTTGGGCCCCGACGAACGATGACCGTGGAACAGAGCCAAACGAGCCGGCTGGGGCCCGTCTTCGATTCCTGCCGCGCCGAGAACCGGGCGGCCCTGATCGGCTACCTGCCCACCGGCTATCCCGACGTGGCGACGTCGGTGGCCGGCATGATCGCCCTCGTCGAATCCGGTTGCGACATCATCGAAGTCGGGGTTCCCTACTCCGACCCAGGGATGGACGGCCCGACCATCGCCAAGGCCACCGAGGTCGCGCTCGACGGGGGCGTGCGGGTTCGCGACACGCTCGCCGCGGTCGAGGCGATCAGTGCGGCCGGCGGGCGCGCGGTGGTGATGACGTACTGGAATCCGGTGCTGCGGTACGGGGTCGACGCGTTCGCGCGGGATCTCGCCGCGGCCGGCGGGCACGGCCTCATCACCCCCGATCTCATCCCCGACGAAGCCGGGCAGTGGCTCGCGGCATCCGAGGCGCACCGGTTGGATCGCATTTTCCTGGTGGCGCCGTCGTCGACGCAGCAGCGGCTGGTGATGACTGTCGAGGCGTCGCGCGGATTCGTTTACGCGGCGTCCACGATGGGAGTGACCGGGGCGCGCGACGCGGTGTCCAACGCGGCACCGCAATTGGTGCGCAGGGTCAAGGAGGTGTCCGACATTCCGGTCGGCGTCGGGCTGGGGGTGCGCTCGCGGGAACAGGCCGCCGAGATCGGGGGCTACGCCGACGGTGTCATCGTCGGGTCGGCCCTGGTGTCGGCGCTCGGCGCCGGCGGCTTGCCCGCGCTGCGCGCACTGAGCGCCGAACTCGCCGCCGGGGTCCGGGACGGGGAGGCCGCCTCGTGACCGTGCTGCCCGCGTACTTTCCCAGCCCGCCGCAGGGCGTCTGGCATCTCGGGCCGCTGCCCATCCGCGCCTACGCGCTGTTCATCATCGCCGGCATCGTGGTCGCCCTGGTGCTCGGCGACCGGCGCTGGGCGGCGCGCGGCGGCGAGCGCGGGGTCATCTACGACATCGCGTTGTGGGCCGTGCCGTTCGGCTTGGTCGGCGGCAGGCTCTACCACCTGGCAACGGACTGGCGGACTTATTGGGGTCCGGGCGGCGCGGGGTTCGGCGCGGCGCTGCGCATCTGGGACGGCGGCCTGGGCATCTGGGGCGCGGTCGCGCTCGGCGGTGTCGGCACCTGGATCGGGTGCCGCCGTCGCGGCATCCCGCTGCCGGCCTTCGCCGACGCTCTGGCCCCGGGACTCATCCTGGCGCAGGCCATCGGCCGGCTCGGCAACTACTTCAACCAGGAGCTGTACGGCCGCGAGACCACGCTGCCGTGGGGCCTGGAGATCTTCTACCGCCGGGACCCGTCGGGATACGTCGACCCGCATTCGCTCGACGGTGTCTCGACGGGGCAGCTCGCCTTCGTCGTCCAGCCGACGTTCCTCTACGAATTGCTCTGGAATCTCCTGGTTTTCGCGGTGCTCATCTATGCGGACCGGCGGTTCACGCTCGGTCACGGGCGGCTGTTCGCGCTGTACGTGGCGGGCTACTGCGTGGGGCGTTTCTGCGTGGAGTTGCTGCGCGACGACACCGCCACCCACATCGCCGGCATCCGGATCAACGTCTTCACCGCGACGTTCGTTTTCATCGGCGCCGTCGTCTACATGATGGCGGCCCCCAAGGGCCGCGAAGCCCCCGAGAGCTTGCACGGCAACGACTTTTCGGCCGGCGAGCCCCAGCAGCGGCCGGAGCCCGCGACCGAGGCTCTCGCCGAGCCCGCGACGGTCGCGGTGCAAGCCGAACCGGCGACGGTCGTGGTGGAGTCGCCGGAGGTCGCGCCCCGCGAGGCCGAAGCTGCCGAGACGGCCGCAGCCGAAGAGGAGGCGGCGCCCGAGGAAAACGAGGACGCTCCCGAGACTTCCGAGGCCGAGCCTCCCCAGGCCGAGGCTTCGGAGCCCGAGACTTCGGAGCCCGAGACTTCCGAGGCTTCCGAGGCCGAACCCGGGGCCGACGAACCCGCGAAAGCCACCGAGGGCGGCGGGGGATCGAAGAGGCGGTGGCCGCGTCCGCGGAAACGGTCGTCGGGCTCCTAGCCCGCCAAGGCCCCCGGGCTCCCTGACACCTGGGTGAACAGCCGTGGATCTGGCATGCTGACAGGCGTGACCGATCCGTCGTGGCCGACTCCCAGTGAACCCGGCGGATACCTACCGCCGCCCGGCTATCCGCCGCCCCACCCGCAGTACCCGCCGCCCGGGCCCTACTTCGACCCGTCCGCACCCTACGGTCGCCATCCCCTGACGGGTCAGCCCTATTCGGACAAGTCCAAGACCGTCGCGGGTCTGCTCCAGCTGCTCGGACTGTTCTCGATCGCGGGGATCGGCCGCATCTACCTCGGCTACACCGGCCTGGGCATCGCGCAGCTGGTGGTGGGCCTGGTCACCTGCGGCATCGGGGCCGTGATCTGGGGCGTCATCGACGCCGTGCTGATTCTGACCGGCAAGGTCAACGACCCGCGGGGCTTCCCGCTGCGCGATGCCACCTGACCCGCCCGCGCCAGTGTATGCGCGGCGCTCCCGGGTCGGCGGTCGTCGCCTGGCCACCGCGGCCGGCACTTGCGTGCTGCTGGCCGGCGCGCTCGGCTACGTCGGCCTGGCCGACCCGCACGACACCGGCTCGGCGTATCCGCTGTGCCCCTTCAAGTGGCTCACCGGCTGGAACTGCCCCTTCTGCGGCGGCCTGCGCATGACGCACGACCTGCTGCACGCCGACATGGCGGCCGCGGTCAACGACAACGTCTTCGTGCTGCTGGGCCTGCCGCTGCTGGGCGTGTGGGTGCTGGCGCGCCGGCGCAACGGGATGGCGCCGGCGCCCCCGGCGGCAACCCTGACGATCGCGCTCGCCGCGCTGGTGTGGACGGTGGTGCGGAACCTGCCGGGCTTTCCGTTGGTCCCGGTGATCCAGGGTGGGTGAACCGGATCGGATAAGCCCGGCCGTGTCGGCCTTGCACGACTATGCTGGGTCGGCGTGAGTAGACGCGGAAAGATCGTCTGCACCCTTGGCCCTGCTACCAACTCCGACGAGATGATTCTGGCGCTGGTCAAAGCCGGAATGGACGTCGCCCGAATGAACTTCAGCCACGGCGACTACGCCGATCACAAGGCGGCCTACGAGCGGGTGCGGGCCGCTTCCGACGCCACCGGGCGCGCGGTCGGCGTGCTCGCCGACCTGCAGGGCCCGAAGATCAGGCTGGGCCGCTTCGCCACCGGGTCCACCTACTGGGCCGACGGCGAAACGGTCCGGATCACGGTCGCCGACTGCACGGGCACGCACGACCGTGTCTCGACCACGTACAAGACGCTGGCCCGCGACGCCGTGGTCGGCGACCGCGTGCTCGTCGACGACGGCAAGGTCGGCCTGGTGGTCGCGGACATCGAAGGCGACGACGTCGTCTGCACGGTCACCGAGGGCGGACCGGTCAGCAACAACAAGGGCATCTCGCTGCCCGGCATGAACGTGTCCGCGCCCGCCTTGTCGGACAAGGACATCGAGGACCTCAACTTCGCGTTGGGGCTCGGCGTGGACCTCGTCGCGCTGTCGTTCGTGCGATCGCCGTCCGACGTCGAGCTGGTCCACGAGGTGATGGATCGGGTGGGGCGCCGCGTGCCGGTGATCGCCAAGCTGGAGAAGCCGGAAGCCGTCGACAACCTGGAGGCCATCGTCCTGGCCTTCGACGCCATCATGGTGGCCCGCGGCGACCTGGGTGTGGAGCTGCCGCTGGAGGAGGTTCCGCTGGTGCAGAAGCGGGCCATCCAGATGGCCCGGGAGAACGCCAAGCCGGTGATCGTGGCCACCCAGATGCTCGACTCGATGATCGAGAACTCGCGCCCCACGCGGGCCGAGGCCTCCGACGTCGCCAACGCGGTGCTCGACGGCGCCGACGCGCTGATGCTGTCGGGGGAGACGTCGGTGGGCAAGTATCCGCTGGCCGCGGTCCGGACGATGTCGCGCATCATTTGCGCGGTCGAGGACAATTCGACGGCCGCGCCGCCGCTGACGCACGTGCCGCGCACCAAGCGCGGGGTGATCTCCTACGCCGCCCGCGACATCGGCGAGCGGCTCGACGCCAAGGCCCTGGTCGCCTTCACCCAATCCGGTGACACCGTGAAACGGCTGGCCCGCCTGCACACCCCGCTGCCCCTGCTGGCCTTCACCGCGTGGCCCGAAGTGCGCAGCCAGCTCGCCATGACGTGGGGCACCGAGACGTTCATCGTCCCGATGATGACCTCCACCGACGGCATGATCCGCCAGGTCGACAAGTCCTTGCTGGAACTCGGCCGGTACAAGCGCGGTGACCTGGTGGTCATCGTCGCGGGCGCGCCACCCGGCACAGTAGGCTCGACCAACCTGATCCATGTGCACCGGATCGGGGAGGACGACGTCTAGCAGGCGATTAGAGCTGAGGAGAGCCCGTGCCGGTCGGCAACGAGTCGAATGCCCCGCATGCCACAACCAGCACCGGCTCGGACTTCGCCGAACTGCTGAGGATCCTCGACCTCGACCGCACCGACGACAACGTCTTCATCGGCTCCCATCCGAGCAAGAACCCGATGCGAACGTTCGGTGGCCAGCTGATGGCGCAGTCGCTGGTCGCCAGCAGCCGCACGCTGTCGGCGGCCGGCCTGCCGCCCAGCGCCCTGTCGGTGCACTTCGTCAACGGCGGGGACATCACCAAGGACATCGAATTCCGCGTCACCCGGCTGCGCGACGAGCGTCGCTTCGCCAACCGGCGCGTCGACGCGGTGCAGGGCCCTACGCTGCTGTCGTCGGCGCTGATCTCCTACATGGCCGCCGGCAGCGGCCTCGAACACGGCGTCAAGCCGCCGGAGGTGGCCGAGCCTCACACACAGCCGACGATCGGCGAGCTGCTGCGCGGCTATGAGAAGACGGTCCCGCACTTCGTGAACGCCCTGCAGCCGATCGAATGGCGTTTCACCAACGACCCGGCCTGGGTGATGCGGGAGAAGGGCGATCGGTTGCCCCACAACCGGGTGTGGGTCAAGGCGCTGGGCACGGTGCCCGACGACCCGGTGCTGCACACCGCGGCCATGGTCTATTCCTCGGACACCACGGTGCTGGATTCGGTGATCACCACCCACGGCCTGTCCTGGGGCTTCGACCGGATCTTCGCGGCATCGGCCAACCACTCGGTCTGGTTTCACCGTCAGGTCGACTTCAACGACTGGCTGCTGTATTCGACGTCGTCGCCGGTGGCCGCGGAGTCACGCGGGCTGGGCACCGGGCATTTCTTCGACCGCTCCGGGCGGGTCGTTGCCACCGTGGTGCAGGAGGGCGTCGTGATCTATTTCCCGCCCTCGGGCTGAGCGACTGCGAGCAACCTGATAACAACCGTCGGGTTTCCGCCCAACACGGTTGCCGTCCGGCGTAAGTTGCAGGCAGCCGGGTATTCGGTGCAGAGGCGGTAGCAGCCGCCCAGCTGAAATCAGCGCATCGGGAGGTGAACGTGAACCGATCGGCGCCCGACATCGCCGCGAAGCCCCGCGCGCGTGAACATGTTGTCGTCCACGTTGATTCGATGGCGGCCCGGTGGTCCGGTGCCCTGGCGTTGCTGTGCGCGGCGGCCTGGCTCGTCGTGATCCTCGCCCACCACCACCAGGATCCGGACTGGTACTACGTCGACCGGCTGCACTGGTCGCTGACCGTGCTCGGCGCGGTCGCTTTCGTCGCCCGCGGCGTCTTCCTCGGGCGCCCCGTGACGGCGGAACACGCCACCGCGGCAGCCTTTTTCGTGTTGGCGGGGTTGGGCGCGCACGTCCTGTCCTTCGACCTGCTCGGCAATTTGCTGATCGTCGGGTCGGGGATCGCGCTGATGTGGCCGACGTCGGCACACCCGCGTCCGCGGGATCTGCCCCGGGCGTGGGCGCTGATCAACGCCACCACCAACGACCCGCTGGCGCCGTTCGCGATGCAGACCGGCAAGTGCTATCAGTTCAGCGCCGACGGCTCGGCCGCGCTGGCCTACCGGACGCGGATGGGGTTCGCGGTGGTTGCCGGCGACCCGATCGGCGATGAGGAGAAGTTCCCGCAGCTGGTCGCCGACTTCGCCGGCGTCTGCCGCGCCCGGGGCTGGCGGATCGCCGTGGTGGGCTGCACCGAACGCCGGCTCGGGTTGTGGCGGGACAGGGCGGTGATCGGCCAATCGCTGCGCGCGGTGCCCATCGGCCGCGACGTCGTGGTCGACGTGGCCGGCTTCGACATGGTGGGCCGCAAGTTCCGCAACCTGCGCCAGGCGGTGAAGCGCAGCCACAACTGCGGGATCACGACCGAGATCGTGGCCGAGCAGGCGATCGACGGCCCGCGGCTCGCCGAGTTGACCGACGTGGTGCGGGATTCGGCACGGGGCACCAGCACCGACCGCGGCTTCTTCATGAATTTGGACGGCGTGCTGGAGGGCCGCTTCCCCGGAATTCAGCTGATCATCGGCAGGGACGGTGCGGGACGGGTGCAGGCATTCCACCGCTACGCCACCGCAGGCGGGGGCAGCGACATCAGCCTCGACATCCCGTGGCGGCGCCGTGGCGCACCCAACGGGATGGACGAGCGTCTCAGCGTCGACATGATCATGGCCGCCAAACAAGCCGGGGCGCAACGCTTATCGCTGGCCTTCGCGGCCTTCCCGGAGATCTTCGACGACAAGGACCGCAGCCGGGCCCAGCGCGTGTTCTACCGCCTGATCCACACCCTCGACCCGCTCATCTCGCTGGAGTCGCTGTACCGGTATGTGCGCAAATTCCATGCGCTGGACGCCCGGCGCTACGCGCTGGTGTCGATGACCCAGCTGGGCTGGCTGGTGTTGGTGATGTTGACGGTGGAGTTCATGCCGCGCCGTCGGCACCTCTAGTCCATACGCACTTCGCGGCAGCCGATCCCCGTGGGCAGGTGGTGGGTTGCCACCACCACAGTCCGGTCCGCGGACATCAGCCCCGAGCCGGGGGCCAGGAGATCGCGCAGGACACGTTCGGCGTCCAGGGCGTCGAGGTGTTCGGTGGGCTCGTCGAGCAACACGATCCGAGCGGGGGAGAGCACCGCGCGGGCCAGCAGCATCCTCCTGCGCTGACCCGCCGAAAGCGCCTGCGCGCCACCGGTCAGCACCGTGGACAGACCCACGGGCAAACCGGCCAGCCACCCGCCGAGCCCGACGGCGTCCAGCGCCGCGGTCAGCTCGTCGTCGCCGCAGTCGCCGCGCGCCACCAGCAGGTTGTCCCGCACGGTGGTGTCGAAGACGTGCGCGTCCTCGGCGAAGAAGCTTACGGCGCAACGCAAGTCGTCTTCGTCGAACCGGCTCGCCTCGACCCCGTCCAGCAGCACCCGGCCCTGCAGCGCGGGCAGCAGTCCGGCGAGCGTCATGAGCAGGGTCGTCTTGCCGGACCCGCTGGCGCCGGTGACGGCCAGCCGCGCGCCCGGAGCGAGCTCGAGCGCCACCCTGGTCGATGCGGACGCAGCCGGGTGCCCGGATCGGATGTCGGCGGACAACCGGGGGGTGCCGGCGGGTGCCGCCGCGTCCGGCACCTGTTCGATGGATTCAACGGAGTGGTCCGCCGCGGTCAGGTCCAGCAGCCGGCGCGCGGCGATCCGCGACCGCGTCAACTGGACGGCGGCGGCGGGCAACGGCGTCATCGCCTCGAACGCCGACAGCGGCAACAACATCAGCACGGCCAGCGTGGTGGGAGCCACGGCGGGCGCCAGGCCGATGCCGGCGACGACCGCGCCGAGCACGCTCGCCCCGACGGCCGCGGTGGGCAGGGCCTCGGCGATCGCGGCCGGCCGGGCGGCTTGGTCGAGGGCCGAGCCCCAGGAGCGCCGGCGGCGCACGGATTCGGCGATGACGCCCGACAGAGCACCGGCCACGCGAAGCTCGGGCGCGTGCTCCAGGGCGATCATCGCCGCGGTATCCCGCTGTGAATACTGCTGGCGGGCAACCTCTTCCTGCGTGGCCGCTGCCCTGCCGGCCAGCCACGGGGCGACGAAGCCGGCCACCAGCAGGCACGCCGCCAGCACCGCCGCCGCCGGCGGCGAGATCACGCCCACCACCGCCGTCGCCGCCACGGCCAGCACCGCCGCGACGCCGATCGGTATCACGGCGCGCACCAGCACGTTGGCCAGCTCGTCGACGTCGGCGCCCACCCGCGCCGCCAGCTCGCCGCTGTGCAGCCGCACCGCGGCCGCCGCAGGCCCGCGGGCGAGGCGGTGGTAGAGCTGCGCCCGGGCGGTGCCGGCCGCGCGCAGCGCGGTGTCGTGCGTGACCAGCCGCTCGCAGTAGTGCAGCACCGCCCGCGAGATCGCCAACGCGCGCACCGCCACGGCCGCGACCGACAGGTCCAGCACCGGCGGCATCTGCCAGGCACGCGTGATCAGCCAGGCAGAAACACCCGCCAGCGCCAGCGCGCTGCCCAGCGACAGCACCCCGAGCGCGATCGCGGCCAGGACACGGCCAAGGCGCGGGCGCAGCAGACCGGAGGTGGCAATGCGGCGCTCAGGTTCGCGCATACAGCGCTCCCTCCGCGGCGGCCACCTCGACGACGCGGTCACCGATGGCGACGACCGGGTCCCGGTGGCCGACGACGATCACCGTCGCGCCCCCGCGGGCACGCGCGACGATGGCGCGCAACACCCGCTCCTCGGTGGGGCCGTCCAGGTGCGCGGTGGGCTCGTCGAGCAAAAGCACGGGCGCCGGCGATCCCAGCGCACGGGCCAGGCCGAGCCGTTGCCGCTGCCCCAACGACAGCCCGACGCCGCCCCGCCCGAGCACGGTGTCCATTCCGTCGGGCAGCTCCGCCAGCACCGAATCGAAACCCGATGCGGCGCAGGCGCTGTCCACGTCGTTCAGCTGTCCGAACAGCGCGAGGTTGTCGCGCACCGTGCCCGGGAGAAGCACCGGCCGCTGCGGCAGCCACGACAGCTGTCGCCACCAGCCGGCCGGCTCCAGGTCGGCAACGTCGACACCGGCCACGGTGACTCGGCCCGACGACGGGGATGTGATGCCGGCGATCGCTTGCAGCGTGGTGCTTTTGCCGGCACCGTTGCGGCCGGTCAACACCGTCACCGCACCGGGGGAGATGACGGCGGTCAGGTCGCACGGCGCGCGGCCGTCGCGGCCGGCCACGCTGAGGTTCTGCAACCGGATCTCCGCGCCGCGCGCGGCGACCGTCGCATTCCGGATCTTCGGGGCGGGGGGTTCGCCGATCAGTGCGAACGCCTTGTCGGCGGCCGCTCGCCCGTCCTGTGCGGCGTGAAATTCCACGCCGATCCGACGCAGCGGCCAATAGACGTCCGGCGCCAGCAGCAGAACCGTCAGGCCCGCGGTCAGGGTCATCTCCCCGAACACCAGGCGAAGCCCGATGCTCACCGCGATCAACGCCACGCTCAGGGTGGCCAGCAACTCGAGCGCCAGCGCCGAGAGGAAGGCGATTCGCAGCGTCGCCATCGCCGAACGCCGATGTGCGGCGGCCAGTTCGGCGATCCGGTGCTCCGGGCCGCGGCTGCGGCCCAGCGCCCGCAGCGTGGGGATCCCGGCGATCAGATCCAGCAACCGCGCCTGCAGGGTCGTCATCGCGGCGAGCGCGGCGGACGAGCGGTCGGCCGTCGCGAGTCCGATCAGGATCATGAAAACCGGTATCAGCGGCAGCGTGATCACCACGATCACGGTCGATTTCGGGTCGTATGCAGCGATGGTGGCCACGGTCGCCGGGGTCAGGATCGCCGCGAGCAGCAACGTGGGCAGGTATCCGGCGAAGTACGGGCGCAAACCGTCCAGGCCGCGCGTGACCACCACGGCGGCGGCATCGCGCTGCGCCGCGAGTTCGGCGGGCTGCCGCGCGGTGACCGCCCGAAGTACCTGGCCCGACAGGTCGGCGATGACCGCGTTGGCGCCGTGCTGCCCCAGGCGCGCCTGCAGCCACTGCGTGACCGCTCGAACGGCCCACAGGGCGACCAGGACCGACAGGGGGCCCGCCCAGTCACGCAGGCCGTGCCGGGAGCGCTCGCCCACCACACCCGCGACGACGCCTGCCAGCACGACCGCCGAGCCGATCGCGCAGCCGGAGATCACCACGCCGCATCCCACCGAGGCGCCCAGGTATCGCCGCAGCGCCGGGGACGCCCGCCACAGCCGCGGATCCAGCGGGGGCGCGGCTGTGGAGGCCGGTTGGCTGCGTTTTGCGCTCAGGTCGCACGCCTTGCCAGGCCAATGGACGGCGGTATGCGTTCGGCCGAGATCCGTTGCCGGAACACCCAATACGACCAGCCCTGATACACCACCGTCAATGGGGCCATGATGGCCGTCACCCACGTCATGATCTTGAGGGTGTAGGGCGTCGACGAGGCGTTGTAGACGGTCACGCTCCACGCCTTGTCCAGAGTCGAGGGCACCAGGTTCGGGTAAAGCGCCCCGAACAGCAGCACCACCACGGCCGCAACGACAATCGCGGTGCACGCGAAGGCCCAGCCGTCGGATGCGCGGCGCCACACCAGCGCCACCGCCACCAGCTGCGCCACCACCGCGACGCCCAGCACCAGCCAGGTCCACTCCTTGCCGTACGCCAGCTGCGTCCAAAGACCGAAGGCCGCGACCAGTCCGGTGACGGGAAGCGACAGCCACACCGCGAACCGGTAGGCGTCGTCGCGGATGGAGCCCGACGTCTTCAACGCGATGAACACCGCCCCGTAAGCCAGGAATAGCCCGGCCGTGGCCAGCCCACCCAGCAGTGTGTAGGCGTTGAGCACATCGGTGATCGACAGGTGAACGTGACCGGCGGCGTCGACCGGCAGGCCGCGCACGAGGATGGCGAACGCGACGCCCCACAGCACGGCGGGCAACCAGGACCCGGCCGCGATGCCGAGGTCGGCCCAGCCCCGCCACCGGGTGTCGTCGATCTTGCCGCGCCATTCGATGGACACGGCGCGCACGATCATCCCGAACAGGATCGCCAGTAGCGGCAGGTACAGCGTGGAGAACACCGTCGCATACCAGCCGGGATAGGCGGCGAACATGGCCGCGCCGGCGGTGATGAGCCACACCTCGTTGCCGTCCCACACGGGTCCGATGGTGTTGAGCGCTGTGCGGCGTACCGGTTCGGCGTCGCCGGTGCCGACGCGGGCGAGCGGCTCCATCAGCATGCCGACACCGAAGTCGAAGCCCTCGAGGACGAAGAATCCGAGAAACAGCAATCCGATGATGCCGAACCACACCTCTTGCAGTTGCACCGGTCTGCCCCTTTCAGTAGGCGAACGACAGTGGGGCCACCTCGTCCTCGGTGGGCGCCGGCGGCGGGGCCGGTTCGGCGTCGTGTTCCTGCGGCCCTTCGGCGATGTAGCGCTTGAGAAGCCAGAACCAGACCACCGCGAGCACCGCGTAAACCAGGGTGAACGTCACCAGCGAGGTCACGACCATGCCGGGAGCGTGACTCGACACGCCTTCGCGGACGGTGATCCGAATCGACTGGTCACCGTTCGGGTTGGGAGCCACCACCCAAGGCTGCCGGCCCATCTCGGTGAACACCCAGCCGGCGATGTTGGCCAAAAACGGGGTGGGGATGGTCAGCAGCGCGAACCAGGAGAACCACCGCCCGCCGGGCGTCCGGCCGCCGCGGGTCAGCCACAGAGCCGTCAGCGCGAACAGCACCGGGATGGCCATCAGCCCGATCATGGCGCGAAACGACCAGTAGGTGACGAAGAGGTTGGGCCGGTAGTCGTCGACTCCGTACCGCAATTGGTACTGCCGCTGCAGGTCGTTCACGCCGTGCAGGGTCACGCCGCTCAGCTTGCCCTCGGCCAGAAAGGGCAGCACGTAATGCATCTTGATCACTTCGGTGACGCTCGCGCAGTTGTTGTGGGTGCCGATGGTCAGCAGGGAGAAGTCGGGGTCGGTCTGGGTGTCGCACAACGCTTCCGCCGACGCCATCTTCATCGGCTGCTGGACGAACATCAGCTTGCCCTGGTGGTCGCCGGTGAAGAACAACCCCACCGTGGCGAACAGCGCGACCCAGCATCCCAGGATGGCGGCCGGCCGGAACATCGTGCGCGCGTCCGAGCCGGTGGCCGGGTTTGTCCCCGGCTTACGGGAACGGACCAGCCACCACGCGCTCACGGCCGCGACGAAAGTTCCTGCGGTCAACAAAGACCCGGCGAAAACGTGTGAAAACGCCGCCCACGCGGTGTTGTTGGTGAGCAGGGCGACGATGCTGTCCAACTCCGCGCGTTTGGTCACCGGGTTGTAATGGGCGCCGACCGGGTGCTGCATGAACGAGTTCGCCACCAGGATGAAGAACGCGGAGACGTTGACCGCGATCGCGACGATCCAGATGCAGGCCAGGTGAATCACCTTCGGCAGCCGGCTCCAGCCGAAGATCCACAGCCCGATGAAGGTGGACTCGAAGAAGAAGGCGGCCAGGCCCTCCATGGCCAGCGGCGCGCCGAATATGTCGCCGACGAACCGGGAATACTCGCTCCAGTTCATGCCGAACTGAAATTCCTGCACGATCCCCGTCGCCACGCCCAGGGCGAAATTGATCAGGAACAGCTTGCCGAAGAACTTCGTGAGGCGGTACCACGCGGCGTTGCCGGTGGCCACCCACACCGTCTGCATGATGGCGATCAGCGGCGCCAAACCGATTGTGAGCGGCACGAAGATGAAGTGGTAGACGGTGGTGATACCGAACTGCCATCGCGAGACATCGACGACATTCATCTGCCATCTCCTGAACTGCGGATGCCTAGGGGTACCGCTACTACGCATCGTAGTAGACGGGCCGGATTCGGCGCCATGTCGATCACCTCACACGTTGAGCGTCTTCGACGCCTTGCGGATACCGAACGAGGACACGATCTCGAACACGCCGATGACCACGAACCAGACACCGACCACGACCGCGAGCGTGACGATAGACGCGAACGGCGACGCCAACACGACGATGCCGGCGAGCAGGCTGATCAAGCCGACGAAGATCGACCAGGCGCGTCCCGGCAGATTCGGGTCGCTGATGGCCGAAATCGTCGTCGCCACACCGCGGAAGATGAATCCGATGCCAATCCATATGGCCAGCAACAGGATTGCGGTCAACTGGTCACTGCCGAAATGGCGGAACGCCAGCACGGCCAGGATCAGCGAGGCCGCGCCACTGATGAACAGCAGGATCCTGCTGCCCGCCGAGACGTGCAGGGCGAACGCGAAGATCACCTGCGCGGCACCGGTGATGAGCAGGTACACGCCGAAGGCGATGGCGGCGAGCAGGATCGAGATTCCAGGCCACGCCAGCACCATGACGCCGAGGACCAGCGACAGGATTCCCGAAACCAGCGTGGACTTCCACAGATGGGGCAACAGGCTTGGAACGGAAGCAGTCCCAGTGTTGGTTTGCATGGCCGAAGTGTGACACAGGCGGCGCTGCCGTCGGAAGGGACTTTCGGCTCAGACGTTGGCCGCGCGCGTCTGGTCGGCGAGCATGTCGCCGCGTTCCTCATCCGCCCTGCGGCCGATCAGATACCAGGTGCGCATCATGCCCTTTCCCTTGACGTCGATGCGGCCGCGCTCCAGAAGCACGAACTCGTGTTTGAGGTGTTCATACGTCGTCTCGGGGACCTGGATGCGTCCCACCGAGTCGGTGGATTCCATGCGCGACGCCACGTTGACGGCGTCGCCCCACACGTCGTAGAAGAAGCGGCGCGATCCCACGACCCCGGCGACGACCGGGCCGGTCGCCATGCCTATGCGCAGTGGAACCGAACGGCCGTGTGCGTCCTTCAGGCGGGCCGCCGCGTCGGCCATGTCGAGCGCGCAGTCGGCGAGGGCGCGGGCGTGGTCGGGTCGCGGGTGCGGGACCCCGCTGACCACCATGTAGGAGTCGCCGCTCACTTTGATTTTCTCCAGCCCGTGCTTGTCCACCAGTTCGTCGAAGGCGCTGTAGAGGCGGTCGAGAAACCGCACCAGCTCGGCCGGCGGCGAGCTGCTGGCGCGCTCGGTGAAACCGACAATGTCGGCGAACAGGACGGATGCCTCGTCGTACTTGTCGGCGATGATGTTGCGGTCGTCTGCCTTGAGCCGCTCGGCGATGCTGGCGGGCAGGATGTTGGCCAGCAACGCCTCCGAGCGATCGTATTGCGCCTCCATGGCCGCTTCGGCGCGCGCCGTGTCGCGCAGGGCGAACCACACCGTCACGACGACCATGACCACGGCGGAAATGGTGGTCACGACGAAGCCCAGCGCCTGGGCCCAGGGAGGCTGCAGCCCGGTGTCGTGGGGGACGACGAACCGCAGGGTGATGATCAGGGCGGCGGACACGGCCGCCAGCGCCGACGCCAGCACGATGTGCTCGATCCCGAGGAGCAGCACCACCAGGCACGCGCCGACCAGGAAGAACAACTCGGACCCGGAATCGCGGCCCACATCCCAGCTGGTGGCGAAGACCGAGGCGTAGGCCGCAGCGACAAAAGTAAGTGGCGCAACCAGTTCCCCGTACTTGTGCAGCCGGGGCACGGAGGCGAAGACGGCCATGGCGCCGAGGTTGATCGATCCGATCTGCCAGGACCAGGTGTCGGTGACGATCTGCTCGAACACGAACGTGGCGCTTACCGCCACCGCCAGCAACGCGGTGATGTTGAGCACCCGCGCCCGGCGCGCGGCGCTGTCGGCGTAGTGCCGGTTGCGGTCGCGGGTCTGGGCCCGCACCGCGGCAACGCAGTCCGGGCGTCTCGGTGTCCCATCCGACGATCGTGGGGCACCGCACTTCTTCGCCGCCACGAATCAAGACTAACCGCTGCGACCGCCATTGTCGGCCGCAAATTCGACGCACCGATTTCGCCGGTTCGGCCCCGTGCGCTCGTACTGGTGTTCAGGGTATTTGCAGGGTTTCGATTTCGTAGACCAATACCAGCGGCAATAGCGCAACGGCGACCGGGATGAGCGTCGGGTTTATGCCGATGGAGAAGAAGAGGTTGGCGGCGGTCTGGGGGAGAAGACCCGGCGCTCCGATGCCGCCGAGCAAGTACCCGCCCGTGCCGACCAGCAGCGAGCCGACGGCGATGCTGGCGTTCGCGTCGATGTTGCTGACAAACGACTCCGCGCCCAACTCGACGGACTGCAACCAATTGGCCAGGGAGCTCTCTGCGCCGGCGTAGGCACCCGCGCCCGCGGCAATGTTCTGCACGAACTGGCTTTGGAACGCCGCCGCCCGCCCGGCCATCGCCTGATAGCTCGCGGCGTGCTGAGAGAACACCTGAGCGATCCCGGCCGAGACCTCGTCGGCCGCGGCGGGCAGCACCGCGAGTGTCGGTGGGGCCGCTGCCGCGTGCGCGGCGCTGACGTTCGAACCGATGGTGGCCAAATCCGTTGCCGCCGAGGTCATCAGCTCTGGCGCCACGCTCACAAACGACATGTCGGTCCGCTCCTAGCCAGCCCCTGATTATTGCCAGCCCGGCGGTCCTCCACCCGTCAGAACCAACAGATTCTAAGCCTTCGTTGCTTGGAGCCCAAGCGGATTGACGAGCGGCTTGACGAGCGGCCTCGAAAGCGTGGTGCCCTCGGTGAGATTCGAACTCACACTGGACGGGTTTTGAATCCGTTTCCTCTGCCAGTTGGGATACGAGGGCTGACCCGGCCTCCTACCTTAGAGGCAGCCTCCCACCATAGAGGATCTGGTTGTCTCGGCCGTCTCACCGCCCCCGAGGTCGCTGGTCTGAGCGGTTCACGACACAATGTCCGTCATGACAGGCCCCATGACCGACACCGACACCGCCGCGCCGCGCCGGGTCCTGATCGCGGAAGACGAGGCGCTCATCCGGCTGGACCTCGCCGAGATGCTGCGAGAGGAGGGGTATGAGATCGTCGGCGAGGCCGGCGACGGTCAGGAAGCCGTCGAACTGGCCGAGCAGCACCAGCCCGATCTGGTCATCATGGACGTCAAGATGCCGCGCCGCGACGGCATCGACGCCGCGGCCGAGATCGCCAGCAAGCGCATCGCGCCGATCGTGGTGCTCACCGCGTTCAGTCAGCGCGACCTCGTCGAGCGGGCCCGCGACGCCGGGGCCATGGCCTACCTGGTCAAGCCTTTCACGATCAGCGACCTGATCCCGGCCATCGAGTTGGCCGTAAGCCGGTTCGCCGAGATCACCGAGCTGGAGCGCGAAGTCGCGAGCCTGTCCGACCGGCTGGAAACCCGCAAGCTCGTCGAGCGCGCCAAGGGCCTGCTGCAGACCAAGCAGGGCATGACCGAGCCCGAGGCGTTCAAGTGGATTCAGCGTGCCGCCATGGACCGGCGCACCACCATGAAGCGCGTTGCCGAGGTCGTGCTGGAGACCCTCGACACCGACGACGAGTAGCCACGCCACGGCGCCGTGCCGGCGCGCGGGGCGTTGAGTGTGCGGCCGCGGCGTTGAGTGTGCGGTATGGCCGTCGAGTGTGCGGCCGTGGCGTTGAGTGTGCGGCCGCGGCGTTGAGTGTGCGGTATGGCCGTCGAGTGTGCGGCCGTGGCGTTGAGTGTGCAACGTTGGCGTTGAGTGTGCGCTCAGGGCGGCGACACGCCGCAGAAGGCCGCCGTGGCTGCACACTCAACGCCAACGTTGCACAGCCGACGCCCGACGCCCCGAGAGCCGACGCCCGACGCCCCGAGAGCCGACGCCCGACGCCCGACGCCCCGAGAGCCGAAGCGAGCCCAGCGCCCGAAGCGAGGCCCTAGCGGGCCACGATCACCGACGAGCCGTGCCCGAACAGCCCCTGGTTGGCCGTGACGCCGACCGTGGCGTTCTCCACCTGCCGGCCCGTCGCCTGGCCACGCAGCTGCCAGGTCAACTCGCAGACCTGCGCGATCGCCTGGGCGGGGATGGCCTCGCCGAAGCACGCCAGGCCGCCAGACGGGTTGACCGGGATTTTGCCGCCGATGGTGGTCGCGCCGCTGCGCAGCAACGCCTCGGCCTCGCCTTTGGGGCACAGGCCCAGGTGTTCGTACCAGTCGAGCTCCAACGCCGTCGACAGGTCGTACACCTCGGCCACGCTCAGGTCCTCCGGCCCGATGCCCGCCTCGGCGTAGGCAGCGTCGAGGATCTGGTCCTTGAACACCCGATCCGGCGCCGGCACGACGGCGGTGGAATCCGTTGCGATGTCAGGTAATTCGGGCAGGTGCTGCGGATAGCGAGGGGTGACGGTGCTGACCGCGCGCACCGACGGAACCCCGTCGAGCGAGCCGAGGTGCTTGCGGGCGAAGTCGGCGCTCGCCACGATCAGTGCCGCCGCGCCGTCGGAGGTCGCGCAGATGTCCAGCAGCCGCAACGGGTCGGCGACCATCGGGCTGGCCAGCACGTCCTCGATCGACGTCTCCTTGCGGAACCGGGCGTTCGGATTCTGCAGGCCGTGGCGCGAGTTCTTCACCTTGACCTGCGCGAAGTCCTCGAGGGTGGCGCCGTAGAGGTCCATCCGGCGCCGGGCCAGCAGCGCGAAGTACACCGGGTTGGTGGCGCCGATCAGGTGGAAGCGCTGCCAGTCCGGGTCGTTGCGCCGCTCGCCGCCGACGGGCGCGAAGAAGCCCTTCGGGGTGGTGTCGGCGCCGATCACCAGCGCGACGTCGCAGAAGCCCGCGAGGATCTGGGCCCGGGCGCTCTGCAGGGCCTGCGAACCGCTGGCGCACGCGGCGTAGCTCGAACTCACGGGCACGCCGTTCCAGCCGAGTTTCTGCGCGAACGTCGCGCCGGCGACGAATCCCGGGTAGCCGTTGCGGATGGTGTCGGCGCCGGCCACCAGCTGGATCTGGCGCCAGTCCAGCCCGGCCTCGTTCAGCGCGGCGCGCGCGGCGGCCACCCCGTACTCGGTGAAGTCGTTGCCCCACTTGCCCCAGGGGTGCATGCCGGCGCCGAGGATGTAGAGCGGTGCGGGGGTGCTCATGAGGCGATTCTCCACGCGTGGACGACGCGCTCGACGCCGGTGTCGTCGACGAACAGTCCCATGGTGGCCAGCTCCATCGTCATGCCCACCTTCAGGTCGTCGGCCAGCGTGCCCTCGACCACCTTGCCCAGCACTATCAGCCCCTCGTCGGCCAACTCCACGGCGGCGACGGCGAACGGCTCGAACGGGTCGGGCGAGGGATACGGCGGCGGCGGTGCGTACCGGTTCTCGGTGTAGCTCCACAGGGTTCCCCGCCTCGACAGCGCGACCGACTCCAGCGTGTCGCTGGTGCAGGCCGGGTTGGGGCAGTTGTTCTCCCGCGGCGGGAACACGTAGGTGCCACACCGCGGGCACTTGCCGCCGATCAGGTACGGGTTGCCGGCGCTGTCGGTGGCGAACCATCCATCGATGGCCGGTTCTTCACGAGTGAGCTCTGACACCGGGCCAGCGTATCCGCCGGGAGCGCGAAACTGAAACGTGTTGCAGTTCCGCCGATGGATCAGTAGGGGCGGTGCGTCGTCGTACCCGATGCCTAGAGTGAGAGCCGTGACTGCCGCAACAGCCGCGACCAAGGCCGGCGAGGACAAGACGAAGCCGACGCTGATGCTGCTCGACGGCAATTCGCTGGCGTTCCGAGCGTTTTACGCGCTGCCCGCCGAGAACTTCAAAACCCGCGGCGGGCTGACCACCAACGCCGTGTACGGCTTCACCGCCATGCTGATCAACCTCATGCGTGACGAGGCCCCGACGCACGTGGCCGCGGCGTTCGACGTGTCCCGGCAGACGTTCCGCTCCGAGCGCTACCCGGAATACAAGGCCAACCGGTCGACTACGCCCGACGAATTCCACGGTCAGATCGACATCACCAAGGAGGTGCTGGCCGCGCTGGGCATCACGGTGCTCGCGGAGCCGGGCTTCGAGGCCGACGACCTCATCGCCACCCTGGCCACCCAGGCCGAGCACGAGGGCTATCGCGTGCTGGTCGTCACCGGCGACCGCGACTCCCTGCAGCTGGTCAGCGACGACGTCACCGTGCTCTACCCGCGTAAGGGCGTCAGCGAGCTGACCCGGTTCACCCCCGAAGCCGTGGTCGAGAAATACGGGCTGACGCCCCGGCAATATCCCGACTTCGCCGCTCTGCGTGGCGATCCCAGCGACAACCTGCCCGGCATCCCCGGCGTGGGGGAGAAGACGGCCGCCAAGTGGATCGTCGAATACGGCTCGCTGCAGGGCCTGGTCGACAACGTCGACTCGGTGCGCGGCAAGGTCGGCGACGCGCTGCGCGCCAACCTGGCCGGCGTGATCCGCAACCGCGAGCTCACCGATCTGGTCAAGGACGTGCCGCTGGCCCAGACCCCGGACACGCTGCGGCTGCAGCCGTGGGACCGCGACCAGATCCACCGGCTCTTCGACGATTTGGAGTTCCGCGTGCTGCGGGACCGGCTGTTCGAGACCCTCGCCGCGGTCGAGCCCGAGGTCGACGAGGGGTTCGACGTGCGCGGCGCGGCGCTCGAGCCCGGCGCGGTGGGCGGCTGGCTGGCCGCGCACGTCAGCGACGGGCGTCGCGCCGGGCTGGCAGTGGCGGGCACCCACCTGCCGCACGGCGGGGATGCCACCGCGCTGGCCGTCGCCGCCGCCGACGGGGAGGGCGCCTACATCGACACCTCGACGCTGACCCCTGACGACGACTCCGCGCTGGCGGCCTGGCTGGGCGACCCCGCCCGGCCCAAGGCCCTGCACGAGGCCAAGCTGGCGTTCCACGACCTGGCGGGCCGGGGGTGGACGCTCGAGGGCGTCACCTCCGACACCGCGCTGGCCGCGTACCTGGTGCGCCCCGGGCAGCGCAGCTTCACTCTGGACGACCTGTCGCTGCGCTACCTGCGTCGCGAGCTGCGCGCAGAAACCGATGAGCAGCAACAACTTTCGCTTCTCGATGATATGGACGGCGTGGACGAGCAAGCCGTCCAGACGCTGATCCTGCGGGCCCGCGCCGTGGTGGACCTGGCCGAGGCATTGGACTCCGAGCTGGACCGCATCGACTCCACGGCCCTGCTGCGGGACATGGAGCTGCCCGTTCAACGGGTGCTGTCGAACATGGAAAGCGTCGGCATCGCTGTCGACCTCAAGCTGCTGGGCGAGCTGCAAAGCCAATTCGGCGACCAGATCCGCGACGCCGCCGAGGCCGCTTACGCGGTGATCGGCAAGCAGATCAACCTGGGGTCGCCCAAGCAGCTGCAGGTGGTGCTGTTCGACGAGCTCGGCATGCCGAAAACCAAGCGCACCAAGACCGGATACACCACCGACGCCGACGCCCTGCAGTCGCTGTTCGACAAGACGGGCCACCCGTTCCTGCAACACCTGCTCGCCCACCGCGACGTCACCCGGCTGAAAGTCACCGTCGACGGGCTGCTGAACTCGGCGGCCGCCGACGGCCGCATCCACACCACGTTCAACCAGACGATCGCGGCCACCGGCCGGCTGTCGTCGACCGAACCCAACCTGCAGAACATCCCGATCCGCACCGACGCGGGCCGGCAGATCCGCGACGCGTTCGTCGTCGGCAAGGGCCCCGGCTTCTCCTATGCCGAGCTGATGACCGCGGACTACAGCCAGATCGAAATGCGGATCATGGCCCATCTTTCGCGCGACGAAGGCCTCATCGAGGCGTTCAACACGGGCGAGGACCTGCACTCGTTCGTCGCCTCCCGCGCGTTCGGGGTGCCGATCGACGAGGTCACCGCCGAGCTGCGCCGCCGCGTCAAGGCGATGTCCTACGGGCTGGCCTACGGGCTGAGCGCGTACGGACTGGCCGCGCAGCTCAAGATCTCCACCGAGGAGGCGAAAGTCCAGATGGACCAGTACTTCGCCCGATTCGGCGGGGTGCGCGACTACCTGATGAACATCGTGGAACAGGCCCGCAAGGACGGCTACACCTCGACGGTGCTGGGCCGGCGGCGTTACCTGCCCGAACTGGACAGCAGTAACCGCCAGGTGCGCGAGGCCGCCGAGCGGGCCGCGCTCAACGCGCCCATCCAGGGCAGCGCGGCCGACATCATCAAGGTGGCGATGATCGAGGTCGACAAGGCCATCAGGCAGGCCGGGCTGAAGTCCCGGATGCTCCTGCAGGTGCACGACGAGCTGCTGTTCGAGATCGCGCCGGGCGAGCGGGAGCAGGTTGAGGCTCTGGCGCGCGACAAGATGGGTGGCGCATACCCGCTTGACGTCCCGCTCGAGGTTTCCGTCGGTTACGGCCGCAGCTGGGACGCTGCGGCGCACTGAACCCGAGAGGGGGGCAATGAATCCGGTGTGGATGATTCCGTTCATCATCCTCGGCGGCGCGCTGCAGACATGCGGCGCGGCCATGAACGGCCAGCTCTACAAACACATCGTCAACCCCTGGCTGGCGTCGGCGATTTCCTTTGCGCTGATTACCATTTTCTTCATCGCGGCCTTCATGATCATGCCCAGGCCGCTGCCCGCCGCCAAGGACATCGCGTCGATGCCCTGGTGGGCCGTGATCGGCGGACTGGTGGGCGCCGTGCAGGTGTACGCCGGTTTGACCTTGGTCAACCGGGTTGGGGCCGGCACCTTCATGGGCTTCACGGTCACGGCGGCGCTCATCATGTCCCTGCTGATCGACCATTTCGGCTGGCTGCGGGTCACTCCGCACCCGCTCACCGGATGGCGGGCTCTGGGCGGTCTGCTCATGGTCTGCGGGGTCGCGCTGATCGCCAGGTTCTGACGGCGAACGGCCGATGAAATCGCGGCGAACTATTTTTCGACTTTCCGATGTCCGCGGCCGGGCCCCGACGCGCCGATATCGCAGGCACGGAACGCCGGGCCGGCACCGGATCGGGCCGCGTTGACCACACCACCTGCGCAAACATGCCCGGGCGTGCCAAGGTGGGCGCCACCGGCGTCGCGATGTTCGCATTTAAGGAATCGCGGCTGAGTTTGGCCAGCGTGTGCCGGTCGAGTAGCCTCAACAGGTAAATCCCAATTTTGTCCCTACGACCCAACCTGTCCGGAGCAACCCACCACATGCCGAGTCCCGCCGTCACCTCCCCGCAAGTAGCCGTCAACGACATTGGCTCGAGCGAGGATTTTCTCGCAGCAATAGACAAAACGATCAAGTACTTCAACGATGGCGACATCGTCGAGGGCACCATCGTCAAAGTTGACCGGGACGAGGTGCTCCTCGACATCGGCTACAAGACCGAAGGGGTCATCCCCGCCCGCGAGCTCTCCATCAAGCACGACGTCGACCCGAACGAGGTCGTTACCGTGGGCGATGAGGTCGAGGCCCTGGTCCTCACCAAAGAGGACAAAGAGGGCCGCCTGATCCTGTCCAAGAAGCGCGCGCAGTACGAGCGCGCCTGGGGCACCATCGAGGCGCTCAAGGAGAAGGACGAGGCCGTCAAGGGCACCGTCATCGAGGTGGTCAAGGGTGGCCTGATCCTCGACATCGGGCTGCGCGGCTTCCTGCCCGCTTCTCTGGTCGAGATGCGCCGGGTGCGCGATCTGCAGCCGTACATCGGCAAGGAGATCGAGGCCAAGATCATCGAGCTGGACAAGAACCGCAACAACGTGGTGCTGAGCCGCCGGGCCTGGCTCGAGCAGACGCAGTCCGAGGTGCGCAGCGAGTTCCTCAACCAGCTGCAGAAGGGCGCCATCCGCAAGGGCGTCGTGTCCTCCATCGTCAACTTCGGCGCGTTCGTCGACCTGGGCGGTGTGGACGGCCTGGTGCACGTCTCCGAGCTGTCCTGGAAGCACATCGACCACCCGTCCGAGGTGGTGCAGGTGGGCGACGAGGTCACCGTCGAGGTGCTCGACGTCGACATGGACCGCGAGCGGGTTTCGTTGTCGCTCAAGGCGACCCAGGAAGACCCGTGGCGCCACTTCGCCCGCACCCACGCCATCGGCCAGATCGTGCCGGGCAAGGTCACCAAGCTGGTTCCGTTCGGTGCGTTCGTCCGCGTCGAGGAGGGCATCGAGGGCCTGGTGCACATCTCCGAGCTGGCCGAGCGCCACGTCGAGGTGCCCGACCAGGTGGTCGCCGTGGGCGACGACGCGATGGTCAAGGTCATCGACATCGACCTGGAGCGCCGCCGGATCTCGTTGTCGCTCAAGCAGGCCAACGAGGACTACACCGAGGAGTTCGACCCCGCCAAGTACGGCATGGCCGACAGCTACGACGAGCAGGGCAACTACATCTTCCCCGAGGGCTTCGACGCCGAAACCAACGAGTGGCTCGAAGGATTCGAGAAGCAGCGGGCCGAGTGGGAGGCGCGCTACGCCGAGGCGGAGCGCCGGCACAAGATGCACACCGCGCAGATGGAGAAGTTCGCCGAGGCCGAGGCCGCCGGGCACGGAGCCGGCGACCACCAGTCGCCGGGCAACGGCGCGCCCCCGGAGAAGGCGGGCGGGTCGCTGGCCAGCGACGCTCAACTGGCCGCGCTGCGGGAGAAGCTCGCCGGCAACGCATAACGTCGTCCGCGCATGCTGCGTATCGGGCTGACCGGCGGCATCGGCGCCGGAAAATCGGCGCTGTCGTCCACCTTCGCGCAGTGCGGTGCCGTCATCGTCGACGGCGACGTCATCGCCCGCGAGGTGGTCCGGCCGGGGACCGAAGGTCTGGCCGCGCTCGTCGAGGCGTTCGGCGACGACATCCTGCTACCCGACGGATCGCTGGACCGGCCGGCGCTGGCCGCCAAGGCTTTCCGCGACGACGAGGCCCGCAAGACGCTGAACGGGATCGTGCACCCCCTGGTGGGCAAGCGGCGTGCGGAGATCATCGCGTCGGTTCCCGACGATTCCGTTGTGGTGGAGGACATTCCGCTGCTGGTCGAATCGGGGATGGCGCCGCTGTTCCCGCTGGTGGTCATCGTGCACGCCGACGTGGAGGTCCGGATACGACGCCTGGTCGACCAGCGGGGCATGTCCGAGGAGGACGCCCGCGCCAGGATCGCCGCGCAGGCCGACGACGACCAGCGCCGTGCCGTTGCCGATGTCTGGGTGGACAACTCCTGCACCCCCGAGGAGCTGACCCGGCTCGCGCACGAGCTGTGGGACCACCGGATCGCGCCGTTCGCGCACAACCTGGCCGCCCGGCAGCCCGCGCAGGCGCCGGCGGTGCTGGTGCCGCCGGATCCCGGCTGGCCGGACCAGGCGCGACGCATCCTGGCCCGGTTGCAGACCGCGTGCGGGCACCGGGCGCTGCGGGTGGACCACATCGGTTCGACGGCCGTGCCGGACTTCTGGGCCAAGGACGTCATCGACGTCCAGATCACCGTCGAATCGCTCGCCGTCGCCGACGAACTCGCCGAGCCGTTGCTCGCCGCGGGCTACCCGCGCCTGGAGCGCATCACCGCCGACGTCGCCAAGCCCCCCGAAGTCAAAGCCCGCAGCACCGTCGAGGGTTTCGAGCGCAGCGACGATCCGGGGTTGTGGCACAAGCGGATTCACGCATCCGCCGACCCCGGCCGCCCGACCAACGTGCATGTGCGGGTGGACGGCTGGCCCAATCAGCAGTTCGCGCTGCTGTTCGTCGACTGGCTGACGGCCGATCGTGAGGCGCGCGACGACTATCTGTCGGTCAAGCGGGTGGCCGAAGAACGCGCCGCCCCGGGCGACGCCGCGGCCTACGCCGACGCCAAGGAACCGTGGTTCTCCGCGGCCTACCGGCGCGCGTGGGAATGGGCTGACTCGACCGGCTGGCGGCCCGCCTCAGCCGGGTAGCGGTGCGCCGCAACCCAATACGCCGGTGCTCGGGTCGCTTCCCTGCTTGGGCGAGACCACCCGGTCCACCTGGGTGGCGACGTTGCCGTCGACGTCGATCTCGCAGTGCACATTCGCCGAGTACGGCCAGTGCAGCGCGACCTGCAAGCCCGCCCGCTGCGGATCGGCCAGCACCTCGTCGGCCTCGAAGACCTGGCCCGGCATGGCGCTGAGCGGCGCGCTGTCGGTCTGGCCGCCGTTGATCACGAACGTGGCCTGGCTGCCGGGGGCGACCCCGTCGATCCTGGCGATGTAGGTGATGTTGTGCATGTCCGCGTGCGCGATCGCGGGACTCAGTTGCGAGCAGGCCACCACCAGCGTCGCGGTGACAACCGGCAGCGGCCTGCTCCTCGTCGGGCCCATGAAACCCGAGATTACGCCCGGCGTCAGTGCCTGACCAGGCCGTTTGGTGTGCGGCCCGGTGTGTGAACGCGGGACCGCCGGCACCGGCCTCAAGCGGGCGGCATCAACACCGTGTCGATCATGTACACGGTCGCGTTGGCGGTCGTCACACCGCCGCAGACGACGCCGGCGTTGTTGACGTTCAGGTTGTTGGCCTGGCCGGTGACGTTGACGGTGGCGCCCTGCAGCGTCGGATGCATGCCGATCACCTTGGCGGGGCTGAGCTGACCCTGGACGACGTGGTAGGTCAGGATGTTCTTCAACATCGCCGAGTTGGTCTTCAGCTGGTCGATCGTCGACGGCGGCAGCTTGTTGAACGCGTCGTCGGTGGGCGCGAACACCGTGTACTGACCGTTGTTGAGGGTGTCGACCAGGTTGACCTGCGGGTTGAGCTGACCGGAGAGCGCGGAGGTCAGGGTCGTCAGCATGGGGTTGTTGGATGCCGCCACGGCGACCGGCACCTGGGACATGCCCTGCACCGACGCCGGACCGTTCGGGTGTGCGCTCGCATAGTCCGCGCATCCCGGGCCGACCAGGTCGGACGCCGCCGCCACCGGCGACGCGGCGACCGCCAGGCCCATGATGGTCGCGGCTGCAAGACCTGTTACCGCGGTCGATTTTCTGCTGAATTTCATCGCGTTGGGCTCCTCGAAAGTGGTCGACGCCGGCCTGGTGCCGCCGTCGGTGACATCGGGGATTCGGAGCCGCTGCGGCGTTGGATTGTTCGTCACGCGATTCGGTGCCGATCAGCCGTAGGCGAAGGAGTGCACCTGCAGCCCCTTGCTTGGCTGCACCTCGAGCGTTGCGTTTTCCAAATGGTCGCCGGCAACGATCTGGCGCGCCGTCGGTGGGCCCGTGATCTGCATCGAGGTGGACCGCCCGCCACGCGTCACGGTGAGGGTTCCCGTGCCGCCGACCACGACGTAGACGTCTCGTGCGCGGTAACGCAGTTCGATGCTGGACCGTTCACCCTCGGCCGTTGCTCCCTGATAATCCAGGGACCACGGGCCGCGCAGGGCGAAGCTGTCGGCGGCGAGCACCGGTGGATAGTCGAAGGTCGCCGTGCCCTCGTCGTATCGACCGGCGCCACCGTAATTGATTACCTTGCCGACGGCGAGATACGTCTCTGGCGTGGTGGTGTACCGGGGCGTGAGATCGGTGGAGTCCACCGGCGGGGGAAGTCCGGCGCCGGGGTCGGCCTGGCGGAGCAGCTGCCGGATGAGCTTTTCGGTCACGTCGTAATCGCCCTCACCGAACTTGATGTGGCGCACGGTGCCCGATGCGTCGATCAGGTACTCGGCGGGCCAGTATCGATTGCGGTAGTTGGTCCAGGTGGAAAAGCCGTTGTCCAGCGCGATGGGGTAGGTGATGCCGAGGTCCGCGGCGCCCTTGGCGACGTTGGCGGGCACCTTCTCGAAGGCGTACTCGGGAGTGTGCACGCCGATCACCTCGAAGTTGTCGTGACGGTAGGCGTTGTACCAGCCAACGACGTGTGGGATGGCGCGCTGGCAGTTGATGCAGGAGTAGGCCCAGAAGTCGATCAAAACGACTTTGCCGCGCAGCGATCGGAGGGTGACCGGTTGATCGCCGGGCGTGTTCAGCCAGCCGACGATGCCCTCGAGGTCGGGAGCCGGCCCGCAATTCTCCGGCGACGAGCCTCCGTCGGTGCAGTTGGACAGCTGCGCATTCTGGTCGTTGACGATGCCGCCCAGATCGAGCTTCTCGCGGACCCGCGGATCGCCGGCGAGCTTGTCCTGCAGTCCGGCGGTGTAGTCGGGAACCGCCCGCTGAAGCAACGCCGGCACGTTGAGGACGAGCGCCACCGCGAGCAGGATCGTCACGATGCCCGCGGCGATCCGCATCGGACGCTGGCGACGGCGGAACGCGCTCACGCGTTGTGCCACGTGCTGTCCCGCCAGGGCGAAGACCAGCAGCGGCACGGCGGCGCCGAGGGCGAACGCGGACGTCAACACCACCGTGCCCGGTCCGATCGACGCGGTGGCGCCGGCCACCACGATCGCGGCGAGGACCGGTCCCGCGCAGGGAGCGTAGAGCACACCGAGCGCGAGACCGATCCCGAATCCGTTGCCGGCCAAACCGAATTGCTTTCGCGGGAGGCGCGAGAACGGACGCTCCAGCAGTTGCTCGAAGCGGGGGAAAATGAGTCCCAACCCGATCGCGACCAACGCCGCCAGCGCGACCCAGCGCAGGGCGTCCGGCGGCAGGTGCGCAAGAGACAGCAGCGTCGATCCGAGCAGGGTGACGACGCTGAAGCTGATCACCAGGCCGCCGATGACCCGGTAGGGGCGCAGCCGCCCGGGCTGCTGCGCGCTTGCGTCGCCGTCGGGGGCACCGGAGAACAAGATCACCGGCAGCACCGGCAGGATGCAGGGGGAAACGCCGGTGATCAGACCGCCGACGAACCCGATGAGCGCGAGAGTCAACATAACCGTTATTCGCCGCCGGCCCGCCCGCGGATCGAACTGAAGCCCGGCCCGCCGCAGATGCGCGAAGGCAGCCGGGTGGTGGCCCGGCTGCCCTCGGTCTACGCGCGGCGGGGGTTACTGCCCCGGGGGCATCAACACGGTGTCGATCATGTACACCGTCGCGTTGGCGGTGTGCACCCCACCGCACACCAGGCCGGCGTCGTTGACCTTCAAGCCGTTGCCCTGGCCGGTGACGGTCACGTTGGCGCCCTGCAAGGTCGCATGAGTGCCGTCGATCTTGGCGGGACTCGCCTGCCCCTGCACCACGTGGTAGGTCAAGATGCTCTTCAACATCGGCGCGTCGGTCTTCAGCTTGTCGAGGGTGGCCGCCGGCAGCTTGTCGAAAGCCGCGTTGGTCGGCGCGAACACCGTGTACTGGCCGTTGTTGAGGGTGTCGACGAGGTTCACCTGCGGGTTGAGCTTGCCCGACAGGGCCGAGGTCAGCGTCGTCAGCATCGGGTTGTTCGACGCGGCCGTGGCCACCGGGTCCTGGGCCATACCCGCGACGGAGCCCGGGCCGGTCGGATTCTGGTTGGCGTAGTCCGTGCAGCCGGGTCCGACGAGGTCCGCGGCGGGATCGACGGAGGCCGAGGTGGTGGCGGGAGCCGCCATACTGCTGCCGGCCATGCTCCTGACGGTGGTGGGCCCGGTCGCCGATGTGCTGCCCGAACATGCTGACAACCCGACGACCAGTGCGGAGGCCGCGAGACCTGTCGCGGCGACCCGTGCATTCATCATTGCGATCGACTCCTTCGTCGTTGGCGGCTTCAGGCCGCCGTTTCTGGGCGGACGGAAGTCATTCGGAGACCTCACGGCCGCGGACGGAAATCGGGCACGGCATCCGGAAGGGGTTCGGCCACGAATAAGAGGTATGGGATTCGTCGTGACCGCGAGTCGCAGGGCGCAGCCGGTGCAGCGGGCGCGGGGGGACTCGTTACGCTGTGGCGCCATGGGCAGTGCGGCGCGCACCGGCGGCCAGCTCGACTCGCTGCTGCGGCGAGTCGCCGAGCGGGACGTCGAGGCGTTCGCGGCGCTCTACGACCAGACCCGCTCGCGGGTATACGGCCTGGTGTTCCGGGTCCTTCGTGACGCCGGGTACAGCGAGGAGACGACACAGGAGGTGTATCTGCAGATCTGGCGCAACGCCGCGGCTTACGACCCGGCGGCCGGGAGCGCCGTGGCGTGGATCTTGTCACTGGCGCACCGCCGGGCGGTCGACCGGGTGCGCGCCGAGCAAGCCGCCACCAACCGCGAATCGCGATATGGCGCCAACCACGTCGAACGCGCGCGCGACGTCGTCGTCGACGCGGCCATCGCCCGCGACGAGCGCGACCGGGTGGTGGGATGTCTGCAGGCGCTGACCGAAGTTCAGCGGGAATGCATCGAGATGGCCTACTACCAGGGAATGACCTACGCGCAGGTGTCGCAGCGGCTGGCGCAGAACCCGTCGACCATCAAGTCACGGATGCGAGATGCGCTGCGCGCGTTGCGCCGTTGTCTGGACGTCTCATGAGCGACCCGTCGGATCTGACGCTGCTCGACCTGGCGACCGCCTATGCGCTGGACGCCATCCCGGACAGCGAACGCGCGGACATCGAGCAACGCGTCGCTGCCGCACCGCCACCGATCGCCGAGGCGTTTCACGCCGAAGTGCGCGCGGTCCGTGAGGCGTTGGCGGTCGTGTCCACCAACACCGAGCTCGAGCCCCCGCCGATGCTGCGGGAGAAGATCCTGACGGCCGTACGGACGGACAGCAATCGCCGAAAGCATTGGCGCACAGCGTTAGTGGCGGCGGCGGCCGTCATCGCCGCCGTGATCACCGCTGCCGGGATCACGTTGGCCCTGCGACCCGCGCCGTCGGTGTCGACGGCCGAACAGGTCTTCGCCGCGCCAGACGTGCACACCTCGACCGCGAAACTCCCGTCCGGAGGCACCGCGACCGTCGTCTACTCCCGGGAACGCAACGCGGCGGTGGTCTTGATGAACGACGTGACCCCGCCCGGGCCCGGCACGGTCTACGAGATGTGGCTGATCGCCCGGGACGGACCGCGGGCCGCCGGGACCATGGACGCCGAGACCGTCAAGCCGTCGACCACGGCGGTGCTCAGGGACCTGGGGCACAGCGACGCACTGGCGCTCACCGTCGAGCCCGGCCATGGCTCCACCCATCCGACCACCGCGCCGTTCCTCGAACTTCCCCTGGCCTGAGCCACCCACCGGACAGCCGCGGTGTTCAGTGCCGCGGCCGCCAGGTCAGCTCCATCCCGTCGCCCGCCAGCCAGCGCGCGAGGTCGTAGCCGTTGCGGGCCAGCCCGTCGACGGCGTGCACGGCGCGCCGCACCGCCCGCTCGGCCACTTCGGGTGCCAGCAGGCCGTGCCGCACCGCGTCCAGCAGCTCGTCGACGTCGGCCAGCCTCGCCCCGGTCCCGGCGCGGACCTCGATGTCGAGGTAGTGGTCCTCGGAATGCCACGCGTCGCGGCCCGGGGTGTACTCGCCCACGTCGAGGTAGTAGTCGTGATCGCGCTCGTGCCCCGGGTTGTAGTGAAAGACCGTGGCGCGCAGGCCCAGCGACGGCAGCAGCCAGGACTCCAGGAAATGGAACTGCGCCCGGCCCGGCGTCGGGCGCGCGACGTAGAGACCCCACGGGCGCAGCGCGTACTCGTCGACCGCCCGCACGATGCCCTTGGGATCGGTGTTGGTGCCGGCGACCAAATCGAACGTCTCGTGCTTCGGGGGGTGGATGGTGTGAGCCTACCGGCGCCGCGAACCCCTAGCGACGCAGCCGGATCCGCCACCGCACGAAGCCGGCGTAAAACAACGACAGCCCCGCGAGCATGCCCATGTCGATCAGCCAGATCTGCCGCGTGTGCTGCCAGAACCGGTCCTCGGGCACCAGAGAGCCGGGCACCAGGTGCCGCAGGTCGACCGTCGACGCGGCCGCGGCATAGCCCCAGCGCGCGGGCGTCCCGAACGACAGCTGGTCGAGCCCGAGCCGGCCGGTGACCGGCACCATGCCGCCGCACAAGACCAGCTGCGCCATCACCGACACCACGAACAGCGGCATGATCTGCTCGCTGGAGCGCACCAGCGACGAGATGGCCAGGCCCAGCAGGGCCGAGGCGACACAGGCCGCGGCGACCGTCGTGAACAGCTCGAAAGTGGCGTTGCCGAGCAGCACGGCGCCCCGCGCGGGGGCACCCTTGCCCACCACCACGATCGCGGTGACGACCGCCGACTGCACGATCGCGAACCCGCAATACACCGCGGTCTTGGCGAGCAGGTAGGCCGTGGTCGACAACCCCACCGCCTGTTCGCGCTGGAAGATGGCGCGTTCGCCGACCAGGTCGCGAATGGTCAGCGCGGTGCCCATGAACGCCGCGGCGGGCAGCAGCAGGCTCAGGATCTGCGCGGCCTCGTCGGGCGTGCCCGCGTTCGGGCCCGGCACCCCGAAACCGGTGTTGCCCGGCACGGTCAGCGACAGCGCGCCCAGGATGAACGGCAACAACGCCAGGAAGATGAAGTAGCCACGGTCGGACACGATCAGGCGGACCTGCCGGCGGGCGACGGTCGAGATCTGGCGCCGCACGCTGGTGCGGGCCGGCTCGCCCAGGTCGCCCGGCTCGTCGGCCGCGTCGGGCATCAGCTTCTGCGGCCGCCGCTGCGCGTCGCGCTGTTCCAGGAAGCGCCGGTTGGCCTCCTCGGGGTCGGCGCCCACCTGGGTGAAGATCTTCGCCCAGTTGCTGGTGCCCATCGCGTCGGCGATGCGGTCGGGCGGCCCGCAGTAGGCGGTCTTGCCGCCGGGGGCCACCAGCAGCAGCTGGTCACAGGTGTCCAGGTAGGACAGCATGTGCGTGACCACGATCACCACGCGCCCGGCGTCGGCCAGCTGCCGCAGCATCATCATGACCTGGTGGTCCAGCGCCGGGTCGAGACCCGACGTCGGCTCGTCGAGGATCAGCAGCGACGGCCCGGTCAGCAGTTCCAGCGCCACCGAGGCGCGTTTGCGCTGCCCGCCCGACAGCTTGTCGACCCGGGTGTCGGCGTGTTTGGTCAGGTCGAGTTCGTCGAGGACCTTCGCGACCACCTTGGCCCGGTCGGCTTTGCTGGTGTCGGGCGGCAAGCGCAGCTCGGCGGCATAACCCAGCGCCTGGTTGACGGTGAGCTGCCGGTGCACGACGTCGTCCTGCGGCACCATCCCGATCCGGCTGCGCAACGACGCGTACTCGGCGTGGATGTCGTGGCCTTCGAAGCTGACCGAGCCCGACGTGGGGCGGGCATAGCCGGCGATGAGCCTGGCCAGGGTGCTCTTGCCGGCGCCCGACCCGCCGATCACCGCGGTCAGCGTGCCGGGCCGGGCCTCCAGCGAGATGTTGTCCAGCAGCTGTTTGCCGTTGTCGACGACGTACCTGACCCCGCGAACCTCCAGCCCGCCGGTGCGTGACGCGGCCTCGCTGCGCGGGGTCAGGGTGCCGTCGCGGAACACCAGGTCGACGTTGCCGATGGTGACGACGTCGTCGTCGCTCAAGATCGCCGAGCCGACCCGGGTGCCGTTGACGAAGGTGCCGTTGACGCTGGTGTCGCGGATCTCGGTGCCCAGCGGCGTGCGCGCCAAAACCGCGTGCCGGCGCGAGGCGAGGACGTCGGAGACCACGATGTCGTTGTCGGCGGCGCGACCGATGGTGGCGGTGCCTTCGATGCCGGCCTTGCCGGCCGCCGAGGCGTGCGGGGTGAGGATTTTCACCATCCGGGTCGCCAGGTTCGACACGTCGGCGGTCTTGGCGTTGATGACGGTGGACTCGGCGGGCGGGGTCGCGTCGGGGCGCGGGGGCGCCTCGGCGCCGTCGGCCGATGGGGGGAAAGCCGGCACGTCGGCCGAGCCGGCGTTGACCAGGGTCAGCTCGTCGGGCGGCGCCCCGCGGGGCGGCATGCCCGATGTCTGGATCCTCGCCTGCGGCGGGGCCGCACGGGCCTCACGCGGCGGCGGAACAGGCTGTCGCCGTGGCGGATTGGTGGAAGTCGCCGGCCGGTTGGGCGGCGCCGGGCGCGCCGGCGCGGCGGTGGGGCCGCTGCGGGCGGGACCGCGGGGCGGGCCGCCGGACGGGGTGCGCGGCGGTGGCGGCTGGGTGGGATTCGTCGTCTGCTCCGGCAGCGCGGACCAGGCCAGGGTGGGCGGCCCGGAGTCGCGCGCCGGCCTGGTCTGGGCCGGGCGGTTGGTCCGGCCCTGCTGCGGGCCGATCGCAAAGGTCAGCAGAGGTCCGCGCGGATTGCCCACGTGGATGCTCTGGCCGTCGTGGATGTCGATGACCGGCATCCGGTAGCCGTTGAGGTAGGTCCCGTTCAGCGAGCCGTTGTCGATCGCCAGCCATCGGCCCTGGTCGAACCGCACCAGCAGGTGCGCCCGGGAGATCCGCGGGTCGGCGATGTGCACGTCGGCGTGCGCATCGCGGCCGATGACCACCTCGTGGCCTGCAGCGAAAGTACGTTGGGACCCGTTGTGCCGGACTGTCAGGACAGGCGGGGCGGGTCGAGTCACCCTTCAAGTATCGGCCCGCGCCCTCGGCGGGTCGCACGGACTCGCCTGTGATTTCGCTTTGTTTCGATTTCGCCCACTCATAGCGGCTTCATAGCTTGCTGAGATTGATCGCCTACCCGGATCCGGCATGATTCGACGGTGAGGCACGAGGGGACAACGGACTAGGGCCTGCTGCCCGCGGTGTCGCGCCGCGGACAGCGGGGCGCCGACAGCGGTTACGTGGCGCCGGGCGACGAGGGGGTGACAGCGATGGACGAAGACCGGGAACCCACCCGGCGCCTGGGCGCCGGCCGGCGGCTGCTGAGCAACCCGCGGCTGGCCCGCGAGGCCCTGCGCGCGGGCTTGCACTCGCTGCCCTCGGGCACGTTCGCGCATCTGCTGCGCCGCATCCCGCCGGTGGAGTCGACCCCGAACGTGGAGCCTCAGCCCGCGTCCGCGCCCGAGGCGCAGCAGCAGCGCGGGGAGCCCAGCGGGGCGCGGCTGGCCGTCACCAACGGCACGCCGTTCGCCGGCTACACCATCCTGCGGCAACTCGGCGCCGGCGGCATGGCCGAGGTCTACCTGGCCCTGCACCCCCGGTTGCCGCGCCGCGACGTCATCAAAGTCCTCGCCGAGGCGGTCACGGCGGACCGCGAATTCCGTGAGCGGTTCAACCGCGAGGCCGACCTCGCCGCGACGCTGTGGCACCCGCACATCGTCGGGGTCCACGACCGCGGCGAATTCGACGGCCACCTGTGGATCTCGATGGACTACGTCGAGGGCACCGACGCCGCCCGACTGATGCGCGAGCGTTACCCCGACGGCATGACCATCGACGAGGTCTGCGCCATCGTGCGGGCCGTCGCGAGCGCGCTGGACTATGCCCACGATCGCGGCCTGCTGCACCGCGACGTCAAGCCCGCCAACATCCTGCTCACCCATCCCGAGGACGGCGAACGCCGGATCGTGCTGGCGGACTTCGGTGTCGCGCGGCACCTGGGCGACATCAGCGGGATCACCGAGACGAACGTGGCCGTGGGGACCGTGGCCTACGCCGCGCCCGAGCAGCTGACGGGCGCCAACATCGACGGCCGGGCCGATCAGTACGCGCTGGCGGCGACGGCCTTTCACCTGCTCACCGGCGCGCCGCCGTTCCAGCATTCCAACCCGATCGCGGTCATCAGCCAGCATTTGCACGAGGACCCGCCCCGGCTCAGCGACTACCGGCCGGAACTGGCGGAACTCGACGACGTGTTCTTTCAGGCGCTGGCCAAACAACCCGCGGACCGGTTCGGCCGGTGCCGTGCGTTCGCCGCCGCCGTCGGCGAGCGGGTGCCCGACGACACCGACGACGGCGCGCAGTCCGACGCCGAGCCGGAGGCGGCGCCCCGGCGGCGCGGGGTCCGCGGCGTCGTCACGGCGCTGAACCACAAGGTCTCGTCGCGGACCCGGTGGGCCGCCGCGCTGATCTGCGCGGTGCTGGTCGCCGTGGCCGCCACCTGGTCGATCCTGTACTCGTTCCAACCGGACAACTCGCCGGCCAACCCGGCGCTCGCGTCCAAACCGTCGGTTCCGGCGCCCGGCGCCGCGCCGGCGAGGACCGGCGGGCCGACGCTCAACGGCACCTACCAGCTGGCCTTCGACCACACCAAGCAGACCACCAACGGCATCCCGATCCGCTCCGACGACGCCGGCACCGCCTGGTGGGCGTTCCGCTCCGCGTGCACCACCAACGGCTGCGGGGCGACCGGCACACAGCTCGACGACACCAACCACCAGGTCGCCAGCAGCGTCGACGGCGGTCACACGGACGCGCTGCGCTTCGTCGGCGGCTACTGGCAGGGCTCGCCCCAGCAGGCGCGGGTGGGCTGCACCCAGCCGAACGGACAGGCCGGGGCAACCCAGCAGGAGACCATCGCGTGGTCGCTGGCGCCGCAGGCCAACGGGACCCTGCGGGGGACCATGACCGAGACGGTGCTCAGCAACGAGTGCAGCGCGCAGGGCGCGGTGGTGCGGGTGCCGGTGGTCGCGACCCGGGTGGGTGACGTGCCGGCGGGGGTGAACCTCGCCGACCCCACGCAGGCGGTCAACACCACCAACCCGCCGTCGGCGCCCGGGGGCCCGCCCGTGCTGGGCGGGATGTGCACCGACATCGACAAGCTCGCCTACGACCCGACCAACAACGAGCAGATCGTCTGCGAGGGCAACACCTGGGCGCGGGCCCCGATCGCGAACGGGGTACACGCCTCCGGCAGTTCGTGCGACAAGCCGGGGTTGCCGGCGTTCGCCATGACGACGTCCAACGACGGTCATCTGCTCGAATGTGACCCGGTCACCCGGACCTGGACCCGTCCCGCCGGATAGCCGTCCGGCCTGCCCCTTCCGGCCCTTTCCGGCCGCGAGGGCGCGTGTCTGTACGCCGACACGCCGAGCGGCGTGAGAGTTTGCGCGCCCTCGCGGACAGCGCTTGCGGAAGGGATCGTGTCGGTGCGTCGTTCTACCCTGGTGATATGGCTTTCGCCACTGAACATCCGGTAGTCGCCCACTCGGAGTACCGCGCCGTCGAGGAGGTAGTCCGCAGTGGCGCGCGCTTCGAGGTGGTCAGCCCGCACAAACCGGCGGGCGACCAGCCGGCCGCCATCGACGAACTGGAGCGCCGGATCAGGGCGGGGGAGCGTGACGTGGTGCTGCTGGGCGCCACGGGAACGGGTAAGTCGGCCACCACGGCCTGGCTCATCGAGCGCCTGCAGCGGCCCACGCTGGTGATGGCCCCGAACAAGACGCTGGCCGCCCAGCTCGCCAACGAGCTGCGGGAGATGTTGCCGCACAACGCCGTCGAGTACTTCGTGTCGTACTACGACTACTACCAGCCCGAGGCGTACATCGCGCAGACCGACACCTACATCGAGAAGGACAGCTCCATCAACGACGACGTGGAGCGGCTGCGGCACTCCGCGACGTCGTCGCTGCTGTCCCGCCGCGACGTGGTGGTGGTCGCGTCGGTGTCGTGCATCTACGGCCTGGGCACGCCGCAGTCCTACCTGGACCGCTCGGTCGAACTGCAGGTGGGCAACGAGGTGGCCCGGGACGGCCTGCTGCGGCTGCTGGTGGACGTCCAGTACACGCGTAACGACCTGTCCTTCACCCGCGGCTCGTTCCGCGTCCGCGGCGACACCGTGGAGATCATCCCGTCCTACGAAGAGCTGGCCGTGCGCATCGAGTTCTTCGGCGACGAGATCGAGGCGCTGTACTACCTGCACCCGCTGACCGGCGAGGTCATCCGCCAGGTGGACTCGCTGCGCATCTTCCCGGCCACCCACTATGTGGCCGGTCCGGAGCGGATGGCCCAGGCGATCTCCACCATCGAGGCGGAACTGGCCGAGCGCCTCGCCGAGTTCGAGGCGCAGGGCAAGCTGCTGGAGGCCCAGCGGCTGCGCATGCGCACCAATTACGACATCGAGATGATGCGCCAGGTCGGGTTCTGCTCGGGGATCGAGAACTACTCGCGCCACATCGACGGCCGCGGGCCGGGTTCGCCGCCGGCGACGCTGCTCGACTACTTCCCGGAGGACTTCCTCCTCGTCATCGACGAGTCACACGTCACGGTGCCGCAGATCGGCGGCATGTACGAGGGCGACATGTCGCGCAAGCGCAACCTCGTGGAATACGGGTTCCGGTTGCCGTCGGCCTGTGATAACCGCCCGCTGACCTGGGAGGAGTTCGCCGACCGGATCGGGCAGACGGTGTACCTGTCGGCCACGCCGGGTCCCTACGAGCTGAGCCAGTCCGCGGGCGAGTTCGTCGAGCAGGTGATCCGCCCGACCGGCCTGGTCGACCCGAAGGTCGTGGTCAAGCCGACCAAGGGCCAGATCGACGACCTGATCGGCGAGATCCGCAAGCGCACCGAGGCCGACCAGCGGGTGCTGGTGACGACGTTGACCAAGAAGATGGCCGAAGACCTCACCGATTACCTGTTGGAGATGGGGATCCGGGTGCGCTACCTGCACTCCGAGGTCGACACGTTGCGCCGGGTGGAGTTGCTGCGCCAGCTGCGGCTCGGTGAGTACGACGTGCTGGTCGGCATCAACCTACTGCGTGAGGGTCTGGACCTGCCCGAGGTCTCGCTGGTGTCGATCCTCGACGCCGACAAGGAAGGCTTCCTGCGGTCGTCGCGGAGCCTGATCCAGACCATCGGCCGCGCCGCGCGCAACGTCTCCGGTGAAGTCCACATGTATGCCGACACCATGACGGACTCGATGAAAGAGGCCATCGACGAGACCGAACGGCGGCGGGCCAAGCAGATCGCCTACAACGAGGCCAACGGCATCGACCCGCAGCCGCTGCGCAAGAAGATCGCCGACATCCTCGACCAGGTCTATCGCGAGGCCGACGATACCGACGTGGGGGTCGGCGGCTCGGGCCGCAACGCTTCACGCGGCCGGCGCGCTCAGGGCGAGCCCGGACGCGCCGTCAGTGCGGGGGTGTTCGAGGGCCGCGACACGGCCAACATGCCGCGTGCCGAGCTGGCCGACCTCATCAAAGACCTCACCGCGCAGATGATGGCCGCCGCCCGTGACCTGCAGTTCGAGCTCGCCGCGCGGTTCCGCGACGAGATCGCCGACCTCAAGAAAGAGCTGCGGGGAATGGACGCCGCCGGGCTGAAGTGACGCTCGTCACAGCGGGGGTACCCCATACGGTGGAGGCGTGACGGACATCGCCAGCCCCCCGGCCAGCTGGCGCGAACTGCTCGGCGGCAGGTATCTGGGCACGTCGATAGTGCTTGCCGGCGGTGTCGCCCTGTATGCCACCAACGAGTTCCTGACCAGCAGCCTGCTGCCCAACACCCTCGCCGAGATCGGCGGCAGCCGCCTGTACGCGTGGGTGACGACCCTGTACCTGGTGGGTTCGGTGGTGGCCGCGACCATGGTCAACCCGATGCTGCTGCGCGTCGGCGCGCGCACGTCCTACCTGACCGGGCTCGCGGTGTTCGGCGCCGCCAGCCTGGTGTGCGGGGCGGCCCCGAACATGGAGGTCCTGATAGCGGGGCGCGCCCTACAGGGCGTGGCGGGCGGCCTGCTCGCCGGTCTGGGCTACGCCGTGATCAACGCCGCGCTGCCCCGCTACCTGTGGACGCGGGGCTCGGCGCTGGTGTCGGCGATGTGGGGTGTGGCCACGGTGGTCGGGCCGGCTACGGGCGGCCTGTTCGCGCAGTTCGGCCTGTGGCGGTGGGCGTTCGCCGCGATGGCGGTGCTGGCCGCACTGATGGCGATGCTGGTGCCCGCCGCGTTGTCGTCGACCACGGTCGACCCGAACCCGGACAGCACGGTGGTGAAGGTTCCGGTGTGGTCGCTGCTGCTGATCGGCGCGGCCGCGCTGGCGGTCAGCGTCGCCGAGATTCCGTCCGACTTCCTGGCCACGGTCGGGCTGCTCGCGGCGAGCATCGTCCTGTTCGGCCTGTTCGTCATCGTCGACTGGCGTATGCACGCCGCGGTGCTGCCGCCCAGCGTGTTCGGTCGCGGGCCGCTGAAGTCGATCTACCTGACCATGGCGGTGCTGATGGGCGCCGCGATGGTGACCACCTACGTGCCGTTCTTCGGGCAGCGGCTGGCGCACCTGAGCCCGCTCGCGGCCGGCTTCCTGGGCGCGGCGCTGGCTCTGGGCTGGACGGTCAGCGAGATCGTCAGCGCGTCACTGACCAACCAGCGCCTGATCGGCCGGGTCATCGGCGTCTCGCCGATGGTGGTGGCGTCGGGGCTGGCGCTGGGCGTGGCGGCCCGGCACACCGAATCGTCGGTGTGGACCTCCGCGCTGTGGGCGGTGGCGCTGCTGGTCGCCGGCATCGGCATCGGCATGGCGTGGCCGCACCTGTCGGTGCGCGCGATGGCCTCCGTCGACGATCCGGCCGAGGGCGGCGCCGCCGCGGCGGCGATCAACACCGTGCAGCTGGTCTCCGCCGCGTTCGGTGCGGGCCTCGCCGGCGTCGTGGTCAACTCCTCCATGGGCGACGACCTGCTGGCGGCCCGCTGGTTGTTCACCGCGTTCACCGCCCTGAGCGTCGTCGGTCTGGCGGCCTCCTACAGCGCGACCCGCGGCGCCCGCCCGACAGACCGGGTCGACAGCCTGCGCTGACTGAGCCCTTCTCGTCGTTTGACGGCGGTCACCGCGTGGACTTGACCACCTGTGAGTAGTGGAACTGCCAGCGTTCGACGATGCGGAAGCCGAGGTAGCCGGCGAAGCGGTACGCGGGGGAGCGGCCGAAAGCCGGACCGGGCGGCAGCGACCGACCGGCCTGGTGGGCGGGCAGCGACCCGTCCCGGTCGGTGATCGTCCAGATCACGCCGCACTTGTTGAGCTTGGCCGTCGTCAGCCACACGGCCACGTGCCCGTCCCACAGCGAGCCGACCGCCGGCCCGTACGCGCCGCGTTCGACGTCGATCAGCGAATGGAAGGCGGCCGGTCGGGCGGCGAGCAGGGCCCGGATCGGGCCGGGCCGCCACGGGACGGTGTTGTCCACCATCAGGCAGTCGCCGGGCGCGGCGTGCGCGCTGACGAGGTCGGCCACCTGGCTGTAGTCCCAGCCCTCCTTGGCGTACGGCCACCGCTGGACGAACAGGTAATTCGGCAGTCCGGCCGCGGCGAACAGCAGGACGCCGACGGCGACGAGCCCCGGCCGGCGCGCGAGCGTCACGATGCACACGGCGAGCAGGATGGCCATCGCCGGCGTGGTGAGGATCAGGTAGCGGGGGTAGTAGATCGGCTCGCTGACCCCGGAGTAGACGACCACGAGGACGGTCGGGACGACGATCCAGGCCAGGCAGATGAGCACGAGCCGGCGCATGTCGCCCGCGGGGCCGCGGGCGCCGGCCAGCCGGGCCGCCGCCGCCGTGACCAGGGTGACCGCCGAGAGAACGGCCACCGCAACGCTGTGGTCGAAGTACTGGCGCTGGACGATGTCGAACGCGTAATGCCAGCTGAGCGGGTAGATCCAGTTGACCTGCCACACCTGGCCGTGGGCGAACATGATGAACGGCGTCATGAGCCCGACCGCGACGGCCGAGGCGACGGCCCACCGAACCAACGGCGATCTGGCCTGTTTGTCCGGCGCCGAAAGAGCCACCAGCACGGCGTGGACCGGCACCAACAGGATCAGGTTGAGGCTGAGCAGAATCGAGACCATGAACGTCAGCGCATAGGACAGCCACAGCCGCGGGCGGTTACGGCGGGCCGCAGCGACGAGCAGCACCGTCAGCCAGATCGCCGCGGCGACCGACATGGCGTACGAACGCGCCTCCATGCCCGCCCAGGTGGTGCGCGGCAGGATGGCGAACACCAGGCCCGCGCACACCGCAGTCGTGCGTCCGGAGAACTGCCGGGCGAACACGGTGACGCCGGCGGCGGCCGCCCCGACCGCCAGGGAGCTCGGGAACCGCGACCAGAACTCGGTCGGCGGGAACACGGCGAACCAGCCGTGCATCAACAGGTAGTACAGGCCGTGCACGGCGTCGATGTGTGCGAGCAGCCGCCACAACTCGGGCAGAGTCCTGCTGGCCGACGCCGAGATGGTGGCGGCTTCGTCGAACCAGAACGACGGCCGGCAGGCCCAGGCGGCGCTGATCACGGTGGCGACGACGGCAATCGCCCACGGGTCGAGGAACCGGCCCGCAGGCGGCGCCGCCACGGGCTCGGCGACGACGTCCGGGGCGCGCTGCTCGAGGTTGGGCTCGGCGGTCGGCATCGTCATGATGCTTGTCACTTTAAGGCTGAGGCGACGAACCGGCTCACGAAAGAGCCCCTCGCATTCGCACCGCGCGCCCGCCATTTTACGAAAAGTCGGGTAATGCAATACTTTCCACCGGCGGCGCCGGGATTCGATTGCGTTTCCATGGGCAATATTGTGCGTTGATGCAGCGTGGCCCCCTGATGCCGCACTCGCCACGCCGCGCTGTGTCGCCAATCTGACCACTGTGTAAACGGCAAACACGATACTGTCTGGGGTTGGCTGACCAACCGAAACTGGGAGGGTAAATGAGTGCCTATCGGACCGTGGTGGTGGGGACCGACGGATCGGATTCATCCTTGCGCGCGGTGGACCGGGCGGCCGCTATCGCCGGTGCCGACGCCAAGTTGATCGTCGCGTCGGCGTACTTACCCCAGCACGAAGACGCGCGCGCCGCCGACGTCTTGCGGGACGAGAGCTACAAGGTCTCGGGCACGGCGCCGATCTACTCGATTCTGCGCGACGCCAGGGACCGCGCACACGCAGCCGGCGCCAAGAACGTGGAGGAGCGACCGGTCGTGGGCGCCCCGGTCGATGCGCTGGTGCACCTGGCCGAGGAGGTGCAGGCCGATCTCCTGGTGGTCGGCAATGTGGGTCTGAGCACCATCGCGGGCCGGCTGCTCGGGTCGGTGCCGGCCAACGTGTCCCGGCGGGCCAAGACCGATGTGCTGATCGTGCACACCACCGCGTAAGTCCAAGTCCACGGCTGCCGCCGCGTCGGTCACCAGCGCCGTTCCCGCCACTCCTCGAGGTGTGGGCGCTCGGCGCCCAGGGTGGTGTCGTCGCCGTGGCCGGGGTAGACGACGGTGTCGTCGCCGAAGCGGTCGAATACCCGGGATTTGACGTCCTGGTAGAGGGAATCGAACTCGGCCGCCTTGGTGGTCCGCCCGAGACCGCCCGGGAAAAGGCAGTCTCCGGTGAACAACTGGGTGACGCCGCCGGTCGCGGGGCCGTCCAGGGCCAGGGCGATCGATCCGGGCGTGTGCCCGCGCAGGTGGATCACGTCGAAGCTGAGCTTGCCGACCTGCACGGTGTCGCCGCCCGACAGCAACCGGTCGGGCTTGATCGGCAGCGGCCCGGCGTCGATCTCGTTGGCGGCCGTCGGCGCGCCGGTGGCGGCCGCCACCGCTTCCAGCGCCTGCCAGTGGTCGAAGTGCTGGTGGCTGGTGACGATCAGCGACACCTTCGGGGCGTGGTCGCGGATCAGCCCGAGCAGCGTGTCGGCGTCGTTGGCGGCGTCGATCAGCAGCGTTTCCCCGGTCTCGGAACACGTCACCAGGTAGGCGTTGTTGTCCATGGGGCCGACCGACGCCTTGAGGATCGTGGCGCCGGGCAGGCAGCGGCGGGCGGCGGTGCCGGGCTCGACGTGTCCGGTGTAGTTGTCGTCCAGGACGCTCATGTGGGCCACGTTACTGGTCGTCCGTTGCTTGTCGGTACGGGCACATAGCATGGAGTGCGCCGTGCGCGATGCATGGAAAGCGCCGCGCGCGACCTCGTCTCCGAAGGACCGCCACCGGCACGTCACAGTCTCACTGAGAGGGGCAGCGTGGCTGACCGCCTGATCGTCAAGGGCGCCCGCGAACACAACCTGCGCGGCGTCGATCTCGACCTGCCCCGCGACGCGCTGATCGTCTTCACCGGGCTCTCCGGGTCGGGAAAGTCCTCGCTGGCCTTCGACACGATCTTCGCCGAGGGGCAGCGCCGGTACGTGGAGTCGTTGTCGGCCTACGCCCGCCAGTTCCTGGGCCAGATGGACAAGCCCGACGTCGACTTCATCGAGGGGCTGTCGCCCGCGGTGTCGATCGACCAGAAGTCGACCAACCGCAACCCCCGGTCGACGGTCGGGACGATCACCGAGGTGTACGACTACCTGCGGCTGTTGTACGCGCGCGCGGGCACCCCGCACTGCCCGGTCTGCGGCGAGCGGATCGCCCGCCAGACGCCCCAGCAAATCGTCGACCAGGTGCTGGCGATGCCGGAGGGCACCCGGTTCCTGGTGCTGGCGCCGGTGGTCCGCACGCGCAAGGGCGAATTCGCCGACCTCTTCGAGAAGCTCAACGCCCAGGGCTACAGCCGGGTTCGGGTCGACGGCGTGGTGTACCCGCTGACCGACCCGCCGAAGCTGAAGAAGCAGGAGAAGCACGACATCGAGGTGGTGGTCGACCGCCTCACGGTCAAGGCGAGCGCCAAGCAGCGGCTCACCGACTCGGTGGAGACCGCGCTGGGCCTGGCCGACGGCATCGTGGTGCTGGAGTTTCCCGATCACGTGGGCCACGAGCCGGATCATCACCGCGAGCAGCGGTTCTCCGAGAAGCTGGCCTGCCCCAACGGGCACCCCCTGGCCGTCGACGACCTGGAGCCGCGGTCCTTCTCCTTCAACTCCCCGTACGGCGCCTGCCCCGAGTGCAGCGGCCTGGGCATCCGCAAGGAGGTCGACCCCGACCTGGTGATCCCGGACCCGGAGCGCACCCTCGCCGAGGGCGCGGTCGCGCCGTGGTCGGCCGGACACACCGCGGAGTACTTCACCCGGATGATGGCCGGGCTCGGCGACGAGCTGGGCTTCGACGTCGACACCCCGTGGCGCGAGCTGCCGGCCAAGGCGCGCAAGGCGATCCTCGAGGGGTCCGACCACCAGGTGCACGTGCGCTACCGCAACAGGTACGGCCGCACCCGGTCCTACTACGCCGACTTCGAGGGCGTGCTGGCGTTCCTGCAGCGCAAGATGGCGCAGACGGAGTCCGAGCAGATGAAGGAACGCTACGAGGGCTTCATGCGCGACGTGCCCTGCCCGGTGTGCGAGGGGACCCGCCTCAAGCCGGAGATTCTCGCGGTAACCCTGGCGGCGGGCAAGCACGGCAAGAAATCCATCGCCGAAGTCTGCGAGCTGTCCATCTCCGACTGCGCAGACTTCCTGAACGCGCTCACCCTGGGCACCCGCGAACAGGCGATCGCCGGGCAGGTGCTCAAGGAGATCCAGTCGCGGCTCGGCTTCCTGCTCGATGTCGGGCTCGAGTACCTGTCGCTGTCGCGGGCCGCGGCCACGCTGTCCGGCGGCGAGGCCCAGCGCATCCGGCTGGCCACTCAAATCGGCTCCGGGCTGGTCGGCGTGCTGTACGTGCTCGACGAGCCGTCGATCGGTCTGCATCAGCGCGACAACCGTCGGCTCATCGAAACCCTCACCCGCCTCAGGGATTTGGGGAACACGCTGATCGTCGTCGAGCACGACGAGGACACCATCGCCCATGCCGACTGGATCGTCGACATCGGACCGCGGGCCGGCGAGCACGGCGGCCTCATCGTGCACAGCGGCACTTACGCCGAGCTGCTGGCGAACCGGGAGTCCCTGACGGGCGCCTACCTGTCGGGCCGCGAGAGTATCGAGATGCCCGCGGTCCGGCGGCCGGTGGACCGGCGGCGTCAGCTGACCGTCGTGGGCGCCCGCGAGCACAACCTGCGCGGCATCGACGTGTCGTTCCCGCTCGGCGTGCTGACCGCAGTCACGGGCGTGTCGGGTTCGGGCAAGTCGACCCTGGTCAACGACATCCTGGCCGCGGTGCTGGCCAACCGGCTCAACGGCGCCCGGCAGGTCCCGGGACGGCACACCCGGGTCACCGGCCTGGACCACCTGGACAAGCTGGTGCGTGTCGACCAATCGCCCATCGGCCGGACGCCGCGCTCCAACCCGGCCACCTACACCGGGGTGTTCGACAAGATCCGCACCCTGTTCGCGGCCACCACCGAAGCCAAGGTGCGTGGCTACCAACCCGGCCGGTTCTCCTTCAACGTCAAGGGCGGCCGCTGCGAGGCCTGCACCGGCGACGGCACCATCAAGATCGAGATGAACTTCCTGCCCGACGTGTACGTGCCGTGCGAGGTCTGCCATGGCGCGCGCTACAACCGGGAAACCCTCGAGGTGCATTACAAGGGCAAGACCATCTCCGAGGTGCTCGACATGTCGATCGAGGAGGCCGCCGAGTTCTTCGAGCCGATCAGCGGCATCCATCGCTACCTGCGCACGCTGGTCGACGTCGGCCTCGGCTACGTACGGCTCGGCCAGCCCGCGCCCACGTTGTCCGGTGGCGAGGCCCAGCGGGTGAAGCTGGCCGCCGAGCTGCAGAAGCGCTCGACGGGCCGCACCGTCTACATCCTCGACGAGCCCACCACGGGCCTGCACTTCGACGACATCCGCAAGTTGCTGAAAGTCATCAACGGGCTTGTGGACAAAGGCAATACGGTCATCGTCATCGAGCACAACCTGGACGTGATCAAGACGTCGGACTGGATCGTCGACATGGGCCCCGAGGGTGGCGCCGAGGGCGGAACCGTCGTCGCGCAGGGCACTCCCGAGGACGTCGCCGCGGTGCCCGAGAGTTACACCGGGAAGTTCCTGGCCGAGGTCATCGGGCGCTCCGGCGCGGCATCGAGCGCGCCGCGGCGGCCCGGCCGAAAGCGCAAGGCCACCGCCTGATCGGCGGCCGGCGGGCTGGGCGCGATCAGATCGCCAACCCCGCCGTGGGGCCGGCCTTGGACAGCGGCGACGGGAAGCGCGGGTTGACGCGCACGCCGTCCAGCCACGACGTCAGCTCGTCGGCCCGTCGCCGCAGGGCGGCCCGCCCGTCGCGGCCCGGGTCTTCCAGCAGCTGCAGCCGCACCCGTGCGCCGTCGTCCTGACACCAGCCGCCCACCACGCGACCGTTCCACCACGCCGTCGGGCCGGCGTTTCCGGTGCGGTCGAAGACCTGCCCACGGTGCGCGCCCAGGTACCAGTCGCGCTCGAACCAGCCCATGGTGGTGGGATCCAGTCCCGGCAGCAGCGCGCACCAGGGTGGCGGATCCGGTTCTGGCTCAGTGTCGTTGGCCAGCACGAAGCCCGGACCGCCGTGCAGGTCCACCTCCACCGCGCCGGCGTGGGCCAGGGCCCTGCGCGCGGCCGTCAGCGTGGTGCCGAACCACCACTTGAGGTCCGCCGCGCCGGCCGGGCCGAAGGCCCGCAACCATCGGCGGGTCAGTTCGGCTTGCGCGTCGTCGGCGAGCGCCGGCTCACCCACGCGCCCCAGCCACGCCGGGGTGGCGGCCCAGCGTGGTCGCGACGTGGTCCACGCCCCGTCGTTGGGCCCGCGGACGATCTCGCCGCGCGCCGAGAGCAGCGTCAGCACCCGCGGGGCCAGCGGCACCTTGCCTCCCCAGGGTTTCCCCGGCGCGGGGTCGTAGGTTCCCGCGAGTTCGGGCAGCGCGGCCCGCAGTTCCGTGCTGGTGGCGGGGCCGTGCTCTTTCAGGTGACGCAACCCCGCCGCGCAGGCCCGCCGCACCCACTGCGCACCGTCGGCGGCCACCCCGGACCGCTCGACGTCGCCGACCAGGCGGCGATGCTCGGTGTGGGCGACGCGGTCGCTGGCCGCCGACTGAACCCGGGCAAGGTCGCCGGCGTTGACCACCCACAGCGTCCGCCGCATCCCCAGATGCCGCAGGGCGGAACGCTTCTCGTACAGCTCGGCATCGAGGTCCGTCGTGACGAATCCCGGGGACCGGGCCCACAGTGACAGGTAGGGGGTGGCCGGATCGGTGGCATGCAGGCCGACGAGCGCCGTGGTGATCGTGGCGACCGAAACCGCTTCCGCGTCGGCCAGGAAGTGTCTGCGCGCCAGCCGGTTTCGCCGCTCGGCGACGGTGAATGCGCGCAAGCTCAACGCTCGCCGTCGCGCATGGTTTCGCGGATCTGGGCCAGCCGCTCGGCCGCGGCGCGTTGCCGTTCCTCGAATTCCCGGTCGACGGTCCGGCCCTCCGGTGACTCCGCGTCGAGTTCCGCCGCGCCCTGCGCCGTCGCGAACCGGTCCTCGACCTTCTCCCGCACGGAGTCCCACGTCGGCACGCCCGCGCTGTCGTAGCCGGGGTCGTCAGGAGTCGATGGTGGCTGCCCGGGCATGCCGATCACGCTACTGGGCGCGGCTATCGAGTGGTGGGGCCGGAGCGCTGGGCCGGGACCACCACCGGGCCGGCGGCCGCCGTCGGGGCCGACGCCGCGGGTAATGCCGTGCGCGCAACATCCGGCGTGCCCAGCCGGCCGGCCAGCCACGGCAGGGCCGCCGCGAAGGCGCGGTCGGCGAACGGCCAGTCGTGCTTGCCGGGTTGGGGGATCACCGCGCAGTCGATCCCCTTGGCCCGGCCCGCCGCGCACAGCGAGTAGGCCGCCGCGGTCTGGTTGCCGGGGTTGGCGGCCGCCTCCCGGGCGGCGAGGCGGATCGCACCGCTGTCGGTGATCGTGATGTCGCGGCGCGGCGGACCGTCCGACGAGATCGCGAACCAGCCGGCCGTGTCCGCGTACGGCCCGTGCCGTTCGATCACCGTGGTGGGGTCGAACGCCGCCCATGCGTCGGCGTTGCCGCCGAACAGCCTCGCGATGGTCTGCGCCCTGGTGCCGGCGTTGGGGGAGAAGTCGCCCGCGACGTCGACGAAGGCGCTGAACAACTCCGGGTGCATGACCGTCAGGTCCACCGCGCAGGTCCCCCCCATCGACCAGCCCGCGACGCCCCAGTGGGTGCGGTCGGGACTGACGCCGAAGTTCGAGATCATGAACGGCACAACGTCTTTGGTCAGGTGGTCGGCGGCGTTGCCGCGGACGCCGTTGACGCACTCCGTGTCGTTGTTGAACGCGCCCCCGGAGTCGGCGAACACCAGGACCGGCGCCTTGCCGTCGTGGGCGGAGGCGAAATCATCGATCGTCTTGACCGCGTTGCCCGCGCGTGTCCAGTCCGACGGCGTGTTGAACTGCCCGCCGATCATCATGACCGTCGGCAACTTCGGCGGCGGGCTGGTCGCGAACCATTCGGGTGGTAGGTACACGAGCTCGCCGCGGTGCTTGAAACGCGATGCGTCGGAGGGGATCAGCACCGGCACCACGCTGCCGTGCGGCGGCCGGGCGCCGCGCGCTGCCATCGCGGTGACAGTGGCTCTGTCGGTCTGGTCGGGAAGCGGCCCGGCGGTGAGCTGGCTCCACGCCGCCTGCACGGTGGGGAAGTAACCGACCCACAAGTTGAGCACCAGCGTCGCGCTGAGCAGACACAACGGCACGGACAGCAGCGCGGCGCCGCGCCGCCAGGGGCGCGCGCGCCGCCAGCCCAGGATCGAAACCCCGACCGCCATGCCGGTCAAGGCAATCCAGAGCCACAGCGCCGGGGGTGCGGGCTCCTCGGACAGGCCGCGGTCGACGATGTACCAGTGCGTCAGGTACGCGGCGGCGGCGCCGCCCAGGGCGGCGACCGGCAGCCAGAGCACGCGCCAGCGTCGCGACCGCCGGCCGACGGCCAGCATCAGGACTGCCGCGGCGATGAGCTGGATCGTGGTGGGCACCCAGCCGTGCATCAAAGAGGTGTGACCACTCGCCAGCAACTGCGGGTGATCGGACGCTGTCACGTCATTCATTGTGATCTATTGTTAACGCCCCTGGAACAAATTCACCGACGTGTTCGCTGTGGACTCGTTGGGATTCGCGGCCCCGGTCAGTGCGGCTTGGCCAGCGGGAACGGCAGCGTCTCGCGGATGCTGCGACCCGTTATGAGCATGACGAGCCGATCTATCCCCATGCCCAGCCCGCCGGTCGGGGGCATGGCGTATTCCATTGCCTGCAGGAAGTCTTCGTCGAGTTCCATCGCCTCGGGATCTCCGCCGGCGGCCAGCAGCGACTGCTGCTGCAGGCGGCGCCGCTGCTCGACGGGGTCGGTCAGCTCGCTGTAGGCGGTGCCGAGTTCGACACCCCACGCCACCAGGTCCCAGCGCTCGGCCACCCCGCTCTTGCTGCGGTGCGGCCGCGTCAGTGGCGACACCGACGTCGGGAAGTCGATGTAGAACGTCGGTTTCTCGGTCCGGTCCTCGACGAGGTGCTCGTAGAGCTCGAGCACCACGGCGCCGGCGTCCCAGTGCGCCCGGTAGGGGATGTGCACGGCGTCGGACAGCTTGCGCAGCGTGCTCAACGACGTCTGCGGATCGACCTGTTCGCCCAGCGCCGCCGACACCGCGTCGTGCACGGTCACGACCGGCCACGGGCCCGAGATGTCGACCGGCTCGACCCCGCCGCCGTCGGCGCGGGGCCGCAGCACGACCTCCTCGCCGTGAGCGGCCCGGGCGGCGTTCTGGATGAGCTCGCGGCAGCCGTCGATCCATACCGTGTAGTCCGCGTGCGCCTGGTAGGCCTCGAGCAGGGTGAACTCCGGGTTGTGGCTGAAGTCGACGCCCTCGTTGCGGAAGGCTCGTCCCAGTTCGAACACCCGCTCCACGCCGCCGACGCACAACCGCTTCAGGTACAGCTCCGGGGCGATGCGCAGGAACAGGTCCATGTCATAGGTGTTGATGTGCGTGACGAACGGCCGCGCGGTGGCGCCGCCGTGGATCTGCTGCAGGATCGGGGTCTCGACCTCGATGAAGCCCTTGGCGAACAACGTGTCGCGCACCGAACGCAACACACCGCTGCGAGCCTTTAGCAGGTCACGCGACTCCGGGTTGACCGCCAGGTCGACGTAGCGCGTCCGCACCCGCGCCTCGGGATCGGTCAGGCCCTTCCACTTGTTCGGCAACGGCCGCAGGCACTTACCGGTCATCCGCCAGTCGTGCACGATCAGCGAGCGGGTGCCCTTCTTGCTGAAGCCCATGTGCCCGGTCACCTCGACCAGGTCGCCGAGGTCGATGGCCGCGGTGAAATCGGCGACCCGCCCGCTGCCCAGGCACGAATTGTCAAGCAGCACTTGCATTTCGCCGGACCAGTCGCGCAACTGGGAGAACAGCACCCCGCCGTAGTCCCGGATGCGCAGGATCCGTCCCGCCACCGAGACGGTCTCCTGGTCGTCGGCGTCGAGCGCCTGGGCCACGGTGTGACTGGGCGGAGACCCGACGGGGTAGGCGTCGATGCCCTGACGCCGCAGGATCTTCAGCTTGGCCAGCCGCACCCGCACCTGCTCGGGCAGGCGCGACGTCGACTCCGGCGACTCGGGGTCTTGTTGGGCCTGCAGCCCGCTGACGTCCGGCGCCGACCCGTCGTGGTGCAGCAGGCCGGTCGCCACCAGGCGCTCCGGCACCGCGGTGTGGTGGCCGGTGTGCTCCTTGTCGCGGCGGTTGAACGGCAACACCAGAAAGCCCTCGGCGAGCGCCGAGGCGACCCCGACGCGGGGGATCAGCCGCGCGTCCTCGTAGCAGGCGTAGCGCGGAATCCATTCGGGTTGGTACTTCATGTTCGAGCGGTACAGCGTCTCGAGTTGCCACCAGCGCGAGAAGAACAGCAGGAAGCCGCGCCACAGCCGGGCGACCGGGCCGGCGCCCAGCTGGGCGCCCTGTTCGAAGGCCGACCGGAACATCGCGAAGTTCAGGGAGATGCGGCTGATGCCGAGGTTCTCGGCATTGAGCGCGAGCTCGCTGACCATCAGTTCGATGGTCCCGTTGGGGGATTGCGGGGACCGTCGCATCAGGTCCAGCGAGACGCCGGTGGTGCCCCAGGGGACCAGCGAGAGCATCGCGACGACCGTGCCATCGCGGTCCCTGGCCTCGACCAGCAGGCAGTCGCCGTCGGCCGGGTCGCCGAGCCGGCCCAGCGCCATGGAGAACCCGCGTTCGGTCTGGGTGTCGCGCCAGGCGTCGGCGCGCGCGATGGTGTCGTCCATCTCGTCGGCCGAGATGTCGCGGTGCCGTCGGATACCCACGGTCAATCCCGCCCGGCGGGCCCGGGTCACGGCCTGCCGGACGCCGCGCATGTCCGGGCCGGACAGCTTGAAGTCGCTGGCCCGCAGAATGGCCTCGTCGCCCAGTTCCAGCGCGTTGAGGCCTGCCCCGCGGTAGGCCCGGGCTCCCTGCGTGCTGGCGCCCATGACCCCCGGCGCCCAGCCGTAGGTCTGGCACAGCCCCAGCCAGGCGTCGATGGCCCCCGGCCACGCCCTCGGGTCACCGATCGGGTCGCCGCTGGCCAGGCAGACGCCGACCTCGACCCGATAGGTGATGGCGGCGCGACCGCTCGGCGCGAACACCACAGACTTGTCGCGGCGGGTGGCGAAGTAACCGAGGGAGTCGTTCTTGCCGTACAGCTCGAGCAGCCCGCGGATAGCGGACTCGTCCTCACCGGTCAGCGCGTTCTCGGCCCGCTGGGACTGGAACAGCACGATCGTGGCGGCGATCAGCGCGAGCGCGCCGAAGAGGCCGAACATGGCGTTGAGGAAGGTGTGCGGCCGGCCGGTGAACAGGTCGGGATCGGCGATGGCGAAGCCGATCACCCGGTTGACCACGTACGGCAGCCGGTCCTGACGCTCCAGCGTTCCGGGAAACACCTCGACCAGGCCCCAGGCCACCAGGATTCCGACCAGGTCGGCCAGGACCAGGACGATGGCCGCCTTGACCAGCGCGCCCTTGCGCACCTTGGCCCAGAATTCCCGGTAGGACAGCACCAGCAGAACGATCACGAGGACGTGCAGGGCGAAGCCGAGATTCTCGCCGAGGGTCTCGGCTGCGGTGTTGTCGCCCGCGGCGATGTCGGCCACGTTGAGGGCGGCGGCCAGGATCATGTTGCCGAGCAGCAACAGCCACGCCACGCGCTTGCGCGCGGTCAGCGCCGCCGCCAGCAACGCCAGGATGAAAGACCACGCGATGCTGGTGTCGGGGAAGTTGAACAGGTAGCTGTTGATGAACTCGCGCGGGACCTTGATCAGGAACCGGATCAGTGGCGACACGCTGGCCAGCAGTGACACGGTCGCAATGACGCCGACGGTCCAGCCGGCCGCCGCCGGTACCCAGTGGTACCGGGACCGCGACCGGCTACCGAGGCGTGGCCCCGAAAGACGGTGAGTGAGTGTCACAGACCGCGAGGATATGCCCTCACTCCGTGAAAAGCCTGACGAAGCGCCAAGAGTTGCTAACACCAGCCGGGTCTGGCCGGACCGGCAGCGCAGGCCCGGGCGCCCGGTCGGCCGTCCCGCGACAGCTGAAGTGCAAAAAGGCCTGCCGCGGCTGCTAAACTGACCACTGCGACCATTCCGGCTAACGCCAGGAACAGTTAAGTGGAGTCCCACTCCCACCGCTGGCCATGAAACTTTTCGGAGTTCTTCAGGGCGCAGCGGTCCGGTCACAGGCGTTGTGTACGCCTGTTCCGCGGGCAACGCGGGCGGCTCGAAGCCGCGATCGGTCGGCACCGGGCCCTGCTTTTTGCAGGGCTTTCTTGCTGATGGCGTGGTGTCTTCGCCGCTGAATCCCGACGGCCCCCCGGTGCCGGTCGCGAACTGGATCACCAGAGGACCCGAAAGCCCAACAAGGGAGGCCCCATCAGCACTGAGACCCGCGTCAACGAGCGCATCCGCGTACCTGAAGTTCGATTGATCGGCCCCGGGGGAGAGCAGGTAGGCATAGTGCGCATCGAAGACGCACTGCGCGTCGCCGCAGACGCCGATCTCGACCTTGTCGAAGTCGCCCCGAACGCCAGGCCACCGGTCTGCAAGATCATGGACTACGGCAAGTTCAAATACGAGGCGGCGCAGAAGGCGCGCGAATCCCGCCGTAACCAGCAGCAGACCGTCGTCAAAGAGCAGAAGCTGCGACCGAAGATCGACGATCACGATTACGAGACCAAGAAGGGCCACGTCATCCGCTTCCTGGAGGCGGGGTCGAAGGTGAAGGTCACCATCATGTTCCGCGGACGCGAGCAGTCCCGCCCCGAGCTGGGCTACCGCCTGCTGCAGCGGTTGGGGGCCGACGTCGCCGACTACGGTTTCGTCGAGACCTCCGCCAAGCAGGACGGCCGCAACATGACGATGGTGCTGGCACCCCACCGCGGCGCGAAGACTCGTGCGCGCGCGCGGCACCCCGAGGGGGGCGGCGCACTGCCCGAGACGGACGAGTCGGACGACGCCTGACCGTCCCCACCCCCAGCGACCACAGCAGAACCCAAGGACTAGAGGAAACATGCCCAAGGCCAAGACCCACAGCGGTGCTTCAAAGCGGTTCCGGCGCACCGGAACCGGCAAGATCGTTCGACAGAAAGCCAACCGGCGCCACCTGCTCGAGCACAAGTCGTCCAGGCGGACCCGGCGGCTGGATGGCCGCACGACCGTCGCGGCCAACGACACCAGGCGCATCAACGCGCTGCTGAACGGCTGACCCCACCAACCCAGTGCCGGGCGGCCAGGCCCGCATGCGGCACCCAAACCGATTACGTCTGAACGAGAGTAGGAACATCCCATGGCACGCGTGAAGCGGGCGGTCAACGCCCACAAGAAGAGGCGCAGCATCCTGAAGGCCTCGAAGGGCTATCGCGGCCAACGGTCCCGGCTCTACCGCAAAGCCAAAGAGCAGCAACTGCATTCGTTGAACTACGCCTACCGCGACCGCCGTGCGCGCAAGGGCGAGTTCCGTAAGTTGTGGATCTCGCGGATCAATGCGGCGGCGCGGGCCAACGACATCACGTACAACCGGCTGATCCAGGGCCTTAAGGCCGCGGGGGTCGAGGTGGACCGCAAGAACCTCGCCGACATCGCGATCGCAGACCCGGCGGCGTTCGCCGCGCTGGTCGAGGTGGCACGCGCGGCGCTGCCCGAGGACGTCAACGCCCCGTCGGATTCCGGAGAGGCCGCCTAGCCCCGCGGGTGCTCACCGAACGTTCGGCCAGGGTGGCCGCGGCGGTCAAACTGCATCGCCATGCCGGCCGTCGCAAAACCCGCCGCTTTCTGGCCGAAGGCCCCAATCTCGTTGAGGCCGCGGGCAATCGCGGCCTGGTCCGCGACGTCTTCGTCACCGAGTCGGCGGCCGAACGGTACGCGGGCCTGCTCTCGCGGCAGCGGTCCCCGGTGCACGTGGTCAGTGAGCGCGCCGCCAAGGCCCTCTCGGACACGGTGACCCCGGCCGGGCTGGTGGCCGTCTGCGAGATTCCGGACACCGCGCTCGAGGAGGTCCTGGCCGGCTCGCCCCGGCTGATCGCCGTCGCCGTCGAGATCAGCGAACCGGGCAACGCCGGTACGATCGTCCGGATCGCCGACGCGATGGGCGCGGCGGGCGTGATCCTGGGCGGCACCGGCGTCGACCCTTACAACGGGAAGTGTCTGCGGGCCTCGGCCGGAAGCATCTTCTCGATACCCGTCGTGACCGCGCCCGACGTCGCGGCGGCGATTGCCGCGCTGCGCTCCGTGGGGCTGCAGGTGTTGGCCAGCACCCTGGACGGGCGGACACCTCTTGACGAAGCCGACCTCACCGCGCCGACGGCCTGGTTGTTCGGGCCCGAATCACACGGCCTGCCGACGGAGATCGCCGACGGAGCCGACCGGCGCGTGCGCATACCGATGGCGGGCGGCGCGGAGAGCCTGAACGTGGCCGCGGCCGCCGCCATCTGCCTGTATGAGAGCGCGCACGCGCTCGGGTTGCTCGCGCAGGCCTAGGCGGCCTGCGTGCGGCGGCCCCGGGCGGCGCGCAGCCCGGCCAGCGACAGGGTCGTGTGCACCAGGGAGCCGGCGCGTTCCATCAACGCCTTGGTGGGAAGCACGGTGGAAAGCGCCGAACCGCGGGGGTGGTAGTGCATCGGCAGCCCGCGCCGGTCGCGCGGCGGACCCACGAAGGCCGGCGCCTCGACCAACGGCGCGTCGCTCGGCAGCCGGCCTTCGGCGCGGCGGTAGGCCGCCAGCGCGCGGGGATGCAGGCGGATCTCGTCGGGCACCGCCAGGAATGCGAGTTCGACCGCCTTGCCGAACAGCCGCAGCAGAATCTCGTCGCCCGGCGTCCAGCGCAGGCCGGCCTTCTCGCGGACCGCGGGCTCGAACAACCCCGCCGCGATCCAGCGCTGGCCGGCGACCAGCGGCTTGAACAGTTGGTCCCACACCGGGGTCGGCAGCAGCACGAACTTCGGCTTGGGGATCCGCATCCGGAAGATCTCCCGCGTCGCCGGGTTGACCTCGAGCACCTCGCTGCACACCCGGTCCCAGTACCGCGCGAACTCCTCCCACGACTGCGGGACCGGGCGCATGCTCATGCCGTACATCCGGTACCACTGCACGTGTTCGTCGAACAGCTGCCGTTTCTCCGACTCGGTCAGGCCCCCGCAGAAGTACTCCGCCACCTTGACGACCAGCATGAAGAATGTGGCGTGCGCCCAGTAGAACGTCTCGGGGTCGAGCGCGTGATAGCGCTGCCCCGCGGCGTTGGTGCCCTTGATGGTGCGGTGATAGCCGGTGATCTGCCGTCCGGTCTGGGCCGCGCGCTCGCCGTCGTAGACGACGCCCATGATCGGGTACACCGACCGGGCCACCCGCTGCAGCGGCTCGCGCAGCAGGATCGAGTGCTGCTCGACCCCCGCGCCCAGATCGGGGTACATGTTCTGGATCGCGCCGATCCAGACGCCCATCATTCCTGTGCGGAGGTCGCCGAAGTACTTCCAGGTCAGGGATTCTGGGCCCAGCGGCCCGGCGGTGGCCGTCGTTTCGGCGGACTGCGTCGATGTGCGCGTCATCGCGGGCTCCTCGTGCTCCTGACTGCGCTCACGATAACTTTGACAACGCACGTTATCTATCGCCCGGGCGGCGTCCGCGGCGGGCGTTACCGAGTTTGCATCCGGGCGTCGCGGTCCCGTGATCGGACGCCGTGTGACGCAGCCGCCGGGACCGTCGTTGCCGGGCTGCGCCGGGACGAAATAATCTGGCCAAGTGGAACTCGCGCATCGCGAACCGGATCCCGACGAGGCCGAACCGGTGACCGCGGCGGAGTCACCCGCTCCTGGACGGCGTGCCCCGGCGTCTGTGCACAACGCGACGCAGTGGTTGCACGGCCGGAATCACAGCCCCGGCGCGGTGGCCTTCGTCCGGCGGGCGCGTCGGCTGCTGCCCGGTGACCCGGAATTCGGCGACCCGTTGTCAACCGCCGGCGACGGGGGTCCGCGCGCCGCCGCCCGAGCTGCCGACCGGCTGCTCGGCGATCGTGACGCGGTGTCGCGCGAGGTCAGCCTCGGGGTGCTGCAGGTGTGGCAGGCGCTGACCGAGACGGTGTCGCGACGGCCCGCCAACCCCGAGGTGACGCTGGTGTTCACCGACCTTGTCGGATTCTCCGCCTGGTCCCTACAGGCCGGCGACGAGGCGGCGCTGAGCCTGCTGCGACAGGTCGCGCGTGCCATCGAGCCGCCGCTGCTGGACGCTGGCGGGCACATCGTCAAGCGGATGGGCGACGGGCTGATGGCGGTGTTCGGCGACCCGACGGTGGCGGTGCGGGCGGTTCTGGCCGCCAAAGAGTCACTCAAATCCGTCGAAGTGGCGGGCTTCACACCTCGTATGCGGGTGGGCATTCACACTGGTCGGCCCCAGCGGCTGGCGGCGGATTGGCTCGGTGTCGACGTCAACGTGGCCGCTCGCGTTATGGAACGCGCCACAAAAGGTGGAATCATGGTGTCGAGTTCTACGTTGGACCTGATACCTCAGAGCGAACTGGACGCGTTGGGCGTCGTTGCCAAACGCGCGCGCCGGCCGATGTTCGGCCCCAAACCCGCCGGGATGCCGGCAGACGTGGCGATTTATCGCCTCAAGACTCTTAAGGAGTGGACAGGCTCCGATGGCTCTGCTCAAACGAATCCGCAGCCATAATGGACGGCGATGATAGCGGCACTTCTGTCCCGGCTCGCCCGGGTCCAATTCACCGTCGCGTATGCGGCCGTGTTGCTGGCCATCAGCTGCGCGATCCTCGCCCTCGGCCCGCACGCGCATGACGTCATCGTCCAGCGCGCCAGCACCAACGTGCACAACCTGGCCCACGGCCACCTCGGGACGCTGCTGGGCAGCGCGCTCGTTGTCGATGCCGGGCCGCTCTACTTCTGGCTGCCGTTTTTGACCTGCCTGCTCGCGCTCGCCGAGCTGCACCTGAGCACCATCCGGCTCATGGTCGCGTTCCTCGTCGGCCACATCGGCGCGACGCTGGTGGTCGCCGCCGCCCTCGCCGGGGCGGTCGAATTCGGCTGGTTGCCGCTGTCGATCACGCGGGCCAGCGACGTGGGGATGAGCTACGGCGCGCTGGCGGTGCTCGGGGCGATGACCGCGGCGATGCCGCAGCGCTGGCGGCCGGCGTGGGTCGGCTGGTGGATGGCCGTCGGCCTGACCTCGGCGATCATCGGGGGCGATTTCACCGACGCCGGCCACACCGTCGCCGTGATCCTCGGGGTGCTGGTGTCCGCCCGGTTCCGGCAGCCGATTCACTGGACCCCGGTGCGGTGCCTGATGCTGGCCGCCTCGTCGGGGTTCGGCTTCCTCGTCCTGGCCCACCACTGGGGGACGATGGCCGCGGCCCCGGTATTCGGTCTGGTGGGTGCGTTCGCGGCCTACAAGCTCACGAATTTCGTCACGGCGCGTAGGTCCGTGCCCGTGCTGCCCGCAGCGGTCGGGGACGCGCTGACCGGTCCCGAGCCGGTCGCGACCGGCTAGCCGCCCCGGCGCCGAGCCGGCGCCTGAGGCCGGCACCGGCCCCAAGCGCCTGCCGGGCGGCCGACACGGAATCACTATGATCGGCACTCGACCCGTGCCGCATGCGGGCAGCCCCGACAGCTTCGTCAGCAAGGAGAGTGTCGTCGCGTGGGTGAGCAACCCGTGGACTTGTCACCGGAGGCGTTGGCCGAGGCGGTCGACGCCGCTCGGCAGGCCATCACACTCGCCGACGATCTCGAGGCGCTGGCCCGCGTCAAGACCGAGCACCTCGGCGACCGCTCGCCGCTGGCCCTGGCGCGGCAGGCGCTGGGGGCCGTGCCCAAAGGCGAGCGCGCGGACGCGGGCAAGCGGGTCAACGCCGCGCGGGCGGCGGCCCAGCGGAGCTTCGACGAGCGGCTGGCCGAGCTGCGCGCCGAGCGCGACGCGGCGGTGCTGATCGCCGAGGGGATCGACGTGACGCTGCCGTCGACCCGGCAGCCGCCCGGCGCCCGACACCCGATCACGATCCTGGCCGAGCACATCGCCGACACCTTCATCGCGATGGGCTGGGAGCTTGCCGAGGGGCCGGAGGTCGAAGCCGAGCAGTTCAACTTCGACGCGCTGAACTTCCCGGCCGATCACCCGGCGCGCAGCGAGCAGGACACCTTCTACATCGCGCCTCAGGACTCCCGCCAGCTGCTGCGCACCCACACCTCGCCGGTGCAGGTTCGTACCCTGCTGGCGCACGAGCTGCCGGTCTACATCGTCTCGATCGGCCGCACCTTCCGCACCGACGAACTCGACGCCACCCACACGCCGGTCTTCCATCAGGTCGAGGGGCTGGCGGTGGACCGCGGCCTGACCATGGCGCATCTGCGCGGAACGCTGGACGCGTTCGCGCGGGCCGAGTTCGGTCCCGAGGCTCGCACCCGGATCCGGCCGCACTTCTTCCCCTTCACCGAGCCGTCCGCCGAGGTCGACGTCTGGTTCGTCGGCAAGAAGGGCGGCGCCGGCTGGGTGGAGTGGGGCGGCTGCGGCATGGTGCATCCGAACGTGTTGCGCGCCGCGGGAATCGACCCCGAGGTCTACTCCGGGTTCGCGTTCGGGATGGGCCTGGAACGCACCCTGCAGTTCCGCAACGGGATACCCGACATGCGGGACATGGTGGAGGGCGACGTCCGGTTCTGCCTGCCGTTCGGGGTGGGTGCCTGATGCGCGTTCCCTACAGCTGGCTGCGCGAGGTCGTGGCGGCCGGCGCCCCGGGCTGGGACGTCGCCCCCGGCGATCTCGAGCAGACGCTGGTGCGGATAGGCCACGAGGTCGAAGAGGTGCAGACCCTCGGCCCGGTGGACGGCCCGCTGACCGTGGGACGGGTCACCGACATCGAGGAGCTCACCGGTTTCAAGAAGCCGATCCGGGCCTGTCTGGTCGACGTCGGCGAGGGTGCGCCCCGCCACATCGTTTGCGGGGCAACGAATTTCGTCGTCGGCGACACCGTGGTGGTGGCGCTGCCCGGCACCACGCTGCCCGGCGGTTTCACCATCACGGCGCGCAAGACCTACGGCCGTGACTCCGACGGGATGATCTGCTCGGCAGCCGAACTCGGCATGGGCGCAGACCATTCCGGCATCCTGGTGCTGCCCGCCGGGACCGCCGAACCCGGAGCCGACGGCGCCGCGGTGCTGGGGCTCGACGACGTGGTGTTCCACCTCGCGATCACTCCCGACCGGGGTTACTGCATGTCGGTGCGCGGGCTGGCGCGCGAGGTCGCGTGCGCCTATGACCTGGACTTCGTCGACCCCGCCGGGGTGAAACCGCTGCCCGCCGAAGGGGAGGCGTGGCCGCTGAAGGTCGACGGCGAGACCGGCGTGCGCCGTTTCGCGCTGCGCCCGGTGACCGGGATCGACCCCGCCGCGGTGTCGCCGTGGTGGCTGCAGCGGCGACTGCTGCTGGCGGGCATCCGCGCGACCTCGCCGGCCGTGGACGTCACCAACTACGTGATGCTCGAACTCGGCCACCCGATGCACGCCCACGACTGCAACCGCATCACCGGCGGCTTACAGGTGCGCTTCGCGCGGCCCGGGGAGACCGTGGTCACCCTGGACGACATCGAGCGCAGGCTGGCTCCGGGCGACGTCCTCATCGCCGACGACGCGGCGACCGCGGCGATCGGCGGCGTGATGGGCGCGGCGAGCACCGAGGTGCGCGCCGATTCCACCGACGTGCTGCTGGAGGCCGCGGTGTGGGACCCGGCCGCCGTATCGCGGACCCAGCGCAGGCTGCACCTGCCCAGCGAGGCCGCCCGTCGCTACGAACGCGGCATCGACCCGGCCATTTCGGTTGCGGCCCTGGACCGTTGCGCCGGGCTCCTGGTGGACATCGCGGGAGGAGCGGTGTCGGACAAACTGACCGATTGGCGGGGCGACCCGCCGCGCGAGAACTGGTCGCTCCCGCCCATCCGGATCGCCGCCGACCTGCCCGACCGCCTCGCGGGGGTGGCCTATGCCCCCGGGGTGACCTCCAGGCGGTTGTCGCAGATCGGTGCGCTGGTGGCCGACGAGGGGGAGGCGCTGACGGTCACGCCGCCCAGTTGGCGGCCCGACCTGCTGCAGCCCGCCGACCTGGTCGAGGAGGTGCTGCGGCTGGAGGGCCTCGAGGCCATCCCGTCGGTGCTGCCGCCGGCCCCGCCGGGCCGCGGCCTGACCGCGCTGCAGAAGCGTCGCCGTGCCATCGGCAGGTCGCTGGCGCAATCCGGGTACGTCGAGATCCTGCCGACGCCGTTTTTGCCCGCGGGCGTGTTCGACCAGTGGGGGTTGCCCGACGACGACCCGCGCCGCGACACCACGCACGTGCTCAACCCGCTCGAGGCCGACCGTCCCCAGCTGGCCACGACGCTGCTGCCGGCTCTGCTGGAAGCGCTGGTTCGCAACGTATCCCGAGGTCTGGTCGACGTCGCGCTGTATGCGCTGGCGCAGGTCGTCCAGCCCACCGAGCACACACGAAGCGTCGAATTGATCCCGGTGCACCGGCGGCCCACCGACGCCGAGATCGCGGCGCTCGACGCCTCCCTGCCGCGGCAGCCGCAGCACGTCGCCGGTGTCCTGGCCGGTCTGCGTGAGCGGCGGGGCCCGTGGGGTCCGGGCCGGCGGGCCGATGCGACGGACGCGTTCGAGGCGGTGCGAATTGTGTCGCGCGCCAGCGGAATCGACGTCAGGTTCCGGGCCGCGCAGTACCTGCCGTGGCATCCCGGCCGGTGCGCCGAGGTGCTTGTCGGGGACACGCCGGTCGGCCACGCGGGTCAGCTGCATCCCGCGGTGATCGAGCGCTCGGGGCTTCCCAAGGGCACGTGCGCATTCGAGCTCGACCTCAGCGTGATCCCGGTCCCTGTGGCACTGCCCGCGCCGCGAGTCTCTCCGTTTCCGGCCGTGTTCCAGGACCTCAGCCTCGTGGTGCACGCGGACGTACCGGCCCAGGCCGTCGCGGACGCGGTCGCGGACGGCGCGGGAGAGCTGCTGGAGGACATTCAGCTCTTCGACGTCTTCACCGGGCCGCAGGTCGGCGAGGACCGCAAATCCCTGACCTTCGCGCTGCGGTTCCGTGCGCCGGATCGCACGCTCACCGAAGACGACGCCAGCGCGGCTCGCGACGGCGCCGTGCGACGCGCCGCCGAGACACTCGGCGCGGAGCTGCGCAGTTAGCCAGCCGGTACTGCCGCCCCATTGTTTGCCGGGGGCGATCGTTTGCTTCCCTAAGAGGATTATGTGACAACGTTCGTTGTCTTTTGTCGCCTCGAGAAGCCGTGATTAGGCTCACCTTTGTCTTGGTTACCGGCAGGTAACCGACTGCGAAGTAAGTGAGGGGGGCCTCGCGCACGTGCGTGCGCGAGGCCCTTCTGCGCTCATGTCGCAAAGACGATGACCGGCGGTCATCAGGCTGTTGAGCTGGGGTAAGGCGGAAAGGGAACGCCCTCTTGTACACAAGCACAACAGTCATTACCCTGCAGTAAGTTGACCCACCAGTAAGTTACTCGTCAGTTCGACTCAGCAGTGTGTCGGAGGGAGATGGAAATGTCGTTTGTGATCGCAACGCCAGACCTGGTCCAGAGTGCGGCCGGAGATCTGGCGGCCATTCGTTCGTCGCTGGCCGAGGCCAGCACGACCGTAGCCGGGCCCACGACGGGCATCGCGGCCGCGGCTCAGGACGAGGTCTCGATCGCGGTCGCATCGATGTTCGGAAACGTCGGCCAGGAGTTCCAGGCGCTCAGCATGCAGGCGCAGGCCTTCCACCAACACTTCGTCAGCCTGGTCAACGCGAGTGCCGGGGCGTACGTTGCGGCGGAGGCCGCCAACGCCGGGCAGGTCGCGCTCGGCGGCGGGGTCTTCGGCAACGTCGAGCAGAGCATCAGCGGCGCCCTCTCCGGGGCCGGATCGACCTTCGGCCAGGTCGGCCAGAGCGTCGGCGGCACCCTCATCGCGCTCGGTAACGGCGGCCTGGGCGCCGCGGTGGCCGGCCAGATCCAAGCCGACGTCAACGCCGTGTCGTCGGCGATCGCCGGCGCTCCCGCGGGCGTGTCGGCCGCGATTCAGACTGGGGGACAGGCTATTTCCCAGGCGGTCGGCGGCTTCCAGGCTCAGCTCGGGGCGCTGGTGACCGGCGGATTCCCGGGGCTGGTCAACAGCGCGGGCGTGTTCGGTGCCAGCATCGTGGGGCCGTATCAGGCGCTGGTCACCAACACGGTCACCAACCTGCAGGCGATCGCGAACACGTTCGTGTCCAACCCGTTCCCGTTCCTGCACCAATTCGTCAACAACCAGGTGTTCTATGCGCAGTCGATCGCCGGGGCGATCGGAACGGGCATTGCCAACCTGCCCGCCGAGCTGGCCAACCTGCCCGCAACCATTCAGGCTGCGCTGCAAGGTCTTTCAACCTTCAATCCGGGCGCCCTGTTGCAGCAGTTCATCAACAACCAGATCGGCTACGCCCAGACCCTCATCACCGCCCCGATCGCCGCGGCCCGCGACCTGGGCACCGGGTTGCTCGGATTGCCGGCGGCCTTCCAGGCCGCGGGTCAGGCCCTGCTGGCCGGGAACTTCCAGGGCGCGGTGAACGCCGTCGCACAAGGCCTCGAGAACGTCGTCCTGCCCGGCTTCCAAGAGGTGTTCATCCCGCTGGCCGACCTCGGGTTGCCGGGCGAGTTCCCCATCACCCCGCTCGGTCCGTTGGGCGACTTGGCTCCGATCTTCGCCATTCCGGGTCAGATGGCCCAGAATTTCACGAACCTGCTGCCGGCGGGCTCCATCCCGGCCCTGATGGCGCAGAACTTCACCAACCTGGTGGACGCCTTCACCAACTTCGGGTCGTCACTGAACTCGGCGGATTTGGGCATCTCGTTCGGTCTGCCGCTGCAGCTCCTGTTCGACGGGATCGGCGCGCCCGCCAGCGCGCTCAGTGCGCTGAACTCCAGCGCCGTGGCCTTCGTCGGCGCGTTGCAGACCGGCAACGTGTCGGCGGCACTCGCATCGGTCCTCGACGCCCCGGCGGCCGTCGCCAACGGCTTCCTCAACGGCCAGGCGCTGCTGAACCTGCCGCCGCTCACGGTGAACGTCGGCAACCTGCTCGTCACCACAACCACGGCGTCACTGCCGTTGGGTGGACTCTTCACTCCGTTGAGCCCCGTCGTCAGCGATGTCCTCGGCCCGCTGGCTGGCACCCAGATCGGTGGCATCATCCCTGCTCTGCTGGACTTCAGGTCCCAGCTGGCCCTGGCCATCGCCCTGCCCAGCCCGGTCCTGCCGTCGTTCGTCTTCTAGCCGCTGTCGGGGCGGGAAGCCGTCACGATCGGCGTCCCGCCCCCAGTCGGTCGCGGCCCGTTTCTGTGGGCGGATGCAGCGCACCGAAACACCGAATTTGCAGCGGCCTATTCGACATGTGACTAGGCTCACCTTGCCACGATGGCCGTCGGGCGGCCGTCGTAGTCGATGGGAGACGGTCATGTCGTTCGTTGTCGCGACGCCGGATGCGGTGCAGGCGGCAGCCGAGAAACTGGCGGGTATCCGCTCCGCACTCGTCGAGGCCAGCGCGTCGGCCGGCGTACCCACGACGGGAGTGGTGGCCGCCGCGCAGGACGAGGTGTCCGCCTCGGTCGCGGCGATGTTCGACACCTTCGGCCAGGAATACCAGGCCATCAGCGCCCAGGCGACGGCGTTTCACGAGCAGTTCGTCAACCTGATCAGCTCGGGCGCGGCCGCCTACCTCGGCACCGAGATCGCCAACGCCGAGCAGAACGCGCTCAACGCCGGCGGCGGCTCCCTCGCAACCCTCAATGGTCTGCTCGGGCAGCCCGGCGGGACCGCCGGTGCACTCGCCTCGAGCCTGCACACCGCGCAGTCGTCGATCTTGCCGATCGGCGCGGCGCCGCTCGGATCGCTGCTCAGCGGTCTCGGCTCGTCGGTGGGCCAGAGCGTCAACCACGCCGGCGCCATGGTGACCGCGCTGGAAGGCGGCGGTGCCGCGTCGCTGCTGTCCGGCCAGGTGCAGGCCGCCCTGCAGCCCCTTTCCGGCAACCTCGTCGGCCTCTCCGGCGCGCTGCGTTCACTGGAGGCCGCGTTCGCGCCCGGCCTGCTGCAGGCCGGCGCGGCAAACGGCCTCGCCGCCGTCGAGGGCCCCTACCAGGCCCTCTTCGCGAACACGGTCGCCAACCTGCAGACGCTGGGCACAACGTGGGCCGCCAATCCGGCACCCTTCCTGCACCAGCTCGTCACCAACGAGGTCGGCTACGCGCAGACGGTCGCGGCGGGCGTCGAATACCTGCTGCAGAACTTCCCGACGGTGCTGGCCAACCTGCCTGCCAACATCTCGGCCGCCTTCCAGTCGCTGCTGGCGTTCGATCCGGCCCCGTACGTCGAGCAGTTCATCGACAACCAGATCGCCTACGCCCAGATCATCTCCATGTCGCTGCAGAACGCGGCTCACGACTTCGGAATCGGTCTGCAGGCCTTGCCGGCGGCGTTCCAGTCGGCTTTCCAGGCGCTCGCCGCGGGCAACGTGGGGGGCGCGATTTCCGACATCGTGCAGGGGTTCGGCAGCTTGTTCGTCACGGGCTTCGCCGTGACGACCGTCGGGACGACCGTCAGCGTCTCCGTGACGGGGACCATCGGCGATCTGCTGCCCATCCTGGCCATCCCCGGGCAGATGGCGCAGAACTTCACCAACCTGCTGCCGGCCGGCTCGATCGCCGCGCAGATGTCCCAGAACTTCACGAACATCCTCGACACCGTGACGGACACGAGCATCACCGCGGTGCCGGTCATCGGCATCACGATTCTCCCGCCGTCGTTCAGCGTCTCCCTGACCAACACACTCGGGCTGCCGATGGCGCTGGTCTTCGACGCCGCGGGCGCTCCCATCAACGGGCTCAACGCGTTCAACGCGACGGGGGAGGCGTTCGTCGGGGCGGCGGAAGCCGGGAATGGGTTCGGAGCGGCCGCCGCCCTGATCGACGCGCCGGCCGTCGTCGCCAACGGTTTCCTCAACGGGCAGACGACGGTGCCGTTGAGCTTCAACCTCGCGGGCTTCCCCTCCACCATCAACCTTCCCCTGAACGGGCTTCTCGTGCCCACGACTCCCTACACCGCTGCCGTCACCCTCGGGCCGCCCTTCGGCACGGTCACCGTTCCGGCCGGCGGCACGCCGCTGAGCGGCCTCGCTCAGGGATTGCTGAACTACCTGCCCGAGCAGCTCGCGCTGGCGATAACGCCGAGCTGAACCGCGTCAGACACTTCGTCTAACGGGCCGGTCTGATGCAGACCGAAAGAATCGTGTGGGGCGCCGTACTATACCGCAAAGTTATATTGGGGCTTCTTTTGATCGAATTCAATACTCCCGGTCGAGAATTGTACCAAACCGGTGTATTAGTGGTCCATAAAAATGACACGCCGCCAATTTCGAGAATTCGTATTTTCACACACGTCTAATAGCGTAGTTTTACGCTCGCGTCGCCGGGATGACCGGAACCAAAAACTTGATTGGAGGCGCTCATGTCGTTTGTATTCACGATGCCGGACATGGTGTCGATTGCGGCCCAGGACTTAACTGCCATCCATTCGACGCTGGGCGAGGCGACGGCGTCGGCAGCCGCTCCCACGACCGCCGTGATCGCCGCGGCCGAGGACGAGGTGTCGGCCGGGATCGCGTCCGTCTTCAGCAGGTTCGGCCAGGCGTTCCAGGAGATCAGCGCCCAGGCCCAGGCGTTTCACCAGCAATTCGCCAATTTGCTCAATTCCGGCGCGGCCGCCTACCTGAGCACCGAGGTCTCCAACGCGCAGCAGGCGCTGATCAACGAGGCCACCGAGCCCGCGCAGCTCCTGCTCGGGCCGTCGGTGCTCGGGACCGCCGCGGCCACAACGTCGAAGATGCCGGCGATCCCCGCGATCGTCAGCGAGGTCCTCGGCCCCTACCAAAGCCTGTTCTCGAACACCTCCGCGAACCTGCAGGCCATCAGCCGGTCATGGTCCGCCGGCGCCGGGCCCGCTCTGCTGCAGTCGCTCGGCGCCCAGGCCGGTTACCCGATGCAACTCCTCAGTGCCCTGGAAACCGGGAATCTGCCTTCGGCAGTGGCGATCGCCAGTCATATCGGCCAGGGGTACGCGAACCTGATCGAACAGCTCACCGTGCCCGTGTCGCTGTCGGTGACGGCGCTGAGTCCGTCGACGGCGACCCTGGCCGTCGGACTGGGCCTGCCGCAGGTGCTGGCCTACGACGCGTTGGGCGCACCGGTGAACGCCGCCAGCGCGTTCGTGGCCAGCAGCGCGGCTTTCTTCGGGGCCCTGCAGGCGGGCAACACCACGGCAGCCGCCGTCGCGTTGCTGGATGCTCCGGCCAACATCGCCAACGCCTTCCTCAACGGCTCGGAGACACTGCCGGTGCAGCTGCCCTTCACCGGGCTGGCGCTGACGGCACCCGTGCGTTTCAGCGGCCTTCTTACTCCCCTCGCGCCGTTCTCGACGACGACGACGACGGTTCCGGGATCGTCACTTCTGTCGACGATCACGATTACCGCTCCGCCCGTCGGCGGCCTGATTCCCGGCCTCGTCGAGTACGCGCCCCAGATCATCGCGACGGCGCTCAACGGCTAATTCCTCGCGACTCACGGCGTGCGGGACCCGGCGGAGGACCCGAGTCCCGCGGGCGTTGCCGCCCCGCAAACTCCCCTTTGGTGTTCTAAGCAAGTTAACGCCATAAAAACGCGAGATTTCCTGCGCGCTGCATTGCGTTTCATTAATGTTTTCAACACCGTTCTCGGTCGCTCTGCGATGTTCGGTATTCACGGAGGGGAGTCGGACAGATGTCATTCGTCATGACGGTGCCGGACCTGGTTCAAGGCGCGGCCCAGAATTTGGCCGGCCTGCACCAATCGCTCGCCGAGGCGGCCTCGACCGTGGCGGCCCCCACGACCGGTCTGGTGCCGGCGGCCGCCGACGAGGTCTCGGCCGCCATCGCGGGCATGTTCGGCAACTACGGCGCCGAGTTCCAGGCCGCCAGCGCCCAGGCGCGGGCATTCCACGCGGAGTTCGTCAACGTGCTGAACGCCGGCGCCGGCGCCTACCTCAGCACCGAGGTGGCCAACGCCGAGCAGACGCTGGCGAACGTCGCTGCCGCACCGGCGCGCGCGGTGTTCGGCGGTGGCGCGTCCCTCGGCGCAGCCGCATCCAGCAATCCCGCCGCGGGGCTCCTCGGCGGCCTCACGGGCATCCTCGGCGGGGGTTCCGGCGGCGGTGGCACCAGCGGCATCAACGGCGTCCTCGGCGGCCTGACCGGCGGCACAGGTCTCGGCGGGTTGCTGGGCGGCCTCACCGGGGGCGCGGGTGGTCTGACCGGGTTGCTGGGCGGCCTCACCGGGGGCGCGGGTGGTCTGACCGGGCTGCTCGGCGGGCTGACCGGCGGCACGGGTCTGGGCGGGTTGCTGGGCGGCATCGGTTCGCTCGGCGGCACCCTGGATTCGCTGGGCGGCGGACTGACCTCGCTTGTGTCCGGCGCCCTCCCCGGCCTCCCGGGCCTGGTGACCGGGCTGGAGAACCAGCTGACCGGCATCGTGAACAATCTGCTGCCGGGCCTGGTCCAGGTGAACGTCGGGGACGTCGGCCCGTTCTTCACCGGCATCGCCGGGCCGTACGAAGCGCTCGTCTACAACACGTGGAACAACCTGCAAGCGCTGGGTTCCTCGTTCCTGGCCAATCCGTTCCCCTTGCTACGCCAGTTCGTGGCCAACCAGATGGTCTACGGCCAGACGGTCCTGTCGTCGCTGCAGAACGCCGGGCAGTCCGTCCTGGCGAATTCGGCGGCCTTCCAGGCCGCCTCGCAAGCGTTCGCGGCCGGCAACTTCGCGGGCGGCCTGGTCGACCTGCAAACCGCTTTCTCGGGCGTCGGGCCGGCGCTGACGCCCATCGCGACCATCCCGGGCCACATCGCGCAGAACTTCGCCAATGTCGTTCAGACGGCCACGAATACGGCGATCACGCCGGTGTTGACACTGGGCACCAACCCGGCACCGCTGAGTGCGACCATCGACAATCTGGTCGGCCTGCCGATCGTCGCCGGCATCGACCTGCTGGGTGCGCCCGTCAGCACCATCGAGGCGGCGGGGTCCAGCGCCTCGGCTTTCATGAGCGCCGTTCAGGCGGGAAACGCGTCGGCCGCGGCCGCGGCGCTGATCGACGCACCCGCCGTCATCGCCAACGGCTTCCTCAACGGACAGGCAACCTTCCCGTACGCGTTGACGCTATCGGGCCTGACCACGCCGCTGGGCCTGAACCTCAGCGACATCGCGGACCTCAGCGTGGTCGCCAACTTCCCGCTCGACGGGCTCCTCGTGCAACCGGGCTACTATCCGGTCACCGTCTCGCTCGACGTGCTCGGCGGCAGCCTCAATGGATTGGGCCTCGGGCCGATCACCCTGAACGCGGGTGTCGGCGGCACGCCGTTCAGCGGCCTGCTGCCCTTCCTGATCAACTACGCACCCGACCAGCTGGCGATTGCCATCGGAGCTCCCGCGTCGCCGCCGCCGCTGATCTCCATACCGCTCTAGACCCCTTCGAGGGCCCTGTGCTGATGGGGCCGACGGGTCGCGGATTCGCCTGCGGTGCAGGATCATCGAGGCGGTAGCCGCGGCGCCGACCTGCGGGGGCGGGCTGAGCAGCGCCGGGATTGTGAGACTGCCCACGCCGTGGGCCATGAAAACGGCCGTTTTCTATTCTGCGGAGGGGGTATCTGATTAATCTCAGTCTGCCTTGGTGAATTACGCTCACCGACGCGCATATGCCGTTCATTTGTCGTGGGGAGATGAACATGTCCTTTTTGACCGCGTTGCCGGATGCAGTACAGGCGGCAGCCCAAGATTTGGCGGGAATCCGCTCGGCGCTGGACGAGGTCACCCAGGCCATCGCGGCCCCTACGACTGGCCTGATGCCAGCGGCGCAGGATGAGGTGTCGACCGCGATCGCGGCCCTCTTCGGGAACTTCGGGCAGGAATACCAGGCCCTGAACGCCGAGGTGCAGGCCTTTCACAGCGCGTTCGTCAGCACGCTGAGTGGGGGCGCCACCGCTTACCTGGAGGCCGAGGTCGCCAACGCCGCGGCGATGCTCAGCGGCGGTGGCTCGCTGATGGTGGGCGCCGGCCACGGGGTCGCCGCTGCCGCGCAGGCCACGAGCGCGCTGGGGGTCAACCTGTCGGGCGGGCTGGGTCTGGGGCTCAACGCCGCGCTGGGGCCGATCGGGGCCGAGTTGGAGGGCCTCGCCCTGCAGGCCGGTGGCACGTTGCTGACCAACGTCGGCGGCGCGCTGGTGCAGACAGGCAATGCCATCGCCAGCCTCGGGACGTCGCTGGAGGCCAGCGGCGCGGCAATGTCGGCGCTCGGCGCGCAGTTGAGCGCACAGGCCGGCGGCGCGATCTCCGCGTTCCTCAACGGCGGGCTCAACGCGGCCATCTCGGCCAGCCTCGCGGGCCTGGGTCCGCTGGGGGCGTCCCTGGCAGCCGGCCTGACCGGCGGCCTGTCGGGCCTGGCCAACCTCGGATCCACCCTCCTCGCCGACCTGGGCGGCGGCCTGTCCGGCCTGATCAACGGTGGTCTGGCGCTGACCGGCGGCTTCGGCGCGGCCCTGTCCGGCCTCGGTGGCTCGCTGAGCGCCGCGCTGAACCTGGCGCTCAGTGGCAACCTCGCGGGCCTGAGCGGCCTGCTCGGACTGCCGGCCTCGCTGGCCGCCACGCTGGGCGCTGGCCTGAACGGGCTGCTCGGCACCGGCGCGATGCTGGCGGCCGACCTGGCCGGCGGGCTGAACGGCCTGGCCAATCTTGGCGGCACGCTGGCCGCCGACCTCGCCGGGGCGCTGGGGCCCCTGGGCGCCAACCTCGGTCTGGCGTTGTCGCTGGGGCTGTCCGGTTCGCTGGCGGGTCTGGGTCCGCTGGGCGCGGCGATCGCGGCGGGTCTGACCGGTGGGCTTTCGGGTCTGGTGAACCTTGGCGGCACGCTGGCCGCGGACCTGGGTACCGGCTTGAGCAGCCTGCTCAACGGCGGTCTGAACCTGGCGGGCAGCCTGGCCGGTGGTCTGAGTGGCCTCGGGGCGACGCTGGGCGCGACCATCACCGGCAGCCTGGCGGCCGGCCTGAGCGGGCTGGCGGGCCTGGGCGGTCTGCCGGCCGAGCTGGCGGCCAGCCTGGCCGCCGGCCTGAACGGCCTCGGCGGCGTCGGCGCGGCGCTGGCCGGCAACCTGGCCAACGGGCTGGGCGTGCTGGTGAACACCGGTGCCGCGATCGCCGGCGACCTGGCCGGGGCGCTGGGTCCGCTGGGTGCCAGCCTGAGCGCGGCCCTGAGCCTCGGGCTTGGTGGTTCGCTGGCGGGCCTGGCTCCGCTGGCGGCCGCGCTGCAGGCGGGGCTGACCGGTGGCCTGTCCGGCCTGGCGAACCTGGGCGCGACGCTGGCCGCCGACCTGGGGACCGGTTTGAGCGGTCTGCTCAATGGTGGGTTGAACCTGGCGGGCAGCTTCGGTGCGGCGCTGTCGGGTCTGGGTGGGTCGCTGAGTGCGGCGCTGAACCTGGCGCTGAGCGGCAACCTGGCCGGGCTGAGCGGGCTGCTCGGGTTGCCGGCCGACATCGCGGCCAGCCTGGGCGCCGGGCTCAACGGGCTGATCAACACCGGTGCGACGCTGGCGGGCGACCTGGGTGCTGGTCTGAACGGCCTGCTGAGCCTTGCCGGGCCGTTGGGTCTGGACATCGCCGCGGCGCTGAACGGGTTGGGCGCCAACCTGGGCGTGGCCCTGTCGCTGGGGCTGTCCGGTTCGCTGGCGGGCCTGGGCCCGCTGGGGGCGGCCATCGCGGCAGGTCTGACCGGTGGGCTTTCGGGCCTGGTGAACCTCGGTGGCACGCTGGCGGCCGACTTCGCCAATGGTCTGACGGGGCTGCTCAACGGCGGCCTGGCGCTCGGCGGCAACCTGGCCGCGGCGCTGTCGGGCCTGGGCGGCGCGTTGTCCGCGTCGCTGGCGGGCAGCCTGACCGCGGGTCTGAGCGGGTTGGCGGCCCTGGGGCCGCTGGGTGCGGAGTTCGCGGGTGCGCTCAACGCCGGTTTGAACGACCTGCTGGGCACGGGGGTGAACCTGGCGACGGCGTTGGGTGGCGGGCTGAACGGGCTGCTGAACCTCGGTGGCGCGTTGGGCGCCGATATCGCCGGGGCGTTGAACGGTCTGAGTGGGTCGCTGGGCCTGGGTCTGTCGGCCATGCTGAGTGGTTCGCTGGCGGGTCTGGGCCCGCTGGGGGCGGCCATCGCGGCGGGTCTGACCGGTGGGCTGTCGGGCCTGGTGAACCTTGGTGGCACGCTGGCCGCGGACCTGGGTACCGGCTTGAGCAGCCTGCTCAACGGCGGTCTGAACCTGGCGGGCAGCCTGGCCGGTGGTCTGAGTGGCCTCGGTGCGACGCTGGGCGCGACCATCACCGGCAGCCTGGCGGCCGGCCTGAGCGGGCTGGCGGGCCTGGGCGGTCTGCCGGCTTCGATCGCCGCCACCCTGGGCGCGGGCCTGAATGGCCTCGAAAACGTCGGCGCGGCGCTGGCCGGCAACCTCGGCTCCGGCCTGGGCGTGCTGCTGGGCACGGGCGCCGGCTTGGCGGCTGACCTGGCCGCGGCGCTGGGCCCGCTGGGTGCCAGCCTGAGCGCGGCCCTGAGCCTCGGGCTCGGTGGCTCGCTGGCGGGCCTGGCTCCGCTGGCGGCCGCGCTGCAGGCGGGGCTGACCGGTGGCCTGTCCGGCCTGGTCAACCTGGGCAACACGCTGGCCGCCGACCTGGGGACCGGTTTGAGCGGTCTGCTCAATGGTGGGTTGAACCTGGCGGGCAGCTTCGGTGCGGCGCTGTCGGGTCTGGGTGGGTCGCTGAGTGCGGCGCTGAACCTGGCGCTGAGCGGCAACCTGGCCGGGCTGAGCGGGCTGCTCGGGTTGCCGGCCGACATTGCGGCCAGCCTGGGCGCCGGGCTCAACGGGCTGATCAACACCGGAGCGACGCTGGCGGGCGACTTGGGTGCGGGTCTGAACGGCCTGCTGGGTCTTGCCGGGCCGTTGGGTCTGGACATCGCCGGGGCGCTGAACGGGTTGGGCGCCAACCTGAGTGCGGCCCTGTCGCTGGGGCTGTCCGGTTCGCTGGCGGGCCTGGGCCCGCTGGGCGCGGCGATTCAGGCCGGCCTCACCGGCGGCCTGAGCGGCCTGGTCAACCTGGGCGCGACGCTGGCCGCCGACCTGGGGACCGGTTTGAGCGGTCTGCTCAATGGTGGGTTGAACCTGGCGGGCAGCTTCGGTGCGGCGCTGTCGGGTCTGGGTGGGTCGCTGAGTGCGGCGCTGAACCTGGCGCTGAGCGGCAACCTGGCCGGGCTGAGCGGATTGCTCGGGTTGCCGGCCGACATTGCGGCCAGCCTGGGCGCCGGGCTCAACGGGCTGATCAACACCGGAGCGACGCTGGCGGGCGACCTGGGTGCGGGTCTGAACGGCCTGCTGGGTCTTGCCGGGCCGTTGGGTCTGGACATCGCCGGGGCGCTGAACGGGTTGGGCGCCAACCTGAGTGCGGCCCTGTCGCTGGGGCTGTCCGGTTCGCTGGCGGGGCTGGGCCCGCTGGGGGCGGCCATCGCGGCGGGTCTGACCGGTGGGCTGTCGGGCCTGGTGAACCTTGGTGGCACGCTGGCCGCGGACCTGGGTACCGGCTTGAGCAGCCTGCTCAACGGCGGTCTGAACCTGGCGGGCAGCCTGGCCGGTGGTCTGAGTGGCCTCGGTGCGACGCTGGGCGCGACCATCACCGGCAGCCTGGCGGCCGGCCTGAGCGGGCTGGCGGGCCTGGGTGGCCTGCCCGCCGCGCTGGCCGGCAGCCTGGAAGCGGGCTTCACCGGCCTGGAGAACGTGGGTGCCGGCCTGGCGGCCAACCTGGCCAACGGCCTGGGCGTGCTGGTGAACACCGGTGCCGCGATCGCCGGGGACCTGGCCGGGGCGCTGGGTCCGCTGGGTGCCAGCCTGAGCGGGGCGCTGAACCTCGCGCTGAGCGGCTCGCTGGCGGGCCTGGCTCCGCTGGCGGCGGCGCTGCAGGCGGGGCTGACCGGTGGCCTGTCCGGCCTGGTCAACCTGGGCAACACGCTGGCCGCCGACCTGGGGACCGGTTTGAGCGGTCTGCTCAATGGTGGGTTGAACCTGGCGGGCAGCTTCGGTGCGGCGCTGTCGGGTCTGGGTGGGTCGCTGAGTGCGGCGCTGAACCTGGCGCTGAGCGGCAACCTGGCCGGGCTGAGTGGGCTGCTCGGGTTGCCGGCCGACATTGCGGCCAGCCTGGGTGCCGGGCTCAACGGGCTGATCAACACCGGAGCGACGCTGGCGGGCGACCTGGGTGCGGGTCTGAACGGCCTGCTGAGCCTTGGCGGTGGCCTGGGCGCCGACATTGCCGGGGCGCTGAACGGCCTCGGCGGGTCGCTGAGCGCCGCGCTCGCTCTGGGGCTGTCCGGTTCGCTGGCGGGCCTGGGCCCGCTGGGCGCGGCGATTCAGGCCGGCCTCACCGGCGGCCTGGGCGGCCTGGTCAACCTGGGCAACACCCTGGCCGCCGACCTCGGCGCCGGCCTGACCGGCCTGCTCAACGGCGGCCTGAACCTGGCGGGCAACCTCGGCGCCGCGCTGGGCGGGCTGGGCGGCACGCTCGGTGCGGCCCTGCAGGCCAGCCTTGGGGCCGGCCTGACCGGGCTGGGCAACCTGACGGGCCTGGGCGCCACGCTGGCCGCCGAGCTGGGAGCCGGACTGAACGGGTTGGGCAACCTCGGCGCCACGATCGCGGCCGATCTCGGCGGCGGGCTCAACGGGCTGCTCAACCTCGGCGCCACCCTGGGCGCCGACCTGGGTGCGGCGTTGGCCGGCCTGAACGCCAACCTGATGCTCAACCTGGGCGTCAACCTGGCGGCCGGCCTCAACGGCCTGGGTGCGTCGCTGGCGGCCCTGACCGGCGGCCTGACCGGCGGCTTCGCCGGCCTGGTCAACACCGGCGAACTGCTGCTGGGGACGCTGGGTAGCAGCCTGGCCGGCCTCGGTGGCACCGGCGCGGCGCTGGCCAGCATCTGGGGCAACGCAGCGGCTCAGATCGGCTCGGCGCTCAGCGGGGCCTTCTCCGGAAGCCTCGGCGTCGCGTTCCCGGGCCTGATCGGCGCGGGTGCCACCTTGGCGTCCGGCCTGGCCGCGGTCACCTTCGGCCTCGCGCAGACCGGCAACACCCTGGTGACCTCCGTGGTGACGGCCCTGCGGGACCTGGGACTGTCCCTCGAGGCCGCCATCAACGCCAGCCTCGGCATCGGGGTGTCCGTCTAGTCCGGACATCGCCTACGAGCGCTCTCGTCGGTGCTGGGCTCCCGTGCGGAGCCCAGCACCGCGGCCTTTTCTGCCTCCGCGTTCGAACGCCCGGAATGAATTTGCAAACTGTTGCATAACCATGCAGAATCGTCGAAATGGCCGACGAGTTGAAGGTGGCGGTAGCCGGTGCCACCGGCTACGCCGGCGGTGAGATCCTACGGCTGCTGCTGGGCCATCCCGCACTTGCCGACGGCCGCCTCACCATCGGCTCCCTCACCGCCGCAGCCAGCGCCGGCAGCACGCTGGGCGAGCATCATCCCCACCTGACGCCGCTCGCGCAGCGCCTCGTCGAGCCCACCGAGCCGGCGGTGCTGGCCGGCCACCACGTCGTGTTCCTGGCTCTGCCGCACGGCAACTCGGCCGCCCTGGCCGAGCAGCTGGGCCCCGAGACCGTGATCGTCGACTGCGGCGCCGACTTCCGGCTCACCGACGCGGCGGCCTGGGAGCGCTTCTACGGTTCCCCGCACGCCGGCAGCTGGCCGTACGGGCTGCCGGAGCTGCCCGGCGGGCGCCAGTCCCTGCGGGGCGCACGGCGCATCGCCGTCCCGGGCTGCTACCCGACGGCGGCCCTGCTGGCCCTGCTGCCGGCGGTGGCCGAAGACCTCGTGGAGCCCGCCGTCACCGTCGTCGCCGTCAGCGGAACGTCCGGAGCGGGTCGCGCGGCCAAAACCGACCTGCTCGGATCGGAAGTCATCGGGTCCGCGCGGGCCTACAACATCGCCGGGGCCCACCGTCACACCCCCGAGATCGCCCAGGGCCTCGGTGCAGTCACCGACCGCGACGTGACCGTGTCGTTCACCCCGGTTCTCATACCGGCGTCCCGGGGCATCCTGGCGACGTGCACGGCGCGCACCCGCGCGCCGCTGTCCCAGCTGCGGGCCGCCTACGAAAAGGCCTACGACGCAGAGCCGTTCGTCTACCTGATGCCAGAAGGTCAGCTGCCGCGCACGGGGGCGGTGATCGGCAGCAACGCGGCGCACGTCGCCGTCGCGGTGGACGAGGCGGCCGAGACGTTCGTGGCGATCGCCGCCATCGACAACCTGGTCAAGGGGACCGGCGGCGCGGCCGTGCAGTCGATGAACCTGGCGCTGGGGTGGCCGGAGACGGAGGGACTCTCGGTGGTCGGGGTGGCGCCGTGACGGATCTGGACGCCGCGTCGGCGCGGCTGCTGCGCGAGCAGGGCGTCACCGCCCCGGCCGGGTTCCGGGCTGCCGGGATCGCCGCCGGCATCAAAGCCTCCGGCGCCCGCGACCTCGCGCTGGTGTTCAACGAAGGGCCCGACTACGCCGCGGCCGGGGTGTTCACCCGCAACAAGGTCAAGGCCGCGCCGGTGCTGTGGACCCGGCAGGTGCTGACCACGGGCCGGCTGCGCGCCGTCATCCTCAACTCCGGCGGCGCCAACGCCTGCACCGGGCCGGGCGGTTTCCAGGACGCACACGCCACGGCGGAGGCCGTCGCGGCGGCGCTGTCCGACTGGGGTACCGAGACGGGGGCCATCGAGGTCGGGGTGTGCTCCACCGGGCTGATCGGTGACCGGCTGCCGATGGACAAGGTGCTCGCCGGGGTGCGGGCGATCGTGCAGGACATGGCCGGTGGGCTGAGCGGCGGGGACGACGCGGCACGGGCCATCATGACCACCGACACCGTGCCCAAACAGGCCGCACTGCATCACCAGAACGACTGGACCGTCGGCGGGATGGCCAAAGGCGCCGGCATGCTGGCCCCGTCGCTGGCCACCATGCTGTGCGTCCTGAGCACCGACGCCGCCGCCGAACCCGCGGCCCTCGACAAGGCGCTGCGGCGCGCCACCGCGCTCACCTTCGACCGGCTCGACATCGACGGCTGCTGTTCGACCAACGACACCGTGCTGTTGCTGGCGTCGGGGGCCAGCGAGATCACCCCGTCGCAGGCCGACCTCGACGACGCCGTGCTGCGGGTCTGCGACGACCTGTGCGCCCAGCTGCAAGCCGACGCCGAGGGCGTCACCAAACGCGTCACCGTCACGGTCACGGGCGCCGCCTCCGACGACGACGCGCTGGTCGCCGCGCGGGCGGTGGCCCGCGACAGCCTGGTCAAGACCGCGGTGTTCGGGTCGGACCCGAATTGGGGCCGGGTCCTCGCGGCCGTGGGCATGGCACCGGTGACGCTCGATCCCGATCGAATCGCCGTGTCGTTCAACGGTTCCGCCGTGTGTATCGACGGCGTCGGCGCCCCGGGCGCGCGCGAGGTGGACCTGTCGGCGGCCGACATCGACATCACCGTCGACCTTCGCGTCGGTGAGGGGAGCGCGGCGGTGCGGACCACCGACCTGTCGCACGGCTACGTCGAAGAGAACTCGGCCTACAGCTCATGACCGCCGACACAGAGACGCTGCCCACCGGGGTCAAGGCCGAGGTGTTGGCCGAGGCCCTGCCGTGGCTCAAGCAGTTGCACGGCAGGATCGTCGTCATCAAGTACGGCGGCAACGCCATGACCGACGACGCCCTGCGGCACGCCTTCGCGGCCGACATGGCCTTCCTGCGCAACTGCGGCATCCATCCCGTCGTCGTGCACGGTGGGGGCCCGCAGATCACCGCGATGCTGCGCCGGCTCGGCATCGAGGGCGACTTCAAGGGCGGATTCCGTGTCACCACACCCGAAGTGCTCGACGTGGCGCGGATGGTGCTGTTCGGTCAGGTGGGGCGCGAACTGGTCAACCTGATCAACGCGCACGGGCCCTACGCCGTCGGCATCACCGGCGAGGACGCGCAGCTGTTCACCGCGATACGGCGCAGCGTCACCGTGGACGGGGTGGCCACCGACATCGGCCTGGTGGGCGACGTCGAGCTGGTCAACACCGCCGCGGTCCTGGATCTGATTGCGGCAGGGCGTATTCCGGTGGTGTCGACGCTGGCCCCGGACGCCGAAGGGGTGGTGCACAACATCAACGCCGACACCGCCGCAGCGGCGCTGGCCGAAGCGCTGGGCGCCGAAAAACTGTTGATGCTGACCGATGTCGAAGGGCTCTACACCAGCTGGCCCAACCGCGAGTCGCTGGTCAGCGAGATCGACACCGCCACGTTGGCGCAACTGCTTCCCGCGCTGGAGGCGGGCATGATTCCGAAGGTGGAGGCGTGCCTGCGGGCCGTCACCGGGGGAGTGCCGAGCGCGCACGTCATCGACGGAAGGGTCAAACACTGTGTGCTGGTCGAGCTTTTCACCGATGCGGGCACCGGAACGAAGGTGGTGAGGGCGTGACCAACACGGATGCCTTGAGGCAGCGCTGGGAAGCCGTGATGATGGACAACTACGGCACCCCGCCGGTGGCGCTCGCCAGTGGCGATGGCGCCGTCGTCACCGACGTGGACGGCAGGACGTATCTCGATCTGCTCGGCGGCATCGCGGTCAACGTGCTCGGCCACCGCCACCCCGCGATCATCGAGGCCGTCACCCGGCAGACGGCGACGCTGGGACACACCTCCAACCTGTATGCCAACGAACCGGGTGTCGCGCTGGCCGAGGAGCTGGTCGCCCTGCTCGCGGCCGAATCAACGGCGCGGGTGTTCTTCTGCAACTCCGGGACGGAGGCCAACGAGATGGCGTTCAAGCTGTCCCGGCTCACGGGCCGCACGAAAATCGTTGCCGCAGAAGGCGGATTCCACGGCCGGACCATGGGTTCGCTGGCCCTGACCGGCCAGCCCGGCAAGCGGGCGCCGTTCGAGCCGCTGCCCGGTTACGTCACGCACGTGCCCTACGGCGACGTCGACGCTCTGTCCGCCGCGGTCGACGAGGGCACCGCCGCGGTGTTCCTCGAACCCATCATGGGCGAGGGCGGCGTCGTCGTCCCGCCCCAGGGCTACCTGGCCGCCGCGCGGGACATCACCTCCCGGCACGGCGCGCTGCTGGTGCTCGACGAGGTGCAGACCGGGATGGGCCGCACCGGAGCGTTTTTCGCCCACCAGCACGACGGGATCACCCCGGACGTCGTGACCCTGGCCAAGGGGCTCGGCGGCGGGTTGCCCATCGGTGCGTGCCTGGCCGTCGGGCCGGCCGCCGACCTGCTCACCCCCGGACTGCACGGCAGCACCTTCGGCGGCAACCCGATCTGCGCCGCGGCGGCGCTGGCGGTGCTGCGCACGCTGGCGGCCGACGACCTGGTCCGGCAGGCCGAAGTGCTGGGCAAGTCGTTGCGCCACGGCGTCGAGTCCCTCGACCACCCCCTCGTCGACCACCTGCGCGGACGGGGGCTGCTGTGGGGCGTGGTGCTGACCGCGCCGCGGGCCAAGGAGGCCGAAGCCGCCGCGCGCGACGCCGGATATCTCGTCAACGCGCCCGCCCCCGACGTCATCCGGCTGGCGCCGCCGCTGATCATCACCGAGGCTCAGCTCGACGGGTTCGTCGCCGCGCTGCCGGATATTCTCGACACCGCCGCGGCCGCAGCATGATTCGGCACTTTCTGCGCGACGACGACCTCTCGCCCGACGAGCAGGCCGAGGTGCTGGCGCTGGCGGCGACCCTCAAGAAAGACCCGCTGTGCTGCCGCCCGCTGGAAGGGCCGCGCGGTGTCGCCGTCATCTTCGACAAGAACAGCACCCGGACCCGGTTCTCGTTCGAGGTGGGCATCGCGCAGCTCGGCGGGCACGCCGTGGTGGTCGACAGCCACAGCACCCAGCTGGGACGCGACGAGACCCTGCAGGACACCGCGCAGGTGTTGTCGCGCTACGTCGAGGCGATCGTCTGGCGCACGTTCGGCCAGGAGCGGCTCGAGGCGATGGCCGAGGCCGCGACCGTGCCCGTGGTCAACGCGCTGTCCGACGACTTCCATCCCTGCCAGGTGCTCGCCGACCTGCAGACCGTCGCCGAACGCAAAGGCTCGCTGACCGGGTTGCGCCTGTCCTACTTCGGCGACGGCGCCAACAACATGGCGCATTCGCTGATGCTGGGCGGGGTGACGGCCGGCATCCACGTCACCGTCGCCGCGCCCGACGGCTTCGCGCCCGACCCGGATTTCGTGGCCGCGGCCCGGCGGCGCGCCGAGGAGACCGGGGCGTCGGTCAGCCTGACGGCGGACGCCGACGCGGCCGCGGCCGGCGCCGACATCCTGGTGACCGACACCTGGACGTCGATGGGTCAGGAGGACGACGGGCGCGACCGCATCGGCCCGTTCCGCCCGTTCCAGGTCAACGAGCGGTTGCTGGGCCTGGCCGATCCCGAAGCCATTGTGCTGCACTGCCTTCCGGCCCACCGCGGGCACGAGATCACCGACGGCGTGCTGGACGGGCCGGCCAGCGTGGCATGGGACGAGGCCGAGAACCGGTTGCACGCCCAAAAGGCGCTGCTGGTCTGGCTGCTGGAGCGCGCCCGATGACGCGCTCGAAGGCCGCGGCGGAAACCACCCGCGCCGGCCGGCAGGACCGCATCGTGGCGATCCTGTCGTCGGCGTCGATCAGCAGCCAGAGCGAGCTGGCGGCACGGTTGGCCGGCGAGGGCATCGACGTCACCCAGGCCACCCTGTCGCGCGACCTCGAGGAGCTGGGCGCGGTGAAGCTGCGCGGCGCCGACGGCGGCGTCGGGGTCTACATCGTCCCGGAAGACGGCAGCCCGGTGCGCGGGGTGTCCGGCGGCACCGCCAGGTTGTCCCGGCTGCTGGGCGAGCTGCTGGTGTCGGCCGACGCCAGCGCGAACCTCGCGGTGCTGCGCACGCCGCCCGGTGGTGCCAACTATCTGGCCAGCGCGATCGACCGCGCGGCGCTACCGTACGTCGTCGGCACCATCGCCGGTGACGACACCGTCTTCGTGGCAGCCCGCGAGCCGATGACGGGCGCGGAGCTGGCCAGCGCGCTGGAAAGCCTCACTTAACAAAGGAGATTGGTTCATGTCAGAGCGCGTCATCCTGGCGTATTCCGGCGGTCTGGACACCTCGGTGGCCATCAGCTGGATCGGCAAGGAGACCGGCCGGGAGGTCGTGGCGGTTGCGATTGACCTCGGTCAGGGCGGCGAGGACATGGAGGTCGTGCGGCAGCGAGCGCTGGACTGCGGCGCCGTGGAAGCCGTCGTCGTCGACGCCCGCGACGAGTTCGCCGAGCAGTACTGCCTGCCGACCATCCTGAACAACGCGCTCTACATGGACCGCTACCCGCTGGTGTCCGCGATCAGCCGGCCGCTGATCGCCAAGCATCTGGTGGCGGCCGCGCGCGAGCACGGCGGCAGCACGGTCGCGCACGGGTGCACCGGCAAGGGCAACGACCAGGTCCGGTTCGAGGTCGGATTCGCCTCGCTCGCACCCGATTTGGAGGTGCTCGCGCCCGTACGTGACTACGCGTGGACGCGGGAGAAGGCGATCGCGTTCGCCGAAGAGAATGGCATTCCCATCAACGTCACCAAACGCTCGCCGTTCTCGATCGACCAGAACGTGTGGGGCCGGGCGGTGGAAACCGGTTTCCTGGAACACCTTTGGAACGCCCCCACCAAGGACGTCTACGCCTACACCGAAGACCCCACCCTCAACTGGAGCACGCCCGACGAGGTGATCGTCGGGTTCGAGCGCGGCGTGCCGGTGTCCATCGACGGCAGGCCGGTGTCGATGCTGCAGGCCATCGAGGAGCTGAACCGGCGCGCCGGCGCGCAGGGGGTCGGTCGGCTCGACGTCGTCGAGGACCGGCTGGTGGGCATCAAGAGCCGCGAGATCTACGAGGCCCCGGGCGCGATGGTGCTGATCACCGCGCACACCGAACTCGAACACGTCACGCTGGAGCGCGAGATGGGCCGGTTCAAGCGCCACACCGACCAGCGGTGGGGGGAGCTGGTTTACGACGGGCTGTGGTTCTCGCCGCTGAAGTCCGCGCTGGAGAGCTTCGTCGCCAAGACCCAGGAGCACGTCTGCGGTGAGATCCGAATGGTGTTGCACGGCGGGCACATCTCGGTGAACGGGCGGCGCAGCGCGGAGTCGCTCTACGACTTCAACCTCGCCACCTACGACGAGGGCGACAGCTTCGACCAGTCGGCGGCCAAGGGTTTCGTCTACGTTCACGGGCTGTCGTCGAAGATCGCGTCCCGCCGGGATCGGGCTTCCGAAACGGGCCCGGCCGAAGCGTGAGCACCCGCGAGGGATCGCTGTGGGGCGGGCGTTTCGCCGACGGCCCGTCCGCCGCGCTGGCCGCGCTGAGCAAGTCCACGCACTTCGACTGGGTGCTGGCCCCCTACGACATCGTCGCCTCGCGGGCCCACGCCATCGTCCTGTTCCGCGCCGGGCTGCTCACCGAGGAACAGCGCGACGGCCTGCTGGCCGGGCTGGACAGCCTGGCCGCCGACGTCGCCGACGGGAGTTTCACCCCCCTGGTCACCGACGAGGACGTGCACGCCGCGCTGGAGCGGGGTCTGATCGATCGGGTGGGGCCCGAGCTCGGCGGCCGGCTGCGGGCGGGCCGGTCGCGCAACGACCAGGTGGCGACGCTGTTTCGGATGTGGTTGCGCGACGCGGTGCGTCGGGTGGCCGACGGCGCCCTGGACGTCGTCGGCGCGCTGGCCGCGCAGGCCGGCGCGCACCCGACGGCCATCATGCCGGGCAAGACCCACATGCAGTCGGCCCAGCCGGTGCTGCTGGCGCACCACCTGCTCGCCCACGCCCATCCGCTGCTGCGTGACGTGGATCGCATCATCGACTTCGACAAGCGGGCGGCGGTGTCCCCGTACGGCTCGGGCGCGCTGGCCGGCTCGTCGCTGGGGCTGGACCCGGACGCGATCGCCGCGGACCTGGGGTTCGCGGCCGCCGCCGACAACTCCATCGACGCGACGGCCGCCCGCGACTTCGCCGCAGAGGCCGCGTTCGTCCTGGCGATGATCGGCGTTGACCTGTCGCGGCTCGCCGAGGACATCATCATCTGGAGCTCGACGGAGTTCGGCTACGTCACGCTGCACGACTCCTGGTCGACCGGAAGCTCGATCATGCCGCAGAAGAAGAACCCCGACATCGCCGAGCTGGCCCGCGGCAAGAGCGGGCGGCTGATCGGCAACCTGGCCGGGCTGCTGGCCACGCTCAAGGCCCAGCCGCTGGCCTACAACCGCGATCTGCAGGAGGACAAGGAACCGGTGTTCGACTCGGTGGCCCAGCTCGAGCTGCTGCTGCCGGCGATGGCGGGCCTGGTCGGCAGCCTGACCTTCGACGTCGACCGGATGGCGTCGCTGGCCCCGGCCGGCTACACGCTGGCCACCGATATCGCGGAATGGCTTGTGCGACAGGGTGTCCCGTTTCGATCCGCGCACGAGGCCGCCGGTGCCGCGGTCCGCGTCGCCGAGGGGCGCGGCGTCGGTCTGCGCGAGCTGACCGACGACGAGCTCGCGGCGATCAGCCCCGAGCTGACGCCCCGGGTGCGCGAGGTGCTCACGATCGAGGGTTCGGTGTCCGCGCGGGATGCCAGGGGTGGAACCGCGCCGGTCCGGGTGGCCGAGCAGCTCGATGCGGTGGTGGCCCGCTGCGAGGTGCTCAGGGATTGGCTGCGTGGCGGCTGACCCGACCTGCCAAAAGGCGCCGTGATTCACCTTCGTCCCACCGCAGTGCCCCGCCGGTATCGCTCTGCCCGAATTTGCATACCCCGGCGACGAATTATGCGTGATCGATAGCGGGCGCGGTCCAAGATAAACGCATTAACCCGGTGCGAATGAGCGACAGTTGCCGCGCCATTCTGGCGGTCACTTGAATTCATAAGGAGACCGCGCGCCGGGATTGGGCCGTGCGAATGGCGCTTACGAACCGCTGGTGCCGTCGGTGCCGGGATTTCCGGGGGGCGTGCCGGTGCCGCCCGAGCCGTGAGTGCCGCCCGCTCCGCCGCCGCCGCTGGAACCGCCGGTGCCGCCCCCGCCGCCCGGGCCGCCGTTGGCGCCGTTGCCGCCGTGCCCGCCGGCGCCTCCACCGCTGGCGTCGCCGCCTGTGCCGCCGTTTCCGCCGACCCCACCGGTTCCGCCCGAGCCGCCGGCACCCAGCAGCGCTCCGCCGCCGGTGCCGCCGGCCGTGCCCGCGCCGCCATTGCCGCCGCCGCCACCTCCTGGGCTCAGCGCCGCCACCACCGCCATTCCGCCGCCCCTCCCGCCTATTCCTGCCCACCCTCCGCCACCAGTCAGGAAGCCCGTCGCCCGCGTCGAGGACTCCCACGCTGCCGGTGCCCCCGGTGCTACCGCTGCCCCCGGTGCCGCCGGTGCCGCCATTGCCGCCGGTCCCCACCACCCCGGTCCCATTGCCGGTCGAGCCGGCGGCCCCCGCCGCGCCGCCGGCGCCGCCCGTCCCGCCCGCCCCGCCGGTCCCACCGGTGGTTCCGGAGCCCGACAGGATGCCGGTGCCGCCGGCGGCACCGTTGCCGCCGGTACCGCCGTTGCCGCCGTTGCCGCCGTTGCCGTTGGCGGCGCCTGCGGCCCCCGCGTTGCCGCCCTGGCCGCCGGCACCGCCCGTACCGGCGTCGCCGCCGGCGCCGCCGGCCTGGCTGCCCAGCACGTTGGTACCGGCAGTGCCGTCGGCGCCGTTGCCGCCGAGCCCGCCGTTGCCGCCCAGGCCACCGGCCCCGGCCGCTCCGCTGCCGGCGCTGCCGCCGGTGCCGGCCGCCCCGCCGGTGCCGCCCTGGCCGCCTGCGCCGCCGTCTCCGCCCGTGCCGCCGGCGGTGCTGGCCAGGCCGAGGGTGGTGGCCGAGACGCCGCTGCCGCCGGTACCGCCGTCCCCGCCGGTGCCGCCGCCCCCGCCGGTGCCGTTGGCGCCGCCGTTGAAGCTGGCCCCGCCCGCGCCGCCGGTGCCGCCCTGGCCACCGGAGCCCGCGTCGCCACCGCCGAGGCTGCCCAACAGGCCCGCGATCGCCGTGCCGTTGCCGCCGTTGCCCGCGTCGCCGCCGCCGCCGCCGGCACCGCCATTGCCCGCGACCCCGGTGCCGGTCAGTCCGCCGCTGCCCGACGCCCCGCCGGCACCGCCGGTGCCGCCGACCCCACCGTTGCCGCCGGTACCGCCGAGCAGGCCACCCGTACCGAGCAGGCCGCTGGAACCGGCCCCGCCCGCGCCGCCGCTGCCGCCGGCGCCGCCGTTGCCGTTGGCCACGCCCAGGGCGCCGTCGCCGCCGGCACCGCCGGCGCCGCCCGCGCCGCCGTTGAATCCGGCGCCGCCGTTGAGCGTGCCGCCGACGGTGGCGCCGCCGTCGCCGGCGCCACCGTTGCCACCGGAACCGCCGGAGCCGGCGATACCCGACGCGCCGGTGGTGCCGCCGCTTCCCCCGCTCCCGGCGGCGCCGCCGGCACCGGCGTTGCCGCCGCTGCCGCCCGCGCCGCCGGCCGAGCCGTCGATGCCCAGCCCCAGGCTCGACCCGGCGTTGGCGCCGTTGCCGCCGGTGCCGCCGGAGCCGCCGCGGCCGCCGCTTCCGTTGGCTGCGCCGAGCCCGCCGGCGTCACCACCGGCCCCGCCGGTGCCGCCGTTGCCGCCCGCGCCGCCGGCCCCGCCCGCCGTGCTGCCCAGCGTGTTGACGCCGGCGGTGCCGTCGGCGCCGTTGCCCCCGCCGCCGCCGGCCCCACCGAGACCGCCGGCGCCCGCGGTACCTGCGGTGCCGGTGCCGGTGGTGATGGTCCCCGCAGCCCCACCGGCACCGCCGCTGCCGCCGGTGGCACCGTTGCCACCATTTCCACCGGCGGTGTCGGCCAGGCCGAGGCTCAGCGCCGAGGCGCCGGAACCGCCCGAACCCCCGGCGCCGCCGGTTCCGCCCGCGCCGCCGACGCCGCCGACGCCGCCGTCATAGCTGTTGCCGCCGGCTCCGCCGGCGCCCCCCGCACCGCCGGTGTAGCCGTCCACGCCGTTGAGGCCGCCGATGACCGCGGTGCCGTTCGCGCCGTTGTCGCCCGCGCCGCCGTTGCCGCCGGTGCCGCCGTTGCCGCCGACGCCGCCGTGGCCGGAGGTGCCGGTGCCGGTTCGCCGCCGCTGCCGCCCAACCGGTGCCCGCGTTACCGGTGTTGTTGCCGCCGGTTCCGGCGATTCCGCCCGTGCCGCCCTGACCACCCGCGCCGCCGCTGCCGCCGGTGCCGCCCGCGGTGCCGGACAGGTTCAGCGGCGCCGCCGAGATGCCGTTGCCGCCCCCGCCGTTGCCGCCGAGACCGCCCGCCCCACCGGTGCCGTTGGTGCCGCCGTTGAAGCTGGCTCCGCCCGCGCCGCCGGCGCCGCCCTGGCCGCCGGCGCCGGCGTTACCGCCGTTCAGGCTGCCCAGCAGGCCCGTGAGGGCGGCGCCGTCGCCGCCGTTGCCGCCGAGTCCGCCGCCGCCGCCGGCGCCGCCGCTGCCCGCGACTCCGGTGTCGGTCAGCCCGCCGCTGCCCGACGCCCCGCCGGCGCCGCCGGTGCCACCGGTCCCACCGTCGCCGCCGCTGCCGCTGACCAGGCCGGAGGAGGCCAGCAGGCCGGCGGAGCCGGCTCCGCCCGCCCCGCCGGTACCGCCCGCGCCGCCGTTGCCGTTGGCCACCCCGACGGCACCGTTGCCGCCCGCCCCGCCGGTGCCGCCCGCGCCGCCGTCGAAGCCGGCGCCGCCGTTGAGGGTGCCGACGACGGTGGCGCCGCTGTCGCCGGCACCGCCATTGCCGCCGGTGCCGCCGTTGCCCGCGGTGCCCGACGCGCCGACGGTCCCGCCCGTGCCGATGCTGCCCGCGGCGCCCCCGGCGCCCGCGTTGCCGCCGTTGCCGCCGGCGCCACCGTCCGAGCCGGCGACGCCAAGGCCCAGGCTCGACCCGGCGTTGGCGCCGTTGCCGCCGGTGCCGCCGGAGCCGCCGTGCCCGCCGGCGCCGTCGGTGGCGCCGGCCCCTCCGGCGTTTCCGCCCAGCCGCCGTGTGCCCGCCGTCGCCGCTCACCCCGGCCGCCGAGCCCACCGCCGTTGCCCGCCCCCGTTGGCGACCACCCCCGCCCGCCGCCGGGCCCGGCCCCTGCTGCCGCTGCCACACCACCGGTGCCGACGGCGCCACCGGCCCCGGCGGCCCCGCCGGCCCCGCCGTTGCCGCCGTTGCCGCCGGCGGTGCTCAGCAGCCCTAACGTCGATGCCGAGGCACCGGCCCCGCCGGATCCGCCGGCGCCGCCGTTGCCTCCGACCCCGCCGCTGCCGTCGACCTGACCGCTGAAACTGTTGCCGCCGGCGCCGCCGGCACCACCCGTTCCGCCGTTGCCGGCGGTGCCGCCGTCGGCACTGTTGAGCAGCCCGGCCAGCGCCACTCCGCCCCCGCCGGAGGCGCCATTGCCGCCCAGCCCGCCCGCCCCGCCGGTGCCGGCAGTTCCCGTGCCCGTCAGGCCACCCGTGCCCGCGGCCCCACCGATGCCGCCGCCGCCGCCATCGCCGCCGTCGCCGCCGTTGCCGGCGACGAGCCCTCCCGCGCCCAGCAGTCCGGCCGAGCCGTTCCCACCGGCCCCGCCGGCGCCACCGGCGCCGCCGCTGCCGTTCGCCACCCCCGCCGCGCCGTTGCCGCCTGCCCCGCCGTTACCGCCGGCACCGCCGTCCAAACCGCTGCCGCCGTTCAGGGTGCCGCCGATTGTCGCGCCGTTGTCGCCGGCACCGCCCGCTCCGCCGTTGCCGCCGGTGCCCGCCCCGCCGGAGCTGCCGGCGTGGCCCGCAAGGTTCAGCAGACCGCCGCCGCCGGCAGCGCCGCCGCCACCGGCGCTGCCCCCGACTCCGCCGTTGCCGCCGGCGCCGCCGGCCAGCCCCAGCCCCAGGCCGGTGGCCCCCGCTCCGCCGACTCCGCCGACGCCGCCCGCGCCACCGTTGCCGCCTGCGCCACCGAGGCCGATGAACTCGCTGGCGCCGCCGGCTCCACCGAAACCGCCGTTGCCGCCGCCGCCGCCATTACCGCCGGCGCCGGTCGTGAGCAGACTGGTGCTGCCGGTCCCGCCAGTGCCGCCGGACCCGCCGACTCCGCCGGCCCCGGCGACGCCGATCATGCCGTCGTTGCCCCCGACGCCGCCGGCGCCGCCGTTGCCGCCGCCACCACCGCCGGAGCCCAGGAGCCCGTTCTCGCCGGTGCCGCCGATCCCCCCGGCCCCGCCGGCCCCGGCGAAGCCGAAGGACCCCTCGCTGCCTCCGGCTCCGCCTGAGCCGCCGTTGCCGCCGATCGAACCGGCAGCGCCAACGCCACCGGCACCGCCCGAGCCGCCCCCTCCGGCAGCGCCCAGCACACCTTCAAATCCGCCTGCACCACCCGATCCGCCGTTGCCGGCGGAGAGCCCGGCCGCGGCATCCCCGCCTTTCCCGCCGGCGCCGCCCGCACCACCCCACCCGAACAGGCCCTCGGTGCCCCCGACGCCGCCCGTGCCGCCGTTGCCGCCGTTGACTCCGAGGCCGGCGACGCCGCCCGCCCCGCCACTCCCACCGGTGCCACCCGTCCCGACCAGGAGTCCGCCGGCGCCGCCGGCCCCGCCGGTGCCGCCCGCCTGGCCGATCGCCCCCGTTCCGCCGGTCCCGCCCGCTCCGCCGTGACCGAACAGGCCCGCCGCCCCGCCGGCCCCGCCGGTCCCGGCGGCGGTGAGGCCCGTGCCCGGCACACCGGACCCGCCCGCGCCTCCGTTACCCCAGAGGATCCCGCCGGCGCCCCCGGGTTGGCCGGTGTCCGGCAGGCCGTTCGCTCCGTTCCCGATCAGCGGGCGGCCCAGCAGGAATTCGGTGGGCGCGTTGATGACGGCAAGGACGTCCTGCTGAATGGTCTGCAGCGGCGAGACGCCGGCCGCTTCGGTGGCGGCATAGACGCTGCCGGCGCCGCCCAGTGCCCGGACGAATTGCGAATGAAACGCCGCCGCAGTGGCGTTCATCGCCTGGAATTGCCGGGCTTGGCTGCCGAATAGTTCGGCGATCGCGGTCGAGACCTCGTCCTCGGCGGCGGCGAGCATCGTCGTGGTCGACGGGGCCGCCGCGGCATTGGCCGCCATCAGCGTCGAACCGATGCCTTCCAATTGCGAGGCCGCTGCCGCGACCATCTCCGGCGATATAAATACAAAAGACACGTGACTCCCTGCGTTTTACGGATATCGCCGGACTGTAATTGGATAACTGCTCGATATTATATGGCGCTCCCGTGATGTACCGGCTCTTTTCCGTCTTTTCCTGTTGGGTCAACAATGGCGCGCCGGGCCACAAATGAAACGTAAGTCGCATTTTGGCAAATCAACGCAAAGGAGTGTTCCGCTAAAGGATTTTGCCTGCAATTTCCGGAGCCTCGGCCGTGTTGAGAATTTGCTGACCACCGGTCAGGCAACGCGACAGGCCGCTTCGTGCGCACCGGTGAACCGGGCTCCCAGCTAGCCGGAATGTGCTGAATACGGCACTGCGGGAAACGATTTCGGATCAGGGCGACGCGTGACGCGGCGAATTGGGTGGGCGGAGGGATGGGTCGCGACACTCTCGGCGCCGCTCATCGACGGGGAGAGCACTCGAAGGCCTGAGCGTGTCCTTATGCGACATGTGTTGAATACAAGCCACTTTGCGCTAAGTTGCGCGACCGCTAAAATTCCAGCACTGTCACTTTCACAGCAAGACCGCCAGACGACGACGTGATGACTCGCTGGTCTGCACCTGAAGAGGGTTAGGGCATGAGCGTTATCGCAGGTGTTTTCGGTGCTTTGCCGCCGTACCGGTACAGCCAGCGCGAGGTCACCGACCAGTTCGTCGAGTTCCCGGGGCTCAAGCCGCACGAAGACATCATTCGGCGCCTGCACGCCAGCGCCAAGGTCAACGGCCGCCACCTGGTGATACCGCTGGAGAAATACCCGGAGCTGACGGATTTCGGGCAAGCCAACGACATCTTCATCGAAAACGCCGTGAACCTCGGCTGCGAAGCGCTGCTCGGCGCTCTCGACGAGGCGGGCCTGCAGCCCCAGGACATCGACATGATCGCCACCACGACGGTCACCGGCATCGCGGTGCCCTCGCTGGACGCCCGGATCGCCGGCCGCATCGGACTGCGCCCGGACGTGCGGCGAGTGCCGCTGTACGGCCTGGGCTGCGTCGCCGGCGCGGCCGGCGTGGCCCGGCTGCACGATTACCTGCGCGGTGCGCCCGACGACGTCGCCGTCCTGATCGCCGTCGAACTCTGCTCGCTGACTTACCCCGCGGTGGCGGCCAATCCGACGCCGTCGGGGCTGGTCGGAACCGCGCTGTTCGGCGACGGCGCGGCCGCGGTGGTCGCCGTTGGCGACCGGCGCGCCGAGAAGGTCCATGCCGGCGGCCCCGACATCGTGGCCTCCTGCAGCCGCCTTTATCCCGATTCGCTGCACATCATGGGATGGGACGTCGGCGCGCACGGGTTGGAGCTTCTGCTGTCGCGCGACCTCACCGACGTCATCGAGCGCTATCTGAGCGACGACGTCGACGGATTCCTCGCCGAGCACGGTCTCGCGAGGGACGACATCGGGGCCTGGGTCAGCCATCCCGGCGGTCCCAAGGTCATCGAAGCGATCACCAAGAGTCTCGAATTGCCTGCGGAGGCACTGGAATTGACGTGGCGCTCGCTGGGCGAGATCGCGAATCTCTCGTCCGCCTCGGTGCTGCACATCCTGCGCGACACCCTCGCCAAGCCGCCGCCCAGCGGCAGCCCCGGGCTGATGCTCGCGATGGGTCCGGGGTTCTGCTCCGAGCTGGTCCTGCTGCGCTGGCACTGACCGCCGGCTACGCGACCGCCGGCGCGCGCCCGCGTTCGACGGCACCGTTGCTCCCGCCGCTTGACGCCGCGGCTTGGCCGAAGCGGTCGGCGCTGCGCAAGCGAACGCGCGGGAGTTTGCCGAGCCGGCGGTGGAATGAATGCAATCGGCCCGCGGGCCGGCGACCTGAGCCGCGGGCGCCGGCGCCGGTACGGCCACAGCAACGTAGACGGGTCGGGCGCCGCACTACCGCAGGACCCGACGCAACCGTCGGCCGCGCCGGCGCGTCGCCGGACCGGGCGCCTACTCGAGCGTCTCCGAGAGCTCGAGCCATCGGCCCTCCGTCGTGGCCACCTCGTCCTCGAGCGCGCGCAACTCGCGGCTCAGCCGGGCGATGCCGACGTGGTCGGACTGGTCGAACTCGGCGATCTCCTGGTGTTTGGCCGCGATCCGGTCGGCCAGGCGTGCCAGCCGGCGGTCGATCGCGGCCAGCTCCTTCTCGGCGGCGCGACGCTCGGCCCCCGACATCGCCGGTGCCCCGTCGGACGGTGCCGGGCCCGGGGCGCGCTCGGCGGCCGGCCCGGCCGCCCGCCGGTCCGCGGCCAGCCGCAGGTACTCGTCGACGCCGCCCGGCAGGTGCCGCAGGCGGCCGTCGAGGATCGCGTACTGCTGGTCGGTGATCCGTTCGAGCAGGTAGCGGTCGTGCGAGACGACGATCAGCGTGCCCGCCCACGAGTCGAGCAGGTCCTCCATGGCGGTCAGCATGTCGGTGTCCACGTCGTTGGTCGGCTCGTCGAGCAGCAACACGTTGGGCTCGGCCAGCAGCGTGAGCATCAGCTGCAGCCGCCGGCGCTGGCCGCCGGAGAGCTCGCCCACGCGCGCGGACAGCTGCCCGCGGGCGAACCCGAGCCGCTCCAGCAACTGGGTCGGGGTCACCTCCCGGCCCTCGACCTCGTACCCGCTGCGCAGCTCGCCCAGCACGTCGGCAATGCGGTCGCCGCTGCGCGCCGCGAGCCGCTCGCCCTGCTGGTCGAGCACCGCCAGCCGCACGGTCTTGCCGCGCTTGACCCGCCCGGAGTCGGGTGTGACGGCGCCGGAGATCAACCCCAGCAGTGTCGATTTCCCCGCGCCGTTGGCCCCGACGATGCCGGTGCGTTCGCCCGGCGCGATCCGCCACTCGACGTCGCGCAGCACCTGGTGGCCCCCGTAGGCGACCGACACGTCGAGCAGGTCGATGACGACGTTGCCCAGCCGCGCCGTCGCCAGCTTCGCCAGCTCGACGCTGTTGCGCAGCGGCGGGACGTCGGCGATCAGCTGGTTGGCCGCTTCGATGCGGAACCGGGGCTTGGAGGTGCGGGCCGGCGGGCCGCGGCGCAACCAGGCCAACTCCTTGCGCATCAGGTTCTGCCGCTTGGCTTCGGCCGAGGCGGCCAACCGGTCGCGTTCGACGCGCTGCAGCACGTAGGCCGCGTACCCGCCCTCGAAGGGCTCGACCATCCCGTCGTGTACCTCCCACGTGGTGTCGGCGACTTCGTCGAGGAACCAGCGGTCGTGTGTGACCAGCAGCAGGCCTCCGGCGTTGCGCGCCCAACGCTGCCTCAGGTGACCCGCCAGCCACGTGATGCCCTCGATGTCGAGATGGTTGGTCGGTTCGTCGAGCGCGATCACGTCCCAGTCGCCGATCAGCAGCCGGGCCAGCTGCACCCGCCGCCGCTGGCCGCCGCTAAGCGTGGCAATCGTTGCCTCCCAGTCGATGTCGTTGACCAGGCCCCCCACCATGTCGCGGACCCGCGCGTCGGATGCCCACTCGTGTTCGGCCCGGTCGCCGACCAGCGTCCAGCCGACGGTGTGGTCGGGGTCCAGCGTGTCCGCCTGGCTGAGCGCGCCGACGCGAAGCCCGCTGCGGCGGGTGACGCGGCCCGAGTCGGGCTGCAATTGGCCGGTCAGCAGGCCCAGCAGGCTGGACTTGCCGTCGCCGTTGCGCCCGACGATGCCGATGCGCGCGCCGTCGTTCACGCCGAGCGTGACGGACTCGAACACCACTTGATTCGGGTATTCGAGGTGCACGGCCTCGGCCCCCATGAGGTGCGCCATTGGCCCGACCCTAAACGAGCGCGCGCCGGCGCCCGCGTTCGGTCAGGCCACCCGGTAGGGCTCGGCGTCGCCGAATTTGACCTCCAGACCCAGACCCGGGCGCTGCCGGTCGGGCCGCAGCACACCGCCGTCGGGACAGAGGGCGCCGTCGAAGAACATCTGCTCGATGCGATGGTGGTCGTGGAAGTATTCGAGGTGCCGCAGATTCGGGACGGCGGCGGCGACGTGGGCGTGCAGGTTGGGGGCGCAGTGTCCGGACACGTCGACGTTGTTGGCCGCCGCGACCGCCGCGGCCCGCAGCCAGTCGGTGATGCCGCCACAGCGGGTGACATCGATCTGCAGGCAATCCACCGCCCCGGCGGCCAGCATGCGCTGGAAATAGGCCAAGTCGTAGCCGTACTCGCCGGCCGTGACGTCGAGCGTCACCTGATCCCGCACCTCGCGCAGCCCGGTGAGGTCGTCGGAGGAGACGGGTTCTTCGAACCAGCTGACGTCCAAATCGGCCATGGCGCGGGCGACCCGGATCGCCTGCTTGCGGCGATAGCCACCGTTGGCGTCGACGTAGAGTTCGGTGTTCGGACCAATTACCCTGCGTGCGAACGCAATTCGCCCCAGATCGCGACGAACCTCCGAACCCCATGACTCGCCGATCTTGATCTTGACGCGCGGTATCTGCCAGTCGCCGACCCAGCGTTCGAGCTGTGCGCGGGCGGTCGGGTCGTCGTAGGTGGTGAAGCCGCCGCTGCCGTAGATGGGAACCTCGGCGTGGGCCACGCCGAGCAGTCGGCACACCGGGAGGTCCAGCAGCTTGCCCTTGAGGTCCCACAGCGCGGTGTCGATCGCCGAAATCGCGCACGCCACCAGGCCGGGGCGGCCGTTGTTGCGCATCGCGACGACCATCGCCTGCCATGTGCCGGTGATGTCGAGCGCGCTGCGCCCGGTCGCGGCGGCGGCCAGCGGGCCCGCGATCAGCCGGCTGCACGCGCCGTCGGCGTAGGTGTAGCCGAGCCCGCGCCGGCCGGCGGCCGTGACCTCGGCGAGCACCAGGGTGGTCGACGACCACGCCAGCGTACCGTCGGCTTCGGGTGCGTCCGTGGGGATCTGGTAGACCTGCGCGGTGACGTCGTCGATGGGGGCGTCGAGGTTCATCGCGCCCGCCGCCGGGTCGCGCGCGGGGCGGCCAGCGCCCCGGGCCCGCCGGTCAGCGCGCCGGCACTTGCCCCGGTGCTCACCACGTTTTGCGTCATGTGCGTTCTCCGTTCGCTCAGTGCAGCGCGTCGTCGGCCAGGGTGGCCGTGCATTCGAGCAGCAACGCGTGCGCGAACGCCTGCGGAAGGTTGCCGCGCAACTGGCGTTGCCTCACGTCGTATTCCTCGCAGAACAGGCCGGGCGGTCCGCAGGCCGCGCGGTTGCGCTCGAACCAGCGCATGGCGCAATGGCCGTGCCCCAGTTGATGTTCGGCCAGTGCCATCATGAATCCGCAGAGCACGAACGCGCCCTCGGCGTCGCCGAGGTCACGCTCGTCGTGACGGAAGCGGTAGACGAAGCCGTCGTCGGTGAGCCGGCTGCGGACGGCGTCGAGGGTGGCGCGTGTCCGCGGGTCGGTGGCGGGCAGTGCGCCGCGCACCGGTGGGAGCAGCAGCGAGGCGTCCACGTCGGTCAGTTGTGGGCTGCGTTGCCAGTAACCCCCCTGCGGGTGCAGGCTGCTCGCGGCGGTGTCGGCGAGGATCGCGTCCGCCAGGGACGAGCAGGCGGAGATCTCGGGACCGGCGCCGGCCACCTCGGCGATACGGCGCAGCCCCGCGACGCAGGACAGCCGGGAGTGTGTCCACCGCTGATCGTCGATCTCCCACATCCCGGCTTCTGGTTCTTTCCAACGCTTTTCGATCGCGCCGATGGCGGCTCGCGCGGCGCCCCAGCCTTCGGCGTCGAGCCGGTCGACCCGCCCGGCCGTAGCCAGCAGCTGCAACCCCTCGCCGAAGGCGTCGAGCTGAAATTGGCGGTTGACCCAGTTGCCGATCTTGTCGGCACCGCCGGGATAGCCAGGCAGGTCGAGGGTTTCCTCGGCGGGCACGCGGTCCCCGGCGATGGTGTAGGCGGGTTTGAGGTCCGGCCCGTCCTCGAGCAGACGCGCGCCGACGAACGCGACGGCGCTGTCGAGCAGGTCCATCGCGCCGGCGGCCGCCGCACCCATTCCGGCGTAGGCCTGGTCCCGGATCCACGCGTAGCGGTAGTCGTAATTCTGGTTGGTGTGGGCGCGTTCGGGCAGGCTCATCGTGGCTGCGGCCACCATGCCGCCGGCGGAGCTGGTCAGCCCGCGCAGCACCGCATAGGCGTGTTCCCCGTCGCGCGGGGCGATCGTGCACTTCAGTTCCGGCATGCTGCGGCGCCAGGCGGCGCTGGTCGCGTCCCAGGCGACGTCGGGATCCGGCGGTCGCTCGGGAAGTGGGCGTTCGGACAACTCCAGCACCAGGTCGTGATGCCGGCCTTCGTCGATGGTGACCTCGCAGGTGAGCACGTCCTCTCCGCCTGAGGAGCGCGCGGTCTTCGCGTCGCACCCGCCCGACCATCGCCAATGCAACGATCCCGAGCGGCCGGTCCAGACGCCGTCGTCAAGCGCCGGCCGCCCCGGACCGTGGCGGCCGAACCCGGCGCAGGGTTGCAGCAGCACCCGCACCCGCGCCGTCCCACGGCAGCCGAGGATTCGCCGCAACAGCACCACCCGATCCGAATCGCCCGGAAACGCCAGTGCCTCGCGGCATTCCACGGTTCCCGCGTGGGTGATCCAGCGGCTGTGCCATATCAAGGACCCCGGCTCGTAAAAGCCGCCCCACACGTGGCGCGTGTCGGTGGGAGTGACCGCGTACATGCCGCCGCCGCCGATGAGGCTGGAGAAGACGGCGTCGGAGTCCCAGCGGGGCGCGCACATCCAGGTGACCTCGCCCTGCGGCCCGATCAGCGCGCCGCGCTCCCCGTCGGCCAGCAACGCGTACTCGCGCAGCACCCGCGGCGGAAAGGCCGACTCGAGGTCAATGGTCTTGTCCGCCAACGCTTTACACCCAATTCTTGTCGCTGCTCATGCCGGTCACCGCCCAAACAAGGCGGGGTTACCCGAATTTCGGCGGCTTAATCGTTCGGACTTCGGCCTTAGGCCGTCGGGGCAAAAAGGACCGGCGACCTCGGTGTGGGGGAGAGGTCGCCGGTCCAGTCCATGCGGGACGCCGCGGTTACGGCGTCCCGTTGTTGCCGGCGTTGCCGGCGTTGCCGCCCGCCCCGGCCGTCCCGGGCTGTCCGCCCTGGCCGCCCGCGGCGGTGGCGGTGCCCGACGTGACGAAGGCGTTGCCGCCGGGGCCGCCGTCGCCGGCGTTGGCCCCGGCTGTGGTGCCGTTGCCGCCGGTGCCGCCGTTGCCGGCCGTGGCGTTACCGCTGCCGAAGGCGCCCGCGTTGCCGCCGGTACCGCCGGTGCCGCCGGTGCCGGTACCACCACCGCCGTTGCCGCCGAAGCCGCCTTGTGCGTTTCCGGCTCCCGCTGTCTGGGCGAGGCCGCCACCGCCACCGGTCCCGCCGTTGCCGGCGCTGCCCGCGCCGCCGTTGCCGCCCAACCCGCCGGTGGCGAGTCCGGCCCCGGCGTTGTCGGCTTCGCCGCCGGTGCCGGCGTCACCGCCGACGAGGCCGTTGCCGCCGCTACCGCCCTGACCGCCCGCGGCGTTGCCCAGCGCGTTGAGGTTGGTGACTTGCGCGATGCCGCCGGTGCCGCCGCCACCGCCGATGCCGGCGGTGCCGGTGCCGCCGTTGCCGGCCGCGCCGCCGGTCGCCGCTCCGAGGCCCGCGGTGGTCGCGGCCCCGCCGTCGCCGCCGGTGCCGCCGGTGGTGCCGGCGCCGCCCGCCGCTCCGGCGCCGCCGGTCGCCGTCGCCGTTGCCGGGGAAGCCGGGTTGGAGATGGTTGCCGCGCCGCCGGTGCCGCCGCCGCCGCCGGTGTCCGCGCTGCTGGTGCCGCCGACGCCCGCCGCGCCGCCCGTGGCGTTGCCGGCCCCGAGGGTGCCCGCGGCCCCGCCGTCGCCGCCGGTGCCGCCCGTGGTCCCGCTGCCGCCGGCGCCGCCGTGACCGCCGGTGGCGGTCGCCGACGAGGTGGTGTTCTGGATCGACGCCGCGCCGCCGGTGCCGCCCGCCCCGCCGGTTCCGGTGCTGCCGCCGCTCGTGCCGTCGGCGCCGACGCCGCCGGTGGCGTTTCCGGTGCCTTGGCTGGTCGCCGCCCCGCCGGTGCCGCTGTCGCCCGCGCCGGTGGCGCCTGCGCCACCGGCCCCGCTGTTGCCGCCGGTCACGCTGCCCGCGCCCAGGCCGGTGGCCGCGCCGCCGTCGCCGCCGTGGCCGCCGGCGCCGCTGCTGCCGACGCCACCCTGGCCGCCGACGCCACCGGTGGCGGTTCCGTCGGCGGTGTTGTTGCCCGTGCCGCCCGCGCCGCCGGCGCCGCCGGTGGTGCCGTCGCCGCCGACGCCGCCGTGCCCGCCGAGGGCCGTCGCCGTGGCGGTGCCGTCAACCACCCCGGCGCCACCGGTGCCGCCCGCTCCGCCCGCACCGGTGCTGCCGCCGCTGGTGCCGGCACCGCCGGCGCCGCCCGTGGCGTTCCCGGTGCCGGAGCTGAACGCGTCGCCGCCGACGCCGCCGGCGCCGCCGCCGTTCGTGCCGGCCCCGCCGGCCCCGCCGACACCACCGGTGGCGTTTCCGCTTCCGGAGCCGAACGCGTCGCCGCCGGTGCCACCCGCGCCGCCCGCGCCGGTGTCGCCGACGCCGCCGGTACCGCCGACGCCGCCGACGGCGTTGGCGTTGGTTGTGCTGACCGCGACGCCGCCGGTGCCGCCCTGGCCGCCGGTCAGGCCTTCGCCGCCGGTGCCACCCTGGGCACCGGTCAGGCCGTCACCCGACACGCCGCCGTTGCCGCCGGTGCCGCCCTGGCCGATGGTGCTGGTACCGCCGGTGCCGCCCTGGCCGCCGGCGCCCACGAGGGGGGCCGCGCCCGTTCCGGCCGCTCCGCCGTTGCCGCCGTTGCCACCGGTGCCGGCGCCAGTGCCGCCGTCGACGCCGCCCATGCCGCCTTGGCCACCCTGGCCGCCGGCGCCGGCGGTGCCGGTGGCGCCGGCGTGGCCGAACAAGGCCGAGCCCTGGCCGCCGGCACCCGCGTTACCACCGCTGGCCCCGTTCCCGCCGTCGCCGCCGGTTGCCCCGGCAACGGTCGCGTCGATGCCAGAACCACCCGCGCCGCCTTGGCCGCCGGCGCCGCCTGCGCCGCCGTTGCCGAACAACATGCCGGCGTTACCGCCGGTGCCGCCGTTGCTGCCGCCGGTGCCGCTGACGCCGGTGCCGGCGCCGCCGCTCACGCCGGCCAGGCCCGCGCCGCCGGCGCCGCCGTTGCCGAACAACACCGCGTTGCCGCCGGTCCCGCCGGTGCCACCGGCGCCACTGATGCCGCCGGCACCGCCGGCGCCCCACAGCATGCCGCCGGTGCCGCCGGTGCCGCCGTTGGCCCCGAGCCCGCCCGCGCCGCCGACGCCGCCGGTCCCGAGCAGTCCCGCCGCCCCGCCGGCGCCGCCGTTTTGGCCGGCCGCGCCGGAACCGCCCGCGCCGCCGTTGCCCCACAGCAGCCCGCCGGCGCCGCCGTTCGCGCCGGTCCCGGCCGCGCCGGCGGCGCCGTTGCCGATCAGCGGGCGGCCCAGCAGCAATTGGGTGGGGGAGTTGATCGCGCCCAGCACGTCCTGCTGCAGGGTCTGCAGAGGTGAGACGTTGGCCGCCTCGGCCTGGGCGTAGGCGTTTCCGGCCCCGGTCAGGGCCTGCACGAACTCGGAATGGAACGACGCCGCCTTCGCGCTGAGCGCCTGGTACTGCTGGCCGTAGTCGGAGAACAACGCGGCGATGGCCGCCGATACCTCGTCTTGCGCGGCGGCCGCCATGCCGGTGGTCGGCGCAACGACGGCCGCGTTCGCCTCACTCACCAGGGAGCCGACTCCTGACAGATCTGCCGCTGCTGCCGCAAGTATGTTCGGTGCGGCAATTACGTACGACACGCGGCCTCCTGGGCGCATTTAAGGGTGCTCGGTATGTTACGGGGGTTAGTATGATCCCAACGATCCACAATTTCCAGATTTATTTGAACTTTCCTGAACTTTGTTCGACATCCATTCGATAGCGCCCACGCAACGCGTCGGCGCCGATCGTCCACGCGTGAGACCGGCGACCAACGCCCCCGATTGCGGCCGGTGCGGCCGGTCCCGCCAGGCGCGCACGCGCGGCCGCTCCGCGCGGCGTCTCGCGCGGGCGAAGCGCCTGATCAGAACCGCCCGGCAGGCCGGTGTGCCATGATTGCCAGGCTGTGCAGGTGGGACGTCAGGAGCAGCGGTGAATCTCAATTTCTCGGTCGTTACGCGACCGGTGGAGCGCTTGATCGCAACCGCGCAGAACGGGCTGGAGGTCCTGCGACTGGGCGGCCTGGAAACCGGCAGCGTCCCGTCGCCGTCCCAGATCGTCGAGAGCGTGCCGATGTACAAGCTCCGGCGGTACTTCCCCCCGGCCAGCCTCCCCGGTCAGGCGGAAATCGGCGCCCCGGTATTGATGGTGCACCCGATGATGATGTCGGCGGACATGTGGGACGTCACCCAGGCCGACGGGGCGGTGGGCATCCTGCACGCCCACGGCCTGGACCCCTGGGTGATCGACTTCGGCTCGCCCGACAAGATCGAGGGAGGGATGCGGCGCAACCTGGCCGACCACATCGTCGCGCTCAGCCAGGCGATCGACACGGTGCGCGACGCAACCGGCCAGGACGTCCACCTGGTGGGTTACTCGCAGGGCGGGATGTTCTGCTACCAGGCCGCGGCGTACCGGCGCTCGAAGAACATCGCCAGCATCGTGACGTTCGGCTCTCCGGTGGACACGCTGGCCGCGCTGCCCATGGGCATCCCGCCGAACTTCGGCGCGGCCGCCGCGAATTTCATGGCCGACCACGTCTTCAACCGGCTGGATATCCCGAGCTGGCTGGCGCGCACCGGGTTTCAGATGCTGGACCCCCTCAAGACCGCCAAGGCGCGGGTGGACTTCGTGCGTCAGCTGCACGACCGGGAGGCGCTACTGCCGCGCGAACAGCAGCGTAGGTTCCTCGAGCGCGAGGGCTGGATCGCGTGGTCGGGGCCGGCGGTTTCCGAGCTGCTCAAGCAGTTCATCGCGCACAACCGCATGATGACAGGCGGTTTTGCCATCAACGGGCAGATGGTCACGCTCACCGACATCACCTGCCCGGTGCTGGCGTTCGTGGGCGAAGTCGACGACATCGGCCAGCCGGCGTCGGTGCGCGGCATCCGGCGTGCCGCCCCTTACGCCGAGGTCTATGAAAGCCGCATCCGCACGGGACATTTCGGGCTGGTCGTGGGTTCCAAGGCTGCGCAGCACGGTTGGCCCACCGTCGTCGACTGGGTGAAGTGGCTGTCCACCGGCGGGGACAAACCGGACAGCATCGACCTGATGGCCGACCAGCCGGAGGAGCGCACCGACAGCGGCGTCGCGCTGAGCTCTCGCCTCGCGCACGGCATCGGGGAGGTCTCCGAGGCGGCCCTGGCGGTGGCCCGCGGCGCGGCCGGCACGGTCGCCGGGGCCAACAAGTCGATGCGCACCCTGGCCGTCGAGACCTACCGCACGCTGCCGCGCCTGGCCAGGCTCGGGCAGCTCAACGACCACACCCGAATCTCGTTGGGGCGCATCATCGAAGAGCAGGCGGACGCCGCACCGCAGGGCGAATTCCTGCTGTTCGATGGGCGGGTGCACACCTACGAGGCCGTGAACCGGCGGATCGACAACGTCGTGCGCGGGCTGATCGAGGTCGGGGTGCGGCAGGGTGACCGGGTCGGGGTGTTGATGGAGACGCGGCCCAGCGCGCTCGTGGCGATCGCCGCGTTGTCGCGGATCGGCGCGGTCGCGGTGGTGATGCGGCCCGACGCCGACCTGGCTGCGGCGGTCCGGCTCGGCGGAGTCAGCGAGATCCTCACCGATCCAACCAATCTCGACGCGGCCCGCCAGTTGCCGGGGCACGTGCTGGTGCTGGGCGGCGGTGAGTCCCGCGATCTGCACCTGCCCGAGGACGCGGACGTCATCGACATGGAACAGATCGATCCGGACGCCGTCAGACTGCCCGCGTGGTACCGGCCCAACCCGGGACTGGCCCGAGACCTGGCGTTCGTGGCGTTCAGCTCCGCCGGCGGCGAGCTGGTCGCCAAGCAGATCACCAACTACCGGTGGGCGGTGTCGGCGTTCGGGACCGCTTCGACGGCCGCCCTCGACCGGCGCGACACCGTCTACTGCCTGACGCCCCTGCACCACGAGTCGGCGCTGCTGGTGAGCCTGGGCGGCGCGGTGGTCGGCGGCACCCGCATCGCGTTGTCGCGCGGCCTGGACCCGGACCGGTTCGTCAAGGAGGTCCGGCAGTACGGCGTCACGGTCGTGTCCTACACCTGGGCCATGCTGCGCGACGTCGTCGACGACCCGGCGTTCGTGCTGCACGGCAACCATCCGGTGCGGCTTTTCATCGGCTCGGGCATGCCGACCGGGCTCTGGCAGCGCGTCATCGACGCGTTCTCGCCCGCGCGGGTGGTCGAATTCTTCGCGACCACCGACGGGCAGGCGGTGCTGGCCAACGTGTCCGGTGCCAAGCCCGGCAGCAGCGGACGCCCGCTGCCCGGCGCGGGGCGCATCGAGCTGGGTGCCTACGACGCCGAGCAGGACCTCATCCTCGAGACCGACCGCGGCTTCGTGCAGGTCGCCGCGCCCCGGCAGGTCGGCGTGCTGCTCGCCGCGTCGAACGGCCCGATCGACCCGACCGCCTCGATCAAGCGGGGTGTGTTCGCCGCCGGCGACACCTGGATCTCCACGGAGAACCTGTTCTTCCGCGACGACGACGGCGACTATTGGCTTGCCGGCCGGCGCGGCTCGGTGGTGCATACCGCGCGGGGAGTGGTGTTCCCGGAGCCGGTCACCAACGCGCTCGGCTGGGTCAACGGCGTCGACCTGGCGGTCACCTACAACGTCCCCGTCGGCAGCCGGGAGGTCGCGGTGTCGGCGGTGACGTTGCTGCCCGGCGCCAGCATCACGGCGGCCGATCTGACCGAAGCGGTGGCGAAAATCCCCGTCGGGGTTGGTCCCGACATCGTGCACGTGGTGCCGGAGATGGCGCTGAGCGCGACCTTCCGCCCCACCGTCAGCGGCCTGCGCGCGGCGGGTATCCCCAAACCTGGCCGCCACGTTTGGTATTTCGACTCCGACGCCAACCAATTTCGCCGGCTGACCCCCGGCGTGCGATCCCAACTGAGCGGAGCCCACTGATGCTCGACAACGCACTGCTGAACATCCTGGTGTGCCCGGCCGACCGCGGTCCGCTGGTCCTCGTGGACTCAGCCGATGGGGAGTTGCTCTACAACCCGCGGCTGCGGCGCGCCTACCGCATCGAGGACGGCATCCCGGTGTTGCTCGTCGACGAGGCCCGCGACGTCGACGACGACGAGCACGCCCGGCTCATGGAGCGAGCCCGTCCGGCAGATCCCCGGTGAGGTAGCGCTGCAGGCTGGGCGCGATGGTCCGTGCGATCTCCTCGGCCGGCAGCGACGCGAACGGCTCCAATTTCAGTATGTAGCGCGCCAGCACCACGCCCATCAACTGCGACGCGACGAATTGGACGCGAAGAATCCCGCTTCCGGGTGGATTGTCCACGCGGGAGCCAACTTCCACGCCGATCACATCTTTGATGAACGTGCTGAAGAGGTTGACTTCCGTGCCGGCCAGCACGGATCGCAGCGTGGCGATGAACGCCGCGCCGATCTCGGAGTCCCACAGCGGCAACAACGTTGACGGGATTCGGTGCCCGAGTTCCTCGATGGGCACTTCGCGCAACGGGCCGATGATGTCCATCGGGTCGATCGGTATGTGGACGGCCGCGGCGAACAGCTTTTCCTTGGTGCCGAAGTAGTGATGCACCAACGCCGAATCGACACCGGCCGCCGTGGCCACCGCTCGAATCGAGGTATTACCAATACCATTGCGCGCGAAAAGCTCTCGGGCGCTCGTCAAAATTCGCTGCCGGGTATCGGAGCTGCCGGCCGGCCGCCCCGGCCGCCGGCGCCCGGTGTTGGTTGTCGTCACGCTACGCGGTCCGCCGACGCAGAGTCGCCGCGGCCAGGCACAGCGCCGCGAACGCGGAACCTGCCACGACGACGATGTCGCGCACCGCGACCCCGGTCAGTTCCGTGTGCGAACTGACCTGCTGCAATGCTTCCAGCGCGTAGCTCGCGGGCATGACGTTGCTGACCCATTGCAGCCAGTCTGGCATCAACGATCGCGGGACGATGATGCCGGCCAGCAGCAGTTGCGGCACCATCACCAGCGGGATGAACTGGACGGCTTGAAACTCGGTGCGGGCGAACGCGCTACACAGTAGGCCGAGGCCGACGCCCAGCACCGCGTTGACGATCGCGATCACGAAGACCCACACCCAGCTGCCCGAGGTGTCGAAGCCGAGGAACCAGAACGCCACGGTGCACGCCACTGTCGCCTGCGCCGCCGCGGCGATCGAGAAGGCGGTGCCGTAGGCGATCAACAGGTCCAGCCGGCGCAGGGGAGTGGTCAGAATCCGCTCCAGCGTCCCTGAGGCCCGTTCGCGCTGCATCGTGATCGCCGTGATGATGAACATCACGAACAGCGGGAACAGGCCCAGCAGGATCAGGCAGGCGTTGTTGAACGGGGACGGCATGCCCGGTTGGTGCCGGGCGTTGTGAAACATGTAATACATCAACGTGATCACCAGAACCGGCACCACGAGTATCAGCGCGACGCTGCGGCGGTCGGCGCCCAGCTGACGCAGGATCCGCGTCGTGGTCGCCGCGTACGCCTTGAGCCCTAGCCCGCCTTTTGCTTCGTGCTGCGCCTGATGACGGACAGAAACGCGTCCTCCAGTGACGTGCATCCGGTGTCCTCTCGCAGTCGGGTCGGGGTGGTGTGGGCCACCAGGTGGCCTTCGCGCATCAGCAGCAGGTCGTCGCAGTGGTCGGCTTCGTCCATCACGTGGCTGGAGACCAGCAGTGTGGCTCCGGCGCGGGCGAGGTCGGTGAACTGCTCCCACAGATCGACCCGCAGCACCGGGTCCAGACCGACGGTGGGTTCGTCGAGGATGAGCAGCTCCGGTTGGCAGACCAGGGCGCACGCCAGCGACGTCCGCGTGCGCTGGCCGCCGGACAGGTTGGCGCAGAGGGCGGTCCGATGGTCGGTGAGGCCGACCCGGTCGATGGCGGCGTCGGCGGCGCGGCCGTCGACGCCGTAGAGCGAGGCGAAGTAGCGGACGTTGTCGACGATGCGCAGGTCGTTGTAGATCGTCGGATCCTGCGGCATGTATCCGACTCGGCGCCGCAGTGCCGGGCTTCCTGCGGGCCGGCCCAACACCATGACGGTGCCCGACTTGACGATCTGGGTGCCCACGATGCTGCGCATCAGTGTGGTCTTGCCGCAACCGGACGGACCGAGCAGACCCGTGATGGCGCCGTGGGCGATCGTCACCGAAAAGTCCTGCAGTGCGGGACGATTACCACGCACAACACGCAGATGCTCGATGCTGACCGCGGGAGCCCGGTCCCTCGGCATTAATTCATCAGCCGATGAACTCATCATGTGATGAATAATCGTCCGGGGCCCCGTGCTTGTCAAGGGGTACCGACAGTGCAGCCAGCGACGGGTCCACTCGCGAAACGCGTCGGTAGGCGCACTCTCGCGGTCAGGCGGAAGGCGGCACCGGCCGGCGCAGCGGCGAATGCCCCTGCACGCCTTCGGCGTACGCGGTCTCGGCGTGCTGGGTGAAGTCAGCGCCCGTCGTCTCCTCCTCGGCGCTGAGCCGGAAGCCCATGAACCGGTCGATCACTTTCGCCAGCACGAACGACACGACGAACGCGTAACACGCGACGACGACGATCGCCAGCACCTGCCTGCCCAGCTGGTCGAAGCCGCCCCCGTAGAACAGGCCGCGGGGACCCGACGTCATCACCGCGGTGGCGAGCAGCCCGATCAGCGACACGCCCACCACGCCGCCGACGAAGTGCACCCCGACCACGTCGAGCGAATCGTCGTAGTTGAAGCGGAATTTCGCGCCCACAGCGAACGAACACACCACGCCGGCGGCGAGGCCGACCACCGCGGCGCCCAGCGTGTCGACGGTGCCGCACGACGGGGTGATGGCCACCAGCCCGGCAACCACGCCGGAGGCCGCTCCGAACGTCGTGGGTTTGCCGTCGCGGATCTGCTCGACCGAGAGCCAGCCGAGCATCCCGAGGCACCCGGCGACGAGCGTGTTGAGGAAGATGGCCGCGGCGGTCCCGCTGGCGGCCAGCGCGGATCCGGCGTTGAACCCGAACCAGCCGAACCACAGCAGGCCCACCCCGAGCAGGACGAACGGCAGGTTGTGCGGGCGCATCGCATCTTTTTTGAAGCCGATGCGGGGCCCGAGCACCAGCGCCAGCGCCAGCGCGGAGGAACCCGAGACGATCTCGACGACCAAGCCACCGGCGTAGTCGAGCACGCCGAGCCTGGCCAGCCAGCCACCGGGACCCCACACCCAGTGCGCGACAACCGAATACACGACTATTGCCCACACCGGGACGAAAACCACCCATGCCGCGAACTTGGCGCGGTCGGCGATCGCTCCGCTGACCAGCGCGGCCGTGATGATCGCGAAGGTCAATTGGAAGGTGGCGTAAAGCAGTTCGGGAACGGTGCCGTGGACGCTGCCGGGGCCGATGCCGAGCATCCCGAGGTGCCGGAGGTTGCCGACGAGCCCGCCCGCGCCGTCCTCGGAGAACGCGATGGTGTAGCCGACCAGCAGCCAGACCACCGTGACCAGCGGTATGCAGATGAAGCTCATCATGATCATGTTGAGCACCCCGGTGGTGCGGACCATGCCGCCGTAGAAGATCGCCAGGCCCGGGGTCATCAGCAGCACCAGCGCGGTGCTGGCCAGCAGCCACGCGGTGGCGGCGGGGTCGATGGGGTGCACGGTCCGGGCTCCTCCTAGCGCCCCGGGGGGCCCGGGACACCGGGATATTGCCACGGTCGCCGTGCCGGTAGGTTCGGTGGGTGGTTGCGGACCGGCTGGTGGTCGATCCGGTCGAGGCCGCGCGCCGGCTGCTCGGCGCCACGCTCGTCGGGCGCGGTGTGCGCGCGATCGTGGTCGAGGTCGAGGCCTACGGCGGGGTGCCCGACGGGCCGTGGCCGGACGCCGCGGCGCACTCCTACCGCGGGCGCAGCGGCCGCAACGCCGTGATGTTCGGGCCCCCCGGACGGCTCTACACCTACCGCAGCCACGGCATCCACGTCTGCGCCAACGTCTCCTGCGGACCCGACGGGACCGCCGCTGCCGTCCTGCTGCGGGCCGCGGCGCTCGAAGGGGGTATCGACGTCGCGCGCGCCCGCCGTGGCGAGCTGGTCCGCACCGCGGCACTGGCGCGGGGCCCGGGCAACCTGTGCTCGGCCCTGGGAATCACCATGGACGACAACGGGATCGACCTGTTCGATCCGGACAGCCCGGTGGCGCTGGAGCTCAGCGAACCGCTGACGGCCGTCGCGGGTCCCCGCGTCGGCGTCAGCCAGGCCGCCGACCGGCCGTGGCGGCTGTGGCTCGCCGGCCGGCCGGAGGTGTCGGCCTACCGGCGCAGTCCCCGGGCGCCGGCGCCGGGTGCCAGCGACTAGCCTCGACGATTTTGGAAGGATCGATCCCATGATCATCGACGAGCTGGGCTGGCGCGGGCTGATCGCGCAGTCCACCGACCTGGACGCGCTGGCCGCCGAGGCGCAGCGCGGGCCGATGACGGTCTACGCGGGCTTCGACCCGACGGCCCCGAGCCTGCATGCCGGGCACCTGGTGCCGCTGCTGGCGTTGCGGCGCTTCCAGCGTGCGGGCCACCGCCCGATCGTGCTCGCCGGCGGCGCCACCGGCATGATCGGCGACCCGCGTGACGTCGGCGAGCGCACCCTCAACGAGGCCGACACCGTCGCCGAGTGGACCGAGCGGATCCGCGGGCAGCTGGAGCGCTTCGTCGACTTCTCGGATTCGGGGGTTTCACCCACCGGTGCCATCGTCGAGAACAACCTCGAGTGGACGGGCGCGTTGTCGGCCGTCGAGTTCCTGCGCGACATCGGCAAACACTTCTCGGTCAACGTGATGCTGGACCGCGACACCATCCGCCGCCGCCTGGAGGGCGAGGGCATCTCCTACACCGAGTTCAGCTACATGCTGCTGCAGGCCAACGACTACGTCGAGCTGCACCGCCGGTACGGCTGCAACCTGCAGATCGGCGGGTCCGACCAGTGGGGCAACATCATCGCCGGGGTTCGCCTGGTCCGCCAGAAGCTGGGCGGGACGGTGCATGCGCTCACCGTGCCGCTGGTCACCGCCGCCGACGGCACCAAGTTCGGCAAGTCCACCGGCGGCGGCAGCCTGTGGCTGGACCCGCAGCTCACCAGCCCCTACGCGTGGTACCAGTACTTCTTCAACACCGCCGACGCCGACGTCATCCGGTACCTGCGCTGGTTCACCTTCTTGTCGGCCGACGAACTGGCCGAGCTCGAACAGGCGACGGCCGAGCGTCCGCAGCAGCGGACCGCGCAGCGGCGGCTGGCCCGCGAGCTCACGGTGCTGGTACACGGCGAACACGCCACCGAGGCGGTCGAGCACGCGAGCCGCGCGCTGTTCGGGCAGGGCGAGCTGGACCGCCTCGACGAGGCGACGCTGGCCGCGGCCCTGCGCGAGACGTCGGTCGCCGAACTCAAACCCGGTGAGCCCGACGGCATCGTCGACCTCCTGGTGGCCAGCGGTCTTTCCGACGGCCGCAAAGCCGCGCGCCGCACCATCGGCGAGGGCGGCGTCTCGGTCAACAACACCCGCGTCGAAAGCGAGGATTGGGCGCCGCAGCCGTCGGACTTCCTGCACGGCCGCTGGCTGGTGCTGCGCCGCGGCAAGCGCAACGTCGCCGGCGTCCAGCGCCTCTAGAACGGGCGACCGGCGCGACCGCAGCCGCAAAACGCGGTGTTGTCCCAACCTTGACCTGTCCGTGTCGTCGACGTGACCCTCGGGCGCCACTGTTGTCACGGTGATTTCCCAGACGCACGCATACCCGGCCGTTCTGCGGACCTTCGGCGTCTTCGCGGCCCTGGCTGCGCTGGCCTCGACGTCGGCGCCGCCCGTGCGCGCCGACATGATGGGCAACGCGTTCCTGTCGGCCCTGGCCAACGCCGGCTTGTCGCTTTCCGAGCCCGCGGCCGCGACGGCGCTGGGCGAGTCGGTCTGCCCCATGCTCGTCACGCCGGGCGGGTCGTTCGACGGGGTGGTCGCCAGGGTGCGCGACAGCAACGGCATGCCCGAGCAGGCGGCGGGGCTGTTCACCATCGTGGCGATCGCCACCTACTGCCCGGCGGTCCTGGCATCGCTGATGCCCCACCGGCTTCAGGGGTAGCTGCCCGTATTCTCGGCAGCGTGGTCGACGACAGGCGGGGGCGCAGCGGCGAACGGCGTCCGGGATCCGGCAACTGGTCGGGGCCGGGCCGTGCCCGTTCGGCGCAGCCGCGAACCCGCGCCGCCCAGGGCGCCGAGGCCAAGCCCCAGGACGGCCCGGCGATCCCGGAAGGTGTGGAGGCCCGGCAGCTGGCGCCCGAGGTGCGGCGCGAACTAAGCACCCTGGACCGCGCCACGGCCGACGCGGTCGCGCGCCACCTGGTCGCCGCCGGTTCCCTGCTCGACGAGGACCCTGAGGCCGCTTTGCAGCACGCCCGCGCGGCGCGGGCCCGCTCCAGCAGGATCGCGGCGATCCGCGAGGCCGTCGGCATCGCCGCCTACTACACCGGCGACTGGGCCCAGGCGCTCGCGGAGCTGCGCGCCGCCAAGCGCATGGGCAGCAAGTCCTCGCTGCTGGCGTTGATCGCCGATTGCGAACGCGGGCTTGGCCGCCCGGAGCGCGCGATCGAGTTGGCGCGCGGGGAGGAGGCGGCCCGGCTCGAGGGCGACGACGCCGACGAGCTGCGCATCGTCGCCGCCGGCGCGCGTGCGGATCTGGGACAGCTGGAGCAGGCGCTGACGGTCCTGTCCACGCCGCAGCTGGACCCGGACCGCCGGGGCTCGACTGCGGCCCGGCTGTTCTACGCCTACGCCGACACGCTGCTGGCGCTGGGCCGCAACGACGAAGCGCTGCACTGGTTTCTGCGCTCGGCGGCCGCCGACATCGACGGCGTCACCGACGCCGAAGACCGGGCCGGCGAACTCGGTTGAGAGCATGAAAACCATTGCACAGCAATATGATTGCCTGCTGATCGACCTGGACGGCACGGTCTTCCGCGGCGCCCAGCCGACCGTTGGCGCCGTGCAGTCGCTCGACGAGGTGCGCAGCCGCAAGCTGTTCGTCACCAACAATGCGTCCCGCAGCGCCGACGACGTCGCCGCGCATCTGACCGAACTCGGGTTCACCGCCACCGGCGCGGACGTCGTCACCAGCGCGCAAAGCGCGGCCCGCCTGCTGTCCAACCTGCTGCCGGCGAACTCGCGCGTGCTGATCGTGGGCACCGACGCGCTCGCCGACGAGGTCGCCGCCGTGGGCCTGCGCCCGGTGCGCAGCTACGACGACGACCCGGCGGCCGTCGTCCAGGGCTTGTCGAAGACCCTCGGCTGGCCGGAACTGGCCGAGGCCGCGCTGGCCATCCGGTCGGGCGCGCAGTGGGTGGCGGCAAACGTCGACCCCACGCTGCCCACCGAGCGCGGGCTATTGCCCGGCAACGGGTCCATGGTGGCCGCGCTGCGGGCTGCCACCGGCGCCGAGCCCCGGGTCGCGGGCAAACCGGCCCCGGGGCTGTTGACCGACGCGGTGGCCCGGGGCGACTTCCGGGCGCCGCTGGTGATCGGCGACCGGCTGGACACCGACATCGAGGGCGCCAACGCCGCCCGGCTGCCCAGCCTGATGGTGTTGACCGGCGTCAACACCGCGCGTGACGCCGTGTATGCCCGGCCCGACCATCGGCCCACCTACATCGGCCACGACCTGCGCTCGCTGCATGCCGACGCGACGCGGTTGCAGGTGGGCCCACAGCGGGGCTGGCGCGCCGAACTGCGCGCCGGCGTGGTGACCGTCGGCGCCAACGGCGCCGGCGACGACCGTGACGACGACGGCCTGGCTGTCGTCCGCGCGGTCGCGTGGGAGGTGTGGAAAGCCCAGCCCGGCGGGCCGCCGGTGCGCATCGAGGCCGCCGACGGGCGGGCCCGCGACGCGCTGCAGCGCTGGTCGTTGGTGCACGGCGGGTAGCGGATGACTAGCGTGGAAACGCAATGACTATCGATCCCGCTCAGATTCGCGCTGAAATAGACTCCCTGCTCGCCCGGCTGCCCGACCCGCAGAACCCGGATTCCGCCGAGGACGGTCCGTCGCTGGCCGAGCTCGAGGAGATCGCCCGCCGCCTTTCGGAGGCGCACGACGTGCTGCTGGCCGCGCTGGAGTCGGCGGAGAAGGGCTGAGTGCCCGCGTGTCTCGACATGCCCGCGTTGACGCCGAACTGGTCCGCCGCGGCCTCGCGCGGTCCCGCCAGCAGGCCGCCGAGTTGATCAGCGCGGGCAAGGTCAGCATCGACGGAATGCCCGCGCTCAAGCCCGCCACCGCCGTCGCCGCCACCGCGGCCCTGACCGTCGCCGCCGACACCGGACGCAGCTGGGTATCCCGCGGCGCCCACAAACTCATCGGTGCGCTGGATACGTTCGGGATTCCCGTGGCGGGCCGGCGCTGTCTGGACGCCGGCGCGTCCACCGGCGGGTTCACCGAGGTGTTGCTGGACCGCGGCGCGGCCCACGTGGTCGCCGTCGACGTCGGCTACGGGCAGCTGGCCTGGCCCCTGCGCTGCGATCCGCGGGTCACCGTCGTCGAGCGCACCAACGCCCGCGACCTGTCGCCCGCGGCCATCGGCGGCCCGGTCGACCTGGTGGTCGCCGACCTGTCGTTCATCTCGCTGGCCACCGTGTTGCCGGCGCTCGCTGGATGCGCCTGCCCGGGCGCGGATATCGTTCCCATGGTGAAGCCACAGTTCGAGGTGGGCAGGGGGCAGGTCGGCGCGGGCGGGGTGGTCCACGACCCCGAGCTGCGGGCCGACGCGGTGCTGGCCGTCGCTCGCCGGGCCGAAGAGTTGAGCTGGCATCCCGTGGGCGTCGCCGCCAGCCCGCTGCCGGGCCCGTCGGGCAATGTCGAATACTTTCTGTGGCTGCGGGCCGGTACGGACGGCGCGCTGACCGACGACAAGCTGGTGGATGCGGTGCGGCGCGCCGTGCGGGAGGGGCCCCGGTGACTTCTGAGACGACGGCGCGCCGAACCGTGCTGATGGTGGTGCACACCGGCCGCGGCGAGGCCACCGAGACGGCGCGACGCGTCCAGAAAGTCTTGCACGACAATGGGATTGCGCTGCGCGTGTTGTCAGCGGAGGCCGTCGACCGCGGCACGGTGCAGGTATTGCCCGACGACATCCGCGAGATGGGGGTCGAGATCGAGGTGGTCGACGCCGACCCCCGGGCGGCCGAGGGGTGCGAACTGGTCCTGGTGCTCGGCGGGGACGGCACTTTCCTGCGGGCCGCCGAACTTGCCCGCAACGCCGAAATCCCGGTGCTCGGCGTCAATCTGGGCCGGATCGGGTTCCTCGCCGAGGCCGAGGCCGAGGCCATCGACCGGGTGCTCGAACACGTCGTCGCGCGCGACTACCGGGTGGAGAACCGCCTGACCCTCGACCTGGTCGTGCGCCACGGCGGCCGCGTCATCGAGCACGGCTGGGCACTCAACGAGGTCAGCCTGGAAAAAGGTCCGCGGCTGGGTGTGCTCGGGGTGGTCGTCGAGATCGACGGCCGGCCGGTGTCGACCTTCGGCTGCGACGGGGTGCTGGTGTCGACGCCCACCGGTTCCACCGCTTACGCCTTCTCCGCGGGCGGCCCCGTGCTGTGGCCCGACCTCGAGGCAATCCTGGTGGTGCCCAACAACGCTCACGCGCTGTTCGGGCGCCCCATGGTCACCAGCCCCGCCGCCACGATCGCCATCGAGGTCGAGGCCGACGGCCACGACGCGCTGGTGTTCTGCGACGGCCGCCGCGAGATGCTGATCCCGGCCGGCAGCCGAATCGAGGTGAAGCGGTGCGACGTGTCGGTGTTGTGGGCGCGCCTGGACAGCGCGCCGTTCACCGACCGTCTGGTGCGCAAGTTCCGGTTGCCGGTGACCGGTTGGCGCGGGAACTGACGGCCTGCCCGCGGTGCTGACGGAATGCTGACCGAAATCCGCATCGAGTCGCTCGGGGCGATCAGCGCCGCGGTCGGGGAGTTCGGCCGCGGGCTCACCGTCCTGACCGGCGAGACCGGCACCGGCAAGACGATGGTGGTGACCGGGCTGCACCTGCTCGGCGGCGCGCGCGCCGACCCCACCCGGGTGCGGTCGGGCTCCGAGCGCGCCGTCGTCGAGGGGCGGTTCAGCACAACGGATCTCGACGATTCATCGGTGGCCGCGCTGGACGCGATCCTGGACGCGTCGGGGGCCGAGCGCGACGAGGACGGCAGCGTGATCGCCCTGCGCTCGGTGAGCCGTGACGGGCCGTCGCGGGCCTTCCTCGGCGGCCGCAGCGTGCCCGCGAAGTCGCTGGGCGACTTCACCACCGGGCTGCTGACCTTGCACGGGCAGAACGACCAGCTGCGGCTGATGCGGCCGGAGGAGCAACGCGGCGCGCTGGACCGCTTCGCCAAGGCGGGGCCCGCGCTGGAGCGCTACGGCAAACTACGCGACGCGTGGCTGTCGGCGCGGCGCGACCTGTTCGACCGGCGCAACCGCATGCGCGAGCTCGCCCTGGAGGCCGACCGGCTGAGTTTCGCCCTCAACGAGATCGACGCCGTGGACCCGCAACCCGGCGAGGATGACGCGCTGGTTGCCGAGATCGTGCGGCTCTCCGAGCTGGACACGCTGCGCGATGCGGCGGCCACGGCCCGCGCGGCCCTGTCCGCCGAGGACGCCGACGGCGCCGGCTTCAGCGCCATCGATTGTCTCGGGAAGGCCAGGGCCGCGCTGGAATCGACCGACGACGCGAAGCTGCTGGCGCTGGCCGGCCAGATCGGCGAGGTGCTGACCGTGGTGGTCGAGGCGGGCCGCGACCTGAGCGGATACCTCGACGAGCTGCCGGTCGACGCGAGCGCGCTGGAGTCCAGGCTGGCCCGGCAGGGCGAACTGCGGACGCTGACCCGCAAGTACGCCGCGGACATCGACGGGGTGCTCGCCTGGGCGCAGGAGTCGCGGCAACGGCTGGCCCAGCTCGACGTCTCCGAGGAGGGCCTCGCGGTGCTGGGCGCCCGGGTCGACGAGCTCGCCCGCGAATTGGCAGAGGCCGCAACTGATCTCAGTGCGATCCGGCGTAAGGCCGCCAAGCGGCTCGCCAAGGAGGTCACCGCCGAGCTGTCCGGCCTCGCGATGGCCGACGCGCAGTTCAGCATCGACGTGACTCCCGACGTCGCGCCGGATCCCGACGATCCCGCGGCGCTGCGGCTGCCCTCGGGCGAGCTGGCCCGGGCCGGCGCCGACGGTGTCGACCAGGTCGAGTTCGGCTTCGCCGCACACCGCGGGATGGATCAGCTGCCGCTGGCCAAGAGCGCCTCGGGTGGCGAGCTGTCCCGGGTGATGTTGGCGCTGGAGGTGGTGCTGGCCGCCTCCGCGGCGGGCACCACCATGGTTTTCGACGAGGTCGACGCCGGCGTCGGCGGGCGGGCCGCGGTGCAGATCGGGCGGCGGTTGGCGCGGCTGGCGCGCACGCATCAGGTCATCGTCGTCACGCACCTGCCGCAGGTGGCGGCCTACGCCGACGTGCACCTGGTGGTGCACGGCGCCGGGCCCAAGGGGACCAGCGTGGTGCGGACGGTGACCGGTGACGAGCGCGTCGCCGAGCTGGCGCGCATGATGGCCGGGCTGGGCGAGTCCGACAGCGGCCGCGCCCACGCCCGCGAACTGCTCGACACGGCGCAGAACGACCAGGCCTGACGCCCCCGATTCCGCGAGCGCGCGTGTCTGTACAACGACACGCCGCGCAGCCCGTGCATTTGCGGACCCTCGCGCAACGGAAGCGAGACGCTCCTGTGACTAATGGGACTCTAGATAACTTCTGTGGCTGATGTTACGGCGCGCCTCCGCCCCGGCCCGGGCCTTCACCGACAGAATCGAGGCCCATGAAGATGTCAGGCCTCCTCTCCCGTAACCCCACCCGGCCCGGCCTCACCGGCACCGCCCGGGTAGACCGCAATATCGACCGACTGCTGCGCAGGGTGTGCCCCGGCGACATCGTGGTGCTCGACGTCCTGGACCTGGACCGCATCACGGCCGACGCGCTGGTGGAAGCCGACATCGCCGCCGTCGTCAACGCGTCGCCGTCGGTCTCGGGCCGCTACCCCAACCTCGGTCCGGAGGTGCTGGTCAACAACGGGGTCACGCTGATCGACGAGACCGGGCCCGACGTCTTCAAGAAGGTCAAGGACGGCGCCAAGATCCGCCTGCACGAGGGCGGCGTGTACTCCGGCGACCGCCGCCTCGTCCGCGGCACCGAGCGCACCGACCACGACATCGCCGACCTGATGCGCGAGGCCAAGAGCGGACTGGCCGCCCACCTGGAGGCGTTCGCGGGCAACACGATTGAGTTCATCAAGAGCGAGAGCCCGCTGCTGATCGACGGCATCGGCATCCCCGACGTCGACGTGGACCTGCGCCGCCGGCACGTGGTGGTCGTCGCCGACGAGCCCAGCGCCGAGGACGACCTGAAGTCCCTCAAGCCGTTCATCAAGGAGTACCAGCCGGTGCTCATCGGCGTGGGGACGGGCGCGGACGTCCTGCGCAGGGCGGGCTACCGGCCGCAGATCATCGTCGGCGACCCCGACCACATCAGCGCCGAGGCCCTCAAGTGCGGCGCCCAGGTGGTGCTGCCCGCCGACGCGGACGGCCACGCACCGGGGCTGGAGCGGATCCAGGACCTCGGCGTCGGGGCGATGACGTTCCCGGCCGCGGGCTCGGCGGTCGACCTGGCTCTGCTGCTGGCCGACCACCACGGCGCCGCGCTGCTCGTGACGGCCGGGCACACCGCCAACATCGAGACGTTCTTCGACCGGACCCGCTCGCAGAGCAACCCCTCGACCTTCCTCACCCGGCTGCGGGTGGGGGAGAAGGTGGTCGATGCCAAGGCGGTGGCCACCCTGTACCGCAACCACATCTCGGCGGGCGCCATCGCGCTGCTGGCCCTGACGATGCTGATCGCCGTCATCGTGGCCCTGTGGGTGTCACGCACCGACGGGGTGGTGCTGCAGTGGGTCACCGAGTACTGGAACCACTTCTGCGTGATGGTGCAGAAGTGGGTGACGTAACTACCGCGGGGGGCGTTCACGCACATGATCTCGTTACGCCAACACGCGCTCTCACTCGCCGCGGTCTTCCTGGCGCTGGCCGTGGGGGTGGTCCTGGGTTCCGGCTTTCTGTCGGACACCCTGCTCTCCAGCCTGCGTGACGAGAAGCGCGACCTGTACACGCAGATCAGCGGGCTCAACGACCAGAAGAACGTACTGAACGAGAAGCTCAGCGCCGCAAACAATTTCGACAACCAACTGGTTGGCCGCATCGTGCACGACGCGCTGGGCGGCAAGTCGGTGGTGGTGTTCCGCACCCCGGACGCCAGGGACGACGACGTCGCCGCGGTCTCGAAGTTCATCGGCCAGGCCGGCGGCACCATCACCGGCACGGTGTCGCTGACGCAGGAATTCGTCGACGCCAATTCCGCCGAGAAGCTGCAGACGGTGGTGAACTCGTCGATCCTGCCGGCCGGCCAGCAGTTGAGCACCAAGCTGGTCGACCAGGGCTCGCAGGCCGGCGACCTGCTGGGCATCGCTTTGATGGTCAACGCCAACCCCGCGGTCCCGCCAGTCGATGATCCCCAGCGCGACACCGTCCTGGCGGCGCTGCGCGACACCGGCTTCATCACCTACCAGCCCAGCGAGCACCTGGGCGCGGCCAACGCCGCGCTGATCGTCACCGGGGGCGCGCTGCCCCAGGACGCCGGCAACCAGGGAGTCAGCGTGGCGCGCTTCTCGGCCGCGCTGGCGCCGCACGGCTCCGGTGCCCTGCTCGCCGGTCGCGACGGCTCGGCGACGGGCGGGGCGGCGGTGGCCGTGGCCCGCGCCGACGCCGGCATGAATTCCGCGGTCAGCACCGTCGACGACATCGACGTCGCCCCCGGCCGCATCACCGCCGTCCTGGGCCTGCACGACCTGATCAACGGCGGCCACGTCGGGCAGTACGGCACCGGGCACGGGGCGACGTCGATCACAGTGCCTCAGTAAATCTGAAGTGGCGGGCGTGTTCCCCACCACATAGCGTGGTGGATGTTAGGGTGGGTTTCCGTGGGTCGGCAGGCCCATCTGGTCAATCGCCAGGTTGATGCCAGAAAACTTTTCAGCCCTGCCCGTCTTCACGGAGGTCGCCTGTGCGGAAGCACCCGCAAACCGCCACCAAGCATCTCTTCGTCAGCGGCGGCGTCGCGTCGTCGCTCGGCAAGGGGCTGACCGCCAGCAGCCTGGGTCAGCTGCTGACCGCACGCGGTTTGCACGTGACGATGCAGAAGCTCGACCCTTACCTCAACGTCGACCCCGGCACCATGAACCCTTTCCAGCACGGCGAGGTGTTCGTCACCGAGGACGGCGCCGAGACCGACCTCGACATCGGGCACTACGAGCGGTTCCTGGACCGTAACCTGTCCGGGTCGGCGAATGTCACTACCGGACAGGTGTATTCGACCGTCATCGCCAAGGAGCGCCGCGGCGAGTACCTCGGCGACACCGTCCAGGTCATCCCGCACATCACCGACGAGATCAAGCGGCGGATCATGGCGATGGCCCTGCCCGACGAGGACGGCAACCGCCCGGACGTCGTCATCACCGAGATCGGCGGCACCGTGGGTGATATCGAGTCGCAGCCGTTCCTGGAGGCGGCGCGGCAGGTCCGCCACGACCTCGGCCGGGAGAACGTCTTCTTCCTGCACGTGTCGCTGGTGCCCTATCTGGCCCCGTCGGGTGAGCTCAAGACCAAGCCCACCCAGCACTCGGTCGCCGCGCTGCGCAGCATCGGTATCACCCCGGACGCGCTGATCCTGCGCTGCGACCGCGACGTGCCCGAAGCGCTGAAGAACAAGATCGCGCTGATGTGCGACGTCGACATCGACGGCGTCATCTCCACCCCCGACGCCCCGTCCATCTACGACATCCCCAAGGTGTTGCACCGCGAGGAACTCGACGCGTTCGTGGTGCGCCGGCTCAACCTGCCGTTCCGTGACGTCGACTGGACGCAGTGGAACGACCTGCTGCACAGGGTGCACGAGCCGCACGAGACCGTCCGGATCGCTTTGGTGGGCAAATACGTTGAACTCTCCGACGCCTACCTGTCGGTGGCCGAGGCGCTGCGCGCGGGGGGCTTCAAGCATCACGCCAAGGTCGAGATGCACTGGGTGGCCGCCGACGGCTCGGAGGCCACCGGTGACATGGCCGCCGCCCTGGACAACGTGCACGGCCTGCTGATCCCCGGCGGCTTCGGCATCCGCGGGATCGAGGGCAAGATCGCCGCCATCCAGTACGCGCGCACCAGGGGCCTTCCCGTCCTGGGCCTGTGCCTCGGCCTGCAGTGCATCGTCATCGAGGCGGCGCGCTCCGCCGGGCTGACCGAGGCCAGCTCCGCCGAATTCGACCCGGACACACCGGATCCCGTGATCTCCACGATGGCCGACCAGCTCGACATCGTCGCCGGCCAGGCGGACCTGGGCGGCACCATGCGGCTTGGCGCCTATCCCGCTGTGCTGCAGGAGGATTCGATTGTGGCCCAAGCCTACGGCGCCACCGAGGTCTCCGAGCGCCACCGGCATCGCTACGAGGTCAACAACGCCTACCGCGACAAGATCGCCGAGAGCGGCCTGAGATTCTCCGGCACCTCGCCCGACGGCCATCTGGTCGAGTTCGTCGAGTACCCCCCGGAAGTGCACCCGTTTTTCGTCGGCACCCAGGCCCACCCCGAGCTGAAGAGCCGGCCCACCCGGCCGCACCCGCTGTTCGTGGCGTTCATCGGGGCCGCCATCGACTACAAGTCGGGCGAGCTGCTGCCGATGGACATCTCCGAGCACTCACCCAACGGCGTCCAGCATCAAGACGGCATGCAGCGCCCGGTGCCCGAACCCGCTACCCGTGGCTGATCACGTCTTCGAGACGGTATCGTCCGAAACCCTCTACACCGGAAAGATTTTCGCACTGCGCCGCGACGAGGTCGCGATGCCGGGCGATACCACCGCGGTCCGCGAGGTGGTCGAGCACTACGGCGCGGTGGCCGTGGTCGCGATGGACGACGGCGGCAACATCCCGATGGTCTATCAGTACCGGCACCCGTTCGGCCGGCGCCTGTGGGAGTTGCCCGCGGGACTGCTGGACGCCGCGGGAGAGCCGTCGCATCACACGGCCGCGCGCGAGCTGCAGGAGGAGGCCGGCCTGCGGGCCGAAACCTGGCAGGTGCTGGTCGATCTGGACTCCACGCCCGGCTTCAGTGACGAGTCGGTGCGCGTGTACCTGGCCACCGGCATCAGCCAGGTGGAGCGGCCCGAGGCGCACCACGAAGAGGCCGACATGACCCTGCGGTGGTTCCCTCTGGCGGAGGCGGTCCGCAAGGTGCTGGGCGGTGAGATCGTGAACGCCATTGCCGTGGCGGGCATCCTGGCCGCCCACGCGGTGCAGACCGGGCTCGCGCAACCGCGGCCCGTCGACAGCCCCTGGGCCGACAGGCCGACGGCGTTCGCCGCGCGAAAGTCCGCGCGGTGACGACGCTGACCCTGGAGACTCAACTCCAGGGCTATCTCGACCACCTCACCATCGAGCGGGGCGTCGCGGCCAACACCTTGAGCTCCTATCGGCGCGATCTGCGCCGCTACTCAAAGCACCTGTCGGACCGCGGGATTCACGACCTGGCCAAGGTGGGGGAGGACGACGTCAGCGAGTTCCTGGTGGCGTTGCGCCGCGGCGACCCCGATTCGGGCGCCGCGGCGCTGTCCGCCGTCTCGGCGGCAAGGGCGCTGATCGCGGTGCGCGGCCTGCACCGGTTTGCCGCGGCCGAGGGACTCGCCGAGCTCGACGTGGCGCGGGCGGTCAGGCCGCCGACTCCGGGACGGCGGCTGCCCAAGAGCCTGACCATCGACGAGGTGCTCGCCCTGCTGGAGGGCGCGGGTGGCGACAGCCCGGCCGACGGCCCGCTGACGCTGCGCAACCGTGCGCTGCTCGAGTTGCTGTACAGCACCGGCGCGCGGATCTCGGAGGCCGTCGGCCTCGACGTCGACGACGTCGACACCCACGCCCGATCGGTGTTGCTCAGCGGCAAGGGCGGCAAGCAGCGGCTGGTGCCGGTGGGCCGTCCCGCCGTGCAGGCGCTGGACGCCTACCTGGTGCGGGGCCGTCCCGAGCTGGCGCGGCGGGGCCGGCAGGTGTCGGCGACGCCGGCCATCTTCCTCAATGCGCGCGGCGGGCGGTTGTCGCGGCAGAGCGCGTGGCAGGTGCTGCAGGACGCCGCCGAGCGGGCCGGCATCACCTCGGGTGTGTCTCCGCACATGCTGCGGCATTCGTTCGCCACCCACCTGCTGGAGGGTGGGGCCGACGTCCGCGTGGTGCAGGAGCTGCTGGGTCACGCCTCGGTGACGACGACGCAGATCTACACCATGGTCACCGTGCACGCGTTGCGCGAGGTGTGGGCGGGAGCCCACCCGCGAGCGCAGTGAGCGGGCTCAGGCCAGGTACTCGGACTCCAACACCAGGTCGGACACCAACGACTGGTACTCCAGGTGCGCCTTGTGTTCCTTCGTGTTCCACAGCGTGCCCTGCTGCTGGCGCATGTACTCGCGGTACTTCGGCGCGCCGGGCACCCGGACGTTGTCGGCGACCACAATCGATCCCGGCCGCAGCCACCCCCGTTCCAGGATGCTCTTCAGGTCGTCCAGGTAGGCGTCCTTGTCGTGGTCGAGGAATACGAAATCCAATGCGCCCGAGGTGAATCCGTGCTTGCTCGCCAGCGTGTCCAGGGTGCGCCCGCCGTCGCCGATGGTCCCGACGACGCATGTCACCCGGTCGGCGACGCCCGCGTGGGTCCAGATCCGGCGGGCGTTGGCGGCGTTGGCCTCGGCGAGTTCGACAGAGTAGACCTTCGCGTTCGGGGCGGCCCGGGCGATCCTCAGGGCGCCGTAGCCGCAGTAGGTTCCCAGTTCGAGCGCCAGCGCGGGATTGGCGCGTCGCACCGCGGCGTCGAGCAGCAGCCCCTTCTCGTCGCCGACGTTGATCAGCATCGACTTCTCGTAGGCGAACGTGTCGATGGCGCTCAGCACGTCGTCGATGTCGCCGGGCCTGGCATGGGCCAGGACGTAGTCCACGGCGGCGGCCTCGCGTCCGTCACCGATCTGGCCGGTGGTGGTGATGTTGCGGGCCCCGGCGGCCATTCGCCACACCGACCACCGCAGCAGAGGGAGCCGTCGCTTCAGATCCATAGACCCCACGATAGGCCTGGGTCGCACCCGTCGACGACTGTGCCGGCATGTCCGCCGAGCACCCCAGCACCTCGGCATTGGGGCTGGTGTGACTGCTGTGAACCCTGCTAACTCAAGTGCCTTCGACCTGCGAAATTCGCAGATATCGGCTGGTAATCGCCCTGCGGGTCGCCCGGCTTCGGCGGGCCCACCCGTTAGACTTTCCGACGATGTTCACCTGCCGAACACCCTCGCCATGAGCGATCAGCCGGACGGCGGCGTCCCGCTCGGCCTGACCGGACGGCCGCCGCGGCCGATCCCCGAGCCGCAGCCGCGCACCTCGCACGGCCCGGCCAAGGTCATCGCGATGTGCAACCAGAAGGGTGGCGTCGGCAAGACAACGTCCACGATCAACCTGGGCGCCGCGCTCGCCGAATACGGCAGGCGTGTCCTGCTCGTGGACATGGACCCGCAGGGCGCGCTGTCGGCCGGCCTGGGTGTTCCGCACTACGAGCTGGAGAAGACCATCCACAACGTTCTGGTCGAGTCGCGCGTGTCGATCGACGACGTGATGATTCACAGCCGCTACCGCAACCTCGACCTGGTGCCCAGCAACATCGACCTGTCGGCGGCGGAGATCCAGCTGGTCAACGAGGTCGGCCGCGAGCAGACGCTGGGCCGGGCGCTGCACCCGGTGCTGGACCGCTACGACTACGTGCTGATCGACTGCCAGCCGTCGCTGGGCCTGCTCACCATCAACGGGCTGGCCTGCGCCGACGGCGTGGTGATCCCCACCGAGTGCGAGTTCTTCTCGCTGCGCGGGCTGGCGCTGCTGACCGACACCGTCGAGAAGGTGCGCGACCGGCTCAACCCGAAGCTGGATATCAGCGGCATCCTGCTCACCCGGTACGACCCGCGCACGGTCAACGCCCGCGAGGTGATGGCCCGCGTCGTCGAGCGATTCGGTGATCTAGTGTTCGACACCGTGATCACGCGGACCGTCCGATTCCCGGAGACCAGCGTCGCGGGCGAACCGATCACCACGTGGGCGCCGAAGTCCACCGGCGCCATCGCCTATCGCGCGCTGGCCCGCGAGTTCATCGACCGATTCGGCGCGTGACCGGCAGTTTGACGGGTGAGGCACCGCAGCAGAACGGCTTTCGCGTCCGCCTCACCAACTTCGAGGGGCCGTTCGACCTTCTGCTGCAGCTGATCTTCGCCCATCGCCTCGACGTCACCGAGGTGGCGCTGCACCAGGTCACCGACGACTTCATCGCCTACACCCGCGAGATCGGTTCTCAGCTCAGCCTGGAGGAGACGACGGCGTTCCTGGTGATCGCCGCGACCCTGCTCGACCTGAAGGCCGCGCGGCTGCTGCCGGCCGGGCAGGTCGACGACGAGGAGGACCTCGCGCTGCTCGAGGTGCGCGACCTGCTGTTCGCCCGGCTGTTGCAGTACCGCGCCTTCAAGCACGTCGCAGAGATGTTCGCCGAGCTCGAGGCCACCGCGCTGCGCAGCTACCCGCGGTCGGTCTCGCTGGAGGACCGGTTCACCGAGTTGTTGCCGGAAGTGATGATCGGCGTCGACGCGCAGCGGTTCGCCCAGATCGCCGCGATCGCGTTCAGCCCGCGGCCGGTCCCGACCGTGGCCATCGGGCACCTGCACGAGGTCGCGGTCTCGGTGCCCGAGCAGGCCAAGCGGTTGCTGGAGTTTCTGGAAGCGCGGGGCAGCGGCCAATGGGCGACGTTCTCGGAACTGGTCGCCGACTGCGGGACGCCGATGGAGGTGGTCGGCCGGTTCCTGGCGCTGCTCGAACTGTACAGATCCCGGGCGGTAGCATTCGATCAGTCAGAGCCGCTTGGCGTGCTCCAAATTTCGTGGACCGGGGAACGTCCCAGCAGCGAAGCCTTGGTAGAAGTGCGGGACGAGTGATGAGTGAATACGAGCCGGAGGTCGACCTCGGCTCCGGTATCGAGGGCATCCCGGACATCGCCGAGGCGGCACCCATGGATGCCAGCGAACTCGGCTCCGTACTCGAGGCGCTGTTGCTGGTGGTCGACACCCCGGTGACCGCCGAGGCGCTGGGATCGGCCACCCAGCAACCCGTGTACCGCATCGCGGCCCGGCTGCAGCAGCTGGCCGACGAACTCACCGAGCGCGACAGCGGCATCGACCTGCGGCAGACCAGCGAGGGCTGGCGGATGTACACCCGCGCGAAGTTCGCGCCCTACGTGGAGAAACTGCTGCTGGACGGCGCACGCTCCAAGCTCACCCGGGCCGCGCTGGAGACGCTGGCCGTGGTCGCCTACCGCCAGCCGGTGACCCGCGCGCGGGTCAGCGCGGTCCGCGGGGTCAACGTGGACGCCGTGATGCGCACCCTGGTGGCGCGCGGGCTGATCACCGAGGCCGGCGTCGACGGCGACACGGGCGCAACAACCTTCGCCACCACCGACCTGTTCCTGGAGCGCCTGGGGTTGACGTCGCTGACCGACCTTCCCGACATCGCCCCGCTGCTTCCCGACGTCGACACGATCGAGGACCTGAGCGAATCCCTGGACACCGAGCCGCGTTTCATCAAACTGACCGGCGGCGCGGCGACCGACCAGCCGCTGACCTTCGACGTGGACCGGGATTGATGGCCGAGATCGAAGGGATCCGCCTGCAGAAAGTCTTGTCGCAGGCCGGAATCGCGTCACGGCGAAACGCCGAGAAGATGATCCGCGACGGCCGCGTCGAGATCGACGGGCAGGTGGTCACCGAGCTGGGCACCCGCGTCGATCCCGACGTGTCGGTGGTGCGCGTCGACGGCGCCCGGATCGTGCTCGACGAGTCGCTGGTGTACCTGGCGCTGAACAAGCCCCGCGGCATGCACTCGACCATGTCGGACGACCGCGGCCGGCCGTGCATCGGCGACCTGATCCAGCACAAGGTGCGGGGAAACAAGAACCTGTTTCACGTCGGGCGGCTTGACGCCGACACCGAAGGGCTGATCCTGTTGACCAACGACGGCGAGCTGGCGCATCGGCTGATGCACCCGTCGCACGAGGTGCCCAAGACCTACCTGGCGACGGTGACCGGGTCGGTGCCGCGCGGCCTCGGCAAGCGGCTGCGCGCGGGGATCGAGCTGGACGACGGGCCGGTCCGCGTCGACGACTTCGCGGTCGTGGACGCCATCCCCGGCAAGACGCTGGTGCGGGTCACGTTGCACGAGGGGCGGAATCGCATCGTCCGGCGGCTGCTCGCCGCGGTGGGATTCCCGGTGGAGGCGTTGGTGCGCACCGACATCGGCGCGGTGTCCCTGGGCAAGCAGCGTCCGGGCAGCATCCGGGCGCTGACCCGCGAAGAGGTCGGGCAGCTGTACAAAGCGGTGGGCCTGTGAGTGCCGGCAATGGCGTCGTGGTCGCTATCGACGGCCCCGCCGGGACGGGAAAATCCTCGGTCTCAAGAAGATTGGCGCGGGCCATTCGGGCACGCTACCTCGACACCGGGGCGATGTACCGAATGGTGACACTGGCGGTGCTGCGCGCTGGCGTCGACCCGTTCGATGCCGACGCCGTCGGGCGGATCGGCTCGACGGTGCAGATGTCGGTCGGCCATGACCACGACGGCGACCGCTATTACCTTGCCGGAGAAGATGTCTCGGCCGAAATTCGCGGTGACGAGGTCACCCGCAACGTCTCGGCGGTGTCGGCGGTGCCCACGGTGCGCGCCCGCCTCGTCGGGCTGCAGCGCTCGATGGCCGAGGGCCCCGGCAACGTGGTCGTCGAGGGCCGCGACATCGGGACCGTCGTGCTGCCGGACGCGGCGCTGAAGATCTTCCTGACCGCGTCGGCCGAGACCCGCGCCCGGCGGCGCAACGATCAGAACGTGGCGTCGGGCCTGCCGGACGACTATGCCGGCGTGCTGGCCGACGTGCGCCGCCGCGATCACCTCGACTCCACCCGGCCGGTGTCGCCGCTGCGTGCGGCCTCCGACGCGGTGGTGGTGGACACCAGCGACATGACCGAGTCCGAAGTGATCGACCACCTGCTGGATCTGGTGCGGCAGAAAAGCGAGGCGGTCCGGTGAGCGACGACGGCACCTGGTCCGACGAAAGCGACTGGCAGTCAGTCGAATTCGATGTCGAGGACACCGCAGAGGCGGGGCCCGCGCCCGTCGTGGCGGTGGTGGGCCGGCCCAACGTCGGCAAGTCGACGCTGGTCAACCGGATCCTCGGCCGCCGCGAGGCGGTGGTGCAGGACGTGCCCGGCGTGACGCGCGACCGGGTTTCCTACGATGCGCTGTGGACCGGTCGCCGGTTCGTCGTGCAGGACACCGGGGGCTGGGAGCCCGACGCCAAGGGTTTGCAGCAGCTGGTCGCCGATCAGGCGTCGATCGCCATGCGCACCGCCGACGCGGTGATCCTGGTCGTCGACGCGACCGTCGGGGCCACCTCCGCCGACGAGGCCGCCGCGCGCATCCTGCTGCGCTCGGGCAAGCCGGTCTTCCTGGCGGCCAACAAGGTCGACAGCGACCGAACCGAGGCGGACGCGGCGGCGCTGTGGTCGCTGGGCCTCGGTGAGCCGCACCCGATCAGCGCGATGCACGGTCGCGGCGTGGCAGACCTGCTCGACACGGTGCTCGCGGCGGTGCCCGAGGTGTCGGAGGTGGCGCCGGCGGCGGGCGGGCCGCGACGGGTGGCCCTGGTCGGCAAGCCCAATGTGGGCAAGAGCTCGTTGCTCAACAAGCTTGCGGGTGACCAGCGTTCGGTGGTGCACGACGTTGCCGGCACGACGGTGGACCCGGTCGACTCGCTGATCGAATTGGGCGGCAAGGTGTGGCGGTTCGTCGACACCGCGGGGTTGCGGCGCAAGGTCGGGCAGGCCAGCGGGCACGAGTACTACGCCTCGGTGCGCACCCACTCGGCCATCGACGCCGCCGAGGTGGTGGTGGTGCTCATCGACGCGTCCGAACCCCTGACCGAGCAGGACCGGCGCGTGCTGACCATGGTGATCGAGGCCGGGCGCGCGCTGGTGCTGGCGTTCAACAAGTGGGATGTGGTCGACGAGGATCGCCGCGAGCTGCTCGAGCGTGAGATCGACCGCGAGCTGGCGCAGCTGCGCTGGGCGCAGCGGGTCAACATCTCGGCGAAGACGGGTCGCGCGGTGCAGAAGCTGGTGCCGGCGATGGAGACCGCGCTGCAGTCGTGGGACGCCAGGATCGCGACCGGCCCGCTCAACGCGTGGCTCAAGGAGGTGGTGGCGGCCACACCGCCGCCGGTGCGCGGCGGCAAACAGCCGCGGATTCTCTTCGCCACCCAGGCCACCGCGCGGCCGCCGACGTTTGTCCTGTTCACCACCGGTTTCCTCGAGGCCGGCTACCGGCGATTCCTGGAACGCCGGCTGCGCGAGACGTTCGGCTTCGAGGGCAGTCCGATCCGCATCAACGTGCGGGTCCGCGAGAAGCGGGGCGCCAAGCGGCGTTGAGCGTGCCTGCTTCGAACGTGCACCCACTGCGAGAAAACCGGCGTTTTCCCGCGCTCAGTGCACACTCGACGCCCCGGAGCGCACACTCGAAGGCCATGACGGGGCGGCGGCCCGGTTGCGGTAGGCTTTCGACCGCTGCCGGTGGAGTCCACCGGCACCGGGCTGTGGCGCAGTTTGGTAGCGCACTTGACTGGGGGTCAAGTGGTCGCAGGTTCAAATCCTGTCAGCCCGACCCTGTCAGCCCGACACATGTCGGACGACATCGGGTTGAGGCGCGTTCCCAGATGTCGAATGGCTCTGGCGGTCGATTACCCAGACTCACCGCGGCTTTACAGGACGTACTCACCATTCAAAAGGGCTTCCAGGCGCATTGTCCACCGATCAACACGCGTAGGCCAACCCTCCGCCTCAGCTTGGTAGAGGGCAAGTCGCGCGATCTGCTCTCGGGCATCAGGCACCTCTTGAAGAGTCCATTGCCCCTGATCACGCACCCACAAGGTCGCTGGCGTCTTTTCTTCTTCGAACTCTTCGGCCCAGTAGCGCTCAGACAACGCACGGAATTCCGGGTAATCGCCTAACGAGACGGCGCAACACATCTGGTTGTAGGTGTTAACAGATCTGTCTTCGTAGCCACGCGACGCTGCCTGCTGTAGGTAGTACATCGCCTTCTTCGGGTCTGGTGGGATCCAACAGAATCCCCGATTATTCAGGCAATTAGATTTTCGCAGCTTCGAGTGATCACCTACGAACTCGAAGAGTGCAGCAGCATCCGAGTACCGGCGGTCACGAAGTAAAGACCGAGCCTTATCGGTCACATGTTCTGCGATCGGGTCGTAGGGATCCCTTTTGCGCGAAACGTTGCGGTCCGCGATCTGCAACGCGAAGTCTTCAGTCGTATGCTCCAACTCGATCAACGCGGCCGAGGGTATCTGCGCCGGTTGCCGTCCGCGCCGCCACTCATACTCAGCCTCAAGTGATTCCGTCGACCACTGCTTGAGGGGTTGTCCGCTCAAGCGCTCGGCAATCCAGGTGTACTGAACGCAAACCTCTGACGGCGGGTCAGGACTTTCTGCGATCTGCTTCGCCAAATCGCTAGACGGCGGGGTCATCGCGAGGATGTCGTTGAAGGGCGCATGGTGTATCCATCGGCGCGCTACAGATAGCCGGTCGTCTACCGCCCTAGTAAGTGCCCTGGTGATAGCTTTGCGATCGCGTGTGTCCGCAGGGGCAGGTCGGATCTCCAAAGCATCCCGCCACTCGCGCTGCTTGGCGCCGTCAACATGATTGCCCAACACAACGTCGACGATGAGCGCGAACGCCGTCGCCTCCGACAGTCCAAATCTCACAAGAGCCTCACCGTCAATGCCGGCATCGGTAACCTTGCTGACCAGCGCGGAGATGATTTTTGGCCAGTCCTCGTCAGCATCTTCAATGTTATGAGCTATCAGCGCATCGTGAAGTTTGCGCACGACTATCGAGAGGCTGTCGCCTGGCTCAACAGTCCACTTACGCCGAGTAATTTTCATCACCCCCTACGCTTCAGCTTACAGGTTCGGTTACTATGATCCTATGTAAGATCTTGGTCAGGATCTTACTACATCTTCCAAGGGGCTTCCCATGAGCGAAGACACGATCTTCCAACCAAGCGATCTCGCGGGCACAAAGCGAACGAAATTTCTGCAGATGGCGCGTGAGGGTTCCGCGCGTATTCGAGACAAGGACGGCACTAGCCTCCTCACCTTGCCCGAGTCACAAGTGATAACTCTGCGGCTGGTGGCGGAGTGGTCCAAGCACCTGCTTCGGCTCCAGGATCTGCTAGCCAGAGACGGTCAGCCGAGCCTAAGCGATTTGGGCGACCTGGCCTGGCTGAGAGTCTTCGACCGCGACGACCTCAAGGAGTTTGCGGACGAACTCCACCAAGCGCTTGTCGCCGCCATCTCCGATGAAAGCGCTGACGTCTTGAGTGAAGCTATTCGCGCATGGCGGATAACTGCGAAAGAAATCGATGACCCCCTTCGCCGGTCCGTGCTGATGGGGGAGTTCTCGCCGTCAAACTTTGTACCAGTTGAACGCCCGTGATGGTTGACAGCGCGTACAAGCCGTTTCAGCCAGCCAAGCGACCTGGGGGCAAGCCAAAAGAGGCTCCAAAGTACCGCGTGCTGGTTCATCGGCACTATGTCGACCACTACTCGCGGATGACCGAAGCCGTCGGGCTGCAGCAAGCGCAGCAATTTTGGGACCATGTCGCGTCTACGCCGGATGTATGGCCAGCCGCCGGCACCTCATGCATCCTCCGCGGAAAGGCTGGATTGCCGCAAGGCGTCGGCTGGTCAAGGACAATACACTTTGAAGTCTCGTCGATGGCGCGCGTTGACTATCAGCACCACAAGGCGTTCAAGACAACTGACGATGGTGACGCTCACTCAGTCGTCGCGATTCTCGCGATCAACCTGACGAGCCACTAGCCTAGATCGCGTCGTTTAGCGTTCGACAAGGCTTCCTCGATCTTCTGCTCACTCACCCGGTTCAGACCCAAAGTGCTTAATTCGCAACGTTTTCGACACCGCGCATCCGCCGAGCCAGGGATACGCCTAACCGCTACTAACTGAGCCGAACTTTTTCGGGTGCGGTATCCGACCTGCTTGGGCACTCCCATCGCGGTGACCGGCGATGTCTATGGGCATACCAGCGACGACAGGGCGATAGCCGCTGTCGACAAGCTCGCGCAGCGGCTGGGACCTAGGCGCTTGGTTGCCAGTAGTTACTTCCGCTGCTCGCTGTTCATGAAGTCCAAAAAGGCCCATACGACGAGCGGCAGCCTAAAATCCGACCGCAGGTCTCGCCCCCAGCTGTCGATCTCCCCGAGCGGTCCCAGCGCAGCGACGTCTTCGCGGTAGGCACCCGACACGATCCCCGCCTTGTTGTCTCTCAAACCATCCTGCACGTCTTCCGACAGCTCGTTCCACCACGTGGTGAGGACGGCGCGAAGGCCCCTCAGCAGCTCGACGGCTGGCTCCGGGTCGTACAGCATGTCCGCGAGGTCGCTTCGATCCAGCTTATTCAGCCACCCGGTAGGGTTGGGCGTCGGCATGATCCCCGGTCCTCTGAACGTTCGTCGGATCATAGTTGGCGTATTGGCCCCCGAACTGGAATGCGAACGCAAACCAAAACCACCTCTGACCTGCGTCGGGCTGACAGGATTTGAACCTGCGACCACTTGACCCCGAGTCAGACGAACGATTGCCCTGAACCTACGTTAGGTTCGGACCCTTTCCGTGTGGAGCCTGTGGGCGCCGGGGGGTTGGCAGGTCTCACCGTGCAGACCCGTCCGGCGATTCCGCTGGTGTGTCGGCGCAGGCTATGAATCTATGGTGACCAACCGCGGGCGGGTAAAGCGTCTTGGATCTGGCCGCCGCGTAAGCTGCCGTCGAGGTAGGCGGCCCGGCAGGCGGCGTGGCCGACCTTGCCGCTGGAGGTGCGTGGGATCGAACCGGCCGGGACCAGGAGCACGTCTCGCGCGGTGAGGCCGTGGCGCAACGCGACCGCGGCGCGGATATCGTCGGCGATCGACTGGATGTCGGATTTGGGGGCGCCAGGGGCGCGTTCGCCGACGACGACCAGCTGCTCGGAAGTGTCCTCAGGGTCATGGTTGAGTCCCGAGCAAGGATCATTGAACACCCGGGACGGCAGCTGGTGGGCCGGCACTGAAAAGGCCGCCACGTACCCGGCGCGCAGCGAACGGCTGGCCTCCTGCGCGGTGTACTCGAGGTCTTGCGGATAGTGATTGCGGCCGTCGACGATCACCAGGTCCTTGACCCGGCCGGTGACGTACAGCTCGCCCCCAAAGTAGGTGCCATAGTCGCCGGTGCGCATCCACAGCCCGTCGTCGGGCACACCCTCGGCGTGCGAGGGACTGCACCGCGACTGCAGGATGTTGCCGAAGGTGTCCTGAGTGTCCTGCTCGCGGCCCCAGTAGCCCGAACCGATGTTGGCGCCGTGCAGCCAGATCTCGCCGACTTGGCCGTCGGGTTGCTCGGTGGCGGTATCGGAATCGACGATGGCGGCCCACTGGTCGACGGAGACCGCGCCGCACGCCACCTGGGTAACAGCCGTAGGCGAATCTTCGGCAACCACAACGAAACGGCCGCGGCTCAGCTCGTCGCGGTCCACGTGAATGGTGGTGGCCTTTCGCTTCATGTCGGTGGTGGAGACGAACAGCGTCGCCTCCGCCATGCCGTAGGACGGCTTGATGGCGGTGGCCGGGAGCCCGTATGGGGCGAACGCCTCGTTGAACTTGCGCATCGCCGAGGTGGAAATCGGCTCGCTGCCGTTGAGCAAGGCGAACACGTTGCTCAGATCGAGTTCGGGCTCACCGTCTTTGGGCAGGCCTCGCAACGCGGCGTGCTCGAAGGCGAAGTTCGGCGCCGCGGAGAAAGTCGGGCTGTCGTCATCGCCCAGGACCCCGAGCTCTCGCATCCACCGGATGGGGCGGCGCACGAAGGCGGCCGGGCTCATGATCGTGATGCAGTGTCCGATGACCGACGGAACCATGGCGGTGACCAGGCCCATGTCGTGGAACAGCGGCAGCCACATTACGCCCCGCTGGCCCTCTTCGACCTGCAGCGCGGTGAGGAGTTGGGCCAGGTTGGTGGCCACCGCCCGGTGGGTGATCTGCACACCGGCCGGCGCCCGGGTGGACCCTGAGGTGTACTGCAGGTAGGCAATGGCATCGGGGTCCGCCGGTGGCGGCTGCCAGCTTTGACCGACCTCGTCGGGGATGGCATCCACGGCGATGACGCGGGGTCGTTCCTTGGCCGGACGATGGTGGTGGAAGAACTTGCGCACTCCTTCCGCGGAATCCGTGGTGGTCAGGATCGCCGAGGGCGTGCAGTCGTCGAGAACCGAGTGCAGCCGGCCCACATGCCCGGGTTCCGCCGGGTCGAACAGCGGCACCGCGATGACGCCGGCATACAGCGCGCCGTAGAACGCCACCATGTAGTCCAGGCCCTGCGGAGCCAGCACGGCGACGCGATCGCCAGGCCGGGTGACCTGCTGTAGGCGCGCAGCAACGGCGCGGTTGCGGGCACTGAACCGCGCCCAGGCCAGGTCTTTGTAGACACCATCCCGCTCGGTGGAGAAATCGAGGAAGCGGTAGGCCAGTCGATCCCCACGCAGCTTGGCCCACTGCTCCACATGACGGACCAGGCTGCCGTGTTCGGGGAGCTTGATCCGTCCTGTTTTTTGGTCGACGTACGGGTTGGGCACTGGCATATGAACTCTCCTGTCGCGCGCATACAGCGGACGGACGGAGCCGCGCTCTCTGCCGGCTGGCCCCTGGACCTCACAGATCCTACCGAGCCGCGCACTGCCCGCAGACTGACCAGGTTGCGGTGGGTCCACTTCCCATACGGCGCCGCGCGCGACCGGTCACCCTGGCGCGTGCGGTGGAATTAAATATTCACGCGGGCAGGTCCACCCGCAGCGCCAGGTGCTCATCGAGTATCCGGCGCAGCGCGGCATCCATCGGATGCGCGGATGCGAGGTCGCGGCCGAACCGGCTGTCCACCACGACTACCGTGCCCTGTTGCAGTTCGGCGGTGTCGGCCTGATCGACGAAAGGATCGAACAGTACGGGGGGCGTGGCCAGGTAATACAACGCCCGGCGCGACTCGTTCAGCCGGGCGGCATACATCAGTCCATGTTGGGTGATCACGAAAAGTTCCGAGGTGATCCTGGCGTTCGGGGTCTCGGTGTTGCCCCATGCCAATGCGGCGCACCGCGGCTGTGCCAATCTGTCGGGGACGTCGTCACTCAGCGCGAGTAACCTTCCGACGAGCGCACCCCCCGTTCGCGGATATGCGTCGATGGCGGGTCTGAAGTACCGCTGGAAGATCTCGCCGAAGAAGTCGTACAGTTGCTCGCTCATCGCAGCTCCCCTAAATCAGACGGGACATCTCAAGTGTGCGCCCATACGGTCGGTTGAGCGAGAGGTTGGCCAGGACGGCGGCCCCGGATCACTACGGCACGATCCGCGCGGCGTGGCCCGCTCCCGTTGACGAAGGGCCGATGTCGCCGGCAACGTTGGCGGGGCGGGTCCTGGGGCGCGGTCGATGCTCCGGCCGCGCACAGTTCTTCGATGCGGGCACTGACGGCGGTCCACCGCAGTGACGTCTGAACGACCAGAGGGTCGTTTGGCAGATAGCCCACTACTTGCGCCATATCCAGACCGAAACCAATCAGCCCAGACGTCCAACAGCCCGGGGGGCAGGGCCATCGCTTCAGGGTATCCTCGGACCTAAGCTGGTCGGGTTGCGCTAGCATGCGCCGTCGCAGCAGAACGATGATCTAATGCTTCGGCGATCTAGACTCTCCGACCGAGGTCGCGTGGTGCGCCGGCCTGCCCGCGCACAGACGCCGCCAATTCGGGCACGAATCGATGGCAGAAGGTCACAAAAATGGCTGACGGCAAAAAACAGTTTAATGAGCAACTTACGACTGTGGAGTTGTCGCCCACCGGGAGCGAGGGCCCCGCGACGGACGGCCAAGCTGTCCGCGCCATCGACAAGGCTCTGCTCGGCGGTGAACCCCAGAAAGTCGGCCGCTTCACCTATCGATACGACGACGGCACGTGGACGTGGACTGACGCCGTGGCACGGATGCACGGTTACGAGCCCGGTGAAATCGAACCGACCACCGAACTCATCTTGAGTCACAAGCATCCGGACGACCTGGAGAGGGTCAAGGCATTGTTGGCCCAGTCGGCGGCCCCGTTCAGCAGCCGGCACAGGATCCGCACCACGACCGGAGAAATGCGCAAGGTGGTGGTAGTCGGCGAACCGGTCACTGATGCCGACGGTCGCACCGTCGCCACCCGCGGCTTCTATATCGACGTCACGGATAGCTTTCACACCGATCTTCAGCAGACGATCACCGAAGAATTGCCGGTCATCGTCGGCCACCGCGAGGTCATCGAGCAGGCGAAGGGAATGCTGATGCTGACGTACCGCGTTGACGCCGACGCCGCCTTCGAACTGCTGAAGTGGCGTTCCCAAGAACTCAACGTCAAGCTATTCAGTGTCGCTGAACAACTGACACTCGAATTGCCAGAACTCCTCAATCACCAACCTGCCTTGCGCGCGCCTATCGACCACTACCTTCTGACCCTCAGGCCGCCGAATACGCCCGACTGATAACCGTTGTTGGGCTGCCACCGGGGTGCGACAGCTGCTTCCTAGCCCGCTTCCTCGCGGGCTTTATCTTCAGGCAAGGCGCTGCGCGGCGCCTTTCGTCGCTTCAGTATCCATTCGGGTCCCTCCAGCTGGTCGGGAGCAAGCCACATCAGAACGGCGAGGTTGTAGCAGGCCAGCAGGCCCCATAGAACAATCCCACCGGCTGCTAATCCCATTGGTCCACCAGCTTGATGAGTCGTGGCGACCGCGGTAACGATGACCAACCCGCCGGCACAGATACCCGTGGCCGCGGTGAACATCAATGCCACTCGGCGATTGATCATTGACACTGCCGCAGTCGCCCCGACGCCAAGCAGCACCCAACTCAGCGTGGGGGTAAGAGGTAGGCCGGCGACGGAGAAGCCGACGCCGACTGGCGCGACCAGAAAGACGCCCACCAGACCGACCAGTCCGAGGGCCGCGGTCGCGCCGGCTTCGGCCGCGAGCAACCACCGTGACTGACGCCAATGCGCGGGATTGAGGCTGACTCGGCGCAAGTCGGATGTTGCAGGCGGCATCGGCCCTTTCGTATCTTTCATGGCGACTCCCGGATCCTGGCGGCGACGTTTCCACCATCGCTGGTGGCGAAGTGTGTTCTGGGAGACGAATATCCAAGGTCAAAGCACCCAAACCTGATAATTGCCTGAGGACATAGTGGCTTTGGTACATGATCATTGCCCGGCTCACACTGACCCAGTGCGACCGCTTCGAAATGAGACGGACGCCTAACCCGCACTTGGGATTCGGCGGTGGTGGTTCACCCCGGCCGCCGCGGGGTGACTGAGCTCCCCGGGACCGCCACGCCGGTGGCGCTCCGGCTTGCGCGGTGGAACCATCGACGAGTTTGCCCTTGGGCGGACGACGCCAGCTCCGACGAGGGCGACCGGACGCGTTTGTCACCACGTCGTCATAACTCGGTGATGCGTCCGAACCCACACCCTGCGACCGCTACGACGTCTAGGATTCACGACATGCACCTCAACCGGCGACAGGTGCCTACGGGCACGTACTGTGGCGGCAACCACCCCGAGCAAATCGAATACCGCTACATGCTGGTCGACGGCGAAGAAATACCGGAGGGTGAAAGCAGTCGGCGCTGCTTCAGGGCCGGTTGCCCCGACAATGACCGGGCCGTGGCCAAAGAGGAGCGCCTGAAGCGCCCCGCGCCGTAGTCCGCGCGCCTTCGGCATCGCGCATCGAACTGCATTGTGTGGATCGCGTTGGCAACTGCTTCGGCGCCGAGCGCCCGCCTGCCTCGGAGCTGTGACGGATGCGAGCGAGGCGCTGCCTGAAAGATATTGTAGGGCAGCTGATCTCGAGTCAGCCATCTGCGAAGCCCGGGGCCGGTCCGGACAGCGCGCGCAGTTCTCGGCGTTTCACCGGTGTGGTGGCGGGTATGCCCGCCTGTTAGGGCAAACGGTGTCCCCGGGAGTGCCGTGTTGCCTAGCCTCCGGGAGTCATGAAGCGGCTTCCGGGGGCGCCTGCGTGCTGCGCGTCGGCGTCATCCAGCGTCCAGAGGTGTATCGTCAGGTAATCGAGAAACCCAGCTAGTCCGGGATGGGTCAGCCGTTTCAAGCTGGCCACGCCGAGCAACCGCTCACGCCGGACACGCCGGTGTCAACCGCAGTTGGGATCGCTGTGAGCGCTTTGGCTCCAATTCAAAGGTCGACGGATTTTGTTGTGGACCAAGGATGTTCTGACGTCCCGAGCTTCGGCATCCTGAGTACCTATCCACCGACGCGATGTGAGCTGGCGAGGTTCAGCGCCGCGCTGGCCTCCTGGTTGAGCGCTCACGGCGCCGATGTCAGCATCGTGCGAGTGTCCGACGGCACGCCGTCCTCGAGCACCAGGGTCATCGGGGACCTGACCAACGACTCACCGGCGTCCGTCTCTGCGTGCACCGACTTGCTGAACCGAAGCGACGTTGCCGTCATCCAGCACCAGCAAGGCGTCTACGGCGGCGTCGACGGCGACGAAGTGGTAGGTATCCTCGACGGGCTGCTCGTCCCGTCGCTCGTGATTGCTCATAGCGTCCTCAAAAGCCCGACGCGACGGCAGCGTTTCGTGTTCGAGGCCATTGTCGCACGGACAAATCGGGTGATCGTGATGTCCGACGTGGCAAGAGAGAGATTGTGTTGCGGCTTCGATATCGACCGCCGCAAAGTCGCCGTCATCGCGCACGGGGCGTCCGTACCGGCGACGGCGTGCGTACGGGGCGGGCGACCGACCCTGTTGACCTGCGGTCTGTTGCGCCCCGGCATGGGTATCGAGCGGGTCATCGACGCGATGGCCTCGCTGCGTAATTTGCCCGGCCGGCCGCGTTATCTGGTTGCGGGTCCGACACACCCGAAGGTGCTCGCCGCCGATGGCGAGGCCTATCGCGAGGCCCTTATCGCACGAGCGCTGCGCGGCGGCGTCGCGGATTCGGTGTGCTTCGATGCCGGTTATCGCGACGGTCCGACGCTGACCGCCCTCGTGCAGGCCGCGGCCGTCGTCGTTCTCCCGTACGACTCGCCCGACGAGGTCACTTCGGGCGCACTGGTCGACGCCGTCGCGAGCGGCCGACCAGTCGTGGCCACCGCGTTCCCGCACGCCCTCGAGTTGCTCGGCAGTGGGGCCGGAATCGTCGTCGCACAGGACGACGCGAGTGCGCTGGCGGCCGCCCTGCGTCGGGTGCTGACCGAGCCGCGCCTTGCCGGTGCCATGGCGGCCGAGGCGCGCCGATTGGCGCCCGGGATGGCCTGGCCGGTGGTCGCCGGCGCGTACCTGGGGCTGGCGCGTCGAGTACGTGCTCAGCTACGCGCGTGGGCATGACCACGCCGTCACCGGAGCCGATATTCGGTCATCTGCTGCGGCTGACCGATCGGCGCGGCACTTTGACGCATGCGCGCTCCGCCGAGCCGTCACCCGAGGGTGGTTATTGCACCGACAACGTGGCGTGGGTGCTCGTAGTCGCGACCCGAGACCACGGTCCGAACCGAGCATTGAACGGTCTGGCCGGGCTCGCCCTCCGGTTTTTGAATGACGCGCAGGCACTGACCGGGGCGTGCCGAAATCGGATGGACGACACGGGCGGCTGGGTCGACGAACCCGCTTTCGAAGATGCCTGGGGCCGCTGCATCTGGGGTCTCGGGACCGCGGCTGCCCGCAGTAACGTCGCCTGGGCACGCGACTCGTCCATCATGCAATTCGAGCGCGCCGCCCAGGAGCGATCGGCCCAGCCCCGGGCGATGGCGTTCGCGGCTCTGGGGGCCGCCGAACTCCTTGCCTTCGACCCACACCACCGTGCGGCTCGCGCGCTGCTCATCGACTTTGCCGCTTCCCTACCCCCGGGACGCGTCGACTCGACGTGGCCGTGGCCCGAGGCAAGACTCACGCACGCGAATGCCGTTCTGCCGGAGGCGATGATCGCGGCCGGTACTGCGCTCAGCGATGCGACGCTGAGTCAGCGCGGCCTGGACTTGTTGGCGTGGCTGGTCGCGGTCGAAACGGCGGACGGCCATCTGTCGCCCACCCCCGTGGGGGGTAGAGGCCACGGGGACGTCCGGCCCGGCTTCGACCAGCGGCCCATCGAAGTCTCCACCCTTGCCGACGCGTGTGCACGTGCCGCGGCGATCGACGCCAACCCGATCTGGCCCGGCGGGGTCAAGGCCGCGGCGAACTGGTTCATGGGCGACAACGATGCGGGGGAGCCGATGTGGGATCCGGAAACGGGTGGCGGTTATGACGCGCTGCACGCGGACGGGGTGGACAGTAACCAGGGTGCTGAGGCGACCTTGGCGGTGATCTCGACGCTGCAACACGCACGACGCCTATCGACTGTGCGGCAGTGATTTTCGCCGCGCGTGGATCGCTTGGCGTTGCCCGGCCGGGGCGCGTCCGCTGAGTCGCTGACACGACCACCGTCGCCGGTGGAATCGGGACTTTGTGCACGATTACCCTGCCCGCGCAAGCATCCGGGGCCCAAGGCCGGGACAGCCTAGAGTGGGAGCGTGGATGTTTGCGCCAGGAACAATATCCAGGTCGTCGGCGCGCCAGGCGGCCCACCGATCATCCTGGCGCATGGGTTCGGCTGCGATCAGCAGTTGTGGCGTCTGGTCGTCGACCGGCTGAAGCCGGACTTTCGCCTGCTGCTCCTCGACCACGTCGGCTGCGGTGAGTCCGATCCGGCTTGTTGGGACGCACGGAAGTACTCGTCGCTGGCCGGATATGCCGCCGATATCGTCGACATTGTCCGTGAGCTCGACCTGCGCGACGTCGTGTTCGTCGGGCATTCCGTCGCGGCCATGATCGGTGCGCTGGCGATCATCGCCGAACCCGACCGTTTCGCCAAGCTGGTGATGCTCACGCCTTCGCCGCGTTACGTCGACGACGACGGCTATCGGGGCGGTTTTTCGCAATCCGACATCGACGAACTCCTCGAGTCCATGGAGCTCAATTATCTGGGCTGGTCGCACGCGATGGCACCCGTCATCATGGGAACCCCGGACCGCCCGCAACTGCAGGACGAACTGGTCGAGACCTTCTGCCGCAACGATCCCGCGCATGCCCGCGTTTTCGCCCGCGCCACGTTCCTCTCCGACAACCGCGACGACCTTGGCCGGATCCCCGTTCCCACGCTGGTGATCGAGTGCGCACAGGACGCGATCGCGCCGCGCGAGGTCGGCGCCTACGTCAATGAACATATCCCGGACAGTCGACTGGTCACGTTGGAGGCAACTGGCCATTGCCCCCAACTGAGCGCCCCTGATGCCACCGCATCGGCGATTTCGGCTTTCGCCAGATGGGCATGACCGAGCCGAGCCTGGAGGACTTCTGGGAGAACAGCCCCTGCGGCCACCTCATCGCCGAACCCGATGGTCGCATCGTCCGGGCCAACGTGACGATGATGCGCTGGTTGGGTTTCGATCGAAATGCGCTGCAGGGCAGATTATTCAGCGACCTGTTCGCCGCTGGGAGTCGCATCCACTACGAAACCCATTTCGAGCCATTACTTCGCATGAGCGGTGAGCTCAACGGTGTCACGGTCGACCTCGTGGCAGCCGACGGCGGACGCCTGCCCATGTTTCTCACCATCAACGTCAAGACCAGCGCGCTCGGCCGGCCGGAACTGCTGCGAATCAGCGCGGTCGATGCGGCAGACCGCCGGGCCTACGAGCGAGAGCTCTTGGAAGAACGGCGGCGAGCCGAGGCCGAGCACGACCGGGTGCGGTTGTTCGCCGACACACTTCGTCGCTCGCTGCTGCCGCCCGTGCTGTCACCTCCTGGCGGATTGGACGCGGCGGACTATTACTACACCGCCTCCGACGACGACGTGGGCGGCGACTTCTACGATCTCTTTCCGCTGTCCCGCACCAAGTGGGGCTTTTTTCTCGGCGATGTCGTGGGCAAAGGGGTCGAGGCGGCCGTGGTCACCGGACTGACCAGGTATGTGCTGCGCTCGGCGGCCGTGTCTGACGACGACCCGGAGCAGGTGCTGCACAATCTGCACGCCGTGCTTGGGCAGAAGCTCGGCACCCGGCACGAGAGCTTCTGCACCGTCGTCTACGGCAATCTGACCAAGCGGGGAGATGGCTTCGACGTCGAGCTCGGCAGCGGCGGCCATCCACCTCCGTTGCGCCTGGACGCTGACGGCGGTGCCCACTACGTAGACAGCGTCGGCGGTCACGCCGTGGGTCTCATCACGCAACCGCGCTTCGTGGCCACCCGCTTCCACCTCGGTCCCGGCGACACGTTGGTGCTCTACACAGACGGACTCACCGAGGCCGGTACCGGGGTCGGCCGCGAACGATTCGACGATCGAGGCGCCCTGCTGCGATTCGCAGCATCCAACGCGCCGGCGACGGCGTCAGCCATCGTCGAAGCCGTCCAAGCTTTACTCGACCGCCTCGGTCCGGGGGTCGAGGACGACGTCGCGGTGCTCGCGCTCGGCGTGCCCCTGTGCGCCGGTGAGGCCGGGTAAGCCGCGCCGGCCCGGGAACTCATGCGATCGCCATCCGCCATGCGCACTGCCGCGGATCCGCACATTCGTGTAGCTTCGAGGTCGACCATGCACCAGCATGAGTGTGCCCCGAACCATGCGGTCAGGGCTCATGGCGTAGAGCCGGCTAAGGCAGGTGTAGAGAGCAGATGGCTCAACGCTCACTGGATCCCTAGGGACCGAGCAGGCCGCCGTACCGTCCGACTCCGGTGACGAGGGCAACGCGGCGACTGCAGCAGTAGTTCAGCCGTATTCGCGGCCGACGAACAGTGATTCGTCACGCGATGCCGCAGTTCTGCTGACCCGCAACCATCCGGCCTCACTGACCCCGACCCTGACGTCGCGTCTCACTGGCGACTGACGACCCACTGATCGGACGTAACTCCTCATGCTGCGGTTCGCGAACTGCCCCTGGCCGCGCGTCGTCGCGCGTACGCCGCTCAGCGTGCCCGACTCGCATTGATTTCAATGGCTATTACCGACGTACCTGCCTACGCACATCTGAGCCACGAAGACCTCGAGGCGTTCGCGGCCGACCTGGACGCGATCCGTTCCGAGATCGCGGTTTCGCGCGGTGCCAAGGATCGGGCATACATCGTGCGCGCGATCGCTTTTCAGCGGTGCCTCGAGGCCGCGGCGCGGCTGGTCATCGCCGCGAGCCGGGGCAGGCGCGGATGGGCCGTCGGGACCGCGGCCCTGGCCGCGGCCAAGTGCATCGAGAACATGGAGCTCGGCCATAACATCAGCCACGGCCAATGGGATTGGATGAACGACCCCGAAATCCATTCCAGTACCTGGGAGTGGGACATGGCAGGTCTCTCGTCGCAGTGGCGGCACTCCCACAACTACCGGCACCACGTCTTCGCGAACGTCGTCGGCGTCGACGACGACCTGGGATTCGGCATCATGCGCGTCACTCGGGACGACGCATGGCGGCCCGTCGCGCTGGCGCAGCCGTTGCGCGCGGCTCTGCTGGCGCTCCTGTTCGAGTGGGGCGTGGCGCTGCACTGCTTGTATTCGGTCCAGGAGCGCGAGCAGACGCAATCCGGCAGATCGGCCCATGCAAAAGCCCTGCGCCGCAAGATCGCTCGGCAGACCTGCAAGGACTATGTGCTGTTCCCGGCACTCAGCCGCGGGCGGTGGCGCCGGACCCTGGGCGCCAACGTGGTGGCCAACGGGCTTCGCAATGTGTGGGCATATCTGGTGATCGTCTGTGGTCACTTCACGGATGGTGCGGAAAAGTTCAGCGCATCGGTCCTCGACGGTGAGACCAAGGCCGAATGGTATCTGCGCCAAATGCTTGGCGCGGCGAACTTCAACGCCGGGCCGGTCATGGCGTTCATGAGCGGAAACCTCTGCTACCAAATCGAACACCACCTCTTCCCCGATCTGCCGAGTAACCGGTATGCCGAGATCGCCGCACAGGTGCGCGCTCTGTGCGTCACATACGACCTGCCGTACACGACCGGTCCGTTGGTCCGCCAGCTCCTGCTCACGGTGCGCACAATCTGCAAGCTGGCGCTCCCGGACCGGTTTCTGTTCGCGTCCTCTGATGACGCGCCGGAAACCGCTTCGGAGAACAGGTTTCGGTCCGCGGGGGAGCCGGTGACACGATCGGGACCCGGCAACAACACAAAGCGACGAGGATTGTCGACGGCGATACTGGCCCGCAACAACTCCGTCGGGCGCCGAAGCCCTCGGTCGGTTCACCGCTGACCGCCCTCGACAACGCCAGAAGCGACAGCGGCACACGCTCGTAAAAGCGTCCAACTAGTGAAAGGCTGGGGGGATGACTTCCCCGACGAGCCGCGAGGGCGCCGGCACGGCCGCCCGGCGCCTGTTCGGCTAAATGTGGCAATCCCCGAGCAACTCCGCGCTGCTGTTCAAGGCCGGCGCGGGGTAGACGCCGCGGACCGCTTGTGCGAGGCCTGTGTGGTCCTACTCGACATTGACGCGGCTGCGATCTCGATCGTCTTCGACGGTGCGAGCAACGGGACACTGGGAGCTAGCGGCGAGCCCGCCCGCAGGTACGACGAACTCCAGTTCGTTCTGGGAGAGGGACCCTGCCTGGAGTCTGTCGTCAGGCGGATCCCGATTCTGGTCGTGGACCTCGCCGATCCCGAGGAGGCACGTTGGCCCGCCTACGGCCCCGCGATGCTTGCCAACCAGATCAGGGGCGTTTATGCCATACCCGTCGTGGTCGCCGGTGAGTTCGTCGGAGCGCTCGACCTGTTCCGCGCGCAGCCGGGTCCGCTGCCAGGCGACGAACTGGCCAGTGCCGTCGCCGCCGCGGAACTCGCGGGCATTCCCCTGCTGGATCTCCTGGACGCAGACCTGCAGGCCGCCGTCGCAGACCCCCACAGCAACGCCTGGGCCGAACTGAACGCGCTGAGTCGCGCGGAGGTCAGCCAGGCAACCGGGATGCTCGTCGCCCAACTCGAAGTGGAGCCGGCCGAGGCGTTGATCCGGCTGCGGGCCCATGCCTACGCCACCGGCCGCAGCGCCACCGACGTCGCCCGAGACATCCTCGACCGGCGTCTGCGGCTCGAGGAGGACTGATGTGCGTTGATGGCCGCCACAGCCAGGAAGGAGGACAGCGTGACTGGGGCTCCTCGTGAAACGCGTGTGCTGGACGCTGTCGTATCGATCGTCGACAGCCTGCTCGACGACTTCGATGTGGTCGACCTGCTGACCGGCCTGACAGAGCGTTGTGCTGACTTGCTAGACATCGAAGCCGCGGGTTTTCTGCTGGCCGACCCGCTGAACCAGCTCCGCCTGCTGGCCGCCACCTCGGAGCAGGCCCGCGAGCTGGAGCTGTTCCAGCTGCAGGCCGACGAGGGCCCATGCGTGGACTGCTATGCCAGCGGTCAACCGGTGTCCGTCGCCGACGTGCAGGGAGCGGTGGCGCGGTGGCCACGGTTCGTTCCGGCCGCGATCGACGCCGGCTTCGCGTCGGTGCACGCGGTGCCGATGCGGGCCGCCGGCATCGTGTTGGGCGCGCTCGGCTTGTTCGGCACCCGCCGCGGCGAACTCAGCGAGGCCGACCTTCTGGTGGGGCAAACCCTCACTCACATCGCATCCGTGGCGATCCTGCAGGAACGCCCGCCCACACCGTCGACCGTGCTCCCGCAACTGCGCTCGGTACTGACCGGTCGCGTCGTTGTCGAGCAGGCCAAGGGCCTGCTTCGTCAAATGCTGGATGTCTCCGTGCAGGATGCCTTCAAGCTGTTGCGGACCTATGCACGCGCCAACGGCGAGCATATGACGGACGTTGCCCGCAGGTTGATGACAGATCGGTACTCGCGGCTGCTCATCGTGGCCGAGTTAGACGAACTCCGCGCCGGGCCACAGTAGATGGCGCCTCAGCGATGGCGCGCCCGGGCGCGCCGCGCGGCCTCCTCGACCAGCCGTTCGGCGACGATGTGGAGTTTGACGTTTTCGGTCTGGCTGATGTGGGCCAGTCGTTCGAACGCTTCGTCCGCACCCGCGCCCGATCGGCTACGGATGATGCCGATCGCCTGATCGATCACCGACCGGCTGTCCAAAGCGCGCTGCAATCGCAGTGTCCGTTCATGCGCCACGGCCAGCAGCTGGGCGTTGTACACCGAAACGGCTGCGGATTTGGCGAATTGCGACCCTAACTGGACCGCGTGATCGGCGAACGCGTCGCGGGTTGCCGCGTAGGCGTTGATCGAACCGATCACCTGGTCGCCGACGATCAGCGGCAACGCTAACGCGGAGTGCATGCGCATGCGGGCCACCCGCCCACCGAAGTGCGGCCAACGGATGTCACTGCCCAGCGATCCGCTCACGGTGGGGCGTTTGGACTCCATGCAGGTGATGCACGGGCCCTCGTGCAGTTCGCCGTATTGCACCGTGTCGATGTCGTGCACGATCACCGCCGTCGCCGCCCAGGTGTGGATGCTGGATATACCGTGCTCCGGATCGATCAACGCGACGCCGACACCGTCGGCGCCCGGAATCGCCTGCGCGGCGAACTCCGCCACGTCCCGGAGGATGTCGATCACCACACGGCCACCGGCCACAATCCCGGCCACTCCGCGCAGCCCCGCGTAGAGCTCGGCCTCGTCCGCCTCCCGCTGAGTGGGGGAGAGTTTCGGTACTGGCGGCACCATGCGGTTGGGTTGGGCGTCGAAGTCGGCCAATACGCCTCCTCGCGTGCACTCTCGGTCTACAACATAGTCGCCGTCGGTACCCGAGATCAGCCGATGAGCGCCAACGTATGGGCGCGCCGCAGCTTGCCCGACGGTGTCTTCGGGATCGTTCCGGGCTCGAGCACCACGACGTTGCGTGGCCGGACATCGACCTCGCTGACCACCTCGTGTGCCACTTGTTGCTCGATGCGACGCACCTCGGCCGCGTCTTGCCATTCGTTGGACTCCACAGCGACCGCGAACGTCTCGCGGGAGTGACCTGCTTGCAGGCGCACTGCGACGGCACCGCCGGCCCGCACGCCGGCGACACGCGCGGCGGCGCGCTCGATGTCGGTCGGGTAAATGTTTCGCCCGGCCATGATGATCACGTCCTTGACCCGGCCGCACACGACGATGCGGCCCGCCTCGGTGAGATAGCCCAGATCGCCGGTGTCGTACCAGCCCTGTGCGTCCTGCGCCGTGACGAAACCGGCCATCGTCTCGTAACCCAGCGTCACCGGTTCTCCACGCACCTCGATAACCCCGACGGTGCGGGCCGAAAGGATGCTGCCGTCTTCGCCGACGACGCGCGCCTCCAGCCCATCGAGGAGGCGTCCGAGTGTGGCCAGCCGCCGGGTCTTGCCCTTGGTCGCGGGGACGGCTCGGTGCAGCAGCGCCAGCAGGTCGGCGTCGACCTCGTCGATCAACAGGCCCGCGCCGCACTCAGAGAACGACACCGCGACGGTGGCCTCGGCCATTCCGTAGGCGGGCAGGATCGCCTCGGGACGCAACCCGAACGGTCGCCCCGCTTCACAGAGGTATTCGACGTCGGCCGGTTCGACCTGTTCGGAACCGGACAGCGCCCATCGCAGGCTGGACAAGTCGAACTTGCCCGGTTCGGCCAGCTTGCGGAGGCGTTTGGCGAGCAGTGTGTAGGCGAAGTTCGGCGCCGCGGTCATGGTGCCCTTGTACTTGTCGATCAGCTTGGCCCACAGCAGGATGTCGCGCAGGAAGTCGATCGGGGTGACCTTGACCAATTCGGCACCGAAAAACATTGGCACGATTAAGAAGCCGGTCATTCCCATGTCGTGGAAGAGCGGCAGCCAGCTCACGATCACGTCGGTGTCGATGTCGACCTTTGCGCCGACGAACATCGCCTCGGCGTTTGCAACGACATTGCGGTGGGTGATCCGCACGGCCTTGGGCGATCCGGTGGAACCCGACGTCAATTGCAGCAACGCGATGTCGTCGTCGTCGGTGTCGACCGGATTGACCGGGCGGCTGCCAAGCAGCCGCTCGATGGTCAGCACCCGCATACCCAGCTGGGACAGCAACGGCGCCGCGGCCATGAACGGATCCGAGATGACGACCGTTTCGGCGCCGATCATCTTGACGACCGCGGTGGTCTCCTCGGCCCAGCGCACAAGATCGGTGCGGGCGGTGGGCTGGTGGAGCATGGTGAGGCTGGCACCGCGCATCCACACGCCCTGACCTGTGGGCGCAATCTCGGCTGGGGCACCGGCCAGCACCGCCACGGCATCGCCGCGATCGACCCCGGCGGCGGCCAAGCCACCCGCGATGCAACGGGCCCGCTCGTGCACCTCGCCCCAGGTATGCCGGACCGGGCAGTTCGGCTCCCCGGTGACCAGCCCGTTGCAACTGGACTGCGCGGTGCCGTACATGGTTTCGGTGAACTTACTCAAGATCTCCCTTTCGCTTCGCCCCCGGCGGGTGCCCGCAGGGGACGACTGAGGCTTTGGATGGCAGACACACGTGATGCGGTAAAGCGCTGAATGGGCGTGACTGCCGCGGACGGAGACGGAGGCTGACCGCTATTACGGCCGGTACGCCTGCCCCCTTGAAGCGCGCACCGTCACGCCGGTCAAAGCGAGGGGTCGAGCAGTTCAGACGCGTTGATGCTACGTAACGACCGGCAAAGAGGCGCGAAGGCGCGCTCAAGCCGCCGTTAACTTCAGTGACTGCCCTTGAGCCCCCGGGCATACGACTCCGTCGATGTCTGGCCCACAGCACGAATTCGTGACCGTATGGCCATTCAGGCGATGCGGAACCGTTACTGGCGGGGACCTCAACGGATCGCCGCCGGTCGTTTCCGACAGGCTGGGGAGTCAACCACCATCAACGATATCGCAGCGGCGCATTCCGTAATGGAAAACCTCCGTTGCCGTGCGAGTGCCGCCCGTGTTTTCGCGCGAGCAGCGGATTCTGACGGACCCAGAGACGCGCTTCTTCGAAAAAATTTTGTCGGCGACCGTCGCCGGACGGGCGCGCTGCTTAATCCGCGACGCCAGGCCGGTCGACCGCAGCCGTGTCAGGCGGCGGATACGCGCGCAAAGTCACACCGGACGACAAAAGTGCAATGCGCACGGCGCACGAAAATGCGGACTCCTCATCCGCCATCGGAAGCCGCTCGAAACGTTGCTCAGACCCTCGGAGGCTGGGTGACGAGGCCGGTAGTGCAGCCAGGGGTGATGCTCCCGGAGGTTTCTGTCCGTTGCTAGATGGCGGTCACTCCCACCGCTTGTGGGCCTTTAGGACCCTGATTGATTTCAAACTCGACTCGCTGATTCTCCTCGAGGGAGTGAAAGCCGTCCCCTTGGATTTCGGAATGATGGACGAACACATCCTTTGCGCCGCCGTCAGGGGCGATGAAACCAAAACCCTTGTCGTTGTTGAACCATTTGACGGTTCCCTGCGTCATAGCGACTTCTCTCTACTTCAGTGTGGACATTAATTTCGATACATCCACAACCAGGAGCGTAACACGCCCCGCACCGCAAATTTATTTTGCGTGGAGGTCGCGGAGCGGTCGTCGATCGTCGCGGGGGTTACGCCCGGAAAGCTCGGCGGAATTCGAATGCGGACGCGGTTTACCACGAGTTCGAATTTACTCGGCCGGACGTCACAGCCGCGCGTCGCAACGGCACACCGGATGCCGAGGGCACTCAGATGCGTTGGGCCTTAACGGTTCTTGGAATGGACCAGCGCATCTCCCGGTAGCGCCTCGGCTGCCTTCGTGCGCTTGGCGGCACGTTTCTGTTTCAAAGATTTAGCCGATTTCTTGGTCATGCTCTGTCTTGGGGATTTGTCAGACATTGCGGCCCTTTGATTTTTGGGGCCTGTGTCGGTCCCTGTTCCCAGAGTGTACGCCCCGCCGGTCGGCGATCCGACGGCGCGGGGCTCGACTGCGAGTGGGCCCGGAACAAGCTGCGGTTGCTTCGGCGAAATCACTTGTACCGCAGCGGCGTACGCCGTACGATGCAATGGTCTTCCAAGGTGGCCAACTGAATTCGGACGGGTGAAGCCATGCAGCACGATGGCCCGCGCGAGTGCGGTCGCTCCACCCGTGTGATCGCAAAAAATTGAATCGCGGCGTAGCGTCGTTAACACGAGCCGTTTCGTCGTCAACGGTAGGCTCGGTGCCTCGTACGGCATTCCCATCGAGATCACGGGCCAATGTGATTCGCCGTCGGCCCGTTTCCGGGATGACCGAATCGAACTGCGAAGGGTTGCCGCATGAAGCGAGCAGGTGCGCCGTCAGGTGCCACTATTTCTCGACGGAATTCGCCGGTAGACGTGATCGCAGGCCCTATCGAGCAACCGCACGAGTGGACGACTGCAGCGCTGGCGGATCCCTTGGCGTGCGCGATCAGGACAGGACCCAGGCGCCCCGCCAGCCCGGTGCGGCTCACTCTGGCACACCGGCTCGGGAGCAAGATCGATGGCGCGTGGTGGCCCCGCACCTCGATGATCTCGCGGGAGTTGGCTGAATTGGTGGCCATAATGGACGCCCGGCTGGGCCCGATCACCGAGATCGACGTCAACTGGTCATCGTTGCAACGCCAGCACGACCTCAATTGGGACTGGTGGCAGGGGATACGCCCACACCTCATGACCGTTGGCGGCCGGGATGCGCGGGCGACCTTGCTGATCGTTCCGCACCGGACTGCTACCGCGCTTGCGGTCATGGTGCTGCGCCAAGCCGCCGGCCTGCCCGTATTGGAGGCGCATCGTGATTCACGCGCCTTTCATATCGCCGAATCCATCGTCCGGGTGGCCCGCGGTGAGCGAATGTTCGAAGCGCGCGCCACGGCCCGGGTTAACTCCGGAGCGATAGCTCAAAGTTGTCAGGATCGAAACGAGCCCGGTTCCGCCTGACATCCGCCGATGCGGCGCCGGCCAGGGACGCACCCGACCGGGCCGCATCGGGAATCCGTCGATGTCCCAAGGCTTTACGCGCGGTTGATGACGAGTTCTCAGCCGTCGGCGACACTGGTGATGAGGAGCTTCTCGACGGTCGAGTCGTTGCCGGGGCCTGCCGAGGTCATCATGACGGCATGTGCCTGGGCCGGGTCGGCGTGCGGGGGGACAACCAACAACACGATCTTCGTGGAATCAAGGCCAATCACTTCGACGGTATTGGCCGGCTGGAGGCGATATCCGTCGAGTCGTACCGTGCGCCCGTCCGTCGCCAATTTGGTTGGCGGCGTGTCCCATTCGGACATGCGGTAAACCACGCGCCCGATCGGCCCGAGCCTGACTGAGAGGACCGACAACAGGTCCGGCAGCTCTGCGGTGAGGTCGTCACTGTGGGGCCACCATGCACCGTCGACGTAACCGCTGCGGGGGGCCTTGGACTTCAGCCTCAGACGCGGCGTGCGTTCGGGCGGAGCATGCCGGTGCCCAACGTCGAGGTTGTCTTTTTTCAGCGTCATAGCGACGCTCCCGTCTTGACCGCGAGACCGGTCAGATCGTTCGATTCGGCGACGACATGGCTCTGAATAGTCAGGTACGAAAGATCGCCGATGCGTTTACCCTACTCGGCTGGCCCGGTGGGCGCGTCTCAGCGGATGGAAATCAATTGGTCGATCGAGTCCGCCGGCAGGTCGCCGTCCACGACCGCGGTCACGGTCAGCTGCTTGAGCTCGATCTGGCCCTTGTGGTTGTCGAGGAACGCCGTGTCGGCGGCGTCGCGGCCGGTGGCTATGCGCACCAGGGTTTGCCGTGGCGCGAGCAACGTCGCGTCGACCACCCGCCATTGCCCCTCGACGAAAGCCTCGGCCACCGCGTGAAAGTCCATGGGGTACAGGCCCGGCGCGTACACGGCCACCAGGCGGGCAGGGACGTTGACCGCCCGCAGCAGGGCCACCACCAGGTGCGCGTAGTCCCGGCAGACACCTTTGCCGGAGAGCAGGGTGTCCACCGCCCCGTCGATCGGATCGCTGGAGCCGGGCACGTAGTTCAGCCTGGTGCCCACCCACGAGCTTACATTCTCCAACAGCGTCGCCGAATCGTCGTATGTGCCGAATTCGGTTGCAGCGAAACCATAGAACTTATCGGCCTCGGCGTAGCGGCTGGGTCGAAGATACATGGACAGGTCGTATTCGGTCACCGGCGCCGGGTCGGTCTGCCCCACGATCGTCGCCGCATAGTCGACCTTCAGTGTGCCCATTTCCACATCGAACTTGTGGATGCGGTTGCCATGCACCCCGCTGACCTCCAACGGCTGGACGGGTCTTCCGTTCAAGACGAATCGTAGCGATTCGAAGACCTCGGTTCGCGGATGCGGTGCAACGGCAATCTGAAACTCCAGCGTGGTGGGGGCGGTGATTTCGACTTCGATCTCGGCGCCCACTTCACGTCTCATCCCGCGATACTGCGCCAAATATCGGCGATCCGCCAGGCGAGGGGCAGCGTTGTTACGGGCCGGCGGGTCAGCCGACGTCGTCGCTGCAGCACTGACCCGAGGGTCTGCCGCCGCCGCCGTGTCGGCTCCATCTGCGATACCGCCGTCCTCGCCGAATCTTCTAATATCAGCGCGTCTCGTCTACCGTGGAAGGCAGCAACTGATTGGGCAGGTTGCGTTTGTAGTCCGTTGCTAGATGGCCGTTGGTGCGCAACTGTGGTGTTAAGCAGCCAGCACCAGGCTGGCCGCCATCGACTCTTCGCTGTGTGCACAAACGCAGAAGTTCTCCGCTGGAGCCGACGCGATTTCGGCTCGACCCGTCGGCCATGACGCTGTTTTCTGCACCGGATCAGAGTAGGCTGAAAAGCAATTGGCGGTATTCCCGTTCGTCCCCGTTCTTGGTATGTCGTCGCCGATCCGATTTGATTTGGCCGGTGTCGCGGTCAAGACGGGAGCGTCGACGTGACGCAGGTGAGTGCCCGCAATCACTTCACGCGTGCCGGGTGGCCACGCGGTGACGCATCCTGCGGCCGACCGTCCAGTGCCTCAACCGTTTTTGACGCCAAAGACAATAAGGTTGTCGTGCTCGTTGAGCTCCTCAGCTTGCCGAGTTGAACAAGTAGCTGTCCGAAGCGGGGTGACGCACTCGTCACCGACGCCCGTCGGGCTTGGGCCGCAGCAGGTTTCGTGGGAAAAGGGATGGTGCGCTGATGGTTACGCGGTTGTCGGGCATTGATGCGCTGTCGCTGCATACACAGAGCTCAACCGTTCCCGCCCACACGGTATCGCTGGTCATCATCGAAGCGTCTGATCAGCTCAGCCATGAGCGGCTACGCCGGCTCTTAGCCGGGTCGTTGCCGCGGCTGGCGCGGTTCCGCAGCCGACTGGTGACCAAGCCGTTCGGGGTGGGGCAACCCTTGTGGGCCGAGATTGAGGACTACGACCCCGATCCGCAAATTCACTGCGCAACGGTGCGCGCTCCAGGCGGCCGTCGCGAGTTGGCCGATCTCGTCGCGACCTTGAGCACCGGCCGACCGCATCGATACAACCAGCTGTGGGAAGCCTGGAGCATCAACGGTCTCGCGGGTGGCCGGTGGGCGCTGGCGGTGAAGATGTCACCTGCGCTGAACGACGGCGCGGCGGGGATGGCGTCCATGTGGCCGCGGCTGCTGACTACGGCGCCGCATGCCGACGCGAGCAGCAACCTGCCGACCGAGCCGAGCCTCGGCTGCGCTCCCTCCGTCGGCGAAGTCGTCACCGGTGTAATGGCCGAGATCGCCGAGAACTATGTCACCGGTGTGTGGCTGATTGCCGAGACCATGTCCAACGTGCTGCGGGCCATGAGCGTCCGGCTGTCCGGCACCGCCGGACGGGACTCCATGACGCCGGCAGTATCGCCGACGAGCGGGCCGGTGCCGCACACAGTTTTCAACGCGCCGCTGACCGGGCGGCGTGCAGTTGCCTTCTCCTCGATTCGGCTGGCAGACGTCAAGGCGGTCAGCGACGCGTTCGGGGGCAGCATTCCCAACGTGGTGCTGGCCGCTTGCACCCTTTCGCTGCGTGCTTGGTTGAAACAGCACGACAAGGTGCCCAGCGACCCGCTGCTCATGCGGATGCCGTTCGAGTTGCCGGCCACGGACCCCCCGGCCGCCGGTAAGTCGTTGACTGTCGGGCGACTTCGCATCCCGGTACACCTCGACGACCCGGTGCAAGTCCTCGCCAACCTCCATACCGCCACCGAAAGGCTGAATGCCATCCGTAGTGGTGCCAGCGAAAAAGGGTATCCCTCAGTTGATTTGGCGACAGTGGCTTCGCTGGTGCCGCCGAGCTTGGCGCGCATCGGCATGCAGCTCTACACCCGATCGGGCCTGCGACACCGGCTCGAGCCGATATGTCACGGCCGTGTCTCGTACATCGCCGGTGAGGCGGCGCCCGCATATTGCGCGGGGGCCAAGGTCGTCGGTATGCACACCGTGGCGCCACTAGCCGCGGAAAGCGGGTTGAACATCGCGCTGACCTCCCGCGGTGACGCTCTGGATGTGAGCGTGTGCGCGTGCCCCGACAACGTGCCTGCGGTCGACGATCTCGCGACCGGGATCGCGCGCTCCCTCGATATTTTGATGGCGGCCGCGCAGGAGTCTCCCCGGGGCCAGGGCCGCTCCGTCGTCAGTGAGCTGATGTCACACCCCGCGAATCGGGCACGAGGCAGAGGCTACGACAGGTCGAAGGACAGGTTGAAGTAAGTCGCGGCGCTGTCGCAAAGGCACGTCACCGCCACTGCGCACCGGCACCGGATTCGACCCGGAACGCACAGCAGATTGCTCGGCGATGTGACGAATTTCAACCGCGAAAAGTGACGCGAGTCATAGCTTGACCAGCGCTAATGAGGGCATCCTAACCGTTCGTTTGTGTATCTAACGGCTGGGAGCGCGATGGCCTACTTTGATTTTGCCTACGACATGACCCTCGACGAGGCGCGTCGGCGCAGCGCGGTGCTCGAGGCGATGAACGAGGACTGGGATCCCATCGCGGTGCTCGGCGAAGAACAGACGGCCCACGACATGCTTTACTCGAACCTGGACGCAGAGCAGCAGCGGATCTACGAGGAGTTGGTCCGTGCCGGCGTCCTTCCCGCACGAACGGCCGATCGTGTTTCCGATTGACCCGACCGCCGACCGCAGCCGCCGCGCATGGCTGCCCTGCCCGCGCTGCGATCACCGCGCCCGGTGTGGTGACTGCGCGAGCACGCGCAATTGCGATACGCACTGGCAGTACCTGCTGAGCAACAGGGGGACGCTGGTCCACCTGCAATGCTCGGATTGCGGCCATCTCTGGTCGACCGACACCCATCGCCGCACCGCGTGAACCTGGTGTTTGCGCGCCCCACGCCGGGGTATCGCTGATAGGACGCGGCGCGCGCCGTGTCATTTGCACCGGACGAGCTACAGCACCTGGTTCGACGCCGGACGAGCTACAGTCCCTGGTTCACGTCCCGTTCTCCGGTTTCCGATCAGCAGACTCAACCTTGCCGTTTGGAGGCTCCCATGTTCGTTCACAACAAAGATCTTCAATTCGAAGTTCGCGTAGGTCAGCCCGATCCTCGCTTCGCGTCGCTACTGATGGAGCAGTTCGGCGGCGCCAACGGAGAGCTCACCGCCGCCATGCAGTACTTCACCCAGGCGTTCGTGCTGCGCGAAAAGAATCCCAGGCTCTACGACTTGTTCATGGACATCGCCACCGAGGAGTTGAGCCACCTCGAGATGGTCGGGTCCATGATCACCATGCTGTTGGACGGGCTCAACGACAACCTCAAAGTCGCTCACCAGCAGTGTGATTGGATGCCGGCGGTGGCCAGTCGCGATGGCCGGGAACAAGCCATTCACCAGGTCGCGGTCAACCCCATGTTCCTGGTGCTCAGTGGCGGCGGCCCGGGCGTCAAGGACTCCGCGGGCAACAATTGGACGGGGGCGTTCATCGACGCCAACGGCGATCCGACGGTGGACCTGCGCAACAACCTCGCGGCCGAATCGCGGGCCAAGGTCGTCTACGAGTACCTCAAGCAGTTCACCGATGACCCCGGTGTGCAGGACACGCTCACCTTCCTGATGACACGCGAAGTGGCGCACTACCAACAATTCACCGCCGCGCTCAACGAGCTGCCGGTCAATTTCCCGCCCGGGATTCTCGCTGGCGACAACCGTTTTCAGAACGTCGCGTTCAACATGTCCAACGGCGGCGGCGAATCGGTGCGCGGTCCGTGGAACGAGGGTCAGGGTCCGTGGCCCGAGGGAGTGCAGTGGGAGTACGTCGAGAAGCCCGAACAGCAATGGCTGGGCACCGACATACGCAAAAACACCGGCGCGCAACGTAACCCGGCGGGCACCCCGGCCGTCGAGGGTGACAAGCCTTTCACCCACGAGCAGCGCGTTCCCACCACCTGACCCATCACCGAGGCCCGCCGGCCGGCGCGTTGCGGCGCCGGCGGGCCGCTCCTCGCTCGCAACCACAATCGACGACACGAACGGACACTGACATGGACGCATTGACATTTCTGCGCCAGGACCACAAGAGCGTGCTGGGCATGCTGGAGGTGCTCGACGGGGCACCCTCGAAGAAGGGAAGCCAGGTCAGCGGCCTGGAAACCATGGTGACGAACTTGGTCATCGCCGAGTCGCAACACGAGGCCATCGAGGAACAGTTCTTCTGGCCGGCCGTCCGCAGGGCCCTGGAAGACGGTGACGCGCTGGCGGACACCGCGATCGCGCAGGAGCAGGAAGGCAAGAGGCTGCTGCAGCAACTCGAAGACACCCGACCGGGGCAGCCGGAGTATCAACGGGCTCTGCAGGCTTTCGTCGCGGCGGCCCGTGAGCACATCGCCTTCGAACAGGAAACGGTGTGGCCGAAGTTTCAGGCAGCTGTGGGCAGCGAAGAGCTGGAAACCATCGGTCGCCGGCTTGAGACGGCCAAGAAGGTCGCTCCCACCCGGCCCCACCCGAACACCCCGCCCAGCGCCATGCTGCTGAAGACCCTGGGCATGGTCACGGCCGTTGTCGATCACCTGCGAGACGCTCTGAGCGGCCGGGCGGCCAAGAATCCGCCGGACCCGCAGATCCACTGACACGCGAGCGCAGCCGGTCGGGGTCCGCGTTCACGCCGCGGGCGCAGACCCCGACCGGGTGCCGCGTCGCTTTGTGCGGCTCGGAACACAAAGGTTTGGGTGTAAGTCGATTGGTTTATACGAGGCCATGGCCAGCGTGTTAGAGCCCGTGTCACCGTCCGGCGAGCAGTCCGACGGTCAGGTCCCGACAACGCCGCGCGAACTGGACCTTCTCACCGACGGTGCATGGAGCTGCCTGCAGCAACTCGCCCGGTCGCTGCGCGTCGACGAAGCCGACCGCGACGCCACACTGAAAGCCATCGTCGTGAAGGCCACCGCCACCATCGACCCGGTCGAGGCGGCCGGCGTCATCTTGCTGGAGAAGGGCAAGGTAATTCCGCAGGCGGTGCACGGCGAAGCTCCGGCGGTGTTGGATCGCCTGCAGCAGCGCACCGGCGCCGGGCCGTGCATCGACGCTTCGCGCGATCAGCGCAGCGTCGAAATCACCGACATGCGCACGGACGGCAGATGGCCGAAGTTCGGCCAGCGCGCGATCGAACTGGGCGTGCATTCGATGCTGTGCCTGCCGTTGTGGATCGACGATCGCACGCTGGGTTCATTGAGTCTGTACGCCGGCCTCCCGGCCGCCTTCGAGGACACCGCGCGCCGGTTCGCCGAGTTGTTCGCCACCCACGCCGCGTTGGCGATCGGTGACGCTCAGCGCACCGGGCGGCTGCGCCGAGCGATGATCAACCGCGATCTGATCGGCCAGGCCAAGGGCATCCTCATGGAACGACACCGCATCACGGCCGACGAAGCCCACGACCTGCTGGTCAGAGCGTCCAAGCACACCAACCGCAAGGTGGTCGACCTCGCCGGGGACCTCGTTACGACCGGCGGTGTGCACATCCCGTGATCGGCCGGTCCCGACACGAAACATACCGAGGGACAACCTAACCCGGTTGAGTTGCCACGTCGGGCGCGGCGCGCGTCGAACGGGCCCGCGGGTCAGGGGGGCTCGCCTGAGCCCGGTCTGACTGCGGCACCTTCAGATGTCGTCCGTATACGAGCTCGAACACCGGTGTGGCCATGAGCGTCGTCACGACGGCAACGATCACGAGGATGCTGAAGAGGGTTGGAGTGATGATGCCGGCCTCGAGGCCGATGTTGAGCAGAATCAGTTCGATCAGTCCGCGGGCGTTCATCAGTGAACCCAGCGCCATGGATTCGCGCAGAGGCACCCTTCTCAGCCGCGCGGCCAGCGTGCACGCGATCCCTTTCCCGGCGATCGAAACCGCGAGAAGCCCCAGGGTCGCCGCCCACAGAGCGGGGCTGTTGACGAGGCCGATGCGGGTGTTGAGCCCGGAGTACACGAAGAACAGCGGCAGCAGAAACGTCGTCACGATCGGTTCGAGGCTCGCGGTGAGACGTTGTGCGAAGAATCCGGACGGCATGGCGACGCCCAGGACGAATGCGCCGAAGATCGCGTAGATACCGATGCTGTCGGTGAGCCAGGCGCATGCCATCAGCAGAATGAGGACCGCGCTCAGCACCGCTGGCGTCACCGTTTTCCGGCGTTCGGATACCGTACCGAGAACACGCAGCGCTTTGCGTCCCACGGTCAGGACCAGTAGCGCATATGCGATTCCGCCCAGTATTGCCGTCGCGGCCACGGCGGCGCTGCCGCGGTGGATGGCGAGCACGGTTGCCAGGATGCACCACGAGAACGCATCGTCGGTGGCGCCGCATGCCAGCGCCAGCGTGCCAAGAGGCGTTCCCGACAGCCCCCGTTCGTAGATGATTCGGGCGAGCATGGGGAAAGCGGTCGTCGCGATGGACGCGCCGAGAAACATCATCGCCATGACGAGTGTGACGCTCTTGTCGAAATATCGTCCGGTTGTCAAAAGGGGCACGGCCACCAGGGCGCCCAGGGCGAGCGGAACGAGGATGCCGGCCGCCGAAACCGCAGCCGCGGTACCGACTCGATGCTTCAGGAGGCCGGCGTCGAAGTTGAGGCCGATGAGGAACATGTACAGCACCAGGCCGATCTGCGCCGTGGTGTACAGGACGATCGTCGTCGGCCCCGTGGGAAACACGTGATGCTGTAAGGCGGGCGCTATCCTGCCCAACAGTGATGGCCCCAGGAGAACGCCGGCCACCATCTCGCCGACCACCTGCGGTTGCCCGAGGCGTTGTGACACCAGACCCACCAGGCGGCACGCCCCGAGAATCACCGCCAGTGCAAGGAACAGATGGGCAGCGACAGCTGTGGGCACGCGTCAGCTCCGGGATCTCAAAGTTCGGACGTCGGGCAGGTCGTCCGGAATTTGGCCGCCGACGCCGATTCGTCGCGGAGCGATCTCACCGGAGCCCGATTCGGACAATCCAACTGATCCCCGATGGTCACGGGCGCTCGACGGCCAACCCGGCCCGTCGCCGGCGCGACGTCGGCAACCGGCCGCTCTGGCATGACATCCTCCGCCCTGGCTCCACGCTTCCCCGCTTGCCAGGAACCGCGTTTAGGGTAACGTACTTAACTATTAAGTAACTAGGTGTATCCGCGTATGCGGGAGGGGTTGCTGGTGGACGTGCAGGCGCAGCTGTCGCAACTGAACCCGGAGGCGCGCGCGGCTCTCGCCCAGAAGATCAGGACAAGGCTCTCCGGCGGTGACGGCAGCGGTGCGACCCACGACGTCGCCGTCGTAGGCGGGGGAGCCGCGGCGTTGACCCTGGCGCTGGGACTGCGCCGCACGCGACCCCGGACGCGAATCCTCGTCATCGACCCGCATCCGCACCCCGTCCCGGAGATCACCCATACCGTCGGTGAGTCGACGGTGGAGATCTCCGCCCACTACCTTCGGGACCGCCTCGGCCTCGGCGATCATTTGCACACGTCGCAGATCCGCAAGATGGGTTTGCGGATGTTTTTCTCTCACGACGGCAACACCGACATTGCCCAGCGGATGGAACTCGGCAGCTCCTCGTTCATACCCCAGGTCACCTACCAGATCGATCGCGGCAGGCTGGAGAACGAGCTGCACCGTCTTTGCGTTTCGGAAGGCGTCGAGATCACCTCTGGCCGAGTGCGATCCGTGGAACTCGGTCAACTGGGTCGACCCCACTCCCTTCGCATTCAACGCGGTAATACGACTACCCACACGACGGCTCGGTGGGTCGTCGATGCGTCCGGACGCAATCGAACGCTGCCCCGGCAGCTGGGACTCAGGCTCGCCAACGAGCACCGCTGCAACGCTGCGTGGTTGCGGGTTGCCACCGAGATCGACATCGGCCGGTGGAGCGATGATCCGGCCTGGCGGAGCCGCCTTGTCGAAGGCGACCGGGCGATGTCCACGAATCATCTTATGGGCGAGGGATACTGGGTCTGGCTCATCCGCCTCGCGTCCGGTTCGACCAGCGTCGGCATCGTTGCCGACCCGGCCTTCCACCCGTTCGACGGGTTCAATACTCTCGCCAAAGCCCGGTCGTGGTTGTCCGAGCACGAGCCGCAATGTGCTGCGGTCCTGGACCGGCACGCACACCTGATCAAAGACTTCAGGGTGATGCGCAATTACAGCCACACGGTTACCAAAGTGTATGACGGACAGTCACGTTGGTGTCTCACCGGTGATTCTGGCGTCTTCCTCGACCCTTTGTATTCCTCCGGACTGGACCTTATCGCGATCGGCAACGAGCTGATCACCGACATGATCGTCCGCGAACTCGACGGCGAAGACGTGGTCGCGCGCGCCGGGATAAACGACTCGCTGTTTCGTTCCCTCGCCGAGATGTGGCTGAACGTGTACTGCGGACAGTATCCGCTCATGGGCTCGCCTGCCATCATGTCGGCGAAGGTGGTCTGGGACATCGCCTTTTATTGGGGATTTCTCGGCCTTCTGTACAGCAACGGCCGATTCCTCACCGTCGCCGACGATCCGGGCGTCGTTCCTGCACTCGAGGGCCTCATCGAACTCAGTAACCGCATGCAGCTTTTCTTCCGGGAATGGGCGGCCGTAGAACGCGGTTGCCCCGCGGTGCAATTCGTTGACCTCTACTCACCGCTGAATTTCATGGTGACGCTGCACACCGCGATGATGGGCAAAGCCCCTGACTTCACGGCACGGTTCGATGCGAATATTCGACTGCTGCGCCGGCTGGCGGGTCAACTGATCGAGACCGTTGTCACCGACAAATGCGATGCGTTCTGCGAGGACGACGTCATGCGACAGGTGCAGGCCTGGCAGCGAGACTCCTTGTTGAGGGACCTCAGATCCACCTACCGCCACGGGCAGCATCACGACCCGCTCAGCGCGAACTGGATCGTCGAAACCGCAACGGCCCTCGAATTCAGCTGAGCCGTCGAAGGATTGATGAAAGGCCGTGTTACATACTCTGCTTGACCGGCGGCGATCCAGCTCGAGCTCCAGGCCTTAGCGCGAAAGGATAGCCATGCTCGCCGAACCAGGCTCCCGCACGCCGCTCGCGATCGTCGGTATCGGGTGTCGGTTTCCCGGTGGCGCGGACACACCGGAGGATTACTGGCGCCTTCTGTGCGGTGAAACCGACGCGACGCGCACCGTCCCCGAATCGCGATGGAGCGCCCAGAGATACCACGACCCCAATCCGGCGAAGGTCGGCAAGATGGTCACTCGCCGCGGTGGGTTCCTCTGCGAGATCGATCAATTCGACCCCCAGTTCTTCGGCATCTCGCCGCGGGAGGCGAACCTGCTCGATCCCCAGCAGCGACTCCTGCTTCGGACAACCTGGGAGGCGCTGGAAGACGGGGGGATACCCGCAGAGAGCCTGGCCGGCACCGAGGTCGGGGTGTTCGTCGGTGGTTTCACCCTGGATTACCAGCTTCTACAAAACCAGGGCCGCACGAGCCGCTACCGCTTCAAGACACACTCCGCCACCGGAATGATGATGACGATGCTGGCGAACCGCATCTCGTTCGCCTTCGACTTCCGCGGACCGAGCATGACGATCGACACGGCGTGTTCGAGCTCGCTCGTCGCGGTGCACCTTGCGGCGCTGAGCATTTGGAACGGCGAATGCGACGTCGCACTCGCCGGAGGGGTCAACGTCATGATCGGCCCCAACACCGCGATCGCCGAATCTAAAAGCGGATTTCTCAGTCCGGACGGGCGGTGCAAGGCTTTCGACGAGTCGGCCGACGGGTACGCGCGGGGAGAGGGAGGCGCGATGGTCGTCATCAAGCCGCTCGAAGCGGCTTTGCGCAACGGTGACGAGATCTATGCGCAGATCCTGGGCAGCGCGGTGTCGCAGGACGGCCACACCGACGCCATTACCGTGCCGAGTGCCGAAGCTCAAGAGGCGGCGATCAGAGCGGCCCTGCGCCACGCAGGCGTTCCCGCCGAGGAGGTCGGGTATGTGGAGGCACACGGCACCGGCACACCGGTGGGCGACCCGGTGGAGGTCCGGGCTCTGGCCAATGCACTGGCCCTGCAACGGCCGGCCGCGAACCCGCTGCTGATCGGATCGGTGAAGACAAACATCGGCCACCTGGAAGCGGGTGCCGGGGTGGCCGGCCTCATCAAGACGGCCTTGGTGCTCAAGAGCGGCTACATTCCGGCGACCCTGCATCTGACCAAGCCCAGCCCCCGGATTCCGCTGAGTGAGTGGGGTATCGACATTCCCCGTTCCGGGCGCCCGTTCCCCGTCGGTAAGCGCCGCGTCGCGGGGGTCAATTCTTTCGGCTTCGGCGGCACCAACGCCCACGTGGTGCTCGCGGAACCCCCCGCCACCACGGGTGTCACGGGTCCGCAGGATTGGCGGAAGCTGCCCACTGCCGTCTTGCCGATCTCGGCGCGCACCGAGGAAGCCCTCGTCGCGACGGCCCGCCGGTTGGCTGAGCACCTGGACGCCAACCCGGGCCTGCGGCTGCTTGACCTCGGTTACACGCTGAGCCAGCGCCGCTCCCAGTTGAACTGCCGCACCACGCTGGTGGTCGACGGCGTTGCCGATGCGCACGAACAACTTCGGGCGATCGCCGACTCGGGGCGCGTCGTCGCGAAGCGCACCGCGGCGCCCGCGCCCGCGCTGGCCTTCGTCTGCACCGGCATGGGGCCGCAGTGGTGGAAGATGTGCCGGGGACTGCTCGATGTGTATCCAGCGTTCACCGAGAGCATCCGGCGCAGCGACCGCGAACTTTCCAAGTACGTGGGCTGGTCGCTGATCGAGGAGCTCCTCACCGATGAAACCCGATCCCGCATGGGCGAAACCGACGTCGCACAACCCGCCAACTTCGCCATTCAGGTGGCGCTCGCCGAGCAGCTGAAGCAGTTCGGGGTGTACCCCGACGCAGTCGTCGGCCACAGCGCAGGCGAGGTGGCCGCGCACTATCTCGCAGGGGTCCTCACCTTCGAGCAGGCGGTCCACCTGATCTACCAAAGAAGCCGGCTGCAGCAGCGCACCAGCGGGCTGGGCCACATGCTCGCGGTCGGCTTGAGCGCCGAGTCGTTCACGCAGATCGTCGACGCCAGGACACGCGACGACGAGGACCGGCGACTGTCGGTCGCCGCGATCAACGGACCGTCGTCGATCACCCTCGCCGGCGACAGCGAGGTTCTCGAGGACGTCGCTCGGCAGCTGGAGGTTGAGGGGATCTTTCATCGGTATCTCACCGGGAAAGTGCCGTATCACAGCCACTTCATGGACGCGGTCAAAGACGACCTGAACAGCGTGCTCGAGCAGCTGTCTCCCGGCGCGGCGACCATTCCCCTGTATTCGACGGTCACGGGCGAACGGTTGGCCCGATACGCCGACGGCGCCGCCTATTGGTGGCAAAACACCCGGGCCACGGTGCTGTTCGAACCTGCGGTCCGGCGGATGCTCGACGACGGATACACCCACTTCGTCGAACTGGGCCCCCACCCGGTTCTCGCCTCGTCGCTTCTCGACATAGCGGCGACTCAGCACACCGACTGTGTCGTCGTGGCCGCCCAGCGACGCAACGACGACGACGGTCGCACCCTCATGCACTGCGTTGGCACGTTGCATTGCCACGGCCACCCGATCGCATGGGAGGCGCTGTACCCGCCAGGGGAAGGTCGCCGTCTCAAGCTTCCCCTGTACCCGTGGCAGTCCAAGCGCTTCTGGAACGAAACCCAGGAGGCAGCGGAGGATTTGCACTACAACCCGGTGCATCCGCTGCTGGGACAGCCGGTGAGCGGGATTCATCCGGCCTGGGAGGTCGAGCTGAACACCGCGACCACACCGCTTCTCGCGGATCACCGGGTGCAGGGGAGCACTGTGCTGCCCGGGGCGGTGTACATCGAAATGGCCTTGGCGGCAGCGAAGGTCACGTACGGGACTGTCGACTACAGCGTTGACCAGCTGACCTTTCGCCGCGCACTCATCCTCGACGACACCTGCGACCCAGTGCTACGGACCACCCTCAACCGGGACGCGGGCACAGTGGAATTCGCCGCTCTTACCGCCACGGCCGGCGGCGACGTCAAGTGGACGATTACCGCGACCGCAGAACTGAACACCCTCGCGCGATCGTCGGTACCCGCCCTCGGCCCCACCGGCACGCCGCCGCAAACCGCGACGGACGGCGACGAGTTTTATGCCCGCGCGCGTGCCGCCGGGTTCGACTACGGCGACGCATTCCAAACCATCACGCGGATCACGTCCGGCGAAGGCTGGGCGACAGCACACCTCGCACCACCCACGGCGCTCGGCGAAGAGCTCGATGAGTACCGGTTCCACCCGGTACTCATCGATGGGGCCTTTCAAACGCTGATCGGCACGGCTGCTCTCGGGCGCGAGGCCGACGACAGCCCCCACCTACCCGTCCGCATCCGAAGAAGCGCCATTTATGCTGCGCCCCAACATGATATGACCGCCCACGTGCGTGTGGTGTCGACAACCAGCGACGAGGTCGAAAGCGACATCGTGATCACCGGTGACGACGGACAGACGCTGGCCGTGTTCACCGGCTTCACGTTGCAAGCGTTGAGCAACTCTTCTCACCTGTCGCCCGAACGTATCGACAAGGGCCTCTACGAGATTCATTGGGTTGCCCAGCGCGGCGTCCCGGACGAGCGGCCCGCGACCGCAAGCCCGCCGGAGCGCTTGTCGTGGCTCATCTTGGTCGACGCCGGCGGCGTGGGCACGTCCCTCGCGGAGCAACTGCGCCGAAGCGGCCAGCAGGTCCGGAAGGTGTTGCGCCGGCCGGTCCCCGCGTTGGCGAAAGTCGACGGCGGGTACGCGCTGAACCCGCGCCAACCCGAGCAGCTACGCCAGCTGTTGGACACGCATCTCGCAACCGACGGCAGCCTCACCGGCATCATCGACTGCTGGCCGCTGGACATCTGCGCCGAGCCCCGCCGGGGCGCGGTCGCGGACACGGCCGACACGAACGACGACGTGGGCGTGTTCACGATCCTGAATCTGGTCAAAGCGGTGACCGAACACGGCGTCTTCCAACCTCGGCTCTACCTGATCACCGCCAACGCACAACCGGCTCCGGGCACCGAGGCGCTCAACGTCCACCAAGCCGCCATCTGGGGGCTGGGCCGAGTCATCGGACACCAGGAGTTCGCCGGCCAATGGGGCGGACTCATCGACATCGACGACGCCGACGGCGGCGTCGGGAGTGCGGCGCGTATCTGCGAACACATCCTCACCGACGACCCCGAGGACCAGATCGCGATCCGGGACCACACGACATTCGTGCCGCGGGTGCGCTCGAGTTCGATTCTGACGCAGGCGTTCCCCACCAAACTCTCGCCCGACGCGACGTACGTCGTGACCGGCGGAGCCGGCGCCCTGGGTCGTGTCGTGGCGTTGTACCTGGCCGAACGCGGAGCGCGGCACATCGCCCTGCTGGTCCGAAGCCAGATCCCGCCGAGGGCGCAGTGGTCGTCGCTACCCGCAGACCACCGGCATCGCCCCACCGTGGACATGATCGGCAAGGTCGAGCGCCTCGGCGCCCGGGTGAGCACCGCCAGTGTCGACATCACTCGCGCCGACCAGGTGGAGAAGTGGTTGAGCGGCCACCTCGGGGAAGGGGGCCGACCCGTACGCGGCATCATCCACGCCGCAGGAACGGTCGACGACCGGCTTCTGGTCAACATGACCGAGGCCGATTTCGCCGCCGTGATGGCTCCGAAGGTTGACGGTGCTCGGGTGCTACACGAGGCGTTTCGGGACCACGAGCTGGAATTCTTCGTGATGTTCGGGTCCGCGGGGTCGGTCGTCACGGCACCGGGGCAAGGCAACTATGCCGCCGCCAATGCGTTTCTCGACGCTTTCGCGCATTACCGGCAGGCGCAGGGTCTGCCGGCGCTGACGATCGGGTGGGGACCGTGGTCGGCCGGCATGGTCGAAGAACTCAAATTGGAGGAGATCTACGCGCAGCGAGGTATCGAGCTCATCACACCCGCGGCGGGCACCCGGATACTTGATCGGCTCATCAACCAGAAGGCGCCGAATGTCATTGCTATCGGGGCAGACTGGGGGCGTGTGCTCCGCGTCGGGTTCGGCAGAGAGTTGCCGCCGATGTTCTCCGAGCTCAGAACGGCCGAGATCGACTCGGAGACTGTGGATTCGGAGTCGTCGATGGTCGAGTTCCTTTCGCGATGTCCGGAAGCCGACAGGCTCGACGTGGTGGCGCGCCAGGTTCGGAACATCGTTGCCGCGGTCTTCGAGCTCGCCGTGGACGACATCGCCCCCGACGACGCCCTCGACGACATCGGCTTGGACTCGATGATGGCAATGGATTTCCGATTGCGGATCAGCGGGGCTTTCGGGATGGACATTCCGCTGCTGGAACTGCTCAGGGGCGTCAGCGTCAACTCGCTGGCCGTGCGGATACTCAACGAGCTGTGCCTGACCGCCGCCCAGCCGCCCGAGGATTCCGGCGACCGACCCGGCTCTGCCGAAGCCGACGACGCGGTCGACCGATTGCTCGAACAGTCGTCCGAGGCCGAGCTGCGCGAATTGCTGGCCGAGCTCGAGGGGCAACCGATCGAGCAGGACACCCGGGAGATGCGCGCATGAGCCGCACCCTGCGAAGGCAGAACGGGTCGGCGCCGGCGGTGACGCACACTGACCGCTCGTCCGCGGTGATGGTCCGGGGACTTTCGAAGTCTTACGGACGGGTACCCGCGGTGCGCGATCTGGACCTCGACGTGAGCTACGGGGAGATATTCGCGATTCTGGGGCCCAACGGCGCGGGGAAGTCGACGACCATCGAGATCCTCGAGGGCCACCGCAAGCGCGACGCCGGATACGCGCGGGTGCTGGGCGAAGACCCGGGAGTCGCGGGCAGAAGCTGGCGCGCCAAAATCGGCATAGTGCTGCAGGAAGCCAGCGACGCCGGGATGCTCACCGTGTCCGAGACCGTGCGCATGTTCGCCGACTGCCACGCACAGGCGCGCGCACCGCAGGAGGTGCTCGAACTGGTTGGGCTTGCTTCCCTTGGCAATTCGAGAGTACGGACCCTATCCGGTGGGCAGCGCCGGCGGCTCGACGTCGCCATTGGCATCATCAACGTGCCGAGCCTGCTATTTCTCGACGAGCCGACGACCGGCTTCGATCCGGAAGCCAGACGACGCTTCTGGGACCTCATCCGCTTACTGGCCGCCGACGGCACCACCATCGTGTTGACCACCCACTATCTCGATGAAGCCGCAGCGCTGGCAGACCGGGTCGCAGTGATCGCGGGCGGCAGGGTGGTGGCCGTCGACTCCCCGCAACGGTTGATCGACTACGTGAGCTCGACCGCGACGGTCCGATGGAGGCAGGGAGATGACATCTACGTCGAACAGACAGATCACCCGACCGAACTGATCAGACGGCGGTCCCAGGACGGGACGGAACTGGCGGAGCTGACGGTCTCTCGACCAACGCTGGAAGACGCCTACCTGCACCTGATCGGGTTGAGTTGATGAACCTTCTCCCCACAGACAGCGGCTCGCCAACGCGACATGGACGGGCCGAGCCGCGGTCACAGCTCCCGTCCCCGCTGCGTATCGGCTTGTCGCGCGTCGTTCCGGAATTGAAGATGTTCTATCGCCGGCCGGAGCAGGTGGTGTTGACGTTCTCACTGCCGGCGGTGATCTGCGTCCTGCTGGGTTCGATCTTCTCGACCCGGCTGCCGCATCTCGGGATCAGCACCGGAGCCGTGATCGCCGCGAGCATGCTCGCCTACGGGATTCTTTCGACGTCGTTCATCAACCTGGGGATCAGCATCGCTGCCGACCGCGATACCGGCGCCTTGCGGCGCCTTCGCGGAACGCCGACGACCGCTCTGTCGTATTTCGTCGGAAAGATCTCCCTCGTCGCGATTGCCAGCCTCGCCGAGGCGGTCCTCCTTCTGTCGGTGGGCCTGCTTTTCTTCGGACTTCGGTTACCCGCAACGATATTCGGCTGGTTCACGCTGACGTGGGTGTTTCTTCTGGGGATCGTCAGCTGCTCGTTGCTGGGTATTTTCATCAGCAACCTCGCGAGCAACGCCGTCGCCGCCGCGGTCGTCACAAACGGACCAGCGGTCGGACTTCAGTTCGTGTCGGGCACATACGTGCCGCTCGCCGTGTTGCCCGGCTGGATGTTGACTCTGGGTTCGCTCTTTCCGGTCAAATGGATGGCCCAGGGCTTCCGGTCGGTGCTTCTGCCCCCGGATCTGGCCGCGTTCGAGCCCGCGGGCAATTGGGAGCATTGGCATATATTTCTCGTGCTGACGGCGTGGACGATCGGTGGCCTGGCCGCTTGCCTCGCTGTCTTCCGGTGGACGGACAAGAGCTGACGCGCGCCGTTCACTGACGATCGCGGATCACGGCGGGGTCGCATGGCCTCATTACAATGCCACCGTGAACGTCGACGCGGTCGCATTCAGCAGGCGGTGGGTGGCGCACGGCACGTATCGCGTTCCGGTGTGACGACCCGGCGTGCGCCGATGAGCAATGACGAATCGCTGCTCGGCACCTTTCCCGGTCGCCTGTTCCTCCGAGAGCTGCGCCCTCGAGTCCCGGCGTCCATCGCCGCCATGGGGCCGATGGAGCTCATCTCGGCCGCGACCAGAGCGGTCGGCAGCTACCTGTACGCGGACGAATGCCCGGCCGTGCTCAATCTCGATGTGAATCGAGAGCAACTGCGCGATCTCGCCGCCGCGGCGCTGGCAGCCCTGTCGAGCCTGTCGACGTTCGGCTCCCCGCAGATGCATCAGGGCGCCCTCACCACGCTGCACCGGCCGAACCCGGCGAATCGAAATCCGTTGAGCGCCTTACCCGACGGTGCTTTCTGGACGTCGACTCCGCTGACCGCCGGTGACGACTCATGGACGGTGAGCGGGGAGAACCTGCGTCGCGACCAGCCACGGCGAGCGGTCCACTTCGACGAGACGCAGGTCCGCCTCGTGCGCATCGATTCGGCCGCCGACTGGCAGCAGTTCATCGAGTCCAACCCCGTCACCGACGGCGGTCGCAGGTACCCGGATTGGCCCACGATGAGCCACTCCTGGGATGCGGTGCATCTTTCGCCCGCGGGGTTACTGCTCGCCCATCCGGCTATCTCGACGACACCCCTGTCCTGCACCGACGGGTCCGGCCTCGCGCACAGCCGCGCCGGGCGATATGCGAGCGTTGCGGACTGGTCCGCCGTGTCCACCGCGTGGCTGCACGAACCGCCCGGTGCACAGATCGTTTGAACCGGCCTGTGCGGTCTACCCTCGTAGGACAGACTCGCAGGGCAGACGAAGGAGAGGCAGGCGATGCTCGCAGCGTTCGGATTCGAAGCCCTCGGTGTGGTGGTGGGTGACATGTACTTCGTGGATCCGTCCCCGCTCGAAGGTCAGGAAACCCCCGAGCGGGGAGTCAGGCTGGAGCTCCGCCTGATCGAGAAGGGCGACCCGCAGGGGTCGATCTACGCCGGCGTCCCGATCGCCTTCTCCCGGCCTGTGTGGCGGGTCGACCTGTTCGGCTCCACCGAGAGCCCGCCCGGCACGCTGGATCGCGCCCACCACCATCCCCGCTTCAACGGCTGGGAACCGGGGCGCCGGCACTTCGTCCCGGAGCTGTCGGCCGACCCGGTGTCCTGGCTGGCCGGGCAGCTGGCCGACCCGACCGCCGTGCTGGCCCGGGCAGGGATAGACACCGATGAGGTCTTCGAGGCCGATTTGACCGGGCTCGCCGCCGCGGCCCCCGACATCGTCGCCGCGGTGAAACGCATGCTCGACGGGGTCCGGGACGGGCAGCTGGCGCCGAGCCCGCCCGAGCCGGTCGCCGCCGCCCGCACCGGCTGGCTTTGACCTCCCGACAGGCGCACCGATCCCGCCGGCGGGGAACGGCGAGAGTCCTACGATCAGGTTTGTATAGATTAGGTTTGTAGATATGCCCAACGCCGGGGGTGAATCCACCGCGGGTCACGAGCGGCTCGACGAGCTCGTGGCGGCCCGCGACCAGATGCAACATCTGGTGCGGGTCATCGTCGAGATCAGTTCCAACTTGGACCTCGACGTGACGCTGCACCGGATCGTCAACGCGGCGATGGAGCTGACCGACGCCCCGTACGGGGCGCTGGGCATCCGCGCCTCCGACGGCAGCATGGTGTCGTTCGTGCACGCGGGCATCGACGACGACACCGCGCGGCGGCTCGGCCGGCTGCCGGTCTGCGAAGGCCTCCGCATCGACGAGGCGAGCGCCCACCCGCAGGGTGACGGGCTGCAGGCGCACGAGCCGCGGATACGGGCGGTGCTCGGGATGCCGATCACCGTGCGCGCGGCCGACTTCGGGAGCCTCTACCTCGCCGACGACCGGCCCGGCCGGACGTTCTCCGACGCCCACGAAGATGCCGTGCGGGCGCTGGCCACGGCGGCGGCGGCCGCCATCGACAACGCGCGCCTGTTCGAGCGGGAACGCGAATCGGCGAAGTGGACCAAGGCCAGCCGTGAGATCACCACCGCGTTGCTCTCCGGGGACCCCCAGACCGGGCCGCTGCAGCTCATCGTCAACCTGGCACTGGAGCTGGCCGATGCCGAGCAGGCGATCCTGCTGGTCCCGCGGGAGCCCGAGCTGCACTCCGATGACGTCGACACCCTGGTGGTGGCCGCCACGGCGGGCCGCTACGCCTCGGAGGTGATCGGTCAGCAGGTCCCGATGGACGCCTCCACCACGGGCGGTGTGGCGCGCCGCGGCCTGCCGCTGATCACCGACTCATTCCAGTACCCGATCGAGGGCTTCACCGACGTCGGCGAACGCTCGGCGATCGTCATGCCGCTGATCGCCGACGACAGGGTGCTGGGTGTCATCGCCGTCGCGCGCCACCCGCAGCAGCCGGCGTTCGACAACGAATACCTGGAGCTGGTAAGCGATTTCGCCCGGCACGCCTCGATTGCGTTGGCGCTGGCGGCAAGTCGCGAGCAGGCCCTCAACCAGCAACTCGCGCAGTCCGACACCGTCGACGACGCGGTGCGCGCTGCGGCCGAGGAATTGCGCCGGCTGTGGCGGGCGCGCCGCGTCCTTGCCGTCACCTTCCCGAGCCGCGGTCCGTCCGCTCGGATCACCAGTCCCGCGCCGGAGGTCGTGGCCGTCGGCGAACCCGCGCAGTGGGGTGATCTGCCGGCCCACACCCGCCAGCAGCTCAGCTCGCTGCGCGACGGCGACCTGCTCACCCCCAACACCGCGACGCCCGGGACGGCGGGCATCGCGCTGCAACACCCCGAGGGCGTGCTCGTCGTCTGGCTGGACCTGACCGATCAGAGGCCGTTCACCCTGGAGGACCAGACCCTGCTCACCGTGTTGGCCGGCCGCCTCGGTCAGGGCTTGCAGCGGGTGCACCAGGTCGACCAGCAGCGCGAGACCGCCCTGGCGCTCCAACACGCGATCCTCGGCCCTGCCCAGCTGCCGGACGGATTCACCGTGCGCTACCAGGCCGCCAGCCGTCCGCTGCAGGTCGGCGGCGACTGGTATGACATCGTCGACCTCGAAGACGGGCGGATCGCGCTGATCGTCGGCGACTGCGTCGGCCACGGGCTGGCCGCGGCGACCGTGATGGGGCAGGTGCGCAGCGCCTGCCGCGCGCTGCTGTTCGAGAATCCCAGCCCCGGGGCGGCCCTGGCGGGCATGGACCGATTCGCCGCGCGGCTGCCCGGCGCCCAATGCACCACCGCCGTCTGCGCGGTGCTCGATCCCGACACCGGGGAGCTGGTGTATTCCAGTGCCGGGCACCCGCCGCCCATCCTGGTCCACGCCGACGGCACCACCCAGATGCTCGACGGCGGCCACACCATCGCGTTGGGGGTTCGCCCCGACTGGGCCCGGCCGGAGGCGCGCGTAACCGTCCCGGCGCGCGCCACCCTGCTGCTCTACACCGACGGCCTGGTCGAGCGCCGACGCAACGCGTTGGAGCAGGGCATCTCGCGGGCGGCGGACCTGGTTGCGACCGCCCGCGCTTTGGACCTCGAGGATCTGGCGAACCACATCATGTCCGGCCTCGCGCCCAGCGGTGGCTATCAGGACGACGTTGTCCTGCTTTTGTACCGCCATCCAGCGCCGCTCGAAATGGAGTTTCCGGCCAACGTCAGCCAGCTCGCACCCACCCGCGCCGCGTTGCGCAGTTGGTTGACCCGGGTGCAGGTGGATCCGGATCAGGCGATGAGCGTCCTGGTCGCGGCGGGTGAAGCCGTCGCCAACGCGATCGAGCACGGTCACCGTCACAGCCCGGAGGGCACCATCACCCTGGGCGCGACCGCACTGGTCGACCAGCTGCGGGTGACCGTTACCGACACCGGCTCCTGGAAGCCTCCGCAACCGGACCCCGACGTCAGCCGCGGCCGCGGGATCGCGCTCATGCAAAAGCTGATGGAAGACGTGTCCATCAGTCCCGACGCCGCCGGAACGACGGTTCACCTAGCAGTAAGGATCGTCTGATGCCCACATCGCTGTCCCTTGACACCGCGCGTCGCGACGACGGGAAACTCGTGCTGATCGCCACGGGGGAGATCGACTTGAGCAACGTCGACGCGTTCAACAATGCGATCAGCACCGTCTCCTCCGAAGGCAGTGGCCGCGGCGGAAAGGTCACGGTCGACCTCAGCGCGGTTGACTACCTGGACAGCGCGGCCATCAACGTCTTGTTCGCCCGTGCCGACCACATCAGTCTGGTCGCCCAGCCGCTGCTGATGTCACTGTTGCACATCAGCGGCCTGAGCGAACTGGTCACCGTCGAGCCCGCCGCCCCGGCGCCGGAGGGCTGACGCGAAAGCTTTGTGGCACAAGCTAATCGGTTCATCCGAGGAGGACGGCCGGCGGGCCGGAGTCTGCGGGAGCCGCCGAGGCGCGGCGGGGCAGCTGAAAAGCCCTGTTTTCGTGGGCGTTTCGGCGTTATTCTATTAAACTCATGTCGCTTAGGTCATCGGGCGACCGTCGTGTGGTGTGGGTCGACGGGAGGCGGACGTGTCTTATGTGATCGCGGCTCCGGAACAGTTGGTGGCTGCTGCCCAAAATCTGGGGGGTATCCGCACATCGCTTGCGGGGTCCGCCGCCTCGGCTGCGGCGCCCACCACCGCGGTGGCCGCCGCGGCCCGGGACGAGGTATCGGCTTTGGTCGCAACGATGTTCAACGACTTCGGTAGGGACTACCAAGCGCTCAGCGCCCAGGCGGAAGCGTTCCACGAGCAGTTCGTCGGCTTGATGAACGCGGGCGCCGGTGCCTACCTGAGCACCGAGGTCTACAACGCCGGAAAGGTCGCGCTGAGCGCCCTGAATGTGCCGACCGAGGGATCGCTCGGGAATTCCCTCGGCGGGGCGGCCGTGAGCGCTCGGGCCGCCGCGGCCGACGTGAGCCTGAGCTCGATCCTCGGCCCGATCCTCAACGGCGGCGTGGTGACCCTTCCGTCGGTTCTGGGCGGCGGCCAACTAGCGGTGCCGTCGATCCTGACCGGGGGTGTGCTTGACCTGCCGGCCACCCTTGGCGGTGGGGTCTTGGGATTACCGTCAGTGCTCACCGGTGGATTGCTCAGCTTGCCTTCGAGTCTGGGCGGCGGTGTGCTGACCGTCCCGCCGCTCACCAGTGTCCTGAGCCGGCTCGTCACCGGCGGCATCGTGCGCCTGCCCGCGATCCTGGGCGGAGGGCAGGTGAGCGTCCCGTCGATCCTGACCGGCGGCGTTCTGACGCTGCCGTCGAGCCTGGGTGGGGGAGACGTCGGCATCCCCTCGATCCTCACCGGCGGTGTGCTGACGCTGCCGTCGAGTCTGGGCGGCGGGAATGTGACGGTGCCGTCCGTCCTGACGGGTGAGTTGCTCGGTCTGTTCGGCGGATGACGGGCCGGCCGCGCGCCTCCAACTCGTCGTAACGCGCTGCCTCACAACCCGTTTGGACGCCCGGGCGCGCGTCCCTGTGCCCCGGGGGGCGGCGTGATTGCGAAATGGCCTATCGCCGACTCTCGTCGGCCACGTCGTGCCGGGATTGATGCAGGGCCGGGCCGTCGGGGTCTTCGTTCTGATGATCCAGTTGCTCTTGGAGCTCTTGTTGCTCCTCGGTCGCCTTGCGGGCGTCCTTGGGCGCCTCCATCGGTGCGTCCGTGTTGATCTGCTGATCCACCAGACATCTCCTCTGCGCGTCATCGGTGCTTCCGGTGAGGGTCTCCCGAATCGGCGCCGTTCAAACCCTTTGGAGGCCCGTTCAAACTCGCGGAAACCGGCCGAGAACCGGTGGCCGCACCCGCAGGGTCTAAGTATGCTGTACTATACTCAGCATGACCGAGCGCCACGCGGGCCGACTGGCCGAACACCCCACCGTCCGCAAGATGCGATCGCGCCCGAGGACCACGCCCGGGCCCCTCGACGCCGGCCGGCTGCGTGAGATGTGCCTGGCGGCCGGCGTCGACGACGTCGCATTCGCCGCTGTCGACAACCCCGCCCTGGCGTCGGAACTCGAACACGTCGAGGCTGCGCTCCCGGGCACCAGGAGCTACATCTCGCTCGTGGTGAAAATGAACCGCGACAACGTGCGGTCGACCGCGCGCAGCGTCGCAAACCAGGAATTCCACCGCAGCGGCGAGGTGCTCAACGAGGCGGCGCACCGCATCGTGCGCCGCCTGCAGGATGCGGGGTACCGGGCGCTGAACCCGTCGGCGACCTTCCCGATGGAGATGGACAACTTCCCGGGACGGATCTGGGTGGTGGCGCACAAGCCCGTCGCCGTGGCCGCCGGCCTGGGCGTGATGGGCATCCACCGCAACGTGATCCACCCGAAGTTCGGCAATTTCATCCTGCTCGGGACGATCCTGGTGGACGCGCCGATCACTAGCTACGGTGAACCGCTGGACTACAGCCCCTGCCTGGAATGCAAGCTGTGCGTCGCGGCGTGCCCGGTCGGTGCGATCGGCAAGAACGGCGAGTTCGACTTCGTGTCCTGCTCGGTGCACAACTATCGCGAATTCATGGGCGGGTTCACCGATTGGGTTCAGACCGTCGCCGACAGTGCGGATGCGAACGAATTCCGTTCCAGGGTCAGCGATTCGGAGAATGCCTCGATGTGGCAGAGCCTGGCGTTCAAACCCAACTACAAGGCCGCTTACTGCCTGGCGGTGTGCCCGGCCGGCGAGGAGGTCATCGAGCCCTACCTCGACGACCGCAAGGGCTTCATGGACTTGGTGCTCAAACCGTTGCAGGACAAGAAGGAGACGCTCTACGTGCTGCCGGACTCACCGGCAAAGGCGCACGCCGAACGCCGCTACCCGCACAAACGGGTGAAGGTCGTCGACAGCGGGATCCGCGGGCGCTAGCACACCGCGAGCAGGTGAACGCCCGGTATCGCGCGTTGACGGCGCGTGCACGCAAAGCGTTCTGCGTACTAATCATCGGAATCCCTCAGCCGGGTCACAGCCATAGCGGCCGCCGCGGTGGTAGATGTCGAGTCAGGACCGAGCGAAGGGAGTGCGGCAGTGGACACCGATACCGTCGACCGCCAGTTCAGCGCGCTGCAGCAACAGGCGCAACAAACCGGAACCTTAATCCAGACGTTGGCGAACAAGATGTCCGCCGCGGCCGCCGCGGGCGATGCGCACGCACGCGAATGGGCGCTCGATCTCAAGGAGATCGCGCTGGCGATCCGCGAGGAGCAGAGCACCACCACCGAACTGCTCCAGGCGATCCACGCCCTGGTCGACACCCATGTCGCGGCCGCCGAGCCGCCGGCGCCGCAGTACTACCCGCCGGCCGCCCCGTATGCGCAAGCACCCCAGTACCAGGCGGCGGCACCGTTCCCGCAGCCCTACCAGCCGCCCGCGGCGTCCGGCGGCGGGCTGCAGCGGTTTCTCAGCGGGCGCTTCGGTCAGGCGATCGTCACCGGTGCGGGCATCGGCATCGGGGACGACATCGTCAACAGCATCTTCGACAGACTCTAGCGGCCGAGACTCTAGCGGCCGAGACTCTAGCGGCCGAGAATCGGACCGCTCACGAGCTTGCGAGGGCGCCCTGGTGATTCGGGCAGTAATCGGCCACCGCGACGACCATGAAAAACCCGGACTTCTCCGGTGAGAGATTTGTGTCTTTGATCAACGACATGGCCACGAAGCGTGGCGTTTCGCCCTTATCGAAACCTGCGCACACGCCGTGGGCGAGGGCGACCGCGGTCGCCGGGTCGTTGATGACAATCCCGTTTTTGCGCAGTGCCGCGACAAACCCGTCGTCGGTCGGGTCCGCGGTTGCCGGCGACGCGGCGAACAGCGCGCCTGCGGACAGCGCAAGCGCGCCGAGCGCCGACCGTTTCCCACGGTGTGCGTGCCTGGGGGTCATGGACTCCCTCCACGTGGGGCGAATCGGCTATCGGCCGAGGATGGTGGTGGCGCAACCCTAACCGAAACCTGCCGATCTTTCCTGTCGGCAGTCAACGGGGTTGAGCGATAGGCGAACCCACGAGGCGTGACGACAACATGCGATGTCAGGGCCGATTGTGGGGCGCGCGGGCGCGGCCCTGCTGCTAGCGTCGATTCCGGCCCCGTTCGACGTCGACTCATCACCGTGACACGACCGAACGCCTTGATAGGTGGCCATTCACGAAAAGAGGACCATGCAATCTGCCGGAGTTCTGTCGCGCCGCCGAGTCGTCGCGGGACTCGGATGGAACAGGTGGCTCGTACCACCGGCCGCCCTGTCGATACACCTGGCGATCGGCAGCGTCTACTCCTGGAGCGTATTCAAGCTGCCGCTGCACGAAACGATGGGCGCTTCAGGCCTTTTGACTGCCCTGCCGTTCACCTTGGGCATCGTCATGCTCGGCATGTCGGCGGCCGTGTTGGGAACCACCGTCGAGAGGCGGGGGCCACGCTGGGCGATGCTGGTGGCGACGTCCTGTTTCAGCGGCGGATTGCTGGTCGCGGCCGTCGCGGCGCAATACGGGCAGATGTGGCTGATCATCGTCGGGTACGGGCTGATCGGCGGCATCGGTCTCGGAATCGGTTACATTTCACCGGTTTCCACACTGATGAAGTGGTTCCCCGACCGGCCCGGGATGGCTACGGGCTTCGCCATCATGGGTTTCGGCGGTGGCGCGCTCATCGCCTCGCCGTGGTCGGCACAGCTGATGAAGTGGTTCGGCACCGACCGCCACGGATTGGCTGCGACGTTCTTCACGATGGGTGTGGTCTACGCGGCGTTCATGAGTCTGGGCGTCGTGCTGGTGCGGGTGCCGCCACCGGAGTGGGAACCACCCGTTGTCAGGACCGTGACGCCGAAGCGCACGCAGCGCGCCGCGGGTCCGGACCGCACCGCAAGCGAAGCGATCCGCACACCCCAGTTCTGGCTCCTGTGGGTGGTGCTGTGCTTCAACGTCACCGCCGGGATCGGCATCCTCGAACGGGCGGCACCGATCTATCGGGACTACTTCCCGCACGCGGGCTCGAAGGCGGCCCTGACCGCCGCGGCGGCGGGATTCGTCGCGCTGCTGTCGCTGGCCAACTCCGCGGGACGCATTCTGTGGTCCTCGGTCTCGGATTCGGCGGGGCGCAAGAACATCTACCGGCTATATCTGGGCGTCGGTGCGCTGCTCTACCTGGTGCTGATCGTGGCGCAGAACGCCAGCAAACCGCTGTTCTTGGTGGTGTGCATCGTCTTGCTGTCGTTTTACGGGGCCGGGTTCGCGACCGCGCCCGCATATCTGCGCGATCTGTTCGGTTACCAGCAGGTCGGCGCGATTCACGGCAGGTTGCTGACGGCGTGGTCGGTCGCGGGGGTGCTCGGGCCGGTCATCGTCAACGCGATTGCCGACGACCGGGTCGCCGCCGGGGCCGTCGGGCCCGACCGGTACCGATGGTCGTTCGCCATCATGGTGGTCCTGTTGCTGATCGGCGCGGTGTGCAACGAGCTGATCCGCACCCCGGCCCCGCCCGATCCGATTGCCGCGCCCACGGATGCGCGGCGAACGGCGGGCGCGGCGCCCGCGAAGGAGCGCTGATGAAACCGTCCCGGGCGCGCGTCAGGGCGCTGGCCACCGTGAGTTGGCTGTGGGTTGGCCTACCCTTCGTGTACGGCGTCTGCGAACTCGTCGAGAAGATCCCCGCCCTGTTCACCCGCTGAGGTCCGCCGGCCTCCATCAGCTGGATTTCCCTGCTTCCTCTTCGGTGGCCGTACGGCGAGCCGGGCAGTCCCGGTATGGTTCAAGAGGTGTGTGGAGTCACCGGTGAGGTACGACTCGACGGCCGGATCCCCGACGTAGCGGCAGTCACGGCCATGGCCGCCGTGCTGGCCCCTCGGGGCCCGGACGCGGCAGGTGCCTGGTCACAGGGGCGGACAGCCCTCGGTCATCGTCGCCTCAGGATCATCGACCTGACGGAGGCCGGCGCCCAGCCGATGGTGGACGCCGAGCTCGGACTGGCCATCGCCTGGAACGGCTGCATCTACAACTACCAGGACCTGCGTCGCGAGCTCGAGGGCCACGGCTACAGATTCTTCTCCCACAGCGACACCGAGGTGCTGCTCAAGGCCTATCACCGCTGGGGCGACGACTTCGTGCGCCACCTCCACGGCATGTTCGCCTTCGCCATCGTCGAACGCGACAGCGGACGGGTGCTGCTCGGCCGGGACCGCCTGGGCATCAAGCCCCTCTACCTGACGGAGGACGGCGACCGGATCAGGTTCGCGTCGACACTGCCGGCGTTGCTCGCCGGGGGCGGGGTGGACACCCGGATCGACGCGACAGCGCTGCACCACTACATGACGTTTCACTCCGTGGTGCCGCCACCGCTGACCATTCTGCGGGGCGTGCGTAAGGTCGCGCCCGGTTCGCTGGTCGCCATCGAGCCAGATGGTCGGCGGACCTCCCGGACCTACTGGACCCCCGACTTCACCCGGCACGACGACCGGGCGGGCTGGTCGGAGACCGACTGGGAAGACGCGGTGCTCGACGCGCTTCGGGTCGCGGTCAAGCGCCGCCTGGTCGCCGACGTCCCGGTCGGCTGCCTGCTGTCCGGCGGCGTCGACTCGAGCCTGATCGTCGGTCTGCTCGCCGAGGCCGGCCAGCACGGGCTGATGACGTTCTCCATCGGATTCGAAGCGGCAGGCGGCGTCGAGGGCGACGAGTTCCGCTGGTCGGACATCATCGCAAAGCGTTTCGGGACCGATCACCATCAGATCCGGATCGGGACCGACCGGATGCTGCCCGCGCTCGACGGCGCGATCGGCGCCATGAGTGAGCCGATGGTCAGCCACGACTGCGTCGCCTTCTACCTGCTCAGCCAGGAAGTTTCGCGCCACGTGAAGGTCGTACAGTCGGGCCAGGGCGCCGACGAGGTGTTCGCCGGCTACCACTGGTATCCCCCGATGGGTTCGCCGGCCGCCGCCTCGCTGGAGGGCGCGGTCGCCGAATACCGCGGCGCGTTCTTCGACCGCGACGCCGCGGGCGTGCGGGATCTGTTGGGACGGGCGTACTTCGCCGACGGCGACCCCAGCGGGCGCTTCGTCACCGAACACTTCGCGCGCGCCGGAGCCGAAACGGGTGTCGACCGGGCGCTGCGTCTCGATACCACCGTGATGCTGGTCGACGACCCGGTGAAGCGCGTGGACAACATGACCATGGCGTGGGGACTGGAAGGCCGGGTCCCCTTCCTGGACCACGAGCTGGTCGAGCTGGCCGCGACCTGCCCACCGGAACTCAAGACCGCCCACGAGGGCAAGGGCGTGCTCAAACAGGCTGCGCGACGGGTGATTCCGTCGGAGGTCATCGATCGGCCGAAGGGGTATTTCCCGGTTCCCGCCCTGACCCATCTCGAAGGCCCCTACCTGGAGATGGTGCGCGACGCGCTCTACTCGCCGGTCGCCAAGGAGCGCGGGCTGTTTCGCGCCGACGCGGTCGACGCGCTGCTGGCCGACCCGAACGGCAAGCTGACCCCCCTGCGCGGCAACGAGCTCTGGCAAATCGCCCTGCTGGAACTCTGGCTACAGCGACATGGTGTGACGGGTCCGGCGGCATGACCGTGACCGATCCCTCGGACGAGCACACGGAGGCGATCACACTAGGCCTGCACGACGCTTCGCCGCAGCACCTGATGGATGCGATGGTCAAGGACGTCGAACTCGAAATGGGATGGGGGCGGCTGATTTTCGGCCAGACCTTTGAGGATGCCGATACGCTCGCCGAAGCCCTGCGGCGCGAAACCCCCGGCCGGCGCGACATCTGCATCTACGCCCGCGAGTCCCATGTGGTGATCGCGGGGGCGCCCACCGAGCTCTTCATCGACCCCAGCCACACCTACCGCCTGCGTTTCACCGGCGACTCGGACAGCGACGAGCCATCACCCCGGCCGCCCGGCGTGGCGGTACGCACGCTGGAGAACCCGGACGACGCCGACGCGATGAACCGCGTCTACGTCCGCTGCGGAATGGTCCCCGCCCCCGTGGAGATCATCTGGCACAACCACGAGCAGGTGCAGGCCGTGACGTATCTGATCGCGGTCCGCGACGGCGACGGGGCCGTCGTGGGCACCGTGACCGGCGTCGACCACGAGCTGCTCTTCTCCGACCCGGAGCGGGGATCGAGCCTGTGGACCCTGGCCGTCGACCCGGCCGCCGGGATCCCGGGGATCGGCGAGGCGCTCACCCGGGCCCTGGCCGAGCATTTCCGCCGGGCGGGCCGCTCCTACATGGACCTGTCCGTCGCGCACGACAACGCCGCCGCCATCCGCCTCTACGAGAAGCTCGGCTTCCGCCGTGTCCCGGTGCTCGCCATCAAACGCAAGAACGCGATCAACGAGCCGCTGTTCACCGCGCCGCCGGAGACGATCGACGACCTCAACCCCTACGCGCGGATCATCGCCGACGAAGCGCTGCGCCGCGGCATCTGGGTCGAGGTGCTGGACGCCGAAACCGGCGAGATACGCCTGACCCACGGCGGCCGCAGTGTGATCACCCGCGAGTCACTGTCCGAGTTCACCTCGGCGGTCGCCATGTGCCGCTGCGACGACAAGCGCCTTACGCGCCGCCTGGTCGCCGACGCCGGCATCACCGTGCCGCGCGCCCGCCTGGCCACGTTCGACGACGAGGACTACGCCTTCCTGCAGGAGGTCGGCGAGGTCGTCGTCAAACCGACGCGGGGGGAGCAGGGCAAGGGCATCACCGTCGGCGTTCTCGCCGACCGGGGCCCCGACGAGCTCACCGCCGCCGTGGCGCGGGCGCGCGAGCAATTCTTCGAGGTGTTGATCGAGGAGCGGGTGACGGGCGACGACCTGCGGTTGGTGGTGATCGACGGCCGGGTGGTCGCCGCCGCGCTGCGGCTGCCGCCCGAGGTCATCGGCACCGGGGAGCACACGGTGCGCGACCTGATCGCGGCCGAGAGCCGTCGGCGTTCGGCGGCCACCGGTGGCGAGTCCCGGATCCCGATCGACGACGTCACCGAGGCCACCGTCGCCGAGTACGGCTGGCGGCTGGACGACGTGCTGCCGCAGGGCGTCCGGCTGCGCGTGCGCCACACGGCGAACCTGCACCAGGGCGGCACGATCCACGACGTCACCGCCCAGGTGAATCCGGAACTGTGCCGGGTCGCGGTGGCCGCCGCCGACGCGATCGGCATCCCGGTGACGGGAATCGACCTGCTCGTGCCGGACATCACCGGCACCGACTACGCGTTCATCGAAGCCAACGAGCGACCGGGCCTGGCCAACCACGAACCGCAGCCGACGGCCGCGGCGTTCCTCGACTTCCTGTTCCCGGGACACCCGGGGCAGCCACCGGCCTGGACTCCCGAGGAGTCGCGCCACGCCCGTGACTGACAGCGGACCCGGGCGATCACGAAGACGGTGCCGGGGCCGGCCCCTGCGCACAGAACGGAGTCAAGCATGAGCGACGGCGTGCAGACCGGGACCATCACCACGCGGGTGCCGGCGCGACTGGACCGGTTGCCCTGGTCGCGGTTTCACTGGCGGGTGGTCATCGGGCTCGGCGGCGTGTGGGTGCTCGACGGGCTCGAGGTCACCATGGTCGGCAACGTCTCGGCCCGCCTGACCGAGAAGGGCAGCGGCATCGCGCTGGACCCCGCGCAGATCGGCGTGGCCGCGGCCATCTACATCACCGGCGCCTGCCTGGGCGCACTGTTCTTCGGTCACCTGACCGACCGCTTCGGACGCCGCAACCTGTTCATCCTGACCCTCGCGCTGTACCTGGTGTCCACGGTCGCAACCGCGTTCGCCTTCGCGCCCTGGTATTTCTTCGTCACCCGGTTCTTCACCGGCGCCGGCATAGGCGGCGAATACGCGGCCATCAATTCGGCAATCGACGAGCTGATCCCCGCCCGGGTGCGCGGCCGGGTGGACCTGCTGATCAACGGGACCTATTGGCTGGGTTCGGCCGCCGGGGCCGCGGGTGCGCTGGTCGTCCTCGACACGTCGAACTTCCCGGCGAACATCGGCTGGCGGCTGGCCTTCGGCATCGGCGCAATCCTCGGCATCTTCGTCCTGTTGGTGCGCCGCAACGTCCCGGAGAGCCCGCGATGGTTGTTCATCCACGGCCGCGACGAGGAGGCCGAGCGCATCGTCGGCGAGATCGAAACGGACGTGGAGGCCCACACCGGCGAACCGCTGCCCGAGCCGGAGGGCCGGCCGCTGAGAATCCGCCAGCGCGAATCGATCTCGTTCACCGAGATCGCCAGAGTCGCTTTCACGCTCTATCCGGGGAGGGCGGTCCTCGGGCTGGCGCTGTTCATCGGGCAGGCCTTCCTCTACAACGGAGTGACGTTCAACCTGGGCACCCTGCTGAGCAACTTCTACGGAGTTCCTTCCGGCAAGGTGCCGCTGTTCTTCATCCTGTGGGCGCTCAGCAACTTCCTGGGCCCCTTGCTGCTCGGGCGATTGTTCGACACCGTCGGCCGCAAGCCGATGATCACGCTGTCCTACCTGGGTTCGGCGGCGGTGGCCGCCGCCCTGGCGGTGCTGTTCGAGCGCGGGACCGGCGGTGTGTGGGCTTTCATCGTCGTGCTCGCGGTGACGTTCTTCGTGGCGTCGGCGGGAGCGAGCGCGGCGTACCTGACCGTCAGCGAGATCTTTCCGATGGAGACCCGGGCGCTGGCGATCGCCTTCTTCTACGCCGTGGGCACGGCGATCGGCGGCATCGCCGGTCCGCTGCTGTTCGGTCAGTTGATCAACTCGGGAGATCGCGGTCAGGTCATGTGGTCATTCCTGATCGGGGCGGCGGTGATGGCCGCCGCGGGCCTGGTCGAACTGCGCCTCGGCGTCGCCGCCGAACAGCGGTCGCTGGAGGATCTGGCGCTGCCGCTGACGGTGGCCGACGCGCAGGAAGATGAGCCCTCACCGGACAGCCGCGGGGCGGCGCGGTAGATCGGCGCCGTGATGCGGTCGCGGCGGGCGGTGAAGATCCGCCGGATGCGCGAGTGGCTGGCGCTGTGCGCCGGGATCGCCCTGATCCCGTGGACCATCTTTTTGGCGCTGACGCTGCCGCAGAGCTACCCCGCCCAGCATTGGGAGTTGACCTGGGTCGGCTTCGACGTGCTGCTCCTCGGGTTCATGATCGCCACCGCGGTGCTCGGATTCATGCAGCATCGGTTGCTGACGCTGTTCGCCTTCACCACCGGGGTGCTGCTGATCTGCGATGCCTGGTTCGACGTGCTCACCGCCCGGCGTGCCGATTTCGTCGTTTCGGTTCTCACCGCCGCGCTGGGGGAGTTGCCGCTCGCGGCGGTGCTGATCGTCGGCACCCTGCGCATCATGAGGCTCCAAGTCCCGTCGTTGAGCCGGGTGTGGTGGTTGTTTCCGGGGCGCCGGGAGTTCGCCAAGACGCGCCGGGAGCCGTTTGACCGGCATACCCGAAGGTAGGCGCCTCGCCGGCCGCACCGCGAGGTCGGCTGACGGATGAGGCAGCCCGTATTGTGTTCGCAACCATCGCAAGTGCGCCGGTGACGCGCGCGTAACAAGTTTGCCATCGAACGTTCCTAGTGTGAGTCGGTCCACCTTCCGTGGAGCAAATTCGTGGGCCCCCTGCAGCAGCGATAGGAACTCAATTGAGCGGAAACGCAGTCCGCCTCGAGGCGATCAACAACGTCGAGGCATACGTCCCCCCCGCCAACAGCTTCGTGCCCGGCGAGCAACCCGGCGAGGTCTTCGGCTCGAACGTTTTCACCAAATCCGAGATGCAGGCCCGTTTGCCAAAGGCCGTGTTCAAGTCGGTGGTCGCCACGCTCGAGAAGGGCGCCAAGCTCGACCCCGCCGTGGCCGACACCGTCGCGGTCGCCATGAAGGACTGGGCGCTGGAAAAGGGCGCCACCCACTACGCCCACGTGTTCTACCCGATGACCGGCCTGACCGCCGAGAAGCACGACAGCTTCCTCGAGCCCGTCTCCGACGGTGCGACGCTGGCCGAGTTCGCCGGCAAGACCCTGATCCAGGGTGAGCCCGATGCCTCCAGCTTCCCGTCGGGAGGACTGCGCAGCACCTTCGAGGCGCGCGGCTACACGGGCTGGGACGTCACCAGCCCGGCCTACATCCTGGACAATCCGAACGGCAAGACGCTGTGCATCCCCACGGTGTTCGTGTCGATGACCGGTGAGGCGCTGGACTACAAGACGCCGCTGCTGCGCAGCCAGCAGGCCATGGGCGCACAGGCCGAGCGCATTCTGAAGTTGTTCGGTCACAAGGACCTCAACCACGTCGTCTCGTTCTGTGGGCCCGAGCAGGAGTACTTCCTGATCGACCGGCACTTCTTCCTGGCGCGCCCGGACCTGGTCAACGCCGGCCGCACCCTGTTCGGCGCCAAGCCGCCCAAGGGCCAGGAGTTCGACGACCATTACTTCGGCGCCGTGCCCGAGCGCGTCCTGGCCTTCATGATGGACACCGAGCGTGAGCTGTTCAAGCTGGGCATTCCCGCCAAGACCCGGCACAACGAGGTGGCTCCCGGCCAGTTCGAGATCGCGCCGATGTTCGAGCGCGCCAACATCGCCTCCGACCACCAGCAGCTGCTGATGACGATCTTCAAGACGGTCGCCAAGAAGCACGGCATGGAGTGCCTGTTCCACGAGAAGCCGTTCGCCGGCGTCAACGGATCGGGCAAGCATGTCAACTTCTCGATGGGCAACAGCGACCTGGGGTCGTTGCTGGTGCCCGGTGACACTCCGCACGAGAACGCCCAGTTCCTGGTGTTCTGCGCGGCGGTCATCCGCGCGGTGCACAAATTCGCCGGGCTGCTTCGCGTTTCGGTCGCCTCGGCCACCAACGACCACCGGCTCGGCGCCAACGAGGCGCCGCCGGCCATCATCTCGATCTTCCTCGGCGAGCAACTCGCCGACGTGTTCGAGCAGATCGCCAAGGGTGCGGCCACGTCTTCGAAGGGCAAGGGCACCATGATCATCGGTGTGGACACGCTGCCCCCGCTGCCCACCGACCCCGGCGACCGCAACCGGACCAGCCCATTCGCGTTCACCGGCAACCGCTTCGAGTTCCGGGCGCCCGGCTCGGGCCAGACGGTCGCGGTGCCGATGATCGTGCTCAACACGATCATGGCGGACTCGTTCGACTACATGGCGACCATTCTGGAGAAGGCCGTCGAGGAGGGCGGGGACTTCGACCAGGCCGTGCAGCAGCTGCTCACCGACGTGATCACCGAACACGGTGCGGTGGTCTACAACGGCGACGGCTACTCCGAGAAGTGGCAGCTCGAAGCCGCCGAGCGGGGACTGCCGAACCTCAAGACGTCGCTGGACGCCATCCCGGAGCTGATCAAACCGGAAGCGGTGGAGCTGTTCGAGAAGTACGGCGTGTTCAACGAGCGCGAACTGCACAGCCGCTACGAGGTCCGGTTGGAGCAGTATGCCCTGACCATCGGGGTCGAGGCGAAGCTGGCGCTGGAGATCGGGACGACCGTCATCCTGCCGGCCGCGATCCGCTACCAGACCGAACTCGCGCAGAACGTCGCGGCGCTCAAGCAGGCCGGCGTCGAGGCCAGCACAGCTGCGCTGGAAGCGGTTTCGGCCCCGATCGCCGACCTGCAGACGGGGCTGTCGTCGCTGAAGTCGGCGCTGGCCGACCACTCGGCGGAGACGGCGCTCGACGAGGCCAAGCACGCGCAGGAGGCGCTGCTGCCGGCGATGGCGGCCGTGCGTGCCGCCGCTGACACGTTGGAAAGCCTTGTGGCCGACGATCTTTGGCCGCTGCCGACCTACCAGGAGATGCTCTACATCCTCTGATTCGGCTAGCCGAGCAGCTTGGTCAGCCAGGCCGGGTCCTGGTAGTTCACCGACGTGGTGCCGTCCCACACGAACGGCGTTGAGTTGGCGTTGAGGCCGGACAGCGCGGCGCTGCCCGCCTCGGCCTTCAACTTTGCAGTGCCGACGTCTTCGCCGGACTTGATGCAGGCGATCACGGCAGCGTCTGCGCCGACGGATTTCGCGAGCTGGGCCAGTTCGCCGTCGGTCCGGTCTTCCGGCGCATCCTCCGAAGGCTGGAAGCTGCTGGCGAACAGGCCGGCGTAGAAGTCCGTGTACAGCTTCGGATCATTCGGTGCTGCAACGCAGTACGTGGCCGCCACCGCCCGCGTCGAGTAGGTCTTGCTGTGCGACTTGTCGTCGAGGAAGTCGAGCAGGTGGTAGCGCACTGCCAGCTTCTTGTTGTTGACGGCGGTGTCGATGTCGCCGGCGTTGGACCTGATGAAGCTGCCGCACGGCGGGCAGATCGGCTCGTTGAAGATGTCGATGGTCATCGGCGCCGCCGAGCTGCCCACGAAGACGCCGTCGTCGAGGACCCGCAGCGCGACCGCGTCCGCCGGCGGAGGCGGCGTCGGTGCCGGTCCGGGCGGCGCCTCCCACGGCCGGACGACGCCGAGGACGACCCCCGCGGCGGCCACCACCGCGACCGCGGCGACGCTGACCCACACCCACGGCTTGCGGCCGCCCCGCGGCGGCGGAGCCCACGGTGGCGGCGGCTGCCCGCCGGCGCCGCCCGCCGCCCAGCCGGGTACCGGGGGGGCCGGGAACGCCGGCGACCAAGACGCGACGGCCGGGGGCACCGGTGGCCGGGCCATCCCGCCGGGTGGCTGGCCGGCGAATGCGGCCGGCAGCGTGGCCACCTGGTTGCGTTGCAAGATGTCGGTGGCCCGGTCGCGGTCGGGTTCGGCGAGCGCGGCGTAGGCGGCCTCGGACAGTTCACCGCAGGTGGCGAAGCGGTCCGCGGGGTTTTTGGCCATGCCGCAGGCGACCACCCGGTCGAATGCGGGCGGGACGCCCGGGCGCGCGGCGCTGGGCCGCGGGATCTCCTGGTTCAGATGCGCGCCCATCACGCTGACCTGATCCCCCGTGTACGGCGGGGACCCGGTCAGGCATTCGTACAAGACGCAGCTCAGCGCGTAGATATCGGCGCGGTGGGTGACGTCGGAGTCGCTGAACCGTTCGGGGGCCATGTACTTGACAGTGCCCAGGGTGGTGCCGAACTGCGTCAGCTTCTCGTCGGAGCTGGCACTCGCGATCCCGAAGTCGACGAGGTAGGCGAAGTCGTCGGCGCTCACCAGGATGTTCTCCGGCTTGACGTCGCGGTGCAGGACGCCGGCGGCGTGCGCGGCGTCGAGCGCCGAGCCGATCTGGCGGACGATCGCCACCGCGCGGGGCGGCGACAGCGGCCCGTACCGCTTGACGATGGCGGCCAGATCCGTGCCGTCGATGAGGCGCATGTCGACGTAGAGCTGGCCGTCGATCTCGCCGAAATCGTGGATCGGAACGACGTGCGGTTCGTGCAGCCGCCCCGCCGTGCGCGCCTCGCGCTGCATCCGCGACCGGAACACGGGATCGCTGGACAGGGTGGGCGACATCAGTTTGAGGGCGACAATCCGCTCGCGCACCGTGTCCTCGGCCTCGTACACGTCGCCCATGCCCCCACGGCCCACCAGCCGCCGCAGCCGATACGGGCCGAACTGCGAACCCGCACGGGAATCCGCGGTCGCATCACCCATCGCCAGACTCCTCACCCGCCGGCCGCGCGCCGGGCGAGAGCGAACCGCCCGGCGTACCAGGCTCAAGGCTAATGTGTGGCGCCGCCGTCGGGCACGGCGAATCGGGAAAGCAGCTAACGCAGCGACCGGATCAGACGTGTCCGTCGTCGCCGGCCGTGCGTTCGCTGAGGCCCTCCCTGGAGAGCGCCCGCAGAAAGCCGTATGCGTGCATCCCGGCCGGGCCGGGGTTCTCGCCGATCCAGTCGTTGATCTTCTCCAGCGCTCTGACCAGGTGGTCGCGCTTCACCCGGACGAGGTAGGTCTCCCTGTCGTCCGCCGGGTCGTCGCTGGCTTCTGCGACGGCAACGGGGTTGCGGAAAGCGTAGGCGATGCCGTGCACCGCATCATTGTTCAACGCCCAGCGAAGCTCGCTGGGCCGCAATTTGTCCACCGCCAGGTTGCGGTAGTGGTGGTCGTCGTTGGAAGTACTCACCCGGCCGGTGACCCCCTCTGCATGTCCTCGAGGAACTGGACGACACTGGACTGAAGGTGAGTCGCACACGCGATCCGATGTGAGCTTCAACCCGGACCTTCTCATCATAGGAAGCGCTGGCAACGGCTGCATTTCGAGCGCTCAGGGGCTCAGCGGCGGTACCTCAGGAACAGATAGTCGTCGGACACCAGGGCGTGATCGAGCCGCATGGCGACCGGAGCGGGCAAGGCCGACTGCGGTCGGTGGCCCACCGGCTGCCCCGCGGCGAGCCGGGGGGCGACCGTCACGCAGATCTCGTCGACGGCGTCCGCCTCGATCAGCTCGTCGAGCAGGGTCGGACCGCCCTCGCACAGGATGCGGCGCATGCCGCGTTCCCGGAGCATCGCGACCGCGTGCGCCATGTCCACCGAGTCGGTGCCGGCCGCAATCACCTGCCATGGGCCCGCGTCGACCATGCCGGTCCGGGTGCAGGTCAGCAGGACCGGGGCCTGGTCGGGGTCGCCGAACAGGGTGGCCGGCAGGTCTCCGGTTCGGCTGACCACCGCGATCGGGGGTCGTGCGGGCCGCCCCTCGCGAAGTCGCCGGTCCATTTCGGCCTCGGTGAGGCGCACCGGGCCGTAGTTCTCGGCGCGCGCGGTGCCGGCGCCGACCAGCACCACGTCGGCGTATCCCCGCAGGATCCTGAGGAGCTGCTGGTCGACGGGACACGACAGCGGGCCGGCCCGCCCGCCGAACGCGGCGGCGCCGTCGGCGCTGAAGATCATGTTGGCGCGCACCCCGTCCGGCGGGTCGGCGTAGAACGACGCAAGCTCCGCGATGCCACCGACGGGGCCGACCAGGGGCGACGGCATCGGCTAGGCCTCGTGGCCCGGTCGCAGGTGGTGGACGTCGCCGAAGGAGACCCAGCTCGTGAGCTCCCTGGGTGGCTCGCCGCCGACCGGCGCCAGCAGATGCCCAGTGTGGTCGCCGAGGGTGAAGCGCTCGAGAATCCGGCCGACGAACCAGGCGGCGGCGTCGTCGAGGACGGGCATCTGTTCGGGCCCGCGGTGCCAGGAACACCGGCCGAACTTGTCGACGGTGTCGCCGGTCTGGGTGCCGAAGAGCTCGACGACGTCGAGGTGACGGTGGTCGAACACGTGCACCACCAGGTGGGTGGCGTGCGCGGCCACCCGGAAGGTGTGGTTCCGCTTGGACAGCCCCACCAGGAACCGGGGCGGATGAATGCTGGTCTGGCTGGCGAAGCCCACCAGGCAGCCGGCCATGGCGCCGCCGGCCTGGGTGGTCACGACGTACATCGGATAATTCAGCAGCGCGACGAGCTTCTCGAACGCCTCGGCTTCCCGCTCGGCCATCTGCTCAGTCTTCCCGATCGGGGCGAACCGGGATCGGTCGCCGTGCCACCGCGCGCCGGACCGCGTAGGCGGCGGCGACGGCACCGAGCACCGTGATCCCGGCCAGCACCGACGTGAGCGGCATGGCCCACGCCAGCATCACGCATCCGAGCAGCCCGACGACCGGGACGGCCCGGCGGGGGCGGCCCTGCGGCGTGCGCAGCGTCAGGGCCGAGGCGTTGGCGACCGCGTAGTAGACGAGCACGGCAAAGGACGAGAACCCGATCGCGCTGCGCAGGTCGATGGTCGCCGCCAGCAACGCCACCACCACGCCGATGACGAGCTCGGCGCGGTGCGGCACGTGAAATCGCGGGTGCACGGCGGCCAGCACGGACGGGAGGTGGTGGTCTCGCGCCATGGCCAGGGTGATGCGGGAGACGCCGAGGATCAGGGCCAGCAGCGAGCCGAGCGCCGCGATCGTCGCGCCCACCTTCACCACGGGCACCAGCCAGCCCGTGCCCGACGCCCGCGCGGTTTCGATCAGCGGGGCGGTGGCCTCGCCGAGGCCCGTTGGGCCCAGCGCCGTCAGCGCAGCCAAGGCCACCAGCGCATAGACGGCGAGGGTGATCCCGAGCGCGAGCGCGATCGCCCGCGGGATGGTGCGCGCGGGGTCGCGCACCTCTTCCCCGAGGGTGGCGATGCGCGCGTACCCGGCGAAGGCGAAGAACAGCAGTCCCGCGGCCCGGATCACACCCTCGGCGCTGCCGCCCCCGAGATGCGGGTGCTGGGCGCCGAGAGCTCCTGGACCCTGCGCGCCGACGACGGCGACGACGACGGCGATCAGCACGAGCAGCACCGCGGCCACGATGATGCGGGTCAGCCACGCCGACTTCTTGATGCCGGCGTAGTTCACGGCGGTCAGCACCGCAACCGTGGCGACGGCCACCGGGTGCGCCTGCGATGGGAACGCATAGGCGCCCACGGTCAGGGCCATCGCCGCGCAGGACGCGGTCTTGCCGACGACGAAGCCGCACCCGGCCAGGTAGCCCCAGAAGTCGCCCAGGCGCATCCGGCCGTACACGTAGGTCCCCCCGGAGGTGGGGTAGCGGGCCGCCAGCCGCGCCGAGGAGGTGGCGTTGCAATAGGCCACCCCCGCGGCCAGGGCCAGGCCGAGCAGCAGCCCCGAGCCGGCGGTGCGCGCCGCCGGGCCGAGCGCCGCGAAGATCCCGGCTCCGATCATCGATCCCAGCCCGATCACCACCGCGTCGAACAACCCGAGGCTTCGCCGAAGCTCGCCGCCGCCGGGCCGGCCGGTTTCGGGCATGTCAACTCCTCGGATGGGCTCCCGAGAACCTATCAAATCCAGTTGATGTACTGTTCCGGGTGTGGCGGCAACCGCGAGGGTCGGGGTCCCGCCTTTGATGCGCATGGCATCGCATCCCCTGCGGTGGGCGCTGCTGATCGAGCTCGCCGCCGGTGATCGCCGGGTGCGCGAACTTGCCGTCGCCGTCGACGAACCGCAGAACCTGGTCTCGTATCACCTGCGACTGCTGCGCACGGCCGGGCTGATCGACGCGCGGCGCAGCACTTTCGACGGCCGCGACACCTATTACCGGCTGCACCTGGTCAACTGCGCGGGCGCCTTCGGCGAGGCCGCCGCCGCGCTGCACCCGGCGCTCGCTCCTGCCGGCGGCCGCAAGGCGCCGGGCGGCTCCGTGCTGTTCCTGTGTTCGGGCAACAGTGCCCGCTCGCCGATCGCCGAAGCGCTGCTCCGCGCGAAGGGGCACGGCCGCGTGCACGCCGCGAGCGCGGGCAGCCATCCCAAACCTCGGCTGCACCCGCACGCGATACGGATCATGAAAGAGGGGTACGGCATCGATCTCGGCGGCAAACGGCCCCAGCCCCTGAGTGCGGTCGCGCGGCGGCGCTTCGACCAGGTGATCACGTTGTGCGACAAGGTCCGCGAATACGCGTGCACCCACGGCGTCGCCACGACGATGCACTGGAGCGTGCCCGACCCCTCGGCCGGTGCCGACTATGCGCAGTTTGCCAGCGTCGCAGGTGAATTGGACAGCCGCATCGATTTCCTGCTGCCCGTTCTCGACACGGCGAACGGGCCTTAGCCGTGACGGTGGATCGTCGGTCGTTCGTCAAGTGGGCCGGTTTGGCGTTGCTGGGTGCCGGCGCCGTGGCGCCCGCCTGCTCGCGGCCCGCACCCCCCGGACCGCCCAACGGCAGGCCCGACTACACGCTGCGAATCGGCAACGGCACAGTCGAATTGGCGCCTGACGACATCGTCTCGACGCTCACGTACAACGGCCAATTCCCCGGGCCGCTGCTGCGGTTCACGCAGGGGAAGCGGGCGTGGGTGGACATCGTCAACGACACGGATTCGCCCGAACAGTTGCATTGGCACGGCCAGCACGTCGGGGTCGACGTCGACGGCGCAGCGGAGGAGGGCACGCCCTACGTCCCCGCACACGGCATGCGCCGGATCTCCTTCGTCCCGGGACCGGCGGGCCTTCGCTTCTACCACTCCCACGTGGTGCCGCGCGCCGACCTGTCCCGGGGCCAGTACAGCGGACTGGTCGGCCCGGTCTACGTCGAACCCGCGCAGCACCCCGGCGCCTACGACCAGGAGATCTTCCTGACGCTCAAGGAGTTCGACCCGGCCTTCAGCCGCGGCGGCGACATGGCCAGCAACTTCCTGGCCGGCCCGCAGGACCCCGATCTCAAGGAGAGGGGCGAGTCGTCGATGGCGGCCTCACTCGCGCGCGGTGACCCGCACGGCTACGAGGTCGGCTACGGCGCGTTCGCCGTCAACGGGCGCAAGCTCGGCCACGGCGACCCCATCCGCGTCCGGGCCGGCCAGCGGGTCCTGCTGCATGTCCTCAACGGCAGCGCCACCGAAACCCGCAGCCTCGCCTTGCCCGGGCACACTTTCGAGGTCATCGCGCTGGACGGCAACCCGGTCCCCAGCCCCGCAGCGGTGCCGGTGCTGTGGCTCGGTGCCGCCGAACGGATCTCGGCGGTGGTCACCATGTCCAATCCGGGGGTCTGGGTGCTGGGCGACCTGTCCGACGACGACCGGGGCCACGGGATGGGCGTGGTCGTGGAATACGCCGGGCGCGGCGGGGACCCGCAGTGGGTGCCGCCCCCGCCGTTCACGTGGGACTACCGGGTGTTCGCCGCCCGCCATCCCGCGCCGCTCCCGCCGCCCGACCGGGTCATCGACCTGCTGATCGAGAAGCGCAACGCCGCCGCCGACGGTTTCAACGTCTGGACGATCAACGGCACGCCGTTTGCCATGGACACCAACCGGCCCTTGCTGGACCTACAGCGCGACAAGCGTTACCGGCTGCGCTTCCGCAACGCCAGCGACGACCTGCACCCGATGCACCTGCACCGGCACACCTTCGAGATCACCCGAATCGCGGGGACGCCGACCGCCGGGGTGCGTAAGGACGTCGCCATGCTCGGCGGCTACCAGAGCATGGAGGTCGACTTCGTCGCCGATCAGCCCGGCCTGTCGCTGCTGCACTGCCACCAGCAGATCCACATGGACTACGGTCTCATGCTGCTCCTCGACGCCCGCTGACGGCTGAGCGAAAAGTGCTGTCGAACAGCATTATTCACAGCGAAGCGAGCTGGGGTAGTACTTCCGCGGCGATCAGCTCGAAGTTCCTCGCCGAGCCGGCCATGCTCGACGGCGCCCGCACGTACACCCGCGAGATGCCGAGCTGCGCGTACGGGCCCAGTTGGTCGACGATCTGGGCTGCAGAGCCGGACAGGACGGTCCCGTCGAAGGCCTGCGACCCAAAGTTGCCGGGATCCAGCGCCGCCGCGACCTCTTCGCCGGTGCGCCCGGCGCCGACCAGCGCGCTCATCGAGAAGGCGATCTCGGACGGATCCCGGCCGATCGCCTCGGCGGCCGACCGGACCAGATGGATCTGCGCGGCGACGTCTTCGCTTCCCAGTTCGCTCCTCCGGTGATCCGACGGTGCCCTGCGGCGGCTGGTCTGCAGGTTGAACTCGTCGGCGAACCGGGCGGCCAGCGCCGGTGTGCGCCTCTTACCGGTGCCGCCCAGAATGATCGGCGGCCCGGGCTGCTGGTGGGGCTTGGGCAGCGCGGGTGAGTCCACCAGCCGATAGCACTTGCCGTCGAACGAATACCGCTGCCCGGCGGGGGTTTTCCACAGGCCGGTGATGAGCTCGAGCGCTTCGCCCAGCCGGTCGAACCGCTCCGCCACGGGCGGGAAGGGGATCCCGTAGGCGGCATGCTCCGGCTCGAAATACCCGGCTCCGAGCCCGAAGTCGATGCGCCCCCTGCTCATCGCGTCCACCTGCGCCACGATGATCGCGAGTGGTCCGGGGTGCCGGAACGTCACCGACGTCACCAACGACCCGAGCCGGATGCGGGACGTGTCGCGCGCGAGCCCGGCCAACGTGGTCCACACGTCGGTGGGCCCCGGGCCGCCATCACCGGCGAACGGAAGGTAGTGATCGGACAGGAAGTAGCCGCCGTAACCGAATTCCTCAGCCAGCCTGGCCGATTGGCTCAAGTCGTCGTAGCTGGCGCCATTGCTCGGGTCGGCGAAGATCCTGAAGTGCATCCGCCCATTATCCAAGCGGCCTGTTCTCCCGCACCCCGCGATACATGCCCCACCGCACGATCCACGGCATGACCACGCGTTGCACCGACCATGACGGGAACCGGAACGAATGCCCGGTCGGTGCAAACACCTCCAGCCCGTTGGGCTGTATGCCCACCAGAGAGCCCCACCGGCGCGTCGGTGGCCGGTAGGTCCGCAGCGGCCGGCCGGCGAACGAAGCGCGGACGTTGTGCGCCACCAGCGCATCGCCGCGATTGCGCGCCGAGCTGCGCAGCGGGTCGGTCGCCGCGACGTCGCCGACCGCGAACACGCCCTCGTGCCCGGGAACCCGCAGTTCCGGTGTCACGCGCACGAATCCGCGCTCGTCGAGCAGTTCGCCCGGTAGCCAGTCGGTGTTCGGCCGCACCCGCCCGATCGTCCAGAGGACGGCGTCGGCGCTCGCCACCGGCTGTCCGGTGGTCCAGCGGACCGGCCCGCTGGTGAGGTCGTCAACCGCCGCGTCGTCGGGCACCACGGCCCGGTGGCCCGGGTGCACGCCGACGCCCAGCGCGGTGAGCCGCTCTCCGATCCGCCTCCACACCCGCGGGTGGTAGCCGGTGAGTGCGCGCTGGCCGGGGAAGTAGAGGTCAATCCTCTTGCCCGGCCACCTGGTCGCCAGGTTGAGGGCGCTGCTCACCGCCGCCGCGCCACCGCCCACGACGATCACCGAGCGGGCGCCGGCCAGCCGCTCGTGGTCGGCTCGCAGACCCGAACCGATCTCGGCGGCCGTCTGCAGCGTCGGCCGGCGCCAGAACCCGTTGGTGACGCCGGTGGAGATCACCAGCGCGTCGTAGGGCTCGGTGACGGTGGAGCCGTCCTGGCGCCTGCCGAAGACGGTTCGGCCGCCCAAGTCCACCCCGGTCAGCGCGGCCTGCACGGTGCGCACCCCGTCCAGGCGGCGGAACCTGTCGAACGGGATCCAGTAGTCGCGGGCCCAGTCGTCGGGCCGGGCGAGCCGTACACCGAGTTCCTGGCCGCTCACCAGCGCGGGTTTCGTTGAGATTCCCACGACGTCGGCGTACCGGGACAGGCGGATCGCGGCGAGGATGCCCGCGTCGCCGAGCCCGGCGACCACGACGCGGTTGCGGCTCATGCCGCCGCCCGGCGCGGCGGCATCGGCACGAAACGCGAGACACCGTCGATGACGCGCTGATAGTCGGGCCGACGTTCCAGGCTGCGCCTCTCCATCATCGGGATGCTCGCGCCCACGAACATCGCCAGCATGGCCGCCGCACCGGCGAACAGCCACCAGGCGTCAGCCGGTGCGGCGGCCACCCCGAACAATGCCAGGGCGAACCAGAATCCGAACTCGCCGAAGTAGTTCGGATGCCGCGACCATCGCCACAGACCGCGGTCCATCACCTCCCCGGGCCGCCGGTCCCGGACGAATCGGTGCAGCTGCACATCGGCCACCGACTCGAAGGCCACGGCGGCCAGACCGACCACGAACGCGACCGCGGTGAGCCATCCGACACCGACGCCGGGCCGCGTCACGCAGACATAAACCGGGAGCATGCCCGCGAAGACCTGCACGGTGGGGATGAGGTGGATCGCGAACAAGTCGACGGCCAGCTCCCAGCGTCCGGCCCGGTCACGGAACAGCGGGTAGCGCCAATCCTCGTGGTGCAGGCCGGGAAAGCCGTAGACCCAGTTCGCTGTCAGGCGCACCGACCACAGCAGCACCAGTGCCGCGACGAGCCAGCAGCGCAGCTGCGGCGTTCCCGCCCGGCTCCACCAGTACCAGGTCAGCAGCGGCGGGACGACGCTCCAGTAGGCGTCGTAGAAGCTCGAGTTGCGATACCACCGGCTGAAGGCGAACACCACCAGCGTGGCCACGACGTCGGCCGCCAGCGTGTCCAGCCACAGCCTGCCCGTGGCCGGGCCCCAGGCCAGCCAGGCGGCAGCCGCTGCGATGGCCAACAGGTAAGCGAAGGCGACCAGACCCAGCGACCGCGACTTCGTCATCGGCACGAGTGTGCCCCTCCGGGGCAAACGCACTGGGCGACGACGCAACTCATGCGAAGCCTCCTCGACGCGACGCCGGGGCACCCCGGACCGTGGGCAGGGTCGGCAAACTGTAACACGTTCTACCAGGGTGCCCGGGCTGCCGCTGCGGCACGAGCCGGCGAACGCACGACGGGGCCGTCCGGCTTCGGTATGGTCGCACGCACAAGCCACTCTGGTGGGGGACATGTCGCAGGTTCAGACACCGACCGCCGCACGCATGCGGGCCGCCCTGCTCGCCGCGGCCCGCGCTTCGGCGCCGCGCCCCGACGCCGCGCGGCGCGCCGCGAAGAGTTTCGAACGAAGCGTGTTACCCGCCGTGTGGGCCGAGATTCGCTGGGCCTTCACCCCGCCGCGCACGTGGTTGATGGGCGTGGTGACCAACGCGGTGTTCGCGGTCGGATGGCTGGTGGTGCAACCGCTGACCACCGGTCGCCACCACGACTGGGCGGTGCTGGTGGGCATCTACTTCTCGTCCTGGGTCCTCGCCGACGTCACCACCACCAACCTGCTGGGCCTCGATCACTACCGCGTGCGCCAGGCCCTGGCCAACGGGGTGCCGTTCTGGCGAATCCTGTTGATCAAGAACCTGGCCCTGCTCACGATCGTCGGGGTGCCCACCCTGGCGACGGCGATGGTGTTGACGCTGTGGTTGCAGACGCCGGGCCGGCTCGCGGTGACCATCCCGACCGTGGCCGTGCCCATCGTGTCGTGGCTGGGCGTGGGCAACCTCATCTCGGTGCTGCACCCCGTGGGCGTCGAGCCGCTGCTGCGGCGCTGGCGGCAGCGGCACGATCGGCAGCGCACCGCCGGCTGGCTGCTGGCGCTGACGCTGCCGTACGCGTTGTACTACGTCGCCGACCCGGTGGCCGGGGTGGAGCATCGGGTGCTGTGGCAGCAGTTACCGGCCCTGATCTGGCCGATCTTCGGGCGCGACACGAAGAGCTTCGTGCACCTCGCCACAGCGACCGGGGTCTGGGTGGCCGGTACGGTCGCGGCGGTGTGGTGGGTACGCCGGCACGGCCTGCAGATCAAGTGAGCCGCAACGGTTCGACCGCCGGGCGAATTCCGCTACATGACCACGTGGCCGGCGTCGACGGGGATCGTCACGCCCGTGACGTAGCGCGACCCCGGGCCGACCAGCCACAGCACCGCCTCCGTCACATCCTGCGGCTGCACCAGCGGCACGTCGGGCAGCAGGGTCTGCGAGATGGCGGGATTCGGGTTCTGCAGCATCCCGTTCACCACGAAGTCGTTGAGGATCATCGGGGTCGCGACGCCGCTGGGATGCACCGAGTTGACGCGGATCCGGTGCGGCGCGTACGCGTTCGCCGCCGACCGCATCAGGCCGACGACCCCGTGCTTGGACGCGGCGTAGGCGAACATCGCGGCGCTGCCGTCACCGCCCCGGCCGGTCAGCCCCTGCGACGAACTGACCAGCACCACCGAGCCGCCCCGCCCCTTGCGGATGACCGAGGGCACCGCCGCGACGAGCGTGTTCCACACCCCCTTGAGGTTGGTGTCGACGATCGCGTCGAACACCGGTACCGCGTGCGTCTGCGGGTCGCCGATCGCCACCACGCCGGCGTTCGCGATGACGATGTCGACGTCGCCGAGTTCGTCGATCCCGGTCTGGACCGCGCTTTCCAGCCGCGCCAGGTCTCGGACGTCGGCGACGACGGGCACCACCCTGCGCCCCGCGGCCCGGACCAGACGCGCCGTCTCGTCGAGGTCGTCCTTGGTCGCCAGGGGATAGGGAATCGCGTCGATGTCGGCGCAGCAGTCCACTGCGATGATGTCGGCGCCCCGCTCGGCGAGCGCGACGGCGTGGCTGCGGCCCTGGCCGCGCGCGGCGCCTGTGATGACGGCGACGGAGTCGTCCAGTTCCCCCATGGCTACACCTCCAACTTTGTGCCGGTCTCGTTTTCGGCGAAGGCCACCAGCCGGGCGGCGGTGTCGTAGTCGCAGGCGAGCGCCGAGCGCCCGATCAGCACCGGGCCGCCGCGGAGGCCGAAGCGGCCGCTGACCCCGACGTAGCTGCCCGGCGGGATCGGTTCGCTGATGCAGTAGAGCGTCGGCGCCGCGCCCTGGTCGATGTCGTTGCCCAGCCGGTCGGCCACGCTTTTGACCGTTCGGTGCGCCAGCGACATCAGGGGCGAGTCGGACAGGTGCGACAGGTTCGAGGCCACCCAGCCCGGGTGGGTGAGCCGGGCGGTCACCGGCGAGCCGGCGGCGCGCAGCCTGCGGTCCAGTTCGAGCCCCCACAGCATGACCGCGAGCTTCGATTGCGCGTAGGCGCCCAGCCTCGTCCACCTGCCGCGGCGCAGGTGCAGGTCGTCGAGCCGCAGCGTGGCCGTTCGGTGCGCGTCGGAGCCCACGTTGATGATCTGCGATCGGACCCGGCCCAGCAGCAGGTTGGTCAGGGCGAACGGCCCCAGCAGGTTGGTGCCCAGCGTCGTCTCGAAGCCGTCGACCGTGTCGGTGCGGCGGTCGGTGAGCGCACCGGCGTTGTTGATCAGGATGTCGACGTGCCCGTCGATGAGGCCGGGGAAGGCGCGCACCGACGACAGGTCGGCCAGATCCAGTCTGACCACCGACGTCGAGCCGCCGATTTCGGCGGCGCGCCGCGCGCCGAGTTCGGTGTTGCGCACGGCCAGGATCACGTGGGCGCCCGCGATGGCGAGGGCGCGGGCGGTGCCCAGCCCGACGCCGTTCGTTGCCCCCGTCACGACGATTCGTTTGCCGGTCAAGTCGCCGAGCCGGTCCGGCGTCCACGGTAGTGTCACGGCGGTCAGACTAATGCCGTTAGTAAGAAGTGATTGCATGCGCGGTCGGTTCTGCGATCATTGTCTGCGATCCACCAGCGCCGCCTTCGGCAAAGAGTCCCAGAGGAACGGAGTGAATCACGGTGATTCGCCATGAGTGAGAGCGCCGTCGAGATCACCAACCTGATCTACACCTACGCCGAACTTCTGGACGCCGGCAAACTGGACGCGGTGGCCGGGCTCTTCGCCCACGGCCGGATCTGCGGAGTCGAGGACGGCCCGCCGGAAACGGTGTTCGCCGGGCCGGCGCGGGTCCGCCAGATGTACGAGATGGCCACGCGCATCTACGAAGACGGCACGCCGAAGACCAAGCACAACACGAGCAACGTCCAGTTGCACATCGACGAGGCGCAGGGCACCGCGAGCAGCACGTCGTATTACTGCGTCACGCAGGCCACCCCCGAACTGCCGTTGCAGGTGATCGTGACCGGCCACTACAAGGACACGTTCCACCGGCTGGACGGCGTCTGGTGGTTCGACAGCCGCACGATGTTCGTCGACCAGGTCGGTGACGTCAGCCGGCACCTGAAGTTCTGAAGACGCGTGGACAACCCGGCCCCGTTCGACCTCGCGGCGGTGCTTGCCGACGCGCAGCGCAAGGAGTCGCTGACCGACTGGGGACCGGGGGAGTTCGAACGCCCGCTCGGTGTGCTGCTCGACGAGTACGCGGGCGCCGAACTCAACGCGATCGGGCAGCACATCCTGCGGTCGGGCATCGTGCACAGCCTGCGGATGCGGCTGCGCGCCCAGGAATGGACGCGTCGCCACCCGGAGATCCTCGACGAGCGGATCGTCGCGCCCGTCGTCGTGGTCGGGATGATGCGCAGCGGGACCACGCTGCTGCAGCGGCTGCTGGCCGCGGACCCGAGATTCTTCTGCGCCTACGGGTGGGAGGTCGTCGAGGTTGCGCCGCGGCTCGACCACCGATTCACCGGCGTCGATCCCCGCATCGCCGTCAGCGAGGCGCGAGAGGCGAAATCGCGGCAACTGGCGCCGGAGCTGTTCACCATCCACCCGATGTACGCGCGGGAGGCCGAGGAGGAGATCGTCTTTCTGGCCGACGCCTTCCTCTCGCACGTGCCCGAGTCCGGCGCGCACCTGCCCCGCTACCGCTCTTGGCTCGACGAGCAGGATTTCGCGCCCGCCTACGCCTACCTGGACCGCATGCTGCGGTTCGTGCAGTGGCAGAAGAAGCGCCGAGGTATGACCGCTGAGCGCTGGGTGCTCAAGTCGCCGGCGCATCTGGGCTATCTGGATCTGCTGCGGGCGCAGTTTCGCGACCTGCACATCGTGCACATGCACCGCGACCCGCGGACCACGATCGCGTCGGGCGCCAGCCTGAACGCGACCCTGCACGCGATGCACGCCGACCACGTCGACCGGAGCCGGGTGGGGGAGCAGTGGCTGCAGCGGATGGGCTGGACCAACGATCGGGCCATGGCGGTGCGCGAAGGCTGGGACGACGACGGCGACCGGGTCACCGACATCGGGTTCGACGACGCGGTGGCCGATCCGATCGGGCAGGTGGCCCGCGTCTATGACGCGATCGGGCTGCCGCTGACGGCCGACGCCGAGACCGCGATGCGACGCTGGCTGGCCGAGCGTCCCCGCGAGACGGCCCGCCCGCCCTACGGCCTCGAGCACTACGGCCTGCGTCCTGAGCAGGTCGACGAGCGTTTCGCCTTGTACAACAAGCATTTCCGGCAATACATCTGAAAAGTGAGGAGCGGTTCATGCCCGACGACGCCGTCGCGACATCGTCCCAGCACGAACAGGAGTTGGCCGCGCTCGAACTGATCGAGCACCCGGATGTCAAGGCGGCCTACCGCCGCGTGGCGCAGATGTGGCTGGGCCGCGCGAAGGCATCGGACGCGATGCGGGAGCGGTTCGAGGACGCTTTCGCCGAGGTGATGTTCTCGGCGGCGGTGTGGTCGTCCAACCAGGACAAGCTACGGCCGAAGGTCAGTTGCATCACCCGGCTCGCCCATCCCGTGGACGGCCGCCGGATTCCCGGATCACGCTGGGGCATCGACAATCCCGACAGCGTGTACCGGGTGATCCCGATCTCCGGTGCCGAACGCTACGAGATCCACGGCCGGGTCGGCGAACACCGCATGACCGAAAACTACTTCACCCTGTGGGACGCCCACATGGGCACCGTTCAGGTGCTGAACGGCCGGACCATGCAGGTGGATCCCGACGGCGGCTTCACCATCACCGTCGACGCCGACCCCGCCGGCGGGCGGCCCAATCACGTGCAAACCTCGCCCGCGGCACACGAGTTCTACATCCGGGATGTGCTGCTGGACTGGGGCCGCGACGATCCGAACCACCTCGAGGTGCGACGACTTGGCGGCCCCCCGACCGTGCCGGCGCGCACCCTCGACGAGCAGGCCGAGGCGACCGCGGCCATGATGGCGTACTTCGCCGACTTCACCGGCAAGCTCAGCCACGGCGTGTACAAGATGCCGCCCAACCACTTCAACCTGGCGTGGTCGGCCGACAAGGTCGGCGCGATGCGCAACCAGGTCTACGTCATGGGCCGCTTCGACCTCGCGGAGGACGAGGCATTCGTGGTCGACCTCGGCGACGGCGGCGCCGAATACTTCACCGTGCCGCTGAGCAACATCTGGGGCACCACGCTGGACATCGTCGACCGGACCGGCAGCCTCAACAAGGCGCAGTCCGTGCCGAACGGGGACGGCAGCTGGACCTACGTGATCTCCCCGGTCGACCCCGGCGTGGCCAACTGGATCGACTCCGATGGCCTGCGCGAAGGCATCCTGACACTGCGCATGGCGGAGTTCGGCGACGCCGGCCCCCGCGAAGATCTCGGCGCCCGCGGCCGTGTCGTCAAGCTCGACCGGCTCGACGCCGAGGTGCCGCACCTGCCGCGGGTGAGTCCCGAGCAGCGGGCGGCCCAGCTCGCGGAGCGAAGAAGGGCGTATCTGCGCCGCCTGCCGGAAGGGACCGCCTGAGATGGCGCGCTGGCTGATCACCGGGTGCTCCACCGGTTTTGGTCGGGAGATCGCCCGCGCCGCGCTGCAGGACGGCCACCAAGTGGTGGTGACCGCGCGCCGGGCCGACACGGTGGCCGACCTCGTCGACGAATTCGGGGATCGGGCGCTGGCCGTCGCCCTCGACGTGACCGACGCCGGGCAGATCGCGGCGGCGGTGACCGCGGCCGAGCGCGCGTTCGGCGGGGTCGACGTGCTGGTCAACAACGCCGGCCACGGCTACCTGTCGGCGGTGGAGGAGGGCGAGGACGCGGAGGTCCGAAAGTTGTTCGACGTCAACTTCTTCGGCGCCGTCGACATGATCAAGGCGGTGCTGCCGGCGATGCGGGCGCGCGGCTGCGGGCATATCGTCAACATGTCGTCGATGACGGGCCTGGTCGCCAACCCTCCCAACGCCTACTACTCGTCGACGAAGTTCGCGCTCGAGGCGGTGACCGAGGCGCTGGCCACCGAGGTGCGGCCGCTGGGCATCAAGGTCACCGCCATCGAACCCGGCGCCTTCCGCACCGATTGGGCGACGCGATCGATGAAGGAGTCGGGCCACCCGATCGCCGACTACTCCGACGTGGCAGCGCGCAAGGATCTCATCAAACAGTTCGCCGACCACCTGCCGGGCGACCCGCGCAAGGTGGCCGAGGCGGTGCTGATGGTCACCAAGCTCGACGACCCGCCGCTGCGCCTGCTGCTGGGCCGCGACGTCCTCAAGGCCATGCGCGACAAGATCGCCGCGACGACCGCGTCGATCGACGAATGGCAATCGGTCACCAAGGATGTGAACTTTCCGCCTTCGTGAGCCGCGGAATCAGCCGGCGGGGGCGATCCCCGAATCAGAGACGGTGAAGCCCCGTCCCGAATCGACCGTGCAGGTGACCCCGGCGACCTCGGAGCGGCACGAGAACGGGCCGAGACCGGCGCTCTGGCCGTAGGAGAGGGTGGCCTGGGCCAATCCCGGGTTGCCCAAACAGCTTTCGCCCGTGCATACCGTGTAGGCCCCGCTGGTATCCATGCGCACGGACTCTCCCCCGGGTGGTTGTTGGATGACCTGGCAGTACGTGGTGTCCGGCATGCCGGACCCGCGTCGGTAGTCGATCTCGCAGCTGATCTCGTGCGACGGGGAGTGGAAGGAGCATGCGTCCGCCGAGCAGACCGGGTTGTCCGCGACGGCCGAAGGCGTTCCCGCCCACCACCCGACGACGACGACCGTGGCCGCGAACCCGCGCCGTGCCGGGGTGTGGATGCTCATGGTGGTCCCTTTTCGTGAGCGGACGTGAGACGGCTACATCTTCGGTTGCGGCACGGCAAAAGCCAAGCGTCCCGGCCAGCGGTCGGTTGCGGGCGCGGCCCCGGCCCGCCTTGTTAACCTGGCGACGTGGACTCGACCAGCGAAAAGCTGACAAAGGCGACTCTTGCCGCCACCAGCTGGGCGCTGCTGGGCATGATGTCCTACGAGGAGGAGGTCTCCGGCTACGACCTCAAGAAGTGGATCGACTGGAGCGTCGACCTGTACTACTGGAGCCCGTCCTACAGCCAGATCTACACCGAGCTGAAGAAGCTCGAGGTGCTGGGTCTGGTCACGTCGCGCGTCGAGCGTGACGAGGGCACCCGCAGCCGCCGGCTCTACAAGATCACCGCGGCCGGGATGGAGGCGGTCACCGAGTGGACCAACCACGCGCCGGTGGACGCGCCGGTGCTCAAACACAGCGTGCTGCTTCGGGTCACGTTCGGTCATCTGAGCAATCCGGCCCGGCTCAAGGAGCTGCTGCACGAGCACGTGGCATACGCCGAATCGCGCCACCGCAAGGCGGTCGAGGACGCCGAGGGTGCCGAGGCCGAGCCGGCGTGGGCGTACTCGGTGCTCGCGTTGCGCTGGGCGGCCAAGTACTACGCCGCCGAGCGTGAGTTCGCGCAGGAGATGATCAAGGAGATCGACGAGGCCGACGCCGTCCTGCAGACGGCGCCGAAGGGCGGTTACGGCAATCCGCGCACCACGCCGGGCTACTGGCGCGAGGTGGAAAGGCAGGTCGAGGCCAAGCGCGCGGATTAGGCCGGGTCGCGGCCCGCGGCGTCGACGGCCGCGGCGTAGCCGTAAACCAGTCCCTGCGCGATCGTGGCCCCCGCGCCCGGGTACGTCGTGCCGAACGCGTTCGCGGCGGCGTTGCCGATCGCGTACAGCCCGGCGATCACGCCGCCGTCCTCGCGCAGCACCCGTGCCCGGGCGTCGGCCCTCAGGCCCCCGCACGTTCCCAGGTCGCTGAGCACCATTCGCACGGCGTAGAACGGGCCGCGGGTCAGCGGGCGCAGGTTCGGGTTGGGTGTGACGGTGGGGTCGCCGTAATAGCGGTCGTAGGCGCTGGCGCCGCGACCGAATTCGGGATCGGCTCCGGCGGCCGCGTTTTCGTTGAAGCGCGTCATGGTCGTAATGAAATCCCGCACGGGGACGGCGATCTTGGCGGCAAGCTCGCCGAGGCTGTCGGCGCGCGCCGCGATGCCGGCGTGGTACCACGTCCGCGGGATCCGCATCCGCGGAAACAGCACGGCACCAAAGACATAGCTGTTGCGATACTGCTGGTCGAACACGATCCACATCGCGTCGACAGGGCTGCCCGAACGTTCGAGCTCGAGTAGGCGCTGACCGAAGGACATGTAGTCGGATGATTCGTTGGCGAACCGGCGCCCGTTCTGGTCGACTATCAGCGAGCCCGGCAGCGAGCGTTCCGCCAGCATCACCGCCGGCGCCTCGCCGGGCAGCGGCGCGACGGCGGGAAACCACCACGCCTGGTCCATCAGCTCGACGCCGGCGCCCAGTTCCTGACCCGCCCGAATCCCTTCGCCGGTATTGGATTCCGCGCCCAGGCTCGCGTGGGGAGCCAGCGAGGCGGATTGGAATCTCCACCGCATCTCCATGCTGTGGTCGAAGCCGCCGGTGGCCAGCACCACCCCGCGGCGCGCGGTGACCCTGACCTGGCGGCCGCCGTGGTGCACGACCGCGCCGGTCACGCGCTCACCGTCGAAGGCGAGGCGCGTCAGCGTCGTGTCGGTCCATACCGGGATGGAAGCGCGCAGCACCCCCGCGAACAGCCCGGCCGTCAGGCCCTGCCCGCCCGCCGCGTAGCGGCGGCCCAGCAGCCGCCCGCCCACGCCCTGCGCCAGCCGCTTGCCGAACGTCGCGACGCCCTTGCGCGGCACCCGGGCAACCAGGTTCATCCAGCGGTAGTCGGCGCCCGTCGTCGGTATCGGGATTTTCGACTCCATCACGCCGGGCCGCAGCCGGGTGCGGTACTCGCCGAGGACCGACGTGTCGAACGGGCGGCATTCACAGGTGCGCCCCGCCGCACTGCCGCCCGGCTCCTCGGGGTGGTAGTCGCAATAGCCGCGGGCCCAGAACAATCGCAGGGGAGTCGTGCGGCGCAGCATGTCGACGGTGGCGGTCAGCTGGTTGAGGAATCCGGTCGACCGATGTGGGGGCGCGGACCCCGCGACCACCGACTCGAGGTAGGTGGCGGCGCGCCGGGCGGAGTCGTTCGCCCCGGCGTCGCGCAACACAGGCGAGGCGGGCAACCACAACGCGCCGCCGGACCGGGCGGTCGAGCCGCCCACGTGCGAGGACTTCTCCACGATCAGCACCGACAGTCCGAGTTCGCGGCCGGCCAGAGCCGCGGCCATGCCGGTGCCCGAGCCCACCACCAGAAGGTCGACGCCGGTGTCGGCCACCGGCAGCCCGGCAGGGATCGTCGCGCTGCGCTGCGTCACGCCGAGAACGGTATGTCGGCGCGCCGTCGGCGGGAAGCGCCGTCCTGATGAGTGGAACACGCCGCTCCCGTTCGGCGGCGCGCAGGAGTTAAATCGTGGCTATGACGCCGCAGTCCGAAGCCGACGAGATCCGGCTGATCGAAGCGCAGGCCGCGCCCACCCGGTTCGCCCGGGGCTGGCATTGCCTGGGCCTGGTCAGAGATTTCGGGGACGGCAGGCCGCACGCGATCAACGCATTCGGTCAGAAGCTGGTGATCTTCCGCGGCGCGGACGGCGATATCAACGTGCTCGACGGCTACTGCCGCCACATGGGCGGCGACCTCTCCCAGGGGGAGGTCAAGGGCAACGAGATCGCATGCCCGTTCCACGACTGGCGCTGGGGCGGCGACGGACGTTGCAGGCAGGTGCCCTACAGCAAGCGCGCGCCCCGGCTGGCGCGGACCCGCGCCTGGACGGCGCTGCAACAGGACGGCATGTTGTTCGTCTGGCACGATCCCGAGCGCAACCCACCGCCGCCGGAGGTCACCATTCCCCGCATCGAAGGCGCCACGAGCGACGAGTGGACCGACTGGCACTGGTACACCACCGTCGTGGGAAGCAACTGCCGCGAGATCATCGACAACGTGGTGGACATGGCGCACTTCTACTACATCCACGGCGCGCTGCCGACGTACTTCAAGAACATCTTCGAGGGACACGTTGCGACGCAGTACATGAACGGCGAGGGCCGTCCCGACATGGGCGGAACCGAGGGCGCGCAGATGCTGGGCAACACGTCGGTGGCGTCCTATTACGGGCCGTCTTTCATGATCGACGACCTGACCTACCACTACACGCACGGCGACGCCAAGACCGTCCTGATCAACTGCCACTATCCCGTCGACTCGAATTCCTTTGTGCTGCAATACGGCATCATGGTGCAGAAGTCCGACGAGCTGTCCGGCGAGGCTGCCATGCAGACCGCGATCAAGCTCGGTGACTACGTCAAGCTGGGATTCGAGCAGGATGTCGAGATCTGGCGGCACAAGGCGCGCATCGACAATCCGTTGCTGGTCGAGGAGGACGGACCGGTCTATCAGCTGCGCCGCTGGTATCAGCAGTTCTACGTCGACGTCGCCGACGTGCAGCCAGACATGGTCGACCGCTTCGAGTTCGAGCTCGACACGACCCGCCCGTACGAGGCGTGGATGAAGGAGGTCGAGGCGAACATCGCGGCCCGGGCGGGGGCCTCGAGCCCGGCGGGCTCGGTGTGACGACCCTCCGCCCGTCCGCGCGTGCCGACAACCGCCTCGACGACATGCCGATGCGTCCCGTAGCGTGTCGCGCCTGCGGCGCGCGGGTGCTGGCCCGCAAAAGCAGCTGGAGCCAGACCAGCGTGCAGTGGGACGCCGACGGAATGGCCCGGTGCGCCGAACGTGCTGAGGCGCATAAGATCTCGGGTCACGGCCGGGGCGTGTTCCTGGGCTGTTCGGCCCTCAGTGCGTCGATCTCCGAGGCCGCGCGGCGCGGCGAGCTGTCGATCGTCGACTGATTGAGCCCGCACCTGCGCGGCCGCGCGATGGTTCGCGAACCCCCCGGCCCCGGGCGATTTCGGGTTACCCATGCCCGCCCGGGGTTCGCGCTCAACGAGCGCCTTGGCCCCGCAGCTTGAATACTGCAATGAGCAGCAACGCCGGATCCGGCAGTCGCCAACGCAGCAGAGGAGCCTTCCGTGTCCGACAACACCTCCGACGACATCTTCAGACTCGTCAAGGACCACGACATCGAGTACGTCGACGTCCGCTTCTGTGACCTGCCGGGCACCATGCAGCACTTCACGATTCCGGTCTACGTGTTCGACGAGAACGTGTTCGAGGACGGCCTGGCGTTCGACGGCTCGTCGATTCGCGGCTTCCAGTCGATCCACGAGTCCGACATGCTGCTGCTTCCCGACCCCGAGACCGCGACCCTCGACCCGTTCCGCGAGGCGCGGACCTTGAACGTGAACTTCTTCGTGCACGACCCGGTCACGCTCGAGCTGTATTCGCGCGACCCGCGCAACGTCGCCCGCAAGGCAGAGAACTACCTGGTCAGTTCGGGGATAGCGGACACCGCCTACTTCGGGCCGGAGGCCGAGTTCTACATCTTCGACTCGGTGAAGTTCGACTCGAGCATCAACGGCTCGTTCTACAAGGTGGACGCGACGTCCGGGTGGTGGAACACCGGAGAGGAGACGGAATCCGACGGCACACCCAATCGGGGGTACAAGGTCCGACCGAAGGGCGGGTACTTCCCGGTGGCACCGACCGACCACTACGTCGACCTGCGCGACCGGATCCTGACCAACCTGACCAATGCCGGCTTCAGTCTGGAGAAGGGGCACCACGAGGTGGGCAGCGGCGGCCAGACCGAGATCAACTACAAGTTCAACACGCTGCTGCATGCGGCCGACGACCTGCAGATGTACAAGTACATCGTCAAGCAGACCGCCTGGCAGTCCGGCAAGACCGTGACGTTCATGCCCAAGCCGCTGTTCGGTGACAACGGCTCCGGCATGCACTGCCACCAGTCGCTGTGGAAGGAAGGCGTCCCGCTGATGTACGACGCGACCGGCTACGCCGGCCTGTCGGACACCGCGCGGCACTACATCGGCGGACTGCTTTACCACGCGCCCTCGTTGCTGGCGTTCACCAATCCGACGGTCAACTCCTACAAGCGCCTGGTGCCCGGCTATGAGGCTCCGATCAACCTGGTCTACAGCCAGCGCAACCGCTCGGCGTGCGTGCGGATTCCGATCACCGGCTCGAACCCGAAGGCCAAGCGGCTGGAGTTCCGCTGCCCCGATTCGTCGGGCAACCCGTACCTGGCGTTCTCGGCGATGCTGATGGCCGGCCTCGACGGCATCAAGAACAAGATCGAGCCGCCGCCGCCGGTCGACAAGGACCTCTACGAGCTGCCGCCGGAGGAGGCCGCCGAGATCGTGCAGGCCCCCACCCAGTTGTCCGCGGTGATCGACCGCCTCGAGCAGGACCACGAATACCTCACGGAGGGCGGCGTTTTCACGCCTGACCTGATCGCGGCGTGGATCGACTACAAGCGCGATTACGAGATCGCACCCTTCAACCTGCGTGTGACGCCCTACGAGTTCGCCCTGTACTACGACGTTTAGCTGCCCGTCTCAGATCTCGGTCTCCTGCGCCCACCGTGGCAAGCGGGGCTTCGTCCGGTTCGCCGATCGCGCCGCCGCCAGCGATTCCGCGCGCTCGCCGTTGATCGCCGTCGGCGGCGGGGGCTGACCCTTGCGCAGCGTCGCGATCAACTCGCGGTAAGGGCCGATCAGGTAGACGGTGTCGCCGGCCTGGAGTCGGGCGTCGCGCCGCGGGCGCAGGCGCACCGGTCCCTCCGGCCGGGTGATCGCGATGACGCGGGTCTGGGTGGACATGTCCATCATCCGCAACCCGTCGAGTTCACTGCCCGCCGCCACGAGCATCCCGCCCACCATGAACGACCGCTGCCCGACCCAGAACGTTCCGAGCACCTGCAAACCCATCGCGGCGCCGATGAACCAGGGGGCCGCGAGGTCGACGATCGACCGCACGTTCTCGAAGCCGAACCGCTGGCTCACCGCGGTGCTCAACGCGCGGCCCTGCACGCGCATGACGATCGGCTTTTTCGTGTCGGAGCCAAGGATCTCGAGCAGCACGATCCCGGTCTCGATGTTCTCCATGTCGTCCTGGGTCACCACGGCCACCCCGCGGGCGCGGTCCACGCGCGCCGATTCCAGCGTCTGGCGCATCGTCGAGTCGCCGAAGATCACCGGCACGTCCAGTTCGGTGACGGCCGGCAGGAAGCGGCTGTTCTCGTCGTGCTCGATGACGACGACGTCGTATCCGGCGGAGACCAACTCGCTCACCACCCGAATGCCGACCGAGCCCAGGCCGACGACGACGATGTGGTCGCGCATCTGGCGCGCGCGTCTGCGCCCGGCCGTCTGGACGAATCGGCGGGACAGCAGCAGGTCGGCCAGGAACGCGACGAGGATCGCGGTGACCGTCGCGCCGCCGAACATCAGCCCGACGGCGAAGAGGCGCAGCGAGGTGGATTGCTGGGCGAAGCTGAAATCGCCGTAACCGACGGTGGTGATCGTCTCGGAGGCGAAGTACAGCGCGTCGATCCAGGACATCCGCGGGTTGCGGTAGTTGAAGTGAACGACGGCCGTCGCGCCCAGCGTGAGACAAAGAGCGAACGCCAGCGAGGGATACAGCATCGGGTTGATGTCGTCGCGCATGGCGCGCACGGCCGCGATCACCCGCCGCACCCGAGAGTGACGGGAGCGCGTCGCGGTGCGGGGAGGCACCGTGATCCCGCGCGCCTCCATCTCGTCCTTGACGCCGATCACCGAGGTCCAGTCGCCTGCGTACACCCGCTGGTCGCGGCCGGGGCAGGGCACCACTTCGCCGGGGACGGGGGAGTTCTTGCCGTGGACCACGGCCACGGGCGCGAGGTCGGCGTAGATCTCGCGCAACGTTCCGTGGTGCGGTGCCTCGGCTCCCCAGACGACGAATTCGATGCCGGCCGTCTCGAACTGGTGGGCGTTGCGCGACAGCACCGCCTCGACGAGGGACGGGGTGGCGAGCTCGGCGACGTCCAGAATGGCGCCGGGACCGTTGACGCCGGTGACCGCTTCGCGCAGCACGTCGTTGGCCAGGCGCGCCACCACCCGCACAGTTGGACTGTATTCCCTTGCCAACAAGGCAATTTCAAGGTTCACCGCGTCGTTGGGCCCCGCGCAGACGACCGCGCGGGCACGGTGGACGCCGGCGCCGAGGAGGTCGGCGGCCGTGTTGATCTTGATGATCCGCGCACCGGCGCCCCGCAGTTCCTCGGCGATGGTCTTCGACAGCGGATCGTCGCCGCTGACGATGATCTCGCGATGGAATTCAAAGACCTCGCCCATGATGGATATGACTATCGGCCACAATGGCAGAAAGTGCCAGCGGAAGAGGCGGCCTCGAGTCTTGCTCTGTCGCAACAAGTTCGACCCGAGGACGTCACTCGGACGAAATACGCATCCGCTACGAGCGCGCTGTCCGGCTGGCGCGTGGCTCAGGTGCGGTCAGGCGTACCGCACGGAGGGACGCAAGGGCCGCAGGGGCCGCAACGGCTGCAGCGTCGGCGCGACGCAGTCGCCCTCGGCGTTGCGCCAGATGCCCATCGCCGTCATGCGCACCGGCGCGGCCAGCCGTTGGTCGAACGTCATGCGACTCATCGGTCCGCACACCGACACCGCGGCCACCACCCCGCCGTCTGCGCTCAGGCTTCCGATCGGCGCGCCCACGCAGCCGAACCCGAGCAGCGACTCTTCGCGCTCGAACGCGACGCCGTGCGCGCGCACCCTGGCCAGCTCGACCGCCAGCTGGGCGCAGCTCGAGACCGAGTACCGGGTCTTGCGCACCCGCAGGTCGACCTCCCCGTCGTGCTCGCGGTAGGCCAGGATCGCCTTGCCGACGGCGGTGCAGTGCGCGGGTTGCCGGCCGCCCACCCGCGTGGGGACGCGCTGGTCGCCGCCGATCTTGTCGAGGTAGACGACGTCGGGGCCGTCGAGCACCGCGAGGTGGACCACGAGGCCGGTCGCGCGGTGCAGTTCGCCCAGCAGCGGACCCGCCGCGCGGACCAGGCGGTCCTGGTGCACGGCGAGCGACCCCAGCTCCACGAGCCGGATACCGAGCTCGTAGTCGCGGCCGCTGCGCCGCAGCCAGCGCAGTTGGACCAGGCGCTCGAGCAGCCGGTGCGCCGACGACCGGGGCAGGCCGGTGCGTCGGACGATCTGGGCCAGGGTCAGCCGTCCCGGGCCGTCGAAAGCGTCGAGGACCAGCGAGATGCGATCGATGACGGCCGTGGGGGTGGCGGGTTCGGCCGTCGATGCCATCGGTATCCTCCAGAACCCGTATATCTGGCCGACATATTACTGTTAGGAATATCTGTTTAGCACAGGGTTCGGCCGCTGTATAGCAGCAAAGCGGCGAGAGTAAGGCAGCGGCGAGTTTTCGGCGTCGCTTACGCGCGCTGCGCACAACGGGCAGCGGACCGGCCGGCGCGGCGACCGTAGAAACTGCCATCGCCCAGCGAGACCCCGCTGGCGTATCCCCAGGCGGCCAGCCCGGCCGTCGAGCGTCCCGCGGCGAAAAGCCCCGGAATCGGTTCGCCGCTGACGTGCAGCACCTCGGCGTCCAGCGTCGTGGCCAGCCCACCCAGCGTGAAGCCGCCCGTACTTTCCCGCAGGTCGATGGCGCCGAGCGGGGAGCCGATCGGCCGCAGCCACTGCTTCTTCTTGTGCAGCAGCGGATCCTCGCCGTGGGCGGCGCCCTGGTTGTAGGCGGCCACGGTCGCCTGCAGTGAACCGGGCGCCAGGCCGGTGTCCCGTTCCAGGTCGGCGACGGTGTCGGCCACCCAGGTGGCCGGGCGCAGCATGAACTTGGGTGACCGGGACGCCATCGCCTCGTCCTGGGCGTCGCCGTCGATGATCAGGTAGGCGGTGTTGTCCTGGTGGTACAGCGTGAGCTGCCCGATTCGGCCGGGGTAGGTGTCCTCGGCGACGTAGCGCTGGCCGCGGCCGTTGACCAGGATGCCGCGCACCAGCTGCTGGGGGTCGATGAAGATGGCGACCTCGGTGGCGTCCATGTGGGCCAGATCGGCGCCCAGCGCCTGGGCCATCCGGATCGCCTGGCCGTCGTGCTGCTCGATCGACGCGGCCGGACGCCCGGCGATCCGCGGGGCGAAACGCGCCACCATCGAGTCGTTGTAGGCGAAGCTGCCCGTCGCGAGCACCACGCCGCTGCGGGCCCGAATCGACATCCGGGTGCCGTACCGGCGGGCGCGGATGCCCGCGACCCGGCCGTCGGACTCCACGATCAGGCTTTGCGCCCGCACATCGTAGAGCGCCCGCGCCCCGGCCGCGGCCGCGCACTCGACGAGCGGTTTCATCAGCATGTACCCGGCGCTCGCCTCGCCCTGCTTCTTGTTCTGCATCTGCGGCACGTGCCCGCGCGGGGCGGGATCCGCGATCGTGTTGAACGGGTGGGAGTTCTCGCCGCCGCTGTACATCAGCCCTTCGTCGCCCATCGGCTCCCAGCCGGGCTCGGCGAAGAACTCCGCTTTGAACCGCACCCCGCACCCCACCAGCCAGTCGAAGTGGGCGACGCTGCCGGCGCAGTAATCGGCGATCCGCTCCTCGTCGGCGCCGGGGCCCATCGCCACGTTGAGGAACGCCGCCATGTTGTCGACGGAATCGTCGAAGCCGCAGGCCTTTTGCAACGCGGTGCCACCGCCCAGGTAGATGAAGCCGCCCGCCATCGCGGCCGCGCCGCCCCAGGACCCGGTGCGTTCGAGAACCAGCACCTCGGCGCCGCAGCGCGCCGCCTCGACCGCGGCGGCCGCCCCCGCGACCCCGTAGCCGGCGATGACGACGTCCGCCTCGTCGTCCCAGGACGTGACCGACGCGGCCGGCACCGGCGCCACGTCGAGGTCGGGCGCTTGGGAGATCACAGCCGCATCGCCGCGGGCATCTCACCGACCCACTGATGCCCCCAATAGCTGTCGGCGGTGATTTCCTCTGCGGTGTAGGAGGTTTCGTTGACCCGCATTCCGTCGGTGCCGAACTCGATGTCCCAGTCGCCGGGGGCGCGGACGTAGAACGAGATCATCTTGTCGTTGGTGTGTCGGCCGAGCGTCGACGACAGCTGGAAGCCCTCGGCGTTGACGCGGTCCAGGGCCCGGCCCACCGCGTCGAGGGTGTCGACCTCGACCATGATGTGCACCAGGCGTGGGTCGCGCTGGTGAGCGGCCGGGACGATCGCGAGGCTGTGGTGGCGTTCGTTGATCCCCAGGAAGCGAACGCGCACCGGGCCGAACTCCTTGGGCAGCGGCACCCGAAACGCGCCGCGGGAGCGGAAACCCAGGACCTCGGTGTAGAAGTCGAACAATCCGTTGGGGTCCGTGGCGGGCACCACGACGTGGCCCATGCCCTGGTCGCCGGTGACGAACCTCGCGCCGAACGGCGTGACGACCGGGCTGTGGTCGAGCACCGCGCCGTGGAACACCTCGACCGCGGTACCGGCCGGGTCCTCGAAGGTGATCACCTCTTCGACGCGGCGCGCCTCGGCCTCGTCGACGGACAGCTGCTTGAAGGCCGTACCGGCGCCGTCGAGGGCCGCCTTGACGCGCTGTAGTGCCGGGTGGTCGCGGACCTCCCAGCCGACGGTGAGCACCCGATCGGTCTCGCCCGGCACCACGATCAACCGCGCGGCACGCTCGTCCATTCGCAGGTACAGCGCCGACGGGTCCGGACCCTTGCCCTCCGCGAAGCCGAGGACGCCGAAGGCGAACCGGCGCCACCGGTCGATGTCGCTGGTTGAAATAGTGATGTAGCCAAGGCTTTTCAGATCGGTCACGGTCGAGCCTTTCAGATCAGCGCCCGCAGCGGACCCTCGGCCGGCTCGATGCCGAGCGAACTGAGCGCCGACGCGTGGTAGGTGGTGCCCGGGACGTGGATGGCGTGCAGCTGGCCGACGTGCGCGTCGCGCCAATACCGCTGTAGCGGCTTGTCCATCCGCGCGGCGTTGCCGCCGGACCGGGCAAAGATCTCGTCGACGGCGGCCACCGCACGCCACACCGCGCGAATCTGGGTGCGCCGGCCGGCCGCCCGGTCGGCGAAGGACACCTCCTTGCCGGCGGCGACCATGTCGTAGATGCGGTCGGCGTTGGTCAGCAGCTCCTGGCGGGCGGCGTTGATATCGGCCGCCGCCTCGCCGATGGCGTGCATCACGTACGGATCGTCCTTGATCGCGGTTCCGGTGGCGCCCACGCGCGCCCGCTGATAGTCCAGATGCGCGGCCAGCGCCCCCTCGGCGATGCCGATGGTCGCCGCCGAGATGCCCAACGGGAACATGGTGGACCAGGGCATCAGATACAGCGGTTCGGTCATGCCCGCCTCACGTTGGGCCGTGCCGTCCATCACCTTCGTCGCATCCATCGTCCGATAGGCCGGGACGAACGCCTCGGAGACGATCACATCCTTGGAGCCCGTTCCGCGAAGCCCCACCACATTCCAGGAGTCCTCGACGATCTCGTAGTCCTTGCGCGGCAAGATCATGTGCAGCATCTGCGGCGGCATCAGCGGCACGCCCATCTCGTCGCCGAGCATCGCTCCCAAGATGATCCAGTCGCAGTGGTCGGTGCCCGAGCTGAATTGCCACCGCCCGCTGAAGAGGTAACCGCCGTCGACCGGCCTGGCCACGCCCTGCGGCGCATAGGGGGAGGCCATCCAGGTGTCGACATCGTCGGCCCAGATCTCGGCGGCCACCCTGGGATCGGCGTAGGCCAATTGATAGGGGTGCACGCCCACCACGCCGACGATCCAGCCGGCCGCGGGATCCAGCGCGGCGGTGGCCATCGTCGTCTCGGCGAACTCGCGGGGATGAACCTCGAAACCCTGGTATTGTCGGGTCTGCAGCAGCCGGATCAATCCGGCCGATTTCATCAGCTTGACCGTGTCGTCGGTGAGCCGCCCGATGCGCTCGGCCTCCTCGGCCTGGTCGCGCAACTGATCCGCCAGAGCCATTACTTGGTCGATGACGCGCTCGCTCATGTGGTTGTCCTTACGTGTGTCGGCCTACTAATGGTGTACCGACGGCGGTGCCGAGCCAAGGGTGATCCCGGTGAGCGGGCCGAAATAACCGAAAAGCGGCGCCGCCGGCCTGCTGATCCCCACGGACCACCCGATCGGCGACGGGCGAATCCGCACCCGCGCCAACTGCTTTCAGGCCTTCGATCGCCCCACCGGGTCGGTGGTCAGCCCTGCGCGCGTTCTAGTCTTGGCGGCCCCGGGACAGGAACGCGAGCACGGTGCTCTCGAATGCCTCCCTGGCCTCGATCATGGCCCAGTGCCCCGAGTTGGGGAAGATGTGCAGTTCCGCGTGGGGGATGGTGCGCATCGGGAGGAGCGCCATGTCGGGCGGGCTCACCCGGTCGTCTCGGCCCCAGGTCAGCAGGGTCGGCGCCGTCAGCTTGTGCATGACCGCCCACGGCTGCGGCCGATCGGAGGCGGCCATCGCGGCGTTCATCGCGGAGAACGCCGCCTTGCCGTACATGCGGCGTGCCGCGGCCAGCGTGTCCGGATCGGTCGCCAGCTGCCAGCGTTCGTCGATGAGTTCGTCGGTGATCAGGGCCTGGTCGTACACCATGGATTTCAGCCAGTCGACGAGCCGCTGCCGGGTCGGATCCTCGACGAACTCCTGCAGCAGGCGGATGCCCTCACTTGGGCTCGGGCTGAAGATGTTGGTGCCGACGCCACCGATCGTCACCAACCGGCCGACGCGGTCCGGGTTGCGGGTGGCGAAGTTGATGCCCACCCCGCCGCCCATCGAGTTGCCGACGATGTGCACCCGCTCGACGTCGAGCGCGTCCAGCAACGGCGAAACGGCACCGAACGCGTCCACCATCGGGTGCCCGCCGAAGTCGTCGCTGACCCCGAAGCCGGGGAATTCCAGGATCAGGCAACGGAAGTGCTCGGCGAACGTGGGCAGCACCCCGCGGAAGTTGCGCCAGCCGGTGACGCCGGGACCCGAGCCGTGCAGGAACAGCAGCACCGGGCGCGCGTGGGGGCCGCAGTCGTAATAGCGCAAAGTGCCTTTGGCGGTGTCGATTTCGCGCACGTCCCGCTCGGCGACGGCGGACGGTTCCGATGAGTGGGTCACGTATGTCACCCTGCCATGCCGCCGCCGCGGCGCGGGGCGGGGTTCCGCTCACCGGGACCGGGCCGGGTGCCCAGCGGATTCGCTGCAGTTCAGCAGCTCCTTGAGCGCCGCGGGGAAAGCCTCCGCGAGATCCCACAGGTCGGCCACCAGGTCCGGGCACGACACGATGCCGATGCCGAGTCGGCCGTTGAGCGACATGACGGTCACGTTGAGTCCGGCGCCCGCGATGATGGGGCCCAGCGGGTACATCCCGTCGACCCGGCAGCCCATGAAGTAGAGCTGGTCCTGTGGTCCGGGCACGTTGGACAGGACCATGTTGTGGGGCGGGCTCTCCGGCAGGGGGATCCGGGGCAGCAGCTTCATCGCCGCCCCGAACATGGTCTGCCCCGCCACCTGAGTCCAGTCCTGCAGCAGGGTGGGGCCCATCGCGGCGGCGTGCTCTTTGGCGGCGGTGTTCCCGTCGGCGATGCTGCGGAGCCGCTCGGCAGGATCCCCGAGGTGGGTGTCGAGCCGGCACAGCATCCATGTCGTGTGGTTGCGACCGGGCCGGCCGGACTTGCCGTGCACCGACACCGGCACGCTGGCCACCATCGGCCGGTCCGGCAATTCGCCCCGATTCTGAAGGAACTGCCGCAACGCGCCCGCGCACAGGGCCGTCACCACGTCGTTGACGGTCACCCCCAACCGGTTCTTGACCGTCTTGACCTCCTCGAGGTCGAGGTCGGCCAGCGCGACGTTGCGACGGCGGCTGAACGAACCGTTGAACGCGGTCGGCGGCGCCGCGAACGGGGCGGCCATCGTGTGCCGCCCGCCGCGCGCGCGAAGGATCGTCTCGGCCACCGTCGCGACCGTCGCCGGCAGAACTTTCGCGACTCGCCACGGCCGCAGCGCGGCGCCGATCATTCCGTAGGCGGCGATCTTGAGGGGATTCGCCGCGCCCATGCGGGGTGCCGGCGCCGGCGCTGGCGCGCCCGAATCGGTGCTGCACAACTGCGCCAGCAGGTTGGCCCCGCCGACTCCGTCGACCAGCGCGTGGTGGGCCTTGAGCACGACGGCGATCGCGTCGCCGCCGTGCAGACCCTCGATCACCCACATCTCCCACAGGGGATGGTCGCGATCGAGCGTCAGCCCGGCGATGTGCCCGCAGATCTCCGCCAACTCCCTGCGGCCCGCGGGCGGCGGCAGGCCGACTCGATGCAGATGGCGCGCGAGGTCGAACTGGTCGTCGTCCACCCACACCGGGTGGTCGAAGTTGAGCTCGTTGTCGGCCAGCTTGAGCCGGAACTCCGGCACGCCGTCCACTCGTGCGGCCAGCACCTCACAGAACCGGTCGAATGTGTACCCGCCGGGCATGGTGGCCGGGTCGATCTCCATCACGCAGCAAACATTGAGCGGCTGCGTCGGTCGTTCCAGGTACAGGAAGAATGCGTCTAATCCACTAAGGCGTTGCATACCGCTCATTTCGTTTGCGTCACTATGACCGCTGGTCACTGGTGACCGGTGGTCAGTTACGGCAACCCGCGGGCCGAATGAACTGGGCGGCCGTCGTTTACTGGTATGTCTCTACCTGTAGCCGTTACGCGGGCCTCGGCAAACATGCTGAGGTCCGCCGCCACGCGCACCTCACGATATTCATCCGCGCGACAACTCGCCGGGACGTCGTGAGACGGCGGGCCGCACGCGGCCAGTTAGGTTGCGGCGCAGGGTCTCACGTCTACGGGCGGCCGCTGTAAGGGCCGGGTGAGGGCCGGGTCAGGGCCGGGCCAGTGCCGAGGTTTCGGCCGCCCAGTCCGTCGTGACCTTGCGGTGCTTGATCAGCCACGTCTGGCCTCCCGGCACCAGAATGTCGCGGTAGCGCCCGAAATGGTCGAGGCCGACGTGGGTCACCACGGTGAAGTAGGAACAGACCTGCGCCCGCGCCGGGGTGAGAGCGGTGAACAGCACGTTGGTGAGGTTGTGCCGGACGACGGGCTTGATGCCGGGGTCGCCGGCCGCGGCGGCCAGGCCTCCCGCGACGCCGCCGAGGAACGCCGCGATCGCCGGCCGCCCCCGCAGCGAATCCCGGCCGCGCACCTCGAGAACGCCGTCGGCGCTGAACGTCGCCGCCAACTCGTCGAGCCGGCCGGCGTCGCCCGACCAGTTGTACCGCGCCAGTGTGTCCCGGATCTGTTCCCGGGCGATCAGTTCCCAGGTCTGCATCGTCGTGACTCCTGATCCCGGCCGCCGGTCGCGCTGCGCAACGACGGTTCCTTGTGTTGGATTACTAGCGTAGGCACCGGCCAGCGGGGTCCGGTTCGCGGCAACGAGACGGGGGCACATCATCACAAGCGATCTCAAGCGCAACGTCGGCGCGCAAATCGAGGTCGAGGTCACCGAGCCGACGACTCTGGAGTTCCAGGTCGCGGTGGCCCGGCAGTCGGGCCTCGAGGTCGTCGAGTCGTTGGCGATCACCCGGGACGGCACCGAGATCGAGGCCCGCGAGATCATCGGGAAGCACGGCACCCGCATCCACACGCTGCACGCCGACGTGGGCACGGTGGCCCTGTCCTACTGGGCGACGGTGTCGGGGGAGGCAGACGTCGAACCGGTGCGCGACATCGACTTGATCACCTATCTGCGGCCGAGCCGCTACGCCGAAGCAGACAAGTTCTTCGGTTTCGCCGCAACCGAATTCGGCACGTGCAGCACCTCGGTGAAGCTGCTCGAGGAGGTGTCGTCCTGGGTGGGGACGCGCCTGGACTACGTCCCCGGGTCCAGCGACCCGATCGACGGCGCCACCGACACGTTGCTGGCCGGCGCGGGCGTCTGCCGCGACTACGCCCACCTGGTGATCGCCCTGCTGCGTGCCCTCAGCGTGCCGGCCCGCCTGGCCGCGGTGTACGCGCCGGGCTGCCAGCCGATGGACTTTCATGCGGTGGCCGAGGCGTTCGTCGACGGCGAGTGGCGCGTCGTGGACGCGACCTGTCTGTCGCCCCGGCAGTCGATGCTCCGCATCGCCACCGGCCGGGACGCCGCCGACACGGCCTTCCTGGACAACCACAAGGGCGCCATCACGCTCAACAGCACGACCATCACCGCGGTGGTGGACGGCGAACTGCCCAAGGACTCGGTCCACCAGCTGGTGAGCCTGCGCTGACCTCGGGCGGACCGGTGTGGTCGACGCGACGCGGCGATCGGGTTTCGGGGCGCCGCAAGGGGGGCAATACGCGTGAAGCGAGCGGTTGCGCCGCTCGGTGTGCCACACGGCGCGGTGCACCATACGGATGGAGGACGCATGTCGGAGAAGAGCGGCCCGCAAGAAGCGGTCGAGGGACTGGTAGAGGGAGTCAAGGGCAAGGCCAAAGAGGTCGCCGGCGCGGTGACCGGGCGCGAGGACCTGCTCCGCGAGGGTCAGGCGCAGCAGGACAAGGCCGACGCGCAGCGCGAGGCGGGCAAGAAGGAGGCCGAGGCCGAGAGCGCGCGCGAGGCGGCCGAGGTCAACGAGGCCCGCGAGAAGGCCGAGCAGCAGAAGTAACAACCGGCGTTGGTGGCCCGGTCCGGGAACGGACCGGGCCACGGCCGTGTCAGTCGCGCGCGGCCTTGCCGATACCGGGCGCCGCCGCCCAGGTCCACCCGACGCCGTCGCGGCGCACCCGCCGTGACCGCGGGCGCTTCACTCCTTCCGCTACCGCCGGTAGCGGAATAAGGTGGGCGGATGAAGCCCGGTGCCGACGGCAAGCATCTGCGAACCTGCCCGCTCTGTGAAGCCATGTGCGGCTTGGAGATTCACGTCGAAGGCGGCAGGGTCACTCGCATCCGCGGCAACCCCGACGACGTGTGGAGCCGCGGGCACCTGTGCCCCAAGGGCGTTTCGCTGGCCGCGGTGCACGACGACCCGGACCGCATCCGGCGTCCCATGATCAAGGTCGACGGTCACTGGCAGGAAGTCGGCTGGGATGCGGCCTTCCGGCGGTGCACCGAATTGCTGGCGCCCGTGATCGAGAAGTACGGGATCGGCGCGGTCACGGCCTATACCGGTAACCCGCTGGCACATTCCTTCTCGCTGGCGCGGTACGCGGGCGTGCTGATGGGCATGTCCGGGATGCCGGTCACCTACTCGCCGGGCACGGTCGACCAGTGGCCCAAGAACCTGTCGTCGCACCTGATGTACGGCCTCTGGTGGAACTTCCCGGTGCCCGACATCGAGCGCACCGACCTGCTCGTGATCATGGGCGCCAACCCCGCCGCGTCGCAGGGCTCACTGCTGGCCGCTCCGGACGTGATGGGCCTGATCGACGGGATCCGAAAGCGCGGCAAGGTGATCGTGATCGACCCGGTGCGCACCGCGACCGCCGCCCGCGCCGACGAGTGGCTGCCGATCGTGCCGGGCACCGACGCCGCGCTGCTGCTGGCCGTCGCACACACGCTTTTCGACGAGGGTCTGGTCCGTCCCGGGCCACACGTCGACGGCGTCGACACCATGCGCCGGGTCGCCGCGGACTGGCCACCGGAGCGGGTGAGCGGCGTCACCGGCATCGACGAGGACCGCATCCGCACCCTGGCCCGCGAACTCGCCGGCACCGAGAAATCGGTGGTTTACGGCCGAATCGGCTTGTGCAATCAGGAATTCGGCAGCCTGGCCAGCTGGCTGGTGGACGTGATCAATATCCTCACCGGGCATTTCGACACCCCGGGTGGCGCTATGTTTCCCAAGCCGACGGCCTGGTCGATCACCACGCAGCCGCTGCCCGGCCTGGAGGGCGGCCTGGCGGAATTCGGCCGCTGGCACACGCGCGTGCGCGGCGCGAAGGAAGTCCTCGGGCAGGCCCCGGTGTCGTGCATGGCCGAGGAGATCGCCACCCCGGGCGACGGTCAGCTCAAGGCGCTGATCACGGTCGCCGGCAACCCGGTGCTGTCCACGCCCGGCGGCGACAAGCTCGACGAGGCGCTTCCGATGCTGGAAGCGATGATCTCCGTGGACCTTTGGCTCAACGAGACCACGCGGCACGCCGACGTGATCCTGCCCGGGCTGTCGCCGCTCGAACAGCCACACCACGACGACCTGATCCTGCTGTTCGCGATCCACAGCATTGCGAACTACTCGGCGCCGGTGTTCGACCCGGGTGACCGCCCGCACGAATGGGAGATCCTGATCCGGCTGACCGGCTTGTGCACCGGCACCCCCGCCGAGGACGTCGACGTCGCCGCGATCGACGACGGCTTCTTCGACTACCTGGCATTCACCGTCGGCATGGACGGCGCGCAGCTCCGCAACCTCTACGAGCACGGCGGCCCGGAGCGGATGCTCGACCTGACGCTGCGCACCGGGCCCTTCGGGGACCGGTACGGCGAGAACCCGGGCGGGCTCACGCTGGACATGCTCAAGGCGAATCCGAACGGTATCGACTTCGGGCCGATGGTCTCGCAGCTGCCCTGCATTCTGGGCACCCCGGACAAGAAAGTCCGCCTCGCCCCGCAATACCTGCTCGAGGACCTGCCCCGCCTCGCCGCGCGACTGCAGCGCCCACCCGAACCGCTGGTCCTGGTGAGCCGCCGCCACCTGCGCTCGAACAACACCTGGTTGCACAACGTTCCCGCGCTGATGAAGGGAAGGGACCGCTGCACGTTGCTGATCCACCCCGATGACGCCGCCGGCTGCGGGGTCGCCGACGGCGACGTGGTCACCGTGAAATCCGAGGCCGGCGAGATCCGGGTGCCCGTCGAGGTCACCGACGCGATCAAGCCCGGCGTGGTCTCGATGCCGCACGGCTGGGGCCATGGCAAGCCGGGCACCCGCATGTCCGTCGCCAACGGCAGGCCCGGCGCCAACACCAACGTGCTGTCCCCGCCGACCTTTCTCGACGAGCCCTCCGGCAACGGCGCGCTCAATGGCATCCCGGTGACGATCAGCTGACAATGGGTCGATGACAACCCCGCGCTCCGAGGGCGAGCGGCACCCGTCCGGTCCCCGACCCCAGCTCATCCCGCACCGCCTGCTGCGCAGCGGCCAACGCCATCACCCGGCCGTGCTGGAGGAGGCCAGGAGGCGCAGCGACAAGATTCAGCTTCGCCTGGCCGACCGCATCACCTCGTTCGCCGGCTCGATGAACTTCGTCTGGATCCACGCGGCGCTGTTCGCCGTGTGGATGCTGTTGTTGGAGAAAAGCCCTTGGCCGACATTGACTTTGGTGGTCTCCCTGGAGGCCATCTTCCTGTCGACGTTCGTCATGATCGGCCAGAACCGCCAAGCGGCCTTCCAGCAGGCCAAGGCCGATCACGACTTCGAGGCGCAGGAGCTGGAACTCAAGACCAACACCGACCTTACCCGCCAAATCCACCTTCTCACAACGGAACTGCACCGGCGCCTGCTCCACGGGCCGGCCTGAGCGCCGCGCTCACAGCAAATGGCTAACCGCCAACCAGTCTGCTGCTAGCAACGCGGCGCAGATTCATGGGATGGCAGCACAATTCGGCGCCCGGCGCCGGCGAATCAGGGTGAGTCAAGCAATTCTGGCAGGCGCCGCCACCGTCGCGACGCTTGCGCTCCTCGACGCCGCGGATCTGCGCGACACGGCCAACATCGTCGCCCCGGTGAGCTTGGCCGACCGGGTCGCCGAAGCACCGAATCTGCTCGGATCCGGTGGCATTGCGACCGACGGCGACGACGACGACGAAGCCCAACTGCAGCAGCAGCTGATCAACCAGCAGCAGACCCAAGAGGCCGAGCAGCAGGCCGAAGAGGCCGAGCAGCAGGCCAATCAGCAGGCCATGCAGGACGAGCAGCAGGGGCTGTTGACCGAGCAGCAGGCCAACCTGGACGTGCCCGGGAGCTGACCGCGGGGCCGGATCGAACTTTTGGGGGCGGGGTCATGAGCGCACCGAACGCAACCGACCGCAGGTCTGCGATTCGCCCACACGACCAGGGTGAGCGGTCACGGCGCGATCGGCCGGTTGGTCCACTCCCGGTCGGGCCGGCGCGGCGAGCGGAACCATCCGCCCGCGGCGCCGGTGCCGCCGTCCGTGGGAATGGTGTGGCCGGTGACGAACGCCGACTGGTCGCAGGCCAGGAACAGGATCACCCGGGCCTGGTCCTCGGGCACCCCCATCCGCCCGACGGGCACCCATTGCGGCCACTGGGACTGCTCCTCGGCCGACAGCCAGCGCGAGTAGGGGACCTGCAGGGATTCCGTGACGTCGGGCGCGACCGCGTTCACCCGCACGCCGTCACGCCCCACCTGGACCGCGAGGCTGCGGGTGAAGTGGATGACGGCGGCTTTGAACGCGGCATAGACCGGGTCTTCGGGGTAGCCGCGCAGCCCCTCGACGGACGAGACGTTGACGATCGCTCCGGCGCGCGCACGGATCATCGCCGGCAGGAACGCGTGCGTGACGACGAAGACATGGTGCAGGTTGATCCGGTAGAGCTCGTCCCACAGCTGGGGATCGGTGTCGGCGAAGTTGCCCGGGTGGCGCAGCCAGTGCCCGACGTTGTTGACCAGCACGTCGACCCGGCCGTAGCGATCCAGCACGGAGCGGGCCCACCCGGTCACCTGGTCGCGATCGCGAACGTCGACGATCGCCGCCAGCGCCGAACCGCCGGACGCCGCGATGTGCTCGACGGTCCGTCCGGCGAGTTCGGCGTCGACATCGGCGATGACGACGTGAGCGCCCTGCCGGGCGAACAGTCGCGCGGTGGCCGCGCCGATGCCGCCCCCGCCGCCGGTAACCACCGCGACCCGGCCGGAAAGCAGCGCCTCGGCGTTGGGGACGTCCCTCATCGCTCATATCTTGGGCCACTCGGCCGCACGTCAGCACCGCTTTCGGGGCCCAAACGTGAGAAAGGCCACATTTGCCGCAGCGGACCGCGTGGTTTTGCACCTGATGGGGCGGGTAAAGAATCTGAACTTGATCGCAATGGCGCGAGGAACGGAGTCGACAGTTGGCCAGCGAAACGTTGCAGCGGCGCGTTCATCACCGTCACAGCCCGCAGTCCGTCGCGGTGGCGCTGGCCAGCCGACTGCTCGTGAAGAACGCGGTGCGCGCGTGGGCCTTCCAGCCCAACCTGCACTGGCCTTTCGAGTACGTCGACACCCTGGCCGGACTGATACCCCACTTCGGGGGCTCCGCACACATCGAGCCCGTGCGGCTGCAGCACTGCGATGCCGAATGGGTGCGCGCGCCGGGCGTATCGGCCGACCGGGCGATCCTCTACCTGCACGGCGGGGCCTTCGTCACGTGTGGGCTCAACACCCACCGCTCGTTGGTGACCAGGCTGTCTGAGGCGGCCGACGCGGCCGTGCTCACCATCGGCTACCGAAAGCTGCCCACACATCAGATCGCCGACGCGATCGACGACGGGCTGGACGGGCTCAACTGGCTGCGGCAGCGTGGCTTCGACGGCGATCGTGTCGTCATCGCCGGCGACTCCGCCGGGGGATACCTGGCGTTCATGACCGCGCTGCTGGCCATCCGCGGCCGCATCATGAACCCGGCCGGCATCGCGGCCGTCTCCCCGTTCACCGACGCCGATCCGGCCCGCAAGCTCACCCACCGCAACGCGCGCAAGTGCTCCATGTTCACCCGCGGCGCGTTCACGATGTTCGCGGAGTACCTGAGCAGGGCACACGTGGTCGGAGCGCGGAAGAGTTCGGCCACCGAGGTGGCCTCGCCGGTGGACGCCGACCTGTCGGTGCTGCCGCCCGTCACCATCCACGCGAGCTCCGACGAGTTGTTGCTGGCCGACGCCGAGCTGATGGCCGAGCGTCTGGAGGGCAGCGGAGTCCGCTGCGATCTGCACCTGTGGGACGGGCAGATTCACGACTTCCCGCTGGCGGCCGACATCTTGCCGGAGGGCCGGCGAGCCATCCGGTACATCGGGGACTTCATCAAGGAGGTCACCGACGCGGCGGGCGCGACCCGCAGCGCCCGGCGGAGCGCGGCATGGCGCCAGCAGATAGACGCGACCCCCGCGGCGGTCTAGTGGCGAATAGCGCTGCTGCACAGCGCGTTTCGGGCTCGGCACCGTCGCACTGGCGCACCGGGAGTGCGCCGGCGCGCGGGCTGGGCCGTCCCGTCCGGCGACCCGCCGGGCGAGCCCCTGAACTCGGATGTCGGGCCGCGCCGACGTCCTCACGTTGATCTGCGCCGCTGCCGATACAGTTGGTCCTGATGAGCCGACCAGCCCCACCTGTGCTGACCGTGCGGTACGAGGGATCCGAGCGCACATTCGCTGCAGGCACCGACGTAGTCATCGGGCGTGACCTTCGCGCGGACGTCCGAGTCGCACATCCCCTGATCTCGCGGACGCACCTCATCGTCCGTTTCGACCAGGGCCGATGGATCGGCATCGACAACGGGAGCCTCAACGGGCTGTATGTGCAGAATCGTCGCGTCCCCTTCGTGGAAATCCAGGACGGCCTGCGCGTCAACATCGGCAACCCCGACGGTCCCGCGCTCACCTTCGAGGTCGGGCGGCACCAGGGCTCGGCGGGCCGGCCTCCGCTGACGACGTCCATACCGATCGCCAGCCCGTTCGGTCCTCCCAGCGCAGCCATGCCGCAGGGCCAGCCGGTTGGGGCGCCGTGGCCCGGCCAGCCCCAGCAGCCGCCGTCGGCCTCGTTCCGTCATCCTGCGCAGCCGGGGTATCCGCCCGCCGCGCCGAGCCACCCGCCCAGCGGGCCGATCCCGAGCCACCCGTCGGGGCCGCTGCCGCGCTATCCCACCGGCGGGCAGCAGGCCGGCCCCAACGCGCCGGCCAGCGGGCCGCAGCACGCGCCGGTCAGCGGGCCGCAGCACGCGCCGGTCAGCGGGCCGCAGCACGCGCCGGCCAGCGGGCCGCAGCACGCGCCGGCCAGCGGGCCGCAGCACGCGCCGCAGATCTACCGGGCGCCACCGATGAAGGTGCCGCCCGCGCCCGCCCCGCCCTCGGATGCCGGCGAGACCGGCCGCATCGGCGGCGACGCCGCCAACATCGCCACCTCGATGATGAAGATCCTGCGACCGGGCAGATCGGCGGTGGACTCGGTGCCGGGCGCCGTCAAGATCGGCCGCGCCAACGACAACGACATCGTCATCCCCGAGGTGCTGGCGTCGCGCCACCACGCGACCCTGATCCCGACGCCCACCGGTGCGGAGATCCACGACAACCGCAGCATCAACGGCACCTTCGTCAACGGCGTCCGGGTCGACTCCGCGCCGCTGCGCGACGGCGACGTCGTCACGATCGGCAACATCGACCTGGTCTTCCACGGCGGTACGCTGGCGCGCCGCGACCAGATCGCGACCGAAACCCGCACCGGCGGTCTCGACGTGCGCGGCGTGACCTGGACGATCGAGAACAACAAGACGCTCCTGGACAACATCTCGCTGGCCGCGCTGCCCGGGACGCTGACCGCCGTCATCGGCCCGTCCGGGGCGGGCAAGTCGACGTTCGCCCGCCTGGTGGCCGGATACACGCACCCGACCACGGGCACGGTGTCGTTCGAGGGGCACAACGTGCACGCCGAGTACGCGTCGCTGCGCAGCAGGATCGGCATGGTCCCGCAGGACGACGTGGTGCACGGGCAGCTGACGGTCCAACAGGCGCTGATGTACGCCGCCGAGTTGCGGCTGCCGCCGGACACCACCAGGGACGACCGCGAGCAGGTGGTGGCCAGGGTGCTCGAGGAACTCGAAATGTCCCAGCACCTGCACACGCGCGTCGACAAGCTGTCCGGCGGGCAGCGCAAGCGCGCTTCGGTGGCGCTGGAGTTGCTCACGGGCCCGTCGCTGCTGATCCTCGATGAGCCCACCTCCGGCCTGGACCCCGCCCTCGACCGGCAGGTCATGACCATGTTGCGGCAGCTGGCCGACGCCGGCCGCGTGGTGCTGGTGGTCACCCACTCGCTGACCTACCTCGACGTCTGCGACCAGGTGCTGCTGCTGGCTCCCGGCGGCAAGACCGCGTTCTGCGGGCCGCCCAGCCAGATCGGCCCGACGATGGGCACGACGAACTGGGCTGACATCTTCAGCACGGTCGCCAACGACCCGGACGGATCCCACGCTCGTTACCTCGCGCGGACCGGGCCGCCCCCGCCGCCGCCGCCGGCCGACCGGCCCGCCGAGCTGGGCGACCCGTCGCACACCAGCCTGTTCCGGCAGTTCTCCACGATCGCCCGGCGGCAGATCCGGTTGATCGTCTCTGACCGCGGCTATTTCCTCTTCCTGGCGTTACTGCCGTTCATCATGGGTTCGCTGTCCATGTCGGTGCCCGGCGACGTCGGTTTCGGCATCCCCAACCCGATGGGCGCGGCGCCCAACGAACCCGGCCAGATCCTGGTGTTGCTCAACGTCGGCGCGGTCTTCATGGGCACCGCGCTGACCATCCGCGACCTCATCGGTGAACGGCCCATCTTCCGGCGCGAACAGGCGGTCGGGCTGTCGACGTCCGCATACCTGCTGGCGAAGGTCTGCGTCTACACGGTGTTCGCGGTCGTGCAGTCGGCGATCGTGACGGTCATCGTGCTGTTCGGCAAGGGCGCACCGACCCAGGGGGCCGTGGCGTTGGGCAGCCCGGGCCTGGAGCTGTTCGCCGACATTGCGTCGACGTGCGTCGCCTCGGCCATGCTCGGACTGGCGCTGTCGGCCGTCGCGAAGTCCAACGAACAGATCATGCCGCTGCTCGTGGTCGCGGTGATGTCGCAACTGGTGTTTTCCGGCGGCATGATTCCCGTGACCGACCGCATCGGTCTGGACCAGATGTCGTGGGCCACCCCGGCCCGGTGGGGTTTCGCCGCGTCGGCGTCCACCGCCGATCTGCTCAAACTGGTGCCCGGACCGGTGAACCCCAAGGACTCGCACTGGAACCACACCCCCGGCGCGTGGTGGTTCGACATGGCCATGCTGGTCGTGATCAGCCTGTGCTATCTCGGATTCGTGCGCTGGAAGATCCGCCTCAGAGGCGGCTGATCGGCCGTCAGGCCCGCTTGCGGATCACTTCGTCGGCGGCGGCGCGCATCCGGTCGGACAGCTGCAGGAGGGCATGTTCGCCCACCCCGTGGGGCAGCGTGTACGCCAGCTGCCGCAACTCGACAGCGCAGGTGCGCAGCTCCTGGCGGAGGCGCGTCTCATCAGTGCGCATGACTTCTCCCTCTGGCCGGGAACTGAACAAAGTGCCCGGCCATCCACACCAGCCCGATCCGAGAATTTTGGCAGGCCCGGTATGGATAAGCGATTGCGCCAAGGTGTTTTTACGGGAGTTTGACAGCACGTTAACAGTGCGGATCGCCTCGCCGGTCCGTGCGGGCGCGTGGACCGCAAGACACGGCGCGGACCGCGCGCCTCGACTCGTCCGCCGCCCCGGAAACGCCGAGCTTAACGCCACTGCGAGAATCCGAGGAGCAACGTCGCCGCGGCGTTACGCTGGCGCTGCCCGGTGAAAGGTGAGGTGGGCCGGAATGGATTTTGAACTCGACGCCGACCAGCGCGCCTGGTTGGCCGAGGTCCGTGAATTCCTCCGGGACAACGTCACCCCCGCGCTGCGGGCCGAGCTGGCGCGGCACGACCTCGAGTTCCGCGACGGCGAGGTGGCGCGATTTCGTCGCAAGATCGGCGAGAAGGGCTGGTTCGGGCTGAACTGGCCGCGCGAGTACGGCGGGCTCGGGCTCGGCGCGGTCCATCAGCATCTGCTGATGAGCGAGTTCGAGTACTGGGGTGTGCCGGGGCCCGACCTGACGGTGACCTCGGTGGCGCCGATGATCATGCGCCACGGCACCGAGCGGAACAAGACCGACTGGCTGCCGCTGATTGCCAGGGGCGAGATGATCTGTGCCGTCGGCTATTCCGAACCCGACGCGGGTACCGACCTGGCGGGCCTGCGGACCGCCGCGGTCCGCGACGGCCAGGAGTGGGTGATCAACGGAACCAAGATCTGGAACAGCGGGGCGCAGCGAGCCACCCACGAGTGGCTCTGTGTGCGCACGGACCCGAAAAGTGCTCGCCACAAGGGTATTTCGGTGATCATCGTCCCGATCGACAGCCCGGGCATCCAGATCCGCCCCCTGTACGCGTGGTCGGGTTACCGGACCAACGAGGTTCACTTCAGCGACGTGCGCGTGCCGGTCACCAATCTGATCGGGGAGGTCGACCACGGCTGGACGTACATCACCGGCGCCCTGGACCTCGAGCGTGGTGCGCTGACCAACGCCGGCGATCTGCGTCTGGCCGTCGACGAACTGGCCCAACTCGCGCGACGCCCGCGCCGCGACGGCACTGTGCCGGCCGACAGCGCCGCGCTGCGCCGCCGGCTGGCGCAGGCCGAAGCCGACGTGACGGTTGCGACGCTGATGGGCTACGAGGCCGCCTCGATCCTCGACGGGGGCGTCATCCCCTCCGTGGAGGTCAGCGTCGAGAAGATCTTCACCAGCGAACTGCGCCAGCGGATCGCCGACTTGGCGCTCGACGTGTTGGGACCCGACGGGTTGCTGGCCCATCGCAGCCAAAGCGCACCCCTGGCGGGGAAATTCGAGCGTCTCTACCGATCGGCACCGTTGATGCGTTTCGGCGGCGGCACCAACGAGGTGCTGCGGGACATCATCGCCCAGCGCGGCCACGGGATGCCCTCGTATGGACGCTGATCGATGAGGGCGACACCCACCGTCGAGCAGCGGGAGTTCGGCGCGACGATGCGTGCGTTGCTCGCGGCGGAGTGCCCGGTGAGCCTGGTGCGCTCCCTGGACGAGCCCGGCACCGACCGCAGCACACCGGCACTGTGGAAAGCGCTCGCCGAGGCCGGGGTGTTCGGGCTCGCCGTCGCGCCCGAGCACGGCGGTTCGGGCGGTTCGCTCGACGACCTCGCCGTCTTCTCCGTCGAGGCCGGCCGCGCGTTGTGCCCGACGTCGGTGCACAGCACCATTGCGGCCGTCCTGGCGATCGACGAGCTGGGCGCCCCGGCAGCCAAGGCCGCGTGGTTGCCGCACCTGACTGCCGGCGCCTGCCGCGGCACCACCGCGTTGTGGAGCGCGCGCGACGCCGCCGACGTCTCGCCGGCGCTGCGCGCCGAACCGGCGGGGGCGGCGCCGATCGAGGGCGGATGGCGGCTCACCGGATCCGCGGACTACGTCGCCGACGCCGACATCGCCGACGTCCTCGTCGTCGCCGCCGCCGCGCGCGGGCGCACCGTGGTGGTCGCCGTGGACCCGCGTGCCGACGGCGTGACGGTGCAACCGCTGGCGATGGCGGGGGGCTATCGGGCGTGCGCCGTGCGTTTCGACGACGTACGCGTCGGCGCCGACGCCACGGTGCTCGACGGCGTCACCGGCCCCGCGCTGCGTCGGGTCGCCAACACCGCCGTGTCGCTTGGATCTCTCGACCTGGTCGGAACCGGCCGGGCCGCGCTGGACCGCACCGTCGAATACACCAAGCTGCGCCACCAGTTCGGCCGGCCGATCGCGTCCTTCCAGGCCGCCCAGCATCTGGTCGCCGACATGCACATCGCCTGGGCCGCTGCCCGACTGGCGGCGCACTGGGCGATATTCCAGATCGCGCGCGGCCACACGGCGACCAAGGAGACGGCCATCGCGCGCATGCGCGCGGCCACCGCGGCCAGGGCGATAACCCTGGACGCCCATCAACTGCACGGCGGGATGGGGTATGTCACCGAGACCGATCTGCACCTGTGGACCGAGCGCGCACGGCTGGGTTCGACGCTCGGTGGCGGTGCCGACGTCGCCGCCTCGTGGCTCGAGGAATGCCTGGCAACGCAGGAGTGCCGGTGAGTGAGGACACCTTGATCGACGCCGAGTCGGCGTCGCGGGTCGGCACCGTCGCCGCCTCCGCGAGCGGCGAGGTGAACCGGCGCGACTGGCAACGGTGGGCGGCCGCGGTCGGCGACCACAACCCGCTGTGGTTCGATCCGGACCATGCCCGGGCCAACGGCTTTCGCGACATCGTCTGCCCCCCGCTGTTCCTGCAGTACGCCGTGCTGGGTGTGACCCGCCTCGACGCCCTGCGGCCCGACGGCTCCTCGGGCGCGGTGTCGGGCAGCCTCGCGTTTCCCCGCGCCCCCAAGCGGATGGCGGGCGGGGAGAGTTTCGCGTTCCACCTGCCGGCCTACCACCGCGACCGGGTCGACATGGTGCGCACCATCGAGTCCATCGTCGAAAAGCGCGGACGCTCCGGCAGTTTCGTCCTGGTCACCTGGCGCACCGTGTACCGCAACCAGGACGGCGACCTGCTCGCCGAAGCGTCGACCTCGATGATCGCCCGGCCCTAGGAGTCCCCATCAGCGAGCAGGTGTTCTACGACGATGTCAGCGTGGGCGAGCAGCTGCCCGCGCTGACCCTCACCGCCGACGAAACCCAGCTGTTCTTCTTCAGCGCCGCCACCTACAACGGCCATCGCATCCATTACGACAAGCAGTGGGCGCAAGCCGAAGGCTACGAGCATGTCCTGGTGCAGGGACCCCTGCAGGCCGCGCTGCTCGCCCGGGCGATCACCGACTGGATCGGCGGACGCGGACGGTTGGTCGCGTTCTCGGTGCAGAACCGCGCGGTCGCCTATCCGGGTGAACCGCTGACCTTCGGCGGGCAGGTCACCGGCAGGCGGCTCAGCGAGGACGGCGCCGGGCTGATCGACCTCGACATCGCCGGCCGCCGCGGCGACACCGTGCTGATGCCGGGAACGGCGACCGTCGAGCTGCCCAGGCGGCAGCCGTGACGGGGCTTCGGGGCGAGGCCGCCATCGTCGGGATCGCCGAACTGCCGGCCGAGCGACGACCGGCGGGGCCGGCCCGGTTCACCCTCGACCAGTACGCGCTGCTGGCGAAGATGGCGATCGAGGACGCCGGCGTCGATCCCGGTCGGGTCAACGGCCTGCTCACCCATGGAGTTGCCGAGTCGGCGATGTTCGCCCCGGCCACGCTGTGCGAATACCTGGGCATGCCATTGGATTACGGCGAGCGAGTCGACCTCGGCGGCGCCACGTCGGCGGCGATGATCTGGCGGGCGGCGGCCGCCGTGGAGCTCGGCGTCTGCGAGGCCGCTCTCGCCGTGGTGCCCGGCTCGGCGTCGCTGCCGCAGCCGGCGACCAGGGCGCCCGCCGCGCCGAACTGGTATGGAGCGTCGTCGAACAACTACGGCTCGCCACAGGCCGAGTTCGAGATCCCGTACGGCAACGTGGGACAGAACGCCCCCTACGCGCAGATCGCGCAGCGCTACGCCGCGCAGTTCGGCTACGACCCCGAGGCCGTCGCCAAGATCGCCGTCGACCAGCGGACCAACGCGTGCGCCCACCCGGGCGCGGTGTTCCACGGGACCCCGATCACCGCCCAGGACGTGCTCGCCAGCCCCATGATCGCCGACCCGATCCACATGCTCGAAACGGTCATGCGCGTGCACGGGGGAGCGGGCGTGCTGATCGCCAACGCCGAGATCGCCCGCCGCGGCCGCCACCGGCCCGTGTGGATCAACGGCTTCGGCGAACACATCGCGTTCAAGACCCCCACCTACGCCGAGGACTTGCTGCGCACACCGATTGCCCGCGCGGCCGACAAGGCCTTCGCCATGGCCGGGCTGAGCCGCTCCGACGTCGACGTCGCCTCGATCTACGACTGCTACACGATCACGGTGCTGATGACCCTCGAGGACGCCGGCTTCTGCGCCAAAGGCCAAGGCATGTCCTGGATTACCGATCGCGACCTGACCTGGCGGGGGGACTTCCCGCTCAACACCGCGGGCGGTCAGCTGTCCTTCGGCCAGGCCGGCATGGCCGGCGGCATGCACCACGTGGTCGACGGCGCCCGGCAGGTCATGGGCCGTGCCGGCGGGGCGCAGGTGCCCGGCTGCGACACCGCATTCGTCACCGGCAACGGCGGCATCATGAGCGAGCAGGTCGCGCTGCTGATGAAGGGGGATTGACGATGAGTATGCCTGTCCCCGAGCCCACGCCCGTCTCGCGGCCCTTCTGGGATGCGCTGGCGCAGCACCAGATCCGGGTCCAATACTCGCCCTCGCTGCGGCGCTACGTGTTCTATCCGCGCACCCTGGCTCCCGGCACCCTGGCCGACGACCTGGAATGGCGCGAGATCGACGGCGCGGGAACGCTTTACACCTACACCATCGCCCGACGGCCCACCGGGCCGCCCTGGGCCGGCGCGCTGCCGCAGCTGCTGGCCGTGGTGCAGTGGGACGCCGGGCCGCGGATCAGCACCGAGCTGGTCGACGTGGACCCGGATGCCGTCCGGATCGGCATGCGGGTCGGGCCCGTGTTCTGTGACCTGCCCGACACCGGCATCACTTTGCTGAAATACCGGCCGGCATGAGCGAGCCGCAGGTGGATGCCCGCGTCCGGGCCGTGTTGCGCCTCCTGGACGCCGACTTTCCCCGGGTGGAGACCATGACCGGGGCGGCGGCCCGCGCCGAGATCGCCAAGCGGCGCATGCCGGTGACCAACGGCGACGACGTGCGCAGCAGCGTCGACCGTTCGATTGCGGGCCCGGGCGGCGCCCTGCCGGTGCGCGTCTATCACCCGCACGACGGGCCGTCCGGCACACACCCCGCCATCGTGTTCTGCCACGGCGGCGGATTCGTGTTCTGCGACCTCGACTCGCACGATGGCTTCTGCCGCGGGCTGGCCCGCGGCAGCCAGGCCGTGGTCGTCTCGGTCGGCTACCGCCTGGCCCCGGAACACCCGGCACCGGCGGCGGCGCTCGACGCTTTCGCCGCGTTCTGCTGGACGGTGGACAACGCGGCCGAGCTGGGCGTCGATCCGGCGCGCATTGCCGTCGGCGGGGACAGCGCCGGCGGCAATCTCGCCGCGGTCACGGCCATTTTGTGCCGCGAACGAGGCGGCGCCGCACCGGCCGCGCAATTCCTGCTCTACCCGGCCATCGACCCGTCCCCGGAGACGGAAAGCTACCGGCGCTATGCGACCGGGCACTTCAACACCCGGGCCGCGATGCAGTGGTATTGGCGGCAATACCTCGGCGACCGCGGGGTTCTCGACCCTGCCCACCTGGTCGCGCCCGCCCGGGCGGCATCCCACGCCGGCCTGGCGCCGGCGGTGATCATCACCGCCGGCCTGGACCCGTTGCACAGCGAGGGATGCGACTACGCGCGCCGGCTCCGCGACGCCGGCGTGCCGGTCGTCCACCGGGATTTCCCCGGCTTGTTCCACGGCTTCATGACCATTCAGTCCTTCGGTCCGGCAATCTCGGCGCGCGACCTGCTCTACAGCGATCTGCGCCGGCTGCTCGGCCCGGCGCCGTCGCGGGGGTCGTCGCGGTGACCGACATCATCGTCATCGGGGCCGGCTTCGCCGGGCTCTACGCCGTGCACCGGGCCGCGTCGGCGGGCCTGTCCGTGCTGGGCGTCGAGGCGGCCCCCGACGTGGGCGGCACCTGGTACTGGAACCGCTATCCCGGCGCCCGCTGTGACGTCGAAAGTGTCGACTACTCCTACTCTTTCGACGAGTCGCTGCAGCGCGACTGGACGTGGAGTGAACGCTTCGCCGCCCAGCCCGAGATCCTCGCCTACCTGCGCCACGTCGCCGATCGTTTCGATCTGCGCCGTCACTACCGGTTCGGTGTCGACATCGTCGGCGCCACCTTCGACCCGGAGGACGGTCGATGGCATGTCCGCTCGGCGACCGGCGAGATCTATCCCGCAACGTTTTTGATGTGCGCGACGGGTTGCCTCTCCGCGGTCAACCGGCCGGACATCCCCGGCTTCGACGAGTTCGCGGGCGAGGTGTACTTCACCGCCGCCTGGCCGCGGGAGGACCCCAGTCTGCGCGGCAAACGGGTGGGCCTGATCGGCACGGGCTCGTCGGGCATCCAGGTGGCGCCGATCATCGCCGCGCAGGCGCAACGGCTGACGGTGTTCCAGCGGTCGGCGAACTACACGATCCCCATGCCCAACCGGCCCTGGTCGCCCGAGGAACTGCGGCAGATTCAGGAGGAGTACCCCGAGCGCCGGCGCGCGTCGGCCTACGCGGCCGCGGGCACCCCGCACGGCACCTACCACAAGAACGCCGTCGACACCGAGCCACGGGAGCGCGCGGACGCGCTGTGGGAACGCTGGCGCCAGGGCGGCGTGCTGTTCGCCAAGACATTCCCCGACCAGAACGCCGACCTGGCGGCCAACGACATCGCCCGCGCGTTCGTCGAGGAGCGGATCCGCGAGATCGTCGCCGATCCCGGTGTCGCCGCGGACCTGACTCCCGACGACCACCCGATCGGGACGAAGCGGATCTGCACCGACAGCGGCTATTACGACATCTTCAACCGCGACAACGTGGCACTGGTAAACCTGCGCCGCGAACCCATCCGCGCGATCACCTTCGACGGCGTGCAGACCAGTGAAACCCACTACGGGTGCGACGTGCTGGTGTTCGCCACCGGGTTCGACGCGATGACCGGCGCACTGACGCGGATCGACCCGACCGGGCCCAGGGGTGACCGGTTGCGCGACTGCTGGGCGAACGGCCCGGTGACGTTCCTCGGACTCATGGTGCCGGGACTGCCGAACCTCTTCACGATCAGCGGGCCCGGCGCACCCTCGGTCCTGGCGAACATGGTGCTGCACGCCGAGGTTCAGGTCGACTGGGCGATCGACCTGGCGCTCACGGCGCGCCGGCTCGGGGTGAGCGAGGTCGAACCCCGCCGCGACGCGGCGGTGGCGTGGACCGATCTCGTCGCACAAGCCGCCGAGCGCACATTGTTTCCCAAGGCTGCGTCGTCGTGGTATCTGGGCGCCAACATCGAAGGCAAGCCGCGGACCTTCATGCCGTACGCCGGGGGGTTCGGGACCTACCGCCGTCACTGCGACGACGTGGCCGGGCGTGGCTACACCGGGCTGGTGCTGACGGCCCGCAACGCGGGCGAGGGGGTGAACCGATGATCGAGACAGTCCAGCAGCTGCTGCGGCAGCGCAGGCACGACGACTCGGCGGCGGTTGCCCACGGGGACCGGATCTGGACGTGGCGCGAACACCTCGCCGAAGCCGAGGCGGAGGCCGCCGCGCTGATCGCGCTCGCCGACCCGGACCGCCCGTTGCACGTCGGGGCCCTGCTGCCCAACTCTCCGGCGATGCTGCGCGCCATGGCCGCCGCCGCGCTCGGCGGCTACGTGCTGTGCGGCCTGAACACCACCCGGCGCGGGGCCGGCTTGCTGGCCGACATCCGGCGATCGGACTGCCAGATCCTGCTCGTCGACGACGAGCACCGACAGCTCTTGGACGGCTTGGACCTCAACGGTATTGAAGTTCTCGACGTGAGCGGTGATCGGTACGCCGAGCTGGTGGCTCGCCTTCCCGGGGCTCCCGTCCTGGTACCGCACCGCGAGGTCGCCGGCGGCGACACCCTGATGATGATCTTCACCTCGGGAACAAGCGGCGATCCCAAGGTCGTCCGGCTCGCCCACGCGATGGCGATCATGTGCGGTGCGAGCCTGATCTACCAGTACGACGTCACCGCCGATGACGTCTGTTATCTCGCCATGCCGCTTTTCCACTCCAACGGGGTGGCCGCCGGGTGGGCGGTCGCCGTCGGCAGCGGCGCCACCATGGTCCCGGCCCGGTTCTCGCCGTCGCGCTTCCTCGACGACGTGCGCCGGCACAAGGTGACCTACCTGAATTACGTCGGCAAGCCCCTCGCGTTGATCCTGTCGACCCCCGAGCGTCCCGACGACGCCGAGAACACGCTGCGGGTGGCGTTCGGCAACGAGGCGACCGACCGCGACATCGCCCGATTCGCAGAGCGTTTCGGCTGCCGGGTGGTGGATAGCTTCGGCTCCAGCGAGTTCGCCGTGATCGTCGTGCGAGAAGACGGCACCCCACCGGGCTCGATCGGCAAACCCTATGCCGGGGTCAGCATCTACAACCCGGTGACGCTCGAGGAATGCGCCGTCGCGCAGTTCGACGAACACGGCGCCCTGACCAACTTCGACGAGGCAGTCGGCGAGCTGGTCAACACGACGGGGGCGGGCCCATTCGTCGGCTACTACAACGACCCGGCCGCCACGGCCGAGCGCATGCGGCACGGAATGTACTGGTCCGGCGACCTGGCCTACCGCGACGCCGACGGCTGGATCTATCTGGCCGGCCGGACCGCGGACTGGATGCGGGTGGACGGCGAGAATTTGGCGGCCGCTCCGATCGAGCGCATCCTCGAGCGGCTGCCCGAGGTCAGCCAGGTCGCGGTCTACGCGGTCCCCGACGACAGCGTCGGCGACCAGGTGATGGCAGCGCTGGTGCTGCGGGACCGCTCGCACCTGAAGCCGGCCGGCTTCGAGGAGTTCCTCGCCGCGCAGCCCGACCTGTCACCGAAGGCGTGGCCGCGCTACGTCCGCATCAACGCGGAGTTGCCTACGACGGCGACGAACAAGATCCTCAAGCGCGCGCTGATCGCCGCGGGCGTCACCGCTCAGGACGGGGTGTTGTGGGAGCGTCCGGCGCGCGGCACGTCCTACCGTCAGGTGACGGCCTCGCCGGCCTGAGCCGATTCGGGCGCCTCCCCGAACCGAGCGAGCACCAGCGTTGCCGATACGGCGACGGCGAAGCCGGTGACGACCAACCAGCCGAGGCCGTCGCGCGCGGCGTCGCCCAGCCACACCACGCCGACCAGCGCGGGGGCGATGGTCTCCCCGACGACCATTCCGGCGGCGGTCGTGGTGACAGACCCGCGATGCAGCGCGGAAGTGAGCAACAAGAATCCCGCCGCCCCGCCCGCGGCGGCCGCGTAGAGCGCCGGGTTGGCGTAGAAGGAACCCTTCGTGGGGTCCAGCACGTCGAGCAGGCGCACCCCGACCTCGATGACGCCGAAACCGCTCCCGGCCGCCAGCCCCAGCGCGAGGGCGCGCGGGCGGTCGGGCAGCCGGCCCGCGGCGGCCCCGGCGACGAAAATCGCGCCGACCACACCCAACAGCGCCCAGCCCAGCCCGGCGGGGGCACGGTGGAAGTGCCCGGGGCCGGCGGCCAGCGCGAGCGCGACGAGGCTGGCGCAGACGACGGCCACGGCGGTCCATTCCGCGGGGGACAGGCGCGCCGACAGGACCCACGCGGCCACGACGCCGGTGACGGCGATCGAGGCGGCCAGCGCGGCGGCGACCACATAGATCGGTACCAACCGAAGCGCGGCGACCTGCAGCAAGAAGCCCAGCCCGTCGAGGCCGACGCCGAGCAGATAGCGCCACTGCCTTACCGCACGCACGAGCAGCACGGTGTCGACTCCCGACCCGCTGCCCGCCTCGACCGAGCGCGTCGCCGCCGCCTGGAACACCGACGCCGTCCCGTAGCAGACCGAGCAGCCCAGAGCGAGTAAGAAGCCGATCAGCACGCATCGACAATACGGAAGACCCACCCCGCACGGAGAATACCGATTAGTATCCAGACGATACTGATGAGTATGCTAGCGGTCATGTCGCCCGTCAAGCCGCCGCGAACCCGTCCCACCCGGCCCGAGGTCCGCGATCGGATCCTCGATGCGGCCTCGAAAGTCTTTGCCGCCGAAGGCTTCGCGGGTGCCACCATCGATGCGATCGGCCAGGCCGCGGGATTCACCAAGGGTGCGGTGTACTCGAACTTCGGATCCAAAGACGAACTGTTTCTGACTCTGCTCGACCGCGAGTTCGGGGTCCGTGGCGAGCGGATAGCGACGGCGCTCGACAGCGGTGACGGTGACACGGTCGCGACGGCGCGCGCACTGAGCCGGTCCGTGCTGGAGGGGGTTCAGGCGCGCGCCGACTACCACGTGCTGTTCGTCGAGTACTGGTTGCGCGCCATGCGTGACCCGAATCTGCGCGAGCGGCTCATCGCCCGCCGGCGCGCCGCCGTCGAGCAGGCTGCCCAGGTGGTGGGACAAACGGCGACCATGGCGCCGGGTCGCCGGCTCGCGGATCTCGCGCAACTCGTCGTCAGCATCAACCTGGGCATCGGGATGGAAGAAGTCCTGCGGCCCGGAACCGTCGACCCCGACCTGCTGACGCAACTGATCGCGGGACTGCTGGAATCGGCGTCGGTGACCCCGGCGCGTCCACATCGAGAGACCGACTCGTGAACGCGCAGAACGAGCCGGTGTCCGCGCCCGCGCTGATCACCGCCACGGGACTGGGCGTCGACGGAGAACACGGCCCGCTGTTCTCGAATATCGACCTCGCGCTCGCGGCCGGCTTTCACGCCATCCAGATGTCCGGCGGACCGGCACAGACCACATTGCTGTTGACGCTCGCGGGTCGATTCAAGCCCAGCCACGGCACACTGACGGTTCTCGGTGACACGGCGCCGCGCGCGATTCGCCGGCACTGCTCGATCGCGGCCTTCGCCGACATCGACGATCTGGACGAATCGGTCACGGTGGGCACCGTGCTCACCGAACAACGCCGGTGGTTGTCGCCGTGGTACGCGTCGGTGCCGCGCGAGGGCGGCCAAGACGAACTGGCGGAGGTGTTCGGCGAGACCGCCCCACCCGCCGCCGGCACCTACATCGCGGAGCTGTCCGATCTTGAACTGTTCTTGCTGCGAATCACCCTGGCGGTGCTGTCGAATCGCCCGATCCTGGTGGTCGGCGATCTCGAGCAGGTTCGCGACAACTCCCAGCGGGCGACCGCGGCGCGCCGGCTCGGCGCGCTCGCCAGTCGGCGCACTGTCGTCGTCGGGGTCACCAACCCGCTCGGCGAGTCCGGCCCCGACCACGAACTTCACGATCACCGCACCCTGAGCGGAGAGGATTGACGATGCTGGCAGGACTCGCATTCGGATCGGAGATCAAGCGGTTCGGCCGCAGCCGCATGACGCGCGCGGCCATCGTCGTGCTGATGCTGCTACCGCTGGTCTACGGCGCGCTGTACCTCTGGGCGTTCTGGGACCCCTTCGGCCACATCAACAAGATGCCGGTCGCGCTGGTCAACTCGGATCGCGGCGCCGTCGTCTCCGGAGAGCAGTTCAACGCCGGCGACGAGATCGCCAAGAGCCTGACCGCCGACGGCAGCCTGGACTGGCATGTCGTCGATTTGCGGGACGCCCGTGCGGGAGTCGATCACGGCAAGTATTACTTCATGGTCGAATTGCCACCGGACTTCAGCGCCGCGATCGCGTCGCCGGTGACCGGGCAGCCGAAGAAGGCCAACCTGATCGCCGTGTACAACGATGCCAACAACTACATCTCCACCACCATCGGTCGCACCGCCATCAGCCAGGTGCTCAACGCCGTGTCCAGCCGCATCTCCGGGCAGGCGGTGAACCAGATGCTGTCGGTGGTGGTGTCCTCGGGGGCGGGAGTGAAGCAGGCCGCCGAGGGGGCCGCTCGACTGGACGACGGCGCCGGCCAGCTGGCGGTCGGTCTCGACAAAGCCCGATCCGGCTCGGCGGACCTCGCGGCCGGCGCCAGGCAACTCTCCGACGGGATCAACCGGGCCACGGATCCGCTGCTCGCGGTCACCAAAGCGGTCTCGCAGATCGGCGGCAGCACCGAACAACTGCAGCAGGGCACCGCCGCGTTGCAACAGGCCAGCGATCAGATCGGCGTGATCGCCGCGGCGCAGGACGCCGCCGGCAATTCTTTGTCCTCGGTGATCGATCAGCTTTCCGCGAGTCCCGATCCGGTCGCGGGCAACGCGGCAAACACGTTGCGCGGCATCAGGGATCAGCTTCGGGGTCATCAGTTCACGCCCGAGATCCGCCAGCGCCTCACCGACGCGCAGGCCGCGGCGATCGCCATGACGCAGGGGCTGCGGACGCCCGGGAGTCCGCTCGCGACGACCCTCAACGAGGTCGGCGGCAAGGGACGGCAGCTGACCGACGAACTCACCTCGCTACGCGACGGTGCTGCGCAGGTAGCCGCGGGCAACGCCGACTTGGCAAGCGGGATTGCCAAACTCGACGATGGCGCGACAGCCCTCAAGTCGGGAACCTCTGAGCTTGCGGCCAGGCTGGCCGACGGCGCCAAGCAGGTGCCCAGCTGGTCGACTCGGCAGAAGGATGCGGTCGCCGACACCATCGGAGGCCCGGTGCAACTCGCGGCGTCGCACGAAAACGCCGCGCCCAACTTCGGGACCGGCATGGCCCCGTTCTTCCTCACCCTCGCCCTGTTCTTCGGCGCGCTGGTGCTGTGGATGGTTCTGCGGCCGTTGCAGAGCCGCGCGATCGCCGCGGAGGTGCTCGCGATCCGCGTCGTGCTCGCCAGCTATCTCCCCGCCGCGGCGATCGGGGTGTTTCAGGCGGTGATCCTCTACTGCGTGGTCCGCTTCGGCCTCGGCATGCACGTGGTGCACCCCGTGGCGATGCTGGGTTTCATGATGCTGATTTCGGGCGCTTTCGTGGCCGCGACGCAGGCGATCAACGCGCTCGTCGGCCCTGCGGTGGGCCGCGTTCTGATCATGGCGCTGCTGATGCTGCAGCTGGTCAGCGCGGGAGGGATGTACCCGGTGGAGACCACGTCGCGGCCCTTCCAGATTCTGCACCGATTCGACCCGATGACGTACGGCGTGAACGGGTTGCGGCAGCTGATACTCGGCGGCGTCGATGCCCGGTTGTGGCAAGCCCTCATCGTGCTGGCCTGCATATCGGCCGGCGCACTCGCGCTGTCGTGTCTGTCCGCACGACGAGACCAGCTGTGGAACCTGAGCAGGCTGATGCCGGCGATCAAGATGTAGGAGCTGCCCGAGGTCGGGCCGCGTCCTGGCGGGTGGCATCGAAAATGCATCCCGTGGGCCATCGATGTTTGCGGTGGACGAAGAGTGGGCAAGCCACGAGTGCCCAGCGTGACATGTGACACATCCGCACATCCTCAGGAAGCCGGCTTCGACGCGGTCGATGAACGCGCGTTCTTTTTTTGCGTTGCGCGAACTCAACCAAATATATTGGCCGACCTGTGATTTTGATGTCAATGTTTAGAGTGAGTGTACAAGTGTGTACTCTCGGGACATGGCCGAACGCGGAGCGCAACCCCAGGTCCCCTGGGGCCGGCGGCTGTTCTTGAGGGCGGTGCGGCGACTGTTCAGTCCGCTGCAGCCCGACGACTACCTGGAAATGATCAACCCGCTGTGGACCACGAAAGAACTGCGCGGGAAGGTCGAGGCCGTCGAGCCGCAGGGGTCCGAGGCCGCGAGCGTGCTGATCCGGCCCGGATACGAGTGGCCCGGTCACAAGCCCGGTCAATACGTGCGGCTCGGCGTCGTGATCGATGGTGTCTACCACTGGCGGGCTTATTCGCTGACGTCGGATCCCACGCCCGAGGACGGGCTGATCAGCGTGACGCCGAAGAAGGTGGACGGCGGTGTGGTGTCGCCGTATCTGGTGCAGCGGATCCAGCCGGGTGAACTGGTGCGGCTCGGCGAGATCGAAGGGGTCTTCACGCTGCCCACGCCGCTGCCCGCCAAGATGCTGTTCATCAGCGCCGGCAGCGGCATCACCCCGATCGTCAGCATGCTGCGCAGTCTCGACCACCGTGACGCGTTCGGCGATGTGGTCGTCACACACTCGGCGCGAACACGCGAGCAGGTCATGTTCCTGTCGGTCCTCGAAGACCTCGACCAGCGCCATCAATCCATGCGGCTGGACCTGCGGCTGACGTCGGAGCGGGGCCGCCTCTCGCCGGGGGACCTCGACGAGGTGTGCCCCGATTGGCGCGAGCGGGAGACCTTCTGCTCGGGACCCAGCGAAATGCTCGACGCGCTGATCGAGCACTGGGAACGCAACGGCGACCGCGACCGCCTGCACTTCGAACGGTTCCAGCCGAAGATCGGCGGTGACGCCAACGCCGGCGAGGGCGGCAAGATCACCTTCCTGAAGAGCGACGAAACCGTCGAATGCGACGGCGGCACATCAATTTTGGAGACGGGGGAGAAGGCCGGCCTCGAGTTGGCCTACGGCTGCCGCATCGGAATCTGTCACACCTGCGTCGGGACGCTCAAGTCGGGCAAGCTGCGTGACCTGCGCTCAGGTGAAGTGAGTGAACCCACCGAACAAGACGTTCGAATCTGCATCAACACCGCCGAAGGTGACGTGGAACTCGAACTGTGACCGAAAGGAGGGGCTGGTGACCTCTGCAATGAAGAGCCCACTTTCCAGGTTGTCCGAGCAGGAACTGGAGAAGCTGGGCAAGGAACTCGACGCCATCCACGACGAGGTGTTCGCCGACCTGGGCGAGCGCGACCGCCGCTACATCAAGGCGGTGATTGCCGCGCAACGCCAGATCGTCGTCGTCGGGCGCGTGCTGCTGTTGGCGTCGCGCTCGAAGACCGCCTGGCTGCTGGGCACCGCCTGCCTGGGAACGGCCAAGATCCTCGAAAACATGGAGATCGGCCACAACGTCATGCACGGCCAGTGGGACTGGATGAACGATCCCGACATCCACTCCTCGGTCTGGGACTGGGACACCGCGTCCACCGCGGAGGCCTGGAAGCATTCGCACAACTACATCCACCACACGTTCACCAACATCCTGGGCAAGGACAAGGATCTTGGCTACGAGATCATGCGGATCGACCCCAACCAGAAATGGGAACGCCGCTTCCTGCTCCAGCCGCTGTACAACCTGCTGCTCACGCTGCTCTTCGAGTGGGGCGTGGCCGTGCACGACTTGGACATCGAGGCGATCCGCAAGCGCGAGAAGCCTTGGTCGGAGGTGCGCGAGGACCTCAAAGGCATCGGCGGCAAGGCGCGCGCGCAGATCTACAAGGACTACCTGGGCTGGCCGGCGATCAGCGCCGGGGCGTTCGCCCTGGCTCAGCTGGCCCTGCGCGGGAGGCTCTCGCAGCCCGCGGAGTCTCGCGTCAGCAGGAGGATTCGCCGGGTGTCCAACAGCGGCAGGGCCGCCAGGACGGCGAACTTCCTGGACAAGGTGCTGCCCGGCGTCGAAAGCACCTACCTGCGCACCCTGGGGGCCGACGCCGTCGCCAACATCATCCGCAATGTGTGGGCGCACGCGATCATCTTCTGCGGCCATTTCCCCGACCAGACCTATACTTTCACGCCCGAAGAGGTCGAGGGCGAGACGCGCGGTGGCTGGTATCTGCGGCAGCTGGTCGGCGCCGCGAACATCGAGGGCAGCCCGCTGTTCCACGTCATGAGCGGCAACCTCGGCTACCAGGTGGAGCACCACCTCTACCCGGACATGCCCAGCAGCCGGTACTCCGAGATCGCCCCGAAGATCAAGGACATCTGCGAACGCTACGAGCTGCCTTACAACTCGGGCCCGTTCGGGAAGCAGTGGCTCATGGTGCACCGCAGCATCTTCCGGCTGGCGCTTCCCGGCGGAAAGCCGCGGCCCAAGCCCGGGCCGTACCGCAGCCAGGACGGTCATGCGGACCCGCAGCGGCCCAGTGAGGGCACCCGGTTCCGCGACCGCGTGCCGGCCGAACACCCCGCCGCGGGGCCCGAGCACGAGGGCGGCGGCGTCGAGGTGGCGCCACCGCCGCGCAACAACGCCTGAGTGGAGCCCGCTGTTTAGCCTGGGCGGGGTTCGTCGACACCGAACTCGACAACGGTCCAGGGCTGATCGCGCCCCATACGCATTCCCGATCGAGCGCATCGGTGATCGCAATGGGCACCGCGGATCGATTCGCGCCGCCGCAGGCTTGACTAGCGTCATGGAACTGCAATCTCGGATCGCGCTGGTCACCGGTGGTACGGCCGGCATCGGCCTCGAGTCCGCCCGGCTCTTGGCCGCCGAAGGCGCCGAAGTCGTCATCGCGGGCCGCGACGCCCAACGGGGCGCTAGCGCCGTTGCCGAGATCGGCGGAAAGGCGAGCTTCGTCCAGTCCGACATGGCCGACATGGGGTGCATCGCCGAGCTGGCTAGCCGGGCCGGTGCGGTGGACATCCTGGTCAACAACGCCGGCGCGTTTCCGGTCGCTCCCACTGTGGAGCAGGACCTGGCCTCCTTCGAGGCGATGGTCGACACCAACCTGCGTGGCACGTACTTTCTGGTGGCCGAACTCGCCAAGGGCATGATTGCGCGCGGCCGGGGCAGCATCGTCAACGTGACGTCGTTGGCGGCGGTCAAGGGGATGCCGGGCGCATCGGTCTACAGCGCGACCAAGGCGGCGCTGGCGTCGCTGACGCGCACCTGGGCGGCGGAGTTCGGAGCCGCCGGTGTCCGCGTCAACAGTGTTTCGCCGGGGCCGACCCGAACAGACGGCGTGCTGGCGGAGTGGGGCGAATCGATCGAAGACATCGGGGCATCGGTGCCGCTGGGCCGCACCGCCAGTCCCGCCGAGATCGCCCAGGCCGTCCTGTTTCTGGCGTCTCCTCGCGCCAGTTACGTGACCGGATCGACGCTCTACGTCGACGGAGGCGGATCGGCCGTCTGAGGACCGCGCAAACAACATCGCGTGCCCAACCCGGGTGTGCTGTTCAATGGACGTGACCAGGCACCGCGCCGCAGGGTCAGATGGGGCTGAAGCCGTGACGATGAGCAAACCCGACTCGGACGACGACGGCACCACGGCGGCACCCGCCGGGCAGCACTTCCCGGAGCGGATGTGGCGCGTGCTGGACAAGCATCCGCCGCCCGGGGTGGACCGGCTGCAACGGTGGCGCAGCCCGTTGCGGGGGCCGTGGCTGACCTCGGTCCTGGGCGCGGCCCTGCTGGTGACGCTGCCGATCGTGATCATCACCGGGCTCCTTTCCTACATTGCCTACGGGCCGCAACTGGGCCAGGCGATTCCCGCCGACGTGGGCTGGCTCAAGTTGCCGACGTTCGACTGGCCCACCGATCCGGCGTGGCTGTACCGGCTCAGTCAAGGGGTTCACGTCGGCCTGGGGCTGATCCTCATCCCGGTCGTGCTGGCCAAGCTCTGGTCGGTGATTCCGCGCCTGTTCGCCTGGCCGCCGGCACGTTCGGTTGCTCAACTGCTGGAACGGATTTCGCTGCTGATGCTGGTGGGCGGCATCCTGTTCGAGATCGTGACCGGGGTCCTGAACATCCAGTACGACTACATCTTCGGTTTCAGTTTCTACACGGCGCACTATTTCGGCGCCTGGGTGTTCATCGCCGGCTTCGTGGTCCACGTGGCGATCAAGATCCCGCGGATGTGGTCCGGTGTGCGCTCGATCCCGCCTCGGGAGGTGCTGCGCTCCGGGCGGCGCGACACCCGTCCGCAGCCGTGGGAGCCCGACGGGCTGGTGGCCGCCGACCCGGGCCCCGCGACGATGAGCCGCCGCGGCGCGCTGTCGCTGGTGGGCGGCGGTGTGCTGCTCATGACGGTGCTCACCGCGGGCCAGACCGTCGGTGGATTCACCCGGCGAGCCGCCGTGCTGCTCCCGCGCGGGCGCACCTATGGCAACGGCCCCAACGACTTCCAGGTCAACAGGACCGCCGCGGCGGCCGGGATAGCGCCCGGGGACACCGGGGGGCGCTGGCGGCTCACGCTGAGCGGTGGCCCGCGGCGGGTGGTGCTGGATCGCGCCGCCCTGCTGGCGATGCCGCAGCACACCGCGGTGCTGCCGATCGCCTGCGTCGAAGGCTGGTCGACGACCCAGACCTGGAGCGGGGTGCGCCTGGCGGAGCTGGCCGGCCTTGCGGGAGTGCCCGCCCCGCGGTTGGCGCACGTGTCGTCGCTGGACCGTGCGGGCGCGTTCGGCAGCGCGGCGCTTCAAGGCAGCCAGGTGCTGCATCGCGACGCGCTGCTGGCGCTGCGGGTCAACGGTACCGACCTGTCGCCGGATCACGGCTTTCCCGCCCGCATCGTCGTGCCGGCGCTGCCCGGCGTGCACAACACCAAATGGGTGACGTCGATCGACTTCCTGGTGGCTGTGAATGCGTAGCGGCAGAAGCGATTTCGCGAGGATCTACGGATCGCACCCGTTGCATTTGCTGACCTTGATCGCCGGGTTCGCGCTGTGCGGCTACGTGGTGGCCACCATGCGTCCGATCACCCTGTGGAACCCGCAGGTGTGGTGGCAGTCGATCATCGTGTGGTTCGCCGCGGCCGTCATCGCGCACGACCTGGTGCTGTTCCCCCTCTATGCCCTGCTCGACCGGTTGTTGACCCGCAAGCTCTGGGCGAAGCCGGCCGGCTCGGGGGCGCCGGCGCTCAACTACATCCGGGCGCCTGCGATGGGCGCCGGGTTGACGCTGCTGGTGTTCCTGCCCGGCATCATCGAGCAGGGGGCGCCGACCTACCGCGCGGCCACGGGCCAGACCCAGGACCCGTTCCTGGGGCGCTGGCTGCTGCTGACCGCGGCGATGTTCGGAGTCAGCGCAGGCCTCTACGCCCTCCGCTCGGCGATCGCACGCCGGCGCGCTACGCCGGGGCGCTAGCCGCCGCGGGTGCTCAGACGATGAACCGCGTCGGCGATCTCGGCGGGAAAGTCCTCTTGCAGGAAATGCTTGCCCGGCAACAAGATCGGATCGCGTACGCCGGTGGCGTGCTGAGCCTGGACACCGTAGCGCCGCCACGGCAGCATCGTGTCGCGCGCGCCCCAGACGATCTGCACCGGATAGGGGGGCCTGGTGACGGCGTCGAGGTAGCGCTGTTGCTTTGCCGCGGTCAACTCGAAGCCGCGCATGATCTTCAGGAAGGCCCGCCCGCCGTCGTCTCCGAAGAGCAGGGGCAGCCAGCACGCGAGCTCGACGGCCGGAACCCGGCGGCTCACGCCGACGAGCCGCATGATCGCGCCGAACGCACCGGGCACATGCATCGACGCGAGCCACGCCTCGCCGATTCCCCGGTGCGCGAACGGTTCCATGGGCCACGGCCGGTGGAACGACTCCACCTCGACGACGGTGTTCAGCAGCGTCAACGACCGCACCCGGTCGGGGACGGCGGTGGCCACCTCGAATCCGACCGGGCCGCCGATGTCGTGGACCACGAGATGGAAGCGGTCGAGCCGCAACGCGTTGATCGCCGCGAGCAGCCACCGGCCGAGGCCGGTCCACGTGTAGTCGCCGTCGGCGGGCCGTTCGGCGAAGCCCAGGCCGGGCAGATCCATCGCGATGCCCCGCAGTCCTCGTGCCGCCAGCTCCGGCACCACCTTGCGGTACAGGTAAGCCGAAGCCGGAACGCCGTGCACGCACACCACCGCGGGCGCGTCGGGCGGACCCTCGTCGAGCACGAACGAGGCGATTCCGTCCGCGCTGAAGCGCGCTCCGCGCGATCGGTAACGGTCGAGGGTCCGCAACACGTCGGCGCCGGTCACTCGCCCGGCTCCGGGGTGGGTTCGGCCGGGCGGCGAAGCGTTGAAGACATGCTCGGTGGTCCCTTCGTCGGGTCCATCCAACGCGACCGGGTCGACGCGCTCAACCATTGCCCATTCGGATCCGGAATGGGGCTCATCGGGGGCGTCGATGGAAGCCGTGCCGCATCGGCATTAACGTGCGCGGTGGATGGGTTGGAGTACGCATGGAGATCTGGGACCTGCGAGTCTTCGTCGCCGTGGTCGAGGACGGCGGACTGTCTGCGGCCGCCCGTCGTCTGCACATCAGCCAGCCGTCGCTGTCGCAGACCATCCAGGCTCTGGAGAAGCACCTCGACGTGCAATTGCTCACCCGCAGCAGCACGGGTGTCGCGCCCACCGCGGCCGGCATGACCCTGCTGGGCGAGGCGCGGGCGGTGATCGCGCGCTACGACCAGGCGCTGGCCGCGATGGCCAAGCACTCACCGCGGGCCGGCCGGTCGCTCCGGGTGGGCATTCCCTTGGAACTGCCGCCGCAGCCGCTTTCGCACGGGCTGGCGTCGCTCGCGGCGGCGTTCCCCTTGACCGTCGTGGAGGTCCGTCACATGTCCACCGCCAGGCAGATCGAGGCGCTGCGGGCCGGGGAGCTGGATCTGGGGCTGGTGCGCGAACGGCCTACCGGTGAACGCCTCGACGTCTCGACCGTGATCGAGGAGCCGCTCGGCGTCCTCCTTGCGGTCGAGCAGGCGGAGGCGCTGGAGATCGTCGACGGCGGGGTTCGCCTCGACCGGCTGTCGGGCCTGCAGTGGCTGGGCTTTCCCCGCGACGGCAGCCCGGCGTGGTACGACGAAGTGACGGCCGTGCTGCGCAGCCACGGGGTGCAACCCGGGCCGCCGGCCTCCTACACGCAGGATCTGCTGCCGGAATTGAAGCTGGCCGCGGTCAGCGCGGGCGGGAAGTTCGCGCTCGCGCCCGCCGGGCGATTCGCACCGTTGCCGGAGTCGGTCTGCTGGCTGGCGCTGGCCGGGCGGCCGCTGGTGCGTCGCACCTGGGTGGTGTGGCCGGCCGAGTCGCGCCGCCGCGATCTGGCCCACCTGGTCGCCGCGCTCGAAGACATGGCCCGCAACGGGACTAACCAATGCGGGCGTGGGAGTCCCTTGGAGGACTCTCCGTGACGTCTTGGAGTCTTCTTGGAGTCGGAGCGCCGCACGGCGTACGACGTGCGGCGGGGCTACAGTTAAATTCATGACGAGTCGTAAGAGCAGGACCACGGTCGCGTTGTGCGGCGTTGTGGCCGCGTTCGCCTTTGCGTTCGGGGTGGCGCCGGACGCCACGCGGCCGGCGACCGCCCTCGCCTCGTCCTCCGAGGTGCCCCCGCCCCTCGGTGGAGGCGCCTGCATCATCGGCCTCAACTGTGGATGCATCCGAAACATCACCTGCCCGCCGCCACACGTTCGCCGTCCGACCGCTCCGGCTGACCAGCAGCACGCCGCGCCTCCGCCGGAAAGCCCCTAGCCGCCCTTAGCTGTCCTCAGCCGCGCTTGGCCGCCTTTGGCCGTTTCGCGGGCCGCAGGCCTCGCGGGTTTCCTATCATTCGGTGATGAGCACCGATGCCGTGGGTTCGCCGGCATTCACCGACGAGGACGCGGCGCGTTTCTACGCCGCCGGCTGGTGGTCGGATGCGACGCTGTCGGACGCGGTGCGCCGCCACGCCGGAGATGCGCCGGACCGTCCCGCCTACATCGACTTCCCCGGGGCGTCCCTAACTTGGGGTGTATTCGATTGCGCGGCAGACGCACTGGCGCGGCAGCTGGCCGGTGCGGGCATCACCCGGGGCGATCGGGTCGCAATATGGCACGGTGATTCCGCCGCCATCCACGTGTTGTTCGTCGCCGTCGAACGCTGCGGCGCCGTCGTGGTCGGCATCGGCGCGCGGGCCGGCACCCGCGAGGTCGGCGCGATACTGCAGGCGTCGCGGCCGCGCGTGCTGGTCACCGACGAACAGCGCAGCGCGTCCGCGGCGAGCGCGGCCGACATTCCCGTGCTGACGTGCAACCGCGACGCCCTGCGCCTCGAGGTCGACACCGAGGCCGGGACCATCGGGGACGACACCCGGCTCGGTCCGGACGAGGTGTTTCTGATCAACTCCACCTCCGGGACCACCGGCCTGCCCAAATGCGTGGTGCACACCCAGAATCGCTGGCATTACTTTCACCGCAAGGCCGTCGCCAACGGCCTGCTGACGGCCGACGACGTCTTCTTGCCGGTGATCCCGACGCCGTTCGGCTTCGGGATCTGGACCAGCCACACCACGCCGATCCACCTCGGGGCGAGCGCCGTCATCCTCGGGCGGTTCAGCACCCGCGCGGTCGCCGACGCGGTGGCCCGCCACCGCGTCACCGTATTGTGTTGCGTCAGCACGCAACTGACCATGCTGATGGCCGACCCCGACCGCCGGGGCTATGACCTGAGCTCGTTGCGTGTGGTGTTCACCGGCGGCGAGGCGCTGCCGTACCGGCCCGCCGCGGAGTTGGAGGACCTCACCGGCGCCAAGATCCTGCAGTTCTACGGCTCGAACGAGACCGGCCTGCTCAGCGCGACCACCCTCGAAGACACGCGCGAACGGCGACTGCGCACGGGCGGACGGATCGTGCCCGAGATGGCGGTCCGGCTGTTTGACGAAGACCGCGACGTCACCGCGACGGGGCGAGGCCAGCCCGCCTGCCGTGGTCCGGCGACCAGCCTGGGCTACCTCGGCGGCACCGACCACGACAAGCTCTTCACCGCCGACGGCTGGATGCGCATGGGCGATCTGTGCGAGATCGACGCCGAGGGCTACCTCACGGTCACGGGCCGCACGTCGGACTTCATCCTGCGCGGCGGCAAGAACATCAGCGCGAGCCAGGTCGAAGACGCGGTCATGACCCATCCAGGGGTCGCGCTGGCGGCGGCGGTTGCGATGCCCGACCCGGTGTTCGGTGAAAAGGTCTGCGTTTACGCCGAACTGGCCGACTCGGCGGCCGTGGACCTGCCCGCACTGGTCGCCCACCTGCTGGCGCTCGGGGTGTCCAAGGAACTGCTGCCCGAACGGCTGATCGTGGTCGACGAACTTCCGAGGTCTTCCGGGGGAAAGGTAGCCAAGGGCCGGCTGCGCGAGGATATTCGAGTCAGGACGGAGGTGGACCGTGAACGCTGCTGACCCGCGCCGGGGCGGGCTGGAGGTCTGGGCGCCGGCGGTGGTTCCCCCGATCGGCGTGGAGCTGTCCGACGAGCAGGCGCTGGCGGTGGCGTTCCGCCACCTGGCCGCCACCGGATTCGCGGAGAACATGGCCGGGCACATCACCTGGCAGCTGGACGGACAAACCGACATGCTGGTCAATCCGTGGGGCTTGTGGTGGGCCGAACTCACCGCGTCCGACATCTGCGCCGTCGACAGCGACGCCCGGGTGGTCCGCGGTCGCTGGGACGTCACCCCGGCGATCCACATCCACACCGAACTGCACCGCGTCCGCGACGACGCGCGGGTGGTGATCCACAACCACCCCTACCACGTCTGCGTGCTCGCCGCGCTCGGCCGGCTGCCGGAGCTGGTGCACCAGACGGGTTCGTTGTTCCTCGACGACCTGTGTCTGGTCGACACCTACGACGGCGAGGTCGACAGCCCCGCCCGCGCGGCCGAGCTGGCGGCCCGCATCGGCGGCGCCAATGTGACGATCCTGGCGAGCCACGGCGTCATCGCCACCGGTCGCAACCTGCCCGAGGCCGTGTACCGCGCGGCGTCGATCGAGCGGGTGTGCAAGCTGGCCTACGACGTCATGCTGACCGGCAGGCAACCGGTCGCCATGAACTGGTCGGACATGGCCGGCATGCAGCGGTCGCTGCTCGAACGAGCCGCCGATGTGTACTGGGCGGGCGCGGCGCGGATGACCATCAAGGCCGACCCCGGCGTGCTCACGTGAGCCGGCCGGCAAGACCGCAGTGCCGCAAGGGGATCGGCCAGTGAAATCGATCGACGAGCTGGCCGCCAACCTGGACTTCACCACCGCCAAGACCGGGGACGCCCGCTCGGTCACCTTGCTCCCGGACCCGCCGCGGGCGCCGCGCTACTACACGGTCATCTCGGTGGACGATCACATCGTCGAGCCACCGGACACTTTCACCGGACGGCTGCCGCGCAAGTTCGCCGACCGCGCGCCCAGGGTCGTCGAGACCGACAGCGGGGGACAGACGTGGGTCTACGACGGCCGGGAACTGCCCAACGTCGGGTTCAACGCCGTCGTCGGACGCCCGGTGGCCGAGTACGGCTTCGAGCCGGTCAGATTCGACGAGATGCGCAGGGGCGCCTGGGACATCCACGAACGCGTCAAGGACATGGACCTCAACGGCGTCTACGCCTCGCTCAACTTTCCGTCGTTCCTGCCGGGTTTCGCCGGTCAGCGGCTGCAGCAGGTGACCGCGGACCGCGACCTGGCGCTGGCGTCGGTGCGCGCGTGGAACGACTGGCACCTCGACGTCTGGGCGGGCTCGCATCCGGGCCGCATCATCCCGTGCCAACTGCCGTGGCTGCTGGACCCCGAGGTGGGCGCGGCGATGATCCGCGAGAACGCCGCGCGCGGTTTCCACGCCGTCACGTTCAGCGAGAACCCGGCGATGCTCGGACTGCCCAGCATCCACTCCGGGCACTGGGATCCGATGATGGCCGCGTGCGCCGAGACCGGCACCGTGGTGAACCTGCACATCGGGTCATCGGGATCCGCGCCGTCCACCACCGAGGACGCGCCCCCCGACGTGCAGGGAGTGCTGTTCTTCGCCTACGCCCTATCGGCGGCCGTGGACTGGCTGTACTCCGGGCTGCCCTCCCGGTTCCCCAACCTCAGGATCTGCCTGTCCGAAGGCGGCATCGGCTGGGTCGCCGGGCTGCTCGACCGGCTCGACCACATGCTGAGCTATCACGCGATGTACGGCACCTGGGAGGCGCTGGGCGAGAGCCTGACCCCCGCGGAGGTCTTCGCTCGCAACTTCTGGTTCTGTGCCGTCGAGGACAAGTCATCCTTCGTCCAGCACGACCGGATCGGCGCCGACAACATCATGCTGGAGGCCGACTACCCGCATTGCGACTCGACCTGGCCGCACACCCAGCGGAGCATCCACGAACAGATCGGCGACCTGCCCGCCGACGTCGTCCGAAAGGTGACCTGGGAGAACGCTTCTCGTTTGTATTCCCACCCCGTGCCCGCCGAGATCCAGCGTGACCCCGACGCGTTCTGAGCGCGGCGTCAGGCGGTGCCGCCGGAGGCGTGGGCGTTGCCTGCGCGCAACTACGACATGCTGAACCGCTTCGGGTTCTGAACCGTCACAGATCGCGAGCCAGTCGCCGCAAGATGTCGGCCGTGGGTTCGGCGGTGGCGTGCCGGTACCCGGTGCCGGCCCACAGATGGACATAGTCGGGCTTGCCCGCGGCGGCCGCCGCCTTGCGCAGCGGGCTCGTCAGATGGTGCACGGCCGGGTAACCGAGCGGGGCCTCGGCCTCGTGGGCGTCGATGAAGCGGTTGCGCAGGCCGCGCGCCGGACGGCCGGTGAAGGCGCGCGTGAGCACCGTCTCGGTACGGGCGGGATCGGCCAGGGCCGCCTGGTGGGTGGCCGATGCGCCGCTTTCGTTCGATCGCAGCAGAACCGTTCCCACCACCGCCGCCGCGGCGCCCGCCCGGATAACCTCGGCCACGGCGCCGGGCGTGGCGAGCCCACCGGCGGCCATGATCGGCAGCGGCACGGCCGCGGCGACCCGGCCGACGAGCTCGGCGAGGGGTACCGGCGTCAACGGCCTTCCCGGCGACAGCGTCCCCGAATGCCCGCCGGCGACCGCAGCCTGCACGGCGAGCATGTCGACACCGGCGTCGCGGGCCTGCAGGGCCTCGTCCGGCGTGGTCACGGTCTGGACGACGACGCTGCCGGCCCGGCGCAGCGCGGCGATCACGTCGCGCGTGGGGATGCCGAAGGTGAACGACACCATCGGGACCGGGTCGTCGAGTAACAGCGCGATCTTCTCGTCGAACCTGTCGTCGTCTTCGACGGGCTCCGACGGCAGCGTCAACCCGAACTGGTCGGCCTCGCGCTGGACGATCGCCGCGTACGTCCGGTAGCTCTGGGGGTCGACCGGTACCGGATTGGGCGCGAAGAGGTTGATGCCGAACGGGATTCCCTCGGCGCGCACCGCCTTGACCTCGGCTTCGACGGCCTCCACGGTCTTGTAGCCGGCGGCCAGCATGCCCAGTCCGCCCGCGCGGGTCGCGGCCGACACCATTGCCGGGGTGCTCGGACCGCCCGACATCGGCGCGGCGACAAGGGGGATGGACATTCCAAACTGTGTCAACATCGCAGCGTCCTTAGGAGTCCCGGTGCGGCGAGCCCACCCTAACGCTGGCAGGATGCGAGGACGTGAAGCGGCCCAACTTTCTCGTCATCGTCGCGGACGACCTCGGCTATTCCGATATCGGCGCCTTCGGCGGCGAGATCAACACACCGAATCTCGATCGGCTCGCCTACGCGGGCGTCCGGTTCACCGATTTCCACTCGGCACCGGCCTGCTCGCCCACCCGCTCGATGCTGCTGACCGGAACCGACCATCACGTCGCCGGCATCGGCACGATGCTGGAGGTCGCACCCCCGGGATTCCGCGGTCCACCCGGCTACGAGGGCTACCTCAACGACCGGGTGGTCGCGTTGCCCGAGCTGTTGCGCGACGCCGGCTACCTGACCTTGATGGCCGGAAAGTGGCACCTGGGCAACACGATCGACCGGTCGCCGTGGGCGCGCGGTTTCGAGCGTTCATTCGCGCTGCTACCCGGGGGCGCGAGCCACTACGGCGGCGCGGCGGCCGGTGACTTCCTGCCCGCGCCGACGCTCTACACCGAGGACGACCGGTTCGTCACGGTCGGCGACGACTTCTACTCGTCGGACTTCTACGCCGATACCCTGCTGCGGTATCTGGGCGAACGCGGCACCGATGACGACCGCCCGTTCTTCGCGTACCTGCCCTTCCAGGCGCCGCACTGGCCGCTGCAGGCCCCGGAGGAATCGATCGCCGCGTACCACGGCCGCTACGACGCCGGTCCCGACGTGCTGCGTGCGGCGCGACTCGAGGCGCTCAAGGACCTCGGCTTGTGCCCGGCCGACGTCAGGGCGCACCCGGTCGTGGCCGACGGGGCGCCGGAGTGGGCCGACATGACCGACGACGAGCGCGCGCTGTCGGCCCGCACCATGGAGGTGTATGCCGCAATGGTCGACCGGATGGACCACAACGTCGGCAAGGTGATCGAATACCTGGACAGCACAGGCGAACTCGACAACACGGTGGTCATCTTCCTGTCCGATAACGGCGCGGAGGGCGCGATCGTCGAGGCGATGCCGCTCCTCGGCGACGTGATCTCGTCGGCGATCGAGAAGCATTGCGACAACAGCGTCGACAACCTCGGCGCCCCCAACTCCTTTATCTGGTACGGCCCGCGCTGGGCGCAGGCGGCGACGGCGCCGTCGCGCCTGCACAAGGCGTTCACCACCGAGGGCGGGATCAGGGTCGTCGGCTTCGTCACCTGGCCGGGTTTCACCCGTCAGCGCCAGATCGGTACGGCGTTCGCCACGGTCATGGACATCACCCCGACCGTGCTGGAGCTCGCCGGCGCCGCGCATCCGGGCACCTCCTACCGCGGCCGCGAGATTGAACCGATGCGCGGCCGTTCGCTGGTCCCGTATCTGTCGGGCGACCACGAGGCGGTGCACGACGTCGGCTCCGCAACAGGCTGGGAACTGTTCGGCCGCCGCGGGATTCGTCAGGGTGACTGGAAGGCGGTCCATCTGCCCGCGCCCTACGGAACGGGATCCTGGCAGCTCTACGACCTGTCCCGCGACCCCGGCGAGACCGAGGACCTGGCCGGTGCGCACCCCGACAAGCTCGCGGAGCTGCTGGTGCTGTGGGATCGCTACGTCGACGAGAACGGCGTGATCCTGGACCCGGTCTCGATTTTCGACGCTGAGCTGTAGCGCCGCCGCCTTCGCCCGCCTTCGCCCGGCGGGCGCCCAATTAGTCGCTTGCGCTCGACGGGATTTCGCTCAGCAGCCGCCGCGCCGCCTCGACGCACGGACGCATGCGGTCCAGCGGGCCGACACCCGAGAGCGCCAGTGCCCGTCGCGGGACCTCGATTTCCATGACGATTTCGCGCGGCAGGGCGGACAAGATGTCGCGCAGCGGCAATTCGCCCTCGCCCGGAACCAGGCGCTCGAACATGGCTTCCTCCATGTACTTTCCCGCGTGTTGCGGGAGGGGCCGCAACGTCGTGTCGTTGAGCTGGGCGTAGCCGATGTGACCGGGGTCGATCGCCGCGACGTCGGCGGCGCCGGCTCCGGAACGCACCAGATGCATGTTGTCGATCAGCAATTGGAAATCCGGGCGGCCCACGTGTTCGCGGGCCGCCAGCGCGGTGGGCACGTCGGTGACGGTCAGGCCCGGTACCGGTTCGACGACCGTCGCGATGCCGCGTTGAGCGGCCAGTTCGGTGAGCGCCGCAAACTGGTCGAAGGTGCGGCCCAGATCGGGGTCGAGGCTGACGACGTTGACCCGGGGCACCCCGAGTTCCGCCAGCGCATCTAGATCGCAAGTGTAGGAATGCATTTCAGAGCCGGGCAGCACCAGGAACCCGTCACCGAGCGAGATCGTCACGCCGCGGCCGTCCATCGCGGCGCGCAGGTCGTTTCTGAGCGCCGCATCGCCGGTGAGCGAGAACCGCGGGTAGCCGAGCGGCACCAACGGCATCCCCTGCGAGGCGACCGAGATGTGCGGGCAGCCCAAATCGGCGGCGAGTTCGACAAGCTCCACGGGGGGAAGCCCGAAGACGCTGAGCATGCCGATGCCCAGCCGGCCCGTCATAGCAGGCCCCTCCTGTGACCGCTCACCCGTCAGGTGTAGCACTCGCCGCGGTGTGCACAAGCCGGCCGGGGCACTTTGCCGACACTACGAACATAGAGTATGGTCGGTCATCGGCCAGCGAATCACGGTCGAGTTCCGTCCGTCGACACGAAAGCCCGCGCTCATGGCTCGTTACACCCCTGCCGTAGCGAAACGACGCAGACCCAACCCCGGGGAGCGGCGTCGCGACCTGTGCGATGCGGCCATTCAGCTGCTCGCCGACGACGGCGCCAAGGGGCTGAGCCATCTCAAGGTCGACCGCAAGGCCGGCGTGCCCGACGGCACGACGTCGTTCTACTTCCGGACCCGGTCGGCGCTTCTGCGCGCGGTGGCCGAGCGGTTGGCCGAGCTCGACCTCGCCGAGTTGCAGTCGGTCGCGGACAGTTCGGACGGCCGGGGGGAGGACCCGTCGCCGTCCCGGTTGTCGCAAGTGGTCATCCAGGCGGGCCGCGAGCCCCAGTTCTCCCGCACCCGGGCCCGCTACGAACTGACGATGCAGGCGGCGCGAGACCCCGCGCTCGCCGCGATCCTGCAGCAGGCGACGGACGAATTCACCAAGCTGCACCGCGAGATACTCGTGCAGCTGATGCCGCACGGCGCGGAGCTGGAGTCGGCGGTCGTCGAGGATCTGAGCAACGTCACGCTCACGTTCATCAACGGGCTCATGCTGCGGCTCGCACACGGCGACCGGATCGTCGACAGCCCCGAGCGCCTCGACGGAATCCTGTCGGCGATCGCGGCGGGCATTCTCAAGAGCCCCGACAAGGGCAGGCTCACCGACTCCGCCGACCGGCGCGCTTCCGGTCGCCGCCCTCCCGCGGCATCGGGATGAGCCCGCCGACGCGGCGATCCGGCATGGCGTTTCGTGGCGCGGGGTCTTGCCAGAGCATCCGCCATATGGTTCTCTACGACAATAGAGTTGACCGACGTTCACGGGCCGTCGGGCAACCCTGGTCAACCGAGCCCCGTGCGCATTTCAAACCAACGCAATTAAGCGGAGTGTACAAATTGCGCCGAACCGGATCCGGTGGACGCGTCCCGGCGCCAGCGCCGGCACGGGCGAGAACCGAATGCGGAAACGGCAAGCGGTAGGAGGAATTTCGTGACGGCGAGCACCGACAGCCATGTTCGTTTCGATCCGTACGATGTCGAGCTGATTGCCGACCCGTACCCGATGTTCGCGCGGCTGCGCGAAGAATCTCCGCTTTACTACAACGCCGAGTACGACTTTTTCGCGGTCAGCCGGTACGCCGACGTGAACAAGGCCCTGGTGGACAACGGCACATTCAGCTCGGCCCGCGGCGCGATCCTCGAATTGATCAAGGCCAACCTCGACATCCCGTCGGGCATGCTGATATTCGAAGACCCGCCGATTCACGACGTGCACCGCAAGCTCCTGTCCCGCATGTTCACCCCGCGCAAGATCAACGCGCTGGAGCCGATGATCCGCGAGTTCTGTGCACAATCGCTCGATCCGCTGGTGGGGACGGGCCACTTCGACTTCGTCGCGGACCTGGGCGCGCAGATGCCGATGAGGGTCATCAGCGCACTGCTCGGCATCCCCGAGGACGACCAGGTGTTCGTCCGCGACCACGTCAACGCCCAGCTGCGCACCGAAGCGGGCAAACCGATGGATCACAGCAAGGGTCTGTCGGTGGGCGAGATGTTCGAGGCGTACATCGACTGGCGCGCCGAGCACCCGTCCGACGACATCATGACCGAGCTGCTCAACGTCGAATTCGTCGACGACAAGGGCGTCACGCGGCGGCTGACCCGCGACGAGATCCTGGTCTACCTCAACGTGGTCGCCGGCGCGGGCAACGAGACGACGACCCGGCTGATCGGTTGGGCCGGAAAGGTTCTCGCCGAGCACCCCGACCAGCGTCGTGAGCTCGCGCAGGATCCCACACTCATTCCGCAGGCGATCGAGGAGCTGCTGCGGTACGAACCGCCCGCGCCGCACGTCTCCCGGTATGTGACCCGCGACGTCAGCTTCTACGACCAGACCGTCCCCGAAGGCAGCGTGCTGATGATGCTGATCGGTGCGGCGTGCCGCGACCCCCGTCAGTTCGGTCCGGACGCCGACGAGTTCAACATCCACCGCACCGCCCGCCCCCACCTGACCTTCAGCGTCGGAGCCCACTTCTGCCTGGGCTCGGCCCTGGCCCGGCTGGAAGGGCGCGTGGCCCTGGAAGAGATCCTCAAACGATTCCCCGAGTGGGAGGTGGACCTGAGCAAGGCCGCGCTCAGCCCGACGTCGACCGTGCGGGGCTGGGAGGCCCTGCCGGCGCTGGTGCCCTGATGGACGGCCGGGTCGAAGGGAAGGTCGCTTTCATCACCGGCGCCGCGCGCGGGCAGGGCCGCAGCCATGCCGTGCGCCTGGCGGAGGAGGGCGCCGACATCATCGCGATCGACATCTGCGGGCCGGTCGACAACATGGCCTATCCGCATTCGACGCCCGAGGATCTCGCCGAGACCGCCGGCCTGGTCAAGAACCTGGGCCGGCGCATCGTCACCGCGCAGGTCGACGTCCGCGACTACGACGGGCTCAAAGCCGCGGTGGACAACGGGGTCGAAGAGCTGGGCCGCCTCGACATCGTCGTCGCCAACGCGGGCATCGGCACGTTCGGCAACAAGCTGCACAAGATTCGCGAGGAAATCTGGCAGGACATGATCGACGTCAACCTTTCCGGCGTGTGGCACACCGTGAAAGCCGGCGTGCCGCATATCCTCGCCGGCGAACGCGGTGGTTCCATCGTGCTCACCGGCTCGGTCGGGTCGCACAAGGCCATGGCCTACACCGGCCATTACATCGCCGCCAAGCACGGCGTCATCGGTCTGATGCGCGCCTTCGCCGTTGAGCTGGGCCAGCACAACATCCGCGTCAACTCGGTGCACCCCAGCCAGGTCAACACGCCGATGACGATGAACGACGTGACGTTCAAGTTGTTCCGGCCGGATCTGGAAAATCCCGGGCCCGAGGACTTCGCCCCGTTCTCGCAGATGACGCACATGATGCCGGTGCCCTGGGTCGAGGCCCGTGACATCAGCAACGCCGTGTTGTTTCTCGCCTCTGACGAATCGCGTTACGTCACAGGCGTTTCGTTGCCCGTAGATGCGGGTGCGTTGCTCAAGTAAGCCTAAACTCAACCAAAGAGTGGAGAAGACCGTGCCGGATTACGACTACGAAAAGATGAAGCAAGAAGCCGAGCAGTACATCAAGTTCGAGAAGGACAAGCAGAACCGGATCGCCTACATCACGTTCGATCGTCCGGACGCGCAGAACGCCACCAGTTTGGGCATGCGGCAGCTCTACGCCGACCTGATCCACAAGTGCAACGTGGACGACGACGTCAAGGTCGTCGTGATCCGCGGCGAGGGCGAGGATTTCGGCAGCGGGGGCGACCTGCCCGAACAGCGGGGGATGCTGGAGAACCCGGGGATGCCCCTGCTGCACGAGCTCGCCATCAACGACGAGGATGTCAAGTACCCGCCGGGCGGCTCCTACCGCTACCTGTCCACCGTCACGGACTTCTACGCGAAGGCACGCGCGGGAAACCGGCCCCTGCAGGAGCTCCGGAAGATCAGCATCATCGAGGCGAAGGGCTACTGCTACGGCTGGCACTTCTACCAAGCCGGCGACGCGGACCTGGTGATCTCCTCCGACGACGCTCTGTTCGGGCACCCTGCCTTCCGTTACGTCGGCTGGGGCCCGCGGCTGTGGTGGTGGGCGGAGACGATGGGCCTGCGTAAGTTCTCCGAGATGCTCTTCACCGGAAGGCCGTTCAGCGCCAAGGAGATGTACGAGTGCGGGTTCGTCAACAGCGTCGTGCCGCGCGACAAGCTGGAGGACGAGACGAAGAAGTATGCGTTGGCCTGCTCGAAGTCCCGTCCCACCGACACGGTCGCCGTACAGAAGACCTTCTTGGAGCTCTACAAGCAGCACAAGGGTGAGTATTTCGGCAGCCTGCTGACCGGCATGGTCGAGGGCATGCTCCCGATGATCACCAACGACCAGCAGAACGAGGTCGACCTCACCGAGGGAACGTTCCAGAAGGGTCTCAACAATGTCGTGAAGGACAACGACATGAACTTCCCGCCGGAGTGGCGTCTGAGCCGCTCCGGGCGGCAAAAGCCGTGACGCCCACGCGGGCATAGCATGTCGGCTCTGGCCGGGCTCAGGATCATCGAGCTCGCCGACTGCGTCGCGGGGGAGTACTGCGGAAAGCTGTTGGCCGACTTCGGTGCCGAGATCATCAAGGTCGAGGCGCCGGGGGCCGGCAGCAGGACTCGCGCCTTGGCGCCGATTCTCGCCGATGGCGCCGACGGCAGCGCGCTGTTCGCGTACCTCAACACCAACAAGCGGTCCGTCGTCGTGGACACCACCTCCCCGGCCGGCGTCGAGGCGCTGGACAAACTGATCGCGAGCGCCGACGCGGTGGTGGGTGACCGGGCGACCGCGCGGGCCGAACGGCACCCGAGCGTGGTCTTCTGCTCGATCAGCCCCTTCGGCGACGACGCACCCGATGAATACCGGAACGCCAAGAGCATCAACGTGTTTCATGCCAGCGGGTGGGGCTACCACACCCCGAGTCATCCCGACCCCGCCAAGCCGCCGCTACGAGGTCCGGGCCGCTTCCTGACCGACTACGAGGCGGGCCTGGAAGCGGCCCTGTGTGTTGCCGCGTCGCTGTTCGGGCGCCTGCACTCCGGGCACGGCGAGGTCATCGACGTGTCTGCGCAGGCGGTGCTCGTCTCCCGCGCCGACTGCATCCTCGGCCGGTTCGTCACCGGCGAAGTCACGGCCGAGGGCCTGCGCGACGATTACGATCAGGCGGGTCCGGCGTCGTTCTTCCCGTGCGCGGACGGCCATGTCTACCTCTACGTGACCAGCCGCTCCCACTGGCTGGGTGTGAAAGAACTGCTGGACCACCCGAAGTGGCTCGAAGCGTTCGACGACGACTGGCTCGAATTCTCCGTGACACCGGAGAAGGTCGCGGCGTTTCGACAAGGGTTCGCGACGTGGGTCCGGGGACTGTCGAAAGACAGCGCCTCCGATCAGGCCCAACGGCTTGGCGTTCCCCTGGTGCCGGTGAACGAGCCCGCCGACCTGCACGGCCTGCCGCAGTACCTGCACCGCGGATTCTTCCAGCGGGTTCACCATCCCGTACTCGGTGATGCGGCGTATCCGACCGTGCCGTACGCGCTGAGTGGCTCGCCCGCCCGGATCGTCCGTGCCGCGCCAGGGCTCGGCGAGCACACCGACGCGGTCCTGGCCGGCCTCGACACCCCACGGTCGCGCCCCACGGTGCGGTCGCCGCAACTCAAGGCGCCCCGGGACTCGCGCGGGGGACCGCTGGAAGGGGTGCGCGTGGTCGAGCTCACGAAGGTGTGGGCCGGTCCCTATGCGGGCAAGCTGCTGGCGATGCTGGGCGCCGAAGTCATCAAGGTCGAGACCGCCGCCAGTCCCGAGGAGATGCGCTCCTACGGCGGAACCGACATCAACCACGCGCCGTTCTTCCTCAGCATCAACCCCGAGATCCTCAGCGTCGACCTGGACATCAAGTCCGACGAGGGCATGGCCCGGCTGCGGGAACTGATCGCCCGCAGCGACATCGTCGTCAACAACCTGCGGCCCGGCGCGATGGAGCGCCAGGGCCTGGGTTACCGGGACCTCGCTCGACTGAAGCCGGACATCGTATCGGTGTCCATCAAGATGTGGGGCAACGATGGGCCCTCGGGTCACCAAACCGGTTATGCGCCATGCTTTGCCGCGCTGGCCGGGCTGGCCTCGCTGGTCGGCTATCCGGGTGGGCCGCCGCTGGGCAGCAGCATGCGCTACGGGGATTCCACGGTCGGCGCGGCCGCCGCGTACGCCGCCGTGGTCGCCTTGCTGCACCGCGAACTGTCCGGGGCGGGCCAATTCGTCGACGTCTCGGCGGTCGAAACCCTGTCCACGATGATCGGCGACTGCCTGCTCGAGCAGAGCCTGACCGGGCAACGCCTGGCGCCGCAGGGCAACCGGCATCCCGACATGTGCCCGCACGGGTGTTACCCGTGCGCGGACGGCGCCTGGATCGCCATCGCGGTCGCCGACGACGGCGAATGGCGGCGGCTGTGCGACGGGCTCGACGCCGCCGGACTGGCCCGCCGCTACGCCACGGCCCAGCAGCGGCACGCGAACGCCGACGCCCTGGATGCCGAGCTGGCGGGGCTCACGCGTGGGCGGGACGCCGAACAGCTGGCACGGTGCCTGCGCGCGGTGGGTGTCGCGGCGTGCAAGAGCGCCACGGCGCCCGAAGTCATCGCAGATCAACGGCTTTGGGACCGGGAGTTGTATCGCTTTGTCTCCGACCACCGCGAAGGCCAGCGCCCGATAGTCGGCCCGTCATGGCGGATGACGCGGTCCGCGGCTCGGATCGAAAGGGGCGCTCCCGATCTGGGTGAGGACGACGATTACGTTCTGAACAAGATCCTGACAGGTGACAGATGACGCAACCACTGACAAGAACCGTCGCCCTGGTGACGGGGGCCAGCAGCGGCATCGGCGCGGCGACGGCCAGAGCGCTTGCCGCCCACGGCGCCGCGGTGGCGCTGCTGGCGCGCCGGGCCGACCGGCTGAGCGATCTGAAAGCCGAGATCGAATCCGCCGGCGGCACGGCGCTGGTCGTCGCCGCCGACGTCACCGACGCCGAGCAGGTGGCAACCGGCGTGCGGCGCACCGTCGACGAATTGGGTCGGCTCGACACGCTGGTGAACAACGCGGGGCTGATGCAGTCCGCGCCGGCCGCCGAGGCGCCGTTGCGGGACTGGGACGACATGGTGGCCGTCAACATCCGGGGGGTGCTTTACGCCACGCGTGCGGCGCTTCCGCATCTGATCGACGCGGCCGGCGACTCTCCGCGCGGCGTGGCCGATCTGGTGACCATCAGCTCCACGGCCGGCTGGGTGGCGCGACCCAACACCGCGGTGTACTCGCTGACCAAGTTCGGCGTGAACGCGTTCAGCGAGGGGATCCGTCAGGAGTTGATCGGCAAACGCGTCCGCGTCGGCGTGGTGGGGCCCGGGACGGTCGACACCGAGATCTTCGGCCACCTGGCGGAGCCCTCGCGGGAGTCGTTCGAACGCCAGACCGCCGGCATGGTCAAGCTGCGGCCGGAAGACATCGCCGACGCCGTGCTTTACATGGTGACCCGCGACCGCCGGGTGGCGGTCAACCACATGCTGGTGCGCGCGGCCGAACAGACGTGGTAGCCGAGCACTGGGCCATCGGCGACCGGTACGGTCTTGCCTTCCCGGCCGATCCGCAGACGCTGCGCCGCGGCGGGCCGAAGTTTTTGACCGACGCGTTCCGCGCCACCGGCGTCCTCACGGACGGCAACGCCGTCACGGGGATCGCCGGCTTCCGCGAGGTGCCCGAGGGCAGCACGGGACGCAAGGTGATGCTCTCGGTCGAATACGCCGAAGCCGCAACCGATCTGCCCGCCGACCTGTTCGTCAAGTTCTCCCGCGACCTCGACGACCCCGTCCGCGATCGCGGCAGGGCGCAGATGGAACCCGAGGTGCGGTTCGCCGCGTTGTCCCGGACGGCCGGATTCCCCATCACGGTGCCCAGGGCGCAGTTCGGCGACTACGAGCGCCGGACCGGCAGCGGCATCCTCATCACCGAGCGAATCATGTTCGGCCGCAACGGGGTCGAGCGCCAGTACCACAAGTGCCTGGACTACGAGATGCCCGAGCCGCTCGAGCACTACCGCGCGCTGCTGACCGCGCTGGCCCGCCTCGCCGGCGCTCACCGGTCCGGACGCCTGCCGGCCGACCTCACCGCGCACTTCCCGCTGGACGTGCGGGCCGCGACCGTCGGCGAACGGGTGCCGCTGTCGGTGGAAAGGCTGGATCGGCGACTGACCCGGCTGGCCGAACTGGCCCGCGACGCCCCGGGCCTGTTGCCCGCGCAGGCCGCCTCACCGGACTTTCTGGCGCGCCTGCGTGCCGAGGCGCCGCGAGTGTCGCTGCACGAAGACGCCGTGGCGCGGCGACTGGCCGGCGATTCGGACTATGTGGCGCTGTGCCATTGGAACGCCAACGTCGACAATGCCTGGTTCTGGCGCGACGGCGACGAGGACGGTGAGGGCGTCCTGCACTGCGGCCTGCTGGACTGGGGATGCGTGAGCCAGATGAACCTCGGCATGGCCATCTGGGGAGCGATGTCCGCCGCGGAAACCGACATGTGGGACAGCCACGTGGGTGACCTGCTGGAGCTGTTCGTCGCGGAAGTCCACCGCTACGGTGGCCCCGCGTTGAGCCCGGACCGTCTGCTTCGGCACACGCTGCTCTACGCGGCGTCCATGGGGGTCGCGTGGCTGCTCGACGTGCCGGCCCTGTTCCGCAAGCGGTTCGGCGACGCCACGCCCGAGAGCCGCACCGACCCGCGGATCAGGGACGACGAAAGCGTGCGGGCCCCGTTGCAGATGCTGTCGAACCTCCTGACCCTGTGGGAGCGGCATCCCGTGGGCGCCCTGCTCGACGCCGCCCTCGCCGAGCCGACCGCCCGCGCATAACTCGCTTGTTCTTGGTCGCCGTCCTCGTCGTTTTCTTCGTGGAGGAGTTTTTCGGGGTGGTGGAAGGTGTTGGTGCGGGGTTGATTTCGGTCGAGGTGGGGCGGCGGAATCCATTGGGTGTCGCCGTCGGTGTTCTTGCGGGTGGTCCAGCCGCGGGGTTGTAGTAGGCGGTGGTGGGGTCCGCAGGCGAAGGTGAGGTCGTTGATGTCGGTGGTGTGGCTTTTGGCCCAGTCGGTGACGTGGTGGACTTCGCAGTAGTAGCCGCCGACGGTGCAGCCGGGCGCGGTGCAGCCGCGATCCTTGCCGTAGAGCACGATTCGCTGGGCGGGGGTGGCCAGGCGTTTGGTGTGGTACAGCGCCAGGGCTTTGCCCCGGTCGAAGATCGCCAGGTAGTGATGGGCATGGCGGGCCAGGCGGATCACGTCGGACATTGGCAGCCAAGAGCCGCCGCCGGTGAGGCCGCGCCCGGCGGCGGCTTCGAGTTCGGCCAGGGTGGTGGTGACGATGATGCAGGCCGGTAATCCGTTGTGCTTGCCAAGTTCGCCGGAGGCGAGCAGGGCGCGCAGGGCGGCCAGCAGTGCGTCGTGCTGACGTTGGCCGGCCGAGCGGCCGTCTCGGTCGATGGCCTGTTGTGAGGCCGCGCCGTCCACGCAGGGCTGCTCGTCGAGCGGGTTGCACATTCCGGGGGCGGCGAGCTTGGCCCACACCGCCTCCAGCGTGGCGCGGGCCTCGGGAGTCAGCCAGCCACGCAGCGCCGACATGCCGTCGGGTTGCTGCTTGCCCAGGATCAGCCCGCGGCGCCGCGCCCGGTCGACGTCGCTGTAGTTGCCGTCGGGGTTGAGGCAGTCGGCCAGGCCGGCCAGGCCGGCCAGTTGTTCGGGACGAAACTGTGCGCCCTTGCGCGCCAAGTCGGCCTCGGCGCGATCACGGGTGGGTTGGTCGACCCAGGCCGGCAACTCCTGGCAGAAGCGGCGGATGACCGCGACGTGCTCGGCACCGAGGCGGCCCTCGCGCTGCGCGGCGGCGGTGTGGGCCAGCACGGGCGGCAGCGGCTCGCCGGTCAGGCCGCGTCGGGGTCCCAGGACGGCGGCGTCGCGGATCCGGCGCCCAGCCTCCGCCCGGTTGATCAGCGTCCGCTCGGCAATCGCGTGGGACAGTTTGCCGCCCAACTCCTCGGGGGTGGCCTGGCGGGCCAGGGTGTTGATGAGCCGATGCTCGGGCACCGGCAGCCGTCGGCGGACCTTCTCGCAGCGCGCCAACAACGCCAGGCACTCGGGGGTGGTCAGCGCGTCGAACCCCAACCCCACCACCCCGTCGAGCGCGGCATCGAGCGCGTCGAAGGCCGCCGTGATCGCCTCATCGCCCACCACATCGGGATCCATGACCCGAAACTAGCCACCCCCACCGACAAAAACCGCCGCGTTGAGACCATCGGCGCCGAAGTGACGAAAGATGTTGCTGCACCGCGGAATCAGGCGGCGACGCTCGATTGCACTACGAGACGGGCGATCTCAGTCAGCATCCGACCACGACGGGCTGGTGGTCAGCACGTCCGCGCCGTCATCGGTGATGTGCACGGTGTCTCGGCGCAACACCGCGCCGACTCCCTCTTGCCACACGTATCCGGTGACGGCCAGCACCATTCCGGTGTCGAGGCGGTCGTCGTGGCCGGCGGCCGACAAGGTCTCGGACACCACCGGCGGATCGAAGCCCAGACCCAGCCCGTGCGCGACCGGCATCGGCGGGAGGGGCTCATCGACCGCCTCGTACGCTGCGAGCAGCTCGCGGGTCTGTGCGCCGGCACGGCAGGCCGCAATAAGCCTGTCATGCAATGCATTCGAGCGCGCGAAGAGTTCGGCTGACCCGTCGGTGGGTTGCCCAGCCGGCCAGGTGCGGCCGACCTCGGCGACATAGCCGTCGGCGAGCGCACCGGCATTGAAGGCGACCAGGTCGCCGGGCCGCACTTCACCCAAGGCGGCACGCCGCCACGGGTGCACCCGCGGCGTCACCCACGCGGCGTCCTGGGTGGCGGGCGTGCTCACCCCACCCGCCGCCATCGCTTCCAACAGGGTCCCGGCCAGCGTCCGTTCGGAGCAGCCCGGCCGCAATGCGGCGACGGCGGCAGCGATCCCGTGCTCGGCGATGCGAAGCGCCGATCCCATGGCGGCGATCTCGTCGGGTGTCTTGATGCGGCGCGCTGCGCACATCGCCGACTCGCCATCGACGATCTCGGCGTTGGGGAACGCCTCGGGGAGCAACGCGGCGAAAGTGGGGGTGATGGCGTCGGTCCCGACCCGGCGGGCCGCCTCCGCGCCGTGGACCTTCTTCAGCACGTCGATGAGAGTCATGGGATTCCAGGCCAGCCCGTAGAGGTGGTCGTGATCGATCTCCTCGGGCACCCCCTCGTCGTCGGTGCTGTTCAGGTAGATCTCCCCGGAGGAACGCACCAGGACGCACATCGGCCCGAACGGGCGCGTCCCGGCGATCCACAGCTGGGGAGCACCGGTCACGTAGCGGATGTTCGCCTGCCGCCCGAGCACCAGGATGTCGAGGTCGTGCTCGTCCATCTGCGCCAGTGCCCGTTCGCGCCGCCCCGTCCGCAATCGCAGGGCGTCGGGCGCAACCTCAGTCGCCATAGGGGGAGTAGGGGTAGTCGGTGATGGGCGTGAAGCCGTCTTCGTTGATGACCACGATCTCCTCACTGCGATAGCCGCCCGTGCCGTCCTCCCAGACGACCGGTTCCAGGACGAGAACCATGCCGGGTTCGAACACGAAATTGTCGTCGAATTCTTCGCCGAGATCGGTTCCGATCATGGGAGGTTCGGCGGGGTACGTGCCGATCCCGTGGCCCAGATAGAAATGCGGCAACCACGGACGCCGGCCCCCGTTGGCGGCGATGGCCGCCCGCGCGAGATCTCCCGACGTCGCACCCGCCCTGGTCACCGCGAGCACGGCGTCCAGAATGGTTCGCCACTGCTCGAACTGGGCCCGCTGACGCGACGAGGGATCCTGGCCGACGACCCAGGTTCGACCGAAGTCCGAGCAGTAGCCGGCGTAATTGAAGCTGATGTCGGTCCACAGCACGTCGCCGGCGGCCAGTTCGCGCTCGGTGGGAAGGAGCGGCAGGGCGAGATCGCCGTGGACGGTCCAGACGCCGGCCTCGCGCGAGGCGGGCATCACCTGCCAGATGGCCTCGAGCATGTTGGCGGTCGCGCCCAGCTCGAACGCGCGCCGGACCAGCGCCGCCGACAGGTCGATCTGCCGAACCCCCGGCGCAAGCGCCGTCTGCACCTCGGCCATGGCCTGCTCGGTGATGCGGCACGCCCGGCGCAGGCAGGACAGCTCGTCGCGTGTCTTGATCAGCTGCGCCGCGCCCAGGACTATCGCCGCGTCCGTCGGTGGCCGCCCTCCGAAGAGCGTCGCCGACGACCGGCGCATCGGGCCGGTCAGCTCGTCGACGGCGACCCTCGCCCCCGGTGGGATCAACCCTGCCAGCTCACGCGCGAAAAGTTCTACACCCGAGTCGAATTCGAGGTAGACGGGTCCGTGCAGGTGGTCGTCGGGTACCGGCGCCTGCGCGGCTGAGCCCAAGGCCGGGGCGCACCGGGGCGGCATGAACAGGTGCGGGTGCTCGTCGTCGGCCAGCACCACCGCGACCGGCCTCTCCGCGTGCGAGAGCCCGGCGTCGAGCAACGGCCAGCTGACGCCCGTCGCGTACGACACGTAGCCGTTCATCAGCAGGATCAGCGCGTCGACGCCGTGGTCGGCCATCGCGGCCCGCAGCCGCGCGCCGGTCTCGGACCGCATGCGCGCCCAATCGGGTTCGTCGGGAATCTCGATGACCGACCCGCGGGCCGCAACTGAGTTCGTCATGCTACATCCCCAAAAACGATTTGACGTTGCCGCCGACGATCCGGACGGCATCCTCGGGGCCGACGGCGTCCACGACCGCGGCCAGCGATCTCTCCCAGTAGCCGAAAGTGATTTCGTTGTGTGGATAGTCGGATGACCACATCACCTTGTCTACTCCGATCTGATCGATCTGTGCCAGGCCCAGCCCGTCGACCATGAACGAGGCACACATGTGAGTGTCCCAGTAGTGCCGGACGTCGTGCTCCGGGTGGTCGGTGAGCATGTGCCGGTAGGAGGCCAGCACGTGTTCGGCTTCCTGCGAAGCGGTCGGCACCCAGGCGATCCCGCCCTCGAACCAGCCGACCCGCAGGCTCGGGTGGCGGTCGAGGATGCCGCCGAAGATGTACTTGGAGAACATCTCCCGGAACGAGTCGATGTTGACCATCATCGCGACCGCCACGCTGTTGACCTCGCCGGGTGCCGGTCACGCACCACATCGGCGAGAGCCAGCCGAAGTGTCCCAGCGATCGACGAGGTCGGCGAGATACTTCTCGATCAACTCCTTGGACAGCGGGGGGATGGCCCGGCCCGACCCGTCGGCCGCGCCGGGGTCCCTGACGTCCGTGCGAGCGACAAAAGGCATCGTTGCCCTCCGAGTTTCTGTTCGTCAATCACCCGTAGGTGAGGCCGGTGAGCTGCTCGGAGAGCGCCCACAGCTGACTTCTGTCGGCCTCGCTGCGCGCCATGCTCGGAAGTCCGGCGAATGTCACTCCGCCCCTGACGGTTTCGTAGAAGCCGCGCGGGCCGTAATACGTGGCGCCCCGGGCGTCCGGCGACACCGCCGCGTACAGCGTCGGCTTGATGCCTTCGTCGACGTCGAGCCACATGAAGGGCAGCAGCCGCCAGGTCAGCTGGGTGAGCCGCGCCTGCAGCGTCGGCCTGTCGCGACCGTAGGACCCGCCGCTGAGCAGGTTGGTCTTGCTCAGCCCGGGGTGGGCCGCGTTGGACATCAGGCCCCAACCGCCGAGTCGGCTGCGCCGGTCCAGCTCGAACGCGAACATCAGCTGGGAGAGTTTGGCGATACCGTAGGCCTGCATGGGCCGGTAGCCGCGCTGCGCGTTCGGGTCGGTGAAGTCCAGCTTGCGTTGCGTCGACGCGAGGCTGCTGATGGTCACGACGCGCGGGGCGCCGGCCGCGCGCAACAGCGGCAGCAGGTGGCCGGTCAAGGCGAAGTGTCCCAAATGGTTGGTGCCGAATTGCAATTCGAAGCCGTCGCGGGTCTCCTGGCGTTGCGGCGGTGTCATGACGCCGGCGTTGTTGATCAGGATGTCGATCGGCCGGCCCTCGGCGGCCAGCTCGTCGGCAAACGCCGCAACGCTTTTCAGCGACGACAGATCGAGGATCCGCAGGCTCAGCTTCGCGGCGGGGAACTCGCGGTGGATCCCGGCGATCGCGGCCTCGCCCTTGGCCCTGTTGCGGATCGCCATCACGACGTCGGCGCCCGCGGCGGCAAGACGTTTCGCCAGACCCAGTCCCAGGCCGCTGTTGGCCCCGGTCACGATCGCGAACTTGCCGGAAAGGTCCGGCACGACCAGCGTCAGATCCGGCTTCACGTCAGGCAAGGTGTCACCACGTCACGGGAAGCTCGTAAACGCCGTAGGCCAGCGCGTCGTGCTTGAAGGGGAGTCGCTCGAGCGGAACCGCCAGCCGCAGCGTCGGAATGCGGCGCAGCAGGGTGGGCAGCACGATCTGAAGTTCCATGCGGGCCAGCTGCTGACCTACGCATTGATGGCGCCCGTAGCCGAACCCGACGTGAGCGCCGTCTTCGCGGGTCAGGTCGAGCCGCTCGGGGTGGGGGAACTGGCGCGCGTCCCAGTTCGCCGGGGCCACGTCGAGGATGATGCCCTCGCCCGCGCGGATCGTCTCGCCGCCGATCTCGATGTCTTCGACGGCGATGCGGCGCTGACCGGTCTGGATGATGCTGAGGTAGCGCATCAGCTCCTCGACGGCGACGGCGACGGCCTTGGGGTCTTCGGCGTCGCGCAGCAGCGCCAGCTGGTCGGGACGGTCGAGCAGGGCCGCGACGCTCAGGCTCAGCATGTTGGCGGTGGTCTCGTGACCGGCGATCAGCACCCCGGTGGCCAGTTGGGCCGCCTCGCGCACGCTGAGCTCCTCGGCGTTGACGCGCTCGGCGAGGTCGGACACCAGATCCTCTGAGAGGTCATTCATTTTGGTCCGCACCAGCTTGGCGATGTATTTCGCCAGCGAGGCGGCGCCTTGCGCGGTGTCCTCGGCGGTGGCGTAGCGGCCCATGCCCCGCTGGGCCTGCGCCTGGAAGAACTCCGCGTCCTCATACGGCACGCCGAGCAGCTGGCTGATGACCAGCGACGGCACGGGCAGCGCCAGCGTGCTGACGATGTCGCCCGGGTTGGGGCCGGCCAGCAGGGCGTCGATGTGGTCGTCGGTGATTTTCTGTACCGCGGGGCGCAGCGCCTCGACCCGTTTGAATGTGAACGGCTTCGACAACATCCGCCGGAATCGGGTGTGCTCTTCGGCGTCGGAGGTGAAGACCGACCGGGGCCGGGAGTGCACCGTCGCCAGCATTCCCTCGTTCCAGTGCGGATATCCGGGCAGCCGGTCGTCGACGCTGGTGCGCGAGTCGGTGAACAACGCGCGGATCGCGTCGTAGCCGTGGATCAGCCAGGGGGTGCTGCCGTCCCAGATCCGGACCCGGCTCAGCTGCCTGTCGGCGTTGAGGTTCAGCGCCTCGGGAGGCGGCGCGAACGGGCAGCCCGGCGCCCGCTCCATTGGGAAAGCCGGGATGTCGGTGGTGGTCGACGTGTCGGTCATTGCCCTCCTCGGTTATCGCCTGTTCGGTCGTGCCCGATCATGTTCAACCGGCGGCGCTGACATGGACGGGCGCGCGCCACAGCCCGACGATCGCGTCGATCAGCCCCTCGCCCGCCACCGGCCATGCCGACCGCGACCGTGGGCCGTGGTCGGCCAGTGCGCTCTCGTGCTCGGCGCAGGTGTGCATGAGCAGATTGCGCACCATCACCATTCGCTCCGATCGCACCCGCCGGGGCAGGTCCGGGAGGCAGCGATTGATGCCGTCGATCGTCTGCACCAGCAGTGGCGAGGCCAGCGCGTCTTTGGTGACCACGTGGCGATAGGTCGGGTCGGCCATGGCCTGCGCGGCGAATCGCGCGTACCAACTCGGCGTGCCCAGGGCGGCAAGATGATCCGTCAGCGGCCGCACCAGCGCTCCCACCCAGTCGCGCAATTCGGTCGAATCACCGATGGCCGCCAGCATCTGCGCCCGTAGTTCCTCGATGGGCGCGCGGTGTTTGCTTTCGATCGCCCGCAGCAGGTCGGTCCGGCTGCCGAAGTGATAACAGGCCGCGGCGTTGTTTCCCTGTCCGGCGGCCTCGCTGATCTGCCGGTTGGACACGGCATACATGCCGCGCTCGGCGAACAACAGCTCGGCAGCCGCCAGGATCGCCTCGCGGGTGCCCACCGACCTCTCGGAACGACTGGCTCGCTCGGCTGTCACCGCCTCAGTGAACACCGCCCACCACGTTAAATCAAGCAATTTATTTAACGTTCGCAACCATCCTCCCGTCAGCCCGATTTCATCGGCGTGACGCCCGAGAACATGCGCCGCGGAATACAGTCGCGGTATGAATCCGCTGCGGCGGGTGGCGCGCAACCCGACTGCCTACCGCCGGCTCATTCTCGATGCGTGGCCGCTGGCCGAAGGTCTGGAGTCCGTGCTGCGATTCGCCACCGGCGGGCGACGAGGGGTGCTGGACCTTGCCGGACTGCCCAGCGCGCAGATCACCACGAAGGGCCGCAAGACCGGGCTCGCCAGGACAGCGACGGTCCACTACGTCGCGGCCGCCGACGGGCTGCTGGTGGTCGGCTCCAACTGGGGCAGGCCAGACCACCCGTCGTGGTCGGCGAATGTCAAGGCCGCAGAACGGGTTATCGTGCGCCGACGCGGCCAGCGCTTGGAGGCGAAAGCGCGTCTGCTCACCGGGGACGAGCGCGCCCGGGCATGGGCCACGGTTGTCGCGCAGTGGCCGAACTACCAGATCGCGCAGGACCGCGCCGGTGGCCGTCGGTTCCGCGTCTTCCTGCTGACACCCACGTCGTGACCCCGGCCGCGGCGGCCGCGGTCAGCTGGGCCTGCGCAGATGTGACCCCAGCAGCTGCTGCCACCCCTTCTGCATCTTGTCGAACTCGTCCTCGCACAGTTCGGCTCGGTCCTGCGGCAGGTCGCCGGACGTCACGATGGCGGTGTTCGCCGTCGGGTTGGAACCGTAGATCCAGCATTCCCAGTTGTACATCCGCGTCAGGTCCATGGAGTGGCCGTCCCAGAAGGGCAGGTCGTTCGCGTCGCCGGACTCCTTGGCGCTGAGCTTCCACTCCTGGGCGGTGTCGGTCGCGATGCGGACGCCGTTGGGATAGGGCTGCCCGTCGGCGCCCGGGGTGAGCAGCATGAAGGCCGACAGCTGGTCGGCCACGTCCTCCTCACGTCCTGTGAAGGCGAGGTCATAGATCGCGAGCGTGGCATGGCCGAGCTCGTGGTAGGCCGCCGAGATCGCCTCGTCGACTGCGGGAGTCGCCGGATCGGGATTGCCGCTGGCCGCCGACAGCTGCTCGGCGTGCTCCCTCGCCTCGTAGCACAGCTGTATCTCGTTGGTGGGCGGGTCGTAGAAGTCGTTGTTGGTGTTGCACTGCTTGCCGACCACTCCCAGGTCCGACGGCAACACCAGCGTGTCTTCGATGTGCTGCTCGAGGTCCTCGAGCACCTTGGCGTCCTGCATGATCTGGCGACCGCGCTGCGCCTCCGGCGTCAGCGCATCCTCGTAGCGGATCTTCACCCGTCCGGAGGCCGGCGGCGGGGGCGCCGACGAGGTTTCGGCCGTCGGCTCCGCGCTGCGTTTGGTGTCGGCCTGCGGGCCGGCGGTCCGGCCGCATCCCGCAGCGGCCACCACCACGAGCGTCGCCGCCAATCCCGCCCTGAGTGTTCCCACGGAGTCAAACGGTACGTCACATCGCCTGGCGCATCCCAGGATTCACCGGATGTCTCAGTGAGACTTCTGCAGGCGCGCTATCTCGTTGCCCCAGACCGACTGGGCGCCGGCGTCGCCGACACGGTAAGTCTGGATCGTGGACGAGATGCCCACGGCCAGAACAACTATTGCGACGATCATCTGGGTGGCCCGGCGGGGCTTGTCCGACCGTCGTTCGACCAGGCGCAGCCCGGCGAGCGCCACCGCGACCACTAGCAGCGCCGCGGCGAAGTAGACCATCAGGCTGCCGCGCGCTGCATGTTCGTTGAGGATGGGGCTCGGTTTGGCCCTCAGGTCATAGAGCCATTGCCCGGCATTGATGGTGATGGGAGTCAAAACCATTGTGACGGCAGCCAGTACGAGCGTGAGCCAAAGCAGTTGACCCCGCCGGGCGGCGGGCCACAGACCGCAGAGGATCTCCAGCAGCGCGGTCAGCGGCACCAGCACCACGACGGCGTGCAGCAGCAGGGCATGAGCCGGCAGCCCGTTGATGACGTCCATGGAACTCCTCAGCCGGTGGGACGTTCGCAACCATAACGCCGCCGCGGCCCGCGATCGTTCGTCGACACGATCGATTGCCCGGGCTGTCCGCTCATCACGGGACCCGGCGAGCCTCGCTCAGCCCCCGAGCCCCTTCTTCACGGCCGCGTCCTGCTTCTGGCCTACATCGGTGACGAAATCCGGCGGTGCCAGGGAGTCGCGCGGGCCGTCGAACTCGAGGGTCACCAGAGCTTTGCCCTCGGTGAACAGCAGGATCGTCACGCCCTTGCTGTTGTCGGGTGAGTTTCCCAGCAATGTCGTCCCGCCCGTGCCGACGTTCAGGGGCTGCGTGGTGGGATCTTTGACGGCGCCGCCCTGGGCTCCCTTCGCCGCCTGGAGTGCGCTGGCCGCGGCGCCCGGGTCGGCGTACACCGCGATGGTGTCCTTGATGACGTGGCCACCGTCCTGCGTGCTGAAGGTCGTCGCCACACCCGGCTGCCCGTTCGGGTTGCTGGTCGGCGGGCTGGCCGTGAATGTCTCCGGAGCCTCGATGTCCGACGCCTGAATCAGCAGATTGGCGTAGTCGCCGGGTTGACCCGCGGCCGGCGAATTCGGGGCGGCGCCGGCCGCAGTGGTGGAGGAGGCGGACGACGACACGGACGCCGAGGACGAAGACGGAGTCGCCGTTTTGCCGCCACAGCCGGCCAGGGCGACCGCCAGGGCCGTCGCCGCGCCCGCAACCACCAACTGCTCAACCCTCATCGCACCGTGCTCCCTTCCGCGCCGGCGAAGCCGCACGCCCCGCATCGCACAGTACAGACCTGCGCGGCGGGGGCAAGGCGCCGAGGGCCGCGGGGGGGTTATTCCAGCTGGTCGCGCAGGGCGCGCAGCGTGTTGGCAAGGATCCGCGAGACCTGCATCTGCGACACCCCGATCCGCTCGGCGATCTGGCTCTGTGTCATCGATTCGAAGAACCGCATCCGCAGAACGTCCTGCTCGCGCCGCGGCAGCCCGGCAACCACCACGCGCAGCGCCTCGCGGTTGGTGATGTGCTCGAGCTCGGGGTCGATGCTGCCGACCGCGTCGGCGACCAGTCGAGGGGTGCCCGAACCGTCGGCGCCCAGCGGCGCGTCGAGGGAATCGAGCCGGTAGGCGTCGCCGGCTACCAGACATTCGACGATCTCCTCGTGCGGAACCTCCAGCGCCTGCGAGAGCTCACCGGCGGTGGGCGCACGCCCCAGTTTCTGTGCCAGCTCCCCGGTGATCCTGCTGATCTGGACGTGCAGCTCGCGCAACCGGCGCGGCACGCGCATCCCCCAGCTGTAGTCGCGAAAGTAGCGCCGGACCTCGCCCATCATTGTGGGCACAGCGAAACCGATGAAGCTGGGTCCCTTGTCGGGGTCGAAGCGGTTGATGGCGTTCATCAACCCCAGGCGCGCGACCTGGGTCAGGTCGTCGATGCCTTCGCCGCGCCGGGCGAAGTGGCTGGCGACGTGGTCAGCCAGGGGCAGGCACCGTTGCACGATCAGTTCGCGTTGGCGGCCGTACTCATGGGACTCGGCCGGCATGTGACGCAGCGCCACGAACATTTCGACCACGTCGTCGTAAGAGTCGTCCGATCTTCTGCCGGCGACCGGTTGCCGGACGGTGGTAGGTGCAGTAACCGGGGCAGTGATCACGTCGGTCATCGGCCACAGCGTCTCGGGTGTACCTGACACAAAGTGGAAACGCCTGCGCGAGAACAGGTTTGCATTGTAAAGCACTTCCTCTGATCGTGTGCGGCGAGGTGTTGCGACCGTGCGCAAATTGCCTCATTGCACGCGTATCCGATGTGACGGTCATCCAAGATGCACGGACACTGATCACGGGAAGGGACTCGGGAATTCATCGCCTGAGACCTGGCCCCAGCAGCCGTACGGCTGACTGGCCGCTTTGAGCTAAACGGCGACTTGTCCACAACGGACTTCAGTGGTGACTATACGCCTCATGGCTTGACGGCGCGATGCGTGGCCCGAAGTTCCAACCAAGGTCGTGAGCACACCGTTCGGCCACAGGGTGCGCGTCCGTCAGCTAACTGTCGATAGCCCTTCGCCGCTGGCAAATCTTAATCAGGCAAACCCTGGGCGGCTTCGGGATCGTGGGCGCGAGCCGACCAGCCGGTCGTGGGGACCTGGTGGTTGCTGACATGTTCGCGTCCTCGGCGGCCGCGCGGGCAGACGGCGCTGTTCAGCGCCGACAGGCCGGGCGCCGGATCGGCGGTTGCGGGGTTGGTTAGGGTTGCTCATGCTCGCGCATGCCGTCGGCCGGAGACGTTTTGTACGGCTCACGTTGCCCAGCCTGTTGCATGGTGTTCGGCTGATGTTCGCACCCGGCCTGCTCGAGCCAGTCTCGAAGATGCCGCGAATTACTCTCTGGCGCAACGGGTTACAAGGACGAGCGCGATGAGCGAGAAGAACATTCTGGCGGGACGCGCCGCGGTGGTTTCCGGCGGGAGCCGGGGGATCGGACGCGCCGTCGTCGAACTGCTCTGCGATCTGGGGGCCGGCGTGGTCGTCAACGGGCGTGACACCGATGCGGTCGAAGAGACCGTCGCCGCGGTCACGGCGTCGGGGGGTAGCGCCACCGCGGTGGTCGGACCCGCCGACGACGAATCTGTGGCCGCCGCGCTCGTCGACGAATGCGTCAGCGCCTTCGGACGGCTGGATGCACTCATCAACTGCGCGGGCGCCGCGGAGCCGCAAGGCTCCTCGATCCTGACGATCTCGCCACAAGAATTCGACCATCTCATCGGCGCCCACCTGGGCACGACGTTCCACACGTGCCGGGCGGCGGCCCGCGTCATGGCCGATCAGGGACACGGGGCCATCGTCAACACCGGCTCGGTGGCATTTCTGGGCTCCTACGGGGGAACCGGCTACCCCGCGGGCAAAGGCGCGGTCAACGGGCTGACCGTCGCCATCGCCGCCGAACTGAAGGGCCGCGGGGTGCGGGCCAACGTGGTGTGTCCCGGCGCGAGGACGCGGCTGTCCACGGGCCCCGAATACGAGAAGCACATTCGCCGCCTGCGCGAGCGCGGCATGCTCGACGAGATGACCATGCGCGCATCGCTGGACAGCCCCCCGCCCGAATTCGTGGCGCCGATCTACGCCTACCTGGTCAGCGACCTGTCCCGCGACGTCACCGGCCAGATCTTCGTCGCGGCAGGCGGATTCGTCGGCGAATTCGTTCGGCCGACGCCCCGCGTGCTGGGCTACCGCGACCACCATGACGCCGGACCGTGGTCGGTGCAGGACCTGCACACGATGATCGCAGACACGGCTACCGGCTGAGCAGCGAGCGTCTCTGTCCACGGCGGACGCTTCGGCCTACGCTATCTGGCGAACCGCAGGAGGGCGTCAGACGATGCAACCGAACCCGCTCGACCCAGTTGCCAGCGAACGGCTGTCACACGCCGGCAAAGTCTTCACCTCGGATCTGTCCATCAACGAGTTCGCCCTGCTTCACGCTGCCGGATTCGAACCGATCGAGCTGGTGATGGGCGTTTCGGTCTATCACGTGGGCTATCAGTTCACCGGCATCAAACAGCAGTCGGAGTTGCCCGTGCTGACCGACGCGACCTATCGCGCGCGCTGGAACGCGATGTCACGGATGCAGGCCGAGGCCGACTCGCTGGGCGCCGACGGGGTGGTCGGCGTCCGCCTCGAGTGGCGGCACCAGGGCGAGGGCGGCGAGCATCTCGAGTTCATCGCCGTGGGCACGGCGGTTCGCTACACCGAGAAACCGGGGGCCTACCGGCGGCCCAACGGGCAGGCGTTCACCAGCCATCTGTCCGGTCAGGAGATGACCACCCTACTGCGCTCCGGCTACACACCGGTCGCATTCGTCATGGGCAACTGCGTGTTCCACATCGCCGTGCAGGGATTTCTCCGGACGCTGAGCCAGGTCGGGCGCAACGCGGAGATGCCGCAATGGACCCAGGGCAGTTACCAGGCCCGGGAGCTGGCGATGTCGCGTATGCAAAGTGAGGCGGAGCGCGACGGTGGAAACGGCGTCGTGGGTGTGCATTTCGCCATCTCGAATTACGCGTGGGGGCCCCACACGGTCGAGTTCTACGCGGCGGGCACGGCCGTGCGGCGCACCGGCGACGCCCAGACGCTGACGCCGTCGTTCGTTCTGCCGATGAGCGATTGATGACCGGATTCGATCACGACCGGGTCGTCCGTGTGGTCGGCGGCGCGCTGGCCGGGCCCGGGGGAGTCGCATTGGTGGTCAAGGTCTTCTGCGGGGTCCCCGGTGTAACCCTCGTGCCGGCGCGCCGCGGCGTCTTCCGGGCGCAGCCGGAGCGGATCCAGATCGGCGACTGGCGCTACGAGGTCACCGCCGACGGGCGCCTGAGTGCCGCCCACGTGGTGAACGGCATCGTTCTCGCCGAGGAGGTGGTTGCCGCCGCCATGGTGGGTCCGCACATCACCAGGGCGCTCGGGCAGCTGGTGACCAGCTACGGCGCCACGATTGTTCCCAATATCGATGCGGCTCTTGACGTTTTGGAAACAGAAGCCGGCTTCTGAACGACCAGCGGACCAGCGTTTATGCGGCCGGTCGTCACCGCTGGTGCGGATCCCGCGCCGCGACACCGCCGTCGCCCCGGCGTGTGTGCCCCAGCGAACCGGCGGCCCGCAACACGCCGCGAAAGGCGTAGGCGGCGGTCACGATCGTCAGGCAGATCAACAGGACGAACATCACCAGCCAATTACTCCTGCTGTGGTTGACATCCCACCAGATGATCGTGAACAGCAGGACGCAGAGCAACAGCACCACGTCGCGCCAGTTGCCGCGGTAGGACAGTGCTGCCTTGCGCAACGCGCGGCTGCGGTCTGCCGAGTCGATGATGTCGTCGATCCTGGCGTCGATGGTGCGTTGCAGTTCCGTGCGCCTGGCTGTGGCGTCCGGGGGAAGCCTGTCGAGCAGATCCATGTCCTGCTTGATCAGACCCCGATAGTCGGGGCCTTTGAACTGGCCGGCAGCGATGCCCAGCATTGCGCCGCCGAAAACGGGTGCACTGTTGAGCGCGATTTGCGCCAGACCCACCACTTCAGCTCCTTCGTCGGTCCACGGTCAACACCGGTTCGTTGCGGATCAAGCGAACCCGGGAAGCGGGTCAACCGCCGGCCGCCCGCCGGTCAGGAGGCTTGCGGAGCACGACGGCGCGATCGCGGCAGCTCGGCGCCCTGTAGCGCATCCATGGCGCGCGCCAGCCGCGGGTAGGCGATCGCCGGCCCGATCCAGCGGGTGAGATAGCGGCGCAGATCGGCGCCGGTGCGGGGCGGTCGGCCCGGGTCGGCGAGGAACGAGTGCAGCAACCGCAGGCAGAATTCGTTTAGCTCGTCGAGGTCTGCCTGGTCGAAACCGTAAGCCGTCCAATCGATGTCGTAGCGATGCAGCATGGACCGACCGAACGCCAGCGCGGTGTCGGAGACTATCGAGACTTTCTGACCGCCGCGGTGGCGCTGGTTGAGCACGAAGTCGACCTGGTTGTCGGAGGCCAGTTCCTCGATGGCGAACGCCATCCCCTCGGTGAGCGCGACGACCGGGTCGGTCACGCCCCGGATCCGGGTGGCCAGATGATCGAGAAAGCCGTCGGCCGAGCGCATCGCCGTCGCGACCAGCAGGGCCTCGGTCCCGGGGAAGTATCGGTAGACCGTCTGCCGCGTCACGCCGAGAGCGCGCGCCACGTCGGCGATCCGCATCGCTGACCCGCGCTCGTCGATGATCTTCTCGGCGGCGTTGAGGATGCGTTCGATCGCCTCCTCGTCGGAGGAGGGCGTGTTACCCGCCCAACCGTGACTGCGCATGCCTAGCGCGCGGCAAACACGTAGTCGCTGATCCGCACAGCAGGATCATAACGTCTCACGCGCCGCCGACGTCGCTGCTCACACCCGCCACGCCGGACGGGCCGAACCCGCTCCCGCGGGCGCAGTCGGTTCAGGCCACAGACGCGCCGAGGATGAGGTTGACCGCCTCGTCGAGTTGCCCCGCGATCTCGTTGAAGGTGACGAAGCGCGCGGTCATCAGGGCACCGGCGAACGTCATCTGCAGGGTGGACTTCACCGCGCGAGGCCAACCGGGGCCCAGCGCGGCCCCGATCCGCCGGGACACCTCCTCGCCGATCTGTTCCCGCAGCGGCTTGACCGCGGGGTCGTCGGCCATCAGGGCCGCCCCGCAGGCGGCGGTCAGTTCGGGTTCGTCGGCGACGACGACGGCCATGTCGCGCAGCGTCGCGCTGACCCTGGTCTTGGTGGTGTCGTTGACGTCGACGTGGCGCGGCAGGTCGCGCAGGAAGCGCAGGTAGACCGCCGCTACCAGAGCGCTCTTGGACGGGAAGTAGGTGTAGGCGCTGGCCGGTGACACCCCGGCGCGGGTGGCCACGGCGCGCATCGTCAGGTTGGCGTAGGACGATTCCCGCAACTCCGCCAGACCGGCGTCGAGGACTTTGCGGATCGTCTCACCCGGCCGGCGGTCGGTCCGGCGCGCCGTCCCGGCGGCGGCGCCGTCGGGAACGACGGGCCGGGCGGCCGTATCTTTGGACACCGGTCCAGTGTATGTGGCTCAGGGAGCGCGGTCCCGTCCTCGTGGACCGCAGATTGCGGACATCTGTCCAGAACCGGCGGGTCGGCGCGGCGAGCGGGGCAGGGCTCTATGGTGGCGTCATGGCCGAGGCGGACCGGCGCCGGTGGGACGAGCGGTACCTGACGAAAGGCACGCCGGCGGACGCGATCGAGCCGCCCGGTGTGCTGTCGCGTTACGCGGACGTATTCCCGACGGGCGGAAGGGGTCTGGACCTGGCCTGTGGTCAGGGGCAGGGGGCTGTGTGGCTGGCGGCGCGGGGCATGGAGGTGCTGGGGCTCGACGTCTCGCCGGTCGCGATCGGGCAGGCGCGGGATCTGGCGCGGCGCCATGGCGTCGCCGACCGCTGCCGTTTCGACGTCGCCGACTTCGACGACGGCCTGCCGAACGGTCCGCCCGCGGACGTGATCGTCTGCCACAGGTTCCGCGACCGCCGGCTCGACCGGGCGATCATCGATCGGCTGGCACCTGGCGGCCTGCTGGCGATAACCGCCCTGAGCGAAATGGGCGCTGCCCCCGGGCCGTTCCGGGTGGCGGCCGGTGAACTGCCGGCCGCGTTCGCAGAGCTCGACCTGGTCGCCGCCGGCGAAGGAGAGGGCCTCGCCTGGCTGCTCGCCTCGCGCGCCTAAACGCCGATTCGCGTGTACATTTCGGTCTTCCGGTAGGCGGCGTCCGGTAGTGTCCCGGAAATGGAGCGGCGTGAGCTCGAGGCGGTCATCTACGAACGCGAGCCACCGATCGCGCGGATCATCCTGAACCGGGTCGACAAGGCCAACACCAAGGATGCCGTGCTGGTGACCGAAGTCGACGACTGCCTGCACGAGGCCGATCGCGACAAGGAGATCAAGGTCGTCATCCTCAAGGCCAACGGCAAGGGCTTCTGCGGCGGCCACGTGGCCCGTTGGGCGCCGGACGAAAACCCCTATCCCGACTTCGGAGACACGTTCGAGGATCTCTACAAGGGCACCGCCGATCTCTTCCTGTGGCCGACGCTGTATCTGTGGGAATTTCCCAAACCCACTATTTCCGCGATCCACGGCTACTGCATGGGCGGCGGCATCTATCTCGGGCTGCTGACCGACTTCTGCGTCGCGTCCGAGGACGCGTATTTCCAGATGCCGCTTGCCCAGAGCCTCGGGGAACCCGGCGGGCACACCATGATCGAGCCGTGGTTGCTGATGAACTGGCACCGCACGATGGACTGGCTGCTGCTGGCGCCGACCCTGTCGGCTCAGCAGGCCCTGGACTGGGGACTGCTCAACAGGGTGGTGCCGCGCGAGGACCTCGAGGACGTCGTCGAGGAGATGGCACGCAAGATCGCCCAGATCCCGTTGACCACGTTGATGGCGGTGAAGAACAACGTGAAGCGGGCGTGGGAGCTGATGGGCATGCGAGTTCATCTGCAGGTCAGTCACATTCTGACCAACATGGTGGGTGCGGCCTCCGACGTGCAGGCACGGCGTGCCGAGCTGATGCAATCCGGCATGAAACCGCGCGAATTCGTCGACCGCGACGAATCGGGCTCTGCGCCAACATGAGACCGGTCGCACACTCGTCGCCGTCGTCGCACCCGGTTTCGTGTGCGGCGGGTCGGTCCTAATGATCGCCGGCGACTTTGCGCCCGGCGGCGTGACGCGCGGCGACGTAACCGAAGACCATCGACCCGGCGATGCTCGCGCCGGCGCCAGGATACGTTCGGCCCATCACCGTCGCGGTGGTGTTGCCGGTGGCGTAGAGGCCGTCTATCACCCGGTCGTGTTGATCCAGGACCTGGGCATGCTCGTTGGTGACCACGCCGCCGCAGGTCCCGACGTCGGCCGGTAACACCCTGGTCGCGTAATACGGCGCGCGCTCCAGCGGTCCCAGCGCGGCGTTCGGCCGATAGCCGGGGTCGCCCAGACAATCGTTGTACGCCGACTGGCCCCGCCCGAAGTCGGGGTCGAGCCCCTTGGCGGCGAACCGGTTGAACCGCTGCACGGTGCGCGTCAATTCTTCTGCCGGAACGCCGATCTGGCGGGCCAGGTCCGCGACGGTGTCCTCGCGTTTGACCGCCCCGCTGTCGAGCAGGGCGGGCGGCAGGTGCCGGTTCCGGTTGAACGGGTTGGTAGTGACCACGTATCGACGCACGTATCCTTCGTCGAAGATCATCCAGCACGGGACGGCTTTGTTGGCATACATCGCCTTGCCCACCTCCACGTAGGAGTTGGACTCGTTACAGAACCGCCGACCCGTCGAGTCGACGTAGATGGCGCCGGGACGCTGGCGTCCCGACCCCAGCGACGCCGCCGCCGCGCCGCCGTTGGCGATGAAAACCGATGGCAGCCACCACGCCTCGTCGAGCAGGTCGGTTTTGGCGCCCAGCCGCATCGCCGTCTGCAGCACCTCGCCGGTGTCCCCGGCGTTGGCGATCGACCACTGCCCCTCATTCGGCTGGTCGCCGCTGTAGCGGCGGCGCATCTCCTGGTTGTGTCCGAAGCCACCCGCGGCCAACAGAATTCCGCGGCGCGCCCGGATGTTCACGGGCACACCGCCACGGATCACGCGTGCACCGACGACGCGGCCCTCCTCGACGACGAGGTCCTCCAGCGCGGTGTCGGTCCACAGCGGAGCCTGCCCGTCGCCGAGTTCGATCAGCGCCTTGAGCATCTGGGCGATCAGCGAGGCCCCGTTGGTCAGCAGCCGGCGCCGGCGGACGCGCGCCGCCGCCGTGCGCAGAAACACCTTCGCCGCCACCGCGAACGCGCGCGGCGCCCGGTTGAAGTATTGGATGAAGCGCAACTCGTTGGTGAGCACCACGTACCCGTAGTTCCTGGCCAGCGGCGGCTGGACCTTGTCGCTCCAGCTTCCCAGCTGCGCGGCATCGAAGGGAACTCCCTCGACCGCGCGCCCCGAGGCGTTGCCGCCTTTGTGGTTCGGGTAGTAGTCGCTCCAGCCCGCGCAGCGGATCAGCCGGACGCCCTTGCGCTGCAGGAAGGTGATCATCTCGTAGCCCGCGGAAAGGAACATCTCCCGGCGTTCGAGGGAGGAGGGCGCACCGATGTCGCCGACCACGTCGGCGAGGTACGCCATCCCGTCTTCGTGCGAATCGGCGACACCCTCGGCGCGCATCAACGGGTTGTTCGGTAGCCAGACGATCCCGCCGGACAGGCCGGTGGAACCACCGACGAGCGATTGCTTTTCGACGATCAGCGGCTCCAGCCCGCAGTCCAGCGCGGCCAGCGCGGCGACCATCCCGCCCCCGCCGCTGCCCGCGATCAGCAGGTCGACACAGCGGTCCCAGCGGGTGCTCACCGCGCCGCCCCCTGCGCCCAGGCCGTGGCCGGGGCGGTGAACCCGAGATCGACCACGGGCACGTCGATGGTGGTGTTGGTCTTCTGGATCGCCGGCAGCAGCGTCTTATAGGGCAGGCCGGCCAGGAAACCGTCGATGACGCGCTCGAAGTTCGAGATCAGCCCCTCGATCCGGCTGGACAACCGCATGTATTCGAAGCCTCTGGAGTGCAGGCCCTTCTGCTGCCTGGGCAGGTTGGAGAAGTCCTGGGCGGGAATCGGCGGCCAGCGCGGGTCGTCCGGCGCCATGGGCTCCGGCGGTGTGGGCTTTGCCGTGACCACATCGGGCGGGATGCGCGTGAGCGACCAGATCTCGAACAGCGTCTCCTCCGGGCCCAGGGGACGGATCCGATACGACGAGGCGCTGCTGTACTGGGGCAGCAGAAAGTAATGGGGGAAGGCGAAATTGATCGCCTCGGTGATGCCGCGCCGCGCCAATTCGTTGAGATCGGGCATGTCGCAACCCCGTGCTCGATGCCACTTCACGATGGCGTCGTTGAGGGTGCTGCGCCAGAGGGCCATCGCCGCCGCCGGGTCGGCGGGTAGCTCCATGTTCTGCAGACCCTCGGCGATGCGGACGTCGTTCTCGTGCGTCATGCCCGCCATTCCCTCGCCGAGCGTGCGCATGAAGTACAGGTTGGTCTGCGCCAGGCCGGGCGGCCGGCCCCCCGGCCGTGACACCGCGCCGGGCTGCGACGACGGCAGCAGCTGCGGATGCGTCTGCGGAACGTGGTAACCCTCCATGAAGGCCGCCGTCGCCAGCTTCCAGTTCACCGGCAGCCGGCAGGCCTGCCACCACTCGACGCGCAGCGACTCCACCTTCCAGGCGTCGTAGATCGACGCGAAAGGCTCGAAGCAGTCGCGCAATCCGGGTGCGTCGTCGTCGAGGTTGATCCACGCGCAGCCGCCCCAGACCTCACACCGGACCGCAACCAGTCGCAGATCCTCCGGCGCCAGATTGTGCTCGTCGAACTCCTCGGGCCGCGCGACGTTGGTGTTACGACCGTCGATGCCCCAGCACCATCCGTGGAACGGACACACGAAGGTGCGCCCATTTCCGTTGCCCTCCACCAGCTTCACCCCGCGGTGCCGGCAGGCGTTGTGGTAGGCGCGCACGTTCTGCGTGTCGACCCGCACGACGATGACCGAGTCGTCGAGAATCTCGTACTCGACGTAGTCGCCGGGCTTGGGGATCTCCTCGAGGCGGCACGCCATCTGCCACACCCGCGGCCACAGCAGCTCGGCTTCGAGTGAGTAGAATTCGGGATCGTAGTAGCGCTGCTTGGGAATCCGGTCGGCACACTGGACCCCCCATGGCACCGGAAGCGGAGCCCAGTTCACGTCGGTCTTGCCCGTGGTAGTCATCTCGCGTCCCTTCTCCATGCCGGCGTCAGACGATCCGTGATGCCCGCCCCCGCCAGTAACGTTCACGAATGCGCCTCTTGTAAAGCTTTCCGTTGGGATCCCGCGGCAGCGCGGGGTCGAATTCGACGGTGCGCGGACACTTGTAGCCGGCCAGGCGGGCGCGGCAGTACTCGATGAGTTCGGTCTCCAGGTCGGGTCCGGCGACCACTCCGGCGGCCGGCTGGACGACGGCCTTGACCTCCTCGCCGAATTCGTCGTTGGGGACGCCGAATACCGCCGCGTCGACCAGCTTCGGGTGCATGATCAGCAGGTTCTCCGCCTCCTGCGGGTAAATGTTCACCCCGCCGGACACGATCGTGAAGGTCGAGCGGTCGGTCAGGTACAGGTATCCGTCCTCGTCGACGTAGCCCACGTCGCCCAGGGAGCGCCACCCCCGGTCGTTGCAGATCGACGCCGTCTTGGCGGGATCCTTGAAATACTCGAAGTCCGGTCCACCCTCGAAGAACAGCTCCCCGGATTCGCCGGTCCCCACCTCGTTGCCGTCGTCGCCGATAACGTGCACCGGTGACATCGGTATGCCCACCGAGCCCGGATGGGCGAGCCACTCCTCGGGTCCGATCGTGGTTCCCGCGAATCCTTCTGTGCCACCGTAATACTCGTGGATGATTGGACCGAGCCACTTCATCATGCGGTGCTTGACGTCGACCGGGCACGGCGCGGCCGCGTGAATGACGCACCGCAGGCTCGAGACGTCGTATTTCTCCCGGACCGATTCGGGCAGCTTGAGGATGCGCACGAACATCGTCGGGACGAACTGTGCGTGCGTGACGCCGTGGTCCTCGATCAGGCGCAACACGGTTTCGGCGTCGAACTTTTTCATGAGGATCGACGCGGCGCCCACCCGGTTGACCGCCATGGTGTAGTTCACCCCGGCCGCGTGGTAGAGGGGAGCGGGGGACAGGTAGACGCTCGACCGATCCATCCCGTATTTGTGGACGAGCGCCATCTGCAGCACCGACTGCGCCCATGAACCGTTGCCGTCGGTCCGAAGCGGCCGGCGCACGGCCTTCGGGCGCCCCGTGGTTCCCGACGAATAGAGCATCTCCGATCCGTCCGACACCGGTGGAGCGGCGCCCGCCCCCGCCAGGGCCTCCTCGTAGCGCCGCCAGCCCGGCAAGTCGCCGCCGACGCAGATGTGCGTAATCACCGCCGCGTTGGCGGCGTGGATGCGGGCGGCGAGTCCGGGCGTCGAGGCGGCGGTGGCGTCCACAAACACCGCCTTCGCGTCGGAGTCGTCGATGACATAGGCGACCTCGTCGGGCGTGAAGTGGATGTTGACCGCGGTGTAGTACAGGCCGGAAAGCTGGCAACCCCAGGTGATTTCGAGGAACTCCGGCCGGTTCGGCAACACCAGTGCCACGCCGTCGCCGCGGCGCAACCCGGCCTCGTGCAGCACCGCGGCGACCCGCCGGCTCCTGTCGTGCAGCTCGCCGAACGAGATCGTGTCGCCTCCGACGATCAGGGCCGGCGACTGCGGGGCCGTGCTCGCGTGGTCGGCGATGTTCACTGCAGAGCCCTAGGTTGTGGCCGTTGCGCCATCGCTCGATGCGGCGGCCGCGGCCTGCCGGCGGGCCTGCTCGGACGGCAGCACCTTGTCCTTGAACACCGTCTGGATCAGCTGTTGCACGTCCTTGCTGATCGACGCCAGCGCGACCAGGTCGTTTGAGCTCTGCCAGTGCACCCGCATGCCCATCAGCTCCCAGGCACGCTTGAGGTTGGCCTTGGTCGCGAGCAGCGTCGTCAACGGCGCCTGGGCGATGTGGCGCGCGATGGCGTCGACGCGGGCGTCGAGTTGGTCGAGCGGCACCACCTCGTTGACCAGACCGACCTCGAGCGCACGCTTGGCGTCGATCACCTCGGCGAGGTACAGGTAATAGGCCGCGCGCCGCCAGTTCATGAAAACCCAGGGTTCGATGGAACATTCACCCGAGGGCATGCCGAAACCCTGCAGCGGCGGGTAGGAGAAGTAGGCGTCCTCGGAGGCGATCACGATGTCGGTGGTCAAACCGTAGTGCGTGCCGCCACCGACGCAGTAGCCGTGCACCTGGGCGATGGTCGGTTTGGAGAACTCCCACAGGTTCAGCGTCGGTTTGACGAACAGGTCGGTCTGCGGTTTCCACGGCGTGCCCATGACTTTGGCGCCCTCCACGAACGCCGGATAGTCGACCGCGTTGTTGCCGATGGCGTGCCCCGAACAGAAACCCTTGCCGTTGGCCTTGAGGATCAGGACCTTGATGTCGTAGTCACGGTCGGCGTCCAGCAGCGCGGCGTCGACCTCCTCGGCCAGCTTCTGGTCCTGCGCGTTGGCCTTCTCGGGCCAGTTCAGCGTGACCTTCGCGACGGGCCCCTCTTTCTGGTAGATGATTCGTTCGCGGGTCTCGTTGAGATCCATGTGTCCGGCTGTTCCTTCCGTTACGTGGTGATGACGCCGATTTGGGCGCCGATGTCGTAGGTGGTGCCGACCTGGCCCGTCCATTGCACGGTGCCCGACGCCCCGGCCTCGATCTCCTGCTCGGCCTTCTCGGTGGCGATCACGTAGATCGGTGTGCCGGCGTCGACGTGTTCGCCGGCCGGCACCAGCAGCCCGGTGAGCTCGGCTTCGGCGACGGCGACCGATACCCGCGGGATGCGAATGATGAAGTCAGCCATGCATGGTCGTCCTCGTCGTGGACTCCAGAGTTCGCCGGGCGGCGGCAGCGATCCGCGCCGGCGAGGGATACATCTGCGCCTCGAGCGCCGCGGCGGCCGGGTTGGGCGCGAACCGGGTCGCCACCCGCTCGACGGGTGCGGCCAGCTCGCCGAACAGCTCGGATTGCAGGATCGCGGCGATCTCGGCCCCCGGACCGCCGAATTGCACTGCGTCGTGGGCGATCACGGCCCGCCGGGTACGAGCGACCGATCCGACGATGGTGTCGACGTCGAGCGGCACCAGGGTGCGAAGGTCGACGACCTCCGCGCTGACGCCGTTCTCGGCCAGCGTGGCAGCGGCCGCGAGCGCGTCGTGCACCGGGCGCCCGTAGCTGATGAGGCTCACGTCGGTGCCGGGCCGCTTGACGTCGGCCTGCCCCAGCGGGATAGAAAAGCCGGGATCGACCGGTACGGGCCCCTTCTTGCTCTGCAGCCGGATCGTCTCGATGAAAAGGCAGGGGTCGTCGTCGAAGATCGCCGCGGTCAGCAGGCCCTTGCCGTCGCGGGGGGTGGAGGGCACGATCACCTTCATGCCCGGGATGTGCATGAACCACGCCTCCAGGCTCTGCGAATGCGTGGCGCCGGTGGCCAGCCCGGCGTAGACCTGGGTGCGGACGGTGATCGGCGCGGTCGTTCGCCCCGCGGTCATGAATCGCAGCTTGGCGGCGTTGTTGATCAACTGGTCGGCCGCGATGCCGATGAAATCCATGATCATGATCTCGGCCACCGGCCGCATCCCGTCGATGGCCGCGCCGATCGCGGCGCCCACGATCGCGGCTTCTGAGATCGGAGTGTCCAGGACCCGGTCGTGGCCGTACTTGGCCGACAGTCCCGCGGTGGGGCCCGACGCGCCGGGATCGGCGATGTCCTCGCCGAGCAGGAACACCCTGTCGTCGGCGTGCAGCGCCTGGTCGAGCGCGAGGTTGAGCGCCTCGCGCATGGTCATCTCCCGTTCTTGCATGCGCGGCCTCGGCTACACCGGGAATTTCAGGGGAGTCGCGTACACGTCGCGGTCGAGTTCGTCGGCCGGCGGGGGATCGGCGCCCATGACGGTCTGCAGCGCGGCCTCGACGGCCGCCTCGGCGTCCGCGTCGATGCGGTCGAGCTCGCCGGCGGTGCAGATGCCCGCATGGGCGAGGTGGTCGCGGAACCACGGCACCGGGTCGGCCGCCATCGCGGCGGCGAGCTGGTCCGGGGGTATGTAGGGCATCGGGTCGCCGAAGTAGTGGCCACGGAAGCGGAACGTCACGCACTCGAGGAAGGTGGGGCCGGCGCCGCTGCGGGCGCGCCGCAGGGCGTTATCCAGCGCGGCCGTCACGGCCAGCGGGTCGTTGCCGTCCACCCGGATGCCCGGCATGCCGTACCCGGCGGCCCGGTCGGCGACGTGTGCGAGCTTCATGGTGTGGGTGGTCGGTGTCATCTCGGCGTATTGGTTGTTCTGGCAGACGAACACGACGGGCAGGTCCCACAGCGCGGCCATGTTGGCCGCCTCGTGGAACGAGCCGGTGTTGGTCGCGCCGTCGCCGAGGCTGACGACCGTGACGCGGTCGATGTGCTTGCGCTTCGCGGCCAGTGCCAGACCCACCGCCACCGGTGGCCCGGCCCCGACGATGCCAGTCGACAGCATGACGCCGTGGTCGGGATCGGCGATGTGCATGCTGCCGCCCTTGCCGCGCGCCGCGCCGACCGTGCGCCCCATCATCTCGCCGTAGATCTCCTCGAGCGGCACTTGCTTGCCGATGAGATCGTGCAGCCCGCGGTAGGTGGTCACCAACTGGTCGTCGGGGCGCAAGGAGACGCCCATCGCTGCGGCGATGGCCTCCTGCCCGCGCGACGGCCAGTAGACACACATGAACTCACCGGTGCTGATGCCCCTGGACAGGCGGTCGTCGGCGGCCTTCATCAGGACCATCAGCTCGTAGAGCCGACGCTCGATCTGCGGCGAGAAGTCCTGGTTCACCGTTTGTCTCCAGTTTGCTTGCGGCACAGCGGTTTCGATGTATTCACAGTCTTCACTGTCTTCACTGTCTTCATTGTCTTCGGTTGCAGTGCCTTCCCGGTCACGCCCCCGACCACGGCTTGACCTTGAGAAAACCGCCCCCGTCCACGCGGAGCTGCTGTCCGGTGATATAGCGCGCCGCGTCGGACGCGAGGAACAACACGGCCTCGCTGATGTCCTCGGGCTCGACGTAGGGGATGGGCATCGCCTGCACCAGGGGGAAGACGGGTTCCGCATCCTCGCGTTTCGGTTCCTTCAGGTCCGGCCGGAAGGCGCGGTACATCGGCGGGCTGTGCAGCATGTCGGTGTTGACGTTGGTGGGGTGTACCGCATTCATCCGGATCGAGAACGGCGCCAGGGCCAACGCGAAGTCGTTGACGTAGTGCGCGGCGGCGAGTTTCGCGAAGGCGTACCCCGCGCCGCCGGGTCCCCCGTCGATCCCCGTGGTGTTCATCGACGACATGAAAGCGGCGTTGGAACCGATCACGACGATGGACGCGCCGGACTGCAGATGTTTGAGGCTGGCGTGCACCAGGTTGAGCACGCCGACCAGGTCCACGTCCACGGCGTCGGCGAAGGCCTGTGGTGGCAGGCCGGCGGTCAGCGGGCAGATGCCGGCATTGGCGACCACGACGTCGAGATGCCCGAATTCGGCGACCCCCCCGTCGATCGCCGCGGACAGCGCCACCTTGTCGCGGACGTCGGCGATCGTGGTGAAAGCGCGCTGCCCCTCCTTCTCGACCAGCCGCGCCGTCTCGTCGAGATCCTCGGGGCGGGCCAGCGGATACTCGTTGGTCGCGATGTCCTCGCAAAGATCGACGGCGATGATGTCGGCGCCTTCGGCGGCCAGCAGCCGCGCGTGCGAACGCCCCTGGCCGCGTGCGGCGCCGCTGACCACGGCCACCTTGCCCGATACTCTGCCCATCGCTCGTCCTTCGTCCTCCGGCTACACCGCTGCTCCACGTTGCGGCCCAACGACATTCGTCATCGGAACGGCCGGGGCACCGAGCGCGACGGGGCCCGACTTCGGACCAACGGTCGGCTCCATCGCATCTCTTCCACGAAAACTGCGCGGGCTATAGCCGGGCTATCGATATGGCCTAGAGTAGCTAGAATATCTAAAATAGCAAGGAATGAAGGATCGAAGGGGTCGACGATGACGGCTGGTGTCCTTCAAGGCGTGCGGGTTGTCGAGTTGGCGTCGTGGACGTACGTGCCGTCGGCAGGTGCCGCGCTGTCGGACTGGGGCGCCGACGTCGTCAAGGTCGAAGGCGTCGCCTCGGGAGATCCCGGCCGCGCGCTGGTCGTCGGCGGGTTCACCCGCGAAGCCGCCCGCCCCGACGCCGACTTCATCCTCGAGCTCGGCAACCGCGGCAAGCGCAGCGTCGCGCTCGACCTCAAAACCGAACTGGGCCGCGAGTTTTTCGGCCGGCTGCTGGCGAGCGCGGACGTCTTTCTCACGAATTGGCTGCCCGGCGCTCTGCAACGTGCCCGGCTGACCGTCGCGGACGTCCGCGGGTTCAACCCGGCGATCATCATTGCCCGCGGCACCGGATTGGGGGTGCGCGGCCCACACCGCGACCGCGGTGGATTCGATGCGGCGACGTACCTGGCCCGGGGCGGGGTGGCCTACACGCTGACGCCGTTCGGCAGCGAGACGCCGGCCGTTCAGGGTCCGGGATTCGGCGACCTGCAGGGCGGGGCGACGCTGGCGGGCGGTGTGTGCGCCGCGCTGTTTCACCGAGAGCGCACGGGCGAGCCGACAATCGTCGACTCTTCGCTACTGGCCCAGGCGATGTGGTCCATCGCGCCGTCGATCTGCGCGGCCGACTTCTTCGACATCGACGGCATTCCCGGCGCCCCGCCGGGGCTGGCCATCAACCCGCTCGTCAACCGGTACAAAACCAGGGACGGCAGATGGATCCAGCTGGTCTTCCTGCAGCCGGACAAGTTCTGGGCCGGGTTCTGCGCGCGAATGGGCCTGGCTGAACTGGTCACCGACGAGCGATTCGTGCCGTCGAGCAATCTGATCGCCAACGCCGCGGCGGCCACCGAGATCTTCGCGACGGCGTTCGCCGGCCACGACCTCGCCCACTGGCAGAAGGTGCTGGAGGACGAGCCGGGCGTGTGGGGCGCCCTGGCGACGCCCCGCGAAACCCTCAACGACCCCCAGGTGGAACCGAACGGCTACGTAGTGACCAACGTCGACGACCACGGAGAGAAGTACCGGATGGTCGCCGCGCCCGTGCAGTTCGACGAGACGCCGCCGGACCCGGCGCGCGCTCCCGAACACGGGCAGCACACCGAAGAGGTTCTGTTGGAACTCGGCGTCGGCTGGGACGACATCGGCCGGGCAAAGGAACTGAGGGCGATTCTGTAGGCCTGGCCGACCGGTTTGCGACTCACGCGGGCGTGGCACATCGATACCCGTCGCCTTACCGGTGACAATCGATACCCCAAGGGGCATATTCTTAAGTGTCATTCGATACCCCCCTGGGTACTATGGCGGTAACACAGCGAATGGAGGGTCCCATGATCGGTGATGAAGACAGCATCGCGGCGGTGCTCAACCGGTTACGCCGCGCGCAGGGGCAACTCGCCGGCGTGATTTCGATGATCGAACAGGGCCGCGACTGCAAGGAGGTCGTCACCCAGCTGGCCGCTGTCTCGCGAGCCCTCGACCGCGCCGGATTCAAGATCGTGGCCACCGGGCTGAAAGAGTGCGTCAGTGGCAGCGCCGCCAACGGGGGAACGCCGCTGAGCGAAGCCGAATTGGAGAAGTTGTTCCTGGCGCTCGCCTGATGCGACGCCGTCGGGGGCCTGACGAAGGGAATGTTGTCATGGAGCTCGGGATCTCGACCTCACTGCAGACGTCGTTCGACGACGCGGTCGCGCGGACTCGGGAATCGCTTGCCCGGCAAGGGTTCGGCGTTCTCACCGAGATCGACGTCCAGGCCACCCTGAAGGCCAAACTCGGCCACGAGATGGAGGATTACCTGATCCTCGGCGCCTGTAACCCGCCGCTGGCCCAGCGCGCTTTGGAGGCGAATCGCCAGATCGGACTGCTGTTACCGTGCAACGTCGTGGTGCGTACCGACCCCGATCATGCCGGCGCCGTGCTCGTCGAGGCCATGAATCCGGGCCTGCTGGTGGAGGTCACCGGCGAGCCGGAGCTGCGGCCGGTCGCCGAGGAGGTCACCGCCAAGCTGCGCGCGGCCATCGACTCGCTCGCGAGCAGCGCGCCGGTGGCCGCCGGCGAGTAGCCGCCGACCGCGATGGTGGTCATACCCTCGGGGGTATATCATCGAAGCCATGTCAGACGAGCATCATCACCACGAGGTTCTCGACAACCTCCTGCCGCAGCATCGCGACCTTCGTAAGCAGATCCCCGAGGTCTACAAGGGCTTCGCCGCGCTGAGCGGCGCCGCATTCGCAGAAGGGACCCTGAGCCGCAAGTTCAAGGAGCTGATCGCCCTGGCGATCGGCGTCGTCGAAGGGTGCGACGGGTGCATCGCCTCGCACGCTCAGGCCGCGGCACGCGCCGGTGCCACCCCGGAGGAAGCCGCCGAGGCCATCGGCGTCACATTCCTCATGCACGGCGGACCGGCCACCATCTACGGCGCTCGCGCCTACACCGCTTTCTGCGAGTTCGCCGACGCCGGGCAGTCGTAGCCGACCGCACGGCGCCGACCCGGTGGGTTGCAGGCGACCAATGGCACTATCTGCGAGGACCAAGGTCATTGCGTGCCGACCAACCGCTGACCCCGCGCCGTGACGGTCGTAGGTTTTGTGCGAGGAGCACACACCATGACTGCATTCATGCGCGCCAGCGACGCCTTCACCTGGGCGATGGAAAGTGATCCACGACTGCGATCGACGGTGGTCAGCGTGGTGCTGCTGGACCGATCCCCGGATTGGGACGAGGTGCGCGAACGGTTCGACCTGATCAGCAGGAAACTGCCGATGTTCCGGCAGCGGGTGGCGCCGTCGCACCCCCCGGCCCCGCCCAGGTGGGAGTATTACCGCGACTTCGACCTGGGCTACCACCTGCGGCGAACCGCCCTGCGCGAGCCCGGCACCCTCGACGACGTGCTCCAGATGGCGCAGTTGGCCGCAATGCAGGACTTCGACCGGGCGCGGGCGCTCTGGGAGACGGTCCTGATCGACGGGTTGCGGGGCGGCGGCGCGGCCATGATCTGCAAGTTCCACCACGCCCTCACCGACGGGATCGGCGGCGTCCAGATCGCGATGAACCTGTTCAACCTCACCGAAGAGCTCCGCGAGCACGAACCACTGCCGCCCGAGCCCCGGGTTGTCACAGCTGCGCCGCTGAGCGGCTACCGCGACAGCTGGCGCTACGACGCCGGCATGCTGTCCGGCGCGCTGACGGGTGCCGTCAAGTGGGCACCACGCCTGGTCTACGACGGCGTCCGGCGGCCGGTCGGCACCCTGCGCGCGGCGGCGGCCACCGCGGCGTCGATCTACCGGACCGTCCGGCCGATCGGCCGGACCGGGTCGCCGCTGGTGACCGAACGCGGCCTGATCCGGCGCCTGGGAGTGCATCAGGTGCCGATGCCGCTGCTGCGGGAGGCGGCGCACCGGTGCGGAGGGGCCCTGAACGACGCGTTCGTCGCCGGGGTGGCCGGGGGGCTGCGGCTGTACCACGACAAGCACGGGGTGGCGGTCAACGACCTGCACCTCACGATGCCGGTGAGCCTGCGCACCGCCGCCGACGACATCGGCGGCAACCGGATCACGCTGATGCGCTTCGACGTGCCGGTGGGGGAGGCCGACCCGGCCGCGCGCATCCGTGCGATCCACCGGCGCACCGGCGCCGTTCGCGACGAACGATCGCTGCCTTACACGCAGCTGATAGCCGGGGCCCTGAATCTGATGCCGCGGTGGTACATCGGCTCGGTACTCCGACACGTCGACTTCCTGGCCAGTGACGTCCCCGGCGTTGCGGTTCCGGTCTTTTTGGGCGGCGCGGCGGTGCGCGCACAGTACGCGTTCGGCCCGACGATCGGTTCGTCGGTCAACGTCACGCTGCTGACCTATGTGGACACCTGCTGCCTGGGCATCAACGTCGACACCGCCGCGATACCCGACTACGACGTCTTCCACGACGCACTCGTCGGCGGTTTCGACGAAGTGCTGGCGCTGGCAAGCTGATTCGAACGATCCCGAAACTGTCACGACCGGATATCGATATCGTCGTCGGACTGGCAAAATAGGGCCAATCCCTAAATCATTGCACTAGGCGCCTTTTGAGGTTCGTGGCCGCGACGACGCGCGGCGCGCAACCTCTTCCGCCGGCTGTACGGCGGGTTCTGTCATGGCGCAACAGGAGGTTCACACTATGACGGCGAATTGGGTTCCGGCCCAGAACTCGTTCGGGCCGCACTCCGGTCGCATTCTCGACACCGCGCGGGGCATCCTCATCGGATTGCGTCGCTGCCCGTCGGACGCGGCATTCGACGAATTGCACACTGCGGCAGTGCGTCACAAGGTGCCCGTGTTCGCGATGGCCTGGGCGCTGGTCCATCTGGCCGGCGACGGCGCGAAGACGCCCAGCTTCGTCGACGCGCAGTCCGCGGCTCGCCGCGAATGGGGCTCGCTGTTCGCCAGGTCGGCCGCGCTGACCTGCTGAGCGGGGGCGGGACCTGGCGCGGCCGGGGTGCTGTGGGGGGTACCGCGGCCGTCGCCAACCCGCCCGCTCCGCCGCCCGATTGTCGCCATGATGCCCTGTAGCAGCGGACCGAAAGCAGTTCCTGCGCAACCGTAGAGAGCCGAGTGCGGAACAAAGGGGTTCCTGATGAGCGCGCTACCGACCGGGCGGCACTTCTTCCGGGGCGATGACGGCTACGAAGCCGCGCGCCGCGCGACCGTCTGGCACCAGGGCGTGCCCGAGCGCTACCCCGAGCTGATCGTGCAGGCGGTCGACACCGACGACATCGTCGCGGGTCTGCGCCACGCCAGGGCCCATGGCCGGCGGGTCAGCGTCGTCTCAGGTGGGCACAGCTTTGCGGCAAGCCACCTGCGCGACGACGCGGTTCTGCTCGATGTCAGCCGCCTCGATCACGTCCGGATCGACGCCGAGAACCGAGTGGCCGTCGTCGGCCCGGGCAAGGGCGGCAGCAAGCTGATGGCCGACCTCGAGTCGCAGGGACTGTTCTTCCCCGGCGGGCACTGCAAGGGTGTGTGCGTCGGCGGCTATCTCCTTCAGGGCGGGTACGGCTGGAACAGCCGGGTGTTGGGCCCGGCCTGCGAGAGTGTGCTCGGTCTGGACGTCATCACCGCCGACGGTGACCAAATCCATTGCGACGCCGATAATCACGCCGATCTCTACTGGGCGGCGCGCGGCGCCGGGCCGGGATTCTTCGGGGTGGTGACGTCGTTTCACCTGAGACTGTACCCACGTCCGGCCGTCTGCGGTACAAGCATCTACGTCTATCCCTTCGAGCTCGCGGACGAGGTCTACACGTGGGCTCGCGGCGTCAGCGCACAGGTGGACCGGCGTGTCGAGATGCAGATGCTCGCGACCAGAAGCGTTCCCGAGATGGGTCTGGACATGCCGGCGATCGTGTGCGCGTCGCCCGCGTTCGCCGATTCCGACGAAGCGGCCGAAGAGGCGCTCGCGGTGTTCGGCACGTGCCCGGCCGCCGGCCGCGCGATTATCAACGTACCTTATACGCCAACCGATTTGGTCACCTGGTACGACGTCGTGATGACCCACTACCTGGCCGACCACCGCTACACGGCCGACAACATGTGGACCTCGGCATCCGCCGCGGAGTTGCTGCCGGGCATCCACGGGATCCTCGCGACGATGCCACCCCATCCGTCGCACTTCCTCTGGCTGAACTGGGGACCGTCGCCCCCACGCCAGGACATGGCATACAGCGTGGAAGACGAGATCTACCTCGCGCTATACGGATCCTGGAAGGACCCTGCCGACGACGACCGCTACGGCGACTGGGCGCGGTCGAACATGGCCGCGATGTCGCACCTGGCCACCGGAATCCAGCTTGCCGACGAAAACCTCGGCCGGCGTCCCGCGCGGTTCGCGACGGACGCGGCCATGGCCCGCCTCGACGAGGTGCGCGCCGCCTACGATCCCGACGGGCTGTTCAACAGCTGGATGGGCAGGCTGTGATGGCCCGCGGGGTGTACCTCGGTTACCGCGGCGACGACGCCGACACGCCCTTCGGCAGCTTCTTCACGTCCGAGATGTCCGCCCTGCCAGGTCATGTCGTCGACGCCCTGCACCACGGCCCGCAGGGCGCGATGGCGTTGCCCGCCTTCGCCGACGCCGCGTGCGTCGCCGCCGACGGATACCAGCGGACCGAGAACGGCTATGGGATTCTCGAGGACGGCAGCCTCCAGGTCTGTGTCCGGACCGACATGCCCGGGGTGACGCCGGCGATGTGGGCGTGGTGGTTCGGCTGGCACGGTTGCGACACCCGGCGCTACAAGCTGTGGCATCCCCGAGCGCATCTGTATGCGGCCTGGGGCGACGGCGGCGAAGACGAACAGCGCTACGTCGGCCGGACGTCGACCATCAGCGAGTACATCGGGTCCAGCATGCTCAGCGCCGCGATCCGCTTCGTCGCGCCGGCGGAGATGGGCTGCCCGCCCGACGGCAAGGACGCGGTGTCGATCTGCGCCCGGCTGGGCTCCGGTGACGTGCCCGTGGACGTGGGATGGTTCATCCACCACATCCGCTCCACTCCATCCGGCGCCGAGATGCGCTCTCGGTTCTGGTTGGGCGGGCCGCATATCGCCGTGCGGAACGCCCCCGGCATCGCGTCCCGGGTGGTGCGCCCGTTCGCCGCGCGGGTGCTGGCGACCTCCGAGTCCACCGCGCGCAATCTGCTGGTGCACTGCGCGCAGGAGATGAATCACCTTGCGGGGTTCCTGCCGCAGCTCTACGAGATGTTCGGCCGCCGCGACTAGAGGGACGGCTTGGGCGGCGGGTGCTGCGGTTGCTGGGGCTGCTGCGCGGAAGGCACCACGACGAACGCCTCGACGGCGGTGGCCTGCTCGAAGCCCTCGATCTCCACTCGCCACTCGTAGATTCCCGGGTCCAACGGTATTCCGGCCGGGATGTTGAGGGTGAGCGGCAGGCGAAGCGAGGCGCCGTGAATGGCGCCCGGGGGACGGCCGGCCTCCGCCGAAGCCTCGAAGGAGATCCGCTGTGGGCCCTGCGACCCCATCACCACCACCGGTTCGCCGTCGGTCGTCAGCAGCTGGCAGCTCAGCTTGTGCTTTTTGTTCGTCTCGTCCCAGTCGATGTCCAGGAAGAGCACCAAAGCGATAGGCGGCGTGGGCGTTTGGCACTGCCGCCAGCCCAGGCCGAGGGCGTGGACCTTGCCGGACGCGGCGTCGGCCTGTGCCGCGTCAGCGAGGAGCAGGCTGATCTTCATGCGCCCTCGGGAGTCACGTCCGGCCTTCCGACTGTCACTGCGAGATCCTGCCCTGCCATCACTTCCGCCTCACGAGGTCGACGAGATTCGAGCCGTGCCGTTGTCGGCTGGATATTACCTGCGGCGAGCAGATGCACTCGGCGGGTCTGGGCGGACGCGGCCGCGTGCCGTGCAGCCGGTAGCCGTGCGACGGCCCTCCGGTGCGTACGGCGCGCAGACGCACCGGTCCGCGGTCAGGTCAGGGGCCCGTCCGCCCGCGTCAGGAGTTGTCGGACTTCGAGGCCGCGCCGGCGTCCTGGGCGGTCAGCGCCTGCGGGCAGTACGCCTGCGCCGCGATCGCCGCGAACTTCGCGGCGCCGTCGCCCTCGAACCCCGGATTCTTCTCCTGCAGGTTCTTGACGATCTCCGCGCCGGTCATTCCGCCGTCGACCAGGTCGCACACCGACTTACCTGCCGCGACGGCCCGCTCGGGGTTCATGTACGTCACGCCCGCCTGGCGCAGCGTGGTGAGGAACGCCTGATCCTTACCGTCGACGTCGGCTTGCGCCGACGCGGCGGTGCCGATCGCCACCGTGACACCTGCCAGCATCAGTACGAGTCTCATAACCCGGTGATTGTCGCAAAGTGCCGGTGGGCCCGCATCCGTTGCGGCCAACGCAGGGTTAACGGACGCCGGCCCACGGGTTCCCGCCGGATGACAATTCGACGACCCGCTATGCGGGCTACCGTGCCGGCGGCAGTTGCCGCGGACCGTCCGGGGCATCCAGTTCCCGCGTCCCGCCGCGCTCCATCAGTTCGATGCGGCCGTCGCGCTCCGCCGGCCTGCGCCCGCCCATTGCGTCGAACTCCCGGCGCGGCAGCGACGAGAAGCGTTCGTGTTCAGCCACTTCGCCGTGGCGGCCCGCCCCGCGCGCCGACCGTTCGTCGGGCAGCGGGGCCTCGGGGGCCGGGCCGGGCGCCGGCGGCGCGCTGTGCTCGGAGTCCAGCGTCACCTTGCGAGTCCGCCTGAACGCGAAGGTGATCTCCTCGACCTCTTCGAACACCTGGCGCGCTGTGCGCAGCGGCGCCGTGGTGTTGTCGATCACCCGCGCCACCAACGGCGGCACCAACGGGCGCACCCAGCGGGCCGCGGCCCTTGTGGCGTCGGGGATCGACGGAATGGATCCGGGCGTGCGGCGTGCAAGCTCGACCGGCCGTTCGACCGGAGCCGGGAGGTTCTCCGCGGTCTCCGCGCGTGAATCCTCCGCTTCGGCGGCCGACGTGGCGATCGCCAGGCTGGCCGCCTCGGCTTGCGCGGCGATGGGGAGGTAAACGTCGTCTTCCGCCGGCTGAAAGGCATGGGCCGGTTTCAGGGAGATCTCCGACGGCACGCGCTTCGAATCTTCGAACGCCGCCGCGACCCGGCGCCGTTGCTGCTCGCGATCGATCTCGGCCTGCGCCTCGACGGCCAGCCGGGCCTGCGTGAGTTGATGCTCCGCCCAGAGTATTTCGGCCTCGCGGCGCACCTCGGCCCGTTTGATCGCGATGGCGGTGTCGGCGTCGAGCTCGGCGCGTTCGCGCCGCGTACGGGCTTCGGCGCGGCGGTCGTGGGTCGTCTCGCCGCGCCACATGCCGAGGACCAGCGGCAGCAGGCAGATCAGAACGAAGAATCCATCGGTCGACACCCGCAGCGCCAGCGCCCCGGCCCCGGCGGCCGTGACGTCGTTCATGGCGACCCAGCGCGCACCGAGGCCGCGCCCGGCGTCGGCGACGACGTCCTGCCGCGCCTCGGTCAGCGCCCGTTGCTTGCGCGCGATCGTGGCGTCCAGCAGGGGTGCCTGCTGGTCGCGCGCCGCCAGCGCGTTGTCCAGCTCGCGCTGGGCATCGGCGAGAAGGTCGTTCGCCGTTCGTGTTTCGGGACCGGCGCCCGGGACGCCGGTGATCCGGGTCGGCGGGCAGGCGGGCGTCGGATTGTATTCGCAGCGCGCGACGACCAGGGCGGTGTCCTGCTGTGCCCGCGCCTGCTCGACGGCATGGTCGAGGGCGGCGCGGGCGTCGGTGCTCTCCCGCAGCGAGGTCGCGGCCAATGCGACGGCCGGTGTCGACTCCGCGCTTCGCAGGGCCCGTTCGTCGAGGCGGCGGCCGATGGGGGCAGAAAGCAGGACGAGCGCGGCGAGCTCGCCCACGACCAAGCCCACCGACGCCGCGACCGCCGCGCGTCCGGCCACGCCGGCGCGGCCTCGGTGAGGGCCGCCGGCGGTGCCACGGATCACCGTGCCGACCAGCAGGGCAAAAACCAAGGTGACCGGCGCGACGGCCAGAACCGGCCACCGTGTCGACTCGGCCACGGCGCCGCCGGCCACCAGCCACGCCAGTACGGCCCCGATGACGACGACGGCACCGGCGACGGAGTGGGTGGCCCGCTCGTGGCGCTCGCCGAGCTCGTGCCAGTGGCCGCCGCCCAACCAGGTGAGCAGCCTTGCGGGCCGGGATGCGGCCGAGCGGGGCTCGGCAGATTCGTGGGCGCTCATCGGACTCCAAACACCTCCAGCTCATCAAGCCTCTCAGGCCGGCCGCCGCCACACCGAGCCGAAGCACCGCGATGTGCCACGGCTCACAATCCGGGGCGACTGACGGTGAAACACCGTGGAACGGCCGACGGCCCGAAGACCGCACGCATGGCGCCAACTTCCAGCGACGCGAGCGGATCAGCGGCCGTTCCGCCAGGCGACGTGAGACGGTATAAGCCTATGCAGAATCACGACTATGTCACCTACGAGGAGTTCGGCCGCCGATTCTTCGAGGTGGCCGTCACGCCCGAGCGTGTCGCGGCCGCGTTCGCCGACATCGCCGGCAACGAGTTCGCGATGGAGCCCATCGCCCAGGGCCCGGGTGGGATCGCCAAGGTCAGCGCCAACGTGAAGATCCAGGAGCCCCGCGTGACGCGCCGCCTGGGTGACGACATCACCTTCGTCATCCACATCCCGCTGTCGATCGACCTGCTGCTCGACCTGCGCCTCGACAAGCAACGCTTCGTGGTCTCCGGGGACATCGCCCTGCGCGCCACCGCGCGCGCCGCCGAACCGCTGCTGCTGATCGTCGACGTCGCGAAGCCCCGGCCTTCGGACATCACCGTCAACGTTTCGTCGAAATCCCTGCGTGGCGAGGTGCTGCGCATCCTGGCGGGCGTGGACGGGGAGATACGGCGATTCATCGCGCAGTACGTCGCCGAGGAGATCGACGCTCCGCAGTCCCAGTCCGCGCAGATCATCGACGTGGCCCAGCAGCTGCAGGAAGCCTGGCCGTAGCCCGCCCGCGCAGGCATAGGCACGCCGTCAGCGGGGTATCCCCGTGAATCCGAACTTGCACGGGTGGCCGACCCGGGGAGGAGCACCAAGTTGGCGCGAGTCGATGTTTCGATGACGTCCGATGTGCAGCCGGAGGCGGCGTGGAAGCTGGCCTCCGACCTGAGCCGATTCGACGAATGGATGACGATCTTCGGGGGATGGCGCAGTCCTGTCCCCTCGACCATCGAAGAGGGCACGCGCGTCTCCTCGTGCGTGAAGGTCAAGGGATTCCGCAACGTCGTGCATTGGGAAGTGACCCACTACGACGAACCGAACTCCATCGAGTTGCAGGGCCGCGCGCGCGGCGGCATCCGGCTGGGGGTGGCGATGTCCGTCGCCGACAACGATCCGGGGACCAACTTCCACCTGACCGCCGACCTCAACGGGGGCGTGCTGAGCGGACCGATCGGTGGGATCGTCGCCAGGGTGCTGCGGTCCGACGTGCGCAAATCGGTGGAGAACCTCGCCAACCTGGAGTGATCACGGGCGCGGGGCGGGGCGGCGCACCGCCCACTCGCGCTCGGCCTGGCGAACGCGCCTGCCCTCCATCCCAAGCCATCCCAGGCCGGCTCCGAAAGCCAGCAGCGCGACGATGGCGGCGCTGACCCCCGCACCGGCGTGGCCGAGGGCGAAGTTCGTCACGCAAACTACGAACGCCATCGCGGCGGCGCCGACGATCAACAACCCGCGGTGGCGCTCCGTCACATGCATGGGGCGGTGCCTCATCGGCGTCTCCCTTGCTATCGGTTCCGTTCGGCCGTCCCGTCTGGCCTACCCGGAATGCCGCCCGGAGAAACGAATTCGAATCGCGGTTCGGTCAACCGGCGGGTTCGCGCGGCAATAACCGGCGCACCGGCCGGGTCTCGATGGCGTTGATGGTCAAGGCGCGTCGGCTGATTCGCCAGCCTGCGTCCATGCTCTCGTAGTCGTCGTCGTAACGCAGGTGCCAGACGACGTCCACGATCTCACCACCCTCACCAGAGCGCCGGTTCCAGTGATGCGCGATGCACGCGACGCGGCCCCGGGCGCTGCCGGGGTGCGAACCACCGTCGAAGATTTCGCCGACCATCGCATGTTCGGTGCGGATCAGCTGTGCGACGGCGCCGACCGCGGCGGCGATCGCCTGCCGGCCGCGATGGCTGACGGCCGGCTCCAGCGCGGCGGGCGGATCCGGTACCCGCAGCTCCGCTTCCTCTGTGAAAAGCTCTGCCGCACAGTCGAATCGACGGTCGTCGACGTACGCCGCGTAGCGGTGGACCAGGTCGCTGAGGGCGGACCGGTCCGCGGGCGAGAGGGTCATGAACTGCTCACCGGGGCGAACACCGGACACTCCGAGGCACACCCGAAGCTAACAGGTCGCCCTTTCAGGAGCTGGGAGGCGTGAGCGCGGAACGCACCGCCTCCGCCAGGGCGGCCGCCCTGGCGTCGGTGAACACGTCTTCGAGCATGATTGGGTCGCCGTCCGGCCCGGTCAGCGGTACCCGCCAATTGGGGTACTCGTCGGTGGTGCCGGGCTGGTTCTGCGTCCGGCGGTCACCGACCGCGTCGGTCAGGGCAACACCCACCAGCCGCGACGGCGTCCGGCAGACGTAGCGGTACAGGGCGAGCACGACCGATTCCGGGTCATGGTCATCGGGGCGGCCGGCGGAGCCGTCTTGCGACACCTCGCCGAGCAGCCCGACTCGGCGCAGCTCGGCCATCCAGGCGGCCAGCTCCGCGCGGTCGGCGGCGCGCTCCTCCTCCGCGGGTCGCGTCAGCAGTCCCAGGGACTCGCGGAGGCGCACGTGGTCTCCGGCCAGATAACCGGCGGTCGGGGGCAGGTCGTGGGTGGTGACGGACGACAGGCAGTACTCGCGCCAGCGCTCGGCCGGCAGGGGCCCGCCGTTCCCGTCGCGGTCGAGCTCGAACCACAGGATCGAGGTGCCCAGCAGGCCCCTTAATAAGAGGTAGTCACGCACCCACGGTTCCACCGTGCCGAGGTCCTCGCCGACGACCACCGCGCCGGCCCGGTGGGCTTCCAGCGCGACGATGCCGATCATCGCCTCGTGGTCGTAGCGCACGTAGGTGCCCCGGGTGGGCGGCGCGCCTTCCGGGATCCACCAGAGCCGGAACAGGCCGATGATGTGGTCGATCCGCACGCCCCCCGCATGCCGCAGCACCGCCCGGATCACCGCCCGGAACGGCAGGTATTCCTCTTCGTCGAGGCGGTCCGGCCGCCACGGCGGCTGCGACCAGTCCTGCCCGAGCTGGTTGAACTCGTCGGGTGGTGCGCCGGCGGTCACGCCGCGCGCCAAGGTCTCCCGCATGGCCCAGGCGTCGGCCCCGTAGGGATGAACGCCGACCGCCAGGTCGTGCATGACGCCCAGCGCCATCCCCGCGCGCACCGCCTGGGACTGGGCGGCCGCGAGCTGCTCGTCGAGCTGCCACTGCAGCCAGCGATGGAAGTCGACGGCGCCGGCGTTCTTGCGGACGAACTTTGCGACGCCTTCGCCGTCGGGGTGCTGAACCGGCTCGGGCCAGCGCCGCCAGTCGCCGCCGTACTTCTCGGCCAGCGCGCACCAGGTGGCGAAGTCGTCGAGTGCCCGACCCTCCCGGTCGCAGAAGGCGGCGTACGCCAGCTGCCGCCCCGCCGACCGCGGCACCTCGTGCAACAGCTTGAGCGCTTCCCGCTTCGCCGCCCAGGCGCCGTCCCGGTCGACGGCATCCACGCGCCTGGCGCGGCGCTGCACGTCAGAGCGCAGCCGCCGGACCCGGCTCCGCTTGAACAGATCGGCGAATTCGGGGATCGCCTCGACGCGCAGATAAAGAGGATTGAAGAAGCGCCGGGAGGTCGGCAGGTATGGCGACGGCTCCATCGGAGTGCCCGGGCCCGACGGCGCGGCGGCATGCAGCGGGTTGACCAACACATAGTCGGCGCCGTGCCGGCAGGCCGACCACACGGCGAGATCCGTCAGGTCCGTCAAGTCCCCGACGCCCCAGGACTGCCGGGAGCGCACGCTGTAGAGCTGTGCGGCCATGCCCCACGCGCGGCGGGCGCCGAGCCGCTCCGGCAGCCCCAGCCAGTCCGGAGTCATGATCAGCGCGGTGCTGGTCTCGGTGCCGCCGGAACGCAGGTGCACCCGGTGATATCCCAGTGGCACGCCGGGGGGCAGGACGAAGCTGGCCTCGCCGACCAGCCGCCCGTCCAGGCCGAAAGGCGGTGTGAAGTTGTCGACCTGCTGCACCCCGCCGAGGACCGTGCCGTCCTCGAGCTGCAGCCACACCTCGGCTGGGTCTCCGTGGGTCACGTGCACCCAGAACTTGGTCTGCGCTCCGGTGCGCCCGACGATGGTCGGCGGCAGCCGGCGCGCCCAGTGCGCACGCCGGTGGGCGGACAGTGCCGCGTTGCGTTGCTGCTCGTCGGCCGCCTCCACGCCGAGGGCGCCGAGCACCGCCATCAGCGTGCTCTCCGGAACCGGCACGTGTCGCCCGGTCCAGTCCGCATACTCGGTGGCGATCCCGTATCTCCGGGCGAGTTCGACCAGCGACGGCGCAAGCTCAGTCATACCGGTCATCTTCCTTGCGAGAGCGCCCGCGGGGCGAGTCGGCCGCCGGCCCTTGCGCCGATTGCCCGGCTCAGTGGTGCTTTGTCGGCAAGTCGGCGGTTAACAGGACGACGGGCCCGTCCGCGGCTACCATGGGACGCGAAGAATCCGGTGGGGGGTCAGTGAGGCGTTCGAAAAGTGCAGCTCAGCGGTGTGCAGGCCGCCGCTGGCCGACACGATCCGGGTGGCCCGCCGACGGCGGGATTCGGGCACATAGCGAAATGTGAAGTCAGCGGCTCGGCGCCGCGTGGCGAGGTCCATGCGGTTGCCTTACGGTTGTCGATGTAATTCGCGCGCTGGGCGAGGTCCAGGCGTTCTAACAGACCGGATGGTGAATCAACGTGGCGGAAGAGAGTCGCGGGCAGCGGGGGTCGGGGTACGGCCTCGGGCTCACTACGCGGACCCAGGTGACCGGGTATTCGTTCCTCGCCCGGCGAACCGCGATGGCGCTGACGCGCTGGCGTGTCCGCATGGAGGTCGAGCCGGGACGGCGCCAGAACCTGGCAGTCATCGCGTCGGTCTCCGCGGCGCTGGTGATCTGCCTGGGCGCCCTGCTGTGGTCTTTCATCAGCCCGTCCGGCCAGATCAACGAGTCGCCGATCATCGCCGACCGCGACTCCGGCGCGCTGTACGTCCGTGTCGGTGACAAGCTTTATCCCGCCCTCAACCTCGCGTCGGCGCGGCTGATCACCGGGCGGCCGGACAACCCGCACCTGGTCCGCTCGAGCCAGATCGCGAGCATGGCTCGCGGTCCGCTGGTGGGTATCCCCGGGGCTCCGTCGAACTTCGCCACCAAGAGCCCGACCTCCTCGTCTTGGCTGGTCTGCGACACGGTCGCCGGCTCGACCGGGACCGGGTCGCCGTCCGGTGTGACGGTGACCGTCATCGACGGCACCCCGGACCTCAGCAGCCACCGCCGGGTGCTCAACGGGTCCGACGCCGTGGTCCTGAGCTACGGCGGCGACGCCTGGGTGATCAGGCAGGGCCGCCGCTCGCGCATCGACGCCACGAACCGGTCGGTGCTGCTGCCGCTGGGGCTGACACCGGAGCAGGTCAGCATGGCCAAGCCGATGAGCCGTGCCCTGTTCGACGCGCTGCCGGTCGGACCCGAGCTGACCGTGCCCGATATCCAGAACGCCGGCGCCGCGGCCACCTTCCCCGGGGCCCCGGGCCCGATCGGCACCGTGATCGTCACACCGCAGATCAGTGGGCCGCAACAGTATTCGCTGGTGCTGGCCGACGGCGTGCAGACGCTCCCGCCGCTGGTCGCCCAGATCCTGCAGAACGCCGGCCCCGGCAACACCAAGCCGGTGACCGTCGAGCCGTCCGCGTTGGCGAAGATGCCGGTGGTGAACAAACTGGATCTGTCCTCCTATCCGGACAACCCGTTGAACGTCGAGGACATCCGCGAGAACCCGGCGACGTGCTGGTGGTGGGAGAAGACGTCGGGTGAGAACCGCGCCCGCGTTCAGGTCATCTCCGGGCCGACCCTGCCCATCGCGCAGAAGGACACGGGCCGGGTGGTCTCGCTGGTGAAGGCCGACACCACCGGCAGGGAGGCCGACCAGGTGTACTTCGGGCCCGACTACGCGAACTTCGTCGCCGTCACGGGCAACGACCCCGGCGCCAAGACGACGGAATCGCTGTGGTGGCTCACCGATGCGGGCGCCCGCTTCGGGGTGGACGACACCCGCGACGTGCGCGAGGCGCTGGGATTGAAGAACACCCCGAGCCTCGCGCCGTGGGTGGCGCTGCGGCTCCTCCCACAAGGCCCGACCCTGTCGCGAGCGGACGCGCTGGTCGAGCACGACACCCTACCGATGGACATGTCCCCTGCAGAGTTGGTGGTACCCAAGTGAAACGTGGATTCGCCCGGCCGACGCCGGAAAAGCCGCCGGTAATCAAGCCGGAGAACATCGTCCTCCCGACACCCCTGAGCATCCCGCCGCCCGAGGGCAAGCCGTGGTGGCTGGTGGTCGTCGGCGTCCTGGTCGTCGGCCTGCTGATCGGCATGGTGTCGATGACCTTCGCCAGCGGCTCGCACGTGTTCGGTGGCGCCGGTGCGATCTTCCCGATCTTCATGATCGGTGGCGTCGCGATGATGATGTTCGGCGGCCGGTTCGGCGGCCAGCAGCAGATGAGCCGGCCCAAGCTGGACGCGATGCGCGCCCAGTTCATGCTGATGCTCGACATGCTGCGCGAGACCGCCCACGAGTCGGCCGACAGCATGGACGCCAACTACCGGTGGTTCCACCCGGCGCCCACCACGCTGGCGGCCGCCGTCGGGTCCCCGCGGATGTGGGAGCGCAAGCCCGACGGCAAGGACCTCAACTTCGGTGTGGTCAGGGTCGGCGTGGGGATGACGCGGCCCGAGGTGACCTGGGGTGAGCCCCAGAACATGCCGACCGACATCGAGCTGGAGCCGGTGACCGGTAAGGCGCTTCAGGAGTTCGGGCGCTACCAGAGCGTCGTGTACAACCTGCCCAAGATGATCTCCCTGCTGGTGGAGCCCTGGTACTCGCTGCTGGGCGACCGCGAGCAGGTGCTGGGCCTGATGCGGGCCATCGTCTGCCAGCTGGCGTTCTCCCACGGGCCCGACCACGTGCAGATGATCGTGGTCAGTTCCAATCTGGAGGAGTGGGACTGGGTCAAATGGCTGCCCCACTTCGGCGACCCGCGGCGCCAGGACGCGGCGGGCAACGCCCGGATGGTTTACAGCTCGGTCCGTGAATTCGCCGCGGAGCAGGCCGAATTGTTCGCCGGCCGTGGGTCTTTCACCCCGCGGCATGCCAGCTCGTCGGCGCAGACCCCGACACCGCACACGCTGATCATCGCCGACGTCGTCGACCCGCAGTGGGAGTACGTGATCAGCGCCGAGGGCATCGACGGAGTGACGTTCTTCGACCTGACCGGCTCGTCGATGTGGTCGTCGGTCCCCGAGCGGACGCTGCACTTCGACGAACGGGGCGTGATCGAGGCGCTGCCGCGCGACCGCGACACCTGGATGGTGATCGACGAGAACCCGTGGTTCTTCGCCCTCACCGACGAGCTCAGCGTCGCGGAGTCCGAGGAGTTCGCGCAGAAGCTGGCGCGCTGGCGGCTCGCCGAGGCCTACGAGGAGATCGGCCAGCGGGTCGCCCACATCGGGGCCCGCGACATCATGGCCTACTACGGGATCGACGACCCCGCGGACATCGACTTCAAGACGCTGTGGGGCAACCGCACCGACACGATGGGTCGCTCGCGGCTGCGGGCGCCCTTCGGCAACCGCTCCGACAACGGGGAACTGCTGTTTTTGGACATGAAGTCCCTCGACGAGGGCGGCGACGGCCCGCACGGCGTCATGTCGGGAACCACCGGTTCGGGTAAGTCGACCCTGGTGCGGACCGTGATCGAGTCGCTGATGCTCGGTCACCCGCCGGAGGAGCTGCAGTTCGTCCTCGCCGACCTCAAGGGTGGTTCGGCCGTCAAGCCGTTCGCCGGGGTGCCGCACGTGTCCCGCATCATCACCGACCTGGAAGAGGACCAGGCGCTGATGGAGCGCTTCCTGGACGCGCTGTGGGGCGAGATCGCCCGCCGCAAGGCGATCTGCGACAGCGCCGGTGTCGACGACGCCAAGGAGTACAACTCGGTCCGGTCCAGGATGCGGGCGCGCGGCCAGGACATGGCCCCGCTGCCGATGCTCGTGGTGGTCATCGACGAGTTCTACGAGTGGTTCCGCATCATGCCCACGGCGGTCGACGTGCTCGACTCGATCGGCCGTCAGGGCCGTGCCTACTGGATCCACCTGATGATGGCGTCGCAGACCATCGAGAGCCGCGCCGAAAAGCTCATGGAGAACATGGGTTACCGGTTGGTGCTGAAGGCCCGCACCGCCGGTGCGGCCCAGGCGGCCGGCGTACCGAACGCGGTGAACCTGCCCGCACAGGCCGGTCTGGGCTATTTCCGGAAGAGCCTGGAGGACATCATCCGGTTCCAGGCCGAGTTCCTGTGGCGCGACTACATTCCGCGCGGCATCACCGCCGACGGCGAGGAGCTGCCGGCGCTGATCCACAGCATCGACTACGTGCGCCCGCAGTTGTTCACCAACTTCTTCACCCCGCTGGAGGTCAGCGTGGGCGGTCCGGACGTTCAGACTCCGGCGCTGCACGCCAACGGCAACGGGGAGGCGCTCGGCCTCGACGGACCGGCAGCCGATGAGGACGACAACGAGGGGATCCGGGTCCCGAAGGTCGGCACGGTGATCATCGATCAGCTCCGCAAGATCGACTTCGAGCCGTACCGCTTGTGGCAGCCGCCGCTGAGCCAGCCCGTCGCGATCGACGAGCTGGTCAACCGGTTCCTCGGGCACCCCTGGCAGCAGGACTACGGGACGGCCAAGGATCTGGTGTTCCCGCTCGGGATCATCGACCGGCCGTTCAAGCACGACCAGCCGCCGTGGACGGTCGACACGTCCGGTCCCGGCGCCAACGTCCTGATCCTGGGCGCCGGCGGTTCGGGCAAGACGACGGCCCTGCAGACGCTGATCTGCTCGGCGGCAATGACCCACACGCCCGAGCAGGTGCAGTTCTACTGCCTGGCCTACAGCAGCACGGCGCTGACCACGGTCGCGCGCCTGCCGCACGTCGGTGAGGTCGTCGGCCCGACGGACCCCTACGGCGTCCGCCGTACGGTGGCCGAACTGCTGGCGCTGGTGCGCGACCGCAAGCGCACGTTCCTCGAGTACGGGATCGCCTCGATGGAGGTGTTCCGGCGCCGCAAGTTCGGCGGCGAGCCGGGTCCGGTGCCCGACGTGTTCGGCGACGTGTACCTGGTGATCGACAACTACCGGGCGCTGGCCGAGGAGAACGAGGTCCTCATCGAGCAGGTCAACCAGATCATCAACCAGGGGCCCTCGTTCGGTGTGCACGTGATCGTCACCGCCGACCGCGAGTCCGAGCTGCGGCCACCGGTGCGCAGCGGGTTCGGCTCCCGAGTCGAGCTGCGGCTGGCCGCCGTCGAGGACGCCAAGCTGGTGCGCTCCCGGTTCGCCAAGGAGGTTCCGGTCAAGCCGGGCCGGGGCATGGTCGCGGTCAACTACGTCCGCCTCGACGCCGACCCGCAGTCGGGTCTGCACACGTTGGTCGCCCGGCCGGCGCTGGCGACCACCGCCGACAACGTCTTCGAGTCCGACAGCATCGTCGAAGCGGTCAGCAGGCTGACGAGCGGCCAGGCGCCGCCGGTGCGCCGGCTGCCCGCGCGGTTCGGCGTGGAGCAGCTGCGCGAGCTGGCCGCCCGCGACACCCGCCAGGGTGTCGGTGCGGGTGGCATCGCGTGGGCCATCTCCGAGCTGGACCTGCAGCCGGTGTACCTCAACTTCGCGGAGAACGCTCACCTGATGGTGACGGGCCGTCGCGAATGTGGGCGCACCACGACGCTGGCCACGATCATGTCCGAGATCGGCCGGCTGTACGCGCCGGGCGGTTCCAGCGCGCCGCAGACGTCGCAGCCCTCGGCCCAGATCTGGCTGGTGGACCCGCGTCGTCAACTGCTGACCACGCTGGGCTCGGAGTACGTCGAGAAGTTCGCCTACAACCTCGACGGCGTCAACGCGATGATGGGCGAGCTCGCGGCGGCCCTGGCCGGGCGCGAACCGCCGCCGGGACTGTCCGCCGAGGAGTTGCTGTCGCACTCGTGGTGGAGCGGCCCGGAGATCTTCCTGATCGTCGACGACATCCAGCAGCTGCCAACCGGTTTCGATTCGCCGCTGCACAAGGCCGCCCCGTGGGTGACCAGGGCCGCGGACGTGGGCCTGCACGTGATCGTGACGCGAACGTTCGGTGGTTGGTCGTCGGCGGGCAGCGACCCGATGCTGCGCGCTCTGCACCAGGCAAACGCGCCACTGCTGGTCATGGACGCCGACCCCGACGAGGGCTTCATCCGCGGCAAGATGAAGGGCGGTCCGCTGCCCCGCGGTCGAGGCCTGCTCATGGCCGAGGACACCGGCGTGTTCGTCCAGGTGGCCGCTACCGACGTCCGCAAGTAGCCGTCGGCACCGATCCGGCGTCGAGCCGGGGCCGGCCGGGTACAGACCCGGTCGGCCCCGGCTCAGCGTTCCCAGGTCAGCGGCAACGACTTGAGTGCGAAAGTCTTTGACGGGAACTTGATTTCGGGGGAGTAGTCCTCGGGCAGCTCGAATTCCGGAATCTGCTTCAGCCATTCGGCGACTATCACGGTGAGCTCGATGCGCGCGAGGTGCGAACCGAGGCAGCGGTGCGGTCCGCCGCCGAATCCCCAGTGCCGGTGCACCTTTCCGTCGAGGAACAGCTCATCGGTGGACATCTCGTCGGTACCGTCGCGATTCACCGCGGCCATGCACAGCCGCACCGGCGTCCCGGGGGGCAGCGTCATGCCGCCGACGTTGACGAAGTCGGTGGTGACCCGGGGCGCGACCGGCGCCGAAGGCTCCAGTCGGACGATCTCTTCGATGAAAACCCTGATCTGCCTGGGCTTGTCGCGAAGCTCGCTGCGCAGCTCGGGTCGGCGTGCGAGTTCGAACAGGGAGAAACCGATCGCCGCCGTCACGGTGTCCAGACCGGCCAGGATCAGCAGGTGGCTCATGCCCAGCAACTCGAGATCGCTGAAATCACCCTCGCCGTACATCACCTGCGACAGCATGTCGGTGCCCGGACGCCGGCGGCGCTGCTTGATGGCTGCGTCGAGGTACTCCAACAGCTTGAATCCCTGCTCGGCGTCCTCCATGGTGCCGAAAGGCTTGTCCGCGACCACGGCGTCCTTCCAGGCGATCACCTGATCCAGATCCTCCATCGGCAGGCCGTAGAGGTCCATGAACACCTGAAACGGGTAGATGCGCGCGAATTCCGACACCGCGTCGCATTCGCCACGACCGGCGAAGCCCGCGATCATCTCGGCGGCGTGACGCTCGAGCACGGGCCGCGACTTGGCCAGCGCGTGCGGGCTGAAGTACGGCTGCAAAATCCGCCGATAATGGGTGTGCTCCGGAGGGTCGAACGCCAGCGGTATCACGGGCAGCGGGCTGCCCGGGGGCTGGAGCGCCAAGCGCGCGGAGAAGAGCTTGGTATTGCGCAGCGCCATGAGGACGTCCTCGCGGCGGGTCAGGTAGTAGTGGCCGTTCATGAACACCACCGGCCCGGCGTCGCGTAGTGTCTTCCATCCGACACCTCGATCGTCGGCCATCGGCAGCTTGGAGTACTCCAGCCGCGGTAGGTGGAATGTGCCTGGCTGGCTCTCGCCCAGGGTGCTCATGCGCTCTGATCTCCGCTTGTCGGTCGTTCACGGGTGGTGGCGGCACACCAATATCGCACGGGCGCTTGAGGCGTACCAATCTGATCACGCGCGAACGCCGTGGGGTTAGCGTGAACGGGCGGGGCGGGCGAGCGCTTTCCCGGCCGCCGCGAGGAACTAATCTACCTATCGATCGCCTGAGTTCGAGCTCACTGCAATTCGCGGAGCGTCGTGGAAGGGAAACTCATGAGGGTCCGTCTCGAAAAGTCCAAATGTGTTGGCCATGCGCAGTGTTACGCCGTCGACCCGGAGCTGTTCCCCATCGACGATTCCGGCTATTCGATTGTCGAAGACCACGAGGTGCGGCCCGAGGACGAGCAGCTCACCCGGGACGGCGTGGCGTCCTGCCCCGAGATGGCGCTGATACTCGACGAGGACTGAACGCGGGCGCGATTTCGTTCATCGGCTGTACAAACCTGAGATGAACAGCGGGTTGTCTCTGGTGAACGGAGATTGGCCGGGAGTGAACATTGGTTGGCGGACAGTGAACAGTTGGAATCACGCTTCGGTGTGCCCCTGATGAACAGTTAATCTCGTTGGCGAGCGGCAGCGCAGGCACAATTGGGCTGTCGCTCGGTTGCTGACAGTGGGCTGAACGGGGCAGATCATGGATGTCGCGCGTGACCTGAGATCCGTGGAATCCTGTTGGCATAGCAAGTATTCAGCTAGCGTTCGCCTCCCCGTCCCGGGCCACGGGCAGCCAGCGCGGCGTAGTTTGCTGATCGGTAGGTCTGAATCGGTAGGGACATTCGGTGGGGCAACGGAGCCCAGAGGCAGTGGTCGTTGACGACGGGTTGTTGACCGCAGCCGCCAGGAATTGATGAAGCCGTGATCGCCGGCGCGATCACGGCCGACTGAGGAGGACACGGTGTTCGACTTCGGCGCGTTACCGCCCGAAATCAATTCCGGTCGCATGTACACCGGGCCGGGTTCGGAGCCCATGATGGTTGCCGCGTCCGCTTGGGATGAGTTGGCGGCGGAATTGGGCACGGCGACTTCCGGCTATACCTCGGTGATCGACGAGTTGACCAACGGGCCCTGGGTGGGGCCCACGTCGGCGGCGATGGTGTCCGCAGTGGTCCCGTACTTGAGCTGGATGAGTAATCTGGCGGGCCAGGCCGAGCAGACGGCGGGCCAGGCCCGGGCGGCGGCGGCGGCGTTCGAGGCGGCGTTCGCGATGACGGTTCCGCCGCCGGTGATCGCGGCCAATCGGGTGTTGCTGATGACGCTGATCGCGACCAATTTCTTCGGGCAGAACTTCCCGGCGATCGCGGCCACGGAGGCCCAGTACGCCGAGATGTGGGCTCAGGATGCGGTGGCGATGTACGGGTACGCCGCCTCGTCGGCGGCCGCCGCACAGGTGCCGCGGATCACCGCGCCGCCCAACACCACCACCCCGGACGGACAGTCCGCGCAGTTCGCCTCGATGTCTCAGGCGACGGCCCAGCCGACCGGCAACATCGCGCAGAACGTGGCCAGTACCGCCTCGCAGCTGGTACCGGCCGCTTACACGCTGCCCACCTCGCCGCAACAGCTGATCGCCGGCATCGAGTCGACATGGCCGTGGAATGTGATCCAGCAGCAGTTCAACGACTTCCTGATGTACGGGTTGCCGACCCCGACCAACAACTACCTGGGCATCAACACCACCATGTACACCGCGGTGATCAAGCAGACCCTGCAGGCGTACTTCGGGGTGGGTATCGGAAACTTCGGGTACGGCATCGGGCAGCAGTTGACAACCGGTCCCGGTGGTACGACTGCCGGTGTGGGTGGTGCCTGGTTCCCCACACCGCAGTTCGCCGGTCTGCACCTGGGCAGCCTGGGCGGTGTGGGCGCCCACACCGCCGGGTCGGTGGAAGTCAGCGCGGGCGGCGCCGGCAAGGTCGGGATGCTGTCGGTACCGGAGAGCTGGTCGTCGCCGACCACGCAGGCGACTCTCGCGAGCGCCACGATGGAGGAGGGCGCCCCGGTGTCCGGCGCCACGAGCGGCACCTCGGGGACCGTTGCCCAGCCCGGCAACGCACTGCTTCGGGGCATGCCGCCCGGCGCGGCGGGCCGGCGCACCGCCGGCTACGGCTACACCAACAAATACGGGTTCCGCTACAGCGTGCTGACGCGCCCACCGTCGGCCGGCTGAACCGGTCGCCCACCTTCGCGGGAGATGAACAACAGTTGTCCAGTAGTGAACAGTCGGCGTTCAAGGAGGCGCGCCCCGGCCGTAACAAATTAGTCTCACCAGCAAGTCATGTCTGAAGCGATCTTCACACAGCAAAGATCTTCTGAAAGCCATCGGCCCGAGAGTTGAGGGAGGAACTTAGATGTCGTTCGTAACTACGCAGCCCGAGGCGTTGGCGGCTGCGGCGGGTGCGTTGCAGGGTATCGGCTCGACGCTGAGCGCCCAGAACGCGGCGGCGGCGGCCCCGACCACCGGGGTGGTGCCGGCGGCTGCCGACGAGGTGTCGGCGCTGACCGCGGCGCAGTTCGCCGCGCACGCCCAGATGTACCAGGCCGTCAGCGCGCAGGCGGCGGCGATTCACGAGCAGTTTGTCAACACCCTGAGCATGAGTTCGGGGTCGTACGCGGCGACCGAGGCGGCCAACGCGGCCGCGGCTGGCTAAGGAGTCAACAGTGATTGATTTTGGTGCGTTACCGCCGGAGATCAACTCCGGGCGGTTGTATGCCGGCCCGGGTTCGGCGTCGTTGATGACGGCGGCATCGGCGTGGAACGGGATTGCCGCCGAGCTGAATTCGGCCGCGGTGGCCTACGACAAAGTGGTGACCACGTTGTCCAGCGAGGAGTGGATGGGGCCGGCGTCGGCGGCAATGGCCGCCGCGGTGCAGCCGTACGTGACGTGGATGAGCACCACGGCCGCCCAGGCCGAAGAGGCGGCCACTCAGGCTCAGGCGGCCGCGGCGGCGTATGAGACCGCGCTGGCCTCGGTGACGCCGCCCCCGCTGATCGCGGCCAACCGCGCCACGCTGGCGCAAGCGGTCTCGACCAACGTGTTGGGCCAGAACAACGGGATCATCGCGCAACTGGAAGCCCAGTACTCCGAGTTCTGGGCGCAGAGCGCCGGTGCGATGTACAGCTACGCGGGGCAGTCCTCCGCGGCCTCGCAGGTGTCCACCCTGCAGAGCGCGCCCAACATCGCCAGCCCGACGGCCACGGCCACCCAGACCGCCGCGACCAACGCCGCGGCCGCCACCCCGGCGGCCTCGATCCAGAGCTGGATCAGCAACCTGCAAACCGAAATCACCAACTCGCTGACCAGCGTCGCGAACCCGATCACCGGCGCCAGCGCCACGCCCACCTCGGCGCTGACCGAGTTGTGGTTCTTGATCAGCGGCCAGACCGTGCTGCCCACCAACCTGGGCACGTTCCTCAGCGGCTACTCCAACTACGCCAGCTTCTTCTACAACACCGAGGGTCTGCCCTACTTCAGCGTTGGTATGGGTAACTTCGGTGTGCAGATCTCCAAGACGCTGGGTTGGATCGGCGGGGCGGCCGCGCCTGCCGCCGCCGCAGTGCCCAAGGGTCTGCCCGGTCTCGGCGGCCTGCTCGGTGGCGGTGCGGCCCACGTGGCGGCCTCGGTGGGCGGCGCCAGCTCGATCGGCAAGCTCTCGGTGCCGGTGTCGTGGGCAGGCACCACCGCCCCGGCGATCGGACACGCCCCGCAGTTGGTGAGCACCGTCAGCGCGGCCCCCGAGGCCGCGGGCGGCCCGGGGAACCTGCTCGGCGGCATGCCGCTGGCAGGGGTGGGCTCCGGGGGCGCCGGCGGCGCCGGCCCCCGATACGGGTTCCGCCCGACCGTCATGGCGCGGCCCCCGCTGGGCGGCTAACCGCAGCCCCGTGGCGGGCTGACCGACCCCGGTCGGCCCACCATCTGAACATCACGCACCGCGCTGGGTAGCTCGACACCCAGCGCGGTGCGTTTTGCCGTCTCCGGTGGTTTCGCCCGCCGGATGGGTCACTGCAGAAGGGAACGACGGGCCGCCCCGCGCCCCGGCAAAGGGCCGCCGCAGGCAATCGCGCAGGAAGCCGCGCCGACGCTTTCCCAGGGGCCGCCCAGCGAAGCCGTCGCGACTTTATCTGCGGCCGGATTTTTACCCGGACCGTCTTCGACGCCCACGCCCACGCGCCTGCCGATCGAGCCCGCCGCGGCGTCGGCGACAACCGTTCGCCGGCGCCCTGTGGGCGCATTGCTGCAGGTGAGCGCCGCTGCGGCGGCGGCACGATCGACCGGCGAGCAGCGGCCGACCTCCCCGGGAGGCGCCCGATCGAGCGCCGTGGCCAGGCCCCGCCGGCCTCGTCGAGGCGACGCGAGGGACGACGACGGCGATCTAGCCTCTCAGGCAAGCAAAGACCAACGTCGCGTTAACAGCTTGTGGGGAAACACATGTCGATCCAGCTCGGCGGTTCCTGATCATGGACTACGGGGCCCTGCCACCGGAGATCAACTCGGGCCGGATGTATGCCGGTCCGGGTTCGGATTCGTTGATGGCTGCGGCGGCGGGCTGGGACGGGCTCGCGGCTGAGTTGGGCTCCACGGCCGCCGGCTACCAGGCGGTGCTCACCGAGTTGACCGGCTCGGCGTGGCTGGGCCCGGCGTCCCGATCGATGCTCGCCGCGGCCGCGCCGTACATCGCCTGGCTCGGCTCCGCGGCCGCCCTGGCCGGGGATACCGCGAGTCAGGCCCGCTCGGCGGCGGCCGCTTACGAGACCGCGTTCGCGATGACGGTGCCCCCGCCGGTGATCGCGGCCAACCGGGTCCTGCTGACGACGCTGATCGCAACGAATTTCTTCGGCCAGAATTCCGCGGCGATCGCGGCTACGGAGGCCCAGTACGCCGAGATGTGGGCTCAGGATGCCACCGCGATGTACGGCTACGCGGGCGCTTCGGCGATCGCGACGGAACTGGCTCCGTTCACCGAACCGGCGCAGAACACGAACCAGGGCGGTCCGGCCGCGCAAGCGTCCGCAGTAACCCAGGCCATCGCGACGCCGACTGGTGCCGGCGTCGCCCAGGCCACCCCCGGGCTTGCCGTGGCGCCGGATGGCATTTCGATCACTTCGCTGTTCACTTCGATCAACGAAGTCCTGCAACAGCTTTCGTCCGCGTCCTACGCCTCGGGACTGAATCCGATGGACTGGTGGATTGTTCAGCAGTTCGCCAATCTCAACGCCACCAGCAGACAGGCATTGGCCCGCACCACCGTGGGGCTCGGGTATTTCTCGGCAGGAATCATGTCCTTCTGGGGCTCGATCACTCAGCAGAGCACCTTCGGCCCCGGTGGGGCGACGGCAGGCGCGGGCGGCGCTTGGTATCCGACCCCGCAGTTCGCGGGGCTCGGCCTGAGCAACCTGGCGGGCACACACCCCGCATCGGCGGTCTCGGCCAACCTCGCCTCCTCCTCCAGGATCGGTGGCCTGTCGGTGCCGTCGAACTGGGCATCGCCGCCGGGCTCGATGGAGGAGCCCGTGGCCAAGGCGATGGCGGTCGACTACGTCGGCGGCCCGCACGGCGACACCAGCGGCCTGCTGCGGGGGGTCCCCATGAGCGCCGGGGGCCGGCGCGGCGCCGGCGCGTGGCCACCGCGCGAATACGGATTCAAACACCGGGTGCTGGTGCGCCCGCCGTCGGCCGGATAACGCGATCATGGTTACAGACAATGGCGGATTCATCGCCCACGCGACCAATTTCTCGGTGCAGAAGGCGGCGCTGGGAAATACGCCACGGCAAATTCCCGGAAAGAATTGGGCCGTTGCCTGGCTGGACCTTTCCCGTGATCCGAATTCGTACCGGGTGGGCGCGCCGGTGACTCCACACCCGCAGCGGACTCCGTACCTTTGGCCGGTATCGATTACCCCCGCGCGCGGCGTCGGCGCAGAGGTCCGCAGTTCACAGCCACCATGCCTGTGGGGCCGTGCGGCGCGCCGTGGACGAAGGACTTCCCGCCCGGGAGGCGGCCGGCTGCCGACTGCGGCGGTGCGCCCGGCCGCCGAGAGCGTTTGTCACCAATTGTTGTTCAGCACTAAGGGTTTGCGCCCGGAGCCGTATGGAGCAACCGAAACGGCCAGTACGGCCAGAAGGGGTTAGGAGTCACGACATGGCAATCGATTTCGGTGCTCTACCGCCGGAGATCAATTCCGCCCGGCTGTATTCCGGCAGCGGTTCGACGTCACTGGTCACGGCGGCGTCGGCGTGGAACTCGCTGGCGGCCGAGCTCAACGCGGCCGCCCTTCAATACGAGAACGTGGTGACCCAGCTGTCGAGCGAGGAATGGCTCGGGCCGGCGTCGGCGTCGATGGCGGGCGCGGTCACGCCGTACGTCGAGTGGATGACGGCGACGGCCGCCCAGGCGGAGCAGACGGCGACGCAGGCCAGTTCGGCGGCGGCGGCCTACGAGTCCGCCTTCGCAGCGATCGTGCCGCCGCCGCTCATCGCCGCCAACCGCCAACAGCTCGCGCAGCTGGTGTCGACCAACGTGCTGGGCCTGAACACCGCCGCGATCGCCCAGTTGGAAGCGCAATACGGCGAATTCTGGGCTCAGGATGCCGCGACGATGTACAGCTATGCCGGCAACTCGGCGACGGCCTCCAGCGTCACCCCCTTCGCCGCGGCGCCGGAGGTCGCCAGCCCGGCGGCCTCCACCACCCAGGCCGCGGCGGTGACCACCGCCGCCGGCACCTCCGTCAGCTCGATCCAGAACCAGATCAACAGCCTGATCAGCCAGATCACCTCACAACTGCAGAGGCTGGCGGCGCCGATCTACTCGCCCATCCAAGGCGAGTGGAACTACCTCGCGTCGTCGTCGGGTCCGCTGTCGTGGCTGTGGCAGATCCTCTTCGGGCAGTCGTCGTTTCCGGGCAACAGCCTGTCGGCGTTCATGACGGCATACACGCCCTACGCCGGTGTCTTCTACAACACCGAGGGTCTGCCCTACTTCAGCATCGGTATGGGCAACTTCCTGACCCAGGTCGCGAAGACTACGGGAGCCCTCGGCGGGGCGGCTCCGGCGGCCGCGGCCGCCGTTCCCAAGGGCTTGCCCAGCCTGGGAGGCCTGCTCGGCGGCGGTGCCGCGCATGTGACCGGGTCGCTGGGCGGTGGCGGTACGGTCGGGCGGCTGTCGGTTCCGTCGACATGGACGGGCACGTTGGCAGCCGAACATCACGCCGCCTCGGCGATCCCGGTCAGCAATGTCAGGGAGGCGCCCGACGCCGGGGCCGGAAATCTGCTGGGCGGCATGCCGCTGGCGGGGACGGGATCCGCTCCCGGCGGTGCCGGGCCGCGATACGGGTTCAAGCCCACCGTCATGGCCCGGCCGCCCGCGGCCGGATGAACCGTACCTTTCGAATGGATTGACGGAGATGAAAGTCGACGGCCGAGCAATCATTGCGCGCAAATGCGTTGCACATTTGCTCGACCGATGGTCCGCGGAGGCACGGCGGCCGGATGTCCTTGCAGCTCAGAGTCGGTTTTTGGGCCCCCACTCGGATCGCGCGCTTGCGGTTTGCTGTGACCGTCCTGTGAGGTCTCCCGAACGCCGCCGAACGCTGTTACTCTGTCGTTACTAAAAGTGAATTCGTCGTGCTGTTCGGTGAACACTTGCGAACAGGCGAGGTCGAACAGACCCTCGGAAGAATCCAGTCATCTACTCTCTTCCAGAGAGCGGTGCCGAAGTAAATTTGGGAGGAAATTATGTCGTTCGTGACCACACAGCCGGAGGCTCTGGCCGCGGCGGCCGGGAGCCTGCAGGGCATCGGCTCGACGCTGAGCGCTCAGAACGCCGCCGCAGCAGCCCCGACCACCGGTGTCGTACCGGCCGCGGCAGACGAGGTGTCGGCGCTGACCGCGGCGCAGTTCGCCGCCCACGCGCAGATGTACCAGGCAGTGAGCGCCCAGGCCCAGGCGATCCACGAGATGTTCGTGAACACCCTGACCATGAGCTCCGGGTCGTACGCGGCCACCGAGGCCGCCAACGCGGCCGCCGCCGGCTGATCGATTCACCGGTCCAGAGATTTGGGACAGAGCCGTTTCCGGCGCAGGTTCCACCGCAGCCGTCCGGCACTCGATGAGGGCCGGCAGCGGTTGCTGCGCCGAAGCGGCACCTTGGGGGGCAACGCACACTCCGCCGGCCCGAACGACGCGGTTCGGGTACGGGCCGAACAACACTGCGCCGTCCGTCAACCCGGCGACCGCCGGGTTGACGGACAGGCACACAGCTTTCTGTATGGGCCAGGCGGTTGCATCAGTGCGCAGCCGTCAGGTCGTCACCCATCCAACAACCAACAAGTAACAACAGAGCAGCGAAGGAGATAGCCGAAATGGCAACTCGTTTTATGACTGACCCGCACGAGATGCGGGCGATGGCGGGGCGTTTCGAGACCCACGCGCAGACCGTCGAGGACGAGGCCCGCAAGATGTGGGCGTCGTCGATGAACATCGCCGGTGCCGGCTGGAGCGGCCAGGCTCAGGCGACGTCGTATGACACCATGGGCCAGGTCAACCAGGCCTTCCGCAACATCGTGAACATGCTGCACGGCGTGCGTGACGGGTTGATCCGCGACGCCAGCAACTACGAGCAGCAAGAGCAGGCTTCTCAGCAGATCCTCGGCAGCTAGTCGCCGGTCCCTCGAAACTTTTAAGGAGATATGTCATGACCATCAATTACTCGTTCGGCGATGTGGACGCCCACGGCGCCACGATTCGCGCGCAGGCGGCTTCGCTGGAGGCCGAGCACCAGTCCATCGTTCGCGATGTGCTGGCCGCCGGTGACTTCTGGGGTGGCGCCGGTTCGGTGGCCTGCCAGGAGTTCATCACTCAGCTGGGCCGCAACTTCCAGGTGATCTATGAGCAGGCCAACTCCCACGGCCAGAAGGTTCAGACCGCCGGCAGCAACATGTCGAGCACTGACTCTGCCGTCGGCTCCAGCTGGGCCTAGATCCCAACTTCAGGCGCGGCAGCACACCAGCCAAAGGTGTGCTGCCGCGTCCTGCGGTTACCGTGCACTTCAACTTTGACGACCTTTTGAGGGATTGATGGATCAACAGAGCACCCGCACCGACATCACCGTCAACGTCGACGGCTTCTGGATGCTTCAGGCGCTGCTCGACATCCGGCACGTAGCGCCCGAGTTGCGCTGCCGGCCTTATGTGTCTACCGACTCGAGCGACTGGCTCAACGAGCATCCGGGGATGGCCGTGATGCGGGAGCAGGGGATCGTCGTCGGTGACGAGGTGCAAGAGCAGGTCGCCACCCGCATGCGGGTGCTGGCCGCGCCGGACCTCGAGGTCGTAGCGCTGCTCTCACGCGGCAAACTGCTCTACGGCGTGGTCGAGGAAGAGAACCAGACGCCGGGTTCGCGCGACATCCCCGACAACGAGTTCCGCGTGGTGCTGGCCCGGCGTGGCCAGCACTGGGTGTCGGCGGTCCGTGTCGGCAACGACATCACCGTCGACGACGTCGCGATTGCCGACAGTGCTTCGATCGCCTCGCTGGTGATGGACGGCCTCGAGTCGATTCACCACGCGGAACCCGCGGCGATCAACGCGGTCAACGTGCCGCTGGAGGAAATGCTGGAAGCGACCAAGTCGTGGCAGGAGTCCGGCTTCAACGTCTTCTCCGGAGGCGACCTGCGGCGGATGGGCATCAGCGCCGCGACCGTCGCCGCCCTGGGGCAGGCGTTGTCCGACCCGGCCGCCGAGGTTGCGGTGTATGCGCGTCAATATCAGGACGACGCCAAGGGCCCGAGCACGTCGGTCCTGTCCCTCAAGGACGGATCGGGCGGCCGGATCGCGATGTACCAGCAGGCCCGGACGGCCGGCTCGGGGGAGGCGTGGCTGGCCATCTGCCCGGCCACCCCTCAGTTGGTTCAGGTGGGCATCAAGACTGTGCTGGACACGCTGCCCTACGGCGAGTGGAAATCTCACAGCAGAGTCTGACCTTGTCGCGAAACACAATGTTAATCAATGCTTTTGCGCATAAGACGCGGTCGAGATGCGAAAACGGCATACTTCTCTAGAATCATCAGCAAATCTGGGTTTCACCACAACTCTTGATCGCAAGGCGAGGCAGATGACAGACAACTTGGTCGTGGATCTCTCCCGGGGCGATGCTCCGGCGAGCGGACCGACGCAGGCTTCCGCGCAACTGGCTGCGCGGGCTACCACATCCACTATGGCAGGGGGTGCAGTGCGATGACTGCTGTCGTCGAAGCATTACAGCCTGATGTTGAGGGCATCTCACAGCCTAGGGCGGTGGTCGTCGGCATCATGGCCGGTGAGGGCGTACAGATCGGCGTCCTGCTGGACGCCAACGCCCCGGTGTCGGTGATGACCGACCCGCTGCTGAAGGTGGTGAACAGCCGCCTGCGCGAGCTGGGTGAGCCCACCCTCGAGGCCAGTGGCCGCGGCAGGTGGGCACTGTGCCTGGTCGACGGCAGCCCGCTGCGCGCCACCCAGTCCCTCACCGAGCAGGACGTGTACGACGGCGACCGGCTGTGGATCCGGTACATCCCGGACACCGAGCACCGTTCTCAGGTCATCGAGCACATCTCCACCGCGGTGGCCGCGAACCTCAGCAAACGATTCGCCGCTATCGACCCGACGGTCGCGCTTCAGGTCGGCGCGACCATGGTCGCGTCGGGTGTGATCGCCGGGTCCGCGTTGCTGGGCTGGTTCCGCTTCCACCACAACTCCTGGCTGCCGACGGTCTTCGCCGCGGTGATCGCCGCCGCGGTGCTGGGCGTCTCCGGGTTGCTGCTGTCGCGTGCCCGCAGCGATCACGAGCGCGGCGTCGGCGACATGCTCCTGCTCAGCGGCCTCGCGCCGTTGGCCGTCGCCGCGGCGGCCGCGCCTCCGGGCGGGGTCGGTTCGCCGCAGGCGGTGCTGGGCTTCGGTGTCCTCACCATCGCCGCGATCATGGGGCTTCGCTTCACCGGGCGTCGACTGGGCCTGTACACCGCGATCATCACCGTCGCGGCGGTGGCCGCGGTCGCCGCGCTCGCCCGCATGGTCGCGATGACCAGCGCTGTGACGCTGCTGACCTGCGTCGTGCTGCTCTGCGTGCTCGGCTACCAGAGCGCGCCCGCCATCGCGCGGCGGCTGGCCGGCATCCGCCTTCCCGTGTTCCCTTCGGCCACGAGCCGCTGGGTGTTCGAGGCTCGCCCCGACCTGCCCACGACCGTCGTCCGCTCCGAGGGCGGCCGGCCGGTCCTGGAGGGTCCGGCGTCGGTGCGCGACGTGGTGCTGCAGGCCGAGCGCGCCCGCTCGTTCCTCGGCGGTCTGCTGACCGGGCTGGGCGTGCTGATGGTGGTCACGCTGACCGCGCTGGCGGATCCGCACACCGGACAGCGCTGGCTGCCGCTGCTGCTGGCCGGCTTCAGCGCCGGGTTCCTCATGCTGCGCGGGCGCTCGTACGTCGACCGCTGGCAGGCGATCACCCTGGCCGGGACGGCCGTGCTGATTGTCGCGACGGTGGTCATCCGCTACGCGCTGGTGCTGCAGTCGCCGCTGTCGGTGTCGATCAGCGTGGCGATCCTGGTGCTGCTGCCGGCGGCCGGGCTCACGGCCGCGGCGGTCGTGCCCAACACCGTCTACAGCCCGCTGTTCCGCAAGTTCGTGGAATGGATCGAGTACCTCTGCCTGATGCCGATCTTCCCGCTGGCGTTTTGGTTGATGAACGTTTATGCAGCAATCCGCTATCGGTAGTGGCAAGAAGTGGCGTGGCCGCGCATCTCGCGCGGCCATTGCCGCTGTCTTGCTCACTTCAGGTTCGCTAGCGGGGCTGCCCCCCGCATCCGCCATCTCCCCTCCGACGATCGACCCGGCCGCGGTCCCGCCTGACGGCCCGCCCGGCCCGCCGGCTCCGATGAAGCAGACCGCTTACTGCACGGAGGTCGGCACCTTGCCGGGCACCGACTTCCGGCTGCAGCCCAAGTACATGGACATGCTCAACCTGCCGGAGGCCTGGCAGTTCGGCCGCGGCGCCGGCCAGAAGGTGGCCGTCATCGACACCGGTGTCACTCCGCACCCGAGGCTGCCGCATCTGCTGCCGGGCGGTGACTACATCATGGGCGGCGACGGGTTGTCCGACTGCGACGCCCACGGCACCATCGTCGCGTCGATGATCGGCGCTGCCCCCGCCAGCGGAGCCGTCCCGCTTCCCGCGCCACCGCGCCGGCCGGTGACCATCCCCACCACGGAGCCGCCCCCGAAGGCGCCGCCACCGCAGACGGTGACGCTGTCGCCGCTGCCGCAGACCATCACGATGGTCCCGCCCGCGCCGCAGGACCAGAACGCCCCGCCGGGTGCGCCCGGCGCGCCCCCGCCGCCCCCGCCGGCCGGGCCGCCCGCCGCGCCGGCTCCTGGAGCCCCACCGGCAGGACCACCCGCCCCCGGGGCTCCCGGGGCGGCGAGCCATGGCGGCGGCACGGTGACGATCCCGAGCTACTCGGGCGGCGCCCATGTCGGCGCCGTCGGCTACCCGCGCGGTCCCATGCCCTTGCAGCCGCCGCCGCCGCCCCCACCGCCTCCCGCCCCGCCGGCGCCGTCGTCGGGACCCGACGCCTACAGCGGCATCGCACCCGACGTCGACATCCTGTCGATCCGGCAGTCGAGCCAGGCGTTCGGCCTCAAGGACGCCTACACCGGCGACGAGGACCCGCAGACGCAGGCGAAGATCGACAGTGTCCAGACGATGGCGCGCGCGATCGTGCACGCCGCCGACCTGGGCGCGACGGTGATCAACATCTCCGACGTGACCTGCATGAGCGCACGCAACATCATCGACCAGCGCACGCTGGGCGCCGCCGTCCGTTACGCGGCCGTCGACAAGAACGTGGTGATCGTCGCCGCGGCGGGCGACAGCAGCAAGAAGGACTGCAAGCAGAACCCGCCCTTCGACCCGCTGCAGCCGAACGATCCGCGCGACTGGAACGCGGTCAACACCGTGGTGACGCCGTCCTGGTTCAGCGATTACGTCCTGACCGTCGGCGCCGTCGACACCGAGGGACGCCCCCTCACCCAGGGTGGTCAGGGGCAGGCCCCGACCAGCATCGCCGGGCCGTGGGTGGGGATCGCCGCCCCCGGAACCGACGTGGTGGGGCTCTCGCCGCGCGACGACGGCCTGATCAACGCGATCGACGGGCCCGACAACACGCTGCTGGTCCCGTCCGGCACCAGCTTCTCCACCGCGATCGTGTCCGGGGTGGCCGCGCTGGTCCGCGCCAAGTTCCCCCAACTCACGGCGAACCAGATCATCAATCGATTGATCCGCACGGCGCGCGCACCGGCCCGCGGCGTGGATAATCAAGTCGGATACGGTGTCATCGACCCCGTGGCGGCGCTGACCTGGGATGTACCAGCCGGTCCGCCCAAACCGCCGCAGCAGTTGTCGGCGCCGTTGAACCTGCCGAAGCCGGCACCCAATCGGGACATGGTCCCGGTATGGGTGGCCGCGGGAGGGTTGATCGGGGCACTGCTCATCGGTGGCGCGGTGTTCGGGACAACGATTTTGATGAAGCATTCGCGTAAGCAGCAATAGGGGCGGAGCAGCAACACCAATGAAGGCGCAACGCAGGTTCGGGTTGTCTTTGTCGTGGCCGCGGGTGACCGCCGTGTTCGTGGCCGTCATCGTCATCATGACGGTGGCCAGTCATTGCCCGGAGTCCTGGCAGGGCACCTATCGCATCGCGTTCTGGGTGGGTGTCGGCCTTTCGGTGGTGGTCGCGCTGCTGTCGTTGGTCACCCACCACGGGGTGACGCTGACGTCCGGGCTGGCGACGTGGCTCTGGGACTGGTCGGCCGACCCGGGCAGCGCGCTGGCCACCGGTTGCACACCCGCGCACGACCACCAGCGGCGGTTCGGCCGCGACACGGTGGGCGTGCGGGAGCACGACGGCCTGCTGCTCTCCGCGATCGCCGTCGACGACGGTGAGGACGAGGCCGCGGCGGCACGGCACCGCCACCGGTCGGCGCCGGCCAGCCTGCTGGTGCAGGCGGTCGCCGAGGGGCTGCAGCAGTTCGACATCCACCTCGACGGCATCGACATCGTGTCGGTGAAGGTGCGCCGGGGAGGCAACGCAGCCGAGCTGTCCAAGCTCGACGACTGGGGGCCCGAAGAGTGGGACCTGATGAGCGACGAGCCCACCTCCTACGTTCGCCGCACCTGGCTGGTGCTGCGGATGAACCCGCAGCACAACGTGGCCGCCGTCGCGTCGCGCGATTCACTGGCCTCGACGTTGGTGGCGGCCACCGAGCGGCTGGCGCACGATCTGGACGGCCAGGCGTGCTCGGCGCGTCCGCTGACCGCCGAGCAGCTCGCCGAGATCGACAGCGCCGTGCTGGCCGATCTGGAACCCACCTGGAGCCGGCCCGGATGGCGCTATCTCAAGCACTTCAACGGGTTCGCGACCAGCTTCTGGCTGACGCCGACCGACATCACCACCGAAGCGCTGGACGAGCTGTGGCAGGCGGAGACCCGTGCCACCGTGCTCACGCTGCGGCTGACCGCCGAGGACGGCGTGCCCAAGATCTCGGGCTGGGTGCGCTACCACAGCGAGAGTCGCCTGCCCCGGGACGTGGCGGCGGGACTCAACCGGCTCACCGGGCGTCAGCTGGCCGCCGTGCGCGCCAGCCTGCCCGCCCCGACGCATCGCCCGCTGCTGGTCGTGCCCAGCCGCACGCTGCACCATGACGACGATCTGACGTTGTTCGTAGGCCACCTGCAGGAGAGCTCGGCGGGCGCGCCCGTAGCGCAATGACGCGGTCTCAGTCCACGGCCGAAGGCGCCCGCAACGCGATGGTCGCGGGCCTGCTGGCATCCGGGATCTCCGTCAACGGCTTGCAGCCCAGCCACAATTCGCAGGTTGCCGCCCAGATGTTCACCACGGCGACAAACCTGGATCCCGATATGTGCGACGCCTGGCTGGCGCGCGTGCTGGCGGGGGAGCAGAGCATCGAAGTGCTCTCCGGCGCGTGGGCCTCGGTGCGCACGTTCGGCTGGGAGACGCGCCGGCTCGGGGTCACCGAGCTGGTGTTCCGTCCCGAGGTGTCCGACGGGCTGTTCCTGAAGCTGGCCGTCACCAGCGTGGAGTCCCTGGCGTGTGCGTACGCCGCCGTCCTCGCCGAAGCGAAGCGCTTCGAAGAGGCGTCGAAGCTGCTCGACGGCGTCGAACCGCGCCAGCCCTTCGAGGAGGAGCTGGTCAGCTACGTGCGCGGACTGCTGTACTTCCGCACCGGGCGATGGCCCGACGTGCTCAACCAGTTCCCGGAGGGCAAGGTTTGGCGTCAGCCCGAGCTCAAGGCGGCCGGCGCGGCGATGGCGACGACGGCGCTGGCGTCGCTGGGTGTGTTCGAGGAGGCTTTCCGCCGGGGTCAGGACGCGGTGGAGGGCGATCGCGTCCCGGGCGCGGCCAACATCGCGCTGTACACCCAGGGCATGTGCCTGCGGCACGTGGGCCGCGAGGAGGAAGCCATCGAGCTTCTGCGCAAGGTGTACTCGCGGGACCCGAAGTTCACCCCGGCCCGCGAGGCGCTGGACAACCCGAACTACCGGCTGGTGCTGACCGACCCGGAGACGATCGAAGCCCGCACCGACCCGTGGGACCCCGACAGCGCGCCGACCCGGGCCCAGACCGAAGCCGCCCGGCACGCCGAGGAGGCGGCGAGGTACCTGGCCGAAGGCGATGCCGAGCTCAACGCCATGCTCGGCATGGAGCGGGCCAAGCGCGAGATCAAGCTCATCAAGTCGACGACCAAGGTGAACCTGGCTCGCGCCAAGATGGGCCTGCCGGTGCCCGTCACCTCGCGCCACACGCTGCTGCTGGGGCCGCCGGGAACCGGAAAGACCTCGGTCGCAAGGGCTTTCAGTAAGCAGCTGTGCGGCCTGACCGTCCTGCGAAAGCCGGTGGTGGTCGAGACCAGCCGCACCAAGCTGCTCGGCCGGTACATGGCGGACGCCGAGAAGAACACCGAGGAGTTGTTCGAAGGGGCGCTCGGCGGGGCGGTTTTCTTCGACGAGATGCACACCCTGCACGAGAAGGGCTATCAGCAGGGCGACCCCTACGGCAACGCCATCATCAACACGATGCTGCTCTACATGGAGAACCACCGCGACGAGCTGGTGGTGTTCGGGGCGGGCTACGCCAAAGCGATGGAAAAGATGCTCGACGTGAACCAGGGTCTGCGGCGGCGCTTCTCGACCGTGATCGAGTTCTTCAGCTACACCCCCGACGAATTGGTGGCGCTGACCCGGCTCATGGGCCAGGAGAACGAAGACGTCATCACCGACGCGGACGCCCACGCGTTGTTGCCGTCCTACACCAAGTTCTACCTGGACGAAACCCTCTCGGAGGACGGGGATCTGATCCGCGGCATCGACACGCTCGGCAACGCCGGGTTCGTGCGCAACGTGGTCGAGAAGGCGCGCGACCACCGGAGCTTCCGTCTGGACGACGAGGACCTGGACGCGGTGCTTTCCAGCGAGCTCAACGACTTCAGCGAGGATCAGCTGCTCCGGTTCAGAAGGTTGACCGGCGAAGACCTCCTGGAAGGCCTGAGCGCCGCAGTGGCCGAGAAGAAGACCACGTAGCCGTCGGACGCGGCGGCCGACCTCGCATGCGTCGGCATGCGCGGTTCCCGCAAAGAATGCGGGTCGCCGGATAGCCCACCGCGAGTCGCGTTGATCCGTGCAACGCCTGGTGTCACGATGACCCGGAATGCACTCGTCAGGCGAAGCACCTTGCGTTAAACGGGCCGTTCATGTCGCGCGGTGGCACCCGTCTGACGCCGCGCTGCCTGGCGCGAAGCGCCGGAAACGGCCGCGGCCGGCAAACGGGCCCGGACTCCGGCAGGAGGTGGGCGGACTGGGCCGACAGGCAATTGCTGTGCGTAATCCATGACCGTTTCTCCGATCCGGTCGCGGCGCCCTGGTGCGGCCGTTGCGGACGGCCCGCCGCCGGGGACCTGACCAGACGCCGGGCAGCCCAGGTGCACGCCGATCCGCGGCGCCTCGACACCACGACAGCGGCCAAAATCCCAGACCGGGTCGGACCATCCCACAGGGAGATCCGATGTCAATTGTGCCGCAATCGAATTCGTCACCGGCTGGGTCAGGCCGCGATGAATCGCCAACGAGGGGGTGCTGACCGTGGACTACGGCGCCCTACCACCCGAGATCAATTCCACCCGCATGTATTCCGGTCCCGGCTCGGCGCCGATGCTGGCCGCCGCGGCGGCTTGGGACGGGCTGGCCGCCGAGCTGTACTCCACGTCGTCGACCTACCAAACGGTGGTCTCGGGCCTGGTCGGCGAAGGCTGGCTGGGGCCGGCGTCGGCCTCGATGGCGGCGGCCGTCGCGCCCTACGTGGTGTGGTTGACCGGCGCCGGGGCGCAGGCCGGGCAGTCCGCGGCTCAGGCCACGGCGGCGGCAGGCGCCTACGAGGCGGCGTACTCCATGACCGTGCCCCCGGCCGTCGTCGCGTCGAACCGGGCCCAGCTCGCCACGCTGATCGCCACCAACTTCCTGGGACTGAACACCCCGGCGATCGCGGCCACCGAGGCGCAGTACGGCGAGATGTGGGCCCAGGACGCGGCCGCGATGTATGCCTACGCGGCCAGTTCGGCGGTGGCCGCGGTCCTCAAACCGTTCAGCCAGCCGCCGCAGACGGCAAACCCGGCCGCGCAGGCGGCCCAGGCCGGGGCCGTCGCCCAGGCCACCGGCCCGGCCGCGGTCAGCGGCGCGCAGACGACGCTGTCGGAGTTGACGTCGGCCGTCCCGGCGGCGCTGCAATCCCTTGCGGCGCCGCTGAGTACGAATCCCGTCTGGCAGTTCCTGAACTCCAATTTCTTCAACGGGTTGAGCTCGGCCGGATACGTGAACCCCGCGATCATCACCCCCGCGGTCACCAGCGGGTTGTCGGACCTCAACTCGCTGCAGACCCCCGGATTGGTGCCCCCCGTCGCACCGCCCGGCGGCTTCAGCATCCCGTCGTTCGCGAGCCTGAACACACCCGCGTTCTCGAACCTGGTGTCGGCCAACGGCGCCGCGGGATACTCGGGCTTCGGCGGGGTTACATCAACGATGGCCCGTGCCACCCTGGTGGGGAGATTGTCTGTGCCGCAAGCCTGGACGACGGCAGCTCAGGTGGCGAACCCGGCGGGCGTGACATTCGCGGGGGGTGGCTGGACCAACGCGGTGGGCCCGGGCGCCGGTGCTGCGCAGGCGGTCCCGGCCGGCGTGCCCGGCATGCCGGGCATGCCGGCGGCCGCGTCGGGCCACGGGTTCGGCCACGGGCCGCGCTATGGCTTCCGCGTGAACGTGATGCCCCGGCCGCCGGCGGCCGGGTAGCTACATCCGCGAAAATCGCCGCGTGCAGCTGATTTCGGGGGTAGCCTGTTGCGAGTCGATGGCAAGTAGGCTTGACTCGCCTTGATCTTGGTGTCACCATAGCCAAAGCAAGCACCTCGCTAGGTGAGGCGTCTGCACGGATATAGGCCACTGACCTCGAACGTCGAAAGACGCCCAGGGTCAGGACAGCTCTTCCCGGCTTAAGGGTTGAGCCCAAGTGGCTTCCGGTCCTACCGGATACGCCGTGTGGTGCCAAAGCTCTGACGAGAGGGGTGCCGTGCCCGGGCGTTCGATCCGGGCGCTCCTCCCTATGTGCATTCGATGGCATCCCCGTATGCCTTGGCCGTGAGGAGGTGAGAGCGAGATGAGTCCCGACGATGGTCCGTATTCCAGATCGACGACCATTTCGTTGCGATCCGGCCCCGGCCGTAATGGCATCTGAATCGGTTTGACCCACCGATAGACAACCGCGCGTTTGCTTTTCGCGTGCGTGTTCAAACTTGCGGCAGCATCGTGGATTTCGTGGCCTCGACTTCCTGCTGCCGCGGAACCTGTTGATCCCCAACACATTCACCGCTGCGCTGCGCACGAGGTCGGTTCGTGTGCGCCCACCGAACCATAAAAAGCCCGACTCATCCGAGAAGGAGGCAGGCAATGTTGGACTTCGCAATGCTGCCACCTGAAATCAATTCCGGCCGCATCTACTCCGGTGCAGGTTCGGCGCCGATGCTGGCCGCCGCTTCGGCGTGGAACGGGCTTGCCGCGGAGCTGCGTTCGGCCGCGCTGTCCTACCACTCGGTGCTCTCGGCGTTGACCGGCGAGGAGTGGCACGGGCCGGCCGCGGCATCGATGGCGGCGGCGGCCACTCCCTACGTGGCGTGGATGAGCATCGCCGCCGCGCAGGCCGAGCAGACCGCGAGCCAGGCCGAGGCCGCCGCCGCGGCCTACGAGGCCGCATTCGCCGCCACGGTGCCGCCGCCGTTGATCGCGGCCAACCGCGCTCAGCTGGCAACGCTGATCGCCACGAACATTCTGGGGCAGAACACTCCGGCGATCGCGGCCACCGAGGCCCAGTACGCCGAGATGTGGGCCCAGGACGCGGCGGCCATGTACGGCTACGCCGCCTCCTCGGCGGTGGCGAGCCAACTGACGCCGTTCACCGAGCCGCGGCAGGCGACCACCGCCGGCGCGACGACGGCGCAGGCGGCCGCGGTCAGCCAGGCCGTCGCGACGCCGGCCGGGACGCAGCAGGGGGCGCTGTCGGAGTTGATGTCGGCACTGCCCACCGCGCTGCAGGGCCTGGCGTCGCCGACGTCGGCGACCTCGCCCGCCTCGGGGCTGTCCGGGGTTGTCGACCTGCTGACCGGATCAAGCTCGGGATCGACTGCGCTGGACAACTTCTGGAGCACCTGGGGACCGGACGCCAACATCTGGAACACGGTCTTCTCGTCGGGGTTCTACATGCCGAGCAACACGATGGCCCCCTTCCTGGGCCTGCTCGGGGCCCAGGCCGCCGGCAACGCGGCCGGCGACGCGGCAGGGCAGGCGGCCACCAGCGCGCTCGGTGACGCGGTGGCGGGACCCATCGGCGGGCTCGGCAGCGCGGTCTCGGCCGGGCTGGGCCACGCGTCGATCATCGGCCCGTTGTCCGTGCCGCCGAGCTGGACCGCGCCGGCACCGCTGGCCGGCCCGCTGGCTTCCACGCTGGGAGGCACCCCGATGGTGCCGCCCCCGGCGATGGCGGCCGGGCTGCCGGGGATGCCGTTCGGCAACGTGGCCGCCCAGCCGTACGGACGGGCCATGCCGCAGTATGGCTTTCGCCCCTCCTTCGTGGCGCGCCCGCCGGCGGCCGGATAGCGGGGGCCGGGCCGCGGAGTTCGCGCAGCCAAGCGAACCACGCTGCCCGCGCTGTCGACTCCGCATTTGCGGAAGCCAGGGCGGTCGGCGCAGGTTGACCAGGGTGCGACGCAAGTTCTGCCCAGCCACACGGGCTGCGCAAAAAGCCTATCTGTGTCGCTGTGCGCGAACCGCAGGGCAGGGCTCACAGTAAACCCCCAGTAGCTAATCAGCCCCGTGGCAGTTTAACTCCCTTAACCTTCTTGGTGAATTCTAGGAGAACTGTTATGCAAGTAACTAGGAGTCTCGCGGGTCGTGTGTTCGCGGCGCCCCTTTGCCTGCGGGTGGCTTCGCTGGGTGGCCGGCATGGGGCTCCCGTCCGCGACGCGTCGACCGCCGGCGATGTGACGGGCGGCGCGAGCGATACCGGCGCCGGGGGCCGACGGTGTCGTCGCCGCGAGCTGGGCGTGGCCGCATCCGCCGGTCGAAGACAACCGGGAGAAAACGCCCTCAGGTGTGAATCGCGGCACTCCGCTGCGGCCCGGCATTAGTCGTTCATCGCAATTACGAATTCTTTGCCACCAGCGAAATAGGGGGTTTGACAGATTCGAATAGTTTCGCAATAAAATAGGCACTCCAGGCATTGTGATGCTGTCGGCGATTTAGCCGCTGGCTCATTTAGCGTTGTGAGAAACTCGCACGGTTCTAGCTATAGTTCCGTGGATTATTCATGGGCGGAATCGTTCAGAATGCACAGGTCAGCGTGCTTTTTGGATGTTTCAGCCCTGGAAGTTCTCACACCGCGCGGAGGTGCTGTGACATTTACTTTTTACTTTAAGTTACTCAGCGGGAACCTCAGGTGAATACGGTCCGGTGACTGCTGCCGCTATATTTGCAGCGGAGCGTGGTTCGGAGTAAGACGGGCGACACTGCTGAACGTTTTGAGCGAAGGAAGTACGGGTCGATTGGATTTCAAGCACATGGATTCCAAGGCGCTTTTGATGGGTTTGGTAAGAGGTGCGGCGTGGTCGCGTACGGGGGTCGCATGCCGTGCATACCATGACGCCCACCCGAGGGACCGGAGGGTTTAATGTTCGATTTCGGTGCGCTACCGCCGGAGATCAATTCGGGCCGGATGTACGTCGGCGCCGGGTCGGGACCCCTGCTGGCCGCCGCGGCGGCCTGGGACGACCTCGCCTCGGAGCTGCAATCCGCCGGCGCGTCGTACAACTCGACGCTGGCGAGCCTGACGGCAGGACCGTGGACGGGTCCGTCATCGATAGCCATGGCGGCCGCCGCCGCACCCTACGTCGCGTGGATCAACTCGACCGGAGCGCAGGCCGAGCTGGCGGGCACGCAGGCCAAGCTTGCCGCGGCGGCGTACGAGACCGCCTTCGCCGCGACGGTGCCCCCGCCGGTGATCGCCGCCAACCGGGCTCTGCTGATGGCGCTCATCGCCACCAACTTCCTGGGCCAGAACACGCCGGCAATCGCGGCCACCGAGGCCCAGTACGCCGAGATGTGGGCCCAGGACGCTGCGGCCATGTACGCCTACGCAAGTTCCTCCTCCGTGGCGACCCAGCTGCAGACGTTCGTGGAGCCGCCGCAGACGACGAGCAACACGACCGCCCAGGCCGCGGCGGCCACCCAGGCCGCCAACACTCCCGCCGCGTCCGTCGGTTCCGAGGTGTCGCAGTTCCTGAACTACGTGCCGACATTCCTGCAGAATCTGGGATCGACCCTCGTGTCACCGACGGCACCGACGGCGACGACCGGGAACCTGCTTTCGGGGCTCAATCTGCCGCAGTTGGTGAACCTGTCCGCGCTGCCCCCGGGACTGAACGCCGACCTGACCGCCTGGAACAACATCATCTCGGTCACCGCCAGCGGGCCCTACTCCCTGCAGGGCCTCACCTCCATAGCGGGTGGCCCGTTCCTGTCGTTCGGGCAGGTGTACTCGTATGCCCAGAACGGGCAGGGCCTTGCCGCCTTCGGCGCGGTGAAGCCCATCACCGGCGCCCTGGCGCCGTTGACCAGCGGTGCCGCGGTGAACCTGAGTTCTGCTGTCGGGGGCGTGCCGGTATCGGGAGCGATGGGTAAGGCGGCGCTGGTCGGCAGCATGTCGGTGCCGCAGGGCTGGACCGAGGCCGCTCCGGCGATCCGGACGCTCGCCCAGGTGCTGCCCGCCAACCTGGCCGCCGCTCCGGCGGCCTCGCTCGCTGGCGAGGGCGGCGTTTTCAGTCAGATGGCCCTGTCGAGCCTGGCCGGACGTGCGGTGGGCGCCGCCACGTTCCAGTCCGCGAGCAGCGGCAGCGCAGCGGCCAGTGCACTCGGTGGGGTGCTCGAGGCCGACCCCGCCGCCGCCACCATCATCGTGATCCCGGTGCTGGAGGACTGACGGCGATGACCAACGAATCCTTCACCCAGGCGCGACCGATCAGGCAAGGGGTCTAGACATGTTTTACGGAGCATTCCCGCCGGAGTTCAATTCGGGCCGCATGTACTCCGGCCCCGGATCGGGGTCGATGCGCGCTGCCGCCGCGGCCTGGGAGGGCCTGGCCAGCGAGTTGCAATCGACCGTGGCCTCGTACTCGGCGGTGATCGACGGCCTGACCAACGGGGTGTGGACCGGCCCGTCGTCGGCGAACATGGCCGCGGCGGTCACGCCCTATCTCGCGTGGATGCAGGGCACCGCCGCGCAGGCCTCGCAGGCCGCGGCCCAGGCGACGGAGGCGGCCACCGCCTACGAGACGGCGTTCGCCGCGCACGTGCCACCCGAGGAGATCGCCGCGAACCGCGCCCAATTGGCCCAACTGGTGGCCACCAACGTATTCGGGCAGAACACCGCCGCGATCGCGGCGACCGAGGTCCAGTACGCCGAAATGTGGGCTCAGGACGCGCTGGCGATGGACACCTACGCCGGCTCGTCCGCGGCCGCGACGAACGTCACACCCTTCACCGAAGCACCGCAGATCACCAGCCTCGGCGCCGCGGGCACTCAGGCGGCCGCGGTGACGTCAGCCGCCGCCACGCCGATCGGGACGGCCTCTTCGCTCCTGACCGAGGCCCTGAACCCGCTGACGGCGGGCAACCCGATCCTGTCGGCCCTGTCGAACCTTGCCACCGACTACACCGACACCCTCAACGGCCTGGTCAACTCCCTGTTCGGGGCGACCGGCTCGAGCACCTACAGCCTGCTGTACAACGCGATCAAGGGCCCGGTCGGCTTCACGACAGGGTTCAACGACATCGGGTTGCTGATCAACCTGCCCGCGTCGCAGTTCCTGAAGTTCGCCCCGAAAGGGGCGCTGGGCGCGATTCCCAGGGAAGCATTGGGCGCCGGCCTCGGGGCGGCGCACTGGGGGCGCGGCACGCTGTTCAACGCCGTGTCGGGCAGCATGGGCAACGCGGGCACCTTGGTCGGGAAGCTCTCGGTGCCGCCCAGCTGGGCGTCGGCGACGCCGGCCATCCGGACGGTCGCTGCCGCGTTGTCCGCAGCCGGGCCCGACGCGGTGCCGGCGGCGGCGCTCGGCCAGGGCGGCTTGCTCAGCTCGATGTCGCTCGCGGGGATGCTCGGCAGTGCCATGGGCGCCGGGGGTCCCGACGCGCTCAATCGTGTGGGTGTCCGCGGGCGCATCCCGAAGATGAAGGAGCTCAAGGACGCCCATTCGCCGGAGAAGCTCAAGCGTCTGGTGGCCCAGATTTCGGAGAAGCCCGAAAGCGTGCAACACCACAACACCGACCAGGAGAACCTCGACGCGCTCCTTGAACAGCTCTCGAAGAAGCCCGGTATCCACGCGGTGCACCTGAAGAAGAAGAAATCGCAGGTGGTGCCGTCGGAAGTGCAGTTAGGATAGGTGAAGATGAAACGGCTCCTAGCGCTCATTGGCATCTTGGCCGCGGTCGGCTGTGCCGCGCCGGCGTACGCCGACCCCCCGCCACCGCCGGACGGTGACGACGCGGGCTTCATCGCCGCCCTGAACACGGCCCACATCAGCTACACCAACCCGGGCGCGGCCGTCGCCTCCGCGAAGGCGGTCTGCACGTGCCTGAACAACGGCGAATCCGGCCTGGAGCTGGTGCACGACGTGAAGACCCACAATCCCGGCTTCGATATGGAAAACGCATCGAACTTCGCGATGATCTCGGCGAAATTCTATTGCCCGCAACAGCTCTCCAAGTCCTAGACGTTTCGTTCGGAGTCTGACGGGCGACGGGCGGGCCAACGCCGCCCGGCTGGGCGGTGTTGGCCACGTGGCTGCTCTGCGACGGGTTTGAGCGCGATCCACCTGCTGTTCACCTGGACGTGGTTAGCTCCCGCACCGGCGCCGAGCCGAGGCGGGTGACAACGTCATCGTCGTTCCCGCCGATTGCCGCCGCGACCGTCCGGGGAGGGGAGTTGTTGTCATGCAGGCGTTGACCGTGGCCGACTTCGCCCTCCGACTGGCCGTCGGTGTGGGTTGCGGGGCGCTCATCGGACTCGAACGGCAGTGGCGCGCGCGCAGAGCCGGCCTTCGCACCAACGCGCTGGTGGCCGCGGGTGCCACGTTGTTCGTGCTGTACGCCGCCGCCACCGAGGACACCAGTCCGACGCGGGTCGCCTCGTATGTGGTGTCGGGCATCGGCTTCCTGGGCGGTGGGGTGATCCTGCGGGAAGGGGTCAACGTCCGCGGCCTCAACACCGCCGCCACGCTGTGGTGTTCCGCGGCGATCGGCGTACTCGCCGCCTCGGGGCACCTGGTGTTCGCGCTGATCGGCACCGGGACGGTCATCGGCATTCACCTGTTCGGGCGGCCGCTGGGCAGGCTGATCGATCACGACAACAGCGGCGAGGACGACGAAAGCCTCCAGCCCTTCCTGGTGCAGGTGGTATGCCGCCCCAAATCGGAGACGTACGTCCGCGCCCAGATCGTGCAGCACGCGAGCAACAACGACATGACCCTGCGCGGCATCCACACCGGCCAGCGCGGCGACGACGAGGTCACGCTGACCGCGCACGTGCTGATGGACGGTCATACGCCGGCCAAGCTCGAGCGGCTGGTGGCCGAACTTTCCCTGCAGCCCGGGGTTCGGGCCGTGCAGTGGTACGCCGGTGACAAGGCGCAGGCGGACGACCGGGGTTAGGGGCGGCCCTGCACCTCGGCCGCGGCCGCGGCCAGCAGGTCGGCGCGCTCACCGGTCCGGGGCGGGTAGATCCGCCGGGTATTGATCGTCTGCTTGGTCGCCTTGGCCCGCGCGCCGCGGGCGGCCACGGTCCGGTCCCACCCCTCGGTGTACACCGCTCCCGCGGCGCCCAGGTCGAGAACCGTGACGTACCAAGGGATCCGGAGAGCCAACATCGGTTCGCCACACAGGTCGCCGATGACGTTGTATCCGGCGTAGCGGCCCATCGGGCGGCCGTGTTGGCATGACATCACCGACAGGTGGTCGTCGTCCACGCGCGCCGCGGCAACGTCACCCGCGGCGAACACGCCGGGCACCCCGATGACCCGCAGGTAATCGTCGACCGCCACCCGGCCCAGCCGGTCGCGCGGAACGCTCAGCTGCCCGGTCAGCGAGCTGGCCCGCATCCCGGCGCACCACACCAGCGTCGCGGCGTCGATGGTCTCGCCGGAGGACAGCGATACGCCGCGCTCACCGACCGCGGTGACGCCGACCCCCGTCCTGATCTCCACGCCGTTGTCCGCCAGGGCGCGTTCGATCACCGGGCGCGCCGAGGCCCCCATATCGGAGCCGACGTGGTTGTGGTCGACCAGAACCACCCGCGGCGCGGCGACGCGCCGTGCGAACAGCCGCCGCAGCCGCTCGGGCATCTCGCACGCCGTCTCGATGCCGGTCAGCCCGGCCCCGACCACGACGACGGTCGCCGCCGCCGCCGCGGGCGGGCCCTCGGCGAGCCGTCGCAGATGCGCGCCCAGCGCCACGGCGCCGTCGTAGGTGTCGACGTCGAAGCCGAACTCACGCAGCCCCACGACCGGCGGTTTGACCACGTGACTGCCCGACGCCAGGACGAGCCGGTCGTAACGATGGGTGGCACCGTCGGAGCAGGCGACGGACCGGGCGCCGGCGTCGATGGCCGTCACCTGCGCGGTGATGTGCCCGACGCCTACGGGGTCGAGCAACTCGCCGAGCGGGATTCGGCAGTCGCCCAGGTCGCTCTCGTAGTTGCGGACCCGGATGTCGTGGAAGGGCTGGGCGCTCAACACGGTGACGCCGACCGCGTCCACCGGGACGGCGAGCTCCGCGAGCCGGCGAGCGGCCCCGAGCGCCGCCCACAGGCCCGCGAAGCCCGAGCCGATCACCAGCACAGTCCTCAATGTGTGAACACCTCGCGTCTCGGCGGCACACGGAGCGAGTCGTACTCTTGTGCCCGTGGGTGCCTTATCGGGTCTGGTGACCGCGCTGCCGCCGCAGCTGCGCGACCCGGTCTTGTTCGCCATTCCCTTCTTCGTGTTGTTGTTGATTCTCGAATGGACGGCGGCGCGCAAGCTGGAAAGCATCGTAGGGGACTCGCGGCCCGGGTCCGGCGCTTACCTGACGCGCGATTCGCTGGCGAGCATCTCGATGGGCCTGGTGTCGGTGGGCACCACGGCCGGCTGGAAGACGCTCGCGCTGCTCGGCTACGCCGCGATTTACGCCTACCTCGCCCCGTGGCATCTGTCGGCCGGCCGGTGGTACACCTGGGTGATCGCGATCGTCGGCGTCGACCTGCTGTATTACGTCTACCATCGCATGGCGCACCGGGTCCGCCTCATCTGGGCGACGCACCAGGCTCACCACTCCAGCGAATACTTCAACTTTGCCACCGCGCTGCGCCAGAAGTGGAACAACAGCGGCGAGATCGTCATGTGGATTCCGTTGCCGCTGTTGGGCATTCCTCCATGGCTGGTCTTCTTCAGCTTCTCGGTGAGCCTCATCTACCAGTTCTGGGTGCACACCGAGCGGATCGACAAGCTGTGGCGCCCATTCGAATTCGTCTTCAATACCCCGTCGCATCACCGGGTGCACCACGGGATGGACGCGATTTATCTCGACAAGAACTACGGCGGCATCCTGATCATCTGGGACCGGCTGTTCGGCAGCTTTCAGCCCGAACTGTTCCGTCCCCATTACGGACTGACCAAACGGGTGGACACGTTCAACATCTGGAAGCTGCAGACGCACGAATACGTGGCGATCGCGTGCGACTGGCGCGCGGCGAATCGCCTGCGTGACCGGCTCGGTTACGTGTTCGGGCCGCCCGGCTGGGCGCCGCGGATACCTGCCGCGGCCGGCGCGGCGGTGGCGCCGGCCACATCACGGTAACGTCACGGTCCCGTTTCGCGATTATCTCTGCGTGGAGGGGGGGTTAAGCCGTAGCCTGACCCTTCAGTCGGTTCTTTTCTGGCCCTGAAGATCGGAGTTCAAGGTGCGCCGACTGGCTCAGAGGGTATGCGCCGCGTCGCTTGCTTGCATGTGCGTTTTGGTCGGGCCATCGCCGGTGGCGGCCCGGGCGGATTCCGCCGTGGTGTTCCCCGGGATGGAGATTCTGCAAGGCAATCGCCTGTGCACGCTGGCCTATGTGGACCCGGCGACGAAGGTCGCGTTCACCGCCGGCCACTGCCGGGGGGGCGAGGGCGCGGTCTCCGACAAGGACCACCACCTGATCGGACACATGGCCGCCTTCCGGGACAGCACGCCCAGCGGCACCACGGTGGCCACCGACCAGTCGATCAGCGACTACGAGGCGATCGTGCTGGACAACGACGTCACCGTCAACGACGTGCTGCCCGGTGGCCGCCCGCTGGTGTCGACGCCGAACCTGGGCGTCGCCCCGGGACAGCCGATCTGCCATTTCGGCGTGATCACCGGTGAGACGTGCGGGACGGTGGAAAGCGTCAACAACGGCTGGTTCACCATGTCGCACGGCGTGCAGAGCCGCAACGGGGATTCCGGTGGACCCGTCTATGTGGCACCAGCGGGCGGCCCGGGACAGCTTGTCGGGATCTTCAACAGCATGTGGGGCGACTTCCCTGCCGCGGTGTCGTGGGGGGCCACGTCGCAGCAGGTCCGGGAGGATCTGCCGGCGCCCAACGGTCCGCCGGCGGCCCAGTTCACCCCGCGGCTGCCAGCCTGAACACCGGTATGGTCGCGGCGCCTGCCCGCAGCTGGTCGTCGCGACTGTCGGGCGTCAACCCGCCGACATAGTCTTTGACCTGCCAGTACCACCGATCCAGATAACGTTGCAGCAGTTCAGCTTTGGCCGCGTCATCGACCTCGGTGACCGTGGCGCGCCGCCGGCGCCAGCGGGAGCCGATGTCGACCACGCCGGCGGCCCGCACGTTGCGCGCCCACTGGGTGTTGCCCCGCGGCGAGACGAGGTAGTCGACACCGTCGACGGTCAGCAGGTTGATCACCACCGAGCGCTCCTTGCCGGTGGTGCGGCCCCTGACTCGCAGCGCCCGGGTGCCGGCGATGCTGATGCCCATCTCGGCGAGCCAGCGGATGGCCGCGTTGGCGATCCGTGCGGCCCGATTCGGTTCGTCGTAGCGCGTGGTCATGCCGCGTCCTTCCGCTCGGCGGTTCGAGAGCACTGCTCTCTTTGGCGGTTACGCTGCCACAACCTCCGCCATAAAGCAAGAGCAGTGTTCTCGGTTGTGTCAGACTGAGCCGTGGGGAAACGCCAGGAGTCGCGCGAGCAGATCGAGGCGCGGATCGTCGAGCTCGGCCGGCGGCAGCTGGTGGACGGCGGCGCGGCGGGCTTGTCGGTGCGCGCGATTGCCCGCGACCTGGGCATGGTCTCCTCCGCGGTCTACCGGTACGTCTCCAGCCGCGACGAGCTGCTGACCCTGCTGCTGGTCGACGCCTACGGCGACCTGGCCGATGCCGTGGACCGGGCTCGGCAGGGCGTGGGGGACCTGTGGAGCGACGACGTCATCGCCATCGCGCGGGCGGCGCGCCGGTGGGCGGTGGCGCACCCGGAGCGGTGGGCCTTGCTGTACGGCAGTCCGGTGCCCGGCTATCACGCGCCCGCCGAGCGGACGGTGGAGGTGGGCACGCGGGTGGTCGCGGCGCTCTTCGACGCCGTCGCCGCCGGGATCGCCACCGGGGACATCAGGCTCACCGACGACGTGGTCGCGCAGCCGACATCCTCCGACTTCGAGCGGCTGCGCCAGGAGTTCGGTTTTCCCGGCGACGACCGGGTGGTGACCAAGTGCTTCCTGCTGTGGGCGGGGGTGCTGGGCGCCATCAGCCTCGAGGTGTTCGGCCAGTACGGCTCGGACACACTCACCGATCCCGAGGCGGTGTTCGATGCCCAGCTGCGGTTGCTGGTGGACGTGCTGAGCCGACCCTGACGACCGTCCCGCGACGAAATTAGAACGTGTTCACCCGCCGTCCCGCGGGCGGTTGACGCCGACCGGGGCAAAGGTTTTCCGCCCCTTTCTGCGGTGCCACCGCCTCGGCTATCCTGCGAGACGATGCCCCTCTCCGTTCATTCGCCAACTCAGATCGCGTGGGTGACCGCCGACCTGGATGCCACCGAAACCGCTCTCACCGGCTTGTTAGGGGCGCGCAAGTGGGTGCGGATCCCGGACGTGCACTTTGCTCCCGACTCCTGCAGCTACCTCGGCGAGCCGGCCGACTTCGTCGCGGGCATCTCGCTGAGTTACGTCGGCGACATGCAACTGGAGCTCATCTCACCGGTCCGCGGCCCGAACATCTATAGTGACTTTCTGCGGGACAGCGGGCCGGGTCTGCACCACATCTGCATGGAGGTGGAAACGCCCGAGCGATTCGATGCGGTGCTGGCCGAGGCGGCTGACCACGGCGCTCAGGTGGTGCAGCAGGGCGTGATGCCTGGCGGGATCCGGTTCGCCTACGTGTCGGCGCCTCAGGCCGCGGTGCCGTTTGTGGAGTTCGCCTATGTCTCGCCGGAGATGCGGGCGTTCTACGACTACATCAAGCAGGAGCAGCACTGAACCGCGCCGGCCTCGGCGCACAACGCAGCGACGTGGGGGACCTCCCGCACGCGGTGGAAAGGAGTGGCGCCAATGAGCACGGAGATACCGGCGACCGTCAACGCGGACGACGTGACCTCCTGGTCCGATGAGGTCGATGTGGTGGTGCTCGGCTTCGGGATCGCCGGTGGTTGCGCCGCGGTCAGCGCGGCCCGGGAATTGGGGCCGGGTGGGCGGGTGCTGGTACTCGAGCGCGCCGCAGCGGCGGGCGGCACCACCTCGATGGCCGGTGGCCACTTCTACCTGGGCGGGGGAACGGCGGTTCAGGAGGCGACCGGTCAGCAGGACTCCGCCGAGGAGATGTACAAGTACCTGGTCGCAGTGTCGCGGGAGCCCGAACTGGACAAGATCCGCGCCTACTGCGATGGGAGCGTCGAGCACTTCGACTGGCTGGAGGGTCTCGGCTTTGAGTTCGAGCGGAGCTACTACCCCGGGAAGGTGGTCGTCCCGCCGGGCACCGAGGGCCTGAGCTACACGGGCAACGAAAAGGTATGGCCCTTTTGCGAACAGGCCAAGCCCGCGCCGCGCGGGCACTCGGTCCCGGTGCCCGGCGAGCTGGGCGGTGCTGCGATGGTGATCGACCTGCTGGTCAAGCGCGCCGCCGACCTCGGGGTGCAGGTCCACTACGAGACCGGGGCGACCAACCTGGTCATGGACGGCGACGGCGCGGTGGTCGGTGTCGCCTGGAAGCGCTTCGCCGAGACCGGTGCCGTCAAGGCCAAGTCGGTGATCATCGCCGCGGGCGGTTTCGCGATGAACCCGGACATGGTCGCCGAGCACACCCCCGCGCTGGGCCAGGAGCGTCGCACCAAACACCACGGCCTGGTGGCGCCCTACATTCTGGGCAATCCCCACGACGACGGGCTGGCCATCCGGATGGGCGTCTCGGCGGGCGGGGCGACCAAGCACATGGACGAGCTGTTCATCACCGCGGCGGCCTACCCGCCGGAGATCCTGCTGACGGGTGTGATCGTCAACAAGGAGGGCAAGCGCTTCGTCGCCGAGGACTCCTATCACTCGCGCACGTCGGCGTTCGTGTTGGAGCAGCCGGACCAGACCGCGTACCTGATCGTCGACGAAGCACACACCGAGATGCCCGAGATGCCGCTGATCAAGTTCCTCGACGGATACGAGACGGTCGCCGAAATGGAGACCGCGCTCGGCATTCCCGCGGGCAACCTCGCGGCCACCCTGGAGCGCTATAACAAGTTCGCGGCGGCCGGCGAAGACCCGGACTTCCACAAGCAGCCGGAATACCTTGCGCCACAAGACAATGGCCCTTGGGCGGTGTTCGACCTGTCGCTGGGCCGGGCGATGTACTCGGGGTTCACCATCGGCGGCCTGGCGGTGACCATCGACGGCGAGGTGCAAAGGGGCGACGGCACGGTGATCCCGGGGCTCTACGCGGCCGGGGCGTGCGCCTCGAACCTCGCCCAGGACGGCAAGGGCTACGCCAGCGGCACGCAGCTCGGCGAGGGCTCATTCTTCGGCCGCCGCGCCGGAACGCGCGCGGCGCGCCGGGCCGCGGGCTCGTAGCTTCGCGCGGGCCTCGTCGGCCCCGGCGTCGGGTGTGCGCTCACGGCGTCGGGTGTGCGCTCACGGCGGCGACACGCCGAGGAACGCCGCCCTGAGCGCACACGCAAAGCCATAGGCGCACACGCAAAGCCCTGCGCGCACACGCAGAGCCATAGGCGCACACGCAAAGCCGACGGCCCGCGCTCGAGGGCGACGGCCCGTGGCAGACCCCTAGACCCCAGCGGGCTCGCTCTCGACGGGACCCAACCGCCACGGGCCGCCGCCCAACAGCTCGAGTTGTTGCTGATGATGCTGTTCCACCGTCGGCCGGTGGCTGACGCTGACGATCACGCAGTCCGGCAGCTCGCTGCGTACCAGTTGATAGAGCGCGAATTCCAGCCCCTCGTCGAGCGCCGACGTGGCCTCGTCGAGGAAGACAGCCTTGGGTTTGGTGAGCAGGATGCGCGCGAACGCGACGCGCTGCTGCTCGCCCGGTGAGAGCACCCGGGCCCAGTCCTGCTCCTCGTCGAGCCTGTTCATCAGCGGCGCCAGCGCGACCTTGGTCAACACGTCACGCAGGTGATCGTCGGTGATGCCGTCGGGCGAGTTCGGGTAGCACACCACGGTGCGCAGGCTGCCCAGCGGCACATACGGCAGCTGCGACAGGAACATCGTCGCGTTGTCGCCGTCGGGCCGGCACAACGTCCCGGACGCGTACGGCCACAGCTCGGCGAGGCTGCGCAGCAGCGTGGTCTTGCCGGCGCCCGAGCGTCCGGTGATCACCAGCGACCCACCCTCGTCCAGTTGCACGTCGAGCGGGTCGATGAGGCGGTCTCCAGTCGGCGTGCGCACCTCGACGTCGCGGAGCTCGACGGCCGACTCCTCGCTCGGCTTGACCAGCATCGTCGGCAGCGCGCGGCCGCGGGAGTTGGCGTCGACCAGCCCGTGCAACCGGATGATCGCCGCCCGGAACGCCGCGAACGCGTCGTAGTTGTTGCGGAAGAACGACAGCGAGTCCTGGATGTTGCCGAACGCCGTGGCGCTCTGGCCGACGTCGCCGAAGTCGATCCGGCCGGCGAACAGCCGCGGAGCCTGAATCACCCACGGCAGCGGGACGATCGCCTGCGACACCGACCAGTTCCAGCCGTTGAAGATGATGGTCCGGCGGACGAACTTGCGGTAGTTGTCGATGATCGGGGTGAAGCGGCGCCACAGCTGCGCCCGCTCGACGCGCTCACCGCGGTAGAAGCCGACCGCCTCCGCGGCATCGCGCAGCCGCACCAACGCATACCGGAACGCGGCGTTGAGCTTCTCGTTGTTGAAGCTCAGCCAGATCAGCGGATGTCCCAGCCAGATCGCGACCACCGTCGCGATGAAGACGTAGACCAGAACGGTCCAGAACATCGCGCGCGGGAGGTCGAAGCCCAGGAGCGTCAGGTTGCCGGAGAGATTCCACAGGATCGCGGCGAACGAGATCACCGACGCGACCGCGTTGACCGCGCCGAACAGCAGCGTGGTCCCCGTCCCGTTGGACGGGATGTTCGGGGTGCCGCCGGCGTTGGCGGTGAAGATGTCGATGTCCTGCTGAATGCGCTGGTCGGGGTTGTCGATGGTGTGGTCGATGAACAGGTCCCGGTAGTAGGCCTTGCCCTCGAGCCAGTCGTCGGTGAGGTGCGCCGTCAGCCAGATGCGCCACGCGATGATGAAGCGCTGGGTCAGGTAGATGTCGACCATGAACCGGATGACGTAGAGGGTCGCCAGAATGCTGAAGATCAGGATCGACATCCAAAAGCCATGAATGCCAGACTCTTTGACGGCGTCGTTGCCGGACGCGACGCCCTGCACGGCTTTCTGCACCGACGTGTACAAGTCGTTGCCCTGATAGCTGAGCAGCACCATCAGCCGCACCGAGAGCAGCACCGAGAGCAGCAGGACACCCAGCATCAGCCACACGCCGATGCTCTGGGTGCCGACGAAGTAGCCGCGGGTGATGCGCCAGAACTGCTTTCCCCACGGCGTGAGGTACCTGAACGCAAACAGCACGACGACGAGGCAGACGGCGCTGACAACCCAGGCGATGGCGACCCACCGCAGAGAATCCATGGGCGCTTGGGCCCAGTCGATCGACGGCTTGAAAGGCTTCGGGCCCAAGGTCGGTTTCTCCTTACGGTCGAGGTGTCCGTGCGGCTCCTCAACTTCAAATCCTTCGGCGAAGGTACCTGACGCGGCTGGCTAGGCTGCGGTCATGACTACCGACGCCGCCACGACCCAGACATTGCACGCCGGCCGGTTGATCGCCCGGCGGCTCAAGGCCGGCGGCGTCGACACCCTCTTCACGCTGTCGGGCGGCCACCTGTTCTCGGTCTACGACGGCTGCCGCGCGGAGGGCATCAGGCTCGTCGACACCCGGCACGAGCAGACCGCGACCTTCGCCGCCGAGGGGTGGTCGAAGGTGACCAGGGTGCCGGGGGTGGCCGCGCTCACCGCGGGGCCGGGCATCACCAACGGCATGAGCGCGATGGCGGCGGCGCAGCAGAACCAGTCGCCGCTGGTGGTGTTGGGCGGCCGGGCACCCGCGCTGCGGTGGGGCATGGGATCGCTGCAGGAGATCGACCACGTGCCGTTCGTGGCTCCGCTGGCCCGCTTCGCCGCCACCGCGCAGTCGCCCGGCGACGCCGGCCGCCTGGTGGACGAGGCGCTGCGCGCCGCCGTCGGCGCGCCGTCGGGCGTGGGCTTCGTCGACTTCCCGATGGACTACGCGTTCTCTCCCGCCGACGATGACGGCCGCCCCGGCGCCCTCACCGACCTGCCGCCCGGGCCGGCTCCCGACGGCGACGCGCTCGACCGGGCCGTCGGCCTGCTCGCCGCGGCCCGGCGACCGGTGATCATGGCCGGCACCAACGTCTGGTGGGGGCACGGCGAGGCGGCGCTGCTGCGGCTCGCCGAGGAGCTGCGGATCCCGGTGTTGATGAACGGGATGGCCCGCGGGGTGGTGCCCGCCGACCACCCGATGGCGTTCTCGCGGGTGCGGGGAAAGGCACTGGGGGAGGCCGACGTTGCGCTGATCGTCGGCGTGCCGATGGACTTCCGCCTGGGCTTCGGCGCGGTGTTCGGCTCCGAAACCAAGCTTGTCGTGGCCGATCGTGCCGAACCCGTCCGCCACCGCCCCCGCCCGGTCGAGGCCGAGCTCTACGGTGACCTCACGTCCGCCCTCACGGCGCTGGCCGGAGCCGGCGGGACCGATCACGAGGACTGGATCGACGCCCTGCGGACCGCCGAGACCGCGGCGCGCGGCCTGGAGATCGCCGAGCTCGGCGACGACCGGGTGCCGCTGCACCCGATGCGGGTGTACGCCGAGCTGGCGCCGCTGCTGGACCGCGACGCCATCGTGGTGATCGACGCCGGGGACTTCGGGTCCTACGCCGGCCGGGTGATCGACAGCTACGCGCCCGGCTGCTGGCTGGACAGTGGGCCGTTCGGCTGCCTGGGCTCCGGACCCGGCTACGCCCTGGCCGCCAAGCTGGCCCACCCGGACCGGCAGGTGGTCCTGCTGCAGGGCGACGGCGCGTTCGGCTTCAGCGGCATGGAGTGGGACACGCTCGTCCGGCACAACGTGCCGGTGGTGTCGGTGATCGGCAACAACGGGATCTGGGGTCTGGAGAAACACCCCATGGAGGCGTTGTACGGCTACTCGGTGGTCGCCGAGCTGCGCCCGGGCACGCGCTACGACGAGGTGGCGCGCGCGCTCGGCGGCCACGGCGAGCTGGTGTCCGCGCCCAGCGAGCTGCGGCCCGCACTGGAACGCGCGTTCGCCAGCGGCCAGCCCGCCGTCGTCAACGTGCTCACCGATCCGGCCGTCGCCTACCCTCGCCGCTCGAACCTGGCCTGATCCGGGCGGACCGCGGGCGCGCGCAGACGCGCGCCTCGGCCCGGCGTGCCGCGGGCAAACACGCACGCTCGCGGAGGTGGTGGCTCGCGTACCGTTGACCTGTGCCAAAGACCACCCGTACCCAACCGGGACGCCTGACCAGCCGATTCTGGCGACTGCTGGGAGCCAGTACCGAAAAGAACCGCAGCCGCTCGCTCACCCAGGTCACCGAGTCGTCGGATTACGACAAGGAAGCCGCCGAGCTCACCGACGAGCAGCTGCGCAAGGCGGCCGGGTTGCTCAGGCTCGACGACCTTGCCGAGTCCGACGACATCTCCCAGTTCCTCGCGATCGCCCGCGAGGCGGCCGATAGGGCGACCACGCTGCGCCCGTTCGACGTGCAGCTGCTCGGGGCGCTGCGGATGCTCGCGGGCGACGTGATCGAAATGGCGACGGGCGAAGGCAAAACGCTGTCCGGCGCCATCGCCGCGGCCGGTTATGCGCTGGCGGGTCGGCACGTGCACGTGGTGACCATCAACGATTACCTGGCCCGGCGCGACGCGGAGTGGATGGGCCCGCTCATCGAGGCGATGGGGCTGACGGTCGGCTGGATCACCGCCGAGTCGACGAGCGAAGAGCGCCGCGCCGCCTACGGCTGCGATGTCACCTACGCCTCGGTCAACGAGATCGGCTTCGACGTACTGCGCGATCAGCTGGTCACCGACGTCGACGACCTGGTGTCGCCCAACCCCGACGTGGCCCTGATCGACGAGGCCGACTCGGTCCTCGTCGACGAGGCGTTGGTGCCGCTGGTGCTCGCCGGCACCACCCACCGCGAGACGCCGCGGCTGGAGATCATCGAGCTCGTCGGCAAGCTGGATGCCGCCTGCGACTACGAGACCGACTCCGACAGCCGCAACGTGCACCTCACCGACGTCGGCGCGCGCAAGGTCGAGAAGGCGCTCGGCGGCATCGACCTGTACTCCGAGGAGCACGTCGGCACCACCCTGACCGAGGTCAACGTGGCGCTGCACGCCCACGTGCTGCTGCAGCGCGACGTGCACTACATCGTCCGGGACGACGCGGTGCACCTGATCAACTCCTCGCGCGGACGCATCGCGCAACTGCAGCGCTGGCCCGACGGCCTGCAGGCGGCCGTCGAGGCGAAGGAGGGCATCGAGACCACCGAAACCGGCGAGGTGCTCGACACCATCACCGTGCAGGCGCTGATCAACCGCTACGCGACGGTGTGCGGGATGACCGGCACCGCGCTGGCCGCCGGCGAGCAGCTGCGCCAGTTCTACAAGCTCGGGGTGTCCCCGATCCCGCCGAACAAACCCAACATTCGCGAGGACGAGTCCGACCGGGTCTACATCACCGCCGCCGCCAAGAACGACGCGATCGTCGACCACATCGCCGAGGTGCACGAGACCGGTCAGCCCGTGCTGGTCGGCACCCGCGACGTGGCCGAGTCCGAGGAGATCCACGAGCGGCTGCTGCGCCGCGGCGTGCCCGCCGTCGTCCTCAACGCCAAGAACGACGCGGAGGAGGCCAAGGTGATCGCCGAGGCCGGCGAGTACGGCAGGATCACCGTGTCCACCCAGATGGCCGGCCGCGGCACCGATATCCGCCTCGGGGGGTCCGACGAAAGCGACCACGACCGGGTCGCCGACCTCGGTGGGCTGCACGTCGTCGGCACCGGCCGCCACCACACCGAGCGGCTGGACAACCAGTTGCGCGGGCGGGCCGGGCGGCAGGGCGACCCCGGGTCGACGGTCTTCTTCTCCAGCTGGGAGGACGACGTCGTCGCGGCCAACCTCGACCAGAACAAGCTGCCCATGCAGACCGACCCGGAAGCCGGGGACGGCCGGATCGTGAGCCCCAAGGCGGCCGGTCTGCTCGACCACGCCCAGCGCGTCGCCGAAGGCCGGATGCTGGACGTGCATGCCAACACGTGGCGCTACAACCAGTTGATCGCCCAGCAGCGCGCCATCATCGTCGACCGGCGAAACACGTTGCTGCGCACCGCGACCGCACGCGAGGAGCTCGCCGAGCTGGCACCCGACCGGTACGAGGAGCTCTCCGGGGAGCTCTCCGAGGAACAGCTCGAGAAGATCTGCCGGCTGATCATGCTGTACCACCTCGACCGGGGCTGGGCCGACCACCTGGCTTATCTGGCCGACATCCGCGAGAGCATCCACCTGCGCGCGCTCGGGCGGCAGAATCCGCTCGACGAGTTCCACCGAATGGCGGTCGACGCCTTCGCGTCGCTGGCCGCCGACGCGATCGAGGCCGCGCAGCAGACCTTCGAGACCGCGAACGTCCTCGACGAGGAGCCGGGGCTGGACCTGTCGAAGCTGGCCCGGCCGACGTCGACGTGGACCTACATGGTCAACGACAACCCGCTGTCCGACGACACGCTGTCGACGCTGAGCCTGCCCGGGGTGTTCCGCTAGGCCGAGCCGCCGAGCGTGCGGCTGGCCGCACACTCGAGCTCGAGCGTGCGGCCAGCCGCACACTCGGCGTTGCGTTAAGGTCACGGCTCATGGAGCCCGCGCTTCCGCCCGACCGCGTGCTGACGGTGCCCAACGCGCTGAGCGCCATCCGCCTGGCGCTGATCCCGGTGTTCGTCTACGTCCTGCTGGTCGCGCATGCGAACGGTTGGGCGGTCGGCGTGCTGATGTTCAGCGGCGCTTCGGACTGGGCGGACGGCAAAATCGCCCGGACGCTCAACCAGTCCTCACGGCTCGGCGTCCTGCTGGACCCGGCGGTCGACCGGCTGTACATGGTGACCGTCCCGGTCGTGCTCGCGCTGGACGGGATCGTGCCGTGGTGGTTCGTCGTCGCCCTGCTGGTGCGCGACGGGTTGCTGGCGGCGACGCTGCCGCTGCTGCGCAGCCGCGGCCTGTCGGCGCTGCCGGTCACCTACATCGGCAAGGCCGCGACCTTCGCGCTGATGTCCGGCTTCCCGCTGGTGTTGCTGGGAACGTGGGACTCGCTGTGGAGCCGGGTGATCGGGGCCTGCGGCTGGGCCTTCCTGATCTGGGGGATCTACGCCTACCTCTGGTCGTTCGTGCAGTACGCGGTCCAGCTGACCCTGGTGATGCGCCGCATGCCGAAGCTGGGGGGTCGCGCCCGTCAGCCGGTAGCGCCGGAAGCGGGCGAGCATGGTTGACGGCGACCGGCTGCTCGGCGGCTACGACCCCAACGCGGGGCGCAGCGCCCACGTGGCGTCGCGGCCCCAACTGATCCCGGTGCCCTCGCTGCTGCGCGCACTGCTGTCGGAACATCTCGATCCCGGCTACGCCGCGGCGGCCGCCAGGCGCTCCGATGCCGCCGCACCGCCCGGCGGCAGAGACCGCGCCCTCGGCTGGCTCTGGCAGGCCCTGGCGGCGTTGCTGATCGCCACCGTCTTCGCCGCCGCCGTCGCGCAGGCCCGCTCCGTCGCGCCCGGTGTGCGCACCGCCCAGCAATTGCTGGTGCGCACCGTGCGGTCCACCGAGTCGGACACCGCCAAGCTCGCTCAGCGGCGCGGCGAGCTGTCGAGCCGGGTCGACGACGTCCAGCGCCTCGCGCTGACCCACGACGCCGAAGGGCGGCGCCTGCTGGAGAGCCTCGACGCGCTGAGCCTGGCGGCGGCCAGCACGCCGGTCATCGGCCCCGGCCTGAAGGTGACCGTGACCGATCCGGGCGCCGGCCCGAACCTTTCCGACGTGTCCAAGCAGCGGGTGAGCGGCAGCCGCCAGATCATCCTGGACCGCGACCTGCAGCTCGTCGTCAACTCGCTGTGGGCGAGCGGCGCCGAGGCGATCTCGGTCGGGGGGGCGCGGATCGGGCCGAACGTGACCATCCGGCAGGCCGGCGGCGCCATCCTGGTCGACAACACCCCGACCAGCAGCCCGTACACGATCCTGGCGGTCGGGCCGCCGCACGCGATGCGCGATGCCTTCGACAACAGTCCCGGTATGCAGCGCCTCCGGCTGCTGCAGATCTCCTACGGTGTCGTCGTTACCGTTGATGTCGCCGACGGGCTTTCGGTTCCCGCGGGATCGATCCGGGATGTCAAGTTCGCCAAGCAGATTGGGCCACAGTGAGAAATGACCTCACCACACCGCCGCACCTGCCTCGCCCGCGGATGGGAGCGCCCGCGTGATCGGCATCGCTGCGCTGGCGATCGGCATCGTGCTGGGACTCGTTTTCCATCCGGCGGTGCCGGAGGTCGTCGCGCCGTACCTGCCGATCGCGGTGGTCGCGGCGCTCGACGCGGTGTTCGGCGGCCTGCGCGCCTACCTGGAACGGATCTTCGACCCGAAAGTGTTCGTGATCTCGTTCGTGTTCAACGTTTTCGTGGCCGCGCTGATCGTCTACGTCGGCGACCAGCTGGGCGTCGGCACCCAGCTGTCCACCGCCATCATCGTGGTGCTGGGCATCCGGATCTTCGGCAACGCCGCGGCCCTGCGACGCCGGCTGTTCGGGGCGTGACCCGATGAGGCCCTCGTGAGCGACAACCCGTCGGCCCCCGCCGGCGACAACCACCGGGGCCGCCACGAACTGCCGCCCCGAACCCCGCGCCCGGAGATCGGCTCGGTGCATCGCAGCGGGTCGTCCGGGCCGACTCGCAGCGGGCGCTCCCGGATGATGTTCGGGACCCTGGCGGTGGTGCTGTGCCTGCTGCTGGGCGTCGCGATCGTCACCCAGGTCCGGCAGACCGAGTCGGGTGATTCGCTGGACACCGCGCGGCCCGCCGACCTGCTGGTGCTGCTGGATTCGTTGCGGCAGCGCGAAGCCACGCTGAACACCGAGGTGGGCGAGCTGCAGAACACGCTCAACGCGCTGCAGGCGTCGGGCAACAACGATCAGGCCGCGATCCAGAGCGCACGGGCCCGACTTGCGGCGCTTTCCATCCTGGTGGGCGCCGTGGGCGCCACCGGGCCGGGCGTCACGATCACGATCGACGACCCGGGCCCCGGCGTGTCGCCCGAGGCGATGCTGGACGTGATCAACGAGCTGCGCGCCGCCGGCGCCGAGGCGGTCGAGATCAACGACGCGCACGAGTCGGTGCGGGTCGGTGTCGATACGTGGGTGGTGGGAACTCCGGGCTCGTTGATCATCGACAGCAAGACGCTCGCGCCGCCGTATTCGATTCTGGCGATTGGCGATCCGCCGACGCTGGCCGCCGCGATGAACATTCCCGGCGGGGCCGAGGACAGCATCAAGCGCGTCGGCGCCCGGATGGTGGTCCAGCAGGCCGACCGGGTCGACGTCGCCACCTTGCGACAACCAAAACCGCACCAATACGCTCAGCCCGTCAAGTGAACACCGGCCGACCAGACAGGATCACCCGTGAGCGACATCCCACCCGATCTCCACTACACCGCCGAGCACGAGTGGGTGCGCCGCAGCGGTGACGACACCGCGCGGATCGGGATCACCGACTTCGCGCAATCGGCGCTGGGTGACGTCGTTTTCGTCCAATTGCCCGACGTGGGCGCCGAACTGACCGCGGGCGAGTCGTTCGGCGAGGTGGAGTCGACCAAGTCGGTGTCGGACCTGTTCGCCCCCGTCACCGGCACCGTTTCGGCCGTCAACGCCGACCTGGACGGCAACCCGCAGCTGGTCAACACCGATCCCTACGGCGAAGGCTGGCTGCTCGACATCCGGGTTGCCGACGCCAACGGACTCGAGTCGGCCATCGCGTCGTTGTTGGATGCCGAGGCCTACCGCGGAACGCTGACCGAATGACGGTTGCTAATCTCCCTGCCAGCCCCGCCCGTCGACGGGAGCGGTGCAACCGGCCGGTTCCGGGATTCGGATCGTCCGGCGGGGGGCACACGGCATACCAGTGCGCGGTACGGTCGACAGATCAGCACCTAAGTGGTTAGACGGCAGTACCGGGCAAAGACACCTAGTGGGAAGCCGGCCGAGCGGCCCGGTCAGACAACGCCACAGCGGCCAGTGAGGAGCAGCGCGTGACGGACATGGACTCAGGAAGTCCGCAGGACCAGACTTCTGACGAAGTCACGGTGGAGACGACTTCCGTCTTCCGTGCCGACTTCCTCAACGAACTGGACGCTCCCGCGCAGCCCGGGACCGACAGCACGGTATCGGGGGTCGAGGGACTCCCGGCGGGCTCGGCTCTGCTGGTCGTCAAACGGGGACCGAACGCCGGTTCACGCTTCCTGCTCGACCAGCCCGTCACCTCCGCCGGCAGGCACCCCGACAGCGACATCTTCCTCGACGACGTGACCGTCAGCCGTCGCCACGCCGAATTCAGGTTGGAAAACAACGAGTTCCACGTGGTCGACGTTGGTAGCCTCAACGGCACCTACGTCAACCGTGAGCCCGTGGACTCCGCGGTGCTGGCCAACGGCGACGAGGTGCAGATCGGCAAGTTTCGCCTGGTGTTCCTGACCGGACCCAAGCAGGGCGACGACGATGGAGGATCCGGAGGGTAGTGAGCGCACCCGATAGCCCGGCGCTGGCCGGGATGTCGATCGGGGCGGTCCTGGAGCTGCTGAGGCCGGACTTCCCCGATGTCACGATCTCCAAGATCCGCTTCTTGGAGGCCGAGGGACTGGTGACGCCCCAACGCGCCGCGTCGGGCTACCGACGGTTCACCGCGTACGACTGCGCGCGGTTGCGGTTCATCCTGACCGCGCAGCGTGACCACTACCTGCCGCTGAAGGTGATCCGCGCGCAGTTGGACGCCCAGCCCGACGGCGAGCTTCCCCCGTCCGGATCTTCTTACCGTGCCCCGCGATTGGTGGCCGTCGGCCCGAACGGCGACGCCGGGCTGGGTTCGGACCCGGCGGCGGTGGCGCCCACCGCGGTCCGGTTGAGCCGGGAAGATCTGCTGGAGCGCTCCGGGGCCGACGACGACCTGCTGACGTCGCTGCTCAAGGCCGGCGTGATCACCCCGGGCCCGGGCGGGCTCTTCGACGAGCACACGGTGGTGATCCTGCAATGCGCGCGGGCGTTGTCCGAATACGGCGTGGAGGCCCGGCATTTGCGAGCCTTCCGCTCGGCGGCGGACAGGCAGTCCGACCTGATTGCCCAGATCGCGGGACCGGTCGTCAAAGCCGGAAAGGCGGGGGCCCGCGATCGCGCCGACGATCTGGCGCGCGAGGTCGCGGCCCTCGCCATCACTTTGCACACGTCGTTGATCAAATCCGCCGTTCGCGACGTTCTCCATCGGTGAGGACTAGACTTCTTTCGACAGCTTGGTTTTCGACGGCCTGGGCAAACCCGACGGCGTCGGCGCGCCGAGCTGCAGTGGTAAACGGCAGCGTCGTGCGGAGGGCAGACACAGATGGGTGAAGTTCGTGTTGTCGGCATTCGCGTCGAACAGCCGCAGAACCAGCCGGTGTTGTTGCTGCGCGAGGCCAACGGTGAACGGTACCTCCCGATCTGGATCGGCCAGTCCGAGGCCGCCGCGATTGCGCTCGAGCAGCAAGGCGTCGAGCCCCCGCGCCCGCTGACACACGATCTGATCCGGGACATCATTGCGGCGCTTGGACATTCGCTGAAAGAGGTGCGGATCGTCGATCTCCAGGAGGGCACTTTCTACGCCGACCTGATCTTCGACCGCAACATCACCGTGTCGGCCCGCCCGTCGGACTCGGTGGCAATCGCGTTGCGGGTCGGGGTGCCGATCTACGTCGAGGAGGCGGTGCTCGCCCAGGCCGGGCTGCTCATCCCCGACGAGAGCGACGAGGAGGGCGGCACGGCCGTCCGCGAGGACGAGGTCGAGAAGTTCAAGGAGTTCCTCGACAGCGTCTCACCCGACGATTTCAAAGCCACCTGAGCCGCCGCCGGCGGCCGTTGCCGCCGCTTTCGGCCGTCGGCCGCATTCCGGCCGTGACAGCCCCTCGGAAGTATTAGGGTGGACAGGCGACATCACGGATCCATTTCATCTAGCACTGTGGTGTCGACACGCTGGCGAATAGCACGCGGAGTCAGCCCGGGGGCGGCCATACTTTGATCACGAGTTGAGGGCACGGCGGCTGTAGAACGGCGTAAGCTCTTCAGCACTCGGGCCTGAGCAAACGTGGCTGCCACGCAGCCAGCGACGCAGCTAACAGATTGCGCGATCGGCGAGAGGAACCACCGTGAGCGAGCAGCCACGTCAAGAAAAGCTGGACCTAGCTGACCACGCGAACGCCGCGGCCCGTGACCAGGGCGTCACCGAAGCGGCGGTGGCCGTGCAACCCGGGCTGTTCCCCGACGACTCCGTGCCCGACGAACTGGTCGGCTACCGCGGGCCGAGCGCCTGCCAGATCGCCGGCATCACCTACCGCCAGCTGGACTATTGGGCGCGGACGTCGCTGGTGGTCCCGTCGATCCGCAGCGCCGCCGGTTCGGGCAGCCAGCGGCTCTACTCGTTCAAGGACATCCTGGTCCTCAAGATCGTCAAGCGGCTCCTGGACACCGGCATCTCGCTGCACAACATCCGGGTCGCCGTCGACCACCTGCGCCAACGCGGCGTTCAGGACCTGGCAAACATCACCCTGTTCTCCGACGGCACCACCGTGTACGAGTGCACCTCCGCCGAGGAGGTCGTCGACCTGCTGCAGGGCGGCCAGGGGGTGTTCGGCATCGCGGTGTCGGGCGCCATGCGGGAGCTGACCGGCGTCATCGCCGACTTCCCGGGTGAGCGCGCCGACGGCGGCGAGTCCATCGCCGCTCCCGAGGACGAGCTGGCATCCCGGCGCAAGCACCGCGACCGCAAGATCGGCTGACGCCCTCGGGCCCACAGCCCTTGCCGCGAGCCCGCGCAGCCGGGCATCCCACCCGCCGCGTGGGCGCGCGAACACGCACGCTCGCGGTGGGTGCCGGGCGCGGTGGGTGGGTAAGCTGGACTGCGCATCGCATTCGTGCGGGAGAGTTCTGTGACCGCCAGTCACGGACGCCGAAGGAGCAACACCTCTCCGTCAACCTCTCAGGCACCCGGACCGCACGAGTCAACGATGCCTCTGGAAAGCGGTAGCGGCTGTGACGGCCGGTACCCGCCGATGGGGAAAGGCGTTCGGACACCCGGCGCCGAATCTCTCAGGCGCCCGGCCGACGGGTGAAGACAGAGGGAGAGGGCCGCTAGGCCTCTGCCTCGTGCCGTCTACCTGAGGAGCTTCTCGCCGTGCCCGACCACGCAACCTTCGCAGCCCGCCACATCGGCCCGGACGAGCAGGCCGTTTCGGCCATGCTCGCCGTCATCGGCGTCGACTCGCTCGACGAGCTGGCGGCCAAGGCGGTGCCCGCGGGCATCTTCGACGAACCCTCCGGCGACGGTGTCGCGCCGGGCCTCGACCGGTTGCCGCCCGCGGCCACCGAGGCGCAGGCGCTGGCCGAGCTGCGTGCGCTCGCCGAGGCGAACACCACGGCCGTGTCGATGATCGGGCAGGGCTACTACGACACGTACACACCGCCGGTTTTGCTGCGCAACATCCTGGAGAACCCCGCCTGGTACACCGCCTACACCCCGTATCAGCCCGAGATCAGCCAGGGGCGGCTGGAGGCGCTGCTGAACTTCCAGACCATGGTCGCCGACCTCACCGGTCTCGAGATCGCCAACGCGTCGATGCTCGACGAGGGCACCGCGGCCGCCGAGGCCATGACGTTGATGCATCGCGCGTCGCGAAGCAAGTCCGACCGGCTGGCCGTCGACTCCCACCTGTTCGCCCAGACCGCCGCCGTCCTGGCCACCCGGGCGCGGCCGCTGGGCATCGAAGTCGTCACCGCCGACCTGTCGCAGGGCCTGCCCGACGGCGAGTTCTTCGGGGTCATCGCGCAGCTGCCGGGTGCCAGCGGCCGGGTCACCGATTGGTCGGCTCTGGTCCGTCAAGCCCATGACCGGGGCGCGCTCGTGGCCGTCGGCGCCGACCTGCTGGCGTGCACGCTGATCACACCGCCCGGTGAGATCGGGGCCGACGCGGCCTTCGGCACCACCCAAAGATTGGGTGTGCCAATGGGATTCGGCGGCCCCCACGCGGGCTACCTGGCGGTGCACGCGCAGCACGCGCGGCAGCTGCCGGGCCGGCTGGTGGGCGTGTCCGTCGACAGCGACGGCGCCCCGGCGTATCGCCTGGCGCTGCAGACGCGCGAGCAGCACATCCGCCGCGACAAGGCCACCAGCAACATCTGCACCGCGCAGGTGCTGCTGGCGGTGATGGCCGCGATGTACGCCAGCTACCACGGCGCCGAGGGATTGACCGCGATCGCGCGGCGCGTGCACGGTCATGCCGAGACGATCGCCGCTGCGCTGGGCGATGCCGTGGTGCATGACAAGTACTTCGACACCGTGTTGGCGCGGGTACCGGGACGCGCCGACGAGGTGCTGGCCGCAGCCAAAGCCGAGGGCATCAACCTGTGGCGCGTCGACGCCGACCACGTCTCGGTGGCCTGCGATGAGGTCACCACCGATGCACACGTCGCCGCGGTGCTGCGGGCGTTCGGGGTGCCGCCCGCCGGCCCGACCTGCGCGGGAATCGTCAACCGCACGTCGGAGTTCCTGACCCACCCCGCCTTCACGCAGTACCGCACCGAGACGGCGATGATGCGCTACCTGCGGACGCTGGCGGACAAGGACGTCGCGTTGGACCGCAGCATGATCCCGCTGGGCTCGTGCACGATGAAGCTCAACGCCGCCGCCGAGATGGAGGCCATCACCTGGCCGGAATTCGCACGTCAGCATCCCTTCGCGCCGGCGTCCGACACCGCGGGGCTGCGCCGGCTCATCGGCGATCTGGAGGACTGGCTGGTGCAGATCACCGGGTACGACGCGGTGTCACTGCAGCCCAACGCCGGCTCACAGGGGGAGTACGCGGGCCTGCTGGCCATCCACGACTATCACGTCAGCCGGGGCGAACCGCACCGCGACATCTGCCTGATCCCGTCCAGCGCGCACGGCACCAATGCCGCGTCGGCGGCGCTGGCCGGCCTGCGGGTGGTCGTGGTGGCCTGCCGTGACAAGGGTGGTCAGGCGGGCGACGTCGACCTCGACGACCTGCGGGCCAAGGTCGCCCAGCACGGCGACCGGCTGGCGGCCCTGATGATCACGTATCCGTCCACGCACGGCGTCTACGAGCACGACGTCGCCGAGATCTGCGCGGCCGTGCACGACGCCGGCGGGCAGGTCTACATCGACGGCGCGAACCTCAACGCGCTGGTCGGCCTGGCGCGGCCCGGCAAGTTCGGCGGCGACGTCAGCCACCTCAACCTGCACAAGACGTTCTGCATCCCGCACGGGGGCGGGGGGCCGGGCGTCGGGCCCGTGGCGGCGCGTTCGCACCTGGCGCCTTTCCTGCCTGGCCACCCCTACGCGCCCGAGTTGCCGCAGGGCCACCCGGTGGCGTCGGCGCCCTACGGGTCGGCGTCGATCCTGCCGATCAGCTGGGCGTACATCCGGATGATGGGCGCCGACGGGCTGCGGGCGGCGTCGCTGACCGCGATCGCGCTGGCCAACTACGTCGCCCGCCGCCTCGACGAGTACTTCCCGGTGCTGTACACCGGTGAGAACGGCATGGTCGCCCACGAGTGCATCCTGGACCTGCGCGGCATCACCAAGTCCACCGGCGTGACCGTCGACGACGTCGCGAAACGGTTGGCGGACTACGGCTTTCACGCGCCGACGATGAGCTTCCCGGTAGCCGGCACGCTGATGGTGGAGCCCACCGAGAGCGAGAGCCTGACCGAGGTCGACGCCTTCTGCGACGCCATGATCGCCATCCGCGGCGAGATCGACCGCGTCGGCTCGGGGGAGTGGCCGGTGGACGACAACCCGCTGCGGGGCGCACCCCACACCGCGGAGTGCCTGCTGGTGGCCGAGTGGGATCACCCGTACACGCGCGAGCAGGCCGCCTATCCGCTCGGCAAGGGCTTCCGGCCCAAGGTGTGGCCGCCGGTGCGTCGCATCGACGGCGCCTACGGCGACCGCAACCTGATGTGCGCGTGCCCGCCGGTGGAGGCCTTCGCCTGACTCGCGCCTGACTCGCGGCTGCAGTGCGCCTACGCTCGCGGCACCCGGGCGATGGCCGCCCCGGTGGTATCAGTACCGGCCGAAGACGGTCGCCACGTTGTGGCCGCCGAATCCGAACGAGTTGTTGATCGCATAGTCGTAAACGCCGGGCCGGGGATCGCCGCTCACCACGTCCAGATCGATCTCCGGGTCGAGGTTGCGCAGGTTCAACGTCGGCGGGATCACCTGGTCCCGCAGCGCCAGCACCGTCAGGATCGCCTCCAGGGCGCCCACCGCGCCGACGGAGTGGCCGAGGGCCGACTTGGGCGCGTACACCGCCGGCGTGTTGCTCCCCAGAGCGTTGTTGATGGCCTTGGATTCGGCCAGGTCGCCCACCTGCGTTCCGGTGGCATGGGCGTTGACGTGATCGATGTCGCCGGGCGTGAGGCCCGCAAGCTGGATGGCCCGGGTCATCGCGTAGCCGGCGCGCTCCCCGTTGGGGTCCGGCGCGACCATGTACATGCCGTCGGAGGTGACGCTCGCGCCCATCAGGCGGGCCAGGATGTTGGCGCCCCGGGCCTTCGCGTGCTCCTCGGTCTCGATGACCATCAGCGCACCGGCCTCGCCGAAGACGAAGCCGTCGCGGTCCTTGTCGAAGGGGCGGCAGGCGCCCGGCGGATCGGCGTTGTTGGTCGACATGACGATGCGCATCTTGGCGAAGGCGGCAATGGGCACCGCCTCGATCCTGGTCTCGACACCGCCGCAGATGGCGATGTCGGCGTCGCCGAACACGATGCCCTGCCACGCGCGGGCGATGGCCTCCGAACCCGACGCGCACGCCGACACCGGCGTCAGCACGCCGGCCCGGGCGCGCCGGTCCAGCCCGACCGCCGACGCCGCACCGTTCGGCCCGTACTTCTGCACGACGAGCGGCGACACGGCCCTTATGCTGCGGTGCGCGCGCATGTCGTCGAGGGTGAAGACCAGTTCCTCGCCCGAGCCGAACCCGGTGCCGACGGACACCAGCAACCGGTTGGGGTCCACTGTCGGCGAGCCGGCGTTGTCCCACGCCCGCCGGCCCACGACCGTCGACATGCGTTGCAGGTAGCTGGTCCGGCGGATCTCGGCGCGGGTCAGCTGGCTGTCGAACTCCTCGAGCAGGTGCCCGCCGATGCGGACCGGGAGGTCGAACTCCTCGACGAAGGGGTCGTCGAGCTCGCGGATGCCGCTCTGGCGGTCGAGCAGCAATTTCCACGTGGTCTCGGTGTCCGGCGAGAGCGCCGTGGTCATCGCCACGCCGGTGACGACGACGTCGGGAAGTGCTTTTCCTGTAACAAATTCTGGCATCGGGCGGGCGATTTTCCTTTCCTAACTCACCAACAGCGCGCTTCAACAGGAATTCGGGCCTCGGCAGATGGCCGCGTGCGGCCAGTTTCAGGTGAATCCATGGTAGGCACGCGATCGCGTCGCGACGCCCGCCAACACGGCTTGCCCGGCCTGCACATTCCTGCCCGCGCCCTGTGACGGCACCGGCTGTCGACTCAACCTCACGCTGAGCTTAGCGCCCTCGGATGGGCACGAGCTGACATGGCCACGTGACGCCGATGCCGAGATTCGGTCGAAACCGCAGGTGAGGAGGCCGCGCCGAGCCCGCAGCCGCGGCCGATCCTTCGTTTCGCGGCCACTTGTTCGTCGCCCGCGCCCTGCGGTCGCGGGCTCAGCTCAGGTAGGTGTTGACCGCGGCGGCCAGCTCCGGGGAGGCCGACGTGGGCAGGTTCTGATAGCCGCCGCCACTGAGCTGAGCCACCGCCTCCCACGTCGCGCGGTCCGGGTCGGAGCCGAAGTCGATGACGTTCACCGCGATCGGCTTGGCCGGGTCGGCGCTCTTGCGAATGAAGTCCTGCAACCCCGCGCCGTCGAGGGACTGGTCGGTGTGCGGCCCTGCGGTAATCACGAGTATCGAATTTGTCTGTCCGGCATGGTAATTGGTTTGGATTTCCTGATAGATCATGCGCAGGGTGGTGAACGAGACGGCACCACCGGCCGACGAGTACTGCTTGTCCAGCGCCGCCGTCAACGCCGATGCGCGCGGTTGGCCGTTGACGGGGTCGGACAGCGGCCCGGTGCTCACCTCCGAACGCCCCTCGTGACCGTCGAAGGTCCACAGGCCGATCGCCGAGGTCGGGGGAAGGGCCTTGAGCCGGTCCTCGAGGGCCGCGATCACGTTGGCGAGGCGCGTCTTCCCGCCCTCGTCGCCGGGCATCGACTGGTCGAGCATGATGGTCGCGGCCACGCCGCTCGACGGTGATGCCATCGCCTCGGCCAGCGTGGCGCGCATCGAGTCGTCACCCACCGAGAGGGTCGAGGACACCGCGGGGAAGCTGGTGACGGGGCTGTCGGGCGGTTTCACGCCGCTGACCCGGAAGCCGGCCTTGGCGAGCTTGTCGAGTTGCTCCGGTTTGTGCAGGAAGCGGGCGAACTCGCTGGCCGCGGCGGTCTGCTCCTGGGTCAGCCACGAGCCGCTGAGCAACACGGTCGGGTAGTCGGCGACGGGCACCGGGCCGGGAGGCAGCCAGGAGCCCAGCGTGGCCTTGGCGTTCGACAGCGATTGGCCGCGCTGGAACAGCTGCTGCTCGGTGGTGACCACTGCGTGCACCGGCGCCGTCGCGGCGTCCCCGGACTTGACCAGCGCGTCCATCGCCGTGGTCAGCGAATTGTCGGACAGCTTGGGCTGGGCGCTCTGCAAGGCGCGCACCGCGCCGCTTCCCTGCGTCGCCGGCGCGTTCGCGGGCGCCGACCCGGCGGCCACCGCCTCGCCGGCCAAGAACGACGCGTCGCCGTTGCCATTCATCGGCAGCGAGAGCCGCAGCGATCCCCACCCCGGCAGGTTCAGGGCGGCCAGGGAATTCGGGTTGGTCTGCAGGCCGGGCAGCGCCGCCCAGTTCTGGGTGCCCAGGGCGGTCGCCAGTTCGGGGCGGGTGGCCAGCACCACCGGCGAGGTCACCAGTGAGCGGCTGTCGGTGATGGTCTTCTGGCCGGCGGCCCCCACCAGCCGCGCGGCGGACACCGAGCTGCCCGGTATCCACAACGCCGGCTGGCCGCCCAGCTCCGCGGGCCACTTGCCGATGAAGCCGTTGAGGACGGCGTCGGAGCCGGCCGGTTTGACCCCGACGACCATGCAGTGGTCACCCACCGGTCCGGCCGACGAGTTGAAGCTGTCGGCCAACTGCTGCAGGGGTTCGGCGATGGACGGGTCGGCGACCACGGCCACGCCCTCCTTGCCCCCGACGCATCGCACGGCCGCGCGGTGCGAGCGGTTGGACAACGCGTCGCCGATGAAGCTCCACACGATGACGGTCCCCACCACCACGACCACGGCGACCAGGGCCACGATCACGCCGATGCTGACCCCGCGGCGCCCGCTCTGGCTGCGATGACCGCCCCGCCAGTCGCCGAGGCCCCGATGGCCCCGGCGAAACGGGGAGGTGGGGGACTCCGGCGGCTCCGGGGCCGCCACCCGCGACGGGAACTCGGGGTAGTCGTCGGCCGCGGCGCCCGCGAGGGAGCCCGCGGCCGGGATGCCCGCGTCGCCCCAGTACAGATCGTCTTCGGGGTGGTACTCGGCGCCGGACTCATCGCCCGGCGGATCGTCCGACGACGGCTGGACCTGAAGGTCTTCGGGGGGGTCTTCGGCGTCGCCGGCGCCATCCCGGGCGGGGACGGCGTGCTGGCCCGCGGCCGCGTCGTCCGCCTCATCGATGGCCTCGTCGTCGGCCTCGCTCTCGGCGCCGTGATCGGGGAGTTCCTCGACGGAATCCTCGGGGTCGGGCATGCTGTGCCTACCCATACCGGTGCCCGTCGCCTTTCCCTCGACCCGTCACAAACCCGGCGCCGATTCTACCCATCAAGCCCGGTACCGGCGCGAACACGCCGATCGGGCGCCGTCTCAATTCGATTGCGCTTCGCGTGCCTTGGCTTCGCGGCGACGGCGGTGCAGGATCGGCTCGGTGTAGCCGTTGGGTTGCTGCGTGCCGGTCAGGATGAGGTCCTGGGCGGCCAGGAAGGCCAGGCTGTCGTCGAAGTTCGGCGCCATCGGCAGGTACGCGGCGTCCTTGGCGTTCTGCTCGTCCACCAGCGGTGCCATGCGCTCGAGGCTGGCGCGCACGTCCTCCTCGGTGATGACGCCGTGGCGCAGCCAGTTGGCCAGCAGCTGGCTGGAAATCCGCAGCGTGGCGCGGTCCTCCATGAGTGCCACGTCGTGGATGTCGGGCACCTTCGAGCAGCCGACGCCCTGAGCGACCCAGCGCACCACGTAACCGAGGATCGACTGGCAGTTGTTGTCGACCTCCTCGCGGATCTCCTCGGGGGCCCAGGCCAGTTCCTTGGCCAGGGGGATGGTCAGCAATTCGTCGATCGTGGTGCGCTTCTTGCCCGCCAACTCCTCCTGCACGGCCGCCACGTCGACGTAGTGGTAGTGCATCGCGTGCAGGGTGGCCGCCGTCGGCGACGGCACCCACGCGGTGGTGGCGCCGGCCTTGGGCTGGCTGATCTTCTGCTCGACCATGTCGGCCATCAGCTCGGTCATGGCCCACATGCCCTTGCCGATCTGCGCCTTGCCCTTGAAGCCGGCCGCGAGACCGGTGTCGACGTTGGCGTCCTCATAGGCCTTGATCCAGGTGGTGCCCTTCATCGCACCCTTGCGGATCATCGGGCCGGCCTCCATCGAGGTGTGGATCTCGTCGCCGGTGCGGTCCAGGAAGCCGGTGTTGATGAACACGACCCGGTCGGCGGCGGCCTTGATGCATGCCTTGAGGTTGACGGTGGTGCGCCGCTCCTCGTCCATGATGCCGACCTTCAGCGTGCCCTGCGGCAGGCCGAGGACGTCCTCGACGCGGCTGAACAGCTCGCAGGTGTACGCGACCTCGTCGGGTCCGTGCATCTTGGGTTTGACGATGTAGATGGACCCGGTACGGCTGTTGGCCAGCGGTCCGTTCGCCTCCCCGGTCCTGAGCCCGTGGATCGCGGTCAGCCCGGTGAACAGGGCGTCCATGATGCCCTCGAACACCTCTTTTTCCTCGTCGCCGTCGCCGACGGACACGATGGCGTCGTTGGTCATCAGGTGCCCGACGTTGCGGACGAACATCAGGCTGCGCCCGGGCAGCGTGAGCTGGCCGCCGTCGGGCGTCTGGTAGGTGCGGTCCTGGTTGAGCACGCGGGTGAACGTCTTGCCGTCCTTGGCGACCTCCTCGGACAGGTCGCCTTTGTTGAGCCCCAGCCAGTTGCGGTAGCCGAGCACCTTGTCGTCGGCGTCCACGGCGGCCACCGAGTCCTCGAAGTCCATGATCGTGGTGATCGCCGACTCGAGCACCACGTCCTTGATGCCCGCGGCGTCGGTCTTGCCGACCGGCGACTCCGGGTCGATGAGGATCTCGATGTGCAGGCCGTGGTTGACCAGCAGGACCGACCAGTCGGGGGAGCCCAGCTCACCGGTGTAGCCGAGGAACTTCTCCGGGTCGGCCAGGCCGACCGATCCGTCGCTGGTCGCGATGTTCAGGTGGCCGTCCTGCACGGACAGCCCCGTCGCGGCGGCCCACGACCCGGACTCCAGCGGAACCGCCCGGTCGAGGAACTCGCGGGCGTAGGCGATCACCTTGTCGCCGCGGACCTTGTTGTAACTCGACCCCTTCTCGGCGCCGTCGTCCTCGGGGATGACGTCGGTGCCGTACAGGGCGTCGTAGAGCGAACCCCAGCGGGCGTTGGCGGCATTCAGCGCGAATCGCGCGTTGAGCACCGGCACCACCAGCTGCGGACCCGCGGTGGTGGTGATCTCGTCGTCGACGCCGGAGGTCGTGATCGTGAAGTCGTCGGGTTCGGGCAGCAGGTAGCCGATGTCGATGAGGAACTGGCGGTACTCGTCGATGTCGAGCGGCGCGATCACCCGGCTGCGGTGCCACTTGTCGATCTGTGCCTGCAGCTCGTCGCGACGGTTCAGCAGATCCTGGTTTTTCGGGGTGAGGTCGGTGACCACCTTGTCCACGCCCGCCCAGAAGCTGTCCGGGTCGATGTCGGTGCCGGGCAGGGCCTCGTTGTTCACGAAGTCGTAGAGCACTCGGGCGACGCGCAAGTTGCCCGCCGACACGCGATCAGTCATCGTTCTCCTCCATTTGAGCCTGGTGTTGGCAACTCACTGGCCCTCGACATGCGTCATCGTCAGCCTACCGATCAGCAGGCTGGCGGACGTGAACCGGCCGACCCGCAACAGCAGGTCAAGCGATGCGGCACCGCGACGAGTCCGGAGCGAACCGGCGTCGCGCGGGTACCGCGGCCCGGCATCCACTGCCCGCCCAGCGCCTGTCTTGACTGGTAGCCGTTGGAGATCATACGGGCTGGGACCGACCGGCCCGACCGGCCCGGGCGGCCAGTGGCCCCGGTGGCCCCGGTGGCCCTAGTGGCCCTAGTGGCTTTAAGCCTCGCGCATCGTGCCGACCAGGTCTTCGACCAAGTCCTCCATTGCCACCATCGCGACCACGCTGCCGCCGGCGTCGGTCACCAGTGCCAGGTGGCTGTTCGTCCGCCGCATCCGCGACAGGGCGTCGGCCAGGGGCAGCGACGCGGCGACCCGCGGCAGCGGCCTCACCAGGCCGAGCCCGATCACCGTCTGCGGGTCACCGCCGAGGGTCAGCACGTCCTTGATGTGCAGGTAGCCGATGAAGTCGCCATGGGAATCGGCCACCGGGAACCGCGAGTACCCCGTCTCGGCCAGCGCCTGTTCGACCGCCCCGACGGTGGGCCCCGAACCGGCCTCGGCCACCGGCACCGCATGGACGTCGGCCAGCGGCCGCGCGACGTCGGCGACCACCCGGTTTCCGATCTGCAGCGCCCGGGTCAGCCTGCTGTGTTCCTCGGGATCGAGCAGCCCCTCGGAGCCGGATTCGGCGATCAACTGGCTGAGCTGGACCGGCGAGACCGTGATGTCGAGCTCGTTTTTGGGTTCGACGCCGACCGCGCGAAGGATCGCGTTGGCGCACTTGTTGTAGAACACGATGACCGGTCGGGCCGCCCGCACGTACGCCAGGTAAGGCGGTACCAGCAGCATGGCCGTGCGCTCGGGGCCGGCCAGCGCGATGTTCTTGGGCACCATCTCGCCCAGCAGCACGTGCAGCGTGACGACGATGGCCAGCGCGATGGCCAGCGACAACGTATGCACCAGCGCCGGGTTGGCGCCGGTGAACCCGAGGGCCGTCCGCAGCAGGTCGGCCACCGCCGCCTCGCCGATCCGTCCCAGCAGCAGGGAGGCGACGGTGACGCCGAGCTGGGCGCCGGCCAGCATCGACGACAGCTGCTCGCCGGCGCGGATCACGGTGACGGCCCTCGTCTTGCCCTGTTCCGCAAGGGCTTCCAGGCGGTCGCGCCGCGCCGAGATGAGCGAGAACTCGGCGCCGACGAAGAACGCGTTAGCCCCGATCAGCAGCAGCGCCAGCAGCACGCCCAGGGTGGAGTTCATCAGTGGCCCCGCTCCGCGGGTGTCTCGTCGTGGCGCCCCAGCTCGGTCAGTTCGAGCAGGTCGATCCGGCGGCCGTCCATCCGGATGACCCTGGCCTGCCAGTGCTTCGTGTCGTCCGGCAGGCCGTCCCCGTCCAGGGCGGGCAGCTCCACCGTTTCACCGACCCGCGGCATGTGGCCGAGTTCCCGCAGCACCAGACCACCGATGGTTTCGTAGGGGCCCTCGGGCGCGCGGAACCCGGTGGAGGCGGCGACCTCGTCGATGCGCAGCAGACCCGACACCCACCAGCCGCTGCCGGCCGCCACCACATCCGGCGTCGCGTCGTCGTGTTCGTCGCGGACGTCGCCGACGATCTCCTCGATCAGGTCCTCGACGGTCACCATGCCCGCGGTTCCGCCGTATTCATCGACGACCATCGCCGTCTGCAGGCTGTTGGCGCGGATCTCGGCCATCACCGCGTCGCCGTCCAGCGTGGAAGGCACCGCCGCAACGGGTTGCGCGATGGTGGCCAGCAGCGTGCGCGAGCGCTCGCCGGGGGGGACGGCGAAGACCTGCTTGACGTGCACGATGCCGACGGTCTCGTCGAGATCGCCCGCGACCACTGGAAACCGGGAGAAGCCGGACTCGGCCGCCGCCACCACCAGGTCGGCCACCGTGTCGTCGGGCTGCAAGGCCACGATCTTGGACCGGGGCGTCATCAGCTCCTCGGCGGTCAGGGTGCCGAACTGCAACGAGCGGCGCACCAGGGCGGCGGTCGCGGGATCCAGGGCGCCGCTGCGCGCCGAGGATCGCACCAGCGACAGCAGCTCCTGCGGCGACCGGGCCGACCGCAGTTCCTCGGCGGGCTCGATGCCCAGCTTGCGGACCGTCCAGTTGGCCGCGCCGTTGGTCATGCGGATCGCCGGGGTGAGCAGCAGCGAGAACAGCAGCTGGAAGCCCGCGACGGCCCGCGCGGTGGACAGCGGGCGCGCCACGGCGAGGTACTTGGGCACCAGCTCGCCGAACACCATCGACACCGACGTCACCACCGCCAGGACCAGGAAGGCCATGATGCCGTCGCCGACGTGGTCGGGCACGCCCAGCGCATCCAGCCACGGGTGCGGGAGGTCGGCGACCATCGGCTCGGTGAGGTAACCGGTGGCCAGCGTCGTGATCGAGATCCCCAGCTGGGCGCCCGAAAGCTGGAACGACAGCCGATGATGCGCGCGCTGGATGAAGCGGTCGCGGCGGGCGCCGCCGCGGGCATTGGCGTCAACGGTGCTGCGGTCCAGCGCGGTGAGCGAGAACTCGGCGGCGACGAAGACCGCGTTGCCGAAGATCAGCAGTGCGATCGCCACCACGCTGATCACGTTGCCGGTCATGTTCACGCCGGCGGGACCTCGACGCGTGCCTGCGGCACGTCATGCCTTTCGCTCGGTGCCACGCGGCGTTTGCCGCGGGCGCAAATCACGTGAATTCACATGCTAGCCAGTGGTGCCCACATCCGTCGTCACCAGCCCGAGGGCAACGGGTGGCCCTCGGCGAAGCCCGCGGTGGACTGCACGCCGAGGACGGCGCGCTCGTGCAGCTGCGCGAGGTTCGCCGCGCCCACGTAGGTGCAGGTGCTCCGCACACCCGAGGTGATGTGGTCGATCAGGTCCTCGACCCCGCCGCGATCGGGGTCCAGCCCCATCCGCGACGTCGAGATGCCCTCCTCGAACAGCGCCTTACGGGCGCGGTCGAACGCGGTCTCGGACCCGGTCCGGGCGACCACCGCACGCTTGGACGCCATGCCGTAGCTCTCCTTGAAGGGCTGGTCGTCGCGGTCGCGCATCAGGTCGCCCGGCGACTCGTAGGTGCCCGCGAACCACGACCCGATCATCACGTTCGACGCCCCGGCGGCCAGCGCCAGCGCCACGTCCCGCGGATGCCGGATACCGCCGTCGGCCCATACGCGTCCACCGAGTTCCTTTGCGGCAGAAGCGCATTCGAGCACCGCGGAAAGCTGTGGGCGGCCCACGCCGGTCATCATCCGGGTGGTGCACATCGCGCCCGGCCCCACCCCGACCTTCGCAATCGAGGCACCGGCGCCGAGCAGGTCACGGGTGCCGTCGGCCGAGACCACGTTGCCCGCGGCCAGCGGCACACCCAGGTCCAGGGAAGACACCGCCCGGATCGCGTCCAGGGTCTTGGACTGGTGGCCGTGCGCGGTGTCGATGACCAGCATGTCCACCCCGGCCTCGACCAGCGAGCGGGCCTTGCCGCCCACATCGCCGTTGATCCCGACGGCCGCGCCGATCCGCAGCCGCCCGTGGGTGTCGGTGGCCGGCGTGTACAGGCCCGCGCGGATCGCCCCGGTGCGGGTCAGCACCCCGGCGAGCGTGCCGTCGACGTTGGTCACCACCGCGACCCCGATCGGCGCGTGCTCGAGCAGGTCGAAGATCTTGCGCGGTTCGGCTCCCACCGGAGCGGTGACGAAGTCGGTCATCGCGACGTCGCGCACCCGGGTGAAGCGGTCCACACCCACGCAGGACGACTCGCTCACCAGCCCGATCGGGCGGCCCTCGAAGACCACGACCGCCACCCCGTGGGCGCGCTTGTGAATCAGGGCCATGGCGTCGGACACCGCGTCGTCGGGCTCCAGAGTGACGGGGGTGTCGAGCACCAGGTCGCGGCTCTTGACGAAATCCACCGTTCGCTGCACCGCGGTGATCGGCAGGTCCTGCGGCAAGATGACCAGCCCGCCGCGCCGCGCCACCGTCTCGGCCATCCGCCGGCCGGCGACGGCGGTCATGTTGGCGACGACGATCGGGATGGTGGTGCCCGAGCCGTCGCCGGTGGACAGGTCGACGTCGAACCGCGAGGCGATATCGGACCGGTTCGGCATGATGAACACGTCGTTGTAGGTCAGGTCGTAACCGGGCCGGTGCCCGTCCAGAAACCTCATCGCGGTCGATCTGCCCCCTCGAGTTCGCCCGGCTAGGCGGGCACTTCGGTGCGGTCTGCACTCCACAGCGTGTGGAAGCGCTTCTCCGGGTCGTCGTCAATGCGCCCGTACGTGTGCGCGCCGAAGAAGTCCCGCAGGCCCTGGGTCAGCGCGGCGGGCAGCCGCTCGGTGCGCAGCGCGTCGTAGTAGGACAGCGACGAGGAGAAACCCGGAATGGGGATACCCAGCTGTGTGGCGGTCACCACCACGCGGCGCCAGCTGTCAATCGCGGCCTCGATCGCGCTGCGGAAATACGGCGCCACGATCAACGTCGGCAGGTCGGGGTCGTCGTCGAAGGCCTCTTTGATGCGGTTGAGGAACTTCGCGCGGATGATGCAGCCGCCGCGCCAGATGGTGGCCAGGTCACCGGGGGTGATGCCCCAGTCGTACTCGGCGCTGCCGGCCTGGATCTGGTTGAAGCCCTGCGCATAGGCGATGATCTTCGACGCATACAGGGCCTGGCGGACGTCCTCGGTGAACTGCTGCGCGTCGCCGGGCCGGGCGCCCAGCTCACCCGAGGCCAGCCCGGTGGTGGCCTTGCGCTGGGTCACCGAACCCGACAACGCCCGCGCGAACACCGCCTCCGCGATGCCCGTGACCGGCACGCCGAGGTCCAGCGCGGACTTCACCGTCCAACGGCCGGTGCCCTTCTGTTCGGCCTCGTCGAGGATGACGTCGACCAGCGGCTTGCCCGTCTTCGCGTCCGTCTGGCGCAGCACCTGTGCGGTGATCTCGACCAGGAAGCTGTCCAGGTCGCCTTTGTTCCACTCGTCGAAGACGTCGGCGATCTCGCCGGCGGTCTTGCCCAGGCCGTCGCGCAGCAGCTGGTAGGCCTCACCGATCAACTGCATGTCGGAGTACTCGATGCCGTTGTGCACCATCTTGACGAAGTGGCCGGCGCCGTCGGGCCCGATGTGCGTGCAGCACGGAACGCCGTCGACGTGCGCGGAGATCTCCTCGAGCAGCGGTCCCAGCGATTTGTACGACTCGGCCGGGCCGCCCGGCATGATCGACGGGCCGTTGAGCGCGCCCTCCTCACCTCCGGAGATTCCGGCGCCGACGAAGTGCAGGCCGCGCTCGCGCATCGCCTTCTCGCGGCGGATGGTGTCGGTGTAGAGCGCGTTGCCGCCGTCGATGATGATGTCGCCTTCTTCCATGGTGTCGGCCAGCTCGTTGATCACCGCGTCGGTGGGGTCGCCGGCCTTGACCATGATGAGCACCCGCCGCGGCTTTTCCAGCGCGTCCAGAAATTCTGCGATGGTCTCCGACCGCACGAATTTGCCCTCGCCGCCGTGCGCCTCGAGCAGCGCGTCGGTCTTGGCGACGGACCGGTTGTGCAGGGCGACCGTGTAGCCGTGGTGGGCGAAGTTGCGGGCGATGTTCGAACCCATCACGGCCAGGCCGGTGACACCGATCTGCGCGGTGCCCGTCGTGGATTCCGCCGAACTCTTCTCTGGCATCTCTTCAGGAGCCTCTCAGTTGGATCCGACAAGCCTTCGATTGACGACAAACCTTCGATTGACGACAAACCTTCGATTGACTACAAACCTTCGATTGACGACAAGCCTTCGAGGACACTGTGGCACAACGGACTCGTCTGCGCCCGAGGTGATGGGCCTGCCCGCACCGGGCGTCGCGCCCTGCGCCGTCCTAGACGCCGAACAGCCGTTGCAGCTCGGTGAGCCACGGGATGGCCAGCGCGATCGTGGGCACTACCAGGATGGTCGCCGCGGTCAGGTAGGCCAGCGCCGAGACCCTCACGCTGTTGCCGGCTCCGGACAGCCGCCGGACCCGTAGCACGGTGCTGGTCCCGCCCGCGGCGAGCGCACCCGAGGGCGCGTGCCCGCCGGCACAGGTCACCAGCGCACGGGCCAAGGGGGCGCGGCCGGCCGCGCGCACCGCGGCGTCGTCGGCCAGCAGCTCGACGAGCAGCTGCACGGCGCGCAGTGCGTTGGCGCTGCGCACCAGCCGCGGGAAGGCGGCGTGCACGGCGGTGAAGGCCTCGAGCACCAGGTCGTGGCGGGCGCGCAGGTGGGCCCGCTCGTGGCTGAGGATGGCGGTGACTTCCTCGCCGTTCAGTGCGGTCAGGGCCCCGTCGCTGACCACCACGCGGCTGCGCACACCGGGCAGGCAGTAGGCGAGTGGCTGCGCGACGTGCAGAACGCGCAGGTCACGCGTCCGCGCGCACGGCTGGGCGAGGGCCGCGTCGGGGCCCACGTCAACCAGGTCGACCACCATGCGGTGGTGGGCGCGCCGGCGCCGATTGGCGATCGCCACCCGCATCACGGCCGTGATCAGCCGCGCGCCGACGACGACGGTCAGCCCGAAGACGGCGAGGTAGAGCGCCCACAGCGGCCAGCCGAGCCGCCCGGCGGCGCCGAGGATGCTGGTCGTGGGCCGGCCGTCCGGGCCGGGCATCAGCACCCGGGTGGCGATGGCGATGCCCGCGCTGAACGCCGACAGCGCCGCGGCCAGCGCGATCGCCTGCCACAGCACCATCGCGGCCCGCGGCGCGCGCAGGGGCCAGGAGGCGCGTGCCAGGAGAGCCGGCGCCGGACCGGCGAGCAGCACCGCGAGGATGGTGAAAGCCAGCGCGGACACACTGCCAGTCTCCCTTAGTCCTGCGGCTGAGCGCCAGCAGGCGGCGAGTTACGGCGAGTTACGGCGAGTTACGTTGGTTGGACTCCAGTTCGGCGAGCGCGCGGCGCAGCGCCTCCGCCTCGTCGGCGCCGACGCGCTCGACGAAGTGCACGAGCGCGGCGTGTCGGCTCCCGGTGTCCTCGGCCTGGGCCAGGGCATCCACCATGAGCCCGGCGACCAGTTCGTCGCGCCCATGCACGGGCGCGTACCGGTGCGCCCGGTCGTCCCGGATCTGAGAGACCAGATTCTTCTTCGCCAGCCGTTGGAGCACGGTCATGACGGTCGTGTATGCGAGGTCGCGCCGCGCCGACAGGGCTTCGTGAACCTGGCGGACGGTCTGCGGCTCCGGCGAGGACCACAAGTGATCCATGACGGCGCGTTCCAGCTCTCCCAGCCGCGTCAGCTTGGCCATATAGCGATCATCTCCTACGTCCAGACGAAGCGTACTCCCGCTTTACTACCGACGGTCGTTGAAACTCGTAACGGTTGGGGCGGCCCGAAGGTGCCCGAACGCGTCGACGGGGAAGCCGGCCCGGGTCCTTGCAAATTTAGGGCAGCCTTGCCTATGCTGAATCGGTCGAGCGACAACGACCGCGGCGAGTCCTGAGGGCTGCAGCGACCCCCGGTCTACTCGATCGGCGAGCCCCGTGCCCAGCGGCCCGGGGCTCGCCCGTTTCTGCGGACCCTTTCGGGCGCCGGCGGCGGCACGAGTCGCCGGCGCGCGACGATGGTGTAGACACATCTGCGTGTCCAGATCGTCCGACATTCCGCCGGATTTCACCGCGCCGTTCGACAGCGAAATAGGCCTGCGCTACACCGAGCTCGGCCCCGACGGGGTGCGCGCCGAGCTCGAGGTGACGCCCAAACTGCTGCAGCCGATGGGTCTCGTGCACGGCGGTGTCTACTGCTCGATGGTGGAGAGCATGGCCAGCGTCGCCGCCCACACGTGGCTCACCGATCGCGGCGCCGGCGGCACCGTGGTGGGGGTCAACAACAACACCGACTTCCTGCGATCCATCGGGTCGGGCACGGTGTACGGCGTCGCCGAGCCGATTCACCGCGGCCGGCGCCAGCAGTTGTGGCTGGTCACCATCACCGACGCCGACAACCGGCTGGTGGCCCGCGGGCAGGTGCGCCTGCAGAACCTCGAGGAGCGACCGGGGCGGGTCTGAGCGCGGCCCCGTGCTCGCGCGCGCGGCTCGCGTGGCAGGATCACAGAACATGCTGCTGACGCCGCACGAGCAAGAGCGATTGCTGTTGTCATACGCCGCCGAGTTGGCCCGTCGTCGTCGCGCCCGGGGTCTGCGGCTCAATCATCCGGAGGCGGTGGCGATCATCACCGACCACATTCTCGAGGGCGCGCGGGACGGTCGCACGGTCGCCGAGCTGATGGCAAGCGGGTGTGCGGTGCTCGGCCGCGACGATGTGATGGAGGGGGTGCCGGAGATGTTGGACGACGTGCAGGTCGAAGCGACCTTTCCCGATGGCACGAAGTTGGTCACCGTGCATCACCCGATCGCATGATTCCCGGCGAAATCCTTTACGGCAGCGGCGATATCGAGATCAACGCCGGCGCACCGCGGTTGCAGATGCGCGTGGTCAACACCGGCGATCGCCCGGTCCAGGTGGGCAGCCACGTACACCTGCCGCAGGCCAACTCCGCTTTGTCCTTCGATCGCGACGCCGCCCACGGTTTGCGCCTGGACGTGCCGGCGGCCACCGCGGTGCGTTTCGAACCCGGTGTGGCCCAGACGGTCTCGCTGGTGCCCCTGGGTGGGCGCCGGGAGGTGCACGGGTTGAGTTTGAACCCGCCCGGGCGGCTCGACGCCTGATGGCCGGGTTGTCGCGGGAGCGTTATGCCCAGCTGTTCGGTCCCACCACCGGAGACCGGATCAGGTTGGCCGACACCGATCTGCTGGTGGAGATCACCGAGGACCGCAGCGGGGGACCGGGCCTGGCCGGCGACGAGGCGGTGTTCGGCGGCGGCAAGGTGCTGCGCGAGTCGATGGGCCAGGGCCGGGCGTCACGGGCCGAGGGCGCACCCGACACGGTGATCACCGGCGCGGTGATCATCGACCACTGGGGAATAATCAAGGCCGACATCGGCATTCGGGACGGGCGCATCGTCGGGATCGGCAAGGCCGGCAACCCCGACACCATGACGGGTGTGCACCGGGACCTGGTCGTCGGGCCGTCCACCGAAGTCATCGGCGGCAACGGCCGCATCGTGACCGCGGGCGGCATCGACTGCCATGTGCATCTGATCTGCCCACAGCTCATGCCCGAGGCGCTGGGCAGCGGCATCACCACCATCATCGGGGGCGGCACCGGGCCCGCCGAGGGCAGCAAGGCCACCACGGTGACACCCGGCTCCTGGCACCTGGCGCGCATGCTCGAGGCGCTCGACGGCTGGCCGATGAACTTCGCGCTGCTGGGCAAGGGCAACACCGTCAATGCCGAGGGGCTGTGGGAGCAATTGCGCGGCGGCGCATCGGGTTTCAAGCTCCACGAGGACTGGGGGTCCACGCCCGCGGCCATCGACGCCTGCCTGAGCGTCGCCGACGCCGCCGGGGTGCAGGTGGCGCTGCACACCGACACCCTCAACGAGACGGGTTTTGTCGAAGACACCCTGGCCGCCATCGCCGGCCGCTCGATCCACACCTACCACACCGAGGGCGCCGGCGGCGGTCACGCTCCGGACATCATCACCGTGGCCGCCCACCCCAACGTGCTGCCCAGCTCCACCAATCCGACCCGCCCGCACACCGTCAACACCCTCGACGAGCACCTGGACATGCTGATGGTCTGCCACCACCTCCACCCGCACGTGCCAGAAGACCTCGCATTCGCCGAAAGCCGGATCCGGCCCTCGACCATCGCCGCCGAGGACCTGCTGCACGACTTGGGCGCGATCTCGATGATCGGCAGTGACTCCCAGGCCATGGGCCGCGTCGGGGAGGTCGTGCTGCGCACCTGGCAGACCGCGCACGTGATGAAACGCCGCCGCGGCGCCCTGCCCGGCGACGGGTCGGCCGACAACCACCGCGCGCGCCGCTATGTGGCGAAATACACCATCTGCCCGGCCATTGCGCACGGCCTCGACCACGAAATCGGTTCGGTCGAGGTCGGCAAGCTCGCCGACCTGGTGCTGTGGGAACCGGCGTTCTTCGGGGTCCGCCCGCACGCCGTGCTCAAGGGCGGCATGATCGCCTGGGCGGCCATGGGCGACGCCAACGCCTCCATCCCCACCCCCCAGCCGGTCCTGCCGCGCCCCATGTTCGGCGCCGCCCCGCCCACCACGGCGGCCACCTCGCTGCACTTCGTCGCCCCGGCGGCCATCGAGGCCGGCCTGGCCGAAACACTGGCCGTGACACGGCGTTTGGCCCCCGTCGCCGATGTCCGCGCGGTCGGCAAAGCCGACCTGCCTCTCAACGACGCCACGCCTGACATCCAGGTCGACCCCGACACCTTCACCGTCCGCATCGACGGCGAAATCTGGCCAGAACAACCGGCCGCCGAACTGCCGATGGCACAACGGTATTTCCTGTTCTGACGGCTCATGTCCGCGCTGGCTACCCTGCTCACCCTGGCCGACTCCCGCCTGCCGGCCGGGGCGCACGTGCACTCCGGCGGCGCGGAAGAGGCCGTCACCAGCGGCCTGGTGACCGATCTGGAGACGTTGAATGCGTTCCTGTGCCGTCGGATTCGCAGTCACGGGCTGGTCACCGCGTCCATCGCGGCGGCGGTCCACCGCGGCGAACTCAGCCTCGCAGATGCCGACCGGGAGACCGACGCGCGGACGCCGGCGCCGGCCGCCCGGCAGGCGTCGCGCAGTCAGGGCCGCGGACTGGCGCGCCTGGCCCGGCGCGTCTGGCCGACCGGCGGCTGGGACGACGCCGGACCCCACCCGCACCTCGCCGTCGCGGCGGGGCGGGTCGGGGCCGTCAGCGGGATCAGCCCCGGGCAGAGCGCGCTGGCGATCGTCTACACCACGATGACCGGCTCGGCGACGGCCGCCCAGCGATTGCTCGCGCTGGACCCGGCCGACGTGGCGGCGTGCACGTTCGAGCTTGCGGCGCTCTGCGAGCGCACCGCCGCCGAGGCCGCCGCCGGCCTGGCCGACCTGTCCGACCCGCTGCTCGACACGCTCGCGCAGCGCCACGCCGGCCGGGAACGGCCGCTCTTCGTTTCCTGACGCCCCGGCCCGCTATTGGCTTGCGGGCAGCGTCGTCTCGGGCGCCGGGGTCGCGGACTCCTGCCGCTGCGGAATCGCGTCCGCGTGCGGTGCGTCGCTCTTGGCGTGGGCCCGCGTGAACGCGAGGTACAGCAGACCCGAACCGATGACGGCCGCCGACAGAATCAGGATGATGTAGTCGTCGTACCAGGGCTTGTGGGTGTCCCGCGGCCAGCAGAGGTTGACGATCGCCGCCACGCCGTAGCCCAGGGCCCCGATGTTGACGAGCATGCCCCACCGCCCCAGCCGGTACTTGCCGGCCGGTTTCCAGCCCTTGAGGCGGGCACGCAGGGCGGCGAGCACGACCATCTGGAATGCGATGTAGACGCCGACAGAGCCGAAGCTGACGAGTTTCGACAGGGCGTCGCTGGAGATCAGCGAGCCGACGATCAGCGCGCCGGGGATGATGACCGCGATCAGCAGCGCGTAGGGCGGCACGTGGCGCTTGTGGTCGAACTTCGCCAACAGCTTGGAGCCGACGATCATGTCGTCGCGTCCGTAGGAATAGACGAGCCGGCTGGCGGCGGCCTGCAGGCTCAGCGCGCACGACACGAAGGAGATCAGCACGACGCAGAGCACCAGCTTGGCGCCGACGCCGCCGAACGACGTCTTGAGGATGGTGTCGATGGGGTCGCTGTCCTTGCCGCTGATCACCGCGTGGTAGTTGCCGACCGACAAGATCAGGCTCAGGCAGACGAACGTGGCTGCGGAGCCGCCGATGTAGATGGTGCGGCGCATCGCCTTCGGGATCGCCCGGCCGGGGTTACGGACCTCTTCGGCGACGTCGCCGCACGCCTCGAAACCGAAGAACTGGTACAGGGCGATCAGGCTGGCGGCCAGGAAAGCGTAGGTGAAGCTGTGCTGTCCCTGGGCGCCGAAGCTGTGGAACAGCACCCCGAGCCCGTGGTGGCGCTGCGTGCACAACAGCCAGACGCCGACCACCACGGCACCGATCAGTTCGGCGCTGAAACCGAAGATGGCGAAGTAGCCCAGCATCTTGGTGCCGGTCAAGTTGATGCCGGTGGCCAGGGCCAGCATGATCAGCGCGCACAGCACCGTGGCATGCGCCGAGGATTTGAAGCCCAACACGTCGGCCACGTACGGGCCGGCGCCGTAGGCCGCGTCCGCGAGGAGCGCCAGCAGCGTGAAGATGTAGACCCACCCGGTCATCCACGCCCACTTGCGTCCCCACAACCGGCGAGCCCAGGGGTAGACACCACCGGCGACGGGGAACTGCGCGACCACCTCGCTGAAGACGAGCGCGACCAGCATCTGGCCGGCACCGGCGATCAGCAGGGTCCAGATCATCGGCGGGCCTGCGGCAGCCAGCGCGAATGCGAACAGCGTGTAGATGCCGACCACCGGCGAGAGGTAGGTGAAGCCGAGCGAGAAGTTCGCCCACGGGCTCATGTCCCGCTTGAAGTCCGACTTGAAGCCCAGCGCCTGAAGCTGCGCCAGGTCATCGTCGTGCGGATCGCCGGAGGCGGCATCCGCCGCTTGCGTCCGGGTATCCGGTTGCGAGGCATCGGATTTCACGTTGGTGTCCAAAATGTTCTCCTCATCTTCTCCGACCGGGTGGAGCGGCAGGGTGTCCGCTGGCCGACTTGCCGTACAGGTGTGCGATCGCCGAGTCGCTACTTGTTGGTCCCCTCCCGGATCAAGGTCGCCGCGGTGCGCTTGAGCACGTCGCGCTGCCGGGTCACGTCGGCCATCGCCTTGCGCAGCTGGGCCAACTCCTCCCGCTCGCTGAGCGCGCCTTCGTCGGCGGCGCTGGCCGCCGGCTGTGCCCAGCGGGCCGCGGGGTCGTCGTTGACACCCGAGTCCCCGCCCAGCGCCGGAATCACCTTGTTGCGGCCCCCGGCCCGCAAGCGGCCCTGGTCGCCGCGGGGGGCGTTCACGACGCTGGCCACCGGACCCATCGGGGGCATGCCGCCGTAGAAGCCCGGTGCGGACGCGCCGGCCTGCGGCACGCCGGCCGGCCCGGAACCCGGCAGTGGCGATGCGGACGCGGCCAGCCGGACGGCCGGGGAAGTACCCCATGACGACGGCACCGACAGGTTGCCCACCATGGTCGACTCGCCCAGCCCCGCGGACACCCCGGCGTTGCCGAGGCCCGCCGAGGCCCCCGAGGCCGAACTCACCAGGGACGACCCGACGCCGGCGTCGAGGCCACCCACGCCCGCCGCCCCGGCCGCTCCGGCCGCGGGCGCCGGCGCGGAAAGCGCGTTCACCAACGGATTCCAGCCCGCCGCCACGGGGGGCGCGAGGGTGAGCAACGATCCGGAAGCGTCGAAGTTGAGACCTTCGGAGAGGATCTGGTAGCCCACCGTGCCGGCACTGAGCGTGTGGAACGTCGCGAACGGATAGCTGTTCAGCACACCCAGGATCGGGTTCGGCCCGTTCAGGTAGTCGATGATCGGGTTTCCGGTGGGCGCGGCGGCAGCGGGTCCCGACGAGAGGCTCTGCAGGACGTTGGGCACGCTCGCGAGGGCCGACTGCGTGCTCTGTCCGCTGGTGGTGGCGGCGGCCGTGCCCTGAGTCGTCGTGCCCGACTGGCTGGTGGTCGGCGGCGGCGAAGAGAACGCCGTCAGCCTGGTCGCGGCCGCCGATGCCCCGGCATAGCCGTACATCGCCGCGGCGTCCTGCGCCCACATTTCCGCGTACTGCGCCTCGGTGGTCGCGATCGCCGCGGTGTTCTGCCCCAGCGTGTTGGTGGCCACCAGCGCCGCCAGCATCGCCCGGTTCACCTCGATCTGCAGCGGCGGCACCGTGGCCGCGAACGCCGCCTCGTAGGCGGCGGCCGCCGCCCCGAGCTGACCGGCGGTCTGCGCCGCCTGCGTGGCGGTCGCGTTCATCCACGACAGATAGGGACTGACCGCCGCGGCCATCGCCGCCGACGACGGCCCCTCCCAGGGGCCGCCCGTGAGACCCGACACCACGGCCCGATACGAGCTCGCGGTCGAACTCAACTCCGCGGCCAGGGCCTCCCAGGAGGCCGCCGCCGCGGTCAGCGATGCGGCTCCCGGGCCCGCGTACATGCGCGCGGAGTTGACCTCCGGCGGCAACGCCGCAAAGTCGATCACAGCATGGCCTCCTTGATCAGGCGAGCCGCCGCGTCGCGCTCCATCGCCGCCTCGGCGATGGACCTGCGCAGCTGCTCGAGCTCCTCGCGTTCCTGCTCGCTCAGCGCGCTGGCCACGTGCCGGCGAGCCGGTTGCGGCGGCGCGCTTCGGCCGGCCGACGTGTCCTCGGCGGCTTGTTCGCCGGGCATCGTCGGGATGACCTTCTGGCCCGTCTCCGACCGCGCCCGAACCTGTTCGCCGCGAGGCGCGTTGACCAGGCTTCCGACGGGCGGGATACCGCCGAAGAAGCCGGGCTCGCCGGCTTGCGGCGCAGCGCCCGGGCCGGCGGCCGCCAGCGGCGACGCGCTGTCGACGAGCCGGATCCCCGGCGCGCCGGCCCACGACTGCGGCACCGACAGCTTGCCGACCGTCGCCGCCCCACCCACGCTCGCCGCGACGGGGGCGGCGCCCGCACCCGAACCGACCGAACTCGCCAACGCGCCGAGTCCCGCGTCGGGCGCCACGTCGCCGGCCACGGCCGCGGCCGAGGGCACGGCGAGCCCGTACAGGCCACCCAACAGCGGCGTGATGCCCGAAGCCGTGAACAACGGACCACTGATGACCAGCGCCCAGTTGCCCGAATCCGTGGTGAAGGTGTTGAGTGCCTGGCCGGTGGTGGTGCCGAGCACGTCTTCCACGAACGAAATCGGATCGAACGATCCGCCGGCCCCGATGTTCTGCAGCGCGCCGGGCACCAGGCTCATCGCCTGGGTCACACCGGTCTGCGCGGCCGGCGTGGCCGCGGTCTGGCTGACCGCGGCGGCTTGGGCGGCCGTGCCGCCCTGGTTGGTGGTCTGGGGCGCCGGGACGAACGCGGTGAGCTTGGTAGCCAGGGCCGAAGCGGCGGCGTAGCCGTACATCGCGGCGGCGTCCTGGGCCCACATCTCGGCGTACTGCGCCTCGGTGGTCATGATCGCCGGGGTGTTCTGTCCCAGGATGTTGGTGGCCACCAGCGCCGCCAGCAGGGCCCGGTTCACCTCGATCACCGGTGGCGGCACGGTCGCCCCGAAGGCGGCCTCGTACGCCGCGATCGCCGAGTTGAGTTGGCCGGCCGTCTGTTCGGCCTGCGCGGCCGTCGCGCTCATCCACGCGATGTACGGGGTGACGGCGGCGGCCATCGTGGCCGACGAGGGGCCCGCCCACGGGCCGCCGGTGAGCTCGGACACCGCCGACTCGTACGACCGCGCCGCGATGTTCAGCTCCGCGGCCAGCCCATCCCAGGCCGCCGCGGCCGCCACCAGCGGGCCCGACCCCGGGCCCGCGTACATCCGCCCGGAGTTGATCTCCGGCGGTAGTGCCGCAAAGTCCACCTCTATACCCCCGTATTGAGCCGCCCCGGAGCGGACCGGGCGCCATCAGGCACAACTCAGCCGCCGGCATGTCCCGGATGCCGGCCAGCCGGTTGCGCTGCGAGCGCTGCGGCTGACGGCAGCCGGCTCGCCGCACATGTCCGTGAGCCTGGACGGATGTGCATATTTACGCACCGACGCTTATATTCCCGCACGTACGTTGTATTTTTCCAAACCCGGCTGTACTAGTCCTGGCGAACTGCTGGGAATTAGCTGAAAGTTGACCGGCCGCGTCGGAGCGGGCTACCGGGCGACGTTACAGCGTGGATGACGACCGGGCTCGTGCGGCGGTCCGCCCGTAAATCCGCACAGGCCGAATGCCGTCGGCCGCAGAACCTGGTCACGCGCCATAATTGCACTTAGACAACAGGATTAGCGAACAAGGGAGTTAGCGCATCGTCTCGGGGGCGCACGGGTGATGCCGGCTCCGAAGCCCGAGACCGAGCCATTTCCTGCGCCGTCGAGGCGTGAGTTCTCGTTGTGGATCGGGTTCCCGCCCCTTGCCCGCGACCGTTTGCCATATGACATGTCAGCAACGTCTAATCCGGGAGCAGGCCGGCGGGGAGCGCATGGTGGTGCCGATCCACCACGCGCGGCCCCACCGGACGCTCGACTCAGGCCGGGAGGTGACGCCCATCGCCGCCGGCCAAGCCGCTAGTCGGCGTATGGACCCCAGGCATGCCGCTTCAGCGCGGCGGGTTTCTTCCCGAGCTTTCCGGCGCGCACCATCACGGCCAGGCTGTCAAGGATGACCCGACTGCTCATCAGCGCGGTCTGCTCCGCCCAGTCGTACGGGGGTGAGCACTCGACCACCTCGATGCCGTTGAGCCCCGGCTCGGAGATCATCCGGATGAGGTTGAGCGCTTCGCGCGGCAGCAGGCCGCCGGGCTCGGGCCATCCGGTGCCGGGCACGAATCCGGCGTCGATCACGTCGATGTCGAAGGACAGGTACACCGCCTTGGCGTCCTTCCACGCCGTCTCGAGCGCGATCTCGGCGACCTTCTCGATCCCCACCCGCTCGACGTCACCGACCGTGATGACGGTGCTGCCGCGCTGCCGGCCCACCTGCACGCCCGCTCGCGGCGCCTGCCACCCACCGATGCCGATCTGCACCAGATTGGTGGCCGGCGCGTTCTTGATGTTGGTGGCGTGAAACCACGGCGTGGTGTGCATCCGCTCGTCCAGGTCGGTTTCCTGAGTGTCGACGTGACGATCGAAGTGGATGATGCCCACATTGCCGTCCAGGTAGGGGGCCAGGCCCCGCACGGTCGGGAACCCGATCGAGTGGTCGCCACCGAGCACCACCGGGAAGACGCCCTGCGACACCACGTGCGCCATGGCCTGGCTGATCTGGTCGAAGGACTTCTCGATGTTGGCGGGAATGGTCACCACGTCGCCGATGTCGACGATGTTGAGCTGTTCGCGCAGGTCGACACCGAGCTCGTAGCAGTAGGTGCCGAAGAGGTTGGTCGAGCGGCGGATGCCCATCGGCCCGAACCGGGTGCCCGGGCGATAGGTGGTGCCCGCGTCCAGCGGCGCACCGAAGACGGCCACCTCGGCGTCGGAGACCTCGTGGACGTCCTCGAGGAACGGCGCCTTCAGGAACGTCCCGCGCTCGCCGGCGAAGTGGGGGAGCTCGCCGCGGGAAAAGGTCGACAACGTGCGGTCATTGATCGTAGGGGCGGCTTCCAGCCCGTGGGAGATGCACCGGTCGATCTCCTCGCGGTGACGGCGGTCGGACAACTCGGCCTCGACCTGCTGGGCCCAGCTGCCCTCGCGATTCGGGATATCGGCCTGTCCAGCGAACGGATTGAACATCAATGTTTCCTCTCGTCGAGTGCCAACACACGGCGGAGGATGCCCCGGCGACCGGAATCAAAGCAGAAAGATCCACAGGCCTGAAGTCTTTGGAATCGGCGCGCCGGCATCCCACACTCGCCGTCTTGTCGCTGTCCGGGTACGGCGAACTCGTCCGGGCGGCCACCGTGGCGCGCCACCATATAAGGTACCTGCTTGGTCCTCGACTGCAAGTTCGCGCGCCGTCGCGCGCCGCGCCCGAACCTTTCAGCGGCGCGAGCGGCCCTTACTGATGTACCGAAAGGCCTTCTATGCCAGCGCATTCGCACACACATCACGATCGCCCGAGGCGCGTCAGGCAGCCCGGCGAGCCGCTGCGTATCGGCGTGGGCGGCCCCGTCGGCTCCGGCAAGACAGCGCTGGTGGCCGCGCTGTGCCGGCAGTTGCGCGACGAATTGTCGCTGGCGGTGCTGACCAACGACATCTACACCACCGAGGACGCGGACTTCCTGCGCAGACACGCCGTCCTTCCCGACGACCGGATCGCGGCCGTGCAGACCGGCGGCTGCCCGCACACCGCCATCCGCGACGACATCACCGCGAACCTCGACGCGATCGAGGACCTGATCGCCGCCCACGACCACCTCGACCTGATCCTGGTCGAATCCGGCGGCGACAACCTGACGGCGACCTTCTCGTCCGGCCTGGTGGACGTGCAGATCTTCGTGGTCGACGTCGCGGGTGGCGACAAGGTGCCCCGCAAGGGCGGGCCCGGGGTGACCTTCTCGGATCTGCTGGTGGTCAACAAGACCGACCTGGCCCCTCTGGTGGGCGCCGACCTGCAGGTGATGGCCCGCGACGCCGCCGCGGTGCGCGACGGGCGCCCGACCGTGTTGCAGTCGCTGACCGAAGATCCGGCCGCCACCGAGGCGGTGGCCTGGGTCCGCACGCAACTGCGCGAGGCCGCGCGCGTGTGATGCATTCGCGCGTCCTCGTCGTCGCGTCCTCGAACAGGCTGCCGAGGATCGAGTGCTGCGGCGGCGGTGTCGCGGCCCGGTGCACCGCGCCCGACACCGTGCACCTGGTGTCGGCGGCCGCCACCCCGCTGGGCGGTGACAGCATCGACATCCGGGTCGTCGTGGCCGCGAACGCCACGCTGAGGCTGCGGAGCGCGGCCGCCACGGTGGCCCTGCCGGGGGCCGGAACCCCGACATCGCACGCCCGCTGGCAGCTCGAGGTCGCCGGCACCCTGGACGTCGACCTCGAGCCCACCGTGGTTGCCGCCGACGCCCGGCACCTGTCCGACGCGACGCTGATCCTGCGCGACGACGCCCGCGTGCGGTTCCGGGAGCGGGTGCAGATCGGCAGATGCGATGAGCGGCAGGGGTTTTGGTCGGGGTCGCTGCGCGTGGACCGGGACGGGCAGCCGGTGCTGCGGCATCGGGTGGAGGTGGGGGCCGGATCGCTCGCCGACGACCGCATCGCGGCGCCGCGCGCGGCGGTCAGCGAATTTCGCTGCCCGCCGGGCGCATTCGCGTCATCGACACTCGTCGCGGGCTCGACCGTGCTGACGCTGGCCGGCGGCGGGACGCTGGCCACCTGGCAGGGGGACCGGCTGGGGGATTAACTCGCCGCACGGGTGGTCGACGAATTCTCGGCCTCGGCCGCCAATTCGGCCAGCTGTTCGAGCCGGGTACGGGCGAAAGCCTGCTGCTCGGTGATGGTCAGCTGGCCGCGCCGGGTGCTCAGGAAGGTGACCGTCCACGAGAGCAACGTGGTGATCTTCGTCTTGAACCCGACCAGATACACCAGATGCAGCACCAGCCACATCAGCCAGGCGATGAACCCGCTGAACTCCAGCGGGCCGATCTTGGCCACCGCCGAGAAGCGGGAGACCGTGGCCATGGAGCCCTTGTCGAAGTACTGGAAGGGTTCGCGCTCCGCCGGATTCGCGCCGCCGAGTTCGGCTTTGATGGCGTTGGCGACGTACTTCGCGCCCTGGATGGCGCCCTGCGCCACTCCGGGCACGCCCTCGACGGCGGCCATGTCCCCGATGACGAACACGTTCGGGTGACCGGGAATGGACAGGTCGGGCAGCACCTTGACGCGCCCGGACCGGTCCAGCTCGGCCGCCGACTGCTCGGCGAGGTCGCGGCCGAGCCGGCTGGCCGAAACCCCGGCGGACCACACCTTGCACGCCGACTCGATGCGCCGGACGGTGCCGTCGGGATCCTTGACCGTGATGCCGTTGCGGTCGACGTCGGTGACCATCGCGTCGAGTTGAATCTCCACGCCCAGCTTCTTCAGCCGGGCGGCCGCCCGTTCGCCCAGCTTCTCACCGAACGGCGGCAACACCGCCGGCGCGGCGTCGAGCAGGATGACGCGAGCCTTGGTGGAGTCGATGTGCCGGTAGGCGCCCTTCAGGGTGTATTCGGCCAATTCCGCGATCTGCCCGGCCATTTCCACCCCGGTCGGCCCGGCGCCGACCACGGTGAAGGTCAGCAACTTCCTGCGCCGTTCGGGATCCCTCGAGCGCTCGGCCTGTTCGAACGCGCTCAGGATCCGGCCACGCAACTCCAGCGCGTCGTCGATCGACTTCATGCCCGGTGCGAACTCGGCGAAATGATCGTTGCCGAAGTACGACTGGCCCGCGCCCGCGGCGACGATCAGCGTGTCGTAGGGCGTCTCGTAGGTGTGGCCGAGCAGTTCGGACACCACCGAACGGTGGGCGAGGTCGATGTGGGTGACATTTCCGAGCAGCACCTGCACGTTGCGCTGCTTGCGGAGGACGACGCGGGTCGGCGGGGCGATCTCGCCCTCGGAGATGATGCCGGTGGCCACTTGGTAGAGCAGCGGCTGGAACAGGTGGTGGGTGGTGCGCGCGATCAACTTGATGTCGACGTCGGCGTGCTTGAGTTTCTTCGCGGCGTTGAGCCCACCGAATCCCGACCCGATGATGACGACTCGGTGCCGACGTTCGGGTCCAGCGGCGGTTTCCGGCTGGGGGGTCATGGCTTCCGCTGCTCCTCACGGGGGTCTTCACAGGCTCCGACGAGCTCTGGCGAGCTCAGTGCACGAGCGGTGTGACAAGCGAACTCAGTTACCACGCTAGTCACTCGGGTACCCCGCAGACCAACTCGTAAGCCTGTGTAATCAAACACACCGACGCATCGGCGCTGGTCACCGGACGTGATGCTGGTCTCGTCCGGCGCCGAATCCCCGAAATCCGGTTTACAGACCCACGATCGGGCGCAACGCCTCGCCGGCCGCGGTGATGACACCCGGTGTGTAGAACGGGATGTTGATGATCACGCTGTCGATGCCAGCGTCGATGACCTTCGTCTTGATCTGGTCGGCAACCGAATCCGCGCTGCCGACGACCATGCGCTGCGCCATCTCGGCGGGAATCTGTTCGGCGGTGGCGTTTTCGTCGACCAGCGCCGTGATCAGCGTGCTGGTTTCCAGAGTCGCCGGATCGCGGCCGATCGCCTCGCAGCTGCGCCGCACGGCGGCCACCTTCCCGGACAGCTCGTCGAAGCCGGCGATCACGTTGAGGTGGTCGAAGTGCCGGGCGGCCAGGGGGATCGTCTTCTTCTCGCCGCTGCCCCCGATCATCAGCGGAATGTGTTCGCGGAAACGGGGATTCGCGAAGGCCTCATTGGCCTGATACCACTTACCCTGGAATGTCGCGCGCTCGCCGGCGATCATCGGCAGGATGATCTCCAGCGCCTCGTCGAGCCGGTTGAACCGGTCGGTGAACGTGCCGAACTCGAAGCCCAGCTGGTCGTGCTCCAGCTCGAACCAGCCGGTGCCGATGCCGAGGATGGCGCGGCCCTGGCTCACCACGTCCAGCGTGGTGATGATCTTGGCCAGCAGGGCAGGGTTGCGGTAGGTGTTGCCGGTGACCAGCGTGCCCAGCTGCACCCGTTCCGTCGCGGTGGCCAACGCGCCCAGAGCCGTGTAGGCCTCCAGCATCGGCTGGTCGGGGGAGCCCAGCATGGGCAGCTGGTAGAGGTGGTCCATCACGAAAACCGAATCGAATCCGGCGGATTCGGCTTCGCGGGCCTGGGCGATGACCGTGGGAAACAGTTGTTCCACGCCGGTGCCGTAGGAGAAGTTGGGGATCTGCAGACCGAGTCGAATAGCCACCCGATCACCGTAGCGAGCGCGCCGGGTCTGAGGAACCGGCCGCAGGGCCGTTATCGCTTTAAGCGAAACGTGCAAGCGCGCCGTGGCTGACGTGCATCGTCTGGCCGGTGATGTGGCGCGCGGCCGGGGTGGTCAGGAACCGCGCCAGGCGGGCGATCTCCGCGGCGGCCGGCGGCGGAGTGCGGGAGAGCCCGTCGTAGGACTCCTGGGCGCTGCGCCCGCTTGCCAAGGCGTTGACCGTGATGCCCCGGGTGCCGAAAATGGCGGCCTGCCCCGCGACCCAGTTCGACAGGGCCGCCTTGATGGCGGCGTCGATGCTGCCAGCGGGCGGGTTCTCCGTCACCACGCTGATGATCGAGCCGCCGGAGCGCAGATGATCACCGGCGGCCTGAACCGTCAGCACCAGCGACAGCACCGTCGCGTCGAGGGCATTGCGCCACGCCTCGGCGGTGTCGGCCACCGAGTAGGCGCGCGGGTCGCCGGCCTCCCGTGACGGTGCGGGCACGTTCACGATGGTGTCGAGGTGATGGGGGAACAGCGACCGCGCCTCGTTGAGGCTGGCGGGGTCGGTCGTGTCGCACACGATCGCGTCGGCGTCGAGTTCCTTCGCGGCGATTTCGAGATCGCTCTGGCGAGCGCCGACGAGTGTCACCTTGTGACCGTCGTCGCGGAAGCCCTCGGCTACCGTGCGCCCCAGCTCCGTGTCTCCGCCGGTGACCAGCACCTCCACTGCCATGACCTCCTCGTGTTCAACGCTGAACCCCGTCCCTGGCCGTTGCGGCGGTGGCACCGCCGGGCAGGTGCGAAGGATCTCCGCGTCGATGTTACTGGACAGTAGCTAGGCGGGGAAATCTCCCGCGCCGCGACGCGCGCACCAGTTGCGTAACGCTTGCGCATCGTCGCCCGGTTAGGGTGCATCCATGCGCGCGACCGGGGTGCTGGCTGCCGCGGTGACCACGGTCCTGGCCGCCGGGCTGGTGGCTTGCCACGGCGGGTCGCCGTCGTCGTCTCCGGGAGGGACGCCGCAATCAACCGGGTCGATCGTCGTCTTCGCCGCCGCCTCGCTGAAGTCCGCCTTCACAGAGATCGGGGGGCGGTTCAAGACCGACAACCCGGGCAGCGGCGTGGAGTTCGAATTCGCCGGATCTTCCGCGCTGGCCACCCAGCTGACGCAGGGCGCGACCGCCGACGTGTTCGCGTCGGCGGACACCGCGCAGATGGCCACGGTCGCCAACGCCGGCCTGCTGGCGGGCAATCCGGCGAACTTCGCTTCCAACACGCTGGTGATCGTCACCGCGCCCGGGAACCCGCGACACGTCGGAGCATTCGCGGACCTGGCCAAACCGGGCCTCAGCGTCGTCGTCTGCCAGCAGCCGGTGCCGTGCGGGGCCGCCACCCACCGCATCGAAGACAGCACGGGCGTGCACCTCAACCCGGTCAGCGAGGAGCCCAGCGTCACCGACGTCCTGAACAAGGTCACCAGCGGGCAGGCGGACGCCGCGCTGGTCTACCGCACCGATGCGATGAGCGCGGCGGGCAAGGTCTCCACCGTGAGCTTCCCCCAGGCGTCCACCGCGGTGAACGTCTATCCCATCGCGGTGCTCAAGAAGGCGCCGCGACCGGAGCCGGCGCAGAAATTCGTGGATCTGGTGACCTCCGATGCCGGCCGGCAGATCCTCGTCCGGTTCGGCTTCGCGCAGCCCTGAGCGCCGCCCTGTGCCACGCCCTCTTCAGCGCCCTCTTCAGCGCCTTCTTCAGCGCCCGACCCAGCGCCCGACCCAGCTGCCCCGGTGGGTGTACGTCCCCGCCGCCGCGGGGACGGTCTTCGTGGTGCTGCCGCTGCTGGCCATCGCCGTGAAGGTCGACTGGCCGCACTTCTGGTCGCTGATCACCGCTTCCTCGTCGAGGACCGCGCTGCTGCTGAGCCTGAAGACCGCCGCCGCCAGCACGGCGCTGTGCGTGCTGCTGGGAGTGCCGATGGCGCTGGTGCTGGCGCGCGGCACGGTCCGGCTGGTCCGCTGGCTGCGCCCGCTGATCCTGTTGCCCTTGGCGCTGCCGCCGGTGGTGGGTGGCATCGCCCTGCTCTACGCGTTCGGCCGGCTCGGGCTGATCGGGCATTACCTCGAGGCCGCCGGCATCAGCGTCGCGTTCAGCACGACCGCCGTGGTGCTGGCGCAGACCTTCGTCTCGCTGCCCTTCCTGGTCATCGCCCTTGAGGGCGCCGCCCGGACCGCCGGATCCGACTTCGAGATGGTCGCGGCCACTCTCGGGGCCCGGCCCGGCACCGTCTGGTGGCGGGTGACGCTGCCGTTGCTGCTGCCGGGCATGGTCTCGGGCGCAGTCCTGGCCTTCGCCCGCTCGCTCGGTGAGTTCGGCGCGACGCTGACGTTCGCCGGTTCGCGCCAGGGAGTGACCCGTACGCTCCCGCTGGAGATCTATCTGCGGCAGGTTGATGACACGAATGCCGCTGTGGCGCTGTCGATCTTGCTGGTTGCGGTGGCGGCGGTGGTGGTGTTGGGGGTGGGTGCCCGGTCGCTGACCGGGCCGCAGGCCGGGTAGCTGCGGGCCTCACACCGGCCGAACGCGCCGCCGCGGGGTGACCTCATGCTCTTACCGCATCCTGTCAACTCCATGAACATGAGCTGAGCCACCTTTCCCATCGATACCCCCAGGGGTAACTTGGAACGGTCGAGCCGCACTGTGCGGCCTGTCCCAACCGAGGAGCGTCTATGGCACGCGTCGTCATCCTCGGCGCCGGCATCGCGGGACACACCGCCGCGCTGCACCTGCGCCGATGGTTATCCCGCAAGCACGAGGTCGTCGTGATCTCCCCGAACGCCGACTGGAACTGGATCCCGTCGAACATCTGGGTCGGCGTCGGCGGCATGGAAGCGGATCGGGTACTCATCCCGCTCAAGCCGATCTATGACCGCAAGGGCATCGTCTTCCACCAGGCGTTCGCCACCGCAATCCGCCCCGAGGGGACCGGTCGCGAGGCTGCGCCGACCGTCGACTTCACCTACACCGACGGGCAGCGCCGCGGTCAGACCGGTTCGATCGGCTACCACTACCTGATCAACGCGACGGGTCCGCAACTGAACTTCGCCGCGACGCCCGGCCTCGGTCCCGACGGACACTCCTACTCGGTGTGCACGGCCGAGCACGCCACGGCGGCGGCCGAGGCACTGCGCCGGGTCATGGCCAAGATGAGAGCCGGCGAGAAGCAGCGGATCGTCATCGGCGTCGGGCACGGCACCTGCACCTGCGAGGGCGCGGCGTTCGAGTACACCTTCAACGTCGAGCACACGCTGCGCGCGGCCGGTCTGCGCGACTTCGCCGAAATCGTCTATCTCACCAACGAATACGAGCTCGGCGATTTCGGTGTCAACGGCATGAGCTTCGTCGACAAGGGCTTCGTGCAGTCCAGCCGGCTGTGGACCGAGTCGCTGTTCCGCGAGCGCGGCGTACGGGCCATCACGCAGGCCGCGGTGCACGAGGTCATGGAGGGCAAGCTGCGCTACGAGCAGCTCGACGGCCGCGAGCACTCCCTGGACTTCGATTTCGCGATGCTGCTGCCACCGTTCAAAGGAGCCAGCCTCGCCGCCTACGACAACGCGGGTGCCGACATCACGTCCAGGCTGTTCGCGCCTTCGGGGTTCCTCAAGGTCGATGCCGACTACTCCGGCAAGCCCTACGACGAGTGGGCCGCCGGGGACTGGCCGCACACCTACGAATCGCCGGCGTACCCGAACATCTTCGCCCCGGGCATCGCGTTCGCGCCCCCGCACCCGATATCCAAGCCGCGCAAAAGCCCCACCGGGACGGTCATCACCCCCAGCCCGCCGCGCACCGGCATGCCGTCGGGCGTCATGGCCAAGACCGTCGCCCAAACCATCCGCGACCGCATCAAAGATCCCGCGGCCGCCGCGCACCGCGCCTCGATGGCGACCATGGGCGCCGCTTGCGTCGCGTCGGCCGGCACCGGCCTTCGCAAGGGCTCGGCCGCCGCGATGACGATGTACCCGGTGGTGCCCGACCCGGCGAAATACCCGCAGACCGGCCGGGATATCGACGGCACGTCCGGCGAGCTCGGTCTGGCCGGACACTGGATCAAGGTGATGCTGCACCACATGTTCATCTACAAGGCCAAGGCCAAGCCGTTCTGGTGGCTGATCCCCGAGTGAAAGGCGCGTGCATGGAGGACGAAAGCATCTACTCGGCGGTGGACGCCCGGACCGCCGAACGCATCGCCGACGCCCCGCTGCCCACCCGGGGGACGTTGCGGTTGCGGCAGAACCTCGTGTTCCAATCCTGGCGCTTTGTCAGCATCAATCTGAAAATGATGCGGATCATCCACAGCGGACACGGCTGACCCCGGACGGGCCGCCCGTCGTCCCCAACCGAGACGAGGTAGGCCCAGCCGTGAGCGAGCTGCAGCTGCGCGCCGTCGTGGCCGAACGCCACCTGGACGTCGAGTTCTCGGTGTCCGCCGGCGAGGTGCTCGCCGTGCTCGGCCCCAATGGGGCCGGCAAGTCGACGGCCCTGCACGTGATCGCCGGGCTCGTCAGCCCCGACGAGGGCATCGTGCGGCTGGGGGACCGGGTGTTGACCGACACTTCGGCCGGGATCGACGTGGCGACGCACCGACGGCGAGTGGGGCTGCTGATGCAGGACCCGCTGCTGTTCCCGCACATGACCGTCGCTGCCAACGTGGCCTTCGGGCCGAACAGCCGGCGCGGCATGCTGCGCTCGGCCCGCGCCGCCCGGCAGGCGACGGCGCTGCGCTGGTTGCGCGAGGTCGATGCCGAGCACCTGGCCGGTCGCCGACCGCGGCAACTGTCCGGCGGGCAGGCACAACGGGTGGCGATCGCCCGCGCGCTGGCGGCGGAGCCCGACGTGCTGTTGCTCGACGAGCCGCTCACCGGGCTCGACGTGGCCGCCGCGGCGTCGGTCCGGGCGGTACTTCGCGGCGTCGTGACGAGAACCGGCTGCGCCGTCGTCCTGATCACCCACGACCTGCTCGACGTCTTCACGCTGGCCGACCGGGTGCTGGTGCTGGAGTCGGGCAGGATTTCCGAGATCGGCCCGGCGCCCGAGGTACTCACGGCGCCCCGCAGCAATTTCGGGGCCCGCATCGCCGGCATCAACCTGGTTAACGGCGTCGTGATGCCCGGCGGCGCGCTGCGCGCCGGCTCGGGCACCTGGCACGCGAACCCGGAGCCGGAAACGTCGCTCGCCGACGGCGACGAGGCGATCGCGGTGTTCCCGCCGACCGCGGTGGCCGTCTTCCGGGACCAACCGCACGGTAGCCCGCGCAACACCGTCGAGGTCACCGTCGCCGAACTCGACGTCCGGGGGTCGGCCGTCCTGGTGCGCGGCGCCCAGCAACCCGACGGCGCCCCGGGGCTGACCGCCGAGATCACGGTCGACGCAGCCGCCGAGCTGAGGATGACGCCCGGGGAGCGCGTGTGGTTCGCCGTCAAAGCCCGCGAGGTGGCGCTCTATCCGGCGTCGCGACGGCACCCCCCCGATGAATTGCCTTGAGCGACGCCAGGTTGCATCTCGGCAACGGCGGCGAAACCGCCCGCACGGCTCCTTGCAACACGGCAGTAACACGGTAGGTTCGTCGCCATGGATCAGGTGGAATGGAACTCGGCGCGTCGCAAAGCCTGGTGGGCGACGTTGGCGATGGCCACGGTGACCAGCGCAACGGCCGTCAGCATCGCGTTGCCGGCGACGGCGAGCGCCGACCCGGTGCCACCGACCACCACGGCGGCCCCCGCGCCGGCGCCCCCGGGCGCCCCCGCCCCGGACGGCCAGCCGGCGCCTGGAGCGCCCAACGCGGCGCCGGGCGCGCCCAATGCGGCGTCGCCACCGGCCGTCGACCCCAACGCGGCGCCACCACCGCCGGGAGCGCCCAACGCGGCGCCGCCACCGGCCGTCGACCCCAATGCGCCACCGCCACCGCCCGCCGACCCCAACGCGCCACCGCCGCCGCCCGGCGTCAACCCGCCGCCCCCGCCGGTCGACCCCAACGCCGGTCGGGTGAGCAACCCCGTCGGCGGCTTCAGCTATGTCCTGCCCGCCGGTTGGGTGGAATCGGACGCCTCCCATCTCGACTACGGCTCGGCGCTGCTGAGCAAGGTCACCGGGCCGCCGCCGATGTCCGGGCAGCCCCCGGCGGTCGCCAACGACACCCGCATCGTGCTGGGCAGGCTGGACCAGAAGCTCTACGCCAGCGCCGAACCCGACAACGCCAAGGCCGCGGTGCGGCTGGGGTCGGACATGGGTGAGTTCTTCATGCCCTACCCCGGCACCCGGATCAACCAGGAGGCCACGCCGCTGACCGGCGCCAACGGGATCACCGGCAGCGCGTCGTTCTACGAGGTCAAATTCTCCGACACGAGCAAGCCCAACGGGCAGATCTGGACCGGCGTCGTCGGCGCGCCCGCGGCCAACGGCGCGCCTTCGCAGCGCTGGTTCGTGGTGTGGCTGGGGACCTCGAACGACCCCGTCGACAAGGTCGCGGCCAAGGCGCTGGCCGAATCCATCCAACCCGGCGTCGCGCCGCCACCCGAAGCCCCATCCGGACCGCCCGCCCCGGGAGCCCCCGCGCCGGTGCCACCCGGCCCGGCGGCTCCGGCGCCTGCCCCGGCCCCAGCTCCGGCTCCGGCCCCTGCACCGGTGCCCGCACCGGCTCCCGCGCCCGCCCCGGGGCAGGCACCCGCGAGCCAGGAGAGCCCCAGCCCCTCGCCGGCGCCGCAGCAGACGCTGTCCGCCTGACCGTCGCCGTGAAGCCGTCGCGGCGCCGACCCGCGACAGGTCAACCGTCTCCAAATCGACATTCGTTTCGTGACGCAAACCGGGTATACCGAAATGACGGCCCGGCAAATAGCCGGGCTTTGCCAGCGAATGCAAGGAGACCCGCATGAACGTCATGGCTGCTACCGAATACCTGGCCCGTTCCACGACCTTCACCAGCGTCGGCATCATCGGCTACATCATCATCGGCGGGCTGGCGGGCGCGCTCGCCAGCAGAATCATCAGGGGCAGCGGAGCAGGCATCCTGATGGACATCGTCATCGGCGTCGTGGGAGCACTCATCGGCGGTTTCATCCTGAGCTTCTTCGTCAACACCGCCGGCGGCGGACTCATCTTCACCTTCTTCACCGCGCTGCTCGGCGCGCTGCTCCTGCTCTGGGTCGTCGGCATGGTGCGCAGGACCTAACCCGGCCCACCCTTCGCGGCCGGGGCCTCGCGGCGGCATGATGGTCGGATGGCCCCGGCCGCGATCCCGACGACGATGCGCGCCTGGCGGGTGCGCCGGCCCGGACCGATCCAGACCGGTCCCCTCGAAGCGGTGACCGCCGACGTCCCGCGCCCCCAACCGCCGGAGTTGCTGGTCGCCGTGCGCGCCTGCGGGGTGTGCCGCACCGACCTGCACGTCACCGAGGGCGATCTTCCGGTTCACCGGGACGCCGTGACGCCCGGCCACGAGGTGGTCGGGGAGGTCGTCGAGGTGGGCTCGGCGGCCGGCGACGACTTCCGGCCCGGCGACCGGGTGGGCATCGCGTGGCTGCGCCACACCTGCGGGGTGTGCACATACTGCCGTCGGGGCGACGAGAACCTCTGCCCACAGTCGCGCTACACCGGCTGGGACGCCGACGGGGGATACGCCGAATTCGCCACCGTCCCCGCCGCTTACGCGCACCATCTACCGGCCGGTTACAGCGACAGCGAACTCGCGCCGCTGCTGTGCGCCGGGATCATCGGCTACCGCTCGCTGCGGCGCGCGGAGTTGCCGCCGGGGGGGCGGCTCGGGTTGTACGGCTTCGGCGGCAGCGCCCACATCACCGCGCAGGTCGCCCTCGCCCAGGGGGCCGAGGTACACGTCATGACCCGCGGGGCCGAGGCCCGGGACTTGGCGTTGCGGCTCGGCGTCGCGTCGGCCCAGGGCGCCGCCGACCCTCCGCCGGTACCGCTCGACGCGGCGATCCTGTTCGCGCCGGTCGGCGACCTGGTGCTGCCCGCCCTCGAAGCCCTCGATCGCGGAGGCACGTTGTCGATCGCGGGGATCCACCTGTCCGACATACCACCGCTGAACTATCAGCGTCACCTCTTCCAAGAGCGCCAGATGCGGTCGGTCACGTCGAACACCCGGGCCGATGCGCGCGAGTTCCTGCAATTCGCGGGGCAACATCACATCGAGGTGACGACACCGGAGTATCCGCTGGGGCGCGCCGATGAGGCCCTGGCGGATCTCAGCGCGGGCCGCATCGCCGGGGCGGCCGTACTGCTGGTGTGACCGCTCAGGTCGACAAATGCCAGACCAGCGCGGCGGCCAGGGCGCCGAGCCCGTTCAGCGACCAATGCAGCGCGATCGGCGCGATCAGGCTGCCGCTGCGCCGGCGTAGCCAGCTGAAGACGAAGCCGGCGGCGCCGGTGGCCAGCACCGCCAGTGTCACTCCCGCCAGCATCCCCGCGATCCCGCCGCCGAACAGCCGGGTGAAGCCGACGTTGCTGCCGGTCAGACCCAGCGACGTCACCACGTGCCACAGGCCGAACAGCAGCGAGCCCGCCAACGCGACCCCGCGAAATCCCCAGGCGCGGTGCAGCGTGCCGTGCAGCACCCCGCGGAAGGCCAACTCCTCCGGGATCACCGTCTGCACGGGGATGATCACCATCGAGGCGATCAGGGCGCCGGACACCGAGGCGTAGCGGTGGTTCATGAACATCGGCCGGGTCACCGGCAAGAGCACACCGATCGCGATCACCGACGCGACGACGGCCACGGCGGCCAGCGCGTAACCGAGGCCGGATCGCCAGTGCTCACGGCCCAGACCGAGGTCGACCCAGGCCAGCCCGCTGCACCGCATCAGGATCACGAGCCCGACGGCGGCGGCGGGCACGGTGGCCACGCTCGCCCACGGGGTCGTGAAATGCGCGACCAGATTGGCCACGATCAAGACCACCACGACGACGGCGACGTCGAGCCGAAGACGGAATCGGTGCAGCGCCGAGAGCTGTGAGACCAGCGGATGGCTGTCGGCGCAGGCGGCGGTCTCGGGCATCAGGCAATGTTACCCGCGGGGCGGAGTCGACCCCGGGATCCGCTCGCTCGCCGCCGGGTTCAACGGGTCGCCTCGCTCCCGTCACTCACTGCGTTCGCTCCGCTCGCTCGCCGCCGGGTTCAACGGGTCGGCTCGCTCCCGTCACTCACTGCGTTCGCTCCGCTCGCTCGCCTCCGGGTTCAACGGGTCGGCTCCCTCCCGTCACTCACTGCGTTCGCTCCGCTCGCTCGCCGCCGGGTTCAACGGGTCGGCTCGCTCCCGTCACTCACTGCGTTCGCTCCGCTCGCTCGCCTCCCAGACCCACCCCGAGATCGCCGGGTCGTCCTCCCCGTGCTCCCGGGTGTAGGCGCGCGCGGCCAGACGGGCGTCCGTCATCTGCTGGCGCAGCACGGCGGCGCGGCTCGCCAGGCCGTCCACCCGGTCGATGACGTCCATGACCAGGTGGAAGCGGTCCAAGTCGTTGAGCATCACCATGTCGAACGGCGTCGTGGTGGTGCCGCGCTCCTTGAAGCCGCGAACGTGGATGTGCGGGTGGTTGGTCCGGCGATAGGTGAGCCGGTGGATCAGCCACGGGTAGCCGTGGTAGGCGAATATCACCGGCTTGTCGCGGGTGAACAACGCGTCGAACTCCCGGTCCGGCAGGCCGTGCGGGTGCTCGGAATCCGGCTGCAGCCGCATCAGGTCGACGACGTTGACCACCCGGACGGCCAGGCCGGGCAGTTCACGGCGCAGGATGTCGGCGGCGGCCAGGGTTTCCAGCGTCGGGATGTCGCCGGCGCACGCCAGCACCACGTCCGGCTCGTCGGTGGCCGTGCTCGCCCATGGCCAGATGCCCAGCCCGCGGGCGCAGTGCGCGATGGCCTGGTCCATGTCGAGGTAGGCCAGCGCGGGTTGCTTGCCGGCGACGACGACGTTGATGTAGTCGCGGCTGCGCAGACAGTGGTCGGCCACCGACAGCAGCGTGTTGCCGTCCGGCGGCAGGTATACCCGCGTCAACTCGGCCCGCTTGTTGGCGACCAGGTCGATGAAGCCGGGGTCCTGGTGCGACGCGCCGTTGTGGTCCTGGCGCCACACGTGGGAGGTCAGCAGGTAGTTCAGCGACGCGATGGGCCGCCGCCACGGCAGTTCGCGGCTGGTGGCAAGCCATTTGGCGTGCTGGTTGAGCATCGAGTCGACGATGTGCACGAAGGCCTCGTAGCAGTTGAACAGCCCGTGCCGGCCGGTCAGCAGATAGCCTTCCAGCCAGCCCTGGCACAGGTGCTCCGACAGCACCTCCATCACCCGCCCGTCGGGCGCGAGGTGCTCGTCGTCGGGGCCGATCTCGGACATCCATACCTTGTCGGTGACCCCGTACACGGCGTCGAGCCGGTTGGAGGCGGTCTCGTCGGGGCCCATGAGCCGGAAGCGGTCGGCGTTGCGGGCCATCACGTCCCGAAGGAAGGTGCCGAGTACGCGGGTGGCCTCGTGCGTGACGGCCGCGGGCTCCGGCACCGCGACGGCGTAGTCGCGGAAGTCCGGCAGGTCGAGGTCGTGCAGCAGCAGCCCGCCGTTGGCGTGCGGGTTGGCGCTCATCCGCCGCTCACCTTCGGGGGCCAGCGCCCGCAACTCCGCGCGCAGCCTGCCGTCGTCGTCGAAAAGCTCCTCGGGCCGGTAGCTGCGCAGCCACTGTTCGAGCTGCGCACGGTGTTCGGGGTTGTCGTGGGTCTCGGCGAGCGGCACCTGATGCGCCCGCCAGGTGCCCTCCACCTTCTTGCCGTCGACCACCTTCGGCCCCGTCCAGCCCTTGGGGGTGCGTAACACGATCATCGGCCAGACGGGCCGCTCGACCCGGTTGCCCTCGTTGTCGTTCAGGTTGTTGCTCGAGCGCGCGGTGCTCTGGATCACGCCGATTTCGTCGAAGGCGTCGTCGAGGGCGGCGGCCAGCTGCCGGTGGACGTCGGCCGGGTCGTCGCCGGCGACCGTGATCGGCCGGTAGCCGTAGCCGCGCAGCAGCGCCTCCAGCTCGTCGTGCGGGATGCGGGCCAGCACGGTGGGGTTGGCGATCTTGTAGCCGTTGAGCGCCAGGATCGGCAGCACCGCGCCGTCGCGGGCGGGGTTGAGGAACTTGTTGGAGTGCCAGCCGGCGGCCAGCGGTCCCGTCTCGGCCTCGCCGTCGCCGACCACGCACGCGACCACCAGGTCCGGGTTGTCGAACGCCGCGCCGAAGGCGTGCACCAGCGCGTAGCCCAGCTCGCCGCCCTCGTGGATGGACCCCGGCGTCTGGGCGGCGACGTGGCTGGGGATGCCACCGGGAAAAGAGAACTGCCGGAACAGCTTTCGCATGCCCTCGGCGTCTTGTTCGATGCCGGTGTACACCTCGCTGTAGGTGCCCTCGAGGTAGGCGTTGGCCACCAGCGCCGGGCCGCCGTGGCCGGGGCCGGTCACGTAGATGACGTTGGCGTCGCGGTTGCGGATCACCCGATTGAGGTGCGCGTAGATCAGGTTGAGCCCCGGTGTGGTGCCCCAGTGGCCCAGCAGCCGCGGTTTGACGTGCTCGGGCGCCAGCGGCTCGGCGAGCAGCGGGTTGGCCAGCAGGTAGATCTGGCCCACCGACACATAGTTGGCGGCCCGCCAGTAGGCGTTGATGAGGTCGAGTTCGTCGTCGGCGAGGGAAGCGGTGGTCATGGTTTGCAGGCTCACCCCGCCGATTGTGCGCGGAGCTGATGAATACCGCGAGAAGCTTAGGTCACTCTTCGCCGCGCGCCCGCGCCTCGTAGGCACGCCGCTTCTCGACGTCGACGTCGTCGGCGAAGAAGCGCTCGCCGCCGAGAGCCCGGTTGACGCTTTCGGCCACCGAGCGCGGCATGAACTTGGCCGACGAGACCAGCACGCCCATGGCCCTGGTGACACGGACCCGCGGCGTGGGCTTGGCGACCAGGCGCACGATCGCGTCGGCGATGTCGGCCGGCTCGGCGTTTCTGAACCCCTTCACTCCGGACGTGCCCGCGATGAGCTCGGTGTTGACGAACGTCGGCAACACCACAGAGAACTTCACGCCGGTCTTGCGGTACTCGAGCCGGGCAGTGTCGGTGAAGCCGACGACGGCGTGCTTGCTCGCGCAGTAGGTGGCCGCGCCGGGGATGTAGCTCTCGCCGGCCAGTGAGGCGACGTTGATGATGTGACCTCGCCGCCGTGGAACCATCAGCTTCAGCGCCAGCTTGCTGCCCAGGATCACGCCGTAGACGTTGATGTCCAGGATGCGGCGCGTCACCGCGTCCGACTCGTCGATGATCCGGCCGAGCGGCATGATACCGGCGTTGTTGATCAGCACGTCGATCGGGCCGAGTTGGCGTTCGACCTCGTCGAGGAAGTCGGCGAACGAGTGCGGTTCGGTGACGTCGAGCTTCCCGTAGACGTCGAGTCCGAGGCTCGCGCCGGACTCCTTCACCCGCACCTCGTCGACGTCGCCGATCGCCACCCTGGCGCCCAGCCTGTGCAGGGCGGTCGCGGTGGCCAGCCCGATCCCGCGGGCGCCGCCGGTGATGACGACGACCTTGTCGCGGACCCTGAGCCCGATGGATGCGGTGTCAGCCATTGTCCGTACCTCCGGTTCTTGACGGGTGTCAAGTCTGCGATGGGGTAAGCACAGCACTCCGCGCGGGGGAGCGCAACAACTTCAGGGACGGCGTTGCCGCAGCAGCGCTTCCGCGGTGCGCCTGCCGCTGACCAGGGCGCCCTGAATCGAGGCGGTGTCCCGGTGATCGCCACACCACCACAGTCCGTCGCGGATGTGCACGGGGCGGCGGACGGCCAGCGGCGGCGGTTGAGCGGGCAGCGCATGCTCGACGACGTGCCGCGTCACCGATTCCCAACGCCCGCCGTCAATTCCCAGGATCTCGGCGGCGTGCCGTCGCATCGCGGTCTCGGGCGGCGCCGCACGGTCAGGCCCCAGCAGCGCCGACGCGCTGATCAGGTGCCGCCCGGGTGGCGCGTACGTCGGCGCGGCGGCGCTGATGACGGCCGTGTTGACCACCGGTCCCGGCGGATCGGAACGGCTGTCGACCCAGAGCATGGGCGGCCCCGGGGGTGCCTCGTCGGCCGCCCACCAGTCGGTGACCACCGCGTGCGTCGCGGGCGTGGGCGCGCCGGTGAGCGCCGCCGCGGTCACCGGGCCGGTCGCCACGACGACATCGCGGGCGGTCGTCGTCTCGGGCCCGTGAACCGTCCACCGCCCCCCGCCATGCTCGAAATGAGTCATCTTGTGGTTCAACGAGATTCGGCCCGCGAGCGGCTCGGCGAGCCGGCGCGGCAGCGACCGCATCCCGCCCGCCGGCAACCCGGGAACCCCGAACAAGAACATGCGGGCCAACAGCAGGCCGAAGGCGTTGGACGTGCCGCCACTGTCGTCGAGCAGGACACCGGCGAGGAATCTGTCCACCGTGCGGCGCAGTTCACCGTGGGCGCCGCACCGGTCCAGGCTTCGCCGCAGGGTGTCGTCGTCGCGGCGCGACTTGAGCTTCGCGGGCCGCAGCGCCGGCAGCGCCCAGCGTGCCAGCGCGAGCGCCTCGCGGGGTCTGACCGCGCCCGAGGCGAGCATCCTGGGCACCAGCGCCGGTTCGCGCAGCGGGTGCACCAGCAGTGCCGCGCCGAGTTGTCGCCGGATCGCCACCCCGGCCCGGAAGGTCTGCAGGCGCAGCGCGGCCACGTCGACGGAGCGTTCGAGCTCGGGGTAAGCCGGATTGAGCACCTGGAATCCGCGGTCGCACAAAAACCCGTCGACCTCGTCGGTGCGGACGCGACCGCCGACGTCGTCGCCCGCCTCCCACACCCGCACGTCACGGCCGGCCGCCGCCAGTACGCCCGCGCAGCGCAGACCTGCCAAGCCCGCGCCGATGACCAGGACGTCGGGCCCGGCCGCCACGCCTACCAACCCGCCGATCCGGGAACGCCCTTGAACGGGCCCTCGATCCAGCTCGTCATCCAGCCGCCGTAGAACCCGCCGGGTTGCGGCACGACGACCTCGCCGTTGACCGTGCAGCGGTCGACCTGTGCCGCCATGACGGCGACCATGCCGGTGATCGCGGTGAATCCCGGCGACGGGTTGAGGTAGGCCCACGCGGCTTTCGGGGCGACGGCCCGGCCGCCGGTGACGTCGTAGTAGGTGGCCTCACCCTTCCATTCGCACCATGAGCTTCCCGACGCCTCCCGCAGGGCGCCGGCCGCGAACGCCTCGCGCGGAAGGTAGTACGTCGGCGGATGGCTGGTCTCGAGCACCCTGAGCGCGTCGGCCGTCGACGCGACGAGTTCGCCACCCAGCTCGACGGTGATGGAGCCGGCGAACGGCTCGACCCGTGGCGGCCGCGGATAGTCCCACACCGATTCCCGCCGCGGTGTGGCCCCATCGCGCGCGGTTCGGCTCATGCGTCGGCCTCCGGATCGTTCGACCACACCATGCTATCGGCCGCGCCGCCGGGCGCCGGTCGTCGCGGCGCCGGTCAGTGCAGCGTCAGCCACGCCAGGCTGCCGGCGCCGGCCAGCGCGCAGTAGATCGCGAAGGGCGTGAGGTCGCGGGTCTCGAAATACGCCGTCAGGAAACGCACCGCCAGGTAGGCGCTGACGAAGGACATGACGCTGCCGGCCAGTACCTGCCCCTGGATGCCGGTGGTCAGCGGCCCGAACAGCTCGGGGATCTTGTAGACGCCGGCCGCCAGGATGATCGGCGTCGCCAGCAGGAACGAGAATCGCGCCGCGTCTTCGTGTGACAGGCCGCGCCACAGGCCGGCGACGATGGTGATGCCCGAGCGGCTGATGCCGGGCAGCAGCGCGAGGATCTGCGCCGACCCGATCAGCACGCCGCGGCCCAGGGGCAGCCCGGCGAGCCGGTTGTCGACGGCCTCGCCGCTGTGGTCCTCCTCGGCCTCCGCGGGCCGGTCGGGCCCGGGCACGGGGGCGACGCGGCGGCGCAGCACCTCGCCCACGTAGAGGACGACGCCGTTGACGAGCAGGAACGCCGCCGCCGGAACGGGTTTGCCCAGTGTGGTGCGGAACAGCTGTTCGAGGGCCAGCCCGGCCAGCCCCACCGGAATGGTGGCCGCGACGATCAACCAGGCCAGCCGCTCGTCGGGGGTCCTGATGCGCCGGTGCCGCGCCGATGAGACGAACCCGGCGACGATGCGCAGCCAGTCGCGCCAGAAGAAGAGCAGCAGGGCGGCCGCGGTGGCGACGTGCAGGCCGACGATGAACGCCAGGTAGGGCGATTTCGGCGCCGAGACGTTGAGGTCGGTGGCCCATTGGCCGCCGATCAGGGCCGGCACCAGCACCGAATGTCCCAGGCTGGACACCGGGAACAGCTCGGTGACGCCCTGGAACGCACCCACCACCAGGGCCTCGACGTAGCTCAAGTGCGCGCTCATATGTTGGGCCCTTCGTCGGCATGGTTGGCCTGTGACGATAGCGGACGGCCGCGACGGGTGAGCGACGAGCGGCGCCCAATCGGATTCACCTGTACGACAGGCTGTTTCGCTGCGCACACGCGCAGGGGTGAGGATGGCGCGCCCGCGCAGGCGCCTGACCAGGCGGGTACGGTGTGCAGATGGTCGACGGGTTGCTGGGCGCCGTGCGCGTCCTGGACTTGTCCAACGGTGTGGCGGACACGGTGAGCCGGCTGTTCGCCGACCTGGGCGCCGACGTTCTCAAGGTGGAGTTCCCCGGTGGCAGTCCGGCCCGCGACGAGGCGCCCACGCTGGCCGGGGTGAGCATCCCGTTTGCCGTGCACAACGCCAACAAGCGCAGCACCGTGCTGGACCCGCTCGAGGACAGTGACTGCTACCGGCTCCTCGACCTGGCCGCGGAGGCCGACATCGTCGTTGACAGCGGCCCCGACGGGCTGGCCGCCGTCTACGGCACGTCGGGCCCGGAACTGGCCGCCCGCAACCAGCACCTGGTGGTGCTCTCGGTCACCGACTTCGGCGCGACGGGCCCGCGGTCCTCGTGGCAGGCCACCGATCCGGTGCTCTACGCGATGTCCGGGGCGCTGTCGCGTTCGGGTCCCACCAGCGGCACCCCCGTGCTGCCGCCGGACGGCATCGCCTCGGCCACCGCCGCCGTGCAGGCCGCGTGGGCGGCGCTGGTCGCCTACTACAACCGATTGCGCTGCGGCATAGGCGATTACATCGATTTCTCCCGGTTCGACGCCGTCGTGATGGCACTGGACCCGGCCTTCGGTGCGCACGGCCAGGTGGCCGCCGGCATCCGCCGCACCGGCCAATGGCGGGGCCGCCCGAAGAACCAGGACGCCTACCCGATCTATCCGTGCAAGGACGGCTACGTCCGGTTGTGCGTGATGGCCCCGCGGCAGTGGCGCGGCCTGCGGCGCTGGCTGGGCGAGCCGGAGGACTTCCAGGATCCCAAGTACGACGTGATCGGCGCGCGTTTCGCGGCGTGGCCGCAGATCAGCGCGCTGGTCGAGGCCTTGTTCGCCGGGCAGACGCGCGGCGAGCTGGTCACCGCGGGACAGGCGCACGGGGTGCCGATCGAAGCGGTCCTGACCCCGGCGGAGATCCTGGCCTCCGAGCATTTCGAGGCGGTCGGCGCGATCATCGACACCGAGCTCGCGCCCAACGTGCGCGCCCGGGTGCCGAGCGGCTACTTCGTCGTCGACGGGCGTCGCGCGGGCTTGCGCACCCCGGCGCCCGACGCGGGCGACGACGGACCGTACTGGCAGGGGAGCCCGTCGGTGGTGCCGTCGCCGTCCGGCAGGGTCGGGGATTATCCGTTCGCGGGGCTGCGGATCCTCGACCTGGGCATCATCGTCGCCGGCGGCGAACTGAGCCGGTTGTTCGGGGACCTGGGGGCCGAGGTGATCAAGGTCGAGAGCGCCGACTACCCGGACGGGCTGCGCCAGGCGCGCGTCGGCGAGGCCATGAGCGAGTCGTTCGCCTGGACGCACCGCAACCAGCTCGGGTTCGGCCTGGACCTGCGCAGCGACCAGGGCAAGGCGGTCTTCGGCCGGCTGGCCGCCGGCGCCGACGCGGTGTTCGCCAACTTCAAGCCGGGAACCCTTGCCGCACTTGGCCTGTCCTACGACAAGCTCCGCGCCGCCAACCCGCGCATCGTGCTCGCCGAAAGCAGCGCGTACGGCGACAGCGGGCCATGGAGCACCCGCATGGGTTATGGCCCGCTGGTCCGCGCCGCCACCGGCGTCACCCGGCTGTGGACCTCCGGCGACGCCGATGCGGGCGGGGGCGCGCGGCACGCCTTCTACGACGCGACGACGATCTTCCCCGACCACGTGGTGGGTCGCGTGACCGCGATCGCGGCGCTGGCGGCACTGATCCACCGCGACCGGACCGGGAGCGGGGCCCACGTCCACATCTCGCAGGCCGAGGTCGTGGTCAACCAACTCGACACGCTGTTCGTCACGCAGGGCGCACTCGCGGCGGGCAACACGCGGGTCCGTGAAGATACCGGCGTGCACGCCGTCTGTCCGTGTGCCGGTGACGACGAATGGTGCGTCGTCTCGATTCGTACCGACCACGAGTGGAGTTGTGTCGCAGCGCTTCTCGATCATCCCGGCTGGGCCGGCGACCCGCGGTTCGGCACCGGCGAGTCCCGCGTGCAAAACAAACGCGATTTGGTGGAGCTGGTGTCCGCCTGGACCCGCACCCGCACCCCGCAGCGGGCCGCCGAACTGCTGCAGGCGTCGGGGGTTCCGGCCGCGCCGATGAACCGTGCGCCCGACCTCCGGGAGGACCCGCAGCTGACCGCCCGGCACGTGTACGCCGAAATGGTCCATCCGCTGATCGACCGGCCGCTGCCGGCCGAGACGGGTCCCGCGCCGTTCCGCAACATCCCGCCGGCGCCGCAACGCCCCGCGCCTATGGCCGGGGAGAACACCACAGAGATCTGCCGCAACCTGCTCGGCATGTCCGCCGCCGAGACCGAGCGGCTGATCGGCGACCACGTGCTGTTCACCGCCGACGGCCGCTGACGGGCACTGACGGGCGCTCGAGATCACCACCCTCGAGCCCGAATGTGCGGCTGGCCGCACACTCGAGCCCGAGTGTGCGGCTGGCCGCACACTCGTCGTCCGATAGGTTCAGCAGCATGACTATCGACCCCCGGACACCGGTGCTGATCGGCTACGGCCAGGTCAATCATCGCGACGACATCGACCCGCAGCAGCGGTCCGTCGAACCGGTAGACCTGATGGCCGCCGCGGCGCGAAAAGCCGCCGACGCCCGGGTGATCGAGGCGGTGGATTCCATCCGTGTGGTGAACGTGCTGTCGGCGCACTACCGGGATCCCGGACTGCTGCTCGGCGAGCGGATCGGTGCCGGTGGCTCCACCACGCTATACAGTCCCGTCGGGGGCAACGTGCCGCAGTCGCTGGTCAACCAGGCGTGCCTGGACATCGCGCAGGGCAGGGCCGCGGTGGTGCTGCTGGCGGGAGCCGAGACCTGGCGCACCAGGACGAGTCTCAAGCGGCAGGGCGGCCGGCTCACGTGGACCGAGCAGGACAACTCGGTGCCCATGGCGGATGTCAGCGGCGACGACGTCCCGATGGCCGGGGAGGCGGAGATCAGGATCCGGCTGGACCGGCCGGCCTACGTCTACCCGTTGTTCGAGCAGTCGCTGCGCATCGCCAACGGCGAGTCGGGCGGGGATCACCGCGCGCGCATCGCCCGGCTGTGGGCGCGCTTCAACGCCGTCGCGGTCGACAACCCGCACGCCTGGATCCGCGATGCGGTGACCGCCGAGGAGATCCGGGAGCCCGGCCCGACGAACCGGATGATCAGCTGGCCCTACACCAAGCTGATGAACTCCAACAACATGGTCGACCAGGGCGCGGCGCTGGTCCTGACGTCGGTCGAACGGGCCCGCAGCCTGCAGATCCCCGAGGAGCGCTGGGTTTACCCGCACGCGGGCACCGACGCGCACGACACCCCGGCGATCGCCGAGCGCGACGAGTTGCATCGGTCGGCGGCCATCCGGGTCGCCGGGGCGCGGGCGCTCCAGCTGGCGGGGCTCGGCGTCGACGACCTCGACTACGTCGACCTGTATTCGTGCTTCCCGTCCGCCGTCCAGGTGGCGGCCGCCGAGCTGGGGCTGAGCACCGATGATCCGGCCCGCCCGCTGACCGTCACCGGTGGCTTGACGTTTGCCGGCGGACCCTGGAGCAATTATGTGACGCATTCGATCGCCACCATGGCGGAGTTGCTGGTCGCCAATCCCGGCCGGCGCGGCCTGATCACCGCCAATGGCGGCTACCTGACCAAGCACAGCTTCGGCGTGTACGGCACCGAGCCGCCGGAGTGTTTCCGGTGGGAGGACGTGCAACCGGCCGTCGACCGCGAGCCGACCCGCAAAGGCCTGGTCGAGTGGGAGGGCGTCGGCATCGTCGAGTCGTGGACGACGCCGTTCGACCGCGAGGGGAGGCCACAGAAGGCGTTTGTGGCCGTGCGCACGCCCGACGGGGCGCGCGCGCTGGCGGTCATCAACGATGCCGACGAGGCGGCCGCATCGGTGGCCGACGACATCCGGGGCGCCAAGGTCGCGGTCGCCGCGGACGGCAGCGCGACACTCCGGTAGCCGGCCGGGCACATCGCCCCAGCACAGCGGGCCGTCCGGAGCGTAACGGTCGCGTACGCCGGACCGACGTGCCTATTGTTTAGTCTTACGTTGGGGGAGGTGAGCCCCAGGTGCGCATCCTGGTTACCGACGCCACCGGCGCGGTGGGGAGGCTGGTTACCCAGCAGCTGATCGCCGCGGGGCATTCGGTCAGCGGCATTGCCGATCGCCCCCACCCGTGTGTCGATCGCAACGTCGAGCTGGTTTGCTCTCCGCTGCACGCCCCGATCCTGCGACAGCTCGCCGACGAGGCCGACGCCGTCATTCACCTCGCCCCGGTCGACGACACCGCGCCCGGCGGCGCCGGACTCGACGGCCTCGCGCAGGTCACCGACGCGGCCGCCCGCGCGGGCGCCCGGCTGCTGATGGTCTCCCAGGCCGCCGGCCCGCCTGACCTGTACGGGCCGGCCGAGGCTCTGGTGGCTTCCAGCTGGGGGCCGAGTCTGGTCGTCCGGATCGCCCCGCCGGTCGGCCGCCAGCTCGACTGGATGGTATGCCGGACGGTCGCCACGCTGCTGCGCGCCAAGGCGACGGTGCAGCCGATGCGTGTCCTGCACGTCGAGGACCTGGTGCGCTTCCTGCTCTTCTCGCTGAGCACCGACCGCACCGGCGTCGTCGACCTCGCGACCCCGGACACCGTCAACGTGGTCACCGCGTGGCGGCTGCTGCGTTGCGTCGACTCCCGCTCCCGGCTGCACCGCATCCAAAGCTGGTCCGAACTCATCCCAGACATGAATATCACTGCTGTACAAGAGGATTGGCAGTTCGACTTCGGCTGGCAGGCGCTCGAGGCGGTTGCCGACACGGCGCGCGGCCTGGGCGGGCGCCGGCTCGGGCCCGCGGGCGCGATCAGCCGCGGGGGACAGACGGCGCTGCCGGTGGAGGTGCTCCCGCGGCCCCGGCAGTCCGAGGAGCTGTCCAGCGCGGCCCCCGAGGGCGTGGAGGGGGAGTTCGACGACCGGATCGACCCGAGGTTCCCGGTGTTCAGCGCGGCCGGCCTCGCCGAGGCGCTGCCCGGGCCCCTGACCCCGATGACGCTGGACGTCCAGCTGAACGGCCTGCGCGTCGCCAACCGGGTGATGGGTCAGGTGCTCGCGCTCGGCGGCGTGGTGGACGACGAATGGGGCACCAGGGCCATCGCGGTGTTCGGTCACCGCGCCTACGTGGGGGTGTCGGCCAACATCGTCGCCGCGACCCAGCTGCCCGGGTGGGATCAGCACGCCGTCACCCGGCGCGCCCTGATGGATCAGCCGCAGGTGGGCGATCCCCTGCCGTTCGGGGACCCCCGGCTGGCGGTCGGGGCGCTCGGGTCGGTCGCCAAGGCGGTGGCCGCGACGCGCTCGCTGGCGTCGCTGCGTCATCTCAAGTCCGACACCAGCGCCTACGCGGCCGCGGCCGAGGCCGAGCACATGGACGCGGCCGGGCTGGAATTGCTGCCGGACGCCGCGCTGGAGGTACGCGTTCGGCTGCTGCGCGATCGCATCCACCAGGGCTGGATACTCACCGGGCTGTGGTTGATCGACACCGGCGTCACCGCGGCGACGCTGGGACGCGCCCGCGCGGCGTCGACCGTGGCCGGGGTGGACATGATCGTGGAGAGCACCCGCATCGCCACCGAAACCGCCGAACTGGCAGCCTTTTTGCGCGCGGACCCGGCGCTGGGCGCGCTGGCCCGCGAGGGCAACCTCGCCAGCATCCGCGCGCTGTCCCCGAAGACCGCGGCGGCCCTCGACTCCGCGGTCGCCCGCATCGGGCACCGCGGGCCAGGCGAGGTCGAATTGGCCAGCCCCGCCTTCGCCGACGACCCGGTGATGTTGCTGACGGCGGCGGCGAAGGCCGCCGAGGCCGCCGCACCCGCCGGGGCCGACCGGGACCCGCAGCCGCCGGCGACCAGGGCCAGGCGGATGGCGGCCAGTGCCCGCGGCTCCAGGGAGCTGGCGCACGACACCACCCTCAGGTTCACCCATGAGCTCCGAATGTGTCTGCGTGAGTTGGGGTCTCGCCGAGTTGCGGCCGATCTGATCGACGCCGTCGACGACGTGTACTACCTGACCTGCGACGAACTGGTCACCATGCCGGGCGACGCGCGGTTGCGGATCAAGCGCCGCCGCGCCGAGCGGGAACGCCTCGGGGCGCAGCGCCCGCCGGAGGTCATCGACGGGGCGTGGCAGCCCGTCGACAGGACGGCCGATTCCTCCGGACTGGCCGCCGGTGCCGGCTGACCGGTAACGGGTTGACAGCGCAAGCGGCCGGACTGCGCGAATTGGCCGGTTAGTCGCTGCGCTTTCAGTGGCGTTTGGGCCGGCTTCTGCGCGCCGCCGGGTCGCAGATACGCGCGCGATAGGCGGTAATCTGCGCGTTTGCGCTGATGTTTGCCGCACGCGGCGCCCGCATGCTGGCTAGCATGAGCGAGATCGATCCGCGCGCGGACCTGCCGCTGGTGGACTGGAGCGATCTTGGCGTGAGTGGGCTTTTGCCGACGGGCACGGTGACGTTGCTGTTGGCTGATGTGGAAGGTTCGACGCGGCTGTGGGAGACCCAGCCCGCCGAGATGACCGCGGCTGTGGCGCGGCTCAATCAAACGGCCTCCGACATGATCGCCGCCCATGATGGAGTACGCCCCGTAGAGCAGGGCGAGGGCGACAGTTTTGTGGCCGCGTTCGCGCGCGCCTCTGACGCGGTGGCCTGCGCGCTCGAGTTGCAGTTGGCGCCGCTGGCCCCGCTCCTGTTGCGCATCGGCGTTCACACGGGCGAGGTGCAGCTGCGCGATGAGGGCAACTACGCCGGTCCGACCATCAACCGCACTGCGCGGCTGCGCGATCTGGCCCACGGCGGTCAGACCGTGCTGTCAGGTGCGGCAGAACCCCTGGTGATCGACCGGCTACCGCAAGGCGCTTGGCTGACCGATCTGGGTACCCACCCGTTGCGTGACCTGCCTCGCCCAGAACGAGTTGTGCAACTGTGCCACCCCGATCTGGTCAACGAGTTCGCGCCCCTGCGAGTCTCGGCCACCGTTGCGTCCACTCGTCTTCCGGTGCAGCTGACCAGTTTTGTGGGTCGCGACGCGGAGGGGACACAGCTGCGCGAGCTGCTGACCGATAACCGGGTGGTGACGTTGACCGGCGCGGGCGGGGCCGGCAAAACGCGGCTGGCGATCGAGGTCGCGGCCCAGATGACGGACGCGTACGCCGACGGTGTGTGGTACGTCGACCTGGCGCCGATCACCGACCCCGAGCTGGTGCCGCTGACGGTGGCACGTGCCTTGGGGTTGCCCGATCAACCGGGCCGCTCCACGACGGACAACGTGCTGCGGTTCGTCCGCGACCGTCAGATGCTGGTGGTGCTGGACAACTGCGAGCATCTGCTCGATGCCAGCGCCGAGATGGTCGTCGCCCTCCTGAGTGGGGCGGCGCAGCTGACCTGTCTCGCCACCAGCCGTGAGGCGATCGGCGTCGCGGGCGAGGTGAGCTGGCGGGTGCCCTCACTCTCGCTGGTTGGTGATGCGGTCGAGTTGTTCAGCGACAGGGCGCGTAATGCCCGCCCCGGTTTCACCGTGACTGATGACAATGCCGCAACTGTGGCGGAGATTTGTGCGCGCCTGGACGGGGTGCCGCTGGCGATCGAGCTGGCCGCGGCGCGGGTTCGGGCGTTGTCACCGGTCGAGATCCTCGACGGCCTGCATGACCGGTTCAGGCTGTTGACCGGTGGTGCGCGGACCGCGGTGCGCCGCCAGCAGACATTGCGCGCCTCGGTGGACTGGTCGCACGCTTTGTTGACCGAGCCCGAACGGGTCCTGTTGCGTCGGTTGGCGGTATTCACCGGCGGATTCGACTTCGACGCCGCCCAAGCGGTCGCCGGTGGCGGTGGGGTGGAGCGTTACCACGTGCTCGATCAACTCACCCTGCTGGTGGACAAGTCGTTGGTGGTGGCCGACGACACCGGGGGCGCAACGCGCTACCGGTTGCTGGAAACGGTGCGCCAGTACGCCCTGGAAAAGCTCGGCGAGTCCGGCGAGGCCGACGCCGTGCGCTCGCGCCACCGAGACCATTACACGGCACTGGCCGCCCTGGTCGACGCTCCGGCAGACGGTGACTATGAGCAGCGCATCGAGCAGGCCGAAATCGAAATCGGCAACATGCGCGCCGCGTTTGAGTGGAGCAGGGAAAACTCCGAGGTAGAGATGGCCCTGGCGCTGGCGTCGTCTTTGCAGCCGCTGTGGCAGGCGCGGGGACGCATCCGGGAAGGGCTGGCCTGGTTCGATGCCGCACTCACTTGTGAGGTCGCGCAGGACGCCGAAGTGGCCGCCGCGGTGCGCGCCCGGGCGCTGGCCGACATAGCGGTGCTTGAGCTATTCTGCGGCGCTGCCGACAGTGCGTCCCACGCGCAGCAAGCTCTGGTCCTCGCGCGTGATGTCGACGACCCGGCCGTGCTGGCCAGGGCGCTGACCGCCTGTGGCCTTACCGCCGCTTACAACGCCGAGTTGGCAGGGAAGTACTTCGCCGAGGCGGTCGGACTCGTCCGGGAGTTGCACGACAAGTGGCGGCTGAGCCAGATACGGGCCCAGCAGGCCGCGGCGGCGATCGCCGCCGGCGACCCGATAGCGGCGCGCGTGGCAGCCGAAGAAGGACGCGACCTCGCCGACGCGATCGGCGATCGATTCGCCTCGCGCCACTGCCGCATGTGCCTGGGTTTGACCCAGGTTTACCAGGGCGATCTGGCTGGAGCCGTCGCACAATTCCGCGCGGTGGCCGCAGAGGCCAAGATCAGCCACGATGGGGTCCACGCGGCGGTGAGCCTCGCGCACCAGGGCACCGCGCTGGCACGGCAGGGGAAGCCAGACGCGGCCCGCGCCGCGGCCGACGCCAGCCTGGAGTCCGTATCCGAGTTTGGCTCGCTTATCGCCAGCGTTGGTTTTTATGCGTTGGCAAATGCGGCCCTGGCCGCCGGCGACGTCGGGACTGCGCGCGACGCGACCGCGGCGGCCTGGAAGCACGGGAATTTCGCGCCGGGCTTTGCGGCGCACCTGCGCCCCATCGTTGCAGCGGCCGCACAGGCAGGCGGGGATCTGATCGCCGCTCGGCGCTGGGCCGACGAAGCGGTCGCAACGGCGCCCGGATGGATCATGATGTTGGCGCTGAGCACACGCGCACGGGTGGCGATCGCCCAGGGTGAGCCGGAGCAGGCCGAACGCGACGCCCGCGACGCGCTCGCGCGTGTGGCCGAGCTCGGGGCGCACCTGGGCATTTGCGACACCCTGGAGTGCCTCGCCGCTCTGGCCGGGCATGGCGGCAGCCACCGCGAAGCGGCGCGGCTGTTCGGCGCGGCACACGGCATCCGGGAACGCGTCGGTGAGGTGCGGTTCAAGGTCTGGAACGACGGCTACGAGGTCTGGCTGACAGAAGTCCGTAACGCTTTGGGCAGCAATGCCTTTGACGCTGCCTGGGCCGAGGGTGCGGCCCTTTCCACACAGGAGGCGATCGCCTATGCCCAGCGCGGCCGCGGCCAGCGCAAACGCCCGGCCAGCGGCTGGGCGTCGCTCACCCCCACCGAACGCGACGTCGTACGCCTGGTCAGCGAAGGACTGGCCAACAACGACATCGCCGCAAGGCTTTTCGTTTCACCACGCACCGTGCAAACCCACCTCACCCACGTCTACACCAAGCTTGGACTGACCAGCCGCGTGCAACTCGCCCAAGAGGCCGGTCGCCACACCTGAAGGTTGCCGGCCATCGGCAGGATGAGGGAACTCCCCGGGGCGTGGCAGCCCGTTGAACCGGAAAGCGGTTCAACCTAACAGGTCTCGTAGGCTCAGCGCGTTACGCACGGCGTGGCCGCCCAGGTCGTTGTTGAAGTACATCCAGACATCCCTACCGTCTGAGTCCCATTCGGCGATCTGAGCCGCCCACCGGCGCAGATCCTGATCGGGGTACGAGCCCTCGTACATCGCGTCCGGATCGGGCCCATGCATCCGCACGTACACCAGGTCGGTGGTGGCCCGTGGGATACACGGCAAACCCGCTCCGCTCATCACCACGTACGCGGCCCCGCGACGTTCCAGCACCGCGTACACGGCCGGATCGTTCCACGACGGGTGCCGCAGCTCGACGGCCACCCGAATCGACGGGGGGACGCTGCGCAGGAAGGAATCCAGGCGCTCGTCATCGCGCTGCTGCTCGGGGTGCAGCTGCACGAGCAGCACGCCGTGGCGGTCACCCAGCACCTGCCAGCACCGCTCGAAGCGCTCGATCCACGGTTCGGCGTTGGCCAGGCGCCGGTAGTGGGTCAGCCCGCGGTGCGCCTTGACCGACATGGTGAACCCTTCGGGCAGTTGATCACGCCAGCCCGCGAACGTCGAATCCTTGGGCCAGCGGTAGAAACTCGCGTTCAGTTCGACGGTGTCGAAGACTTCGGTGTAGCGGGCCAGCCGGCGGGCTTGCGGCAACCCGGGGGGGTAGAGCACGCCGGTCCAGTGGTTGTAGGACCACCCGGAGGTGCCGATCCGTATCGTCACCGCCGTTCAGCCCATCACCTGCCGGCGCACGTCGTCGTCCAGCGACACCCTGATGAGCGCGGCGGCGAGCCGCGCACTACCTTGCGGAGCAAGGGCTTTGAGCTTCGCCGGCGAGTCGGGCAGGCCCAGGCTCTTGGCCGCGGCGGTGGCGCGGTCGTCGAAGTAGGGCCGCACCCAGGTCCACACGTCCTGGACTTCGCGCAGGTAGATGTCGGCGCCGGTGTCGCCGATTCCCTTGAACTTCTTGAGCATACGTTTCGCGGTCGCGGGGTCGTGCTCGCAACGGACGGCGAGTTCGCGAAGGTCCCCGGAGTAGTCGTCGCGGACCCGCTCGGCCATCTCGGTGAGCCGGGTGGCCGAACTCTCGTCGTAGCGCGCGTAGTGCGCACGGCCGAACACGTCGATCATGGTCCGGCGATCCGATTGCAGCACCGCCTTCGGCGTGCGCAGGCCCGCCTTGAACAACTCCCGGGCGGCGCCCATGGCGATGGTGGCGTCGATCGGCTTGCTCGCGAGCATGCACAGCACGAGGAGCTGGAACAGGGGCATGGGCTTGTCGTCGAGCTTGATCCCGGCCTCGGCTGCGTAGGTCGTTCCGGCGACCTCGGGCAGCCTTTCGACGATCTGCTTCGGCTTGTCCATGCCGCACCGCCTACCCGCACCGGCTCCCGGCAAACCGGGGCCGTCACTTCGGCGGGAGGCTGCGCGCGTGGCCCACCCCGCGGGTTACCCAGCCGTGCAGCTGGCGTCGGGTTTTCACCCCGGCGGTCTCGACGCGCAGCCAGCCGCGGGTCTCGCGTCCCGCCATCACCATGGGATGGACGTGGGCGCGTTGCAGCAGTTCGTCGGTGTCGTCCGGCGGCACGCGGACCAGCAGCCCGCCCTGCCCGCTTACGGCGACGGACATGTTGCCGTTGATCAGAAACGCCAGGCCGCCGAACATGCGCTTCTCCTCGACGCCGCGCTCGGCGCCGAGGAGTTCGCGAATCCTGTCGGCGAGGTCCTCGTCGTAGGCCACCCGCAGACCTTAACGCCGAGTGTCACGCCCGCCCAGCGGGATCAGGCCGCCGCCGCGCTGTGCGTCGCCGGCTCCAGGGCCTGCGCGACGATCTCGGCGACGTCGGCCATCGGCTTGACCGTCAGCGCCCCGAGCACCTCGGCGGGCACGTCATCGAGATCCGGCTCGTTGCGCGCCGGGATGAACACCGTTGACAGTCCGGCACGTTGGGCCGCCAGCAGCTTCTGCTTGACGCCGCCGATCGGCAGCACCCGTCCGTTCAGTGTGACCTCGCCGGTCATGCCGACGTCGGAGCGGACCTGACGCCCGGTGGCCATCGACACCAGCGCGGTCACCATGGTGACACCGGCCGACGGACCGTCCTTCGGGACGGCGCCGGCGGGCACGTGCACGTGGATGCGCCGGTCCAGCGCCGACGGGTCGACACCGAGTTCCGCGGCGTGGGAGCGCACGTAGGACAACGCGATCTGCGCCGACTCCTTCATCACGTCACCCAGCTGACCGGTCAGCTGCAACCCCGCCTCGCCGTCGGTCGCCCCGGCCTCGATGTAGAGCACATCACCGCCGAGGCCCGTGACGGCCAAACCGGTGGCCACGCCCGGCACCGCGGTGCGCTCCGCCGACTCGGGCGTGAACCGCGGACGGCCCAGGTAATCAACCAGATCCGGCTCGTCGACGGTAACGGGCCCACTTTCGGAGGCGAGCTTCGTCGTCACCTTGCGCAACGCCTTGGCCAGCAGTCGTTCGAACTGCCGCACGCCGGGCTCGCGCGTGTAGTCGGCGGCGATCTTGCGCAGCGCGGCGTCGGTGACGGTCACCTCGTCGTCGCTGAGCGCCGCCCGCTCCCGCTGCCGGGGCAGCAGGTAGTCGCGCGCGATGGCGACCTTGTCGTCCTCGGTGTAGCCGTCGATCGCCACCAGCTCCATCCGGTCCAGCAGCGCCGACGGGATGTTCTCGATGACGTTGGCGGTGGCCAAAAACAACACGTCGGACAGGTCCAGGTCCAGGTCCAGGTAGTGGTCCCGGAACGTGTGGTTCTGCGCCGGGTCCAGCACCTCGAGCAGCGCGGCGCTCGGGTCGCCGCGGTAGTCGGAGCCGACCTTGTCGATCTCGTCAAGCAGCACAACGGGATTCATCGAACCCGCCTCGCCTATCGCGCGCACGATGCGGCCCGGCAACGCCCCCACGTAGGTGCGCCGGTGGCCGCGGATCTCGGCCTCGTCGCGCACCCCGCCCAGGGCCACGCGCACGAACTTGCGGCCCAGCGCCCTTGCCACACTCTCGCCCAGTGACGTCTTGCCGACCCCGGGAGGCCCGGCCAGCACCATAACCGCGCCCGAACCGCGGCCGCCGACCACCTGCAGCCCGCGCTGCGCGCGGCGCGCCCGCACGGCCAGGTACTCGACGATGCGGTCCTTGACGTCGTCCAGCCCGTGGTGGTCGGCGTCCAGGATCTCCCGCGCGGCCCCCAGGTCGGTGGAATCGTCGGTCTTGACGTTCCACGGCAGATCCAGCACCGTGTCCAGCCAGGTGCGAATCCAGCTGCTCTCCGGGCTCTGGTCGCTGGACCGCTCCAGCTTGCCGACCTCGCGCAGCGCGGCCTCGCGCACGTTCTCGGGCAGCTCGGCGGCCTCGACGCGGGCCCGGTAGTCGGCTGAGTTGCCGGCACCGTCGGGGTCCATGTCGCCGAGCTCCTTGCGGATGGCGGCCAGCTGCTGACGCAGCAGGAACTCCTTCTGCGTCTTTTCCATGCCCTCCCGCACGTCCTCGGCGATCTTGTCGTTGACCTCGACCTCGGCCAGGTGGCCGCTGGTCCAGTCGATCAGCACCCGCAGCCGCTCGGCCACGTCGACGGTCTCGAGCAGTTGCCGCTTCTGCACGTCGGTGAGGTAGGAGGCGTAGCCGGAGGTGTCCGCCAGCGCCGAAGGGTCGGTCAGGCTGTTGACGTGGTCGACGATCTGCCAGGCCTCACGACGCTGCAGCATGGCCAGCAACAGCTTCTTGTATTCCGCCGCCAGCGCCTTGACCTCGTCGGTCACCGGCGTCTGGGCGACCTCGGTCACCTCGACCCACAGCGCCGCGCCCGGCCCGGACGCTCCCGCGCCGATCTGCGCCCTGCGCTCACCGCGCACGACGGCCGCGGTGCCGCCGCCCGCGATGCGGCCGACCTGCAATATCTTCGCGATCACGCCGTGCGAGGGGTAACGATCCTCCAGCCGGGGTGCGATCAGGAGTTGCCCCGATTCGCTCGCCTGAGCGGCGTCGATCGCCGCACGCGCGGCGTCGTCGAGCGCTACCGGCACGACCATCCCGGGCAACACGATCGTGTCGGTGACGAACAGCACCGGCACGGACTTGGCTTCAGCCATCGATCCTCCAAAACTTGAGTCTGATGCGCTTAACCCAGCCCGGCGCCGGTTTGTTCCCTCGGGCTCCTTCCGGGGCCGAATGTGCGGCCAGCCGCACATTCGATCGCGAGTGTGCGGCCAGCCGCACACTGGCGGGCAAGCGTCACACCGGCGGGCTGATGGGGCTTAGCCGCCGCAGCTGCGTGACGTGCCTGGGCGAAAGCTCTTCCAGGCAGGCGACCCCGAGCAGGCGCATGGTCCGGGCAATCCCTTCGGAGAGGATCTCGATCGCGCGGGCGACGCCCGCCTGGCCGCCGGCCATCAACCCGTACAGGTAAGCCCGCCCGACCAGCGTGCAGCGGGCACCGAGGGCGATCGCCGCGACGATGTCGGCGCCGGACATGATCCCGGTGTCCACCAGGATCTCGGTGTCACCGGCGAGTTCGCGCGCCACTGTGGGCAGTAGATGGAAAGGCACCGGCGCCCGGTCCAGCTGCCGCCCGCCGTGGTTGGACAGCAAGATGCCGTCGACGCCGCGATCGACGACAGCGCGAGCGTCTTCCAGCGTCTGGATGCCCTTGACCACGAGCTTGCCGGGCCACTGCGCCTTGATCCACTCCAGGTCGTCGAAGGTCAGGCTCGGGTCGAACATCGTGCTCAGGTACTCGGCCACGGTGCCGGGCCAGCGGTCCAGCGACGCGAAGGCCAGCGGCTCGGTGGTCAACAGATCGAACCACCACCTCGGGTGCCCGGCCGCGTCGAGGATGGTCCGAATCGTCAGCGTCGGTGGGATCGTCATCCCGTTGCGGTTGTCACGCAGCCGCGCTCCGGAGACCGGGACGTCGACGGTGGCCAGCAGGGTGTCGAATCCGGCGTCGGCGGCGCGCCGCACCAGCGCCATCGAGCGCTCGCGGTCATGCCACATGTAGAGCTGGAACCACTTGCGCCCCTGCGGGGCGGCGGCCACCAGGTCTTCGATGGCGGTGGTGCCCAGGGTGGACAGCGAGAACGGGATCCCGGCCGCCGCTGCCGCCCGCGCGCCGGCGACCTCGCCCTCGGTGTGCATCAACCGGGTGAAGCCGGTCGGGGCGATCGCGAACGGCCACGCGACCGGCTGACCGAGCACGTTCCACCCCGTGGACACCTTCGTCACGTCGCGCAGGATGGTGGGGTGAAATTCGATGTCGCGGAACGCTTGTCGCGCGCGCTCGATGGACAGCTCGTCCTCGGCGGCGCCGTCGGTGTAGTCGAACGCCGCCCTGGGCGTGCGCCGTTTGGCGATGCGCCGCAGGTCCGCGATGGTGAACGCGGCGGCCAGGCGGCGTTTGGCGCTATCGAACTGCGGCTTCTTGAATTGGATCAGGGGCGCCAGGTCGCGCACCTTGGGCACTCGTCGTTTGACGGCCATATGTGTCACCGTACTCATATGGACGACCCGTTCGATCTGAAGCGTTTCGTCGACGCGCAGGGCCCGGTGTACGCAGACGTCGTCGACGAGTTGCGCGCCGGACGCAAACGCACCCACTGGATGTGGTTCGTCTTCCCGCAGCTGCGCGGCCTGGGTGCCAGCGCGATGGCCACGCGCTACGGCATCTCCTCGCTCGAGGAAGCCGGCGCGTACCTGGCACATGACGTGTTGGGGCCGCGGCTGCGTGAGTGCACCCGCCTGGTCAACGACGTGGGTGGCCGGCCGATCGGGGCGATCTTCGGCTCACCCGACGACCTGAAGCTGCGCTCGTCGATGACGTTGTTCGCCGCCGCCACCGCTGACAACGAGGAATTCGTCGCGCTGCTGGACAAGTACTACGACGGCCGCCGGGACGAGGCGACGCTGGCGCGGCTGCCGAAGACCTAGTTTCGCCCACCACTTCCGCCTAGGCGGGGCCCAGAATTCGCCAGCCGTGCGGCTCGACGACCACCTCGTCCACGAGTTCTGGCGGCGGCGCGGCGGATCCGCCGACGACCCGGGCCCGCGAGACGCCCACTTCGGCCGGCCTCAGCCGCAACGGCTCGTCGTCGATGTTGAGCGCGACCAGCAGGACGTCGTCGCCGCGACGTGTTTCGTAGACGTAGCACCGGTTTTCCAGGCGCAGCGCACTCGTCGACGCCGCATGCAGCCACGGGTTCCGGCGGCGGAGCCCGACCAGGAACTGGTGCAGCGCCCAGGTTTCGGCACCCATCGCATCCAATGGCACCGGGGGAGAGCCGAACTCGGGGCGCACGGCGTCGTCGCCGCCGAAGCGCTCCTCTTTCACACCGAGAAACCCGAGCTCGTCGCCGGCGTAGATGCTGGGCACGCCCCCGACGGTCAGCGCCAGCACCAGCGCGTGAGCCACGTGTTCGCGCCGCTCGAGGCGGCTGGCGATCCGGGTCACGTCGTGGTTGCCGACGAAGGTCAGCGGAGAGAAGCGGGTCAGGAATTCGTTGTGCCGCTGCAGCGCCCAGTCGAGCTCGAAGAAGTTACCGTCGTTGAGGCTGCTCCAGATGGCCTTCCACAGCTCGTATTGGGTTGCGGAGTCGAAGGTGGCGGCATCGACGACCGCGGAGTAGTCGCCGTGGATGAGCTCGGCGACGAACCACGCGTCGGGATGGCGCTCACGCACCCGCGGCAACACCGAGGCCCAGAACCGTTCCGGCACAGCGTAAGCCGCGTCCAGACGCCAACCGCTCGCCCCGCGCGCCAGCCAGTGGCACAGCACGTCGACGGTGTAGTCGATAACCTCGGGGTTGTCGTGGTTGAGGGCGATGAGGTCGCCGTGGCCCTCGAAGGTGTCAAAGCGCCCCGGCCGTCCGCGAAACCAGCGTGCCGCGGCCCCGTCCCCGGATGCCTCGCGATAACGCTGGAAGTCGACGCCGACGTGGTTGAAGACGCCGTCCAGCAGGATGCGCAACCCCCTTCGCCTGCCCTCGGCCACCAGATGGTCGAAGTCGGCGTCGTCACCGAGGCGGGGATCGATGCGGTAGTGGTCGGTCGTGTCGTATCCGTGTGTGCGCGAGGCGAATACCGGTCCCAGCGCCACGCCCGACGCGCCGAGGGCGATGGCATGGTCGAACCAGTCGACGAGCCGCCGCAGCCGGTGTTCGCCGGGCTGCGGCGGCCCGAATGACGGGGACGCGGGAAACGCGCCGACGAATCCCAGCGGATAGACCTGCCACCAGATCGCGTGCTCGACCCAGGCTGGTCCGGTAACGGGACGCGTCACAGTGGCGGGGTCAGCCGACGTTGGCCAGCGTCTCGCAGGCCACCATCGCTTGCGCCACGCCGGCGACGATCGCCGCCACCTTCAGCGCTTCCTGGATGGTTTCCCGGCTCACGCCCGCCTCACGCAGCGTGTGCTCGTGAGCGGCAACGCAGTCCGGGCACCCGTTGATCGACGACACGGCGAAGCACCATAACTCGAAGTTCGCCTTGTCCACGCCGGGATTGGCGATGATGTTCATCCGCAATCCCGCCCGCAGGTCGTCGTACTTGCCGTCCAGGAAGCCCCGGCCGCGGTAGAACACGTTGTTCATGCCCATGATCGAGGCGGCCCCCAGCGCCGCGTTGTACGCCTCGCCGGACAAGGTGTCGGCCGCCTCGGTGCCGATCTCGGCCAGCACCCGGGCATTCCGCGTGGCCGCCGCGCTGGCCAGCAGCGTGCCCCACAGCTGCTCCTCGTTCAGCTCGGTGCTGCGGGTGATCGAGCCGAGGTTGAGCTTGAGGTCCTTGGCGTATTCGGGGAGTGCGGCTTTGAGGTTTTCCACACTCATGACTACGCGGAGGCCTTGAGCAGCTCGCCGGCGTTGAGCGTCGGGTCGCCCTTGCGCCAGTTGCAGGCGCACAGCTCGTCGGACTGCAGCGCGTCGAGCACCCGCAGGACCTCTTCGACGTTGCGGCCCACCGAACCGGCGGTGACGGAGACGAATTGGACCTCGTTGTTGGGGTCGACCAGGAACGTGGCGCGGTCGGCGACACCGTCGGCGTTGAGGACGCCGGTGGCCAGGCTCAGTTCGCGCTTGATGTCCGAGAGCATCGGGAAGGGCAGCTGCTTGAGGTCCTCGTGCTGAGCGCGCCAGTTGAAGTGCACGAACTCGCTGTCGATCGAGACGCCGAGAACCTGCGCGTCGCGGTCGGAGAATTCGTCGTTCAGCTTCCCGAACGCCGCGATCTCGGTCGGGCACACGAAGGTGAAGTCCTTGGGCCAGAAGAACACCACGCGCCACTTGCCGGCGTGGTCGTCGCTGCTGACGGTGGTGAAGTAGTCGCTGGGGTCCTGGGCGTCGACTTTCGACAGATCGCCCGGAATCAGCGCGGTGAGCTGGTAGGAGGGGAACTGATCGCCGATCGTCAGCAAAGCCATGTCGCTCCTTTTTGGAATGGGTACAAACAATTTGTTGTGTACCCATGATGGTGCCGAACATTCAGTGTCAGGTAAAGGTGATATTTACCACTAGACTCATAGCCATGACCGATAAGACTTATCAGCCGACAGTCGCCGGCCTGCGGGCGTTCGCCGCGGTGGCCGAGAAGCGGCATTTCAGCAGTGCCGCAACCGCTCTCGGTGTCAGCCAGTCGACGTTGTCGCAGGCGCTCGCCGCGCTGGAGGCGGGCCTGGGAACCCAACTGGTCGAGCGGTCGACGCGGCGGGTCTTCCTCACGGCGGAGGGGGCGGAACTGCTCCCGCACGCCCAGGCCGTGGTGGAGGCGATGGACGCGTTCACCGCCGCGGCGGCGGGCTCGTCCGATCCGCTGCAGGCCAACGTGCGGCTGGGACTCATCCCGACCGTCGCCCCCTACGTGCTGCCGACGGTGCTCGCCGGGCTGTCGGTGCAACTGCCCGGTCTGACGTTGCGGGTGGTCGAGGACCAGACCGAACGGTTGCTGACCGTCCTGCGCGAAGGGGCGCTGGACGCGGCGCTGATTGCGCTGCCCGCCGACGCCGCCGGCGTCACCGCCATCCCCATCTACGACGAGGACTTCGTGCTGGCACTGCCTCCGGGCCACTCGCTGTCGGGCAAGCGCCGGGTCCCCGCGGCGGCGCTGGCCGAATTGCCGCTGTTGCTGCTCGACGACGGGCACTGCCTGCGCGATCAGGCGCTCGAGGTCTGCCACAAGGCCGGCATACGCGCCGAGCTGGCCAACACCCGCGCCGCCTCGCTGGCGACCGCGGTGCAGTGCGTCACCGGTGGCCTGGGGGTGACGCTGATCCCGCAGACGGCGGTGCCGGTCGAGGCGGCACGCAGCCGCCTCGGGCTCGCGCAGTTCGCCGGGCCGCGTCCGGGGCGCCGCATCGGCCTGGTCTACCGCTCGTCGAGCGGACGCGACGACTCCTACCGGCGGCTGGCCGCGACGATCGGGAAGCTGATCAGCGGCGAACACCAGGTACGCCTGGTCAGGCAGTAAGTTCGGCCTATGGAAAAGGTGATCGCCGTGCTGATGGGTGACGAGCCGGATGACGAATGGTGCGCCCGGCAGCGCGGACCCGTCGCCGAGTCCCTGTTGGGGCTGGGGCTGCCCGGGCTGTCGGTCAATGTCCGCGACGGTGCCGTGCGCGCGTCGGTGATGACGCTCACCACGCTGGACCCGCCCGTCGCGGCGGTGGTGAGCATGTGGACCCAGCAGTGTTACGGCGAACAGATGGCGGCGGCGCTCGAGCTGCTCAGCCGGGAATGCGACCGGCTGGCCGCCTATCTGGTGACCGAGTCCGTCCCGCTGGCGGCCCCCAGCGGCCAGCCGGGTTGCCGCACACCGGGACTGGCCAACGTGGCGTTGCTGCGGCGCCCTGCCGAGCTGGATCAGGCCACCTGGCTCACCCGGTGGCAGCGTGACCACACGTCGGTGGCCATCGACACACAGTCGACCTTCGGTTACACCCAGAACTGGGTGGTGCGCGCGCTGACCGCCGAGGCGCCGGGAATCGCGGGCATCGTCGAAGAGTTGTTTCCTTCTGAGGCGATCACCGACATCAAGGCTTTCTTCGGGGCCGCCGACGACGCCGACTTGCAGAACAGGATCACCCAGATGGTGGCCAGCACCGCGGCTTTCGGGGCCAACGAGAACATCGACACGGTTCCCACCAGTCGCTACGTCGTCAAGTCACCTTTCACGGAGGAGGCCCGATGACGACATTGAAAGACGCCGTCGCCCTGGCCACGGCGGAGAACGGGCTGGCCGTGGTGTCCACCGTGCGCGCCGACGCGACGGTGCAGGCGTCGCTGGTCAACGTCGGCCTGCTCCCACACCCGGCCACCGGTCAACCCGTCCTGGGCTTCGCCACCTACGGCAAGGTCAAGCTCGCCAACCTGCGGGCACGTCCGCAGCTGGCCGTCACGTTTCGCGGCGGGTGGCGGTGGGCGACCGTCGAGGGCCGCGCGGAACTGGCCGGCCCCGAGGACACGCCGCCCTGGCTCACCGGCGCAGACCAACTGCGCTTGCTGCTGCGCGAGGTCTTCACCGCCGCGGGCGGCACGCACGACGACTGGGACGAATATGACCGGGTGATGGCCCGGGAGGGCCGCGCGGTGGTGCTGATCGACCCGACGCGCGTCTACGGCAACGGCTGACCGACGAACGTTGGCTAGGCTGCTGCCGTGATACTGCAGATCGATGACGACAAGCGGGTTCGCACCCTCACCCTGAACCGCCCCGAGGCGCTGAACGCCTTCAACGAGGCCCTCTACGACGCCACCGCCGACGCGCTGCTGGCCGCCGCCGACGATCCGCAGGTCGCCGTCGTCCTGCTCACCGGCGCGGGCCGCGGCTTCTCCGCGGGCACCGACCTCGGCGAGATGCAGGCCCGCATCACCGATCCGGGCTTCACCCCGGGCAAGCACGGTTTCACCGGCCTGATCGACGCGCTGAGCGCCTTCCCCAAGCCGCTGATCTGCGCGGTCAACGGCGTGGGGGTGGGCATCGGCGCCACCATCCTGGGCTACGCCGACCTGGCGTTCATGTCCTCGACGGCGCGGCTGAAGTGTCCCTTCACCAGCCTCGGGGTGGCGCCCGAGGCGGCGTCGTCGTACCTGCTGCCGCAGTTGGTGGGCCGGCAGAACGCGGCCTGGCTGTTGATGTCCTCGGAGTGGGTCGACGCCCCCGAGGCGTTGCGGATGGGTTTGGTCTGGCGGATATGCGAACCGGAGGAGTTGCTGCCCGAGGCGCGCAGGCACGCGGAAGTCCTTGCCTCCCGGCCCATTTCGAGTTTGATGGCGGTCAAACACACGATGATGGAGCCGGTCCGCCCGGAGATCGCGGCTGCCGGCGCCCGGGAGAACGCGCATTTCGCCGAGTTGATGGGTGCGCAGGCCAACGCCGCGGCGCTCGCCGATTTCAACACCGGCCGCTGACACCGGCCGCTGACCGGCCCCAGCGCTACGCCGACTGGGCGGTCTCGAGTTCGGCCGCCGCGGCGATGATCGCCCGCACCGTGCGCCGGCACCGCCCACAGTCGCCGCCGGCGCCGCACGCGGCGGCGACTTCCTTGGACGTCGACGCACCGCGCGCGACGACATCCGACACGGTCTGATTGGTGACCCCGACACACAGGCACACGTACATCAGCGCACCCCTCGCACGTGATCCACATTCCCTTCGCCGGATTCGACGACGCTCTTGCCAGACCCCCGCGGATCGGCCTTCCGTGACGCGTCATGCATCAGGGGAGTCCCTTTCGACGGTGCCGCATCCACGAGCCGCATATTAGTGGAGTCTAACCTAACTTGTTTAGCGGAGTCTAACCTAACTTCGCAGCTAAGCGACCACCCCGCGCGACCCACCCGACACACTGAGCGCAGCCATACCTTCCTGGAAGATTGCATCCCCGCATGGCAAAGTGCGACTACAGGCCCGGCGCGGTGTGCTCCAGCCCAGCACCCGCCGCGGCCGAATGGCAGCCCACGGGAGGAGAGACATGCAAGGCGATCCGGACGTTCTGCGTCTGCTGAACGAGCAGCTCACCAGCGAGCTCACCGCCATAAATCAGTACTTCCTGCACTCCAAGATGCAGGACAACTGGGGTTTCACGGAGCTGGCCGAGCACACCCGCGCGGAATCCTTCGACGAGATGCGCCACGCCGAGGCGATCACCGATCGCATCCTGCTGCTCGACGGCCTGCCCAATTACCAGCGGCTCTTCTCGTTGCGGATCGGCCAGACGCTGCGCGAGCAGTTCGAGGCCGACCTGGCGATCGAGTACGAGGTGCTCGACCGCCTCAAACCGGGCATCATCATGTGCCGCGAGAAGCAGGACACCACCACGGCCAACCTGTTCGAGAAGATCGTGGCCGACGAGGAACTTCACGTCGACTACCTGGAAACGCAGCTCGAGCTGATGGGCAAGCTCGGCGAGGAGCTGTACTCGGCGCAGTGCGTGTCCCGGCCGCCGGGCTCCCAGCAGGGGGGCGACTGACCGGCCTTCGACTAACCTTCGGCAGGTATGACACGCCCGAAGGAAGTTGTCCCGGCGACCCCGGACACCGCGTCGAGCAGCGAGCTGATCAGTCCGCAGCGGCGCAACCTCATCTTCGTCGCGATCGTGCTCGGCATGTTGCTGGCGGCGCTGGACCAGACCATCGTGGCGACGGCGTTGCCGACGATCGTCGCCGACCTGGGTGACGCGGGACACCAATCCTGGGTCGTGACGAGTTACCTGCTGGCGTCGACGATCGTCACCGCCCTGGTCGGCAAGCTCGGCGACGTGTTCGGCCGCAAGCGGGTGTTCCAGGCGGCGGTCGTGTTCTTCGTCATCGGCTCGGCGATCTGCGGGCTTGCTCAGTCGATGGGGATGCTGGTCGCTTCGCGTGCGCTGCAGGGCATCGGCGGCGGCGGGATCACCGTGACGGCCAGCGCGCTCATCGGGGAGGTCGTCCCGCTCCGCGATCGCGGCCGCTACCAGGGCATCCTGGGGGCCGTCTTCGGGGTCACCACGGTCGTGGGACCGCTGCTCGGCGGCTACTTCACCGACTACCTGTCCTGGCGGTGGGCGTTCTACATCAACGTGCCGATCTCGGTGGTGGTGATTGTCGTGGCGGCCGCGGCCATACCAGCGCTCGCGTCGACCGAGAAGCCGTCCATCGACTACGCGGGGATAGTCTGCATCGGCCTCGGCGCGGCCGGCCTCACGCTGGCCACCAGCTGGGGCGGCACGCTGTACTCGTGGGGCTCGGCGACGATCATCGGGTTGTTCGTGGGCGCCGCGGCCGCACTCGGCGCGTTCGTCGTGGTGGAACGCCGGGCCGCCGCGCCGATCCTGCCGATCCGGCTGTTCGGCAACCCGGTGTTCACGGTGTGCTGCGTGCTGTCCTTCGTGGTCGGGTTCGCGATGCTCGGCGCCATGACGTTCCTGCCGACCTACATGCAGTACGTCGACGGCGTCTCGGCGACCACGTCGGGCCTGCGCACGCTGCCCATGGTGGTCGGCATGCTGCTCACGTCGACGGGCAGCGGCACCATCGTCGGGCGCACCGGCCGCTACAAGGTCTTTCCGGTCGCCGGCACGGCGCTGATGGCGCTCGCGTTCCTGCTGATGTCGCGGATGGGCCCGTCGACCTCGGCGTTCGTGCAGTCGCTCTACCTGATCGTGCTCGGTGCCGGCATCGGATTGTCCATGCAGGTGCTGGTCCTCATCGTGCAGAACACGTCCGATTTCGAGGACCTCGGCGTCGCCACGTCGGGCGTGACGTTCTTCCGCACAATCGGAAGTTCCTTCGGCGCGGCGATATTCGGCTCACTTTTCGTCAACTTCCTCGACCATCGGATGGGTGCGGCGCTGGCGGCCAGCGGCGCGCCGCCCAGCGCGGTCAGCTCGCCGGAGGCGCTGCACCGCCAGCCGCACGACGTAGCGGCGCCGATCGTGGCCGCCTACGCCGACTCGCTCACCGAGGTGTTCCTGTGGGCTGCGCCCGTCGCGGCGGTCGGGTTCGTCCTGGCGCTGTTCCTGCGTGAGGTGCCGCTGCGCGACCTCCACGACAGCACGGTCGACCTCGGGGACGCCTTCGGAATGCCGACCACCGAGACGCCGGACCAGATGCTCGAGGCCGCCATCGCACGCATGTTGCGCGGCGAGCCCGGCCTGCGGCTGCGCAGCATCGCCATGCGGGCCGATTGCCGCCTGGACGTCGCGGGGCTGTGGGGCGTGCTGCGGATCAACCGCTATCGGCAGATGTACGGCGTGGCGCGACTCACCGACATGGCCAATTCCCTGCGGATCCCGTTCGAGGTGCTGGAGCCCACCTTCTCGCGGCTGGTCGCCACCGGCAATGCGCAGCGCGCCGGCGACGAGTTGTGGCTCACCGCCGCCGGCGCTCAACAGGTCGAGTACGTGCACGCGCTGCTGGTGGCGTGGCTGGTGGACAAACTGGCCCGCTCGCCTGGTTTCGAGGGCCGGCCCGACCGCCGCAAGGTGGAGGCCGCGCTCGAACGCGTCGCGGGCAACGTTGTGGCGCAACGGGATTGGCACGAAGACCATCCGACCACCATCATCCCGCGCGCCGGCATCGACGCCGCGGGCCCGGATGTGTTGGCGGGAAATCCGAGGCGCGGGCGTAGCATCACGCCATGAGCCGAATCGGAACATTCGCCGAAGACGACCTGGCCGGCTGGTTCGCGAAATCGCCCGACCTGGGCGCCGCGATCGGCGGCTTCAGCCAGGCGGTCTACAACAAGAGCAGGCTGCCGATGCGCACCCGCGAGATCGCCCGAGCGGTGATCGCCCACGACAACGAGTGCGTGGTGTGCGTCAACACCCGCGACGAGGACGGCCTCGCCGCCGGCGTGGACGAGGAACTGTACGAGCACGCGCTGCAGTGGCGGACCTGGCCCGGCTACAGCGAACAGGAACGACTGGCGGCCGAGTTCGCGCACCGGTTCGCCACCGAGCACACCAAGCTGCGCGAGGACGAAGACTTCTGGAGCCGCTGCAGCGAGCACTTCTCCGACGAGCTGCTGGCCGACCTGGCCCTGTCGTGCGCGCTGTGGGTCGGCATGGGACGCGTGCTGCGGACGCTGGACATCGGCCAGGCCTGCAAGCTGACGCTGCCCAGCCGCGCGTAGCCCTCGCCAGTTCCGGGTGAAGATCCGTTTCGGCGTCGGCCTTGGCGCGGACACCGCCCCCGACCAGCTCGCCGCGGTCGTCGATCGCCTGGAGGCCGACGGGGTGGACTCGCTCTGGTTCTCCGAGCTGGTGTACTCCCCGGCGGTCGATCCGATGGTCGGGATGGCCTACGCGCTCGCGCGGACGGCCCGGCTGAAGGTCGGCACCTCGGTCGCCGTGCTGCCCGGGCGTCACCCGGTGCTGGTGGCCAAGCAGCTGGCATCGCTGGCGGCCCTCGCGCCCAAACGTGTCCTTCCCGTCTTCGGCCTGCAGTCGGCGATCCCCGCCGAGCGCGAGGTGTTCGTGGTGCCGCAGGGCAAGCGGGCGGCCGTGTTCGACGAGTCGCTGCGGGTTCTGCGCGCCGCGCTGGTCGAGGACTCCGCGAGCTACGCCGGCCGGTACTTCACCGTCACCGGGGCCGCGGTCGCCCCACGCCCGCAACCCCCGCTGGACATCTGGCTGGGCGGCTCGGCGCCGGCGGCCTTTCGGCGCATCGGCGCGCTGGCCGACGGCTGGCTGGGCAGTTTCCTCACCCCGGCCGAGGCGCGGGCCGGGCGTGAGGCGATCGAACGGGCCGCGGAGCAGGCCGGCCGGCAGATCGAGGCCGACCACTTCGGCGTCTCGCTGGCGGTCACGGACGGGGAGCTGCCCGACGGCCTGGCCGCCGCGGCGCGCAGCCGCCGCCCCGACGTCGATCCCCGTGAGCTGATCGCGGCGGGCTGGGACCGGCTGCACCGGCAGCTCGACGGCTACATCGACGCAGGGCTGACGAAATTCGTGATCCGGCCGGCCGGCGGGGCGCCGCTGGAGGAGTTTCTCGACCGCTTCGCCGCCGAGTTGGTGACCCGCCAGAACTGAGCGGCCCGAGCCTGCACAATGTCCTTCATGGTCTTCACGGCAGGGCTGCGATGACGGGAACACCGCCGGCCGCCGCGGCCATCGGGCAGCTGGAGGCCGAGGGCGTCGACACCGTCGTCGGTACCGTCGTCAATCCCGCCGGACTCGTGCTGGCCAAGACGGTCCCGGTGCGGCGGTTCAACACCTTCGCCGATCTGGGCCTGGGGGCAAGCCCCTCGTGGCACGCGTTCGCCATCGACCAGACCGGCATCGCCTTCACCGACGACGTAGGCGTGGTCGGCGACCAGCGGCTGCGCATCGACCCGTCGGCCGTGCGCGTCCTCGGCGACGGCCTGGCGTGGGCGCCGGCCGCGTTCTTCTCCCAGGACGGCATACCGGTTGCGGCGTGCGGCCGGGGTGTCCTGCACCGGGTGGAGGCGGCGCTCGCCGACGTGGGCATCACCGCCGCCGTCGGCCACGAGATCGAGTTCCTTCTGGTCGACCCCGCCGGTGGCCGGCTGCCGTCGACGCTGTGGGCGCAGTACGGCCTCGCCGGTGTCCTCGAGCACGAGGCCTTCGTCCACGACGTCAACACCGTGGCCGCCTCGGCCGGCGTCGGCGTCGAGCAGTTCCACCCCGAGTACGGCGCAAACCAGTTCGAGATCTCCCTGGCGCCCATGCCTCCGGTGGCCGCCGCCGACCAGCTGGTGCTGATGCGGCTGCTCATCGGCCGCGTGGCGCGCCGGCACGGGCTGCGGATCAGCCTGTCGCCGGTGCCCTTCGCCGACGGCGTGGGTTCCGGTGCACACCAACACTTCTCGCTCACCGGCCCGCAGGGCCCGTTGTTCTCCGGCGGTACGGGTGCGGCGGGGATGACGCCCGCGGGGGAGAGCGCGGTGGCGGGCGTGGTCCACGGGTTGCCGGAAGCGCAGGGCATCTTGTGCGGGTCCGTCGTGTCGGGCCTGCGGATGCGGCCCGGCAACTGGGCGGGGGCCTTCGCGTGCTGGGGCACCGAGAACCGCGAGGCGGCCGTGCGTTTCATCCGGGGCGGCCCCGGCAATCGGTACGGCGGCAACGTCGAGGTGAAAATCGTCGACCCCTCGGCGAACCCCTACCTCGCGTCGGCGGCCATTCTCGGGCTTGCCCTCGACGGGCTCACGCACCACACCGAGCTGCCGCCCGAAGTTACCGTCGACCCGGCACGCCTGCACGATGCGGACCGCGAGCGCGACGGCATCGTCGCTCTGAGCGCGGACCAGGCGGAATCGATTGCGGCGCTGCATAACTCGAAATTGCTGCGCGGAATTCTCGGCGATGCCGCGGTCGGCATGGTGGTCGCCGTCCGGCGTCTCGAGCACGAGCGCTACGGCGACCTCGAACCGGGCCCGCTCGCGGACAAGTTCCGCATGGCCTGGAGCCTGTGAGCCGCGGTGACCGAGACGCTCCTGGCCCGGCACATCGCGGAGGTGGGCCTCATCGACCAGCACGTGCACGGCTGCTGGCTGGCGGCGGGGGACCGGCGCCGCTTCGAGAATGCGCTCAACGAGGCCAACACCGACCCCGTCGCGGACGCGGGGTTCGACTCCCAACTCGGCTTCGCCGTGCGCGCCCACTGCGGACCGGTCCTGGGGCTGGCCAAACACGCCGACCCGCAGGCATATTGGGAGCACCGCGGGCAATTCGGCGAAACGGAGCTGGCACGCGCCTTCCTGCCCGCCGCGGGGGTGACCGACTGGCTGGTGGACACCGGCATCGACGGCGACATCGCGAGCGTCGCGGAGGTGGCCGAGTTCTCCGGCAACCGTGCGCACGAGATCGTCCGCCTCGAGCAGGTGGCCGAGCAGGCCGCGCAGGCGCCGGGTGACTACGCGCGGGCCTTCGAGGAGATCCTGCACCGGCGCGCCGCCACCGCCGTCGGCACCAAGTCGATCCTGGCCTACCGCGGCGGCTTCGACGGCGACCTGAGCGAGCCGTCGCCGGGCGAGGTCGCCGAGGCCGCCGGTCGTTGGCGCGACGCCGGCGGCACCCGGCTGCGCGACCGGGTTCTGCTACGTTTCGGCCTGCACCAGGCGCTGCGGCTCCGCAAACCGCTGCAGTTCCACGTCGGCTTCGGCGACCGGGACTGCGATCTGCACAAGGCTAACCCGCTTCTGCTGCTCGACTTCCTGCGGCTCTGCTCGGCCGCCCCGACCCCAACCCCGATCGTGCTGCTGCACTGCTACCCCTACGAGCGCGAGGCCGGGTATTTGGCGCAGGCGTTCGACAACGTGTTCGTCGACGGCGGGCTGAGCGTGAACTACCTGGGCGCCCGCGCGCCGGCGTTCCTCGCGCGGTTGCTGGAGATGGCGCCCTTCGGCAAGCTGCTCTACTCGTCGGACGGCTTCGGCCCCGCGGAACTGCACTTCCTCGGCGCGGCATTGTGGCGGAACGGAATTCATCGCGTGCTGCGCGGTTTCGTCGACGACGGCGACTGGTGTGAAAGCGACGCAATTCGGGTAGTCGACCTTATCGCACACGGCAACGCCGCCCGCGTCTACGACCTCGACGGCGGGAGGCGCTGAGGACAGGACGGGGCCATGGGACTCACGGGCGAGGCCATCGACTGGGCCCGCCGCCAGGTCGTGTCGCGCGTCCCCAAAGCCGACCTCGACCAGCGGGATCCCGACTACATTCGCGACCAGCTGCCCCTGACCTGGCTGCTGGCGTCGCTGTACTTCAGGGCGGACGTCAGGGGGATGGACCGCATCCCGCCGGACGGTCCGGTGTTGCTGGTCGGCAACCACAGCGGCGGAAACGTTCCCCCCGACACGTTCGTGTTCACCCTGGCGTTCTGCTCGTACTTCGGCGTCGAGCGGCCGTTCTACCAGCTGGCACACAATCTGGTCGTCTCGGCGCCGCCGCTGGGCTGGCTGCGCAAGTTCGGCACCGTCGCCGCCAATCCCGACAACGCGCGTCTGGCGCTGGACTCCGGGGCGGCGTTGCTGGTGTACCCGGGCGGTGACTACGAGGTCTGCCGGCCGTCGTGGGAACGCCACAAGGTCGACTTCGGCGGGCGGCAGGGCTACGTGCGGCTGGCGCGCGACGCGGGCGTGCCGATCGTCCCGGTCGCGAGCGTCGGCGGTCAGGAAAGCGCGCTGTTCCTCAGCCGGGGGCAGTGGCTGGCCAAGATGCTGATGGCGGACAAGCTGTTTCGCCTCAAGAGCATCCCGATATCGCTGGCGCTGCCGTGGGGCCTCAACGTCGGCGACCTGGCCGGGCACATCCCGCTGCCGTCGAAGATCGTGATCGAGGTGCAGGACCCGATCGAGGTCGACGGTGACGACCGGGCGGTGCACGACAAGGTGATGGCCAGCCTGCAGGGCGGCGTCGACCGGCTGGCCGCCGAACGCCGATTCCCGGTGATCGGCTGATGCGCGTCGAACGCCGCTGTGTGATCGGCGCCGACCGCGACGCGGTGTGGAAGATCGTCGGCGACCCGGACCGCTACCCGTCGTTCATGACCAACCTCGAGCGGTGGGAATCGTCGAATGACGCCGACCCGGGAGTCGGCGCCCGCTACACCGTGCACTGGAAGATCGGTTCGGTGCCCGTCGGCGGGCTGATCGAGGTCGTCGAGTTCGACGCGGGCCGCGACCTGGCGTGGGTGGGCATCACCGGTGTCACCGTGCGCGGGCGGATTCGGCTGCGCGGCGCCGGCGGCGGACGGACGAAGGTGATCTTCCGGCTGTCGTACCAGGCGCCCGGCGGGCTGATCGGCTACGTCGCCGACCGGGTCGCCGTGCGGCAGGTGGGCCGCACCCTGTCGCAGACGCTGAAGAACCTGAAGCGGCTCGCCGAAAGCTGACGGACGACGGCGACAACCTATGCCGCGCCTGGATTTTCGTCCTCTTCGTCGTCTTCGTCGCGCAGCAGCTTCTCCGGGTGGTGGAACGTGTTGGTCCGCGGTTGACCATGGTCGAGATGGGGCGGTGGAATCCATTCGGTGTCCCCGTCGCGGTTTTTGCGGGTGCGCCAGCCGCCGGGTTGGACGATGCCGTGCTGGGGTCCGCAGGCGAAGGTGAGTTGGTTGATGTCGGTGGTGCGGCGCTCCGCGTAGGGGATTACGTGGTGGACTTCGCAGTAGTAGCCGCCGGCGGTGCAGCCGGGCGCGGTGCAGCCGCGATCCTTGCCGTAGAGCACGATTCGCTGGGCGGGGGTGGCCAGGCGTTTGGTGTGGTACAGCGCCAGGGCTTTGCCCCGGTCGAAGATGGCCAGGTAGTGATGGGCATGGCGGGCCAGGCGGATGACGTCGCTCATTGGCAGCCAAGAGCCGCCGCCGGTGAGGCCGCGCCCGGCGGCGGTTTCGAGTTCGGCCAGGGTGGTGGTGACGATGATGCAGGCCGGTAATCCGTTGTGCTTGCCAAGTTCGCCGGAGGCGAGCAGGGCGCGCAGGGCGGCCAGCAGTGCGTCGTGCTGACGTTGGCCGGCCGAGCGGCCGTCTCGGTCGATGGCCTGTTGTGAGGCCGCGCCGTCCACGCAGGGCTTGTCGTCGAGCGGGTTGCACATTCCGGGGGCGGCGAGCTTGGCCCACACCGCCTCCAGCGTGGCGCGGGCCTCGGGAGTCAGCCAGCCACGCAGCGCCGACATGCCGTCGGGTTGCTGCTTGCCCAGGATCAGCCCGCGGCGCCGCGCCCGGTCGACATCGCTGTAGTTGCCGTCGGGGTTGAGGCAGTCGGCCAGCTTGTCGGCCAGGCCGGCCAGTTGTTCGGGACGAAACTGTGCGCCCTTGCGCGCCAAGTCGGCCTCGGCGCGATCACGGGTGGGTTGGTCGACCCAGGCCGGCAACTGCTGGCAGAAGCGGCGGATGACCGCGACGTGCTCGGCACCGAGGCGCCCGTCGCGCTGCGCGGCGGCGGTGTGGGCCAGCACGGGCGGCAGCGGCTCGCCGGTCAGGCCGCGTCGGGGTCCCAGGACGGCGGCGTCGCGGATGCGGCGGGCGGCATCGGCGCGGCTGGTCAGCGTCCGCTCGGCGATCGCGTGGGACAGTTTGGCGCCCAGCTCTTGCGTGCTGGCCTGGCGGGCCAGGGTGTTGACGAGCTGATGCTCGGGCACCGGCAGCCGTCGGCGGACCTTCTCGCAGCGCGCCAACAACGCCAGGCACTCGGGGGTGGTCAGCGCGTCGAACCCCAACCCCACCACCCCGTCGAGCGCGGCATCCAGCGCGTCGAAGGCTGCGGTGATCGCGTCCCGATCGTCGATCCCGCCCGCAGTCATACCGTCAACCTAGCCACCACCACCGACAGAACTTCCGGTCGTGTGACTTCTGAAACCACTGTGACACAAGTTTTTTCGCGCCGGGCCGCGACACGCGCTACCGGCCCATGCCGGCCTTCGTGGACACAACTCTCATCGGGACGAGTCGGCTTTCAGGGATCCCATCGCGCTCAGGACACCCCCGCGACTTTCGCGCCATCGCCCAGCGCCTGCGCCCGGGCCGCGGCGAGGTGGTGCAGCGCCGGCTCGTTGCGACCGAACACGACCTCGGTGACGCCGGCCTCCAGCCCCCGCTGGCAGGCCTGAGCCATGGGAAAGTCCTGATTGCACAACACATTGCACACCACGTCCATCGACAAGCGGTACCACTCACGTTCCTCGTCCGTCGTGATCGGATTCGGCGCTCCGTACGTCATGTAGACGATGGCTTCGCCCGGCAATCATCCGCCGGAAGCCGCCATCGACGCGACCGGCGGCGCCGCGATCTTCCTCCCGGCACGCAGGAAGCTGCCCGTCCGCACTGTTCCGACCAGATCGGTGGGTAGCCCGTTGCGGAAGACCGTCCGGCCGCCGACAAGAACGGCCGTCACCGTGTCGTCGTTGCGGTTGACCATGCGGCTCAGTCCGCCATAGTGCTCGACACATTCCTCGGCGTAGGCACTCAACGACTCGTCCAGGTGCGCGGGATCGATCACCGCGACGTCCGCCCGGTCACCGACGCGCAGATGACCCGCGTCCAGGGAATACCAGTCGGCCAACTCGCCCGTCAAACGATGCACGGCGTGCTCGACCGTCATGAACTCGGCACCGGCCGCGGCGCTCTGGTGGACGTGGCGCAGCAGGCATAACCCGCTGTTGTAGAAGGCCATGTTGCGCAGGTGCGCGCCGGCGTCGGAGAAGCCGACCTGAACGCCGGGGTCGACGGCCAGCCTCTTGAGCACCTTGGGCCGATGGTTGGAGATGACGGTGCGCCACCGCAGCGCGCGGCCGTGCTCGAGAACCAGGTCTAAGAATGCGTCGACGGGGTGCAGCCCGCGGTCGAGCCCGATCTGGCCGAACGTCTTGCCGATCACCGACGGGTCCGGGCACGAAACGATGTCGGCGTCGAAGAAGTCGCGGTGCCAGGCCCCGATGGCGAACCTGTTGTCGTACTCCCTGCGGAACCGGCGGCGGTACTGCTCGTCTCGCATCAACTCGTTGCGTTCGACCTCATCGCGCAGGTGCAGCGCCGCGGCCCCGGCGCCCAGCTCCTCGAAGATCACCAGGTCGATGCCGTCGCCGTAGACCTCGAACGGCACCGGCAGGTGCTGCCAGCGGAAGTCTCCGCCTAGCTTGTTGACGATGCGGGCCGCGCTACTCAAGATCAGGTACCCGATCGGATTGGATTTGGCGTCGGCCGCCGCCAGGAGACTCATTTTCAGCGGGCGGCGCAACCCTCCGATAGATCTCGCGAGCTGCGCCGCAACCCTCCCGGGGTGCTGGATGTCGGGCCCGCTCTGCAATACGCGGCCCCGCCTTCGCACCAGCCGGGTGAGCCGGCGCATCTCCCGCCGCTTGACGTAGGTGGAGGGCAGCGTGCGGGAACGACACACGTCGCCGTCGAGTCGGTCGAAGAGCAGTTGTTGGGACGACAGGCCGATGAAGCCCGCGTCGAGTGCCTCGACGAGCCAGCGCTCCATCCGAGCAAGCTCGCTCCTTGTCGGTTGGTCGCGCTTGGTGGTTGCGCGATCCAGTCCCATGACGGCGGTGCGCATGTCGGAGTGGCCGATGAACGCGGTCACGTTCGGTCCGAGCGGACGGGCCTCGACGGCGCGGACGTACTCCTCGGCATTGGACCAGTCCTTGTGGCGCTCGATCGTCGCGATGACATGATCGCGCGGGATCGCCTCGACACGGCCGAACAGGTCGCCCGCGTCGACGCCGTCGACGTGCACGGTCGAGATCGAGCACGATCCGACGACGATGGTGGTGACGCCGTGCCGCAGCGATTCCGCCAGGCCCGGGGCATCGAGGAGCTCGATGTCGTAGTGGGTGTGGATGTCGATCAAACCGGGCAGCACCCACTGACCGGACGCATCGATCTCCTCGGCACCCTCGATCGGTTCCTCGGTGACCGCCGCGACGTGGCCGCCGCGGATGCCGACGTTTCTCACCGCCGACGGGCCACCCGTCCCGTCGAAGTACCGGCCGTTCTTGATCACCACGTCGAAACTCATCGGAACGAACTCCTTGTCACCCGTCGCGACCATTACAGTACACTTGCGCATTAATGTATGGTCAAGACGTTACCCAACCGGCTGCGATCCAACTCGACCTCCCGCGACTGCGGATGACGGCCCTGGCCTGGGGACCACGAGACGGCCGGCTGGCGCTGTGCGTCCACGGCTTCCCCGACAGCGCGCACAGCTGGCGCTATATCGCACCTATGTTGGCTGCCAGGGGATTTCGCGTTGTGGCGCCGTTCATGCGGGGTTATGCGCCCACCGGCCCGGCCCCGGACGGCGACTATCATCTGGGCGCGCTGATGAGCGACCTCGTCGATCTGCACGCCCATCTCGGGGGGTCCGCCGACGCCGTGCTGATCGGACACGACTGGGGCGCCTTCGCCGCCCACGGTCTGGCCGCCTTCGGCGGTTCGCCGTTCGGCACACACATCGCGATGGCGGTTCCGCCGATCCGCGCGATCGACAATTCGCGGCGGGGCGTGGCGCAGAATCTGCGGATGGTGGCGGTTCAGCTGCGCAGGAGCTGGTACGTCCTGTTCTTCCAGATACCGTTGCTACCGGAACGAGTGCTGCGGCGGGTGATCCCACGACTGTGGAAGGACTGGTCCCCACCGGGGGCCGACGTCCGCGACGGCGTGGCGACCGCGCTGGCCGCTCTGCCCACCCTCGCACACCGCAGGGCGGCGGTGGCGTACTACCGGTCGATGGTCCGGTTCACCGCTTCGGCACCGCAATACGCAGGGCTGCAGCGGTTCCGGTTCAAGCTGCCCCGCGCTCCGCTACTCGTGCTACTCGGCGAGCAGGACGGAGCGGTGCAGGTCGGGTATCTCGACGGGGTCATCGACGCGCTGCCCCCGGGCAGCCGCGTCCGCACCCTTGCGGGGGCCGGGCACTTTCTGCAGATCGACGAGCCGGCGGCGGTGGGCGCGGCCGTCCTCGAGTACCTGAAGATCGACTGACGGTTCGCCTCAAGCGTTTCCGAACGGACCCGCCGCCGGCCGCAGTTCGTAATCGTCGGGGTTCGGGCGGTTGGTCCACCGCCAATAATCGAAGATGCGAAACCCGTACAACGTGGGCAGCCCGCCCGAAGCGTTCCTGTAGTAGCTGCTGGTGACCGCGGGATGGCTGTACACCATCTGGCTCAGCCGCTCCCGGCTGCGGCGGTTGTAGTCGTCGCAGACCTCCGCCCGTGGCATGACCGAGCCGAAACCACCCGCCAGCACCATGTCGATGCACCCCATGATGTAGCGCATCTGGCACTCCGAGTTGTAGATGATGCTGGCTCCGTTGACCGCGTTGGTTCCCGGCCCGTACATGCAGAAGAAGTTCGGGAACCCCGGCACGGTGATGCCCAGATAGGCGTACGCGGAATCGCCCCAGGCGGCGTTCAGCTCGATTCCGTCGACCCCCCGCACGTTGACCGGGCCCAGTTGGTGGTTGACGTCAAACCCCGTGGCCCACACCAGGACATCGGCGTGACGATGCACACCGTCGACGGTGACGACACCGTCGGAGGTGACCTCCGCAATGCGCTCGGTGATCAACTCCACGTCCTCGCGCTGCAGGGTCATCAGCCAGGTTCCGTTGTCCTGCAACGTCCGTTTGCCCATCGGCGGGTAATTCGGTGTGACCTTGGCCAGGAGCTGCTCGTCCGCGCAGAAGACGCGCATCCACGCGATGAACATCTCGCGGATCGCGCGGTTCGACTCGTTGCAGGACAGGCCGCCGTCGTCCCATTCGGGGTCGATCCTCACCTGTTCGTCGAGCGCGTCGGCTATCGGCCACCACGACACGAACCGCAACCACCGCCCGTAGTACGGCAGGTGGCGGATCGCCCACCTGGCCCCGTCCGGAATGGCCGCGTGGTAAAGCGGATTGGGCGCCATCCACTGCGGAGTGCGCTGGTACACGTCGACCCGCCGGGTCGAGTCCGCGATGGCGGGCACCAGCTGGAATCCGCTGGCGCCGGCGCCGATGACCGCGACTCGCTTCCCGGTCAGGTCGACGTCAGCGCGCCAGTCCGCCGTGTGAAAGGACGGCCCGCGAAAGCTGTTGGCGCCCTTGATGTCGGGAATCACCGGGTTGCTGAACTGACCGACCGCGCAGATCACGGCCCGCGCGGTCAGCACCCCGGTCCGCCGGTCTTCGCCCCGGATCGTCACGCGCCAGGTCGCCGATTGTTCCTCCCACGTTGCGCCGGTCACCGCGGTGTCGAAACGGACGTGGGGGAGGATGTCATGCTTGGCGGCGACGCCCTGCAGATAGCCCAGGATCTCGGGCTGCTCGGAGTAGTAATGCGTCCAGTGGTCGGTGGGTTCGAACGAGTAGGCGTAGTACTGATTGGCGATGTCGACCCGGCAACCCGGGTAGCGGTTGGCCAGCCACGTACCGCCCACCGCCGACTGCTTCTCCACGATCGTGAACGGCACGCCGGCCTCTTTCAGCTTGATTCCCGCCAACAGGCCGGCCTCGCCGCACCCGATGACGACCACCGGGAAAGCACCGCGCTGCTCAGGCGTCGACGCCAGCGCCGGTCCGCACTGGTCGGCGTCGCTGAAACGGAGATCCGCGGCGACGTAATCGACCAACTCCTCGGTGACGGTGCCCGCCGACATGACGTCGAGCATCACCCGCATCTGCCCGCGGTCCGGCATGAACGGCGGCGGGCATCCCCGGTCCCGGTAGTCGCGGATCACCTCCACCGCGCGGTCGCGCACCTTCTGCTTGTCCGGCTCGCTCATCGCGCCCTGCAGGTCCATGGCGACGAGCAGCAACGGGCCGGGCAGCTCGTCCAGCAGACCCATGTCACCGGTCATGTGCACCATCGACATCAACAGGGCAGGAACGCTCGCTTCGGCCACCGCCTCTCGAATGACGTCGTCGGGATCATCGAACGGCAGCCCGAGCAACGGGTTGACCTCCGCCACACCCTGGGTTGCGGAGTTGTCGAACGCGGAGTCACTCATCCACGTACCATACATAAATGATCAGGCGTATGGTCTAAATATCCGACCCGCGTGACCAGAGGAGCCCGGCGCCGATGACGAATCTGCAAGTGCGTCGGGTGCGCTTCGACCTCGGCGGCGACGATGTGCCGTTCAACTGGCATCCCCAACGCCCCGCGTTCGCGATGCAGTGCAACCTGATCACGTTCTTCGCGCCCGGCTTCGAGAAACTCATCGTCGACGCCACCCGCGAGGCGATCCCGCTGATGCGCGACCCGCGACAAGCCGAAGAGGCCAACGCCTACCTACGTCAGGAGGCGCAGCACTCGGCGGCCCACATGAGCCACTTTCGTGCGCTCGCCCGGCGTTGGCCCGGGCTGCACGAGACGATGGACCAGGTTATCGCGTCCTACGACCGACTCACCGCCACAAAGCCGTTGGCGTGGCGGCTGGCCTACACGGCCGTCATCGAGAACACCTTCACGCCCTACTTCAAGGTCTTCCTCGACCATCAGGACAAGCTCTTCGAGCCGGGCGACGAGCGCGTCGCGTCCCTGTTTCTCTGGCATTTCGTCGAGGAGATCGAGCATCGCAGCTCGGCCTTGATGGTTTACGACGCGGTGCACGGCGACTTCCTGTACCGGGTCAGGACCATCGGCGCGGTGCTCAGGCACATCGGCGAAGTGCTGTCGATCGTTTCTCGCGGTTTCCAGGAGCACGTGCCCGCAGCCGACGGCGGCGACTACGGCCGACTCCTTCCGTGCGGCTGGTCGCCGCGGTCCCTGATCAACGCGTTATCCGCTTCCCGGTCGCTGACCGGGCCGGGACAGGCCACCTATGCCGGCGTGCCCCGGCGGGAGATTTTCGACATGGTGGTCGGGTTGGTGCGATCGCAGGCACCGGGCCACGACCCGGCCCGCCAACGCCTCCCGGAATTCGCCGGCAGATGGTTTGACCGCTACGCGCAGGAGCCGAGAAGCGCTGCCCGCTGGTATTCGATCGGCGCGGCCGGGCCGTAGCGAGACGCACCGGCAGGTGCCGCCGATATGATCGCGACATGCAGGTCCCACGGGCGCGCGACTAGTGGTACGGCGCCACGGCTGGTCGGGCAACACGCCCGCCTCCGACGAGGAGGCGATCACCCGGATCCTCGATGCGGCCGACAAGATCATCGCCGAGCCAGGGGCGACACTGCGGATCGCCGATGTCGCGCGGTTGCTCGGCGTCACCCGTCAGACGGTGTACCGGTACTTCCCCGGGACCGAGGCGCTGCTGCTCGCCACCGCCATGCGCTCCGGAGACGGCTTCCTCGACCAGCTGGCCAATCACGTACGAGGTGAGACCGACGCGGTCGCTGCCGTGATCGAAGGCTTGGCGTTCGTGATCGAGAACCTGTCGCAAGACGAACGCATCCGCTTCATGCTGAGCGAGCGGTCGCGCGGCGAGAAAGCGCCCTCGCTGACCTCCGGCACAGCGCTGAGCTTCAGTCGCTCGATGCTGCACCGATATGAGGTGGACTGGCGGGCAGCGGGTTTCGACGAAGAAGCGCTTGGCGGGCTCGCCGAGTTCTGCCTGCGAATCCTGATCTCGTTCCTGGCCGACAGCAGCCAGGCCACCCCGGCGGGAGCGACTCTGCGCAAGTTCCTGGCGCGTTGGGTAGGGCCGGCCGTCGTCTACCCGCAGTTCGCCGGGGCCGTGGAATCGGTCGGCAAGGTCGCGTCGGCGCGGCGTTCGCGGCGCCGGTCCGCGTCGTGACCCGGTCAGACCAACTCTGACGCGTCGAACACCCAGCTGGTGTCCGCGGTCGCGAGCGCCTCGAAGTGATTCGGGGGCGCGAAGGCGACCAGGCTGTTGAAGTCCCAGTAGTCTTTCCACACGGTGATGGCGCCGTCGTCGACCTTGTGCACGGTGACGAACCTGAGCACGCCCTGCTCGCCCGAGGCGAACGTCCAAGTCTCCGAATGCTCGTAGATGACATCGGAGCCGTTGGACACCAGCACCCCTTGGTGGTTCTGGTAGCCCGCGAGCGGCTCGAGACCCATCTTGAGGCGTTTGACGATGTCGTCCGGGCCGCGCGCCGACAACGCGGGCACCGGCATGTCGACGTACAGGCAGTCGTCGGCCAGGAAGGTCTTGACGGCGTCCCAGTCCCGCCGCGAGAGTGCCTGCCACAGCCCGAGTACGACGTCCTCGACCGCGACCTCAGAGACCTCTGTCATAGCGGCAAATAAACTCGGTTGCGTCGCAGGTGTCAACCACGGCTTCGCTGTGCATACTTTCAACGTGGCACCGTCGCAGCGCCCCACCCCCGACCAGGCCGCAGACCATCACGTCCTGCTGACCCGCCGCCAAGCCATGCGGCGGCTGGCGTTACTGGGCCTGTCCGCGACCGCCGCGGTCAGCGCGGCCTGTTCGTCCACCGGCAAGAAGCGCAACCGGGGTCCCGGCCTGCCGTACAGGCGCAAGCACTAGTTCAGCCGTCGACCCGGGCCATCGACCGCGCCGGCCCCAGCACCACCGGCAGCGACGACCAGCCCCGCAACACCCGCGTGTCCCGCCTGCTTCCGGTGCCCGCGGCTCGCGCGCCGGGGAAACGGTCGAAGAAAGTGCGTAGCCCCACCTCGCCCTCGGCGCGCGCGAGGGCGGCCCCCAGGCAGAAATGCCGGCCCCCGGAGAACGCGAGATGCTTTCCGGCGTTGGGCCTTTCGATGTCGAAGCGGTGCGGGTCGGGGAATACCGACGGGTCCCGGTTGGCGGCGGCCAGATACACCACCACCAAATCGCCACGGGCGATCGTCATGCCCGCCACCTCGACGTCCTTTCGGGCCACCCGCGCGGTCAACTGCACCGGCGAGTCCAGCCGCAGGATCTCCTCTACCGCGTTGGGCCACAAGTCGGGACGCCGGCGCAGCGTGTCCAGATGCTCCGGGCAGTCCAGCAACATGCGAATCCCGTTGCCCAGCAGGTTGACCGTGGTCTCGAATCCCGCCGCCAGCACCAGGCCGGCGATCGCGTGGAGTTCAACATCGTCGAGACGTGTTTCGGCAGAACCACTTTCGGCCGTCCGAATGAGCTGACTCATCAGGCTGTCGTCGCTGGGGTCCTGCCGCAGCTGGCGCAGGTGGTCGGCCAGCCAGAAGTTGAACCCCTCGATGCCTTCCTGGACGGTGCGGTACTGCCGCCACGGCAGCCCGATGTCCAGGCTCGGGGCGGCCAGCTCGCCGAACTCCAGGACCCGGGGCCGGTCCTGCTCGGGCACCCCCAGGATGTCGCTGATGATCGCGACGGGAAGTTGCGAGCAGTACCGCCCGACGACGTCGACGACTCCGGCCTGGCCCGCCAACTGATCCAGCAGCTCATCCGCGGTGTGCTTCACCCGGTCGCGCAGTGCGGCGACGGCGCGGGGCGTGAACACCGCCGACACGGTCTTGCGGTAGCGGGTGTGATCCGGCGGTTCGACGGCGAGCAGCGACGGCGCACGCAGCGGGTGCAGCAGGTTGTCGCGCGTGCGTTGCTCCAGCCAGCGCAGCGGCGCCGGCAGGTTCGAGCCCATGTTGACCACGCGGAAGTCCTCGGACCGGAGCAGCTCGTGGGCCAGCGAGTGGTCGGTGGTCAGGTAGTTGACGCGGCCCTTCACCAGGGTGCCCTGGGCCCGCAGCTGCTCGTAGAACGGCACCGGGTCGGCGGCCACCCTCCGATCGGCGATCAGCCGGGACTGCATGTCCCCGCGCCGCGCCCCGACGGCCGCGACGCCACGAATGAACCCGTGCATCGCAAGCCAGTGCAGTCGTTCTTTCACCGAACCTCCCCAGGGGTGAGTTGTCACCAAGCGTAGGCCGCGGCCGCGGGTGTCAGCACTCGGCGGTGATCTTGAAGTCGGTGGTGATCACCTTGTCGGGATTGCTGCTGCTGATGCCGTAGGCGCTGCCGGCGATCGTGTAGGCGTCGTTGGTGACGTCGGCGTGGGCGTCGCCCACGCCGCCCTGCCAGAAGCTGCCGGTGAACCCGTCGATGTTGCGGATCTTCACCCATTGCGGCATCGCCCGGTAGCCGCTGAGCAGCACCACCGCCTCGACCTGGCCGTCGTGGTCACGGATGTCGATGGTCCGGTACGACTGCTCCTGGCTGCACGAGGGTGCACGCGTCGTGTGGGTGGTGCCGTCGATGGTCAGGCGTGCGGATTTGCGGGACATTGTCTGCGGTTGCCCGCAACCCGCGGCGGCGGCGATCAGGACAAGGGCGACGGGGAGCACTCGACTGCGCACTCGTTCACCCCCTTGCCTGTTCGGGCATCAGCGCGGGCAGGGACTTGCGGATGCGACCCCGCACGAACTCCGGGCGCAGGCCCTTGAGGACATCGATCAGCCGGACGCTCCCGGGGACATACCAGTGCAGGCGCGTCGGATGGTGGTAAGCCTGCCATGCGGTTTCGGCCACCGCGGTCGCGGGCATCAGCCGGAACATGCCCTTCTTGGGTGCGCCCGCCCGGAGGTCCTCCGCACTCATCGGCGCCGCCGGGGCGTCGCCGGAGTGGTTGGGCGTGGTCGTCAGGATGGCGGTGTCGATCAGGCCGGGCAGCACGTCGGCTACCCGCACGCCGTGGCGTTGCCATTCCACGCTGAGCGCCTCGGTCAGGCCCTTGACCGCGTGCTTGGTGGCCGAGTACACGGCGATGCGCGGCATGCCGTACGTCGCCGAAGACGACGACGTCGAGAACATGAGGCTTCCGGGCGCCCGTTTGAGGTAGGGGAGAGCGCCGTAGGCGCCGGTGAGCACGGCCTTGAAATTCACCTCGACGACGCGCATCGCCGCGTCGTACGGCACGTCTTCGAAGAATCCCGATTCCCCGATGCCGGCGTTGTTCCACATCATGTCCAGCCCGCCGCCAGGGTTGCCGCCGCAGAAATCGGCCAGTGCGCCGTCGAGGGCCGCCTTGTCCGTGACGTCGACGGCGCGGTTCCACAACCGGTCGGCGCCGAGTTCGTCGCGCAGCGTCGTCAGGCCGGCGTCATGGCGGTCCACCGCGCCCACCCGCCAGCCGTTGCGGTGGAACAGCTTTGCACCCTCGCGCCCCATGCCGCTGCCCGCGCCGGTGATGAAGACCGATTGCACTCAGCCCGCCTCGACCACGTCTTTGATGCGGTTGAGCGTCTTGGTCATGTCGCGGACATTGCGGCGCTGACGCAGGAAGCCGCCGAACAACCAGTACAGCCCCAGCCAGGGCGCCGGGCTCAGGCGGAAGGACTCGGTCACGTCGGTGCCGCCGCCGCTGGGCGCCAGGCGGTAGTGCCAGTTGTTCACCGCCCGGTCGCCGAGGAGCACCGTGAAGCCGAATTCGCGGCCGGGTTCGCACGCGGTCACCTCGCACGTCGTCCAGTACACGGGCCCGATCTCGTTGCGCCGGACGTGACCGCGAAACCTCGCTCCCACGGCGGGACCTGCGGCGTCACCGAGCCACTCGGACTCGAACACTTCCGGTGAGAAACGCGGGGTGTTGCGCACGTCGGCGATCAGATCCCAGATCTTGGCCGCGGGCGCCGCCATATGAACGGTTGCCGAACCTTCCATGGGCTGATCCAAACACAGCTTGGTGTCAGGACCTAGAGCCCGACGGATGTTCGACGCGGTCGCCCGTCAGTGCGGGACGGCCGCCTGGATGAGCCCGTTGATGATCTGCTTGATGCCCTGGGCGGGGTGCGAGTACCAGGCGATCGGGAGGCCGGATTCGGCGCCGCACTTCGGCCACGGCTCGACTCCCTCATCGGCGAAAAGGCGATTGGCCACGGCGATTTGCTCCTCCCGGGAGGCGTCCGCGGGATTGCCGACACCGCCGTACCGGGCCCAGGTGCCCGGCTTGAACTGCAGTCCACCGTATTCACCGTTGCCGGTGTTGGCGTGCCAGTTGCCGCCGGACTCGCATTGCGCGATCGCATCCCAGTTCGGGCCCACCGGGGCCGGGGCCGCGTGGGCCGCGCCAGCCGACGAAGTCAATGAGGCTGCAACTAACCCGCCGGCCATCACTGACGTGACGAGAGGCTTGCAGATTTTTCTCATGGCAGGAATTTCGGCGCGCGTGTCCAAAGCGTTACCCATTTGAAAATGGCGCGAGATTGGCTGTCTATCTGCGGAAATCGGCTTATGCGCAGGAAAGTCAGATGTTAGGAATTGATGAGGAAAAATTAAATTATCACTGGCAATATGAGCGCGTTGCCAACGAAAGCGCCCGCTGATAAAGGTCGTCGAGCTGCCGGGCCCGGGTCACCGCGCGCGTGGCGGCGGCCAGCAGAGACGGGCAACCGGGCGAATGCAACGCGTCCCAGCCGGTCACGATCTGCGCCAGCATGGTCTGGTTCAGACCGTCGATGTCCGACCGCGATGCCGACAGGTCCGCGGCACTCATGACGGGCGCCGTGGCGGGATCCAGCTTCCAGTCCGCGAACCGCCGGTATTCGATGGCCTCGGTGGCGTCGATCTGATCGGAGAAAACCCGGGTCACGTAGGCCGGGTCGGCATGGCGCTCGGCGGCGTCGGCGCCCAGTGCGGACAGTTCCTGATCGACCCGAGCCGGGTCCTCGATGGCGGCGTGCGTCGTCCATTTGAAGGCGGCCACCGCCTCGGCCACCTGCAACCGCTGTGCGGCGGCGTCGACCAGGGCCGTCAGTGGGTTGCCGGCGTCGCCTGGCGCCGGTGCCGCCGTCGCGACGACCAGGGCACCGAGCAGCCCGCACCACGAGACCAAGACGATTCGGCGGCGTGGTCGACAGCGGTCGCGGACCATGCCCATCATTGTGTCGTGGAGTTGGCCTGACGTGCCCGCGCCCCGAAACGTCGGGAGTGCCGACAAACCCCGTCCCGGCGCGGGCGGAGACTGGCGGCGCAGCAGGGAGTTCCGGGCCCTACTGGGCGCGGCGCTCGCCGGTCCGCTGATGCTGGCGGGGGCCTTCCTGCTGGTGGGCCGGCTGCATTCGACGCCCTCGGACGTCCTCGACCATCCCGTCGATCCCGTCACCGACGAACAGTCGGCCGCCCAAGTGATCGACTCGGCCAGACAGATCGTCTCGCTGACCGGCCTGAAGACCCAGTCGGCCGGCTACCTGCTGATGTCCTGCAGAGACCGGGAAAACCCGCCCTATCAGGGAGCGGTGTATCTCACCTTCACGCTCGCGGCCGACGCACACGCCGACAGCTATTTCGAGACGATCGCGTCGACGTTGCACACCCATGGCTGGACCGAGGGGCTCGCGCCCAACAATCACGCTTTGGCCAGCACGCTGACGCGCAACGGCGTCACGGTGACGATCTATCGCCGCGACGACGATCCCGGCCTCGGGGTGGCGCGGATCTATGGTCAGTGCCGGAACATGAACGATCACCGCGCCGACACGACGTGGATCGACGTGACCGACCGGATCACGAAAGCGGGCTGACGGGGCCTTGTCGAGGCCCCGACGCACTGCTGCGCCCGACGACAGTCAGGCGCAGCAGTGACCCCGTGCGAAGGCGGTTATCCGCCGCCACCCGGCGTCGCGCCCAGGGTGCCCTGCAAGTCGCCCTTCATCGCGTTCAACTGCGCGCCCCAGTACTCCCAGCTGTGGGTGCCGTTGGCGTTGAAGTTGAAGGTGGCGTTGTGGCCGCCGGCCGCGTTGTAGGCATCCTGGAACTTCAGGTTGCTGCTGCGCACGAAGTTCTCCAGGAACTCGGCGGGCATGTTGGCCCCGCCCAGCTCCGAGGGGGTGCCATTGCCGCAGTAGACCCAGAGGCGGGTGTTGTGCGCGACCAGTTGCGGGATCTGCACCGTGGGGTCGTTGCGCTGCCAGGCGGGGTCGCTCGACGGGCCCCACATGGCGTCGGCCTTGTAGCCGCCCGCGTCACCCATGGCCAGGCCGATCAGCGACGGTCCCATGCCCGACGAGGGGTCCATCAGGGCCGAGAGCGAACCGGCGTAGATGAACTGTGCCGGGTGATAGACGGACAGGATCATCGCCGAGGACCCGGACATGGAGATGCCCACCGCGGCACTGCCGGTGGGCTTGACGCTCCGGTTCGACGACAGCCACTGCGGGAGCTCGCTGGTCAGGAACGTCTCCCACTTGTAGGTGCTGCAGCCGGCCTTGCCACAAGCAGGCTGGTACCAGTCGGCGTAGAAGCTGGACTGACCGCCGACCGGCATGATGATCGACAGGCCCGATTTGTAGTACCACTCGAAGGCCGGGGTGTTGATGTCCCAGCCGTTGTAATCGTCTTGGGCGCGCAATCCGTCGAGCAGATAGACCGCCGGTGAGCCGTTGCCGCCGCTCTGGAATTGGACTTTGATGTCGCGGCCCATGGCCCCGGACGGCACTTGCAGGTATTCGACGGGCAGACCGGGGCGGGAGAAGGCTCCGGCGGTCGCCGCTCCGCCGGCGAGACCAACCAGGCCAGGGAGGGTGACAGCCGCTGCCGCACCGACCAGAAGCCGGCGCCCCCAGGCGCGGAAACGCTCACTCACGTCTGTCATACCTGCCCCTTGTCCGTATGTGATCGTGGTCTCATTGAAATTTACCGGGTAAAGAGGCCGAATGTCGATCGGGGCGCGAAGCGGTCTCAATTTCGTATCGCTTTGTGGCGCGATATTCGCGTCGTGGACAACGCGATAGGCGTGCCCCCCGAAGACGGCGGCGCGGTGGTGCGCCCCCATCGCGACGGTTGGGCAAAACTCCTGGCAGACGGCCCCGGGGGACGTCGTCGCGGAGCCCGCACGCGTGCGGCAGCAGTGCAAACCCGGTCCGATCGCGATCGGGAAAGCGGGCCTGAACCGATCGCCGCAGCGGCAATCGGCGGGGGCCGACGCGGCGCGAATTTGATGCATTCGACATGAGTGCGTCACGGGCGGGACATGGACACCGGCGCGACGGCGGCCGCGTCCGGTCCCGCGGGATGCTGACGTTCGTCTGTGAGTTGTCGGGGGATCGCAGAACCGGGGCAGCCGAACTTGCACCGACCGCGTAGGCTCTGACCGAGCAATCGATGGGAACCACACAATCCCGGTCCGTTCCGGCTCTCACGAACCACCGCACCAGAGGACTCACTGTGCGTTGCGGTGCGGCTGATGGCGTCGGAGACCGGACCAATTTGAGGTGCAAATTTGGACACGGTACTTGGGCTCTCAGTGACGCCGGCCGCCTTCGGGTGGGTCCTCGCTGAAGGACACGGCGCAGACGGGACCATCCTGGATCATCAGGAGCTGGCGCTGCAGGCAGGGCGCGGCGTGCAGGCAGTGAGTACCGCGGAGCAGGTCGCCGGCGAGGTGCTGCGGATCGACGCGGCGGCGACCCAGAACGATCGCCGCCTGCGCGTCATCGGCGTGACCTGGAACGACGAAGCGGCCGCCCAGGCGGCGCTGCTGATGGAGGCGCTGACCGACGCGGGCTTCGACAACGTCGTGCCGGTCCGGCTGCTCGAGGCCGTCGAAACCCTTGCACGGGCTATCGCGCCCGTCATCGGTTATGACCAGACCGCGGTCTGCATCCTCGAACACGAGTGGGCGACCGTCGTCATGGTCGACACCCACGAGGGCGAGACCCAGACGGCGACAAAACAGGTGCCCGGCGGATTCGACGGGCTCAAGTCCTGGTTGACCGGGATGTTCTCACGCAAGGGTTGGCGACCGAGCGGCGTGGTGGTGGTCGGCGCCGGTGACGACCTCAATGCGCTGTCCTGGCAGCTCGAAAAGTCGGTTCCGGTACCGGTTTTCGCGCAGGCGATGGCTCAGGTGACGGTCGCGCGCGGCGCGGCGCTCGCCGCGGCTCGCAGCACCGACTTCACCGACGAGCAGTTGGTGGCGCGCCCGGCGGTCCAACCCGTGTCCGAGCCGGCGGCGCCGCGCAGGCTGTCGTACGCGGGGGCGGTGACTGCGCTGGCGGCCGGAGCGGTCACGTTCGTCTCCTCGCTGTCGCTCGCGGTCGGCATCCAACTGGCCCCGCACAACCAGGCGGCATCGAAGCACGCCTCGCATGCGACGCCGCCACCGGTCGCCGAGGCGCGCACGCCGGCCCTGGCGCCCGCACCGGCGCGGCCCGCACCGGAAGCCGCGCCGGCCGACCGGTCGAAGGCCCCGGCAGAAGTGCCGGCCGCCGAATCGGCCGCCCCCGAGGAGCGGCCGAGCCCTCCGTTCGCTCAGCAGCCCGACCCCGTCGACCGCCAGCCTTACCTGACCCGGGTGCTCGAGCACATCCCCGGCGACGCAGGCGGCGGCGACCCCTCGGACGACTCGGCGCCGCACCCGCAGCCCTGAGTGCCGCCGGACGCCGGTCAGTCGTTCTTGGCGTGGACGGCGGTGAAAGACACCGTCACGTCGTCGGCGACCTGCAACGAGCCCATCAACAGCGAATAGGGCTTGATGCCGTAGTCGGACTGGCGAACGGTGGATTCGGCGGACATCCGCCACGAGTCGCCGAGATCCTCTGCGCGCAAATCAATTACGTGTTCGCGCGCCATTCCCCGGATCTCGAGTTCACCGGTGAGGCGGTAGCCGGTGACACTCTTCTCGACGACGTTCGCGAGGAAGCGGATTCGCGGAAAGCGGGCGGCGTCCAGCGATTTCATCGCATTGGACCGGATGACCGTCTTCTCGGGACCGGACAGCCCCTTCACGCCCCCCTCACCGCGTAGCACCTCGAGCGAATCGGTCTCGACCGACAGCTCCGCGGTCGCCGGGTCGCGGCCGGACCAGGTGACGGTGGCCCGCCAGCGCGTCATTGCGATGGTGAGACGATGACCCATCCTGGCCGCGCGGCCCCGCACGCCCGTGCGGAGCTGCAGCTCACCGTCGGACGGGTCCAGTGTCCAGTCGGCCATCGAGGTCCCGGCGCCCGACGACTTCACATGGTCAGGACGGTTCGGTAATGCGCTCGCCCCTCCTCCAGGGCCGCATAACCTTCGGCCGCCTGCGCCAGCGGGAGCTCCTCGATCCACGCCCGCACTCCGGACAGGACCGCGAAATTCATGGTGTCTTCGATCTCGCTGGCGGTCCCGGACGGGTGACCGACCACGCTGAGGCCCGGCGTGATCAGCTGGAGAGGGCTGACCGGCAACGGTTCGGTGGTGACGCCGATGGTGACGAGTTCACCCCGCGGTTGCAGGCCGCCGACCGTGGCGGCCATGGCCTTCGAGGCGCCGGCGGTGCCCAGCACCACCGCGACCCCGCCGAGGTCGTTCAGCGACTCGGCGACGTCGCCGTCACTCGCGTCGACGTAGTGGTGCGCGCCCAGCTTGAGGGCGTCGTCCCTTTTGGCGGTGCCGCGGTTGATCGCAATCGTCTCGAAACCCATCGCCCGGGAGAACTGCAGACCGAGATGGCCGAGCCCGCCGACGCCGAGGACCGCCACCCGATCACCCGGCAAGGCTTTGGTGTGGCGCAGCGCGTTGTAGGTCGTGACACCCGCGCAGCCCATCGGAGCGGCTTCGGCATCGGACAGCTCTGACGGGATGCGGGCCAGCGCGGTGGCCGGCACGGTCACCGATTCGGCGTAGCCACCGGGATAGTGCCAGCTCGGCACCTTGCCGTTGACGCAGTGAATGAACAGGCCCTTGCGGCACTGTTCGCAGTGGTTGCAGTTGCCACCGAACCACCCGACGGCAACGCGATCGCCGGCATGGAAATCCTCGACGCCGTCGCCGACCTCGGCGATGGTGCCGGCGATCTCATGGCCGGGGGTCAGGGGCCACGTCAGCTCGGGGAACGCGCCGGCGACGAAGTGTGCGTCGGTGCCGCAGATTCCGCAGGCCCGCACGTCGATGCGCACCTCGCCGCGCGCCGGTGGCGTGGTGTCGACCTCGACGAGATCCAGCGGTGCGCCGGCGGACTTGACGTGGACTGCTCTGTGCTTTGCCATGCGGTTGAGGCTAGTGCGCGACAGGCGATTTCGCTGTCCCATTGCCGTTGTAGTCGACCTGCCAATGCTTGATGCCGTTCAACCACCCCGACCGCAGCCGTTGCGGTGTTCCGGCCGATCGCAGGTTCGGCATCGTGTCGGCGATGGCGTTGAACATGAGGTCGATCGTCATGCGCGCGAGGTTCGCACCGATGCAGTAGTGCGCGCCGGTGCCCCCGAACCCCACGTGCGGGTTGGGGTCGCGCAGGATGTTGAACGTGAAGGGGTCGTCGAACACGTCCTCGTCGAAATTGGCCGAGCGATAGACCATTACGACGCGCTGGCCCTTCTTGATCTGCACGCCGGACAGCTCGTAGTCCTGCAGCGCGGTGCGCTGGAACGACGTGACCGGGGTGGCCCACCGCACGATCTCGTCGGCGGTCGTCGCGGGACGTTCCCGCTTGTACAGCTCCCACTGGTCGGGGAAGTCGGTGAACGCCATCATGCCCTGGGTGATGGAGTTGCGCGTCGTCTCGTTGCCTGCGACGGCGAGCAGGATGACGAAGAACCCGAACTCGTCGTCGGAGAGCTTGTGGCCGTCGACGTCGGCCTGGATCAGCTTGGTGACGATGTCTTCCCCGGGGTTTGCCGCCCGGTCGGCGGCCATCTGCATGGCGTAGGTGATGAGTTCGATGGAGGCGCCCATCGCGTCGTTGCGGGCGAACTCGGGGTCCTGGTCGCCGACCATCTCGTTGGACCAGTGGAAGAGTTTCTTGCGGTCCTCGTGAGGCACACCCATCAGCCCGGCGATGGCCTGCAGCGGCAGTTCGCAGGACACCTGTTCGACGAAGTCCCCCGAGCCCTCGGCGGCTGCGGCTTCGACGATCCGCTGGGCGCGCTCCTTGAGGTCTTCGCGCAGCCGCTCGACGGCGCGCGGCGTGAAGCCGCGGGAGATGATCTTGCGCAAGTGGGTGTGCTGCGGGGCGTCCATGTTGAGCAGCACGAATTTGCCGGTCTCGCGCTGCTCGCGGACCGTGCCCTCCTTGTAGCGGGGCAGGGCGGTGTTCTCCAGGCTGGAGAACACATCGCTGCGCCGCGAGATCTCCTTGACGTCCTTGTGCTTGGACACCACCCAGAAGCCGCCGTCGTCGAATCCGCCGACGCCGTCGGGCTGCTCGTTCCACCAGATCGGCGCGGTCCGCCGCAGCTCGGCCAGTTCCTCGACCGGCAGCCGCTCCTTGTGGATGTCCGGGTCGGTGAAGTCGAATCCGGGCGGCAGATTGGGAACCGGCGTGGCGGTGGGCTCGACGGTGGGCTTCAGAGTTGACACGGCCACTCCTCGATACGAAGTCGTCTAGGCGTCCTTGTGCAAGGAAACCACTGCTGCACCACCGATGGGAAGCGTTCACTCGAGATCGCCCGGAGCAAACTGAAACGTGTTCCGGTCCGCACTTGCGGGAGCCGGAACCAAAACGCCTTGTGCCCGATGTCCCGCTGGATATGCTCTGATGCAGGTCACCGGCGGCACCGGAGCCCGGTGACGTGAGGCGAGGGGTGAAGCATGATTCGCGAACTATTCGCCGCCGCCGTGGTCACGGCCGGCGCGATCGCGGTGGCGCCGTGCGCGGCCGCCGGATACGACGGCGACGTGCCGGGCATGAACTACCAGGCTTCGCTCGGCGCGCCGTGCGACAACTACGAGCGCTTCATCTTCGGCCGGGGTCCCAGCGGACAGGCCGAGGCGTGCCACTTCCCGCCGCCCAACCAATTTCCCGCCGCCACGATCGGCTACTGGGTGATGTCGTACCCGCTCTACGGGGTCCAGCAGGCCGGCGCCAAATGCCCCGGCCCGCAATCCGCGGCCCAGTCGCAGGCCGGACTGCCCATGCTGTGCCTGGGAGACCGGGGATGGCAAGAGGGATGGTTCACCGGGGCCGGGTTCTTCCCGCCCGCCGGCTGACGGTTCCGGCGGTGGACCGCGGCCGGCTCGTCGAAGCGCAGGTCCCGCGCTGGCTGCGCTTCGTCCTCGCGTCCGACCGGGCCGGGTCGGCCTGGTACGTCGGGACCGGCTTCTTCTTCGCGCCGGCGCTCGCCGTCCTGTCGCCGTGGCCCGCCGTCACGGCCGTCCTCTGGGCGATCATCGGGCTGGCCGGCCTGTGGCTGGGCCTGCTCGGCATCGCGATGGCCGTCGGGCTCGCACGAATCTTGCGTTCCGGGGCCGAGATTCCCGAGGACTATTGGCGCGCATTGGTGAATTACTGAGGCCGGTGCGCGACGTCTAGAGTCGTATCGAAACGTCCGGCAACAAGAGGAGACTCCGATGGGCTTCAACGCCAGAGACGCAGTCGACGCGGCCAAGGACATCGCGACGAACGCGGTTGAGAAGGCCTCCGACATCGTCGAACACGCCAGCGACATCATCCGCGGGGATCTCGCCGGCGGCGCCAGCGGCATTGTTGCGAATTCGATCGACATCGGTACGTACGCGGTGGACCGGGCCAAGGAGGTCTTCACCGGCCGGGACGTCGTCGACGACGAGTAATCGTCGACGGGGCCCGCTCAGACGGTCGCGGCCTCGTTCAGCTCGTCGAGCCGGTTGGTCGCTTCCAGGTACTCCTGCACCCAGCGTTCGATGACAGTCGACGTCTTCTCCACCTTGTTGAACTGTCCGACCACCTGGCCAACCGGGTTGAACGCGACGTCGACCGACTCGTTCGGGTATCTGTTGGTGGCCCGCACGGCCATCCCGGAGACCATGTACTGCAACGGCATTCCCAGGGGCTTCGGGTTGTCCGGGGCCTCCCAGGCCTCGGTCCAGTCGTTGCGCAGCATGCGGGCCGGCTTGCCGGTGAAGGAGCGGCTGCGCACGGTGTCGCGGCTGCCGGCCTTGACGTAGGCCGCCTGCTGCACCGGGGTGTTGGAGGACTCCTCGACCATCAGCCACTGCGAACCGGTCCACGCCCCTTGCGCACCCAGCGCCAGCGCGGCCGCGATCTGCTGGCCGCTGCCGATGCCGCCCGCGGCGAGCACCGGTACCGGCGCGACCTCCTTGACCACCTGCGGCCACAACACGATCGAGCCCACCTCGCCGCAGTGTCCGCCGGCCTCGCCGCCCTGCGCGATGATGATGTCGACGCCCGCGTCCGCGTGCTTGCGCGCCTGCGAGGGCGAGCCGCACAGGGCGGCCACCTTGAGGCCGGCCTCGTGGATGTGCTTGATCATCTCCGCCGGGGGAGTGCCGAGCGCGTTGGCGATCATCTTGACCTTCGGGTGCTTCAACGCCACCTCGACCTGGGGCGTGGCGGTCGCCTCGGTCCACCCGAGCAGCTGCAGGCTGTCGCCGTCGCTGTCCTCGATCGGCACGCCGTGGTCGGCGAGGATCTTCTTGCCGAAGTCCAAATGCTCCTGGGGGACCATCTTGCGCAGCGTCTCGGCCAGTTCCTCCGCCGACAGGTGCGAGTCCATGCCCTCGTATTTGTTCGGGATGACGATGTCCACCCCGTACGGGTGGTCGCCGATGTTCTCGTCGATCCAGTTGAGCTCGATCTCGAGCTGCTCGGGGGTGAAGCCCACGGCGCCCAGCACGCCGAAGCCCCCGGCCTTGCTGACCGCCACCACCACGTCGCGGCAGTGGGTGAACGCGAAGATGGGAAACTCGATGCCGAGCTCATCGCAGATGGCGGTGTGCATGCCTACTCCTGTGACGCCGGGACAAATTGGAACGTGTTCTAGTTTAGTACGGAGCCCGTTGACGTGGCCAGGGGGTCCCGCCCCGGGCGCTTCGACTATTGGCCGTACGGCGCCGGCAAGCGCGCGCCGGCGGGCCCGCAGGGTCAACCCGGCACCGTCGGCCGCGCCGGCGAACCCGGCCGACGGCCCCGGCAACCGGGCCGGGTCATGGCCCCGGCGGGAACGAAATCCCAACGCGCCCAGCTGGATTGCCGTGACGGCGGCGATCGGATGGCTCATCGGCCGCCCGGTGGGTCGTCGGCGTGCCGGTAGCAGCCCCCGATAAACGCCGGCCCGGGCGGGGCGTCCGCGGTCACCAGCCAAGCGCGTGCCGGCCGGCCCTGGAACAGGTTCTATCGCGCCAACGGTCCAGGTAGCCTCAGCCGTCATGGGACGCGTTGACGGCAAGGTTGCACTGATCAGCGGTGGCGCCCGGGGCATGGGCGCCTCGCACGCGCGACTGCTCGTGGCGGAGGGCGCCAGCGTGGTGCTCGGCGACGTCCTCGACGACGAGGGCAAAGCCCTCGCCGACGAACTCGGCGCCGCGGCGCGATACGTGCACCTCGACGTGACGGAACCCGAGCAGTGGGCAGCCGCCGCCGCGGCGGCGGGTGCCGAGTACGGCACGCTGAACGTCTTGGTCAACAACGCCGGGATCGTCAACTACGGCCCGCTCAAGACGTTCGACCTGTCCAAGTGGCAGCGGATACTCGATGTCAACGTCACCGGGACGCTGCTGGGCATCCAGGCCGCCATCGATCCGATGATCGCCGCCGGCGGCGGGTCGATCATCAACATCTCGTCGATCGAGGGCATGCGCGGCGCGGCCTGGGTGCACGGCTACGTGACGTCGAAGTGGGCGGTGCGCGGCCTGACGAAGTCCGCCGCGCTGGAGCTGGCACCTCACAACATCCGGGTCAATTCGCTGCACCCGGGATTCATCCGCACGGCCATGACCGAGAAACTTCCGCAGGACATGCTCAACATCCCGCTGGGCCGGCCCGGCGAGCCGCAGGACGTGTCGGCGTTCGTGCTCTTTTTGGCCAGCGACGAATCGGCGTATGCAACCGCCGCCGAGTTCGTCATGGACGGGGGCCTGATCGCGGACGTCTCACATAAATCCGGATAGCGGCGTGGCGCCCGGCCGGCACGCGCGACCCTTGATCCGCCGCGTCCGTACCGGGTAGCGTGATCCTGCCAATTACGAAACCCTCAGTAGCGTAATTTGGCGAGCCCGCCCACCGAGAGGATCAGCCACGATGCGCAGCGCTTATGCCGGCGATCCGTTCACCACCTCAACACCCGAAATCGCCGCGGCGCTCGAGGATGTCAGCATCCCGTCGCTGCTCCTGTCGATGGTCCACATCACCGGCGACCCGCGCTTCATCCGAGACTTCAAACCCATGGGCATCTTCCTCAACGAGATCCAGGGCTTCATGTCCGAGGAGGACAAGGCGCGGGCCCGCGCCGCGGCGCTGCCGGTGCTCGCCGACTACCGCGATCGCGGCTGCCCCGAGCCGGCGCCGCTGAGCATCGACCTCGTCAGGGAGATGATGGACTGGGCGGCCTGCGAACACGTGAGCGACGACTACCTGCCGCTGATGCTCGAAGAGATGGATCTGCAGGGCGCCGATCCGCGCCGCCCGGCGCCTCTGGCCGCCGAGCGCACCACGGAGCTGCCCGTCCTCGTCGTCGGATGCGGCGAATCCGGCATCCTCGCGGGAATCCGCCTCAAGCAAGCCAACATTCCGTTCACAATCGTGGAGAAGAACCCCGGGCCCGGCGGAACCTGGTGGGAGAACAGCTATCCCGGCGCCCGCGTCGATGTCGCCAACCATTTCTACTGCTACAGTTTCGAGCCCAACAACGACTGGAGCCACTACTTCGCCGAGCAGCCGGAGCTGCAGCGGTACTTCGCCGCGGTGATGGACAAACACGACCTGGCCGCGCACGTGCGCTGGCAGACCGAGGTCGTGTCGGCCGAGTGGAACGACGGCGACGGCGTCTGGACCGTCTCGCTGCGGTCCGCGGACGGGCGAACCGGCACCGAGCGGGTGCGCGCGCTCGTCACCGCGGTCGGTCAGCTCAACCGGCCCAGCATTCCCGCGTTCGAGGGGGCCGATACGTTCGCGGGCCGGTCGTTTCACTCGGCGGCGTGGGATCACTCCGTGGACCTCACCGGCAAACGCGTCGCGCTCGTCGGGGCCGGCGCCAGCGGCTTCCAGATCGCGCCTGCCATCTGCGACCGGGTCGAGCGCCTCACCGTCTTCCAGCGCACCGCGCAGTGGATGTTCCCGAATCCGATGTACCACGACGAGGTCGGCGACGGGATGCGCTGGGCGATGCGGCATCTGCCGTTCTACGGCAGGTGGTACCGCTTCCTGGTGCTGTGGCCCGGCGCCGACAAGGGACTCGACGCCGCCCGCTGCGACCCCGACTACAGCGGGGACGACGCGGTCAGCGACATCAACGCCGCCGCCGCGATGATGTTCACCCAGTGGATCACGGGCCAGATCGGCGACGGCCCCGACGCACAGGAGCTGCTGGCCAAGGTGATCCCCGATTATCCGGCCTGCGGTAAGCGGACGCTGCAGGACAACGGCAGCTGGCTGCGGACGCTGCAACGGGACGACGTCGAACTGGTGCGCACGCCGATCCGGCGGATCACCCCGGCCGGCATCGTCACCGAGGACGGTCACGCGCACGACGTCGACGTCATCGTCTACGCCACCGGGTTCCGTCACACCGATGTGCTCTGGCCGCTGAACATCGTCGGCCGCAACGGAGTCGACCTGCACGAGCTATGGGGAAGCCGGCCGTACGCCTACCTCGGGATCACCGTCCCGGGTTTCCCCAACCTGTTCCTCCTCTACGGCCCCGGCACCCACCTCGCCCACGGGGGCAGCCTGATCTTCCAGTCCGAGCTGCAGATGCGCTACGTCAACCAGTGTCTGGAGCACCTGGCCGAAGCCGGGCTGCATTCGCTGGAGCCCACCGCCGAGGCGGCCACCGAATGGCATCGGCGGACGCAGGACGAGATCACGAAGATGGTCTGGTCTCACCCGGCGGTCAAGCACTCGTACTTCAAGAACGCCGACGGCGAGATCCACACCGTCAGCCCATGGCGGCTCTACGAGTACTGGGCCGCGGTGCGCGAACCCGATTGGTCCAAATTCGTTGTGCGATAAGGAAAAAAGCCCATGCGAATCGTAGTCGTCGACGGCCCCCGCACCATCCGCCTGGACACCCGGCCCGACCCGCAACTCCCCGGCCCCGACGGCGCCGTCGTCGAGGTGAGCGCCGCGGGCATCTGCGGATCCGACCTGCACTTCTACGAGGCCGACTTCCCGCTCGTCGAGCCGATGACCCTCGGTCACGAGGCGGTGGGCACCGTCGTCGACGCAGGCCCGGACGTGCGCACCGTCAAGGTGGGCGACCAGGTGATCGTGTCATCGGTGACGGGCTGCGGCGCGTGCCCGGGCTGCGCCACCCGCGACCCCGTCATGTGCCACGCCGGCTTCCAGATCTTCGGTGGCGGTGTGCTCGACGGCGCTCAGGCCGATTTGCTCGCCGTGCCCGCCGCCGACTTCCAGCTGCTCAAGATTCCCGCCGGGATCAGCACAGAGCAGGCACTGCTGCTCACCGACAACCTCGCCACCGGCTGGGCGGCGGCCCAACGCGCCGACATCCCGTTCGGCGGCACCGTGGCGGTGATCGGACTGGGAGCGGTCGGCCTGTGTTCGCTGCGCAGCGCGTTGTTCCAAGGCGCGGCAACGGTTTTCGCGATCGACACCGTCGATGGCCGCCTAGACCGCGCCGCCGCCTGGGGCGCGACCCCGCTCAAGGCGCCCGCGCTGGAGGCGATCTTGGCCGCCACGGGCGGCCGCGGCGCCGACTCGGTGATCGACGCCGTCGCCACCGACGCGTCCCTGACCGACGCGCTCAATGCGGTGCGGCCGGGGGGCACCGTGTCGGTGGTCGGGGTGCACGACATGAATCCGTTTCCCCTCAACGCGCTGGGTTGCCTGATCCGCAGCGTCACGCTGCGCATGACCACGGCGCCGGTGCAGCGCACCTGGCCGGAGCTGATCCCGCTGCTGCAGTCCGGCCGGCTCGACGTGGATGGAATCTTCACCACCACACTGCCGTTGGAGGAGGCGGCAAAAGGCTATGCGACCGCGGCGTCCCGGACGGGCGACGACGTGAAGATTCTGCTGCAGACCTAGCTGCGGTTGCGTTGCCGGGTCAGGTGCCGGAGCCGCCGCACCGGACCGCGCCGTCCCGAGGCAAGACACATCACCGGCCACCCGTGCGCCGCCGCCGCGGCGGCGAGCCCCGCGCGCGGGTTCACCGGTCGCGGATAACCCACCAGCGACATCGACGCCGCGTCCTCGTCGCCGTCGGCATAGAAGTAACTGCTCTGCAGGGCAATGCCGTTGTCGGCGCAGAAGCGTTGCACTGCATCCGCTTTCGTGGCTCCCCAGACGATGGGTCGGACGATTCCGCCGGTCAGGCGGCCGGAATCGTCGACCTCGAAGTGGTTGCACTGGACGTTGACGATCCCGAGGAAGCGGGCGACCGGCAGCGCCTGCATGGACAGCGCCGACGAACTCAACACCACCGTGTGCCCGCGTTCCTGATGCGCCTGCACCACCTGGTGCATGCGGACGTACAGTCGCGAGGCCACCCGTTCGGTGAACAGCCGCTCGCCCAGCTCCTCGAGGTCCTCGAGGGCTTCGCCGCGCAGGTAACCCGCCGCGCGGAGGATCAGGTGCTCGAACTCCAGCCGGCCGAAGCGGTACCGCAGCGCCGCCTCGAAAACGCCGAGCAGCTCCCCGATTCCGGCCTGCCGGCGCCTGATTCGGTCGCCGACGTGCACCGCCGCCGTGAACCCGTCGACCAGGGTGCCGTCGAGGTCGAAGAATGCGCCGACGGTGGGCCCGGGTGCGCTGGCGCGGATCTCGGTCAGGGCATCGGCGGGGGAGAGTCTGGTCGCCTTCGCGGTGATCGATGCCATGCCCGTGGCCTCACCGACTCGCGGTGACGTATTGCGACCGCATGAAGCTGTCGATCTTGACGTCGACTTCGGGTGGCGTCATCCCGTAGGCCGCCTGCAGCTGCAACGTGTTGCGCACGGGTTCGACGTTCCACCCGTGCGGCGCCAGCCATTCGGCGGGGCCGGTCCGCGGTTCGTAGGTGAGGACGGAGAAGTCGACGTCACCCGACATGTTGACGCCGGGGTGGGCCGCCTCCAGGGCCTCGAGCTGATCGTGGTCCAAGCGTGATCCCAGTGCACCGACCGCGACTCGGCTGCCCGGCGCGCTGAGCCCGCTGATCCGGGTGAACAGCGTGTTCTGCGCCTCGTCGGTGAGGTAGGGCAGGATGCCCTCCACGGACCAGGCGCTGGGGCTTTCCACGTCGAAGCCCGCGGCCTCCAGCGACCTCGGCCAGTCGGTGCGCAGGTCGGCCGCAACCTCGACCCGGCGAGCCTTGGGCACCGCGCCCCGGTCGCCGAGCACGCCTGCCTTGAACTCCAGCACCTTCGGCAGGTCGATCTCGAAAACCGTTGTGCCGTCGGGCCAGTCCAGGCGGTATGCCCGCGAGTCCAGGCCCGCGGCCACGATCACCGCCTGCCGGATACCGGCCTCACCGGCCGCGGTGAAGAAGTCGTCGAAGAACCGGGTCTGCACGCCGTAGAGACGAGGGAAGGCCAACTCGTCCTCGGTGGTTCCCGGGTTCGCGAGCACACCGGCCAGGTAGCGATCCTGCGACGCCGCGATGAAGTCTTTGGCGTACTCGTCGCGGACCAGCGGGTGCGGGCTCACGGCGTGCACCGCGCGCCAACCCGCAACCAGCAACGCCGTGTAGCCCACGCTGCTGACGATGTCCCAGTGGTCGTCGTCGCAACGTTGCGACCCGAACTCGCGCGACGCGGTCATGAGATGCGCTCACGGATGTCTCGCAAGGTCAGGCCCTCCCGTTCCACACTCCCCGACGATCCCAAGGTACTCGCAGGGCCGGCCTCAGAGCTCTAGAAACACCGTCACCGGCCCGTCGTTGACCAATTCCACCTGCATGTTCGCGCCGAACACACCGGTCTGCACCTCAGCGCCCAGATCCCGCAACGCCTCGGCGAACGCGGCCACCACCGGTTCGGCGACGGATCCGGGAGCCGCGGCGTTCCACGACGGCCGGCGCCCCTTCGCGGTGTCGGCATACAGGGTGAACTGGCTGACGACCAGGATCGGCGCGGCCACCTCGGCGGCCGAGCGTTCGCCGTCGAGGATCCGCAGGTTCCACAGCTTGTCGGCGAGGCGCCGCGCCTTTCCGGCGTCGTCGCCGTGGGTGACGCCGACGAAGGCCAGCAGGCCCTGACCCTCGGGCCGGACCGCAGCGACCACCTCTCCTTCGACCGACACCGTCGCCGACGAGACCCGTTGCACCAGAACCCGCATGGGCCTCGATGCTGCCAGGCCGGTTCGCGGGGGCCGGGTTGGGTACGCTCGTCGAATGTCGGTGCTGGTCGCGTTTTCCGTGACGCCGCTGGGCGTGGGCGAGGGTGTCGGCGAGATCGTGGCCGAAGCGGTTCGGGTGGTGCGCGATTCGGGGCTGCCCAACAAGACCGATTCGATGTTCACCGTCATCGAGGGCGACAGCTGGGCGCAGGTCATGGATGTCGTGCAGCGCGCGGTCGAGGCGGTGGCCGCACGCGCGCCCAGGGTCACCACGGTGATCAAGGCGGACTGGCGCGCCGGGGCCGAGGACGCGATGACGCAGAAGGTGGCCGCGGTCGAGCGCTACCTGGCGGGGGGTTGACGCTGCGCGGCCGCCCGTTCGGCCACGTCGGCGTGGACGGCGAACGCCGCCAGTAGGCTCGTGCCGGTGAGCGCACGCGCAGGCATCGTCGTCACCGGAACCGAAGTCCTGACCGGAAGGGTCCAAGACGCCAACGGCCCCTGGCTCGCCGACCGGCTCCTCGAGCTGGGCGTCGAACTCGCCCACGTCACCATCTGCGGTGACCGCGCCCAAGACATCGAGGCGCAGTTGCGGTTCATGGCCGAGCAGGGGGTCGACCTCATCGTCACCAGCGGCGGCCTGGGCCCGACGGCCGACGACATGACCGTCGAGATCGTCGCCCGCTTCTGCGGTCGCGAGCTGGTGTTGGACACCGAGACCGAGAGCAAGATTGCCGACATCCTCAAAAAGCTGATGGCGCACTTCGACCAGGGCAACTTCGAGGCGGTGCGCGCGGCCAACCGCAAGCAGGCCATGGTCCCCGCAGGCGCCCAGGTGCTCGATCCCGTGGGCACCGCGCCCGGCGTGGTGGTGCCCGGGAAGCCGACCGTGATCGTGCTCCCCGGGCCGCCGCGCGAGTTGCAGCCCATGTGGCGCCGGGCCGTCGACACCCCGGCGGCGCAGCAGGCGATCGCCGGGCGAACCGTCTACCGGCAGGACATGCTGCGGATGTTCGGGCTGCCGGAGTCCGGGCTGGCCGAATCGCTGCGCGAGGCGGAGAAGGAGATACCCGGCTTCCCTTCCCTGGAGATCACCACCTGCCTGCGGCGCGGGGAGGTCGAGATGGTCACCCGCTATGAACCGGACGCGGCCGACACCTACGCGCGACTGACCCGTTTCCTGCGCGACCGGCATGGGGCGCAGATCTTTTCCGACGACGGGTCGCGGGTCGACGACCTGGTCGCCCGGCTGCTCGCGGGCCGCTGGATCGCGACGGCGGAATCGTGCACCTCCGGGCTCCTGGTCGCGCGGCTCACCGACCGTCCCGGCTCATCCGAATACGTGGCGGGCGGCGTGGTCAGCTACTCCAACGCGGCCAAGACGGAACTGCTCGGCGTCGACCCGGCGCTGATCGAGGCGCACGGCGCGGTGTCCGAACCGGTCGCCGAGGCGATGGCGAGGGGAGCGCTGCGGCGCTTCGGGGCAGACACCGCCGTCGCGATCACCGGCATCGCCGGGCCGGGGGGCGGGACCGACGACAAGCCGGTCGGGACGGTCTGCTTCAGCCTGATGCTCGCCGACGGGCGCGCCGACACCCGCGCGCTGCGGCTCCCGGGCAACCGGTCCGACGTCAGGGAACGCTCGACGACGGTGGCGATGCATATGCTGCGGCGCCTGCTCACCGACGGCAAAGCGGAGTAGTCACGTCACCTTCGTTGGCAGGAAAGCGCTTTCGGCGGTCCCGAAGCGGATGCCGGTGGCGTCCCTGCCGGCCAGCGTCAGCAGCGCGACGGCGAGCAGCACCGGCACGATGGTCGCCGCGAGCGCGAAGGGGTAGCCGTGCGATTCGGCCAGCCGCTCCTGGATCGGCAGATTGAACGCCGCAAGCAGATTGCCCAGCTGGTACGTCACGCCGGGGTAGAGGCCGCGGATGGCGTCCGGCGACAGCTCGGTGAGGTGGGCGGGGATCACGCCCCAGGCGCCCTGCACGAACAGCTGCATCAGAAACGATCCCAGGCACAGCATCGCCGCGGTGCGCGAGTAGGCGAACAGCGGAACGATCGGCAGCGCCAGCAGCGCGCAGAAGACGACCGTGTAGCGGCGACTGAACCGCTGCGACAACGTGCCGAAGAACAGCCCGCCGACGATGGCGCCGATGTTGTAGACCACCACGATCCACTTGACGCTGACGCTCGACAGCCCGGCGCCGTGACTGGCGGTGGCTGTGAGGAAGGTCGGGTAGACGTCCTGGGTGCCGTGGCTCATCCAGTTGAAGGCGGTCATCAGCAGCACCAGGTAGACGAACCGCCGCACGATCGCGCCGTCGCGCAGCACGTCGCGGATCCGGGTGCTGGTCAGCTTCATCTGGTCCTGCGCGGCCTCCCACACCTCGGACTCCTCGACCCGGTATCGGATGATCAAGCTGATCAGCGCGGGGATGACGCTCAACGCGAACAGCCAGCGCCACGACAGGCCCAGCATGTTCATCACGACCAGCGACGCGAGGCTGGCCAGCAGGTAGCCGAACGCGTAGCCCTCCTGCAGCAGCCCGGAGAAGAACCCGCGCCGCTCGACGGGGACCTTCTCCATGGCCAGCGCGGCCCCCAACCCCCACTCGCCGCCCATGCCGATGCCGTAGAGCAGGCGCAGGATCACCAGCACCGTGAAGTTGGGCGCGAACGCGCACAGGAACCCGACGACGGAGTAGAACATCACGTCGACCATCAGCGGCAGTCGCCGGCCGACGCGGTCGGCCCAGAGCCCGAAGAGCAGCGCGCCGACCGGCCGCATCACCAGGGTGGCGGTGGTGACGAATGCGACCTCGGCTTTGCTGTGGTGGAACGTCTTCGCGATGTCCGCATAGACGAGCACCACGATGAAGTAATCGAACGCGTCCATCGTCCAGCCCAGCAGCGCGGCGACGAAGGAGTTTCGCTGATCGGCGGTGAGCTTGTTTGCGCGGCTCTGTGATGTCACGTCAGCATCGTGACCTACCGGGCGCGCCGGCGCGAGCCGTTTCGACGCGCGATTCGCGGGAGTAAGTTCGCGATACATGCGGATCATCGACGCCGACGGCCATGTCGCCGAGGCCCCCTCGCTTGCGGCCGAAGCAATCAAACGCTGGCCGCAGCACGTCAAGCCCGCGGCCGACGGCCGACGGTTGACGTTCGAGGGCCGCAACTATCCCGAGGACCGGGGCCCCGGGGCCGGTTGCCCGCCCGAGCACGGGATCAGCAAGGCGCCCGGCATCCGGTGCCGTTCCGCCGAAGGGGTGCTCGCGGACGCCGATCGCGACCACATCGACACGATGGTGCTGTACCCGAGTCTCGGGCTTTGTGCGCCCACCCTCGAAAACCCGGATCTGGCAGTCGGATTCGCCCGGCTCTACAACCGGTGGCTCGCGGGGTACTGCGGGTCCTCAAGCGGGCGCTTGCGCGGCGTCGCCGTGGCCCCGATCGAGCACGGCCGGGCGGCGATCGACGTCATGACCGAGGCCAAGGAGCTGGGCCTGGTCGCGACGCTCGTCCCGCCGGCGCTCAAGACCCGCAACCTCGACCACCCCGACCTGGACCCGTTCTACGCCGCCGCCGCCGACCTCGGTATGCCGCTCGGCGTGCATGGCGCCCCCGGAATGCACCTGCCGAAGATCGGCGTGGACCGGTTCACCAACTACATGCAGGTGCACTGCGTCAGCTTCCCGTTCGACCAGATGACGGCGATGACCGCGCTCGTGTCGGGCGGCGTCTTCGAGCGTCATCCGCGGTTGCGGGTGGCGTTCCTCGAGGCGGGCGCGGGCTGGGTGCCGTTCTTCATGGATCGCCTGCACGAGCACTACGAGAAGCGGGGGAACTGGGTCGAGCGGGGTTGGCGGCGCGACCCCCACGAGTATCTGGCCGCCGGCAACATCTGGGTGACGTGTGAGCCCGAGGAGCCGATCCTGCCCGGCGTGATCGACGTGCTGGGCGCCGACTTCATCATGTTCGCCAGCGACTACCCGCACTGGGACGGCGAATGGCCCGAGAGCACAAAGCATCTGCGCAACCGCGCTGACATCAGCGAGGAGGCCCGCGAAAAGATCGGCGGGCTCAACGCGCAGCGTTTCTACGGCTTGACCTAAACGGCGATCGCGAGCGCGGCGAAGCCGGGCGAAGCGGGTCGCCGTCAAACCCCCACGGCGATCGCGAGCGCGGCGAAGCCGGGCGAAGCGGGTCGCCGTCATACCCCCACGGCGATCGCGAGCGCGGCGAAGCCGGGCGAAGCGGGTCGCCGACACGACAACCAACGGCGATCGCGAGCGCGGCGAAGCCGGGCGAAGCGGGTCGCCGTCATACCCCCACGGCGATCGCGAGCGCGGCGAAGCCGCACAGACGGCCGGCCGGGTGGCACGATTTGCGCATGGGCCCATTTCTGCTCCGCGCGGTATTGACCGGATTGGCGCTGTGGTTGGTGACCAAGCTCGTCCACGGAATGAGTTTCGTCGGCGGCGACACGAAGCTGCAGCGTGCCGGCATCATCTTCGTCGTCGCGGTGGTCTTCGGCCTGGTCAACGCGTTCGTCAAGCCGGTCGTCCAGTTCTTGTCGATCCCGCTGTACATCGTGACGCTCGGCCTCTTTCACGTCGTCGTCAACGCGCTCATGCTCTGGATCACCGCGTGGATCACGACGAACACGACGCACTGGGGCCTTCACATCGACCACTTCTGGTGGACGGCGATCTGGGCGGCGATCGTGTTGTCGATCGTGAGCTGGGTGCTGTCGTTGATCGTGCGTGACTTCGCCCGGTGAGGTCACGCGTCGACGAGGCGCAGCACGTCCTGCGCGCACCCCCAGGACAGGGTCACGCCGTTGCCGCTGTGCCCGTAGTTGTGAACGCACAGCCCACGGCCCAGGGGCTCGGCCTGAACCCGCACCGACGGGCGGTCGGGACGCAGGCCGGTGATCGTCTCGATCACCTTGGCGTCACCGAGCCGCGGCTCGACGCGCCGGCAGCGGGCCACGATCCGCTCGGTCACGTCGGGGTCGGGCGTGGTGTCCCAGCGGCCGGGAATGCTGATCCCGCCGCACACCACCCGCTCGGGGTGAGGGAAGTAGCACGTCCATTCCGGCCCGCTGTTCATCTCCATAAACAGTTGCCGTAAGCCGGGGTTGGTGAGCACGACGTGCTGGCCGAAGATGGGTCGCACCGCCTCGTCGCCCACCAATTCCCCCGAACGGAGCCCGGCGCAGTTGACGACGATCGGCGCCGCGTCGGCCGCCTCGGCCAGCGAGGCCACCGGGCGCTCCTCGATCTCGCAGCCGGCCGCGGCCAGCCGCCGCACCAGATAGTCGAGGTAGTGCGGCATGTCGATCATCGGCAGGGTGGCCCGGAAGCCGTTCCGGAAGCCCTCCGCAAGGTCGGCGTCGTCCGCCGGCCGCAGGTCGGGGATCAGCGCCGCGGCCGCGGCCATGGCCTCGGTCGCGGTCAACTCGCCGACGGCCATCGCCGGCGCCATCTGCACCCCGGTGTCCGGGTCGCCGGCCAGCTCGCGGAACACCCGGAGGGAGCGTTCGGTCCAGTCCAGCGTGTTGCTTGCGCGTTCGGCCGGGCGCGGGGGCATCCACACCGCGCCGGCCACCGCCGAGGTGGTCCGCTGCGGCATCGCGTCCGACCAGACCCGCACCTCCCGGCCCGCTTCGGCCAGACAGATCGCCGATGTCAGCCCGCTCACCCCGGAGCCGACCACGACAATTTCGCGCCCACTGGCCACGGCGCCACGGTAGCGAAATCCGGCCGACCGTGCCGTCGTGGGCTCGCGGCCTCAGGCGGCGCCGAGAAACATCAGGACTGGGGCGGCGTGGAGGGCTGCGGGCTGGGGGAGGAATGCGGGGGTTGCGGTGCGTTCCCACCCAGCAGCCCGTTGAGAATTCCGAGGGTGCCCTGCACGCCGGGCGGCGGGGTGTTGGGGGGCACGGACGCGTCGGGGGTCAGCTGCCAGGTCTGGCAGCCGCTGGTCTTGAACGACTTGTCCGTCGGGTCGATCTGGACCACCTGCGGCTTCTTCGAGATGGCATTGTCGATCAAAGCGCCGTCGGGGTTGCCCGACCGCTTCCAGTAGCAGGTCCCGTCGCCGACGGGCCCTGCCGAGCTGTAGATTCCCGGCGCGATGTCGGTGCCCACCGCGTACGTGCCGTCGTGATCGATGGTCGTCTTCGGTCCCGGCGGCGGCGAGGGTTCGGGGTCGGCGCCGGCCGCCGTGGCACCCCATGCGCCCCAGCCGGCCATCAGCAGTCCCGCCGCGGCGCCCGCCGCGACCGGCCGTGCGTGCTTTCGACCCATAACACCGCAGGGTACCGGGGCGCGGGGTCCATTTCACATCCGCGCAGCTCAGCCGCGTCCCCAGCCGTCCCAATAGGTGACGGTCTCCGCCGGTGGGCGTGCGGCGGGACGAAAGTCGGTACCGATGGTGTAGGCCACCGGGAACAGCGCGGCCTGGGTGACGTCGGCCGGGATGTCCAGCAGCTCGGCCACCTCCCGCTCCTTGGCCAGATGGATCGTCGTCCACACCGAACCCAGTCCGCGGGACCGCAGGGCCAGCAGGAAGCTCCAGCCGGCCGGGATGATCGACGCCCAGGCCGACGCGGCGGTCACCAGGTTGTCGCCGTCGAACCGCCGGTTCAGGCAGGGGATGACGTGGACGGGAACCCGGGCCAGGGTGTCGGTGAGCGCCAGCGCGCTGGCGTAGACGCGCCGAGTCTGTGCGTCCGCCGTCTGACCGGCGGCCTGCGCGAGGTACTGCTCGCCGATGCTGCGGTAGATGTCGGCGATCGCGGCGCGTTTGCCGGGGTCGGTGATCACCAGCCAGCGCCAGTCCTGCGCGTTGCTCGCCGTCGGCGCCTGCATCGCCAGCCGTATGCATTCCAGGATCACCTCGCGGCCGACGGGCCGGTCGAGGTCGAGGCGCTTGCGCACCGACCGCGTGGTGGTCAGCAACTCGTCGACCGAGGCGATGTCCATTTTCCGTCCTTCTGGCGTGCGCTAGTCCCGGTTCATGATGCCCGCGGCGTCGCGCACCATCTCGCGCAGGATGTCCGCGGCCGGGCGCAGCTCGGTGATGCGTCCGATCGCCTCGCCTACCAGGACGGTGATGACGTCGAAGTCCTCGGCCGCGACTCCCTCCCGGAATGCGCTCACCGCTTCCGGTAGCCGCGCCACCAGTTCGGACTCGTTGCCGTGCCACGCCTCGATCAGCGCGTTGCTCACCAGCCGCGCATCGTATTGCTCGGGCCAGTCGCGTTGCCGCACATAGTCGTACACCCGGGTGCGGACGGTGTCGTCGCCACCAGCGGCCAGGCCGCGCCGGTGCGCGCGCGGCGACACCAACGCTTCGGGCGTCGCCCAGAACCTGGTGCCGACGAGCGCACCGTCGGCTCCCAGAGCCAGCGCGGCCGCCAGCCCGCGGCCATCGGCCACGCCGCCGGCGGCCACCACCGGGGTCCCGGGTGAGCGTTCGGCGGCCAGGTCGACGACGTCGGGCACCAGGGTGAAGGTCGAGCGGGCGCTCATCCCGTGTCCGCCGGCCTCGCAGCCCTGAGCCACGATGATGTCGGCGCCGGCGTCCAGCGCCTGACGCGCCTGCTCGAGGTTTTGCACCTGCGCGGTCAGCGGAACGCCGGCCGCGTGAATGCGCTCGGCGAACGGCCGCAGATCACCGAAGGACAGCATCACCGTCGCGGGCAGCTGCTCCAGCGCCAGGTCGAGCGGGGCCGGGTTGCCCGCCAGGCTCCACGTGATGAACCCGTACCCGACGCGTACGCCGCCGGCCTCGCCGATCTGGGCTTGCAACCAATCGGCGTCGCCGTAGCCTCCGCCGATCAGGCCCAGACCACCCGCGCCCGTAACCGCCGCGGCGAGCCGACCGCCGGCGACATCGGCCATCGGCGCCGACAGGACCGGCTGCTCGATCCCGAGGAATGCGGTGAGGCGGGTGGACAGCGACACGGTCGGGCTCATTGCAATTCACCGGTGAGGAATTGGGCCCGCCCGTGACCGAATGACCAGTCCTCGTCGTTGTTTTCGGTGATCGAAACGATTAGGTCCGCCGGATCCAGGCCGCATCGCTCGGCCAGGTTGGACGCGAGCAGCTTGTAGAACAGCTCCTGCAGCGCCCGAACCTCCGACGGGTCGCGGCCTTCGATGAGGTCGATGTACAGCAGCGGCATTGTCTTCCTCCAGTCGGACGCTTCGGCCGACTGGCCGGTGTGGCGTCACCACCGACGCTAGGTCCCGCGAACGCATCCGTGAAATGCCCGGTTTCGTGCATCTATGCTCTGCAGGCATGGGCGGGCTGGAGACCGGCCGGGTCGAGTTGCGTCACCTGCGGGCGTTCGAGGCGGTGGCGCGGCTCGCGTCCTTCACGAATGCGGCCGAGGAACTGCGCATCACGCAACCGGCGCTCAGCCGCACCATTCGGCAGCTCGAAGACGCGGTGGGAGTCACCCTGCTCGACCGCAGCTCGCGGCACGTGGAGCCGACGCCGGCCGGGCGTACGTTCCTCGAACACGTCGAACGGGCCCTGGCCGAGCTGGCACGCGGGTTCGACGCCGTGCGCAGGCGGGCGGCCCTTCGCCTGGGCTTCAGTTGGCTGCTGCCCGACCCATGGGCGCAGCGGACCGTGGCCCGGTTCGAGCGGACGGCCGGCGCGGCGGTCAGCCTGGTCCGCACCGATGACGCGCTGGGCGCCGTGCAGCAGGGGCGGGTCGACGTCGCCGTGATCCGCGGCCCGGTGCGCGGGGGAGTCGCAACGCCGGCCGTCCGCATCGTGCACCTCTTCGACGAGTCGCGAGTGGCGGTGTGCTCCATCCAGTCTCCGTTGGCGGCGCGGCCCGAGCTGGACTGGTCCGAGGTCCCGAGATGGCCGCTCGTCGTCAACGTCACCAGCGGCACCACGGGACCGTGGTCGTGGCCCGCGGGCAATAGGCCCGAAACAGTGGTTGAGACAAATAATTTCGACGAGTGGCTCGAATCGGTGGCCGCCGATCGTGGCATCGGCGTCATCCCCGACGTCGCGGTTCGGCGCAGCATCCACCCCGGCGTGCGGTTCGTCGCGCTGCGCGGCGCGCCGCCCAGTCCGGTCGCCCTGGCTGTGCCGCCTCGCGCGCGAAACGCGGTACTGCGCCGCTTCATCGAGGCGGCCGTCGCGAGCGTGTAGCGGCCCGGGTCAGGCCAGCGGCGCCAAACCGGAGCGAACCAGATTCAGGCTGGCGGCGACGGTCTCACCCAAATCCGCCACGCAGCCGTTGCGGCCCCAATTCTCCACTGCCACGACCAGACCCGCAGCGAGGACACCGCCCGCGACCTCCGCGGCTAGGTCGATTTCCGCTACGCCGCGGTTCCGGTTCCGGACGAACTCGGTGAGCACGGCGGCGAACGATGACTGCACCACCCGCAGGTGGCTCGCTATCCGGTCGGCGCTGATCAACTCCGCCCGGGCCGAGGCGGCCTGCCGGACCACCTCCAGGTCGTGCGGGAACGCGGCGACGCTGGCCAGCACCGCGTCGAACAGCGACTCGTCGGGCGGACGCTGCGCCAGCGCTTCGGCGAGCCATTCCAGCTGGGTCTCGTAATCGGCGAACAGCACCGCTTCCTTGGTCGGGAAGTGCCGGAAGAAGGTCCGCTCGGTGACGCCCGCCTCCCGAGCCAGCTCGATCACCGTGACGTTCGCAAAGCCCTTGTGCGCGAAACATTTCAACGCCGCCTGCCGCAGCGCCTCGTGCGTGGAACGTCGGCGCAGTTCGTGGCGGTTGGTCGACGCGGTCATCTCGCGCCGATCGTAACCCAGTGTCGACGTACCCCGGCCGGCATCTTCCAATTATGTCAGTACTGACATATCGTGGCATCCACCATATCGAGGAGGGACCGCGGCGATGACGGATTACGACGCGATCGTGGTCGGGGCCGGCCACAACGGGCTGACGGCTGCGGCGATCCTGCAGCGCGCGGGCTTGCGCACGCTGTGCCTGGAGGCCAACACCTACGCCGGCGGCATGGCCGCGACGGTGGAACTCATCGACGGCTTCCGCTACGAGATCGCGGGTTCGGTGCAGTTTCCGACCGCCAGCCGGATAACCAAGGAGCTCGGCCTCGACACGCTCCCCACGGTGGAACCGGAGGTGATGTCGACCAACATCGGGGACTCCGGTGAGGAGCCGATGATCTTCTACCGCGACCCGGTGCGGCTGATGACCCACCTCGGGGACAAGCACGGGGCCGAAGCCGTGGCCGGCATGGCCGAACTGATCGGCTGGAGTCAGGGGCCCGCGCGGGCGTTGGGGCGCTTCGACGTCTGCACCCCGCCGAAGACCCTCGACGAGATGTACGCCTGCGCCACAAACGAAGCCGAGCGCCGCGCGATCCACGAGATGCTGTTCGGGTCGGCGATGGATGTGATCGACCGCTACCTGCCCGACAAGGAGAAGCACGCGGTCATGCGCGGGATGCTGGCTTTCCTGGCCGTCAACTCGACGTACCGCGGGCCCTACACCCCGGGCAGCGCCACCTGTTTGGCGTTCGCGTTGGCCGTGCCCACGGAGGGCGCCGCCATGATGACGAAGCTCGAGGGTGGCATCGGTGCGCTCACCGAGCACCTGCGCGAGCTGTTCGTGTCGCACGGCGGCGAGCTGCGGTTCCGGGCCAAAGTCGAGCAGATCCTCGTCGACCACGGCGCGGCGACCGGCGTGCGGCTGCGTGACGGATCGACGGTGTCGGCGCCGATCGTGGTGTCGAACCTGGCGCCCGACGTCACGCTCAACGAGCTCGTCGGCCCGGAACATGTTTCGGCCGAGATCATTTCGCGCCTGTCCGGTCGTGACCATCGCGCGTCGTTCGTGCAGATCCACTTCGCCCTGGACGGCCTTCCACAGTTCGCCCCGCCCTACGACCTGCTGAACGAGGCGGGCATGCAGCAGTCGATCGGCATCTTCGGCTCGCCGGAGGAACAACAACTGCAGTGGGAGACCTGCCGCCGGGGCGCCGTCCCCGACAACCCCTCGATGGGCTTGCAGATCCCCTCCGTTCACGATCCGGCCCTCGCCCCGCCCGGCAAACACGCCGCGAGCGCCTACGCCTACGCCTTTCCGGTCGAATCCGACCGCCACCACCATGGCCACCTCAAAAACGAGATGGCACAGCGGGTCATCGACAAGATCACCAGGTTCGCGCCCAACTTCACCGACATCGTGCTGCGCCACATCACCTTCGCGCCGTACCACATGCAAACCATGTTCGGGGCGCCCTCCGGCGACTTCTGCCACGGGCTGTTGCATCCGGACCTGATGGGGCCCAACCGGCCCGGGCCGAAGGGCTTCCTGGACCTGCCCATTGCGATCGACGGCCTCTACCTCGGCGGGGCCGGTTGCCACGGCGGCCCGGGCATCACCTTCACTCCGGGCTACAACGCCGCGTACCAGGCGCTCGACGACATGGCCTGAGGCCCCGCCGTCAGGCGCCGAACGTCCCGACGAGTTGCGCCTGTCCCGTCGAGGCCTGCGCGATCGCCTGCACCGCTTGCGCGCCCGCCAGGCCCGGGGCGAGCTGGAGCGTGGCGGGCATCGCGTACAGGGTGAACCGGTAGTGGTGCATCCCGGTGCCCGGCGGCGGGCAGGGCCCGGTGTAGCCGGCCTGCCCCGCGGAGTTGGGCAGGCTGGTGGCCCCGGCGGGGGTCTGCCCGTCGCCGGTGCTGCCGGGGCCCGGCGGGATGCCGACCACGATCCAGTGGATGTAGGTCCCGCGGACGGCGTTCGGGTCGTCGACGACGAGCGCTGCCTCCGACGGCGTGGACCACGCGAGCGGCGGCGCCAGGTTGCCTCCGGTGCAGGTGTACTGCGCCGGAATGGGGGCGCCCTCGGCGAACGCCGGACTGCTGATCATCAGCGGCCCGCCGGCGGGCGCCTCGGCGATGGTGCGGCCGACGGTGGCCACCTCGGGCGAGACCGGGCCGGCCCCGAGCGTCCCGGACCATGCGAGCGCCGCCAGGAGCGCCGTCCCCACGACCGCGCGCGAGATCCGCCCGGGCCTGCTTGCCAGTGTCGATCTCATGGGAAAAGTCTGGCTCACTGCAGTCCGGGAGGGAAGCCGCGGTGAGCGCCTACTTTCCCCGTTTGACCTCGAGCACCCGCTTGCGCAGGCCCTTCGTCGCGGTCTCCATCAGGCTCTTGGCCCCCTGCTTGACCAGGAAGCCGGGGACGGGCATCAGCAGGTCCACGGTGAGGTCGAACCGGACCCGAGTGGAATCACCTTCGGGCGTCAGCGTGTAGCGGCCGTCCTGGGCGCGTTGCTGTTTGGCGCTCACCAGCGTCCAACTCACGCCGTCGTCGTGGACGGTGTAGTCGAGCACCTGCTCTTCGGTGAACCCGACGAGCTTGACCACCTGTTTGGATCGGCGCGGGCGGCCCTGGTCGTCGCGTTCGACGACTTCGACCGTCTTGTGCACCGACGACCACTCGGGCAGCGCCTCGAGGTCGAACAGCACATCCATGACCTCGTCGGGCGTCGCCTCGATGACGACCTCGCGGGACTCGGTGACAGCCATGGCACGGAACATAACCGAAGCGACGACGTTCGAAACGGCCTTCGCCGGGGCCGCCAGGCGCCGTCGACATAAGGCTGCGGCATCGGGGGAGGGCCGCTACGTTCTGACTTTGTGCGTTTCGCCTGGGAACGTCTGGCTCCGACCGTGCACCGCTGCCGGCTTCCATTCTGCGACGTGACCGTCGGCCTGGTGCTCGGCCGCAGCGGGGCGCTGCTGGTCGACACCGGCAGCACCCTGGTGGAGGCGGCCGCCATCGACGCGGACGTCCGGCGGCTGGCGGGGCGCCCGGTCAGCCATATTGTGTTGACGCACAAGCACTTCGACCACGTGCTGGGCTCCTCGGCCTTCGGCGGCGCGGACATCCTCTGCGCCCCCGAGGTCGTCGATTATCTGTCGTCGGGACGGGGCCTGATCCGCGCCGACGCGATGCACCACGGCGCCGACCCCGCTCAGATCGACGCCGCGATCGCGGCCCTGCGGCCGCCACGCGCGGGTGTCTACGACGCGGCGGTCGATCTGGGCGACCGCCGCGCCACCGTCACCTTCCTCGGCCGGGGTCACACCGCGTCCGACCTGGTGGTGCTGGTGCCCGGGGCGGTCGACGGCGACCCCACGGTGGTGTTCACCGGCGACCTCGTCGAGGAGTCCGCCGACCCCGCCATCGACGCCGACTCCGACGTGGCGGCCTGGCCCGCGACGCTCGACCGCGTGCTCGCGGCCGGCGGGTCCGGGGCCATCTACGTTCCGGGCCACGGAAACCTCGTCGGCGCCGAGTTCGTCCGTCGTCAGCGGGACTGGCTGCGCGGCCGCGCCGGTGCCGAATCTTTCGGCTCGGGCCTTTCGACCCCTGATTGAACCGTTGTGGCCGGGGATAGACTCCTACTCAGCGGTAACCTGCCGAACAGGAGCGAAATCAATGGCGATCATCGACACGGACACCGAGGTCCGGACATCCTTCGAAGACGACGTCAACACGACGCAGCGGTACTTCGACAGCCCGCGCTTCGCCCACATCACCCGCCTCTACACGGCCCGCCAGGTAGTCGAGCAACGGGGCACCATCCCGGCCGAGTACGTCGTGGCGCGCGACGCGGCCGGCGCGTTCTACGAGCGCCTGCGCGAACTGTTCGCCGCGGGGAAGAGCATCACGACCTTCGGCCCCTACTCGCCCGGCCAGGCCGTCGCCATGAAACGGATGGGCATCGAGGGGATCTATCTCGGCGGCTGGGCGACGTCGGCCAAGGGTTCCACCACCGAGGACCCCGGGCCCGACCTCGCCAGCTACCCGCTGAGCCAGGTGCCCGACGACGCCGCGGTGCTGGTGCGCGCCCTGCTCACCGCCGATCGCAACCAGCAGTACCAGCGCCTGCACATGAGCGAGGCGCAGCGGGCGGCGACGCCGGCCTACGACTACCGTCCGTTCATCATCGCCGACGCAGACACCGGCCATGGTGGGGATCCGCACGTGCGCAACCTGATTCGCCGCTTCGTCGAGGTCGGTGTGGCGGGCTACCACATCGAGGACCAGCGGCCGGGAACCAAGAAGTGCGGGCACCAGGGCGGCAAGGTTCTGGTGCCGTCCGACGAGCAGATCAAACGCCTCAACGCCGCCCGGTTCCAGCTCGACGTGATGAAGGTGCCCGGCATCATCGTCGCGCGCACCGACGCCGAGGCCGCCAACCTGATAGACAGCCGCGCCGACGAACGCGACCAGCCGTTCCTGCTCGGCGCTACCAACCTCAACATCCCGTCCTACAAGGCCTGCTTCCTGGCAATGGTCCGGCGCTTCTACGAGCTGGGCGCCAAGGAGCTCAACGGTCACCTGCTGTACGCGCTGTCGGACGCGGAGTATGCCGCCGCCACCGCGTGGCTGGAGCGTCAGGGCATCCAGGGCCTGATCTCCGACGCCGTGAACGCCCGCCGTGAGGACGGCTCGGATTCGATCGACGACCTCTTCGACCAGGTCGAGTCGCGGTTCGTGGCGGCCTGGGAGGACGACGCGGGCCTGATGACCTACGGCGAGGCCGTGGCCGAGGTGCTCACCTTCGGGGAGAGCGAGGACGAGCCCAGCGACATGAGCCCGCAGGAGTGGCGCCGGTTCGCTCAGCGCGCCTCCCTCTACGACGCCCGGGCGAAGGCCAAGGAGCTGGGCGTGGACCCGCCGTGGGACTGCGAACGGTCGAAGACCCCGGAGGGCTACTACCAGATCCGCGGCGGCATCCCGTATGCGATCGCCAAGTCGTTGGCCGCGGCGCCGTTCGCTGACATTCTGTGGATGGAGACCAAGACCGCCGACCTCGCCGACGCCCGCGAGTTCGCCGAGGCGATCCACGCCGAGTTCCCCGAACAGATGCTGGCCTACAACCTTTCGCCGTCGTTCAACTGGGACACCACCGGCATGACCGACGAGGAGATGAAGAAGTTCCCCGAGGAGCTCGGCAAGATGGGCTTCGTCTTCAACTTCATCACCTACGGCGGACACCAGATCGACGGTGTCGCGGCCGAGGAGTTCGCCACCTCCCTGCGGCACGAGGGCATGTTGGCGCTGGCGCGCCTGCAGCGCAAGATGCGCCTGGTCGAGTCGCCCTACCGGACGCCGCAGACGCTGGTCGGCGGACCCCGCAGCGACGCCGCGCTCCAAGCCTCGTCCGGGCGCACGGCGACGACCAAGGCCATGGGCAAGGGCTCGACCCAGCATCAGCACCTGGTGCAGACCGAGGTGCCCAAGAAGTTGCTCGAGGAGTGGCTGGCGCTGTGGAGCGAGCACTATCAGCTCGGTGAAAAGCTGCGCGTGCAACTGCGGCCCCGGCGGGCCGGCTCGGACGTGCTGGTGCTCGGAATTTACGGCAACGGGGATGAGCAGCTGGCCAACGTGGTCTTCGACCCGATCAAGGACCGCCACGGCCGCAGCATCCTCACGGTGCGCGACCAGAACACCTTCGCCGAGAAGCTGCGGCAGAAGCGGCTGATGACCTTGATCCACCTGTGGCTGGTGCACCGGTTCAAGGCGGACGCCGTCTACTACGTCACGCCCACCGAGGACAACCTGTATCAGACCTCGAAGATGAAGTCCCACGGCATCTTCCGCGAGGTCAACCAGGAGGTCGGCGAGATCATCGTCGCCGAGGTGGACCGCCCGCGCATCGAGGAGCTGCTGAAGCCCGACCGCGTTGCGCTGCGCAAGCTGATCACCAAGGAAGGCTAGGCGGCGCTCCGCCCGTCGCACGCCATGTCCGGCGGGCGTGACTGACCCGACGCCGACACGCGAACCGCCGGCGTGGGATGCCGTATGTCGCGTGCGGGCCCCTCCGCACAGGTCACGATTCGAGCAACACGACCCCGGCGACAATCGCGCTGAACACGCGTACAAAGCATTCCGATGGCGATAGTTGCATAGGTGTATGCTTGGGTCGTACAGACGAAATCTATTGGAAGTAGCACATTCCGGAACGGGGATATCCCATGAAGACATCCGCAAAGGTCGCACGTGTTACCGCCGGCGCGGTCACCGCCTTGGTCCTGAGCGCCGGGTTCAGTGGGGTTGGCGCCGGTCAGGTCGGCGGCGGTTCGGCAGTGACGCCGCCACCCTCGTCGAGCGCCGCGCACGCGCCGTCCGCGCCGCAGCACGCGACCCTCACCACCTGTGTCTCCGGTCTCGACCCCTGCTAGAGCGTGTCGAACGACGGTCGCGGCCGAGCCTCCTGAGTAGTAGGCGATGCGGCCTGAGCGTGCACAGGCCGCCAGCGACCTGTCCGCGCAAGTCACGCTAGTTAAATCCTGGTCCGCACCTATCCGAGCGACGCGGCTGGTCGTACGATCTTGAGATGCTCTGGGTTTCCACGTATGGGCGTGGATGGGAGGCCCGCGGACGCCATCTATGCCCGCCGACGCTGGGGATGGATAAGGCGAAAAGTGTTGGCATTCCGTGAAACTCAACCACCACAAGTTCGCCCTGAACAACGGTGTCAGTGAGATCCCGGCGCTGGGGTTCGGGACATCGCTTTCCGATCGCACGAAGACGCGCAGCGCGGTGACGACAGCTGTCGAGGTAGGTTTCCGTCACCTCGACGCCGCGGAGCGGTACCGCAACGAAGCGGAGGTCGGCGCGGCGCTCAAAGATCTATTCGCCGCCGGGACGGTGCGGCGCGAGGACTTATTCGTGACCACCAAGCTGTGGAACAACAACCATCGACCGCGACGAGTCAAACCCGCGTTGCAAGCCAGCCTGGACAGGCTCGGCCTCGAGACCGTCGATCTGTACCTGGTGCACACCCCGTTCGCCTTCCGTCCTGGCGACGACCAAGATCCCAGGGATGACAACGGTCAGGTGATCTACGACGAACAGGTCACGTTAGCGCAGACGTGGCAGGCGATGGAGCGCCTCGTGGACGACGGACTTGCACGGGCAATAGGCCTGTCCGATATCGGCGTCGAACGCACCCGCGAGATCATCGAAACCGCGCGAATCAAGCCGGCGGTCGTGGAAGTCGAGTCGCATCCGTATCACCCGCAATGGGAGCTCCATGAACTCTGCCAGGCACACGGAATCATCTTGTTGGCGTTCGCATCGCTGGGCCACGCATTAGAACCGCGACTGCTCGATGACCCGCTCATCGTCTCGATCGCTGCACGTCATGGAAAGACACCGGCGCAAGTGCTCTTAGCCTGGGGGATACAGCGCGGCACCGCGGTGCTCACCGGGTCGGTCACACCGTCACGCATCAAAGAGAACTTCGATGTCACCGCCCTGCCCGAGAGCGCAATCCGGGAAATCAGCGAACGTCTCGAGACGCGGATCCGGTTTAATTCCGTTGCGGACGGCGGGGAACCGGGCTTCGCTGAGGTTCCTTCCGACAAGTGACGGCAATGACTGTCGCGTTCGTCCTCGGGCTGACACGGTCGACCCGCTGCACGCCGACGTCATCGCGGCCACAGACGAGAGTGCCGCTCGCCTGACGCCGAGGGGACTGACTTTTCGCGAGCGCCCGCAGTCATGGAGTCATGGAGTCGTGGAGTCTCGCATTTAGAGCAACGAGCGTGCTCAGATCGTGTCTCGGCTGTGTCGGGAATGATCGGACGAGGGCCTCTGTTTGAAGTGGCGTCTTCAAAATTAGACAGACAGGTCTACTCAATCAGGAGTCGTCATGACGGAACAATCGCACAGTCGGCCGCCGGTGGCCTTGGTGACCGGGGCGACCTCGGGCATCGGCCGGGCAGTCGCATTGAACTTGGCGCGTGACGGTTTCGAGGTGATCGTGCATGGCCGCGACGCCGAACGGGGCGCGGCCACTGTCGATGAGATCGCCGCCAACGGCGGTCGGGCGCGGTTCGTCGCGGCGGACTTAGCCGACGCCGACGCGGTGACGGCGTTGGCGGCAGAGGTTGGTGAGGTTGAGGTGCTGGTCAACAACGGTGGGATCTCTTGGTTCGGTCCCAGCGCGGAGCTGGACATCGAGACCTTTGATCACTTGTTCGACAGCAACGTGCGCGCGGCCTACCAGCTGGTCGCTGCACTGGCGCCGGGGATGGCCGAGCGTGGGCACGGCAGCATCGTCAGCATAGACAGCATGGCCGGGCACGTCGGCTTGGCCGGCGGAGCCGCCTACGGGGCCACCAAAGCGGCGCTGACCGCGATGTCACGGGCGTGGGCGGCCGAGTTCAGCCCCTCGGGGGTGCGGGTGAACACGGTGGCGCCTGGGCCGGTGTTCACAGCCGAGTCCAAGCGCGACCTGATCGAGAATCTGGCCGGCACCACGCTACTGAATCGGGGCGCGCAACCGCAGGAGATTTCCGAGGTCGTTGCCTTCCTCGCCTCCGACAAGGCCAGCTACATCACCGGCGCGGTCATCCCCGTCGACGGCGGCCGGACGGCGGTGTAGAAGATGACCAGCAGCTATGTGCCCAGCCCCAGTGATCGCGTACGTGAGCAGGTCGCGCTCTACGAAGCCACCGGCGGAGTCGAGGGCGGCACCCTGGAGGGCCGACCGGTGGTCATCTTGACCACCATCGGCGCCAAAACCGGCAGCGTCCGGAAAAATCCGGTCATGCGCATCAAGCAGGGCGACACCTACGTTGCCGTCGCCTCGGCCGCCGGCGCCCCCACTCATCCGGCGTGGTACCGCAATCTCATTGCCCACCCACGGGTGACGCTGCAGGACGGCGCCACCGTGCATCACCTGCGGGCCCGGGAAGCCCACGGTGCCGAGAAAGCGCAATGGTGGGAGGTCGCCGAACGCTTCTGGCCGCACTTCCCCGAATACCGCGCCAAGGCCGGCGATCGCGACATTCCGGTCATGCTGCTCGAACCGGTCGAACAGTCCGACAGCGCAACGGATGTCGACCAAGTGGCCGGGGAGAGCTGATGGTCAACGCGACACGGCCGACCACCGGCACGAGTGCGCCAGCGCCGAGGCGCTCGGCTCGCCAACGGCTGCTCGATGCCGCCGACGAATTGTTTTATGACGAAGGCGTCCATACCGTGGGCATCGACCGTGTTATCGAACACGCTGGAGTGGCCAAGGCGTCGCTGTACAACGCGTTCGGCAGCAAGGACGAATTGGTGCAGGCCTATCTCGATGGACGGCACGCGCGCACCCTCGCCCGTCTGCGGGCCGCGGTGCAACAGCACAGTGACCCGGTGGCGCGGGTGTATGCGGTCTTCGACGCCCAAGCCGAAATCCTCGCCCAGCCCACCTTCCGTGGTTGCGCGTTCATCTCGGCTAGCGCCGAGGCGCCGCCCGGCGGAATGATCGAACACGCCGTCGACGCCTACCGCGCCGAGCTACGGGAACTGTTCACCAGCCTCGCCGCAGACACCGGTGCCGCCGATTCCCGGACACTGGGACGCCAACTGCACCTCGTCTACGACGGCGCCATCCTCAGCGCGCAGATGGATCACGACCCGTCCATCGCGGCGGAGGCTCGCGCCGCGGTCACGGCACTGCTCACCACAGCACTCCAGAGCAACGAACTATCGACTCCACCGATAACTGGGCGCTCCCACCAAGGCGGCCCACGCCCGAAGAAGGAACGACGGTGAGCATTGACCTCCTCGGCACCGGCTTGGACGCCCACGATCCCCGCTATCGGTTTATGCGCAGAGCAAGGAAGTACTCGTACATTCGGTCGCGGTCGACGGTGAAGCCGATCGCTTTTTTGACGCCGTCAGTATCGTATTCCAACCAGCGCTCGGTGCGCTGACGCTCAAATTCGGTCCAGGACCCCACGGTGAATCTCTCGAGGAATGTATCCGGTTGTCCGGCACTGTGATACAGCCGCCAACTGTGTCCACCGGTTCGCAGCCGTGACTGCCTCACCGCCGTCATCGCCTTGATGAAGTCATGAAGGTTCTCGGCTGGAACTTGGTAGCGGACGGTTACCAACACCGGGCCATCGTCGGGACACGGTTCGAACACAAGCGTCGGTGAGGGCCAGGCAGTGGAGATGTCGACGCTCAGCGTCCCGGTGCACGGCCGCAACGGAAGGACGGCGACGCTGAGCGCAACAGCCCCCAGCACCACCGCGGAGCCAAGCAACGCGACGTCGAGTCCCGCCCGCGTCGCGATGGCACCCCAGACGTAGGAGCCGATTGCCTGAGCTCCCGTCGCGGCCAGCAGGTAGGCCGACAACCCACGGGCACGCACCCACCGCGGCAACGAGAGTTGCGCCGCGGCGTTCAACGTCGTCAACGTGATCAGCCACGACATCCCCGACAACACCAAGATCGGCACCGCCGCAGCGAATGGCAGCCAGGCCATCGCCAGCGGCGCAAAACCGTACACAGCGGCAGACCCCGTGAGCAACACGTTGTCGGACACCCTCCGATGCAACGCTGCGGCAAACACGACGGAGAGGACGGCACCAAAACCGATAGCCGCCAGCGCGACACCATAGCCGCTGGCCCCCAGGTGCCAACGGCGGGCGGCAGCCACGGGCAGCAGTGCCAGCACGGCCGACGCCGGAAACAGGAAGAGGACTGCGCGCAAAAGGATCCGGCGAAAGATGGGACTGTTATTGACATAGAGCAGTCCCGTGAGGATGGCGTGGCCGAATGGCTCTCGCTCGATCGCCGTGAATTGCTTGGGTCGTTTCCATGAAACCAGGGCGACAATCACTCCCGCAAACGACACTGCGTTGATCGCGAACGCCGCCGCCGGTCCGGATAATGCGACCACAACACCGCCGATTGCCGGCCCGATCGCTCGGGCGGCATTTCCCGCGACGCTGCCCAAAGTCGAGGCAGCCGGTATCTGCTCACGCGGGACAACCTCGGGCTGGATCGCCTGCCAGGCCGGACCCGTCAGTGCCGCCGAGCAACCGATGGCCACGGTAAACCACAACAACGAGGTCGGGCTGAGCCGGCCGAGGTATGTCAGCGCGGCCAGAGCCAGCGCCACCAGCACCGCATATGACTGAAGAACAATCAGCAACCGCCGCCGGTCGAACAGGTCGGCGAGCACGCCGGCGAATAAAGCCAAAATCAGCGTCGGCCCAAGGGTCGCCGTCTGGACCAGTGCCACGATGACATCGCTGCTGTGCTTTTCCACCAGAAACCATTGCGCCGCTACCGTTTGCATCCACGTGCCGATATTGGAGGCCAACTGCGCGATAAACAGGGCGCGGTACACGGGGCTGCGTAACGGCGCCCAGGCTGATCGCTGCCCGGCGTCGCCACGCTCCTGACCCAGACTCATCGATGAACCGATGATCGGTAGGCCATCCGTCCGGCCGGGGCGCCACAACGAAGCCGACCGACGCCCTCCGTTGCCGCAACGAACCGAAATGGCCGGGCAGGCATCACAGGACAAGGGCGTTCACTGTCTGGTCCGCGGGCGGGGCCTTCCGCGCCGGGATCAAAAAGGCCGAACCCGTTCGCCCGACCGCGCATCACGGGTACTCGCCTACGCAAAGCCCTTGTCTCCCGATGGTTTACCGAAGCCCGCTCATGGCCGATTGCGGCGAGGGCCGGCCACGCAAGGAAGCGGCGCAGCAGCTGACTCACGACTCATCAGCCGTCGCGCGGGCGGAGCAGAGCGGCCGAGTCGTGTGGCACCCGTCCGCTGGGGCTTGGCGCCGTCTGATCCACCGGGCGGCATTCCGACGGGGCGAGAGCGGGATCCTGGCAGGCACAGCCCGTACCGCTCGATGGCGCCGATGGGACGACGGCCGCAGTCATCGCGATTCCCTCCTTCCTCGCTGACGGCATCGGCCACAGCTGCTGCCCCGGCATGCCACTGGCACGTCACACCTTCTGGATTATGCCCGCGCGGGTGCATCGAAGATATCCGCGAGCGGTCTTTGGGCGAGCAAGGTGGGTTCGCGGCTGTTGGCGGTTCGCGACAGTGCTGATAGCAGCGCTCTCACAGGCATTCGTTATCGAAGTGTGCCTGGTTGCAACAATTGCATAGGTGTAGCGTTAGTTTTAACGGTAGAAACACTGCCGTAATAATTGCGTTTGCGGAGAGGAGAAGCTGATGAATACGCACATCAAGGCGGCACTGGCGACGTTCGGCGGTGCGGCGGCCCTGGTCTGGGCGGTCGGCTTCGGGCCGGTGGGTGTCAACACGGACGGGAGCACGCCGTCTCCGGCGACGCACTCGTCGCCCAGCGTCCTCACAACTACACCCGGTTCCGGCGTGACCCACGCAACCCTCACCGGCTGCATTTCCGGCGAGAACTGCTGAGTCCCGAGCGGCGCACCGCGCCGCCGAAACGATGGCCCGTTCCGTGCAGGAACGGGCCATCGGCATTTCGGTCGAAACGTCGTCCCGCCGGAGTTTGCGCGCCGCCGCCACGGGGTACGAAGACGTGGACTGCGAGCGGGAAGTGGGGTGTGCGATGAGGCACGGGACCAGGGTTACGGTCGCGACCTTCGGCGGTGCGGCCATGCTCGTGTTGGCCGTCGGGTGTGGCGGCGGCAGCAAGGGGCCCAGCAGCACCACGACGCCCACCACCACGACTCCGCCGTCCAGCGTGGCGCCCGCGACGACGCCCGGCGGCGGCGGCCCGGGCGGCGCGAACGGTGGCGGCGGTCCGGGCGGTGGCGGCGGAAGCGTCCCGGGCGGGCCCACCGGAGGGGGCGGACCCGGCGGTGGCGGCGGCAGCGTTCCCGGCGGGCCCACCGGAGGCGGCGGACCCGGTGGCGGCGGCGGCAGCATTCCCGGCGTCGGCGGTGGCGGCGGCGGCCCAGGTGGCGGCGGCGGATGCGTCGGCAACCTGTGCGGCGGGTACTGAGCCCGCACCCGCCCGCGCGGCACAAGACTTGCTCCCTAGAGCCGGTGGGGCCGGGATCACCCGGCCCCACCGGCTGAAAACCTGCCGCCCGTCGCCCGCCCTGGGGCGGTGCGCCTCATTCGAGTTATGGTTCTGGCGCAACTCGAATGCAAGGGGACTTCAATGTCGAAGCTCAGGTTCGGATACTTCATCGCGCCGTTCCACCGCGCAGGAACCAACCCCACACTGGCACTGCAGCGTGATCTCCAATTCGTCGAACACCTCGACGCCCTCGGCTTCGACGAGGTCTGGCTCGGCGAGCACCATTCTGCGGGCAGCGAGATCATCAGCTCCCCGGAGGTGTTCATCGCCGCGGCCGCGGAACGTGCCAAGCGGATCAGGTTCGGCACCGGCGTCATATCGCTCGCCTACCACAACCCCCTATGGGTGGCCGACCGGCTGATGCTGCTGGACCACCTCACGCACGGCCGTGTCATCGGCGGCTTCGGCCCCGGCTCGCTGCCCACCGACTCGGCAATGATCGGTCTGAATCCGACTGACACGCGCGAACTTCTGGAGACCAACCTCGACATCGTCGTCCGGCTTCTGGCCGGCGAAACCGTGACGGCCAAGACGCCGACCCACGAACTCGTCGACGCGCGCCTGCAGCTCGCCCCCTACTCCGACGGCGGCATCCCGCTCGCCGTGGCCGCAGTGGCCTCCCCGACCGGGGCCCGGCTCGCCGGCAAGCACGGCATCGGGCTGCTTTCCATCGGGGCGACGCTGACCGTCGAGGGGTTCAACGCGCTCTCCTACCACTGGGACATCGTCGAGGAGCGCGCCGCGGCGTTCGGCAGCCGGGTCGACCGCAACAACTGGAGCCTGGTCGGGCTCTTCCACCTCGCCGAGACCGAGAAGCAGGCCCGCGAGGAGGTGAAGTTCGGCATCGAGCCGTGGTTCCGGTACTTCCAGAAGGTGGCCGCCTTCCCCCAGATGACCATGCCCGGCGAACAGCTCGACGAGATGATCGACGTCATCAACGACAACGGTGCCGGCGTCATCGGCACGCCGGAGCGGGCCCGGGCCCAGGTGCAGCGGCTGTGGGACCAGTCCGGCGGCTTCGGCTGCATGCTGCAGATGGGCCACGAGTGGGCCAATCCCGCGGCGACCAGACGCTCGGCCGAGCTGTTCGCCGCCGAGGTGATGCCGCACTTCCAGGGTCAGGCGCAGCCGACGATCGACGCCGCCGCGCGCGCCGAACATATGCGAGAAGACCTGGCCCGCACCCAATTACAGGCCGTCGAGCACATGACCAAGAAGTACCAGGACGAGGTCGCATCGAAGTAGCGCTCGATAGCGCTCGGCCTCAGATGCCGAACCACCGCGCGAGGACACCGCGCAGTGCGCTCAATTCCCCTTCCGCCGGCGTGGCCGCCGACGTCGCCCACGCGACGTAGCCGTCGGGACGCACCAGCACGGCCGTGCCCGCGACCGCGCCCACCGGGCGCCCCGCCGCGACGGTGATCTGGTCGGCGACGTCGGCGACCGCTGCCGACACGGCGCCCCCGCCGGTGAGGTCGACGAGCAGCGGGCGCCCGGTCCGTGCGAGCTCCGCGACCCGGCGCGTCTGGCCGTCGGCGGTCACCGCGAAGTCGGGTACCCAATACCCCACCAGCGGATGTGCGTCCGGGTCGGTGGTGTAACGGTTTTCGGCGCCCGAAATGAGATCGCTGAGGCGGCGGACGACACCGGGGTCGGTGGCCAGTTCGCAGAACAGCTCCCGCAGCGCCGTCACCTCGGGCCCGGGGCGGACGAGCGCCAGTTGCGCCCGGCTGTGCATGATGACCCGCTCGGCGGCGCGCCGGCGCTCGGTCTCGTAGGTGGCGAGCAGGGCTGGTTCGACGCGTCCGCTGACGACGGCGGCCAGCTTCCAGCCGAGGTTCGCCGCATCCTGCAGCCCGAGGTTCAGCCCGGGCCCGCCCATCGGCGAGTGGACATGCGCGGCGTCCCCGACGAGGATCACCCGGCCCTCCTGGTAGCGCGACGCGATCCGCGAGTTGATGCCGGAAAACCGGCGCAGGTCCAGCGTTTCGTCCGCCCCCTGCGCGGGTCGCAGCGGCACATCCGCGCCGATGACGCGTTTCACGGCTGCTTCCAGCTCCGCCAGGCTCATCGGCGAGTCGGCGCCGTCATCGGCGAGCGGCTCCTCGCGCGCCGATCGGTCCATTTCGAAGGCGATCACGGCGGCGCGGTCGCCGAGCGCGCCGTACGCGAAAACACCGTTCTCGGCCCGACGGAACTGCAGTGGCGGCACGCGTCCGAACCCGGGTATGTCCAGGCCGCCGCTGACCGGATCGACCCACTCGTGCGGGGGCAGCACGTCGAATCCCATCCGCACGGTCATGTCGTAGGACGACATGCCCGGAAAACCGATGCCGGCCAGCTTGCGGGTCATGCTGGTCCCGCCGTCGGCGCCGACGAAGTACCGGGCCGCCAGATCGTAGGGGCCGTCGGGTCCGCTGACGTGCACCGTGACGCCGTCGTCGTCCTGGTCGAACCCGGTGAGCGCGTGACCCCATCGGATGTCGGCACCGTGGGCGCGGGCCCGCGCCGCGAGCACCTCGACGAGTCGGGGCTGCTGCACGGGCAGCAGAAACACCTGGGCGTCCGGCGCCAGCGCCAGATCCAGCGGGAAGGCCGCGAACATCGCGCGCGGATTGAGCGCAGGCGGATCGTCCGTGCCCGCGAGCGTGCTGTAGAGGCCGCGATGGTCAAGTATCCGAACCCCTTGGCCGATAACGCCGTTCGCCCGCCGCAGCGGGTTGGGTCCCGGCATCGGTTCCAGCACGACCGGCCGGACGCCGGCCAATCCGAGCTCGCCGGCCAGCATCAGCCCGTTCGGGCCAGCGCCCGCGATGACGACGTCGATCACTTCGTCCAGCGTAGGTATCGCGCGACGGACCCGCCATCGCCAGGTTGTCAGAGCGTGGTCGTCGCCCGGCGGGCGACCGTCATCCGCCCGTTTCGCGCTCGGCCGCCCGCACCAACCGGTCCGCGAAGAACCGGACCGCCCCGCCCATGACGCCCCGCATCAGCGGGCCGGTGCCGCGGACGCGCTCGACGAAGGAGCCGGTCCAGCGAATGTCGGTGCCGCCCGCGGCGTTTGGTGTGAACACGACCTCGGCCGAGTAGTCCTTGACCGGGGTCGCGGGCCCGACCATCTTGTAGGCGTGTCGGCGGTCCTGCTCGTATTCGACGGTTTCCTCCTGGACCAGCACCGGCCACATCCCGACCTTGCGGATGGCGCCGACACCGCCCGGCGCTGGGTCACCCTGGCGCGCCCAGCTCGACTGCACGACGATCGGCTTAGCCCACCGCGACCAGCTGGCGCCGTCGGCCACGAGCCGGAACAGCGTCGCGGCGGGCGCGGAGCTGGTGCGGGTGACTTCGAAGGAGAATTTGCGGCCCGACATCCCTACTCCCGATCAGTCAAACGCCCATAGCGTTGCTGGCGGTACCCTACCGCAGCGCGCCCGCGCCGCTGCACCCCGTTCGTCAGCCCGGAACGCGACGGCGACCGCGGGATCCGGCCCGTCCACTGCTCAGGGTTGCTCGCCCCCGGTGGCTTCCAGGTAGCGCGCCCAATGCCGATAACCGGTGATGTCGGCGGCCGATCCGGCCGCGTGGTCGGCGGCCACCACCGCGACGACGCTGCGACCGTCGTCGAGTTCCACGCCGGCCAGCCCAAGCTGCGCGGGCAGACCCGACAGCAGGCGACTCAGGGCGACTTCGGAGACGCGGAACAGTTCGCCCTGGATCTCGCGCCCGGCTCCGGCCGCCGCCCGGACCACCCCGGCGGTTGGGGTCGTCCCGGCCACGGCGAGCAGGCGGTACGCGCTCGCGGTGCTGACCGGCCCGAGATAGCGGGCGCCGAGCCCGTCGAGTTGCCCGTGCATGGGGTGGCCGCGCATGTGCGCGCCGAACACGGCCAGATCGCAGCCGATTGCCGCGACCGCCCCGGACGGCGTACCGCCGATGCGCGCGGCGATGTCGACGGCGACCTGGTCGCCGAATGCGGGGACGACGACCATCGCCCCGAACGGGGCCCCGCCGGTCGTCGGCTCGCCGGGGAAGGCCACCGCGGCCATGTCGAGCAGGTTGCAGAAGTTGGTGTACGCCCCCATCCGCCGGACCACGGTGTGGGGATCGGCCCGTACGTCGGCCAACGAGGGGTGCTCGGTGGTCGTTGGCAGCAGCAACCCGTCGAACCCGGCCAGGAGCTTCCCGGCGCCGGCCCGCGCCAGCGCCAGCGCGTTCAGGTCCGCCGCGAACGCCGCGCCGCTCACCGAGCGGGCCGAGGTGATGATTTGTGCCACAACGGGATCCGCACCCGCCGGATGACTGTCGAGAAACGCGCCGACCGCGGCGTATCTCTCGGCAACGAAGGCGCCGTCATACAACAGGAGGGCGGCATCGAGCAGCAGCGAGATGTCGACCGCCTCGACGCGCATGCCGGCTCGGGTGGCATGGGTGACGGTCCGCGTGAAGGCATCTGCGTAGGCGGGGCTGAGCGCGGACAGGTTGGCGTCCTCGGGGATCGCCAGCCGTGGCACGCCGGGCGCCGCGAACCGGACGTCGGACGGCCACGCGCGGCTGCGGGGGTCGCGCGAATCGGGGCCGGCCATCACCGCGACCGCGGCGGCGGCACGCGCGACGTCCGCCGCGAGCACGGAGACCGCGTCGAAGCTGGGGCAGGCCGGCACGACGCCATGGGTGGGGATGATCCCGAGGGTCGGCTTGATGCCGGCGATCCCGTTGAGCGCGGCGGGGACGCGCACGGACCCCGCGGTGTCGGTGCCGACGCCGATGTCGGCGATGCCCAGCGCGACGGCCACGGCCGGACCCGAACTGGAACCCCCGGCCACCAGCTGCGGATAGCGCGAATTCCGCACGGCGCCATAGGGACTGCGGGTGCCGGCCAATCCGGTGGCGAACTGGTCGAGGTTGGCTTTGCCGAGCACGACGGCGCCCGCCGCGCAGAGCCGCTGCACGGCGACCGCCGTGGTTGCGGGGAGGTAGGCGAACTCCGGGCAGGCCGCGGTGGTGGGTAGGCCCGCGACGTCGATGTTGTCCTTGACGGCAACCAGCATTCCCGCCAGCGGCAACGGTTCTCCCGCGGCCAGTCGCCGCTCGACCGCGGCGGCGTCGGCGAAAACGTCGGTCTGTTGTCTCAGCGTGATCCAGATCTCGGGCCGGTCGGCTTCGGCGATCGTCCGGTAGGCGGCCGCGACCCGGGCCGTGGGGGAGCGTGCTGCGTCAGTGACCATGCGGTGTCGAACCGTCAAAGCACATGCGGCGCAATGAGAACCGCCGCGCTTGACACGGCGAACCCCACCAGGAAGGCGATCACGGTGAAGCCCATCACCTGGCGGACGTTGAGCTTGGCGATGGCGAGCACGGGCAACAGCCAGAACGGCTGGATCATGTTGGCGACGGCCTCGCCGTCGGCGACCGACATCGAGATCAACCCGAGGTACTTCGGCGAGTGTTGCCCGATCGCCAGCGCCGAGTCGACCGCGATCGGCCCCTGAACCGCCCAATGCCCCCCGCCGGAGGGAACGAACAGCGAGATCAGGACCGAGCCGACGAACGTCAGGAAGGGCAGGGTGTACTCGTCGGCGCCGCGCACCAGCGCTTCGGCGAGCACGGTCTGCAGCGCCTTGCCCGAGTGGGTGGGCAGGTATCCGAGGAGCCCCACGATCCCCCCGTACAGGGGGTATTGCAGCAACAACGGGCCCGACACCCGGGCCGCGTTCGAGAACGCGGTGATGAAGCGGATCGGCGTGCGGTGCAGCAATGCGCTGGTGATGGTGAACAGCATGATCATCGAGGAGATGTTGAGCGCGAAGCCGCTCAGCACGAAATACGTGATGCCCGCGGCGAAGACCAGCACGTTGAGGATCCACAGGTTCTCCAGCCACTCGGCCGGCGTCCGCTTACCGGAGAGTGGGGCCGGCTCGGGTTCCTCGTCGAAGACCGCCGGGTCCGGTTCGAGGGCCTCCCGGGGCGCCATCCGCCAGATCGCGACGGAGAGCAGCAACACCACGACGAGCACGGCGACCCAGTTGTAGGGCTGGAAGATCGTCAACGTCAGCGGCACGGTTGTTCCGGTGATCTTGTGGATCACGTTGATCGGGCTGGTGGTGTCGGTGTTGGCCAGGGCGATCGACGACGACAGGCCCTGCGTCCAGACGATGTAGCCCATGAACCCGGTCGCGATGAGGTATCCGAAATGCGCACCCGCAAGCCGCTTCGCCACCTGGCGCGCGACCAGGGCGCCCGCGACCAGGCCGAGTCCCCAGTTCAGCAGGGAGAGGGCGGCGCTCACGCCGAAGCACAGCAGGGCGCCCTGCACCTGGTTGGTGGGTCTGCTCGCGACGGCCACGATGGCTCGTTTGACGATGGGCGCCTCGGCGAGTGTGTAGCCCGTCACCAGGATCAGCACCATCTGGAACGCGAAGGTGAAGATGTTCTGCGAGCCCCAAACCCCGCCGTACCAAGCCTTCAGAACGCCGGTGGGTGTCGCGCCGTGTACGAGGAGGGCCACCAGCGCGACGACGATCAGGGTGAGGATGACCGCGAACAGATACGGGTCGGGCATGAGGCGTTCGACGTATCGGACACACAGTCCGGTGAACCGCTGGGTGAGGCCGTGTCGTTCGTCCTGGCGGTCTGACGTCGTGGTCATCGGTTTCCTTGGTCTCTGCGGTCTCTGCGGTCTCTGCGGTCTCTGCGCGGGCGTTGCGTTCTGGTCGGCTCGTCGAAACCCAACTCCTGACAGGTTGCCAACAGGTGAAATCGGCGGCACCCGACGGCGATGACAACCAACATTGCCGGCCGGCGAGCCGGCAGGGGGACACCGAGGCGGGCCCAGCCCGGGGGTTCACCGGCTCGCGCACAACTAGACTGGGACCCATGGAAAACGGTTCCCGGCCGCACTCCGTGGCGCCGAAAGGCCTGCTGCGGATAGAGGATTGCCTGGACGCCGACGGTCGCATCGAGGCGCCCCCCGGCACCACGCTGATCTCCCTCATCGAGCGCAACATCGCCAATGTCGGCGACCAGGTCGCCTACCGCTACCTCGACCACGCCCGGTCCGAAGGAGACGCCTCCGAGGTGACCTGGGCGCAGCTGGGCGTGCGGCTGCAGGCCATCGCGGCGCGCGTGCAGCAGTTCGCCGGCGACGGTGATCGGGTGGCGATCCTCGCGCCGCAGGGCATCGATTACGTCGCCGGGTTCTACGCGGCGGTCAAGGCGGGAGCCATCGCGGTGCCGTTGTTCGCGCCCGAACTGCCCGGCCACGCCGAGCGTCTCGACACGGCCCTGCGCGACTCCGAACCCGTCGCCGTGCTCACCACCGCCGCGGCCAGGGACGCGGTCGAGGGCTTCCTGGCCGGCCTCGACCAACTGCGGCGGCCGCACGTCCTGGTGATCGACGAGATACCCGACTCCGCGGGCGAGACGTTCGTGCCCGTCGAGCTGGCCGTCGACCGCGTTTCTCACCTGCAGTACACCTCCGGCTCGACGCGACCCCCGGTGGGCGTGGAGATCACCCACCGCGCGGTGGGCACCAATTTGGTCCAGATGATCCTCTCGATCGACCTGTTGGACCGCAACACCCACGGCGTGAGCTGGTTGCCCCTCTACCACGACATGGGCCTGTCGATGATCGGCTTCCCCGCGGTGTACGGCGGGCACTCGACCCTGATGTCACCGGCCGCGTTCGTGCGCCGGCCACTGCGGTGGATCAAGGCGCTGTCCGCCGGCTCGCGCGAAGGCCGCGCAGTGACGGCCGCACCGAATTTCGCCTACGAGTGGACCGCGCAGCGGGGACTGCCCGGCCCCGACGACGACATCGACCTCAGCAACGTGGTGATGATCATCGGGTCCGAGCCGGTCAGCGTCGACGCGATGAGGATGTTCAACAAGGCGTTCTCCCCGTACGGCTTGCCGCGCACGGCATTCAAGCCGTCCTACGGCATCGCGGAGGCGACCCTGTTCGTCGCGACCACCGACCACGACACCGAGGCGCCGGTGGTGTATCTCGACCGCGAGCGACTGGGCGCCGGTCACGCCGTGCGGGTCGCGGCGGATTCGCCCAATGCGGTGGTCCAGGTGTCCTGCGGCCGGGTGGCGCGCAGCCTGTGGGCGGTCGTCGTGGACCCCGAAACCGCGGCCGAACTGCCAGACGGTGAGGTCGGCGAAATCTGGCTGCAGGGCAACAACGTGGGCGCGGGCTACTGGCGCCTGCCCGAGCAGACGCGCGAGGCCTTCGGCGCGACGCTGAAGGCCCGGCTGGGGCAGAGCAGCCGCGCCGAGGGCTCGACCCCCGGCGGCACCTGGCTGCGCACCGGGGACCTGGGCTTCTATCTCGACGGCGAGATCTTCGTGACGGGCCGCATCGTGGACCTCATCACCGTCGACGGCCGCAACCACTATCCGCAGGACATCGAGGCCACGGTCGCGGAGGCGTCACCGCTCGTGCGGCGCGGATATGTCACGGCCTTCGCGGTGCCAGCCGGTGATTCGGGCCCGGACGCGTCGCGCCAACGGCTCGTGGTCATCGCCGAGCGGGCGGCGGGCACCAGCCGCGCGGACCCGGAGCCGGCGATCGAGGCGGTCCGGGCGGCGGTTTCGGACCGCCACGGGATTGCGGTCTCCGACATGCGTTTCCTGCCGGCCGGCGCCATCCCGCGCACCACCAGCGGCAAACTGGCCCGCCGGGCCTGCCGGGAGCAGTACCTTGACGGCAGCCTCGGACCGCCGAGCGTGGACCCTTCCCAGGCCCGCAGGCGCTGATTCGACCGCAGGCCCCGCTTTCGGCGGGCGGCGCAGCGCTGCCCGCGTGGCATCCTGGCCGTGTGGGTTTGCTCATCCGGTTGGCCGAACTCCTGATCCTGTTGCTGCCGCTGGCGGGCGCGGCCATCGCCGCGTTTCGGGCATTCACCACGTACAGGCGCCGGGCCGGGGAGCCGCGGGCCGTCTTCGAGGCACCGACCCCCGACACCGTCGGCGCCGGAAGCACCGGGGGCACCGGCAACAGCCAAGCCGCCCAGTGGCGGTCGCTGCGCCGCGTCCTCGAGGAGCACAGCCGGACCGACGCGCGGTGGCTCGACTACGAACTCGACGTCGCCAAGCTCCTCGACTTCCCGCTCATGACCGACATGCGCGATCCGCTCACGACGGCGTTCCACAGCGCCAAACTGCGCGCGGACTTCCTCCGCCCCGCCAAGGCCGAGGAACTGTTCGACGACAGGGAAGCCGCCGCGCAGTACATGGCCGCCGTGGAGCGCTACGTGACCGCGTTCAACGCCGCCGAGTCGGAAGCCAAGCGCAGACGCCGCCACGACTTCTCGCGGGCGGACCAACAGCGAATCACGCGCGCTCAGAACCTGTTCCGCATGGCATCCGATCCCGCCGCGGCGCCGCAGGAGCGCCAGAACGCCTACGACCGGGCGCGCCGGGAACTCGACGGGCTGGTCGTGCTGCCGGCGCGCACGCAGGCCGGCCTCGAGCGCGGTATCTCCGGCGAGATAGAGGGATGACCGAACCACCGGTCCCGTGGCGCCCGACTCGTGACTTTGGGCTCTTACCGGCCGCTACCCGCCACCGGCATCATGACTGCAACCGGCCACGAAGGAGCCCGCCATGATCGACTACGACCTCGACAAAGAACATTCCCTCCTGGAGTTGCGGCCGAAGGCCCCGCTCGACAAAGACGATTTCGTCGAACTCGCGAAGTCGGTCGACCCCCAGATCGAAGCCCACGGCGACCTCGCCGGCGTCATCGTCAACGCGCCGTCGTTCCCGGGCTGGGACAGCTTCGGGTCATTCGTCACCCACATGCGTTTCGTTCGGGATCACCACAAGCATGTCAAGAAGCTCGCACTGGTCACCGACTCACACATCGGGGACGTGGCAGAGCATCTGGGATCGCACTTCGTCTCGGCAGACGTTCGCCATTTCCCGGCGAATCAGCTCGAGCAAGCGCGACAGTGGGTCACCGGCGATTAGCCTCACCAACAGGTGTACCCGCCATCGATCACCACGTCGGAGCCCGTCATGTAGCTCGAGGCGTCGCTGGCCAGGTACACATAGAGGCCGTTGAGTTCGTCGGCGCGACCCATCCGCCCGAGCGGGATCCTGGGCTCCCACTGGCGGTGATACTCGGCCAGCGGCTCGACGAGTTCGGTGCGGATGTAGCCCGGGCTGACGCTGTTGACCCGGATGTTGTGCGGGGCCAATTCCACCGCCATGGCCTTGGTCAGGTGGATCACCGCCGCTTTGGACGCGCAGTAGTGGCCCACCTGCTGCGGGGTGTTGATGATGTGGCCCGACATCGACGCGGTGGTGATGATGACACCGCCCGCGCCCTGCCGGACCATGGCCCGGGCGGCCGCCTGTGCTGTGAAAAAGACCCCCGCCACGTTGGTGTCCTGGATGCGCTGGAACTCCTCGGGCGACATGTCGAGCACGGGGCTCACGCTGACGATGCCGGCGTTGCACACCGCGATGTCGAGCCCGCCGAGCTCGGCGACCACCCGGTCGAAGAGTTCGTTGACCTGGTCCGGTTGCGTCACGTCGCAACACACCGGCACCACCCGGCCCCCGCCACCGGCCGCGAGCTCGGCGGCGACCTTCTCCAGCGCGTCGAAATGCCTTGCCGCAACGACCACTTCGGCGCCGGCTTGTAAATACGCCCGGGCCACCTCGCGGCCGATGCCGCTCGACGCACCGGTCACCACGGCCCGTTTGCCGTCCAGGCCGAACAGCTTCACGACGTTCATCGCACATCCTCATCCGCAAGAGCCACCCGAAACCGAGAACACGTTCTAGTGTGTCCGCCATGGGCAATTTCACCAGAGCCGAAATTGAGCAGGCGGTCAACAACTACACCGAGGTGGTCGAGGGATGCAGCGCCTCGGGTGACTGGCGAGCGTTCGCCGACCTGTTCACCGACGACGTCGTCTACACCGAACACCACTACGGCGTCTTCCACGGCCGGGAGGCGGTGCGCGACTGGATCGTCGCGGTGATGGCCCCGTTCCCACACATGAGGTTCCCGTTCGAGTGGATCGCCTTCGACGAGGACAACGACGCCGTCGTGCTGATGATCAAGAACCTGCTGGATCATCCGACCGATCCGCAGGGGGAGCCGTTCTGGTTTCCGAACTGGACCAGGCTGGTCTATGCGGGCGACGGAGTGTTCTCCAGCGAGGAGGACATCTACAACCCCAACCGTGACGCGCCGCGCGTGGTGGGCGCCTGGCTGCAGGCCGGTGGTCAGCTGGCCTCCGACGACATCCTGCAGCCCAACCCCTGAGCGCCGCGCTCCCCAGAAGCCCGACCTGCCCCCGACCGGCTTCGTCGGCCTTGGCAGACTGTGCTCATGGCACAGATAACCCTGCGTGGAAATGCGATCAACACCGTCGGTGAGCTGCCTGCCGTCGGCTCCCCGGCCCCGGACTTCACTCTGACCGGCGGCGACCTGAAGCCGCTGAGCGGTGCGCAGTTCCGCGGAAAGCCCGTGGTGCTCAACATCTTTCCGTCCGTGGACACACCGGTCTGCGCGACGAGCGTGCGGACCTTCAACGAGCGCGCCGCCGCCGGGGGCGCCACCGTGGTCTGCGTCTCGAAGGACCTGCCGTTTGCGTTCGCCCGTTTCTGCGGGGCGGAGGGCATCGAGAACGTGAAGACGGGCTCGGCTTTCCGTGACAGCTTCGGCGAGGACTACGGCGTGACCATCACCGACGGTCCGATGGCGGGGCTGCTCGCCCGGGCGATCGTCGTGATCGGCGCCGACGGCAACGTCGCCTACACGGAGCTGGTGCCCGAGATCGCCCAAGAGCCCGACTACGACGCGGCGCTGGCGGCGGCGGGCTGACGCGGACCGGGCCGCCGATGAGGCGGCTCGGTCTTGCCCACATCTGGTCGGTACCCGCGCGGGCGTCGGCTCACGAGCCGCGCGGGTCGACCAGCTCGCGGAAGCCCTCCGCGGGGTGGACCGATGCACCCAGGGCGGCGACGCGATCGGCCAGCACCTTGTCGGATGTCACCACCCGAATCTCGCAGGGCCGGGCGTCGGCCTGAACTCGCCGGACGATCTCGTCGTCGGCGGAGTTCGCGGCCGCCCGGGGCGCGTGGGCGACCTCGACCCGCGACGACGTCAGGGCGGTGGACGGCGGCCGCTCGAACACCACGGTCACCGCGTCCCCGTGCCCCGCGGCCCACCGGTCCAGGCTTTCCACCAGCGCCGCCATCGCGCGATTGCGGTCCTTCCACCAGCCATCCGGCCGGCTCCCGATCACGTTCATGCCGTCGACGATCCAGCGCACGGGCTCAGCGTCGGCGATCATCGACAACCCGGCCGTCGAGAAGTTTGTCGTTCTGCAAGGGCTCGCGTGGTTGTACGGTCACCGGTATCAGTCTTCCCGCTGACCTGCCGCACCTTCAACGAGGGGAATCGCCGATGACGTCGATAGCCGACACCGACAGCCGGGTCGTTGCGCTGGCCCGCGGCATGCGGGACCTGGTGCAGGCCGAAGCCGGCGAATGCGAGCGGGCGCGCACGCTCACCGCGCCGATCGTCGACGAGATGTGGGCGAGCGGGCTGATGTCGGCCTTCAACCCTGTCGCGGCCGGCGGTGTCGAACCGTCGTTCACCGAGATGATCGAGACCTGGATCGAAATGGCGTGGCAGGATGGCTCATTCGGGTGGATCGGTATCGCGAACCTGCCGTCGTCCTTCGCCGCCGCGGCGTATCTGCCCGACGAGGGTTTCGCCGAGGTGTTCGCCGCGCACGACAACCGGGTCACCATGGGCGGCCAGTTCTTCCCCAACGGACAGGGACACGCCGGCGACGGCGGTTACCTGGTGAGTGGGTCGTGGAGCTTCGGCTCGGGCATCGGTCACTCCGAATACGTCGCGGCCGGGTTCCTGCCGATGGACGACGGCGAGATGCGCTGGATCACCGAGGGCTTTCCCGAGATGCGTGTGGCCGTGGTGCCGCGCGACCAGATCAGCTTCAACGACGGCTGGCATGTCCAGGGCCTCAAGGGAACCGGGTCCTACGACTACAGCGCCGAGCAGGTGTTCGTCCCGGAGAGCCGAACCTTCGAACTGTTCGTGCGCGAGCCGCACCGGGGAGCGTCGCCGGCGACCCGCATGGGGCTGATGCCCGTCACCGCCGCCGGCCACGCCTCGTGGGCGCTGGGCGTGGCCAAGAGCATGCTCGACGACGTCCAGGACCTGGCGGCCACCAAGTTCCGGATGAGCGACATGGCCTCGCTGGCCAGCCGCCCCACCTTTCAGAAGGGACTGGCGCATCATCGCGCGGCCTGGCGGGCCGCGCGGCTGCTGGTGCTCGACGCCTTCACCACCGCCGAGTCCGCCGTCGCCGCGGGGGAGGAGCTGACACCGGCCCTGCGCGCCGACATGCGGGTCGCCGCCGTCTACGCCACCGACACCGCGCGGGCCTGTGCCGAGTGGGCGCATCTGGTCGCCGGAACCAGCGCGATACGGGAGGGCAGCCGCCTCGAGCGCGCCTTCCGCGACATCTACACCGGAACCCAGCACGCCTTCATCAGCGAGAAGGTCGCCATCGACGCCGCCCAGATCTGGCTGGGCATCATCGAAGACCAGCCCGGGCTGTAAGCCGCTCCGACTGAATGAGTTCCGCCGCCTAGAGGAGGCGTTCGGCCGGCTGCCCGTCGCCGGGATCGTCACCCTCGGTGTCGTCCTCGCCCGGTGCGACCGACGACGTGAGGCCGGGCCCGGCGGCCGCGCCCGAGCCCAACGAGCCCAACGAGCTCAGCGGGGCGGTCCCGGCGCTCAGCGCCGTCGAGGCGGCGCCGGCGGCTGCCGGCACCACGGAAGGGTTGGTCACCGGATTGGCCGCCGCGACCCCGTCGATGAGGTTGGCTAGCAGCGGCGTGCGGGGAGCCGATCCGCCCGCCCCGGGTAGCGTGCCCGCGCGCATCAGTCCCGCGCCTGAGCCGCCCGCGAACGAGGGGCCGAAGAATTGAGCGCCGCCCGCCGTCAGGCTCCCTGCCGCCTCGCCGTCGACCTGTGAGTACCTTCTCGCGATCTCCATCAGGGCCATGCCCGTGCGGGACAGTTCCTCCTGAGCCGCGGCGTTGAGGGCCAGAAGCACCTCGGCGTCAGCCGTGAACGCCGCTGCCGCCTGCATCGAGACCTCTTCGGCCCCGGCGGGCGCCAACGCGGTCAGCGAGGGCAGCGCCGCGGAAGCGGAGCCCAGCCCGCGGCCGGCCGCGTCGACCAAACGTGAACCAATGGCGGCGGCGCCCGGATTGATCGACATCGATTCCATGTGCGGACTGCTCCTGTGACGCGGTGGGCCTTCGACCAATTCTAAGGGCCGCCGGGGACGCCCGGCGCAGTTCTCGGGCGCGCTACGGACGCGGTGCGGCTGGGGTCGGTGTCGGCGGCATCGGGCTCGAGCCGGGACCCATCATGCGTCCCGGCATCCAATCGGGACCCATCATGCCGCCGCCTGTCATCGGACCCCCGTCCATCATCGGGCAGGTGCCCGGTCGGCCGCCCGGGCCGTGCTGACCCGCACCGGGCCACCCGTCCGGATCGCCGTAGCCGCCGCGGCTCGCGCCCAGCACCGCTCCGGTGAAGAAGACCACCGCGGCGACGAACACGACACCGGCGACGATGACCACGACAGCCACGGCCTGGCCCAGCCGGCTGGGCAGCACGTCGCGCGCGACACTGGATTCGATCGGTTCCGTCATGTCTGAAAATGATGTCGTGCGCACGTCCCCGAGGGTAGGGACCATCGACCTCTAAACCTCGCCGTAATGCCCGTCGGCGACGTGTCGCGTTGACGACGTTGATCCGCCCCGCTTGCCGCCGCGGCACCTGCGGCAGGACCTTCGCGGGCGCTTACCCACGGGCATGGTCGTGCGCAACGGTAACGCGCGAGCTGCGCGACCGCCGTGGGGAGCTGTCCATGTCCGTCATCGAATATCCCTCGCGCGCAAGGTAACTGGCGTCGACACGGAGGTAGCGCCCGTTTCTTAGCGGACGGCCTTGTCGGACAGCGTCTTTCGGCCCGACGGCGTCAGCGACGGTTCGGGCCGCAGGTCTCGCGGTCCGGGTGCCGCAGGCGCGGATTCCAGATATTCGGTGACGGCCTCGGGTGCGATCAACCCGAACCGAACCTGTAGATCGATCGGGTTCAGCCCGAAATGCCTGGCGGCCCTGATCAGGTTGTCGGCGGTGATCAGCCGGCCCTCCCGGGCCGCCTTGTAGTACGCCGACTTGCGGTAACCGAATGCCTCGTAGACTTCGGTGGCGGCAAGCGATCTGCCTACAAGGTAGGGCAGAACCACCGCTGGGTCCTTGTCGCGGTCGTCCATAGCCGTGAACAGTAACCCAATCGGGTGGACAAAGCGCGTCGAGAACGGACCTGGATCCGCATTCGCGGACCATTCACAGTGTCACCCAAGGCCGCTCCCAAGGGCGCTCCCGAAGCCGACCCACCGACCCGCGTAATCGCCGCTGGCCTACCATCAGTCCATGCGCGGCTCGAAGATCCTGATCACCGGTCCGACCGGTCAAATCGCCACTCCCATCGCCCTCGCCCTCGCGGCCGACAACGAGGTGTGGGGCATCGCGCGATTCACGAACGCGACCGCCCGGGAAGGGTTGGAGCGGGCCGGGATCCGCTGCCGGACCGTCAATCTCGCCGCCGGCGACTTCAGCGGCCTGCCCACCGATTTCGACTACGTCCTCAACCTTGCCGTGGCCAAGAGCGGCCACTGGGACAAGGACCTGGGCGCCAACGCGGAGGCGGTCGGCCTGCTCATGGCGCACTGCCGCGCCGCGAAGGCCTTCCTGCACTGCTCGTCTGCCGCCGTCTACGACCCGCCCGACGACGAACCGCGGACCGAACACGCCGCCCTCGGCGACAACCACAAGCCCCTGTTTCCCACCTACTCCATCTCCAAGATCGCGGGCGAGGTCGTTGCGCGGTCGATGGCGCGGGTGCTCGGGTTGCCCACCATCATCGCGCGGCTCAACGTCCCGTACGGCGATAATGGCGGGTGGCCGTTCTACCACATGGAGATGATGCTGGCGGGCATCCCGATCCCCGTGCCACCCGGCGGTCCCGCCCGTTACAACCCGATCCACGAGGACGACATCATCGCAACCATCCCCAGGCTGCTGGACGCGGCGTCGGTGCCGGCGACCACGGTCAACTGGTGCGGCGATCAGACGGTCAGCATCCAGGAGTGGTGCGAGTACCTCGGTTCGCTGATCGGCAGGCGGCCGGTCTTCGAGGAGAGTGAACAGGCGTTGCGCGGCAACCCGACCGACGTGACCCGGATGCACGAACTCGTCGGCGCAACGCGCGTCGACTGGCAAGACGGACTGCGCCGAATGGCGGCCGCATTCCACCCGGAGCTGGTCGGCGCCTGAGGGATCGCCGTCACCGACGGGGCCCGACGAGGCGGGCCGCCGCCTCGACCGCTGCGGCGCGGCGGCGCGCGATGACGTCGCGGTCGGTGGTCGCGGCGGCGGGATCGGGCCAATGCGCCCAGGCGAGCCCGATGCCGAACAACAGGACGAGCAGTTGCTCAGGCTCCCAGGACGAGTCGACGTGACCGTCGCGGCGAGCCTGCTCCAGGGCGGCCACGGCCTGGTCGGGCGGGGACACGCCGTCGACCTCCGGCTTGTCGAGCGGGAATCCCTCCAGCTGCGCCCAGGTGATCATCCGTAGATGTTCGGGCCGGTTCTGCGCGAGATCGAAGATGTCGCCGACGAATTCGGGGACGGCGTCGGGGCGTAGCTCGACGGCGCGGAAGAACTCCGCGCCGTCGGTGGCCACCACGTCGCGGAACAGCGTCTCCTTGTCGCCGAAGTGGGCGTACAGGCGTTCCTTGCTGGCGCTGGCGGACCGGGCGATCCGGTCGATGCGGGCGCCGGCCAATCCGTACTGCGCGAATTCGGCGCGGGCGGCGGCGAGGATCTCGCCGCGCAGCTCGGTGGTTGTTCTCACGGTCACATCATAGGCGGACGAACTGGTTCGTTTGTTAAAGTGGTGGAAAATGCCTGCCGCGAAGCCAGGAGGAGACCGTGATGGGTACGACGACAGCGCTTGACCGGACCACGATTGCGCAGATGCCACGGGGTGGCCCCGACGCGTCGTGGCTGGACCGGCGAATGCAGACCGATACGCTGGAGTACCTCGACCGCGATGACGTCGCCGACGAGGTCAAGCAGAAGGTCATCGGGATGCTGGACCGGTTCGGCACCCTGACCAACCAGCACGAGACGTGCGCGCGCGTCGCCCTGGACGTCGTCGCCGGCATCGACGAACCGCGCATCCTGGAACTCGGTGCGGGCCACGGCAAGTTGTCGGCGAAGATTCTCGCACTGCACCCGACGGCCACCGTCACCGTCAGCGACCTCGACCCGACCTCGGTGGCCAACATCGCCGCGGGCGACCTCGGCGCCCACCCGCGGGCCCGGGCCCAGGTGATCGACGCGACCGCGATCGACGCGGCCGATGACAGCTACGACCTGGTGGTCTTCGCGATGGCGTTCCACCACCTGCCGCCGGCCGTCGCCTGCCGCGCAATCGCCGAGGCCACCCGCGTCGGCAAGCGGTTCCTGATCATCGACCTCAGGCGGCAGTCGCCGTTGGCCACCTTGCTGTTCCCGGTGATGGCACTGCCGGTCAACCTCGCGCTGCTCCCGTGGTCGTGGGTGCAACCATGCCTGCACGACGGGTTCATCAGCGCGCTGCGCGCCTACAGCCCGTCGGCGCTCGAAGCCCTCGGCCGCGCCGCCGACCCGGGGATGCGGGTCGAGATGCTGCCCTCGCCGAGGCGGCTGGGACCGCCCTCGATCACCGTCGTGTTCAGCCGTGCGGACACACCAGACCATGGCTGACGGCAACCACCTCGACGCCATCATGGAGCCCAACGGGCGAGTCCGGTCGCTGCGCCGGGCACTCGACGCGGTCACCGACCGGCTCGCACCCGTCCTGGACCTGTCCCGGCCCTACATCGACGGCGTCGACAACCTACCGCCCGACGGCCGATTCCTGTTGGTGGGCAACCATACCCAGGCCGGCTCCGAGATCTTCCTGATCTCGGACGCCGTGCGGCGCACGATCGGCACCCGGGTGCGGCCACTGGCCGACCGGGGCTTCGGGCGGCTGCGGGGCCTTCCCGCCGACCTCATGGCGGCGTTCGGCGGCGTGATCGGCGAACCCGACAGCGCGCGCGAGCTCATGCGTCACGACCAGACCATCCTGGTCTTTCCCGGCGGTGGCCGCGAGATCGGCAAGTTCAAGGGCGAGGAGTACACGCTGCGCTGGGAAGGGCGCTCGGGATTCGCCCGGCTTTCCGTGGAGAACGGCTACCCGATCGTGCCCGTCGGGCTGGTCGGGGGTGACGACGTCTACCGCAGCTGGACCACCCGCGACAGCATCTACGGGAGGTTCAGCGAGGCGCTGGGCCGCAGGCTGAACGGCCGCCCGGACATGGCGATGCCGCTGCTGCGCGGAATCGGACCGACGCTCATTCCCAGGCCCCGGCGGATGTATCTGCGCTTCGGCCCGCCGATCGACACCAGCACACCGCTGGGCATCGACGCCCCGGGATGGGTCGAGGCCGTCAAGGAGCGGACGCGCCGAGAGCTGGAGACCATCCTGGCCGACCTGCAGCGCCTGCGCAGCACCGACCCGTACCGGGCGCTCAACCCGCTGGCGTGGCGCAGCGCCACCACGGCATGAACACGACGACCCGAACCGCCGCGCTTGGCGGTGTGGGCTGCGCGACTGCGCGGTCGCGATCCCAGTCGGCAAGCTGATCCGGATTCAGCACTGCGCCGAGTCGGCAGGGGACCTTGACCGCCCCGCGCCCACAATGCTAAGCAGGTGCTCAGCATTGTGGGCGCGCGGGGCATGGGAAGGGAATCAGATGACGGTACAGGCGATATTGGACGACATTCGCAAGCGCCCGGGATCGGGTGACGTCATTCAAGTCATCGATCCCACCACCGAAGAGCCGATCACCGAATTCACCGACTGCGGGCCCGACGCCGTCGACGAAGCCGCCGCGCGAGCCAAGGCCTCCTTCGAGTCGGGCGCCTGGTCCCAATTGCCGGGCCGTGAGCGCGCCAAGATCATGTGGCGCATAGCGGACCTGATCGACGCGCATGCCGACGAATTCGCCCAGCTGGATTCGCTCAACACGGGCATGCCGCTGATGCAGGCGACGCTGCAGATGTCGACGTGTTCGGAGTTCTTCCGCTACTACGCCGGCTGGTGTTCGAAGATCAACGGCGTCGCCTACGACGTGAAGACCGACGGTATCGCGACGGACGCCTACGTCGACATGCACGCGTACACGTTGAAAGAGCCCTACGGCGTGGTGGGCCTGATCTTCCCGTGGAACGGACCGATCTTCAACGCCAGCGCCAAGCTCGCGCCGGCGCTGGCCGCGGGCTGCAGCGTGCTCGTCAAACCCGCTGAGGAGACACCGCTTTCGGCGCTGTTGCTCGACCAGCTGATCCACGAGGCGGGCGTTCCGGAGGGCGTCTCGAACCTGCTCACCGGCTACGGCCACACCGCGGGCGCCGCCATCACCGCGCACCCCGACGTCGAGAAGGTCGCCTTCACCGGTTCGACGGAGGTCGGCAAGGAGATCGTGCGGGCCTCGGCGGGGAACCTGAAGAAGGTGACGCTCGAACTGGGCGGCAAGTCGCCGGTGCTCATCTTCGATGACGCCGACATGGACAAGGCCATCCTGATGGCGTCGCTGGGCATCTTCGTGCATTCCGGGCAGGGCTGCGTGTGCGGGTCGCGGATCTTCGCGCAGCGCGGTGTGTACGACCGGGTCGTGGAAGGTATTTCCATGATGGCGAACACGTTCAAGCTCGGCGCGCCCAACGAGGAAGGCTGCGTCAGCGGCCCGCTGATCAGCCAGAAACAGCTGACCCGCGTCATGGGTTTCATCGACGAGGGCCGCAATGACGGCGTCGAGGTGGTGACCGGCGGCTACCGCCTGGACCGCAAGGGCTATTTCGTCCACCCGACGGTGCTCACGAACGTCGATCCGGGCATGCGGCTGTACCGGCAGGAGATCTTCGGGCCCGTCGTGACCATCCTGCCGTTCGACGACGAGGACCAGGGTGTGGCCATGGCCAACGACACCACCTACGGCCTGGCGGCCACCGCCTGGACGCAGGACGTCGGCCGGGCCCACCGGATGCTCAAGCGACTGCACGCCGGCAGCGTTCAGGTCAACTGCCAGTTGGTCTTCGACCACGACGTGCCCTTCGGCGGCCACAAGCAGTCCGGCTGGGGGCACGAGTTCGGCCGCGAGGGCATCGACATGTACATGAAGACCAAGTCGGCCTGGATTCAGCTCTAGCGGTCTCGTCGCGGGCCGAGCCCCGGGATCACGACGACGGGGGTGCGGCGGCGTAGTCGGCGTCGAAGGTGGATGCGACGGCGGCGATGAGTTCTGGCGCCGTGGCGCTGTCCAACGCCAGCGACAGCTCCCGGTTCTCGAGAAGGCTTGTGGTGGACAGGTTTTGGCTACCGATGATGAGCTCGCTGCCGTCGGTGAGCAGCATCTTCTCGTGCATGTAGAGGCCGGTGTCCGTCTTCGGAAACAGGTGCACCGAGCAGCCGGCGGCCGACACCTCGGCGATGCCCCGGGCCCACGCGGGATTCTCGGTCAAGACGATGCGGCAGTTCACCCCCCGGCGGGCCGCCTTGTCCAGCGCGCTGATCACGGCGCGATCCTTGAGCTCCTCGCTGGTGACGTCGAGGGTGCGGGAGGCGCTGTCGATGCGCTGCAGGAACTCGGCCCGCGCCGCGGGCGACCAGACCAGGTCGGGCGCCGGGGTCGCCGCGGGCGGCCGGCCGGCCGGGGCCGCGGTGTAATCGGTGTCGAATGTCGCGGCGATCGCCGGCACGTCGGCGGGGTTGGTGTCGAGCACCCAGGCGTCGCGGCTGGTGGCGTAGTACTGCGGCGTGAGGTTGCCGGTGCCGACGGCCGCGGTGATGTCGTCAACCACAATCGTCTTCTGGTGGTAGATCACCCCGTCCGGAGCCCATTTGACGCCGACGCCGGCGTCGTCGAGTTGCCGGAAGGTCTCGGCGTTGGTCTGGTAACCGTGGAACGCGGCATCCAGAATGACCCGGGTGTCCACCCCCCGGTGCTGCGCGTCGACGAGCGCGCCGACGGCGGCCGGATCGGTGAGTTCGTAGATGGTCATCCGCACCGAGCGCCTCGCGCCGGCGATCAATCCGATGATGGGGGAGTAGCCCGCCTCGGGCTCCTGGACCAGCTGGTAATCCGCGTCAGCGGCAGGGGCGCGCGGCGCAGCAACCGGGGCCGCCGCCACGGCCGCCGCGCACACCGCTGCCAGCGCTCTGCGCAACACGACGACGATCCCCACGCCTGGAGATGCTATTGCCGCGCACCGACATTGCGGTGGACCATTCAGGCAAGCGCGGCCAGCGCGGTCTCCGGGTTGTATCCGGCGAAACCGCCGAGCCTGCCGTCGCGCAGCCGATTCACCCACGCCGGGTCGGCCAGCAGGGCCCGCCCGACGGCCACCAGGTCGAACTCCCCGGCGTCGAACTGCTCGACCAGGCGGTCGACGGACGCGGGCTGGATCACCTGGCCGCGCTCCTCGCTGCGGAACTGGGTCTGCAGGCCGACCGAGCCGACGGCGACGACCGGGAGCCCGGTGACCTTCTTGGTCCACCCGGCCAGGCTCAACTCGCTGTCGTGGTCGGGGAACGCGGGCACGTAGTGCCGGCGGGTCGAGGGGTGCAGCACGTCGACGCCGGCATCCGCCAGCGGGGCGAGCAGCTCCTGCAGCTGCGTCGGGTCGTCGACGATGGACGCCGCGTAGTCGGTGCCCTTCCACTGCGAGAAGCGGAACATGATCGGGTAGTCCGGTCCGACCGCGGCGCGCACCGCGGCCACCACCTCGGCGGGAAACCGGGTCCGCGCGGCCAGCGACCCGCCGTACCCGTCGGTTCGCAGATTCGTTCGCTCCCAGAAGAATTGGTCCAGCAAGTAGCCGTGGGCCCCGTGCAGCTCGACCGCGTCGAACCCGAGGTCGCGCGCAGTGGCCGCGCTGCGCGCGAACAACGCCGCGACCTCGGGAAGCTCGCCGGTCGCCAGAGCGCGGCCCTTCGGCGCGCCGAACCCGTCGACGCCCGAGGGCCCGACCGGCAGCACGCCGTCGCTGTCGTCGCGCGCCACGCCCTGGTGCCACAGCTGCGCGGCGATGGTGCCGCCCTCGGCGTGCACGGCGTCGACGACACGCGTCCAGCCCGCGAGCACCTCGTCACCGGCGAGCGTGGGGACGCTGAACGGATAACCCGCGGCGGGGTCGGGCAGCCGCACTCCTTCGGTGATGATCAGCCCGACACCGCCGGCGGCGCGGCGCCGGTAGTACTCGGCGACGTCAGCGCCCGGGATGCCGCCGGGCGAGGCCTGGCGGGTCATCGGCGCCATCGCGAACCGGTTGGGGACGGTCAGCGATCGCACGGTCAACGGCGTAAACAGGTCGTCGGTTGCCATGCTGGTGCCCAACGCATCGCCCGTCGTGGCTATTCCGCGCCGCGGCCGTCCGGGACCGGCTTCGGATGAGGGGAATATGCTGTGCGGGGAAAGGAAACCCTCTGATGCTGAATCCGATCCAACTCGGCCAGCAGGTCATCGAATCGGTTCTCGCGGTGGTGGGCGTTCGCGCCGGGACCGAAGAGCCCAGCTACACTCGCCGCCGGCTGACCGGCACCGTCGAGATACGCGATTACGGACCGCGGATTGCCGCCGAGACAACGGTGGTCGACGACGAGAACCGCGCGCGCAACGCCGGGTTCCGGCGGCTGGCGGGATACATCTTCGGCGGCAATCACACCGACCAGTCGATCTCGATGACGGCACCCGTCGGCCAGCACCCGGCGCGAAACGCAGCGCAGATCTCGATGACCGCGCCGGTCGCGCAGGCTGTTGGCAGCGACGGCGGCTGGGTGATCCGGTTCTACATGCCCGCGAACTGGACGATGGATGCGCTCCCCGCCCCCGACGACGACCGGGTCCGCCTGGTCGAGGTGCCGCCCGAGACGGTGGCGGTGCTGCGATTCAGCGGTGACCGCAGCCCGAAGGCCATCGCCGCCCGCACTTCAGAACTCCTGGACGCGTTGCGGGAGAAGGGTGTTCGCCCCGCCGGGGATCCCGGCGCATGGTTCTACGATCCGCCGTGGACCCTGCCACCGTTTCGCCGCAACGAGATCGCCGTCCCGGTCGATCCGGCTTCGGTACCGGTCTAGGCCGGTTGCGGGAAGGTTGGCTCGGTGCACGCAGCGTCGCGAATTGCCCTGGTAGCGCTCGCGTTTGCGGCGCTCGCGGTGGCCGAGCCGCACGGGCCGGCGCTCGCCGATCCGCCACCCACCCAGCAGATCACCGTCGTGGCCATCGGCCCGGGCGGCGGACCGATCAACGGCTACCGGGAGGCGCCGGGACAGGACAACGTCGCGACCGTCGACGACTGCAGCACGCCGTCGCCGTCGGCGGTCGCCGCCAACATCTACTACTGCTCGCCCAGTGCCGCCGGAGCCGGCACATGCTGGCCGTCGACAGCGGGATCGCTTCTCTGCGTCGATAATCCGTGGGACAAGCAGCTTCATCGCGTGACCTATGGCCGCCCGCTGCCGCCCGTGCAACCCCCCGCTCTGCCGGACCCGTTCGCGTTGACCCTCGACGACGGAACGCACTGCCTGTTCCGCAACGGCGGCGCGTGGGGCGGGCGCGACGACGGCTACGTGCCGGTCTACGGCTGCGACGTCGCGGGCGCCGACCTCGCGGTGCTGTGGCTGCCCAGCCAGGGTGAGGGCAACTGCATCGACCGCTCGTCGCAGGTGTGGACGGTCAAAGTCGGCCAACTCGGCGCGCCGGGCGCCCACCTTCCGCCGCCACAGACCCGCACGGTCACGGCCGTCTGGTTCGCCGGGGATTGACCCGGGGCGGGATGCTATAACGCAACCTATGTCAGACACCGGGCACACGATCACCCACGTTTCCGATACGGCCCGATGGACGGCCCTGCACCGGGCGACCGAGTCCGCCCGCCCCGACGCGTTGTTTCACGACCCGCTCGCCGAACGCCTCGCCGGTCAGCACGGCCGCGCGATCGTCGCCCAAGTCCCGCGCAGCACGCGCAACGGGTGGTGGCTGGTCGCGCGCACCAAGATCATCGATGACGCCATCGCGGCCGCGATCGCCGACGGCTGTGACCGGGTGCTCAACCTGGCCGCCGGACTGGACACGAGGCCCTACCGTCTGGAACTCCCGCCCGACTTCGGCTGGGTGGAAGCGGACCTGCCGGCACTGCTGGCGGAGAAGACCGAGCTGCTCGCCGACCAGACGCCGCGCTGCAGGCTGACCCGCGCCGCCGTCGACCTGGCCGAGCCGCACGCGCGCGACGCCTTCCTCGACGACGCGCTGGCCGGCGCGCAAAAGGCGCTCGTCCTCACCGAGGGATTGCTGATGTACCTGCAGGAACGTGACGTCGTCGCGCTCTCCGGGGCGATCACCCGGCCCGAGGTCGCGTGGTGGATGCTCGATTTCGCCGGCCCGGGCCTGAAGAAGATGATGAACAAGAAGATGGCCGGCATGCTGCAGAACGCGCCGTTCGTCTTCGCCCCCGACAACGGGCTGGCGTTCTTCGAGGGCCTGGGCTGGAAGCCCCTGCAGTGGGAGGCGCTGTACCTGGCCGCCCGCCGGTTACATCGGCTGCCGGCGTTCATGCGCCCGTACGCCTGGCTGCCGCAGCCCGATCCGCGTCGTCCCGGTCGCCGGGCGTGGAGCGCGGCCACCCTGTTGACCCGCTAGGAACGCTCGCTACCAGACGCGCACCCAGTCGACGAGCATGTTGGCGGGATAGGAACCCGGCCCGGGATCGCCGCCTCCGGAGCCGGCCACCGCGAGGTTGAACACCGTGTACACGGTGTAGCCGGGGGCGTTGAACGGCCAGTCCGGCAGCGAGCTGGCCGGCACGTCGAAGTAGGGTTGCGCGCCGTCGACGTAGTCTTTCCAGAACCGGATCCCCGCCTCGTCCCACTGGGTTCGCCAGGTGTGCCAGCCGCTGTCCAGCGCGATGTTGTGGGTCTTCCACTCGCCGCCGTTCGATTTGGCGTGGACGGTGGTGGCGGCCGGCCAAAGGCCGTTGCCGTACCACTCCATGACGTCGATCTCGCCCTCGTCCTGGTTGCCCATCCAGTAGGCGGGCCAGGCGCCCGGGGTCAGGCAGTCGAGCTTGATACGGGCCTCCCACGTGTGCCCTACGCCGCCCCGCCAGGTGCTTTGCACCTTGCCGCTGTAATAGGTGGGGCCGTCCTTGGCGGCGCGCAGGACCAGATTGGACTTGCCGTCCAGGAAGACGTTCTGGCGACTGTCGCGGTACTGCCCGATGTTCTCGGGCCGCTCCCAATACGTCGGGTCCTTGATGGTCTCGCGCGCTTGCGCCACCGCCCATTTCGACGCGTCGGGAGCCGACCCGGCGGGCCCGTCGAACTCGTCGGCGAAGATGTAGCTTCCGGCTTGGCCGCTGGGGGCCTCGGGCGGTGCCACCCGGCCCCGGGAAGCCGGGCGGGCCCGCGCTTCCGGGGCGGTCAGCGCGGCTGCCAGCACGCCGATTCCCGTCGTCACGATCAGGCGGCGGCGATCCATCTCCGGCATAAGCAAGGGACGATAGCAGCCTGTGCCGCGCACGGTCGAAACAGCAAATGTGTCAGAGCGCTTCGCTAGGGTCCTCCTCGCGGATCTCGATACCGGTCCGCGGTACCGATTTCGAATGAGGAAAATTCATGGCCAATTCTCACTTCCCGAGCAGCTAATTCGCTGACCTGCACACCGCCGCTCACGACAACCGCTCCGTCCGCAGAGCGTCCGCAGAAGCATCCGCAGCCATCCGCTTCGTGATCACCATGCCGACCGCCGCCCGGGTCGAATCATCAGTGTCCGGCCACAAATGCGAGTAAACGTCCAGCGTCGTGCTTGCGCTCTCGTGACGCATCCGCGCCTGCACCACCTTGACATCAGCACCCGACGCGATCAGCAGCGAAGCCAGGTAATGCCGCAGATCATGGAACGTGAACCTCTCCGGCAAACCTTCAACAACTCCCGATTCACGGACCTTTTTGATGGCTTCGTAAATGATCCACGGACCACACGGCCTACCCCTGCGGTTAGTCACCATCATTTCGCCACCGAACCGCTGCACCGAAGCGGACAGCATCAGCGCCAGGTCCCGGGGGATCGGGATTGGTGCATCGCTGCCAGGCGTCTTCAACGGTGCCCCGGCCCACTGCTGCCTCGGATGCACCACACCCCGGACGCCTTATCTAGGCGGGTCGGGTGAGCTGGTAACGCATGTGCATCTGCCCGACGAGATCGCCATATTAGCTCCGGGTCAGGAATGGATCACCATGTGGGACTCGTCCACGGCGCGGTATGACAAACGCGACGAGTTGGGCTCTCGTTTCGAGGGTTCCGTACGTTTCCAGGATAGCCGCCGCAACCGGTTCGAGAATCGGGCGATTCTGGACTGGGCAACGCATTTCGACACGCTGTATGTCGGGGATAGCCCGGATGTGAACGCAAAGACGGTTGCGGACAAGTTGACCGAAATCGCGGGTGTGCTCAAGGGTTATACGAGCGAGCACGGCGGGGTTTGGGTGTATCCGAAGGCTGCGGACGAAGAACGGCAGTACTTGGCGGAACGTGCCGCGCAGTTGCAGGCCCATCGAGACCGCATCAACGAGATGTTGAATGCAGGGGAGCAGCGTTACGGTACGCCGCAGGCCGGAAGTGATGAGACTGCGCCGCAACGCCAGTAGGATTCCCACCGGCAGCCGCTTCACGGGTCTGATGATGCCAAGCATGTGCTGCTGTTGTCAGCGATTCGGGCTACATCGCTCCAGCGCCAGGCGCTCCGGCCCTGGGGCCTGAAGAGACGTGGGTAGTCGCGGAGGTCATCTTTCGATTCGCCACCACTCCTAACGGCATTCCGGTATTTTGAGCCGCCATGAGCTCGCCGATGCCGATGCCCGCCGCCGGCTGGTATCCCGACCCGTCCGGCGCGAACGCTATGCGTTACTGGGATGGCGGTGCGTGGACCCCCAGCTTGGCGCCGATGCCGCAGCCGACGACCGTTGTCGGGGCGGCCATGCCGTCCAAACCGCAACGCGCAACCGCGCTCGATCAGGAACTTATGGCGGTGGTGGCGCGCGGCGGCCGGGTCGAAGCGCGTACGACGACGTCGGCGATTGTGGCCACGGGCAGGCCGATCAACCACGTTCTGCATCTACTCGTGACCGTCCTCTTATGCGGCCTATGGCTGCCCGTGTGGATTGTCATGACGGTCAGCGGCGGAGAGAAGCGCACCACCATCAGTGTCGACGAAAACGGCCACGTGCAACGAACAAACGGGATGCCAGCATCGCCGACGGCGAACTGGCTCGGTCGAATGTCTGAGGACCAGGCGACTTTGGTGGTTATCGCAGTTCTGATCGGCGTCGTCGCGCTGGTGGTTGGCATCGCCCACCTGGTTCATTAACGGCTCGGTACTGAAGCATCCCGAGTTCGATGCACACCTCATTTCGTGTGACCGGTGTGCTTCCCGATCTGGTCCCGAGCCTAGTCGTAATTGCAACGTCCAGATTCGGTTCATCTAGACATACCAGGGTTCCTGGGCAAGTCAGCGGACCGCGACAGTTGTGGCGAGGTGGTGTCCCGTGGGGGATCGCGTCGTAGACGCTGCCTGTGGTTGTCGGCTTGTGAATCCCTCGGCGGCGCCGAACATCCATGCCTTTCTCACGGCCCGCTGACATGAAGCGTCGCGCAACTGTGCGGCCGTCGTCACAGGTGAGTGGCACAATGACTTGCGGAGATAACCGGCGGCATTGTCTGGCGTCTGCAACACTGGCCCCGTGGCTGCCGATCTGTTCTGCACCGTCGAGATCGGCGGCCTTTTCAGGCAGGTCGTTGCCGATGGTCGGTAACCGCGGTGTCAAACAGCATCAGTCGACTCCTGGCCCGGCGATACCGCGCCGGCGCGTTTGTCTGTTGGCGTGCATTTCGGCGACGCTGATGGTCGCGGGTGCGTGCGGGCATTCGTCGCAGCACAACGCGGCGTCAAGCACGACCCCGACTACGAATGACGCGCAGGCGCGCGAAGACTCGCGGGCAAGCCAATTGTGTACACAGGCGTTCGCCGCGTCTGCGGGCACGGCGCAAGGACATGCCCGTCCTCCGGTGGACCTCTTCGAAATCGGCGACGCCAGCCAAGTCAAGCAGCGCATTGAAACGCTCTCCAGAGATTGGAGGGAGGGTTCTGTGCCCAGAGAGGTCGATTTCAGTCTGTCATCGAATGACCCGGATAAGATCAATACCGTCGTCTGCGTCCGCATCATCTACATCGTCGTGGGCCACTACCAGAGCGCATCCGGAGCCGGGTCCACCGAGGCGGTGCGGCAGGATTACGACGCTCGAGTCGTGGACTGGCACAGCGGTGAAGTTGTTGCCTCGCAATATTTCCAGGGTCCCGATCCTCCCGAATCTGCGAAGGTCGGTACCGATAACGAGGCGGTCGTTGGGGACGAGCCCGAGGACGCACTGGGCAGCTGGTTGCACGGCGTCCTCTCGGGATAACGCCCGACGCGACTTACCCTCTCAGCGCTGCACAACCTACGGTCGAGGTTGCGACCTCGAATTGAGACGTCCTCGAATCACCAATTTTGAAGAGCGCAGGATAGCCCCTCATTGCAAGGAAGCTGCGGTCCTCGAGGCGCATACGGCCCCTGAATCTGGACGCAATATCCGGTGCCCATTGGGCTGAGCATCTCTCCACGCGGGCAAATGTCATCAGGGGGCTAGGAAGTCCTTGGATACAGGCGACGGTGTTGAAGTTCACCGGGGCGCGTCGACTCTCCAATGCCATTAGTGCACGTCTGGCACGGGCGGAGGCGTCGTCTGACTTTCGCTGAACTGCTGCGCTCAGGCGGGCGATCCTGTGTTCGTAGTCAGGCCGAGGCATCTTCAGCGGCTTCTCCGGTCAGACTGCCGATGATCGCGTCGAGTCGGTCCAGGGTGCTTTGGAGTGCGTCGGCCGCTCTGGCGCGCCCTTCGGGTTTTGCCGCCTCAATCAGCCGGACAGTTTCGTCGCGCTGGCGAATGTGGACAGGCAGGAAGGTTGGCGTTGTTCGGAAACGGTTTGCAGGACAGGCATGGTGTCGGCACCAAGTCACATTTTTGCTTTTCCGGCAGGGTGCAGTACCCGTTGGGGAAGGGTTGACCGGAGCCGGTATCAATTCCGCATCACGTCAGCGGCTGCCTTGATCCGGAGCGAGGACACGACTTCGCACAGCCCGATAACGACGAACCACAGGCCAGCCGCCGGTATAAGCGCGTAAAACGACCATTCCCAGTAACAAAGTAACGGTAACGAAATACCGGCGATTAAACCGAGGATTCCAAGCAAAATGTGCCAGCCACGTCCGAGCCGGTTGTGGTCGGTGACCGCCGCTCGCTCCTGCGCACCGCCGCGCACGATTAACCCAACCGCTAGCGCGACGAACAAATAACGGTAATTGATCCCGGTTGATTTAAGATACAGAACTACCAAACCCAAGATTAGCGACGCCGCGCCGCTGGCAAATAACATAAACCGGGCGGCGGAAATTCGCGTGGCTGACGCAACGAACAGTTGCGCCATACCGGTTGTTAGAAGATACAGGAAAATACAGAACACGAAGGGAGTCAAGGTCATGCCCGACCATGACCATGTCACCACAACGAAGCCCACGGTGACGCCCAGCAACCCCGATGCCAGTTGCGACGACCACAACCGCTTCGACACCCCTTGTTGCTGAGGGGTTTCTGTCTCCGTGCCGATAAAGGTGTCGGACTTCGGTGGTGTCTTCCCGCGCGGTTCGCGGGGATCGCTGATCCCCATGCCCTGGGGTTCGGTGGGTGGAGCGTCCAGCGTGGCGGTTGAGCCGGTCGAGGCCGGGCGCGTATTGGTTGCGGTGACGCCGGGTGGCTGCAAGGCAGGCCCGAGAGGCGCCTGCGTGTCGATGTTCGCCAGGATGGTATCCACGTCGGTTCGGGTGCGGTAGGTGACGTCTTCGCGGTCGCGCAGTTTGGTCAAGAGCATCACGATGTCTTTGCGGGCGGCGTCGTGCTCGCCGTCTTCCCGGAGGCCGAATTGGAGCTGAGTGACGAGTGCGGCCTGATCACGCGGGCTGAGCTGGTCAGTGCCTGCGATGGCGGTGTAGAGCCGGATCAGGTATTCGAACGGCACCGGCGGTTCGGCGGGCAGCGGCGAGGGGGGCGGTTGGCGCTGTGCTCGCGCTCGGTGCAGCGCCGACAACAAGCGCATGCCCGCCGTCGACGTCGAAGTGCGGTAGTCAACCGTCTGGACCGTTGCCAGAGGATTGAGCTGCATGCTGTCGACGGGGCCGACCTGGACGGGAAGGATCGGCAGCCCAAGATTCTGTGCGTAGTGCAACTCGGCCTGGCAGGGCTTCGATTGGATTGAGTTTTGCGACAGCGCAAAGATAAACACGTCGCAGCCGCGGATCTGCTCGAGGATTGCATGCCACCAGGCGTCGCCGCCGGCGAGTCGCTGATCCAGCCACACCTGCTCGTCGGCGTCACGCAAATCCTGGGTCAGCCGTGTGACTGCTTCTTTGTCCCGGCTGGAGTAGCTGACGAACACTCCCATGTCGTGCACTCCCTCAAACGAGCTAGGTCCAGCTGCACTGGAAACGCAGCATACGCGCGGACCACTTTGTTTGCGCACGGGATGGCCGATGCGTGAACCACCGAAGGACTTTCGCTGAGCGCGATCAACCAGTGGTCCTCGCGGACGGTATGCGAACGTCGCACACCATGTCGGCATCTTGTCAGCGTCGCTGTTGTCGGTGGCTCTGCCGATCAGCCGAAGGCCCACGAACCGAATTGTGCGACGCCCGCAACCCGCACTGTCGCCGCAGCCAATCAGCCGTCTGGCGTTTCGTGCGTTCGTGTTTAGGGTGACCGCCGTCGTTTATGACAGCCGCAACGCTGCAGTACTGACGTCGCCTTAGGTTGGTGTGTTCGCTCTCGGAAACTGGACACGTGTACAGTTATGGTGGTGCAGTGGTCCCTGCATAGGTGCAGCGCGCGGCCCCGGGACGTCGGGGTGACGTGCTATCAGTGAGTCGTGACTCTCGACGTTCCCGATGATGCACCAAGATACCGTTTCATGCGGTGCCCACATCGGCAGCTTGGTGCCCTGCACCGAAGGCGGATGGATGGTGCTGCCGCCGTAAAATGCCCATGTGGCAGGAAGCGTTGGTCATGGCGAGGACCAACACGGACCGGAGCGAAGCTTCCCTTTCGCGCTTGGGGACTGACTGAAGTTCCGTCAGCCTGAACCCGCATGGTTCGGCGCGTTGGCCAGAGTGCGAGCTGGTTGTGATGACCTTGCTCGAGTTGCGTCCAGCAGAGTGGTGTACGAGTCGGGCCTGATCAGGATGTCCGGCGTGTCGTAGCCGAATGAATGAAGGTCATCGCGTGATTCTTCGAGAGACCGACCAAAGTCACTCGAGCAAAGGAATCGACGCGATGACCACTGCCCACGATATCGACTGGCCCGCCGTGCTGGCTGATCGACTCACCACCACCAGCCCGGATGTGTTGCGTGAGCTGCTGGCCACGTTCATCCACACCCTGATGGGCGCCGAAGCAGACGCGCTGTGCGGCGCCGGCTACGGGCAGCGCAGTTCCGAGCGCACCAATCAGCGCAACGGCTATCGTCACCGCCAGTTCGACACGCGTGCAGGCAGTTTGGACCTGGCGATCCCCAAGCTGCGCCATGGCTCGTACTTCCCGGATTGGCTGCTGGAACGCCGTAAACGCGCCGAACGGGCCCTGACCACCGTGGTGGCCACCTGCTACCTGCTGGGGGTGTCGACGCGGCGGATGGACAAGCTCGTCGAGACTCTGGGAATCACGTCGTTGTCGAAGTCGCAGGTGTCGGTGATGGCCACGGAGCTCGACGCGGCCGTCGAAGCCTTCCGGACCCGCCCGTTGGATGCCGGTCCGTACACCTTCATGGCCGCCGATGCCCTGGTGCTCAAGGTTCGCGAAGGTGGGCGGGTGGTCAACGTGCACGCCTTGATCGCCGTCGGGGTGAACGCCGACGGTTACCGCGAGATCCTCGGGGTCGATGTCACCACAGCCGAGGACGGTGCTGGCTGGCTGACGTTCCTGCGCTCGCTGACAGCCCGCGGCCTCTCAGGCGTGAAGCTGGTGACTTCCGACGCGCATGCCGGACTGGTCGCCGCGATCGGCGCGACCCTGCCGGGCGCATCGTGGCAGCGCTGCCGCACCCACTACACGACCAATCTCATGGCCGTCACACCCAAGGCGTCCTGGCCGTGGGTCAAGACCCTGCTGCACTCGGTGTTCGATCAGCCCGACGCGGACTCCGTTGCCGCCCAATATGATCGGGTGATTGACGCGTTAGATGGAAAGCTGCCTAAGACAGCTGAACACCTTGAGGCCGCGCGAGCGGACCTGCTTGCGTTCACGGCGTTCCCCAAACAGATCTGGCGGCAGATCTGGTCCAACAACCCCCAGGAGCGGCTCAACAAGGAGATCCGCCGACGCACCGACGTCGTCGGGATCTTCCCCGACCGCAACGCCCTCATTCGTCTCGTCGGCGCCGTGCTGGCCGAACAACACGACGAATGGGCCGAGTCCCGGCGCTACCTCGGCCTCGACGTGCTGAGCAAATCACGCGCGGTCAACGACACCCCAACAGAACAGGAGGACACCCCGGCGGCGCTGACCGCCTGACACATCACGACGAAGAATCACACAACGACGTCGTACACCACGTCCCTGGACTTGACCGAGCGCGGTTCTGGCTACTTTCTATTCGATCTGCGAGTTGTTGCTATCTAGCGCGGGAACCGGTGCGCGGATGCGCGCGTCCGACACATACACGGAGACATCGAGCGCGAAGTGTTGCGCGGGCGAGGCTACGACCCTGATGATCGGGCAATTGCGGCCGCCCTCGATCTGGTGCGTTGGGAACTGTCGATGCTTAATGACCGCCGCGCGGAACCGCCCGGCTTCTCGCTTAAATGATGACAGCTCCAGATAGAGGCGTTAGCCGGGGTAACGAGCGCCGCGCAGTTGGCGCGCTGTGCGCAATCGTTCTCGTCCTAGCACTGTCATACATCATGCGCCGCGATGTGCACTGGCCGGCAGTGTGGCGAGGGCTGGAGTCGCAGGGTGGGCTGTTCATCCTCACCAGCGCAGCAATCGTGTTCCAGGCGGCCGGCGTCTTGCTGGTCGTCTGGGAGTTGTCGCAAGCCAAGTGGCGGATGATCTGGTTCGACCACTACCTCGCCGAGTTGTCCAGAATGACCGACGAGGTTGCTCCGAAGGCTCTCGCCGAGAAAGCGGCGGCACAGCACAGCGGAAGGATTTTCAGCGCTACCGTCCTCAAGCCAATCCTGGAACGGATCGCCAGCTACGAGAAAGACAAGCTCTATCTAGTGGGCACCACCAACATCCTGAAGATGTACGCGCAGCTGCCAGTCCTGGTACCTACGGCGCCGGCCTGGGTCGGACCGACACTGCTGCTTCTGGGCATAGGTTTCGGCGGCGCAGCAAATCTGCTGGGGATCGTCGCACCCCACTGATTTGCGGTAGCTGCCGCATCTCATCCCGAATTAGCGCGGCGCAGGTCTAGGGCAGCCGCAACTCGGACCTGACCATTTTTTCGAGAGTCTCGAATGCCTGAATGAACTCGTCAGTTCCCTTGGCTATGGCATCGCCGGCCGCGCCGAGGTCACCCGTATTTTCGACCATCTGCAGGGTTTGCTCCAGCAGCGCTTTTGCTTCGGCGGCCGCTTGGTCGATCTTGTACTTCGGAGATGCTTGCGCGTGGTCGAGCACGGCCTGCTGCTGTTTCACCGGACGTCGTAAAATAATTCTTGCCCGAACTATCTGGTCGCTAAGCGTCTTCTCGGTCTTAAGGAACGCATCGAACCGGCTCTTTACCTCGTCGCTCGCGAGCAGGTCAACAACCGCCAGTGTTTCAGCGCGCTCCGAGAGGGTCGGCCCCCCAAGTAAGTCTCTTTTCTCTTCTTCGGTTGGGCCTGCCGATGCGAGCGCAGCTGCTTCCGCTGCTGAACCGGCATTGAGTGCGGAGTCAACTTCGCGCACTTTCACTACCGCTCGGATCTCCCGAGTTACCACTTGAAGGTTGAGCTTCATGGAGTACTGCAGCAGATTTACATGCGTCAGAAGCGCTTTGTAAGCGAGTTGGCGGCGGTCCTGCTCAAGCCCTTCACGCGCTGTAGCCCGCTCGTTTTCCAGCCGCGTTGCGAGGTCGTGTGTTTGCGCCTTATTAGTCCAGCGGATGCCCCATAAAGTGAAGGCACCGGTCAGGGCGCTCCCGATGAGCGCGGCGGCGGCCGCAATCGTTGCTGTTGCTTCTGTGTCGGCCACTTGTGCTCGCGGTCCCTTCACGGCCCCTCCCGGCCAGAAGGCTACGCGAGTCGTTGGCTTAAGTCATCGGATCAGCCCCCGCCATTCTCAGCTCGACAGCAACCAGATGAGGTTTCCGGGCAGGCCGGCGATCACGCTGAACCCGATCAGCACCGGCCCCCACGTACGCCCAAGCGCCGGGTTATTTGTGGTGCGGGAGCGGGACGGATGACGAGACGGGTTTCAAAATTCACCTTGCCGTCCCGTTTGTCCCGGTAATACGTGCTCGTGGTAAGCGCGATCCCGGCCAGCGCCAACAAGCTGGCGAAGATATATAGCGCGGCCCCGACGAAGATCGTTGTGCATGTCGACCGGGCATAGCGTCCGAGCGCCATCGACTTGCCGTGAAAGAGGGCGTAGTGATGGTCGTCGGTGGAAGATGGGGGGCACTGGCTCATCAGGAAGGAATCGACCACTATGAAGTCCGCCGGCGACCCGCAGACTGTGATCGCCACGTGCTCGTTCTGCGCCAAGCCCAACACTGAAGTCGGAACACTGATTGCTGGCCTCGGTGCTTTCATCTGCGACCAGTGCGTCGACGAATGCGTGACCCTAATCGCTGACCGATCTGCGCAATAGGCTTCATTGCTCCCAGTGGCGGACAACCATTCGGGGACTCAAGTTTTGGCAGGCGGTCACGCTGTCGCCGCCGCCCACGTTTCACTGAGGTGTTGGCAGGCGGATTGGCCAGCTTTGACCTATGACCGCGCGCGAGGGAATTTGATGCGAACCATGGTCACCACGACAACAGCGTTGGTTCTTGGGACGCTGGTCGTCGGTGCGGCAGCGGCGGCGCATGCTGATCCGATCGTGCCTGGCATGAACACCAATTGTGAGTCAGCGTTCAATGGAACGATGTGGTGCGACGGCCCTATCCGGCCTGATGGCACGTGGGCGCGGTGCTTCGCGGTTTCGGGGACTCAGCGGTGCTTTATGTATGATCCGGCGAATCCGCCTACCCTCCCATTGGGGCAGCCGAATCACCACATTGGACTCTGACGAATCAGGCCGCCGGACCCAAAGCGCCCGTTGCGGAATCGTGCGCGTCGTCGAACTGCGCGGAGCACAAACTTGCGGTTATGGATTCTTATGTGCTTGCGCGCATAAGACGTGGTCGTGCAACGAGTGCGGCGGCACGCTCCACCACCCGCCCACGGCGGTCGTACCGGGCCGAGACTGACGGCGTCGACGCCGCTGCCCGTGTAATCGCGTTGCACCAAGTCGTGAGCCAACTGAAAGTCGAAGAACACGGCCTCGCTCAGCAGCTCTCGTATTGGGCGGCTCATGGCGTTGCGGTTCCGGCTCATGTGGACGGGACTTTCACCCTTCGCGAGGCGGCGCAGCAGGGGCATTCTTGTCGGCATCACATGAGAATCTTCGTTCGTGCCGAATCAGATCGCGAACCCCCATCGCTGCGCCGGCTGGGGACCGCCGACCCGGATCGACGGGGGCAGCGTAAATCCTGGTTCCGTCCGCAGCCCGTCCGCAGCAGTGTTTCCTCAGCTCGAACAGCTCGCACAGCTCCACCTCCGTGGCCAGCGGTTTCTTGCGCCACTTTTCCAGCTAACCCAGCTATCGCCCAGGAGAAAATTCATGGCCAATTCTCATGTTCTCGTGTGGTTTGGCCTCAGGATCGGCAGGGCATTCTGGAATCACAAACCGGTAACCGTTGTTCATAGATTGTGCGGGTTGCCCCGGGAGGAGTTGACAGTCGTGGCCGAGACACCAGAAGCGACCGTTATTTTTCTTCATTCCCACCCACGGTGGGTCGCGGCTCAGCGTCGCGCGCACGAGCGAACCGACGCGATCCGGCGCCACCCCTCCTTCCGAGCACGGCCGCGGGCCGCGCAGGGCGGCGGCATCGTCCCGATGGTGCGCGACTTCCGGGTGTGCTCCAGCACCGACACCCCGGCCTGAAATTTCTTCTTCGAACAATGGCGCTGCAGCCGCGCTCACAGGCTGCTCGGTGAACATCACTCCTGAGTAAATTCCGCTCATTCGTCGCGGCGGGACAACGATCTCAATCGTCGACCGCGCTCTTACCTCCCCGCGCAAATTACTACGTCGAGTAGTAATCGAATGCCGGGAGAATCGCGACGGTCTTTCCGCATCGGATAAAGGGCGTTCGGCCCTATCCGGGAGTGGGCGCGCGGCGCGAGGGTGGGTCGAAACGCGATCCGTCCGGGGGAGCCGAGTTGACCCAAACCACCGACAGGCTGACCGAGTTGCCACTGCCCGACCTTTTGGTTGAATTAGACACCAGCACAGCGGGTTTGACGTCTGCCGAGGCGCAGCGGCGGTTGCTGCACTACGGCCCTAACGAGATTGCGGAGCGCCGGCACAACCCGGTGCTCGAATTCTTCGGGTATTTCTGGGCGCCCATCCCGTGGATGATCGAGGTCGCGCTGGCGCTGTCGCTGGCCGCCCGGCACTGGACCGACGCGGCGATCATCGGGGTGCTGCTGGCGATGAACGGGGTGGTGGCGTTCTTCGAGGAACACCAGGCGGCCAACGCGATCGCCGCACTCAAGCAGCGCCTGGCGACATCGGCACGGGTGCTGCGCGACGGCGCGTGGGCCACCCTCCCGGTGCGCGAATTGGTGCCCGGCGACGTCGTGCGAGTGCGCCTCGGCGACGTGATTCCGGCCGACCTGCGAGTCCTCGACGACGTGACCCTCGAGGTGGACCAGTCCGCACTGACCGGCGAGTCGCTGGCAGTCAGCCGCGGGCGCGGCGAGAACTTGTTCTCGGGGTCCGTGCTGGTGCGCGGCGAGGCCGACGCGCTCGTGTGCGCCACCGGGCCGTCGTCGTACATGGGCAAGACCACCGCCCTCGTCGAGGGCGCGGGCACCGTCAGCCATTTCCAGCGTGCGGTACTGCGCATCGCCAACTACCTCATCGTCATCGCGCTCGCGCTGGTCACTCTGACCGTCGCGGTGTCCCTGCTGCGGCACAACCCGGTGCTGCAGACCCTGGAGTTCGCCCTGGTGGTCACCATCGCCTCGATCCCGGTGGCGTTGCCGGCGGTGCTGTCGGTGACCATGGCGATCGGCGCGCGGCAGCTGGCGCGGCACGAGGCCGTGGTCAGCCACCTGCCCGCCGTCGAGGAACTCGGCGGGATCGACCTGCTGTGCTCGGACAAGACGGGCACCCTGACCCAGAACCGACTCGCGCTCGCCGCAAGCTGGACCGCCGCCGAAGTCAGCGACGACGAGCTCCTCACGGCCGCCGCGTTGGCTTCGCGCGCCGAGGACAACGACCTCATCGACCTGGCGGTGCTGGCGGCCGCCGGTCGGCACCCGTTAAGACAGGTGGAGCGGTTCGTCCCATTCGACCCGGTCAGCAAACGCACCGAGGCGCTGGTGCGCGACTCCGACGGACACAGCTTCCGGGTCAGCAAGGGAGCTCCGCAGGTCATTGCCGCGCTGTGCGACGGCGACGGCGCGGCCGCCGGGGTCGACGAGGTGGTCGACGGTTTCGCCGGCCACGGCTACCGCGCGCTCGGGGTGGCCAGGACGGACGGCGACGGCTCCTGGCGGCTGATGGGGGTGCTGGCGCTGGCCGACCCGCCCCGTGAAGACTCCGCGGCGACCATTGCCGCCGCCCGCGAACTCGGGATCGACGTCAAGATGGTCACCGGCGACCAGGTCGCGATCGGCCGTGAGATCGCCCGCCAGGTCGGCCTGGGCGACAGGATCCTCGATGCGGCCGTCCTCGACGGCGACGACATTTCGGGTGCGCGCGTGGAAGCCAGCGACGGCTTCGCGCAGGTCTTTCCCGAGCACAAGTACTGCATCGTGCGGCTGCTGCAGGACCGTGGCCACATTGTCGGGATGACCGGCGACGGGGTCAACGACGCCCCCGCGCTCAAGCAGGCCGACGCCGGTATCGCGGTGTCGGGTGCCACCGACGCGGCCCGGGCCGCTGCCGACGTGGTTCTGTTGGCGCCGGGATTGTCGGTGGTCGTGACGGCGATCGGGCTGGCCCGGGAGATCTTCGCCCGGCTGACCAGCTATGCCACCTACCGCATCGCCGAGACCATCCGGGTGCTGTTGTTGATCACCCTCGCGGTGGTCTTCATGAACTTCTTCCCGGTCACCGCCGCCATGATCGTGTTCCTGGCCTTGCTCAACGACGGCGCGATCCTGTCGATCGCTTACGACCACGTGCGCGGCTCACCCAGGCCCGCCAAGTGGGACATGCGCGCCGTCCTGACCATCGCCACCGTGCTGGGCGTCACCGGCGTCGTCGCGACTTTCACCCTGTTCTTCCTCGCCGACAAGGTCTTCGGGCTCAGCCACGACTTGATCCGCACCATGATCTACCTCAAACTGTCCGTCGCCGGTCAGCTGACCATCTTTCTCACCCGCTCCCGCGGCCCGTTCTGGTCCCGACCCGCGCCGGCGCCGTTGCTGCTGGGAGCCGTGATCACAGCGCAGACGATCGCCACGCTGATCGCCGTCTACGGCGTGGCGATGACGCCCGTGGGGTGGCTCCGGGCGGGTCTCGTGTGGGCCTTCGCGGTGGTGTGGTTCCTGTTCAACGACCGAGTCAAGCTCGCCGCCTACGCCTGGCTCGACCATCACCCCCGCCGCGAGCACCCGAATCGGTCGGTAACGAACATCGGCTGGACCTCGTCGGCGACGCGTCGGTGACGCCCGGCCGCGGACCACGCTGCCGACGTCGCCGGCCCGACCGATAGGTTCAGCTGATGAGCAGCACCGAGACGAGCTCCGCAGACCGCCTGTTCGCCCTCGCCGAGCAGGTGCAGGGTTTCATGCCCGCCGACGAGGGCCGCGCGCTGTACGAGGCTGCGCTGCGATACCTCGACGGTGGCGTCGGCGTCGAGATCGGCACCTACTGCGGCAAATCCACGCTGCTGCTGGGCGCGGCGGCCGAGCAGACGGGCAGCGTGCTCTACACCGTCGACCACCACCACGGCTCCGAGGAACACCAGGCCGGCTGGGAGTACCACGACGCCTCGATGGTCGACGCGGTCACCGGACTGTTCGACACCCTGCCCGCGTTTCGCCGCACGCTGGACACCGCCGAGCTTGCCGACCACGTTGTTGCGGTGGTGGGCAAATCGCCGGTCGTGGCCAGGGGTTGGCGCTCACCGCTGCAGCTGCTGTTCATCGACGGCGGGCACTCGGAGAAGGCGGCCACCGAGGACTACGAAGGCTGGGCGAAGTGGGTGAGCCCCGGCGGGGCCCTGGTGATCCACGACGTGTTCCCCAACCCCCGAGACGGCGGCCGGCCACCTTACCTGATCTATTGCCGCGCAATCGATTCCGGTCAGTTCCGGGAGGTCTCGGCGACCGGGTCGCTTCGGGTGCTCGAGCGGATCAGCGACCCGGCTCGCTGATCAGGCATTCGCAGTCGAAGTCGCTCTGCAGGCCCAGCGGCAGCGCGTCCCCGCGGAAGATCCCGGCGCCCCGCGTCGTTTCGGAAAGGGCGTCGGCGGCCAGGATCATCGCCGCCCCGGTCCAGGTGGTGCGCTCTTCGGGCCAGCGTTTCCCGTCGGCGAACACTAAACCCGTCCAATAGGATCCGTCTTCTTCGCGCAGGTGTTGCATCGCGGCGAACTGGCGATGCGCCCAGGTGCGATGGCCCATGGCGTCGAGCGCCATCACCAGCTCGCAGGTCTCCGCGCCCGTCACCCACGGGCGGTCGTCCACGCAGCGGATGCCGAGCCCGCCGACCACGAAGTCGTCCCAGCGCTGCTCGATGCGCGCGACCGCCGCCGGTCCCCGCAGCGCACCACCGAGAATGGGGTAGTACCAGTCCATCGAGTAGCGGTCCTTGACGGTGAATGCCTCCGGGTGCGCGGCGATCGCGTGACCCAGCCGGCCCAGGGCCAGCTCCCATTCCGGCTGCGGCTCGCCGACGAACGCGGCCAGCGCGAGCGCGCACCTGATGCTGTGGAACACGCTGGCGCACCCGGTCAGCAGTGCCTCCGGTACCGGCCCGGCTTCGCTTCGCGCCCAATAGATCTCGCCATAACCGAACTGCAGGTCGATGACGAAGTCGATCGCCTTGCGCACCACCGGCCACATCTGCGCGCCGAAAGCCTTGTCACCGGTCACCAACACGTGATGCCACACACCCGTGGCGATGTAGGCGCAGAAATTGCTGTCGCTGTTGGCGTCCTCGATGACGCCCGCGCGGAACTGCAGCGGCCACGAACCGTCGGCGCGCTGCGTGCGCCGGCTCCAGTCGAACGCGGCCCGCGCCGGCTCCAACAGCCCGGCCGTGGTGAGCGCCATCGCGCATTCGATGTGGTCCCACGGGTCGGTGTGCCCGCCCTCGAACCACGGGATGGCCCCGGAGGTTTCCTGCGCCGCGGCGATGGACTGCGCGGTCTGCCGGCACTGCTCGCGACTAACGACACCCGGCACCGCGGGCGGATCACATCGACGCAACTGAATACCCCAGCCTCGCTTCGCTTCCCGTTGACCTGGACTTGGTGAAGTACATGGCCACGCTCTTGCCCACCAGGGGATTGAGCACCGACTCCGCCAGCTGGGTGACCTTCGGCCGCCGCATCAGATCCCACACCAGCAGCTTGTGGTAGGCCGTCACGGCGGGATGGTCGGAATTAGACACGCCCACAGCGCATTTCAGCCACCAGAAGGGGGAGTGCAACGCGTGCGCATGATGCGCGTGCGTGAATTCCATGCCGGCGCGCCGGACCTTGTCGCGCAACCGGCTGGCCCGGTAGATCCGCACGTGGCCGCCCTCGTTGCTGTGGTACTCGTCGGACAGCAGCCAGCACACCCGCTCGGGCAGCCAGCGCGGCACACTGACCGCCAGTGTGCCACCGACTTTGAGCACCCTGACCAACTCGTCGATCGCCGAATCGTCCTGCGGTATGTGCTCGAGGATCTCCGAGGCGATCACGCAGTCGAAGGTCTCGTCGGCGTACGGCAGCTTCAGCGCATCGCCCACGACCGCCTTGGCGGACGCTCCGGCGGGGGCCTCGCCGGCATCGGCCATGGCCTGCAGAATCGTTTCCACGGAACGCAGTTCGGCGGCATCGCGGTCGAAGGCGATGACGTCGGCACCGCGCCGGTATGCCTCGAAGGCGTGCCGGCCCGCCCCGCAGCCCACGTCGATGACCTTCATCGACGCTCTGACGCCGAGCCGGTCGAAGTCGACCGTCAGCATCGGCTTCCGCCCTGGGCGGCGGCGCGCGCGATCGCCCGCTGGTAGACCCGCACGGTCTGGGCGGCCACGGCCTCCCAGCTGAAGACGTCAACCGCGCGCGCCCGTCCCGCGCGCCCGAGGCTGCGGCGTTTCTCGGGGGAGTCCAGCAGCTCACCGAGTGCACCGGTCAGGGCGTCGACGTCGGCGGGCGGAACCAATTCGGCACAGGCGCCGTCGGTGCCGAGCACCTCGGGCAGCGCGCCCACCCTGCTGGCCACGATCGGCGTACCGCTGGCCATGGCCTCCACGGCCGGCAGCGAAAACCCTTCGTAGAGCGAGGGAATGCAGGCGACCTCGGCGGAGGCCAGCAACGCGGCCAGCTCGGCGTCCGAGAGACCGCTGGTGACATGCACGATGTCGGAGATGCCGAGTTCGGCGATCAGCTTGTGGGTGGGGCCGTTGGGCTCCACCTTCGCGACCAGCCGCAGCTCGAGGTCGTGCCTCGTGCGCAGCCTGGCGATCGCATGCAGCAGAGTGCGCACGCCCTTCAGCGGGGTGTCGGCGCTGGCGATCGCGATGACCCTGCCGGGTTCCCTCGGCCGCGAGGCCGGCTTGAACAGCTCGGTGTTGACCCCCAGCGGCACCACGTGCAGCTGGTCGGGTGTGACGCCGAAGTCGGCGACGATGTCCGCGGCGGACGACGACGACACGGTCAGCAGGTCGGGAATGTGGCGCGCCACTTCCTGCTGCATGTCCAGGAATCCATACCAGCGGTGCACCAACGGTTTTCGCCACCACCGCGCGGCGGCCAGGTCGAGCACCCGGTCGCGGGTGATCGGATGGTGCACCGTCGCGACCACGGGCAGCCCCGCCTCGGCGATGGTGAGCAGTCCGGTGCCCAGGCTCTGGTTGTCGTGGACTACGTCGAAATCGGCGATCCGCCCGGCCAGCAGCCGGGCGGCCCGCATGGTGAAGGTGCGCGGCTCGGGGAAGCCCGCGGTCCACGTGGTGAGCAGCTCGAGCAGGTCGATGGAGTTGCGGATCTCGCTCGGGCGCGGGACCCGGAACGGGTCGGGCTCCCGGTACAGATCCAGGCTCGGCACCTCGGTCAGGCGCACGCGCGGATCGAGGAGATCCGGATAGGGCTGGCCGGAGAACACCTCGACGTCGTGACCGAGCTCGACCAGGCCGTGGCTGAGATGGCGCACGTAGACGCCCTGTCCGCCGCAATGGGTCTTACTACGGTAGGACAGCAGGGCTATTCGCATACTTAACTCTTATCCGCCGGTGAAGAAACCCGGAGAGGTGACCCCCACTCCATCGCGATCAACGGACTCCCGAGTTCCGTGACAGCAAACTGGACATGTGTCCAGACTATAGTTCGCTCACCTAAGCGAGCGCAACGAGAGCGGGTGTCACCGCCGCGCGCTCCGACCATCCCGGGAATGTCCGCCACCCGAAGATCATGCCACCCGGGCACCAACTGGGGCTGAACTGCTCGCCAACCGGACCGCTTTTCGGCGCCTCCGTGGCCCTCGCCCTAGATCACGGCCAGCCACACCGCGAGGTAGTGGCACGTGGCCGCCAGCACGGTGCAGGCGTGGAAGAACTCGTGGTAGCCGAACGTGGTGGGCCAGGGGTCCGGCCACTTCAGGGCGTACATCACGGCGCCGACGTTGTAGAGCACCCCGCCGACGACCAGCAGCACCGTCGCCGTCACCCCGGCGCCGTCGAGCAGCGTCCTGGCGAAGGCCACCGCCACCCAGCCGATCAGCAGATACGGCGGCACGCCCACCCACCGGGGCGAATCCGGCCAGCTCAGCTTGAGCGCGACCCCGGCCAGCGCACCGCCCCAGGCGATGCAGAGCACCAGCACGCCGGTCTGGTGGGGCATCGCCACCATCGCGAAGGGGGTGAAGGTGGCGGCGATGAACACGAAGATGATCGAGTGGTCGGCCCTCATCATCCATCGGCGCGCCCTGTCCGACCGCCAACGGATGCGGTGGTAGGCGGCGCTGACGCTGAACATGGTCACGGCGCCGACGGCGTAGACCAGAGTCGCCAGGCCGGCGCTCGCCGACCTCGTCGACCACGCCGCCGCCACCAGCGCCACGCCCGCGACCACCGCGACCCCGGCCGAATAAAGGTGGATCCAGCCACGCGCACGCGGGCTGGCGAAGACCTTGGCGACATTCTCGACCAGCCGTTCCGCGAACTCCTCGACGACGACGGCCGCCGGTGTGGGCGACCTGCTGTCGCCGACCGGCTCGGTTACCTCTGTCATGTCCCCCCAATCGGACGCGCCGCATCCGCCCGCCCACGTTAGCCCGGTTTTGCGGCGCACCCCGTGTGCGCAACGGCTGCGTCGCGACGGTTCTGCGGCCGTACGCCCTTTGTTAACATCGCGCCGTGCGGGATTCGGCTGGCCAGGGCGCCCCGGGCGCGTCGGTATCCCGGCGCGACGCCTTCAAGTTCGCGCTGGCGCCGGCGCTTCTGACGCTGGCCGCTCTCGACGCGCCGAAGGCGTCGGCGGCTGACATGAGGCTGATCGACTTCGCCGAGCGCAGGATCGCGCCCGCCGAGATCAAGGCGGCGGGCTACGACGGGGTGGTGAACTACGTGTCCGAGTCGCGGCCGGGCGCGAACTTCGAGGCCAAGCCGCTCACCCGCGAGTACGCCGATTCGCTGCGCGCCGCGGGCCTGCACATCGTCAGCAACTTCCAGTACGGCAAGCCCGGGTGGCCCGACCCGTCGGACTTCACCCGCGGGTACGACGGTGGGGTGGCCGACGCGCAGACGGCCCAGCGGTTGCATGCCGCGGCCGGCGGTCCGCCGTCGGCCCCGATCTTCTTCAGCGTCGACGACGACATCGACCTGAACACCTGGACGGGCGTTGCGGTGCAATGGTTTCGGGGACTCAACTCGGTGCTGGGGGTCGACCGCACCGGCATCTACGGGCACGCCCTGGCGTGCGAGTGGGCGGTCAACGACGGCGTGATCGGCAACTCGACGTCCGCCGGTCACCAGTGGGCCTGGCAGACCAAGGCGTGGTCGCACGGGCAGCGGGCGCCGATGGCGGTGCTCTATCAGGCCGTCGTGAACGGTCCCGGCAATCCGGGTCCGCTGCTGGGCGGCATCAACGTCGACGTCGACGACGTCCTCGCGGCGGACTTCGGGCAGTGGGACCGCTGAGCTGACGACGGCGCCCCGCGAGCCGTGGCTCGCGGGGCGCCGGTCTCGAGGCACCTACTTCAGGTCGAAGCGGTCGTTGTTCATGACCTTGACCCACGCCGCGACGAAGTCCTCCACGAACTTGCCCGCATTGTCGTCCTGCGCGTAGACCTCGGCGATGGCACGCAGCACCGAATTGGACCCGAACACGAGGTCGTTGGCGGTGGCGGTCCACTTGAGCGCGCCCGAGGACCGGTCACGGCCCTCGTAGACGTTCTCGGCGCTGTCCGACACCTTCCATTCGGTGCCCATGTCGAGCAGGTTGACGAAGAAGTCGTTGGTCAACGCGCCCGGCTTGTCGGTGAGCACGCCGTGCTTGCTGCCGCCGTGGTTGGCACCGAGAGCGCGCAGACCCGCCACCAGCACCGCAAGCTCCGGACCGGTGACGCCGAGCAGGATCGCGCGGTCCAGCAGCAGGTGCTCGAGCCCCACCTTCTCGCCGGGACGGAAGTAGTTGCGGAACCCGTCGGCCCGCGGCTCGAGCACCCCGAACGCCTCGACGTCGGTGTTCTCCTGTGAGGCGTCGGTACGGCCGGGCGCAAAGTGCACCGAGATCTCGTAGCCCGCGTCCTTGGCCGCCTTTTCGACGGCCGCGGACCCGGCCAGCACGATCAGGTCGGCCAGCGACACCTTCTTGCCGCCGGGGGCGGAGCCGTTGAACTCCCGCTGGATGCCCTCCAGCACGGGCAGCACCTTGTCCAGCTCCGAGGGCTCGTTGACCTCCCAGCTGCGCTGCGGCTCGAGGCGCAACCGCGCCCCGTTGGCGCCGCCGCGCTTGTCGGTGTTGCGGTAGCTCGACGCCGCCGCCCAGGCCGTCTTCACCAGCTGGGGAACAGACAGACCGGACCCGAGCACCTTGCTCTTCAGCGCCGCGACGTCCTGCGCGTCGACCAGCTCGTGGTCGACGGCCGGCACCGGGTCCTGCCACAGCTGCGGCTCGGGGACCCACGGCCCCAGGTAGCGCGAGACCGGACCCATGTCGCGGTGCATCAGCTTGAACCACGCCTTGGCGAACGCGTCGGCGAGCTCCTCCGGATGGTCCAGCCAGCGCCTGGTGATCTCCCGGTAGACCGGGTCCTCCCGCAGCGCGATGTCGGTGACCAGCATCGTCGGGGCGCGGCCCGGGCCGCCGAACGGGTCGGGGATGGTACCGGCGCCGGCGCCGTCCTTGGCGACGAACTGCCAGGCCCCGCCGGGGCTCTTGGTCAGCTCCCACTCGTAGCCGTACAGGTTCTGCAGGAATCCGTTGCCCCACTTGGTCGGGGTCGTCGTCCAGATCACCTCCAGGCCGCTGGTGATGGCGTCCGGGCCGCTGCCGCTGCCGAAGGAGCTCTTCCAGCCGAATCCCTGCTGTTCGAGCGGGGCGGCTTCCGGCTCGGGACCCACCAGGTCGCCACTGGCGGCGCCGTGGGTCTTGCCGAAGCTGTGGCCACCGACGATCAGCGCGGCGGTCTCCTCGTCGTTCATCGCCATCCGGTAGAAGGTCTCCCGGATGTCGTGCGCAGCGGCGACGGGGTCCGGTTTGCCTTCGGGGCCTTCCGGGTTGACGTAGATCAGGCCCATGGTGGTGGCGCCGTAGGGTTGGGCGAGGTCCCGCTCGCCCGAGTAACGCCGGTCGGTGCCCAGCCACGTGTCCTCTTCACCGAACAAGATCTCTTCGGGCTCCCACATGTCTTCGCGGCCGAAGGCGAAGCCCATGGTCTTGAAACCGAAGGACTCGAGGGCGCAGTTGCCGGCGAAGGCGATCAGGTCGGCCCACGAGATCTTGTTGCCGTATTTCTGCTTGACCGGCCACAGCAGCCGGCGTGCCTTGTCCAGGCTCACGTTGTCCGGCCAGCTATTGATCGGAGCGAAGCGCTGGGCGCCCTGGCCGCCGCCGCCCCGGCCGTCGTGGATGCGGTAGGTGCCGGCGGAATGCCAGCTCATCCGGATGAACAGGCCGCCGTAGGTGCCGTAGTCGGCGGGCCACCAGTCCTGCGAGTTGGTCATCACCGACATCATGTCGGCCTTGAGAGCCTCGACGTCGAGCTTGGCGAACTCCTCCGCGTAATCGAAGTCCGCGCCCAGCGGGTTGGACTGCAGCGGGTGCGGGTAGAGCCTCGACACGTCGATCTGGTTGGGCCACCAGTCCTGGTTGGACCGGGGGGCATGCGCCTTCGGCTTGGGGGCGGCGATGGTCGGGTTTTCGCTCTCGCTCACAACGTTCCTCTCAGGGTGATGGGTTGAAATCGGGCTGCGATGTAGAACCAGCTGTCGAACAGTCGGGGCACAGACCCCAGTAGATGACCTCGGCCTCGTCGAGGACGAAGCCATCCAGAACGTTGTTGTCGTCGGACGGGGTGAGGCATGGCGCTTCGCCGACGGCGCAGTCGATGTCGGCGATGACGCCGCAGGAACGGCAAACGACATGATGGTGGTTGTCGCCGACTCGCGACTCGTAGCGGGCAACCGATCCCGACGGCTGGATCCGGCGAACCAGACCCACCGCGGTCAACGCGTTGAGCACGTCGTACACGGCCTGCCGGGATACCTCGGGAAGGCCGACCCGCACCGCCGAGAAGATGGTTTCGGTGTCGGCGTGCGGATGGGTGCCCACCGCCTCCAACACGGCCAGCCTGGGGCGGGTCACCCGGAGATCGGCCATCCGCAGCTGCTCCGCGTACTCGGCCGTTGAGGACACCGGACCAATATGTCCTAGTTATCTGGAACCAGTCAAGACTCTTTTGTGAACTGGAGCACACATTCGCGTGGCGGGCTCGTGGCGCTCGGCGGGGGAGCGCAGCAAACGCCTCCCCGACTCAGGTGGGCTTGAGGGCGCTGCCCTTGAGCCACTCATCCCAACTGACCGACCAGTCGCCGTTCTGCGCGAGGGTCAGCGGGGGGCCGCCGGTGTTGCGGACCTCGACCACGTCGCCGGGCACCGAGAATCCGTAGAACCATTTCGCATTGTCGGCGTTGAGGTTCAGGCAGCCGTGGGAGGTGTCGCGGTGGCCCTGAGCCCACACCGTCGCGTCGAGCTCGTGCAGATAGATGCCGTCGATGCTGATCTTGGTCGCGTAGTTGATGGTCTCGCGGTAGCCCAGGCGGGAGTTCTTGGGCAGCCCGAAGGTCGACGAGTCCATGATGACGGGGTTGCCCTTGTCCAGCACGGTGTAGATGCCCGGCGGCGTCCACAGATATATGGTCTTGCCGCCCACGTCCTCGGTGCCCCCCATCCCCATCGACGTCGGCATCGTGCGGACGAGGTTCCCGTTCTCGTACACCTCGACCTGATGGGTGGTGTCGTCGGCGATGGACACGTGCGAGTCGCCGATCCGGAAGGACACCGAGGTGTCATCCTGCCCGAACAGGCCGTCACCCAGCCCGATTCCGTAGATCTTGGCGTCGGCGGTCACCGTCGTGCCCGGCTGGTAGTAGTGCTCCGGCCGCCAGTGGGCGTGCTGGTCGTCGACCCAGTTCCACGAGCCCTGCACCTTGGGGTTGGTGGTCACCGTCAGGTGCCGCTCGGCGGCGGCCCGGTCGGTGATCTTCTCGTCGAAGTGGGCCACGATGACGGTCCCGACGCCGTAGGTGCCGCCGTCGCGCAGCGACGCGTCGGCGGTGGTGGTGAAGTAGACCTTGGTCTGGTTGGACGGCCGCAGGGTGGAAAACGACGACACCCGAGTCGACGTGACGCCGCCGGGTCCACGGCTGATCACCGTCAGCGTGTAGGTGCGGCCGTAGCCCAGGGCGACGGTCGGCTTCCACACCGTGTTGTCGGGCGTCATCACGCCGTCGATCGACCTGCCCGCCTCGTTGACCATGTTCACCTCGGTCAGCGTCCCCGTGTCGGCCTTGACCAGCACGTGCCCGACGGGGTCGACGTCCTGCGCGTTGTCGCCGGGCGTGATCGTCACCTTGGCCGGTTGGGTGGCGGCGGCATCCGAGCTCTTCGACAGCTGCGACAGGGGGCTGTGCCGCGCGCACTCCCCGCCCGCACAGCCCCCCGGCAGCCATGTGAGCTGCACCGCCGCCACCACGCCGACGAAAACGAACACGGCGAGCATGAACCGGCGCGGCCAGCTGATGCCGAGGATCCGGCGTACCAGCTGTTCGCTGTTCATGGACATCATCAAGCTGCCAAGTCCTTCGCTGTATTACGGCTTCGAAAGTGCGTCCGCATCGACGACGACGTTGTGTTCGCTTGCCCAAAGGCGTGAATCCCGAAACCGCTGGACGCCGCCGATGGCGAGGGATCATGGCCTGGTGGCCGACGACGAACTCGACAGTCTGTATCTGGCGCGGCCCCAGGACTTTACCGCAGAACGCACCAGATTGACGGCAGCCGCCAAGAAGCGTGGCGACACCGACGCCGCGAGGCGGATTTCATCGGCCCGCAAACCCACCACGGCGGCGTGGGTGGTCAACCGGTTGGTGCTGGAGAACAAGGACGTGGCCCGGCGGCTTGCGGACTTGGGCGATCGGTTGCGGTCCGCGCATGCGGCGATGGACGGCGCCGAGATTCGGGATCTGTCCGGTGAGCAGCACCGGCTGATCGCCCGGCTCGCTCAGGTGGCGCTCGACGCCGCCGACGTGCGCGCCCCCTCGGCGGCGGTGCGCGACGACGTGACCGGCACGCTGCAGGCCGCGATCGCCGACCCCGAGGTCAGGGCGCGGCTCGGCCGGCTGGACCGGCCCGAGCGGTGGTCGGGTTTCGGCGCATTCGGCGACGCGGCGCCGGCCTCGGGCCCGGCCCGCCCCAAGACTCCCGAGAAACCCGACAAGACGAGCAAGACGAGGAAGACGGCGCCCGCACCGCCACCGCAACCCGACGCGGAGTCCAGGCGGCGGGAGCGACTGGACGCGGCCCGGCGCGCGCAGGCTGATGCCGAGCGTGCCAAAGCCGGCGCCGACGAGGTGCTGTCCCAGCGGAAGCAGGCACGCGACGCCGCCGGGCAGCGCCGCGCCGAAGCGCTCGCCGGTCTGCGCGGCGCCGAGCGCGACCTGGACAAGGCGGAGTCGGAATGCCGGCGGGCGCAGCGGGCCGCCCGCGACGCGGCCGAGTCATTGAGAAGGGCCCAAGCGGCGACAGCCCGGTTCGAGCGCACCTGAGCGGTGCCGCGTTTCCGCATGGCGGCGCCGGGTATCAGCACAGCCGTGACTTCTCTATGGCTGTCCGATCGAAGCGAGCAACCGTGGGCTGCGGGCCGCCTCGACGATGGGCCGCGCCGCGCCGACGTGATCGTCGTCGGCGCCGGGATCACCGGGTTGATGACCGCGGTGCTGCTGGCCCGCGCCGGCAAGGACGTGCTGGTGCTCGAGGCGCGCACGGTCGGCGCCTGCGCGACCGGGAACACCACCGCCAAGATCAGCCTGCTGCAGGGCACCCACCTGTCGAAGATCCTGTCCAAGCACGGCAAGGGACTCGCACGCGCGTACGTCGACGGCAACCGCGAGGGCCAGGACTGGGTGATCAACCACTGCGCGGCAACCGGCGTGTCGGTGCAGCGCGAGGACGCCTACACCTACGCCCAGTCCACCGAGGGCATCGCGTCCGCGCGCGCCGAGCTCAAGGCGTGCCAAGAGGTCGGCCTGCCCGTCGTGTGGGACGAGCATGCCCCGGTGCCGTTTCCCTACCGCGGCGGCGTCCGGCTGCCGGATCAGGCCCAGTTCAACCCGATGGAGTTCCTGGACTCACTGGTGGTCGAGCTCCTGCGCCGCGGCGGACGCCTGGTCGAGCACACCCGGGTGCGGCGGGTGTCGTTGCTCGGCAAGAGGCCGCGCGTGCATGTCGATGACGCGGCCCGCCGCAGCATCGAACTCGAGGCCGATCAGCTGGTGCTGGCCACCGGCATCCCGATCCTGGACCGCGGCGGCTACTTCGCCCGCCTCAAGCCGAGCAGGTCCTATTGCCTGGCGTTCAAGGTGCCCGGCGAGGCCATCAGCCGGCCGATGATGATCTCGACCGACTCGCCGACGCGTTCGGTGCGCTATGCGCCGGTCGCCGACGGCGAGCGGCTGATCGTCGGCGGCGCCGGCCACACCGTCGGGCGCGAGAAAAGCCCGTCGGCGGCGCTCGAGGAACTGTCGGCCTGGGCGCGCAAGCACTACCCGGGGGCGGCGCAGACGCATTTCTGGTCGGCGCAGGACTACACGCCGATCGACGCGCTGCCGTATGTCGGGCCGATCCTGCCGAATACCGAGCACATTTTCGTGGCAACGGGGTTCAGCAAGTGGGGCATGACCAACGGGCCCGCGGCGGCGCTGGCGCTGTCGAGCCGCATCCTGGGCGGGCGGATGGACTGGGCCCGCGCGTTCGCCAGTTGGAGCCCGCACGAACTGTCCGGCCTGCCGACGGCCCTGCAGGCCAACGTCGAGGTCGGCTTCGAGCTGACCAAGGGCTGGATCACCCCGGCGACACGCGCCGGGCAGCGCAGCCCTGGCGAAGGCGAGGGCATCGTGAGCGGTCCGCCCTGGCGCTTGCAGGCGCGGTGCACCGTCGACGGCACGCAGGAACGGGTCTCACCGGTCTGCCCGCACCTCGGCGGGATCGTGAACTGGAACGACGCCGACAAGGCGTGGGAATGCCCGCTGCACGGCTCGCGGTTCGCACCCGACGGCACGCTGCTCGAAGGGCCGGCCACCCGGGATCTGTCCGCGGACCGCTGACCCCAACCGCCTCACACCCGGCGCCACGACGGCTGCGCAGGGTCCACCAGCAGCATGTCGACGGGCCCCTCGCCGAAGACGGCGATGACGGCCGGGTCGGCGTGATCGGCCGGGACGCCGTCGTAGTGCGGGGTGCGCGCAGCCCGCTTGACATAGCCGCCCGCGCCGACCGGCACCGCGTCCCCGGGTTGGAAGTCACGCCCGCTGTTGACGAACCAAGTGCCCGAGACGACCACCTGAATCCGGTCGGTCGCGTAGGTGTGGGGTGCGCTGAACCAGCCCGGGTTCCACCTCATCATCACCAGATAGGGCCCGGGCTTGTTGAAATCGCCGTAGAGCATCGCCATTTCGCCACTGTGCGGCGGGAGGTTGCCCCACGGTTCGAAATCGATTCGGTCGGAAGGCAAGACGAAGGTCTCGTTGGGGTCGGGCCCGCTTGCCGGTGGCGGCGACGAGGCGATGCCGCCGGGCCTGCCCGGCTTGTCGCCCGCGGCTACCGCCGCCAGCAGCAGGGGAGCCGCGAAAAGCAATGACCGTCGGTTCGGTTCCATATCCCCATCTTGCCGGTCACGCCGCCTTGCGGTATACCAGCCAACGCAGCTCGACGGGGGAGTCGTCGCGCTCGACGTCGAACACGTCCTGCCCGCGGGACCAGCCTTCGAACCAGCCGGTGGGCGGCCACGCGGTCGCGGGCAGGTGAGCTTTCTCGTAGTCGTAGGCCGAGTCGTCGGAGACAAGCTCCAGCGGCAGCCCGGCCACGGCGCCGGTCACCTGTTCGCGGGTGAAGATCATCGTGTTGCACTGCTGCCCGAGTTGCACGGCGGCGTCGTCGGGCGTGTAGCCCGGGCGGGCCAGGAAGGTGTTGAAGACCAGGCGCCCGCCGGGCGCCAGGCAGTCCACGGCGAGTTCGAACATCCCGCGCAACTCGTGCGGGGTCCGGAAGTCGGACACCACCTCCGAGAGCACCATCAGCTGGTAGTGGTCGTGGACGCCCTCGACGGCGGTGAAGACGTCGCTGGCGATCACGCGCACGGGCAGCGACTCGCTCTCGGCGTCGGTGCGCATCACCTCGGCGAACTTCTCGGCCATCTCGACCGCGTCCACCGGGTGCCCGAGCCGGGCCAGGGGCAGTGCGTTGCGCCCGGTGCCGGCACCGACGTCGAGCACCCGGTAGGCAGACCGGTCCGCCGCTTCGCCGGCCAGCGCCATCACGCGCGCGTCCGGTTCGGTGCCAAACAACGGCGCCGGGCGCAGGGCGACCCATTGGTCGTAGTCGGCGTCGATCGTGCGCCATTCGGCTTTGACGCGGAAGTTGACCCCCGTTCCGAAGGGCGCGTTGTAGGAGATGATGACGTCCGAACGGGGCGAGGCCTTGTACGCCTTGGCCAGTTCGGCTTCCAGCACCTTCTTGAGCTGAGCCGACTGCTCGGCGGTGTGGAACACGCCCAGGGTGGCGCAGATGTTGCTGCACAGCAGCACGTACTCGTCGATCAGGCCGGGCACGGCCGGCACCACGACCTGGCCCTCGGCCACCGATCGGCGATACAGCCGCCGGATCATCGCCTCGCGCAGCATCGACGGATCGAAAGTGGGGTCCTCCACGAGAACCTTGTACACGACCCGACCCGTTTTGCACCACCGGTGGCGGTTGCGCTCCGGGCGCTCACCGGGAACGCGCGGCGGCCTCGAGCAGGTCGGCGGTGACGGCGGCGCTCCGGGCGGGGCTGGTCATCGTGGCGGCGGCCCGGCGGGCGCGGGCGAGGGCTCCGGGTTCGAGGATGGAACGCAGGTCGGCGACCAGCGTCTCGTGGGTGGCGTCCACGAATCGGCGCGCCGCGCCGACGCCCAGCCGGATGACCGCGGCCGCCCAGAGTGGCTGGTCGAGCCGCAGCCAGAGGATCAGCGTCGGGACCCCGGCGCGCAGGCCCGCCGCGGTGGTGCCCGCGCCCCCGTGGTGGACGGCAGCCCGGCACGCGGGCAGGACAGCCGAATGGTTGACCGCGGCCACCACCTTGACGTGCTCGCCGGGGGAGACCCCGGCGAGCACATTCGGTCCTGCGCAGATCAACGCCCGTTCGCCGAGTTCCGCGCAGACCGCGCCGAACATGGCCGCGGTGTCGGCGAAGGAGGGCACCGGCCAGCTGCCGAACCCGAGGTATATCGGCGGCGTGCCGTGGTCGATCCATGCCAGCACCTCGTCGTCGGCGTCCGCGGGCATCTCGAGCGTCAGCGCGCCGACAAACGGGCGCCGCTGCGCGGTGTCGCCCCACTGGGCGGCCAGGCCGGGGACGCACAACTGGTCGTAGGCCTGGATTTCCAGCATGTTGTGGTCCGGCGCCGACGGCGGGAGGCCGAGAGCGCGGCGTTGCGCCTCCCTGGCCTGCTCGGTGATGCGGCGATCCAGCCACGTGACGGGCAGGGCTCCCGGCGGGAAGAAGTGCAGCCCGGCCGCGGGTATGCCGTGATGCTCGGCGACATCGGCCACCAGGTCCTGCTCGGCGGCGCCGGCCAACAGCAGGTCCGCGCCGCTCGCCAGCGGAGTCAGGGCAGCGGTCTTCTCCGACCAGATGCTCGCGGCATATTCCATGATCTGGGGCAGCACGCCGATCGGGTTCGGATGCGCAAACAGGGCGAGGTCTTCGTCGTGCAGCGACCGCGTGTCCCGTCCGTAGGCGGTGGCCACCAGGCCCGCCGATTCGACGAGGCCGAGCATGCCGGGCGGGACGGCCATGCGCACGTCGTGGCCCCGGCGCAGCAGTTCCCGACCGACCGCGGCGCAGGGTTCGACGTCCCCCCGACTTCCATAGCCCGCCAGTACGAATTTCAGCGGTGATGCAGTCAGTCGGGGCGCCCCGCTCCGGCGGCTTCCTCCAGCAGGTCGGCGGCGGCGGCGACGCTTTTGGCCGGCGGGGTCACGTGGGCTGCGACCTCGTGTGCCCGGGCCGCGATCGCCGGGTCCAGTACGGTCCGCAGGTCCGCGACCAGCGATTCCCTGGTGGTCGCGGCAAACGGGCGCGCCGAGCCGACGCCCAGCTGCTCGACTGCGGCTGCCCACACGGGCTGATCGAGCCAGAGCCACAGGACCAGGGTGGGCACTCCGGCCCGCAATCCCGCCGCGGTGGTGCCGGCGCCACCGTGGTGTACGACTGCGCGGCACGCCGGGAAAACCGCCGTGTGGTTGACCATGGCCACGATCTTCGTGTCGTCGCCGTGCGAGACGTCGGCGAAGTCGTTGGGGCCGGCGCAGATCAGCGCGCGTTCGCCCAGCTCGGCGCAAGCGGCCTCGATCATGGCCACCGTGTCGGCGAACGGCACCACCGGGGTGCTCCCGAACCCGAAGTAGATCGGGGGCGCTCCGTCGGCGATCCACCCCGCCACCTCGTCGTCGGTGTTCGCTGCCAGCCCGAGCGTCACCGCGCCGACGAACGGGCGCAGCCCCGCACTTTCCCCCCATTGCGCCGCCAACCCCGGGACGCAGAGTTCCTCGTACGCCTGGATCTCCAGCGGCGCGCACCTGGGCGGCGCCGCCTCCGGCAACCCCAGGGCGCTGCGCTGGGCGTGCTCGGCCTGCTTGGTGATGTTCGACTGCAACCAGCCGAGTTCGGAGATCTGCGCCGGGAAGAAGTGCAATGCGGCCAGCGGAATGCCTTGACTCTCGGCGACATTGGCGGCCAGGCGCTGCTCGTTCATGCCGGCGACCAACAGGTCCGCCTCCCCGGCCAGCGACGACAGCGTGGCGCTCTTCTCCGTCCACATCCGGTTCACGCGCTCCACCACGTCGGGCAGTGCGCTCAACGGATTCTGAACTTGCAGAACGACTTTCGTGGCAGTGTTCATCTGCTCCCGGGTGTCGGGCCCGTAGGCCACCGCGGCGAGCCCCGCCGACTCGACGAAATCGACCTTGTCGGGGGAGGTCGCCATCGACACCGCGTGGCCACGGCGCGACAACTCCCGGCCGACCGCGGCGCACGGTTCGACATCGCCCCGGCTGCCGTAACCGGCCAGCACAAATCTCATTCAGCAGCCCTAACTCGCGGTGACGCTTTCGATCCAAGCAGAGTCACCGCCCGCACCCACGCGCGCCTCCACCGCCGCGGACATCACGCAATGCGCGGGTAACCCGCCGGTAACCCGTGGCGCGCAACTCCGCTGTATGTCTTGACGCCGTCGGCCGTGGTCAGCGGGAGAGGATGTGAGTCGCAGCCGTCGCGTCGGCGTGGTGTGAGTCATGTCTGCTCGTGCAGCGTATGCGCGTGTTGTAGTAGAGATGAGCGGTCGTTTGCTGGTGGTTCACCGCGCCGTTGCCGAAGATGTCGGCGCGGGGGGCACCGACCGAGAGGGGACGTCATGGACTACGCAGTGTTGCCGCCGGAGGTCAACTCCGCCCGGATCTACACGGGGCCCGGGGCCGCCCCGATGTTCACCGCCGCGGCGGCCTGGGACGGGCTCGCCAGCGCGCTGCACTCGGCGGCGAACTCCTACCAGGCGGAGATCGTCGCGCTCACCGCCGGCCCATGGGTGGGGCCGTCGTCGGCGGCGATGGCGGCCGCGGCCGCTCCCTACATCGCGTGGACGAGAACCGCCGCCACGCAGGCCGAGCAGGCCGCCGACCAGGCCAGAGTGGCCGCCGGCGCCTTCGAGACGGTGTTCGCGGAGACGGTGCCGCCGCCGGTGATCGCGGCCAACCGCACCCTGCTGATGGGCCTGATCGCGACGAACCTGTTCGGGCAGAACACCCCGGCGATCGCGACAACCGAGGCGCAGTACGCCGAGATGTGGGCGCAGGACGCCGCGGCGATGTACGGCTACGCGACCGCCGCGGCGTCGGCGACGACGCTGACGCCGTTCGCGTCACCGCCGCGGACCACCGGCCAGGGCGGCGAGCAGTCGGCGGCGGTCACGCAGGCCGCGGGGACCTCGGCCGGCAACGCGCAGAACATCGTCTCGTCGGCCCAGCAGGGCCTGGCGGCGGTGCCCAACGCGCTGACGAACCTCGCGAGCCCCGCCGCGGCGGTGCCCGCCCAGACCACCCCGCTGGACGCGCTGGGTCTGATCAGCGACCTGATCGCGATCTTCCTCGACGCGCCGGCCAGCGTCGCCGGCCTCGGCATCGACGCGCCGTTCTCGACCGCCGCGTTTCCCTTCGACGTCGCCGGCGCGCTGACCGGTTTCCACACCGACGACATCGTCAGCGGCTGGGCGGGGGTCCAGGCCTGGCCGGGGGACGCGCCCGTGCCCCCGTCGCCGTTCCCGGTGATCACCAACCTGGCGGGCGGGTCGACGGCGACGACGGCGTCGGCCGGCCTGGGCCAGGCGTCGACGGTCGGGGGGCTGTCGGTGCCGCCGGGCTGGACCGCGGCGGCCCCGGCGATACGCCAGTCCGCGCTGGCGCTGCCCGTCACCAGCGTGGGCGCCGCCGCGGAAGCGTCGTCGACCGGCGCCGGAAGCCTGTTCGGCGAAATGGCCGTGGCCAGCATGGCCGGCCGCGCGATGGCCGGCACCGGGGGCGGCGGCGGAAGTCAGACGGGGCGGATGAAGGCCACGGCGCAGCAGCCGACGCAGAAGCCCGCCCAGCCGCCGATCCAGGACTCCGCACCCGAACCTGCGGCGCAGGTTTCGCCGGGTGGCCCGATCACGGGCATCGCGGCCGAACTCCGCGAGCTGGCGTCGCTGCGTGACGCGGGCATCCTCACGGAAGAGGAATTCACCGAGCAGAAACGGCGCCTGCTCCCACACTGATCGAGAAACAAGCGAATGCGTCCAACATCGACAGATGCCACCGGCAATTATTTTCATTTAATGCAAACGGCGAGCGCAATGGGAAATTCGGCCGCTTTGCGGTCGAATCGGTTCAAGGCGAGGACGGTGTACCGCAGAGATGAGCCGAGACGCAACAGCGCAACTGGGCGACCAGAAGTTCGTGTCGCTGACCACATTCAAGCGCGACGGCCACGGGGTGGCGTCACCGATGTGGGTCGTGCGCGACGACAACGCGCTGCTGGTGTGGACACCGGCCGAGTCCTGGAAGGTCAAGCGGGTTCGGCGCGACCCCCGCGTGACACTCACGGCGTGCGGCCGAACGGGGAAAGTTCAACCCGGCCAACCGGTTTACGAGGCAACCGCCACGGTCATCACCGACCCCGCCGAGGTGGCCGCGGCCGAAGCGCTACTCAAGCGCAAGTACGGCATCGAGTACCGGATCGTGACGACCATCGAAGCGATCGCGGCCATGGGCCGCAAGCCCCGGGTGCTGCTGCGCATCGCCCTGGCCACCGATACCGCGTAGGGCAAACCCGGCCGGCCTTGCGGCGACGCGGCATAAGCGAGCGTGTGGTGATTCACCGGCCGTTTGCCGAAAACCATTATTTCGATACTCAATTTCGGTGCACGCCCATATACTGAGGGCCCTTGAACGCCGATAAGAAGGGCCCGGAATGATTGCACCTCGCTGGCTCGCCAGAATGACCGTCCCCGTGATGGTTGGCGCGGCCTTGACCTCTGGCACGGCGATCGCGATGGCCGACAGCACGGATGACACCTACCTCGGAAAGCTGCACGGCCTCGGCTTCACCTGGTCCTCCGGGGCCGACGCCGACATGATCTCGATCGGGCACCAGATCTGCGCGGACCGCAATGCCGGCAAGACGCCCGATGCGATCGCCTCCGACATCCACTCGTCGCTGAGCTCGAAGGGATACTCCTTCGCCGACGTCACCGGCATGGTCAGCGCCGCGGAATCAACCTACTGCCCGGACTGATTCGCCACCGGCTACGGTGACTCCCGGGTTCGCCGCCCGGCGCTGAGCTCATACTGTTTGCCGTGGAGCCTAAGCCGGTGAAAGGTCATGCCCCGGTGGGAATGCGGGTCGACGGCCTGTTTCGCTACCCGGTCAAGTCGATGCTCGGCGAAAGCGTGGAGAGCCTCTTCGTCGACGAACACGGCGCCGAGGGCGACCGTCGGCTGGCGCTGCTCGACGCCCTGACCGGGCATGTGGCCAGCGCCAAGAACGCGCGACTGTGGCGTGGGCTGCTGAAGTGCACCGCCGGCGGGGGCCCCGGGCGGGTGCGCATCGCGCTGCCCGACGGGACGAACGTCGCCGCCGACGATCCCGACGTCGACGAACGGCTCTCGCGGCTGACGGGCCGCACCGTGCGGCTGGTCAGTCAGCGTGCCCAAGGCGCGACGCTGGTGCGCCCGGACCCCGAGGGGCTGCTCGAGTTCGGGCTCGACGCCGACGTCGACGGGCGCATCCTCGAGATTGCCGCGAGCACACCGGGCGACTCGTTCACCGACGAAGCTCCGCTGCACGCGATCACCACGGCCACCCTGGAACACATCGGCGTCGAGGCGCTGCGCTACCGGCCGAATCTGGTGATCGCGACTCCGGCGGGTTATCCGCCGTACGGCGAGAACGATTGGGCCGGTGGGGAAGTCACGGTGGGGCCGACTCGGATGCGGGTGCTGACGGCCACCTCGCGGTGCGTGGTGCCCACGCTCGAGCACGGACCGCTGCCGCGGGCGCCACAGGCGCTGCGCAAGCCGGCCGCCGAAAACCGGTGCGACACCGGAGGTCACGGTCCACAGCCGTGTGCGGGTGTGTACCTCGCGGTGGTGGCCGAGGGCGTGATCGGCCTCGGTGACCTCGTCACCGTGCACGGCTGACGGGGCGGTCCCGCTCAGACGACCGCGGCGAAGTCCACCCAGAGCTGTCGCGGCCCGCGGAAGATCTGACTGTGCCGATACGGCGGCGGGTCGACCACCAGCTTCGGCGATTCGACCCGCCGCAGAAACGCCTCCAGCGCCAGATTCACCTCGAGGCGCGCCAGCGGACCACCCATGCAGGTGTGAATGCCGCTGCCCCAACCGAAATGCTGGTTGTCCTCGCGTAGCGGATCGAACCGGTCCGGGTCGTCGAACCGCCGCGGATCGCGGTTGGCCGCGGCGTAGACGAGATACACCGCCGACCCCGCGGGAATCACCGTCCCGCCGATCTCGATGTCGGCGGTGGCGCTGCGGCTGGGGAAGAACTGCACCGCCGACTGCAGCCGCTGGACCTCTTCGATGGCACGCGGGAGCAACTCCGGGCGCTCTCTCATCAAATCCCAGCAGCCCGGATTGCGCAGCAGCGTCATCACGCAGTTGGCGATCGTATTGACCGTCGAGTCGTGCCCGGCGACCAGCAGCAGCATGGCGTTGGACGTCGCCTCCCGCACCGACATCGGGCCGTCGGGTCCGTCGTCGTGCACCAGCTTGGACAGCAGCCCCTCGCCGGGGGTCCGCACGTACCCGTCCAACAGGTCGCCCAGGTAGGCGAGCAGCGCGGCGCTGCCCGCACGGCCTTTCTCGGCCAGGGCGCGGCCCTCGTCGGTGGCGCCCTGCGGGCCCAGGTCGAGGCCCATCATGAAGTCGAAGATCCAGGCGTGGAAGGTCGGCTCGTCGGCGGCGGGCACGCCGAGGATCTTGCAGATCACCGCGACGGGAATCGGGTAGGCGAAGTCCGCCACCACATCCAGCCGCGAACCCCCGCGGGCGTTGTCCAGCAGGTCGTCGGCCAGCCGCACCACGAGGGGCTCCATGGCTGGTATCACGCCGGGCGAGTGCGGCGGGCCGAAGTGGCGCATCACCTGGCGGCGGGCCCTGTCGTGGTCGGGCGGATCGGAGACGATGATGCTGCGCTCGCGGCCGTAGGACTGCATGTGCTCGCTGCCCGGCTCGGGTTCGGGCTTGTCGACCCCGAAATTCGCTGGGCTGCGGCCGATGTCGGAGCTGATTCGCGGGTCGTGGGCCAGTGCGAGCAACTCGGGATACCCGGTGACGGCGTAGGTCTTGTCGGCCACCCTGGCCACCGGCGTTTTGCGCAGCTCCTTGAAGTAGGGGTAGGGGTTCGGGCGGTTTTCGAACTTCATGGCCTCGGCCCAGGCGGTTTCGGCGTCCATGCTCGTCTCCTCGGGTCAACGGCTTCGGGCCGGCCGGAATTCGGCGCCGCGCGAGGTGGGGTCGTGTCCGGTCAGCACCACGTCGGGCAGGGCGGTCGGTTCCCGCGGGTCGGGGAAGCGGGCCGGCATGGGCTCGAAGATGGCGGGGCGGTCGTAGCCGGGCGGGGGCGGCGGGAAGGGCGCCGACCGTTCGATCAGCGAGGCGTAGTAGGGCAGCCACTTGCCGTGGTCGAAGGTCACCGCACCGACGGTGCGCCCGCGGTGGCCGTAGGCCGCCGCGAAGCGCCGCTGCTCCACCGAACCCTGGGTGAAGACGATCTCGTCACCGAACGAGCAGACCCCGACGCTTTTGATGTTGACGCCGAACTGGCCGGACCAGAACGACGGCAGGGGCAGGTGCGGCCGTCGGCCCAGTTCCAGGCTGATCATGTTGTTGGCGGCCACCTGGGCGCCGAAAACGGCATTGTCCCAATGCTCTTGGGACATGAACTGGTATTCGTAGAGCACGTGCGGGGCGCGGGCGACGTCGCCGGCGACGAAGATGTTGTCGGTCACCACGCCGTTGATGTCGAATGCGCGGCAGCCGGCGTCGCAAGCGACGCCCCAGAAGCCGCTCGCCAACTGTGCGCCGTCGAGCCATTCGACGTTGCGGATCGAGCCGAGCGAGGCGACCACGACGTCGACATCGAGGACGGTGCCGTCGGAGAGCCGGGCCGCGCGAACGCGTCCGTCGCGGGTGCCGTCGAGGCCCTCGACCGCCACGCCGGTGCGCAGGTCGACGCCGGCGTCGATCTGCATCCGCGCGGCGATGTCGCCGATCACCCCGCCGAGCGCGCCGACCAGCGGCGCCCTGCCGCGTTCGGCCACGGTGACGGCGAGCCCCAGATCGCGGCACACCGAGGCGATCTCGGAACCGACGAATCCCGAGCCGACGATCAGGACCCGGCGCGGCCGCTCCCGGAACGCGGCCGCCAGCGCCGCGGCGTCGTCGCACGTGCGCACGGTGAACACACCGCGCAGGGCGGCCTCCTCGGGGTTGGGCCACGGGCGCGCCCGGGTGCCGGTGGCGATGAGCAGCCGGTCGTAGTCCACCGTTTCGCCGTCGGCCAGCAGCACCCGGCGGTTGGGCCGGTCCAGGCCCGTCGCCGCGACGCCCAGCCGCCAGTCGGCGTCGACGGGCCGCAGGCGGGGCAGCTTGGTGTGGTCGGCGGGCACCCAGCCCTTGAGGACCTGCTTGGACAGCGGCGGCCGGTCGTACGGTTCGTGCGGCTCGTCCCCGACGATGGTGAGTCGGCCGCGAAATCCTCTCTCGCGCAATGCCTCTGCCGCACGTAACCCGGCCAGCGACGCGCCGACGATGACGATGCGGCCCTCGGCTTTGAAGGCATCGACCAGCTGGCCGATCAGCGGGACCGTGCTCACGGCGTGTCGCGGTCCGCCGGCGGGTCCACTTCCACGACGATCGCCTGCACGGGACAAGACGCCGCCGCACGCAGCACGCGCCGGCGCTGGGAGTCGTCGGGATTCGGGTCGTAGGCCAGGGCCTCCTCGCCGACCAGCCGCAACACCTCCGGCGCCAGCGGAACGCACTGGGCATAGCCTTGGCACCTGTTGAGATCGATCGTCAACCGCATACCCGGACCCTTCGCCTGTCGGCTACGTGACCCCCGCGCGCAGAGACTACTGCGCGTCCGGCATCCGCCACAGGCGCTATCGGATTTTCATCCGATGAGGCGCCCTCAGGCGCCCAGGTTGCGGAAAGCTGTGTCGAGCTCCTCGGCGTGCACCGTCACGAGCCGCCGCCCCGGCCGGTGCGCTGCTGCAGCTCGTCGATGAGGCTGGACGCCGCGGCCTTGGTGAGGTTGTCGGGGATCTGCTCGCCGGCTTCCTGCCCCAGCGTGCGGAGGTAGCTGCGCTGCGGGCCGGTCATCGGCTCGTCGCCGGTCACCCACTCAGACTGGTCCTTCTCCGCGTTTTCCCGCGGCGCCTGCGCCGCATTATCTGTCATGCATTCAGCTATGCCCGCTTGCGCGCGGGTGTAACCGGTGAGCGCGGGCGCGGCGGTCGGATTTGCTGGTGTCCGCGCCGAGCAGCCGGCAAACGACGATGCATCAAGGTCGGCGTTTTACGTTGGATGAGAACGAAATTCCGAGGTATAACGGACCGGGGAGGGGACTATGAATTCAATCAATCAGTATGCTGCGCTGCGCGAAAGCGCCGCACCGGGAAGCGTCGCACCGGTCGGGGGGCGGCTGGCGGCGCGGGTCAGCACGCCGACAATGCCGCCCGAACCGCCCGGTCTGCACCGGCTCGATCTGGGCCGCGGCGACGACGGCTTGCTCTACGTGCCGGCGGGGTACCGGGCCGACGTGGCGGCCCCGTTGGTCGTGCTGTTGCACGGGGCCGGCGGTGACGCCCGCGGGGGAATCGACCCGTTGCTGCGGTTCGCCGACGAGAGTGGGGTGCTGTTGCTGGCGCCCGCCAGCGTGGGGATCACGTGGAAGGTGGTCTTCGGCTCGTTCGGGCCCGACGTGGCGTCGATCGACCGGGGTCTGGCCTACGTGTTCGCCCGTTTCGCCGTCGACCCCGAATTCGTCGGCATCGGCGGCTTCTCCGACGGCGCGTCCTACGCGCTGTCGGTCGGTCTGACCAACGGCGACCTGTTCACCCACGTGATCGCCTTCTCGCCGGGGTTCTCCGCGCCCAGCCACAAAACGGGGCGGCCGGCCATCTATCTCACCCACGGCGTCGAGGACCGGGTCCTGCCGATCGAGTTCACCAGCCGGCGGCTGCGGCCCCGCCTGGAGCAATTCGGCTATCACGTTGAGTACGAAGAGTTTTACGACGGGCACGTGGTGCCCTCCGACCGGGCGAAGCGCGGGCTGGACTGGTTCCTGCGGGCGGGTTAGACGGTCAGGACCGCCTGCCCGCGGGGCGTGAAGTCGGGCAGGTCGCATTCGAGCAGATTGACCGCCGCCTGAATTTCGTCGTTTGCCTGGCCCAGGTAGGTCGCCGCCTGCGCGAAATCGTCGCTGTCCTGGCGCGCAGCGCCCTCGATGCAGTTGTGCAACCCCAGGCGGTAGTTGTCGACGGCCCGCTGCAGGGCGGTGTTGAGCGCCGTGTCGGGGCTGGGCAGCGACCCCACCAGGCCGGCAACGGCGCCCGAGGCGCCCTGGCAGGTGGCCCCCGTCCTGGCGACGTCGTTGCTGGCCGCCGCGGAGGCGATGTCGTGGCGGGCGCTGATCAGCGCGTCGATCGCGGGCTGGGCGTGCGGGAGCCAGGCCCGCAATTGCGCCCGCGCTGGTGCGCTGATGCTGCTTTCCGCGGTGGCCGCGGTGGGGCCCGCGGGCCGCGCGGTGGACAGGCTGTGGTGTGCCCAGCCCGCCAGCACGCCGATGACCAGCATCAACGATGCGCCGCCGGCGACGGCGATGTGTTCGGCGCGGGCGGAACCGGCCGGGCTCTCGTCGGTCTGGTGCGGGGTGCTGCGCCGCGCCGCGCGGTGGGTACGGGGCTTGGCCATGGGAGTCTCTCCGAGTCGAGCGAACTTGTTGCTGGACAAGTGGTTCCCACACGCGCGGTTGTGCGAAACCCTCGAAGCGCTCTTTTTATCTGTGTTTAACAGCGCCGTGACGTGGCGTCACGGGTCAGCATTGTGTGGCTACGTGCGCCGTCAGCCCTCGGCGTTGGGCGTCGGGCTCTGCGCGGATTCCCACTTGGCCTCGAGCGACCTCTTGACCGTCGTGCCGGCCTCCAGGTCGACCTGGAACGTCTCGCCCTCGTCGCCCTCCAGCGTGATCTGGAAGGTGCCGTCGTTGCAGTCCTTGAAAACCACCTTGTAGGGGCGCTCACCGGAGCCGCGGTCGACGGCGATGATGTCGCCTGGGCTGACGTCGTCGATGAGGTCGTTTCCGGAAGTTTTGGACATGACGTCGACCGTAGCCGATGCCCCGGCGCGGTGCGTGTGGGCAGCGTCACGGCCGCTCCCAGTGGGGTTGATGCGAGCCAGGTTTCGCAACGCCGGGCTCAGCGCCACTTGATGCCGCAGCCGATCGAGGGCCGCTGGTCGGGGTCGACCGGCCGGCCGGCGAGCACGGCGTCGACCGCCGCGCGGACGTCGGCCGCCGTCACCGGCAGGCCGTTGCCCGGCCGGGAACCGTCGAGCTGGCCGCGATAGACCAGCCGGCGTTGCCCGTCGAACACGAAGGTGTCGGGCGTGCACGCCGCCGAGAAGGCGCGGGCGACGTCCTGCGTCTCGTCGTACAGGTAGGGGAATGTCCAGCCGTACCGTCGCGCCTCGGCGGCCATCTGCTCGGGCCCGTCCTGCGGGTAGGTGGCGACGTCGTTGCTCGAGATGCCGACCATGGCGACGCCGCGGTCGGCGAGGTCGCGGCCCAACGCGGCCAGCCCCTCGGCGACGTGCTTGACGTAGGGGCAGTGGTTGCAGATGAACGTCACGACCAGCGCGGGGCCGGTCAGATCGTCGAGGCCGACCTCGGCGCCGGTAGCGGGCTCGGGCAGCCTGAACGACGGCGCGGGCGTTCCGAGGGCGAGCATCGTGGACTCGGTGGCCATGACCGCCAGCGTAGTCATCCGGACGCGCCTCAGAGCTTCGAGCCCAGCCCCGCCACCAGGTTGATGGTGACCGCCAGGACGACGGCGCCCAGCAGGTAGGACAGCAGCGCGTGGCGCAGCACCGTCGCCCGGATCGAGCTCAGGCCGATCTCGGTGTCCGACACCTGGAACGTCATGCCCACGGTGAACGCGACGTAGGCGAAGTCGCGGAAGCGTGGCGGCTCGGCGTCGTGGAAGTTGATGCCGCCGGGTTGGCCGGTGTAGTACAGCCGCGCGTAGTGCACGGTGTAGAGCGTGTGCACGGAGAACCACGAGCCCGCGACGGCCAGGACGCCGACGACGGCGGCTGCGACGGCCTCGGCGCCGGTGCGCGACCCGGCCGCGACGACGTAGCCGACCCCGCCCAGGCTCGCGACGCTGGCCGACAGGATGACGACGTCGGCGACCCAGCGGGTGGGGTCCTCCCGGGTGACGTACCGGCAGGTCGTCTCGGCGTCCATGCCGCCGATGATCAGCCGCGTCCACACCACGTACACCGCGGCGCTGACGATCCAGCCGACGAGCGCGAACCGCCAGCCGACCGTGCGGCCCACGACGAAGGCGACGGCGACGCCGAGCACCAGGGCGATGCCGATCCGGACCGCGACGGTGTCGCGGCCGAGCGCCGGCAGGGATTTCACGGCCCCGACCTGACTAGCCGGCCTACGCGCTGGCGCGGGGCTGTGCCAGGTTGAGTTTGTCGACGGCGAACGTCGCGGCCTGGTTGGTCATGCCGGACTGGATGTAGGAGACGTGCGCCATGATGTTGCCGCCGGGGGAGCAGATCGGGTCGTCCTGCGCGCACAGGCTGAGCGTCTTGGCGCCGTAGGCGGGGTTGATCGTGGGCAGCGGCTGGCCGCCCCACAGCATGTCGGAGAACCCGCTGGTCGGCTCGCCGAACAGGGTGACCGCCGCGACGTGGTCGGCGATCGAGGGCGGCATCTGGTTGGTGGCCAGGTCGATCACGGTCGCGCCCTGCGAGTAGCCGCCGAGCACCATGCGGGTGTTGGGGCAGTTGGCCACCGTGTCCTGGATGTGGGTGGCGGCGTCGTTGCCGCCGGCGGTGGCGCTGTTGTGGTAGTCGTCGTTCGCCGGATAGTTCACCGCGTAGACGTCGACTGTCCGGCCGCCGAGCTGCGAGGTGAGTGAGTCGACGAAGGCCTGGCCGACGTCGGCGAGTCCGGGCCCCTGGTGGGTGCCGCGAGCGAAGACGACCCCGACGTCGGCGCACGGATCGGCGGAGGCGGCGGGCGGGGCGAGCGGTGCGGCCAGCGCCGCCGCCGCCGTCACGACCGGAATGCCGAGGATGCGAACAAGGCCGCGTGAAATCATTGGCAGATCCTGTCACATGGCCGCATAAAGGGCCGCCGGTGGCCGTCGGAGATCACAGAACCGCGTTGCTACAAGCCGTTTGGTGAAAATCGACGTTTTCTACGCCGTCGTTATTTACAGTTTGCCCACCGGGATTGTGACGTAAGCCACTCCCCGGTGCGAATTGTCTCGGCCTAGTGGGGAGGTCTCGGGATGAGCTTCTTGGTGTCACCACCGGAAATCATTTCGTCGTTGTTGCACGCGGGCGCGGGCCCGGAACCGATGCTGGCCGCGTCCGCGGCCTGGGAGAGCCTGGCCGCGGAGCTCGGGTCCGCGGCACAGTCGTTCTCGGCGATCACCTCCGGGATGGCGGGCGGGGTCTGGCAGGGTCCGGCGTCGACGGCGATGCTGGCGACGGCGGCGCGCTACACCGGCATGTTGAGTTCGGCGGCGACGCAGGCCCAGTCGGCCGCCGGCTCGGCGCGGGTGATCGCGGGCGAGTTCGAGGCGGCCCTGGCCGCCGCGGTGCACCCGGCGTTGGTGTCCGCCAACCGCAACGAGCTCGTGCAGCTGGTGGTCTCGAATCTGTTCGGGCTGAACGCGCCCGCCATTGCGGCCACCGAGGCCCAATACGAGCAGATGTGGGCGCAGGACGTGTCCGCGATGGTCGGCTACCACGGCGGTGTCTCGGCCGCCGCGGCCCAGCTGTCCACCTGGTCGGCGGCCATCCAGGGCCTGCCGGCCCAGGCCTCGGCGGTCGTCGCGGGCACCCCGGCGGGCCCGGTGGTGAACGCGCTCGACGCGACGGTCGGCGCCGGCCCGCTCGGGGGCGTGATCAGCGGCGCCGAGCAGGCCGTCAACGGCTACGTCGGCCAGGCCCAGCAGGCCGTGATCAACGTCGTCAACGGGCCAAGCCAGCTGCTGCTGGGGCGTCCGCTGATCGGCAATGCCGCCGCGACCACGAACGCCGGCACCAACGCCACGGTGGTCAACGGCCAGAGCGCGACCGTCCCGTTGACCATGGTGCACACGACCGAACCGGTGATCGGCGTGTCGGTCAACGGCGGCCCCAACGTGCCCGTCCTCGTGGACACCGGTTCGACGGGGCTGGTTATTCCGTTGCAGGACATCGGTTTACAGAGCCTCTCGCTGCCCACCGGCTTCGGCGTCGGCGGTTACAGCGGGGGAGTGAACTACCTCTACATGACCATGAACATGCCGGTGAACTTCGGCGGCGGGCTGGTCACCTCGCCCACGGCCGTCGACGTGGAGCTGTTCGCCTGGCCGAACTCCCTGCAATCGCTGATGGCCAACGGCTTCTCGTTCCAGAACTACTTCGCCCCCGACGGCGTGGTCGGCGTCATGGGCGTGGGCCCCAATGCGGGCGGACCCGGTCCCAGCATCGTGACCCAGGCCCTGCCCGCGCCCTACAACCAGGGCCTGCTGATCAACGAGGCCGCGGGCACGCTGACGTTCGGCCCGGCGCCGACCACCCTGACCCCGATCGCCACGCTCAACGGGGCGCCCGTGACCACGCTGGAACTCAGCTCGGGGCTGGACTCGCTGCTGGGTGTGCCGGAGTACTCCGTCAACGCGGTCGTCGACTCCGGCGGCGTCGAGGGCACCATCCCCATCAGTGCGCTGCCGGGCACGCCCATCAGCGTGTTCGCGCCCAACGGGGCGCTGCTGTACAGCTACAACTACGACACGACCTATTTCCCGACGCCCTCGCCGTACGCGATGAACACCGGCGCCCTGCCCTTCCTCGAGCACCCCGCCTACCTCAACTACGGCGCCGACACGCTCACCTTCTACAACGCGTAGTAATTCGTTGTCGCTCAACTGATCTGCGCGGCTCAGCTGAAGTGCTTTGTCGCGCAGCACTTTTGACTCGGCTCGCCGCGCCACCCGCCGGCTCCGCATGTTTTTGATGGTCACGGCGTTCATCAGGGGTCAAACTTGCATGGGCGGGTAACTCCTGTCCGGGGATCGGGGTCAGTCCTGAGTCCTACCGCACTGCACGACCACCGTCGCCGGCCCCCAGGGGTCGGCGTTTTTCGTGAGGAGGAAGGCAATGTCATTTGTGACCACGCGGGTCGAGGCGTTGACGGGCGCGGCCGCCCGGCTGCAGACGATCGGCGCCGCCATGGCGGACGAGAACGCGGCCGCGGCGATGCCCACCACCGGCGTCGCCCCCGCGGCCGCCGACGAGGTCTCGGCCTTGCAGGCCGGGCTGTTCTCCACCTACGGCAGCTGGTATCAGCATGTCAGCGCGCAGGCCGCGGCCATCCACCGGCAACTGGTCAGCACCTTGCAAGCCAACGCCGGTTCCTACGGCGAGACCGAGGCGGCCAACCAGGTGACCACCGCCTCGACGCCGGCGCAGTCGCTGCTCAGCGACCTGGCGTCGTCGGACTCGATCATCGGCACGCCGATCGGGTTCGCGCAGAACTTCCCGGCCGCCGCGTCGGACCTGTTCTCGCTGGGGCCGGGCCTGACCACCACCCCTTCCGCCGTGCCGCCCGGCGTTGGCATCGTGAGCGCCGCCGGCCCCGCAATCGCCGCCGACGCCGTGACACCGGCGGGTGCCGCGACCCCCGGTACGGCGGTCGTCTCGGCCACCTCCGGCGCGGCGCCGTCGATCGGTGGCATGTCGGCGCCACCGAGCTGGGCCGCGGGCGGCGCGACGGCTGGGCCCGCACCGGTGACGTTGACGGGAGCGCACTGGACGAACGCCGCCACCCAGCCGTCGTCGACGACCGTCCCGGCCGGCCTGCCGTCGGCGGCGGCCGCCGGTCGCGGCGGGTCGGGGTTCGGCGCCCCGCGCTACGGCGCCAAACCGACCGTCATGCCCCGGCCCACGGTCGTCTAGAACACCAATAATCCGCTCCCGCAAGCAATTCCAACGAAGGAAGAGGCAAGAGAAAATGTTCGATTTCGGAGCGTTGCCCCCGGAGGTCAACTCCGCGCGCATCTACACCGGACCCGGGTCCGAACCGATGATGGCCGCCGCGGCGGCCTGGAACAACCTGGCCGCCGAGCTGAGCGGCGCGGCCACGTCGAGCCAGGCGGTGGTCTGCCAGCTGACGGGGGACGAGTGGGTGGGGCCGTCCTCGGCGGCGATGGCCGCGGCGGCCGAACCGTACGTGGCGTGGATGCATGCCACGGCCGCGCTGCTCCAGGACGCGGCGACTCAGGCGACGGCGTCGGCGGCCGCCTACCAGGCCGCCTTCGCGATGACGGTGCCCCCGCCGCTGATCGCGACCAACCGGGCCCAGCTCGCTGCGCTGGTCGCGACCAACCTGCTGGGCCAGAACACCCCGGCGATCATGGCCACCGAGGCGCAGTACGCCGAGATGTGGGCCCAGGACACCGCGGCCATGTACGGCTACGCCGGGTCGTCGGCGGCAGCGGGCAAGTTGGGCCCGCTGAGCGCACCGGCGCCGACGGCGAACCCGGGCGGGCAGGCCGCGTCCGTCGCGCAGTCCACCACCGCCACCGCGACGACGCCGACGGGCCTCGCGAGCCTGGTGGCCGCGCTGCCGGCGGCCATGCAGTCGCTCGCCTCGCCGCTGGCCGCGGCGACCCCGGCCCAGGCGTTGCCGCTGGCCAACCTGTTCAGCGACAGCGTCTTCACCAACCTCGGGGAGGGCATCTTCGACACCGGCGCCTGGAACATGTTCGCCGCCATCTCGGCCGGGGCGCTGATGCAGAACAGCGCGGCGGCCGGCCAGGCGGCCGGTGGTGTGGGGGCCCTGGGCGGGGGGGTCCTGGCGGGAACCGCCGCGCCCGCGGCGGCCCCCGCGGGTGCGCCGGTGCTCGCGGGGATGGGGTCGGCGCCGGTGGTGGGCAAGCTGTCGGTGCCCACGGCCTGGTCGGCGGCCACGGCGGGTGAGACCGGGACCACGGTGCTGGAGGGCTCGAACTGGTCGACCGGCGCCGAGGAACCGGCTCAGTCGACGACGCTGGCGACCGGCATGCCGGCGGCGGCCTCGGCCGGCCGGGGCGGTTACGCCGCGGGGCCGCGCTACGGAGTGACGCTCAAGGTGATGCCGACGCGGGTCCTGGTTTGACGCCGCGCGGACGCTAGCGGGCCAGCCGATCGGCGCGCCAGCACCAGGAGCGCATCGGGACGTCGATCTGGTCGGCGCCGGGGAACCGGGCGGCCAGGGCGGCGCGCGCCTCGTCGAGCGCCCGCGCGCGGTCGTCCGGCGACGCGACGATGGCCCGGCTGTAGGTGCCCAGCATCGCGATGACGTCCTCGGCCGGCATGGGCAGCACGAAGGGGAACGTCTCGCGGGCGACGTTGTCGAAGATCTGCGGCTCCGGCAGGACGACGTTTTGACGGGTCCGGAACCGGTCGGCCAGTCGGCGGTCGGACGCGTCGCCGCCGGGCAACCGGTCGAGGTCACGTACCCAATCCACGTCACGATCGCGACTCGTCCAGACCAGACCGAAGCGCCCGCCGTCGCGCAGCACCCGGCCGATCTCGGGCACGGCCCGTTCGGGGTCCATCCAGTGCCAGGCCGACGAGACGAAGACGGCGTCGGCGCCGGCGTCGGGCAGCGGGATCGACTCGCCGCGGCCCTCGACCACACGGACCCCGGGGCTGCGCGCCTCGAGCACCGCGCGCATGCGCGCGTCGGGTTCCACGGCGACCACCCGCGCGGCCCTGGCCGTCAACGTGCGGGTGAACAGCCCGGTGCCCGCGCCCACGTCGACGGCGAGGTCGCAGCCCGGCGGCACCAGCCAGTCGACCGCCGCCGCCGGCGGCTGGGGCCGCAGCGCGTCGTAGTTCTCCGCGATCGCACCGAAGGACATCGCGCGCTCTTGACGATCGGTCACCACCGCCACGGTAATCGAGCGCGGCCCGCCCCACCGGTGGCGCCGACCGTGGGTGGCATCCCGCCGCCCGCCGGCGCCAGGCCGGTCAAGCGGGTGCCGCGCCCGGCGGGTGTGACGCTCGGCACAGCAGACCAAGCGGCCGGTCAGGGAGCTTCACCTGCATGTTTGTCGAATAACGGAAGCTGTCGACCAGACGTGAATTTGGTGAAATCCGAGATTTTCGTGCCGGAGGTTTCGTAAGGTTTCCTCACCGCGCAAAGACACGCCCCATCACCGGCCTGGCGCGACGTGCGGTACTCGGGGGATGTGCCAGATTGGCTTGACGGAAGGACGTTCGGGGGATGAGTTTCTTGGTGTCGCCACCAGAGGTCATTTCGTCGTTGCTGTACTCGGGCGCGGGTTCGGGCCCGATGCTGGCCGCCGCGGCGGCCTGGGACGGGCTGTCCGCCGAGCTGAGCACCGCGGTGCAGTCGTTCTCGTCGATCACCTCCGGGCTCACCGCCGGCGCCTGGCAGGGCCCGGCCTCGGCCGCGATGCTGTCGACCGCCTCGCAGTACACCGGGGTGTTGTCCGCGGCGGCGGCGCAGGCCCAGACGGCCGCCGCGCAGGCCCAGACGTTCGCCAGCGCCTTCGAGTCCGCCGTCGCCGCCACGGTGCATCCCATGGTGGTGTCCGCCAACCGCAACCAGCTGGTGGAGTTGGTGGTGTCGAACCTGTTCGGGCAGAACGCGCCCGCGATCGCCGCGACCGAAGCGCAGTACGAAGAGATGTGGGCCGCCGACGTGTCGGCGATGGTCGGCTACCACGGGGGAGCCGCCGCGGCCGCGGCGCAGCTGACCCCCTGGTCGGCCGCGCTGCCGAGCCTGGGCAGCCAGGTGTCGGCCGCCGCCGCGAACCCGCTGGGCGCCGTCGAGCAGGCGGCGTCCGCCGCGGTCGGCGCCACCCCGGCCGCGAGCGTCCTGCAGACCGTCGAGGGCGTGTTCGGCAGCCCTCTCGGCACGCTGCAGCAGGTGGCGACCGGCCTGATCAACGCCCCCACCAACATCCTGTTCGGGCGCCCGCTGATCGGCACCGGCAGCATCACCGGCATCGGCGCCGCGGCCGCCACGGGCACGCTCGGCGGGGCGGTCACCGGCGGCGGTTCGACCGCGACCGTGCCGATCACCCAGTACGGCACCGAGGCCATCGTGAACGCCTCCGTCGGCAGCGGCGGCGTCACCCCGCTGCTGGTCGACACCGGCTCCACCGGGCTGGTGATTCCGTATCAGAACGTCGGGGGGCTTTTCGGTCTGCTGCAGGCCGGCTTCCCGCACAACATCGGCATCGGCGGCTACAGCGGGGGCATCGACTACCTGTTCGCCACCTACAACATGCCGGTGAACTTCGGCGGCGGGGTGGTCACCCAGTCGACGCCGGTCAACGTCGAACTCTTCGCGTTCCCGACGTCGCTGCAGTCCGCGATGCAGAACGGCTGGTCGTTCCAGTCCTACTTCCAGCCCGACGGCGTGCAGGGCGTCCTGGGCCTGGGCCCCAACGCCGGCGGCCCCGGCCCGAGCATCCCGACGACGGCCTTCGCCAACCCGGCGTGGAACCAGGGCGTGCTGGTCAACGAGCCGGCAGGTCAGCTCGTGTTCGGGGGACCCCCGACGGGCCTCGGCACCCCGGTCACGGTATCGGGGGCACCGGTCACGACGTTGGGCGTGCAGGTCGGCAACGGGGCTATCCAACAGGTCGGGTCGATCGTCGACTCCGGCGGTGTGGAGGGCACCATCCCGGCGTCGGTCATCGGCAACGCCCCCGTGGGGACAGAGATCCACATCTACGCCAACGGCACCGACCTGTACAACTACACCTACGCCGGCGGCCAGAATGCGTACTACCCGGAGGTCATCTCGAGCGGGCTGATGAACACCGGATACGCGCCGTACTCGCTGTTCCCGACGTACCTCAGCAACACCGCCGACACCACCACGTTCTACACATAGGCGCCGGTATCACGCTGGGCTGCGGCATCTTTGGCTGCAGCGCAGCGTGATCGGTCCCGGCTTCACGCCGCGCCGGCGTCGTCCTCGTCGTCATCGTCGCTGCGCAGCAGTTTCTCGGGATGATGAAAAGTGTTGGTGCGGGGTCGGCCGCGGTCCAGGTGCGGTGGTGGGATCCACTCGGTTTCGCCCTGGGCGTTTTTGCGGGTGGTCCAGCCCTTGTCGAGCAGTCGGTGGTGGAACCCGCAGACGAAGGTGAGTTCGTCGATGCCGGTCCGGTGGCTGCGGGCCCATTCTTCGACGTGATGCGCCTCGCATAGGTAGCCCGGAACGCTGCACCCCGGCGCCGAACAGCCGCGATCCTTGGCGTGCAACATGATTCGCTGCGCTGGCGAAGCCAGGCGCTTCGTGTGGTAGAGCGCCAGAGCCTTACCCTTGTCGAAGATTGCCAGATAATGGTTCGCGTGGCCGGCCAGCCGGATCACGTCGCTCATCGGCAAGATGGTGCCGCCCCCGGTCAGGCCCTTGCCCGCGGAGGCTTGCAGCTCGCTCAACGTGGTCGTGACGACGACCGAGGCGGGCAGACCGTTGTGCTTGCCCAGCTTTCCCGACGCCAGCAGGGTGCGCATGGCGGCCAGCAGCCCGTCGTGTTGGCGTTGGGCCGCCGACCGGGAGTCGCCGTCAATCGCCTCTTGGCTGGGCGCCCCGGCCACGCACGGCGTCTCATCGAGCGGGTTACACATCCCCGGCGCGGCGAATTTCGCCCAGACGGCTTCCAGGACGGCGCGCAGTTCCGGGGTGAGCCAACCACGAAGCGCGGACATGCCATCGGCCTGTTGATTGCCGAACATGATCCCGCGGCGCCGCGCGCGGTCGTCGTCGGTGTAGGTGCCGTCGGGGTTGAGGCAGTCGGCCAGGGTGTCGGCCAGCCCGGCCAACTGCTCGGGGCGGTACTGCGTTCCCTTGTGCGCCAAGTCTTTCTCGGCGCGATCGCGGGTGGCCTGATCCACCCATCCGGGCAAGGCGTGACAGAACTTGCGGATCACCGCGAGCTGGCCCGCGCCCAGCGTGCCCTCGCGCTGCGCGGAGGCAGCGCTGGCAAGCAAGGGCGGCAACGGCTCACCGGTCAGGCCGCGTCGCGGTCCGAGGTCGGCGGCGTCCTGGATGCGCCGCGAGGCTTCAGCCCTGCTGATCAAGACCCGCTCGGCGATGGCGTGAGAGAGCTTGCCGCCCAGCTCTTCTGCGGTGGCCTGGCGGGCCAGGTTGTTGATCAGCTGATGCTCGGGAACCGGCAGCCGCCGGCGCACACGCTCGCAACGCTCCAGCAACGCCAACCACTCGGGGGTGGTCAGGGCGTCGAAGTCCAACTCCGCCAACGTATCCATGGCAGAGTCCAGGACGTCGAACGCCGCCGTGATCGACTCACGGTCGCCGACACCACCCGAACTCATAACAACAACCTAGCCACCGCCACCGACAGAAAAGTCCGATCTGAGACCAGAGAAACTCAAGTGGCACAAGTTACGCCAAGGCGCTGATCTTCTCCGTCAAAGGCGAGGATCTGCTGTTCCTGGATCGGCCCAACGTAGGGCTCCGGGGGGAATCGGGCGATGCGCTGCGTGCCGAATATGCCCGCTTGAACCTGACGGCCACCCCGTTCGCCTCGGTCGGTTTCTTCGCACCGCCCGTGGCGGCGTCGAACAACGCCCGGCCAAACGTCGCCGGCCGGACCGACGGGGTGAACGCGTTCTGGTGGACGATCCGGGAGTTCTGCGCCGAGCAGCTCTTGCCCTACGTCTTCGCCGACACCGAAGACGAACGCAGTCAGTACACGCTGGTGGTGCATCAGGTGACCAGCCGCCTGCGCCAGGACGCCACCCCGGCCGGCAGCGACGGTGCGGTCGTGATCGACGGACAGCAGTGCCGCACCTACACCGACCTGGTCGAGCTCATCTGCGACCGGGTGACCGATCAGGCCACGGCGACGCTGTGGGCCGGACCCGCAATCGGGGCCGGCACCGCGAATGCCTTCGTGCGCCGGCTTCGCTCCAGTCAGCGCGCGCTGTCAGAGATCATTCGCGGAGACATCCCCGATCGTCCCGGCAGGCGCATCAGCACCGAAGACCAACAGGTGACGCTCGTGGACCTGCATCACCTCATGGAGCGGGCGCAGCGATTTGTCACCGGCGTGGTCCTGCGCGCCGAGATGGAGCGCAAGGAAGCGGCCGGGCCCGGCAGCTTGTTGTTCACGATGCTGGACGAGCTCAACAAGTACGCGCCCCGCGAAGGCGAAAGCCCCATTAAAGCCCTGCTGCTCGACATCGCCGAGCGCGGCCGCTCACTGGGCATCATCCTGATCGGCGCCCAGCAGACGGCCAGCGAAGTGGAGCGCCGCATCATCAGCAACAGCGCAATCAAAGTCGTCGGGCGCCTCGACGCCGCGGAGGCCTCTCGGAGCGAATACGGTTTCCTGCCGGCCGGGCAGCGAATGCGTGCCACGATCGCGAAGCCGGGGGCTATGTTCGTCAATCAGCCCGCGATACCGGTCCCGCTGGCAGTCGAATTCCCCTTCCCCGCATGGGCGACCCGGCAGTCCGAAGTCGACGACGCCCGGCCTCCATCGTCAACAGACGGCGAATCTCAAGACGGCACCTTTCCCGCCGGCGTCCCTCTACCAGACGATGCACCGTTCTAGCGGCCCAAGGAGGAACTGATGAAATTTCTGCACACCTCCGACTGGCACGTCGGCAAGATCCTCAAGGGGCACAGCAGGCTCGCCGAGCACGCCGAGATCCTCAAAGAGATCGTCGACATCGCCGGAACCGAAGAGGTAGATGCGGTGCTGTTGCCGGGTGACCTCTACGAAACATCGGCACCGTCAGCCGAAGCGCAGCGGCTCGTCGTCCATGCCCTCATCGAGTTACGCGGGACCGGCGCCGAAGTCATCGCGATGGCCGGAAACCACGACCATGCTGGCACTTTCGACGCCTACCGGCCGCTGATGGGGGCCGCTGGCATACATCTGCTCGGCCATGTGCGCCCCGCGGACAGCGGCGGCGTTGTCTCGTTCGACGCCCGATCGACCGGTGAGCGTGTCAACGTCGCCGTTCTGCCCTTCCTGACCACCCGCTATGCGGTCCGAGCCGCAGAGCTGCTGGCCGGCACGCCCGACCTGCATGCCGCGGCGTACGACGAACTGGTTCGCAAGATGCTCAGCCACCTTAAGACAGGCTTCACGGCCGGGGCGATCAATATCATCATGGCGCACTTGACAATCACCGGTGGCACGATGGGTGGCGGAGAGCGCGTGGCCCAGACCATCTTCGACTACTACGTGCCCGGCAGCGTTTTCGGTTCCGACCCGCACTACGTCGCGCTGGGACATCTCCACCGGCGGCAGAGCATTCCCGCGCCCTGCCCGGTTCATTACAGCGGCTCCCCGATCGCCGTCGACTTCGGCGAACAAGACAACACCAGCATGGTTCTCCTGGTTGAGGTTTCACCAACCGCGCCGGCGAAGATCACCGAGGTGCCGATCGCCGCGGGTCGTGGGTTACGCACCGTCAGGGGCTCACTTCAGGAGCTGCGCGAAGGCGCACCCGATTTCGGCGATGACTACCTGCGCGTCTACGTTCGCGAACCCGTGCGCGCCGGTCTGCGCGACGACGTGCTCGAGGTCCTCCCCAATGCCCTCGAGATCCGGATCGATCCCGAATTTGTCGAGAAGGCCCAACCGACCGCCCGCCCGGACCGCACCGACCGGAGTCCCGTCGAGCTGTTCGACGAATTCTGCAGGGAGCGCCAAATCTCCGATCCCCGCATCGATGCACTGTTTGTCGAACTCCTCGACGAACTCACCTCCGCGGACGCGACAGCGACCTGACATGCGTCCGGTCCTGCTCGAACTCGACGGCTTCTGCTCCTATCGCACGAAGGCGAGCGTCGACTTCCGCGACGCCGACTTCTTCGTGCTCGTCGGCCCGACCGGCTCCGGCAAGAGCACGATCATCGACGCGATGATCTTCGCGCTCTACGGCACCGTCCCGCGCTGGGACAACCGCAGCGCCGTCGCCCCCGCGCTGGCCCCCACGGCCGCTCGCGGCGTGGTCCGCCTGATTTTCGACCTGGCCGGGCGCCGCTTCAGTGTCGTCCGCGACGTCCGCCGCGGCGGCGGCAGGACGCAGGCGGTCACCATCAGGGAAGCCCGGCTGGAGGAGTTCGTGTCCCCGCTCGCCCTCGGCGCTTCCGACGACGAGACCACCACGCTTGAATCCGGTAGCCCGCGCGTCACGACGGCCGTTGAACGGCTCCTCGGGCTCACCTTCGACCAATTCACCCAGGCGGTGGCACTGCCCCAGGGCGACTTCGCCCGCTTCCTGCACGCCACGGACGGCGACCGCCAGGACATCCTGAAAAACCTCCTCGGATATGGCATCTACGACGGCATCCAGCGCGCGGCATCCAGCCTGGCCAGCGCCAACAAGATGCGCGCCGAAACCCTGACCGAGCAGCTGGCCGGATATGCCGACGCCACCGAGGAGAACGTCGCCGCGTTGCGCCGAACACGCACGAAAGCCAAGGATTTCGAAAAACAGGTGACCACGGTGACCGTTCCGGCTCTCACGCGGGCAACCGAGGAGGTCACCCGCGCAGCGGAGCGCGTCGCACAACTGAACGCCGAACTCGATGCGCTGCTCGCGGTCGTCATACCGGCGGGGGTCGCCGACCTCGATACCGCGCGGCAGGCGAAGAAGGCCGCGTTGGCCACGGCCGAGACACAGCAGAGCGCCCTCGAAGAGCGAGATCACACGGCACGGGCCGCGCTCCACGCGGCGCCGCCGCGTCACCAGCTCGAGCAGACGCTTGCGAACTGGCGTGAACGTGAGCAGATCACCGCAGAGCTACCGGCTCTCATCGAGGCCGCCGCTGCTGTGGACGCCGAGCTGCAGAAAGCCGCCACGACCCGGGAACGCGCGGACACCGCGGCCAACACCGCGCGCGCTGCAGCCACCGAATTCGACCGCGTGGCGGAGCTCCGAGCGCGCGAACACGTCGAGGCGCGAGACCGTCTCGCCGCGCTGCACCGAATCAGCGCTCCGGAAGGTCTCGACGCGCTCACCGAAACGCTGCGCGACGCGGCTTGTCAACTCACGCAGGCGAAATCGGATCTCGGCAAAGCCGAGGAGGTCCAGAAGCGGGCGGCCGACGAGCTCGAAGAGCTCCCCGACCCAGCAGCCATGGCCGCCGCGGTCACCGAAGCAGAAGAGATCATCAGCCTCGTCGCCGGCGACGTCGCCGCCTCCGCACAGCGCTCACAATCGGCCGCGGCTCTCGCCACAGCGCAACAGGAGGCAGCACAAGCGGCCGAGCAGGCCGCGACGGCCGAGGCCGCCGTGCACGACGCCGAACGTGCCGACAAGGCGGCGGCGATCAGGACGGAACTGACCGTCGGAGACGACTGCCCCGTCTGCGGCCAGACCGTCACCCACCTCCCGCCGGAGTCCGTTGCCGCCGACATCGAAGCCGCGAGATCAGTCGCCGAACAGGCGCGAGACAGGGCCAGGAAGGCAACGACTGCGCTCACGCAACTCGAAGTCGGTCACAACAGCGCTGTCGCGGTGCGGAGCCAACAGCTGCGACGGTGCGAGGACCGCCGTGTCAAGCTTCTCGGCCGGCTCACCGCGCTCGACATGGTGGACCAGTGCGTGATGCTGCGAAACCGAATCAGCGAAGAAACGAGCGATGAAGGGCTGGCCGAGCTTTCGGCGGAGGTGTCCGCAGCGCGCGCCAGTCTGGCGGCGGCCCAGGGCCGGCGCGCCAAGATCGAGGACAAGCGCAAGACCGCCGACGGCGACGTCATCCGAGCCCGCGGTAGTGTGCGCGCCGCCGAGCAGGCAGCGACGGCCGCCGACAACGACGCCGCATCAGCTCGCACCGCGCTCGGTGCGGCCCGCGACAGCGTGAGCGCACTTGACCCGCCGGCGATCGATGACGGCGACATCCGGCGAGGCTGGGACCAGTTGACGGCGTGGGTGTCGGTCACCGCCGATGCATGTGCCCGCCAATCCGAAGCGCTGTCACAAGCATCCGAGGACGCCAACGACGCCGCGTCACGCGGCCATGAGGAACGTAAACTCGCCGAGGAGGCGGCCGCGGAGTCGACCAACGCGTACATGGCCGCTGCGGTCGCCAAGGAGCGGGCCGAGCAACAACTGCAGATGAAGCAGCAGCGCGAGGCCGAGCTCACCCGGCAGCTGTCCGCCGCACCCGGGGTCGATGACGTCCGCGAGCAGCTTGACCATGTGATCGCGCTGGAAGTAGAAGTGAACGCGGCAAGTTCGGCACTCGGCGAAGCGCGCACGGCCGTGTCCGCGGCGAAAGACGCTCTGGCCCAGATGGAAGCGGCCATCGAGGCCAGTTGGCAGCAGTTGCGCCGCAGCCGAGATCCGCTGACGCAATTCGGTGCTCCCGAGATCACCGGCACCGACATCGCTGCCGGGTGGCGACTGCTCGCCGACTGGTGTGCCGCTGAAGCGTCCTCGCGGGGAACACAGATCGAGGCGGCCGAGCGTGTCGCGTCAGAGGCCGACACGCGGGCACAGGCCGCTCGGACGAGCCTGGTGGAGGCGCTGACCGCCGAAGGGGTAACCGCGCCGTCGACAGATGACGCCGCAGCCCTGTGTGCCGAAGCGACCCGTCTGGCCGCCTCCGCGGTCGCGACCGCCCAGGCGGCGCTGAAACGCGGTAAAGAGCGCCTCAACGAGTCGAAACACATGCAGACGCAGATGAAGACGGCCAAAGACGCGGCCGACGTCGCCCATGAGCTCGCTAATCTGATGCGCAGCAACAACTTTCCCCGCTGGCTGATCGCCAGCGCGCTCGACATGCTGCTGCTGGACGCCTCGGCGATCCTGATGGAGCTGTCCGGCGGACAGTTCAGCCTCAGCCGCGACGAACGCGACCTGCTGGTCATCGACCACAACGACGCCGACATGCCTCGGCTGGTCAAAACGTTGTCAGGGGGGGAGACGTTTCAGGCGTCCCTGGCATTGGCGCTGGCGTTGTCCGAGCAGGTCACCTCGCTGTCGGCGGTGGGCGCCAGCAAGCTGGAGTCGATATTTCTGGATGAAGGATTCGGCACTCTCGATGAAGTCACGCTGGAGACGGTCGCGGGAACGCTGGAAAACCTCGTGTCTTCGGGCAAGCGGATAGTCGGCGTGATCACCCACGTCCCCGCATTGGCCGAGCGGATACCGGTCCGTTTCCAGGTGACCCGCGACGGCGCCGGCTCCCACATTGAGCGCCAAGGGATCTAACGAGGCAGACGATGAAGTTCAGCGTCGACACCTGGGACCCCACCTACGACTCCGCAGTCGAGCTGGAGGCGCTGCCACAATCGGAGGTTCAGGTCGACACCACCATCGAGGTGTCAACTGCGAAATGGGCCCCGATTCCCGCGTTACAACCAGACGGGCAGAAGCGGGACCTGCTCTTCGTCGACGGCGTTCGTCGGATCGACGCCCGCGTCTGGATCGACGACGCGGCAACCAGCGCAACGGATTCCAGCCCCTCGTTTGCCGGGATCTGCGCGTCGTATGCGGCCGGCGTGGTCTGCTGCTGCCAGCAAGGCGCGCATTTGATCACCAGTGAGGTGCGTCGCGGCCTGTTCACCTCCGCCGTCACCGGAACCCACATCCCCATCGGGGGCGGTACGTATGTATTCCATCGCGTGGTCGCGGGCTCCTACGTCGCCGTGGCGGTCTCGCTGAGCAACGCCGTCCAGCGCGCGCTGACAGATCTGGAAATCGTCGCCGCGGTGCAAGCCCGGGCCGTCGGCTGCCCTTACGGCACCGCCGCCGACAATCTGTTGATCATCGATGGTCCGCTGCGCGACCGCGCTCACCTTCCCCGCGCCCTCGGTTACGTGAAAACGCATCAGGCCCAATACTTGCCACCCGAATTGAACGCCGTCGTGGCCCAACTCGAGACAGCCGCCAGGACACCGATCTTTGCCATCGCGACGGGCTGGCAGCGCTATTCGTGGTATCTCCGGTTGCCCTGCACCCCGGCAGGACCGTGGGCCGGCATCGTTCGGTTAGAGGCCGCACCCACACTGGACCTCGCCGAGGCTGTCGCCCTCGCAAACGCGAGTCAGCAGCTATTGGCCAGATTCGTCTCGGTAGAATACAAGGACAGCCGCGCACCTCAGAACCTCGTTCCCATCGCGGGCCTGGAAAGGCAGCTGCGACATCGTCTCGGCGACGCCTCCCGGCTGTATCGCGAGATACGTGCTGCCGCACTTTCTTTTTCGTAGCTCAGGTCGCCGGACTGCGCCGCTCAATGTCCTGAGGCGATACGCCAACACTGGTTCATTTGATCCCGAAGTCCTGTTCCGGCCGAGCCCAGACGCAAATCGCAGAAAGCAGAGAAGATTACTACGACAAGGTCCGCGTCGTGTCGACACGCATCTTGTCGACCCACGCAAAGAACTCGTCGGCGGAGAAGACCGGCTTGCCGAGTTCCTGAGCCCTTTGCGCTTTTCCGGACTGAGAGCCAATCTCGGCGGTTACCAAGACTTCGCACCGCGTCTTTGTCACCGACTTAACTGGCGTGAGACCCGCGGCTGTTGCGATGGTCATCATCTCATCACGCGACAGGATTCGCCCCGCGGCGTTCTGTGCCGTACCTGTGAAGCAGATGCGTGCCCCCGGCACAAGAACCGAGGCTATGTCTTCACCTGCACGCGCTGTCTTGACCGAAGCATCGATGATTTTGACACCAAGCAGTTTCTCGGCCTCCCTCAGACGCGCCGTGGATTCGTCGGTGAGTCTGACCCGCGAAGCCGCGGCCCTCAGTTGGTCGGCAACTGATTGGCGGGCTGAGACGATCCATGGTGTGTCCCCCAGGGTCCTGGTGCGGCCCTGCACCTGCTGCGGTTCGGCGTCACTCAGCAGTACCTGACCGACACTGCGGCTGACGTCCAGGATCGCCGATAACGCTGGCAAGTGAACCGAAGTCGGCGTCGGAATCTGATGGGAACGACTCACGATGTAACCAAGGAGCGATTCTGACTGCTCCGGTTCGCCAAACGGGGTCGAACTCGAGTCGTCGAGTCCGGCCTTTGCGCGTGCGTTGAGTGACGCGAGCGCTCGTTCCAGCGCGGTGGCGGCGGCGAGCGCTCGGCCATGTGTTGGTCTGAGGGCGGCGAGGGGCACCTCGATCCCCAAAGGCAACGCCGTCACATGACCGAGCCTTTTGAGTTCGAAGTCGATGAGACCGAGCGTCTCGTCAATGCCGCTGCCGACGGGCGTGCACCCGACAAGCATCGGAGCGATGACACTCCACGCTTCGGCGAGCGTCGGGGCCAAAAGGACGTCAGAAACCTTGATGCCATAGCACTGTCGTGCATCGGCGAGATCCCGCTGCGGATTGATTAAGCTGCTAACGGCCGTCCCATCATCGAAGGCCACAGCTATTTCGACGGGCCGGGGCCGCGACATGCGTCCTTCGTCACCGACGGTGAGAATCGCGATGCCGCAATAGCGATGAGGGTGGTCTTCTTTGACTGTGCCGCGCAGAAAGCGTGCGATGCGTCGATCCGTCTTGAGATCCTTGGGTAATACGGGCCGTTTGAGCACGAGTCCTTGAAGCGATGTGCATCGGCTCAGGGCAACGTAGAGTTGGCCGAAGTCGAATGTGCCGCCGGTCAGGTCGACGACCAGCCGGTCGAGTGTTTGTCCTTGGCTCTTGTGGATCGTGATTGCCCATGCCAACTTGAACGGCAGCTGGGTGAACGTGCCGACGGTCTCATGCCGAAGTGAACCGCCCTCGACGACCGGCCGCGTGGCCTCCCACATGTGGGCCGTTATTTCGGCGGTTGTCCCGTTTGTGAATTCGACTGTCACGATTAGACCGTGAGCTTCATGGACTTCGGCGATGCGACCGATGGTGCCGTTGACCCATCGGTCGGATTGGTCGTTGTTAAGCATCATGATTTGGGCGCCGACTTTGAACCGCAGTTCTTCATCGGTGGGTCGCTCAAAGAGGCTTAGGTCCCCGGACTCCTTGGCGTGGTGTACCACCTCGTGGCCGGGCAATCGTTCAAGCTGCTGGCGGTTGCGGGCTGACACGAGTCGGTTGGTCGGCGCCAGCGTGAGCCAGAATTCATCGTCAGGCGGGACGAAGTCGGCATCGACGCGGTCATTGAGCTGCTCTTGTGCATGCGCTAGAAGCACGCCTTCGCGGATCGCGTTAAGGATCGAGGTAAGCCGCTCGTCACCCTTTTGGCGGAACACCGTTGTCAGCGCGACGGTTGGAAAGTCCTCGCGATGGAAACTGTCGGCAGAGAAAAAGTAGGGCGTCTCATATCGAGTTGAGAAGTACTCGACTTCCGGTTCGGTGACCACGGGCGGCAATTGATACAAATCACCGACTAGCACAATTTGCACCCCACCGAAAGGCGTTCCCGGCGCCAGGCCAAATCGTTCGAGCGCAGCTGCCAGCATGTCGAAGAGGTCGGCGCGCACCATCGATGCTTCGTCGATGATGAGGGTCTCCAGTGAGGCGAGCGTTTTCGCGAATCGTGAGGGGTAGTAGCGGCCGGTGCGGACTTCATCCAAGGTCGTCGTTTTGCTGAAGCTGAATAGGCGATGGATGGTGTAACCGCCAACGTTGAGGGCCGCGACCCCAGTGGGCGCGGCGACAACAACCTTCCGATTCGTCTCGAACATGAATTGGCGAATCAGCGTTGACTTACCCGTGCCCGCCTTTCCTGTGAGGAAGAGATGACGACCATCGCTCAGAAGCGCGAGTGCATGCCTAAACTCCCCAGTCAGGACGATACCGCGACCATGCGTGTCGCCCTCAGGCCTCGCTAGTTGCTCACGTGTCTGATCCGGTTGGCCATTGTCCGGGCGAGAGATGACGGTTCCCTCAACGAATCCGGTCCACTGTGCGCCGTCCCACCACCGCAGATGAGCCTGTCGCCATGGATCGGCATACCAGCCCGCGGCCACAGCCATCCTGTCCCCCTCAGGAACCGACTTACAAAATGCGCATGTTCACATTGTCCTAGCACGTGGATCCGACACCGGCAGGAGTTTCCGGAGATCGAGCGATTCACGATCAGCTGTGGCGCAGCGGGCTTATGATCGCCGCGACTATCGAGGAGAGGCTTGTGGTGCAGTTGGCGGACGTAATTGCCGTGTTTCGCTACCGGGAAGGCGGTTCCGCTATTTGGCATGTGGATATCAGCCCGTCGACGCCACTGACGCGCCTCTGCGGCGCGTGGGTTACTGGCGATGCCTGCACTTTGCGCAATGTGCTTGCAGCCCGGTTGCTCTTGCCATTCGGTGGTCGGCTGATCACAGACGCGACCGAGCTCGCAGACAGAACCGTGGGCATCGTCGATCCCAACGCGACACTGGCCAACACCCGCGACAGGATCTCCGAACTCGATGCACTGCATCGCGATTCGAAGACCGCTGCCGGTCAACCCCGGGCGCCCATCATCTGGCCGGCGCTTCCGCAACCCCTGGACTGGGCCGCACTTCCGCCACCGCCTCGAGGAGTCAATCCCGACCCGTTTGTAGCCGAGACCATCGCAGTCGCCCGATGGTTTGCCGAGCTCGCGGAAGTGTGGTCAAAAGTCGAGGTGGCTCGGACGTCGCGGCAGCACCTCGCGTGCGGTGATTTGACACCACAACCGCTTCCCGTAGCTCTAACACCGACAGATGATCGCTCTCTTGCTTGATCTCAGTAAAGAAAGTTCTCACACCCTGGGCCGAAGCCGGTGCACGAGCGTTAGCGCGCCTGCTGGCCATGGCGGCTCGATATGGCGGCGAGTAGCGAGTACAGCCCAGGCATGTCGTGAGTGATGCCGGGCGTGCCGAGGCCTTTGAGATGTGGGTGCTGATTGGTTGTGGACAAGCTGGTGCGGCGGCGGACGGAGGGCGAAGCGTAGCGAAGCCCGCAGGTAGCCGCCGGATTCCTGCGGGCTGTGCGGTCATGGCTGCGCTGAGCATCGGCTGTGCGCCGGGGCGACGGGGCTCGTAGGCTGGCTGCTGTGAGCGGGATTCTGACGCAGCGTGCGCGTCGTGAGGCCGAGGCGCGGTTGGCGGGCCAGCCTCGGCGGTTGGCGCATGTTCGAGGGGTTGCGACGGCAGCCGAGCGCTTGGGCCGGCGTTTCGACGCGCAGACAGCGGACTGTCTGGTGGCGGCGGCGTGGCTGCACGACATCGGCTACGCGCCGTCGGTATGCGGAACCGGATTTCATCCGCTCGATGGTGCGGAGTTTGTTCGATTGGCCGGCTTCGGAGAACTGGTCGCCTCGCTGGTGGCGTTTCATTCCGGAGCGCATGTGGAGGCATCTGAGCGCGGAGTGTCGGGTCTATCGGCATTCGGCGATCCGCCCAGCGACGTTCTGGATGCGTTGACTTTTTGTGATTTGACGACCGGGCCGGACGGGTCGCCGGTGTCGGCTGATGATCGACTAAGCGATGTATTGGCTCGCTACGGGCCTGAGGATCCCGTGCATCGCGCGGTCGACGCGGGCCGCGAGGAGCTGTTAGCCGCCGTTCGGCGAGTGCGCGCCTGGCTGTAACCCACGTGGGTCAGCCGAGGTATGGAGTGTCGCGGTGTTGTAGGTAGTGGTCGATGCGCAGCCGCATCGAGGGGTGCATATCCAGGGCGGGGATGTCGTCGGGGTGGGACCAGGCGATGTCAGTGCTTTCGTGGTCTATGGCCAGTTCGCCGCCGATTAGGGTGGTGGTGAAGCACAGGGAGAATTGTTGGCGGACTTCGCCGTCGGTGAACGCAACGACGTGGTGTGGGTTGGTGTAGACGCCGACCAGAGCGGTGACTTCGACATCAAGACCGGTTTCTTCTTTGACTTCGCGCACGGCGGTGCCCGCGATAGTTTCGCCGATGTCGTGCCCGCCGCCGGGTAGCGCCCACAGGGTGTTGTCACGGCGTTTGATCAACAGAATGCGGCCTTGTTGGTCGGTGACGATGGCCGAGGCGGACGGGACCACGCTGTTGGGCTGGGGAGCGTTGGGGTCGTTGTAGTAGTCGGTGCGCATTGGGGTCAGCCTTTCGCGGTCAGTGGGGTGGCGTGGTCCCAGACATGGGAAAATGCTTGTTCGAGGGTGGCCCAGAGTCGGGGCTCGTGGTTGCGGGAGAGCACGAGCACGGGGTTGTTGCGTCCCGGTGAGCCGTAGATGTGGAAGTTGACGATCATTGTGTCGTCGACCCGGAAAGTTGATGTGTACAGCGTGGTGTCGTGGGTGCGGATGTGCAGGCCCGGTGTGTCGGCATGCGGGGTGAGCAGTTCGACGGAGGTGCGGCAGCGTGCGATGACGGCTTCACCGATGCCTTCTTCCTCGCCGCGCAGGATCGTGGTGGCGGTGTCGGGGTGACCGATGAGGAACCGCACCTGAACACCACGGGCGGCGGCGTCGAGCAGGGTGTCGAGAAATCCGTCGAGCGTGTCGAACAGGAACGTGGCTGCCAGGACGAGGATGTCGATACCGGTGGTGGCGTCGGCGAAATGCTGTTGCCACGCGGTGATCGGCAACTGCGTGCGGCTGGCGTAGAGCGTCGCGGTGAATGGCCCGCCCGGGTTTGTCGTCAGCGCGCGTGCGGTAGAGGGTTGGAACTGGTTGGGCCACAGGTCGTGCGGGGTGCAGCCGAGTACGCCGGCGGCGCGGCGTGCGTTATCGTCGCGGACTTTGTAGTTGGTGTTGGCTAGCCATCGGCGCACCGTTTTAACATCCACGCCCACGGCAGTGGCGAACCGCCCATGGGACAGCCCCTTGGCGTGCAGTCGTTGCGTGAGGCGATCGTTGGGGATCACTGCGGCGTCGATGCAACCCTCCTGATCGTCCATCGTCTCAGCACATGTCTTTCGGTTGTTGATCCTGTCCATCACTAGCGCGTGGTTCCTAGTTTGCCATGGGACTGGCGCGTCCCCGCGGCGGCGATGTCTGCCTGATGTCGGCAGCGATGTCCGTGTCGTGTCCGAAATGTCTGGGCCGTGTCGGAAACCCCTGCAAATTTCGCTCGCAACGTCCGCGGTGTCCGCGTGAGCTGATTCCTGCGCCTCGCCGGGCGCATTCAGATCACGAAAGGAACAGCGGGACAATGCGATTAAGAATTGATACCTCGGGGACGCGGTTCATCGTCACCAGGGCGGCCGAGCCGCGGCTGGACTTCGAGACCGGCAGCCCGAAAGTCGACACCGCGACCGGGGTGCCGCTGTACGCCGCACAGCTACTCGCTTTGGATGACACTGGCGGCGAAGTACTCAATATCACTGTCGCTGGAGACCCGAAAGTTACAGTAACCCAACCTGTTTCGGTGTCGGGACTGGTAGCCATCCCGTGGGCTCAAGGTGATCGCAGCGGTGTGGCGTTCCGCGCCGACGCCATCGCCCCCACGAACCACGCCGCTGCGCCGAGCGATCAGGCGTCCCGCGTGCAGAAGTAGCCCGGTTGCTGGGGCGCGGCGCTCGTGGGTGTCGCGCCCCCGCACGGGAGTTGCTGCCGACCATTCACTCACCATAGGGGCGCCTGTCATGGCATCAAACCACAAGAACACCAACAACTCTCAATCCAACGATGACGACTGGATCACCGACCTCATCCTCGCACTGTTCAAGGCGCTCGGATATCTGCTGTGGTGGGCGGTGCTGTTCCCGGCCATAAGCATCCCGATCATCGCCAGCGTGGGGATAGCCATCACCCATGGCCCACGCCCGGGGCTGATCATCGGTGCTGCTCTCGTTGCTGCGTATGTGGGATGGGCGTGGCTGGACCCGCGATCGTTTCGCGGATGGGTCACCGAGCCGGTGCGGCGGCGCTGGTTGACCTGGTTGCGCTACACCCGCACCTGGGAATCGGTGTGCACCCTGCACGGCCTGACCGCCACACTTGGCGAACGTACTTTGGTGCCGACCTTGCATTCGGTGCGCATCGGCAAGACGATCGACGTCCTGGCGCTGCGCGTGGTGACCGGCCACTCCCTGACCGATTGGCACAAGCAATCGCAGGCGCTAGCCGCCGCCTGGCGTGCCGACCGGATCACCATCCGCGCAACCGCGCCCGGAGAACTACGCATCACCTTGATGCGAGGCGACGCGCTGGCCGACCCGATTGCTCTGTCGATGCCCACGACGACGACTGCGGTGGATGTGGGGTCGGTCCGGGTCGGCATCACCGAATCCCGCCGCTGGTGGCATCTACCTCTGCTCGGCCACCACCTGCTGGTGGCTGGCGCGACCGGCGCGGGCAAAGGCTCGGTGTTGTGGTCACTGATCGCTGGCATCGCCCCCGCAGTGAAAACCGGACAGGTACGGCTCTGCGTCATCGACCCCAAAGGCGGCATGGAACTGGGCGCTGGAGCACCCATGTTCACGGTGTTCACCCACGACGCCACCGACTCCACCTTGCACCTGCTGCGGCAACTTGTGGAGGTGATGCACACCCGCGCCAACCGGTTACGCGGCAAGACGCGCTTGCACACCCCCACCTCATCCGAACCGCGTTTTGTCGTGGTTATTGATGAGATCGCCGCTCTGACCGCCTATGTCACCGATCGCAAGGTGCGCAGCGAAATGGAACAACTGCTGGGTCTGTTGCTCTCCCAAGGCCGCGCCGTCGGCATTTCGCTGGTGGCTGCGGTACAAGACCCGGCCAAAGAGACTCTGTCAGTGCGGCAGCTGTTCACCGTGCGGATCGGGCTGCGGCTGACCGAAGCCACCCAAACCGCCATGGTTCTCGGCCAGGGAGCAAGGGATGCCGGTGCGGATTGCGACCGGATCTCTGATGCAACGCCGGGTGTGGGGTACATGATGATCGATGGCACCGCCCACCCGGTGCGGGTACGGGCATTTCACGTCACCGACCACGACATCACCACTCTGGCAGCACGATTCCGGGCACCCCGTGCCGGGACCCGCCCCAACCAGGCTAACGGCGAGCGCACCGACACCGATGGGGGTCAGCGGTGACTACTGCAACGACTGCCCTCACGCTGGTGTTGCCCGGGATAGCCGCCACAATCGACACCAACGCGGTGGTGGACCAGATGGTGCGCCGCGCATCCTCGATGGGGTTCGAATCGTGGTGGCGGCGCGCGGAATCCGTTGGCTTCTGCGCCCACCCCATTCAACTCACGGGTACCGACGAGTTCGGCCGCGATCGGGTGGTGTGGACACGGTGCAATAACCGCCGCGCCCAGATCTGCCCGTCGTGCTCAGACCTGTACGCGCGCGACACGTGGCAACTCGTGCACGCTGGCACCGCCGGCGGGCACCACGACATCCCCGAAGCAGTGGCGGATCGCCCGCAGGTGTTTGTCACTCTGACCGCACCTAGCTACGGGCCGGTCCACACCACCTCACGTGCAAGCGACAAGCGCCTCCGGGTGCGCCGCGACCACCATGGGACTGGCGGCTACCGCCGCTGCCCGCATGGAAAACCACTGTGGTGCAGCACAACCCACGGAGAAGGTGACATCCATGTGGGACAGCCGATCTGCGTGGACTGCTATGACTACACCGGGCATGTGCTGTTCACCTGGCACATGCCAGAACTGTGGCGGCGGTTCACCATCACCCTACGACGCACGCTGCGCCGCGAGCTACGCGCCTCCGGCGCCGACCCGGATGCGGTGCGGGTCAGCTTCATCAAAGTCGTCGAGCTGCAAGCCCGGCTCGTCCCGCATATTCATGCCCTGATCCGTCTCGACCCGCGCGACAGCGATAACTGCGGTGGTCAGGAGTGGCAAGCGCCCCTCACGGCGATCGAACTGGCCACCATCATCCAACAGGCCGCTCGAACCGTGGCCGTGACGGTCACCGACTCATCCTCAGATACCGCGACACGGGTGATCAGGTTCGGCACACAAGTCGACACCCACCCCATCGAGAACCGGCGCGCTGGCACGGACAGCGGTGCTGTGCAGGAGGATTCACCACACGGCCGGGTGCTGCAAGGCCGCCGCTTAGCTCGCTACCTCGCGAAATACGTCACCAAATCCCTAGCTGACGTCGGGATCAGCGCGCGACGCATCTCCACCGAGGCCATCGCTGACCTGGATGTGTCCGATCACGTCCGGGCGATCCTGACCACCATCAGCCAACTCGCCGATAGGGGACTGGCTGGTGTCGGCCGGTGGCTGCACACCCTGGGCTACCGGGGCCACATCACCAGCAAATCCCGCTGCTACTCCACCACGATGACCGCGCTACGCGAACGTCGCGCTACCTGGACACGTGAACAACGTCTGAAAAGCACTGCACACCAACATGGTTTCGGCTTCGACTCCACCGATGGCGATGATCTGGTGGTGTGGGAGTTTGACCGTGCCGGCCTCACCAGCCTCGGCGACCGCACCCTCGTGAACTCCGCGGCCCTCCGACGCATGGAAACCCGCCGCATCGGACTGATGGAAGTCCGTGGCCAAGCCCGCAACCAACGATGGGATTCGCCAGGGGGGAACGATGGCTGACAGATCCCGAATAGCACATGCCCGGTCCGAGCATGACGCTCGAATCGATGCGCCGACGATGTCAGAGGGGGGTGTTGAAATTGTCGTGCCCGACCACTATCGACTTCCGCCCGAGGCCAACAGCGCGCTGGTACACGTGATAATGGCTGTGCGGGACCGGATGCTCGGATCAGGGAGGGGAGTGGCGTGAGCCTGAGGTTCGCCTTCTATGGCCGAGTGAGCACGGAGGATGCTCAGGACCCGGAGGCGAGCCGTAGCTGGCAGAAACGGCGTGCTCTTGATCTTATCGGTCCGCATGGCGGAGTTCTGGCCGCTGACTACTTCGATGTGGGACAGAGCCGTTCACTGCCGTGGAAGCGCAGACCGGAGGCATCGCGTCTGCTTGCTGATGTCGCATCTCGTGACCGTAGCTTCGATGCTGTCGTGATCGGGGAGCCCGCCCGCGCGTTCTATGGGCCGCAGTTCGCGCTTACTTTCCCTGTGCTGACGCACTACGGAGTTGGTTTGTGGGTACCTGAGGTCGGTGGAGCGGTCGACCCCGGCTCCGAGGCGCACGACCTCGTGATGACGCTCTTTGGCGGAATGAGCAAGGGCGAGCGTGCGCGAATCCAGATGCGCGTCCGTACCGCGATGTCGGCGCTCGCGCAGGACACAACGAGATACCTCGGTGGTCGACCACCGTACGGTTACCGGCTGGTCGATGCCGGACCGCACCCAAACCTTGCTAAGGCCAATCTTGGGCAGCGGCTTCACCGCCTCGAACCTGACCCCGCGACATCTTCGGTCGTCGAGCGGATCTACCGCATGTACGCCGACGGAGCGGGCCTGCGCTACATTGCGCAACAGCTCACCGACGATGGCGTGCCGTCACCGAGTCAGTACGACCCGGCGCGGAATCGTCATCGTGACCCGCGAGGATGGTCCCATTCGGCGATCCGCGCGATACTCGACAACCCGGCGTACCGCGGTATCCGTGTTTGGGGCAAGCAGGAGAAATACGAGGTCCTGGTCAACCCCGATGATGTCGCGGCGGGGTATGAGACTCGTATGCGGTGGCGTGATGAGGCCGACTGGATCGCACCAGACCGCCGCACGCATGAAGCGCTGATTCCCGATGAACTGGTGCAGGCTGTTCGTCTTCGGACGCTGGCACGGCGTGGTCCCGGTCTCGTGTGCGGCAGAGAATCGACGGTGCCGTATGCGCTCCGCGGGCTGCTTTTCTGTGCCGCGTGTGGACGGCGGATGCAGGGCGCCGCTCGCGTCGGGAAACGAATGACCCGCATCCTCTACCGTTGTGAGCTGGGTAAGTCGCGGTCTGTACCTGTGGACCTGAGTGATCATCCGCGCACCGTCTATCTCCGTGAAGACGAGGTGACTGCGCGACTTGACGAATGGATCGCCACCTTGGCCGATCCGGAAGACCTCGCACACGGGCAGGACGTGGACCCGGCAGCCGGTACTGGCTACGCCGCCCTGCAACGCCAGCTTCGCGAGGCGAATGCCAAGGTTGCTGCTTTGGTTACCGCCGTGGAGTCTGGCGTGGCCGTGGAGGACTTGACCGCCGCATTGCATCGCCGCACCGCCGAGCGCGACGAGCTGAAGGCCCGTCTTGAGCAAGCGGAGCGTCCCCGTGTCATGTCCGCCGCACAGATCAGCGAATTGGTCGAGGAACTGGGTGGGCTGTCAGCCGTGCTCGGTGCGGCGACCGGGGGGGAACGCGCCCAGGTGTACGCGAGCCTCGGGCTCCGCCTTGATTACGATCCGCATCTGCGACAAGTCAAGGCGACGGCCGACTTGAGTCGTGTCGCCGGATGTGTCCGAGGGGGGACTTGAACCCCCACGCCCATTAGTAGGGCACTAGCACCTCAAGCTAGCGCGTCTGCCATTCCGCCACTCGGACAAGGCCAAACCCGCATGGGTTGGCAGCTAAGGCTAGCGGATGGGTGCGCGCCTGCCCAACCCAGCCGGCTGAGACCGGCGGCGGCCGCGCTCCCGAGCCCGTTGGCGGCGGCAGTGGTAGGAAAGGTGGTTGTGACCGTCGGAAGCGGGGCGAGCGGGGCAAGCGGTGAGGGCGAGGCGCCGCGCGACGCGAATGACGACGTGGTGCAGGTCGTCAGCAGGCTGATTCGGTTCGACACCACCAACACCGGCGAACCGGAAACCACCCGGGGTGAGGCGGAGTGCGCGCGCTGGGTCGCCGGGCTGCTCGAGGAGGTCGGATACCAGACCGAATACGTCGAATCGGGCGCGCCGGGCCGGGGCAATGTGTTCGCGCGCCTGCCTGGGGCCGACAGTTCGCGCGGCGCCCTGCTCGTGCACGGCCACCTCGACGTCGTGCCCGCCGAGCCCGCCGAATGGAGCGTGCACCCGTTCTCCGGGGCCGTGGAGAACGGGTTCGTCTGGGGCCGCGGCGCGGTCGACATGAAGGACATGGTCGGCATGATGATCGTGGTGGCCAGGCAGCTCAAGCGCGCCGGGATCGTGCCGCCGCGCGACCTGGTGTTCGCGTTCGTCGCCGACGAGGAGCACGGCGGCCACTTCGGCGGGCAGTGGCTGGTGAGCAACCGGCCCGACCTGTTCGACGGCGTCACCGAGGCGATCGGCGAGGTCGGCGGGTTCTCCCTGACCGTGCCGCGGCCCGACGGAACCGAGCGCCGGCTCTACCTCATCGAGACGGCCGAGAAGGGGCTGGCGTGGATGCGGCTCACCGCGCGCGGGCCGGCCGGCCACGGGTCGATGGTGCACGATCAGAACGCCGTCACCGCCGTCGCCGAAGCGGTCGCGCGCCTGGGCCGCCACCGGTTTCCGATCGTGCTGACCGACACGGTGGCGCAGTTTCTGGCCGCCGTCAGCGAGGAGACCGGGTTCGCGTTCGACGCGGACTCGACGGACCTCGAGGGGGTGATCGACAAGCTCGGCCCCACGGCCCGCATGCTGAAGGCCGTGCTGCGCGACACCGCCAACCCGACGATGCTCAAGGCCGGCTACAAGGCCAACGTCATCCCGGCCACGGCCGAGGCGGTGGTGGACTGTCGAGTCCTTCCCGGTCGCAAGGAGGCGTTCGAGGCCGAGGTCGACCAGCTGATCGGGCCCGACGTCACCCGCGAGTGGATCAGGGACCTCACCTCCTACGAGACCAGCTTCGACGGCGACCTGGTCGACGCCATGAACGCCGCGGTCCTCGCCCTCGACCCCGACGCCCGGACGGTGCCCTACATGCTGTCGGGGGGGACGGACGCAAAAGCGTTCGCGCGCTTGGGTATCCGCTGCTTCGGTTTCAGCCCGCTGCGGCTGCCGCCCGATCTCGATTTCAGCGCCCTGTTCCACGGTGTCGACGAGCGGGTACCCATCGACGCGCTGAGGTTCGGCACCGACGTGCTGGCCCACTTCCTGACCCATTGCTAGTGCCGGATAAACACGAGAAGTCACGAGAGGATTGCTCATGACCACCCGCCCCGACCCGTACGCCTCGCTGCCGCAGCTGCCGACGTTCACGCTGACCTCGGAGTCGCTCACCGATGGCGGGTCGCTGGCGAAGCCCCAAGTCAGCGGCATCATGGGTGCCGGCGGGGAAGACGTCAGCCCGCAGCTGAGCTGGTCGGGATTCCCCGGCGAGACGCGAAGCTTCGCCGTCACCGTCTACGACCCCGACGCCCCGACGGCCTCCGGTTTCTGGCACTGGGCGGTGGCCAACCTGCCGGCCGACGTCACCGAGCTGCCTGCGGGCGCCGGTGACGGCCGGGAGCTGCCCGGTGGCGCGCAGACGCTGGTCAACGATGCCGGGATGCGCCGCTATGTCGGCGCGGCGCCGCCGCCCGGGCATGGCGCGCACCGTTACTACGTCGCCGTGCACGCCGTCGACGTCGACAAGCTCGACCTGACCGAGGATGCCAGCCCGGCCTACCTCGGGTTCAACCTGTTCCAGCACGCCATCGCGCGCGCGGTCATCCACGCGACTTACGAGCAGCAGGGGTAGCGCGATCAGGGTGTGATCGCCGCGGCGAGCTGCTCGGGCAGGTAGTCGACGAGCGCCGGGAGCAGGCCGCCGAAGGGTGTGCCGCCGACGGGCACGGTGACCGGGATGGTGGCCAGACCGAGGATCGAGAGGTCCACGGTCGCCGAGATGGCATGCGGGGCAACGAGAATGCCGTCGAACGGCAACGACATCGTCAGCGGCACGGTGACGCCCCCGACGGTCGCCGGCATCGAGAGCCCGATGACGGTCTCGCCGTTGAGGAAGCCGTTCAGCGCGTAGGCGGGCAGATCGACCAGCGCGCCGGCCGCGGCGACACCGTTGCCGCTCGCCAGAGCGGCCCCCAGAACCTGTGCGCCCGTGGCGAATCCGCCGAACCCGGCGACCGGTGCGCCCAGCACCGAGAAGGCCAGCGACAGCGGCAGCCCGAAGTTGGCGCCGACCGTCACCAGTGGGTTGACGCCCACCTGGATGCTGGTGGAGATCGTCGCGTTGGTCAGTGTCGTCACCGCGCTGGTGTAGTTGTGCGCCATCTGCGCCAGGATCGAGCCGGGTGGCAGCAGGGCGGCGAAGTTCTGCGCCTGCAGCGCGGGGATGCCCAGGATGGGCAGCAGGTCGCCGCCCGGCCCGAGCACCAGGATGTTGGTCAGGTTGCTGGTGTTGAAGCCGCTGATGAACAGGCCCAGCGCTCCCTGGGTCACGTCCACCACGGCGGCGTTGTAGTTGCCGGCGGAGATCGCCTGGGAGGCCAGCGCGAGGTCGGCCTGGAAGGTCGGGAGCGTGGTCTGCAGGTCGGCGCCGGCCTTCGACAGTGCCGCGCTGAAGGTCTGGGCGTAGCCGACCTGCTGGTTGACGAAGGCCTGCGCGAGCGCGCCCGGGTTGAACGTCGCCGCCCCCTGCAGGCTGATCTGGATGTTCTCCGGCACGTTGGCCAGCGTGGTCGGGAAGTTCTCGAGGGTGAGCGCGAGCCCGCCGCCGAACGCCTGGGCGTAGCCCTGCTGATTGGCGATCACCTGATGCAGGAGCGGGAACGGGTGGGCGGCCCACGTGCTGTTGAGGCTGTGCAGGTTGGCTTCGGTGTTGGCGATCAGCATCTGCCACGGGTTGCCGGCGGCGGTGGCGGTCTGGCTCGCCTCGAACAGATTCGGGAAGAGCGGCGCCAGGACCGGTTGAAGTCCGTGCAGCAGTGGCACATCCACGATGGCGCCGGACAGTGCCTGGCCCAGCAGGCCGAACGGGTTGGACAGCACCGTGGGGACGCCACCGGAGATCAGGGTGGACAACACGCCACCGAGGTCCAGGCCGATGCCGCGAAGGGTGGGGCCCAGGGGTGAGCCCGCGATGATCGGGCCCACCGGTCCGCCGGTGAACAGCAGCTGGCTCACCGGCCCGAGGATCGGGTCCAGATAGGACGGCACGCCGATGTAGGGCGCCAGATTCCCGCCGGTGAGCAGCGCCTCGAAGCCGCCCAGGATCGGGCTCAGTCCGCCGAAGATCCCCCCGCCGCCCCCGAGGATGGGGCTCACGCCGCCGAGGATCCCCGTCAGGCCGCCCAGGAGCGGGAGCGTCGCCGCCGGGGTCGCGGCGGCGGGGGCGATGGTCGCGCTCAGCAGAGCCTGCTCGGCGCCGGCTTCGGTGCTCAGATATGCCGTTGCGGCGTGGCTCAGCAAGCTGACGAACTCATGATGAAAGGCCGCCGCCTGCGCGCTCAGGGCCGCGAACTGCTCGCCGTAGCCGCCGAACAGCCGCGAGACCGCCAGCGAGACTTCATCGCCGGCCGCGACGGCGAAGGTTGTGGTGGGCCCCGAGGCCGCCGCGGTCGCCTCCCGGAGCGTCGAGCCGATGTCCGCCAGATCACCGGCCGCGGCCGAGACGACTTCGGGTGCGGTGAACAGAAACGACATGAGATCCCCTCGTCTCAGGCCCGACACCAGACCAGGTGATCATAGTCACACCCTGGCAAACTCTTCCACGCGTGCCGAACAGCTCCGCCGAGACGCCGACGGGGGCGCGGGAGTATCGGCACGGACGTCGCGGATTAGGTTGTGCGCTCACGGTTTCGACTGTGCGCGCCGGGCGGGGTCTGTCGGCGTGTCGCCGCCGTGGCAGCACGCTCGACGCCCGGGCAGCACGCCGCGCCGCCAAGGAGCAGCTCGCCGAGGACGACCGGGGGGAAACAGCCGCCTGACTCAGCTCGCCGACCCGACCGCCTCGGCGAGCGAGGCGAACCCCCCGTCATGCAGCCGGCGCGCGATGCCGTCGTGAATGTGCTTGGGCCACAGGCCGCCTCCATAGATGAAGCCCGTGTAGCCCTGCAGCAAGGAGGCTCCGGCGGTAATGCGGTCCCAGGCATCGTCGGCGGTCTCGATGCCCCCGACGCTGATCAGGACCAGCCGGTCGCCCACGCGCGAGTAGAGCCGGCGCAGCACCTCGGCGGCCCGGCGCGCCACCGGCGCCCCCGACACGCCGCCGGCGCCCAGGTCGCCGACCCCGGGTGTCATCAGGCCGTCACGCGACACCGTGGTGTTGGTCGCGACGATGCCGGCCAGGCCCAGCTCGACGGCCAGGTCGGCGATCGCGTCGATGTCCGGGTCGGACAAGTCGGGTGCGATCTTCACCAGCACCGGCGTCGACGTCTCGGCAGCCTCCCGCAGAACCCCCGCCAGGATGGGCCGCAGCGCCTGGACCGCCTGCAGGTCGCGCAGCCCGGGGGTGTTCGGCGAGCTGACGTTGACCACCAGATACGACGCCAGCGGACCCACCAGCCGTGCGCTCGCCCGGTAGTCGTCGACGGCATCGGCGGCGGGGGTGATCTTGGTCTTGCCGATGTTGACCCCGATCGGGACGTCGGGCCGCTGCCGCGCCAGCCGGACCGCCAGCGCGCCCGCGCCGAGGTTGTTGAACCCCATCCGGTTCAGCAGAGCCCGGTCCGCGGGCAGCCGGAACAGGCGGGGGCCGGGATTGCCCGGCTGCGGGTGCGCGGTGACGGTCCCCACCTCGGCGTACCCGAAGCCGAGCGCCCCCCACGCCGACACGCCCTTGCCGTCCTTGTCGAACCCGGCGGCGAGCCCGAGCGGCCCCGGGAATCGAACGCCGAACACCGTGCTGGCCAGCACGGGATCGCTCGGGCCCAGCAACCGGTGCAACCCTCGCCGCACCGGGGCGAGGGCCGCGACCCCGCGCAGCAGCGCGAAGACCAGCCTGTGCACGCGTTCGGCCGGCAGGGCGAACAGGAGGCGTCGCAGCAGGCCGTACACCCGATGGCCGGTCACAGTTCGGGCTGGTCGGGCCGCCGGCTGTCGACACGAGTCTTCTTGCGACGCAGGAGGACCCGCCGGCTGCCATCGGTGTACAGCCGCACCCGGGTCAACTCCCAGCCGCGATATTCGGCCTCGATGGACAGCCGGATCGACGCGCTCAGCCGGGTCACCTCGGGCGGCAGCCGCAACGGCACCCACTCGTAGTCGTCGGACATCTCGGTGTCCCACCCCGCCGGTAGCTGACTTCGTCGCGGCATCGGAGAGCTCGTCACGGCCGGCCCGCCGCGTGCTCGATGATCTGGACCCCCGCACCGGACCCCGACACCACGTACAAGGTGCCTGACGATTCGTCAAAGGCCAGCGAGTCGGGTTGCTGCACGGTTGGGTAACGCACCTTTTCGACGGGAATTCCGGTGGACAGATCGTAACCAATCACGACGTTGGAGCCCGTCTGGGACACCCAGGACAGAGCGCGCGAACCCGCCAAGCCGTAGGGTGCCTGCGGCACGGGATAGGCCTGGCGCAGCATCAGCGGGTCGACGCCGTACACCAGCAGCTGGCCGCCCCGGGTGTCGGCCACCAGCACCCGGCCCAGCGGATCGGCGGCCATGGTGGTGGCGCCCTCGCCGGCGCGCAGTGCCTGCCGCGCACGTCCGTCGTCGCCGATGGTGGTCACCGAGGTTTGCGCCCGGTCCAGCACCACCGTCGTATTTCCTTGCGTGACAAGCCAATCAACGCGCGCGAAGATTTTGTTGCGGCCGCCGACGGTCGCGGCGGCGACCCTGTCCGGGGTCCGGGAGGCCAGGGTGTAGACGGCCCCGTCGGCGCTGCCCAGGACGAGCTTGCCGTCGGCCCGTTGCGCGATCGCGGTGAACTCGGTCGTCGCGGCCTCGGACAGACCCACCCGTGCGGTGCGCCCGGTGGGCAGGTCGACCACGAAGTAGCCGCCGCGGGCGGCCAGGTACACCGTGCCGTGGCCGTCGTCGGTCAGCGCCGACGCCGGTCCCGGCAGGGCCAGCACGCGCGGTGCGGCCCGGGTGCCGGCGAAGACGGCGACGCTCCCCGGCGCCGCCGAGTCGGCGCCGGGGGACAAGACCGCCAGCTCGTGGGTGCCGCCGTCGAAGACGGCCGCCGTGGCGTGGGCTGACAGCGCTGCGACGGCGCCGGCCGGCTGCCGCGAGACCGGCGGCGACACCGCCGCCGACGCCGGTGCGATGGTCGGCGGAGCGGGATTCAGCGGATTCGAGGAACAGCCGGCAACCGTCGCCAGCAAAACGAGCGAGCTGAGGGAGGTGCCCCGAACTGCCCGTTTGCGGCGATTAATCCCTGGCAGCAATTATTTTCCTTCGCGTAACCTGCATGAGGGTCAAATTGTAAGGAACGGTTTCGCGCCCAATTTGCCGTGTTGTGCACATCGTGCCGGGCTCACGAGGTATGGTCGCGATATGACCGTCATCGTTGACCGGCATATCTCGCGCAAAGAGTTTGCTGTCGAAGACATTTCGACAGGAATCTCCGCCAGCGGGTACGGACAGGTCGGTGATGGACGCAGTTTTTCCTTTCACATCGAGCACCGTTCGCTCGTCGTCGAAATTTACCGGCCCCGCTTGGCCGGACCGGTTCCTCAGGCCGAGGAGGTGGTCGCGCGGGCGGTTCGCAGCCTTGTCGACATCGACCTCACCGACGAGCGCAGCCTGACGGCCGCGGTGCGTGACTCCGTCGCGAGAGCGATACCGGTTTCACGCTAGTCGTCGCGCGGGACGGGCCTCCTGCGGCAGGTACGGTCGTGGTCGTGAGTGCGTCGGCGATGTGTTGGTGGCTGGGCGCCGCGGCATGACGGTCCTGCTGCTGCGGCACGGCCGCTCGACGTCGAACACCGCGGGCGTCCTGGCGGGCCGGTCCGAGGGCGTCGACCTCGATGACCGGGGCCGCGAGCAGGCCGCCGGCCTCATCGACCGGGTCGGTGATCTGCCGATTCGCGCGCTCGTCACCTCGCCGCTGTTGCGCTGCCGTCGCACCGTCGAGCCGCTCGCCGACGCGCTGGGCCTCGAGCCGCTCGTCGAGGACCGGCTCGCCGAAGTGGACTACGGCGAATGGACGGGCCGCAAGATCGGCGAACTGACCGGTGAGCCGTTGTGGCGGGTCGTGCAGGCCCATCCCAGCGCGGCGGTGTTTCCTGGCGGCGAGGGCCTGGCGCAGGTGCAGGCGCGCGCCGTGGCCGCCGTGCGCGAGCACGACCGGCGATTGGCCGAGCAGCACGGCGGCGACGCGCTGTGGGTGGCTTGTACGCACGGCGACGTCATCAAGGCGTTGGTGGCCGACGCGTACGGCATCCACCTCGACGGCTTCCAGCGCGTCACCGCCGATCCGGCGTCGCTGAGCGTGATCCGCTACACCGAGCTGCGGCCGTTTGTGTTGCACGTCAATCACACCGGGACACGGCTGTCGGCCGCTTTGCGTGCCGGGCCGCCCGCGACAGACCAGGCGAAGGAGCCGGCAAAGGACGGGCCGGCCGCGGAAGCCGACGGGCAGGCAAGCGAGGCGTCGACTCAGGCGCCGGCTGCCGCGGTGCTGTCGAGCGACGCTGTGGTCGGCGGGACGACGGATTGATTCTGCTGCGGGGTTAATTCTGCCGCGGGCCGACGATCGAATCGCACCGCGACGGCAAGAGCCGGTATTTTGGAATTGCCATGGCCCGCGCAATTCACGTCTTCCGCACACCCGACCGTTTCGTGGCCGGGACCGTCGGCCAGCCCGGGAATCGCACCTTCTACATCCAGGCGGTGCACGACGCGCGGGTGGTGTCGGTGGTCCTGGAGAAGCAACAGGTCGCGGTGCTGGCCGAACGCATCGGCGCGCTGCTGCTCGAGGTCAACCGCCGGTTCGGCACGCCGGTGCCTCCTGAGCCCACGGAGGTGGAGGACCTCAGCCCGTTGGTCACCCCGGTCGACGCCGAGTTCCGGGTCGGAACCATGGGTCTGGGCTGGGACTCCGAGGCCCAGACCGTCGTGGTCGAGCTGCTGGCCGTCACCGACGCCGAATTCGACGCGTCGGTGGTGCTCGACGACACCGACGAGGGTCCCGACGCCGTGCGGGTGTTCCTGACGCCGGAATCAGCGCGGCAGTTCGCCACGCGCTCCAACCGCGTCATCTCGGCGGGGCGTCCGCCGTGCCCGTTGTGCGAGGAGCCGCTGGACCCGGACGGTCACATCTGCGCGCGCACCAACGGTTACAAGCGTGGCGCGCTGCTCGGGTCCAACGATGAACCCGAGGAGTGACGAGCGCGAGGTGCTGCGCAACGGCGAGCTGACGGTCCTCGGACGCATCCGCTCAGCCAGCAACGGCACCTTCCTGTGCGAGGCCATTCTGGGCGAGCGCAGCGTGCACTGCGTCTACAAGCCGATCGCCGGCGAACAGCCGCTCTGGGACTTTCCCGACGGCACCCTGGCCGGCCGTGAGTTGGGTGCGTACCTGATCTCGAGGCAGCTGGGCTGGAACATCGTGCCGTACACGGTGATTCGCGACGGACCCGCGGGCCAGGGCATGCTGCAGCAGTGGGTGCACCAGCCCGGTGACGAGAACGGTTGCGATCCGGCGCCGGACCTGGTCGACCTGTTCCCCGCCGACAAGCCGCAGCCGGGCTACCTGCCGGTGCTGCGGGCCCACGACTACGCCGGCGACGAGGTCATCCTCATGCACGCCGACGACGTCCGGCTGCGCCGGATGGCCGTGTTCGACGTGCTGATCAACAACGCCGACCGCAAGGGCGGCCACATCCTGTTCGGCGTCGACGGCCGGGTCTACGGCGTCGACCACGGCGTGTGCCTGCACGTCGAGGACAAGCTGCGCACGGTGCTGTGGGGCTGGGCCGGCAAGCCCGTCGACGACGAGACCCTCGAGGCGGTGGCCGGGCTCGTCGACGCGCTGCGCGGGGGCTCGCTGGCCGACGAACTGGCCGGGCGGATCACCCGCACGGAGATCGCGGCGCTGCTGCGGCGCGCCCACGCGCTGCTCGACAACCCGGTGATGCCCGGACCGAACCGGCACCGCCCGATTCCCTGGCCGGCTTTTTAGTGCGGGGCCAGGAGCCGTTCGGACCGTCGGCGATACTGAACCGGTGAGCGCCGCCGCGGACGAGATGACCGATGCCGCGTTGGCCGCCGACCTTGCCGCCGACGCGGGGGAGCTGCTGCTGAAGGTCCGCGAGGAGGTCGGTTTCGGCCATCCGTGGGTGCTCGGCGACGCGGGCGACAGCCTGGCGAACGCGCTGTTGCTGCGGCGGCTGAAGGCCGAGCGGCCCGGCGACGCGGTGCTCAGCGAGGAGGCCTACGACGACCTGGTGCGGCTGCGGCACGACCGCGTCTGGATCATCGACCCGCTGGACGGCACCCGGGAGTTCTCGACGCCGGGCCGCGACGACTGGGCGGTGCACGTCGCGCTCTGGCAGCGTCCCAGCGGCGCTGCCGCCGACCACGGGCGGGAGATCACCGACGCGGCGGTGGCGTTGCCCGCGCGCGGGAACATTGTGTACCGCAGCGACACGGTGACGGCCGAGGCGGCGCGTGTCGGCGTCCCCAGCCCCATCCGGATCGCGGTGAGCGCGACGCGACCCCCGGCGGTGTTGTTCCGGATGCGGGAGGCGCTGCCGATCCAGCCCGTGGCGATCGGCTCGGCCGGCGCCAAGGCGATGGCCATGATCGACGGGGACGTCGACGCCTACGTGCACGCGGGCGGCCAGTGGGAGTGGGACTCGGCTGCGCCGGCGGGGGTGGTGATGGCCGCCGGCATGCACGCGTCCAGGCTCGACGGTTCGCCGCTGCGCTACAACCAGCTCGACCCCTACCTGCCCGATTTCGTGATGTGCCGCGCCGAGCTTGCGCCGATCCTGTTGGGCGCCATCCGCGACGCATGGCGCTGAACTCGGGCGTTTAGAGTCGACTCCATGCAGTCCTGGCCTTCCGCGCGAGTGCCCGAGTTGCCGGGACGCGGTCCGGAACTGAGGCTCTACGACACCTCCGACCGGCAGGTGCGCCCGGTGGCGGCGGGCACCGGACCGGGCTCGGCGGCAACGATGTACGTCTGCGGGATCACCCCCTACGACGCCACCCACCTCGGTCACGCGGCCACCTACCTGGCGTTCGACCTGATCCACCGGCAGTGGCTGGACCTGGGCCACGACGTGCACTACGTCCAGAACGTCACCGACGTCGACGACCCGCTGTTCGAGCGCGCCGACCGCGACGGCGTCGACTGGCGCGAACTCGGCGACGGCCAGGTCGCCCTGTTCCGCGAGGACATGGCGGCGCTGCGGGTGCTCCCGCCGCGGGAGTACGTGGGCGCCACCGAAGCGATCTCCGAGGTGGTCGAACTCGTCGAGAAGCTGCTGGCGTCCGGCGCGGCGTACGTGTTCGACGACGACTGTCCCGACGTCTACTACCGCGCCGACGCCACCCCGCAGTTCGGCTACGAGTCGGGCTACGACCGCGAGACCATGCTGAGGCTGTTCGCCGAGCGCGGCGGCGACCCGGGCCGCGCCGGCAAGGCCGATCCGCTCGACGCCCTGCTGTGGCGCGCCGCGCGGCCGGGGGAGCCCAGCTGGCCGTCGCCTTTCGGCGCCGGCCGGCCCGGCTGGCACATCGAGTGCGCGGCGATCGCGCTCAGCCGCATCGGCAGCGGGCTGGACATCCAGGGTGGCGGCAGCGACCTGATCTTCCCGCACCACGAGTTCACCGCGGCCCACGCCGAATGCGTCCGCGCCGAGCGGCGGTTCGCCCGGCACTACGTGCACGCCGGGATGATCGGCTGGGACGGCCACAAGATGTCCAAGAGCCGCGGCAACCTGGTGCTGGTGTCGGCGCTGCGCGCCGAGGGCGTCGAGCCCGCGGCCATCCGGCTGGGCCTGCTGTCGGGGCATTACCGTGCCGACCGGTATTGGAGCCGTCAGGTGCTCGACGAGGCGATCGCCCGGCTGCGGCGCTGGCGCCAGGCGACCGCGCTGCAGGCGGCCCCCGACGCCACCGACGTCGTGGCCCGGCTGCGCCAATACCTGGCCGACGACCTGAACACCCCCAAAGCTCTTGCCGCCCTTGATGGTTGGGCCACCGACGCGCTGGAGTACGGGGGCGGCGACGCCGCGGCGCCGGCGCTGGTGTCCGCCGCGGTCGACGCGTTGCTGGGAGTGGAACTGTAATGGCGGTACGGTCTCGCCCATGACCTCGCAAAACGGCAACATGCACGGCAAAGTCGTCTTCATCACCGGCGGCGCCCGGGGGATCGGGGCCGAGGTCGCCCGCCGGCTGTGCAAAAAGGGCGCCAAGCTGGTGCTGACCGACCTGGACAAGGCCGAGCTGGTCGCGATCGCCGCCGAGCTCGGCGAGGACCGGGTGCTCACCGCGGTCGCCGACGTGCGCGACCTGCCTGCCATGCGGTCCGCCGCCGCGCAGGCCGTCGAACGCTTCGGCGGCATCGACGTGGTGGTGGCCAACGCCGGCATCGCCAGTTACGGCTCGGTGTTGCAGGTCGATCCGGAGGCGTTCCGGCGAGTGCTGGAGGTCAACGTGCTCGGCGTCTTCCACACCCTGCGGGCCACGCTGCCGGCGGTGATCGAGCGCCGCGGCTACGCGCTGATCGTCTCGTCGCTGGCGGCCTACGCGGCGGCTCCCGGCCTGGCGCCGTACAACGCGTCCAAGGCCGGGGTCGAGATCCTCGCCAACGCGCTGCGGCTCGAGGTGGCCCACCTGGGGGTCGGCGTCGGGTCGGCGCACATGTCGTGGATCGACACGGCCCTGGTCCGCGATACCAAGGCCGACCTGCCGTCCTTCGCCGAGTTGCTCGCCAAGCTGCCGTGGCCGCTGAACAAGACCACGACCGTCGACAAATGCGCGGACGCCATCGCCAGGGGCATCGAGCGCCGCGACAGCCGCATCTTCGTGCCCCGCTGGGTCGCGGCGATGCGGTGGCTCAAGCCCGTGCTGTCCACCCCGATCGGCGAACTCCCCATCCGCAGGACCACCGCCGAGCTGCTGCCCAGGATGGACGCGGAGGTCGCCGCGCTCGGTCGCTCCACGAGCGCCTACAACCAGGGCCTCGACCCGGAGTAACGCGAGGGGAAGCGGTGATCAGCGGCCGAAGCCCGGGCGGCGCCGGCGCAGGTACCGCTCGAACTCGGCGGCCAGCGCGTCGCCGTCGATCTTGCCCAGGGCCTCGTTCATGTCGACCTCGGCGTCGCCGCGTTGCTCCAGCGACAGCACGTATTCGGCCAGGTCCTCGTCCTCGGCGGCCATCTCGGTGATCGCCTGCTCCCACTCCTCGGCCTGCGCCGGCAGGTCCTCCAGCGGGACCTCGATGTCGAGCACGTCTTCCACCCGGCGCAGCAGCGCCACGGTGGCTTTCGGGTTCGGCGGCTGCGACACGTAGTGCGGCACCGCCGCCCAGAAAGTCACCGCGGGGATCCCGGCGGCCACGCAGGCGTCCTGGAAGACTCCCGCGATGCCGGTGGGGCCCTCGTAGCGGCTCTCCTCGAGGCCGAAGCGCTTCGCCGACTCGGGGGAGTAGGCCGCGCCCGAGACGGGCACCGGCCGCGTGTGCGGGGTGTCGGCCAGCAGCGCCCCGAGGATGACGACGGTGTCGACGTTGAGCTTGTCGGCGATGGCCACCAGTTCTGAACAGAAGGTCCGCCAGCGCATGTTCGGCTCCACCCCGTGCATCAGCACGACGTCGCGGTCGCTGCCCGGCGGCCGGCAGTGCGAGATGCGCATCGCCGGCCAGACAAGCTCACGGGTCACCCCGTCGACCTGCCTGATCACGGGCCGATTCACCTGGTAGTCGTAGTAGGCCTCGTCGTCGATCTCCAGGATGGGGTCGGCCTCCCAGATGGCCTCGAGGTGCTCGAGCGCGTCGCTGGCCGCGTCCCCGGCGTCGTTCCAGCCCTCGAACGCCGCCACGACGATGGTGTTGTGCAGTTCGGGCAATGCGGCTTTCCCATAGGGAGGGCCATCGGGCGGGGTCACAAAATCAGGGTACGGCCTTCTCGGCTGACCTTCGGCGGTACCTCGCGGCGCACGAAGGGCCAGGCTTTTTACATAGAGCCACTATCCTTGTCGGGTGGCTGCCGCCGACGAGGACCGCCGCGAGACGACATCCTTGCGGACATCGGCTCAGCGTGTGGTGGTCGGCGACCGGGGGCGGTCGAGCCGAAATACGTTTGTCGTGAATATGGTTAACCTTGGTAACTAGTGCCGGCAAGATCCGCAGGCCGGGGGCCCGAGGGCATCCCGGTCGCCGGGCGGGTCGTGCCGTGCTGGGCGTCCAGACGTCGGGTGACGACGTAGACTTCTCTGGTCGAGAGGCGTTGCAACGGATTGCCGGCCCGTGCCGGATCCGCCACGCTCGGCAGAGTCAAGGACGCCTTCCGCTACGGAAGGGATGTGTGTGAACGCCACGGTAAACGCCTCGCAGTCAGAGACCTTCGTGCCGAACATCCGGCCCGACTGCACCGAAGAACTGGCGGCAGCTCTGCGCCGGCGGATCATGGTGATCGACGGGGCAATGGGGACCGCGATCCAGCGGGACCGGCCCGACGAGGCCGGTTACCGCGGCGACCGTTTCACGGAATGGCCGACCGCCCTGCAGGGCAACAACGACCTGCTCAACCTGACGCAGCCGCAGATCATCACGGGAATTCACCGCGAGTACCTGGAGGCGGGCGCCGACATCCTGGAGACCAACACGTTCAACGCGAACGCGATCTCCCTCTCCGACTACGACATGGCGGACCTCGCCTACGAGCTGAACTACGCGGGCGCCGCCCTGGCGCGGGCGGCCGCCGACGAGTTCAGCACCCCGGACAAGCCCCGCTACGTCGCCGGCGCGATCGGGCCGACGACGCGCACGGCGTCGATCTCGCCGGACGTCAACGACCCCGGGGCCCGCAACGTCTCCTACGACCAGCTGGTCGCCGCCTACCTCGAATCCGCCAACGGCCTGGTCGACGGCGGTGCCGACCTGCTCATCATCGAGACCATCTTCGACTCGCTGAACGCCAAGGCGGCGGTGTTCGCCGTCGAGACGCTGTTCGAGGAACGCGGACGCCGCTGGCCGGTCATCATCTCGGGCACCATCACCGACGCGTCCGGGCGGACGTTGTCCGGTCAGGTCACCGAGGCGTTCTGGAACTCGATCCGGCACGCGAGGCCGATCGCGGTCGGCCTCAACTGCGCCCTGGGCGCGCCCGAGATGAGGCCCTACATCGCCGAGGTGTCGCGGATCGCGGACACCTTCGTCTCCTGCTACCCCAACGCCGGGCTGCCCAACGCCTTCGGCGAGTACGACGAGTCCCCGGAGCGCCAGGCCGGCTACATCGCCGATTTCGCCGAGGCCGGCCTGGTCAACCTGGTCGGCGGCTGCTGCGGGACGGCGCCCCCGCACATCGCCGAGATCGCCAAGGTCGTCGAGGGCAAGCCGCCGCGTGAGGTGCCGCAGATTCCCGTCGCCACCCGGCTCTCGGGCCTGGAACCGCTCAACATCACCGACGACTCCCTGTTCGTGAACATCGGTGAGCGCACCAACATCACCGGCTCCGCCCGGTTCCGCAACCTGATCAAGGCCGAGGACTACGACTCGGCGCTGTCGGTCGCCCTGCAGCAGGTCGAGGTCGGCGCGCAGGTCATCGACATCAACATGGACGAGGGCATGATCGACGGCGTCGCCGCGATGGACCGGTTCACCAAGCTGATCGCGGCCGAGCCGGACATCAGCCGCGTCCCGGTGATGATCGACTCCTCCAAGTGGGAGGTCATCGAGGCGGGCCTGAAGAACGTGCAGGGCAAGCCGATCGTCAACTCGATCTCCATGAAGGAGGGCGAGGAGAAGTTCGTCCGCGAGGCACGGCTGTGCCGCAAGTACGGCGCCGCCGTCGTCGTGATGGCGTTCGACGAGCAGGGGCAGGCCGACAACCTGGAGCGCCGCAAACAGATCTGCGCGCGCGCCTACCGGATCCTGACCGAGGAGGTCGGCTTCCCGCCCGAGGACATCATCTTCGACCCGAACTGCTTCGCGCTGGCCACCGGTATCGAGGAGCACGCGACGTACGGGATCGACTTCATCGAGGCCTGCGCCTGGATCAAGGAAAACCTCCCCGGGGTGCACATCTCCGGTGGTATCTCGAACGTGTCGTTCTCGTTCCGGGGCAACAACCCGGTCCGCGAGGCGATCCACGCGGTGTTCCTGTACCACGCCATCAGGGCCGGCCTGGACATGGGCATCGTCAACGCCGGTGCGCTGGTGCCGTACGACTCGATCGACCCCGAGCTGCGGGACCGGATCGAGGACGTCGTGCTGAACCGTCGCGAGGACGCGGCCGAGCGGCTGCTGGAAATCGCCGAGCGGTTCAACAAGTCCGACAAGACCGAGGATCCCAAGGCGGCTGAGTGGCGTAGTCTGCCTGTCCGCGAACGGATTACGCACGCCCTGGTCAAGGGCATCGACGCCCACGTCGATGCCGACACCGAGGAGCTGCGGGCCGAGATCGCCGCCGCGGGCGGGCGGCCGATCGAGGTGATCGAAGGCCCGCTGATGGACGGCATGAACGTCGTCGGCGACCTGTTCGGCTCGGGCAAGATGTTCCTGCCGCAGGTCGTCAAGTCGGCCCGGGTGATGAAGAAGGCTGTGGCCTACCTGCTGCCCTACATCGAGGCGGAGAAGGCGGAGCCCTTGCCCGGCGAGGCTGCGAAGAAGGACACCAACGGCACGATCATCATGGCGACGGTCAAGGGCGACGTCCACGACATCGGCAAGAACATCGTCGGGGTCGTGCTGCAGTGCAACAACTTCGAGGTGATCGACCTCGGCGTGATGGTGCCCGCCGAGAAGATCCTGGGCGCGGCCAAGGAGCACGACGCCGACATCATCGGGCTGTCCGGTCTGATCACGCCGTCGCTGGACGAGATGGTGAACTTCGCCGCCGAGATGGAGCGCGAGGGTCTGGACATCCCGCTGCTGATCGGTGGCGCCACCACCTCGCGTGCCCACACGGCCGTGAAGGTGTCACCCCGTCGCAGCGGTCCGGTGGTCTGGGTCAAGGACGCGTCCCGCTCGGTGCCGGTCGCCGCGGCGCTCCTGGACGACAAGCAGCGTCCGGCGCTGCTGGAGGCCACCGAGAAGGACTACGCATCTCTTCGCGAACGGCATGCGCAGAAGAACGAGCGGCCCATGCTGACTTTGGAGAAGGCCCGCGCCAATCGGACGCCGATCGAGTGGGACGGCTACACGCCGCCGGTACCCGCCCAGGGTCTGGGCGTGCGCGATTTTCACGACTACGACCTCGCGGAGTTGCGCGAGTACATCGACTGGCAGCCGTTCTTCAACGCCTGGGAGATGAAGGGCCGCTTTCCCGACATCCTCAACAACCCGGCGTCGGGCGAGGCCGCCCGCAAGCTGTACGACGACGCCCAGGAGATGCTGGACACCCTGATCAAGGAGAAGTGGCTGACGGCCAACGGGGTGATCGGCTTCTTCCCGGCGAACGCGGTCGGTGACGACATCGAGGTGTACACCGACGACACCCGCACCGAGGTGCTGACCACGCTGCGCAACCTGCGCCAGCAGGGCGAGCACCGCGACGGCATCCCGAACCGGTCGCTGGGCGACTACATCGCGCCCAAGGACACCGGTCTGGCCGACTACATCGGGGCCTTCGCCGTCACCGCCGGCCTTGGCAGCCAGGACAAGATCGCCGAGTTCAAGGCCGACCACGACGACTACAACGCGATCCTGCTGGAGTCGCTCGCCGACCGGCTGGCAGAGGCCTTCGCCGAACGGATGCACCAGCGGGTCCGCAAGGAGTTCTGGGGATTCCAGCCCGACGAGCAGCTGGACAACGAGGCCCTGATCGGTGAGAAGTACCGGGGAATCCGCCCCGCCCCCGGCTACCCGGCCTGTCCGGAGCACACCGAGAAAGTGACGCTGTGGAAGTTGCTGGACGTGCGCGAGCGCACGGGCATCGAGCTGACCGAGTCGATGGCGATGTGGCCGGGTGCCGCGGTGAGCGGCTGGTATTTCTCGCACCCGCAGTCGCAGTACTTCGTCATCGGCCGGCTGGCCCAGGACCAGGTCGCCGACTACGCCAAGCGCAAGGGCTGGACGTTGCAGGAGGCCGAGCGCTGGCTCGGTCCTAACCTCGGCTACAACCCGGAGGACTGAGCGCGGCCCGCCTCCCGTGTCGCCCTTGTCGCGAGCGCGCGTGTCTGTACGGCGACACGCCGTGGGCGATGGCATCTTGCGGTCCCTGACGGCCGGGACAGTCAGAGGCGCAGCACCGCGCTCAGCGCCGCCAGCGGGATGTGAGCCTGCACGGTCCCGCCGTCCATGTACCACTGCATGACGCCGGGCGTGAAGTCGACCGGCTCGTCGTGGCCGACGGGGTAATCCGGCATGTAGAGGATCAGCTCGTCGGGGGTCAGCGCCCACGCCTTGTATGCGCCCGAGTACACCTTGTCGGGTGTCCAGCGGTCGACGACGAACGGATAGCTGCCCGGATCATGCGGCGGGGGAGCCGCATCCAGCGCGGTCTGGATGAAGGGCTGCGCCAGCGGCGGGATCGCGGTCAGCGGGTTCGACGTGGTCAGATCCGCCAGGCGTACCGCCCTGCCGCTCGCCATGTCGAAAGTGAAGGTTCGGTAGGCGTTGTTGGGCCTGGGCCCGTCGGCGTGATAGTCCTCGTGGAACACCGCGCTCACCAGGTTGCCGTGCCGGAAGACCTGATAGTTCTCCTCGCCGTAGCTGTCGGCGATCATGTGCGAGTTCGCGTTTCGCCAGTTGTCGACCAGCGTGTGCAGGTAATCGCGGATCACCGGCCCCGCCACCGGATTGTCCACGAGCTCACCGGGCACGGCGACCCTGATGTCGCGCACCGCGTTTCGCTCGGAGGTCACCGTCGTGTGGCAGTACTGCCCGTCCCAGTCGCCACCGAGCTCGCCGCAGAACGACGGTGCCGACGCCCTCGCCGCGGGAGGGCCGGCAAGCGCTGTGGCGGTTACCACGGCGACCGTGGCGACGAGCCCGCGGATCACAGCAGCTGGACCTTGCTCGCCCGCCACCGGCCGTCGATCTTCTCCATCGTCATCTTGATCCTGCTGCGGTCGATGCGCGGATCGGGCGCCTGCATGTTGGTCACCGTCTGGTCGATGAAGACCAGCACCACAACCTTGTTCGTGGACTCCGATTGGATGGCCGAATCCACCACCACCCCGTGTGCGGTGGCCTTGTTGTCGATCAGCAGTTGCCGAAGCTGCACGCTGGACTGTGTATACATGTCCTTGAACTCGCCGGTCGCGCCGTCGAGCACCTGCCGGAAGTTCTCGTCGACCTTGTTGGAGTCGATGCTCGTCAGCACCTGCGCGTAGGCGATGGCGGCCTGCTGGGCCTGCTGGCCGGCCAGCTTCACCTCATGCTCCTGCCATTGCCGCCAGCCGAGTAAGCCCGAAACCGCAAGCGACGCAACCAGTAACGCCGGAAGCGCACCGCGGCGCAGATATCGTCGCCAGGGCCGCTTGCGGCGCTCGGGGCGCCTGCGTTTGAAGGGCCGGTCGGCTTGGTCGGCCTCTTCGGCCTCTTCGGCTTCGGCTTCGGCGGCCAGGTCGGTCGCCTTCGCGTCGACCTCGCCGGCGCCGGTCTCGTCGGCGTCCGGCTCTTCGGCCGGGGCTTCCAACTTCTCGGGCTCGGCCGGGGTTTCTTTTTCTTCGGTGGCAACCACAATCTTCTCCCTGCGCTGGACGTGGTCTGGCTATCAGTGCGGCGGTTCGATCGGCAACGGCGGGCCGCCATAGGGCGTGGGCACCGTGAACCGGCCCCGCGGCGTCGGATCGGTTCTGCGCCCCAGATCGGCACCGGGCGGGGGGCCGGCGGTGTCGTCGCCGCCTGGCCGCGGCGCATTCTTGGCCCCGCGGATCAGCACACCCGGGTCGGTGTCGCGGCAGTACGTGTACATGAACGGCTCCTCGAAATCGGCGGTGGACGGCGAGTGGGCCGGCGTTCCGTAGTCGCAGGCGTAGCGGGGCCAGATCTCCGCGGTGCCCCACACCCCGCCGTCGTGGAAGATCTTGGCGAACGCGTCCAGCACCGAGCCGCGATAGCTCGGGAACAGCGCGTTGAGCGCCGGTACCCGCAGGTACAGCAGCTGTGAGGTGGTGGCCATGCTGCCCAGCAGCTGCACCATGGTGTCGGAGTTGTCGGCGAAAAGGTTGTCGATGCCCCGCAGGGCGCGCGGGGACTCCTCGGTCAGACGCCGATAGCCGCCCTGCATCCTGGCCACCCCGCTCAGCGTGCGGTCGAGGTCCGCGGTGGTGGTGGCCAGTCCGGGATTCTTGTCGGCCGCCAGTGTCAGCACCACCCGGCTGGTCTTGATGATGCTGGTGGTCTCGGGCAGCACCGAGTCGAGTGTCGACAGCAGGAACGTGCCGCCGTCGACGATGGCGGCCAGCTTGGCCGGGCCCTGCGTGCTGAGGCTCAGCTCCTTCTTCATCCGCTCGATCTTGCGCGGGTTCACCTGCGCCAGAAGCCCGTTGGCCCCCTCGAGCAACTGCGCCAGGCTCACCGGGACGGTGGTGCGGTCCAGCGCGATGACGCTGCCGTCACGCAGGAACGGCCCCGCCTCGGACTCGGGCTCGAGGTTGATGAACTGTTCGCCGGCGGGGGACAGTGCCGAGACGTGCGCGACGGCCGAGGCCGGGATCCGCAGCGTCGACGTGATGTCGGCGACGGCGTCGACGCCGCGGTCGGTGATGCGCAACGACTCGATGTGCCCGATCCGCACCCCCCGCAGCGTGACGTCCTGGTTGGGCAGCAGGCCACCGGATTCGGGCAGTTGCACGGTGACCCGGTAGGACGGCGCCAGCGGCGCCACCCGCAACGCGCCGATGAGCAGGTAAGCCGTCGCCACCACCAGAGTGATCACCAGGCCGGCCACCGACAGCCAAACCTGCTGCCGGTGGCCCGCCCGGACCAGGCGGACCAGCGTGTTGGCGGAGTCCGCGATCAGCGCGGTCATCGCTGTGGTCCGGGCGGATTCGGGCCGGGCGGTGCCGGCGCGGGGGCGATGTCGAGCTGGCCGGGGACCACGGGATCGGGTATCAACGGCACCTGCGGTGAGTTCGGCCCGCGCCCGACCACCCGCTCCTGCAGACGCCACAGGGTGTACTTCAGCGAGCCGATGAACTGGTTCCAGTTGTAGCGGTGCGGTCCGTGCAGGCCGACGTCTCCGGGAAATCCGATGTCGGGTATCGAACCGAGGATCAGCTTGTCGAAGCTGGCGCTGACGGCAACCGAATACCCCGCGGTGACCTTGATCATCGGCGGAAGGAGTCGGTTGACCGCCAGCCAACTCGTATCCGGGCTCACCGCAACGTCATTGGCGGCCGCGGCGATCGTGTTCAGGTCAGAAACGATGCTTCGGCCGCTGGTGTCGGTTCCGCCGATCGAGGGGAACCGGGACAGCAGCCGGGCGGTGTCGCCGAGCTGGATCGCCAGGCCGGAAAGCTGTGTCGTGTTGGACGCCAGCGCATCGGTGCCCGGACCGGCGGCCGCCATCAACTCGGTCATGGCGTCGTCTTTGGACTCGAGTTCGCCGGACAGGCGCGACATCTCGGTCATCGCGGTCGACAGCTGCCCGGACCGGGCGTCCAGCGTGCCCAGCAGCTGGTTGGACCTGCGAACCAACTCGCCGAACGCCTGGCCGCGGTCGCCCGCGGCGTTGCCGAGGCCGTTGATGAGGTTGGTGAAATTGCGCACCGCGCCGCCGTTGACCATCACCGCGGCCGAACTCAGCACCGACTCGAAGGTCGAGGCCGCCCCGGTGGACTCCAGACCGATGGTGTCGCCGTCATGCAGCATCGGCATTTCCGGGGGGTCGTCCGCGGGCGGTTTGAGCGCCACGAACACGTCGCCCAGTGGGGTGGCGGTGCGCAACTCGGCGGTGCTGCCGCGCGGCAACAGCACGTCGCGCCGGATCCGCAGCGTGGTCACCGCGGTGTAGTTGCGCGCGACCATCGACTCGACCTGGCCTACGTCGGCGCCGGCGAGCTTCACCTTGGCGTTCGCCGGCAGGTTGAGGGCGCTGGCGAACACCGCGGTCAGCGTGTAGCCGCCGGTACCCAGACCGGGGGCCGGAAGCGGAAGGCTGGCAAGCCCGTTCGTCGCGCACCCGGAGCTGACGAGGGCGGCGGACACCGCCATCGCGAGGGCGGCTCTGCCGCGCCGGGCCGTCATTTCTGCCCCATCGCGGCCAGGCCGTCGAGCACATAGGTCAGCCCGAAATCGGGGCCGTAATCCTGTGGGGTCCCGGTGCTGCAGCCCAGTTGCCGCAGGCCCATCAGGTTGCATATCTCCTTGGCGTACTGGCTGTCGAAGATCACCCGGTCGGTGAGCACGCGCGCCCGGATGCTGCCGTTGGCCTGGTCGATCACGTTGTAGACGTTGTCGGCCAGCATGGGTGCGACGTCGAGGACCTCGGCGAGGTCGCGCTGCTGGGCGACCACGGCGTCCAGCGTGCCGTGGGAATTGGCGATGGCCTGCTTGAAGACGTCACGGTTCGCCTCGACCAGATCGCCGGCCCGCTGGACGAGTTGCTCGAATCGTTTGCCCGTGCTGCCGCCGCCGAGGTCCTCGTCGGCCATGATCTGGGCGAGCTGGTGGATGGTCGACGCGAACTCGCGGAGTTTCGCGTCGTTTCTGGCGGCGGCGTCGAACAGCGAGCTGACGTTGGTGATGATCGCGGTGATCTGCTCGCGGCTGGCCGCTCCGCCGTCGCCGCTCAGGCGCAGCGCCTTCGACAGCCCGTCGAGCGCCTGCCTGGTTTGTGCTCCGTTGCCGTTGACGATGTCGGCGCTGCCGTTGAGAATGTCGGCGATGGGGCCGCCGCCGTGGCCATCCCCTTCCAGCGACTTGGACACCTTCTCGAAAACGCCCAGCACACGGCTGAATTCGATGGGCGTCTTGGTGCGCGTCAACCCGATGGTGTCGTGGTTCTGCAGGACCGGCCCGCCGCGGTATGGCGGCGTGAGCTCGATCTGGCGGTCGCTGAGGATGGACGTCGACACCGTGACGGCCTGGGCGTCGGCGGGGATCTTGACGTGGCGATCGACGGTGAACTCGACCTCGACGTAGCCGCCCCGCGGGGTGATCTTGGTGATCTTGCCTACCGGCATGCCCAGCGAGGCCACCACATTGCCCTCGTACAGGCCTGCGGCGCTGTCGAACTGGGCGGTGACGGTCATCGGTCCTTCGCCGCGGCCTTCAAACCACCAGCCGAGGCCGGTGGCGGCGATCGCCACGGCCAGGACGGCTGCCAACGCCACGATCAGCCTTCTCATTTGCAGTCCTTGAAGTACGGGATCATCCCGAACTGCTTGGCGCGCCCGCTTATCGCGCACATCCACGAGTCGATGACCGCGCCGCCGGGACCGTTGCCGACCACCGCGTTGCCGTCTCCTGTGATGTTGGCTGCCTCGCGCATCAGGATCGGGCTGGCCTGCAACATGTTTCGCATCAGGTCGTTGTGTTTGCCCATCAGGCCGGTCAGGTCCGCCATGTCCCTGATCAGGGCGTCCAGGGCAGGGCGGTCGTTGATGACGATCTTGCTCAGCACGTCCACCAGGCTCTGTATGGATTGCATCATCGCGTGGAAGACCGCACGTCGCGCCACGAACAAACCCATCAGGTCCTGGCTCTGGTTGATCAGGTTGCCCACCCTGGACTGCTGGTTGCGCAACGTGTTGGTGATCCGCTCGGTGTTCTCGAGCAACTGCCCCAGTTGATCGCGCCGCTGGGCGATGATCGACGACAGCGCATCGATGTTGGCCAGCGCCTGGGGCATCAGCTCGGGCATGCCGTTGAGCTGTCTGCCGAGCACGGTAAGCGATTGGGCGAAGCGGTCGGAGTCCACCTGCTCGAATGTGGTGGTGGCGTCCTTCAGTGCGGCCTGCAGGTCATAGGGGACTTCGGTGTGTTTGAGGTCGAATGTGTTGCGCGGCAGTCCACCCGGGCCGTCGGGCGAGATGGCCAGGTAACGGCCACCGAGGATGGTGGTCAGCTTGATCGCCGCTTTCGAATCCCGGCCCAGCGCGATGTCGTCACGGATCTTCAGGCCGGCCTCGACATGGTCGCCGTCGAGCTTCATGCTGGTGACATCGCCGACGGGTATGCCCGCGAGCATGATCGGGTTGCCGGCCCGCAGGGACGCGGCCTGCGCGAACTCCGCGGTGTAGTGGCGGTATCCGACACCGAGCAGGTGGACCACGAGCATGGCGCCGATCACGACGGCGACCACCGCGGCGGCGATGAATCCGAGCCAGGTCTTGTTGTAGCTCTCCAGGGGACGCCGCGCCGCCCTCTCGAGCAGGCGGTTGGGCCCGGGGCGTGCGGACGGGTCAGCCATTTGCGGTGTTCCTGCAGAGCGGAGTGTGCATCGCCCTGTTGCCGGGGGTCGCTGCGGCGACGATGATCGGCACGATGTCGTTGAGGCCGGGGAAGAACCCCAGCAGGTTGACGTCGCACACGTAGCCGTTGCCGTAGGCGCCCTGGTTCCCGGCGCGGATGAGGCCCTTCATCAGCAGCGGGACGTTGTCGGCGAAGAACGCGACCTGCGGCTCGACGTCGAGCATGTGCCGCCCGGCGCCCGGCTGTCGGTCGACGAATTCACGCGCCGCCGGGTAGACGTCCGTGGCGGAGTTCGACAGCCGGCCCAGCACCCGCGCCAGCGTGCCCGCGGAAGAGACGAGCTCCGGGCGTCGGCCGTCGAGCTCGGAGACCATGCCGGAAGTCTGCGTGATCATGGCGTCGAGGTTGTCGTTCTGGGCGGCGAGGTTGCCCAGCACCTTGTCGAGGTTGGTGATGGCGCCGCCGAGGTCCTGGTCGCGGCCGGCGAATGTCTCGGTGAGCGTTGTGGTTTGGCCGATCAAGGTGGCGAGCGATGAGGTGTCGCCCTGCAGCGACTGCAGGACCGCGTTGGTGAGGTTGTCGGCGTCGCGCGGGTTGAACAAGCTGAACAGCGGCTCGTAGCCGTTGAGCAGCGCGGTGACGTCGAAGGATGGTTCGGTGCGCTCGGGCGGGATGACGCTACCCGGCGGCAGCGCCGCCGGACCGCCGCCGGCGCCCTCTTTGCCCAACGACAGACCGAGGTAACGCTGCCCGACGATGTTCTGGTAGCTCACCGAGGCGACCGTGTTGCCGTAAAGTCGCTGCTCGGTCTGCACGACGAACGAGACCTTCGCCAATTTGCCGTCGACGTCGATCTTTTCGACCCGGCCCACCCGCACTCCGGCCATCCGGACATCGTCGCCCTCGCGCAGCCCGTACACGTCGGTGAACAGCGCCGAGTAGGGTGCCGTCTTGCCGGCCACGTCACGACGCAGGCTCACATACACCAGCCAGGTCAGCGTCAGCGCCGCCACCATGAAAAGGCTCAGGCCGATCAACGGTCCACGAAATCTCATCAGGGTCGTCCGTCCGGCGGTGCGTGCTTGCGTGAGACCGTCGTGCCGCGGGCCAGGGGGCCCAGGAGGAGTACGGTCGCGGCGGTGGCGGGCCGGCCGGTGATCACCGACAGCAGGTTTCGCTCGTAAGGGCTGCCGACTGGCCCGACGTTTCCGCCGAATGCCGACTGCGGAATCCACGGCGCCTTCGGCGCCACCGGCGCAATCCACGGCGCGTGGTCGCCGGGCCCCGGCGCCGGGAAGTCCGGGTTGTCGGGGTTGGCGGTCCCCGGCACCGGCGGAGACGGTGCGAGCCCCGGCGGAAGCGGCGGGTTGGGATCGGTCAAGTCGGGATTCGGGTTGATCAGCGGCGGCCCGACCGCGACAAGGTTGCCGTCCGGTCCGATCACCGTGCCGGGCGGTGGTGCCAGGTCCTTCGGTGGTTGATAGTTCTGCGGCAGCAGCACTTCCGGCAGATCAGGGCGTACCGGAACCAGGGGAGCCGTATAGCAACTCGGGCCTTTGAGCTCGCCGTAGCGCGGGCAGTCGGCGCGCGTGTAGCTGTACGTGGGGGTGAACGAGAGCATCCCGTGCAGGTTGTGCAGGCCGTCCGGTGTCACGACGGTTTCCATGAACTTGTCGGCCAGAGTGTTCATCTTGATAGCGGCGGGAAGCAGGTTGTGCGAGTTCTGTGCCAGCACACCGAACACCGGCGTGAAATCGGTTGTGATCCTGACGAGTTGGTCGATGTGGTTGTTCAGCGAACGATGGGCCGTGTCCAGCGTGTCGCCGGAGCCGGAGAGGAGCGATGCCAACTGTCCGCGCGTCTCGGCGAAGGTCTGCATCGGTCCGACGGCCTGGTGCAGGGCGTCGACGAGGTCGGGCGCGGTGGCCTGCAGTCCCCGGGTCGCCTCGATGAGCGCCGATACCGTCGACGGGCCGGGATCTGTGCTGACGATCGAATTGAGTTGATCGACAAGGCGTCTGAGTTGGCGTGCGCCGGTCAGCAGACTCGCGCGGCGGTGGTCGGTCGCGGCCGCCAGAGCTGCCATGATGCCGACGGACTTGTCCTCTCTGCCCCGGCCCGTGGCGGAGAGCAGGTCGCGCAGTTTGCTGATGGTGGTCTGGAACAGCACCGTCGGCAGCCGGGTGTCTTCGGGAATATGGTCGCCCGCGCGGATGGCCCGGCCGGGACCGTTGCCCACCAGTTGAACCGACGATACGGCGAACACGTTGCTGGGGACCACACGTGCGGTGACCGCGGCCGGGATCGACTGGGCGAATTCGGTTTTGAGGTTGATCCGGACGTAGTTAGGCTTGCCGTCGACCGCGGGATCGACGCTGTCGACGGTTCCGACCAGCACGCCGTGATATTTGACGTCGGACTTCTGGGGCAGGCCGTCGCCGACGTTGACCAGGTCGGCGACCACCTTCACATAGTTCTCGAGGCGGCCCGTCGACTTGGCCAGCAGCCCCGCGGTCAGCGCCGCCGCCACCGCGACCACCAGCAACCCCAAGCCGAGCAGTTGCCGGTCCGACGGGCCGCGCCCGTCCAGCTCAAAGGAATTGGGGCTTCCCCTTCTCCTCGACCGGACGTTCGGCTTGCCCGCGATGCCCATGGCCTAGCCACCGAACCTTGCGCCCGCGTCGACCCCCCACATCGCCATGGTGAGCAACATGTTCGTCATGATCATGACGATGATGCTGGCCCGCATGCCGTGACCGGCGGCCACGCCCACACCCTCGGGCCCGCCGCTGGCGTAATAGCCGTAGTAGCACTGGATGGTGGAGGCGATCCACACGAAGACGACGGCCTTCAGCAGCGAATAGACGATGTCCTTGCCGGCCAGCATCAGCGAGAAGTAGTGCAGGTAGGACCCCGAGGAGCCGCCGCCGCTCAGCCCCACCACCAGCTGAGTGCTCAAGTAGCCGATGGCCAGGCACGCCGTGTAGAGCGGCACGATCGCGACCACCGAGGCCAGCAGCCGGGTGGTCACCAGATAGGGGATCGGCCGGATCGGAATCGATTCCATCGCGTCTATTTCCTCGGCGATGCGCATCGCCCCCAACTGCGCGGTGAACCGGCAGCCGCCCTGGATCGCAAATGCCATGGCGGCCATCAACGGAGCCAGCTCGCGGGTGTTGACCAACGACGACACCAGGCCCGTGGCCGGGCCCAGCCCCAAGAGGTCCAAGAAGTTGTAGCCCTCGATGCCGATGAGCGCACCGACGGTAACGCCGAGAACGACCGCTACCCCGGCGGTGCCGCCGCCCACCACCAGAGAGCCGTTGCCCCAGGTGATGTTCGACAGGAGGCGCAGGAACTCGCCGCGGTACTGGCGCACGGCGATCGGCACCGCGACCGCTGCCCGCACGAAGAACACCAGCATGTGGCCGAGCCGCACGATCGGCTTGACGGCTCTGCGATAGAGCCGCCCCAGCGGCAGCGAGATCGGCGCCAGGGGCCGGTACGCGGAGACCGTCATAGCCCCGTCCTGGGTACCAGCATGATGTAGAGCTGGCTGATGGCGACGTTGACGATCATCAGCAGCAGGATCGCTTCGACGACGGCCGCGTTCACCGAGTTCGCCACTCCCGTCGGGCCACCTTTGGTCGACAACCCCTTCTGCGCCGAGACGACGGCGACAATGGCCCCGAAGATGACCGCCTTGAGCAGCGCCAGGATCATGTCGTCGGGGGTGGCGAACGACGCGAACGTCGACACGAAGCTGCCCGGTGAGCCGTCCTGGACATACACGTTGAACAGGTAACTGGCGAAGAAGCCGACGAAGCAGACGAAGCCGGTGAGCGCGACGCCGATCATGATCGCCGCGGCGAACCGCGGCACCACCAGGCGCCGTATCACCGACACGCCCATCACCTCCATGGCGTCGGTCTCCTCGCGCATGGTCCGCGAGCCCAGGTCCGCGGTGATCGCCGAGCCGACGGCCGAGGCCATCAGGATGGCGGCCACCATCGACGCGCCCTGCCGGATGACGGCCAGTCCGCTGGCCGCGCCGGCCAGCGAGGTGGCGCCCACCTGGCCGGCCAGCATCGCGAACTGCACCGACATGGTGACGCTGACCGGCAGCGACACCAGGACCGTCGGCACCACCGCCGTCCCGGCCATGAACGCGCCCTGCCGAACGAACTCCTCCCACTGGAACCGGCCGGTGACGAGATCGGTGAAGAAGTACTGCAGGGTGCGCACGCCGAGGACGAACTGTTCGCCGACGGTGTTCAGCGAGGCGAGCGGGTGACGCTTGACGTACCCGACGGACCAATCCCCGATGACGGTGATGCCGTCTTGCCGCGTGGTCATCGCAGTCCGGTCAGCCGTTGCTTCGGCAAACAAATGCCACGGGTCATCGCCTACCAGTACCCGCTTTCATCGGGGCTCTCCCACCTTGGCTGTCCGAGGATGTCCTAAGTCCCGGACGGAAAGCGTGGGTGATCTTGGCTGGGATGGTGATACCAAGTTCCGCAACGCTGCAGCTCAATCCGGTTAACGGTCAAAAACGTAGCCTACTCGACAAGCGCATTCAATACTCAACAAACGTCTAATTGGACCGCCATCGAGGAGCGCCGCGTCCGGGCAAATCGTCGAACCACACCCGAATCGCACGCCGCAGCAAACTTCGTGCCGACGGCTCGGGGGTGGTATTCGGCCGGGCGGGGCAACCCTTGGTCGGCTACCGCGAAACCGCCGTGACTGCGGTGGTCGTCGCGTGAAACAATCGCTGGCCGTGAAGACCTTCGAGGACCTGTTCGCCGAGTTGGGCGATCGCGCCCGCACCCGGCCCGACGGCAGCGCGACGGTCGCCGCGCTCGACGGCGGCGTGCACGGGCTGGGCAAGAAGATCCTGGAGGAGGCCGGCGAGGTGTGGCTGGCCGCCGAGCACGAGTCCGACGACGCGCTGGCCGGCGAGATCAGCCAATTGCTGTACTGGACGCAGGTCCTGATGATCGCGCGCGGCCTGTCCCTCGACGACGTCTACCGGAAACTGTGAGCATGTTGCGGGTCGCGGTTCCCAACAAGGGCACGCTCAGCGAGCCGGCCACCGAGATCCTGTCGGAGGCGGGCTACCGCCGGCGCACCGATCCCAAAGACCTCACGGTCATCGACCCGATCAATCAGGTCGAGTTCTTCTTCCTGCGGCCCAAGGACATCGCGATCTATGTGGGTTCCGGGGAGCTCGACTTCGGCATCACCGGACGGGACCTGGTCCGAGATTCCGACGCTCCGGTGCTCGAGCGCCTGGCGCTGGGCTTCGGGTCGTCCAGCTTCCGCTATGCCGGCCCCGCCGGCCGCGACTGGACGACGGCCGACCTCGCGGGGAAGCGGATCGCCACCGCCTACCCGAACCTGGTGCGAAAAGACTTGGCCGAGCGCGGCATCGACGCAACGGTGATCAGGCTCGACGGCGCGGTCGAGATCTCGGTGCAGCTCGGCGTGGCCGACGCCATCGCCGACGTGGTGGGGTCCGGACGGACCCTGAGCCTGCATGACCTGGTGGCGTTCGGCGAGCCGCTGTGCGATTCGGAGGCGGTGCTGATCGAGCGCGCCGACTCCGACGGCCACGGCGGGACGAGGGCGGCGCGCGACCAACTGGTGGCCCGGGTGCAAGGCGTGGTGTTCGGCCAGCAGTACCTGATGCTCGATTACGACTGTCCGCGTTCGGTGCTCGACAGGGCCACGGCGATCACGCCGGGGCTGGAGTCGCCGACGATCGCGCCGCTCGCCGACCCCGGCTGGGTCGCCATCCGCGCGCTGGTGCCACGCCGCGGTGTCAACGAGATCATGGACGAGCTTGCCGCCATCGGCGCCAAGGCGATCCTGGCCTCCGACATCAGGTTCTGCCGCTTCTGATCAGCGGGTGTGGCGCCTGCGGCTGTGTTAGCGTCCCGCATTGGGTTGTTTGCTCGTGTCATCGACGGGCCGCCGCCCACCTCGTCGCCGGGCTGTTCTTCCCCAGGAGGGTCTCCGTGACACATCTACTGCTCGTGCTGTTGGCCTTGCTGATCGGTGTCGTCGCCGGGCTGCGTTCCCTGACCGCGCCGGCCGTGGTCGCCTGGGGTGCGTATCTCGGCTGGATCAACCTGAACGCCACGTGGGCGTCGTGGGTGTCGAGCCTCATCACGGTCGGCGTCGTCACCGTGTTGGCCATCGCCGAGCTGGTGTCCGACAAGCTGCCCAAGACCCCGCCCCGCACCGCGCCGCCGTCGTTCGCCGCGCGGATCATCATGGGCGCGTTCGCCGGCGCCGTCCTGGGCGCGGCGTGGCACTGGACGTTCAGCGCCCTGGGCGCCGGCATCGTCGGCGCGGTGCTCGGCACCCTGGGCGGCTACCAGGCGCGCCACCGGCTGGTGGCCGCCCGCGGCGGCCAGGACCTGCCGATCGCTCTACTCGAGGATGCGATCGCGGTCCTGGGCGGCTTCGCCGTCGTCGCGCTCGCGGCCAGTCTGTGACAGAGCGTTTCGACGCCGTCATCGTCGGGGCCGGACAGGCCGGCCCACCGCTGGCGGGCCGGCTGACGGCGGCCGGGCAGCGGGTCGCGATCGTGGAGCGCAAGCTGATCGGCGGCACCTGCGTCAACAACGGATGTATCCCCACCAAGACCCTGGTCGCCAGCGCCTACGCCGCGCACCTGGCTCGCCGCGGCGCGGACTTCGGCGTCGCCGCCGGCCCGGTGAGCGTGGACATGGCGAAGGTCAAGGCGCGCAAGGACCAGATCATGCTCAGCGACCGCAAGGGCGTCGAGGACTGGCTCTACGGCATGGACGGCTGCACCGTGGTTCGCGGTCATGCGCAATTCGAGGACCCGCACACCCTGCGGGTCGACGAGCGGGTGCTGCGGGCCGACCGGATCTTCCTCAACGTCGGTGGCCGTGCGGTGGCACCCGACATCCCGGGCCTGTCCGAGATCGACTACCTCACCAACGTGTCGATCCTCGAACTCGACACGCTCCCCGCGCATCTCGTCATCGTCGGCGGCAGCTACATCGCGCTGGAGTTCGCGCAGATGTACCGGCGCTTCGGTTCCCGGGTGACCGTCGTCGAAAAGGGTCCGCGGCTGGCCTCGCGTGAGGACGAGGACGTCTCGGCGGCCGTCCAGGAGATACTGGAGGGCGAGGGCATCGAGATCGTCGTCGACGCCGACGATATCCGAATAGCCAAGAGCGACAACGGTTTTGTATTGACGCCCTGCGCGGGCGGGGCCCCGATCGCGGGGAGCCACCTGCTGCTCGCCGTCGGTCGCCGGCCCAACACCGACAGCCTGGGGCTCGAGGCGGCCGGCGTGGGGACCGACGCTCGCGGCTACATCGTGGTCGACGACCAGCTCAGGACCACCGTCGACCACATCTGGGCGATGGGCGATTGCAACGGCAAGGGCGCCTTCACCCATACCTCGTACAACGACTTCGAGATCGTCGCCGCCAACCTGCTCGACGACGATCCGCGCCGGGTCAGCGACCGCATCACCGCCTACGCTCTCTACATCGACCCGCCGCTGGGGCGCGCCGGGATGACCGTTGGGCAGGTCCGCGCCTCGGGCCGCAGGGCGCTGGTCGGCAAGCGGCCGATGACCCGGGTCGGCCGGGCCGTGGAAAAGGGTGAGACACAGGGTTTCATGCAGGTGGTGGTGGACGCCGACACCGAGCAGATCCTGGGGGCCGCGATTCTGGGAGTAGGCGGCGACGAGGCCATCCACGGCATCCTGGACGTCATGTCCGCCAAGGCGCCCTACACGACGCTGGCGCGGACCATGCATATCCACCCGACGGTCAGCGAGCTCATCCCGACGATGCTGCAGGAGTTGTCCCCGCTGGACTAGTGGCGATCGCGAGCGCGGCGGAGCCGGGCGACGCGGGTCGCCACCATCGATCCCGTGCGATCGCGAGCGCGGCGGAGCCGGGCGACGCGGGTCGCCACCATCGATCCCGTGCGATCGCGAGCGCGGCGGAGCCGGGCGAGGCGGGTCGCCACCGTCAGCCCGTGCGATCGCGAGCGCGGCGGAGCCGGGCGAAGCGGGTCGCCACCGTCAGCGCGCGGCGATCGCGAGGGTCTCGGTTGAGAGAGTCTCCGGCCAGCCGGGGTAGGGCGGCGGTGTGCCGCCGAAAAGCGGGCAGAGCTGCTGATGCGGGCACCAGTCGCACAACCGTGACTGGCTGGGCCGAAAGTCGCCCGTGCGGCCCGCGGACTGGATGGCGCGCCAGATCGCCATCAAGGTCTTCTCGAAGCGCAGCAGCTCGTCGTGGTCCGGCGAGTAGTCCAGCACCTGCCCGTCGGCCAGGTAGATAAGCCGCAGCCGGGTCGGCGGCACACCGCGCGTCCGCAGCAGCGCCACCGCGTAGAACTTCATCTGGAACATCGCCTTGAACTCGGCGAGGGCCCGCGCGGCAGGGGGCGCCTTGCCGGTCTTGTAGTCGACCACCCGCACCTCGCCGCTGGCGGCCACGTCGATGCGGTCGATGAAGCCGCGCAGCAGCGTGCCGTCGGCGAGTTCGACCTCCACGCGCTGTTCGCACGACTGCGGGTCGAACCGGGTGGGGTCTTCGAGCCGGTAGTAGCCGCCGAGCAAAGCCCTGGCCTCGTCGAGCAGTTGGGTCCGCTGCGCGTCATCGAATGCGCCCGCCAGCAGGGGCTCCTTGGCGATCACCTGCTCCCAGGCCGATCCCAGCAGGGACAACGCCGTGTCGGGCCCGCGCGAGGGCGCGGGCAGGCTGTAGAGCTGCTGCAGGGCCGCGTGCACGACCGAGCCCCGCAGCTGCGCCGCCGACGTCGCCTCGGGCAACCGGTCGATCGCCCGGAACCGGTACAGCAACGGGCACTGCTTGAAGTCCGCCGCCCGCGACGGCGACAGCGCCGGCCGTGCCGCGCGCCCCCCGGGTGGGGGTGTCTCCGTCTGGACCGTCATGTTCGCAGCCTAGGACCGGGTGCCGACAACCCCGGGCACTGGCCGCGGCGCGTCGGCTGGCAGGCTGGACGGCGTGTCCGCAACCGGCCCTTTCACCGTCGGCGAGCGTGTCCAGCTCACCGACGCCAAGGGCCGGCACTACACCGTGTGCCTGACTGCGGGTGCCGAGTTCCACACCCACCGCGGCTCGATCGCGCACGACGCAGTCATCGGGCTCGAACAGGGCAGCGTCGTCAAATCCAGCAACGGCACTCCCTACCTGGTACTGCGCCCGCTACTGGTCGACTACATCATGTCGATGCCCCGCGGTCCTCAGGTCATCTATCCCAAGGACGCTGCGCAGATCGTGCACGAGGGCGACATCTTCCCGGGCGCCCGCGTGCTCGAGGCAGGCGCCGGATCCGGAGCGCTGACCTGCTCGCTGCTGCGCGCGGCCGGGCCCGACGGGCGGGTGGTGTCCTACGAGCTGCGTGCCGACCACGCCGAGCACGCCAGGCGCAACGTGTCGGTGTTCTTCGACGGCCTGCCCGCGAACTGGGAGCTGATCGTCGGCGACGTCACCGACGCCGAGCTGCCCGACGGCAGCTTCGACCGGGCCGTGCTCGACATGCTGGCGCCGTGGGAGGTCCTGGAATCCGTCGCGCGGCTACTGGTCCCCGGCGGTGTGCTGGTGGTCTACGTCGCCACCGTCACCCAGCTGTCCCGGGTGGTGGAGGCGCTGCGCGCGCAGCAGTGCTGGACCGAACCGCGCTCGTGGGAGACGCTGCAGCGCGGCTGGAACGTGGTGGGCCTCGCCGTGCGGCCGCAGCACTCGATGCGCGGGCACACGGCCTTCCTGATCTTCACGCGGCGACTCGCTCCCGGCGTCGTCGCGCCGGTCCCGCTGGGGCGCAAACGCCCGGGCCGCGACGGCTAGATCAAGTCGTCGCTGCGCAGCAGCGAGCGCCGCACCGACAGCAACTCGAGCTCCGGACGCCCGGCCACCAATCGCTCGGCCGCGTCCAGCACGTCCACCGCATGGCCGCGGTCGGCGGACACCAGGGCCACGCCGATGCCGGCGCGCCGGTACAACTCGTGCGCGCCCGCCTCGGCGGCGGACACACTGAACTTGCGCTGCAACTCCGCGACGACCGGGCGAACCAGCGACCTCTTTTGCTTCAGGGATCGGACATCGCCCAGGAGCACGTCGAACTCGAGCCAGCCGATCCACATTCCTCCGGTCAACTCGGGGGCGGCTGACTCGGGAGGGACTCCGGCGGCGGTGCCGGAGCGGGTGGGGGCGGCCCGCCGGGCGGCTCGGGAGTCAGGCCGGGGCCGGCCGGCGGCGGCGTGGCCGGCGCCTTGCCGAGGGCCAGCAGCATTTCGGCGGTCCGGCGAGACAGCTGCCAGCCGCCTCGCGCGGGGGTGAACTCCATGGGGAAGGTGAACTTGCCGTTGTTGTTCTGTGCGGTGTTCACGGTCACGGTGGCCGTGACGTGTGACGGATTCTTGTCCGACCATGCAATGTCGTTCGCGGAGAACGTCATGGGCAAATAGCCGTTGTCGCGCAATGCCGCGACGAACTTGTCCAGGGTGGCCGCGCTGTCGGGGGTCGCACCCTCGACGAGATCGACCTTGTCGGCGCCTGGAACGTTAGGGTCGGCGAGCCGGTTGAGCACGCCGGTCAAAACGTCGGCGGCGGGCGGGGGAGTGGTCGGGGCGGACGCGATCACCGGAGGCGACGAGGCCGGGGTGGCCGACGAAGGGGCCGACGACACGACCTTGGGGGCGCGGTGTGAACAGCCGGTCAAAATGGCCGCGGCCAGGGCAACGGCGACAATCAGCGCAGCAATGAGGTGTCGGCGCATGTGGGCGGCGGACTAAGCGCCCGTCGGGGCCGTGGATGCAACGGAAGTCACACCGGCGTCCGGCTCGCCGGGGATGGCGTCGTCGGCGAGGCCCGTGGTGAGGCGTTTTGCGGTCACGGTGCTCCTTCCGGGGCCCTTCCCATCAGCCGGATTTGTGGCCGAATTTACCAGCGTGACGAAAGTCTTAACTTTTCGTGGGTATTTGACTCCGCACATCAATCGGCGATCGCCGGTAGCGTTGGTGTACCACGCACCCTTTCGGTGTGGGAAAGGAGCGCAACATGGGTGGCTCAGAGCGTTCTGAAGCATTCGGTACCCCCCGCGAATCAGATATGTCCGATGGCGACGCTGCCGAATTGGAACAATTACGCCGCGAGGCGGCGCTGCTGCGCGAGCAACTGGATCATGCGGTTGCATCGCACGGCGGCGCCCGTTCTGCCCGCGATGTGCATCAGCTCGAGGCGCGCATCGACTCGCTTGCGGCACGCAACTCGAAGTTGATGGAGACCCTCAAAGAGGCCCGACAGCAACTTCTGGCGCTGCGTGAGGAGGTCGACCGCCTGGGCCAGCCGCCGAGCGGCTACGGCGTCCTGCTCGCCGCGCACGAGGACGAGACGGTCGACGTCTTCACCTCGGGTCGCAAGATGCGTCTGACGTGCTCGCCGAACATCGACGTCGCGTCGTTGCGCAAAGGGCAGACCGTTCGGCTCAACGAAGCCCTGACCGTGGTCGAGGCCGGCACCTACGAGTCGGTCGGCGAGATCTCCACCCTGCGTGAGCTGTTGGCCGACGGTCACCGTGCTCTTGTGGTCGGCCACGCCGACGAGGAGCGCATCGTGTGGCTGGCCGACCCGCTGGTCGCAGAGAACCTGCCCGACAGCATCATCGACGACGTCGACGACGACACCCGACCGCGCAAGCTGCGGCCCGGCGACTCGCTGCTCGTCGACACCAAGGCCGGGTACGCGTTCGAGCGCATCCCGAAGGCCGAGGTCGAGGACCTGGTGCTCGAGGAGGTGCCCGACGTCAGCTATCTCGACATCGGCGGCCTGACCCGCCAGATCGAGCAGATCCGCGACGCCGTGGAGCTGCCGTTCCTACACAAGGAGCTCTACCGCGAGTACGCGCTGCGCCCGCCCAAAGGCGTGCTGCTCTACGGTCCGCCCGGGTGTGGCAAAACGCTGATCGCCAAGGCTGTGGCCAACTCACTGGCCAAGAAGATGGCTGAGGTCCGCGGCGACGACGCCCGCGAGGCGAAGTCATACTTCCTGAACATCAAGGGCCCCGAGCTGCTGAATAAGTTCGTCGGTGAAACCGAGCGGCACATCCGGTTGATTTTCCAGCGCGCCCGCGAAAAGGCGTCGGAAGGCACCCCGGTAATCGTGTTCTTCGATGAGATGGACTCGATCTTCCGCACCCGCGGCACGGGCGTCTCGTCGGACGTCGAGACCACCGTCGTTCCCCAGTTGCTCAGCGAGATCGACGGTGTCGAGGGCCTGGAGAACGTCATCGTCATCGGCGCGTCCAACCGCGAGGACATGATCGACCCCGCGATCCTGCGGCCGGGCCGGCTCGACGTGAAGATCAAGATCGAGCGCCCCGACGCCGAGGCGGCGCAGGACATCTTCTCGAAGTACCTGACCGAGACGCTGCCGGTGCATGCCGACGACCTCGCCGAGTTCGACGGCGACCGCGCCGCCTGCATCAAGGCGATGATCGAGAAGGTCGTCGACCGGATGTACGCCGAAATCGACGACAACCGGTTCCTGGAGGTCACCTACGCCAACGGTGACAAAGAAGTCATGTACTTCAAGGACTTCAACTCCGGGGCGATGATCCAGAACGTCGTCGATCGGGCGAAGAAGAACGCCATCAAGTCGGTGCTGGAGACCGGTCAGCCCGGTCTGCGCATACAGCACCTGCTCGACTCGATCGTCGACGAGTTCGCCGAGAACGAGGACCTGCCCAACACCACGAACCCCGACGACTGGGCGCGGATCTCGGGCAAGAAGGGCGAGCGGATCGTCTACATCCGCACGCTGGTCACCGGCAAGTCGTCCAGCGCGTCGCGGGCGATCGACACCGAGTCGAACCTGGGCCAGTACCTGTAGGCCCGCCTTGGATCAGGCCGCTTCGAGCGAGTAGCTGTTGGTCAGGTTGTCCTGCAGAACCTGGGCCGCGCGCGTCCGCGTGTCGATCCGTAACTCGTCGGTGAGTCGCCGCGCCCGGTAGGACCAGCCCGGCGGCAGCTTGAGCCGTTCTGCGAGGCCGGGCAGGTCCGCCCGCGACAGGTTCGGGTCGGCGACCTGGCTGTAGGTCTGCATGACCCAGCTTCGCCCGTGGTCGTCGATGAGCTCGTAGATCTCTTCGCCGGCGTTGAAGACGAAGACGGTGTTGCGGCTCACCTTGCTCGGGCTGTAGGGCGCCGGGTTCATCGAGGACAGCAGGACCGTGGCCTGCTGGATCATCTCGATGCCACCGAACGTCTTGGTGATCTGGGGGCCTTGCTGTTCTTTTTCGATGGCGTTCATCAGCCAGTACCGGGGACCGTTGAGCAGGGCTGCGGCCACACCGTTCTCGGAGGCGATCGCCTGCGCGTCGAGGGCGGACCACAAGTCGGCCGGGCAGTCGTTGAGGGGGAAGCTGTTGAAGACGGTCGCTTGCGGACCCGCTTCGCCGCGGGTCACCAGAAGCACTTCGCCATAACGTTTGCCGGAGAGGTCGCTTGTTTGCTGGTGGACCACTGGCTGGGATTCGGGGGCGGACACACGGTGAAGTTAGTCACTGCGGTCCACGCCGTCAACCGCACACGCGGCCATGCGGGGACCGTCGAGCAGGAGCTCGCTGGGGCCGGCGGCCGTAGCCGATTGGCCGTCTCCTTCGCGCCCCGCCTGGCGGGCCGCTTCGTCGACGGGCCTAAGCCGATTGCCCGTCTCCTTCGCGCCCCGCGTGGCGGGCCGCTTCGTCGACGGGCCTAGGCTGAAGGGATGCAACGGATTATCGGGACGGAGGTCGAGTACGGCATCTCGTCGCCGTCGGACCCGACCGCCAACCCGATCCTCACTTCGACGCAGGCGGTACTGGCCTACGCGGCCGCCGCCGGCATCCAGCGCGCGAAGCGCACCCGCTGGGACTACGAGGTTGAGTCACCGCTGCGCGACGCCCGCGGCTTCGACCTGAGCCGCTCGGCCGGGCCGCCGCCGGTGGTCGACGCCGACGAGGTCGGCGCGGCCAACATGATCCTCACCAACGGGGCACGGCTCTACGTCGACCACGCGCATCCCGAGTACTCGGCGCCCGAGTGCACCGACCCGCTGGACGCGGTGATCTGGGACAAGGCCGGCGAGCGCGTCATGGAGGCCGCCGCCCGACACGTCGCCAGCGTGCCCGGCGCGGCCAAACTGCAGCTCTACAAGAACAATGTCGACGGCAAGGGCGCCTCGTACGGCTCGCACGAGAACTACCTGATGTCTCGGCAGACACCGTTCTCGGCCATCATCGCCGGCCTGACCCCTTTCCTCGTCTCCCGTCAGGTGGTCACCGGATCAGGACGTGTCGGCATCGGCCCCTCCGGTGACGAGCCGGGCTTCCAGTTGTCGCAGCGCTCCGACTACATCGAGGTCGAGGTCGGCCTCGAGACGACGCTCAAACGCGGCATCATCAACACCCGCGACGAGCCGCACGCCGACGCCGACCGCTACCGGCGGCTGCACGTGATCATCGGCGACGCCAATCTCGCCGAGACCTCCACCTACCTGAAGCTGGGCACCACCGCGCTGGTGCTGGACCTGATCGAGGAGGGCCCGGCCCACGGGATCGACCTGAGCGACCTGGTGCTGGCCCGGCCGGTGCACGCCGTGCACGCGATCAGCCGCGACCCATCGCTGCGCGTCGCCGTCGCGCTGGCCGACGGTCGCGAGCTGACCGGTCTTGCGCTGCAACGGCTCTACCTCGATCGGGTGGCGAAGCTGGTGGACAGCCGCGACCCGGATCCGCGGGCGGCCGACGTCGTCGAGACCTGGGCGCACGTGCTCGACCAACTCGAGCGTGACCCGATGGAATGCGCCGAGCTGCTGGACTGGCCCGCGAAGCTGCGACTGCTCGAAGGCTTCCGGCAGCGGGAGAACCTCAACTGGTCGGCACCGCGGTTGCACCTGGTGGACCTGCAGTATTCCGACGTCCGGCTCGACAAGGGCCTCTACAACCGGCTGGTGGCGCGTGGCTCGATGAAGCGTCTGGTCAGCGAGCATCAGGTGATCGAGGCGGTGGACAAGCCGCCCACGGACACCCGCGCATACTTCCGCGGTGAATGCCTGCGCCGGTTCGGCGCGGACATCGCCGCGGCCAGCTGGGACTCGGTGATTTTCGACCTCGGTGGCGATTCGCTGGTGCGGATCCCGACGCTCGAGCCGCTGCGGGGCAGCAAGGCGCACGTCGGCGCGCTGCTGGACTCGGTCGACAGCGCCGCCGAACTCGTGGAGCAGCTCACCAGCTAGAAGCCGGTTGGGCGGGGGAACGTCGGGGTTGACCGGTAGGCTAGACAAAGATCGACGGGCAATGTGGCTCAGGAACCAAACAAGCCGTTGATTAAGTCCAGACCAAGCAGGAGGCGGCGATGGCTCAGGAGCAGACCAAGCGTGGCGGTGGTGGTGACGGCGAAGACGACCTCGGCGCCAGCACGGCCGCGGGCCAGGAACGCCGCGAGAAGTTAGCTGAAGACACCGACGACCTGCTCGACGAGATCGACGACGTCCTTGAGGAGAACGCCGAGGACTTCGTCCGCGCGTACGTCCAAAAGGGCGGACAGTGACCTGGCCGTTCTCTGATCGCCTGTCCAACCATTCCGCACTTCCGCCATCCCCGGCCGTAGACCTGTCGTCGTTTGCTGACTTCCTGCGCCGTCAGGCGCCGGAGTTGCTGCCGGCAAGCTTCGGCGGCACGCAGGCGGCGCAGTCGGTCAGTGCCGGCGGGCAGTTGCCCCACGGCACCACCATCGTTGCGCTGAAGTACCCGGGCGGCGTCGTCCTCGCCGGTGACCGGCGTTCGACGCAGGGCAACATGATCGCCGGGCGCGACGTGAAGAAGGTCTACATCACCGACGACTACACCGCGACCGGCATCGCCGGCACCGCCGCGATCGCCGTCGAGTTCGCCCGCCTGTACGCGGTCGAACTCGAGCATTACGAGAAGCTCGAAGGCGTGCCCCTCACCTTCGCGGGCAAGGTCAACCGGCTCGCCATCATGGTGCGCGGAAATCTGGCGGCGGCAATGCAGGGCCTGGTGGCGCTGCCGCTGCTGGCGGGCTACGACATTCACGCGCCGAACCCCGAAAGCGCGGGCCGCATCGTCTCGTTCGACGCCGCCGGCGGCTGGAACCTGGAAGAAGAGGGCTACCAGTCGGTGGGCTCGGGCTCGATATTCGCCAAATCTTCGATGAAGAAGCTGTACTCGCAAGTCGTCGACGCCGACTCCGCGGTGCGCGTGGCGGTGGAGGCGCTCTACGACGCCGCGGACGACGACTCTGCCACGGGCGGACCGGATCTGGTGCGCGGGATCTATCCCACGGCGGTGACGATCGGGGCCGAGGGCGCGGCCGACGTGCCGGAGAGCCGCATCGCCGAACTGGCTCGCGAGGTCATCCAAAGCCGTTCGCGCGCAGATACATTCGGCCCCGACGGCGGTGAGAAGTGAGCTTTCCGTATTTCATTTCGCCCGAGCAGGCGATGCGCGAGCGCAGCGAGCTCGCGCGCAAGGGCATCGCCCGGGGCCGAAGCGTGGTGGCGCTGGCCTACGCCGGTGGTGTGCTATTCGTGGCCGAAAACCCCTCGCGCTCTTTGCAGAAGATCAGCGAGCTCTACGATCGTGTGGGCTTTGCGGCCGCGGGCAAGTTCAACGAGTTCGACAATCTGCGCCGCGGCGGCATTCAGTTCGCCGACACGCGCGGCTACGCCTACGACCGCCGCGACGTCACGGGTCGTCAGCTGGCGTACGTCTATGCGCAGACGCTCGGCAGCATCTTCACCGAGCAGGCCAAGCCGTACGAGGTCGAACTGTGCGTCGCCGAGGTCGCCCACTACGGGGAGACCAGACCGCCGGAGCTCTACCGGGTCCTGTACGACGGGTCGATCGCCGACGAGCCGCATTTCGTGGTGATGGGCGGTACCACCGAACCGATCGCGACGGCGCTCAAGGAGTCCTACGCCGAGAACGCCGACCTGCGCGAAGCGGTCCAGATCGCGGTGAAGGCGTTGCGAGCCGGCGGTGCCGAGACCTCGAACGGCGACCAGCCGTCTCCCGACGTGGCCAGCCTCGAGGTGGCCATCCTGGATGCCAATCGGCCACGGCGGGCGTTCCGGCGGATCACCCGCGCCCAGCTGGAGAACCTCCTGGAGGAGCACGGTTCCAACGGCGCCGAGTCCAACGGCGAGGCGACCGAGTCGCACGGCGAGTCCGCAGACTAGCCGGCGCGCCGAAGACGCCGCGGAGTTCGCTTCAAAGGAACCAACCGGTTTGCTGGGCGGCTTTCTCAACCCGTCGCCGGCGGCGCCACGCGCGGCCCGGAAAAGGGCCGCCGTAATCGAATCCGCATCTGTAGGCGCGGCTTGCTCACCGTGACGGTCGCACAACCAGTACCCTCGATTAGGTGCAGCGACGAATCATGGGCATCGAGACCGAGTTCGGTGTCACCTGCACGTTCCACGGTCATCGGCGGCTGAGCCCCGACGAGGTGGCCCGCTACCTGTTCCGTCGGGTCGTGTCCTGGGGCCGCAGCTCCAACGTCTTCCTCCGCAACGGGGCGCGCCTCTACCTCGACGTGGGCAGCCACCCCGAATACGCGACCGCCGAATGCGACAGCCTGGTGCAGCTGGTCACCCACGACCGTGCCGGCGAATGGGTGCTGGAAGACCTCCTCGTCGACGCCGAGCAGCGGCTCGCCGACGAGGGCATCGGCGGCGACATCTACCTGTTCAAGAACAACACCGACTCCGCGGGCAACTCGTACGGCTGCCACGAGAATTACCTGATAGTGCGCGCCGGCGAGTTCTCCCGGATCTCCGATGTGCTGCTGCCGTTTCTGGTCACCCGGCAACTGATCTGCGGAGCCGGCAAGGTGCTGCAGACGCCGAAGGCCGCGACGTTCTGCCTGTCCCAGCGCGCCGAGCACATCTGGGAGGGCGTCTCCTCGGCCACCACCCGGAGCCGGCCGATCATCAACACCCGCGACGAGCCGCACGCCGACGCCGAGAAATACCGGCGCCTGCACGTCATCGTCGGCGACTCCAACATGTGCGAGACCACCACGATGCTCAAGGTGGGCACCGCGTCGCTCGTGCTGGAGATGATCGAGGCCGGGGTGCCGTTTCGCGACTTCTCCCTGGACAACCCGATCCGCGCCATCCGCGAGGTCAGCCACGACGTCACCGGTCGCCGGCCGGTGCGCCTGGCCGGCGGGCGTCAGGCCAGCGCGCTGGACATCCAGCGGGAGTACTACAGCCGCGCGGTCGAGCACCTGCAAACCCGTGAGCCGAACGCACAGATCGAGCAGGTCGTCGACCTGTGGGGGCGTCAGCTGGACGCGGTCGAGAGCCAGGACTTCGCCAAGGTCGACACGGAGATCGACTGGGTCATCAAGCGCAAGTTGTTCCAGCGCTATCAGGACCGCTACAACATGGAGTTGTCCGACCCCAAGATCGCCCAGCTGGACCTGGCCTACCACGACATCAAGCGCGGCCGTGGTGTCTTCGACCTGCTGCAGCGCAAGGGTCTCGCGTCGCGGGTCACCACCGACGAGGAGATCACCGAGGCGGTCGACCATCCGCCGCAGACCACCCGGGCCAGGCTGCGCGGCGAGTTCATCAGCGCCGCGCAGGCGGCCGGGCGCGATTTCACCGTCGACTGGGTGCACCTCAAGCTCAACGACCAGGCGCAGCGCACGGTTTTGTGCAAAGACCCGTTCCGGGCGGTCGACGAGCGGGTCAAGCGCCTGATCGCCAGCATGTAGCCGGACCGTCGAGACGGCGCCGGGGCTCTTGCGGGTTCCAGAGTCGGTGGTCTCCTCCGACGCGGTGCGGCGGTGCACGCGAAGCGCCGGGCGCATCGCCTAACCTGGTGCGAATGGCGACCTCGAAAGTCGAGCGGCTGGTCAACCTGGTCATCGCCCTCCTGTCCACGCGCGGCTACATCACGGCGGAGAAGATTCGGTCGACCGTGGCGGGGTATGCCGACAGCCCCAGCGCCGAGGCGTTTTCGCGCATGTTCGAGCGCGACAAGAACGAACTGCGTGACCTCGGCATCCCGCTCGAGGTCGGCAGGGCGTCGGCATCGGACCCGGCCGAGGGCTACCGGATCAACCGCGACGCCTACGCCCTGCCGCCGGTCGAACTGACCCCCGACGAGGCGGCCGCGGTGGCCGTCGCGACGCAGCTGTGGGAGTCCCCCGAGTTGATCACCGCCACCCAGGGCGCCTTGCTCAAACTGCGCGCCGCCGGCGTCGACGTCGACCCCTCGGAGATCGGCGCGCCCGTGGCCATCGCCTCCCCGGCGGGTGTCCCGGGCCTGCGCGGTTCCGAGGACGTGCTCGGAATCCTGTTGGCGGCCATCGATTCTCGCCAGGCCGTGCAGTTCCCGCACCGCCCGTCGCGCGCCGAGCCATACAGCACCCGCACCGTCGAGCCGTGGGGCGTGGTCACCCAGAAGGGCCGTTGGTATCTCGTCGGCCACGATCGTGACCGCGACGACATCCGCGTGTTCCGCCTCTCCCGGATCGGTCCGGAGGTGACGCCCATCGGTCCGCCCGGCGCGGTCACCGTCCCGGCCGACGCGGACCTTCCCGGCATCGTCGCTCAGAAGGTGAGCGAACTGCCGGCGGGCGGGCAGGCCCGGGTGTGGGTTGCCGACGGGCGCGCCACCGCGCTGCGACGCGCCGCCCGGACGGTGACGGCCCGGCAGCTGGGCGGCCGCGCCGGCGAGGTGATCGAACTCGACGTCACCTCCACCGACCAACTCGCGCGCGACATCGCCGGCTGCGGCGCCGACGCCGTCGTGCTGGAACCGCAGTCGCTGCGCGACGACGTCCTGACGAGGCTGCGCGCCCAGGCGGGCGTGGGGCTCGCGGACGAGGTCCGCTCGTGACTCCCGTGTCCACCCGGTTGATCCGGCTGCTGAACATGGTGCCGTATTTCCAGGCCAACCCGCGGATCACCCGGGCCGAGGCCGCGGCCGACCTTGGCGTGTCGGTCAAGCAACTCGAGGAGGACCTCAACCAGCTGTGGTTGTGCGGCCTTCCCGGCTACTACCCGGGCGACCTCATCGACTTCGAGTTCTCCGGCGACACCATCAAGGTCACGTTCTCCGCCGGCATCGACCGGCCGCTCAAGCTCACCTCCCCGGAGGCCACCGGCCTGCTGGTTGCGCTGCGGGCGCTGGCCGACATCCCGGGCGTGGTCGACCCGCAAGCCGCGCGCAGCGCGATCGCCAAGATCGAGGCGGCCGCGGGCGCCGTCGGGCGGGAAGCCACCGCGTCGGCGGCCGCCGCGGACGAGCCCGCCCCGGCCGAGAGCCCCGCCGCGGCCGCCGTGCGGGCGGCGGTGCAGCACCAGCGCGCGCTGTCCATCGACTACTACTCCGCGTCCCGCGACGCCCTGACCAGCCGGGTCGTCGACCCCATCCGGGTGCTGCTGATCGGCGGTCACAGCTACCTGGAGGCCTGGTCGCGCGAGTCCGACGGGGTCCGCCTGTTCCGTTTCGACCGGATCGTGGACGCCCGCGAACTCGGTGAACCGGCCGCCCCGCCGGCCGTCGCGCTGACGGCGCCGCCGGACACGTCGCTGTTCGACGGCGACCCGGCGCTGCCGTCGGCCAAGCTGCTGGTGGCGCCGTCGGCGTCGTGGATGTTCGAGTACTACCCCATGCGGGAAGTGCGCGAGCTGCCCGACGGATCGTGCGAGGCCGTCATGACCTACGCCTCCGCCGACTGGATGACCCGGCTGGTGCTGGGATTCGGGTCGGCCGTGCGGGTGCTGGAACCGGAGTCGCTGGCCGAGCGGGTGCGCGAGGCCGCGGCGGCCGCCGTGGCGGCCTACCAGGCGTGATACCACCGGTGTCCGCCACGGCGCGGCGCGGGCTCACCGGCAAGCGGCTGAGCTGCGGTAGCATCAGGTGGACGTCTGGAGGTAATCAAAGTGGGCAGTCTTAGTCCGTGGCACTGGGCGATCCTCGCTGTCGTGGTGGTTTTGCTGTTCGGTGCCAAGAAGCTCCCCGACGCGGCGCGTTCGTTGGGTAAGTCGATGCGCATCTTCAAGTCCGAGTTGCGCGAAATGCAAAGTGAGAGCAAAGCCGATTCGTCCGCCATCGACCAGGCCACGCCCGTGCAGTCGCAGCGCGTCGAACAGCCGACCGCAACGGAGCAGGGTCACACCGAAGCTCGCCCGGCTTAGCCCGGCATCGCCCTCGCGGTGCCCGCGCCTCACTGACCGAGCGTCGTGAAAGCTTTCAAGGTTTCAGCGCGCACTGCCGGCGTGCTGAAACGGCTGAACCCACGGCAGCGTCGTAGCCGCACCAACCCCGACGCGACGATGTCGCTGGTCGATCACCTCACCGAGCTGCGCACCCGCCTGCTGATCTCGCTGGGCGCCATCCTGTTGACCACGATCTTCGGCTTCATCTGGTATTCGCACTCGATTTTCGGGCTGGAGAGCCTCGGCGAGTGGCTGCGCCATCCCTACTGTTCGCTGCCGCAGTCGGCGCGGGCGGACATCAGCGCCGACGGGCAGTGCCGGTTGCTGGCGACCGCGCCGTTCGACCAGTTTATGTTGCGGCTCAAGGTCGGGATGACGGCCGGGATCGTGCTCGCCTGCCCGATGTGGCTCTACCAGCTGTGGGCGTTCATCACACCCGGGCTGTATCAGAAGGAGCGCCGCTTCGCGATCGCGTTCGTGGTCCCCGCCGCCGGGCTGTTCGTCGCCGGTGCCGTGCTGGCCTACTACGTGCTGTCCAAGGCGTTGAGCTTCCTGTTGACCGTGGGCAGTGATGTGCAGGTGACCGCGCTGTCGGGCGACCGCTACTTCGGGTTCCTGATCAACCTGCTGGTGGTCTTCGGGGTCAGCTTCGAATTCCCTTTGCTGATCGCGATGCTCAACACGGTGGGCATTCTGAGCTATCAGAAGCTCAAGTCGTGGCGTCGGGGTCTGATCTTCTCGATGTTCGTCTTCGCGGCGGTGTTCACGCCCGGCTCGGATCCGTTCTCGATGACGGCGCTGGGCGTGGCGCTGTCGGTGCTCCTGGAGTTCGCCATCCAGATAGCCCGCCTGCACGACCGGCGCAAAGCCAAGCGCGAGGCCCAGGCCGAGATTCCCGACGACGAGGCCTCGGTGATCGAGCCGCCGTCCCCGATTCCCCAGCCGTCGTTCAGTGCGGGGCAGCACGAAGATGTCACCTAACCCCGGCGAGCGTGGCACCCTCTCCCGCGAGGGCGCGTATCTGTACGACGACACTCCGTATCCGCCGTACATCTGCGCGCCCTCGCGCACGATGGCGGCGGCGTGACAGAGCTGGTCGAGCTACCCCGGTTCACTGCGGAACTGCCGTTTGCGCTCGACGGATTTCAGCAGCGGGCGTGCGCGGCGCTTGAACGCGGCCACGGCGTACTGGTCTGCGCGCCGACGGGGGCAGGCAAGACGGTGGTCGGTGAATTCGCGGTGCACCTGGCTCTGGCGGCCGGCGGCAAGTGCTTCTACACCACGCCGCTCAAGGCGCTGAGCAACCAGAAACACACCGACCTGACCCTGCGCTACGGCCGGGACCGGATCGGCCTGCTGACCGGCGACATCTCGGTGAACGCCGACGCGCCCGTGGTGGTGATGACCACCGAGGTGTTGCGCAACATGCTCTACGCCGATTCGCCCGCTCTGCGCGGGCTCTCGCATGTGGTCATGGACGAGGTGCATTTCCTCGCCGACCGGATGCGGGGCCCGGTGTGGGAGGAGGTGATCCTGCACCTGCCCCAGGAGGTGCGGCTGGTCAGCCTGTCGGCGACGGTCAGCAACGCCGAGGAATTCGGCGGCTGGATCCAGACCGTGCGCGGCGACACGACGGTGGTGGTCGACGAGCATCGGCCCGTGCCGCTGTGGCAGCACGTCCTGGTGGGCAAGCGCCTCTTCGACCTCTTCGACTACACGCACGGGCAGCCGGGCGCGGGCAGCGAGCCGCGCGTCGACCCCAACCTGTTGCGCCACATCGCGCATCGCCGTGAGGCGGACCGCATGTCGGACTGGCAGCCCAGACGCGGGCGGCCCGGACGGACGGGTCAGGGCCGGCCGCGTTTCTACCGGCCGCCCGCCCGACCCGACGTCATCGCGATCCTGGACTCCGAGGGGCTGTTGCCGGCGATCACGTTCGTGTTCTCCCGGGCCGGGTGTGACGCCGCGGTCCAGCAGTGCCTGCGGTCCCCGCTGCGGCTGACCACCGACGAGGAACGCGCGCAGATCGCCGAGGTGATCGACCACCGCTGCGGCGACCTCGCCGACGCCGACCTGGCCGTGCTGGGCTACTACGAATGGCGGGAGGGTCTGTTGCGCGGGCTGGCCGCCCACCATGCGGGAATGTTGCCGGCGTTCCGCCACACGGTCGAAGAGCTGTTCACCGCCGGCCTGGTCAGGGCGGTCTTCGCGACCGAAACCCTGGCTCTCGGCATCAACATGCCCGCCCGCACCGTGGTGCTCGAACGGCTGGTCAAGTTCAACGGCGAGCAGCACGTGCCGCTGACGCCGGGGGAGTACACGCAGCTGACCGGTCGCGCCGGGCGGCGTGGCATCGACGTCGAGGGTCACGCGGTGGTGTTGTGGAATCCCAGCGAAGAGACCACCGAACCGTCCGCTGTGGCCGGCCTGGCCTCCACCCGCACCTTCCCGCTGCGCAGTTCGTTCGCCCCGTCGTACAACATGACGATCAACCTGGTGCACCGGATGGGCCCAGAGCAGGCGCACCGCCTGCTCGAGCAGTCCTTCGCCCAGTACCAGACCGACCGCTCGGTCGTCGGCCTGGTCCGCGGCATCGAGCGCGGCGAGAAGTTGCTCGTGGAGATCGCCAAGGAACTCGGCGGCACCGACTCGCCGATACTGGGCTACGCCCGGATGCGGGCCCGGATCTCCGACATGGAGCGCGCACAGTCGCGCGCGTCGCGGTTGCAGCGCCGCCAGGCCGCCAGCGACGCGTTGTCGGCGCTGCGCCGGGGCGACATCATCAACATCACCCAGGGCCACCGCGGCGGGCTCGCGGTGGTGCTGGAGTCGGCGCGTGACGGGGACGACCCCCGTCCGTTGGTGCTCACCGAAAACCGTTGGGCGGGAAGGATTTCGTCGGCGGACTATTCGGGCGTGTCGCCGCCGGTCGGGTCGATGCCGCTACCCAGGCGGGTGGAGCATCGCCAGCCGCGGGTGCGGCGCGACCTGGCTTCGGCGTTGCGCTCGGCCGTCGAAGGGCTGGCGATCCCGGCCGCGCGCCGGGCCGGCCGCAGCGACGACGACGGCGACGGCGCCTTCCACGACCCGGAGCTGGCGGCGCTGCGCGCCGAGTTGCGCCGCCACCCGTCGCACAACAGCCCGGGGCTCGAGGCCCGGATGCGGGACGCCGAACGGTACCTGCGCATCGAGCGCGACAATGCGCAGTTGGAGAAAAAGGTCGCCGCAGCCACTAATTCGCTCGCCCGGACCTTCGACCGGATCGTCGGGTTGCTCACCGAGCGGGGCTTCATCCAGGACGCGGCCGGCGATCCCGTCGTCACCGACGACGGCCGGTTGCTGGCCCGTATCTACAGCGAGAGCGACCTGTTGGTCGCCGAATGCCTGCGCACGGGCGCATGGGACGGCCTGAAACCGCCGGAATTGGCGGCGGTGGTCTCCTCGGTGCTCTACGAGAGCAGGGGCGGCGACGGTCCCGGGGCGGCGTTCGCCGCCGACGCGCCGAACCAACGGGTGCGGCAGGCGTTGCAACAGACTGCGCGACTGTCCAACGCGCTGCGCGCCGACGAGCAGGCGCACCGGATCGGCCCGAGCCGCGAACCCGACGACGGTTTCGTCGGCGTCATGTATCGGTGGGCCAGGTCGGGAGACCTCTCGACCGCGCTGGCCGCTTTCGACCCGACCGGCACCGGCTCGCCGCTGCTCGCCGGGGACTTCGTGCGCTGGTGCCGCCAGGTGCTCGACCTGTTGGACCAGGTTCGCAACGCCGCCCCGGACGCCGAATTGCGCGCCGCCGCCAAGCGCGCGATCGGCGACGTTCGGCGCGGCGTCGTCGCAGTTGACGCCGGGTAGGCTGGGCCGCAGCTACGGTTGACCCGTAACGAGAAGCCAAGATCAAAGGGGCTGAGGAGAAACCATGAGCGGACCGCAGGGATCCGACCAGCAGTGGCAGCCGCCGGGTCAAGGTGGCGATCGCTCGTCGGAACCGACTCAGGTCGGGTCGCCCTGGCAGCAGCAGGAGCCCACCCAGGAGGCCTCGTGGCAGGCCCCGGCGTACACGCCCCCGGCCGACTACCCGCAGTACCAGCAGCCGGCCGAACCGGCGTACCCGCAGCAGCAGTACCCCGGCTATCCGCAGCCGGGTCAGTACGGCGCCCCGGGCCAGTACGCGCAGCCGGGTCAGTACGCCCAGCCGGGTCAGTACGCTCAGCCCGGCCAGTACGGCCAGCCGGGCCAGTACGGCCAACCGGACCAGTACGGCCAGTACGGCCAGCCGGGCCAGTACCCGCAGCAGTACCCGCCCTACGAGCAGCCGCGCAAGAAGCGGTCAATGGCGCTGGTGGGCGGCGTAAGCGGCGCGATCGCGTTCCTGATCGTCGTGATCATCCTGGTGCTGGGCTTCTGGGAGCCCGGGTTCTTCGTCACCACCAAACTCGACGTGAACAAGGCCCAGGCGGGTGTGCAGCAGATTCTGACCGACGAGACCAACGGCTACGGGGCCAAGAACGTCACGAACGTCAAATGCAACAACGGCCAGAATCCCGTCGTGAAGAAGGGCGGCTCGTTCGACTGCAGCGTCAGCATCGACGGCGCCCAGAAGCGCGTCACCGTGACCTTCCAGGACAACAAGGGCACCTACGAGGTCGGCCGGCCTCAGTAACCGGCTCACCCCGGCAGCGCGTCGAGCGCCTTCTGCAAGCGACCGATCGAGGAACCGACGCCCAGCTCCGTCGCCAGTTCGGCGGTTCGTTGCGGATCGGCGGCCACCAGTGGCAGCGCGTCCGAGGAGGTCGACAGTTCGACGGGCGCGTCGGTGGCCACCCGCACCACCTGGGCGGCGGCCTCGATGTACTGGCTCGCGCCCAGCAGTTTGGCGCGCAGACCCTTGGCCATCTTCGATTTCGGGTCCTGGGCGGCGGCCAGGATCTGGTCCAGGGACCCGTGCTGAGCCAGCAGTGTGGCCGCCGTCTTCTCGCCCACGCCCGGCACACCGGGCAGCCCATCGGACGGGTCACCGCGTAGCAGCGCGAGCTCGGCGTACGCCGGTCCCGCGCGGTGCTCGGGCACGCAGTAGTTCTCGGCCACCTCGGCGGGCCCGAACAGGGTCGCTTTCGCGAGCCCTCGGCCCAGGTAGAGCACCCGGACCGGGACGGGCTCGTCGGTGACCACCTGCAGCAGGTCGCGGTCCCCGCTGACCACCACCACCGGGTCGCGGCGCTCGCGCGCCGCCAGCGTGCCCAGCACGTCGTCGGCCTCGAACCCCTCGGCGCCCGCCGTCGGGATCCCGAAGGCGCCCAGCAGCTCCAGGATCGAGTCGACCTGCGGGCTCAGGTCGTCGGGAACCTCCTCGACGTCGGGTTGGCCGGCGGGTTCCGGCTCGGCGACCCGGTGCGCCTTGTAGGAGGGGATGAGGTCCACCCGGAACTGCGGACGCCAGTCGAGGTCCAGGCACACCACCAGCCGGCCGGGTCGGTGCTGGGTGATCACCACCGCCAGCGAGTCGATGAATCCGCGCACGGCGTTGACCGGCCGGCCGTCGGGCGCGGTGATCGACGAGGGCACACCGAAATACGAGCGGAACCACATGCTGGGGCCATCGAGGAGGAGCAGCGGTGCCGGCATGCGGACAATCCTGCCAGCGCCGCGACGGCGCCGGTTAGCCTGGCTGCCATGGACTCGGACCGATTCGACTCGAGTGTCTACGCCCGCCGGCTGGACGCCGCGGCCGCCGCGGCCGCCGACGCGGGTCTGGCCGGCCTGGTCATCACCCCGGGCTACGACTTGCGATACCTCGTCGGTTCGCGGGCCCAGACGTTCGAGCGGCTCACCGCGCTGGTGTTGCCGGCGGCCGGCCAGCCGACCGTGGTGGTGCCGCGGCTCGAGCTGGCATCGCTGACGGGCTCGGCCATCGACGAATTGGGTGTCGCCGTGCGGGATTGGGTCGACGGTGAGGACCCGTACCAGCTGGTGAGCGCCGCGCTGGGCGGGGTACCCGCGGCAACGGCGGTGACCGACTCGATGCCGGCGCTGCACCTGCTGCCGCTGGCCGGCGTGCTCGGCGTGCTGCCGATCCTGGCCACCGACGTGTTGCGCGCGCTGCGCATGGTGAAGGAGGAATGCGAGATCGACGCCCTGCGCAAGGCCGGTGCGGCCATCGACCGGGTGCACGCCCGGGTGCCGGAGTTCCTGCAGCCGGGCCGCACCGAGGCGGACGTCGCCGCCGATATCGCGGAAGCGATTGTCGCCGAAGGTCACTCGGAGGTGTCGTTCATCATCGTCGGCTCCGGACCGCATGGGGCAGACCCTCATCACGGGTTTTCGGACCGTGAGCTGCAGGTGGGCGACATCGTGGTCGTCGACATCGGCGGGTCCTACGAGCCCGGATACCACTCCGACTCGACGCGGACTTACAGCATCGGCGAGCCGAATCAACAGGTGGCGCAGCACTATTCGGTGCTGCAACGGGCGCAGCGGGCGGCGCTGGACGCGGTCCGTCCGGGTGTGACCGCCGAGCAGGTCGACGCCGCGGCCCGCGACGTGCTGGCGGGGGAGGGGCTCGCGGAATTCTTCGTGCACCGCACCGGGCACGGTATCGGGCTGTCGGTGCACGAGGAGCCGTACATCGTCGCGGGGAACGCGCTGCCGCTCACTGCGGGCATGGCCTTCTCCGTCGAGCCGGGCGTCTACTTCCCGGGCCGGTGGGGCGCCCGGATCGAGGACATCGTGGTCGTGACGGACGACGGCGCAATGGCGGTGAACAACCGGCCGCACGACCTCATCGTGGTGCCGGTGTCGTAACCGCCGCGTAGGTTGGCCGTGTGTCGATCCTGGACCTCCCGTTGCTTCCCCTGCGCATCGCGCGCGAGATCGTCCACGCGCTCGTGCACCCCGCGCCGCCGGCGCCGGCACCGGCCGCCGAGTTGTTGGTGGTGGACGGGATGCCCGAGGGCGTGCCGCCGGCGGCACGACGCCCCGAGCCCGGGCTGCCCGCGCCGTCGGGATGGCCGTTCGGTGAACAATTTCCGCGCACCTGTGGCGCGGGCCGGGTGGCCGGCGGCGCGTTCTTCTGGACCGACTTCCTCTACGACGACCACGGGGCGACGGGTATCCCGGTCGGTGACCTGAAGGTTCAGGCGCCGCCGCGCGGCACCTACGTTTATCCCGCCGGGCCGGCGGCCCGCAACGGCGCTGACATCTTCCGTGTCGCCATCGGTCTCACCGATGCGGATACCTGGTGGCGCGTCGACTGGAACACGCTGCTGGACGCCTCGGTACCGATCGCGCTGTTCACCCTCGACACCGGACCGGATCGCACCGCATCCGAGCAGTGGCCGGCCGGCGCCGGCGTGCGCTCGGCCGGTATCGACATGGCGCTGCTGGTGTCGAGCAGCGGCGCCGCGCTGATCGACCTGGTCACGAAGGCAAGCACGCCGGTCGAACACAGCGTCGACATGCAGTCGCGGACCTTCCTCGCGCGGGTGCCGCGGTCGCTGCTGGAACCGGCCGGCACCTGGACGGTCCGGCTGGCCGCGGGGCTGGCGAACCGCGCGGGCGACGGGTTCGCCGACGTGCCCGCCGAGCACGGCGCCCTGCCCGGGCAGCCCAACGTTTACAACGTCGCGTTCCGCACCAACGACCAGGAGCCCCCGCATCTGAACTTCTGGTCGGACCAGGCCCAGGCGGCGGCCCTGACCCAGGGCGACGTGTCCGAGTTCTCGGTAGCCGTGGCGTGGCAGCGCCTCGCGTCCGGTGAAACAACCCCCGAGCCGGTGATCACCGGCCCGTCGACGCGATGGTATGTATCTTCTGTTGAACTGGGACAAGGCATTTCGGCAGATGACATCTTGAGCACCAAGCCCCAGTTCCTCGGCAGGGTGCAGCCCTACTCGGTGTGTCTGCCGTCGAGGTTCACGCCGGGCCGCTCGCTGCCGCTGACGCTGCTGCTGCATTCGCTCGCGCTCGGGCAGAGCCAGTTCGCCGCGATCGACCCGCGCCTGTTGCACGAGGTCTGCGAGGGCCGCGATTCGGTGGTGGTCACGCCGCTGGCCCGAGGCCCGTCGACCTGGTACTTCGACACCGGTGAACTCGACGTCTGGGAGGTGTGGGCGCGGGTGGCCGAGCAGCTGCGCACCGACCCGAATCGCACTGTCGTGTCGGGCTATTCGATGGGCGGGTATGCCGCTTACAAGCTGGGGTTGACCTATCCGCAGGTGTTTTCGCAGGCCGTGGTGCTGGCCGGCCCGCCGGCGTGCGGTGTGCGGCTGCTGCCCGACGTCGACATCCCGGCCGACCTCGATCTGGACTCGCCGTGTGCCCGCGAGGGCGACACCTGGAGGCTGCTGGTCAACGCCCGCTGGCTGCCGTACGTCATCGCGCACGGGCTGGTCGACGAGCTGGTGCCGTTCGCCTCGGCCGCCGAGCAGGTGCTCGAGCTCGACCGGCTGGGCTACCGGCACCGGTTCACCGTGTACCCGTTCGAGGATCACATCGCCTGGGTGCTGCAGGACAAGTTCGAGGACCCGATCGCGCACATGGGAACCGGCCTGCGACAAGCCGATCCGGGACACATCACCTATGCCTGGTACCCGCAGCTGGTGCGGCCCGACCTGGGCATCGGGCCGCACCAGGTGTGGTGGCTGTCCGGGCTGACGGCCGATCCCGCGGTGACGGCGCGGCGTGGGGCGGTCGCCGAAGTCGACGCGCGTTCGTACGCCCGCCCGGATCCGACGCACACCGTTGCGCACCATCGCGGCCTGGTGCTGAATTTCGACCCGACCCCGGGGTTGGACAGCGAACTCGATTGGCAGGTCGGACGAACCGTCGGTCCCTTGCCGTATCTGACGCTTCGACTCACCGGGGTCGCCGGGCTGGTGGTGGACGTCCGGCGCGCGGGGCTGGCTGCGTTGCCCGCGTCGACGATCATGGTGGCCACCGACACCGCCGCGCAGATCACGCTCGGCGGCCTGCCGCCCGGGTTTCAGGTGCAACTCGACGGCGAGGCCTCCGGAGCCACCGTCTCGGTGCCCCCGGGCCGGCATCGGCTCACCCTCAAGGCTCGGTGACGGGCTGTTGATGACGGAGTTGCCGGCGTCAACGGTCGGAATTACCTTGGCGTTGCGATTTTTGGGTGATTAGCGGACGCGGCCGCCCTGAGCGAGAATGCTGCGCGTGGTTCCGCTGGCGGTCGATCCTCAGGCGCTGTTCGCCGCGGGCAGCGCCGTGGTCGCCACGGGCGACGGCGTGGCTGCCAACCTGACGATCTTGACGGCGGGCTTCGCTGCGCACACCGGACTCGACGCGGCCGGCGCGGTATTCGGCCTGCAATACCAGTCCGCGGCGGAGTCGCTGTTGAAGGCGGCCACGGCCGCCATCAACGCCTGCCGGTTCAGCGGAGCCAAAATTCAACTGGGCGCGTCGAACTATTCGAAGGCGGAGGCGGCGTCGAAGCCTGGCGGCGGTGCGGACACCCTGGCGCCCCCGGGCGAGCCGGCCAGGATCTCCCCTCCCGGCCCGCCGGGCACGTGGGGGGCCGGGCAGCCGCCACCGGCGCTGTGGGCGCTGATCCAGTCGCTGGTCGATGACGTTTGGCCCGACGGCGACGTCGCGGGGCTGCACGCCGCCGCTGGTCGGTGGCGGACCTTCGGTACGGCGCTGTGCGGCATGCAGGACGCGTTGAACGCGTCGAAGGCGCTTGTCGGCGCCCAGCAGATCCCCGAAGGCGAGAAGGTTATCCAGGTTCTGTCGCAGATCGGCGGCTGCGCCAACGGCATCGGTGCGCAGTGCGCGAAACTGGCTTGCACGCTCGACGACTTCGCCGACCAGGTGTGCCACGCGCAGAACGACATTCGGGACCTGTTGCACCGGCTGGGGTCGCTGGCCGACATCGGTCATGACGTGGCGCTGGTCTTCGAGGGCAAGGCGCTCGACGAGCTCGAAGAGATCGCCGGCGACATCAACAACGTTCTGCGTGACCTGGGAAGGGAAGCGCGGGCGGCCGAGCAGGGGATGAAGCTGGGCATGCGGGCGATCGACGGCTGGGTCGTCGGCATGGAGAAATGCATGCGCGGCGAATTCAGGCACTTCCTGGGCGACGCGGTGGGCAACCAGGTCGCGGACATGTTCGATACGTGGGCCAACTTCAGCGAGGGCTCCTTCAAGGGTCTCGTCGGGATGGTGCAGGGCATCGAGGAACTCGACCCGCGGTGGTTGTTGCTCGATCCCGCGGGCGCATTGAACACCTGGAAGGGCATGACGAGGACGGGGTTGCTCAACCACTTCCGCAACCCGCAAGACGCGCTTGAAGCGGACAAGCAGATGTTCAGATCGCTTCTCCACCTGGATGATTGGCGTTCTGACAGGCCGGGGCTGGGGGCGGGTGAGAACGCGTTCGATGTCGCAACACTTTTCCTCCCCGGAGTCGGCGAGGCGGGGGCCGGAGTCAAGGGCGGAGCCGCCGGTGCCCGCGGCGCCGGGGACGGCGCCGAAGCCGCGGATGCCGCCGGCGCCGCCCGGCGCGGCGGGGAGTTCGGCGCCGCCGCCGGCGAACTCGACGAGATCGGCACGGCCGGCGGCGGCTTTACCAAGGGCCTGCAAGACGTCACCAACGAGATACCGACCGCCGAGCGGCCGCCGGTGAGCGGCGCCCCGGTGGCTTTGCCGGCGACCGGCAAGTTGCCGGAGGCGCCCGTCGTGTCCACCCCGCATGCCGCGGATCCGGCGGCCCCGGGTGGCGCGCACGATCCTGCGCCGCCGTCGGCGGGCGATCCGCACGAGCCGGTGCCGGCGGGCGGCCCGTACGCCCCGGGGGGTGGTCCACCCGAACCATCGGTGCCCAGCACGCCGGGCGAGCGCATGCCGTCGACCACGCCGGAAGCGACCGAACCGCTCCCCGCGGGTGCGCACGAGCAAGCATCCCCGCCGGCCGGTGCAAGCGAGCCGACGCCCGCGCCGGCGGAGGGTCCGCGCGAACCAGTGCCCGGGCCGGCGGAGGGTCCGCGCGGTCCGGTGCCCGCTTCAGCGGAACCGGCGCATGACACGACTCCGGCGCCGGTCGGAGCGACGTCGACGCCGATGTCGGCCGGTCTGCCCGGTGAGCGTCCACCTTGGATCGATCCGCATCCCGCCGAACCCGCGTCCGCGCGGGTGCCGGCGTCGCCCAGCGCGTCGCTTGGTGAGCCGGCGCCCGCGGCCGCGCACACACCGCCGCCAACCGCTGCGTCGCCGCATGCGTCGGCTCCGTCATCTGCGCCCGCCAGCGGTCGTCCGGCTGAATTGCCGTCCCCGCACGGTGGCCCGCGGGAGCCGAGCGAAGGTATTCCAAAAGGCAACCGTCCGCCTGGACCTGGGCCCCACGGCCCCCACGGGCCTCGTGACGACGGCTTGCCGGGTAAGCACCCGCATGAGCGGCGACCGCACGAGGGAAACCCGCATCGGCCCGAACACGGGGGTCCAAGCCATGGCGGCGGTTCCGGCGACAACACCCTGGACCCTACTCACAGATTGCACTCCGATGATCTGTCGACATTCGCGGACTACACTGGCACTGGCTACATTGACCTGAACGAGGCGTTAAGGAACGAGGCTTTGGACGCGTCTTTATACGCTCGAGTTGAAGCGTTGAATAATGCGTTGAGCAAGCTCCCCCCATATGAGGGGCCGGTCGTCCGAGGCACAAACCTGCCGTCAGAAGTGCTTGCCCAATACAGACCGGATGAATACATCATTGAAAAGGGTTTTATGAGCACCACTAGAGATCCAGGTGTAGCTCAGTCGCCAGCATTCGCCGGAAATGTCGAGTTCAGGATTGCGTCATTTACTGGGCGGGATGTTTCTCCTTACTCGATGTTCCCAACCGAGCAAGAAGTTTTGTTCCCGTCGCATACAAGGTTCTTAGTTATCAGTAGGCAAGTTGATCCATTAACAGGTCGGACCATCATCGAAATGATCGAAGAATAGTATTTGGAGATGTTGGTTTAATTCGAAAGGAGGTCTGAGTGAGAGAAATCGCGGGAAAGATCTTCATGACCCGAGAAGAGGCGGGCGCGCCTCCGCCGTCGGAAGAGAAGCTGGCGCGTGCTCGGGAAATGTTTGATGAGTTTCAGCGGAGAGTTGACGCGGTCGCCGACGAGGACCGGCCAACGGAGGTCTCGCCAAAGTTCTGGGACGACACTTCCGGTACGGAGTACGACCCTCGCAGAAAGAGTTAGTGCCTAAAGGGCGAAGCGTCCTACTTGTCGCCCCGGTCCAACAATCCCGACGACCCGAGCACCCGCTCGATGTGCACCTCGATGACCACTCGCCGTGGGTTGGGCCGCGGGTTGCGGTAGCGCTGGGCATACCGCAACTCGGCGTCACGCACGGCATCGGCATCGCTGTTGACCTTGGATTGCCCCTCCAGAGACAGCCACCGGGCGCCGTCGACCTGGCTGAGCACGGCCATGCCGCCCCGCTCGGCGTTGACGGCCTTCTGCGAGCCGCCGGTGGTGATGACCCGCGCGATGTGGGTCTTGGGGTCGAAGGTGAAACCCACCGCCACGACGTGAGGGGAACCGTCGGCGCGAACCGTGGTCAGCATGGCCAGATGCCGCTCCGACAGAAACGCCAGCGCGTCGTCGGTGAGCCGGGTAGTGGTATTCGCCATCACCGCCCACGCTAGCGCAGGCGATAATCGCACCCGTGGACGACACGGTCGCTGGTCCGGTACTGGTTCTGGGCGGACGCAGCGAGATCGGCATCGAACTCGCGCGGCGCCTGGCGCCCGGGGCGACGGTCGTGCTGGCCGCCCGTAAAGCCGATCACCTCGCCGACGAAGTGAACGCGGTCAAGTCGGCGGGCGCCGTGGCGGTCCACACCAGGGAATTCGACGCCGACGACCTGGCGTCGCACGGCCCGCTGGTCGCCTCCGTCATCGCCGACCACGGTCCCATCGGCACCGCGGTGCTGGCCTTCGGCATCCTGGGCGATCAGTCCCGCGCCGAGCGCGACGCCGCGCATGCGGTTGCCATCGTGCAGACCGACTACGTCGCGCAGGTCAGCATGCTCACTCATCTGGCGGCCGCGATGCGCACGGCCGGGAGGGGCTCGCTCGTCGTCTTCTCCTCGGTCGCCGGCATCCGGGTGCGTCGCGCCAACTACGTCTATGGTTCGGCCAAAGCCGGGCTGGACGGTTTCGCCAGCGGCCTGGCCGATGCGCTGCACGGCACCGGCGTGCGACTGCTCATCGCGCGCCCCGGCTTCGTCATCGGGCGGATGACTGACGGCATGTCGCCGGCGCCGCTGTCCAGCACGCCGCAGCAGGTGGCCGAGGCCACCGCGCGCGCCCTGGCCAACGGCCGCCGCACCGTGTGGATCCCGTGGGCGCTGCGTCCGACATTCTTCGCGATGCGGCTGTTGCCGCAATCCGTGTGGCGCAGGATGCCCCGATGATCGTCGTCGTCGGCATCGGGGCCGACGGCATGGCGGGGCTGTCGGCGGCATCCCGGTCCGAATTGCGGCACGCCGCAGTCATTTACGGCTCCAAGCGCCAACTCGACGAGCTTGACGACACCGTGGAAGCACCCCGCCGGCAGTGGCCGTCGCCGATGCTGCCCGCCTTGCACAGGCTGCTCGACGAGCACACCGGCGACGTGCACGTGGTGGCCAGCGGCGACCCCTTGCTGCACGGCATCGGGGGCACGCTGATCCGGCTGTACGGCGCCGACCGGGTACGGGTGCTGCCCCACGTGTCCTCGGTGACGCTGGCGTGCGCTCGAATGGGCTGGAACGTCCACGACACGGAGGTGATCAGCCTGGTCACGGCCGCGCCCCACACGGCGGTGCGCCGCGGCGGGCGCGCGATCGTGCTGTGCCAAGGCGGCCATACGCCCCGCGAGCTCGCGGTGCTGCTCGCGGCGCACGGGCGCGGCGACTCTCAACTCAGCATCCTCGAAAACCTGGGCGGCCCTACCGAACACCGCCGCGACGGCACCGCGCGCCAATGGGCCGAGAACGCGCCGTCGGACGTCGACGACCTCAACGTGCTCGCGATCCGCTACCTGCCCGACGTGCGTGCCTCGGCGCCGCCGGACGACGCGTTCGCCCACGACGGGCAGATCACCAAGCACGGGATCCGCGCGGTGACGTTGGCGGCGCTGGCGCCGCGGCCGGGGGAGCGGCTATGGGATGTCGGCGCCGGGTCGGGCAGCATCAGTGTCGCATGGTGCCTCGCTTGGCGAGATTGCCGCGCAACGGCATTCGAGCGCGACGACCATCGCCGGGCCAACGTCCACGCCAACGCGGTGGCGTTCGGCGTCAGCATCGACGCCCGTGGCGACGCCCCGGCCGGGTTCGACGGGGCCGAATCGCCGTCGGCGATCTTCATCGGCGGGGGCCTCACCCAACCGGGCCTGCTGGACGCTTGCCTCGATGCCCTGCCCCCGGGTGGACGTCTCGTCGTCAATGCCGTCACGGTTGAATCGGAATCGGCTGTCGCGCAGGCATATTCGCGCTTCGGCGGACGGCTGCGGCGCTATCAGCACTATCACGGCGCACCGCTGGGCGACTTCACCGGCTGGCGGCCGCAGCATCCGGTCACCCAATGGACGATGACAAGATGACGGTGTACTTCATCGGCGCGGGCCCGGGCGCCGCCGACCTCATCACGGTCCGCGGCCAACGACTCGTCCAGGGCTGCCGGGTATGCCTGTATGCGGGTTCGATCATGCCCGACGACCTGCTGGCACTGTGTCCGCCCGGCGCGAAAGTCGTTGACACCGGCCCCTTCACGCTGGAGCAGATCGTGGACGAACTGGCCGACGCCGACGCCGCCGGCCATGACGTCGCCCGCCTGCACTCCGGCGACCCTTCGCTCTACAGCGCGCTGGCCGAGCAGTGCCGCCGACTCGACGCCCTGGGTATCGATTACGAGATCGTGCCCGGGGTGCCGTCTTTCGCCGCAGCGGCGGCGGCCCTCAAGCGGGAATTCACCGTGCCCGGGGTCGCGCAGACGGTGACGCTGACCCGGGTGGCGACCCTGTCGACGGCAATGCCGCCCGGCGAGGACCTGGCCACGCTCGCCCAACCCGGTGCCACGCTGGTTCTGCACCTGGCCGCCGCCCAGATCGACGCCGTCGTACCCCAGCTGACGGCGGGGGGCTACCGGCCCGAGACACCCGCTGCGGTCGTGGCATTCGCCAGCTGGCCGCAACAGGTCGTGCTGCGCGGAACTCTCGCCGACATCGCCGGCCAGATGCACGACGCCGGGATCACCAAGACCGCTGTCATCGTCGTCGGCGACGTGCTGGCCGCCGAGGGGTTCACCGACAGCTACCTGTATTCGACCGGCCGGACGCGGGGAAGCAGGCACTGATGCGGCTGCTGTTGCTGGGCGGCACCGCCGAGGGCCGCGTGCTGGCCAAGGCCCTGCATCCGCGCGTCGACATCGTCAGCTCGCTCGCCGGCCGGGTGCCGGACCCCGCGTTACCGGTGGGCCCGGTTCGCGTCGGCGGCTTCGGAGGCGTCGGCGGACTGCGGCGCTGGCTGCGAGACGAACGCATCGACGCCGTGGTCGATGCGACGCACCCCTTCGCGGCCACCATGACCGCGCACGCCGCGCAGGTGTGCGGGGAGCTGCGCATACCGCTCCTGGTGCTGGCGCGCCCGGCCTGGGATCCCGGCTCCGCGATCGTCGTCGACTCCGATGGCGAGGCCGCTCAGACCGTCGAGCGCAACCGATATTCGCGGATCTTTCTCACCACCGGCCGCTCGGGTACCAGGGCATTCACCGGCAGCGAGGCGTGGTTCTTGATCCGTGCCGTCACCGAACCCGACGGCGCCTGGCTGCCGCGCCGGCACCGGCTGGTCCTGTCTCGCGGCCCATACCACTACGACGACGAACTCGCGCTCCTGCGCGATCACCGCATCGAGGCGCTGGTCACCAAGAACAGCGGCGGCGACATGACCCGGGCGAAGCTGGACGCCGCTGGCGCGCTGGGTATTCCGGTGGTGATGGTCGCGCGTCCGCCGCTGCCGGCCGGGGTGGTGACGGCGGCCAGCGTCGACGAGGCCACCAGTTGGGTCGCGAGACTGGCTAACCGGTGAGGCCGTCGCGCTCCACGTCGGCCATCAGCACGTCGCGGGCGCGGGCGACGCGGGATCGGATGGTCCCCACCGGGCACCCGCACACCGCTGCGGCGTCCGCATAGGGCAGGCCCAGCAATTGGGTCAGCAACAACGCCTCCCGTTGCTCGGTGGTCAGGCCGGCGATCATCGTGGTCACCTCGACCAGGTCCTCGAACCCGCGGGCGTGGCGGTCGCTGCGCAGGACCTGCTCGGGATCGGCGCCAGGGGCCGTGCGTGGCCGCGACCGGGCATGCCGGATGTGATCGGCGACGACACGGCGCGCGATGGCCAGCAGCCAGGTCCGGGCGCTCGATCGAGCCTCGAAGCGCTCGATGGCGCCGATCGCGCGCAGGAACGTCTCCTGCGTCAGGTCGTCGGCGCTGCCCGCATCGGCAAGGTAGGCGACGAAGCGCCAAACGTCTTGCTGGGTGGCCTTGATGAACGCTTCGAGCGCTCGGGCATTTCCGCGTGCGGCTGCCAAGGCTAGCTCGGTAACGGCCTCGTCGTCGCTGGACGCGGTCATGACCAACCACCTTAGCCGCACGGGGACCACGGGTCTACGACGGGTCGTCGTAGTGGCGTCGATCGGGTCGGGTGCCGACCGGTTGATCGGCCACAGATGACCGCGCCGCCGGCCCGCGGAGAGCCCGGAAGGCGCAGCATCCTCGACTTGCCCCTCGCGGCCCGAATCCCGCGACTTACCCGACCCGGCGCGTTCGCGCGCCACCAGCAGGGTGAACACCAGTCCCAGTAGCAAGGGCATGTGGCTCGCCACGCGCGTCGCGGTCACCTCGCCGGCAAAGGCATCGACGACCACGTAGCTGAACAGCGCAACCGAATAAACCCCGGTGATCGCCGCGACACCGATCGCGGTTATGGGCCATACCCCGGCGGCGACCATCGCCAGACCCAACGCCAGCAACCAGGCGGTGGACTCGTGCATCAGGTGCTCACCGGACATCGCCCCGTGCATGTGGGCCGACACCATGCCGAAGTCGACACCACTGATCTGCGCGGCCGCGATCGCCACCTGGAACAACCCGACGGCGATGAGCGCCCACCGCCGATAGTGCGAACGCAGCGCGCGCATCCAGCGACGGTGCGGCGCCACGGGCTGCCGGCCGACGCCGGCCATGATCTTGCCCACCAGGTCGGGACCATAGCCGGGTTCCATCGCGGCCAGCCGGCGCGTCTGCACCGCGGCGCCGATCAGCCACGCCCGGCAACTCCGGCACGAATCCAGATGAACGTCGACCTGCTGCGCGAGCACCTGGGGGCGCTCGCCGTCCAATCGCGCCGACAGCGCCTCACGCGCAACGTCACACCGCATTCCTGCATCGTTGCGCATGGCCGCGTGCCGCGCAAAGACCCCCTCGGGACACGGCCGGGAACCGAGTGGAACCAAACCGTCTGGCTCGCCGACCACTGAAGGCAGTGACCGCCAGCCAGCCACTCGAGGGGGTAGCCATGTCGTCAGTTGATTGCCGGGGGCGCCGACGATGACCGCCCCGGTCTGGGCGGCCTTTCCTCCGGAGGTTCACTCGACGCTGCTCAACAGCGGCCCGGGGCCCGGGCCGCTGTTGGCGGCGGCGGCGGCCTGGTCGTCGTTGGGAGCTCAATATGCCTCGGCCGCATCGGAACTCACCGCCCTGTTGAGTGCTGCTCAGGGGGCGTGGGAAGGGCCCACCGCCGACAGTTACGTCACGGCGCACGCGCCCTATCTGAGTTGGCTGCTCGATGGCGCCGCCAAGAGCGCCAGTGCGGCGGCTATGCACGAAACCGCCGCCGGAGCGCACGGCGCGGCGCTCGCGGCCATGCCCACGGCACCAGAACTGCTCGCCAATCACGTCACCCATGCGGCGCTCGTGGCAACCAACTTCTTCGGCGTCAACACCATTCCCATCGCCGTGAACGAAGCCGACTACGCGCGCATGTGGGTGCAGGCCGCCGAGACCATGGCCGCCTACGAGGTCGCGTCCGAGATGGCCCGTGCGGCGGTTCCCGCCACCGAGCCCCCACCGCCGATCGTCGCCGCCCCCGCGGCGGCGTCCCCGCTGCAGGCGAGCAGGGCGACCGCCCCGTCCCCCGCCTCCTGGCAGGATCAGCTCGCCGCGCTTATCCAGAAGTACACGAGCGGCTTCGCGTGGCCGGTGTCCAAAGACCTCAACCCCGCCGGTTGGCCGATTCCCGCCGTCCCGTTCACACAGGGCATAACCTCGGCGCTGCTACAGATCCCGGGACTGTCACCGACACTTGCGAGCGCGCTGGCCTGGGCCATTTTCCATACGCTGATGATCTTCTGGCCGTTCGGGGCGCAGGCGGTCCAGTTGGCGCTCTCGGCTGCCCCCCTGCTGGCCGCTGCCTACGCCGCCGGGGCCGCGGCCACGACGGCGGGTGCCGCGGCGGCGACCGGCATCGCGCTGCCCGTGTCGCTGCCGCTGGCCGCGGGCGCGCCGGCTCCCGTGTCGCCCGGTGCCCCTGCGCCGCCCGCCGCGGCGGGCAGCGTCCCGGCGGTGGCCTCCGGTGCCCCGGTGTCGGCGGGCACGGCGACCCCCGTGCCGGCGGCGATGACGGGCGGCGGCCCGGTCGGTGGCGGGCCCGGGGGCGGTTTCGGGCCGACGGCCACAAACGGGGTCGGCGCGAGCATGACCGACGCGCTCTATGCCGTCGGGCTGTCGGGGCTGTCGGCGCGCGGCCGCGCTGCTGATCACACGCGGCGCAGGTCCGAGGAGCCTGCGCGCGACGACGTGGCCGCGCCGACGTCGGCCGTCACTGCGCCGGCCGGCGAGCGGACGCGGGCACGGCGGCGCCGCGGCGCCACGACAAAGGATCACGCCCACCGCCACGAGTTCATGGACCTCGACACCGGCCCGGACGCGCAGGCCGTCGCGTCGGCGCTGGGCGGTGGCCCCATGGGGTTCGCCGGCACCTCGGCGAAAGCCGGTGCCGGCACGCCGGCCGGGTTGACCGCTGCGCCGGGTGACCGGTTGGGCGGGGGGCCGGTCCTGCCGATGATGCCGAGCGGCTGGGCCGGCGAAGCGCCGAATTAATCTGTCAGACAGGCATATTCGCGCGCGGGTGTTGTTGCTTTCGCGGTTGGCCGCGCAAAGTCTTCGCACGCATTGCGAAGCGGCGACGATCGGGCTCAATCGGCGATCTCGCCGTCGCAACCAAATACCATAGGGGGTATGGTATACATGGTGCTGTGGGACGTGCCGATGCCGCGGCGCCGGCGTGAGACTGCGAATCGATAAGAGCGGGGACGAAAGGAAAACCCATGTTGGCCTTTCTCAAACGGGCCTGGGTACCCCTCGTCGTCGTCGTGGCAGTCACCTTCGGCGCCGTCGCGGTCAACGACCTTCGCGGCGTCTTCGGCTCCGACGAGATCTTCACTGCCACGGGCAGCAGCGCAGAACCGCTCGAACCTTCCCACATCAAGCGGGTGACCTACGAGGTGTACGGACCCGCTGACACGACCGGAAGCGTGAGCTATCTGAACAAGAGCGCCCAACCGGAGCAGGAGAACTTCACCGGCCTGCCCTGGACCTACACGATCACCACGACCGTGCCGGCGGTGATCGCCAACGTGGTGGCACAGGGCAGCAGCGACACAATCGGCTGCCGCATCACCATCAACGGCGAGGTCAAAGACGAGCGGTCGGCGGACGGCCACCACGCCCAGACTTCATGCTTGGTCAAGGCCGGATGAACGCCGACACCGACAGGCGCCCGAAGTTCATGCGGTTCGTCCGCAGCTTCGCGGTGCCGATCATCGTCGGATGGCTGCTGCTGACCGCGGCCCTGAACCTGCTTGTGCCCCCGATCGAGTCGGTCGCCCGAAACCATGCGGTCACCATGTCGCCCCAGGACGCCCCGGCGATGATCGCCGCGAAGCGCATCGGCGCGAAGTTCCACGAGTCGGACTCCGACAGCATCGCGATGGTCGTCCTGGAGAGCGATCACAAGCTCGGCCCGGATGCGCACCGCTACTACGACGGCCTGGTGCAGAAGCTGGATGCCGATCACAAACACGTGCAGCACGTCCAAAACGTGTGGGGTGACCCGCTCACCGCCGCGGGTGTGGAGAGCCGCGACGGCAAAGCCGCGTATGCCCAACTCAACCTGGCCGGAAACCAGGGCAGCACCCTGGGCAACGAATCCGTAAAAGCGGTGCGCGAGACCGTCGACCATTCGTCACCGCCCCCGGGCCTCAAGGTCTATGTCACCGGCCCGGCGGCGCTGACGACGGATATGAACGAGGCCGCCGACAAGAGCATGTTCACCATGATGGGCGTGACGGGCGTGGTCATCATGGTCATGCTGTTCATCGCCTACCGTTCCGTGAGCACGGTGCTTCTCGTTCTCGTCATGGTCGGCTTCGAGATGGGCACGGCCAGAGGCCTGGTCGCGCTGCTCGGCAACTACGACCTGTTGGGCTTCTCGACGTTCGTCGTCGCCATGCTGTCCTCGTTGGCGATAGCGGCGGGAACCGACTACGCAATCTTCCTCATCGGCCGCTATCAGGAGGCGCGGCAGGCCGGTATGGACCGGGAAGCGGCGTACTACAGCATGTTTCGCGGTACCTTCCACATCATTCTGGGATCGGGGCTCACGATTGCCGGCGCCACCTTCTGCCTGCACCTGGCGCGGCTGTCGTACTTCAAGGCGCTCGGCATTCCGTCCGCGCTGGGTCTGATCGTCGTCGTGGCGGGCGCGCTGACCGCGGCGCCCGCCGTTGTGGCGGTGGCGAGCCGGTTCGGCCTGCTCGACCCGAAGCGGGCCGTCAAAGTCCACGGCTGGCGCCGTATCGGGACCGCGTGCGTGCGTTGGCCCGGCCCGGTGTTCGCGACCTCGCTGGCTATCGCCATCATCGGGATCCTCGTCATGCCGACCATGAAAACCAGCTACAACGACCGCTATTACATTCCCAAGGATCTTCCGTCGAATGTCGGCTATGAGGCCGCCGAGCGCCATTTCAGTGCCGCCACAATGAATCCCGACATATTGATGATCGAGAGCGATCACGACATGCGCAACTCCGGCGACATGATCATCCTCGACCGCCTCGCCAAGGAGGTGTTCCGCTCACCGGGAATCGCCATGGTGCAGAGCATCACCCGCCCGCTTGGGGGGCCGATCGAGCACACGTCGATACCGTTCCAGATCAGCGCCCAGTCGATCCCGATCCAGGAGAATCTTCAGTTCATGAGGGACCGGATGGGTGACATGCTCAAGATGAGCAACGACCTGGGCGCCATGATCGGGTCGATGCAGCGGATGCAGGGTTTGGTGCGGCAGATGAGCGGCGCCACTCACCACATGGTGGGCGACATGAACGACATGCAGACGACTCTGGACGAGATGCGAGACCACCTAGCCGATTTCGACGATTTCGCGCGACCGTTCCGCGGCTACCTGTACTGGGAACCACACTGCTTCGACATCCCCGTGTGCTGGGCGACCAGATCGGTGTTCGACGCCATCGACGGGGTGGACAAGTTCAGCGCGAACATGAGCACGCTGATCAAAGATGTGCACAACGTCGACTCGATCATGCCCGAAATGGTCGCCCAGTTCGCGCCGATGATCGGCGTCGCGCAGGCCATGCGCGGCAGCCTGCTGAGCATCCACAGCAGCTTCTCCGGTCTGGTCACCCAGATGGCCCAGATGACCGACACCGCCAGCGCCATGGGCCAGGCCTTCGACGCCTCCCGGAGCGGCGACTACTTCTACCTGCCGCCGGAGGCGTTCCAGAACGCCGACTTTCAGCGCGGCCTCCAGCTGTTCTTGTCGCCGGACGGCAAGGCCGCGCGGTTCATCATCACCCACGACAAGGACCCGGCGACTCCGGCGGGCATCGATGCGGTCAAGCCGGAACTGGAGGCAGCACACCATGCGGTCAAGGGAACGACGCTGACTGACGCCAGGTTCTACCTCGCCGGGACGGCGGCCATTTACCGTGACATCCAGTCGGGGTCCCACTACGACCTGCTGATCGTCGGAATCGCCGCGCTGACATTGATTTTCGTGGTCATGGTGATAATCACCCGGGCGCTGGTCGCGTCTGTGGTGATCGTGGGCACCGTGCTGCTGTCGCTGGGCGCGGCCTTCGGACTGTCGGTGCTGGTGTGGCAGCACCTGTTCGGCCTGGATCTGAACTGGATCGCGCCGGTGTTCGGGTTGATCATCCTGCTGGCCGTCGGCTCCGACTACAACCTGCTGCTGGTGTCGCGGTTCCAGGAGGAGATCGGCGCCGGCCTGAAGACCGGCATCATTCGGTCGATGGGTGAGACAGGAGGGGTGGTCACCTCGGCGGGCCTCGTCTTCGCCTTCACCATGATGTCGATGGTCGCCAGCGACCTGCGCTCGATCGGCCAGGCCGGCAGCACCATCGGCGTCGGCCTGCTGTTCGACACCCTGATCGTGCGCTCGTTGATGACGCCGTCGATCGCGGCGTTGCTCGGTCGCTGGTTCTGGTGGCCGCTGAATGTGCGTCCACGCCCGGCCAGCTCCATGCTTCGCCCGTTCGGGGCGCGCCGGCTGGTTCGCTCGCTCCTCCTGGGTGAGACGGCGGACGCGGCTTCCAAGCCCCAGCGCCCGGGAGCCGCCCCGCCACACCCGCACGACGGCGAGCCGGCCCCGGACGGAATGACCTACTCGGGTGCGGACGGGCCGCGCGTCAACCCGGGTAGCGCCGGGGCGTGAACACCCGGTCACCGGAACTGTCTGCGTACCACTGAGTTTGGGACGAGCCGACGATCAGCAGGCAGCGCATGTCGATCTCGTCGGGGTTGAGGTCCGCCAGGCGGACCACGCGGACGTTCTCGTCGGGTCCGGAGACGTCGCGGCCGATCACCACCGGCGTGCCGGGTTCACGGTGGGCCAGCAGCACATCGCGCATCGCGCCGACCTGCCATCTGCGCGCCTTGGAGGCCGGGTTGTAGATGGCCAGGACCAGGTCGGCGGCGGCCGCGGCGGCCAGTCGCGCCGAGATCACCTCCCATGGCTTGAGCCGGTCGGACAGCGAGATCACGGCGTAGTCGTGGCCAAGGGGAGCGCCGACGCGGCTGGCGACGGCCTGGGCGGCGGTCATCGCCGGGATGACCCGGACTTGCACGCCCGCCCATTGCTTGGCCTCCTCGAGAACAGCGGTGGCCATGGCGAACACCCCGGGGTCGCCCGACGACACGACCGCGACGGCATGCCCCTGCTCGGCCAGCGCACACGCGAGTTTCGCGCGCGCGGGTTCGTCGGTGTTGTCACTGGAATGGCGCCGCTGACCCTCGCGGAGGGGGACGCGGTCGAGGTATCCGGCATAGCCGATCAGGTCGGTGGCCGCGCCGAGTTCGCGTCGGCACTGCGGTGTCATCCAGTCGTTGTCGCCGGGGCCGAGGCCCACGACCGCGACGGTGCCGGCCGAGGTCCGGCCGTTGGCCCGGCGCCCCCCGGGCAGCATCGCCAGCGAGAAGTAGGGCACGCTGCTCTCGTCGACGTCGGCCGCGCGCAACACGCGTTGTCCTGACGTGCTGGCCCGCTCGACATAGAACGTGTCGTCGAGTTGTCCCGACGCTGAAAGCGCCTCGCGGACATTGTGATACGACCGGCCCAGCTTGAGCACGACGGCGGCGTCGGCATCGGCGAGGCGGCGGGTCAGTTCCGCGACCGGCAGGGTGCCCGGCAGCACCGACAACACCTCGTCACCGGCGACCAGCGGCGTGGCGACGGCTGCCGAGGCGGCGCTCACCGACGTCACCCCCGGGATGATGACGGCGTCGAACCGCTGGGTCAGCCGGGTGTGCAGGTGCATGTAGGAGCTGTAGAACAGCGGGTCGCCCTCGGCGAGCAGCGCCACGTCGCGACCGGCGTCCAGGTGTTCGGCGATCCGCCGGGTGGCGTCGGCATAGAACTCTTCGAGCGCACCGGCGTAGCCGCCGGGATGGTCGGTGGTCTCGGTGGTCACCGGATACACCAGGTGTTCCTCGACCTGCCCTGCGCGCAGATACGGCTCGGCGATCCCGCGGGCGATGCTGCGGCCGTGCCGGGCGCTGTGATAGGCGATCACGTCGGCCCGTCCGATCACGCGGGCGGCCTTGACCGTCACCAGCTCCGGATCACCCGGGCCCAGCCCGACCCCGTACAGCGTGCCTCTGCGGTTGACCGGGTTCGTCATTCGGTGTCGCTCGCGATCGCGTTGACCGCCGCCGCGGCCATGGCGCTGCCACCCCGGCGCCCTCGCACCACCAGATAGGACATCCCGCGCGGCCGGGCGATCAGCTCCTCCTTGGACTGCGCCGAGCCGACGAACCCGACGGGCCCGCCCAGCACGGCGGCCGGCGGGGCAACCCCGTCGTCGACCAGCTCGAGGAGCCGGAACAGGGCGGTGGGCGCGTTGCCGATCGCGAGCACCGCGCCGGGCAGCCGGTCGGCCCACAGCTCCACGCCGGCCGCGGACCGGGTGGTGCACTTCCGCGCGGCGAGATCGGCGGCGCGCGGATCGGCGACCAGCGAGACCACCTCGTTGCCGGCCGGCAATCGCGCCGCGGTGATGCCCGCGGCCACCATCGACGAGTCGCACAACACGGGGGCGCCGGCCCGCAGGGCCGCACCGGCGCGGGCGGCGGCGTCGTCGGTGTAGGCGACGTGCTCGGCGACATCCACCTGCCCGCAGGTGTGGATCAACCGGACGACTACCCGCGCGATGTCGGCGGGAAAGCGGGCCAGGTCGGCCTCGGCGCGGATGGCCGCGAACGATTGGCGGTAAATCTCTGCCGCGTCACGGATGTAGTCGAGCATCCGCTCACCTTAAAGGCCTGTTGGATGCCCTCTTGAGCCGATAGCCGTCTCCGGTCGCGACCAGCACCTCACCGGCCGGTGGACTGCCGCACGCACGGTCGCAGCCGACGAAATGCCGGTGTGCTCCCGCTTCCGCGTCCCGCGTGTCGAGCGACCGCGCGGCGTCGGCCCGCACGTCGGCGGCCGAGTGCGCGCATCCCGGCTTGCCGGTGCAGGCGCTGACGGTCAGCCACGGCGAGTTCTCGTCGAACACCAGCCCCAGCGGCGCCAGCACCCGCAGCGCGGTGTCGGCGATGCCCTCGTCGAGATCGCACACCAGCACCGAGCGCCACGGCGTGATCACCAGGGGTGCCTCGATGGCGGCGAGGAATTCCGCGACGCGGGCGGGCAGCACCCCCAGCGGCACCGCGGCGCCCAGCGCGACCCGGCCGTCCTCCTGGTTGATCCAGCCCACCGGGGGTGTGGTGACCGGCGGGAAGCCCGCCCCCAGGACCACACCGGGCATCAGCCGCCCGAGATCATCCAGTTCGCCGACCCGCCAAGCCTTCCCGCGGATCTCGGCGAACTTCGAGGCGAGGTCGATCAGCGTGCCGACAACCTCGTCGGCGCGCAGCCGCGCCCCGGTGTCCCGTCCCGACAACAGCAGCGCCCAGCCGTCGTCCTGCGCGTGCGCCCCGACGTCGGCGGCCAAGCCGGACACGTCGGCCCGGCCGTCGTCGAGGCTGAACCAGAAGCGGCCGCCCAGCTGTGCGAGGCCCGGTTCGGCGCGGATGGCCGCGTCCAGCTCACCGACCAGCGGTCGCACGTCGACGGTGCCCCCGGACCTCCCGGACAGCGGCGACGCGACGATGTTGCGCACCCGCTCGTGGGTGGTCGACGGCAACAGGCCGGCCGCGGCGATCGCCTCGGCGACCGCCGCCACGTCGGTGATTCCGCGCACCTGCACGTTGCCGCGCGCGGTCAGCTCCAGCGTTCCCGAGCCCTTCTCACGGGCCAGAGCGCTCAGCGTCGCCAGCTGGGCGGCGGTGATCATGCCGCCGGGCAGCCTGACCCGCGCCAGGGCGCCGTCGGCGGCCTCGTGGACCTGCAGCGCTCCGGGGCAGGCGTCGGTGTCGCGAGCTCTGGCCACCCGCCCACGGTACGGCTTTGCCGCGCGTCGGGCACCGGCGGTGTTTGCCGTCGCAGATAGGGTACTCCGCGGATGTCGTCCTGGATCTCCTGGCGGATTCGGCGCTCCAACTGCGGAGAGTCCGCCAGTCGTCCCGCGGGCAGCGCGTTGGGAAGTCGAGTAGGGCTCTACTCTATTGATTGCTGGGTCCGCAGCAGACACTTCGCTTCATGGACACATGCGGCAATCATGCGGTGGTGCTGGGCGCCAGCATGGGCGGTCTGCTGGCCGCCCGCGTGCTGGCCGATTTCTACGACAGGGTGACCGTCGTCGAGCGCGACGTATTGCCCACGGAACCGGTGAATCGCCGGGGTGTTCCCCAGGGCCGGATGATCCACGCCGCGCTCGCGCGGTGCACTCAGACCCTCGACGAGCTGTTCCCGGGGTTCGTGGGGGAGCTGAAGGCCGCGGGCGTCGACTGCTGGGACGACGGGGACCTGTCGAAGCTGCACCTCGCCGCCGCCGGCCACGTGATGACACGCCGCGGCATCGCGCCAAACGCACCCGTGATCCTGTTCCCCAGCCGGCCGCTGCTGGAGTGGCACGTGCGCCGGCGCCTGCGGGCGATCGGCAACGTGACGTTCCTCGAAAATCACGACGTGGTGGGCTTGACCGCCACGGCCCATGGTGGCCGCGTCACCGGGGCGAGTGTCGTGGACCGGGAAAACGACAACCCGAAGACGCTCGGCGCCGAGCTCGTCGTCGACGCGACGGGCCGCGGGTCGCGGACCCCGACCTTCCTGTCCGGGCTGGGCTACGCCCGGCCGCGCGAGGACGAGCTGGTGGTGCAGCTCGCATACGCCTGTCAACTGCTGCGCAGCACACCGGGCGCCGTGCGCGAGCACATGATCGCGCTGTTCCCCAAGCCGGGGCGGCCGAAGATGTTCGGGTTCATCAAATACGAGGACGACGCCTGGATGGTTGGTGTCGGCACGCTGGCGGGAGCCGAGCCGCCCACCCGGCGCGAAGACATGGTGCAATTCGCGGCGGATTTCGCACCCCCGGAGTTGCTGGACGCGATCCGCACGGCGGAGCCGCTGAGCGACGTGCGCATCCATCGCGTGCCGTCGAACCGGTGGCGGCGCTACGACAAGATGCACCGGATGCCGGACGGCCTGCTGGTGGTCGGCGACGCGGTGTGCAGCTTCAATCCCATTTACGGACAGGGCATGACGGTCGCGGCGATCGAGGCGACCGTGCTGCGCGAGTGTCTGCGGGGCGGCGAGGCGAACCTGCCGCGACGGTTCTTCCGCGCCTCGGCGAAGAAGATCCAGGTGGCATGGCAGACGGCGGTCGGCTCCGACCTGGCGTTGCCCGAAGTGCAGGGAGCCCGGCCGATCTCGATGCGACTGACCAACCTGTTCATCGACCGGGTGCTGATCGCCACCGAGGTCGACCCGCTGGTTGCCGGACAGTTCATGCGGATCACCGCGATGGTCGACCCCCCACATCGGCTGCTGCGGCCCGCGTTTTTGCTACGCGTCATGCGCGCTCAGCGCCGCCGTCCGGCGAAGGCCGCGTACGTCGCGCATTCCTCGCCGACGGCGACGTCGTCCTCGTCTTGACCATGCAACCGATACACCGGAGACCCACCGCGAGCTGCTGAGCGAACCCGAGCCCGGCGACTTCGACGTGCGCAGCGCCTGACGACCGAGATTGAACCCGCGCCCGCCCGGGCACCCTCGTGCCCGTGAAGACGGTCCAATACGCCCCGGGACGGCTGGCCGACGTGTTCGGCGAGCCGGCTCAGCCCACGATCCTGCTCTGGCACGGCATGCAGACCGACGCGCGCGAAACCGTCCGGCCGCTCGCCGGCATGCTCGCCGGCCATGGCGCCGCGGTGGTGGTGCCCGACTGGAACTCCCAGTCGGCCGACGGTGGGCGATCCGATCTCCTGGGGTCCCTCGAGCTGGCCCGGGAACATGCCGATGACCGCGCGGGTCTCGTGTTGGTGGGCTGGTCCCTCGGCGGAGCCGCGGCGGCGGGCTTGACGATCGAGCGCTCCGACGTCGCGCTGGCTCACACGGTCTGTCTGGCCGGCGCCTTCATGGTGCCCGATCCGATCTGCGGCCGGGTCGCGGCCGACGGGCTGCCGGCCGACCGCGCCGGCGCACCGTTCACGCTGCTGCACGGAGTGGACGACCACGCAGTGCCGGTGACGGCCAGCCGGGACTTCGCCTCTCACCTGCAGCGGGCCGGTTGGCCGGTGGACCTGATCGAGCTGCCGGCCGACCACGGGTCGATCGCGGGAGCCGACTACGACCGCGACGCCCAACGCTACGTGCCGGCGCGCGGCGGGCCGGCGCTGGCGATGGCCCGCGAGGTCGCCGAGCGCATCTCCGCGACTCTGCGGTACGAATGAGAGGTGGCTGAGCCGACCGTCCTGCTGCTGTCGACGTCCGACACGGACCTGATCAGCGCCCGCTCCAGCGGAAAGAACTATCGGTGGGCCAACCCGTCGCGGCTCTCGGAGGCGCAGCTGCCGGACCTGCTCGACGGCGCCGCGATCGCGGTTGTCCGGATCCTCGGCGGCTACCGCGCGTGGCAGAGCGGCATCGACGCCGTGATCGCCAGCGGCGTTCCGACCATCCTGGTCAGCGGCGAGCAGGCCGCCGACGCCGAGCTCACCGGCCTGTCCACGCTCGCCGCGGGCACCGCGGTGCAGGCTCACGTCTACCTGGCCCACGGCGGCGTGGAGAACCTGCGCCAGCTGCACGCGTTCCTGTCGGACACCGTGCTGATGACCGGCTTCGGTTTCACCGAACCGGTGGTGACGCCGACCTGGGGTGAGCTCGCGCGGCCGGACGCCCGCGACAACGGCGGCCCGACGATCGCGGTGCTGTACTACCGCGCGCAGCACCTGGCAGGCAACACCGGCTACGTCGAGGCGCTGTGCCGGGCAATCGAGGACGCCGGAGCTTGCGCCCTCCCGGTGTACTGCGCGTCGCTGCGCACCGCCGAAGCCGAATTGCTGCATCGGCTCGGCGACGCCGACGCCATGGTGGTCACCGTGCTGGCGGCCGGGGGGCTCAAGCCCGCCGCGGCCTCGGCCGGCGGTGACGACGACAGCTGGAACGTCGAGCACCTCGCGGCCCTCGACATCCCTATCCTGCAGGGCCTGTGTCTGACCAGCCCGCGCGCGCAGTGGCTGGGCAACGACGACGGCCTCAGCCCGCTCGACGTCGCCACGCAGGTCGCGGTGCCCGAGTTCGACGGTCGCATCATCACGGTGCCGTTCTCGTTCAAGGAGATCGACGACGACGGACTGATCTCCTACGTGGCCGACCCGGAACGCTGCGCGCGGGTGGCGGGACTGGCGGTCCGGCACGCGCAGCTGCGGTACGTCGCCCCCGCCGACAAACGGGTGGCACTGGTGTTCTCGGCGTACCCCACCAAGCACGCCCGCATCGGCAACGCGGTCGGGCTCGACACCCCGGCCAGCGCCGTGGCGCTGCTGCGCGCGATGCGCGAGCGCGGATACCTGATCGGGGACCTGCCCGGCGTCGAGGCGGGCGATGGCGACGCGCTCATCCACGCGTTGATCGAACGCGGCGGCCAAGACCCCGACTGGCTCACCTCGGGCCAGCTGGCCGGCAATCCGATCCGTCTGTCCGCCAAGGACTATCGTTCCTGGTTCGCGACCTTGCCGGCCGAGCTCACCGATGCCGTGACACGGCACTGGGGTCCGCCGCCGGGGGAGCTGTTCGTGGACCGCACGCACGATCCCGACGGCGAAATCGTCATCGCCGCAATGCAAGCGGGCAACCTGGTGCTGATGGTCCAGCCGCCCCGGGGTTTCGGGGACAACCCGGTCGCCATCTACCACGACCCGGACCTGCCGCCCAGCCATCACTACCTTGCTGCCTACCACTGGCTGGATTCCGGGTTCGGCGCGCACGCCATCGTGCACCTCGGCAAGCACGGCAACCTGGAATGGCTGCCGGGTAAGACGCTGGGCATGTCGGCGGCCTGCGGCCCCGACGCCGCACTGGGCAACCTGCCGTTGATCTACCCCTTCCTGGTCAACGACCCCGGCGAGGGCACCCAGGCCAAGCGGCGCGCGCACGCGGTGCTCGTCGACCACCTCATACCGCCGATGGCCCGCGCCGAAACCTACGGCGACATAGCGCGTTTGGAGCAGTTGCTCGACGAGCACGCCAACGTCGCGGCCCTGGACCCCAGCAAGCTGCCCGCGATCCGCCAGCAGATCTGGACGCTGCTGCGCGCCGCCAAGATGGACCACGATCTGGGCCTGACCGAACGCCCCGAAGAGGACTCGTTCGACGACATGCTGCTGCACGTCGACGGGTGGCTCTGCGAGATCAAGGACGTCCAGATCCGCGACGGCCTGCACATCCTGGGGCAAAAGCCCACGGGTGAAACCGAACTCGACCTGGTGCTGGCCATCCTGCGGGCGCGCCAGCTGTTCGGCGGCGACCTCGCCCTGCCCGGCCTGCGCCAGGCGCTGGGTCTCACCGAGGACGGCACCGACGAGCGGACGTCGGTCGACCGGGCGGAGGCCGCGGCCCGCGGGCTCGTCGCGGCGCTGCAGGCCGCCGGCTGGGATCCCGACACGGTCGGCGGGCTCACCGACAACGCGGACGTCGCGGCCGTGCTGCGGTTCGCCGCCATCGAGGTGGTGCCCCGCCTGGCCGGCAGCGACGCCGAAATCGACCAGTTGCTGCGGGCTTTGGACGGCCACTTCATCCCGTCCGGTCCGTCCGGGTCGCCGCTGCGCGGCCTGGTCAACGTGTTACCCACCGGTCGCAACTTCTACTCCGTGGACCCCAAGGCGGTGCCGTCGCGGCTGGCATGGGAAGCCGGTGTGGCGCTTGCGGATTCGCTGCTCGCGCGCTACCGGGCCGACCACGGCACGTGGCCGCAGTCGGTAGGGCTGTCGGTGTGGGGCACGTCGGCGATGCGCACCGCCGGCGACGACATCGCCGAAGTGCTCGCGCTGCTCGGTGTTCGGCCCGTCTGGGACGACGCCTCGCGGCGCGTCATCGACCTGACGGCGATCCCGCCGGCCGAGCTGGGCCGCCCGCGCATCGACGTGACTGTGCGGATCTCCGGCTTCTTCCGGGACGCTTTCCCGCACGTGGTGACGATGCTCGACGACGCGGTGCGGTTGGTCGCCGGGCTCGACGAGCCCGCGGCGGACAACTACGTGCGCGCGCACGCCCAGGCCGACTTCGCTCAGCACGGCGACCAGAGACGTTCCACGACCAGAATTTTCGGTTCCAAGCCGGGCACATACGGCGCCGGGCTCCTGCAGTTGATCGACAGCCGCAACTGGCGCGACGACGCCGACCTGGCGCAGGTGTACACGGCCTGGGGCGGCTTCGCCTACGGCCGCGGCCTCGACGGTCGTGAGGCCGTCGACGACATGAACCGCCAGTATCGCCGCATCGCGGTGGCCGCCAAGAACACCGATACCCGTGAACACGATATCGCCGACTCCGACGACTACTTCCAGTACCACGGCGGCATGGTGGCCACCGTGCGCGCGCTGACCGGCCAGGCCCCGGCCGCCTACATCGGCGACAACACCCGGCCCGACGCGATCCGCACCCGCACGCTGTCGGAGGAGACCGCCCGGGTCTTCCGTGCCCGCGTGGTGAACCCGCGGTGGATGTCGGCGATGCGCCGGCACGGCTACAAGGGAGCGTTCGAAATGGCGGCGACGGTCGACTACCTGTTCGGCTACGACGCCACCGCCGGTGTGATGGCCGACTGGATGTACGAACAGCTCACCGAACGCTATGTGCTGGACCCGGAGAACCGGAAGTTCATGGCCGAGTCGAACCCGTGGGCGCTGCACGGCATGGCCGAGCGGCTGCTGGAGGCCGCCGGGCGCGGCATGTGGGCGCGGCCGCAGCCGGAAACCCTCGACGGGTTGCGCCAGACGCTGCTGGAAACCGAAGGCGATCTCGAGGGCTGAGGGCTGAGTGTGCGGCAGGCCGCACACTCAGCGCCGAACGTGCGGCTGGCCGCACACTCGGCAAACAGCCGGCCAGCGTGTCAGATGAAATCCGACCCGCCGTCGACGTTGACCGTCGCGCCGGTGACATACCCGTTGCGCCGCGACGCCAGGTAGGCGGTAATGGAAGCGACCTCTTCGGGCAGTCCGGCCCGGCCGAGGTCGCAGGGCTGGTGAAAGTTGTCGGCGATCCACGTCATGACGTCGCGCGGGTCGGTGGCGTCGAGGCCGTCGGCGGCGAGGATGTCCTTCAGTGCCTCGGTGAAGCTCGCGGTCACGATCGTACCCGGGCACACGCAGTTGACCAGAATGCCATCCCCGGCAAGGCTTTTGGACAGGTTCTTGGTCACGCTGGCCAGTGCGGCCTTCGACGCCGTGTACGCGACGATGCGTGGGTTTTGCCGCTGAATGGAGTGCGCCGACAACGTCACGATGCGGGCCCAGTCCGCAGAACGCAGCAACGGCAGCGCGGCGCGGATCGAGCGCACGGCCGACATGGTGCCGAGGGCGAATGCCGCGTCCCATTGCGCGTCGTCCATCTCCTCGAAATAGCCATCGCCCGGTCCGATGGTGTGTATCAGGCAATTGACTCGACCCCAACGGCGCGACACCGCGGCGAAGGCCTCGGCGATGGATTGCGCGTCGGCCATGTCCACGCCGATCCCCACGGCATCCGGGGCGCCGCGCTCGCGCAGCGACGACACCGCGGCATCCAGTGCGGCGCGGCCCCTGGCCATCACCGCCACCCTGGCCCCCTCGGCCGCAAGGGTTTCGGCAATGGCAAGTCCCATTCCCTTGCTGCCGCCGGTGACCACGGCCGTCGCCCCCGTGAATCCGAGGTCCATCGTCGACTCCCTTGCTACGAGGTGTGAGAGCAGTACCGTTCGATCGTCTCCGGCCGCACGCCCAGCCCGCCCAGACAGAAACGCAGGCTGTGCCGACGGAGATCGATCCGGTCACAGTCGCCGGTCGCCCACTGGCCATCGATCGCCGCCCACACGGTGCCGTGGATGAACTGCGCCGCGGCCACCGGATCGATGTGGTGAAGCTCCCCGCTGCGCAGGCCTCGCGCAAGCGCGTCGCTGAGCGGGCTGAGGATTTCGGCGTAGGCCGGCCGGACGAGGCCTGGGGAGGTCAACGTCTGCGATTGTGCCTCCACCGACAGGCGGCGCAGGTCAGCCCCGACGCTGACGTCGAGGGCCAAGTCGAGTCGTCCGTCGATCCAAGCCACCACGGCCTCGACCGCCGTTGTGGCAGTCGCCATCCGGCGTCGCAGCCGCCGTTTCTCCACACGCGCGGACTCCAGGAAGACCGCGGCCACCAATTCTTCCTTCGACGCGAAATGCCGATAGAAGGCACGGGTGCTCAGAGCGCTGCGCTCCAGAACCGCGGCGATGCTGAGGCCGTGGACTCCGTGCTCGCGCAACGTCGCCAATGCGGCGGTGAGGATTTCGCGACGCACCGTCGGGTCCGGATCCAGCTTGTCGCGTCGCCGCGCGCGGGGTGCGGTCATGGCTTCAGGCGGTCGCGTCGTAGGCCGCAAGATAATCCGCGAACCGTTCGCGGACACCTTCGGGGGTCAGGCCGTAGTCGGCCAGGTCGTAGTCATGTGACCCGCGCGAGCCGGGCCGGTGGTTGTCGGCCCACCGTCGAACGGATTCCAGGGTGGCGGCGGTGAAGCGCAACCCCAGGGTCTCGTAGCTGGTCTGCAGCGTGTGCACCGGATCGTTCTGCAGATCGGCGAAAGAGACGTCGGCGAACCGGGCGTGCCCCATGCGGTCCCGGCCCATGCGGTTCCGGAAATCCATTGCGCGCCGGGTACCTTCAGCCCAGCTGTCAACCTGCTCGGCACCGAGTTCCTCGGCGTCTTCGCGGTCGCTACTCCAGCTGCGTACGTAGCGGATGAGGCTGCACACCGAGCCCATCACCTTGGCCGGATCACGGTGGCTCCACATGAATTTGGCGTCGGGATAGGATTCGACCAATGCGTCGAGGGCGAACATGTGCACCGGAGTCTTGAGATGCCACAGCACCGGCGGGCACCGCCACTGCAACAGCTTGAGCACTCGCCGGTGGAACACGTAGGTCCCGCGCATGTCGCAGTTCATCAGCCACGCGAGATATCCGGGTGCACGGACGGCGCCGTCGAAGTGGAAGGTGCGGAAGCTCATTCCCATCAGGTCTTGGCATTCGGTGGGCGCCGTGGGCTCGGAGTTGTAGAGCGTCTTCATCAGCGGGAACATGTCGTCGAGCATCTTCAGGCCCGCCTGCGCCTGGGCGATCCGCGGATCGCTGTGCTGGGTGGCGGTTTCCGGGGGTGGGGTGGGCGCCTGCGATTCCCACATCCGCAGCGAGCGGAATTGCGGGTCGGCGGCCACCAGCTGGCTCAGCGCCGTGGTCCCGGTGCGGGGCAGCCCGATGACGAAGACGGGGCCACCGACCACCTGGTCGTCGATCTCGGGGTGGCGGCTGTAGGTGTCCTCGATCTTGAGCCGTTGGATCAGGGCGTTGCTGATGGTTGCGTGCTGGATGACCCGGCCGACGTCGTTGAGGTCGGCCTCGGTGTTCAGCGCTTCGACGATGCGCTCGAGTCCCTCGCGATAGTAGGGCGATCCAAAATCATCGAGACCTGTTGCGGCACAGGCTCCGTCCTGCAACTCGTCGGCATCGAAGGTCATGGTCCGAACCTTTCGCGTACGGCCCGGCGGCGCCCCGCGAGGACGGACGCCCGCTGCGCGGGAGTGACTTTTGCAGTGCCGGCGGGCAATTCCGCCTCGATCTTGTCGTACGGCACGACTCGGGTCGTCGGTGTCGGCGCCGTCTTGGTTCGCACGCAGCGCAGGATGATCGGGCCGTCACCGTGGCCGGCGGTGTCGAGCCAGTTGGCCACGCCGGGGTCTCGGTCACACAGCACCACCCGCACGACGCCGTCGGAATCGACCGCTGCCTGGTGGCCGTTGAGGCTCGACTGGTGACGACCGTAATGGATCGTCTCCCACCACGGATTTCCGATCGAGAAACTCCAGTAGATTCCTTCGGGTGGTTCCACTTCGACGATGAGCGCCTCCCCGGGGCGCAGTTCCCACCGGCCGATCACCGGCCTGTTCTCGGCCGCCGCACCCATGTCGGTGCGATCGATCGGGGGAAGGAATCCGTTCGCGGGCGCCGCGGCGCCGAAATCCAGGAAGAACGCCAGGTTGTCACCGACAAAGTCGCCCAGGGCGACCAGCTGCCGCGACACCACTACGCCCCGGTCAGCCAAAGGGCGCTCCCCGCCTGCCTTCTCGCCGAGCCGCTCGATGCTCAACGAGGAAGCGACCTCGGTGTCCCAGTCGTAGAAAAAGTGCCGCACCGTGAGTGTCGGGTGGTCGCCCTCGATCCGCATCCAATTGCCCGCTCGCCCCGCCGGTTCAGCCGCTGCGAGCACCACCTCGAAGTTCCCGTCGGCATCCACCTCGAGCTCGTCGACCAGTTCGTTCGCGGTCGCCGCGATGCCGTTCATGGTCTGCAGCCCGACATAGCGCGCGGTGCCGCGGTTGCCGAACAACCGGTAGCTCTCACCGCCGCGCAGCACCGCCCGCGTGTAAAGGCAGTCGGGGCACTCCATTCCCCACGTCACGATGTCGTCGGTGGTGGTGGGCTGGACGCACAGGACCGGATCCGGGTCGAAACGCAACACCTCGTCGATGCCCGCGGTCAACAGCACCAGCAGGTGGCGCATACCGGCGGCGAGGTCGACGCGGTTTCGGCTCGCCGACTCCGACGCCACGAGCTCCCCGGCGCCGCGGAGGCGGTCGAGGAGGTGGCACCACGCGTCCGCGAGGTCGGGGGCGCCGGCGCTGTCCGACAGGGCCGCCTCGGCGATCGTGAAGGGCAGCCACGCCGGCGGCTTGGTCGGGTCGCTCACGGTTCCCCCGTTTCGATGGGGCCTTTAGCTGAGAATGATATTTTCAGATAGCGTCGCCACTATCGCAGGTTTCCGCTCATGGTGTCAACGCTTCTTCGGCGGTAGGTTGGCATCGTGACGCCCACTTTCACCGACCTGGCCAAGTCGCAATACATCCTGCTGACCACCTTCACCAAGGACGGCCGGGCGAAGCCGACCCCGATCTGGGCGGCGGCCGACGGTGACCGACTCCTGGTCATCACGCAGGGAAAGTCTTGGAAAGTCAAGCGGATTCGCAACACGCCGCGGGTCACGCTGGCTACCTGCACCATGAACGGGCGCCCCACCAGTGAGGCCGTCGAGGGCACCGCCGCCGTCCTCGACGCGTCGCAGACTGGCTTCGTCTACGACGCGATCGGCAGGCGTTACGGCATCCTGGGCAAGGTGTTCAACCTCTTCAGCAAGCTGCGTGGCGGGATCGCCACCAACGTCGGGCTCGAGCTCAGGGTGTCCTGAGCCGGCGGCGATGGGCACGGTACTGGTCCCGATTCCCGACCGCGACTTCGATCCCACAGAGGTCGCGGTCAGCTGGCGCGTCCTGACACGCAACGGGCACCGCGTGGTCTTCGCAACCCGGAGCGGGAATCCGGGAAAGGCCGACGACATCATGGTCACCGGGCGCGGGCTCGACGTCTGGTCCGCGCTACCGCTGTTGGGTGCCGTCCCGCTGATCGGGCTCATGCTGCGGGCGAACAAGGACGGCCGGGACGCTTATCGGGAGATGTTGCGCTCCAACGAATTCGAGAATCCGATCAGCTGGGCGCAGGCTTCTCTCGACGGCGTCGACGCGGTGCTTCTGCCCGGTGGCCATCGCGCACGCGGGATGCGCGACTACATCGACAGCGAGGTCCTGCAACGGCTCGTGGTGGATGCCTTCGCCCGTCCGGTGGTCGTGGCCGCGATCTGCCACGGGGTGCTGCTCGCCGCCCGCAGCATCGATCCGGCCACGGGGCACTCGGTGCTGTACGGGCGCAGGACGACGGCGCTGACGTGGGCGATGGAGCGCCTCGCGTGGCGGCTTACCCGGCTGACCCGCTTCTGGGATCGCGACTATTACCGCACCTACCCCGAGCAACCGGGGCAGCCGAGCGGTTACATGTCCGTGCAGTCCGAGGTCGCCCGGGCACTCAAAGACCCGGCGGATTTTCGCGATGTCGGGCCCGGCACTCCGCACCGGCTGCTCAAGTCCTCCGGGATGGCCCGCGACACCGCGACCGACTCCCGGCCGGCCTTCGTCGTCGACGACGGCGATTACGTGTCTGCGCGCTGGCCGGGCGACACCCACACGTTCGCCGCCGTGTTGTCGCTAAAACTGCAGGCCGACAACAGCGTTCAAACGTCGTAGCGACCCTCTTGCGTTGGCCGGCTAGGTCGTCGCCCCGGCCGCGAGATGGTCGCCGAAGAAGGCGAAGACCCGTCGCCACGCGTCCTCGGTGGCGGCCTCGTCGTAGCCGAACCCGACGATGCGGTTCAACGCCTGGCCCGGAAGCTTGTTGGCGAAGCTGTGTCCCACGCCCGGATAGACCTTGACGTCGGTGGTGATGGCCTTGCTCGCGGTGGCTTCGCGCAGTCGTTCGGGGGCGCCCCGGCCCAGCGGGTCACGACCGCCGAAGCTGGCCACGATCGGGCATGCTCCCTCCAGCGTCTCGTCGAGGTTGCGGGGCAGGGGCGTCCCATAGAACGGCGCCGCCGCGCCGAAACCCTCGGGCGACATCACCAGGGCGAACTGGCCCCCCATGCAGAATCCCGCGATGCCGACCCGGCCCGAACATTCGGGCATGCCCTTCAGGTGATCGCGGGCGGCCAGGATGTCGTCGAGGGCGCGGCCCCGCTGCGTCAGCAGTTCGCGCATCACCCGGGTGACGCAGCGGATGCGGCCGCCCCGCGAATAGAGGTTCGGAGTGAGCGCCACGTAGCCGGCTTGCGCGATGCGCTCGTTGGTCTGCTCCTTGTCCGGCCTGTAACCGACAATGTCGTGAATCACCACCACACCGGGCCAGGGGCCGGTTCCGGCCGGAACGCTCAGCAGCGCGTCGATCGGGCCGTCGGGCGTGTCGATCTGGATCGTCGTCATAGCGTCATCTTCGCAGCCCCTCGTTTCTCACACCGGGGGAACTCCGCCACGGTCGGCGGACGTTGGCATCGCATGCTGGGGCGGCTCTTTTTGATCTACGCAATTGCCGAAGTGTCGGTGACCATCGCGCTGGCGTCCGCGGTCGGCTGGGGCGCGACGCTGCTGGCACTGGTCGCCGCCTTCCTGCTCGGCTGGGGTGTCGTTGCCCCGATGGCCGGCTCGCAGCTGGTTCGCCGGATCCTGCAGTTGCGGTCCGCGTCCGCCGAGGCGCGGGGCAGGGCGAGCGACGGCGCGATGATCGCGCTGGCCACCGTTTTGGTCCTGGTCCCCGGGTTGCTCACCTCGGCGGTGGGCCTGTTGCTGTTGGTGCCGCCGATACGGTCGGTCGCCCGCCCCGCGGTGTCCGCCGTCGCGCTGCGCGGTCTTTCGCGGTGGGTGCCGCTGGTCACCTTCCCGACAACCTTCAGCGCCGCGCCGCGCGATGGCCGTTCCGCCGGCGGCCAAGACGTCATCGATGGCGAGGTCGTCGACGTGCACGACTTCGAGCCGGCGGCGCTGCCGGCGGACATGGCCGAGGGGCGGGGGACCGCGCCCCGCCCGGACGGGGCCTGATCGACGCACCCGGCCGCGGCCCCGCACCATTCCGGGCATAGTTTCTGGCCTGTGAGCAAGACCGCGCCCTTCGGCGGGACGACCCTGCTGGCCAACGGCCGGGTGTACAGCCCCACCCACCCCGACGCGACGGCGATGGCCGTCCGCGGTGACGCGGTGGTGTGGCTCGGCAGCGACGAGGCCGGCCGCAGCCAATTTCCGGACGCGGCCGTCGAGGACCTCGACGGCGGCTTCGTGGCGCCGGGGTTCGTCGACAGCCACATCCACGTCAGCGCGACGGGGCTGACGCTCAGCGGCCTGGACCTGCGCGCTGCGCGCTCGCGCGCGGAGTGCATCCACATGATCGCCGACTACGCCGCCGCCCACCCCGGGCGGCCGATCTGGGGACACGGCTGGGACGAGTCGTCGTGGCCGGAGAACTCGCCGCCGGGCACCGGCGACCTCGACGGCGCGGTCGGCGACCGGCCCGCCTACCTGGCCCGGATCGACGTGCACTCCGCCCTGGCCTCGACGGCGCTGCGCCGCCTGGCCCCGGACCTGCCGGCGGCCGACGGCTTCGCCGCCGAGCGGCCGCTGACCGGCGATGCCCACCACCTGGTCCGCGCCGTCGCCCGTGACCTGCTGACCGCCGGCCAGCTTGCCGAAGCCCGGGCCGCGGCGCTGGCCGCCCTGGCCGCGGCCGGCGTGGTCGCCGTGCACGAGTGCGCGGGCCCCGAAATCGGCGGGCTCGACGACTGGCAGCAACTGCGCGACATCGACGCCGGCGTCGAGGTGATCGGCTACTGGGGCGAGGCGGTGACCACCCCCGAGCGGGCCCGAGCCCTGATGAGCGAGACGGGCGCCCACGGCCTGGCCGGTGACCTGTTCGTCGACGGTGCGCTGGGGTCACGCACCGCCTGGCTGCACGAGCCCTACGACGACGCCCCGGACCGCGTCGGCACCTGCTACCTGGATCCCGACGGCATCGAGGCGCACCTGCGGGCGTGCACCCGGGCCGAGGTCACCGCCGGGTTTCACGTCATCGGCGACCACGCCGTCGCGGCGGTGGTCGATGCCCTGGAACGGGTCGTCACCGACCTGGGCGCCGTCGCCGTCGCCAGGTGCGGGCACCGCCTCGAGCACCTCGAGATGGTCAGCGCCGAGCAGGCGGAGAAACTCGGCGCCTGGGGCGTCATCGCCAGCGTTCAGCCCAACTTCGACGCGCTTTGGGGCGGCACCGAGGGCATGTATGCGCGGCGGCTGGGCGCCCGACGAGGCAGCCGGCTCAATCCGCTCGCGCTGTTAGCATCCCAAGGCGTGCCCCTCGCGCTAGGTTCAGACGCCCCGGTGACGGGACTCAACCCATGGGCGAGCGTTCGTGCGGCTGTCCACCACCGCACCCCGGGCAGCGGTATCTCGGCCCGCGCCGCCTTCGCCGCCGCGACCCGCGGGGGCTGGCGGGCGGCCGGTGTGCGCGACGGCATGTCGGGGACCCTGGTCCCCGGTGCGCCGGCCTCCTACGCGGTCTGGGACGTCGAGGCCATAGACGTTCACGCTGCCCGCGACGGCGTGCAGCGCTGGTCCACCGACCCGCGATCCCGGGTGCCCGCCCTGCCGCGACTCGGTACGACCGACACATTGCCGCGCTGCCGGCGAACGGTGCACCGGGGCGCTGTCATCCATGGCTAGGCAGTGGTTCGGGCGGCGAGGACCCCGGGCGGGCGAAGGCGCAGGCGAACCGGCCGACGAGGACGCCCGAGACGAGCCCGCGGGCCGCGCCGTCACCGGCGCGATCGGTGACGAAGCCGAGTCCGCGGAGGACCCGGCGCCGGCGGCCGACGAACCGGGCGCGCCCGTCGTGCCGGGACCGACCGGGCCGGCCGGCGCGGTCGCACGCCGGGCGCTGACGGGCCTCGGCGCAGTGGCCGTCGCGCGCCTGCCCGCGATCAGCGCGGCGCTGGTGCCCCGCTGGCCGCGGCTGGTGCTCGCCATCGCCGGCGGACTGCTGATGTGCGCCAGCTTCCCGCCCCTGAACTGGTGGTGGGCGGCAGTGCTGTCCGCCGCGCTGCTGGCGTGGCCGCTGCTGCACCGGGCGACCACGCCCGCAGGCGGCCTGGGCTACGGCTTTCTGTTCGGGCTGGCCTTCTATGTGCCGCTGCTGCCCTGGATCAGCAATCTGGTCGGCGCCATGCCGTGGCTGGTGCTGGCCGCGACGTGTGCGCTGTATCCCGGCATATTCGGCCTGTTCGCCGTCGTCGTGCGCCGGCTGCCGGGCTGGCCGATCTCTTTCGCGCTGCTGTGGGCGGCGCAGGAGTGGCTCAAGTCGGTGTTTCCGTTCGGGGGCTTCCCCTGGGGCTCGGTGGCGTTCGGTCAGACGGAGGGGCCGTTCCTGCCGTTGGTGCAGCTCGGTGGGGTTGCGCTGCTCTCCACGGCGACCGTGCTCCTGGGTTTCAGCGCGACCGCGATCGCGTTGGAGGTCGGCAAATGGACTCGCGCCGGCAGGCCGCAGCCCGGCAGCGACGACCAGCGCGGGGGGGTCGGTCCGGCGCCGCCGGCCGTCATGTTGCCCGGCATCTGCATCTGCCTGGTGTTGCTGACCGCGGTCGTCGTCTGGCCGCAGGTGCGGCACGCGGGCGTCGGCTCGGGCGGCGAGCCCACGGTCACCGTCGCGGCGGTGCAGGGCAACGTGCCCCGGCTGGGGATGCAGTTCAACGAGCAACGCCGCGCGGTGCTGGACAACCACGTCCGCGAAACGTTGCGGCTGGCCGAAGACGTGCGCGCGGGGACGGCGCCGCAACCGCAATTCGTGATCTGGCCGGAGGACTCGTCAGACATCGACCCGTTGACCAATCCCGACGCCGCGCAGCAAATATCCCAGGCCGCCGCGGCCATCGGCGCCCCGATCATGGTGGGCACCCTGCTCGACGTCCCGGGCACGACGCCGGAGGCGCCGCGGTACACCAATACCGTCATCGTGTGGAATCCGGGCGCCGGACCGGCCGACCGCCACGACAAGGAGATCGTCCAGCCCTTCGGCGAGTACCTGCCGATGCCGTGGCTCTTCAAGCACCTGTCCGGCTACGCCGACCGCGCCGGCCACATGGTGCCCGGCAAAAGCAGCGGGGTGGTCCAGATCGCCGGCGTGCCGGTCGGCGTGGCCACCTGCTGGGAAGTGATCTTCGACCGGGCCCCGCGAAAATCCGTGCTGAACGGGGCCCAGCTGCTGGCCGTGCCGAGCAACAACGCCACGTTCAACCAGGCGATGAGCGAGCAACAGCTCGCCTTCGCCAAAGTCAGGGCCGTCGAGCACGACCGCTACGTGGTGGTCGCCGGCACCACGGGAATCAGCGCGGTGATCGCGCCGGACGGCGCCGAGTTGGTGCGCACCGACTTCTTTCAGCCCGCCTACCTGGACATGCCGGTACGCCTCAAGACCAAGCTGACACCGGCCACGCGCTGGGCCCCGATCCTGCAGTGGGTCCTGGTCGCGTCCGCCGGAGCCGTGATCCTGCTGGCGATGCGGCACAATGGTTGGTTCGCACGTCCGGTTCGCCTCAGGTCAGGGCCGCGGAGTGGATCCGACGGTTCAACGGCGCCGCCGGACGAACCCCGGCCCGACGAGAGCGAACCGGAAACCGCGTCCGACGAGGGCGACCTGGAATCGCCACCGGACGGCGGCGGTGACTACACTGCGCCCCACGAGGGCGGCAAACGACCGTCGCGCGACGTCGGCCGACACAGAGGAGCTACATGACCAGCGGCCAGCCGGCCTCCCCGGTCCCGGGTGCGCGTCCCAGCCGGCGCGTCCTGGTGATCATCCCGACCTTCAACGAGCGGGAGAACCTGCCGGTGATCCATCGGCGGCTCAAAGAGGCCTGCCCCAACGTGCACCTGCTCATCGTCGACGACAGCAGCCCCGACGGCACCGGGGAGCTCGCCGACGAGCTGGCGGCGGCAAACCCTGGACACACGCACGTGATGCACCGCACCGCCAAGGACGGCCTGGGAGCCGCCTACCTTGCCGGCTTCGCCTGGGGACTAAGCCGCGATTACTCGGTGCTCGTCGAGATGGACGCCGACGGCAGTCACGCGCCCGAACAGCTGCACCGCCTGCTCGACGCCGTCGACGCCGGGGCCGACCTGGCCATCGGGTCGCGTTACGTCGACGGCGGGACGGTACGGAACTGGCCTAAGCGGCGCTGGGCGCTGTCGTGGACGGCGAACACCTACGCGCGGGTGGCGCTCGGCATCGATGTGCACGACATCACGGCCGGCTACCGCGCCTACCGCCGCGAGGTCCTCGAGGCGATCGACCTGGACGGCGTCGACTCGAAGGGCTACTGCTTCCAGATCGACCTGACCTGGCGCACGGTGTGCAACGGGTTCGTCATCGCCGAAGTGCCGATCACGTTCACCGAACGCGAACTCGGCGTCTCCAAGATGAGCGGCTCCAACATCGCCGAGGCGCTGGTCAAAGTCACGCGGTGGGGGATTCAGGGGCGCAAGGCGGGCGCCCGGTCCGCGCGCACCCCCAACCGCACGTAGACCGAGCGGCGTGGCTGCGGGTCCGATCAGCCGCGGCGGCGGGTCCGGATGATCTCCAGGCGCTCCTTGAGCAGCTCTTCGAGCTCCTCGACCGAGCGGCGCTCCAGCAGCATGTCCCAGTGCGTGCGCGGCGGCTTGACCTTCTTCGGTTCGGGAAGGTCGCCCTCGATCAGGGTGCCCTCCATGCCGTTGCGGCACAGCCAGGTGCCGGGGATGTCGGCGTCGTCGGCGAAGGGGACCTCGAACTCCTCGCCGTTGTCGGTGCGGTACCGCGCTATCTGGCGCGGCGCGAGGTCGTGGTTGCGGTCGGTCTCGTAGCTCACGGCTCCGAGGCGACTACCCCTCAGGACTCGATCAGCCATGCGTGCTACTCCTTCAGGTCCTCTGAGCTATCTCCGTTGGGCAAACGCGGTGCCGGCCCGCATAGTTCCCGGGGGCGGCCCGCGCACGTGACCCGAGCATCAATGATACCGGGATTGCCGAGCGCGCCGACTAAAGTCGGCAGGCGTGACCCGCCGCGCCCACCCGCAACCGTGTCGTTGGTGTGGTCGAGACGTCGCGGACGCAGGAATGGGCCGCCGTCGCCAGTACTGCCGCCAGTCCTGCCGGCAGCGCGCCTACGAGCAACGCGCTTTGCTCAACCGCGGCGGTTCGGCCGCGTTGCCCGACGACGCGGTGGTGCTGTCGGCCGACGACGCGGCCGACCTCTCCGATCGCGTCTACCAAGTGCGTTGCGCGGCCGAAGATGTGGTCACGGCGCTCGAGGAGGGCGCGGGGGCGATCGAACTGCGCGCGTTGTGTGACGTTTTGATCCAGGCCGCCCAGGCCGCCGACGGCTGGCGCCGCGCCGTTGTCTGACGACACCCCGCGCCCGCCAACCGTGCGCTCCTGATCACCGATGATGGCTGGCCGGGTACAGTCGCGCCATGGACGGTGTGCCGCTTCACCGGGGATTCCCGGTGAACCGATGCCCGTCGGGCGCGTCGGGCGTGTCGGGCGCGTCGGGCCGATGCGCGGCCCGGCGCCCCGCCTGGCGCAGCGGTTCGTCCTGCTAACAGACGGGAGCGTCCGACGTTTTGAAATCCTGCCGGAGTTAGACATACTCACCAGCGACATTCTTGGGTCGGAGAGCAGCACGGCGCTGACCGAAAGCGCAACGCCGTCGCGTCGTGCAGCAAATTCCGCCACCCGGCGACGGCCGCGACCGGCGGTTAACGACGGCCAATCCTTGGCGAGGGGTACTGATGGTTGATCAACTCCAGCATGCGACCGAGGCGCTGCGCAAAGCGCTGGTCCAGGTTGAGCGCCTGAAGCGCACCAACCGCGCATTGCTGGAGCGGTCGAGCGAGCCGATCGCGATCGTCGGCATGTCCTGCCGCTTCCCGGGCGGGGTCGACACCCCGGAGGGCCTGTGGCAAATGGTGGCCGACGGCCGCGACGTGATATCGGACTTCCCGACCGACCGCGGTTGGGACCTGGCGGGACTTTTCGATCCCGATCCCGATGCGCGCCACAAGTGCTACGTGCAATCCGGCGGATTCGTCGACGGCGTCGCGGACTTCGATCCGGCCTTCTTCGGCATCGCGCCGAGCGAGGCCCTGGCCATGGACCCGCAACACCGCATGTTGCTGGAGCTGTCCTGGGAGGCGTTGGAGCGCGCCGGAATTGACCCGAGCGGGCTGCGCGGCAGCGCCACCGGCGTCTTCGCCGGGCTCATCGTCCAGGGCTACGGGATGCTGGCCGAGGAGATCGAGGGCTACCGGCTTACCGGCATGACCTCCAGCGTCGCCTCGGGGCGGGTGTCCTACGTGCTGGGCTTGGAGGGCCCGGCGGTGTCAGTGGACACGGCGTGTTCGTCGTCGCTGGTGGCGCTGCACATGGCGGTGCAGTCGCTGCGTTCGGGGGAGTGCGACCTGGCCCTGGCCGGGGGCGCCACCGTCAACGCCACGCCGACGGTCTTCGTGGAGTTCAGCCGGCACCGGGGCCTCGCGCCGGACGGCCGCTGCAAGGCCTACGCCGGAGCGGCCGACGGGGTCGGGTGGTCCGAGGGCGGCGGCATGTTGGTGGTGGAGCGGCTCTCCGACGCGCGGCGGCTCGGCCACCAGGTGCTGGCGGTGGTCCGGGGCACCGCGGTCAACCAGGACGGCGCCTCCAACGGGCTGACCGCGCCGAACGGCCCCTCGCAGCAGCGGGTGGTGCGCGCCGCGCTGGCCAACGCGGGGCTGACCACCGCCGACGTGGACGTCGTCGAGGGCCACGGCACCGGGACGACGTTGGGCGATCCGATCGAGGCCCAGGCGTTGCTGGCGACCTACGGGCAGAACCGTACAGAGCCGGCCGAACCGCTGTGGTTGGGGTCGGTCAAGTCGAACATGGGCCACACGCAGGCCGCGGCCGGCGTCGCGGGCGTGATCAAGATGGTCCAGGCCATGCGTCACGAGGTGTTGCCGGCGACGCTGAACGTCGACGAGCCCAGCCCGCACGTGGATTGGTCGGCGGGATCGGTGGCCCTGCTGACCGAACCCCGGCCCTGGCGGGCTGATGATCGCGCGCCGGGTCGACTTCGAAGGGCCGGTGTCTCGTCGTTCGGGATCAGCGGCACCAACGCGCATGTGATTGTGGAGGCCGCCCCGGTCGAACACCGTGAGCCCGCCCCGGCGCGGCCGGTGGTGCCGTGGGTGGTTTCGGCGAAGTCGGCCTCGGCGTTGGGATCCCAGGCCGCGCGGCTGGCCGCGCACCTGCGCGCGCACCCCGGCCTCGACGTCGCCGATGTGGCGTGGTCGCTGGCGGGCCGGTCGGCCTTCGAGCACCGGGCCGTCGTGGTCGGGGGCGACCGGGAGCGGCTGCTGGCCGGGCTCGACGAGCTGGCCGGTGACGCCCTGGACGGATCGGTTATCCGCGGCGCCGCCGGCCCCGCGGGCAAGACGGTCTTCGTCTTCCCCGGCCAGGGTTCGCAATGGCTGGGCATGGGCATCGAATTGCTCGACACGGCACCGTTGTTCGCAGAGCAGATGCGGGCGTGCGGCGAGGCTCTCTCCGAGTTCGTCGACTGGTCGTTGACCGACGTGCTCCGTGGCGCGCCGGGCGCGCCGGGCCTGGACCGCGTCGACGTGGTGCAGCCGGCGCTGTTCGCGGTGATGGTCTCGCTGGCCGAACTGTGGAAGTCGGTCGGGGTCAGTCCCGACGCCGTGATCGGACATTCCCAGGGTGAGATCGCCGCCGCCTACGTCGCCGGGGCGCTGTCGTTGCGCGACGCCGCCAAGGTGGTCGCGCTGCGCAGTAAACTGCTGACCGCGCTGGCCGGTCCGGGCGGCATGGTGTCGATCGCCTGCGGCGAAGAAACGGCCCGGGAACTGTTGGCGCCCTTTGGAGATCGCGTCGGTATCGCCGCCGTCAACGGACGGTCGGCGGTCGTCGTCTCGGGCGAGGTCGCCGCGCTCGAGCGGCTGATCGAGGCCTGTGCCGCGCGCGACCTGCGGACCCGCCGGATCGACGTGGACTACGCGTCCCACTCGCCGCAGGTCGAGGCGATCCGCGATCAGCTCGCCGAGGCCCTGTCGGGTATCGAGCCGCGCTCCACGCGCACCGTGTTCTTCTCCACGGTGACCGGAAGCCGTTTGGATACGGCCGAACTGGATGCGGACTACTGGTACCGCAACATCCGGCAGACGGTCCGGCTGGATGAGGCCGTGCGCAGCGCATGCGAAAACGGGTACCGCACCTTCGTCGAGTCGAGTCCGCACCCGGCGCTGATCGCCGGCATCGAGGACACGTTCAACGACTGCGCCGGGGGCGACGCGGAGGCGGTCGTCGTTCCCACGCTGGGTCGCGACGACGGCGGCCTCGACCGGTTCGTCGCTTCGGCGGCCACCGCGTTCGTATCGGGCGCGGCCGTCCGATGGCGCGGCCTGCTGGAGGGCGCGCACTTCGTCGAGCTGCCGACGTATGCCTTTGAGCGGCGGCGGTTCTGGCTCTCGGGCGATGGGGTGGGCGCCGACGCGACCGGTCTGGGGCTGGGCGCCGGCGAGCACGCATTGCTGGGCGCGGTGGTGGACCTGCCGGCCTCGGGCGGGGTGGCGCTGACCGGACGGCTGGCGCTCAGCGCGCAGGGCTGGCTGGCCGATCACGCCGTGTCGGAGATGGCGGTCTTCCCCGGAACGGGATTCGTGGAGCTGGCGATCCGCGCCGGCGACCAGGTCGGCTGCCCGGTGATCGACGAGCTGACGCTGCAGGCGCCCCTTGTGCTGCCGGCCGCCAGTTCGGTTGCGGTGCAGGCGGTCGTGGGCGCCGCGGCGGAATCCGGTGAGCGCAGCGTGTCGATCTTCTCGCGGGCCGACACCTCGTCGGAGTGGGTGTGCCACGCCGAAGGCGTGCTGCGCCCGGGATCGGTCGAGCCGGCCTCGGACCTCTCGGTGTGGCCGCCCGCCGGCGCGGTCGCACTCGACACCGCCGACGGATATCAGCGGCTGGCCGCCCAAGGCTACGGCTACGGCCCGGCGTTCCAGGGCCTGACCGCGGCGTGGGTGCGCGGCGACGAGGTGTTCGCGGAAGTGAAGCTGCCCGACGCGGCCGGGGGCGTCACCGGGTTCGGCGTGCACCCGGCGCTGCTCGACGCGGCGCTGCACGCGGTGGCGATGGCCGGCGCCCACGCCGGCGACACGGCCGAAGAGATTGTGCTGCCGTTCTCCTGGCAGGGCGTGTCGTTGCACGCAGCGGGCGCCTCGGCGGTTCGTGCCCGCATCGCGCCCACCGGGCCCGGCGGCGGTTCGGCGGTGTCGATCGAACTCGCCGATGGGCTGGGCCTGCCGGTGTTGTCGGTGACCGCGATGGCGGCGCGGCCGGTGAGCGGGCAACAGCTGCGAGCGGTGGTCTCGTCCGCGGGCCCGGACCGGCTCTTCGAGGTGGCGTGGACCCCGACGCCGGCTACGGCGGGCGCCGACGGCGACGTGCCGCCACATCAGATATTTGAATCCATTGTCGGCCATGGTGATTCGCTCGCAGCCCCCCGTGAGCGCACGCATCAGGCGCTCGGCGCCGTGCAGTCGTGGCTGAGCGAACGCGATTCCGGTGTGCTCGTGGTGGCGACGCGTGGCGCGGTGGCGCTGCCGGGCGAGGATGTCACGGATCTGGCGGGGGCGGCGGTGTGGGGATTGGTGCGGTCTGCGCAGACCGAGCATCCCGGCCGGTTCGTTCTCGTCGATTCCGACGTGCCGCTCGATGCTTCCGCCGTCGGCGCGGCGCTGGCGTCGGGGGAGCCGCAGGTGGTGCTGCGCGACGGAGCGGCCTACGCGCCGCGGGTGCGTGGCAGCCGCGCGGTCAGCGGCATCTTGACGCCGCCGGGTGAGGGCCCGTGGCGGCTCGGTATCAGCAGCGCCGGCACCTTCGAGAACCTGCGGCTCGAACCGGTGCCGAACGCCGGGGCGCCGTTGCAGCCGGGTCAGGTGCTGGTCGAGATGCGCGCGATCGCCGCGAACTTCCGCGACGTCATGATCACCCTGGGCATGTTCACCCACGACGCGCTGATCGGCGGCGAGGGTGCGGGCGTGGTGGTCGAGGTTGGTCCCGGGGTCACCGAATTCGCGGTCGGAGATTCGGTTTTCGGGTTCTTCCCCGACGGCAGCGGCACGCTGGTCGCCGGCGATGTCCGGTTGCTGCTGCCCATGCCCGCCGACTGGTCCTACCCGGAGGCCGCCGCCATATCGGCGGTGTTCATGACCGCGTACTACGCATTCGTGCACCTCGCCGACGTGCAGCCCGGCCAGCGCGTCTTGATCCACGCGGCCACCGGTGGGGTGGGTATGGCCGCGGTGCAGTTGGCGCGGCATTTGGGGCTGGAGGTGTTTGCGACCGCTAGTCGGGGCAAGTGGGACACGTTGCGGGCGATGGGGTTTGACGAGGACCATATTTCGGATTCGCGCAGTTTGGAGTTCGAGAGGAAGTTCCGGGCGGTCACCGGTGGGCGCGGGTTCGATGTGGTGCTGGATTCGCTGGCCGGTGAGTTCGTGGATGCCTCGTTGCGGCTGGTGGCCCCCGGTGGGGTGTTCCTGGAGATGGGCAAGACCGACATCCGCGACCCCGGCGTCGTCGCCCAGGACTACCCCGGCGTCCGCTACCGTGCGTTCGACCTCTTCGAGCCGGGCCGCCCGCGCATGCACCAATACCTGCTCGAGCTCGCCGCGCTCTTCGACGCCGGGCCGCTGAAACCGTTGCCGGTGACCACGTTCGACGTGCGGCGCGCGCCGGCGGCGTTGCGTTATCTGAGCCAGGCCCGCCACGTCGGCAAGGTCGTGATGACCATGCCCGACGCCTGGGCGGACGGCACTGTGCTGATCACCGGCGGCACCGGCATGGCGGGTTCCGCTCTGGCCCGCCACCTGGTGGCTCGCCGCGGCGTGCGTAACCTGTTGCTGCTCAGCAGGACCGGGCCCGACGCCCCCGGGGCGATGGACCTGATGGCCGAGCTCGGCGCGGCGGGCGCCCAGGTGCGGGTGGTGGCCTGTGACGCCGCCGACCGCGACGCGCTGGCCAAGGTGATCGCCGACATCCCGGCGCAGCACCCGCTGACGGCGGTGGTCCATGCCGCCGGTGTTCTCGACGACGCGGTGGTGACGTCGCTGACGCCCGAGCGCATCGATGCGGTGCTGCGGGCCAAGGTCGATGCGGCCTGGAACCTGCACGAGTTGACCCGCGATCTGGATGTGTCTGCGTTCGTGATGTTCTCGTCGATGGCCGGGCTGGTGGGCTCGTCGGGTCAGGGCAACTACGCGGCGGCCAACTCGTTCCTCGATGCGCTGGCCGTGCACCGGCGTGCCCAAGGCCTGCCCGCGATCTCGCTGGGATGGGGACTGTGGGATCAGGCCAGCGCCATGACCGGCGGGCTCGGCGACGCGGGGCTGGCCCGCCTGAGTCGCGACGGCATCCTGGCGCTGTCCGCGGATGAGGCGCTGGAATTGTTCGACACCGCCCTCATCGTCGACGAACCGTTCCTCGCGCCCGCCCGCATCGACCTGGCCGCGCTGCGCGCCCACGCCGTCGCGGTGCCCCCGATGTTCGCCGAACTGCTCAACGCCCCGTCGCGGCGCCGGGTCGACGACTCGCTGGCCGCGGCGAAATCCAAATCGGCTCTCGCGCAACGCCTGCACGGTCTGCCCGAGCCCGAGCAACACGCGGTGCTGCTGGAGCTTGTTTGCTCCCACATCGCCACGGTGCTGGGAACCGTCAGCCCCGAGGCGATCGACCCGGATAAGGCGTTCCAGGAGTTGGGCTTCGACTCGCTTACTGCGGTCGAGATGCGCAACCGGCTGAAAGCCGCTACGGGCCTTGCGCTTTCACCCACGCTGATCTTCGACTACCCCACACCCAACGCACTGGCCGGCTACATGCGCGCCGAACTGGCCGGAGTGCCACAGGAGATCGGGCAGGTCTCGGCGGTTCGCGTCTCGGGCGACGACCCGATCGCGATCGTGGGCATGTCATGCCGCTACCCGGGTGGGGTCGCCTCCCCGGACGACCTGTGGGACATGCTGGTCCAGGGCCGCGATGTCATCTCGGAGTTCCCGAACGACCGCGGATGGGATCTGGCGGGTCTCTTCAACCCCGACCCCGACGTACCGGGCGCCTGCTACACCCGCAACGGCGGATTTGTCGACGGTGTCGCGGACTTCGACCCCGCATTCTTCGGCGTGGGGCCCAGCGAGGCGTTGGCGATGGACCCCCAGCAGCGCATGTTCCTCGAACTCTCCTGGGAGGCGCTGGAGCGCGCCGGGATCGACCCGACCGCGCTGCGCGGCAGCGCCACCGGCGTCTTCGCCGGGGTGATGACCCAGGGCTACGGCATGTTCGCCGCCGAACCGGTGGAGGGATTCCGGCTCACCGGCCAGCTGTCGAGCGTCGCCTCGGGGAGGGTGTCCTACGTGCTGGGGCTGGAGGGCCCGGCGGTGTCGGTGGACACGGCGTGTTCGTCGTCGTTGGTGGCGCTGCACATGGCGGTGCAGTCGCTGCGTTCGGGGGAGTGCGACCTGGCGCTGGCCGGCGGTGTGACCGTCAACGCCACACCCGACATCTTCGTCGAATTCAGCCGCTGGCGCGGATTGTCGACCGACGGGCGGTGCAAGGCCTTCGCCGGGGCGGCCGACGGCACCGGCTTCTCCGAGGGCGGCGGCATGCTCGTGGTCGAGCGGCTCTCCGACGCGGAGCGGCTGGGTCATCCGGTGCTGGCGGTGGTGCGCGGCTCTGCGGTCAACCAGGACGGCGCCTCCAACGGGCTGACCGCGCCGAACGGTCCGTCCCAGCAGCGGGTGGTGCGCGCGGCGCTGGCCAATGCCGGTCTGCGCGCGGCCGACGTCGACGTGGTCGAAGGCCATGGCACCGGGACGACGTTGGGTGATCCCATCGAGGCGCAGGCGTTGCTGGCCACCTACGGGCAGGGCCGTAGCGAACCCCTTTGGCTGGGGTCCATCAAGTCGAACATGGGCCACACCCAGGCCGCGGCCGGCGTCGCGGGCGTGATCAAGATGGTGTTGGCAATGCGCCATGAATTGTTGCCGGCGACACTGCATGTCGACGAGCCCAGCCCGCACGTGGACTGGGCCGCGGGATCGGTGTCGCTGCTCACCGACCAGCGCCCCTGGCCGGCCGACGGCCGGGTGAGGCGGGCCGGTGTGTCGTCGTTCGGAATCAGCGGCACGAACGCCCACGTGATCGTGGAGGCCGCCCCGGCCGGCGCCGAACGGGTGGATACCCCCAAGCTGCCGGTGGTGCCGTGGGTGGTGTCGGCGAAATCGGCAAACGCGCTGGGTTCTCAGGCCGCGCGCCTGGCCGGGCATCTGCGCGCTCACCCCACACTGGAGGCGACCGACGTGGCGTGGTCGCTGGCGGGCCGCGCGGCCTTCGAGCATCGCGCCGTCGTGGTCGGGGGCGACCGGGAACGCCTGCTGGCCGGGCTGGACGAGCTGGCCACCGAGGAGTTCGGGTCGGTGATCCGGGGCACCGCGACGCCGGGCGCGAAGACGGCCTTCGTCTTCCCCGGCCAGGGCTCCCAGTTCCTGGGCATGGGGATGGGATTGCACGCCGGCTATCCCGTGTTCGCCGAGGCGTTCGACACTGTCGTCGCGGAACTGGACCGCCACCTGCTGCGCCCGCTGCGCGAGGTGATGTGGGGTCACGACGAAAACCTGCTCAACAGCACCGAATTCGCGCAGCCCGCCCTGTTCGCGGTGGAGGTCGCGCTGTTCCGGCTACTCGAGTCGTGGGGCGTGACGCCCGATCTGGTGATGGGCCACTCGGTGGGTGAGCTGTCCGCTGCGCACGTCAGCGGCGTCCTGTCGCTGGAGAACGCCGCGGTGCTGGTGGTCGCCCGGGGCCGGTTCATGCAGGCGCTGCCGGCGGGCGGGACGATGGTCGCGGTGCAGGCCCCCGAGGACCGGGTGCGGCCGCTGCTGACCGCCGAGGTGGGCATCGCCGCGGTCAACGGGCCGGCTTCCGTGGTGATCTCCGGCGCCGGGGACGCGGTGGCCGCGGTCGCCGACCGGCTGCGCGCCGACGGCGCCAGGACCCACCGGCTGGCCGTCTCGCACGCCTTCCATTCCCCGCTGATGGATCCTATGATCGACGAATTCGGCTCGGTCGCAGCCGGTCTCGCAGTCGACCGGCCTCGCATCCCGATCCTGTCCAACGTGACCGGACAGCTGGCGGGGGAGGACTTCGCCTCGGTGGCGTACTGGAAGCGGCATATCCGCGAAGCGGTGCGGTTCGCCGACAGCATCCGCTTCGCCCACGCCGCGGGCGTGAACCGGTTCCTCGAAGTCGGTCCCAGCAGCGGCCTGACGGCCTCGATCGAAGAGTCCCTGCCGGACGCGCCAGTCATGACGACGTCGGCGCTGCGCATGGACCGTCCCGAGCCGGCGACGCTCATCGCGGCCGTCGCGCACGGGTTCGTGACCGGCATGGACGTGGACTGGGGGGCCGCCATCGGCGCGGCCAACTTCGTGGAACTGCCCACCTACGCCTTCGAGCGCCGCCGGTTCTGGTTGTCCGGTGACGGCGCCACGGCCGACGCCGCCGGGCTGGGGCTGGTGGCCGGCGAGCATGCGCTGCTCGGCGCGGTCGTCGAGTTACCGGCCTCGGGCGGCGTGGTGCTGACGGGGCGCCTGTCGCCGAGCCTGCAGGGCTGGCTGGCCGATCACGCCGTGGGTGGTGTCGTGCTGTTCCCCGGCGCCGGCTTCGTCGAATTGGCGATCCGCGCCGGGGACGAGGTGGGCTGCGGTGTAGTCGACGAGTTGAACCTCGCGGCCCCGCTGGTCTTGCCGGCCTCGGGTTCGGTCGCGGTGCAGGTGGTCGTGGGCGGCCCCGACGAAACGGGTTCGCGTGCCGTGTCGGTGTTTTCGCGCGCCGACACGGGTTCGGCCTGGCTCTTGCACGCCGAGGGCGCGCTGGGCTCCGGCGCCGTGCAGCCCGGCGCCGACCTGTCGGCCTGGCCGCCGGTGGGTGCGGTAGCCGTGGACGTCGGCGACGGCTACCAGCGGCTCGCCGAGCGCGGATACCGCTACGGCCCGGCGTTCCGGGGCCTGACCTCGATGTGGCGCCGCGGCGACGAGGTGTTCGCGGAGGTGAACCTGCCCGCTGACGCCGGGGTGTCCGCGGCGGGGTTCGGCGTGCATCCCGCGGTGCTCGACGCGGCCCTGCACGCGGTCATCCTGACCTCCGACGGTGACGAACTGCCGCAGGGTTCGGTGCTGGTGCCGTTCTCGTGGCAGCGGGTCTCGCTGCATGCGGCGGGTGCCTCGGCGGTGCGCGCCCGCATCGCGCCGACGGGGCCCACGTCGGTGTCGATCGAACTGGCCGACGGGCTGGGCCTGCCGGTGCTGTCGGTGTCGTCGATGGTGGCCCGCCCGGTCAGCGATCGGCAGTTGCTCGCCGCCGTGTCGAGCTCGGGCCCCGACCGGCTGTTCGAGGTGGTTTGGTCGGCGCAGCCGTCGTCCGACGTTCAGCCGCTGCCGGTCCGCGCCTGGGCGGAAGCCGAATCGGGTTCCGCCGCAACCGAAACCGATCCCGGGCCGGCCGCGTATGTGTTCGCCTCACCGCCGGCGGTCGCCGACGTGGTCACCGACGTCTACGCCGCCACGCGCTCGGTGCTGGCCGTGCTGCAATCGTGGCTGGCCCGGGACCGGGCCGACACGCTGGTGGTGGTGACCCGGGGCGCGGTGGCGCTGCCGGGCGAGGACGTCACGGATCTGGCGGGCGCGGCGGTGTGGGGGCTGGTGCGCTCGGCGCAGACCGAGCATCCCGGCAGGGTTGTCCTCGTCGACTCCGACGCGCCGCTCGAGGATTCGGCGGTGGCGTCGGCGCTGGCGGTGGGCGAACCGCAGGTGGTGGTGCGCGGCGGCACGGTGTACACCGGGCGCGTGCACGGCAGCCGCGCGGTGAGCGGCCTGCTGGTGCCGCCCGGCGAGGGCCCGTGGCGGCTGGGCATGAGCAGCCAGGGCACCTTCGAGAACCTGCGCCTGGAACGCATTCCCGACGCCGACGCGCCGTTGGGACACCGCCAGGTCCGGGTTGCGCTTTCAGCCATTGCCGCCAACTTCCGCGACGTCATGATCGCCCTCGGTCTCTACCCTGACCCCGAGGCCGTGATGGGCGTCGAGGCCTCCGGTGTCGTCGTCGAGAGTGCGGGCCGTTTCGCGGTGGGCGACCGCGTCATGGGCCTGTTCCCCGAGGGCACCGGGACGGTCGCGGTCACCGACGAACGCCTTCTGGTCGGCGTCCCGACGGGGTGGTCGCACACCGCGGCGGCCACCACCTCGGTGGTCTTCGCCACCGCCTTCTATGCGCTGGTGGACTTGGCCCGTGCCGAGTCGGGCCGTCGTGTGCTGGTGCACGCGGCCACCGGTGGGGTGGGTATGGCCGCGGTGCAGTTGGCGCGGCATTTGGGGCTGGAGGTGTTTGCGACCGCTAGTCGGGGCAAGTGGGACACGTTGCGGGCGATGGGGTTTGACGAGGACCATATTTCGGATTCGCGCAGTTTGGAGTTCGAGGAGAAGTTCCGGGCGGTCACCGGCGGGCGCGGGTTCGATGTGGTGCTGGATTCGCTGGCCGGTGAGTTCGTGGATGCCTCGTTGCGGCTGGTGGCGCCCGGTGGGGTGTTCCTGGAGATGGGCAAGACCGACATCCGCGACGCGGACGTGGTGGCCAGCGACCACGCCGGGGTGCGCTACCAGGCTTTCGACCTCTTCGAGGCTGGGCCGGAGCGCATCGCGCAAATACTCGCCGAGCTGGCGGCGCTGTTCGCCGACGAGGTGCTGCGGCCGTTGCCGGTGACCACGTTCGACGTGCGGCGCGCGCCGGCGGCGTTGCGTTATCTGAGCCAGGCCCGCCACGTCGGCAAGGTCGTGATGACCATGCCCGACGCCTGGGCGGACGGTACTGTGCTGATCACCGGCGGCACCGGCATGGCGGGTTCGGCGCTGGCGCGCCACGTGGTGGCGCGCCATGGTGTGCGAAACCTGTTGCTGCTCAGCCGCCGCGGCCCGGATGCGCCCGGCGCGGCGGAGCTGGCCGCCGAACTCGGCGAGACGGGCGCCCAGGTGCAGGTGGTGGCCTGTGACGCCGCCGACCGGGCCGCCCTGGCCAAGGTGATCGCCGACATCCCGGCGCAGCACCGGCTGTCGGCGGTGCTGCACACGGCCGGGGCGCTGGACGACGCGGTGGTGACGTCGCTGACGCCCGAGCGGTTGGACGCGGCGTTGCGCGCCAAGGTCGATGCGGCCTGGAACCTGCACGAGTTGACCCGCGATCTGGATGTGTCTGCGTTCGTGATGTTCTCGTCGATGGCCGGGCTGGTGGGCTCGTCGGGGCAGGGCAACTACGCGGCGGCCAACTCGTTCCTCGATGCGCTGGCCGTGCACCGGCGTGCCCAAGGCCTGCCCGCGATCTCGCTGGGATGGGGACTGTGGAACCAGGCCAGCACCATGACCGGCGCGTTGGCCAGCGTCGACTTCGCCCGCTTCGCCCGCGACGGCATCGTGGCGATGTCCTCCGAGGAGGCCCTGCAGCTGCTCGACACCGCGATGGTGGTCGACGAGCCGTTCCTGTTGCCCGCCCACATCGACCTCAAAGCTCTGCGGGTCAAGTTCGACGGTGGCACATTGCCGCCGATGTTCGTCGACCTGATCAACGCGCCGGCGCGGCGCCAGGTCGACGACTCGCTGGCCGCCGCGAAGTCGAAATCGGCTCTGCTGCAACGCATTGAGGGGCTGCCGGAGGACGAGCAGCAGGCGGTCATGCTGGATCTCGTGCGCTCCCACATCGCCACGGTGCTGGGCAGCGCCAACCCGGAGTCCATCGACCCCGACAGGGCTTTCCAGGAGTTGGGTTTCGACTCGCTCACCGCGGTCGAGATGCGCAACCGGCTCAAATCCGCGACGGGTCTGCCGCTTTCCCCGACGCTGATCTTCGACTACCCGAACTCCGCCGCCCTCGCCGGATACATGCGCCGCGAGCTGATCGGTTCGTCGGAGCAGCAGGCCCCGGTCGCCGCGCCCGGGGAGGCCGAGATCCAGCGCGTCGTCGGGTCCATCCCCGTCAAGCGACTCCGGCAGGCCGGCGTCCTCGAGTTGTTGCTGGCGCTGGCCAACGAGGTCGAGGGCAACGGCGCCGGGACGCAGGCGATTCCCGCCGGGACGACGAAGAAGGACATCGCCGACATGGACCTCGACGACCTGGTCAACGCGGCCTTGCTCGACGACGACGAGTGAGTATGAGCGAGGGCAGTCGGTGAGGATCGCGGTCACGGGGGCCAGCGGTGTGCTAGGGCGCGGTCTTGCCGCGCGGCTGCTCGGCCAGGGCCACAACGTGGTCGGCATCGCGCGTCATCGTCCCGAAAGCTGGCCCACCGAAGCAGATTTCGTCGTCGGTGACATCCGGGACGCGGTGGCGGTCAAGCGCTGCATCGCGGGAGCGGACGCCGTCGCGCACTTCGCGTGGGCGAAGAGTCCCGGCCCCGATGACCGGATCAGCGAACAGGTCAACGTCGGCGGCACGGCCAACGTCCTAGACGCGATGGCCGCGACCGGGGCCCGGCGTATCGTCTTCTCGTCGTCGGCGCACGTCTACGGCGGGGGAGACGACGCGAAAGCCGAGGATGACGTATTGGCCCCGGAATGCGCCAACGGCGTGCTCCAGGCCCGCGTCGAGGAGATCCTCGCCGATTCCGGCGTCCAGTCGACGGTCGTCCGCTCGGCCCTCGTCGTCGGCCGGGGGGTGGACAACTGGGTGCGCCGGCTGTTCGCATCGCCGGCGATCCCGGGCGTGGCGGGCGATCGGCCCCTGCAGGTCGTCCACGTCGACGACGCGCTCCGGTTGCTCGCGGTGGCGGTACTGGACGCTGAGATCGATTCCAGCGCAGTCAATCTCGCTGCTCCGGGTGTGGTAACCCTCCGCCAGATCGCCGCCGCGCTCGGACGGCCGATCGTCGGGCTGGGCGCTCCTGTCACCGCGCTGCTGCGACGCCGCGGCGCGACTGCGCTCGCCGAATGGGAGCTGGCGCAAAGCGCCGCACTCATGGACACCTCGCGGCTGATCGACCGGTGGGGGTTCCAACCCGCCTGGGGCGCCCGGGAATGCATCGAGGACCTCGCGCTGGCGGTGCGCGGTCGCGTCACGCTGGGCAAGCGGGTGATCTCACTGCCGTGGCGGCTCGCCGCCATCCAGCAGCTACCCGCCGTGAACGCGCCGGCCGACGACGGGGTGGTGCCCGAACTGGCGGGTCCACCCGGCGCCAACGGCGAATTCGACACTCCAATCGACCCGCGCTTCCCGACCTATTTGGCCACCAACCTGTCGGAGGCCCTGCCGGGTCCCTTCTCGCCGTCGTCGGCGTCGGTGACCGTGCGGGGCCTGCGCGCCGGTGGCGTCGGCATCGCCGAGCGGCTGCGGCCCGGTGGGATCATCCAGCGAGAGATCGCGATGCGCACGGTCGCGGTGTTCGCCCACCGCTTGTACGGCGGCATCACGTCGGCGCATTTCATGGCCGAAACCGTGCCGTTCGCCCGACCCGCGACCATCGTGCGCAACAGCGGATACTTCGGGCCCAGCATGGGGTCCCTGCCGATTTTCGGTGCCCAGCGCCCGCCGACGCAATCCAACCGGGCCCGAAAGCGATTGCGCACCCTGCGCAACATCGGGGTGTTCGGGGTCAACCTGGTGGGCCTGTCCGCCGGTTCACTGCAGGACACCGACGCCTACGTCGCTGACGTGGACCGGCTGGAGGGGCTCGCCGATGGCGACCTGACGCGGCTCGACGATGGCCGGCTGCTCAGCCTGATCCTGTTGGCGCGCGACCACGTCGTGCACGGCTGGGTGCTGGCCTCGGGATCGTTCATGCTGTGCGCGGCGTTCAACGTCTTACTGCGGGGCCTGTGCGGCCGCGACGCGGCCCCGCCGGCCGGGCCGGAACTGGTCAGCGCGCGCTCGGTCGAGGCGGTGCAAAGGCTGGTGGAGGCCGCGCGGCGCGATCCACGCGTCACTCGCCTGCTGACCGGACCCGGCAGACGCCTCGACGTGCTGGCCGCCGAGGCCCCGGCATTTCACGCCGCGGTCCGCGACGAGCTGCGGCTCATCGGTCACCGCGGCCCGGCCGAGGTCGAGATGCTGTCGACCAGTTACGACGACGATCCCGAGTTGCTGTTGCGCATGGTCGCCCGGGCGATGGACGCGCCGGCCGCCCCGTCGCCCCACCACGCGCGGATTCCGTTGCGAGCCAAGCCCGTTGCGTCGCTGTTCGTGCGGCAGCTGCGCGACCGGGAGGTGCGCCGTGACAAGATGGTGCGCGCCATCTGGGTGTTGCGCCGGTTGCTGCGCGAATATGGGCGCCGACTGGTCGAGGCGGGCGTCTGCACCGCCGCCGACGACGTCTTCTTCCTGCTGGTCGACGAACTCGATGCTCTTCCGCCCGACGTCGCGGGCCTGGTGGCGCGGCGGCGGGCCGAACAGGCGAGGTTGGCCGGCGTGGTTCCGCCGACGGTGTTCAGCGGGAGTTGGGAGCCCTCGGTCGCCTCGTCGGCCGCTCTGGCCAACGGAGAGACGCTGCGCGGCGTTGGCGTATGCGGTGGGCGGGTGCGCGGCCGGGTGCGGATCGTGCGGCCCGAGACAATAGACGACCTGCAGCCGGGCGAAATCCTCGTCGCGGAGGTCACCGACGTCGGGTATACGGCCGCGTTCTGCTACGCCGCGGCGGTGGTGACCGAACTTGGCGGCCCCATGTCGCATGCGGCCGTGGTGGCCCGCGAGTTCGGATTCCCGTGCGTGGTGGACGTGCAGGGGGCGACCCGGACCCTGCCGCCGGGAGCGCTGGTCGAGGTCGACGGGACCGCGGGCGAGATTCGCGTGCTCGAACTGGCTCCCGGCGGCAACCCGCCGCTACCCGTGAACGGCCACCCCTAGGCGTTCGCGCTCGCCCGACCCTGGTGAGCAGTCCGGCACCGACGACGTTTCCCCCGGGGAACCGCGGTGTTTCGCTCCGGTGCCTGCTCTTAGGGGATGAGCAGCAGCGCCGAGGTCACGAGCATCACCGCGGCCGTGCCCCCGTGGACGCCGAAGGCGGTGGCTCTGGCGCCGCCGTGGCGCAGCACGATGGTGGCGTCGGCGATCGGAATGATGGTGGCGGCCAGTATCACCCAGCCCAGCAGGTGGGTCGCCTGCGCGATCATCAGGACGATGACGATCAGGCCCGTGGTGATGTCGCGGACGCCCTTGACGCTCAAGTAGGCCCCGGCATTGGGTTGGTCCAAATCTGGTACCACGCCGTAGCCCGCGGCGGCGACGCGCGGCGCGATGAGGAAGCGCGCGCCGATGAGCAGGATGGCCGCGGCGAGCACTCCGGCGAGCACGAAGCCGATGGTGGTGGTGACGGTCATGTCGAACACTCCTGGGATTTGATCAGCGGAGGGGTGAGAACGAGGTCGGGTCGAGCAGCGTGGTTTGCACGTCGAGTAGATCCTCGGCGTCGAAGCCGGCCATGTCGGCGGCGAATTGCGGGCTGGCCATGACCACCCGGGTGAGGTGTTCGGGGTCGGTGCCCGTCGGGTAGCCGATCAGCGCGACCAGGCGATCCGCGCCGTCGTGTTCGGTCCACACACCGTGGGTGGCGATCCCGAACATGGAGAAGGTCCCCAGGTGGCGGGCCCAGTGCACGGTGGCGTAGCGCTGCAGCGCATCGGGCGAGCGCAGCGTGTAGGTCCTGAGCTGAAACATCGGCTGTCGGGCTCCGTTCATCGAGGTCGGCTGATGTTCGTTCATGGGCGTCGGTGTGGCCTCAGCGGCGACCTCGGCACCATTCACCGCGGACGAGTGTGGGGTTTTTAAAACCCTGCCCACCCTGCCGTCCAGCGGCTGCTAGCAACGCTAGCCTGACCGGGGTTTCGTAGTCAATAGCGACGCTAGAACTTATATCGACGCTATACGTCTGCCCCGCGGCAGGGGCTTCGATGCCGGCCGATCTCTGCCGCGCTCTGCACGGCGACCGCCGCCAGATCGGCAGTTCGGTCATTTCCGTCGATGCGAAATAAATATGTTTTGGCAACCGTCGAGCCGCGTCGCCAACCCGTCGAAGTCGTGTCACACTGCCACAGAGCCGGCCACCGTGTCTCTCATGGGGGTGTCTCTAATCAGGGAATATGGGAACCTGCCGAAGGCGGCATCCGGATTCAACTCCGCTCGCTGTCACCGATAGCCGTCGCCAGAAGGAGCGCCCATGTACACGGGGCAAACGTCCATCGTCACAGTGGCAGCCGTCGCGCTGCTCGCCGGCGCCGCAGTGGCGGGCTGCGGCAACAACGGTAGCCCGTCCGCAACCTCGGCCACCTCGTCGAGTTCCGCCGCATCCTCGAGCGCCACGGCGTCGTCGAGCGCCGGCGCCGCCTCCAGTCCCGCGGCGGGCCAGTCGGACTACAGCTCGTTGCTGATCAAGCCCGGTGACGTCGGGCCGAACGCGTTCACCGACGGGCCGCCGACCGCAAACCCGGGCGGAGTCAACGGCGTGGGGCAGGTGTTCAAGAATCCCGACGGCAAGCGCACCATCGTCGACACGATCGCCGTCTACCCCGACGCCGCCTCGGCCGCCCCGATGATCCCGGCCATGAAAGACGAACTCGCCAAGAAGGTCACCGGCGCGCAGCAACCGGTCGACGTCGGCACCAACGGGTTCATGGTCGCCGGCCCGGCCGCCGACCCGGCCAAGCAAATGGAGATCTCCGAGGTGGTATTCACCGAGGGCCGGGCCGTCGTCGACCTGGAGGTCGATTGCACGCCGGGAAATCCCACGCCCACCGACGTCCTTCTCGACTTGGCAAGCAAACAGGACGCCGCGGTCAAGAGCGGGTTGCCGGCCTAGCGCGTCACGCGGGCCGATCGAACTCGAGCGGCAGCCGCGTGGGTCCGCTCATGCCGAGAAGAGGCCGCCACGGCGGGATTTCGCTGCACCGCGGATGCGGCAGGCGGCGGCTGAGGATCTTCAGCGCCTCGGACAGCTCTCGCCTGGCGAGGTTGGCCCCGAGGCAGTAGTGAGCCCCGCCGCCGAAGGTCAGGATGGGCGGTGGATCGCTGCGCGTGATGTCGAAACGCGTGGGCTCGTCGTACACGGCCGGGTCCCGGTTGGCGGCGAAGGTGTTCACGATGATAAAGGTGCCGGCCGGGAACATGTAGTCGCCGATCGCGACGTCGTCGGTGACGCTGCGCAGGGTGCTGCACATCGACGGGGAGTGCCGCATGGTTTCCTCGACAGCTTTCATCCCGAGCCCGGGGTTGTCGCGAAGCAGGGCCCACTGCTCCGGATGCTCGCAGAGCACCTGCGTCGAGGCCGCCAATTGCGTGCGGGTGGTGTCGGTTCCGGCCACCAGGATGCTGAACGCCAGCATCCGGACCTCGCCGGCATTGAGCCGGTCGCCGCGGTCTTCGGCGCGGATGAGTTCGGAGAGCAGGTCGTCGGTGAGGGTCTTGCGCCGACTGGCGATCATCGCGTCGATGTATTCGTCGAAGGCGTCCCAGGCCTTCAGAACCTTGGGCTCCTCCTCGGCGAGATCGCAATCGAAGCTCACGATCTTGAAGATGTCCTCCGCCCACTTCGAGAAGAGCTGCCAGTCTTGGCGTGGCGCACCCAGCAGGGCGCAGATCACCGGGATCGGGTACGGCCGCGCGATCTCCTCGACGAACTCGCAACTTCCCTCCGCGACAACGGCGTCGGAGAGCTCGTTGATGACGGCGTGGATGGTCTCGTCCATGCGCGCGGTCGCTCGTGGCGTGAAGGCCTTGGACACCAGGCTACGCAGCCGGCGGTGCTCGGCGCCTTCCATGCAGAGGATGCTGCGCGTCACCCGGTCCCAGAGCTCACCTGACGTCACGCCGTGTGCGGTCAGGTGAATGCCCGGCGGAATCCCGAAACGCGGGTCACCGAGCACGGTTCGGGCAAGCTCATAGGAGAGCACCTCCGGACCCATGGGACCCAGCGCGATCGGCGCGACCTGTTGGGCGGCCTGGAATTGCGGATAGATGTCCTGAGGTGTGTCGGTGACGTCGTAGTGCAGCACCGGCAGGTCGGAATCGAAGACGCTGAGCTCTGCCGTGCCGACGGTCATGGCGCCTGCGTCGCACCAAGCCGCAGCGGCAGCCGGGGCAGGGTGCAGGTGGGGGATGGCCACGTGATTTCGGGACGGTATCCGCGCACGAGTTCGAAATCGGGTACGAGGTCGCCTAGATCGGCGAGGTCGAGCACCGGAATTGCACGGGGGGCGAGCGCTTCGGCCATGGGGACTCTGTTCCTTTCGGGTAGCTCGTCGGCGGTCACGAAATGTTGGTTGCCAGAAACGTCAGGGGCAGGCCCAATATCGACAAGTCGTGTTCGTCGAGATAGGTGCCCTCGCCCTCGAGGCGCTGCCGGAACCGCGTTGTCGCGCCGTAGCGCTCGGCGACGGCGTCGGCGGACGAGGCTGCCGGGACCCCGATCACCACGGTGTACACCCCGTCGCCGTGACGTTCGAGGAACGCATTCACCGAAACGGCCACCGATCCCGACGATCCCGGGATGGGGCTGACCAGCTCGACACCGCGATTCCAGTCGAGGTGAATGTCCAACCCCAGTTCGGTCAGCTGAAAGTTCTCGAACGCAAACCCCAAGTCGGTGAACATGTCTGCGACGGTCGCGTGCCGCTCGGCGGCCACCGCGAACACGACGTGATGAAGCAGAGGCGATTCCTCGGGCACGGTCATCTCCCCATCGTCGGTGACGCCTGGGCGCGGAGGACCCCGCGCGGAAGCAGCAGCGGCAGGCCGGTGTAGGTCGCGATGCCGGGCGGCGCGGCGACGACAGCAGGTATCGCGGTGATCGCCGGCACGGCGGTGATGGTGAGGCCCAACATGATGTAGTCGTCCAGCGTTTTGCCCTCAAAGTCCGGCGGCGGAAGAAAACTCAGTGTGGTCCTGATCGTCGGTCGGCCCTGCACTTCGATGGTGTAGCCCATGTCTAGCGGCCAATCCGGTTCCAGCGTTTGCCCTTTGCGCCATTGGCCGCCGATTTCGATGATCTCTCGGCCCCCCAGGATGCCTTTCCAGCGAACGTGAATGCCGGCGACGCAACCCTTCGCGATGGTCCAGTCGCCGGGGAGGTGAAGGTCCGCGGTGGTCTGCGCGTACTCGGCTTCACAACGGACTTCGTCGAGCTCGACGCCGAGCGCGTCGGCGAGCAGCAACACGCCGTCGCCGAAGATGCCTGATCCTTTCCGGGTGATAACCGGCAGGTTCGGTTGGTCGACGGGATAACCGAAGCCCATGGGTATTTCGGTCGCCGGCGAGTTGTAGATGGTGGTATCGAACGATTCCAGCACCGACACCTTGTCCACTCGGTCCGAGAGCCCGGCCGAGACGATGGCGAAGAGCTGAATGAAACCCGGGTTGATGCCGCTGCCGAAGATGGTGGACCCGCCTCGCTCGCAGGCCTCGGCGATGCGATCGCGTCCCGCGCCGAGGAAATGACCGGTGATGAAGCCGGCCGTGCCCACCACGTTGACGCCCGACCCGAGGATGCGCACGAGCTGATCGACATCTGGGAACATCGGGTTGTAGACCACACAGTCCGGCTCGAGCGCGAGCAGCGCGTCGACGTCGTTGGTGGCCTTCACCTTCAGCGGCCCGATCCCGCACAGTTCCCCGACGTCGCAGCCGACCTTCTCCGCCGACCACGCGTAGCACCCGACAAGCCGCAACATCGGGTTCGCCGCGATCGCCCGCACCGAACTCTTGCCGACGTTGCCGGTGGTCCACTGGACGACCCGATAGCTCACGGATGCGGCGCCGCTTGCTGTTGGGCCGCCTGGCGGGCGAGCCTGTCATTGTGGATCTTGACGAGCTCGCGGAACCCGAGCCGGTGGTATTTCGGTATCGGCTGGATCCCCCACACGTCCTGAGCGGTGGCCTTCCCTGCGGCACCCTCCGGCGGCCCGAACGGCGGGTAGGGGTACTTGCATTCCAGCGTGTCGTTGGAATATCGGATCTTCAGCAGCTCGCTGCAGATCTCGGTGAGGCTCAGTGTGGGGTAGCCGTAGTACACCGCCATGAATGGCAGGGTGAAGGCGCCCTCGATGACGAGCGCGACGAGGCACACCAGCACCGCCCGCTTGATCCATTTGTGCATCTGCGCGTAGTACGGCGTCGTGCCCGGCTCGAGACCAATGGCCGGGTCTTCGTCTTCGGTGGTCGAGGGACTGGTCACGGCGCTGCTCCTCTAGTCGGCGAAGATTTCTCGGTTGACGGTGTGCAGGTACGGGATGGCAAGAAAGGGGGTGATGTAGAAGATGTCGTAGAGCCACCAGCCCACGACCGGGAACACCACGCCGGCGTAGCGCACGTCGGCGAACATGGTCATGTTGAACACGTAGGCCGACCAGATGACCACGCCCATCCAGCAGGTGACGACCATCCACTGATGGCCCCACCGCCTCATCTGCAGGAAGCCGATGGCAGCGGCCACGCGCATGGAGAACACCGTGAAGATCAGGCCCGCCACGTAGGCCTTTTCGCCCGGGCCCGCGGCGCCCCCGATCCACAGCTCGTTGTAGTGCCAGAAATAGCCGGCATCGAACATGTTGCCCCAACCGACCATCAGCACCCTGTTGATCAGCGTGTGGTTGGCGACCAGGTCGAGCGCCCAGCCAAGACTGTTGAGCATCCCGTCGATCAGGGTCAGATAGCCGATCAGCGTCACGATCATGGGCCGGACCGACAGGCCGGCGCGCAGGGCCTGGCGCTGCAGCCAAACCCCCCGCATGAAGATGGGAAATCCGATCAGGCCCGGCGCCCACATGCCCATCAACGCGGCGCCGACGATCATCCACTTGTCGGCCCGGCGCTGGGCCCGGCGGGACTCGTCGTGGTGATCCTCGAGGCCGACTGAGCTCGCCGCTTGCGCGGCAACAGGATTCACAGATCCCACCACCCCCGGGCGAAGGACATGTAGAGCTGGATGCCGAACATCACCAGAAGGTAGCCGTAGATGGCGATCTGGAACACGATGAGCGCCCTCTTGCGCTTCTGCTCCTGTCGGTCCATGCCGGTTGCTCCTTTCCGCGAAGGCTAGTTGCGCGCTGTGGCCAGGCTGGCCGCCGCGACCTCACGCAGGCCGTCGGTGATGGCGCCGTCGGTGCTCAGCGGCGCGAGTACGCAGGCATCCGCGGCCTCCAGTTCGGATGCGCCGGCGGCGATCAACTGTGCGGCGTTGACCAGGACGCGGGTGGAGGGCGGCTCGAAGTGGAACGCCTCGTCCGCGGTGCGAATGGCGTTCGCGCACTGCACCAACCGGACGGCCGCTGCCGTGTCGACACCCGTCTCGGCGACGATCACCTCGGCCTCGCGCTCGGCGGGCAGATAGTTCATCGGCAGCGTGACGAAGCGTTGCCGGAACGAGGGCTTGAGCTCCTTCAGCGAGCTCCGGTAGGCGGGGTTGTAAGAGCACACCAGCATGAATGTCTGCGGTGCGACGACTGTTTCGTTGGCCCGGTCCAAGTACAGGGCCCGGCGGTGATCGGTCAGCGAATGCAGGATCGCCAAGGAGTCGTGACGGGCCTCCACGACTTCGTCCAGGTAACAGATCGCCCCGGATTTCACGGCCCTGGTGAGCGGCCCGTCGGTCCACACGACGTCACCACCGGTCACCATGAACCGGCCGACGAGGTCGGCGCTGGTGAGGTCGTCGTGGCAGCTGATGGTGACGACCGGGCGCCGCAACAGCGCGCCCATGTGCTCGACGAACCGCGTCTTGCCACACCCGGTCGGGCCGGTGAGCATCACCGGCATGCGCCGCCGGAAGGCACGTTCGAACAGCTGGACTTCGTTGCCGGTGGCGAGATAGGTGTCCCCGACGCGCGCGGTCATGCGGCGACCAGCTCGCGATGGACGTGGGCCAGCACCCGAGGGAGCTCCTCCACGCGCCGGATCCGTTGGGAGCGCCGGGGTCCGAACACCTCGGGAAGGGGATCGACCCGCGTCGGCCCGACGCCTACGTAGTACATCGACACCCCGGCGTCGCTGGCCTCCTCGACGGCGTGCGCGGCGTCGGCCCAGGCGTACCGGCCTTCGTAACCCTCGTCGGAGATCAACCCGTCACCGATGATGATCAGCAGCCGCCGCTGCGCCGGCTGCGCCAGCAGTCGCCCGGTCAAATGACGCAGGGGCGCACCGAGTCTGGTGTATCCGCGGGTGGACAGGCCCAGCCCGCTCGGCGGCACGAACCGGCGCTCCCGGAAGTCCTTCAGACATCGCACTTCGACTCGATGACGAGTATTGCCGGTGAAGACGAAGACGCCGTGGCGCTCGCGCGCCAGGGTCATCGCACGCGAGAGCGCGTCGGCGCAGGCCAATTCGAGCCGGAAGATCCGGCCGCCGTGCACCCCCAACGACGAACTGCCGTCGAGCAACAGCGCCGTGGTGACGTCGCGGCTGCTGGGCAACAGGTCGCGAAACACCTTCGGCTCCTTGGCTTCGCCCGTCACCAGGTCGAGGTAGTGGCTGACATATTGGTCGACGTCGAGGTCGGAGCCGTCTTCGAGGCGGTTTGTCATCGCACGATGAGTGTGTTCCTCGAACCACTTGCGCACGTCGACGGCCACCGGCACCGGACGGCGGATGTGCCTGCGATCGGCGTGCTCGATGAGCTCCACAACGGCGACGTGGTCGGGCATGAAACGCCGGGTCCACATGTTCCATTCGGGATAGGGAATTCCGGGCCGGTGTTCTGGCGTGACGTCGAGGTCGTTGTCTTGCGGGCGGCTCGGTGGCGGCAGATTCGGATTGCGCACGCCCCCCTCACCGCCGACCGGGACCGAGTAGGGCCGCGGAAGACGCTTCTGCGTTGTGGTCCATGGCATCCGGCCGAAGCTGCGGCGCAGCTTGTCGGCCAGCCCCTGCGGCGCCGTGTGGGCCGGCGGCAGGGCGCCCAGCAGGGGATGAACCGCCAACTCCCGGTCCGTCGCTGCCAGTGTGATTGCGCGGTTGAGCATCTCGGCGGCGGTCATGTCGGCGGACTGGACCTCGGCGTCCGGGAGTAGCCGCCAAATCTCGGGCAGCAGCCCTGGCCACCGCGACGCTATCCAGCCCAGGGCGACGCCGGATTCGACCAGGGTGAGCGCACGCAGTTCCCGGGCGGACAACTCGTTGAGTCGATATTGGGTGATCCGCTCTTTCGACGGTGAACATTGCAGGGCCACGCCGCAGGTCAGCGTCCTGCGGTTCCAGTCGGGGAGCGTGGGGTAGGGGACGTGAACGAACGTCAGTGCTGCGTTCATGCCGAAGCGGCGGCGTTCGCCGGTGACGAGTCGCGCTCCCTCGCGGCGCGCCGCGCTGAGTGCGAGCGCCGTCACGGAGCAACTCCTTTCCAGCGCCATCGCGTGGGCATCGGAGCGCTCAGCCATCGGCCGAATCCCGCGCGCGAATGGTCTTGCTCCTCAGAACGTGCCGATGTTGGAGAAGAGCCAGTACCAGAACCAGATGATCAGACCGGTGCCCCCCCAGGCGGCGACATAGCGGAGAATCTCCCATACATAGCCCACGATTCGCCCTCCTTGGTGATGTGGTCGGACACTGCGTGAAGTCAGTGATCATGCTCATCGCGCCCCGTTCAGTCGGAGAACAGTTCGCGGTTGACGGTGTGCAGGTAGGGGATCGCGAGGAAGGGGGTGATGTAGAAGATGTCGTACAGCCACCACCCGACGACCGGAAGCACGACGCCGGCGAAGCGTACGTCGGCGAACATGGTCATGTTGAACACGTAGGTAATCCAGATGACCACGCCCATCCAGCAGGTGACGACCATCCACTGATGGCCCCAGCGTTTCATCTGCAGGAAGCCGACGGCGGCGGCGATGCGCATGGTGAAGACGGTCAGGATCAGGCCGACTTCCAAGCCCTTCTCACCGGGGCCCGCCGCGCCGCCGACCCACAGCTCGTTGTAGTGCCAGAAATAGCCGGCGTCGAACATGTTGCCCCAGCCGTTGAGCAGGACCCGGGCCAGCAGGGTGTGGTTCGCCACCAGGTCGAGTGCCCAGCCGACGGTGTTGATCGCGGCGTCGATGATGACGAGATAACCGAGCAGAGTGACCAACATCGGCCGTACCGAGAGTCCGTCACGCTGGGCTCGGCGCAGCAGGTGCACACCCCGCAGAAACAGCGGTAATCCGAAGACGCCCAGGGCCGCGGTGCCGATCAGGAGGCTGCCCGAGATGAGCCATTTGTCGGCCTGACGCTGCGCGAGCTGCGACCGCTCCATGTGCTCGTCGATCGTCAGCGCCGGTGCGACTGCGGTGTTCGACTCTGAGGATGCGCCGGCGCGGGTGGCGCGCTGGTGCAGCTTCGGCGGACTCACGATCTCTTCCCGTCTGCTGATCCGATCGATCCGTGCACTATAACAGGCTGACTACAGTCAGCAGAAGGTATCCTGAGAGATCCTTAGCGGCCGTATGGCTCGCCGTGGTCTGTGCCGATTCACAAGTCATTACGGTATCCAAGGGCAGGGGCAGCGCACGATGCCGCCACCCGAGCCGGAATCACATCCTGGTCCGGCTGACGAAAGTCAGCTGATTGTCGTTGACACGCGGATCGGGGCGCGCCTACGCTCAGCGAGCGCTCAGCCGTCCGGCCATGCAAAGGAGTAGCAATGACGCTCAAATCGCCGGCCGAGAAGAAGTATCGCGTCATCCAGTGGGGCATAGGCAATGTCGGGACGGTGGCGCTTCGTCACTTCGCGCACAACCCCGCCTTCGAAGTGGTCGGGGTGCTGTGTAACCGCCCGGAGAAGGTGGGCAAGGACGCGGGCGAACTCGCCGGGACCGCGCCGATCGGGGTCCTCGCCACCACCGATAAGGCGGAGATCGAAGCGCTCGACGCCGATTGCGTGTTCTACGCGCCGCTGTGGTCTGATCCTGACGAAGTCTGTCGCCTCCTACGCGGGGGCAAGAACGTCGTCGCCTCGGGCGGTGCGTGGTGGTACCGAACCGAGCACAGCCAGGCTGACATCGACAAGATCGACGCGGCATGCCACGAGGGTGGGACGTCGTTTCATGCCGGTGGCGTCAACCCCGGTTTCGCCGGAGACCTGCTCGTCCTGACGCTGGCCCGGATCGTCAGCCGGATCGACGCCATCCACATCTACGAGGTGGTGAATTTCGGCAAGGACACATTGAAGTACCTGCACGAGATGGGGATGGGAAACACTCCCGAAGAGTTCAGGGCCGGACCGAATCTACTCGGCAACGCCTGGCCCTTGTTCGCCCAATCGATGGCCATGGTGGTCGACGGCCTCGGGAAGACTGTGGACAGATACACCACTGACGTCGAGTTGGGGACGGCGATCCGCGACATCCCCTACGAGGGAGGACCGTCCAGCGATATGCCGGGCTTCAAAGGCACGATCAAAAAAGGCAGCGTCGCCTCGCAGCACCACAAGTGGACGACGTGGGTCGACAACAAGCCCCTGATCACCTTCCACGAGATGTACACCATGGACGAATACGATGCGATTGAGCCACAGCCGGATTGGGGAGGGCACTACCATTACCGCATCGTGATCGAGGGCGACGAACCCACCGAACTGATCCTGCAGGCGCCGGCGGATCCACAGGGCAATTACCCCAAGCCCGGCTATACCTGGACCGCGATGGGCCCCGCGAACACGGTTCCGGCCGTCTGCGACGCCGCGCCGGGGTTCCTGACCCACAAGGAGCTCGGGCTGGTGCCGCTGCGCGGCGTGGTGCGCTCGTAGCTCACGGTGTTGCAGCGTCAGGGTTGCAGGCTACGCAGCGTCCTCGCCACATAGTCCTCGAGCAGAGTGTGACCTGTCGGCCAGTGGTTGGTGGTGATCAACAGGGCGTAGAGGCCCAGCAGGAAAAACACCGCACTGTTCATCGGATTGACGTTCGAATCCGTATGGCCGCGTTTCTGGGCGAGCCCGATTTCCTCGGCGACCAGCACGATCAATGGATGATCCCTGCCGTCTTCGGTCTGCGGACGAGTCTGGGAAAAGTGCAGCGCAAGAAAGTCATTGAAGAGCAGATCGCCGAGCCGGCGCTCCAGCCCGACCACCAGGCGGACGGCCTCATTGAGTGCCGAAACGAGATCGTGCTCGGACTTGAGGAACTGCGCGAACTGCTTGGCGATGCGGTCCTCTTCGCGGCGCTCCAGCTCCAGCAGCACATGCTCCTTGGTGGGGAAGTGGAAGAAGAAGGTGCCGTGGGCGACTCCTGCGGCGGCCACGATGGCGCTGACGTCGGCCTCCGCCATCCCGGCGCGGGCAAACTCCGCGACGGCGGCGCCCATCAGGCGCTCCCTCGTCTGCAGGCGCTTGGCTTCTCGCGCAGACACCCGGTCCGTCACAGCCATTTCTTTCCTCACAGTTGACCTGAATCATGCAAGCATGTCGAGGGTAACCAGATCATTATGCCGTGTTGGGGGCAGAAAGGCTTGCACAACTGCACCATTGTTGGATGGCGCCCATCGCCATAAATCCCGACCCGGTACATTCGTTGACTTTAGTCAGCAAACGCCAATAGATTGAACGACGCACCCACCCCCGCGTGACCGAAGGAGCCCGGCATGGCACTGGAGCAGTTCCGGCTGGATGGCCAGGTCGCGATCGTCACGGGGGCCGGAAAGGGTGTGGGGGCGGGTATCGCCCGGGTGCTGGCGGAGGCGGGTGCCACCGTTGTCGGGACCGCCCGCACCGAGGCGGATATCGTCGGCACGATTGAGGGTATCGAGGCCACAGGCGGCACTGGGTTGGCCCTCGTCGCGGACGCGATGAGCCGTCCGGACGGAGAGCGCGTCGTGAACGCCGCGATCGATCGCTTCGGGCGAATCGATATTCTCGTCAACAACGTCGGCGGTTCCACCTATGCGCGGTTTCTGGACATCACCGACGAGGATTTTCGCCACACCTTCGACTGGTGTGTGACCTCTGCCTTCATCATGAGTCAGCTGGCGGCCCCCCACATGCTGAGCGCCGGACACGGTTCCATCATCAATATCTCCTCGGGTTCGGCGCGGTTCGGCATCCGCGCGCTCACCGCCTACTGCGTGGCGAAGGGCGGACTTGAAGCGCTGACTCGCGCCATGGCGCAGGAGCTCGCCCCAAAGATTCGCGTCAACGCCATCGCCCTGGGATCGTTCGCCACCGACGGCCTGAAGGGCAGCCTGGACCTGATGCCCGGGTCGCTGGAGAAGATGCAAGAGGCCACGCCGTTGCATCGGCTGGGCGATGTCGAGGATCTCGGCCGGCTCGCGGTGTACCTGTCCACCCGCGATTGTTACGCGACGAACGCGACCTTCCACGTCGACGGCGGCATCGACTCCAACAATTCGCCGCTGCCGATTCCCGACTACTGACCTGCGGTCCGAACGCGACATGCTGGGTCAGCACCCACCGCTGGAAGAACGAGGGTAACCGTGCGCAGAGTCATTCAATTCTCCACCGGAAACGTGGGCCGGCATTCGTTGCGGGCGATCATCGGCCGGCCGGACCTCGAACTGGTCGGTGTACATGCCTCCAGTGCTGAGAAGGTCGGCCGGGATGCCGGGGAGCTCTGTGGGCTGGACCATGCGACCGGCATTACCGCCACCGACGACGTCGACGCCCTGGTAGCCCTCGGCGCGGATTGCGTGGTGTATACGTCTCAAGGCGAGACGCGGCCGATGGAGGCCATCGATCAAATGGCCAAGTTCCTTGCGGCGGGCACTAACGTCGTTGGCACGTCGATGGTCTGGTTGGTCACCCCGCGTCATGCCGAAGACTGGCTGCGGGTGCCGTTAGAGCAGGCCTGTGCCACGGGCAACACTTCGCTCTACATCAACGGTATCGACCCGGGTTTTTCTGGCGATACGTTGGTGCATTCTGCTGTAAGCCTGACCACCCGGGTCTCTTCGATCACCGTGCAAGAGATCTTCGACTATGGAAACTTCGATGATGCCGAGTTCACCGGTGCCGCAATGGGTTTCGGAATGACCGAAGACCAAGACCCGCCCATGCTCTTTCTGCCCGGCGTGATCGTATCGATGTGGGGCGGTCAAGTGCGCAGTCTGGCCGACAATCTCGACATCAAACTCGACGATGTCCGCCAGCGCAGCGAACGCTGGTTCACACCGGAGCGCATCGACTGCACCATGATGACGGTGGAGCCGGGACAAATGGCCGCGGTGCGGTTTGCCACCGAGGGCGTCCGCGACGGCGAACCCGTCATCACCCTTGAACACGTGACCAGGCTTACCTCCGCGGCAGCGCCCGACTGGGAGTTCCCGCCCGACGGCCATACCGGCGTACACCGCGTCGTCGTGGAGGGCGAGCCGCGGGTGGAAATCAACACGCACGTTTCACATCCGGTTCTCGATTCCACTGACGCTGGCTGTATCTCGACAGCGGGACGAGCAGTCAATGCGATCGACTGGGTATGCGAGGCGCCCCAAGGACTGATCGCCGTGGAAGACATTCCCCAGTCCGCAACAATGCGTGGCCTGATGTGGTGACGGCATCACCGGCGGGGCGCGTTGCCGGCAAGCGCGTGCTGATCACCGGTGCTGCCCGCGGCATGGGCCGAAGTCACGCGCTGCGGCTTGCCGAAGAGGGGGCCGACCTGATCCTGGTCGACATCTGTCAATCCCTAACGCAGATCGACTATCCCCTGGCCACCGACGATGACCTCACCGAGACCGTACGGCTGGTGACGGAATTCGGCCGACGCTGTGTGAGCCGTATCGTCGATGTCCGCGACGAGACCGAGCTGCGTTCCGCGGTCGATGACGGCGTAAGCGAGCTGGGGGGGCTGGACGCAGCGGTGGCTAATGCCGGCGTGTTGACGTCGGCGCCATGGGACAGAACAACTCTCGAACAATGGCGCACGGTGGTGGACGTGAATCTCATCGGAGCATGGAACACGTGCGCGGCCGCAATCCCGCACCTGCTCGAGCAGGGCGGCGGCAGTCTCGTCACCATCAGCTCTGCCGGCGCCATCAAAGGCTTCCCGCTACAGCTGCCCTACACCGCCACAAAGTATGGTGTCGTGGGTCTGACGTTGGGGTTGGCCAACGAGCTGGCGGCCCAGAACGTGCGTGTCAATTCCGTGCTTCCCACGGGTTGCCCTACGGGCATGATCCCGCCGTCGTTCGGCGTTGCCCTGGGCGAGGAGCGACCCGACCTGATTCCCATCTTCGTCAACGCGATGCCGACGCCGGCCGTGGAGCCGGTCGATGTCAGCAACGCAGTGCTGTTCCTCATTTCCGACGAGTCCAGATGGGTGACGGGACTGCAGTTCAAGGTCGACGCTGGGGTGAGCATCAACTGACGCGCTACAGCGGCCAGCTGTTCGGGTCGACCTCGTAGCGCAGCGCTGCCGCCGGTGGCAACGGCACCCGCTCGTTGACCGCTATCGCGTCAACCATCAGAGCGACATAGCGCCGCCAGCCGTCGCTGCCCGCATCCATCGTGGACAGCACGCCGAAGAGCATCGCGACCAGGCGAGGTAGGTCGTCGGCGACGAGGTCGGAGCGGACTCGGCCGGCGTGCTGGCCTTCGCGCATAAGCTCGCCGAGCGCCTCGTTGAGCGAGACCGAGATATCGGACGACAGTGAACCGGCGCGGCGTGCGGCAGTCAGCAGGTGGTGTTCGCGTGCCCCCAGCGATATCGCCGCTTCGATCAGGTCGGTGAGACCGCGGAGTGGATCTGTGGCGCGGCGGGCGGTGTCGATCGCCGGGGTGAGGTCCTCGGCGATGCTTTGATCCAGCGCCGCCCGGACCAGGTCGGCTTTCGTCGGAAACCGGCGGTAGAGCGTTCGTTCGCCGACTCTTGCGGCACGGGCGACGGCCTCGACGGGCGCATCCGGCCCGAGCTCTGCGTAGACCTCGCGCGCGGCGCGCAGAATGCGCTCGGCGTTGCGCGCCGCATCCGCGCGCAACGGCCGGTCTTCCACCGCGGTCATCCCCCCAGCCTAACTGACAGTTGACTGTCAACAAGCGATCACACTAGGCTCTACAACTGGCAGACATCTGACACTTAGCGGGAAAGTGGTCCATGTCAATCACTTCCAAATCGACCGAGGCTTCGCAAAGCGGCTTCGAGGGCAGTCTTCCGGTGCTGCCCGTCCCGCGGCCCGCGCAGTGCCCGCTCGCGCCGCCGCCAGAGTTCGTGGAATGGCGGGAACGGCCCGGGCTGCGAAAGGCGATGTTCGGGGGCAATGAGGTCTGGGTGGTCAGCCGTTACCGAGATATCCGGGCGGCGCTAATCGACCCGCGCCTGTCCGCGAAGACGATTCCGGACTCGATCATGCCCAAGGACGATGACAACAAGGTGCCGGTGATGTTCGCGCGGACCGATGACCCCGAGCACCATCGCTTGCGGCGCATGATGACCAGCCACTTCACCTTCCGGCGTTGCGAGTCGATGCGGCCGCAGATCCAGGACATGGTCGACCACTATCTCGGCCGGATGATCGACCGCGGGGCACCGGCCGATCTGGTGCGCGAGTTCGCCTTGCCGGTGCCGTCGATGGTGATCGCGCTGTTGCTGGGTGTGCCGCCCGAAGACCTGGAACTCTTCCAGCACAACACCACGACCGGGCTCGACCAGAAATCCACGGACGCGCAAAAGGCCGAGGCGTTCGGGGCGATGTACGCCTACATCCAAGAACTGGTGGAGCGCAAGGAGCGTGAACCCGGCGACGACTTGATCAGCCAACTGGTCACCGAATACGTGGCGACCGGCCGGCTCGACCGTGCCACCACGGCCATGAACGCGGTGATCATGATGCAGGCCGGCCACGAAACCACGGCGAACATGATCTCGTTGGGAACCGTTGTGTTGCTGGAACATCCTGGTGTATTCGAGCGGCTCGGGCGGACCGACGATCTGGCCTTTGTGGCCAATGTCGTCGAAGAGCTCATGCGCTATCTCAGCATCGTTCACAGCCAGGTCGACCGTGTGGCGACCGAGGACCTCTTCCTCGGCGGCCAGCTGGTCCGCGCCGGTGAGTTCGTCGTCATGAATCTGCCCGCCGGGAATTGGGACGCCGAATTCGTCGATGTCCCCGAAAGCTTCGACTGCGGCCGAAACACACGGGGCCACTTGGGGTTCGGCTACGGGGTGCACCAATGTATCGGGCAGAACCTGGCGCGCGTCGAGATGCAGGTCGCATTCGCGACGCTGGCGCGTCGCCTGCCCGCCCTCACACTGGCTGTCCCGTCGGAGGAGCTGAGGTTCAAAGACGCCAACATTTACGGCATGAAAGAGCTCCCGGTGAGCTGGTGACCGGGTCCGACGAGCTGCGCTTCGACGGCCAGGTGGCGGTGGTCACCGGCGCGGGAGGCGGTTTGGGCAAGCGGTACGCGCTGCTGCTCGCCACGCGCGGCGCGCGGATCGTGGTCAACGACATCGGCGGCTCGGTGACGGGTTCCGGCGCTGGCGGCGGCCCCGCCGAAGCCACCGCCGAGGAGATTCGCCGCGACGGTGGCGAGGCGATCGCCGACAGCCACAGCGTGGCGAGTCCCGAGGGGGGACAGGCGATCATCGATTCCGCCCTGGATGCGTGGGGACGGGTCGACATCGTGATCAACAACGCGGGCATCGTCGGGGACGCGGCCTTCGAGGACATGACGGCCGACCGGCTCGAACCCGTCGTCGACGTGCATCTCAAAGGCGCCTTCTACGTGACCCGTCCCGCGTGGAAGGTCATGCGAGAGCAACGGTACGGCCGGGTACTCAACACCTGCTCGGCCGCGGGAATCCTTGGCGCCGAACGCATGAGCAACTACGGGGCGGCCAAGACCGGGTCTGATCGGCTTGACCCGCGTGCTCGCCGCCGAAGGAGCTCCGCGCGGCATCAAGGTGAACGCGATAGCGCCGATCGCCTACACGCGGATGCTGACACACTCGATCGGGCAGGCGGGTGCACCCGACGATGCCGCGGCGCAGGCGGTGCTGAACGAACTTGTGGGGCAACACCTGCGGAGGTTGAACCCGGCGCAGGTCGCACCTGTCGCGGCCTTCCTGACGCACCGGGATTGCCCGGTATCCGGGGAGATCTACACGGTGGGCGGGGGACATGTCGCGCGATTCTTCATCGGCAGGACAAGGGGTTTCCGCGCACCAGCCCTGTCGGTCGAGGACGTGCGCGACCATCTCGACGAGATCCGCGACGAAGCCGGCTACACCGTGCCCGGGGGGCCGGCCGACGAGATGAGTGAGCTGTTCTCGACCCTCACGAACAGCTGAACGCTGCGCCCACGCCGTCGGGTGGCGGAGCGGGCCGCAGGCAGCCGAACGCTTCGATGCCGCCGGGGCTCAACCGCGCGGCCGACTGATGGGCGTAGTTCACGCAGAACATGCCGTCTTGGTCGGCGCGGCAACGATAATCGCCGAAGAACAGCGAATCCCCACTCGCCAGGTCCGGTCCGTTGCCGTTGACGAAGGGCCCCGGATCGGCACGCGACGCCCCGACGTCAAGGCTCACGCCGTCGAAGTCCACCCAGCCGCCCTTCCACTCGCCGTAGGACGTCGCTGGCGGCGGCGGCGGATTGGTCAGCTTCACCAGGCACACCACCGCGCCGCCCGTGTGCTTGGCATCCGTCATGCAAGAAACTTTGCCGGCCGCAGCCGAGACGGCAAAGTCATTGCCCAGCGGCGTGGTGATCCCGTCGCGGGTCGCGCTGTGAAACGCGCCCGGATCCGCGGGACGACCCGCCTCGATCCAGGCGATGACGTCGGAGATCGACGCACCTGCGGCCGGCGCGGCGGACGGCGGCGGCTTGCCGGTCGGGGGGACCGCGGAACTCCCGGTGGACGTCGCAGGGGTGGTCTGGGTTTGCCCCGAGCGCTCGGTGGCGGCATGCGAGCACCCCGCGACCAGTAACGACGCAGTGACCACAGCGGCAATCCGCATCCCGACAGGCTAACCGCCGCACCCCGAATTGGGCCGCTGCACGCGCACTACGGCATCAGTGTCGGTTACCGTCGGGATATGCATCAGCGCACTGTCCGCGCACGCACAACGATCGGCACGGTCGAAGGCTTCACCCGCGACGGCGTCAACCGCTGGCGATCCATCCCGTACGCGAGGCCGCCGGTAGGGCCGCTGCGATTCCGGGCGCCGCAACCGGCGCTGCCCTGGTCGGGTGTGCGCCACTGCCACGGATTCGCCAATTGCGCGCCCCAGCAGCGCCGTTACACGATGCTCGGGGTCGGCCGTTATCAGCCCATGAGTGAGGACTGCCTCACGCTCAACGTGGTCAGCCCGCAGGGCGCCGGGGGCGAGTCGCTGCCGGTGATGGTGTTCATCCACGGCGGAGGGTACTTCCTGGGCAGCTCGGCCACGCCGCTCTACGACGGCGCCGCCCTGGCACGGCGCGGCTGTGTCTATGTGTCGGTGAACTACCGGCTGGGCGCGCTGGGATGCCTCGACCTGTCGTCGTTGTCCACCGAGGCCATGCCGATCGACAGCAACCTGTACCTGCGCGACCTGGTTCTCGCGCTGCAGTGGGTCCGCGACAACATCTCGGGCTTCGGCGGCGACCCCGACAACGTCACCATCTTCGGCGAGAGCGCGGGTGCGTGCATCACCGCGACGCTGCCGGCGGTGCCCGGGGCCGAAGGGCTATTCGCTCGGGCGATCTCCGAAAGCCCGGCGTCGGGCCTGGTCCGGTCGAAGGAGGTGGCGGCCGCGTTCGCCGCGCGGTTCGCCGAACTGCTCGGGGCGCGGGGCCGCGATGCCGCCGACACCTTGATGCGGGTGCCCGCCACCCAACTCGTGGAAGCCCAGCACCGCCTCATCGACCAGGGCATGCAGGACAGGTTGGGCGCCTTCCCGATTGGGCCCTCGGTAGGCGATGACATCCTGCCCGTCGACCCCATCGAGGCGATGCAGCGTGGGATGGCGCACCGGGTGCCGCTGATCGTCGGCACCAACGCCGAGGAGGGCCGGCTTTTCACCCGCTTCCTGGCGATGCTGCCGACCAACAAGTCGATGGTCGAGGAGCTGCTGGCCGACGCTGAACCGGCGGCCCGCGAACGCATCACCGCCGCCTATCCCGATTATCCCGGGCGGGCGGCATGCATACAGCTCGGCGGAGACTTCGCGTTCAGCTCAGCGGCCTGGCAGATCGCCGAGGCCCACGGCGCCCACGCGCCGACCTACCTGTACCGCTACGACTACGCGCCGCGGACGCTGCGCTGGTCGGGTCTGGGCGCGACGCATGCCACCGAACTGCTCGCGGTGTTCGACTTCTACCGCACCAGGTTGGGCTCGCTGCTCACCGCCGCCGCCGACCAGCGTGCGGCGCTGCGAGTCAGCGACCAGGTGCAACGGCGCTGGCGGTCTTTCAGCCGTCACGGAGTGCCGGGTGACGACTGGCCCGCCTACACCACCGCCGATCGCGCCGTCATGGTGTTCGACCGCAAGAGCCGCGTCGAGTTCGATCCGCACCCGCACCGCCGAATGGCCTGGGACGGCTTCTCACTCGCGCGTTGACCTGGCACGCTGCTGACATGCACGCCGACACCGAGCAAGTCATCGAACAACCCGGCGACCTCACGACGTCGTGGCTGACCGCGGCGATCGGTGCCGGCACCGTCGCCGACTTCGCCGTCGAGCGCATCGGCACCGGGCAGATGAGCGAGTGTTACCGAATCCGGCTCCGCTATGCCGACGACGGCGCCGAAGCTGTTCAACGCCCGGAGTCGGTCGTGCTGAAGGTCGCGGCCACCGATCCGGTGAGCCGGCAGACCGGGTTGGCGCTGGGCCTTTACGAACGCGAAGTCCGCTTCTACGGCGACATCGCGCCGGGGCTGGGCGGCCCGGTCGCGCCCTGCTACCACGCCGCGGTCGACACCGCGACGGGGGTGTTCGACCTGCTGCTGGGCGACGCCGGAACCGCGGTGGTCGGTGACGAGATCGCCGGCGCGACCGTCGAACAGGCCCGGCTCGGTGTCGTCGAGCTCGCGCGGTTACAAGGTCCGCTGCTCGGCGACGTCGCGCTGGCCGAAGCTCCGTGGCTGAACCGCGAATCGCCGCTGGGCGCGGCGATCATCGCACCGCTGTACGCGGGTTTCGTGGAGCGCTACGGCGACCAGATCGCCCCCGCACACCGCGTCGTGTGCGAACGACTTGTGGCCGCGTTCGACGCCTACCTAGCGGCCGAGTCGCGGCCGGACCGCATCCACGGCCTCATTCATGGCGACTACCGGCTGGACAACATGTTGTTCGGCACCGCCGGAGCCGACCGACCGCTCACGGTGGTCGACTGGCAGACGGTTTCGTGGGGACCGGCACTGACCGACCTCGCGTACTTCGTCGGCTGCGCGCTGCCCACAGCGGACCGGCGGGAGCATTACGATGCGCTGCTGCGCGCCTATCACGGGGCCCTGGGGCCTTCGGCGCCCATCACACTCGCCGACGTCGCCGACGGTGTCCGGCGGCAGAGTTTCTTCGGGGTGATGATGGCGATCGTCTCCTCGATGCTCGTCGAACGGACTGAACGCGGCGACCGGATGTTCATGACGATGCTGCAGCGCCACTGCGACCACGTCCTCGACACCGATGCGCTGGCGACGCTGCCCGCAACCGATCCAGCCGTGGTCCCGGCGGCGTTGCGACCGTCGGAAGAGGACGAACTCGCCCACACGCCCACCGCCGAACCGCTGTGGAGCGAGAGCTGGTATGCCGACTTCGCCGACGCCGCACAGGGTTTCGGTGGCTGGTTTCGGCTCGGCCTGGTCGCGAATCAACGCCGGGCGTGGGTCCACGCACTGTTGTGCGGGCCTGGCCTGCCGACCGTGGCGGTCGTCGATTGCGACGTGGCGCTGCCCGCCGACCCGTGGACGTTGCGCACCGACGCCTTCGAGCTCGATCATTCGGTCAGCGCGCCACTGCGGGCCTACCGCGTTGCGGTCCGCGGGCGAGGTGAGGCGTTCCCGGACCCGTCGGCGTTACTGCGCGGCGAGTCGGGTACCCCCGTCGAGGTGACGATGGATCTGGTGTGGACCACCGCCGGCACGCCCTACAAGTACGGGCTGACCACGCGTTACGAGATTCCGTGCACTGTGTCCGGGAACGTCACGGTCGACGCCACGGAATACCGCGTCGACTCGGTTCCCGGCCAACGCGACCACTCCTGGGGTGTCCGCGACTGGTGGAGCATGGACTGGATCTGGAGCGCGCTGCATCTGCACGACGGCACCCACCTGCACGGAGTCAACATCCGCATCCCCGGCGCCCCGACGTTCAGCATCGGCTACGCGCAGCGCGACGGCGAGGTCACCGACCTTCAGTCGGTCGCGTCACGGGAGTCGTTCGGCGACAACGGTTTACCGACGGAGGCCACGCTCGTGTTGAACCCGGGCGACCTCACCGCCGACGTCGAGGTGCGCGGCCAGGCGCCGGTGCGTCTCACCGCCGCAGACGGGCGGGTGAGCCAGTTCCCGCGCGTGTGGGGCACCGTCCGGACCGCCGACGGCCGCACCGGCGTGGGCTGGCTGGAATGGAACCGCAACCTCGCCGCGCCGACAGGGTGAGCAGACCGTCACCGGTCGTGGTGATGGGCGTGTCCGGATCGGGTAAGTCCACGGTCGGAGCGGCGCTCGCGCGACGGCTGCACGTGCCGTTCGCGGATGCCGACGCGATGCACCCGCCCGCCAACATCGCCAAGATGACGCGCGGGCAACCGCTCACCGACGACGACCGAAGACCGTGGCTGGACACCGTCGGCCGGTGGCTGAGCGACCACCCCGGCGGCGTCGTGAGTTGCTCGGCACTCAAACGCAGCTACCGGGACCGACTCCGGGCCCACTGTCCCGACGTGACGTTCCTGCACCTGGCCGGGCCCCAAGACGTCATCGCGAGCCGGCTGGCCGCCCGGCGCGGCCACTTCATGCCCGCGACGCTGCTGCAGTCGCAGTTCGACGCACTCGAACCGTTGGGCGCCGACGAGCGGGGTACCACCGTCGACGTGGGACGCGACGTCGACGCGATCGTCAATGCCTACCTGGCCGACGCCGCGTCACGCGGGTGAGCCCGCGGGTCAGATCCACCCGCGCTTGCGGCCCTCTTTGACCTGTTCACCAACCCGCTCGCGCGCGACGTCGGCCAGCTTCTCGCTGCGCTTGCGCGCCTTTTTGGCCAGCTTCTCACTGCGCTTGCGGGCCTTCTTGGCCAGGGGAGCGGCCCGGTCGGCGGCCTCGTCGGCGAGCATTTCGCCGCGCTTGCGGGCCTTCTCCGCCAGCGGCGCGGCCCGGTCGGCGGCTTCGCTGGCCCATTCCTCGCCGCGCTTGCGCGCCTTCTTGGCCAGCGGCTTACTTCTCTCGGCGGCGGTGCTGGCCAGTTCGCGGCCGCGCTCGAGGGCCGCCTCGGCGTAGGGCGCGCCCCGCTCGGCGGCGGTGCCGGCCAACTCGCGACCGCGTTCGAGCGCGGCTTCGGCGTAGGGGGCGCCGCGCTCCGCGGCCGTGCTCGCCAGTTCCCGACCCCGCTCGGCGCCGATCTGCAGGCCGTGCACGATCTTCTCGCCCAACTCCCCTAAGTCGGCGTCGAAGCCCGAGTCGTCGGATCCCGGCAGCGCCGAGGAGACTCTCTGAGAGAGCCGCTCGGCGGCGCGGCGGCCGCGCCAGCCGAGCGAGGGCTTACCCGCGGTGTCCGCGGATGCGATAAGCAAACCGCCCACGAGGCTGAGGTCGGTGAGGAATTGCTGCCGTTTCTGGGCCTTGAGCTGCGGATCGGGCTCGCTCCAGAAGGAGTGCGCGCCGAGGTTCGCGGGCAGCACCGTCAGCGCGAGGGCAAACGAGGCGACCCGGGGCATCTTCCCCGTCGCCAGCAGCAGGCCGCCGCCGATCTGAACGGCAGCGTTGATCTGGGCGACCGTCTCCGGGTCGTTGGGGATGCTGCTGCCCACCGGGTCGGGCAGCGCCTGCAGGCTGCCGACCGTGGGCGCCGCGGCTTGAGCCGCGGACTTCGGGTTGAGCAGCGAGTTGACACCCTGGCCGATGAACGCCACGGATAGCAGTGGCCGTGCGATTCTGCGGATCACCATGGCCCGTGTATTACCCGGCTGGTGGTCGAGCAAACCGCGCGGCAGGCAACAACGGCGCACGACTGCGGCGCCCGGCGCGGAGCTAGGGTGGACCCGTGCGAGCGTTGATCATCGTCGACGTGCAAAACGACTTCTGCACGGGAGGCTCGCTCCCGGTGATCGGCGGCGCCGCCCTCGCCCCGGCGCTCAACGAGTACCTGTCCGGCGCGCCGCGCTACCAGCACATCGTGGCGACCCAGGACTATCACGTCGACCCGGGTGATCATTTCTCCGAACGGCCGGACTACTCGTCCACGTGGCCCCCGCACTGCATCGCAGGGACCGCCGGCGCCGAAATCCGGCCCGACCTCGACACGCGCCGGATCGAGGCCGTCTTCCGCAAGGGTGCCAGGGGCGCGGCATACAGCGGCTTCGAGGGCGTCGACGCGCACGGAACGCCCCTGGCCGAGTGGCTGCGGCAGCGCGGGGTCGACGAGGTCGACGTCGTCGGCATCGCCACCGAACATTGCGTCCGCCGCACGGCCGAGGACGCGGTGGCGGCCGGCTTCTCCACCCGGGTGCTGGTGGACCTGACGGCAGGCGTCGGCGCGGATTCGGCGGCGGCGGCGTTGGCCGAGATGCAGACCGCCGGCGTCGAACTGGTCGGGACCCGCTGACGGTGGCGCGGTCGAAGCGCGAAGAACTGCTGGCCGCCGTCGAACGCTCGCCCCAGGCCGCGGAGGCGCACGACCGCGCGGGCTGGGTGGGACTGTTCACCGCCGACGGCCGCATCGAGGACCCGGTCGGATCGCGGCCGCACACGGGACACGAGCAGATCGGCCGCTTCTACGACACGTTCATCGGCCCGCGCGACATCACGTTCCACCGCGACCTGGACGTCGTCTTCGACGATGTCGTCCTGCGCGACCTCGAACTACAGGTCGCGATGGGGGCGCAGGTCACCATGTACATCCCCGCCTTTCTTCGCTACGACCTTCGAGAAGCTCACGGCCAGTGGCGCATCGGCGAACTGCGCGCCTACTGGGAGTTGCCGGCGATGATGCTGCAGTTCCTGCGCACCGGGCCCCGCGCGGCGTCGCCGGCCCTCCGTTTGTCGCGCGCCCTGCTCCGCAACCAGGGCCTGCAAGGGACCGCGGGTTTCGTCGCCGGCTTTCAGCGGGTGGGTGCACGGCACAAGCAACTGGTGCGCACGTTTTTGGACGCGGCATCGCACGGCGACAAGTCCGGCGCCGTGCGGGCCCTGTCGGCAACGGCCGCAATGACTCTGGGCGACGACGACCCGCTGGAGCTCGCCGAGCTGGTCGAACGACTCGACGGGGCGAGCCCCACCAAGGTCACCAGTGCGGGGCGCACGGTGGCGGTCTCGGTCAACTCGGGTCACGGCCGTGGCATCGTGTTCGCCGATGCGGCACGCCGCGGCGATGTCATCGATCGCGTCCGCTATTTCCCCGCCGAGTACAGCTAGCGGTCGCTCATCGCGCGGCCGTCAGTGCCAGCGACGCCGCCGACAGACACAGGTAGGCCCCGGGAAACGCGATGTTGTAGAAGACGCGCGCCCGCAGGTGCGTCACCACCGCGCCGATGAAGAACAAGACCAGGCCGAGGGCGGCCGCGGCGCCCAGGACGCGCAACCCCAACAGACCGGCGACCAGACCGGCGGCCCCCGCCATTTTCGCCGCGCCCAACGCGGGCAGCCACGAACGCGGCACCCCGACCTCGGCCGAGTTGGCCAGCACGAAGCCCGCTGGAATGAAGTCGGCAACGGCGATCGCCGCGGTGAGCGAGGCCGTTGCCAGCGTGATGACCAACCATGCGGCATGCATCCGGTCAATCCTTTGGCGTGCAGGTGTTTCGGCCGCGGCGAGCCGAATGGCCGCAGGACACTGCGCGGCGCACAATCGGTAAGGTCATGGTGCTGGGCTCCTTGGCAACGGTGGATGTGTTCGCCTACTTGACGGCACTCCCGGGAAAAAGGTGACCGATGAGCGACCACGAGCACCACAGCACCGTCGGGTTCACCCGGCGCCGGCTGCTGCGCGGCGCCGGCGTGCTGGCCGCGGCGTCAATGACGCCGTGGGCCGCGGGCTGCGCCTCCGATGACGACGCCTTGACGTTTTTCTTTGCAGCCAACCCGGACGAGGCCGAGGCCCGCATGCGTGTCGTCGACGAGTTCCGGCGCCGCCATCCCGACATCAAGATCCGCCCGGTGCTCTCCGGGCCGGGCGTCATGCAGCAGCTGTCGACCTTCTGCGCCGGCGGCAAGTGCCCCGATGTGTTGATGGCTTGGGACTTGACCTACGCCGAGCTCGCGAACCGGGGAGTATTGCTCGACCTCAACACGATGCTTTCGCGCGATCTTGATTTCGCGAAGCAATTGAAAGCCGACAGCATCGCCTCCCTCTACGACACCTTCGCATTCAACGACGGGCAGTACGCGCTGCCCGAGCAATGGTCGGGAAACTATCTCTTCTACAACAAACAACTCTTCGCCGCGGCCGGTGTGCCACCGCCCCCCGCCGCCTGGGACCGACCGTGGGGCTTCTCGGAGTTCCTGGACACCGCCACCGCCCTGACCAAGCGGGACGGATCAGGGCGCGCGACCCAGTGGGGTTTCGTCAACACCTGGTTCTCGTACTATTCGGCCGGCCTGTTCGGGATGAACAACGGTGTGCCGTGGTCCACCCCGCGACGAAACCCGGCGCACTTCAACTTCGACGACGGTGCGTTCATCGAGGCCGTGCAGTTCTACGCCGACCTCGCCAACAAGCACAAGGTTGCCCCCGACGCATCCGACGTGCAGTCGATGTCCACCCCGGATCTGTTCGCGGCGGGCAACGCGGCCATCGCGATGGGCGGGCACTGGCGTTACCAGACGTTCATCCGCGCCGAGGACCTCGAGTTCGACGTCGCCCCCCTGCCGGTGGGGCCGCGCCGGCAAGGTAGGGCCGCCTGCTCGAACATCGGCTCCACCGGGCTGGCCATCGCGGCGAGCAGCCCGCGCAGGGAGCAGGCTTGGGAGTTCGTCAAGTTCGCCACCGGACCCGTCGGGCAGGCCCTGGTCGCCGAATCCAGCCTCTTCGTCCCGGTGCTGCGGTCCGCGCTCGACTCGCCGGGCTTCGCCAGAGCCCACCGCCGCGTCGGCAATCTGGGTGTCCTCACCCAAGGCCCGGCCTACTCGCAAGGGCTGCCGATCACCCCGGCATGGGAGAAAGTGGTCGCCCTGATGGACCGCAACTTCGGGCCGGTTCTGCGGGGGTCCCGCCCGGCGACGGCGCTGGCCGATCTGACGCGCCCCATCGAGGAAGTGCTGCGCAACCCATGATCGGCAGCCGCGGCGCGACGGCCGCCGCCAACACCCCCGCCGCGGCGCGGCGCCGCGCGCAGGCGGGTCGCTTGTTCGTCGCGCCGAATCTGCTGGCGGTCGCGGTGTTCATGGTCTTCCCGCTCGGCTTCTCGCTGTACATGAGCTTTCAGCAGTGGGACGTGTTCAGGCCGCCGAAGTTCGTGGGCCTGCGGAACTTCGGCGAGTTGTTCACCTCCGATCCGCTGTTCGCCATCGCGATCCGCAACACCGCGATCTTCACCCTGGGCACCGTGGTGCCCACCGTCCTGGTCAGCCTCGTCGTCGCCGCCTTGCTGAACCGGAAAGTCAAGGGAATTGCCATCTTCCGGACCATCGTCTTTCTGCCGCTGGCCATCTCGTCGGTGGTGATGGCGGTCGTGTGGCAGTTCGTCTTCAACACCGATAACGGGTTGCTCAACATCATGCTCGGCTGGATCGGGGTCGGCCCGGTCCCGTGGCTCGTCGAACCCCATTGGGCCATGGCCTCACTGTGCATGGTCAGCGTGTGGCGCAGCGTGCCGTTCGCCACCGTCATCCTGCTGGCGGCGATGCAGGGCGTGCCGCAGACCGTCTACGAGGCGGCCAGGATCGACGGCGCCGGCGAGATAAGGCAATTCGCGTTCATCACGGTGCCGCTGATCCGGGGCGCAATCTCGTTTGTGGTGGTGATCTCGGTGATCCACGCCTTCCAGGCCTTCGACATGGTCTACGTGCTCAACGGCCCCAACGGCGGACCCGAGAGTGGCACGTATGTGCTCGGCATCATGCTGTTCCAGCATGCGTTCTCGTTCCTGGAATTCGGCTACGCTTCGGCGCTGGCGTGGGTGATGTTCGCCGTTTTGTTGGTCCTGACCGTGCTGCAGTTGCGGCTCACCCGGCGACGGTCGTGGGAGGCGTCTCGTGGTCTCGCGTGAAGTCACGTTCAAGCGCGGCGTACTTCGCGCCGTGCTCGTCTACACGGCGCTGGCCGGTGTCGCGTGGTGCTGGCTGTTCCCGATCGCGTGGGCGGTATCCGGGTCGCTGAAGCGGGAGGGCGAGATCAGCCGGCCGACGCTCTTCCCGACCCATCCCCGGTGGTCGAACTACACCGAGGTGTTCGCCCTGATGCCGTTCTGGCGGGAGTTCTTCAACACCGTCCTGTACGCCGGGTGCGTCACGGCCGGACAGGTTTTCTTCTGTTCGCTGGCCGGATACGCGTTCGCGCGCCTGCACTTCCGTGGCCGCGACACGCTGTTCGTGCTGTACCTGGGCACGCTGATGGTGCCGCTGACCGTGACCGTCATCCCGCAGTTCATCCTGATGCGCCTGGCCGGCTGGGTCGACACCCCGTGGGCGATGATCGTGCCGGGCCTGTTCGGCAGCGCGTTCGGCACCTATCTCATGCGGCAGTTCTTCCAGACGCTGCCGACCGATCTCGAGGAAGCGGCAATTCTGGACGGTTGCTCGCCATGGCAGATCTACTGGCGGATCCTGTTGCCGCACGCCCGGCCGGCGGTGATGGTGCTCGCGGTGCTCACCTGGGTCAACGTCTGGAACGATTTCCTGTGGCCGCTGCTGATGATTCAGCGCGACAGCCTGGCCACGCTGACCCTCGGCCTGGTCCGCCTGCGGGGAGAGTACGTCGCCCGCTGGCCGATCATCATGGCGACCTCGATGCTGATCATGCTGCCGTTGGTGATCATCTACGCGATCGCCCAGCGGTCCTTCGTCCGCGGCATCGCCGTTACCGGCTTGAGCGGGTAGCCATGGCATCGGTGAGTTTCGAGAAAGCGACGCGACGCTATCCGGGCGCCGAGCGGCCCGCCCTGGACGCACTCGACCTCGACGTCGGGGACGGCGAGTTCGTCGTCCTGGTCGGGCCGTCCGGATGCGGCAAGACGACATCGCTGAGAATGGTCGCCGGCCTCGAGACGGTGGATTGCGGGCGGATCCGGATCGGCGAGCGCGACGTCACACACGTCGACCCCAAGGATCGCGACATCGCGATGGTCTTCCAGAACTACGCGCTCTACCCGCACATGACCGTCGCGCAGAACATGGGCTTTGCGCTCAAGATCGCTCGGATGCCCAAGCAAGAGATCCGCGAGCGAGTGCTGGACGCGGCGAAAATGCTTGACCTGCAACCGTATCTGGATCGCAAACCCAAGGACCTCTCGGGTGGGCAGCGCCAGCGGGTGGCGATGGGGCGCGCGATCGTGCGCCGCCCGCAGGCCTTCCTGATGGACGAGCCGCTGTCCAATCTCGACGCCAAACTGCGGGTGCAGACCCGCAACCAGATCGCGGCGTTGCAGCGACGGCTCGGCACCACCACCGTCTACGTCACCCACGACCAGGTCGAGGCCATGACCATGGGCGACCGCGTCGCGGTGTTGCGTGACGGTGTGCTGCAACAGTTCGCGCCGCCTCGTCAGCTGTACCGCAACCCCGACAATGTGTTCGTGGCGGGCTTCATCGGGTCGCCGGCGATGAATCTGTTCACCCTGCCGGTATCGGATTCCTCAGTATGGCTGGGGGATTGGCGCATCTTATTGCCACGAGAAGTCAGTGGGGCGGCGGGCGAGGTGGTGGTCGGCGTCCGGCCCGAACACTTCGAGCTGGGCGGACTCGGCGTCGAGATGGAGGTCGACGTCGTCGAAGAGCTGGGGGCGGACGCCTATCTGTACGGCCGGATCACCGGTTCGGGCAGCGTGGTCGATCGGCCGGTCGTCGCGCGCGCCGACGCACGCCGCCCACCGGAGAAGGGCAGCCGCGTGCGCCTGCATCCCGAGCCCGGTCACCTGCACTTCTTCGGCCCGGACGGTGGCCGGATTGCGTGAGCAGCGGCGGGCCACACACCGGAGGTCGTCGCCGGTGGGGCTAGGGTGGCGGCCGTGAGCACGACGCCCGTCGACCTGGTCTGCGAGGGCGGCGGTGTGCGCGGCATCGGGCTGGTCGGGGCGGTCGACGCCCTGGCCCAGGCCGGCTACCGGTTTCCCCGCGTCGCGGGAACCAGCGCGGGCGCTATCGTCGCGTCGCTGGTGGCGGCGCTGCAGGCCGCCGGCGAGCCGATGTCCCGGCTCGCGGAGATCATGCGCAGCATCGACTACCGAAAGTTTCTCGACCGCAACCTCATCGGGCGCGTGCCGGTGATCGGCGGGGGATTGTCGCTGCTGGTGTCCGACGGCGTGTACCGCGGGGCGTACCTCGAACAGTTGCTGGCCGGTCTGCTCGGCGACCTCGGTGTGCGCACCTTCGGCGACCTGCGCACCGGCGAAGAGCCCGACCAGTTCGCCTGGTCGCTGGTGGTCACGGCCAGCGACCTGTCCCGGCGCCGGCTGGTGCGCATCCCATGGGACCTCCGCTCCTACGGTCTGGACCCGGACCGCTTCCCGGTGGCGCGTGCGGTGCACGCCTCGGCGGCGATCCCGTACGTGTTCGAGCCCGTCCGCGTCGCGGGTGCGACCTGGGTCGACGGGGGTCTGCTGTCCGACTTTCCCGTGGAGCTCTTCGACCGGCCCGACGCCCAGCCTCGCTGGCCGACCTTCGGTATCCGGTTGTCGGCGCGGCCCGGCATCCCGCCGACCCACCCCGTGCATGGGCCGGTGTCGCTGGGGCTGGCCGCGATCGAGACGCTGATGAGCAATCAGGACAACGCCTACATCGACGACCCGTGTACCGTTCGGCGGACCATCTTCGTGCCGGCCGACGAGGTGAGCCCGATCGACTTCGACCTCACCGCGCAGCAACGTGACGGCCTCTACTCGGGCGGATTGCAAGCGGGAAGGCAGTTCCTGCAGACGTGGGACTACGCGGCCTACCTCAAGGCGTGCGGCTCCCCGCCCACCACCCCGACACGGTCGATGTGATCGAGAAGATGCTCCAGCACGGCCGCGGGGGCTTCGATCTGGGGCCAGTGGCCGATGTCGTCGCCCAGCATGACCACGTCCGCGCCGGGAATGACCTCCAGATAACGGGCGGCCATGTGACGGCCGGAATTAGGATCGGCGGGCCCGTCGATCAACCGTAGCGGGACCGTCGTGTTCCGCATCGCGCGAACCCACCGATTGCGGTGCACCATGCGGTCATTGACGAATCGGCCGACCTTGTGGGTGACCCGTTTGCCGTCGTTGTACTCGAGGACCTCGTTGAAGATCTGCCGCATCTCCTGCGACGGTTTGGTGTAAGGCCCGAAGAGTTCGTCGACCACACGATCCAGCACCCGCTTGGACAACACGAACCGGCGCATCCGGCTCGCCGCCGTACCCAACGGTGTCTGGGACAACAGAATCTGCGCCGGTCGCGGCGTGTAGACCTCGTTGAACAGGCCGCCGTTGAGCCACGTCAGCGAGTCGATCCGCACTGGCCCGCACGACTGTGTGCCGTCGTCGTGGCGGGTGAGCATTTCCTGGGCGACGGAGTCACCGATGTCGTGGGCGAGTATGTGGCAATGTCGCACCCCCAGCTCGGCCAGCAGCGCCTCGTGCATGTCAGCGTGGTCGTGGACCGAATAGCCGTAGGCGAAGGGCTTGTCCGAGAACCCCATGCCCAGCATGTCGGGCGCGATCACGGTGAATCGGCGTGCCAGCGTCGGCCAGATCGGCGCCCAGTCCCAGGAGTTGAACGGATAGCCGTGGATCAACAGCAGCGGCGGGCCACTTCCTTCGCTTCGGTAGAAGACGTTGAAGCCCAGATAGTCGAAGTGCGCTCCGGCGGCTCGCCACCGCTCGAGTTCTGCGTGCATCCACGAGATGCTAGCTGAGTTCTGAATTCGAACGCAATAGGGTTATGCTGAGCCGTGCGTTATGGGGACCTTGACCGTGAACCGTGCTCGATCCTTCGACCCCTAGGGCTGCTGGGCGACCGCTGGACCCTGGTGCTGCTGCGCCAGGCGTTCGCCGGCGCGCGGCGCTTCGAGGACTTCCACGATCATCTCGGCCTGAGCAGGTCGTTGCTGACGGAACGGCTGGGACGACTGGTCGACACGGGCATCTTCGAACGGCGCGCCTATCGCGACGCTCGCCGAACCCGGCACGAGTACCGCCTCACCGAGAAGGGCATGGACCTGTATCCGGTGCTGATGGCTCTGCGCGCGTGGGGGGACAAGTACATGGCTCCCGACGGGCCTTTCGCGCTCTACCTGCACAGCGGCTGCGGCGGCCGCTCGACTGTGCATCTCGGGTGCGACCGCTGCGGCCGGGAACTGACGGCGCGCGACGTGGAACTCGAATCCGGTCCCGGCCTTCGGGCCCTGCTCGCCGAGGAAGCGTAGAGGTCCCCGCTTTCCTAACGAACCGGTATCGGCGGCGGGTCGCAATGGCGCTCGGCGACAACGCATTTACCATTGCCGCCGTGGTGGATCCCTATGGAACCGATGTCCTGGCCGCGGGGCGGCGAAAGCCGCGCTCGACCGAACGGCCGGCGGAACCCGGGCTGGTGGTCGAGGACGCCGAAAGCGGCTACGTGGGTGCGGTGGTGCGGGTCGAATACGGTCGCGTCGAGCTCGAGGACCGCCACGGGCGCACCCGACGCTTCCCGCTGGGGCCGGGCTACCTGTTGGAAGGCCGGCCGGTGATCCTCACCGCGCCGCGCCGGCGGGCACCCGCCGCCGCGGACCGCACGGCGTCCGGCTCGGTCGCCGTCAAAGGGACCCGCGCCCGGGTGGCGCGGGCCAGCCGGATCTATGTCGAGGGCCGGCACGACGCCGAACTCGTCGCCCAGGTGTGGGGCGAGGACCTGCGCGTCGAGGGTGTGGTCGTCGAACAATTGGGCGGTGTCGACGACCTGGTCGAGATCGTGGCGGAGTTCGCCCCCGGCCCCGGCCGCCGGCTGGGGGTGCTCGTCGACCACCTCGTCGCGGGGTCCAAGGAGGCCCGCATCGCCGACGCCGTCCGACGGGGACCCGGCGGGCCCGACACGCTGGTGGTCGGCCACCCCTATGTCGACATCTGGCAGGCCGTCAAGCCGCAGCGGCTCGGCCTGGCGGCGTGGCCGGACGTGCCGCGCAGCGTCGAGTGGAAGCGCGGCGTCTGCCAGGCACTGGGCCTGCCGCACGCGCAGCAGGCGGATATCGCCTCGGCGTGGCGCCACATCCGGTCCCGGGTGCGCGACTGGAACGATCTCGAGCCGGCACTGATCGGTCGCGTCGAGGAGCTCATCGACTTCGTCACGCAACCGGCCGGCAACTGACCCGCGGCACGCGCGTCCGCCGCGTCGCACCTCCCACCGTCGGCCTCTGGCGGCAGCGCAACTGACCCGTGTGACCTGAGCCGCCGCGGCGCCACGGGCGGCGCGAAAAGATCGGCGGGATTTTATTCGGCCGCTGGGCCGTCCTGGAGTCCGCGGCCTGCTCAAAACGCCGCCGGACGCTGGCGTTTGGCCTGATCACCGGCCCATTACGCGCGTAATCGCCCGCGGCCCGCCATGTTTCGAAGAGGTGATGTTTCGTGTCGGCGGTGTAAATCAATCTTGTCCGCCGTCACGCATCGCGGGTCGCCGAGCACTAAATCCGTGACGACCCAGAAATCGCGAGAAAACGGAGGAAGTACATGACCGACGCGCTCGTCATCGACGCCCAGGGGCTCGACCGGCTGTCGTGTAATGCCAAGGCGAATCCCGAAACCGGCAAGAAGACCCTCAAAGCGAAGACGGTGTGTGAAACCGGCTTCCGCAACATGACCTACGTCCGCGACCTGGCACCGATGCTGGTGGGCGAGCCACCGGCGCTGCTGGGTGACGACTCGGCGCCCAACCCGTCGGAGACCGCGCTGGCGGCGCTCGGGTCCTGTGTGTCCGTCGGCCTGCTGGCCAACGCCACCCACCGCGGCGTGACCCTGACCAAGATCGAGGTCGAGATGGAGGGCGACATCGACATCTCCGCCGTGTGGGGCGTCGGCGACACCCCGGACGGAAAGCGCCTGGGCTTCAGCGCGGTCCGCTGCACGGTGACCCTGGCCGGCGACGCCGACGATGCCACCCTCAAGGAGATTCACGACAACGCGATCGCGTGGTCGCCCGTGGTGAACACCTTCAGCAACCCGGTAAGCGTCGGCTCGACGCTGGTCACCGGCTAGACATACCGGCGGGAAGTCAACCGTGACAAACACATTGAGCAAGGCCGACCTCGCGGAGGTCATCAGGCGCGCCCGTGCCCGGCACGGCGTCAGCTGGGCGAAGATCGCCGAGTCGATCGGCAAGGACCCGGTGTGGACGGTCGCGGCGCTGCTCGGTCAGCACCCGCTGTCGTCCGCCGATGCGGCAACCGTGGCGTCGCTGCTGGGGCTCGACGACGAGGCCGTCGCCGTGCTGCAAATGATGCCCTACCGCGGATCTGATGACACGATGGCAAAAGATCCGACGATCTACCGGTTCTACGAGGCGCTGGTGGTCTACGGCCCAGCGATCAAAGAACTCATTCACGAGGAATTCGGTGACGGCATCATGAGCGCGATCAACTTCCAGATGAGCGTCGAGCGGCGCCCGGATCCCGGAGGCGACAGGGTGGTCGTCACTTTCGACGGAAAGTTCCTCGATTACGCATGGAAACACTCCGCCGTACAGGCTGAGGAGGTAGTCAAATGACGGCGACGATCGATCCCGCGGCGAGTCGGCTGGATATCGAACTCCTGGAGGACATTCGGTCCCACGCAGGCGCGCTGGATCGTGGCGATGACCACTCCCGGCGCAGCTTCACCGCGCTCGGCGCCGCCGGCCTGCTCGGGGTCGGCGCACCCGGCAATGCCGACGGCAGGCTCCGCGACATGGCCGACGTGATTCGGCAGATCTCCGGGGAATGCATGAGCACCGGGTTCTCGTTGTGGGCACACCGCATGGCCGTGGAGTACTTGCTCACGGCGGCAACACCGTTGGCAACCGACACCGCCACGGCGTTGCTCGCCGGCACCACACTGGGTGTCACGGGCATGGCTTCGGCGTTCAAGGAGGCGGCCGGCTGCGGCAGCCTCGACCTGACCGCGACACCGGTTCCCGGCGGCTACGAGGTGTCCGGCGCTATCAGGTGGGCCAGCAACCTGTACCCCGATTCGATCATGGTGACGGCGGCGCGCACGGAGGCCGGCGAAAAGTTGATCATGGCCTTGCCTCTGGATGCGCCGGGGGTGGTGCTGGGTGATCACTTCGACCTGTTGGCGATGGGCAGCACCGCCTCGTCGTATCTGAACCTCAAGGGCGTCCGCGTCGGGTCCGAACAGGTCTTGTCGGAAGATTTCGACGGCTTTCTGCAGGCGGTCCGGCCCACCTTCCTCGTCCTGCAGTCGGCGATGTGCCTGGGGCTGACCAGGACCGCCGTCGAGCAGGCGCGGCTCGGGCTCAGCGGGGTCAACGCGGTGTTCAGCGCCGACGTCGACCGCATCGCCGAGAAGCTCGCCTGCGCCGAGGCGACGTTGGTGAAGTTGGGGGTGGCGGTGGGTGGGCCCCAGTCGCCCACCAAGCGGGAGCTGCTGTCGTTGCGGCTTGCCGCGGCCGAATTATCAAGTGCAAGCGCTGATCTGGAGATCCGCTGCGCCGGCGGCAAGGGTTACGCCAGCAGGACGGCGGCGAGTCGGCGCTACCGGGAGGCGGCGTTCATCCCGGTGCAGTCGCCGTCGGAGGGGCAGCTGCGCTGGGAACTGGCCCGATGTGCCTGAACCGCAGTCGGTGGTGACTCCGGTGGCGGTGCCACCGGAGCACACCGAATGTGAATGCCTGGTCGGCGGTGTCCCGCTGGCCACCCTCGTGCGCGACTTTCACCGTCCCATGGTCAATTTCGCCCGCACGATGGTCGATTCGGCGACGGTGGCCGAGGAGGCCGTACAAGAGGCCTGGGTGCAGGTGCTGAAGTCGCCGGATTCGTTCGAGGGGCGTTCCTCGGTGAGCACCTGGCTGTTCGGAATCGTCAAGAACACCGCGTCGCGCCACCGGCGCCGCGAGTCCCGGATCCGCGATCACGAGGTGCTGGCGGCCTCGGACGCCGAGGCCACCGACCCGCTGTCGGGCCGGATGCATCCGGCCGGCCACCCCGACGCGGGTCACTGGAGCGCGCCCCCATCGCGGCGCTTTCTGCCCGAAGACCAATCCGTGGAGAGCGAACTCGTCGAGTACGTGCGTGCGGCGCTCGAGAACCTGCCAAAACGGCAGCGGCAGTTGGTTATTCTGCGCGACATCGCCGGCACCTCCGCCGAAGAGGCGGCCGAGATACTCGAACTGTCCGCCGAGGCGCAGCGCGCTCTGCTCTACCGCGCCCGGGGAAACCTTCGCAACGAATTGGAAAAGCGGTATCGACGATGACCGTTCACGACAACACAGTGCCGGCGATCGACTGCGTCGATTTCATCCGGCTCGTCGACGACCTCGTCGACTCCGATCCCCAACAGTGGGGTGCCATCGTGGTCAAGCACCTCGACGAATGTCCCCCCTGCCTGGTCTATCTGCAACAGATGCTCGACCTCAAGGTCCTGCTCAACCACGTCTTCGACGGGGAGAAGCTCAGCGACGAGCACATCACGGGGGTCATCACCGCCATCAACACGTTACGGAAAGGCGAGAGCAAATGACGATCCACACAGAGGCGCCAACGCTGGAAAGCGAAGGACGAAAGCAGAACTCGCCCGATACCGTGTCGCGCGCCATCGGTGGCGACCCCATCCCGGAGGATCCCTTCGAGCCGCTCAGCATCGGCGCGATGGTCGACAGGGTCGCCGCCATGGCGGTGGAGAAGGCCGCGCATCCCTGGGCCTTCCTGGTGCGGTCGCTGGTGGGCGGCGCGATGGTGGCGTTCGGCGCGCTGCTCGCGCTGGTGGTGAGCACCGGAGTGAAGATTCCCGGCGTCGCGAGCCTCTTGATGGGCCTGGCGTTCGGCATGTCGTTCGTGCTCATTTTGGTATCGGGCATGTCGCTGATCACCGCGGACATGGCCGCCGGCTTCCTGGCGGTGCTCAAGCGGACGATGAGCGTGGGTGGGTACGCATTCCTGGTGATCGTCGGCCTCATCGGCAATATCGTGGGCGCGCTGGTGTTCGTCACCGTCTGCGCCGTCGCGGGGGGCCCCTACCTGGGCGCGTTCGCCGAACGGGCGGCGGCCGTCGGCACCGTCAAGGCGGGCCAGCCGTTCGTGACGGCGCTGCTACTCGCCGTCGTGTGCACGTGGTTCCTGCAGACCTCGATGTGCATGTTCTTCAAGGCTCGCAGCGACGTCGCCCGGATGACGTTTGCGTTCTACGGACCGTTCGCGTTCGTCATCGGTGGCACGCAGCACGTGATCGCCAACGTCGGCTTTCTCGGATTTCCGTTGCTGCTCCACCTCTTTCACCCCATGGCGCCGCGTGGCACGATCGGCTGGGGTTTCGGCCCGCACGGCTTGCTGACCGACATCGCCATCACCAGCCTGGGCAATCTCATCGGCGGGACGCTGTTCGTGGCGCTGCCGTTCTGGGTGATCGCGCGGTTGCAACGGCACCGAATCTGAACAGTACCCGACGATTTCGTTACGACTCGTCGAACTCGTGCTCGCGAAGGTCCTCCGTACCCGCACTTAGGGACTAAAGCCTCACTACCGGTGAGCCCCTTGTTTATAGCGTCGGTGTTGATGGAGGGAGACCGACATGTCAACACCTGACAAAGCGCGCGGCATCATCGTCGCGGTCGACGGTTCGCCGGCAGCCAATGCCGCCGTCGTATGGGCGGCCCGAGACGCGGCGATGCGAAACGTTGCACTGACCGTCTTCGGAGCCGTGGTGACCCCTACCGCGACCTGGCCACCGATGGCCTACCCGGAGGCATTGGCGGTGCGGCTGGAGGATGAAACCAAAAAGGCCGTCATGCACGCCATGAAGATCGCCGAGGAGGCGATGCCCGCGGAGCACAAGGTCACCGTAAACAGGGAGCTGGTCTTCGCCAGCCCCGCGCCGGCCCTGATCGAGATGTCCGACGAGGCAGAGATGATCGTCATGGGCACCTCGGGTCGCGGGCTGCTGGCGCGCGGAGTGCTCGGTTCGGTCAGCGCCACGGTGGTGCGGCACGCCATGTGCCCCGTCACGGTGATCCACGACGAGGACCTGCCGGACTTGCAGCACGCTCCCGTGCTATTGGGTGTCGACGGCTCACCGGCCTCCGAACGCGCGACGGAGATCGCGTTCGACGAGGCGTCGCGCCGCGGCGTCGACCTGGTCGCATTGCACGCGTGGAGTGACGTCACAACCGAAGTTCCCTCACTGGACTGGGCGACCGTCGAGGAGGAGGCGCAGCGCAGCCTCGCCGAGAGCCTCGCGGGCTGGCAGCAGCGCTACCCCGACGTGACGGTGCACCGGGTGGTGGTGCGGGACCGGCCGGCGCGCCATCTCATCGACGCGGCCGAATCCGCCCAACTCGTCGTCGTGGGCAGCCACGGCCGCGGCGGCCTCACCGGCATGCTGCTGGGCTCGGTGAGCAACACGTTGCTGCACTCGGTCCGCATACCCGTGATGGTCGCGAAGCCTGCGTCGGCCTGAGCCGTCACGCCCGCACGGTGCGGGCGGCCCATGCTGCCGGGCCGGCGACGTCACGCCCGGCGCACGCGACCGTCCGGTCGGGACGCACCAGCGCCGCCGTCGCCCGGCCCCGCCGCAACCACGCCTCAAGCGCACTGCCGGGGCCGGCGATGTGCACGATCACCCCGCGCCGGCGCAGGAGCGCCTCTTCGTCGGCGCCCGGACGCACGACGGTGATCAGCGCGAAGCCCGCGCCCAAGGCCTGGTCGGTCCGACGGCCGTCGGGGTGCACCACGTTCGGACACAACGTGCCCGCGAGGCTGCCGGGCCGGCGCGAACGGCAGACCAGCGCCGACGGGCGCAGCGCCGGTGTGGTGGAATCGACCACCTTGGCGCGCAGGCCCGGGATCAGCCGAAGCCGGGGTAGCAGCGCCCGCCGCGCCGCATTGCCCGCCCTGCCGCCACCGGTCATTGCCAGGCCGACGCCCAGCGCGAGCCGGATCATGTGCCGGGCGTGGGGCTTACGTTCTGCCTCATAGCTTTCCAGCACGTCGGCCATGAGAGTGCCGTGGTGAACCCCGGCGATCTTCCATGCCAGATTCGCCGCGTCGCGCACCCCGGCGCCCATGCCCTGCCCGACGAACGGGGGAGTGAGGTGCGCGGCATCTCCCAGCAGGAAGACGTTGCCGCGGCGCCACCGGTCGGCGATCTGTGCACGGAACGTGTACTCGGCGAGGCGCAGCAGTGTCAGTTCGCCGTTGCGCACGTCACCCACCCAGGGCGCGATCAGGGCTCGCAAGGCGTCCAAAGAGCCGAAGCGGGCGGCGGTTTCGTGGTCGAGCAGCCGGAACTCCCACCGATAGCGGGCGGGGCCGATGCGCATGTAGGTGGCGGCCCGAAGCGGGTCGCACACCTGATGCACGCCGTCCCACTGATGCAGATCCGCGCCGGTCTCGATGTCGACGACCAGCCACCGCTGCTCGAACCTCATGTCGCGCATGGCCGCCCCGATCGCGGTGCGGACGATGCTGTTGGCACCGTCGCAGCCCAGCACGTAGTCGGCACGCACCCGATGGGCGCTGCCGTCGTGCCGGTCGACGAAGGTGACCAGCAGCCCTTCTCGGCCTCCGGCGGCCTCGAGGACCTCGGTGACGTCGGTGACTTCGGCGTTCCCGCGCAGCCGCGCGCACGGGTAGCGCTTGAGGTTCGCCCGCAGCAGGGCCTCGAGCTCGGGCTGGTCGAACATGTTGGCCTGCGGAAAACCGTTCGGACTGCGGCCGGGATCCCGGTCGAACTCGGCGAGGACACGAAATCGCTTGTCCAGCAAGCGCAGACCCAGCGTGGGCCGCGAGATCGCCGCGAACTCGTCGGCGATGCCGAGGCGGGCGATCACGCGGTACACCTCGTCGTCGAGGTGCACGGCGCGCGGCTGCGGACACACCTCGGGCCAACGGTCGAGGATCAGGCAGTTCACGCCGTGCTGCGCGAGCAACGTGGCGGCGACGACGCCGGTCGGCCCGGCACCGACGATGACGGCGGCGACGTGCTCGGCGGCGGCGACCGTCATGCGAATCGAATTGTGGCGCGCGCAGTTCCGAGGTCGATGGCCCCGTCATCGGTGGCCACCGACGCCTCGACGACGTCGCCGTCCCGCAGGTATTTCCGGTTGCCGGCCTGGCGGGCGAAGAACGCCTTCCACTTCAGCGCCGGCGGCATGAGGTTGCCGATGATCTGCACCGGCTTGGGTGGGGCGCTCAGGGCCGTGCCCGCAGGGGTGCCGGTGAGCACCAGATCGCCTGCGGCGAGTTCCTGGAACTGGGTCAGTGCCTGCAGCGCCTGCAACGGCCGGTAAAGCATATCGCCCTCCACGAGTGCGTTCTGGCGCTCGTCGCCGTTGACGCGCAGGCGCAGTCGCAGGTCGCCGAATCGCTTCAACTCGTCGGCGTCGAGCAGCACCAACTCAGGGCCGACCGGGGTGAAGGTCGGATACGACTTGGCCTCGTAGAACTGCGTCTGCGGCAGCTGGATGTCGCGGGCGGAGATGTCATTGGTCACCACCAGCCCGGCGATGAACTCGCTCAGGTTCGCGTCGGAGATGCTGGTACCCACCGGGATCGCGCGCCCGATGACGAGCCCGATCTCCACCTCGTAGTCGAGCAACGCGACGTGCTTGGGTTTGACGATGTCGTCGAAGGGGCCGTTGATCGACGCCGATGCCTTGCGGAAGAAGGTGAGCGGTGTCGACGCCGGGTCCATTCCGGCGTCTTTGACGTGCGACTCGAAGTTCGTCATCTGGGCGATCACCCGGCACGGCCTGGTCACCGGCGAGACCAGGTTCAGGGCGTCGACGGCGACGATCTCGTGGTCGCCACCGTCGCGCGTCGCGGCATCGATCGCGGCCCGGTCGGCCAGCAGCGCGGCGGTGCTGGCGGCCGCGGTCGCGATTCGCACGGCCCCGGAGGGAGTCTTGAGCCACCACGCATCGGCGGTGTGCAGCACGGAGAGTGTCATGAAGTGGGTACTTTCATTAGTCCGATCAGACGGTTGATGTCGAATTCGTTGCTGTCACGCAGCGCGCCGATGACCGAGACCAGTTCATGGCGCACGGATCTGAGGCCGGTTCCAAGAAAATCCTTGGTCGCGGGCGGCCCCCACTGCGCGAGCCCGGACGCGGTGAAGGGTGCCCAGCCGGGGGCGACGCTCGCGTCGAACAGGTCGCCGTCGGTGAAGTGCTCGACCAGAAAGCCGTCGGGATCGCGCCAGTAGTCGAAGATCTGGCTGCCCTGGATGTGCCTGCCGATACCCCAGGACCGCGAATAGCCTCCGGCCCTGAGGTATTCGCCGCCGGCGGCCAGGGCGTCGAGGTCACTGACCTGATACGCCGAGTGGACGTAGCGGTTGGCCGGGCCCAGCGCCATCGCCAGCGTGTGGTGGTCGGCGGGCGTCGAGCCTTGATCGCACCGCATGAAGCTCATGGTCGGCCCGCGGTCGCGCTGGCCGGGGAAGTACAGGAAGTCGCTGACGATCATCCCGAGGTTGTCCAGATACCAGTCCAGCGCCTGCCGATACCTCGTCGACTGCACCACCAGGTGGCCCAGGCGTTGCACGCGGGCCGGCACCCGCGCGGGACGCTGGGCGGCGTTGGTGCGCTGCACCTCGTGCCCGAAATTGAACGAGTGCGGCGGTTGATCGGGCAACTCGGGCAACTCGTGCATGCCGGCGACGACGCGCACCCTCATGCCGCTGGGGTCGACGAGGTCGACCGACAGCCCGCCGATGTGGTCCGGCAACGGCCCCGCGGTGGCGCCCGATCGCTCGGCCAACCGCACCACGTCGGCTTCCTCACGGGCGCGAAAAGCCGCGGCGTGCATGCGCGTCCGCGGCCCCCGCCGCACGAGCACGCACGGCGCACCCGCGCGGGTGCCGCGCAGCAGGAGTTCGGCGGGGCCGCGCCGTGCCGTCTGGAAGCCGAATGCCCGCGCGAACGCCTCGGCGCGCGTCAGGTCGGGCTTCTCGAATTCCAGCCACGCGATGTCGGCGACCCTGATCACCGGGTTGCGCGACCGGCCCGGGTGTTCGCCGGCGAGCGCTCCCTGCTCGCTGTGCAGATCCCGATGGGTGCCTTGCGTCGCGGTCATCGTCCCTCTCCTAGAAACTGACGAAATCGTCACATATTCGGCGCCGGCGCGTCAAGAGTTCTGACGAAATCCTCAACAGTGGGGCATACTGCTACCCATGAGCGCAATGCCCGACGGCCCCGGCCCGCCGAACGGTCTGCAGCGGCGCAGGCTGCGGACCAGGGCCGCACTCGTCGAAGCCGCGCAACGGCTGCTTGCCGAGGGCAGGACCAATGTGCCGATCCTGGAGATCACCCGCGCCGCGGACGTCGGGATGGGGTCGTTCTACAACCACTTCGACAGCAAGGAACAGCTGTTCGAGGCCGCGGTCGTCGACGTGCTCGATGCGCACGGGGCGATGCTGGACCGGCTCACGGCGCCGTTCGACGACCCCGCCGAGGCGTTCGCCACCAGTTTCCGGCTGACGGGCCGGTTATTTCGCCGGCGCCCCCGCGAAAGCGAGATCCTGCTGGCCAACGGGCTCGGCCTGTTGTCGTCCGAGCGCGGCCTGGCGCCGCGGGCGCTGCGTGACATCAAAGCCGGCGTCCAGGCGGGCAGGTTTCGTATCGACGACCCCGAACTTGCCCTGGCCATGGCCGGCGGCGCGCTGCTGGGCCTGGGAAAGCTGCTGCGTGACGACCCCGATCGCGACGACGGGCGGGCCGCCGACGCCGTCACCGAGGACCTCCTGCGACTCTTCGGTCTCACCACGGACGAGGCCCGCGCGGTCTGCTTACGGCCCCTGCCCGACGGCGTCTTCGACGAGAGCTGAGTCGAGTCGGTCCAGTGCGCGGTCGCGGTTGATTGCGAGCTGATCAACGCGAGATGGGTGAAAGCCTGCGGGAAGTTGCCCACCTGGTCACCGGTCGCGCTCACCTGTTTGGCGTAGAGGCCGACGTGATCGGCATAGGTGAACATCTACTCCAGGGCGTCCGTGCCGACCAGCGCGCAGGTGTGCAGATCCCCGATCAGGCCGGTCAGTCATCGGGTAGCCGCCACCGGTGCGGATCCGGAAGCCGCAGCGCCGCGTCGGGTCCCCACGATCCCTGCGGGTACGGCACGACCTCGGGCGGCGAGTCGAGCACCGGCTGGCACACCTGCCAGAGCCGGTCGACCTCGTCGGCGCGGGTGAACAGCGTCTGGTCACCGCGCATCACGTCGAGCAACAACCGCTCGTAGGCTTCCAGCGGTGTGTCGTCGGTGTCCTCGTCGGCGAGGTCCAGGCGCAGCCGCAGGGGCAGCAGGGCCAACTCGGGGCCGGGGCGTTTGGCGTTGAGACTGACCTCGACCTCCGGGGAGTCCGACAGTTCGAGCGCCAATTGGTTTGGCCCGTAGCGATTTTCGCCGAATCTTCCCATCGGGGGCGCCCGGAAGGTCAGGGTGACGGTGCGCCGGGTCGCGGCCAGCGCCTTGCCGGTGCGCAAGTAGAACGGCACGCCCTGCCACCGCTCGGTGTCGACGAACGCCTCGAGGGCGACGAAGGTCTCCACCGACGAGTTCTGCTCGACGCCGTCCTCGTCGCGGTAGCCGTCGTACTGGCCGAAGACGACCCGCTGCGGGTCCAATGGCCGCATCGCGGCGAACACCTTGGCCTTCTCGTTGCGCAGTGACGACGCGTCGAGGTGAACCGGCGGCTCCATCGCCACGAAGCCGAGAACCTGGCACAGGTGCGTGGAGATCATGTCGCGAAAGCAGCCGGTGGACTCGTAGAAGCCGCCGCGTCCCTCGATGGTCAGCGTTTCGGGAACATCGATCTGGACCGACTCGAGATACCCACGGTGCCAAGCGGGTTCGATCAGCCCGTTGGCGAATCGCAGCGCGAGGATGTTCTGCACCGCCTCTTTGCCGAGGAAGTGGTCGATGCGGTAGACCTGTTGTTCGTCGAGCACCTCCTTGATCGCGGCGTCTAGTTCGCGCGACGACTCCAGGTCGGTGCCGAAGGGCTTCTCGATCACCACCCGGGCGCCTTGCGTGAGTTGTTCGCGTCCGAGCATGCCGACCATCGACTTCATGGCGGTGGGCGGTACCGACAGGTAGATCAGCGTGCGGGCATCGCCGCCCAGGCGATCCCGCGCGGCCATCACCGCCGCGGCCAGGTCGGCCCCGTCGTCGGCGCTGGCGGTCTGAAAAGACATGTGGCCCAGTAGATCGCGGACGACGTCGCCGTCGGGCTCGTCGACGAACTGCTCGAGCGGGCAGCGCACCTGGTCGCGGAACTCGTCGTCGGAGCCGGGGGAGTGGCGGCCGGATCCGATCACCGCATAGTCGCCGGGTAGCCGGCCGGCCGCGGCCAAGTGATACAGGCCGGGGTAGAGCTTGCGCTTGGCCAGATCTCCCGTGGCTCCGAACAATACGAACACGTGGGGTTGCAGACGGTCCTGCCGCCCGGTGGTCATGGGGCCCCCCGTGCCCGCGTCGCGCGCAGCGCATTGTCCATCACCTCGGTGAGCGCGGGGTGAATCCAGTACGGCCGGTGCGCCAGATCGCTCGCGCCGATTCCGAATTCGATTGCCACCACGAAAGTCTGGATCAACGACGCTGCCTGCGGCCCCATGATGTGCGCGCCCAGAATGCGATCGCTCGCGGCGTCGACCAGCACCTTGCAGAAGCCCGAATCGTTCTGCATGGCCCAGCCGTACGCCACGTCGCCGTAGTCCGCGACGCCGACGAGATAGTCGGGGTGCGATTCTCGGCAGTGCTCCTCGGTGAGCCCGACCGAGGCGATCTGCGGGTCGGTGAACACCGCCGAAGGCACCAGGTCATGATCGATCGCGCGCAGCCGGGCGGGATGCCGAAGGTTGTGCGCCACGATGCCGGCCTCCCGGTTGGCGACGTGTTTGAGCGGCACGGGCGTGCTGACGTCGCCGAGGGCGAACACCCCCTCGGCCGACGTGCGGCAGAACCGGTCGACCTTGATACGGCCGTCGTCGTGGGTGTCGATTCCGGCTGCGGCCGGGTTCATCCGGTCCGCGTTGGATCTCCGGCCGGTCGCCACCAGCAGCATGTCGGCTTCGACGGTGCCGCCGTCGTCGAGCGTCAACACCAGGGCGCCAGGCTCGCCGGACAACTCGAGGAGCTCGGCGCCCAGCCGCACGTCGTGCCGCTTGGCCATCAGCTCGGTGAAGGCCGCCCGGACGTCGTGGTCCTGCGAGGCGCCCAGCAAATGGTCTGCCTTCTCGATGATGGTGAGCTCGCTGCCGGCGGCCGACAGCACGTGGGCAAGCTCGGCCGCGATGTAGCCGCCGCCCAGGACGGCCAGGCGCCGGGGCGGGGCGTCGATGCGCATGAGCGTGTCCGATGTCTCGTACGGCAGGCCCGATTCCTGGACCGGCGGCGGAATCACCGGGCGCCCGCCCGTCGCGACCACGACCTGGTCGGCGGAGAGCTCGGTGCGATGGCCCGCGCCATCGTCCACCACCAGGCGTCGCCGGCCGGTGAACTCCGCGCGCCCGGAGTAGACGGTGATCCAGTCGGTTTCCTCGCGCCCGCGGCGGCCGGCGGCCGAGACGTGATCGGTGCGACCGAAGACCCGGTCGCGGACCGCCCGCCAGCGCATGCCGCCCAAGTCGGCGCCGACACCGAAGGCCTCCGCACCGGCGACGATGTCGGCCACCTCGGCGGTGTAAGCCAGCATCTTGGAGGGGATGCAACCGAAGTTGACGCAAGTGCCGCCGACCTTGCGTTCCTCGATGAGGGCGACGTCCGAACCGGCGAAGGAATCGTCGACGACCATGTTGCCCGAGCCGGTGCCGATAACGACGAGGTTGTGATGACGCACGTTCGAGTCTTCCCTGGCACGGGTGCGCGCTAAACGCCGCAGGCGCCGGCCCCGCGCCGCGGATGCCCTGGTGAGGCTGGGCACAATGCGCCGGAGAAGGCCGGGTGTGACACTTGTTCGTTACCTCGGGCTGATATGAGGAGCGTGTGATGGGGGCATGACGCAAGACATCGACAAGTCGTCCGCGGCCGAGGTCGACCTCGGCGCCATGACGGCCACCAGGGAGACGCTCGAGGATTACACGCTGCGCTTCGCTCCGCGCGGCTACCGGCGGTGGTCCGCGGCGGTGGTGGGCATCTCGGCGCTCGGCGGCATTGCCTACCTGGCCGACTTCGCGATCGGTGCCAACATTGGAATCTCCTACGGCACCGGCAACGCGCTGTGCGGCATCGGGATCTTCGCCGCGGTGATCTTCCTGAGCGGCTTGCCGCTGGCCTACTACGCGGCCCGCTACAACATCGATCTGGACCTCATCACCCGCGGCAGCGGTTTCGGCTACTACGGCTCCGTCGTCACCAACGTCATCTTCGCGACGTTCACGTTCATCTTCTTTGCGCTCGAGGGCTCGATCATGGCTCAGGGCCTCAAACTCGGTCTGCACATTCCGCTGTGGGTGGGCTACGCCTGCTCGACGCTGATCATCTTCCCGCTGGTGATCTACGGCATGAAAGTGCTTTCCCAGCTACAGCTGTGGACCACACCCCTCTGGCTCATCCTGATGGTCATCCCGTTCGTCTACCTGGTGGTCAGCCATCCCGACTCGGTTCGCCACTTTTTCGCCTACGGCGGGCGCGGCGGCGGCGCGGTGAACCTCGGCTCGAGTCTGCTTGCCGCCGGCGTCTGCCTGTCGCTGATCGCGCAGATCGCCGAGCAGGTCGATTACCTGCGATTCATGCCTCCACGGACGCCCGCGAACGCCAGAAGCTGGTGGACCTGGATGCTGCTGGCCGGTCCCGGCTGGGTGGTGTTCGGGGCCGCCAAACAGGTCATCGGCCTGTTCCTCGCCGTGTACCTGATCTCCGCGGTCGAGGGGTCGACACCGATCGCCAACCAACCGGTGCACCAATTCCTGCTGATCTACCGGAACTTCATGCCGGCCTGGCTCGCGCTCACCCTCGCCGTGGTGCTGGTGGTGATCAGCCAGATCAAGATCAACGTGACCAACGCGTATTCGGGTTCGCTGGCATGGACCAACTCGTTCACACGTGTGACCAAGCACTATCCGGGGCGGGTGGTTTTCCTCGGAGTCAACCTGGTGATCGCGCTGATCCTGATGGAAGCCGACATGTTCGACTTCCTCAACACCATCCTCGGGTTCTACGCCAACTGCGGCATGGCGTGGGTGGTGGCGGTGGCCTCCGACATCGTCTTCAACAAATACCTGCTGAAGCTCTCGCCGAAGAAGCCCGAGTTCCGTCGCGGCATGCTCTACGCCGTCAACCCGGTGGGCTTCGGGTCGATGCTGCTGGCCGCGGGCCTGTCCATCGTCGCGTTCTTCGGCGGCCTGGGCCCGGAACTGCGGCCCTACTCGCCACTGGTCGCGATCGTCATCGCGCTGGTGATGCCACCTGTCCTCGCGGTCGCGACCCGGGGGAGGTACTACCTGCGACGCGACCACGACGGCATCGACCTGCCGATGTACGACGAGCATGGCAACCCCTCGGGCGCGCAGCTCAAATGCCACGTGTGTCACCACGATTACGAGCGGCCCGACATGCTGGCCTGCGAAACCCATCGGGCGCACATCTGCTCGCTGTGCCTGTCCACCGACAAGCTGGGCGACCACGTGCTGCCGGCCCGCGCGTAGGCGCTCAGGCGCTCAGGCGCTTGGCCGCTGCTCGGCCCGCGAGGGTGACCGCGTTCTGGGGCGCAGCGCGACCAGCGCCGCCCCGGCCGTGAAGAGGGCGGCGGTCGACCAGCAGAAACGCCCGTCCGGCGCGAAGCCCCCCTGGGCCAGCAGGTGCAGGCCGGCGGCGGCCAGCACGGCGCCGGCGGCCATGATCGCCTGCGCCCAGCGGCCGTCGAGCGGCAGGCCGAACGTGGGCAGCGGGGCCGCAAACAATCGTCGCTGCCACCACAGCACCATCATCTCGGCCGCCGTCACCGCGCTGAGCACCGCAACCCACTCCAGCCGGACCAGCCACCATGCCGCCGACCCCTCGTGCGGCTGGGGTATCAGCCGTGCCGGGTAGGCGACGATCGCGACGACCACGACCGGCACCATGTGCCACAGGTAAAGAGCCATCACGTTCGCGTTCGCCGTGGACAAAAGGCGCTGCACGAGGCGGTGCCGCAGGGCGCGGTCCAGGGTCGCCGCGGCCGCCATCGCCAGCCCGGCCTGCGCACACGCGAATGCCATCATCGCCACGGTGGGTGGCGTCGTGTTCTGCACGGCGTCTCCGGGCACCCCGATCATGCTCACCGGATACGGGCCCACCCGGATCAGCAGGGCGAGCGCCAACGCCGCCCCGGCGGCGAGTGTCAGGGGGCGGCGCCCGGCGAACAAGCCGCCGTGCCAAGCGATTCCGAGCTGGTAGAGCAGCCCCCAGCACAACAGGTAATTCAGCCAGCCGACGTAGGGGACATCGCCACCGATGGAGACGGCGTCGATCACCACCACCCCCACCGCCAGGGCCGCCGGAACCCGCAGCCCCCAACGGTGTTGCGCGCCAACCGCGATGGGTGTCAGCGAGACCACCAGCACGTAGACGGCGAGGAACCACAGGTGCATGGCCACTGCCCAGCCCCCGTACTCGAGCACCGAACCCGGCGCGCCCCGCGCCTGCAGAACCACGACGATCACCGACACGAACGCGACGTAGACGGCGGTGGGTCCCAGTACCCGGGCCAGCCGGTGCCGGATCCACTCCTGGCGAGAGAAGCTGTCGGCGCCGCGCCGATGCGTCCACGACACCGCCCCCGCGTAGCCGGCCACGAAATAGAACACCGGCACCGCCTGGAAAATCCAAGTCAGCCACTGAGTCCACGGCATGTCTTCGAGCGGGTTCTGCCGGCCGAAAGACCCGTCGTGATACGTCACGGATCCGGCCAGCCAGTGGCCCAACACGATGAGGACCACACCCGATACGCGGTAGAAGTCGACCGCCAGATTGCGCGCCGGCCGAGCGGTTTGCGCGTCGTCCATCAATTCGCGGGAAGATCGTTGCGATGCACCCGCGCAACGGTACCCGTCCCGGGGGTCGAAGTCGCCGAGCGCACAATGGCTCCATGAAACAAGCTCGCCTGGGAGACCTCGAGGTCGGCCGCCTCGGATTGGGCGCGATGGGGATGTCCGTCGCCTATATGGTGGGCGGCTTCGATGACGCCGAATCCATCCGGACCATCCACCGCGCCATCGACCTGGGGATGACGCTCATCGACACGGCCGAGGTCTACGGCCCCTACGTCAACGAGGAGCTTGTTGCCCGGGCCCTGCGGGGACGACGGGACGAGGTGGTGCTGGCCACCAAGTTCGGCATGATCTCGCACACCGGCCGTGACGGACTCGACAGCAGCCCCGACAACATCCGCGCCGCCGTCGAAGGTTCGCTGCGACGGCTTGCGACCGACCACATCGACCTGTACTACCAGCACCGCCTCGATCGCGGCACGCCGATCGAAGACACGGTTGGCATGCTGGGCGACCTGGTCGCGGCCGGAAAGATCGGGCACATCGGGCTTTCCGAGGTTGGTGTCAACACCATCCGCCGTGCCCACGCCGTGCACCCCATCACGGCCGTGCAATCCGAATACTCGCTGTGGACCCGTGACCCGGAGGACGGGGTGCTGCAGGTGCTGCGCGAGTTGGGGATCGGGTTCGTCGCGTACTCCCCGTTGGGCAGGGGGTTGTTGACAGGGGCCATCCGCTCCGCCGCTGAGTTGCCCGACGGCGATTACCGCAAAACGAACCCGCGGTTCTTCGACGCGCACTTCCAGCACAACCTCAAGAGCGCGGACGAGTTGCGCGACATCAGCGCCGATGTCGGCGCCACCCCGGCGCAGGTCGCGCTGGCCTGGCTGCTCGCGCGGGGCCCCGACATCGTGCCCATTCCCGGGACGAAACGTGTTGCACGCCTTGAGGAGAATGCCGGAGCGGACGCCGTCGTACTCACCGCCGACCAACTCTCGCGCCTCGACGGGCTCACGCCGGCGGTCGGAGGTCACCACGCCGAGGCGCAGCTGGCGTGGATCGACCGCTGAACCTATAACGAACCTCGCAATGCGGCAACCGTTTCCAAATCGTCCAGAGCGGCAACGCCGCGGCGCAGGCCCTCCAGGGCAATGGCTTCGGCCTGCATGCCGCCCATCCCGGCCGTGATCAGCGGGGCGACGTATGCGTACAGCGCGCTCTGCCGGTAGCGCAGCCATAAGTCGTCACCGTCCAGCTCGGGACCGCCCGCCGCGGCCAGCGCCCGGCGGTATTCGTCCAGCAGGTCGCGTTGGGCCGTGCGCCGGTCCTCGGGGGTGAGGCTGGTGATCAACGTGTACGCGAGCTCGCGTGAGGGGTGCCCGCGCCGGACCGCCTGCCAGTCCAGCAGGCCCGCCTCGCCGTCGCGGAAGTACACGTTGCCGGGATGCGCGTCGCCGTGCATCACCGTATGGGGGGGAGCGTCGATCAGCGCGGCGACCGCTCGGTAGTTGTCGGCGATGAAACGGCCGCTCGCGACGGGGAAGTCGACCGGGATCTCGGTGCGTTCGGCAAGACGTTTCATCGCGCTCTTCATCAGCGACCCGGTCAGCAGCGAGGTGGCGTCGCCTGACGCCGTGTACAGCCACCCCAGTGGCCCGCGCCCGTTGCGGCGCAACCGGTCGGAAAAGGTCCCGTGCAGATTGGCCAGCAATTCGACGACGTGACCGGCCTGGTCGATGGACAACGGATGCAACGTGTCCCGGAAAACGCATGACTCGGGCAGGTCCTCCAGGACCAGCAGGTAACGGCCCGTGCTGCTGTCGAACGCCGCCCCGTATGCCTCCGGAACACCGCTGACCAGCGGCGCGAGCTGATTGTAGAAGCGCACCTCGGTGTGCCCCAACCGGCCGAGCTCACCCATCAGCCGGGTCGCCGTGGTTGTGGCCGCGACCTTGACGAACACCGACTCGGGCACGCCGGCGCCGGTGAGCACCAGTCGCGCCCGAGTCGACGTTCCGGCGTCGCTGGAGAGCACACGCACCGACCTCACGCTGCGCCCCATCACGCGCGAGAGGGCAGCGGCGTCGACATCACCGATCGTTCGTGGCAGTCCCGTGCGGCTTCCGACGATCGCGTCGGTGGCGACCCGGCCGACGCCCCGACCGAGGTGCGCCGTCAGGCCGACGACCGAACGGGCGTTGTCCACCGGGTTGCGCATGGCCGTCCTTCTGCTCGAGCTGTCGCCGGCCTGCCGCGTAGGGCGCCGCAGGCCCGCGGAACACAAATGGCCCGATGTCTGGACATCAGACAAACTGAGACTAATGTCTGATCCGCGGTGGCACCAAGGCCCGCACCAGAAACTGCTCGACGAACTCGCGTTTGTCAGCCACCGGGCGGTGCCGCCACGACGGTGCCAGCAGGAACATCGTCGTCGTGTGCAGCCATTGGACGACCGAGCGCGGATCGAGGTCGGCGTAGAGCCGGCCGGCCTTCTTCCACCGTTGCAGCAGGGGCTCGTAATGTCGCAGCAGTACCTCGACGATCGGCTCTGAACCCAGTTCCAGGGCCGAGGGCACGGCGGTGCTCTCGGCGGCGAACAGAGCCTCGTTCAGCGGGTTGCCCGCCACCGACTCCACCCGTGCCAGCACCATCTCCGGCAGCGAACGGACGGGGTCGTCGGGATGGCGCAACGAGCCGACCGACTCGCCGAGCGCGGCGTCGACCCGCGCCAGCAGCAAACCCAGCAGGACCTCGTCGCGGTTGGGGAAATAGCGGTACACGGTCGACCGGGACACGCCGGCTTCGTCCGCGACTTCGGCCATCCGGATCTGGGCGTCGCCGCGACGCACGATGCAGCGCCCCGCGGCATCCAGCAGGCGCCTGCGGGCCTCCGCGTCGTCGAGGATCGCGCGGTCGGCACCCCACCACCGGCTCGGTTCCATGCCGCGATGTTACGGGGATGCGTTGTGCCAAGCACTGTCTGGTGCGCATGCGACCTCAGAACTGTCTTGTCTCAACAACTTCGGACAATCCGCAGACACGGCAGCCAGGTCGCTGGTCAGTCGGTGGCGGCCAGCACCTCGGGCCCGAATTTCTTGACGATCAGCGCCCAGGGGTCGGCGTAAGGGCCGCGCCCCTCGACCCGCCGCTGCAACCTGAGCGTGACGCGCAGGATCGGCCGCAGCACGGGCCCGAGCATCCGCAGCACGATCCGCCGGCGGCCCTGCGCTTGCGCGATCCACGCCAGGGTCTGTGCCCAGTCGTTTTCCTGAAAGTTCAGCAGTGCCTGGGCTTCTGAAGTGTCGTACCAGCCGGTGAAGCTCCAGCCGCGGTCGTCGTCCGGGTCGCCTGGCAGGCTTGCCGATTCACCTAGCCGGCCCAGACCGACCGCGTCCATGATGTCGTCTTCGAGATCGCGCTGCAGCATCACGCAGGACTCGTTGCCGCCGACCAGGATCGCCTTGCCCGCGATAGCGTCCCCGCGGTCGACGCCGTTGGCGAATGCCAGTGCCACGTCGCGGGCGTCCACCGCGTGCATGCGGTTGTCGCCCGGCATCGAACGCAGAAGGACCAGGTGGTCGCCGTTGATGCTCGACTGGGTGTCCGGCGAGATCACCCCGGCGAGCCGCAAGAGCGCGTACGGCAGCCCGCTGGCGCGGATCGCCGCCTCGGCCAGCACCTTGTCCTCGCCGTACTGGTCGATGGGATGCACAGGGGTGTCCGGGGTTATCCGCTCGGGATGGCGGTAGGGGTTGCGCGAGCCGTACACCGCGGCGCTGGACGCCATCAGGAAGAGCGGCGGCCGGGGCAGTGCCGACGCCGCCGCCAGCAGGTTCGCGGTACCGCCGACGTTGACCTTCCTGGCCAGCGCGGGGTTGTGATAGGACACGGGTGCGACGATGGCCGCGAGGTGGACGATCGCTTCGGGCCGGTGGGTGGTGACCAGGTCGCGCACTGCGTCGGCGTCCAGCAGATCGACGTAGGCGCAGATCAGCGAACTGCGGCCGGACAACTCCTGCGCCGCGGCAACGGTTTTCTCGGTGCGCAGGTCCGTGGCGATGACGGCGCGTCCGCGGTCGAGCAAGATCTGCACGCATCGGGTGCCGACCTGCCCGAATCCCCCGGTCACCAGGATCGTGCTAACGGTCATGGGCGCGTCAGCGCTCCATCAGACGGCCGGCGACCTTACCGATCGCCGTGCGGGTGCGGCCCGACAGGTAGAACGACACCACCGGGGTGACGATGTCCTCCCGGAGCCGAGTCAGCTTGGAGCTCTTGATCAACCACCGCCCGCCGACGCTCTCGTAGGTCTCGTGATAGTGGCCGTAGCCGACCAGCGTCACCCCGAACCCGAACCGCACGACGTCCTGCAGCGCCCACACCCCACGCGCCGTGATCGCCGAGGTCAGCTCGATCTCGGGCGAGTGCACCTGGTGCGCGGTGGCCTGCGCGGGACGCCCGATGCCTTTGCGGGTGAACGCGACGAACTCGTCGGCGCCCTTGATCACCTTGCCTCCCGCCATGGCGGTGTCGCTGAGGAAGTCGTCGGTGAAAATGGCGCGCCACGCCGCCCAATCCTTGCTGTCGAGGTAGCGGCAGTAGCGGGCCTTGAGCTGCTTGATGGCCTCGATCGCCAGCAACGTGGCGGCGTCGTCGGCAGCGAGCAGGTGCGGTGCGCTCTCGGTCATTGCGGCTCGATTCCCGTGGATCGGCGTTCTGGACGTGACAATTCCACCGTGGAGTGTAAGCCTGTCAATCGGCGGGGCGGCACGAGAGGCGGACGAGACGCATGGCCAGAGGCGAAGAGCGGCTCCAACGAAGCTTCGAAGAGTCTGCCTCGGCACCTGACCGCCCACACAAGGGTGAATGCCGGTGACTGACGAGTCGGTCGAGGATTTTCGGAGGCGGGCCAGGTCCTGGTTGGCCCGGAACATGCCCCCACTGGACGCGGTACGGGCGGTCGGGCTCGAGCGCGACGAGTTGGCGTCGTGGCACCGGGCGCGTGAACTCCAAACGACGCTGTACGACGGCGGATTCGCCGGCATCTGCTTTCCCCGCGAGTACGGCGGCCTGGGACTGGGCTACGAGTACAAGAAGGCGTTCGACGCCGAGGCCGCCGTCTACGAGACGCCGCTGTTGCTCAACGTCCCATCGTTCGCCATTTGCTGCGCCACCATTCTCGACATGGGCAGCGAGGAACAGAAACGCGCCCACATCCGTGCGGCGTTGCGCGGCGACGAAGTGCTGGTGCAGTTGCTGTCCGAACCCGGCGGCGGTTCGGACCTCGCCGGCGTCATCACCCGCGCCGACCGCCGGAGCGGGCGATGGGTCATCAACGGGGCCAAGACGTGGAGCACCTGGGCGTTCGCCGCCGACTACGGCCTGTGTCTGGCGCGAACCGATTGGGAGGCAACCAAACACGACGGCCTGACGATGTTCCTGGTGCCGCTCGCCCATCCCGGGGTGACGATCAGCCGGGTCCGGCAGGTCAATGGCTCCATCGAATTCTGCGAAGAGTTCTTCGACGACGTTGACGTGGGCGACGACGCCGTCGTGGGGAAACCGGGCGCGGGCTGGGACGTCGCGTCGCGGCAGCTCTACCACGAGCGGCGCGCCATGGGCGACGGCTCGGAGTACACGAGTGGGCCCGGAATAGCTGAGGCGCAGGATGTTTCGGTCGACCTGATGTCGCTGGCGGCGCGGACGGGCCAGGGCGAGACGGAAAGCGTCCGCGAGGCGATCGGCCGCGCCCTGGTCCACCGCGCGGTGCACACCCAACTCAGCGAGCACGTCTACCACGCGGTGGCCTACGGGTCGCTGCCGCCGGCCGCAGGATCCATCACCAGGCTCGACATGGCCGAGGTGCACAATGTCGAGATCGACACCGCCTACGCCATCGCGGGTCCGGCGGCCGTTGTCGAGGACGGCACGGTCTCGCTCGACATCGGCGTGCGTTACCTGGGCCGTCAGATCGCCAGCATCGGCGGCGGGACCACCGAGATGGCGCGCAACGTGATCGGAGAGCGGGTCTTGAACTTCCCCCGGGAGTACGCCGCGGACCGCGGCGTGCCGTTCAACCAGGTGCGCCACGCCAAGGTGGCGGAAGGCGGCCGGCTATGAGCGACCAGCTTCGTGATATCCGCGAGCTCGCGGGGGATTCCGACGCCTACCGCGACGAGCTCTACCGGCGCTGGACCGGTCTGCTCAGCTACCGCTACATCGGCCGCAGTCACTCGTCGATGAACCTCGGCCAGGCCGACGACACCGTCACGATCCGCCGGGACATGCGCAATCGGGCCGGTGGGCTGATGGTCGCGCCGCTGGCCATCTCCTCCCCGGAGGGGTGCCAAACCGACATGGTGGCGGTGCCCAACCCCGTCATCGCGTCGGTGCAGATCGTCGACCCGGGCTACGACGTCGGCAAGATCGAGATCGTCGGCTCGGGCATCGTGCACCAGGGCCGCACCATGGGTTACGGGCGGTGCACGATCGTCGACGCCGACAACCCAGGCCGGGTGATCGCCTTCAACGAGGGCCAGGGGGCGATCATCGGCATCCCCCCGGAAGGCCTTGACAGGATGGACGTTTCGGGTACCGAGCTGGTGATCGAGGACTCACCCGAGCTACCACCGCTTTGGCAGGCCTTCGGCGCCGCCAGGCGCGACGACGGCCACTGGGTGCTGCCCGCGCTCAGCGCGGAGTTGGCGTCACCGGACGCGGCGCTGCACATCGGACCCCAGCACGTCGTACTGGAAACGGCGGCGACCGAGCTTGCCGCCGGCGTCGCCGGAACTCCGATGGTGCAGGTGATCAGCTGGCATGTGATGTTCATGTCCCGCGGCAAGGTGGGCCCCTTCCGCGTCGAGGGCACCGCGCACGCCGGCGGCGCCGGACGCGTCGGTGTGCGCATGCTCCTGCACGACGAGGGCAATGCCGACAAGGCCGTCACCTCGGCCGCGGCGATCTTCGACGTCGTGGCCTAGCATCGCGGCGGACTCGTCACGTCCCCCGTCAGCACAACCCGGTCAGCACAACCCAGTCAGCACAACTAGGTCAGCACAACTAGGTGATGGACCAGAACTCGAACAGGGTCCGCAACGTCGCGACGAGCGGAAGCGGCTGATCCAGCATGGGATGGTGACCGGCTTGGGCCAACTCCACGAAGGGGCCCCTGAGCTGTAGCAGCCAGCGAATACGTTCCGCCGCCGCCGGCGAAACCAATCCCTTCTCGCATCTCACATAGCCCACACGACAACGTATTTGGTCGATCATCGCCTCCAGTGAGTCCTGGTCCTGCGGTGTCGGCTCGAGCAGTTCGCCGCCGAAAATCGCAGGATCGAACTTCCAGACCCAACCGCTCTCGACATTGCGAACGGACTCCAGCGCGATGTGCCGGCTGATGTAGGGCAGAACCACGTCCTGAGAGGGCACCGGCGCAAAGCGGTCCAGGATCTCGTCTCTTGTCCGATATCGGGTGTGTTCGCGGTTGCGCAACCGCGTTTGTTCGGGCGCCCGCTCCCGTATCGGCGTGTCGATGACCACCATGCTGTTGATCTGGTTTCGGTACTGCATCGCCGCTTCGGCTGCCACCCATGCGCCCATGCTGTGGCCGACGATGATTGGTCGTCCCGCGCCCCCCGCCGCGGTCACCGCGTGCATGACTTCGTTTGCCCAGGTTCGTAAGTCGTAGCTGACACGGGTGCCGCTGTCGCCGTGCCCGGACAGATCCGGCGCGATGACGCGATGGGTGGGGGACAAGAACGGCGCGATATGGTCCCACCAGCCCGAGTGCGCGGCGCCGCCGTGGATGAGCACCACCGGGGGTTGGTCGTCACCGCCCCACACGCGCAGGTGAATGCGGCACCCCTCGACCTCGACGTCGCGGTGTTCGGGCGTGTGGGACAGAGCCGTGGTGAACCACGGCGGCGGCTCGACGGTCGTCTCGCGCGATCGGGAAAACAGGACCTCACCCTCCGTCTTCTCGATGTGGACCAGGTCAGCGACACTGCCACCTTAACGGCGGCAAACCGCCCCGAGGCCGTTCAGTAGTGTTCGCCTTTCGGAGCCGCGATTCGCGCATTCAGGATGTCGTCGCGGCGGGCACCACGCACTGTGATCCACGTCACGTCAGGCGTAACATCGATAAGTATCCCTGCTCCGGAGGGAGTTGAACATGAAGGGTGCGTATCACGACCCGATAGATCACTCTCGCACGACCCAGCCGCACGCCGGGGAGAATTTCATCGACACGTTGTGTCTACCCGGCCTGACGTTGATCGGCTTGGGGGTGGTGGCGATCGCCGGCTTGGTGGCGGCGACGGCATACAAACACGATGAATACGTGCTGACATTGGGACTCCTCGCCGGAGCTCTGGTGACAGCGGGCTGGTTGCTGCTCACCTTCGAGCATCACCGTGTCAAGCGGATCGAAGAGCGGTGGATGGCAGAGCATCCTGGCGCTAGCCCGCGCCTGCACGCCGGCTAGCCAGCCGCAGACCCCGGCTGCTGCGGAGCACCCCAGGGAAGCCCGACAACCGGCAACACATGACGGCGTCTGCGCGATGTCTCCCGTCGAAGGTTGGCGCCATACGTCACCGCGCAAATGTATGGTGACTGCGTACATTCAGCGCGCTCCGACTCGACGGGAGAACACGGTGGCAGAACGGTTGGCGGGCAAGGTCGCCCTCATCAGCGGGGGCGCGCGGGGGATGGGTGCCTCGCACGTGCGCAAGCTGGTGGCCGAGGGGGCCAGGGTCGTGTTCGGCGACATCCTCGACGACGAGGGCAAAGCGGTCGCCGCGGAGGTGGGTGACGACGCTCGCTACGTGCACCTCGATGTCACCAAGCCCGACGACTGGGATGCGGCGGTCGCGACGGCCATCGCCGAGTTCGGCGGCCTCGACGTGCTGGTGAACAACGCCGGCATCATCAACATCGGCACCATCGAGGACTACGCGCTCTCCGAGTGGCAGCGGATCCTCGACATCAATCTCACGGGTGTGTTCCTGGGCATCCGCGCCGTGGTCAAACCGATGAAGGACGCGGGGCGGGGATCGATCATCAACATCTCCTCGATCGAGGGCATGGCCGGGACCATCGCATGCCACGGGTACACGGCGACGAAGTTCGCCGTCCGCGGGCTGACGAAGTCGGCCGCGTTGGAGTTGGGGCCCAGCGGGATTCGGGTCAACTCGATCCATCCCGGGCTGATCAAGACTCCGATGACCGAGTGGGTGCCCGACGACATCTTCCAGAGCGCGCTGGGCCGGGCCGCCGAGCCCGTGGAGGTGTCCAACCTCGTGGTCTACCTCGCCAGCGACGAGTCCAGTTATTCGACCGGCTCGGAGTTCGTCGTCGACGGCGGCACCACCGCGGGCCTGGGCCACAAGGACTTCTCCGCGGTCGACGTCGGCGAGCAGCCTGCGTGGGTCACGTAGACCGCTGCCACGGGCGCGGAGTCGACGCGGTCAGGGCACCGGGCTCAATATCTCGCGCGCCTTCGCCGGCGTGGGCCACGGCGACGGGACCGGGCGTTGCCGAACCCGTTGCGGCCACCAGAACCACTTGCCCAGCAGCGCGGCGATCGATGGTGTCATCAGCGATCGGACGATCAGCGTGTCGAACAGCAGGCCGAGTCCGATCGTGGTGCCGACCTGGCCGATCACCGTCAATTCGCTGACGGCCATGGTCATCATGGTGAAGGCGAAGACGAGCCCTGCCGAGGTGACCACCGATCCGGTGCCGCCCATCGACCGGATGATCCCGGTGTTCAGTCCGGCGTAGATCTCCTCCTTGAACCTAGCCACCAACAGCAGGTTGTAGTCGGCGCCGACCGCGAGCAGGATGATCACCGACATCGCGAGCACCATCCAGTGCAGCTCGATGCCGATGAGGTGCTGCCAGATCAGCACCGACAACCCGAATGACGCGCCCAACGAGAGCAGTACTGTGCCCACGATGACGGCCGAGGCCACCACACCGCGGGTGATGAGCAGCATGATGATGAAAATCAGGCACAGCGAGGAGATTCCGGCGATCAGCAGGTCATAGGTGTTGCCGTCGCTCAAGTCCTTATACATCGACGCCGTGCCGGCGAGGTAGATCTTCGAGCCTTCCAGCGGCGTGCCCTTGAGCGCTTCGTAGGCCGCCTTCTTGATGGCGTCGATGTGCGAAATGCCTTCCTGGGACATCGGATCGCCGTCATGGCTGATGATGAAGCGCACGGCGTGGCCGTCGGGCGAGATGAAGTTCTTCATGCCCTTCTTGAACTCGGCATTGTTGAAGGTCTCCGGGGGCAGGTAGAACGAGTCGTCGTTCTTGGAGGCGTCGAACGCCTTGCCCATCGCGGCGGAGTTCTTCTGGGCCTCGTTCTGCTGGTCCTGCAAACCCTTCTGCGTCGAATACATGGTCAGCATCGTCGTTTTCATCGCCCTCATGTTTTCCAACATGGGCGGCATCAACGCCGTCAGCTGTGGCATCAATCTGTCGAGGCGCTCCAACAAGGGGATCAGTTCCCCGACGTCGTCGGCAGTGGTGTCGATGCCGTCGAGGGTGTCGAAGACGGACCGCAGCGAAAAGCAGACCGGGATGTCGTAGCAGTGCTTCTCCCAATAGAAATAGCTGCGGACGGGCCGGAAGAAGTCTTCGAAATTGGAGATCTTGTCGCGGATGTCGTCGATGTCGACTTTCATCTGTTTGGTCTTGCCGACCATCTCGTGCGTGACATCGGACATCTGCTGGGTCAGACTTTGCATCTTCTCCATGCTGTCGATGGTCGACTGCATCATGTCGGCCTGCTTGAGCATGTCGGCCATCTGGTCTTCTTGGTACTTCTGGTTCATCTGCTGGCTGACACCCTGCATGCTGATCTGGAACGGGATCGACGTGTGCTCGATCGGCGTGCCCTGGGGCCGCGTGATCGCCTGCACACGACCGATTCCGGGCACGCGGAAGACCGCCTTGGCGATCTTGTCGATAACCAGGAAGTCGGCGGAGTTACGCAGATCGTGGTCACTCTCGATCATCAGGATCTCGGGGTTCATCCGCGCCTGGGAGAAGTGTCGATCGGCGGCCGCGTAGCCCTCGTTCGCGGGAAGGTCTGCCGGCAGGTACTTGCGGTCGTTGTAGTTGGTCCGGTAACCGGGCAGCGTCAGCAGGCCGACCAGCGCGACGCCGATCGTCATGACGAGGATCGGGCCCGGCCACCGCACCACCAGGGCGCCGATCTTGCGCCAGCCGCGGATCCGCTGCGTCCGCCTGGGCTCGAGGGCGTTCCGGAAGCGCGTCGCCAGCGAGATGGTCGCGGCACCGAGCGTCAAAGCCGCCGCGACCACGACCACCATGCCGATTGCGAGCGGAATACCCAACGTCTGGAAGTACGGCAGGTTGGTGAAGTGCAGGCAGAAGGTCGCGCCGGCGATGGTCATGCCGGATCCGAGCACCACATGTGCGGTGCCCTTGTACATCGTGTAGAAGGCGTCCTCCCGCGACTCGCCGTTGGCCCGGGCTTCCTGATATCGCCCGATCAGAAAGATCGCGTAATCGGTTGCGGCCGCGATCGCCAGGGTGACCAAAAGGTTCGTGGCGAATGTCGAGAGCCCGATGATCTTGTAGTAGCCCAGGAACGCGACCATTCCCCGGGCTGCCGCCAGCTCGAACACAACCATCACCAGTGTCAGCAGCACGGTGACGACCGACCGATAGACCAACAGCAGCATCGCGATGATCACCGTGAAGGTCACCATCGTGATCATCTGCACGCTGCGGTCACCGGCCGTGTGCTGGTCCGCCGAGAGCGCCGCCGGCCCGGTGACATACGCCTTCACCCCGGGCGGCGGGGGAACACTCTTGACGATGTTCTGAACCGCCTCGACCGACTCGTTGGCCAGCGCCTCGCCCTGATTGCCGGCCAGGTACACCTGGACGTAGGTGGCCTTGCCGTCGTTGCTCTGCGCACCTGCCCCGGTGAGCGGGTCGCTCCACATGTCCTGAACGTGCTCAACGTGCTTGGTGTCGGCGTCGAGCTTCTTCACGATCTGGTCGTAGTAGGCATGGGCGTCCGCGCCGAGGGGCTTCTGGCCCTCGAGCACGATCATGACCGAGCTGTTGGACTTGTACTCGTGGAACACCGCGCCCATGCGCTTTGTCGCCACCACCGATTGCGCGTCGTCGGGCGCCATCGACACCGAGCGCATCTTGCCGACCTCGTCGAGCTGGGGGACGACGACGTTGAGCACCGCGATGAGCGCGATCCAGCCCAGGACGATCGGCAGGGCGAAAGCGCGGATCAAGCGTGGAATCCTGGGCCGCGTCTCGCGGTTTGCGACCGGGATGCTGTCGGTGCGGGCGTCGTCGAACTTTGTACTCATGCGGATTTCACCAAACAGAAGGTCAGGGCATGCACGCCGGTGGTCAGGTTCTCGTCCTTCACTTCGTCGTCGATGGTGATGCGACACCCGAGGCGGTCGCCGTCGCTTTGCGCGGAGAGGTTGGGGAACACCGACGGGGCCGTGGTGCTGAGCACCAGCGTCCACGGCAGGGGCGCATTGTCGATCCGCTTGGGGTCGGCGGAAAGGTCCAGGTAATTGATGTTGGCGTCACTCGCAGAACCGAAGACCTCGTATTTGACGACCTTGGGCTTGAACGGCTTTGACTCGTCCAGTCGCGGGCTGGTCAGGACGCCGGTGTCGTGTGCTCCGAAGAATGACTTGACCCGGACCACGGCGAAGCCGCCCACCGCCACCACCGCCACGATCAACAACGGCAACCACGCGTTGCGCACCAGCCTCGATACCTGCACCTAGGTGACTCCCTTCCTCGCCGCACACGGCGGCGTGGTGACCCGGGGCAAGGGATTCACCACCGAGAGCCACGAGCTGCCATGTGCCGCAACGAGTTCGGCGTCCGGTAGGTCCCGCCCCCGGAAGCCGACGACACGTCAAATTGCCAAGGTCTCGCCGAACGCCGCCCCCGAGGCACAGTACATCTTGTGCAGGTTTTGCAGGATATGCAACTTTTGGCCCCGGTGTTTTAGATCACTTCGTGAAGATGCTGTTCACGAGCGCGGCCGCCCGCTCGACGTAGGGCATGGGCGTGTCGTCGGCGTCCTGTGGGCCGCCACTGGACCATCGCTCGATGCCCGAGCGCACCGCCGTGAGCGCCAATGCGGAGATCAACGCCGGTATCTCGTCGTCGGGATGCATTGCCTGGCGGCGGACGACCATGTCGGTCAGGTGGTTCTGGAAGCGCTCCATGTCAGCCAGGAAGGCGGCCAGCACGGCGGGGGTGGTCTTCGCCAGTTCCAGCATGCAGGCGGCCTGTTCGCGCTTCGGTGGCATGTCGCGCAGATGGTGGGCAGCCAGGGTGATCAACTCGGCCAGCACCACCGAATACGGCGCCGGTCCCGCCGCCACGAACTCCGCGACCAGCTCCGGCGGTATGTCGGACGGGCCGTAGGCCACCGCGGATTCTTTGTTCGGGAAGTAGTTGAAGAAGGTGCGCGGCGAAATGCCGGCCTCGGCGCAGATGTCCTCGATGGTCACCTTGTCGAAGCCGCGCTCTCGGGCCAGGTGCACCGCCGCGTCGCGGATGTCCGCGCTTGTCTGCCGACGGCGTCGCTCGCGCAGGCCCAAGGTGTTGCCCATGGCGTCCATAGTTGCACGAAATGCATAGTTTGCAGTTATTGGAGCTCACAGGTGGAAGGACTTCACACCTGTCGCCACCGCTTCGGTCCACCACCGGGCTGCGACGGCAGCTCGAATAAGGCTGCGGCACAACCGGTTAGGTGCCAATAAGCCGTGGCTCCCCGCCCTGCGGGCTAAGCGCGGCGCGCAGGTGCTCGCACTGGCTGGCGAAGAACCGCACCGACACCGGCGCCTTGTCGACGATCTGGTCGAACGCGTGAAAGGCACCGGGAACGATCTCCTCGTGGACGGCGACACCGGCCGCCCGCAGCCGTCGCGCGTACTCCAGACACTCCTCGTAGAACAGGTCCAGCGTGCCGACGCCGATCCACGCGGGCGGCAGACCCGTCAGCTCCTTCCGGCGAGCCGGGGCGGCCGCGGCGGGGTCCGCGCCGTTCAAGTACCACCGCCACGCGATCTGGTTGTCCCTTTCGCTCCACATGAAGCGTCGGGGGCCGTTGCCGCCGGCGCCGGTCCGGTCGTCGAGCATCGGGTACACCAGCATCTGGAAGGCTAGCTTGACCTCCCCACGGTCGTGCGCGCGCTGCGCCGCCGCCGCCGCGAAATGTCCCCCGGCGCTGGCTCCGCCCACCGCCACCCGGCCCGGGTCCACCCAGGGCTGTCGCGCCAGCCACAGCAGCGCCGCATAACAGTCGTCGACCGGAGCGGGGTACGGGTGTTCGGGGGCCAGTCGGTGTTGCACCGCCGCAATCGCGACGCCGGTGCGACGGGAGAGCTTGCGCAGATATTTGTCGTCCTGAGCGGCGTGGCCCATGATCGTGCCGCCACCGTGGATCCACAAGAGTGCCGGCACCGGTTCGGTGAGCCCCGGCGGACGGTGCAGGCGCACGCTCACGTGCCGGTCGATCGCGACGACCGGCACGTCGCGCAGCCGTGCGGCGGTAGCCAGGAGACGCATCAAGGCCCGTTGGACCTTGTAGCCGCGGTGCAGCGCGTACCCGTGCGGCGCGAACCGTGCGGCGTTGCGCAGAGCAGGATCCAGCGCCTGTGACGACGTGAAGGCGTTGCGGGGGAGGGGATCTGCCATCGGAGCCTCGAGACTTCACTGCGCATCTGTTGCGCACGCTGACCATACACGATGTCCATTTCGTCCATGTAGGCCGCGACGCCGCTGACGCAAACCCGGCGGCCCGATTGAGCGCTCGATTGAGGGGGTAACCGGTGGCGTGTCTTCGGCCCTCACCAAGATCATCAGCGTCCTGGATCCCCGCACCGGTGACACCGTCACGCAGGTGCCGGTGACCGAGCCCGCGGACTGCGATGCGGCGGTCGGCCGCGCCGCGGATGCCGCGCGAGCGTGGGCCCGCACGTCGCCCGCCGACCGTGCCGCCGCGATAGCGGCGGCGGCGGCCGATGTGCGCGCCGCCGCCGACGAGCTCGCCGAACTCAACGAACGGGAGACCGGGAAGCTGCGCGGGGACGCCCGCGGGGGCGTGGACGCCGGAATCGACACGCTGTTGCAGTACGCGCAACTCGGGCCGTTGCACCGCGGTCGCACCCTGCAGGGCGCGTGGTCGGCCACCGATCTGATGGTGCCGCAGCCGCGGGGTGTGGTGGCAGTGCTGACGCCGTGGAACGATCCCGTCGCGGTAGCCGCCGGGTTGCTCGGCGCGGCGCTCGTGACGGGCAACACCGTGGTGCACAAGCCGAGCGAGCGGTGCCCGCAGACCGGAAGGCGGTTCGCCGAACTGCTCGCGGGCCAGCTGCCGTGGGGTGTGCTCGAGATCGTCGACGGCGACGCAACGGTGGGTGCCCACCTTGCGGAGTCGGAGTCCGTCGACGTCGTGGCGCACGTGGGAAGCAGCGCGACCGGCCGGCAGATCGCGCAGGCGTGCGCGGCCCGCGGCGCCAAGGCGCTGCTCGAGAATGGCGGGAACGACGCTCTGATCGTCGACGCCGACGTGAATCCGGACTGGGCGGCCGGGCAGGCGGCGCTGGGCGCCTTCGCCAATGCTGGACAGATCTGCACGTCGGTGGAGCGGGTGTACGTCGTGCCCTCGGTGGCCGATGCGTTCGTCGATGCCTTGGTCGACGAGGCGGCGTCCTGGGCAGACCGCCTCGGACCGCTGGTCGACGAGCGCCACCGCGAGCACGTGCACTCCCACGTCGAGGACGCGATTCAGCACGGGGCGCACGTCCTGATCGGCGGCGAACCCCGCCCGGGTGCGGGCTCCTTCTACCCGCCGACGGTGCTGACCGATTGCTCACCGGACATGTTGGTCATGCGGGAGGAGACCTTCGGACCGATCGCGCCGGTGCGGGTGGTGCCGGACTTCGCGACGGCACTGGTCGAGGCGGGCGACGACCGTTACGGTCTGGCCGCGACCGTACTGACGGCAGACATGGCCAACGCGCAGGAGGCGTGGCACGGGCTCGCGGTGGGCACCGTCAAGATCAACGCCGTGTTCGGCGGTGCGCCCGGCGGCGCAGCGGAGCCCCGCCGCGCCAGCGGAACCGGGTTCGGGTTCGGCCCGGAACTTCTCGACGAGATGACCGCCATGAAGGTGGTGCACTGGTCCCCACCGGGGTGACGGCGGCGATCAGTTGCCCGCGCCCGTGGCTACGTACGCCGTCGCGTCGGCCGGCGGCATCGCTCCACTGCCCGGCAGTGCGGCCACGCGTCGGCGTTGCGGCTCGCTGCGATACCGCGACGGCTTGCCGTTGATCTGGAACAGCCGCCACAGAACCCGGGCGACCGGGTTCATCAGCCCGGTGTCATAGGCGAGCATCCTCATGTCGGCGAACATGTCGCGTAGCAACTTCTGCGACTGCGGCGAACCGAAGAACAGCTCCCTTTTGACCTCAACCGGGATCTCGAACTGCTCCCAGAAGGCCTTGGGTGGCACCGTGATCGCCTCGCACAACACTCGCATGATCAACGGGGTGTAGAGCGAGATGAGGAATCGCTGCGGCCGGGAGAGCTCCGGCAGCCGTTTGCGTAGGTACTCGTGGGCGAACGAGATGTGCCGGGCTTCCTCGGCCACGTGGATCGCCATCACCCGCTCCATGATCGGGTGCAGCGACTTGCCCTCGCGCAGCACGTCTTTCTGCGTGTGGTCCAAGGGTTCCTCGCCGGCGAGCACGCCGATGAAGAAGAACACCGGCAGCGGCCCGGCGGCCAGCGGCAGGAACGGCGAGACCCACTGCAGGATTCGGGGCAGTCCCGGAACGTCGGCGCCGACGCGGTTGACCATCTCCTGAAACATCAGGGTGTGGTTGCACTCCTCAACCGACTCGTGCAGACAGTATCGGTATTCGGGTGACCCGTTGGGGACCCAGAAGGTGTAGTTCATCAGGCCGCGGATCAGGACCGACTCGAAGTGGGTGCCCACCTTCGCGACGTTGGCCTGGCGCCACATCCCGATCTCGATCTGGCGTTCCTGCGACTGCGCCTGATACCAGGGGTGGCGGCCCAGCGGATCGCTCGCCGGGAGGATCCACCGCGGATCGTCGCGGGTGACCGCAAACTCGGGTGATTCCCAGTCGATGTCGGTGTAGGGGTTGAAGTTTCGCCGCACCGAGCCATCGGACAATGTGGCCAGTGCGTCGACGTAATCGGCGTCGTCGAGGACTTGCATGTTCCGGCGCCAGCGCTGGAACATTCGCGTCCTGGCCATGCGGCGCCTTCCCCTTGAGGTTGACGAGTGGGCGTGCGGTCGCTTCGGGAGCACTGCGACCCGTCGACAACATCGTCCACGGCGAGCACCGAAGAGGCGGGGCGTCCGCCGCGTGCGTGCCCCTGGCCTCAACGACCGCCGCATACCCCTTCGGCTGGCAAACTCGGTGGGCCACTGCCTGACCCATCGCGGTGAATATACCGTACCCAGACTCCGGCTTCCCTGCGTAAACGGCCGCGCCGGACCCGAAATGAGCCAAATCACGTCGGCCACCCAGCATCACCGTTCCGCGTCGCCGGATCCCGATTGCCAGCTCCCGGGCACCATGGGAACGGTCGGGCCACCACCGAAAGCGTCGCCGGCGAGCGACGCCAACCCAGCCGCCCCCGCGGCACCGCCCGCGCGGGCGATGCCGGGGAAGCCCAGTGCTCCCGTCCCTCGGTCGGAGGCCGGCGACGAGGGCGCAGGATCGTCGGTGGCGTCCGGCGGCATGGCATCCGCGGAATCGGACGCGGCATCTGAGTCCAAGAACTCGTAGCGGTAGCCCCTGTCGATCCGCCTGGGGAGCACCCGTCGCCGCCGCGTCGGTGCCTGCGCCGTGGCCGCTGCCGTCGTGACCGCCGGTTGCGCGGCGGGTTTCGATGGGCGCCGGTCGGTGCCGCCACGGATGGGCGAACTCGACCCGGCCGCAGCGATGCCGACCAGATAGGGGCTGACGACGGCCTGCGTGCTCGTCGCTCCTTGCGCGCCCCCCACCGGCGTCGGTGGCGGGGCGCCAGTCGGGGGAACAGCAGTGGGGGCGTGCGCCGCCAACGACGGCGGGGCCACGGGCGAGGCGCCGGCGGCGGTGGCCGCCGTCGCCGCCGGTGCGCCGGGCGCGGCGGCCGCGGGTATCGGCGCCGCCGCTGCGGGAACCGGCACCGGCGCTGCCACGCCGGCCAGTCCCGCCAGTCCGGCGAAGCCACCGGTTGCCGCCGGTGCGATCGCCGGCGCCGCGACTGCGGGGATCACCGTCAACTCGGCCACCGGCTGGACGGCGTAGGCCAACTCGGGCAGGGGCAAGGTCAGCAGCTGCGGGAAGTTGTAAAGCAGGTTGATCAACACCAGCGTCCGGTGAACGACGAACTGGGTGCCGAGCATCACCAGGGCTTCGATCAGCTGCGGTGGACTGTTCGAATACGCCGAGATCATTGTCTCGACCCGCGGAACGAACATCGAAAAGCTGGGGTGCAGCGGCGGCGGAAAGGACGAGAAAGGGTTGAACGGGAAGATCGCCTGCAGCCACTGGTCGAGGTCGCTCGGGAGTGCGGTGCCCATCATGAACGGCATGTTGCCCATGCCGCCCATCCCGGAGCCCATGTTGCTCGTGCTCGTCTTCATGATCTGGGGTGCCGCCGTGCTCTGCGGGGCGCCGGTAATCGCAGCAGTGGACGCCGCCTGATAAGCGGTCATGGTCTCGGCGGCCTGGACCCACATCCGTGCGTAATCCGCCTCGTTGAGGGCGATCGGGATGGTGTTGATGCCGAAGAAGTTCGTCGCCACCAAAACGGCGTGCACTGCGTGGTTGGCGGCCAGTTGCGCCGTCGTGGGCATGGCGGCCAGCGCCCCTGCGAATGCGGATGCCGCCGCCTCAAGTCGCGCGGCCATCGCGGCGCTGTCCACCCCCGCCTGCAGCAGCCAGGCGATGTAAGGCGCATGCGCGCCGAGGTATTGAGCGGCTGAGGGTCCTTCCCACGCTCCGGCGTGCACCGCACCCAGCAGCGCGGCGAGCTCGTCGGCTATCGACACATACTCGGCGCTCAACGAGTCCCAGGCGCCGGCCGCCGCGAGCAGCGGGCCCGGCCCCGGCCCGCTGGACAGCAGCGCGGAATGCACCTCCGGTGGGAGCGCCATCCAGATCGGCGCCGTCATCGCCGCAACCACCGCGTCGAACGCCGTTGCCCCCCGGGCTTCACCGCATGTCCATTCGAACGGAATCCCCAACCGTCTCCGTCACCGCCAACCCGATGCGAACACCGCGTGGCCGAACGCGGTCCGCGGACCCGACTCTACCCGGATGCCCAATCCGCGGATAAGTGAATAAGAGGATTCAAAGTCAGCAGATACGGGGAATGGACCAGGATAGTTCCGCATCACGCGATTTAACAGATGCCGTGCCCGAGTCGCTGTCCATCCAGGCGCCGGCCACATCACAACCGAACGCGAAGTCAAAGGGCCACGCTCACAACGCATCAGCGCGCCGTATCTCCGCGAAGCCGCCCCAAACACGGCTTGCCGTCGAGCGCCCGCGACGACGGCTGCGGCGGAAAAACGAGTAGTGGACTACGCGGGCGTCGTCGGCTGCCCCCCGACAGACTGAGGCCACCAAATTACCGGCCCTCGAGGAGTCGCGATGAACGGATCTGATCCGCCTGAGGCGGGCGCCGCCGCTGACCCGACCACTCGTGATGCCCCGGGTCGCCACCTGCATTCGGTTCCCGATGCCGTCACGTCCCCGCGCGACGACGCCGATCGGCACGCTTTGCCGGGGCACAACCTCGACGATGACGACGACGAGGATGACGACGGCGACGACGACGGCCCGGGCGAGCCCTCCCTGAGCGTGCTCGCGTGGTGACTATCGGCGGCCGGTCTACCGGTGGTAAACCGTGTTGCCCGGCCCGCTTGCCTTGGCCCGGTACATCGCCGCGTCGGCATCGCGCAACAACTCCGGCAATGTGCGCGGGTCGTCGGGTTCGCGAGTCGTGATCCCGATGCTGGCGGAGAACTTGATGGTTGCCGCCCCGATGTCGACGGGCTGTTCGAGTGCCGTGTGGAAGCGGTTGGCCAGCACGTCGATCCATTCGCTGTTGATCGGCGCGAGCAGGAGCGCCAGGAATTCGTCGCCGCCGACGCGCGCCACCACGTCAGTCGGCCTGGCCGCATCCTGGAGCCGGCGGGCCAACGTCTGCAGCGCCTCGTCGCCGATGAGGTGCCCGTAGCTGTCATTGATCAGCTTGAGGTTGTCCAGGTCGATGAAGAGCACCGCGGCCAGATCGGGTTGGGAGCTCTCCGTCAACGATTCGGCGGCCCGCCGCAGCGCGTAGCCCCGGTTGTGCAACCCCGTCAGGCTGTCGTAGATGGCCTCGCGCTGCAGTCGCCGTTCCGCGTCGAAGTAGTCGGTGACGTCGACGAAACTGAACAGAACCGCCGAATGGCGCGGGTTGTCCGGGTTCAGCAGGTGGCTGTATCCCCTTACCCAGACCCGCTTTTCGCCTACCGTGTCGAAGCCGACGACGTCGCCGCCGAAGTCCTTGCCGGAGTTGCGGATCTGGGTCAGCGGATGAGCGCCGTGCCCGATGACGTTGTCGTTCTTGTCATACAAGGGCAGGTCGATGGCGTGCTCGCCGCGCCGAATGTCGATCAGCTGTGCGGGGCTGATGCCCATGATCTGCCCGGCGGCGCGGTTGCTGAACTCGATGCCGTCGTCGGCGCCGACGACGATGATGCCGACCTCGAGGGAATTGAGGAGTGCCCGAAAACGCTGTTGGGCTTGCTCGTCGGTGCCGTCGGCGACGCTGACCACCGCGTAGCCGCCGTCGATCCGCATGGCCGAGATCCGGACGGGCAGTGGTGCGCCGTCGGCCGAGAAGTGTGTCTCGCCCGAACCGGCGCCCGAAGCCACGATGGCCGCGAGGTCCACCGGGGCGCCCACGGCGGCGCTGAGCGGGCGGCCGAGCACGTGTTCGGCCACCTGGCCGTACAGTATGCGCGCGCCGTGACTCCAGGCCGTGACGTTGCCCTCGATGTCCACGGCGATGAGCGCGTCACTCAGCCGGCTCATCCCCACGGACGGCATCGCAACCGCGCCGCACCGGGTCGCGCGTCGCGGTCACGTGTCGATGGGGACCCCGTGCTCATGCCGGCAGTTCTCCTTGGGCTGTTAGCTGGTCGCCGGTTGCGAAGCGGCGCCTGCCGATTGTAAGAGGCGCAACATCGAGGTGCGCTGCGCGCCGCCGAACGTCACATTTCACAGTGTCCGGCGAACGCGGCTGCCGTGGGTTTGCGCGCCGCTTTTCGCCGGGCGGATGGCGGGGGACGTGTTGCTGGTCGGCACCTCAGCGTGGGTCGTCGCCCTTGCGGCTGCGTCAAGCTACCTTGACGAGCGCATGTTTGCCACGCTGATAATTGTTGTGATCAACTGAGCAGCAAACGAGCGTGTCACCGACGGTTAGGCTGATGGGCGCGTGGAGGAGCAATTCGGGGAGGAGCCGGTCGCGGATCGCCAGGCCGGTCCCGCGGCGGCCGGTGAAGAGCCGCGGGTGGACGAGGTCGAACAGCGGTACCGGTGGTTGGTCGACCACAGTCCGGTCGCGATTTGCGTCCACGCGGACGGGCGCCACGTCTACGTCAACGACACCCTGGTGCGGAAGGTGGGGGCCCAGTCCGCCGACCAGCTTCTGGGGCGCCCGATCATCGACTTCGTGCACCCGGACTTCGTCGACGCGGTGCAGGCTGGAATCGACGCTCGCCATCACGAGGGTGACACGACACCGCCGGCCGAGTTGGTCATCGTCCGGTTGGACGGAACGACTCAAGCCGTGGAGGCGGTGGCGGCCCGGATCTGTTGGCAGGGCAAGCCGGCTCACCAGGTCATCTTTCGGGATCTGAGCGCGCAGAAGGCCGTCGAGGCGGATCTACGATTCGAGGCGGCCCTGGTCGCCCACGTCAGTGACGCCATCATCGCGACGACGCCGGACGGCAAAGTCACCAGTTGGAATCCGGCGGCGGAGGGAATCTACCGCCGGTCCGCCGCGCAAGCGCTCGGCTTGCCCGTCAACGAAGCGGTTGGCGCGGAAGTGGATCTGGCGCAGATCGTCGTCGGCGGGGGAGTCGTGCACACCACTCATCAGGCCGCCGACGGCTCGGCCCTCGCTGTCCGGGTATCGGTGTCCCGGATGGACGACGGCTACGTGGTGCTGTGCGCCGACCAGACCGCGCTGCGACGTGCCGAACAGCACTTCCAAACCGTCGTGACGTGTTTGGAGGAGGGCGTCGTGGTTATCGCCGCGGACGGCGCCGTCGAATTCGTGAACCCGGCGGCCCTGCGGATCCTCAACGTGCCGACGACGGGAGTCGATGTTGTCGAGTTCGCGAAGGTGGCGTCGATGCCGGTCTACGACAGTGACGGCGAGCTGCTCAGTCCGGATCAGCGTCCAGTGCTGCAGACGCTGACGAGTAGCCCCAGGCGGGGGTGCATCTACGGGGTGGACAGGCTCGGGGACGGGCTGCGCATCTGGCTGTCGGTGAACTGGGCGCCGCTGGATCCCGGTGACCGCGCCAATTCGCCGGTGCTGGTGTCGTTCACCGACATCACCGAACACCACAACGCACGCCAGCGGTTCGCCCATCAGGCCAACCACGACCTCGTCACCGGGCTGCCCAATCGCGGCCACATCCTCACGCTGGTCACCGAGGCGATCGAAGCCGACGACCACCGCTTGGGGGCGGTGTTGTTCATCGACCTCGACAAGTTCAAGAGCATCAACGACGCGCTCGGACACCACGCCGGCGACACCGTCCTGCAGGTCGCTGCGCAGCGTCTCCGCAAAGCCCTGCGGCCCAACGATTTCGTCGGGCGCGTCGGCGGCGACGAATTCGTCGCGCTGCTGGCCGCCCCGATCGAACGCGCCGAGGTCGACCACATCGCCAGACGGTTGCACGCGTCCCTGCGCGAACCGATCGTCATCGCCAGCGAAAGTGACAGCATCACCCACCACGCCCGCATCGGCGCCAGCATCGGGGTGGTCGCGGTCGGGCCGGACGAGCAGCGCGATGCCACCGACATCCTGCACGACGCCGACTTCGCGATGTACCAAGCAAAGACCACGGGCCAAGCCACCCGCCACTTCACCATGCGGACTGAGCGGCGCCACGAGGCGCCGTACGACTTCCTGGGGTAGGGCAATGGTCCACCGGCGACGATTGGACCGCATCCAGAATGGGTATCTCTGCGTTGAACTTGGGTGAAGGGACACGGATTTGATGGCGGTGGAGCGTGGTCGCGCACGGTGCCCGCGGTGCGCGGCGTGGGCCGAGTACCGGTTCTTGGACCGCGGTCAGAACAAGCTCGAGTACGAAGTGCGATGTGCGTCCTGCGACAACGTGCACTCCGAGGTGACTGTCGTGGCGGCTCCCGCGTCGGAGGCCGCTTGAGACGAGGGACGTTCGGCAAGTCCGACGCGGTCATCGCGATCGCGATGTCCGGTCAGGCCCATGTCAACGGCAGCGATGTGAGCGCGAAAGTTTTCGACGGATAGTTGATGCAGGGCGAGTAGTCTTCCGGCAATTCGAAGTCGGGGATCTGTCTGAGCCACTCATCGACGACGATGGCCAGTTGGATGCGCGCCAGGTGAGACCCGATGCAGCGATGCGGTCCACCTCCGAATCCCCAGTGGCGGTGCACCTTTGCGTCCATCATCAGGTCGTCGGTGGAGATCTCGTCGGTGCCGTCGCGGTTGATCGCGGCAGTGCACAACCGCACGGGGGTACCCGGGGGCAGTGTCATGCCGCCCACGTCGACGAAGTCGGTGGTCACCCGGGCTGCCAAGGGCGCCGAAGGCTCGAGCCGGACGATCTCCTCGATGAAAACCCTGGTCTGCTCCGGTTCAGCCCGCAGCTGTTTGCGCAGTTGCGGTCTGCGTGCCAGTTCGAGGAGCGAGAAGCCGATGGCGGCGGCGACGGTGTCCAGGCCGGACAGAATCAAGAGGTGGCTCATGCCCAGAAGCTCGATGTCGCTGAGGTCGCCCGGACCGGTCATCACTTGGGACAACAGGTCGGAACCCGGAGTCTGGCGGCGCTGTTGGATCGCGTCGGCGAAATACGTCAGCAGCTCGTTCCCTTCGGGTTTGCCGGCCACCGCGGCGTCCTTCCAGGCGATCACGCGATCCCGGTCTTCCCTCGGCAGTCCGTACATGTCCATGAACGCCTGAAACGGGTAGAGGCGGGCGAAGTCTGCCATCACCTCACACTCACCCAGATCGGCGAGAGCGGCGATCATGTCGACGGCATGGCGCTCCAGCACAGGTCGCCACGCCGCCAAGGCCTGCGGGCTGAAGTACGGTTGCAGGATCTTGCGGTAGTGCGTGTGCTCGGGCGGGTCGAAGGCCGAGGGTAGCACCGGAACGGGACTGCCGGGGGGCTGCAACGCCAAGTGCGCTGAGAAGAGGTTGGGACTGCGCAGTGCCGCGAGCACGTCCTCGCGGCGAGTCAGGTAATAGGCGCCGTTCATGAACACCACCGGCCCGGCGTCGCGCAACGTCTTCCATCCCGCGCCGCGATCAGCGGCCATCGGCAACGTCGAATGCTCCAGTCGCGGCAAATGGAATGTGGTGGTCTCGATTTCGCCGAGGGGGCGATTCGAGTCGAGGCGACCGTAATTGGCTTTTTGCGCACCGGAAGTCATGCGCTGACCCTGTTGGCGTTGGCGCGCGACGGTCGGACGGTGAAAGTCGTGCATGCACCCATGGGTGTTCCTCGAAGGATCTCGGGGTAGGCAGGAGACAACGACACCCGAGGGCGTCGTGTTATGTGAAACCGTGGCTCGGCCGGTTAGGGCTGCGAACCGCTAGGCAGCATCAAGCGGACATCGTTCGACCTGCGGCCGGGCGCCGACGGCGCGTACGCGATCGAAGTCTGTTGTGCGAGTTGATGACCGATCAGCAGCGAAGAAGGCAGAACTCGGCCAACAGGTTGCCGACGGCGGGCACGGCAGCGGCCGAATGGGTACCGCCGGGTTCACATCGAGACGGGGCAAACGACATCGGCAACACCGACCAGTCCGCGGTTGGCGACAACCACTCCCAACTCGTCGGACGACCCCGCGTCATCCACATGCTGTGGAAGGGCTTCTTGTCCAGTGGCGTGGAGCCCGCTGAGATGCGACCACTGAGATGGCTCATGGCATCGGGCTGTACCGGGCTGAGATGCGTGGGTGCTCCGGCGATCTGGTGAGTCCACACGGCCGGCTCGGGCAGTGCGCTCGCGGCCAGTTGAGGACGCAATGAGGACCCTGCGATCAGGGCGACGAAGACGCTGAGGGCCGCAAACACCGCGACGACCAGCCGCCGTCGTCGAGTCGCGCCATCGCTCCGAAGGCCCACAGTGGCAGGACTTTACAAGGCCATACTTCGGTGGCAAGCGCGGCGAGCTGTGAATATCCTCAAAATTCCGGGGCGCGGAGTGGCCGCCCTGCGCATTCGGAGTCGACAGTGATTGCCGCCGGCTGCCGGGGCTATGTCTCCGGCGACCGGCAAGGCCCGATCAACCATGATCGATGGGCCCGCGCGGTTATCGCCACGCGGTTAGCTCCGTTACGCGCGGCCCCACCTCAGCGGCAGCGAAGTGAGTGCGAAAGCCATCGACGGAAACTCGATCTCCGGGGTATAGCCCGGTGCCGTCTCGAAGTCGGGGATCTGCTTGAGCCACTCGTCGACGATCACGGCGAGTTCGATACGCGCCAGGTGGGAACCCAGGCAGCGGTGCGGACCGCCGCCGAAGCCCCAGTGTCGGTGCACCTTTCCGTCCATCACCAGGTCGTCGGTCGACATCGCATCGCTGCCGTCGCGGTTTATCGCGGCGATGCACAACCGCACCGGCGTGCCTGGTGGAAGTGTCATGCCCCCCACGCTGACGAAGTCGGTGGTCACCCGGGCAAGCACGGGTGCCGACGGCTCGAGGCGCACGATCTCCTCGACGAAAAGCCTGGTCTGCGCCGGCTGCTCGCGAAGCTGTTCGCGCAATTGCGGTCTGCGCGCCAATTCGAAGAGCGAGAAGCCGATCGCCGCCGCCACCACGTCCAAATCGGCCAGGATCTGCAGGAGGATGCTGCCGAGCAGCTCGAGGTCGCTCAGAGCGCCGTGATCGCCACTCCCGACGATCAGTTGCGACAACAGGTCCGAGCCCAGGTGTCGCCGGCGTTCGTGGATGGCGTCGCTCAGGTACGCCAACATCGCGTACCCCTGGCCGAGTTCGGACCGGCCTGCCACGACGTCGTCCTTCCAGGCGATCACGCGATCGCGGTCCTGCATCGGCAATCCGTAGAGGTCCATGAACGCCTGAAACGGGTAGAGGCGCGCGAGATCTGCCATCGCCTCGCATGCATTTCGGCCGGCAAGGGCCGCGATCATGTCCGCGGCGTTGCGCTCCAGTGCGGGTCGCCACGTGCTCACGGCCTGCGGGCTGAAGTGCGGCTCCAAAATTCGCCGGTAGCGGGTGTGCTCGGGAGGGTCGAACGCGAGAGGAACCACGGGCACCGGGTTGCCGGGCGTCTGCAGCGCCAGATGTGCCGAGAAGAGGTTGGGGCTGCGTAGCGCCGACAGCACGTCTTCGCGGCGCGTCAGATAGTAATGGCCGTTCATAAACACCACCGGCCCGGCGTCCCGTAACGTTTTCCACCCGAGGCCTCGGTCCGCGGCCATCGGCAGGCCGGAGTACTGAAGCCGCGGCAGATGGAATGTGCCCGGCTGGCTTTCGCCGAGGGTGCTCATGCGTTCAGAACTCCGCGTGATCCTGCGCTATTAGATGTCACCTGTTCGCGATGGCACGCCAATAATGCCCGTGACGCGCGGACCCATCAACTCAGCGTTCCGGTCGGCCCGTGCCGATCAAGGTGTCCACCACGCGGTTCGTTGCTTCACGAGTCGGGTGGGGACGGCGGCGGAGTCCACCGCTTGCCATCGGTTGTCCAGCCACACGGCAGGTAGTTCAGGCGCGGCGGCTGGCCGTCGAAGGTGAGGCATTTGGGTGCATCCCACGGCGGCCTGGGGGCCGGGGACTGCGAGTCGGCGCGAGCGGTGGCCCCGCTGACCACCAGGGCCCCGGCGGTGAGAAGAATCGCAGCTGAATACAGCATCGCGGACTCGGCGAGGGAACGTCCTACATCAGAACGACGGTCGTTACGCCGCGTCTTTCTTTGCACTCACGAAATGAGGTTACCGCCCGGAGGCTTGAAATTTGCTGTGAAAACGTCACCGTGACGGAATGCGATACGAGCGTGGCCCCTGACGGCTCCCCGGGGAGGGGCCGTCATCGGGGAGGTGGATGGCGGTGGTGACCACGGCTAGAGTCGCACCACAGGAAGACCGGGTCGCTTGTGAACACGGAGCCAAATGTGGACACGGAATTTTTCGAGGCGGTCGTCGTGGGCGCCGGCTTCGGGGGCATCGGCGCAGCGATCCAGCTCAAGCGCCTCGGGTACGAGAATTTCGTGATCCTTGACCGCGAGTCCGACCTGGGCGGCACCTGGCACGTGAACCGCTATCCGGGCGTCGCCTGCGACGTCCCGGCCACCACCTACTCGTACTGGTTCGAACCCAACCCGCGCTGGTCGCGATTGTTCGCGCCGGGGGCCGAGCTCAAACGCTACGCCGAGCAGGTCGCCGACAAGTACGACGTGCGCCGCCACATGCGGTTCAACCAGACAGTCGAAGGCGCCCGATGGGACGAGGACGCCCACCTCTGGCAGGTGGCGTTGGTCGACGGCCGGAGGCTGCAGACCAGCATCCTCGTCACCGCTACCGGCTTTTTGTCCCAGCCGCGGGTCCCGAACCTCCCCGGAATCGAGAGCTTCGGCGGGAAGGTTTTCCACACCGCCGCGTGGGACGAGGGTTGCCGCTTCGCGGGGCGGCGGGTCGGGGTGATCGGGACCGGCGCCAGCGCGGTGCAACTCGTCCCGGAACTCGCCAGACAGGCCGCCGAGCTCACCGTGTACCAGCGCACCGCGATCCACACGGTTCCCAAAATCGACTTTCCCTTTCCCGCCGCGATACAGCAATTGTTTTCGCGACTGCCGTTGTCGCAGCGCCTCTTCCGCTGGGTGACCGACACCTTCTTCGAGCTGATCACGTTGAGCGCGCTGCGTTATCGGCAGTTCCGCCGTCTGGGCGTCGACGGCGGTGACGTGGCCGCGGTCAGCCGGTTCGTGACGGTCCGCGACGCCGAAGTACGCCGCAAACTGACGCCGGACTACGACTTCGGCTGCAAACGCCCAACCTGGTCCAACCACTACTATCCGGCCTTCGACAAGCCGCACGTGCACCTGCGGACGGATCCGATCGAGCGGATCGATCCGGACGGCGTCGTCACCGCCAACGGTGAGAAGGACGTCGTCGACGTCCTCGTCCTGGCAACGGGTTTCGACTTGTGGGACGCCAATTTCCCGGTCGTCGAGGTGATCGGCCGCCAGGGTCGAAACCTGGGGAAGTGGTGGCGCGAGAACAGATTTCAGGCCTACCAGGGAATAACGATTCCCTGGTTCCCCAACTACCTGAACCTGGTCAGCCCGTACGGCTTCTCGGGACTGTCGTTCTTCAACACCATCGAGTATCAGATGCGGCACATGGACCGGCTGCTCGGCGAGTACAAGCGCAGGGGCGCAACCACTTTCGAGGTAACCGAACAGGCGAATGCCCGGTTTCTCGATCGGATGACCCGGTCGTTGGGGGACTCTGTCTTCCGTTGGGGCGATTGCGCGACGTCACGGTCGTACTACTTCAACCCCAGCGGCGAGGCCGCGCTACTGCGGCCGACCTCCACACGCAATGCGGTGCGGGAGGCATCGACCTTCCCGCTCGACGACTACACGATCGCCTGAGGTCGAGCACGATGGCGTGAGAGCGGGCCACCGCTGGCGAAAATCCGCCGGGCCTGGAACGATTGCGTTACACACCGCGGGTAGGCTGTAAAGCGGTGACTGCCCGCCGCGCGCGCAGCGTCAAGTGTAGGCAGGCGGGTTATTTCGACCGACACGTGGAAAGGTAACGCGTGACTGACGTTTGGGCGCGAGCCGGTATCTTTCAAGGTGTCTCCGACGAGGCCGCCGCCGCGCTGACCCATCACCTGGATCGCGTGGCGTTCCGGCCCCGAGAAATCGTGTTCGTGGAGGGTGAACCGGGCGACGACCTGTACATCATCACCTCGGGCAGCGTGAAGGTCTTCCACAAGACCCCCGACGGGCGCGAGAACATGATCGCGGTGCTGGGACCCGGCGACATGTTCGGCGAGCTTGCCCTGTTCGACCCCGGGCCCCGGACCTCGACCGTCGCCACCCTGACCGAGATGCAGGCGAGAACCATGGGCCGCGCGGCCCTGCAGAAGTGGATCGGCGAATACCCCGAGATCGCCGAACAGCTGCTGCGGGTGCTGGCGCGTCGGCTGCGACGCACCAACAACGCGCTGTGCGATCTGATCTTCACCGATGTCCCCGGCCGGGTGGCCAAGCAGTTACTGGATCTGGCAATGCGATTCGGCACCAGCAATGCCGGCTCGCTCCACGTCGACCACCGGCTGACCCAAAAGGAGGTGGCCCAACTAGTCGGGTCCTCTCGCGAAACGGTCAACAAGGCGCTCGCCGATTTCACCGAACGCGGCTGGATCAGGCAGGAAGGCAAGACGCTGATCATCATGGAGCCGGCACGATTGGCGCGCCGGGCCCGCGCCTGACCACCCTCAGCCCGGCGTCGGGTTGCTCTTGCCGCCCGACATCCGGCGACGGAGTCCTCGCGCTCTATTCCTCAGTATCACAAGCGATCTGCTGAGCTCGAACAACATGTGTCAATCGTGTCACGCGTCCGCGCGCCGATCCGCGACACACGCGGACAGGTCGGCAATGATTTTCGACGGCTTTTCCGCGCAGTCCGATCGCATTCACCGCAGCGCCATTCGGTCAGGGCAGAAAGACACGCGTGAGGTGAGTCGATCGATGCAGGGAGGACAGGCGAGATGCCGAATTATGTGAGCGGCCCGATTCTGACGGTGCTCGGAGTCATCGAGGTGGCTGTGGGCAGGACCAAGGTGCTGGTCGGCAGAGCGTTTGGCCGCGACGACGTGGTCGCCGAGGGCCAGGCGCAACAGGACAAGGGCGAGGCGCAGCAGGACGAGGGCAAGAAGCGCGTCGAGGCGCAGCAGGCCCGTGCCGCGGCGAAAGTCAACGAGGAACGCGAACACGCGGCCAAGGAGTAGTCTTCGCTAGTCTTCGCTAGTCTTCGCTAGTCTTCGCTAGTTTTCGCGGGCCGGGTCGCCGTCGCTTCTCCAGTGATCGCGTGACCGCATATCGTCCTCGGCCGCTTGGCATTGCGCCGCCAGCTGCCGGTACGCGGCGGCGCTTTCGGCGTCGCCGAACTGCACGCCCAGCCCGGCGGCGAGCCGGATCACCTCCAGCACGAACTGGAGAGGCCGTCCGCTGCTCAGCGCGTCGTTGATTGCGTTCACGAGGTCGTGAAACTCCATGTCGCTGTTGCTTGCCGCGGCCAGGCCGAGCGCCACCGCCGCGCGACGGGTGTCGTCGGGCCAGACGGAATCGTTGTGCGGTGGTATCACGCCATTCCCTTCGTTTCGAGCGCCGGGTACGCCGCCCCGCCAGCGTAGATGCGCTAACCCTCTGGCGGGCCCCCACGAGTTGCCGGGCACACTGTGGGAAGCGAAATGGAGGCGTGATGGAGGCTCTCGACGGACGGCTCGTCGTCCGCCTCGACGGCAGCCGCGTCTATCCGCGGATGCTGGTCGGCGGCAAAGCCCACGGACTGTCCAAGATCCGCGCGGCCGGACTGCCGACACCGCCGGCGTTCACCGTCACCGTCGACGCGTGCCGGCAGTATCTGGAGGCGCCAGAGCAGCTCATGGACCGGCTGTGGCCGCAAGTTCGCGACGCCTTGACCTGGCTCGAGGCCGAGTCGCGCCACACCTTCGGCAGCGGACCCGTGCCGCTACTGGTCTCGGTGCGCAGCGGCGCGCCGGCAAGCATGCCCGGGATGATGGATACCGTGCTCAATCTTGGCATCAACGACGACGTGGAGCACATTCTCGCGGAACGGTGCGGCGCCGCGTTCGCGCGCGACGCCCACGCGCGCTTCCGGGAACTCTTCCGCCAGGTGGTCGGTCCCGCCGAAGGCTGCATTCCGGCCGACCCGCACACCCAGTTGCAGGCCGCGGTGCAGGCCGTGTTCGACTCCTGGAACTCCGAGCGCGCGGTTTCCTATCGTCGCCACCATCATCTCGAGGGCAAGATGGCCGGCACCGCTGTGACCGTGCAGGCCATGGTGTTCGGGAACCTGGACGACCGGTCGGGCACCGGGGTCCTGTTCAGCCGAAATCCCCTCACGGGGGAAGCGAGTCCTTTCGGAGAGTGGCTGCCGGGTGGACAGGGGGAAGACGTGGTCGGCGGCAGATGCGATCCGCTGCCGCTGCGTGCGCTGGCCCACCAGCACCCCGACATTCACCGACAGCTCCTGGAGGCGGCGTCCTGGTTGGAAGCCGAGGCCGGCGACGCCCAGGACATCGAGTTCACGGTCGAGGGCGGACGGCTGTACCTGCTGCAGACGAGGTCCGCGAAAAGGTCGGCCAGGGCCGCGGTCGCCATTGCCGTCGCCCTGCAGCGCGAGGGTCGCATCAGCATCGACGAGGCGTTGGGCCGCGTCACACCCGCCCAGCTCGATGTGTTGCTCACTCCCGTCATCGAGCCGGCGGCGCTTCAGCGGGCCACCGTTGTCGCGTCGGGGCTGCCCGCATGTCCGGGCGTTGGAGCGGGACGCGTTGTCGCCGACAGTGATTCGGCCGCCGACGCCGCCGACGCCGGCGAGCACGTAGTGCTGGCCCGCGAGACCACCAGCCCGCAGGATGTGGGCGGCATGATCGCGGCCCGCGCGGTGGTGACCGAGCAGGGTGGCTCGACGTCGCACGCGGCGGTCGTCAGCCGGGAGTTGCAGACTCCGTGCGTCGTCGGGTGCGGCCAGGGCAGCCTGCGCGGGTTGGCCGGCACCGAGGTCACGGTCGACGGCGGCACCGGCAAGGTCTACGCCGGCCTGTTGCCGCTGACGAGTCCGTCGGAGACCGCCGATCCGGACATGGCCACGTTGCTGGTCTGGGCGCGCCGGGCGAGTCCCGTCGAGGTGCTGCCGGCGTCCGAAGGAGCACCCGCGGGCCTTCCACGGGTTGACCACCGGGAACCATCGACCGTCTATCAGGCGCTCGCCGCCGGCGCTTCGGCCGTGACGGCGGAGCATCCGCTGCCGGTCCTCCTTATGATCTGTAGTCACCAGCGGGCCGCACCTCACTCCCACCAGGACTTCGAGTTTGATGATTCATGATTCGGTGTATTCCGACCGTCCCGTCCCGCTTTGCGGTGTTCGCCGGTGAGCGACGAATTGACCCTGCTGCGCATCGTGGCGATGAAGGGTGGCGTCTCCGCCGAGACGATCGCGGGCTGTGTCGGCGCCGACGCCACGGCGGTGCGGGAGGCGTTGGACGGCTTCACCGGGCGTGGTCTGGTCAAGATGACGCCGATGGGATACCGGATCACGCCGTCCGGGCGCGAGCGGTGCACCGAGCTTGTGACCACCGAGCGGCGCAGCGCCGACCAAGGGGCGGTGGCGGGCGTCTACGGGAAGTTCCGTGAACACAATCGGGAGCTCAAGGCGGTCATCACCGACTGGCAGACCCGCGGAGCCGATGAGCCCAACGACCATTCCGACGCGGAGTACGACCGCCGCGTGATCGAGCGTCTTCTGGCAGTGCATCAGGCCGTCGTGCCGTTGGTCGACCAGATCGCCGGCCTGGCCCCCCGACTCGGCCATTACCGACGGCGGTTGGACCGCGCCGCCGAGGCGGTGGTCGCGGGCGACTACTCGTTCGTGTCGCGTCCGCTCGTGGACAGCTATCACACCGTCTGGTTCGAATTGCACGAAGACCTCATCGGGCTCGCGGGGTTGAACCGCGCCGACGAGGCCCGGTCCGGTCACGCAGGGTGAGCGGCGGGACTCCACGTGTGCTCGGTCGTCCCGAAAACCCCATTGACCAGAGGCTAAGCTCGCACTCGACGATCTCGATCGGTCGAGTCCCCTGAGCCCCCGTGAAGGAGTCCAACCATGCCACTGGCACGCATCGACCTCGTCGAGGGACAGCCACCCGACTACCGCAGGACGATCGGCGAAGTGGGCTACGATTGCGCTACGCTCGTAGCATGGCTGAGGTGGCGTCCCGTGAACTCCGAAACAACACCGCCGGCCTGCTACGCCGCGTCCAAGCCGGCGAAGACATCACCGTCACCGTCAACGGCAAACCCGTCGCCGTACTCATCGCACCACAACCAGCACGACGCAGATGGCTGCACCGCGACGAACTCACGCAGCGACTACGCCGAGCACAAGCCGATCCCGGCCTGCGCGAGGACCTCAGCGCACTGGCCGGCGACACCACTGAAGACCTCGGCCCGATCCGATGACCGCCGGTGTCGTCGACACATCAGTATTCATCGCTCATGAAAGCGGCCGCCAACTCGACCAAACCCGCATTCCAGACGAAGTCGCCACCACGGTGATCACCCTGGCGGAGCTCAACGCCGGCGTGCTCGCCGCCGCCACCGCTAACATTCGAGCACAACGGCTCGCGACGCTAGACGCCGTAGCCGACATGACCGCGCTGCCCGTCGACGAAGACGCCGCACGGACATGGGCACGCCTGCGGATCCACCTCGCCGAAACTGGCCGCCGGATCCGCATCAACGATTTGTGGATCGCCGCAATCGCGACTTCCCAAGGCCTGCCAGTGGTCACCCAAGACGATGACTTTGACACGCTCGCCGACGCCGCCGGCGTCACCATCATCCACGTCTAGAAAAATCAGTGGTATGGCCCGCCGCGTCGCCTTCGTCGCCTTCCCGGATCATCGAATGGCTTGAGCAAGGTGGCGCCATGTCTTTCCAACCAAGCCGCCGAGCGTTGAATATCGCCTTTCCCCGTTGGGCCAATCCCTGCTGGAGCCGATGGCGAGCCTCATCGATTGGGCCGATACCCGTTATTCTGATATCCATGCTGCACGTGCTCGCTTCGACAGCGCACCGTATGGCGCCGCACGCTAAGCGAGCGCTCCCAGGTGTTCTCGCACTGCCGCTAACTGGTTCCGAAAAGGACGCGTATTCGACAGCGAATGCCGTGTAGGGGATAAGCCGCGGGTCAGGCGATGTCGGCGACAAGGACCGATTTCTCACCGTCCGCCAGGCGCGTCATCCGCGGCACCCAGGCAGTCACGACGGTTTCGTACGTGCTGCTGGATCTGCGGCCGCGGTGCTTGATAATCGAGAACCCGACCCGGAGCTTCAGAAGACCGCCGCACGAATACAATTCGTCACAGTGACGTATTGCACGCGGCCCGGCGGCAGGTTGAGGCGGGCGGTGGGCTGCCGGCTGCGCCGCCGGGTGGTCGGGGCTCGCTCAAGACTTCACCTAACACCCGAATCATTCACTAGTGGATTGAAAGATCGGCCGGCCTAGGCGTCTGCACAACTACCGCAGCGTCTCGTTCGGAACTGTAGGCGTCGGAACAGCGCCGAGAACTGCGCAGATGGGCCAACCGCCAACGTGTGCGAGCACTCTCGTCTAAAGCACGCAGCATGGGCTTTTGCCGATAAGCGACATTATGTCAGGTAAGCCATTGCGTGGTAGCCCAATGGATTTCGCTCGTCGATAATCGATGTCCGGTCTCATTGCGTCTGGCGGTTTTCGCAATTTACTTGGCGGCCGTCGGATCGCGGTCGCGAGGACGTATGCGGAACTGGTGGACTGCACCGCCGCCGCAGGGCTACTCCCGACCCTCGAGAAGGTGAGCGTAGGGGTCGCTGTCGGAGCCGACGGTCTCAGGCATCGGATAGTAGGTCTTGATCAGCAGATTTCCGTCGCCGTCCCACGCGAATGTTTCGATGCTATAAGCCATTTCAACGTTCGGCTCAGTGCCAAAGTGATTCTCACAGGTCCACGCCATCTCGTCGCCGTTCACTTGGACTGTGATCATTTTGATCTTGAGGATGGACTGGAACATGTCGAACGCCTCCGATGTAGCGGTTTCGAAGCCGCGCTTCTCCTCCGTGCCGACCGGATCGAACATGCGCACCTCGCCAGGGCAGATCGTGCGCCACGATGCCACCCATTCGTCTTTCTTCCCCGCGTTCCACAGTTCGGCGTGCTTCGCCGCGTGCGCCAATCGAGCCTGACGGCTGGGAACACCACTCATGTCCGCATTCCTCTCGTTGTCTGTGTACCGCTCAGGGCCTACCGCCCAGGGAAAGAAACATTGATGCCTTAATGAAAGCATAACTGGACACCTGTCCAGCATGAAAGAGTCATGCAAGCGGCAGGTCGAGCTGATCATTTCCGATCAGTTGCAGATTCGCTGATCCGCGACACCTCGCAGACCCGGCTCCTGCGGCCGATGTCGAGCGTGCGGGCGGGGTCCAGATTGGCCGTGATTGTTTTGGGTTGTCCGCCACTCCCCTGGCCTCGGCCCCGCCCGTTCGGGGCGCGTTCGAGGCTCGCGGAGTCGGATCGGTCGGCGCGTTCGCTGACGAGCGAGCCGAGGGTCGTTCCTGCCACGCCACGCTCCCGTACTAGCGATGTGGCTTCTATGCGGGCTCTGGCAGCCGCTCCACGGGCCGTCAGCCGCCGGGCAGAACGACCCTGTTTTGACGCCACGGCCGGACACATCTGAATTGGCATTGTCGGTCCAATTTCTAGTCAGCATGATGTCCCAGTGCGGACAACACATCGCGTTGAAAGACTTCGATGTCGCGCTCAAACGGCCAGCCGTTCCCCCGGATTGACGTTCCCGCTGTTGGCGCGATCACCCCGCCCAGCGCTCGGGCCTGAGGGACACAAGCAACCGCGGTAATCACCCGCTCCCGGCGGCTTTGGACCGTAACATTTGGCCTGTCAATCCAGTCGGGCGGCAACAACCTTGTCCAAACCCGAATTGATAGATCTGATATATCGGAAGGAATCTATGAATCAAATACAAGAGAACAAGCTATTGAAATACAACTCGATATTTCTTGGTGTGTTTATGTTTATGTTCGGGTTCTTGAAATATTTTGACCCGTTTCGAACCATGTTTGATGTGCAGATCACCGAGAGTGGCCTGCCGCGAATGAGCATCCCCCTCGGTAAACCCGGCGAGATGGCCATCGGCCTTGGTTTGCTGTTGCCGACCTTCTACAGGCGGAGTATTCCGAAGGTCTATGGCCCGGTCGTGTTCCTCGCCTCAGCCGCACTTGTCGTCAACATGGGAATTGCGACCTACGTGCATTTACAGCCGAAAGTGCCGGCGAATGTTTTGCCCCTAGGGATAAAGCCACCATTCATCCCGCTGTTCGTTATGTTCTTGGCGATCGTGAATCTCTACCAAGTTTATCGGGGCAACCGACGCCGGATCCCAGGGCAAGCCGACACCGCACAGCCGTGACTTGGCTGGCGCCGTAGCGGTGTCGGAGCTTGTGCAAGTCGTGCCGCGTCCGACCGGCCTCATTATCCAAAATTGGATCCCGACCGGCGGATGGGCGCTCAGATGCTCCCTCGCGGTACTACCCACCGGTGCTGGAACGTCAATACGAGTGCGGCCGTTTCAACGCCGGCGTCGTGGTGGACCACGGTGATCTGGTGCGCGGCGGCAACTCCGACGGCTCGATGCTGGCCGGTTCGCGCCAAGGCGCCCTGTGTGCCCGCCAATGCAGCATTGGTCGGCAGATACTCGTAGGCGGTGTGGCGGTCCGCCCAGAGCTGTTCGTATTCGGCCGGCCCGCGGGCACTGTGAGCGCTTCGGCATTCAGCGGTGCTCTCGTGGCAACCAGACCGCCTTCAAATCAGCGGGCGCAGCCGGCCCGATGGGCTTGACAAGTGGTCGACCCCAGGACCGCCGATCAATTATGCGAGACGGTCGGCGGCGTCTCCTGCCCGCAGTGAAAATCTAACCGTTATCATGTTGTCTGCCAGACTGTTTCAAGCTGCGCTTGCTTATCGGAATCGTGATTCCAAACCGCCGATGCTGCAACGTGAAATGACGGCACAACACGGCAACGGATTGTGCATTGCATCCTCGGTTCGTCGTCACCAACGGTGTCCGGCTACCGACTGTCGACTTGAGCCTGCTGCGCCGGCTCATGGACCTGGCCGGGGAAGCCCGCCGGCCTCGACGGCAGGTCTACCCCCCGACTCAAGAACCAACAAAGAAACCTCATCGTGTACTGTCCGGTACACTACGATTCCCTCTGACCACTGGGTCAGCCAAGATGGCGGCGACGCGGCGATGGATTGGGACTAAGCCGGGATGATTCAGACGGGAGGAGGTTCGATGCCCGCGCAGGAACCCGTGGATCTGATCTATCGTGCAGGCGCAGCGGGCGCCGTGTGCTGGGCTCGCGACGATCGCGGGCACGTGCGAGAGCTGCCCATGACCCGTTGGATCGGAGGCCCGCACGCCAGCCACCGCGATCGGCTCGCCGATGGGCACGTTCTGCGGCGCTGCTCGGCGTGGCCAACCCTGGACCTCGGATGCGGCCCCGGACGATTCACCGCGTCGCTGCGAGAGCGCGGCTGGGCTGCATTGGGCGTGGACGCCTCACGCGCCGCCGTCGATCTGACGCGTGATCGTGGTGGAACCGCAATTCACGCTGACCTTTTCGCACCGTTGCCCGCCGAAGGCTGTTGGGAACAGATTCTGCTCACCGACGGCAACATCGGCATCGGCGGAGACCCCGTCCGGACACTCAGGCGCGCCGTTGAGCTGCTCGCGCCCGGCGGGATCGTCGTTGCCGAGGTCGACCCGCCGACGACAGCGGCGTGTCACGAAATACTGCGCTGGGAAACCGAACATCATGTCGGGCAGTGGTTTCCCTGGTCACGGGTCAACGCAGCCGCACTCGGCGACCTCGCCATCGCCGCCGGATTACTGGTCAGCAGTATCGTCGATTTCGATCACCGTGTGATCGCCGTGCTGCACGCGGCAACGCCGGGCGGGAGTCGTGATTAGCGCACAAGATATTGGTTGGAAGCCCGTTTGTGACTTCTCCGGTCAGTGGCGGCGGCGCCGCTGCGCTGATTCGCAACTCATATAGAGTGGGAATTGTGTCTGTGTCGGCGCGCTCCTCGACGGCACGCCCCCTGCCGGTAACGGAACGGGGCAGGCGCAGCCGTGCCGCAATCATCGACGCTGCGGCCATGCTGATGTATCAGCGCGGTGTCGGGCTGACCACCCTCGATGATGTGTTGGCCGCCGCCGGTGCAGGTAAGTCTCAGCTGTACCACTACTTCGATAGCAAAGCCGACCTGGTTGCAGCGGTGATCGAGAGGCAATTGGAGTTGGTTCTCGCCCAGCAGCCCACGTTGGAACACATCGACTCGTGGGAGGGAATCGATGGTTGGGTCGAAGGCGTACTGGCTATACACAGCGCGCCGGGAGGTCCATTTGCTTGTCCCCTAGGGACGATGGCCTCAGAACTGAAGAACGACAAAGCCTTTGCGCCGCTACTTGATGCCGCATTTCGCCGGTGGGAAGCCGCGTTGGCGAGGGGGCTGCAGAGGATCCAGGACCGCGGTGGCCTGGTCGCCGAGGCTGACCCTGCCCGACTTGCGACCGCGGTGATCGCCGCGTTGCAGGGCGGTATGTTGCTCGCCCGGGTCCGCGGCGATGTCGCTCCCTTGCAGGACACGCTCTTCAGCGCCGTGGTGCAGCTGCATCAATGGGAACGTAAAGCCACCACGCGAAAGCCGCGGGCACGCTAACCGCTCAAGGAACATGGCGCCCGGTGCAGGTTCTGTTAGCGAGGTGTTAAACCTACCCAGTCAAGGAAGAGCTTCTTGATGACGTTATACCGTGCGGTACAGTCTGGGTGTGGTGCACGGGAGATTGGAAGCAACGACTGAGCAACCCGTGGCAGGCATGCGAGATAACGGGTTTAGGCGGCCGAAGTGGCGTCCGGCCGCGTCAGCTGTTCGCGGGCCCCTTTCGCCACATCAGCACGTGGCGGCGAATGTTGACGTTTTGAAACAAGGTGCGTCGACCTCATGTTCGTGAAACTGCTGACTGGACATGACGGCTGCTGCGAAAACGCAGCTGCCTCGGATTTGACCTCGTTGTGAGCCCGGCCCATCGCGCTCAACAGCCGAGGACGACGGCGAAAAGGAGCCGACCGTGCAGATCCTGCGAACCCCCGATGAGCGATTCAACGCGTTGCCCGACTACGGATTCCAACCGCGTTACGTGGAGGTAGCTGCCACCGACGGAAGCATGCTGCGTGTGCACTACCTCGATGAGGGCCCACGCGACGGTGAGGTGATTCTGTTGCTACACGGCGAACCATCGTGGTCCTACCTATACCGTCGGATGATCCCAGTGCTCGCCGATGCGGGGTTACGGGCGGTTGCCATCGATCTGGTTGGTTTCGGGCGCAGCGACAAGCCTGCCAGTCGCGACGACTACACCTACCAGGCGCATGTGGACTGGACATGGGCGGCCGTTGAGGCGATCGGCCTTGATGCGATCACCCTGGTGTGCCAGGACTGGGGCGGACTCATTGGCCTGCGCCTGGTTGGTGAACACCCCGAGCGCTTCGCCCGGGTTGTCGCTGCGAACACGTTTCTGCCGACTGGCGACACACACCCGGGAAAGGCATTCCTGGCCTGGCAACGGTATAGCCAGGAGACACCCGTGTTCAATGCCGGCCGGATCGTCAACGGCGCCTGCGTGTCCGACCTGAGCACCGAGGTCATCGCCGCCTACGACGCCCCGTTTCCCGACGAATCCTTCAAGGCGGGTGCCCGACAATTCCCCTTGCTGGTTCCGATCGCCCCCGAAGATCCCGCCTCCGCGGCAAACCGGGCCGCCTGGGACTCGTTGCGCCAGTTCAATCGGCCGTTTCTCTGCGCCTTCTCCGACTCAGACCCCATCACCCGAGGCGCCGATGCGGTGTTCCGCGCGGAAATCCCCGGTGCCGCAGGGCATCCCCCGGTGACCATCACAAACGCTGGACACTTCCTTCAAGAAGACAAGGGTGTTGAACTCGCCGCCGCCGTGACCCGGTTCGTCGAGTCCACTCCCCAATCGACCCAGTGCGCCTGACTGGTTCGAATAAGCTCGCGATGCCTTTGTGTTTTAGCCGTGCGACGTGGGACGCAGTTGCCGCACGAAATCAGCGACTGCGGTGCCGATCTGGTCGGGACTGTCCTCTTGAAGGAAATGCATTCCTGGAACGGTGATTTCGGTTTGGTTGGGCCAGCGGCGGACGAGCTCACGTGGGCGTCGGTTAAGGATGGTGCCCGGTTCGGCGTTGACGAACAACTTCGGAACATCGCTGGCTGCGAGCCAGGTGGCGTAGTCGTTCACGACCGCGACGACGTCAGCGGGCCGATCCCCAATCGGAATGTCGCGCGGCCACGACAACGTGGGGCGCCGGTCTTCACCGGCGTTCAGGAAAGGCCGCCGGTAGTGCGTCATCTCCTCGTCGGTGAGATCACGCAGGATCTGGGCGGGCAGCATCGCTTCGACGAAGAGGTTCTGTTCCAGCATCATCTGCTCACCCGCCGCGGAGAAGATGTCGAAGGCCGGCGCGTCGGCGGTGAAATCCGACGGCCGCAGCGGGGCGACGATGGCTTCCATGTAGGCGATGCCCTGCACGCGGTCACGGTGCTGGTTGGCCCAGTCGAAGCCAAGCACCGAGCCCCAGTCATGAATCACCAGGATCACGTTGTCGCCGAGGTCGAGCGCCTCCCAAAGCGCGAATAGGTAGTCGCGGTGCTCGGCGTAATGATAGCGGTCAGGTCCGGATGGGCTGAGCTTGTCCGAATGCCCCATTCCGATCAGATCGCACGCGATCAGCCGGCCGAGGCCTTGCAGATGAGGCATCACATTGCGCCACAGGTACGACGACGTCGGGTTGCCGTGCTGGAACACAATCGCGTCGCCGTCGCCCTCGTCGATGTAGGCCATTTTGCTGCCGTGAATTTCACGATACGTCAATTTACCGAAAGGTGTTGTTCCGAAAATGATTTCGTCCCTCTCCGGTTCTTGATGCATCGGTCCGAATCCGCCCGCGTAGGATAGCGGACTGTTGACTGACCGGTCAACTAGCGGTAGCGTCGGCCGCGTGCCAAAGTCGTCGGACACCCGCGAGCGCCTTGTGTCGGCGGCGGCCCGGTTGTTTCTGGAGCGCAGTTATCAGGCTGTCGGGGTGGATGAGATATGCGCGGCCGCCGATGCCCGCAAGGGCAGCTTTTACTATTACTTCTCGTCGAAATGTGACCTTGCCAACGCGGTCATCGACCTGCACGCCGTCACTTATGCGGTACGGCTGGCCGACTTTGTGGACGACGACCCCGTTCGGCGCCTGCGTGCGATTCCCGACATGATCGGAGCCATTCAGGCCGATTTCGAATCGCAATTCGGTCGGGCCGTAGGTTGCCCGTTCGGCAACCTGGCGGCCGAGTTGTCGACCACAGACGACGCTGTGCGTGCGCATATCGCGCAGTGTTTCGCGGCAATGGAAGAGGGCTTGGCGCTGCTGTGCCGTGAGGCCGCCGCGCGGGGGGCTCTTCGAGAAGGCGTCGATCCCGATCAGTTGGCCCACCACTTGCTCGCCCAATACCAAGGCGTGACCTTGCTCGCCAAACTCAACGATGCTGGTGTTGCTGGTATCCCGGCCGCGCTGCACGACTTTGTGGCCGCCTACCTCTCCGAGGGCGGACTTTCCTCATGAGGCGCCCCTGCCGAAGTCGCAGATCCGGGCTGGCATGACTAAAACGACACCAGTGTTGTCAGAGCTCGGATCCGCCCCGAAGGTGGCTTCGATGTTGCGGCTGACCGCCGCGGTGTTTGTGACGGTGTATTTCGTCCACGGAGTCGATCACCTGCGCCGCGGGCTCGACTTTGAACCGCTTCCAATTATCGCGATCGGGACAGTTCAGACCCTACTGGTCGTGTTTGCTGTGGTCCTGGTCGCGACACGAAGTCGCTGGGCGCCGCTGGCCGCGGTAGTGGTCGGCAGCGTCAACGCCGCTGGCTTCATTCTCCAGCACGTGCTCCCCGCCTGGTTTGGCCCGTTGAGCGACAGCTTTATCGATGCGCCACCAGACCGCCACGTGTCCGCCTTCTCCTGGGTGGTCGTACTCCTGGACATCTTATCGGCCGTCGTCTTTGCGACAGCCGGGGGCCTGGCGCTGCGAGTCCGAAAATCCTTCTGAGAAACCAATTCTATAGAAAGGTCAGCCTATCCCGATGCATGAGTTCACCGTGGACCGAAGTCTATATCCGTTCGAATCGCGATGGTTCGACGGCCGCTACGGACGAATGCACTACATCGACGAGGGCCACGGAACCCCGATCATATTCTTTCATGGAAATCCGACGTGGAGCTTCCTGTACCGCAACATCATCACGCGACTTCGCGGCGAGTTCCGTTGCATCGCTGTCGATTATCTGGGATTCGGGCTCTCGGAGCACCCCAGTGATTTCGGCTATACCGTCGAGGAACACGTCGCCGCGGTCGGGGAATGGCTGGACCATCTCAACCTCGACGGGTTCATCACCATGGGGCAGGACTGGGGTGGCCCGGTCAGCATGGCCATCGCCACGGAGCGTCACGCAACCGTCCGAGGCGTGGTGCTGGGCAACACCTGGTTTTGGCCCTCGGACGGGTGGCGACTCAAGCTCTTCAGCATCGTGATGAGCTCCTGGCCCATGCAGTATCTTGTCTTGCACCGCAACCTCTTTGTCGAATTTCTTCCCTTCGCGGTTTCCCAGAAACCAACCGATGCCGTCATGCAGCACTATCGCGATGTCCAACCATCACCGGCCGCACGGCGCGGCATCGCCGAGTTCCCCAGGGAGATCCGCGCAGCCCGCCCACTGCTCGAACGGCTGGCCCGCGACGTACCCAGCCGACTCGGCTCCAAATCCGCCTTGTTTGTCTGGGGCATGAAAGACCCTGCGTTCGGGCTCGCTGCGGTGCTCAGCCGGCTACAAGGCGCCTTCCCCGACAACGTATTGATCCGCCTCCCGCAGGCGAACCACTTCATTCAGGAGGACGCACCTGACGCCATCGCGGAAGCGATCATCCAGCGCTTCGGAGGAGCCGACGACGAGGGAGAGAAAGACAGATGAGCGAAACACCGACTGCGAGCTGCGGATCGGGCGGCCCTGTCGCAATGCTGAATGCGCTGTGGTTTAGGCCTGGCGGAATGGAACTTTACGGACAATACGGCGCGGCTGTCCTTCCCATGTTGGCCGAGGTTGGCGCCGAACTGTCGACCCCGTTTCTGCAAGTGGAGGAATCGCTTGAGGGTGATTTTGATCCCGACTTGGTGGGATTCGTCCGGTACCCGTCCGCAACGGCGTTCGACGAGATGTGGCGCAGTGAACGCTATCGGCGTATCGCGCATCTACGCACCGACGCTGTCCACCGGGCGGTGCTCACGCGTTGTGCCATTGAGCCGGCTGACAGCGGTGCAGCATTGCTCGACAGCGGTGTCGTCGTACTGAATATTCTGTGGTTCCACGAGGGCGGACGGCAGCGGTACGACGAATACCTTGCGGCAGCAGCGCCTATGGTCAAAGCTGTCGCAGGCCGCTACGTTTTCCCTCGGTTCCTACCTGACCTGGCCTACGACGACGATTTCCTACCTGATCTAGTTTTCCTGGGGAACTATCCCTCCAAAGAGGCGCTGTTCGACCTAGTGACAAACCAGGCGTACGCAGAGGTGGCCGAAATCCGAACCGCCGCGGTCAAGCGGTCCGCTACCACCATCCTTCGGGTCCCCTAGAGCGAGAAGGTCATCCGGGGCTTCTCTGCCAGTCCAATTACTCAAGCAGTAAACATCATCGGCGTCGTAGTACTCCGCCAACGTCCGGCCGGACCGGCTCGCCGATCTGCTGTCGACGGTGGCGGTGCGGACCTAGTGTCCTGAGTCATTAATTCGTCGGCAGTAGTTGCTGATGGGCACGCGGCGACGGCATCACCCCATTCTAATAAGAACAGCCGAATTAATGACTCACGACACTAGCGCCTGCTGACCTCAGCGGCCAGCGTCAGCCCCCACCGCCGGGGGCGCCGCCAGGAGCACCGTGCGGTTGGTCATTTGTGGGAGCGGGATGGTGGTGGTGCGGGATAGTGCCAGGACATGTGAAGCCACGAATGCACCCACAGTTGAGGCCGATATAGCATCCCATAATTGGATGTACTGGCAAGGCTCCGCCTCCGGCAGGGTCGCCGGGATCGTTTGGGGACGATGGTGTTTCGCTGGACAATGCGGTCACCGTGGTAGGTCTGGGCGCCCCGCTTTGCGACCCGCCACCGGCAATTGCACCGCATCCAACGACGATTAAGACGAACAAGCCAGCACCTGCGCGTGAGGCCGCCGCCGACACCAGGCGCTCGCGGGTGTCCGACGACTTTGGCACGCGGCCGACGCTACCGCTAGTTGACCGGTCAGTCAACAGTCCGCTGTCCTACGCAGGCGGATTCGGACCGATGCATCACGAACCGGAGAGCGACGAAATCATTTTCGGGACAACACCGTTCGTTAAATCGAAGTATCGAGAAATTCACGGCAGCAAAATGGCCTACATCGACGAGGGCGACGGCGACGCGATTGTGTTCCAGTTCGACAACCCGACCTCGTCGTACCTGTGGCGCAATGTGATGCCTCATCTTGCAAGGCCTCGGCCGGCTGATCGCATGCCGTTCTCGATGGACCGTGCCGCGCTCGACGGGTGGATCGAGCTCCGACGCTGACGCGTCTCGGGCCAGCGCCGCAGAGCTATTTTTTGATCCGCCGGCTGCCCCCGTGCCAGTCCTCCTGCACGCCTACCGATTCGGCCGGCACGTCAAAACCGGCCAGTTGGGGTCGTTCGCGCAGGCTGCGCTTGAGTTCGGCGAATCCGGGGAAGCTGGCTAGCCCCACGACGTGGTCCCACAGCAAGCCCGCCTCCTCGTCGCCAGGCAGCCGACTGATGACCGGCCCGAAGAACGCGACGCCCCCGGGTGGGCGGAAGTGCAGGATGGGAGTGCCGACGTCTCGTCCCGTCAACGCCAGGGCCTCCTCGGTTTCCGCGCGCAGTTCGGTATCAAACGCGCTATCCCCCAATGCGTCTGATAGGTCAGTGGGCAAGCCCATGTCCTGAAGGATCGGCTCCAGGAAGGCACTCGAACCGGGAGCTGCGGCGACGATTGGGCGATCGCCGGGCCCGGTGTCGAAGGTTCTGCGGCCGATGGCCTCGTAGAACGGCCCGATAACTGCGCGGCCATACTCAGCGCGAATCCTGGCCGCAACCCGCAGAAGTTTCAGCCCGGCGGTGTGCCCGTCTTCGTAGCCCGCGGGGAAGTGCGTGTCGTAGTCGATGCCGGCATTGAGGATCCGTAGCGAAATAAACCGCCAGTCGACGCGGTAGTCGCGTTGCGCGGCCACCATGCGCACCCACTTGCTGGTTATCCACGCGAACGGGCAGACCGGATCAAAATAGAAGTGCAGGTCTGCATTGGTCATTGCGGTGCGCCAATCGCAAAGGACATGTGGCCCATGAATTTCCCCATTCTCCTTGAGGGCGGCGGCAGGTGCGCACGCTAGCCGATCGAAGACATAACGAACCGGTGGATCGCTTCGTCGGCGTGGTCTTGGATCGTCGGATCGGCGAAGTCCGCAAGGATCTCGGATTGGTCGAGCACTGGCCCGGTGAGAGCCTTCTCGGCACTGGCGTAGAACACGCCGCTGCGCAGAGACGGATTGGTCACCGCCTCCGCCAGGCGAGCCGAGCCGTCTTCGAGGCCGTGCCCAATCCCCAACGCCGGCGCCAAGTAGGGCATCAACACATGCTGAAAAAAGATCCGCATGGGCGTCGGCAGGTCACGCAAGGCCTCGGTGCCTGAGGTATTGCCGGGGCTCATCGTGATAAAACGACGCTCGGGTTGTTTGCGGGCCAGCGCCGCGATCCACAGTGCGCCGAGATACTTGACCTGCGCGTAGGCCAGCATCGCGCTGGCCTTTCGGTCGCCGAAGAACGAGCCGTCAATCACCGACACGAACTCCTCGACAGAATGCGTCGCAAACTTGGGCCGCGGGATACGCAGCTTGGGAACACCACGGGCGGCTTCGCTGCCGGTGAGCACGGCGACACCCTCGAGCCTTTCGGCGGCAACCAACTCCTCCAGCAACACGACGTGACCCAAGACGTTTGAGGCGAAGATCTGCGTGACACCGTCCCGTGTCAGCGCCGTCGGCCTGGGCCCGCCGGTCCCCCCCGCATTCATCACCAGGGCGGCCAACGGTCGGTCGATTGCCGGGATCGCCGAGCGGACCGATTCCAGGTCAGACATGTCCATGACGATGACCTCGAAGATGTCCTTGCCGGTAATCGTCTGCAGATCATTCCTGGCCGCCAGCCCCTTCACTTCGTTGCGGCATGCCAAGTAGATCCTGTCGAAGCTGTCCTGCACCGCCAACCGCCGGGCCAGATCCTTTCCCAAGCCGGTGTTCGCGCCAGTGATTAACGCCGCCCTTCCGGAAGTGGGGACCACGACGACCTCCTGTTTTGGATAACGTGTCACGCCCGGCTGTACTGACTAGTACATCCTGGCCTTGCGGGATTCGGGTGTCAACCGATCGTTGTCGCCGGGGCAGGCGACCTTGCCCAGACGTTGGTTCCCGAGGTGGGTAGACCGGGGAGGCCGGTTTACCAGTTCAGATTGTTCTGTACCAAATCCATTGCTACCATGATGATTTCCGGTCATGGCACGATCGCGTCGATGCCTGACAGGGTAAGTTACGCAGCCTGGTGGCGTCGGTCTACGGATCCGGTCCTTCATCAGGGCGTTGTGGCGGTGGCGGAGTTGGCGGCTCCGCAGTTTGAGGTAGCCGAGCTGGCCCGCGGTAACAGGTGATGTAGCGGATACAACCACAGTTGAGGCCGGCATAACATATGACGGGATGTCCGGGGAAGGCGCCGCCGACTCCTCGGCCGCCGGTGGGACCCCCGGAAGTTGCTGCAGATGGCGGTGCTGGCGTCACATCGGACGAATTGGTCGTGGTGGATGCCGGTGCAGTCGTGCTGCTCGGCGACATACCACCGCCACCTCCGCACCCGACCGCCAAAACAAGAGCGGCTATACCACCGCAGAGCACGATCGCGCGGCTAGCGTCAGATTTAATCGGACTCCCCTTTCTACTGCGGCTGAACCGTTTTGGCGGTGTAGCACGCGGCACTGATGAGGTTGAACGTCGCAATGACCAGCAGCGTGCAAGTAGGGAGCCGCGTCGGTTCTGTCCGAAATCGAAGCATTTGCATCGATAGTCCTCAGCCGTAGGTGAAAGAGTAGGCCTGCAATCCCCTGGACAACCGTACCTCAAGATGCCCGTTCCGGCCGGCGTCGTCGGCGACGATCTGGTGCATCTTGGGGGGTCCAGTCACGGAGAGTCGTTTAGCCTCATCGTCTTTAGTCACGGTGAGTGTGCCGGTGCCGCCGACCACCAGGTAGACGTTGCGGGCGTGGTAGTTGAGCGCGATGGTGTCGTCGTCGTCTTCAGCGGTCGCGGGCTGGTGGTCCAGGGTCCACCGTCCGCGAAAGGCGAAGGCGTCGGCCGGGAGTTGGGCGGGCAGTCGAACGTGGCGGTGCCCTGCTTGTAGGCTCCCCGGCCGGCGTAGTTGACTGCGGTTCGGGTGCCGAGGTGGGTCTCCGTCGCCAGCACCGCAGTCTCGCGGGCGCCCTGAGTACCCACAGGCTCATGTACGGCGGGCCCGGGAATGTTCATTGCGGGCGCGGCTTTGCCCAGACCGGCGAACAGGCCCGTGCAGGCGGTGATTTGGAGGCTGACCGCGCACAGCAGCACGGCCACCCATATCGGGTTGGTTCTCGACGATCTCCGCACGACGCGCCCCGCGGTCAGTGTCCATGCCAGCTCTACTGCCTCCAGGCTAGTCGAGAACGGTGGCCCGAATTCTTACGAAACAATGGCGCCTCAATCCGAGGCCCAGCTCCGGAGCTTCTTACCGAATCATGACGAAATGGCGTTGACGAAGACGCGGCACCGCGGGCGAGATTACGGTGATGGAGTTGGATGATCTTCCTGTCAGCCAAGGGTGTTGGTGAGATGGATATGACGAGACGGCGGGTTCTCACCGCTGTAAGTGTGACCATCTTGTCGATGGTCCCGGTCAGTGCGTGCGCCGGGCACGCGATGTCCTCGCCGGCCGACACGCAGTTTGCCGTCACCCACACCGACGCCGAGTGGCGAAAGCTTTTGACCGCGGCTCAATACGGCGTGCTGCGCGAGGCAGGCACCGAAGCTCCGTACAGTAGTGCGCTCAACGACGAACACCGCCACGGTGTGTTCAGTTGTGCTGGTTGCGCGCTGCATCTCTATTCGTCGGATACCAAGTTCGACAGCGGCACCGGCTGGCCGAGCTTCTGGAAGGCCCTGGACAACGCCGTGGTAGAGCGTCCCGACACCAGCCTGTTCATGACGCGTACCAAAGTTCTCTGTAGCCGGTGCGGAAGCCACCTCGGTCACGTGTTCGACGACGGACCACAGCCAACCGGCCTGCGGTACTGCATGAACGGGGTCGCGATGACCTTCGCCGCGCTGTTGCCACCGTTGCGCGACCATCTCGACGAGATCCGCTAATAACGTTAACTAGCAACATGTGTGGCGGCAGCGTCTAGTCAGATACTACGCGCGGAGCTGCTCGATTAAGGCGTTCCGCGCGGCGTGCGGGGCTGCGTGCCATCCCGGCGCGACGGCGACGGCAGGAGTCAACCATGCGGTGATCAGATTGCAACCACACGCGCCAAGGGCCAACCTCGCTCTGACAGTGCCTGACGGTGGCGTCGCCGACGCTGGCGGCCGAAAGGTCAGGCGTCAGAAGTTCACGCAGCTGGTCATCGCTTTCGGGTCTAGTGTCACGTGTTGTGAGCCGGATCTTGATCGCCGACGACGACCCCATCGTCCGGGATGTGCTGCGCAGGTATCTGGAACGCGACGGGCACGACGTGTCGATCGCGCGCGACGGGAACAAGGCGCTGCACCTACTGGGAACCGAACAGTTCGACCTCGCCGTCCTCGACGTGATGATGCCGGGCCCGGATGGAATGACATTGTGCCGCAGTATGCGTCGCGGGGACGGCTACGCGGTGCCGGTGATCCTGCTGACAGCGCTGGGGGAAGAGGACGACCGCATCGCCGGATTAGAGGCGGGGGCCGACGATTACGTGACGAAGCCGTTCAGTCCACGTGAACTGGTGCTTCGGGTCCGATCGGTACTGCGCCGCGCCCCCTCGACAGCCGATGAGCTACCACTGGAACTGAGCGCCGGCTCGCTGCGCGTGTTCACCGCGGGCCGCGCGGTGACCGTCGATGGCCGACCGGTCAGCCTGACCAGTCGGGAGTTCGACCTACTGCTCTTCCTGCTGACCCACACCGACACCGTGTACTCCCGCCAGGAACTGCTGAAATTGGTGTGGCGGTGGGATTTCGGTGATCTGTCGACCGTCACCGTGCACATCAAACGGCTGCGGACCAAGCTGGGCGACGCCCACCGGGTGCAGACCGTCTGGGGCCGCGGCTACCTCTGGCAGGAAGGACCGACGTCATATGCCGACGACTGACCTGTGGGAGATCGCCGGTTGGGCGCTCGCCTGGTCAATTCCTGTGGTGTTGATTGGCGCGCTGACCATCCGCCTCGCCCGGTGGCGGTCGCTGGCGGTGAGCATGGTGGCACTCGTGTTGATTCCCACCCTGGCCACCTTCACCGGGATTCTCGGCGCCAGCGGCTTCATGATCACCGAAACATTCGAGCGCACCGCGGTGGTGCTGGTCGTCGTGTCGGTCGTGACAATACCCGCCGCGGTGCTGCTGGCGCGTTACCAAGCCCGTAGAACGGTGTGGGAACAAGAGATCCGAGACTCCGAGCGGACAGCCGAGCAGTCCCGGCGCCGTCTGGTGGCGTTCGTCAGCCACGACCTGCGCACCCCGCTGGCCGGCATCCGCGCGGGGGCCGAGGCGATCGCCGACGGCGTGGTGAACGACGACGAAGCCCGCGAGCAAGCCAAACATATTGAACACGAATCGATCCGGCTATCGGAGATGGTGGACGATCTGTTCGAGATGTCGAAGATCAACGCCGGCGCGGTGCAACCCGCACACGAAACGGTGGCGCTGGACGAGGTGGTCGACGATGTGGTGACCGCTCATCGGATCGTCGCCGAACGGGCCGGGGTGGCATTGCACGTCGATCTGCCCGATGAACCGTACAGGTGATCGGCAGCGGCCGGGCCCTGGTGCGGGTGTTGTCGAATCTGGTGGCCAACGCGATCGCCCACACCCCGCAAGGCGGACGAGTCCAGCTGGCAATCGGCCAAGACGAGCAGGGTGCGTGGGCGCGAGTCGATGACACCGGCGTCGGTATCGACGAAGCCGATCTGCCCAGAGTGTTCGACGTCGCCTACCGCGGCTCCAACGACCGTGTACCGCGGACCGATTCATCACTACCCAGTGGGTCCGGCCTGGGGCTGGCTATCGCGGCGGGACTGGTGGAGGCACACCACGGCACGCTCTCGGCATGCAACCTGGACACTGGTGCGCGCTTCGAGGTCCGATTGCCATTGGCCGCCGATTCCTGACATCGGTACACAAGTTGCGATCGTCGCGAGGTTCAAGCGCGGGTGAGGAACCCGAGGCAACCGACGCGGGTGCGATCGAGACGCGGGCGCCGACGGATGAACGGTGAGCCGTTGACTAGGAAACCGGCGAGCAGCCTGGGGCGAGTGGACAACCTGACCGTAAGCGTGGCGACATCGACATGGGTGGTGCACCGCGCCGACGTGCACGAGGCTTCTCGCTGATCTTTCCTATATCTCGACAGACCGGTTGGGTGGGCTGGCATTCACCAAATCCGCCGCCTCGGATAACTCCTACTCGAAACTCTCCGATGCGCGGCGAACGCGGCCATCTCCTACATGTCCGGAGTGCTTGTCGCGGTGGGCAGCGAGAATGCGTTCGGTCTGCAGGTAGACCTGCTCCTGCAGTTCCGGTGTGCGGGACTTCTTGGAGGATTTCTTGAGTTTGGAGGGCGTGTACTAGGCGCCGTTGCCGGTGGCCGTGGCCAGCTCGGGGTCGGTCATGATTCGCACGACTCCGCGGGAGCCTTTGCTGGGGGGCCCGTATAGCGGTGCGCCGAACCGTGCCATCAGCCCAAAGGTTCCGCCGGCCTTGGCGCCGAAACCCGATTTCACGCTGCCGGGGCTGACCGCGTTGACCGTGACCCCGCGGCCGTCGAGGCGGCGAGCCAGGGCATAGGTGTAGAGCAGGTTGGTCAACTTGGCGTCGAAGTAGGCCTGAGTCTGGCTGTATTTGCCCGGATAGGACCAGTCGGTCTCGACTTTGCCGCGCCCCTCGATCAACGCGGTCATGTTGGTGACCCGCGACGGTCTCCCCAAGGAATCCGCACCCGCGCGCAACAGGTCGAGGAGTGCGTCGGTCAGGGCGGCGACCGCCACGTGGTTGATGGCAATGGTCATCTCGAAGCCATCCGGGGACAGCCGCCGCTCGTTGAACCCGGCGCCGGCGTTGTTGACCAGACCGTGGATGCCCTGGGGGGCTACGGCTCGGGCGGCGTCCGCCAACTGCTGGGCGCCGGCGATCGAGCCCAGATCGGCGGCGACCGGGATGAACCTGCCCGCCCCGTTACCGTCGACCACGAGGCTGTCGACAGAGGCGCCCGCCGCTTTCGGAGTGCGGCCGTGCGTCAGGACAATGGCTCCCTCGTCACCGAGAAGGCGGGCGGTCTCGTAGCCGATACCACCCTTGGTGGTGCCGGTGACCAGGACGGTCTGGCCCCGCATCCGGCCGTTTGGGGAGGGCTGCTTGCTCATCGAAGTCTCCTAATCGTGAGGTTTTAGCGTGAAAGTGGGGGCGTTGCGCCCAGGATCAGATGAGTGTGGGCAGCCGGTCACAGCACCGATACGCGGCCACCGTCGACCGGGACGACGGCACCGGTGATGAAGCTCGACTCCTCGCTGCACAGGTAGGCGATGGCGTTGGCGATCTCAATCGGCTGGGCGGCACGGCCCAACGGAATAGCGGCAACGAAGGTGGGCAGCATGTGGGCCATCGGGTCCATCGCCGGAGTCATTGTGGGGCCCAGCGCGACGGCGTTGACGCGCACGCCCTGGGGTCCGTATTCCGCGGCCCAGGAGCGGGTCAGCGATTCCAGGGCCGCTTTGGAGGCGCCGTAGCCGGCCATGCCCGCCTGGCCGCGGTCGGCGACCATCGTGGACACGTTCACTATCGCGCCGCCGCCGTTTCCCGCCATCACCGGCGCATAGGCTGCGGTCAGCAGGAACGGTGCCTTGACGTTGACCGCGAACATGGCGTCCAAACCAGCTTCGGTGGCTTCCGCGGTCGGGGCCAACTCCCAGAAACCGGCATTGTTGACCAAAATGTCGACATCCCCGGCCTCCTGAATCAGCCCTCGCACGTCGTCGGAAACGTTCAGGTCGGCGGCGATGAAGCGCGCAGGTGCGCTTGCGGTGGCGAGCTCCTCGACCACGGCTTTGCCGCGAGCTTTGTCGCGGCCGGTGACGATCACCGCGGCGCCATGATGGGCGAACAGTTTCGCGGCTTCTCTCCCGACACCGGACGTCGCGCCGGTGACGAGGACGTTTTTGCCACTGAATTTCATTCGTGTTCCTTCTCTGCTGGGAGCTTGGCTAGTCGTTGTTGAAGAGCTGGCGCTGGTTGTCCACACGCCGGGCGAACGGTGTGACCGGTCGGCCCGGCATCGCCTCGACGTCACCTGTGAGGACCGCGGGTTGCTGCGCGGCGGCGGCCTGCCTCGCGATGGTGAACCCCTGCGTTGCCATGTGACCGCCTTCTGTTTTTCTGGATTATCTACTTCACAAAACTCCATTACATTTGGAATGTCAACACCAAAACTAGTTACCCTCAAGCACGGATCACTCGCGACGGCTAAGCCACCCGTGACCGCATCCAGGCCGCTTGCTGGACCATGTAGAACTTCGATCTGCGTTGATAACCGGCCCATCGCCGCCGCCGGTTTGCGATGGTGGATGTCTGCGCCGTCATGCGCTTGCCTGCCAGACTGCCGGATTGGTCACTCCACAAAATCTGGTCTGCTTTGGAATTTCTACACCAAGATCGGTATCCTTGTGAGATGATCACGCGCAAGGGCCAAGCCACCCGTGACCGCATCCTGGCCGCGGCCGCGGCCCTGATGTACCAGCAGGGAGTAGCTGGCACCAGCACCGAGGATCTCCAGGCCGCCGCCGGGGTCAGCGCGTCGCAGATCTACCACTACTTCGGCGACAAACACTCTCTTACGTGCGCCGTCATCGGGTATTGGAGCGACACGAACCTCGGGTTTCACAAACCCCTGCTCGCCCACCTCGACGACATCGACGGATTGCGCGACTGGGCCGATGCCGTCGTGGACGCGGCCCGGGCCAACGACTTTCGGGGAGGCTGCCCATTGGGTTCGTTGGCCAGCGAGCTCGCCGACAGAGACGACGCTGCTCGAGATGACGTCGTGGTCGGCTACCGGCGCTGGCAGGGCGCCATCCGTGATGGCTTGGCGGCGATGAGGGCTCGCGGCGCACTCGTCGAAAGCGCCGACGTCGACCGGCTAGCCATGGCACTGCTGACTGCCCTGCAAGGCGGCCTGCTGCTGGCCAAGACCGTGCGCGACGGCGAGCCCCTTCGAATCGCATTGAACACCACCATCGATCACATCGCCTCCTTCGCCGCGACAGAAACCACTTAGGCCGCGGCGGCGGCGGCGGTCGAACCATAGAGCGACGAAGCGAAAATGGTTGTCCCATCAGGGATCACCGGTTCGCTGCCGCATCAGCACTTTGACAGACACCAAGTCCTTCGACGCCTACTTCGCCAAACCGGTGGGTCGCGAGCCGGGCCGCCCCGGCCGCGCTGCGGGCCGACTGCAGGACGGGGTATGCAGCGATTCAGGGCTAGCCATAGAATAGCGAACGTTATATAGTGATCGTTATTCTACGGTGCCGAGCGGAAGGAACAAGGGAATGGCAAGCAAGCAGGCGGTCGAGTTCGCTGATTTCTTGGCCGAGATCGGCAGGCGCTCCTCGAATCCCAGCTTCGAGCTGGAGACGATTCGCGACGTGACCGAGAACATCCATCTGGCGACGAAGGAACCCGAGGGGGTCACCTACGCCGAGGTGGACGCCGGCGGGGTCGAGGCACTGTGGTGCATCCCGGTCGACAGCGACCCGGAATCCGTCCTGTTGCACACCCATATGGGTGGCAGCGTGCTCATGTCGATGCACTCCGACCGAAAGGCGGCTGGGCACCTCGCAAAGGCGGCCGGCGCGCGCTCGCTGGTACTGAACTTCCGGCGTTCCCCGGAGCACAAGTACCCGGCGCAGGTCGAAGACGTGCACAACGCCTACCGCTGGCTGCTTGATCAGGGCTACCGACCCGACAAGATTGCCAGTGTCGGTCACTCGATCGGTGGCTATCTCGCGGTCGAACTCGCGCTGCGGCTGCGCGATCGGGGCGATGCGCTGCCGGGCGCCGTGCTGTCCATTTCGCCGTGGACCGACGTCACGCTGTCTGGGGAATCCATCGAAGCCAACGCCGGGCGGGACAAGCTGCTGACGCGGGGGTTGCTGGAGCTGTTCCGGTCGTGCTGGCTCGACGGAACCGGCGTGGAATTCACCGACGCGCGGGTGCATCTGCTCGGGGCCGACCTGTCCGGGTTGCCGCCGCTCGCGGTGTATTACGGCGAGTATGAACTGCTTGCCTCGGATGCAGTCGCTTTTTCGCGGAGGGCAACGGAGGCGGGCAACGACGTCGTCGTCCGGCAGGTCGATGAGGGGCAGCACTCCTTCATCATGGGGGCTGGCCGTGTTGAGGAGGTCGACCGGGCCATCGCCGAAATGGGTCACTGGCTGCGCGCCACGCTCGGACTCCAAACGGCGGTGGCCTAGCTGGCCACCTTGGCCGCGGCGCGGGCGGAATGCGAGATCGCCGCCGGGCGATATCGCGGGCCCCTGCACGGAATCCCTTTCGGGGTCAAGGAGATCTACGACATGGCTGGCGTGCCGGCCACATCCGGGTCGCGCGTCCGTGCCCACCACATCCCCGCCGAGGACAGTATTGCCACGCGGACAACACAACGAGGAGAACAACATTCATGAGTACGTTTCTGGTGACCGGGCCGACCGGAGTTGTCGGCGAGTACCTCACCCACCTGCTGTTGGAGCGCGGCCACGAGGTACGTGCCTTGGCGCATCGGGCTGATAAACGTTCCGATCGACTCGAGGCGGCCGGCGCCCAGATCGTCGTCGGTGACCTGCTGGATCTGGCCGCCGTACGCGCCGCGACCGACGGCGTCGACGGCGCCTACTTCAGCTACCCGATCGCGCCGGGACTGGTCGAGGCCACCACCATCTTCGCCCAGGCCGCCGCCGAGTCCGGTGTCGGGATCGTCGTCAATATGAGCCAAAAACCGGCCCGGCCGGATGCGGGCAGCAATGCGTCGCGCCAACATTGGCTGTCTGAGCGGATCTTCAACCACTTTCCGGTGCCGGCGGCCCATATCAAGCCGACCTTCTTCGCCGAGTGGCTCATCCAGTTCCTGGACGCCGACAACACGTTGCGGCTGCCGTTTGCCGACGGCCGCCATGCCCCTATCGCCGGAGAAGACCAGGCCTACGTCGTGGCCGGGATCCTGGAGGAGCCGCACGACCACGACGGCCAGGAATACCCGCTGTATGGGCCGGTGGAGATGAACCACTTCGAGATCGCCGGGGAACTCAGCAACGCGCTCGGTGTGCCGTTCACTTACGAGCCGGTCAGCATCGAGGCCTTCGCCGACAACCTCAGACGCCAGGGATTCCACGAGCACACCATCCAGCACCTCGAGAACGTCGCCCGGGACTACCGCAACGGGATCTTCGCCGGCACCAACGACGTGGTGGAGACGATAGGCAACAGAAAACCCACCAGTGTCGGCGAATTCGCCTTGCGGAATAAGGAATACATCGTCGACAAGCAGCGGTGGGGCTATTGGTTGTCGGCGCGCAGCTAAACCCCAAACCCCGGCGGACGGTATTGGACTCCCCCGCAATCGATTCGAGCGGCAGGCCAACGGGTCTGCGAGAGGGAGGTCCGGGGTCAATCTTGGCGCGGCAGCTCGACGACGTAGAGTTCCGTACCGTCTGAGCCCCGCAGGTCGGTCGTCTCGCCGATCGGGCTGTAGTAGGCCGTATGGACCGGATAGGCCCGATCGCCGTCGTTGATGCGCAGGCCATTGCTGGTGGTCATGCCGATCTGGTTGCGGTCGGCACGCAAACTGAACACGCCGCCCTCGTGTAGCCGGACCATCGCGATGCGCGTGTCGCCGTTCTCACCCGGATGGTCGTAGAAGCAGCCGAGGCGCTTGATCTCTACGCCCGGCGCGAGGGGAAAGTAGGCGAAGGCCGCCGGGTGCATCACGATTGGGGCGTGATAGCCCTCGGGCGGGATGACGTATGTGTCGCGCCCCTGCGACTTCAGTCGCACGGTGTGTGCATATATCGCCTCCACGCCGTCCATCTCCTCGCCGCGCACGCCAGTCACCGGGTCGACGGGGATGTAGCGGCCGTTGGTGAACGTGCCCCGGGCGCGCAGGTCCGCGCGTGCCTGGCGACGGAAGGGCTCCCAGTCAGGGCCGAGCTGGTGTTGGTCGCCAAATCCGAACTGGGTCGCCCATCCGCTGTAGGCGCCGTCCTTGACCTCCGGGCCGTAATAGGCGCCCTTGGGAAAGTACGCTACGTCGCCAGTCTCGATGTACTGACCGGGGGCAAAGTTTTTCCGTCCGGAATCACACCATCGGACCTGCTGGAAAACATGGTGGTGACGCGGCGCCCGAAAGGGTGCCCCGCTTTCGTGATGGATGCCGCGACCGAGATGCAAGCGCAGCCCGTCGGGCGCAACCTCGGCGAGCATCCGGCGTCCTTGCGACTCACCATGGTCGCGCGTAGCCTCCCGGCGGGTGTTCCGATGGCGTGTCGTCGAGGGCGCGTCTTCGAAGGCAACGACTTTCATACATGCTCTCCTGGCTTAAGAATGGTCGGCGCGTGGGCGTCGAGTCGACCGCACACGGTCTTTGCGTGTCATGAGCCTGAGGCTGGCGGCACGCTGTAGCCGGCGATGCGTTCGATCAGCTCACCCGCGGTGCGGAGTAGTTGCTGTTCTTCTTCGTCGAGCTGGGACACGATCGCCCGGCCGAGCCATGAGTGGCGCTCGCCCCGCCGGCGGGCATTAACGGCCCGCCCCTGATCGGTTACCTGGATCCGAATCTGTCGTCCGTCGAGCGGGTCCTTCGCCCGGATGACCAGGCCGGCCGTCTCCAATTCGCGCAGCGCAGCGGCCACGTTGGAGCTGGTCATCTCCAACCGGTTGGCCAGGTATCGCGGGTGGACGTCCCCGGCCGCGGCCGTGGCCGCCGCGAGCACGAGGAGGGCGGAGCGCGACACGCCCTCCGCCGGCTGCCCCTCTCGTCGCAGTCGGCGCTGCAACAGCTTGAGCTGCTTGCGCAACCTCTCGATATCGGCATCCTCCACGGTAGGAACTATACATAGCTATCCCACATAGGTTCAATCCCAGTGGCAACGGTGGTGCACGTCGGCCGCGTCGGTGAACTGGAGCCGCTCCCCCGCTGCGGGCCGGTCAGCGATCGTGTCGACGTAGGAATGGGGAGTGCATGAAAATGCTTATCTAGCCAGTGATTTGGGAATGATCGAGAGTAGGAGTTCGGTGGCTTTGGCCGCGTTGACCGTTCATACCCAGCTGAGAGTCGAATCCTGAGCTTGCCGCCGCACACATACCGCTGAGCCGTCTGACAGCTCATTCATAGCTCGCCTATCTAACGTCATGTCTGCGGTCGAGGACCCAACGTTCTAGCCAAAAGCCTTACCTGGAAAGCGGGACCATCATGAATCTGAAGACGATTGTCAGTACAGGTGCAATTGCTGGCGCACTTGGATTTTCGGCCATCGGACTGGCCGGTGTCGCCAACGCCGATCCGGCGCCACAGCCAACCGCGGGCGTGGCGCAGCATGCGCAGTTGGATGACTGGCACGGCGGGGGCGGCCGCGGCGGCGGCTGGCACGGCGGGGGCGGGCGCGGCTGGGGCGGACCTGGCGGTGGTCGCGGCTGGGGCGGACCCGGCGGCGGTGGCGGCTGGGGTGGCCGGCAGGGTTGGTGCCCATTGGGCCCATTCGGCCTCTGCATCAGCTGAGCTGCTGCACGTCACCGGATGGAGGCTCATGGGCAAAGCCCATGAGCCTCCATCCGTTCGCACCGGCCGTCCGGGAACGTTCGACAACGGAGACTTCGGCCTGCCGACCGCAAGGCCCGGGGGCGAACCGCATCGATGTCGTTGCCGCTAGCCCGATTTCGCCTCGGCAGAGACCACGATGGCGTGCGGCGAACCGGCGGCGTAGTCGATCAAATCGAAGAACCCGATCTTTGTGCCGCAGAGACCGGCTCGGTGGTGTCAAACTTGACTCGCTGCTACCTGGGTCCCTCGAGCAAAGGTTGTGCAGGGATGTCGCTGATTTTTTTGAGCCATGCCAGCCGCGACAATCGCGAGGCGCTGGCGCTGAAGAAGTGGTTGGCCGACCAGCGCCCGGAACTGGCAGGGGAGATTTTTCTCGATATTGATCCGCAGACCGGCCTGCGTCTGGGTGAGCGCTGGGCGGGTCAGTTGGTGACCAGCAATTCCCGGTGTGAGTACCTCATCTGTCTGCTGTCGAGGAGCTGGCTGAACTCGGCGGAATGCGCGGTGGAGTTTCGCACCGCCGAGGGGTTCGGGAAGCGGATCTTGGTTGCGCGTCTAGAAGACACCGGGGCTGGCGACATCACCTCGCACTGGCAGCGTTGTGATCTGTTTGGCGGCGGCGCGCAGACCAGCATCGAGGTAGCCGGGGGGCCTCCGGTGGTGTTCAACACCGCCGCGCTGGATGAGCTGAAGAAAGCCATCGAGGGCAGCGGGATCGGTCCCGAGGCTTTCGTGTGGCCGCCTCGCGATCAGCCCGACCGGGCGCCGTATCGGGGGTGGGAGCCGTTCGAGGATGTCGATGCCGGGGTGTTCTTCGGCCGTGACGCCGCCATCGCGCGCGGCGTCGATGAGCTGCGCGCCATGCGGTTCCGGTTGCTGACACAGTTGTCTGGCCGCAAGTCGCTGTTTGTGCTGTTGGGGCCCTCGGGCAGCGGTAAATCGTCGTTTCTGCGGGCCGGGCTGATCCCGCGACTTCAGCGCGACGACCGCCGCTTCGCGGTGCTGGGCATCGTGCGCCCGGAACGCAACGCGCTGACCGGGGCACACGGTTTCGCGGCCGCCATTGAGCGCGCCCGTGCCACGATGGGCCTGCCCGCGGTGGCGTTGGGTGACATCAAGGCCGCCTGCCTGCACGACCCCGAGCGGGTCTGTGAGCTGCTGGTGGAGCTGCGCGGGGCAGCCGCGCGGCGGGTCACCTTCGCCCGCCTCAAGGGCGACGCGGCCGGCGGCCACCAGGGCGCCGCGCCCGGCCGTGGCAGTGGCGGTGACGGCCAGGACTACCAGGCCGCAGCGACCGTTGCCGCCGACCGGGAGAGTTCGGCTCCGACTCTGGTGTTACCGCTGGATCAGGCCGAGGAACTGTTTTCCGCCGACGCCGCAGCGCAGGCCGATCAGTTCCTGGCGCTGCTCGCCGAGGCCTCGCGGCGGCTCAACGCCGCCGACGTCGGGCTGATCGTGGCGGCTACCATCCGCACCGACCGCTACGAGGTGATGCAGAGCCACCCCGCCCTTCAGGACCTCGACACCGAGCTGTTCGATGAACTCAAACCCATGCCGGCCGCCGAGTTCCGGCAGGTGATCACCGGGCCGGCCGCCCGCGCCGGGGAGGCGGGTCGCCGGCTGGCGATCGCTGCCGACTTGGTCGATCAGCTGCTCACCGACGTCGCCGGTAGCGCCGACGCGCTGCCGCTGTTGGCTTTGAGCCTGTCGCGGCTGTATGCCGACTACGGCCGTACCGGCGAACTGAGCCTGGCCAATTATGAGGCGATGGGCGGCATGCGCCGGGTGGTGCAGTCCACCGTCGAGGAGACTCTGGCCCTCGACCCGGCCCAGCGCGCCCACCAGCTCGAGCTGTTGCGCGCGGCGTTCATTCCGTGGCTGGCCACCATCAACCCCGACAGCGACCAACCCATGCGCCGCGTCGCCCGCTACAGCGACCTGCCGGCACAGAGCCGGCCGTTGATTGACGCGCTGGTGGAAAAACGGCTGCTGGTGCGAGACGAGCGCGACGGCCAGGTCGTCGTCGAGGTGGCGTTGGAAAGCCTGCTGCGTCAATGGGATGACTTGGCCGGCTGGCTGCGCGAGGAGCGCCAGAACCTCAAAACCGTCGACGACATCGACCGCAACACCGCCGCCTGGACCGCCCACCACCGCGACCCCGCATGGTTGCTCACCGGCACCCGCCTCATCGACGCCGAAACCCTGGCGAGCACGTCGGGGTTCGGCGATCGCCTCGCCGCCAGCCGCCTCTACCTGGCCGCCAGCCGCGACGCCGAAAACCTCCGCGAGGCCACCGAAGACCAACGACGCCAGGCCGAACTTCGCCACGCCAGGGCGCGGGCCCGCTATGCCGCCATCGTCGCTGTCGTGGCCATCGTCGGTGCCATTGCGGCGATCGTGGGCTTCGTCCAGGCCACCCACGCCAAGCACCTGGCCGACGCGCGCACCCGCGACGCCACCGCGTTGAAGCTGACCTCGGAAGGGCAGGCCATGCTTACCGGCGCGGAAGGTGGCGGGGATGTGCGGGCGATTCAGCAGATACTGGCCGCGCCCGCCATCACGCCGAACACCGATATCAGCGCACTGCTCAATGCCGTAGTCATGCGACAAACCACGCTGAAAATCGTTCCTACACCCTCGGAGGTCCAAAGTGTGGCCTTTAGTCCCGAGGGGCGGCGCCTGGCCTCCGGCAGCGGCGACGGGACGGTGCGGATCTGGGACGCCGGCACCGGCGCGCCGATCGGCGCCCCGCTGAGGGGGCACACCAACTGGGTGAGCAGTGTTGCGTTTAGTCCCGACGGGGGGCGCCTGGCCTCCGGCAGCAGCGACAAGACGGTGCGGATCTGGGACGCCGAGACCGGCGCGCCGATCGGCGCCCCGCTGAGGGGGCACACCAACTGGGTGAGCAGTGTTGCGTTTAGCCCCGATGGGCGGCGCCTGGCCTCCGGCAGCTGCGCAGTGTGGCGTTTAGCCCCGATGGGCGGCGCCTGGCCTCGGGCAGTTCCGACGAGACGGTGCGGATCTGGGACGCCGAGACCGGTGCGCAGGTTGGCGCTTTGCTGAGCGGGCACGGCGGCACGGTGCGCAGTGTGGCGTTTAGCCCCGATGGGCGGCGCCTGGCCTCGGGCAGTTCCGACGAGACGGTGCGGATCTGGGACGCCGAGACCGGTGCGCAGGTCGGCGCTCTGCTGAGCGGGCACACCGGCTCGGTGTTCAGTGTGGCGTTTAGCCCCGATGGGCGGCGCCTGGCCTCCGGCGGCGATGACGAGACGGTGCGGATCTGGGACGCCGGCACCGGTGCGCAGGTCGGCGCCCCGCTGAGCGGGCACACCGGCTCGGTGTTCAGTGTGGCGTTTAGCCCCGATGGGCGGCGCATCGCTTCTGGCAGCGGCGACCAGACGGTGCGGATCTGGGACGCCGGCACCGGCGCGCAGGTCGGCGCCCCGCTGAGCGGGCACACCGGCTCGGTGTTCAGTGTGGCGTTTAGCCCCGATGGGCGGCGCATCGCTTCTGGCAGCGGCGACCAGACGGTGCGGATCTGGGACGCCGGCACCGGCGCGCAAGTCGGGGCGCCACTGAGGGGCCACAGCAGCCGGGTGAGCAGTGTGGCGTTTGATCCCGATGGGCGGCGCCTGGCCTCCGGCAGCGACGACGAGACGGTGCGGATCTGGGACGCTGGCACCGGCGCGCAGATCGGCGCCCCCCTGAGCGGGCACACCGGCTCGGTGACCAGTGTGGCGTTTAGTCCCGATGGGCGGCGCCTGGCCTCCGGCAGCGGCGACAAGACGGTGCGGATCTGGGACGCTGGCACCGGCGCGCAGATCGGCGCCCCCCTGAGCGGGCGCACCGGCCCGGTGACCAGTGTGGCGATCAGCCCGGACGGGCGGCAAATCGCCTCCGGCAGCAGCGACACGACGGTGCGGGTGTGGCCCGGACCCGCGGCGTGGCCCGACCTGCTGTGTGACAAGGTCACCGCAAACATGAGCCAAAAGCAGTGGCGTGACTGGGTTTCCCCTGCGATTCCCTACATCGCGGTATGCCCGCGTCTGCCGATCGCACCCGACTGACCTATTGTCCGGGAATTCAGGAGGCTCGCTGACGGTAGGGGTGGCCACCGAAACCCTGACATCGACGGGCGCACCGTGCAAGAGGGCTCGGCTGTGTTCCTTCTTGTCGCCGGAGCCAATCGCGATCCGGCCATCTTCGAACGTCCGCCCAGCCGGCGACTCGAGGCGGCGTTGCCCGTCCGACGAAGGGACGCCGGTACCGGTCCGACTGTGCCGGTTTGCATTTGAGTGCGATCGAGACAACTATGCTGCCCACGTCAGAACCAGCCGGTTGTAGCGTTTGTCGATGGTGTTGCGCGATTCGGCGATCGCGGCGGGGTCGGTGCCGTACGGATAGGCAGACACCCGCAGTCCGGCTGTCCCGGGCCGCGCGCAGCTATTCCAATCGTTGATGTGGTCAACAAGCCGCTGCGCGAGCCGGTGACCGTCCGGGCCCAGCGGTAGCGCCCCGAGTTCGACGGGGTGTTGGTCGTTGAGGCGTACCAGTGCGGCAAGGGAATCGGTGCCGATGAGCGCGGCTGCACCCAGGCTGACCGGTTTCCGGACTGCGTAATACATACCCAGGTTGAGGGCGCGATCTGCTGCCGCGCCCATCGTTGACACCCAGGCCATCGCGGGCTCGCGCAGCGCCAGCCACAAGCTGAGCCCATCCAAAACCTCATCGATCGAGGCGCGAACGCCGCTGGGAATCTCGGCACCCGGCTGGGCCAGCGCCGCGGAAAGCGCATCTCCATCCATGTCATGGGGTTCGGCCATCCCGATAAACACCGGCGGTTCGAGACTGATCTGGCGAATAGGCTCCGGGCCGGCCAACGCGCCGCGCAAACGCATGAACCCGCACCTGACCACCGACACGCTTTCCAGATGATCACCGACTCGCTGCCAGGCAATCGAGCGCTGCGGGCCGCGCAAGTCCAGCGGCACCACCAGCCGGCCGTCGGAGGCAAGCTGGGCGACCCACGCGGGGAATATGTCCGACGCTCCGACAGTGGCAATGACGCGGTCGTAGGGGGCGCACTCGGCCCAGCCCAGACTGCCGTCACCGCAGCCGACCGTCACCGTCGACAAGCCGCACTCGGTCAAGCGAGCGCAGGCGTCCTCGACGAGATCAACGTCGATGTCGACCGACACCACTGCTCCGGTCTCGCCGACAAGATGGGCCAGCAACGCCGCGTTGTAGCCGCTTCCCGTGCCGACTTCCAACACGCGATGACCCGGCCGCACATCGAGCTGTTCCAGCATTCTGGCCATGATCGCCGGCTGAGAGGACGAGCTGATCGGAACGCCGTTCGCGTCACTTTTGATGACTAGTGCTTCATCCCGGTACGCGCGCTCCGGTTCAACGCCAGGCACGAACGAGTGCCTGGGGACAGTGCGAAACGCCGAAGCCACCCGCTCGCTGGTCACGTGGCCCGACTCTCGCAGCCCGTCGACCAGCTGGTTCCGCAACTGCTGTAGATCCTCGGGCATGCCGATCACAGTAGCCAGCTTTCTACCCACCTGGCCTGCTGGCGCCTCAGTCGTCGCCCATCGCATTGCTACACCTTGGCGTCCTACGAGGTTATCCCGGGAACCGTTGCCGCAATCCGCTTTGCCGCGTAGAGCGCGCCGAGGCGTGATCAAACGCGAGAACTGTTGTTTGCGAATGTGATTGAAACTGACGGTGCCAGGCATCCAGATAATGTTCATCTCGCGGTCATTCAGACGATCCATCGTCCAAGCCGTGTTGCGGCGTACGTTGAGCACGAAAGGTGTTGTCGGGCAACGTCCAGTCACGACTCAGCGAAAGGCGCGAATGATGAGCGCACGAAAGACACCAGCAAGGGGCGCGCGCGTCAGGGCAACCCAGGCGATCGTTGGGGTGCTGGTCGTTATCTCGGCTACCCTCGCCTCCGGTTGCGCACTTTTTCATCACGTGCCTGCTCCGGCCCCTGTCCCCACGCAGTCGCCGGGCGTCGGTTAAGCGGAGCCCGAGCGTTCGGTGCGGGCCGGACGCTGATACCCATCAACGGCGTTGTCTAAGAGGCATTCCCCGCGGGGCACCGGTGGCTGTCTACCCCGCGCTCCGGCCTGCCGGCAACCGCACCCATTCTCGTTGTTGCCTGTCGCCTGTCCGTAGGCCCTCCGAAACTGCAGAGTCAACGTGACGGCACACGCTACGGTCGCGCACAGGCATGGGTGGCTCTCCCAGTACCTGTATCGCCAGGGTCTCCCAGACGTCCGAAAGGCCTGTCAACCTGGTTGAGTCGGCTCCCAGCTGGACCGAGGAGAAGTGGTGGATCTGGTGCGGACGACCAAGCGGGCGCATTCTTCCACGACAGAAGAAACGGAGACCAATGCCGGACGGCCAATTAACGACTCACACAGAACGTTTCGATCTCAGTGGGAAGTACGCTCTTGTCACTGGGGGCACCAGGGGCATTGGGATGATGATCGCGCGCGGCCTTCTGCAGGCGGGCGCCCGCGTCGTCATCAGCTCACGCAAGGCAGACGCGTGCGCGGAGGCGCAGCATGCGCTGTCCGAATTCGGCGATGTTCAAGCTGTCCCCGCCGACCTGTCCAGGCACGACGAGTGTCTGCGCCTCGCTGACCTGATCAACGGCAACTCGAAACGCCTGGACATCCTCGTCAACAACGCGGGAGCGATGTGGCGCGAGCCGCTGGCGACGTTCCCGGACGAGGCGTGGGACGCAGTGCTCGACCTCAACCTCAAGTCGCCATTCTGGCTGGTGCAGGCGCTGCTCCCCGCACTTCGCACGGCGGGGACGGCCGACGATCCCGCGCGGATCATCAACATCGGCAGCATCGCCGCCATCCACGTCGCCCAGTCACCCAACTATTCGTACGCCAGCAGCAAAGCGGCGCTCCATCAACTCACCCGAGTGCTTGCCCGAGAGCTGGGTCCCCAGCACGTCACGGTAAATGCGGTAGCACCGGGAGTATTCCCGTCGCAGATGATGGCGTCCACGCTCGATGCCATCGGCGACACCGTCGCGGCGGCGGCCCCTCTGCGCCGGCTCGGCCGCGACGACGACATGGCGGGTATCGCCGTGTTTCTCGCTAGCCGGGCTGGGTCCTACCTCACGGGCACCATCATCCCGGTCGACGGCGGCATCGCGACGACCGCCACGGGTACGCCCTAAGCGTCGGCGCCCCCCTGGGGCTGCAGGTCGGGCTTACGGTAGGGGTATGGCCACGATGGATCTCCGCGCCGACATCCGGGAATTTCTCAGTTCGCGTCGCGCCCGCATCGCACCCGAGCAGGCGGGTTTGCCCGCTCGCGGCGGCAATCGTCGGGTCAAAGGTCTGCGTCGCGAGGAGGTAGCGCTCCTGGCGGGGGTATCGGTCGACTATTACGTGCGCATGGAGCGCGGTAGCCTCGCCGGTGCCTCCGATGGCGTGCTCGACGCGTTGGCCTCTGCCCTGCAACTCGACGAGGCCGAGCGCGACCACCTGTTCCACCTCGCGCGCCAAGCCGGGGCGCCCAGCGGCCGACGCAGGCGCAGGCCTGCCGTGACGGTGCGCTCGACGCTGCAGCAGGTGCTCGACGCCATCTCCGATGCGCCGGCCTGGGTCCGTAACGGACGTTATGACGTGCTCGCCATGAATCAACTCGCCCGCGCGCTGTATTCACCGGTGCTGGCCGACCCGCGTCGGCCAGCGAACACGGCGCGGTTCGTCTACTTAGCTCCCGAGGCGGCCAAAGATTTCTTTGTCGACTACGACCAAATGGCCGGCGACGCGGCCGCGAAGCTACGCATGGAAGCCGGCCGCAATCCGCACGACGAGCAGCTGATCGCCCTAGTCGGCGAATTATCAACGTGCAGTGAGCTATTCCGGCAACGGTGGGCATCTCATGACGTGCGGATGCAACGATTCGGACGCAAGCGCTTGCGTCATCCGATCGTCGGTCAGCTCGAGTTGGACGTCGAGTCTCTGGAGCTGCCCGTCGACCCGGGCCTGCACCTCATCATCTACACCGCGCCCGCGGGCACGCCGACCGCTGACGGTCTCGCGCTCCTGGCGTCGTGGGCGGCAACCCAAGAGAGGCTGGCGACCGAGCGTGAAGCATCCAACGGAAAATCATTCAGGACTAGGTGATTGAGGGCCGATATCTACGACGACGACGGCATGACCGATATTGATGCGTTGTCTCAGCACTATCGGGGGCAGCCCTACCCCCGGCGAGATCGAGCGCGCGTCAGCGCTCTCATCGAAATTGATCGTGTACACGGCGGGGGTGCGTGCAAGAACAACGACCAGGCGTGACGCAACGGTCGTCGACCGTGGCAACGATCAACCGGTCGGCGTCAAGATCGCACCCGTGGCGACACCGATCACCACCAAGAGGGCTACCAATATCACCGTGATCGCCCCGCGCAGGATCTCCTCTTCGGTGGCTTGCCAGCGCGGCTTCCGTCCGGCGAGAGCAGAGTCCGCTCGATGGGCGCCAGCGTTGAGTTTCGCGACCGCCAAGGTGACGTCGTCAGCTGTGTCGGCAGGGTCTTCCTCGAATGCCTCGTGCGCGGTCATAGCGGTCGTCATGTCAGCCCCCTTGGCTTGCGGATGCCGAGCTTGAAAGCGTCGCATCCTTCGAAATCCAAGGATAAGAGTGCGAAATCACCAACGCGGTAACGATTCCTAACGGTCACAGCACAAAGTTGCGCGGCGCGCAAACAATAACCGGCTCAACGGTCACCGCCCGGTATCCATTTGGATACGCAACCAAGTGCAGCCCTATCGTTCACAGCTGTCGCGTCGCTAACATCACGCGATGCAGAATGTGGCCCCGGCGGCCAGCGATGGGCGACCGCGTACGATTTCCCGGCGCGACGCGCTGCGCTACGCCACCGCATTGGCCGGCCTGGGTGCGGTATCACTAGGCTGTGGCATGCCCGCGGCGGCCGCCGCCGTTCCGCAACTGATCGACTTCGCCGCGCATCAGATTCCGGCGCAGCAGATTCGGGCAGCCGGCTATCGCGGGGTGGTCAACTACGTTTCGTTGTCACGTCCCGGCTCGTCGTTCGGCGCCAAGCCGATCACTCGGTCCTATGCCGAGTCGCTGACGGCCGCGGGCCTGGTGATCGTCAGTAACTACCAATACGGCAAGCCAGGTGGGTCGGCACCGTCGGACTTCACGCGGGGTTACGCCGGCGGCATCGCGGACGCGCGCACCGCCTGGCAGCTGCACACCGCGGCGGGCGGCGGCCAGGGCGCGCCGATTTTCTTCACCATCGACGAGGACATCAACCACGACACCTGGAATCGCGTCGCGCTGCAGTGGTTTCGCGGAATCAACTCGGTTCTTGGTGTCCAGCGCACCGGGGTCTACGGAGGCATCAACGTATGCCAGTGGGCCGTGACCGATGGCGTCATCGGGTCTTCGAGCACGGCCGGCCGGCGGTGGGCGTGGCAGACTCGCGCGTGGTCCGGCAATCAGGTCCACCCCGCCGCCGTTCTCTACCAGCGCATCGTGAGCACCGCGTCCAATCCCGGCCCGCTGGTCGGCGGATTCGAAGTCGACGTCAACGACGTCCTGGCGCCGGATTGCGGCCAGTGGAATCTCCATGCGGGAAGCCGTCCGAATGGCGATGTGTGATGTGCGCTGCGGTTGATGTGCTCAGGGATGGGGGCGGTCAGACGGCTATTTCGCCACGCGTGATGGTTACTGCTCCCCCGGTCAGGTCGACGCGGCTGCCGCTTACGTCCACGTCGATGCAACCGCCGCGTGCTGATACTTGGTGTGCGGTCAGGGCGGTCTTCTTCAGCTTGGCCGACCAGTAGGCCCCAAGTGTGCAGTGGGCCGAGGCCGTCACCGGGTCCTCGTCGATACCTGCGGCCGGCGCGAAGAAGCGGGAAACGAAGTCGACGCCAGCCCTTCCCGGCGCGGTGATGATAAGGCCACGCGTTTCCAGCGTGGCGAGCGCGGCCAGGGGCCTCGTACGAAAAGGTCTCTGGCAAAGATGTTGAGCTGCTAAAAGCCAGACGAAACGTTGTGCCCATCAGCTCGTCGGCACGGCGTGGCGCGTAGCTACGCGTTAGCTCGATCGGCTTGATTGCCTTGCCTGCCCGGCGGCCTGTCTCTAACCAACAGTCGACGGGTTCCTGAGCCACCGAGTGGTGTGCGCCAGCCCGTCGAGTGCCTGGACCAGCTGTTGTGGGCGTGTCCCTGCTGCAAAACCCGCGAATGAAGTGGCATCATCTTTGCCGACTGGATAACTGATCAGCTGATGATTCTTCACTGTGGGTGAAGTTGAGGAGGCGTGGGTTGGCTCTGGCTGTCGTGCGGGACCTGAGGGAGCAGCGGGCACCGGCGACCGAGGATGAGCTCGCCGGCTTCGAGACCGATGTGCTGGCCGGATTCGTCCTTGCCCGGGCATCGGCCGGGTTGGTCGACTCGACCATCCGCAACGACGTGAATCACCTTGAGCTGATCCGGGACTGGTTCGGTCGGCCGCTGTGGGAGATCCAGCCTGCTGACGCCGACACCTACTTCGGCAAGGTGCTGCGTGATGCCCGGGCGTCGACTCGGACCGGGCGGGCGGCCGCGCTGACGGTGTACTTTCAGTTCCTCGAACTGCGTCACAAGGTCGAGTTGCACAATCTCAGCGGCCGGGTCATCGAGTGCCCGCTCGATGAGATCAACCGACCGCGGGCGTGGGTGGATCCGCAGCTGCGCATCCCGCCGACCGCCGACGAGGTGGAGCAGCTGTTCGCGGGGTGGCGCGGGGAGCTGGTCACCTGCCGCAAGTTCGCCCCGACCGCCCGAAACTACGCCGTGGCTCGCCTGGTGGCCGATGTCGGATTGCGGATCAACGAGGCGCGGATGCTCGACCTGGATGACGTGCGCTGGGAGCTGGGCCGGTTCGGCAAGCTGAACGTCCGTCATGGCAAGGGATCTCGTCGCAAAGGTCCCAAGCCGCGGGTAGTGCCACTGATCAACGGCGCCGACCGCAGCCTGCAGTGGTTCATCGAAGACGTGCTGGGCCTGTTCGATGTCGACCCGAAAAACCATGCTGCGCCGCTGTTTCCGTCCGAACGCAAGAACATCGACGGGACGTGTATGCGCGCGACCGCCGACGTCTATCGCCGCGCCCTGGCCGAGGCCACCGACCGATATCTGCCGAGGTGGTCGGGGAAGCTGACACCGCATGTGCTGCGGCATTTCTGCGCATCCCAGCTTTATCTGGCCGGTATGAACCTATTCGCGATCCAGGAACTATTAGGTCACGCCTGGACGGGCACAACGGCTCGGTATATCCACGTGCACGCCACCCACGTCGAAGATGCCTGGGTCACCGGGCAACGCCGGGTCGCCGATCGATGGAAAGGACTCGCTCGATGAAATGGAACCTGCGATTGGCCGCGGCCAATCGCGGCATCTGGAAGGCCAGCGAACTCCAGCGGATGCTCGCCGACCGCGGTCTGGTCATCAGCGCCGGCAAGATGTCGGGCCTGTGGTCGGGCAACCCCAACGCCATCAAACTGAACGACCTGGACGTCATCTGCGCCGTCCTCGGCTGCGGGGTCGACGAGTTGCTGATTCCCGAACCCGAAACCGTGGCAGCGGCCACGCCCGTCACCGACGACGAGTCAGCGGCGGTCGGTGAGGCCCGGTCGGTCACGCCGCGCACTCGCGCCGGCAGGTCGCTGCCGCCGCGATGAACTGCCTGCACTGCGGGACTGCGCTGCCTGCCAACAGTCGCCGCGACCAAAAATACTGCGGCAGAAGCTGTTCAAGAAGAGCGTCCTACCAACGCAGAAAGGCGGGACTGCCTCCTCGCCCGCCCCGGCGGCATCCAGCCTTGGAATCCGACGACCCCGTGCTCGCGGCCGCCGCGATACACGCCCGGGAACTCGGTGCCGCCCACGATTGGTGCGGTGAGACCACAAACCGATGCCTCGACGCCCTGCTCACCCTTCTGGCCGGTCGGCCCACCGGTGATCGCGTGCCGCTCACCGAGGTTCGAACCCGGCCGCATCGGCTCGCGTCCCGTCGCAGGCTCGTCGAAATCCTATCCCACTTCGACCTGCTGAAAGACGACACCGAACCTCCGATCCGTGCCTGGATCGACCGCGTCACCGCGGAACTTCCGCCAGGATTCGCCGAGCCGGCCCACCACTGGCTCCTTACCCTGTTGGTCGGCGGCGCACGTGCTCGCCCACGATCACCGAGGACGCTCTACAGCTACTTCGGCTCGGTCAAGCCCCTTCTCGCGCACTGGTCCACCTCCTACGAGCATCTCAGGGAGGTCACCAGGGCCGACGTCGACGCGGCGCTGCGGCCGTTTCAGGGAAACCAGCGCCACAATCTGATCAAGGCGCTGCGGTCGCTGTTCCGGCACGCCAAGAAGAATGCTCTGGTCTTCAGCAACCCAACAGCGGGTTTGAAGAGCCAACCAGTAGACCAGGACCTCCTGCCCATCACCGATGACGAGGTGCGCTCGATCGAACAGCTCGCCAGCGAACCGCTTGAACGCCTCGTCGTGGCGCTGAGCGTCGAACATGCCTGCCGCACAGCCGTTATACGCAAACTGGTGCTCGACGACATCGACCTGCCGAACCGGCGGATCACCCTTGCCGGACACAACCAACGGCTCGGCGAGCTCACCCACAGAGCGCTGAACACATGGCTCGACCACCGCCGGGACAGATGGCCCCACACTCCGAACCGGCACGTTCTACTCACGACGAAAACTGCATTGCGCACAACGCCGGTCAGTCAAAAATCGGTGAAACAATCGTTGAGCGACAATGGATTCACGATCGAACGCATCCGTGCCGACCGAATCCTTCACGAAGCGCTGACCGCAGGCCCGGACCCACTGCACCTGTCTCTCGTCTTCGGCATCTCCCACAACACCGCACGGCGCTACACCACCGTGGCCGAACGGCTGCTCAGCGACGAACTCGAGCAGCCGGTAGAACCGTAGTGCCACCCAACGCCGCCAGACTCAGGGCCCGCGAACCCGCCGCAGTTATGAACCTTCACAGCCGAAAGGCCGTGGGTTCCAACTGAAATCGCTTCAATCCGGCTGAACTCACGGGAAACTTACCGGTAACACTGCATATTCGATTCCCGCATACTCTCCGTGCTGGCGCGACGGGCTATGCCAGTCGCTACGTCTAGGGGATGTTTATGCCGAGGAGGGAGAACAACTTATCTGACTGTCTGGGGAACTCCGCCGTTTAGAGGCTGTACTGGATGCGCGACAAATTTATTGGTCGTCGCGAGCTAGGAGCTCCCTCCGACGTCGGTACCTGGTTCAAGGATGCCAAGGACGGATGCCAAACCGGGCTCGAGAATCACGACTTTAGCTTTGATCTCGCGGTCGGCGAAGTCTCGCTGGATTCGAGCTTCTGCCGGGGTCTGATCGCGCTCCGCGACGACGACGAGTTTTGGGGCTGTATCGGATTGCGCCAGCAGCGCTTCGGCGGTCGGCGCGAAGTTCGACGGCCCTCCCACGGGCACGACACTCTGACGCTCGGCCCGGGTACCTCAGGACCGAATTACCGGGGAGAGGATATGAGTAGTGCCAGCGGTTGCAGCGTGAGCAAATGTATTTCGCGTCCGCCGGCGATGCGGACTTCGACGTCGGGGAAGGCGAATCCCAACATCCCCAGGATGCGTAGCGTTGCGGGGTCACTTCCCAATGCCTACCCAACGGGTGCCCTCGAACGGGATGAGGAAGTTCACCGGTACCGAATCGGGCCCGAGTTCACGCAAGGCCGTGCGACATCGACGATATCGTCGGATTCGCCCATCCCGAAGTTGGCCACCGAACAAGGCGAAAAGCCGGCGATCCCGGTGACGATGACGACGACTTAAAGCATGGGGAGCGGCGAACGCACAGGGGTGGACGGAGCACGGGCAGTCGGCCAATTCTTCGCAATCTAGGGCGCACGGAGCATATGCTCCCGTTTGCCCGCACATCGGCAATCCGGTCCAGACGGTCACTAAACGAAGGAATCAACATGAGAATACAAACCGCGATCGCCGCTGGCGGCATCGCCATAGCAGTGGTCTCCATAGGCACGGCCGCTCCCGCCGGATCGGCACTGGCATTCGCGCCGGTGGCACAGGCTGACCCGATAGATCCGCCGGTTCCCCCAGACACGCCGACGGTCGCCCCGCCGCAGCCCAACGTCAACCAGGGCACGGGCGATCCGGCGCACAACATCTGCGTCATCACGGGGCACAACTGCTGATGCGCGCGACAGCGTTGATCCCCGCCGTGCTGGCGGCGGGGATCGTCTGCGCCTCACCAGCACACGCCGATTCGCTGGAATGGGACGGCACATTCATCCCGGGCAACGGGGCGCCCCCTACTCCTGGCGCTGGTGGCCCGGCCCACCTGTCGGCCTGGGGGCACCCCGGCGACACGGGCGTGATCGGGCGCATCACCCACGGCAATTGCGTACTGGAACTGGGCGGCAAAGGCGCCAATAACGTCCAGAACAACCCCGGTCCCGATGCGACGCACTGGTTTGACTGGGCCCGGCCGGTTTCCGGTGAAGGGCCGGGATGCGAGGCGACCGAGCGCATGAGCGTGATGCTCACTCAGCAGCCGCTCGCCGAGAACTACCAGGACATGGACCACGGTTACGGGTTCATCTTCTCCGGCCCGCCCCAGAGCGTCCCGGCGCACTGACGTGCAGGAGGGGTTCCTCGGGGTCCTCAGCAGTTCCCTTATGACCTACACGGCGCGTGGATAACAAGGAAGAGCAATACTCGCAGCAACACGAGCGGTCCTTAGGCGCTCGAGGTCACTAGGCACGCTCGCCGCCTGTTGACTTGATGCTGACGGATCCAACTGCGCAACGTCTCAGCGGTCATCCCAAGTGCACTGTGTAAGTTGTTGTGGCCGTTTTGTTTTAGATCGTTCTTATAGCGGAAATCGATCGGGCAACTGGATCACGACTCGTTGCGGAGAGCGTGGTCCACGGTCACAGAAAATGTCGATTGGCGTCGCAGCGCCACCTGGACATGTTGGCAGTGGCGGCATCACACGTTCGTGGACTTCTCGTGCGCGTCAGTTTTGCGGGGGCCCGACGTGGTCGTCGGCTTCCGCACCGCTTTTATCTGCCGTGCCCTCTATCGGTAAGGTCTCGGCCACAGCTCCTGCACATCGTCGCGTCGCGGGTGAATTTCCCACAGGCCGCGCACTTCTTGAAGTATCCGTCGTCGGCCTTGACGCGCGAGACTGGCTGCATCTCGGTCGTGCCGGTCAGCGGGGCGTCCGTGCCGCGAGCCCGTGCGATCAACTTGTTCAGTCGTAAGGCACACGTGAAAAACACTGACGCCGCCGCCGCGGCCTGAACCCAGCCCCCCAAGTCGCCGATTATCGCGCCGATGATGAATGCCAAGACACCCGCCAGCAGCCCTAGAGAAAGCCCGACGAACCGGAATTGCTCCGACCCTGACAATTGCTGCCACATCGCCACAACCACCTAAACACCGGAACCGACCTATCATCATAGGCTCCGCGGATGGGTGCGGTAGTTTCCGACGATGAGAGTACCTTCGGGTCCGACGGGACTGTCGCAATAAGGGTGTAAACGGTCTGATCGTCCCCGGTGTGTCGGGGCTGAAGTCAAGGCCGCTGCCACGGCGGCGATCGATGTCCCTGATAGCAGTGAGGTCGACGAGCTCAAGGTCGCCCGGGAGTTGGTGCGCCAGGCCCGTGAGGCCGGCGTGGCGCTGACCGGGCCGGGTGGGTTGCTCAAAGCGATGACCAAGACGGTCATCGAAACCGCCCTCGATGAGGAGTTCTCCGAGCTGGGCTATGACCGCCACGATCCGGCCGGGTATGGAAGCGGCAACTCCCGCAACGGAATCCGCGCCAAGAAGGTGCTGACCGATGCGTGCGGTCTATTGAGATTGACGTCCCGCGCGATCGAGCGGGCACCTTCGAGCCGCACAGGCCGTCATCTCCTCCACGACGCGGTCGGTGATCCGACTGATGGTGTCCTTGGACACCGACGCACCGTACATGTCGGCGAAACGGGCGCTGATCTCCCGGGTGGTCAACCCACGGGCATGCAGCGAGAGCATCACCTCATCGACGTCGGTGAGACGTCGCTGACGTTTCTGGACGCTCCAGCTGGGCGCGGTATCCGATCAGCACGTCCCATCGCGGTTCTTTGCTGGTCATAGACATGAGTAGACCAGAGATGCTTCGGTGCGCACAGCACCGTTGTTGAGCAGCTTCGCGCCGTGGCACTGCGCTCGCGCGGACCTTTCTGACCGCGTGCCAGGCGTGTCCCTCTGGTGCATCGTCCAGGTCACGCAGCGAGGTGGCGTAACTTCGCTCGGGGCCGCCCATTCTCAGGAATCTCAGTGCTTTGACGCTTCAGCGTGATAGGCATTGACAGTCCTCACACATCCGCGGGCGGGAGCAGCGAAAGTGCACACATCGAAGACCATGGGCAGGGAGCCGAGTTTTGCCACCCGCATGGCGCGCGAAACGCGCGCGCGGCGTGCGAAAGCCGGTGCCGACTCGTTGTTCGCTACCCTAATCGTCTTGGCCGCAGCACTTCTCGTGGCAACGGCGTGCTCGTCCGGTGGTCATGCCTCCGCACCCAACGGGAGTGCCACCTCGACGTCGGCGGCGGGCAGCGGCGCCACTGCGGCGTCGCCGACCGGTGGCAGCGCGGCGCCGTCGACACCGTCGGGTCCCCGCGTGATGTCCGGGATCTTGACCGTCGACACCGTGAACACCACAGGTAAACGGACGTACGGATTCATCGACCCCAGCTCCGGGAACTATTCAGCCGTCGCGACATTCCTGTCGAAGCCCAGCACGGACACAGTGATGAACCCGACTCTCGCGGTGTCGCCAGACCTAACGAAACTTGCGGTCACGAGCACGATCAAAGGGGCTTCCGTCGCTGGGTGGCAAGACACCAGCGGAAATTTCACCGCCGCCGCACCGAACGCGGCACCCTCCCCCGGGGTAGGCAACCAGAGCGGAATATATTCCGTCGGCTTCGACCGCAAAGGTAATTTCTATTACCGCCAAGAGGTGGACAGCTCGTACTCGGACATCTACGAACTCCTGGCCGGATCGACGACGAACCCGCAGAAAGTCAAGGCGCAGATTGAACGCGAAGCTTGGGGTTTCCCGTGGATCGACTCCGACGGATCCATGCAGTTCGGCTGCAAACCCGTGAGCCCTACACTGAACCGGAATGCAACCGTGAACTGGCTGGGCCCCGGCGCGATACTACGGCTCTACGCGATGAACATCGCGAAGCTCGCCATCACGGGCCACGACCAGAACGGCTGCCTCCAAACCGGCAGGGAGACGCTGTTGTTGCCCCAGCATGTTGGTGATGATGCCAACGCCCTGCCGGTTCAGGATGCGGTCGCTAGCCCCGACGACACCCAGGTCGCGTTCACATCGTTGGGCACCCAAGCCGCTCGCATGGGTGGGCACGGCGGCCTCGGCCTCTACCTCGTTGCCGCCGACGGCGGCCACCCGCCGGCACAAGTCACACTGGTCCCTCAGGCGTCGGAGCAAGCGGGAAGTATGACCCTGTTGGAATGGAGATGAGCAAAGCCGCCCGTCCGCTTGCGATGAGCGCATTAGTAACGACTGAGAGTACCTCAATGCGGTCGGGAGTTTAATTGAAAATCATGTGTGCGTGGGCTTCGAGGTGCAATACTGCGCTGAGTACAGCTGCAATCAGGCGCCGGTAGGCGACGGAGGGTCCCCGCCCGTGGATATCACATTCACCGCGAAGGCGTTTCAATGAGCGCGTGTCCCGCACCTGATCAGCTGCCCGCCCACGAGCGGGAGCGGCTTCTTTCCGAGGAGCTGGACCGTCTGACGAGGCCGACCTCGTTTCTCGGCTCTGTAGGTGCCGGGGGCTTGGTCACGCTGAGCGCGAGAGGTCCGAAAGTCGTAGAGCGAGGGCGATTTAAAGGTGTCGTGTCGACTGGTCCGGATTACAATCTCGTCGTCGCCAACCTGGCCGCCCTCGTATTGACATGTATTAGCTGCGGCTTGTATTTGCCGTTTTGGTGGTGGGCGCTTCGAAAAAAACCTCCCGTATACACCGTGTCGGTCGACCGACAGGGAGAGATCTCTTCAGTTCAGCACGAGATTACTCAGCGTCAACGCATCATAAAGTGGGTTGTCATGGCCCTGCTTGTAGCCTATGTCTGCACAGTCTTGTACATCATTGGTGAGGTGAACTCGCCGGCGCCGCCTCAGCATGCGCCAGTACCACCACTGTCTCCGAATGGATTCGGTAATTGAAATACGAGCCGACGAATACTATCGGCAGTCAAGTTCGAGATCGAGAAGGATCACGCTGGTGAGTTTCGATTCCATCTGAGTGCCCCGGATGGCGAGCTCATCGTCGCCGACCACGGATACGTGACCCGGTGGCGCAACCGTTCTACGCGAAAAACACTTCGCCGCCAAGCCGCCAAGCCGCCAAGCCGCAGCAAAGACGCGCCGTGGTCGATCACCGCCAAGGCCGCGGTCCGTCATTTGTCGACTCCTGTGGGCCATCTGCCCCCCTCGGCGGCGCCACGGTCATGGACGTCCTCGGGGCCGCAGGCGCGCTGTCCTTCGTGGACAAAGGATTGTCGTGCCATCGCGGCGGTCGTGCTTGGGCTTGGTCGTCGGGTCGAAGGTAACTTGGTCTGGCGCGGGTGAGGATTAATACCACGAACGCGCCGAAGGCGAACCCCCCGATATGGGCGAAGAATGCCACACCGCCGCCGCCGGCCGCGCCCGGGTGGATCCGCGCCGAGCCGCCGGCGAACAACTGCAACACAAACCAGAGACCGAGACAGAACCACGCGGGGACGCTGAGCGGGATCCAGCCTATGAGCCCGAAGATCCGCGACTTGGGATAGAGCACGATATAGGCGCCGAGCACCGCCGCGATGGCGCCGCTGGCACCCAGATTCGCTTCTCGGGCGTCGGCCGTCGTGCCGAACAGCAGGGTCACCGCGGTCTGCAAAATCGTGCCGGCGAGTCCGCCTGCGAGGTAAAAGGCCAGATAACCGAGCCGCCCGAAAGCATCCTCAACGTTGTTGCCGAAGATCAGCAGAAACAGCATGTTGCCCAGGATGTGAATCCAACCGGCATGCATGAACATCGACGTGATCCAGCTGATGGCCCATGGTAGGCCGAGGTGGCAGGCGTTGGTGATATCGCAGGGAAAGAAGGACGCCTGACCAATTGCGTCTTTGTTCGTTAACTCGTAAAACAGAAACACGGCAAAGTTCACGACAATCAGCGCGGTGTTGACGGTCGGGAACCGGCGCCCCGGAATGCTGTCGTGTAACGGAATCATCCGAACTCCTTGCGCAGCGGTGGCTCTTACTGGTGCTTTGTGGCCTACCTGTTCCCGTCGATGCTGAGTTGCTCGTTCTCGATTACCAAGGCGGCGTTTGGAGTTGACCAGCGATTCGCCAACTTCAGCGGATCGTCCAGCTTGTAGCCCGGTTGTCTCACGCCGCTGACATAAAACGGCGGATGGCTTAGGGGCACGTTACATCGAGTTCGAAGGGCTTGAGGGCCCCATTAAGGCCACTGCCGGTTATGTGGCCGGTGATCGTGTAGGTCTTGCCCGCCACGGTGGCCGAGGCATCACCGGGACCGTAGCCACCTTTGAAGTACTGCAAGTTAACGGCGTCGGTGTGCAAACCGACACTGGTGACGTTGCCGGTGCCGAATACCTCAGCCTCGATCTGGCTTCCGACGTTGATGACTGTCGAGGAATTGCCGGCATCGGTGCACGAGACCGCGCCTTGGACGGCTTGCCGTTGGCCGTCGACGGTCAGTTGAACGGTGCCGGCATCCGCCGAGGATACCCAGTTGCCTGTTTGTGGACAAGCGGTCGAGGCGGCAGCGGTCAGCGCCCCCACGGCAGCCAAGACGAACCGATGTTTCATTTCTCTATTCTCCTTTGTTACTTGTGTGGGCTCTTCATGGGAGGCGATCGGATGGTTGGCGCCCAGCCGAGCGGGCCAGGAGTCATCCGAGATCGGCGGGCTCTGCGAGGAGCACCCATCGTCTGCATGTCACCCCCCTTTGCGGCACGATCCCGTCCTTGCGAGCAGCCCGTCCTGGATGGCCGAGGGGCAGGCTTCTCGCGCAATTTGGGCGTTGTTTCGCGCCTGCGTGGAGAATACGGGTCACAGGCCTTTGCTGGACAGTTATGGCCATGTCGGCCGGACCCGACCACGGACACCGCTGATCGCGGTCACGGCTAAACCGCAGTTGGGGGCCTCGCCCGATCCGCACGCCTGCGCTACCGCCCTCATCGGGGCCCGGACCGGTGTAGGAACCGGGCTCAGCGGCCCTCACTCTCAAACAGCCAGAAACGCGCGGAAATAAGCCACGACAGGTCATTTACTATTGGCAGCTCCCCGCCGCCACCGCCACCACTACCTCGCGTGATCAATCGCGTTGGCACGGCGCGTAACGGGTTGTCGCGCAACCGTGTTAGAGGTTGCGGTGCCGTCTGCGGTCGCCAAAATGCTCGCGCCGTTTCAACCACGCGACCCGTGATCAACCCATTTCCGAGCGAGCCGTACAGCACCACGTCCTCGGCGAGGATTCCGGAAAGAGGCATGCAGTCGACGAAGAATTTGACTGCGTCGGTGTGCGGGGCAAAGGAAGTCATCATTATCCCTCTGTTCCCTCGTCAGATCGCTGCCGTGCCGCCCGCCACCGAGTCCTCAACAGCGAAAGCTTCGCCACCGCCGCCGCCATCGCAGTCATGCTCATCGACAACGCCATCCCCACGGCAGCGGTACCGTCCGACGCAGGAGCGAACTAGTCAACCGGGGCGGGGCCGCATGCCGGATCCGCGGCGAGCTCAGCGGCGGTTACGGCTGCGGTCCAACGCGTTTGACCGACCAGGCAGAGCGCGACGCGTTCGCCGCGCGACATGCGCTAGGTGCAAGGGTATTGCCCGTTGAGCACACAATTCGACGGCGGCGAAAAGGCACCGATCAGCACCCCCCGCATCCCACCCGTGGCCGAGCCGCCCGGTGCGATGGTGTGATTCCAGTTCGCCGGAGTGATCACCACGTGCGTGCCGGTCTGGGTGAAGTTGCTGTTCCACGTGTGCGAGACGGTTTCTCCCACCGGCAAGTCGAAATCGAGGCGCCAGTCGGGCATCTGCACCATGCTCGAGTTGGTGACGACGAAACGGGCGATGAAGCCGGTCTGCCACGCGTGTTGTACCTGCAACGTCGCCGAGGCCGCAGCCGCATGAGCCGCGGGGCTGACCCCGAGCCCGAGGATGGCAACGACCGACGCCGACACGACTACGTGAAGCGCTGTGCGCCAGCGCTTCACAAATCTGTCCAGTCGGCCCATAGCAGCCCACGGTAGCGCCAGACGTGCGATATCGGTTCGCGGATCGCGGGCGCGCTGCAGGACCGCTGCACGAACTTTGCCCAACCGAAACCGTCATGAGACTCGGCCGGCCGGTCACGTCCCAGTCTGTCCTAGCCGGACGGCGGAACCACCGGCGGCCGGCACACGTTGGCGCCCGGATCCCACCACCAACCGTTGTCGCACGCCAGCGGTTGCGGCCCGACTCCGAGGGGTCGGCATACATTCGCCGTCGGGTCCCACCACTGACCCGGGTCGCATGCCAGGGGCTGCGGCCCGACCCCGAGCGGGCGGCAGACCTTGCCCGTGGGGTCCCACCATTCGCCGTCACCGCAGTCGGCGGAACTCACTGCGGGCAGCACCACCGCCACGGATGCCATCGAGGTGATCGCCATCATGACGGCGATGACCAAACGGCGAACGATTGCTCTCATCTGGGCTCCCCTCGTGCTGGCAACATTCGAACCGAATCGGGGCGTGCGGGTCAAGCGCGCGGTGCAAACACGACTCGGCCGGCGGCCGCGCCCGTCAGTGGCTGTAGCGTGGCGGCGGTGAATTCCTCGAAGGTGTATCCCTATGCGGTCGCGTTCGCGGCCTGTGTTGCCGCAATCGGTCTGATGCTCGATGCCTCGGGCAAGGCGACCGCGGCCGCCTCATGCCCAACGGCCCCGCCGCAGGCGGGTGGCACACCCGACTGGACGCTCGCCGGCACGACGGGCAGCATCGCCGTCACCGGATCCACGGATACGACCGCTCCGAGCATCAACGTGACCACACCGTTCAGCGTGACGCAGACCCAGGTGCACACCCTGCGGGCCGGGGACGGCCCGGTCGTCGCGCCGACGGCCACCGTCTCCGTCTGCTACATGGGTGTCAACGGGCGCGACGGCTCGGTCTTCGACAGCAGCTACCAGCGGGGCGCTCCGGTCGACTTCCCGCTCGGCGGAGTCGTGCCGGGCTTCCAGAAGGCCATCGCGGGGCAAAAGGTCGGCTCCACCGTCGGCGTCGCCATGACGTCGGCGGACGGCTACCCCAACGGTCAGCCCAGCGCCGGAATCCGGCCGGGCGACACGCTGGTCTTCGCGATCAAGATACTCAGCGCCTCGGCCTGAGGCCCACGTTCGGCGCGAAAGAAAGTAGCGTCGCGTTTGTGCACAACACCGCCCGCCCGTCTGCCGCCGAGCAGGCACGCACGATCGCTGCCGGAACCAACGCCGCGACGCTGGCGACCCTGACCGCCGACGGCGATCCCTGGGCGTCATACGTGGCGTACGGACTGCTGGGCGGGGCGCCGGTGCTGTGCGTGTCGGATCTGGCCGAGCACGGCCGCAACCTCGCGGCCGACCCGCGGGCCAGCATGTCGATCGTCGCGGCCAGCAGTGACGCCGACCCGCTCGCTGTCGGTCGTATCACGCTGGCCGGCCGGGTGTTTCGGCCCTCGGCCGCCGAACGCGACGCGGCCCGCGCGGCGTACCGGGAGGCGGTGCCGGGCGCCGGTGTCTATCTCGACTTCAGTGACTTCACCCTGTGGGTGCTGCGCGTTCACCGGGTGCGCTGGGTCGGCGGATACGCCCGCGTGGACTCGGTCAGCGGCGAACAGTATGACGCCGCCTCGCCCGACCCGGTCTCCCCGGCCGCGGCGCGGGCCATCGCGCACCTCAACGCCGACCACGCCGACGCCCTGGCGGCCATGGCCCGGGCGTTCGGCGGCTGCCCCGACGCCGAGGCCGCGACCTGTACCGGCATCGACCGCTACGGCCTGGACCTGCGCGTGCACGCGGCGAGCGGCACGGTGGACGTCCGCGTCGGCTTTGCGGCCCCGCTTCATTCTGCCAGCCAATTGCGTTCGGCTACCGCGGATTTGGCGCGCGCCGCGGAAAGTTAGCTCTCCTGGCGATACGCGTTCGTGCTCAGTCGAGCTCGGCCACGGTGGCGCGGAGCCGCTCCAGGGCGGTGCGCACCAATTCGGCCAGGCCGCGCTCGTTGTCCGATGCGACCCAGGCGGCGAAGGCTTCCTTGAACGCCAGCACTCCCAACTCGGCCGCCAGGGCTGCCGCCAGGTCCGGCACGCCGCGCGCGCATAACGCGCCCTTCATCGCCGCGGCCAGGCCCACCTGCTTGAGGGCGTCGCGTTCCTGCAGTTCCGCGCTCGTGGCGATCACCGCGTGCAGGCGGGGCGCGAGCTCGCGATTGAACGGCGTCATCGCCCCTGCCGCGCGTTCCAGCCCGGCGCCGACCGCGGTCAGCGCGCCGGCGTTCTCCGGTGCCGCGGCGATGCCGTCGACCAGAAGCCGTGCCAGGGTCTCCTGGCCGGCCGCCAGCACCTCCCGCTTGTCGGGGAAATACCGGAAGAAGGTGCTCTTGGTCAGGCCGGCCCGGTCCGTGATCTGGGTAACCGTGGTTTGGTCGTAGCCCTGTTCGGCGAAGAGATGCAGCGCGGCTGAGACCAGCCGCTGGCGCGCATCGGGTTCCCATCGGGGCACCGCGCCATCATACTGACGGGACAATTGTCCCGTCACGCTGCTAGGGTGATAAGACCTTGGTCTTATTACTCGAAGGAGTGGCTCATGCGGGTATTCGTCACGGGGGGCACCGGCGGAATCGGCTCAGCGGTAGTCCCCGAACTGATCGGCGCGGGTCACGAAGTGCTCTGCCTGACCCGCTCGCCCGCGTCGGCGCAGGCCGCCCGCGCCATGGGGGCGACCGACTTCTCCGGAGACATCGACGATCCCGGGAGCCTGCGGGCCGGTGCGGCGCAATCCGACGGGGTCGTCTATCTCGCCTTCGGCCACGACTTCAACAACTTCGAGCAGATGAGCGCCCAGGAAGGCTGTGCCGTAGCGACACTCGGGGCTGCACTCGAAGGCAGCGGGAAGCCGTTGGTCGTCGCCTCCGGCACCCCGGCCATCCCCGGACACGTTGCGACGGAGGAGGATCCGCTACCCGCCGAAGGAACCATCGGCGGACGCGCCCGCACCGCCCGGGCAGTCCTCGATCTGGCCGCGAAGGACGTTCGCTCGGCCGTGGTCCGCCTCCCCCGGTCCGTGCATCGCCAGGGCGGACCGTTCGGGTTCGCCTCGCTGCTGATCGCCGCCGCGCAAGCAACCGGGGTCTCCGGTTATGTCGGGGACGGCAGCCAGCGCTGGCCCGCCGTGCATGTCCTCGACGCCGCCCGGCTGTTCCGGCTGGCTCTGGAAGGCGCAACACCTGGCACGGTCGCGCACGCCGTCGCCGACGAGGGCGACCCGATGCGGGCCATCGCCGAAGCCATTGGCCGCCAGCTCAACCTGCCCGTCCGGTCGGTCCCGGCCGAGGACTTCGGAGTACTCGGCCACCTGTTCGGGGTGGACCAGCCCGCATCGAGCGCGCTGACGCGCGAGCAATTCGATTGGCGGCCCACCCATCCGAGCCTGCTCGACGACCTCAATGACGGAGGCTATGCGGCCTGACCGGCGTCAATAACGCAGGCCCGAGAACATGACCCGGCCCGGATCGTACTTCTGCCGTACGGCCGCGAGCCGGGACAGATTCGAGCTGAAGTACCGCGAAGCGGGCTGGTTCGCCTCAACGTAGTTGACATAGCCGCCGACCGAATACGGTTGCACCGCTTGATGTGCCGTGCTGAGCCAGTTGGTGGCCGCCGCGGCAGAACCCGACGTCTCGACGTACCACTGGACCAGCGCGTACTGCCGGCGCCACGGGAACGCCGTCGCCCCCGGCGCCACGTCCGCCAGGGCGCCGTCAAGGGCGTGCATGATCGCCAGCATCCGGCCCGCGCCGCGAGGAAAGGCGTTGACCGCGGCGGCGATTCCCTGCGCCGCGGCGGGGCTGATGGTGGGGAAGACGTCGGAGCCGCCCACATATCCCAGCGGCGCCGGGTTGAGGTTGCCGACGGCCAGATATTTCACCAGATCCAGATAGTCGAAGGTGTGGCTGTCCGTGCCGGATGGTTGCAGCCCAACGGCTTTGATGATCGCGGCGGACACGCTGGCGCCCGACCCGGCCGGGCAGGTGGCCATGATGCGGCACTGCTGACCGAAGGCGTCGGTGGTGCTGTCGGCCAGCGCCCACATGCTCCGGTCGGCGCTGCGCAGCCAGTTCTGCCAGCCGACCAGCACCTGCGCGAACGACTGCGGCGGGAAGTTGAGGTTGACGACGTCGACGTCGGTGGTCGGGAAGGTGGCGAACGTCAACGACGTTGTGACGCCGAAGTTGCCGCCTCCGCCGCCCCGCAGCCCCCAGAACAGGTCGGGTTGACTGGTGGCCGACGTGGTGACCGCCTGACCACCCGGCAGCACGACCGTGGCCGACCGCAGCGCGTCGCACAGCAGCCCCGCGTGCCGCGACTGGGCGCCCAGCCCCCCGCCGAGGGCGTGCCCCGCCGCCCCGACGGAAGGGCAGGTGCCCGTGGGTATCCCCCGGCCCGCCGCCGCCAACGTCTGGTGCATCGCGTACAAACTGGTCGCCGGTGTCACCGTGACGTTCCCGGTGGCGGCGTCGTAGTTGACGTCGCCGGCCAGCTGGCGCAGGTCGAGCACCATGGTGCTGTTCGCCGTGGACGCGCCGATGTAGGAATGTCCCCCGCTGCGCGGAGCGACTTTGAGGTTGTTCGCCGCGGCGAATGCCATCGCCCGTTGCACGTCGGCCAGCGACTTCACCGTCACGACCGCCGCCGGCGAGGAGTCGTTGTAGTTGGTGTTGAAAACCTGTTTGGCCGCGGAGAATTGCGCGCCGCTGTCCGGCAGGATCACCTGCCCGCCGATAGCGGACGTCAGGCCGCCCCACCCGGTGGTTCTCGGGTCGGCGACGGCGCGGGCAGGACCGAGAACCGCACCGGCCGCCAACGCTCCGGCAGCGCCCCGCAGAAACGTCTGGCGCGAAATCTCACGCGCCACCGTCGGTCCCCCGCGCTTGCGTCATGCCCCGCATCCTCGATCACCGGACGGCAAAAGCCGCGATGCCGCACGACGTGTTGCCGGACTGTTAGCACGTCGGCATGCTTTCGGGACCCCGCCGGCGGATGAGGTCGCGGCATTTCGACCGGTTTGGAGCTGTCGATTCTGGTCTACTAGATCCGCGACCAACATTCGCATGCCAATTCAGCCAGCTGTCGTGTGCCGCTCAGGGTGACGCTTCGCCGGGAGGATTACCGATGTCTCGGCTGAAGAGCTGGCTCGACCAACCCGAGCAGTACGACTGGGTCACGTCGTTCCTGCGGCAGCGGGGGATGCTGTGGTCGGCGCGGGCGATCATGGCGACCGTTGCCATGTCGGCGGCCACCGTGCCGCTGTCCATGTTGTTCAGCCACCCCCAGGACAGCACGCGAGCCGTGATCATCGGGATGATCACCGCCGCTTACACCGTCGGCATGGCGGTCTTCTGGCTGGCGGGCTGGCCGACGCGCCGGCAGTCGCTGACGGCGCTGGCGGTCGCCGTGCTGTGCATCGGCGCGTGGGTCGTGGCTCAGCCCAACGCCATTCTGGCCACGCTCGCCTGTACACCCATGGCCGTCACGGGCGGCTACAGCGCGGTCTTTCACAGCCCGACAGTGCTGTTGCTCCACGCCGTGGTGGCTGTCACGATCGCCACCGCCGCGGCGCTGCGGCTGTCCCACCAAAGCGACATCCCGGCCACATCGGTGTTCTGGCTGATCAACTTCGTCACCTTGTCGGTATCGCTCGGGTTCTGGGGCATGTCCCGCGGCATCCGGATGTACGCGCAGCGCTCCGAGGAAGACGACCTCACCGGTCTGCTGAACCGTCGGGCGCTGTCGGACGCGGTCGCTCTCCGCCTGGCCCATCCCCCGCCGGGACATGCCTATCTGGCGGTGGTCATGGTCGACCTCGACGACTTCAAACGCCTCAACGACACCCTCGGTCATTCGGCCGGCGACGAGGCGCTGCAGCTGGTCGCGGGCCTGCTGCGGCAGCACGCGCCCGCCGACGCGATCATCTGCCGCGCGGGCGGCGAGGAGTTCCTCATCGCGCTGACGAGCGCGTCGCCGGACCTGCGACCATTGGCCGCCCGGCTTTGCGCCGCGATAGCCGCCGTCTCCCCCGCCGTCACGGCCAGCATCGGCACGGCGTGTGCCGAACTGCGGACCCGAACCGGTGCCCTCCTCGAGGAGCTGATCAAGGCCGCGGACACGGCGATGTACGCCGCGAAACGCAACGGCGGAAACCAGGCCCGCCACACCGCGCATCTCTAGCCGCCGAGCGGTGGTCGCGCGCGAATCTATCTCTCGGAATTCGGGCCGGTTTTGTGGTGTAGCGCCGCTCGTTATCGGGTAGATCAGCGCTTGTGATGCGCCGCACGGATGACGCCAACTTTGTGGTGCCATCCGCGAACTTCACCGGACGCGCCGACGCTGAAAACGTCGCCGTCTTCCGGGCGCGCTTCCAGAAGTGGCTCGAGACGCACTTCTCGTTGAGTCCCGAACGCGTGAGCGATGTCATCCTGAGCACCGGCGAGGCGCTGTCGAACTGCGCCGAGCACGCATACCGCGACAGCGGCCGACCGGGCGTCATGACGCTGTCGGTTCGGTACGAGACGCCCGGCGCCACGATCGTGGTGTGCGTGACCGACGGCGGCCGATGGGTCGAACCGGCAGCGAACGCGCCGACCGGCTTCCGGGGTCGCGGCCTGCCGTTGATGCATGCCCTGTCCGACGAATGCACGGTCGAAGGGCGCGCCGACGGCACCACGGTCTGCCTGCAATTCCACCGGTGCGCGACGAAGTCCGGCGGGCGCTGACATTGCGCGGGCCATCCCGGCGAGCGCATCCGGTGCCGCCCGCGCGGCTCTGCGATGGCGGAGGCGGCGCGCGTCCTCGCCGCGGTTTGTGACATGCTGGAGCAGGGTGCAAAAGGCCGCCCGTCATGTTTCGAACCCATCGTTCGATTCCCGACATCGAGGTGCCATGGACCCTTTACGTTCTCAATCAACGCATTTGACGGTGGCGTCGCAGCGGATGCGCGGCATCGAGGTGCTCAAGGCCGTCGGCGAGATCGACCTCGGATCTGCTCCGGTGTTGGCCGATGCGACCGACCGGGCGCTGGCCGGCCGTCCGGCGGCCATGGTGATCGACCTGAGCGACGTCGACTTCATGGCCTCGGCGGGCTTGGAAGTGCTGGTCAAGGCCTACCGGACGGCCGCAGGCAACACGAAGGTTGTGGTGGTGGCCGACGGCCCGGCGACCAGCCGCCCGATCCGGCTCATGGGGGTCGATGAGGTGGTGCCTCTTTATTCGGTGCTCGACGACGCCATAGCCGGGCTGACGGACGGCGAGCTGTGAACGAGCAGGTGCTTTCACTGGCTCACGAGCTGGTCGAGATCGGCAGGCTGCGCGAAAACGACGACTCGGCCACCGTGCTGCAGCGGCTGGTGCAAAGGGCGAAGCGCACCATCCCGGGCTGTGACCACGTCAGCGTCACCGTCCGCGTCGGCGACAGCGGCGACACGGGTCTCGGTGGCCTCGAAACGGTCGCCGGTGACGAGGTGCCGTCCGTAGCGCATTCGGCGTCGGAACGCGAGCCGTGGCCCGGCCCGATCGCCGACGCCGCGCGCTACCGCGAGCCCCGTCGGGTCGACGACGCGCAGACCGAACGGCGGTGGGCGGATTTCCCCTATCGGATGGCGCAAGCGGGATTCCGCAGCTGCCTGGCCCTGCCTGTGCCGACGGATCGCCATCCGCAGGTCTGTTTCGCGCTGTTCTCCGGCGAGCCCCATCAATTCAGTGACCACGCCCTGGATCTCGTCCTGCTTTTCGCGCTGCAGGGCGGAGCCGCGATCGACAACGCGTCGCTGTACAGCGACGCCCGCGAACTGGTCGGCCACCTGCACGAGGCCCTGATCACGCGGGAGATCATCGGCCGGTCGAAAGGCATTCTGATGCAGCGTCTTTCGTGCGACGACGATACCGCGTTCGACATTCTTCGCCGCATCTCGCAACACCACAACATCAAGGTGCGCGAGGTCGCGAACGACATCGCCATCGCTCAGGAACGCGGCGAACTCGACGCCGCCCTCGGACGGTGGTTCACCGACTCCGCGGGCGCCCCGCAGCGCGACGGGGCCGCCGGTTGACCGGTCAACCGGTCATGGCCCATCGGATCCCGCCCACCAGCGCGCGGCCGGCCGTTCGGACGACGGTGCGCTCGACGGGCGGAAAGTAGGGCAGCAGCAACGGCATTCGCGCCCACGCGGGAAGCATCGCGACCGACGTCGCGGCAAGCAGCCCGTAGGGTGCCCGGGCCGCCAACGGCAGCGGTGGCGTCAGCAACAGATAGCGCGCGGCGTCGCGCGCCGCCGCGCTGCTGCGCAACTCCGGGCGGAAGCGTTCTATACGCTCGCCCAGCTCGCGCTCGGTGCGCGGCGGATCGATGACCCCGAGCTTGATCGCCACCTCCGCCGTGTCGGCCACATAGCCGTCGCGGCCGGCGCGGTCCAACGGCCCGGCGCCGTAGAGCGTGTGGGCGAGCAGAAAGCTGTCCACCTCGGCGATGTGCACCCACTCCAGCAGGTGCGGATCGGTCGCGGTGTAGGCCCTGCCGTCGGCGGCCACGCCGTGCACCCGGCGGTGGATGCCGCGGACCTTGTCGACGGCGCGCTCCGCGTCGGTTGCCGCGCCGAAGGTGGTCACCGCCAGGAACGTGCTGGTGCGCTGCAGCCTGCCCCATGGATCGCCACGGTAGTTCGAGTGCTCCGCCACCCCGGCCATCGCCAACGGGTGCAGCGACTGCAGCAGCAACGCGCGCAGCCCCCCGACGAACATCGACGCGTCGGCGTGCACCCTGCGGATGGGCCGGTCCTCCCCGAACCACCGAGGTCCGGGCGCCCCGTGGATGCGCTCACGCCGCGCCGGGCCTTCCGGGCCGGCCACCATGCCGAACAGGCTGGCGCCCAGCGATTCCCGCACTGCACCTAGCTGCTTGATGATGGTCACCGTTCCGACGGTACAGCCGCCACGCCGGGCTCACCAGGTGGCCACCTCGCGGGCCCGCGCCTCAGGCCTGCGGGCCCTCCGAAGGCGGCCAGTGCGCGCCCGGTGAGGCGTCGCCGGGCGGCTCGTGCTCGCCACGGGCCAGCGGCACCCACCGCTCGCTGGGCGCCGGCTGCTGCGACGACGGGAAGTCGCGAAGATTGCCCGACGGCTTGGCGTCCCACTTCGCGAACGTCAGCGGGGTCTGCAGCCACGCGTGCAGCAGGCAGTACGTGGCCTCCAGCGACTGCAGGTGGGTGCGTTCCCAGCCGTGGCTGCCGTCGAGCCCGAACCCGACGAGGGCGGCCCGGGTGCCGGCCCCCGCCTCGATGGCCGCGGCGGCGTCGGACCGGTAGTAGCGGAAGACGTCCCGGGTGTACGGGAGGTCGTATTCTTCGGCGAGTCGGCACAGCTTGCGGGTCAGGTGATAGTCGAACGGGCCGTGCATGTCCGCCATCGGGATGGTCACGCCGTCCTCGATGGAGTGCTGGCCGGGCGCGCACACCGCGTTGTCCACCGAGATCAGCTCCGCGACATCCGCGGGCAGGCCGTGGCTGGCGCCGTGCCCGACCTCCTCGGTGATGGTGACCATGATCGTGGTGCGATGCGGCAGCACCAGCCTGTTCTCGCAGAAGTTCTTGGCCAGCGTGAGCGCAATCGCGACGCCCGCCTTGCCGTCGAGGTGCCGCGAGACGATGAACCCGTCGGCCGTGAGCTCCGGACTGGCGATCAGCGCGACGAAGTCGCCGACCCTGATGCCGAGGCGGGCGAGGTCTTCGCGCGAGGACACCTTGCGGTCGACGCGAACCTCGACGTGCTCCCAGTCGGTCGGTTGTGTGTCGATCGCGTCGCCAAACGCGTGCCCGCTGGATTTCAGCGGCAGCACCGTTCCGGTGATGAACTCGTCGGGGTCGTCGCTGAAGATCCGCACGCGGGCACCCGTGGCAAACCGGGCCGAGAAGGTACCGACCGGAACCAGCTCGAGGCGACCGTTGTCCTTGAGCGACCGCACCATGCAGCCGATGGTGTCCGCGTGCACCACCAGCGCACGGTCGGTGGTCGCCGACTCCCCCGCCAGCTCGGCGGTCAGCGCCCCGCGGCGGGTCAGCGAGAACGGCACACCGAAGTCGTCGAAGATGTCACCGATCAGCTGCATCACGGCGTCGGTGCGTCCCGCCGGGCTCGGGGTCTGCAGCAGCGCGAGCAGCGTGTCGATCATCCACGCGCGGTCGGGCTTGGCCATGGCCGCGGGTCGGCCCACGCTGTCTCCCTTCGGGTTGTCTCAGACGGTGTCCAACCTACCGGGCTACGGACTGGTGGTGCGCGTCACGCTGCCACGAACGACCCTGTCCTCAAATGCGGCGCCGTCTACCACTTCGTCGCCACGTCGGCGAATCGCAGGCCGCCATCTACCGCAAGTTGCTCGACTGGCTCGGCCCGAACCATGCGGTGAGCGCTTCCCCGAGCCCGGCGCGGGACGCTCCGCTCACCCAGGCGACGTGACCGTCCGGCCGGATCAACACGGCCTTCGGGGCGCTCACCGCCCCGCACGCCGGAAGCTCCCATGCGCCGGTGTACTCCGCGTCGACGACCCGGACCCGCTCCGCCCACCCGCCGATGTCGTAGCCGCCGGGGTCGCCGAAATTGAGCAGCACCGGCCGGGCGCGGTGCAACAGCTCGAACACCCGGACCGCACCGTCGGCGGTCACCATGTCGAGATCGGGCATCCGTCGCCCGAGCAGCGGGTGCCCGTCGCCGAGGTCGTAACGGATGTCGAGCCCGGACATCATGGCGCCGAACCGTCTGCGGGGCTCTTGCATGCCGAGAAGTTCAGAAACGTTGTCCCGCAACGCTTTGACGCGATCATCGGGCCGCTGCAGCAGCACCAGCTGCGCCATCGTGTTGCGCAGCACGCGCGCGGCGACCGGGTGCCGTTCGGTGTGGTAGGTGTCGAGCAGCCCGTCGGGTGGCGTCTGCTCGACCACCTGCGCCAGCTTCCATCCCAGGTTCACCGCGTCCTGCAGGCCCGTGTTCAGGCCCTGCCCGCCGATCGGGTGATGCACGTGGGCGGCGTCGCCGGCCAGCAGGACCCGCCCGCGCCGGTAGGTTTCGGCCTGCCGGGCCATGTCGGTGAACCGGGAGATCCAGCGCGGACGGTGGATCCCGTAATCGGTTCCGTACACCTCGATCAGCGCTTCGCTCAGGTCGCGCAAGCCGACCTCACCGGCGGTGCCGACCCGGCGCTCGGTCACCATGACCCGCACCCGTCCGCCGTCGGTCTCGGTCAGCGCGTGCACGCCCAGGGCGTCGTGGCGAATCCCCCACTCCGGCTCTTCGCCTGTCGCGCAGCGTAATCGGACCTCGGCGAGCAGATAGCTCGTCGTGGGATCCCAGCCGGGAAAACCGATCCCCGCCGCCTTGCGGATCACGCTGCGGCCCCCGTCGCAACCGACGAGATAGCGCGCCCGCAACCGCCGGTCCGCCGCCAGCCCGACGTCCACGCCGGTGTCGTCCTGGGCCAGGCCCGTCACTTCGCGCCCGCGATAGACCCGCACTCCCAGTTCGTCGGCCCAGCCGGCCAGGATGCGTTCGATGTGGTTCTGCCACAACGCAAGTCCGTATGGGTGCCTGGTCGGCAAATCGCTGATGTCGAGGCGGATCTGGGAGAACCCCGCGACCTGCGCCCGCTGTCCCTCCGCCAGGAACCGGTCGGCGATCCCGCGCTGGTCGAGCACCTCGATGGTGCGCGCGTGCAGACCGCCGGCGCGGGAGCCGATCAGGTCGCGAGCGGCGCGCCGCTCGACGATGGCGACGTCGACCCCGGCCAGCGCCAGCTCACCGGACAGCATCAATCCTGTCGGACCTCCCCCGACGATCACCACCGCATGGTCGACATCTCCACCGGACCGGACCGTTACCGCCATAACACACCCCCCGATCCACCGAGTCTTTGCTTCGGGCAGGCATTTTGCGGCATCACCCGGGTCTTGCGGCAAGCCCCGGTCTGCGTTATAGGTTGAAGATGAGGGAGTGAATGGATCAGCCGTTGCGAGCCGAGTTGAGGCGTATCCGCGACGGTGGCGGCGCCGGGTCCCCGGACGCCGGGGCCGCCCTGGGCGATGGGCCGGCCGAGCGACGACTCGAGGCGGCGATGCGCGCGCTCGCCCTGCACCGCGGCCCGGGCAGCAGCACCTGCCCGTCGGACGCCGCCCGCGCCGTCGGCGGCGAGGGTTGGCGCGGCCTGATGGCCGACGCCCGCCGGCTCGCCCGCGACCTGGCCAGGTCCGGCGAGGTGGAGATCACCCAGCGCGGCGCCGTCCTCGATCCCGACGGCGACTGGCGCGGACCCGTCCGCATCCGGGCCGCTCGTTGAGCGGCCGAGCGGCCTAAGCCTTGGACTCGCGCCACTCCCGTTCGAACGGCAACCGCCACGCGTTGGGGGCGATCAACTGGTGGATGGCGTTGGGGCCCCACGTGCCGGGTTGGTAAATCTTGGACGGCGGCGGGTCGGTGAGCAGTTCCTCCGAACGCTCCCAGAGCGATTCGATGCCCTCGGCCGTGGTGAACAGGGTGTGGTCGCCGCGCATCGCGTCGAGGATGAGCCGCTCGTAAGCCTCCAGCACGTCGGCGACGGTGTCGATCTCCTGCGAGGAGAATTGCATGGACAGCTTGTCCAGCTTCATGCCGGGGCCGGGTCGCTTGCCGTAGAACGACAGCGAGACCTTCGAATTGTCGGCGAGGTCGAACGTGAGGTGGTCGGGGCCCTGGGTGCCCACCCCGGACCCGGGCGGGAACATGGTCCGGGGAGCCTCCTTGAAGGCGATCGAAATGATGCGGATGCCCTCGGCCATCTTCTTGCCGGTGCGCAGATAGATCGGCACGCCCGCCCACCGCCAGTTGTCGATGCCGACTTTGAGCGCGATGAACGTCTCGGTGTCGGAGTCCTTTGCCACCCCGTCCTCCTCGCGGTAGCCGCTGTACTGGCCGCGCACGACGTTCGCGGGGTCGATCGGCAGCATCGAACGGAAGACCTTGTTCTTCTCTTCGCTGATCGCGTACGGCTCGAGTGCGGTCGGCGGTTCCATCACCACGAACGCCATCACCTGGAACAGGTGGGTGACCACCATGTCCTTGTAAGCGCCGGTGCTCTCGTAGAAATTCGCTCGCTGGTCCAGGCCCAGCGTCTCGGGGATGTCGATCTGAATGTGGTCGATGAAGTTGCGGTTCCAGATCGGCTCGAACAGGCCGTTGGCGAACCGGAATGCCAGGACGTTCTGTGCCGCCTCCTTGCCGAGGAAGTGGTCGATGCGGAAAATCTGGGTTTCCTCGAACGTCTCGTGCAGGAAGTCGTTGAGCGCCACCGCGCTGGCCAGGTCGGTGCCGAACGGCTTTTCCATGACCACCCGGGAACGCTCGACCAGGTGGGCCTCGCGCAGCATGTCGATGACGTCGCGCGCCGCCTTGGGTGGGACGGACAGGTAGTGCAGCCGCCGCACGTTGGGCCCGAGATCGGCCTCTGCGTCGGCGACCGCGGCGGCGAGCGCCTCGGGCCCGGCGCCCTGCGGGACGTACCGAACGATCTTGGCGAAGTTCGCCCACTGTTCGGGCGTGAGCTTGTGGACGCCGAACGAGTCGATGGCGCTCTTGGCGATGTCGCGGAACTCGTCGTCGGTGAGTTCCTCCAGCGACGTCGCGACGATCTGGATGTCGGGGGCGAGTTCGGACTGATCCAAGTAGGCCAGGCCGGGTATCAGTTTGCGTTTGGCCAGGTCGCCCGTCGCGCCGAACAGGACGATGACGTGGGGGTCCAGCGGGTCGGATTCATGGCGGCGCGGGCGGGAGCCGGGTGAGGGATAAGAGATGGTCTGCGCTTTGTTGGTGGCCACTCCTGCGATACTTCCATCGCTCTGGCGCGTCCGCAGCCCCTACCGGGCCGGCGGTGCGTCCTCAGCGGTCGAGCGCGGCGTCGATGGCCCGGTAGATCCGCTGCTCGCTGACCGGACGCGGTGTGCCGAGTTGCTGCGCCCACAGGCTGACGCGCAGTTCCTCGAGCTGGCGGGCGATGTCGCGGGCGGCCGGGTCGGCCGGCCGCTGGCGCAGGAGTTCGTCGTAGGCGTCCTGCACGGCGCGCACCCGCGCCATGCGTTCACGGTCGGCCTCGATCGCGTGGGGCAGCCGGTCGAGGCGGCGGCGAATCGCGGTGAGGTAGCGGGTGAGGTCGGCGAGGTGCGCGCTGCCGGTGGCGGTGACGAACCCGGGCGGCAGCAGGCGCCGCAGTTGGGCGCCGACGTCGGCGATGGCGTCGGCCTGCGCCGGCGCCGGCTGGGCGGGCAAAACGAGTTGCACCTCCTGGGCGGCGGCCAGCACCTTCTCGACGCGGCCCACGATCTGGCGGGTCATCGGGGCGAGGGCCTCCGCGGCGCGACGACGTAGCGCGGCGAAGTCGTCGCGCGTCCACACCGCGACGGGCATCAGCGCGTCCGCGGCGGCGTCGGCGCAGTCGTCGAGCAGCGCGGTCAGCGACCCGTCCGGGTTCGCACCCAGCGCCAGCCGGGTACGCGGATCGAGTTGGCGTTCAATCGCTTTCACCGGCGACGGCACGCTCAGCCGGAGCAACCTCCGGCTGCCCGGCCGCATCGCCCGGTCCTGCTCGGCCGGGGTGGCGAACACGCGCACGTCGACGGTGCCGCCGGCGTCGACGAACGCGGGAAAGCCCCGCACCGCGCGCCCGTCGACGTTGCTCTGCACCTCCCGCGGCAGCTCGTCGAGGTCGTCGGGCCAGTCGCGCAGGCCCGTCTGCTGCAGGCCGCCGGCGACCGCTTCGGCGACGGCCCGGCGGGCCGGCGCCGCCAGGCGCTCCTGTAGCGCCCCGAGGTCCTTGTCGCGGGCCACCTCGGCGCCGTCGGCGGACTCGACGGCGAACGTCACCCGCAGATGCGGCGGCAGCTTGTCCAGGTCGAACGCCTCGATCGGTACCAGAATGCCGCTGCGACGGCGCAATTCGCGCTGCAACGCGGGCAGCAGCGGCTCCGCCGCCGGGTCGATGCCGCCGAGCACCGCGCGGGCGGTGTCGGGGGCCGGAACGAAGTTGCGGCGCAGGTCTTTCGGCAGCGAGCGGATGAGCGCGGTGACCAGCTCCTCGCGCAACGCCGGGACCTGCCAGGCGAACTCGTCGCCGCCCAGGCGCGCGAGGACGTCGATCGGCACGTGCACGGTGACCCCGTCGTCGGCGGCGCCCGGTTCGAACCGGTAGGTCAGGGGCAGCGCGACATCGCCCGCGTGCCACGTGTCCGGGCGACCGGTGTCGGCCGCGTCGGCCCGCAGCAGATCGTCGCGGCCGAAGGTCAGCAGGTCGGGTGTCTTGTGCCGCTGGTTCTTCCACCACGCGTCGAAGTGCCGCGCCGAGACCACGTCGGCGGGCACGCGCGCGTCGTAGAGGGCGTGGATCTCGTCGTCACCCACGAGCAGGTCGCGGCGGCGTGCCCGCTCCTCGATCTCCTCGAGTTCCGCGCGCAGCCGGGCGTTGTCGCGGAAGAAGTGATGGCGCGTGTGCCAGTCGCCCTCCACGAGCGCGTGCCGGATGAACAGTTCGCGCGCCACCCCCGGCTCCACGCGGGCGTATCCCACCCGGCGGCGCGCGACCAACGGCAGTCCGTACAGGGTCACCCGCTCGTAGGCCATCACCTCGCCGCGTTTGCCGTCCCAGTGCGGCTCGCTGTAGGTCCGCTGGACCAGGTCGCCCGCGACCCGCTCGACGAGTTCCGGCTGGATGCGCGCGGCGGTACGCCCGTAGAGCCGACTCGTCTCGACCAGTTCGGCCACGACGACCCAGCGCGGCGGCCGCTTGGCCAGCGCCGAGCCGGGCGCCAGCACGAAGTGCGAGTTGCGCGCGCCCAGGTATTCGCGGGTGTCCTCGCGGCGCATGCCCACGTGCGACAGCAGCCCGGCGAGCAGCGCCGCGTGTACGGCCGCCGGGTCGGCCGGCTCGCCGGATTCGACGACACCGAGGTCGCGGGCGATGCTGCGCAACTGTCCGACCAGGTCCTGCCATTCGCGAATGCGCAGGTAGTGCAGGAAGTCGTCGCGGCATTGGCGGCGAAACTGGTTGCCGGACAGTTCCGTTCGCTGTGTACGCAGGTGGTTCCACAGGTTCACATACGACATGAAGTCGGACGTGTCGTCGGCGAAGCGGGCGTGTTTGGCGCGGGCGGCCTCCTCTCGGTCGGCCGGCCGTTCCCGCGGGTCGGGGATCGTCAGGGCCGCGGCCAGCACCAGCACCTCGCTCACGCACCCCTCGGTGTGGGACTGCAGGATCATCCGGCCCAGCCTGGGGTCGACCGGCAGCCGCGCCAGACGGCGGCCGAGCGCGGTGATCGCGCCGTCGGCGTCGAACGCTCCGAGCTCCTGCAGCAATTGCACGCCGTCACGCACGCTGCGCCGGTCCGGCGGGTCGAGGAATCCGAAGCTCTCGATGTCGCCGAGCTGCAGGGCCGCCATCTGCAGGATCACCGCGGCGAGGTTGGTGCGCAGGATCTCGGGATCGGTGTAACGCGGGCGGGCGGCGAAGTCGTCTTCGGAGTAGAGGCGGATGCACACGCCCGGCGCGACCCGTCCGCACCGCCCGGCGCGCTGGGCGGCGGACGCCTGCGAGATCGGCTCGATGGGCAGCCGCTGCACCTTCAAGCGGCGGCTGTAGCGCGAGATGCGGGCGTTGCCGGGGTCGACGACGTACCGAATCCCCGGCACGGTCAGCGACGTCTCGGCCACGTTGGTCGCCAGCACGACGCGGCGCCCGGTGTGCGGCGCGAACACCCGCTGCTGCTCGGCCGTGGACAGGCGGGCATACAGCGGAAGGACCTCGGTGTGCTCGAGGCCGGTCAAAGCCTCTGCGGTGTCGCGGATTTCGCGCTCGCCAGACAGGAACACCAAGACGTCGCCGGCAGGTTCGGCGTCGAGCTCGTGGATGGCGTCGACGATGGCCTCGACCTCGTCGCGGGTCTCGGTGCGGACGATTTCGTGGTCCGGGTCGTCGGGATCGTCGCCCGCGCCCGCTGAGACCGCGACCTCGCGCGGTCGGTACCGGATCTCCACCGGGTACGTCCGCCCGGACACCTCGATGATTGGCGCGTTGCCGAAGTGGGCTGAAAAGCGTTGTGGCTCAATGGTTGCCGAGGTGATGATGATCTTCAGATCGGGGCGACGCGGCAGCAGCCCGCGCAGGTAGCCGAGCAGGAAGTCGATGTTGAGGCTGCGTTCGTGGGCCTCGTCGAGGATGAGGGTGTCGTAGCGCAAGAGGCGGCGGTCGCGCTGGATCTCGGCGAGCAGGATGCCGTCGGTCATCAGTTTGACCAGGGTGCGGTCGCTGACCTGATCGGTGAAGCGGACCGCGTAGCCGACCGCCTCGCCGAGCGGACTGCTCAGCTCGTCGGCGATGCGCTGAGCCACGGTCCGGGCGGCCAGCCGCCGGGGCTGGGTGTGCCCGATGGTTCCTCGGATACCGCGGCCGATCCCGAGGCAGATCTTGGGCAGCTGGGTGGTCTTTCCCGATCCGGTCTCACCGGCGACGACCACGACCTGGTTCGCGCGAACGGCGTCGGCGATCTCTTCTCGGCGCTCGCTGACCGGCAGGTCGGGGTAGGTGATCGCCGGGACGGCGGCGTGCCGGGTGGCGACGAGCGCCTCGGCCTTCGCGATCTGTCCCGCGAGCTGCTCGAGCTTCTCGGGCTGCGGGTTGCGGAGGCTCTTCAGCCGGCGTCCCAGGCGCGCGGCGTCGGCGATGGTCAGCCCGTCGAGGCGGTTGCGCAGTTGCGCGACTGACGGATCGGACGCTGCGGACACTCCGGCGAGGATACGTGTTCCGGGCTCGAGTCACGGGCGCCACTTGGGTCCCGGCTTGGGGAATCAGGTGGATCTTCGGGCCGCCTCGCAGCGACAGCCTGTTCGCGGTCCCCGGTGGCGGGGTCGCGCAGCCGGCCGCAGAGGAGCTCTGCGGCCTGGGAACGGCCCACGGGATCGACTGCAGGCTGGTGGAGCTGCCGGGAAGGCACGACTGGCCATCGGCAACAACGGCTTTCGTGGCGACGTTGCCGTGGCTCGCCGAGCGGCTCCGGTGCTGAGCCGGTGCGGGCCGGGAAGGCCTACTTCGACTCGCCGGCGGCGCCGGGGCGGTCTGAGAACGTCGGGTTCTCAACGGGTTCGCCGGATGCGTCGCGGACCGCGACGTGCTCCGGGACGACGGGGTGAGAGAACAGGCTCGAGTTGTCCAACGTGATTCCTTCTGCAAGATCGAGGTGACCGGCGCCCGCTGATATCAGGGCTGAAAATCGCACGGCCTACCTGTGACTGTACAGACACCGGAGCGCACGCGTGCGCCGTGCTGCTACGATAGGGGCAACGTTGGCTGCTTCGGGCAGCCGGCACGTCGTGAAACGCTTCTTCATCCTTCCGGCGTAAGCCCCAACAGAGTGGCTGACGTACAGGACCCGGCGCAGTTCGTTATCGCGGCGATCGATTTTGCCCACCGGCAATCTCGCGACCCCCTGTGCTGACCGTCCGCGGGCAATTCGCCGTGACCCGGCACACCCGATGCTGAAAGACATCACCTTGACTACTGGCATGACCTTCGTCGACCTCGGCGTGAGTGAACGACTGGCGGCGGAGCTGGCCGCCCGAGGAATCGGCAGCCCCTTCCCCATCCAAAGCGAAACCCTTCCCGACACCCTCGCGGGCAGAGACGTGCTCGGCCGCGGCAAGACCGGCAGCGGCAAAACGCTCGCCTTCTCGATTCCCATGGTCAGCAGGCTGGCCGGACGGCCGCGTCGCCCGTCGCGGCCGTCGGGGCTTGTCCTGGCGCCGACCCGTGAGCTGGCCAGCCAGATCACCGCAACGCTCAAGCCGCTGGCCGCCGTCAACAACCTCACCGTGACCACGATCTTCGGCGGCGTGCCGCAGGGCAGGCAGGTGACGGCGCTGAAGTCCGGCGCCGACATCGTGGTCGCCTGTCCCGGCCGGCTCGAAGACTTGATGAAGCAGCGCTTGATCAGCCTGGACGAGGTCGCGATCACGGTGATCGACGAGGCCGACCACATGGCCGACCTCGGCTTCCTGCCCGCCGTCACCCGAATCCTCGCGGCGACCCCGAGAGACGGGCAGCGGCTCCTGTTCTCCGCGACCCTGGACAACGGGGTCGACGGGCTGGTGCGCCGATTCCTGCGCGACGCGGTGCTGCACTCCGTCGACGGCTCCGACTCGCCGGTGGCCGAGATGACCCACCAGGTCTTCCACGTCTCCGGCGTGCAGGCCAAGACGGAGCTGGTGCACCGGCTCGCGTCCGGAACCGGCCGACGCATCCTGTTCATGCGCACCAAGCACCAGGCCCGCAAGCTGGCCAGGCAGCTCACCGAATCCGGCGTGCCGGCGGTCGACCTGCACGGCAACCTGTCGCAGCCGGCGCGTGATCGCAACCTGGCGGCCTTCAGCGCCGGTTCGGCGCGGGTGCTGGTGGCCACGGACATCGCCGCGCGCGGCGTGCACGTGGACGGAATCGAGCTGGTGGTGCACATCGATCCGCCGGCCGATCACAAGGCTTATCTGCACCGGTCCGGGCGCACGGCGCGCGCGGGAAACGCCGGCGACGTCGTCACCATCGTCCTGCCCGAGCAGCGCAGGGACGCGCACGCGCTGCTGCGCCGCGCGGGCATCCGGGCGACGCCGCAGGAAGTCACCGCCGATTCGGCCGCCGTGCACGCCGTTGCCGGTGAGCCGGCGCCGTACTGCGCCCCGGCGCCCAAGACGGCGCCGCCGTCGCGTCCGGACCAGCCTCGCCGGCAGGCCAACGCCGGCGGCGGCAGGGCACGTCGCTCCGGCCGGAACCGACGCGGAAGCGCAAGCCGTGCAACTGGTTCCAAAAATATGGCCGGCTCGTGCTAGCCTGAGCGTTCGGATGTTGAAGTTACATCCGCACTTGAATGAGAGAAGTAATAAATGGCACAGGGAACTGTGAAATGGTTCAACGGTGAGAAGGGCTTCGGCTTCATCACCCCAGACGACGGCGCGAAGGACCTCTTCGTGCACTACTCGGAGATCCAGGGCAACGGCTACCGCTCGCTCGACGAAAACCAGCGGGTTGAGTTCGAGGTTGCGCAGGGCGCCAAAGGTCCTCAGGCAGTTGGAGTTTCGGCCGTCTGAACTATTCTCGACAGTGGGCTGGTCCGGATTCCGAACCAGCCCATTGGCGTCTCTGCAGCCGAAAATGTGTGGTGTGTCCTCTCGGCGGCCCACGGCCGGCGATCTTCTAGGGTGCAGGCATGAGTCTGGTCACCTATGAGCGCGACGACCACGTTGCCACGATCACCCTGAACCGGCCCGCGGCGCGCAACGCCATCAACGGGGCCATGCGCCAGGACCTCAACGCGGCGTGGGACCGATTCCGCGACGACCTCGACGCCTGGGTGGGGATCCTGACGGCCAACGGCAGCGTCTTCTGCGCCGGCGGCGACCTCAAGGACGGCGAGGGCACGGTCGGCACCTTCGGCGGGACGTTCTGGGAGAAGCCGACGATCAACTCCTTCGAAAGCGGGATGGAGCTGTTCAAGCCGACCATCGCCGCGGTGCACGGCCCCTGTATCGGATACGGGCTCACCGGAGTGTTGTTCTGCGACTTCGTGATTGCCAGCACCGAGGCCACCTTCTGCTTCCCGGAGGTCGCCATCGGGGTGCCGACCATCGTCGGCGCGATCCGGCTCCCACACCGGGTCGGCTGGGCCAACGCGATGGAGCTGCTGCTGACCGGCAAGCCGATGAGCGCGGCGCGCGCCAAGGAGATCGGCCTGGTGTGGAAGCTCGTCGAGCCCGACGAACTGCAGGCCGAGGCGCTGGCGTGGGCGCGGACTCTGACCGAGGCTGCTCCCCTGGCGCAGCGGGCCACCAAGGAGGTGGCGTGGCGGACCGCTGACATGGGCTGGATCGAGTCCGTCCGCTTCGGCGAGACCATGCGCAGGGTCGCCGGGGCGACCGAAGACGTGGCCGAGGGCATCGCGGCGTGGCGCGAGAAGCGTGAGCCCCGATGGCGCGGCCGCTGACGCGGGCTGCACTCAGCGCCGGATGCCCCCGCAGATGCGTTCCCAGTTTCGCGATGCGATCTTCTCCCGGTCGCTCGCGGCCAGATCGGCATCGTCGAGGAATTGACGCGCGCCGCCGGCCGGGGCGAAACGGTAGGGGTAGTCCGTAGAGAACAGGACGCGGTCGACTCCCATGACCTCCAGTGACCAGCGCAGATAACGCTGACTGAACATGCCGCTGGGTGTCACGAACACGTTGGAGCGGAAGTACTCCGAGACCGGCCGCGCCAGCGAGGCGGCGGCGGCCAGGCCGTCGATCCGGTCGAGGTAGAACAGCACCACCTCACCCCAATGCCCAACGATCACTTGGAGATTGGGGAAGGCATCGAAGACGCCGGCGAGGATCATGCGCAGCAGTGTGACACCGGCATCGTAGTGCCAGCCGATTCCGAAGGTGGCCAGGCCCGTGTCGGCCGCCTCGCCGAATCCGCTGTAATAGGCGTCGCGCACCGGCGGCGGCGGCACCTGTGGATGCAGGTAGAGCGGCGCGTTGAGGGTTGCGGCCGCCTCGAATATCGGCCAGAATTCTCGCCGTTCGATGGAGCGGCCGCGGCTGCGCGGGAAGATCATGGCGCCGTGCAGCCCCAACGCGGTGACGGCACGCTCCAATTCGTATCCGGCCCGGGCGGGATCGGTGGTCGCGAGCGTCGCGAACCCCTGCAGCCGGTCGGAGTGCGCGCGCACCGTGTCGGCCAGCAGGTCATTGCTGGCGGTCTGCACCGCGACGGCGTCGCCGGGCGTCACGTTCTGGACTCCGGGACTGGTCAAAGACAACACCTGGACGTCGAGACCGGTGTCGGCCATCGCGGCGAAGCGTTCGCCGTCGAGTTCGGTCAAGCGTTCTTCGATGTCGCCGCGCGCGGTCAACCCGGCCGGATTTCGCCATTGCGTCTCGGTGTGCTCCCACGCCCACAGGACGTCGGGGGTCACGAAATGTTCTTCGAGGCCTACGGTCCGCACGCTCACGGCCCCCCGGCTAACACGTCGCCGCGTCCGCCATCACATCGTCGTTCGGATCTGCTTGCGGCGCAAGCGCAGTGGTGTCGGACGCGCGACCGCGGGCCAGTGCGACGGTGGACGCCGCCATGGCCGCGGCCGTCAGCAGCAGAACCGCGCCCGCCGAGCCGCGCACGGCGATATGCTCGCCCAGCACGATCATCCCGAGCGCGACGGCGACGATGGGCTCCCCCACCAACATGATCGGCACCGACGCCTGCAAAGCGCCCGCGTGAAAAGCCGCCTGCTGCATCACGGTCAGCATCAGCGCGAGGCCAACCAGCACATACGGGGCGGGCACCGTGAGAAGCGCGGGCAACCCGCCGATGGCGAAGCGGTGCGTGCAGATCTTGGTGAGCACCGCGATGAAGCCCAGGATGACGGCGACGGGGATGGCCAGCAGCATGGCGCGGCGGCGACCCGCCACTCGGCGGGCGCCCAGCACGCAGGCGACCACCAGCGGCACCGTGATGCCCAGCGCCAGCGTCCACGCCGGCACCGCCGGGCGGTTGTGGCCCTCGCGGGGCTCGCCCACCAGCACGAAAACCGCCAGCGCCAACGTCAGCAGGGTCGCCCACCCCCAGTCGGCCGGGTGGACGCGTTGGTGGCAGAGCCACGCGCTGATCGGCAACGCGAACAACAGCGAGGACACCAGCAGCGGCTGGACCAGAAGCAGGGATCCGTGCGCCAGCGCCAGCGCCTGGAAGGCGAACCCCGCGATGGCGGCCGCCTGGCCCGCCCACCAGATGGGCCGGCGCGCCAGAGTCGTCGCCATCGCCTTGTCGGGCGGAACGTCCTGGGCGATTCGCTGCCGCACGACGATGCCGACCGCGGCCCAGAACGCGGCAAGCAGCGCAGACACTATCGCGATCGCGTGGTGCGTTACCCACCCCATGCCCCTGCGGATACCCATCGTAGGGTCGACGCAAAACTCGGGTAGCGAGCAAAGCGAGGGCGCCAGGATGGAGGCGTCTCGGTGACGCCTTGCGCGCACGGCCTGGTTTGTGCTCCTCCCGTCCCGGATGACGAACGCATCGCAGGGCGATGTCGAAGCGGTCGTCCACACCAGGTGAGCGACGTGTCCGGCGTCAATCTCGTTCGCTCTGCGTAAGTCAGCATCCTCACGCTTGAGCCCACGAAATATCGGCGTGCTCGGAGGAGGTCGTGCCGGGCCGCTCCCCGGCATCGACCTGAGCCTTGCGGCGCCACCGGCGCACTGATTCCCCGGCAATGCCGAGTTTGCCGGCCACAGACCTGATCGCCTCGAACGCCGACACTTCCGCGGCTTTCATCGTGGTGTCCACCAACCGCACCGCACGCCGGCGAAACCCCGGTGAACAGGGTAGTTCACAACGATATCGGTGCCGTTATGACCCGCTGGCATTCGAGTCGAGTTGTGCACGTTGGGCAGCACGCCGCTGGTGAAGATCGAATGCAACAGGAATAGCGCGAACGACGTTTTAGTGGCGACGCCGGAGACTCCGCTGATCGACACGTGCGCACCGCGCGTGCCGTCGATGAAATCTAGGTCGACGTAAACGATCTCGCCGTCCCTGCCGGTGCCGACCGGAATACGCCGCTCCATCTGATCGAAATAGAGTGCTTGGAACCGCTCGTTTCCCGTGGCGCGACGCACGAGGGAACCCGGTCGGGGCGGAACGTAGAGCTCGGGCACGACCCGCGTGGTGGTCACCTCAGCGATCTCCTGCACCCTGGCCGGCAGCACACCGTCGGAAATGAGGAAAACGTCGCTGCTGAAACTGGCGCCTTCGTGCCGCGAGCGCACCTGCGTGACGATGCCTGACGTCATCACCTGGCCGCGTTGCGGCACCTCGCGCACCGTTGCGATGACATCGTCGAGCTGCAGGTATGCCTCCGGGTAGATCGCGACGTGGAAGGTCAGCGGTGTCGCGTCCTCTGTGCCGACTACCTGGCCGACCGCCTGAATATCATGTCCCTCGTTCGTTTCGGTCGCCGTTGGAGGGGTAAGGTCCTCGCCCTGTTCCTCTGACACTGTGCTGACCTCCCAGCGCGACGAAGTCTCGACTCGTCTCGACGGGCTCCGATTCTATGGTTTACGGGTGATTTGCCGCAGGGTTTCGGCATCCTGTTCGTGTGATGGGACCGGCTCTGCACTTCAGGAAGCCCGCTTCACGATCGGCGCGTCTGCCTCGAAGAGATCGCGTCGCGGGTTTCTTGGCAAATGTGCCGCGATAGCGACGTGGCAGGCGTTAAATAGCCGACATGCTGCGCCGTCTGTCAATGTCTGCAGGAGGCTTCGCTGAGGGATCAGCATGGCAACGCCGTCAAAGTCACCGTTATAACGGCCCATTGAAACTACTACCAGCGGGCGGAGATGGAGTGCAGTGCTCGCACATCGGTGCCGACCGCATCGGAGCAAAACAGATGCACGTAGACACACCCTCCGACATGCTCGATGATTGCTCCCAGGTGGCTTCTGGCTCTGGTGTTGGCGACCTGACGCTCTCCGCGAGCTCAGGGCGCCGGACTTAGCGTCGACAAATGAACGCCTGGCAGCCTCGCACGGAATCGGAATGGGATGAGTGGCAGCGCGGCCGCCGATCCCCTACGCCACGGAATAACGCTAGCCTCCACAAACCATCTGATCCGCCGTCCGAGCCAATGCAGCGAGGCGACTTCGCGTGGCAATTCGGCGACCCCTCGTCCACAACGCCCCGGTGTCCACAGTTTTGGGCGCAATTCACCGTCCACGGCGACGTCGACACCTACGACGTAATGTTCGAAGACGTTATGGGGAAGAAACTGAGATGCACATGCCCGGCCTTCAAATTCAGCGGCCACACCAACTGTAAACACATTGACCGCGTGCGAGCCCACGGCTGCTTCGGCGATGGCCCCAACGACCTCGCCTCCGTAGGCATCACTATGGAAACAAACCGCACAATATTAAGAAACGAACCAGCGCGGCCGCCACAGTGCTGCGAAATATGCGGCGAGACGATGTGCGTGCCGGTCGTGCGAATGGTCGACGACTCCGGCCATCAGCTGATCCGCATCCAGTTCCGCAACAATGACATCGGCTGCGCGTACGCCTATATCGGCGCACCCCTAAGCATCGGCGATAAGGTCGCCGTGCCAAATCAATGGACCAAAACAGGGACACTGCACGGTACAGTCATTGGTTTCGGAAGTGACTACGCAGGTCCGCTGGTTGCACTGAGCGCGACTCCAATCGTAGAAAACTGGCGTGGAGAGCCATTCAGGAAGCTCGCCACGAATCCAGTGCGGAAATAGCTCTGAACTACGGCGACCCGAAATTAGCTGAACAGTCGTGCTACACGTGCGTGCACTCTTCTATAGACTTGGAAGACAAGTGCGTGACTCCTTATCCGCTTTGCTCGAACCCAGTCGACCTACCTGGGCGGTGCGCGTCCTTGAGCTCAGCAGATAAGTCCACGCCGACCATGCGCTTCAACTAATTATCGTCGCTCATATGCGTTCTCGAAAACGCCCGCCATCCCGAGCGCGAATTCTCCATACCTCCACACGTACGATTCCAGAATGGGCTTTGCCAAGCGAAGAGGGGCAACCTAGGGCGGTGGCCCGCACCGTCTACTGGCGAGCGCGTGACCTCAATGCGGCGGTCAGGTGCGCGGCGTTGAGCCCGATCTCTTCGGCGAGTGCAGCTACCTGGTCCGGCAGCGCAGTTCCCGGTCGGCGTGGGAAAGTCTTGCCTGGGGGCAGCCCTTCCGCGAACATCGATGCCGGGGTAGCAAAACGGGAGCGTCTTGTGGCACACCCTCCATATTTGACTTGTTGACTCTGCGACCGCCAAAGTTGATCCGCAGTACAACAGAACGCAACAGCCACGCTCGCCGCGTGCCAACACGGCGAATTTATTGCTGTGCTCTCCGATGAGCGTGGCGAGGCGAACAGCCAGTGCTCGCGGTTGCGCCGAGCCGCATTCAGCTACCCAGGCGCCGTCGACAAAGACTGGGTCGATCCCTGCTTCTTCGAACGCCGCGCGAATACGTGCGTTTGGATCCTCCATAACCGCTTGGGCCAGGGCGATGATGGCATCGACCTGCTCGCGGTCCGCGACCCGGCTGTACGCCTGCGTGGTCTGATACAGGTAGTGGTCGATCAAATCCGGGTTGGCCATCGCTGCCCACAGGCTTACCTGGTCCCACGTTCGCTGGAATACGGTGTCGCTCGGCCGGCCGCCGGACAGAGTTGCTTCGCCCGACATGAGGGCCAAGCCGACCGCTATGAGCGCTCCGAGATACGGTTCGCCGCGCTCAGGAATCTCATCTCCGGCAGGCGGTGTCTTGACGAGAACTTCGGCGAGACAGTCCAGCCAGTCGTTGTCGTCCTCCCAGACACCCGCGGCAAGCAAGTCGAGGTGTAGCTGCGTGACCAGCATCCGGAGGTCGACGCTTGGCGGTGGGTCCTGGGTGACCCCTCGCCGGAGACGCTTTGCCCATTGTCGATAACGTTGCCGCTGCTCCGCTGGAATGTCGGGGGGTTCTCGACGCACGGAATCCTCGGCGGCGTCGGCGTCGATGACTTCATCATCTTCTGGACTCGCAGCTATTGGGTCGTCGCTATCAATCGACCACATGTTGGCGCTTACCGTCGCGCCGACGACGGTCGCTGTCGGGAAAAGCCCACCCGCCAAGGATGGTCCAAGGACGGTTTCGACGGTGTTCAACCAGGCTCCCCAGCGGTCATCGTCGTCAATTCCGGGGGCCACTGGCGCCGCTCCGGACGTCGGTTGTGCAACTCTGTGAACAGCGTTGGCGCGTAGCAGGTTGAGCAGATCGTATTCGAATCGGGCCAGCAGTTCGGGGTCGGTGAAGATGTCCCCGTAGTCGCGGGTAAGCCGTGGGACCGATGATTTCCCAACTCTAGAAAGGCATTTGGCTGTGTCGGTCAGAAATACAACCTGGCTGACGTACCGGCTGTCGGCGAACTGCGCGATCGCACGCACGGCGGTTCCGGCCGCTTCAGGCGCGAGAAAACTGGTTTCGATGACTGTACGGGCTTCGGTGATATCGATCTGGTGTCGCTTCCGCCATTCGCCCGGCGCTGCCGACGAGGACATTTCGATGGCCACCGTCACCGCCACTGAAGCGACAAGTTCCACTACGACCGTGCTTTCGGTTCTGCGTGCCCCCAGGACCGTGACCGCCGCCGCCGAACGGCCTTCGACAACGGCCGGGAGGGTGCTGGTGGACCGCACGTCGTCGTGCGGAACACGCGCGCCGTCCGGCAAGAGTGACTCCGCAACGGGGTAGATAACCGCGAGCTCACAGTTGCCGCCGGCACTGGCGGATTTGAGCAAGGCGGCACGGCTCAAATTTGGGCTGCCAATCATCGCCTTCGTTGTGACGCCGTCAGTCCATTCGACTAATTTGCCGTGGCTGATGCGGTTGCCCTCCTCGCTGAGGTGCCGAAATTCCGCTGCTTCGACAGCCTCGACTGCGGCGGTGAGGGTTTCGCCGTTGTAGCTACCCAGTGTGGGTTGCATCGCAATGGTGAGTTCGGCCGGCTGCATACGGCCCACGAGTGCGCGCACCGCGGCTCCGTCCGGATCAAAGAACGGGGCACTCAACCGCAGCGATGCCACCGGCCCCGTTGGCAATTGACCCATTAGCGACTCAGCAATGTTCCCGAGAAGTTGCAGATCTGACTCGGAATCGTCCACGGTCTGGGGCGTCACCATGTCGGCGATCTGAATCAGAGTCGCCGAGATCCACGACGGCATCGCGATGGACGCGTGCTGCGCAATTCCTGCCAGCCAGGCACCGAGCTGGACCATTGCTTGCGGTCCCGTGTCGCGTTGAGAGCGAATGACAATCCACAGCTCGTCGTTGAACGCCCAGCCGGCACACGTTGGATTGCCGGAACCAATTGCTGCCCAGACATCTGTTTCGCCTACCAGCAGAGCCAGTTTGGGATGGAATGCGCCTCGACATACCACATGGCCGTGCTGGTAGGCCCGCCCGGCTTGGCGGATGTCGACGGGATCATGGATGCCTTGCTGGGCATCACCCAACAGGGTGACCCTTGCCCCGAGTCCGCGGGCCACGCCCACGACCCGCTGTTCAATGAACGCCAAGTCGAACGTGTATCCGATGACAAGCAATTCATAGAGGCCTGCATTATCGGGTCGGCGCTGCCACAGCTTCAGCAGCGACAGCGGAGAGTGCAGCTCCAATCGTGCTCGCGTCACGCCGGCAACTCCAGCAGCTGACTGCCTATGCCCGTCACATCGAGCCCTTCGTGGCCGCGGTTGATAAGGCCGAGCTGTATGGTGATCGAGCCCACGGTTTCAGCCCGGTAGCCGATGTTGTACGCGCCCTCAGCGCTCTCGGCGAAGTAACGGCCCTCTCGCTCATACAGTTTGGAAGGCATCACCACGCTGCCATCAGCTTTGACCTCGAGTTTGCGCAGCGCGACCCGATGGGACTGGGCGAGCATGTCGTCGACGACCGCCGCAGCGAAATCTCCTATCCACTGGGCGGCATATTCACCGGCACGCGCCCCGACCCAGTACGGATCCAGAAAAACTCGCCGCGGTGCGGTGGAGCCGCCCCGGAAGGCATCTAGCGCCGTGCCGCCAAGTTCCTCGACGCGCTGCGAACTCAAAAGGAGCACGGCCAGTGCTGATTCGATCGACTCCCGGCCCTGGCCCTCCACATCGTCTTCGGCGGGCAACAGATGCCCGTTGGCGTCTAGGGTCGCGGGCAGATCGTCGCGAAACTGCGCCATCGTCACCGCTGGAACGTGAGAGCGAATCCACTCGTGCAGTTGCGCACGATTCAACGGCTCGCCGGAGTTGAGCACGTGACTCACTAGCGCCGCCCACAGTGTCCGCCACGCACCGACCAAACGGTGCCGCAGAAGAACGCCGCGCCATGCTTGAGCCCGAGCGCCTTCCTGCTGGTATATCGGATCGATATCAAGGAGCGGGCCAAACGCAATGGCGGCAGAAAAGATTGCGCGCCAGTCAGTTTGGGCGGGAACGAGCTGCACTGCCCTCGCCAGAATTCGCAGCGTGGAGCGGCGGGTAAGGTCGTCGCCGCTCCAGCGGCTAGTGTCGACTGAATCTGGGGTAGCGGTGATCAGCCCACGTAGTGGCTCGATATCGGGTCCCCCAAGCCCGGGGTTCGCGAGGGAGATGAAGTCACCGATCTCTGCCTGCTCGACTGCTCGGTGAGCCGCGATATCCAGAAGTGGCGAGAACATTTCCTGCACCTGCGCTGGGCAGGCTCGCCGTCCCGGTCGCAGCGAGTTTTTATCGACAGTCGCAATGCCCAAAGTTGTCGCGGGCCCAGCGTATTGAGACCAGTATCCCAAGGACCTAGGTGAGTACGTAGCCACCACATGCTCGCCCAGCTCGTCCTCCGGAACTTGGGACAGCAAGCGCCGAACAGTGTCTGCGCCGTGCATAGTGGCAGGACCATTGAGACCTCCGGTCTCGGGGTCGACCAAAGACGCCCACGCCAGAGCCGATTCGCTTCGGCGTATCAGGTCGCGGCAGGTTGCAGCGTCGTACTCTTCCGATCCGCATCTCTGGGCTACAGCCCAATACAGCGCGAAATGGCGCGCACTGTCGGTCAGCGTCGACACACCCGGAACCAATACATTGACCATCCGCAGTACTGGGGCTTCCACAGCCAACGGGTAACGGCTACCTCGATCGGTCATGCCCCGCGCACACCATGCCGGCCCGTCGACACCGACGGCAGCGTTCTCCAGCATGTTCGTCAAGCCGCTTCGACCACCAACGTCGCTGCGTCGGTCTGCTCGAAAAACGTAGTTGAGCAGCAGTCCAGGTGGCGGGAGCCGAGGTGGGTGGTGCGCTTGGGACGCTTGAACGCCGCTGCCATAGGCAGACCGTATCGCCGGCCGATGTCGGCATGTTGGCGATTGACGCAATACGCCAGCTTCCCGCGCCCGCCCCGCATTCATGGCTTAGTCAAGCGAGCGGCAGATCAACCCGTCGGTTCAGATGGTTCCCCGAGGCAATCCCGCTCTACTGCAAGGCACTGCTCGCGCACTTCCGCCACCGTCGGCGACAGCTGGTACGCATGCTGGTGGCAGAAACCGGTCAGGTGATGCCAGGCGCCGATAAGCGTCGTGCCCGCCCTCGTAGTGTCCAGCGACTTCAGCACAGCCAGTTTGGCTCTCGTAGTCCCCGCAATCGCTGGTACTCCGCACAGCATCACGCAGCGGGCGTCGATCAGATCCTCCACCGCCTGTCGCGCAAGGAACGCCGCGAGGCGCGCGGAGTGGCCGACCGCGGTGCGGTCCGGCGCGGCGAGCAGTGCGTCGGCCCGCGCGAGCAGTGCCTCCGCATCGCCGGTCATCGGTTTTCCACGATGTCGCGGACCGTCTCGCGGAGATCGCGGATCGTCGCGCGGTCGAGCGCGGCGCCGTTGTGGGCGCCGGAAGCGCAGATCGCCATAGTCGGGAACCGGTGCGCTCGCCAGCTCTTCCACGAAGACAGGTCGTTCGACGCGGCTCCGGTGACGGCCAGCGCTACTCGCTGCTGGGTGGTCTTTGCCTCCTCCCACGCCGCGTCGGACTCGTGGTAGACGGCGCCCGTCCGTGCACGGTCGGTGAAGAAACGCTGGTGCGCGGCCGCCTCGATCGCCATCCGGAACAGTCCCGGTGCGGCCTTCCGCTTGATCATGTCGTCGAGGTCGTCGTCCAAGATCACCGCTGTGGCGTCGGCGATATACCTGTGCGCTGGAGAGTCATTCGGCTTCACTACGACCACAGACCCCTCCTCGCGCGTGACATCGAGCAGCTGTGCGGGGATCGAGCGCGCACGGATCGCCGCCGGCAGCCTGTCGTCATGGGAGAACACGATGACCTGACGTGTTTTCGCCACTTCGACTAAGACATCGAGGAACCCGCCGATCTTGGCCGGGTCCATTGCTTGGATCGGGTCGTCGAGTACCAGGAACCGGAACGGACTGTCCGGAGTCGTCGCGCGCGGGATGAACAGCGCCAACGCGAGCGCATGCAGCTCGCCCTGACTCATCACGGACAGCGCTCCGGCGGGCACACCGTCGACGCTGCCCTCCACAACTGCCTTGCGGCGGTTAGCCGAGCCTTCGAGAGAGATACCGCCGAGGTCGACGTTGCTCTCGTGCCTCATCCGGCCCCAGATCTCGCGGGCCTGATCGACCACCGGAGTCAGGCGCCGCTCTCGCAGAGTCTCGGCGTTGACGCGCAGCCATTTGAGCGCGGTCTGCACCCGATCGAGGCGATCGTCGTCCTTCCTAGCGGCGGTCTCCAGATCCACCCACGCAGCGATCGTACGAGCTGTAGGCGCCCAGGCATCTTCTAATTCTGCTGCGCGAGAATCTGATTCGGCACGCAGCGCATCAGCGGCTTCGGCGAGCGCAGCGGTGGCCGCTTCCACGTGGGCCGGCAGATCGGACAGGCTGTCGGGCGCCGTTCGCGCATGTGCAAGCGCTTCGTCGAACGCGGACAAGGAGGCTAGATCGACGCCCTCGACTGCGGACACCGTCGTCACGGTTCCGAAGAAGCCCTCGGCCGCCGCCCGCGCCCGAGCCAGCCGCTGCGTTACGGCTTGGTGCTCGGCGGTGCTCTCGTCCGACTCCTTCAATCGCTCTTCTGCCGCGCTGCGCCACGCTGGGTCGAGCGTTCCGGTCTCGCAGACCGGGCATGGCCCGTCGCCGATGTCGTTGTGCAGGTGCAGTGCTTCGCGTAGCAGCGCTGCTCGCGCGGCCACCGCCTTCACCGCGGAGTCACTGCTGGCCGCGTGGGCGTCGATCGCCGCGCGCAGCTCAGCTGCAGCCGTGACGGCCTTGGTTGTGCCCGGCACCTCAAGAGAGGCGATGGCCCGTAGCCGCGCGATCGTTGAGGCCCGGTCGGTCGCCGTCCCGAGAGTCGTCGCCGTGACCGCATCGAGGTTGTAGGGCTTGCGGGCGATTAGTTTCTTAACCTCGGCTGCGCGAGGGTCCGTAGACTCGTCCAAGGTCCGTACTAGCTGAATCCGGTTGTCGTTAGCTGTCTTTCGCGGTATGCCGAGCTGCTTCTCGACCTCCTTGAGACGGCCGTCGGCATCTGCGATCTCGTCGAGTCCGAGCAGACGGTTGAGCGCGTCGTAGAGGCTGGACGGCCCGTCCTCCAGGAGCCCGCCGAGTTCGTCATAGGACATGAGCGGCCGATGCGTGATCAGGGCCTGGTCCCAGCCGAGGGCATCGACCGCCTGCCGCCTCTGGCCTCTGATCTGCGCCCAGCGTCGGGCGTCGCCGAGTTCGGCTCCCGCCGCCCAATCAACGCCGACGGCGGCAGCGGATCCACTGCGTTCGTCATCCGGTTCCATCGCGAAGTCGGCCTCCACCGACGCCGGGTCTCCCGCATGCAGGTTCCGCCAGGACGCCTCCCAGTGCTGGCCCTTCTTCCTCAGCCATCGATAGCTGTGTCCGGTCAGGGCGTATTCGAGCGCCTCAGCGAAGCTCGACTTTCCCGATCCGTTGCGGCCGCTAATGACCGTGATCCCGCAATACGGGTTGAGCTCTACCGTCGCGCGGGGGCCGATGCCGCGGAACCCCTCTACCGTGATCGAGCGGAGGAATGCGCGTAGCGGGGCTGGTCCATCGGTCGACCGCGCATCGGGGCGCTTCGGTGTCGATGCGTCACCACCCAGCTGCTCTGCGAGTTCCTCGTCACCCTGCAGGGCCGCGGCGACGAGGTAGACGGTCTCGTCCGCCACCTTCGCGTCCGTGTCGAAAAGCTCCCAGACCTCCGCCTCGACCGACTTGCCGAGTCCACCACTGTCCACTGCTACGTCGCCCCCCTTTTCATACAACGCAGCTTTGCACACAGTGCCGACACGGTGGAGCGGGCGCGCGAGCCCTTCGACAGCAGTCAGGTAATAGCGGACGTGGTTCTCGTTGTGGCCGGGTCGCGTCCGACACCCGCACCACCGCCACCGCATAATCCTGTGGCAGAGCGGGCACAAATCTGCGACGTTTGACAACCAGCGTTTGCCTCACAGCCCGAGCGTCTCTCCGAGGCTGTCTATAGTTAAGCCCAAATCCGGCTGGAATTAGACGCGTCTTCGACATCGCCCCGGGTTACCCGGTAGGTGGTGGCGACGTCCAGTAGCTTGGAGATCGCCATGACCGACTGGTTCAGATACTGCGACGGCGGCCGTGCGGAAGCTGGCTTCACGAACAAAGCAAAAGGCTTTGGGGACTGCGTCGTCCGCACGATCGCCATCGCTACCGGACGCGGCTACCAGCAGGCATACGACGACATCTTCGGGACGGGCAAAACGTCACCGTTGTGGTACCGCACCGATGAAAAATGCACACCGCTGCGCGGATTCCAGCTGATGCCTGGTAACGAGTGTCCCGACGACGGTGTGTGTAACGCCATCACCAAACGAGTGCTGAAGCTGGAGTACGGATGGGTCTACCACGACGCGCCTGGGCCGTTTGTGCTGTCACATCTCCCGCTCGGGCCCGTCATCGTCCAGATGGACAGCATGCCGCATCACTGCGCGGTCATTGACCGCGTCATCTACGACGACTGCGACGAAGCCGACGAACCCAGCCAAGGTGGCAGCGCCACGATCAAGGGGTACTGGACACCACCCCCACCCCTCAGCGTTCCGTGAACTCCGACAGCGCGTGAAAAGCTATGCGCGCCACGCTCGCATACCAAGGCCGAGAGCCACGATCCCACCACCCCTGGCGCCGCCTGATCAAGCGCCGCCTCATTCTGCAGTGTCCGACTTCCCGATCGGCTGAGCAAAGGGCGTCTTCGACGTCACTACGTAATGGCTTCGCCACCCTTGACGCATCCGATGGTCAGCGCAGGATCGCCGGGTATGAGGAGGCGGGAGGAGTGCCACTGTTTCGCGCCGAGCTGACGACACCTCTGACGACAACAATGACGACAGTCGCGCTCCCCGACACCTCCACCTACACGACAATGGAACTCGTATCATGCCTGGTCACGCCATCCGCCCGTGCCTACGGATCAGAGGTTCGATTTCATCCACTCCGCATCCCCGCGCCGCTCGTATCTGCGTGCTCTGAACCCGCGCGACCGGGCCTTGCCAGAGCCCCATCCCCCACAATTACACTCACCGCTCATACCAGGTGTTGCGGTCGCAACCGCAGACAAAATGCACAACGATGCCGTTACGTGCTAACTGTTCGCGATGGTTAAGCCAATCAGAATCTGTGGCGTTAGCCACCGGCGACGAGGTACGACGAGCCAGCGCGGCAAACTTCCGATCACTCCGGTCAAACGTCCAGAGCTCAGTATCGTCTGGGAAATCCTCATACTGGCCGTCACCATCCCTGGGCAAATCGATGCGCTCGACACGGGTCGGGAGGCTGTTCAGCATCTGCAGATAGAAACGGTCACCAATACCCGGTTCACCGCGGGGATTCAAATAACGGTGGTATTCATCCTTTATCTCATTATCCGAGTCCAACAGCACTATTCGGCTCGACAGCGTTGCTTCGAGAAACTCGACGGCCGCAAGCCGACATTCGGGTGATGCAGACCCCTCGGACGGGTCGGATCGGCCATTGGCCACAATGGGCACGTTCGTATCCACGACTACGCGCTGCACTGCGCATTCGCTGGGGGCTGCGGTCACATGACCGGAGCCGGCGCCGCCGGTGTCTCTGCGGGTCTGCATGTGGCTGCATCCGGACATCGGGACATGCGCGTCCATCAATGCTTTGCCGCCCCGGTGGCCAGGAGTGTCCTCGTTCGCCCCGCAACGGACCGGACGATCTGATGCTTGATGGTGTTTGACGTGGTGAGATAGAACCTGTCGGACTGAGATGGGAGTAGCCCTGGCCAATGCCGCGCCTCGCCTGACCGTGGCCCAGTTCGACCTCCTGCGCTGGGTATCCGGGGGATGCAAGGACGGTGTGTACGAGGGCACTTCGCATCGCGTGTCGGCGCGGAGTCTGCATAACCGCGGCCTGGTGCGCGTCACGGGTAAGAGCGCGACGTGGAATGCGAGCATCACCCCGGAGGGCACCCGCATGCTCGAGGCCGAGGCGAAGCGGGTCGAAGCGGAACGCGAACGGGTTCGTCGCGAGGCAGAAGTCAAGGCGCAAAAACAACGTGAGCAGGCGCAACTCCGCGAGCAGGCGGTCGAGCTGCTAAGTGAAGTCGTTGCGGCTGGCGGACGGCTCGACGTCGGAACGCGGTTTTCTGCCGACGAGATCACGAAGCTGTGCACCGGTCTCCGATTGTCAGGTGCACTGCCCGTTGGGCAACGACTGGCACAGGAGCCGACGCGCATGGATCCGGTCTTCGGTGTCACGGTCTACTTGGAGCCGGACTTCGCAGCCCTGACCGCCCTTCGTACCTTCACGGTCCCAGGACAGCTCCGCGATCCGCATCCGGCGGTTGCGGCGTTTCGGGACAAGAAGGACCTCGTCTCAAGGGCCGAGGTCGGACGGGCTGCCCGGTTTTTACAGGCCCTCGCTATGGCCGCGACAACAGTCGGGTGGAAAGCCACCGGCCGGCCACGCAACGAGGGGTACGGGCGGACCCTGCCTGATCCAGATCTGATCTTGCGGCTTCCCTCGCGCGAACTGGTGGTGTCGATTCGGGAGCTGGACCAGCGCGGAAGACGTGTGACGGCCTTCATCACCGAGACGGACTACTACACGCGTACGACGCGGACGATCGCTAACAAGCACTTCGAACCCTCCGGCAAGCTGGAGGTCAAACTATCGAGGAAATGGGAGGACGAGACGGTTCTGGCGATGCGCGACGAGCTTGGTGCGCGGATCGAGGACCAGCTGCCGACGCTAATCCGCGCACTCGAAATCGCCGAGGCAGAAGCGGAGTGGTCTCACAAGGAGGAGGAGCGCCGCGCTGAGATCCGCAAAGTCCGCTGGGAAGAAGTCAAACAGGAAGCCCTCGTCAAGGTCGCCTACGACCGCAACGCTGCTCAACTCGGCGAGCAGCTTGACCGTTGGCAAGCTGCAGCGGCGATGCGAATGTACGCCGACGACATCGAGTCGTGCACGGAAGAACTCGACGAGCCAGCGCGAACAGAATCCACCGAGTGGGCCGCGTGGATCAGAGCGCACGCCGACGATATCGATCCGCTCAACGGGCCGCTCCGCCTTCTCCGTGTCATTTCCGCCAGCCATGATGAACTCGGGCCGCACATGAATGGCTGGAACACGTACGGGCCGTACCGGCGGTAGACGCCGACATCGATTTCTCGGCCAACTCGACCATCCGGCGCAACCGTTTCCCCTGGTAGACGGGGTTCGAGTAACGACTGGTTTGCGTCCACTCCCAGCCTCCCGACGATGACCTGACTACTGAGTCGACTCCCCGTATCTGACGGCTTCGCCCGGAAGTGGCCGCGACCGGCGGGCGCTCTCGTCCCGTCGCCTCCTACCGCTACCGCCGCTGACCACTACCCGGTGCGATCAACTAAGTTGAATTGGCACTATGCGAGATTCGGACGATGGAACGACCATGGCGGGCGCACCGCTCAAGCGGAGAATGGTGGTCGATGCCCTCGGCAGTCTTGGCGTGCCGGACGCCATCACCTCGGACTTACCTCCACTCGGCTCACATGTGTCGGCGCTTCTCGTGTACGGCAGTCGTGCACGAGGAGATGCCGTGGCCGACTCAGACCTCGACCTCCTCGCGCTCGTGGACGAGGCCAGGCCGAGTGAGTCCTCGGGCGCGGTTAGCGTCAGCTTCTACACACGTGAGCAATTGAAGACTGGGATCGGTACTCTCTTCGGCGCTCACCTGCGTCGCGACGCAAAGGTGCTGTGGGATCCGCGGAACGATTTCGCGAACATGCTAGCGGATCTCGGAGATGTCGATACCGCGCGCGTCTTCGCGCGAGTGGAGGCAATGTCCGAGGTATTCGGCTCTCCTGAGCGTGATTTGCCGAAGTACCTCCCGGGACTCTTGCGCGAGGCGCGATATCTGCTGAGGAGCTCCCTGTACGCGCAAGCGATCTCGATAGGGGCGCCGTGTTTCTCGGTGCGGGAACTCGCACAGCGGCATGCCGACCCGACGCTCGCCGAGTTACTGGCCTCGCGCAGAACCGGAGAACCGTCGCAGAACGACTACGACGAATGCGTCAAACGGCTCGGGGCGTTTTTCGGCCGGCCGGTGCGGAGAAACCGGCACGGATCTCTGGAGGCGTTGATCGTGAACGAATGGGAGAACCGGGGGGACCTATTGTCCATCGCGTTCATGGCCCTGGGAGTCACCGGCAGCGGCGGCGACTACGCCGAAATCGAAAAGATCCTGCTGTGACGACTGCAGAGACCGCCTTCATCGGTGATATTCACGGGAACGCCGTTGCGTTGGACGGGCTCGCTCGCTTGATCCTGAACGACCCCACCGTGAAACACACAGTGTTCCTTGGTGATTACGTGAACAAGGGCGCCGACTCGGCTGGGGTTCTCGACAGGCTGCTGCGAATCTCCGAGACGCACGCCGTGACGGTGCTTCGCGGCAATCACGAAACGGAGATGCTCAAGGCTCTCGAGACTGGTGAGCTCGCAGCCTTCCTCAAGTTAGGCGGAGCCACCACGATTAGATCGTACGTGCGTCGGCCCGTGGGCGCTGACGTCATCGCCGATTTCCGTTCGAGTGTGCCAGCGGACCACGTTCGGTTCCTGCGGGCCATGCCCGACGTCTATCACGCGGAACAGGTGGTGGCGTCGCATCGTCCGTGGACGGGCGGCGGGACACAGTTTCGGATCTCCGCCCACTTGCCCGTGGGTGCCTATCCAGTCGTAGGTGCGGATTTCGCGCACCTCGATACGGGATGCAGTTCGCCCTCCGGACGCCTGACGGCATTTCGTTGGCCGTCGCGAACATTCACGCAGGTCGATTCGATAGGGCGACCGGTCGGAAGAGACCAATCGTAGCCGTAGTCATGCACGCATGTGGTCGATCTGCCACCGGCAACTCGCCATGCCGGGCTCGTCGCCCATCTTCTCGTTGATCGCCAGCGCCTTCTTTGCAGCCTCCATAGCGGGTCCCACTTCTCCCAGGGATTTATGACATTGTGCCGAGACCAACAGCGATATGGCTTCTCCGCGTGCATAACCGATCTGCCGATTGATGGCGATCGCCCTGGCCACGTTGCCGACAGCGTCCGCTGCCCGGCCCAAACGCAGAAGCACCTGCGCCCGCAGAACCTCCGCGTTCGCGTGGAGAGCCCCGGGTGGGAATTCAGCGAGGCCGAGTAGTGCGTCCTCCGCATACCTAACTGCGGTGTCGAGATCCTTCTCGGCCACATATAGGCGAGCGAAGTTCACAAGCGATTGGCATATCCCGAATTCGTCACCGACGCTGGTGCGCACGTTCTGCGAGTACTCGAATCTCTCACGTGCTTTTGCTAATTCGCCGATCTTCTGGTGGGCCAAACCGAGTTCGTCCGAGATTCGGCACCGCACGGCCGAGGTGTACGGGTCGTCCCCGTGTAGCAGAGTCAGCGCTTGCTGCAACCGGCCGATGGCTTCGACGTCGGAGCCCTTGCGACGGAAAAGACCCGCCAGAGCGGCGAACGCTTCTGCAGCGGCCGGAGTCTGCAAGGTTCCCGGTTCCTTCGCGAAATAGTCCACCACGCGCTCGATCTCGCCCTGTGCGGCATCCAACTCGCCAGCGTGCTCGAGGAACTTCGCATACGCCAGCTGCTCGGGTGGTCCACCCAAAACCGCCGCCTCGCGGAGGTTCTGGCGACCTGCGGCGGGTTGTCCAAGCGCAACGAGCTTCTCACCGTCTCGGCGCAAGCTTGAGGCTCGTAGGAGGTCCTTTCCAGACGACGGAATCAGACTGATGTAACGGGTTACCTTCGGACCAAACTTCGACGCCCAGGAATCCAGCCGCGCCACGAGCTTTCGCTTCAATTCGGCTGTATCGGAAGCTGATTCGTACATCATCGCGTGGGTGCTCTTCATCTGCTCCTGCAGTTGAGTAATCTTCGGGTCCGGCGCACCATCTTGGAGAAACCCAACCCACACGTCACGCAAGGGTCGGTCGTCCTCTCCCAACTGAAGCAGTCCCGTGAAGAGTTCCTCCTCGGTCCCGGACGTGTACCCCCATGGGCTGCCGGGTTCACTGCCCCATGATCTGCGGAACATCACAATCATGAAGTGGCACTCACCGATGAGCTCGTTTATCGCCTCCTGCGGTCGACGAGCGGTACCGCGCACACTCTCCCACCCGGCCATTTCAAATCGGGCAGAGTCATTGGTCTGCCGACGGTTGTGTTCGTCGATCGCGGTTCGTACCACTGTGCGTTCACTGTTCAGGTCACTCGTGGTTGCCACGAACACGCGTAGAGGAAGGCCGTCAGTCATGACGTGCACCATACTCGGACCTTCACAAGCATCGGCTCGGTGATTCGACATCGTGACGACTCACGCAAAGCGAAATCCGATGTAAATGCGGAACTCGTGGGCCAACAGTGGTTGAGACGGTCAAGTTCGAGCTCCGACCACGGAACCATCACTGGAGGTAGGACCTTTCGTAGATGACTTCGATTGGGCCCGTTGCGGATCGACGCAGGATTGTCACGTGCACGCGTGGGATCTCCCCGGTCTGGATCGCGGTGTTGATAAAGTTTTTGGCGTTGGCGGTGCAGACGGATTCGGCGCTGGCAGTCTGGTAGCACATGTCGATCGCGTCGGCCGGGGTGAACCGGCCACCCAGATCGTGTTGACCTTTGGCCCACTCGAGGCGGAGTTTCCACCAACGGTCGAGGGCGCTTTCGTGGGCTTCCTTTTGTTCGATATCGATGCCGTACACCTCGACGTCGACGTAGTCGTTGTCGGCGAGCTCGCGAAAGATGTTGGGGCCCTGGCGATGCCAGGTGAGGGTGCCCTCGATGACCACATTCTCCTTGCGGCTGGTGCACGTTTGCCGGATGGCTTCGGCGAGGCGCACTGACTCCACATGCACGAGTGCGGACAATTCGCGTGGCGCGAGCCCATGGCCGTCGGCGAATGGCGCCGTGGCCAGCAGGCGGTCGTAGATGCCATCAGCGATGGCTTGCCTGATGAGGTGGTCCTTGATGATGTCGGCATCGATGATGCGGTACTCATCGAGGTCGGCGATCCGGGCCCTCAGTAGGGCGCTCTTGCCCGCGCCGGGTGGCCCCGCTGTGACGATGGCGGTGCGGCCGCCGAGACGGGGATTGGCCTGGCTTAGATACCAGTCGATGGTGTCTTTCTGGAACCGGGCCCGACCGATGTCGCTGCGTAGGTAGAGGCGTGCGGTGCTTTGGTCGGAATCACGATGCAGAGGCGCTCCGGGAGCCGATAAGGCGGTGAGCTGGCCGGCGACTTGCCCACGCAGATCAGGGAAGAGGTGCATCGCGTTGGCGGTCGGCCAGCTGTTGGAATTCGTCGTCGCTGAGTTGACCCCGGTAGAAGGCCATCTCGATGGCGTCCCAGTCGCCGGTCATGTAGGCGTCGGTGGCCACACCATCGATGCGGACCACACCCCCGAAGGTGTAACGCCAGTTCATGAGCTGGTCCATCATCTGCTCTGTGGTGATCAGTCCAGCGGTGCGCCGGTCGATGATCTCGGCCGGCTTGACGTCAAGCTGACTGGGGTCGTCGGACACGCGACGCAGGATGCGCTGGATCGTGGCCTGGGACTGGTTGCCGACCAGGTCGCTGATCTGGCGTTGACTGAGCCCCTTGATGGTGGCGGCTTTGTATATTTCGCGTTCGAGTTCGCGATCGGCTACGCGTCGCCGGGCTGCGATGGCTGCCAGTTGCTGCTCGGCCTGTTGGGCGATGGCCTGGCTGGCGGATTCGGTAGACATCATCCCACCTCCTGATTCATTATGAATCAGGAGGTGTGTGCCGTCAACGACGGTGGGTCAGATTGCCGCAGTAGCGTCCGATAGTCCGCTTGTCGGAGGCTCGTCAACGGAGAGCCCGTAAAGCTCCTCGCGAAGGCTGGCTGAGATAGACGGCGGCTTCGTCACGGTGTCGGCAACAACTCACGCGCGTCGCTACCCGGATCAACGCGTGTGGACTGTGAGCAATTGAACCGAGCCCGGAATCACCGCTCAGCGCCTCGCCGAACCCGTCGAGGTCACCACCAGGCACAGAACGTCCCTTCACCAGCCGTGAGATCGCTGGTCAACGGCTCAGTTGGAAGGTTTCAACTCGTGTCGCAGGCGGACAAGTCCCCCCTCGGACACGCGCGCTAGTGGCTGCTGTGACGCCTCGGCGGGGGGTAGACGGTCCTGGCGATCGTCGCCGAAAGCCATCCGATGGCCCAGCCGGCGCACACCAGGAAAAAGGTGTGGCGGGTGGCCGGGTCCGCCGTCGCGGAGACCACCGCCAGGATGACGGCCCACACCATGGCGCAGCCGATGCTGTATGTCGTGTAGCTGTTGCCCCAGCGTTCTCTCATGTCGCCTGACCTCTCGGTTGTGCCCGACCTGTAACGGCCGAATCCGTTGGAACGCATGCGTTTCTGTGGACGGCACGCAACCGTGGACTTATGCGCCGTCCGGTGAACCGAAATAACCGCCCGCTGCGCCGTCAATGAGTCCCGCCTTCACAAGACGTGTGCGTAGACTCACGCTAGCGCGATTGTGCGAAAAGACAGCGACGATTAACAGGTCAATTGCGATGCGTGAAGGTCCTCCGACGAACGTCGAGATCGACCTCGATGCCCTCTGGGCCTCGGTCCCCTGCCCCACGCTGGTGGTCGATCACGCGGGCGTCATCCGGGCCCTGAGTCTATCGGCGGGGTCGGCGCTGCCGGGCGTCGGCGTAGGCAGCCGGCTCGAGGACACCGCCGATTGGCTGTGGCAGGCGCACGACCGCCTGCTGACCGCCCCGCCCAGCGAGGACGCCGACGAGCCGGCCATCTGCGGCCGCGTGAGCGGCCGCAAGTTCGACGCGCATCCCGCGGTACTGCCCGGCGGCGAGGTGGCCTGGTCACTGGTCGAGGACACCGGCCAGGTGCTGCGCGAGGCGCAGTACTCGCTGGCGCGCGAACAGGAGCGCACGGAGTTTCTGCTGGAGGCCTCCTCGGTGCTGATGGCGTCGCTGAACGTCGACCGGTGCCGCGAAGCGACGGTCCAGCTCGCGGCCCGGCACCTGGCGGACGCCGCAGTGGTCGTCGCGCCGGCGGGCCTCGGCCGGCGGCTGCCGGTCTTCTACGGCGGCCAGGGCGGGGTTGTGGAGCAGCGCAGCGTCGACGCCGACCCCGCGACGGTGGCGGGTCTCGGCGAGGCGCTCCGCGGGTTCCCGCCGGTCTCGTCGCAGTGGATTGACCCCGACTCGGTTCCGGACTGGCTGATTCCGCACGACTTCGCCGGCTCGGTGGGCTCGCTCATCATCCTGCCGCTGCCGGGGCACGGCGTCTCGGCGGGCGCCCTGGTGCTGTTGCGGCGCGCGACCCACACGGGCTTCAGCGAGGGCGAGGAGGTGTTTGCCCGCCTGTTCGCCGCCCGGGCCGGTGCGGCGCTGTCGGCCGCGCGGCTCTACGCGGAGCAGGCGGCCATCACCCGGACCCTGATGCGCGATCTGCTGCCGCCGCCGCTGCAGGCGGTGCACGGGGTCGAGTTCGCCGGCGGTTACCGGGCGTCGGAGGACTACGAGGTGGTCGGCGGTGACTTCTACGACGTCCACCCCGCGGCCACACCCGACGACGAGACGCTGGTGGTGCTCGGGGACGTCTGCGGGAAGGGCCTGGACGCGGCCGTGCTGACCGGGAAGATCCGCAACACGCTGCAGGCGCTGGCGCCCCTGGCGGGCGACCACGAGGGTGTGCTCACCCTCCTCAACAAGGCGATGCTGTCCAACGAGCACACCCGCTTCGCCACGCTGGTGCTCGCCTCGGTCACCCACCGCGACGGCGAGGTGATGCTGCGGCTGACCAGCGCCGGCCACCCCCCACCGCTGATCGTGCGCGACGGCGGGCAGGTGGAAGAAGCCGACACCCGGGGCACGCTCGTGGGAGCTCTGCCCCGCATCACCGTGCGATCGTTCGAGACCAGCTTGGCACCGGGCGAAACGTGTGTCCTCTACACCGATGGGGTAACCGAGGCCCGTGGAGGCCCACTGGGCGAAGACTTTTTCGGTGAGCACCGTCTGGCGGCCGCGTTGACCGGCTGTGCCGGTATGCCGGCCGAGGCGGTGGTGGAACGGGTGCTCATGCTCACGACGCAGTGGGTCGGCCGGCGCACGCACGACGACGTCGCCGTGGTCGCCATCACCGCTCCGCGCCGCACGCACCTGACCGCGGTCGACGGCCACACCCGGGGGAGGTACATCGCATGAGCGTTCAGGACACCGATACGGCCACCGCCCGGACCACCGGCGCGGCGGATCCTGCGGTGTTCCGTGAGCGGCTGTGGGGCGCGGTGACCGACCGCGACGAGTACGCGGCAGCGGCCACCGTGTTCGGCGCGGTGGACGACGGCATGAGCCCCGAGGACGTCCTGCTGCAGGTCATCGCTCCGGTCCAGCGCAGGGTGGGCACGGAATGGGCCGCCAACCGCATCACGGTGGCCCAGGAGCACGCGGCGACGGCCATCAACGACCGCGTGATCGCCGCGCTCGCGCACCACACGGCCAGCGCGGTCACCGCCCACGGCGGCCACGTCACCGTGGCGTGCGTGGACGGCGAGTGGCACGCCCTGCCGGCCCGGCTGCTGTCCGAGGTCCTGCGACTGCGCGGCTGGCAGGTGGACTTCCTGGGCGCGCAGGTCCCCACTCCCCACCTGGTCGCGCACCTACACCACTACGGCCCGCACGTCGTGGCGCTGTCCTGCTCGATCCCCACCCGGCTGCCGACCGCCCACGCCGCCATCGTCGCCTGCCAGGCGGCCGGCGTTCCGGTGCTGGCCGGGGGCGCCGCCTTCGGCCGCGACGGCCGCTACGCCCGCCAGCTGGGCGCCAACGGCTGGGCCCCCGACGCCCGGTCCGCCGCCGAGCGGCTGACCGAGGGCTTCCCGAGGGTGCTTCTGGCGTCCGCGCGTCAGCCCGTCGACGACCTCCCGCACCTGGTCGACCAGGAATACACCATCGTGAGCCGGACGGCCGCGCAGCTGGTCAAGTCGACCATGACCGGGCTGGAGGAGCGCTTCCCGGCGATGCGCGCCTACACCGACTTGCAGCGTCAGCACACCAGCGAGGACATCGCCCATATCGTCGAGTTCCTCGCCGTCGGCCTCTACACCGACGACGACCAGCTGTTCACCGACTTCATCGCCTGGACGGGCGACATCCTGACCGCCCGCGGCGTCCCGGCGGCCGCTTTGCAGCCCGCGCTGGACCTGCTGGCAACCCGGCTGATGGACTTTCCCCGCAGCCGGCGGCTCCTGCACGCGGCGAAGAACGTCCTCGGCGCCGAAACCAGCGCGGGAGCACACGAATGAACCTCACGATGTCCGTCGCCACGACCGCCCGCTCGGCCTGCCTGCGCGTGGCCGGTGAGCTCGACTACGAGACCACGAACGAGTTCATCGACACCGTGGCCGGGCTGCTGACGAGCCAACCGGCCCTTGCGCACGTTCACCTGGACTTCTCCGAGCTGGCCTTCTGCGACTCCGCCGGCCTGTCGGGCCTGCTGCTGGTTCACCGCAGGATGTGCCAGGCGGGCGTGCACCTGCACCTCGACCACCGGCCGGCACACCTGGACCGCATCCTGCAGATCACCGGCACCTTCGAACACCTCGTCGCCACCTCGCCCACCGATGCCGCGACGGTCGGTCCCCCCTCCCCGGGTGAGTCCAGGGTCCGCTGAGCGCCGGCCGTCCCGGTCAGTGGGCAATCAGGGTGGCGTTCGAATCATGAACCGGTCCGAGTCATGAGCCGACAGAGCGGCTTTCTGCGGCGTGCGACGGCGCGCACGTTCCGGGACCGGCGCGATGCCGGCCGGGCGCTGGCCGCCGAACTCTCCGACTTCCGCGACGACGCCGCCGTGCTGGTCTTCGGGCTGGCGCGCGGCGGCGTCCCGGTGGCCTGGGAGGTCGCGGCGGCGCTGCGTGCCCCGCTGGACGTGTTCCTGGTCCGCAAGCTCGGCGTGCCTCGCTGGCCCGAGCTGGCGATGGGCGCGTTGGCCAGCGGCGGCGGCGTGGTGATGAACGAGAACGTGCTGTCGGGCGTGCAGGTCACCGACGAACAGGTGCGCGAGGTGGTCGAGCGCGAAGCGGCCGAGCTCGCCCGGCGAGAGCTCGCATACCGCGGCGGGCGGCCGGTTGCCGACCCGCGCGGCAAGGTAGTCATCCTCGTCGACGACGGAATCGCCACGGGCGCAAGCATGTTGGCAGCGGTCCGGGCGGTGCGGGCCGCCGGCCCCCGGTCGGTCACGGTGGCGGTGCCGGTCGGGCCACCGTCCAGCTGCGCCGAGCTGGCGAGGGAGGCCGACAGGGTGGTGTGCGCGAGCATGCCACCGGACTTCGAGGCCGTCGGGCAGGTCTACGCCGATTTCCACCAGGTCGGTGACGACGAGGTCCGCGGCCTGCTGGACACCCCGACCGGCTGAGTCAGCCGGCCGGCTCCTCACCGCGACCGTCGGCGGGCACCGTCGATTCCGCGGTGGCGTCGACGCCCTCTGTTCCCGACACGGCGGTCTGGTCGGGGGTCACGGGGGTTTCCTCGGGGTAGTCGACGTAGTCGCCCCGGTCGCCCTGATCATCTCGGTCGGCGTGGTCGTCGTCAGCGGTTTCGGCGTTGTCCTCGCCGGTCGCGTCACGCCGCTGGCGCTCCTGCAGGGCGTCGATGATCAACAGCACCACACCCAGCACGCTGGCCCCGATGCACACCCACGCCACCAGCTCGTTGCTGGTGACAACGGCGAAGACCAGTGCGACCAGGCCGATCAGGGCAAGCACCAGCGCAATGATGAGCATCAGCGATCCTCCGGCCGACGGGCGAAATGACCAGGCACGGTCACCGGCTAGTTATTACCCCGATTGAACTGCTCGAACCCGCCCGCGTCGGCGCTCGAGTCGACCGGCGCTGCCGATCCGCGCTGGCCGAGCTCCTCGAGCTGGGACTCCAGGTAGGTCTTGAGCCGGGTCCGGTATTCGCGCTCGAAGGTGCGGAGCTGCTCGAGGCGGCCTTCCAGCACCGTGCGCTGCTGATTGATGGTGCCCATGATCTCGGAGTGCTTGCGCTCGGCGTCGGCCTGCAGGGCGTCGGCCTTCTCCTGCGCCTGGCGCAGCTGCGTCTCGGAGCGGGTCTGGGCGTCGGCGAGCATCGTGTCGGCGCGCTGCCGCGCCTCGGAGACGGTGGTCTCGGCGGTGTGCCGGGCCTCGCTGAGAATCTGGTCGGCGTTGGCGCGGGCGTCGGCCAGCATCTTCTCCGACTCCGCCTTGGCCGTGCTGGTGAGGCGGTCGGCGGTGTCCTGCGCCAGGGTGAGCACCCGGGCGGCCTTCATGGCCTGCTCCTCGTTGTTCACCCCGGCGGCCGCTGCCGGCGCGGCGGTCGGGGCGGCCTTGACCGGTTCCGGTTCGGAGACGGGAATCGCCTGCGTGGCCTGGGCCGATACGCCGGCGCCCGCTCCGCCCCCGGAAGCGAGTTCCTGGTCGAGTTCCTCGATGCGTTGCCGCAGATCGGAGTTCTCTTCGATGAGCCGGGTCAGCTCCGCCTCCACCAGATCGAGGAAGGCGTCGACCTCGTCTTCGTTGTACCCCCGCTTGCCGATCGGTGGCTTACTGAACGCCACATTGTGGACGTCGGCTGGTGTAAGCGGCATTGTTTCGTCCCCTCAAGTTCCTGTCGAACGTTCTGGAAAGTGTAGAACGCGCTGGTAGCCGTTGTGCAACTGCCGTCCATCCTGTCACAACAGACGCGATCGTTGCTGATCAGGCCAATTTTTATGAATCAATTCCAAACATTGAGACCAATAAAATCCCAATCCTGAGAAGTTTTAAATCGCGCGGCCCAATCCGACGCTAAAACGTGGCCGATCCGTCTCCGCCCCGGAACGTGGCTCACGCCGCGGCGCTGAAAGCCAGTTGCATGCCGATGAAAGCGACCAGCAGCAGCACCATGATGGACAGATCGAAGCGAACCGCCCCGATGGTGAGTTGCGGAATCAGCCTCCGCAACAACTTCACCGGCGGATCGGTGATCGACATGATGGTCTCGAGGATCACCACCGTGAGACCGGTGGGATGCCAGTCACGGCTGAACGAGCGGATGAACTCGACGACGACCCGAGCGATGAGTAGCAGCCAGAAAATGAACAGCGCAAACCCAAGGATCTGAAAGAACAGCACCAACTGCGAGCCCCGACCTTACCGATGCGAAGACCGACGATGTCGGCCGCCGCTCACGAGAGCGGCGACCCCAGCGTACCGACTCGCGGGAGGCGAAGGCCCCTACTGGTAGGCGTAGAAGCCGGTTTCGGCGATGCGGCGGCGCTCCTCCGGGGTGACGTCCACGTCGGCCGGCGAGAGCAGGAACACTTTCGTCGCGACCTTGTCGAAGGAGCCGCGCAGCGCGAAGGCCAGGCCGGCAGCGAAGTCGACCAGCCGTTTCGCGTCGGCGTTGTCCATCGACACCAGGTCCATGATGACAGGGGTGCCGTCGCGGAACCGCTCGCCGATGGTGCGGGCCTCGCTGTAGTCCTTGGGACGCAGCGTCGTGATCTTCGACAGCGGATGACCCTCCTCGAACATCATCGCCATCCGGCGTGGGTCCATCGCCAGCGCCCCGCGGGTGGAGTTGCGCAGCCACGAGCCCAGGCGGGGCCGGGTCATGTCGGGCCGGTCGAAGTCGCGCGGATGCACCGCGCCGTAGCGGGCCTCGTCGGGGTACCCACCGCGGTAGCCGGCGGGCGGCGGGTAGTCGGCGGGCTCGCCGCGCGGGTCGTCGTATTCGCGGCCCTCGTAGCGGCCGTACCCGTCATCGAAGCGCTGGCGCGGGAAACCCCTGGACGGGGCGCGGTCGTCGTAGTACTCGTCCTCGTAGTCGTCCATCGGGGCCATACCGAAATAGGCTTTGACCTTGTGCAGTGTGCTCATTGCGCTTGACCCTTCTAGCCCCTGGATTCGTGGTATCGGTGATGAAGGTGTGACTACAGTGACTTATTACGGTGACCGTAACGGTCGCGGGCCCAATAGCGCGGTACCGACACGCACACACGTCGACCCGTGTTTGACCGCCACTTCGAAATCGCCGGACATGCCCGCGGACAGTCCGACCGCGCCCGGATGCGAGTCGAGGACCCGGGCGTGCTCGGACTGCAGCCGCCCGAAGGCGTCGTCGGGGTCCCACTCCAGCGGCGGGATGCCCATCAGTCCCACGAGTTCCAGGTTCGGGGAGTCGGCGACCTGCGCGCACACCTCGTCGACCGCCCGCGGCGCCGAGATGTCGACGCCGCCGCGCGACACGTCGCCGTCGAGGCTGACCTGCACATAGACCCGCAGCGGCTCGGTGCGGCGGCCCTCGGCCAGGGCCGCGGAAACCCCCCGGTCGAGGCCGGCGACCAGCTGCGGGCCGTCGACCGAGTGGGCCGTGTGCGCCCAGCGGGCCACCGACCGGGCCTTGTTGCGCTGGATGTGGCCCACCATGTGCCAGCGCATGGCCGGCAGATCCGCGCGCGCCGACGCGGCCGCGACCTCGGACACCTTGGCCAGGGCTTCCTGGTCCCGCGACTCGCCGACGGCCCGGCAACCCAGGCGGGACAGGATGACGACATCGCTGGCGGGAAAGAACTTGGTGACGGGCAGCAGCTCGATCTCGCTGACGCTGCGGCCCGCCGCCTCGGCGGCCGCGGCGAGCCGCGAACGCACCGCCGCGAGCGTGCGCGTCAGCTCCGAGTCGCGGTCGTCCCGGCCAGACCCGTCCGGCGCCATGGCGGTCACTCCATCCAGATCAGCGAGGCCAGCCGCCCGGTGGGGGCGTCACGCCGATGGCTGAACAGCGCCGGGTCGGCCACCGTGCACCGCCGGTCGACGTCGACCGACGTCACTCCCAAATCCCGCAGCTGGCGGGCGATTCCGGCTCGAAGGTCGAGGCCGGGCGTCCCGGCCGCGGTCGTCGTGCGGCTGCCGGGCAGCGCCGCCTCGACCTCGTCGGCCATCACGACGGGCACCTCGTAGTTGCGGCCGCTGACCGCCGGGCCCAACAGGGCCGAGATATCGCCCGCGTGCGCGCCCAATTGCAGCATCGCCTCCACGGTGCGGGCCACCACGCCGCGCTGGGCGCCGACACGACCCGCGTGGACCGCGGCGGCCACACCCGCGCGCGCGTCGGCGAGCAACACCGGCACGCAGTCCGCGGTCACCACCGCCAGCGCCAGCCGCGGTGTGGTGGTCACCAGGGCGTCGGTGTCCGGGAGCGCGGCCTCGCGCGGCTCGTCGACCACCTCGACGTGATCGCCGTGCACCTGGTTCATCCACACGATGCGGTCGCCCAGGCCGATGGCCCCGGCCAGCCGCGCCCGGTTGGCCGCCACGGCCGCCGGGTCGTCGCCGACGTGGTCGCCGAGGTTGAAGCCGTCGAACGGCGGGGCCGACACGCCGCCCTCGCGGGTGGTGGTGACGCGACGGATGCGGTAGCTCACGCCACCAGTATCCGGACTTTCCTGTCGGGCAAGCGGCCCCGACTCGTCGAGTCCGGGTCGCGCTGTCACGGGCACGGCGTCAGCGGCGCATGAACGGCGGCACGTCGACATCGTCGTCGTCACCGCCGATATTCAGTGTCGCGCCGTTGGTGTGCACCGGCACGCTGACGGCGTCGACCGGCTCGAACAACGTCGACGTGAGCTTTCCGGCCGCCGCCGTCTCGATGCGGTGCGCGCCGCCGGTCTTCTCGCCGGACGCGCCGACGACCGGCTTGCGGCCCGGGCCCTGCGCGTCGAAGCCCGCCGCGATGACGGTGACGCGGACCTCGTCGCCCAGCGAGTCGTCGATGACGGTCCCGAAGATGATGTTGGCGTCCTGGTGGGCGGCGTCCTGCACCAGCGAGGCCGCCTCGTTGATCTCGAACAGCCCCAGGTCGCTGCCGCCGGCGATCGACATCAGCACGCCCTGGGCGCCCTCCATCGACGCCTCCAGCAGCGGCGAGTTGATGGCGATCTCGGCGGCCTTGAGCGAACGCCCTTCGCCGCGCGCCGAGCCGATGCCCATCAACGCGGTGCCGGCGCCGGACATGATGCCCTTCACGTCGGCGAAGTCGACGTTGATCAGGCCCGGCGTGGTGATCAGGTCGGTGATGCCCTGCACGCCGTTGAGCAGCACCTCGTCGGCGCTGCGGAACGCGTCCATCAGGGACACCGCGGCGTCGCCCATCTGCAGCAGCCGGTCGTTGGGGATCACGATCAGGGTGTCGCAGCTCTCGCGCAGCGACGTGATGCCGTTCTCGGCCTGGTTGCTGCGCCGCTTGCCCTCGAACGAGAACGGCCGGGTCACCACGCCGACGGTCAGCGCGCCGAGCTTGCGGGCGATGCTGGCGACGACGGGGGCCCCTCCGGTGCCGGTCCCGCCACCCTCGCCCGCGGTGACGAACACCATGTCCGCGCCGCGCAGCAGCTCCTCGATCTCGTCCTTGGCGTCCTCGGCGGCCTTGCGGCCGACCTCCGGGTCGGCCCCGGCGCCCAGCCCTCGCGTGGAGTCCCGGCCGACGTCGAGCTTGACGTCGGCGTCGCTCATCAACAACGCCTGCGCGTCGGTGTTGATCGCGATGAACTCCACGCCCTTGAGGCCCTGTTCGATCATCCGGTTGACGGCGTTGACGCCGCCGCCACCGATACCCACGACCTTGATCACGGCGAGGTAGTTATGCGGGGGGGTCATCATCTCGTCTTCCTCCCTTGATGGGCTTGGCTCTCCCGGTGGTGGCGTGCTTCCCGGATGTACGGCTACCCGGCAAACCCTCAACCTCAACCATAGAGTTAGAGTTATGTCAAGTAGTTCCGCGCAAACAGAACGGTATGGGTACCGCGCGTCCTTGCCCCGCAGGCGCGCCGACGCGCCGCGCGCGAATTTTCGGGCGGATTTCGGGCTACTTGACCGTCGGCAGGTCCGGACTCGACACGTCGTAGGTCCGCCCGGGCTGCGTCAGCAGCGCGGCCAGCTTCTCGGCCTTCTCCTCGGTGCGGTCCGCGGTCCCCCAGATCACCGTCCGCCCGTCCGACAGCGTCAGGGTGATCGACGCCACCGACGGGGCGGCGATCCGGCCGACCTGGCCCGCGACCTCGGGCCGCAACGCCAGCAGCACCTGCAGCGCGGCCTTGGTGGCCGGGTCGTTCGGTCCGGGGTCGGCGACGTCGAGATACGGCAGCGCCGGCGGCGGCGGCCCGGTGGCGAAGTCCACGCCGTCGCGGTCGAACAGGTGCGGGCCGTCGGGAAAGTCCTTGACCGCCACGGGAATCCGTTCCGCGATCGTGATCCGCAGCGCCGACGGGTACTGTCGCTGCACCCGCGCGCTGGCCACGCGCCGGATCGCCGCCACCCGGTCGGCGACCTTGCCGGTGTTGATCTGCAGCAGCGGCGTGCCGGGCCGCACCGCCGCGGCGGTCAGCACCTCCTCGCGGGTCACCGCGCCGGTGCCGACGACGACGATGTTGCGAGCCGACATCGCGGGCGTGAAGTAGAGGACCAGCGCCAGCCCGACCCCGAGGACCATCAGCAGCACCGTCACCAACAGCATCTTCAGGCCCCGGACAACGCCCCGCCCAACGGGTTTGGGCTCGTTGGCCGTCCGGCCGCCGGCGCGGCGCTTGGCCTCGCGGCGGGCTTCTTCGATGGCGGTAGCGCGGGCCTGGGCGGCACGGCGCTCGGCGCGTTCCCGGCGGGCGCGGCGCCGCGGGCCCTCGAATTCGGCTTCATCCGAAGCCTTTTGGCCGGATTCGGCGGGGGCCGCATCCGGCGGGGACGGGGCGCGGTGGGCGGGCCCCCCGGCGAAGATCGGTTCGGTGGCCGTCTCGTCGCCGGCGACCAAATCGGTCGGCGGGGCGTCGCCGGGATCGCTCATCGCAAGACCCCCGGCCGCCCCGGCGCACTGCGGTTGGCCCGCACCCGCAGCGCGGTCACGATCTCCGGGCCCAGCAGGGTCACGTCGCCGGCCCCCATCGTGACGATGACGTCGCCCGGACCGGCGGCCGCGGCCACCTGGTCGGCGACGGCGGAGAAGTTCGTGAGGTAGTGCACCGGCACGCTGACGTGCTCGGCGACGGTGGCCCCGCTGATCCCGGCGAGCGGTTGTTCGCGGGCGCCGTAAACGTCCAGCACGAACACCTCGTCCGCGGCGTCCAGCGCGCGACCGAATTCGGCGGCAAACGCTTTTGTGCGCGAATACAAGTGGGGCTGAAAGACCACGAGGCAGCGGCCGTCCGAAGCTTGGCCGGGGGTGTGCTCCAAGACGTTGCGCACCGCGGCCAGCGTTGCGGCGATCTCGGTGGGATGGTGTGCGTAGTCGTCGAACACCTGCACCGATCCCTTGCCGACCGTAGCGGTGCCGACCAGCTCGAAGCGGCGGCGCACACCCTCGAAGCCGGCCAGGCCGTCGAGCACCTGATCGGTGGAGGCGCCGATCTCGGTCGCCGCCAGCAGCGCGCCGAGCGCGTTGAGTGCCATGTGCCGCCCGGGCACCGAAAGCCGCATCACCCGGGGGTGCGGCTCGTCCGCCAGCCGGATGTGGGCGACCGCCTCGGTTCCGTGCTGCTCCCAGGACAGCAGCGCCGCCGCAAGATTCTCGCCCGCCGACCCGTACCGAAGCACCCGGATGCCCAGCTCGGCGGTGCGCCGGGCCAGCGCCGCTGCCCCGGGGTCGTCTGTGCACACGACCAGCGTCCCGCCGGGGGCGAGCCGCTCCATGAAGGAGTCGAAGACCGCGACGTAGGCGTCGGCGCTGCCGTAGAAGTCCAGATGGTCGGTCTCGATGTTGGTGACCACCACGACGTTGGGCGTGTACTCGAGCAGCGAGCCGTCGCTCTCGTCGGCCTCGGCGACGAAGCAGTCACCGCTGCCGTGGTGGGCGTTGGTGCCGGCCTCGCCGAGCTCCCCGCCGACCGCGAAGGACGGATCGCGCCCGCAGTGCTGCAGCGCCACGATCAGCATCGACGTCGTCGTGGTCTTCCCGTGGGTGCCGGTGACCATCAGCGTGGTGCGGCCTTCCATCAGGCTGGCCAGCACGGCCGGCCGCAGGATCACCGGGATGCCGCGCCGGCGCGCCTCGACCAGCTCCGGGTTGGTCCTGGGGATGGCGGCATAGGTGGTCACGACGGCGGTGACGCCGCCGGGCAGCTGGTCGAGCGCCGAGGCGTCGTGCCCGACGCGGATGTGCGCGCCGCGGGCGCGCAGCGCGTGGATGCCGCGCGACTCCTTGGCGTCGGAACCGGAGACCTGCCCGCCGCGGTCCAGCAGGATGCGGGCGATGCCCGACATGCCGGCCCCGCCGATGCCCACCATGTGCACCCTCCGCAGCTCGGGGGGCAACTCGGGCGGTGGCTGGCCGGCGTTCATCGCGGTCCCCCGCCCGGCACGGCGCGCCTGGCGATGTCCAGCGCAGCCTGAGCCACCTGCATCGCGGCGTCGCGGTGCCCCACCTGCGCCGCAGCGGAGGTCATCGCCGCGAGCCGCGCCGGGTTGCCCAGCAGATCGCCGGCCTGCTGGGCGACCAGGCCCGGCGTCAGCGCGGCGTCCGACACCACGATCCCGCCACCGGCGTTGACCACCGGCAATGCGTTGAGCCGCTGCTCACCGTTGCCGATCGGCAGCGGCACGTAGATGGCCGGCAGGCCGACCGCCGAGACCTCGGCGACCGTCATCGCGCCGGACCGGCAGATCACCAGATCGGCGGCCGCGTAGGCCAGGTCCATCCGGTCCAGGTAGGGCACCGCCACGTACGGCGGGTCGCCCGGGCGCGGTTCACGCAGGTCGAGGCTGTTTTTGGGGCCGTGGGCGTGCAACACGGCCACGCCGGCGGCGGCCAGGTCCGCGGCGGCGGCCGAGACGGCCCGGTTCAGCGAGACCGCGCCCTGCGACCCGCCGAACACCAGCAACACCCGGGCGTCGTCGGCGAAGCCGAAATGCCTGCGGGCCTGGGTCCGCAGCGCCGCGCGGTCCAGGGTGGTCAGCGCCGCCCGGATCGGCACCCCGACCACCTCTGCGCGGGGCAGCCCGCACTCGGCCACCGCGCACAGGATGCGGTCGGCGGTGCGGACGCCGACCCGGTTGGCCAGTCCCGCGCGCGCGTTGGCCTCGTGGATCACCACCGGGATGCGCCGCCTGCGCCGCAAACCGCCTGGGATGCCACGCGCGGCGAGGTAGGCCGGCAGCGACACGTAGCCGCCGAAACCGACCACCACCTGGGCATCGACCTTGTCGAGCACTGCGCGGGTCTCCCGGACCGCGCGCCACACCCGGGGACCGAGGCGGGCCAGATCGCCGGTGGGCTTGCGCGGGAGGGGCACCGGCGTGATCAGCTCGAGGTCGTAGCCGCGCTCCGGCACCAGCCGGGTCTCCAGGCCACGCCGGGTGCCCAGCGCGGTGATCCTGACGTGTGGGTCGAGCGCGGTCAGCGCATCGGCGACGGCCATCGCGGGCTCGACGTGGCCGGCGGTCCCACCGCCGGCCAGCACCACCGACACCCTGGATCTGACCGACAGGGCGGAACCGGCCGATGATGCGGCACCGGCGGGCGAGGAGCTTCCCCCCTGCCCGCCGGACGGCTCGTTGACCGTGTCGTTCACCCGTGACGCTGACCTTCCAGTGCGCGAGCGCCCCGTGTCGGGCGCCGGCCCGCATACCGCTGGCCTGCTCCATGATGCCTGCCGCGCGAACGGGCGGCGCCGCCAGACCGGGGCGCCGGGCGGGCGGCCTTGCGCGCGGGCGCCTTGGGGGCTGGTTGCGGGCGCCCGCCCTTGCGGGCGCGGAACGCCTCGATGCGGCTGGGCACATACGGCTCGGGCAGCGGCAGCCGCAGCAGCCTGTTCATCTTGTCGTCGCGCCCAGCCCGCAGCGCGGCCACCGCCTCCGGCTCGTGACGCGCCGCGTTGGCCATGATGCCGATCATGAAAAGCGTTGCGGCCGTTGATGTCCCACCGGCGGAGATGAGCGGCAGCTGAATGCCGGTGACGGGCAGGATCCCGATGACGTAGCCGATGTTGATGAACGCCTGACCCAGCACCCACATCGTGGTGGTGGCGGTCAGCAGCCGCAGGAACGGGTCGGCCGAGCGGCGCGCGATCCGCATCCCGGTGTAGGCGAACAGCCCGAACAGGGCCAGCAGCGCGAACGCGCCGACGAAGCCCAGCTCTTCGCCGATGATCGCGAAGATGAAGTCGTTGTGGGCGTTGGGCAGGTAATTCCACTTGGCGACGCCCTGACCCAGGCCGTCGCCGAAGATCCCCCCGTGGGCCAGCGCGAACTTCGCCTGCCGAGCCTGGTAACCGGTGTCCTGCGGGTCGTTCTCGGGGTTCATCCAGGACCGGACCCGGTCGGACCGGTATCCCGCCGACATGGCCAGGATTGCCCCGGCGACGAAGACCGCCAGCAGCGAGGTGCCGAACACGCGCAGCGGCAGCCCGGCGTACCACAGCAGGGCCAGCAGGATGATGCCCAGCGACACCGTCTGCCCCAGGTCGGGCTGGGCCACGATCAGCGCCAGGGCGATCACGGCGGCCGGCACCAGCGGGATCAGCATGTCGCGCAGCGAGGCCCGCTCCATCCGGCGGGCGGCCAGGATGTGCGCGCCCCAGATGGCGAAGGCGATCTTCGCCAGCTCGGACGGCTGCATCGAGAAGCCGGCGATCACGAACCACTTCCGTGAGCCGTTGGCCAGGTTGCCGATGCCGGGAACGAGCACCAGGACCAGCAGGATGATGGTCACCACGTAGCCGGTGAACGCGACCCGGCGCAGGAAGCGCACCGGCATCCGTATCGAGATGTAGGCGCCCACCAGGCCGATCACGGTCCACAGGACCTGCTTGCCGAAGATCACCCACGCCGACCCGTCGGCGTCGTAGGACCGCACGCCCGACGCCGAGAGCACCATGATCAGGCCGAGCGTCGTCAGCAGCCCGGCCACGGCGATGATCAGGTGAAACGAGGTCATCGGACGGCCGAGCCAGGCGCCGAACCGGCCGTGCGAGTCGCCCTGTTCGACGGGGGCGGCGGGCGCCGGGGCCTTGACCTCGACGGTCTCGACGGTGTCCTCGCCGCCCGGGATGACGGTGGCTTCGGCTGCTTCGGCTGCTTCGGCTGCCGCCGCGGCGTCGGGCTCCCCCTGCGCGGCCGCCTTGCCCGCCGGCGTCGTCTCCGAATTCTTCTTGGCCCGGCGCAGCCGCCGGGTCAGCGGGTTACCCACACCCGCCTACCGGATCGCCGCGCGCACGGCGGCCGCGAACGCATCGCCGCGGTTGGCATAACCGGTGAACTGGTCGAACGACGCGCCCGCCGGCGCCAGCAGCACCGTGTCGCCCGGGTGCGCAAGGCCTCGGGCCGCGGCCACCGCGGCGGTCATGACGCAGGTCCCGAGGTCCCCGTCCGAATGTTTCACTTCTGTCACATCTGCATCAGGAGCCGCATCCATATCAGCATCCTCGCCTGTCACAACGTGGACCACCGGTACATCCGGCGCGTGTCGCGATAACGCTCGCGCAACCACGTGCCGATCACGGCCGATCAACACCGCGCCGGCCAGCCGGGACGCGATCCTGGCGACCTCCGCGTCCAGCGAGGCGCCCTTGAGCAGACCCCCGGCCACCCAGACGACGCGCGGGTAGGCCAGCACGGACGCCTCCGCGGCGTGCGGGTTGGTGGCCTTGGAGTCGTCCACATAGGTGATCCCGTCGGCGACGGCGACCACTTCGGCCCGGTGCCGGCCCACCCGGAACGACGCGACCGCGGCCGCGATCGCCTCGGCGGGCACGTCGACGCTGCGCGCCAGCGCCGCCGCGGCCAGCGCGTCGAGCACCCCGACCGGCCCGGGCACCGGGATCGAGGCGACCGGCAGCAGGTCCAGGTCGTCGGCGAACGCGCGGTCGACCAGCCGGCCGTCGCGCACGCCCAGTTCCCCGGCGGCCGGTTCGCCGAGGCGGAAGCCGGCCCGCACGGGGGCCGTCGCGGTCTCCAGCAACGCCGCGGCGCGCGCGTCGTCGAGCCCCACCACCGCGACCCGGCCGTTGAGCGCCCGGGCCTTGGCGGCGGTGTACTCGGCCATCGAGGCATGCCAGTCGAGGTGGTCCTCGGCGATGTTGAGCACCGCGCCCGCCTCGGGGCGCAGCGACGGCGCCCAGTGCAGCTGGAAGCTGGACAGCTCGACGGCCAGCAGCTCGGCCGGCGCGTCGAGCACGTCCAGCACCGGGTCACCGATGTTCCCGCACAGCACGGCGCTGCGGCCCGCCGCGGTCAGCATGGCGTGCAGCATCGACGTCGTGGTGGTCTTGCCGTTCGTCCCCGTCACCACCAGCCACCGGCGCGGCGGGCCGTAGTGGCCCGCGGCGTCGAGCCGCCAGGCCAGCTCCACGTCACCCCAGATCGGCACCCCCGTGGCCGCCGCGGCCGCCAGCAGCGGGGTGGTCGGCGAGAAGCCGGGGCTGGTCACCACCAGCGCGTAGTCGGCGACGCGCTGCGCGGCCACCGGTCCGGTCACGGTCGCCACCCCGTCGTCGGCGTAGCGGCGCAGCGTGGCCGGGTCGTCGTCGCACAGCGTGGGTGCGGCACCGAAGCGCGTCAGCGCCCCGAGGACGGCCTTGCCGGTGACACCGCCGCCGGCCACCAGGACGGGCGCGCCCGGCACCAACGGGTCGCGCGCCTCACGCACCGATCGCGCCCAGCCACTCGCCGTAAAACAGGGCCACGCCCAGGCCGCAGGCGATCGCGGTGAGCAGCCAGAAGCGGATGATCACCGTGGTCTCGGCCCAGCCGGCCAACTCGAAGTGGTGGTGGAACGGCGCCATCCGGAACACGCGGCGCCCGGTGGTGCGGAAGGCCAGGATCTGCAGCACCACCGAGGTGACCTCGGCGACGAACAGGGCGCCGAGCACGACGGCGAGGATCTCGGTGCGGCTGGTGACCGACAGCCCCGCGATGATGCCGCCGAGCGCCAGCGACCCGGTGTCGCCCATGAAGATCTTGGCGGGCGCGGCGTTCCACCACAGGAAGCCGATGCAGGCCCCGGCGGTGGCGGCCGCGACGATCGCCAGGTCCAGCGGGTCGCGCACGTTGTAGCAGCCCAGCCCCGGCGCGGTGACGCACGCGTTGCGGTACTGCCAGAAGGTGATCAGCACGTAGGCGGCCGTGACCATCGCCATGCTGCCCGCGGCCAGGCCGTCCAGGCCGTCGGTGAAGTTGACCGCGTTCGACCACGCGCTGACGACGACGACGCAGAACACGACGAACAGCCCCGGCGTCAGGGCGACGGTGGCCACCTCGCGCACGTAGGACAAGTCGGCGCTGGCCGGGGTCAGGCCGCCGGCGTTGTGGAACTGCAGCACCAGCACGCCGAACAGCACCGCGGCGACGACCTGTCCGAGCGCCTTGGTCGTCTTGTTCAACCCGAGGTTGCGCGACCTGCGGACCTTGATCAGGTCGTCGACGAATCCCACGCCACCCAGCGCGGTGGCCAGGCCCAGCACCAGCAGGCCCGACGCGGAGATGCCCTCGCCGTCGAACGCCATCCCGGCGAGGTGGGTGCCCAGGTAACCGGCCCAGATGCCGGCCACGATGGCCACCCCGCCCATCGACGGTGTGCCGCGCTTGGCGTGGTGGCTCGGCGGCCCGTCCTCGCGGGTGTGGTGGCCGAACCCCTGCTTGGTGAACAGGCGAATCAGGGCCGGGGTCAGCAGGATTGAGACGGCCAGCGCGACGGCGACGGCGATCAGGATCTGTCTCACGGGCGGGCCTTGCCGGCCGGGGTTTCGGGGGCCGGCGAGGTCTCGGTGGCCAGGGCTTGGGCCAGCGCCCCGAGCCCGGCGGCGTTGGACGCCTTCACCAGCACCACGTCGCCGGGTCGGACTTCGGCGCGCAGCAGGGCCAGGGCGGCGTCGCCGTCGGCCACGTTGACCGACTCGGTGCCCCAACCCCCCTCGAGGACCGCTCCGTGGTGCATGGCGCTCATCGACCTCCCACTTCCCACGACGACGAGTCGAGACACATCTAAGCGCACGGCCAGCCGGCCGATGGCATCGTGCTCGGTCACCGCGTCCTCGCCGAGTTCGGCCATCTCCCCGAGCACGGCCCAGCTCCTGCGCCTGCCGGCGGCTCCGGCGTCGCGGCCATGGGCGATCCAGGCCAGCGCCTGCAGCCCGGCCCGCATCGAGTCGGGGTTGGCGTTGTAGGCGTCGTCGATCACGGTGACGCCGTCGGCGCGGGTGGTCACGTGCATCCGGTGCAGCGACACCGGGCCCGCCTCGGCGAGCGCGGCCGCGACCTGCTCGACCCTCGCGCCGCATTCCAGCGCGACGGCGGCGGCGCACAGCGCGTTGGTCACCTGATGGTCGCCGTAGACGCCGAGCTGGACCCGGGCTTGGGCGCCTTGCGCGTGCAGCGTGAAGCGCGGCCTGGCCAGTTCGTCGAGTGAAACGTCGCCGGCCCGCACGTCGCCGGCGCCAGCACGACTGACCCGGACCACCCGCGCGGCGGTCACGTCGGCCATCGCGGCGACCACCGGGTCGTCGGCGTTGAGCACGACCACGCCGGATGCCGGGACAGCTTGCGGCAGTTCGGCTTTGGTGCGGGCAATGGCTTCGCGGGAACCGAACTCGCCCAGGTGCGCGGTGCCGACGTTGAGGACCACGCCGATCGAGGGCGGGGCGATCTCGGCCAGCGCGGCGATGTTGCCGGGGTGGCGCGCCGACATCTCGAGCACCAGGAAGTCCGTGTCGCGCGTGGCACGCAGCACCGTCCAGGGGTGCCCCAGCTCGTTGTTGAACGAGCCCGGCGGCGCCACCACCTCACCCAGCGGCCGGAGCACGGCGGCCACCAGGTCCTTGGTCGAGGTCTTGCCCGACGAGCCGGTGATCCCGACGATGCGCAGCCCGCCCGCCACCAGCTCGGCGGCCACCACCTGCGCCAGTCGGGCCAGCGCGGCCAGCACCGCCGACCCCGACCCGTCGGCGTCGTGTTCGAGCACCCCGGCCCGGGCATCGGGCGCCCCCGTCGGAGGCACCACGATGGCGGGCACGCCCACCGGCCGGGCCGCGACCACGGCGACGGCGCCCGCCGCCACCGCCGCGCGGGCGTGGTCGTGCCCGTCGGCGCGGGCCCCCGGCAGCGCCAGGAAAAGCCCGCCCGGGCCGACCCTGCGCGAGTCGAATTCGACGGTCCCGGTGACGCGCAGCCGCGCGGCGTCCTGCGGCGAGATGTCGGTGAGCCGGCCGCCGACGACGTCGGCGATCGCGGCGACGGTCAGCTCGATCATCGCGGTGCCCTCGAAGCCCCGAGCGCCTCCAGCGCCTTCGCCAGCTCGACCCGATCGTCGAACGGCCGGGTCTGCACGCCGCTGCGCTGCCCCGTCTCGTGGCCCTTGCCGGCGACCAGGACCACGTCGCCGGGCCCCGCCCAGGCCACGGCATGCGCGATCGCCTCGCGCCGGTCGCCGATCTCGACCACCTCGGCGGCGCCGGGGCCCTCGCCCGCCCCGGCGACGATCTCGCGACGGATCGCCGCGGGATCCTCGCCGCGCGGGTTGTCGTCGGTGACGACGACCAGGTCGGCCAGCTCCGCCGCGATCCGCCCCATCGGCCGCCGCTTGCCCGGGTCGCGGTCGCCGCCGGCGCCGAACACCACCGCCAGCCGGCGGCCCGGGCCGCGCAGGCTGCCCAGCACCGCCTGCAGCGCACCCGGCTTGTGTGCGTAGTCGACCAGGGCCAGGAAATCCTGGCCGCGGTCGACCCGCTCCATCCGGCCGGGGACCCCGGTGTCCAGCAGGCCGGGCGCCGCCTGCTCCGGGGACACCCCCACCAGGTCCAGGAGCGCCAGCGCCACAAGGCAATTGGCGACGTTGTAGTGGCCGGGCAGCCGGATGCCGATCCGGTGGTGCACGCCGGCGGGGTCGCGCACGACGAACTGCTGGCCTCCGGCGCCCAGCGGGCCGACGTCCGAGGCCCGCCAGTGGGCCGGGTGGCCGTCGGCGCTGACGGTGATCGCGTCACCGGCGCGGGCGGCCATGGCGCGGCCGGCGTCGTCGTCGACGCACACCACCACCCGGCGCGCCCGCAGCGGCGAGGCGGGGTCGAAGAGCAACGCCTTGGCCTCGAAGTAGTCGTCCATTGTCGGGTGGAAGTCCAGGTGGTCGCGCGACAGGTTGGTGAAGCCGGCCGCCGCGAACCCGGTGCCGTCCGCGCGGCCCAGCGTCAGCGCGTGGCTGGACACCTCCATGACGACGGTGTCCACGCCGCGTTCGGCCATGGCCGCCAGCATCGCCTGCAGGGCCGGGGCCTCGGGCGTGGTCAGCGCGCTGGGAATGTCGGCGCCGTCGATGCGGACGCCGATGGTGCCGATCAGCCCCGCGACGCGCCCGCCGGCGCGCAGGCCGGCCTCGACCAGGTATGTGGTGGTCGTCTTGCCCGACGTCCCGGTGATCCCGACGACCGTGACCCGCTCGGACGGCTTGCCGTACACGGCCGCGGCCAGCCCGCCCAGCACACGGCGGGGCGCCGGGTGCACCAGCGTAGGCACGACCGCGGCGAGGGAACCCAGCTCGGCCACCCCGGTGGCGTCGGTGAGCACCGCGACCGCGCCGCGCTCGAGGGCGTCGGCGGCGTAGCGGGCGCCGTGCGTGGTGGCCCCGGGCAGCGCGGCGAACAGGTCGCCGGGCAACACGTCCTGCGCGCGCAGGGTCACCCCCGTGATCGAGACGTCGGGAACGGTCGCGACCCGGTCGGCCGGCACCGCGCCGACCTGGGCCGCCAGCACCGGCAGCGGCGCGCCGGGGACGGCGTGTGGCCGCAGCGCCTCCGGCACCGACACCATTCACCACCTCCGTAAGCCATGATCGGCCATGACACCCTACCCAGGCGCATCGGCGCGTCGGGATTTGCCGGATCGGGCACAGCGCGCCGGCCGAGTGGCCCCGCAAGCGCGGGGAGGATGGTGTCGACGATCTGTTCGAGGGCTTCGTCGGTCAGCGGTCGCAACGCCATCAGGATCTCATAGCAAAACAGGCCGGCGGGCAGGCGCGGGATGCGGCCGGTGCGTACCCGCGAGCGTCCGCAGTTGTACGCCACGAGCGGCGTGTCGCCGTACGGACGCGCGCGCTCGCACGACGGCGGCACCCCGCTCGGCGAAGAAGGCTAGGTCGCCTGCAACGTCAACGGCGGCCCGGGGTCGGGTGACAGTGGCACGTTCTCCCGCTGCATCAGCCAGCCGGCGATGTTGTGGAACAGCGGGGCCGCCGAGTGCCCGGGCGAGCCGTCAGCGTTGCGTTCCGGGTTGTCCATCATGATGCCGACGACGTATCGCGGGTTGTCCACGGTGGCCATGCCCGCGAACGTGATCCAGTAGACGTTGTCGAAGTAGCAGCCGCAGGCGGGGTTGATCTGCTGGGCGGTACCCGTCTTGCCGGCCATCTGATAGCCCGGCACCGAGGCGGCCGGCCCGGTCCCCTGCTGGTAGCCCATCGGGTCGCGTTGCACCACGGCACGCAGCATGCCCCGCACGGTCTGTGCCGTCTGCGGCGACACCACCCGCACGCCCTCGGGGCGCGGCTCCTCGGTCCGGGTGCCGTCGGAAGCGATGGTGGCCTTGATGATTCGGGGCGGTATGCGCAGCCCGTCGTTGGCGATGGCCTGGTACATGCCCGCCATCTGCAGCAGCGTCATCGAAAGGCCTTGTCCGATGGGCAGGTTGGAGAACGTGCTGCCCGACCATTGGTCGATGGGCGGCACCAGGCCGGCACTCTCACCCGGCAGCCCGACCTTTGTGCGCTGGCCGAGCCCGAACTTGCGGACCATGTCGTAGAAGCGTTCCGGCCCGACGCGCTGCGCCAGCATCAGGGTGCCCACGTTGGACGACTTACCGAACACGCCCGTGGTGGTGTAGGGCATGACGCCGTGCTCCCAGGCATCGTGCACATTCACCCCACCCATGTTGATCGAGCCGGGCACCTGCAACACCTCGTCGGGGTTGGACAGGCCGTACTCGATCACCGACGACGCGGTGATCACCTTGTTCACCGAACCCGGCTCGAACGGCGACGACACCGCCAGGTTGCCCAGCTGGCGGTCGCCCTGGCGCCCGATGTCCTGCGACGGGTCGAACGTGTTGTCGTTGGCCATGGCCAGCACCTCGCCGCTCTTCGCGTCGAGGACGACGGCCGAGACGTTGCGCGCCCCGGACACGTTCTTGGCCTGCTGAACCTGCTGCTGCACGTAGAACTGGATGTCGTCGTCGATGGTCAGCTGGACCGTCGAGCCGTTGACCGCCTTGTGCCGGTTGCGATAGCTGCCGGGGATGACCACGCCGTCGGATCCGCGGTCGTAGGTGACCGAGCCGTCGGTGCCGGACAGCGCGGAATCCATCGACTCCTCGAGCCCGAGCAGCCCGTGGCCGTCCCAGTCGATGCCGCCGATGATGTTGGCCGCCAAGGATCCGCCCGGATACTGCCGCAGGTCCTGTCGCTCCGAACCGACCTCCGGGCACTTCTCGGAGATCGCGCTGGCGACGGCGGGGTCGACGGCGCGCGCGAGGTAGACGAAGTTCTCGTCGCTCTGCAACTTCTTGAGCACCGTCGCGTAGTCGGGCTTGTTGTCCAGGCGGGTCGACACTTCCCGGGCGATGTCGCGCATCCGCTCCTGTGGGTCGGGAGCGGCCGAGTTCTTCTTCTTGGCCTCGTCGAGTTGCTGGCGGATCTTCTTCGGCTGGAACGTCAGCGCGCGCGACTCGGTGGTGAAGGCCAGTTGATCGTTGTGTCGATCGACGATGCTGCCGCGCACGGCCTTTTCGACGTCGGTGACCTTGAGCTGTCCCGCCGCCTGGGCGCGCAGCGCCGGGGCGTCGGTCACCTGCAGCATGAACAACTGCGCAGCCGCCACCAGCGTCAGCGCGCCGATCACCGCGTTGCCGGCGCGGTGCCGTGCGACGAAAGACGCACCGCGCGTGCCCATTTGCGCGATCTGGCGGGTGCGACGCTCGCGCGCGGAGTGGCCGAGGGGTGCGGCGTCCGGCCGCTTCGTGGCCTCCTTGGCCTTGCGGGCGCGCTTCGACTGCTCGGGTTCCCGGGCGCCCTGCGGGCTGCGGGGGCCGCGGGCCGGCCGGCGGCTGCGTCCCGCGTCGCCGCGGCTCATCGGGCGGCGCCCGGCATCGTCAGGCCGTCAGCCGGAACCGGGCCGGGGGCTGCCGGAACCGCCGGCGCCGGGTTGACCGCAACCGGCACCTCCGCGGGCGGCGGTGCCGGCACGGGGGCCGGGGGTGGAATCGGCAACCCGCCCAACGGGATCGAGACCTCGGGCGGCGCCGCGGGCGCAACCGGTCCCGCCGGGACCGGCAGACCCGGCATCGGCAGACCGGGCACCGGCAGACCCGGTGCGGGCATGCCGGGGGCCGGCGCGGCGCCGGGGACCTGGTTGGACGCCGGCCCCTGCGGCATACCGGGCGCTCCGGGCATACCGGGCATACCGGGCATACCGGGCATACCGGGCGCCGCATCGGGCAGGTGCTGGCCGCCGACGGTCGACGAACCGTCCGGGGAGCGCAGCAGCGCCTCGGGCCCGGAGCGGGCCGGAACGGGCGGGGCGCCGGGCACGGGAGCCGGCTGCAGGCGTACCGGAACCTCCGGGGGAACCGCCTGCGGGTTCGCCGGCGTCGCGGCCTCGTCGGGAATCTTGGCGTTCAGCGGTGGCGGCGGTACGCCGTCGGCCGGCTTGGGGTCGCCGACGACCACCCAGTTGCCGGTCGGGTCCTGCACCAGGTGGGCGGTGTCCCGCGTCGGGATCATGCCCTGCTTGCGCGCGGCCTCGGCGAGGGCCGGTGCCGACTCGGCCTCGCGCACGTCGCGTTCCAGCGATTCCTTCTGCTGTTGCAGCAGCCGGTTCTTCTCCCGGGCGTGGCTGAGCTGGTAGGAACGCTCGGCGGAGTCGGTGGACAACCACAGCGTGAGGCCCAGCCCGACGGCGAGCGCCCCGATCACCAGCACGACGAACGGGACCTTGCTGACCAGCGTGCGCGGCCGCAGGTCCACCGACGCCAGCCGGGCGGCCAACCGCTCCGTCAGGCTGGGCCGAATGACCTTGGGCGCCTTGGCTTTCCGCGCCTTCGCCCGGGCTTTTGCCTGGCTCGCGTTCTTGGGCCGGTTGGGGCGCTCGACCGGGCGGGCGATGGGGCTGGTCTGGGGGCCGGAGTTCGGTACCCGGGCTTCGCGGACCGAAGCCGTAACCCGGCCGGGTCGGGTGCGCGGCGATGACGCGGAATCGGCGGCCGTGCGCCGGCTGGTGCGGACGGACCCGTCGCGCCCGCTTCGGCGGTCGCTACCCCCGCGCCTTTTCGACGTCTCGCGCTTTGCCTTCATGCGTCGCCTTTCGGTGTAGCCGGCTCGGTCCGTTCCAGAGCCCGCAGGCGCACCGCGGCGCTGCGGGGGTTGCGTTCGGTCTCGTCGGCCGCGGCGCGCTCGGCGCCGTGCGTCAACGACGTGAATCGTGGCTCGTGGCCGGGAAGTTCGACCGGCAGGTCCACCGGCGTGCGCGACGCGACCGCGTCGGCGAACAGGCGCTTGACGATCCGGTCTTCCAGCGACTGGTAGGCCAGCACCACGATGCGCCCGCCCACGGCGAGCGCATCGAGCGCGGCGGGAAGCGCGGCACGAAGCGAGCCGAGCTCGTCGTTGACCGCGATCCGCAGCGCCTGGAACGTGCGCTTGGCCGGGTGCCCGCCCGTGCGCCGGGCCGCAGCCGGAATCGCTTGGTAGAGCAGCTCTACCAGTTGCGCCGTCGTGGTGAAGGGGGTGCGGGCGCGCTGCCGGACGATCCGCGCGGCGATGCGGCGCGCGAACCGCTCCTCACCGTAACGGTGCAGGATCTCGGCCAGGGCCGCCTCGTCGTAGTCGTTAAGGATGTCTGCAGCGGTCAGAGGTGACTCCTGATCCATCCGCATGTCCAGGGGGGCGTCCTGGGCGTAGGCGAAACCCCGCTCGGCCCGGTCGAGTTGCATGGACGACACACCGAGGTCGAACAGCACGCCGTCCACCGATCCCGTTGCCGCGTAGCCGGATTGGGTCAACGCATCGACGAGCCCGTCGTACCGCGTGTGCACCAGCGTGACGCGGTCGGCGAATCGGGCCAGCCGGGCGTGCGCGATGTCCAGGGCGCTGGGATCGCGGTCGAGCCCGACCAGCCGCAGCCCGGGCAGATCGGTGAGAAAGCGCTCCGCGTGCCCGGCCGCGCCGGTGGTCGCGTCGACGAGCACCGCCCCGGTCCCGTCGGCGGCCTTGCGGGTCAGCGCCGGGGTGAGCAGCTCGACGCAGCGGTCCAGCAGGACGGGTATGTGCCCGAACTCGCCTGAATCGTCAGCCACCGCAACGCCTCCGGGGGTTGGGCGGGACGCCCCTGCACCGAGGTCCCTGTCCGAAGGCACGAACCTGGCGTTGGGGAAGTACGCCAGGGTCGGTTCGGGCAGAGGCCACGTTGCACGGGCATGCGCCTCAGATGATGTCACCGAGTGCTTCATCGCTGGCTGCGGAGAAGTTCTCTTCGTGGGTCTGCTGGTAGTCCTGCCAGGCCTGGGCATCCCAGATCTCGAGGTAATCGACCGCGCCGATCACCACACAGTCCTTGGAGAGGCCGGCGTAACGCCGGTGGTCGGCCGACAGGGTGACGCGGCCCTGCGCGTCGGGATGCTGCTCGTCGGTTCCGGCGGCGAGGTTGCGCAGGAAGGCCCGAGCGTCGGGATTGCTGCGCGACGCCTTGCTGGCCCGTCGGGCCAGCTGCTCGAATTCCGAGCGCGGGTAGACGGCAAGGCTGTGGTCTTGGCTCTTGGTGACCATCAACCCCCCTGCCAGCGCGTCGCGGAACTTGGCGGGCAACGTCAGCCGCCCCTTGTCGTCGAGCTTGGGCGTATAGGTGCCGAGAAACACCAGATCACCTCCCGCTCGACTTCGGCCACCATACCCCACAATCCCCCACTCTGCCCCATAGTTGGAATGGCGTTGCGGCGTTTCCTGGGCCAATCACCACTTCTCGCCGGGCCGGGTCGACCAATGCGGGCAGGCGATCGCGCCACCGCTGACGAGACACATCCGAAAAGCCCTTGTCAGGCGCGGATTTCGTCAAGTGGGGGCAAGTGGGGCGCGGGGTGGGGCACCGTGGGGCGGTTTCGACGCCCCGGGGCTCGATTCGGCCTCGATTGGCAATCGGAACGGACTCGGCGTCCGCTCACCGAAAATCGGCACAAAAAAGCGGGGCGGCCCCTCGGCCACCCCGCTGCGTCGGCGGTCCCGCTATTCGTCGAAGCGGCGGCGGAACCGGTCTTCCATCCTGCTGGTGAACGAGCCCCCGCCGCCCTTGGTGCGGCGTTGGCGCAGCGGACCGTGCGCGGACCCGGGATCCGGCCTGCCGGACAACCGCGGACCCGTGATGGCAAACACGACGCCGCCGAACATTGCGATGAAGCCGACGACGCTCAGGATCGGGAAACTTCCGATCATCGTGGCCTTGAACGCCACTCCGGACACCAGCATCGCCAGACCGGCGACGAACAGCGCCGCGCCCTGCAGGCGCCGGCGCGCGGTGGGTGCGCGCAGGCCTCCGCCGCGTACGCTCGACGCGAACTTGGGGTCCTCGGCATAGAGAGCGCTCTCGATCTGATCGAGCATCCGCTGCTCATGATCGGAGAGTGGCATTCGTCCCTCCTTGCCGGCAATTTGACACGTAACTATCGATAGCACGCGGATGCCCGTTGTGATGGCAACTAAATCAAATGATACGAGGTCAATCTGCGCTGTACCACTGGTTCGTCGGCGATTCTATCCCGTCGCGGTCCCAACCCCTCAGACCGCTCGGCGCCGGGCCCCCCTCGGGTTTGATAATGGCGGAGGCGCCACACGCCGAAGCACCGGATGGACAGGACAGCGCGAATTGGCGATTTTCCTCATCGACTTGTCCCCCGCCGATATGCAGCGCCGCCTCGGCGACGCCCTGGCGGTGTACGTCGACGCGATGCGCTACCCGCGGGGCACGGAGAACCAGCGGGCCGCGATGTGGCTGGACCACATCCGCCGGCCGGGATGGCGGGGGGTGGGCGTGGTGGACGCCGAGGTGCCCGGCGGCGCCCACGGCAAGGAGCCGTCGGCCAGCGAACTGAGCGACGCCACGCTGCTCGGCGTGGCCTACGGCTACCCCGGCGCACCCGGACAGTGGTGGCAGCAGCAGGTGGTCCTCGGCATGCAACGCGGCGGCCGCCCGCCACAGGAGATCGCCCGGCTGATGAACAGCTACTTCGAGCTGACTGAGCTGCACATCCACCCCAGGGCCCAGGGCCGCGGCCTCGGCGAGGCGCTGGCCCGGCGGCTGCTCGCGGGCCGCGCCGAGAAGAACGTCCTGCTGTCCACTCCGGAGGCCAACGGTGAAGCCAACCGCGCCTGGCGGTTGTACCGGCGACTGGGCTTCACCGACGTCATCCGCCGCTACCACTTCGCCGGGGATCCGCGGGCGTTCGCGATCCTGGGGCGCGAACTGCCGCTGTAACGCCCCACCGGGGACGATCCGCTCGTGCCGAATGCCCGTCTGGCACGATGACCTGGTGCGCGCCGCCAGCCCTGCCCAATCCCGGACCCGAGGCTTCACCGCCAGGCGGCGGCGCCTGGTGGCCATCGCGATGCTGCTGCTGATCGTGCCGCTGGCCTCCGGGTGCCTGCGGGTCAGGGCGTCGCTGACCATCTCGCCCGACGACCTGGTGTCCGGGGAGGTCGTGGCCGCCGCGAAACCTAAGACGCCCAAGGACACCGGTCCGCAGCTGGACAGCAACAACCTGCCGTTCAGCCAGAAGGTCGCGGTGTCCAACTACGACAGCGACGGCTACGTCGGCTCTCAGGCGGTGTTCTCGGACCTGACCTTCGCCGAGCTGCCGCAGCTGGCCAACATGAACTCCGACGCCTCGGGGGTGAACCTGTCGCTGCGCCGCAACGGCAACCTGGTCATCCTGGAAGGCCGCGCGGACCTGACGTCGCTCACCGACGCCGATGCCGACGTCGAGCTGACCGTCGCCTTCCCCGGAGTGGTGACCTCGACCAACGGCGACCGGGTCGAGCCCGATGTGGTGTCGTGGAAGCTCAAGCCCGGCGTGGTGAGCACGATGACCGCTCAGGCCCGCTACACCGACCCCAACACCCGTTCCTTCACCGGCGCGGGCGTCTGGCTGGGCATCGCGTCGTTCGCGGCCGCGGGCGTCGTGGCGCTGCTGGCGTGGGTGAGCCGGGACCGCTCCCCACGGCTGACGGCGCCGCGCGACCAGCCGCCCAACTGAGCCGGGCCGGGCGTACCCGGCCCGGGCGGGCTAGTCCTGCCGTGGCGACCAGTAGTCCAGCATCTCCGCGAAGGTCTGGAAGGCGGGGCCGGACACCCCGTAGGTCGCCTCGAAGTGGATGCTCAGCGGGAAGCCGAGGCCCGCGACCCCGTCGACCACCCGCTTGTAGAGGTCGACCATCAGCCTGCGCTTGTCTGCGGGTTCGCTGGCGGCCAGCCTTTTGACGAACTCCTGCTCCTCGGCGACCGCGGCGTTGCCCGGATCCTGGATCAACCAATTGATCAAGCCCACACGGCCTTCCACCTTGGGCACGAAGCCGAACGAGAGCAAGACTTCCGGGCGGTGCTCGGTGTTGTCGGCGAACTCGGCCAGAAACCCCACGATCGCATCGGAGTACAGCAGCTGGGTCATGCCGTAGGTCGCGCCCTGATCGCACTTGAACTTGAACCGGCCGTGTTCGCCCTCGCGGGTGGGGATCAGGATGACGCCGCGGTTGCGCACCAGGTCGCGGTAGATCGAGAGGGCGTCGGTCGGGGCGACGCCGGAGCCCTCCCCGTCGTTCATCGTGCGCGGGACGCCGACGAAGACCACGCCCTCCATCCCGGCGTCACACAGCTCCTCGAGCCGGCCGCGCAGCGCCGCCTCGTCGGAGAAGGCGGTGACCTGGGTGCACAGCCCGCGGAATCCGGGCAGCTCCGGGGAGATGATCGACCAGAAGTCGAGCACGTCGAGCTTGGGCTTCATCGGGACCGGACGGTCGTCGTCCTCGGCGATCATCCCCGGGATCATCACGTGGCGAAGCCGGCCCTCGAGCCCGTACTCGGCCGAGAACTGCACGACTTTCCGCGCATCTTCGAGCGCCCGCTCCCGACCATCGTCGGAGTTCGGCGGCACCAGCTCGAGCGCGACGGTGTTGAGGGTCACGCGGCTCCTCTCCATCACTGCCCTGGGCGGATTCCGGCCGCACGCCCGGGCGCGGCCACGACATCTCCGCAAGCATAGGCGCGAGAAAGTAAGCCAGTCGAAGCAACTTGGGTGTGCCACAGCGAGTTGCCAGTGCTCACTCAAGGGGGTCGGCGGCGCGGCGCCGAATACACTGGTCGGGCTTAACACGATCCGTGCCAGGCCGAGCCGAAGGACGGCCCGCCGAACAGAAGGGGGCGCAGCGCTGAGCCCACAAGCCGCAGAGGCGGCGGCCAACGCCGAGTTCACCGGCGCGATCACCGATGAATTGCGCCGATACCTGCAGATGCGGCGCGCCGGCTGCGCCTACATCGGCGACGAGTACGGCGCCCTGATCGCCGCGCTCGAGGACTTCGTGCTGGGTGGCGGCAAGCGGCTGCGGCCCGCGTTCGCCTACTGGGGCTGGCGCGCCGTGGCGACCGACGAGCCCGGACCGGACACGCTGTTGCTGTTCTCGGCGCTGGAATTGCTGCACGCCTGCGCCCTGGTCCACGACGACGTGATCGACGACTCGTCGACCCGGCGCGGCCGGCCCACCGCCCACGTGCACTTCGCCGCCCTGCACCGCGAGCGCAAGTGGCGCGGGTCCGCGGAGCGGTTCGGGATCTCCGCGGCGATCCTGCTCGGCGACCTCGCGCTGTCCTGGGCCGACGACATCGTGTTCGGGGCCGACCTGTCCCCCGACACGCAGCGGCGCGTGCGGCGCGTGTGGGCCGAGATCCGCACCGAAGTGCTCGGCGGCCAGTACCTCGACATCGTTTCCGAGGCCAGCTCCGCCGAGTCGATCGCGTCGGCGATGAACGTCGACACCTTCAAGACGGCCTGCTACACGGTGTCGCGACCGCTGCAGCTGGGGGCGGCGGCCGCCGCGGACCGGCCCGACGTGCAGGCCGTCTTCGGGGAGTTCGGCACGGACCTCGGCGTGGCGTTCCAGCTGCGCGACGACGTGCTGGGCGTCTTCGGGGACCCCGCGGTCACCGGCAAGCCGTCCGGCGACGACCTGCGGTCCGGCAAGCGCACCGTGCTGCTGGCCGAGGCGGTGCAGCTGGCCGAGGAGTCGGATCCCGAGGCGGCGGCTCTGTTGCGGGGCTCGATCGGCGCCGAGCTGACCGACGCCCAGGTGAGCGAGCTGCGCGGCGTCATCGAGTCGGTGGGCGCGCTGGCCGCCGCGGAGCGGCGCATCGCCACGCTGACCGAGCGCGCGCTGGGCGCGCTGGCGGCCGCCCCCATCAACCCTGCGGCCAAGGCGGGGCTGTTCGAATTGGCCAGGATGGCCACCGAGCGGTCCGCCTGAACCGATGACGACCCCGACCCACACCCCGCCCGCCGGCGCACCGAACGCGGACGCGCCTCCCGCTCAAGGTTTCTCGCGGCTGCGCGGGTTCGCCGGCGGTGCCGAGTCCGGGCCCGCGAAGCTGGGCATGCTCGCGTCGGTGCTGATCACCGTCGGGGCGCTGGGTGCGGGCAGCACGCGCCAGCACGACCCGTTGCTCGAGTCGATCCACATGTCGTGGATGCGGTTCGGCCACGGCTTGGTGCTGTCGTCGATCCTGCTGTGGGCCGGCGTCGGCCTCATGCTGATCGCGTGGGTGCGCCTGGGCAGGCGCGTATTGACCGGCGCGGCAGACGAATTCGTGATGAAGGCCACCACCGCCTTCTGGCTGGCGCCGCTGCTGCTGTCGGTGCCGGTCTTCAGCCGCGACACCTATTCGTATCTGGCCCAGGGCGCGCTGCTGCGCGACGGCCTGGACCCTTACGCGGTGGGGCCCGTCGCCAACCCGAATGCGTTGCTGGACAACGTCAGTCCCATTTGGACCATCACCACAGCCCCCTACGGCCCGGCCTTCATCCTGGTGGCGAGATTCGTCACCATGCTGGTCGGCAACAACGTGGTCGCCGGGACGATGCTGCTGCGGCTTTGCATGCTGCCGGGGCTGGCGCTGCTGATCTGGGCCGCTCCCCGGATGTCCCGCCACTTCGGCACCAGCGGTTCGACGGCGCTGTGGATCTGCGTCCTGAACCCTCTGGTGCTCATCCACCTGATGGGCGGGGTGCACAACGAGATGCTGATGGTGGGCCTGATGGCCGCCGGGATCGCACTGACCTTCGGCGGCCGCCACCTGCTGGGGGTCGCGCTGATCACCGTCGCCAGCGCGGTCAAGGCGACCGCGGCGATCTCGTTGCCGTTCCTGGTGTGGGTCCTGATGCGGCACTTCCGCGACCGGCGCGGGTACGGCGCCGCCCGCGCCTTCCTCGCCGCGACCGCGACCTCGCTGCTGATCTTCGTCGCGGTGTTCGGGGCGCTGTCCGCAGTGGCCGGTGTGGGGCTCGGTTGGCTGACCGCACTGGCCGGCTCGGTCAAGATCATCAACTGGCTGTCGGTGCCCACGGCGGCCGCCAACCTCATCCACGCCTGGGGCAGCGTGTTCTTCGCGGTCAACTTCTATGCCGTGCTGCAGGTCACCCGGTTCGTCGGGATCGCGATCATCGCACTGTCGCTGCCCGTGCTGTGGTGGCGGTCCCGGCGCGACGACCGGGCTGCGCTGACGGGCATCGCCCGGTCGATGGTGGTCGTGGTGCTGTTCGTCCCGGCCGCCCTGCCCTGGTACTACTCGTGGCCGCTGGCGGTGGGGGCCCCGCTGGCGCAGTCACGACGAGCCCTCGCGGTGATCGCCGGCCTGTCGACCTGGGTGATGGTGATCTTCAAACCCGATGGCTCACACGGGATGTACTCGTGGCTGCACTTCGGGCTGGCCACCGCGTGCGGGCTGGTCGCGTGGTACGGCCTCGCGCGGGCGCCGCGGCCCGAAGCCGGCGTCGCCGGCTAGGGCTCAGTAGGCCATGGCCTGCGCCCGGCGCAGCACTTCCCGGGCCTGGTGGGCGTGCAGGGCGTCGACCGGCCGGGCGTTGCTGATGGCGTCCCGGGTGCCGTCGCGGGTGACGGTCAGCGACGGGTCCGGGGTGAAGAGCCACCTGACGATCTCGGTGTTGTGGTAGCCGCCGTCGTGCAGGATCGTCAACAGTCCCGGGAGGCTCTTGACCACCTGGCCCGAATCGTTGAAGAACACCTGCGGCACCACCAGCCCGCCGTTGCGCCGCACCGCGACCAGGTGCCCTTCCCTCAGGTGCTGCTGCACCTTGCTGACCGGCACCCCGAGCAACTCGGCGACCCTGGGCAGGTCGTACGTGGGCTCGTCGGGGTCCAGAACATCGTCGCCAGCCGGAATGCTGCTCACCGCGTCAGTGTAGGCCGCACCGCGCGCCGTGCGGCCGGGTTTTTACGCCAGTTCCGAGGTCGCACCTACGATGGCTGCGTGGCAGCAGGCGGGGCGGGCGAGGAGCTGGACGGCACGTTGCTGGACGGCCGCTACCTGGTCCAATTCCGGATCGCCAGCGGCGGCACCTCGACGGTCTACCACGGTCTGGACACCCGGCTGGACCGACCCGTCGCCGTCAAGGTGATGGACTCCCGCTACGCCGGCGACAGCCAGTTCCTCACCCGCTTCCAGCGCGAAGCTCGCACGGTCGCCCGGCTCAAGGACCCCGGACTGGTCGCGGTCTACGACCAGGGGCTCGACGCCCGGCACCCTTTCCTGGTGATGGAGCTCGTCGAGGGCGGCACCCTGCGGGAGTTGCTGGCCGAGCGCGGCCCCATGCCGCCCCACGCCGCCGCCGCGGTGCTTCGCCCGGTGCTGGGCGGGCTCGCCGCGGCGCACCGGGCCGGGCTGGTCCATCGCGACGTCAAGCCGGAGAACGTGCTCATATCCGACGACGGTGACGTCAAGATCGCCGATTTCGGGCTGGTCCGCGCCGTGGCGGCCGCGGGAATCACCTCCACCAGCGTCATCCTGGGCACCGCCGCCTACCTGTCTCCCGAGCAGGTGCGCGACGGTGACGCCGGCCCCCGCAGCGACGTCTATTCCGTCGGGATCCTGACCTACGAGCTGTTGACCGGGCGCACGCCGTTCACCGGCGACTCGGCGTTGGCGATCGCCTACCGGCGGCTGGACACCGACGTGCCGCCGCCGAGCGCGGCGATCGACGGGGTGCCTCCGCAGTTCGACCAGTTCGTGCAACGCGCGACCGCCCGAGATCCGTCCGCGCGGTACGCAGACGCGGTCGAGATGGGCGAAGACCTGGACGCGCTTGCCGCCGAGCTCGGGCTGCCGAACTTTCGCGTTCCCGCTCCGCGCAACTCCGCGGTGCACCGGTCCGCGACGCTGCCACCGCCCCACCCCGGCGCCGGGCCACCGCGTCAACCCACCCGCCAGTTCGCCCGCGGACCCGGCGACTGGGCCGGCGCCCGGCCGCCCGAACCCGACGACGAGCCGGACGACTACGAATACGAGCCCGTGTCAGGCGAATTCGCCGGCATCCCGCTCGGCGACTTCGTCTGGGCGCGTCAGCACGGTCGGCGGATGGTGCTGGTCTGGGTGGCGATCGTGCTGGCGCTCACGGGGTCGGTCGCGGCCGCGGCGTGGACGATCGGCAGCAACCTGAGCGGGCTGCTGTAGCGGCCCCTGCGCCCGAGAGCGTGCGCCCGATGCCGAGCGCTCAGTCGCGGAGCATCTCCGCGACCAGGAAGGCCAGCTCCAGCGACTGCTGGGTGTTCAGCCGCGGGTCGCAGGCGGTTTCGTAGCGGCCCACCAGGTCGGTGTCCGAAATGTCTTGCGCCCCACCGAGACACTCGGTGACGTTCTCGCCGGTGATCTCGACGTGGATGCCGCCCGGGTGGGTGCCCAGCGCGCGGTGCACCTCGAAGAAGCCCTGCACCTCGTCGACGATGCGGTCGAAATGCCGGGTCTTGTAGCCGTTGGACGACTCGTGGGTGTTGCCGTGCATCGGGTCGCACTGCCAGATCACCTGATGACCGGCGGCCTGCACCTTCTCGACGATGGGCGGCAACAGGTCGCGCACCTTGTTGTTGCCCAGCCTGCTCACCAGCGTCAGCCGGCCCGGCTTGTTGTGCGGGTCGAGCCGCTCGACGTACTCGACGGCCAGCTCGGGGGTCATCGTGGGCCCGATCTTGACGCCGATCGGGTTGGCGATCACCTCCGCGAACGCGATGTGCGCGCCGTCGAGCTGGCGGGTTCGCTCGCCGATCCACACGGTGTGCGCCGACAGGTCGAACAGTTGGGGCTCGCCATCCTCGTCCTCGGACAACCGCAGCATCGACCGCTCGTAGTCGAGCACCAACGCCTCGTGGCTGGCGTAGATCTCGGCCGTCTGCAGGTTCCGGTCGGCGACTCCGCAGGCGCTCATGAACCTCAGTGCGCGGTCGATCTCGGTGGCCAGGGCCTCGTAGCGTGCGCCGGCCGGCGACGTACGGACGAACTCCCGGTTCCAGTCGTGCACCCCGTGCAGCGAGGCCAGCCCGGACGACGTCAGCGCCCGCACCAGGTTCATCGCCGCGCTGGCGTTGGCGTAGGCGCGCACCAGCCGCGACGGGTCGTGTTCGCGCACCCCGGCGTCCGGCGCGAAGCCGTTGATCATGTCGCCGCGGTAGGACTTCAAGCCCAGCGCGTCGATGTCGGCCGACCGCGGCTTGGCGTACTGGCCCGCGATGCGGGCCACCTTGACCACCGGCATGCTCGAGCCGTAGGTCAGCACCACGGCCATCTGCAGCAGGGTGCGGATGTTGCCGCGGATGTGGGGCTCGGTGTTGTCGGTGAACGTCTCCGCGCAGTCGCCGCCCTGCAGCAGGAAGGCCTCGCCCCGGGCGACCTGGGCCAGCTGGTCCTGCAGCCGGAGGATCTCCGAGGGGACCGTCACCGGCGGGACGCTTTCCAGCACCGTGCGCATCGCCGCCGCCTGGTCGACGGGCCAGCTGGGTTGCTGGGCCGCCGGCTTGGCCAGCGCGGCGTCCAGCCGGGCGCGCAGGTCGGTCGGCAGCGGCGGCAACGACGGCAGCTGGTCGATCGGGATGTCGACGGTCCAGTTCATCGGTCCATGGTAACCGGGTCGCGGCATCGGCCGTGCCAGGCCTGATCAGGGCGAACGCTCTGCAGCGGCGACGATCGCGCGGAATCGGTGCAGTTGCTCGCGGGCGTCGACCAGGGCGTCGTGGACGTCGCGCGGCCGCGGCGGCAGCGGCGGGCAGCCGCGGTCTTCCCACAGCTGCCGCAGTTCCCTTGTGAAGCGCGGAATCGCCCGGGGCAGCTCCGGCATGGTTCCCCACAACTGGCACAGGGCCACGTGGTCGTAGGCGGCGATCCAGGCCCACAGCTCGATCGGTTCGGCGCCGCCGACCGCCAGGAACTCCTCGAGGTCCTCGCGGATCTGCCTGCGCGATCGCCACGCCTGCGACGCGGGGGGCGGCAGTTTGGGCAGTACATTGGCGCGCACCCAGCTGCCGGCGCGCTCGGGGTCGAACTCCGTGGACACCGCGTAGTACTCGCGGCCGTCCTCGGCGACCATCCCGATGGAGATCAACTCGATGGTGCGGCCGTCCTCGATGAACTCGGTGTCGTAGAAGTACCGCACCCGGGCAGCCTAGCGGCCGATCAGGATGGGCTCGGTCCCCTCGGGTGGCGGCGCCGGATGCACCTCGTGGTCCAGTTGGGCGTCGACCAGCCGTTCGTCGGGCAGTCGCGGCGTGCCGGCGATGGCGCACTGCAGATACAGCTTGGCGCGGATGACCGGGCGGCGCAGTGTCCGTTCCCGCTGCAGCGCGCGCCGCATCTTGTCGGGCTGGGCGCCGTAGCGCCAGCGGGCCCAGGGCGCATGGGGGCGCGACAACCGGATGGCGCCGACGACCAACAGCACGACGATGAACATGCCGAGCAGACCGGTCCACACCTTGCCCTTGAGCACCACCACCACGGCCAGCGGCAGGGTCAGCGCCATCGCGCTGCCGACTGCGGCGCGCAGCGCCACCGAGTCGGCGCCCTGCCAGATGGGCAGGAAGAACATCAGCGGATGCAGGCCCATGATGAGCAGCCCGGCCACCGCGACGGCGGCGAAGACCGCGTCCACCGACGTCCGGCCGTCCTCTGACCAGTAGACGTCGGACAGGTGCAGGATCAACGCGTACTCGTCGAGAACCAGCGCGGCGCCGATCCCGAAACATGTTGCAGCGATGGTGAATTGGGGCTCATGCCCGTCGATGGAGAGGGTGACCAACGTCAGCCCGGAGAGCAGCACCAGCACCACCCCGAACGTCACGTGGTGGATGTGCACTCCGCCGATGTGCACGTTGCGGGGCTGCCACCACCGGGTCGGGCGACCCGCGTCGGCGCGGTGACGGATGATGCGCACGAAAGACCGGGTGACGAAGAACGTCAGGATGAAGGCGATCAGGCAGCAGAGCAAGGGTAGCCGGCCGCTGTCGTGGATGTCGTGGTCAAACCAGCGCGACGCCCTCGACACGAACCAGTGGAGCACTCTTGCAACCTACGCCTGTCGCCGTCGACCGAGCGTGCGCCGCGCTGCGCCTGCGCCGGGCGCGACACCGATTACGCTGTTGAGCGACATGAGTATGCGGCAGGCGCCCGGGGTGGGCATTCGACCGGGGCAGCTGCTGCTGTGGTGCCTGCTGTGGCTGGCGGCGGCGGCGGGACTGGGCTACGTGGCCTGGCAGCTGTTCGGGCACACGCCGTATCGCATCGACATCGACGTGTATCAGATGGGCGCGCGGGCGTGGCTGGACGGGCATCCGCTCTACCGCGGCGACGTGCAGTTCCACACACCGATCGGCCTGAACCTGCCGTTCACGTATCCCCCGCTCGCGGCCATCGTCTTCTGCCCGTTCGCCTGGCTGCACATGCCCGCGGCCAGCGTCGCGATCACCGCGCTGACCCTGCTGCTGCTGGTGGTGTCGACCGTGATCGTGCTGACCCGTTTGGACGTGTGGGACACCTCGGCGGCGCTGCCGGGCCCGGCCTGGTTGCGACGGTCGTGGCTGGCCGTCGCGATCGTGGTCCCGGCGGCGATGTGGCTCGAACCGATCGTGTCGAACTTCGCCTTCGGCCAGATCAACGTCATCCTCATGACGCTGGTGATCGCCGACTGCGTGCCGCGGCGCACCCCGTGGCCGCGCGGGCTGCTGCTCGGTGTGGGAATCGCGCTGAAGCTCACCCCGGCGGTGTTCCTGCTGTATTTCGTGCTGCGCCGAGACAACCGCGCGGCGCTGACGGCGATGGCGTCGTTCGTCGGGGCGACGTTGCTCGGTTTCGTTCTGGCGTCCGACGATTCGTGGGAGTACTGGACGCACACCGTGCACCACACCGACCGGATCGGCGCGGCGGCACTGAACACCGACCAGAACATCGCCGGCGCACTCGCACGGACCGGCCTGTCCGAGCAGCACCGCTTCCTGCTGTGGGTGGCCGCGTCGCTGCTGGTCCTCGCGCTGACGGTGTGGACGATGCGGCGGGTGCTGCGGGCCGGCGAGCCCCTGCTGGCGGTCGTCTGCGTTGCGCTGTTCGGCCTGGTGGTGTCCCCGGTGTCGTGGTCACACCACTGGGTCTGGATGCTGCCGGCGGTGCTGGTGACCGCGGTGCTGGCGTGGCGGCGCCGCAGCGCGGCGCTCGCGGCCGTCAGTGCGCTCGGAGTGGCGCTGATGAGATGGACGCCGATCGATTTGCTGCCCAAGCATCACGAGTCGGCGGCGGTCTGGTGGCGCCAGCTCGCCGGGATGTCCTACGTGTGGTGGGCGCTCGCCGTCATCGTGGCGGCCGGGTGCGCGGTCGCCTCGCGGCGGCCCGTGCGGGACGCGTCGGCGCAGCCGTTGACGCCGGTGACGGCCTAACCGGCCGCGGTCTCGGGGATCCGGGCGGCTTCGGCGGCGGCGGCCTGCTCGCGCTGTTCTTTCACGCTGGCCGCGTAGATGTCGACGTACTCCTGGCCCGAGAGCCCCATCAGCTCGTAGATCACCTCGTCGGTGACGGCCCGCTCGATGAAGCGGTTACCGGCCAGACCTTCGAAGCGGGAGAAGTCCATCGGCTCGCCGATGCGGATGGTGATCCGCCCGAACCGCAGCATGTTGGTGCCGGGCGGGTTGACGACGTTGGTCCCGATCATGGCCACCGGTATCACCGGCACCCCGGTGTGCAGGGCCAGCCGCGCCAGGCCGGTCTTGCCCTTGTACAGCCGGCCGTCCGGCGAGCGGGTGCCTTCGGGGTACATGCCCAGCAGCTTGCCCTGGCTGAGCAGCCTGTCGGCGGTGCTCAGGGCGGCCTGCGCGCTGTCGGCGTCGGTGCGGTCGATCGGCACCTGGCCGACTGCGGTGAAGAACCAGCGCTGGAACCAGCCTTTGAGACCGGTGCCCGTGAAGTATTCGGCCTTGGCCAGGAAGGTGATCCGGCGACGCACCATCAACGGAAGGTAGAAGCTGTCCATCACCGCCAGGTGATTACTGGCCAGGATTGCCGGTCCGGAGCTCGGGATGTGTTCCAGCCCTTCGATTTTCGGCCGGCCTATCACGTAGAGCAGCGGACCCAGCAGAACGTACTTGAATAGCCAGTACCACATGGCCCTCCCTCTCGCCCGCACCGCCGGTGTCCTGCGCCAACTGTACCTATCCGTAACGGCAGGGACCACCTTCGGCGCGCCCCAATCACTCCTCGACCGTGACGGGGATGGACTGATACCGGGATCTCGGGCCGCGGTCTTGGACGCCCGCACCGGCGTCCGGCTCCGCCCCGGGGCGGCCGCCCGGCGGCCCGTCGGGCGGCGGTTCCGGCGTCGCGGTCGACGACCGGTCGAGGTCGTCGACGATGGCCCGGATCACCTCCAGCAACGCGATGCTGTGGTCGGCCACGACGGTGAGCAGCGGGTGCTGGTCGCCGGTCGCCAGCGCGGCCAGCGCACACACCGGGCACCACACCTGCTGGCATTTGCCGGTGCCCACTCCCGCGCCGGCGGTCAGCGCGGCGGCCGTGCGCACCGCGGGGTCGATCCCGTCCAGGATGGCCTGGGCGAGCCTGCGCAGTTCCGGACCGATTTCGGGGTGAGCCCCGCTCATCTGGGCCACACCTCCGGGTCTGGTCGGAATCGAACCGTCAGCTCGCTGCCCCGCAGATGCGCGTCCAGGACCGTGCACCGTCGCAGCACGGACGCCAGCCGGACCCTGCGCCGCAACCCGCCGGCGCTGATGATCAGGTCGTCGTCCACGCGTCCCAGCGTCAGCGCCGAATGATCGAGCTGGGGCAACGCTAGCCGCATCCGGTATGTCGACCCAAGTCCCGACCCGGATTCCAGGTCCACCACCGGCCGCAGCGGTCCCGGCGGCGCCGTCCCACCGCGCCGCCGGGCGCTGTCGAGCAGCGCCCCCAGCGCCTTCGGGCCGATCGGCTCGCCGGACAGGTGCGGAGTCAGGACCAGCGCCACCTCACCGATGGCGGAGTCGAGCTCGTCGAGGACGGCCTGCTGCTCCCCGATGCGTTCGGCGTACCAAGAGAAGGCCGGGTGGTCCGGCAGGTTGCGGTATTCGTAGGAATCGTCTTTCACCAGCACCTGGTTGACGATCAGCTCCTCGACGCGCACCCCCATCAGCGCCAACGATCCCAGCGTCCGCATCGCTTCGGCGGCGACCACCCGCTCGGCGGTCAACACCAGGTGGGCGCCGACCAGCTCGCCGTTGGTCAGCAGCGCGGAGAGCCGATCGACGCTGGCGCTGATCCGCTCGAGGAGTTCCACGACCGCCGCCGACCGGGGGTCGTCGGCGGCGAGGGTCAACCGCCGATGGCGCGGCCACGCGCGTTCGACGTAGAGCGCGAAGGTGGCGGGCAGCGTCAGCATGCGCAACGCGTCCGCGGTCGAGGCGCAGTCGACGACGATACGGTCCCATCGCCCGGAGGCGGCGAGTTCGCCGACGGCGTGCAGGCCGAGCACCTCCTGGATGCCGGGCAGCGCTGAAAGCTCCTCGGGGGCAATGGTGCTCAGCTCGGAGTCGGGGAACCGCCGGTCCAGGGTGTCGACCACACCGCGCCACCGCGCCTCCAGCAGGGCCAGCGTGTCCAGCGCCAGGGCGTCGAGGAAACCGCCGCCCGCCTCGGCCTGCCCGGTGTCGAGGTCGGCGAGCACCCGCACCGGCTCGCCGCGTCCGTTGGGCGGGACCGCAACGGCCAGCACGTCACCGAGCGAGTGCGCCTGGTCGGTGGAGACCAGCAGCACCCGCCGGCCCGCGCTTGCGTCACCGACCGCGGTGGCGGCGGCCAGGGTGGATTTTCCTACCCCGCCCTTGCCGACGAAAAGACTGATCCGGGCCGGGACGGGAGCCCGGAATTCAGCGGACTCACTCAGCCTCGACTCGTTTCTTGAGATCCTTCAACGCCGTGTCGGTCAACCGGCGCTCGGCCTTGCGCTTGAGCAGGCCGATCATGGGGACCGCGAGGTCGACCGAGAGCTCGTAGGTCACCTCGGTGCCAGAACCCTTGGGCGCCAAGCGGTATGAGCCTTCCAGGGCGCGCAGCAGCGAACTGGAGACCAGTGTCCAGCTCACCGATCGCCGGTCTTTGGGCCACGTGTAGGCCATGACCATGGTGTCCTTGATGACCGCGGCGTCCAGGACCAGTCGCGCGGTTTTCGGGTAGCCGTCGGCGTCCTTCTCCTGCACTTCGGCTTCCTTGTATTCCGAGATCCACTTCGGATAGGAATCGATGTCGGCGATCACCTGCATGATCACGCCCGGGTCGGCCTCGATGTAGATGGTTTGCGTCGTCTTCTCCGCCACCTGGCTGCTGCCCTCTCTCCCGCAAGCGGGTCGACGCGCCCGCAGGATCGCCCCGGACCTCCGGTCGCAAACGGTACTCGCGCGCGGACCCGACCCGGCTAACCTACCGGAGAAACCCCGACCGGACGGAGCCGTTCCAGCGTCGTCTTGACCTCGAAGGCCATATTCTTTCCCGCCACCCGACGGCGGTGCGTCATCTTCGCCAGATTCAGCTTGGCCAGCTGCCACGCCGCCATTCCGGTCGGTTCGGCGTGCAGGAAGTAGTGCAGCACCACGCCGTCCAGCGAAGGCTCCAGCCACACCTCCATGGTGCCGGTCAGCGCGCCGGTGACCGCCCAGCGGATTCCTTTCTCGCCGCGGTCCTCGACGACCTCGAGGCGCAGATCAGGCCACCACCGGCGCCAGCTCGCGCGGTCCGCGACCGCGGCGCCGACGCGTGCGCCGTCGGCCGCGACGTACGTCTGATCGGCGATCTGGATGCTGTTCACGAGCACAGCTTCACACATAGGGCTCCCTCGCCGGGCGCGGGGCGGGCCAACGGGACCGTGCCGGCGAATGCGCGGATTAGGCTTGACCTGAGCGAGCCGGCTCCCCGGAAACGTCATCGAGTCGAATGAGGTCAGCGAAAGTGCGTGAGTACAGTGTCCCCGCCCGCTTCACCGTCGGCGAGCACGACAACGTGGCGGCGGTGGTCTTCGAGCACGAGCGCGAGGATCCGGGCTTCGTCATCTACCGCCGTCAGGTCAACGGCGAATGGATCGACGTCACGTGCGCCGAGGCGGCGAGCCAGATCCGCGCGGCGGCGCTCGGGTTGATCGCCCAGGGGGTGCAGGCCGGTGACCGGGTGTGCATCTTCTCCGCGACCTGCTACGAGTGGGCCATCCTGGACCTCGCGATCCTGTCCGTCGGCGCGGTGACGGTGCCGATCTACGAGACGTCGTCGGCCGAGCAGGTCCGTTGGGTGCTGCAGAATTCGGAGGCCGTGCTGGCGTTCGCCGAGACCGACGCCCACGCCGCCATGGTCACCGAGCTCACCGCCGAACTGCCGGCGCTGCGCCGTGTGCTGCACATCAACGGTTCGGGCCCCAAGGCGGTCGACCAGCTCAGCGAGGCCGGCGCCTCGGTCGACGCGACCGAGCTGACCGCCCGGCTGGAGGCACTGCGCGCCGACGACCCCGCGACCCTGATCTACACCTCGGGCACCACCGGGCGACCGAAGGGCTGCCAGCTCACCCACTCGAACCTGTTGTACGAGATCCGGGGAACCAAGGAGTGCCTCCCGACGCTGCTCGACGAGGGGCAGCGGCTGCTGATCTTCCTGCCGCTGGCCCACGTGCTGGCCCGGTCACTGACCCTGGCGGCGTTCACCAACAAGGTAACCGTCGGGTTCACCAGCGACGTCAAGAACCTGCTGCCGTTGTTCGCGGTGTTCAAGCCGACGGTGGTGGTCTCGGTGCCGCGGGTGTTCGAGAAGGTGTACAACACCGCCGAGCAGAACGCTGCCAACGACGGCAAGGGCCGGATCTTCGCGATCGCCGCGCAGACCGCGGTCGACTGGAGCCGCGCCCACGACGGCGGCCGGCCGGGTCCGATCCTGCGGGCCAAGCACGCGCTGTTCGACCGGCTGGTGTACCACAAGCTGCGCGCGGCGCTGGGCGGCGACTGCCATGCGTCCGTTTCCGGCGGGGCGCCGCTGGGCGCACGCCTGGGCCACTTCTACCGCGGCGTGGGCCTCACCATCCACGAGGGCTACGGCCTGACCGAGACCAGCGCGGCCATCACGGTGAACCAGGTCGGCAACGTCAAGATCGGCACCGTCGGAACGCTGGTGCCGGGCAACAGTCTTCGGATCGCCGAGGACGGCGAGCTGTTGGTGCGCGGCGGTGTGGTGTTCAGCGGCTACTGGCGCAACGAGCAGGCCACGGAGGACGCCTTCGCCGAGGGCTGGTTCAAGACGGGCGACCTCGGCGCCGTCGACGAGGACGGCTTCCTGAAGATCACCGGCCGCAAGAAGGAGATCATCGTCACCGCCGGCGGGAAGAACGTCGCCCCGGCCGTGCTCGAAGACCAGTTGCGGGCGCACCCGCTGATCAGCCAGGCGATGGTGGTCGGCGACAACAAGCCGTTCATCGGCGCGCTGATCACCATCGACCCCGAGGCGTTCGACGGCTGGAAGCAGCGCAACCAGAAGTCGTCCGGGGCGTCGGTGGGTGATCTGGCCACCGATCCCGACCTGGTCGCCGAGGTGGACGCCGCCGTCAAGCACGCGAATCTGGCTGTGTCGCATGCGGAGTCGATTCGCAAGTTCCGCATCCTGCCGGTCGACTTCACCGAGGACACCGGCGAATTGACCCCGACGATGAAGGTCAAGCGCAACGTGGTGGCCGAGAAGTTCGCCTCTGACATCGACGCGATCTACGAGAAGGACTAGGGGCGCGCGGGGCCCGAGCGTGCGGGTGGTGTCGCTCGGCTCCCGTGTGAAGCCAACGTCACGCGAGCCGACGAACTAGCCGTCGAGCAGACCGGCGAGCCGCTGCGCCAGTGTCTCCCAGCGCCACTGGGACACCACCCACTCGCGGCCACACGCGCCCATCGCCGCGGCCTTGTCGCGATCGATGAGCAGCCCGGCGACGCCGTCGGCGATCCCGTCGACCGACCGGCCGTCGACCACCAATCCGGTCTTGTTGTGCCGCACCGCTTCCGGCGCTCCCCCGGACCGGCCGGCGACCACCGGCACCCCCGTCGCCGAGGCCTCGAGGAAGACGATGCCCAGCCCCTCGACGTCCATGCCCGCGCCGCGGGTTCGGCACGGCATCGCGAAGACGTCGGCCAGTGCGTGGTGGGCCGGCAGTTCGGCGGCCGGCACGCCGCCGGTGAACTTCACGTGATCGGCCACCCCGCACTCCCGGGCCAGCTTGCGCAGCGTGTCGAGGTAGGGGCCGCCGCCGACGACCACCAGCGCGGCGCCGTGGGCCCGCCGCCGGATCGACGGCAACGCCTTGATCAGCATGTCCTGCCCCTTGCGGGGCACCAGCCGAGACAGGCACACCACCGTCGGCCGCTCGCCCAGGCCGTAGCGGGCCCGCAACTCGGCCCGGGCGGCCGGGTCGGGCCGGAAGCGGTCGGCGTCCACGCCGGGCGGCAGGTACTCCAGCGACGCCTTGGGCCCGAAGGCCGGCGCGACCCGGGAGCGCGTGTAGCGGCTGACGAAGGTGACGACGTCGGTGTCCTCGCCGATGCGGCGCAGCACCGAGCGCGCGACCGGAAGCATCGACCAGCCCACCTCGTGGCCGTGCGTGCTGGCCAGCACCCGCGTCGCCCCGGCGTCGCGGGCCCGCCGGGCCAGCAGCGCCAGCGGCGCGGCCGCGCCGAACCACACGGTGTCGATGCCGTGGTCGGCGATCAGGCGGCGCATCCGGGCATCGACCCCGCGCCCGGGCAGCATCAGCGTCCCCGGATGGCGCACCACCGGATAGCCGGCCGCGCGGTCGAATGCGTCGGCACCCTTCCACTGTGGCGCGTAGACCAGCACCGAATGCGACCCGGCGTCAACCAGCCGGGCGACGAATTCCCCCAGATACGACTGGATGCCACCGGGCCGGGGCGGAAAGTCGTTGGTTACCAGCAGGACCCGGCTCACAGTGGCTCAGGCTAGCGTGTCGCCCACTGGTGCCAGCGCACCAGCACGCCGGCGGCGTCGGTGCCCAGGGCGTCGTGTACGGCGGTGGGCACGTCGGCGTGGCCGGCCCCGCAGCCGGCCAGGTACAGGTCGCGCAGTTTCGGCGGCCCGTAGGTGTCCGCGACGAAGCGGGCGAACCACCAGGCACGGTCGTAGGCCAGCGAGCGCTGCGCGCCGGCTGCGTCCAGGTCGGCGTCGGCGGGCAGCGTCAACGGCACCGGCAGCGCGTCGGCGGGCACCGGGGCCGCCGGCCGGCCCACGTAGTCCGCGACCCCCTCGGTGAGCCACCGTGGTGCGTCCGGGGCGGTATAGGCGCGCGCGGCGTAGTGAAAAAGCTCGTGTGCCAACACTATTCGCAGCGCACGTTCGGTCATGTTGGCCGCGCCCGGCGCGAATACGATCCGCTCGCCGACCGCAACGCGGCGCTCCACGTCGAGGCGGTCGGCGACCGTCACGGCCGCGATGCCGGCCCATTGCGACGCAGGTCCCCCGCCGGCGGCCGCGCGGAATTCCTCGTCGGTCTCCGCGGCGACGACCGAGATGTCGTGCGACCAGTCGGAACCCCAGAACGTCTCCACCGCGGCGATCGCGGCGCCGATGTTCGACGCCACCCGGGCCAGCAGCCGGTCGCCGGCCACACCGCCGAGGCTGGATAGCCGGACCTTGCGGTCGCCGGCGACCAGGGACTTCGTCGCGACGCCGAGGTGGCTGCGCGCGGGCGTGACGAGCTGCGCGGGCCTCACCCGACTGTCGAGGGCCGCGTCGAACGGCACGGCCGCCGCCACCACCAACTCGACGACGAAAACCCAGGCCAGCAGCATCGAAAGCCGCCGGCGCCGCGCCCCCGCAGGTCTAGTAACGGCGGGCGTCGTAGATCGGGCCCCCGGCGTTCATCGGCACCACCCGCACCGGCACGCCGTAGGTCGAGGAGTGGATCATCATGCCGTCACCGACATAGATGCCGGTGTGCGATGCGTCGGAGTAGAAGGTGAGCACGTCACCGGGCTGCAGGTCCGACAGGGCCACCGGCTGGCCGCCGCGGGCCAGCGCCTGGCTGGAGTGCGGCAGCGAGATGCCCGCCTGCTGGAAGGCCCACATCACCAGCCCGGAGCAGTCGAACCCGCCGGGCGCCGCCCCGCCCCACACGTAGGAGGAACCGACCTGGGTGAGCGCGGCCTGCACGACGGTGGCCCGGTCGCCGCCGCCGGGAGGCGCGCCGAATCCACCGGGCGGCGGGGCCTGGCCCGGTGCGGGCTCGCCGCCGGGCGGGTTGCCCGGGGGCGCCGCGTCGGGCGCGGGCCCCCCCGGTCCCGGGGCGGGCGCCGCGTTGGCCAGCGCGTCGCGCTGTTCGGCGGTCAGGGAGACGTACTGCGACTTGACGACCGCGATCTGCACCTGCAACTGGCTCTGCTTGGACTGCAGGCTCGCGCGGACGGCGGCGGCCTGTTCGGCGGCGCTCTTGGCCTCGGCCGCCGACTTCGCCGACTCCTGTTCGGCCTTGGCGGCCTGCTGACCGGCGAAGCGGAAGCTCGCCATCTGGGTCCGCATCTGGGTCGCCATCAACCGCTGCACGGCCAGCTTGTCGATCAGGCCCTGCGGCGAGCCCACCGTCAGGATGGCTTCCATGCCGTCGACGCTGCCGCCCATGTAGGTCGCGGCGGCGAGTTTGTTGACCGCACCCTGGAAGGAGGCCAGCCGGGCCTTCGCCGCGTCGACGGCGGCCTGGTCGTCGGCGTGCTTCTTGTCCGCCGCGTTCTGGGCGGCCAGCTTGTCGTTGAGGTCGAGCTCCGCGGTGTGCATGGCCTCGGTGGTCTGCTCGGCCTGCCGCGAGAGCTGGTTGAGTTTCGCGAGGGCGTCCTGCGCCGGGTCGGCCGAGACGTTCGCGGCCAGTGCGCCCGACAACATAGTGAAGCCCGCCAGTGCCCCGACGACTTTCCGTGTGATCCCACGCGCAATCGGGTACCTAGAATCAAGCCTCAAGATTTGCATCCTTAAACGGCCATCGACGGAAAAGCCGTCGAGCTGGTTTAGGTCTCAAACAGGTTACGAAAGCATATCGACGTTTGTCCAAAGCGGACGCTTAAGAAATTAGAAAGATTTCTGTCATTTCTATGTGAGAGGCCGCCTCCACGCTGAGGTGGCCCAGCACCTCGCGCTCGCTGGACCCATGCATTAATACCGTTGCGACGCAATGATTTCAAGCGACCCCCGAGTCGCGATGGTGACGAATCGGCACCAACTGGAGGCGCGGCGCCAGCCCGACTTCGGCAAGCACCTCCAAAGCGGCACGTTCGTCCTGCAACAACGTCTCGGGGACCCCGAGCAGGACGCTGACCACACAGTCGCGGCAGCCGGGCCCCCGCACCGCGCATTCGTCGCAGTCGATCACCACCGGCGCACCGCCCCCCGGCCCGGCGGTGCCGGTGCTGTCGTCTCCGTTGCTGTGTGCCATCGCGCTCGGTCCTCTCGGTCACGTCTCCGACGTTCACGCCGGACTGCCCCGCACGCTAACCGCCGCCACCGACAACCCCCGCACCCAAATCCGTCGACCGGGCCCGGCGTGGGAACACCGCGGGTGTCGGTGGGGGTGCCTAACGTCGCCTGCCATGGGTGCAAGTGGCGCTGCTCAGCTGAGTTTCGCCGACCTGGAGCCGCGGTTCGGCGCCGACGAGGTCTCGCTGCGCGACACGACGTTCGTCGTGGTGGACCTGGAGACCACCGGCGGGCGCACCCGGGCCACCGACGGGGCCACCCCCGACGCCATCACCGAGATCGGGGCCGTCAAGGTCCGCGGCGGGGTGGTGCTCGGCGAGTTCGCCACCCTGGTCGACCCGCAGCGCAGCATCCCGCCGCAGATCGTCTCGCTCACCGGCATCACCAGCGCGATGGTGTGCGACGCCCCGACCATCGACGCGGTCCTGCCGATGTTCCTCGAGTTCGCCGGTCCGGCGGTGTTCGTCGCCCACAACGCCGGGTTCGACATGGGGTTCCTGCGCGCGGCGGCCGAACAGTGCGACATCGCCTGGCCGCGGCCGCAGGTGCTGTGCACGGTCCGGCTGGCCCGCCGCGTGCTGACCCGGGAGGAAGCCCCGAGCGTGCGGCTGGCCGCCCTGGCGCGGCTGTTCTCCGTCGCGTCCCGGCCCACCCACCGCGCCCTCGACGACGCCCGCGCCACCGTCGAGGTGCTGCACGCGCTCATCGAGCGCGTCGGCAACCAGGGCGTGCACACCTACGCCGACCTGCGCGCCTACCTGCCCCGCGTGACGCCGGCCCAGCGGCGCAAGCGGGTGCTCGCCGACGGCCTGCCGCACCGGCCGGGGATCTACCTGTTCCGCGGGCCGGCGGGCGAGGTGCTCTACGTCGGCACCGCCGTCGACCTGCGCCGTCGTGTCGGTCAGTACTTCACCGGCGCCGATCCGCGCGGCCGGATGAAAGAGATGGTCGCGCTGGCCGGCGCCGTCGACCACGTGGAGTGCGCGCACGCGCTGGAGGCCGGGGTGCGCGAGCTGCGGATGCTGGCCGCCCATGCGCCGCCCTACAACCGCCGGTCACGGTTTCCGCAGCGCTGGTGGTGGGTGGTGCTCAGCGACGAGGCGTTCCCGCGCCTCGCGGTGGTGCGCGCGCCCCGGCACGACCGCGCCGTCGGCCCGTTCCGCTCCCGCGCCGACGCGGCCGACACCGCGGACCTGCTGGCGCGGTTCACCGGGCTGCGCACCTGCACGACGCGGCTGGGACGTTCCGCCCTGCACGGACCGGCCTGCCCCCGACTCGAGGTCGCACCCTGCCCCGCCGCCCGGGACGCGGCGGCCACCCAGTACGCGGCGGCCGTCGCGCGCTGCGCTTCGCTGATCGACGGGCTGGACAACGGCGCCCTGGCCGGCGCCGTCGACGAGGTCGGTGCGCTGGCGCAACGGCGGCTCTTCGAAAGCGCCGCCCGGCTGCGCGACCGGACCGCGGTCGCCGTCGAGACCCTGTGGCGCGGCCAGCGGCTGCGCGCGCTGGCCGCCCTTCCCGAGCTGGTCGCCGCCGCCCCGGACGGCGCCGGCGGCTACCACCTCGCCGTCATCCGGCACGGTCAGCTCGCCGCGGCCGGAACAGCCGAACGTGGGGTGCCGCCGTTGCCGGTGGTCGACGCCTTGCGCGCCGGCGCGCAGGCCATCCTGCCGACGCCGGCCCCGCTGGGTGGAGCGCTGGTCGAAGAGACCGCCCTGATCGCCCGGTGGCTGACCAACCCGGGGGTGCGCATCGTGCGTGTCGAGGGCACCGGCGACGCCGCGGGCTGGGCGTCGCCGCTGCGCTCGGCCGGTCCGTGGGCGGCCTGGGCCGCGCTGGCGCGCTCGGCGCGGCTGGCCTCGCAACAGGTGGCAGCGCCGCCCGACTCAGACTTGCCGGCTGAACCGCACCCATCGCGCGAGCAGCTGTTCGGCCGCGCCGCAGTCGATGGCCGCGGCGGCCCGCCGCAGCCCGTCCTCCCACGCCGGCAACCATTCAGCGCGGCTGGATAGGCCGGCGTGCGCGACGATCGCCCCGGCCGCGTTGAGCACGACCGCGTCGCGCACCGGCCCCCTGGCGCCGCCCAGCACCGCGTGGACCTCCGCGGCGTTGAACTGCGCGTCGCCGCCCACCAGCTCGGCGAGATCGGCTCGGGCGAAACCGAACCCGGCGGGATCGAACGTCAGCCTGTCCACGGTCCCGGCCTGCACCCGCCAGATCGTGCTGGTGGTGGTCGTCGTCAGCTCGTCGAGCCCGTCGTCGCCGTGGACCACCAGCACGCTGGATTTGCGCGCGGCGAACACCCCGGCCATCACCTCGGCCAACCCGGCGAACGCACAACCGATGAGGCCCGCGCGCGGCCGCGCCGGATTCGTCAGCGGCCCAAGGAGATTGAACACCGTCGGCACGCCGATCTCGCGGCGCACCTCGGCCGTGTGCCGGTAGGACGGGTGGAAAAGCGGCGCGAAGCAGAACCCGATGCCAAGCTCGGTGAGGCTGCGCGCGACCTGCTCGGGGCCCAGGTCGATCCGCACGCCCAGGGCCTCGAGCGTGTCGGCACCGCCGGACAGCGACGACGACGCCCGGTTACCGTGCTTGACCACCGGCACGCCCGCGGCGGCCACCACGATGGCCGCCATCGTGGACAGGTTGACGGTGTTGACGCCGTCGCCCCCGGTACCGACGATGTCCACCGCATCGTCGCGGACCGCCGCCGGCAGCGCCAGCGCGTGACTCAGCATCACGTCGGCCAGCTCGCTGACCTCGGCCGCGGTCGGCACCTTCATGGTCATCGCCACCGCGAAGGCCGCGATCTGGGCCGGCTTCGCGGCGCCGGCCATGATCTGATCCATCGCCCAGCCGGCCTGGCCGCGCGCGAGATCCTCACCGGCCGTCAGCCGGGACAGGACCGCCCGCCACGACGGGGCCGCCCCGGCGGGGTCGCCCACAGCGGTGGTCTCAGGTTGCGTGCCCACGCGCCGATGGTCCCACGGCCGTCACACCCGCCCCAACCGTCGCCGGGCGACCGCCGGCGTCGACCGAATCACAACACGGACAAGATCAAATGCCGCCCCGGGTGGAGTTCGACAACTACAAAGCGTCATACTTGCGGATGTGACCAGCGCTGCCGGGACTTCAGGTACTGCAATTACGTCGCGCGTTCATTCGCTGAACCGGCCGAACATGGTCAGTGTCGGCACCATAGTGTGGCTTTCCAGCGAGCTGATGTTCTTTGCCGGGCTGTTCGCGATGTACTTCACCGCCCGCGCCCAATCGGGCGGGAAGTGGCCGCCGCCGCCCACCGAGCTGAACCTCTATCAGGCGGTTCCGGTGACGCTGGTGTTGATCGCGTCGTCGTTCACCTGCCAGATGGGGGTGTTCGCCGCCGAGCGCGGCGACGTCTTCGGCCTGCGCCGCTGGTACGTGGTCACGTTCCTGATGGGGCTGTTCTTCGTCTGCGGGCAGGGTTACGAGTACTACCATCTGGCCACGCACGGCACGACCATTCACGGCAGCGCCTACGGCAGCGTCTTCTACCTCGCGACCGGCTTCCACGGCCTGCACGTCACCGGCGGGTTGATCGCCTTCATCTTCCTGCTGGTCCGCACCGCGATGAGCAAGTTCACGCCGGCGCAGGCCACGGCCAGCATCGTCGTGTCGTACTACTGGCATTTCGTCGACATCGTCTGGATCGCGCTGTTCACCGTGATCTATTTCATCCGTTAAGGCCGGCGTCTTCACACAGGAATGAACAGGAGTGCTCGGTTGAAGAAACTGGGGTCCACCCGATCCGGTCGCACCAAGCGGCCGAGTCAGCGCAACGACCGCGCCCGCCGGCGGCTTCGCCGGCGCCTGTCAGGCGGCCTGCTGCTGCTGATCGCGCTGACCGTCGCCGGCGGCCTGGCCGCCGTGCTGACCCCGCGCCCGCAGGTGGCGGTCGCCGACGAGTCGTCGTCGGCGTTGCTGCGCACCGGCAAGCAGTTGTTCGACACCTCCTGCGTGTCGTGCCACGGCGCCAACCTGCAGGGCGTGCCGGACCACGGCCCGAGCCTCATCGGCGTCGGCGAGGAGGCCGTCTACTTCCAGGTCTCCACCGGCCGGATGCCGGTCATGGCCGACGCGGCGCAGGCCCCGCGCAAGGAGCCGATCTTCGACCAGTCGCAGATCGACGCCATCGGCGCCTACGTGCAGGCCAACGGCGGCGGGCCCACGGTGGTGCGCAACCCGGACGGCAGCCTGGCCATGCAATCCCTGCGTGGCAGCGACATCGGCCGCGGCGGTGACCTGTTCCGGCTCAACTGCTCGTCGTGCCACAACTTCACCGGCAAGGGCGGCGCGCTCTCGTCGGGCAAGTACGCACCGGACCTGGGCGAGGCCAACGAGCAGCAGATCCTCGCCGCCATGCGGACCGGCCCGGAGAACATGCCGAAGTTCGCCGACAGTCAGCTGTCCTTCGACTCCAAGAAGGACATCATCGGCTACATCAAGTCCGTGACCGAGGAGCGCCAGCCCGGCGGCTACGGCCTTGGTGGATTCGGACCCGCACCCGAGGGCATGGCCGCCTGGATCATCGGCATGGTGGCCGCCATCGGCCTGGCACTGTGGATTGGGGCACGAGCACAATGACCGACGTTCACGGCTCTGACACCGACAAGGGCGGACCCGGGGCGCCCCACGAGCCCAGCGACGCCGCGCTGGCCGCGATGTCGCAGCAGGAACTGGTGGAGCTGGGCGGCAAGATCGACGGCGTCGAGACCGTCTACAAAGAGCCGCGCTGGCCGGTCGAGGGCACCAAGGCCGAGAAGCGCGCCGAGCGCTCCGTCGCCCGCTGGCTGATGCTCGGCGGTTTCTTCGGGCTCGCGCTGCTGCTGATCTTCTTGTTCTGGCCCTGGGAGTACAAGCCGAAGGACGCCCCCGGCAGCCTGCTCTACACGCTGACCACCCCGCTGTACGGCCTGACGTTCGGGATGTCCATCCTGTGCATCGCGATCGGCACCATCCTGTTCCAGAAACGCTTTATCCCCGAAGAGATCTCGATCCAGGACCGCCACGACGGCGCCTCCCGCGAGGTCGACCGCAAGACCGTGGTGGCCAACCTCGCCGACGCCTACCAGGGCTCGACGGTCGGGCGGCGCAAGCTGATCGGGCTGTCGCTGGGCATGGGCCTGGGCGCGTTCGGCCTGTCCACCCTGGTCGCGTTCGCCGGCGGCCTGATCAAGAACCCGTGGAAGCCGGTGGTGCAAACCGCCGACGGCAAGAAGGCCGTGCTGTGGACGTCCGGCTGGACACCGACCTACAAGGGCGAGACCATCTTCCTGGCGCGTGCCACCGGCAGCACCAGCGAGGCGCCGTTCATCAAGATGCGGCCCGAGGACCTCGACGCCGGCGGCATGGAGACCGTGTTCCCGTGGCGCGAGTCCGACGGCGACGGCACCACCCCGGAGTCGCAGGAGAAGCTCCGCCAGATCAACCAGGGCGTCCGCAACCCCGTGATGCTCATCCGGGTCCGGCCCACCGACATGTCGCGGGTGGTCAAGCGGCAGGGCCAGGAGAGCTTCAACTTCGGCGAACTGTTCGCCTACACGAAGGTCTGCTCGCACCTGGGTTGCCCGGCGTCGCTGTACGAGCAGCAGACCTACCGGATCTTGTGCCCCTGCCACCAGTCGCAGTTCGACGCACTGCACTTCGCCAAGCCGATCTTCGGTCCGGCGGCGCGCGCGCTGGCGCAACTGCCGATCACAATCGACACCAACGGGTATCTGGTTGCCAACGGTGACTTCATCGAACCCGTCGGACCGGCATTCTGGGAGAGGACGACGACATGAGTCCCAAACTGAGTCCCCCGAAGATCGGTGATGTCCTCGCCCGCCAGGGCGAGGACATCGACACGCGCTATCACCCCTCGGCGGCGGTTCGCAGACAGCTGAACAAGGTGTTCCCGACCCACTGGTCGTTCCTGCTGGGCGAGATCGCGATGTACAGCTTCATCGTGCTCCTGCTCACCGGCGTGTACCTGACGCTGTTCTTCGATCCGTCCATGGCCGAGGTCACCTACAACGGCGCATACCAGCCGCTGCGCGGCGTCGACATGTCCAAGGCCTTCGCCTCCACGCTCGACATCTCGTTCGAGGTGCGCGGCGGCCTGTTCGTCCGCCAGGTCCACCACTGGGCCGCACTGCTTTTCGCGGCGTCGATCATGGTGCACATGGCGCGCATCTTCTTCACCGGCGCGTTCCGGCGCCCGCGTGAGGCCAACTGGGTGATCGGGTCGCTGCTGCTGATCCTGGCCATGTTCGAGGGCTACTTCGGCTACTCGCTGCCCGACGACCTGCTGTCCGGCATCGGGCTGCGCGCCGCGCTCTCGTCGATCACGCTGGGCATGCCGGTGATCGGCACGTGGCTGCACTGGGCGCTGTTCGGCGGGGACTTCCCCTGTGGCGGCGTGGGCAACGAGTGCGCGACCGCGGGCTACATCATCCCCCGCATGTACGCCCTGCACATCCTGCTGATTCCGGGGATCATCCTGGCGCTGATCGGGCTGCACCTGGCGATGGTCTGGTTCCAGAAGCACACCCAGTTCCCCGGGCCGGGCCGCACCGAGCACAACGTGGTCGGCGTGCGCGTCATGCCGGTGTTCGCCGTCAAGTCCGGCGCGTTCTTCGCCGCGATCGTCGGCGTGCTGGGCCTGATGGGCGGCCTGCTGCAGATCAACCCGATCTGGAACCTGGGCCCCTACAAGCCATCCCACGTCTCGGCCGGCTCGCAGCCCGACTTCTACATGATGTGGACCGAGGGCCTGGCGCGCATCTGGCCGCCATGGGAGTTCTACTTCTTCCACCACACGGTGCCCGCCCCGGTCTGGGTGGCGCTCATCATGGGCCTGATCTTCGGGCTGCTGGTCGTCTACCCCTTCCTGGAGAAGCGGTTCAGCGGTGACCATGCGCACCACAACCTGCTGCAGCGGCCGCGCGACGCCCCGGTGCGGACATCGCTGGGCGCGATGGCGATCTCGTTCTACATGCTGCTGACCCTCGCGGCGATGAACGACATCATCGCGTACAAGTTCGACATCTCGCTGAACGCGACCACGTGGATCGGCCGAATCGGCATGGTCATCCTGCCCCCGGTCGTCTACTTCATCGCCTACCGGTGGTGCGTCGCGCTGCAGCGCAGCGACCGCGAGGTGCTCGCGCATGGCATCGAGACCGGCATCATCAAGCGGCTGCCGCACGGTGCCTACGTCGAGCTGCATCAGCCGCTCGGCCCGGTCGACGACCACGGCCACCCCCTGCCGCTCGAGTACCAGGGAACGGCTCTGCCCAAGCGGATGAACAAGCTCGGCTCGGCCGGTTCGCCGGGCAGCGGCAGCTTCCTGTTCGCCGATCCGGCGTCGGAGGACGCGGCGCTGCGCGAGGCGGCGCACTCCGGCGAGCAACGCGCGCTCACCGCGCTGCGCGAGCACCAGGAGAGCATCGTCGGCTCGAACGGCTCCAACGGGTCGAACGGCTCCAACGGCGAGGGCGGCTCGCACTAAGCACCGGCAGGCGGTTTTCAGCCGTCGGGTCCTTCGCGATTCAGAGTGCGTGGAGGGTGCCGCTGACGAACAGCGTGTCGCCGAAGCGGATGTCGTCCTCGCGGGGCGGAAATCCTCCTCGCCCGGCGTGAACCGTCTCACCTCAGCGGGCTACGCCGTGCGCACTCGCGACCCGGACGACCGCCGGAAAGTGCTCTTCAGCGCTACCAAGGCAGGCGACGAACTTGCCGGCGCCGCCGAGGCGCAGCGCAACGCCAGGCTCGACGAACAGCTACGCGCCCTCAGCGCCGAGGACCGGGCCGTAATCGCCCGCGCCGCAGCACCGTTCTCCCGCATCGCCGAGTCCGGACAATAGCTAGTGCTCGGCAACCACGCGGCGCAGCTGGCGAACGTGCAGCCACTCCAGCACCGGCATCGCCGCGGTGACGGCGCCGGCCAAGCCGTAGCCGACCCACGCCGGGCCGTCGTGCCCGACGGCCATCAGATAGGTGGCCGTCGCGACCGCGATCAGCGCGGTCCCCATGGTGCCGGCGAGAAACACGGTGCCGCGCAACCAAATACGGTCCACCTCGACGCTCGACCATTCGACGGCCGGGGCCGCCGCCTGCTCTCCCGGCTGGTATGGGCGTTCGCTCGTACCGAGCCCGGCGGGCGAGCCGGCCCGCGCCGGCGAACCGACCGTGGCGCGTTCCGGCGCGGTCATCCCCCGGGCGGACGGCTCGTATTGCGCGCTCCGGCGGGCCCGCACCAGCACCGGGATGGCACCGGCGATGATCAGCGCGGAGACGATGATCACGGCGTAGAGGACCCACGTGGTGTGCTGGCCGCCCGCCGCCTTGTGGAAGCCGCTGCCCAGGTCCACCAGCGCCACGGCGGCGGCAACGCTCACGCCTAGCAGCACCAGCCAGATGGCGGCGCACGCCCCGACCAGGATCCGGTCGACGACTTCCGGCGGAACGGTGTCCGGCCCCCGCCGGTACGCGGAGTATCTGCTGACCATCAGCAGCTCGTCTGGGGTGCGTCGTTGCTGTTCGAAGAAAGCACTGTTCCGTCACTTGTCGTGATCGAGCAATTCAGCCGGCTCACCCGGAAGAGGCTGGACGCCTCCACCGAGCCGACGTCGGATTGCGAGATCGGGGTTACGGTCATCGACCAGGGGATGTACACGTTGTGCTGCGTGCGCCGGCGACCGGAGGCGTCGACGTAGGTCACCGAGATGATGTCGCCCGGCGCTTTGGTGCCGGTCACCGAGTAGGTGACCTGTCGCGGTCCGGCCGGCGTGGTGGGTGTCGGTGGCGCGGCCGCCGTCGAGGTGGCCGGCGGCGGTGCGGGCGCCGGCGCCGGCGCGGGCGGCGGGGGCGGCGGAGAAGGCGTCACCGTCACGGTCTGCGTCTCCGTCGCCGGCGGGGGCGGCGGCGGCGCCTCGGTGGTAGGCGGCGGTGGAGGCGGGGGCGGCGGTTTCGTGGTGGTGATCTCGTCCTGCATCGGCGGCGTGGACGGGGCGATCGTCGTCCCCGGGTTCGCCAGCTTGGTGGTGTCGGTCCGCGCGAACAGCAGCGACACCGAGACGACGAGCGCGATCGCGGCCACGATGGCGGCGACGCCGACCACCCAGGGCCAGCGCGGGGCGCGGTGTTCATCGGCGACGTCGGGCGATTCGTCGTAGCCGTCGTAGTCGTAGAGCCGCATATCGGCCGGCACATACGGCCCGCTCATAAAGTGTTCGGATTCCGGTGCCGAGTAGGCCCGCGAATATGCGTCCGTCTGACCCGTTTGATCGGCGCCCGCCAATTCGGCCGGCGCATCGTCGGCGTCGAACGGTTCGAGTTCGTCGCGCGGTTGCAACTCGTCGGCCGGACCCGGTTCGGGGCTCGACTCGCCGGCGGAATCAGAGTGCTCTGATTCCCATTCCGGAGAATTCTGCCCGCTCATCGTTCCCTGCCCTGTCCGACTGCATCACCAGCGCGCGAGGCGCCGCGCTCACTTCGCTGCGCGCGCAACTGGGAAATCTCATTTGTGCCTGGACAAAACCCTACCGAAACGAAAGGGCCAAGTAAGTCGCGGCGAACCGGCCACCGATCACGTGATCTGATTGTGACCTTCCGCGGCTGAGGTCAGTGCTTCTCCGGGCCGACGTAGTACTCGAAGACCAGTCCGGCGACCGATGCCAGAACGAACGACACGCCCGCCACGATCAGCCACGGCAGCCACAGCGCGATGCCCACCGCGGACACCGACGCCGAGAGCGCGACCAGGATCGGCCACCAGCTGTGCGGGCTGAAGAAGCCCAATTCCCCCGCGCCGTCGCTGATCTCGGCGCCCTCGTAGTCCTCGGGCCGCGTGTCGATGCGCCGCGCCACGAACCGGAAGAAGGTGGCCACGATCAACGCCAGGCCTCCGGTCAGCGCGAGCGCGGTGGTCCCGGCCCACTCCTCACCGCCGGTGGCGAACAGCGCCGTCAGCACCCCGTAAAGCACCGCGACGAGAATGAAGAATCCGGCGATGAATTCGAAGAGCCGCGCTTCGATATGCATGGGGCGTCCTACCGTCCTGACCTATTGACTCGCTACCAATTGACCGCGGCGGGTGTCGAACGGGTGAGTGGTCACCGCCAACGGCGGCTGGCCGATCGCCTGCAACGCCTGGGCGTTGTTCTTTCCGTCCATCCGCTGCTGCATGTATGTCTTGAAGTCGTTGGGCGACACCACCCGAACCTCGAAGTTCATCATCGAGTGATAGGTGCCGCAGAATTCCGCGCAGTGGCCGACGAACGCGCCCGTCTTCTCGATCTGGTCGACCTGGAAGACGTTCACCGAATTGTTGGCCTGCGGGTTGGGCAGCACGTCGCGCTTGAAAAGGAATTCCGGCACCCAGAAGTTGTGGATCACGTCGGCGGACGCCATCTGGAACTCGATGCGCTTGCCGGTCGGCAGCACCAGGACCGGAATTTCGGTCGCCGTCCCCAGCGTCTCCACCTTGTCGAAGTTCAGGTATGTGCGGTCGGAGGTCTCGCGTCCGCGGATGGGCCCCACGATTTCCTCGCCGCGGGAGTCCTTGCCCTCCGGCTTGGACAGCATCGCGTTCTTGCGGGCCGGGTCGGCGCCCTCGTAGGTGAACGTGCCGTCCTTGAAGTTGATCCGCTGGTAGCCGAACTTCCAGTTCCACTGGAACGCCGTGATGTCGACCACGACCTCCGGATGCTTGTCCAGGTGCAGCATCTTCTCCTGCACCACCACGGTGAAGTAGAACAGCACCGAGATGATGAGGAACGGTGTCACCGTGAGCACCAGCTCCAGCGGCATGTTGTAGCCGAACTGCCGGGGCAGTTCGGTGTCCGACGCCTTCTTGCGGTGGAAAGCCGACGACCAGAAGATGAGGGCCCACACGATGACTCCGACGACCAGCGCGGCGATCACCGACCCGAGCCACAGGTTCTCGTTGTAGTGGGCCTGCGGGGTGATGCCCTTCGGCCAGCCGAAGCCCAGCACGTCCTTCCAGCCGCAGCCGCTCAGCGTCACCGACAGCACGGCGAGCGTGGCCGCCAGGGCCGGCCGCCGCAGACGGGAACGACCTAGGGAAACACCTCCCGAACGGCCCTCGGGAGAGCCCAGAAACCTGCCCGGCGACAAACGATGCGAACGGACCTGCTCGCGAGGTGTCACGTTGGCGCCTCCTGCTCGGATATCGAATACTACGCAGCGTAGACCACGCCGCTGACCGAGGCGACGAAACCCCGTCCGGTGCGGCTTGTGCCCGCGCGCGGCGGGTGCGGCATACTGAGGCGCCGTGTGTGGACTGCTGGCGTTCGTCGCGGCCCCGGCCGATCAGGACGCGGTCGGCGGCCCGGCAACCGACGCGGCTTCGGTGTCCCGGGCCGCCGACGATGCGATCGCCCGCGCGTCGCGCCTGATGCGCCACCGCGGCCCCGACGAGCCGGGCACGTGGGTCGACCCGGGCGCCGACGGATCGGTCGTGTTCGGCTTCAACCGGCTCTCCATCATCGACATCGCCCATTCGCACCAGCCGCTGCGCTGGGGGCCGCCGGAGGCGCCCGACCGCTACGTACTGGTGTTCAACGGCGAGATCTACAACTACCTCGAGCTGCGCGAGGAGCTCGCCGCCAGGCACGGCGCCGCCTTCGCCACCGACGGCGACGGCGAGGCGATCGTCGCCGGCTACCACCACTGGGGCGCCGACGTCGTCAGGCGGTTGCGCGGCATGTTCGCGTTCGCGTTGTGGGATACCGAGACCCGTGAATTGTTCTGCGCACGTGACCCTTTCGGCATCAAGCCGCTGTTCGTGGCGACGGGCCGGGGTGGAACCGCGGTGGCCAGCGAGAAGAAATGCCTGCTGGACCTGGTCGGCCTGGTCGGATTCGACACGGCAATCGACGAACGTGCCGTGCAGCACTACACGGTCCTGCAGTACGTGCCGGAGCCCGAAACCCTGCACCGCGGGGTGCGGCGGCTGGAATCGGGCTGCTACGCCCGCATCCGTCCCGAGCGTCTGCAACCGGAGGTCACCCGCTACTTCGTGCCGCGATTCGCCGCCACGCCGATCACCGGCGACACCGAGCAGTCCCGCTACGACGAGATCACCGCCGTGCTCGAGGATTCGGTGGCCAAACACATGCGCGCCGACGTCACCGTCGGGGCATTCCTGTCCGGCGGCATCGACTCCACCGCGATCGCGGCGCTGGCCATCCGGCACAACCCCGGGCTGATCACGTTCACCACCGGCTTCGAGCGCGAGGGGTTCTCCGAGATCGACGTCGCGGTGGCCTCGGCCGAGGCGATCGGCGCCCGCCACATCGCCAAGGTGGTCAGCCCGGAGGAGTTCGTCGCCGCCCTGCCCGAAATCGTCTGGTACCTCGACGAGCCGGTCGCCGACCCCGCGCTGGTGCCGCTGTTCTTCGTCGCCCGCGAGGCCCGCAAGCACGTCAAGGTGGTGCTGTCCGGCGAGGGGGCCGACGAACTGTTCGGCGGCTACACGATCTACCGGGAGCCGCTGTCGCTCAAGCCGTTCGACTATCTGCCGCGGCCGCTGCGGCGGTCGATGGGCAAGGTGTCCAAGCCGCTGCCGGAGGGGATGCGCGGCAAGAGCCTGCTGCATCGCGGCTCGTTGACGCTCGAAGAGCGCTACTACGGCAACGCCCGCAGCTTCTCCGACGCGCACCTGCGCGACGTGCTGCCCGGGTTCCGCGACGACTGGACCCACACCGACGTGACGGCGTCGGTGTACGCGCACTCGACCGGCTGGGACCCGGTGGCCCGCATGCAGCACGTCGACCTGTTCACCTGGCTGCGCGGCGACATCCTGGTCAAGGCCGACAAGATGACGATGGCCAATTCGCTGGAGCTGAGGGTCCCGTTCCTGGATCCGGAGGTGTTCGCCGTCGCCTCGCGGTTGCCGGTGGAGGCCAAGATCACCCGCACGACGACGAAGTACGCGCTGCGACGCGCGCTGGAGCCGATCGTTCCCGCGCACGTGCTGCACCGGCCCAAGCTGGGCTTCCCGGTGCCCATCCGGCACTGGCTGCGCGCAGGCGAGCTCCTGGAGTGGGCCTACGCGCTGACGGCGACCTCACAGGCCGGGCGATTGGTGGACGTGGCCGCCGTGCGCCGGATGCTCGACGAGCACCGCAACGGCGTCAGCGATCACAGCCGCCGGCTGTGGACGGTGCTGATCTTCATGCTGTGGCACGCGATCTTCGTCGACGGCAGCGTGGTGCCGCGGATCAGCGAGCCCCAGTACCCGGTCCAGCTTTAGCCGGCGCTCGCCGCACCCGGCTACGCGAGGACGGCCGCGATCTCGGCGGCCGCGTCGTCGCCGTAAGCGCCGGCCAGCCGCGTCTTGGCGACCTCGTGGTCCCACGCCCACTCCTGGGTCCCGGTCGACTCCAGCACCAGCACGGCCACCAGCGAGCCCAGCTGCGCGGAACGCTCGAGGCTCAGACCGGCGCTGCGCCCGGTAAGGAAGCCGGCCCGGAACGCGTCGCCGACGCCGGTGGGGTCGGTCTGGCTGGTTTCGGGGACCACGTCGACATGGGTGGTGGTGCCGTCGCGCTCGACGATGTCGACGCCCTTGGCACCGAGCGTGGTCACCCGCAGTCCGACCTTCCCCCGCACGTCGGCCTCCGACCAGCCCGTCTTGGAGAGCAGCAGCTCCCACTCGTAGTCGTTGGTGAACAGGTAGGCGGCGCCGTCGACGAGCTTGTCGATCTCTTCGCCGGACAAGCGGGGCAGCTGCTGCGACGGGTCCGCGGCGAAGGCCAGGCCGAGCTCGCGGCACTCCTCGGTGTGCACGACCATCGCGTCGGGGTCGTTGGCACCGACGATCACCAGGTCGGGCTTGCCGATGGCCGACACCAGGTCGGCGAGCTTGATGTTGCGCGCCTCGGACATGGCGCCGGGGTAGAACGACGCGATCTGAGCCATGTCGACGTCGGTGGTGCAGGTGAAGCGTGCGGTGTGCGCGCTGTCGGAGATCAGCACGTGGTCGCAGTTGACCCCATGACCCTGCAGCCATTCGCGGTAGTCGTCGAAGTCGTCGCCGGCCGCGCCGACCAGAGCGACGTCACCGCCCAGCACGCCGATGGCGAAGGCGATGTTGCCCGCCACGCCGCCGCGGTGAATCACCAGGTCGTCGACGAGGAAGCTGAGCGAGACCTTCTGCAGGTGATCGGCCAGCAACTGCTCGGAGAACCGGCCCGGGAACCTCATCAGATTGTCGGTCGCAATCGAACCTGTCACCGCGATCGTCACGAATCAACCACCCTTCGTTAGCAAGGTTATCTAGCTTACTCACGCGTCCCGGGCGTCGTTGCGCCTACGGTCGGCGCAGACCGTTGCGCTAGCCTCCCTTGGAGAAACACGCCAGAACAAGCCAGGCAACTCACCGTCTACCACCGTAGGAGAACCACATGGGCGGTCCGCACTCGCCGAACCACACTGTCGGCGGCGACGGACCGAACCCCGCCGGGCAACAGCCGCTCGCATATCCGGCCGCGCCCGCCGGCGACGAGGGCCCGGCGCCCGCCAACTATGCCGGGCAGCTGCCGCCACCGGTGCCCTACCCGCAGCAAAAGTCCAAGCGGCGCTGGGTCATCGGTGTCGTTATCACTCTCGCACTGGTGGCTGTCATGACCATGGCAATCGCCTACGGAGTTCGTACCAATGGGGCGAACACCGGCGCCACGTTCTCCGACAAGGGCGCCAAGACGGCCATCCAGGGCTATCTCGACGCGCTCGAGCAACGCAACATGGACGAGATCATGCGCAACGCGCTGTGCGGCATGTACGACGGCATCCGCGACAAGCGGTCCGACCAGGCGCTGGCCCGGCTCAGCAGCGACGCCTTCCGCAAGCAGTTCTCCGACGTCGAGGTGACCTCGATCGACAAGATCGTCTACTTGTCGCAATACCAGGCCCAGGCGCTGTTCACCATGCGCGTGGCGGGCGCGACCGGCGGCCCGCTGCACGGGCAGATACAAGGCATCGCGCAGCTGCTCTACCAGCGCGGTCAGATCATGGTGTGCTCGTACGTCCTGCGCACCGCAGGCTCGTACTAGTCCACCACGGACTCAGTTGAACGAGTCGCCGCAGGCGCAGGAGCCGGTGGCGTTGGGGTTGTCGATCGTGAAGCCCTGCTTCTCGATGGTGTCCACGAAGTCGATGGACGCGCCCTGGACGTAGGGGGCGCTCATCCGGTCCACCGTGAGCCGCACGCCGCCGAACTCGGCGGTCAGGTCGCCGTCGAGTGCGCGGTCGTCGAAGAAAAGGTTGTAGCGCAGCCCGGCGCAGCCGCCCGGCTGGACAGCGATGCGCAGCGCCAGGTCGTCACGTCCCTCCTGGTCGAGCAGGGACTTCGCCTTGGCGGCGGCGGCATCGGTCAGGATCACGCCGTGAGTCTCGACGCTCGGCTCGTTCTGTACCGTCATTGCTTCTCCTACTGCCGTGTCGGTGGGGGGCCCGGCTTCTTATCACCTGGCGGCGCGGTCAACCGCGCCGCTCGCATCAGCCCACTGCATCAACGGTACCTCGCGGGACCGCTATTCCCGAGCCGCGCGGCAACCTGTGACGCTAATCCCATGAGCTGGTTGGCGGCGTCGGCCTGCGCCAACCGCACCGAACCGGCGTAGTCGGCCATCGACAACGCGGACATGATTCCCGACGAGCGCACCGCCGAGTTCTCCAGGCCGACCTGGCCGGCCAGCACGATCACCGGGATGCCCAGCGGGTAGGCCGCGTCCACCAGCGAACCGACCACCTTGCCGTGCAGCGACTGCTCGTCGAACCGGCCCTCACCGGTGACGATCATCTCCGCCATCTCCAGGTCTTCGGCCAGGTGGGTGTGCTCGGCGATGATCGCGGCGCCGGACTCGCACCGCCCGCCGAGCGCCAGCAGCCCGGCACCGATCCCGCCGGCGGCGGCCGCGCCCGGCTCGGAGCTGACGTCCCGCCCGGCCACGGCTTCCAGTTCCGGCGCCCACGCCTCCAGCCGGGCCTCGAGCGCGGCCACCGCCGCAGTGTCCGCGCCCTTCTGCGGGCCGAACACCCTGGCCGCGCCCCAGGGCCCGGTCAGCGGGTATTCGGTGTCCGAGGCGGCGATCAGTTCGACGCCGGCCAGGCGCTGCCGGCCTGCCTCGAGGCCGCCCAACACGGCGATCATGCCCTGCCCGCCGTCGGTGCAGGCGCTGCCCCCAAGCCCGACCACGATCCGCTTCGCCCCGACCCGCAGCGCCTCGACGATGAGCTCCCCCACCCCGCGGCTGTGGGCTGCCAACGCGGTCTCCGGGGTGGGCGAGCCGTCCAGCAACGCCAGACCGCAGGCCTGCGCGCATTCCAGATAGGCGGTCGCCGAACGGGAGTCGAACACCCACTGCGCGTCCACTGCGGTGTCCAACGGCCCGGACACCCGCAGCCGCCGCTTCCGGCCGAGCCGCTTGGCGAGCACCTCCACGAAGCCGGGGCCCCCGTCGGACTGGGGGGCCACGATGAACCGGTCCGCCGGGCGCGACCGCGTCCAGCCGGTCGCGATGGCGGCGGCAGCGTCCACGGCCGAGAGGGTGTCGCCGAAGGAATCCGGGGCCACCAGGACGAGCATCGCCGGCAGCTGGAGTCGGCCGGGCGACAGGCCAGCGGTATCTTCCGAGGCCATCGAGCCGTCGTTCATCAAAGGAAGCCGTTCATTACTGGTAAGCGTAGGTCCTAAAGACACGCTGGCGCATGTGTAACAGTGCGGCTCGCGGGCCGATTCCGGAGCGGGGCGGCCGCGAAGTAACCTGGCCCCTGTGAAGCTGATGGGCCGCAGGAAGAGCCGCGACGACGAACCGCCGGCCGAGGCCGAGACCGCAGGTTCGACGGCGGTACCCGGCGGCGCCGCCAGGACCGGCCCCAAGGGCCGGCCCACGCCCAAGCGCAACGAGGCCCGGCGAACCTCGCGCAAGGGCCCGGTCGCGCCCGCGCCCATGACCGCGTCGGAGGCGCGCGCCCGGCGCAAGACGCTGGCCGGCGCGAAACGCAGTCGCGAAGAGCGCAAAGCCGACAAAGCCGCCAGTCGCGCCCGGATGACGGACCGCCGCGAGCGCATGATGGCCGGCGAAGAGGCCTACCTGCTGCCGCGGGATCAGGGCCCGGTTCGCCGCTACGTGCGCGACATCGTGGACTCGCGGCGCAACGCGCTGGGCCTGTTCATGCCCGCGACGCTGACGCTGCTGTTCGTGACGTTCGCCGTGCCGCAGCTGCAGCTCTACGTCTCCCCCGCGATGCTGGTCTTGATGCTGGTGATGGGAATCGACGGGCTCATCCTGGGCCGCAAGGTGAGCGGGCTGGTCGATGCCAAGTTCCCAAAAAACACCGAAAGCCGTTGGAAGCTCGGACTTTACGCCGCCGGCCGGGCCTCTCAGATGCGCCGGATGCGGACCCCGCGGCCTGCGGTCGAGCGCGGCGCCCGTGTCGCCTAGGCCCGTCGTGAAAGCCGCCTGACCCGGTGCGAATGCTGGTGCTCGGTGGTATCAGGTCGGGCAAGTCGCGCTGGGCCGAGGAGTTCATCGCCGGCTCGCTGCCCGCCGGTACGCCGGTCCGCTACCTGGCGCCCGGCCCCTGCGGCGACGACGACGCGGCCTGGGCGCAGCGGGTCGCACAGCACCGCCACCGCCGGCCCGCCCACTGGTCGACGGTCGAAGCCCCGGACGTGGCAGGCGAGTTACGGCGCTACCCGGGCGCCCCGACACTCGTCGACGACCTCGGCACCTGGCTGACCGGGGCGCTGGACCGCACCAATGCGTGGAACGGCGGCTCGGTGACCACTCTGGTCGACGACATCGTCTGCGCAACAAGCACTTTCAACTCCACGCTGGTGCTGGTGAGCCCCGAGGTCGGGCTTACCGTGGTGCCGGCCACCGCCTCCGGCCGCCGGTTCGCCGACGAATTGGGCGACCTGAACCGGCGCGTCGCGGACGTTTGCGAGCGGGTGGTGCTGGTGATCGCGGGGCAGGCGATGCCCGTCAAATCGTCGGGAAGCTGATGGAATTCGCGCCGGTGCCGCCGCCGGATGCGGGTGCGGCCGCCGCCGCCCGCGCCCGCCAGGACAGCCTGACCAAGCCGCGGGGCGCCCTGGGCCGCCTCGAGGACCTGTCGGTGTGGGTGTCCTCGTGCCAAGGGCAGTGCCCGCCGCGGCAATTCGAACGTGCCCGGGTGGTGGTCTTCGCCGGCGACCACGGCGTCGCCCGCTCCGGGGTATCGGCGTACCCGCCGGAGGTGACCGCTCAGATGGTCGCCAACATCGACGCCGGCGGTGCGGCGATCAACGCGCTGGCGGCCGTCGCCGGGGCCACGGTGCGGATCGCGGACCTGGCGGTGGATGCCGACGCGGCCTCCGAGCGCATCGGCGCCCACAAGGTGCGCCGCGGCAGCGGCGACATCACGGTCGAGGACGCGTTGACCGCCGAGGAGACCGACCGGGCGATCGCGGCGGGCCGGGCGCTGGCCGACGAGGAGGTGGATTCGGGTGCCGATCTGCTCATCGCCGGCGACATGGGCATCGGAAACACCACGGCGGCAGCGGTTTTGGTGGCCGCGCTGACCAACGCCGAGCCGGTCGCGGCGGTGGGCTCCGGCACCGGGATCGACGACGCCGGCTGGGCCCGCAAGACGGCCGCGATCCGCGACGCGCTGTTCCGGGCGCGGCCGCTGCTGCCCGACCCGGTCGCGCTCCTGCGTTGCTGCGGCGGCGCGGATCTGGCCGCGATGGCGGGCTTCTGCGCGCAGGCCGCGGTGCGGCGCACCCCGCTACTTCTCGACGGCCTGGCCGTGACGGCCGCCGCGCTGGTGGCCGAGCGCCTGGCGCCCGGCGCGCGACAGTGGTGGCAAGCCGGCCACCGGTCCACCGAGCCGGCCCACGCACTGGCCCTGACGGCGCTTGACCTGGTGCCCATCCTGGACCTGCGGATGCGGCTGGGCGAAGGGACCGGCGCCGCGCTGGCGCTGCCGGTGCTGCGCGCCGCGGTGGCCACGCTGTCGTCGATGGCGACGTTCGGCGAGGCCGGGGTTTCGGCCCGCTCTGCCGGAACGCCACCGTGATACGTTCGCTGGCAACGGCTTTCGCATTCGCAACGGTGCTGCCCGTGCCGCACTCGACGACTGCCCCGATGGGGCGCGGCGCCATGGCCGCGCTGCCCGTCGTCGGCGCCGCGCTGGGCGCGCTGGCCGCGGCGGTGACCCGGGGCGGCGCGTGGGCGTTCGGCCAGGCCAGCCCGCTGCCCGGACTGCTGGCCGTGACGGCACTGCTGGCGGTGACGCGCGGTCTGCATATCGACGGTGTGGCCGACACGGCCGACGGTCTGGGCTGCTACGGGCCCCCCGAGCGGGCGCTGGCGGTGATGCGGGAGGGGGGCACCGGCCCCTTCGGCGTGGCGGCAGTCGTCGTGGTGATCACGCTGCAGGGCCTGGCCTTCGGGGCGCTGGGTGCGGCGGCGGTGGCCGTCGCGGTGGCCGCCGGGCGGGTGGCCGCGGTGCTCGCCTGCCGCCGCGGCGTCGCCGCGGCGGCAGGCAGCGCCCTGGGGGCCAGGGTTGTCGGCACGCAGCCGGCGTTGGTGGTCGCGGCGTGGATCGCGGCGCTGCTCGTCGCGTCGGCGGCGGCCGGCCCGCGGCTATGGCAGGGACCGGTGGCGGTCTCGTTCGCGCTGTGCTGTGGGGCCGCCCTGGTCGCGCACTGCGTGCGGCGCTTCGGCGGCATCAACGGCGACGTGCTGGGCGCCGCAGTCGAATTGACGACGACGGTGGCGGCGGTCGCGCTGGCCGGGCTGGTGCGGCTCGGCTGACCGGGCCGTGGCCGGCGGGCGCGGCAGCGCGAAACACACCAGCAGCGCGAGAGCGGCGAGAGCCCAGGCGCCGCCGAGCAGCTGCTCGAACCCGTTCCAGCCGCGCTCTCGATCGTGGTTGTGGGACAACAGCATCCACGGTGGGGTGATCGTCAGCAGCGCCACGGCCAGACCGCCGACCACGTTGCGCGCGCCGCCGGCCACCGCCCAGCGGATCAGGAAGTACACCGCCGTCGCCGACAACCACACCCAGTGGTGGCCCCACGACACCGGAGAGCACAGCAGGCCGATGAACGCCGCGCACAGCACGGCGGCCACGGTGTCGCGCGAACGCCGGCTCACCTCGATGGCGACGACGGCCAGCGCGAGCACCCCGACCGTCAGCGCCACCACGAGGATGCCGCGCGACGCGTCGAGGGCGGGGATGCGCTCGACGACGCCGCGCAGGGACTGATTCGAGGCGAACGTCAGCCGGCCGATGCGCGCCGGGTCGAAGGCCGTCGCCGTGACATAGCGCACCGAGTCGGCGGGATCGGCGAGCCAGCCCAGGGCCGCCGCCGAGGCGGCGGCCGCCAGCGACACGGCCAGGGCTCGCCACTGGCGGGTCACCAGAAAATAGCCCACGAAGACCGCGGGCGTGAGCTTGACCGCGGCGGCGAGTCCGACCAGCAGTCCACGCGGCCACGGCACCGAAGGCGGCACGAGATCGAGCGCGACCGCGGCCGCCAGGATCAGGTCCAGCTGCCCGTAGGTGAAATTGCCCTGGACCGGCACGCTGACCACGAAGGCGATCGCGGCGGCCAGGACCGCGGTCGCCGCGCGGGCCGAGGCCGGTGCCGCCCACCGGCGCCACGCGCTCCAGTCGCCGGGCACCGCAACCAGAACGAGACCGAGCAGCACCGCGCAGGCGACGGCGTTGAGGACGACCATCACCACCGCCGCGGCCGGCGCCGGCAGCAGCGCCAGCGGAACGAACATCAGCGCGGCGATTGGCGGGTAGGTGAACGGCAGGCCGTTCGGCGAATGGTTGACCGCCGCGAAATCGCCGGCGTAGAGCGAATTTCCGGTCAGCAGCGCGTGGCCTCCGGCGCGGTAGACCTGCAGGTCGAGGTAGCCGGGTTCGCCGCTGCGCACCCTGATCGCCTCGACGACGAGGTACACCACCGCCCAGGCCGTCGCGGTCGCCACCGCGATCGCCAGGGCCGCCCGGCGACCCGTGGTGTGTTCGATCGAGCCCCGCTGCCCGAACATCGTTATGGCGTCGAACGCATTCAGCCCAGCCGCGCCATCCACCCGTGGGTGTCGGCGAAGGTGCCCCGCTGGATCCCGGTCAGGGTGTCGCGCAGCGCCATCGTGACCTCGCCGGGCTGGCCGTCGGCGACAGTGAATTCGCCGTCGCCGTACTTCACGTGCGAGACCGGGGTGATGACGGCGGCGGTCCCGCAGGCGAACACCTCGGTGATCTCGCCGGCGGCGGCCTTCTTCTGCCACTCGTCGATGTCGATCTTCCGTTCCTCTACGGTAAATCCGGCGTCGATAGCCAACTGCAGCAACGAATCTCGCGTGATACCGGGCAACAGCGACCCGGACAGCTCGGGGGTGACCAGCCGCGCCGAACCGCCGCTGCCGAACACGAAGAAGATGTTCATCCCGCCCATCTCTTCGACGAAGCGCCGTTCGACGGCGTCCAGCCACACCACCTGGTCGCACCCGTTGTCGGCCGCCTCGGCCTGGGCCAGGAGGGAGGCCGCGTAGTTGCCGCCGAACTTGGCCGCGCCGGTGCCGCCCGGACTGGCCCGCACGTACTCCGACGACACCCAGACGCTGACGGGGCTGATGCCGCCCCGGAAGTACGCGCCGGCGGGCGAGGCGATCAGCAGATAGCGGTACCGCTTGGCCGGCCGCACGCCCAGCCCCGGCTCGGTGGCGATCATGAAGGGACGCAGGTACAGCGCCTCTTCACCGCCGGCGGCGGGCACCCAGGCCTTGTCGACGGCGACCAGCTGGCACAGCGATCCCATGAACAGCTCGTCGGGCAGCTCGGGCATCGCCAGCCGCCGTGCCGACGCGCGCATGCGGGCGGCGTTGGCCTCGGCGCGAAACGACACGACCGAGCCGTCCGCCCAGCGGTAGGCCTTCAGCCCCTCGAAGATCTCCTGCGCGTAGTGCAGCACGATCGCCGACGGGTCGAGCTCGATCGGGCCGTACGGGATGACCCGCGCGTTGTGCCAGCCACGGCCCTCCTCGTAGTCGATCGACACCATGTGGTCGGTGAAGTATCTGCCGAAACCCGGCTCGGCCAGGATCGATTCACGTTCGGCGTCCGTCGCGGGGTTTTCCGCGCGACAGACCGTGAAGTCAGGTGAGCCGCTGGTCATGGGCCCGATTGTATATCCGCCCGGAAATCGGCCCCGGCCGCCCGAACTTCCGGTGACTAGCGGGTTTTCGCGGCGACGAAGGGCGGCCGCACGACGTCGCACTCGACGGGGCGGCCACGGACGTCGACGGTGACGCGCCGGCCGTCGTCGACGCCGGCGGCGGTGTCGATCAGCGCGAGCCCGATGCCGGCCTGCAGCGTCGGGGAAAACGTCCCCGAGGTGGTGACCCCGACCGGACCGCCGTCGGCGAGGACGGTCAGACCCGGGCGCAGCACGCCGCGGCCGACCATGCGCAGCCCGCGCAACAGCCGCCGGGGCCCCGCCTCCTTCTCGGCGAGCAGCGCGTCGCGACCGAAGAAGGCGTCCTTCTTCCATCCGATCGCCCAGCCGCATCGCGCCTGCAGCGGCGAGATGTCGAGCCCCAGTTCGTGCCCGTGCAGGGGATAGCCCATCTCGGTGCGCAGGGTGTCGCGGGCCCCCAGTCCGGCCGGCTGGCCGCCGGCCGCCTCGACCGCCGCGGCCAGCGCGTCGAACACGACGTGCGCGGAGTCCCAGGGCGGCAGCAGTTCGTAGCCGTGCTCGCCGGTGTATCCGGTGCGGCAAACCCGCACCGGCACGCCGGAATAGGAGGCGTCGGCGTAGCCCATGTAGTCCATGTCCGCGGGCAGGCCCAGCCCGGCCAGCACCTCGGCCGACCGCGGCCCCTGCACCGCGAGCACCGCGTACGAGCGGTGCTCGTTGGTGACGGTCACACCCGCGGGCGCGGCCGCTCGCAGCGCCTCGACCACCGCGGCGGTGTTGGCGGCGTTGGGCACCAGGAAGATCTCGTCGTCGTCGACGTAGTAGGCGATCAGGTCGTCGATGACGCCGCCGGACTCGGTGCAGCACAGCGTGTACTGGGCCTTGCCGGGGCCGATTCGGCCCAGGTCGTTGGTGAGCGCGGAGTTGACGAACCGCGCGGCGCCCGCGCCGCGGACGAGCGCCTTGCCGAGGTGGCTGACATCGAACAGGCCGACCGCGTCGCGCGTCGCGTTGTGTTCGGTGACGGTGCCCGCATAGGACACCGGCATCAGCCAGCCGCTGAACTCGGCGAAACTGGCGCCGGCGTCGCGGTGTCGGTCTTCCAGCGGGCCGTGCTGGAGGTCGGCTGCATCGCTCACGACACTTCACCCTAGTCAGCCTTGCTGAATGGCCCATTAGGGTGATCTGGGTGAGCACTGAACCCGGCTATGCCGCCCCCGCCGTCACCGTCGCCTCCGCGCTGCCCCGCCGGGCCGCGCCGTCCACCGTGCTGATCGTGCCGGTCGTCTCGACCGGCGAAGACGACAAGCCGGGCGCGTCGCTGGTCGGGGGGGCGGCCGAGCCGTTCCTGGCCGCCGAGGCCGTCGCCGACATCGAGGCCGGCCTCAAGGCGCTGGAGGCCACCGGCGGCAGCGAGCAGGTCCACCGGCTGGTGGTGCCGTCGCTGCCGGTGTCCAGCGTGCTGACGATCGGCCTGGGCAAGCCGCGAGCGGAGTGGCCCGCCGAGGTGGTCCGGCGCGCGGCCGGCGTGGCCGCGCGCTCGCTGGGCACCGCCGAGGCGGTGATCACCACGCTGGGCGAGCTGCCCGGCGACGGCGTGTGCTCGGCCGCGGTCGAGGGCCTGGTGCTGGGCAGCTACCGGTTCACCGCCTTCCGCAGCGGCAAGACCGCGCCGAAGGACAAGGGTCTGCGCAAGATCACCGTCCTGGCGACCGCCAAGGACGCCAAGAAGCAGAGCGAGCACGGCGCTGCCGTCGCGACCGCGGTGGCCACCGCCCGCGACTTCGTCAACACTCCGCCGAGCCACCTTTTTCCTGCCGAATTCGCCCGCCGGGCAAAAGCTTTGGGCGAATCGGTCGGCCTCGAGGTGGAGGTGCTCGACGAGAAGGCGCTGCTGAAGGGCGGCTACGGCGGTGTGATCGGTGTGGGCCAGGGCTCGTCGCGGCCGCCGCGGCTGGTGCGGCTGACGCACCGGGGTTCGAAGCTGGCCAAATCCAAGAAGGCCGCAAAGCGAGTCGCGCTGGTCGGCAAGGGCGTCACGTTCGACACCGGCGGCATCTCGATCAAGCCGGCCGCGTCGATGCATCACATGACCTCGGACATGGGCGGTGCCGCCGCGGTGATCGCGACCGTGGTGCTGGCCGCGCAGCGGCAACTGCCGATCGACGTGATCGCCACCGTGCCGATGGCCGAGAACATGCCCTCGGCGACGGCGCAGCGCCCGGGCGACGTGCTGACGCAGTACGGCGGCATCACCGTCGAGGTGCAGAACACCGACGCCGAGGGCCGGCTCATCCTGGCCGATGCCATCGTGCGGGCGTGCGAGGACAACCCCGACTACCTGATCGAGACGTCCACGCTGACCGGCGCCCAGACGGTGGCGCTGGGCGCCCGCATCCCCGGGGTGATGGGCAGCGAGGAGTTCCGCGACCGCGTCGCGGCGATCTCGCAGCGGGTGGGCGAGAACGGCTGGCCGATGCCGCTGCCCGACGAGCTCAAGGACGATCTGAAGTCGGCGGTGGCCGACCTGTCCAACATCAGCGGCCAGCGTTTTGCCGGCATGCTGGTGGCCGGGGTGTTCCTCCGCGAATTCGTCGCCGACGGCGTGAGCTGGGCGCACATCGACGTGGCCGGCCCGGCCTACAACACCGGCAGCCCGTGGGGCTACACGCCCAAGGGCTCGACGGGTGTGCCGACCCGCACCATGTTCGCGGTGCTCGAGGACATCGCCGAGAACGGCTAGCGCCCTATTTCGTCAGCAACGAGAAGACGGCTCGCTTCACCTTGCGGCGCGGCCAGCCGCTCACACCGTGGGCGGCCAGCGCGGCATTGGCCGCGTTGCGCCCGCACGCGCCGTGCACGGAGCCGCCCGGCGTGGCCGACGCGCTGCCCAAGTAGAGTCCCTCGACCGGGGTTTCGGCGCGGCCCATGCCGGGCGCCGGGCGAAAGATCAGCATCTGCTGCAGCTGCGCGGTGCCGCCGTTGAGCGCGCCCAGATGCAGGTTGGCGTCACTGGCCTCCAGGTCCGAGGGGCGTTGCACGAACCGGTCGACGACCGCCGAGGCAAACCCCGGGGCGTGCTCTTCGATCACCCGGTCCACCGCTGCGGCGAGCCGATCGGCCGACGCGTCGTCGGCGACGTTGCGCGGCAGATGCGTGTAGGCCCACACACTTTCGGTACCGGCAGGCGACCGGCTCGGATCGGCCGTGGTGGTCTGACCCAACAGCATGAACGGATGCTCGGGCACCACCCGGGTGTTCAGGTCGGCCATCCAGCGCACCAGCCCGTCGCCGTCGGCCCCGAGGTGGACGGTGCCCACACCGTGCAGGCCCTGCGCCCGCCAGGGAATCGGCCGACCCAGCGCGTAGTTGACCTTCACCACCGGCGGATCCCAGCTGTAGTGCTCCATGTCGCGCAGCAGCGTGGCCGGCACCGCATCGGCGGGCAGCATGTCGCAGAACAGCCGGGGCGCCGTCACGTCGGCGATGATCGCCCGCCGCGCGCGAACCGCGCGCCCCCCGCTCGTCGTCACCCCGATCGCGCGGCCGCCCCGCACCTCGACGCGGGAAACGTTCTGGTTGCACTCGATTCGCGCGCCCGCGGAGCGGGCGCGGTCGACCAGCGCGGCGGTCAGCGCTCCGGATCCGCCGACGGGCACCGGCCAGCCGCAGTCCTGGGCCAGCATCGTCATCAGGAATCCCATCGCGCCGCTGATCGGCGCATCGAGCGGGACGTCGGCATGCATTGCGTTGCCCAACAACAACACTCGCGGCGCCTCGCCGGCGAACAGCTCACCGGCCATGGCGTTGGCCGGTTGCACCAGCAGACGGGCCACCCGGATCGCCTCGGAGGTGCCGAGCCTGGTCAGCAGCCGCATCAGCGGGCGCACGGGCGGGAACGGCGCCAGCATGGCGTCGAGCAGCGGCGCCTTGACCCGCTGCCACAGTTCCACCAGCCGCCACCAGTTTTCGCCGTCGGCCGGCTCCCGGCGCGCGAATTCCGCTGCGGTGCGCGCCGGATCGCGGTAGACGATCGGCGGGTCGTCGTCGGCCGCGCTGCGCGGGTGCCCCACGACCGCCGGGGCGTGCGACCATCGCAACCCGTGGTCTTCCAGGTGCAGCGCCGCCATCGCCGGTGAGGCCACGGTCATCGGGTAGAACGAGCTGAACAGGTCGGTGACGTAGCCCGGGGCCAGTTCGGCGCTGCGCACCGCGCCGCCGGGCTCCGGCTGCGCCTCGAGCACCAGCACGTCCCACCCCGCGTCGGCCAGCATGGCGGCGGCGACCAGACCGTGATGTCCGGCTCCGATGACGATCGCGTCGGCGGCTTCGGCGGCTCCGGCGGCCACGTCACTTGACCTGGCTCGGCTCCAGCTGTTCGGCGAGGGCCGCCAGCCGCAGCAGGCACTCTTTGTTGCGGGGATAGAAGCCCGCCAGGGCCAGGCGGTCGGGGATCAACCCGACCGGGCCCTGGACCGGCTTCTCGATCATCTCGACCCGGCAGCCGTTCGGGGTCTCCTCCAGGCGCATGGTGATCCGCGCGGCGCCCAGGGGTCCCAGCCGCGCGCACAGCACCAGTTCGTGGGGCGCGTCGCAACGCTCCACGACGGTCGCGTCGTTGATGACCGCCGGCCATATCCCGACCGAGTGCCGGATCGACGAGCCCGGCTCGGGCCAGTTCGGGTCGACGGCACGTGTCCGGCTGTTGCCCACCACCCACTGGGTGTAGGTCCAGCCGTCGGCCATCACCTCCCACACCCGTTCGCGTGATGCGGCCACCTCCCGCGTCGCAGTGATCACCTCGAAGTCCTTTCGCCGTGTCGACTACCGCGCCGGGTACCCGCAATGTCGAGGACTACCCGGCGGACTTCGGGTTTAGCGGCCCCGCCCACCGGATAACCTGCGATTTGTCGAGTCCCATGACGAGAAAGGCGAGATCGTGACGGTGCGACGGATGATCATTGCAGTAGGCGCCGTGCTTTTGCTGGCCGGCGTTATCGGGTTGCTGGTGCCGGTGTCGGTCTCCGACGGCAACGGGCATTCGATCGGATGCGGGAATGCGGTCGTCGAGGACCTGTCCTCGGCGCGCAACGCCAACAACAACAGCGTGGCGAACGTTCCGATCCTCAACCAGGTGGTGCCACACACCGACTACGTGTCACAGTGCCAGTCGTCGGTGGGCAGCCGGCGGGCGTGGACCATACCGCTGACGGTGGTCGGGCTGCTCGCGGTCGCGGGCCCGATGCTGGTGCGACGGCAGGGCGCTTCCCGCGTCTAGATGTACGCGTCTAGATGAACCGCACCCGCGCGGCGCTGCGCAGCGCCTGTGGCGCCACGCGGGAAAGGCCGTAGAAGGCATAGGCTTCCGGCGCGACCGGCCGGATCGGCTTGTTCTTACGCACCGCCGACAGGATCGCGGCAGCCACCTTCTCCGGCCCGTAGTGGCGCAGCGCGAACAACGTGCCGAGTTCCTTCTGGCGGCCCGCGACCTCGCCCCGCTTGTCCGCGGGCGCGCTGAGGCGGGTGCTGCGGATGATGTTCGTATTGATCACGCCCGGGCAGATCGTGGTCAAACCGATGCCGGCCACGGCGAGTTCGGCGCGCAGGCAATCGGAGAACATGAACGTGGCCGCCTTGGAGCTGCAGTACGGGCTCAGCGACTGCGACGGTGCGTAGGACGCCATCGACGCCACGTTGACGATGTGCCCGCCGGTGCCGCGCTCGACCAGGCGCCGCGCGAAGGACCGGCAGCCGTTGACCACCCCGCCGAAGTTGATGTCCATCACGCGGTCGAATTCCCCGGCCGGGGTGTCGAGGAAGCCGCCCGCGTGGCCGATGCCCGCGTTGTTGACCAGGATGTCGGGGACGCCGTGCTCGGCGCTGACCCGCTCGGCGAACGCCTCGAAGGCGTCGGCGTCGGAGACGTCGAGCACGTAGCCGTGCGCGACGCCGCCGCGGGCCGTGACCTGGGCGACCGTCTCCTTGAGGGAGGCCTCGTCGATGTCGCTGACGACCACCTCCGCGCCGCCCGCGGCGAACGCGAAGGCGGTTTCCCGGCCGATCCCGCTGCCGGCGCCGGTGATGGCCACCAGCGTGTCGCCGAATTCCTTGCGGGGGCGGCCGATCTGCGCGCGCAGCAGCGCGCGGCCGGGCTCTTTGCCCTCGGTCAGGTCGGCGAAGTCGTGCACCGCGGACGCCATCACCTGCGGGTGCGACATGGGTGAGAAGTGACCGGCCTTGATGTCGCGCCGCCACAGCCGCGGCACGAAGCGCACCGTGTGGTCGTATCCGTAGGGCCGCACGAAGGGATCGTCGGTGTTGACGATCAACTGCACCGGGACATCGATCACCGGCACCGGGCGTTTCCGGGAGAACGAGCGAAAGTAGTTGGCCGGGTACACCTTCACCGAACGCGCGGCGTCGGCGGCCAGGTTGGCCGAGTGGTGGATCTTGTCGTCGGGGATGTTGTCGACCGCGTTGCGCCGAAGGGCGGGTATCGACAGGGTCAGCCGCAGGAACAGCGGGGCCAGCACCGGGATCGAGAACAGCGCCATGTAGGTGAATCTGAGCACCTGGCTGATCGACCGCAGGAACCTGCGCGGGCGCCATGGCTGTCGCAGACCGGCGAAGATGTAGTCGACCAGTTGGTCATGGCTGGGGCCGGACACCGAGGTGAACGAGGCGACCCGGTCGCCGGCGCCGGGCCGGCTGAGGTACTCCCACACACCGACCGAGCCCCAATCGTGGGCCAGCACGTGCACCGGACGGCCGGGGCTGAGGCTTGCGGTGACCGCCGCGAAGTCATCGGCGTACCGGGCCATGGTGTAGGCCGAGACCGGCTTGGGCGCCGCGGACATGCCGACCCCGCGGTTGTCGTATCGGATGATGCGGAACCGCTCGGCCAGCATCGGTACCACGCCGTCCCACAGGACATGCGAGTCGGGAAAGCCGTGCACCAGCACCACGGTGGGCCCGTCGGGGTTGCCCTCCTCGTAGACGGCGATGCGCGCGCCGTCGGCGCTGTCGACGAACTGCTGGGGCACCTGTTGTGCAGCCGGCATCGGAGCTTCACCACCCGCTCTGCTGGAGAATTCGATCGCCACACCGTAGCAAGCGGGACCCGGGGGTCCCGGTTTGCGAGCGCGATCCGCCCTGGCTGTGTGCCGCACCCGGGGCAATGACAGGATGGTTTCGGCATCTACTTGCGTCCACGTCCGCTACACCACGGTGTGGTAAGCCAGATGTCGACCTGCGCCGACCCACGAGAAATCGAGGAGTCATACGAGATGGCCTTCTCCGTCCAGATGCCCGCACTCGGTGAGAGCGTGACCGAGGGGACGGTCACCCGGTGGCTCAAGCAGGAAGGCGACACGGTCGAAGTCGACGAGCCGCTCGTCGAGGTGTCGACCGACAAGGTCGACACCGAAATTCCCTCGCCCGCGGCGGGTGTGCTGACCAAGATCGTCGCCCAGGAGGACGACACCGTGGAGGTCGGCGGCGAACTGGCGGTGATCGGCGACGCGGGCGAAGGCGGCGGCGAGGCGTCGCAGGCCGCGGAGCCGCCCAGCCGGCCCCAACCCGAGCCTGAGCCCGAGACCGCACCGGCCGCCCAGCCCGAACCCGAACCGGAGCCCGCACCGCCGGCCCAGCCGGCCGCCGGTGGCGGCGACGCCACCCCGGTGCTGATGCCCGAACTCGGCGAGTCGGTCGCCGAGGGCACCGTGACGCGCTGGCTGAAGAAGGTCGGCGACTCGGTCGCGGTCGACGAGGCGCTGGTGGAGGTGTCCACCGACAAGGTCGACACCGAGATTCCGTCGCCGGTGGCCGGCGTCCTCGTCAGCATCACCGCCGAGGAGGACGCCACCGTGCCGGTCGGCGGGGAGCTGGCGCGGATCGGCTCCAGCTCGGGCGCTGCGCCGGCTACCGAGCCAGAGCCCGAACCCAAGCCCGAGCCCGAGGCTCAGGCGCAGCCCGAACCCCAAGCGCAGCCGGCCCCGAAGGCCGAACCGCAGCCGACACCGCGGCCATCACCCCAGCCCGAGCCGAAACCGCAACCGGCACAGGCGACGTCGGGAACCGGCGGCCCGGGCAGCGACGCCACCCCGTACGTGACGCCGCTGGTGCGCAAGCTGGCCAACGAGCACAACGTCGAACTGTCCCGGGTCACCGGCACCGGGGTGGGCGGGCGCATCCGCAAGCAGGACGTGCTCGCCGCGGCGGCGCAGCTCAAGGCGCAGAAGGAAGAAGCCGAGAAGCCGCCCGCGGCCCCGCAGGCTGCCCCCGCCGCCGCGCCGGCCGCCAAGGCCCCCGCCGCGCCCACCCCGGCGCCCGCGCTGGCGCACCTGCGGGGGACCACGCAGAAGGCCAGCCGGATCCGCCAGATCACCGCCGCCAAGACCCGCGAGTCGCTGCTGGCCACGGCCCAGCTCACCCAGACCCACGAGGTCGACATGACGAGGATCGTCGGGTTGCGGGCCCGCGCGAAGAACGCGTTCGCCGAGCGGGAGGGGGTCAACCTGACCTATCTGCCGTTCATCGCCCGCGCCGTGATCGACGCGTTGAAGATCCACCCGAACATCAACGCCAGCTACAACGAGGACACCAAGGAGATCACCTATTACGACGCCGAGCACCTCGGGTTCGCCGTCGACACCGAGCAGGGCCTGCTCTCCCCCGTCATCCACAACGCCGGCGACCTGTCGCTGGCCGGGCTGGCCCGGGCCATCGCCGACATCGCGGCGCGCGCCCGCTCCGGCAACCTCAAGCCCGACGAACTGTCCGGGGGCACCTTCACCATCACCAACATCGGCAGCCAGGGTGCCCTGTTCGACACCCCGATCCTGGTCCCCCCGCAGGCCGCCATGCTGGGCACCGGGGCCATCGTGAAGCGCCCGCGCGTCGTCGTCGACGACAGCGGTAACGAATCCATCGGGGTCCGCTCCATCTCGTATTTCCCGCTGACCTATGACCACCGGCTGATCGACGGCGCCGACGCCGGACGCTTCCTGACCACGGTCAAACACCGGCTCGAAGAGGGAGCTTTCGAGGCCGACCTCGGTCTCTAACGGTCTGTAGAGGGGCTTCGACAACTGTGGCTCGAGCTGGTCATAAAGCCGTCATCGCGATAGCGGGTTCTTCCGGCCTGATCGGCTCCGCGCTGGCCGCCGCGCTGCGCGCCGCCGACCACCGGGTGCTGCGCATCGTGCGCCGGGCACCGGCGAACTCCGACGAGTTGCACTGGAATCCCGAGAGCGGCGAGTTCGACACCGACGCCCTGCTGGACGTCGACGCCGTCGTCAACCTCTGCGGCGTCAACGTCGGCCAGCGACGGTGGTCGGGCGCCTTCAAACAGAGCCTGCGGGACAGCCGCATCACTCCCACCGAGGTGCTGGCCAACGCCGTCGCCGAAGCGGGCGTCTCGACCCTGGTCAACGCCAGCGCCGTGGGCTACTACGGCAACACCCGGCACCGGGTGGTCGACGAAACCGACCGTGCCGGAGACGGTTTCCTGGCCCAGCTGTGCGAGGACTGGGAGGCGGCGACGCTGCCCGCCCAGTACGCCGGCGCCCGGGTGGTGCTGGCGCGCACCGGCCTGGTGCTGTCGCCCGCGGGCGGCATGCTGAGCCGGCTGCGGCCGCTGTTCTGGGCGGGGCTGGGCGCGCGGCTGGGCAACGGCCGCCAGTACATGTCGTGGATCAGCCTCGAGGACGAGGTGCGGGCGCTGCTGTTTGCGATCGACAACCCGTCGCTGACCGGGCCGGTGAACATGACCGGGCCCGCGCCCGTCACCAACGCCGAATTCACCACCGCGTTCGGCCGGGCGGTCAACCGCCCCACCCCGTGGATGCTGCCCGGCTTCGCGATCCGCGCGGCACTCGGCGAGTTCGCCGACGAGGGCCTGCTCATCGGGCAACGGGCCATCCCGTCGGCGCTCGAGCGCGCAGGCTTCGAGTTCCACCACAACACCATCGGCGAGGCGCTGGGCTATGCGACCGCGCGCCGCGACCACGACTAGATCGGCACGCTGCCGCGAGCGTCAGGCGGCGCCGGCCGCCATGTGCCGCTTCCCCCACTCGCACATGGCCTTGGTGACCGGCCCCAGTGACTTACCGTATTCGGTCAGCGAATACTCAACGCGCGCAGGCACTTCCGGAAACACCTCACGACCCACGATGCCGTCGGCTTCCAGCTCGCGCAGCTGCCGAGACAGCACGCGGTCGCTGATTCCCGTTGTCTTGCGCCGGAGTTCGGCGAATCGATGGGTGCCGCCGCTCATCATGTGAAAGATCAGCACGGCTTTCCACTTGCCGCCGATCACCGCGAGCGTGGCTTCCACCGGACAGCCGGATTCGTTGTCCACATTAACCTCCCGGTCAGTACCTCACCTCAAGGTGCGTTCTTGTCGGCGTCTGCACCCGGCAATACGCTCAGGTGAGACGGGACGCGGCCTGCGAGCGCAGTATCCCGCCGGGTGGAGACCATCGCAAGGGAGCCGACAATCAAGATCGCGATCATCGGCGCCGGCAACGTCGGGCGGGCGCTGGGCGGTGCATGGAGTGGCGGGCACGCTGTCACCTACGGCGTGCGCAATCCCGACAATCCCAAGTACGGCGACCTCGGCGCGCCGGCGTCCACCAGCGCCGCCGCCGTCGGCGGCAGCGACATCGTGGTGTTGTGCACGCCGTGGGACACCACCCGGGATGCCCTTCACGAGTGCGGCGACCTGTCCGGCACCGTACTGATGGATTGCACCAATCCCCTCACTCCCGACCTGACCGCGCTGACGGTCGGGCACACCACCTCCGCCGCCGAGCAGATTGCCCAGTGGGCGCCCGGCGCCCCGGTGTGCAAGGCCATGAACCAGATTGGCTCACCGATGATGAATCATCCCCGGTTGCCGGGCACACCGGTGATGTTTCTCTGTGGTGACGACGGCGCCAAGGAGGTTGCGACTCCGCTGGTCGCGGAGCTGGGCTTCGAAACGGTCGACGCCGGCGACCTGACCGTCGCCAGGCTGCTTGAGCCCTACGGCCTGCTCTGGATTCACCTTGCGCTGCGGCGCGGGTTGGGTACTGATTTCGCCTTCGCCCTGCTTCGCGGCACGGCCGGCGAATGATCCGTCACATGAAGCGGGCCTGACGTGTCTTCTCCGGCCGGGGCTTGCGAACCCGAAACCAACCGCCGCCTGGTGATCGACCACTTCAACGAGTTCGTGAACAACAAGGACCTGGGCGCGATCGACCGCAACATGTCGGCCGACTTCTACGACCACGACGGCCCGGGCGGAAAGCCGACCGATCGCGAGGGTGACCGCACGATGATGGCGGCCCTGCACGCGTCGATCCCCGACCTGCATGTCGAGGTCCTCGAGTCGCTCGCCGAGGGCGACAAGGTGATGGTGCGCAACGTCTGGACCGGCACCGACGCGCGGACCGGGAAGCGGGTGGGGTTCCGCGGCTTCGTGCTGTGGCGGGTGGCCGACGGCAAGATCGTCGAGCGCTGGGCGACGGTCACGCCGATCCAGGAGCTCGCCGACGTCACCGCGCGGTGGTGAAGGTGTTTCCGGGGTGACAAGAGGACCGATCCCGACGCGGGAAGCGGTGACGGCGATCACCTGAGTAACCTCGCGGTGGTGAGCTCCATTCGCGCCGACCGCGGGCCGATCGACGTCCGCCAGCTGGGGTCGGTCGACTACTGCACCGCCTGGCAGGTGCAGCGGGACCTGGCCGACGCCAGGGTCGCGGGTGGCGCCGACACCCTCCTGTTGCTGGAACACCCGGCGGTCTACACCGCGGGGCGGCGCACCGAACCGCACGAACGACCGGTTGACGGCACGCCCGTGGTCGACACCGACCGCGGCGGCAAGATCACGTGGCACGGGCCGGGCCAGCTGGTCGGGTATCCGATCGTCGGGCTGGCCGAACCGCTCGACGTGGTCAACTACGTTCGCCGCCTCGAGGAGGCCCTGATCACGGTCTGCGGCACGCTGGGCCTGGACACGGTGCGCATCGACGGCCGCTCCGGGGTGTGGGTGCCCGCAGGCGCCGGCCGGCCCGACCGCAAGATCGGGGCCATCGGGGTGCGGGTGTCGCGGGCGACCACGCTGCACGGCTTCGCCCTGAACTGCGAGTGCGACCTCGCCGCGTTCGGCGCCATCGTGCCGTGCGGCATCAGCGACGCCGGGGTGACGTCGCTGTCCGCCGAGTTGCGGCGCGTCGTGGCCGTCGCCGAGGTTCGGGAGGCGGTCGCCGTCGCGGTCTGTGACGCCCTCGACGGCGTGCTGCCGGTCCGCGAGCACGTGCCCGGCCCGGCCCCGCAGGCCCGCGTAGCATCGGCGATGTGACCGCCGCACCCGAAGGACGCAAGTTGCTGCGCCTCGAGGTGCGCAACGCGCAAACGCCCGTCGAGCGCAAGCCGCCGTGGATCAAAGTGCGGGCGCGGATGGGCCCGGAGTACACGCAGCTGAAAGGGCTGGTCCGCCGGGAGGGCCTGCACACGGTGTGCGAAGAAGCCGGCTGCCCCAACATCTTCGAATGCTGGGAGGACCGCGAGGCCACCTTCCTCATCGGCGGCGACCAGTGCACCCGCCGCTGCGACTTCTGTCAGATCGACACCGGGAAGCCCGCCGCCCTCGACCGCGACGAGCCCCGGCGGGTCGCCGACAGCGTGCGGACCATGGGACTGCGCTACGCCACCGTCACCGGCGTCGCCCGCGACGACCTGCCCGACGGCGGGGCATGGCTGTACGCCGAGACGGTGCGCGCCATCAAGGAACTCAACCCGTCGACCGGCGTCGAACTGCTGGTCCCCGACTTCAACGGCGAGCCCGGCCGCCTCGCCGAGGTCTTCGGCTCGCGACCGGAGGTGCTGGCCCACAACGTCGAGACCGTTCCCCGCGTGTTCAAGCGCATCCGGCCGGCCTTCGGCTACGACCGCAGCCTCGGGGTGCTCACCGCGGCACGCGACGCCGGCCTGGTCACCAAGAGCAACCTGATCCTCGGCCTGGGCGAGACCCCCGACGAGGTGCGCACCGCGCTGGCCGACCTGCGCGACGCCGGCTGCGACATCGTGACCATCACGCAGTACCTGCGTCCGTCGGCCCGCCACCACCCGGTCGAGCGCTGGGTGAGGCCCGAGGAGTTCGTCGGGTTCGCACGGCACGCCGAGGAACTCGGCTTCGCGGGCGTGCTGGCCGGTCCGCTGGTGCGGTCGTCGTACCGGGCGGGACGGCTCTACGAGCAGGCTGCCGGGCGCCGCGCGTCGACGGCCTAGGTGACGGGCCGCATCAGCCCGGCCGTCCGTATCCTTGATGACTATGGCTAAACCCCGCAACGCCGCCGAGAACAAGGCCGCCAAGGCAGAGGCGCAGGCCGCCCGCAAGGCCGCGGCGCGGGAACGCCGCGCCCAGTTGTGGCAGGCGTTCAACATCCAGCGCAAAGAGGACAAGCGGCTGCTGCCCTACATGATCGGCGCCTTCGTGCTCATCGTCGCGGCGGCGGTGGCCGTCGGCGTGTGGGCCGGCGGGCTGACCATGATCACGCTGATCCCGCTCGGCGTGCTGCTGGGCGGCCTGGTCACCTTCATCATCTTCAGCCGCCGCGCCCAGAAGTCGATCTACGGCAAGGCTGAGGGCCAGACGGGCGCCGCCGCGTGGGTGCTGGACAACCTGCGCGGCAAGTGGCGGGTCACTCCCGGTGTCGCGGCGACCGGTCACTTCGACGCGGTGCACCGCGTGCTGGGCCGGCCGGGGGTGATCCTGGTCGGCGAGGGAGCGGCGACGCGCGTCAAACCGCTACTGGCGCAGGAGAAGAAGCGCACCGCGCGCCTGGTCGGCGAGGTGCCGATCTACGACATCGTCGTCGGCAACGGCGAGGGCGAGGTGCCGCTGGCCAAGCTGGAGCGCCACCTCACCCGGCTGCCGAGCAACATCACCGCCAAGCAGCTGGACTCGCTGGAGTCGCGGCTGGCCGCCCTGGGGTCGCGCGCCGGTGCCGCCATGATGCCCAAGGGGCCGCTGCCGAACGCCGGCAAGATGCGGGGCGTGCAGCGCACGGTGCGCCGACGATAGTCAGCTGAGGCGCTCAGCGCCGGACCACCGCGGTCGCCGTCACGCGATCGTGCATGCCGCGGCCGTCGAAGTCGGTGAACAGCGCCGGCACGACCATCCCGACGAGCACCCCGCGCACGGCCGCCCGCACCACCCCGACGGCGCCGCGCCCGTCCAGCGTCACCACCCGCAGACCCAGCACCAGCTGTCCGGGCGTGAACCCGAACAGCCGCACGGCTATCACGCCGAGCAGAAACCAGATCGCCAGCACCGCCGTCGCCAGCATCGCCTGGGAGAACAGCCCGAATCGCATTGCAAGCCCGGCCAGCCCGTAGGCGATCAGCCAGTCGACCATCAGCGCGCCCAGCCGGCGGCCCATCGGGGCCAGCGATCCCGGCCCGTTCTTCGGCAGTCCGAGCCGCTCGCCGGGGTAGGCCGAACGTGCACCGGACGTCATCGACGCCCGGGCACCGGAGCGGTTACGCTCTTGCGGTCCATGGCCCCACAATAGAGCCCGACACCGACCCGGGTTCCCTTGCGGGCGGCGTGGTCACGTAACGTGCGCGCAACACCGCGTTGACTGGCGGGCAACATGGGCTCCATAGCGTCAGGCCGCGGATCTCACCGAGTAAAGGAGCATTCAGTGACGGAAACGACGCCCGACGACATCTTCAAACTCGTGAAGGACGAGAACGTTGAGTTTGTCGACGTCCGGTTCTGTGACTTGCCGGGCATCATGCAGCACTTCACAATTCCCGTTTCGTTCTTCGATCAGAGCGTGTTCGACGACGGGCTGGCCTTCGACGGTTCGTCGATTCGCGGCTTCCAGTCGATCCACGAATCCGACATGCTGCTCCTGCCCGACCCCGCGACGGCGCAGATCGACCTGTTCACCGAACACAAGACGCTCAACCTCAACTTCTTCGTGCACGATCCGTTCACCCTCGAGCCGTACTCGCGCGACCCGCGCAACATCGCCCGCAAGGCCGAGAACTACCTGAAGAGCACCGGGGTCGCCGACACCGCCTACTTCGGCGCCGAGGCCGAGTTCTACATCTTCGACTCGGTCAGCTTCGACTCGCGCACCAACGGTTCCTTCTACGAGATCGACGCAATCTCCGGTTGGTGGAACACCGGCTCGCCCAACGAGCTCGACGGCAGCCCCAACCGCGGTTACAAGGTCCGCCCCAAGGGGGGCTACTTCCCCGTCGCGCCTGTGGACCATTACGTCGACCTGCGCGCCGAGATGCTGGCGAACCTGATCAAGGCCGGCTTCAGCCTGGAAAAGGGCCACCACGAGGTGGGCACCGGCGGACAGGCCGAGATCAACTACAAGTTCAACACGCTGCTGCACGCGGCCGACGACATGCAGCTGTACAAGTACATCGTCAAGAACACCGCGTGGCAGAACGGCAAGACCGTCACCTTCATGCCCAAGCCGCTGTTCGGCGACAACGGCTCCGGGATGCACACCCACCAGTCGCTGTGGAAGGACGGCAACCCGCTCATGTACGACGAGACGGGCTACGCCGGCCTGTCGGACACCGCGCGGCACTACATCGGCGGCCTGCTGCACCACGCGCCGTCGCTGCTGGCCTTCACCAACCCGACGGTCAACTCCTACAAGCGGTTGGTGCCCGGCTTCGAGGCGCCGATCAACCTGGTCTACAGCCAGCGCAACCGCTCGGCGTGTGTCCGCATCCCGATCACCGGCACCAACCCGAAGGCCAAGCGGCTGGAGTTCCGCTGCCCCGACTCGTCGGGCAACCCGTACCTGGCGTTCTCGGCGATGCTGATGGCCGGCCTCGACGGCATCAAGAACAAGATCGAGCCGCAGGCCCCGGTCGACAAGGACCTCTACGAGCTGCCGCCCGAGGAGGCCGCCAACATCCCGCAGGCGCCGACCCAGCTGTCCGCGGTGATCGACCGGCTGGAAGAGGACCACGAATACCTCACCGAGGGCGGCGTTTTCACGCCTGACCTGATCGAGACGTGGATCAGCTTCAAGCGCGAGAACGAGATCCTGCCGGTGCAGATCCGGCCGCACCCGTACGAGTTCGCGCTCTACTACGACGTCTAGGGACGTCTAGGACGTCTAGGGACGTCCTGGGACGCGTAGGCGAGTTCGCGCGTGCGACCAACGAAGATGGTTTGACCCGCGCCTTCGCGGCGAGTGTCTCGGCATCGACAGCTGCTGGTCACCGGCGCCCGGTACATCCCCCGCCGAGTCACTGTCTGTTGAGTTCGGCGGCTGCGCGGACGAGGTCGGCGAAGGCCTTCACGTCCAGGGTGTCGCCTTCCATGAGGTCGATGGCACGCCGTGTGTTGCCGTCCAGGCTCGAGTTGAACAGTCCGGTCGGGTCGGGCAGCGAGGCGCCCTTGGCAAAGGTGATCTTGACCTTGTCCCGGTAGGTTTCCCCGGTGCAGATGATCCCGTCCTGATACCACGTGGGCACACCACGCCATTTCCACTGTTCCACCACGTCGGGCAGTGTCGTCAGGATCACTTCGCGGACGGTAGCCAGCAGATCACCTCGCCAGTCGGCCAATTCGGCAATGCGGCGATCGATCAGAGCAGACGGGTCATCGCTGTCGGCAGCGTGCTTCTCGGACGCCATGTGTGCTCCCTTCGACCCGACTTGATGAATTCCGACGATGCCGGATGCGGTCACGACGCCGCCTTCCGGAACCTCAACCTCACGTCTCCGGCAGCTCGGCGAACCGCTTCTTGACGTCGTTGTACCAGCTCATCGACTTCATGGGGTGGCGCCAGCGGCCCTTCATGTCGTCTCGGGCGGGGACGTGGGCGTCATCGCCGGTCTTGACGAGTTCTTTGAGGTGCCGGTCCTGTGCCTTGATGATCTCGTCGGCGCTCTCACCGCGGTGTGCGAAGTCGCACGGGCCACCTAGGTCCTGGCAGGTCATGGTCTTCAACGGGGATCCTCCTACGGTCACACCGGGCGATCCGGGTGCGTCAGGATGGTGACGCATCCGACGACGAAAGTGTGACCGCGATGGTGAGCGACGAGCAGCTCGGCGAGGGCTTCGAGACCGAGCGTCCTCGCCTGCAGCGCATCGCCGCGCACATCCTGGGAGATGCCGACGCGGCACAGGACATCGTGCAGCAGGCCTGGTTGCGGCTTCAGGCCACCGAGGAGCCGATCAGCAATCTGGCGGGCTGGCTCACCACGGCGACCTCGCGGCTGTGCCTCGACCGGCTGCGGGCGCGTGCCCCGGTGCCGACCGAGTCGATAGAGCTCGAAGCGAGGGCACCCGATCCCGCCGACGACGTCGTGCTGGCCGACACCGTCGGCATCGCGCTGCAGGTGGTGCTCGACCGGCTCACGCCCGCCGAGCGCGTGGCCTTTGTTCTGCACGACAGCTTCGGTGTCGGCTTCGAGTCGATCGCATCGATGCTCGACACGACATCGGTCGCGGCGCGCAAGCTGGCCTCTCGGGCTCGGGCCAAGGTGCGCGCGCCGGTGCGTGACGATGCCCTGGCCGACTGGGAGATCGTGGACGCCTTCATGGCCGCGGCCCGCGAGGGTGACTTCTCACGGCTGCTCCAATTGCTGGCTCCGGACGTGGTGGTCACCGCCGATGAAGCCGCGATCGCGCTCGGCACGCCGGCTCGCTTGGCAGGCGCCGACGAGGTGGCCAGGTTCTTCAATGGCGCTGCGGCAGCTGCCTTTGCCGTCTTCGTCGGCGATCGCCCGGGCGCCGCCTGGATCCACCGCGGACAGGTCAAGGTCGCCTTCGACTTCACGGTCGAGGCCGGGCGGGTCCGCCACCTCCGGTTCCGCGCAGCCGACGACGTGCTGGCCGGAATACGGCGCCGTGACCGTGGCAGCGCCCGGGGTTCTGCGGCACGGACCTGAACGACGCGCGCGAAGGTTTGCCTCGTTCTCGGACCGCGGCGACGTCAAAACACAATGGCGTCTCGACGTTTCCGGCGCCGGGATCAGAGCTCCCAGGAGCACTGCTGCGCCTGGTCGCGGCATTCGCGTGCCAGGGCGCGTTTGGCGCGCGCGGCCGAGCGGTGCATCTCGGCCACGTGCACGTGCGCAATGAGCAGCAGATCGTCGACGAAGTCCGCCCCGGCGACCTCGTGAGCCCGTGCGGCCGCGTCGTGCAGGTCGGCGAATCGCTCGAGCTCGTCAGCGGCCGCCAGCTGCGCCGCGACCGCACGCCGAGCCGCCTGGCGCAGGTGCTCGCGGGCGCGTTGCAATTGCTGCTCACCGATCGATCGGGCAACCAAATCCTCGTGGCGGCGGCGAAGTTGGGCCAGGCGTTCCCGGCCCGCTTCTACCTGCGCCCTGACGCGGCGTTGCTCAGCCTCCCACTCCAACGTTCCCCCCAACCGAAGCGCACCCGCTCCTGGCCCGGCATGACATCACCCGACCCCGGCCCCCACTCCGGTCGATCCGAAGTTATTACCCCGGCCGACGTCGCAATAATCCGCGAGGTGAGCTGCACCGCAGGAACGGCCGCCGGGGCGGCGCAACGCACGGGCGACGCGACGACGGTGCGACGACGGATCACCTCGAAGGCGGGATGGCCGGCTGACCACTCCGGAACCGCCGGACGCTTGTTCGCCGAGGGGCGGCCGACCAGAATGTCTGGGGTGCGGCCCCACAGGAGAAGCCGGTGTCCCCGAAACGTCTGAGCAGTGTCGTCGGTTCGTGCGTCGTGCCGCTGGCGATCGTCCCGTCGCTTCCGGTGACCGCCGCGGCGGAGTCCCCGTCGTGGAACGGCCAGTACGCGATCACGTTCATGGTCGGCCCGAAATCCGGGACGAGCATCGCCGCCGGCGACCCCGAGGAGCAGCACACCGACACCTACACGTTCCGCTCGAGCTGTGCGGGCGGAACCTGTACCGCCACGATCGTCGGCGGCCCGCCGCCGAGCAACCCGACGGTCAAGCAACCGATTCAGTTCACCTGGGACGGGTCGTCGTGGACCCAGGTCAGCGATTTTCAGTGGGACTGCATGATGCCCGACACCACGATTCAGTGGAATCCGGCCCGGGCCGACGTGCGCTACACACCTCAACCCGACGGATCGCTCTCGGGCACCATGCACACCGAGATATTGAGCGGCGCGTGTCAGGGCACGATCGACATGAACATGCGCGCCGAGCGCGTCTGACAGTCTCAGCGACCGGGGCCGTGGCCCCCGGTCTGCAGGTAGTCGAGGATCGCGGTGGCGACGGCATCGGGTTGTTCGGGGAACAGGGCGTGGGCGGCGTCGTCGATCACCGTGGTGGTGACGCGGTCGCCGTAGCGGGCACGCAGGTCCCCCCATTCGTCGCGCTTGTGAAAGGGGTCGAGGGCCGCGATGATCTCGAACACCGGGGCGTTTCCGGCGCCCCAGTAGCGCGCGACGTCGGTGCGGCGCACGCAGTCCACTTGCATCGCCAGGGTTTCCGGATACCAGCCGGTCAGCCAGATCGTGGCGTCGTGGCCGGGCGCGAAGAAGGCCAGCCGCAGCGCGGCCAGTCGGTCGGTGTCCGGCAGCGTAAGGTCACCGGCGCGCAGGGGTGCTGTATTGACTTGCGGGTCAACGGTTCTCCCGGACGCGGCAGCCAGGATCACCGCGGCCACCTTGTCGGGGTGGTGCACGGCGGTGGCGCGGCCGACGAAGTTGCCGAACGCGTGCCCGAGGATGACCGCGGGCCCGTCGGCCAGGTCGTCGATCACCCGCGCGATATCGCCGGCCATGTCGGCGAAGGTGACACCGCTCATCGGGCCGCAGGAACCCGCGACGCCGCGCGGCTCTGGGCGCAGCACCCGATAGCCTGCGGCGACGAGCCTCGCGGTCACCGTGTCGAAGTCGCTGCCGGCGCCACGTCCGTAGGACGGGATGATGACGACGGCGGGCCCGTCCCCGTCGACGCGGGTGTCGATCGACGCCTGCGCCGTGGTGACGGTGTGCCGGCTCACGCGGGCGCCCCGGTCGCCGGTGCGGCCGCGGCCGAGCCCGGTTCGACGTCCAGTTCGACGCGCAACACGGCGGCGCGCCGCACTACTCCGTCGGGAGGGGCGGTGGTGCCGCCGTCGGTGGTGACATAAGCGACCCTCCCGCCTTCGCCGTCCGCCCAGGCGGCACTCGACGGCCCCACCAGAACGTCGTCGAACGGGTCACCGGCGATGTGGCGGACCTCGCTGCCGTGCCGCGGCTGCAGCGGCACCCGGTCGATCGTGTTGGCGCGGTGCCTGGTGACGTAGGCGAACCCCGCGTGCTCGTCGAGGCAGAAGTCATCCGCGTTGTCGACCGCGGCCACGAATTCCGCAGGCCCAGCGGGATTTAGCGTCGACGGGTCGACCGCGACGCGCATGAACACCTTTTGCGCGGTCGAGGTGTAGTACAGGTAGCCGGTGTGCGGGCCGTAGCGCACGCCGTTGACACCGGGCTGCGGGGGCGGCGGCACACCGCTGTCGGGGTCGAAGGCCATCGTGTCGTGGGCGAGCCACACCTGAGCGGAGGCATGCCGAGCGTGCTCGTCGAGGTCGACGCGCCAGATCAGCCCGGCGAAGCAGTCGGCGACCGCCAGCACCCCGGGGGCGAGCAGGCAGCTACCGTTGAGTCCGCGGGCCCGCTCGTCGAACGTGTAGATGATCTCGGGCCGCACGGGCCGCCCGGGCGCCCAGTCGGTGAGATCGACTCTCGCCAGGCAGGATTCACCGGTCGTGTAGGCCAGGGTCAGGTTCACGACAAATACCTCGGGTGCGACCTCGACGATCCCGGTGACCAGATGATCGAAGGTGTGCAGCAGGACCGGGTCGACGAGCTCGCCCGGCCGGGGCTTCGGCACCCACCACAGTTCGCGCTGCAGGACGGCGGTGATCAGCAGCGAGCCGTCGGCGCGCACGGCGAGGTTCTCCAGGAAGTACTTCTGCGGAAAGTAGGCGACGGGGGTGAGAGTCACGGTGGGCAAAGGCGGAAGAGACATGATGGTCCTCGTTGGTCCTCGTTGGTCCTCGATAGTCATTGGTGGTCGGGCGCGGGAATCGCGAAGGCGTTGAGAATCGCGCAGACGGTGTGATAGATCCCGGTCAGCACGGCGATGTCGAAAACCCCTGCGGCGCCGAATCGTTGCGTCGCTTCGTGATACAAGGCGTCGGCGACGCCGTGTCCGGTGGACAGTTCGCGGGCCAGGCGGTGGGCGGTCCTTTCGTCGTCGGTGAGTGCGGCGGGCTGCCCGCCGGCGACCAGCTCGGCGATCACCGACTCCGGCAGTCCCGCGCGCCTGGCGACGGCGGAGTGGGCGTAGAGCTCGTAGGGGGCCCGCCACACCGAACCGACGGTGAGGATCACCACCTGCCGGGTGCGCTCGTCCAGGGACGTGTACTGCTCTTCGGCGGCCTGCAGGTTCAGAAAGGCGGCCGAGAGCCCCGGGTTGAGCAGGCTGGGATTGAACGGCCCGATCAGGCGCCCGTCGGCGGTGGCCGCCGCGAATCCGCTGCGCCGGGCCCATGCCACCGCGGTGGCCGTGATGTCGTCGAACAACTGCCGCGCGGGGTCGTCGAGCTCGGCCCGATCGGCCAAGTCCAGGCGGCCGCCCGGGCCGTGGGCGGGGCCGTTCACTGGTCCAGCCCCTCGGCGTTGGCGGGCACGTCGAAGGCGCCCAGCGTCATGCACACCATGGTGAACCAGCCCAGCAGCACCGCAACGTCGACGATGCCCGCATCGCCCAGCAGGTCCCGGGCGCGCCGGTAGAGGCCCGTCGGCACCACCCGCGCGGTGACCAACGCGGACGCCAACTCGTAGACCACCTGCTCTCGCGGGTCGTCGAACGACACCGGCAAACCCGCGATCAGCGCTTCGACCCGCCGCGGGTCGAGGTGGCCGTCGCGCTCGGCGATGATTTCGTGCTCGTAAGTGGCATACGCGCTGCGCCATTGCGCGGTGACCAGGACGGTGGTGATTTCGATCTCGGCCTTGGTCAGGGTGGAGTGTTGCTGGAAATAGGCACCGGTCGGCACGATGGTGGTCGACAGGGTCGGGTTGGCCAGCCAGATCTTGTGCGGGCCGGGCACCAGCCCCCGCAACCCGCGGGTGAACTCGTAGGCCCGCTTCATGTCGGGGTTCATCTGGTCGACCGGCGTTTCCACGAACCGGCCGAAGGTGCCGAAGTCGGTGGTTTCGGTCATCTCTTGTTCATCTCCTCCGCTACGTCGAGGGATCGGATCCGCGAACGAACGTCCACGTTTTTATGATGCGCCCGCCCGGTTCGGATGTCAAACGCGAACGTTCGTGTTTTTTATGCTAGGGTGGCGCACATGCCGAAAGTCACGCCCGAATACCGCGCGCAACGGCGCGCGCACATCATGGCGGCCGCGCGGCGCTGCTTCATCCGCAACGGATTTCACGCCGCCTCGATGCACGACCTGGTCGCGGAGGCGGGAATGTCCTCCGGCGCGGTGTATCGCTACTTCCCCAGCAAGGACGCGGTCATCGAGGCGATCGCCGCCGACAACCTCGAGCAGGTCGTCGCCGTCATCGGCAGGTCCATCGACGACGGCGCGAGCCCGCAGGCAGCCATTGCGGCCGCGATCGACTTCGTCACCCTGCGCCATGGCGAGGACGGATTCGCCGCGATCGCCCTGCTGGTCTGGTCGGAAGCCCTGCGCAACCCGACGCTGGCCGCGCACCTGCGCAACGCCATCGCCACCGCCTTCGCCAAGCTGAGCGCCGGCGCGCACCGCCAAGACGACGGCCGGCTCGACCCGACCGCCCTGGCCGACCTGTTGTTGTGCGTGCTGCCCGGCTATCTCATGCGGTTGGCCCTCGGCGGCCCCAACGCCGTCGAGAACATACCCAACGCCATCGAGAGGGTGCTCGAGGTACCCGCGCGATCGACCGAACCAGCGTAAGAGCCTCTGCCGCATTCGCACCGACAGAAAGGATCTCGATCATGCACGTCTACCGGTTCGATGGCGACGATGGGCTCGACGGGTTACGACTGCACGACGAGCCGGTCCCGTCACCGCAGCGTGGAGAGCTACTGCTCGCCATCAAGGCCGTCTCGCTGAACTACCGGGACATCGCCATCCCGCTGGGCCGCTATGTGCGCGAGGCCAGGAAGGGTCTGGTGCCGTGCAGCGACGCCGCGGCCGAAGTCGTCGAGGTCGGTGAGGGCGTTCAAACCTTCCGGCCGGGCGACCGGGTCGTCAGCGCCTTCCACCCCCGGTGGTTCGGCGGCCCGATGCCGGCCACCGCGAACTCCGACAGCTACGGCAGCGGGCAGGACGGGTGGCTCGCCGAATACAAGGTGGTGTCGCAGGAGGCGGTCGTCGGCATACCCGCGGCGATCTCCGACGAGCAGGCGTCGACCCTGCCGTGCGCCGGGGTCACCGCGTGGAATGCGCTGGGTGGACCCACACCGGTCCGGGCGGGCCAGACGGTGCTGACCCTCGGTTCGGGCGGGGTGTCGATCTTCGCGCTGCAGCTGGCAAAGGTGTTCGGCGCCCGCGTCATCGCGACGACCTCCAGCCCGCGGAAGGCGGAGAAGCTGCGGGCCCTGGGCGCCGACGAGGTCATCAACTACCGCAGCAACCCGAACTGGGGCGACCAGGTGCGCGAGGCGACGGGAGGTCGAGGCGTCGACCGCGTCGTCGAAGTCGGCGGCCCGGCCACCATCGAGCAGTCACTGCGGGCGGTCGGCGTGAACAAGGAGGTGACGCTGATCGGCTTCCTCAGCCAAGACAACCCGGGCGTCGACTATTTCCTCCTGAAGGGCAGCGGCGCGACGACGCGCAGCATCACCGTAGGCGACCGGGCCGACCTGGAGGATCTCGTCCGCGCCGTGGCCACCACGGGCCTCGTCCCGGTCATCGACGACGTGTTCGACTTCGCACAGGCCAACTCCGCGTTCGAGCGGCTGCGCGACGGCAAGCACGTCGGCAAGTTGGTCATCCGGCTGCGCTGAAGCCGATTCGGCAAGCACAGGAGGCAGCGAGATCCGCCTCAGTCATCGAGCCCCAGGTCTTTGCGGAACCGTCGCATGCCGTCGATCTTGTCGGCCAGCGAGGCGTCGGACCCTGAATAGAACAACCACGGCATGGTGATGATGCCCGAGATGCCGGCGTCGGCGGCACGGCGATAATCCGCGGCGGTGAACGCGTCGGTCAAGGGCGTCAAAACGGTGAAATCGTCGAAGGACAAGCCATTTTCGGCCCGCAGCTCCCGCAAGCGGCCGACGGCCTCGATCGCGCGGTCGGTCGTGATCAGGTCACCGATCCAGCCGTCGTTGCGGGCGGCGCGGCGCAGCGCGGCGTCGCTGAGGCCGCCGACGTACACCGGTATCGGCGGCGGCGTCGGCTGCATCTCCAGGCGCGGGGCCCGGTAGAACTCGCCTTCGAATTCCGTCCAGCCCGGCTGCCACAACGCCTTCATCAGCGCGACGATCTCGTCGGTTCGCCTTCCGCGGGCGTCGAAGCGCTCCCCCATCAGCGCGAATTCCTCGCGGCACCAGCCCACGCCGATGCCCAGCTCCACCCGGCCCGACGCCAGAACCGCCGCCGTGCCAATGGCTTTCGCCGTCGAGTACGGGTTGCGCATGCCGGGAATGTAGACGGTGGTGACGAAGCGCAGCCTCGACGTGACCTGAGCCATCGCGCCGACCAGCACCCACGGGTCGGGCCAGTCGGTGAACGGCTGCCAACGACGCTGACCGTCTTTGGTGTACGGGTACGGCGTGTCCAGGGTCTCCAGGTTCACCACGTGGTCCGGTATACCGACGCCGTCGTAGCCGAGCTCGTCTGCGGCCCGGGCGATTTCGATGGTCTCGCGCGTGTTCAGGAATGCGGTGCTGACGTAGAACCTCATTGCGCTTCCCGCGCCCACGCCGGCTCGATGAACACTCCGTCCGCTTCGACGGTGACGCCGGCGGAGTCCGAGATGGTGCCGCGGGCAAAGACTTTCACGCCCTGCTTGCGCTCGATCCAGGCGTCGCAGCGCAGCGGGCCCAGCGGCGTGCCGCGCAGGTACTTCACCGTGATGGTCCCGGTGAAACGCGGCTTGGCCAGCCCTTCGCTGGCCGCCTCGCCGAGCATGTGGTCGAGCACCAGCGCGCTGACGCCGCCGTGCACCAGGCCGGGTGGCCCCTCGTACGGGGCGCCCAGCACGAACTCGCTCCGGCAGCGGCCGCCGCCCTCGTGGTGGACGACGACCGGCGGGGCGATCGGGTTGCAGACGCCCACCGCGGCGTTGCCCAGCGGCAACGCCCGCCCGTCGACGCGGTAGCTGACGCCGACCGGCCGGGTGCGTTGCCGCAACGACCGGGTGACCGCCTCGATCGCGGACCGGGCTTCGGCGACGACCTCGTCGTCCACCTCGGTGCGGATGGTGGCATCGACGAGTTCCCGGACGGCGTCGGCCAGTGGAGCGTACAGAGCCGTCACCCGGTCGGCCTCGGCCGCGCTGAGCACCTCGAACATGGCGTTCAACCCGCGAGCCTCGTGACTCAACTTCCGAACACCTTGCGCACCACCGCTTTCGCTCGCCGCGTCACCCGCAGATAGTTGTCCAGGAACTCGCTGCCGTCGTCGCTGTGCCAACCCGCCGCCACCGCGACGGCGTTGAGCTGGCGGCCCGGGCCCGGCAGCTGGTCGGTGGCTTTGCCGCGGACCAGCACCAGCGCGTTGCGGGCCCGCGTCGCGGTCAGCCACGCGTGGCGCAACAGCTCCACCTCGTCGTCGGCGGCCAGTCCCGCCGCGGCGATCGCGTCCAGCGACTCCAGGGTCGACGTGTTGTGCAGCGCCGGGATCTCGTGCGCGTGCCGCAGCTGCAGCAGCTGCACGGTCCATTCGACGTCGGCCAGTCCCCCGCGTCCCAGCTTGGTGTGAGTGTTGGGGTCGGCGCCGCGCGGCAGTCGCTCCGACTCGACGCGAGCCTTCATGCGGCGGATCTCGCGCACGGTGTCGGCCGAGATGCCGTCGGGCGGGTAGCGCGTCTTGTCGGCCATCAGCATGAACCGCTCGCCCAGGTCCGCGTCGCCGGCGACCGCGTGCGCGCGCAGCAGTGCCTGCACCTCCCACGGCTGCGCCCACTGCGCGTAGTAGGCGGCGTACGCGCCCAGCGTGCGGACCAGCGGACCGTTGCGGCCCTCGGGCCGCAGGTTGGCGTCGACCTCCAGCGGCGGATCGACGCTCGGGGTACCCAGCAGCGTGCGCACCTGCTCGGCGACGGTGGTCGACCAGCGGATGGCCACGGAATCCTCGACGCCGGGGTTCGGCTCGCACACGAACAGGACGTCGGCGTCCGAGCCGTAGCCCAGCTCGGCGCCGCCCAGCCGGCCCATGCCGATCACCGCGATGGCCGCAGGCGCCTTGCCCTTCGAGGTGCCATCGTCGGGCAGGTTGACCCGGATCATCGCCTCGAGCGCGGCCTGCAGCACGGCCACCCACACCGACGTCAGCGCCTTGCACACGTCGGTGACGTAGAGCATGCCGAGCAGGTCGGCCGAGCCGATGCGGGCCAGCTCGCGGCGGCGCAACGCGCGCGCAGCGGCGATGGCGCGTACCGGGTCCTGATAGCGGCTCGCCGACGTGACCAGCGCGCGCGCCACGGCGCCGGGTTCGGTTTCGAGCAGCTTGGGACCGGCCGGGCCGTCGCCGTAGCTCTGTATCACCCGCGGCGCGCGCATCAGCAGGTCCGGCACGTACGCCGACGTCCCGAGTACGTGCATGAGTCGCTTGGCCACCGCGGGCTTGTCGCGCAGCGTGGCCAGATACCAGCTCTCCCCCGCCAGCGCCTCGGACAGCCGCCGGTAGGCCAGCAGCCCGCCGTCGGGGTCCGGCGCATACGACATCCAGTTCAGCAGACGCGGCAGCAGCACCGACTGCACGCGCCCGCGCCTGCCGCTCTGGTTGACCAGCGCCGACATGTGCTTGAGCGCGGTCTGCGGCCCCTCGTAGCCCAGCGCGGCCAGCTGCCGCTCGGCGGCCCCGGGCGTCATGCCGTGCCGGATCTCCAGGCCGGTGGGGCCGATCGACTCCAGCAGCGGCTGGTAGAAGAGCTTGGCGTGCAGCTGCGACACCCGCACGTTCTGGTGCTTGAGCTCGCGGCGCAGCACCCCGGCGGCGTCGTGCCGGCCGTCCGGGCGGATGTGGGCCGCGCGCGCCAGCCAGCGCACCGCCTCCTCGTCGTCGGCCTCCGGCAGCAGATGGGTTCGCTTGAGGCGCTGCAGCTGCAGCCGGTGCTCGAGCAGCCGCAGGAACTCATAGGAGGCGGTCAGGTTGGCGGTGTCCTCGCGGCCGACGTAGCCGCCGGCGCCCAGCGCCGCCAGCGCGTCGACCGTCGACGCCACGTGCAGCGACTCGTCGCTGCGGCCGTGCACCAGCTGCAGCAGCTGCACGGCGAACTCCACGTCGCGCAATCCCCCACTGCCGAGCTTGATTTCGCGGGCGCGGACGTCGGCGGGCACCAGCTGCTCGACCCGCCGGCGCATCGCCTGGACCTCGACCACGAAATCCTCGCGTTCGCAGGCGATCCACACCATCGGCATCAACGCCGCGAGGTAGCGCTGGCCGAGCTCGGCGTCGCCGACCGCCACCCGGGCCTTGAGCAACGCCTGGAACTCCCACGTCTTGGCCCAGCGCTGGTAGTAGGCGACGTGCGACTCGACCGTGCGGACCAGCTCGCCGCTGCGCCCCTCCGGCCGAAGGCCCGCATCGACCTCGAAGAACGCGGCCGAAGCCACCTGCATCATCTCCCCGGCGACGCGGGCGCTCAGCGCGTCGGCGTTCTCCGCCACGAAGATGACGTCGACGTCGCTGACGTAATTCAGTTCGCGGGCACCGCATTTGCCCATCGCGATGACCGCCAGGCGGGGCGGAGTCCGGTCGCCGCATACGCTGACCTCGGCCACCCGCAGCGCGGCACCCAGCGCCGCGTCCGCCAGGTCCGACAGGTGGGCGCCGACCACGGTGAACGGCAGCACCGGCTCGTCCTCGACCGTCGCGGCCAAATCGAGCGCGGCCAGGACAAGGAGCTGGTCGCGGTAGAGCACCCGCAGCCGCGTCAGCGCCGAGCCCGGTCCGGCCAGCGACTGCTCGACACAGTCGGTGAACACCGAACGCAGTTCGTCCCGCGAAGGCAGAGTGAGCTTGCCGCGCAACAGCTTCCAGGACTGCGGGTTGGCGACCAGGTGATCGCCCAGCGCCAGCGACGACCCGAGGACGCTGAACAGCCGCCCGCGCAACGGGCGTTCGGTCAGCAGGGCCGCGTTGAGCTCGTCCCACTTGGTGTCGGGATTCTCCGACAGCCGCACCAGGGCCCGCAGCGCGGCGTCTGGATCGGGTGCGCGCGACAAGGACCACAGCAGGTCGACGTGCGCCTGGTCGTCACGGCCGGACCAGCCCAGCTGGGAAAGGCGTTCGCCCGCGGGGGGGTCGACCAGACCGAGCCGGCCGACGCTGGGCAAACGTGGGCGCTGCGTCGCGGGTCTGGTCACGACCACGACCGTAGCGCAACCCGCCGATCGTCCGGACCAGGCGTCGAGCGGTGTCGGTTACAGCGACAGGTAGGTGCTCAGCTCGTAGGGCGTGACGTGGCTGCGGTAGTTCGCCCACTCGGTGCGCTTGTTGCGCAGGAAGAAGTCGAAAACGTGCTCCCCCAACGTCTCGGCGACCAGCTCGGAGGCCTCCATCGCCTTCAGCGCGCTGTCGAGACTGGTCGGCAGTTCGCGGTAGCCCATCGCCAGGCGCTCCTCGGGGGTGAGGTCCCAGACGTTGTCCTCGGCCTGCGGCCCCAGCACGTAGCCCTTCTCCACCCCGCGCAGCCCGGCGGCCAGCAGCACGGCAAAGGCCAGATACGGGTTGCACGCCGAGTCGGGGCTGCGCACCTCGATGCGCCGCGACGACGTCTTGTGGGGCGTGTACATCGGCACCCGCACCAGCGCGGACCGGTTGGCCGCACCCCACGAGGCGGCGGTGGGCGCCTCCCCGCCGACCACCAGGCGCTTGTAGGAGTTGACCCACTGGTTGGTGACGGCGCTGATCTCGGAGGCGTGCTCGAGGATCCCGGCGATGAAGGACTTGCCCACGTCCGACAGCTGCAGCGGGTCGTCGGCGCTGTGGAAGGCGTTGACGTCACCCTCGAACAGGCTCATGTGCGTGTGCATGGCCGAGCCGGGGTGCTGGCCGAACGGCTTGGGCATGAACGACGCCCGGGCACCGTTCTCGATCGCGACCTCCTTGATGACGTAGCGGAACGTCATCACGTTGTCGGCCATCGACAGCGCGTCGGCGAATCGCAGGTCGATCTCCTGCTGGCCGGGCGCGCCCTCGTGGTGGCTGAACTCCACCGAGATGCCCATGAACTCCAGGGCTTCGATCGCGTGGCGGCGGAAGTTCGACGCCGAGTCGTGCACCGCCTGGTCGAAATAGCCGGCGCTGTCGACGGGCACCGGCTCGGCGCCGCCGTCGGGCCCGGGCTTGAGCAGGAAGAATTCGATTTCGGGATGCACGTAGCAGGAGAATCCGAGGTCGTTAGCCTTCTGCAGCTGGCGACGCAGCACATGGCGCGGGTCGGCCCACGACGGCGAGCCGTCCGGCATGGTGATGTCGCAGAACATCCGCGCCGAGTGGTGGTGGCCGGAGCCGGTGGCCCACGGCAGCACCTGGAAGGTCGAGGGGTCGGGATTGGCCACCGTGTCGGACTCCGAGACCCGCGCGAAGCCCTCGATCGAGGACCCGTCGAAGCCGATGCCCTCCTCGAACGCGCCTTCGAGTTCGGCGGGGGCGATCGCGACCGACTTGAGGAAACCGAGCACATCTGTGAACCAGAGCCGTACGAAGCGGATGTCCCGTTCCTCCAGCGTGCGCAGGACGAATTCCTTCTGTCGATCCATAACCCGAACAGTATGCAATCGGTGTTAATTCTGTGTTACCGAAGCCGGTTCACAACCGTTGCGAACATTGCAAACAAGGTGGTCAAAGCGGTTAGGACCGGCATCGGTAGCCCGCGGGCGGCAGCGCGCCGAGGACCAGGTAGCGCACCACCGCGGTGTCCACGCACTGGTTGCCGTTGAACACCGCCGTGTGCTGCGTCCCGTCGTAGGTGATCAACGGGCCGCCGAGCTGGCGGGCCAGGTTCACCCCCGACTGGTAGGGGGTGGCCGGGTCGTGCGTGGTGGAGACGACGACGACCTTGCCCGGCGCCGCGGCCTGCGCGGTGTGCGGCGCCGACGTCGGCGGCACCGGCCACAGCGCGCACAGGTCGCGGGGGGCGCTGCCGGTGAACGGCCCGTAGCTCAGGAACGGCGCGGCCTGGCGGATCCGCTGGTCGGCGGCGACCCAGCTGGCCGAGTCCGTCGGGGTCGGCGCGTCCACGCAGCGGATCGCGTTGAAGGCGTCCTGGTCGTTGTCGTAGTGGCCGTTGCGGTCGCGGCCGTCGTAGTCGTCGGCCAGCGCCAGCAGGTCGCCGGCGTCGGTGCCGCGCTGCAGCCCGAGCAGACCGCTGGTCAGGTATTTCCAATGTTGCGGAGTGTAAAGCGCGTTGATGGTGCCGGTCGTCGCGTCGGCGTAGCTCAGGCCACGCGGATCCGAGGTCCGGCCGGGCCGGGTGACCAGCGGATCGACCAGGGCGTGATAGCGGGCGACGAACTGCGCGGGATTGGTGCCCAGCGGGCAGCCCGGTGAGCGGGCGCAGTCGGCGGCGTAGTCGTTGAAGGCGGTCTGAAATCCCGCCATCTGCTCGATGTTCTCGCGCACGGGGTCGACCGTCGGGTCGATGGCGCCGTCGAGCACCATCGTGCGGACGTGGTTGCCGAAGTGCTCGAGGTAAACCGTCCCCAGCTCGGTGCCGTAGCTGTAGCCGAGGTAGTTGATCTGGTTCTCGCCCAGCGCCGCGCGCACGGCGTCCATGTCCCGCGCGGCGGACGCGGTGCCGACGTTGGCCAGGAAGGGGGTGCCCATCCGGTTGACGCATTGCTGGGCCAGCTGCCGGTAGAGCGACTCGATGTGCGCCACACCGGCGGGGCTGTAATCGACCATCGGCTCGCGCCGGTAGGCGTCGAACTCGGCGTCCGTGCGGCACCGCAGCGAGGGGGTCGAGTGACCCACCCCGCGCGGGTCGAAGCCGACCAGATCGAAGTTGCGCCGGATGTCGGTGTTCTCCATGTCCGACGACATCCCGGCCACCATGTCGACCGCGGACGCCCCGGGGCCACCCGGGTTGATCAGCAGCGAGCCGAGCCGGCGGCCGGTCGCGCGGACGCGGATCACCGCCAGCTTGGCCTGCGCCCCGCCCGGGTTGTCGTAGTCGACCGGGACGGACACGGTCGAGCATTGCGCGCCGGCGGGGATGCCGCCGGGGTCGGTGAGGAATTGGCCGCAGTCACCCCAACTCTGCAACGCTGCGGCCGCGGGCGGAGTCGGTCCCGGTGTCTGGCCCGCGCCCGCTTCCGGGGTCGCGACGGCCTGCGGCACCTGCCCACCGACCAGCAACCCCAACGACAACAGCGCCGAACTCAACGGTCTCAGGCGCGGCATGGCAGTCATCGTTGCAGCCCCGCATACCCGTGGCAGCGCGAAACGGTTACGCCTTGGTCTCGAGCCCGCGTTGTCGGTGCGGCGTCAGAAGGTAACGCGCGCAGCCTGATTGCCGGCCCCCCGGCAGGTGGGAGCCGCCGCCACCTCGTCGCACTCCGGGGGTCCCACCGTCACCGGGCTCAGCACTTCGCGCCGCTGGGCGGCGTCGAGCCGCCCACCAGATAGGCGGTCACGTAGTTGTCGATGCAACTGTCGCCCTGGAACACCACGGTGTGCTGGGTGCCGTCGAAGGTGAGCAGGGAGCTGCGCAACTCGTTGGCCAGGTCCACCCCGGCCTTGTACGGAGTCGCCGGGTCGTGGGTGGTCGACACCACCACGGTAGGCGCCAGACCGGGGGCGGAGATGGTGTGCGGCTTGCTCGTCGGCGGCACCGGCCAGAACGCGCAGGTGCCCAACGGGGCGTCACCGGTGAACTTGCCGTAGCTCATGAACGGCGCGATCTCGCGCGAGCGGCGATCCTCGTCGATCACCTTGGCGCGGTCGGTGATCGGCGGCTGGTCGACGCAGTTGATGGCCACCCGGGCGTCGGTGGCGTTCGAGTAGTGGCCGTGCGGGTCTCGGCGCATGTACATGTCGGCCAGCGCCAGCAACGTGTCGCCGTGATGGTCGACCAGTTCGCTCAGGCCGTCGGTCAGGTGGTGCCACAGGGTCGGCGAGTACAGCGCCATGATGGTGCCCACGACGGCGTCGCTGTAGCTCAGGCCGCGCGGGTCCTTGGTGGGCACCGGCCTGCCGATCATCGGGTTGTCCGGGTCGACCATCGGGTCCACCAGGCTGTGGTAGACGTCGACGGCCTTGGCCGGGTCGGTGCCCAGCGGGCACGTCGGCTGCTTGGCGCAGTCGGCGGCATAGTCGTTGAAGGCGTCCTGAAATCCCTTGGCCTGGCGCAGATCCGCCTCGATGGGGTCGGCGTTGGGGTCGACGGCGCCGTCGAGGATCATCGCCCGCACGTTCTGCGGGTACGCCTCCGCGTAGGCCGAGCCGATCCTGGTGCCGTAGGAGTAGCCGAGGTAGGTCAGCTTGTCGTCGCCCAGCGCCGTACGGATGGCGTCGAGGTCGCGGGCGACGTTGACCGTCCCGACGTTGGCCAGGAAGTTCTTGCCCATCTTGTCCACACAACGGCCGACGAAGTCCTTGGTTTCGTCCTCGATGTGGGCCACACCCGCCGGGCTGTAGTCGACGTCCGGCTCGGTGCGCAGCCGGTCGTTGTCGGCGTCGGAGTTGCACCACAGCGCCGGGCGCGACGATCCCACCCCGCGGGGGTCGAAGCCCACCAGGTCGAAGCGCTCACGGACCCGCTTGGGCAGCGTCTGCACGACGCCGAGGGCCGCGTCGATGCCCGACTCGCCGGGTCCGCCGGGATTGATCACCAGCGAACCGATCTTGTCGCCGGTGGCAGGGAACCGGATCATCGCCAGCACCGCCACCTCGCCGCCGAGGTCGTTGTAGTCCACCGGCACGGCCAGCTTGCCGCACATCGCGCCACCCGGGATCTTGACCTTCGGGTTGGCCGACCGGCACGGCGTCCACTCCACCGGTTGGCCGAGTTTGGGCCCGGCCATGACGGCGCGCCCGCCGACGACGCGGAGGCAGCCGGCCGCAACGAGCGCCACGGCACCGATTGCCGTCCAGGTCAGCAGCGTGCGCGCGATCTTGTCGCGGCGATACAACCCCATGCCCACCTATGCTGCCAGAGCCAACCTGAGATCTTGATTAACCGCCGCCGCCGCCCGTCACTTCACGGCCGCCAACAGTTCCTCCATACCGACGCGGAACTCGTCGGCCAGCTCCCACAGATCCGGCAGCAACTCGGGGCACGAGATGAGGCCGAGGTCGAGTTTGCCCTCGAGCGACATCGCGGTGACGTTGAGACCGGATCCGTGGAAGATCGGCCCCAGCGGGTACATCGCCTTGACCTCGCAGCCCAGCAGGTACAGCGGCACCTGGGGGCCCGGCACGTTGGAGACCACCAGGTTGTGCACCGGTGCGCCGTCGGTCAGCCGGCTCCTGGCGTAGAGGCGCATCGCGACACCGAAGACCGCCGGCGCGGCGAACTGCGACCAGTCCTGCAGCAAGGTGGCGGCGATGGCCGAACTATGCTGTTTGGCAACGGAATTCGCCTGAGCTATCGCCCTGAGGCGGTGCGCCGGGTCGGCAATCTGGGTGTTCAGGCTGGAGAACATGGCGGTGATCTGGTTGCGGCCGGGGCGATCGGACCTGCCGTGCACCGAGACCGGCACCGACGCCACCAGCGAGGCGTCCGGCAGTGCGTTGCGCTCGGCCAGGTACTGGCGCAGCGCCCCCGACACCAGGGCCATGACCACGTCGTTGAGCTTGACCCCGAAGTGGTTCTTCACCGCCTTGATGTCGTCGAGCTCCAGTTGGGCGTAGGCGATGGTGCGGCGGCTGCTGATCCGGGCGTTGAACACCGTTTGCGGCGCCGAGAACGGGCGTGCCATGGTCACCCCGTCGCGGGCCCGCCGCAGCGTCGCGAGCACCGATGAGGCGGTGTCGGGCACCACGTTGGCCAGGTGCAGCGGGCGGGTGGCGAACCTGACCAGCCCGCCGGCGGCGATCCGCCAGCCGCTGGCACCCCCGACGCCGTCCACCGGATCCGGTGCGGGAGCGTCGGCTTCGGTGGTGCACAGCCGCGACATCAGGTTGGCGCCCGTCACGCCGTCGACGCCGGCGTGGTGCACCTTGGTCATCACCCCGATCCGGCCGTCGCCGTGGCAGTCGGTGCCCGCCACGCCCTCGATCACCCACATCTCCCAGAGCGGGCGGCGCCGGTCCAGCGGGAGCGAGGCGATGTGGCCGCAGATCTCCGACATCTCGGCGCGACCGCCCGGTGACGGCAGGTCGATGCGATGCAGGTGTCGGTCGATGTCGAACCGGTCGTCGTCCACCCAGACGGGATGGTCGAGGTTCAACGGGCTGTCGGCCAGCCTCTCGCGGAACTCGGGCATCGCCGTGATGCGCGACGCCAGGGCGTCGCGCAGCCTTGCGAAGTCATAGCCGCCGGGCATGGTCGACGTGTCCAGCTCGATGATCGAGCAGACGTGCATGGGCTGCTCGGACGTCTCCAGGTACAGGAAGCTCGCGTCGAGTCCGCTGAGCCGGTGCATGCGCAGCATGGTATGTCTCACACCGCCTCGGCGGTGCGTCTGCGCGCAAGAGATGGCAGAATGGGCGGGTCAGACGAACCCGGGGACCCGCAGGAACCAATCCAGGGCCACGAGGATCGACCGGACCATATTTGAGGACAACGATGTCTGAGCAGAATGTTTACGGTGCAAGCGCACCCGGGGACGCCAAGCCTCTCACCAAGATTCGCACGCATCACCTGCAACGGATGAAGGCCGAAGGGCACAAGTGGGCGATGCTCACCGCCTACGACTATTCGACCGCCCGCATCTTCGACGACGCCGGGATCCCGGTGTTGCTCGTCGGTGACTCGGCCGCCAACGTCGTCTACGGCTACGACACCACGGTGCCCGTCTCGATCGACGAGCTGGTCCCGCTGGTGCGCGGTGTGGCACGGGGCGCCCGGCACGCCCTGGTGGTCGCCGACCTCCCGTTCGGCAGCTACGAGGCGGGGCCGGCCGCGGCGCTGGCCGCCGCCACCCGGTTCATGAAGGAGGGCGGGGCGCACGCCGTCAAGCTCGAGGGCGGCGAGCGGGTCGCCGAGCAGATCGCCTGCCTGTCCGCGGCGGGCATCCCGGTGATGGCCCACATCGGCTTCACCCCGCAGAGCGTGAACAACCTGGGCGGCTTCCGGGTGCAGGGCCGCGGCGACGCCGCCGAGCAGACCATCGCCGACGCGATCGCCGTCGCCGAGGCCGGCGCCTTCAGTGTCGTGATGGAGATGGTGCCGGCCGAACTGGCCACCCAGATCACCGGCAAGCTGACCATCCCCACCATCGGGATCGGGGCCGGCCCCAACTGCGACGCCCAGGTCCTGGTATGGCAGGACATGGCCGGCATGAGCGGCGGCAAGGCCGCCCGCTTCGTCAAGCGCTTCGCCGACATCGGCGGCGAGTTGGGCCGCGCGGCAAGGCAATACGCCGCGGAAGTGTCCGACGGCAGCTTCCCCGCCGAGGAGCACTGCTTCTGAGGCGCTGCGCGCGCGCCCGGGCCAGCCGACCATTCTGACCCCCGGGGGGCAGCCCGCGGGAAACCCGCAGGCCGCCAAGCGAAAAGCCCACCGTCGGGGCGATTCGCCCCCGGGGCGTGGCCGAAGGCTCCTACGGGCGTGTAACGTCGAACCTGTCGCTGCGGAGTCACCCGAGAGCCGCGGTACACCCCGCGTAACGACTCCGCAAGTCGCCGAAACCCTTTGTGTGACAGGATTGTACCGATCACTCTGTTGACCAGATCCCGGCTCGTGCACCGCCGATCGGTGCTCAAGTCGCTGCTCCTGGCGGGAGCCGTCGCAGTGAACCGCACACCCCGGGCGGCCGCGGAGCCGCCCCGCACCTCGCCCGACGCCGGCCAGTGGTCGCCCGAGCGCGCCAACCGTTGGTATGAGCGGCAGGGCTGGCTGGTGGGCGCCAACTTCATTGTGTCCAGCGCGATCAACCAGCTCGAGATGTTCCAGGCCGACACCTTCGACCCCCGGCGCATCGACACCGAACTGGGCTGGGCCCGCCGCAACGGGTTCAACGCCATCCGCGTGTTCCTGCACGACCTCCTCTGGGCGCAGGACCATCGCGCGTTCCAAGGCCGGCTCGCGCAGTTCGTCGACATCGCCGCGGGCCACGCCATCAGGCCGCTGTTCGTCCTGTTCGACTCCTGCTGGGACCCCTTCCCCGAGTCCGGCCCGCAGCGGGCACCGAGGCCCGGGGTGCACAACTCCGGCTGGGTGCAGAGCCCGGGAGCTCACCGCCTCGACGACGGCGGCTACGCCCGCGTCCTGCGGGATTACGTCACGGGCGTCCTCGGCCAATTCCGCAACGACGAACGGGTTTTGGGCTGGGACCTGTGGAACGAGCCCGACAACCCCTCGAGGCACTACAGCGCGGTCGAGCGGCCCGACAAGGTGCGGGTGGTCGCGGACCTGCTCCCGCAGGTGTTCGGCTGGGCGCGTTCCGTCGACCCTTCCCAGCCGCTGACCAGCGGCGTGTGGCAGGGCGAGTGGGCGGATCCCGGGCAGCGCAGCGTGATCAGCGACTTCCAGCTCACCAACTCCGACGTGATCAGCTTCCACTGCTACGCCGAGCCCGGCGAATTCGAGAGCCGCATCGCCGCGCTCGCCCCGCTCGGCCGCCCCATCCTGTGCACCGAGTACCTGGCGCGCACCCTCGGCAGCACCGTCGAGGACGTCCTGCCGATTGCCAAGAGCCACAACGTCGCCGCGTTCAACTGGGGCCTGGTCGCCGGTAAGACGCAGACCTATTTCCCGTGGGACTCGTGGGATCACCCGGACCCCGCGATGCCGCCGGTCTGGTTTCACGACCTGCTGGCCCCGGACGGGCGTCCGTTCCGCGACGGCGAGATTCAGACGATCCGTGCGCTGCAGGGGCTGGCCATGCATCTGATCCCGCCGGACGACGGCGGCTAGGTGTCGAACCGGTGGCGGCCGGCCGCCGAGCACCGGCGGCCGCTCAGCCCGGATATGGCACGCTATGGGTGCCCATCAACTACCGACCACGACTTTCAAGGCCGCGGCGACGCGCCTCAACGGAGCCGAACATGCCTGCTAAAGCGCCCAAAACCTCACGCCATCTCGAGGTGGAGCGCAAGTTCGACGTCGTCGAGTCCACGGTGTCCCCGTCCTTCGATGGCATCGCCGCGGTGGCCCGCGTCGAGAAGTCGCCGATGCAGGCGCTGGACGCGACGTATTTCGACACCCCGGCGCAGGACCTCGCCCGCAACAAGGTCACTTTGCGGCGCCGCACCGGCGGCCACGACGCGGGCTGGCACCTGAAGCTGCCGGCCGGACCCGACGCCCGCACCGAGGTGCACGCACCGCTGAGCGCGTCGGGCAGCCACGACGCGGTGCCGCAGGAGTTGGTGGACATCGTCTTGGCGATCGTCCGCGACAAACCGTTGGAGCCGGTCGCGCGGATCAGCACCCAACGCGAGAGCCAGGTGCTTTACAACGCCGAGGGAACCCCGGTGGCGGAATTCAGCAACGACCACGTCACCGCGTGGTCGGCGGCCGCCGCGGACGACACCGGCTCGCCACCGGCGCAACAGGAGTGGCGCGAGTGGGAGCTGGAGCTCACCGAGGCCGCGGGCGCCGACACCGAGTTGTTGAACCGGCTGAGCAATCGGCTCCTCGATGCCGGCGCCGCCCCCGCCGGTCACGCTTCGAAGCTGGCCCGCGCGCTGGGCGCGCCGCCGCAGCCCGACGGGACCCAGCCGGCCGAGCACCCGCTGCAGCGGGCCGTGGCCGAGCAGATCGGGGAGATGCTGGTGTGGGATCGCGCCGTGCGCGCCGACGCCTTCGACTCCGTGCACCAGATGCGGGTGACCACCCGCAAGTTGCGCAGCTTGCTGCGCGACTACCAGGAGTCTTACGGGCTGCCGGGCAGCGAGTGGGTTCTCGACGAACTGCGCGAGCTGGCGGCGGTCTTGGGCATCGCGCGCGACGCCGAGGTGCTCGCGGAGCGCTATGAGCGACAGCTCGACGGCCTCGCACCGGAGCTGGTGCGCGGGCGCGTCCGCGAGCGTCTCGTGGGCGGCGCGCAGCGCCGCTACCAGACGGGCCTGCGCCGTTCGCTGGTCGCCATGCGCTCGCAGCGATACTTCCGGCTGCTGGACGCCCTCGAGGACATCGCGGCCCAGGTCCCGGGAAGTGCCACGGACACCGAACATGCGCCGGTGACAATCGAATCCGCATACCGCAAGGTTCGCAAGGCGGCCAAGGCCGCCGCCCGCGTCGCGCAGGACCAGCCGGGCGACGAGCACCACCGCGACGAGGCGATCCACCGGATCCGCAAGGGCGCCAAACGCCTTCGCTACACCGCGGCGGCCACCGGCGCCGCCAAGGTGTCCGACCAGGCCAAGGTGATCCAGTCGCTGCTCGGCGACCACCAGGACAGCGTGGTCAGCCGCGACCACCTCAGCCACGAGGCGCAGACCGCGTACGCCGCCGGCGAGGACACCTTTACCTACGGCCTGCTCTACCAGCGCGAGGCCGACCTGGCCGAGAGGTGCCGTCAGCAACTCGACGACGCGCTGCGCAACCTCGCGAAATCGGTGCGCAAGGCGGGACACTGACGCCCGGAGGGGCGGGCGAGTTGGCCTGTAAGCCGGATTCTGTTCCCCGCCACCGCGGCTTTGAGCAGCGGCGGCGCGGCGGCGACCATCCATCTGGACACACCGTTGCCGGGTGCCTCGAGCGGCCTACCCGCAGGCTCGGGCGAGCAACCCTCGAACGCCTGCGCGGCCGCGCCCAGGGCGCGGCCTTCTTGGCCTTGCTTCGGGTGGGGTTTGCCTAGCCACCCCGGTCACCCGGGATGCTGGTGCGCTCTTACCGCACCGTTTCACCCTTACCACCACGAGGGTGGCGGTCTGTTTTCTGTGGCACTTTCCCGCGAGTCACCTCGGATTGCCGTTAGCAATCACCCTGCTCTGTGAAGTCCGGACTTTCCTCGAGCCGCCTCGCGACGGCCCGCGGCCGCCCGGCCAACTCGTCCGCGACCCACTACGGTACTCGCCGGGCAGATCCCGGGCCAGCGGGTTCGGCGCCCGACGCCCCCGGCAGCCTAGGGTGGACGCGGCAGATCACGACACGGGAGGACGTCGATGTCGCGGTGGGAGAAGCGCGTGGCCTCCGGCGATTGGGACGGCGTCGCCGCCGAACTCGGCGAGTACGGCGGGGCGTTGTTGCCGCAGCTGATCACGCCCGCCGAGGCCACGCGGCTGCGCACGCTCTACGCCCGGGACTCGCTGTTCCGCTCGACCATCGACATGGCGCCGCGCCGCTACGGTTCCGGGCAGTACCGCTACTTCCGCGCGCCCTACCCGGAGCCGATCGAACCGCTCAAGCAGGCGCTGTACCCGAGGCTGCTGCCGATAGCGCGCGACTGGTGGGGCAAGCTCGGCCGCGACGCGCCCTGGCCGGACCGGTTCGACGACTGGCTGGCGGCGTGTCACGCCGCCGGCCAGACCCGCTCGACCGCGCTGATGCTCAGGTACGGCGCCGGAGACTGGAACGCCCTGCACCAAGACCTCTACGGAGACTTGGTGTTTCCCCTGCAGGTGGTTATCAACCTGAGCGACCCGGCGAGCTACACCGGCGGCGAGTTCCTGCTCGTCGAACGACGATTCCGCGCCCAGTCGCGGGGTACCGCAACGCAATTGCCGCAGGGGCACGGTTACGTGTTCACCACGCGAGAGCGACCGGTGCGCTCGGCGCGGGGCTGGTCCGCCTCGCCCGTGCGCCATGGCGTGTCGGCCGTCCGGTCGGGCGAGCGCTACGCGCTGGGGATCATCTTCCACGACGCGGCGTGAGGCGGGGTTAACCGTTTCGCCGGACGACGAGCACGTTGTCGAGCAGCACGCCGGCCTCGCCGCCGGGCCCGATCGCGTCCCGCGCGGCCCGCTCGGCGCGCACCGTGGTCCAGCCGGCGGGCTCCAGCCGCAGACCGGCGAGCACGTCCTCGACGCTGGGAAAGCTGTGGTCGTGACGCTCGGCCCAGGGCGGGGCCTCGCCGTGGTCGACGATCAGCAGCACGCCACCCGGGCTCACCTGGTCGGCTGCCCGCCGCAGTACGCCCTCGCGTTCCAGCCGGGCCGGTGAGTGCAGGTACTGGGCCGACACCAGGTCGAAGGGGCCCTGCGGGAAGGTCTCGTTGAGGTCGTGACGCTCGAAGTCGATGCGGTCCAGCAGGTTTCGCCGGGAAGCTGCGTCCTTCGCGCGGTGCAGCGCGGTGGCCGAGACGTCGACCGCCGTCACCCGCCAGCCACGTTCGGCGAGCCAGAGCGCGTCAGCGCCCTCGCCGCAGCCCAGGTCGAGCGCCCGGCCGGCCGGCAGCTCCGCGGCCACCTCGGCCAGGCGGGCGTTGACCCGCCCGCTCCACACCTGGGCGGACGAGCGGTACCGCTCTTCCCAGAAACGGCCGGCGTCCTCGGGTAGGCAAGAAGTGTTCATACCGCGAGGTTGCCAACCAGCATGGCCATTTGCCAAGCTGACTTGCCATGCAGGCAAAAACGACGGACGAATCGTTCGACCACCGGGTGCGCGGCCGCCTGCGCCGGCTGCGCCTGCAGCGGGGCATGACGCTGCAGGAGGTCGGCGACCGCGCCGGGATCGATGTCTCGACGCTCAGCAGGCTGGAGTCCGGGAAACGCCGGCTCGCGCTCGACCATCTGCCGCGGCTGGCCGCCGCCCTCTCGGTGAGCACCGACGATCTGCTGCAGGCCGACGAGGATCGCGATCCCCGAGTGCGCGGTCGTGCGCACACCCACCACGGCGTCACCTTCTGGCCGCTCACGCGCCAGGGGCCCGCGGATGGGTTGCACGCGTTCAAGGTGCGGGTCAGCGCCCGGCGGCGCAGGCCTCCGGCGGAGCTGCCCGTGCACGAGGGCCAGGACTGGATGTACGTCCTGGCGGGCCGGATGCGACTGGTACTCGGCGACCGCGACTTCACCATCGACCCCGGGGAGGCGGTCGAGTTCTCCACCTGGACGCCGCACTGGTTCGGCGTGGTGGACGGTCCCGTGGAGGCCATCATGATCTTCGGCCCGCACGGCGAACGGCTGCATCTGCACGCCTGAGTAAATCCGGCCATTGCCCGAGGGGCAGGTTGGTGCCAGTCTGACCCAATGACAGAAACCGACGGGTTCGTCGACCAGGCGATCACGGGCATCGCGCAGCCGCAGCCGATGTACCGGGCGCTGCGCGAGTCGACCCCGGTGTTCCGGTCGCCGCAGGCGGTGGTCCTCAGCCGTCTCGCCGACATCGAGATGGCGCTCAAACGCACCGAGCTGTTCTCGTCGAACATGGACGCCGTCGACCTGGGCAACGTGCGGCCGCTGATCCCGCTGCAGATCGACCCGCCGGAGCACGCGAAGTACCGCCGCATTCTCGACCCGCTGTTCACCCCCCGGGAGATGGCCCGGCGCGAGCCGCGGGTCACCGAGCTCGTCAACGAGATGATCGACCGCTTCGCCGGCCGGGGCGAATGCGACTTCCACGAGGAGTTCGCGGTTCCGTTGCCGTGCACCGTCTTCCTGCAGTTGCTGGGCCTGCCGATCGAGGACCTCGACCGGTTCCTGGTGTGGAAGGACGGGGTGATCCGCCCGCAGGGCGACTCCGGCTACGACCGCCGCCACGAGTCCACCGCCGCGGTGGCGCAACAGATCTACGACTACTTCGAGCGTGCCATCGACGAGCACATCGCCAGCCCCCGCGACGACGTGCTCTCGGCGATGATCGCCGCGGAGGTGGCCGGCCGGCCGTTGTCGCGCGAGGAGTTGCTCGACGTCTGCTTTTTGTTCCTGATCGCCGGGCTGGACACCGTCACCGATTCGCTCGACTGCTTCTTCGTCTTCCTGGCAACCCATCCCGACCACCGCCACCAGCTCGTCGAAGAGCCCGACATCCTGCCCGGCGCCGTCGAGGAGCTGCTGCGCTGGGAGACCCCGGTCCCCGGCGTGGCACGCATCGCCACGCAGGACGTCGAGGTGGGTGGATGCCCGATCAGCAAGGGCGAACGAGTCAGCCCGCTGCTCGGTGCGGCCAACACCGATCCGGCGGAGTTCGCCGAACCCGAGTCGGTCGACTTCGCCCGCAACCCGAACCGGCACCGCGCGTTCGGCGCAGGCCCGCACCGCTGCCTGGGGTCACATCTGGCGCGTATGGAGCTGAAGGTCGCGTTGCGCGAATTCCACCGCCGCATACCGGATTACGAGATCAAGCCGGGCGCGCAGCTGACCTATACCGCCGCGCTGCGGTCGGTCGAATCGCTGCCACTGGTGTTCGCGCCGTCATGATCCGCGTCTCGGTCGACGACGAACGCTGCACCGGGCACGGGCGCTGCTACACGTTGGCACCCGACGTCTTCGACGCCGACGAGGTCGGCCACAGCGTCGTGCGGGTCACCGGCGTCTCCGGCGACCTCGAAGCCCAGGCCGTCACCGCCGAGCAGAACTGCCCGGAGCGCGCCATCACGCTGTCGCGCTGATCCCGCGGCTCGCCGAGAAAGGAAGGTCGCGCCGGACGTGAGCAGCCGCTAGAGATAGCTGGTCTGGTTGACCAGGCGCACCGACGACGCGCCGTCGGGGTAGAACTCCGCGATGCTCAACGACGCGAGGTCCAGGTGCAGCCGGTACTGGATGCTGGGCCCGGCGTCCAGCGCGAGCCGCAGCAGCATCTTGATCGGCGTCACGTGCGAGACCACCAGCACGGTCGTCCCCTGGTGGGTGCCGATGATGCGCTCCCGCGCCCGCAGCACCCGCTCGAGCACCGCGTCGAAGCTCTCACCGCCGGGCGGCTCGGCGCCGGTGTCGCGCAGCCAGCGGGTGTGCAGTTCGGGGTCACGCTCGGCGGCCTCGGCGAACGTCAGCCCGTCCCAGGACCCGAAGTCGGTCTCGATCAGATCGTCGTCGACGGTGACGTCCAGGCCCAGCGCCCCGGCCGCCGCCCCGGCGGTGTCGTAGGCGCGTCGCAGCGGCGAGGAGATCACCGCCGCGATCCCGCCGCGCTGCGCCAGATACCGCGCCGCGGCGTCGGCCTGGCGGCGGCCGATGTCGCTGAGGGCCGGGTTGCCGCGCCCGGAGTAGCGACGCTGCGCCGACATTTCGGTCTGCCCGTGCCGCAGCAGCAACAGTCTGGTCGGCGTGCCGCGGGCGCCGGTCCAGGCGGGCGCCGTGAGGGGCTGCGCCGCGGCCTTGTCGGATTGCCCGAGCGAAGTGGCCTCGCCGGCGGGGTCGCCGGCGGCCGCGTCCATCGCCTCGTTGGCCAACCGGTCGGCATGCGAATTGCGGGCGCGCGGGATCCAGGTGTAGGTGATGCGGTCGAATCTCGCTGCCAGCTTGCGGGCCTGCGAGTGCAGTTCGATCAGGTCCGGGTGCTTGACCTTCCACCGGCCCGACATCTGCTCCACCAGCAGCTTGGAGTCCAGGAAGACCGCCGCCTCGGTGGCGCCCAGTTGCAGGGCGTCGTCCAATCCGGCGATCAGGCCGCGGTATTCGGCGACGTTGTTGGTCGCCCGGCCGATCGCCTGCTTGGCCTCCGCGAGCACGTTCGACCGGTCATCGCTGAGCACCACGGCGCCGTATCCGGCCGGCCCGGGATTGCCGCGGGATCCGCCGTCGGCCTCGATCACCACCTTCACTGCTCGACGCCCTTGACCCGCAACAGGATCGCACCGCACTCCGGGCACCGCACCACGTCGTCGTCGGCGGCAGCCGAGATCCGCGCGAGTTCCCCGCGGTCGATCTCGAGGCGGCAGGCGCCGCACCGGCGTCCGAGCAACTGCGCGGCCCCCGCCCCGCCCCCGGCCCGCTGCCTTTCGTACAGTGCCGATAGCGCGGGATCCAGTGTCGCGCTCAGTGTCTCGCGTCGCGACGCATGAATTTGGCGGGTCTGGTCGATCTCGGCGACGGCGGCGGCGAGGGCCTGCCGGGCGGCGGCCAGCTCGGCCTGCAGCGACTCGACCGCCCCGCTGTGCGAATCGAGCTGATTCTGCAGCTCCTCCCGGCGCTCCATGACGTCCAGCAGGGAGTCCTCCAGGCTGCTCTGGCGGCGCAGCAGCGTCTCCAGCTCATGCTGCAGATCCGCCAGTTGCTTGGCGTCCGTCGCTCCGGACTGCAGCAGGGACCGGTCGCGATCCTCGCGCCGGCGCACCGACTCGATCTCGGCCTCCAACTTGGACACCTGGGCGTCGATGTCCTCCAGCGCGATCCGGACCGCCGCCAACCGGTCGACGGCGGCGGCCTGCTCCGCCTGCAGCCGCTCGCACTCCTCCTGCTGCGGCAGGTGCGTCGCCCGGTGGGCGACGCGGGACAGCTCGGCGTCCAGCTTCGACAACTCCAGCAGCGATACCTGCTGCGCCACATCGGCTTTCAAGATTCGTCCCTCCCGGCGTCGCCGCCACGGTCCGACATGTTCCACGGGTCGGTGCGGACGTCGCACACCCGCACCGGTAGCGACGCGCCGAAACGCGACCGCAGCAGGTCGGCGGCCTGTGCGCACCACGGGAATTCGCTCGCCCAATGCGCGACGTCGATCAGCGCCACCGGCGAGGCGCGGCGGTGCTCGTCGGCCGGATGGTGCCGCAGGTCGGCGGTGACGTACGCCTGCACCCCGGCGCGCGCGACGGCGGCCAGCAGCGAGTCCCCCGCGCCGCCGCACACGGCCACCCTGGTCACCGGCATATCCGGGTCGCCCGACGCACGCACTCCCCACGACGTCGGCGGCAACGCGGCGTGCACACGGGATACGAAGGCGCGCAACGGTTCCGGCTTGGTCAGGGTTCCGACGCGGCCCAGTCCCGCACCGCTCGGCGGCGGCACCAGTTCGAGGATGTCGAACGCGGGTTCCTCGTAGGGGTGCGCGGCGCGCATGGCCGCCAGCACCGCCGCCCGCGCCCGCGCCGGCGCGATGACCTCGAACCGGTCCTCGGCCACCCGCTCGACGGTCCCGACGCTGCCAATCGCCGGCGCCGCGCCCTCGTGCGGCAGGAACTGCCCCGTGCCGCTGACGGTCCAGCTGCAGTGCGAATAGTCCCCGATGTTGCCGGCGCCCGCTTCGAAGACGGCCGCCTGCACGGCTTCTGAGTTCTCCCGGGGCACGTAGATCACCCACTTGTCGAAGTCCGCCGGGGCGCTCGCCGGCTCGAGAGCGCCCTCGACGGTGAGGCCGAGGACCCCGGCCAGCGCGTCGGAGACGCCCGGCGCCGCGGAGTCGGCGTTGGTGTGCGCGGTGAACAGCGAACGCCCCGTCCGGATCAGGCGGTGCACGAGCGCGCCCTTGGGCGTGCTGGCCGCCACCGTGTCGACGCCACGCAGCAACAACGGGTGGTGCGCCAGCAGCAGCCCGCCGTCGGGAACCTCGTCGACCACCGCGGGCGTCGCGTCGACCGCGACGGTCACCGAGTCCAGCGCGTCGTCGGGATCGCCGCACACCAGGCCCACCGAATCCCACGACTGGGCCAGGCCCGGCGGGTAGGCCTCCTCGAGCACCTCGATGACGTCGGCCAGCCGCACGCTCATCGCCGCACCTCCGCGATCACCTGGGCCAGCAGCGGCCACTCTGCGCGCACCGCCGCCCGCAGGTAACTTTCGTCGAGCCCGACGAACGTGTCGCACCGGCGAATCGCAATACCTCTGTCGTGCAACCTCGTGCGGATCAGTACCGCCTCCGGGGCGCGGAAGAGCACGAACGGGGCCCGGCCGTCGACCACCTCGGCGCCCGCCGCGGTGAGGCCGGCCGCCATCTCGGCACGCAACGCCGCCAACCGTTCGGCGTCGGCCGCCGCGTCGCCGACGGCCTGCGGCTCGCAGCACGCGCCGATCGCCGCCAGCTGCAGCGTCCCGAGCGGCCAGTGCGCGCGCGCAGAGGTCAACCGCGCCAACAACTCCGGTGAACCCAGGGCGTAACCCACCCGCAACCCGGCCAGCGCCCACGTCTTGGTCAGGCTGCGCAACACCAGCACGTCGGGCATCGGGTCGGCGGCCAGCGACCCCGGCTCACCGGGCACCGAATCGGCGAACGCCTCGTCGACCACCAGGATCCGACCCGGCCGGCGCAGCGCCAGCAGTTGCTCGCGGGTGTGCAGCACCGAGGTGGGGTTGGTCGGGTTGCCCACCACGACGAGGTCGGCGTCGTCGGGCACACGGATGTCGCGCAGGCCGAACGGCGGTTCCAGCACGACGTGGTGCACGGGCACCCCGGCCGCGGTCAGCGCCGCGGCGGGCTCGGTGAACGCCGGCGCGACGATCGCCGCCCGCGCCGGGCGCAGGTTGCGCAGCAACGCGAAGCCTTCGGCCGCGCCGGCCAGCGGCAGCACCTCCTCGCGGGTGCGGCCGTGTCGCGCCGCGACCGCGTCCCGTGCCCGTTGCTCGTCCTGCGCCCCGGGGTAGCGCGCGAGGTCGGGCAGCCGCGCGGCCAGTCTCCGCACCAGCCACTCCGGCGGTTGCGCGTGACGGACGTTGACGGCGAAATCCAGCATCCCGGGTGCGACGGCCTCGTCCCCGTGATAGCGCGACGTCGCAGGCGGGCTCAGGTTCAGACTCGCCATCCGTGAAACAGTAGTGGGCCCCCCGGAGGGCGCGGCAGCAGCACCGTCACACCGCGACCCGGCGATCCAGGACAATGGTGACGTGACAGGGCCCCCGCAGCTGGTGATCTTCGACCTCGACGGCACGCTGACCGACTCCGCCGAGGGCATCGTGGCCAGCTTCTTGCACGCGCTCGGCCACATCGGCGCCCCGGTGCCCGAGGGCGATCTGGTCGCGCGGATCGTCGGCCCGCCGATGGACGACACGTTCCGCGCGATGCTCGACGAGGACGCCGAGCAGGCGATCGCCGCCTTCCGGGCCGAGTACGGCAGCCGCGGCTGGGCCATGAACACGCTCTTCGACGGCATCGAGCAGCTCCTGGCCGACCTGCGCGGCGCGGGCGTCCGGCTGGCCGTGGCGACGTCCAAGCTGGAGCAGACGGCGCGGCGCATCCTCGCCCATTTCGGCCTCGACGGGTATTTCGAGGTCATCGCCGGGGCCAGTCCCGACGGCTCCCGCAAGACGAAGGAGGAGGTGCTGGCGCACGCCCTCGCGGCGTTGCGACCGCTGCCCGAGCGGGTGCTGATGGTCGGCGACCGCAGCCACGACGTGCACGGCGCGGCCGCCCACGGCATCGACACCGTGGTGGTCGGGTGGGGCTACGGGCGGGCGGACTTCGCCGACGGGGCCGGCCCCGACGGCGTGACGCACGCCGCGACCATCGACGAGTTGCGGGAGGCGCTGGGTGTCTGAGCGGGAGCCTGACCGGCTGCACGTCACGTTCGTCTGCACGGGCAACATCTGCCGTTCGGTGATGGCCGAGAAGATGTTCGCCGACCAGCTGCGCCGCCGCGGCCTGGCCGGCGCGGTGCGGGTGACCAGCGCGGGCACCGGCAACTGGCACGTCGGTGAGGGTGCCGACGCCCGGGCCGGGCACGTGCTGCGCGTCCACGGCTACCCCACCGACCACCGCGCCGCCCAGGTCGACGACGACCACCTGGCGGCCGACCTGGTGGTGGCCCTCGACCGCAATCACGCCCGGATGCTGCGCCACCTCGGCGTCGACGACGACCGGCTCCGCATGCTGCGGTCCTTCGACCCCCGCACGGGCGCGCACACCCCGGACGTCGACGACCCCTACTACGGCGGACCCGAGGACTTCGAACGCGTCTACACCGTCATCGAGGCGTCCCTGCCCGGCCTGCACGCCTGGGTCGACGAACGCCTGGCGGAGAACGGATCGCCGTGATGCGCCGCTTGGCTTTCCTGCTGCGCCCCGGCTGGATCGTGCTGGCGTTGGTGGTGATCGCCTTCACCTACCTGTGCTTCATGGTGCTCGCCCCCTGGCAGCTGGGTAAGCACAGCCGGACGTCGCGGGAGAACCAGCAGATCGAGACGTCCCTCAACACCCCGCCGGTGCCGCTGACAACGCTTCTGCCGCATCAGGACTCGTCTGCACCCGAGGCGCAGTGGCGCCGGGTGACGGCCAGCGGGCACTATCTGCCCGACGTCGCGGTGCTCGCCCGGCTGCGGGTGGTCGAGTCCAAGCCCGCGTTCGAGGTGCTGACCCCGTTCGTCGTCGACGGCGGCCCCACCGTCCTGGTCGACCGCGGGTACGTGCGACCCGAAGGCGGGTCGCACGTGCCGCCCATCCCCCGCCCGCCCGCCGAGACGGTGACCATCACCGCGCGGCTGCGCGATTCCCAGCCCGCCGTCCCCGGCAAGGACCCGTTCGTCGGGGAGGGGGCCGAGCAGGTGTATTCGATCGACACCGCACAGATCGCGGCGTTGACCAAGGTGCCCCTGGCCGGGTCGTATCTGCAGCTGGTCCCCGACCAGCCCGGCGGGCTCGGCGTCCCCGGGGTGCCGCAGCTCGACGCCGGGCCGTTCTTGTCCTACGGCATCCAGTGGATCGCGTTCGGCATCCTGGCGCCGATCGGGCTGGGCTACTTCGCGTACTCAGAGATCAGGGCGCGCCGCGCCGAACGGCCGGAGCCGCCGCCGCCGGCCGGGGAGCCCGGGGAGCCGGGGGAGAAATCGCCGGCCCCCAAGACCGTCGAGGCCAAGCTCGCCGATCGCTACGGCCGCCGCCGGTAGGCCAGGACCCAGGCGCCCGCGACGGCGCCGGCCTGCACCAGCCGGGACAGCGTCACCGCGCGGCGCAGGTCCTTTTCCTGCGGTGCCCGGCCGTCGCCCAGCGTCGGCCGGATCTGCAGCCCGTGACGGTACCGGGTGGGCCCGCCGAGCCGCACGCCCAGCGCCCCGGCGAAGGCCGCCTCGACCACGCCGGCGTTCGGGCTCGGGTGGTCGCCGGCGTCGCGGCGCCAGGCCCGCACCGCGCCCGACGCGGAGCCGCCGACGAGCGGGGCCGCAGCCACCACCAGCGCCGCGGTTGCCCGCGCGGCCAGATAATTGGCCGTGTCGTCCAATCTTGCTGCGGCCCAACCGAATCGAAGATAGCGGGGTGATCGGTGGCCAACCATCGAATCCAGGGTGTTGATGGCGCGGTAGGCCAGCACGGCGGGCACGCCGCCCGCGGCCGCCCAGAGCACGGGTGCGACCTGGGCGTCTGAGGTGTTCTCCGCGACCGACTCCAGCGCGGCGCGGGTCAGGCCCGCGCCGTCGAGATGGGCCGGATCGCGGCCGCACAGCGACGGCAGCAGCCGGCGTGCGGCCTCGACATCGCCGCGCTCCAGCAGCTCCGCCATCCGCAGGCCGGTGCGCGCCAGCGAGGTGCCCCCCAGCGCCACCCACGTCGCCGCCGCGGTGGCCGCGATCGATCCGGGCCGCCCGCCGCGGCCGGCGGCCCGCTGCACCGCCACACCGAGCAGGCTCACCGTCCCGACCAAGAGCCCTACATGCGTCGCGCCCGCCAGCCTGTCGTCGCGGTAGGTCAGCCGTTCCAGTTCGGCCGCGGCCCGCCCGAACAGCGCCACGGGGTGGCCCTTTTGCGGGTCGGCCACCGCGACGTCGGCCAGGTAGCCGGCGACCACGCCGGCCATCCGGGTCCGCGTCGGAAGCATTCCGGCAGCGTCTCATACGTGGTTCACTCGATTTCGTGAGGCGACGCCCGCGATGAGGCGGCCCCCGAACCGGGTCGCCGACCTGCTCAACCCGGCCGCGGCGCACCTGTGGGACATGCGATCTCCCGCGCGACGCGGCCGGCGGATCGTCTCGGCGCGGGTTCAGCGGACGGTCGCGAAGAACTGCCGGACGTCGCCGACGTACAGGTCGGGCTGCTCGAAGGCGGCGAAGTGCCCGCCGCGCGGCATCGCGGTCCAGTGCGTGATGTTGTAGACGGGCTCGCACCACGACCGCGGGGCGCCCAGCACCTCGCCGGGGAAGGCCGCCACGCCGGTGGGCAACTCGACCCGGCCCATGTCGCCCCACACCGCGAAGCTCTCCCAGTACAGGCGGGCCGAGGACGCGCCGGTGCCGGTCACCCAGTACACCATCACGTTGTCGAGCAGTTCGTCTTTGCTCAGCACGTTCTCGGGATGGCCGTCGCAATCCATCCAGGCCCAGAACTTCTCGACGATCCACGCCATCTGGCCCACGGGTGAATCGGCCAGCCCGTAGCCCAGGGTCTGCGGCCGGGTGGACTGCTCCTTGGAGTAGCCGGTGCCCCACTTGCGATGCTCGGCCAGCGCGGCCAGCGCCGCCTTCTCCTCCTCGCTCGGATTGGCCAGCGACTCCTTGGTGGGACGACCGATCGGCATGTTCAGGTGAATCGCCGCGCAGTGCCCGCGATTTCGTCCGATCTGGGTGGTGACGGCCGCACCCCAGTCGCCGCCCTGGGCGCCGTAGCGCTCGTAGCCCAGCCGCAGCATCAGCGTCTCCCACGCGTCGGCGATGCGTTCCACGCCCCACCCGGTGCGGGTGGGCTTACCGGAGAATCCATACCCCGGCAGCGACGGGCAGACGACGTGGAAGGCGTCCTCGGCGCGCCCGGACGCCGGGTTGGTCAGCGGCTCGATCACCTTGTGAAACTCCACGATCGAGCCCGGCCAGCCGTGGGTGATCAGCAGGGGGAAGGCGTCCTCGTGCGGCGAGCGGTGATGCACGAAATGAAAGTCCAGGCCGTCGATTTCGGTGACGAACTGGTCGAAGCGGTTCAGCGCCGCCTCACGCGAGCGCCAGTCGTACCCGTCGGCCCAATACCCGGCCAGCTCGCGGGCGTAGGCCAGCGGCATGCCCTGGCTCCAGTCGTCCACGCACTCGGCCTCCGGCCAGCGGGTGCGCGCCAGCCGCGACCGCAGATCGTCGAGGTCGGCGTCGGGAACGTCGATGCGGAAAGGCCTCACGGAATGTGCCCCGCGGCTGCGCTGCTGAAAATCGGCGTGCTCGTCCACGCCCCGAGCGTGCCACACGGCCTGCCCAAGACGGCGCTGGTGGGCGCGGACGGTATCGAACCGCCGACCGCTGGTGTGTAAAACCAGAGCTCTACCACTGAGCTACGCGCCCTGTTGCCCGCGCCGCAGGCTACACGCTGGGACCGCCGGAACCCAAAACTTCAGGCCCGCAGAGCCGTCAGCGCCTCGCTCCACAGCCGCTGTTGGCGCGACTCGCCGGGCTGTTTCATCTCGGCGAACCGGATGACCCCGGACCGGTCGACCACGAAGGTTCCGCGATTGGAGTAACCGGCGTCGGCGTTGAACACGCCGTAGGCCTGGCTGACCTCGCCGTGCGGCCAGAAGTCCGACAGCACCGGGAACGTGAACCCGCTCTCCAGCGACCAGATCTTGTGCGTGGGCGGCGGGCCCACGGAGATCGCCAGCGCCGCACTGTCGTCGTTCTCGAATTCGGGCAGGTGGTCGCGCAGCAGGTCCAGCTCACCCTGGCAGATGCCGGTGAACGCCAGCGGGAAGAACACCAGCAGGACGTTCTTGGCGCCCCGGTAGGCGCTGAGCGTGACGCGCTGCTGGTTCTGGTCGCGCAGGGTGAAGTCCGGAGCCGTGGTGCCGACGGAAAGCATCAACGCTTCCCGGCGCGCGACTTCGGTTGGACCAGCCGGCTGGCGGCCCAGTCGCCGAGGTTCACCGACGAGGTGGGCATCAGCCCCGCCGTGGGGGCCGCTTCGGCGATCTCGGCCGGCAGCACGTGACCGGGCTTGCCGGTCTTGGGGGTCAGCACCCAGATCACGCCGTCTTCGGCCAGCGCGCTGATCGCGTCCATCAAGGTGTCCACCAGGTCGCCGTCCCCGTCGCGCCACCACAGCAGCACGACGTCGATGACCTCGTCGGTATCCTCGTCGAGCAAGTCACCGCCGCACGCCTCCTCGACCGCAGCGCGGATGTCGTCGTCGGTGTCTTCGTCCCAGCCCCACTCTTGAACGAGTTGGTCCCGTTGGATGCCCAGCTTGCGAGCGTAGCTCGGGGCGTGATCCGCCGCGACCACCGTGGAGCCTCCTTAAACCATCCGCGCGCTATGCGATGAAGATTATCGTCGCACAGCCGTCACGCGGTCCACACCCAAGCCTTCAGAAGGACGCCAGGCACAGCTTGAGCGCCTTGGTCTTCGTGTCGTTGAGCTGGTCCACCCGCCGGTTGAACTCCGACGTCTGCGAGTGCGTGCCAATGGCGTTGGCCACCGCGTGCGCGGCGTCCGCGTAGGCGTTGAACGCGTCCTTCAGCTGCGACGACAGTGCGTCGCTGAAGCTGTTGAGCACCGTGGTGGCGCTGTTGTTCAGCGCGTCGATGGCCGGGCCCTCGGTGGGGCCGGTGTTGCCGCCCGAGTTGAACGCCCCGACGAAGGCGTTGACCTTGTCGATCGCGTCCTTGCTGGTGTTGGCCAGCGATTCGCACGACGAGCGCACCGCGCGTGTCGTCAGGGACTGCTGCCGCTGCGACTCCCGGATGCTCGAGGTCGCCGACGAGGCGGACACCGACGCCGAGACCGACTGGCGGTAGGCCGGCGCCAGGTTCGTGTCGGGGGTGGCCGTGCCGTTGGTGACGGTGGTGCACCCCACGATCCCCATCAGCGCCGCGGCGACACAGCCCACGGTCAGGGCGCCACGCCGGGACGACGCTGCCGCAAGACGCCTTCCGTTGAGCACGGCTGCTGACGTTACCGGTTGGCAATTTCGGGTGTTTCGGTACGCGCCGAGTCGGCGTTCGGCGGGTGAACCGCCCGCGACGACCGGACGGCGGCTATCCGTCGGGCACACCCGTGCGGCACGATAGGGAGACCAGCTTCAGCCAACCGCAGGAGTAGTGACTTGACCACCGAGTTCGCGCGCCACGACCTTGCCAAAACGTCCGGCGGCGCAATGGAACCCGACCGCGTGCGGGTGATCCGCGAAGGTGTCGCGTCCTATCTGCCCGACATCGACCCCGAGGAGACCTCGGAATGGCTGGAGTCCTTCGACGAGTTGCTGGAGCGCTCAGGACCGGCGCGGGCGCGCTACCTGATGTTGCGGCTGCTCGAACGCGCCGGCGAACAGCGGGTGGCCATCCCGTCGCTGACGTCGACGGATTACGTCAACACGATCCCGACCGAGCTCGAACCCTGGTTCCCCGGGGACGAGGACGTCGAACGTCGCTTCCGGGCGTGGATCCGGTGGAACGCGGCCATCATGGTGCATCGCGCCCAGCGCCCGGGAGTCGGTGTGGGCGGCCACATTTCGACCTACGCCTCGTCGGCGGCGCTCTACGAGGTGGGCTTCAACCACTTTTTCCGCGGCAAGTCGCATCCCGGCGGCGGGGACCAGGTGTTCATTCAGGGGCACGCTTCCCCGGGCATCTACGCCCGCGCCTTCCTGGAGGGCCGGCTCAGCCAGGACCGGCTCGACGGCTTCCGCCAGGAGCACAGTCACGCCGCGGGCGGGCTGCCGTCGTACCCGCACCCGCGGCTGATGCCCGACTTCTGGGAGTTCCCCACCGTGTCCATGGGTCTGGGGCCGCTCAACGCCATCTACCAGGCGCGGTTCAACCACTACCTGCACGACCGCGGCATCAGGGACACCTCCGACCAGCATGTGTGGTGCTTCTTGGGCGACGGCGAGATGGACGAGCCGGAGAGCCGCGGCCTGGCGCACGTCGGGGCGCTCGAGGGCCTGGACAACCTGACCTTCGTCATCAATTGCAACCTGCAGCGCCTCGACGGGCCGGTCCGCGGCAACGGCAAGATCATCCAGGAGCTGGAGTCGTTCTTCCGCGGCGCGGGCTGGAACGTCATCAAGGTGGTGTGGGGCCGCGAGTGGGATGCGCTGTTGCACGCCGACCGCGACGGCGCCCTGGTCAACCTGATGAACAGCACCCCCGACGGCGACTACCAGACCTATAAGGCCAACGACGGGGCCTACGTGCGCGACCATTTCTTCGGGCGCGACCCGCGCACCAAGGCGCTGGTCGAGCAGATGACCGACTCGGAGATCTGGAACCTCAAGCGCGGCGGGCACGACTACCGCAAGGTGTATGCGGCCTACCGCGCGGCCGTCGACCACAAGGGCCAGCCGACGGTGATCCTGGCCAAGACCATCAAGGGCTACTCGCTGGGTGCGCACTTCCAGGGCCGCAACGCCACCCACCAGATGAAAAAGCTTGCGCTGGAAGACCTCAAGGCCTTCCGTGACTCGATGCGGATCCCGATCAGCGACGCCGAGCTGGAGAAGGACCCCTACCTGCCCCCCTACTACCACCCCGGTTCGGACGCCCCGGAGATCCGCTACATGCTGGACCGCCGCCGCACCCTGGGCGGCTTCGTGCCCGAGCGCCGGACCAAGGCCAAGGCGCTGAAGCTGCCGGCCCGGGACATCTACGCGCCGCTGAAGAAGGGCTCCGGGCACCAGGAGGTCGCCACCACCATGGCGACCGTGCGCACGTTCAAAGAAGTCATGCGGGACAAAGAGGTCGGGCCTCGCATCGTGCCGATCATTCCCGACGAGGCGCGCACGTTCGGCATGGACTCGTGGTTCCCGTCGCTGAAGATCTACAACCGGCTGGGCCAGCTGTACACGGCCGTCGACGCCGACCTGATGCTGGCCTACAAGGAGAGCGAAGTCGGCCAGATCCTGCACGAGGGCATCAACGAGGCCGGGTCGGTGGGCTCGTTCACCGCGGCCGGCACGTCGTACGCGACGCACAACGAGCCGATGATCCCCATCTACATCTTCTATTCGATGTTCGGTTTCCAGCGCACCGGCGACGGCCTGTGGGCCGCCGCCGACCAGATGGCGCGCGGCTTCCTGCTGGGCGCGACCGCGGGGCGCACCACGCTGACCGGCGAGGGCCTGCAACACGCCGACGGCCACTCACCGCTGCTCGCGGCGACCAACCCTGCGGTGGTCGCCTACGACCCGGCGTTCGCGTTCGAGATCGCCTACATCGTGGAGAGCGGCCTGGCGCGGATGTTCGGCGAAAACCCGGAGAACGTGTTCTTCTACATCACCGTCTACAACGAGCCCTACGTGCAGCCGCCCGAGCCGGAGAACTTCGATCCCGAGGGCCTGCTGCGGGGCATCTACCGGTATCGCGCCGCGACCGAGCAGCGCGCCAGCACGGCGCAGATCCTGGCGTCCGGGGTGGCGATGCCGTCGGCGCTAAAGGCCGCCGAGATGCTGGCCGCCGAGTGGGACGTGGCCGCCGACGTGTGGTCGGTGACCAGCTGGGGCGAGCTCAACCGCGACGGCCTGGCAGTCCAGAAGGCGCAGCTGCGCCACCCGGATCGACAGGCCGGCGTCGCCTACGTGACGCAGGCCCTCTCGAAGGCCACCGGGCCGGTGATCGCGGTGTCGGACTGGATGCGGGCCGTCCCCGAGCAGATCCGGCCGTGGGTGCCGGGCACCTACGTCACGCTGGGGACCGACGGCTTCGGGTTCTCCGACACCCGGCCCGCGGCGCGCCGCTACTTCAACACCGACGCCGAGTCCCAGGTGGTGGCGGTGCTCGAGGCGCTGGCCCGCGACGGCGAGATCGATCCGTCGGTGCCCGTCGCGGCCGCCCGCCAGTACCGGATCGACGACGTCCAGGCCGCCCCCGAGCAGACCTCCGATCCGGGCGTGGCCTGAGCTCGGCCGCGGATCCCCTTCCGCCGAGGGTGCGGCTGGCCGCACACTCGCGGCCGAGGGTGCGGCCAGCCGCACACTCGGCGACAGGTGGGCGACAGCTGGCCGACGGCGCGCAACCCCATTTGGTGGGAACATCCATAAAACAGGCGTAGGTTTTAGACGTGAATGACAACCCCTTCGCCGGCCCGTTCGCCAAGCACCCCCGGTCCCCGCTGGAACTCCTTGACGCCGTGCCGGAATCACTGCTGCGCCGTCTCAAGCAGTACTCCGGGCGCCTGGCCACCGAGGCCGTCACCGCCATGCAGGAGCGGTTGCCGTTCTTCTCCGAGCTGGAGGCATCCCAGCGGGCCAGCGTGGCGCTGGTGGTGCAGACGACGGTCGTGAACTTCGTCGAGTGGATGCACGACCCGCACAGCAATGTCAGCTACACCGCGCAGGCCTACGAACTGGTGCCCCAGGAGCTGCAGCGCCGCATCGCGCTGCGCCACAGCGTCGACATGGTGCGCGTCACGATGGACTTCTTCGAAGAGGTCGTGCCGCTGGTGGCCCGCTCCGAGGAACAGCTGACCGCGCTGACGGTCGGCATCCTCAAGTACAGCCGCGACCTGGCGTTCACCGCCGCCTCCGCCTATGCGGACGCCGCGGAGGCGCGCGGCAGCTGGGACAGCCGGATGGAGGCCAGCGTGGTCGACGCCGTGGTGCGCGGCGACACCGGACCCGAGCTGTTGTCCCGGGCCGCCGCGCTGAGCTGGGACACCACGTCGCCGGCGACGGTGGTGGTCGGCACGCCCGCGCCCGGCCGCGACGGCTCGACGGGCCACGGCGACAGCCAGCGGGCCATGCAGCGCGTCCGCGACATCGCCGTCCGCCACGGCCGCGCCGCGCTCACCGACGTGCATGGAACCTGGCTGGTCGCGATCGTCTCCGGCCAGCTGACGCCCACCGACAAGTTCCTGGCCGACCTGCTGCAGGCGTTCTCCGACGGGCCGGTGGTGATCGGGCCCACCGCGCCCATGCTGACCGCGGCTTACCACAGCGCCAGCGAGGCCATCTCCGGCATGAATGCCGTGGCCGGCTGGCGCGGCGCTCCCCGCCCCGTCGCGGCGCGAGAGCTGCTTCCCGAGCGCGCCCTGATGGGCGACGCGTCGGCGATCGTGGCTCTGCACACCGACGTGATGGGACCCATGGCCGACGCCGGGCCCACGCTGATCGAGACCCTGGACGCTTACTTAGATTGTGGCGGCGCAATTGAGGCCTGTGCCAGGAAGTTGTTCGTTCATCCAAACACCGTCCGCTACCGGCTCAAGCGCATCACCGACTTCACCGGACGGGACCCCACCGACCCCCGCGACGCGTATGTGCTGCGCATCGCCGCGACCGTTGGCCAGCTGAATTACCCCACCAGCCCTTCGGGTGTCGCGGGCACAGCCAGGCCGGCCGTTCCGCTGCCGCTCAAGGGCCCCGCGATGAGCCACAATGGACCGCAGTGACCCAAGCCACAAGTCGCGGGACGGTATCGAACACGTAGCTTACCGAGCGGTTTTGTAAGGTGTTCACAAAAGACTAAGACGAGGTTCATAATCTGATACACCCGCCAAAACCGTTTCCACAGTGTTCTCTTAGACATGTGATCGCATTACTCGCGCCCGGACAGGGCTCACAGACCGAGGGGATGCTCTCCCCGTGGCTCGAGCTGCCCGGTGCCGCGGACCAGCTCGCGACGTGGTCCAAGGTCAGCGGCCTCGACCTCGTACGCCTGGGCACCACCGCGTCGGCCGACGAGATCACCGACACCGCGGTCACCCAGCCGCTGGTGGTGGCGGCGACGCTGCTCGCCCACCGCGAACTCACGCAACGCGGCCTGCTCGGCTCCCCGCAGGAGCTGATCGTGGCCGGCCACTCCGTCGGCGAGATCGCGGCCTACGCGATCGCCGGGGTGATCGACGCCGACGACGCCGTCTCACTGGCCGCCACCCGCGGCGCCGAGATGGCCAAGGCCTGCGCCGTCGAACCGACCGGCATGAGCGCGGTGCTCGGCGGCGACGAGGCCGACGTGCTGAACCGCCTCGAGCAGCTGGACCTCTTCCCCGCCAACCGCAACGCCCCCGGCCAGATCGTCGCCGCGGGCCCGCTGGCCGCGCTGGAGAAGCTCGCCGAGGACCCGCCGGCCAAGGCGCGGGTGCGCGCCCTGGGCGTGGCCGGCGCGTTCCACACCAAGTACATGGCCCCGGCCCTGGACCGCTACGCCGCCGCGGCGGCCGCCGTCGCCACGGCCGAGCCCACCGCGACGCTGCTGTCCAACTACGACGGCAAGCCCGTCACGTCCGCCGCCGCGGCGATGGACTCGCTGGTCGCGCAGCTGACCCGGCCGGTGCGCTGGGACCTGTGCACGGCGACGATGCGCGACAGGGGGGTTACGGCGATCGTGGAGTTCCCGCCCGCGGGCACTCTCACCGGTATCGCCAAACGCGAACTTCGGGGGGTGCCGGCGCATGCCGTCAAATCACCCGCAGATCTGGACGGGCTGGCGGAACTGTAGAGACCGCCCCGTCCAGTTGTAATGCCGCACAACCAGATACGCCACATCTGTACGAATAGCACATCAATCACGAAGGGAAGCACGCCGTGCCTGTAACTCAGGAAGAAATCATCGCCGGTATCGCCGAGATCATCGAAGAGGTCACCGGTATCGAGCCCTCCGAGGTCACCCCGGAGAAGTCGTTCGTCGACGACCTGGACATCGACTCGCTGTCGATGGTCGAGATCGCCGTCCAGACCGAGGACAAGTACGGCGTGAAGATCCCCGACGAGGACCTCGCCGGGCTGCGCACCGTCGGTGACGTCGTCTCCTACATCCAGAAGCTCGAGGAAGAAGACCCCGAGGCCGCCGCTGCGCTGCGCGCCAAGCTGGAGTCGGAGAACCCCGAGGCCGTTGCCAATGTCAAGGCGAGGATGGAAGCGGACAGCAAGTGACCAAGCCTTCCACTGCTAATGGCGGTTACCCCAGCGTTGTGGTAACCGCCGTCACGGCAACGACATCGGTCGCGCCGGACATCGAGAGCACGTGGAAGGGTTTGCTGGCCGGCGAGAGCGGCATCCACGTCCTCGAAGACGACTACATCACCAAGTGGGACCTCCCCGTCAAGATCGGCGGACACCTCAAGGAGCCGGTCGACAACCACATGGGGCGGCTGGACCTGCGGCGCATGTCGTACGTCCAGCGGATGGGCAAGTTGCTCAGCGGCCAGCTGTGGGAGACCGCCGGCAGCCCGGAGGTCGACCCGGACCGGTTCGCCGTCGTGGTCGGAACCGGGCTGGGCGGCGCCGAGCGGGTCATCGAGAGCTATGACCTGATGAACGAGGGCGGCCCCCGTAAGGTGTCGCCGCTCGCCGTTCAGATGATCATGCCGAACGGGGCCGCCGCGGTCGTCGGCCTCGCGCTGGGCGCGCGTGCCGGGGTGATGACCCCGGTGTCGGCGTGCTCGTCGGGCTCGGAGGCCATCGCCCACGCGTGGCGTCAGATCGTCATGGGTGACGCCGACGTCGCCGTGTGCGGCGGCGTCGAGGGCCCCATCGAGGCGCTGCCCATCGCGGCGTTCTCGATGATGCGGGCCATGTCGACCCGCAACGACGAGCCCGAGCGCGCGTCGCGGCCGTTCGACAAGGACCGCGACGGCTTCGTGTTCGGCGAGGCCGGGGCGCTCATGCTGATCGAGACCGAGGAGCACGCCAAGGCCCGCGGCGCCAAGCCACTGGCCCGCCTGCTCGGCGCCGGCATCACCTCGGACGCGTTCCACATGGTGGCCCCGGCGGCGGACGGTGTGCGGGCCGGCCGCGCGATGACGCGTGCGCTGGAACTGGCGGGCTTGTCCGCCAAGGACATCGACCACGTCAACGCTCACGGGACGGCGACACCGATCGGTGACACCGCGGAGGCCAACGCCATCCGGGTCGCCGGTTGCGAGCAGGCCGCGGTCTACGCGCCGAAGTCGGCGCTGGGCCACTCCATCGGCGCGGTCGGGGCGCTGGAATCGGTACTCACGGTGTTGACCCTTCGGGACGGCGTCATACCACCGACATTGAATTACGAAACACCGGACCCCGAGATCGATCTCGATGTTGTCGCGGGCGAACCTCGTTACGGCGAATATCGTTACGCAATCAACAACTCGTTCGGTTTCGGCGGCCACAATGTGGCGCTCGCATTTGGGCGCTACTAGCAAGGAAGGAACGTTCGCAAGACCCATGACAGAGCTGGTTACCGGGAAGACGCTCCCGAATGTGGTCGTCACTGGCGTCGCCATGACGACCGCGCTGGCCACCGACGTCGAGAACACCTGGAAGTTGTTGCTTGACAGCCGAAGTGGAATTCGCAAGCTGGAGGACCCGTTCGTCGAGGAATTCGACCTGCCGGTGCGCATCGGTGGGCACCTCCTCGAGGAGTTCGACACGCAGCTGACGCGCGTCGAGCTGCGACGGACGGGTTACCTGCAAAGGATGTCGACCATCTTGGGACGGCGGGTCTGGGAGAGCGCAGGTTCGCCCGAGGTCGACAACAACAGGCTGATGGTTTCCATCGGCACCGGGATGGGCTCGTCGGAGGAGATGGTCTTCAGCTACGACGACATGCGTCAGCGAGGCATGAAGGCCGTCTCGCCGCTCGGGGTGCAGAAGTACATGCCCAACGGCGCCTCGGCGGCGGTGGGGCTGGAACGCCACGCCAAGGCAGGCGTCATCACGCCGGTGTCGGCGTGCGCATCCGGTTCCGAGGGCATCGCCCAGGCGTGGCGCAACATCGTCTTCGGTGAGGCCGACATCGCCATCTGCGGCGGCGTCGAGACCAGGATCGAAGCGGTGCCCATCGCGGCCTTCGCCCAGATGCGCATCGTGATGTCCACCAAGAACGACGACCCCGAAGGCGCCTGCCGCCCGTTCGACAGGGACCGCACGGGCTTCGTCTTCGGCGAGGCCGGTGCGCTGATGGTGATCGAGACCGAGGAGCACGCCAAGGCTCGCGGGGCCAACATCCTCGCGCGGCTGATGGGCGCCAGCATCACCTCGGACGGCTACCACATGGTTGCCCCGGACCCCAACGGTGAACGCGCCGGGCACGCGATGACCCGGGCGATCCAGTTGGCGGGCTTGACCCCGGGCGACATTCACCACATCAATGCGCACGCGACCGGGACGTCGGTGGGTGACCTGGCCGAGAGCCGGGCGATCAACAACGCTTTGGGCAGCAACAAGCCGGCGGTGTACGCACCCAAGGCGGCGCTGGGTCACTCGGTCGGCGCGGTGGGCGCGGTCGAGTCGATCCTGACCGTGCTCGCGCTGCGCGACCAGGTCGTCCCGCCGACACTGAACCTGCAAAACCTCGATCCGGAAATCGATCTGGACGTGGTGGCCGGCAAGCCGCGGCCCGGCAAGTACGACTACGCGATCAACAACTCGTTCGGGTTCGGTGGGCACAACGTGGCGCTCACCTTCGGGCGGTACTGACCCGCTGGACCCCGGAGCACCCTCGAACAGGAGATCTGCGATGACAATCATGGCCCCCGAGTCGGTTGGCGAGTCGCTCGACCCGCGTGACCCCTTGTTGCGCCTGAGCAACTTCTTCGACGAAGGCACCGTGGATCTCCTGCACGAGCGTGATCGCTCGGGCGTGCTTGCCGCGGCGGGGACCGTCAATGGCGTGCGCACCATCGCCTTCTGCACGGACGGCACCGTCATGGGCGGCGCCATGGGCACCGAGGGCTGCAAGCACATCGTCAACGCCTACGACACGGCCATCGAGGAGCAGAGCCCGATCGTGGGCATCTGGCACTCCGGCGGGGCCCGGCTCGCCGAAGGGGTCAAGGCCCTGCACGCCGTCGGAACGGTGTTCGAAGCCATGATTCGCGCGTCCGGCTACATCCCGCAGGTCTCGGTGGTCGTCGGCTTCGCCGCCGGCGGCGCCGCGTACGGGCCGGCGCTCACCGACGTCATCGTGATGGCGCCGGAGAGCCGGGTGTTCGTCACCGGGCCCGACGTGGTGCGCAGCGTCACCGGCGAGGACGTCGACATGGCCTCGCTGGGTGGCCCCGAAACCCACCACAAGAAGTCCGGGGTGTGCCACATCGTCGCCGACGACGAGCTCGACGCCTACGCGCGCGGGCGCCGGCTGGTCGGATTGTTCTGCCAGCAGGGGCATTTCGACCGCAGCAAGGCCGAGGCCGGTGACACCGACATCCACGCGCTGCTGCCGGAATCGGCGCGGCGCGCCTACGACGTGCACCCGATCGTGACCGCGATCCTCGACAAGGACGCCCCGTTCGACGAGTTCCAGGCCAGCTGGGCGCCGTCGATGGTGGTCGGGCTGGGCCGGCTGTCCGGCCGCACCGTCGGCGTCCTGGCCAACAACCCGCTGCGCCTGGGCGGCTGCCTGAACTCCGAATCCGCCGAGAAGGCCGCCCGTTTCGTGCGCCTCTGCGACGCGTTCGGCATCCCGCTGATCGTGGTGGTCGACGTTCCCGGTTACCTGCCGGGTGTCGACCAGGAGTGGGGCGGCGTCGTGCGCCGCGGCGCCAAGCTGCTGCACGCGTTCGGCGAGAGCACCGTTCCGCGGGTCACGCTGGTCACCCGGAAGACCTACGGCGGGGCCTACATCGCGATGAACTCCCGGTCGCTGAACGCGACCAAGGTGTTCGCGTGGCCGGACGCCGAGGTCGCCGTGATGGGCGCCAAGGCCGCCGTCGGCATCCTGCACAAGAAGAAGCTGGCCGCCGCACCCGAGCACGAGCGCGAGGCGCTGCACGACGAGCTGGCCGCCGAGCACGAGCGGATCGCCGGCGGTGTGGACAGCGCCATCGAGATCGGCGTGGTCGACGAGAAGATCGACCCCGCGCACACCCGCAGCAAGCTCACCGAGGCGCTGGCGCAGGCGCCGGCGCGCCGCGGGCGGCACAAGAACATCCCGCTGTAGACCGCTTAGCCCGCGAGCGTACTGTCACGGCGAAAAATCGCGACCAGATTCGCCGTGCCGTTACGCCCGCTCAGCTGCGCCCAAGGATGGCCGACAACGCTTGATGCAGTTCGCCTTCGGGGTCAACGGGGAGTTCTTCGGCGCGCCAACCAACGAAATCGTCCGGGCGGATCAGTAGCGCGCCATCATGTGCCAATCGGGTCACCTTGGCCCACGCATCGTCGACGATGCAGCGCATGGTGACCGGGACGCCGAGAGCAGCCGACACCGATTCCACGACGCCGCGCCATTGTTCGTTCCCGCTGAGCACGGTGAACCCGGGACCCAGCAGGTCGAGCGTCGAAACACGTTGCCCGCCTTGCTCTACCCACACGTGCGGTACCCGGGTGCCGGGTTGAGCGCACAACTGCTCCACGAGCTGAACAGTGTCCGGGTGCCCCGCAGGCTCGTCGCCCACGACGGCCGCCGACCGGTACTGGTACCCGATGAGCAGGGAGAACATCGAGCGCTCTTCTTCGACTGGCAATTGCGGCCGGTCCTGCCCCAACGGGAGTAAGTCAACCACCGGCCCGGTGAGGGACTGGCGCGCATTGAAGCGCCCGACCGGGTGCCGCTCGATGTGGTAGGTGCTCAGAAGTGTCGGATTGGCCTGGCCGTTCAAAACGGCGGCAAGCTTCCAGGCCAGGTTGTCTGCGCTCTGGATGGCCGTGTTGGCTCCGCCGGCCTTGAACGGCGGCATGGTGTGGGCGGCGTCGCCGACGAGAAAGACTCGCCCGCACTGGAATTGGTCGGCCACCCGCTCGTATGGTTGCCAGGACGCCACTTCGATGATCTGCATTTCGATCTGCTCGCCGACGGCCTGGGTGAGCAGCTCGGCGCAACGTTCCGGGGTGAATTGCGCCGCGGTCTCACCCTTATCCGGCAGGTAGGTGGTGATGAACATGCCAACGTCACCCTCCACCACCAGGAAAATCCCGTCCACCTCGGCGTTTTTGACTTGCACGCCGTCCCCGTCGCCCAGGTTCGGGACGAACTTCCGCCACGGTGCCTTGAAATAGACGAAGACGACATAAATCGGCAGCGCGCCGTATCCGGAGGTGGTCACGCCCAGTGATTCCCGGATCGGGCTGCGCACCCCGTCCGCGGCGACGAGATAGTCGGCGCGCACGGTCTCGGTCTCTCCTGAATCCTGTTCGCGCACAATGACCGTCACCCCGGCACCGTCTTGCTCGAATGACGACAACTCCGTACCGTAGCGAACCTCGCTGCCCCGCCTGCGGGTTTCGGCCAGCAGCATGGGCTCCAGCTTGCTTTGCGGGCAATACTGTGCGGGCGGCTCGGGACTCAGTTCGCTGAAGGGCGCGAATATGGCGTCGATGTCGATGGCCGGTGCTTCCTGCGCGCTGTTCAGCGTCGGCTTGACGACCATGTCGGAAACGCCGTCGGCGACGGCGTGGACCTCGTCGCTCAAACCCAGAGCGCGCAGGATCTCCAGGCTGCGGAAGCTCAGGTTTCGGGCTTTCGGGTAGATGAAGACTTCGCGCCGCTTCTCGACCAGCAGCGAGGGAATCCCGAGCCGGGCAAGCAACGCCGACGTGGCCAGCCCGCCGACGCCGGCGCCGACGATGAGCACGGGGACACGGGTGACGTGCATGCTCATTTGCCCTCGTTGGATTGGGCCCCATCGGTGGGATGCAGCCACAGGAATGTCTTCGTTCCCGGGCCGACGATGAACGGCTTCACCAGGGGCGGATAGGCTTTCATCGCCTCGGCCGCAGGTACAAGCTCGGGTCTGTCCAGCGCATACTCTTTCCCGTTCCAGGTGAGCGTGCACTTCCCGGCGGCCAGGACGTTGCGGCACCAATCGACTTCGGGGTACGCCACCCCCAAAACAAAACCGTCGCCGAGCCGGTATGCGCTGAGCGGGGTCACATAGCTGCGCCCGCTGCGCCGTCCGACGTGATGCAGCGCACCGAGGTTGAAGTAGAGCATTCCCAGGCGGGTTCCGGCGATCCTCCGCATCGGACGGTTCGCCGTCTTGGTGAACCGGCGGATCCTGTCGCTGAACCACTCCAGCCGTAGCAGCGGCGAGAAGCCGAGCAAAAGGAGATACAGACCCACGGCGGTGCCGGTTACCACGACGGGAACCGCCAGTACCAGTCGCAGCAAAAAGACGAATCGGTTGCGACGCTCCACGCGGCCACCTCGCTTCCCGGGAGTGTGCCGGTTAATCGTACGCGGAACGCATCGGTTCCGTTCCGTGTCCAGACTGGCACGGATCGTGGGCGCCCGCAAGCGCCTCACGGCGGCGGCGCCGTGCAGGGGCGCTAGTCGACGCGATTGAGGGTCGCGAGCGGAAGCATCACCTGTTCAAGAGCGCGGCGAGCGTAGACGCGATCGATCGGTCGTCCCGCCATCATTCGCAGGACGTTGAGGCCCAGGATGGCGTCGGGTATGAGCGTCAAATCGTGACCCGAAGGAATCTCGCCCCGGGCCACGGCCTGGTCGAGGACCACCTTGATGATCTGACGCGGCACGCACAGCACAAGATCGTCCAGCGCCGCCGCGAGGACGGGAGTGTGCATTGCCGCCGTCGCCGCGCCGATGATCACCTTGATCGTGCTCAGAGCGGCTTCGTCGAAGTCCGGCACCGCGTCCACCAGTGCGTCGATGTCGCCGCGCAGGCTCCCGGTATCCGGCGGGTCGACCGGTCCGTGTCCCCGCCGCCAGTGCGCGATCGCATCGGCCACCACCGCTGCCTTCGACGGCCAGCGCCGGTAGATCGCGGCCTTGCCAACACCCGCACGCGACGCGATGTCGTCCATACTCATCCGGTCGTAGCCCTGTTCGCCCAGCCCCTCCAGCGCGGCCTCGAGGATGGCGGCGTCAAGAGAGGGATCAAAGCGTCCCCGATTTTTGCCCGCTGGCCGGCGCGCCGCCCGTTCACCTCGAACGCTGTCGGCAGTCATGGCAGATGTCCTCGGTCTAGGCGATACGCTATAGTTCCGCTTGAATTTACCGGTGCCGGCAGCTCAGCCGCAAGCACCGCCTCTGGTAGCGCCGTCAGCCCGGCAAGCCGAAACGTGCCATGAACTCCGCGGCCACGGCAACAACCCGCTCGCGGTCCCGTGGCACCAGGCCAATGCGGGTCCGCCGATCCAAGATATCGGAGACGTCCAGCGCGCACTCGTGGGTCACCGCGTATTCGAACTCCGCCCGGGTCACGTCGATGCCCTCAGCGACCGGTTCGGTGGGGCGCTCGCAGGTGGCGGTCGCGAACACCTGCGGCGCCTCCGCGCCGTAACGCGCCACCAGCGATGCCGGCAGACCGGCGACCGGCCCCTGGTGGACCGGAGACGCCGGCCCCGGATTGGACGGCGCGCCGATCAGCGGCAGGTTGCGCGTCCGGCAGTCACCGGCGCGCAGGTGTCGCAGGGCCACGGCGCGATCCAGGACGTCCTGGGCCATGTAGCGGTATTCGGTCAGCTTGCCGCCGATCACGCTGATCACGCCGGACGCCGACTCGACGACGGCGTGCTCGCGCGAGACGTCCGCGGTGCGGCCCTGCCCGCTGTCGATCAGCGGCCGCAGGCCCGCGTAGGCGCCGATCACGTCGGCCGCCTTGAGCGCGGTCCCCAGCGCGGTGTTGACGGTGTCCAGCAGGAAGGTGACCTCCTCGCCCGACGGCTCGGGGACGTCGGGAATGGGGCCGGGCGCGGCTTCGTCGGTCAGCCCCAGATACACGCGGCCCAGCTGCTCGGGCATGGCGAACACGAACCGGTTGAGCTCGCCGGGGATCGGAATGGTCAGCGCCGCAGTCGGATTGCCGAAGGCGCCGGCGTCGAACACCAGGTGGGTACCGCGGCTGGGCCGCAGCCGCAGCCCGCCGTCGATCTCGGCGGCCCACACCCCGGTCGCGTTGATCACCGCCGCGGCGGAGACGTCGAACGACTGCCCCGTGCGCCGATCGGTCAGCCGCGCCGACGTGCCGGTGGCCTCCGCCGCCGCCACGTGGGTGAGGATGCGGGCGCCGTGCTGAGCCGCGGTGCGTGCGACGGCGGTGACCAGCCGGGCGTCGTCGATCAGCTGCCCGTCGTAGGCCAGCAGCCCGCCGGCCAGGCCGTCGCGGCGCACGGCGGGGACCATCTGCACGACGCGCTGTGCCGCCACCCGGCGCGACCGCGGTAGGGTCGCCGGCGAGGTGCCCGCGAGCGCCCGCAACGCGTCGCCGGCGAGGAACCCCGCCCGGACCAGGGCGCGGTCGGCGCGGCTCATCGACGGCAGCAGCGGAACCAGTTGAGGCATCGCGCGCACGAGGTGCGGGGCGTTGCGCGACATCAGGATCCCGCGTTCGATGGCGCTGCGCCTGGCGATCGCGACGTTGCCGCTCGCCAGGTAGCGCAGCCCGCCGTGCACCAGCTTGGAGCTCCACCGGCTGGTGCCGAACGCCAAATCGTGTTTCTCGACGAGCGCCACCCGCAGCCCGCGCGACGCGGCGTCCAGCGCGATGCCGGCCCCGGTGATGCCGCCGCCGATCACGAGCACGTCGGGCCGCTCACCGTCGCCGAGCGCGGTCAGGTCGGCCGCGCGGCGCGCGGCGTTGAGGGCTCCCGATCCCAGGGGCGTCACGACAGGTATCCGTTCAGGGCGTGGGCGAGTTCGTCGGCCAGAGCGCCGGCGTCCAGGATCGACGCGACGATCTGGGCCGACTGGATGGTCGACTGGGCGATCAGCAACACCATGGTGGCCATCTGCAGCGGGTCGCCGGCGCGCACGCTGCCGCTGCGTTGGGCTACCCGCATCCGCGCGGCGAGCGCGTCGATCAGCATCTGCTGGCTGGAGCCCAGCCGCTCGGTGATGTAGATGGGCGCCAACTCCGAGTGCAGCACGGACATCACCAGTTTGTCGCGGCGCAGCAGGTCGGCGACCGTGACGATCTGCCGCACCAGCGATTCGCGGTCGTCCCCGGCCAGCGGCGCCTTGTCCAGCGCGCCCATCACGTGCCGCGTCAGCAGCGCCGCCACGATCGACTTCGTGTCCGCCCACCGGCGATACACCGTCGGCCTGCTCACCCCAGCGCGGCGCGCGATCTCGGCCAGGGTCACCCGGTCGACACCGAAGTCGACCACGCAACTGGCCGCCGCGGCCAGGATCCGCTCACCGGGGTCCGGCGCGGCGTTACTGATTGACAGCATGTGTAATACTGTAACGCATGACGCCGGTGCCACCCGCCGAGGAACTCCTCCCGCCGATGAAGTGGAACGCGTGGGGAGACCCCGCCGCGGCCAAGCCGCTTTCGGAGGGAATCCGCACGCTGTTGAAACAGGCTGTCGGCGTAGAGGATTCGGGCGAGCCCGAGCTGCAGGCGGGGCAGGTCCGGCTGCGTCCGTCGGCCCTGCCGCCGACGGACGCCGACGCGCTGGCCCACATCGTCGGCGCCGCGTACTGCCGCACCGCGGACGCCGACCGGCTGCTGCACGCCGGCGGCAAGTCCACCCTGGACCTGTTGCGGCGCCGCGACACCGGCGTGCAGGACGCGCCCGACGCGGTGCTGCTGCCCGGTGACGACGACGCCGTCGCCGCCGTCCTGCGGTACTGCTCCGAGCACCGTATCGCCGTGGTCCCGTTCGGGGGCGGCACCAGCGTCGTGGGCGGTCTCGACCCCATCCGCGGCGAGTTCGGCGCCGTGGTGTCGCTGGACCTGCGCCGCCTCGCCCGGCTGATCTCGCTCGACCGGATCTCGGGCCAGGCGGTCTTCGAGGCCGGCGTCACCGGGCCGGACGCCGAACGACTGCTCGGCGAACACGGCTTCTCCCTGGGGCACTTCCCGCAGAGCTTCGAGTACGCGACCATCGGCGGCTTCGCCGCGACGCGGTCGTCGGGCCAGGACTCGGCGGGTTACGGGCGGTTCAACGACATGGTCCGCGGCCTGCGGGTCGTCACCCCGGTGGGCGTGCTGGACCTGGGCCGCGCACCGGAATCGGCGGCGGGACCCGACCTGCGCCAGTTGCTGATCGGCTCGGAGGGCGCTTTGGGCGTCATCACCCGGGTGCGGCTGCGCGTGCACCGCTCCCCCGACGCCGTGCGCCACGAGGCCTGGTCGTTCCCCGACTTCGAGACCGGGGCCGCGGCCCTGCGCGCCGTCGCCCAGAACGCCACCGGCCCGACCGTGATCCGGCTCTCCGACGAGGTCGAGACCGGGATCAACCTGGCCACCACCGAGGCGATCGGCAAGACGCAGATCACGGGCGGCTGTCTGGCCATCACCACGTTCGAGGGCACCAAGGAGCACGTCGAAAGCCGGCAGGCCGAGACCAGCGCGCTGCTGGCGTCGCACGGCGCGACGTCGCTGGGTGAGGGCCCGGCGCGGGCCTGGGAGCGGGGACGGTTCGGCGCGCCGTACCTGCGTGACTCGCTGCTGTCGGCGGGAGCCCTGTGCGAGACCCTCGAGACCGCCACCGACTGGTCCAACATCGCGGCGCTCAAGGCCGCCGTCACCCAGGCACTCACCGATGCGTTGTCCGCGTCGGGCACGCCGGCGCTGGTGATGTGCCACATCTCGCACGTCTACCCGACCGGAGCGTCGCTGTACTTCACCGTGGTCGCCGGTCAGCGCGGCAATCCGATCGAGCAGTGGCGGGCCGCCAAGAAGGCGGCCTCGGACGCGATCATGGCGGCCGGCGGGACCATCACCCACCACCACGCGGTCGGCGCCGACCACCGGCCGTGGATGGGTGACGAGGTGGGCGAGCTCGGGGTGCGGGTACTGCGTGCGGTCAAGGCGACGCTGGATCCCGCCGGAATCCTCAACCCGGGCAAGCTGATTCCATGAGTCTGCGGCGGCGCGAGGTCGGCAAGGTGATCGCGCTCACCAACCCCGCCTCCGGGCACGGCGCCGCCGTCGGCGCCGCGCAGCTCGCGATCGCGCGGCTGCACCGGCGCGGCGTGGAGGTCATCGAAATCATCGGCGACGACGCGCAGGACGCGCGACACCTGGTCGCCGCGGCGCTGGAGAAGGGCGCCGACGCCGTGATGGCGACCGGGGGCGACGGCGTCGTCTCCAACGCGCTGCAGGTGCTCGCGTGCACCGATGTGCCGCTGGGCATCGTCCCGGCCGGAACCGGCAACGACCACGCGCGCGAATTAGGCATTGCGACAAAGGATCCCGAGGCCGCCGCGGACGTCGTCGCCGACGGCTGGACGGAGACCATCGACCTGGGCCGCATCCGCGACCGCGCCGGCGGGCAGAAATGGTTCGGCACGGTGGCGGCCGCGGGCTTCGATTCCCTGGTCACCGACCGCGCGAACCGGATGGGCTGGCCGCACGGACGGCTGCGGTATTACCTCGCGATGCTCGCCGAGTTGTCGCAGCTGCGGCTGTTGCCGTTCCGGATGGTGCTCGACGGGACCCGTGAGATCGATGCCGACATCACGCTCGCGGCGTTCGGCAACACACGCAGCTACGGCGGCGGGATGCTGATCTGCCCCGGCGCCGATCGCGCGGACGGCCTGCTCGACATCACCATGGTGCACGAGGCTTCCCGGGTGAAGCTGGTCCGCCTGTTTCCCACCGTGATCAAGGGCACGCACGTGAAGCTCGAGGAGGTGAGCACGGCGCGCGCGACGTCCGTCGCCGTCGAATGCCCTGGCATCAACGTGTACGCCGACGGCGACTTCGCGTGTTCGCTGCCCGCCGAGATCTCCGCGGTGCCGGCGGCGCTGCAGGTCCTGTGCCCGGGAGGGAACGTCGCGTGACTTCAAAGCTCGACCTCGACCCCCGCCTCGATCCGCGGATCAAGGCATTCTTCGCGGGCATCGATCTGGGGACGGCCAAACCCAACGTCTCGAGCCGGGAGGAACTGCTCGCGCAGGAGAACACGCCGGCAGCCCTGGCCGCGCAAGACCGCGTGAACGCCCTGTTCAACGCCATGGACAGCGAGGAGGTCGCGCCGTCGGCCGGCCTGACCGTCCGCACCGAGACATTCACCTCTTCGCCCGACGGGAACACCATCAAGATCCAATACATCCGGCCGGACAACGCCGAGACCGTGCCATGCGTCTACTACATTCACGGCGGCCGCATGCAGTTCAGCTCCTGCTTCCTCGGCAACTACAAGGCCTGGGGCCGCATGATCGCCGCCCGCGGCGTCGCGGTGGCCATGATCGACTTCCGCAACTCGGTGCACCCCTCCTCCGCGCCGGAGGTAGCTCCCTTTCCCGCCGGCTTGAACGACTGCGTCTCAGGCCTCAAGTGGGTCCACGCCCGCGCCGGCTCGCTCGGCATCGATCCTCAGCGGATCGTCGTCGCCGGCGAAAGTGGCGGCGGCAACTTGACTCTCGCGCTCGGAATGAAACTGAAGCGGGACGGGGACCACAGTCTGATCCAAGGTCTGTACGCGATGTGCCCCTTCATCGCCGGGGAGTGGCCCCTGCCGCAGAATCCCTCATCGGTCGAGAACGAGGGGATCTTCATCTTCGTGCAGGAAAACCGCAGCACCATGGCGTACGGCATCGATGCGTTCAGGGCCCGCAATGCGCTCGCCTGGCCCGGCATGGCGAAGTCCGACGATGTCAGGGGCCTCCCTCCGGTGGTGATCAGCGTCAACGAGTGCGATCCTCTGCGCGACGAGGGGATTGCCTTCTATCGACTGTTACTGAACAGCGGCGTGTCCGCGCGCTGCCGCCAGATCATGGGCACCGTCCATGGCACCGAGATCCTGCCCGTCATCTGTCCCGACATCAGCCGCGATACCGCTTGCGACATTGCCAATTTCGCGAGGTGCACATCATGAGTCCGTTGCCTGCGGCTGATCCCGCATCGGTCGGCTTCTGCCCCAAACGCCTCGACCGCCTCGACGAGGCCATGCAGGCGGAGACCAACGCCCGTCACTACGTCGGCATCAGCCTGATGGTCGCCCGCCACGGCAAGCTCGTGAAGTTCGGAACGTACGGCTACCAGTCGCTCGAAAGCCGTTCGCCGTTGCGGGAAGACGCCATCTTCCGCATCGCCTCGATGACGAAGCCGGTGATCGCCGTCGCGATGATGACCCTTTACGAGCAAGGCCAGTGGCAGCTCGACGATCCGGTCACCACATTCATCCCCGAATTCGGCGGCTTGCGGGTGCTGAAGGACGACAAGCTGGTTCCGCTCGATCGCCCGATGACCATGCGTCACCTGATGGCGTCCTGCGCGGGCTTTGCCTTCGGCGCGCCAGTGGGCAGCACCAATCCGAAGCTGGATGAAATGTACGCCGCCGCCGACCTATTCAGTGGTACGAACGAGGACATGATCGCCAAGATGGCGGAGCTGCCTTTGGAAGCACAGCCCGGCACCATGTTTCGGTACGGCCTCCAACAGGAATTTCAAGGGGTGATCATCCAGCGGATATCCGGCGAGCCGCTCGACACCTTCCTCGAGCGGCGGATTATCGGGCCATTGACTATGATAGACACCGGCTTTGGCGTCGCGCCGGAAGACCGCGACCGCATCGCGCCACGCTACGCCCTCGACGAGAACCTCGAACTGAGGCTCGCCGCTGACCAATCGCCGTTTCCGGTCTTGGCCGGTACGCCCGCCGGCGAGAAACCCACATATCTGCTCTCGATCGCGGGGCTGTATTCGACGGCGCAGGACTACCTGCGCTTCGCGCAGATGTTGGCGAATCGCGGTGTGCTCGACGACGTCCGGATATTGGCGCCGACTTCGGTTGCTCTGATGACGAGCAACCTGCTGCCCAAAGGCGTGCCGGTACGTTTCGACCAGCCATTCGAAGGCGTCGGATATGGCATGGGCGTCGGCATCGTCCTCGACCCTGGGCACGCCGATTTCAACGGCGGTGCAATTGGTACGGGCAGCTTCTTCTGGGGCGGCGTGCACGGAACGTGGTTCTGGGTCGACCCGACCTACGACGTCGTGGTCATCGGAATGGTCCAGCAGCAAGACGCCGGAAACGCGATGACCGGCCGCCCTTACCCGGTGCCCGACATCCGCGGGATATCGCGATCCATCACCTACGGGGCGTTGGTCGAGCCGGCACGCTGATCAAACCTGGAATGCGGCAGCGCATGCGCTATCGCATTTCCACGTCGCCCATGCCTTGGAGAGAGCGGCCGCCCGCAGAAGCTAACCGACCCCGCGGCTCAACCAGGTCAGCTCGCCGGCGTCGCCGCCGTCGCGGTAGACCTCGAGGGCTTCGTCCCACGCCGTTCCCAACACGGAGTCCAGCTCGGCGGCCAGGGTGTCGGCCCCCTGCGCCATCATGGCGCGCAGCCGCATCTCGCCGACCATGATGTCGCCGTTGGCGCTCATCGCACCGCTCCACAGACCCAGCTGCGGGGTGTGGCTGTAGCGCTGGCCGTCGACTCCCGGGCTGGGGTCCTCGGTGACCTCGAACCTCAGCACCGACCACGAGCGCAGCGCGTTGGCCAACCGGGCGCCGGTGCCCACGGGGCCCACCCAGTTGGTGACAGCGCGCAGCTGCCCCGGCATCGCCGGCTGCGGAGTCCAGTTGAGGTTCGCCTTGGCCCCCAGGGTCGACGACAACGCCCACTCGACATGCGGGCACACCGCCGCGGGCGAGGCGTGCACATACACCACGCCTGTCGTCACGTCGGCGAATTGATTCGACGCACGCATCTGCTGCTCCTTCGGTTCCACGAGGGACGTCTTCCCCAACGACCTGATGGACCCGATGAGCGGGATGCTTTTCCTGATGTTTTTGAGTCTTGCGTGTCTATTGTGCCTCTTGATACCCCTGTTGCGCTAGTGTGCGTTTCCAACTAGCTGTATTCGAGGATCACGGCGTCCGAAACGGCCGGCCAGCGCTCGCGCGCCCAGTCACCGAAATCGCGGTCGGTCAGCACCACCAGTGCCAGCTCCGCTGCCGGATCCGCCCAGATGAAGCCCCCCGACTGGCCGAAATGGCCGAAGGTGCGCGACGAGTTGCGCGCGCCCGTCCAGTGCGGCGATTTGGCGTCCCTGAGCTCTAAGCCCAGGCCCCAGTCGTTGGGCCGCTGCACCCCATAGCCGGGCAGCACACCGTCGAGACCGGGAAACTGCACCGTCGTCGCCTCGGCGTGCAACTGCGCCGACACCGTCGCCGGACGCAGCAGGTCCCCCGCGAACGCCGCCAGGTCGGCCACCGTCGACGTCGCCCCGTAGCCGGCCTCCGCCGCGCCGCCGTCGAGGCGGGTGGTCGTCATTCCCAGCGGCTCGCACACCGCCTCGGCCAGGTAGCGGCCGAATGCGATGCCCGACTCCCGCTGCACGCTCTCGGCCAGCACGGCGAAGCCGTGGTTGGAGTACATCCGCCGGGTGCCGGGCTTGGCCAGCACCTTGCCGGAATGCATCGCCAGGCCCGACGCGTGCGCGAGCAGATGGCGAACCGTGGAGCCGGGCGGGCCGGCCGCGGTGTCCAGCTCGACGACGCCCTCCTCGACGGCGACGTGCACGGCGCGGGCCACCAGCGGCTTGGTGACGGAGGCCAGGTCGAACACCCGCCGGGTGTCGCCGTGGGTGGCCAGCACGCCGCCGGGCCCGACCACGGCGGCGGCCGCGGCCGGGACCGGCCAGTCCTCGAGAGCGTCGAGGGCCGCCGTCACTTTCGTGCGATGTAGTAGTTGTTGATCGGATCGGATTCGACCTCGGCCACCCGCACGTCGTCGAATCCGACGTCGCCCAGCATCGCGGTGGCCAGCTGCGTGCCCCAGGCGGTGCCCAGCCCGGCGCCGTCCATCGCCAGCGACACCGTCATGCAGTGCATCAGCGACGTCGTGTACAGATAGGTGCTCATCGGAACGCCGACGTTCTCCTCGAGCCGGCTCGACGCCTTGATGTCGGCCATCAGCAGCACGCCCCCCGGCCGCAGCGCGCGGTAGATGTTCTCCAGCACCCGCGCGGGCTGCGCCTGATCGTGGATGGCGTCGAACACGGTGATGACGTCGTACGCGTCCGACTTGTCCAGTTCCGCCAGGTTGTGGCTCTCGAAGCTCGCGTTCCGCAGGCCGAGGTCGGCGGCCTCTTGGGTGCCGGTCGCAATGGCGTCGTCGGAGAAGTCGATGCCGGTGAATCGGCTGTCCGGAAACGCCTGTGCCATCACGTTGATCGCGTGCCCGCTGCCGCAACCGAAGTCGGCGACTTCCACGCCGGACCGCAGGCGGTCGACGAGACCCTCGACCAGCGGCAGCACCACGTCGACCAACGCGTTGTCGTACACGACGCCGCTCTGCTCGGCCATCAGCGCGTGAAAGCGCGGGTATTCGCTGTAATGCAACCCGCCGCCCTCGCGGAAGCATCCGATGATCTTCTGCTCGACTTCGGCGAGCAGCGGGAAGAACAGGGCCACCAGGGCCAGGTTGTCGGGTCCCGCCGCGCGGGTCAGCACGGCCGCGCGGTGGGCGGGCAGCGAGTAGGTGCTTGCCTTCGGGTCGTATTCGACGACGCGGCCGGTGGTCATGCCGGCCAGCCACTCCCGGACGTAGCGCTCGTTGAGGCCGGCGGCCTCGGCGATCTGCGCGCTGCTGGACGCCGGCAGGCCGGACATCGTGTCCAGCAGACCTGTCTGGTGGCCGATGCTCAACAGCAGTGCCAGGCTGGCGTTGTCGATCGCCCCGGCGATTCGGCCGGTGAATTCTTCGGCGGTTTCGGAGCCGGTCACGTTTTGCGACGCTACACCCGGCGCATGGGTGGACGGGCAGCTGCGCGGTGTATGGCGAGCGCCAGTAGGTTGGAGCCCATGAGTCAGACAGTGCGCGGCGTGATTTCACGCAAGAAGGGCGAACCCGTCGAGTTGGTCGACATCGTGGTCCCGGACCCCGGCCCGGGCGAAGTGGTGGTCGACGTGATCGCCTGCGGGGTCTGCCACACCGACCTGACCTACCGCGAGGGCGGCATCAACGACGAGTACCCCTTCCTGCTCGGCCACGAGGCCGCGGGCACGGTCGAGGCGGTCGGGCCGGGGGTGACCGCGGTGCAGCCGGGTGATTTCGTGATCCTGAACTGGCGGGCCGTCTGCGGCCAGTGCCGGGCGTGCAAGCGCGGCCGGCCCCACCTGTGCTTCGACACGTTCAACGCCGAACAGAAGATGACGCTGACCGACGGCACGGAACTCACGCCCGCCCTGGGCATCGGGGCGTTCGCCGACAAGACGCTGGTGCACCAGGGCCAGTGCACCAAGGTGAATCCCGAGGCCGACCCCGCCGCCGCGGGCCTGCTGGGCTGCGGGGTGATGGCCGGCATCGGCGCGGCGATCAACACCGGCGCCGTCACGCGCGACGACACCGTGGCGGTGATCGGCTGCGGCGGCGTGGGCGACGCCGCGATCGCCGGCGCCGCGCTGGTCGGGGCCCGGCGCATCATCGCCGTCGACACCGACGACACCAAGCTCGAATGGGCCCGCAGGTTCGGCGCCACCCACACCGTCAACGCCCGCCAGGCCGATGTCGTCGAGGCCATCGCGGACCTCACCGACGGGTTCGGGGTCAACGTCGCGATCGACGCGGTCGGGCGCCCCGAGACGTGGCGGCAGGCTTTCTACGCCCGCGACCTCGCGGGAACCGTTGTGCTGGTGGGTGTTCCGACCCCCGACATGCGCCTGGACATGCCGCTGGTCGACTTCTTCAGCCACGGCGGGTCGCTGAAGTCGTCGTGGTACGGCGACTGCCTGCCCGAACGCGACTTTCCCACCCTGATCGACCTGTACCTGCAGGGCCGGCTGCCCCTGGAGCAGTTCGTCTCCGAGCGCATCGGGCTCGGCGACGTCGAGAAGGCGTTCCACAAGATGCACGAGGGCAAGGTGCTGCGCTCGGTGGTGATGCTCTGATGGTGGCCATCGACCGCGTCGTCACCCACGGCACCTTCGAACTCGACGGCGGCAGTTGGGAAGTAGACAACAACATCTGGCTGATCGGCGACAACTCCAACGTCCTGGTGTTCGACGCCGCCCACGATGCGGCGCCGATCGTCGAGGCCGCGGCGGGCCGCCACGTGGTCGCGGTGGTGTGTACCCATGGCCACAACGATCACGTGACCGTAGCGCCCGAGCTCGGCAAGACGCTCGACGCGCCGGTGCTGCTGCACCCGGCCGACGCGATGCTGTGGCGAATGACCCACCCCGACAGCGATTTTCGCTCGGTCTCCGACGGCGAGATGCTGCGCGTGGGCGGGACGGAACTGCGGGCGCTGCACACCCCGGGCCACTCCCCCGGGTCGGTGTGCTGGTATTCCCACGACCTGGGCGTCGTGTTCAGCGGCGACACCCTGTTCTCCGGTGGCCCCGGCGCGACCGGGCGCTCGTACTCGGACTTCCCGACCATCCTGCAATCCATCTCCGAACGGCTGGGCAAGCTGCCCGGCGAGACGGTCGTGCACACCGGGCACGGCGACAGCACCACCGTCGGGGAGGAGATCGTCCACTACGAGGAGTGGGTGGCCCGCGGCCACTGAGGCGCGCCGTGGGGCCGCCCCGCCGGCGACCGTGGGAGCTGTCCGAGCAGGTCACCGGCGTCGGCTCCGCGAAGCCGAACGGATAACGGCCGCAGCCACTATCGTTGGTCCATGCGGCGTGAGCCCCGGATGCCCGAATCGAGTGTGGTGGTCCGCCCCGAGCCGAAATCGACCGCGTCGTCGCGGCTGCAGGCAGCGGGGCTGGCCCCGGCCATCGCGCTGTTCGAGCGGGCCGCCGAACAGGTGGTCCTGCCCAAACCCCCGCAGCCCATCGTCATCGCCGACTACGGCGCTGCCACCGGCCACAACTCGTTGAAGCCGCTGTCGGCGGCCATCGCGGTGCTGCGCCGCCGCACCCGTCACGATCACGCGATCCTGGTCACCCACACGGACTCGCCGGAGAACGACTTCTCGGCCCTGTTCGGCACACTCGACGACGACCCGGACAGCTACCTGCAGGCCGACGCCGCGAGTTTCACCTCCGCGATCGGCCGGTCGTTCTACGGGCAGATCGTGCCGTCGAAGACCGTCAACCTGGGCTGGACGTCGTGGGCGACGCAGTGGGTGAGCCGGATCCCGTGCGAGGTGCACGACCACGTGCACGTCGCGTGCAGCGACGACGACGCGGCCAGGGCGGCGTTCGCCGACCGGGCCGCCATCGACTGGCACAACTTCGTGGCCTTCCGCGGTCGCGAGCTGGCCCCCGAAGGCCGGCTGGTGGTGTTGACCATGGCCGTCGACGAGGACGGCGGGTGCGGGTTCGCGGCATTGCTCGATGCGATCGTGGTGGCGCTGCGCGGCCAGGTTCGCAGCGGCCTGCTCGGCAAGGACGAGGCGCGGCGCATGGTCATTCCCTCGGTTGCCCGCAGCGAGAAGGACTTTCGCGCCCCGTTCGCGCCGAGCGGCCGGTTCGAAGGCCTGACCATCGACCATCTCGAGACCTTCAACGGCGAGGACCGTTTCTGGTCACGGCTCCAATCAGACGACGACGCAACGGCTTTCGGTGATGACTGGGCAGCGTTCGCGCGGGCCGCGCTCCTGCCCGCCTTGCTGCGCGGCCTGGACGGCGGGGTCCGCGACCCGCGGGCGTCGCCCTTCCTCGACCACATGCAGGCGGCTGTGGCGGCGCGGCTGTCAAGCGCGCCGGAACCGATCCGGATTCCGCTCGCCCTGGTGATGCTGGTCAAGCGCGAACAATCTCCCTCGTGAGAGTTTCGACACATTGCGACCGCGGGTATGCCTCGACCTACCTGCGACTGCAAGGGAGTACGCGCATGACTGTGCAGGACCACGAGGACGCCGGCGAAGTCGGAAAAGCCGCCGGTCAGGACGAAAAAGACGACCGCGCGGCCCACCAGGACGAGGCCGCTGCCGACGAGGAGTCTCGGCCCACGGAAAAGCCCGAGCCCGACGAGGACGACAAGAAAGTCGCCGCCGAGATGATGACGGCCTACGAGGACAAGCCGACCATCGTGTTGCCGGGTTCCGGCGGCATGGTCTCGGGCACCGCGGTCAACGACTGGCTGGACGAGGACGGGAACCCCAAGTACGAAGTTCCCGACGGCGCCGACTCCGAGATGAAGTCCCAGGCCGAGGAGGCCAAGAACGACGAGAAGATCAAGGACCAGATCGAGAAGGACAAGGCCCTGAACCGGGAACTCGCCAAGGCCGCGGGCGAGGACAACAAGGGCGAGAAGCGCTAGGGCTCAGTGCCCGAACGAGCGTGGGATCAACTGGCTGATATCGCCGAGGCCGTTCCCGCTCTCGATGTCCTGCAGGATCTGGTTGACACGGTCCATCCCGGGGACGGGCTCGTTGATCCCGGGAATCGGCGGTAGCTCGTTCGCCGGTGGAATCCGCGGAGTAAGCGGCGCTCGGTGCGCGGCGGGCGGGGCCGCCTGCGGCGTCGCAGACGGGGTGCTGGTGCTCGGCGCTTCGGTGGTGGCGGGCGGATTGGTGGTGGCGGGCGGCGCCTCCGGCGTAGGGCTCGGGGGCTCGGCCGCGGGCCCGCCTGCCGGTGCGGTGGGGGTCGTGCTCGGGTGCGGCGCCGCCGGCGTGTCGTCGGGACTCAGGCCGATCGCCGCGGCGATGCCCACGAACAGCACGGCCAGCACCGCGGGCACGATCGCGACCGCCGGCAGCCGGTACCAACGGCGCTTCGGCGTCACGGTTTGCTCCGGCTCCGACTCCGGCACCGCCTCCCCTGCCGCGTCCGGATTCGCGGCGACCACCGGGTGGCGGCGCGTGTCGGCGGACCTGAACCGTGCGTCCTCGGCGGCCGACCAGGCCAGCGCGGCCACCGGCCCGGCCTGCTGACCGGTGGGGGCCGCTTGGACGGTGTCGGGCGCGGGCGGCCGCGCCTCCGTGATGCCCGCCGCCGTCGCGGTCGCCGGGGCCGCGGCCGCGGTCACCGGTGCCGCCATCGCGGCGGCGGTCACTCCCGCATCCGACGCGTCGCCGGCCGCACGCCGCGCGGCGCCGATCGCCGCGGTCAGGTGCGGGCGCGGTGTAGTGACGACAGGGACCTGGAAGTGCCGCGAGAGCATGGTGGTGACCGCGGGCATGTTCGCCCCGCCGCCCACCGCGACCACGGCCGCCAGGTCGCGAATGCCGTTGCGCGCCAATGCCTGGTCCATCACGGCGACGAACTTGTTGAGCGGGGCCCGGATCGCGTCGTCGAGTTGGTCGCGGGTGATCCGGACCTCGCCGCGCGCCCCCGGCTCGCCGGAGAGCGTCGCCACCGTGCCGACGGACAGCTGTTCCTTGGCGACCCGGCAACCCGCCCGCAACCGGCGCAGCGAGCCGACCGCCCGCAGCGCGCTGGTGCTCGCGATCTCGCCCATCGCGGCGGTCAGCAGCAGTTGGTCGACGGCGTCCCCGCAGAAGTCCTGGTGCCGCACGGTCGGGGCCATCGCATGGTATTCGCCGGCGGCGTCCATGAACGTGATACTGCTGCCGCCGCCGCCGAAATCACACACCGCCACGGTTCCGCGCACGGGTATGGCGGGGTCGGCGCGCACGGCGAACAGGGCCGCGGCGGCGTCGGGGATCAGCGTCAGCGGCCGCCCCCGCGTCGACCACTCGGACACCTGGCTCAGGGCGGCGCCCAGCGCGTCGACCGCCTTCGACTTCCAGTGAGCGGGATAGGTCACCGCGACGCGGCCCGGCAGCGCCACCCCGCCGGTGGCGGCGTAGGCCAGCGCGCGCAGCGCGTCGGCGACCAGCGCCTCGCTGCGCCGCACCGAGCCGTCGGCAGTGACGACGCCGTGCGAGCCCCCGGCGCGGCCCACGAAGTCGGTGATCACCAGGCCCGGCTCGTCGAGGTTGGGGTTTTCGGCCGGGATGCCGATCTCGGGGGCGCGGTGCCGGTACAGCGTCAGGACCGGCTTTCGGGTGATGGCCTCGTCGGCGGTGACCGCCGCCAGGTTGGTCGAGCCGATCGACAGACCCAGCGCGGGCCCCGCTCCGTCCATCATGTGCCCCATCCCCGTCCTCAGCATCACGCGCCCGCGTCCCGCGTAGCCGTCATTGTGCTGCGCAAACCTATGGCAAGCGTCAGCCGTCGCTGTGCGTGCGCTGTGGTTCGGGGGTCAGCGGATGTTGCCGGCACCGGCGATCAGCGGGAGGTCGAGCGGGGTGACCCAGCCCGGCGGCAGGTCGTTGACGGCGGGGACGGCGTTGAGGGCCCGCAGTCCCGTCGAAAGGCACCCGGCGGCGGCGGCGTCGCGACCCGAGCCGTCGGTGAACCGGAACGCGGTCTCCTGGAAGATGCTCGGCGTGCCCTCGATGTCCACCCGGTAGACGTCGTCGTCGTGGCCGGACGGCCAGTCCGGGGCCGCGTCGCGGCCGATGCGGTTGACGTGTTCGAGCTGAATCCTGTTCTCGCCCTTGTAGATTCCGTTGATGGTGAATCGTACGGCGGCGACGTGTCCCGGCTTGATGACCCCCCGCGCGGAGTTGCGCTCGGTGGGGGTCACCCACTTGTCCCAGGTGGTGGTGATCTCGTCGAGCATGATGCCGGCGGCGTGGGCGATCATCGGGACGGTGGCGCCCCAGCCGAAGATCAGCATGTCGCGGTCCTGCAGCATCGGCGTGAACTCGGGCTCACGGCCGATGCCCATCTCGACTTCGTAGTCGCCTTCGTAGTTGGTGTAGTCCAGCAGCTCCGAGGCGCGCACCCGGCGCACCTCCGAGCACAGCCCCATCAGCGTCATGGGAAACAGGTCGTTGGCGAAGCCGGGGTCGATGCCGGTGGTGAAACACGACGACTCGCCCAGCTCGCAGGCCTCGGTGATGGGCGCGATCCAGTTCGGCGGGTTCAGATGCATCGTCGGCCACACCCACGGGGTCATCGCCGTGGAGCACACGTCGATGCCGGCCCGCAGGAAGCGGGTGATCAGCGCGATGTTGTCCTTGGCGTGCATCGCGGTCGGCCCGTAGTGCACCAGTGCGTCGGGCTTCAGTGCGATCAGCGCGTCGACGTCGTCGGTCGCGAGCACGCCGGTGGGCTCGGGCAGCCCGCAGATGTCGCCGACGTCGCGCCCCACCTTGTCGGGGTTGCTGACACCGACGCCCGCCAGCTCGAACAACGGATGTTTCACGATCTCGGCGATCACCATCTTGCCGACGAACCCCGTGCCCCAGACCACCACACGCTTCGAGCCGTTCTGCGTCATGTTCACCTTCCGATCGGCCCCCGCTCCACACTAAGGGCGGGGTGCACAACGGCGAAACGGGTTCCGTCGCGTCGCCTGTGGTGACACGATGACAAACCATGACCACTCATCTCCGCGGGCCCGCGGTTGCGCTCGCCGTCGGTGTCGGCTTTGCGAACGCGTGTGGCGCGGCGCACGCGATGCCCCAGATGCCCGAGGTCCGCTACGAGGTGAGCGGTCCCGGAGTCGCCCAGTACATCTCGTATGAGACCGACGCGGGCCAGCTGCACGTCGTCAACGCGCCGCTGCCGTGGTCGACGCAGTTCACCGGCTTCGGGGGCGAGGTGTTCACCCTCAGCGCCCAGGGGGCCGGCGCGCTGCGCTGCCGGATCCTGGTCGACGGCAACGTCGTCAGCGACGCGCAGGCCGCCGGCGGCAGGACCGTCTGCACGCACTGATCCGACATGGCGACTCCCACGCAGCCCGCGCGCATCAACGGGACACCCCCGCCCGAGATCCCGCTCGCCGACATCCACCTCGAATCCCTCGACTTCTGGGCGCTCGACGACGACGTGCGCGACGGCACCTTCGCCACGTTGCGCCGCGAGGCGCCGATCTCGTTCTGGCCCGCGATCGAGTACGAGGGCTTCGACCCGGGCACCGGGTACTGGGCGCTGACCAGACACGACGACGTCCACTTCGCCAGCCGCCACCCGGAGATCTTCAGCTCCAGCCCCAACATCACGATCAGCGACAACAACCCGGAGATCTCCGAGTACTTCGGCTCGATGATCGTGCTCGACGACCCGCGGCACCAGCGGCTGCGCTCCATCGTCAGCCGGGCGTTCACCCCGAAGGTGGTGGCGCGCATCGAATCGTCGGTGCGCGAGCGCGCCCACCGGCTCGTCACCTCGCTGATCGCCAATCACCCCGACGGTGCGGCCGATCTGGTCAGCGAACTCGCCGGGCCGCTGCCGCTGCAGGTCATCTGCGACATGATGGGCATCCCCGAGCAGGACCACCAGCGGATCTTCCACTGGACCAACGTGATTCTCGGCTTCGGCGACCCCGACCTGTCCACCGACTTCGACGAGTTCCTCAAGGTGTCGATGGACATCGGCGCCTACGCGACGGCGCTGGCCGACGACCGCCGCGTCCATCACCACGACGACCTGACCACCAGCCTGGTGGAGGCCGAGGTCGACGGCGACCGGCTGTCGTCGTCGGAGATCGCGTCCTTCTTCATCCTGCTGGTGGTGGCGGGCAACGAGACCACGCGCAACGCGATCAGCCACGGGGTGCTGGCCCTGTCCCGCTACCCCGCCGAGCGCGACAAGTGGTGGTCCGATTTCGACGGCCTGGCGCCCACCGCGGTCGAGGAGATCGTGCGGTGGGCCTCCCCGGTGATCTACATGCGCCGCACCCTGACCCGCGACTTCGAGCTCAACGGCACCGCGATGGCCGCCGGGGACAAGGCCGCGCTGTGGTACACCTCGGCCAACCGCGACGAGTCGAAGTTCGACAACCCCTGGGCTTTCGACGTGGCGCGCAGCCCCAACCCGCATCTGGGGTTCGGCGGTGGTGGCGCCCACTTCTGCCTGGGCGCCAACCTGGCCCGCCGCGAGATCCGGGTCGCCTTCGACGAATTGCGGCGCTGCGTGCCCGATCTCGTCGCGACGGCCGAACCCGCCCGCCTGCTGTCGCAGTTCATTCACGGGATCAAGAGCCTGCCGGTCGCCTGGACGCCCCCGCGCTGAGGCGCATGCGCCGGCGGATTCGGCGCGCACCCGTCACCCCTACTCGTTCACGGAAGGCGTACCAACGTGACCATTCCCGCGTTCCCCTCCCCCGACGCGCTGGCCGCCCGCGAGAAGATCGTGCTCGACCACTTCCACGACGAGGTCCGCCACGCGTGGGACGACGTGCTGTCGACGTTCCCGCACCCGCGCTACGAGCTGATCCCGCAGATGGTCGTCCACGACGGCGACGCGGCGGTGCGCGGCTACTACGCCTACACGCGCACCGCGTTTCCCGACCAGGACCACCAGATCATCGCGCTGCGGCACAGCGCCGACGCGGTGATCGTCGAGTTCTGGCTGATGGGCACCCACCGCGGCTACCTGGGCAAGGTGCCGCCGACGGGCAGCCGCTTCCGGGTCCGCATGACCGCCTACTTCGTCTTTGACGACACCGAAACCCTTATGTGCGAACGCATTTACTTCGACACGCTGACCATGGTCAGGCAGCTGTTGGGCGGCCTGGACATGAAGAGGCCAGCTAACTGGTTGCTGGCCGCGCGCTGCGTGCGCGGCCTGCTGTCGATGTCGTCGGAGAAGCCCGACCCGGCGCTGGTTCGGGCGTGACCGGTGCGCGGTCGCGCCGCTAGCAGCCCAGCTGGTCGGCGAGGTCGAGGAAGTCCGACGCGTTGAGGTCGAACTCGGTCGAGTAGGTCACGTCGGCGTCGCCGCCGGCCCCGAATTCCATCGGGCGCGCCACGAACGCGGTGCGAAACCCGAGCCGGCCGGCGGCGCGGATGTCGTACTTGTGGCTGGCCACCATCATGATCTCGACGGGTTCGAGACCCAGGTAGGTGGCGACCATCGCGTAGCTGCGCGGGTCGGGCTTGAACACCCCGGCCATCTCGGCGGCGAACACGGCGTCCCAGGGCAGCCCCGCCCCCTTGGAGACGGCGATCACCGCCGACACGTCGGCGTTCGACAGCGTCGCCAGCGTGTACCGGGTTTTCAGCCGCGTCAGCCCGGGCACCGCGTCCGGCCACGGCCGCAGCCGCCGCCAGGCCAGCGTGAGTTCGTCGCGTTCGGCGGCCGACAATCCGATGCCGCGCTCGTCGAGCACCGTGTCCAGCGCGGCGCGGTAGACCGAGTGCACCGAGACCCAGCCTCGAGCGCGCCGCTGCGCGTCCTCGAGCGCCGCGAAGTAGCCTCCGCGCCAGCGGCGCACCACCTCGGCCCAGTCGACCGACGGGTGACGCCCGGCGTCGACGCGCCGCGCCTCGTCGCACACGGTCGAATGGAAGTCCGTCGCCGTCCCCTGCACGTCGAACACCAGCGCCTTGACCACGTGCCTGAATCTACGATGTGCGTCGTGGCCGACAACACCGCCGCGGTACCTGCAGAAGAGCATGAGCCCGACTACCGGCTCACCATGGCCAACGAGCGGACCTTCCTGGCGTGGCAGCGCACCGCGCTGGGACTGCTCGCCGCGGCGGTGGCCCTGGTGCAGCTGGTGCCCGAGCTGACGATCCCCGGCGCGCGCCGCGTCCTCGGCGTGGGCCTCGCGGTGCTGGCGATCCTGACCAGCGGAATGGGTTCGCTGCGTTGGCATCAGGCCGACCGCGCCATGCGCCGCGGCGGTCCCCTGCCCCGCCATCCGTCGCCGACCTACCTCGCGGTGGGCCTGACGCTGGTGGCGATCGTCGCGCTGGGGCTGGTTATCGCCAAGGCGGTGCTGGGTTGAGCCGGGCGACGACGGGCGGGCCGGCCGAGCGTGGGAGTCAGGCGGAGCGCACGACGCTGGCCTGGACGCGGACGTCGTTCGCGTTCCTGGGCAACGGCGCCCTGCTGATGATCAGGGATCTGCACGGCTCGGCCGGGCCGGTGCACCTGGTCCCCGCCGCGCTGGCCGGTGCGATCGCGTTGGGCACGTTCTTGATCGCCGTGCGGCGCCAGCGGACGCTGCGGCAACAGCCGACCGTCGAGCAGCCGGCCCCCCGCGTCTCCATCCACGTCATCGGCTCGGCCGTGCTGACGCTCGTCGTGGTGACGGCGGTGTTCCAGCTGGTCTAGGCGAACGTGTAGTCGGAGAGCGGGAAGTTCGCGCCCTCGCGCACCGAGTTCAGCGTGGAGGTCGGCCGCAGCAGCGACGCCTCACCGCTGGGAGCAAAGTAGTACGACCGCGACGTCGCGCAGTCGCCTGTGTAGAACACCGAGTTGTCCAGCCGCTGGTTCATCCGTTCGAAGAACCGCATGCTGGCTTCTTCCTTCACCTCGAACGTCGTCGCGCCCTTGCGTTTCAGCTCCCCGAACAGCCGGTTCATGTGGCGCATCTGGTACTCGATGGTGTGGAAGAAGGACAGCCCGGAGAACGCGAACGGGCTGGCCAGGCTGAGGTAGTTCGGGAAGTAGGGGATCGCGATGCCCTGGTAGGTCTGAAACCTGTTCTCCCGCCACCACTTGCCCAGGTTGCGGCCCTTGCGGCCGATCACCTCGATGGCCGGGAAGTTGGCTTCCCACAGGTCGAAACCGGTCGCGAGCACCAGCGTGTCGATGGGGATCTTGCGCCCGTCCGCCGTCACGACGCCGTCGGCCTCGATGCGCTCGATCGTTTCGGTCTCGAGGTGCACGTGCGACTTGGTGAAGGCGCGGTAGTAGTCGTTGGACCAGGTCGGCCGCTTGCAGCCGATGTCGTAGTCGGGGGTGAACTTGGCGCGCAGTTCCTTGTCGCGGATGGTCCTGAACCTGTTGATCTTGGCCAGATCGGAGGCCGCGATGTTGCCTCGCTTGAACTGCCCGTAGTGCAGCACGCCGATCACCATGACCAGCTCGAACACGATATCGGTCACCCAGCGGACCAGCCGTTGCAGCCAGGGCCGGCGCGCGAACGCGCGCTGCACCGCCGGCGAGATCGCGAAGTCGGGCTTGGGCAGCACGTAGGTCGCGGTGCGCTGGAAGACGGTCAGGTCGGAGGCCACCTTGGCCATCTCGGGGATCACCTGCACCGCCGAGGCCCCGGTGCCGATCACTCCGATGCGGCGGCCCTGGTAGTCGAAGTCGTGGTCCCACGCGGTGGTGTGCACCACCTTGCCGGCGAAGCTCGCCAGACCCGGGATGTCGGGATTGCGCGGCTGGGACAAGAACCCGGTCGAGGTGATCAGAAAGCGGGTCGTCAGGGTCTCGCCGCCGGCCAGACCGACCCGCCACGCCTCGGCGTCCTCGTCCCACTGAGCGCCCTCGACGGTGGTGTTGAACCGCATGTAGCGGCGCACGTCGTACTTGTCGGCGACGTCGGTGGCGTAGCGCTTGAGCTCGGCGCCCGGCGCGAACATGCGCGACCACTTCGGGTTGGGCTCGAACCAGTAGGAGTAGGTGGTCGACGGGATGTCGACGGCCACGCCGGGGTAGTGGTTGACGTGCCACGTGCCGCCGAGGTCGTCCTCGCGGTCCAAGATGGCGATCTTGTCGTAGCCGAGGCGCTTGAGCTGGATGGCGGCGCCAATGCCGCCGAAACCCGCCCCGACGATGACGAAGTCGAAATGCTCTGTGTTCACATGTCGCTCCGTGTGCTCACAAAGGACAACTATCCTTACCGGACAAAACTTTAAACGGGAGCGTCGCTGGGCGCATCCGAGTTTGCCGCCATGTGAGGTTCACGACAGCGCTCCCGTGAGCACCAGCAACCGCGGACCACACCGTAACGCCGCACTTCTGTAGCGTGGCGGATACACATGCCGTGAACCGCATAACGATGCCAGACCGTCGCCAATTCCACATACGGTCGTGGCCTTTCGGCCGCTGCAGGTGGTATCGGTGCGACGGTGAGGGTAATACATCACCGGCCCCGGGTGCCAATCGGCGGATTGACCTGCTGGCGAGCCCCGCCCGCGGTCGAACCCTGCAACTGGCGCGACAATTCGTGACAGCGAAGTTCGCACCCGCAATCCCGGCCGTGACTTGCTCGAACACGGATGTGACCTTGTCCGGCCGGGCGTTTACGCGTCCCGCAGATACCGGCCGTAGTCGCGCCCGGCCTTGCGCGAATGGTGCTGAAGGGAAATGAGGCCGAAGGTCACGCCGACGAAAGCGGTTTCGCCCGTAGCCATGTCGCCACCTCCCGGTCGGCGGTCTTGTGGTCGCATTCGGCGGTAGAGCTACCCGCGCCGGCCCGGGGACAAGCGGCCGCCCGCGTCCCCGTTCGGCAAATGCCTCTCTCGGCGGCTTCCGGGGCGGCATGTCGCGGATCGTTGCGTTTGCTGGACCGGCTCGTTGCGGCGTTCGGCCTGCCGCCTTTTCAGCGGCGGGCTCCGGTTGCCGACCGCCCGTCGACAACCCGTTCGGCGTCGATGACCGGACGGTGCTGCGGGCCGGGCGGTGTCGCCGAGAGCTGTTCGGCCAGCGCCCGGAGCTCGCTGCGCAACTGCTCGATCGTCAGGGCCGTGGCCTGCTGGTTCGCGGTGTCGGCCTCCGACACCCGCTGCACGATCCAGGAGGCCAGCGATCCGGTGACCACACCGATCAGACTGATGCCACCGATCATCAGCAGCGCGGCGATCACCCGCCCGGTGACGGTGACCGGATACAGGTCGCCGTAGCCCACGGTGGTCACGGTGGTGATCGACCACCACAAGGCCTTCCCGAACGAGTCGATGGTGGCGCCCGGATAGGAGCGCTCCACGTCGAGGATGGCCAACGACGCCACATAGATCAGCAGGGCGGCGGCCGCGACCGTATAGATCATGATGCGGCCCCGCACGGCGTCGCCGACAGCCTTCTGCAGCGCCGAGAACACGACGACGACCCGCAGCAGGCGCAACGGGCCCATGAACGGCAGCGCGACGATGAGCAGGTCGAACAGGTGGTGGACGAACCAGTGCCGCCGGTCGGTCGCCAGTCCCAGGCGCACGACGTAGTCGACGACGAACACCAACCAGGTGACCCAGCTCGCCCACCCCAGGATGCGCGGCTCGGCGCCGTGTGGCGGCCGCAGGACGTGCACCGAGTACACGACGAGGTAGGCGATCGCGACCATGGCCAGCGGCCATGCAGCGCGATGATCCCAGATCTCGTCTTTCGTTCGCTGGTGCCGCACGCCGGTTAGCTTTCCCCGAAACACTGCGGGTTATGCTTCGCCACCTGGCGTGAGCCGACGGCGCGGCTAGCTCGTCTTGGCGTTCAGAAACGCGGTGATCCCGTCGGTGACGGCGGCGGCGTACCTGGCCCGGCCGTCGGCGCTTTCCATCCGCGCGGCGTCGTCGGCGTTCTTCATGTTGCCGAGTTCGACGAGGACCGCCGGGTACTGTGCCAAGTTCAGCCCGGCGAGGTCGTCGCGGCCGTAGAGCCCGTCGGACCCGATGTACGTGGCCGGCTGAAAACCGGCCCGCACCAACGCGTCCCGCATGGCATGCGCCAGCTGTACCGCCGGCCCGGCCTGCACGTCGTTCAGCGGCGGGCTCGAGTAGTTGACGTGGAACCCGCTGCCCGACGGCGGTCCGCCGTCGGCGTGGATGCTCACGATCGCGTCGGGTCTCATCGCGTTCGCCTGTTCCGCGCGCTGGTCGACGCACGGGCCCACGGAGCTGTCGTTGTCCCGCGACAGCTGGGTCCGCACGCCCTCCTGGCTCAGCGCGTCGTTGACGAGCGCGACGACCGCCCAGTTGAAGGCGTGTTCGGAGTACCCGTCGTCGGTCGAGGTGCCGGAGGTGTTGCAGGGCTTGGTGCCTCCGCGCCCGTTGGTCACCGGCTGGTTGATCGAGGCGTCGCTGACGCCGTTGTGGCCGGGGTCGAGGAAGACCGACGCGCCGGCCAGCCCGGCGGCCGCGCGCGGGGCGTCGAGCACGGCGGCCGCGCCGAGCAGCGCCGGCGCGATCCAGGCGTATCTCAGGACGTCGCGGCGCGAGACGGATCGCGACCGGTCGAGGCGATCACCCACCGCGCGATGGTAACAATCGGCGTTCACCTCCTCCGGTCGAGCCGCTTGACGTGATCGCGAACCGGATACAGGTAGCGCATCAGCTCGGCGCCCTCGGGGCCGTGCCACCGACAATGCCGGTCTGCGAGGGCCCGACCTACGGCGCGTCGCGCTTTGGCCCCTCGACCGGGGCCACCAGGGTCTCGACCACGCTCTTCAGGAAGGTGCTCGGCACGCTGTAGCCGCACGTCACCATCCTCAGCCTGCCCTCGTACGTGGTGATCCCGGTGACATACTCGCCCTCGGTCTGGCTTTGCACCACCGGGGCCCATATCGCCGTCGGGCGCAACGGGCCGGTGCCGCCCAGGTTTTGCACACCAAGGTTGGTGACCAGCATCTCCCACGGGCGAATGCGGCCGAAAAGCTCTTCAGCGTGGCTGTTTTCGCCGTTGACCGGCATCGCCTGCCCGATGGCCAGCGACGCCGTGCGGATCCCACGAGCCGACCTGGCCACGTCCAGGTGGGCGGTGATCGCGCGGGCCTGATTCCAAAACGGCTGCCCGTCGCCGGGTTCCAGCCCAGTCCAGGTCGCCTGGATGTAGAGACCGAAGTCCGCGTCGACGCCGACCAGCGCCCGGGAGTTGATGGGGTTGAGCACCCGCACGAATTCCTCGCCGCGTTCAGCGGCCCGCACCCGGCACATCGCCACCACCAGAGCCGCATGCACCGTGGTCCTTTCGGCGCGGCAGCGCTGAGCCAACCTCGCCGTGTCGGTCTCCGCCACGGCAACGGTGTGCACGTTCGTCAGGGCGCCGTCGAAGGCGCGGATGACGCTGGGCGTGCCCATCCGGGGGTCTTCGGGCATGTCCGAGAGGTCGATCGGGTCGACCGCCGCCAGCGTGCGGTCGATGAGACGCTCCTGGGAAGGCCGGGCGGGCAGCTCCGCCAGGGTCTCGCCGTTGAGCACGGCCAGCAGGTCCCTGAGCACCAAGACCGACGAAATCCCGTCGGCGATCGCGTGATCGAAGACCAACAGCAGCGCGCTGCCCGCGGCCCCCTGCAACAGCGAGGCGCGCATCAGCGGCGCCCGTGCGGGCTCGAACGTCAGGCTGAGCTCCTCGGCGGCGGCGGCTTGCCACTCTCCGCCGCGTCGCACGGTCAGGTCGATCGGCGCGACGACGGCCGCGCGGTAGAAGCCGAGCCGCGTCCCCGGCCGGTCCTCGACGTGTGCTGACAACAACGGATGTCGCCGCTGCACGGCGGCCAACGCCGTCCTCACCCGGTGCGCCGTCAGCACCTCGTCGAACTCGGCCACCAAAACGAAATGCGTTGGATTGCGTTCGCTGTAGCGGTAGAAAACCCGTTCCAGGGCATCGACGGGCCGAATCAGGGTTGCTGGTTTTTCGTTAGCCACCTCAGCCTCACGATCGGCACCCGGGATCGGGTCACCGGGACGTTCGCCCCACACCCTCAGCCCGGCGGCATCGGAAGCCGCGCGGTCTCGTCGAGGTCGACCGCGAGAGCGTTGAGCATCAGCGCCAGCCCGGCATACCGGTTGATCACCATCAGCACTTCGACCGTCGCCTCGACGCCCAGGGCGCCGCGCACGTCCCCGAACACCGCGGCCGAGACCCGACGCGTGGTCAGCAGCTCGCTCGTCAGGCGCAGCACCGCGAGCTCCACCTCGGTGAAACCGATTGACTCCCAGCCGGACTCGGACACAACGGCGTCGATCTCGACCACGCTGACCCCGGCCGTCCGCGCGACGTCCCGGTGTTGCCCCAGCTCGTAGGCGCAGTCCATCAGATACGCGGTGCGCAACACCACGAGTTCGCGCAGCCTTCGCGGCAACACGGGGCTGGTCAGGGCGGCATCGCCGGCCCGCATCCACCCGGTGAACACCTTCCCGGCGTTGGCCAGCACGCGATAGACGTTCAAATCACCGCGGCGCGCGGTCAATTCGCGGGCCTGCTCGGTCATGTCCTCGAAACGAACGTACGGCAGCCGGGTCATGGGGCGCCCACTTCGAGCTCGGCCGCGTTGAGCACCAACGCCAGCCCGTAGTAGCAGCCGACGATCATCAGGAGCTCGGTCAGCGCCTCGTCGCCGAAGACCGACCGGGCGGCGGCAAACGATTCGTCGGTCAGCCGATGTGTGGTGCACAGTTCGTCGACGACGCCCAGCGCGGCGCGCTCGGTGTCGGTGAGCTCGGCAGGCAGAGGGTGCCGGCCGAGCGGGTACCGGCAGTCCTGCAGCTCGGCGACCCGTGAGATGATCAGCTCCCGCGTGCGCACGTCGAACGTCGGGCTGGCGGACAGCTCGTCGACCATCGCCACCCACCCGCCAAAGACGTTGGGGGCGTTGGCTATCAGCCGGTAGGCGGGATCGGTGTACCCGTTGGCGTCGGCGAGCGGAAGGCGTGCCATAGGGTTATCCTTTCACTCGGCGGCCAGGGTGAACGTCCAGTCCAGGGTGACGAACGGCTCGTCGACCGGCGTCCCGTCCGTGGCGGTCCCCGGCTCGTGGCGCACGACGTCGGCCTGCAGCGCGGTCTGGCCCGCGAAGACCGCGTCGCGGCCTTCGGGTCCGCGGGCATCTCCCCGGCCTCCGCGGCTCCGCAACCCACCAGCCCCGCCGTCAACGCGCTCGTCGCGACCATCACGCGCCACGTCGAGAAGTAGGGTTGCGTGCGGGAGGCGACGTGAAGCTGACGATTGGCTGCTTTCGCTACGAGACGACGGCGGCGCTGTTCGACGCCAGCGTGACCGTCGACGGCGCCGACGTCGAGATGCGGACCGCGCGTACCATCCCGGAGATCTTCGAGCGCATGATGCGCGGCCACGAGTTCGACGTGGCCGAGCTGGGGCTGACGTTTTACCTGCGCACCTTCGGGGCGGACTCGCCGTTCATCGCGATACCGGTGTTCCCCAACCGAGTTTTCCGCCACTCGTGCATCTTCGTCAACGCCCACAGCGGGATCAAGAAGCCGGGCGACCTGGCCGGTAAGACCATCGGCGAGTTCGGCATGTACAGCCAGGACTCGGGCGTGTGGGCCAAAGGAATCCTGATGGACGAGTATGGGTTTCGCCCCGAGAACAATCGGTGGGTCATCGGCGGCCTCGACTCCCCTTGTACCCCATTCGATTTCGTCCCGCAGACGCATCCTAAAAGGGTCGAGGTGATGGCGGCGCCCGAGGGCGAGGCGCTGGGACCCATGCTGGAGCAGGGCAAGATTCACGCGCTCTTCTCCGCCAACGTGCCGCAGTGCGTGCTGGACGAATCGCCGTTGGTGCGCAGACTGTTCGAAGACTACGAGCCCGTCGAACGCGACTACCACCGGCGGACCGGGATCTTCCCGATGATGCACGCCGTGGTGATCCGACGCGATTCGCCGGCGGCCGAACCGGAGGTGGCCCGCGCGGTCTACCGCGCGTTCGTGGCGGCGAAGGAGGCCGCCGCCGAGCGCTACCGGCAGGCGCGGCGGGTGTACGAAGTCCCCAGCATGGTGCCGTGGATGAACGCGCTCTTCGACCGCAACCTGCAGCAGTTCGGCGACGACTGGTGGCCCTACGGGCTCAAGGCCAATCGCTTTGCGCTCGGCACCAACCTGCGCTACCAGTTCGAGCAGGGGCTGGTCGACCGGCGCTGGACGCCGGAGGAGATCTTCCTGCCGGAGCTGCTGGACACGTGAAGCGCCGCCGCCACGGCGGCCCATCCGCACACCACGTTGCGCTCCGCTACCCGCGATCCATCTCGCGACCGGGACGCGATATTCGGCACCCGCTTGACCGCGGCCCACACACTCTCGATACTCCGGACGTGATCGATTTGGGGCTGTCCGGCAAGCGCGCGGTGGTGTCGGGTGCGGGCTACATCCCGGAGCGCGCGGGGCACGGCTGGTACACGTCGCTGGCCCTCGCCGAGGCGGGCGCCGCGGTGGCCTGCATCGACATCGACGAGCAGCGCGCGGAGCACATCGCCGGCGAGATCACCGGCCGGGGAGGTCAGGCCGTCCCCATCGTCGCCGACATGACCGACCCCGTGCAGGTCGGTCGGGCGATCGACGACGCCGTCGCGGCCCTGGGTGGTGTCGATGTCTGCGTCGACATCGTCGGCGGGGCCACCTGGTCGAAGGTCGAGGACTTCAGCACCCAATTGTGGGACGCGGCGATCCAGTACAACCTGACCCAGGTCTTCTATCTCTTTCAGGCCGTGGGGCGGCAGATGATCGCCCAGCGCAGCGGCGGGTCGTTGGTGGCGATCGCCTCGGTCGACGGCATCGCGGCGGCGACCTACCACGCCGCCTACGGCGCCGCCAAGGCCGGCGTCATCTCGCTGGTCAAGACCTGCGCCGACGAGCTGGGCCGCTACGGCATTCGCGCCAACGCCGTCGCGCCGGGCAACGTGGGCTCCGGCAACGAGGACCAGCCGCCAAACGCTTACGCCGTCAACGGAATCAACCCGCTGGCCGCCCCCCGCGCCCACGACATCGCCAACGCCGCGTTGTTCCTGTCCTCCGAACTGGCCGCGCGCATCACCGGCCAGACGCTCGTCGTCGACGGCGGCGCCACCAGTCGGCAGCTGTGGGGCCTGCCCGAATCGATGATCCCGCCGGATCCCGAGGCGGCGCTGCCGGACTTCATGAGACCCGGGCCTTCGGCCGGCTAGCGCTGGTGGACCAGCGGCAGGCCCGGCACCGAGCTTCTGCCCTTGAGCACGTGCGGGGTGGCGATCGAGCCGATGTAGACATCGCGCATGTCCGGCCCGCCCCAGGCGATGCTGGTCGGGGCGCTTAGCAGCGTGCCGTCGGGGTCCTCGAGCACCGTTTGCGCTAGGCCGTCCGGGCTGATCGCCACGATCCTGTTCGCCACAACGAGTGTGACCCAGAGGTTCCCCTCGGCGTCGAACGCGCACCCGTCGGCCATCCCCCACCGGCGGCCCACCTGCGGGTCGGCCAGCAATTGGCCGCAGCCGGGGCCGAACTCGTCGGGGCGCCGATCGCCCAGCGGCGGGCCGAATCGCGCTGGCGGCCCGAGTGTTTCGCCTCGAGTCGGAAACCGCAGCACGTCGGCGGCCACCGTGCGAACCACGTAAAGATAGTCCTCGTCGCGGTCCAGTGCCATGCAATTGGGGAAGCTCACCGCATCGGCCACCACGTGCGCCGATCGGCGATCCGGTGCGACCCGAAAGATGAACCCGTCGGCGGTGCCGCGCGCGATGGTATCGAGGAGATCATCCGCCGTCGTGCTCACCGAACACCACAGCGCTCCAACGGAATCAACCAGGACGAAGTTCAACCACCGCAGCGGCCGCCCCTCGAGTTGTCCGCTCAATATCGTCGTGATAGCGCCGGTCTGCGGGTCGAGGTCCTGCAGCACACCCAAGCCCCAATTGGCGATCAGAAAGTGGCCGTCGCGGTCGATCGCGATGCCGTTCGGCTCGCCGCCCGCACGCCCGATGCGCCGAACCGTGTTCTCGTCGACCAGCTCCGCGACGGCCGAGGCCTTGTCGGAGGCGAACACCCGACCGTCGCCGGCCACCACCACGTGCTCCGGGCGGTCCACGCCGCGGCCCACGGCGTGCAACTCGGTGACGTCGGGACGCCCGGAGGAAAGCGCGTTCTCCATCGTGGCTCAGCTGCTGCGGGTGGTGGCATCCCGCAACTTGGCCATCACCTGGTCCATGCTGAAGCTCGCGGATTTCTGTCGCTGCGGGAACTCGACCAACGTCTCCAGCATCTTGGCGACGTACGCCTGGGCGGGGACGAACAGGAAGATGTGGTCCACCATCCAGTCGTAGTAGGTGTTCGACGTGATATCGGCCCGCTCGTAGGGATCGGTGCGCAGGTTGAACAGCTTGGGCACGCGCAGTTCGACGTAGGGCTCCGCCCAGATCTGCATGGTGCCCACGCAGCGCTGCTCGAGGAAGACGAACTTCCAGTTGTCGAACCGCAGCGCGGTGAGGTCGCCGTCGTCGGAGACGTAGAAGAAGTGGGTGCGCGGGCTCTCATCGGTCTGGCCGGTGATGTAGGGCAACTGGTCGTAGCCGTCGAGGTGCACCTTGTAGGCGGTGCCGTTGAGCTCGGTGCCCGCGCGCAGCCGCTCGGCGATGTCGGGCACACCCGCCACCGAGAGCAGTGTGACGAACCAATCGGCGTGGCTGACAATGCCGTTGCGCACCGAGCCGGCCGGGATGTGCCCAGGCCAGCGCACCAGCGCCGGGACGCGGTAGGCACCCTCCCAGTTGGAGTTCTTCTCGTTGCGGAACGGGGTCATGCCGGCGTCGGGCCAGCTGTTCATGTGCGGGCCGTTGTCGGTGGAGTACATGACGATCGTGTTCTCGGCGATGCCCAGCTCGTCGAGCAGGTCCAGCATGCTGCCGACGGTGTCGTCGTGGTCCAGCATCGTGTCGTGGTAGCGCGACTGCCAGCGGCCCGCGCGGCCCACGCTCCCGGGCTCGGTGTGGGTGCGGAAGTGCATGTGCGTGGTGTTGAACCACACGAAGAACGGGATGCCGGCCTGGTGCTGGCGCTTGATGAAATCGACTGCGGCGTTGCGGAATTCGTCGTCGCAGGTTTCCATCCGCTTCTTGGTGAGCGGGCCGGTGTCCTCGACGCGCTGGGTGCCGTCGCCGTTGACCCAGGTGTGCAGCACCCCGCGGGGCCCGAACTTCTTGCGGAACTCGGGATCCTTGGGATAGTCGGGCAGCTCGGGTTCTTCTTCGGCGTTGAGGTGATACAGGTTGCCGAAGAACTCGTCGAAGCCGTGCATCGTGGGCAGGTGCTCGTCGCGGTCGCCCAGGTGGTTCTTGCCGAACTGGCCCGTTGCGTAGCCCTGCGCCTTGAGCGCCGTCGCGATCGTGGGGTCCTGCGGCTGCAGGCCCAGCTCCGCCCCCGGCAGGCCGACCTTGGTCAGGCCGGTGCGGTACGGGTTCTGGCCGGTGATGAACGCCGCCCGCCCGGCGGTGCAACTCTGCTCGGCGTAATAGTCGGTGAACAGCACCCCTTCGGTGGCCACACGGTCGATATTCGGGGTGCGGTACCCCATCAGCCCGTTGCTGTAGCAGCTGAGGTTGCTCTGCCCGATGTCGTCACCCCAGATGATCAGGACGTTCGGTTTATCGCTCATAGCATGGCCTTTCGCGGTCAATGCCCCGACGCCTCACACCCAGGCCAGCTGACACTGGCGCGACCAGGCCCCCGCAGGGATGCTAGACCCCATTTCTGTGGGGGCGTTTGCTCGAATTGGCCGCGGCGCCGCACAGGCTTGGCCGACATGCGCTCGCCGGGTCTGAATCGTCCATTTGCCACGCTCGGGTGGCGGAAGAGGGTTAACGTCGCGGTGCTATGAGCACCGAACACGAACTCAACGAAGAGTTGGGCCGCTACGGCTACAAACTCGACACGTCAGCCCGGCAAGACGGCACGTACCGGGTCACGCGCCTCGACGGCTATGCCGGGTACGCGGTGACCTTCGACGACGTCCACGGTGTACGGACATTCGTTCAGCGACTTGCCGAGAGCGACAACCTCTGGTGCATCCACCTCGATCACGGCAACGTCGACGTGGACCGAGCCACGGGGGAAGTCACGCCCCGCGACGGTGGGCCGCTGTTCAACCTGCACGACCTGCATCCCGACGAGTGGTCGGGCGCGTCCGAAGAGGCGCCCAGGGCGCTCAGCTCGGCCGCGCTGATGACCGCCCATCAAATCTGTATCAAGTCCAAATCTCGGCCGCCGTATGGGGGGTTGTGGTTCAAGCGGGTGTGAGGGGGCGGTAGCTCACCGTTGATCGAATCGGCGTGCCCCGCGTTCTGATGGGATCAACACCAGCAGCCTGCGTCAGGGGCTAGCATGCGACATCGCCTCTGCGTCAACCGTCTCTACGAGCCGCCAAGGCCACGCCACCACCGCGCGATCAAGCAGCTGACTTGCCGCGGCGCAGCGCAATTCTGCCGGCTATGCCGAATCAGCGATTTAGCCCCATCCAACAACTTTCAAGCCATCACCGCCCGCGAAGCCACCGAACGGCGGTCGGCATTGACTGGCGTAGTCGCCAGAGTCCGCTCCGCTGGCGCAACCGCACTACGGCCGCGGCGGCAACGCCGACAGCCACCCGTCCGAAAGTAACTCCAGCAGCTGCCCATCCGGATCACGGATCATCGCCATCGCCTCCGTGACCGTCCCGTCGACGACCGCTCCCCCGAACTCCGCGACCTTCTCCAACGCCCCGGCAAGGTCGGACACAGAGAACGAAATGTGCGTCAGCCCAATCTGATCCATGACGCGCTCCGACCCGGCGTGAACCTCACGCTTCGCGTAGTCCATGAGTTCGAGCACGAAGCCGTCGCGAACCAGGTAGGTCGCGTGCACGCCGAGCGGCTCGGGAAGCTGCACCAGCTGGGCGGTAGGGCCATCGGGCGGATCGAGATCCCACCAGAACTGAAAGGCAAGCACCGACTCGTAGAACCGCCGGGACCGCTCGCGATCGGAGACACACAATCCGACATGGTTGAACGTCGTCCGATGACTGCTCATCGCGGCCTTTCTCGACGGAACCCAAGAGCGTAATAATGCAAAGATAGTGTAAATACCCGAGCTCTCGTCGTGGTCGGAGGACTTCTCAGATGACAACCCGTCCCGGCGTCAGCGCCGACGCGATCGTCGACTTCGACCACCACTGCGACGACTACAACCTCAACGAGCTGGCCAAGAACGCCGAGCTCAGAGCAAAGTGCCCCGTCGCCTGGAACGAGCGCTACGGCGGATTCTGGTTCCTCGCCAGCTACGACGCGGTCAGCCGGGCCGCTCGCGACGGCGACACCTTCGCCCACAAGTACGAGCCCAACGCCGGCGACGGCATCGACTATCAGGGCGAGATGGGCGTCCCGCGCCCGGAAGGCCAGCCGGCGCTGGGCATCGGCGAGATCGACGGCCCCTACCACCTGGCCCTACGGCACGCGCTCGCGCCGTTCTTCTCCCCCGGCGCCGTCCAAAAGCTCAAGCCGTTCATGGAAGAACGGGCACACCATTTCCTCGACCAGAAGATCGCCGACGGGCACATGGACCTGGTGCTCGACTACGCCAGCCCCGTCCCGGCCATCCTCACCATGAAGCTGATGGGCCTTCCTCTCGACAACTGGCACCGCTACGCCGACCTCTTCCACTCCGTCATGGCCATCCCCCAAGACAGCCCGAAGTACGTCGACGCCATCGCCCAGGTCCCCGCCATGATGCATGAGGTGCTCGCGTTCGCGACGGCCCGACGCGCGGACGCAAAGGACGACCTGACGAGCTTCCTCATCCGGTTCGAGTTCGACGGCCAGCGCCTCACCGACGAGCAGCTGCTGAACATCCTCTGGAACCTCATCGCCGGCGGCGTCGACACCACCACGTCGCAGACCGCGCTGACCCTGCTGCACCTGGGCACCCACCCGGAGCTACGCCAACAGCTCATCGACCACCCGGAGCTCTACCGGACCGCCACCGACGAATTCCTGCGCTACTTCTCGGTCAACCAGACCCTGAGCCGCACCGTGACGAAAGACGTCGAGCTCAACGGCCAGCACCTCCGCAAGAACGACAAGGTCGTCATCAGCTGGCTGTCGGCCAACCACGACGAGAAGGAATTCGCAAACGCCGACGAGGTCATCCTGGACCGAGCGCCCAACCGCCACCTCGCATTTGGGCTGGGACCGCACCGCTGCATCGGCTCGCACCTGGCGCGCCTGATGTCCGAGGTGATGGTCAGGGCGGTGCTCGACCGCATCCCCGACTATCGGGTCGACGTCGACAACGTCCACCAATACCTGGGCAACCCGAGCATGACCGGGCTCGGCACGCTGCCGGTCACGTTCAGCCCGGGGACGGGGAGCGGCTAGGCACGGCGCCCGGCGTCCTCCGATACCTGGCCACCACCGCTCAGGGTGACTGGCCCGACATCGACGGCCGTTCTAGTCTCTGCCCATGAACGCTGCGAGTGGCGCTGTCGCGCTCCGCGTCACCGACTCAGACCTGCGTGCGTATGCCGCGTGGTGTGACGATGCGACCGGTCAACTCAGCGGTGTCGCCCGACCAGAGGCTGTCACGGGCGCCTCGTGGTCCGCGAGCGTCGCGGCGGTCAATGCCGCCAACGCGATGATTTCCGCCGCCGGCGCCAGGTGCGTGTCTCGTATTCGGACGACGGCCGCCCACCTCGGTGCGGCCGCAAACACGTACTCGGGCAACGAACAACGCTCATCGGCGCAGATGCGCGCCGTCTACAGCGCGACGGTGCCGTGAAATGACCGCGCCCGCAACATCGTTGCCGACGCTGTCACAAGTCGCAACCATGGACACCGCGTACCTGAGTGATGCAGCCGCATATTGGGACCAAACCGCAACGACGTGGGAGAACGTCTTCACCGAAATTCACCGCCAGGCCGCGGCGCCCGCGGGTGGCGTGTGGAAAGGCCTGGCAGCCGACTCAGCGCACGCCCGCACGTACGGCGACATGGTGCAAATCCGCGCAACATCCGACCAATTGCTGCCGGCGGCCGCCGTGGCGCACCGCGCAGAAGAACAACTACGGGCCTGTCGAGAAGGAGTGCTGGAGGCTGTCCGTGATGCGCGTGCAGATTGCTTCGATGTAGGCGACGACTATGCGGTCACCGACCGTGTTCGAGGCGGATCGGCGGATTTGCGCGCGGCCCGATCCGCCGAGGCTCAAGGCCACGCCGCCTTCATCCGCCACCGCGTCGCAGCCCTGGTCGCCGCGGATCAACAGATCGCACAACGTATTTCGGCGGCCATCGGAGCAATCGGAAACTTGACTTTCCACGAGCCGAACGTCGGCGTCGGTGACGCGAAGGACCCTCGCTTCGAGGCGGTGGACCGCAGTTGGAAACGGGACCCACCACAGCCGGGCCCAGACAGCGGACCGAGCGCCGACGAGATCCGCAAGGTGCTCGACGGATTGCCTGAGGGCGACAAGCCGTCGATTCGAGAGGTGCGATCGCCCGACGACCTTGAGAAACTATGGAATTGGATGAAGCGGAACGGGGTTGGCGCCCCGAACCGGTATCGAAACCCGGCAAAGGGCGAGTGGGTGAAATTGCCCGACGGAACCGATATCGGACGGCGTGAGGCCGCACGGTCGACCGATCGACCCGCGCTTGATGTGCACTTGCCCGGCCCGGATGGCTATATCAAAGTGCACGTCAACCCTGGAAGAGGTGGAGTGCCACAACTTTCGGTGCCAACCAAGCCACCCTCACCAGTCCGGTTACCGGTCGAGTCGGCACCTGTATTGCGCCCGCCCGTCGCGCCTGTGCCTCAGCCCGAGGCGCCATCACCCGGCAGCGGAGGATTCATCGGCGGCGGGCCATTTCCGGGATTGCACCTGATCCACCCACCGCACACGCGTCACGGGCAACTGATCATCGGTGACCCCGATGAGATCTTCGAAGAAAATAAGTAGATGGGCGCCCGTAAGCGACCACCGAAGCCCTGCGAAGGAGTTAGAGGCCATGACCGAACCTGACAAGGTCGCTCGCGCGAACGCAGAGGCGGCCGCCCAAGAACAACTCCGCACGGAGCTGTTGACCAGTGGTCTCTACGACTGGGTACCGATGATAGAAGTGACGACCACGATAGCCCACTACCACCTCGCCGAGACGCTCTCACAGCAGCAAGATCTGGCGCTGAGAACGATCAGATCGCTTCTGGACGACGGGCTCATGCAGATTGGCGATCTCCCCGGGCCCGACGCCAAGTTTCCGGCATGGGACCTCTCGATAAACGCGGCAATGGAACGCGTTTATGACCGCTTCGTCAGCCACCACGACAACCCGATTGAATGGGAATTTTGTATCTGGCTCGGACTGACCGAACAAGGCGAAGCCGCGGCAAAGGCCCTGGAGGCCAGGAGCTAGCGGCTCGAGACCTCACAGCGCGACCAGCCACACCGGATTCGTGAACGCCACCATCGCGCCGAGCGGCCGCCGCCGCGCCTCGCGCACCTCCAGTCGAGCGAAGCGCGCCGACGCGGCGTCGACCTCCCAGCGCACCATGGTCCGCGCCGGCCCGCGCACCGCGGCACGTCCCGCGCAGCCCGCCGCGGTGATGAGGCGGGCGGTGGTACCGGCGCCGCCGGTGATCATCGCGGTCACCGTCACCGGAGCATCGTCGGGCACCATCAGCGTCTCCCCCGGCCCGGCCGCCTCAAGTGCGCCAGGACAGGTCGCGGTGAGTTCCACTGTCACGCAACGCGACCGGGCGATGTAGGAGCGGCCGCGGCGCAGCCCCTCGACGAGCGCCGGCGTCGACAGCTCGCGCGCATGCACCACGGTCTGCGGTGCACCGACCGGCTGCGAGCGGGCGTGGGAGTCGCTGCCGCTCACCGCCGCGACGCGCCGGCCCTCGCAGAGCAGCTTGTGCCAGATACGAAGCGACGCTTCGTCGTCGAGGTTCCACCGGCCGTTCCACACTTCGAGGGCGTCCACGTCGTCAAACCCGAACTCCCAGAACGACCCCGGCAGCGGCGCGGCGGGATGGGCGGCGACCACCAGGCCTCCCGCCCCGCGGACCTCGGCGGCGAAGCGCGGGAACACGCCGTCGCGCGGTGCGTACCGCCAGTCGACCCACGCCCCCGGCGTCAGCCCGGCGGCCAGCCAATGCCCGTGCCGGGTGGTGACCTCCTCGCCGGGCACCACCAGCAGCCCTGCCGTGTGGTGGGCGGGCCACACCCGATTCGCGGAATTGGTGTTGTGGTCGGTGGAGACGATGAAGTCCAGGCCGGCGGAGTCCGCGTCCGCGACCAATTCACCGGGGTCCCGCTCGCCGTCGGAATGCACAGTGTGCATGTGCAGGTCTCCGCGATACCAGCCCGCGCCGCGAACGGGTGGTGACCAACGGGCCACTACCGGGCTTTCCGCGCCGCCCCCGCCCCTCTCCAGGGTGACCCGTGCCCGCCACGTCATCCCCCACGGACTCAGCACCACCGGCCCAAGGGCCACCGCCCACAGGCCCGGCTCGATCGGGCCGGCGAGGTAGCCGGGCGTGGCATCGGTCGCCGAGATCGTGAAGCCGTCGCGTGCCCCGCCGGACCAGCCCCGGAACCCCGCCGCGTTGCCCAGACTGTGTCCCGCCGAACCGAACATCCCGAGGTCCAACACGTTTCGGATGAGCCCGCCGACCGCAAAGTCGTCATGCGAGGTGGTGACCCGGATCCGCCGCACGCCGCCCGCCGGCACCTCGAAGGGCAGGTACGCCCACTGGTCGATCCCGAACCCGAACCGCCCCGAAAACGTGACCTCGATTGTCTCGCCGCCACACTGCTCGGTGATGGCTTCCGGCGCGACCATCGCGACGCTCACGGCACTCCTCCCCATCGGGTACACCGCCAGCATCCGCGACCGAAAAGTTACGGCCTTTACGACGACACGAACAACAATCGTCGGCTGGCTGACCGGGAGAGGCGGCGCCTCGCGTCCCCTCTCCGCTCGAGAGTCCTAGAGTGCGTGCATGAGCAACATCGCGGCGCTACTCGCCGACATCGTCGGCGCCCACAACCTGCTGACCGGCGACGCCGTCACCGACGACTACAGCCACGACGAGGTGCTGACGACACCGCCGCAGAAACCGCGGTATGTCGCCAAACCGGCTACGGCGGACGAGGTCTCGCGAATACTGCAGGCCGCCACCGAACACCGCATCCCGGTCACCGCCCGCGGGTCCGGCACGGGCCTGTCCGGCGCGGCGATCCCCCGCAACGACGGGCTCGTCCTCTCCTTCGAGCGCATGAACGCCGTCCTCGAGATCGACCCCACCGACCAGGTCGCCGTCGTCCAGCCCGGCGTGACGCTGACCGCGCTGGACGCCGCGACCGTTGACACCGGCCTGCGTTACATGGTCTACCCCGGCGAGCTGTCGTCCAGCGTCGGCGGCAACGTCGGCACCAACGCCGGCGGCATGAGGGCGGTCAAGTACGGTGTCGCCCGCCACAACGTCCTCGGACTGCAGGCCGTGCTGCCCACCGGGGAGATCATCCGCACCGGCGGCAGGATCGCCAAGGTGTCCACCGGCTACGACCTGACCCAGCTGATCGTCGGGTCCGAAGGCACCCTGGCGCTGGCCACCGAGGTGACGGTCAAACTGCACCCCCGGCTCGACCACAGCGCCACCGTGCTGGCCCCCTTCGCCGACCTCGACCAGGTCATGACCGCGGTACCCGAGATCGTGGCCAGCGGGCTCGGGCCATACATCCTCGAATACATCGACAACGTGACCATGGCCGCGCTCGTGCACACGCAGAACTTGGAGCTCGGCATCCCCGACCGGATCCGCGACAGCTGCCAGGCGTATCTCGTTGTGGCGCTAGAGAACACGACGTCGCAACGGCTGGACGAGGACGTCGAGCGCGCCGGCGAACTGGTCGCCGAACTCGGCGCACAGGACGCCTTCATCCTCGAAGGCTCCTCCGCGCGCAAGCTCGTCGAGGCCCGCGAGAAGGCGTTCTGGACGGCCAAGGCGATCGGCGCCGACGACATCATCGACACCGTCGTCCCGCGCAGCGCCATGCCGGAGTTCCTCGCCGGCGCCCGCGACCTGGCGACGGCGGCCGGTGCCGCCGCGGCGGGCTGCGGGCACGCCGGCGACGGCAACGTCCACCTGGCCATCTTCTGCAAGGACACGCGGGCCCGCAAGCAGCTGATGACCGACATCTTCGCGCTCGCAATGAAACTGGGCGGCGCGATCTCGGGCGAGCACGGCCTGGGCCGCGCCAAGACGCCGTACTTCCTCGAACTCGAAGACCCGGCCAAGGTCGCTCTGATGCGCCGCATCAAGCACAGCTTCGACCCGGCGGGCATCCTCAATCCCGACGTCATCCTCGCAACGGCAGAATGAGCCCGTGCACGTAGACGTGATGACGGTTCCCCAGCCCCTGACCCAGGTCGGCAACCTGGCCCGGCGCACCCAGGCCGCCGGGTTCTCCGGGGTGCTGTTCACCGAGACCGGCCGCACCGCCTACCTCAACGCCGCCGTGGCCTCGCAGGCCGCTCCCGGCCTCGAGCTGTCCACCGGCGTCGCGGTCGCCTTCCCGCGCAGCCCGTTCGTCACCGCGGCCGCGGCGTGGGAGCTGCAGGAGGCCACCGGCGGTAAGTTTCGGCTGGGCCTGGGCACCCAGGTGCGCACGCACGTCGTGCGCCGCTACGGCATGCCCTTCGAACGCCCCGGCCCCCGGTTGCGCGACTACGTGCGCGCGGTGAAGGCATGTTTCTCGGCATTCCGGTCGGGGAAGCTCGACCACCACGGCGACTTCTACGACATGGACTTCATCACCCCGCAGTGGAGCCCCGGCCCCATCGACGCGCCCGACCCGAAAGTCGATGTCGCCGCGGTCAATCCGTGGATGCTGCGCATGGCGGGCGAGGTGGCCGACGGCGTACACGTGCACCCGATCGGCGAGCCGGGCTACATCACGCGGCACGTCGTGCCGAACGTCGCCGAAGGCGCACACAAGGCGGGCCGCTCACCCGGGGACGTCGCCGTGATCGTGCCGGTGCTCACGATCGTCGGCGACACCGACCGGGAGCGCGCCGCGCAACGGGAGTCGGTGCGGGCCAGCATGGCGTTCTACGGCAGCACCCCCAACTACGCGTTCATCTGGGACGAGGCCGGCTTCGAGGGCACCACCGCACGCATCCGCGAGAAGCAGAAGGCCGGCGACTTCAAGGGCATGGCCGCCCAGGTCAGCGACGACCACATCGCGACGTTCGCCACCGAATCCACCTGGGACGGGCTGGCCGACGCGTTGGCCAAGAAGTACGAGGGCGTGGCCACCCGGATCGCCCTCTACAGCGTCGTGGGTGATGACGAGCGCTTCGAGCGCTACGGAGAAGTCGCGCGCCAATTGCAGCGCTGACGCAGTTGTCGCGATGAGGCGGGCACGAAATAGTCCCGCCACCCCGAGGGGCCGGAATGCGCCCGGCATCAGCCCTAGCGCAGCGAGAACTCGGACAAGTCAGGGGCAGCAGGGGCGGTCACCACGGTCTGCCTGACATCCGAAGAGCGGCGCACGTACATCCACCACGTCAGCACCGACCCGACGAGGTAGCACAGCAGGAAGACGCAGAACGCCGTCGTCTCCGAGCCGGTGCTCAGATAGGACTGTCGCAGCGTCATATTGATCACCACACCGCCGAGCGTGCCGATCGCGGCGACGATCCCGATCACGACGCCGGACATGGCGCGAGCCCAGTGCCGGCGTTCGGTTTCGACCAGACCCGTCCGGCGGCTGCGCGCCTCGAACACGGCCGGGATCATCTTGTACACCGCCCCGTTGCCCACCCCGCACAACACGAAAAGGGCCATGAAACCGATGATGTAGCCGGTCATGATGGCTGTGCTCAACTGCCCGGAGCGCTCGTCGGCGCGGACGCTCACCACAATCAGGGCGCTCACCGCGACGATCATGCTCAACAGCACGCCCAGGGTGACGGTGCCGCCGCCGAGGCGGTCAGAAAGCCTGCCCCCATACATTCGGGACAGCGACGCGAGCAGTGGCCCGAGAAACGCGACCTGGGCGGCGTGCAACGACGCCTGCAAGGTGGTCTGTCCGGTGGCCAGGTAATCCATCTGCAGCACCTGGCCGAAGGCGAACGAAAACCCGATGAACGAACCGTAAGTCGCGACATAGAGCATCGCGAGAATCCAGGTGTCGCGCTGGACCAGAGCGGACCGCATGGGTTTGTGCTCGCCGCGGGGCAGCTCCACGTTGTCCAGGAACAGCGCCGACGCGAGCGCGGCCAGCGACAGCAGAACCAGGTAAATCGCGCAGACCCAGTACGGTTGCCGGTTGCCGGCGCTCGCCAGCACTATCAGCCCCACGATCTGGATCACCGGCACCCCGAGGTTGCCACCGCCACCGGCAATACCCAGCGCCACACCCTTGCGCCGCTGCGGGTAGAAGACGTTGACGTTGGCGATCGCGGCGGAGAAATTGCCGCCGCCCATGCCGGTCAGCGCCGCGCACACCACATACATCCACAACGGCTGTCCGGGGTTGGCCAGCAGCAGGATGGTGCCGACTGTCGGGATCAGCAGCACCGCCGAGGAGAACACCATCCAATTGCGGCCGCCGAACTTGGCCACCGCCACCGCGTACGGGATCCGCAGGCAGCCGCCGACCAGGGTCGCGGTGGCACCCAGCAGAAGCTTGTCGGCCGGTGAGAGCCCGTACACGGACCGGGGCATGAACAACACGAGCACCGACCAGATCGACCAGACCGAATAGCCGACGTGCATGGCGAACACAGACCAGATGAGGTTGCGCCGGGCGATCTTCTTGTTGCCGGCATCCCACGCCGCGGCGTCCTCGGGATCCCAATTCGAAATGCGTTGCGCGCGGCTCATTCACAACCTCGATCCCGTCAGCAGAAGCGCCGCCGCTGACGGTAGGCAGGAAAGCTGCCAAGTAACCGACGAGTAGCTGTGAATCGGCAGTGAATTTGGCTAATAGGCGCCTCTGCCCTTGCGAAATCAGCGTCGATTCAGGAGGATTCTCGCTCCATAAATCAAATTTGTTGACTCTCGCGGCGTTTCAGCGCCCCGGCCGGCCCAGAAGCCCGGCCACGGACAAAACACTCAGCTGCGCAACGACTCCCGGCCCACCGCCGAAGTGACGGTGGCGTCGACCTCGATCTCCTCGGGCTCGGGGGTCTCCCCGTGTTCGACGAGCCAGCGTTCGGCGTCGATGGCGGCGCTGCAGCCGCTGCCCGCGGCGGTGATGGCCTGGCGGTAGGTGTGGTCCACCAGATCCCCGGCGGCGAACACCCCCTCGACCGAGGTCGCGGTGGTGCGGCCCTGCACCAGCACATACCCCTCGGCGTCGGTGTCGACCACCCCGCGCACCAGCGCCGAGCGCGGCTCGTGCCCGATCGCCACGAACACCCCCGTCACCGCCAACACCGACTCGGCCCCGGTGAGGGTGTCGCGCACCCGCAAACCCGACACCGTCTCGCTACCCTCGACCGCCAGCACTTCCTTGTTGGTCAAGATCGTGATCTTGTCGTTGGCACGCGCCCGCTCCAGCATGATCCGCGACGCCCGAAACTCCGCACGCCGGTGCACCAGCGTCACACTGCGGGCAAACCGGGTCAAAAACGTGGCCTCCTCCATCGCCGAATCCCCCCCACCGATCACCGCGATGTCGTGATCCCGGAAGAAAAACCCGTCACAGGTCGCACACGACGACACCCCCCGGCCCAGCAACTCCTGCTCCCCGGGCACCCCCAGATACCGCGCCGCCGCGCCCATCGCCAAAATCACCGACCGCGCCCGATACGTGCGGCCCTCCGCCGTCACCGACTTCACCGGCCCCTGCAACGACACCGCCTCGACGTCTTCCATCCGCAAATCGGCACCAAACCGCAACGCCTGCTCACGCATCTGATCCATCAACTCCGGACCGGTGATCCCGTCCCGAAAACCCGGATAATTCTCCACCTCAGTGGTCGTCATCAACGCCCCACCAAACGCGGTCCCCTCAAACACCACCGGCGCCAACTGCGCCCGCGCGGCATACAACGCCGCGGTATAGCCCGCAGGACCCGAACCAATAACAATCACATCGTGGACGGTGTCGGTGGACATAGAAACCTTTCAGCCAGTGTCGACGGGGGTCACCCTACTGCTTGTCGCTGGCCGTTCCATGTGAACGCCGGCGCGACCCGCGTTACGACGCAGCGCTTCTTGAGCAGCGCCCTTCGAGAAACTCTGCCGCACAGCGCATCTCACATAGCCGGACCAGTGATGTTTGCTAAACAACCCAGGATTACCCAACTTGGATAAGTGGCAATCTTACTGTCGTACTGGGCTTTTAGAAGTGAAGCGGCACACACAACCATGCGTTGTGTCCTCACAACATCTACACCTCTACTACTGTCGATGTGGGCAATGCACTATGAAGTCATGGCCCGTGGGTCCAATGGCGTACCCACGGGAGCCTCCGACTAAGAAAACAGCACCGCCGATGTCGCGGCCCGGCAGCCCAGCCCAGAAGCGCCGAGGCCGCGCCGTCGAGCCTCGGCCGCCACAGCCACGAAGGCCGGCATGCCAGGCCGGCATCGTTCGCGAAGGAGAACTCCACATGACCACAGCACGTCCCGCCAAGACTCGTAACGAGGGCCAGTGGGCGCTGGGAAATCGCGAACCGCTCAACGACACCGAGCAGATCAAGCACGACGACGGGCCGCTCAACGTCCGCGACCGAATCCTCAACAAGTACGCCAAAGAGGGCTTCGAGAGCATCGACAAGTCCGACCTGCGGATGCGTTTCAAGTGGATGGGTCTCTACACCCAGCGCGAGCAGGGCTACGACGGCAGCTGGACCGGCGACGAGAACATCGACAAGCTCGAAGCCAAGTACTTCATGATGCGCGTGCGCTCCGACGGCAAGCCGATGTCGGCCGAGACGGTGCGCGTGCTGGGCCAGGTTTCGTCGGAGTTCGGCCGTGACACCGCCGACATCGGCGACCGGGAGAACGTGCAGTTCCACTGGCTCAAGATCGAGGACATTCCGGAGGTCTGGCGCCGGCTGGAATCCGTCGGCCTGTCGAGCATCGAGGCCTGTGGTGACTGCCCCCGCGGCATCCACGGCAGCCCGCTGGCCGGCGACTCGCTCGAGGAGGTGCTCGACCCCTCGCCGGCGATCGACGAGATCATCCGCCGCTTCCTGGGCAATCCCGACTACGCCAACCTTCCACGCAAGTACAAGACCGCGATCTCGGGCCTGCAGGACGTCTCCCACGAGACCCACGACGTCGCGTTCATCGGCGTCAACCACCCCGAGCACGGCCCCGGCATGGACCTGTGGGTCGGCGGCGGGCTGTCGACCAACCCGATGATGGCTCAACGGGTCGGCGTGTGGGTGCCGCTCGACGAGGTGCCCGACGTATGGGAGGCGGTCACCAAGGTCTTCCGCGACTACGGCTACCGACGGCTGCGGGCCAAGGCGCGGATCAAGTTCCTGGTCAAGGACTGGGGGGTCGAGAAATTCCGCGAGGTCATGGAGACCGAGTACCTCGGCCGCAAGATGATCGACGGCCCGGCCCCCACGCCGGCCAAGCACCCGATCGACCACGTCGGCGTGCAGAAGATCAAGAACGGCAAGAATGCCGTCGGCGTCGCGGCCATCGCGGGACGCGTCTCGGGCACCACCCTGCAGGCCGTGGCCGACCTGATGGAGCAGGTCGGCTCCGACCGGGCCCGGTTCAGCCCGTTCCAGAAGCTGATCATCCTCGACGTGCCTGACGACAAGGTCGACTTCCTGGTCGCCGAGCTGGACAAGCTGGGCCTGCCGTCGAACCCGTCGAACTGGCGCAAGAGCACGATGGGCTGCACGGGCATCGAGTTCTGCAAGCTGTCGTTCGCCGAAACCCGGGTCCGCGCACAGACTTTGGTGCCCGAGCTGGAGGAGCGGCTGGCCGACGTCAACCCCAAGCTCGACGTGCCGATCACCGTGCACCTCAACGGTTGCCCGAACTCGTGCGCCCGAATCCAGGTGGCCGACATCGGGTTCAAGGGCCAGTGGATCGACAACGGCGACGGCACCTCGGTCGAGGGCTTCCAGGTCCACCTCGGCGGCGGCCTCGGCGAGGAGAGCGGATTCGGCCGGAAACTGCGCCAGCACAAGGTCACCAGCGCCGAGCTCGGCGACTACATCGACCGGGTGACCCGCAAATTCCTCGACCAACGGCAGGACGGCGAGCGTTTTGCCAACTGGGCGCTGCGCGCCGAAGAGGACGACCTGCGCTAGGACCGCCCGACACGACCGAAGAGAGCGCAGACGTACGGAACCGGGGGCGACGACATGAGCGAAGTGGTAACCGAATTCACCGAGGAGCGGCTGCGGGAGCTGGCCGAGCGCGGCGCGGCCGAAATGGAGGGCGCCGACGCCAAAGACATCCTGCGGTGGGCCGACGAGCATTTCGGCGGGCCGAAGGGTCCGCGCGACTGGGCGACCTGCGGCTGGGTGGTGGCCTGCAACATGCAGGAGGCGCTGACGGTGTCGCTGGCGGCCGACGTGCGGCCGGGCGTGCCGGTGGTGTTCCTGGACACCGGCTATCACTTCGCCGAGACGCTGGGCACCCGCGATGCCGTCGAATCCGTCTATGACATCCACCTGCTCAACGTCCTCCCCGAGCACACCGTGGAGGAGCAGGACCGGCTGATGGGCAAGGACCTGTTCGCCCGCGACCCCAACGAGTGCTGCCGGCTGCGCAAGGTCCTCCCGCTGCGCAAGGCGCTGAGCGGTTACTCGGCGTGGGTGACCGGGCTGCGCCGGGTGGAGTCGCCGACCCGCGCCAATGCCCCGGTGATCAGCTACGACGAGTCGTTCGGGCTGGTCAAGGTCAACCCGATCGTGGCGTGGACCGACGAGGACGTCGACGACTACATCCAGAAGAACGGCGTACTGGTCAATCCGCTGGTCGAGGAGGGCTACCCGTCGATCGGCTGCGCCCCCTGCACCAGGAAGCCGGCTCCCGGCGAGGACCCGCGCAGCGGGCGCTGGGCGGGCCGCAACAAGACCGAGTGCGGGTTGCACTCGTCATGAGCACACTCGTCCTGACTGCCCACGGGAGCAGGGATCCGCGATCGGGCGCCAACGCCGGCGCCGTGGCCGCCCGGGTGCGGCTGCTGCGGCCCGGTCTCGACGTGCGGCTGGCGTTTCTCGACCTCAACGAGCCCGGCCTGGTCGACGTGCTCGCCGGCCTGCCGGACAGCCGCCGCGCGGTGGTCACGCCGCTGCTGCTGGCCAGCGCCTACCACGCGCGCCGCGACATTCCCAAACAGATCGCCGAGGCCGGCGCACACGGCGTCGGGCAGGCCGACGTCCTCGGCGAGGACGACAGGCTGGTGTCGGTCCTGCGCGAACGCCTCAGCCGCGTCGGCGTTTCCGCGCTCGACGACGACCTCGGCGTGATGGTGGTAGCGATCGGCTCGTCGGATGCCGCGGCAAACGCGCGCACCGCGCAGGTCGCCTCCCGGCTGGCGGCGGGGACCAGCTGGGTCGGCGCGGCGACCGGGTTTTCCACCCGGCCCGACGCGTCGGTGGCCCGGGCGGCGCACCAGTTGCGCCGCCGCGGCGCCCGCCGGCTCGTCATCGCGCCGTGGTTCCTGGCGCCCGGCCTGTTCACCGACAAGCTGGCGGCCTACGCCCGCGACAACGGCATCCCGATGGCCGCGCCGCTGGGCGCGCACCCGCTGGTCGCCGAGACCGTGCTCGACCGCTACGATCAGGCGCTGGCCCAGAACGCGGCGGCCTGACGCCCTACTTCGGTGCGCGACTGGTGATGTGGCTCAGCAACTCCCGGATCGCCCCGGCGGGCGGGGTGCGCCCGCCGACCCAGATGGCGCGAAACTTGCGCCGCAGGTCCAACCCCGGGACGGTCACCGCGAGCAGCCGGCCGACGGCCAAATCGTCGGCCACCGCCAACCGGCTCATCGCCGCCGGCCCGGCCCCGGCCAGGACGGCGGCGCGCATCGCCGCCGCCGAACTCAATTCCATGACGGGAGCGGCCTGTTCCATATCCTCGCCCAACACCCGGCGCAGTGCCGCCGCCAGCGAATCGCGGATGCCCGAATGTGGTTCGCGCGCAACCAGAGGAGTCTGTGCGACCTCGGCCGCGGTCACCACCCGCGACCGTCGGGCCCACTTGTGGCCCGGCGGCACCACGATCACCAACTCGTCCTGCCCCACCACGCAACTTCCCAGACCCTTTGGTGGGCCGGGATTCTCAACGAAGCCGAGGTCTGCCGTGCCGTCGCGCACCGAGGCGATGGCGTGCTCGCTGTTGGTGGCGGTCAGGATCACCTGGGGTGCGGTGGCGCCGCGCCGCGACGCCTCGCTCTGCAACGACAGCAGCCAGTGCGGCATCACCTGTTCGGCGATCGTCTGGCTGGCCGCCACTCTGATGCGTTCGCGGCCCTCCTTGCGCAGCGAGCCCAGGCCCGCGTCGATCTCGTTGGCGACTTCGAGCAACCGCGCCGCCCAGTCCGCGACGATCAGGCCCGCGGGCGTCAGTTGCGAACCGCGCGTGGTCCGCACGGCCAATGTGACCCCGATCTGGGCCTCCATCGACGCGAGCCGCCGCGATATCGCCTGCTGGGTCAGCCCCAGTTCGCGCGCGGCGCGGCCGAGGCTGCCCGTCTCGGCGATCGCCAAGAAGACCTCGAACGAGGCGAGGTCGGGCATGCGGGGGCTGAGCGGCATCGTGGGTCACATCACAATCTGTGCTTGTGACACAACAGTACCTTGTGACACCACAACACCAAAACCCCTACTCAGGGCATGTTGAGGCGGGCACGATGAGATCATTGACATCCACAGAGGGAGGCCATGTGCGTCAATACCACGTTGCGATAGTGGGTTCCGGCCCATCGGGATTCTTCGCGGCCGCATCACTGCTGAAAGCCGCCGACGCCGACGACCAGATGGACGTCGCGGTCGACATGCTCGAGATGCTGCCCACACCCTGGGGTTTGGTGCGCTCCGGCGTTGCTCCCGATCACCCCAAGATCAAGTCGGTGAGCGCGCAGTTCGAGAGAACCGCCGAGGACCCGCGGTTCCGCTTCTTCGGCAATGTCAAAGTCGGTGAGCAGGTGACCGCAGCCGAACTCGCCGAGCGCTACGACGCGGTGATCTACGCCGTCGGCGCCCAGTCCGACCGCGCCCTGGGCATTCCCGGCGAGGACCTGCCCGGCAGCGTCGCCGCGGTCGACTTCGTCGGGTGGTACAACGCCCACCCGCACTTCGAGGAGATGGCGCCCGATCTGTCGTGCGCCCGCGCCGTCGTGGTGGGCAACGGCAACGTCGCGGTCGACGTCGCACGCATGCTGGTCACCGAGCCCGACGTGCTGGCGCTCACCGACATCGCCGACCACGCGCTGGAGACGTTGCGCCCCTGCGGCGTCAAGGAAGTGATGCTCGTCGGCCGCCGCGGCCCGCTGGAAGCCGCGTTCACCACGGTGGAACTGCGCGAGCTCGGCGAGCTCGACGGCGTCGACGTCGTGGTCGACCCGGCCGACCTGGCGAACATCAGCGACGAGGACGCGGCCGCCGCGGGCAAGATCACCAAGAACAACATCAAGATCCTGCGCGAGTACGCCGGGCGCACCCTGCAGCCGGAGAACCGCCGAATCGTGTTGCGGTTCTTCACCTCACCGATCGAGATCAAGGGCGAGGACCGGGTCGAGAGCATCGTGCTGGGACGCAACGAGCTGGTCACCGACGCCAGCGGCCGGATGGTGGCCAAGGACACCGGCGCGCGCGAGGAGCTGCCCGCGCAACTGGTGGTGCGCTCGGTGGGTTACCGCGGTGTGGCAATCCCGGGGGTGGCGTTCGACGACCGGGCCGGGACCATCCCGCACACCAACGGCCGGATCGAGGGCAGCCGCAACGAGTACGTGGCCGGCTGGATCAAGCGCGGGCCGTCCGGGGTGATCGGCACCAACAAGAAGTGCTCCCAGGAGACCGTCGACACCGTGCTCGCCGATCTGGCCGGTACCGAATCCACCGGCCGCGGCAACGGCTATGCTGACGAACTTGCCGATTGGCTAGCCTCGCGCCAGCCGCATCTGGTTACCGCAGCCCACTGGGAGTTGATCGACCGATTCGAACGTGAAGCCGGCGAGCGGCACGGACGCCCCCGCGCCAAGCTGGCCAACCTGAACGAGTTGCTGCGCATCGCACACGGCTGACCAGCCGAAACAGCCCTAAGGAAGGACCCATCTGATGACCTACGTGATCGCCGAGCCCTGCGTCGACATCAAGGACAAGGCCTGCATCGAGGAGTGCCCCGTCGACTGCATCTACGAGGGCGGCCGGATGCTCTACATCCACCCCGACGAGTGCGTGGACTGCGGCGCCTGCGAGCCGGTGTGCCCGGTCGAGTCCATCTACTACGAGGACGACCTGCCGTCGGAGTACAGCCAGTACACGCAGATCAACGCGGACTTCTTCGCCGAGCTCGGCTCGCCCGGTGGCGCGTCGAAGGTCGGGCTGACCGAGAACGACCCCGCCGCCGTGAAGGCGCTGGAGAGCCGGGCCGAGGCGACCTGACCCGCCAGCCCCGGAAGGGCTGCTCCAGCGGTCACTTCGCACCGACGCCGGCGACCCCTCGTAGGGTGAGCCCATGCGGAAAGCGCGAATCGTCCATATCGTCCGGCAGATTGGGTCGTTGGCCGTCACCGCGGTGACCGCGGCGTCCACCCTCAACGGCTACCGCCCACTGGCGCGAAAAGGGTACCTGTCGCTCTTCTCGTGGATGTTCGGGCTGGTGGTCACCGAGCTGCCTCTGCAAACGCTTCTCAGCCAGCTCGGGGGACTGGCGCTGACCGCTCGGCGCCTCAACCCGCCGGTCCGCGCCGCGGCCTGGCTGGTGGCGGCCGTCTCGGCGGTGGGCCTGGCGAACTTCAGCCGCGCCGGCCACCTGGCGAACGCCCCGCTCAGCGAGGCCCTGGACCGCGGCCTGGGACCGGCGCGACGCACCGAGTCCGCGGGCCTGTGGCGCCGGCCGGCCGGCGCCGGCATCGCCAAGGCGCCGGGATTCCTGCGCATGATGCGGATCTACCGCGATTACGCCCACGACTCCGACATCAGTTACGGCGAATACGGGAGCGCGAACTTCCTCGACATCTGGCGCCGCCCGGACCTCGACCCGAGCGGCAAGGCACCGGTGCTCTTCCAGATCCCCGGCGGTGCGTGGACGACGGGAAACAAACGCGGGCAGGCCCATCCGCTGATGAGCCACCTCGCCGAGCTGGGCTGGATCTGTGTGGCGGTCAACTACCGGCACAGCCCGCGCAACACCTGGCCCGACCACATCGTCGACGTCAAGCGCGCCCTCGCCTGGGTCAAGGCGCACATCGCCGAGTACGGCGGCGACCCCGAATTCATCGCCATCACCGGCGGTTCGGCCGGCGGCCACCTGTCGTCGCTGGCGGCGCTGACGCCGAACGACCCGCAATTCCAGCCCGGGTTCGAAGACGCCGACACCCGGGTGCAAGCCGCCGTCCCGTTCTACGGCGTCTACGACTTCACCCGGTTCGACGACGCGATGCACCCGATGATGCCGGGCCTGCTCGTCAAATCGGTTCTCAAGCAACGGCCCTCGACGCACATGCAGACATTCGTCACCGCTTCGCCGGTCAACCACGTCGGCCCCGACGCTCCCCCGTTCTTCGTGTTGCACGGACGCAACGACTCGCTGGTTCCCGTCGAGCAGGCGCGCGGGTTCGTCACGGCGCTGCGCGAGGCCAGCAGGCAGCCCGTCGTCTACGCCGAATTGCCTTGCACCCAGCACGCGTTCGACATCTTCGGCTCGGCGCGCGCGGCCCACACGGCCGTCGCCGTCGAACAGTTCCTCGCCGAGGTCTACGCGTCGCGGCGCCAAGCCGAGGTCGCCTAGCCACAACGCGCTAACCCAGCATCCGGCCCACCACGTCGACGACGATGGTCTCCGGGTCCTCGACGATGCCGACGGCGCCGAGCTCCCCGCCGATAGCCAGCGACGCCACCCCGTGCACCAGCGACCAGAGCGGCGCGGCAACCTCGCGAGGGTCGCGGCCGGCGAACATCCCCGCCTCCCGGCACGCCGCGATGACGCCGAGCAGGTCGCCGAACGCCTCGTCGGCGGCGACCGCCAGCGCCGGGTGGTCGCTCTTGTCGATCTCGGCGCCGAACATCACCCGGTAGTGGTCGGGATGGGTGACGGCCCAACGCACGTAGGCCCGCCCGAGCTCGATCACCCGGGCCTTCGGCGCCCCCGCGCCGGCCGCGGTCAACGCGGCGTGCAGCTCGCGGAAACCCTGTTCGGCGACCGCGGCCAGCAGCTCGGCCTTGTCGGCGAAATGCCGATACGGGGCCGCGGCGCTCACGCCGGCGCGGCGCGCGGCCTCGGTCAGCGTGAACCCCTTGGGCCCCTTCTCGGCGACCAGGGACAGCGCGGCGCTGGTCAGCGCGCGCTTGAGGTCGCCGTGGTGATAGGTGTCCCGGCGCGCCGCCGTGGCTCTCCTCCGCTGCACTGCCATGTTGACGACATTAACATCGTCGTCTATGTTAATGCTATTCACATCGCGAAAGGGGTGGACGTGGACACACAACTCATGGCCGGCCGCGCCGGCGACCGCGACCGCGAGAAGGCGGCCGCACAGCTGGGCCAGGCCCTCGCCCAGGGTTACCTGCGGATCGACGAATACGACGAACGGGCACAGGCGGCGTTCCAGGCGCACACCACCGCGGAGCTGCGGGAACTGCTCGCCGACCTGCCGCTCGAGCGCATCCGGCGGGCCGATCCCCAACGGCGACAGGCCCGGGCGGCCGCGGCACGGCTCGGGGTGCACGTGCACCTCGTCGGCTACCTCGCGATGGCCCTGATTGTGCTCGCGGTGTGGGGCGGGGTCGCGGCGACCACCGGCGCGACCTACTTCTGGCCGATCTGGCCGATCCTCGGCGGTGCGATCGGGCTCGTCAGCCACGCCGCCGGCGTCCACCCCTGCACGACACTCGGGACAATTAAGAACAAGTAAGGAGCAACGATGTCGAAACTAGCCGTCATCACCGGCGCCAGCTCGGGCCTGGGAGCGATCTTCGCCGAACAGCTGGCCCAGCGTGGCCACTCACTGGTGCTCGCCGGACGCGACGAGCCCCGGCTCAAAGCCGTTGCGGCGCGCATCGAGCAGGAGGTCGAACTGGTCGTCGGCGACCTCGGCACCGACGAGGGCGTCCACCAGCTGCTGTCCCGGCTCGACGGGCGCGCGATCGACCTCCTGGTGAATAACGCCGGGTTCGGCACCTACGGCCCGTTCGCGGACATCGACGCCGACCGCGAGGCCAGCCTGATCGGGGTCAACATCGGCGCGCTGACCAGGCTGACCCACGCCGTGTTGCCGGGCATGCTCGCCCGCGGCAAGGGCGCAATCCTGAATGTCGCATCCACCATCGCGTTCCAGCCCGGCACCTACCAGGCAACCTACGGTGCCTCGAAGGCGTTCGTGCTGTCCCTGAGCCAGGCCCTCTGGGCCGAGACCCGCGGTTCGGGCGTGACCGTGACGGCGTTATGCCCGGGGCCCACCCGGACCGGCTTCGTCGACGCGCTGGAATCCGATGTCTCACACCCCGCGGTCTACCGGCGCCTCGCCGCACCGGAACCGGTGGTGGCGGCGGGCCTGCGGGGCGTGGAGCGCGGACGCGCCGTCGTGGTCCCGGGGTGGCGGTGGCGGGTGCTGACGGCGGGCGGCCGGCTGATGCCCGGCTGGATGTCCGCCCTCGTCAGCGCCAGGATGCTGCGGCCGGGGACCTGATCTACTGGACGGTCACGTCGGCCGTGTACGTACACGCGGGTCGGGCGTTGCGGCCCACGATGCTCGCGTAGGACGTGGTGATGCGCGTCGTCCCCGCCTTCAAGGCCGAAAACGTCCAGACCTCCGAGCCCGGCGCGCCCAGCGCGTCTGTGGTCGGGTGCACGAACTCGTGACTGATCTGCTTGATCACCGACGGGTCGCTGACCTTCATGTCCGGCGCCCAGCGGAAAGGGGTGGTGTAGTTCGAGCCGAGCGTCACCACGAGCGTGTTGCCGACGGCAAGCGTGATGCTCTGGGTGATGGTCTTCTGCTTGAGGATGTCGTTCATGGGAACCTGCAGCGTCCTGGTTGACGGCGGGTTTCTGGAGGCGAAATTGCAGCCGACAAGCGCGAACGCAACGAACAGGACGACTGCCACGAGCAGCCTGATCTTCACCACGAACCCCCTTCAGTCCGATCCGGAACCTAGCACTTCGACCCGGGGTCCGGACCGGAGTTGACCGTGCGGACGATCACGCCGGCGGCGACGGTTCGAGCGCGGTGTCGGTGACTCCGGTTGCGATGCAGAGTCTTTCCATATCGGTCCCGCACGACCGCGACGGCCGAAGCGTCCACGGTCGGCGTCGGCGCTCCCGCCCCTGAGGCGCACACCGCTTCCCGATCCAGGAGGATGGGCTGGTGTTTGGCCTCGTCCTCATCGTTGCTCTCGTCTCCACCGTCATCGTCGGGACAGTCCTGGGCCGCCGCTATCGGGTGGGCCCGCCCGTCCTGCTGATCCTGCTGGGGGCCCTGCTGGGGCTCATTCCCCGGTTCGGCGAGGTTCGGATCGACGGTGAGATCGTGTTGCTGCTGTTCCTCCCGGCGATCCTCTACTGGGAAAGCATGAACACCAGCTTCCGCGAGATCCGGGCGAACGCACGCGTGATCGTCTTCCTCAGTATCGGCCTGGTGATCGCCACCTCGGTGGCGGTGTCGTGGACGGCGCGGGCCCTCGGCATGGAGTCGCACGCGGCCGCGGTCCTCGGCGCGGTGCTCTCCCCCACCGACGCTGCCGCCGTGGCCGGCCTCGCGAAGAAACTGCCCCGCCGCTCGCTGACCGTGCTGCGCGGCGAGAGCCTCATCAACGACGGCACCGCGCTGGTCCTGTTCGCCGTCAGTGTCTCGGTCGCAATGGGCGGCCACCCGGTCAGCCCCGCCGCCCTGACCTTCCGCTTCATCGCCTCCTACGTCGGAGGCATTGCCGCCGGACTGCTGGTGGGAGCGCTGGTGGTGTTGTTGCGGCAGAAGATCGACGCACCTCTCGAAGAGGGCGCGCTGAGCCTGCTCACCCCGTTCGCGGCGTTCCTGCTGGCGCAGGCGTTCGACTGCAGCGGGGTGGTCGCCGTGCTGCTGTCGGCTTTTGTGATGACATACTTCGGGCCGAAGGTGATCCGGGCCCGATCCCGGCTGCAGGCCTTCGCGTTCTGGGACATCACCACCTTCCTGATCAACGGCTCGCTGTGGGTGTTCGTCGGCGTCCAGATTCCCGGCGCGGTGCGGGGGATCGACCATGTCGACGGGGGCCTGCGCCACGCCGTCTTCCTCGCCCTCGTCGTGACCGCCGTCATCGTCGCGTCGCGATTCTTCTGGGGGGAGGCCACCACCGCAGTGCTGCGGCTGGTCGACCGGCGTGAAGTCCAGCGTGCCCGCCGGGTCGACTGGCGTCAGCGCATGGTGACCGCCTGGGCGGGCTTCCGCGGCGCGGTGTCGCTGGCCGCGGCGCTGGCCATTCCGATGACGACCAATTCCGGGCGCCCCTTCCCGGACCGCAACCTCATCGTTTTCGTGGTGGTGATCGTCATCCTCATCACGGTCATCGTCCAGGGCACGACGCTGCCCGCGGTCGTGCGCTGGGCGCAGATGCCCGACGACGTCGCCCACGCCGAGGAGTTACGGCTGGCCCGCACCCGCGGCACGCAGGCCGCGCTCGACGCGCTGCCCGCGATCGCCGACGAGCTGGGCGTCGACCACGACATGCTGCAACGCGTGCAACAGGAATACGAGAAGCACGCCGCCTTGGTGATGGCCACCGAGGACGGCTCGGACAGCCACCTGGCCGAGCGCAAAGATCTGATCCGCCGGATGCGCCTCGGCGCGCTGCAGCACAAGCGGCACGCGATCACCGCCCTGCGCAACCAGAACCTGATCGACGACATCGTGCTGCGCGAGTTGCAGGCCGAGATGGACCTGGAGGAAGTGCAACTCCTCGACCAGGCGGACGGCGAGTAACGTCCGGTGCTGCAGACGGTCGCCATTCGCGGGTATCGCTCGCTGCGCGAGGTCATCCTGCCGCTGGGCCGGCTGTCGGTTGTCACCGGGGCCAACGGCGCAGGGAAGTCGTCGCTGTATCGCGCATTGCGGCTGCTGGCCAACTGCGGCCGGGGCGAGGTGATCGGCGCGCTGGCCCGCGAGGGCGGGCTGCAGTCGGCGCTGTGGGCCGGGCCCGAACAGCTGGGCGCCGCCCGGCGGTCCGGCACCACCGAGGGCACCGTGCGCACCCGCCCGGTGTCACTCGAATTGGGCTTTGCCGCCGACGATTTCGGCTATCTGATCGACCTCGGTATCCCCCAGGCCGCGGGTCCCGGCTCGGCCTTCGCCCGCGACCCGGAGATCAAACGCGAAGCGGTGTTCGCCGGTCCGGTGCCGCGGACCGGTGCGACGCTGGTGCGCCGCACCCGGGACTTCGTCGAGGTGAGCGGCGGCCGCGGGTTCGACGAGCTGTCCCGGTCGTTTCCGCCCTACCGCAGCATCCTCGCGGAGTTCGCACACCCGGAGGCGCTCCCCGAACTGACCGCGATCCGCGAGCGGTTGCGGGCCTGGCGCTTCTACGACGGCTTCCGCGTCGACGCGGCGGCACCCGTGCGACACCCACAGGTAGGCACGCGCACCCCGGTGCTGTCCGACGACGGCAGCGATCTGGCCGCCGCGATCCAGACGGTCGTCGAGGCCGGGTTCGACGACCTGGACCGGGCCGTCGCGGACGCGTTCGACGGCGCCACGGTGTCGGTCGCCGTCGACGACGGCCTCTTCGATCTGCGGTTGCGTCAGCGCGGGATGCTGCGCCCGCTGCGGGCGGCGGAGTTGTCCGACGGCACGCTGCGGTTCTTGCTCTGGGCCGCAGCACTTCTGAGCCCGCAGCCGCCGTCGCTGATGGTGCTCAACGAGCCCGAAACGTCGCTACACCCGGATCTGGTGCGTCCCCTGGCCCGGCTGATCCGCGCCGCGGCCGACCGAACCCAGCTGGTGGTGGTCACGCATTCGCGCTCGCTGCGCGAATTGCCGGACGCCGTCGAGGTCGAGCTCGTCAAGGACTGCGGCGAGACCCGCATCGCCGGCCAGGAGCTGCTGACGACACCGCCATGGGACTGGGGCAAGCGCTAGCCACGGAAAACTGCCCAGCGGGCAACTTTGCCCAATGTGCACCTTTTGGGTACGGTGGTCGGCATGACGGGGCTGCGCGAGCGAAAGAAGGCCGACACCCGGCGCGCGCTGAGCGACGCCGCACTGAGCCTGGCCTTCGAACGCGGGCTCGAGAACGTGACTCGCGACGACATCGCCGGCCTGGCGGGGGTGTCACTGCGTACGTTCAACAACTACTTCAACGGCAAGTACGAAGCCCTGGCCTATCGGCAGGCTGAGCGCGTCCGCCGTAGCGTGGCGGTGCTACGGCAACGCCCGGCCGACGAACCGCTGTGGACGGCGATCACCCACGCCGTGCTCGAGCCGTTGGAGGAAGACTTCGCCGACGCGCACGGTGACGAGAACCGCGTGCCGAGCCGGCGGCAACTCGTCGAGATCCGGAAACTGGTGATGCACCCACAGGTCCGAAACTGCGTTCCGGACAAGCTGTTCGAAGAGATGTTGCACGCGATCGCCGAGCGCACCGGCACCGACCCCGACCGGGATCTGTACCCACGGTTGGTGATGGCCGTCGTGCGCGCCGTCGGCGACGCGGCCGCCGAAGCCTACATCAGGGCCGACCCGCCGGTCCCGATCACCGCGCTGATCCGCTCGGGCTTCAGCGCCGTCAGCGCCGGCCTGCCGGAACCTCACCGAGAGGATTCACGTCATGAGTGACCAACAGGCGCCCGTCGTCATCGCCGGCGCCGGGCCCAATGGTCTGATGCTGGCCTGCGAACTCGCGCTGGCGGGCGTGACGCCCGTCGTGCTGGACAGACTGCCCGGGCCCAGCTCTGAACCCAAGGCGAACGGGCTTGTGGGGCAGGTGGTCCGGATGCTCGACATGCGCGGGCTGTATCAGGCGTTCACCGGTGACGACGGCCCGCCCCGGCCCGCCGACGGATGGATGTTCGCGGCCATGGCGCTGAACTTCTCCGGCGTGCCGAACAATCCGATGTACGCGATGCTGATGCCCCAGCCCCGACTGGTGCGGCTCCTGGAGAAGCGGGCACGCGACCTGGGGGTGGATGTGCGCTGGGGTCACGAGCTCGTCGGCCTGCGGCCGGAGCCGGAATCCGTTGCGCTGAAGGTCTCCTCGCCGGGAGGCGATTACGGCCTTTCCGCCAGTTACCTGGTGGGAGCCGACGGCGGGCACAGCCCGGTCCGCAAGGCGCTGGGAATCGATTTTCCCGGCAGCACCTCTGCGACGGTCAGCCGCCTCGCTCACGTGCACATCCCCGAGCGACTACGCCGCGCCGACGGCGTCGTCGAAATCCCGGGCTTCGGACCGCTTCCCTTTGGCCACACGCGGTTTGACAACGGCGGGCTGATTTTCGCCGAGTTCGAGCCCGGCAGGGCGATGCTGGGCAGTATCGAATTCGGGCCTTGCGCCGAAGAAGAACCGATGTGCCTGGACGAACTACGTCAGAGCGTCCGTCGTGTGGTCGGTGTCGACATCCCTTTCGTGGAGCCGAAAGGTGCTGGTCCGCATGCCCTTCGGCGCATTGAAGGCTGGAATACGCGGCATGCGACGCGCTACCGCGACGGGCGGGTCTTGCTGCTCGGCGACGCCGCCCACGTGCACAGCGCGATGGGCGGCCCGGGTCTGAACCTCGGCCTGCAGGACGCCATCAACCTCGGCTGGAAGTTGGCGGCCCAGGTCGAGGGCCGGGCTCCCGAGGGATTGCTCGACACCTACGAGTCCGAACGGCACCCCGCCGGTACGCGCGTCATGATGCATTCGCTCGCCCAGACCGCGCTCATGGCCCCGGGTCCCGAAGTCAAGGCATTACGAACGCTTTTCGGCGAACTCCTCACCGGCACCGCCGTCGCCGAGAAGATGGCGGCGCTGCTGGCCGGCTCCGACGTGGTGTATGACGTCGGCGACCACCATCCGTTGTCGGGCCGGCTGGTGGCGGACCTTACGCTCGACGACGGCCGGCGGATCGTCGAGCTGCTGCACGACGCGCGACCGGTGCTGCTCGATCTCGACGGCGCGGTCGCAGCCGATGCGGGCGGTTGGGCCGACCGCGTCGACACTGTCACCGCCACCGTCGCCGACCGGCCCGCGGCCGCGATGCTGATCCGGCCCGACGGCTACGTCGCCTGGGCAGCCGACACGATCGGCGCCGGCGAGCGGGACGGCCTGCGCGCCGCGTTGCGCCGCTGGTTCGGGGCCGGGTCAAGCGGCTAGGGTTCCGGGACGGTTGGCCGATGGTAGGCGATCGCGGGCGCGACCCACTGGCGCAGGTAATCCCGCAACTCGGCGGGCGATCGCGGCGGCCGCCCGGGATCGACGATGAAGGACTGCAGGATCCTGAGCATGAACTCGACCAGGCCGTCGCGCCGGTCCTCGGTGATGCCGGCCGTGTCCCAGTCGACGTCGAACCGGTCGACGATGGAGCGGCCCAGCGAGAGGGCCACGTCGCTGGTCACGCTCGCCGAGTACGACGCCGCCTTCTCCGGCGAGAGCAGCAGCCCCAGATACTTGTCCCGCGGAAGCTGTTCGAGCGTGTGCGCGATGCCCTCCACCACCGCTTCGGCGGGATCGTGGATTCCCTTGCAGTGGGCTGCTATTCGGTCGAGATAGGGCCCGACCTGGGAGAGCGCGGTGGCCGCCAGCAAGGCGTCGGTCGTTGGGAAGTACCGGTACACCGTCTGCCGGGTGACGCCCAGCTCACGCGCGATGTCGGTGATCCGGATGTCCGGGCCGGAATCGTCGACGGCGCGGCTCGCCGCCGCGATGATCCGCCGGATGGCCTCGTCGTCGCTGGACGGCAACGCACCGGACCAGCCGTGTCTGCGCATCCACGTACCCTAGTCCAGCGCGACTCCCAGGACCTCGGCGAACACCTTGATCATGTGTTGCACGCCGATCTCGTTGCGGCCGATGATCATATGGTCGTGCCCGCCCTGCCGCACGCCCTCGCCGCACTGGGGCAGCATCGCGAAGTCCTCGTCGCGCACCGCCGCGTGCACGGCGTCGTAGATCATGTCGTAGACGCCGCGCTGCTCGTCACTGGTCGCCGGTATCCGCGCCAGCCAGCTGTGGCGCACCGTGCAGCGGGTCGGGGCGCCCGCGGGCAGGATGTCGATGACCTCCACACCGACATTGCTGTTGGCCAGGATCAGGTTCGGATAGATCCAGTAGATCAGCCCCATGTTGTCGCGCACATCCCACGACCCGGCCGGGTCGCCGTCGAGGTTGGTGATCCAGTTGAACGGAAACCCGAGCCGGTGATGCCTGCCGTACTCGTCGTAGATCGCCACGTTGGGCAACGCGTTCTGCCCGATCAGGCTCTGACCGTGCACGAACGGGAAGTGGTAACCCTCGGCGAACGCCTCCAGAGCTCCCTTCCACGACACCTCGGAGGTGAATTCGCGGTGGGCGTGATACCCGAACGACCCGTAGTCGAGTTCGGCGAGCTGCGTCCGCACCGGACCCAGGTGCGCGTCGATGTCGATCGCCGCGCCGGGGCGCAGCACCGCCCAGATGAAGCCGTAGGCCTCCTCGCTCGGCAACTCGACCAGCCCGTAATCCTCGGTGCGGATGCCGGTGAAGCCGGACTTGCCCGGGAGACTGGCCAAATCGCCGGTGTTCCGGTAGGTCCAGGCATGGTAGGGGCAGGTGAACCGCGAGGCGTTGCCCGCACCGCAGGCCGGCATCGCGCCGCGGTGGCGGCAGTAGTTCAAGAACACGTGGCTCACGCCCGCGCCGTCGCGGGTCACCAGCAGCGAACTTCCCAGCACGGAGCGAACTTCGAAATCGTTCGGGTTCGGGACCTGCACGCTGGGCAGGATCGCCAGGGGCGTCCGCCGCAACATCTGCGACTCCTCGACGTCGGCGAGCTTGGGGTCGCGGTAATAGTTCAGCGGCACCCGCAACACCTCGGCGGCCATGTCGGTGGTCTTGTCGAGCACCAATCGCAGGGCCCGCCGTGTCAGATCCTCGTTGATCTCCATCGGCCGCACGCTCTCGATAGTCACCCCTGCCTCCTAATCGCCGCACCTCGCTCGGACCATACACCAAGCCATGTGTGGATGGTCAAGGTCTCCCCTCGCCACACCGCCGGACACATGCTTGGCTGGGTGCATGGCCCCGACGGATTGCGGTGCACCCGTGCGCAGCGCGCAGAAAATCGTCGACGTCCTGTCGGCCCAGGGCGTCGAATACGTCTTCGGTGTGCCAGGCGCCAAGATCGACGCGGTCTACGACGCGCTGGCCGACTCCGGTCCGCAGCTCATCGTGTGCCGCCACGAACAGAACGCCGCGTTCATGGCCGGGGCGATCGGCCGCCTCACCGGCACGCCCGGGGTGGTGTTGGTGACGTCGGGGCCCGGCACCGCCAACCTGGCCACCGGTCTGCTGACCGCCAACACCGAGCAGGACCCGCTGGTTGCGCTGTGCGGCGCGGTGCGGCGCGAGGACCGGCTCAAGCGCACCCACCAGTCGATGGACGCCGCCGCACTGCTGCGCACGGTCACCAAATTCACCGGCGAGATCAACGACCCGGACAACGCGGCCGAGGCCACCGTGGCGGCGTTTCGCGCCGCGGCCGGCGAGCCGCGCGGGGCGGCGGCCGTCGTGCTGCCCGCTGACGTCCTGGCCGCCACCACGACCGCGGGAATCACCGACCGGCTGCCGATACCGCCCATGGCGGCCGCCCCCTCGGCGGCGATCGCCGCGGCGGCCGAGCTGGTCCGTACCGCGCGCCGCCCCGCTCTGTTGGTCGGCAGCCGCGGCGCCGACCCGGACAGCTGCCTGGCGCTGCGCGCCCTGGTCGCCACCACCGGGCTGCCCGTCGTCGAAACCTTCCAGGCCGCCGGGGTGATCTCGCGCGCGCTGGAGCGCCACTTCCTGGGCCGGGTGGGCCTCTTCCGCAACCAGCCGGGCGACGTGGTCCTCGCCCACGCCGACGTCCTGATCGCCGTCGGCTATGACGCGGTCGAATACGACCCGGCGCAATGGAACGGCGACGCCGAGCGCACCATCGTCCACGTCGACTCGGTGCCCGCCGACATCGACAACCACTACCGGCCGGCCCTCGAACTGCTCGGCAGCGTCGCGGCCACCCTGACCGCGCTGACCGACGCCCTGGCCGGCCTCACGCTCACCGGCGAATACTCCGACGCCATCGCCCGGCAGCGAAAAGCGTTGACCGACATCGATATCGCCGCGCGTGAGCGCGCACCGGACGGGCCGGGGCTCAACCCGGTGGCCGTCGTGTTGCGGCTGCGCGACGAGCTCGGTGACGACGCGACGATCACCTGCGACATCGGCTCGGTGTACATCTACATGGCCCGCCATTTCCGCGTGTACGAACCGCGGCGACTGCTGTTCTCCAACGGGCAGCAGACGCTCGGCGTCGCGCTGCCGTGGGCGATGGCCGCCTGCCTGGTGCGCCCCGGCACCCCGGTCGTGTCGGTGTCCGGCGACGGTGGATTCCTGTTCTCGGCCCAGGAACTCGAGACCGCCACCCGGCTCGGGCTGAGCTTCACCCACATCATCTTTCGCGACAACACCTACAACATGGTGGGCTTCCAGGAGGTCCTCAAGTACGGCCGCGAATCGGGGGTGCAGCTCGGTGACTATGACACCGTCTCCTACGCAGCTGCGTTCGGCGCTCGCGGATACCGGGTGCACACCCTCGACGAGTTCAGCGCCACCCTGCGCCGGGCGCTGACCGAGGACGGGCCGTCGCTGATCGATGTGCCGGTGGACTACAGCCACAACGTCGAGCTGGCCGCGCACCTGCACGACGACCCCTTCGAGTGAGCCGGGAAACAACACGACCATGACCACCGCCTATGACCGCTTCCGCCATTGGGCGACAAGGCTTCTCGATCACCAGAAGCCCTCGGACGATCACGACAACGAGGTCTATCAGTTCTCGACGATCAGCGCCCTGCTCGAGGGCGTCTACGACGGTGACGTCACCGTAGCCGACATCCTGCGACACGGCGACTTCGGCCTGGGCACCTTCAACCACCTCGACGGCGAGATGGTCGTTCTCGACGGCGTCTGCTACCGGTTACGCGCCGACGGCACCGCCTCCCGGGCGGCGCCCACCGACCGCACCCCGTTCGCCGCGGTCACCCGGTTCCATAGCGACTTCGAGATGACGGTCGAACGGCCCACCGGCCGAACCGAGTTGCTCGCCGCCATCGACCGCCGGATCGAAAGCGCTAATTTGATCTACGCCATCCGCATCACCGGGCGCTTCGCCGAATTGCGCACCCGCACGGTGATGGCACAGCGGCCGCCCTATCCGCCGCTCACCCAGGCGACGGAGGAGCAGGCCGAGATGGTGTTCACCGGCGTCTCGGGCACCGTCGTGGGGTTCCGGACGCCCGAGTTCGAGCAGGGCATCTCCGTGGCCGGATACCACCTGCACTTCCTCGACGACGACCGCACCCGCGGCGGCCACATCCTCGACTTCGTACTCGAGCGCGGGCAGATCGCGGTCAGCGGGGCATCACAGATGCATCTGAGCCTGCCGACGTCGGGTGCGTTCCTCGGGGCGCAGCTGTCCGGCGCCGACCTCGCCGAGCGGATCGACAAGGCCGAGGGCCCGAGGTCCAAGAACCCGGATTGAGCCGCTCGTCACCACCCAACTGCTTTGCGGCACAACGATTCCAGAACATCCGGGCATTCCTTGAGACACAGGTAACTCGGATACGAGGCACCCGACCCCCTGACGCACGCCCGGAACGCCTCGTACCCGGCGTGCACGTCGAATCCCACGAACGCGAGCAGCACCACGGGCGACACCACCGCGAGGAGCCCGAGTGCGAGGCCGGCGACCGCCAGGCCGCCGCCGGCGGCGACGCCCCGCTTGACTCGCCGCCGGGCGACCCCGCCGATTACCGCCGCCGACGCCCCGAAGACGAGGCATGACGACGCGACCACGACGGCCGATTTCTGATCGAGCGACCCGGGGTCCACGACGCCGGTGACGACCGGCACAAGGAACACCACCAAGGCGACCACTGCCAAGGCCAGCGAGACGGCGCCCAGCGTCGATCTTGGCGGTTTACCAGCGGCCGCGCCCGCGGATTCTGTCATGCACCACTCCTCGGCCGGCCACGCAAATTATCCATTATCCCCGTTGGTGACACGCTCGTCACGTAAGCACAGGTTATAGCGCGTGGTGTCGGCCCCGGCGAGCGGAATTCATGCAGTATTCAGGCGCGCGTCGATTCGACATCGTGGACTGCACACGCGCACCGCGTCTTCTCGCGGTATGCGTGTTGTTCAGGTCGCCAACTTCTATGGCCCGCGCTCCGGCGGCCTTCGCACCGCGGTCGATCGCCTGGGCGCGGAGTACTGCGCCAACGGGCACGAGGTCTTCCTGGTCGTTCCCGGTCAGCGCGCGCAGCGCTGCCGGATGCACACCGGCGTGGTCCGAATCACCCTGCCCGCCCGGCTCATTCCGCTCACCGGTGGATACCGCGCGGTGATGCCCGGTCCGGTCAAGGCGCTGCTGCAGGCGCTGGAGCCGGATGCGCTGGAAGTCTCGGACCGGCTCACGCTGAGGTCGCTGGGGAGGTGGGGCCGCGAACACGGCGCCAAGACAGTGATGATCTCGCATGAACGCCTGGATCGGCTTGTGGGACAGGTACTTCCGGGCCCGCCGGCACGCAAGTTCGCTGACATCGCCAACGCGCGCACCGCCGCCGACTACGACACAGTGGTGTGCACCACGGGTTTCGCGCGCGAGGAGTTCGACCGCATCGGCGCGACGAACACGGTCACCGTGCCGCTGGGCGTCGACCTGCAGACCTTCCATCCGAGCCGCCACTCCTACCTGGTGCGGCGGCGCTGGGCGGCGCCGAATCAGATGCTGTTGGTGCACTGCGGCCGGCTGTCGGTGGAGAAGCGGGTCGACCGCAGCATCGACGCCCTCGGCAGGCTGTGTCACGCGGGCGTCGACGCCCGGCTGGTCGTCGTCGGCGAGGGCCCGCTGCGGGCCCGCCTCGAACGGCAGGCGTCCCGGCTGCCGATCGACTTCACCGGCTTCGTCAACGATCGGCACGCCGTCGCCGGCCTGCTGGCCACGGCCGACGTCACGCTGGCGCCCGGACCGCATGAGACCTTCGGGCTGGCCGCACTCGAGTCGCTGGCGTGCGGAACCCCGGCCGTGGTGTCGCGCACCTCGGCGCTGACCGAGATCATCACCCCGGACAGCGGCGCCTTCGCCGACAACGACCCGGCCGCCATCGCCAGCGCCGTCAGTGCCGTCGTCAGCCGCCCCGAACACCAACGCCGCCGCTGCGCGCGCCGCCGCGCCGAGGACTTCACCTGGCACCGCGCCGCCGCCGGCATGCTGGCGTCGCTGGGCGCGCCGGCGACCGACGGCCCGCACGACGACGCCGAACACACCGCGTAGTGTCCACATCGAACCTGCTGCGAGCGAATTAGCGGCTCCGGACGCTAGATAAAGCTGCGCGGCAGCGCGGCGACCATCGCTTCGACCTCTCCGCGTGTGAGCGTGATGACGCTCCCGTCGGGCACCCCGAGGATTCGGTCGACGGCGATCCCGTGCAGCGTGAATCTCGTTGTCAGAATGTCGATAGCACCGGCGCGGGAAGCTTCGTCGGCCGCCCGCAGGACATCCAGGATCTTCGAGTTCGTGCGTGCGGCAAGACCGTAAATCATGTCGGCCACGCCTTCGGCGTCGAACGTGTCGAACACGCCCTCTGAAACACCCTCGGCGATCACTCGTGCCAGCAGGGGTAGGAAGAGCGCCTCTTCGACGGCGAGGATCCGCCCGTACAGGTGGGCGTTGCTGGGTTGCAGCAACGACGCCATCGCAGCGAGCTGCTCCGGTGCGGCCATCTGCATCTTGACCCGAAACCCGGCCGCCAAGGCCGCGTTGAGCCGGGACAGCGCACCCCCACTGCACTGCTCGACAGCGTGCTCGACACGGGCGAACGCCTCGCGCGCACTGCGTTCGGCCAAGGCTGCCACCAGCGAATCCTTAGACGGAAACCAGTGATAAAAGGCGCCTTTGGACACCCCGGCGTCCGCGATCACGTCGTTGAGGCTCACATTGTCGTAGCCGTGCCGCAGGAAGAGCTCCGAGGCCCGATCGAGCAGCTCCGCCCTGCGGATATCGGGGTGCTTAACGACCCGCGGCATGCGGGCGGCCCTCCGGCTTCCAACCGACGTAGGTCAGGTAGAGCCCGGCCGAGGCCAGGCAGCCGAAGAGCGCCCAGATCGCCGCGGTGGCACCCGCACTGTAGATCCCGTTGCCGGCGGCGTCGTAGGCCGACGGCACGGTCAGTAGCAGCACCCCGCGGATCGCCAGGAACCAGCCCAGCACCGATACGATGATCGCCGCCGGGCTGCGCCAGTACTGGTGGAACGCGATGACGATCAGGCCGGACATCAGTAGGATGGCGCCAAAAAGCCACGGCCACATTGGATTTGCCTTGAATTCGGTGAACAACGTCTGCATGTACGAGCCGCGCACCGCGACCGTGGTGGGCACGATCGTGAAGAACGGGCCCAGGACGCGGGCGAACATGCGGGTGCGGATCTGCGCTTGATCTGGTGCGCTCATCGCCCAACCTCCATGGTTGGGATGAGTGTATACCGACCAGTGGTCGGTATACCAGACCATCAGTCGGTAGACCGGCTCAGGCGCAGCCCGGCCGGGTTCCGTCAGGTGCCCGGCTTGTTGGGTGAATGCTTGCCCGGGCAGTAGTCGGCGGTGGCCGCGCCGATGAAGGCCTCGGCCTGCTGCTGGGTCAGCTTCGCCGTGCCCGTCAGCTGGTCGATCTCGTCCTTCTGGCTGTAGCCCGCGTCGAGGTCTTTGCACATGACCTTCGCCATGTTCACGACCTGCGACGTCGAGCCCAGGTTGATGCCGTGCGACTGGAGATAGTTGCTGAAGTCGGTGTCATTCTGGTCGGCGCGCGCCGTGCCGGCGGGCAACAGCACGGCGGCGGCCGCGGCGAGCGCGCATGCAGAAGTCTTGAATCTCATTTGCTCATCACCTTCGAAGCTTCACATCGACATCGGGCAGGGGCTAGGGTCCGAAGTCGTCACCGTCGGAATTTCGTTGCGCTCAATCCTTGCGCGGCAGGGGTTGAGGGGTCAATAGCGCGCGGGCGGCGGCGACGGGCATAACCTAAAGATCAAACCGCCGTTCACTTTTAGTTCCCCCAGAGTTTAATTGCATTCTCGTTGCCAGCCTCGCACGAGCGACAAGGAGGGCCTATCCGTGAAAGCTCGCAACCAGGTGCTGATCACCGCCACCGAACTGGCCGCACTGATCGACGCCGGTGACCCGGTGACCATCCTGGACGTGCGCTGGCGGGTGGACGCTCCCGACGGCCGCCAAGCCTATACCCGGGGCCACATTCCGGGCGCGGTGTATGTGTCGCTCGACGACGAGCTCAGCGATCACACGATCACCGGCCGCGGCCGCCATCCGCTGCCCTCGGGCCAGGATCTGCAGGCGGCCGCCCGGCGTTGGGGAATCCGGCAGGGCACGCCGGTGGTGGTCTACGACGACTGGAATCGGGCCGGTTCCGCGCGGGCGTGGTGGGTGCTGACCGCGGCGGGACTGGACCAGGTCCGGATCCTGGACGGCGGGCTGGCCGCGTGGCGGGCGACCGGGCGGGACCTCCAGACGGGTCCGGTCGAACCGTCGCCCGGGAACGTCACTGTGCGGCATGACGATTTGTACGCCGGCAGCCGAAGTGCGTTGACGGCGCAGCAAACCGGCGCCGTGACGTTGCTCGACGCGCGCGCTCCGGAACGGTTCCGCGGCGACGTCGAACCCCTCGACCCCGTTGCCGGTCACATACCCGACGCCGTGAACGTGCCCAGCACCGCTGTGCTCTCGGCCGACGGCACGTTCCTCGAGCCCGGCCCGCTGTCGCAAGTGCTGTCCGACAGCGGCGTGGACTTCGACGGCGATCTCGGGGTCTACTGCGGCTCGGGCGTCACCGCGACCGTGACCATCGCGGCGCTGGCCGCCACGGGTCGTGACGCCGCGCTGTATCCGGGCTCCTGGTCCGAATGGAGTTCGGATCCGCACCGCCGGGTCAGCCGGGGCTGATGTCGCCGGGCCGAACGTGACTAACTCTGACCCAGGCTGCAGGGCAGTCGCTTGATGCCGTGGAAAAACGACGAGCGCAGCCGGTCCGGTGCACCCGTGACCGTCAGATGCGGCACGCTCGCGTACAACTCTTCGAGCATGACGCGCAGTTCGAGGCGGGCCAACTGGGCGCCGAGGCAGAAGTGCACTCCCCCGCCCCCGAACGCCGCGTGGCCGGCGTCCGGCCGGGTGACGTCGAGCCGGGCGGCCCGGTCGAACACCTCCTCGTCGCGGTTGGCCGACAGGTAGTGCATCAGCACCCAGTCCCCGGTGGGGATCCGTTGGCCGCGGATCTCGACGTCGCGGGTTACGGTGCGCCGAAAGTGCATCACCGGGGTGGCCCAGCGCAGCAACTCCTCGACCGCGGCCTTCACCGCATCGCGGTCGCGGGCCAACAGGGCTCGTTGATCGGGATGGTCGGAGAGCGCCAGGATGGCGTGACTGAGCGTGTTGCGGGTGGTCTCGTTGCCGGCGATCGCCAGCAGCAGGAAGAACTCGTTGAGCTGATCGCGGTTGAGCTTTTCGCCGTCGACCTCGGCGGCGAGAAGGGCCGACAAAATGTCGTCGGTGAGACCGTGCCTGCGCCGATGCTTCACCAATTCGCCACAATACGAGAACATTTCGGCCGCCGCCTGCCCGAGAGCTTCAGGACCCGGGGCGTAGTCGGGATCTTCGATGCCCAGGCTGCCGATGGCGTTGCTCCATCGGAAGACGTCCATGCGGTCTTCGGCGGGGACCCCGAGCACTTCGGCGATCACCTGTAAGGACATCTCCGCGGAGATGTCGGTGACGGCGTCGAAGTCGCCCTTGGCGATGATGTCGGCGACGATGTCACGCGCCACCTGGCGCATCCGCGTCTCCAGGCGCTGCACGTTGCGCACCGTGAAACCCTGGTTGATCAGTTTGCGGTAGTGCACGTGGCGGGGCGGGTCGATGCCGGGCAGCATCGCCGAATTCGGCCCGGCCTCGACCTCCACCAGCGTGTTGCCCTTGCTACTGGTGAAGGTGTCGGTGTCGCGGCTGACCAGCCGGACGTCGGCATGCTTGGTCAACAGCCACGCCCGGGGCAGCCCGGGCAGCTGCACCGGGTGCACGGGCGCACCGGCTCGCAGCCGGGCCAGCGCGTCGAACGGGGCGCCGGCGACGAAGGTGTCCGGGTTCAGCACAGCCGCGGCGTCGCGATCCTCGGGAGTGTCCTGGTTCTCGACGACCAGGGACCCCACCAGTGTGGGCTTCGGCACGTTCATCGCTTCTCCGCAAGGGTTTTGATCCCGGTCACGACCACGTTGAGCCCCGTCCGGAACTGGTTGGCAGTGCTGCGTTTACCGCGCGGCGATCCGGTGAGCCGACGTGACTCCTCCAGGCTCACCGAGCCCAGCAGGTACGTGTACAGCACCTCATGGGCGGCGGCCGCGTCGGCCTTGGCGAGCCCGGCTTCGGTGAGCAGTGCACGGCTGAGCCGGTCGAGCCTGCGCGCGGGTTCGCTCGGACCGCTGGTCTGCAGTATGCCGGCGACGCCGGGTACAGCGATGATCACTTCCCTTGCGGCACAATACAGCTCGACGATCCTTTGGTCCCAGCGGCCGACCCCCGGAACCGGTATGTCGGCCAGCACCGACTCGCCGAGTAAATCGATGGCGGCCCGCTTCCCGGGGACGTGGTAGTACACCGACGGCACGGCGGCCCCCAACTCGGCGGCCAGGTCACGCATGGTCACCCCTTGCACACCGACGCGACCCACCAGGTCGCGCAAGGCGGCCACCACCTCGGCGCGACCGAGTTCGCCGTAGGGCCGCCGCGGGCCCACAGTCCCGGCGGCATGCTTGTGAGCGGTGGGCAAGAGTCACTCCTTCGTGACGCTTCATTCGAGCGTTGTTCGAATCTACGCCTGCCCGGTGCCGCAGCAAAACGCCGGCCGCCCGGTAGCATCTGCACCATGACGCGCCGGCCGGCTGGCGGGGACGCCCACCCCGCGGGAAGCAGCGGCCTCCGGAGTTCCGTGTGAACCGAGTCAAGGCAGGCATTTTCAGCCTCACCGCCGCGGCGCCCACCGACGACGACTACCTGCGTTGGCACCTGCTCGACCACATGCCCGAGCAATACCGGCTGCCGGGAATCACCTTGGGGCTGCGCTGGATCGCGGACGGCGACTACCCCGGCCACCGGCTTGCCGCGCACGGACCCCTCGGCGACACCGGCAACGTGGTGCAATACCTGGTCGGCGACCCGGTCGAGCAAACCTTCGACGACTTCGTCGCCCTCGGTCGCGAGCTGCGGGATAACGGCCGCTTCCCCGTCATGCGACCGCTGCTGCAGATCTGCGGGCTGCGCCTGCTGCAATGGCACAGCTCCCCGCAGGCTCTGGTCGCCGCCGAGGTGGTGCCGTTCCGTCCGCACCGCGGGGTGCTGCTGATCGTCGAGGAACCCGCCGACGGACGGCCCGACGGGTGGCTGCAGTGGTTGCACGCCGAACACGCGCCGGCGCTGCTCGCGACCGCGGGCACCGCCGGTGCATGGACGTTCGGCTCGAGCGGCGGGTGGAACCGCCCGCCCCGGGGGTGGCAGACGGCCCCGCAGTACGTCACCGTCGTCTATCTCGACGACGACCCGCTGCGCGTCACCGACGCCCTGGCTCCCCTGGTCGAAGAGCGCTGGCGGTCCTCCGCCGTGCGTCCACTGTTCGCCGGACCGTTGCGCAGCATGGTCAGCTGGGAAGCCTGGCCGTGAGCGCGCGGTGGCGGCGGGCTCTATAGTCCTTCTGGCGTGTTAGCGAAGGATGTGAGATGGCGAACCCGGACAGTCGCCCGGCTCGGCGGCGGATCGTCCTCGTGACGGCCGCACTCGGGATGGTCGCGCTGAGTGCGGATCTCTCGGCGTGCTCGAGCAAAGGCAGCGGTGCGGGCACCAGCACGAGTTCCAAGCCCGTATCGGTCACGACTGTCATGATCGACGGGAACAAGCACACGATGGTCGCGAATGTCGATTGCACCACCGCGGCGGCCCAACGCAACGCGATTCCCGCCGAATCCGGAGATCTCACCACGCGCATCAGCGTTCGCGACGATTCGGCGTCGGTGTCGTTGGCCCTCTCCGACGAAACACCGCCCAGCGTCGACGGGTTCGGGCTCTCACTCACCGCAGGCAACGCCCAGTACCAGTTGCCCTACCAGGCGCCGCAATCGGCGACGCAGGTCCAGACCACCAAGGACGGCAAGAGCTACACGGTGACCGGGACCGGCCAGGCCTCCACGCCGGGGCAGAGCGCCACCCGCCCGGTGACCTTCGGCATTCACGTGACGTGCCCCTGAACCGCCGACCGGTCGCAACCACGGTTGTCCAACCGTGACCACCTCTGCGATGCTGACAGCTTGGACATCTTCGCGGAGTGGCAAGGCGGCGGCACGGAGCTTCGCTGGCGGTCGACGACCGCCGCCAACGGCGGCCAGCAAGTCTCGGTGTTCAGCCGACGGTGCGGCACCGCGGGGGCACCGCCTCTGGTCCTCGTGCACGGCTTTCCGACGTCGAGCATCGATTACTTCGCCCTGACGAGGGAGCTCGGCTCCGAGTTCGACATCTACCTCCTGGACTTCCCGGGCTACGGGCTGTCGGACAAGCCGCCCGAGCCCTACGTGTATTCGCTGTACGACGACGCCCGGCTGCTGGTGCACGCGATCACTCAGGTGTGGAGGCTGACCGACTACCGCATGCTCACCCACGACCGCGGCAGCAGCGTCGGCATGATCGCGCTGGGCATGTTGGCGGCCCAGGAGCCGCCACAGGTGCCCGTCGACCTCATCGTGACCAACGCCAACATCTATCTGCCGCTGTCCAACCTCACGGTGTTCCAGACCGCGCTGCTCGACCCGGCCACGGGGCGGGCCACGGCCGCCGCGACCACGCCGGAAATGCTGGCCGCCGGCATGGGCGCCAGCACGTTCATGCCCAGGCGCACGCTTGACGACCCCGAGATCGCGGCACTGGCAAAGTGTTTCGCCCATAACGACGGTGTCCGCGTGCTGCCCGACACGATCCAGTATCTCAACGAGCGCGCCGCCGACGAGACCGGTTGGCTGGAAGCGCTTTCCAAGAGCCCGGTCGACACGACGGTGGTGTGGGGCCTGCACGACAACATCGCACCGCTGCGGGTGCCCAACCACGTGTGGCAGCAGTACCTGAAGGCCAAACCCGGCCGCAACCGCTACTGGGTGGTCCCCAATGCCGACCACTACCTGCAGTGCGACGCCCCCGACCAGTTGGCCGCGATCGTTCGGCTGACCGCCCGGGGCGGGGACGTTGCGTTGCAGACCCTCGGCAATCAGCCCGACGGCGCGGTCCTCGTGGACGCCACCGCCTGATCGACCGAGCGTCACGCGGGCAGCCGCCGCGACCCCGCTGATACCTAACATTTGTTCAAATCTTCGGCTTCTCCCGCCGAAAACCGCATCAACCTTGACCGCATACTCCGAGACTGTTAGCTTGCGGATCAAACATTCGGTATTCACTTCCGAAGTCGATCTCCAAGCGCACGAAAGGATCCGCGATGGCAGCAGCTGTACACCGCGTCGTGGTGTGGGCGACGGGCGGCATCGGGTCGATAGCGATCCGGGCCATCCAGCGACGCCCCAACCTGGAACTGGTGGGCGTGTGGGTCCACTCCCCGGAGAAGGCCGGCAAGGACGTCGGCGAGCTGGTCAACGGGGATCCCGTCGGCTTGGCCGCCACCGCCGACGCGGACGCGCTGATCGCCCTGAAGCCCGACTGCGTCATCTACGCGGCGAGCGGCCCGGAGCGCGACGCACTGGCCGTCCCGGACTACGTCAGGCTGCTCGAAGCCGGGATCAACGTCGTCACGACCAGCACCACGCGTCTGGTCAATCCGCACGCCTACGAGCCCGCCGAGTGGCGCGACCAGATGATCGCCGCGGCCAAGCAGGGCCAGGCCTCGCTGTACGCGTCGGGTATCGAACCCGGCTTCGCCGCCGACTACCTGCCCCTGGTGCTGGCCACTCAATCGTCGTCGATCGAGAAGATCCACGCTTTCGAGATCGGCCTCTACGACGACTACGGCGTTCCCGAGATCATGATCAATGGAATGGGCTTCGGTCAGCCGCTCGATTTCGCGCCCTGGGTCAGCTACCCCGGCGCGATCGCCGGCGAATGGCAGGGCCAGATCCGGATGATCGGCGACGCGCTCGGCATCGAAATCCAGCAAATACGTGAGGATTTCGACCGCGCGGTCACCAATCGAACGCTCGACGTCGCGATGGGCACCGTCGAGGCGGGAACGTGCGGCGCGCTGCGGATGAAGGCTATCGGCGTGGTCGACGGGCGCGAGGCGATCGTCATCGAGCACGTCACCCGGCTCGCCCACGACGTCGCCCCCGACTGGCCGACCGGCATCGGCGATCTGTCGTATGGCGTCAAGATCACCGGCGACCCGGACATCGACTGCACCATGGCGGCCACCCTGCGCGATCCTCGTCGGGCCGGAATCGCCGGGATGACGTCGGGGGCGGGCGCCATGGTCGCCACTGCGATGCGCGTCGTCAACGCCGTACCGTACGTCGTCGCCGCGGACCCGGGGCTGCTCCGCTCGGTCGACCTGCCCCTGACGATCCCGACGCACGCGTTCGCCACCGGGTAGCTCGGGAGCCGGCTCTCTCGCGCGCGCTTAGGCTGCGGGAGTGACGTTCAACCCGCTCGAGGAGCTGACGCTCGCCCAATTGCAACAGCGCACCAGCATCAAGTGGCGCGCGCACCCCGACGACGTGTTGCCGTTGTGGGTCGCGGAGATGGACGTCAACCTGGCGCCGACGGTGGCCGACGCCCTTCGCCGGGCCATCGACATCGGCGACACCGGGTACCCGTCCGGCACCGCGCTGGCCGAGGCCGTCAGCGAATTCGCCTCGCGGCGTTGGCAATGGCACGACGTCGAGATCGACCGCACCACTATCGTCCCGGACGTGATGCTCGGAATCGTCGAGATGCTGCGGCTCGTCACAGACCGCGGCGACACCGTCGTCGTCAACCCGCCGGTATACGCGCCGTTCTACGCGTTCGTGACGCACGACGGGCGCCGGGTTGCCGAAGCGCCGCTCGACCACGAGGGCCGCCTGGACTTCGACGCGCTGGAGTCAGCCTTCGCCAAGGCCACGGCCTCCGGCGGCAACGCCGCCTACCTGTTGTGCAATCCGCACAACCCGACGGGCGCGGTGCACTCCCACGAAGAGCTCGGGCGGGTCGCCGAGCTGGCCCGCCGCTTCGGTGTCCGGGTGGTCTCAGACGAGATTCACGCGCCGGTGATCCTGTCGGGGGCGCGCTTCACCCCCTTCCTGACCATCCCTGGGGCGGAGAACGCGTTCGCGCTGACGTCGGCGTCCAAGGCGTGGAACCTGTCCGGGTTGAAGGCGGCCCTGGCCATCGCCGGCCCCGAGGCGGCCGCGGACCTGCGCCGCGTTCCCGAGGAGGTCAGCCACGGTCCCAGCCACTTCGGCGTCATCGCGCACGCCGAGGCGTTTCGCACCGGTGACCGCTGGCTCGACGCGCTGCTGCAAGGCCTGGACGACAACCGCGAGCTTTTGGCCGACCTGGTCTCAGAGCACCTGCCGGGGGTGAGATACCAACCGCCACAAGGCACTTACCTCGCCTGGCTGGACTGCCGGGAGCTCGGCATCGACGAGCAGACATCCAGCGGGCTGGCGGTGGTCGCCGATCTGTCCGGACCCGCCCGCTGGTTTCTCGACCACGCCCGGGTGGCGCTGAGCTCCGGTCACGTCTTCGGAACGGGCGGGGCCGGCTACGTACGGCTGAACTTCGCCACGTCGCGAGCCATCCTCACCGAGGCCGTCTCGCGCATGGGCCGCGCGCTGAGCCTATAGCGCGGGCGCTCGGCGCGTTCGAGCGCTAACTCAGCAGGGCCGACCGCGCCCGCCGCAATGCCTGGTCGTCGACGCCGGCCGCGCCGAGGAACCGAGCCAGTGACCCGTACTGGCGGTCGATGGTCTTGCGCGCCGCGTCCAGGTACTCCTCGCGCACGCCGAGCACCTGGTCGGGCAGCCTGGTCCGCACGTAGTCGAGAAGCTCGGGAGTGACCTTCTCGGTGCGGGTCTCGATCCCCCGCAGGATGTGTTCGCGCAACGCCGGCACCGACTCGTTGCTGGCGAGGAAGTCGCTGGTGATCGAATCCCGGTCGACGCCGACGGCTTCCAGGACGACGGCAACGGCGAGGCCGGTGCGATCCTTGCCGGCGAAGCAACTGATCAGGACCGACCGCCCGTCGGCGACCATCCGGATGACCTTGCCCAGCGCCGCGCGGGTGCCCGGCAGCGCCGAAAACCGTTCGTATTCTTCGATCATGAAGCGCCGCGCCGCCGCGACCGGGTCTTCGCCGTCCGGCTTCTCCGACAGCATGCGCTCGAAAGCCTGTTCGTGGGGCGCGACCCGGTCGCCGTCGAAAGCGAGCCGGTGCACCGCGACTCCGTCGGGCACGACGCTGGCACCGTGGCGCTCGACCTCGCCGACCGAGCGCAGGTCGGCCACGTCCGTGACACCGAGCCGCCCGAGCGCCGCGCGACCGTCGTCATCGACCCCGCTCAGTTCGCTCGACCGGAACAACCGGCCGGCACGGATGCCCGCGGCGTGCGCGACGTCCCGGCAGTTCCACGCGCCCGACACCTCGGCGATCATGCCGACGCGCCGCTCGGCGTGGGCCCGCCGACCCGCGGTCGCGGCACCCATTGCGCCGGTGGCCAGTTGGAGAGAACCATGTCGTCCATTCGCTCGCAGCTTTCGCCGGGCCGCATCCCGACCCCGCATCTTGTCAATAGACGGCCGAAATGAACAGTCTGCTAACCCGGGGACACCGGCGCACCTCGGCCCAGATTCCGGAATCCCTCGGCGGGCTCCCTGTCGCCGCCGGAAGGCGGATCGATGCGCGAGCTGTGCGCCCGGAAGAAGGCGGCATCGCCCTCCAGCTTCGCCGGTTTCAGGCCCTTTCCAGCATCGATGACCGCTTCCAGCAAACCAGCGACCGTCAGCTGCGCGTGCCGCAGATGCGTGCGGTTCCCCTGCGTGTAGGGCGTGTATCCGCCGATGTCGGCAATCAGCAGGACAGCGTGACGGATTGCCATGAATTCGGCAGTGTAGTGCCGCGTGCTGTATAGCTCAACGAAATCCCCACTAGACGAAGTCGCAGCGCCGAGAGATTCTTACAGGGGCGCCCGCCCACCGGAGGAGCTGTATATGTATGTGCTGCGAACCCCAGACTCCCGATTCGAAAACCTGGAGGGTTACCCGTTCGTAGCGAACTACCTCGACGTGGCCGCAAGCGACACGCGCCGGCTGAGGATGCACTACCTCGACGAGGGCTCGATCGAAGGGCCGCCGATCGTGTTGCTGCACGGCGAGCCGACCTGGAGCTATCTGTACCGCACGATGATCCCGCCGCTGACCGACGCCGGTTACCGCGTGCTGGCGCCCGACCTGATCGGGTTCGGCCGCTCGGACAAGCCGAGCCGGATCGAGGATTACACCTACCTTCGCCACGTCGAGTGGGTGACCTCGTGGTTCGAGCGTCTCAACCTGCGGGACGTCACCCTGGTCATGCAGGACTGGGGATCGCTCATCGGGCTGCGCATCGCCGCCGAGCAGAGCGACCGCATCGCGCGGCTGGTGGTGGCCAACGGCTTCCTTCCCACCGCGCAGCGACCCGTCTCGCCGGCGTTCCACGTCTGGCGCGCGTTTGCCCGCTACTCGCCCGTGCTGCCCGCCGGTCGCATCGTCGGCGCCGGAACCCTCCGCTGGGTCAGCCCCAAGGTGCGGGCCGGTTACGACGCGCCGTTCCCCGACAAGACCTATCAGGCGGGGGCCCGCGCATTCCCGCTACTGGTGCCCACCTCGCCCGGCGACCCCGCCGTCCCGGCCAACCGGGCCGCGTGGGATGCGCTGGGGCGCTGGGACAAGCCATTTCTGGCCATCTTCGGAGCGCGCGACCCCGTCCTTGGTCGGGCCGACCGTCCCCTGATCAAGCACATTCCCGGCGCGTCGGGCCAGCCGCACGCCCGGATCAATGCCAGCCACTTCATTCAGGAGGACTGCGGCCCCGAGCTGGCCGAGCGCGTGCTGGCGTGGCAGCAGGCGCTGCGCTGAGGGCCAGTCAGCGGGTGCTGACCAGTCGCGCGACGCCCCGCATGAGCACCCGGCCGGCGGTGTGGCGTAGCCGATCGAACGCGGACCCGTCAGGCGGCGGCGGCGCCGTGCCGAGCCGCGGAAACAGCGCCAGCGCGTTGGTGCGCTCGATCGCCCCACGCGACTCGGCGGTGCAACCGGGGTAGGTTTCCAGGCCGGCGGCGAACAGCTTCCCGGCCACAACGGGCGCGAACGGCCAGTCGGAGCCGAACGTCACGTGTCCCGGCCTGGCGAAGGCCAGCAGGCTCGGCAACGCGGCGGCGCTCGAGGACAACGCCGTGTCGAAGTAGAAGCCGGCGAAATCGTCCAGGATGTCCGTCGGGCTGCCTGCGGTGTCTCCCATGATGCTGACCGCCATCCGGTGCGAGGCGTATGGCACGAAACCGCCCGCGTGGCTGAGAATGAACCGGATATTCGGATACTTGCGACGTATCCCGTTGCGCACCAACAGATATGCCGCTCGTGTCGTGTCGAGCAGGAAGTCGGTGGCGAACGGCGGGACGCCGTCGACCGCGGGGCCCGGCAGGTCGGCGGGGTGGACGAACACCACCGCCGAGCGCGCATCCAGCGCGGCGAACAGCTCGTCCTGACCCTCCGCGCCCAGATAGGTGCCCGCGCTGTTGGCAAGCAGCACAACGCCGTCCGCGCCGAGCCCGTCAACGGCCCGGATCACTTCGTCGACGGACTCGCGCACGTGCGGCATGGGCAGGGTCGCGAAAAAACCGAACCGATCTGGTTGAGCCGCAACGAGTTCGGCGAGATAGTCGTTCAGGTCTCGCGCCAGGGCGCACGCGTCGGGCACTGCCGGCAGAAACGCGGTGCCCGGCGTGGACACCGACAGCAGCGCGGTGCCGACGCCCAGCTCGGCCATGGCGTGCAGCGACCCCTCCGGGCTCCACTCCGGCAGGCCCCGGTTGCGGGACTCATCCACGCCGGCCTTCGACAGCGCTTCCCGGTAGAAGGCCGGGATGGCGTGATGATGGGTGTCGATCCGCAACATCGTCGCTCCTCGAGAAGTTCTCAGCGATCAGTGGACGGGATTCCCGCACCGGCTAGGGCGGGAACTACGTCCTCGTTGTGTAACAGCGACGCGGCGCCGGCCCTGACCCGGGTCAGCGTCTCGACAATCGTGTGCCCCTGTGGGGCGTGACCCCAGCTGCTGATCCCTTGGTGCGTGGTCGGTTTCCAGGTGTGCTCGTCGACGACGATCGGGTTCCAGCCCACCTCCCACTCGAAACCCGAGGGCGTGACGGCGTAGAACGACAGCTCCCGGTCGTTGGTGTGCTGCCCCACGCCGAGCGCGATGCGAAAGCCGAGCTGCTTGACCCGCCGGTAGGCGGCGGTCAGGTCGTCGAGGTCGGCGACCTGAATGTTGACGTGCTGCACGCGGGTCCGGATCGGGTTCAACCGCATCCTGTTGACCGCGGCGACGGCAACGGTGTGGTGGCGCTCGTTGACCCGCAGAAAGCGAATCTTGAACTTCAGGCCGCCGATGGTCTCGTCGATGTAATCCGAGAGCCGCGCGTCGAACACGGTGTGGTAGTAGCCGTGCACCTGATGGGGCTTGGTGGTGGTGACGGCGACATGGCCCATGCCCGCCGCGCCGGTGACGAATCCGCCCGTCATCGCCATCCGCAGCGGCGCGCTGTCAGCCCGCGCGCGCGTGAAGACCTCCTGGGCGAGGCCGTTCGGCCCCGGGAATCGGGCCAGCCTCTCCGCGCCACGCAGGGCCGCTTCGGCCGCCGTGCCGTCCGTCGCGGACACGCCGTGCTGCCGGACCCGGGCCAGTACGGCGTCGAGCGTCTGGTCGTCGTCGAGCTGCCAGCCGAGCGCGGTTACGTCCTCGGCGGGGCCCCGCCGCACCAGGACGCGGCACCGGCTGTCGTCGAGCCGGAAACGTAGGGCGCCGGGCAGCGCGTCGTCGAGGTGCAGGCCGAGCGCGTCACGCCCGAATCGTCGCCATTCGCCGAGCTTTTCGCTCTCCACGACGACGTAGCCCAGGCGGACTTTGCCGAACACCGACGGCCTCACCGCTCGCGCTCCAGGAACTCGATGACCACCCGGTTGAACAGTTCGGCGCGTTCCCACTGCATCCAATGGCCGGTGCGCGGCGTCATCATCAGCTCGGCGTCGGGCATCAGGTTGAGCAGCATGGGGCCACCGGACGGCCGGTTGACCCTGTCGTCACGGCCCCACAGGATCAGCGTCGGCTTCGCGAGGGCCTTGAGCCGCCGGTCGCGGGTGAGATCCATCCGCCACAGCGTGCGCAGCGCCGTCGGGCCGGACGGGCGGCGCAGCGGCGGGGCGGCGATCACGTCCGGGTCGATGGATGCCAGGTAGCGCAGGTCGACGAGTTCATCGGGCACCGCGGCGCCGTCGTGCACGAGGTAGGTGCGGATGAAGGTGGCGAGCTTGTCGCGGCTGGGGCCGTCGCCGCCGTAGTAGGACAGCAGGCTTCGCAGGCCGGCGGTGGGAAGGCTTCTGGTAGTGCCGATCCCGCCCGGCCCCATCACCACGAGCCTGCCGACGCGCTGCGGGGTGTCAAGCGCGAGGCGCAGCGCCGCCGCGCCTCCGTAGGAGTTGCCGACCAGGTGCGCGATGCCGACGCCGAGTTCGTCGAGCAGGCCACGGACCGTGTCCGCGAGGTAGCCGAAGGGATCCGCCTGGTCGAGCCCCTTGGCCGATCTGCCGTAGCCGGGCAGGTCGGGCACGATGAGGCGAAAATGCGCCGCGAGGGCGTCGACGTTGCGGGCGTAGTTCGACAGCCCCGAGGCGCCGGGGCCGCCGCCGTGCAACATGACAACGTTTGGACCAGAACCCATTTCGGCGACGAAGATTGGCTTTCCCGCGACCGTGACGGTGCGTTCGTGCGCTTTGTCGGTGATCACGTGAGGACTCCGATCGGGGTGACGGGCGCGGTTGGCGACAGGGCGACGAGGGTCGCCGGCGGTGCGGGCAGCGGCCCTCCCGCGCGGGCGGCGGCGAACACGAACCCGTCCGGGCGGACGACGACCGCGGCGGCCTTCTTGCCGCGGAGCCAACGGGTCAGCGAGCCGTCGTCGTCGCGGACCGCACCTGCCCTCGGCCGCCCGCCGGTGACGGCCAGCGAGGTCGCCCCCAGCCGCTGCCACCGGTCGGCGCCGTGCGGCGCCGCGCCGAGGTGCAGCACCGCCCACCCCCCGCCGAGGGCGTCGTCCAGGCGCACCCTCCCTCCACCGGGGTCGGTGACCCAGGGCTGGGGCAGCTGCCAGCCCACCGCGGGATGCCCCTCGGCCGCAAAGAACCCGGCCCGGTACCGCGCCTCTGGGATCCAGATCAGCTTCTGCCCGGCCGCGAGCACACCGGGTATGCGGGTCACGTTGCGCAGCAGATGATTTCGCAGGAACGCCAGGACCTTGTTGCGTTCGGTGATGACCCGGCCGTTGCGCACCGCCCGGCGAGTGACGGTGGTGACGTGCGGCTTGCGTTCGATCTGATAGGTGTCGAGCAGCGAGTCGGGGGCGTGCCCGCGGACCACCGTGGCGAGCTTCCAACACAAATTGGCCGCGTCGCGCACGCCGGCCGACATCCCCTGTCCGATCCACGGCGGCATGGCGTGGGCCGCGTCGCCGGCGAGGAAGACCCGGCCGACGCGCCACCGGTCGGCGACGCGCACGTGGTGGCTGTAGATGACGGCCCGCAGAATCTTCACCTGATCGTCGGTCACGCCCTGTTCTCCCAGCACCTCCCATACCGCCGCGTCAGTGACGAGCTTGCGCTCGTCCTCACCGGGGCGGGCCGGATACTCCCAGCGGTGGTGCCCCAACGGCGTGGGGCAGTCCACGGTCGGTCGGTCCGGATTGCAGTGGAACCGCAGGCGGTCGTGGCCCTCCCACTCGCGAATCACCTTGGCGTCGATGACGACCCACCGTTCGGTGTAAGTGCGGCCGGTGTACCCGACCCCGAGCAGACCGCGGGTCGGTGACGACCCGCCGTCGGCGGCGACCACATAGGAGGCTCGGAGACGCCTGAGCGTGTCGGTCCGCAGGTCGGCCAGCATCAGTTCGACGCACTCCTCGCCGTTGACGACCCGCAGGCATTCGTGTTCGAGCAACACCTCGACGCCTGCGAACCGCTCGACGCCCTCGCGCAGCACTCGGTCCACGGCGGGCTGATAGAGGAACTGCTGCGGCGGGTGCCCGCAGTTGCGCGGCGTCATGGTGGTTTCGATGAAGGGCACTCCGGCGGCGTCGACCCAGGCCAACGGCCGGTCGGCAAGCATGTCGCGTTGCAGACGGTCGGCGAGGCCGACGGACTGCCAGATCCGCATGACCTCCTCGTCGGTGGAGATGGCCCGCGCCCGCCCGTACACATCGGGGTCGCGTTCGACGACGACAACGTTGAGTCCGAGGCGCCCAAGCAGATTGGCGGCGGTGGCGCCCGTCGGACCGTAGCCGATCACCGCGACGTCGTACACCGGCACCCGATTCGAATCTTCCATTGCGCGCCCAACTTGAAACTGTAATGATCACTACGGTAATGTAGCGATCCTTACAGTAAGGTTCGTCCGATTCAGCGTCAAGGGGTATTCGTGCCCGAGATCGAGCAGTCACCCAAGAGGCGACGCCGCGTCGACGGCGAGGCCTCCCGCAACCGCATCCTGGACGCCGCGACCGAAATCGCCAGCGAACGCGGTTACGAGGGCACCAGCATCGCGTTGGTGAGCGCCAAGTGCGGCCTGCCCGCCAGTTCCATCTACTGGCACTTCAAGGACAAGGACGACCTGATCGCCGCGGTCATCGAACGCAGCTTCGCGCAATGGCTTTCGGCATGGCAGCTGCCCCCGGACGGCGCGCCGCAAGACCGCCTGATCGCAGTGGCCCTACAGATCGCCAAGGCGCTGCTGGACTCCCCCGATTTCCTGCGGCTCGGCCTGATGCTGGCCCTGGAGCGCCGGCCCGTGGAACCGCGGGCACGCGAGATGTTCCTCGGCGTGCGCGAACAGGCGTTCGGAACCCTCGCCACCGCCATCGGCGAACTGATGCCCGGCCTGACCGCCGCGCAGGTCCATCAGGTGGCCACCTACGCGATCGCGGGCGCCGACGGCCTGTTCGTGGCCAAAGAGATCGGCGGTGACTCCGTCGACCTGCCCGCGCTGTTCGAGATGCACGCGGTCGCCCTTTATCAATGTGCCGCGCGGATGGCCGCGTCCCCCTGAAGAACCGACGGTCGGCGCGCCGATGAGACGGCGGGCGATACCGGGTCAGCCGGTGACTGCGAGCACGGCGTGCGCCAGCTCCGGGCGGCAGACCACCAGATCCGGCAACTTGGGGTCCGGCTGGTTGTAGGCCAACGCCGACCCGTCGATGCGCGACGTGTGCAGGCCCGCGGCGCGGGCGACGGCCACCGGGGCGGCCGAGTCCCACTCGAACTGACCGCCGGCATGCACGTAGACGTCGGACAGGCCCTGCACGATGGAAGCCACCTTGGCTCCCGCGGACCCCATCTCGACGAGGACACCGTCCAGCGCCTCGCGAACGGCCAGAGCGATCGCAGGCGGACGGGTCCGGGAGACGACGATGCGCGGCTGGTCCGGGGCGGCGGGCGGCGCATCGACCTGCGGGGTCGCCAACGTCCGGCCCTGTGCGGGCAGCGCCACCGCGCCCGCGACCAGCTCGCCGGCCTGCCATAACGCCACGTGCACGGCCCAGTCGTCGCGCCCGAGCTCGGAGAACTCCCTGGTGCCGTCCAGCGGGTCGACGATCCACACGCGCTCGGAACGCAGGCGCACCGGATCGTCGGCGCCCTCCTCCGACAGCACCGCGTCGCCCGGGCGCTCCCTGGTGAGCGCCTCCATCAAGAAATCGTGGGAACGCTTGTCCCCCGCCGCTTTCCGCTCGCCGGCGTCGGCATCGGCAAACTCCTCGCGCACTCCCAGCAGGAGCCGCCCCGCCTCGGTGGCCAACCGTGCGGCCAGTTCGTGGTCACTCATCCAAGACTCCCCAGACCATCACAAATCCCGAATATGTTGGTATCGTTTACCAACTTTACCGTGCCATGATGCCGCCTCCAGCGCTACCCCGAGAATGAAATATCGGCCGGAAACATGTAAACCTGGTGACCGTGAGCGGCAACGGCCACGTTCCATCCTCGAGCCGGCTGCAGCGCATCACGCGGGGGCGTCTGATAGTGATCGCTATCGTCCTGGCGGTTGTGCTGACCGGCGGGGTGCTGGGCGCCATGAAGCTGATTACGGGTCACAACGGCGCGGCGCCCACCAGCGCCCCACCGGCACCGCCGGAACGCCTCGCCATCCCGGGCTGTTACAACCCCGCGGTGCCGCCGGTCGAGCGCCCAAAGAAACTCAACGTGCTGGGCTGCGCAAGCGTGGCGGTTGCGCTGCAGGACATGGCCTGGACCGCGTGGACACCGCAGGGCGCCGACGGCACCGGCACCGCCGTCTTCAAGATCTGCGACCCCAACTGCGCGACCGGCTATCAGTTGACCGACCCTGTCGTCGTGCACGCGTGGAACCCGCAGCCGCCGCGGCCCGACGCCATCTGTCAGCCCGGCCTTAAGATATTTGGCGACATGATCCTGGCCTTCCCGAAAGGCGCCCCGCCGCCCACCGCCCAGAAGATGACCACCCAGTACAACGGGATGCCCGCGGTGCACTACACCAACTACCAGGGCGGCGCGGGCGCCCAGTTCATCGGCTACACATTCTGCAACTAGGGCAGCGCGCCCCCGGCGCCGATTGTGGTTGCCATGCAACAGAAATCGACGGGCAGCGCCCACACTCGCCGCGCGGCAGGCCGGGGGTCAGACCTCGATGACGACGGCACCGCCCTGGCCACCGCCGGCACACATGGCCGCCACGCCGATGCCGCCGCCGCGGCGGGCCAGCTCGTAGGCCAATGTGGTGACCATGCGCGCACCCGACGCGGCGATGGGGTGACCGAGGCTGCAGCCGCTGCCCGAGAAGTTCACCTTCTCCTCGTCGATCCCGTACTCGCGGCACGCCGCGATCGGCACCGAGGCGAACGCCTCGTTGATCTCCCACAGCGCCACATCGTCGACGGACAGGCCGGCCCGCTGCAGCACCTTACCGATCACCTTGAGGGCGCCCAGCCCGCAGTCCCGGGGCGGCACGCCCGCCGCGGCCCAGGCCCGCACCGTGCCCATCACGCTGAGGTTCTCGGCGGCCGCATAGTCACGGTCGACCAGGGCGACCGCCGCGGCGGCGTCGTTGGTGCCGCTGCTGTTGCCCGCTGTGATCGAGAACCCCTCGATCTCGGGGTGCAGCACCTTGAGCCCGGCGAGCTTCTCGGCGGTGGTGTCCCGACGCGGGTGCTCGTCGACGCAGAACTCGGTCACCGAGCCGTCGGGCTGGGTGATCTTCAGCGGCAGGATCTCCTCGGCGAACTTGCCGGCGTCCATGGCCGCGATGGCTCGCTGGTGTGAACGCGCCGCCCAGGCGTCCATCTCCTCGCGCGTGATGCCCGCGGATCGGGCGGTGTTCCAGCCCACCGTGATCGACATGTCCTTGGCGGGCGCGTCGGGGGTCTCGACGTGGGTGGGTGGCATCCAGCGCTCTTCGAACTTCAGCTCAGGGCCGGGGATGCGCCAATTGGTCAGCGGCGTCATCGACAGCGACTGCACACCACCGGCGATGAGCACGCGCTCCATGCCGGAGCCGATCTGCGCCGCGGCGTTTCCGATGGCGGTGAGGCTGCCCGCGCAGTGCCGGTTCACCGACTGGCCCGGAATGTCCTCCATGCCCGTCGCGGTGGCGGCATAACGCGCCAAATCACCTCCACCATAGTGTGATTCGGCGAAGATGATGTCGTCGATGGCCGTCGGGTCGACGCCGGACCTGCGCACCACCTCGGGGAGCACCGCGGTGATCAGGGTCTCGGGCGGCGTGTTGACCAGCGTGCCCTTGAAGGAGCGGCCGATCGCCGTCCGAACGGCACCGACGATCACGGGTGTAGCCATGTTCATAACCTCGAATTGTCTGGCTGCCCTCGGCAGCACGGGCGGGATGCGAGCGGTCGAATCCCGTTAATCGTACCAAGTACCGTATGGGCAATAGTAATGAGCTAAGTTAGCCGCTGGCGGGTCTCGAACCGGAACAGAACGGAGCCGTCCGTTGAAAACCAAAGGCGCCCTGGTCTGGGATGTGAACGAACCTTGGACCGTCGACGAGATCGAGATCGGCGATCCCCGCCGCGGTGAGGTGAAGGTCCAACTCGAGACCGCCGGGCTCTGCCACTCCGATCACCACCTGCTGACCGGCGACTTCCCGATCCCGAGCTTCCCCGTGCTGGGCGGGCACGAGGGCGCGGGGACCATCGTCGAGCTCGGGCCGGGCGTCGAGCACCTGGCCGTGGGCGACCACGTCGTCATGTCCTTCATCCCCTCGTGCGGCACCTGCAAACCCTGCCAGGTCGGGCTGCGCAACCTGTGCGACCTGGGCATGGGCCTGCTCTCGGGTGCGTCGGTGTGTGACGGGTCGTTCCGGGTGAAGGCCAGGGGCCGCGACGTGATACCGATGTCGTTGCTGGGGACGTTCGCGCCCTACGTGGTGGTGCACCACACTTCGGTGGTCAAGGTCGACCCGGCGCTGCCCTTCGACGTCGCATGCCTGGTGGGCTGCGGGGTCACCACCGGCTACGGCTCGGCGGTGCGCAGCGCCGCCGTCGCGCCCGGCGAAGACGTCGCGATCGTCGGCATCGGGGGCGTCGGCGTCGCGGCGCTGCAGGGCGCCCGGATCGCGGGCGCCCGCCGCGTGTTCGCCATCGACCCGGTCGAGTGGAAACGCGAGCAGGCCCTGAAGTTCGGCGCCACCGAGGCGTTCGCGGACGTCGGCGGCGCCGCCGCGGCAATCGCCGAAATCACCTGGGGCGCAATGTGCCGCAAGGTGATCGTCACGGTCGGCCACTGCGAGGGCCGGGACGTCGAGGCGTGGATGGGCCTGACCGCCAAGGGCGGCACGTGCGTGGTGACCGCCATGGGCAACGTCATGGCCACCGACGTCACCCTCAACCTGGCGGGGCTCACGCTGCTGCAGAAAAGCCTGCAGGGCAGCCTATTTGGCGGCGGAAATCCTCAGCACGACATTCCCGCGATCCTCGAGCTGTACCGGCTGGGCCAGATCAACCTCGACGACATGGTGACGCGCGAGTACACCCTCGAGCAGATCAACGACGGCTACCGCGACATGCTCGAGGGCCGCAACATTCGCGGCATCATCCGCTACACCGACGCCGACCGGGCTTGAGCGCGCCTTGCGGCCCGTCGCCCGCGCGACGGTGACCTCCGGCGAAAGCCGTGCGGAAAGTCGCCGCGGCGTTACGCCCGCGCGAAGCGCAAGACACAATGGCGTCATGACAACCACATCCGTAGCCGAGCGCGAGGCCGCCCGCACGGCGGCCCTGAGGGTCGCCGCGATGCTGATCGGCATCGGCACCCTGCACTTCGCCGCGCCGAAGCCGTTCGACACCATCGTCCCGGTCGAATTGCCCGGGGACGCCCGCTTCTACACCTACGCCTCGGGCGTCGCCGAAATCGCCACCGGGGCGTTGCTGGTGCCGCGACGCACCCGCCGATCGGCCGCGCTCGCGGCCGCCGCCCTGTTCATCGGGGTCTTCCCGGCCAATGTCAACATGTGCCGGCTGTGGTGGGGCAAGCCGTGGCCGATGCGTATCGCCGCACTGGCGCGGTTGCCGCTGCAGATTCCGATGATCACCACCGCGCTCAAGATCAGGCGCAACAGCTAGCAGTCAAATCCGTTGCCCGGCAAGCTAGTCGGTGACCGAGCGCCCGAGGAACGCCATCAGGCGCGCAGTCGGTGTCGCGTCGTCGGGGGCGGTGCGCTCCGGCCCGAAGCCGCCGGGCCGGCGCAAGGCGGCCTGCGGCACCGAATCCACCAGCGAACGGCACAGGGCCAGCAGGCTCCCGGGCAGCTCGACCATCCGCCCCTGCGAGCGTTGAATGTCCCAGGTGTGCAGGGCCAGGTCGGACACCGGATAGGCCAACGCCCGGCGCAGCGGCACCTGCCCCTCCGGCGACACCCGCATGCCGTCGAGGTCGGCGCCGGGCAGGGCGTCCTGCAGCCGCGCGGCCAATTCGCGGAGGCGGCCCGCGGGGTCGTCGCAGAACCACTCCGCGGGCTCGGAGGGGCGCAGCCACACCTCGCCGTCCTCAACGAGCGTGACGATCTTCGCGGCGCTGCCGGTGACGTGACCCACCAGGTCGCGCATCGTCCAGCCCTCGAGGTTGGACGGCTGTTCCCAGGTCCCCGCCGGGACCCGGTCCACCGCGTCGACGAGCAGGTCGAACGCCTCGGCGGCCAACGCGTCCGTTCGCGGGGTCACGTCGTTCATGGGAGCATCCTAGGGCGCCGGGCCGCGGCAGCGGGGGTACCGATCTGCGCGGCACAACACGCCAATCCGGACAGGAGATCTCGTGGGCAGGACGGACGCGGCGGCAGCCCTGGCGGTGGCGGCCGCTCTGATGGTCGGGGTGGGAGACGTTCTCCAGCAGCGGTCCGCCCAGCAGGTCACCGACAAACCGGTCGGCACCGTCGCCCTGTTCCGCCGCCTGCTGCGCGATCGGCGGTGGTGGACCGGCAGCTTGGTGGCCGGCGCCGGATTCGGTCTGCAGGCCGCCGCGCTGGGGTTGGGGTCGGTGGTGCTCGTGCAGGCGCTGCTGGTGACCTCGTTGCTGTTCGCCCTGGTCATCAGCGCAGCGGTTAACCATCGCAAAATCACTCGCGGGCAAGCGATTTGGGCGGCGTTGTTGGGCGCCGCCGTCACGGTGGTGGTCACCGTCGGCGACCCCGGGGCCGGGCGCCCCCAGGGCACGCCGAAGACGTGGGCCATCGTGCTCGCGGTCATGGGCCCGGCGCTGGTCCTGTGCCTGATCGGCGCCCGCCTGTTCCCCGGGCGGGTGGGCGCGCTCCTGCTGGGGTTGGTGTCGGGTTCGTTGTGGGGCCTCTTCTCGGTGCTGACCAAGAGCGTGGTCGACCAACTCGACCATGGCCTGCCGGCGCTGCTGCGCGAGCCCGAGGTTTACGCATGGGTGGTCGTGGCGATCGCCGCCACGGCGTGGGAGCAGTCGGCGTTCCGGGCGGGCCCGCTGACCGCGTCGCTGCCCGCGGTCACCATCGCCGAGCCTGCCGTCGGATCAGCGCTCGGCGTCGCCGTACTGGGCGAGACGCTCAACGCCGGCAGCGCCGGGATGGCGGCGCTGGGAGTATCGGCGGCGGTGATGGTCGCGGCGACGGTGGCGCTGGCCCGCAGCCAGGCCGCCGGTTCGGTGCCCGCGGACGACAGCACCGCGACGGGCATGAAGCGGGCCGGGGCCGCGGAATGACTCGGGGCGCCAACCGAGCACCTCGAGCGGTTGTTGCGCGAGGGCGGAGGCGGAGGCGGGGTCGGCCGTCGCATCCGCAACTGTCTTCCCTATGGCCGCGTTCCGTTCACCTGGCGGTTGTAGGTATCCGAGGGGGCCGGGCATACGCTCTGGCGGCCAAGCCCCGCCGGGCGCATGATTCGTCGTGCGGCTGCTCGCGGGGGCGGTTGCGCGGCGGGCGAGGAGGTTAAGAGTGAGCACATCGGAGAAGGCAGCCAGATCCAAGGGCCGGTCGACGGTCATGCACCTCTCACAGCTGCTTCGTGCGACCGTGCAGGCCCGCTCCGGCGAGACGGTGGGCCGCGTGGAAGACGTGATCGTGCGCCTCAGCGGCGGCGACGAGTACCCCGTGGTGACCGGGATCGTGGCCGGGGTCGGCGGTCGGCGGGTATTCATCGGCGACAAATCCATCGACGAGTACGGCACGGACCGTGTGGTATTGGGCAGGAACAAGGTCAACCTGCGCAGCTTCGAACGCCGCGACGGCGAGGTGCTGCTGCGCGCCGACGTGCTGGGACACCGGCTGATCGACGTGGCCGCAATGGAGTTGGTGCGCGCCTACGACGTCGAGCTCGAAAAGACCGGCGCCGGCTGGGTGGTGGCGCGGCTCGACACGCGCCGTCCCCCGCGTTTGTTCGGGCTGATCAAGCACTCCGGCGGGCACGCGGCGCGCGACTGGAAGGCCTTCGAACCGCTGATCGGCCATGCCCGATCCGACGCCGTGCGGCGCCTGTCGGACCGCTTCGGCGAATTCAAGGCCGCCGAAATCGCCGACCTGCTCGAGGAAGCCGACAAGGACGAGGGCGGCGAGATCCTCGACCGCGTCCACAGCGACCCCGAGCTGGAAGCCGACGTCTTCGAGGAACTCGACCCCGAGAAGGCCAGCCGGCTCCTGGACGGCAAGCCCGACGACGAGGTCGCCGCGCTGCTGGGCCGGATGCGCGCCGACGACGCCGCCGACGCGATCGCGGACCTGCGCCAGTCACGCCGCCGGCGCGTGCTGGAGCTGATGCCGGCCCCGCAGCGCACCAAGGTCATCACCCTGATGGGCTTCAACCCCGAAAGCGCCGGCGGTCTGATGAACGTCGACTTCGTCTCGTGCACCGCCACCACCACGGCGGGCGCGGCGCTGGCCCTCGTCGCGGGCGCCCGCGCCATCCAGCCCGAGGCGCTCATCAAAGTGCACATCGTCGATGACGACAAGCGCCTCGACGGGGTGGCGTCGATCATCACCCTGCTGCAGGCCGACCCCCACCAAAACATCAGCGAGCTCATGGATTCCGACCCCGTCCGGGTCACCGCGACGGCCGACCTGACCGACATCGCGCTGTTGATGGCCGACTTCAACCTCTACTCGATCCCGGTGGTCGACGACGAGGACCGCGTGCTCGGCGTGGTCACCGTCGACGACGTGCTGGAAGCCACCATTCCCGAGGACTGGCGCCGCCGCGAACCCGCCCCGCGCCCCATCCGCGAAATCGCCGCACCCGAAGCGCATACCGACGGCAACCCCAGCACGCCGCTGCCCGGCGGGATCACGCCGTGACGTCGGCCGACGACACCACCACCCGGGCGGCCGGGCCCGTAGCCCCGGCAGACCCGAAGCAGCGGCGCAGCGCGGTGCTCGACACCGCACACCTGGGCGACATCGAGGGCGCGTTCGGGCGCATCAGCGTCGGCGAGAGCGAGCACGGCCGCACCTGGAAGACGCGCCTGCTCACCCTGTTGGCCATCGTCGGCCCCGGCATCATCGTCATGGTCGGCGACAACGACGCCGGCGGCGTGGCCACCTACGCGCAGGCCGGTCAGAACTACGGTTACTCACTGCTGTGGGTGCTGCTGCTGCTCATCCCGGTGCTGATCGTCAACCAGGAGATGGTGGTGCGGCTCGGCGCGGTCACGGGCGTGGGCCATGCCCGGTTGATCAACGAACGTTTCGGCCGCGGCTGGGGATGGTTCTCCGTCGGTGACCTCTTCCTGCTCAACTTCTTGACCATCGTCACCGAGTTCATCGGCATCAGCCTGGCCGCCGAGTACATCGGGGTCTCCAAATACGTCGTGGTGCCCATCTCTGCGCTGGCACTCGTCGCGATCATGGCGAGCGGCAGCTTCCGGCGGTGGGAGCGGGCGATGTTCGTCTTCATCGCCGTCACCCTGCTGCAGATCCCGATGCTGCTGATGTCTCACCCGCAATGGGGCCAAGCGGTCAAATCCTTTGTGATACCGAGCATTTCGGGCGGCATCAGCTCCGATGCGGTGCTGTTGATCATCGCCATCGTCGGCACCACCGTGGCGCCCTGGCAGCTGTTTTTCCAGCAGTCCAACGTCGTCGACAAGCGCATCACCCCACGGTTCATGGCCTACGAACGCGCCGACACCGTGCTGGGGGCCTTCGTCGTGGTCGTCGGCGCCGCGGCGCTGGTGATGACCGGCGAGTGGGCGGCGCGTTCCACGAACACCACGGGCGGTTTCACCGACGCCGGCGCCGTCGCCCACCTGCTCGGCCAGAACCGCGCGGCGCTGGGCAACATCTTCGCGATCGTGCTCATGGACGCCTCGATCATCGGCGCCGCCGCGGTGACTCTGGCCACCAGTTATGCGTTCGGCGACGTCTTCGGGCTCAAGCATTCGCTGCACCGCGGCTTCGCCGACGCCAAGCAGTTCTACCTGTCCTACACGGCGATGGTGGCGCTGGCGGCGGGGATCGTGTTGATTCCGGGCGCACCGCTCGGGTTGATCACCACCGCGGTGCAGGCACTGGCCGGCCTGCTGTTGCCCAGCGCCAGCGTGTTTCTGCTGCTGTTGTGCAATGACCGCGAGGTGCTGGGCCCCTGGGTCAACCGAACCTGGCTCAACTGGCTGGCCGGCGTGATCGTGGGTGTCCTGCTGTTGCTGTCCGGAATCCTGATGGCCACCACGCTATTTCCCAAGATCGACGTTGTCGCGGTCGCGGGCTATCTGGCGCTGGTCATGGTCGTCGGCGGCGTGGCTGCTGGACCGGCGTTGCGCTGGATGAGCCGGCGTCAGCCGTCGGCACCGAGACCGCAACCGCCGGCGCGGCCCGTCGACCGCAGCACCTGGCGGATGCCGCCGCTGACCCTGCTCGAACCGGTCACGTGGTCCCCCGGGACCCGGCTCGCCATGATCGCGCTGCGCAGTTACCTGGTGGCCGGCGCACTGCTGCTGGTGGTCAAGGCGGTCCAACTCGGCCACGGCTGAACATCACGGCCGGCGCAGACTGACGATCGTGACGTCGTCGTCGGTGTTGCCCCCCAACGGCCCGGCCATCGCCTCGGCGATCCCCGTCGCCGATACGTCCCCCGCCCTGCCGAGGAGTGCGGCCAGCCGGTCGAGGCCGTCGTCGATAGGCTCGCCGCGACGTTCCACCAGGCCGTCGGAGAACATGACCATGCCCTCCCCGGGCCGGATGGTGAACGTGCTCGGCGCGTACGCCACGCCGCTGATGCCGAGAGACGGGGATCGGTGCCGCCCGCGGGACGGCGCCGGCCGCCGGGTTCGTCAGGAAGGGCAACAGGTGGCCGGCGGACGCCGCCTCGACCCGCCCCGAGCTGAGATCCACCCGCGCGGCGATGACGGTGGCGAACGCCCGGTACATCATGTGCACGCAGAAATCGTTGAGCTGGCTCAGCGCCCTGGCCGGCTCGGCGCCCGAGAACAGCTGGGCGCGTAGGGCATTGCGGAGCTGCGCCATGGTTCCGGCCGCGGTGATCCCGTGCCCGGCGACGTCGCCGATCAGCACGATCAGGCGGCCGTCGGGCAACTCGAACGCGTCGTACCAGTCACCGCCCACGTTGCCCCCCGCGGACGGCTCGTAGTGCGCGGACAGCTGCCAGCTGCGCAGCGACGGGATCGACTCGGGCAGCAAGCTGCGCTGCAGCGTCTCGGCCACCCGCAGCGCACCCCGGGTGCGCCGGTACAGCGACTCGACAAGGTGGCGCCGCAGCGCCTCCGCCGACTCGGTCTCGCTCGATGTCCACGACTGGCTGCGCTCCCGGACGATCTCGCGCCACCGGTCGAACGACTTACGCGGGCTGAGCCGGATCTCGCGGCCGTCCTCGCTGACCGCGATGGCCTTGTTCTGCGGGTCGCCGCCCCAGTCGACCGAGCGCAGCACCTCGCGCCTGAACCAGATGGCGTAATGCCCGTCGGGCAGATTGAGCGCCAGCGCTCCCGCGGCCACCTGCGGGTCGAGGTCAAGTCCGGGCAGCTCGCGGCGCAGGCATTCGCTGCTCGCGATCTGGTCGCCCGCGCCGCGCGCCCACGCCGCGACGGCGGATACGACGTGTGGCGGCGGAGCCGACCCGCGAGTCTGCTCCTCGCCCTGGATGAAAACGGCGATCCCGTCGGCGGGCACCAGGTCTAACAGGTCGGGCGCACCGAACAGCGCCGCGGCGACCGATTCGCCGTCGTCCAGGATCGCGGCGGTCAGCTTGGCCAGCACCGACTGTGCGGCCAGCCGCTTGTGCAGTTCGTCGCCCTCGAACCGCTCGACGAGCCGCAGCGACAGGGTCGAGCCGAGGAATTCGGCCGCCGCCCGCGTGCCGAACGGCGGCAGATGCGGACCGGCGTAGTGGTGGCAGGCGATCAGTCCCCAGAGCCGCCCGTGCCGCAGCAACGAGATCGACATCGACGCCTGAACTCCCATGTTGTGCAGGTACTCGATGTGGATGGGCGAGACGCTGCGCAGCGTGGCGAAGGTGAGGTCCTGCGGCGCGCCGACCGCCGGGTCGATCGCCGGCACCAGCGGCGCGGGCGTGTAGCCGACGTCCGAGATGAGCCGGATCCAGTTCTGCTCGTACATCGCCCGCGCCTGCGCCGGGATGTCGGTCGACGGATAATGCAGACCCAGAAAGGAATTGAGGTCCTCGCGCTTGGACTCGGCGACCACCTCGCCGTTGTAGTCCTCGTCGTAGCGGTACACCATGACGCGGTCGAAGCCGGTGAGGTCGCGGACGGCGCGCGCGGCCGTGTCGTACAACTCCTCGAGGGTCGACGCCCGGTTCAGTTCCTCCACCGAGCTGCGCACGGCCTGGTAGGTGTTCGGGAAGGAGTACGGCCGTTCGCCATAGGCGATCTCCAACTCCACCAGGAGGACACCGCCCGGCTCGCGGTGCAATATCGCGTCGAACGCCCGCGGCTCGCCGGCGACGTCGATCACGCACTCCACCGGGTTGCGCTGGCTGAGATCACCGAAGGTCGACGCCGCCTGCTCGAGGCGGGCACCCTGCTCGGCGCCCGTCAAGGCCGACAGGTGGCGGCCCAGCACGTCGTCGACCGAGCGGCCGAGCAGCTCGGTGACGTTGGCACTGACCTGACGGACCTCGAAGCCGGGCTCGCGGACCACCGCGAGAACGCCGCGCGGCTGGACGCTGCCCGGGATGTGGATCGGTTCGCGGGCACAGCTGTCGAGGTCGATCGGCGTGCCGACCGGGACGAAGTCGTCCGCGGCCGGATCCTGTGCAGTGCCTGGCGGAGTCCGCCTTTCGCGGCCGCTCACTGGATCGGCTCTGCCGGTTGGGTGAGGATCAACAAATGCCGACCAGCTTATCGAGGCGAGCACGGATCGTGTCAGCTGAGTCAGCGCCTGGCAGGACGAGCCGGCTCAGTCACCCCGGCACCCGACGTCCGGCGCAGTAGCGGCGGGCCGGGTTGATCAGTCGGGTTTCCGGTGGCGGCTCACCGGCGCGGTGAAACCCTCGGTGTCGTCGAAGAATGCCCACTGTCCTTCGTCGTTGACCTCCATGCGCCAGCCAAGCTCGGACTTGCCCGCGACGTAGTCGACGAACCATGCGTAGGCGGCCTCGGCGTCATCGAATCTCTTTGCCGCCACAACCACGCCGTGGGGGTCGATCACTCGAAACTCAGCCATGGAACGTGATTATCCCCGCGAATCGACTTCCAATCCCGGTTAGCGGTCGATTTGCGTTTCGCGCGGGTGAACACCTTGGACGCTCCCGGTCCGGCATTTGCTGACGCGTTGCCCCCAGGCCGGCCGGCGCGCGGTTCCTAGACCGTACGAGCCAACCGCCCCGCGAGCAGCTCGGCGAACCTGGCAGGGTCGTCCAATGCGCCGCCCTCGGCGAGAAGAGCCGTGCCGTAGAGCAATTCGGCGGTCTCAGCCACGGACGGGTCGTCGCTGCGGTCGCGGTGCGCCTGACGCAGCCCGGTGACGAGCGGATGGCTGGGGTTGAGTTCCAAGATCCGCTTGCCCGCCGGAACGTCCTGACCCGTGGCACGGTAGAGGCGCGCGAGTGTCGGGGTGATGCCGAACGCGTCGGTGATCAGGCACGCGGGCGACTCGGTGAGCCGCGACGACAGCCGGACGTCCTTGACGTGCTCGCTCAACGTCTCTTTGAGCCAGGTCAACAGGTCGGCGAAGTCCTTGGCCTGCTCCTCGCGCTCGGCCTCGCTCTTGGGCTCCTCGGAGTCGAGGTCGACCTCGCCCTTGGCCACCGATTGCAGCGGCTTGCCGTCGAACTCGTCGACCACCCCCACCCACACTTCGTCGACGGGGTCGGTGAGCAGCAGCACTTCGTAACCCTTGGCCTTGAACGCCTCGAGGTGCGGTGACTTGGTGAGCTGCTGGCGCGTCTCGCCGGTCGCGTAGAAGATCTGCGTCTGGCCCTCCTTCATCCGCCCGACGTACTCGGCCAGCGTGGTGGCCTCGTCCTCGCTGTGGGTGGAGGCGAAGGAGGACACCTGCAGAAGCGTCTCCCTGTTGTCGGCGTCGGACAGCAGGCCCTCCTTGATGGCCCTGCCGAACTGGGTCCACACGGTGCGGTAGTCCTCCGGGCGCTCGGACTGCAGATCCTTGATGGTGGAGAGCACCTTCTTGGCCAGCCGGCGACGGATCGCCTTGATCTGCCGGTCCTGCTGCAGGATCTCGCGGGATACGTTCAGCGACATGTCCTGTGCGTCGACGACGCCCTTGACGAAGCGCAGGTATTTCGGCAGCAGCTGGTCGCAGTCCCCCATGATGAACACGCGCTTGACGTAGAGCTGGATGCCCACCTGCGCGTCGCGGTCGAACAGGTCGAACGGCGCATGCGACGGGATGAACAGCAACGCCTGGTACTCGAACGTTCCTTCGGCCTTCATCGCGATGACCTCGAGCGGGTCGTCCCACGCGTGCGTGATGTGCCTGTAGAACTCGTTGTATTCCTCGGCGGACACCTCGTCTTTGGGCCTGGCCCACAGCGCCTTCATCGAGTTGAGGGTTTCGGTCTCGACGGTGACGGTGTCCTCGCCGCCGTCGTCCTCCGAAGGAATGCGCCGCACCACCTCCATCCGGATGGGCCAGGCGATGAAGTCGGAGTACTTCTTGACCAGGCTCCTGATCTTGAACTCCGAGGTGTAGTCGTGAAGTTCGTTCTCGGTGTCTTCGGGCTTCAGGTGCAGGGTGACCGACGTCCCCTGCGGCGCCTCGTCGACGGACTCGATGGTGTAGGTGCCCTCGCCGCTGGATTCCCACCGCGTGGCCTCGCTCTCGCCCGCCTTGCGGGTGAGCAGTTCGACCTTGTCGGCGACCATGAAGCTCGAGTAGAAGCCGATGCCGAACTGGCCGATCAGCTCCTCGGAGGCGGCGTCGTTTTTCGCTTCGCGCAATTGCTGACGCAACTCGGCGGTGCCCGACTTGGCCAGCGTGCCGATCAGGTCCACCACCTCGGCCCGCGTCATGCCGATCCCGTTGTCGCGGATGGTCAGGGTGCGCGCGTTGGTGTCGACGTCGACCTCGATGTGCAGGTCGGAGGTGTCGACATCGAGATCCTTGTTGCGGAACGCCTCGAGGCGCAACTTGTCCAGCGCATCCGAGGCGTTCGAAATCAACTCCCGCAGAAACGAATCCTTGTTGGAGTACACCGAATGGATCATCAGATCCAGCAGTTGCCGGGCCTCCGCCTGAAATTCCAGCTGCTCGACGCGCGCGTTCATGACACTTCCTACATTCGTCTCAAGGACAGGACGTTTTAAATTTACCGACGACCGGACGATGTGCTTTGCACAGGGCCCGCGAAGCCGGCCGCGGCGGGCTCTACCCTGGACACATGTCTGTTGCGCAACGCGAACGCGCCGCCCTCGTCGAGACCATGCGCGGCGCCGGGCCCGACGCGCCCACCCTGTGCGAAGGGTGGAAGACTCGGGACCTCGCCGCTCACCTGGTGATCCGCGAGTACCGCCCCGACGCCGCCCCGGGCATCCTGATCTCGGCGTTCGCGGCCCATACCGAAAAGGTGCAGAACGAGGTGGCCGAGCGGACCGACTGGGAGCGGCTGCTGGAGAAAGTCGCAGCCGGTCCCCCGCTCTACTCACCGCTCAAATTGCTCGACCCGGTGGCCAACGTCGCCGAGATGTTCATCCACCACGAGGACGTTCGCCGCGCGCAGCCCGGGTGGGCGCCGCGCGCGCTGGAGCCCGGGCTGGCCAAGTCGCTGCGCCGCACCGCGGCCCTGATGGGCCGGATGACGCTGGGGAAGGCGCCCGGCCGGGTGGCGTTGCGCACCGCGGACGGCAAGACGGTGCTGACCGTGGGTCGCGGCCCGGCGGTCACGGTGACCGGCGCGCCCGAAGAGCTGCTGCTGTTCGCGGTCGGGCGAGAGGCCCACGTGGAGTTCGAGGGCGATCCGGCGGCGGTGCAGGCCGTGCGCGACGCGCCGAAAGGTTTGTAGATCCGAGCAACGGCGCCGCGGCCCGGCCGACGCTACGCACTAGGGCGACAGCGGCCGGAATCCGGGATGGGCGACGGCCACCGAGACCCCGCTGCCGATCGGGCCGTCGCGGTCGACGAGCACGGCCGAGCCGGTGGCCACCCCGTCGTGGCTGTGCTGCGTCAGCGACGCGAGCCCGATGTGGGCCCCCTCGGGTAGCCGGCTGAGAGTGAGCGTGTAGTCGGCGTTGATGAATTGCAGCCCATTGGTGCCCCAGTTGGCGATCGAGGCCGTGATGTCCCCGGCCATCGCCGCCCGCACGAACGCGGTGAGCGGTTCGTCGTCGATCAACGAGCGTGTTTCCTGCAGCCACGTGTATTTCGTTCCGCCCGTTGGCCATTCGGAATCGGGATTCTGCAACTCGGCCCCCCAGCCGTAGGTACGCATGAACACCGTCGAATGGCCGCCGTCGCTGGGGTCCGGAAGCGGCGGCATCTGCACGGGTGGGGACCAGATGTGCCCCTCGGGCTGCGTGCCGCGCCGCAGGAACAGTGCGCTGGCCTCGGCCACGGGCACACCGTCCTGGGTGAGGGTCGCCTCGATCAGGCGCAGCCGCCGCCGGTCGTGTCGCACGCGGGTATGCACCTCGATCGGCTCCAGGGCCGTCGGCCGGGGCAGGTCCACCGTCAGCCGCGCCGGTTGCAGGTCGGGGTCGCCGGCGGCGCACTCGACGGCCCAGCCCAGGAGGCCGCCGACGACATGGCCGCTCATCGAGGGGCCCCAGCCCCCGCGCCCGACTGCCGTTGGCACGAAGCGTGTTTGGTCCCGAACGAAATACGGCGCCGGATCCACCGAACGAGCTTCGTCCGGCACGGTGCTGGGCTCTGCCACTGCTGGCCTCTCCGCGAGGTGGTGTTGGCCGCTCTGCCGAGGACCGCAACAGTGGATATTACAGTTGCGAGCTTCCAGTCGCCGTCAGCCGATCGCGGCGCCCACCAGGTGGCCGATCACGTAGGTGATCCCCAGCGCCAGTCCGCCTCCGACGACGTTGCGGGCGACCGCGCCCCCCTGCGGGGCGCCACCCAGGCGGGCCGACACCGCCCCGGTCATCACCAGCGCCGCCAGCACCGCGACGACGGTGACGGGGACCCGCCACTCCGTCGGCGGCGCCAGGATGGCGATCAACGGCAGCAGGGCTCCGACGGCGAAGGACAACGCCGACGACATGGCCGCCTGCCACGGGTTGGTCAGTTCCTCGGGATTGATTCCCAACTCGACCTCTGCGTGGGCGAGCAGGGGGTTGTGGTCGGTGAGCTCCTCCGCCACGGTCCGCGCGGTCGCCGCGGTGAGGCCCTTGGCCTCGTACAGCGCGGCGAGCTCGTCCAGTTCGGCGGCCGGATCGTCACGCAGCTCCTGACGTTCCTTGCGTAACAGGGCCTTCTCGGTGTCGCGCTGGGTGCTCACGGACACGTACTCCCCGAGCGCCATCGACACCGCCCCGGCCACCAGGCCGGCGCTGCCGGCGGTCAGGATCGGCGCTCGTTGCACTGTCGCGGCGGCGACCCCGACAACGATGCCCGCGGTGGAGACGATGCCGTCGTTGGCGCCAAGTACTCCCGCGCGCAGCCAATTCAGCTTCGCGGAGACGGATCCCTCGTGGGGCTCGGCGGGGTGGGAGGCGTTGGACACGGGCGCCACCATATCGGTCCGATATCGGGCCTGACTAGGAAACATAGCCTTGCCAAACGCCGGGGTCGCGACGCCGCCTCGTCACCTCTCGCGGTGGCCGTGCCTGCCGTGCGCGGCGGCGTCTCGAGGTGAACGGCCCGCTCGGCCGGCCGCTTGCGGCGCCCAGAAGTTTTGCTGGGCGCAGACAAAGCAGGTTCATAGGAAAGCTATCTAGCGTGTGGATGGTCAGGGGGTTCACGAGCATTCACACAAGACAGGTGAAGGACTATGAGACTTAAGCAACTAGTGGGGGGGATCACCATCGCCGGTGCCCTCAGCGCGGCAGCGCTGGGCGTGGGCGCGGGTTCGGCAAGCGCCGCCCCCGGGCCGCCGCCGGCTCCGGCGGGCGGCCACGGCGCCCCGCCCGCGGGCGCCCCGGGCGGACCGGCCGGTGGAGGGTTCCATCCGCCGAACGCGCCCGGTGACCCCGGCGGGCCGGGTGGTCCCGGCGGACCGGGGGGCCCCGGCGGCCCCGGTCAGGGCGGACCCGGCGGACCCGGCCACCAAGGCGGACCTGGCGGCCCCGGCGGACCCGATCACGGTGGCCCAGGCGGACCGGGCGGACCAGGCGGACCGGGCGGCCCCGGCGGACCCGACCACCCCGGCGGACCGGGCGGACCCGGCGGACCCGATCACGGTGGCCCCGGCGGTCCGGGCGGTCCGGGCGGACCCGGCGGACCCGATCACGGTGGCCCCGGCGGTCCGGGCGGACCTGGCGGCCCGTGGCATGGGGACGCGCAGCGCGGCTACTTCCGCGGCGCCCCGTGGGGCGATGGCCCCGCGCCGTGGGGACCCGGTGCGCCGCCGCACCCCGCGTGGGATCGACCGCTTCCGCCTCCCGGCGGCCAGTGGGGTTACGGTCCCATCAATTACTGGGGCTACCAGGAGACTCCGTATTGGAATCCCGGATTCAACCAGTGGGGCTTTGACTTCTTCGGGGTCTGGATCCCGCTGTAAAGATTGCTCGGCACCACGCCCGCTCCGCCGCCCGGCGGGGCGGGCGTCCTGCGTTGAGCCGCAACACCTTCGGGCAAGCCTGGGGTCAGCCCTTGGTGCCGACGGTGAGAAGGTCGGACACGATGCGGGTCCAGATCGGCCGCCGGATGCGGTGCTGATCGCTGATCACGAAGCCGGCGTCCTCGAACAGCCTGCGCGTCTCCGAGGGCGACGCGTTGTGCTGCGGCTTCCACCTGGCCGACGACGCCTGCAGCTGCGGGCCCCGGGCACTGAGCGCCGAGACGGCGACCAGGCCGCCGGGGGCGAGCACACGATGGAATTCGCGCAACGCCGCGGGCTGGTCGAAGAAGTGGAACGCCGAGGTGGTGACCACGGCGTCGAGCGCCCCGTCGTCGAAGGGCAGCTGTTCGGCCGGGCCCCGCAACCACTGGACGCGATCGGTTCTGGCGCGGGCCTGGTTGAGCATGCCGTCGGACATGTCGACACCGTAGAGTTCCTCGGGTTGCACTTCCCGCGCGATTCGCTCGCTTAATATCCCTGTGCCACAGGCAATGTCGGCAATCTTGCGCGACTTGTGCCAGCGCAGCTGCGCTATGACCTCGTCGTGGGGCGGGCGGTAGATCCACCGCTGCAGGAACGGCAGATCGTAAGCCGGCGCGAGGAAACCCCAGATCTGGGTGATGGAGTCGTTGAGCCCTCGACGTCGCGGCGCCGTCATGCGCTCAACACCGAACGGTAGTAGACGGTGTCCGCAACCGACACCGTGTCGTTGGTCCGCGCGATGGCCGCCAAACCGTTGTCGGCCAACAACTCGCTCATCTCAATCCCCTCTGAGCGCCAGCCCAGGCCGTCCAGGTACCCGGCGACGTCGTTGCGCTCGCCTTCGAAACCGAGTTCCTCCCAGTCCAACTCGAAGCCGTGGTCGCGCCACTTGGCGGTGGCCCTGCGCATCATCTCGCGGGCCTTCTCGGTGTCCCGCTCCGGCTTGTCCGGGATGGCTTCGACCGCGAGTCGGCTGCCCGGGGCGCTCAACGCGGTGATGTTGTCCAGCAGCCGATCCTGCGCTTGCGGTGGCAGATACCCGAAGAGACCTTCGGCGATCCACGCCGTCGGCCGCGCTTTGTCAAAGCCGTTCTCCTGCAGTACCTTCGGCCAGTCCTGCCGCAGGTCGACGGGGACGGCGCGCAGGTCGGCGCGGGGGGTGGCGCCCAACCCGTCCAGCGTGGCGGCCTTGAATTGGAGCACCTGCGGCTGATCGATCTCGAACACCGTCATGCCGTCGGGCCACGCCAGCCGGTAGGCGCGCGCGTCCAGACCGGACGCCAGAATCACGGCCTGGCGGATCCCCGCCTGCGCGGCCTCGGCGAAGAAGGCGTCGAAGAACCGGGTTCGCGCCGCCATCGCGTCGGGCATCTGCCCCAGTTTCCAGCCGGACTCGTGGTCGTCGACGTCGTCGGCGTTGAGTTCGCCACTCACCCAGCGGGTGAAGAAGTCGACGCCGACGGCGCGCACCAGCGGTTCGGCGAAGCGGTCCTGAATAACCGGGTTGTCGGCCTTGGATGCGATCGCCCGCGCGGCGGCGACCATCGTCGCCGTCGCGCCCACACTGGTGGCCAAATCCCAAGAGTCGTTGTCTGTCCGTGGCATGTGACTGATTTCTCCCTCGCCCAAAGCTTTACTTAGCCAGTGTAACGAATGTTGGAGGGGGCGCAGCCGCCCAGCTCAACGGGGTCGGACTACCACTACCGAGGGCCGGGACCGCCCGGTCCAGCGGGCCCACCGGGACCTCCGGGGCCACCCGGGCCACCGGGCCCACCCGGGCCACCGGGCCCACCCGGACCGTTCGCGGTCGGAAGCCAGAACACGCACTGATTCATCTGGGCGCTCCACACCCATCCGGGGGCGCAGTCGTCGGCCCGGCTGATCGCCGGGACGCCGATAGCGACCACCAGCGGTGAGACGAGCGCGAACGCGGCGATCGCACATCGGCGGAGCAGGCGCGTCGTCATGCAGGTTCTCCTCTCGGCCGGCCGCTTTGCCGGCGCCCACCATTGTGCTCCAGCCCGGCACCCGCCCGGCCTGAATCGCCCAGCGTGCTGCCTATTCGGGAACCAACTCGAACACCGGGATCAACCGGTCGGTGCGTTCCTGGTACTCACCGAACCCCGGGGCCCGTTCGACGACGATGCGATAGATCGGGTCGCGCTCTGCGCGCGGCAATTCCCGAGCCGTCGCCGGCTTCGGTCCCCGCGAACCGATTTCGACCGTGACGCGCGGGTTGGCGCGAATGTTATGGACCCATGCCGGATTGCTGTCCCGCCCCGCCGCCGAGCCGACGACGTAGATCTTGCCGTCGACGTCGAAGTAGGCGACGGGGTTGACGCGCCGCGCGCCGCTTCGTGCGCCCGTGGAGGTCAGCAAGAGCAGCGGAAAGCCGTCGAACTGTCCGCCGACCTTGCCCCCGTTGCGGCGGAACTCCTCGATGTTGTGCTGGTTGAACTCCCGTTCCGAACGCATCTCGTCGTCGACCATCACCCCATCCTGGCACGGCGGTATCAGCCCCGAAATGCCCGAGCGGTTTGTGAGCTCGGTCTCAATGCGAATTGTGCTCGGCTGAAGGTTTTTTCGGTCGCGGGTCCGGGGAAGGCCTATACGACCGTTTCCTTGTCCGAGATTCGTCCCCGACTCGTCCCAGATGCCCAGCCCCCGATCCCAGCCCCGATTAAGGAGCGCATTCCTTCATGCTCAGAGCGTTTTCGCTGGACCACGCGACACACGTCGCGCTCAACCTCGCCTGGGTGGCCGCGGCCGCGGTCGTCGCCTACGCGGCAGGCCTGGCGCTGTCGTGGGTGCTGCAGCGGGTCAAGGGCCGCAGTCCCGTCATCGACGACCTCGACGTGCTCACGCGGCGGCCGGTACGGGCGACGCTGGTGGTGATCGCGACCACCACGGCGGTGCATCACACGACGGCTTCGAGCTCGCAGTTTCGCGGCTGGCTCGACCACGCGCTGCTGATCGCGGTGATGGCGACGAACACCTGGCTGGTCGCCAGCCTGGTATTCGTCGCCGAACGACGCGCGATCGCGCGGTTCGCCCGGGGCGACACGGACATCGCCGACGCCGACCGGCACCGGCGCAAAATCCGCACGCAGATCACCATGCTGCGCCGGCTGGTGGTCGCCGTCGTCGTCGTCTTCGGCCTGGCCGCTGTGCTCGAGACCTTCCCGGCCTTCAACAGCATCGGAAAGACCTTGTTCGCCTCGGCTGGTGTGTTGTCGGTGGTGGCCGGCCTGGCCGCCCAGACGTCCCTCGGCGCGGTGTTCGCGGGCATTCAGATCGCCTTCTCGGACGCCATCCGGGTGGGCGACGTCGTGGTCGTCGAGAACGAGTGGGGCCGCATCGAGGAGATCACGTTGACCTACGTGGTGGTGCATCTGTGGGACGAGCGGCGGCTGGTGCTCCCGTGCACCTACTTCACCAAGACGCCGTACCAGAACTGGACCCGCAACGCGACGGCCCTGCTCGGCACCGTCGAGCTCGACGTCGACTTCACCGTGGCGCTGAACGCCATGCGCAGCGAGCTGGACCGGCTGCTGCGGTCCGACGGCCTGTGGGACGGCCGCGTCGGCGTGCTGCAGGTGACCGATGCGGTGGACGGCTATGTGCGGGTGCGGATGCTGGTCAGCGCGCCCAACGCGGGCGATCTGTTCGACCTGCGCTGCAACGTTCGCGAGGGCATGGTGACGTGGCTGCAACGCACGAAGCCGGCCGCCCTGCCGCGGCAGCGCATCGAGCGGGCCGAGCCGCAGCGCGCAGCCGACCATCCGGATACGCGGCCAGACGCCGCCGCGGAGCCGCGCGCCGATTCCGCCCTGTTCAACGGGAGCCCCGGGGCCGAGGAGCGCGGGCGCGCCTTCAGCGGACCGGAAGCCGAGGACCGCCTCGAAGACTGGGAGTTCGCACGGGTACGCAACCCCCGCTGACCCGCGCGGTTGACGGCCCGCGGATTTGGGTATGACCCGCCCATCCCATCGTTTGGGTGTTGCTTCTGAGAAGAGAAGTGATCGCGGATGGTCAGGTGGCTGGACACGCTGCAGCGACGCAACCGCGCCGTCGGGGTGCTCATCGCTGTGCTCTACAAGTACCTCGACGATCAGGGCGGCTATCTGGCCGCCCTGATCACCTACTACGGTTTCGTGTCGCTGTTCCCCCTGTTGCTGCTGATGACCACGGGCCTTGGAGTGGTGCTCGCCGGCCGGCCCGACCTGCAGGCGCAGGTGCTGCACAGCACGTTGAGCCAGTTCCCCGTGATCGGCAGCCAGCTGCACCAACCGCAAGGGCTCAGCGGCGGGACGGCGGCCGTCATCATCGGCATCGCGGGCGCGCTCTACGGCGGCCTGGGTGTCGGTCAGGCCGTCCAGAACGCGATGGACTCGGTGTGGGCGGTCCCGCGAAACAACCGCCCGGATCCCATCCGCTCACGCCTGCGCAGCCTGCTCCTGCTGATGGTGCTCGGTTCGGCGGCCATCGCGGCCACCGTGCTCTCCGCGGTCGGCCAGGCGACCGGGGCACTGGGCCTGTTCGGGAAGATCGGCGTAGCCCTCGCCGCGGTGGCGATCAACGCGCTGATCTGCCTGGTCGCCTTCCGCGTGACCACGGCGCGAGGCCTGACATACCGCCAGGTGTGGCCGGGAGCGCTTGCGGCGGCGTTCATCTGGCAGATACTGCAGTGGTTCGGTGCCGGCTACATCGGGCACACGGTTAAGACGGCGAGCGCAACCAACAGCGTCTTCGCGTTGGTGCTCGGAATGCTGGCGTTCCTGTTCTTGGTGTCCTCGACCCTGGTGGTGTGCGCGGAGTTCAACGTGGTGCTGGTGGAGCGGCTCTACCCGCGCGCCCTGCTCACGCCCTTCGTCGACGACGCGGACCTCACCGCGGCCGACCGCAGGACCTACACGAAAAAGGCCAAAGCCGAACGCGTCAAGGGCTTTCAGCGCGTCAGCGTGCGGTTCTCCGACCTCACGCGCAAGGCGCCGCCCGTGCGCACGCCGACCCCGCCGGCCGTCGGCTGACGACTACCGGTCGCTGCGCGGCCCGGCGCCGTTCGATACCGTCATCGCGGGCTCGCGGCCGGCGCGGAATCACTCGCCGCCGCCGGACGTTGACGCCGGCTACCGCACCGAAAGGCATACCGCCTCATGACCACCCGTGAGAATCCGCCAACCCGGGAGACTTGATGGGACTACTGGAACACAAGACCGCGGTCATCACCGGCGCCAACTCCGGGATCGGATTGGCCACCGCCCGGCGTTTCCTCGCCGAGGGCGTTGAGCGGGTGTTCATCACAGGCCGCCGCGAGCGCGAACTCGATTCTGCCGCAACCAGCTTGGGTCCACGTGCGGTGCCGGTGCGCGGCGACGTCGGCGACCCCGGCGATCTCGATCGGCTCTACGCCGAGGTGGCCGCGGCGGGTCATGGACTCGACGTCGTCGTCGCCAACGCCGGGTCCACCCGCGTCGCGCTCCTGGGTGAGATCAGCGACGACGACCTCGACGCGCTGCTGAGCACCAACGTCAAAGGAGTCGTCCACACGGTGCAAAAGGCGCTGCCACACCTCAACGGCGGCGCCTCGATCATCCTCACCGGCTCGACCACCGCCGACCGGGGCCGGCCAGGACTGAGCATCTACGCCGCCACCAAGGCGGCCGTGCGCTCGCTGGCCCGCGCCTGGGCCAACGAACTCGCCGGCCGCAACATCCGCGTCAACGTCGTCGTCGCCGGTTCCACCGCCACACCCGGCAGCGACAACCTGGCGGCCCAGACCAATCCGAACGCCACGGTCGAGGAGTTTCGTGCAGGCCGCATCGCGACCATTCCGCTCGGGCGCTTCGCCGACCCTGTCGAGATCGCGAACGCGATCGTGTTCCTGGCCAGTGACCTGTCGAGTTTCACCACCGGGTCGACCGTGACCGCCGACGGCGGGTTCAACCAGGTCTGAACTCTCCCCCCGCCGTGGCTGTGACAGTTGGCCGTGGCATTGGTGACTTTAGGCCCGAGTCGCAAGGCCAGGCCTGCGCGCAGAGTCGACCAACACGCCCAGGATGGCTGCGCCCACCGACCGAGGAGTCCGTCGATGATCCTTCCGAATCTGATCGCTCGCCGGGCTGTCACGGTCGCCGGCGCGGCCGTCGGCGCCTTGTTGTGCCTCGATGCGTCGGCGGCCGCCGATCCGACGTCCCGACCGCCCAACTGCACGGCGGCGGACATCGCGGGCGTCGCGACCGGCGTCGCGGCGGCGCTCTCGAGTTACCTGTTCACCCACCCCGACCTCAACGGGTTCTACACCGGTCTGCAAGACCAGCCGAAGGACCAGATCCGTACTGCGGTGCGCGACTACTTCGACGCCAACCCCGCCGAGCAGGCCGACCTCGAGAGCATCCGCCAGCCGCTGGTCGACATCAGGCAGCGTTGCCAGTGGACGCCGTTGGTCGACTCGGGCGGCGCGACGCAATAGTGGTCGTTGAGGAGATTCGATGAGGCGCCGGATTGCCGCGGGGGTGGCCGCGTTGGCCCTTACGACGATCGCCGACATGTGCGCCATCGTGCAGCCCACGGGTGTGGCCAACGCCGATGTCTGCGCAAGCGTAGGCACCCGGGTGTCCGTGAGCGGATGCACCAACGTCGCCGACACGGTCAACACCTACGTTCCGCCGCCGAACGCCTATGCCCCACTGCCGCAAGACTATCCGCCTCCGCCGCCGCCGGTGAACGTCTGCGTCGGAGCCGGCCGGCGGGTCCATGTCAGCGGCTGCTTCTAGGAAAGCCGCTCAGCTCGGTTCGCGGAGCGGTAGCCCCGCCGCACGGTAGATCGCGTCGATGACGGTCATGTTCTCTATCGCATCCCGCGGAGACGTTTTCACCTCGGCGCCGCGCAGCACGGCGTCGGCGAACGCGTCGAGCTGGTAAGCGTAGGAGGTCCGCCGGGAGAAGCGTTCCACCCGTTTGCCTCCGGCGGCCCGGACCGTGAGGCGGTGAAACAGGTGCGGCATCACGGGATTGAGCGCGCGAAGCTCACCGCGCTCCCCGACGACGCGGGCGCTGATTCGCAACAGGTCCGAGGACCACATCGACGTACGCAGCCCGCCGGTGTGCCCGCCGGGAAACTGCAACTCGGCGGTCATGGCGCGGTCGATGCGCGCGTTGCGCAACTTCGCCTGCGCCGAAACGACTTCGGGTGTCGCGCCGCCAAAGGTGCGGGTCATGTGCACCGCATAGCACCCGGCGTCCATGGTCGCACCGCCGCCCAGGGAATAGTTGTAGCGAATGTCGGAGAACTTCGGCAGCGGAAAACAGAAGGCCGCCTCGACGCGCCGCAACTCTCCCAATTCTCCCGAGGCGATGATCTCTTCGATGCGCAGGGCCAAGGGGTGATAGCGGTAGTGGAAGGCCTCCATCACGACCCGATCGGATTGGGCGGCCAGTTCGGCTACCTCGCGGGCTTCGGCGGCGTTGGCGGTGAACGGCTTTTCGCACAGCACGTGTTTGCCCGCCAGCAGCGCCGCTTTCGTCCACCGGCCGTGCAAGCCGTTGGGCAGCGGGTTGTAGACGGCGTCGATGTCGGGGTCGCCGATCAGCGCTTCGTAGCTTTCGTGCACCCGGCCCACCCCGTGCTTGGTGGCGAACGTCCGCGCGCGCGCCGGGTCGCGGGCCGCGATTGCGGCAACCTCGACTTCGGCCGTTTCCTTGGCGGGATTGGTCAGCGCCAACGGTGCGATGGTGGCGGCACCCAGCACGCCGACGCGAATCGGATTACCCGCCATGTCCGGGGTCCTTTCGGGGGAGCCAATTTTGCCGGCTTTCGCTATTCTTCATATTCCCTGCTTCGGAACCGCACACTACTGGCGGCCCGGCAAACGCAAAAGAATGGAGGGGATCGAATGCCCTCACCTCGCCGGCTGGCCGGACTGTTCATTCCCGTGATGGCCGGCGCCGCGTTGCTCGGTAGCTCTGCGGTCGCCACGGCTAACGCCGCTGACGACGCGTACCTCGCGCAGCTGCGCGCCGTCGGCCTCACGTGGCCGCCCAATACCGAAGAGGCCCTGATCGGGGAGGCGCACCTGGTCTGCTACGACCTCACCTGGGGTTGGCAGCCGCAGCAGATCGCCGACGACATTCACGCCCACCTGAACGCGCGGGGCGTCACGTTGCTGGACGTCGGAACCCTGGTCAATGCGGCACACAACGTCTACTGCCCGGGCAATGTGTGCGACGCGCCGACGCTTTGCACCTGACGGCGGTCTCTCACCGCCGCCGCGTGCGGTGCGCCGCGAGCACGTCGGCGTTCGCCAGCGTCTGAGCATGGGCGGCCAGCGTCGATGCGCTGTTGGCGTAGGCGATGGAGTCGTGCTCGTTGCTCGTTTCCGTGCCGTGCGCCGCCGCCAGATGCCGCTTCGCCTCTTCGAGTCGGCCCTGGGCCTCGGCGCCGATGCTGTCGCGGTGCCTCGCGACGTAATCGGAGATCTGGCGCACTCGGGCGTCCGCGGTGGACAGCGCCTGACCTAGGGATTGGTCGGCGCCGACCGGTGCATTGCCGGCGTCGGCCCGCTGCGCGGCGCGCCGGCGGCGGCGCGCGCGAAGCAGCAGGAGAAGCACGACGAGCAGGACAACGGCCGCTGCCACGCCGATCGCGATCAGCAGCCAGATCCGCTTCGACGAGCTCGCCGACACCTGCGACTTGTCCAGCCCGTCGGCCGCGGCGACCGCAGCACCGCTCCAGTCCTTGGCGGCCACCGCCGGTTCGATCTTGTTGCTTTGCAGGCTGTTCAATTCGGAAGCCGTGAGGCCCTGGGCCGCCGGCGGCACGGCGAACGAGTACAGCTTGGTGTTGGTGGCGACGGCCAGCAGCACATCGTGGTCGCCCATCCCGCTGGCACTGCGGGTCCGGTCGGCCCAATTATCCGGTTTGAACCTCGAGAAGTTGTCGACATAGACGACCCACAGTTGAATATGGCGTTGCCGGTAGAGCCGGTCGATCGCCGAGCTGACCGCCGCCCGGTCCGAACTCGACAACACCCCGCCGCTGTCGGTGATGTGATCGGTGAGCCTGCCCGGCGGTTGCGCGCCGGCGGGTGTGGCGAGCAGGACCCCCGCGGTGAGCATCGCCAGGACTACACCGAACAGGCGAACAATGCGCATAGGGGTAACTTAGCCGCCGAATTGTGGTCGGACGGACAAGCCTCGAATCCGCTGCCGACCAGGCCATTGGCATGCCGCCTCGCTGCACAAGCATGATCTCCGATGCCCTGCGCGACAATGCAATCCGACTGCGCTTGGAAGCGCGCCGCAGCGCCCGATAGTATCTGCGCATGAATGCAGGTAATGAGCCTCCGGTGTCGCTGGACGAGGATCAGGTAGGTCTGATCGTCGAGGTTTTCCGGATGCTCGCCGATGCCACCCGCGTTCGGCTGCTGTGGTCGTTGGCTGACGACGAGTTGTCGGTGACCGACCTGGCCGAGCGGGTCGGCAAGCCCGCCCCGTCGGTGTCGCAGCATCTGGCCAAGCTGCGAATGGCGAGGCTGGTGCGCACCCGCCGGTCGGGCACCACGATCTTCTACAGCCTGGAGAACGACCACGTCCGCCAGCTGGTGGTCGACGCGGTGTTCAATGCCGAACACGCCGGACCCGGCGTGCCCTCCCACCACCGGGACCTTCCCGGGGTCCGGGGCATCACGGCCGGCACGCCGCGCAAGGCGCGGCAGCGATGAACGCACACGGCCGTGCCGACCGCGGTGGCCTCGAGCGCGGGCGGCGATTGGCGCTCGATCCTTTGGAGCACTAATTTTCCTCAGGTGACGTTCTCTGCTGCTGGTGCGGTCGCTCGGCGGATCGCCTCCCTCCTCACGCTCGCCACCGTCGCCGGTCTGATCGTCGATGCGGCGCACGCCGTTCCCCCCGTACCCGCGCCGGCGGTCCGCCTGGCCGATGACGCCGACCCGCTGGCGGGCATCCCCTTCTACGTCAACCCCAACTCGGCGGCCATGCGCGCCGCGCAGCACGCCGATCCGCCGAATCCGGAGCTCACCGCCGTCGCCAACACTCCGCAGGCGTACTGGATCGTGCCGGGCTCGTCTGCGTCAACGGTCGCGAAGTACACCGGCGACGCGCAGGCCGCCGGCGCGCTCCCGGTGCTGACCCTGTACGGGATCCCGCACCGCGACTGCGGCAGCTTCGCTGCGGGTGGCATGGCGACGGCAGACGACTACCGCTCGTGGATCGACGGCATCGCATCCGGCGTGGGCGCAACGCGGACGGCGATCATCGTCGAGCCCGACGCGCTCGCCATGGCCGACTGCCTGTCGGCCGACCAGCGCCAGGAACGCTACGACCTGATTCGCTATGCCGTCGACACGCTGACACGCAATCCGGCCACGGCCGTGTACGTCGACGGTGGTCACTTGCGCTGGCACAGCGCCGAGGACATGGCCGACCGGCTCAACAAGGTCGACGTCGCCCACGCCCGCGGATTCAGCCTCAACACGGCGAACTTCTTCAGCACCGGTGACGAAATCGGTTACGGCGAAGCGATTTCCGGGCTCACCAACGGCTCGCACTACGTGGTCGACACTTCGCGCAACGGCGCGGGGCCGGCTCCCGACTCCGAGCTCAACTGGTGCAACCCCAGCGGCCGGGCACTGGGCACTCCGCCCACCGCGTCCACCTCCGGTGCGCACGCCGACGCCTACTTGTGGATCAAACGTCCGGGCGAGTCCGACGGAACGTGCGGAAAAGGCGATCCGCCCGCGGGCACCTTCGTCAATCAGTACGCCATCGAGCTGGCCCAGAACGCAAGGCAGTGACGGCGCCGCCGCGGTACGCGCCGTTGCCGGCTAGCTGTAGGAGGTCACCACGTTGGTGACGCCGGTGGTGAGTCGTGATGCTGGTGGCTGGCCGCCGGCGGCAGAGTGTGGTCGATGGTAGTTGAAGTGGATGTTCCAGATCTTGAGTGCTTCGTTGCGTTGGGTCTCTGAAGTCCAGGTCCGGGCGTAGAGGAACTCTTCGGCCAGGATGCGGTGGTATCTTTCCACCTTGCCGTTGTGGCGCGGGGTGTAGGGCGTGATGCGTTGATGGCGGGCGCCGTGCAGGACGTGGGCGAAGTCACGGGCGCGGTAACACGAGCCGTTGTCGGTGACGATGCGTTGGATGCGATCGATCCCGTGCGCGGCGAAAAAGACCCGGGCGCGGTGCATGAAGCCGATTGCGGTGATGGCTTTTTCATCGACAAGTGCCTCGGTGTAGGTCAATCGCGAGTAGCCGTCGACCGCGGAATGCAAATACACATAGCCTGCCCGCGTGCCTGCCGCGGTGGCCACCGCCACGGCCTTGGCCTGGGCGCTGCCCTTGCCGTGCACTCGCCACCCCCCGCCGTCGGGGATGCGGCCGACCTTCTTGACGTCGACGTGAATCATGTGTCCGGGGCGGCGCGCGATGATGCGTTGCGGCACCCGGTTGAGGTCCCCGCTGGGATCGAGGAACCTGCGCCGGTTGAGCCCCAACGCGACCAGCTGGCGACTCACGGTGCGCCGGCTGATCACGATCCCGCGTGCATTGAGTTCGAAGGCGATCCGCGCTGCCGACCACTTGCGGACCCGGCGCAACGTCTCGATGACCTCGATCACCGAGCTCGTAGTGGCGCTGGGCTGACGTGTCGGAGCTGACGAGCGGTCGTGCAGCCCGAGCTCACCGAACTGGCGGAACCGGTTGACCCACTTGGACGCACACGCCCGCGAAATCCCCATCTCAGCAGCCACGTGGGCAATCGGGCGGTCAGCACAGCGGGCCACGAGGCGACGACGGCCTTCAACGGACAACGGGGCATTACCGTGGGTCATGGACGGGTTCCTTCGGTGTAAGGACGAGGGGTTTGGCGATTTCTCATCCTGCCGCCCAGGAACCCGTCCCCCAGGACACCTCAACCCGTGTCGGCGCCTACAACGTCACGACCCGCAACAGCTAGCTAGCGACCCTCGACCCAACGTTCGGCGGCGGCCCGCTCCGCCTCAGTGAGCGCGGCCAGCACCCTGTGGACCCGGTCCAGCACCCAGACCTGAGCTTCGTCTTCCGCTTCGTAGTCGGCTTCGCGCAGCGTAGCCTGCTCCATCCCACCCATATAGATCTGACGTCGGAACCCGGCGAATGGTTCGATCGGCGGGTAACCCGCGCGACAGGTCACGGGATCAGGATGTAGCTCATTCCCGGAACGTCGTCGACGGTGCGTGTGTCGAACACGTCGAAACCGGTGGTGTGGTACCCGTTGCCCGCGCTGGCCCCGGGACCGAAGTTCATCTCGATGATGGTGATCTTCCTGCCGTTGACGGCCTCGACCCAGGCCACGTGTCCGACGCCCCCGACGAGCGCACTGCTGAAGACGGCGATCGAGTGGGGCTGCGCTTCGCCCACGACTGTCAAGCCGGCCGCCGCGGCCTGATCAGCCCAGTCGTCGGCGTTGCCGGTCAGCGCTTTGATGTAGTGGCCGGTGTGGTCGTGTATCTGCTCTTGGGCGCCCCACGTGCAGTAACCCTCGTAGCCGCTGAGCGGGTTGCGGTCGGCCGAGGGATTCTTCGTCGGGCCCGCCGCCCCGTCCGCGCCGGCAGGCGCCGGAGCCGACGATGCCGCCATCGACAGTGCGCCGCCCACCGCGACGGCGGCCAGGATCCCGTTGGTCTTCATTGATGTCCCTCCGCGAGCCGCCCTGATCTGCTCTATATCGCAGGGCGGTCCGCGTGCGTTTCACAATGTCGGACGCCGGATCATCCGAGCCGTCACACCACGCGGATTTGGCGACGCGGACCGGTTTACCCGCGATCTCGCTTGGAGCGTCGGACGGTCACGTGGCCCCTGACCCGGACTTCGACCTCGGCTCCCGCCCCGACCTCTTTGACGGTGAATATGTACAGATCACCCAGCGGGCTGCCGAGCATCGGTTCCGCCTGCTCCTCCACGTACCACAGCACGCCAGGCTGATCGCACGGCGGTTTCGTTGCCCTGGTCTCGTCGATGCGCCATGTCACACCGGGATCGTTGGGCGGGAATTCGATGTTGTCGCCCCGCTTGATCTCCTGCGCGAGGATGGCGTCGAAATCGGGGTCACTGCTCACCGCCACGAGCTTAGTCGTCGGCCTGCGGTCGTAGTTACCTTGTCCGGACTGTACGGCGGGTGCGGGGAAGCCTCAACCTTCGTGGGGACCACTGTGGGACAGCGAGGTACGTCTTTCTGCTTCGACGTGCCCGTCCGACGACGCGTGTCGTTCGTGGGTCGATAGCGACGCCATCCGCGGATAGAGGATCGCAGGACCGAGCCATCGAGTTATGAACCGGCGTAGTTCGATTCCCTCGCGGGGTGGCTGTGCGGGATCGGTCAGGATGGACTGTACTGTGCGCAGGGTCATTTCGGCGAGTTCACTGAGCGCAGCGCTGTCGTAACCGTGCAGCCTCCAATCCACATTGAAGCGGTGAAAGACAGACAAACAGATTGTGACGGCCGTGTCGGACGTCAGCGAGGTGACGGCTTCGCCCTCGTGCCCCCGGGTCAGCAGCTTTTCCAGCTGTGGATCACCGGCGAGATTCTCGATTCCAAACGACACGCTTTCGACGATTGCGGTGACTGGGTCGTTGTGTCCACTGACGTGTTCTGCGGCCTGGTCGATGAACCCGTCGACCGCACGCATTGCGCTGGCGATGAGCAGCGCGTCAGCGTTGGGGAAGTAGCGGTATACAGTCTGGCGAGTGACGCCGAGTTTCCGGGCGACGTCGGCAAGGCGTATCGCTGGTCCGTGTTCGGCTACGACTTCGTCTACCGCATTCAGAATGCGGGCGATTGCCTCTTCGTCGGAGCCGGGCGTTGATCCCGCCCAGCCGCGACTACGCATCCGCCGTCACGAGCCGTTGGGCCTCGAACCCGATCTCTAGTGTTGTTGGGCCGGTCATTCCCAGCAGGGATTTCCACGGGGCCGGACCGACGCGATGGGTTGCACGGAGACGTCTGGTGAGGATTGTGAGTGCTTCCGCCAATTCCCGGCGCGCGAGGTTGGCCCCCAGGCAGTAGTGGGCACCACCGCCGAAGGTCAGAATGGCGGGCAAGTTCTTGCGCGCGATGTCGAAGCGATCCGCATCGTCATAGATCGCTGGATCACGGTTGGCTGCAAAGGTATTCACCACTACGAAGGTCCCTGCCGGAAACATGTAGCCGCCGAATTCGGCATCTTCGGTGGCGGCGCGCGGTGCGATGCAGACCGCAGGTGAGTGGCGCATGCTCTCCTCAACCGCCTGCATCGCAAGCTCTGGTTGCTCGCCCAGCCTCGCCCATTGATCCGGATGCTCGCAAAGCACCTGTACCGACGCGGCGAGCTGATTTCGCGTCGTGTCCGTTCCCGCCATCAGAAAGCCCGCCACCAGCATGCGGAGTTCGTCGAGGTTCAGTCGGTCGCCGTCGCTTTCGGCGCGTATGAGCTCAGACAGCAGGTCATCGGTCAAATTCTTTCGGCGTGCGGCGACCATGTCGTCGACGTAGGCGTCCAGTTCGCTCCACGACCGCATGATCTCGGCTTCATCGAAGGTGACGTCGGTCTGGAAATTGAAAGCTTTGAAGATTTCGTCGGTCCATTGTGCGAAGTGCTGCCAGTCTTCCCGAGGCGCGCCTATCAGCGCGCACATGATGGGGGTGGGATAGGGCCGTGCGATGTCGGTCACGACGTCGCACCGACCGGCTTCCACCACCTGATCGATCAGCTCGTTCACCACCTCATGAATCGTGTCTTGAAGGCACGACGTTGCGCGGGGAGTAAACGCTCTTGACACCAGTTTGCGTAAGCGAGTGTGTGGCGCGCCCTCGAGGCCCAGGAGGCTGCTCATCATTTTGTCGTACAACGGGCCCGAGGTGATGCCCTGCGCCGCCAGCGTGATGCCGGGCGGCATGCGGAACCTGTCGTCGCGCAGGATTTCCCGAGCCATCTCGTAGGACAGGATCTCCGGGCCGAGCGGCCCAATGGCGATGGGTGCGCACGATTGCGCCTTCCGGACATCCTCGAGGATGTCGTACGGAGTGGCGGTGAGGCCGTAATCGAACGTGGGGAGCCCAGCGTCGAAGACGTTGGGAGCGGAGCTTTTCACGTTCATCGATGTCTCAACTTCCGTCGGCGCCCCGATGGGCGATGATACGGACATTTACGACCAAAGCGTATGACCATAGCTTGGTGGCCGTCAAGGAGAGACGGCATACGCGCAGGTAAACACGCCTGCTGACGGCGCTGGTCATACGCTTATTCAGACGACGTCCGCATCGCCGGCGTGATAGGGCGCTTTCCGCAGGCAAGTAACTACATGCAGGTAGCTGCGACCGGCGGCTATCCAACGTTCAGCCTGGCGTGCCGGTATGGTCGTCGAGCCAGCCCAGAATGACTTGCAAGGACAGCCCCAAGTTCCCTATCTGGCAGTGGTTTTGAGCGCTCTCGGTACGGGTGAACACACGTGCGGTCACCGATCGCGCATTCGTCAAGGTCTGGATTTGTCCACCGAGCTGGGCGAGGGGCACGTAGTGATCTTCGGCTCCGGCCATCAGCAACACGTCTTGGGTGATCCGGGAAGAGACGTCATCGGTGCGCATGGCGCGCACCGCGGCCAGTGCCTCGGCGGGCGTGTTGACTCCAAACACCGTTTCGGCGTTTCCGATGCCCCAGTCAGCCAGCAAGTTCCTGCTGCGGGCCCGATTTATCAACCTGTCCACGACGGCCGCGGGCAGTCGGCCGGCGTTAACCACCAGCGCTTTTTGCGGCCCGGCCAACCGGTACGCAAAGCAGGCGGTGAAGTCGGTGAGAATGTCGTCGGCGACGACTCGGCTCACCCGCGGCTCGTAAGCCGCGGCACGCATGACCAGGCACCCACCGAGCGAAAACCCCATCAGAGTCACATCATCGACACGGAAATGGTCAAGCACAGCGCCAACGGGCTTGTGCCACTCGGCCGTCATCGGCAATCCTGCTTCCAACGCCGCTCCCTGGCCGGGTCCGTCGAACGCCACGACGTCTAGTCCCGCGTCGCGCAACGCCAACAACATCGGCAGCCATTCCTCGATGTAGCTATCGAAGCCGCCGAAGACCACGATCACCCCGCGCGGCGACGCCGGGGTGAAGCGGTAAGCGGATAGGTTTGTCCCGCCGTAGGCCACGTCGTGATGCTGGTCGGCGCTTACGCCACACTGTGTCAGCACGGTGTCCAGAAAGGTTTGGCGCGCGCGACGGCGGCGCGGGTCATCCGCCGACATGAAGAACTCAGCGGCGCGGATCAAATAGGCGCCCGCCAGCATGCGGCCCTCCCCGAGCGCACTCTCACCGAGAGCGAACAGCTGCCGAACCCACTCGTCGTAGTTGGTCAGGCTGGGCGCGACCCGTCGCAGCTCGTCGAGCATCTGTGGTTCGCCTACCCAGTTCCAGAAGCGGTTGAGCTGAAAATTCAGCGTCACATCCGGATGAAGCTCGTAGTACCCGACCGGAAATACAGCGGCACCGCCCATACAAGGTCTTCTACTGTCTGAATCACCGGCGGGCAAGACTTTCCGGTGTGAGAACTCCGCCGGCGGCTGGTCTCCGACGTTGAGCCTAAGCGGCAGCCTCGAGTTCGACCGGCGCGACATCGCCGCTGACCGGTTCCCGCTTTGCCGGATACCGAGGGTCGAGGCGACGATCGTCTCGACGGAAGGAGTCCGAGAATTGAACAGCTCGGACACGCCACCGGCCGATGCGACCGATCAACTGGCATGCACCGGTGTTCAGATTGCCCCCGCCGAACGAAGGCGCTCCATTCCGGCCACGTCGTAGCCCGCCAGGGCGCCGAGTAACTCCTCCGTATGCTGCCCAACGTGTGGCGCTGCCGGCGGTGCGAATCTTTCGTCAGGTTTGGTCTTGATGCACGTTCCGATCAATCGCTGCGGCGGTCCATCCGGCTGGGCCTGCTCGTAGACGAGTCGGCGAGCCTTCGCGTGGTCGTCGTCGAACAGGTCTGCTTCCAAAAATGCCGGGGCCCCTGCGATATCGGTCGCGATGAAGAAGTCGGTCCATTGCTTGCGTGTGCGGCTTGCAAAAATGGCCGTTAACTCCTCGCGCAGCCATGCCTCTGCCTCGAGATCCGTCCCCGGCTTCTGGCGTCCCGGTTCGTAAAGATCCATCCTGTCGAGTGACTCGCAGAATCTCAGCCAGAACTTGTCCTCCAAAGCGTTGAACACCACGTAATTGCCCTCGCCGGTTCGGTAGTACTGGTAGCGAAGCGAAGCGCGGATTCCCTCACCGTAGGCCGGGTGACCGTTCGCCAAGGCCGTGAGGTGCTGAAAGTTCCAGTTGATCGCCGCATCGACCTGCGCTACTTCGACGTACTGCGGCTTGCCGTCGCGCCCGGCGGCGTGCAGTGCGGCGAGTACGCCCATCGCTGCGTACAGCGGTCCCGCCAGAACACCCGTCGTCCCTGTGGCCGCCCCCGAAAGGCGTGGCGTTCCATCGGCATCGATTATCGGCGGACTCAAGCCGGCAAAACAATCGAAGGACAGCCCGTGGGTGGGCAATCGGGTGTAAGGCCCATAGCTGCCCATGCCGTTGAGCACGCAGTAGACGACCGTCGGGTTGACCGCGACGATGTCGTCGTAGCTGAACCCGAGCCGGTGCGCGGTTCCGTACCGCAGTCCGTCGATCACCACTGCCGACGTCGCGGCCAGGCGGCGAAAAGCATCTTGACCCTCAGTGGTTTTCAGGTTGATTGCCACACTCTTCTTGCCACGGTTCCAGTGAGAGTCCTGCAACTCGCCGCCTGAAACCGCCGAACCGCGGAAACCACCGCCGCCAGGCGGCTCCACCTTGATCACCTCTGCGCCGAGGTCGGCCAGATGCCCGCCCAGTGCATCCGTGGAGAACAGTGACACCTCGAGGACCCGGACGTCCCTGAGCAGTTCCATAACGCGACCCTTCCAGCCCCAAGTCCCTTGACCGACCCGCCCCGCGCCAAGTCGTCGAAGGCGCAGTGCTGCCGCTACATCACGGTGATTGATTTCAGCTCGGTGTATTCCTCAAAGCCCCAGCGCCCCTGCTCACGGCCGAGTCCACTTTGTTTGAATCCGCCGAACGGTCCCCCGCCGTTGAACATGCCGCGCGCCGGCAAGGACCAGCCGGGACCCTGCCCCCCACCCGGATTGGCGCCGAGGTCGGCGGCGGGCCCGAGAGTCTGCACCATGATGGTGCCGGTTCGGATCTGCCTGGCGACGTTGAAACCCTTTGCGGCGTTGCGGGTCATCACCAGACCTGCCAGACCATAGACGGAGTCGTTCGCGACGCGGATCGCTTCCTCTTCGGAACGATAGGTCAGCACTGCCAGCACAGGCCCGAACACCTCGTCCTGGCATAAGCGCATGTCGCTGCGGCAGTCGACGAATGCCGTCGGCTCGTAGTAGAAGCCGCGTTCGAGATGTCCGGGACGTTTGCCACCAACCAATAGGCGCGCGCCTTCCTGTAGGCCCGACTGCACGAAGGACTCAACTCGTTGTCGCTGCTGATCCCTGATGAGCGGCCCGACCACAGTGGCGGGATCACGCGGATCCCCGACGGTGATCATCGGAGCCATGGCTTTCACGCCATCGACATACGCCTCGAGCAGGTGCTCGGGCAGGAGAAGTCGCGATGTGACCGTGCACGCCTGTCCGGCATGCATCAGCACCTGTCCGAACCCTATTCCGGCGACATCACTTTCGGTGGCATCGTCGAGCACGATGTGCGCGCTTTTGCCGCCGAGTTCCAGCTGCGTACGTTTCATCGTGGCAGCAGATAGTTCACGAATGCGTCGACCGGTCGCGGTCGAACCGGTGAATCCGATCATGTCGACGCCGCGGTGCGTACATAGCTCCTCTCCCACGTCGGCACCGCCCACAACGACGTTGAACACACCGGGCGGAAGGCCCGCTTCCTCAGCAACCTTGGCCAGCTCCAGGGCGTTCATCGGGGTCCACGGGTGGGGTTTGAGCACCACAGTGCAGCCGACGGCCAAGGCGGCCAGGCACTTTTGAATGTTGATCGAGAAGGGAAAGTTGAACGGCGTGATGACTCCGACCACCCCGACCGGCTCGCGGACCACCGTCACGCCACCCAGGCCGGTCGGCGAAACCACGGGCCCGCCCGGTGTCTCCACCCACGTCACATCGTGTTCGACGAACTCGCCGTAGTAGTGGGCCGCCTCGATAGCGCCCCCAACCTGAATCAGGTCAGTGATGAAGGCGGTCGAGCCGATCTCGGCGACGATCAGCTCTCGAAGTTCCGCTTTGCGGTCATCGAGGATGTCGGCGAACCGCTTGATGATCTTCGCCCGCTGCCGGACCGACATCCACGGCCACGGCCCTTCGTCGAAAGCCCGCCTGGCAGCCTCGATCGCCATGGCCGCCTGCTTCGGTCCACCGTCGACGACTCGGCCGATCACCTCCTCGGTCGCCGGATCGATGACGTCGATGGTGCCGACGGCGTTGTCGCTCAACCACTTACCGTCGATGAAGCTCTGGTACTCCCGCATCAGATGAATCGCCGCTGACTACGTCGGCGTCGGATATGGGGCGGGCTCAAAGTCGAAGACCCGGCGAGCATTACCCTGCAGCACTTTGTACTTGTCAAGGTCGGACCGGCCGTCGAGTGCCTTGTGAGCGGCTTGAAGGGAGTTCGGCCAGAGGCTGTCGGTATGCGGATAATCCGTCTCGATCATCACATTGTCGACACCGATGGAGTCCAGATTGGCCGCCCCGAAGTCGTCCTCGATGAAGCAGCCGTACATGTGATCGCGGAAGAGCTGACGCGGAGACTCCGGGAAAATGTCGGGGTCGGTGGGTACGGGGGTCAAGCGCATCGTGGCCGGATCAACGGCCCAGTTGTTGGCGCGCAGGTATTGGTAGTCGGCGGCGACATGTTCTGCACGCTCGATGAGGTAGGGGATCCAGCCGATGCCGCCCTCGGCCAGCACGATCTTCAGGTCGGGGTACTTCTGCAGCTTGCCCGAGAACAGCCAATCCGTGGTTGAATTCGCCAGATTGAGGTTGATGTTGACCGCCTGAACCCCGAAAGGTGCGTCGGGCGACGTGGTGGGACTGACCGACGACGACCCGATGTGCGTGCACAGCGGCATCTTCGTCTCGTTCACCGCCGCGAAGAAGTCGTCCCAAGCCCCCGAGTGGATGGACGGAAATCCCAACGGGTGCAAATTCTCCGAGAAGGCAATGGCTTTGGCGCCCTTGCCGGCGCAACGTTGCGTCTCCTCGACCGCCAAACGGGTATCCCACAACGGAATGATGACCATCGGGATGTAGCGACCGGGCGCCGCCGCACACCACTCGTCGATGACGAAGTCGTTGTAGGCCCGCACGCACTTGAGACCTAGGTCGCGGTCACCGAGGTGGGCGAACATCTGACCACAGAACCGGGGGAAGAACGGAAAGTTCAATCCCGCGATCACATGATCCTCGTCCATGTCAGGGATGCGGGCTATCGGGTCGAAGTACGCGCGAGGCATCTCGTCGTAATTCACTGGCAACGGGGAGTACTCGGCCGGCCTCTGGTGAGCCGCCACCAAGATGCCCAGCACCGACGCCCGCGCTCGGTCGTAGACCCACGTATCGACGCCGTCGATGCGCTCGACGTGTGGCACTCGATCTCGGTCGGCCGCCGACGCGCGGTCGACCCATAGGTTCGGTGGCTCGATGATGTGGTCATCGACGGAGATCATCCATTGAAGATCTTGCTTGTCCACGGGTTCCTCCCTGATTTCACCGAACCGGTTCGTCGGGCTGGGCGAGCGGGCAACGGGCGCAGCAATGGGGGCGTCGTCGCGCAAGACGGATACCGATTACCGGCTGACCTGATGCTAGGAGCGGCTCCGGCGCGCTGTCAAGTAGCACTTGATAACTTCTCGAGCCGCACTTGGAGATCCGCTATTGCACTGGCTGCGAGTTGATATGGGCGGTTGTCTGCCGCCCCCTCACTGGCCGACGCGGGCACCAGGCGTGAAGACGACGGGCAGGGCGCGGTACCCGCGAGTGACCGAGTTACCATGAAAATCAACTTTCGAACCGGGCGGGATGGCGTAATCGGGTATCCGCTTCAGGGTTTGTTCGACACCCACCCGGAACTCGAGTCGGGCCAGATTGGAGCCCAGACAGCGATGGACGCCGGCCCCGAACCCGAGGTGGCGGTTTGTCTGCCGGTCGAGAATGCACTTGTCGGGTTCGTCGAATTCGCGTGCGTCGCGGTTGGCGGCCGCATAGTTCACGACGACCGTCTCGCCGGGGCAGAACTTGTGGCCGCTTAGCTCAACCTCCTCCGCGACTGAGCGATGCAGTCCGTGCACCGAACCGGCGAACCGGATGAATTCCTCTATTGCCGTGGGCATCAACGCGGATTCGCGCACCAGTCGGTCGCGCTCCGAAGCATGGGTGCCCAGATAGAAGAAGGCGAACGACATTGCACTGGAGGTCGTTTCGAGTCCCGCTTGCACCAGCAGCATCACATTCGCGACAACGTCGTCGAAGCTCAATTTCTCGCCTTCGATCTCGGCGGCGAGCAAAACATCGATGAGATCGTCACGCGGCGGTTCACCTCGACGTTTGTCGATCTCGTCGCGCACGCGGAGGTACAGATTCGTCATCGAACCGTTTCGGACCTCTTCGCTTTCACCGTTGATCGCCAGGTCGGCTGTCTGGATGTAGAGCGGCACGTCCTCGACGGGCATGCCGAGTAGATGGCGGAAGAATACGATCCCAGGTTGCTGCCATGCGACGTCGGCGAGATCGCCGCGGCCCAACTCGATGAAGTTGTCGATCAACCCATCGGTGACCCCGCGCACGTGGGGCTCCAGCTCCTTCATCCGGCCCGGGGAAAAATAGGGGTTGAGAACTTTGCGAAGCTGTTGCTGCCGTGGAGGATCCAAGGTAATCACGATGTCTCCAAATGACATCGGGTTGCCCCCCAGCCCCAGTGGCTTGCTGGAGAAGCTGCGCCAGTCACGCAGGATCTCGTAACAGTCGCCGTAGCGGGTGGCGACCCACGCGCCCCCGGGAGTAGGACCCAGGAACGGGACTTCCTGGTGACTGAACGATCCGTTCTCCCGCATCACCGCATAAACCTCATAGAGGAATTCTTGATCGTTGAAATCCTCGTGGCGAAGGTCGAGGTTCCGGGCGTGTTCCTCCGGTGATTTACTCACCATGGGTAGTCCTTTCCGCGCCCGCACGCGGCCATGCCGAGCTCGGGACAACGCCAGCGGTCAGCGCGCCATCTGCGCCGGCCCTCGGATTTCTCGCACACGCCGAAATTTCCTTTGGCAGCACAGTAAATCGTCGGCTACGTGGAGTCAAGTCGCACTCGATAACATCATGGGTCCACCCTCGTTCAACGCGCCGGCTTGCACGCGAACACGGAGGATGAGGCCGAAACGCCGCGGGTTGGCGAAGGACGCACGCGTGCGAGCTTTCCCTCATTCGACGAGTGCTCGCTAAAGTATGTGTGATGACCACAGGCGCGCGGCGGCGAGTTCGCGACAAGGATGGCAAACAACGGGCCCTCCTTGAAGCGGCTGCTGAGGTCTTTGCCGAAGCGGGATACGCGGCCGCGGCGACGAAGGAGATCGCCCGTCGCGCCGACTGCTCGGAGGCAATGCTGTTTCACTACTTCGGGGACAAGCAAGGCATCTTCGAGCAGGTCGTTTCTCGACAGATCGCCGACCTCGTCAGTGAGGCCGAGGAGCAAGTCGTGGCGGCCCTGCCTGCGCGCTTCGAGGACTATGTCGAGCAGCTTTTCTTTGCGAGGTTAAGGCTCGATGACCGGGACAGCGGCGTTCCCGGTTGGGACATTTCCGGTCGGGCGTTATCAGATCCGGACTTCTCGCTGCGGGTGCTGCAACCCAATCACGCACGCCGTACGGCTGTTATCGCCGAGGGCGTCCGCCACTACCAAGCCGCGGGGCAGATCAGCGCCGACGTCGACGCCGACCTGTTCGCCGAGCTGCTGGCGAATTTCATCATCTTCACAACGAGCCTCGGACCACGCTGGTTCGGTACGGGCGAGTCAGACATCCGCGCGCAGATCGAACTTGGTTCGCAGATCCTCGCCAAAGGCGTAAGCACATCGACCGAGCCGCCGGCCAAGCGAGGCGGGCGGGTTCAGCGGGCCTCGAAGGTGCGTGCGGCCGACTAGAAGCACCGACGAACTCCACCGCGGCCAGGGTTATCGAGTCGCACTTGACACTCTGGCTTTCCCGTCGCTAGCGTCGATCCCAGCCAAGCCGCAACCATGCGGATGCAAGACACCCTGCTCGATCGGCACGAGCGTGAGGACAGAAGTGGCGTGTGTGCACTCATCGTCGCGAGTAACTCACTTCCGACGACCTTGACGCGGAAAGTCGCGAAGCGATGAACGCTCTGCGTGGGGTTCGTGTCGTCGAGTGGGCGACGGAAATCGCCGGTCCGTACTGCACCAAGTTGTTCGCCGACCTCGGAGCGGAGGTCATAAAAATAGAGGACCCCGACGGGGATCCGTTCCGCCGCAGAACGTTCGGCGATCGAAGCGAAGACGGCGCGCTGTTCAAATTCTTGAACGCCGGCAAGCGTTCAATCGTTGGCACTTCGCTGACCGCTCTCGAGCCATTGATCGTTTCCGCCGATGTGTTCGTCGATTCTCTCGGCCCCGAGGCGCTCGACCGCGAGGCGCTTCTACGGCGTGCGCCACACCTGGTGATCGTGGCGTTGTCTCCGTACGGGTTGACCGGACCGTACCGGGACCGACCCTCGACGGAGTTCACGATCCAGGCCGAGAGCGGAACCCTGGCGTTGCGTGGCCGTCCGGACCAACCGCCCATTCAAGCGGGTGGTCGAGTCTTCGAATGGGTCATGGCCAGTTATGCCGCCGTCGGCGCGCTTGGCGCGCTGCGTCGGGCCCAACTCGGCGGCCAAGGCGAAATCGTCGACTGCTCGCTGTTGGAAACGTGTCACCTCAGCGCCAGCGGATTCGCCGACCTCTATCACGAGCTGGCCGGTCGTCCCCCTTTGACCCTGCCGGCCCGGCAGGTCGAAATCCCTTCCATCGAACCGACCGCGGACGGGTGGGTGGGCTTCAACACCAATACCCGCCAACAATTCGAATCTTTCCTGGCGATGATCGGCCGGCTGGACCTGCTCGACGAGGACCCGGCGTGGGCACTCGCCACGACGCGCTGGGAACGCCGGGAGGATTGGAATCAGATTGTGCGAGAGTGGACGACGCAACGTCGCACGGACGAGATTGTCGCGTTGGCCTCCGATCTGCGGATCCCCGTCTCACCGGTCAACAATGGCCAGACAGTGTTGGGCCACCCCCAGTTCGCGGCGCGCGGCGTGTGGGGGACGTATTTCGACGGAAGGTTCACCCACCCGTTGGCGCCCTACCGAATCGATGGCCGACGACCCTCCGCCACCGCCGGCGCTCCCCCGCTCGGCGAGATGACAGAAGTGCCCGCCCACAGCAGGATTGCGACCGCCGCCGACCATGCACCGCGACTTCCTCTGGAGGGCATACGAATTCTCGACGCGACAGCGTGGTGGGCCGGACCCTCCTCCACCCACATCCTCGCGGCACTCGGCGCTGAGGTCATCCACCTGGAGTCGACGGACCACCCTGACGGCGCACGGATGGCGGCCGCGGCGTTCGCCGCTCAGCCTCAGTGGTGGGAGCGGTCGGGGATGTACCTGGCGACCAACGCCAACAAGCGAGGTCTCACCCTCGACCTGTCCTCGCCCGAAGGGCGAGAGTTGTTGTTGGGCCTCGTGAAATGCTCGGACATTCTGGTCGAGAACTTCTCGCCACGCGTCTTCGACAACTTCGCCATCACGTGGGAGGCCCTCAGTGAGCAGAACTCTCGAATCGTCATGGTCCGCATGCCTGCGTTCGGGCTCGACGGACCATGGCGCAATAATGTGGGTTTCGCGCAAACGATGGAACAGATGACCGGGATGGCGTGGGTGACCGGCCACGAATACGACCAGCCCCGCATCCCCCGGGGTCCCTGTGACCCACTGGCAGGAATGCATTCCGCATTCGTCATGCTCGCCGCACTCCGACGCCGCGACGAGACCGGCCAGGGGGCACTCATCGAAGTATCGATGGTCGAGTCCGCCCTCAACGCGGCCGCCGAGCAGGTTGTCGAGTTCACCGCCTCCGGGAACCTGATATCGCGGTTGGGAAATCGCAGCCGCGACGCCGCCCCGCAGGGGCTCTATCCGTGCGCGGGGACCGAGCGGTGGCTGGCGATCTCGGTCGCAACGGACGAGCAATGGCGTCTGCTGAAGTCGGCTCTGTGTGAACCGGATTGGGCGAATGACCCCGCACTGGACACCCACGAAGGGCGCGTCCGGGCACACGATGTGATCGATAAGCACCTCGAGCAATGGGCTGCCCAGCACGATTCCTCGGCCGCCGCAGAGTTACTCATTCAACATGGCGTTCCGGCTGCGGATTTGGCTGACGCCAGGGCGGGTTCGATGCACCCTCAGCTGGCCGCGCGAGGCTTTTTCGAATGTGTCGACCATCCCATCGTGGGAACACATCACGTGCCGGCGATTCCCTTCAAGTACCGCAGCGTTGACACCTGGTATCGGTCAGCGGCGCCGACCTTGGGGCAGCACAGCGCAAACATCCTCGGCGACCTACTCGGCCTCGACGCAGCATCGATTGCAGCGCTCACACAAAACAGAGTCATCGGGACCAGACCGGGCGGATTGGACTAGACAGCGTGAAACTTGATGTCGAGAGGGAAATGTGTCAGGGCCATAGCCGCTGTTACGCGGCGTATCCCGAACTGTTCGACATCGACGACGAAGGGACCGCCTTCGTCACCGTAGAAGATATTCCTCCCGGATGGGAAGACCGGGCACTCAACGCAATCGCCAACTGCCCCGAGCGTGCCATACACATTGTCAAGGAGTCGCCATGAAGACCAAGGGAGCAGTCCTGTGGGGGCTGAATGAGAAGTGGTCCGTTGAGGAGATCGAACTCGACCCGCCGCAGGAAGGCGAGCTACTCGTCGAGTTCGAAGCCACCGGCCTCTGCCATTCCGACCACCACATCCGTACGGGCGACATGTTAGGGGTGAGTTTTCCCTTGATCGGTGGACACGAAGGGGCGGGCGTCGTCCACGAGGTCGGTCCGGGAGTGCGCGATATAGCGGTGGGAGACCACGTGGTCACCTCCTTTCTGCCGGCGTGCGGTCGCTGCCGCTGGTGCGCCACGGGTCGTCAAAACCTCTGCGATTACGGGGCGATCATCCTCGCGGGAGTCCAAGCCGACGGCACCTTCCGGCGCCGGGCCAGAGGTCGGGGCATCGGAGCCCTCTCAGGCGTCGGCAGTTTCGCGCAATGGGGCGTTTTGTCGGAAGCCTCAGTGGTCAAGATCGACAACGATGTGCCGCTCTCGCGCGCATGTCTGCTCGGCTGCGGCGTAACCACCGGCTGGGGTTCGGCAGTCAATACCGCAAACGTCAGTCCCGGCGACGTAGTACTCGTGCTCGGCTGCGGAGGGATCGGCAGCGGCGCCATCCAGGGCGCCAGGCTGGCGGGAGCGGAGCAAATCGTCGTAGTCGATATCGAGCCGAGCAAGCGGGACAAAGCGTTTCAGTTTGGAGCCACTCATTTCGCCACCTCGATGGAGGAAGCCACTCAGTTGGTTGGCGAGATTACACGTGGGGTCATGGCCGACTCGGCCATCCTCACGCCAGGCCTGCTCGAAGGCGCGATGATCAACGACGCGCTCAATGCGGTGCGCAAGGGCGGCGCCGTGGTGGTCACCGCGCTGGCGTCGATGTCCGACGTGACGCCGACGCTGCCGCTGACGTTGTTCACACTCTTCCAAAAACGCCTCCTGGGCAGCCTGTACGGCGAAGCCAACCCGCGGGCCGACATCCCTCGACTTATAAGCCTGTATCGAAGCGGCAGGCTGTTGCTCGACGAAACGGTCACTACCGAGTACAAGCTCGACGACATCAATGAGGCCTACGACGACATGCTCGCCGGCCGCAACATCCGCGGGGTGATCATCCACGAGCATTGAGTCCTAAAAAGGCAAATCCGCCCGAATTTCCGCCCGCGCAGGTTAATTCACCTACCCTCGTGAAGGGATTTCATTCATGTCTTCGCCAGCCGATGTCGTCCGCCGGTTCTGCGCCTTGATGGAGCAGCGGGACGCCGAAGCGTTGCGCCCTCTGCTCGCCGAAGGGGCCACTTATCAGAATGTGGGAATGCCCACCTTCACCGGGCCAGACGCCATCGTGGAGAACATGGCTGCCCAGTTCGCGATGTTCCCGGACGCCTACGCCTTCGAAATCGTCAACCTCGCCAGCGAGGGTCCCGTGGTGCTCACCGAACGCCTGGACTACATCCAGGCACCGGACGGAAGCAAGCCGGCCATCCCGGTCATGGGGACCTTTGTCGTCAATGACGAGGGAAGGATCACTCGCTGGACCGACTATTTCGACCTGAACCTGACAATAAAGCTTCTCCAAGGCGAGGACATCAGCGCCCTGGTGCCGTCGACCGCATGAGTTCAGAAACCGTTCATTTCGAGCTTCGTTGGGAATGAGGGAGCCATGCGGGTGCCGAGGGCCGTCGCAAACTTCAATCGTCGAGTCACCAATCCAGCGGCTCGGTCGATCACGCCATGGCTTCCAGGCCAAGGGACCCTCGAACATGTCGGACGCAAATCAGGCAAGCGCTACCGAACGCCGCTGCTGGTTTTTCCCACCCGCGACGGCTTCGTCGTTCTCGTCGGGTACGGGCTGAATTCGGACTGGCTGAAGAATGTATTCGCCGGAGGACGGGCGGTGCTGCACAAGCGGGGCAAGAGCATCGCGCTTGCCAATCCCCGCCTCCTGACCAAGGCTGAGGGCGCAGCGCTCGTTGCGGGACCATCTGGCGTGTTCTACCGCCTGTTTCCGTACAACGAGGCGGCACTGGTGTTGACCGAAGTCAACTCCTCGCAGTGACTTTGGGCTGGAACCAAGAGGTTGAGCCAGCGGGGTCGCCCAGAGCAGTCGACCGTCGATGCCGCGGATCGTACAGAACTAGCACACATTAGGCGGTGGTGAGCGGGCTCTCCGACCGTAGACGATTCAGTCGACTGGATGGCCCGGGTCGGCCAACGGATTCCCAAAAGGCCGATCTCGCAAAATCCGGATAGATCCCAAAATCACGGCGCTCAAAGCATTAGGAATTTTGCTTTTGCAGAGCCGCCCGCCGGGCGGAGCAGAAATCATGGGTTCAGCGGGCGAGTAGATCCACTACGCTGCGTTGAGTTAACGAACGGCGTGTCCTGGCGCGGACCGGGCATTGCGATCGCCGATGTGTCTTGATTCGGCGGGATAACCCTTTTCATGGTGACAGTGACGCCATCAAGGTGGGACGAGCCCGACAAGACGTCCTTGACAGTCAGATCCGTGGTCAGCAGTGCGTTGATGTTAGCTCCTCCCCTGCTGTTGGCCGTGTGACATCCGCCGTGGTGGCCCCAGCCGTGGGGATAACTGACTACGCGGCGTCGCCGCATAGCTTCTCACCGCGACGAAGTGTTGATCGAGCGAGGCAGCCGAGGCGTTAGGTGCTTAGGGCTTGAGCAGTGTGGCCTTGTGTGTCACTGATCTCGCGCGGTTTCACCGGATGCGGTGAGACCGCTGAGCATCGATTGGGCGACTCGCTCGGCGACCATCACGCACCCGAGGTAGGTGTTGCCGGCCGGGATGATCGGCATCGAGGATGCGTCGACAACGCGCAGCCCCTCAATTCCGCGTACCCGGCAGTCTGCGTCCAATACGCTGCCCATGGGACACGTGCCGACCATATGTCCGTAACTGATGGTCATGCGTGCCAACGCTTCTGCGACTGCCCCGGGGGCGGTCAGGTCGTGCGGGTCGACGGGCTGGCAGTCGATCTCGCGTGCCGCGGGGGACCGTTCCCAGGCTGCGATCTGGCGAAACGCGTGGCCGAGTCGGATCTCGACATCATCGGGAAATGGTGGCGCGGTGATCACCGGTGCATCGTCGGGGTTATCGGCGAGCGTCACGCTTCCGCGGCCTGTTGACCTCAAGAGTAAGGCGAGCAGCAGGCTGGTCGCAGTGTCACCGGGTATCGGTGAAACGGTTGGAAAGACATGGTAGTCAATGTGTTTGCCGTCTGATGCACCGATGAGTACCGGCTGCGCGGGCCCTCCGGTGGCATTGCGTGGCGCGTCGTGATGGTAAGCAAGGGCCGCACCGAGGTGATCGCTCATTGTTGATCCGACGGGCAGGTCGGCATGGACTGTTATGCCGTGAGCTGTGAGTTGGTCGGCTGGTCCGATGCCGGAACGCAGCAGCAGCGTAGGGGAACCTAGCGCACCGCAGGCCACGACGATGTCCTCGGCGGTGATCTCCTGACCGGTATCGAGAACGACTCCCACTGCCCTACCCTCGCTGATCACGATCACCGAGACCGACGTCATCGAGCGGATGTCGAGATTTGGCCGAGCCCGCACATCGGAAGTCAGGTAGGCGGTGCTCGTGGTCATACGGCGTCGCGCAGCGTCGAGTGTGGCGGGAAAGACACCGATTCCGGGCAGTTGATCCGGGTCGTTGACATCCTCGACGACCGGCGCGCCAACCTGGCGCAAGCCCTCGGCGAACGCCAACTGGAAGGGGGTGTGTTCGGCGGGTTTCCACCGGCTCACGGTCAGTGGTCCAGCGTCGCCGTGGATCGGCGAGGGACCGAAGTCGAGATCTTTCTCAGCGGCGATGAAATCTTTGAGCACCGCAGACCATCCCCATCCGGGCAGCCCGGACGCCTCCCAGGCGTCATAGTCTTCGGGCTGGCCGCGGACCGTGGCCATGTAGTTGATGGCGGAGGTGCCCCCGATGATGTGGCCCTGCACCATGGGGATCGGACCGGCGGAACTGCTCATGGTGGTCATAGTCGCGTTCGCCAGGGTCGACCACACTTCGGGCGCCCGGCTCGGATCGAGTACTGCGGCACCGTAGTCGTCGGTGGGGCCGGCCTCCAGCAATGTCACTAATAGTTCAGGGTCCTCGCTGAGCCGTGCCGCGAGCACGGATCCTGCGGTGCCCGCACCGATAACGATGACATGCGGCCGCTTTGAGTCCACCGTCCGTCCCGCCACTACATAAGAGGAATTTGACGTCTTTAAATCCAGATTCTGTTCGAAGACCACGCGAAGATTATAGTGAAAAATCGGCTGATTGGTACCTACATCTCGGATATGCGTAGTTGCCCAACCGATGCGGTGCTAACTCGACAGTGGTGGATAGGCATCGGTGCGCTGGCCGATGCGGGTCACACGATCCAGGTCCAGGCGTAGGTGTGTTTGAGGCTGGCACAGCCGTAGAACGTTTCGGCCCGTCGAATGCCGGGCAACAGCGCGATCTCATCGAAGACCGCCGACACCAGCGAAGCGTGATCGGCTGCCTTGATCACGCCGACTAAGTCGAACCCGTTGAGAACACGCGTGAGCTGTGAAACGTCGTCGCGTCGTACGAGGGCTGCGGCCACTGCGTCGACCGCACCGGGGACGGTCTTGATGCATATGTAGGCGTGGGCGCCGTATCCAAACGCGACGATGTCAGACACCGCCTGGATGCGAAAGACCCGGTCGGCCAGCATCCGCTTGATCCGGCTTCGCACGGTGCCCTCCGAGATGCCGAGCTCGGCGGCAATACTGCGATTGCTGCGCCGTGCGTTGCGCTGCAGGAAGCCAATAATCTCCAGGTCGGTTTCATCGACGGTCTCACTTGGTTGCGCCTCAGGGGTGGTGCCCGGATCGGCGCTCAGCAGTGCCCATTTGGAGTCGTACTTCAGCACATCCAGTGCCATGCTGGCCCGAACACTGCCGACCCCGTCGACCGCCGGCAGCACGGTTCCAAACAATTCAGCCACATGTGCGCGGTCTCGGCACAGCAACGGCATGATGATGTCGAACCTGCCGGTGGTGATGGTCACCGCGACGGTTTCGGGCAGCTTGGCGAAGTCGGCGGCTACATCGTGAACCGACCGACCGCTCACCTGGACCATCGCAAACGCGAACTCGCGGTGGCCAAACAGCCGGATATCCGTGATCGCGACGACGCGCATCACGTCAGCTTCTTCTAGCCGTCGCAGGCGCGCCGCGACGGTGACCTCGTTTACATTGAGCTGCTTGGCCAGCGCCCGACTGCCTTGGCGGCCGTCACAACGCAGGCTGTCGATAAGCGCCCGATCAAGGGCGTTGAGCTGGGGTACGTGGAGATCCTCGGCAGCGACAAATCTCTTGGGAGATGCCGGTGCTTTCTTCCCTTGGGGCAAGTCAGCACTGCGTGCCACGTCACCGTCCTGTCCTGCCGGCGAACCTGTCAGGCCACGCCCGGCCAAGTTCACATCGTGGGCGCCGACGCCGATGCTGAATTGCGCCGTTCGGCTGCGCCATCTCGCGCACTGGCGCCAGTCCGGGTGAAAATTCGGCGGGATCGCTCCAGCACAGGCATTTCGACTTCACAAACTATAAAATACAGGCCACTTTGTTAACAATTCGTCAGCCGCGCGGTGTTCGCTCGCACACATCATCGGCCTGGGTTAGTGAGTGGCGGTAATTGGCACGCGCTGCTCAGTTGACGAGAGTCCTATTTCTGGGGTGCGCAGGTGATCGCGGCGGGGTGGGCGTGAACGGGAAGATCGGGTCAGGGTTGGGGACAATATGGCAATTCTGCAATGGCGTCGCTCCGACCACCCCTCGCCGGCCATCGGCCGTATAGCGGACCGGGGCTGGGGCGCCGAGGCACGTGTGTTGGAGCATCAGCCGGCAACTGTATCGAGCGACCGGGCAGCGGCCGGTTCGTCGTGCGGCGGTGGGGTGCGCTTGGCGATGGTGAGCGCGGACAGCGGTATGTACACGTTCATAGCGGTCGATACCGCAGCCAGCGCCACGACCACCAGGGTGGGCCAGTGGGTATGCACGCCGAGGTAGGCAGGCCAGGTGCATAAGGCCGCGCCGCCGAGATATAGGCCTGGCATCACGGGAAGGAAGAGCAGCACGCGCCATCCCTGCAGGCGCGGGGCGGCGAGAAGAATGGCCGCGGCCATCAGCGCGTAGATGAAGGAGTTCTGCGCCATGCTGGTGGTGGGAAGACCGAGGATCCGCAACGGGTTGTTGCCGTAGTATTCAAATAGCTTCCAGTGGATCGCTGCCCACTCCATGAACCAGTCGATGACGCCGGCGATGAGGCACACAGCGACGATCCGCGTCATGGGAACGCGATGTGTCGCCATCCGATAGATCGCCCAAGGGAATAGAAAAAACATTGCCCCGATCCCGAGCGCACCGAGTGGAATCGCCCTGTCCCACAGCGTAAATAAGATGATTGGGGAATCGGCGGCGTAGTGAAAGCCGATAATGGCGTCGACAAGCGGTTCGTTCGGCAGCCACAGCGTTGCGCTGACGAAGACGACGGGGGGCAGAGGTGAGCGAAGCCTGTAGGTTTCAACGACTGCCACCACGATCGAGGCCGCAACGATCAGAGTGGTCGCGATGCCGAATACCCAGAAGGCAGCCGCATTGGCAGACAGAGTGTTTGACGGATCCAGGAAACCGCCGGCAGCCACGCTCGCACAAGCTCTAGCGGCGTTCGCACACAACTCGAACATCACCTCTACTCCATCGTCGAGACCGAGTGCACCTCAGTCCTGATCGCCAGAACGAGAAGTTCCGCCGCTGCCGGCGAAGCGGCAAGCTACGGCAGCGGCGATGGTTACGAATACCGTTGCGGTGTGAGGTGGTTTTAACGCGTGCCGGACGGGACCAGCACGCGTCCGGGTGTGGCGCCGGTGGATTTCATGCCGGTTTCGAAGGTGACTTCGCCGTTGACCATGATCAAGTCGATGCCGTAGGCGGGGATGACGCGGCGGAACTCGCCCCCAGGCAAGTCGTGCAGCACCTCGTACTGGTCGGGGTAGCCGAGTTCCGTCGGGTCATAGACCATCAGGTCGGCGGCGAACCCGGGCAGCAGCGCCCCACGGTCGCCAAACCCTAGAAGGCGGGCGGGCAGCATGCTGAACTTGTGATGCAGTTCCTCTAGGGTGAACCGCTTTTCCTGCAGCGCAAGCCATTGCAGCAAGTCGGTGGAAAAATTGCCGCCGCTGAAAAATCGGATGTGGGCACCGCCGTCAGAGGTGCCGGCGATCACCCGCGGATGCTTATAGAGCTTCTCGAACAGGGCAGGATCTTGACTCATCGCTTGCATGGTGCGAAATTCCATGTCGCAGCGCGACTCGACCACCGCATCGAAGAACGCATCGACAACGTGCCGGCCGGCCTCAGCGGCAATGTCGCCGAACAGCTTGCCAATCCTAGCGTCGGTCTTGTCCGGCAATGAGATGAGTTTAAGCGTTTCGAGTGGCCCGCCCGATGAGGTCATCAGATCAGCGGAGTACTTGTCCTTGATGGCCTTTCGCCAGGCGGGGTCGGCGGCGATGCGCACCCGGGCGTCGATGTCGTCGCCTTGTTCGGAGAAGTGCGCAAACTCCGGAATCACATCCCAGGTGTTCCAGTCCAGCAGCCGGCTTTCGTTCCAGGTGCGGAAGGCCAGGGCCTGTGAGTAGCAGTCCAAGCCCTGTTCTTGGCAGTGATCCAGCCAGTTCAGCACCCGATCGATTTCGCCGGGTATGTGGTCGAACGGAACGATGATGTTTTGCACCACCGGGCGTCCGGAGATGCGGGCGAGTTGTTCGGCGATGTGGTTGTTGTCGATGGCCATCGGCAGATCCACCAACGCCTGGATGATTCCTTGATCCATCTCCCGCAGCACCTCGGCCAACGCGTAGGCGGTGGACTCATCCGCGGCATCGGTGGGCATCGGCTTGCCATGATCTTTATGCGAATTGAACTCATTGAGCTTGGAGAACGCGAAGCCCAACGCGCCGGCCTGCATCGCTTCGCGCAACAACCGCTTCATCTCGGCGAGCTCGGCATCGGTGGGCAGCCGATCACGGGCATCCTCGGGAGAGCCCATTACGAACATCATCAACGAATTCAGCGGAATGTAGCTGCCGATGTTGAGGCCCTTGTCCAGGCCTTTGACCACCTCAAGCCATTCGGGGAAAGACTCCCAGTTAAACGGCAACGCTTCGCGCAACGCCGCGGTCGGGATCTGCTCGGTGGTCTCCATCATGCCCATGTAGCGTTCCTGCACCGCCCGATCCTGCTTACACGGAGCAAACCCAAACCCACAGTTGGACACCACAGCCGTGGTCATGCCGTGATAGCCCGACGGCGTGCAGTAGGGATCCCAGAAAATCGCCGCGTCGTAATGGGTGTGCACATCGATCACGCCGGGGGCCACGATGCGCCCCGTGGCATCCACGATGCGGGCCGCCGTAGCCTTGCCCAGCCCACCGATCTTGGCGATCTTGCCCTCACGTATCGCGATATCCGTGACCTTGCGCGGCGTGTTCGTCCCATCAATCAACGTGCCGCCCTTGATGATCACCTCATAATCGGTGCCATTGCTGACCATGCTTCACTCCTTAACTATTACCGTCGGCGGGATCTACTAAGACGTCGGTAGCAGTGATCGCCATGCTTGGACATGCGGCTTCCATCCGGCTGGCGATGTCGTCGGCGAGGACTGCGGCGGTGGCATGCGCGATGCCGTCATTGTCGAATTCGACGGCTTCGGCTGCGATGGCGGCGCACTCTTTGGCGCCTTGGCACAGGTCTTCATCGATTGTGACGCGTTTCATTCGGTGGCCTTGCGGTGGCGGTGGATGATCCGGCCGGGTAGGCCGCCTTTGAGTCCGACGCTGAGGTGGAACTCGTGGCGCGGCGTCCAGCCGGGTCGGGGCTGGATGTAGAAGCGTTGGGCGATCTTGGTCAGCGCGAACTGCGCCTCCAGATACGCCAGCCCGACGCCGATGCAGTGGCGCGGGCCGCCCCCGAACTGCACCCACTGGAACCGGTGGTGGCTGTTTTTGCGGTCGTCGAGCCAGCGCATCGGGTCATAGCGGTCGGGGTGATCCCACAGTGCTGGGTGCCGATTGATGGTGTAGGCGCTGACCCCGACCTGACTGCCCGCGGGCACAAAGTATCCGGCGATTTCGTCGTCCTCCAACGCTTGGCGGGTCAACAGCAGCGCTCCCTGAAAGCGTTGGGCTTCATCGAACGCCGCTTTGGCGTAGGGAAGTTTGGCCAACTCGCCATACGAGTCGAAATCGCCGGTGTAGGCATCGGCCTCAGCGCGCAGCGCCTCCATCGCATCGGGGTTTTGCGCCAGCATGGCCACCGTCCACACCAGCGCCGAGGCGGTGGTGTCGAACCCGCCAAACCACAAGCCCATCAACTGATCAACAAGATTCTCATGTTCTAGTGGAGCGCCGTCGTCGGCGCCCAAATCCAGCAGTGTGTTGAGGACATCCGGGGTATCGGTCGGGTTGGCGCGGCGGTCGGCGATGGCTTCTTCGATGCGGCCCCGAATCGCCAATACGGCGCGGCGACCGGCCCGCCCACCAGGTGTTGGCACCCAGGACGGCGCCCAGAAAGTAAGCATGAGCCCACCCATGTAGGTGGTTTGGATCCGGAACAGATCCACCAACTCCGGAACGCTGTCAGCCGACACCGACGAGGAAAACATTGAGCGCTGCAGGGCCGCCATCGTCAGGATCGACAACTCCCGATAGATGTCGACTTCCTCACCGCAGTCGGCGATCGCATCCCAGCGCGCCAACGTCTCCTCGACCGAACTCTCCAAGATCTGGGCGATGCCGTTGAGGTTTCGTCGTGAAAAGGCTGGGTTGAGCGCCTTGCGGTTACGCTGCCACGCCTCGCCGTCGGCCACCGGGATGCTCTCCCCCAACGCCGGCACCAACGCCCGCGACATGATGCCTTTGTGATAACGGGAGTAGTCGATGAGCCAGTCCCCGACGTAACGCGGGTCGTTGACCACCGTCGTCCCACCCGGCCCCAACGGCAACGAATACACATCGCCGTAACGCGTCACGCAATCGGCGAGCAGCTGAAACGGATCTCGCGACCGCGCGAACATCAGAGCCAGCCGCCCCGTCCCCGGCCCCGGCGCACGATCTGCCGGCTTGGCCTGGGAGATATTGCCCGCAGCAGCCGACACTGGCTGACCCGTTCGTTGCGTAATCGCCAAAACTCTCAACCACCTCGTTGTGAACTGTAGGTACAGCAGCGTTACTGCTAGTCTATTACGCAAATCTGGCTCATACAAGGCTGTGAACCAGAGTTTTCGTAGCACTCGCTTACTATCGCTACGCTATCTTGTCCTCAAACGTGCGCTGTTGGGTGGTGCCCTCTCCCCGATCCGGGCGTTCGCGGCCCAGGTGTGTGAATACCGCGGCGTTTGGCCCTGCGGGTAGCTGCAAGCACAAGATGCGAACGACTAGTGCTCACATATTGTGGGTCCTCGGCTATCCACTGCACACTTGAGCGTGATATGCGTAGCATATGGTCTGGACGATCACGGTTCCTGTGGAAATCCGACGGCTGTGAGCGGCGGCCGGGGAAAGCCCTCGCGATACCACGCCGACGAACCCTGGACCGGTCGGCGGCCAGGTTCAGCACGGACCGACGAATTTAGAGTTCGATAATGCGTGACGTTGCCCGTGCACGTGCCGGGCACTCTCGCGACTACCTGCGCCACCATGGCGCGCCAGCCCCTGACATCACCAATGCCGCCGATGCCGTCGCGGTATCAGGCAACGTACCGCTTCTGCCCGCTGGCCTATATCGTGCGAGATCCCCACACCTGGTAACCGAGCGCCTCCCGCGGCACGGTCGCAGATGTCGGAGACTTTCGTCGGACGGCTCGCGATGAACGACGACATCACGGCAGACCGGGCGATCCTGCGGGTGCCAGACGTTCAGCGCGCCTCGGCAGGCTTGACTTTCGTCGACGGCCGTAGTCCGTCGTCATCGCACGCGGCACTTGATGAAGTCGACAAGGCCCTCATCGATCATTTGCTCGCCGACGGCAAGATCACCAATCGTGAACTCGCCCAACGAATTGGTGTCAGCGAGTCGGTGGTCAGTATGCGTCTACGCAAAATGACGGCCAGCGGCCTCTTGGTTTTTGCCGCAATAATTGATTGGGAGGTAGCCGGTTTCGACTGGTTTGTCATCTGCCGCATCAAAACGCGGGGGCGCTCACCGCGCGATGTGGCACAGGACATCGGCGTGTTTCCGCAATGTGATGCGGTCGCAGTGTCGGTGGGTTCATACGATGTTCTGGCGTATTTCTTGGTGCCCGACCTCGCCGAACTTCGAGATGTGATCAATGAGTTGGCCACCATTCACGGCGTCTCCGATCTTGACGTCGATCTTGCCATCGAGACGACCGTTCCCCAATACGGTCGGCAGCTCTTTCTGTCCAGGAACGCGCCACCGATCCGGTTACCCGCGCCCAAGATCGACCTTGACGAAATAGACATCGCCATCATGCAGCAGCTCATCGACGACGGCCGTCAATCGAGCCGCAACATCGCGCGCAGACTTCATGTTTCAGAGGGCACGGTCCGGGCCCGCATTAACCGCCTAATCCAGTCAGGATTGGTCCGGGTGGTGGCAATGGTCGAGCCGGTGGCCCTTGGCGTAATAGGAGTGATCGCTTCGATATCGATTCGGGCAGATCGCGCTCGACTGCATTACATCCACAAGGAACTCGCTGCGGTCCCTAACGTTGTTTTCTCGGCGATATGCCTGGGTAGCTGGGATATGCATGTGACGGTGACGGCCACAACTGCATATCAGCTAATGCAGATTGTGGGCACAATACAAGCGATCGACGGGGTAACGGCCACAGACGCGATGCTCATGACTGACGTGATCCGGCTGAGTTCATATATGAAACGCCTGGATGCTGCCTAATCCGTGAGAGCGGTAAAGCTGGATCCCGTTGTCCCAGCACGGCAGTCCGGTTGTCCGAGATCGACGTTGATCCAGCCCACTCAGTGCACGTGGTGACGATTGGAGGCAACGACGGTCAAAGTATTGGATATCCTCGCGTTCCAGCGGCTTGATCTGGGTTTCGATGAAGTCATCCATTTGCGCGAGCAAGCCTGGAAGGTGTTCGGGCAGTGGGAAATCCACGGTCGTCCTTTCTGTTCGTTGCACTGCGAGCCGCTGTGCGGGCCCGGCGGCAGAGCCCCCCGGACCGGCCTGCTCACCGGTGAGCTTGGCCCCGGGGGTGAGGCGAGAGTGTCGCAGTCACGACATCTCGGCCAACTTCCTCGAGCGAGGCCGCGGTGCGTGCGGGCCTCTAAACGCCAAACCTTGGCGGGGTCGAGAACTTTCTGACTGATACACGTTGGACGGTCGCGGCATTCACCGAAGGTAGATCGATTTGAGTTGGTAGTAGGCCGCGAGACCTTCGGGTCCCAGTTCGCGCCCTAGACCGCTGGCCTTGACGCCTCCGAAGGGTGCGCCGAGGTCGAGCTCGTAGAAGTTGACTCCGACGCTGCCCGTTTCGACGCGGCGCGCGATGTCGAGGCCCTTGTCGGTATCGGAGGTCCAGATGGTGCCGCCGAGTCCGTATTCGGAGTCGTTGGCGATGGACACGGCGTCGTCGACGTCGTTGTAGGGGATGACGGCCAGCACGGGGCCGAAGATTTCCTCGCGAGCGACACGGTTCGCGTTATCAACACCGCCGAAAACGGTCGGCTGCACAAACCAGCCCGTTTCCCGATCGGATCGGCTTCCGCCGGCGGCCAGGGTCGCCCCGCTGGTTTTGCCCATCTCGATGTAGGACTCCACACGCTCCCGCTGGCGGTGTGAGACCAGTGGCCCCACATGGGTGCTCGGGTCAAGAGGATCACCGACCGCCAACGTCGATGCCATGGCGGCCAGGGCCTCGAGCACCTCGTCGTGGCGCGATCGTGGCACCAGGATTCTGGTTGACAGGTAACAGGTTTGACCGTTGTTGAGCAGCGAAGCGGTCGCCAGGCCGGTGACGGTGGATGCGAGATCAGCGTCATCGAGCACGATCGCCGCCGATTTGCCGCCAAGCTCTAGGGTCACCGGGCGCAACAGCCGCCCGCAGACTTCGCCGATGGAGCGACCGGCGGCCGTCGAGCCGGTGAACGCCACCTTGTGCACACCGGGATGCGACACCAGGTATTTGCCGATGTCGGCGCCTCCGGTGACCACGTTGAGGACACCGGACGGCAGGCCGGCCCGTTCGGCGCACGCCGCCAGCTCCAAGGCGTCCAACGTGGTCTCTGGCGCCGGTTTGAGGACCACCGTGCATCCCGCGGCAAGGGCGGGCGCCAGTTTGAACATCGTGAGCCCCTGGGGATAGTTCCACGGGACGATGGCCGCCACCACGCCGACTGGTTCGCGCCGCACGATCGTCTGGCCGCCACCTCCGATACGCGGGCGCCGCTCTTCGGCTCGCAGCTCGGCGGCCAACGCGGCGTAGTAACGCAGCATCACCACGGGCGCGTAGCCCTCGGCAAACCCGGCGAGCGTAATGGGCATACCGTTTTGGATGCTGGTCAGCGCGGCACGTTCAGTCGTGTTGGTCTCCAACTGATCCGCCAACTGCAACAAGATTTTGGAGCGGCCCTCGGCCCCGATCGTCGACCACTCGGGCGAACGCAGTGCTCGCCGCGCCGCACCGACCGCGGTGTCAACATCGGCGATGGCAGCTCTTGGGACGACGCCGATCTGCTGCTCCGTGGTTGGGGAGATAACGGGAATCGTTTCTCCCCCAACCGGTTTGCGCCACTGCCCGTCTATGTAGAGCGTGGTGTGCCGATATTGCATCGTTGTCTTCCTTTCGAATGTGGTGGAAATACCCCACGATTCACAGAACGAGAACCGGTTTGACGACCGCGCCGGCGATGCTGGCACGTTCGGCCTCGTTGATGTTTTGCAGCGGGAAGGTCGTGATCAATTTGTCGAAAGGGAATCGACCCTGACGCCACAGCTGGATCAGCTGGGAAATCAGCACTTCGGGTGTCGCATCGCCCTCCAGGATCCCGGTCATCGGTGCGACCGAAGGCCAATGTGTTGGGGTCCAACACCACATCGCCTTGTTTGGCGCCGACGAGTCCACAGGTGCCGCTGGGAAGCAGGACACGAATGGCGGTCTCGATGACCGAGGGCACGCCGGTGGTGTCCAACGCGTACCGAGGGCCGCCACCGGTAACTTTGATGAGCTGCGATTCCAGGTCCGGCGCGTTGGCGTCGAAGGTATGCGTTGCGCCGAGTTCGGCGGCAGGTTGCAGCCGGGCGCGATTGCGGTCCACCGCCACGACCGTCGCTGCACCGGCGACGTGGGCCGCCATCACCGCCGACAGGCCCACACTTCCCGCGCCGAACACCACCACGCTGTCACCGCGGTCAACGCCCAGGGCGACCAGAATCGACCCGGCCCCGGTCAGCACGCCGCACCCGAGCGGACCGAGCAACTCCAGCGGAATCGTCGGATCCACCTTGACAACGTTGCGGGCCGCGGCGATCACATGGCTGGCAAATGACGACTGACCGAACCAGCGCGACGCGATGGGCGTGCCGGCGGCGTCGCGAACAGTGCCGCTGCCCTCGACGCCGACTCCGGTGAGGTTGCGGATGACAAACGACTCGCAGTACGCCGGATGCCCCCGCCTGGCAGTTCGAACAGGCTCGGCACGCATCGAAGGAAATCACCACGTGGTCACCCGCGATGAGGTTGGTAACAGTCTCGCCGACCGCGGCGATGACGCCGGAGGCCTCGTGACCAGTGATGATCGGAGGTGACGCCAGGAAACCGCTCATCCGCGGTAACACGTCGGTGTGGCACATGCCCACGGCCACTACCCGTACTCGGACCTCATCTGGGCCCGGGTCTCGCAGCTGGACGTCCTCGATGCGGTAGGGAGCGTCGCGGGCCCGCAGCACCGCCGCCGTAATCCACATGAGCGTGCACTCCTCATCGAGTTGCCGGGCGCTGACTGGTCCGGCTGCATCACCGCAGCAACACCGACTCACTCGTCTACAGAATCGTGAATCTTGCCGCCCACCGGCAGCATAGAGCGCATTTTGATTAGCAACAAGCTGATATTGCTACGCAGAGCCCGTTCTTGGTGCCAGAAAGACGGGATTATGCGAAGACATCAAGGTTGGACTGGGGCCGTACCGGCTGGCGCTCAGGTGGGCTGTCGGCCGGTTCTCTTTCAGGGCACGTCGAGTGCGTCGTGATCATCGATGGCGGTCAGAATGCGACGCAGCATCTCCGCGGAGGTCGATTTCGGCTGCATCGCGGGTAAGAAGCGCGGCGGGTAGAGCGTCGTCGTCCACATGGCCAACGCGCCGACTAGCTGCTGGCGGTACAGAGTCCAGGCCTGCGCGCGAGGCAGGGCCAGTCCACCTTCGCTGGCCAGCCGATCGAGATAGCGATCCAGCAACGCATGCTCCCAGTCCCGCCGCTGATCGATGCTCAGCGCCGAGGCTAATGCGTAGGACAGATCGCGCGACCAATGCCCGGCCGAAATGCACTGCCAGTCACACAATCCCATCCGACCCGCCCCCGTGACGTACCAGTTCCCTAGATGAGGGTCACCGTGGATGAGGGTGCGAGGCAACCCGCGGTGAGCGTGGACTGAGGCTTCGAAACTGCGCCACAACTGCTCACCGCGCCCGACGAGGCTCGGCGGTGTCAGGCCTTCGTCGTCGGCGCGGCGCTGGCCGCGCAGATGGTAGCGACGGATGGACGAGATCGAACCGGTGACGGCCCACCAATGCGGATAGCTGCGAAGCCACCGCGGCTTGCACGCGTCGGAGAGATCGAGCGTGACGGCCCGCGCGTGAAGGCGGGCCAGCTGGTCGACGACCAGTTCCGCCTGCTGGCGCGAGATTACCGTGGTCGGTTCACAAAACGTCGCCTGGCGGGTCGCCACCAAATCTTCAAGCAGATGGACCGCGCGGCCCGAACGCGGCTCGCTAGCACTGTAATAACCGTACGGTGCTTCAAGGTCAAAGAGGTGGCGCAGCTCGTTGTAGAACCCCGCTTCGGCCGGCGCGGTTCCCGTTAGCCCGTTGCCGATCCTGGTCACCAGGGTCGGGGTGCTCTTGACAAACACGGTGGCGGGCAGGTGCCCGGTGTTGTTGATGGAGCTGTACCGCAGGCGAAGTCGGGCGCGCACCGACGTTCCCGCCGAATGGCGCTCCACCGACACCAGCACGACCCTGGCACCAGCCAAGTGCGGCCGAAGCACCCCAGAAACCCATCTCGGCGTGATGTGCTCGAGGCGCCCAGGAACCTGCGACGTCCTGCTCACCGGCCACCACTGCACGCGATCGAACATCGTGGCGGCAACCATGGGAGCCAAACGGACCGCCAGGCGTAAGCCATCGGCGACCGACGGGACCGAGCCAATCCGGGGAGGCTGCGCGTCGAGCGAGCCCGAACCGCCCGCCGCGCCCGTCACGACGTGCGACACGCCGCGACCCCCGCGGCACGAACGCTTTCGGGAGCGCGAAAAAGCGGCCAACAATCAGCCGTCGTTTGGCATATATCGCGACGCATTGGCGCCACAGTAGACGCATTTAGCGGATTTATCTAGTATAAAACACGACTTTGCACACTCGCGGCGGGTTTGTGTTGCCATGGAGCCGCCAGCCCCCGATGACCACGACTGGAGGACGCTGTGCGGATGCATCTCGCCGACATCTGGGAGTCGATGGCGCAGGCGCTGCCGAACGCGACCGCGGTAATCCACGGCGACCGCAGGCTCAGCTGGAAAGAGTACGAGCAGCACGCTGCGCAATTCGCGGGGCTGCTGTCTGCGTATGGACTAGGTCGCGACGCCAAGGTCGGGCTCTTGCTGTATAACTGCCCGGAGTACCTGGAGGCCCAGTTCGGGGCATTCAAGGCCCGTGCGGTGCCGATTAATGTCAACTACCGCTACTTGGGCGATGAGTTGGCGCACGTGCTCGACAACGCCGACGCGCAAGCGCTGGTCTACCATGCCAGCCTGGCCGACCGGGTCCAACAGGTGCTCGGTCGCCTCCCTAAACTGCGTCTGCTCCTCGAAGTCGATGACAATGCGCACCAACGTGTCGCCCCGGTCGTGCAGGGCGCGCTGGGCTACACCGTGGCACTCGCCGACGCCGCAGCTCAACCCGTCATCGACCGCGGTGAAGATGATCTCTACATGCTCTACACCGGCGGCACGACCGGCCTGCCCAAAGGAGTGATGTACGACATCGGCGATGTCACGCGGGCCTTCTTGTACTCCGGATCCAACATCTACCGGCGAAGGACTCACGGCGAGCCGGTCACCGATCCCGCCCAGGCCGTTGCTGGCGCCGTCGCGACCCACGAGCAGCGCCAGGCGTTAGCCACTTTCGCTTGCCCGCCACTCATGCACGGCGCAGGCATGTGGATTGGCGCGATCACCCCGCACTTGTTTGGGGCCCCGGTCGTCCTGGCCACCAACCGCAGCTTCGACGGCGATGCCTTCGTGCGCACCGTGACCCGCCACGCAGTAGCGGTAGCCGTCATTGTCGGCGATGCGTTTGCCCGCCCCATCGTCGAGGCACTAGACCGCGGCGCCTCCCGTGGCTTGCAGGCCGATCTCAGCAGTCTGGAAATCCTTGCCTCAAGTGGAGCAATGCTGTCCGACCACCTCAAAAGTCGACTGCTGCAACACATGCCACGCGTGACGCTGGCCGACCTGCTCGGGTCAAGCGAGGGTGCGATGGGTGCCAAATACGTCCGCAGAGGCCAGAATCCAACGACAGCACGATTCAACCCCAGCCCAGGGGTCAAAGTATTGCGTGACGATGGCACTGAAGTGATGCCCGGTTCTGGCGAGATCGGCACCGTGGCCCTCACCGGAATTATGGTCCCGCGCGGCTACTACAAGGATCCTGAACGCAGCCAACGCACCTTCCGCGTGATTGATGGTGCCCGATACTCATTTCCCGGCGATATGGCCACCGTCGAACCGGACGGATCCGTGCGACTACTCGGCCGAGGCAACCATTGCATCAACACCGGCGGCGAGAAGGTCTACCCCGAAGAAGTCGAACAGGCACTCAAGACCCACCCCGGCGTGGCCGACAGTCTCGTTTTCGGTGTCGACGACGAAACACTGGGCCAACGGGTGGTCGCCCTCGTCCAATTGGCTCCCCACGCAGGCGAAGTATCCGACGAAGACATCGTCGCGGCGGTGCGCCAGCGCCTGTCGGGGTTTAAGGCACCCCGCAAAATCTGCCGGGTTGACGTGGTCCCACGCAGCCCATCCGGCAAAGCCGATTACGGCGCGGCGCGTCGTTTGTTCGTCGCGGCAGCCGGTGTGTAACAGAACTGGTCGCGCTGCCGCGCGGGCCGATGTGACGACGCGAACCGGGCCAGGTGGTTGTGGTGCAGCACGACGTCGGTCAGGTAGGCGACTGCGATGTCGCGGATCCCGGCGACACCGGCCAGCTCCGCGACGAAGCCGCTGACCTCGTGCACCGAGCGGCCGCCGATCTGCAACACCAGATCGGCGGCTCCGATAGTGGTGACGCCGGTCATTACCGTCGCACGCTGCATTAGCGCCGCGATCGCCGATTCGTCGTCCAGCGAGACAAACACCATGGCGAATAGCCGCCGCTCCCCGGCAGCAACCGGATCGACCCCGGCGACAAGCCGCACCAGTCCACCGTCTTCCAGCCGCCGGATTCGGGACCGCACCGTAGCGTCACTGACCTCCAACCGCCGCGCAATTTCTCGATTCGATTCATGCCCGGCCATGGCGAGCTGTTCGATCAGTGCACAGTCGAGCTCGTCGAGTGGTGGATCCGGCGCTGGCAGCGCGCGCGGCGACCAGGGCCGAATCGGCAGAGTCAAGGCGTTGACGTCGTAGGCCAAGACGCCGGTCACGACGTCGACCCCAACAACCCGCGCATTGTCGACACCGCGTGTGGCCGAGCGCAGCGTGGTACGCAGGTCGGCGAGGTCGACGCCCAAAATCGACACCACGAGATCGCACACACCCATCGCCGCGGCAACAAACTGGGCAACCCCGCACGCGGCGAACCGCTCCTTGAGTAACGCCGCGGCCGGCTGCGGGGCTTTGATGCGCACCACCGCGCCCGCCCTATACCCCGCGGTCTCCGAATCGACCACCACCGTCAGGGCCAACACGTTGGATTCACGCAATCGCCGCAGTCGCGAGGTCACCGTCTCGTTGGTGACACCTGCCTGGGCCGCAAGATCGCGCACACTGCTGCGAGGCTCGGCCATCAGCGCTCGGCACAGCTGGTGGTCAACATCATCAAGGTGCTGTCTGGGGCGGCGCGCCATGGCCGAACGCTACCCGAATCCCTCGACGTGACCGCGTCGAGCGCGCCCACCATCAGCCCCATCAGCAGCGGTCATGTTCCCACCTCCCCCGGACTGGCACCGCCGGTAGCTAGCTGTAGGAGGTCACCACGTTGGTGACCTGCTACAGCTGGTCGGCGCGGTTCAGCCGGGAGGACAGGAGTGATAGGCATTGCAGACATAGGATCGCCTGTCATCCCAGGCTTTGAACCAGGTTCCCTGCGGCGTGATCAAGAACTTGAACTCGCCATGCCCGCAGTAGGTGTTGCTGTCCGGGGTGATCGCGCAGGTCGTTGCGTTGTAGGTCACATAGCTGCGCGGCGGCAGCGTCTGGTCGGCATGTCCATCAGGGAACTGGATGGCCGCGGTCCAGCCATGGTGCACTGCCCGGTTTCCGTTGAACCACGCGATGTGAGTGTCCCCTGGGGGTGCACCGGGGACATCCCCGGTGCAGCCGAAGCCTCCCCAAAACCAGATGCCGCAGGTGAGTCCTGTGGGTGTCAAGAACCAGAGACTGGAATGGTCAGGACTCAAGAATTGATCTGGGGGCAGTTCGGTGTACCACGCCGTGATGCTCGCCATCTCCGGAAATGGGTTGGCCGCCGCATCACCGGGGGGGTCTGCGCGTCCCGGAGTCGCGCTGACGAACGCCATTGCCATCGCCAACCCGATCGCCACCAGCCGCCGCGACCACAGCGACATGTCGCCATCACTAACGTGAGACACCCCACCGTGAGCCAAAACTCGCCACGATGCCACGCGGCCGATCGACTCCCGCCAATGGTCCCGGGCGGCTCTCACCTGGCGCAAGCTAACGGGCAACACGCCGTCGCCGTCGTGACATGGCCTCACGCGTCTAGTGCTCATGCGTCATCTCGGACAAACCGTCACCGCGGCCACCCGAGAGCGCACCAGGGCCGACCCGGGCTGAAAACAATCGAGACGGTCGGCGGAGTACACGACATCGACCACCGCGCCCCTGATAACGGTCATCCCCACCCCTCCGCCCTTACAGGCGTGGAAAACGACGACGCCGATAACCCACCGAACACGTCGACCTGAGGATCGAGGGAAGCCTCGATCGCGGGTTTCCGTCCTGAAACATGCACCGAAGCCACGGGCGTCATCTTCCTACGAGAACTTGCGCTCCACGTGATCTATACCATATTTTTGCGTTGTAGAAACGAGCTACAGCTGGCGGATATCGCGTCGTACGCCGTCGACAACAGGGCACTTGCGTTTGCATGGTTACCTGCAGTCATTGAAGTCGCGTCGTCATTGTCATCACCTGGCGCACAATGCATTCGCGGTGGCTCGCGGGTATCGAGAGGAACCGATGAGCATGCAAGCCATTGCGGACCACGTGCGCCCGCAGAGGCGGTCAGGTGTCGCCTCGGTCTGTCACACACCGTTTCCGGCATGCCGAAGAGGCGGTCGGTGGATCGCAACGCTACTGATCGTGCCCGTGCTGGCTGCCAGCCTGGTGCTGGCGCCGTCGGCTGTCGCCGATCCTGAGGCCAACGTCAGGGACGCCGTGGCCTCGGCCCGTAGCGGGACGTCGTGCGGATCGCTGCGGTCCAACGCCGTAGTCGAGCAAGTAGCCCAAATCATCAATCGATCGACTGACGACTATCTCAATCACGCGGCAACGCGAGTCCCGGTCCTTGACCCACTCGAAGGGCTCAAGACTCTTGGGTACAGCGGCACCAAGGCTTACCTGCTTTCTGGTGCCGCCCAAAACGATGCTGATGCGATTCAGGGGGCGGTACTGGAAGGCTATGCCGCCCTTCCTGATTGCTCCTACACAGACTTCGGACTCAGTCTGCGGCGAAACGACACCACCGGATATCACTTGGTGTCGGTGGTATTGGCTGGGCCCTAGAAGGGCCTGCTGGCAATGAATGTGGCGATGACACACTTTTCGACAAACCGGCGAGTTGTTGCGGGTGGTTTGTCCCATAGGGTCGACGGTGATGACGTTGCAGGGGGTACGTGATGCGTAACGCGTTCATCAGGGTTGCGCTAATTCCGGGGATTTGTGTTGTCATGCCTGCTGCGCCCGCGCGTGCTGATGAGGGTGACAGCACTGTGACCTATGAAGTGGTTTCTGATTCCGTCGGTGTTGCGGACGGAATTGAATTTTTCGACGGGTCCACACGGCAGCGAATCGAGCATGTTCCGCTGCCGTGGAGGACCGATGTGACGGTCGCTAATCCGCGCAGTTTGGGAACCGACGGCGCCGAAATTCGCGCCGACTGGCGGAGCAGCATCGCCGCCCCGGTCTGGCGGACAGGCAAATGGGTCACGGTCCGCGTCTATATCGGCAAACTCCTTCGATGCCAAAACACGCTCGACGTTGGTAACGCGGCATGCTATGGCAGTACATCCTTTCAATCGTGATCGCTGCCGACGCTTGCTGCATCTCATCACGGCTACGCGCCCACATATGGCATGGTTGATGCCTAATGACATAGAGGACCGCGGTGCATGCCCGCCAAGGCGGCCACTTGTGCCACTGCCGATGGCCGATAGGTCGGCCCAGCCAAGGCTCGGCGGCATGTGTCCCCGCCGAGTTGACCGGCTGGCTGCTCCCTCGTCGTCGGCATTGTCGTCTAGTCAGACATCACGAGATCAGCTGCGCGCCATGATGATCGGGGCCAGACGACGGCCCACCGGTAGCGGTGCATGCTGCAGGGCTGCCGCCATCACTTTGTGATGAGCACCATGAATGATCATCGGACGCCCCGACATCACCGCGTCGTATCCCTGACGTGCGACTGCGACCGGACTCATCATTAGTGCGCCGAGAACTCGATCTTGTTTGAAACCACCCAATCCATCTGCCTCACTGAAGATTTCGGTTCTGTGGCGCCGGGAAGACTGACAGTACACCGGATACCGGCGTCGCGAAATTCCGCGTCGATGGTCTCGCTGAAGCGCAACACGAGGGCCTTAATCCCGCTGTAGGTAGTTTCTGAGGGCGTTGCAACCAAAAGGCTCGCCAAAGATCCGATATTGGCGATGCGGCCCCAGCCGCGATCCACCATGCCGGCAGGAATCGATGCACGTCGAACCCTTTGGCCGCGAGGAGCTCAGCCATGCAGCGGCCGATACCACTCAACGCGCCCGTCACCAACGCGGTGCGGCAACCACCGTCAGATGCGCGGTCGCGCTCGTCGATGGGCCGGCCCCGGCTCACCGGCTTGATACGCATTTCTTGATCCTTTGTGGCCGAAAGCGCGGAACTGTTGTCCTCGCGAACGGTCGTCCCGGAAAGGGGAGTCGCTCAGTCGCACACGTGGGAGCGGTGGATCCTGGTGCCCCAACGTTTGGCACGTTGGACAGACGGCCCGGTGAACCAATCGGGCTGATGGGCCTTGATGCCGGCGCTGATATTGGCTTGCTCCTGCCACAGCAAATAGAAGCTCTTACCCTCATACAGCGGAAAGTAGCTGTCTCCCAAGTAATCTTGACTCTGCGTGAGGGCCTGGGCGCGCGGGGCGAGGAAATCTTCGGCTTGGTCAATGTTTGCGGTGACAATGTCGACTTGCTGCTGAATCGGGCCAAAGCTGTAGTCCCAGTCGCTGGCCGCGCCTATGATGACGCCCGGCCCATCGGGGGTGATGCGATTGAATTGCAACCTGTCGATCTGGCGTCTGAGCACCTCGTACTGAGCGTTGAACCACTGACACATCTCCCGTTCGGCAGTGATATCCGCAGCGGTGACACTTCCCCGGGTTTGGTCGTACGGAAAAGGAAACTTCGGCACCCAGTTCGACGGGCCCGGCGCGATCGGCGGCAACGGCCGGATGATGTCGCTATCGGGAATCAGCTCATACGGGTCGGCATGGGACACCGGCCCGAGCGCCACCGTGCCGCTGGCCCATACCAGTAACGCGCAAGCGCCGATCATGCGCGCCCGGTGAGGTTTTTGTGCCCTGGCGCGGTCGGTCAGCCTCGCGATTCTTGTTCGCCAGCCGACCGCGGACTTTGCGCGGGCACCGGCGCCGCTCTTGGGCATCCGAATCTCTTTCACGTAGCTTGGCGCTATTACTTCTGCTCGACCACTGCACCAATCCCGCCGACATCGCTGATTTCCCAGTTTTTGTTGCTATCGATGGTGATGCTGTAAGTGGCTGTGGACTGCAGCGGACTGGGCGCCTGAACGGTTTTGGTGAGTACGCTGACAAAACAGTCGACGACATAGGCCCCGCCGGTGTCCGAACGAACCTTAGCCACCAGCGGACGCGCTGTGGAACTCCATTGCAGGGGCACGAGGATCTGTTCCATTTCCTCGCCCGCCTTGGTCAGCTTTTCCTTCAGTGCTGGGCTGGTTCCCGCGACGAGCTTCACCTTCCACGCATTGAGGTCTCCGAAATTAATCTCCGCCGCGTGCACCGCATAGTCCATCGCGAGCCTTTCAGCGTGGGCATTGTTGTCGGATTGACGGGACTGGGCGTCGAGTTTGTGCTGGGCGCCAACATATAGCCACGCGAAGACACCGACAGCGGCGACGAGTGCGGTGATCACCGCAGCGATCACCAAGCTAGGAAGCGAGATCGACAGCCGCAATCGCCGCGCCGACTTCTTGCCGCGAGGCGTCTTGGGGGCCGCCTCCTCACTTGGATCGCCGTCGCTTGCGTTCTCGATCGCCGACTCGGTTGGATCGCTGTCGCCCACATCCTTGATCGTCGACTCGGCCGAATCGGTCTCGGCGACATCGTCGATCTTCGAGTCAGCTGAATCCGTCTCGGCCACCTCTGATTCGTTGAGGGCTGATTCTTTAACAGTCATCGAACACCTTCTTCAATTCGCGGTCAGGTATTTTCAAGTCGGTAACGTCCGTGGCGCTTTAGCTCTCTAATGCTCGGGCAGGCTGACGTGCAGTGTGATTGCGCCGTCCTTCGGCAGCCCGTCCAACACATTGGCCAGAATCTGGCCGGTGTCGAAGTTCAGCAACGCGCCAGCGATCCCTTGAATGTGCGGGCGAAACGCTTCGCCCAACACCTTAAAGTCGCCTCCATTGTTGTCTAAGAGCTTCTGAATTCGGGCGAGGAAAGCATCGAGTTTGTAATACATCTCCGGGGCGCCCAGATCGACGGCGGCCGGAAAGGAGCTAAACAGTGATCGCAGGTGCGGGTTGAGGCTGTTGACCATCGGTGTGAGGTCAGCGAGCAGAGGCCCAAGCCAGCCGGCGTTTCCCAGCAGGATCTGGAAGTTGTCAAGTAGTTCACGCCCGCGACCGTGCATGTCGGCGGCGGTGTTGCGCAACAGTCTGCTGGTGCGTGACAGTTTGGGCAACACATCATCCGGCGGGGGCAGCGCAGTGTCGGCTTCGTGGGTGACACGATCGAGCGCGCCGGGGTCCAGCTGGTTGAGGACCCGCACGACGCTGGTCGCCAGTTCAGAGATCGATGCTGGCTGTGTCACGGATTCCGTTGCGATGCGCTGGCCGTTGCGTAGCATCGGTCCGCGCTGACTGCGCGGCACCAGTTCAATATAGGATTCGCCGAGCGCAGAGAGATTCTCCAGACGGACGTCGCTGTCCACGGGGACGTGGAATCGATCATCGAAGTAGAAGTTAACAGTTGCCCGGTCGACCGACGATCGAATATTGCTGACCTTGCCCACGGGCACACCGCGCAGCAAAACATTTGACCCGACCACCAGGCCATTAACGTCGGCGACGTCCATCGAAACATCGGTGCGGTGAGACGGCAGCCCCACCCGTACGCCCAACGAGCCGATGTAGCCGATTGCAAACGCAATCATCAGCCCGAAGGTCAGAAACGACAGCACGTCTCGTAGCCTCATGGTGTCGCCCCAATCATCCGCAGGACGTCTTGCACGTTGCCCGACAATTCCCTACCGTCAGGCCCGACTATTGAGGTGATGTTCATCGCCGGATATTTATCTTCGGGAAGGAAATAATCGTAAAATAACCGCCGCCATGCGGGCAGCTCAGCTTCAAATGCGTGTTTGTCGCGCCGCATCGCGCCGAGGGCGTCTGCCAGTGAATTTAATAACGGCACCAGCCAGTAACCGTTCGAATAGACACTACCCACCGAGGGCAGCAGAGTCCCCACGTAGGACGCGGCGACCGTCTGGCGATTGAAGCCCTCCATGCTCTTGGGTGTGAACCAGTCCTGAAACGCCGGGATTCGGTTGAACGCGACCTGCCCGGTTCCGGACACCCCTTGCAGCCACTGGTCGACGGTGTCGATGCCCTTGGAGAGGTCGGAAAGGTCGACGGCCACTTGTGAAGCGATCTTGCGTGCCGTATCCCCTTGCGGGGTCACGCGATTGATGCCGACAAGTGTGTTCTGGATGCGTTGAATGGACCCGCTGGACACGAAATCCGCCAGATGGGCGATGGTGTCCTCCAAGGGTGGTGGTGAGGTGGTATCCGCAAGCGGGATCCTGGCGCCCGCAGCCAAGGCGGGCGCGGCCGGCTGGTCGGGTTGGGGGCGCTCGAGGGCTACATAGATGTCGCCGAGCACCGTGGCTTGCTGTAATACCGCATGGATGTTGGACGGCACCACCACACTGGAGTCGATCCGCGCGGTGACATCGACGCGCCGGCTCGTAACGTCCATCTTGGTGACGACGCCGACGGTGGTGCCGTCCAGCACCACCTTGGCGCGTTCGGGCAAGTTGAGCACATCGTCGAACTCGATGATGATGTTGTAGCCATTGCTGTAGGAGTTGCCGGGCTGGGGAAGCGCGTTGACGTTGAGCGATGCGCACGATGACACCGTGAAGGCAATCGCGATCAGCACGGCCTGCCACCTGCGGGGGTTCATCGTTTCGCCGCCTGGGTCAGGACGTACTGCAGCAGTGCGACGTCCACCGCGTAGGGCTGCCCCTGCACGTTTGCACAGCTGCCCGGCATCGAGGCGTTCATGATGTTGCACAGCGCAACGCCATCGGGGGTATGGATGCGATACAGGGGGGGCCTGTAGCGGATCGGGAAGAAATTCCGGTTGTTGTAGTGGTTGGCCAGCGTGTTGATCCACCAGGGCACCGGGTTCAACAGGTTCGACAGGCGAGGGGCGTGTTCGCTGAACTTCCTGAGTGCGACCCCCACCGAGTCGAGGGTGAATTGGATCTCTTGGCCCAGGTTGTCTTCCAGATCCGCGACCAGGGGGGCCGCCCAGGTGGTGCCTTCCACCAGCCGTTGGCCGGCCTGGGCGGCGGCGTCCACCTCTGGCGTGGTCTGCCGCGCGTTGTACAAGATCGCCTTCAACGGTCCCCTGATGTCCTTGAGCACTTCGGTCAGCTGCGCCAGGTTGGTGATGATGGCCCCGATGTCATTGATCGCTTGATCAGGGCTATCGAGTACCGCCGAGGACGTTCTCAACAGCTGATTGATCCCGGCGCCCTGGTTGTGGGTCGCCTGATCGAGACCGTGGATCACATCGCCGATGTTCGTCGACCCGTTCGGGTTGACCGAGTTGATGAACCTGGTCGCCGATCCGATCACCTCGGACAGGCTCTTCGGGGTCGAGGAGCGGTTGAGCGGGATGCATCCGCCGGCGAGCAGTTGGGGTCCCGACTCGTAGTTGCCGACGAGTTCAAGCGAGCGGTCAGCCAGGATGGATGTCGACCTGATGATGGCCTTGACGTCGCGCGGCAGCCGGCGCTGCTCGGTCACCGTGAAATCGATTCGGACGTCGCGTGCACTGGGGCTGATGGCTTTGACGGTGCCGATGGGATAGCCCATTTGGGTGACCGGGTTGCCGGCATACAGCCCGACGCTGTCGGGCATGATCGCGCAATAGTCGGCATGCGAACTGCCCCGCGGTGACGTGCACGAACCGCTGGCGGTGGCCACCGCCGCGGCGATCACGGCGATCGCCGGCACCCGGTACACGCGGTGTGAACGTAACGCGGCCATTAGCACGGAGTTCCGGGGATTGGCATACACAAGTCGGTGGCCAGCAGTTCTGGCGGCGCGTTTTGCGCATCCAGGACCCGTTCGATCTTTCTGCGCACCAGGCGTATTGCCCGGATAATCACCCCGCTGCGTTCTGACCAATACCGGGCTTTTTCTTGGGTGTAGCGGACCTTTTCCAGAAATTCGTCCCGATGATTCTGGTAAAAGTAGCCAACCGGCGCCAGCGCATCGAGGATGTCCCCCATGCCTTTAATCGCACTACCAAACCCCTCGCCGTAAATAATGAGGGTTTGTTCGACGATCGCGATTTTCCGGACTAGTTGTTTGAGCCCGTCACTGAAATCGCTGAGCGATCGGATGTACTCATCGGAGAGGTTGAGGATAGCGGTGATTTGTCCACGTTGTTTGTCGACGGTGGACATGAGACTATTGCCGGCGTCAATGATTGCGGACAGTGACTCCACATTGTTGCCGGCGAGCCCGCGCTGCACTTCGTCCAGCGACTGATGCAGCGGCTTTGCGTTCACGTTGTCGGTGATTTTCGTCGCGTCAGCCAGGGTGCGCATCAGGTTGTAGGGCATCGTCACGCGTTCGACCGGAATCGGCTTGTTGCCCAGCGGGGTATCACCAAGCGAGACGATGTTCACGTAGTAGCCACCGACCACCGTGAGCATGCGGACTTCGATCTGCGATCGGTCCCCGACAAAGGCGTCGTCGTCGACTAGCGTGCGCACCCGCACCCGGTTGTGTTCCAGGGCAAGGTCTTTGACCTTTCCCACGGTGATACCGGCGATGCGTACCTGGTCTCCGGGGCGGGCCGACGCCGCATCTTCGGTGTAGAACGTGACGGTTTTCTGGGCGGGCGGGCTGATATACAGCCAGCCCGCTACCAGCGCCACCACCGTCGCTAAGGCCAGCGCACTGACACCCCAAAACGTTGGGCTATGTAGCACTTTCATCGGTTACACACCACGACCTTTTGCCCGTTGACGAAGATATCCATCGGCGCGGGTAGCTCGAAACGACCCCGCGAGCATGGCAACGGAGTCCCCTCCTCCGGCGGTTCTGGGATGTTCCCCCACATGACCGGAACGAACTTGAACGCATCAATATAGTCATCGACATTGGCGAACGCACGGTCGAGCCCCGCATCAATGTCGCTCGGCAGCTCCGGTGGGGTAACGGGGGGCGGTTGAAGGCGAAAAGGGGATGCCGCGCCGAAAACAGCGGGGAATCCGGTATTTGCCAACAACCGCAGCACGGAACCGGTGAAATCCGGACCGAACAGCTGAGACTTTCGGAACTCATCGATCGCCTTGAGCGCCCCATCCAACGGTCGATTAGCCCAGTCTAATATCTGGACCAGGTCTTTAGAATGCCCACCTATGGACTCAGCAACTTGTGACAGATTACGCATCAACGTTGCGACCACTTGCTGCCGGTCTGATACGAACTCAGTCAGTTTATGGATGCTTTCCAGCATCGGCGCCAAGCCGCCACCGTCGCCGGATAAGTACGATTCCGCATTTGTCGTAAACGTGTTGATCTCCTCGGGACTTAGCGTCGCTATCACCGGTTGAAGGCCATTGAATAACGCGGTGATGTCGTAGGACGGCTGGGTCATCGCGATGGGCACCTGCGTGACGAGCTCGGCACTCGAATATCCCTCCGCGGGGTTCACGACATCGATATACCGTAAACCGGTCAGCGCCTGGTATTTGATCGCAAGCCGGGTCGCCGCGACGACACCGTATCTATGGACAAGCATAAAATTGACCGAAGCAAAGCTTTGGCCATGCTTTCGCTCCAGTCGGATCGACCGGACTTTTCCCACGCTTACCCCGCGGACACGCACGTCAGCATCCACATGCAACCCGGACGCATCGGTGAACTCCGCGGTGTAGGAACGTTGATCTCCGGTAACCGGCTGCTCGATAATGTTGACGATGAAGATCAACAGAATGACCTCGACGATGCCGCTTACCACAAGCCGCCATAACGCCGCTGTGGGTTTCATTACGGTCCCCCGATCGCATCAATCGGGGCTGCCACACCGGGAAGGTTGTCCAGCATTATCCGAACTTGCAGCGCCCGCTGCCCGGGCGGGCCGGCGTACATTTTCTCGAATCGTGACCGCAGTTCGGCCAACTCCTGCGCAAAACCTTCGGGTCTGATCAGGGGCGGCACCACATCGGTCAGGTCCTTGACCGCGCCGACGAATTGCAGCAGATCACCGACATGCTTGGACTCCAGCTTGCCCACATCGTTGAAGACGCCCTCGGAGGCCACCTGCAGGGTCGCTAAATATCGGTGTTGCCATTCGTCCGGGGTTGCGTCCGCACTGCCGTGATGTCTGAAATTCTCGTCATTGTGAAGAAAATTTGAGCCGGTATCGACCAGTGCATTGACAAATGAAGGAAACACCACGCTTAGTCCCGTCGCATTCGTCAACAGGCGCATCGTGCTGACGGTTTGCACCTGGGCAACCGCGTTGGCAGCGATAAATGCCGTCTCGATGAGCGGATTCAGCGCGTCGGTGTAGCGAGTGGCACGATCGATGACCTGGACAAGTTGCGGTGTCAACACCCCGGTGGATACCTGACCGAGGCGAGACAGCAACGCTTGCAGGGTGAAATTTCCTTTCGGTACCGCGGTGAGGTGAATGCCGTCGCGCAGCGGTTGCCCACCACTACCCGCGATGAGATTGACACCGGTAACACCGAAATAGTTGACAGGCCGAAAATCAATACCCAGGGCATCCGTTAAACCCCGGACCGGCGCCTTCTGCAGGTCGGCATCCAGCCGGACGCCTCCGCCGTGCAAACTGGAGACCGCCGTGACCTGCCCGACGGTGACCCCATGCATGACGATCGGCGTACCTGCGCTAACGCCCTGGCCGACATATTGCGTGTCGATCGCGACCGAAATGACGTCAGACGGGCGGCCCGCGAATGGATTAAACGCGGCGAGCAGCCCGACGACACTCAGGCACACCACCATCACTGTCCCGATGATCGTCAACGCTCGTCTCTCAGCATCTGCTGGACCGTGTATCAGCACGCCTGCACACCTAACCCTTGAACACGAACACCGGTTGGAGACCCCACAACGCCACAGTCATCATGAAATCGATCACCATAATCGCAACGAGACTGGCCCGCACAGCGCGCCCCGATGCCTGACCAACACCAACCGGTCCACCACTGGCAAAATATCCGTAATAACAATGGATCACCGTGACTGCCATACAGTAAGCGACGACTTTGATCACCGAATATGCGAGGTCGGTGGGCGTCAGGAACTCGACAAAGTAATGGTTATATGTGCCGCCCGGCTGATTATGAAAAACTCGAATCACAGTGTCCATCACGAAGAATGTGGTCACCATGGTCACAAGGTATCCCGGAACCAGACACACCAATCCGCCCGCCAACCGGGTACCCACCACGAAGGGTATGGGCCGAAGGCCCATCACCTCGACGGCGTCAATTTCGTCGGCGATCCGCATGGAACCAATCTCGGCGGTCATCCGGCACCCCGTCTGTGCCGCATACGCGATGCCCCCGACAAGCGGTCCGATCACTCGGACGGCTCCGACCCCGGCGACAATTCCCGACAACGCCCCAAACCCAATAATATTCAAGACAGCAAATGACTCAATAGCCAACGACGCACCCACCGCAAGGCCAAGAAGTAGCAGCACGCTCACCACGCCACCGTCCACAATCAGAGAACCTCGGCCCCACGCGAGGCTGTTCATTTGCTGCAACGTCTCGCGCCGGTACTTACTGACCGTGAGCGGCAGTGACCATAACGTCTGAGCAATGAACACCGTCCACTGCCCGGCGCTGCGGAAGAATTCACGGATGGGCCGCGCCGATATCATTCGCGCGCTGAGGAGTATCGAGGGTACGGCGCGACTCTTCGCAGTCACTAGGCCACCTCCATCGGAAAAAACATCGTCTCAAGCTGCGTTATCGCCAGGTTCGCGAAAACAACGCCGATAACATTGAGCACGACCGATGAATTCACAGCGTCGGCGACGCCGCGTGGACCACCCTTCGCCTCCATTCCGCGAAGCGATGAAACTATCGCCACAATCGCAGCAAATATGAGAGTCTTACCGATAGCAAACCAGACGTCCACGACTTTTGCGAACGTCCCAAATGAGGCCCAGAAACTTCCAGTCGGCACTCCACTGGCCGTTACCGCCATGATGAATGCGGCCGCAGTGCCCGCGGCCACGATTAGGACGCACAGAATCGGAGAGATCAATAGCAACGCCAGAAAACGCGGCACTACCAAACGGCGAACCGGATCAACCCCCATCACCCGCATGGCATCGAGTTCCTCGCGAATCGCGCGCGCCCCAAAATCCGAGGCGATGGCCGAAGCCGCTGCGCCGCCCATCAACAGCCCCGCAGTGATCGGAGCCCCCTGCCGAACCACGCCCACCCCACCCGCTGCGCCGAGCAGCGAAGTCGCCCCCACTTGATTGACCAGACCCGATGTCACGACCGTCACCATCGCACCAAATGGAATAGCCATCAGCAACGCTGGAGTCGCGGTCACCTTGAGCAATGTCCATGCCTGCAGCAACAATTCGCCGATGGGCAGCCTCAGGGAGATGGCATCGCCTACCGCAAACCGGATGACATCGGTGAACAACTGCACACCACGACCGGTCGTAGCCGCGCTGCGGCCGGGGATCGAGCCCACGTGCAAGATGCCTCGGCGCACCACCGGAGCCAGGGCCGCCACCCCCCTTGTCTTCGGAGACTTCCCACGCGTCGGCGACGATTGACCCGAGACCTCAACTGCGGGGCTGACCGTACCTACCTGCATGGTCAGATCTCCGATTCAAGTGCGCACTTTCCTGGTGCAGTCCTGCCTTTCACCGTGAAGTGCAAGATTCCCCCCCTAGTTCGTTACGCATATCACACTAACGTATGATTCGTACACGCCATGCGTCGCCATGTCAATCGCCGCCTCATCAAGATTCACTCGTTGACGCGTCTGCCGATTTTCGTGTACACGGCGTTGGTAGGAGCAGCCGCCCGGAACGGTCGGTCCATGCAACGAGCCAACTCCCAGGGCGTGTCTCTTGTAGGTGGGTTCGATGTGGCGGGATGCTGGGTGGTGGTGACGCCTGCTCTACACCGATTCTTTGATGATGCTCAGTGGGAACGGATTTCGTCTTCGTTGCCGTCGAACGTGGGCAAGCGTGGACATCAGTTCGGTGATGACCGTTGCGTGGTTGAGGGCTTCATCTACCGCCATCACAGCCTGATACCGCCGCTCAGCCACGCTCAACTCCCTCATCCAGGGAGTGTCACGGATCAGCCGAAACAACTGTCACGCATCAACCGAGGTCATACGCCTGAAGTGGGGCGGGCGGGGCTCGAACCCGCGACCAACGGATTATGAGTCCCTAGCCAGCGGCTCGACGACCAGGCGAAATGATTGGCAAAGGAACAGTAAACGCCCTGTGAGGCGACGAATCTGGCCGTCACCGGTGCGCTTCCGGTACGGCTTCAGTACGGCTACGAATCGCCCCCGGACGCCGGGGTGACGCCGGGGTGAGCCGGGACGAGCGGGTGTTAGCTATGTTCGGACGCGATAGGCGAGGCCGTGACACCCGCTGCCTAGACTTCAGCCATGTGGACTGTCGTCGTCGCCTGCATATCCGCGGCCATCAGCCTGGGCGCCCTGGTCCTGGGGCTTCGCAACTATTTGTTCACCAAGTACGCCGACGTTCGTAAGAGCCAGCAGCAACTTCGATCCGAATTGAAGGACAGGCTTCGGCCCGCAAAAGCACGTTTGGAGAAGGCGCTGAACCAACTGACCTCGCGCATGCCGAGCGATTCGATAGTGGACTGCCTTCGTGACCTTCGCAGCTACCTTCGGCTTGAGGGGGACGCCTTCTTAGCGCCGAGCCCACGGCAGTTGGAATCGCTCATCGGGTCAAGTCCAGGGACGTGGTGTACGACGTCGTTGTGTGATTCTTCGTCGTGATGTGTCAGGCGGTCAGCGCCGCCGGGGTGTCCTCCTGTTCTGTTGGGGTGTCGTTGACCGCGCGTGATTTGCTCAGCACGTCGAGGCCGAGGTAGCGCCGGGACTCGGCCCATTCGTCGTGTTGTTCGGCCAGCACGGCGCCGACGAGACGAATGAGGGCGTTGCGGTCGGGGAAGATCCCGACGACGTCGGTGCGTCGGCGGATCTCCTTGTTGAGCCGCTCCTGGGGGTTGTTGGACCAGATCTGCCGCCAGATCTGTTTGGGGAACGCCGTGAACGCAAGCAGGTCGCTCGCGCGGCCTCAAGGTGTTCAGCTGTCTTAGGCAGCTTTCCATCTAACGCGTCAATCACCCGATCATATTGGGCGGCAACGGAGTCCGCGTCGGGCTGATCGAACACCGAGTGCAGCAGGGTCTTGACCCACGGCCAGGACGCCTTGGGTGTGACGGCCATGAGATTGGTCGTGTAGTGGGTGCGGCAGCGCTGCCACGATGCGCCCGGCAGGGTCGCGCCGATCGCGGCGACCAGTCCGGCATGCGCGTCGGAAGTCACCAGCTTCACGCCTGAGAGGCCGCGGGCTGTCAGCGAGCGCAGGAACGTCAGCCAGCCAGCACCGTCCTCGGCTGTGGTGACATCGACCCCGAGGATCTCGCGGTAACCGTCGGCGTTCACCCCGACGGCGATCAAGGCGTGCACGTTGACCACCCGCCCACCTTCGCGAACCTTGAGCACCAGGGCATCGGCGGCCATGAAGGTGTACGGACCGGCATCCAACGGGCGGGTCCGGAAGGCTTCGACGGCCGCGTCGAGCTCCGTGGCCATCACCGACACCTGCGACTTCGACAACGACGTGATTCCCAGAGTCTCGACGAGCTTGTCCATCCGCCGCGTCGACACCCCCAGCAGGTAGCAGGTGGCCACCACGGTGGTCAGGGCCCGTTCGGCGCGTTTACGGCGTTCCAGCAGCCAATCCGGGAAGTACGAGCCATGGCGCAGCTTGGGGATCGCCAGGTCCAAACTGCCTGCACGCGTGTCGAACTGGCGGTGACGATAGCCGTTGCGCTGATTGGTGCGCTCGGAACTGCGCTGCCCGTAGCCGGCGCCGCACAGCGCGTCTGCTTCGGCGCCCATCAGGGTGTGGATGAACGTGGCCAGCAGCTCACGCAACACATCCGGGCTGGTGGTGGTGAGTCGATCAGCCAGCACGGCGGGCCAGTCGATATCGTGGGCAGTGGTCATCGCGTCGATTCCTTTGCTCGAGTGACTTTGGTCGGTCTCTCGAAGAATCACGCGATGACCTTCATTCATTCGGCTACGACACGCCGGACATCCTGATCAGGCCCGACTCGTACACCACTCTGCTGGACGCAACTCGCTCATCGACTCAATTGATGCCGCCCTTGAGAAATGGGAGGAGGTCAGGCGTCCACCGACAGACGATTCGGTCTTCCGTGTCGATGTAGAAGCAGATATGCGCGCAGAGGTCAGCGATCGCTTGCAGAGGCTCCAGCGCCAGATCAACTGCGTACTCGCGGGCCTTCGCAAGATCGATAAGAGCGCGTTGCTCACTCGTCAGCAGGTGAAGTTGTTCGAAGAGCTCTGACCGCCCCGCGGCGCGACTCCTCGCAGTTTCGCTTTTCGTTAGGTGCGGGTAACGCAGAACTTGCGGCGCAACGCCATCGGAGGGATCACATGAAACCGTTCTTCGTTCGTACCGCCGGTACTTCAGTTGAAGTTTGGTCTGGGTACCACATTCAGTTCGACGGCGAGGAGCGGCATGACTGGCAGAAAGTGCTCAAGGCGCAGCTGAAGGAGCTGCTGTCACAGTTTGTGATTCCTGTGGGCGCGCCGCTCGCTGGGTACTACGACACGACTGATCCGCGGATCGCGGATACCGAAAACTCATTGTTCACCAATTGGCTCACGTCGATGCCGGCCGGGATTAACACGCTCCGCTTCGAGCACGGCACCGCCGCTCCCCCAGAGCCGCCGATCTCAATTGACTTGCTGGGCGGACACCTCCATTACTACCGCTACGAAGTCAGCAGGCGTTGGACCAAGTGGGAGCCAGACGAGACGCTGGCGTGCTGGAACCGCGTTCCGCGACGACTGCCAGACGAGCAAAATGCGCGGCCCATCTGGTTCGCGTTACGCGATGGTAACGCGAAAAAGCTCATCACCATCTCGGCAGGCCGCCGTCTCGATCCCAATACGAACTTCGGAATTCGCCTTATAGTGCACGCCAACCCTAGGGGCCCACGCAACGTCGTGACTTACAGCGAAAAATTAGTAGATGGATCAATCTCAGCGTTTCATAACGACCGGTATTCGGACCAGCTGTTCACAGCGCTCGCACCGAAGTTCCCGGGGGTCGCTGAGGAGGAGCTCCGCCACGCCCTTGATCACCCCGCCGGGCCCCTCTTCGATTCCCGAGCAATCCACACGACGCCTGGCGGCATTCAGATCAGCCCTTCTGACGAATGTTGCAGGCTAGGCGAAGTCACAATCCGTCAAGACTCGACGACACAGTGGCCAGAGTTGAGCGGCGAACTTTTCACCGTTCGTCCGATCGACCGCACAGAGTAGAAGCTGAGGGGTAGTGGGTCAGTTTGAAACGTCTGGTTCGTGGAGCGATGATCAGCATCCCTTCTCCCAAGTTCACTTGAACAGCTCAAACGGCTTGCGGAGCGTATAAACCATTGGCATGACACAGGCACACGTCAGATGGCTCGGCGCAGTGGCAGACGCCGTTGCAGCCGAGTACGAACTTACTCGCCGCAACCTGGTAGGGCGTGCAAGGGCGCAGCAACGCGGTCACCATTACGAGGCGCTATTCCGTCGCCTACTTCAGGGCTGGCTGCCGCCACAGTACGAGGTCGGCACCCGCAAGTACCTACTGCTGGAACGCGCGGTGAATCGCAAGAGCTACTCTTGCGAGACCGATCTAGTCATCTTTCATCCGTCCTATCCGCGCGAACTTCGGGAACGGTCGGAAGTCCTTCTCTCTGGTGTGGTTGCAGCGTTCAGCGTGAAATCGGAACTAAGTAGGGGCAAACTGCGGGACGCGATAACAGAGGCCCGAGTAGTACGTGAGGGCTTTGAAAGAAAGGTGGGGACAGAGATCGGAGAACTAATATCCCCGTTGATCTACGGTGTCTTGGCGCACACCCACAAGTTGCCGGGTGACGAACCACGCGCAGCGGTCACTGATGCTCTTCTCGCAGAAACACAGAAGGATGAACCACCTCGCGGTCAGCTCGACCTCGTCTGTGTCGCTGATCTCGATTGCTGGTATCGAACGGTAAACATCGCTCAAAATCCAATTCGCCCCGGCCCCTCCGCGCCGTCGGAGGGCGATAGTTATTACGACTTCTGGCATTCAGCTCACCAAACCCCCGATACCACGGGCGCCGCTCCGCTCCAGAACCCGCACCCGATCGCAACGCTTGTGATCCAACTCTGGGCAAAGCTGGCCGTGCGAGATCCACAGCTGAAACAGATCGCCGACGGCTTGAGCGCCATGAGAACAGGCGCTCACTTAGGATCCGGGCACTTACCTCGCCGGTTAGACGGGGTTATCTCCAGCTACCTGCACGAACGGATCTTTCCGACGGGAAGTAGCCGCTGGTTTATGTAGGGTACAGAGTACTTCATGCCCGATCGGATAGACCGAATTATGTTGTCTCGCAATAAATCTCGATTGCCGCCTCACTCGCTAAGCCCCATCTGGCGTTCCCCCCCGGTCGCTCCCCCTGATTTGCACTTAGTTGCGACAGTGTAGCGATACACGCGCGCGACAGGTCCGCGATAAAACCGGTCCTCCTCGCTTTAGAGGCATGCACTGCACTATTTTGCACTTCAGATGCGGTTTATCCTCACACCGGACGGTGCCAGGGCAGTGTACGTCCGTGCTGCTCCCGCTTTCGGGCGCAGTACTGCCTGCGCGGTACTGCCGCCTGAGCCTTGTAACGTTGTGGGCGATGGAACAAGCCCTCACGGCGGCTTCGAAGAGGAGGTCCAGGGCGCCGGTGGCCGGTACAGACGCGTACATCTCGGAACTCGATGCGCTCGCGGAAGAGCTTTCGACACTTGGAGCCCAGGGCGACAGCCCTGAGTTCAGGGAACCCTATAACGCCGCACTTCGAGTGATCGATCAGGTCGAAAAGTCATGGTCAGGGTCCAACCTCGGATATCAGGCGCGTGTCTATTACGGCGAGTTCGAGCCACCGCCCGCACACGAGGCATTCAGCATCACGTCTGGACTGCGGCGTGGTGGCGTAGCTCCTACGCGATGGCAAGTGCGCGGTGTGGACGATGTTCGAGACGAGTTGCGGGCGTGCGGAGTCAAGATCGATTTCGATGACATGACGACCAAAGAGACCGAGGCGCGGCGCTCAGTCACACGCCACAAAGGAACGATCACATCGATACTGTCTAGCTATCTCGCGACTCACGACGATAACTACATAGCTAGCGTAAAGAACAGAGTCGAGAAGGCCAGCCCACCCAGCGCAGCGACGTTTGCGCGTGCCCTAGTGCCGAACCGTCAATACTTGACGAACGACACGAGGGCCCTAAACGAAGGCGGTGCTATTGCGCCACACCAACAGATCCTCGGGCAACTGGAAGCCTTTGACGCGCCGTACCTTTGCGCGCTCGAACTAGCAGATTGTGCGCGAAATGCCGCTAACCATCTCCGTCGAGCCGCAACCCATGCGCCCACCGCCGCAAAAGTCCAACTCGGCAGCCGTGTTTTCATCGGACATGGCAGATCCCAACAGTGGCGCGAACTAAAGGACTTCCTCCAAGACCGCCTTGGGCTACACATCGACGAATTCAATCGAGTGCCTGTCGCCGGGACGACCACCGCCGCAAGGCTGTCAGACATGCTCAATAACGCCGCGTTCGCCTGCCTCGTGATGACTGCCGAAGATGAGATGGCTGACGGTACGAAAGTAGCGCGCGACAACGTGATTCACGAGGTTGGGCTGTTCCAGGGAAGATTGGGATTCGAACGCGCAATCGTCCTGCTCGAAGAGGGTTGTGAGGAATTCTCGAACATCACCGGACTGAGCCAACTTCGCTACCCAAGGGGCCGAATCTCGGCGATTTTCGAAGATTTGCGCGCGGTGTTGGAGCGTGAAGAGCTGCTCTAGCTACGGAGCAGCCGTGCGCCGAAGGTGAACAACGTTCGCAGCGGCAGGCTTTGGGGCCGGCCATCGCATCGAGCGCGGCCATCGCGTCTGCGAGGTCGTCGGCGTTCAGCGGGTGCGTAGGCCGTTTCCGTCGTGTGCGGCGACGCATGCCCCGTATGAACCTCGCGACCTCGAACATCGTTCGGCCTGCCGCGTTGCACGGGCTCGCGTAGGTGTGCTGGAGCGCGTGGACTTCAGGAGGGGTGGCTGCATCGCGGCGCGGTCCTTCGCGGCCTTCGCGAAGCGGTTAGCGCGCCGCACAGCGGGCCAGACCACGGCCATGTAGAACGTCGCGTGCCGCAGCAGCTAGGACCAATCGAGCACTAGGCGCTTCGCATGCTCGGCGGGCGTCAAGCTCGGCCAAGGCGGTGCTTGCTGCTGTGCCCGCGCCGTCGCGCCCGGCGGTGTGTCTGCGGCCTTGACGCCGGTCGGACGCGGCACCGTCAGCGTCATGCTCGGGAGCATCGCGCGTCCGGCTCATCGGCGCCGCGGGTGCGCCATGAGGTAGTCGCGCCGCAGCGCTGTCGGGGCGGTCGTGAGCGGCACCTTTGCGTCGGCTGCCACCGCAGCAATCGCCGCGAAGTGTTCGCGGGTGCGGAAGGCCCGTTTGTTTCGTACCTCGCCGCGGCTGGTCCGGGCGGCGGTTTTGACCAAGTCATCGCCGATGAAGAACCGCAGCAGGTCCCCGTCGACGTGGACGTCGCACCGTGCGCCGGCGTAGTGAGCTCCCAGGCAGACCTGCTGCCAGGCCACGCTGATTACCCCGTTGGTGGTCACGCGGCGGCTGACCCAGTCATCGCCGCTGCGATCGTCGCGCGGTGTCGCCGGCGCCGCTGCCGGTCTGAGCGCAGCCCCGGCAGCGAATCGTTCGGCAGGGGTCACCATGTCCAGCGATTGGTGCGGCCGGGCGGTGTTGTAGTAAGCGATCCATTCATCGAGGGCCTGCTGGGCAGTCTTGAGGTTGGTGAAAGGCCGCTGCTCGCTGAGGAATTCCGCGCGCAGACTGCGGTGGAACCGCTCGATCTTGCCGGTCGTGGTGGGGCTTCGCGGCTGGGTCAACAGATGCTCGATGCCGTGCTCGCGGCAGATCGCATCAAAGAGCACCTCCACCGGAGGATGACAAAACCGGCCGGTGAAGACCTTGCCGTTATCGGTCAAGATCTGCTCAGGAGCGCCGTAGGCCACCAAGGCCTGCCGCAGCCCATCGCAGACCGCACGAGTGCGTTCACGAGCCATCACCTTCGCTGACACACACAACCGGGAATGGTCATCGATACCCGTTAACACCTTGGCGCAGCTGCCATCGGCCAGCGGGAAACCACCCACCACATCCATCTGCCACAACTCCATCGGCGCGCCACGTTCCCAGCGTTTCCACTTGCGCGCGCGCCGGTCGCGCTGCGCGGGATCGATCATCCCGGCGCGCAGCAATGCCCGGTACACCGCCGAGGGCGACGGCAGCGGCGCAACGCCGCGCTTGGTTAACTCGAACACCAGCCGACGCGGTCCCCAATACGGGCGAGTACGACGCAACTCCAGCAGGACCGCCTCGACCTCCGCGCCCATCTGATGCGGACACCGGGCCGGCCGATGCGACCGATCCACCAGCCCTTGTAGGCCCTCAGCCTCATAGCGCGCCAACCACACATGCAACGTTTGACGCGAAACCCCGACCTTCCCAGCAACCTGGGAAATCGCCAGGCCATCACCAATCACCGCCAACACAGCCTGATACCGCTGCTCAGCCACGCTCAACTCCCTCATCCAGGGAGTGTCAAGGATCAACCGAAACCGCTGTAAAGGATCAGCCGAAACACTGTCAGGCATCACCCGGAACTGAAATGTCAAGCATCAGCCGACGTCATACACGCCTGAAGTGGGGCGGGCGGGGCTCGAACCCGCGACCAACGGATTATGAGTCCGCGGCTCTAACCAACTGAGCTACCGCCCCCGGCACGCATCTGGTCGCCAGCTTGCGACCCCCGCAACTTACCCTGCGCGGCCCGTCGGCTCCTATCCGGCTGCGAGCCGCAGGCCAACGCCGACCGGCCGGGAAGGCAGCGACATAACCGGGCCGCCCGGAGCCGGTGGCAGCCCCCAGCCACACCACCCCGCGACTACGCGCTCACGCCACCGGACGGAGCCGGAAAATCCGGATCTTCCGCGGCGCGCAATTCGCGCGGTAAGCCTCATAACCCGCGTAGACGTCGACGGCCGTGGCCCACGCCGCCGCCCGCTCGTCACCGTCGAGCAATTCCGCGCGGTACGGCGCCGGCGGACCGTTCAGTTCGATCGTGCAATCGGGGTGCGCCAGCAGGTTGGCACTCCACCCCGGGTGCTTTTCGCGGCCGTAATTCGACCCGATCGCCAACAGCCCGTGGCCGTCGTCGATCAACGCCAGAGGCTGTGAGCGCGGCTTGCCCGACTTGGCGCCGACGGTGGTCACCAGCCCGACCTTGTCGGTGCCCATGGTGCTCAGATGCCCGTTCGTCCGGGGTATCAGCACCTTGTCGATCCGCGGAGCCAGGTACTTTCCCAGCAGCGAACCGGCGCGGCTCATGGCGGCGCGCTCGAAGAGAGCCTCGTCCCAGCGCAACCGCCGGCCGCGGTACGGGCTGAACCGTCGAAACGCCATCAGCTGAACACCGTCTGGCCGTCGGCGTCGAGCAGGTAGCGCTCGGTGCCCTCCTCGACCCGGGGGGCGTCGGCGCCCAGGGCGACCGCCACTTTGTTGCTCGCATTGCGCATGATGTCGAAGGTGAGCTCGACGGCCTCGGCCTCGGAGAACCCGGAGCGCACCTCGGCGACGTCATCGGCGACGAGGTGCGCAGGCGTCCAAATTAACCCATCCGTGTAACGAAGCGCTCCTTTTGCGCGGGGGCTGAGCGAACGGGAGGTTTCGAACCGGTCGATCTCGCCGTACAGCGACTCCGAGCCGCCGGCGTCGAGCGCGCTGCCCTCGCGCAGCGACTTGCACAGCCGGCAGTTGTGCTGGGCCGCGCCTCGCAGGCGTACCAGCTCGGAGGTCACGGGGTCGAGCGCGCGCATCCGCGCCACGGCGGGCAGGAACTCGTTGAACACCAGATCCGACGGCTCGGTGGTGTGATCCCAGGCGATCGGCCCGGCCACCCAGCCGAGGTGCTGCGCGCCCACGCCGAGCGCTTCCAGCCCGGCCCGCACCCGGGGCACGAAGTCGGCGATGTACATCTGCACCACCACGCTGAAGGTGTTCTCCCGCAACTGCTTTGACAGCGTGGAGCGCTGCCCGGCGGTGACGGAGGAGACGTCGGCGCTGAACTGTTGGGCGAACTCGGCGACGACGGCCTCGGCCTCGGTCTCGGGCTCCCCGACCTCCACCCTCGAAGGCAGCGGCGGCAGCGACAACGTCTGCGCGCACACCCGCCGCACCAGCGCCGAAATCCGTCCGTCACCCGGCGAAAGGGCCACCAACCGCGTCAACATTCGTCACACGCTAGGACGCGCCCCACCGCATGGCAATCGGCTATTGCGCCTGGCTGACCGACGACATGTGGAAGTCCGGGATCCGCAGCGACGGCATGGCCGCCCGGGTGGCCCAATCGCCCCACTCCCGCGGCAGGGTCTTCTCGCTGACCCCGACCTCGGCGGCCCGCCGCAGCAGGTCGAGCGGGCTTTCGTTGAACCGGAAATTATTGACCGCCGCGGTCACCTCGCCGTCCTCGATCAGGTAGACGCCGTCGCGGGTGAGCCCGGTGAGCAGCAGCGTCGTGGGATCCACCTCGCGGATGTACCACAGCGTGGTCAGCAGCAGGCCGCGTTCGGTGCCCGCGATCATGTCCGCGAGGTCGGCCGACCCGCCGGTCATCACGAAGTTGTCGGCACCCACCGCGACCTCGGCGCCGAACTTGGCGGCGGCGGCCCGCGGGTAGGCCAGCGCGTTGATCACCCCGTTGCGGATCCAGTCCACCTGGCCGATCTCCAGGCCGTTGTCGAACACCGACATGGTCTCCGAGGAACTGCTCACCGCGACGAACGGCGTGCACGCCAGCCCGGGCGCCATCGGGTCGGAGAACAGCGTCACCGGCAGGTCGGTCAGCCGCTCCCCCACCCGCGTCCCACCGCCCGGGGCGGAAAAGGCGGTCCGGCCCTCCTGCGCGCCCCGGCCTGCCATCGACCACGCCAGGTAGATCATCATGTCGGCCACCGTCGACGGCGGCATGATCGTCTCGTAGCGGCCCGCCGGCAGCTCGACGCTGCGCTCCGCCCAGCCGAGCCGCATCGACAGCTGCTCGAGCAGCGAATCGGTTGGCACGTCGACGAAGTCGTGCGTGCCGACCGCCGCCCACGCGCTGGCGTCGCCGCGTTTGGCGTTGATCTCGACCGCGCCGGTGGGCTGGGTGAACCGCCGGCGCAGCCCCGTCGACGAGGCCAGGAATGTCGTCGAAACACTGTGGTGGGCAAAGCCATACAGGCGATCGGTACCGCGGAAACCGCGGCTCAGGGAGTCGGCGACGTCTGCGAACACCGTCGGTCCGGTGCCGGGCACCGGCGCGTCCCAGTCGGCCGGCACGAGCGCGTCGGCCAGCAGCGGGGCGGCGTCACCGGCCTCGGGAGCCGAGCGGGCCGCCTCCTGAGAGGCCGCCACCAGCCCGGGCAGCACCCGCGGGTCCACCTCGGCGGAGACCACCGTGCCGATCTGCGCGGTATCGCCGCGGCGCACCACCGAGATCACCGCCACGCTGCGGTTCACCGAAACCCCATTGGTGGTCATGGAATTGCCCGCCCAGCGCAACGTGGCCTCGACCCTGTCGGTGACCAGCACCATGGTGTCGTCGGCCCCGCCGAGTTTGGCCGCCTCGTCCAGGACCAGGGTGACGGCGTGCTGCGGGCGGATCATCGGCCGCCCTCGGCGCGGGTGTTGAGCACGTTGATGCCACGGAACAGCGCGGACGGGCAGCCATGGCTGACCGGCGCGATCTGACCGGGTTGGGCCTTACCGCAGTTGAACGCACCGCCAAGCCGCCAGGTCGACGGACCACCCACGGCTTCCATGGAATTCCAGAATTCGGTGGTGGTGGCCTGGTAGGCGACGTCACGCAGCTGCCCGTCGAGGCGGCCGTCGCGGATCCGGAAGAACCGTTGCCCCGTGAACTGAAAGTTGTAGCGCTGCATGTCGATCGACCACGACTTGTCGCCGACGATATAGATGCCGTCCTCGACCCGCCCGATCAGATCGGCGGTGCTGACGTCCTCGTGGGCGGGTCGCAGCGACACGTTGGCCATCCGCTGGATCGGGACGTGATGCGGCGAGTCCGCATACGAACACCCGTTGGACCGCGGCTGCCCCAGCCGGGGGGCGAACACCCGGTCGAGCTGATAGCCGACGAACATGCCGTCGCGCACCAGGTCCCAGCTCTGCGCGGCCACCCCCTCGTCGTCGTAACCGACAGTGGCCAAACCGAATTCGACGGTCCGGTCCGCGGTGACGTTCATCACCGGCGAGCCGTAGCGCATGGTGCCCAGCTTGTCGGGGGTGGCGAACGACGTTCCGGCATACGCCGCCTCGTAGCCGATGGCGCGGTCGTATTCGGTTGCGTGACCGATGGATTCGTGAATGGTCAGCCACAGATTCGTCGGGTCGATCACCAGGTCGGTGCGCCCCGCGGTCACGCTGGGGGCCTTGACCTTCTCGGCCAGCCACGTCGGCAGCTGCGCGAGCTCGTCGGTCCAGTTCCACACCTCGTCGCCGGCGAGCGCCTCCCAGCCGCGGCCCATCGGCGGCGCCAGCGTGCGCATCGAGTCGAAACTGCCGGCCGCGGGGTCGACGGTGACCGCCTCCAGTGAGGGCAGCACCCGCACTCGCTGCTGGGTGATCGACGAACCGAACGTGTCGGCGTAGAACGTCTGCTCCTTGACCGCGGTCAGGCTGGCCGACACGTGGTCGATGCCGTCGGAACTGAGCAGCCGCATGGAGTAGTCCTCGAGCACCGCGATCTTGTCCGCCGCGGGGATGTCGAACGGGTCGATCCGGTAGTTCGACACCCACGTGGCGTCGGCGTACACCGGCTCGGGCGCCAGTTCGACGCTTTCGTTGTTCAGCGCGGCCAGCGTGGTCGCAACGTGCACGGCCCGGCGGGCCGTTTCCGCGGCCACCGACGGCGCCAACTCGGCGTGCGACGCGAAGCCCCACGTGCCGTCGACGATCACCCGCACGGCGAAGCCGACCTCGCGGTTGACGATCGCGGTCTCGAGCTCACCGTCGCGCAGGTGGACGATTTCGGTGGTGATGCGGTGAATCCGCAGGTCGGCGTAGCCCGCGCCGGCCGCGGTGGCCGCGGACAGGGCGGCTTCGGCGAGTTCGCGGCGCGGCAGGTCACAGAAGTCGGCATCGATCCCCCGGTTCGGTGTCACGGCTCCACCGTAACGGCCGCTGACCGATCACCGCGGCTCCGGGCGCTTTAATTACCTCATGGCCCGCGCCGCGCCGAACAAGCCGAACAAGCAGCCCGGGTCGGCCGCGCTCGGCTACGCCCTGCTCGCGCCGAGCCTGTTCGGCGTGCTGGCGTTCCTGCTGTTGCCGATCCTGGTGGTGATCTGGCTGAGCCTGTACCGGTGGGATCTGCTGGGCCCGCTGCGGTATGTGGGCCTGGCCAACTGGCGCTCGGTGCTCACCGATCGTGGGTTCGGCAACTCACTGATCGTCACGGCGATCTTCGTGGCGATCGTCGTTCCGGCCCAGACCGTCCTGGGGTTGCTGGCCGCGTCCATGCTGGCCCGCCGGATGCCCGGCACCGGATTCTTCCGCACCGTGTATGTGCTGCCGTGGATTTGCGCGCCGCTGGCGATCGCGGTGCTGTGGCGCTGGATCCTGGCCCCCACCGACGGCGCCGTCGCCACCTTGCTGGGGCACCGCATCGAATGGCTGTCCAATCCCAGCTTCGCGCTGCCGCTGGTGTCGGCGGTCGTCGTGTGGACCAATGTGGGCTACGTGTCGCTGTCGTTTCTGGCGGGGCTGCTGGCCATCCCCAACGACATCCACGCCGCCGCGCGCACCGACGGGGCCACCGACTGGCAGCGGTTCCGGCGCATCACGCTGCCGATGTTGCGGCCGACGACATTCTTCGTCCTGGTAACCGGGATCGTCAGCACCGCACAGGTTTTCGACACCGTCTACGCGCTGACCAACGGCGGGCCCGGCGGCAGCACCGACCTGGTGGCCCACCGCATCTATGCGGAGGCATTCGGCTCGGCGGCCATCGGGCGCGCGTCGGTGATGGCGGTGGTGCTGTTCGTCATCCTGATCGGGGTCACCGTGGTGCAGCAGTCCTATTTCCGGCGGCGAATCAGCTATGACCTCACCTAGCCGTGTCGCGGGGAACGCGCTGATCTACGCCGGCCTGCTGCTGGGCGCGCTGATCACGTTGGCGCCGTTCGCCCTTGGCCTGCTGACCTCGTTCACCTCAGCGCATCAGTTCGCCACCGGCACGCCGCTGCAGCTGCCGCACCCACCCACACTGGCCAACTACAGCGACCTCGGGGGCACCGGGTTCGGCCGTGCCGCGGCGGTGACCGCGTTGATGACCGCGGTGATACTGGTGGGCCAGTTGACGTTCTCGGTGCTGGCCGGCTTTGCGTTCGCGCGCCTCCAGTTTCCGGGCCGCGACGCCTTGTTCTGGGTGTACATCGCGACGCTGATGGTGCCGGCGACGGTGACCGTGGTGCCGATGTATCTGATGATGGCCCAGCTGGGGCTTCGTAACACGTTCTGGGCGTTGGTCATACCGTTCATGTTCGGCTCGCCCTACGCGATCTTCCTGCTGCGTGAGCACTTCCGCATCATCCCCAACGATCTGATCAACGCCGCACGACTCGACGGGGCGAACACCCTGGACGTGATCGTGCACGTGGTGCTCCCATCCAGCCGCCCGGTGCTGGCCGCCCTGACGCTGATCACCGTCGTCTCGCAGTGGAACAACTTCATGTGGCCCCTGGTGATCACCAGCGGGCACAAGTGGCGGGTGCTCACGGTGGCCACGGCCGACCTGCAGTCGCGGTTCAACGCCCAGTGGACGCTGGTGATGGCGGCGACGACGGTCGCGATCGTGCCGCTGATCGCCCTGTTCGTGGGCTTCCAGCGCCACATCGTCGCCTCGATCGTGGTCTCGGGGCTCAAATGAGCCGCCCGCGATTCTCGACGCTGTTCGTGATCGCGCTGGGACTTGTCGCGGTGTTGCTGGTCGCCGCGGCGGTGCTGCTGGACTACTCGGGCGAACCCGTCGGCGGCAGGATCGTCGTGCGGGTGCGGCTGTGGGCAGATCAGATCGGCGAGGCCTACCGGGCGTCGTTCGACGCGTTCACGCGCGCGCATCCGGATATCGAGGTACGCACCAACATGGTGGCGTACTCGACCTACTTCAACACGCTGCGCACGGATGTCGCCGGTGACAGCGCCGACGACATCTTCTGGCTCTCCAGCGCCTATCTGGCCGCCTATGCCGACAGCGGACGTCTCATCGACATCGGCAAGTCCCTCGGGGCGGGCGCCGCCTCGGACTGGGAGCCGGCGGTGGTCCAGCAGTTCACCCGCGGCGGTGCGCTGTGGGGGGTGCCGCAGCTGACCGACGCCGGAATCGCGCTCTACTACAACGCGGACCTGCTGGCCGCGGCCGGCGTCGACCCCAGCCGGCTGGACGGCCTGCGCTGGGGACCCGGCGGTGACGACACGTTGCGGCCCATGCTGCGCCGGCTCACCGTCGACGCCGACGGACACCGCGGTGACACAGCGGGTTTCGACGTCCTGCGGGTGCGCCAGTGGGGCTACAACGCGGCCAACGATCCGCAGGGCATCTACCTGAACTACATCGGCTCGGCCGGCGGCGTGTTCGAGCGCGACGACACGTTCGCCTTCGACAACCCGGCGTCGGTCGTGGCCTTCCGATACCTGGTCGACCTGATCAACGCCGACCACGTCGCTCCACCCGCGTCGGACACCAACGACAACGGCGACTTCTCCCGCAACCAGTTCCTGGCCGGGCGGATGGCGCTGTTCCAGTCCGGCACCTACAACCTCGAGCCGGTGGCCCGCGACGCCCGTTTCCACTGGGGCGTGGCCATGATGCCCGCGGGCCCGGTGGGACGCGTCAGCGTCACCAACGGCATTGCGGCGGCCGGTAATTCCGCGACCAGGCATCCCGACGCGGTGCGCCAGGTGCTGGCCTGGATGGGCAGCAGGCAGGGCAACGAATACCTGGGGCGTGGGGGCGCGGCGATTCCCGCGGTGCTGTCGGCCCAACCCGTCTACTTCGACTACTGGAGCGCACGGGGCGTCGACGTCACACCGTTCTTCACGGTGCTGCACGGCCCGCGCATCCCCGCCCCGGCCGGAGCCGGGTTCGCCGCCGGGAACGAGGCCCTGCAGCCCTACTTCGACGAGATGTTCCTGGGCCACGGCGATGTCGCCACTTTGCTGGCGAAGGCTCAGGCCGCGGCGAACGCGGCAGCGCAGCGCTAGCGTCGCCGAACGCGGAAAACGAATTAGTCCGAAGAGCATGGGCAATCTTGAGATGCTCGACGTCGAAAGCTCATGCCAAAGCTTGATATTCCGGTGAATCCCTGTGCCGCGAGGCTCTCGGGGAAGGAGCTGTTGCGATCCACACCTCTTCCTCATTCGGCCGGGACGGGAAGGCCGCGGCAGACAGCAATGTATTTGATGGCTGGGGATACCCAGTCGCGCCACTGCCGGTGGCTCATGTTGGCGATGAGCTTGTCGCACAGTTGTGCGGGATCGGCCATAGCAGGCGATAGCACCACGGCTTCTTCTGCTTGGTCAATGTGTCCCGAAGCGGCCAGTCGTCCGTCCGGGCTCAGTGCCACGCTCGTGATGACGTCGGACGATGCCAGGGGCGCCGCGGTTGGTGTCGCGGTCGAGGTGTCCCAGAGCCGGACAGATCCGTCGATCGCGCCACTGACCAGTTGATTTCCGGTCCCGAATGCCACGCCCAGAACCTGGCTGGTGTGACCCCTCAGGGGGCTCTGCGGAAGCGGTTTTCGAGTAGTGAGATTCCACAGGTCCACCGCACCGTCGCCGAGGCCGGCGGCAAGGATTGTGCCTTCGCGGTTGAATGCGAGGCTGGCTACTACGTTCAACGAGCGACTGGTGCTCATGACGGGCCCGTCGAGGTCGGTGGTGTCGACGTTCCACAGCCGCAGACCGTCGCCGTAGCCGGCGGCGAGCCGACGGCCATCGGGGCTGAACGCCAGACGGTCGACGCCGCCGGTTTGCGGATCGACGGTCATGGGCCGGCCCAGAGCCCGACCGGTAGCAACATCCCACAATCGGATTGCGCCACTTGGGCTCTCGCCTTCGCCTGTTGCGAGCGAGCGCCCGTCGCCGCTGAACGCAAAACGGACTGCACCCTGGGGAACATCGATGTGAACCGGCGGCGACGCCGGTTGCCCGGTGCTGGCGTTCCACAGCTGTACCGTGCCGTCGTCCGCGGCCGTCACGATCCGTCCGCCGTCAACAAATCGGAAGTGCTTCCCCGTCGCGCCGCCGGGGACTATCGGGGTGTGCAATTGACCGGATGCGACATCCCATTGCGCCACGATCGCGTCTCCCGCCGCAGCGACCCGCTTACCGTCCGGGCTGAATTGGAGGTCGTCCGCAGGTCCGCGGATCGCCTGGCCGACGTTGGCGTTCCACAGTCGAAGCGTCTTATCCAAACTAGCTGTCGCGATCTGGCCGCCATCCGGGCTGAATGCCACGGCGGTCACTCCGGCCGTGTGCCCAGTCATCGTTTGCCCGAGTTGGGCGCCGGTTGCGACTTCCCACAACTGCACCGACCCGTCGTTGCGGCCGGTGGCGACACGTTCGCCGTCGGGGCTGAACGCGACGACATTGATCACGGCGTCTATCCGTCCGCTTCCCACGCGGATCGCGCGGTCAAGCGCGCCGGTGTCGACGTTCCACAACTGCACGCCAAAGCTGCCCACAGCGATCGAGTGCTCATCGGGACTGAAAGCGACCGCCCAGGCCGGCGCCGGGTTACCGTCACGGCCTTTGACCAACATGACCGGGATGTGCAGGTTGCGGGTGGCCGTGTCGTAGACGGCGACGGAGCCGTCATCACGCCCGGCGGCCAGCAGGTTGCCGCTCCGGTCAAACGTCACCTGGGACACGTCTGCCCCGCCGCCAATGGTCGCAAGCAGTTGGCCGGTGCGCGGATTCCAGAACCGGATGTTGCCGCCGTCGCAGGTGACGATCTGCTGTCCGTCCGGACTCACGGCAAGACAACGCGACGGGGCGACGCGGGCTGGCTGGGGGTTGAGCAGAGACCCGGTGTCGGCATTCCACAGCCGCATCATCCCGTCCGCGCCGACGGAGGCGATGGTATGCCCGTCCGGTGTGTAGGTGACGCCAGCCACCCGACCCTGGTGCCCGGTCATCGGGGGACCGACCGGTTTTCCGGTGGCCGATTCCCATCGCCGCACCGTTCCGTCGAGTTCTGCTGTGGCGATGTGGGTTCCGTCCGGGCTGTAGGCCAGACCGAACACGTCCGAAGAGGTGTCGATGATCTTCTCGGTGGTGAACCGAGCGATCTGGGCGTTGAGGATGGGCACTCCGTTGGCCTCGATCGCGTTGGCCGCCAATAGTTCTTGGATGGCGCGCGTGTCGCCGCCGGGCGCGGCCCCGGCCAGCATTGCCGCGCCTTCGGCGTTGAGCTTGGCTACGACCGCATCGTGTAGGCGACGGTTCGCTTCTTGGCCTTTAACGAAGGCGATCACGGCGGCGACAATCGCGATCGCGGTCAGAAGCACGAGACCAGCGAATGCGGCGGCGCGTAACCGGCGGAACCGCCGCTGCTCACGTAAGTCGTCGCTAGCCAGTTGATCTTTCGGTTTGCCGTGAATCGGGGCCGCCAGCGCGGTGATTCTGTCCCGAAACGTCGGCGAACGATAGTCCCACGGCTCGTCGCTACTGACGTCGATGAACAACGGCTCGGCCAACAACGACCCCGGCTCGGTCAGGGACGGTGGGGCGGCGTCGGATGACTGCGGGTCAAACCGAGCCGTGTTGTCGTCCCAGCGCAACTGGCCGGCAGCCACCACCAGCATCAACTGCTCTGGGCCCCGGTGCTCCAGCCAGTAACGGATCTCCTTGTCGACCCAGTGCGACGCGGCGGCCTGCGGAGACAAAGTCACGATCAGGAAGCGGGACCGATCCAGCGCGTCGGTGATTCGGCCCCACAGATCCGGGCTGGCCGCCAGGTCGGTGTCGTCGCGAAATACTCGCAATGCCCGCAATTGACCGGGCCTTCGTCCAATTCGGTGGAGGCCCTTCTGAATACCGGACACTGCCGGTCGATCACTGTGGGTATAAGACAAAAACGCGTCGAAGTCTTGCGGATCGGGCGTTGAAACTGGCGGCTCTTGCGTCTGCGATACTTCCGACACGACTCCCTCCCGAGGGATCAGCCTTTGTCCACGTCTTAGCTGCTGCGGTGGGCAAACATGCCTGCAGGCACGGTGACCCACGGCCAATTCTGACAGCTAACCGTCGCGTCATCCTGATGCTTGATTATCGCCGGTGCGCACCTCACCGTGAGACGGGATTGCGGCACCACGTCAAGCAGCAGGCGGGCAGCCTCAGCCGGGCAGCACCAGCGCCGGGACCGGACTCTCGCGGATGATCTTGGTGCCCCGGGAGCCGAGGAACACCCTGCGGATGTCGCCGCGCGGCCGGGTGCCCAGCGCGAGCATCTCCCCGTCGCCCCAGTCCGCCGCGGCGAGCGCCTCCTGCCACGTCCGGCCGGTGACAACCTGCAGCGCAACGTCTTCGCCGACAACCCCATCCGTCTTGAGCGTGGCGAGGATCTCGCGAGCCTGGGATGCCCACGCCGCAAGCACCGCGTCCTCGGCGTCGAGCCCGACCTCCGGCGGATACATCGTCTTGCCGCGCACCGCGAACGTCATCACCCGCAGCGGCACACCGAACCGCGCGCCGAGCTCGGCGCAGCGCCGCACCACCTGCACCGAGTCCGGGGTGGCCGAGCAGGCGCAGGTGAGCCGCGTCAGTTTGCCCGCGGCCGAGTGGTATTCGCGCGTGCTGATCGCCACCGGCACGGGCGAGGCGTGCAGCAGCCAGTCGGCGGTGGAGCCGATCACCACCTGCCCGCGCCCGCCGCTGGGCAACGACCCCAGCACCAGGACCTCGACGTCGCCCTCCTCGACGACCTCGATCAGTCCCGCCGACACCGACCGGCGCGCCCGGTGGACGTAGGTGACCTCGACGTCGTCGGCCAGGTCGCGCAGGACACCTTCGGCCTCCCGCGCCGACTCGGCGGCCAGATTGTCGGCCCACTGCTCGTACTCGGCGTCGACGCGCGCACGCGACGGCGTCAGCCATGGCTTGGGCACGATCGTCGTCACGATGAGCGGCGTCGCGAGCGTGCGCGCGACGCGCACCGCCAGGTACAGCCCCGACAGGCCGACGTTGCCTGCCCGGTACCCCACGACGACGCTCACGGATTCCCCTGCGCGCGATCGTTGAGCGCGCTGTGGTGCCGTCCCCACACGAAGTAGAAGACCAGCGCCAGCGACACCCAGCCGCCGAACGCCACCCAGGTGTACCAGTGCAGGCTGGCCAGGATGTATCCGCAAGTCAGCACCGAAAGCACGGGCGTGACGGGATAACCGGGCACCTTGAACGCCCGCGGCAGGTCGGGTTCGCGCACGCGCAGCACGATGACCCCGATCGACACCACGACGAACGCGGTGAGTGTGCCGATGGACACCATGTCGGTCAGCTTCTGCAGCGGCACGAAGGCCGCCAGGGCCGAGGCCGCGACGGCGACGATCACCGTGTTGCTGACCGGCGTCATCGTCTGCGGGTTCACCGTCGCGAACCGAGCCGGCAGCAGGCCGTCGCGGCCCATGGCGAACAGGATGCGCGTCTGCCCGTACAGGCTGACCAGCGTGACGCTGAAGATGGAGATCACCGCGCCGGCGGCCAGGATGGTGCTCGCCCACCTGCCGTGGGTGACGTTCTCCAGGATGGTGGCCAGCCCCGCCTCTTGCTGGCCGGAGAAGTCGCGCCACGGCTCGGTGCCCAGCGCGGCGAGTGCGACCAGGATGTAGACGGTCGTCACGGTGACCAGCGCGGCGATCAGCGCGCGCGGCATCGTCTTCTGCGGGTCCTTCACCTCGTCGCCCGCGGTCGACACCGCGTCCAGCCCGATGTAGGAGAAGAAGATGGTGCCGGCGGCCGACCCGATGCCCGCGACGCCGAACGGCGCGAAGTCCTCGAAGCGGCCCGCGTCGAAGGCGGTGAACGCGACGACCACGAAGAGGATCAGCACGCCGAGCTTGACCAGCACCACGATCGCGTTGACCCTGGCGGACTCGCTGGCGCCCCGGATGAGCAGCAGCGCGCACATCCCGATCAGGATGATCGCCGGCAGGTTGAGGTAACCGGGCCTGGAGTCCCACGGCGCCGCCGCAAGCGCGTTCGGCAGCTCGATCCCGAAGAGGTTCTCCAGCAGCTTGTTCAGGTAGCCGCTCCAGCTCACCGCGACGGCGGCCGTCGAGACGCCGTATTCGAGCAGCAGGCAGGCCGCCACGCCCATCGCGACGACCTCACCCAGCGTGGTGTAGGCGTAGGAGTACGACGAGCCCGAAACAGGCACCGCCGAGGCCAATTCGGCGTAGCAGACCGCCGCCAGCCCGGCGGCGACCCCGGCGATGAGAAACGACAGGATCACCGCGGGGCCGGCCTCGGGAACCGCCTGGGACATGACGAAGAAGATTCCGGTGCCGACCGTGGAGCCGACGCCGAACATCGTCAGCTGGAACGTGCCGATGCTGCGCTTGAGGTTCTCCGCCGTGCCGTAGGCGACGCTCGCACCCACGGCCGGGCGGCGTCGCAGCATCTGTTCTGACAGGCCGATCGACGTGGCGGGCAAGTGCGCCTCCTGTGCTGGGTCAGCTGATTATGGTCCAGCCTCCCGCAACGCCACAGCGAACTGCGCAACGGCCCAGTCGATCTCCTCCGCCGTCACCACCAGGGGCGGCGCGAACCGCAGGGTCGAGTCGTGGGTGTCCTTCACCAGCACACCGAGGTCGGCCAGCCGCCGGCTCATGGCCTTGCCCGTTCCCAGCGCCGGGTCGATGTCGACGCCGGCCCACAGGCCGAACCCGCGCACGGCCAGGACGCCGCCGCCGATCAGGTTCCGCAGCAGGCGATGCAGGTGCGCGCCCAGCCGGGCCGAACGAGCCTGGAATTGCCCGGTGGCCAGCATGGAGACCACGGTGGAGCCGATCGCGGCGGCCAGCGGGTTGCCGCCGAAGGTCGAGCCGTGTTCACCGGGATGCAGCACGCCCAGTACGTCGCGGTTCGCGACGACGGCCGAGAGTGGGACCACGCCGCCGCCCAGCGCCTTGCCCAGCAGGTAGACGTCGGGGACGACGCCCCACCGGTCGCAGGCGAAGGTGTGGCCGGTGCGGCCCAGCCCCGATTGGATCTCGTCGGCGATCATGAGCACGTTGTGCTCGCTGCACAGCGCGCGCACGGTCGGCAGGTAGTCGTCGGGCGGGACGACGATGCCCGCCTCGCCCTGGATCGGCTCCAGCAGCACCGCCACGGTGTCGGCGTCGATCGCGCGGGCCAGCGCCGCGGCGTCACCGAAGGGCACCGACCGGAAGCCTGGCGTGAAGGGCCCGAAGCCGCCGCGCGCGGCCGGATCCGAGGAGAAGCTGACGATGCTGATGGTGCGGCCATGAAAGTTGTTGTCGGCCACGATGATATTCGCGCGACCCGGCGGGACGCCCTTGACGTCGGCGCCCCATTTGCGAGCGACCTTGAGGCCGCTCTCCACGGCTTCGGCGCCGGAGTTCATCGGCAGCACCATGTCTTTGCCGCACAGCTTTGCCAGGGCGGCGCAGAACGGTCCGAGCTTGTCGGAATGGAATGCGCGGCTGACCAGCGTCACGGTGTCGAGCTGGGCGTGGGCCGTCGCCGTGATCTGGGGGTGGCGGTGACCGAAGTTGACCGCCGAGTAGGCGGCCAGGCAGTCCAGGTAGCGCCGGCCCTCGACGTCGGTGATCCACGCGCCCTCGGCGCTCGCCGCCACCACCGGCAGCGGCGAATAGTTGTGCGCCGCATGACTTTCCACCAGTGCAATCGCGGCTTCGGTGTGGCACAGGTCGAGTATGGTCATCCGAACACCTCCAAGGTGCAGCACTTCACCGAACCGCCGCCCTTGAGCAGCTCCGACAGGTCGACGCCGACCGGCTCGAATCCTGCCGCCCGCAATTGTTCGGCGAAACCCTGTGCAGCAGCGGGTAGTACGACGTTCAGGCCGTCGGACACCACGTTGAGGCCCAGTACGTACGCGTCGGCGCTGCCCACCACGATCGCGTCCGGGAACAACGCCAGCAGCTGCTCGCGGGACGCGGCGCTGAACGCCGGCGGGTAGAACGCGATCGCGCTGTCGTCGAGCACCGCCAGCGCGGTGTCGAGGTGGTAGAACCGCGGGTCGACCAGCTCCAGCGAGACGGCCGGCACCCCCAGCGCCGCCGAGATCTCCGGGTGCGCGCGCCGATCGGTGCGGAAACCGTAGCCGGCCAACAGCGTTTGGCCGACCATCAGCAGGTCGCCCTGGCCCTCGTTGATGTGGCGGGTGGACACCGGCCGGTAGCCGAGCGACGACATCCACGCCGCGTAGGCGCGGGATTCGCCGGCGCGCTCGGGGAATCGGAACCGCGCGACGACCGCGACGTCGCGCGCGATGATGCCCCCGTTGGCGGCGTACACCATGTCCGGTAACCCGGGCACGGGTTCGACCACGTCCACGTGGTGACCCAGCTGCACGTAGGTCTGGCGCAGCCGCTCCCATTGCGCGGCAGCGAGGTTCACGTCGACGGGGGTGCCGACGTCCATCCACGGGTTGATGGCGTACTCGACGGCGAAGAACCGCGGCGGCGTCATCGCGTACCGGCGCGGCCGAGCCGTGCGGGAGCGAACCGTTGGTGGGGAGGTCGTGGGCGATGATGCGACGTAGTAATCCGTCATAAACCAACGATATTTTGGCGGGCCAAAACAATCAAACGACGATTATTGCGTGTCTAGGCATAATTTGTTGCGCTAGAGTCCCACATGTAGCGATCTGTTGTTAACCGACCGGGAGGGAGGCGCGGTGGACCGGCTGGACGACACCGACGAGCGCATCCTCGCCGAACTGGCCGAGCATGCGCGCGCCACGTTCGCCGAGATCGGCGACAAAGTGAACCTGTCGGCGCCGGCGGTGAAACGTCGCGTCGACCGGATGCTCGACAAGGGCGTGATCAAAGGCTTCACCACCGTCGTCGACCGCAACGCGCTGGGCTGGAAAACAGAGGCTTTCGTGCAGGTGTTCTGCCACGGCCGGATCGCACCCGACGAGCTGCGCGCGGCGTGGGTGGACATCCCCGAGGTGGTGAGCGCGGCGACGGTCACCGGCACGTCCGACGCGATCCTGCGCGTGCTGGCCCGCGACATGGGGCACCTGGAGGCGGCGCTCGAGCGCATCCGGTCGAGCGCGGACGTCGAGCGCAGCGAAAGCATTGTCGTGCTGTCCAATCTCATCGACCGCATGCGGCCCTAGCGGCGGCGCAGCCTCGCGAACGGCCCACGCCGGCGGCCGGGTGGCCGGCGAGAGGCGTACGGCCACGGGCTGTTTCGCTCGGGGACGGAGCTCGTGCGGGCTTCTTTGAGCTGGATGCGCAGCTGCGCGCGCAGGTCGTCCAGAGCCGGATCGGTCCACCGGTTGACGGCTTCGACGGGGTCGGTGGACAGGTCGTAGAGTTCCCACTGATCGTCGAGCGGCGTCGTCCGGTAGGCCTCCCCGCCCAGCCCGTTGGCCGCCAGGTGACGCACCCCGGGCTCGGTCCAGGTGCCGGGATCGTCGAAGGTGCGCACCAGTTTCCACAGGTGCCCGGCGCCTCCCGAAGCCGTGGTCTCGTCGACGCGGACGACCAGACCCTCGAAGTTGGATGCGGTGTGGGCCGGAATCCGGATCCGCAGGGGCGCCGGCGGATTGACCGTCCGCCTCAGCCGCCGCGCCAGGCCCGAGGCTCCGCTGTCCCCCTCGAGCATGTTGTCGCGGGTCATCAGGTACACGGCCCGCGCGTCGTCTGCCGGCGCGCCGTCCACGACCGGCATGAGATCGCGGCCGGGCAACGGGTGCACCTCCGAGAACGACGCGGACAGGGTCGCCGCCGCCTGCGCGACGTCGACGCCCGCGGCGCCGAGCAGCGTGGGGACCAGATCGACGTGTGACGTCGGCGCCGTGACCGACCGGGGCCGCGTCGAGCGTTCCCCGACGCGGGCGACGACGAAGGGCACCCGGGTGGCCTCGTCGTAGAGGTTGAACCATTTCTGGTGCAGTCCGCCGTGGGCGCCCAGCAGGTCGCCGTGGTCGGCCGTGCGCACCAGCACCGCGTCGTGCGACCCGCCCTCGGTGACCGCGCGCCGGACGCGGTCGATCGGCCCGTCCGTCTCGGCGTGCAGCCGGTAGTAGAGGTCGCGGTAGCGCTGCGCGTTGCGCCGATACATCCGGTCGATGGCCGGCGCCGGACCGTAGCCGGAGTAATACGCTTCGCGAAACGCGATCTGCGCGGCCGGTTTCGTCGACAGGTCCTCCTCGGCGGTGGGCGCCGGCGGCACCGGCGGCGGGTCCAGCGGCGACGGCTTCAGCGGGCCGCGGCGCGACCACGCGGGGAACAGCACGATGTCGTGGGGATTGACGAAGCTGGCGACAAGGAGGAAGGGTCGCAAAGCGTCCGCGTCGCCCGCGCGTCGGCGCGCGTAACGATGGGTGAGCCAGGCGACGACGCGGTCGGCGATCAGCGGGTCGCGGCGAACGCCGGCGTTGCGCAGCTCCGCCCCGTGCGGCTCGGGGCCCACCCATCCCGAAAAGCCATACGGCGCAAGTGGATCGGCGTCAAGGTACTTCCGGACCGCGGCGGGGTCCACGACCCCGTGGTCGTCGTTGGTCGCCAGCGCACGGCCGGTCGCCGGGTCGATGAGGTCGGCGTGCGAGATGTGCCACTTGCCGTCGTAATGGGTGTCATAGCCGGCGGCGCGGAACCAGTTGCCCAGCGTGGGCACCTCACCCCGGCGCAGCCAGCGCATCCGGGAGTCGTCGGCCGACTTGCCGATGCCGTCGGTCTGGGTGACCCCGTGCAGGTCCGGGTAGTGCCCGGTGAACATCGTCGGGCGACTGGGCACGCACGCCAACGAGCCGGTGTAGTGGCGGTCGAAGGTGACGCCGTGGTCGGCAAACCACTTGCGGCCGGCCAGCGTTCGGTCGCGCCACGCCAGCACGCCGGGAGCCTCGTACGGCGGGACGGCGCGTTCCTCGTCGGTGACGATGACGATGACATCCGGGCGATCAGACACGGGCACCCTCGAGTCGGTGTGCGAGCCCGGCGAGCATGCCGTCGGACTGTCGGGCGAGCAATCGGCAGAAGACGCGCTCGGCCAGCCGCTGGGCCGGGCGGGGACCGATCTCGACCGTGCTGGCCAGCGTCACGCGGGCCGATTCCTCATGGGCCGGTTCGAGCGTCCAGCGGTTGACGACCCTGCGCAGGCGGCGCGGCAGCCCGTCGATCTCGTAGGCCAGGACGCGGGGCGGGTCGAACTCGACGATGCGCTCGACAAGAGCGTCGCGCCCCACCTGAACCCGGCGCGCGGTGCCCAGGGGCCCGCCTCCGGCGCCGCGGTACAGGATGCACGAGTGGTCGACGCCGTCGGCCCAAACGGTGATCGAGCCGAAGTCGGACAGGACGTTCCATATGTCGTCGACGCGAGCCGCGATGGTGCGCGAGCGCTGGATGCCGGCCACGGGCTCACGCTACGCGAGGGGTCAGTAGGTGGACTGGAAGATCGTCTCGATCGCCACCCCGGCGCCGCTGGCCGCGATGGTGATGGCGAGTGTGATCCAGTCCGCCGTCCTCGGCCGCGCCGGGTTGGCGGCGAGCTGGCCGATGCCGCCGCGGGCGGTGATCGCGTCGCCCATCTCGTCGCTGCGCCGCAGCGTCACGGTGATGGCGGCGGCCAGCAGGTCGATCAGTTCGATGGCGTAGCGGCGCCTGCGCGCCCTGCGGCTGCGCAGCACGCGCTTGGGTCGCAGCCGGCGCGCGGCATAGAGCACCTGGAACTCGTCGATCAACATGGGGAACGCGCGCAGGGCGAGTGCCAGCGCCACCGCCCATTCGTCGACCGGGATCCGCAGAACCCTCAGCGGGCGCCCCAAAACCGTGAGCGCAGGCCCGATTTCGGCGACGTTGGTGGTCCACGAGACCATCGCGCCCAGGGCCAGCAGCACGACCGACAACGCGGTGATGCGCAGGAAGTTCAGCGCTCCGCCGAGCCCGAGGTGTAGGCCGCCGAGCCAGACGTAGGGAGTGCCGCCGGCCAGCGCCGCGGTGACGAAACCGAAGGCGACGGCCGCCCACAGCCAGCGCGGCATCGACGGCAGTGCGCCGCGCGGGATGTGCGCCAGCCGGGCCGCCGCCAGCACCAGGGCCGCCGAGATCCCGATCGTCGCCCAGCCGGGGTAGAACGTGAGCAGCACCGAGATACCGAACACCACCAAGAGCTTGGTGCCCGCCCACAAGTCGTGAATCATCGACGTGCCCGGCACCGGAACGAGCAGCACGGCCGGACGGGACTGTCGCCGCGTCGAGGCCTGCGCCGGTGCGGGGCCCGAGGCGGTCGTCATGCCACACCGCCCGTCGACGTCGATACCGGTTCCAGGCTGCCGTTGTTCAGGTGCAGGGTCCGCGGGCAGAGGCCTTCCATTCCGGCGAAGTCGTGCGAGATGACCACCACCGTCAGCTCACGCTCGTGGCGCAGGTCCTCCAGCAGCCGCAGCAGGCCGCGCTGGCTGGCGGCGTCCAGGCCGGCCAGCGGCTCGTCGAGGATCAGGGCACGCGGCGAGCACGCCAGTAGCCCCGCCAGCACCACGCGACGCATCTGACCGCCGCTGAGCTGGTCGATGCGCCGCTTGGCGAGTGTCGGATCCAGGCCCACCAGGCCGAGGGCTGCGGCCACCCGGTCCTCGTCGCGGGGCGAGAAGCCGGCCGCCGAGGCCACTTCCCGGTCGACGCGGCTGCGCATCAGCTGCAGGCGGGCCGCCTGGAACGACAACGCCACCGCGCCGACCTGCTCGTGGGTGGGTCGTCCGTCGAGCAGGCAGGAACCGGTCGTGGGAACGGTCAGCCCGGCCATGATCCAGGCCAGCGTCGACTTCCCCGAGCCGTTGCCACCGTGGATCAGCACCCCGTCGCCCTGCTCGACCGCGAAGCTGACGCTTTTCAGCGCGGTCTTGGCCCACGGCGTGCCGCTGCCGTATTCGTGTCCGACCTCGACGAGCTCCAGCACGGGGGCGCGGGAGACGCCGGACACCGCCACGCTGGACTCCGGCACCGGGACGGTCTCCACCATGTCGGCGTTGTCCGGCGAATCGCTGAGATTGAGTGTGCGCTGGGCGGATTCGGCCTCGTTGTTGTAGTGCGTGATGTGCACCAGCGCGCTGCGGTGGCGTTTGGTGAGGCCCGACAGCACGCCCAACAGGGCGTCGCGCCCCTCCTGGTCGACCATGCTGGTGACCTCGTCGGCGATCAGCAGCGCCGGGTCGCGGGCCAGCGCCGCGGCGAGCGCAAGGCGTTGCAGCTCACCCCCCGAGAGGCTTCCGGTGTCGCGCTCCGCGAGATCTTCGAGGCCGACCTCGCTGAGCAGCCGGCCGACGTCGACGTTGGTCCCCGGCGGCAGGCCCCACACCACGTCGTCGGCGACCCGGGTGCCCAGCACCTGGCTTTCCGGGTGCTGCAAAACCACCGCGGTGCCCCCGAGCTTGCCGAGCCCCACCGCGCCGGGGCGCTGCACGGTGCCCGACGTCGGTTCCCGGCCGGCCAGGACCAGCATCAGGGTGGTCTTGCCGGAACCGTTGGACCCGGTCACCGCGACATGTTCGCCGATCCCGATATCCAGGCTGACCTCACGCAGCGCGTCCTGGCCCGCGCCGGGATAGCGGAAGCGCACCTTGTCGAGCCGGACGGGGACCGGCCCCACCGCGACATCCTCGGCGTCGGCCGGAGGGTCGAGCTTGTGCACGTCCGGGATGCCCCGCAGCCGGGTGATCAGCCGCGACAACGCCCAGAAGCCGATCAGCGACACCATCACCATGCCGAGGCCGTAGTAGACGAGGAGCAGCCAGGGCCAATAGGGCACCGCGGCCAGGAAGTATCGCTTCAGGTCCTCGGCGGCGTGCTGCATGTGCACCCGCGTCAGGAAGGCCGCGAGACCGTCGACGTTGGAGGTCATCACCTTGTAGATCAGACTGCGCAGCCGCGTCATCACGAGCAGCGAGCCCACCGACGCGGCGCCGAAGATGACGCCGGCGATCAGCGACGTGACAATCACCGTCGGCACACCGCGGCGGTGCCGTTTGACGATCCCGACCAGGCCGCCGACGTAGGTGCTGTGGACGACCCCCATGAATCCGCCGAGCCCGGCGATGAGGAAGGCGATCACGCCGGCGGCCACCGTGGCCGCGACCAGTGCGCGAACGCGGTAGCGGTATGCCAGCAGGGCCGTGGGCACGGTGCCCAGCAAGGCCACTCCGGCGGCGAAGGGGACGATCACGGCGACGATCGCGATCACCGCGCACAGCGCACCCATGACGGCGGCTTGCGCCATTTCGACCGGCTGAAGCGGTCCACCCCGAGGGCGCGCACGGACGGGGCGAGAGGGGGTCACCTCAGCGATTCTGCCAGGCCGCGGCGCTGAAGACCTGCGCCACACTGGGTGACCTGCGTTTCCCGACCGCCGCCGCCGACGTTGGTCTCCCATAGCAAAGCTATGCAACCATGGGAGCATGACTACATCCGCCGCCAACCACAACGAAGTCGTTGACGCCGCGAACACCGGGCCGCAGTCGGGCCTGGGCGCGGATTTGCTCGCCGTCGTCGCCCGGCTCAACCGGCTGGCCACGCAACGCATCCAGATGCCGCTGCCCGCGGCGCAGGCCAGGCTGCTGTCCACCATCGAGGCCCACGGGGAAGCACGCATCGGTGACCTGGCCGCCGTCGACCATTGCTCGCAGCCGACGATGACCACACAGGTGCGCCGGCTCGAAGACGCCGGCCTGGTGACCCGAACGGTCGACCCCGGCGACGCCCGGGCGGTCCGCATCCGCATCACCCCGCAGGGCGTGCGCACCATCAACGCCGTCCGAGCCGACCGGGCCGCGGCGATCGAACCCCAACTCGCCCTCCTCGAGCCCGCCGACCGCCAGGTGCTGACCGAGGCCGTCGATGTGCTGCGCCGCCTCCTCGACAACCCGTCGATCGGCGCCGAAGTCGCCGGCCGTGGCAAGGCCTGGTGATCGATCGGCGGATGAGCCGTCGCGCGCTGGTGGACACTTGAACCAGCGCTGACGGCGGCGACCGGCGCCCGGGGGCACGACGGGGCGGGTCGGAGTTTTCGACGGTGACGGCAGGTGACGGGAGGTAGCACCGGTGCAGACCAGCGGCTTCGCCCCGCCTCTGACCGTGTGGGCCGGCCCGTCGAGGTATGTGTTCGCTCCGGGCCGCGACGTGGTCGTCGGCTACGGCCCGGGGTGCGACGTTCCCCTGGATCACCTCGTCGGCGCGGGGGCACCGCCGCGGGCGCACCATCAGGAGATGGTGCTGCGGTTCACCGGCACCGGGTGGGTCGCGCTCAACCGAAGCCCGAGCGGAATCTTCGTCAACGGTGCACCGGCGTCGACGGTCGAGATCCGCGACGGCCAGGCGATCACGATCGGCGATCCGCAGCGCGGCCCGCGGCTGGTCTTCGCGCTTCCACCCAGGCCCGGTCCGGCCTCCGCTCCGCAGCGCACCGGGCCCCCGACCGCGCAGTCGACGCCGCCGGCCGGCCCGGGCCGGCCCCGCGACCCCCGCGTGCAGCGCCCGACGCAGCGGGAAACCCAGCAGATGCCCGTCGCACCGGGCAGGCCGACCGCCGGGCCGCCGGGCCCACCCGCTCCCAGGCCGCCCGCACCGGCGCCGCCCGTGCCGCCCGTGCCTGTGCCGCCCCCGCAGTCCGGCGCCGCGGACGAAGAGTCGGGACTGATCAAGAGCCTGACGACGCGAAAGCTGCGGGCCCAGCGGCCCTCCTTCCGCGCGGGGGAACCGGACACCACCTACCGCTTGCCCCTGCGCCCCGGCGCCCGCACCGTCGGCGTGGCCGCTTACCAGCTCGGACTCGTGGTCGACGGGCGGGAGGTGCTGGCGAGCATCTCGTTCACCGCTCGCACCGGCACCCTGACCGCGATCACCGGGCCGTCAGCCGCCCGCAACTCCGCCCTGCTCAACTTGATCTCGGGCGCAAGGAAGCCGAGCTTCGGGGCGGTCACCGTGGACGGCCACGACGTGCATGCCGAGCCCGCGTCGATGCGCAGCCGCATCGGCATCGTGGGGCGCAACGAGGCCCTTCATCCCCGCCTCACCGTCGGACGGGCCCTCGAGTACGCAGCCGAGCTGCGGCTGCCGCCGGACACCCCGCCCGAACACCGGGGCCGGGTGGTGAACCAGGTCCTCGAAGAGCTCGACCTGGCGCCGCACCGCGCGACTCAGATCCGCGCGCTCGCGCCCGAAGTGCGCCGGTGCGCGGCGCTGGCGGTCGAACTCGTCACCCGGCCCACGCTGCTCGTGGTCGACGACCCGGGCGCCGGGCTCGACGCGGCGCAGCAGGATCACGTGATGGCCGCGCTGCGGCGCCAGGCCGACATCGGTTGCGCCGTCGTGGCGGCGGTGTCGCCGCGGGCACCGCTGCCCAACCTCAACCTGTGCGACCAGGTCCTGCTGCTGACCTCCGCCGGCCGCCCGGCCTACCTCGGGACGCCCCTTCAGGTGGAGGCGTCGATGGGCACGGCCGACTGGTCGACGCTCGCCGCCCGGGCTGGCGCGGAGCCCGAGGAAACCCACCGCGCCTACCGCGCTCGGCAGCAGGCGCTCACCGCGCCGCCGCAGGTGGCGCCGCCGTGGCCGCCGCCCACTGAGCTCACCAGGGCGCGACAGGTCCGGTTGGTGGCCCGCCGGGACCTGCGCCTGCTCCTCGCCGACCGTGTCCGCTTGGCGTTTCTCGTGGCGCTGCCGTTCCTGCTGGCGTCGCTGACCCTGCTGATCCCCGGCGGGTCGGGCCTGGAACGGCCGCGTCCCGGCAGCCCGAACATGCATGAGGCCGTCGAGATCCTCGCCGCCCTCAACGTCGCCGCCGTGTTGATCGGCACCGCACTGACCATTGGCACCCTGGTCGGCGAACGCCGCGCGTTCCGGCGTGAGCAAGCCGTCGGGCTGTCGGCCACGGCCTACCTGACGGCCAAGCTCCTCGTGTTCGGGGCGGCGGCAGCCATCCTGACGGCCGCGACGTTCGCCGTCGTGATCGCCGCCCGAGGCGGCCCCACCCACGGCGCCGTGCTCCTCCACAATGCGACCGTCGAGCTCTATCTCAGCGTCGCCCTCACGGCCGTGGTGTCCGCGGTGGGTGGGTTGCTGCTCTCGACCCTGGGCAAGTCGCTGCGCGAGGTGCTGCCGTTGGTCGTGCCGGTGGTCCTGGCGTCGGCGTTGTTCGCCGGCGGATTGATCTCGCTGGTGGGCACCTGGGGTTACGACCAGATCTCGTGGCTGGTTCCCGCGCAGTGGGGCTTCGCGGCCTCGGCGTCGGTGGTCGACCTCCGCAGGGTGGACACGCTGGCCGCCGACGTCGAGATGTGGACCCACTACAGCGGCTGGTGGGTCTTCGACATCACGATGCTGGTGTTCTTCGGTGCTGTCCTGGCCGGGCTGACACGGTACCGCCTGCGGCGCCCGGGGCGAGCCGCCAAAGAGCACTCGTCACAGCGTGATCCAAGTGTGAGCTGACTCGTTGTTTCCGGAGCGCGACGTGCGGGTTACCGTCAGTCCATGACGAGTACTGCCGAGCAGCTGCGCAACGCGTTGGACGGGCGTTGGCGCGACACCAGGAACCAGTTGCGGGCCACCCTGAGCGAGGATCTGTTCCGGCCGCATTACACCCCGAACACCGTGATCGCCCGGACCAAGGTGGCCGAGCAGATGAGGATCATGGCCGCGTTCGGCGCCGCCGGTGACAACTTCCGCAAGGAACACGGCGGCACCGGCGACATCGGTGCGGCCATCACGATGATCGAGATGCTGGCGATGTCGGACCTGTCGCTGATGGTGAAGGCCGGCGTGCAGTGGGGGCTGTTCGGCGGCGCCGTCGAAAACCTGGGCACCGAGCGCCACCACGAGGCCTACGTGCCCAAGATCATCAGCCTCGAATTGCGCGGCTGCTTCGCCATGACCGAGACGGGCCACGGCAGCGACGTCCAGTCGCTGGAGACCACGGCGACCTACGACCCCGACACCCAAGAGTTCGTGATCAACTCCCCCACCCCGACGTCCCGCAAGGACTACATCGGCGGCGCAGCCGAGACCGCAACCATGGCAGCGGTTTTCGCGCAGCTGATCACCACCGAAAACGGCGAGCCGGTGCAGCACGGCGTGCACTGCGTGCTGGTGCCGCTCCGCGACGCCGACGGCAACGACCTGCCCGGCGTGACGACGTCGGACTGCGACTACAAGGGCGGTCTGCCCGGAGTCGACAACGGCCGCATCATGTTCGACCACGTGCGGGTGCCGCGCGAGAACCTGCTGAACAAGTACGGCGACGTGGCGCCGGACGGCACCTATAGCTCGCCGATCGAGAACCCCAACCGCCGGTTCTTCACCATGCTGGGCACCCTGGTGCGCGGGCGCATCACCGTGGGCGGCAGCGCGGCCGCGGCCGCCCGCGTCGCGCTGGACATCGCGACGCGGTATGCCTTGCAGCGCAGGCAGTTCAAGGCCCCCGGCGACGACAGCGAGGTGCTGATCATGGACTACCTCGTGCATCAGCGCCGGCTGTTCCCGCTGATCGCCCGGTCGTATGCGCTGCAGTTCGCCCAGAACGAGCTGGTGAGCAAATGCCACGACATCCAGACCGCGGACGCCCCCGACGCCGAGGAGCAACGTGAACTCGAGTCCCGCGCCGCGGGGCTCAAGGCGGCCAACACCTGGCACGCCACCCGCGCGATCCAGGAGGCCCGCGAGGCCTGCGGCGGCGCCGGCTACATGGCCGAGAACCGGCTGATCGGGCTGCGCGGGGACACCGACGTGTTCACCACCTTCGAAGGCGACAACCACGTGCTGACCCAACTGGTCGCCAAGGAACTCCTGACGGCCTACGCCGACGACGTCCGCAGCATGAGCCCGGTCGAATGGGTGCGGTTCGCGGCCGGCACGGTCAGTGATCGGGTCGTGAAACGCACTGCGGCCGAAGCGATCATCCAGACGATCGTGGACGCCCGGCAGGACAGCGAGGAGGAGGGCAGCCTCTTCAACCGCGGCACGCAGATCAAGATGTTCGAGGACCGCGAGGATTACCTGCTAGCCTCGGTCGCGCGCCGGCTGCAGGCCAAGTCCAAAGAGATGTCGGAGTTCGACGCGTTCAACTCGGTGCAAGACCACGTGCTGCACGCCGCGACGGCGCACATCGACCGGGTGGTGCTCGAAGCGTTCGTCGCGGGCATCGACGCGTGTCCCGACGAGCAGGCCAAAGAACTCCTGGGCATCGTGTGCGACCTGTACGCGCTTTCGGTGATCGAGGACGACAAGGCCTGGTACATCGAACACCGGTACCTGTCCACCGAACGCGCGAAGGCCGTCACCCGTGGCATCAACGACCGGTGCCGCGCGCTGCGCCCGCACGCGCTCACCCTGGTCGAGGGCTTCGGCGTCCCCAGCGAGCTGCGCTACGCCGAGATGCTGCACCCCGAGAACCTGTCGGAGCCGGTCACGTCATGACCGGTTCCTCGGCAACCACCTCCTGGCCGGGAAGCCGGGGCGCGGGGTGCCGAGGCCGCACGTAGCGGTTCCACGTCAGCAGCGCGGCCACGACGTAGCAGAGCATGAAGATCCAGAACGCGGGCGTCTCGGTGCCGGCGCTGGCATAGGACTGCCGCAACGCCAGGTTGATCGCCACGCCCCCGAGCGCACCGAACGAGCCGGCGAAGCCGATCAGCGCCCCCGACCTGACGCGCTCCCAGTGGCGCCGTTCGGCGGGGCTGAGGTCCAGGTCGCGGCTGCGCTCGGCGAAGACCGACGGGATCAGCTTGAACACCGACCCCTTTCCGACACCGCAGAAGATGAACAGCGCGATGAACCCGACGATGTAGCCGATCGTCGTGTACAGGCTCACCGGATCGCCGGGGCCGCGGGTGAGGTCGTCGTGCGTGCTGACGGCGACCAGGAACCCGCCGGAGACGATCATGGCGCCTAGGATCGCCAGGGTGACGCGGCCGCCGTCGAAGCGGTCCCCGAGCCTGCCGCCGATCACCCGCGCCACCGAACCCAGCAGCGGTCCGGCGAAGGCGATCTCCGCGGCGTGCAGCGACGCCTGCGCGTGGCTCTGCCCGCCGGCGACCAGGTTGTGCTGGATCACCTGGCCGAAGGCGAACGCGAACCCGATGAAGGACCCGGACGCGCACATGTAGAGAAACGAGATGGTCCACGTGTCAGGCACCGAGAGGATCGACCGCACGTGCGCCACCTCGATGAAGTGGTCGAGGTTGTCCATGCACAGCGCGGCGCCGACACCCACCACCGCCAGCAACACCAGGTAGACCGCGCACACCCAGTACGGGGCCTGGTGGCCGGCGGTGGCCAGCACGATCAAGCCGACCGCCTGGATCGCCGCCGCGCCGAGGTTGCCGATCCCACCGGTGAGGCCCAGGGCGAAGCCCTTGCGGCGCTGCGGGAAGAAGGATTCGACGTTGGCGAGCGACGCCGAGTAGTTGCCACCGCCCAGCCCGGACAGCGCCGCGCACACCAGGTACGGCCACAGGGGCAGGCCGGGATTGGCCAGCAGCACGATGGCCCCCACGGTGGGAACCAGCAGCACCAACGACGAGACGACAGCCCAGTTGCGGCCGCCGAACTTGACGGTGGCCATCGCGTAGGGGATGCGCACGAGCGCCCCGACCAGTGCCGCGGTGGCTCCCACCAGCAGCTTGTCACCGGTCGAGAAGCCGTAGACGGACTGCGGCATGAACAGCACCATCACCGACCAGAGGTACCAGATCGAGAACGCGACATGCATCGTCGCTATCGACCAGATCAGGTTGCGACGGGCGATCGCCTTGTTGCCCGCCTCCCATGCCTCGTGGTCTTCCGGGTCCCAGTGCGAGATGCGCCGTGACTGCCGCATGAAACCTGCCTTTCACGCCGATCGGTAGGAGTTTTCGAATCACCTTCAGCGACAGTGCTTCCGGTGCTCGGTCATGGGCGGGTCGTCCTGAAACACGATCAAGACCGACGGGACTGCTCGTCGCGTGCTTCGTCGCCGCCGGTTCCCAAGGATGGCAGGCCAATCCTGGTAAACGTGGATCTTCCGGTTGGAGTCTGCTGAACAAAAGCTGTGTAATGCGGCGCCGGTCTCTCAGAATTCGCGTCGATATTCGTTAAGGAATGATCACCATTCCCGTTCTCGAATCGACGGCTCGAGCGATATTTACAATGGGCGCAGGATAATTAAATGTGAGGCAGTGCGCCGTGAGGTCGGTCGCGTCCTGGTGCAGCGGTTCTCCGCGGCGCCCGGCCGGGCCCGGGAATGGCGTGAACTTTGTGTAACACAACCGTATTGATCCGGCCGTTACTGATTCGGAATCTTTCCCAGGGTTTTCAGCCTGCCGTCCGCCCCGATCTGGAATTTCACCGTGCCGCTGCCGCTGGGGCAGCACGGTTGGTCGTTGCCTTTCTGCCATCGGTACTCAACCGTGACCGTGTCACTCGAAGGAGGCAGGACGGTGATATACGGCTTGGGGTTCACGGTCGGCGTGCCCAACGACACGTTGTGGTCGAAGAAGACCACCTGCTGAGGAGTCGACTCGCCGGCGATGGTCGGAATGATCTGCACCCACCACATCCGGCAGTTGGTGGTGTGCCCCCGGCCGATCTCGACCCAGTTGGTGCCGGCGACGTCGATGGGGACCGCCGCGATGGCCTGCCGCACCACCTGCGGCGTCGGGCCGTCGGACTGCTTGCAGGTGTCCGGGTGCGCCGAGGGGGGCGGCGACGGCTTGGACCCGCACCCGGCGGCCAGCAAAATCAACACGATCACGGTCATGCGGCGCACCGGGGGAGCTTAGCGAACACTGTGAATGTCCCCCCTGTTTGGTCAAAAAGGCAGCTCGGCCTGAGGGTTCACCCCTCGATGTGGGTAGGCTCGATGGAGTTTGCCGGTCGACGATGACCTGCGATAACCCGGTTGGCAGTTGGGTTTTCGGAACCTCACAGGCGCCCAGCGCCCGTTGAGAGGAAGGCGTAAACCGACCGCAATGCCGACCACCCGCGATTGAAACGTGCTTGCCGCACAGTGGCTTTTGCGCCTTGCGCACTCGAGGGAGGGACGTAAGCGTGGTCAGGGAGTCCATGGGGTCCGGCAAGGACGCCGTGAACACCATGTGCGCTTACTGCGGCGTGGGCTGCGGGATGGTGTTGCAGGTCACAACCGAACCACAAAGCGACCGTCGTCACATTGCCAAGTCGGTTGGCAGTAAAGAGCATCCGGCCAATTTCGGTCGCCTGTGCACCAAGGGTGCGACCACCGCGGACATGCTGGCCGCGCCGGGCCGGATGGAGACGGCATACCTGCGCCCCGACCGCGGCGAACCCGTAGCGCCGGTGGACGTGGACGACGCCATCGCCACCACCGCCAGGCAGTTGCGCGCCATCATCGACCAACACGGCCCGGACTCCTTCGCCATGTACGTGTCGGGGCAGATGTCGCTGGAGGCCCAGTATCTGGCGAACAAGCTGACCAAGGGTTTCATCGGCACCAACCAGATCGAGTCCAACTCGCGGTTGTGCATGGCCAGCGCCGGTTCCGGCCTCAAGCTGTCCCTGGGCGCCGACGGGCCGCCCGGCTCGTATGAGGACTTCGACCACGCCGACGTGTTCTTCGTCATCGGCGCCAACATGGCCGATTGCCACCCGATCCTGTTCCTGCGCATGATGGATCGCGTCAAGGCCGGCGCCAAACTCATCGTCGTCGATCCGCGCCGCACCGCCACCGCCGACAAGGCGGACCTCTTCCTGCAGATCGCTCCGGGCTCCGACCTGGCGCTGCTCAACGGCCTGCTGCACCTGATCGTCGAAAACGGCTGCACCGATGACGAATTCATCGCCGAGTTCACCGACGGCTGGGAGGTGATGCCCACTTTCCTCGAGCAGTACACCCCCGAAGCGGTCAGTGAGATGACGGGCCTGGCCGCCGACGACATCCGCACCGCTGCCCGCTGGATCGGCGACGCCGCGAACTGGATGAGTTGCTGGACAATGGGACTCAACCAGAGCACACACGGGACCTGGAACACCAACGCCATCTGCAACCTGCACCTGGCCACCGGCGCGATCTGCAAAACCGGCAGCGGGCCGTTCTCTCTCACCGGGCAGCCCAACGCGATGGGCGGTCGCGAGATGGGCTACATGGGACCGGGCCTGCCGGGCCAACGCTCGGTGACCTCCGCGGACGACCGCCGATTCGTCGAGGACCAGTGGGGCATCCCCCACGGGTCGCTGCGCACCGAAGTGAGCACCGGCACCGTCGACATGTTCTCCCGCATGGCCGACGGCGAGATCAAAGCCTGCTGGATCATCTGCACAAATCCCATTGCCTCCGTGGCGAACCGAAAGACCGTGCTCGCCGGCCTGGAAAACGCCGACCTGGTGATCAGCCAGGACGCCTTCCTGGAGACCGAGACCAACGAATACGCCGACGTGCTGTTGCCGGCCGCCCTGTGGACGGAGTTCGAAGGCGTGATGGTCAACTCCGAGCGCAACATGACGCTGTTCCAGCCGGCCGTGCAGTCGCCGGGTCAGGCCCTGCCGGACTGGCAGATCATCGCCCGGATCGCTTGCGAGATGGGCTATTCGGAGCACTTCGACTACGCCAGCGCACAGGAGGTGTTCGAGGAGATCAAGCGGTTCGCCAACCCGGCCACGGGCTACGACCTGCGCGGCGCGAGCTACGAACGGCTGCGCCGGACGCCGCTGCAGTGGCCGTGCCCGCCCGAGCGCGCCGACGACCGCAACCCGATCCGCTACCGCAACGACGGCGTCAGCCAGACCCGCCTGGTGCGCGAGGACGGCAGCGCGCCCCGGTTGGCCTTCCCCACCCCCAACGGCCGCGCGGTGTTCTTCGCGCGCCCCCACCTGTTGCCCCAGGAAATGCCCGACGACGACTTCCCGTTCCTGCTCAACACCGGGCGCCTGCCCCACCAGTGGCACACGATGACCAAGACCGGCAAGGTCGGCAAGCTGAACAAGCTGAACCCCGGACCGTTCGTCGAGATCCATCCCGACGACGCCGGCCGGCTGCGTATCGCCGACGGCGACTCGATCGAAATCGCCTCCCGCCGAGGGCGCGCCGTGCTGCCCGCCGTGGTCACGGACCGGGTGCGGCCGGGCAACTGCTTTGCGCCGTTCCACTGGAACGACGCCTTCGGCGAATACCTGTCGATCAACGCGGTCACCAACGACGCCGTCGACCCCATCTCGTATCAGCCGGAATTCAAGGCGTGCGCCGTCACCCTGACCAAAGTCTCGGCGACCAAACCGAATTCGGCTCCCGCGTTGCCCGCGCCCGAGACGACGGATTCCAGCCGGCACGGCGAGGCCGCGGAACTCAGCGGCGCCGCCGTCGACGCTCTCTCCGAACTGCTCGGTGTGGCGAACGAGCCCGCGCCGCAATTCGATCCGCTCGGCCGTTCCTACCTGGCGGGGCTGGTGGCCGGCTTGCGTTCGGAGGCCGGGCGCCGGACTGCCGGCGTGCCGACGCTGCCCCCCGGCGCCCCCTTCGATCCCGGCACCCGACTGTGGGTGGAAGGTCTACTCGCCGGGGTGTTCTCGCGCACCCTGGCACCCGAGCGGGCGCCGCTGCCGACCGGACAACCCGCGGCCGAAGCGCACCGATCCGAGTCGGCGCCGCAGCGGGCACCCGTCGTGGTGCTGTGGGCTTCGCAGACCGGCAACGCCGAAGAACTCGCCGCCGACGTGGCCCGGCGGCTCGGTGAAGCCGGGCTACCGGTCGTGTTGTCTGCCATGGACGACTTCTCGACCGCGACCCTGCCCGCGACGGCCGAACTGCTGCTGGTCAGCAGCACCACCGGGGACGGCGATCCGCCGGACAACGGCACCGGCTTCTGGGAGGCGCTGACCGCGAAGGACGCGCCCCGATTGCCCGACACCCACTACGCGGTGCTGGCGCTGGGCGATTCGAACTATGACGACTTCTGCGGTCACGGGCGCAGGCTCGACGAGCGGCTCGCCGAGCTGGGAGCGACCCGTATGGTCGACCGCGTCGACTGCGAACCCGATTACGAGGACGCCGCGGCCGGCTGGCTGGGCGAGGTGGTCGAGGCGCTGTCCCGCATGCCCGCATCGGTGAGCCGCGACGGCGCCGCGCCGTCCGCGGGGTCCACGCTTGTCGCGGACCTCCGCCCGACCGGCCCGACCCCGGGGTACACCAAGAAGCGGCCGCTGATCACCGACATCGTCGGCAATGTCACGCTGAGCCGGCCGGAGTCGTCGAAAGACGTGCGGCAGTTGATCTTCAGCCTGCCCGAGGACACATTCAGCTACGAGGCCGGCGACGCGCTCGGGGTGTGGCCGCGCAACAGCGACCGGCTGGTCGACGAGTGGCTGGCGGTCACCGGGCTGGACGCCCAGAGTCCCGTCGAGGTCGGCGAGCACGGGTTGATGTCGTTGCGCTCCGCGCTCACCGAGCGGTTCGAGATCGCGCACATCAGCCCCGACCTGCTGCGGTTCGTGCAGCAGCACACCCGCGACGCCGAGCTTTCCGAGCTGCTCAAGCCCGAGAACAAAGCGGCGCTGCACGATTGGGCGTGGGGCCGCCAGTCGGTCGACCTGCTGGCGCAGCTGCCGGTCAGCGCCTCCGTCGACGAATGGCTCGGTGTGCTCAAACCGCTTCAGCCGCGCCTGTACTCGATCTCCTCGAGCCCAAAGGAGACGCCGCGCGAGGTTCACCTGACGGTCTCGCCGGTGCGCTACAACTTCCAGGGCGTCCCGCGCCGCGGGGTGTGCTCGACCTACCTCGCGGAGCGCTCCCCCGGTGACCGGATCGCCGTCTTCCTGCGGCCCTCGAGCAATTTCCGGCCGCCCGGCGACCCGGACACGCCGATGATCATGGTGGGCCCGGGCACCGGGATCGCCCCGTTCCGGGGCTTCCTGCAGGAACGCCGTGCGCTCGGCCACACCGGCCCCAACTGGCTGTTCTTCGGCGAGCAGCACGCCGAAACCGACTTCTACTACCGCGACGAGCTCGAGCAGATGCGCACCGACGGCTTCCTCACCGAACTCGACCTCGCGTTCTCCCGGGACCAGCGCGAGAAGGTCTACGTCCAGCACCTGATGCGCGCCCGCGGCGCCCAGCTGTGGCGCTGGCTGCAGGACGGCGCGCAACTCTACGTGTGCGGCACCGCCGATCCCATGGCCAAGGACGTCGACCGCGCGCTGTGCGACATCGCGGCCGAACACGGCAACCTCTCCGCCGACGAGGCCAAGGCCTACGTGCGGTCGCTGAGCGCCGACAAGCGCTACCACCGCGACGTCTACTAGCCGCCCCCGCATCCGCCGGCGCCCGAGAACCCCGTAATGCGACGGAAACGTCGCACACCCGCAGCTGAAACATCTCCGTCGCACTCTTCACTTGAGGACTTTCTCCGCACCCGAAGGAGTGACGTGAGCGTGGCTCGGGAGTGTGACGGACCCGATCGGGCGACCGGCAAGAACGCCTGCCCGCTGAAGTGCCGATCCCGCACGGCCGGCGATCAGGTGGACTGGGCCGGCCTGCCCGTCAACCTCGACCTGGTGTTCTCCCGCAAGCAGCGGGACAGGGTCTACGTGCAGCACCTGATGCGCAAACGCGAGACGAAGCTGTGGCGCCACGACGCGCAGCCGTGCGTCTGCGAAGCCATGGCCGACGGCCGCTTCCAGGACGCCGCCGAGCAGGTGTCGAGCCGCTGACAGCAATGCGGTGCCTGCCGGCGTGCGTCATCGACTCCGCGTAGCCGGTTGCCCGTAGACGGCGACGACGACGGTCCGGTCCGGACTGTTGTCTGACCACACCCCGATGGCCGTGTTGGCGCAATCGCGGATGATCGCCATGTCGTCGGGGTTGTAGTACCACTGGTTGACCAGTTCGAGGCTGGTGATGGATATCGCCGGGTTGATCGCCACGGTTTCGTCGGCTTTGCCGTAGAAGCCAGCGGCGTTGGCGCGGTCCTGCGGAGTCGACCCGTCGGATCCGACGTCATCGTCGATGCTTCGATTGTTCATCATGTCTTCTGCGTGCCATTGGGCCGCCAGCGTCAGTGCGTTGTTCCTGACGACGTCGTTCGTGCAGCCCGCCTGATGCTGGAGGGTGTAAACGGCGGAGACGACGGCGCTGTTGAGCCGCTTGTTGTCGGCACGTGCGGGCGCGGCCGCTGATGCCGCGGCGACGCAGAGCATCACCATGGAAAGCACACGGACCGCCGCCGTCATCTGGCCCCCATCACACCGGGTCGAAACGCGATACCAGCCAGCGGCCGTCGACCCTGTCCAGGGTCATGCGGATCACGGGCTGGGTGTCCGTGGGAGCGCCGTCGCCGACGGTCACGGTCTGGTTGGCGAACAACAGCACGACGGCGTGATTGGCGGACACCGAAACCGGAGCAGCGGCAGAAACTTTCGCGACCGCCGAGATGTGTTTCTCCTTTGCGCCCGGAATGACCACCTGTTGGGTCAGCGACGTGTACGCGTCTTTGAACTCGCCCGTCAGCCGCTCGCGGGCCGAGCTCAGATCGCTGTCCACCGAATCGGGCTTGTAGGACAGCAGAGCGACGGCGTCTTGGCCGGCCACCCGCACCGATTCGGAGCGCGCCAGCGCAAGGTCATCGGCGGACCCGTCCGCCCACTTGAAGTAGCCGGCGGCCAACGCGCTCAACAGTGCGAGTCCGGGCAAGGCCCCGTAGGCAAGCGCGCGCGGCCAGTCGAGTTCGCGTCGTAGTACGGGTGCGGACTCGCCGTCTGGCGCCTCGACCCCGGTGGTGGTTTCGGCACCCTCCTGCGTCGTGTCTTCTTCGACCGCTGGTTGTGGTTCGTCCGGCTTTGTTGCGTTTGCTTCGGTGTCGTCCCTGAGTGTCGTCATGGCACAAACACCACGTTCGAAACCTTGGCATCGTCGCCCACGGATCGAACCTCGATCCGCATTCGCCATTCTCGCGGCGCCTCCTCACCGCCGGCGGTCCGCGACTTCACCGCGACCGCGACCAATACCTGCGCCGAATCGCCGTGCTCGGATTCCAATCCGGCGTCGGAGACGGTGCCTTCGGATTTGGATTGCGCCGCCTTGACGACCTCGATGAACGGCTTGGCCCGCTGATCGAATTCGTCGTGGAATGCGCCGGTCGACAATTCGAGGATGCGTTGTACGTCGGTATCCACCTCGGCGTAGTCGATCGAGGTGAGGTTCACCGCGCCCTGCCGGGCGACCTGCACGAACAGGGTGCGCCGCGCCTCGGCCTCGTGCTTCTCATAAGCCCGGTAGCCGAGCCAACCGGCCAGACCCGCGAGCGCCGCCGCGACGACAGCACTCGTCACCAGTGCCTTTCCCGCGCGGGACAGCTTGAGCCTGACACGCTGCCGCCAATGGGCCGGCAGGCGCTCATCCGCATGGGGTTCACCGGCTTCGGGGGCCGTCGCGTCGGCGTTTCCATCGTCGCTATTCAAGGTTTCGGGCTCCTCAGCCATGGTGCTCCTCACTAAACGCCGGTCTGATGGTTGCCGGAAGTGCCTGCGGTGTCGGGACAAGAAGTGCCTGCCAGCTTTTAGCCCGCTGGTGCGCGAGGTCGCCCTCGGTGTAACGGCGTCCGTCCGGGCCGATGTAGTCGCCTGTGGCTGGGTCGTAGGTCGCGACCGCAAGCGGCGGTGGTGACGGCGTCACGGGCGCGGTACCCCGCGGGGGCGGTAGACGCGGGTCTTGCCCCGGCGGATACATCGGGACACCCTGACCGCTGTAGGTGGCGTTGGGGTCGCCCTTCCAGTTGTAGCCGTCGTTGAGCGGCACGTACTCCTGGTCGCTCTCACACAGCTCGACCGTGGGCGCACGCTTGTCAGGCTTGCCCTCACACGGAATATTGCGCACCCCACGGACATTGAACTCTGAGTCTTGCGGCACCCGGCAGAACAGGTCCGCGGCCGGTCGGTCCGGAGCGTCCACGCTGGCCGGTGAGCGGCGCTGGGTCGGCGGGAGATACCCCGTCGTGCATGGGGGCGGCAGGTTGATGTTCAAATTGAAGTCGAGCTGGGCTCCCCTGTACTCCTGCCGGGTGTTCGAGCTCGGCACGACGATCGCGGCCATGGCCGCAATGCCTTGCGGGAAGAGGACCAACAGCTGCTCGATGTCGTGGCGGTAGACGACCGCGATGTCGCCCAGGCTGACGAGGTTGGCGAAGAGCACGGGCAGCGTGGGCGCCACCCGATCCAGCAGCGCCCGACCTTCCTCGACCCCAGACGTTCCCTGCGTCAACACATCTCGCAGCGCCGCATCCTGGGCCTTGAACTGAGCTGTGATGGCGGCGGTCCGGTCAGCCCACCGGGCGATGGATTCTGACGTCTGCACCTGGGAGTCGAGCACTGGAGGGGCCTGGTCGATCAGCGCGGCAAGCTCCCCGGCTGTCCGGCTTCCCGCGATCGCCAGGGCGGTCGACCCGTCGACGATCCGCGACAACTCGGGGCCCAGCCCACTGACCGCGCGGTCCGTCTCGTCGACCACCGTGCGCAGATTGTCGCGTGGGATCGCTCGCAGCGCACGGTTCGTCAGGTCGAGCAGGCGGCCGATGTCGACCGGCACGTCGACTCGCCCGGCCGGGATGACGTCTCCGGCCCGAAGTGGCCGAGGCGGTCCAGCGTCCTTGCCTGGCTCCGGCGTGAGCTCGATGTACTGCTCGCCGATCGCCGATCGACTGTGGACCGAGGCGTGAACGTCGGAGGGCACCTTGACACCGGAGCGCATGGCAAGTACCGCGCGCACCCCGGTAGCGGTGACGTCGACCGACTTGACCTGTCCCACATCGGTGCCGCGATACGTGACCACCGACGTCCGGTAGAGTCCGCCCGACTCCGGCAGGTCGACGGTCACCACGTACTCGCCGATCCCGAACAGCGTCGCAGGCAGCTTCATGAAGTTGAACGCCATCGCGCCACAGGCGATTATCGTCACCAGGCTCAGGATTGCCAGCTGTATCCACGTTCGGCGGCTCAAACGCAGCATCAGTATCCCCCGGAGTGGTAGGGATAGGTCAGCGGGTTGCCGGCCGTGGCGGGGCTCGGCTGCATGCCGATGGTGCGTCCCCACTGCAGTTCGAGCCGCGTGAGGTTGCCTTCCCAACGCGAGCCGGTGAAGAAACCGGTGTCCAGGCGGCTCAGCGTCAGATCGACCAGCAGGGTCAGGTTGGCGTAGTCACCGCGAAACCAGTTGCGCACCGTGGATGCCGGCCACGGGTAGGCCACCAAGCCGTCCAGTCCTCTGGTCAGCGACGGCCCCGCGTCGGCCAGCGAACGCAGCACCGGCGCGATGTTGCGCAGGTTGTCGACCAAGGACTCCCTGCTCTGGCGGACGGTGTCGGCGGCGATGGCGCTGAACTTGCCCAGTTGGTCTATCGCGTCGGCGATCTTGGTGCGCTCCTCCGACAGCACCTGCAGCGCCTTGGGCACCGTCGTCAACGCCTGGTCGACTATCGCGTCCTTCGCGGCCACTTGGCCGGCCAGCGAGTTGAGGTTCTCCGCTGCGGCGATGATGTCGTCGGTCTGGTCATTGGTGCGGGCGATGAACTCGTCCAGCTGTCTCAGCAGGCTGCGCATGTCGTTCTCGCGTCCGGCGAACGCCTTGGCGATGGACCGGGTGATCTCCTGCAGCTGACCGATTCCGCCGCCGTTGAGCAGAATCGACACCGAGGCCAGCGTCTGCTCGGTGGTCGGGTACATGCTCGCACGCGACAGCGGGATGACCGACCCGTTCTGCAAATGCCCAACCGCCGGTTCGTCTTTGGGCGCCGCGAGTTCGATATGCATCGAACCGAGCAGGCTGGTCTGGCCGAGCTTGGCGGTCGCATTGGCCGGCAGCTGAACGTCCCCGTTGATGCGCATGGTGACCAGCGCGTGCCAGTCTTGCAGCTGGATCTTCGTCACGTTGCCGACGTTCACGTCGTCGACCCGGACACGGGTGTTCTCCTGAATGGTCACGACGTCGGGCATCTGCGCCTGAACGGTGTAGGCACCCGGGCCGTTTCCGGAGGTGCCGGGGAGAGGGAGAGAGTTCAAGCCCTTCCACCCGCAGGCGGTCAGCGTGGCGATGCAGGCGAGGCAGATTGCCAACCCGGCCGTGCGCCTCATGATGCGCCCGTGGGCAGCATCAGGTCCCGCAGAACCTGTGTCGAGTCGACCGTGCCAGGAGTCGGCGGCGCCTCGGCGGGCTGAGGCTGCTCAGCGGGTGCGGGAAGTTCGGCGGCAGGAGCCGGCTGCGGTGCATCCGGTGGCGGCGGCGCCTGGGGCGGAGTGGGTGGCGTATAGCCCGGTCGCAACCGATCCTCGCTATAGGTGATCTCGTTGGGGCGGGCCTGGGTTCCGACGAAGGGGTTGAGACCCACCGGAATGTAGTTGTAGATACGGTTTTTGATGATCGGGTTGATGTACTGCAGGCAAAGCTTCGACACCCGGTCCAGCCGGGCCCGGGAAGCCGCCTCGATCGAGCTGCAGATCCATTGCGGGATGTCGGCGAAGTTGTTGAGCGCGATGATCCCGGTCATCGCGCTCTGAGCCGGCTGGTAAATGTTCAGGAAGTTCTGAAACACCGTGGGCGCGACGTGCAGGATCTGCTTGATGTCCATGCGGCTGTCGTTCAGCGCCGTGGTGATGGAACTCAGCCGGTCGAACGTCACACCCATGGCTTCGCGGTTCTCGGACAAGAAGTCACGGACATCCGTCAGCGCGCTGTCCAGGCCCTTCACCGAGTTCGCGACTTCGTTGGGGGTGTTGGTCAGCAGCGTCGTCACGCTGGCGAGGTTCTGGTTGAACGAGGCCAGCAGGTCGCTGCTGGAGTACAACGCCGACACCAACAGCTGCAGGTTGCGCACCGTGCTGAAGATGTCGTCGGCGTGGTCACCGAGCGCCGAGATCGCCTGGGACAGCTTGATCACGCTGTCGCGTGCGGTGTCACCCTCGCCCCGCACGTTGTCCGCGGCGGAGTTGATGAACTCACCGACCGAGTTCACCCCGCCGGCCGTGGCGGGTTGCAACGCGTCGGTAAGTTTTTCCAGCTGCCTGCGGAAGTCGTCCCACTCGACGGGAACAGCAGTGCGGCCGAGCGGGATTGACGCGCCAGGGCTCAATTTCGGACCCCCGGAGTAGGCCGGCAGGAGCTGGATGGCCCGTGGAGTCACCAAAGACGGCGACAGGATCGCGGCGCGGGCGTTGGCGGGGACCGGATATTCCTTGTCGACAGAGAAGGTCACCTTGGAGCTGGTGGGCTGCGGTTCGATTTTGTCCACCACCCCAACCGTGACGCCGAGGATCCGGATGTCGTCGCCGACGAACAAGCCGTTGGCTTCGGTGAAATATGCGGTGTAAGTGTTCTTTTCGGACTCATTGAACAGCCTAGGTCCGACGAGGAACGAAGCGACGGCAAGTGTGCCGGTCAGGCTGATCGCGGTCAATCGGCGAAGCGCGCGGCGGCTCATCATCCTCCTCCGAGGTCTGCATCCGCGGGCGCCGGGTCGTGCGGTGGACCCGGCGCCGGTCCGGGCGAGGGTGGTTGGGACCAAATCGGTTGCGGCGCCTGACCCGGTGGCGACGGCGGACTGCCGATCGGCGGGTCGACGGACTCCGACGGCAGCTTCTGATTGGGGTCCAGGAAACGGTTGTACATTCGGGCATCGATCGTCGGCCCGCTGATCTGGCCGGGAATCAGGTTCGCCACGTACGCCTTGAAGAACGGCCCGGATCCCAGGCACTCGCCGAACGACATCGCATACCGCTTGAACTTCGGCAACGTCGCCTGGATGTCCTGCTTGCGGTCGTCGAGGATCTGCAATGCCCCGTTGAGCTTATCGAGGGCCGGCTTGAGCTGGGTCCGGTTGTCGTTGACCAGACCCGAGATCTGGTGCGACGCCGCGGTGAGGCTGTTCAGCAGCGAGTCAATGGAGTCTCGCTCGTCCAGCAGCGCCGCCAGCAACGCGTTGGAATCCGCGACCAGAGCGGCAATCTGGTGGCTGCGCCGGCCGAGCACCGCCGAGACCGTGTTTGCGTTGCCCAGCAGATTGCGCAACTGCGCATCGCGGTTATTCAATGTGTCGGAGAACCGCGCCACACCTACCAACGCGGGCTTAAGGTCCGACGGTGTCTCCTTGAACGTGTTCGCCAATGTCGTCAACGCCGACGACAGCTGAGCGGTATCCAGCCCGCTGATCTCGGTCGTTAGGTCGCCCAGCGCGTCGGGCAGGTCATATGGCGAGTGGGTTCGCTCCAAGGGAATGGTGCCTGACAGCTTGCCCTCGCCGCGGGGGGTCAGCTCGAGCATCTTGGCGCCCAGGATGGTCTCCGTCTTGATCGCGGCCTCGGTGCGGTCGCCGAGGGAGATGAAGTTGCGGACGGTGAAGCCGACCCGCACCTTGGTGCCCTCCAGCTTGATCCCGGTGACCCTGCCGACACCCATGCCGGAAACCCGGACGGAATTACCCGATTTGATGCCGCCAGCCTCGGAGAAGTAGGCCGCGTAGTCGTTCGTGTTCTTCACGAACGGCAGCCTGTCGTATTGGAAGGCGGCAACCGTGACACATGCCAGCACCACCAGACCCATCGCTCCGATCGCCCACGGCTTTCGCCGGCCACCGGCCGTCATCTTGGGGAACTTCATCGCGGCGTGCACCGCCCGCTCGGCTGACCGAACAGTTTGACGAAGATTGGGTTGCCCCCTTTGCCGTTGACCTTCAGTAGGACTTCGCAGAAATAGAAGCCGAAGTAGTCGCCGTTGAGGCCTTGGCGCGCCAGCACCTGATAGATGTCGGGAAGCTGCCTGAGCAGGTCGTCCAGGTAGTCGCGGTCGGACATCACCTGGCCCGACATGCGATCTGTCTCGTGCACGACGTCTTTGATCGGCCGGCGGGCTTGGACGAGCAGGTCGGCGACCGAGCCGGCCGCCGCGTTGACGTAGGCCAGGCCGGTGGAGATGTCGTCCTTTCGCTGAGCCAGCCCGTCGACGAACCGCGACAGGTTGTCCAGGCCGTCGGAGAACTGACGGTCACGGGTGGCGAAGGTGTGGAGCACGGTGTTCAAGTTCGTGATCAGCTCACCGATCAACTCGCTGCGCCCGGCCAGGGTCGAGGTCAGCATCGAGGTCTGCGCCAGGACGGAGGCCAGCGTGCCGCCCTGTCCCTGGAAGATGCGGAGCAACTGGCCGGACAAAGCGTTGACCTGGTCGGGGTCCAGTGCGCGGAACAGTGGCCGGAACCCGCCGATCAGCGCGTCGATGTCGAGCGCGGGCGCCGTACGCGCCAAGGGGATGGTGGCTCCGGGCGCCAGCCGGCGTGGCGGCCCGGGGCCCTCGTCGAGGGCAAGGTAACGGTCACCGATCAAGTTCTCGTAGCGCACAACGGCTTTGGTGCCCTCCGTGAGCCGGACACGCTTGTCCACCGAGAAGCCGACCTGGACGGTTCCGTCACGCTGCAGGTGCAAGTCTCCTACCTTGCCGACCTCCACCCCGGCGATCCGGACGAAGTTGCCGGATTTCAGGCCGGAGATGTTGGTGAACACCGCCTGGTAGCCGGTGCGGTCCTCGAAACGGAACTGTCCGAAGACGGCGATCAGGCCGAAGGTGAACAGCGAGCAGACCGCCGTGAACAGCACGACGCGAATGATGATTGCGGACATCTTTCTTCTCATGGCGGTGGTTGCCTCCCCCCGCGGTAGAAGTAACGAGGTGGTTCGGGGGGGTTCTTCGTGGTGGGGAAGTAATTGGCCCACCACGGATTTCCGACGCCCATGTTGGTGCGGATCTCGTTCGGCTCGGCACCCCATCCGGTGTCGGTGACGAGGGCTCGCACCGGAAAGTTCGCACTCGGGTCGGGCAGTGAACCACAGCTGGGCCTCCCGCCGGGCCCGCCCGTGGCATTGGTTTTTGGTAGGTGCTTCGGGTACCGGTACGGGTCGTCACCGAAGAGCAGCCCGGCGTCCAGAATGACCGAATAGCCGTTGCCGCCCAACGCGTCCCGGCCGCCGTGGTCGACATACCACTGCGCACCCTGGAACAGGCAGGTAAACGTCGGAGAGTATTTGTTCAGCAGCGCGGTGGTCGGGTCGAGCAGGTTTACGGACCGCACAATGTCGGATTCGCTTCTGCCGATCACGTTGATGCCGGTGTGGCTGAAGCCGGCTGCCGCCATCAACAGGCTATCAAGCGACCGCTGGTTCTCGGTAAGGGTGTTGCTCGTCGTCGCCGCCGAGTCGAGTATCGAGAGGATGTCCTGTGCCGCATCGGAATAGATCGACGTTGTCTTGCCGAACAGCTGCCAGTCCTTCTGAACGGTGTCCATGCGGGGGTTGACGGTCAGCAGCAGGTTGTTCGCACCAGTGATGGCCTCCCCGATCCGTTCTCCCTTGCCCCGCAACGCTTCCGAGAAAGCCGACAGAATGGCGTTCAGCTTGGCCGGATCGATGGCGCGCACCACGGACTGCAGGTTCTCGAAAACGGTGTTCACTTCGACGGTGACGTTGCGGGAATGCAGCACGGCCCCGGGCTTCAGCGATGTGTGGCTGGGGTGTGCGGGCACGATGAGGTCGACATATTTGGATCCGAAGGCGGTGGTCGATTTGATTTCGGCCTCGAGATTGCTCGGCAGGTATTGAAACGGACCGGGCTGCATCTTGAGCTGCAACTCAGCCGCCCTGACGTCGGTGCCGATCGACGCGACCTGGCCGACCTCCACACCACGCAGCCTCACCTTGGCGCCCTGCTCCATCACGAGCCCCGCCCGGTCCGACACCAGCGTCAGCGGAACGGTCTGCTGGAACTTGCCGGAGAACGCCCCGGCGGTGAGCGCGACGATGCCGGCCACGACGATGAACAGCGTCGGCGCCCACCAGATTGGGTCGATCCTGCCTCCCCGGCCCCGATCGCCTCCGCGCGGTCGGCTGTCTCTATGGTTGCTCATGCAGTCATCCCGATAGATTGAAGTTGCCGGACTGCCCGTAGACGGACAACGAAATCGCCAGGCAGACAAAGGCCGTGACGATCATCGATGACCGCACCGAACGACCGACAGCTTCCCCCACGCCGGCCGGACCACCTGTCGCGGTGAAGCCGTAGTAGGTGTGCACGACCATCACGCCCGCCGCCATGATCAGCGCCGACAGGAACGACCAGAGCAGGTCGGTGGGACGCAGGAACGTGGAGAAGTAGTGTTCGTAGACGCCGCGCGACTGGCCGTAGATGTAGATCGTGCCCAATTTCGCGGCGAGGAACGACATCAACACCGCGACGGCGTAGAGCGGAATGACGACGAGCACGCCGGCGATGATCCGGGTCGACGACAGATACGTGATCGCCCGGATCCCCATCACCTCCAAAGCGTCGATCTCCTCGTTGATCCGCATCGCGCCGAGTTGCGCCGTGGTTCCGGCGCCGATCGTCGCGGCCAGGGCCACGCCGGCCGTGGCCGGGGCGATCATCCGGACGTTGAAGAAGGCCGACAAGAAGCCGGTCAGGGCCTCGACGCCGATGTTGGACAAGGTGTCGTAACCCTGCACCGCGACGAGTGCACCGGTGGTCAACGTCAGGAAGCCGATGATGCCGACGGTGCCCCCGATCACCGCCAACGCACCGGTTCCCATGCCCATCTCCGCGATCAGCCGCAGCAACTCTCCGGGATAGCGCCGCACCGCGTCGACGGTCGACGCGAGGGATTTGCCGTAGAACTCGGTCTGTTCACCGAGCCTGCGGGCGTAGTCCGTCACCCTCGGGCCCAAAGTGATGAACCAGGACGGCTCGCGCGCTGCGTCGGTCATTTGGCGGTCACCTTCACTCCGAGCGCCGTGAGCACGATGTTGATGAAGAACAAGGCCATGAACGAGAACACGACGGTCTCGTTCACCGCGTTCCCGACGCCGGTTGGTCCGCCGCCCACCGAAAGCCCCTTGTAGCAGGCGATCAACCCGGCAGACAGCCCGAACAGGGTCGCCTTGATCAGTGAGATCACCACCTGCGGCAGCCCCGTGACCAGGGTCATGCCCGTGATGAACGCGCCTGGGGTCACGTGCTGAACGAACACCACGAAGATGTAGCTGCCCGTCAGTCCGGTCACGGCGACGACCGAATAGAGCAACATCGCGACGAATGTCGCGGCAAGGATGCGGGGAACGACCAGTGCCTGAATGGGATTGACGCCGATCACCTTCATCGCGTCGATTTCCTCCCGAATGGTGCGCGCACCCAGGTCCGCGCACATCGCGGTCGATCCGGCACCTGCGACGGCCATGGCCGTCACGACCGGGCCGACTTGGCCCACCGAAGCCAGCGCGGCCCCGGCACCGGAGAGATCACCGGCGCCGATCTCGACGAGCAGGATATTCAAGACGAACACGATCAGCACGGTGTACGGAATCGACAGCATGATCGTCGGGAAGATCGAGACCCGGGCGACGAACCAGATCTGCTCGAGTAGCTCGCGCCACGCCCACGGACCCTTCACCGCGGCGATCAGCGCTTCCGCGCTCAGCATGAAGAATTCACCCAGCGCATTCATGGGCTTCGCGATGGTGGTGCCGTTCATCGAGCTTGCTCAGCCCAACGGCTGCCCTCGTGGCTCAACCCAAAACCCCCGACTTCTCGGCATTGTTGATCCGGTTGTAATAAGCCTGGCCCTGGGAAGGCCAACCTTGTTCAAGATGCAACGGCTTGCCCACTTTTGGGCGCATACACTTCGCGAGGAATTTACGGGCAAAGCCATGGTCGTCGTTAGAGTTGTGATCAACGAGAAAGTTACTGGCCAGCTCAAAGAAGAAATCCCGACCCGGCGTACCCGCCGCACCCATTCCGCAAGCCCGCGACCGGCAACCCGGCCAAGCCGTCGTGCTCGGCCATCGAAACATCGTGGTTTCGATCAATTTTTCCGCACAAGGATTGTATTCAGTGTGCGCGGAATTCGATTACCTGAGACGAATTTACCTTTTCGTCAGAATCGCGGCGTGCTAGAAAGTCCGTCGTCGTATCTGGTATTAGCCTCACGACGCAGCGGCAGCACTCTGCTGGTCGAATCGCTCCGCGCGACCGGCGTTGCCGGCGAACCGCACGAGTTTTTCTATATTTGCCGTCGACCAGCCAGGCCCCGCAGCCGCGGGAGTGGTTCGCCGGCGTCGAGGACGAGACGATACTGCGCCCGCTCGATCCGTTGGACGCCGGGACGCCAGACCTGGCGCCGGCCTCAATTTGGCGGGAGTACATCCGTACCGTCGGCAGGACGCCCAACGGGGTGTGGGGTGGCAAGCTCATGTGGAACCAGACACCTTCGTCGCTCAACCGCGCGAAGAACCTGCCGGACGCAGCGGCGATCGCTTACTCGCCGCGATCCGCGACGTCGTGGGCAAGACACCGCTCCTCATCCACATCCACCGCCCCGATGTGGTGTCGCAGGCGGTCTCGTTCTGGCGCCCGGCGCAGACCCGTGGCTGGCGGGGCCGGCCCGATCCGGCGCGCGATGCGCGGGCGACCTCCCATGCCGGTGCGATCGCGCATGTCGTCACGTTGTTGCGCGCCCAAGAGGAGGGCTGGCAAAAGTGGTTCGTGGAAGAAGACGTCAAGCCGATGGAGGTCCCATATCCGGCGTTGTGGCGGAACCTGACTCAGGTGGTCGGTCAAATCCTCCAGAAATTGGGGCTCGATCCACGACTGGCGCCCGAGCCGGTGCTCGAGCGCCAAGCCGACCAGCGTTCCGACGAATGGGTGGAACGCTACCGTGCCGACGCCGCGAGGGAAGGGCTGCCGACGTGACCCTCGCGCCGCCGAGCCGCTGATTTCAGGCCTAGCCAGGGACGGCTTCGCAGCCGCGCCTGATCCCGCGCGGCGGCCTCAAATCTGGGGGTGGTTGGGCGGCGCGACACCGGCGATTTCCCATGCCCCGACGTGATGATATTTCCAGTGCACGGGGTCGTGGACGCTGTGGGTGCGCGCGTTGCGCCAATGTCGATCCAGCGCAAAGCGCCGGTCTGTTCCGCTGGTACCCGTCACTGCGAAGAGCTGGCTGGCCACGTCGACGGCGACGTCGCTGGCGAATGCCTTGGCCTGGGCGACCGCGATCGACCCACGCGCCGCGGCATCCGCGTCTGCCGGATGAAGCCCGATGTCCTCCAGAACGTCGGCGGCCCAACACAGGAGCTGTACCGCGGCGCGGGTTTGGGTAGCGAGCTTGCCGAATTCCCGCAGAATGAAGGGGTCGTCGGCGGCGGCGCTGACCTTCCCCGACCGTACGGCCTCGAAGAACGGTCGACTACGTGTGCGCACGAAGTCTCCGGCATCGGCCAACGCGCCTTCGGCGATGCCGGCCTCGATGGCCGCGTGGACCAACTGGGTGCGCGCGCCGAGCAGCTGCGGGCCTGCGAATGCCGTGCCGTAAGGCACCACCAGCTGCGAGTCGACCCGGACTCCGTCGAAAGTGGTTGTCCCGCTGACCGTGGCCCGCTGCCCCATTGCGGCCCAGTCCTCTGTGATGGTCACCCCGGGGGCACCGCGATCGAGAAAAACGAGCACGAGGCGGTCGTCGGGGTCCAGCGCGGTCGCGGCAAGCCATCGCGAAGTGATCGCCCCGGTGCAGTAGTACTTGACGCCCTCCAACCGCCAGCCTGGGGCGTCTTCCACCAGGCGCGTCTTGAGATCCTGGGCATGGCGACCGCCACGCTCGGCCGCCACCGGCGCGATGCGGCCGCCCTCCACCACCGCGGGCAGGATCCGATCCCGCTGATAGGGCGTGCCCAGCAGGCGCAGGACGTCGACGGCAAGGAAGTGGCCTTGCGGAATCTGGGCCAGCGCCGGGTCCGCGGCGGCGATCACCCTGATCACGTCCGCCAGGGTGCGCGGACCGAGCCCGCCGCCTCCTTGCCCTACGGGCACCGTGATGGCCGCAAGGCCGGAACGGTCGAAGTCGGCTAGCTCGGCGCGCGGCACCGCACCAACCCGATCGCGGTCAGCCGCACCGGGCTTGACGGCGGCGGCGAACTCTTCGGCGACGCCTACGGCCGCCGAGTGGTCGCGCAATGGCGTCGGGACGTTCGCGGAGCCGGCCATTTTGGCGGTGGTCAGTGACACAGACGACTCCCGGGACTAGTGATGCAACCGCGAGCACAAGCAATTCACATACGTGACAACGAGAGCCAACGCGGCGTCCCTGGAACTCACAAGGCGGCAGCGCGACTCCGGACCGGCCGCACACGCCTGACCAGTTGCTTGGCGCCTCGGCGCGATTAACTCAACGTGATTCGAATCGCCCTCACTTTTGCGAAAACGACTGCTCTCGAACGACTTCCCCGCTCGCGACGCGACCCCCGTGGCATCTGCAGCGGTGTGAGCCCCCGGTCCGGTCGGGACCGATCCCGCCCGGCCCCGCCCCGCCACTTGGGCCACTCCCTCCCTTGCTGCGAGTTCGGTTGCGATCCAAGCGTTTAGCACTTCCTGTGGACTGAGCGAGAGCGCATGCCACAGGCAACCTCCCCTAACCGACGTTCGTGCCACCCTCGGCGATCCGGCGAACAGCGCGTAGGAAGACGTCGATCTCCTCGAATGTGTTGTAGAGCGCGAACGACGGGCGAACGGTGGCCTCCAGCCCGAGGCGGCGCAGAGCGGGCTGTGCGCAGTGATGGCCGGCTCGCACCGCGATGCCTTCCGCGTTGAGCGCTTTGCCCACCTCAAGTGGCTCGTGTCCCGCTAGCACGAACGACAGCACGCTCGCCTTCTCAGTCGCTGTGCCCACCAGGCGAACCCCGGGGATGTCGGCCAGGCGAGGCGTCGCGTACTCGAGCAACGCGTGTTCGTAGGAAGCGATGCGCTCGACTCCCAGCCGTTGCACGTAGCGCAGCGCCTCCGTGAGGCCGACGGCGTCAGCGATGTTTCCGGTGCCGGCCTCGAACTTGGTGGGCGGCCCCTGATACAGCGACCGTTCGAGTGTGACATCGGCGATCATGTGACCGCCGCCCTGCCACGGCGGCGTCTCGGTCAATGCCTCTTCGGTGCCGTAGAGCGCACCGATCCCGGTGGGCCCGTAGATCTTGTGCCCGGAGAACACGAAGAAGTCGGCGCCGAGCTCCGCAACGTTTACCGGTATGTGCTGGATCGACTGCGCGCCGTCGATGAGAACCCGGGCGCCGTACCGGTGACCCAACTCCACGACCTTCTCCACCGGGACAACCGTGCCCAATGCGTTGGACACCTGGCTGGCCGCGACCAGCTTGGTCCGCGGCCCCAGCAGCTCCTCGAACTCGCTCAGCAACAGGTTGCCCGCGTCATCGATCGGAGCCACCTTCAGAATCGCGCCGGTCTTCTGCGAAATCAATTGCCAAGGAACGATATTCGCATGGTGCTCAAGATGGGTGATGACGATCTCGTCGCCCGGTCGCAGGTGTTTTCCACCCCAGGCATGCGCCACCAGGTTGATCGCCTCGGTGGTGCCGCGCAGGAACACGACGTTCTCGGAGCTCGGAGCACCGATGAATTCGGCCACCGTGTCACGCGCTTCTTCGTAGGCGTCGGTGGCCCGCGCCGCCAGCTCGTGTGCGGCCCGGTGGATGTTGGAGTTCTCGTGAGCGTAGAACCGCACCAGCCGGTCGATCACCACTTGCGGCTTCTGAGTGGTCGCGGCGTTGTCGAACCAGATCAGCGGCTTGCCGTTGACGACCTCCTTGAGGATCGGGAAGTCCGCGCGCACCGCATTGACGTCAAACACCTCGTGCGTGTCCGGCAACCGCGGAACGTTCTCGGTGGCGCTCAGGAAGTAGTAGCTGTCCTCGTCTCCGCCCGAGGCGATCGTGGCACCGGATGGCGGGCCATTGGACCAGCCCAGGTCGGTCACCGACGGTGCGTCGGGCAGCGCGTTCGGCACGGAGCCGCTCGGGCCCAGCAGACCCACCGGGGCGGTCGGGGCATAGCCGGCCAGCGCGCCGGGCACCGTCGGCACGATCCCGTGGGGCACCGCGAAGGCACTCAGATCACTGGTCGGCGGGGAAACGCTGCCCCGCGGGGCAACGGGCACCGCCTGCGGTGGCGCTTCGGGTTCTGAGGATGTGGGAGCCGGAACATATATGTCCGTGAAACCCAACGCCGGCACCGGCCCCGGGTACACATCAGCTGCGCCCGCCGTCGTGTCCGGCACGCTGCCCCGCGGGGCAACGGGCACCGCCTGCGGTGGCGCTTCGGGTTCTGAGGATGTGGGAGCCGGAACATATATGTCGGTGAAACCCAACGCCGGCACCGGCCCCGGGTACACATCAGCGGCGCCCGCCGCGGACTGCCCGGCCGCGGCGGCCGCCGTCGTGTCCGGCACGCTGCCGCGAGGGGCCACCGGCGCGGACTGCGGAGGGCTGTCGGTGCCCGGCCGGATGCTTGCCGCGTAGAGCTGGCTGGCCAGCGCGGCGAGTTCCGCAGCGCTGATGGGCAGGTCGCTCTCGGCGTCTACCGCTCGGTACTCACTTGTACTCATGGAACTGGTCCACAGCGACGTCGTCGAGCACGGCGAGAGCGTCGTCGGTGAGGACAGCCAGGGACGTATAGAGGGTGACCAGGTAGGTCGCGATCGCCGACTGGTTGATGCCGGTGAACCGCACCGAGAGCCCCGGCGCCTGCTCTCCCACCAGGCCCGGCTGGAAGAGGCCCACGACGCCCTGGCGTTCCTCACCGGTACGCACCAGGATGAACTTGGTCTTGCCTTCTTCAACCGGCACCTTGTCCGACGGGATCAGCGGGATGCCACGCCAGGTGATGAACTGTGCGCCGAAGAGGCTGACGACAACCGGCGGCACGCCACGGTAGGTGGCCTCGCGGCCGAACGCGGCGATACCCAGCGGATGGGTCAGGAAGAAACTCGGCGTCTTCCAGACCTTGGTGATCAGCGCGTCGAGGTCGTCCGGCGTGGGTGCACCGCCCAGTGTCTGGATCGTCTGCTCGGGCGTCACCTGCGAGAGCAACCCATACTCGGGGCTGTTAACCAGCTCGAATTCCTGACGCTCCTTGATGGTCTCGATGGTCAGTCGGAGCTGCTGGGTGATCTGGTCATGCGGGCTGGAGTACAGGTCAGAGACCCTGGTGTGTACGTCGAGCAGCGTCGAGATGGAGCGCAGCGTGTATTCGCGGGGGCTGGTCTCGTAGTCGACGTAGGTCTGCGGCAGCGGTTGCTCGGTATCGACTCCTTCATCGCTGTGGATCGCGACCTGCTCCGGGTTCACCACACGGTTCACGCGGTAGATACCGGCCTCCACCGGTACCCAACCGAGCAAATGCAGCAACCAGCGCGGCGTGATGGTGGAGAGCTGCGGGACCGTCTTTGTCGCGTTGGCAAGCTGCCTGGCTGCAAGATCGCCGAGTGCCTGAGACTCGGTTTGAGCAGAAGTCATCTCGTCCCTTCCATCATTTTTCGATGCTGCGGCGAGGCCGGGCAGCCTGATGCTCGCGCACGCTGTGTGCTCGCGCCCGCCGAGCGTAAGCGAGCAAAATGCGGCGGGATAGATTTAGGAGCGCCAATGAGCGAAATAACCGGCGGGTTCGGATGCCATATAGTGGGGCCTATGCAACAGGCCACACAGCCGCGCCTTGTCCTCACGCGCCGCCTCGCCTTGGACTGTTGTTGTCGTTGTTGTTGATTTCCTGACGCCGTCCGACGCTGTAGAAATCCCGCCCTTTGCCCGGCTGGTATCACCGGAACGCCTGCGGCTGTTACGTGGGTGTAGTCAATCATTCAGGAAGATCGAGCTCCGATGACCGTATTACCCATGTGCAGCCGAGCATCGGCGCAGGTGGCGACGACGCATCGCATACTGATGCGGCCGGCCACCGACCTCTCCCACATGACGCGCTACCGCGGTGGCACCTACTCCCACACCGTGGACGAAGTCGTGTTTGAGGACGGCAGCAGCGCGCGCACCGACCTCATCAGGGTCAACCCCAACGTCGATGCGTACTCGCTGGACTTCACGGGTATCGCGCCCCACCATCCATCGCGCTATGCCCTCGGCTCGTGGTCTGCGCTTCCGCATCTGCGCATCCGGGGCGGCGAAGCAGGGGTGGACTGGATTCTGCGCAACTCTTTCCCAAGGCAACCCATCGCCCACTTGAGCCGCCGAGTGCGCCGGGCGGGCTATCCACTGGGACCGGCCAACATCAGCGAACACGAAGCGATTGCCGCGACCCAGGCCTCGATCTGGCATTTCACCAACGGGTTGAACCTGGGTACCCGGCCTCTCAACGTTCCGGTCGCGGTACGCCGGGCCCCGGGGCCGGTGATCACCTTCGAGTTCGACGGCGAGCCGCAGATCGGTGGTTACTCCGTGTGGGTGGCATCTGATGCCGAGGTCAACTTGAAGCTGCAGAAGTCAGCCAACGGCCTTACCTGGCAGGACATTTCCACATCGTCATTCATTGCCGGCGCCGGCGAGGGCCGCCATCGGCGCACGCTCGGTGTGGCCACCACGCTCTCGGGCAGCAGTCACGGGCGCGGCGGGCGCGGCTACCGCTACTACCGTTTGGTCGCGACGACCGCCGCCGCCGCGGTGGTCGACCACGTTCGCTTCTGGCTGACCGGTGCCCGCCATTACCCCAATGCCGACCGGATCGTGCACCTCTACAATTACTTGTTGAGCGGGGCACGCAAAGCCATAACCGATACGGACGAACTTCAACTGGTCGATAATCAAGCAACCGCCGAGGCAGAACTCATAGGACCGTTCCAAGTGCCAATCCCACTGACGCTCAGTGTCGCTGCCGGACACAGGCTTGTCGACACCGAGGGTCTAGAGATCGGCGGCATCATCGAGCCTGGCACCGACTTCTACCTGCGCCCGGCGCCCGGCGCGTCGGCGACCACAATGACAGCTACAACACCGCATGGCCTCGCCGGGCGAGTCCTGACCGGCGTCGCGATGGAGGGGACCCAACATCGACTGACACCCATCGCCCTGATCGTGCCCACCGACGTGGCCATCGAATTCGACATCGTCTGGCACGCCGAAGAGTCCCGAACCGATATTGCTTAAGGAAGATTCATGAGCATTGCCGATGACGTCACGCAACTGATCGGGAACACGCCCCTTGTCCGACTCAACCGGGTCACTGAAGGCGCGGTCGCAGACGTCGTCGCCAAGCTGGAGTTCTTCAACCCGGCGAACAGCGTCAAAGACCGCATTGGAGTGTCGATGATCGATGCGGCCGAGCAGGCAGGACTGATAAAACCCGACACGGTCATCCTGGAGCCGACGAGCGGGAATACCGGCATTGCGCTGGCGATGGTTTGCGCCGCGCGCGGCTACCGGTGCGTGCTGACCATGCCGGATACGATGAGCACGGAGCGACGAATGTTGTTGCGCGCATTCGGCGCTGAGATCGTTCTGACACCCGGGGCCGACGGTATGGCGGGCGCGATCTCCAAGGCGGAAGAGATGGCCAAAAGCGACCAACGGTATTTCATACCTCAGCAATTCGAGAACCCGGCGAATCCGGCGATCCACCGCGAAACCACCGCTGAGGAGGTGTGGCGGGACACCGAGGGAAAGGTCGACTTCTTCGTCTCCGGTGTGGGTACCGGGGGCACCATCACCGGCGTCGCCCAGGTGATCAAGGAACGCAAGCCTTCAGCGCAGTTCGTGGCCGTTGAACCGGCCGCCTCACCGGTTCTCTCCGGCGGACAAAAGGGGCCGCACCCGATCCAGGGCATCGGCGCCGGATTCATCCCGCCGGTGCTCGACATGGATCTGGTCGACGAAGTCATCACGGTCGGCAACGAAGATTCGCTGGAGATGGCCCGGCGGTTGGCCCGGGAGGAGGGGTTGTTGGCGGGCATCTCCTCGGGCGCGGCCGTGGTCGCCGCGTTGCAAGTGGCTCGCCGGCCCGAAAACGCCGGCAAGCTGGTCGTCGTCGTGCTGCCCAGCTTCGGCGAGCGGTATCTGAGCACGCCATTATTCGCCGACCTGGCCGGTTAGCCATGCTCGCAGACATGCGTAACGACGTCCGCGTGGCGAAGCAGCGGGACCCTGCCCGGCCCAGCACGCTGCAGGTGGTTCTTGCCTATCCGGGCGTGCACGCGATCTGGGGCCACCGGGTCAGCCACTGGCTCTGGAATCGCGGCGCACGACTGGCCGCGCGAACACTCAACGAGGTCACCCGGATCCTGACGGGAGTCGACATCCATCCGGGTGCCGTCCTCGGTCCGGGCCTGTTCATCGATCACGCGACGGGCGTTGTGATCGGGGAAACTGCCGAGATCGGCGAGGACGTGACGATCTATCACGGCGTGACCCTCGGCGGGAGCGGTAGGGATACGGGGAAGCGCCACCCCACGATCGGTCATCGCGTCGTCATCGGCGCCGGAGCGAAAGTGCTGGGCGCCATCAAGATCGGGGACGACAGCCGGATCGGCGCCAACGCCGTCGTCGTGAAGGAAGTGCCATCGAGCGCTGTGGTGGTCGGGGTTCCGGGCCAGGTCATCAGCCGTCAAGGGCGGGGTAGCCCTGACGACTCGAGGATGCCCGACCTCGTGGGTGTCAGCCTGCAGTCCCTGCTCACCCGGGTCGCGAGACTGGAGGCGTTGAACGATGGACAGCAAGAGACCGGTCGTGTTATCCGACCCCCGGAAGCCGGCGTTTGGCACGGCGAAGACTTCTCCATCTGAGCCCGGGTGAGCACGCTGGGGATCGTCGTGACGGCGATTGTCGCGGCGTTGGCCGTCGCCTCGGTGCTCGGGGTAACGATCAATCGGCGATCCGGTGCGCTGCGGGCAACAGAGCCCGTGTCCGACCAGGACACCCCGTACCTCGGCTTGTCACAGATCGGGCCGACAGTGGTGCACTTCAGCGCTGTTTGGTGCGGTCCGTGCGCCTCGGTACGTCGCGTCGTCGATCAGGTGTGCGCCGAACTCCCGGATGTTTCACACGTCGAGATCGACATCGACGCCAACCCGGCGGCCGCGAAGCATCTCTCGGTGCTGTCCTTGCCAACCACCTTCGTTTTCGACGCCGAGGGTAAGCGAAGATACAGAAGCGTCGGGGTGCCGACCGTAGCTGAACTGCGGAAGGCGTTGCAGTCATTGGGCACGATTCGGCCCTGAGCGATCATCAAGCGAGCGCGGGACTCTGTGATGTTGCGCGGTGCCAGCCCTCGCGTGTGGTAAGGCGCACTTGACGAAGTAATACTCACCGTGAACATAACCGGCTCCGGAATGCGTTGTCGCAATGAGCGTTGCACGCTAGGTAGAGACCTAGATGAAGGCGAGGCGATGTCTGCGACAACACGGTGTCAGCCGCAACGCGTCTCGCCGGCGCTCGACCATCCCACGTTCGACAGTTGCCCCTCATGACCGAGTTGCACCTGGCGGTGGGTCTGGACGGCTACGGTTGGCATCCGCATTCCTGGCGGTATGCCTTCGCGCACAACGCGACCGGCGGGGGACAACTGAGCGGTCAATACTGGGCGGACCTGGCGCGCACAGCCGAGCGTGGACTGCTCGATTTCCTCACGATCGACGACACGCTGGACGTTCAGCCGGGCCGGCAGCCGGAAATCTCGCCGCGGCGGCTTGCCGGCCGCGCCGACGCCGTCTTGGTCGCGGCGCGTATCGCGCCTCTGACCGAACACATCGGTCTGGTGCCGGTTGCGACGATCACCCACACCGAGCCGTTCCACGTCTCGAAATCGATTGCAACACTCGACTATGTCTCACACGGACGGGCCGGCTGGCAGGTGCGGGTGAGCGGTACGGCCCACGAGGCGGCGCTGTTCGGACGCAGAGGCCCGGCCGCTGACCGGGACTTGTTCGACGAGGCCGCCGACGCGGTGGAGGTGGTCCGGCGGCTCTGGGACAGCTGGGAGGACGACGCGGTCATCCGCGACGTCGCCACCGGGCGCTACATCGATCGGGAAAAGTTGCACTACATCGACTTCGCCGGCAGGTACTTCTCCGTCAAGGGTCCGTCGATCACCCCGCGGCCGCCACAAGGCCAGCCGGTGATCACGGCATTGGCTCACGCCTCACGCAGCTACGAGTTCGCTTCCGCCGGCGCCGATATCGTCTTCATCACCCCGCGTAACGACGACTCGCTGCGGTCGATTCTGGCCGACATTGCCAACGCCCGGCGCACCGCGGGTCGTCCGCTGAAGGCCTACGCCGATCTGGTGGTCGCCTTGGCGGACGATCCACTGACACCGGCAGCGGCCATCTCGTCGGATGCGCACGTGTTCGTCGGCTGCTTAAGCGATTTGGCTCAGCTTCTGCTTGCCTGGAACGACGCGGGAGTCGACGGGGTGCGACTGCGGCCGGCGGTCAACGCGATCGACCTTCCTTTGATCGTCGACGAGCTGGTGCCGTTGCTGCAGCGGGCCGGCAGGTTCCGCACCGGCTACAGCGTGGGCGAGACGCTTCGTGAACGTCTCGGATTGGCTTCCGCACCCAATCGTTATGCGGTGCCGACGTGACCGTCACCCCGCTGTCAATCCTCGACCTCGCCCCCATCAGCTCGGGTAGCGACGCCGCCGCGGCATTGCGCAACAGCATTGATCTCGCCCGGCACGCCGAGCGATGGGGCTACAAGCGCTACTGGCTTGCCGAGCACCACTTCGTCGCGGTAGCCAGCTCGTCGCCGGTGACATTGATCGGCCAAATCGCCGCGGCCACCGACCGTATCCACGTCGGATCCGCTGCGGTGCAGATCGGCCATACCACGGCGATCGCGGTGGTGGAGAGCTTCGGCATACTCGACGCGCTTTATCCCGGTCGTATCGACATGGGCTTGGGCCGATCCGGGCAGCGGCGCACAGAGGCCGCCGCGCCGCCGGTGCCGATACCTCCCAGCCCGCCAACGCCGTGCCATGAGGTGGACGGCCTCGTCATCCCGGCTCCGTTCGACCCGACGATGCTGATGAGAAGCGAATGGGCCCGGGCACAGAGTTCCGTGCTCACCCAGCCGTGCGCGAAACCGGCCGACTTCGCCGACCAGATCGCCGATATCGAAGCGATGCTCGACGGGACGTACACGGTCGATGGCCACCAACTGCACGCGGTTCCAGGCGAACACGGCCAACTGACGCCATGGATCTTCGGCAGTACCAGAGGCCAGAGCGCGCAGGTGGCGGGCGCCAGGGGGTTACCGTTCGTCGCGAGCTATCACATCACCCCCGGCACCGCACTCGATGCGATCGCCGCTTATCGTGAGGCCTTTCGGCCCTCCACCAGGCTGACCCGGCCCTACGTGGTGGTCTCGGCCGATGTCGTGGTCGCGGATGACAAGGAAACCGCGCGGCATCTGGCGTCGAGTTACGGCAGGTGGGTGTACTCCATCCGTAGCGGCCGGGGCGCGATCCCCTACCCGGATCCTGACACATGCGAGGCTCTGACCGAGGACCAACGGGCGCTGGTCGCCGACCGCACCGCAACGCAATTCGTCGGCAATCCGGACGAGGTCGCCGATCGGCTGGAGTTGCTCCGCCGGGTCACCCATGCCGACGAACTGGTGATCACCTCCGTGACGCATCGCCATGCCGATCGGCTGCGCTCGCATGAGCTGATCGCCAAGCGATGGGGGTTGACCGGATGAGCATCCGAAACGATCAGCACCGCAAGCAAATACACCTCGGAGCCCACTTCCCCGGGGTGAACAACACGACGGTGTGGTCTGATCCGAGCGCGGGCAGTCAGATCGACTTCGATTCGTTCGTGCACCTCGCTCGGACCGCCGAACGTGGGCTTTTCGATTTCTTTTTCCTGGCCGAAGGCCTGCGGTTGCGCGAACATCGGGGCAGAATTCACGACCTCGACGTCGTCGGCAGGCCGGACACGTTTACCGTGCTCGCCGCGCTCGCCGCGGTGACCGAGCGGCTGGGCCTGGCCGGCACCATCAACACCACGTTCAACGAACCTTACGAGGTGGCAAGGCAATTCGCGACGCTGGATCACCTCTCCGGCGGGCGTTCGGCATGGAACATAGTCACCTCCTCTGACGCCTTCACCGGGGAGAACTTTCGTCGTGGCGGCTTCCTCGACCACGCCGACCGCTATCACAGGGCCGAAGAGTTCCTCACCGTCGCACGCCGGTTCTGGGACAGCTGGGAAGCCGATGCCGTGGTCGCCGACGTCGAAGCCGGGCTCTACATCGACCCGGGACGGATCCACATCGTCGACCACCACGGCCCACAGTTCGATGTTCGCGGCGTCGCCTCGCTGCCTGCGGGGCCGCAGGGTCACCCGGTACTACTGCAGGCCGGGGACTCCGACGACGGCCGCGATTTCGGCGCCAGGCACGCGGACGCTCTGTTCACGTTGCACGGATCGCTCGAGGCGGGTCAGCGCTACTACGCCGACGTGAAAAGCCGCGCCGCAGCCCACGGACGAGATCCCGATCGGCTGAAGGTGCTGCCAGGCGCGACATTCGTGCTGGGTGACACCCCCGGAGAGGCGCGTGACAACGCCGACCACATCCGCGAGCAACAGGTCAGCGGCCCGACCGCGATCGCGTTCCTGGAACAGGTCTGGGGTGTCGACTTGTCGGGGTACGACCCCGATGGTCCGCTACCTGACATCGATCCGGTCGCGAACCGGACCATCACGCAGGGCCGTGTACGCCACGGCGACCCGAAGGCCATCGCCGAAGACTGGCGGGGGCGCGCCCGAACCAGAGGCCTAACGATCCGCGAATTGATCATCGACGTGACGAGTCGGCAGCAGTTCGTGGGGACACCAGCGCAAGTCGCCGACGAGATCGATCGGTACGTGCAGTCGAATGCCTGCGACGGCTTCATCCTGGTCCCCCACCTGACACCACACGGCTTGGACGAATTCGTCGACAAAGTGGTGCCCCTGCTGCAAGAGCGCGGCAGCTTTCGCACCGAGTACCGCGGCCGGACCCTGCGCGAGCACCTCGGCTTGCTGCCCAGTGCCGGAGGACGGCCGGAGCCGGGGGCGGCCGACCTGAACTGGCTCCCCCGGGTGGACTCGAACCACCAACCCTTCGGTTAACAGCCGAATGCTCTGCCAATTGAGCTACAGGGGACTAACCCGATCGCGGGACGACTCTAGCGTACTGGCACAACAGCGCCCAACTTCGCGGGACCGGGGCGTGTGCCTCCGGGGGCGCCGGGCGCGCGCGCACCCCGCCCGGTGAGGCAGGATGGAACCATCGACAGTCGGGAGGAAAGCTTGTGATCGGGTATGTCGCGGTGCTTGGACTGGGGTACGTCCTGGGCTCGAAGGCCGGGCGGCGCCGGTACGAGCAGATCGCCGGCACCTATCGCGCGCTGACCAGCAGCCCCGTCGCCAAATCGGTGATCGAGGGGGGCCGCCGCAAGATCGCGAACCGGATCTCGCCCGACGCCGGGTTCGTGACCCTGGCCGAGATCGACGAGCAGACGGCCGTCTTCGAAAGGCCCTCAGAAAGGCCCTCAGAAAAGCCGGACAGGCCGGCGGAACGGCCGGTTGTGCACCCGGCCGACGGGGCGCTCACACCGTCAAATCGTCGCCGCTAGCCTGTTCCAGCAGGCTGCGGCGGTAGGCCTCCATCGCGACCAGGTCACCGAACAGCGCGTGGTATTCGTCGCCCTGCTCGATCGGCGACATGCGCTGCAGCTTTGACTTCACCTCGGCGATCTGGCGGCCCATCCACACCTCCTGCAGCCGCGCCAGCACACCGGCGATGTAGCGCGGCAGCTTCTCGTCGTCGACCTGAATGGCCTCCACACCGAGCTCGCTGATCAGCGTCGCCGTCAGGGCCGAGGCGGCCTGCCTGCGCACCGCGTCGATCCACTGCGCCCCGGTGACACCCGTCGACGTTCCACCGGCGGCCTCGATGGCCGCCCGCACGGCCGCGTAGCCGGGGTGGGTGAAGCTCTCGACGGTCAGCGTGTCGAACACCGGGCCGGCCAGCGCCGGGTACTGCAGCGCGGACTTGAGCGCCTCCCGCTGCGGCCACAGCGTGGGGTCACGCGGATCGGGCCGGGCGGCGGCGGGCTGGGCCGGGGCGGAGGTAGCAGATAATCGCCCGGCCCCACGGAGGTCGGCGGCGGCGCGCCGGCCGGGGGCTTTGGGCTGTTTGGACTGGCTGCGCACCCGGTCGATCACCTGCGCCACGTCGTCCCAGCCGACCCAGCCGGCGAGCTGGCGGGCGTACTCGTCGCGCAGGGTGGGGTCTTTGATCTGGCTCACCATCGGCACGCAGCGGCGCAGCGCGGTGACCCGGCCCTCGGCGCTGTCGAGGTCGATCTCGGCCAGGGCGGTGCGAATCGCGAACTCGAACAACGGCGTTCGCCGCGCGACCAGGTCGCGCAGCGCGCCGTCACCCGACTTGAGCCTCAGGTCGCAGGGATCCATGCCGTCGGGGGCCACGGCGACGAACGACTGCCCGGCCAGGTTCTGCTCGCCGTCGAAGGCCTTCAGCGCGGCGGCGCGACCGGCCGCGTCGCCGTCGAAGACGTAGATGAGCTCGCCACGGAAGAAGCTGTCGTCCATCATCAGCCGGCGCAGCATGGCCAGGTGCTCGTCGCCGAACGCGGTGCCGCACGACGCGACGGCGGTGGTGACCCCGGCCAGGTGCATAGCCATCACATCGGTGTAACCCTCGACGACGACGGCCTGATGCCCCTTGGCGATGTCGCGCTTGGCCAGGTCGATGCCGAACATCACGTTGGACTTCTTGTACAGCAGCGTCTCTGGGGTGTTGATGTACTTGGCTTCCATCGGGTCGTCGTCGAACAACCGGCGGGCGCCGAAGCCGATGACCTCGCCCGCCGAGGAGCGGATGGGCCACAGCAGCCGCCGGTGGAAGCGATCCATCGGGCCGCGCCGGCCCTGCCGCGACAGCCCGGCGGCTTCCAGCTCCTTGAACTCGAAACCCTTGCGCTGCAAGTGCTTTGTCAGCGAATCCCAGCCCGACGGCGCGAATCCGCAGCCGAAGTGCCGCGCCGCCTGGGCGTCGAAGTTGCGCTCCTTGAGGTACTGGCGGGCCGGCGCCGCCTCCTCGGATTCCAGTGCCGCGGCGTAGAACTCGGCGGCGGCGGCGTTGGCCGCGATGAGCCTGCTGCGGCTGCCGCGGTCGCGCTGCACGCTGGTCGCCGGGCCGCTGTAGGTGATGGTGTGCCCGATCCGGTCGGCCAGCACCTCCACGGCCTCGACGAAGCTGACGTGCTCGATCTTCTGAACGAACGCATACACGTCGCCGCCTTCGCCGCAGCCGAAGCAGTGGAAGTGGCCGTGATTGGGGCGGACATGAAACGACGGGGACTTCTCGTCGTGAAACGGGCACAGGCCCTTCAGCGAATCCGCGCCCGCGCGACGCAGCTGGACGTAGTCGCCGACGACGTCCTCGATGCGCACCCGTTCGCGGATGGCGGCGATATCGCGATCGGAGATCCGCCCGGCCATCGGCACAGTCTAAGCGCCGAGCGGCGCGGCTAGCCCGTGCCGATGACGCCGCACGCCATGCGCTCCATCGCGTTGTCGCTGTACTCCGCGCCGTGGATCATCAACGCCGTCTTGTTGCCCGCCAGCAGGTCGTCGCGGGTGAAGGCGTCGGTGGTGGTCACCAGGTACGCCGAGCCGTCCTTGCGCACCTCGAGGTTCGTCAGGTCGCCGCTCTCGGGCTTGCCGGTGTGTCCGGGCGCCTGGTAGTGGCCGCCCGCGGACATGAAGTTGCCGGGGGGACCGCCGTTGGGCGCGACCGAGTTGGGCTCGCACTTGCCGATCTCGTGGACGTGCATGCCGTGGAAGCCGGGCGCCAGGATGCCGGCGGTGTCCGTCTTCACGGTGACGGTCACGTACCCGCCGGTGAAGTCGAACGTCGCCGTCGCCACGGCCCGGCCGTCGGGCGCCTTGAGGTGCGCGGTGAGCGACTCACCGGCCGGCGCCGCGCTGGTGGTGGTCGCCGAGGACGACGCCGGCGGGGCGCTTTTCACCGCGGGGGTGGTTCCGGGCTGGGTGCTCGCGTGCTGGGGTGAACTGCAGGCAGTCACGAGCACGACGGGAAGCCCGAGCGAAAGGGTGGCCATCGATCCCAAACCGCTGAATTTCGTCATGTCGGGCAGCCTATCCCCCGGCGCCGACGCGGTTCCCCCGATGGTGGGCCGCCCGCTAAAGATCGCGGGCGTCGACGCGCTCGAGCCGGCCCTCGGTGTAAGAGGCGATCTGGTCGACGACGACCCGCAACCGGGCACGGTCGTCGGCCGCGGCGTCGAACGTCGCCGCGAAGATCGGATCGAGAGTTCCGGGCGCCCCCGCGTACAGCCACCGCGCCACCCGGTGGACGCGTTCACGCTGCCGGGCCTGGGTCTCCTGATGGCGCGGGTCGGACATGATGAACTGCAGCGCCAGGATCTTCAGCAGCGCGACCTCGGCGCGCACCAGGTCCGGCACTTCGAGGTCGGCCCGGTAGCGCACCAACGGCCCGGGGCCCGCCGCCGCACGCGTGGTCGCGATGGCCGCCGAGGCGAACCGGCCCACCAATTCGCTGGTCAGCCGCTTGAGCGCGACCGACGCCGCCAGCGTGGCGTCGTACTTCCCGACGTCGGCGACCACCGGCAGCGCCGAGAGCCGGCGCGCGGCCGCCATGAAGTCGTCGGCGCTCACCCGGGAGAACTCGCTCTCGCCCAGCTTGGCCAGCGCCGCGGCGGCGTCGTCGTCGGCGAGCACGCGCAGGTCGATGCGCTGCGAGACGACGCCGTCCTCGACGTCGTGCACCGAATACGCGACGTCGTCGGCCCAGTCCATCACCTGCGCTTCCAGGCAGGTGCGCTCCGCTGGGGCTCCCGCGCGGACCCACTGCGCGGGCTCGGCGTCCTCGTCGTAGAAGCCGAACTTGCGCCGGCTGTTCCCGGGTACGTGGCCCCGTGTCCACGGATATTTCGTCACCGCGTCCAGCGACGCCCGCGTCAGGTTCAGGCCCACGCTGTTTCCCTGCGCGTCAATGACTTTGGGTTCGAGGCTGGTCAGGATGCGAAAGTTCTGGGCGTTGCCCTCGAAACCACCGTGCGCGGCGGCGACCTCGTCGAGCGCACGCTCGCCGTTGTGCCCGTAGGGCGGGTGACCGATGTCGTGGGCCAGACCGGCCAGCTCGACGAGGTCGAGGTCGCAGCCCAACCCCACCGCCATTCCCCGCCCGATCTGGGCGACCTCCAACGAGTGGGTCAACCGGGTTCGCGGGGTGTCGCCTTCGCGGGGGCCGACGACCTGCGTCTTGTCGGCCAGCCTGCGCAGCGCGGCGCTGTGCAGCACCCGGGCCCGGTCCCGGGCGAAGTCGCTTCGTTGCTGAGTTTCCGTGCCGGGCAGGCCCGCGGTCTTCGGCGCTTCGAATACCCGCCGCTGACGGTCGAAGTCGTCGTAGGGGTCCTGCTGATCAGTGCTCACCGAGGCACAGTCTGCCAGGCAACGCCGGGCCGGGTCCCCCCTGCCGACGCGTCTGCCGCGCGCGTCGCCGCGGGGCTAGATTGACGTCATGCGCACCGCTCGCCTGCTCGGGGTCATGATCGTCACCCTCGGCCTGGGCGGCGGGCTGCTCCTGGCGCCGACAGCCCGCGCAGAGCCACCGCTGCAGCTGACGGACTACGTCACCGACGACGTCGGCGCCCTGTCCGCCTCGGGCCGCGCCACGGTCACGTCGGCGGTCGACAAGCTCTACGCCGACCGCCACATCCGGCTGTGGGTGGTCTACGTCGACAACTTCTCCGGTTTGACCCCGGAGAGCTGGGCTCAGCAGACCCGCCGCGCCAGCGACCTGCGCGACTACGACGCGCTGCTGGCGGTCGCCACCACCGAGCACGCCTACGCGTTCCTGGTGCCCTCCGAGGTCAAGAGCGTGACCGCGAGCCAGGTCGACGACCTGCGGCGCAACAAGATCGAGCCGGCGTTGCACAACCGCGACTGGAGCGGCGCCGCGGTGGCGGCGGCCGACGGGTTGAACAGGCAGCCGGGGTCGTCGGGCCGGCTGATCCTGTTGGTCACGCTTCTCGTCATCGCGCTGGCCGTGGCGGCCCTGCTGATCGTGATGCGGCTGCGCCGCAGGCGCAGGCGCTCGGCCGGCCTCGCCGCGGCCCGGCGCCTGGACCCGACCGACGCCAGCGCGCTGGCGGGCGTGCCGTTGGACGTCCTCGACGACCTCTCCCGCTCGATGGTCGTCGACGTCGACAACGCGGTGCGCACCAGCGCCAACGAACTCGAGCTGGCCGTCGAAGAATTCGGCGAGGAGCGGACCAGGCCTTTCAGCGATGCCGTCAACAACGCCAAAGCCGCTCTGGCGCAAGCTTTTACCGTTCGCCAGCAGCTCGACGACGCCACGCCTGAAACACCGGAGCAACGGCGGCAGCTGCTCACGCAGGTCATCGTGTCGGCCGCGCGGGCCGACCGGGAACTCGAGTCGCAGACCGAGGCCTTCGAGAAGCTGCGCGACCTGGTGCTCAACGCATCGTCCCGGCTCGACGGGCTGACCCAGCAGTACGTGGAGCTCACCACGCGGCTGGGCCCGGCCGTGCAGCGGCTGTCCGAGTTGCACAAGGAATTCGACGACGCCGCGCTGACTTCGGTGTCCGGCAACGTCGGGGCGGCCGAGGAGCGCCTGCAGTTCGCCGACCGCAACATCAGCTCCGCCCGGGATCTGGCCGCCCGGGCTCTCAGCGGGCAGCAGAGCGGCCTGGTGGACGCCGTCCGCGGGGCGGAGTCGGCGCTCGGGCAGGCGCGCGCCCTGCTCGACGCGGTGGACAACGCGGACCGTGACATCAAGCACGCGGTCGAGTCGCTGCCCGCGCTGCTCGCCGACATCCGGTCGGGCGTCGGGCACGCCAACGAGCTGCTGCGCACCGCCGGCCGCGCCGCGCACACCGGCCAACTGGCGGCGGCACGCGATGCGGCGGCTAGCGTGGCGGAGGGCTCCGAGCGGGCAGCCTCGGACCCGCTGGCTTTGTTCGGCCGGCTGAGCGAGGCCGACGCGGCCCTGAACCGGGCGCTGGCCACCGTCGCCGAAGAGCAGGCCGACGCCGAGCGGCTCAGCCGATCCTTGGACCAGGCGCTGTTCACGGCCCAGTCGCGGGTCCGTGCGGTCTCGGACTACATCGACGCGCGGCGCGGCACCATCGGGCCGGAAGCCCGGACCCGGCTGGCCGAAGCCGGCCGGCACGTCCAGGCGGCGCTCGACAAGCGGTCCGTGGACGTCAACGAGGCGATCGCCCACGCCAACGCGGCGGCCACGCTGGCCGCCAACGCACAGTCGCTGGCCAACGCCGACGTGCAGGCTGCCCAGCAGACCTACACGGGGCGGGGCGGCAGCGACATCGGCGCCATGATGGGCGGCATCATCATCGGCGACATGCTCGGCGGGGGCATGCGCGGCGGGTTCGGCGGCTGGAGCCCGGCTTCCTTCGGGGGCTCCCCCGGGGCGGGCGACGACTCGTACGGCGGCGGCTTCGACGACGGCTTCATGGGCGGCGGGGGCCGCTTTTAACGCTGTTTTTCTCGACTTGCTCCAGACACGCAACCACCCCCGGGCATCGAATGCCCGGGGGTGGCGTTGCAGTACCAACGGTCAGGGCCGGTACGCCGGATCCCGGCGCGGCGCCCCGAACCGCTCGCCGATCAGGCCCAGCTGGAGCCGACGGCCGAGTCGGTGCTCGACATGTTGCTGCCGGCGGTCTGAACCTTCTGGCCGTGCGAGTTGGCCTGCTCGTAGATCACCTGGAAGTTGCGGCCCAGCTGAGTGATGAACTCCTGGCAGGCCACCGAACCGGCGCCACCCCAGAAGTCACCGGCGGCCAGCACATCGCGAACGATGGACTGGTGCTCGGCCTCCAGCGAAGCCGCCTGCGCGCGAATCGTGGCGCCGTGGGCGTCCACATCGCCGAACGAGTAATTGATGGTCATGACATTTCTCCTTAAAAGTTTCGAGGGACCGGCGACTAGCTGCCGAGGATCTGCTGAGAAGCCTGCTCTTGCTGCTCGTAGTTGCTGGCGTCGCGGATCAACCCGTCACGCACGCCGTGCAGCATGTTCACGATGTTGCGGAAGGCCTGGTTGACCTGGCCCATGGTGTCATACGACGTCGCCTGAGCCTGGCCGCTCCAGCCGGCACCGGCGATGTTCATCGACGACGCCCACATCTTGCGGGCCTCGTCCTCGACGGTCTGCGCGTGGGTCTCGAAACGCCCCGCCATCGCCCGCATCTCGTGCGGGTCAGTCATAAAGCGTGTTGCCATTTTGGCTATCTCCTTCTGGGATGTTTACCTGGATTTGTCACAGATTGACTCTGTGAGTGCCGGCTGCGGAGCTACCGAAGCCGCCGCTCACGCGTGGAACACCGACAGCCTCCCCCTTGCCTAACCGGCCGCCGGAGAATGCGGTACCACTTTGTTCGTCCGCGGAATGTCGAAGCGGGGTTCGGCTTCGCCTTCCCACCCGCCCCATTCGTTCCACTGGCCAAGGTCATCCACGGAGTCTGCAGCTTCCGTGGTGATCAGGCCAGGGACAGCTTGGTCAGCGGCACCGGCATCCTCCCCAGGCTCCGGTGCCCAATGGTTATAGTCATCCGGCGGCACGGCTACGCCCCAGCTGAGCGGAACCGTTAAGCCACCGAGCATTCCCGACTCGCCCCGAACTGCCGCCACCGAATCGTCCGGCAACGGCGAACCAAGCGGTAGAAGCACGTTGCCCCCTTCCACAGCCGATCTGTAACACTCGGGCTCGGCAGCGAATGGAAAAACCACCGAGCACTCCGAATCGTAAGGCAATCTCGGCGACAATGTTCGGGAAATTACCGATTTCAGTTCCGCCGAGTGAAGGCCCGGGCCCGCCGGCGCCGGGAAGGCGTGACGCTTCGCGCAGAGCCGCGACGAGCTCCAGTCATGCGACTGCCACGCGCCTCCTGCGGGGCGCGTGGCAGTTCGGCAGAGTCTCCCGGTCGGGGGGTTTATCCGATGCCGGTGCGCGGGATCACGGCGGGGCGCGACTGCACGACGTGGTTGGGGCTTGCGCCACCACGACCGAGCATGCCGCCGGGCATGCCGCCGGCGGCCGCACCCATACCACCCATGGGCATCGGCATCATCGGCATGCCGCCGGTGGGCGCGGCCGCGGCCGCGGTTCCGGGCATGCCTTCCATGCCGGCCATCGCGGCGCTGACCATGCGGGTCGGCGCGGAGCCCTGCCAGGTGGGCGGCACCGACATCGCCCCCACCAGCCGGGCCTTGCCCAGGCCCGCCGCGGCGTTGCCCAGGCCGCCGACCCCGCCGCCGAGGCCACCGACCTTCGGCACGACGTTGTCGACGAACTTCGGGCCGGCGGCGGCAGCCGAGGTGGCGTCCGCCAGCGCGGGGGTGCCGTGCATGCCGGCCTGGGCCGCCATCATGATCGGCGACATCATCATGCTCGCCGGGTACATCCCGATCTGGGCCACCGACGACAGCGACGACAGCGGCACGGCGTTGGCCAGGCCCGCGACCGGAGCCATCGCACCGGCCACCGCCCCCTGCACGACACCTATCGGGGCGGCGATCGCACCGCTGACCGCCGCCATCGGAGCGGCCAGCGCGGACCCGGCCGAGGACGCCACGCCGGCGGCCTGCGACGCCAGCCCCGCCAGCGGCGCCGACAGCAGGCTGCCGAGGCCCGCAAGGCTCACCGGCGGCAGGCTGAATGCCGGCAGCGTCGCCGCCACCGACATCGCGCCCGCGTGGTAGCCGACCATCGCGGCGATGTCCTGGGCCCACATCTCCATGTACTCGAACTCGGTCATGAAGATCGCGGGCGTGTTCTGGCCGAGGATGTTCGTCGCGATCAGCGTCATCAACTGGGTCCGGTTGGCGATCACCGCCGGCGTGGGCACCGTGCCCGCCAGCGCCGACTCGAACGCGGTGGCCGCCGCCCGGGCCTGACTCGCCGCCGCTTCGGCCTGTCCTGCCGCCGCGCCCAACCACCCGACGTACGGCGCGGCCGCGGCCGCCATCGACATCGACGCCGGGCCGGACCACGCACCACTGGTCAGTCCGGTGATCACCGAGTTGAACGACGAGGCGGCGCCCGACAGATCCGCGGCCAGCCCGTCCCATGCCGACGCCGCCGCGAACAGCGGTCCCGACCCCGCACCCCCGAAAATCAGCGCCGAGTTGATCTCCGGCGGAAAGAAAAAGAAGCCTGGAACAGTCATCGCAACCCCAACACGTCCAGCCGCTCGTACGGCTCCGTCAACCACAACCCGACAACGACTCGCGGGGACAGCGACTCCGCCCACCGCGACCGCTTGAGCTTAAGGCACCGCCGCCCCAAAAATCCCTGCTTTGGCCAAATGTTTCCCTGCGATCCGATCGCCCAGCGCCGCGCGCAGCGGCGTGGGTGAAACCACGGGACAGGTGGCTGAAGAACCCGCGCATACGGCAACGATGCCGGTACCGCGGTGTGGCACCGGCCGCGTGGCCGACTTATGCCCGACTCGTGCGCGGCGAACGCGTTTGCCGGCCGAGGTGGTCAACAGCCCTTGAGCCGCGTCGCCAGATAGTCGCAGACCGCGTCCATCGCGATCCGCTCCTGCGTCATCTTGTCGCGCTCTCGCACGGTGACGGAGCCGTCCTCGAGAGAGTCGAAGTCCACCGTCACGCAGAAGGGCGTACCGACCTCGTCTTGGCGCCGGTAGCGGCGGCCGATGGCTCCCGCGTCGTCGAAATCGATGTTCCAGCATCTGCGCAACTCGGCGGCCAGGTCACGCGCCTTCGGGCTCAGGTCGGCGTGCCGGGACAGCGGCAACACCGCGGCCTTGACGGGCGCCAGCCGGGGGTCCAGCCGCAGCACCGTGCGTTTGTCCATGCCGCCCTTGGCATTCGGGGCCTCGTCCTCGGTGTAGGCATCGATCAAAAACGCCATGAACGACCGCGTCAGGCCGGCGGCCGGTTCGATGACGTATGGCGTGTACCGCGTGTCGGTGGCCTGGTCGTAGAACGACAGGTCGACCCCGGAATGCTTGGCGTGCGTGGACAAGTCGAAGTCGGTGCGGTTGGCCACGCCCTCCAGCTCGCCCCAGGGGTTCCCGGCGAAGCCGAACTTGTACTCGATGTCGACGGTGCGGTCGGAGTAGTGCGACAGCTTGTCGGCGGGGTGTTCGTAGAGGCGCAGATTCTCCGGGTCGATCCCCAGCTCGACGTACCACTGCAGCCGCGTGTCGATCCAGTACTGGTGCCATTCCTTCGCTGTCGACGGCTCGACGAAGAACTCCATTTCCATTTGCTCGAATTCTCGCGTCCGGAAAATGAAGTTGCCGGGCGTGATTTCGTTGCGGAAGCTCTTCCCGATCTGCCCGATGCCGAACGGCGGTTTTCTGCGCGCCGTCGTCATCACGTTGGCAAAGTTGACGAAGATGCCCTGCGCGGTCTCGGGACGCAGATAGTGCAGTCCCTCCTCGGTCTCGATCGGCCCGAGGTAGGTCTTGAGCATCATGTTGAATTCGCGCGGCTCGGTCCACTGCCCAGGCTCGCCCGTCTCGGGGTCCCGGATGTCGGCCAGACCGTTGGGCGGCGGGTGTCCGTGCTTGGCCTCGTAGGCCTCGATGAGGTGGTCGGCGCGATAACGCTTGTGCGTGATCAGCGACTCGACCAGCGGGTCGTGGAAGACCTCGACGTGGCCGGACGCCACCCACACCTGCCGGGGCAGGATGATCGAGGAGTCGAGCCCCACCACGTCGTCGCGGCCGGTGACCACCGAGCGCCACCACTGCCGCTTGATGTTCTCCTTGAGTTCCACGCCCAGCGGCCCGTAGTCCCAGGCCGAGCGGGTTCCGCCGTAGATCTCGCCCGAGGGGAATACGAAGCCGCGCCGTTTGGCCAGGTTGACTACGGTATCGATGACGGACGCCACAGGCGGGTGCACTCACTTTCCGGATCGGGGACCAACACACACGACGCTCGACGGCTGTGTGCGCGAAGCACTAGACATCGTAACGACGACCACCCCGGTCTTTGACATGCGTCATCGTGCATGTGACAGTGGATGTCACTACCCGGCTCTCCTCGAGGTGATGACTTTCTCCCATGGCGGTTTCCCCCTCGACGTCCCCCTCCGCGTCCTCCCCCGCCGACGGCGACGTCAGCTCGGACCTGGGCATGGCCCACGAGCACACCCGCGCCGGGTCCGCGGCACCGGCCGCGGACTACCCTGTGCCGCCGCCGCGGGACATCCTCGAGGCGGCCGGCGAACTGCTGCGGGCGCTGGCCGCGCCGGTGCGGATCGCCCTAGTGCTGCAGTTGCGCGAATCGCAGCGCTGCGTGCATGAACTCGTCGACGCGCTCGGGGTGCCGCAGCCACTGGTCAGTCAGCACCTGAAGATCCTGAAGGCGGCCGGCGTCGTCACCGGCGAACGGTCCGGGCGCGAGGTGTTGTACAGGTTGGCCGACCACCACCTTGCGCACATCGTCGTCGACGCCGTCGCCCACGCCGGCGAGGACACCCCGTGACCGGCGCCAGCGTGCGCTCGACCCGCCAGCGGGCGGCCATCGCCACGCTGATGGAGACGCTCGACGACTTCCGCTCCGCGCAGGAACTGCACGACGAGCTGCGCCGCCGCGGCGAGAACATCGGGCTGACCACCGTCTACCGGACCCTGCAGTCGATGGCGGCGGCCGGCATGGTCGACACGCTGCGCACCGACACGGGCGAGTCGGTGTACCGCCGGTGCTCCGAGCAACATCACCACCACCTGGTGTGCCGGCACTGCGGTTGCACCGTCGAGGTGGGCGACCACGAGGTCGAGGAGTGGGCCGCCGAGATCGCCGCCAAGCACGGTTTCTCCGACGTCAGCCACACGATCGAGATCTTCGGCACCTGCTCGGACTGCGGGCCCTGACGCGGATTCGCGAGTGCGCGGCGGGCCGCTCGCCGGTAACTCAGCCGATCAGCAGGCGGCGGATCTGCGCGCCGCTGTCCAGCACCAGCAGGATCAGGGTGCGCAGGGCATCGTCGGTCAGGCCGGCGCCGGGAAAGTTGTAGCGCAGCATCACGTCGGCGGTCTTGGCGGCGTTTCTGCCCGAATTGCGCTGGGCCGCTTTCTCGCTCACCTTCTCCAGCAGCGTCAGGCTGCCGAAGTTGAGCTCGCGCGCCTGCTTGGCCACCAGGTCGCCGACCTTCTTGGTCAGCGGCAGGTCCCAGGCCACGACCTGCGTGAGCGACACCAGATCGAGGTTCTCGGCGATGTTCACCACGCGCAACGAGGCGAACGTGGCGTCGTGACGCACCGTGACGGCGCCGTCGGGCTCCTCCTCGACCGCGAGCACCTCACGCAGTATCGACGGCAAACGCTCCTGCAGCGACGGCATCACGCACTCCCGAATCGTCTGCTACGCGAGGCGTATTCCTCGCAGGCCGCCCACAGGTCGCGGCGGTCGTAGTCGGGCCACAGAGTGTCCTGGAAGATGTACTCGGCGTACGCCGCCTGCCACAGCATGAAATTGCTGGAGCGCTGCTCCCCCGACGTGCGCAGCAACAGGTCCACGTCCGGGATGTCGGGCCGCTGCAGATGCCCGGCGATGGTCGCCTCGGTGATCCGGTCGGGGTTGAGCTTGCCCGCCTGGACAAGCCGGGCGATGTCCCTTGCGGCCTCGGCTATTTCGGTGCGGCCGCCATAGTTCACGCAGTAGTTGACGGTGACGACGTCGTTGTCGCGCGTCATGTCCTCCGCGATCGCCAGCTCGTTGATGACGCTGCGCCACAGGCGCGGCCGCGAACCCACCCAGCGGATTCGCACGCCGAGCGTGTTCAGGTTCTCCCGGCGCAAGCGCACCACGTCGCGGTTGAAACCCATCAGGAAGCGCACCTCCTCGGGTGACCGCTTCCAGTTCTCGGTGGAGAAGGCGTACAGGCTCAGCCATTTGATCCCGAGTTCGATTGCACCGCAGACGATGTCGATCACCACCGCCTCGCCCGCCTTGTGTCCCTCGGTGCGGGGCAGCCCCCGCTGGGTCGCCCAGCGGCCGTTGCCGTCCATCACGATCGCGACGTGCGCGGGCAACCGGTCGGCCGGAATTCGCGGGGCCGCGGCCTTCGACGGGTGCTGCGGCGGGCGACAGGGCCCACCGTCGGGCGACGGGGGTAGCTGCGGAAAGACGACGGGCCAGGTCGACTTGTCGGGAAAGACGGGATAGTCGTCGGGCGCGGGCGGCAACTGCGGGAAGCCGGCCGACTTGCTCCGAGGCTTAGCCACAGGCCTCATCCTGCCCGATCAGCGCTGCGCGCCGTTCGGCGATGGTGCGGTCGACGTGATACGTGCGCTCTACCAGTGGCAACGTCTTGAGCTGCCGTTCGAGGTGCCACTGCAGGTGCGCGGCCACCAATCCGCTGGCGTAATTGCGGTGCGCCTGCGGAGCGTCGTCGGCGAACTCCCAGTCGCCGTCGTGCAGGGCCGTCATCAGATCGAGCACGCCCGGCGGCGGCGTGGTCGAACCGGCCGGCCGGCAGTGCGGGCAGACGCTGCCCCCGGCGCCGACGTGAAAGGCCCGATGCGGGCCGGGTGTGGCGCACCGGGCGCACTCGTTCAACGCCGGCGCCCATCCGGCGATGCCCATGGCGCGCAGCAGGTAGGCGTCCAGCAGGAGGTCGCGGGACCGCTGCCCGTCGGCCACCGCGCGCAGCGCGCTCACAGTGAGCCGGTGCAGCGCCGGGGCGGGCGCCCGCTCCTCTCCGGCGAGGCGTTCGGCGGTCTCCAGCATCGCGCATCCGCAGGTGTACCGGCCGTAGTCGTCGACGATGTCGGCGGCGAACGCGTCGATCGAGACCACCTGGGTGACGATGTCGAGATTGCGGCCGGGATGCAGTTGAACGTCGATGTAGGCAAACGGCTCGAGCCGCGACCCGAATTTGCTGCGGGTGCGGCGAACGCCTTTCGCCACCGCCCGGACCAGCCCGTGCTCACGGGTCAGCAGGGTGACGATCCTGTCGGCTTCGCCGAGCTTGTGCTGGCGCAAGACAACTGCCCGGTCTCGATACAGCCGCATCTGGATAGTTTCGCACCCCGCCGCGACATCGCGGGTATCCGCGCCGTTAGTCTTCTGACCCGTGGTTGGCGCTTCGGGGTCCGGTTTCGGGTCCCCTCCCGGGTCCGGCAGCCAGCGCCTGCCGACGCTGACTGACCTGCTGTACCAGCTCGCCAGCCGCGCCGTGACGTCCGACACACTGGTGCGTCGTTCGCTGCACGCGATCAACACCAGCCAGTCCACGCTCAATGCCTTCCGGGTGGTGCTCACCGAGTCGGCGCTGGCCGACGCGGCCGCGGCCGACCGGCGCCGCGCCGCCGGGGACACGTCCCCGTTGCTGGGCATCCCGATCGCGGTCAAAGACGACGTCGACGTCGCGGGGGTGCCGACCGCGTTCGGCTGCGACGGCCACGTGCCGCCCGCCACCCAGGACGCCGAGGTGGTTCGCCGCCTGAAGGCGGCCGGCGCGGTGATCGTGGGCAAGACCAACACGTGCGAACTGGGTCAGTGGCCGTTCACCAGCGGCCCCGGCTTCGGGCACACCCACAATCCGTGGTCGCGCCGTCACACGCCGGGCGGATCGTCGGGCGGCAGCGCGGTCGCGGTGGCCGCCGGCCTGGTCACCGCGGCCATCGGCTCCGACGGCGCCGGCAGCGTGCGCATCCCCGCCGCGTGGACCCACCTGGTGGGCATCAAGCCGCAGCGCGGGCGCATCTCCACCTGGCCGCTGGCCGAATCGTTCAACGGCCTGACCGTCAACGGGGTGCTGGCGCGCACGGTGGCCGACGCCGCGCTGGTGCTCGACGCGGCGTCGGGCAATGTCGAGGGCGACCGGCACCGGCCGCCACCGCTGACCGCCTCCGATTACGTCGGCATCGCCCCCGGCCCACTGAACATCGCGCTGTCGACCCGTTTCCCGTACACCGGCTTTCGCGCCAAGCTGCATCCGGAGATCCTGGCGGCGACCCGGGCGGTCGGCAGCCAACTCGAACTGCTGGGCCACAACGTGGTGCGGGGCAATCCGGATTACGGCTTCCGGTTGTCGTGGGACTTCCTGGCCCGGTCCACCGCGGGCCTGCGCGACTGGGAGCAGCGACTGGGCGACGGGGTCGTCCTGGATCCCCGGACGGTATCCAACCTGCGCCTGGGTCACGTGCTGGGTGAGGCGATCCTGCGCAGCGCCCGCAACCACGAAACGACCGCCCAGCGCAGGGTGGGCTCGATCTTCGACATCGTCGACGTGGTGCTGGCGCCCACCACCGCGCAACCCCCGCCGCTGGCGCGCTCCTTCGACCGGTTGGGCAGCTACGGCACCGACCGGGCCATGATCGCCGCGTGCCCCGCCACCTGGCCGTGGAACGTGCTGGGCTGGCCGTCCATCAACGTGCCCGCGGGGTTCACCTCCGAGGGCCTGCCGATCGGTGTGCAGCTGATGGGCCCGGCCAACAGCGAGGGCATGTTGATCTCGCTGGCCGCCGAGCTGGAGGCCGTGTGTGGCTGGGCGAGCAAGCAGCCCAGAATGTGGTGGAACCAGAACTCCGGCTCTGACGCCTAGGCCCCGGCCGGCCGCCACCGAACCGGTGCGGTGGTGCGGCTCGAGGGATTGAGCGCGCCGGACTCTTCGCTCGTAAGGGCTTCTGCGTCAGAACCCGAGACGTCCGAGCTGTTTGGGGTCGCTCTGCCAGTTCTTAGCGACCTTGACGCGAAGGTCGAGGTAGACCTTGGTGCCCAGCAGCTTCTCGATCTGCCCGCGCGCCGCGGTGCCGACTTCCCGCAGGCGCGCGCCCCCTTTGCCGATGACGATGCCCTTCTGGCTGTCCCGCTCGACGTAGAGCAGCGCGTGCACGTCGATCAGGTCGTCACGGTCCTCGCGCGGGTTGACCTCGTCGATCACCACCGCCAGCGAGTGCGGGAGCTCGTCGCGCACTCCCTCGAGCGCGGCCTCCCGGATGAGCTCGGCCATCAGCACCTCCTCCGGTTCGTCGGTCAGCTCACCGTCGGGATAGTAGGCCGGACCGGGGGGCAACGCCGCCGCCAGCACATCGATGAGCACGTCGACCTGCTGCCCGGCCAGCGCCGACACCGGCACGATCTCGGCGCCGGGACCGACCAGCTCGCTGACGGCGACCAACTGCGCGGCCACCCGGTCCTTGGGCACCTTGTCGATCTTGGTGACGACCGCGACCAGCGTCGTCTTCGGCGCGGTGGAACGGATCTGCTCGACGATCCACCGGTCCCCCGGACCGATGGACTCGTCGGCCGGGATGCACAGGCCGATCACGTCGACCTCGGTGTAGGTGTCGCGCACGAGGTCGTTGAGCCGCTTGCCCAGCAAGGTCCGCGGGCGGTGCAGTCCGGGCGTGTCGACCAGGATGATCTGGAAGTCGGGCCGGTGCACGATCCCGCGGATGGTGTGTCGCGTGGTCTGCGGGCGCTTCGAGGTGATGGCGACCTTGGTGCCCACCAGCGCATTGGTCAAGGTCGACTTTCCGGTGTTGGGCCTGCCTACCAAACAGACGAAACCCGAACGGAATTCAGCCATGCTGGCCCATCGTCGAACGTGCACTCACCGCGAACTTTTCGCGATTTTTTCGCAACGGGTGCACGTTCGGCGTAACGGCGGGGCTCCCTGCGCCGCCACCAACCTCGGCGCGGGCCATCTCAGCCCGTGCCCGCATCCGGGGTTTGGTGTTCTCGCCAATTGACCCCTCAGTCATGGTGTTTGGGTTCCCCATTCGTCGACTCGTCGTCGTCGGCGGGGCTGAGTAGCACGGTGCCGACGCGCACCCGGCCCCGATGGTCCGTGCCGCCCTCGGCGTGCAGGCGCAGGCCGTGGAATATCACCTCGGCGCCGGGCAGCGGCACCCGGCCCAACTCGAGGGCGAGCAGACCGCCCACGGTGTCGACGTCGAGGTCGTCGTCGAACTCCAGGCCGTAGAGCTCGCCGACGTCTTCGATCGGCAGCCGCGCGGAAACCCGGAACCGCTTGTCGCCCAAGTCTTCCACCGGCGCAGTTTCGGCCTGGTCGTACTCGTCGGCGATCTCTCCGACGATCTCTTCCAGCACGTCCTCGATGCTGACCAGGCCTGCTATCGCGCCGTACTCGTCGACCAGCAGGGCCATGTGGATGCGGTCGCGCTGCATCTCGCGCAGCAGGGTGTCCAGCGGCTTGGAGTCGGGGACGAACACCGCCGGGCGCATCACCTGGGCCACCGTGGTGGACCGGCCGCGATCCGGCGAGGTGAACGCTTGCTGAACAAGGTCTTTGAGGTACACCACCCCGACGATGTCGTCGACGTTCTCGCCGATGACGGGGATGCGGGAATGGCCGCTGCGCACGGCGAGGTTCATCGCCTGGCTGGCGAGCTTGTCGCTTTCGATCCAGATCATCTCGGTGCGAGGCACCATCACCTCACGGGCCGGGGTGTCGCCGAGTTCGAAGACCGACTCGATCATGCGGCGCTCGTCGGCCGCCACGACGCCACGCTGCTGAGCCAGGTCGACGACTTCGCGCAGCTCGATCTCGGAGGCGAAGGGCCCGTTGCGTAAAGCCCGGCCCGGCGTCAGGGCGTTGCCGAGCACCACCAGCAGCCGGCTCAGCGGCATCAGCAACCACGAGACCAGCCGCAACGGCAGCGCCGTCGTCAGCGCTATGGAGTACGCGTGCTGGCGCCCCAGGGTGCGCGGGCCCACCCCCATCACGACGAAGCTGGTGACAACCATGATCGCCGCCGCACCGAACAGCGCCCAGTTCAGCCCGAAATTGTCGTAGAGAAAGAGCACCAACAGGACCGTCGCGGTCACTTCGCACGTAATACGCAGCAGCACAACCAGATTGATGTAGCGCGGACGTTCGTTCATCACCTTCGACAGCGACACCGCGCCGGGCCGCTCGTCGCGGACAAGTTCCTGAACGCGAGCCAGCGACACCGTGCTCACGGCGGCGTCGATGGCCGCCAGCAACCCGCCGAGAGCGATCAGCGCGATTGCGCCCAGCAGCCAGGACAGACCGCTCAATTGTCGAAATACCTTGACTTGTCCAGCAATTGACGGTCTCGCTGCTCTTGGCGGTCCTGCCGGTAAGCCTCGACCTGTTCGGCGACCCATTCCTCGAGCAGACGGTCCTGCAGGGCGAACATCTCCTTCTCCTCGTCCGGTTCGCCGTGGTCGTAACCGAGCAGGTGCAGCACCCCGTGCACGGTCAGCAGCGCCAACTCGTGTCCCAGGCTGTGGCCGGCCGCGGACGCCTGCTGGGCGGCGAATTCCGGGCACAACACGATGTCGCCCAGCATCGACGGCCCGGGCTCGGGGGCGTCGGGGCGGCCGCCCGGCTCGAGCTCGTCCATGGGGAAGCTCATCACGTCCGTGGGCCCGGGCAGGTCCATCCAGCGCATGTGCAGGTCGGCCATGGCCGCGGTGTCCAACAGCACCATGGACAGCTCGGCCGCGGGGTTGACGTCCATCTTCGCGATGACGAACCGCGCGACGCTGACCAGTTCCGCTTCGGAGACGTCGATGCCGGACTCGTTGGAGACTTCGATGCTCATAAGCTCACCGCACCATCATCGGCGACTGCGTGACCCCGACGCGCGCCGGGCCGCCCGGTTCATCGCCAGGTCGGGCTCCTCGAACTTCGCGTAGGCGTCGACGATCTCGGAGACCAGGCGGTGGCGCACCACGTCGACACTCGTCAGCTCCGCGATGTGAATGTCGTCGACACCGTCGAGGATCTCCATCGCCGACCGCAGCCCGGACCTGGCGCCACCCGGCAGGTCGACCTGCGTGATGTCCCCGGTGACGACGATCTTCGACCCGAAGCCGAGCCGCGTGAGGAACATCTTCATCTGCTCGGCGGTCGTGTTCTGCGCCTCGTCGAGCACGATGAACGCCGAATTCAGCGTCCGCCCCCGCATGTACGCCAGGGGCGCCACCTCGATGACACCGGCGGTCATCAGCTTGGGGATCAGCTCGGGATCCATCATGTCGTACAGCGCGTCGTACAGCGGCCGCAGGTAGGGGTCGATCTTCTCGCTCAGGGTGCCCGGCAGAAAGCCAAGGCGCTCACCGGCTTCCACGGCCGGCCGGGTCAAGATGATCCGAGTCACCTGTTTGGTCTGCAGCGCGCTGACCGCCTTGGCCATGGCCAGATACGTCTTGCCGGTGCCGGCCGGGCCGACCCCGAAGACGATGGTGTTGGCGTCGATGGCGTCGACGTAGCGCTTCTGGTTCAGCGTCTTGGGCCGGATGGTCTTGCCGCGACGCGACAGGATGTCCAGGGTGAGGACCTCGGCCGGCGATTCGTTGTCGGTGCCGGCCAGCATGCCGACGCTGTGGCGCACCACGTCCGGCGTCAACGGCTGACCACCGGCCACGATCGCGACCAGCTCGGAGATCGCCCGCTCGGCGAGCGCCACGTCGGCCGGCGCACCGGAGACGGTGACCGTATTGCCGCGCACGTGCAGGTCGGCGGCAAGGTCGCGCTCCAAGGCCCGCAGGTTCTCGTCGGCAGAACCCAACAAGCCCACGACGACATCGGGCGGAACATCGATGCTGCTGCGAACCGGAGCAGCGCTGGTGTCGCTTGGCGTCACGTGGTTTCCGATGCCTGCCTTCTCATGTATTGCGATATTCGCCGGGTGAAAGTTCCCGAAAGCCAGTCTAGCGCTGGTCAGGACCGTGACCCAACCGTTCGTTCGCGCCGTGTTCGCCGCCGGCGCCCTGATCCCACCGCGCGGTGAGCACGCCGAGCGCCCCCAGGGCCACGGCCGCGGCGGTCGAGGTGCGCAGCACCTGCGGGCCCAGCCGCACCGCCGCGGCGCCCGCGTCGGTCAGCGCGGCGATCTCGTCGGGGGCGATGCCGCCCTCGGGGCCCACGACAAGGACCAGCGAATCCGCCTCTGCTACGAGGGCATCTGCGAGGCCGGCGGTCGCCGACTCGTGCAAGGCCAGCACCGCCGCGCCGGCCGCGACCTCGTCGCGGACCCGCCGGGTCAGCTGCGCGGTGGACAGCACGCCGTCCACGGGCGGGATGTGCGCCCGCCGGGATTGCCGGGCCGCGGAGCGGGCGACCGCGCGCCAACGGCGCAAACCCTTCTCGACGCGGGCCCCGTGCCAATTCGCCATGCAGCGCCCCGCCTGCCAGGCCACAAACGCATCGGCGCCCGCCTCGGTAGCCAGTTCGATCGCCAACTCGGAGCGCTCCGACTTGGGCAGTGCCTGCACCACCGTCACCCTCGGCCGGCCTGCCGGCACGGTCCAGCGCCGGAGTACCCGCGCCCGCAGCCCGTCCCGCCCCGCCTGCTCGACCCCGCAGTGGGCGAGGGTGCCGGCGCCGTCACCGAGCATCAATTCCTCGCCGGGACGGATCCGGCGCACGGTGGCCGCGTGGAAGCCCTCCTCGCCGTCCACGACGGCCAGCGAGCCTTCGTCGGGCACCGCGTCGACGTAGAACAGCGCCGCCACCATCGGTTTCTCCTACCGGGCCGCTGGGGCCCAGCGACTCAGCGGCCGGTGAAGGTCTCGCGCAACCGGCTGAACAGGCCGCCGCCGTTGTGCGCCGTCGAACGGACCTCGGGTACGTCGCGGCTGCGGCGGGCCTTGAGCTCGCGCAGCAGTTCGGCGTCGTGGTGGTCCAGCCGGGCGGGCACCACCACCTCGACGTGGACGTGCAGATCGCCGCGTGTGCCCGACCGCAGCTGCGGCATCCCGTGGCCGCGCAGCGTGATCACCGAACCCGGCTGCGTGCCAGGCGGAATCGTGATGTCGCTGATGCCGTCCAGGATGGCGTCGACGGTGACCGTGGCGCCCAGCGCCGCGTCGACCATCGGCACCGAGACCGTGCAGTGCAGGTCGTCGCCCTCGCGGACGAAGATGTCGTGGGCCTGTTCGTGCACCTCGACGTACAGGTCGCCGGCCGGCCCTCCCCCGGGCCCCACCTCGCCCTGGGCCGCCAGCCGGACGCGCATGCCGTCGCCGACGCCGGCGGGGATCTTCACGCTGATCTCGCGGCGGGCGCGCACCCGGCCGTCGCCCATGCACTGGTGGCACGGGTCGGGGATGACCACCCCGACGCCGCGGCAGGTCGGACAGGGCCGCGAGGTCACCATCTGCCCCAGCAGCGAGCGCTGGACCGTCTGTACCTCGCCGCGGCCGCCACAGGTGTCACACGGGACCGGGGCGGAATCGCCGTTGGTGCCCTTGCCCTGGCAGCGGTCGCACAGCACCGCGGTGTCGACGGTGACCTGCTTGGTGACCCCGGTGGCGCACTCCTCGAGATCCAGCCGCATCCGCAGCAGCGAGTCCGAGCCCGGCCGCACCCGGCCGATCGGGCCCCGGGAGGTGGAACCACCGCTGAAGCCGCCGCCGAAGAAGGCCTCGAACACATCACCCAGGCCGCCGAAGCCGCCGAAGCCGGCGCCGGCCGCGGCGGCGTTCTCGAGCGGGTCGCCGCCCAGGTCGACGATCCGGCGCTTCTCCGGATCGCTGAGCACCTCGTAGGCGGCGCTGATCTCCTTGAACTTCGCCTGCGCGGCCTCGTCGGGGTTGACGTCGGGATGCAGTTCGCGGGCCAGCTTGCGGTAGGCGCGCTTGATCTCCGTGTCGCTGGCGTTCCTGCTCACGCCGAGCAGCCCGTAATAGTCGCGTGCCACGCCTGACCTTTCTTTGAGCCGCGTTTCAGTTCTCTCGGGCGCTCATCGAGCACCCAAGACTTCGCCGATGTAGAGAGCAACCGCCGCGACGCTGGCGATAGTTCCCGGATAGTCCATCCGCGTGGGCCCCAGCACACCCATGCCGCCGTAGACGGTGCCGGTGGTGCCGTAGGCGGTGGACACCATCGCGGCGCCGGCGATCTGCTGGGCCTCGGTCTCGTGACCGATGCGCACCGTCACCTTGCCGGCCTCCTGCTGGGCCGCCAGCAAACGGAGCACCACGACCTGCTCCTCGAGCGCCTCCAGGATGGAGCGCAGCGATCCGCCGAAGTCGGCGGCGTTGCGGGTCAGGTTGGCGGTGCCGCCCATCAACAGCCGCTCCTCGGTGTGCTCCACCAGCGTCTCCAGCAACACCGTCGCGCACCGGCCCACCGCGTGGCTCAGCCCGTCCCCACCGCGCAGCTGCCCCGCCAGGTCGGCCACCGCGACCGAGGCCGCCGGCAGCTTCTTGCCCACCAGCGCCTGGCCGAGCATCTCGCGCAACTGGGAGAGCTGGTGGTCGTCGATGACGTCGCCGAGTTCGACGACGCGCTGGTCCACGCGGCCCGAGTCGGTGATGACGACCATCAGCAGCCGGGCCGGGGTCAGCGCGATGACCTCCAGGTGGCGGACGGTGGACGACGACAGCGTCGGGTACTGGACGACCGCCACCTGACGGGTCAGCTGGGCCAGCAACCGCACCGCGCGGCGCAACACGTCGTCGAGGTCGACGCCGGACTCCAAAAAGCCCTGGATGGCGCGCCGCTCGGCCGACGACAGGGGCTTGACGTCGTCGAGCCGGTCGACGAACTCCCGGTAGCCCTTCTCGGTGGGGACCCGCCCCGAGCTGGTGTGCGGCTGGGTGATGTAGCCCTCGGCCTCCAGCACCGCCATGTCGTTGCGGATCGTGGCCGACGAAACCCCGAGATTGTGGCGCTCCACCAGGGTTTTCGAGCCGATCGGTTCCTTGGTTGCGACGAAGTCGGCGACGATGGCGCGCAACACCTCGAAGCGACGGTCGTCGGCACTTCCCATTTGTGGTCACCTCCTCGACACCGCTACGACGGGGTTCATTTTACGGGTCGAAGGGAGTGCTCAGCGCCACCAGCAGGCGCTCGGCGGGAGCCTCCGGCAATTTCCGGGCTAGCCTGTCCAGCATGAATTCGTCGGACCCGGCCGACGCTGCGCGGAAGGTCCGCCAATGATCTTCAAGGGTGTGCGGGAGGGCAAGCCCTACCCCGAGCATGGACTGTCCTACAAAGAATGGTCCCAGATACCGCCCCAGCAAATCCGGCTCGACGAGTTGGTGACCACCACCACGGTCCTGGCGCTGGATCGACTCCTGTCCGAGGACTCCACCTTCTACGGCGACCTGTTCCCGCACGCGGTGCGGTGGCAGGGCACCACCTACCTCGAGGACGGCCTGCACCGGGCCGTGCGCGCGGCGCTGCGGAACCGCACGGTGTTGCACGCCCGGGTGTTCGACATGGACCTGCCGCTGAGCCCGCAGACGTAGTCGCCACTTCGCGGGCGGTCACATCCGGGCGTCGCCACGTGTCGAGGGGGTGACAAACCCGTCGCGACTCGACAGGAGGACCGCCATGTCCCGGCTGAAAGGGGTGTCCGACCGCGAGGCCGGCCCGGGCGCCAGAATCGCCTTCTTCTTCACCCGGCGCAAGCTGGCGCAGATGACCGGGCTCGAAACCGCCGACATGCTCGAACCCCTGCGGTTGTACGCCCACATCCCGAGGTTGCTCACCGCCTACGGCAGGCTGGAGCAGGCCGAATCCAGGCTGGACGTCCTGAGTCCCCGCCACCGGGCGCTGGCCGAGCTCAAGGCGGCGACGACGGTGCGGTGCGCGTATTGCATCGACCTGGGCTCGCAGATCGCCCGCCGCTGGGGAATCACCGACGAAGAGCTGCTCGGGATGGCCGACTACCGCAACGCGTCGTGCTTCTCCGAGCTGGACAAGCTCATCCTGCGGTACGCCACCGCGGTCAGCCAGACGCCGGTCGAGGTCAGCGACGAGCTCTTCGCGGGGCTGCGGGCCCACTTCGACACCGCGCAGCTGGTGGGCCTCACCCACGTCATCACGCTGGGCAATCTGCGGGCCCGGTTCAACGTGGCGCTCGGCATCGGGTCGTCCGGCTTCTCCGCGGATCGGGTGTGCGCCCTGCCGGAGGGCGGCGGCGCGTGAGTACACCGGTACCGGCGACCTCACTGGCGACGCGTTTCGAGGCGGCCCGACCGAGGCTGAGCGCGCTCGCCTACCGCATGCTGGGCTCGATCGACGACGCCCAGGACGCCGTACAGGAGGCGTGGCTGAGGCTCGCCGCCGCGGAACCCATCGCGAACCTCGACGCCTGGCTGACCACCGTCGTGGCCCGTATCTGCCTGAACACGCTGCGCGCGCGCCGGGGCCGCGAGCAAACCGTCGCGCGCCTGCCCGACCCCATCGTGCAGGCGCCCGGCGAATGCGATCCCGAACACCGAGCGATGCTGGCCGACGCGGTCGGCATGGCGCTGTTCGTCGTCCTGGACACGCTGCCCCCCGCGGAGCGGCTCGCGTTCGTGCTGCACGACGTCTTCACCGTGCCGTTCGACCAGATCGCGGCGATCGTGGACCGGACGCCGCAGGCGGCGCGCAAGCTGGCCAGCCGCGCGCGCCGCCGCATCCGGGACGCCGACCCGACGCCCGACGGCGACATCGCCGCGCAGCGGCAGGCCGTCGACGCCTTCTTTGCCGCGGGCCGCTCCGGCGACTTCCACCGGCTGGTGTCGGTGCTGGATCCCGACGTGGTGTTGCGGGGCGACTTCGGCGGGGCCGCGCCCATGTTCCGGGCCGACGGTGCGCCCTCGGTGGCAAGGGTGGCCGGTAGCTATGCCGGGCCTGAGCGCGAGGTCCGCGCGGCGATCGTCAACGGCGCGGCCGGGGCGTTGGTGCTGGTCGGCGACCACCCCACCGCGATCATGGGATTCGTGGTGCGCGGCGGACGGGTGGCCGCCATCGACGTGCTGGCCGATCCCGCACGCATCTCGCGGATCGACCTGAGCGCGCTGACCGGTTAGTTGGTCGCCGTCGCGGCCTGGATCAGGGCGATCGCGGCGTCGTGCTGCAGCACCCAGTTGCCGCCCTGGTTGACGAACACGAGGTGCTTGGTCACCGGTCCGGCGAACTTCGGACCCCCCACGGCCACGTCGGCCTGGGCCATGTTGGGGCCGGCCGGCGCGATGTTGGTCACCGTGAAGGTCTCCGGGAAGTTGCCGTTCCGGTAGGCCTTTCGCAGGTCGTGGTCGGCGACGTGGCCCTCGTCGGGGGTGATCCCGTTCTCGACCAGGTTGTCCTTGGTCGTGTACGAGACGCCGGGGTCGGTGACCTGGTTGCACAGGTTCGCCAACTGGTCAGGCGTCGGCAACCCCTGCTGTCCCGGCGGCGGGGGCGGCGGGTCCTGGGGCAGGTTCTGCAGGGGCGCCCCAACGGCCGCCAGCTGCACCTGCGCACCCTGCGGTGCGACAGCCGCCGTGGTGACGGCGAAGCCTGCGACGGCGCCGCCGATGACGGCCAATGCCGCCGCTGTTGCTACAGGTCTCACAGTTCCCCCTTCGATGGAGCTGGACGAAATCGAGGTGCTGACTCAGTGCCCGGCGGCCTGCAGCAGGTCCATCGCCGAGGAGCGCGACAGCACCCAGCCGCCCTGGTTGACGAACGTGACGCTCTGGGTGACCGGAGTGGCGAGCTTGGGCCCCGACACCGCGACGTCGGCGGTCACCGAATTCGGGTCGCTGGGCGCGATGTTGGTGACGTCGAACGTCAGCGGCAGATCGCCGTTCTTGGCCGCCTTCTTCAGTTCGTGGTCGGCGAGGTGGGCCTGGGTTCCGCTGATGCCGCCCTCGACCAGGTTGCTCTTATTGGTGAACGAAACGTTGGGATCGGCGAGGCTGGTGAGCAGCCCGGTCAGCTGAGCCGCGGTCGGGAGGTCGACCCCCGGGGCCGGGGCCGGCAACGCGGGGTCCAGCGGCTGGGGAACGCCGACCGCGGCGAGCCGCACCTGCGACACGCCGGCCGGTGCAACGCAGACGACGCCCGCGGCGGCGCCCCCGACGACGGCGAAGGCCGCCACGCTGATGGCCACGCTTTTCGCAGTGGACTTCACGGTTCCCCCTTCAAGGACGCATGGAACGTGATCAAATCTCGACCTGTTCCATGGTGCAGATGGTGTCAGTGTGCTCTTTGTGACCGCCGAGTGGTGTCTCGGGACTGTCACGTTACAGCGAAGTTATGGCAGCCAGGCCGGTCAGGGCTGTGCTGCGGCTGTGCAGCCGATGAGGACACCGGCTGCGCACGCCGCCTACCCCTCGGCCAGCACCTCCTCGTCGGACAAGGCGGCGACTTCGAGGTAGTGGCGGGCGACGACGCGCAGGCGTTCCGGCGTGCCGCGCTGCGCCTCGCGCTGTTGCAGCCGCCCGGCCAGCCGCGCCACGGTTCGGGTGGCGAACAGGTCCGCGGCCACGGCGTGATCGATGTCGAGCCAGTCGCGCACCCGCGCGATGACGCTGACGGCCAGCACCGAGTCCCCGCCCGAGGCGAAGAAGTCGTCATGCACGCCAACGGATTCCGTCTCGAGCACCTCGGCGACAATGCCGGCCAGCGCGGCCTCGACGTCATCGCGGGGGGCGCAGGCTCGCGCGTCCGAAGTCTCTGAGGCTTCTGCAGTCTCGGATTCCAGCAGCGCGACCACCGCGCGGCGGTCCAGCTTGCCGTTCGGGGTCAACGGCATCTGCTCCAAAATCGTTGTACGCGACGGAATCATGTAAGCCGGCAGCAGATCCGCGACGGCTGCGGCGATGTCGCCCATTGCGCCCGGGGCGCCCGCCACGGCGGCCACCAGCCTCGGCGCGCCGGCACCGACGACGGCCGCGACCGCGTGACGCACCCCGGGCACCGTGCGCAGCGCCGTCTCCACCTCGCCCAGTTCGACGCGGTAGCCGCGAATCTGCACCTGGTGGTCGGCACGGCCGAGGAACTCGATAGTGCCGTCGGGCCAGTAGCGGGCGAGGTCGCCGGTCCGGTACCAGCGCCGCCCGTCGTGCTCGACGAAGCGCTCCGCGGTACGTTGCGGGTCGTTGCGGTAGCCGGCGGCGAGGTTCGGCCCGCTGAACCAGAGTTCGCCGCGGACCCAGTCCGGACAGTCTCGACCCGACGGCGCAACAACCCGGCACCGCACGTTGCGCAGCGGAACGCCGTAGGGGACTGTCGCCCACTGCGCCGGTGGCTCGCCGGCCACTTCGCACACGGTGCCGTGTATCCCCGTCTCCGTGGCGCCGCCCAGACCGGCGAACCTGCAGCCCGGCGCCTGCCTGGCCAGCCGGCGCGCCAGATCGGCGCCCACCCAGTCACCGCAGACGGTGACGACGCGTAACGACTCGCCCAGCCGGTCGCCGCCCAGCGCCAAGACCATGTCGAGCGAACCGGGCACGAAGTTGAGCACCGAAACCCGATGGCGGCGAATCAATTCCACCCAGGTGGTGGCCGCTGCGCGCTCTTCGGAGTCGACCGCCACCAGTGAGCCGCCCGCCGAGAACATGCCGAAGATGTCGTGGACCGACAGATCGAATTCGAGGGCGGACAGCGCGAGCACCCGATCGCCGGCTCCGATGCCGAACCAGCCGTTGATGGCGTCGATGGTGTTCATCGCCGCGCGGTGGGCGATCTCGACGCCCTTCGGAAGGCCGGTCGAACCGGACGTGAATATGACGTAGGCGATGGCGGAGGTGTCGGGAAAAACCGGTGCCGCCAACGGCTCCGGATGCGCGCACGCCGCGTCGATCCCCACGCAGCGAATCGCTGCCCGCCCGTTGGGGCCCATGTTCGCGCCGTCGACCGTCAGGGCGGCGACGACGTCGGCGGTCTCGAGGATCTTGGCACGCCGCCCGTCGGGCTGGTCGAAGCCGATCGGCACATATGATGCCCCCGCGGCCAGCACCCCGAGGATGGCCGGGATCTGGCTGCGCCCCTTGGGAAGTTGCACGGCGACCGCGTCGCCCTGCCGCACACCGGCGGCGCGCAGCGCCCCGGCGACGGCCAGTGCTCGCGCGGCGAGTTCCCGGTAGGTCCAAGCGCCTTCGGTGCCGGGCCCGTCGCCTGCCACGCCCCAGACCACGGCGGGCGCATCCGGGTTGGCCGCGGCGTGCTCGAAGAAACCCTGATGCAGGCAGCGTCCGCTGACCGGGCCGTCGCTCGCGTTCACCGCAGCCCGCACCTGCGCCTGGCTGCCCGGCAGGCGTACCGCCGCCTCGAAGTCCCAGCCCGCGTCGCCGTCGGCAAGCCTCTCGACCGCCGCGGTGAACCTGGCGAACATGGCAGCGATCAGCCCGCGCGGGAACGCCGACTCGCGGACGTCCCAGTTGAGCAGCAGCCCCCCGCGCAGCTCGGTGACCTGGGCATCCAGCAGCACCTGCGGCCCCTGGGAGACGATCCAGGCCGGTTCCCCGAAGGTCGCGACGACCGCACGGGCGAACAGCTCGCCGAGGTCGAGGGCGCTGGTGAACACGATCGGGGCGATGACCGGCTCACCGCGGTGCCTGCCCAAGTCGCGCAGCACCTCGAGCCCGGAATAGGCGCAGTGCGAGCCGCTTTCGTACATAGTGCGCTGAATCGCGCGGGCGCGTTCGGCCACCGAGACATCCGCGGTGACGTCGACCTCGAGCATGATCGACGAGGTGAAGTCCCCCACCACTCCGTCGATGTCCGGATGCACCGGTTCACGTTGGAACAACGGCACATTGAGCAGGAACCTGTCCTGTTCCGACCACCCGCCGATGGTGTCGGCGAAGACGGCCGCCAACGCCATCGCCGGTGTGATGCCCCGCGCGTGGGCGCCGACCGTCAGGCGCCGTTTGGCCTGCGGCGTCAACCAGTGGTCGTAACGGACGGTGCGGTGCGCTGTCCTGCGGTCCCCGACCGAGACGGTCGGCAGTTCGGGCGCGCCGGGCAGCTCGGCCAGCCGTCGCCGCCACCACTGGCGATCGCGGTCTCGCGCGGCCTCGTCCACCGGGCGTTCGGTGCGATAACGCCGGTAGCTGTAGCCGAGCGGGGGCAGCGTGGCACCCTGGTAGAGCTGCGCCAGATCCGAGACCAGCACCCGGTAGCTCATCGCGTCGCCGGCCAACATGTCGACGTCGATGTGGAGCCGGCTGCGTTCGTCACCGCACCGGGTCAGCGTGACGTCGATGACCTGGCCGTCCTCGATTGCCAGGCGCTGGTGGGTTTTCCGGTCGCGCAACTGCAGCAGTGCGGACTCGACCTCGTCGGGCGATCCGCCCCGCAGGTCGACCACGGCGAACACCGGCCGGCCCGGTTTCGGCATCACTTGCTGGGTGCCGTCCGGCAGGAAGCGGGTGCGCAGCATCGGATGGCGGGCGACCAGCTCGGACACCGCCTGCTCCAGCCTCTCGGGATCGATTGTCGCGCCGTCGAATTCGACGTAGAGGTGAGCGGCGACGCCGCCCAGCTCCTGCTCGTCGGAGCGGCCGATCCAGTAGGCGTGCTGCATGGTGGCCAGCCCGAACGGCTCTTCCTCGGCCGGCGACGCGCCGGCCGAGGCCGCGGAGGGTTGCGCCACGGCGGCTTCGCCGTTGCCCGCCTCGCCGGGGGTCAGCAGTCCGTACCAGGAATCCACCGTCGGTGTGGCAGCGAGTTGGGCGAAGGTGATGTCGGCCCCGCGCTTGCGCCAGCCGCCCGCCAGCGCCATCATTCGGATCGAGCTGAGGCCCAGCTGGATCAGGTCGTCGTGGTCGGCGACTTCCCCTTCGGCGCAGCCGAGCTGGTCGGCGACCGCAGCCCTGATCTCGTCCCTGGTGATCGAATCCACGCTCTGCAACGGCGCCATTCCCGTCCCTTCTATGTCAATCCCTGGCCCGGGTCGCGGCCCAAGCCGGCCGCCAGCACCGCGATGCCACGCCGCCAGTAGTGGGTCAGGCGGTCGATGTCCGAGGGCGCGAACAACGCCTCACTCCAGCGCCAGTTGCTGATGAGCTGGGTTCCCTCCGGTGTATTCGCCACGAACGCGCTGAGGTTGATCGCGAAGCGCAGCGGCAGGTCCGGCTCGGGGTCATCCGGGAGGGCGTCGATATAGGGCCCGGTGAGCAGCGACCAGGGCCGGTCGATGACGGTACCGAGGTCCAGCCGGCCCAGATAGCTGAACTGGATCTGCGGTTCGGCGGCGTTCTGCAGCTCGGGCGTGCGCTCGATGTAGCGCAGCAGTCCGTAGTCCAGGCCGTCGTTGGGGACCTCACCGAGGTGGGCGACGACGGAGTCCACCAGCGCGCGGGCCGCGCGCGAATCCCGCTCTGCCCGTTCGACGTCGACCGCCGTCGCGCCGGTCCCCAGGCGCACCGGGAACGCGTTGGTGAACCATCCGACGGTGTTCGTGGTGTCGGTGTCCACAATGGCGTCGGCACGCCCATGCCCCTCGAGTGCCACGAGGGTTCCGGCCGCCGGATCCTGACCGCGTTCCCGGCGCCAGCTCGCGATCGCCATCGTCGTTGCCGCGAGCAGGAATTCGCGGACACCCTCGCCCTTGCGGATCGCGGCGAGCAGCGGCTCGGTGACGTCGACCGGTGTGACCACCCGCGTCACCCGCAGGGTCGCCCAGGTGTCGCGCGCCGGATCGACGGGTCGAACACCCAGCACCGGATCGGGGTCGCGGACCTGAGCCGACCAGTATCGGCGTTGTGCCTGCGCCGCCGGCGATCCGGCCCGCTCCCACATCAGCTCACACCACCGGCGGTAGGAGGTGAACTCCGGAAGGCTCTTGGGTGCCGCGCCGTTACACACGCAGCGCCAGGCTTCGATCAGGTCGCCGATCATGATGTGCCAGGACACCACGTCCACCGTCAGGTGGTGGGCGGTGAGCAGGAGCGCGTCGCCGTGCACGGCGCCGGAATACCAGAGGGCCCGCACCATCGAACCGGTGTGCGGGTCGATCCGGTCCATCACCTCTCGGGCGGAGGCCCGGATGGCCGAGACCAGCGCCTCGTCGGAGCCGTTCGGTACCTCCACGCGGGAAAGCAGCTCGCCCGCGCTCACCGCGCCCGGGCCGCGCGTGACCAGGCGCGGCCCGGCCGGGGTCTGCACCAGAACCGATCTCAGCGTGTCGTGGCCGTCGAGGAGCAACTGCAGCATCTGCTCGATCGACGGCCGATCGATGCCGGACGGCAGCCGCAGCAGGACGGTGTGGGTGAAGCGACGGTAGTTGCCGTGCTCGAACAGCCACGACACCATCGGCAGCGGCGGCACCTCGCCGTACTCGGCGTTCGCGACGGCCGCGTCCGCGCCCGCGTCGATCGCCGCGGCGAGCTGGCGGATCGTCGGGGTTGCGAACATCATTCGGGGGCTCAACACAAGACCGTGCCGTTGCGCCTTGTGCACCAGCGAGATCGCCACGATGCTGTCCAGACCGAACAGGAACAGGTCGTCATCGAGGTGCGGGACGCTTCCGTTGAACTGCTCGTCGAAAAGTTCGCACAGCAGGCGCTCGGTCTCGGTCGACGCCGCCGCCGCTCCGCCGCTTCTGGGTTGCGCCAGCGCGCTTTCGGCCATGCGGCGCAGAGCGAGTTCGTCCAGCTTGCCGTTGGCGTTCACCGGCAACCGCGGCACGGCCGCGACGCGCGCGGGGATCATGTACGAGGGCAGGTTTTCGGTGAGCGCTACCCGCAACCGCTCCGGGTCGTCGTCGATCCCGGGTTGTCCCACAACGAAACCCACCAGCACGGTCGCGCCGTCGCGGCGCACCGCGCAGACCGCCGCCTCGCGCACGCCGGGTTGGCCGCACAGCGCGGCTTCGACCTCACCGGTCTCGACCCGATAGCCGCGGATCTTCACCTGGGTGTCGCCGCGCCCCAGGTAGGCGTAGCCGCCGTGCGGCGCGCGGCGCACCAGGTCGCCGGTTCGGTACATGCGCCACCCCGGGCGGAAGGGGTCCGCGACGAACCGGGCGGCGGTCATCGCGGACCGGCCGACGTAGCCGCGGGTCAACTGCGTGCCGGACAGGTAGAGCTCACCCACCACACCGTGGGGCACCGGCCGCAGCGCCGAATCCAGCACGTAGGCAACGGTTCCGGCGTTGACCGTCCCGATCGTGGGCGCCGGGTACTCGCCGACGCGCGCGACCACCGCCTCGACCGTCATCTCGGTGGGGCCGTAGCAGTTGTAGACCTCGGCGGCCGGCAGCGCCCGCAGGCGCTCCCACAGCGAGCTGTCGATGGCTTCGCCGCCCAGCGCGAGCACGCAGAGCTGCTGCCCGCACAGTCCGGCGGCGCGCAGCTGGCCGAACATCGACGGCGTGGTGTCGATCATGTCGATCCGGTGGCTGACGATCCCGGCCACCAGCCGGTCGGCGTCACGCATCTCCTCGGCGTCGAACAGGTGCAGCGCGTGGCCGTCGAGCAGGCCGACCATGGGCTGCCACGAGGCGTCGAAGCTCAGCGACCACGCATGCGCGATGCGCATCGGGCGGCCCAGACGCGTTGCGGCCGTGCGGTAGACGCGTTCTCGGTGGTCGGCGAAGTAGCCGAGTATCGCGGCGTTGGTGCCAACGACCCCCTTGGGTTCACCGGTGGAGCCGGAGGTGAAGATCACATACGCGGCCTGCCCGGGGTGGCGGTCGACCTCCGGCGCGGTGACGGCGCGCCGCGCGATTCGTTCGGCCACGGCCGGATCGTCGATCACCAGGGCCGGTACGCCGGGCAGCTCCGGACAGCCGGTCGCGGCGACGGCCAGCGCCGGTTCAGCCTGGCGCAGGATCGACTCGATGCGGGGTCTGGGCAGCGTGATGTCGACGGGCAGATAGGCGCCCCCGGCGGCCAGCACCGCCAGGATCGCGACCAGGGACTGAGTCGAGCGTGGCAGCGCCAGTGCGACAACGGTTTCGGGACCCACGCCCAGGGCGGCCAGCTCCCCCGCCAGGCGGCACGCCTGTCCGTGCAACTCGGCGTAGCTGAAGCGTTCGTCCGCACCCGCGCTCAGGGCGTCGGCGTCGGGCGTGGCGCGCACCTGCCGCTCGAACGCCTGCCACACCGTTTCGCCCGGTGCGGGGGCGGGCCGCGCCGCGAGTTCCCGGAACTCGGCGCGCTCGGCGGCGGTGAGGACGTCCAGCGCCTCGGGGGTTCGGTCACCGATGTCGGGGAGTTGACGCAGGACGCCCAGCAGCCGTTCACCGATCTGGCCGGCCAGCAGGTGCGGCAACTGCTCGGAAATCGCCTCGATCACCACCACCAGCTCGTCGCCGCTCGCGTGCGCGACCACCGTCAGCGGGTAATGCGTCAGGCTTTCCATCTCGACCGGGGAGAACCGGGCGCCGTCGGGTGTGGTCACCGGCCGAATGGCGTCGCCGACCGGGGCGTTCTCGAACACGAACATGCTGTCGAACAACGCACCCCGGCCATGTGCGCGCTGGATCTCCGACAGGCTCAGGTAGCCGATGTCGCGCATGGCCGAGGACTCCCGCTGCAACTGTGCGCACTGGTCGATCACCGAGGCCGCACCGCTCACCTCGTGCACGACGGGAACGCTGTTGATGAACAGGCCGACCATGCCCTCGACGCCGGCGAGGTTCTCCGGGCGGCCGGAGATCACCGTGCCGAACACCATGTCGCGGCGATCGGTGAGCCTGCTCAGGACGACCGCCCACGCGAACAGGACGGCCGTGTTGAGAGTGATGCCGTTGCGCGCCGCCCAGTTTCCCAGGCGCGCCGTGTCGGCGGCGGACAACACCAGGTCCGCCTTCTCCGGCACGCCGCCCGACGCGGCCACCACACCGTCGGCCACCATGAGCGGCCCGGAGACGCGCCGCAGGTACTCGGCCCACTTGTCGGTCGCCGCGGCCCTGTCCTGCCGGGCGAGCCAGGCGATGTAGTCGCGGTAGGGCCGAGCGGCCGGCAGCCCGTCGGCCGATCCACCGGCCCGGTACACGGCCAGCATCTCGGTGAAGAACACGGCGAGCGCCCAGCCGTCCATCAGGATGTGGTGCGCGGTGAAGATCATCCGCCGTCGGTTCCCCCCTGGCACCGAGAGCAGGACGACGCGCAGCGCGGGCCCGCGGCCCAAGTCGAAGGGCCGGCGCCGCTCGGATCGCGCGATGGCATCGAATTCCGTTGGTGTGGCCGTTCGTTCGGTCCACGGCAGGTCCGCGTGGACCGGCACGACCTGCACCGGCTTCGGAACGTCGCGATCCCAGAACGACGCCCGCAGGTTCGGGTGACGCCGCAGCATGGCCTCGGCGCTGCGGCGCAGCAGGTCGACGTCGACGGGTCCGTCGATGTCGACCCGCAACTGCATGGTGTACAGGTCGATGCCGTCCTCGGCCAGCCGGGAGAGCGCGAACAGCCCCTCCTGCAGGGGGCTGAGCGCGAGCACGTCTTCGATCTGCGGCGGGGCTGTGGTCACGGGAGTCGTCACGCGTTCCGTTGCCAGGATGCGGTGAGCCGGGCCAGGGCGTCGGCATCCAGCCCCGACGCGCTCATGGGCTCCGCGTGCGCCTGCCGACCCGGATCCTGTTGCGCCGCGGCGGCGTCGGTGGCCGCGTCCACGGCGGCCGCGAGCTCGGCGATCGACATGGTCTCGAACACCATGGCCGGCGTCAGCGCCAGTCCCTGCGCGGTGGCGCGGGCCGCCAGCTGAACGGAGACGATGCTGTCGCCGCCGACCGCGAAGAAGTTGTCCTCGCGGTCGATGCCGGTCACGTCGAGCAGCTCCTCGAGCAGGGCGATCAGGGCTCGCTCGGTGCGCGGGGAGCCGCCGACGAACGATTCGGGGCGGTGCGCCTCGGCTGCTGCCGGCGGGGCCGACAACGCCGCCAGGTCGGTCGCGGGCAGCAACTCCAGCGCCGACACCGCGGTGTCCGGTGCCGTCGCGAAGGCGCCGAACGCCACGTCGAGGGCCTCGGCGATGAGCCCGACGGTGGCGGGATCGTAGAGGTCGGCATTGGCGACCACCCGCACGTCGAGGCCGCCGTCGCGGGTCACGTTGACGCTGACGTTGAGGTCCAGCAACGAGACGTCGAAGTCGATCCGGCCGGGGCGAACCGTCGTCTCCCCGGCCGGGGTGAGCTCGCGCGCCACCAGCGCCCAATCCTCGCCCTGGAAGTGAATCGAGTTCTGAAACAGCGGGTGGTTGCGGGCCGAGGAGCGGGGCGGGTTGAGCGCTTCGACCAGCCGCTCGATCGGAAATTCCTGGTGTGCAAGCGCATTGAGCACGGTGTCGCGGCTGCGCGCGACCACGTCGCGCAGGCTCAGGGCGCCGGACAGGTCGGTGCGCAGCACCACCACGTTGGCGCACGGGCCGGCGAGTTCCGCGGTGCTCAGGTCGACGCGGGAGGCGACCGGGCTGCCCATAACGATGTCCGGGCCACCGCCCAGCTTGTGCAACACCACCGCCAGAGCGGCCTGGTAGACGGTGAACTCGCTGGAGCCGGTCTGTTCGGCCAGCCGCGTGAGGGCGGCACGCCGATCGGCACGGACCGCGAAGCTCGCGACCTCTGCTCGCCTTCCGAGGACCAGCGGGCGCGCGCGGTCGGTGGCCACCGAGATGTCGGCGGGCAGATCGGCCAACGCGTCGCGCCAGAAGGCCAGCTCCGCTTGCCCCCACTCGCCCGGTGTATCGAAGGTGTTGCGTTGCCACACAGCGTAATCGGCGAACTGGGGCGCTGGCGCGGACCACTGCGGCACCGTGCCCGCCAGCCGCGCCCGGTACGCGACGACGAGGTCGTCGAAGACGACACCGAGCGAGGAGTGGTCGGTGACGATGTGGTGCACGAGCAAGAGCAGAACGTGCGACTCGGCGTCGACGCTCAACAGCGTCGGCCTGATCAGCGGCTCGGACTCCAGCGCGAACACGTGGCGGCGCAGCGCGGCGATGGTGTCGTCGACCTGGTCGGCGGCCACGGTGATGACGACCGGCTCGACCCGCAGGCTCGGGTGCACGCGCTGGTACGGAACGCCTTCGTGGTCGCCGAAATTGGTGCGCAGCGCCTCGTGGCGGGCCACGACGTCGTTGAGCGCCTCGGTGAGAACGTCGATGTCCAGCGGGCCGCTGAAGTGCAGCGCGAGCGCCATGTTGAAGACGTCGTTGGGGCCTCGCATCCGGTAGTGAAACCACATGGCGAGCTGCGAGTAGGACAGCGGAGGCCGTTCGGGGCGGGCCGCCGCGGTGAACTGCGGCCGGCTCGGCGACGCACCGTCGGGGGCCGAACCCGCTGCCCCACGGCCGGACCCGGCCCGCAACCGCTCGATCTGGCGGGCCAGCCCGGCCGGGGTCGGTGTGTCGAAGACCGCGCGAACGTTGCATTCGACGCCGAACTCGGCGCGGATCCGGGCCACCAGCCGGGCCGCCAGCAGGGAGTGGCCGCCCAGCCCGAAGAACGAGTCGTCGGCACCGATGCGGTCCAGGCCGCGCTCCCGGCCGAACAGCTGCGCGAAGATCGAGCAGATGCGCCGCTCGGTGGCCGTCACCGGCTCGCGGTAGCCGTGCGAGAGCACCGGGGTCGGTGCGGGCAGCGCCCGTTTGTCCAGTTTCCCGCTGACCGTCAGGGGGATCTCGGGGATCACCGCAAAGGCGCTGGGCACCATGTATTCCGGCAGCGACGCCGCGGCGTGCGCGCGGATCTCGTCGAGGTCGAGATCCGCAGCGGCATGCGCGGGCACCAGGTACGCGGCGAGCAGCGGGCCCGCGTCGGTGTCCTCGGTGACCACCAGGCAGTGCCCCACCGCCGGGTGTCGCGCGATCACGGACTCGACCTCGCCCAGCTCGATGCGGAAGCCGCGGACCTTGACCTGCTCGTCAGCCCGGCCGACGAACTCGAGCTCGCCGGACGCCCTGCGGCGCACCAGATCTCCCGTCCGGTAAAGCCGCATGCCGGGGTTGAACGGGTCGGCGACGAACCGCTCCGCGGTCAGGCGCGGACGCCCGAGATAGCCGCGGGCCAGTTGAGCACCACCGAGGTACAGCTCGCCGATGACCTCGGCCGGAACCGGCTGCAACTGCTCGTCGAGCACGTAGGTGAAGACGTTGCGGTTGGGCACGCCGATCGGCACCACACGGGTGCCCTGCGGGCCCTCGACGCGCATGTGCGTCGCGCAGACGACCGCCTCCGTGGGCCCGTAGTGGTTGCGCAACTCCGCGTCGAAGTGGTTGGCGAACCTGTCGGCCACCTCGCCGGGAAGCGCCTCTCCCCCGACGGGCACGTGGCGCAGCGCCCGCCATTGCCTGGCCTGCGGCAACAACAGCAGGGTGCTCAGCATGGACGGCACCATGTGCAGCACGGTGACACGGTGGCGGTCGATGATGTCGGCGACGTAACCGACGTCGCTGAACGCGTCCGGCCTGGGCACGATCAGCTGGGCGCCCAGGCACAACGTGACGAAGATGTCCAGCAGCGACGCGTCGAAGCTGACCGACGACGACTGCAGCAGGCGGTCCTCGGCGGTCATGCTCCACTCGGCGATGAAACCGTCGACGTGCTCGGCGATCGCCCGGTGCGACACCGCCACCCCTTTGGGCCGGCCCGTGGAGCCGGACGTGTAGATGACGTAGGCCAGGTGTTCCGGGGACAGCGGGCGCGTCCGGTCGGCGTCGGTCAGTTCGGCGTCGGCCAGCCGCGCGGCGGCCCGTTCGGCGGCGTCGAATTCGTCGCGCCCGAGGACCGTGCGCGGGCGGGCGTCGGCGACCAGGTATTCGATGCGATCCGCCGGGTAGGCCGGGTCGATCGGCAGGTAGGCCGCGCCGGCTTTGAGCACGGCGAGCATCGCCACGATGAACTCAACCGACGTGGTCATGCGCAGCCCGATGATGTCGTCGGCGCCGTAGCCCTCGCCAACGAGCCTGCGCGCCAGGCGATTCGCCCGCCGGTGCAGTGCACCGTAGGTCAGCTCGGCGTCGGCGCAGACCAGCGCGGCCTTCTCGGGCACGGCGTTCGCGGCGGCCTCGAGCATGGCGACCATGGTGGTGGGTGGCGTCGCGACGAGCTCGCCGTGTGACTGCGCCAGCACGGCCTCACGCTCCCCGGCGCCGAGCATGTCCAGACGGGTCAGGGGGCGGCCGGGATCGGCGAGCGCGTTGTCCAGCAGCTGTAGGTAGTGCACCAGCATCTGCTCGACGAGCTCGCCGCCCAGGACGTCGACCTGGTACTCGAACTCGACGGCCGCCTCGTCGGGGTCGAGCACCACAGCCAGGGCGAGCGGCAGGTGGGCGGCGACCGCTCCGAGCTCGAGTTGGCGCACGTCGACGCCGTCCAACGTGAATCCGCCTGCGCTCTTGCGCAGCGAAAAGCCAAGTCGGACAAGCTGGTCCATGCCGTCGCGCCCCATCCGTTCGGGGTTGACCTCGCGCACGACTCGATCGATGCCGACGGACTGGTGCGCGAACCCGTTGAGGCAGGTCTCCCGCACCGCGTCGACGAACGACGCGAACGTGTCCTGCGGTCGCGGGGCCAGCCGCAGCAGCAGCGTGTTGCCGAAGTACCCGATCGCCCCCTCGGCCGCGGCTTGCCGTTGGGTCACCGGCACGGAGACCAGGAAGTCCGGTGCTCCCGTGTAGCGGCGCACCAGCACGCCGAATGCGGCGAGCAGCACCATGAACGGCGAGGCGGAGCGGTTACGGGCGAAGTCGTGGACCCGCGCGGACAGGGCGGCGGGCAGCGCACGCGTCCGGCGTTCGGCGGTTCTGCTCGGGTGGGCGGCGGCCGCACCGGGCAGCTCGACGGGTTCTGGCGCTGGACGCAGGGCCTCCGCCCAGTAGCCGACGTCGGCGATGGTGGGTTCGGTTGGGGCACACAGCACTTGGACCGCGACGAACTGGGGCGGGGACCCCACCGCGGCGCGGCCGTTGTAGGCGGCACTGAGGTCGTGGGCGAAGACGGCCCAGCAGTCGTCGTCCCAGCAGATGTGGTGAACGGTGAGCAGCAGCACGAATTCGGCGGCTCCGGTGCGCAACAGGGTGACGCGCAGCGCCAACTCGGCGGTGAGGTCGAACGGCCGGCCGAATTCCTCTCGCGCCGTGTCCTCGATCCGCCGCTCGCGTTCGTCCTCGGTGAGTAACGTGAGATCATCTCTGCGCCAATTGATCTCGGCTTGTTCGGCAAAGACCTGATACGGCTCGCCCTCGCTGTCCACCCCGTAGGTGGTGCGCAGGATCGCATGGCGCGCGACGACGTCGTTGAACGCGCCGCGCAAACGCGCCTCGTCCACGGCTCCCGTCAGCCGATAGGAGACGCAGACGTTGAGCGTGACGTCTTGGGCGTCCATCGCCTGCAGGAACCACATCCGGCGCTGACCGGGCGACAGCGGGTAACGCTGCCCGGCGTGGATCGCCGCTCCCTCTGCTGAACCGGTTGTGGCCGCGCCGCTTTCGGCGATGCGCCGTCTGAGCAGTTCGCGACGCCGTTCCTGCACGCTCTTGGCGTGATCTGCCATCGCTCGCCCCACTATCCTTCGGTTCGCCCACTGAGCCCGCCGAGCCCGCCCGGTTCGCTGCGCCCACCGAGATAGCCGCCCCGCGCGAAGAACTCCTCGCCGCGGCGCGTTGTACCGTCGGCGGAACGAACCTGCGTGATGACCAGGCCGCGGTTGCCGCCCCGATGCGCGTCTGGGCCGCATACCACCACGCCGCCGCCCTCCTGGACGACGACCCGCCCCGGGGTCCCGCCGTAGCGCGCTTCGGAGACCCGAGCCCCTAGCACCTCGATCCGCTCGCCCCGGTAGAAGCTGAAGGGGCGTGGGTAGGGATCGGACAGTGCGCGCACGAACCGCTCGAGATCCTCGGCCGGCCAGCTCCAGTCGATCAGGCTGTCGCGTTGGGAACGCTTGTGGAAGTACGTGCGTTGCGCCTTGTTCTGGGGCCGCCAGACTGCGGTGCCGGACTCCAGCGCGCTCAGCGCCTCGCGCAGCGCCCCGGGGATCAGGTCCATGCCGCGGTTGACCAGCTCCGTGCCGGTGTCACCCGGACCGATCGGCAGTGAATGCTGGATCAGGATGTCCCCGGTGTCCAGCCCGTCGTCCATCCGGTGGATCGTCAGCCCGAACTCGGATTCGCCGCTGATCAACGCCCACAGGACCGGGGAGAATCCGGTGAACTTCGGCAGCAGCGAGTCGTGCAGGTTCAGCGTCCCGTGCGGCGCGAGGTTGTACAGCTCCGGCGGCATCCAGGTGTACCAGCTGTTCACGACGACGACGTCGGGCTCGGCGCGCTTGACCACGTCGATGGTCTCGGCGTCGACCCGGTCGGTGAGGTGCACCGGGATGCCGTGCTGTCTGGCGAGTTCCTCGACCGAGTCGGACCAGATGGCCTTGTACGGCTGTTCGCTGGCCGGGTGGGTGACCGCGAGCGGCACCTCGTGACCCAGCTCGATGAGCGCCTGCAGCGTCCTGCACCCCCAGGTCTGAAAACCGAACGACACGACGCGCATTATTCGAAACCCCTCTGCATCCTCGCTGGTCGGACGGCGTCTGGAACGGTGTCCGGCGCTCGTGCGAGCGCCGATCACAAGTCCAGCAGATTATGTTAGCCTTCGCTAAGTTACAAGGCTCTCGCGGCCACCGCGCCGGTGAGATCGAAAGGCAGGAGCGCATGCCGCGCACACTCGGGTGGATCAGACAGTTCCACCAGCCGGATTCGCCCGAGAGCCCTCCGCTGCTGGTTTTCCCGCACGCCGGGGCCGGCGCGTCCGCCTACCGCGAGTTCTCGAAAGTGCTCAGCAAGAAGTTCCGCGTCCTGGTTTTCCAGTACCCCGGCCGCCAGGACCGCGCGGGGGAGCCGTTGTTGGGGACGCTGCCGGACATCGCGGCCGGCGCCTTCGCCGAATTCGCGGCGTCGGAACACAATCGCGGGGTCCCGCTCGTGGTCTTCGGCCACAGCATGGGGGCGATGGTCGCGTTCGAGTTCGTCCGCATCGCCGAGGCTCGGCGCGTCGGGGTGCGGCAGCTCAACGTGTCGGCGACCGTCGCGCCGTGCCACGCCGCGGGCAAGCCCTCACACCCCACCGATGACGACGACGAACTGCTCGACCATCTCCTGCGACTCGAGGGCACCGACACCAACGTGATGGCGAACCGCGAGCTGATGAAATTGACCCTCCCGGTCGTCCGCGCCGACTTCAAGGCCTTCGACGCCTACTCGTGCGGCGAAGACGTCAAGGTGGCGGCCCCGATTCACGCGATGGGCGGCGACCAGGATCCGTACGTGACGCTCGGCGACCTGTATGCGTGGGGCAAGCACACCGGCGCCGTCACGGTGACCATGTTCGACGGCGGGCACTTCTACCTCAACCAGCATGTCGAGGCGATCGCCGACCTGCTGACCTCGTGCTCGCCGTGCGGTCAGACGGCGTGAGCGGCGATCCGGTCGTCATCTCCGGGCTGGCGGTCGAGGCGCCGGGGGGCATCGACGGGCCCAGCGCCCTGTGGTCGGCGCTCGCCGAATCCCGGGAGCTCATCGGCCCCTTCCCGCGCGACCGCGGCTGGCCGCTGGAAGACCTGCTGTCGGTGTCGGAGCTGGACGGCTGGGGGCCGGTGCACGACGCGGGCGGATTCCTGGACAGCGCAACCACGTTCGACCCCGCCCTGTTCGGTATCACCCATCGCGAGGCGCTGGTGATGCATCCCCAGCAGCGGGTCGCGATGCGGGTGGCCTGGAAGGCGTTGGAGAACTCGGGCGTCAATCCCGCCGCGCTGGGCGGGGAATTCGTCGGCTGCTTCGTCGGGATGTCGCCGATGGAGTACGGGCCGCGCGCCGCGGTGGCCGACGCCCACAGCGGACACCGCATCGCCAGCCTGGGCCAGCTGGGCGGCGCGGCCCGGATCTCGCACAGCCTCGGGCTGACCGGCCCGTCCATCAGCGTCGACACGGCGTGCGCGTCCTCGCTGACCGCGGTGCACATGGCCGCCACCGCGGTGGCGGCCGACGAATGCGACTGGGCGATCGCCGGCGGCGTCTGCGTCATGGGCTCCCCCGGGGCCTTCTACGAGTTCGCACGGCTCAACGCGCTGTCCGACGACGGACATTGCCGGGCCTACTCCGAGGACGCCAGCGGCACCGTCTGGGGGGAAGGCGCGGGCATGGTCCTCGTCGAACGGGAATCGCGGGCGCGGCAGCTGGGACATCCCGTCTACGGACGCATCCTGGCGATCCGCACCAACCACAACGGCAAGGGCAAACCGATCCTGGTGCCGCGGGTGCGCGCCCAGGAGCAGCTCATCCGCAAGACGCTGGACGCGGCCGCGATCGACCCGGCCGACGTGGGCATGATCGAGGGGCACGGCACCGGGACCCGCGCGGGCGACCCGGTGGAACTGCTCGCCCTGTTCAAGACCTACGGGGCCGCGGGATGCCGGGCGCCGGTGGGTTCGATCAAGTCCAACCTCGGGCATCCGCAGGCGGCCTCCGGGATCATGGGACTGATCAAACTGCTGCTCGCCGGCCACCACGGCGCCATCCCCCCAACGCTTTTCGCGGACAACCCGACGACCATGCTGGACTGGAGCATCACGGGCCTGCGCCTGGCGGCGAAGCTGCAGGACTGGGCGCCGAAAGACGGTCTGCGCTACGGCGCCGTCTCGTCCTTCGGCGCCGGGGGGGCCAACGCGCACGCACTCATCGCCATGCCCGTCGACCCGTGAAAGTGAGCACGTGACACCTGCGACCTACCGGCTCCCGGACGGCACCGTCCCGGTCCTGTTGACCTCGGACACCCCGGAGTCGCTGCGCCGCGAGGCCGCGGCCGTCCTGGACTATGCGGGACGGCATCCCGACGTGACGCCGCAGGCGATCGCGACGATGCTGTTCCGCACGCGGGCGGCCCGCCGGCACCGGGCCCTGGCCATGGTCTCCGGCCGCGACGAGCTGGTTGCCGCGCTGCGGGCGGTGGCCGACTCCCGGGAGCACCCGGCCGTGGTTCGCAGCGGCACGCCGGCCACCGCGCGCAGACTCGCGTACGTGTTCCCCGGGCAGGGCGCCCAGCGCCCCGGCATGGGTCGGCGCTACTACGAATCGGTTCCGGCGTTTCGGGCCGAGGCCGACCGCTGCGCCGCCACTTTCGAGAGCCTGTTCGGCTGGTCGCCATTGGAATACCTTCTCGACGAGTCGCTCACGGACGACGACAGCGCCGGCACGGTCCAGCCGGCGTTGTTCACGATGATGGCGGCCCTGGCGGCGATGTGGCGCTCGTTCGGCGTCGCGCCGAAGGTCGTCCTCGGGCACAGCCAGGGGGAGGTCGCGGCCGCCTACGTGTCCGGCGCCGTCACACTGCCCGACGCGGTCCGCGTCATCGCGACACGGGCACGTGCCGCCGACGAGTTCGGCTCCGGCGACTACGCGATGGCCGTCGTCGCCACCAACCGCGACGGCTGCGAGGACGCGCTGGCGCGATGCGCCGGCTGGGCGCAGCTCTCCGTCGTCAACTCGCCGAACCTGGTGGGGATCTCCGGTGACCGGGAAACGGTGTGCGACGTCGTCGACGCGTTCGCCGACCAGGACACCTTCGCCCGCGTCATCCGGGTCAGCTACCCGGCCCACACCAGCCTGATCCACGAGCTCGCCGACAAGGTCCGCGCGATCACCGAACTGCAAAACCCGAGTTTTCTCGACACCGAGATCGCCTGTATCGGAACGACGCTCGGCGGGCCGATCGCCAAAGACATCCCGGTGACGCAGTACTGGTTCTTGAACCTGCGCAACACGGTCCGGTTCGACAAGGCGGTCGCGGCCGCGGTGTCGCTCGGCGTCGACACCTTCGTCGAACTGGCCGATCACCCCACCCTGCAGCTGGCCGTGCAGGACAACCTCGCGGCGCTGGACGCCGCGGACCCCGAAGCCCAACACCCGGCCATGGTCATCGGCACATCCGAGCGGACCGCAGCCGGTCTCGGCGAGTTCACCCGCAATCTGGCGCTGCTGGCCGTGCACGATCACGACTTCGACTGGGACCGCCTGCGCATCGACTCCGAGGGCCCCGACCCGCGGCCGTTGCGCGACTTCCCCAACACCGTCATGAACGAGACCAAGCTGTGGCTGCCCTACGACGAGGTCCTGCCGCGGCGCGTGAGGCCGGCGGCCGCGGCGGACGAGCCGGTCGCGGCGGCCGAAGCTGCGGGGCCAAAGCTGCTCGCCGAAGAGTGGGTTCGGCTTTCGCACCGCTCCCTGCTTGCGCCGCGAACCATCGGGATCGTCGACCACACCGGGGCCTGCGCCGGGCTGGCCGGCGCCCTGTGCGCCGCCGCCGGGGACATCGGCGCCACGGCCCGTCCCGTCGACATCGAAACTGGGGGTACCACAGAGGGTCTGGACACCCTGGTCATCCTGGTTCCGCCGTCACCGGAGCTCGACGTCTCGGCCGCGGCGGACGCGGTGGCGACGTTCTTCGCCGAACGCGCGTGGTGGCCGGGGCTGACCGAGACGATCACCGAATGCTGGCTGGTGACGGTGGGCGCCGAGGCCGTCGCCGGCGATCCGCCGCCGGATCCGGTGCACGCCGCCGCGAGCGCGGGCTTTCGGTGCATCGGCGCCGAACACCCGGGCGTGCGTTTCCGGCACCTCGATCTGGATGCCGCGGCGATGTCGCCCGCTGCCGCGGTCACCGTCCTCACCTCGCTGCACACCGCCGGCGAGTCGGAGCTGGCACTGCGCGGCGGCGGCCTGTACGCCAAACGCGTTGTGCAACAGCGGCTGCCCCCGCAAACCGCGTACGGCGCTGCGCCCGACCATGTGCTGATCATCGGTGGGACCGGGAACCTGGGCCTCGAGTTCTGTGACCACTTCGCCCGCCGCCAGGCGCGGCGAATCACCCTGGTGAGCCGGTCGGGTGGGGGCCGGGCGGTCGCGGACCGGCTGCGGCGGATCGGTGCGCAGACCCCGACACGCATCGAGGTGACCCGGTGCGACGTGGCCGACCCGGCGGCTGTGGCGGCGTTGGCCGACCGGCACCGCGACACGCCGGCCGACCTGATCGTCCATGCGGCAGTGGGCTATTCGGGCGCGGAGCTGGACCACCTCGCCGCCGCCACGATGAAAGACGCCCTGCGCGCCAAGGTCGTCGGCCTCGAGCGGGTGTTGGCGACGTTCCCGCGCACCGACGACTGCCGCGTCGTCCTGTGTTCCTCGATCGCGGCTAACGTCGGTGGCCGCGGGCTGATCGCCTACGCCGCGGCCAACCGGATGCTCGACGCCATGGCGCAGCGGCTGCGGGTCGACGGTGTGGACTGCGTCTCGGTGCAGTGGGGGCAGTGGGCGGTCACCTTCGTCCCCGATTCCCCCGGCACCGCGCAGCTGTCGGTGACGGGCTTGTACCCGATGACGTCCCCCGACGCGCTGGGACTGGGAATGGCCGATCACCACGGCAATGTCGTGGTGGCGGCCTTCGATCTGGACCGGGCCCGGTCGGTGCTCGAGACGTGCGGGCGCGCCTCGTTGCTGTCCGCACTGGCGTCCCCGGACGACATGCCCGACCACGAGCCGGCCGTCCCGGCCGCGGACGTCGAGCCGTCGCAGCGGTTGGTGAAGCTGGTCGCTCAGGCCATCGGTGTCGAGCGCACGGAGACGATCGACGCGGAAGCCCCCATGGTGGCGATCGGCCTGGATTCGTTGCAGGCGCTGGAATTACGCCGCCGCGTCAAGCTCGAATTCGGCCACGACCTCGAGGTCGCCGACCTGCTCGGCGGCGCGTCCATCGCGGACGTCGCCGCACGGCTACGGAGCTGACCGGTGGGCCACGACGGCCCCGTGCGCACGGTCCGACCAGTCAGCGCCGGTGGCGATCGGATCCGTCAAACCGATTGATACTCACCGCTTCTCTTCCTCGACCGGTCGGCGGCGGCGACTCCCAGCTGGGCGCCGATGACGCGGTCGGACAGCAGTCCCAGGCAGCTGAGATTCGGGAATCCCGGGCCCTCGTTGACGCCGGAGAGGTTGGGCAGCACCAGGCGCGGGACGACGTTGGCCACGGCCAGGTCGGGGCCGATCGATTCCTCCAGTCGCTCACAGGTCACCGGGCCGCCCAGCCCCACCTCGAGGACATCGAGCGCGGCGGGACTCAGCAGCGGCAGGAACCACAGCGGGTCGGCGCCGGATCCATCGATGACGAGGTCGAACCGGTGCAGCGTTTCGAGCGGTTCGCCACAGTTGTCCGTGCGCAACGTGATCCAGATCCGGTTGTCGCGGTCGGCCACCCGCGCCACCCGCCCCCGCTGGTGTTTGATCCGCTCGTCGGCCAGCAGCGACTCCTGGACCCGCGCGGAGAACACGCCCCGGTCGGTACGGGCGATGCAGTCGCGCCGTTCCGCCTGGGTCAGGCTACGCCACCCGGTGGGATCGGAGAACAGCGAATTCTCGAAGAAACCCTCGCCGCGAGTGAACAGGGTCGCCTGCGGCGATATCGCCGTGATCGCCGAAACCCGGTGATGGAAAAGCTCATTGAGGATCGACGCCGCTGTCTCGCCGCCGCCGATGACCGCGACACTGTCGGCGACGATGCGGTCGTGGCCGCCGGCCCGCTGCCAGAACTGCGCGATCGACAAAACCCGCGGATCGCCGGATAGCATCGACCGATCCGGCTGGCCCGGGCCGGTGATCATCACCGTGTCCGCCGCCAGCCTCGCCTCGCGGGTGTGCAATATCCATCGCGATTCGTCCACCTCGATCCGAACCACCTCGCCGCGAACGACGTCGAGGCCCGACACGTCGGCGACCCAGCGCAGGTACCCGGCCCACGATTCGTGCGTGGGCGCGGGCCTGCCGCGGTCGATCCAGCCGACGAACTGGTCGGTGGCGACCAGGTAGGACTGCCAGCTGAACCGCATCATCCGTTCGTCGACGTCGGCGTCGCGGCCGGGCACCAGGCCGGACCGGTAGGGGAAACCGACGTCCTTTTCGGGACTGGTGCCCAGTCGTTGGCGCCCGTCCGTCCAGCCGCCGCCGGCACGCCAGTTCGCGGCCACACCGGAGCGTTCGAGCGCCACCACGTCGGGAACATCGACGCCCATGTCGCGCAGCACCGCCGCCTTCGCGGCCACCGCGACCGCTTTTGCCCCGGCGCCTACGACCGCGAGCCTCCCGCTCATCGCCCCGCCTCCTGAGCCTGTTCGCGGGGCGGCAAGTGGCCTACCTCGTCCGCCGGGTCACCGGCGAATGACGCGCCACCCACAGCCCACCTCCGTCGATCAGATTAGCTCAGGCTTCCCTAACTTTCCGTACGCTACCCTATGTCGGATCGGCAGGACACGCCTGCTCCGGACGGAGTTCCCGAGGTGCCAGATAACGCTCCCCCGTCGCCGGACGGGTTCCTCCCCTTCCCCGAGGAACGGGCCGCCCGCTACCGGGCCGCCGGGTATTGGACCGGCCGCACCGTCGACTCGCTGCTGCGGCGCGCGGCGGCCACGTGGCCCGACCGGGTGGCCGTGGTGGACACCGTCACCAGCCACACCTACCGCGAGCTCGACGAACTGGTGCGGCGGACGGCCGGCGGCTTCGCCGCACTCGGCATCGCACCCACCGACCGGGTGCTGCTGCAACTGCCGAATTCGTGCCGGTTCGCGGTCGCGCTGTTCGGCCTGCTGCGCGCCGGCGCGATCCCGGTGCTGTGCCTGCCGGGCCACCGGCTGGCCGAATTGGACCGCTTCGCGCAGGTCAGCGGCGCGGTCGGATTGGTCATCACGGATGGATCGGGCGGGTTCGACTACCGCGCGATGGCACAGCAGCTGGTGGCGCTGCACCCGCAGCTGAGCCACGTCGTCGTCGACGGTGACCCCGGGCCCTTCGTCGCCTGGTCGGGGCTGCCCTGCGGTGACGCGCCCGAGGTCACCGTCGACACCGGCTCCCCCGCGTTGCTGCTGGTGTCGGGCGGCACCACCGGGGCGCCGAAGCTGATCCCGCGCACCCATGACGACTACGTCTACAACGCCACCGCCAGCGCCCGGCTGTGCCGAATGACCGGCGACGACGTGTATCTCGTGTCCCTGCCCGCCGCACACAACTTCCCGCTGGCCTGTCCCGGCCTGCTCGGTGCGATGAGCGTCGGCGCGACCACCGTGTTCGGCACCGACCCCAGCCCGGAGGCCGCCTTCGCCACCATCGAACGACACGGCGTCACGATCACGGCGCTGGTCCCCGCGCTGGCCAAACTGTGGGCGCAAGCGTGCGAGTGGGAACCGGTGACGCCGAAGTCGTTGCGGCTGTTGCAAGTCGGCGGATCGAAGTTGGAGCCCGACGACGCGCGACGGGTCCGCGAAGCGCTGACGCCGGGCCTGCAACAGGTATTCGGGATGGCCGAGGGCCTGCTGAACTACACCCGTCTCGACGATCCACCCGAGGTACTCGACCACACCCAGGGCCGACCGCTGTGCGAGGACGACGAACTGCGCATCGTCGACGACGACGGCCGACCGGTGGCGCGCGGGGAGCAGGGCGAACTGCTGGTGCGCGGGCCCTACACGTTCAACGGCTACTTCCGCGCCGAACGCGACAACGCGCGCTGCTTCGATAACAAGGGGTTCTATCGCAGCGGCGACCTGGTGCGCCGCCGGGACGACGGCTACCTGGTGGTCACCGGTCGCGTGAAAGACGTCATCTGCCGGGCCGGCGAGACGATCTCCGCGGCGGACCTCGAGGAGCAGATACTGAGCCATCCGCGCGTCCACTCGGCCGCCGCGGTGCCGCTGCCCGACCCCTTACTCGGGGAAAAGATCTGCGCCGCCGTCGTTTTCAGGGGCCCACCAATGACGCTGCCGGAGTTGAACGCCCACCTCGACGGGCGCGGCGTGGCCGCGCACACGCGCCCCGATGTGCTGGTCGCCATGGCGGCCCTGCCCACCACGCCGGTCGGCAAGGTCGACAAGAGGGCTATCGCGGGACAGGTTTCGGCGTCGCGGCCTTGACAAGTGTCCGAAGCGCTGCAAGGCGCATTGCGCCCATCGTTGCGGCGACGTCGGCTGGCCTCGTCGCGGTCAACCGTGCCGAGCCAGGCCGGCGGGCGCGAACGAATCGGGATCGGCGGCCGTCCAATCACAGCGCCAGTCGGGCGCCGCATCGTCGAGCAGCGCGCGGGACGGAAGCCACGTGTAAAGCTCGGCGTACGAACGGTGCTCGGTGGCCGTGATCCTCTTGCGCAGCATGTGCGGCGAAAGCAGGGCGGGGTCGTCGACCCCCAGCGAGGCCATCAGCCGCATCGCTTCGGCGACCGTGGCGTGTTGGTAGCGGTAGACCCGCTCGCTCTTGTCGGCAACGTCGAGAGCGCGTGCGCGTCGCGGGTCCTGGGTCGCGACCCCGACGGGGCACTCATTGGTGTGACACCGCTGGGCTTGAATGCAACCGAGCGCCATCATCATCGAGCGTGCCGAATTGGTATAGTCCGCTCCCTGAATGAGCCGTTTGACGATGTCGGTGCCCGTGGCGATCTTGCCGCTGGCGCCGATTCTGATCACGTCGCGAAGGCCGGTTCCCACCAAGGCGTTGTGCACGGTCATCAGCCCGTCGGTCAGGGGCAGCCCGACGTTGTCCTCGTACTCCAGCGGGGCCGCGGCCGTCCCTCCCTCGGCGCCGTCGACGATGATGAAGTCCGGCGTGACGTTCTCGGCGATCATGGCCTTGCAGATCGCGAGCACGTCGATCCTCGAGCCCACGCAGAGCTTGAACCCGACGGGCTTCCCGTCGGCGAGTTCACGCAGGCGGGCGATGAAGTGCACCAACTCGCGGGGTGTGCCGAAAGCCGAATGGGCGGCCGGGCTGACGCATTTCTCGCCCACCGGAACGCCGCGGTAATCGGCGATCTCCTGAGTGACCTTGGCCGCCGGCAGCACTCCGCCGAGGCCCGGCTTCGCGCCCTGGCTGAGCTTGATGGAAATGCACTTGACCGCGTCGTGGGCCGCCTTCTCCCGGAACTGGCCGGGATCGAAACTGCCGTCCTTGGTCCGGGTGCCGAAATAGCCGGACCCGATCTCCCAGACCAGGTCCGCGCCCCCCAGGTGGTAGGGGGTCAAGCCGCCCTCACCGGTGTCGTGAGCGAACCCGCCGCGACGCGCGCCGTTGTTGAGTGCTCGTAATGCGTTGCCGGACAAGGCGCCAAAGCTCATCGATGACACATTCATCAGCGCGATGTGATAAGGCTGACGGCAATCCGGGCCCCCGATGCGAACCCGGGGCGGTTCCGGTGGAGAGTCGATCGGCGCGACCGAATGGATGAGATATTCGTAGCCGATCTCGCGGATATCACGTTCGGTACCGAACGACAGCTCGGCTGCGGTGCCCTTGGCCCGTTCGTAGATCAAAGCGCGCACGTCGCGGTCGAACGGTCGCCCGTCGAAGTTGCGCTCGATGAAGTACTGCTGCAGCTCGGGGCGGATGTCCTCCGCCAGGTAGCGCATGTGGCCCAGCACCGGGTAGTTGCGCAACACCGCGTGCTTGCGTTGCGCCAGATCGTAGACACCGAGCGCGGCGAGCGCTCCGACCGTCACCGCCGGAATCCACCAGGCCCACGACCCCTCCAGCGCCAGGCACGCCGACCCGACGGCCACGACGGCCAGCCCGGCAACGCTGCCGAATCGAATCACCCCACGACCTTTCCACGCACGTCCGACCCGCCGCTTGGAGATACCCTCTTCTCCCACCCCCCAACCCTGGCGCTGCAGGCCGCTGCGCCGAACGCCCGTGGATGATCGATAGGTGACTCAACGGTGTTGCGGCACAGCAAATTTCGGTCGAATAGACCGGACAGGTCAGCTTGCTTTGATGCCGCGATGCCGGGTCAGGTACTGGTGATAGCGCAGGCAAACGGTCGTGCCGTCATCGCGGCCGTCGACCGTGCACTCGTCGGCCAAGGCGTTCATCAGAATCAGGCCCCGCCCGCGCAGGCCCTGCGACGCCGTCGGGTCGGGCTCGATCCAGCACCCGGTGTCCGTCACGCACACGGCGATCGCCGCGTCCTGATGGTCGTACGCGATGTCGAGGACCATGTCGCCGCGGCCACCTCTGTTGCGGTACGCGTGTTCGGCACAGTTCGACAGCGCCTCGTCGGTGCCCAGAATGATGTCGCTGACGCGCGTCGCGTCCAGCAAGAAGTGGGCGTCCAGCCAGTCACGGAAATGCCGACGGAAAAGCGCGACGGTGCCGGCGTCCGCGGGTCCCCTATAGGTGCGAGCCGGCACGGCGGCGGCGTGGAGATCGCTCATGCCCTCTCGGCTACCCGCATGCCGAACGGTATATACCGACGCGCCGGGTTCGGCCGCCGCCGGACCGCACCGGCAGAACGTTCCGCTCGCGCCGTTTAGGCCCGCGCCGGTCGGTCAACATACACAGCACCCATGCGCCAGTCAGCATCGTTGAGGAGCACCGTGAACACAGTCGCCGGGCCGATGCGCACCCATGTGATGTTGACCCCGCGACTGATCTCCGAACTCGGCGGCCTGCGAAGCAACTTGCGGGCGGTCGTCCATCGAAGTGGCCTCGCAGTGATCGTCAGCGCGGGCGGTGAGGCCGACGCGTGCAACGAGTCGACCTGGCGGCAGCTGATCCAGGAGGCCGCCTCCGTCACCTCCGCCCCCGGAACAGTCGTCGTCGACCTCACCGGCCTGGATTTCGTGAGTTGCTGCGCATTTCAGGCGCTGACCGAGGAGTCGGAACGGTGCCGTCGGCGCGGCATCGACATGCGCCTGGTGAGTCAGCGGGGGATGGTGACGCGGATCGTCAAGGCCTGCGGGTTCGCCGACATGCTGCCGGTCTATCCGACCGTCGACTCAGCTCTGGACACCGAGCCCGCCGTCGCCTGACCGCCGGCCGCCGGCCGCGTAGAGCCGGTCCGTCGACCGATGGTTTGCGCACAGCGGAAAAAGGGTAATTCGCTGCAGCGCCTGCTCCCGCGGCGCGCGGCCACCAGTGGAAGGCATCAGTTCTTTGTCCGGACACAGGCCGACCGTCGGTCGGGACCAGCAATCAGGACCGCGGCATGTCTTGCGCAGCGCCCCGGCACCGGAACACAACAGTTGGGCGGCTGAGGCCCTGTGCCGCACCACCGACCCTGACAACCTCTTCGTCCAAGGGGCCGACCAGCGCAAGGCCGCGGCCATCTGCCGTCGCTGCCCCGTGGTCGCGGAGTGCGGCGCCGAGGCGCTGGACAACCGAGTCGAGTACGGCGTCTGGGGCGGCATGACCGAACGCGAGCGCCGGGCGGTGCTCAAGAAGCACCCGGAGGTGGTGTCGTGGTCGCGCTTCCTCGACGAACGCAAGAGTCGCCTGGTCGGCTAGAGCCCGGGATTCGTCGGCCCTGATCACTCGGCCATGCGCGCCGAAACCGTCACCGCCACGCCGGCCAGAATCAGCGCATCGGCGGTCGCGGCATCCACGAGGAACTCAGAGCCCTTCGTGTAGGTGACCGAACCGTCGGACGTCTGGAAGTCACGGACGAACTTGATCGTCACTCTTTCGTCTCCGGACGCCACAGCGGCAAACAATACACCGGTATTGGCCACGGTTTCGTACAGTGGGAGCAAATGACGCGCGTACCAGCAGCGCCCGACGGTGCCGATCCCGGCACACCGCCGAGCGTGACGCGAATCCGAGCAACCGCGCTTCGCCTCTTCGCGGAGCAGGGCACGGCGGCCACCTCCCTGCGCACCATCGCGGCCGCCGCGGGGGTGTCCGTGGGGCTGGTGCAACATCATTTCTCGACGAAAGCGGGACTGATCCAGGCCGTCGACGACCATGTCCTCAACGTCGTCAGAGCCCGGTTGGCCGAGCCCGCCCCGGCGCCGTCGCCCGACTCCGTCGCCGAGACGGGACGGCGGGTGACCGCGCTCATCGTCGAACAGCCCGACGTGGTGAACTACCTCCTCGACGCGGTCGTCGACGGCCGCCCGGTGGGAACGGTCATCTTCGACGCCCTGGCCGACCTCGGGGCCGGCCGGTGGGGCGATCTCAGCGACCACGGACTGACGCGCCCCGATCTCGATCTGCTGTGGGCGGCGCTGCACCCGCTGATCTTGGTGCTCGGCACCCTCGTCCTGCGCCCCCACATCGACCGCCGCCTTCCCGAGCCCTTCGGAACCCCGGCGCAATTGAAGCGATGGCAGGACTCGGTCAACGCGCTGCTGCGCGAGGGCCAACTTCGCCGCGGCGACCCCCAAGACTGAGCTCGACCTGCTTGACGGTGTCGCACCCGGGCGCGGTTCGGGCGGCCGAAAGTTGTCGTACCTGGTTGCGATGATGGGGGTATGTCGTTGACCACTTCGTCTGCTGTGGCGCCGAGTCCTGCTGAGCGGGTTGATGGGTTGTTTGCGGAGTTGGCGGAGTTGGCCGGTCAGCGCAACGCCATCGACGGGCGCATCGTGCAGATCGTGGCCGAGCTGGATCGCGACGAGCTGTGCGGGGCCACCGGCGCGCGCTCGATCGCCGCCCTGGTGGCCTGGAAGCTGGGCGCGTCCTCGGCCCACGCCCACACGATCACCACCGTCGCGCGCCGGCTCGAGCAGTTCCCGCGCTGCGCCCAGGGCCTGCGGGAGGGCCGGCTGTCACTCGATCAGGTCGGGGTCATCGCCGCGCGCGCCGCCCACGGCTCTGATGAGCACTACGCCCAGCTGGCGTCGGTGGCCACGGTCACCCAGCTGCGCACCGCGGTCAACCTCGAACCACGCCCCGACCCCCCGGCGCGCCCCGAACCCGGCCCCTCGATCACCACCACCGCCGGCCAGGAGTACACCTGCTGGCGGATCACACTCGCGCACCCCGACTCCGCGAAACTCGACGCCGCGCTGGCCGCGCATCGCGAGGCACTGATCGCCGAGTGGAAACACGACCGCGGCGACGCCACCCGCCCCTCCGACAGCGCGCCGCCGTTCCCGGGCAACGTCGAGGCATTGATGCGCCTGATCGAGACCAGCTGGGACACCGAAGCCACCCGCCGCCCGCACAGCCAGCACACCACCGTGGTGGTGCACCTCGACGTCGAGCAGCCCGCCGCCGCCCTGCACCTGGGGCCGGCACTCACCGACGCCGAACGCCAGTACCTGACCTGCGATGCCACCTACGAAGTCTGGTATCACCGCGACGGCCAGCCCATCGGCGCCGCACGCACCAGCCGCACCATCAACCGGCGACTACGCCGCGCCCTGCAACACCGCCACCCCCACTGCGCCGTCCCCGGCTGCGGGGCCACCCGCGGCCTACACGCCCACCACCTCCAACACTGGGAAAACGGCGGCCCCACCGACCTGACCAACCTCGTCCTGATCTGCCCCCACCACCACCGCGCCCACCACCGCGGCGACATCACCCTCACCGGACCCGCCGACGCTTTGTGCGTGACCGACAACACCGGCCGACCCCTGCAGCCCGGATCACTGGCACGCCCACCCACGACACCACCACCCGCCGTCGGGCCCTACCCCGGACCCACCGGCGAACGCGCCCAATGGTGGTGGTACCAACCCTTCCAACCCCAATCGCCACCACCACACCAGCAGGCTTGCTAGCTGCCCCGTACCAAACCTAATCGAGCTGACGCAGAACGGGTTTCGGTGACGCCGCCCCACCAGGGTCGACGATTGGACCCCGCGCCACCGCCTGCCAGATGCCCTATGGAGGGGCTCATCTGCCGAGGGTCGAGCGTCTCGACCGAACGCGCATCAGGATGAACTGCCGCAGGCTTCTGGTGGTCGAAATACCGTCCGGTCACCGTTGCCTCCGGGGCGGAACTGACCGCCAGCCACGCTTGGGTCACCGGCCCGGATTCGAGGTCGTCGGTCGCGGCGTTGCCACCCAATTTGGTTGGCCCCCAACCCGGTCCGACCCTCCGATAGGAGTTTGGCTGCCATCAACCTCAGACCAGCGGTCGACCCGGTGATGAAGATCCGGGCCACTTCCCCGGGGGATGGAACCGATCCACGGGACGCCCGTTCCTTACGCTTTCCACATACTCCCCTTATTTTTCTTAAAATGCGTGTAGCGTCTACCGGCAGTCGCGTTCTGACGGTGGCGGAAGGGTGGACCCGTGAGTGTGGGTAACGGCCAAGTGCCTCAACTGGTGCCGCACGGTGAGGCGGGGGCGGCGTACCGGCTGGTCTGCGAACGCGTCGAGGCGTTGGTGCGCGGGCGCGACGGCATCGCGGAGTTGGCCGTCCCGGCGTGTCCCGGCTGGACCATCCGGCAGGTGGTTGCGCACCTGGCCGGCGTCGCCCAGGACATCGTTGCGCGAAATTTGGCAAAGAAGGGCACCGGCCCCTGGGCGGACGCGCAGGTTGCACGACTGGGCCGACACCGCATCGATGACCTGCTCGACCTCTGGAAGCGGTCGCTTGACTCGGTGTCGGCGAACCTCGCTGTTGCCTCTGATGCGGGGGTATGCCAGCTCGTTTTCGACACCCTGACCCATGAGCACGACATTCGCGGCGCGTTGGGTGAGCCGGGTTCCCGCGTCGGGGATCGCGCGGTCAAGGCGGCCTTGGGCTTCGTGACCACAATGGGCGACCAGTTCATCCGGCACGCGGAGCTGCCGGCGCTTCGATTACGCACTCCGATACTGGGATTCGTACAACTGGGCGACCAGCACACCGCGCGCGGTCACGTCGCACTCAGCATTTCGGACTTCGAGGCGCTGCGTGCCTTCGGTGGGCGGCGCAGCGTCGCGCAACTGCTGGCGCTGCCCTGGGACGGCAGTGCGACGGACCTGATGCCCGTCTTCACCGACGCGCTTCCCGCCTTTACCGACGGCGGCTTGCGGCCGCCCGCCCACGACCTGATCGAATGAGCACCAATCATCAATGCATTTGCCCACCCGCGGCCGGTCGCCAACGTTGCCATTGACTAATGTCACCATTTGCGGTTGACTCCGTCCCATGACGGACGGCGTTCCGGCCCGGGGTTCAGTGCGATCCCGGGGGGCGGCAGCGGTGAGCACCTACACCCTGCGCCCGATCAGCGGCCTGCTGCCGCCCGAACGGGCCTGGGGCCTGTGGATGTCTCGACAGATCATCGCCCGGATCATGGGAACGTTCGGACCGTCGCTGGCGGGAGCACGCGTCGAACCCGTCGACACCACACTGCCCGACGGCCGGCGCGTCAAAGGCGAGTGGGTACGCGGCGCGCGCACGCCGACCAGTCGGGGGCAGGCTGATCTGATGGGCGGGGCCGTTTATTACGTCCACGGCAGCGGTTATGCCGTGTGCTCGCCGAAGACGCACCGACGGTTGACATCCTGGCTGTCGTCGTTGACCGGTCTGCCGGTGTTCAGCATCGAATACCGGTTGGCCCCGCGCCACCGCTTCCCCACCGCGGCCGACGACGTGCGAGCGGGCTGGGACTGGCTGACGCAATCCTGCGGCGTGGACCCGAAACAGATTGTCATCGCCGGTGATTCGGCGGGCGGCCACCTTGCGGTGGATATGCTGTTGCAGCCCGAGGCGCCGCACCCGGCCGCCCTGGCGCTGTTCTCACCGCTGTTCGACGTCACGTTCACACTCTGCCGCGAACGCGAACGGAGGCAACGCGATCCCGCCATCCGCGCGGCCGACGCCGTTCGGCTGGTCGGCCTCTACCACGCCGGCATCGACCCGGCCCATCACCGGCTGACGCTGAAAGTTGCTGCCGGCCGGCCGCTGCCGCCCACTCTCATCCAGGCCGGTGGCGCCGAGATGCTGCAGGACGACGCGCGGCAATTGGCCGCCGAGATCCGCGCCGCCGGCGGCAGGTGCGAATTGCAGGTGTGGCCGCACCAGGTGCACGTCTTCCAGGCGCTGCCGCGGATGACGCCCGAAGCCGCCAAAGCCATGGCATACGTCGCACGCTTCATCGCGCATGCTCTGCAGGACGCACGCACATTCGCCGACGAGGTGGGGTGACGATGCTGGGACCGCTGGACAGACTGTTGCGCACGACCAGAACCAGTCACGGCGCGTCGGCGGTGGTGACGGGGGCCGGCAGCGGTATCGGCGCCGCCTTCGCCGTCGAACTTGCCCGCCGTGGCGGCGCGGTGGTGTGCAGCGACATCGACCAGGGCGCCGCGGAAAAGACGGCCGACCTCATCGCCCAACAGGGAGCCAGAGCCACCGCCGTCCGTTGTGACGTGTCGCGGATCGACGACGTGCAGGCGCTGGCCGAACAGTCTCAGTCCTGGTTCCACGGGCCACCGTCGCTGGTGATCAACAACGCCGGCGTCGGCGCCGGCGGCGCGGCCATCGGTGAGGTGCCTCTGGACGACTGGGTGTGGACCCTGGGCATCAACCTGTGGGGAGCCATCCACGGATGCCATGTGTTCACCCCGATCCTGCGCGACGCCGGGCCGTCTCACCCTCGTCGGGGCATCATCAATGTCGCCTCGGCGGCGGCGTTCGGAGCGGCCCCGGGAATGGCCGCCTACAACGTCAGCAAGGCAGGCGTGCTGTCGCTGTCGGAAACGCTCGCGGCCGAGCTGTCGGGCTCGCCCGTCACGGTGACGGTTTTGTGTCCTACGTTCGTCAAGACCAACATCGTCGAATCCGGCCGCATCTCCGCGGAATCGGGCGAACTCGCAACCAAACTCATGCGCTGGACCGGCTTTTCGCCCGCAAAGGTGGCGCGAATCTGCCTGGACGCCCACGACCATGGCGATCTGTACTGCATGCCGCAGTTGGACGCCAAGATCGGCTGGAACATCAAACGCCTTGCGCCGCAGGCGTACACCCGCGGGGCCGGCCTCTTGTCCCGCGTCAACCTACCCTGATCACCGCAACGAGAGGAGCTCTTGGTGGCCATCGACATGGAAGCCATGCTCGCCAAGATCAAGGACCGCCAGTGGGCGCTCGCCGACATCGATTGGGAAGCCCCGGGCGCCGACACGATCCGGCCGGAGTTCCGGCCGAAGCTGAAGGCCTTCATGGCCGACTTGTGCTGGATCGAGAACATCGGTGCCCGCGGCTTCGCGGCGCTGGCCAAGAAGGCGCCCGACCCGACGATCGCGGAGATCTACCGGTATTTCCACGCCGAAGAGCAACGCCACGCCAACGCGGAGCTGGCGCTGATGAAGCGCTGGGGAATGCTGGAGGACGGCGAGGTCCCCAAGCCGAACGTCAACATCCGGTTGGCGATCGAGTGGCTCGACGCCTACTCCGACGACATGCCGCTGTCGGTGCTGGGCACGGTGATCCCGATGCTGGAGGTGGCGCTCGACGGTGCGCTGCTGAAGTTCCTGCTGGATACGGTGGAGGACCCGGTCTGCCACCAGGTCTTCGAAAGGATCAACAACGACGAGTCACGGCACATCGCCGTCGATTTCGAGGTCCTCGAGATCATCGGTCACGCCACGGCACGCCGGCTCGCAATCGAGTTCGTCGGCACCGTCGCAACCCCGGGCCTGATCATCGGCGCCCTGATGTACATGCCGCTGCTCAACCGCATTCGCAACGAGATGGCCGGAATGGGCATGGAATCCGAGCGGCTCTTCAACGCTGTCAAGCGGTTCAAGCAACTCGGCGAGCGCGGCGAACGCACCCCGCGCGTACCCGCCTACAAACTCCTCAGGCGGCACGCCGCGTGGGTGGTCAACCCGCGACACCCCTATCAGTTGCTGGCCAATTCCATGGTGTGGCTGTCGGACTTCTACCCCAAGCCGCTGCTCAAGCCGATGCCGAGCTGGTCGCGCGAACTCACGCACGAGCCGGCGGCCTGACCATGGCACGCGAACGCATCCACGCCGCACTCATCGTCGGAGCGGGCTTCACCGGACTCGGGGCGGCGATCCGATTGGCCCAGGCGGGCGTCCGGGACGTCGTCATCCTCGAACGCTCCGACCGGGTCGGCGGAACCTGGCGCGACACCCGATATCCCGGCGCCACCTGTGATGTGCCGTCGCTGCTGTACTCGTTTTCGTTCGTCAAGAACCCGAGGTGGTCGCGGACCTACTCCCCCGCCGCGGAGATCTACCGGCACATCGAGGAGATGGCAACCCGATTCGACATCCGCAGCCGGATACGGTTCGGCCACGAGGTCAGCGGCCTGAGCTTCGACGAGGAGGCCGGCATCTGGAGCGCGACGACCAAGAACCGCAAGCGCTTTCGCGCTCGTACCGTCGTATTGGCCTCCGGCCCCCTGTCGGATGCCAGCTTTCCCGAATTGCGTGGTCTGGACAGCTACCGGGGACACAAGATTCACAGCGCCCGCTGGGATACCGACTACGACTTCGCCGGCAAGCGGGTTGCCGTCATCGGCACCGGTGCCAGCGCGATCCAGATCGTCCCCGAACTGGTGACGCAAGCCGCGTCCGTCAAGGTGTTCCAGCGCACCCCCGGATGGGTGCTGCCGCGCCTGGACTTCGCGACCCCGCCGGCGGTGCAGGCGCTGTTCGCCAAAGTCCCTGCCACCCAGCAGTTGGCGCGTCAGGCGCTGTTCTGGGGCCACGAAGCCACCGCGACGGCGATGGTATGGAACACCCCGCTGACCTCGCTGGTGGCCCGGCTGGGCGCGGCCCACATCCGCGCCCGGGTCAAGGACCCCTGGCTGCGCCGCCAGCTGACGCCGGATTTCGCGCCGGGCTGTAAGCGCATGCTGATTTCCAGCGACTACTACCCCGCCCTTCAGCGCGACAACTGCAAGCTCATCAGCTGGCCGATCGCCTCGCTGAGCCCGGTCGGCATCCGCACCAGCGACGGCATCGAACACCACCTTGACTGCATCGTGTTCGCCACGGGCTACGACGTCCATCTGACCGGGCCGCCTTTCCCGGTCACCGGACTCGGCGGGCGGTCGCTGGGCGACGAATGGGCCGCCGGGGCGCAGGCCTACAAGAGCATCAATGCGCACGGCTACCCGAATCTGTTCTTCATGACCGGTCCCAACTCCGGGCCCGGCCACAACTCGCTGCTGGTCTACATCGAAGGCCAGCTCGACTACGCCGTACGCGGCATCACCACCATCCTCGACGGCGACCTGCGCTATCTCGACGTCCGGGAGGACGTCCAGCGCAGGCACAACGAAAGCATTCAGCGCCGATTGACAAGAACGACGTGGAACTCAGGTTGCCGCAGTTGGTATCTCACCAAAGACGGGTTCAACGCCTCTATGTACCCCGGCACGGCCACGCAGTATCTTCGCCAGATGCGTGATTTCCGCTTCGACCACTACCACGCGATCGCCCGCGATGCGCGCGACCGCCTCAGCGTCCCCGCCGGATAGGGCGACGACGTGGCAGCCGACCGGCCCGCACGCCCCGAACCCGGCACCATCGCCAGCGTGCTCTACAACGTGCGTCGAGCGCCCAAACGCGTTCGGCGCCAGTCGCGGGACTTCATCGAGACCGCGGTGTCGCAGCTTTTCGATGCGGCGGTCCGCCACCCGCACGCCGCGGAGTCCGGCGAGTATCGCATCGACGACCTCGCCCGGCTGGCCGGCACCACCACCCGCAACGTCCGGGTCTACCGCGACCGCGGCCTGCTGCCTCCGCCCCTGCGCGTCGGCCGGATCGCCCTGTTCAACGACACGCATCTCACACGGCTCCGGCTGATCACATCGATGCTCGACCGCGGGTACAACATCGCGCACGTGCGGGAGATGCTCAGCGCGTGGGAGGAAGGCAAGAATCTCGGCGACGTGCTGGGCCTCGAGACGGCCATCGTCGGCAGCTGGACCGCCGAGAAGCCGGAAACCATGCCGCTCGAGGACGCTGCACGCCTCGTCGGCGATCCACACGCATTCGAGCGGCTGGTCGGGCTGCAGGTGATCCGCGTCGACGGCGCGCAGGCAATCGTCACCCGTCCCAAACTGATCGAGGCGTTCAACGAGATCCGCGGTTACGGTGTCGATTTGGACAAGCTCATCGACCTGCACGAGCAGATCGTTCCCGAGATCGACAAGATCAGCGAAATGCTGGTGCGCGCTGGCGCCGAACACGTGGTCGACCGCATCAAGCCCGGCCGGCCGCTGCCCGCCGACGCCGAGATCGCCGAGCTGATCACCATGCTGGTGCGCTTCCGGACTCAGGCGGTGGCGACGGTCACGGCGACACTCGCGTCGTCGATCGAGTCGCACATCGAGTCACTGGTGAGCCGCATCCTCGCCGATTATCTCGAGCATTCGTCCGAACCCGAACCCCGCTGCGGTTGACGCTCGCGGCGCCGGACCGCTTGACCCCAGCGGTCAGTGCCCGCTGAGCGTCAGCGTTCCCTTGGTGCTGAGCACCTTTCGGGCGGTGATCTTCTCGGTCCTGCGCGCCTCGCGCTCGAGGTAGCGCTGCTTGGACTCGTCGAACTTATCGCTCGCCGCCTCGAGCTCCTTGATGAGCACGGCAAGATCGTCGCGCATCCTGGCCGCTTCGCCGCTGAAGTCCTCGCGCTCGAAGATGCGCCACTTCCGCAGCACCGGCATGACCACCTCGTCGAGATGGATGCGCGGGTCGTAGACACCGCCGACGGCGATGATCACCGCTTTGCGCCGAAACTCCGGCACGGTGAACCCGGGCATCTTGAAGTTGCGCAGGATGCGGTGCACCGATTTCATCGCCTGATTGGGCGAGATGTCCAGACCCGCGGCGCTGACGTCGCGGTAGAAGATCATGTGCAGGTTTTCGTCGTGCGACACCCGGGCCATCAACTGCTCAGCGATCGGATCGTTGGAGGCTTTGCCGGTGTTGCGGTGCGAGACGCGGGTCGCCAACTCCTGGAATGAGACGTACATGACGGAGTCGAACAGGCTTTCAGCGAACAAGTCACCTTGCTGATTCTGGCCGGGACTGAAGCCCCGGGTCATTTGCTCGAGGCGAAGCCTTTCCAGCTCGACAGGGTCGACCGCGCGGGTCACCACCAGGTAATCACGCAGCGCGGTGCTGTGCCTGGCCTCCTCGGCGGTCCACCGGTTCACCCATTGGCCCCACGGGCCATCCATGCTGAAGTTCATTGCGATCTCGCGGTGATAGGCGGGCAAATTGTCCTCGGTCAGCAGGTTTTGCACCATCGCCACCTGCGCCACGTCGGGGAGCCGGCTCTGCTCGGGTTCCCAGCCCTGGCCGTCGAGCGCGTAGAAGTTCCTGCCGTCCGACCACGGGATGTAGTCGTGCGGATTCCATTCCTTGAACATCGACAGGTGCCGATTGAGCAGGCCCTCCACCACGGGCTCAAGCTCTTGGAGTAGCTGAAGGTTGGTCAGTTCCTTGGACACGGAACCCTCCCAGTTATCTGTGCTGTTGAGTAACACGCAATGTATCTGTGTAAGGCGGTTACATCAAGAAAGCCACGCGGGGGGCTCCGCAAATAGGGCCGAAAGTCCCTACGCCGCAACGATTGGATCACACCCGGTCACAACGCGGGCAGGACGGGGCGGCCCTCAGCCGGGGCGGCGAGCGATCAGGTATGGCGCGAGCGTGGAGAGCTTCTCACAGGTCTCCTCGAACTCGCGTTCCGGCGTTGACTCCTCGATGATTCCCGCGCCGGCGCGAAGCCACGTGGCCCCGTCGCATTCGTAGGCCGCCCGCAGCGTCAGCGCCGCGTCCAGTCGTCCGCCGGACGAAACCATGACGACCGCACCGGAATACAGTCCGCGCGGCCCCTCGTCCAGACGCAGGATCGCCTCTACGCCGGCCGCCTTGGGAATACCCGACGCGGTGACCGCCGGAAAGAGCGCCTCCAGTGCGTCCATCCGGTCACTGGAGGCGTCCAGGCGGCCGCTGACCGTGGAGCCCAGGTGCTGGACGCTGCCGCGTTCGCGCACCGTCATGAAGTCGGTGACCGCCGCGGTCCCCGGTGCGGCTATCTCGGCCATCTCCCGCAGCGAACTGCGTACCGAGATCGCATGCTCGACAATCTCTTTGGAGTTGGATTCGAGGTCCTCGCGGGCCTGGCGGTCCCGCGCCGCGCCGCGACCGAGGGCGCGGGTTCCCGCCAGCGGTTCGGTCACCACGGCGCCGTCGTTGCCGACGGCCGCGACGAGCTCGGGACTGTAGCCCACCGCGCGAATCCCGCCCAGCCGCAACAGGAACGACCTCACGGGGGTGTTGTGCCGGCGACCGAGCCGGTAGGTGGCGGGGAAATCGAGAGGGAAAGGCACCTGCACACTTCGGGACAGGATCACCTTGTGGTAATTGCCGGTGGCGATCTCACGGACGGCCGTCGCAACCCGATCGCGGTATCGGGTCGGGTCGGCGACGACGTCGATGGCACGAGGGGCGGGCGGCTCGGGCACGCCGTCGGCGAGTAGGCCCAGCACCGCCTCGCGAAGTCCGTTCGCTGCGCCGTACACGCGAACCGCTTCGCCGCTCACGACGATGCGGGTGCGCGGCCAAAACACACGGGCCAGGGGCGTTGCCGGCGCCAACCGCCGGTGCAGCCCGTAGCGGTAGACCCCGAACTCGAAGGCGACCCAACCGAAGACCTGGTCGGTCTCGAGCAGGAGCCGGTCGATGGCCTCACCGAGCACCGGGCCGGGACGGCCGGACCAGCGTTGCCTCTGAGTCACCCCACCGCGGATCACCCGCAGCTCGTCGCTGTCCAGCTCGATCATGGCCGCAACGCCGCTGGCCAGCACCCATTGGCCGTCGTATTCGTAGAGCAGGTACTCCTCGCCCGCGCGTTCCGGCAACGCTGCGGCGAGCGCGGCGGCCAGGTCGGCCGGATCGACGTGCGACGGGAGGGGAATCGCCGGGGACGGGGAGCTCGCGGAACTCGTCTCTACGCTGACCTCGGTCACGGCTAGTAAATGTAGCCTAACCTTTGTCGGTACGGCGACCCTCCCCGCCGGGAGTCGTACCGCGCGCCGCGGGCCCGGTGGCGCCCGGACAGTCGTGAGGACCGCGAGGAACCGCGAACGGAACGCGCGGTGAGCGAATTAGCCGACCGTCAAACCGCCAGGTGCCGTTTTCCCAGCAAATGCACAGCACATTCATACCCAACTCACGCCCTTCGGCCGCTGCGAGAGTATGGCGGATCAGGCGCTGGACACCGCCTCGACCTGCGGCGATAACCGCGAGTATCAGTTCGGGGCCGGGTAAGTTGCCCAAGCCGCGCCGCGCCCGTGTCGAGTGGCGGTTTGACAGCCGCGGGGCTAAATTTTGCTCGGTTATCGGGAAGTTCGTGGTTGCCCCGCTTACGGACGGTGCTTCCTCCGACCACCACGTCACGTCGAGAGAGGCGCCTCATGCTGCAAGAGTTCTGGCATAACTTCACCCACAACTTGTTCAAGCCGCTGCTGCTCTTCTTCTACTTCGGGTTCCTGATCCCCATCCTGAAGGTGCGGTTCGAATTCCCGTACGTGATCTACCAGGGCCTGACGATGTACCTACTGCTGGCCATCGGCTGGCACGGAGGCGAAGAACTCGCCAAGATCAGCTCGTCCGACATCGCCGTCATCGCCGGCTTCATGTTGTTGGGCTTCGTCCTGAACTTCGTGATCGGCGGCCTGGCCTATCTGTTGCTGTCCGGATTGACTTCGCTGCGCAGAATCGACCGAGCGACCGTCGCCGGCTATTACGGATCCGATTCAGCCGGGACGTTCGCCACCTGCGTGGCGGTCCTGGCCGCCGTCAACCTGGCGTTCAACGCCTACATGCCGGTGATGCTCGCCGTCATGGAGATTCCGGGCTGCCTGGTGGCGCTGTACCTGGTCGCACGGCTGCGGCATCGGGGGATGGACGCCGCGGGCAACATGGCCGACGAGCCCGGATACACCCCGGCCAAGGTCGGGGTGGGCCCAGGCACGGCGGCGAAGCCCCCGCACGGCCAGAGCCTGGAGGCCGAGAACGAGCGCGGGGTCGAGCAGGAACTGGAGCTGTCGCTGGAAAAGCTCGATCATCCCGACTGGGAGCCCAGCCCGCCCCGGCCGACGGGCAAAGTTCCGATCCTCTCGCGCGAGCTCTTCCAGGAGGTGTTCCTCAACCCCGGGCTGGTGCTGCTGATCGGCGGCATCATCATCGGCCTCGTCAGTGGGCTGCAGGGCCAGAAGGTCGTTGCCGACGACGACAAATTCTTCGTGCTGGCATTCCAGGGCGTCCTGTGTCTGTTCCTGCTCGAGATGGGCATGACCGCCTCCCGCAAGCTCAAAGACCTCCGTACCGCCGGCCCCGGTTTCATCTTCTTCGGCCTTCTGGCGCCTAATATTTTTGCGCCGCTCGGGATCATCGTCGCGCACTGCTACGCGGCCCTGACCCACGCCGACTTCAAGCCGGGCACCTACGTGCTGTTCGCGGTGCTCTGCGGTGCGGCGTCCTACATCGCGGTGCCGGCAGTTCAGCGGCTGGCGATCCCCGAGGCGAGCCCGACCCTGCCGCTGGCTGCTTCGCTGGGTCTGACGTTCTCGTACAACGTCACCATCGGTATCCCGCTCTACATCGAGATCAACCGCCTGGTCGCCCACTTCTTCTAGCAAATAGCGCCGCAACGCGGCACCGACGCCGAGCGACTTCAACCGCACGCGAGCCACCGCGTGCGGTTGAAGTCGTTAAGTGTTGGTTAAGGCGGGTTGACGGCGGTCTCCGAAGTCCTCAAGGTTTATGGGTGTTCGCACACGCCCCGCTGTAGCTCACCACCGCGTCGTTTTCCATTGGAAGAAATGACCGAGAAACGTCAATGATCCACGAGTTCCTGCAGAACTTCAGCCACAATCTGTTCAAACCGCTGCTGCTGTTTTTCTACTTCGGGTTCCTGATCCCGATCCTCAGGGTGCGGTTTGAGTTCCCCTATGTGATCTATCAAGGCCTGAGCATGTACCTGCTGGTCGCCATCGGCTGGCAGGGCGGCGAAGAACTCGCGAAAGTGAAGCCGGCCGATATCGACAACATCGCCGAGTTCGTCGCCTTGGGCCTCGTCCTGAATTTCGTGTTCGGCGGACTCACCTATGTCGTGCTGAAGTACTTGACGCCGCTGCGGCGGATCGACAGGGCAACCATCGCCGGTTATTACGGGTCCGACTCGGCGGGCACCTTCGCCACCTGCGTGGCGTTCCTGACCGGCGTCAAGATCGCGTTCGACGCGTGGATGCCGGTCGAGTTGGCCTTCATGGAGATTCCCGGCTGCCTGGTGGCGCTTTACCTGGTGGCCCGGTTGCGGCACAGGGGCATGGACGAGGCGGGTTTCATGGCCGACGAGCCGGGATATACGGCCGCGGCGAAAATCGGCCCGGGCGCGGCCGCCAGGCGAGCGGGCACGGAAAGCCTCGACGACGAAAACGCTCGCGGGGTCGAGGAGGAGCGCGAATTATCGCTGGAAAAGCTCGATCGCCCGGACTGGGAGCCCGGCCCGGGCCTGCGGCGCGCCGGGGGAAGACGGATCCCGATTTTCTCCCGCGAGATCTTGCAGGAAGTGTTTCTCAATCCCGGACTCGTCCTCCTGGTCGGCGGCATAGCCGTCGGCTTCATCGGGGCCGTACAGGGCCAGAAGGTCGTACACGACCAGAACGAGCTGTTCGTCTCGGCGTTTCAGGGTGTGCTGTGCCTGTTTCTGCTGGAGATGGGCATGACGGCCTCGCGAAAGCTGCGAGACGTCAGGCCCGCCGGCGCGGGGTTCATCCTCTTCGGCCTGCTGGCGCCGATTGTGTTCGGGGCGTTGGGAATTCTGGCCGCCTACCCCTTCGCCTACCTCACCGACACGCACTTCCAGCCCGGCACCTACGTGTTGTTCGCCGTGCTGTGTGGCTCGGCCTCCTACATCACGCTCCCGGCCGTGCAGCGGCTGGGCATTCCCGAGGCCAGCCCGACCTTGCCGCTCGCCGCGTCGCTGGGCCTGACCTTCTCGCTGATCGTCACGGTGGGGATTCCGATTTACATCGAGATCAACCATGTCGTTTCGCACTGGTTCCCCGGTGTGTGAGGATCAGTCGCCCCTAGTCAAGCAGGGCTCTGACCACCGCGTCGGCGAGCAGGCGCCCGCGCGGGGTGAGAACCAGTCGGTCGCCTTCGGGCACCAGCAGGCCGTCGGCGACGACGGTCTCGGCGCGGCCGCGTTCGTCCGGACTGAGCCGGCCCAGCGGAAGGCCTTGGCGCAGCCGAGTTTTCAGCATCACGTCTTCGGTGTGCAGTGCGTCGTCCTCGAGCTGTTCGAATCCCGCGACGGGAAGCCTCGCATCGTCGAGCAGCTCCGCATAGGCGTTGGGGTGCTTGACGTTCCACCACCGCGTCGCACCGACATAGCCGTGCGCACCGGGCCCTGCCCCCCACCACTGGCCGCCGTCCCAGTAGCCGACGTTGTGCCGGCACTCGCCGCCCGGCCGGCACCAGTTGGACACCTCGTACCAGTTCATTCCCGCATCCGTCAGCCGGGCGTCGACCAACTCGTAGCGATGCGCCAGCACGTCGTTGTCGGGTGCGGTCAGCTCGCCGAGCCGGACCCGTCTGGCCAACGCGGTGCCTTCCTCGACTGTCAGCGCGTAAGCCGAGACATGGTCAACCCCGGTGGCGACGGCCGTGTCGACCGAACGCAGCAGGTCGTCGTCGGTCTCCCCGGGAGTGCCGTAGATGAGGTCGAGGCTGACGTGGTCGAAACCGGCGGCCAGCGCCTCGCGGGCGGCGTCCGCCGACCGGTTCGGCGTGTGCACCCGGTCGAGGACGCCGAGGACACGCGGCGCCACCGACTGCATGCCCAGCGAGACCCGCGTGTAGCCGGCCGCGCGGATCGTGTCGAAGAATTCCGGCCACGTCGACTCCGGGTTGGCCTCGGTGCTCACCTCGGCGCCGGGCGCCAGGGTGAAGGTCTCGCGAACCATGTCGAGCAGGGCGGCCAGACGCGGACCCCCCAACAGCGACGGCGTGCCTCCCCCGACGAACACCGTGTCCACCGTCGGACGGCCCAGCCGCGCGGCCGCCAGTCCCAGCTCGCGGCCCAGCGCCGCCAGCCAGGCGTCCGGATTGACGCCGCCCAGTTCGGCCGGGGTGTAGGTGTTGAAGTCGCAGTAGCCGCAGCGGGTGATGCAGAAGGGAACGTGCACGTATAACCCGAACGGTCGGCCGCCGATCGGCTGCAGGTCCGGCAGGTCAACCGGCGCCTGGGCAGGGGGCATGCCACATGATCGCACGCGCGGCGACCGCGCCGGGACGACGATCCGGCCCGGCGGCCGGCCTGATGATTTGCCGGTTTGCCAGACGTGGCACAATCGGGCTCGTGGATGTCGCCCCGCCCAGCCTGCGTACTGCGCTGGTGGCGCGGCGGCACATCGATCTCAAGCGCGTTTGCAGCTGCATCTGTCTGCCCTGACGTCGCAGACGCAGCCCAACCGCATCCTCAGCCGGTCGACGGATCTGCGCCTCACAAAACCCGGTGAACTGCGCGCCAAATGCCTGAGACCTCGCAAAAGGAGGAGCCCGAATGACCACAGCCCGACCCGCGAATGCCCGCAACGAGGGCCAGTGGGCGCTGGGCAATCGCGAGCCGCTGAACGCCAATGAGGAGTTCAAGCAGGCCGGCGCCCCGCTCGACGTGCGGGAACGCATCCTGGACGTGTACGCGAAAGCGGGCTTCGACAGCATCGCGAAGGACGACCTGCGCGGACGCATGCGCTGGTGGGGCCTCTACACGCAGCGAGAGCAGGGCTACGACGGCTCCTACACCGGCGACGAGAACATCGACCTGCTCGAGGCCCGGTACTTCATGATGCGGGTGCGCTGCGACGGCGGTTCGCTGACGGCGGCCGCGCTGCGCACGCTGGGGGGCATCTCGACCGAATTCGCCCGCGACACCGCCGACATCTCCGATCGTGAGAACGTCCAGTTCCACTGGATCGAGATCGAGAACGTTCCGGAGATCTGGCGGCGGCTCGATGGCGTCGGACTGCAGACCACCGAGGCGTGTGGCGACTGCCCGCGCGTGATCCTGGGCTCCCCCCTGGCCGGTGAGTCGCTCGACGAGGTGCTGGACCCCACCTGGGCCATCGACGAGATCGTGCGCCGCTACATCGGCAAACCGGACTTCGCTGACTTGCCGCGCAAGTACAAGACCGCGATCTCCGGCCTGCAGGACGTGGTGCACGAGGTCAACGACGTCGCGTTCGTCGGGGTCAACCATCCCGGGCACGGCCCCGGCCTGGACCTGTGGGTAGGCGGCGGCCTGTCGACCAACCCGATGCTGGGCCAGCGGGTCGGGGCCTGGGTTCCGCTCACCGAGGTGCCCGAGGTGTGGGCGGCGGTCACCTCGGTGTTCCGCGACTACGGCTACCGCCGGCTGCGTTCCAAAGCCCGGCTGAAGTTCCTGGTCAGGGACTGGGGCATGGAGAAGTTCCGCGAAGTTCTCGAAACCGAGTACCTCAAACGCCGACTGATCGACGGCCCGGCACCGGATCCGGTGACGCACCCGATCGACCACGTGGGGGTGCAACGACTCAAGAACGGGCGCAACGCGGTCGGTGTCGCGCCCATCGCCGGCCGGGTCTCGGGCACCACCCTACTGGCGGTGGCCGACCTGATGGACAAGGCCGGCTCCGACCGGATCCGCTTCACGCCCCACCAGAAGCTGGTCATTCTCGACATACCCGACGACAAGCTCGACGACCTGACGGCCGGCCTCGACGAGCTGGGCCTGAAGACACGACCGTCGCACTGGCGCCGCAACCTGATGGCGTGCAGCGGCATCGAATTCTGCAAGCTGTCGTTCGCCGAGACCCGGGTGCGAGCGCAGTCCCTGGTGCCGGAGCTCGAACAACGCCTGGCCGACATCGATACCGAACTCGACGTGCCGGTCACGGTCAACATCAACGGCTGTCCTAACTCCTGCGCGCGGATACAGGTCGCCGACATCGGCTTCAAGGGCCAGATGGTCGACGACGGCGAAGGCGGATCGGTCGAAGGCTTCCAGGTTCATCTCGGCGGCAGCCTCGGCCTGGACAGCGGTTTCGGCCGAAAACTGCGCCAGCACAAGGTGACGAGCAGCGAACTCGGCGACTACATCGATCGGGTCGTGCGCAACTTTCTGGAATATCGCGGCGAGGGTGAACGTTTCGCGCAGTGGGCCATCAGGGCGGACGAGGATTATCTACGGTGATGAAGAAGTGACGAAACTGACAGAGACCGAACTGCGCAAGCTTGCGGCGCGCGGCGCCGTCGAACTGGAAGGCGCCGGAGCGGCCGACGTGTTGCGTTGGACCGATGAGCACTTCGGCGGCGTCAACGGACCCCGCGGCTGGGCCACCTGCAATTACGTGGTGGCTTCGAGTATGCAGGAAGCGGTCCTGATCGACCTGGCCGCCAAGGCGCGGCCGGGCGTGCCCGTCATCTTCCTGGACACGGGTTACCACTTCGTCGAGACCATCGGTACCCGCGACGCGATCGAATCCGTCTACGACATACACGTGCTCAACGTCGCGCCGGAACTCACTGTCACCGAGCAGGACAAGCTGTTGGGCAAGGATCTGTTCGCGCGGGACCCCGGCGAATGCTGCCGGATTCGCAAGGTCGAACCCCTGGGCAGGAGGTTGCGCGGGTATTCCGCGTGGGTGACCGGGCTGCGCCGCGCGGAATCGCCGACGCGCGCCAACGCCCAGGTGGTCAGCTTCGACGAGGCATTCAAACTCGTGAAGGTAAACCCGCTGGTGGCATGGACCGACGACGACGTCCAGAACTACATCGACGAGCACGGCGTGTTGGTCAATCCGCTTCTCTACGATGGCTATTCGTCGATCGGCTGCGCCCCGTGCACCGCAAAGCCGCTGGCCGGGGCCGATGCCCGCAGCGGGCGCTGGCAGGGGCTGTCCAAAACGGAATGCGGGTTGCACGCGTCGTAGTCTTTCGGGGGCCGCATTTGGCCCGGTTCGTCTATGCGGGGGTTTACGCAGACGTCAGCGTCGTGTTGTCCCTGTCGGCGTCGTTGCCCGCCGCCGCCGGGTCGACCGCAATCGGCGGCACCCGGGTGGCCCGGACGTACACGGTGTCGCCCTCGTGCAGTGACAGGGCCTCGGCGTCACCGCGGGTGATCTGGGCGGTGAAGGCGCCGCCGGTGGCCGCGCTGGTCAATTCCACCCGCACCTCGAAACCGAGCACCACGACGCGGTCGACGGTGGCGCGCACGACGCCGGTGGACTCCGCCGTGCCGTCGGCCGCGGCGACCGCCATGTCCGGAGTGCGACCGACCCGGATGTCGTGCGGTCGCACCAACGTGCCGTTGAGCGTGGAGACCGCACCGAGAAAGCCCATCACGAAGGCGTTGGCCGGGGCGTCGTAAACGTCGGTCGGCGACCCGACCTGCTCGATGCGGCCCTGGTTGAGCACGGCGATCCGATCGGCGACGTCGAGGGCCTCGGCCTGGTCGTGGGTGACGAGGACCGTCGTCACGTGCACCTCGTCGTGCAGGCGGCGCAGCCAGGCCCGCAGGTCCTCGCGCACCTTGGCGTCCAGCGCGCCGAACGGCTCGTCGAGCAACAACACCTCCGGATCCACCGCCAGCGCCCGGGCCAACGCCATGCGCTGGCGTTGACCACCCGAGAGCTGGTTGGGATAGCGGCTGTGAAAACCGCTGAGCCCCACCACTTCCAGCAAGTTGTCAACCTTGTCCTTCACCTCTGCCTTGGGCCGTTTGCGGATCTTGAGGCCATAGGCGACGTTGTCGCGAACGGTCATGTGCTTGAACGCCGCATAGTGCTGGAAGACGAAACCGATGCCCCGGCGCTGCGGGGGCACATGCGTCACGTCGCTTCCGTTGATGTTGACGGTGCCGCTGTCGAGTTCGTCGAGGCCCGCGATGGTGCGCAGCAGGGTCGACTTGCCCGAGCCGCTGGGGCCCAGCAACGCCGTCAGCGAACCGGACGGCACCACGAAGTCCACGTGGTCCAGGGCGACGAAATCGCCGTAGTGCTTGTAGGCGTCGCGGACGACGATCGCGTCGCCGGCGCGTTCGGTCGCTGTGTCGGTCATGGACGACTCTCCATCTCAGGCCTGCCTTGTCGCGCGCGTGCGCCGCGCGTCGAGGATCACTTGAAAGATCAGCACCAGCACGGCGACGCCCATCAGCAGCGTCGACAGCGCGTAGGCGCCGTACTCGGCGCCGCGGTTGTAGCGGTCGGAGACCAGCAGGGTCAGCGTCTGCGACTTCCCGGGAAGATTGGACGACACGATGGTCACCGCCCCGTACTCACCGAGGGTGCGCGCGACTGTCAACACGACGCCGTAGGTCAGGCCCCACCGGATCGACGGCAACGTGATCCGCCAAAACGTCTGCCACCAACCGGAGCCCAGCGTCGCCGCCGCCTCCTCCTGGTCTGTCCCCAGTTCGTGCAGCACCGGTTCGACCTCGCGCACAACGAACGGCAGGGTGACGAAGACGCTGGCCAGAACGATCCCGGGCAGGCCGAAGATGATCTTGAGACCCAGATCCTTCTCCACGAAACCGAGCGCGCCGGCCGATCCCCACAGCAGGATCAATGCCACGCCCACGATGACGGGCGAGACCGCGAAGGGCAGGTCGATGATCGCCTGCAGCACCCCCCTGCCGCGAAACCGGTTGCGGGCGAGGACCAGCGCGGTCGGAATGCCGAAGACGACGTTCAAGGGCACCACGATGGCCACCACGAGCAGCGAGAGGTCCAGCGCGGAGATCGCGGCAGGGGTGCTGACCCAGTCCACGAACTGGCCGAATCCGGGTTCGAAGGCCCGCCACAGGATCACCGACACCGGGATGACGAGCAACACGAAAAGGTAGGCCAGCGCCACGAAACGGACCAGATAGCGCACACCGGACGAAGACGTCATGAGGCCCTCTCCTCGCGCCGGGCCGCGCGGCCCCCGACGATCCGCAGCCCGAGCAGCACCACAAACGAGATCGCCAACAGCACAACGGATAAGGCGGCGGCACCGGTGCGGTCGTCGTTCTCGATCAACGTGCGAATCCATTGCGACGAGACCTCGGTCTTGCCCGGCACCGCGCCGCCGATCAGGACCACGGAACCGAACTCGCCGATGGCCCGCGAAAACGCCAGGCCCGCACCCGACGTCAGAGCAGGCAGCAGGGACGGCAACACGATGGACGTGAAAACCTTGGAGCCGCTGGCGCCCAGCGAGGCCGCCGCCTCCTCGACCTCGCGATCGAGCTCGAGGAGCACCGGCTGGACGGCGCGGACCACGAACGGCAATGTGACGAAAGCCAGGGCTACCGCCACGCCCCACGCGGTGTGCTGCAGGTGAATTCCCACCGGGCTGTTGTTGCCGTAGAGCGCCAGCATCACCAGGCTGGCGACGATGGTGGGCAACGCGAACGGCAGATCGATGATCGCGTCGACCAGCCGCTTGCCGACGAAGTCGTCGCGCACCAGCACCCACGCGAGCAGCAGCCCGAACACGATGTTGACCAGGGTGACGCCCAGGGAGATGGTCAGCGTCACCCGGAACGACTCGAGCGCGGCGTTCGACGTGACGGCAAGCCAGAAGGCGTGCCAGCCCCCGCCCGCGGCCTGCCAGGCGATGGCGGCCAGCGGCAGCAGCACGATCACCGAAAGCCACACCATCGCCACGCCGACCCGCAACGACGTGGTGCCCGGTCCCCGCGAGGGGTGCGGCTCGGCCGGCGGCTCACCGAGCGGATGGTCGAACCCGTGCGCTTGCGTCTGCGTGGGCTTCGTCGTCGGCGTGGTCATCCGGTGGCCTGGGTGTAGATCTTGGTGATGCTGCCGTTGCTCTTGTCGAACAGCTGCGGATCGACCGTCGACCAGCCGCCGAGGTCGGCGATGGTCCACAGCTTGGCAGGCGCCGGAAACTGGTTGCGGAAATCGGCCGCCACGGCCGGGTCGACCGGTCTGAAACCCGCCTGCGCCCACACTTTCTGCGCCGCGGCGGTGTACTGGAAGTTCTTGAAGGCCACAGCGGCGTCCAGGTGCGAGCTGGTGGTCACCACCGCCACCGGGTTCTCGATCTTGAAGGTCTGCGGCGGGTTGACGTGCTCCACGGGTTTGCCCGCGCGCTCCACCGCGATGGCCTCGTTCTCGTAACTGATCAACACGTCACCGCTGCCCTGCACGAAAACGTCGGTGGCCTCCCGCCCCGACCCCGGGCGTAACTTGACGTGTTCGCGCACCAACTTGCCGATGAAGTCGACGCCGGCTTGGCCTTTGGCGCCGCCTTCGCTCTTGACGGCGTACGGGGCCAGCAGATTCCACTTGGCCGACCCAGAACTCAATGGGCTGGGCGTGATGACCTCGACGCCGGGCCGCAACAGGTCGTCCCAGTCCTTGATGTTCTTGGGATTTCCCTTGCGCACCACGAGCGTGACCACCGACCCGAACGGCACGCCCCTGGTGGCGTCGGTGTTCCAATCCTTGGATACCTTGCCCGCCTTGACCAATCGGGTGATGTCCGGCTCGACCGAGAAGTTGACGACGTCGGCCGGCTTGCCGTCGACGACGCCGCGGGATTGATCACCCGAGGCCCCGTAGGAGGTGATCACCTGGACGCCCCTGCCCACGTCGGCGTCGTTGAACGCCGGAATCACCTTGCTCCAGCCCGGTTCCGGTACCGAATAGGCAACCAGGGTGATGGTGGTCTTGGCGTTGGCCGGCCCCCCGCCACCGACCACGTCGCTGGGGCCACCACCGCACGCGGCGACGACGCCGATGACCAAGGCGAGCGCGACGGCCGGCCGCCAGGGTGGCGCGCCGTCGATGTTGTTGCGCATTGGGGCCTTTCAGTGCGGACAAAAGTCAGTCCCGTCGCTGCGGAAAGGCGCCTAAAACCCGAGGAGAGTCGACAAACTCCGGACCAAACCGCGCACGCGTCGGGAGTCAGCGACAACAGCGCACGAAGAAGCGGCGCTCGACAACGCCGGGACTTCTGTGCATGGCGGGAAGCCTAACAGCATCCGGTGCCCGCCGGGCCAGTCGTGCCGGCCGGCGCTTCAGCGGGTGAGCAGCCACGCACCGATCACCAGTACCACGAGCGTGACCAGAATCAGCGTCACGTATGACCGAGGCATCCGCGCTACCCGGATGACCCGTCGGCCTCGCCCGCCCGGCGCATCAACTCGATGCCCTTGCCGAGCAGGCCGTCCAGCAACGCGGCCGTGCCGTAGGCCACCGCCAGCACGACGGGCATCACCACCATCGCCTGCAGCACGAAGGGGAGCCCGGAAAGCCACAGCTCGTTGCCGTCCCACCAGTTCAGGAACGCGTTCACCGAGCTCACACTATTAGGCCCCGTACCGGAAAACCAATGTGCCAAGATCGTGCGGTGCCTCCCGCAACCGATGAGACCGCCTGCCTGATCGCCGGCGGTGGACCGGCGGGCATGGTGCTCGGCCTGCTGCTGGCCCGCGCCGGCGTAAAAGTCACGGTGATGGAAAAGCACGCCGATTTCCTGCGCGACTTCCGGGGCGACACGGTGCACGCGAGCACCCTGCGGCTGCTGGACGAACTGGGCTTGGGATCACGCTTCGCCCTGATTCCGCATCGCCTGATCGACACCATCCACATGGAGATCCAGAACCAACAGGTGGACCTCGACCTGACCCGGCTCCCGGGCGCGCACCAGCACATCGCCCTGGTCCCGCAGTGGGATTTCCTCGAGATGATCGCCTCCGCGGCGGAGGCCGAGCCCACCTTCCGGTTGCTGCGCAACACGCAGGTGACCGGCGTCGTTCGCGACGGCGGGCGGGTCGCCGGCGTGACCTACCGCGACGCGGCGGGCGAGAACAGACAGCTGCGTGCCGCCCTCACGGTGGCCTGCGACGGCCGGGGTTCGACGGTGCGGTCGGCGGTCGGGCTGTCGCCGCACAGCTTCGGCGCCCCCATGGACGTGTGGTGGTTCCGGCTGCCTCGCCGGCCCGGCGACCCACCCGGACTGGCCGGCGTGCTGCGGGCCGGGCACGCGGTGATCGTGATCGATCGCGGCGACTACTTCCAGATCGCCTACATCATCCCCAAGGGAACCGACGCCCAGATGCGGGCGGAGGGCATCGGGGCGCTGCACCGGGCGCTGGTCGCCATGGTGCCGTGGCTCGGTGATCGCGTCGACTCCCTGACGTCGTTCGACGACGTCAAACTGCTTGACGTGCAATTGAATCGGCTCCCCCGCTGGTACGCCGACGGCGTGCTGTTGATCGGTGACGCCGCGCATGCGATGTCGCCGGTGGGCGGGATCGGCATCAACCTGGCGGTGGCCGACGCCGTGGCCGCCGCCCGCATGCTGGCCGGCCCGCTGCTCACCGGTCGCGTGTCCACGTGGCGCCTGGCGCGCGTGCAGGCACGCCGCTGGATCCCGACGGCGATGCTGCAGGCCGCGCAACGCGCGATCCACGCGCAGGTGATCGCGGCGGCGGTGGCGGGTAGCGATCACGCGCCGCGGGGTGTCCAGCTGGTGGGGCGGTCGGCGGCGCTGCGGCGACTGGTCGGGTACCTGGTCGCGATCGGCCCGCTGCCCGAGCGCGCGCCCGCATACGCCAGGCGCACCGCCTAGGTACCCGGAAACGCCCCGGAACGCCTGGGTGAGAGCAACGCCACTCGCCCGTGTCGTGGCCGAAATCGTGGACGCCGGGCCGGTCCACGGTCGATGATGTCGGGATGGTTCTGCACGACCAGCCCGATGCCGAGACTGAGGAAGCGTTCGACTCGGCAGCCGCAGCGGCCATAGCGGCGCCCATCGACTTCAGCGCGCCCGCTGCGCTTCCGGCCACCGGGGCGCTGCGCAATCCGTTCCCGCCGATCGCCGATTATGCCTTTTTGTCGGACTGGGAGACGACGTGCCTGATTTCCCCGGCGGGATCGGTGGAATGGATGTGCGTCCCCCGGCCTGACTCGCCGAGCGTGTTCGGCTCGATCCTGGACCGCAGTGCGGGCCATTTCCGGCTGGGCCCCTACGGCGTCTCGGTGCCGTCGGCCCGCCGCTACCTTCCCGGCAGCCTGATCATGGAGACCACCTGGCAGACCGCCACCGGGTGGCTGATCGTGCGGGACGCGCTGGTGATGGGGCCATGGCACGACATCGAGCGCCGGTCGCGAACGCATCGCCGCACACCGATGGACTGGGATGCCGAGCACATCCTGCTGCGCACGGTGCGCTGCGTCAGCGGCACCGTCGAACTGATGATGAGCTGCGAGCCGGCGTTCGACTACCACCGGATCGGCGCCACCTGGGAATACTCGGCCAACGCGTACGGCGAGGCCATCGCGCGGGCCAGCAAGCAACCCGACGCGCACCCGACGCTGCGGCTGACCACCAACCTGCGGATCGGGCTGGAGGGCCGCGAGGCGCGCGCCCGCACGCGCATGAGCGAGGGCGACGACGTGTTCGTCGCCCTGAGCTGGACCAAGCATCCGGCGCCGCAGACCTACGAAGAGGCCGCCGAGCGGATGTGGCGGACCACCGAGTGCTGGCGGCAGTGGATCAACATCGGGAACTTCCCCGACCACCCGTGGCGGGCATACCTGCAGCGCAGCGCGCTGACGCTGAAGGGGTTGACCTACTCCCCCACCGGCGCGCTGCTGGCGGCCAGCACCACGTCCCTTCCGGAAACCCCACGCGGCGAACGCAACTGGGACTACCGCTACGCGTGGGTTCGCGACTCCACGTTCGCGTTGTGGGGCCTCTACACGCTGGGGCTGGACCGCGAGGCCGACGACTTCTTCGCCTTCATCGCCGACGTCTCCGGCGCCAACAGCAACGAGCGCCATCCGCTGCAGGTGATGTACGGCGTCGGCGGCGAGCGCAGCCTCGTCGAAGAGGAACTGAACCACCTGTCGGGGTACGACCACGCCCGCCCGGTGCGGATCGGCAACGGCGCTTACAACCAGGACCAGCACGACATCTGGGGTTCCATCCTCGACTCGTTCTACCTGCACGCCAAGTCGCGCGAGCAGGTCCCCGAGACGTTGTGGCCGGTGCTGAAGAAGCAGGTCGAGGAGGCGATCGAGCACTGGCGCGAGCCCGACCGCGGAATTTGGGAGGTACGCGGCGAACCGCAGCACTTCACGTCGTCCAAGGTGATGTGCTGGGTGGCGCTCGACCGCGGGACGAAGCTGGCCGAGAAGCAGGGCGAGAAGAGCTACGCCCAGCAGTGGCGCGCCGTCGCCGAGGAGATCAAGGACGACATCCTGCGCCACGGTGTCGATTCCCGGGGCGTGTTCACCCAGCGTTACGGCAGCGACGCGCTGGACGCCTCGCTGTTGTTGGTGGTGCTGACCAGGTTCTTGCCCCCGGACGACCCGCGGGTGCGCAACACCGTGCTGGCCATCGCCGACGAGCTCACTCAGGACGGCCTGGTGCTGCGCTATCGCGTCGAAGAGACCGACGACGGCCTCTCCGGCGAGGAGGGCACCTTCACGATCTGCTCGTTCTGGCTGGTGTCAGCGCTCGTCGAGATCGGCGAGGTCACTAGGGCAAAGCGCCTGTGTGAGCGGCTGCTCTCCTATGCCAGCCCGCTGCACCTCTACGCCGAGGAGATCGAGCCTCGCACCGGTCGCCAGCTCGGTAACTTCCCGCAGGCCTTCACCCACCTGGCCCTGATCAACGCCGTGGTCCACGTGATTCGCGCCGAGGAGGAAGCCGACGGCTCCGGCATGTTCCAGCCCGCCAACGCGCCCATGTAGGAGGCGTCCTCGCGAAAAGGATGTCCCGCGGTCAGCTCAGCTCGTGGACTCGGTCCATTATGTTTCGCGCGACGTTCACCGCGGCGGAGTTGATTTCGTCCGGTTGTCTGGATGACCGCTTCGGCGGATTGAAGAAATCGACCTCGACTTCGATCAGGCAATTATCTCGCACACCAATCGCGCGGCCCGCCGGAATGGCTTCCCAGTCCGAGCGGGGCGTGGCCAATACGATCGAGATAGTTGCTGCCAGAACAGCAGCGGCATTTTGGACGTTCGAGATTGTGGCGTTCAGCCGCACCACGTTGTCCGGCAGGGGCTGAACCGCGCGGTCGCACTTCTGCCATTGCTGCGAGAACCGCTCGAAGAGTGCGTTCGCGTCGGCGGCGCTGGGCATGCTGACCACGCCCTCCTTGACGCTCGTCACCTCACTCGACTTGGCCACGTGCCGCCACGTCTCGAAGGCGACGTCCTTGACCGCGCCGCCCCGGTACACGCTCTGCTGCAGCATCAAGGGCACGCCCACGCAGTCGGCGGACGACGTCAGGGCGTCTCTCTGCAGCGTCTCGGCGCCCCCGAAGCGGGGCGGAAACCGCGGATCGATCACCAATTCCTGGTTGAGAATCCGCGACAGCGACGAGTCGCCGAGCAGCACTTGCCGCACCGTCTGGCCGGACACCGAGCGCGGTGCCCATCGCGGCCGCGGTAGCGCCCTGCCGGTCACGACCGCCGAGCAGCCGGCGACCAGCAGACCGATCCCCAACAGTGCTATCACCCGCGCCAAGGCGACTCGACCCGATGTCATAGCGAGTGCTCTGCCCCTTACTTCTTGCCCTTGTCCCCTGCGGCGTCGGTCGATAATGCTGCCACGAACGCTTCCTGTGGTACGTCGACACGCCCAATCGTCTTCATGCGCTTTTTGCCCTCTTTTTGCTTTTCGAGCAGTTTGCGTTTGCGGGTGATGTCACCGCCGTAACACTTCGACAGGACGTCTTTGCGAATGGCGCGGATATTCTCCCGAGCAATGATCTTCGATCCGATCGCGGCCTGCACCGGCACCTCGAATTGCTGGCGTGGAATCAATTCTTTCAGCTTGGTGGTCATTTTGTTGCCGTAAGCGAATGCAGAATCTTTGTGCACGATTGCGCTGAATGCGTCGACGGCCTCGCCCTGCAGCAAAATGTCGACCTTGACCAGTTCGGCCTCCTGCTCGCCGGCCTCCTCGTAATCGAGGCTGGAGTAGCCGCGGGTGCGCGATTTCAGCGAGTCGAAGAAATCGAAGATGATCTCGCCGAGCGGCATGGTGTACCGCAGTTCCACGCGTTCGGGAGACAGGTAGTCCATGCCTCCTAATTCTCCCCGACGCGATTGGCAGAGTTCCATAATGGTTCCTATGAATTCACTGGGAGCTATCACGGTGGTCTTCACCACCGGCTCGTAAACCGTGCGAATCTTGCCCTCCGGCCAGTCCGAAGGGTTGGTCACCGAAATCTCGGTGCCGTCCTCTTTGATCACCCGGTAGACGACATTCGGCGACGTCGAGATGAGGTCGAGGTCGAATTCCCGTTCCAGGCGCTCCCGGGTGATCTCCATGTGCAGCAGTCCGAGGAAGCCGCACCGGAACCCGAATCCCAGCGCCACCGACGTCTCCGGCTCGTAGGTCAGGGCCGCGTCGTTGAGTTGCAGCTTCTCGAGCGCGTCGCGCAGGTCCGGATAGTCCGAGCCGTCGACGGGGTACAGGCCGGAATAGACCATCGGCTTGGGTTCGCGGTACCCCGTCAGCGCCTCGGTGGCGCCGTGGCGCGCCGTCGTCACCGTGTCGCCGACCTTGGACTGGCGGACATCCTTCACGCCGGTGATCAGGTAGCCCACCTCGCCGACGCCCAGCCCCGAGCTCGGCTTCGGTTCCGGCGAGACGATGCCGACCTCGAGAAGTTCGTGGGTGGCCCCCGTCGACATCATCGCGATGCGCTCACGCGGGCGGATCTTGCCGTCCACCACGCGCACGTAGGTCACGACACCGCGGTAGATGTCGTAGACCGAGTCGAAGATCATGGCGCGCAGCGGCGCGTCCGCGTCGCCCTGCGGCGGCGGCACCAGCCGGACCACCTCGTCGAGCAGCTCGGCCACGCCCTCGCCGGTCTTGCCGGACACCCGCAGCACGTCGCCGGGCTCGCAGCCGATGATGTGGGCGATCTCGCCTGCGTAGCGGTCCGGGTCGGCCGCCGGCAGGTCGATCTTGTTGAGCACCGGGATGATGGTGAGGTCGCGGTCCAGCGCCAGGTACAGGTTGGCCAGCGTCTGCGCCTCGATGCCCTGGGCGGCGTCGACCAGCAGGACCGCGCCCTCGCAGGCTTCGAGCGCGCGCGACACCTCGTAGGTGAAGTCGACGTGGCCCGGGGTGTCGATGAGATGCAGGACGTAGTTCTGGTCTCCGACCTGCCACGGCAGCCGGACATTCTGGGCCTTGATGGTGATGCCCCGCTCGCGTTCGATGTCCATGCGGTCCAGGTATTGGGCGCGCATCGTCCGCTCGTCGACCACGCCGGTCAGCTGCAGCATGCGGTCCGCCAGCGTGGACTTGCCGTGATCGATGTGGGCGATGATGCAGAAATTCCTGATCTGCGCCGGCGCGGTGAAGGTCTGGTCGGCCAAACTGCTGATGGGAATCTCCTGGTCTGCTTCAGGTGCGAGCCGCGCCCGAAACCGCTGTGAGCGGCGATTAGTGGGTACGTCCAGCGTATCCAGGCAGCGGGCGCGGGACACAATTGGACACAGTCGCGCCCGGCGGCTCGCGTCTATGCTGCGAATATGGCGCCGGCCCGCAAATCGCAGTGGAAGACGTTCCAGCGGTTTGCCGAGAACCTGGTTCTCAACAGCGCTCCGCGACTGGCGCGGCACCTGGAGAACTCACAGACCGTCCTGCGTGAGCTGCAGCAGGCGGTGAAGATCACCGCCAACGTGATCGCCGCCACCGCGCCGCAATCCCCCGCGGTCACCGCCGGCCGGCCCGTCACGAACGCCAGCTTCCCGACCGCGCATCGCGCCCGCAAACTCGTCTACGCGCCCAACCTCGACGGTCGCGCCGATCCCGGCGAGATCGTGTGGACGTGGGTGGTCTACGAGGACGATCCCACTCGCGGCAAGGACCGGCCGGTGCTGGTCGTGGGCCGTGACCGCAGCGTCCTGCTCGGGCTGATGGTGTCCAGTCAGGAACGCCACGCCGTCGACCCGGACTGGATCGGCATCGGTGCGGGGAACTGGGACTACGAGGGCAGGAAGAGCTGGGTGCGGCTCGACCGGGTGCTGGAAGTGCCCGAGGAGGGGATCCGCCGCGAGGGCGCGATCCTGGACCGTGAGATCTTCGACGTCGTGGCCGCCCGACTGCGGGCCGACTACTCGTGGCGCTGATCGGAAGGTCTGCCCTCGCCGTGCTCAGCCTTGCGTGATGTAGGAGTGCAGCTGCGCCTGCTCGGCCTCGAGTTCCTCCATGCGGGTCTTCACCACGTCACCGATGCTGACGATGCCGATCAGCTTGTTGCCCTCCAGCACGGGCACGTGGCGCACCCGGTTCTTGGTCATCAGCAGGCTCAGGGAATCCACCGTGTCGGACTTCGTGCAGGTGGCGACGGTGGCGGTCATGATCGACGAGACCGGGCGCGACAGCACGCCGGGGCCGTGGGCGTGCAGCTGCCGGACGACGTCGCGCTCCGACACGATGCCGGCCACGCCTTCGTCGCCGACCACCACCATGGCGCCGATGTTCTGCTCGGCGAGGCCGGCCAGCAACTCCCCGACCGTCGCATCGGGGTTGATCGTCACCACCGCCGCACCCTTGTTCCGCAAGACGTCCGCAATGCGCATCGAAGCCTCCAGCCGATTGTGATCCGCTTCACACAGGCTACGGCTAACCCGGGCGGCGCAAAAGCCGTTGCCCGAAGCGTGAGCCGATCGTGTCCGTACCCCGCATCGGCGAGCCGAACCCGTCGCACGCGCGCGACTTGCGAGGATGTGGCCATGATCGAGGTCACGTTGCTCGGAACCGGAAGCCCCATCCCCGACGCCGGCCGCGCCGGGCCGGCGACCTTGGTGCGGACCGGCGCACAGGTGCTGCTGGTCGATTGCGGGCGCGGCGTGCTGCAGCGCGCGGCGGCGGCGGGCACCGGCGCGGCCGGATTGTCGGCCCTGTTGCTCACCCACCTGCACAGCGACCACATCGGCGACCTCGGGGACGTGCTGATCACGCGCTGGATCAGCGGCTTCGGCCCCGCCCCCGCGCCCCTGCCGATCATCGGACCGCCAGGCACCGCGGAGACGGTGGAGGCGACGCTGAAGGCGTTCGGCCACGACATCGGCTACCGCATCGCACACCACGCCGACCTGAACGCGCCGCCGGCCGTCGAGGTCCACGAATGCACCGAGGGCCAGGTGTGGGACCGCGACGGTGTCTGCATCCGGGTGGCCCCAACCGATCACCGGCCCGTGACGCCGACGATCGGTTTCCGCGTCGAGTCCGATGGGGCGTCGGTGGTGCTGGCCGGGGACACGGTGCCGTGCGCGGGCCTCGACGCGCTCGCGGCGGGTGCCGACGCCCTGGTGCACACCGTGATCCGCAAGGACATCCTGAGCAACATGCCGCAACAGCGGATCCGAGACGTCTGCGACTACCACTCCTCGGTCGAGGAGGCGGCGGCCACCGCCGACCGCGCGGGGGTGAGCACCCTGATCATGACGCACTATGTGCCGGCCCTCGTGCCCGGCCAGGAGGAACAGTGGCGGGCACTGGCCGCGTCGAAATTCAGCGGCCGCATCGAACTCGGCGACGATCTGCACCGCGTCGAGGTCAACGCGGGGCGGTGACCGCCGCTGGCCGCCGAATATCGTTGCGCCGCAGCGGTAAGGCGGCGCCGGCCACCACGAGCCACGTCAACGCCGAGATTCGCGCGACCGGCAATATGATGCCGAGGCGCGGCCAGATAAGAACGAAGGTCGTCAATTCGGCGAGGACGGCGATCGCGAGACCGGCCCAGGCCAACGACTTCGGCGTGAGCCGCAGAACGAGACTCGGGACCGCCATACCCGCGACCAGCAGCCCCAATGCCACGATGTGCCCCGGGCCGCCGACCAGGAACACCAGGAAGTAGAGCGCCCGGACCAGTGCGGCGTCCGCGCTGACGTCCGGTCGCGACAGGGTCCAGGCCACCAGGCCGGCCAAACCGAGCGCGCCCGCGGCCAACGTGCCCCCGGTGAGTGCGATCGTGGCCCCGGGCGCGGTGACGCCGAGTTGTCTCAACCGGGCGCCGATCGTGGCCGCGTAGATCGCCAGCGGCACCGACGACGCGAACATCGCGGTGGCTACGGTATGCACCGCAGCCGGGTGGGCGCGGACGTAGGCCACCACCGCAGGCATCGGGCCGTAGGGCAAGGGCATCACACCGCCCACGGCGACGGCGACCGCCAACCCGCCGACAAGCAGCCCGAGGCTGATGGCGGAGAGCAGCACCAGCGGCGGTCCGCCTTGCGGGCGCCTGCCGGCATCCGGCCGAGTTACATCTGTCGACGAATCATTCATGACGTGAACGATATGCCCGGGTGCGATCTCCCGCAAGCCCTGATGATTCACAGTGTGAATGTTTCACCCGCTCTATGATGGGGAGGTGGCATCAAACCGGTCCGGTGACCGCCCAGACGGCGTGGCATTCCTGTTGGCGCAACTGGGCCATCACGCCGCCACGCTCTTCGCCGAGCAGGTGGCGACCCTCGGGCTCACGCCGGCCCATGCGGGCATCCTGCGGGCCATCGCCGCCGAGCCCGGCCGCAGCCAGCAGGCGCTCAGCGCCCAACTCGGAATGTTGCCCAGCCGCGTGGTGGTCTACGTGGACGAGCTGGAGGACGGCGGCTTCCTGGAACGGCGCCGCAACCCCGGCGACCGCCGCCTGCACGCCCTGCACCTCACGACCTCCGGAAAAGGATTGCTGCGCAAGGTGTCCGGGCTTGCGCGGCAGCACGAGTTGCGGCTCACCGCCGCGCTTGACCCCGAGCAATGCGGTGTCCTGCGCGAGCTGCTCATCGCGGTTGCCAACCAGCAGGGCCTGACGCCCCACGTGCACCCCGGGTATCGCACGCTGGGGAACGCGCCCAGGGAAAGACGGGCCGGTCACGCCAGCCGGGTGACCTCCACGACCACGTCGAGGTCCGTCGCACCTTCCCCGGAGTAGATGCCCTTCAGCGGGGACACGTCGGTGTAGTCGCGGCCCACCCCCACGCTCACGTACTGCTCGGAGATTGCGCTGTCGTTGGTGGGATCAAAGCCCCACCAACCTCCGATCCACGCCTCGATCCAGGCGTGGCTACGCCCGTCGACGGTGTCCCCGATGACTGCGTCCTGCTTGGGATGTAAGTATCCCGAGACGTATTGCGCAGGAATTCCCATGCCGCGCAACAACATCAGCGATAGGTGCACGAAATCCTGGCAGACGCCCTTGCCCGCGTTCAGGGCGTCGAGCCCCGAGGAGTGCACGCTGGTGGTGCCCGGCAGGTAATCCAGCTCACCGCGCACCCACTTCGCGGCCGCGACGACGGCCTCGGCGGGCTCGTTGTTCTTCGCGATCTTCTTGGCCACCGAGGCGACCCGCTTGTTCATCGGAGTGTGCCCGGTGGGCCGCAGCAACTCGTCGTAGCGATCGATGACGGCCTCGGACCGCAGCTCCTTCCAGGCGAGCTCCTCCGCCGGCGGTTCCTGCCGCTCGGTCTCGACCACCGACGACGACGTCACCGTCAGATCGGTGTGCGGTGCGTGCAGGTCGAACGCCGTCACCGCGGTCCCCCAATAGTCGATGTACCGGTACGACCGGGTGGCCGGGATGGTCTCGACGCGGTTGAGGATGACGTTCTGCCGGCTGTTCGACCGCGGGGTGAGGCGGGCCTCGTTGTAGGAGGCGGTCACCGGGGACTGGTAGGCGTACCCGGTGGTATGCACGATCCGCAGGCGCCACATCAGGGCTCCCCCTGCCTGCTGACCAGCTGCGCGCGTTGACCGGCGTCCGACCAAGCGACCCAGGGGGTGACGTGGAAGTACTGCAGCGACAAGGCTTCTCCGACGTCGCTGCAGGTGCGTTGGAGACCCGCCAACCGGATCTCCAACTCCTCGAGCAGCACCCCGGGCTGGACGAACTCCAGTTCGCTTCGTGCCCTGCCCAGAAGTCGCTGTGCCTCGGCGGTGGCCCCGATCCGGCTCTGCCGGCTGCCCAGCAGTTCGTCGAGGTTGTGCTCGGCCAGCCGCAGCGAATAGAACACCGAACGCGGAAACAGCCTGTCCAGCAACATGAACTCGACAACCCGCGCCGCGTCCAGCACCCCGCGGTAGGTGCGCAGATAGGTGTCGTGCGCGCCCGCAGAACGCAGCAGAGTCACCCACGCCGGGGACGACGCGCTGTCCCCGACCCTCGACAGCAGCAGACGAACCGTCATGTCGACGCGCTCGATCGCCCGGCCCAGCACCATGAAGCGGTAGCCGTCGTCGCGCGACAGCGTGGAATCGGCCAGCCCGGCGAACATCGCGGCCCGGCCTTCGACATACGACAGAAACTCGTGGGGGCCAAGGCGTTTGGCGGCACGTTCCCGTTCCGGCAGCGCGTGGTAGGTGGTGTTGAGGCATTCCCAGATCTCGCTGGACGTCACTTCGCGCGCCGACTTGGCGTTCTCGCGCGCCGCGGTGATGGCATCGACGATCGAGCAGCCTCCGGAGGTGTTGGCGCCGAAGGCCACCAGATCGGTCAGCGACCAGACGTCCAGGTCGTGGTCGGGGGGGTCGATCCCGAGCACCCGCAGCAGCAGCCGCGACGCCTGGTCCGGGTCGACGCTGGAATCCTCGAGCAATTGGTGCAGCGCGACGTCGAGAATTCGCGCGGTGTCGTCGGCACGTTCGACGTAGCGGCCGATCCAGAAGAGCGCCTCCGCGTTACGTGCCAGCATCAGTGCACCGCCCTCTGCTGTTGCTGCTGCTGAAGCTGTTCGTGCTTCATGAGGTCATTCGGGAGTGCCGGGTGCGAGCCCGGCCCGTCGTCGGAGTCGGGGTCCTGCAAGTTGCCGGGCAGGGCCCGCACCACCTCGGCGGCGCCCAGCTCCCGGTCGCCGCCCGACGCGCGCGGCGCCAGCACCCAGGTGTCCTTGGACCCGCCGCCCTGGCTGGAGTTGACCACCCGCGATCCCTCCACGAGGGCCACCCGCGTCAGCCCCCCGGGCAGCACCCACACGTCGTTGCCGTCGTTGACCGCGAACGGCCGCAGGTCGACATAGCGCGGCGCCAGCGAACTGCCGATCTGCGTCGGCACGGTGGACAGTTCCATCATCGGCTGCGCGATCCAGCTGCGCGGGTCGTCGCGAATCTTCTTGGCGACGGCGTTCAGCTCCTTCTCGGAAGCGTCCGGGCCGAAGACGATGCCGTAACCGCCGGACCCCTCGACCGGCTTGAGGACCAGCTCGTCGATCCGGTCCAGCACCTCCTCGCGTTCGTCGTCGAGCCAGCAGCGCAACGTCTCCACGTTGGCCAGCAGCGGCTTCTCACCCAGGTAGTACTCGATCATGGTCGGCACGTAGGTGTAGACGAGCTTGTCGTCCCCGACGCCGTTGCCGATCGCGCTGGAGATGACGACGTTGCCGGCGCGGGCCGCGTTGACCAGCCCCGCGACCCCGAGCACCGAGTCGGCGCGGAACTGCAGCGGGTCCAGGAAGGTGTCGTCGATGCGGCGATAGATGACATCGACCTGGCGTTCGCCCTCGGTGGTGCGCATGTACACCTGGTTGTCGCGGCAGAACAGGTCGCGGCCCTCGACCAGCTCCACACCCATCTGGCGGGCCAGCAGCGAGTGCTCGAAGTAGGCCGAATTCGCCACACCGGGGGTCAGCACCACCACGGTGGGATCGGCCTCGTTGGTGGCCGCCGAGTTGCGCAGCGCCCGCAGCAGGTGCGAGGAGTAGTCGTCGACCGCACGGACCCGGTGGGTGGCGAACAGGTTGGGAAATACCCGCGCCATGGTGCGCCGATTCTCCATGACGTAGGACACGCCCGAGGGCGAGCGCAGGTTGTCCTCGAGAACCCGGAAGTTGCCGCGGTCGTCGCGGATCAGGTCGATGCCGGCGACGTGGATGCGCACGCCGTTGGGAGGCACGATCCCCACCGCCTGCCGGTGGAAGTGCTCACAGGAGCTGATCAGGCGGCGCGGGATGATGTCGTCGTTGAGGATCTCCTGGTCGCCGTAGATGTCGTCGAGGTACATCTCGAGGGCCTTGACCCGCTGGGTGATGCCGCGCTCCAGCTTGGTCCATTCGGCGGCCGAGATGACCCGCGGCACCAGGTCGAGCGGGAAGGGCCGTTCCTGACCGGACAGTGAAAAGGTGATGCCCTGGTCGATGAACGCGCGCCCGAGGGCTTCGGCGCGGGCTTTGAGCTCCGACGCGTCCGACGGGGCGAGCTCGGCGTAGATGCCTTTGTAGGGTCCGCGTACGTTGCCCTGGGCGTCGAACATCTCGTCGAAAGCCATGCGGTAGCCATCCGACGTGTTGTAACCGCCGAAGATGCGCTCGGACCGTGCAAAGGCGCGAGGAGCGTGTCCGGTTTCCTCAAGCTGGTTTGTAAGACTCACTTATCAAATGCTGCCTTAAATAGGGGTTTTCGCAGGCCACCCATTCCCATTTTGGGAGAAAACGTAACCGACTGATAACCTGAGCAGTCACTACAGTAGTCGCCGGCGCCGAAGTCGCAGCCGCAGCACTCGTCGATTCGAAGAAGGAACTCACGCGTGGCCAACATCAAGTCGCAGCAGAAGCGCAATCGCACGAATGAGCGCGCCCGCCTGCGCAACAAATCGGTGAAGTCGTCGCTTCGCACCGCCGTTCGCGCATTCCGCGAGGCCGCAGACACCGGTGACAAAGAGAAGGCCGCGGAGTTGCTGCTGTCGACCAACCGCAAGCTGGACAAGGCGGCCAGCAAGGGCGTCATCCACAAGAACCAGGCAGCCAACAAGAAGTCGGCCCTGGCCCGCGCCCTGAACAAGCTCTGAGCCGGGTCTAGCGGCCACCCGCCAGCTCCGCGACCTTGCGGACCGCGGATTCCAGCGCGTAATCTGCGTCGGCCGCGGCGCCCTTGACGTCCGCGTTGAGCGTCGCCACCACCTTCATGGCGCTCGCGACCGACTCGCGTGACCAGCGCCGGGCCTGCTTCTGCGTCTTCTGCACCCGCCAGGGCGGCATGCCCAGTTGCGCCGCCAGGCGGTAGGGGTCCCCCGAGAGCGGCGCCACCCGCCCGATCGCATGGATGGCCTCGGCGAGAGCGTCGGCCAGGACCACCAGCGGCTCGCCGCGCATCATCGCCCACCGCAACGCCTCGGTGGCGCCCGCCACATCGCCGGCCACGGCTTTGTCCGCGACGTCGAAGCCCTTCACCTCGGCCTTGCCGCTGTGATAGCGCCTGACCGCCGCCGCATCGACCTGGCCGGCGGTATCGGACACCAATTGTGAACAGGCTGAAGCGATCTCGCGCAGATCGGAGCCGACCGCGTCCAGCAGCGCGGTCACGGTCTCCTCGTCGGCCTTGACCCGCAGGGCGCGAAACTCCTTGCGGACGAAGTCGACGCGCTCGCCGGCTTTGGTGATGCGCGCGCACGGATGCACGACGGCCCCCAACGACTGCAGCTCGCCGGCCAGCGCTTTGGCCCGGCCGCCGCCCGAGTGCACCACCACCAGCACGATGCCCTGCGGAACGTCGGCGGCCGCCGCGGCGATCACCGCCACAGCCTCCTTGCCGGCCTCGGCGGCGGCCTCCAGCACCACGACGCGCTCGTCCCCGAACAACGAAGGGCTCAGCAGTTCGGCGAGTTCATAGGTGCTGACGTCGCCGGCCCGCATCCGGTTGACCGGAACGTCGTCTGTGCCGGCCCGCTCGCGGGCCGCCCGCAACACGTCGGCCACGGCGCGCTCGACCAACAATTCCTCGTCTCCCAGGACAAGGTGCAACGGCGAATCCTCGCTCACCCCACGATGGTGTCACGAGGGACCGACCAATCCCGACAAAGACCCCGACAAAGACGCCGACAAAGACCAGGCCACGCCGCACAGGACGATCGACGCGGCGCCCAGCCGGGCCGCCCGGCGAAACCACCGGCGACGACGCAACAGCGCGACCATCGCGAGCACCGCCGCGGTCACACCTGCGACCACCAGGACTCCGGCCACGCCGGCCGGGACGGGCACCGTCGCCGCGGGCACCCGGGCGGCCCACCGGGCGACGTGCACGACCCACCACACCTCCGGGCCGGTGAAACGGATCAGCAGCTGCGCGCCGGACCGCCACAGTGGACACAGCGCGGCCGACGCGCTGCCCAGCACGGTGATCGGCGCGATGACAGGTGCGGCGGCGAGGTTGGCGGCGACCGCCACGAGGCTGAATCGGCCGGAGATCGCGGCGACCAGTGGGGCGGTCACCAGGTGCGCGGCGCACGCGACCGCGAGCGCGTCCGCCGGCGGCTTGGGCCAGCCCCTGGCCACCAGGCGCCGCGACCACGCGGGCGCGACGACGACCAGAGCCGCCGTCGCCAGGACCGACAGCGCGAAGCCCACGTCGACCGCCAGCTGGGGCGCGACCGCCAGCAGGACCAGCACCGTCGCCGACAGCGCCGGGATCGCCTGGCGCCGCCGCGACGACAGCATCCCCGTCAGGGCGATGGCGCCCATCACGGCCGCCCGCAACACGCTCGCCGTCGGCTGCACGACGAAGACGAATGCCACCAGCGCCGCCGCGGCCAGGACCACGGCGACCCGCGGGCCGACCAGCCGGGCCGAGAACAGCACCGCCGCACACACGATCGTGACGTTGGCTCCCGAGACCGCCGTCAGATGTGTCATGCCCGCCGAACGAAAATCCCGACCCGCCTCGGGGCTGACGGCCGAGGTGTCACCGAGCACCAGCGCCGGCAGCATCGCCGCCTGGTCGGGCGGCAGGGTGTCGCGGACGGCGGCGGCGAACCGACCGCGCACGGCGTGGGCGGCCCGCTGCAACACGCCCGCTGTGCCCGTGGTCGGGGAGCCCGACGCGTTGAGGACCGCGACGGTGAGGTCGCGGCGCGCCGGGCGGCCGATGCGGGCGGCGAACCGGACGGGCCGGCCCACCATGACGGTCTCGGGGCCGAACTCCGCTGCCCGCGCGAAAACGACAACCCGGCCGGACATCGCCTCGGATCCCAGTAGCTGCAGGGTGGCGCGGAACATCAACCGACCGCTCCCTAGCGGCACCGCGCTCTCGGCGGGCGTGACCGTCACCGGAGCCGTGTGCCCGAACGCCGCGGCGATCGGGTGGCGATCTACCGCGTCGGCGCGCATTGCGATCGCGAACCCGAAACCCGTTCCGACCACACCTACGGCCACCACACCAACGCTGACCGGCCGTAACGCGGCCCGGCCCGGCCGGCGCGCCGCGCGCGCGGCCAGCACACCCGCGGCGGCGATCACCACGCAGCACGACGCCAGCGCACGGCCGACCGGCCACCAGATCCCGGCGGCGGTGACCAGCCAGCAGGTCAGCGCGGCGGGCACCAGGCGAACGTCGACGGGTGACTCGCCGGATCCGGCCTCGCGCACGGGTATCAGACGCGAACCAGCGGACGCAGCTTGTCCAGCCTCGCCGGACCGATGCCGTCGACCTCGCCGAGCTGATCGACGCTGGTGAACCTGCCGTTGGCCTGCCGCCACGACACAATCGCTGCGGCAGTGACCGGCCCGACGCCGGGCAGGGCGTCCAGCTGCTCGGCGGTAGCGGTGTTCAGGTCGAGCGCCGCCCCCGGTTTCGGCTTGCCCGAGCCGGGCGAGGGCGGCCTGGACGTCGGCGTCGGCCCCGCCGCCACCGAGCTGCCCAGCGCCGTCGGCTGGCCGGACACCGGCGCCAACCCCACAACGATCTGCTCGCCGTCGTCGAGCGGGCGGGCCATGTTGAGCCCAATGGTGTCCGCGCCGTCGACGGCGCCGCCGGCGGCCCGCAGCGCGTCGGCGATGCGCGCGCCGGGCGTCAGCGTGACCAGGCCGGGCTTGTGCACCAGGCCGACGACGCTCACGACCACCGGCCGGTCGCCGGCGGGGGCCGCCGACGGCGTCGGGCTTGCCGTCGACGCCTTCTGCACCGGTGGCAGCTTCGCCGACATCACCGGGGCGGGCCGGTCGCGCATCAGCGTGAAGACGGTCACCAGGACAGCCAGGGCGGCCACGATCGCCAGCCCGATCGCCCCGGCGCGTCCCGGGTCCGCGCGCAGCTTGGCGACCCAGCCACCGCTCCCCGACGCGTCGGGGAGCCACCGCGGCAGCAGCGAGTTCTGATCCTCGTCGGGCGCATCGTCGTCCTGCTCCGGCCCAGCGGTGTCCGGTTCGGCCTCCGGTTCGGCGCCGAGCCGCCGATGCAACCGCTCGGCGGGAAGTTCTGTTCGCATGGGCCGACCGTAGGTCCGCCGGCCGTCGCCAGGGTCGCTCCGGGCCCGCCCGGCCCGGAGCTTGTGGATTAATCCGAGGCTGTGGACAGACCCGACGGGCGATGGGTCAAGATGGAAGTCTGAGCGCGCGACCCGAGCCCGACAGCCGGTTAGGAGCAGGCCCCGCGTTCACCCCGACGACAGGAGGCGGCCGTGCAACTCGCGCTCACCCCGGAGGAAGCCGCGTTCCGCGACGAACTCCGCAACATCTACACGACCGAGATCCCCCAGGAGATACGCGACCGGGTGCGCCGGGGCTCGGCGGAAGTCAACCGCGACGACATCGTCACCAGCCACAAGATCCTGCACGAGCACGGCCTTGCGGTGCCGAACTGGCCCGTCGAATGGGGCGGCAAGGATTGGACGCCCACCCAGCACCAGATCTGGGCCGACGAGATGCAACTGGCGTGCGTCCCGGAACCGCTGAACTTCAACACCAAGATGGTCGGCCCGGTGATCGCCGAATTCGGTTCGCAAGAGGTGAAAGAACGCTTCCTGCCGCCGACGGCCAGCCTCGACATCTGGTGGTGCCAGGGCTTCTCCGAGCCGGAAGCCGGTTCGGACCTGGCGTCGCTGCGCACCAGCGCGGTCCGCGACGGCGACGATTACGTCGTGAACGGGCAGAAGACCTGGACGACGCTCGGCCAGTACGCCGACTGGATCTTCTGCCTGGTGCGCACCGACCCGCAGGCGCCCAAGCGCCAGGCCGGGATCTCGTTTCTGCTCTTCGACATGAAGACACCAGGCATCACCCTGCGCCCCATCAAGACGATCGACGGCGGCCACGAGATCAACGAGGTCTTTTTCGAAGACGTCCGCGTGCCGGCCAATCAGCTCGTCGGAGAAGAGAACCAGGGCTGGACCTACGCGAAGTTCCTGCTGGGCAACGAGCGCACGGGCATCGCCGGGGTGGGCCGCACCAAGGTACGCCTCGCCGAGGTCAAAAGACACGCCGCCGCCACGGGGGTGCTCGACGATCCGCTGTTCGCCGCGCGGCTGGCCGAAGCCGAAAACGAGCTGCTGGCACTGGAACTCACGCAGTCGCGAGTGGTCTCGGACTCCGCCGGCGGGCAACCCAACCCCGCCTCGTCGGTGCTGAAGCTGCGCGGCAGCCAGCTGCAGCAGGTGGCCACCGAGCTCTTGGTCGAGGTGGCCGGACCCGATTCGCTGCCCGCCGACGGCGAGGACATCGCGTCTCCGGGCTGGGCGCAGCACAGTGCGCCGCACTACCTCAACTACCGCAAGACGTCGATCTATGGCGGCAGCAGCGAGGTGCAGCGCAACATCATCGCGTCCACCATTCTGGGATTGTGAGGCAGGCATGGACTTTCAGCTGAGCGACGAGCAGGCCCTGCTGCGCGACACCACCCGCGAGCTGCTGTCGCGCACCTACGACCCGGAGAGCCGCAACAAGGTCATCGGCTCCGATCTGGGCTGGAGCCGCGAGGTTTGGAGTCAGCTCGCCGACACCGGGATCCTCGGCCTCGGGTTCGACCCGGACGAGGCGGGCCAGCTCGAGATCATGGTCGTGCTCACGGAGGTGGGTCGCCGGCTGGCTCCCGAACCGATCCTGCACGCCGCGCTCGCACCGGGAGCGCTGATCGCCGAGCTGGGCACCGATGCCCAGAAGGAACAGCTCGACGAGGTCGCGGCCGGCCAGCGGCTGCTGGCCTTCGCCCACCTGGAGCCTGGGCAGCGCGACCCGACCGCGGCCGTCACCACTGAGGCTGCCCAGCAAGGTGATTCGTGGACGCTGACCGGACGCAAGAACCCGGTGCTCGCTGGTGACGGCGCCGACGCGCTGGTGGTCAGCGCCGCCCTGCCCGGTGGCGGAACCGGGCTGTTCCTGGTCGACGCGGGCGCCGTCACCCGCCGGCCGTACCGGACCTTCGACGGACAGCGCGGGGCGCAGGTCGACCTCGACGGCGCGGCCGCCGAACCCCTGGGCGAAGCGGCCGACGCCTCGCGGGCGATCCGCGACGCCGTCATCCGCATCCAGTCGGGGTTGTGCGCCGAAGCCGTCGGCGCGATGGAGGAAGCGCTGCGGCTGACCACCGACTACCTCAAGACGCGCAAGCAGTTCGGCGTCACGCTGAACAAGTTCCAGGCGCTCACCCAGCGGGCCGCCGACATGTACGTGTCGCTGGAGCTGGCGCGCAGTATGAGCCTGTACGCCGGGATGTCCATCGCCGACGGCAATCTCGATCCGCTGATCGCCTCGCGCGCCAAGGTGCAGATCGGCCGGTCGGGACGGCACATCGCACAGGAGTCGATCCAGATGCACGGCGGAATCGGCGTCACCGCCGAATATCCGGTCAGCCACTATGCGGCCCGGCTCACCGCGATCGAGCACACCCTGGGCACCTCGAGCGACCACCTGCACAACCTGATCGATCATCTCGGCGACTACGATCTGCCCCGGCTGTAGCGCATGGCCGAACTCGATATCTCGCGGCGGACGGCCGTCCACTGGTCACGCCGGTGTGGATCATCGTCGACGGCGGCCAGGTGGTGTTCAACACCGGCCGTGACACGCCGAAAGGCCGTGCGCTGGCGCGTGATTCGCGGGTGGTGATCTGCGTCGACGACCCGCACCCGCCCTATTCGTTCGTGCAGGTGCAAGGGGTGGCTTCGCTGACCGACGACTCGCCTGAGCTCCTCGACATCGCGACCCGGATCGCCCGCCGATACATGGGCGCCGAGCGCGCCGAGGAATTCGGCCGGCGCAACGCCGTTCCCGGCGAGCTGGTGGTGCGGGTCCGCCCGACGAAGGTCATCGCCGGTTTCGACATCAGCGGCTGACACCCGCGCCGGCGTTCGACGACGACGCGCCTCGCGCGCCGAGCGACACGCCGGTGTGGCACTCGGCGACCGGCGTCACTCTTGTACGACGCCCGAGCCGAACCCCTCGGCCGGCGCCGGGGCGAGCGCCGGCGGCGGGGCGAGCTCCGGCGGGGCGGCCGGCTCCGCGCCGCCCGGCGGTGAGCCGGCGTCGGGCAGCTGGGCCGCCAGGTACTCGGCCAGCCCGCCGATCGTCGGGTAGTCGAAGACCGCGGTCGCGTTGATCGTGAACGCGCCACCGAACTGGCTGTGCAACCGGTTGCGAAGCTCGACCGCCATCAGTGAATCCGTGCCCAGGTCCAAGAACCTGCTGGTCGCCGCGGGCGGCTGCGCGAGCCGCAGGAAGCCCTGCACTTCGCGCTGCAGGAACTCGGTGACGAACGTGGCGCGCTGCGCCACCGGAATCTCCTGCAGTTGCCGGAGCAACTCGCTGTCCCCGGCCGCCTCCGTGGCGGCACTCGGCAGCACCAGGTCGAGGATCGGCGGACGCGAATTGCCCAGCATCTTCGCGGCTCGCGCCCAATTCGCCTTGATGACGGTCGCCTGCCCGGTTCCGTTCGCGACGACCTCGGCGAGCGCGCTGAGCGCGGCGGAGGGTTCCAGTGGAACCAGCCCCAGCGCGCCGATGTTGGCGCGCGCGGCCTCCGAAGAGGCCATGCCCCCCTGCGCCCAGGGGCCGAAGTTGACGCCCGTCGCCGGCAAGCCCCGCGCCTTGCGCTGCGCGACCAGCCCGTCGAGCAACGCATTGGCGGTGGAGTAGTTGGCCTGGCCGGGGGAACCGAGCAAGCTGGACACCGACGAAGACACGATGAAGAAGTCGAGCTCGTCGCCGTTGGTCAACCGGTCCAGGTGGCCGGCGCCGAAAGCCTTGGGCGCCAGCGTGGTTCGGAATCGCTCGGGATTCTGCTGGGCCAGCAGCGCGTCGTCGAGCACGCCCGCCAGGTGCGCCACCCCTGCCAGCGGCGGCAGCTCGGCGCGGATCCGCTCGAGCAGCTTCGCCACCTCGGACTCGTCACCGACGTCGGCGGCGAACGTGTGGATGCGGCAGTGGTAGCGCTCGACGATGTCGTCGATCGCTTGTTGCGCGTGGCCGTCGGGCGCGCGCCGGCTGGTCAACACGATGTCACCGGCACCCAGCTGGGCCAGGTAGGCCGCCGTATGCAGGCCGATTGCGCCGAGCCCACCGGTGATCAGGTAGCTGCGATCGCCCCGCGGCTGTAGCCGGTTCGGCATCTGCAGCACGATCTTGCCGATATGCCTCGCCTGCTGCATCCGCCGGAACGCCGTCTTCGCCTCGGTCAGCGGGTAGATCTCGGCGGGCAGCGCCGTCCATTCCCCGCTGGCCAGCCCGGCGGACACCTCGGTGAGCAACCGTTTGATGCGCTGGGGATCCTGCAGGGTGGTGACGTCGAGCGCGACGATCTCGTAGGCGATATCGGGACGCACGGCGGCCATCTGCTCGTGCGTCCAGATGTCGCGCTTTGCGATCTCGGCGAACCGGCCGTTGCGGGCGGTGGCGCGCACGGTGGCTTCCACGAAGCCCTCGTTGGTCAGGCTGTTGAGCACCACGTCGACGCCGGCACCCTCGGTGTCGGCCAGGATCTGGTCGGCGAAATCCGTTGTCCGCGAATCGTAGACGTATTTCACACCCAGCTTCCGCAGCGCATCGCGCTTGTAGACGCTGGCCGTGGCGAAGACGGTCGCGCCGTGCTGCTGCGCCATCTGGATCGCGGCCAACCCGACGCCACCGCTGGCGGCGTGCACGAGCACGCGGTCCCCGGGCTTGAGTTGGGCCCAGTCGAACGCGAGCCGAACCGTCAGTGCCGCAGCGGGAATGGTGGCCGCGGCCACCGAGTCCAGCCAGTCGGGCAGCGGCGCCAGCAGCTGCACCGGGACGTTGAACCGGCTGGAGAACGCGCCCTGCATGAAGCCGTAGACGCGTTGACCGACCTCGAGGCCGGTAACGCCGCCGCCCAATTCGGTGACGACCCCGGCGAAGTCACCGCCGATCGGACCGGGATCGCCCGGGTAGAGCCCCAGCACGTTGAGCACGTCCCGGAAGTTCAGTCCCGCGGCCTCGACCCGGACCTGCACGTAGCCGTCGTCCGGTGGGAGCACTTGGGTGTCGGTCAAGCGCAGGTTGTCGATGGCGCCGCGCTCGGTGGGCGCCAGCACATAGTCGGTTGCCCGCGGCACCGTCAGATGACCGCTGCGCGCCCACGGCAGCAGCCGCGACGCCAGGAACTTCCCTTGCCGCAGAGCGAGTTCGGGTTCGTCGAGGGCAGGGGCCGGGAGGCCGAGAAGACCGGCCAGTGCGTGCGCCGCACCCGCCGAGCCGTCGTAGTCGACCAGCCTGGCGCGCAGCGCCGGCTCCTCGTTGACGATGGTGCGCCCGAGCCCCCAGAGCGCGGACTGCACCGGGTCGACCGGTTCGCCGGATTCCGTTACCACAGCCCGCTGCGTGACGATCCACAGTCCGTTGGGAAGCCGGGCTCCCCCGTCGGCCTGCAGCGTGTGCACGGCGCTGAGCAGGTTGGCGATCTCGGTCTCCAGCCGAGCGACCGATTCGGTGCTCGATTCCTCTCCGCGCGGGCCGGCGCTGCGCCAGACGATGCCGGAGAACGGCATGCCGCGCTCGTCGGCCTGCGTCAGCACCTGACCCAGGAGCCCGGAATCTGCGGTCCGGTCGAACGGGACGCAGCCCGGCATCTCGGCCGCCAGTTCGTCGAACCCGGCGATCAGCCAGGTGCCGGGCGCGTGTCCGGCGTCCTCGGTGTCGCCACGTGGCGGCAGCGGCACCTCGTGCCACCCCAGGGTGTACATCAACCGGGTGGCGTCGCCGCCGAGCCCGCGCAGCAACGCCTCGCGGGGCGCGCGTTTGACCGTGAACTCACGAATCCCGCCGAGGTGGTGGCCGTCGCGCCCGACGAAATCGAGGTCGAAGACCTGGGTTTCGCTGTCGAGACCGCTGGTGTGCCACGTTGCGCGGCAGTAGAACCGGCGAGGCATCTTCTCGCGCAGCATCACCTGCCCGTAGCGCAACGGCAGGAACAGGTCGTTGACACCCTGTTCGGCCGCGCGAAGCGCCGGGAACGCCGGGAAGGCAACCCCGGTGCACAGGTCCATCAGCACCGGATGCATCGGTTCGGTGCCGAGATGTTCGGCGAGTTCCTCGCCGACGGTGATGTCGCCGATCGCCTCCCCCTCACCGAGCCACAGCGACTTCAGCGAGCCGGACCAGTTGGGGCCCCACGCCAGCTCCATGTCGGCGAAGGTCTCAAAAAGCTCCTGGGGACGCATCCGCTCCATCCGCTCGATCGCCGCCTCGATAGGTTCGGCCTCCTGGCCGTCCGGACGGGCCTCGGCACCGGCGAGCCCGGCGGCACCGGCAATCAGCGTGCCGTCGGCGTTGAGCGACCATTCGGCGTCACGCACGCCGTACGGGCGGCTGTGCACCTGGAACTTCGCGCTTTGGCCGTCGGAGTTGTCCTCGAGTGGATGCAACGTCAGCTGCACCTCGCGAGAGCTTCTCTCGGGCAGGATGATCGGCTCGTAGAAGAAGACGTCCTTGACCCGCGCCGGCGAGCCGACGGCGGCCAGGGCCATTGCCGCATAGGTCGCCCCGGGAACCACGACGGTGCCATAGATCACGTGATCGGACAGCCACGGCTGCGATTTGACCGACAGCCGACTGGTGTAGACGGAGTCGCCGGACGCGAGATCTTTTGCACTGCCCAGGATCCCGGACACTGATGGGCCGTCCACGGCGATCCCCGAAGACTTTGGCCAGAACCGGCGCCGCTCGAACGGGTACGTGGGCAGTTCCAGCCTGCGGTGCGGCTCGCGATGCAGCGCGGCGAACCTCACACGATGGCCGCTGACGTAGGCCCCGGCGATCGCCTCGGCGATCTGGCGGCGGTCACCGACGCCCTTGCGCAGGGAGACGATAGCGCGCGGGGCGGCCAGGTGTTCCGGCCAGACCTGCACCGCGGCACCGGTCAAGACCGGTTGGGGGCCGATCTCCATCAACACCGAGCATCCGAGTTGCGCCACGGTGCGCACGCTCTCGGCGAACTGCACCGGCTGGCGGGAATGCCGGCGCCAATATTGGGCGTCCAGCGAGGTTTCCGCGGTGAGCACCGCCCCGGTGCGGTTGCAGACCAGCGGCAGCGTCGGCACGGCGAACCGCATCCGTGCCGCGTACGACTCGAATTCACCGAGCACCGGCTCCAGCAGTTCCGAGTGGAAGGCGTGGCTGGTTTCCAGCCAGCTGCACCGGATCCCGTCGCCGCCGCACCGCGCGACGATCTGTTCCAGGTCCGGGCCGGGACCCGACAGCACCGTGTTGGGACCGTTGTAGGCGGCGACCGAGACCAGGGCGAACTCGTTGGCGATCTCCTCGACGTATTTGGCGTCGGCGAACACCGCCACCATCCGCCCGCCCGCGGGCAGGCTGCCGAACAGCCGGCCGCGCTCGGCCATGAGCCGGGCTCCATCCTCGAGGCTGAACACCCCGGCCACGCACGCCGCCGCGTACTGGCCGACGCTGTGGCCCAGCACTACGTCGGGCTCGACGCCCCGGGACTGCCACAGGCGGGCCAGGCCCATCTCGACGGCGAACAGCGCGGGTTGCGCGAACGAAGTGTGCCGCAACCTCTCTCCGGCCTCGCCGCCGGTGTCGCGGTCCGTTGCGAACAGCACGTCCAGCAGCGGGCGTGACAGCATCTCGCTGACCGCCTCCGCGCAGCGTGTCACTGTGTCCGCGAAAATCGGCTCGGCGTCGAACAATTCGCGCGCCATCCCCGGGTACTGGCTGCCCTGCCCGGTGAACAACCACGCCGTCGTCGGCGGATCCGCGCACTCACCGCGCGTCACCCCCGGCCGCGTACGGTTCTCGGCCAGCTCCGCCAGCAGCTCGCGTGCGCTCTGAACCGAATCCACGACCAGCGCGGCCCGGTGCTCGAAATGCGAACGTCCCGTCCCGGCCGTGAAGCACACGTCGGCGACGTCGACCTTCGGGTGGGTGTTCAACCACTCCTCGTACCGCCGCGCCAATGCCATCAGCGCCTCGGGTGACCGGGCGGACAGCGCCAGCACACCGACCGCCTCGTCCCGGGAGTCCGACTCCGTGGCCACGGTGACGTCGTCGAGGATGTCACCCGTCGAGTACTCATCCGGGTTCGGCGACGGCGCGGGCGCCTCCTCGATCAGCACGTGGGCGTTGGTGCCGGTGAATCCGAAGGAACTGATGCCGGCGCGTCGCGGTTTCCCGTTGGCCTGCCAGGGGGTCGCCTTGTCCACGACCCGCACCGGCAGCGCGTCCCACGGAATGTGCGGTGATGGCTTCTCGAAATGCAAGCTCTGAGGCAGCATTTCGTGCTGCAAGGACAACACGACCTTGATCAGGCCGGCCACCCCCGATGCGGCCTCAAGGTGGCCGATGTTGGTCTTCACCGATCCCATCAGCAATGGGCGGCCCGCGTCACGGTCGGCACCGTAGACGGCCCCGGCCGCCTGCACCTCGATCGGGTCACCCAGCGGGGTGCCGGTGCCATGGGCCTCCAGGTAGTCGACGTCGGGGCCGGCCAGGCCGGCGCGGGCCAGCGCCGTGGCGATAAGCCGTTGCTGCGCACCGCCGTTGGGCACCGTCAGACCACTGGACGCGCCGTCCTGGTTGACCGCGCTGGCCGGGATCACCGCGCACACCCGGTCGCCGTCACGCTCCGCGTCGCTGAGCCTCTTGAGCACCAGGATCCCGCAGCCCTCACTGCGCACGTAGCCGTCGGCGGAAGCATCGAACGTCTTGCATCGCCCGACGGGCGACAGCATCCTGGCCCGCGACGCGGCGATGATGGTCACCGGGCTCAGCAACACGTTCACCCCGCCGGCCAGCGCCATGTCGCAATCCCCGGAATGCAAGGCCTGGCAGGCCTGGTGGACGGCCACCAGCGACGAGCTGCACGCGGTGTCGACGGCCACCGCGGGGCCTTCGAGGCCGAGCGCGAACGCGACCCGGCCCGAGATGGCGTTGAGGGCATTGCCGGTGATGAAGTGCGGCTCGATCTTGTCGACCGACTCGGATGACAGCAGATGGGAGTACTCGTTGGCGCCGACCCCGACGAAGATGCCGGTCCGGCTGCCCCGCAGCCCGGCCGGGGAGTAGCCGGCGCGTTCCAGCCCCTCCCAGGCGGTTTCGAGCATCAGCCGTTGCTGCGGTTCGATCCACACCGCCTCGCGTGGGGAGATGCCGAAGAACTCCGGATCGAATCCGTCGATGCCGTCGAGGAATCCACCGAAACGGCTGTAGATCTTGCCCGGGGCCTCCGGGTCGGGGTCGTAGAACTCGTCGATGTCGAATCGGTCCTCGGGGACCTCCCGGATCGCGTCGACACCGCCGGACAGCACCTCCCAGAAGGCTTCCGGGTCGGGCGCACCGGGGAAGCGGCACGAGACCGCGACGATCGCGATGGGCTCGTCCGTGCGAGTCGTCGCCGCCGCCTGACGGCGTCCCGAGTCGGCGGACGCCTGCTCGTTGAGGCCGAGCACATCGCCCAGCAGGTAGTCGGCGACATCGGACAGGCGCGGATAGTCCATCGCCAGGGTCGCGGGAATTTCCTTGCCCACGCCCCGCTCGATGCGTTGCCGCAGTTCGATGGCCATGAGTGAATCCATACCGAGATCGAAGAAGCCGGCGTCCTCGCGGATTTCCCCTGCGTCGACCCGCGTCACCTCCGCCACCGCCTCGCGCAGGTAGTCGACCACCAGCTTCCTGCGTCGCTGCACGGGAGCAAGGGTGAGCTGCTCAACCAGTTGAGTCTTGCCGGCCGGCGCCGGCGCCGGCGCGAAATCGGGCACCTCGTGCTGCATCTCCGCCAGGAACGCCCGCTTGCCCGCTTGCTGGTAGAGCGGCAGGAAGCGGGCCCAGTCGATTCGGGCCACGACGCCGTGTGCCGGACCCGGATCGGGCCCCGGCGACAGCAGATCGGCCATTCCCGCCAGGGCGTCGGCGGGCGACAACGTCCGGACTCCGCGCGCGGCCAGGCGCGCGCGGGCGTCCTCGTCGGCCATGCCCGCCGACCAGGGCCCGAAATTGACGCTCGAGCCGGCGGCACCGCGCTTGCGCCGGCGCCACGCCAGCCCGTCGAGGAAGGCGTTGGCCGCACCGTAGGCGGTCTGACCGAATCCGCCCCAAACCGAGGCGATCGAGGAGGTGCTGAGGAAGAAGTCCAGCTGCGTGTCCGCGACTGCTTCGCTCAGATTCCAGGCGCCCCAGACCTTTCCGGCGAACACCCGATCTACTTCGGCGTCGTCGAGGTTGCGCAGCGGTGTGGTGCCGATCTCGCCCGCGGCGTGCACGACACCGGCCAGCGCCGGCATGTCGGTCCGCACGGTGTCCAGCAGGCGGGCGACCTCGAGCGCGTCGGCGACGTCGGCCGTCACCACCCGGACCTCGCAGCCGTGCTTTTCACGCAACGCGTCGATGCGCCGTTGCGCGGCCTCGCCGGGCGAGCGCCGGCTGGTCAGCACCAGATGGCGCGCGCCGTGCGCGGCCAGGTATCCGGCGATCTCCAGGCCGACCCCGCCGAGCCCACCGGTCACCAGATACGTTGCGTCGCTGCGCAATGCCGGCGTCGCAGCCGCCGGCAGCCGGGGGCGGCGAACCAGCCGGGGCACGTGGACCGCCTGATCACGCAGCGCAACCTGGTCTTCTCTGGGGGCGTGGTCGCGCGACGCGGACATCACGTGGTCGATCAAGGCCGACCATTCGGCGGCGGCGCCTTCGTCCAGGTCCGCCAGGCCGCCCCAGACCTGTGGATGCTCCAGCGAGGCGGCCCGGCCGAAGCCCCACAGGCACGACTGCACCGCCGACACGTCGTCCGCGTCGGTGACGCGTTGGGCTCCGCGGGTCACCAGCCAGATGGGTGCGCGCGACCCGGCGGCGGCCGCGGCGCAAAAGAGCCGCCGCGTTCCACCCAGGACGTGCTTTTGCATCCGCGCAAGCGAGTCGGCCGAGGGTGCGGTCCCGCAGTCCAGCGCCGCGACGTGCAGGATGCGCAGCGCCGGGTCGTCGTCGGCGGCGGCGCGCAACGCCGCCTCGAGCCGTTGCTCGTCCTCGTCGGATGTCGGCAACCCGAGCACACTGTGCCGGTGCCCGCGCGCGGCCAGCGCGTCGGTCAAGGGCCGAATCGCCTCAGCGTCGTCGCCGACGATGAGCCACGCGGACTCACCGTCGGAGGCCTCGGCGCCCGACTCCCCGGCACGGGATCGCTTCCAGCTGATCTCGTAGCGGACGTCCGCGGTCGACCTGGTGTTGTGTTTGGAATTGAATTGGGCGGCAAGCTTTGTCAGCACATCAACGGTCTGTCGATTGCCGCTCTCGCCGTCGAGCAGCGCGGCGAGGTCGTCTATCCGGCCGTCCTCGAGAAGCCGGGCGGCTTCGGTCCGCACGGAATTGGTCGGCGGGACCCGCTTCTCGGTGTACCAGTACTGGCGATGCTGGAACGGATAGGTCGGCAGGTCGAGCTTGCGCGCCGGCCCGGTGATGGCGCCGAAGTCGGGCAGGTGGCCCAGCACGTACGCGTCGGCGACGGCCTCGATGATCTGGCGGTGGTCGGCGATGTTGCGGCGCAGCGACGCGATCGCCCGCGGCGCCGTCGCCGGATCCGGCCACGCCCGCATGGCGGCGGCGGTGAGCACCGGCTGCGGGCCGACCTCGAGCAGCACCTTGCAACTCAGGTCGGCCAGCGTGCGCACGCTCTTGGCGAACTCGACGGGCTGGCGCGCGTGGCGGCGCCAGTAGGCGCCGTCGATTTTCACGCTCCTGCCGAGGGCCGCGCCGGTGCGGTTGCAGACCAAAATCCGTTGCGGCAGGCTGAATTCGAACCGGTTCGCATACGACTCGAACTCGTCGAGAATCGGGTCCAGCAGCGCCGAGTGGAACGCGTGGCTGGTTTCCAGCCAGTCGCAGCGCACGCCGTCGCCCTCCAGCAGGGCCACCGCGCGCTCGAGGTCGTCCGCGGGCCCCGACAGCACGGTGTTGGCGCCGTTGTAGGCGGCCACCGACAGGTTCGGGAATTCGTCGGTCAGGCTCTCCACCCGCTCGGCGGCGGCGAACACCGCGACCATCCGCCCGCCGGCGGGCAGGCTGCCGAACAGCCGGCCACGCTCGGCGAGCAACAAGGCCCCGTCCTCGAGGCCGAACACACCGGCGACGCAGGCCGCCGTGTACTGGCCCACGCTGTGGCCGATCACCACGTCGGGCTCGAAACCCCACGATTGCCAGAGCCGGGCCAAGCCCATCTCGACGGCGAACAGGGCGGGCTGGGCGTAGGCGGTCTGCCGCAGCGTGTCGTCACCGTCGGGATCGAAAATGACATCCAGCAGCGGCTTTTCCAGCACCTCGGCGACCGCCGCCGCGCACCGGCTCATGGTCTCGGCGAACACCGGCTCGGTCTCGAACAGCTCCCGCGCCATGCCCGCGTACTGGCTGCCCTGGCCGGTGAACAGCCACGCCGTCTTCGGCGTTCTGTCGGACACGCCGCGCACCAGCCCGGGGGCCGGGCGGTCGTCTGCGAGCGCGCCGAGCAGCTCACTGGCCGACTCCCGGGAGTTGACGACCAGCGCGGCCCGGTGCTCGAAGTGGGCGCGGGCCACGCCGGCGGTGGCGCACACGTCCGCCAGGGACGCCTCCGGGTGCGCGCGCAACCAGGTGCGGTACTGGTCGGCGACCTGCATCAGCGCCTCGGGGGTGCGCGCCGAGAGCGGCAGCACGCGCAACCGCGGGTCGCCGGGCGTAGCGTCCGGACCCGGCGCGACGGCGACCACGCCCTCGTCCGGCGCTTCCTCGAGAACGACGTGAGCGTTGGTTCCGGCGAACCCGAACGAGCTGACTCCCGCGATGCGTCGCCGACCGTTGCGTTCCCAACTGGTGGGCTCCTGCACCACCTGCACCGCAAGGCGGTCCCACGGAATGTGGGGCGACGGCTCGCGAAAGTGCAAATGCTGCGGCAACAACTCGTGCTCGAGCGACAGGATGACCTTGATGACACCAGCGATCCCCGCGGCCGCTTCCAGGTGCCCGATGTTCGTCTTCACCGACCCGATGAGCAGCGGCCGGTCCGCCTCGCGCCCGACGCCCAGCACCGCGCCCGCGGCCTGAGCCTCGATCGGATCGCCCAGCGACGTCCCCGTCCCATGTGCCTCGAGGTAGCCGACGTCGCTGGGCTCGACCCCGGCGCGCTTCAGCGCCGCTGCGATAACCCGTTGCTGTGCAACGCCGTTCGGCACCGTCAGGCCGCCCGATGCGCCGTCCTGGTTGACCGCACTGCCCCGGATCACGGCCCGGATCCGGTCGCCGTCGCGGATCGCGTCCTCGAGGCGCTTGATCACGATGACGCCGCAACCCTCGCCGCGCACGTAACCGTCCGCGGCCGCGTCGAACGTCTTGCACCGGCCGTCGGGCGCAAGCATGTGCGCGTGGGAGAACGTGATCATGGTTGCGGGCGTGAGCAACACGTTCGCGCCGCCGGCCAGCGCGAGATCGCACTCGCCCAAGCGAAGTGCTTGGCACGCCTGATGGATCGCCACCAGCGACGAGCTGCACGCGGTGTCGACGGCGACGGCGGGGCCCTGCAGTCCCAACCGGTGGCTGATCCGGCCCGCCGCCGCGGCGGACGACGTCCCGATCGCCATGTATGGCTCGATCTCGGCATACGTCAGCTCATCGGATGCCATTCCCAGGAAGTCGTGGGTGGCCAAACCGACGAAGACACCCGTGTTGGTGTCGGCCAAAGCCGTTGGCGCGGTACCGGAGTGCTCGACCGCCCGCCACGCCGTCTCCAGCAACAACCGGTGCTGTGGGTCAAGCGAATTCACCTCACGCGCCGACATGCCGAAGAAGGGCGCATCGAACCCCGTGACGTCGTCGACGAATCCCGCCCGGCGGGTCACAACCTTCCCGGGAGCCTCGGGATCCGGGTCGAAGAATTCGTCGGCGTCCCAACGGTCCTGGGGCACCTCCGACACCGCGTCCCGGCCTTCGCGCAGCACCTCCCAGAATTCGTCCGCGTCGGCGGCACCCGGAAAGCGCGCCGCGTAACCCACGATCGCAAACCCCGATGCCGGCTCCATCAAATTTTCGACGGATGCCATGCCAATGTCCTCCTCGCCTCGGCCGGTGCAATCCGATGCCCTCGGGCCGCCCCCGGCTCCGGGGCCATCGCGACTCCGAACACGCCAAGCGCCGCTCCATCACACACCACGGACGGCGCCTGGTGTGGAACCCCCTGTTGTACTGCCGTCCAGCAACCGACGTGGGAAATGTACACATGCCAGCGCTCTTGCGCAGCATAATCGTCAACGGGCAGCTAGATTTACAACCACGCTACCTTCGGCGCGCCGCGCCCGGCGATCGCCGGCCACGTCGGGCGCATCCGCCCATATCCCCGACGTCACACGCCGCACGGGTTATCTTGTTCTCGCCACGGTCGCGCCGGCGGAGCGGACCGGAGTGCGCAGCCCGAGACGACGTGGGCAATCGATGCAAAACCGGGAGAAGATATTGCAAATCGGCAAGATTACGATCGGTTCACTCGATGATTGGACGCCGAGCCCGGGCGTGGTCATCTCCTGGCACCCGACGACCGCTTCGGCCGAGAAGGCCCGGCAGGCGCCGGTGAGTTCGGTGCCGGTCAGCTACATGCAGGGCCAACACCTTCGCAACTACCGCGAACGGGCCGCCGCGGGTCTGGACTTTTCCAGGCAGATCATCGCGACCTGCGAAGTCCCGGGCCAGTGCGACATCGCCGCCATGAATCACGCCGTCAACACCTATCTGCGCCGGCACGACACGTTCCGCAGCTGGTTCGACCACACCGCCGACGGAGAGTTCGTGCGGCATACGATCAGCGATCCCGCGGACATGGAGTTCGCCCCGGTCGACCACGGGCGGATGACGGTCGACCAACTGCGCGCCCACGTCGTGGCCGTTCCGAACCCGCTGGAATGGGGTTGCTTCACCTTCGGGATTTCGCAGAGCGAGAGTCACTTCACTTTCTTTGCCGCTATCGATCATGTGCACGGAGACGCCACATTGATCGGGACGACGATGCTGGAAGCCAACGGAATGTACGCGTCAATGAGCGGGGGCGGTGAACCGCTTGTGCTTCCCGATGCCGGCAGCTTCGACGAGTTCTGCGCCCGCGAGCGCCAATACACCTCGACGCTGACCGTCGATTCACCCGAGGTGCGCGAATGGATTGAGTTCGCCGAGAACAACAATGGCGGCTTTCCGGAGTTCCCGCTGCCGCTGGGTAATCCGCTGGAGCCGAGCAACAGTGCCATGGTCTCCGAACTGCTGATGGGCAGAGAACAGACTGAGCGGTTCGAGTCGGCCTGCACCGGCGTGGGCGCCCGCTTCATCGGCGGCCTGTTCGCCTGCATCGCCCTGGTGGAACACGAGTTCACGGGGGCTCTCACCTATTACGGCCTGACTCCGAGGGACACGCGCCGGACGTCGGACAACTTCATGACGCAGGGTTGGTTCACCGGCCTGGTGCCGATCACCGTGCCAATAGCCGCGGCCTCTTTCAGCGACGCCGCATGGGCCGCGCAGACCTCTTTCGACTCCGGCCTGCACCTGGCCAGGGTGCCTTATTACCGGGTGCTGGAATTGGCGCCGTGGCTGAATTGGCCGCAGCCGAACTTCCCGGTGTCGAACTTCCTCCACGGGGGCGCCGCCCCACTCAACGCCGTTCTTGCGGCCGCCGACCTCGGTTATGCGAACAATATCGGCATCCACTCCGACGGCCGCTTTTCCTATCAACTGACCATCTATGTCTTTCGGTACGGGGAGGGAACGGTAATGGCGATCATGTATCCCGACAATCCGGTCGCCCAGAAGTCGGTAATTCGCTACATGGAGGCGATGAAGTCCGTGTGCTCGCGCGTCGCCGGCAGCGGGCATTGGGGACGCGTCGCGTAGCGTGAAATCAGTTCGATGGCTCATTCGATGGCTCAGATGAAACCGCGTAATTCGCATGATGCGTCGGCCGGTGTCGCCGGCCAGCGCTCGCTGCCGCGCCGACCGGGAGTGAGGGCCAGATGCGACGGGTAGCCGGTTTCGTGGTGCGGCGACCCTGGGTCGTCATAGGGCTCTGGCTGGCGATCGCGGTCGCCCTGCCGCTGACATTTCCGTCCCTGAGCGAGATGGCCCAGAAGCATCCCCTGGCCATCCTGCCCAGCGACGCACCCTCGAGCGTCGCGGCCCGGAAGATGACCGAGGCGTTCCACGAGTCGGGTTCACAAGACCTCTTGTTGGTGGTCCTGACGGACGACAAAGGCCTGGGCCCCGCGGACGAGGACGCCTACCGCAAACTGGTGGACGCCCTGCGCGCGGACAGGCAAGACGTCGTGATGTTGCAGGATTTCGTCAGCACGCCGCCCCTTCGATCGATCCTGACCAGCAAGGACCGTAAGGCTTGGGTGCTGCCGGTCGGCGTGGCGGGCGAAATCGGCACTCCGCGCGCCTATGCCGCTTTCAACCGCATCAGCGAAATCGTCAAGCGCGAGGTCGCGGGAACCCCGCTGACGGCGAATCTCACCGGGCCGGCGGCGACGGTCGCCGACCTCACCGTCGCGGGCGATCAGGACCGGCTTCCGATCGAGCTGGCGATCGCCGTCCTGGTGCTCATCGTGCTGCTGCTCGTCTACCGCAGCGCGATCACCATGCTGCTGCCGCTGGTCACGATCGGGTTGTCCCTGGTGATCGCCCAGGCGATGGTGGCCGGCTACTCCGCGCTGACCGGCTCGGGCGTCTCGAACCAGTCCATCGTCTTCCTCAGTGCCATCATGGCCGGGGCCGGAACGGATTACGCGGTCTTTCTCATCAGCCGCTACCACGACTATCTGCGATCCGGTGCAGCTTGCGACGAAGCCATCATGAAGGCGATGCTCTCGATCGGAAAGGTGATCGCCGCGTCCGCGTCCACCGTGGGCATCACGTTCCTTCTCATCGGCTTCGCACGAATGGGAATCTTCAAAACGGTCGGAGTGTCGTCGGCCATCGGGATCGGCGTGGCATTCCTTGCCGCACTGACTTTGCTGCCGGCCATTATCGTGCTGGCCGGCCCGCGCGGCTGGGTGGCGCCGCGGCGGGAGCTGACCTCGCGGTTCTGGCGGCGTTCCGGCATCCGAATCGTACGCAGGCCGAAGATCCATCTGGTTGCCAGTGTGCTTGTGCTGATCGTCCTGGCCAGCTGCGCGGGCCTTGTTCGCTACAACTACGACGACCGCAAGGCCCTGGCCTCGTCCGCGCCGAGCTCCGTCGGGTACGCCGCCCTGGACCACCATTTCCCGGTGAACCAGTCGATTCCGGAATACATCCTTGTCCAGTCACCACGTGACCTGCGCACCCCGCGGGCCCTCGCCGACCTCGAGCAGATGGCGGACCGGGTCAGCCAACTGCCCAACATCGCGGCGATCAGTGGCATCACCCGTCCCACCGGCACCGTGCCCGAACAGTTCAGAGCCACCTATCAGGCGGGCGCCATCGGCACCCTGCTGGCCAGTGGCTCCAACCTGATCAACGACCACACGGGCGACCTCAACCGCCTGGCCGACGGGGCCGGAGCGCTGGCGAACAACCTCGGAGAGGTCCGCGGACAGGTCAACCAGCTCGCCGCCGGTGTGCAGGACCTGGACAACGCGTTCTCGTCGGCGAAAAACCAGTACAGCGGCGACACGCTGGTCAGGGAGGTCGACCTCGCGGCCCAGCTCGTCGACCACGTCAACTCCCTCAGCAACGCGATGGGCTGGAACTTCTCCGCCGGCAAGAACCTTTTCGCCTGGATAGGCCCGGTGCTGGCGGCGCTGCAGGGCAACCCGGTCTGCGACGCCGACGCGTCGTGCAGCGCCACCCGCGGGACGTTCGAGCAGCTGGCCGGCGCCCGTGACCAAACGGACCTCGACGCGATCAACGACCTGGCCCATCAGCTGCAGGCCTATCCCGACAAACGGGCACTGAAGGCCTCGACGGACCGCCTGCGCAACGCGGTCACGAAGCTGACCACCGTGCTGCGCGCCATGGGGATCGACCAGCCCGGTGGCCTGCAGGCGAACCTGAACAGCCTGCAGAACGGCGCGGACCGATTCGCCGGCGGGAGCCGGCAGGTGGCCGAGGCGGTGGCCAAACTCGTCGACCAGGTCAAGCAGCTGGGCTCCGGGCTCAGCGAATCAGCGGCCTTCCTGCTGTCGCTGAAGCGTGACGCCGCGCAACCGGCGATGGCCGGTTTCAACATCCCGCCCCAGCTGCTGCACCTCGAGGAGTTCCAGAAGGCCGCCAAGGTCTTCATCTCGCCGGACGGTCACTCGGTGCGGTACCTGGTACAGACCAAACTCAACCCGTTCAGCACCGAAGCCATGGATCAGGTCAACGTGATCAGCGCGACCGCCCGCGGGGCCCAGCCCAACACCAGCCTGGCCGACGCCACGGTATCGATGGCGGGCTACACGGTCGGACTCAAGGACACGCGCGACTACTACGAACACGACATCCGCTTCATCATCGCGGTAACCCTGTGCGTCGTGCTGCTGACGCTGATCGCGCTGCTGCGTGCGATCGTCGCGCCGCTTTATCTCGTTGCCTCCGTGGTCGTTTCGTACCTGTCGGCAGTGGGCATCGGCGTCCTGGTGTTTCAGTTCATTCTCGGACAGCAACTGCATTGGAGCGTGCCCCCGCTGGCGTTCGTGGTCCTGGTCGCCGTGGGGGCCGACTACAACATGCTGCTGGTCTCGCGGATGCGTGACGAGTCCCCTCACAGCATGCGTTACGGCATCGTGCGCACGCTGAGTTCGACCGGCGGCGTGATCACCGCGGCGGGCCTGATCTTCGCGGCCTCGATGTGCGGGCTGTTGTTCTCCAGCATCGGCACCGTGGTGCAGGGCGGCTTCGTGATCGGGGTGGGCATTCTGCTGGATACCTTTCTGGTGCGCACCATCACCGTTCCCGCCATCGCGGCCCTGGTCGGGGGCGCGAACTGGTGGCCGTCGGGAGCGGGCGTACGGCGGTCCCCGATCGGGCGCGCCGAACCTCGAGATATTTAGCGCACGTCCGATATGTATGTGAAACTAGAGAAGCCGAGGGGTCAGGGGTAGGGATGCAGAAACTACTCGCACGAGTTGCTGCGCTGCTAAGTGTCGGTGCCGCAGGGTGTTTGGGCACCGGAACCACGTCGGCCGACGACACGCCCATCGGCGGCCCGCCGACTCCCGGGGCTCCGGGCGACCAGACCGCGTTCGCCCTCGGAGGCGCTCACGTTCTCGGCATCCCCTACGACGAATACATTCGCGAGGAGGGGGCCCAATGGTTCCCCGGCCAGAAGCGCGAAATCGTCCGCTACCCGGCCGGCCAGGTGCAGGGGCATGTGCTGGAGCGGCTGTTCCCGGGCATCGGCAAGTTCGACGAGAACTTTCCCGGCCTGGGGCTGGACGGGCCAAGCGTCGGCGAGTCGGTCGACGTCGGAGTGGACAACCTCGACGCGGCGATCAAGACCGGTCGGCCGGGCACGGCGATCGGCCTGTCCGAGGGCGGATTCGTGGTCGACGGCGAGCAGGCCCGGCTGGCGAATGACCCGGCCGCTCCCCCGCCGGGCACACTGAACTTCGCCACGTTCGGCGACCCCATCGGGCATCATGCGTTCGGTCAGAGCTTCCTGACCGCCATGTTCCCGCCCGGCAGCGTCGTGCCCGCCCTCGACTACCGGATGCCGGCCCCGTCCGAAAGCCAGTACGACACCGACCGATTCGTGGCCGCCTACGACTCGATCGCGGACTTCCCCGACCGGCCGGACAACATGTTCGCGTTGGCCAACACCCTCCTGGGCCTCGCCACGGGCCACACCGCGGTGGCCTTCACCAACCCCAGCATGGTGCCGCCGCAGAACATCAGGACCACGATCAACTCCCGCGGCGCCAGGGACACGACGATCATGGTTCCGGAGAAGCACCTTCCGCTGGTCATGCCGCTGAAGTACATCGGGATTCCCGAGGACACGCTCGACAAGCTCGACGCGATCCTGATCCCGCGGGTGAACGCGGGCTACGCACGAAACGACGACCCGGCGACCGCGCCGGTCCAGGTCGACCCCGTGCACGGCTTCGACCCCGCGGAGGTCACCGCCCCGGCCAACCAGGCGACATTCGGCGGCGGCGCCGACCCGCTCTCGCAGATCCTCAGCGGCGCCACGTCCGTGCTGTCCCACTTCGGCAAAGACTGAGGGCCCGCCCATGTCCCAGTCATCCATCCTCTCGCTGCTGCATGGACGAGCCAGCCTGCGGCCCAACGACATAGCGTTCACCTTCACCGACTACGAGAAGGACTGGGCGGGTGTCCGGGAAAGCCTCACGTGGTCGCAGGTGTCCCGGCGGACGATGGTTGTTGCGCGCGAGATCCTCCTGCACGGGTCCGTCGGCGACAGGGCGGTGATCCTGGCCCCGCAGGGACTCGACTACATCCTGGCGTTCCTGGGTGCGATGCAGGCCGGGCTCATCGCGGTCCCGCTGCCGATGCCGCACCGCGGCGCGAGCTTCGAGCGGGTGGGTGGCGTCTTCGCCGACACATCGCCCGCCGTCGTGCTCACCACGTCCGCGGCCGCCGAAGACATCGGCGACTACATCGACCAGTCCCGCTTGGACACCGCCCCGAAGATCGTCGCGATCGACGCGCTGGACACCGACGCGGGCAGCGGAACGAGCCTTCCGACAACCGGATTGCCCAGCGTCGCGTATCTGCAGTACAGCTCGGGTTCGACCCGGGTGCCGACCGGCGTGATGATGTCGCACCGCAACGTCACGGCGAATTTCGAGCAGCTGATGCGCAGCCTGTTCGCCGACTCCAAGGCGCCGCCGAATACCACGCTGGTGTCGTGGTTGCCCTTCTACCACGACATGGGTCTGGTGCTGGGCGTCTGCGCGCCGATCCTCGGCGGCTACCGGGCGGAGTTGACGAGCCCGGTGTCGTTCTTGGAGTCACCGGCCCGGTGGGTGCGCTCCCTGGCCGAGAATCCGAATGCCTTCTCGTCGGCACCCAACTTCGCCTTCGACCTGGCCGCCCGCAAGACCAGCGACAGCGACCTGGCCGGGCTCGACCTCGGCGGCGTGCTGGGCATCATCAGCGGCGCCGAGCGCGTCGAGCCGGCCACCTTGCAGCGCTTCGTCGATCGCTTCGCCCACTTCAATTTTCAAGACCACATGATGCGTCCGTCGTACGGATTGGCGGAGGCGACGGTGTTCGTGGCGACCGGCACGTGGAGTGAGTCGTCGCCGGCGGTTCACTTCGACGTCGGGGAGCTGGGCGCGGGCCGGGTTGCGCGGTGCGCGGCCGGTGCCGGTGCGGCGCTGGTCAGATACAGAGTGCCGCAATCACCCGCGCTGCGGATCGTCGACGGTGAGACGAATCGCGAGTGCCCGCAGGACGTGGTCGGCGAGATCTGGGTGCACGGCGACAACGTCGCGGAGGGCTATTGGCAGAAACCCCCGGCAGAGCAGCGCTGCTTCGGGGCGACGCTCGTCGACCCCTCGCCCGGCACGCCCGCCGGTCCCTGGCTGCGGACCGGCGACCTGGGTTTCATCTCCTCCGGTGAGCTGTTCATCGTCGGCCGCATGAAGGACATGCTGATCATCCGCGGAAGCAACCACTATCCCGAGGACATCGAGGCCACCGTGCAGGAGATCACGCGCGGTCGGGTCGCGGCGATATCGGTTCCGGTGAACAGCACCGAGAAGCTGGTCACCGTGATCGAGCTGAAGAAGCGTGGCGACTCCGACGAGGAGGCCCGCCACTGGCTGACCTCGGTGAAGAGCGACGTGACCTCCGCGATCTCCAACGCCCACGGCCTCAACGTCGGCGACCTCGTCTTCGTGTCCCCCGGCACGATTCCCACCACGACGAGCGGCAAGATCCGCCGCGCCGCCTGCGCCGAGCAGTACCGCCGGGACCAGTTCACCCGCTTGGACGCTTAGCGGGTCCCGCTGCACGCGGGGTCACCGGCGCGACGAGCCATGGGATGCCCGGCTCGCGCGCGCCGGGGCCGGGTTGAACATAATGAGTCGACGCACACCGGCAAAGGAGCCCCGATGACCGCCGCCACCAGCCCGACCAGCACAGACCGTCCGTTTCGGGTGATCCAGTGGACCACCGGCAACATCGGCCGGCGCTCGCTGCACGCCATCATCGGGCGGCCCGACATGCAGCTGGTCGGGGTGTACGCGCACGGGCCGGACAAGGTCGGCGTCGACGCCGCCGAGCTGTCGGGCTGGCCGGAACCGACCGGCGTGCGAGCCACCAACGACGTCGACGCGCTGCTCGCCCTGGGCGCCGACGCGTGTTGCTACAACCCGCTGTGGCCCAGCGTCGACGAGTTGGTACGCCTGCTGGAGTCGGGGGTCAACGTGTGCACCTCGGCCGCCTGGATCACCGGCGGCAAGCAGTCGCCCGAGGACCGCAAGCGCATCCTGGACGCCTGCGAGCGGGGCAACTCGACGATCTTCGGCAGCGGGGCGCACCCGGGGATGACGAACATGGTCGGCATGGTGCTGTCCGCCTCCTGCGAGCGCGTCGACGAGATCCGCATCACCGAATCGGTGGACTGCTCGACCTACGAATCGGCGGAAACCCAGACCGCGATGGGCTTTTCGCAGGACCCCGACACGCCGGGGCTCGCGGAGAACGTGCGACGGGAAAGCGAGGTCTTCGCCGAGTCGGCGGCGATGATGGCCGATGCCATCGGCGCGAAGCTGGACCGGATGACCTTCGACGTCGAGTTCACCGCGGCCACCGCCGACTCCGACCTGGGGTTCATGAAGATTCCTGCCGGGACGGTCGGCGGCGTGTACGGCTACCACCGCGGCTGGGTCGGCGACCGCAACGTCGTCAGCGTCGGGTTCAACTGGACGATGGGCAGCCACGTCGACCCGCCCAAGCCCCTCGAGCACGGGCACGTGATCCAGGTGTTCGGCCTGCCCAACATGCGGACCGTGCTGCACTGCCTGCCGCCGAAGGACTGGACCGAGCCGGGGTTCATGGGACTGGGGATGATCTACACCGCGATGCCGGTGACCAACGCGGTGCCGGCCGTGGTCGCCGCGCGGCCCGGGATCGTCACGCTGGCCGACCTGCCGCCGGTGACCGGCCGCTTCGCGACGTGAGGGTATGGCGTATGCCACATCGGCGGCCCCGGAGGAACGCCGACGTGCACTAAGGTTTAGAGTTCTTAGCCGAGCAAATGTTTCCGTTGGCAGGGCGTCGCCGGCGACGACGTGCGACTTGCTTGAGGCCGATGGTGGCGAGCGAAAGGCGGTGAGTTCGTGGCGAATCGCGTTTCGGCTTCCGTAGCCCGTGCGGCCAGGCGGGGGTGGATTCCCCTGGTGCTCGTTGTGGTCCTGGCCGTCTCGGCCCTGGTGGTGTCGCGGCTGCACAAGATATTCGGCTCGGAAGACCTCAACGCGAACGCGGGCAAGGGGATCGAGATCGTGCAATTCAATCCGAAGGTCGTCGTCTACGAAATCTCCGGCCCGCCCGGAGCCACCGCGAATATCAACTACTGGGACGCGGACGCCAACACGCACCAGGTGAACAACGCGCCGCTGCCGTGGACCACCACCATCTCCACCACGCTGCCCTCGGTCAGCGCCAACATCATGGCGCAAAGCGACGGCAGCCGGATCGACTGCAAGATCACCGTGGACGGTGTGGTTCGCGACCACCAGAATTCCGACGGCCATAACGCCCAGACCTTCTGCCTGGTGAAGTCCGCATGACCGGCATCCGCAACAAATCCGACCGGACGCCCGACCTGAGCGCCGCGGACACCGGCCCGATCAGCACCCAGGACGCCAAGGCGCGCCGCGGCCACTGGCCCTACCTCCCCCACGCCATCCGCATCTTCGCGATCCCGATCATCCTGATCTGGGTGGCCATCACCGTCCTGGTCAACGTCGCGGTTCCGACCCTGGAGGTCGTCGGCGAGGCGCATTCGGCGCCGATGACGCCCCTGGACGCCCCGTCGATGAAGGCGATGATGCGCCTGGGCCACAACTTCCACGAGTTCGACTCCAACAGCACCGTGATGATCGTGCTGGAGGGCCAGCAACCGCTGGGCCCCGACGCGCATCAGTACTACGACAAGCTGATTCGACAGCTCCGCGGGGACCCCAGGCACATCCAGCACATTCAGGACTTCTGGGGTGACCGGTTGACCGCGGCCGGCGCGCAGAGCGCCGATGCCAAGGCCGCCTACGTCCAGGTGAACCTGGCCGGGAACCAGGGCACCACGCTGGCCAACGACTCCGTGGACGCGGTCCGCAAGGTCATCGAGGAGAACAAGGCCCCGCCCGGGGTGAAGGCCTACGTCACCGGCCCCGCGGCGCTCTCCGACGACATGCACATCATCGGCAACGCCAGCCTGGCCAAGATCACCCTGTTCACCCTGGGCGCGATCGCGATCATGCTGCTGCTGGTCTACCGGTCCATCGCCACCACGCTGGTGCAGCTGTTCATGACCTTCGTGGCGCTGGCCTGCGCACGAGGGGTCGTCGCGGTTCTGGCCTATAACAACGCATTCGGTCTCACCACGTTCGCCGCCAACATCCTCACCATGCTGGCGATCGCCGCGGGCACCGATTACGGCATCTTCCTCGTCGGCCGCTATCAGGAGGCCCTGGCCGCCGGCGAGGATCGAGAAACCGCGTACTACACCACCTTCAAGGGAGTCGCTCCGGTGGTCTTGGGCTCCGGCCTGACGATCGCGGGAGCCACCTACTGCCTGAGCTTTTCGAGGCTGCCCTGGTTCAACACCATGGGCGCGCCCGTGGCGATCGGCATGCTGGTGGTGGTGGCGGCCGGGCTGACGCTGGGCCCAGCCGTCGTCTTCATCGGCAGTCGCTTCCACCTGTTCGAGAAGCAGGCCAAGCGTGGGCGGCTGTGGCGCCGGGTGGGAACCGCCGTAGTACGTTGGCCCGCACCGATTCTGGCCGTCAGCGCCGCGGTCGTGCTGGTCGGCATGGTGGCACTACCGAGCTTCAAGACCAGCTACAACGATCGCCATTACCTGCCGTTGTCCGCCCCCTCCAACCAAGGGCAGGAGGCCGCGAACCGGCATTTCTCCGAGGCGCGGATGAACCCCGACCTGTTGATGGTCGAGTCCGACCATGACATGCGCAACCCGGCCGACATGCTGGTGTTGGACCGGGTGGCGAAAAACGAAATGCGCACCCTCGGCATCGCCATGGTCCAGGACATCACCCGGCCGCTGGGTATTCCGATCCAGCACAGCTCGATCCCGTTCCAGAACAGCATCCAGAGTCAGACGACGATGCAGAACATGGGCTTCCTCAAGGAGCGCATGAACGACATCCTCCGGATGGCCGACGACCTGCAGACCCAGATCGACACCACGCAGCGCCAGTACGAGGTGTCGCAGGACCTGGCCAATGCCGCTGACGACAGCGCAAAGACGACGGCCGTGACGTCGGAGATCACCGACACCCTCCGCGACCACGTCGCGGATTTCGACGACACCTTCCGACCGCTTCGCAGCTACCTGTACTGGGAGAAGCACTGCTACGACATTCCGTTGTGCATCGGATTGCGGTCCCTGTTCGACACGTTCGACGGTTTCGACCAGCTCGCCGAGCAGTTCCACTACCTGACAGCCGATATCGCGCACACCGCCAAAGCCACACACGACCTCAATGCGCTGTTTCCCACGTTGATCACCACGCTGAAGACCACCAGGGGCATCACGCTGACGCTGTACCAGACGTTCAAGGCGATGATCGACCAGATGGAGGCCATGAGCAACACCGCGATCGTGATGGGGCAAAGCTTCGACGCGTCGAAGAACGACGACTTCTTCTACCTGCCTCCGGAGGCGTTCCAGAACCCCGACTTCCAGACCGGTCTTCGGATGTTCCTGTCGCCCGACGGCAAGTCGGCGCGGTTCTTCATCACCCATCAGGGCGACCCGATGTCGCCGGAAGGCATCGAGCGGGTGGGCGCCGAGCGCACGGCCGCACAGGAGGGCCTCAAGCAATCGTCGCTCGCGGACGCCAGGGTCTATCTGGGCGGAACCGCCGCAACCTTCAAGGACATGGCCGACGGCGAGAAGTACGACCTGATGATCGCCGTGGTGTCGGCGCTGACGCTGATCTTCATGATCATGTTGCTGCTCACCAGGAGCGTGGTCGCCGCGCTGGTGATCGTGGGCACCGCGGCCAGCTCGATCGCCGCGTCGTTCGGGCTGTCGGTGCTGATCTGGCAGGATCTGTTCGGCATCAGGATCCACTGGATCGTCATGGCGCTGTCGGTCATCATCCTGCTCGCGGTCGGATCCGACTACAACCTGCTACTGGTCTCGCGGTTCAGGGAAGAGATTCATCACGGGCTCAAGACCGGGATCATCCGGTCGATGGCCGGCACCGGTGGGGTGGTGACGGCCGCCGGCCTGGTGTTCGCCTTCACCATGGCGTCCATGCTCGGCAGCGAGCTACGGGTGCTCGGCCAGTTCGGGTCGACGGTGTGTATCGGCCTGCTCCTGGACACGCTGGTCGTCCGGACGCTGCTGATGCCGTCGATCGCGACCCTGCTGGGCCGCTGGTTCTGGTGGCCGCAGGTGGTGCACCCGCGCGGCAGCAACGCCGGGCGCACGTTCGCCACGTCAGGGTAGCTGCAGACAGATCGCGACGGCCCCGGCGCCGACGTGCAACGCCAGCACCGGTCCCAGCGGGGTGACGATCGCCGGCTCGCACGCCGGAAGCCGCTGTGCAAGAGTGGCCGCCACCTCCGCGGCGCCCTCAGGGTTGGCGACGTGGTGTACGGCCAGTTCGGCCGGGGCCTCCCCGACGAGCTCGCACACCCGCTCGATCATCGCCGCCGTCGCGTTGCTGACGGTCCGCACCCGTTGCGCGAGAACCAGTTTGCCGTCGTCGATGCGCAGCAGCGGCTTCAGGGCCAGCGCGGTGCCCAGCCAGGCCCTGGCTCCGCCGATCCGCCCGCTGCGGCGCAGGTTGTCCAGCCGGTGCACCACGACGAACGCGTGGCCGCGGCGCACCGCCGCCGTTGCGGCCTGGGCGACGGCGTCCACGTCGCCGCCGCCGGCCGCGGCCCGAGCCGCGGCCAGCGCGACGAACCCGGTGCCCATCGCGGTCGACTTGGAGTCGACCACCCGGATCCTCGGATCCAGGTCGGCCGCGGTCCGTTGGGCGGCACCGCAGGTGCCCGACAGCGCCGACGAGATGTGCACCGCCACAACCCCTTCGGGTCCGTTTCCGGTGCTGTCGTCCAGCGCGCGCCGGTAGGCACATGCCAGTTCGGCCGGCGTTGCCGCCGCGGTCGTGGCGTGCAGACGGTAGATGTCGTCGGGAATCTCGTCCACGCCGTCGCGCAGGTCGGCACCGTCGAGCAGGATGTGCAGCGGAACCACCCGGATGGGCCACTGCTCGAGCAACTCGGCCGGCAACCGTGCCGACGCGTCGGTGACCACGACGACCGACACGGTCAGCCGCGCGTCTCGTCGGGCACGCCGGTCTGATTGCGCGGCTCCTCCTCATCGCGCTGCGCGCTCTGCATCGTGGCCACGCCGGTCTGATTGCGCGGCTCCTCCTCATCGCGCTGCGCGCTCTGCATCGTCGCCACGCCGGTCTGATTGCGCGGCTCCTCCTCATCGCGCTGCGCGCTCTGCATCGTCGCCACGCCGGCTTCGGCCAGCGCCTTGAGCATCAGTTCGGCCACCGCCCGATGGGCTTCGAAATTCCAGTGGATGCCGTCCGGATTGCCCCGGCCGCTCAGAATCTCTTCGGCGACAGCGTCTTTGAGGTCCACCAGCGGCACGTCGTGGCGTTGCGCCCATTCGGTGATCGCCGCGACCGTGCCCGGACGGCCGTGGTGAGCCCTCCCGTAGGTGTCGGCGATGTGCACCGACGGCAGCGACGCCACGATCGGGATGCCGGGGCGGTTGAAATCGATTGCGGCGCGCGTCTGTTCGAGATAGTCGGCACTCAGGTGCGCGGGCAGCGCCGGCCGGGCCACCGGCGACAGTCGGGGCTGCACCCAGCCGTAGCCGTCGCGAACCCAACGCCGCAGCCATGGCGGCCGGACGTAGCGGATCAGTTCGCGCAGCGCGGTCGGCAGCACCGACGGCAGCGAGTCCATCCCCCCGGTGGCGAAGACCACCGCGCCCGCCCGGGGCAGTGCCGCCCAGGCGCGCGGGTCCTGCGTCGCCGCCCACCAGATGTCCCGGCATGTCCAGCCGATGCGGCCGATCAACTCCACATCCCAACCAAGTTGTGCGGCAACCAGATTGGGCCAAATGCGCGGATCGTCGGCGGGCAGGCCGCCGGTGGGGCCGTAGTAGGCCAGCGAATCGGCGAAGATCAGCAGCGTGGGCCGTTCAGAGGACATCGCCGGAGACCTGCGCCGAGGCGTTCCACACATCCAGGCGCCAGCGGATGCCGGCCAGAGTTCCGCAATCGCCACCGGAGTCGTCACAGTGGCCGGACAGCTGCACCCAGCTCGCGTTGCCCATCCCGCCCAGCACCGGCCAGTTGACAACCGGGAGCCTCAGCAGCGCCGCCGAGAGCGCGGCGATCAGCCCGCCGTGGGCCACCAGCACCACCGGCCGATCCGGCTGGTTGGGGTGGCCCCACTCGGGATCGCCGGCCACCAGCTCCTCGACCACCGGCAGACTGCGGGCGGCCACGTCGACCCTGCTCTCCCCGCCGTGCGGCGCCCGGGTGGCGTCCTCGCGCCACGCCAGCCGGGCGCCGGGCGCCTCGGCGTCGATCTCAGCGTGTGTCAGGCCCTGCCAGTCACCCAGATGCGTCTCCCGCAGTCGCCCGTCGACGAACACCTCGAGCCCGGTCCGCTCCCCCAGCGTGACGGCCGTCTCGTAGGCGCGCCGCAGATCCGACGCGACGATCCGCAGCGGCCGCAGCTTGCCCAGAGCCTCGGCGGCGGCGACGGCCTGCGCCCGGCCCAGGTCGCTGAGCTCGGTGTCGAGCTGGCCCTGCATCCGCGACCCGAGGTTGAAGTCGGTCTGCCCGTGCCGCAGCATCACCAGCCGCCGGATGATCACGGCACGCCCGCCGATCCGTCGGAGGCCTCGGCGTCCCCGGTGTCGCCCGTCAGCTCCACCTGGACCACCGGGCAGTCGCCCCACAGCCGGTCCAGCGCGTAGAAATCGCGGTCGTCCTGATGCTGGATGTGCACGACGATGTCGCGGTAGTCCAGCAGGGTCCAGCGGCCCTCCCGGGTGCCCTCGCGGCGCGCCGGCTTGTACCCGGCCCGCCGCATCTTCTCCTCGACCTCGTCGACGATGGCGTTCACCTGTCGCTCGTTGGACGCCGAGGCGATGACGAAGCAGTCGGTGATTACCAGCTGTCCCGAGACGTCGATGACGACGACGTCGTTGGCCAGCTTGGCGGCGGCCGCGCCCGCGGCCACGGTCGCCATGTCGATCGCTTCCGGGGTCGCGCTCATGCGTTGTTCCCGGCGGCCAGGGTCGGTCGGCCGGCGGCCCCCTCGCCGTCGCGGTAGAGGCGGCGTTTCGAGACGTACTGCACCACGCCGTCGGGCATCAGGTACCACAGCGGCCGGTGCTCCTGAGCGCGCCGGCGGCAGTCGGTCGAGGAGATCGCGAGCGCCGGGATCTCGACCAGGGTCAACACCTCCTCGGGCAGTTCGCCCAGCACGCCGGTGATGTGCTCACGCCGCAGCTCGTAGCCGGGGCGGCTGACGCCGACGAACCGCGCCAGTTCGAACAGCGTCTCCCAGCCCTGCCACGACAGGATCGACGCAAGCGCGTCGGCGCCGGTGATGAAGTACAGCTCCGAATCGGGGTTGACGGCGTGCAGATCGCGCAGCGTGTCCCGGGTGTAGGTGGGCCCGGCGCGGTCGATGTCGACGCGGCTCACCGAGAACCGCGGGTTGGACGCCGTGGCGATCACCGTCATCAGGTACCGGTCCTCGGCGGCGGAGACGTGCCGATCCTTCTGCCACGGCTGACCGCTGGGCACGAAGATCACCTGGTCGAGGTCGAACAGATCGGCGACCTCGCTGGCGGCAACCAGGTGACCGTAATGGATGGGATCGAACGTCCCACCCATCACACCCAACCTGCGAAGCTGCTTTTGCACGATTTGCCAGCTTACTTGAGGCAGCGATCCTCCCCCGATCCGTCGGCGGGGCTGCCGCGCCGCCGGGGTGAGGGCCGCGCCGGCCTCGGCGTCGATCAGACCGGCAGCAGCTGGTCGATGACCGCGGCCAACTGCTTGGCCGAGCGGCACTCGTGCATGGTGATCACCTCTTGGTAGCGCGGCACCGCCGAGTCACCGCTACCCCACAGGTGTTTGGGTTCGGGATTGAGCCAGTGCGCGTGCCGGCTGGCGGTCACCATGTGGGCCAGCAGCTCGGTCTCCGGGTTGCGGTAGTTGGTACGCCCGTCGCCGAGCACCAGCAGCGAGCTGCGCGGCGACAGCACGTTGGGGAAGGCCTGCTGGAACGTGGCGAACGCGTTGCCGTAGTCGGAGTGCCCGTCGCGGCTGTACACGCCGGCCTCCCGGGTGATCCGCTGGATCGCCACGGCCAGGTCGGCCTCGGGCCCGAACATGTGGGTCACCTCGTCGGTGGTGTCGATGAAGGCGAAGACGCGAACCCTGGAAAACTGTTGGCGCAGCGCGTGAACCAGCAGCAGGGTGAAGTGGCTGAAACCGGCGACGGAGCCGGACACGTCGCACAACACCACCAGTTCCGGGCGCGCCGGGCGGGGCTTGGCCAGCACGACGTCGATCGGCACACCGCCGGTGGACATCGACTTGCGCAGCGTTTTGCGCAGGTCGATCGACCCGGCGCGGGCGCGCCGCCGGCGGGCGGCCAGCCGGGTCGCCAGCGTGCGCGCCAGCGGCTGCACCACACGCCGCATCTGGCGTAACTGTTCGCCGGAAGCACGCAGGAACTCGACGTTCTCGGAAAGTTGCGGGATGCCGTACATCTGGACGTGCTCGCGGCCGAGCTGCTCGGCGGTGCGGCGCTTGGTCTCGGCGTCCACCATCTTGCGTAACTGCGTGATGCGCTGCGCGGCAAGCGCTTTGGCGATCTGCTCCTGGGTGGGCGTGGGCTCGTCGCCGTAGGGCGCGAGCAGGCCCGCGAGCAGCTTGCCCTCCAGCTCGTCGAGCGCCATCGCCTTGAGCGCCTGGTAGGACGAGAACGACGGACCGCGGCTGGAGCTGTATTTACCGTAGGCCTCGACGATTCGGGAGATCATCGCGACCAGCCGCTCATCCATGTCGGCCAGGTCCGGGTTGTCGGTGAGCAGGTCCACCAGCATCTGGCGCATCGCCTCGATGTCCTCGGGCGGCAGCGAGTCGTCACCCGGCGTGTCGGGCGCCCCCTCCTCCAGGACCACCGCGCGGGTGCCCAGCGCCGCCGGAAACCACAGGTCGAACATGGCGTCGTAGGTCTCGCGATGGTCCGGCCGGCGCAGCACCGCGCAGGCGAGACCCTCGCGCAGCACCTCGCGCTCGGCCAGGTCGAGCGCGGCCATCACCCGGCCCGCATCCACCGTCTCCGACGGACCCACCGAAATGCCGGCTGCGCGAAGGGCTTCCACGAAACCGACCAGGTGGCCGGGCAGCCCGTGCGGGGCGATCGGACGGGCGGGGCGGATGCGTCGGGCGGCCATCAGCGCCCTAATTCAGCCGCAGCTCGCCGCTGGCGCGCTGCTGGTCGGATTGATGTTTGAGCACCACGCCGAGCGTCGCGGCGACCACCGCGTCGTCGATGGTGTCCAGACCCAGCGCGAGCAGCGTGCGGCCCCAGTCGATGGTCTCGGCGATGGACGGCACCTTCTTGAGCTGCATCCCGCGCAGCACACCGATGATGCGCACCAGCTCGGCGGCCAGGTGCTCGGGCAGCTCGGGGACGCGGGAGAGCAGGATGCGCCGCTCGAGTTCGGGACTGGGAAAGTCGATGTGCAAGAACAGGCATCGACGCTTGAGCGCCTCGGAAAGCTCGCGGGTGGCGTTGGAGGTCAGCAGGACGAAGGGCGCGCGCTCGGCGGTCAGCGTGCCCAGTTCGGGCACGGTCACCGCGAAGTCGGATAGCACCTCGAGCAGCAGGCCCTCGATTTCGATGTCGGCCTTGTCGGTTTCGTCGATCAACAGCACGGTCGGTTCGGTGCGCCGGATCGCGGTCAGCAGTGGACGCTGCAGCAGGAATTCCTCGCTGAACACGTCGTCCTTGGTCTGGTCCCAGTCACCCGAGCCGGCCTGAATACGGAGTATCTGCTTGGCGTGGTTCCACTCGTAGAGCGCGCGGGCCTCGTCCACGCCCTCGTAGCACTGCAGCCGCACCAGGCCCGAGCCGGTGGCCTGGGCGACGGCGCGGGCCAGTTCGGTCTTGCCGACGCCCGCGGGACCCTCCACGAGCAAGGGCTTGCCGAGCCGGTCGGCGAGGAACACCGCCGTCGCGGTGGCCGTGTCGGGCAGGTAGCCGGTGCCGGCCAACCGTCGCGAGACGTCGTCGATGTCGGCGAACAGCGGGACGGACCGGGCGGGCACGCTCACAATCGGTTTCTCCTAAGGCAACAGGCGTCAGACGGGGCGAATCTGCCCGTCTCCCCACGCGATCCATTTGGTCGAGGTCAGTTCCGGCAGCCCCATCGGTCCGCGCGCATGCAGCTTCTGCGTCGAGATGCCGATCTCGGCGCCGAAACCGAATTGCTCGCCGTCGGTGAACGCCGTCGACGCGTTGACCATCACCGCGGCGGCGTCGACGCCGTCGGTAAAGCGTTGCGCCGCAGCCATATTGCTCGTCACGATGGCCTCGGTGTGTCCGGTGCCGTACTCGTTGATGTGGGCGATGGCAGCGTCGATCCCGTCGACCACTGCCACCGCGATGTCCATCGACAGGTATTCGCGGCGCAGGTCGTCCTCGCCGGCCTCCCCCTCCGAACAGAGGTGCACCCGCACGCCGGCGTCCTGCAGGGCGCCCACCAGCCTGGGCAGCGCGTGTCCGGCGATCGCGGCGTCCACCAGCAACGTCTCGGCGGCGTTGCAGACGCTGGGCCGTCGCGTCTTGGAGTTCAGCAGGATGCGCTCGGCGACGTCGAGGTCGGCGCCCTCGTGCACGTAGACGTGGCAGTTGCCGACTCCGGTCTCGATGGTGGGCACCTGCGCGTCGCGCACGACCGCGTCGATCAGCGTGGCCCCCCCGCGCGGGATGACCACGTCGACCAGGCCGCGGGCCTGAATCAGGTGCGTCACGGTGGACCGGTCGGCGGCCGAGAGCAACTGGACCGCGTCGGCCGGCAAGTCCTCGCTGACCAGCGCGGCGCGCAACACCTGGACGAGCGTTTGGTTGGACCTGGCCGCCGACGAACTGCCGCGCAGCAGCACGGCGTTGCCGGACTTGAGCGCCAATCCGAAAGCGTCGACGGTGACGTTGGGCCGGCCCTCGTAGATCATTCCGATGACCCCGAGCGGAACCCGCTGCTGGCGCAGGTGCAGCCCGTTGGGCAGCGTATACCCGCGCAGCACCTCGCCCACGGGGTCGGGCAACCCGGCGACCTGGCGCAGACCTGCGGCCATCCCCTCGACGCGCTTGGCGTTGAGCGCCAACCGGTCGAGCATCGCGGTCGGGGTGCCGACCGCGCGCGCCACTTCGAGGTCTTCGGCGTTGGCCGCCAGGATGAGCCCGGTGTGGCCCGCGACGGCATCCGCGGCGGACCGCAGAGCCTGGTCCTTGGCGACGGTGGGCAGCAAAGCCAGGGCGCGGGAGGCCACCCGGGCGCGGCGAGCGGCGTTGTGAACCTCTTGGCGCAAGTCAGGGAGCGCGGGTGCTTGCACACTCATCGATCCAGGGTAGCGGGCCTTAAACGGTCATGTGAGGCGGCCCGCTGTTGATCACCTGCGCGCCCTTGCGGTTGCGGCGCGTCGCCTGCCGCACCTTGCTTTGCCGTTCGTCGATGAGCCTGCCCAGGTCCTGCAGCAACGCGGGCTTGTTCATCACGACCTCCTCGAGGTCGTCCCGCTTGATCTGCAACGCGGTCACCTCGTCCAGCGCGTAGGCGCCGGCCAGGTTGGGCTGGCGGGTCAGCGCGGTCAGCCCGAGGAATTCCCCCTCGTCCAGGGTGCTGACCGGTATCGACGTCCCGTCCGGCGCGGTCGCCGTCAAGCGCACCCTGCCGGCGATCAGGAAGGTCATCCCGGTGGACACCTCGCCGGCTCGCTCGACCAACTCGTCGGCGCCATAGCGAACGACGCGTGCGCGCGCGACCAGCGATTGCTGGTCGGCGAGGCTCAGCCGCAAAGCCGGCGCGACGACCTTGCGCAACGCATCCTCCACACGGTGTGTCGTGGAGAAGTCGTCACCGGCGCCGTCGAGGTGAAGGCGCTCCCGGCGCGCGGCGTACCAGACCCACCGCAGGAACGTGGCCTGGGCGGCCGTCGCGTCCGCCGGCGACATCAACCTGACCGTCGTGCGGTACTCGCCGGCGCCCATCGGCACGGCGATGGGCGGGACCACCCCCGTCTTGAGCTGCGGCAGCGCTGCGGCAACCCCAATCAGCAAGGCGCACACCTTGTCCGGGGAGTCGGCGACGGCGAACTTGGTGGTGATGTCGCAGTCGTGCGCGGCCGACGGGCGACTGAGGTTCGTGAAGGAGGTGGTGGCCAGCACCGAGTTCGGCGTGATCCGAATGCCGCTTCCCGTGTCGATATGCACTGCCCGCCAGTTCACTTCGACCACACGCCCGCGGGCCGACGGCGCGTCCAGCCAGTCGTTGATCCGGAACGGCTGCTCGAAAAGCATGAACAGGCCCGACACGATCTGGCCGACGGAGTTCTGCAGCATCAGGCCGATGACCACCGAGGTGACGCCCAGCGCGGTGAACAGGCCACCGACCCGCACTCCCCAGACGTAGGACAGAATCAGCGCCAGGCCGACGCCGATCACCGCGAAGCGGCCGACGTCGAGGAAGATGGCGGGCAACCGTTTGCGCCAACTGCCCTCCGGCGCGCCGTCGAAGACCGTCGCGTTGAACCCGGACAGCAGCAGCACCAGGACAAGGAAGCCGAACACCGTGGTGAGGATCCGCACCAGCTCGGTGCCGGCCGGGATCTGCCAGGCATTGACGATCAGCAGCAGGAACGCGGTGAGCGGCACCAGATAGTTGCGCAGCAGGCTCACCTGGCGCGCCAGGCGACTGTTCCGCCGGACCAGCGCGTGCTGCAGCTCGGTGAGCAGGATCATGGCGATCGGGAACCCGATCGCGATACCGACACCCCAGTAGAACCACGACGTATGGAATGCGTTCATGACCGCTCCGTCAACCGGTAGATGGCCTGCTCGCTACCCCCGACCGAGATGGTGCCGCCGGGCGTGAACTGCCGCACGTCGCGCATCACGTCGTAGACCTGCGAGGTCACGTAGATCCCGGGTTGCGGTGCACCGCTGTGCATCTGGTAGGCCAGGCTCACCGCGGCCCCCCACATGTCGTAGATGAGGCTCGACCGGCCCACCAGCCCGCTGACGACGTTGCCGGTGCTGATGCCCACCCGCAGGCCCAACTGGTGACCGGTCTGGCCGTTGAACCGCTCGATGATGTGGCGCATCTCGAGGGCGAAGTCGACGCTGCGGTGGATGCTGTCCAGTCGGGGGGTGATCACGCCGCAGCTCGCCAGGTAGCCGTTGTGGAAGGTGCGAATCCGTTCGACGCCAAGGGCTTCGGCAGCCGAGTCGAACTGACGGAACAGCTCGTCGATGATCCCGACCAGTTCGTTGCCCGAGACGTCGTCGGAAATCTCGTCGAGGCCGACGACGTCGGCGTAGATGATGGCGACGTCCTGGTGCTTCTGGGCCACGGTCTCCTTGCCCTCGCGGTACCGTTGCACCACCGACTCGGGCATCAAGGCCAGCAGCAGGGCGTCGTTTTCGCGGCGCTGCTCGTTGAGCAGTTCGTCCTTGATCGCGAGGCTTCGGCTCATCTCGTTGAAAGCCGCCGTCAGATCACCGATTTCGTCGCGCGACTTGACGGGGATGTTGACGTCGTAGTCGCCGGAGCTGATCTTCTGGGTGCCGGCCTGCAGCCGCCGGACCGGCCGCAGCATCAACTGGGCAATCAGCATCGACGCGATGCACACGGTGAAGACCATCGCCGTGACCGCGACGACGAGTGTCTGGCTGAACTTTCCGAGCCGGGCAAACGCATCGGAGTCGTCCCGGGTGGCCAGAACCGCCCAGTGCAGATCGGAATTGGGCACGTCCAGCGGCGCGTAGGCCTCCAGCTCCCTGTTGCCCATGTAATCGGTGGCGCTGACGACTCCGGTCTGTCCCCGCAGGGCGGCGCGCAGCCCAGCCGTCCAGACCGGTTGCACCAACGTCGTGCCGCCCAGCCGGATCGCCTCGTTGACGACGTCGGGCGGGGTGCCGGACTCGATCGCCTCCCGCTTGTATTCCTGCGGGTCCTGCAGGAACAGTCGCGAATCGGAACGCATCAGGCCGTCGGGACCCGCCAGGTACGTCTCGGTCGACGGGCCCATGCCGGCCTGTTCCCAGTGCCCGTTGGCGGTCATGATCCGGTTGAGTTTCGCGATGGGTAGCGGCAGGGCCATGACGCCGTCGATCTTGCCGTTCATCCCGATCGGAGACACCACCCACGCCGTCGGGGCGTCGAGTTGCGGCTGGTACGGCTGGAAGTCGGTGATCCAGACGAAGTTGATGTCGTTTGATGCCATCGCTTTTCGGTAAGCCTCGCGCAGGTTCGATTCGCGGTACGGCCCGTCGAGGATGTTGGTCCCCAGGTCCGGTCCCTTGTTCACGGTGTAGACGACGTTGCCTTGCGCGTCGAGCAGCATCGCGTCGGGGAAGTCGAAACGGGTGACGATGTTGCGCAGGTAGAAGCCGTAGCGCGCGTTGGCCGCCGACCATGCGCTGCCGTCGCCCGCATCGTTGACGGCCCGGGCGTCGGCCTGCGAGCCGAATGGCGCGGTGTAATACGCCTGAAGGTATTTCTGCGCATTGGAACTCGGCAGCACCAGATTCAGATCTATGGTGTCGCCGGTTATTCGCTTGATCGGTTTGATCATGTCGTTGGTGTAGTGGTCGACGAGGGCCTGTTGCTGGGCCGGCGTGATGGTCGCGTTCGCCAATTGGTTCATCCCGGCGCTGAACGCATTCACCGCCTCGACGATGCTGAATCCGCCGCTGTAAACAATCAGCGAGCCGGTCACCTCCTTGAACAGCGCCTGCACCTGCCGCCGCTGTGACTCGCGAAGTTCGATCAGCCGCTCGGACTCGACCTGCCGCAACGCACTTCGGCCGGACAGTGCCCCGATCAGCCCGATCATCGCGATGGACAGGATGCTGCAGACCAGCAGCAGCACCAACAGCTTGGACTGGATGCCGATGCGAAAGAACCGGCGGCGCCGGAATTTCTCGGTCTTGGCCGCCTCGCTCTCCTCGACACCCCCGGTGTCGGTCGGGGTTGTTTCGGCGGCCGGGCCGGATCCTTTTAGCGCGCTCGTTGTCAATGGCTTCCGCCTCTCTGGACACAATCAGCACCGCTAAAGCAGCAGACTATCGCGCGTATCTCGAGATATCGGCATTTGCCGCGCAGCGCTCGGCGGCGAAAACGCCGGCGGGAGGCGCCTCGAAGACCCGCCGGCCTGACTAACGTCGAAATGGTGACACACGTCTGCGTGGTGGGAAGCGTGAACATGGATGCGACCTTGCGAGTCGACGCGCTGCCACGTCCGGGAGAGACGGTGCTGGCCTCGTCGGTGAGCCACGCCCCCGGGGGCAAGGGCGGCAACCAGGCCGTCGCGGCGGCCCGCGCGGGCGCGCGCGTGCAGTTCGTCGGTGCGATCGGCGACGACGCCGCCGCCGGGCAACTTCGGGAGCACCTCTGCGCCAACCGTGTCGGGCTCGACGCGACGGTGACACTGCCCGGCCCGAGCGGAACGGCGGTCATCGTGGTCGACGCCGGCGGCGAAAACACCATCGTGGTGGCCCCGGGAGCCAACGGCCGGCTGACGGTGGACGCCGGCGGGGCGCGGGCAGTGATCACCGCCTGCGACGTCTTGTTGGTGCAGTTGGAGATACCGGTCGCGACGGCGGTGGCGGCGGCGCGGCACGCCCGATCGGCCGGGGCGGTCGTCATGGTCAACGCGTCACCGGGGGGCCAGGATCCGGCGGCGCTGGCCGAACTCGCGTCCCTGGCCGATGTGGTGATCGCGAACGAGACCGAGGCCGACGAATGGCCTTTCACACCGGAGCACCTCGTGGTGACGCTGGGCGCGCGTGGCGCCCGGTACGTCGGCGCCGACGGCGAGGTCGCCGTGCCCGCGCCGGCGGTCAAGGCGGTGGACACCACCGGGGCGGGCGACGTGTTCGCGGGAACCCTGGCGGCCAGTTGGCCACCCGGCCCGGGCTCGCCGGACCAGCGGCTGCGGGCGCTGCGGCGCGCCTGCGCGGCCGGTGCGCTGGCCACCCTGGTGCGTGGCGCCGGCGACTGCGCCCCGGACGCCGAAGCGATCGACGCGGCCGTGCGGGGGGAGTGACTACAACGACGGCGACCCGCCGCGCACGTCGTGCGCGATGGTGAGGCCGTCGGCCATCTCTAGCTCGTCGCCCGACTGGCTCAGCAGCACGCGACTGCGGCTGGGCGACAGCAGGGCCGAAAGATGGTGATGCGGCGCGCCGGCCACGAACACCAGCCGGCTGACGCGCAGCAGCGCGGCGCCGATCGCGGTGTCCAGCAGGCGTGCGTTGCGCGGGCCCGCGATCTCGGCGGTGATCTCATGTCGCACGCGGTCGGTGACCACGCCCGCTCTGGTCAGCAACTGGTAGAGCGGCGCACGCCGCAGCGCGGGCTCGGTCAACGTGTCGGCCAAGGCCTCCGGCAGCCATGCATCGCTCACGATCAGCGGCTCACCGGTCCGGCGCTGCCGTCGCACGCGGACGATGTGCAGCAGCTCACCGGGGGTCTCGAGCGCATCGGCGACGAGCCGCGGGGGGCGGCGGATGCCGAGTTCGACCACGTCGACCTCGGTCTCGAATTGCGTCTGCCGCAGACTCTCCATGTAGGAGCTGCCGGACTCCGACACATCCGCGGGACCGTGCGAGCGCACGAACGAACCGATGCCCTGCCTGCGCTCGATGTATCCCTGCGCGGCCAGGTCCGCCAGCGCCCGTCGCACGGTGATGCGGGAGACCCCGAACTGTTCGCACAGCGTCTGTTCGGTGGGCAACGCGTCGCCGGGAGCCAGGACGCCGCGGTCGATCTCGTCGTGCAGCACCAGGAAGAGCTGCCGGTGCAGCGGCACACCGGCGACGCTGGACACCGTCGCCGCCCTGTCGCTGTTCGCCTGCACGGTCATGAATGTTTCCACACCCCGGCCCTTGCACCCTTCCCTGAGTTGTTATATGACTATAACAACTCAAGACGTTCGGGAAGGCGAGGCGATTCCGATGACCGCGCTTCGGCAGCAGCCGGCCACCGATCCGGCGGGGCCCACCGGGCGGCTGGCCACCTGGGTCGCCGACATCACCCTCGACCAGGTTCCGCGGCAGGTCGTGGACCGGGCCAAGCACCTGCTTCTCGACGGTCTGGGATGCGCGCTGGTGGGCGCCCAACTGCCGTGGTCCCGAGTCGCCACCGACGCGCTGCTGGGCATCGAGGGCGCGGGCGATTCCGTCGTCATCGGCACTGGGCGAGTCACCAGCCCGCCCGCCTCCGCCGTCCTCAACGGCACCTTCATCCAGGGCTTCGAGCTCGACGACTTCCATCCGATCTCGCCGCTGCACAGTTGCTCGCTGCTCATCCCCGCGCTGCTGGCCACGGCGTCCACGCGCCCACGGCCGACCACGGGTCCCGACCTGCTGCTGGCCGCGATCGCCGGCTTCGAGGTGGGCCCGCGGGTCGGCTACACGCTGCACGGCACCCAGATGCTGGATCGCGGCTGGCATTCCGGATCGGTGTTCGGCACCCATTCGGCCGCCATGGCGTCGGGGAAGCTTCGCGGCCTGTCCCCCGCTCAACTGGAGGACGCGCTGGGCCTGGCGGGCACCCAGTCGGCCGGGCTGATGGCCGCGCAGTACGAGGCCATGAGTAAGCGCATGCACCACGGGCTGGCGGCACGCAACGGCTTCTACGCCGCCGGCCTCGCCGCGGCCGGCTATACCGGCATCAAGCGGGTTTTCGAGCGCGAATACGGCGGATTCCTCAGCGTTTTCGGCGAAGGCCACGATCCGCAAGCCGCCCTGCTGACCGACCGGCTCGGGCAGCGCTGGGAGACCACGGTCATCATGGTCAAGTCATACGCCGCCATGGGCGGCCTGCACGCCGCCATAGACGCCGCCCGCCAATTGCGCAATGCGATTGCGCCGGAGCGGATTTCGAAGGTGGACATCACCGTCGGCGAGACCGTGTACAAGCACGGGTGGTGGCCCCCGGAGCGGCCGCTCACGCCGATCGGCGCCCAGATGAACATCGCGTACGCGACCGCCGCGGCGCTGCTCGACGGCAATGTGCTGCCCGAGCAGTTCAGCCCGGCGCGCCTGGACTCCGACGACATCTGGTCGCTGATCGCGGCGACGAGGGTGCACCTGGACGAAACCCTGGCGGACGCCGACGTCACGGAGAAGTTCCGCACCGACGTCGCCGTCACCACCCGGGACGGGCAGGTGCACCGCGCCCGCGTGGCGCTGCCGCACGGGGCGCCCAACGACCCGGTCACCAACGACGAACTCGTAGCGAAGTTCCACGCCCTGGCCGACCGGGTGACCAGCCGTGCGCGCGCCCACGCGATCGAGCGCGCGGTGATCGGCCTCGAGGCGCTGGACGACGTGGGCGAGTTGGTCGACCTACTCGCCGCCCCGGTCGCCGGGGCGCTCGACTGAAAGGGATTTCCACCGTGACCACAGCTGCCCGCAAGCGGCTCAAAGACCTGCTTTCCACCGATGATTTGATCATTGCGCCAGGTGTTTTCGACGGCATATCCGCGCAGCTGACCAAACGCACGGGCCACGTCGCGGCGTACATGACCGGGGCGGGAGTGGCGGCGTCGGGCTTCGGGTTGCCCGACATCGGCCTGGTGACGGCCGCGGAGATGGCCGAGCGCGCCCGGGTGATCGCCGGCGCGCTGGGTGACGTCCCGCTCATCGCCGACGCCGACACCGGTTACGGCGCACCCATCAACGTGGTCCGCACCGTCCGCGCCTACGACGCGGCGGGCGTGTCCGCAATCCAACTGGAAGACCAGGTCTTTCCCAAGCGTTGCGGCCACCTTCCGGACAAGCAGGTGGTCGACGCGGCGACGTTCGAGCAGACGCTGGCCGCCGCACTGGATGCCCGGTCCGACGACGACCTGCTGGTGGTGGCCCGCACCGACGCGCGCGCCCCGCTGGGGCTGGATGCGGCGATCGAACGCGCCAACCGGTACGCCCGGGCCGGCGCGGACATCGTGTTCATCGAGGCGCCGCAGGATGCCGACGAAATCGAGCGCATCGCAAGCGAAGTCGACGCCCCGCTGTTGATCAACCTCGTGCTCGGGGGCATGACTCCCCTGGACTCGGCGGCGCGGCTGCAAGAACTCGGCTACGCAATCGCGATCTACCCGTCCAATCTGCTGGCGCAGGCGAGCTTCGGCATGTTGCAGAGCCTCTGCGAACTCAACGGCACCGACCTCGCCCCGCATCTTCCCGCCAACCCGGCCGACTTCTTCAACCTGGTCGGGATGGCCGAGTGGCGGGAGCTGGACCGCAAATTCGCACGCAAGGACGCCTCATGGGCATGACCGTCATCGAGAAGATCTTCGCCCGCAAGGCGGGTCTGAACTCGGTGTCACCGGGGGACACCGTGGTGGTGGACGTCGACATGACCGTCCTGATCGACCTGCAGTTCGCGACGATGTGGCTGACGCCCAACCGGATCCACGACCCCGACAAAATCGCCGTCGTCATGGACCACGCCGTACCGGCACCCACCATCAAGGACGCCGCCGGCGGGCGCAACGCCCGCGCGTTCGTCGCCGACTTCGGCATCGAACGGTTCTACGACGTCGGCCGGCACGGCATCTGCCACCAGGTCATCGCCGAGAACGGCCTGGCGCGACCGGGAGAGGTGTTGGCCTGCACCGACTCTCACACCTGCGCCGCGGGCGCCTACAACACCGCGGCGCGCGGCCTGGGACCCGCCGAGATCTACTCGATCATGTGCACCGGCAGCACCTGGTTCCAGGTCGCGCCGACCATCCGCTACCACTTCACCGGCGTCAAGCCTCTCGGGGTGAGCGGCAAGGACATCTTCCTGCACATCGCCGATAAGTACGGCGACGCGACCAACCTCAACCTGGAGTTCGGCGGCCCCGGCCTGGCCGGCATCCCGATGCACGACCGGCGCACCATCGCCACGCAGGGCGCCGAGGTGTCGGCCGACTTCAGCACCTTCGAGCCCGACGACGTCCTGACGTCGTTCCTCGAGGAGCGTGGGGTCACCGGATTCGCCGCCGCGGCGCCCGACCCCGATGCTGCATACCACGACGTGCGGCCCGTTGACCTGGGAGAGCTGGAACCGTATGTGGCCCGCCCCGGCACCGTGAGCCGCAACGGGCTGCCCGTCTCCCGGCTACACCGGCAGAAGGTCGACCAGGCGTTCATCGGATCGTGCGCGAACGGTCAGCTCGAAGATCTCGAGATCGCGGCGAACGTGCTGCGCGGCAAAACGGTCGCCCCGGGGGTGCGGTTGTTGGTCACGCCGGCCTCCCAGGCCGTCTACCGCGAGGCGATGCGGCGTGGCTACCTGCAGGACATCACCGACGCCGGGGCCGTCGTCACCAACTCCACCTGCGGCGCCTGCTTCGGCTATCACATGGGAGTGGTCGGACCGGGCGAGGTGTGCATCACCGCCAGCACGCGCAACTTCACCGGGCGCATGGGCAGCACCGAGGCCGAGATCTACATGGCCTCGCCCGCGACGGTCGCCGCGTCCGCGGTCACCGGCTACATCACCGATCCGAGGAGTGTGACGGCATGACGCACGATGCGCTGACGTTCAGCGGCAGGGTGTGGGTGTTCGGCAACAACCTCAACACCGACGCGATGTATCCCGCGTTCGCGATGAAGATGGAGCCGGCCGAAGCGGCCAGGCACGTGTTCTACGAGGTGCGTCCCGGTTGGACCGACCAGGTGTCGCCGGGCGACATCGTGGTCGCGGGCAAGAACTTCGGGGTCGGATCGTCACGTCCGGTGGCGGCGCTGTTCGTCGAGCTCGGGATCGCCGGGCTCGTCGCCGAGGAGTTCAACTCCCTGTTCTTCCGCAACGCCGTGAATTCCGGGCTCCCGGCGATGACCGTTCCCGACGCCACCGCCGTCTTCCACGAAGGCGACACCGCGACGTTCGACCTTCGCGCCGGCGCGTGGCGCAACGACAGCACCGGCGCCGCGGGCACCGTCGCGAAACTTCCCGAGCTCATCCTCGAGATCATCGCCGGCGGCGGCGTGCTGCCACGACTGGTCGAGCAGGGATACCTGCCCCCCGAGCTCGGGGACCTGCTCAAGTCTCCCGCCGTGGCGATGCGCGGCGCCGGGAGCGGCGCGTGATCGTCCCGGGCAGACTCCTGCGGCGTGTCCGGGCCGGCGCGGAGCGCAGCCCACTCAACGGTAGCGGCTTCTGCGCGCCGGAATCGATCACCGTGACCAGCCCGGCCTTCTCCGACGGCGGCGCGATGCCCGCGTCCAGCGCCGGCAAGGGCGTCGGCGACAACATTTCGCCGCCGCTGCGCTGGACCGGCGTGCCCGCTGCGACCAGTCAACTCGTGCTCATCATCGACGACGTCGACGTCCCGCTGCCCCGGCCGTTGCTGCACACCGTCGCGGTGCTCGAGCCGGGCCTTGGCGGCGTCGACGCCGGCGGCCTGCATCCCGGCGCCGACAACATCCGGTTCACCCGCGCGGATCTCGGCCACCGAGGCTACGCCGGACCCCGGCCGATCCCGGGGCACGGGCCCCACCACTACCGATTTCACCTCCTCGCCGTCGACCAGCGCATCGGCGAGGGCATCACGACGGCCAGGGCGCTGCTGGCCGCGGTGCGCGGACACGTGCTCGCCCGCGGCGTCCTGACGGGCACCTACGAGCGGGGCTGAACCCGCACCGGCCCGCGGTTGGCAGTAATTGGCAGCTTCCGCCGCCGACTTGGCAGTGGCTGCGGGGCACCCTCGGGACGTGACCGCAATCACCGTCGAAAGGAAGACCATGTCCGCCATCACCACCGACCGCACCAGCACCGGCGACGCTCTTCTGCGCCTGACAATGCGGGCCGACGCCGTCATCAGCGGCCTCGCCGGCATAGTCGGCGTCCCGCTGGCCGGATGGCTGGCGCGAAAGTCGGGCACCACCGAAGCATTCGAATACGGTCTGGCCGGCTTCCTGATCGCCTACGGGACGGTCGTGCTGGGGTTGGCCGCGCTGCCGTCCGTGCGCAGGACCGGGCTCGGCGTCGTGGTCGCCAACCTGCTCTTCACGGTGGCCGCCGTGGTTCTGGTGCTCGAGCACGTCTTCCCGTTGACCACCTTCGGAGTGGCCGGCACACTGGCGTCCGGCGTGTACACCCTGGTGTTCGCCGAACTGCAGTATCAGGGCTGGCGCCGCGCACGGGCCTAACCCGTCGTGCTCAGCGCGGCCGGCGTCACTCGTCGGGCACTTCCCGTTCGATCTCGTCGAGCCAGATGCGCGCCGGCATGTCCGACGGCGCGCGCCAATCCCCGCGCGGCGACAACGAGCCTCCGTAGGACACCTTGGGGCCGTTCGGCAGGGCCGAGCGCTTGAATTGGCTGAACGAGTAGAACCGCTGCACGAAGACGGCCATCCAGTGCCGAATCTCCTTGAGCGAGTAGGACGGCCGCTTGTCCTCGGGGAAGCCGGGCGGCCACTTTCCCGCCTCGGGATCCCGCCAGGCGTGCCAGGCCAGGAACGCTATCTTCGAGGGCCGGAACCCGTAGCGCAGCACATGGAACAGCGAGAAGTCCTGCAGCGCGAACGGGCCGACCTTGGCCTCGCTGCTCTGCAGCTCTTCCTCCTCGCCGCTGGGGACCAGCTCCGGGGTGATCTCGGTGTCGAGCACGGATTGCAGCACCTCGCACACCTCCGGCTCGAACTGACCGGACGAGATGACCCAGCGGATCAGGTGCTGGATCAGCGTCTTGGGCACCCCCGCGTTGACGTTGTAGTGCGACATCTGGTCGCCGACACCGTAGGTCGACCAGCCCAGCCCCAACTCGGAGAGGTCGCCGGTGCCCAGCACGATGCCGCCGCGCTGGTTGGCCAGCCGGAAGAGGTAGTCGGTGCGCAGACCGGCCTGCACGTTCTCGAAGGTGACGTCGTAGACCTTCTCCCCGCGTGCGAACGGGTGGTCGATCTCCTTGAGCATCAGCTTCGCCGTCTCGGTGATGTCGATCTCGGCGAACGTGACCCCGAGCGCGCGGCACAGTTCGATCGCATTGCGCTTGGTGCGCTCGCCCGTCGCGAAACCGGGCAGCGTGAACGCCAGAATGTCTGCGCGCGGGCGCTCTTCGCGATCCATCGCGCGGGCGGCGACGATCAGCGCGTGCGTCGAGTCCAGTCCACCGGAGATGCCGATGACGACCTTGGGGTAATGCAGCGCGCGCAACCGTTGCTCCAGCCCCGCGACCTGGATGCTGTACGCCTCGTAGCAATCTTGCTGCAGCCGTTGCGGATTCGCGGGGACGAACGGGAAGCGCTCGACCGTCCGGCGCAGGCCGATGTCGCCGGAGGGTGGGTCGAGCCGGAATTCGATGCGCCGGAACGACTCCGCCGAGCCGCGGTGGTGGCGCCGGTTGTCGTCGAAGGTCCCCATGCGCAGCCGTTCGGAGCGCAGGAGCTCGGTGTCGACGTCGGCGACGCTGCGCCGCTCCCCCTTGGGGAATCGCTCGGACTCGGCGAGCAGCGCGCCGTTCTCCCAGATCATCGTCTCGCCGTCCCAGGCCAGGTCGGTGGTCGACTCGCCCTCGCCCGCCGCCGCGTAGACGTAGGCGGACAGGCACCGCGCCGACGCGGAGCGGGCCAGCAGTTTGCGGTCCTCGGAGCGCCCGATGGTGATCGGGCTGCCGGACAGGTTGGCCAGCACCGTCGCACCGGCCAGGGCCGCCTCGGCGCTGGGCGGGATCGGCACGAACATGTCCTCGCAGATCTCGACGTGCAGCACGAGACCGGGTAGGTCGGCGGCGGCGAACAGCAGGTCGGGGCCGAACGGCGCCTCGATCCCGCCGATGCGGATCACGCCGCGCTCGTCGTCTCCCGGCGCGATCTGGCGGCGCTCGTAGAACTCCCGGTAGGTCGGCAGGTACGACTTGGGCGCCACCCCCAGCACCGCGCCGCGATGGATCACCACCGCGGTGTTGTAGATGCGGTGCCGGTGCCGCAGCGGGGCACCGACGACCAGGACCGGCAGCAGCTCGGTGGACGACGAGACGATCTGGGCGACGGCAGCTTCGACGTCGTCGAGCAACACGTCCTGCAAGACGATGTCTTCGATGGAGTACCCGCACAGCGTCAGCTCGGGGAAGACGGCCACCGCGACGCCGTCGTCGTGGCATTCGCGCGCCAGCCGCAGGACCGACGCCGCATTGGCCGCCGGGTCACCGATCGCGACGCGATCGGTGCACGCGGCGACCCGGACGTAACCCTGGCTGTAAGCGTTGTAAAAGTCCATGGCCCTTCCATTGTCGCCTGTCACGTGTCAACTCGTGACCGCCGGGTATCAATCCAGCCATGAGCGACACTGCCGTCTTGGTGATCGACATGATGAACAGCTATCAGCATCCCGACGCCGAAGAGTTGATACCCAATGTCGCCAAGATCATCGACCCGCTGACCGAACTCATCCGCCGCGCGCGCGAGTCCGACGACGTGGACCTGATCTACGCCAACGACAACTACGGCGACTTCACCGCGCAGTTCTCCGACATCGTGCGCACGGCGTGCGAAGGCGCGCGACCCGACCTGGTGGAGCCGATCGTGCCGGGCGATGCGTGCCGGGTCATGACCAAGGTCCGGCACAGCGCGTTCTACTCCACGGCCCTGGGGTACCTGCTGAACCGGCTCGGCACCAAGCGGTTGATCCTGACCGGTCAGGTCACCGAGCAGTGCATCCTCTACTCCGCCCTGGACGCCTATGTGCGCCACTTCCCCGTCGTGATCCCGACCGACGCGGTCGCCCACATCGATGCCGAACTGGGCGCGGCGGCGTTGCGGATGATGGAGAGCAACATGTCCGCCGAGCTGTGCACCGTCGGAGACTGCCTCTGACCGTCCGCCGGGTACGTACCCTGGGTGGGGTGAGGGACCGCAGCGCAGAATCACCTGAGCTGATCGCGCTGCTGGCCTGCCGGCGCGTCGCGGTGCTGACCGGCGCGGGGATCTCCACCGACTCCGGCATCCCCGACTACCGGGGCCCCGACTCGCCGCCCAGCAACCCCATGACCATCCGGCAGTTCACCTCGGATCCACTGTTCCGGCAGCGGTACTGGGCGCGCAACCACGTCGGTTGGCGGCACATGGACGACACCCTGCCCAACCCCGGACACCGCGCGCTGGCCGCGCTCGAACGCGCCGGTGTGGTCAGCGGCGTCATCACCCAGAACGTTGACCTGCTGCACACCAAGGCCGGTGCCCGAAACGTCGTCAACCTGCACGGCACCTACGCGCGGGTGGTCTGCCTGAGCTGCGGCCACACGATGAGCCGCGCCGCGCTGGCCGACGAACTCGAGGCGCTCAACCCGGGATTCATCGAGCGTGCCGCGAAAGTCGGTGGGCTGGCGGTGGCTCCCGACGCAGACGCCGTGGTCGGCGACACCACGTCGTTTCGCTATCTGGACTGCCCGCACTGCGGCGGAATGCTCAAGCCCGACATCGTCTACTTCGGCGAGAGCGTGCCCAAAGAAACTGTCGACCAAGCGTTTTCACTGGTGGATGGCGCGGACGCGCTGCTGGTCGCCGGCTCGTCGCTGACGGTGTTCTCCGGCTATCGTTTCGTGCGGCACGCCGCGGCCCGCGGCATGCCGGTGGCGATCGTCAACCGCGGCCGGACCCGCGGCGACCATTTGGCCACCGTCAAAGTCGACGGGGGCTGCTCGGAGCTGCTGGCGTTGCTGCTCGACGAGTTGGTGCCGGTGGCCCGGCTCTAGAACGCGTCAGAACGCGCAGGGCATGCTGCGAATGGCGTGGATGAAGTTGCCCGGCACGTAGGCCGGTTCCCCGGCCCGGATGTCCGGCAGCTGACGCAGCAATTCGCCGAAGAGCGCGCGCAACTGGGCCCGGGCCACGTGCGCGCCCAGGCAGAAGTGCACGCCGCCGCCCCCGAAGCCGAGATGCGGGTTCGGGTTGCGGCGCAGATCGAACCGTTCGGGATGGTCGAACGCCGCGGTGTCCCAATTGCCCGACGAATAGAACATCACGACCTTCTCCCCCGCCCTTATCTTTTGGCCGCCCAGCTCGAAATCCGCTGCGGCCGTGCGGCGGAACGTCATGACCGGGGTGGCCCACCGGATGAATTCCTCGACAGCGGTGCCGATGCGATCCTCGAACGCCCCGCGCAGCCATGCCCGCTGCGCCGGGAAATCGGTGAGCGCCTTGAGCGCGTGGCTGGCGGTCTGGCGGGTGGTGTCGTTGCCGGCCACCGCCAGCAACACGAAGAACGCGGCCACCTCCGCGTCGGACAACCGGTCGCCATCCACCTCGGCATGCACCAGGCTGCTGATCAGGTCGTCACCGGGGTGTTCGCGTCGCTGCGCGGCCAGCATGCCCGCAACCGAGTGCAGATAGGTCTGGTTTTCGACCAGGACCTCCAGCGGGTTGCGTCCGTCGAGGTAGACGGGGTCGCCACTGGACACCAGCGCGTCGGCTGCCTGCGCGACGCGCTGACGCTCCGACTCGGGGATGCCGACCATGTCCGACAGCGTGCGGATCGGCAGTTCCTTGGCGCAGCGGTCGACGAAGTCGGCGCCGCTGCCCGCGGTCTTCAGCTCGTCGACTATCGCCCTCGCGTTGGCCCGGATCGAGTCCTCGATGCGGCGGACCTGTCTCGGGGTGAACGCGGCGCTGGCCAGCTTGCGCAGCTTCGTGTGTCGCGGCGGGTCCATCGCCAGGAAGGACTGCGACGCCTCGAGCAGTTCGACGGGGATGTTCTCGAACATGACCCCGCGCCCCGACACGAACACCTCGTTGTTGCGGCTCACGGCGACGATGTCCTCGCGGCGGGTGATCGCCCAGTAGCCGGGGTCCGCGGGATCGTGCAGGAGTGCGTCCTGGACCGGGGGATGCCAGCTCACCGGCCGCTTTGCCCGCAGGACCGCGAACGAGCGCTCCCGCTCGGCCGCCGTGGTGGACCAGAACGCCCGCGACGACAGGTCGATCTCGTCGTAGGCGCGGCTGCCCGGCTCGCGCGTCGTGGCTGTCATCGTCGCTCCTCCACCGCCTTATGACCCCCGTCACACATCCGGATCGACACTATGCTTAGACAGAACGTCTAGTCAACATGTCGAAGGAGCCGCTATGCTCCCGGCATGCCGTCGGTCACCCGGAAGCCGCAGGCCGGCCGCGAGCAGCGGCGCGAGCAGATGGAACGCCGGCTACTCGAAGCCACCGAGCGGCTGATGCGCGACGGCGCCAGCTTCACCGAGCTCAGCGTCGACCGGCTGTCGACCGAGGCCGGCATCTCGCGCGCCAGCTTCTACATCTACTTCGAGGACAAGGGACACCTGCTGCGCCGCCTCGCCGGTGAGGTGTTCGGCGACCTCGCCGCCGGCGCACAGCGCTGGTGGGGCGTCGCCGGCCGGCGCAACCCCGACGACGTCCGGGCGGCGATGACCGCCATCATCGCCAGCTACCGGCGGCACCAGGCGGTGCTCGTCGCGCTCAACGAGATGGCCGCCTACGACCCGCCGACGGTGCACATCTACCGCGACCTGCTGACCGGCATCTCCGGACAGCTCGCCCGCGTCATCGCCGACGGCCACGCCGACGGCTCGATCCGCCGCAGCCTGCCCGCGGCCACCACCGCCAGCGCGCTGACGTGGATGGTGGAACGCGCGTGCCAGCAGAACCTGCCCGCGCAGTCCGCGGACTACGACGGCGAGCTGGCCACCACCCTGGCCGAAATTGTCTGGGGTGCACTGTATCTGGAAAAGGCAGGAACACCGGGCGCCTGATTCACACCGCGACGAGGTCGTCGGCGTGCACCGCGGGCCGGCGCAGCTCGCCGGGCAGCTCCGAGGTCGACCGGCCCATCATCGACGCGAGCTCGGCCGCGTCGTAGGCGACGACACCGCGGGCGACCATCGTGGCATCCGGCCCGCGCAACTCGACGACGTCGCCGCCGTAGAACCGGCCCGACACCGCGGTGATGCCCGCGGCCAGCAGCGAGCGGCGCTGCCGCACCACCGCGCGGACCGCGCCGTCGTCGAGGGTCAGGGAGCCGGCGGCCTCCGCGGCGTAGCGCAGCCAGAACCGGCGGGCCGACATCCGGTCCGGGCGCGCCGCGAACACCGTGCCCACCGAGGCGTCGGTCAGCGCGGCGGCGGCGTCTGTCGCGGCCGCGAGCAGCACGGGCACCCCGGCGTCGGCGGCCAGCAGCGCCGACGACATCTTCGACGCCATACCCCCGGTGCCCAGGCTGCTGCCGGGCCCGGCGACCACGCCGTCGAGGTCCGCGGCACCGGAAACCTCCGCAATGAACTTCGCGCCCTTCGACTTTCGAGGGTCGCAGTCGTAGAGCCCGTCGATGTCGGACAGGAGCACCAAGGCCTCGGCGCCGACCAGGTGAGCCACCAGCGCCGAGAGCCGGTCGTTGTCACCGAACCGGATCTCGTTGGTGGCCACCGTGTCGTTCTCATTGACGATCGCCACCGCGTGCAGCGCCCGCAGCCGGTCCAGGGTGCGCTGGGCGTTGGTGTGCGAGGCCCGCATCGAGATGTCGTGCGCGGTCAGCAACACCTGCCCCACCGTGCGGCCGTACCTGGCGAATGCGGCGCTCCAGGAGTTCACCAGCGCGACCTGCCCGACGCTGGCCGCGGCCTGCTTGGTCGCCAGATCCTGTGGGCGACGGGGCAATCCGAGCGGTTCGATGCCCGCAGCGATGGCGCCCGAGGACACGATGACGACGTCGGTGCCGGCCTTCATCCGCGCCTCGATCGCGTCGGCCAGTCCAGCCAACCGCCCGGCGTCGAAGACCCCGGACGGCGTCGTCAGCGCGTTCGTCCCGACCTTGACCACGAGGCTGCGGGCCGTCCTGACGGCATCGCGCTGAGTGGTCATGAATCCGCAGAGCCGTCATCGCGCCGGCGACGCCGGCGGCGGGCCACCTTGCGTTCGGCCGCGCCCACCCGCTCGCTGCGCTCCAGCCGCGCGTCGGTGCCCCGGCCCGACATCGCGACCTGCTGTCCGGCGGGGGTTTGCGGCTCCCAATCGAAGGTCATCTCGCCGATCGTCACCGCGCACCCGGACTGTGCACCCAGCCGCAACAACTCCTCCTCGACGCCCAGCCGCGCCAGGCGGTCGGCGAGGTATCCCACGGCTTCGTCGTTGTCGAAGTTGGTCTGGCGAACCCAGCGTTCCGGACGGGCGCCGCTGACGACGAAAGCGCCCGCCTCCAGCGGGTCCGGCGCAACCGTGAAGCCGCTGTCGTCGACGGGCACCGGACGGATCACCGGCCGACGGGGCACGGCCTGCGGCCGCGCGGCGTTGTACGAAGAGATCATCTCCCACAGCCCGAAGATCAACGGCTGCAGGCCTTCTCGGGTGACGGTGGAGACCGCGAACACGGGCCACCCGCGCTCGGCGACCTCGTCGCGGACGAACTCGGCGAGCTCGCGCGCCTCCGGCACGTCGATCTTGTTGAGCACCACCGCGCGCGGCCGCTCGGCGAGGTCGCCCAGCGTGGTGTCACCCTGCAGGGTGGGTGTGTAGGCCGCGAGCTCGGCTTCGAGCGCGTCGATGTCGGAGATCGGGTCGCGGCCCGGTTCGGCGGTGGCGCAGTCGACGACGTGCACCAGCACCGCGCACCGCTCGATGTGGCGCAGGAAATCCAGGCCCAGGCCGCGGCCGCGGGACGCGCCCGGGATCAGGCCGGGCACATCGGCGACGGTGAAGGTGTGCTCACCCGCCGAGACCACACCGAGGTTGGGGACCAGCGTGGTGAAGGGGTAGTCGGCGATCTTCGGTTTGGCCGCCGAGATCGCGGAAACCAGCGACGACTTGCCCGCGGACGGGAAACCGATCAGTCCCGCGTCGGCGACCATCTTGAGCTCGAGCGTCAGGTCGCGCGTCTCGCCCTGCTCGCCCAGCAGCGCGAAACCGGGCGCTTTGCGAGCGCGCGACGCGAGCGCGGCGTTGCCCAGCCCACCGCGGCCACCGGCCGCGGCCTCGAACCGAGTGCCCGCGCCCACCAGGTCGGCCAGCATCCGGCCGTTCTCGTCGAGCACCACGGTGCCGTCGGGCACTTTGACTTCCAGGTCGGCCCCCGCGGCGCCGTCCCGGTTGCTGCCCATCCCCTGTTTGCCCGAGGGGGCGGTGACGTGCGGATGGAAATGGAAGTCCAGCAGCGTGTGCACCTGCGGGTCGACGACGAAGACGATGCTGCCGCCGCGGCCACCGTTGCCGCCGTCGGGGCCGCCCAGCGGCTTGAACTTCTCGCGATGGACCGACGCGCAGCCGTTACCGCCGGAACCCGCGCGTGCGTGGATGACGACCCGATCAACGAACCGAGGCATCGGGCTTCCTCTCAGCGTGTGCCCGCCGATCCGGGCACACACTCACCATGCTCAGTCGGTGGCTTGTCCGGCCGCGACGATGCTGACGGTCTTGCGCCCGCGCTTGACGCCGAACTCGACCGCACCGGTTTCCTTGGCGAACAGCGTGTCGTCGCCGCCCCGCCCGACGTTGACGCCGGGGTGGAACTTGGTGCCGCGCTGGCGGACGAGGATCTCACCGGCCTTGACGATCTGACCGCCGAAGCGCTTGACGCCCAGCCGCTGAGCGGCGGAGTCGCGACCGTTGCGGGAGCTGGATGCGCCCTTCTTGTGTGCCATTGCTGTGGTCCTCTGCTACTTGATCCCGGTGACCTTCAGGACCGTCAGCTGCTGACGGTGTCCCTGACGCTTGTGGTAGCCGGTCTTGTTCCTGAACTTGTGGATCCGGATCTTGGGGCCCTTGGTGTGCTCGAGCACCTCGCCGGTGACCGCGACCTTGGCCAGCGCACCCGCGTCGGTGGTCACCTGCGCGCCGTCGACCACCAAGGTGACCGGCAGCGACACGTTGGAGCCCGGCTCGGAGTCGAGTTTCTCGACCTTGACCACGTCACCGACGGCGACCTTGTACTGCTTGCCGCCCGTCTTGACGATTGCATAGGTCGCCATCGTTGCTCCTGCCTTCTTTCTTGGCTGCTCCCCGGCGGTTCGCGCGCGAACCACCGAGCTGCTCGTGTGGGTCTGGGTTGCGGGTCCGCGCCCGGCGGGAACCCGGGACCGGCGGTCCCGCTGCCTTCCGGCTAGCCCAGTCGCCTGCCGGATGACAACTGTCCAAGGGTACGTGACCAGCGGCTACAGGGTCAAACCGGCTCGCCACCGGCCGGTTCGCCGTAACCGCAGGTCAGTCCGCGTGGATCGGCGGACCCGCGGGCCGGCCCGCCGCGCGCCGCCGGCGCGGGCGCCCGAACGGCGGCCCGGAGTTGCCCGGCCCCCCGTCGTCGGAGTCCTCGTCGTCCAGATCGTCATCGTCGTCGTCCAGCTCGAGGTCGTCCTCGTCGTCCTCGTCGTCCTCGTCGTCCTCGAGGTCGTCGTCGAGGTCGATGTCGTCGGTGTCGTCCTCGTCGTCCGCGTCGGAGTCGTCGTCGGAGTCGTCGAAGTCGTCACGGTCGGCGTCATCGCCGTCACCGGGAACGCCGGCCAGCGCGCGTTCGTCGGCCTCGCCGTTGGTTTCCTCGACCGATTCGTCGGAGTCCTCGTCATCGTGGTCCGGAGTGGACGAACCCGCCGCCATCGCCTTGAACATGGGGTGCTCGCCGGGAGCGTGCACCGGGACCTTGGCCACCACCGGCTCCTCGGTCTTGCTCTTCTTGGACCGCCGGCCCCGGCGGCCGCCGCCGGACTCGGACTTGCGCCCGTTCGCCGGGGCTGAGTCCACCGGATCGGCTTGCAGCAGGATTCCGCGGCCGCCGCAGTTGGGGCACGAGGTCGAGAACGCCTCGATGAGCCCGGTCCCCAGCCGCTTGCGGGTCAGCTGCACCAGGCCCAGCGAGGTGACCTCGGAGACCTGATGGCGGGTGCGGTCGCGGGCCAGCGCCTCGGTCAGCCGCCGCAACACCAGGTCGCGGTTGGACTCGAGCACCATGTCGATGAAGTCGATGACGACGATGCCGCCGATGTCGCGCAGCCGCAACTGCCGGACGATCTCTTCAGCCGCCTCCAGGTTGTTCTTGGTGACGGTCTGCTCGAGGTTGCCCCCCGACCCGGTGAACTTGCCGGTGTTGACGTCGACAACCGTCATCGCCTCGGTCCGGTCGATGACCAGGGTGCCGCCCGAGGGCAGCCACACTTTGCGCTCCATCGCCTTGGCGAGTTGCTCGTCGATGCGGTGCACCGCGAACACGTCGGGCCCCGGCCGGCCGTCCGGGCCCGCGGGCGGCTCGTATTTGGTCAGTTTGGAAACCAGTTCGGGCGCAACGGAATTCACATACTCGGTGATGGTCGTCCAGGCGTCGTCCCCGGACACCACCAGTCCGCCGAAGTCCTCGTTGAACAGGTCGCGGATGACCTTGACCAGCACATCGGGCTCCTCGTAGAGCGCGATGGCGGCGCCGGAGGCCTTCTGCTTGGTCTCGACCGCCTTGGCCTCGATCTGCTGCCAGCGCTCCTGCAGACGGGTGACGTCCTTGCGGATGTCGTCCTCTTTGACACCCTCGGAGGCGGTGCGGATGATCACCCCGGCGTCGGACGGGACCACTTCGCGCAGGATCTCCTTGAGCCGTTGGCGTTCCGTGTCGGGCAGCTTGCGGTTGATGCCGGTCGACGACGCGCCCGGCACGTAGACCAGGTAGCGCCCCGCCAGCGACACCTGGGTGGTCAGCCGCGCGCCCTTGTGCCCGACCGGGTCCTTGCTGACCTGGACGACGACGTAGTCGCCGGGTCGCAGCGCCTGTTCGATCTTGCGGTCCGACCCGCCCAGTCCCGCGGCCTCCCAGTTGACCTCGCCGGCGTAGAGCACACCGTTGCGGCCGCGGCCGATGTCGACGAACGCCGCCTCCATCGACGGCAGCACGTTCTGCACGATGCCCAGGTAGATGTTGCCGACCAGCGAGGCCGAGGCCGCCGAGGTCACGAAGTGCTCGACGACGATGCCGTCCTCGAGCACCGCGATCTGGGTATAGCGCGCTCCCTGATGCGGCGGCTCGGTGCGGACCCGGTCGCGCACCACCATGAGGCGGTCGACGGCCTCGCGGCGCGCCAGGAACTCCGCCTCGGTCAGGACCGGCGGGCGGCGGCGCCCGGCGTCGCGGCCGTCCCGGCGGCGCTGACGCTTAGCCTCCAGCCGGGTCGAGCCGTCGATGCCTTTGATCTCGCTGGCCGAGTCGCCGTCGGCCTTGCCGTTCTTGCCGCCGCGCGACGGCCGCTCGTGCACCACCGTGTTGGGCGGGTCGTCGGGCGACGGGCCGTCTTCGTTGTCGTCACCGGAGCCCGTCTTGCGGCGCCGGCGCCGGCGCCGGCGGCGACTGGCGGTGTCCGACGAGTCGTCGCCGGTGTCGGAGTCGTCCTCGGAGTCGTCGGAGTCGTCGTCCTCGTCGTCCGATTCCGAAGAGCCCCTCTGGGTCCGCTGCCGGCCGTCCGAGTCGTCACCGCCGTCGCCCTGGCCGTCCGGCCCGCCCTGTTCACCCCGTCCGCGGCCGCGTCCCCGGCGCCCCCGGCGCCGACGGCGGCCCGCCGGGCGGTCGGCCTGGTCGCCGTCGTCGCCGTCCTCGCCGTCATCACCGTCGTCGTCGGAGTCGTCGGCATCGTCGGAGTCGTCTGCGCTGTCGCTCTCCTCTTCGGCGTCTCGCGGCTGCGGGGCGACGAACAGCGGCATGTAATGCGGCCGGTCGCCCACGCTTGGTGGTTCCGCGGCCGGCAGGGGCGGCGCACCGAAGCCCGGAACGGCCTGTAAAGGCTTGGCGAACAACACGTCTCGCACCTTCAAGGCGTCCTCGCGGTCAACGCCGGAATGCACGTTGCGGGCGCGCCCGTCGAGCGCGATCAGCGCCTCGAGCACCTCTTTGTTGGTGCTGCCCAGCGCCCTCGCCAGTTGGTGGACCCTCAGGCGGTCCGGCAGGTCGTCATGCCGGCCCGGCTGTTGTGATGACTCCGTAGGTGGTGCACCGTCTACCACGTATTCTCCTTTAGCCCCCGGGCGCGTCTTTCGACGCGGCCACGCGAGGGCTTCGCTATGTGCCCGGGTTACTTCTCCCCGAACTTGTCAATGGTCTCGCCCCGGGCGGCTCAGGTCGAACCCACTCGGCGCCGTACTGAATGCCGGCCTGACATGCGGCGCAACATCACCGAACAGGCCATGGTCGCGCTTGTCTAAGTCTTCATTCGGGTGTCTGAAGCCGGTCCGGCGACGTTCACCCGCAGTCAGTATCCCATATCACTTTCCGAACCGGCTCGCACCCGATACCCCGAGCGTCAGGCGCCGGGGAACCACAGGGCGATCTCGCGCTTCGCGGAGTCCGCCGAATCGGAGCCGTGCACGAGGTTGAACTGTGTCTCCAGCCCGAAATCGCCACGAATCGTGCCGGGCGTGGCCTTGTCCACCGGGTCGGTGCCACCCGCGAGCTGCCGGAACGCCGCGATCGCCCGCGGCCCCTCCACGATGGCCGCCACCACCGGTCCCGACGTGATGAACTCCAGCAGCGACCCGAAGAAGGGCTTGCCCTCGTGCTCGGCGTAGTGCTGGGCCGCCAGCTCCTCGCCGACCTGCCGAAGTTCCAGGGCCGCGAGGGTGAGACCCTTGCGCTCGATGCGGCCGATGATCTCCCCCACCAGCCGCCGCTCGACGCCGTCGGGCTTGATCAGTACCAGGGTCCGTTCGGTCACGGCGGCCAGCGTACAGAACCCGGTAGGGGTCCACCCGGCGACGAGTGCCCCACCGCCGCCTACCCTTGCCTCCGCCGTACCTCGGCGCGCAGGTAGGCGATCAACGCCCATAACGCCGTGAACAGCACCCCGATCAGCCCCACACCCGGATAGACCGCGAAGCCGGCGAGCAGGACGACCTGAGCACCGAGGTTGACCCAGATCGCCCAGGGCCGCCGCTGAAAGCCGGCGAGCAGGATCAGCGACACGGCCAGGCCGATCAGGTAGCCCAGCGACGCACCCGTCAGGCCGCCGCCCACCGCGCCCACCACCGGGATCGCCAGCAACACCACGATCGCCTCCAGGACCAGCGTCGCGGCCATCACCGCACCGAAGCCCTTCCACGGGTCGGCCGGCGCGGGGCTCTGGTCGGTCATGCGGGATCACGACCGAACAGCGTCCGCGCGGCGCCCGCGGTGACCACCGAGCCGGTGATGACGATCCCGGTGCCCGAGAACGCCTGGCTCCCGCTGTCGGCCGTCACCCCCGCCATCTCGGAGTCGACCAGCGCGGTGGCGGCGTCGATCGCGTCCCGCAGATTCTCCGCCGTCACCACCCGCTCGGCGCCGAACCGCTCCCGCGCCGCCGACGCCAGCGACTCCACGTCCATGGCTCGCGGCGAGCCGTTGTGGGTGACGACGACGGCGTCGAACGCCGGCTCGAGCGCGCCGAGGATCCCGTCCACGTCCTTGTCGGCCATCACGCTGAGCACCCCGACCAGGAACCGGAAATCGAACTCGCCGGCCAGCGACTGCGCCAACGCGGCCGCGCCCGCCGGATTGTGCGCGGCGTCGATGAACACCGTGGGCGCGCTGCGCAGCCGCTCCAGCCGCCCGGGGCTGGCGACCGCCGCGAAGCCGGCCCGCACGGCGTCGACGTCCAGTTGCCGCTGCGCGCCCGCGCCGAAAAACGCCTCGACCGCCGCCAGCGCCACGGCGGCGTTGTGGGCCTGGTGCTCGCCGTGCAGGGGCAGGAAGACATCGGAGTACACCCCGCCGAGCCCCTGCAGCTGCAGCATCTGGCCGCCGATCGCGACCTGTCGGCCCAGCACCGCGAACTCCGAATCCTCGCGGGCCACCGCCGCGTCGGCGCGCACGGTCTGGGCCAGCAGCGCCTCCATCGCCTCCGGGACCTGACGCGCGATCACGGCGACGGTGTCCGGCGCGCCGTCCGGGGCGCGGGTGATGATGCCGGCCTTCTCGCCCGCGATCGTGGCGATGTCGTCGCCGAGGTAATCGACGTGGTCGATGCCGATCGGGGTGATGACCGCGACGGGGGCGTTGATCACGTTGGTGGCGTCCCACCGGCCGCCCATGCCCACCTCGACGACCGCCACGTCCACCGGCGCGTCGGCGAAGGCGGCGAATGCCATCGCGGTGAGGACCTCGAACTTGCTCATCGCGGGGCCGCCGTCGGCTTGCGACTGCGCGTCGATGATCTGGACGAACGGCTCGATCTCCCGGTAGGTCTCCACGTAACGGGCCGGGCTGATCGGTTTGCCGTCGATCGCGATGCGTTCGATCGCCGATTGGAGGTGCGGGCTGGTGGTACGGCCGGTGCGCCGGCCCAGGGCGCTCACCAGCGCGTCGACCATCCGCGCCACCGAGGTCTTGCCATTGGTGCCCGCGATGTGGATCGACGGATAGCCGAGTTGAGGTGAGCCGAGCAGGTCCATCAAGGCGCTGATGCGCGTCAGACTCGGCTCGATCTTCGTCTCCGGCCAGCGCTGGTCGAGCAGGTGCTCGACCTGCAGCAGCGACGCGATCTCATCCGGTGTGGGCGCCGCTTCCGTCTCGGGGCCGCCAACCGGCCCCCACTCGGGCGGTTCGAAAGTCATTGCAGCCCGGCCAACCTCGCGTTGATCCGCTCGGTCTCCTCCTGGGCCACGCGCTGGCGTTCGCGAATCTTGGCGACGACGTTGTCCGGCGCCTTGGCCAGGAATTCGCCGTTGGCCAGTTTGGCTGCGGTCGACGCCAGCTCCCTTTGCGCTGCGGCCAAGTCCTTTTCCAGCCGGCGGCGCTCGGCGGCGACGTCGATGGTGCCCGAGGTGTCGAGCTCGACGACGTCGGTGGCAGCCCCGAGCCGGACCTCGAGGGACGCCGAGGGCCTGAACTCAGAACCGGGCGCGGTCAGCGAGGTCAGGGCCATCACCTGTGCGCTGAGCCGCCCGCCGCCGGCCAACTGGGCGGGCACCTTCTGCCGATCGGCCAGGCCCTGGTCGCTGCGGAATCGGCGGATCTCGGTGACCAGCTTCTGTGTCTCGCTGATCCGTTGTGCCGCAACAGGATCCAACACAATTCCGGACGGCGTGGGCCAGTCGGCGATCACCAGCGACTCCCCGCCGGTCAGTGCTTGCCACAGCGCTTCGGTGACGAACGGGATGACGGGGTGCAGCAACCGCAAGAGCGTGTCGAGCGCCGTGGCCAGCACGGCGGCGGTGTGCGTGCGGCCTTCGTTGAGCTGGGTCTTGGCCAGCTCGACGTACCAGTCGCAGAACTCATCCCACGTGAAGTGGTACAGCGCCTCGCATGCGCGGCTGAATTCGTATGCATCGAAGGCCGAATCGACTTCGGCGCGAACCTCTTCCAACCGTCCGAGGATCCAGCGGTCGGCGTCGGACAGGTCGGCGAGATCGGGCAGCGCCGCGGGGCTCGCACCGTTGAGCAACGCGAACCGGGTGGCGTTGAACAATTTGGTGACGAAACTTCGGGACCCCCGCACCGCGTCTTCGCCGATGGACAGATCACCGCCCGGACTGGCACCGCGCGCCAGTGTGAACCGCAGCGCGTCGGCCCCGAAGGCCTCGACCCAGTCCAGCGGGTCGATCACGTTGCCCTTCGATTTGCTCATCTTGCGGCCGGATTCGTCACGGATCAGCCCGTGCAGGAAGACATCGGTGAACGGCACCTGCGGACCGCGGCGGCCGTCGAGCGTGATCGCGCGGTCATCGCCGACGAAGGTGCCGAACATCATCATCCGCGCGACCCAGAAGAACAGGATGTCGTAGCCGGTGACCAGAACGCTCGTCGGATAGAACTTCTCGAGTTCCGGGGTCTGCTCCGGCCAGCCCAGCGTCGAGAACGGCCACAACGCCGACGAGAACCAGGTGTCCAGCACGTCGGGGTCCTGCTCCCAGCCCTCCGGCGGGGTTTCGTCCGGACCGACGCAGCGCTGTTCGCCGTCCGGGGAGTACCAGATCGGGATGCGATGGCCCCACCACAGCTGCCGCGAGATGCACCAGTCGTGCATGTCGTCGACCCAGGCGAACCACCGCGGCTCCAGGCTGGTCGGATGAATCACCGTGTCGCCGTTGCGAACCGCGTCGCCGGCGGCCTTGGCCAGCGACTCCACCCGGACCCACCATTGCAGGGACAGCCGCGGCTCGATCGGCTCCCCGCTGCGTTCGGAATGGCCGACGCTGTGCAGGTAGGGGCGCTTCTCCGCCACCACCCGGCCCTGCGCCGCCAGGGCTTCGCGCACCGCGACGCGCGCCTCGAAGCGGTCCATGCCGTCGAATTGTGTTCCGGTGTCCGCGATCCGGCCCCTGGTGTCCATGATCGAGATCATCGGCAGCTGGTGGCGCAGCCCGATCTCGAAGTCGTTCGGGTCGTGTGCGGGGGTGACTTTGACGGCGCCGGTGCCGAATTCAGGATCCACGTGCTCGTCGGCGACCACCACGAGCTGCCGTTCAAGCAACGGGTGCGGCAGGCTGGTGCCGACCAGGTGGCGGTAACGCTCGTCGTCGGGGTGGACCGCGATGGCGGTGTCACCCAACATCGTCTCGACCCGGGTCGTGGCGACCACGATGTGGGGCTGCGCGTCGTCCATGGATCCGTAGCGGAACGAGACCAGCTCGCCCTCCACCTCCTGATAGTCGACCTCGATGTCCGAGATCGCCGTCTGCAGCACCGGCGACCAGTTGACCAGCCGCTCGGCCCGGTAGATCAGGCCGGCGTCGTAGAGCCGCTTGAAGATCGCCCGGACCGCCCGCGACAGGCCGTCGTCCATCGTGAACCGGTCACGACTCCAGTCCACCCCGTCACCGAGCCGGCGCATCTGGCCGCCGATGGCGCCGCCGGACTCACGCTTCCAGTCCCAGACCTTCTCGAGGAACAGTTCGCGGCCCAGGTCCTCTTTGGTCTTGCCGTCGACCGCCAGCTGCTTTTCCACCACGCTCTGGGTCGCGATGCCGGCGTGGTCCATGCCCGGCTGCCAGAGCACCTCGAAACCCTGCATGCGCTTGCGGCGGGTCAGGGCGTCCATCATGGTGTGTTCGAGCGCGTGACCCATGTGCAGGCTGCCGGTCACGTTCGGTGGCGGGAGCACAATCGAATACGCGGGTTTGGAGCTCGTCGCATCCGCCTCGAAGTAGCCGGCGTCCACCCACCTCTGATAGATCGCGCTCTCGGCCGCGCCTGGATCCCACGTCTTGGGCAGGTCGGCGGCGGTCGTGCGGCTGGCGGTCACCGGTCAATTCTAGGGAGAGCCGTTCGCCCGCGTGTAAGCGCCCGAATCCGCAGGTCACCGCGATCCGGGCGGCGGCCGGCGCTCAGGGAATGGTCAGCACCTGGCCCGGCTGGATCAGATCCGGGTCCGCGATCCCGCTGGCATCGGCGATCACCTGGTACTTGCCGCCGTCGCCGTAGAAGCGCTCCGCGATCGCCCACAGGCTGTCGCCGGATTCCACGGTGTAGGTCCGGGCGGCGGGCTCCGGCTCGGGCTCGGCGGCCGCTTCGGGTGCGACGTCCGCGGCGGGCTCGGCGGCCGGCTCGGGGGCGGCCTGCGCTTCGGCCTGCGTTTCGGCCTCCGCGGCGGGCGCAGGCGGCGGTGGGGCATCCGTTTCGGTCTTGGTGGACCAGGCCGCACCGTCACCGGAGTACAGCACCAGGTTGCGGTCGTCCTGCAGAACCAGCCGGACGTTCTTGCTGCCCTGGGTGTTGCTGTGCCACACCGGTTTGTCGGTCGCGTAGACCACGAAGTTGCCGTCGGACTGCACCTCGGCACGCACCACGCCCTGACCGTCGGTGCCGGTGGCCCAGATGGCTTGGCCGCGCGACGCCAGCACCAGGTTGCCGTCGTCCTGCAAGGTGAGGGTGTACGCACCGTTGTTGGAGGTGAGCGACTCGCCCCGCACCAGCTTCTGTCCTTCGGTGAGCGTGTCCGCCATGACATTTGCCTCTCTGGTCGCCGTCCGGCCGGCGGGCCGGACGTGGTCGTCGGGCCCGGTGAGCAGGACCCTACCGATCTTCAATTTTCCTGAGCAGCCGCGAATTCGAACTGCCGATGAACACTGCGGTCGAGGCCCGCGCTACTTCTTTCCGCCGAGCAGGCCGCCGAGGATATCGCCGAGCCGCCCGCCCTTGCCGCTCAACACGCTGCCGAGGACGCCGCCCAGCCCTTTGTCACCGGAGCCACCGCCGAGGATGCTGCCCAGCACCTCGCCCAGCCCGCCGCCGGAGTTTGCCCCCGGCTTCTGCGGTGCGCTGCTGCCGCCGCCGGAGCCGAGTTGCTTTCCGATGTGCGCGAGCACGATCGGGAGCACCACCGGAAGCAGCTGCCGGATCAGCTCCCGGTTGCCGACGCCGCGGTCGGCCAGCGCGGAGGCGACCTGGTCGGCGTCGTTGCCGCCGAAGAGCGTCGCGACCGCCTGGTGCCCGTCGCCGTCGCCTCCCGCGTCGAGCAGGCCACGCGCGGCGTGGTCGCTCGCCAACGATTCGATCGTGCTGGCGTGTTCCGGGTCGTCGGAACTCTGTTGCAACCCGCCGACCAGCAACGGCACCAGCGTGTGCAGGGCGTTGTCGACGTCGCCCGGGTCGGCGCCGAGCTTGCCGGCGATTTCAGCGGTGGGAATGTCGGCGTACAGGTCTTCGAGACCGGCCATCGGGTGTCCACCTTCGTTGACGGAATGCAGAGCAAATCCGCTCTCGACACTAGACCCGTGCGGGCGCGGTCAACAGCCTTCGAGCAAGGCGGATTTCGGGGCCCGGCGCCCGCCGCGTCAGTCCAGCCGCTCCGTGTGCAAAGAGACGCCGGCGGCCGGGAAGCGCGCCAGCAACGCGTCGCCCATCGCGGCAGCGGGGGTCAGGACGCCATGCAGGTTCGAAAGCTTGTCCCGGTCCTGCGCGAGGGCCAGGCCGCACTCGCCCAGCAGCACCGAGGTCGCCTTGTAGCCGGGGTCGCCGCGCTGCTCCATGCGGGCGACGAACCGCGCGCCGCTGGTGGTGGTGGTGGTGTAGGTCTCGATTCGGTAGAAGCCGCGCTCGCGGGCCGCCGCGCTGGGGCCGGTGCCCGGCTTCGGGATGATGCGCTCCAGCAGCCGGCGAGGCAGCAGCCGGAAGTAGCGGCTGCCCAGTCCGAAGGTCGCGTTGCTCACCCCGCCGACGAGGGCGGACGCCAGCGGCGCAACGGACGACGACCCCACGCTCATGCTCTCGCTGTAGCGGAACTCCCGGCCGTATGACCAGTCCAGCAGCGCGTTGCTGCGGCGCACGATCCGGGTGTTGTAGGGCGCCATCACGAACCCCGTGGTCCACAGTCCGGTCAGCTCGGGCGCGATCCGCTGACCGCGCCGCCACGGCAGGTCGGGCTGCGGCCCGAGTTCCGGCTCGGCCCCACGATCGGTGCTGAGCGTGTACGGATCGGCGAGTTGCCGGCGCGTCTCGGGGTTGCTGGAGGCCGCGCTGAGCACCTCCACCATCGATGCGATGGTGCCGCCGGAGACCCCGCCGGAGAAGGACCGGACGACGAGGTCGGTGGCGCCGAGTTGACCGGCGTTCGCGTCCAGGGCGGCGCGGTGTAGCGCGTAGACGGTGAGATCGGACGGCACGGAGTCGAAACCGCACGCGTGCACGATGCGCGCCCCGGTGTCGGCTGCCTGCTTGTGGTACAGGTCGATGCTGTCGCGGACGAACATCGCCTCACCGGTGAGGTCTGCGTAATCGGTGCCCGCCGCGGCGCAGGCGGCCACCAGCGGTAGCCCGTAGCGGGTGTACGGGCCGACCGTCGTGACCACCACCTGCGTGCGGGCGGCCATCGCGTCCAGGGTCGAGGGCGTCGAGGCGTCGGCCTCCAGCAGGGGCCAGGACTGCGCCGGCTCACCCAACCCGTCGCGGACGGCGCGCAGCCGGTCGGGGGATCTGCCGGCCAGCGCAATCCGCGCATCCTGGCCCGACCGCATCAGGTATTCGGCGGTCAGCTTCCCGACGAAACCGGTGGCCCCGTACAAGACGATGTCGAACTCGCGCGGCGTTGCGTTCACGGGCCCGACGCTACCCGAGACGGGAGTGGGGCCGGCTCGGCCAGCGGGCCGCAGCGTCCCCAGTAAGTAGGAATGCCGGGCCCTCGGGGCCCGGCATTCCTACTTACTTCCGTGTTGCGTGTGTCAGCCGCGTCGGCCGCAGACCGGCCAGGCGCCGATGCCCTGCGAATGCAGCACGTTCTCGGCGACGCGGATCTGCTCCTCGCGGCTGGCGTTGTTCGCCGAGCCCGAGCCACCGTTGGCGTGCCAGGTGCTGGACGTGAACTGCAGCCCGCCCTGATAGCCGTTACCGGTGTTGATCCCCCAGTTGCCACCCGACTCGCACTGCGCGATGGCATCCCAGTTCACGCTGTACGCCCGGTGGACGGGCGCCGGGGGCGGCGGGACGTCAGGCAACGGAGGGGGCGGAGGCGGGGCCGGGTCGAAGCCTGCGGGCGCCGGGGGCGGCGGGACGTCCGGGCCCGGAGGCGGCGGAGGCGGGGCCGGGTCGAAGCCCGCCGGCGCCGGCGGGGGCGGCGGGACGTCCGGGCCCGGAGGCGGCGGAGGCGGGGCCGGGTCGAAGCCCATCGGCGCCGCGGCCGGCGGAGCGTCGGGCGGCGGAGCGTCCGGAGCCGGCGGTGGCGGTGGCGCGTCGGGCGCGGCCGGCGCCGCCGGCGCCATGTTCGGGTCGAACCCCATCGGGTCCGCACTGGCGGTCGCGGTGGGGATGGTCACCAGGGTGCCGGTGACGGCGGCCAGGACGAGCGTCTTACGGACGTTCTTCAATACTGTTCCTTTCGCGGTGCGCGCGCGCCGAAGTCAGCCCACGGTGTGGGCTGTAGGTGCTGGATCTAGCGGGGATGGGTGCTTCGGAACGTGCCGTCTCGTTCAGGCACGACAGCGGGGGGCGTGATTGCCGGGCGGGCAGCTGCCCGCCGGCCGCGGCGGGCTTTCGCCGTCCGCAGCCCCGCTCGCACGCGGGTCCGTGTATTCAATTTTCCGTTAATCTTCCGTAACCCGTTGCGGGCTACCAGGGACCGTACGAGACCTCGCGGAGTTCGTCATCTTTGGAAACTCCGGGTGTCGATCCGATAACGGGCCGATCACGGGGCAATCCCGGAATTATTTCTGCAGGTCAAACACAAATTTCGAATACGTACCCGATGATTGCGCTCGGCACACCACCGTGATTCGAATCACGCGCAAATTGTGAACTGGCCCACCCGTGCACGCGCGTGCCGAACCCGCCGGACACGGTCCGGCGGGTTCGTCACGGCCGACAAGCGCGCGCACAATACATGAAGCGCACCGTGGCGCTCCCTGGACACGCCGCATCGTCAGCGTCGTCAGCTATTCGCCAATCCGGCTGCGCCATAGGGAGATTCTGGTCGCGCACGCCCGATGCCGCATCCGGTGTCGCGATGAGCGTATTAAGCTCGCGCAGAATGACTTTCAAAAAATCACGCACTGCGGCAAAGGAATTGATCGCCGCTCGCCGGAGGTGTCGGGGGCTGACGCCCGGCGCACCATCGCCGGAAGAATTTCGCTAGCACCCGAGTCGGGGCGCACGACGAATTCGGTGCTCGGCCGACCAATTCACCGCAAAGCTCAGGCCCTCGGAGGCGCGCCGATGGCATGATCGGCGCCGCGCCGAGCCCGAATCTGCTTGTTCCCAACAGATCACGCAGCACGGTCCGATTCGGCGAACGTCAGCCACTCGGCGAGGCTTCGCCGAATCGGCCATTTATCAAAAGGGGAAAGAAATGGCCGTTCAAACAGGTCGACAATTCAGGCTGTTTTGACCATTCGACTCAGCGAGTCGGCGCGGCGCCGCGTCAGCTGCTGGGCTGCGCGAGCGCGCGCAGTTCGGCGTCGGTGTTCACGTTCGTCAGGGAGCGCGAATCCGACGTCACGATGCGCTGGGTGTCCGAGCGGTCCACCAGTGCGCGCATCCTGCGCTCGCCTGCGCTCACCAACGCAGCAGCGCGGTCGGCCAGATCGGTCCGGTACACGGCGGCGAGATAGTGGTCCTGGCCGTCCCACGGAAGCACCACCTCGGCGCCGGTCTCGATTGCCCGACGGGTCAGATCGTCGATGAGGTCGGGGTCCAGGAACGGCATGTCGACCGCGCAGATGAACGCGAACCGCGCTCCCGCTTCGGCGGCCGCACGCAGCGCCCGCGCCGTCGCCGGAAGCGGCCCCAGCCCGCCCAATTCGTCGCGGATCACGCGCGCCTGCAACTCCGGCAGCGGCTGCCCCTGGGCGGCCATCACGAAGACCGGTTCGCAGCGCTGCGCCAGAATGCCGGCGACATGCTCCACCATCGTCCTGGCATCCGGGCCCCCGGAGGAGCCGGGAAGCGGGAGGGTCGCCTTGTCGCGACCCATGCGTCGTGACGCGCCGCCGGCGAGTACCACCCCGGCCAGAGATCCGTCGGGCATGACCACAACCACCTCTAGTCGACGGTCCAGGTGTCGCGGCCACGCAACAGCGATTGCAGGGCGGCGGTGTCGAACGGTTTAGCGTCCTGCGCGGCGCGGACCTGAGCGCGCGCCGCGTCGTCGTAGGTGGGCCGGCCGACGTTGCGGAAGATGCCCAGCACGGTGTGATCGAGGTTCTGGTCCGACAGCCGGGACAGCGCGAAGGCGTACGCGGAGTCGTCGGCGTGCGCGTCATGGACGACGATCTCGTCGACGGACACGTCGGCGGTCTTGGCCACGTCCAGACCGAAGCCGGACTTCACCACGCAGTATTCACCGTTGACGCCGAAGACGATCGGCTCGCCGTGGCGGACGTTGATCACCCGCTCTTCGGCGCCTTCCTTGCGCAAGGCGTCGAAGGAGCCGTCGTTGAAGATCGGGCAGTCCTGCAGGATCTCGACGACGGCCGCGCCCCGATGGTCGGCGGCCGCCCGCAACACCTCGGTGAGTCCGTTGCGGTCGGAGTCCAGCGCCCGGCCGACGAACGTCGCCTCGGCACCCAGCGCCAGCGACACCGGGTTGAACGGCTGGTCCAGCGAGCCCATCGGGGTCGACTTGGTGACCTTCCCGACCTCCGACGTCGGCGAGTATTGGCCCTTCGTCAAGCCGTAGATCCGGTTGTTGAACAGCAGGATCGTGATGTTGACGTTGCGGCGCAGCGCATGGATGAGGTGGTTGCCTCCGATCGACAGCGCGTCGCCGTCACCGGTGACCACCCAGACCGACAGGTCCTCGCGCGCCAGCGCCAGACCGGTCGCGATCGCCGGTGCGCGGCCGTGGATCGAATGAAACCCGTAGGTCTCCAGGTAATAGGGGAAGCGGCTCGAGCAGCCGATGCCACTGATGAAGACGATGTTCTCGCGGCGCAGCCCCAGGTCGGGCATGAAGTTGCGAATGGTGTTGAGGATGACGTAGTCACCACAGCCCGGGCACCACCGCACCTCCTGGTCGCTGGTGAAGTCCTTGGCCTTCTGGGGCGGGTCCTCTGGCGAAACCGTTGGCACCAAGGCGTTCTTGGTGGACTTCGGGCTCAGCCCGAGGTCGGTCCCCGCCAGATTGCCCACTGTGCTCGTCATTCGCTAGCTCCCGCTCCAACAGTCGCTGCCGCCAGTCTGGCAACCATCGTCTTGTCTTGCTCGATTTCGGCCAGCGTCCCGGCCAACGCGGCGCGGATGACCCGGCCCACCTCGTCGGCGAGGAACGCGACACCCTGGACCTTGGTCACCGACTGCACGTCGACCAGATACTTGCCACGAAGGATCAGCGCCAGTTGGCCCAGGTTCATTTCCGGTGCCACCACCTTCGGGTAGCGCCGCAGGACGTCACCCAGGTTCGGCGGTAACGGGCTGAGGTGGCGCAGGTGCGCGTGCGCGACCTTGACGCCCTTGCGCCGTGCGCGCCGGCACGCCTCGCCGATGGGCCCGAACGAGCTGCCCCATCCGATCAGCAACAGCTCGGCGTCCCCGGTCGGGTCATCGACCTCCAGGTCCGGCACGGCGATGCCGTCGATCTTGGCCTGGCGCAGCCGGACCATCAGGTCGTGGTTGACCGGCTCGTAGGAGATGTTGCCCGAGCCGTTGGCCGCTTCCAGGCCACCAATACGGTGCTCCAGGCCGGGCGTGCCCGGGACGGCGAACTGCCGCGCGAGCGTCTCCGGGTCGCGGTTGTACGGCTGGAAGGGCTCGCCGGGTTTGGCGAAGGTGTGCTTGATGGGCTCGAGCGTGTTGATGTCCGGGATGCGCCACGGCTCAGAGCCGTTGGCGATCGCGCCGTCCGACAACAGGATCACCGGGGTGTGATAAGACACCGCGATGCGCACCGCCTCGATCGCGGTCTCGAAACAGTCGGACGGCGACCGGGGCGCCAGGACCGCGACCGGTGACTCCCCGTTGCGGCCGTACAGCGCCTGCAGCAGATCGGCCTGCTCGGTCTTGGTCGGCAGGCCGGTCGAGGGGCCGCCGCGCTGCACGTCGACGACGAGCAACGGCAGTTCGGTCATCACCGCGAGCCCCAACGCCTCCGACTTCAGCGAGATCCCCGGCCCGGACGTGCTCGTGACGCCCAACGCCCCGCCGTACGAGGCGCCGATGGCCGCGCAGATGCCGCCGATCTCGTCTTCGGCCTGGAACGTGATGACGTTGAAGTTCTTGTGCTTGGACAGCTCGTGCAGGATGTCCGACGCCGGCGTGATCGGGTAGCTGCCGAGCACGACCTGAATGCCGGCGAGCTGGCCCGCCGCGACGATTCCGTACGCGAGCGCGGTGTTGCCCGAGATCTGGCGGTATTCGCCCGACGGCAGGCTCGCCCGGGACACCTCGTACGTGGTGCCGAAGGCCTCGGTGGTCTCGCCATAGTTCCAGCCCGCCTTGAGGGCCAGCACGTTCGCCTCGGCGACGTCGGGCTTGCGGGCGAACTTCTCCCGGATGAACCGCTCGCTGGTCTCGATCGGCCGCCCGTACATCCACGACAGCAGGCCGAGGGCGAACATGTTCTTGGCGCGCTGGCCGTCCTTCTTCGACGCCCCGATCGTCTCGACCGCGCCGAGCGTCAGCGTGGTCATCGCGACGGAGTGCACTACGTAATCGGTCAGCTCGTCGGATTCGAGCGGGTTGGTGACGTAGCCGACCTTCGTCAAATTGCGCTTGGTGAATTCGTCGGAATTGGCGATCACCATTCCGCCGCGCGGCAGGTCGCCGATATTCGCCTTCAGCGCCGCCGGATTCATCGCGACGAGAACGTCCGGCCGGTCCCCGGCGGTCAGGATGTCGTAGTCGGCGATCTGGATCTGGAAGGACGACACCCCCGGCAGGGTTCCCGCGGGGGCCCGGATCTCGGCGGGATAGTTCGGCTGGGTGGCCAGGTCGTTGCCGAAAAGCGCTGCCTCGGAAGTGAACCGGTCGCCCGTCAGCTGCATGCCGTCGCCGGAGTCACCGGCGAATCGGATGACGACCTGTTCCAGGCGCTGACGGTGGGAACCGTTGCGAGAAGCCTCGCCCTGAGAATCTGAGCCGGCTCCACTGCCGTTCGGATCCACGTCTCCGCCCTCCATTTGTCAGCCGGACCGGCACTCGGCGTAGCTTCAGGCTACGCGTCGTCGAAGTGCCCCATCGGCCGTCACGGATTTATGACACTAGTGGTCTCGATTATGGCACTTCTTGCCGGTCTTCATGGCCGTCCACGCCCCCTGGCCCTCACCGGTTTTGCCCGCAAAAGCCGAAGTCAGCGCGCCGATCCCGAGGGGCGGCCGGGCTAAATGTGTTGTTTGTCACGTCGATGCCAAACGCTTGGGTGCCGTTTGCGGCATCGCCACCGTCGCGGACGGCGGCCGGCAGGAAGTTCAGCAGATCCAGCGGACGGCCCAGCCGACGCGGGATGGCGTCGGTGGCCGTCAGGGGCGGGCGCTGGTCGGGGCTAGGCGCTCTTGTCGCGGCGCTCGGTGCGCGAGGGCTTGCGCGGGACGATGGTCGGCAACACGTTGTCCTGCACGGTCTCCTTGGTCACCACGACTTTGGCGACATCGTCACGGCTGGGGATGTCGTACATCACCGGCAGCAGGACCTCTTCCATGATGGCCCGCAGTCCACGGGCCCCGGTGCCGCGGTGGATCGCCTGGTCGGCGATGGCTTCCAGCGCGTCGTCGCTGAACTCGAGTTCCACACTGTCCATCTCGAACAGCCGGGTGTACTGCTTGACCAGAGCGTTCTTCGGCTCGGAAAGGATCTTGACCAACGACTCCCGGTCCAGGTTGGTGACGGAGGCGACCACGGGCAACCGGCCGATGAATTCCGGAATCAGCCCGTATTTGATCAGGTCCTCGGGCATGACCTCGGCGAAGTGGTCGGTCGTGTCGATCTCGGCCTTGGAGCGAACCTCGGCTCCGAAGCCCAGGCCGCGTTTGCCGACCCGCTCGTAGATGATCTTCTCCAGGCCGGCGAACGCACCCGCGACGATGAACAGCACGTTGGTGGTGTCGATCTGGATGAACTCCTGGTGCGGGTGCTTGCGGCCGCCCTGCGGGGGCACCGATGCCTGGGTGCCCTCGAGGATCTTCAGCAGCGCCTGCTGGACGCCCTCACCGGAGACGTCGCGGGTGATCGAGGGGTTCTCGCTCTTGCGGGCGATCTTGTCGACCTCGTCGATGTAGATGATGCCGGTCTCCGCGCGCTTGACGTCGTAGTCCGCGGCCTGAATCAGCTTGAGGAGAATGTTCTCGACGTCCTCGCCGACGTAGCCGGCTTCCGTCAGTGCGGTGGCGTCGGCAATCGCGAACGGCACGTTGAGCATCTTGGCCAGCGTCTGGGCCAGATACGTCTTCCCGCAACCGGTCGGTCCCAGCATCAGGATGTTGGACTTGGTCAGCTCGACCGGCTCGTGCCGGGAGTCGCGGCCCTTCTCGCCGGCCTGGATACGCTTGTAGTGGTTGTAGACCGCCACGGCCAGCGTCCGCTTGGCGGTGTCCTGTCCGATGACGTAGCCCTCCAAGAACTCCCGGATCTCGACGGGCTTGGGGAGTTCGTCGAGTTTGACGTCGTCGGCGTCGGCCAGTTCCTCTTCGATGATCTCGTTGCAGAGGTCGATGCACTCATCGCAGATGTACACACCGGGACCGGCAATGAGCTTTTTGACTTGCTTTTGACTCTTCCCGCAGAACGAGCACTTCAGCAGGTCACCGCCGTCTCCGATGCGCGCCATGGTGCTTGAGGGCCTACTTCCTGTTCGCCGTTTGTCTTGCTGTCCCGCATGTATTCCACGACGCTACCCGCTTGATCGGGCCCGCCGCGACCATTAACGCCGAATCGCGTCCTTGGTATTCGTGGAAGTCACTGCCTGTCCGAGCGTCCTTCTCGTTGAAACATATAGCCAGACGGCGCCCGTGACTCGCGAAAGGCGCGCAATGCGTGTCTTTGGCGTGTCGCGGTCGTTACCGGACCGAGGTGCAGACCCGCGGCGGCTGAGTCCTCAGGCGTTCTGCGCGGAGAGCTTCCGGTACTCGAGAACGGTGTCGATGATCCCGTAGTCCTTGGCCTCTTCGGCGGTCAGGATCTTGTCCCGGTCCGTGTCCTTGCGGATCACCGCCGCGTCCTTGTTGGTGTGGCGCGCCAGGGTGGTCTCCATCAGCGTGCGCATCCGCTCGATCTCCGCGGCCTGGATCTCCAGGTCGGAGAACTGGCCCTGGATGACCCCCGACAGCGACGGCTGGTGGATCAGCACGCGCGCGTTCGGCAGGGCCATCCGCTTGCCCGGCGTGCCCGCCGCCAGCAGCACCGCGGCCGCCGACGCGGCCTGACCGAGGCACACCGTCTGGATGTCGGCGCGCACGTACTGCATGGTGTCGTAGATCGCCATCAGCGAGGTGAACCCGCCGCCGGGCGAGTTGATGTACATGGTGATGTCGCGGTCGGGGTCCAGCGACTCGAGCACCAGCAGCTGCGCCATGATGTCGTTCGCCGACGCGTCGTCGACCTGGACGCCGAGGAAGATGATGCGTTCCTCGAACAGCTTGTTGTACGGGTTGGATTCCTTGACACCGAAGCTGGAGTGCTCGATGAACGACGGCAGGATGTAGCGCGCCTGGGGTTGAGTTTCAGGGTTCACTGGGCTTCTCCGTTGGTGATGTGGGCGGCGCGGGTGATGATGTGGTCGACGAATCCGTATTCGAGGGCTTCCGGAGCGGTGAACCAGCGGTCGCGATCGGAGTCGGCCTCGATGCGCTCGATCGGCTGCCCGGTGAATTCGGCGTTCAGCCGGAACATCTCCTTCTTGATGACGGCGAACTGCTCGGCCTGGATCGCGATGTCGGCCGCGCTGCCGGTGACCCCACCCAGCGGCTGGTGCATCAGGATGCGGGCGTGCGGGAGCGCGTAGCGCTTGCCCTTGGTCCCCGCCGCCAGCAAGAACTCCCCCATGGAGGCGGCCATGCCCATGGCGTACGTGGCGATGTCACACGGTGCCAGGACCATCGTGTCGTAGATCGCCATGCCTGCGCTGATCGAGCCGCCGGGCGAATTGATGTACAGCGAAATGTCCTTGGTGGCGTCCTCGGCGGCGAGCAGGAGGATCTGCGCGCACAGCCGGTTGGCGATTTCGTCGCTCACCTCCGACCCCAGGAAGATGATGCGCTCGGAGAGCAAGCGCTCATAGACGGAGTCCGTGAGGTTGAGACCCTGCGAGTTCGAACGCATGTCAGTCACGACGGGGTTACCTGCTTTCTCGAAATCTTCTTGCACCGACACTAACCAACCGAGCGTGCTGTTTGGCGGCCACGCTCCCCCTGAAATGGACGCTTTCGCTCACAGCGTCACGACGCGGTCATTCGGCCCCGTCGGCGTCGCCGCCCTGCGCGGTCTCGTCGTCGGTCTCCGAGCCGGCCTGGGCGGCCTCGTCGTCGGCCTCCTCGTCGGCCTCGTCGACCGCGGTGCGCTTGCCGAAGAACTCACTGGTGTCGATCACGTTGCCGTCGGTGTCGGTGACCGTGGCCGCCTCGACCACCGCGGCGACGGCCAGGCTGCGCCGCACGTCGGCGAACATGGCGGGCAGCTGGTTGTTCTCCTGCAGGTAGGCCACCAGTTGCTGGGGTTCGATGCCGTACTGGCGCGACGTCGCGACGAGCCGTTCGGTCAGGTCTTGCTGGCCGACCTGGATCTCCAGCTCGTCGGCCAGCGTGTCCAGCAGCAGCTGCCGCTTGACGTCCGTCTCGGCGGCGTTATGCGCGTCGACCTCGAACTGCTGGCGCGACTTGCCCTGCCCGCGCAGCGCCTCGTCCAGCTTGGCCTCGTCGTGACCGAAGCTGTCGAGCGCCCCGTGCACGGCGCTCTCGTACTGCGCCTTGACGAAGGCCTGCGGCAACGGAACGTCGACCTGCTCCAGGAGACGTTCGACGGCGGCGTCGCGGATCTGTTCGGCCTGCTGGGCCCGCTTGACCTGGAGCACCTGTTCGCGAAGGTTGGCGCGCAGCTCGTCGATCGTGTCGAATTCGCTGGCCAGCTGGGCGAACTCGTCGTCGGGCTCGGGCAGCTGGCGTTCCTTGATCGACTTGACGGTGACCGTGACCTGCGCGTCCTTGCCGGCGTGCTCGCCCGTCGCCAGCTTCGCAGTGAACTCGCGGGACTCGTCGACGGACATGCCGACCAGCGCGTCGTCGAGGCCGGCGATCAGCCGGCCGGAGCCGACCTCGTGGGACAGGCCCTGGGCGGTCGCGTTGGGCACTTCCTCGCCGTCGACGGTGGCCGACAAGTCGATCGACACGAAGTCGCCGTCGGCCACGGGCCGCTCCACCCCGGTCAGCGTGCCGAACCGGGCCCGCAACGAGTCGAGCTCGGCCGTGACGTCGTCGTCGCCGACCTCGACGGGATCGACCGAGATCTTCAGCTCCTTGAGGTCCGGCAGGGTGATGCTGGGGCGAACGTCGACCTCGGCGGTGAACGCCAGCTCCTGGCCGTACTCCTTCTTCGTGACCTCGATGTCGGGCTGACCGAGGGGTTGCACCTCGGACTCCGCGACGGCCTGGCCGTAACGCGCCGGCAGCGCCTCCTGCACGACCTGATCGAGCATGGCCTCACGACCGATCCGGGCCTCCAACAATTTGGCGGGCGCCTTGCCGGGCCGGAAGCCGGGCAGCCGCACCTGCTTGGCCAGCTCCTTGTAGGCCCGCTGGAAATCGGGCTCGAGCTCGGTGAAAGGCACCTCCACGTTGATCCGCACCCGGGTGGGGCTCAACTGCTCGACGCTGCTCTTCACGGGTCTGCTCCTCGATGGTCGATTCAGGTGTTCGGTGGGTCCTGAGCGCAAGCCCCGGTGTGGGCCGGACCCGGTAGCGCCGGTCGGGGTGACAGGATTTGAACCTGCGGCCTTCCGCTCCCAAAGCGGATGCGCTACCAAGCTGCGCTACACCCCGCGCTGACCACGCGATCCTACGGCCCGGCGGCGGGGGCGTCGCGGGCACCTTGGCAAGACCTCGCGGTCCTAACGGGGCGGTCACGGCGCCGCGTCGATTAGATTTGATCTTCGCCGGCAGCTACAGTCACGCTCGACTGAACACATGCGGGCGTAGCTCAATGGTAGAGCCCTAGTCTTCCAAACTAGCTACGCGGGTTCGATTCCCGTCGCCCGCTCGGGCTAAGTGTCTGCTCGATAGAAAGGCGCCATGAGCGACCTAGAATCAGACGCGGTCATCCATGGTTCGTGCGCCCCGAGATTCGTCCGGGTGCGCGAGGCCTTCGAGCGCAATTTCAGGTCACGCGGCGAGGTCGGCGCGGCCGTCGCGGTCTGGGTCGACGGGGTTCTGGCCGTCGACCTGTGGGGCGGCTGGGCCGACGCCGCCCGCACCCGGCCCTGGCAGCGGGACACGCTGACCACCGTCCTTTCCGGCACGAAGGCCCTGACCGCCACCTGCGTGCACCAGCTGGCCGACCGCGGCGAGCTGGACCTGCAGGCCCCCGTGGCCCGCTACTGGCCCGAGTTCGCGCAGGCGGGCAAGGAAGCCATAACGCTGGCCATGGTCATGAGCCACCGATCCGGGGTGATCGGCCCGAAAACCCGGATGAGCTGGGAGGAAGTGGCCGACTGGGACTTCGCCTGCGAGCGGGTGGCCGCGGCCGAACCCTGGTGGGAGCCCGGCACCGCCCAGGGCTACCACATGACCACCTTCGGCTTCATCCTCGGCGAAGTATTCCGCCGGGTCACCGGCCGCACCGTCGGCCAGTACCTTCGGGCCGAGATCGCCGAGCCGCTGGGCGCGGACGTCCACATCGGGCTGCGCCCGGCCGAGCAACGCCGCTGCGCCGACCGGGTGAACAAGCCGCACGCGCGGGACCTGCTGGCCGAGGTGCAGGCCCCCGGCTATCCGAGGAGCCTCGACGAGCACCCGAAGGCAGCGCTGTCGATCTCCATGGGCTTCGCCCCGGACGACGAACTGAGCTCGCACGACCTTGGCCTCTGGCGGCAGTTGGAGTTCCCGGGCACCAACGGGCAGGTCTCGGCGCTGGGGTTGGCGACCTTCTACAACGCGCTCGCCCAGGAGAAGTTGCTCAGCCGCGAACACATGGAGCTGGTCCGGGTCTCGCAGGGCGGGTACGAAACCGACCTGGTGCTGGGCCCCCGGGTCGCCGACCACGGCTGGGGCCTGGGTTACATGCTCAACCAGCGGGGCGTCAACGGCCCCAACCGCGGGATCTTCGGCCACGGCGGCCTTGGCGGCTCGTTCGGGTTCGTCGATCTCGAGCATCGCATCGGCTACTCGTATGTGATGAACCGCTTCGACGCCACCAAGGCCAACGCCGACCCGCGCAGCATCGCCCTCAGCGACGAGGTCTACGCGGCGCTCGGGATCATCGAAGGCCCTCGGGACAGGACCTGACGCGAACGCGCCCCGCCGGATATCGGCAGGGCGCGTCTGATCGCGTGGCCTTGTGGGATCAGGGATGCCAGCCGGGGGGCGGCGGCGGCCCACCGGGTCCACCCGGGCCCCAACCACCGGGAGGCGGCGGCCCACCGGGCCCCCGGTCCCAACCGCCGGGGCCGCCCCGCCAGTCGTGGCAGTGATTCCAGTCCCAGTTGTTGCCCCAGCCCGGGTCCCAGTTGTCACCGGGGCACCATTGCGGGAACGGTCCGGGGTGGGCCTGGGCATCCGTCGCAACACCCAGCCCCGCCAGGCCCAGACCAAAAGACATAGCGAAGATCGCTGTGGCCGAACGCGGAGTAATTTTCACAGTGGTTCCGATACCCCGCTGCGGGCCGTTCGCAAACAATGCACATCGGCGTTTCTTGCTGTGCTTTTACTGTGCGCAGGGCCAACGCTGGTCAGCTGCGGAAACGCCGGGTGAATCTTTCACGTCTGGCATGTCGGGCACCAGAACACGTTGCGCCCCTCCAGCGTCGTCGTCCGGATCTCGGTTGCGCACACCCGGCACGGCTCGCCGGCGCGGCGGTAGACGTACGTCCGCGGTCGCCCCTTCCGGTAGGACGGCGGGCCGTGGTCGTGTTCGGGCCGCACGACGATGATCTTGCCGCCGCGCAGACCGACCTTCATCAACGCCACCAGATCGCCCCACGCCGCGTCGAACTCGGCCGCGTCGACGTCGCGGCCGGGCCGGAACGGGTCGATCCGATGGCGGAACAACAACTCGCTGCGGTAGACATTGCCCACGCCGGCGACCACGGTCTGGTCCATCAATAACGCGCCGATCGGCCTGCGGGACTTGGTGATTCGCCGCCACGCCCAGGACGGGTCGGCGTCGGCGCGCAGCGGGTCGGGACCGAGCTTCGCGATGACGTCGCTGACCTGACCCTCGTCGATGACCTCGCACACCGTGGGACCCCGCAGATCCGTGCCGTGGTCCGCGCCGACCATGCGCATCCGCACCTGGCCCACCGCTTCGGGCAGCGCCACACGGGCAGCGCCTGGGGGAACCGCCCATTCGGTGAAGGTGCCGTACAAGCCGAGGTGCACGTGCACGATCGGGCCGTCGGCGTAGTGGTGGAACAGATGCTTGCCCCAGGCGGAGGCGCGGCGCAGCACCCGGCCGTCGACCACGGCGGAGTCGGCGAACCTGCCCTGCGGGCTGGACACCGCCACGGGTGCGCCCGCGTACCGACGTTGGTGCAGCCGGGCCAGCCGGTGCAGGGTATGCCCTTCGGGCACGGTGCCCTAAGCCGGAGCGCCGGGCACCGGCGGGGCCTGGTGAGTGCGTTCGTACTCGGCGAGTATGTCGATACGCCGTTGGTGGCGTTCGGCTTTCGACCACGGCGTGGTCAGGAACGCGTCCACGAACGACAGCGCCTCCTCGACGGTGTGCATACGCCCGCCGATCCCGATCAGCTGCGCATTGTTGTGCTGCCGGGCCAACGAGGCGGTTTCGACGCTCCACGCCAGCGCGCACCGGACCCCCGGCACCTTGTTGGCGGCAATCTGCTCGCCGTTGCCCGATCCGCCGATCACGATGCCCAGGCTCTCGGGGTCCGCCACCGTGCGACTCGCGGCAGCGATGCAGAACGCCGGATAGTCGTCCTCGGCGTCATAGGTGAACGCCCCGCAGTCGATCGGCTCGTGCCCGGAATTCTTCAGATGGTCGATGATCTGCTGCTTGAGCTCGAATCCGGCGTGGTCAGAGCCGAGGTAGACGCGCATGCCCGTCATTGTGCCCGACGGCCGCGCCGGGGTCGCGTCAGTCGAACTCGGGCTTCTCGGTGCGAGTCCGCTTCAGCTCGAAAAAGTGCGGGTAGGACGCGAACGTCACCGAGGCGTCCCACAGCTTGCCCGCTTCCTCGCCGCGCGGAATCTTCGAGAGCACCGGCCCGAAGAACGCCACCCCGTTGACGTGGATGGTCGGCGTGCCGACGTCGTCGCCGACGGGGTCCATCCCGGCGTGGTGGCTTTTGCGCAGCGCCTCGTCGTACTCCTCGCTCTCGGCGGCCTTGGCGAGTTCGGCGGGCAGGCCGGCGTCCGCGAGCGAGAGCTTGATGACCTCGTCGAGGTCTTTGTTGCCCTCGTTGTGGATGCGCGTGCCCATCGCGGTGTACAGCGGGTCGAGGACCTTGGCGCCGTGGGCCTGCTCGGCGGCGATCGCCACCCGCACCGGACCCCACGCGCGCTTCATGTTCTCGCGGTACTTCTCGGGCAGGCCTTCACGGTTCTCGTTGAGAACGGCGAGGCTCATGACGTGAAAGTTGACCTGGATGTCGCGGACCTTCTCCACCTCGAGGATCCAGCGCGAGGTGATCCAGCACCAGGGACACAGCGGATCGAACCAGAAGTCGGCGCGGTCTTTCTCGGCGGCCTTCTCGGGCATAGCGAGGTCCTCTCGTGGGTCATGACGCTTTTCCAGCACAACCGTATGCGCCGTGCTTCTGTTCCCCGCTTGCGCGACCCGTAAGTTGGAACCGTGGCGCTTCCAAACCTCACCCGGGATCAGGCGGTCGAACGCGCCGCCCTGATCACCGTCGGCAACTATCAGATCGACCTCGACGTCACCGACGGCAACGGTGGCCCCGGGGATCGCACCTTCCGCTCCACCACGACAGTGGTGTTCGACGCGCTCCCCGGCGCCGACACCTTCATCGACATCGCCGCCGCGACGGTGCACGGCGCCACCCTCAACGGGCACGAACTCGACGTGTCCGGCTACGACGAGTCGACCGGCATCGCACTGGCCGGGCTCGAGGAACACAACACGCTGGTCGTGCAGGCCGACTGCCGTTTCTCCAACACCGGCGAAGGGCTGCACCGGTTCGTCGACCCCGTCGACAACGAGACCTACCTCTATTCGCAGTTCGAAACCGCCGACGCCAAACGCATGTTCGCCTGCTTCGACCAGCCCGACCTCAAGGCGACGTTCGACCTGACGGTGACCGCGCCCGCGCACTGGAAGGTGATCTCCAACGGCGCCACCGTGGCCGTCGCGACCACACGGGGGGCCGCGGTGCACACCTTCGCCACCACCCCGCGGATGAGCACCTACCTGGTGGCACTGATCGCCGGACCGTACGCGGAATGGAAGGACTGCTACACCGACGAGCACGGCGAGATCCCGCTGGGCATCTACTGCCGCGCGACGCTGGCGCAGCACATGGACGCCGAGCGGTTGTTCACCCAGACCAAACAGGGCTTCGGCTTCTACCACAACAATTTCGGGATGCCCTACGCCTTCGGCAAGTACGACCAGCTGTTCGTTCCCGAATTCAACGCCGGTGCAATGGAAAACGCCGGCGCGGTGACGTTCCTCGAGGACTATGTCTTCCGCAGCAAGGTCACCCGCGCGTCCTACGAGCGGCGCGCCGAGACGGTCCTGCACGAGATGGCGCACATGTGGTTCGGCGACCTGGTCACCATGACGTGGTGGGACGACCTGTGGCTCAACGAGTCCTTCGCGACCTTCGCCTCCGTGCTGTGCCAGAGCGAGGCAACGGAATTCACCGAAGCGTGGACGACGTTCGCGACGGTCGAGAAGTCGTGGGCCTACCGGCAGGACCAACTGCCGTCGACGCACCCGATCGCCGCCGACATCCCGGACCTGGCCGCGGTGGAGGTGAACTTCGACGGCATCACCTACGCCAAAGGCGCGTCCGTCCTCAAACAGCTTGTCGCCTACGTCGGGCTGGAGCACTTCCTGTCCGGGCTGCGGGATTACTTCAGCGCCCACGCTTTCGGCAACGCGACGTTCAGCGACCTGGTCGCCGCGCTCGAGAAGGCGTCGGGACGCGACCTGTCCGACTGGGGCCGGCAGTGGCTCAAGACGACCGGGCTGAACACGCTGCGAGCCGACTTCGACGTCGACGCCGACGGCAAGTTCACCCGGTTCGCGTTGACGCAGAGCGGCGCGGCTCCCGGGGCCGGCGAAACCCGGGTGCACCGGCTCGCGGTCGGGATCTACGACGACGCCGATTCCAGCGGCAAGCTCGTGCGGGTGCGCCGCGAGGAACTCGACGTCGAGGGCACGGTCACGGAAGTGCCTGCGCTGGTTGGTGTTTCACGCGGGAAGTTGATCCTGGTCAACGACGACGACCTCACCTACTGCTCGCTGCGGCTCGACGCCGACTCGCTGCAGACCGCGCTGGGGCGGATCGCCGACATCGCCGAGCCGCTGCCGCGCTCGCTGGTGTGGTCGGCGGCGTGGGAGATGACGCGCGAGGCCGAGCTGCGTGCCCGCGACTTCGTGGCGCTGGTGTCGGGCGGGGTGCACGCCGAGACCGAGGTCGGGGTGGCCCAGCGGCTGCTGTTGCAGGCCCAGACCGCGCTGGGCTCCTACGCCGAGCCGGGCTGGGCCTTCGAGCACGGCTGGCCGCAGTTCGCCGACCGGCTGCTGGAGCTGGCGCGGGCCGCCGAACCCGGATCGGATCACCAACTCGCCTTCGTCAACACGCTGTGCACCTCGGTGCTGTCGACCCGGCACGTGGTGACGCTGGCGGACCTGCTCGACCACGATCCGGCCGAGTTGGGGCTGGCCGGCCTCGAGGTCGACACCGACCTGCGATGGCGCATCGTCACCGCGCTGGCCACCGCCGGCCAGATCGACGCCGACGGGCCCGCGACGCCGTTCATCGACGCCGAGGTCAAGCGCGACCCGACGGCTGCCGGCAAGCGGCACGGCGCGCAGGCCGCCGCGGCACGGCCGCAAGTGCAGGTCAAGGAGCAGGCCTGGACGACGGTCATCGAGGACGACACCCTGGCCAACATCACGGCCCGCTCCATCATCGGGGGCATCGCGCAGCCGGGGCAGCACGAGCTGCTCAAGCCGTTCACCGCCCGCTACTTCGAGGCCATCCCCGGCGTGTGGGCGCGCCGATCCAGCGAGGTCGCCCAGACGGTGGTCGTCGGCCTCTACCCACACTGGGACATCAGCGACGCCGCCGTCGCGGCCGCCGACGAGTTTCTGGCAGAGCCGCAGGTGCCGCCCGCCCTGCGGCGCCTGGTGCTGGAGGGCCAGGCCGGGGTGAAGCGGTCGCTGCGGGCCCGCGCGTTCGACGGCGCCTGATCGAGTCGGCGGCCGGCGACTCGGGCGGGCCCGGCGGGCTACGCGGGAGTGATGCCCGAGCTCAGCACCCGGATCGCGCTGACCAGCCCGTCAACCAGGTTGCCGGCCTGAAAAGCCGACGCGGCGGCGGCCACACCCAGCGGTGCGACCGACTCGGCGCCGCGGCCGCGGACCCCGCTGCCGTAGACCACCTCGATGGCCTTCTGGTCGGGCGAGACGGCGAGCAGCACCGCGTCGTCGGGCGTGGGGACCTTGGCCAGGATCTCGCGCGCCCGTGCCGCGGTGTCGCTACCCAGGTCGCCGAGGTAGATGGCGAAGCGCGCCTTGGACGCGCGCGAACCGTACTTCAGCGCGTCGTCGATGGCGACGAGATCCTTGATGGGGAACGGGTAATGCACGGACAGTTCCCCGGGCTCGGTGACCCCCGACAGCCGTCCGCTGGTGGTGATCACCCAGCCCCTGGGCAGGTCGGCGGGGTCGATGGTCGCTACGTCACCACGTGCCACTTGCGCCACCTCCGACTGAGAACTCCGACGTGCCGTGCCCGCCATGCCCATGGCCGGCGCCGACGTCCTCGTCGGTGGCGGCCCACAGGATCGGCGGGTGTGTCCACTTCTCCGACAGCTTGTAGGTGGCCGGATGCGGCCCCTTGTGGGACCAGATCAACACGGCCAGCACGGCCACCAGCAGAAGCGGTATTCCGACAAAGTACAGGTGGATCTCCATGAGGCTCACGACGCAAACCGTATCCCACCGCGCGGTCGGCTGCGAGAAGCCCGGCCGATTCGGCTACGCCGCGCCTTCGCCGAGGTAGCGGGCCCAGGCGGGGTCGAGTTCCTTGACCGTCGACAGCAGCCGCCAGTGCTGGCCCGTCGGGGGCAGCGGCGTGCGGCGCAGCGCCCAGCCCAGCTCGGTGAGCAGCTTGTCGCCCTTGCGGTGGTTGCAGGTCGAGCAGCATGCCACACAGTTCTCCCACGAGTGTTCGCCGCCGCGGCTGCGCGGCACCACGTGGTCCACGGTGTCGGCCTTGGCCCCGCAGTAGGCACACGAGAAGCGGTCGCGGTGCATGAGCGCGGCGCGGGTCATCGGGACGCGCGCCCGGTACGGGACGCGCACGTAGGACCGCAGCTGGATCACCGAGGGCACGATGATCGACCGGGTCGCCGAGTGGATGACCGGCGCGCTCGGGTCGTCGTGCACCACGTCGGCTTTGCCGCAGATCACCATGACGATCGCGCGCCGCATCGGCAGCGCCGTCAACGGCTCGTAGGTGGAGTTGAGCAGCAGCACCCGCCGACGACTCCAGATCGACGCGCTCTCGTGGCGGACGGGAAGGTGGCTTTCGACGCTATGCAGGCATGACGCGGGTGCGAGCCCGGTTGACCCTGCCGCGGCCCCGGAACTGCGGTGGCTGCGGCGTTTCTTGCCCTGCGCCATAGATCCTCCGCGGATAGTCCACCATGATTCGCCGCCAAACGCACCCTCATTCCAGGTGCGCGCCGTGACGAAAGGGTGAACACAGGGAGCGCGTTCGGCCCGGCGCGGTTTGCCGCGACCGCGATGCACCACAATGGAGACGATGGATCCCGAGCCTCAGTCCTTCTACGAAGCCGTCGGCGGCGCCGAGACCTTCGATGCGATCGTGTCGCGCTTCTACGCGCAGGTTCCCCAGGACGAGATACTGCGAGAGCTGTACCCCGCCGACGACCTGCCCGGCGCCGAAGAGCGGTTACGCATGTTCCTCGAGCAGTACTGGGGCGGTCCCCGCACCTACTCCGACCGCCGCGGCCACCCCCGCCTGCGGATGCGGCACGCGCCGTTCCGGATCACCCCCATCGAGCGCGACGCCTGGCTGCGCTGCATGCACACCGCGGTCGCCTCCATCGATTCGCGGACCCTCGACGACGAGCATCGCCGTGAGCTGCTCGACTACCTCGAGATGGCCGCGCACTCCCTCGTCAACTCAACGTTTTGATACCGAGCAACCCGAACGGAGCAGGATGAGCCCCGCAGCATGGTGGTCGAACGCGGTTTTCTACCAGGTCTATCCCCGCTCGTTCGCGGACAGCAACGGCGACGGCGTCGGCGACCTCGACGGGGTGATGGCTCACCTGGACCATCTCGTCGAGCTGGGCATCGACGCGATCTGGCTGAACCCGGTCACGGTCTCGCCGATGGCCGACCACGGCTACGACGTCGCCGACCCGCGCGACATCGATCCGCTGTTCGGCGGCATGGCCTCGATCGAACGGCTGATCGCGGCGGCCCACGAACGCGGCATCAAACTCACCATGGACGTGGTGCCCAACCACACCAGTTCGGCGCACCCGTGGTTTCAGGCGGCGGTGGCCGCCGGGCCGGGCACCGCCGCGCGGGAGCGCTACTACTTCCGGGACGGTCGCGGACCCGGCGGGGCGCTGCCACCCAACAACTGGACGTCGGTTTTCGGCGGGTCCGCCTGGACGCGGGTCGTCGAACCGGACGGCAGCCCCGGCCAGTGGTACCTGCACCTCTTCGACACCGAGCAGCCGGACCTGAACTGGGAGAACCCCGAGGTCTTCGACGACTTCGAGAAAACGCTGCGGTTCTGGCTGGAACGCGGCGTGGACGGCTTCCGCATCGACGTCGCGCACGGGATGGCCAAGCCCTCCGACCTGCCCGACGCCACCGACGACGTCAAGGTGCTCAGTCACAGCGACGACGACCCGCGCTTCAACCACCCCAGTGTCCATGAGATCCACCGCGGCATCCGCAAGATCGTCGACGACTATTCCGGGGCGGTGACCATCGGCGAGGTGTGGGTGATGGACAACCTGCTGTGGGCCGAGTATCTGCGGCCCGACGAGCTGCATCTCGGCTTCAACTTCCGGCTGACGAAAATCGACTTCGACGCGACCCAGATCCGCGACGCGATAGAGAATTCGCTGGCGGCGACCGCCATCGAGAACGCCGTTCCCACCTGGACGCTGTCCAACCACGACGTCGGCCGCGAGGTCACCCGCTACGGCGGCGGTGCGATCGGGCTGGTCAGGGCGCGTGCCATGGCGATGCTGATGCTCGCCCTGCCGGGCACGGTGTTCATCTACAACGGCGAGGAACTGGGCCTGCCCGACGTCGTCGACCTGCCCGACGAGGTGCTGCAAGACCCGACGTGGGAACGTTCCGGCCGCACCGAACGCGGGCGCGACAAGTGCCGGGTCCCGCTGCCGTGGTCGGGCGACGCTCCCCCGTTCGGCTTCTCCTCGTCCCCCGACACCTGGCTGCCGATGCCGAAGGACTGGGCGGCGCTCACCGTCGAGAAGCAGCTCGCGGACCCGGATTCGACCCTGCGCTTCTTCCGGCGCATCATCGGATTGCGAAAGGAGCGTGCCGAATTCGAGGGTACGGAGCTCGAATGGGTTGACGCGCCCGCAGACGCGGTGGTGTTCCGACGCCGAGGCGGAGGCCTGGTGTGCGCGCTGAACGCGGGCCGGCAACCGATCGCCCTGCCCGCCGGAGAGGTCATCCTGGCGAGCGCGCCGCTGGCCGACGGGAAGCTGCCGCCGGACGCGGCGGCGTGGCTGGCCTAGACGCCCCGCCTGCTGCATGACGTCGTACGCCTGGACGGTGATCGGAGCCGGACCCGCGGGGATCGCGGCGGTGGGAAAGCTCCTTGATCGCGGGGTGGCCGGTGAGCGGATCGCGTGGATCGATCCCTTCTTCGCGGCGGGCGATATCGGCCGGCGGTGGCGGTCGGTGTCGAGCAACACCCAGGCCGGCCAATTCCTCTACTACCTGAACGCCGCCAACGCGTTTCGCTTCGCCGATGCGCCGCGGATGCCCCTGCGGGAAGTCGACCCCGACGAGACGTGTGCCCTGGCGCTGGTCGCCGATCCGTTGATCTGGGTCACCCGGCAGCTGCGCGAGCAGGTGCAGACGTTCGAAACGACCGCCACCGCACTGACTTTGCAGGACCGGCGGTGGACGATCGAGACCGGGCAACAGCCGCTGGCCTCGGCGAACGTCGTGCTGGCCATCGGCGCGGTGCCGAGGAAACTCTCCTACCCCCACGTGGAGGAGATTGCGGTGGAGGTGGCGCTCGACATCGAGCGGCTCGCGCGGGTTCCGCTGCAGGGTGCGACGGTCGGCGTGTTCGGTTCTTCGCACTCGTCGATGATCGTCCTGCCCCACCTGCTGCGCCAACCCGTCGCGAAGGTGATCAACTTCCACCGCAGTCCGCTGAAATACGCTGTCTATCTTGACGATTGGATACTGTTCGACGACACCGGCCTCAAAGGCCGCGCGGCCGTGTGGGCACGCGAGAACATCGACGGCACCTACCCGGACAGGCTGGAGCGCTGCCGGGTGTCCGGCCCGGAATTCGATTCGAAGCTCGCCGAGTGCGACCGCGTCGTCTATACCGTCGGCTTCGAGCGCAGGAGGCTGCCCGAAACCCCGCAGTGGGGCCAACTCGACTACAACCCGAGGAACGGAATCCTGGCCCCCGGACTGTTCGGGCTCGGCATCGCCTTTCCGGAGTACGCGGTGGATCCGTACGGCTACGGGCAATTCCGCGTCGGTCTCAAGAAGTTCGTGGAGTACCTCGACGCCGTTCTCCCGCTGTGGCTGGTCTACGGCACGTGAGCGCCGGCACGCGGTCAGCGCAACAGTAGCGGCGGGTCGCCGCGACGCCGGTACACCGACCCGAAGCGGGCGTCGACACGCAACCACGTCGGCAGTACGCGAACCCGGATCATCTCGTCGGCGGCGATCGCATCCGGTGACTGCGGCAGGAAGCCCATTGCGGTCAGGGCGAACACGCACCGCATCGGCAGGCCCACGCGCAGGTCGCCCCGGCTCACCTGGATGACCTCCTGATCCAACAGGGAGACGGGCGGCCCATGGGAGCTGCTGTGCTCCTTGGCAAGCCGCGCACCGCTCTGCGCGAGGTCGAGGATCACCCGGGCGGGTACGTCGTCCAGGTGGGTGAAGCCGGAGTCCGGTGGCAGGGCGCCCCGCCACGCGGAGTCCATCGCGAAGCCCGGGTGGACGTAGCCCGCCGCGTCCATCGCCGAGAGGCCGCGCGCGAGCGCGTCCGCGCCCACCGACAGGTCGTCGGGGCGCACCGTGCCCACCACCGTTCGGCTGGCGAGGACGTCGAAACCCGTTGCCACCCAGGCGGTGAGCAGCCCGTCGGATCGGGCGCGCAGCCGGATCACCGCCGCGTCGTCTAGCCGCAGCGCGTGATCGACGAACGTGGACAGGTCGCGGCGGTGGGCGTCCCGGGATTGCGGGCCCAGCCACAGACCGCGCTCGGTTACCGTATCCACCGCTGCAGGTACTCCCGGTGTGGCGGCGTGAGCCGCACCAGCCGCTGCTCCTCGATGTGGACGGCGGCCAGCTGCGACTCAGCGATCACCGCCGGCCTGGACCCGGGATCGGCGTTGACCGACCGCACCTCGTAGCCCAGCGTGAAGTCGACGGCACGCAGCCGCTTGGTCCAGATGGTCACCTGCAGCGGCGAATCGACAAGCCGCAGTTGCGCTTTGTAGATCACCCGGACGTCGGCGATGAGCAACCCGATGGTGGTGATGTCGGCGCCGAACGGTTCGGAGAGGAACGGGACGCGCGCTTCTTCGAGGATGGTCACCATGGTGGCGTGATTGACGTGCTGGTACATGTCGATGTCGGACCAGCGGACCGGCACGGGGGCCACGAAGCCGACGCTCAACTCGACGATCCCCGTCCGCTGGTGCGGGTCATGCGACGGATCTGGCGGGCGGCCACCGACAGCGTCGCGAGATCCATCTCACCGCTCTGTTGGATTTCCAGCAGCGTCCGCCGCGCCCGCTCCACCCGGGACGCGGACAGGTGCTCCCACTCGGCGATCTTCTCTTCGCCGCTCTCGTCGGGTTCGCCGACGGCCAACACGTCGAAGCACAGCGACCGCAGCGAGGAATAGATGTCGTCACGAATCGCCAACCGCGCCAACGAATGCCAGCGGTCGTTGCGCGGCAGGTCGGACACCGCGGTCAGCAGGCCGTCTGTGCCCAGACGGTCCATCAGGGCGAAATAGGTGTCGGCGACCTCCGCGGCATCGATGTCGTTGATGTCGCCGATGTCGATGATGTCGAGCAGGCTGAAGCGGTACAGACCGGCCGCGACCAGGTAAGCCAGATCCTCCGGCGCCCCCTGCGACGCGAACTCCTGAGCTTCCTTCTCCACGATCGCCTTGTCGTCGCCGCGCAGCCACTCCGACATTCGCGGCGTGAGGGCCTTGAGTTTGGCGGCGAATCGGTTGATCTCGGCCCCCACGGCCACCGGCTGCGGGCGGTAGTTGAGCAGCCAGCGCGAGGCGCGGTCGATCAACCGCCGGGTGTCCAGCGTCAGCCGGTCCGACAGCGCCACGGGCAGGTTGGCGGCGCGGATGCGCCGGCAGATCTCGCCGACGCCGAAGATCGTGTCGACAGCGACGTAGGTGCGCACCGCATCGACCGGACCGACGCCGACGTCTTCGGTGATGCGGTAGGCGTAGCTGATGCCCGCCGTGTCGACGAGATCGTTGACCAGCATGGTGGTGACGATCTCGCGGCGCAGCTGGTGGGACCGGATCTCGGGGGTGAACCGTTCGCGCAGTGGCGCCGGGAAGTACAACGGCAGCCGGGAGGCGAACACGTCCTGCTCGGGCAACTCGGTGCCCAGCATTTCGTCCTTGAGGCCCAGCTTGACGTGCGCCATCAGGGTGCACAGCTCCGGTGAGGTGAGCCCGATGCCGGCGTCGGAGCGGCGCTGGATCTCCTTCTCCGACGGCAGCGCCTCGAGCTCCCGGTTGAGCCCCCGCTCGTCGACCAGGTGGCCGATCAGCCTCGCGTGCACCGGAAACAGGCTGGCCGCGTTGGCGCGGCTGGTGCCGATCAGGTCGTTCTGATCCTCGTTGTCGGCGAGCACCAACCGGGCGACCTCGTCGGTCATCGACTCCAGCAGCTCTTTGCGTTCTTCGACCTTGACCTTGCCGGCGGTGACCAGCGAGTCGATCAGGATCTTGATGTTGACCTCGTGGTCCGAGCAGTCCACCCCCGCGGAGTTGTCCATCGCGTCGGTGTTGATTCGCCCGCCCGACAGGTCGAACTCGACGCGGCCCAGCGCCGTCACCCCGAGGTTGCCGCCTTCGCCGACGACCTTGGCGCGCAACTGGCTTGCGTTGACCCGCACCGGGTCGTTGGCGCGGTCGCCGACGTCGGAGTCCGACTCGGACTCGGCCTTGACGTAGGTGCCGATGCCGCCGTTGAACAGCAGGTCCACGGGCGCTTGCAGGATCGCCTTGATCAGGTTGGGCGGGGTCATCTCGCTGACGTCGCCGTCGATGCCGAGGGCGTCGCGGACCTGCGGGCTGATCGGGATGGCTTTGTGCTCGCGGCTGTACACGCCGCCGCCCTCGCTGATCAGCGACTTGTCGTAGTCGTCCCAGCTCGACCGCGGCTCGTCGAACAACCGCCGCCGCTCCTGCCAGGACGACGCCGCGTCGGGGTCGGGGTCGAGGAAGACGTGCCGATGGTCGAACGCCGCGATCAGCCTGATGTGCTTGGACAGCAGCATGCCGTTGCCGAACACGTCGCCGCTCATGTCACCGATGCCCACGACGGTGAAGTCCTCGGCCTGGGTGTCGACTCCCATCTCCCGGAAGTGCCGCTTGACGGCCTCCCAGGCGCCTTTGGCGGTGATGCCCATGGCCTTGTGGTCGTAGCCGACCGAGCCGCCGGAGGCGAAAGCGTCGCCGAGCCAGAAGCCGTAGGACTTGGCGACGTCGTTGGCGATGTCGGAGAAGGTGGCGGTGCCCTTGTCGGCGGCCACAACGAGGTAGGCGTCGTCGCCGTCCCGCCGCACCACCTCCGGCGGCGGGTTGACCTTACCGGTGGAGTGGTCGACGTTGTCGGTGACTTCGAGCAGCCCGGAGATGAACAGCTGATAGCAGGCGACGCCCTCGTCGCGGGTGGCCTCGCGGTCGGCGGCCGCATCTCCGGTGGCCGGCGGCGGGCGCTTGACCACGAAACCGCCCTTGGCGCCCACCGGCACGATGACGGCGTTCTTGACCGCCTGCGCCTTGACCAAACCGAGTATCTCGGTGCGGAAGTCGTCGCGGCGGTCCGACCAGCGCAGCCCACCGCGCGCGACCGGCCCGAACCGCAGGTGCACGCCCTCGACGCGCGGCGAATACACGAAGATCTCGTACTGGGGGCGCGGCAGCGGGAGTTCGTCGACCAGCTGCGCGTTCAGCTTGATCGACAACACGTTGCGGGAACGCGCCGAACCTTCGCGTGTCACAAAGTAATTGGTGCGCAAGGTGGCCTGCACCAGCGAGGCGAACGCCCGCAGGATGCGGTCGGTGTCCAGGCTCATCAGCGCGTCGATGTCGGCGGCCACCGCGGCGGCCGCCGCCTGCGCGTCGCGGCCGGCCGAGGCGCCCGACGGGCGGGGCTCGAACAGCGCCTCGAAGAGCGTGACGAGCGATCGCGCGGTGGAGGGATGCTCGTTGAGCACCGACTCGATGTAGGACAGGCTGTAGGGAAAGCCCGCTTGCCGAAGGTATTTGGCGTAGGCGCGCAGGAGCGCCACCTGCTGCCAGTTCAGCCGCGCCCGCATCACCAGCTCGTTGAACCGGTCGATCTCGACGCGACCCTCCCAGATGGCGGTGACCGCGTCGGCGAAGCGTTGCGCGGTCGCGTCGCGTTCGTCGGCGCTCGACGCCGGTGGGATGGTCGGGGTCGCGATCTTGAACTGGTAGATCCACACCGGGAGCCCGTCGGGGCGGGTGATCTCGAACGGGCGCTCCTCGAGCACCTCGACGCCCATGCTCTGCAGCATCGGCAGCAGCTGGCTCAACGACGCCGTCCGGCCGCCCATGAACCAAGTGAGCTGCGCGGCGCCGGGAGGGGAGGCATCAGCGCGTTCGGAGAACACCAGCTTGACCGAACCGTCGGCCAACTCCTTGATGAGCGCGATGTGCTCGATCGCATCTTCGGGGGTGACGGCCTGCTTGTAGGTCTCGGAGAACACCGCCGCGTAGTGCTCGGCGTCGGCCTGGTCGACCGCGCCGTCCACGGCGGCGCCGATCAGCCGGTCGGTCCAGGTCCGCGCGGCTTCGCTGAGCAGTGCCTGGATGCGGACCCGATTGTCCTCGGACGTGTCCACGGGCGCGGCCCCTTCGGGCAGACGAACCATGAAGTGCATCAGGGCCCAAGGTGATTCGCTGACCCGGGCGGTGAACTCCAGCCGCGTGCCGGCGAACTCGCGGACCAGGATGTCTTCGATCTGCAGCCGGACGTCGGTGGTGTAGCGGTCGCGCGGCAGGTAGACCAGGCAGGACACGAAATACTGGAGCCGGTCGGCGCGCAGGAACAGCAGCGCCCGCCGCTGCGATCCGAGGTCCACCACGGCCTTGGCCATCGTCAGGAGCCGCTCGGCGCTGAGGGTGAACAGCTCCGAGCGCGGAACGGTCTGGATGACATCGAGCAGCAGCTGGCCAGGGTGGATGGGATCGCTGTCGGCCATCGCGAGCGCCTCGTGGACCCGGCGCGAAATGGTCGGAATGTCAAGGACGTCGGCGTTCATGGCGGCGACGGTGAACAGGCCGACGAAGCGGTGCTCGAGCACGCCACCGTCGGCGTATTCGCGCACCGCGATGGCGTAGGGGTAGGCGCCGTAACGCAGATAACTGCCGACCACCGATTGGGCGAGGACCAACAGTTTGTCGTCGTCGGTCAGCCGCGGCCGGGAACCCGTGCGGGTGCGCAGCACTCCGAGCGCGGGTGACCCGTCACCGGAGACCTGTCCGTCGTGCACGCGGCACCGCTGGTAGCCCAGCAACAGGAAGTTGCCGTTGCCCAGCCAGCGCAGCAGCGCCGCGACGTCCTCGCGGTCCGGCGCCGAGAAGCGGTCGCGCGCATTGGTCTCGACTTCCGCGGCCAGGCCGGCGAGCGCGCCCATCAGCTCGGTGGCGTCGCTGGCGACCTGCTGGACGTCGGCCAGCACCTTGGGCAGCAGCTTCTCGACTTCGGTGAGGCCCTGGTTGTCGACGGAGGCCGACAGCTGTACGTGTATCCAGGCCTCCCCGACGTACGGCGAGGCACCGGGCGGTTTGGGTTCGACGCTGAGCAGGTCGCCGTTCTGGTCGCGCCGCACCTGGAAGACCGGCGTCATGATGGCCGAATAGGCCACGCCGAGCCGGTGCAGCAGCACCGTGACGGAGTCCATCAGCATGTTGCCGTGGTCGGTGACGACCTGCAGCGCGGGCCCGATTCCGCTCGCGTCCCCGGAGCCGTAGACGGCGACCCGGCTCTCGCCGGCCGGGCGGTGCCGGCCGAGCCGGTAGTGGGCGCGGAGCATCGCCGGCGTCACGATCGCGGCGGGGACGGCGAGGTCGACGGGACCGGGCGCGGCGGGCCCGGGGGCCATCGGCTCGTCGTTGTGTGGACCGCGGTAGGTCTCGACGTAGGCCTTCGTGATCCACTCAGGAATGTCTCGGGGTTCGGCGAAGGTGGTCCACGGCTCGAGATCCTGCTTGGCCTCGCGATCGATGGTCATGCCGATAGCTCCCAACTCACGACGGTTGCCAGTATGCCCATTTGCCTCCCGCCAACACGTAAGCGGGCGACGTTTGTCGTACGCGTGTTGCGGCCGAGTCGTCGCGAATTCGGCTCAGTGCTGCTGCCCCTGCCCGCGCGTGGACAGCGCCTCCGGGACGGGAGGCGGCACGGCCGACACTAGTCGCGCGTCAGCTTGCGGTGGGTCACCCTGTGCGGCCGGGCGGCATCGGCACCGAGCCGTTGTACTTTGTTCTCCTCGTAGGCACCGAAGTTGCCCTCGAACCAGAACCACTTGGCCTCGTTGTCGTCGTCGCCCTCCCAGGCCAGGATGTGCGTGCACGTCCGGTCGAGGAACCAGCGGTCGTGCGAGATGACCACCGCGCACCCCGGGAACTTCTCCAAGGCGTTCTCCAGTGAGCTCAGGGTCTCCACGTCCAGGTCGTTGGTCGGCTCGTCGAGCAGGATGAGGTTGCCGCCTTCTTTGAGCGTGAGCGCGAGGTTCAGCCGGTTGCGCTCGCCGCCCGACAGCACCCCCGCAGGCTTCTGCTGGTCGGGCCCCTTGAACCCGAACGCCGAAACGTATGCGCGCGAAGGGATTTCATTCTGGCCAACCTCGATGTAATCCAGCCCGTCGGACACGACCTGCCACACCGTCTTCTTCGGGTCGATACCGGCGCGGCTCTGGTCGACATAGCTGAGCTTGACGGTCTCCCCGACCTTGACGGTCCCGCTGTCGGGCTGCTCGAGCCCGACGATTGTTTTGAACAGCGTCGTCTTCCCGACCCCGTTGGGGCCGATGACGCCGACGATGCCGTTGCGTGGCAGCGTGAAGGACAGGTCCTTGATCAAGGTGCGACCGCCGAAGCCCTTGTCCAGATGCTCGACCTCGACGACCACGCTGCCCAACCGTGGCCCCACCGGGATCTGGATCTCCTCGAAGTCGAGTTTGCGCGTCTTCTCCGCCTCGGCGGCCATCTCCTCGTAGCGCTGCAGCCGCGCCTTGCTCTTGGCCTGGCGCGCCTTCGCGCCCGACCGCACCCAGGCCAGCTCGTCGGCCAGCCGCTTCTGCAGTTTGGCGTCCTTGCGGCCCTGCACCGAAAGACGCTCGGCCTTCTTCTCCAGGTACGTCGAATAGTTGCCCTCGTACGGGTAGGCGCGGCCGCGGTCGAGCTCGAGGATCCACTCGGCGACGTTGTCCAGGAAGTACCGGTCGTGGGTGACCGCCAGGACCGCGCCCGCATACGCCGCGAGGTGCTGCTCGAGCCACTGCACACTTTCGGCGTCCAGATGGTTGGTCGGTTCGTCGAGCAGCAACAGGTCGGGCTTGGACAGCAGCAGCTTGCACAGCGCCACGCGGCGCCGCTCACCGCCGGACAGGTTGGTCACCGGCTCGTCGGGCGGTGGGCAGCGCAGCGCGTCCATGGCCTGTTCCAGCTGCGAGTCGAGGTCCCAGGCGTCGGCGTGGTCGAGCTCCTCCTGCAGCCGCCCCATCTCCTCCATCAGCTCGTCGGAGTAATCGGTGGCCATCAGTTCGGCCACCTCATTGAAGCGGTCGAGCTTGACCTTGATTTCCCCCAGGCCCTCTTCCACGTTTCCCCGGACGGTCTTCTCCTCGTTCAGGGGTGGCTCCTGCTGCAGGATGCCCACGGTGGCGTCGGTGGCCAGGAAGGCTTCACCGTTGTTCGGCTTGTCCAAGCCGGCCATGATCCGCAAGACGCTCGACTTGCCTGCGCCGTTGGGGCCAACGACGCCGATCTTGGCGCCTGGGTAGAAGCTCAAAGTGACGTCGTCCAGGATCACCTTGTCGCCGTGCGCCTTGCGGACCTTTTTCATCGTGTAGATGAACTCAGCCATGCCGCGGTATCGCCTTTCTGGTCGTCCACGTGATCTCGCGGACCATCCTATGCATCGCGGCGCGGCGCCGATCCCGCAGCTAAGCCGACAGCGGCAGCGGCCCGGCCCCGGCGGAGTCGATGCTGTCCCCGGCGTCGGCGTCCTCGGCGTCGGCGTCGGCCGCGTCCGCCGGCGGCGCGGCGGCATCGCCTGTCGTCGGACCGGTGTACCCGGGCCTCTCGATGCGCACGATCGCGCGGGACACGTCGGGCCCGACGGAGGTCGCGCGCATCTCCAGCGACGACCGGCGGTTGCCGTCGCGGTCTTCGTACTCACTGGTGTACACATGGCCCACCACGATCACCGGCGCGCCTTTGCCCAACGCGGCACCCACGCCGGTGACCAGCCTGCCCCAGCAGTTGACGTTGATGAACAGCGAGTTGCCCGGCTCCCAGCCGCCGTCGGCGGTGCGCCGCCGGGAATTGCTGGCAACGCGAAATTTGATGACCTCCTGGGTGCCGACCTGTCGGCGCTCGGGGTTGTTGACGATGTGGCCGACGACCGTAAGCGGCGTTTCGAACATGGGGCTGATCTCCTTCTCATTTCTCTTTCATGGCTTTGGTGAACATGTCACCGCCCTATCCGATCGCCATTCAGCCCGGCCTCACCGACGGGCTGCCGCCGAAGACACGGCCCGCACACCGGCCCTGTGGAGAAACCGGTGACTGTGGATCAGTCCGGTCACTCGGGAGCGTTGCGCGTTCGGCCAGGTGCCGCATCGCAATCTGAGGCCTGCTGTCCGCCTTTTGGCGGCAAATCAGGCAGCCGAAAGTTGTCGGACCTGGTTGCGATGATGGGGGTATGTCGTTGACCACTTCGTCTGCTGTGGCGGTGAGTCCTGCTGAGCGGGTTGATGGGTTGTTTGCGGAGTTGGCGGAGTTGGCCGGTCAGCGCAACGCCATCGATGGGCGCATCGTGGAAATTGTGGCCGAGCTGGATCGCGACGAGCTGTGCGGGGCCACCGGCGCGCGCTCGGTGGCCGCCCTGGTGGCCTGGAAGCTGGGCGCGTCCTCGGCCCACGCCCACACGATCACCACCGTCGCGCGCCGGCTCGAGCAGTTCCCGCGCTGCGCCCAGAGCCTGCGGGAGGGCCGGCTGTCACTCGATCAGGTCGGGGTCATCGCCGCGCGCGCCGCCCACGGCTCTGATGAGCACTACGCCCAGCTGGCGTCGGTGGCCACAGTCACCCAGCTGCGCACCGCGGTCAACCTCGAACCACGCCCCGACCCCCCGGCGCGCCCCGAACCCGGACCCTCGATCACCACCACCGCCGGCCAGGAGTACAGCTGCTGGCGGATCACACTCGCGCACCCCGACTCCGCGAAACTCGACGCCGCGCTGGCCGCGCATCGCGAGGCGCTGATCGCCGAGTGGAAACACGACCGCGGCGACGCCACCCGTGTTTCGGAGAGCGCGCCGCCGTTCCCGGGCAGCGTCGAGGCGTTGATGCGCCTGATCGAGACCGGCTGGGACACCGAAGCCACCCGCCGCCCGCACGGCCAGCACACCACCGTGGTGGTGCACCTCGACGTCGAGCAGCCCGCCGCCGCCCTGCACCTGGGGCCGGCACTCACCGACGCCGAACGCCAGTACCTGACCTGCGATGCCACCTACGAAGTCTGGTTTCACCGCGACGGCCAGCCCATCGGCGCCGCACGCAGCACCCGCACCATCAACCGGCGACTACGCCGCGCCCTGCAACACCGCCACCCCCACTGCGCAGTCCCCGGCTGTGGCGCCACCCGCGGCCTACACGCCCACCACCTCCAACACTGGGAAAACGGCGGCCCCACCGACCTGACCAACCTCGTCCTGATCTGCCCCTATCACCACCGCGCCCACCACCGCGGCGACATCACCCTCACCGGACCCGCCGACGCTTTGTGCGTGACCGACAACACCGGCCGACCCCTGCAGCCCGGACCACTGGCACGCCCACCCACGACACCACCACCCGCCGTCCCCCCATACCCCGGACCCACCGGCGAACGCGCCCAATGGTGGTGGTACCAACCCTTCCAACCCCAACCGCCCACCCACAATTAGCCGGCGTCGAAGCTGAAACCCGTCGGCGCTGCGCGAACTTCGCTTGCGCCACCACCTCATCGAGGCTGCGCGCCTCCCGTCGCCTCGCCTTGCGCGAGCCGTGCCAGCATGGCGTTGTAGGCGTGCAACTCCGCGTCGTCGTCGCGATCGGCGGCGCGATCGAGCCGCCGGGCGGTGCGGTCGTCGCTGCGCGCCCATTGCACCAGCAGCGCCACCATCACGATCACCAGCGGGATCTCCCCCGCCGCCCAGGCGATGCCGCCGCCCAGCCGCTGATCACCCAGCAGGTCGGCGTGCCAGCTCAGACCCAGCGAGCGGTAGTAGGAAGCGCCGAGCACCTTCGGGGTGCCCATGAGGACCACGCCGAAGAATGCGTGCAGCGGCAGCGACGCGAACACAACGCCGACCTTGGCGATCGGCGGTATGGGCCGCGGTGTGGGGTCCACCCCGATGACGATCCAGTAGAACAGGTAGCCGCTGAGCAGGAAGTGCACGTTCATGGCCAGGTGGCCGGCATGGCTGCTGACCGCGGTGTCGAAGAGGCTCGAGAAGTACAAGCCGTAGAACCCCGCCACGAACAGCGCGGTGGCGACGACCGGGTTGGTGAGGAACCGCGACAGGCGGCTGTGCAAGGCGGCCAACAGCCATTCCCGCATGCCGGGCGGCTCGCCCCGTCCCGCGGCCGGCAACGCACGCAGCGCCAGGCTGACCGGGGCGCCCAGCACCAGCAGAATGGGCACCAGCATCGAGAGCCCCATGTGGGCGATCATGTGCACGCTGAACATCGCCGGCATGTAGCGGCCGACGCCCGACGAGGTCACGAACAACAGCGTGAGACAGCCCAGCATCCAGGCGAGGGTCCGGCCCGGCGGCCAGCGGTCGCCGCGGCGGCGCAGCCGCAGTACCCCCGCGATGTAGAGCCCGGCGAAGACGAGTGCGGCGGTGCCGAAGATGAGGTCGAAGCGCCAGTCGAAGAGGATGCGCGCCGGCGTGGGCGGACCATCGAAGTTGTAGCCGATCTCGGCCTCGGGTATGGACGGCACCCGGACCGGCGGCGGTGGCGGCGCGGTGCGGCCCAGACCAACGGCGATGCCGAACGTCAGGCCAAAGACCGCGGCCTCGATCAGCGCCAGCCGGATCAAGGCCCGGCGCGCTCCGGGCCGCCCCGGTACTGCTTGCAGCGCGGCAACCCCGGACCGCCGCTGGCGCCAGCCGAGAACACCCAGCGTGCACAGCGCGACGAACTTGGCGATCACCAAGCGCCCGTAGCCCGTGGTCAGCAGGTCGGACGGCAGGACGCGCACCACGGCGTTCATCACGCCGCTGAGCGCCATCGCGACCCAGCACCACAGGGCGACCGCGGAGAAACGCCGCGCCGCCAAGCCGGCGTGGCCGCCACCGCGCAGCGCGTGCGCCAGCAGCGCCAACAGACCCCCGGCCCACAGGCTGGCGGCGACGAGGTGAATCAACAGGCTGTTGGTGGCCAGGTCGTGCGAACCGCCTGCCGACGAGTGACCCGTCAGGCCCAGGGGGATGAGCGTCAGCACCGACCCGACCACCAGCGCGGGCGTCCACGACCAGCGCAGCACCGACACGCTGGCGACCGACACGATCGCGGCCAGTATCGCGGTCCAGCGCCACGCGGAGGCGGTGGTGACCAGGTCGGCCAGTGACCACAGCTGCACCGGGTTGAGGTGATCCAGCAGCGGCTGACCGGACACGTCGGAGATGGTCAGCGGCACCAGCAAGGCGGCGCATACCGCCCAGACTCCCGACGACACCGTTCCCACCCGCAGCGCGCGGTATCCGTCGGCGTCGAGGACGCCGTTGCTCTGGGGCGGCACCATGAAGGCCGCGAAGAGGAACGAGCCGACGGCCAGGACCGCGGCGATCTCCCCCGCCGCCCGGAGGAACGGCAGTCCGAGCGTGGTCGCCGGGCCGGGGTCGGGCAGGCCGGCGGCGGTCAGGGCGCCGGCGAGCGACAGCGCCCCGATCCCCGCCGCGGTGCACCCGGCCAGCACCGCGACGCCGACGAGTAGCGGCCACACCGGGGCGCGCCGCGCCGGGGACTTGGCGGGGGCCTCACCGGCGGGCCGGGCGATTGTCATGTTCCCAGCGTATTGGCGCGCGGGACGGCTACGAGTTCCGGCTGTCCGGACTGCCCTGCCGTGCCTGGACCTCGCGGGCGACGAACTGCTCCCGCGCGATGCCCTCCACGTGCTTGAGATCGGCCAGGATGCCCCGCAGCTCGCGCCAGAACGCGACACGCCTGTCGGCGAGGTCCGGGGCGGGCGCGATGAGGTCCTGATCGGCGACCACCTGGCGAGCGGTGGCGAACAACAGCGTCGATACCGATTCGCTGCTGCGGACCCGGGTCTGGGCCACGTATTGCCGGCCGACCCCCAGCGCCAACTCCGTCAGCTCCTTCTGGCCGATGTCGGCGGGCGCGTCGCGCAAGACGTCGGCGACAATCTCGTAGGCCTCGAAGAACACCCGCAACATGGCGTCGGCCATCAGGGGACGCTTGGCGAACAACATCGCGTCGATCTCCGCGCCCCCGGCGGCGACGTGGGCTTCCCAGTCGTCGTGCCATGCCATCTCTTCGGCGATGTTTTCCCGGAACGTGGCCGAGTCGGCGAAGTAGAAGTCGAACTTGAGCAGGTCGCGCAGCCGCAGCGCCTGCTCCCAGAACGCCGACAGCCGGTCGCCGTCGGTGCGCCGGGCGTGCGCCAGCGCGAGCTCGACGATCGAGGTCTCCAAGAAGGCGTGGATCACGGAGTTACGGTAGAAAGCCGCCGCGTGCTGCTGGTCCGGCGCGATCAGCCAGACCGGTTCGCGGCCCCCGTCCACCCGGGTGATCGGGTGCCCTCCGGACAGCGTGTCCACCGCGGCGCGCACGCCGTCGCGCGAGCGCAGCCTCAGGGCGCTGGTCGACATCGGGGTGTGCTTGCGCTCGAGATAGTCCAGCGAGTCCTGCAGGGTGTGGTGCAGCTGCTGCAGCGTCAGCGCCGCCCCGCGGGTGGTCAGCAGCAGCGCACACACCAGTCCCGTCGCCGTCACCGGCGTCGCCCGCAGGATGCGCCACGCGACCTCGAACGACATCTTCTGCAGCGCCAGCCGTTTGGCGTCCGGGTCGTGGGCAAGCTCGCCGTGCGCCGGGCCCAGGTACTGCCGCATCGACACCGCTTCGGGGAAACGGACGTAGATCTTGCCGTAGTTGCGTTCACCCTGTGCCCTGATGAAGTTGTACAGCCAGCCGACGCCCTCGGGTGTCTTCTCACCGCCGCGCGCGTACGCCGCGTACTCGGCGGTCTCGTGCAGCTGGTCGAAGCTGATCGACACCGGCTGCAGCAGGATGTCCTCGCTGCGGCCGTCCAAATACGCGTCGGCCACGTAGGCCAACAGACCGAGCTTGGGGGGCAGCATCTTGCCGGTCCGCGAGCGGGTTCCCTCGATGGACCAGCTCAGGTTGAACCGCTTCTCGACGATGTAGCCGACGTATTCGCGGAGCACGAACTTGTAGAGCTGGTCGTTGCCGATGTTGCGGCGGATGAAGATGACGCCGGCGCGGCGCAGCAACGGCCCCATCACCCCGAATGACAGGTTGATGCCGGCAAACACATGCACGGGCGGCAGCCGGTTCTCCTGCATGGCCACCGGCACCACTGCGCCGTCGATGTAGGACCGGTGTGAGAACAGCAGCACCGCGGGGTGCGCTTCGAGGGCGGCGCGCATGGCAGCGACCTGGTATCCGTCGTAGTCGATCTCCGGGTCGAACCCGCGGCTCAGCGCCCGGCCGAGGACGCCCACCAGGTCGACCGAGACGCGGCTCCACCCTGTGGCGAGTTCGTCGAGCATCTTGCCGGCCTCTTCGACGGTTGCGCCGGGGATCTTCCTCAGCCCGGCGCGAAACCGCGCGGACGCAAGGATCTCCGGTTTCACCAGCCGCGGGGACTTGTACTGCGGCCCGAGTATCCGGTATTCGACGCGTTCCATCGCCAGGATGGCGCGCCGGATCACGAACTGAGCGAAGTCGCGCTCGTTGTCGGCGACGGTGGTGTCGCGCCATTGCTGGCGGAGTTCGGAAACCTTGGCCGGCTCTCCCGCGACGACGCGTGCGCGGTGGGAGGCGGTGCGCAGGATGTGGCGCTGCTGACGCTCGTTGGGGTGGTAGGGATCCCGGCCGGGCAGCAGCCCGGCGACTTGGGCGATCCGGCCGCGGTTGGGGGCCGGCAGCCAGAACACCCGCACCGGAACGACGGACCGGTCGTCACCGCCTTCCCGGTCGGACGCGGCGCCACCCTCGAGTTGCTTCATCAGCGCCGTCAACGCCTCCGGCGGTGCGTCGGGCGGCGGCATCTCGAGGACGTCGATGGTCGCGCCGGGGTTGGCGGCGCGCTGCCGGTCCACCCACGCCGTAACCAGCTCCGCCTCGACGGTCGAGGCCATGGACGCCAGCACCAGCGAGTGCTGCCCGGTGAGCGCCGGGCCGACGTCGATGGCCGATCGGGTCACGGCCGGCCTCTGGGCGCGGGCTCCGCCGAGTCGCCGGAAAGGTTCTGCCGCGTGAGGCCGGCCTCGCCGTTGGGCGGCGTGCCCGGGAGGGCCTTTTTGGCCGCGACCTTCTTGGCCGGGGCTTTCTTGACCGCGGCCTTCTTGGCCGGGGCCTTTTTGGCCGGGGCTTTCTTCGCGGGCGCCTTTGCGGCTTTGCCGGTCTTGCTCACCGCCTTCTTCCCGGCGTACAGGTCGACCTCCGGCAGTTCGTCCAGTCCTTTGGCGGGCCAGTTCGCGAGCGTGTCCAAGTACAACTGGCGCACCTCGGCGATGCGCTGCGGCAACGTCTCGAGTGTCCAGTCCTGTACCGAGATCGGTGGGAAGACGGCGACATCGACGGTGCCCGGGTTGATGGTGGTGGAGTTGCGGGCGGCGACGAGCTCCGCGTTGCGTATCACGATCGGCACGATCGGGATGCCAACCGCCATCGCGATGCGGAAAGCGCCCTTCTTGAACGGCCCCACCTCGGTGGTGTCCACCCGGGTGCCCTCGGGCGCGATCACGATCGACAGCCCTTTTCTGGCCAGCTCTTCGACCTGGTGCAGTGACTCCACGGCGGCGACCGGGTCGTCACGATCGATGAAGGCGGCATCCATGGCCTTGCCGATGGTGCCCATGATCGGGTCCTTGGCCAGTTCCTTCTTGCCCACGCCGGTCCAGTTGTCGCGCACCAGCGCGCCGGTGATGATCGGGTCCACCTGATTGCGGTGGTTGAAGATGAACACGGCCGGCCGCTCGGCGGTCAGGTTCTCCTTGCCGATGACGTTCAGCTGCACCCCGCTGATCGCCAGTGACAGCTGGGAGAAGGTCGAGGTGAAGAAGTTGACGCCCCGTCGCCGGTTCCGGGTCAGCACACCGATTCCCACCGCACCGGCCGCGACGGGAAACACCGAGCCGAGACCGGCGATCGTTCGCAACTGGCGCCGTAGACCCACGCGACCCCGGCTCTCGAACTTCAGGACCGGCCAGCCGCGGCGCTTGGCGACGGCGGCCATCTTTCCCTCGGGGTTGGTCGGCCGCGGATTGCCCACCAGGTACATCAGGGCGACGTCCTCGTCGCCGTCGGCATAGAAGTAGCTGTCCTTGAGGTCGATGCCGTTCTCAGCCGCAAACCGTTGCACCGCAGCCGCTTTGCCCGGCCCCCACAGGATCGGCTTCTGCACGCCGCCGGTGAGTATCCCGTCTTCGTTGGTCTCGAATTTGTTGGTGAGCATGTTGGGGATGCCCAGGAAGCGCGCGACCGGGTTGACCTGAATGGTCAGCGCGGACGAGCTGAGCACGACCGTGTGTCCGCGGGCCATGTGGGCCCGCACCAGTTCGCGCATCTCCGGGTAGATGCGGGACTCGATGCGCTGGATGAACAACCGCTCGCCGATCTCCTCCAGGTCGTCGAGCAGCCGGCCGGCCAGCGCCGCGGCGGCCTTGCCGATGAGGTCCTCGAATTCGATGCGCCCCAATGTGTGGCTCAGGCCGGCCTGGACCATGCTGAGCAGCTCGCCGACGCCCATGTCGCGGCGCAGCAGACGCTCCTGGGTCAGGATGACCGCGGTGAAGCCGGCGACCAGGGTGCCGTCCAGGTCGAAGAACGCCCCGATCTGCGGACCCGGGGGGCTGGCCATGATCTCGGCGACCGAGCCGGGCAACCGGAGGTCCGCGCCGTTGTCGGGGGCGCTCATGATCCGGACACCGATCGGGGCGCGGCGACCGGTTCGGCGAAGGAGGCGGGCACGGCGCGGGGCGGTGGGTCGCCGGCCAGCGCGAGGATCTCGTCGAAACCGTCGAGCAGGCACTGCGCGAACAACGGCTCGTTGCGCACCGACGCCCGGTCGTAGCGCACGGTGATGGTGCACCACCCGCCCCGCGAGATCAACACCACCATCATCGCCACACCCGGAAGCGGTCCGATCCCATACTGCCGCAGCACTTTTGCCCCGGCGATGTAGGTGTCTCCGGGGTACACGGGGACGTTGCTGGCCTGAACGTCGGAGCCGATCACCGAGCCGGTGATGCCCTCGAGGACGGCGGTCGGCAAGACGCTGAGCACCGGCGCGATCGAGCCGACGATGTTCATCGCGGGCTCGTCGCGGCGCTGGGTCATCTGCGCGCGGATCTTCTTCATCCGCGACACCGGGTCGACGGTGCCGATCGGCGCCGCCAGGTTCACGCCGGTGAACCGGTTGCCGCCGGCGGTGTCCGCGTCGGCGCGCAGGTTCACCGGCACCGCCATCGGCAGCGTGCTGATTGGCACGCCAAGCGCCTCGTGATAGCGGCGCAGGGCGCCACATAGTCCGGCGAGGTAGGCGTCGTTGATCGATCCGCCACCGGCTTTGGCCGCCTTGTGCAGGTCGGACAGCGGTATGTCGATCGCTTCGCTGCGGGTGGCCAGGCTGCGCCGGCGCAGCAGCGGCGACGGTTCGGCAGCCCGGTTCATCACCCGCATGCCCGACAGCGCGTAGCCCACGATGCCCGACACCGTGGAAGCGGGCTCCAGCACCGCCCGTCCGGCGACCGACACCGCCCCGGCCAGGGCGCCCAGGACGCCGCCCACAATGGCGGCGGGCAGGTGGTTGATGCCCTCGCGCATCAGGTCATTGGAGGTGAGGTCCTGCGGAATGGGCAGTGGCGGTACGGGTTTGGCCGGCGGGTCCCGTTCGAGGTCATAGATCTCGGCGAACATCTCGACGCCGCCGACACCGTCGGTGACCGCGTGGCTGACGTGCAACAGGGTGGCGGCCTTGCCGCCGGTCAGGCCCTCCACCAGGGTGGCCGTCCACAGCGGGCGGGAGATGTCCATCGGCGATTGCAGGATCAGCTCCGCCAGGTCGAAGACCTCACGCAGCGTGCCCGGATCCGACACCCGCACGCGTCGCACGTGGAAGTCCAGATTGAAGTCGGGATCCACCACCCAGCGCGGCGACGCCGTCGGCAATGTCGGCACGACGACCTTCTGCCGCAACCGCAGCACCCGTCGGGAGGCGTTCTCGAACCGCGCCCGGAACCGCTCCCAGTCCGGTGTGGTATCAAGCACTTCCAGCGCCATGATGCCCGAACGGGTCCGGGGGTTCGCCTCACCGCGATGCATCAGGTAGTCGACCGGCCCGAGCTGGTCGGACAATCGGACGACCTCAACGGATTCAGTCATGGTCGTTTACTCGACGCGCCAACCTTGTCACCGTCGATCAAGCCTCCCTGCCTTGGACCCGCGGACCACACACAACGCTAGTCGCGTAGCCGCGCGGGTGAAAGGAGTGACTCAGCCGGCGGAAGTTGCCGACAGCGGCAACGAATCGAGCAGCGAGCTGACGCGGCGCCCGTAGGCGACGCCCATGAAATCGGCGACCGCATCCGCGGCCAGACGCGACCGCACCGTGGGGGTGATGTCGAAAGCGTGATGCGCGTTGGCAAGCTCGGCGTATCCCACCGTCGGCGCACCCGCCGCGCGCAGCGCCGCGCAGAACTCCCGCGACTGCCCGCTGGGCACCAGTTCGTCCTTCTCGCCGTGCAGCACGAGGAAAGGCGGGGCTTCGCTGTGCACATAGGAGATCGGCGACGCCGCCCGGAATCGCTCGGGATCATCGGCGTAGCGGGCCTTGATGACGAACTGTTCCAGGAAGGGCAGCATCAGGTCGTTCATGTTGTCGAAGTCGGTGAAGTCGTAGACGCCGTAATACAGCGCCGCCGCCTGAACCGTCGTGTCGGCGTGTTCGAACCCGGGCTGAAACTTGGGGTCGTTCGGCGTGAGTGCGGCCAACGACGCCAGATGCGCGCCGGCCGACCCACCGGTGATCGCGATGAAGTCGGGGTCGCCGCCGTAGTCGGCGATGTTCTCCCGGACCCACGCGATCGCCCTCTTCACGTCGACGAGGTGCGCCGGAAAGGTTCGGCGCGGGCTCTTGCAGTAGTTGATCGAGACGCAGATCCAGCCCAGCTCGGCCATCCGGCTCATCAGCGTGTAGGCCTGCACTCGCTTGTCCCCGACCGCCCACGCCCCGCCCGGGACCTGAATCAGCACCGGCGCGCGGCAGCCCGGGGCCAGGTCGTGGCGCCGCCAGATGTCGAGCAGGTTGTCGCGGCCGCCGGGGCCGTAGGAGATGTCCGACGTCTCCCCCGCGTACCGACGGTGCGGCCCGGACCGCTGCCGGCGGTTGGCCCGGGCTGCGGACGCCGCGTGGACGCGTTCGGGATGGCACACGTGGTCGCGGAAGTCCGGGCCGAGGGACTCCTCCAGCGCGGCGCTGAGGGCCTCGTCCGCCTTCTGGCCCGCCCACGTACTGGCGACCCGGCCGATCGACGGGTGCGATAACCGTGACAGCGCGTGGCCGGTCACCACGTGCGGCGGGAATTCGGTCATCAGCCAGCCGGCGAACCAACCCGCCGCGAACGGCGAGCCGCGCAGCAGCAGGGCGCCCGCTCTGCAGGTGTTGCGGGCATCGACCGTCAGCCTCAGCGCCTGAGCACCCGCCCGCGAGCACCGCGCAGTCACGTTCATGGCCACGCTCATAGCAACGTCACCCCTCGACGTTATGCACACGCATCGTTGCGGTTAACGGCCAATGTACAGCCGATTCTGTTGTACGTGTGTCGAGGTTGCTTACCATAGCCGATTTTTAAGCTGTGCAAACACTTTTCGTGCGCGTCGCGTCGCACGAATCCGCCGCCCCGGAGCGGTTCGATAGACTGACCAGCGCATTGCCTCCGTAGCTCAGGTGGATAGAGCAAGGGCCTTCTAATCCCTAGGTCGCACGTTCGAGTCGTGCCGGGGGCACTCTGTCCGTGTGTATGACGTCGGCTGATGCTTGACATTTCAGTTCCGGGTGATGCCTGACAGTGTTTCGGCTGATCCTTTACAGCGGTTTCGGTTGATCCTTGACACTCCCTAGATGAGGGAGTTGAGCGTGGCTGAGCAGCGGTATCAGGCCTTGTTGGCGGTGATTGGTGATGGGTTGTCGGTGTCGCAGGCGGCCGCAAAGACCGGGGGTGGCGCGTCAGACGCTGCACCGGTGGTTGGCCCCGCTATGGGGCCGAGGGTTTAGACGGGCTGGTGGATCGGTCGCATCGGCCGGCCCGGTGTCCGCATCAGATGCGGGCTGAGGTGGAAGCGGCGGTGGTGGAGTTGCGCCGCTCGCGTCCGTATTGGGGGCCGCGGCGGCTGGTGTTCGAGCTGGTCAAGCGCAGGGTAGCCAATCCACAAAACAATATGAACGAACGACCCCATTCGCTGCGCTCTGGCGCTGCACGTATCCACGTGCAGCAATCAGTCGCCGCTCGAAGCCGCTGACTCTTAATCAGCGGGTCCCGAGGGTTCGAGACGCTGATGGCGCACTATCAAGAACCCCTAGGTCGCACGTTCGAGTCGTGCCGGGGGCACTCTGTCCGTGTCAGGTGGGCTGACGTTCGAAAGTTGTGGCGGTCGGTTCGCCCTCCCGGCCGCGGAGCTCCGCGCCACCTGAGACCTTTCCGAACTACGGCGCGACCCGAACGTCTTTGCTAAAGGCGCTAGCACACGCGATAGCGCATTCACGAAGCACCGCGCGGTAACGCTGTTCGTTGCCATCCAGATGGCGCCCACGGCCGCGAGGCGAGGTTGGGGTGCGCCTGGCTGGTTTAGGTGGGGTGATCCCGCGCTCTCATCGCGTTGCTGACGATGCGCGTAACCGAGGACAACGCCGTCACCTCCTCGGCGGTCTATGCGAACCGTCGCGGGCCATTTGTCCAGTCTTATCAGGGCAAACCCGGCGACAAAGAAGCCGCACCGGTCTGGGCGGCGTCCGGGAAGCAACGGATCACGTGGCCCGTGTTGGCGTTGCGGAAGTCGTTTTATCTGCGCAATGATGAGCGCACACGGAAGCAGGCTTCGTCAAAGGGAGTGCGCGGTGGCCGACGATACCGAGACCGAAGAAGAGATCACCGGCGTTCCGCTGATTTTCATGTTTCAACCCACGAAATTCGTCGTCGCGAAGGGCCAGAAGCTGGTCGAGTGGGAAGAGAACATGAAAAATCTTGTAGGAATCGGCAAGTTCGCAGAAATCCGGAAGAAGTCGCCCGACGTCCCTACTGGCGTCGAAACGACGTCGATCTCGCCGGGCGCCGGGGATGACGACTGCGATTGGGACATCGTGGACGTGGACGTTTAAGCACCGTCCCCACGGGCTGCGCAATCATCCAGGTGATCGATCAATCACAACGACCAGTTGTCCTCATCGTCACATCCGCGAACGATCTTCACGCTTTGGTGATCCAACGGCGCTACCACGACCTGACCAACGGGACGTGCGTCATCGTCGAAACAAACACGATGACCGTCTCCGGGCCGGGTGTGACATGGCGGTCAGATGCCGAGCCGGCGACTGAGCTCCCCACAGCCGATGACGGCACCGTCAAGCTTGCCGACGTCAATGCACAGTTGCGTCCAGCAGAGTGGTGTACGAGTCGGGCCTGATCAGGATGTCCGGCGTGTCGTAGCCGAATGAATGAAGGTCATCGCGTGATTCTTCGAGAGACCGACCAAAGTCACTCGAGCAAAGGAATCGACGCGATGACCACTGCCCACGATATCGACTGGCCCGCCGTGCTGGCTGATCGACTCACCACCACCAGCCCGGATGTGTTGCGTGAGCTGCTGGCCACGTTCATCCACACCCTGATGGGCGCCGAAGCAGACGCGCTGTGCGGCGCCGGCTACGGGCAGCGCAGTTCCGAGCGCACCAATCAGCGCAACGGCTATCGTCACCGCCAGTTCGACACGCGTGCAGGCAGTTTGGACCTGGCGATCCCCAAGCTGCGCCATGGCTCGTACTTCCCGGATTGGCTGCTGGAACGCCGTAAACGCGCCGAACGGGCCCTGACCACCGTGGTGGCCACCTGCTACCTGCTGGGGGTGTCGACGCGGCGGATGGACAAGCTCGTCGAGACTCTGGGAATCACGTCGTTGTCGAAGTCGCAGGTGTCGGTGATGGCCACGGAGCTCGACGCGGCCGTCGAAGCCTTCCGGACCCGCCCGTTGGATGCCGGTCCGTACACCTTCATGGCCGCCGATGCCCTGGTGCTCAAGGTTCGCGAAGGTGGGCGGGTGGTCAACGTGCACGCCTTGATCGCCGTCGGGGTGAACGCCGACGGTTACCGCGAGATCCTCGGGGTCGATGTCACCACAGCCGAGGACGGTGCTGGCTGGCTGACGTTCCTGCGCTCGCTGACAGCCCGCGGCCTCTCAGGCGTGAAGCTGGTGACTTCCGACGCGCATGCCGGACTGGTCGCCGCGATCGGCGCGACCCTGCCGGGCGCATCGTGGCAGCGCTGCCGCACCCACTACACGACCAATCTCATGGCCGTCACACCCAAGGCGTCCTGGCCGTGGGTCAAGACCCTGCTGCACTCGGTGTTCGATCAGCCCGACGCGGACTCCGTTGCCGCCCAATATGATCGGGTGATTGACGCGTTAGATGGAAAGCTGCCTAAGACAGCTGAACACCTTGAGGCCGCGCGAGCGGACCTGCTTGCGTTCACGGCGTTCCCCAAACAGATCTGGCGGCAGATCTGGTCCAACAACCCCCAGGAGCGGCTCAACAAGGAGATCCGCCGACGCACCGACGTCGTCGGGATCTTCCCCGACCGCAACGCCCTCATTCGTCTCGTCGGCGCCGTGCTGGCCGAACAACACGACGAATGGGCCGAGTCCCGGCGCTACCTCGGCCTCGACGTGCTGAGCAAATCACGCGCGGTCAACGACACCCCAACAGAACAGGAGGACACCCCGGCGGCGCTGACCGCCTGACACATCACGACGAAGAATCACACAACGACGTCGTACACCACGTCCCTGGACTTGACCCAATGCACTGTGGTTTCGGCGCACGAACATGCCTCAGTGGGGTCTCAACGTCGGCGATCGCCACCAGCGGAACTTCATCGACAGAAGCAGCGCGGCGGCGCTGTTGGGCATACTCGAAACGTCCTTCGGCGGAACATGGATCAGCGAGCCGTCATCGAGCAAGCGCGCCGAGAACAAGTTGGTGCAGCTTCGCGCGGCGATCAGAGCAGGGATGAGGGTGCCACGCACTCTTGTTTCGCAGGACCCAGAGGCGATTCGACGCTTCTGTCGCGAGCTGGGCAACGGGGCGGTCGTCATGAAGGCCCTGACTTTCGACCCACGCCAGCCACTGCTCACGATTCGAGTCGAAGACCACCATGTGGAAGAGGACGCAGCGATCCGCCTGTGTCCCACTATGTTTCAAGAACTCATTCCGGGCGACCGCCATCTTCGTGTCCTGTGCGCCGGCGACGACGTCCACGCGATCGCCGTCAGGTCCGATCAGCTGGACTGGCGGCCTAATCTGGACCTCGAAGCGCAACCCCTCGAAATCGATGCCGCGACGGTCAAGCGGATGCAGACGGTGCTCGCGATCTTGAATCTTCGAATGGGCGTCTTCGACCTCAAGCTCGCCGGTGACGAGCCCGTCTTCCTCGAGGTCAATCCCCAGGGACAGTTCTTGTTCATGGACGGCATGGCGGACATCGACACCGCGTCGGCATTCGCCGGCTTTCTGCACCGCGCGGCCACCGATGATTTGCGTCGTCGAGAAACCCGGTGATGGCAATCGTCGCGGCCACCCGGTCAGATTCCGAGCTCCTGGTCGATCTGCGGCCAGTATTGGGGGCCATCGGGGGTGAGGATGATCCAGTCGTGAATCTCGCCGTTGCCCAGGACGAAGTTGAAGTTGGCCCCGGCGGTCGCGGCTTCCTGCTGTAGCACAAGCACGTCGGGCGATAGCGAATCCAGGTTGCCGGAGTAGACGGTGGTCTGCGGGAGTCCGCTGAGCGACCCGTTGAGCGGGCTCACCATGTAGTTGCTCACGGGAAGCCCGCCGGCCCACAGCCTGCCGATCACTTGCCCTGGACCCACAGGCAGCAGGGGGTCTTGGACGTAGGCGATGTTCGGGTTGGTCATCGCCAGGTTCAGCCACGGGGAAAGCAGAACCATGGACGAAGGCACGGGTTCACCGTTGGCGACCATGTATTCGGTGGCCGCCAGCGCGAGGTTGCCGCCCGCGGAGTCACCGATCACGCTGACGTGGGCGGCCCCTTGAGCGGCGATCTCCGAGGAGATGAACCCGGCCATCTGGGGCACCACGGTGCCCGCGGTGCCTCCCTGCTGCAGCAGCGGGTAGATCGGCACTTCGATGGTCGCGCCGGTCTGGTAGGCCATCACCGTGTAGTCGAGCCAGTGGAAGATCGAGGGCGCGAAGATGAACGCGCCTCCGTGAATGGCGACGACGTAGTTGCCGGTCGGGTGGGCGGGAGTGATCTGGACGACGGGCATCCCGTTGTAGGTGGTGTGCTGGATCGTTTCTCCGAGCAGTGCCGGCAACAACTGGGGTGGCGTGTTGCCGATGAAAATCCCGAGTAGCCGGTTGTTGCCGTTGAAGAGCGAGAAGATCGGGGAACTCGGGCTGCCTGCCAGGCTGTCGATTCCGGAGAAGCTCAGGAACGGCTTGACCGGGAACAGCACGGCCTCTTCGACCCTGGTGAACACCGACGGGGTGCCGGTGAAGGTGCCCGCCTGGGTGGCGGCGAACGGCGCATCGGCTCGAAGTCCGAAGATGCCGTTGAGGATGGTGTCGGTCACCCGGGTGTATCCGCCGGTGATTATCCCGGCGGCCTGCTGAATGCCGAGTTCGACGGTTCCGACGCTGCTCTGCAGCGCCTGCTCCCACTGGCCCAGTTGTGCGACGGTGGCCGACGCGCTGGCGTGATACCCGCTCATCGCGACGACGTCCTGCGCCCACATCTGCTCGTATTCGGCTTCGGCGGCGGCGATCGCCTGGGCGTTCTGACCGAAGAGGTCGGATCGCACAAGCGCCACCAGCCGGTCGCGATTGGCCGTCACCAGGTTCGGGTCGACGATCGTCGCCAGCGCCGACTCGAACGCGGTGGCCGCCGCGCGGGCCTGGACCGCCGACTGCCCGGCTTGCGCGGCGGCCTCCCCCAGCCAGTCGGCGTACCCTGCGGCCGCGGACGTCATGGACGCCGACGCCGGCCCTTGCCAGGCCTGGCCCGCCAGGTCTGCGGTGACCGAACTGAAGGCGCTCGCCGTCGAGCTCAGTTCAGTGCTTATCCGCTCCCATGCCGCCGCCGCGGCCAGCATCGGCTCCGAACCCGGACCGTCGAGCAGCAGAACCGAATTGACTTCAGGCGGCCATACCGAAAAGTTCATCGCTTCCCCTCGTCGAGACGCCCCACAGGAGGAACGTACATCCCGCGAGCATTCGGAAGGAAGGCTTTGTTTGGCGGTCGCTCAGCGGGGCGGCCGGTCGGCGAACTATCCCCGACGCCCCGTCTTGATTCGCGGCCTCGGCCGGCTCTGGCCTCCGGCGCGGCGCCACTGCCGGACGGTGCCGATCGCCGTTTTGAGCCCGCGGCGCCGCCCGGTCGTCGGGTCGGTCTCAGCAAATCCCGACCCCAGTTCGGTGAACATGAGCTCGCTGCGGGTTTCCGGCGCGTTGTCAGGGGTGTCGCGCAGGTATTTGTTCGGCAACGACAACTTGGCGATGGTGCGCCACGTCTTGCCGTACTGCATCAGGAAAGAGCCTGTGGTGTAGGGCAAGTCGTACTTGTCGCACAGCGCTCGCACCCGCCCCGAAACCTCGTGCAGCCGGTTGCTCGGCAGATCGGGAAACAGGTGGTGTTCGATCTGGTGGCAGAGGTTGCCGCTCATGAACCGCAGCGCGGGGCCGGCCTCGAAGTTGGCGCTGCCCAGCATCTGACGCAGGTACCACTGGCCCTTGGTCTCGCCGACCATGTCGGTCTTCGTGAATTTCTCTGCGCCGTCGGGGAAATGCCCGCAGAAGATCACCGCGTTGGCCCACACGTTGCGGATCGCGTTGGCGACGACGTTGGCCTTCAGCGTCGACGTGTACGTCGCGCCGGGCGACAGCGCGGTCAGCGCCGGGAACGCGACGTAGTCCTTGAACAGCTGCCGGCCGGCCTTCACGGAGAATTCACGGGTGCGCTGCCGGTTGATGTCGCGCTCAGGGCCGGCCTTGACCGCCTTCTCGAGGTCGACGGTCTGCAAGCCGATGCCCCACTCGAACCCGAGCGCGAGGATCGCGTTGAACAGCAGGTTGGCGGCGTTGTAGCCCGCCCACGGCTGATCACGGGTGACTCGCAGGATGAAGTAGCCGACGTCGTCGTCCATATCGAGGATGTTGGTGTACTTGTGATGCTGGAAGTTGTGGGCGGCAATCCAGTGTTTGGACGCCGCACTCATGTCCCACTCCCACGTCGAGGAGTGGATCTCGGGGTCGTTCATCCAGTTCCACTGGCCGTGCATGACGTTGTGGCCGATCTCCATATTTTCGATGATCTTTGCCACGCCAAGGGTCACGGTTCCGGCCCACCACGTCGACCGTTTCGAGCTTCCGGCCAGCAGGAGCCGGCCGGCGATGTCGAGGGCACGTTGTGCGGCGATGGTACGGCGGATGTAGCGGGCGTCACGCTCGCCGAGTGATTCCTCGACGTGCTGGCGAATCGCGTCCAGCTCGAAAGCCAGGCTCTCGATGTCGGCTTCGGTTAAGTGGGCGAAGGCCGGAACGTCGGTGATGGCCATGGGTTTTCTCCCCTTCGTACAGCTCTGTCGGGACCGCGCGTTCATGCGCCATCGGGCAGGTGACTCATCGGCGGGTCAGCGCTTCCCTCGACGGCTCAACGCGGGTCAGCCGGTCAGCGGTTCCTTCGGGCCCATTGACTTACGGGATTCACAGATCCGTGGGCTCCATCGATAGGTCTGCGCATTCGCGCGTTTCGTTGACGTGGTCGCCCAATGCCTCAGCGAGAGAGGCGACGGCTTCTTCTTCCAACATAGACGACGGACCCGATACGCGTCGCGGCGCCGGCACCGGCGTGTTCCATTCGTTCGGTATGACTTGACAGACGATCAGCGACTCGCCGACGATCGGCAGCCCGGGACACGGGGACGGCGCCGACCGCCGGGTCTCTCGCTGACGCGCCTAGCTGTCGGGGGACTTGTCGGAGTCCTCGCCGTCTTTGGAGTCCTTGGCATCCTCGGACTTTTCGGAATCCTTGGAGTCCTCGGCGTCGTCGGACTTTTCGGCATCCTCAGACCCGTCGGAGTTGTCCTCGGATCCCTTGGCGTCGAGGGACTCGTCGAGCTTGTCCGCGAATTTCGTCAGGAGCCCGGCGAGTTGGCGAGCCTCCTGCGGTGCCAGCGAATCGTCGAACAAGCGCTCGTCGCTCTCGGAGATGCGCTCCACGTGGACCGCGTCGCTCTCGATACCGACGTCCCACCGGCCCCCTTCATGACGAACCATCTGATGCCGCCTTTCGATCAGTGACCTCACGCCAGACCCGTGCGGCCCGCGTTACCGCGTTGTTTACCCACTTCTGGGATAACGCAACGGTCTGATGTTCTGGGTGGGCACGGCAGAAATAGCCCCGGGTGGTCTGGCTTTAGCAGGTCAGGCCACCGCCGATCACGTGTTCTCTAGTCGTAAGGCCGAATTGCGCTGTCTGACAGATGCTTTGGATGTGTCCCGGTCAGGGCGGGCCGTCGCGGGCCGCGAGTCGCCGCCGGCGCAGTGCGGCCGTCCGTGTCCCCGACCGGGAAAACGGTTGAAAACGATGCGGTGCGTGGACCGCGGGCGCCGCCTCTGCGAAGTCGATCCGCGGACCGATCCCCGGCTTCAGCGAGGGCGCTGCAAGCCGGTTTGGCCGCGGTGGCGGTCCACACAGGACGTACCGGAGGTTCCGGAATCGAAATGGCCACGAGCTCCATTCTTTTCGGTAACGGCGCGGCGACTCTTCATTCGGCCGGACACGGGTTACCGTGTCGCGGTGCAACATCGCTGCGGCTGCGGAGCGCCACCTCGGGCCTCCCGGCGTGCTGTGCTGAAATATGTTGCGGCCGCACCGGTTGCCCTCGGCTTGGGGATGGCCGCCGATGTGCTCTTAGGGCCGGCACCGGCACCCGCGGATCCCAACGTATCGGCGGCGGCGATGGCGGCGAGCCAGCCGGTCGAGATCATCAGCCGCGCCAGGTGGGGCGCCAATGAGTCGCTGCGGCGCGCCTTGCCGCGCTGCGACAGCGGAGTCAGGGCCGGAATCGTGCACCACTCCGCGACCGGCAACAACTACGCGCCGTCAGACTCGGCGGCCATCGTGCGCTCGATCTACGAGTACCACGCCGTGACCGAGGGTTGGGGCGACATCGGTTACAACGCGTTGGTGGACAAGTACGGCCAGGTCTTCGAGGGCAGGTTCGGTGGCATCACCAACCCCGTCGAGGGCGTCCACACCGGCGGCTTCAACGCCAACACCTGGGCGGTGTGCATGATCGGTGACTACAGCCAGGCGCCCCCCACCCCGGACCAGTTGCGGGCGGTCGGCGAGTTGCTGGGATGGCGGCTCGCGATGGACATGGTGAACCCCAGGGGCACCGTCGCTCTGACTTCCGCCGGCGGCCCCAACACCCGTTTTCCGCAAGGAGCCACCCCGACCTTGCCGAGCATCTTCGCCCATCGTGACGTCGGCGATACGGCCTGCCCCGGCAACGCCGGGTATGCATTCATGGACCAGATCCGCGACATCGCCGCCCAGTTCAAGCAACCGCCCAGCACAAGGGATTTCGCGCCGTCACTGCAGGGCGGAGCGATCTACGACCGCTGGCAGGCGATGGGGGGCGCGTCGGGCCCGCTCGGCGCACCCACGTCGCCCGAGGCGCCCAGCGGTGACTCCATCCGCTACGTCGTGTTCGCCAACGGCGCGATCTACTGGTCACCGGCCACCGGCGCCCAACCGCTCACCGGGCGGATCTACGAAGCCTGGGCCACGCTGCGCTACGAGCGCGGCCCGCTGGGCCTGCCGACCAGCGCCGAGATCGACGAGCCGGAATGGGTCGTGCAGAACTTCCAGCACGGCACCCTGAATTTCGAACGGCACACCTCGACAGTTGTCACGGTGATGGACGGGGTAGCCAGCGTCGTCCCACCGCCGCCCGCGGGCGGACCGCCCATGCAGCTCGAACGCTTTTCGGCGGCCCGCAACCCCGTCGTGTAGCCGCTCAGCTCGCGGCCTCGGCAACGTGCGCTTCGCAACGGCCGGCGCTCATTTCAAAATTAGCCTAGGCTAAGCTCAGTTCATGCCCCAGCACAGCGCAGCCCCCGACGACGAGCCCGCGGCAACCGGGGAAACCAGCATCGACGCTCCCCGGAGCATGCGCGAATATGTCAACTACACGCTGATCAACTCCGTACCGCCGATTGTCGGCTATTACGGGCTCCGCTTGTTCGGCGTGCCGCCGTATTTGGCACTGGTCGGCGCGATCGCCACCGGTACGGCGCAAGGCGTCTTCAATATGCTGCGCAAGCGCAAGTTCGAGCCCGTCAACGGATTGATGATCGTCGGCGCGGCGTGTTCGCTGGCCATCGCGCTCGTCACGAAGAACCCCCGCCTGGTTCAGGCCCTCGAGCTCATCCCCGCGTCGCTGTTCGTCTACTCCACCGCGATCAGCGGGCTGGTGCGCCGGCCGACGTCCAAGAAGCTCACCGGCGCGATGATCCCCAGCCTCGCCGATGGGGCTTTGCCCGGCCGAGGCTGGACGCAGCAGGACATTCGAGAATGGCACGGCCTGCACACCAGGCTGTGCGTGCGGCTCGGAATCCTCTGCGGTCTTTTCCCTTTCGTCGCGCTGTTCTGGATCTTCACGCTGCCGGTGGACATCTCGCAGATCCTCATCGTCGCGGTCGGCCCGACGCTTCTCGTCGTGTCCATCGCGGCAGCAGTCGCCTTGCTTCGCCGATTCATTGTCCGCAGTGACGAGGCGGCCGCCCGGCGCGCGGGCCAACCCGCCGCCGCGGCTCCACGGCAATCGGCTTGACGCGGCGACCCGTGCCCCGACATCGGGCCCGCGGGCGCCGCGTACCGTTGCCGCCGTAACCGCCAGTGACTCTGGAAACGCGGAGGTTCCCGATGTCCCGCTCCGAACTCGTCCTGCAGACAGTCGACAACCACGTCGCGCTCATCACTGTCAACGACCCCGAGCGGCGCAACGCGGTTACCGCCGAGATGTCGGCGCTGCTGCGCGCCGCCGTCGAAGAGGCCGAGGCGAACTCTGATGTGCACGCGGTGGTGGTCACCGGCGCGGGGAAGGCGTTCTGCGCGGGCGCTGACCTCGGCGCGTTGGGCGACGCGGGCAGCGGGGCGGCGGCGACGGGGCTGCAGCGACTGTACGACGGCTTCATGGCGCTCGGGAGCTGCCGCCTGCCGACCATCGCCGCGGTCAACGGCGCCGCCGTCGGGGCGGGCCTGAATCTGGCGCTGGCCGCCGACGTGCGCATCGCGGGGCCGGCCGCGCTGTTCGATGCACGCTTCCAGAAGCTGGGACTGCACCCCGGCGGGGGCGCCACCTGGATGCTGCAGCGGGCGGTTGGTCCGCAGGCGGCCCGCGCGGCACTGCTGTTCGGCATGCGCTTCGACGCCGAAGCTGCCGTGCGCCACGGCTTGGCGCTCGAGGTCGCCGACGATCCGGTCGCCGCGGCGTTGCAACTGGCCGCAGGGCCGGCGGCGGCTCCTCGCGAGGTGGTGCTGGCGACCAAGGCCACGATGCGCGCCACCGTCAGCCCGGGATCTCGGGACGACGAGCAACACGACTTCGCCATGCGCACCGAGCTGGGGCCACAGGCCCACTCGATCCAATCACCGGAGTTCGCAAGCAGATTGGCTGCGGCGCAGCGCCGCTAGGCGGGGGCTTCGTCCACGGCGGCTTCCCGGCGTGGCATCCGCCGGTGCGCGGGGTCGATGCGACGCACGCCGAAGACGAACGCCAGGGCGACCAGCGGTGCGAGCCCCCCGTAGACCGCTGCGGGGGTGGCCATTTCGGCGCTGTTGAGCAGTTGCGGGCTCAGCGCGATTCCCATGGCGACCACGGCGTTGTGCATTCCGATCTCCAGGCTGACGGCGATGGCCTGCGGCGGACCGAGCCGCATCGTCCTGGCCGCCAGGTAGCCGACCGTCAGGGCGACGGCACAGAAGCTCACGACGGCGCCGGCCAGCACACCGAAGTTGGCGTACAGGGTGGACTTTCCGCCGGCGATGGCGGCAACGATCGCGAGCACCAGCAGGGCCAGAGCGATGACGCGGACCGGCCTTTGCAGCCGCGCGGCCGACTCCGGGAAGCGATGGCGCACGGCGATGCCGATCGCCGTGGGGATCAGCACCAGACCGAACACGCCGGCGAACTTGTCGACCTGCAGCGGAATGAAGCGCCCTTCCCCGAGGAACCAGGTCATCGAGATCGCCAGGATCGCCGGTATGGAGACGATCGACAACACCGCATTGATGGCGGTCAGCGTGAGGTTTATCGCGAGGTCCCCATTGACGAGGTGACTGAGTATGTTCGCCATCGTCCCGCCCGGGGTGGCGGCCATGAGCATCAGCCCGACCGCCAGCGGCGGCGGCAAGTGGAAGGCCTCGGCGATCAGCAGACAGCAGATGGGCAACAGCACGGCCTGGCAGAGCAGCGCGACGGCCAGGGGCCGCCGCAGCGTGGCCGCCCGGCGGAAGTCGTCGACGGTCAGCGTCAGCCCGAGGGCGAGCATGACCACCGCGACGACCACGGGGAAATAACTGTTGTTCATCGAACTCCACGGGGTCGTCGGAGGCGGCGGCGCGACGATGCACCAAATAGTTAGCTCGCCTTACCTTACAGCACGCCGGTAGCCGGCGGTTGCCGGCCGAGTGTGGGCGCGGTGCACGAATTCCGACGGCCAAGGTACGCGGCGACCACGTTCGGCGCGTGGGGCTCAGGCGGGCGGCGCCTCACCCGCACGCCGCAACATGATCGCGGCGTGCTTGAGCACCGGCGAGTCGACCATCTGCCCTTCGAACGCGAACACCCCCCGCTCGGTCTTGGCGGCCGCGAGTACCCGCCGTGCCCAATCCAGCTCGTCCGCGCCGGGGCGATACGCCTCGCGCACGACGGCGACCTGGGTCGGGTGGATGCAGACCGTGCCGTCGAAACCGACCGCCACGGCGTCGTCGGCCTCGGCCCGCAACCCCTCGAGGTCGCGGATGTTCAAGTGCACCGCGTCCAGCGCGATCCGGTCGAACGCCGACGCCGCCAGCAGGGTCGCCGACCGTACGTGGCGGGCGAAGTCCCGATAGGTGCCGTCGGGCCGCCGGCTGGAGCTCCCGCCGAGCGCGGCCACCAGGTCCTCGGCGCCCCACATCAGGGCGACGGTGTTCTGAGCGGCGGCGATCTCGTTGAGGAAGACCGCGCCGCGCGGGGTCTCGATCAGCGCGATGACGTCGCGGGGCGACAGCGCCGTCACGTGCGCCGCCGACTCCGTCTTGGACAGCATCACCGTCGTGTACGCGGTGTCCGCGAGGGCCTCGATGTCGAGCGGCAGTTCGCCGGTGTCCGTCGCGTTGAGGCGAACCACGGTGCGCGCGGGGTCGAGCGGGTTGTCCCGCAACGCCTTACGGGCGGCGGGTTTGTCCGCCTGGGCCACGCCGTCCTCAAGGTCGAGGATCACCACGTCGGCCGCGGCGGCGGCCTTGGCGAACCGCTCGGGACGGTCGGCCGGGCAGAACAGCCACCCCGGGCCGACGGCACGCAGGTTCATCGGGGCCCCTCGTGTCCGGGACGCTTCTGCACCAGCGTGGTCCGCACCGCACGGGCGACGACGTCGCCGTGCTGATTGCGCCCGGTGTGCTCGAGGGTGACGATGCCTTCGCCCGGCCTGCTCTTCGACTCGCGCTTGGCGGTGCATACCGTCTCCGCGTACAGGGTGTCGCCGTGGAAAACGGGTTTGGGGAACGACACTTCAGAGAAGCCCAGGTTGGCCACGATGGTGCCCAGCGTCAGCTGCGACACCGACAACCCGACCAGGGTCGAGAGGGTGAACATGGAGTTCACCAGCCGCTCGCCCCGGAATCCGGGCTGCTCGGCCGCCCAGGCGGCGTCGAGGTGCAGCGACTGGGTGTTCATCGTCAGCGTGGTGAACAAGACGTTGTCGGCTTCGGTCACGGTGCGGCCGGGACGGTGCAGATACGTGGTGCCGATCTCGAATTCCTCGAACCACAGGCCCCGCTGCACAATCGACTCGCCCGTCATCGAAGTCCCAGCGATCGCGCGATGAGCATGAGCTGCACCTCGGTGGTGCCCTCCCCGATCTCGAGGATCTTGCTGTCGCGGTAATGCCGCGCGACCGGATACTCGTTCATGAAGCCGTAGCCGCCGTGGATCTGGGTGGCGTCGCGGGCGTTGTCCATCGCCGCCTCGGATGCGATCATCTTGGCGATCGCCGCCTCCTTCTTGAAAGGCTTGCCCGCCAGCATCTTTGCGGCGGCGTCGTAATAGGCGGTGCGCGCGACGTGCGCGCGCGCCTCCATGCGTGCGATCTTGAAGCTGATCGCCTGGTAGGAGCCGATCGGCTGACCGAACGACTGACGCTGCGTGGCGTACTTGACGCTTTCGTCGACGCAGCCCTGTGCGGCCCCGGTCGACAGCGCGGCGATCGCGATGCGCCCCTCGTCCAGGATGGACAGGAAGTTCGCATACCCGGTCCCGCGGGCACCCAACAGGTTCTCCTCCGGAACCCGGGCGTCGTCGAAGCTCAGCGGGTGGGTGTCCGAGGCGTTCCAGCCGACCTTGTTGTAGACCGGTTCGACCGTGAATCCCGGTGTGCCGCTGGGCACCACGATCGTGGAGATCTCCTTCTTGCCGTCGGCGCCGGCGCCGGTGACGGCGGTGACGGTGACCAGCGAGGTGATGTCGGTGCCCGAGTTGGTGATGAACTGCTTGTTGCCGTTGATCACCCAGTCGCCGTTGTCGAGCTTGGCCGTGGTTCGGGTGCTGCCGGCGTCCGAGCCGGCGCCCGGCTCGGTGAGCCCGAATCCCGCGAGCGCCCGGCCGGCCGTCAGGTCCGGCAGCCATTTCTGCTTCTGCTCTTCGGTGCCGAACCGGTAGATGGGCATCGCGCCGAGGCTCGCTCCGGCCTCGAGCGTGATCGCGACGGACTGGTCGACCTTGCCGAGCTCCTCGAGTGCCAGCGACAGCGCGAAGTAGTCGCCGCCCATGCCGCCGTACTCCTCGGGGAACGGCAGGCCGAACAGCCCCATCTCACCCATCTGCGCGACGACCTCGTACGGGAAGCTGTGCTCCTCATCGTGTTTGGCCGACACCGGCGCGACCACGGTGCGCGCGAACTCGGCGACCGTGGCGCGAAGATCTTCGTACTCTTTGGACAGCGTTGTCATGTTTGATCCTTGATCTGTGCCAGCACCTGATCGACTTTCACCTGATCGCCGACGGATACCAGCACCTCTACTTGTCCCGCAGCGGGCGCGGCCAGCGAGTGTTCCATCTTCATGGCCTCCACGATCACCACGACGTCTCCCTCGTTCACCTCGGCGCCGGAGTCGACCTGGACGGCGATCACATTGCCGGGCATCGGGCTGACGATCTCGGCCCGGCGTGCTCCGACGGCGCGGTGGATCTTGTGCTCCTCGGCCTCGCGCAGGTGCCAGGCGCCGCGCTCGTCGGCGATCCACAGATGCCCGTCGTCCTCGGCCCAGCGATAGTCGCGGCGCAGGCCGTCCAGCGTCACACTCAGCCGGGCATCGTCGACTCGCGCTGTCGCCGAACAGGCTTCACCGTCGCCGACCTGCACCCGGGCGGCCTCGGGCGCGCCCCACACCGAGACGGTCTCGCTGCGCTGCGAGGTCTGCATCGCGGTGCGCACCGGCGCCGCCACGGCGCCGACCCGCCAGCCGGTGGGTGCCGCCCACGGGTTGCCCTGCGCGCGAGACGCTATGGCGCACTGGCGGTAGAGCCCGCCCGCGGCGAGCACGTCGTCGGGCACCGGCGCCGGCGTGAACTCCGCCGCCCGGGCGTCCAGCAGTGCGGTGTCCAGGTCACCGGCACGCACCCGGTCGTCGGCCAGCAGGAACCGCAGGAACTCGATGTTGGTCTGGACGCCCAGCACCACGGTCTCCGCGAGTGCCCGGTCGAGCCGCACCAGCGCCTCGCCGCGGTCCGCGCCGTAGGCGATGACCTTGCTCAGCATCGGGTCGTAATCGCTGCCGACCACGGTGCCGGCCAGCAGCGAAGAGTCCACGCGCACCCCGTCACCCGACGGCTCGAACACGCGCAGCACCCGCCCGCCGGTGGGCAGGAATCCGCGCGCGGGATCCTCGGCGTAGACCCGCGCCTCGATCGCGTGGCCGCGCAACTCGATGCCGTCCTGGGCGAAGGGCAGCTTCTCGCCCGCCGCCACCCGCAGCTGCCACTCCACCAGGTCGAGGCCCGTGACCGCCTCGGTGACCGGATGTTCCACCTGAAGCCGGGTGTTCATCTCCATGAAGAAGAACTCGTCCGGGTGGTCGGCGGACACGATGAACTCCACCGTGCCCGCGCCGACGTAGTCGACGCTTCTGGCGGTGTTGCACGCCGCCGCACCGATTCGGGCGCGGGTCGCGGAATCGAGCAGCGGCGAGGGGGCCTCCTCGATCACCTTCTGGTGGCGGCGCTGCAGGCTGCATTCCCGCTCGCCGAGGTGCAGCACGCCGCCGTGCGTGTCGGCGAGAACCTGAACCTCGATGTGCCTGGGCCGCAACACAAACCGCTCGAGAAAAAGTGTGTCGTCGCCGAACGAGGATGCGGCCTCGCGGCGGGCGCCCTGCAGCGCGTCGCGCAGCCGCGCCGGGTCGTCGACCAGCCGCATGCCCTTTCCGCCGCCGCCCGCCGACGGTTTGATCAGCACCGGGTACCCCACGTCGTCGGCCGCGGTGACGAGGTCGTCGTCGGTCAGCCCCGACTCGGCGATGCCGGGGACCACCGGCACGTCGAACGCGCCGACCGCGTTCTTGGCGGTGATCTTGTCGCCCATCACCTGGATCGCCCGGGCCGGCGGTCCCACGAACACCACCCCGGCACGCTCGCAGGCGGCGGCGAATTCGGCGTTCTCGGAGAGGAACCCGTAGCCCGGGTGGATCGCCTGGGCCCCCGTCCGCGCCGCCGCGTCGAGCACCTTGGCGATGTCGAGGTAGCTCTCGCGGGCGGCGGCGGGCCCCAGCCGGATGGCCATGTCGGCCTCGAGCACGTGCCGTGCGCCGGCGTCGGGGTCGCTGTAGACGGCGACCGACCGGATGCCGAGCCGGCGCAATGTCCGCATGACACGAACCGCGATCTCGCCGCGATTGGCCACCAAGACGGTGTCGAACATGGCCATCACATCCGGAAGACGCCGTAGGAGACGGGCTGCAGGGGCGCCTGCGCGCACACCGAGAGGGCAAGCCCGACAACGGTTCTGGTGTCGGCGGGATCGATGATGCCGTCGTCCCATAGACGCGCTGTCGAGTAATACGGGTTGCCCTGGTCCTCGTACTGCGCCCGGATGGGTGCCTTGAACGCCTCCTCTTCGTCGGCCGACCACGGGGTTCCCGAGGCCGCGAGCTGCTCACCGCGCACGGTGGCCAGCACCGACGCCGCCTGCTCGCCGCCCATCACCGAGATCCGCGCGTTGGGCCACATCCACAAAAAGCGCGGCGAGTACGCCCGGCCGCACATCGAATAGTTGCCCGCCCCATAGGATCCGCCGATCACGACGGTCAGCTTGGGCACCCGTGCGCAGGCCACCGCGGTCACCATCTTGGCGCCGTGCTTGGCGATGCCGCCGGCCTCGTAGTCACGACCCACCATGAAGCCGGCGATGTTCTGCAGGAACAGCAGCGCAATGTTGCGCCTGTCGCACAACTCGATGAAATGTGCTCCCTTCAATGCCGATTCGCTGAAGAGCACACCGTTGTTCGCGATGATCCCGATCGGGTGGCCGTGGATGCGCGCGAAGCCGGTCACCAACGTCTTGCCGTAATTGGCTTTGAATTCGCTGAATTCGCCGCCGTCGACCATTCGCACGATGACCTCGTGCACGTCGTAGGGCACCCGCGGGTCCGGCGGCACGACGTCGTAGAGCTCGGTCTGCGGACATTTCGGCTCGACCGTGGGCCGTACCTCCCACGGGCTGGGCTCGCGCGGGCCGAAGGTCGCCGCAATGGCGCGGACGATCCGCAGCGCATGCTCGTCGTCGTCGGCCAGATGGTCGGTCACGCCCGAGACGCGCGAGTGCAGGTCGCCGCCGCCGAGGTCCTCGGCCGAGACGACCTCGCCGGTGGCCGCCTTGACCAACGGCGGGCCGCCGAGAAAAATCGTGCCCTGCTCGCGGACGATGACGGCCTCGTCGCTCATGGCGGGCACGTAGGCTCCGCCCGCCGTGCACGAGCCGAGTACGGCCGCTATCTGAGGAATCGCCTTGGCGCTCATGGTCGCCTGGTTGAAGAAGATGCGGCCGAAATGCTCGCGGTCGGGAAACACCTCGTCCTGGCGCGGCAGGAAGGCGCCCCCGGAGTCCACCAGGTAGATGCAGGGCAGCCGGTTGTGCAGCGCGACCTCCTGCGCGCGCAGGTGCTTCTTGACCGTCATCGGGTAATACGTCCCGCCCTTGACCGTCGCGTCGTTGGCGACGATGACGCACTCGCGCTGCGACACCCGACCGATCCCGGTGATGATCCCGGCCCCCGGCGACTCGTCGCCGTACATGCCGTCGGCGGCCAGCGGCGACAGTTCCAGGAACGGGCTGCCGGGGTCGAGCAGGCGGTCTACGCGTTCGCGGGGCAGCAACTTGCCACGGCTGACGTGGCGTTCCCGCGCGCGCGGGTTGCCGCCCAACGCCGCGGCCGCAAGCTTGTCGTTCAATTCCCCGACCAACCGCCGGTGCTCGTCGGCGAACGTCGGCGCGGTCGACACAGGCGAGCTCACCGCGGCCTCCTCGGGGTCGAGCCTCGAAAGTCAGTTAATGAGAATTAACCGGAGGAGAATACCACCGCGGACACCGCCGCGTCTAGGACGGCCCCGAAGACAAGGCCATACCGCGCGACTCCGTGCTACGTTAGTGGCGATTAACTCAAGTGACGGAGGTCGCCGTGACGGGTTCCCCCTCCGAGGGCCAAGCCGACGCCCCAAATCGCCGCAGCCAGTTGAAGTCCGACCGGCGCCTGCAGCTGCTGGCGGCCGCCGAGCGGCTGTTCGCCCAGCGAGGTTTCCTCGCGGTCCGGCTGGAGGACATCGGCGCCGCGGCCGGCGTCAGCGGTCCGGCCATCTACCGGCATTTCCCCAACAAGGAGTCGCTGCTGGTCGAGTTGCTGGTCGGCATCAGCGCCCGATTGCTCGCCGGAGCGAGGGACGTGCGGGCCCGCAACTCGGATGCGGCGGCCGCGCTCGACGGCCTCATCGACTTTCACCTCGACTTCGCCCTGGGCGAACCCGACCTGATCCGCATCCAGGACAGGGACCTGGCCCATCTGCCTCAGGCCGCCGAGCGGCAGGTACGCAAGGCACAGCGGCAATACGTCGAGGTCTGGGTGAGCGTGCTGCGGGAGGTCAACCCCGACATGGCGGAGGCCGACGCGCGGCTGACGGCGCACGCGGTGTTCGGCCTGCTGAACTCCACGCCGCACAGCATGAAATCGCCCGACAACTCGCGCGGCAAGCCCGGCCGTTCGGGGCGATCCCGCGCCGTCATGCGGGCGATGACCGTCGCCGCGCTCGAAGCCGGCAAGCAAAGCCGCTGAGGATCCGGCCGATCCGTAAGTCACCGCGCCGACGCCCGGTCCGGGTACCCTGCAAGCCATGAGGTGGACATGAACGATTCACGTCCAACCGAGCGGTTCAGTTATCCCGCGTTGGGGTCCTGGTCGCAGGAACCGTGGTACCCGCAGGACGCCGACCCGGCGTATGCCCAACCGGGGCCCTACGCACCCAGCTACGGCGGACAGGCGCCCCCGTGGGCGCCGTCGACCAACGCGACCAACCCCACCACGCAGCTGCCGGCCCACTGGCGGCAGGACCCCCCACCGTCGGGCGGGCCCCCGCCGGGGCCACCCCGCCCCCCGGGTCCCAAGGTTCCGCGCTGGCTGTGGATCGGGGCCGGCACGGCCTTGCTGCTGGTCGTCTCCCTGGTCATCGCGCTGATTCTCGCGAACGACGCCATCCGCACGCAGACGGCGGTGCCGCCGCTGCCCCCCATGCCCGAGTCCAGCCCCGCCGTCCCGCCACCGTCGGCACGCCTGACGCCCGCGCCCATCCCGGCTCCGGTCCCACCGACCGGCGGCCTGCAACCGCCCACGCGGACGACCAGGCCCGGCCCGATGCAGGACATCGTCTACAACGTCACCGGCGAAGGCCGCGCGCTCAGCATCGTCTACATCGCCACGGGCGACGTCATCCAGACCGAGTTCAACGTCGCGCTGCCGTGGACCAAAGAGGTGAGTCTGGCGCAGTCGGCCCTGCATCCGGCTAACGTCACGGTGGTCAACTTCGGCAACAACGTCACATGTTCGCTCAGCGTCGGCGGCGTCCAGGTCAGCCACCGCGTCGGGGTGGGCCTGACCATCTGTGACGCCAGGGGCTGAGCCCGCTACGACGTTTCCGCCGGGACGGCGGCGCGCGCCGGGACGCGAACCACCAGCATTCCGAGCAGACCGGCGATCAGCACCAGCGAGATTCCGCCGAGGCCGGCCCGGACGGCGACGAACACGTCGACGAAGACCGAGAACAGCCAGGGCGCCACGAACGACACCGCTCGGCCCGTCATCGTGTAGAGCCCGAACGCCACCCCTTCGCCCCCGTCCTTTGCCAGCTGCAGCAGCAACGCACGCGACGACGCCAGCGACGGCCCGACGAACACGGCAAGCAGCAGTCCGCACAGCCAGAAGGCATGCGCCCCGGACAACGCCATCATCAGGAGCTCGACGACGACGATCGCCGCCAACGACCCGACGATGACCGGCTTGGACCCGATGCGGTGGTCGACGAACCCTCCGGCCACCGCGCCGATCGCGGCCACCACGCTCGCCGCCACCCCGAACACCACCACGTCCCCCTGCGACAGGCCGTACACGTTGACCCCGAGCACCGCGCCGAAGCCGAATATCGCCGCCAGCCCGTCCCGGAACAGCGCGCTGGCCGCCAGGAAATAGACGAGGTTGCGGTTGGTGCGCCATTCGGCCCTGACCTCGGTCCACAACTTGCGGTAACCGCCCAGCATGCTGGTCGCCTGCGGGGTCTCGCCGGAGTCGGGCAACCGCTGGGCGACGAACAGCAACGGCAGTGCCAGCACCGCGAACCACGCCGCGGTCAGCAGCATCGCCGCGCGGACGTTTAGCCCGTCATGGACGGGCACCCGCAGCAGCCCGCGCACCGAGCCGCTGCCCGAGATGAAGCCCACGTAGACCAGCAGCAGCAGGACCACACTGCCGGTGAAGCCCGCGGCCGCGCCCAGACCGGAGATGCGCCCGGCCGTCTGCGGCGTGGAGATCTGACGCAGCATGGCGTTGTACGGAACGCTGGCCAGGTCACCGCACGCCGCCGTCGCCGACAGCAGCACGAGGCCCGCCCACAGGTAACCGGGGTTGTCGCGGATCAGGAACATCGCGCTGGTCGACGCGACCGCCAAGCCGCTCAGGATCGTCAGCGTCACCCGCCGCCGGTGCGGGGCCTGGACCCACACCCCGACGAGCGGCGCCAGCACGGCGATGGTCAGCCCCGAGACGGCCAGCGCGCGACCCAGCCAGCTCGCCGGTGACGTGCCACCGGACATGCCCGCTCCCACGCTGCCGGTCAGGTACACGGAGAAGACGAACGTCGCCACGATCGCGTTCATACCGAGTGAGCCGCAATCCCACAGCGCCCACGCCAGGGCGCGGGACAGCTTGGGTGTGCCCGGTGACCATCCCCGTTGACTCATGCCCGGCAGCCTATTTGTTGGGCGGGTGACCCGCCGCGCCCGGCTTCGACCGGCCGCGCCGCCTGTCTACGATTGGGCTCATGCCGGTACCAGCTCCCCGTCCCGACGCGCGCGCCGTGGTCACCGGGGCTTCGCAGAACATCGGCGAGGCGCTGGCCACCGAACTGGCCGCGCGCGGGCACAGCCTGATCGTCACCGCACGGCGCGAAGACGTGCTCAACGATCTGGCCACGCGGCTGACCGACAAGTACGGGGTGGCCGTCGACGTGCGGCCCGCCGACCTCGCCGATCCGGACCAACGGACCAAACTGTGCGACGAATTGGCCGCCCGGACCGTCTCGATCTTGTGCGCCAACGCGGGCACCGCGACGTTCGGTCCGGTCGCCGGCCTCGACCCGGCGGGCGAGAAGGCCCAGGTGCAGCTGAATGCCGTTGCGGTGCACGACCTTACGCTGGCGGTACTGCCGGGCATGATGGAGCGCAAGGCCGGCGGCATCCTGATTTCCGGTTCGGCGGCGGGCAATTCGCCGATCCCCTACAACGCCACCTACGCGGCCACCAAGGCGTTCGCCAACACGTTCAGCGAATCGTTGCGCGGCGAACTGCGCGGCTCGGGCGTGCACGTCACGCTGCTGGCGCCGGGCCCGGTGCGCACCGATCTGCCCGACGACGCCGAACGATCGCTGGTCGAGAAGCTGGTGCCGGACTTCCTGTGGATCTCGACCGAGCACACCGCCCAGATCTCCCTGGACGCGTTGGAGCGCAACAAGATGCGCGTCGTCCCGGGTTTGACGTCGAAGGCGATGTCGGTGGCCAGCGGCTACGCCCCACGCGCCATCGTGGCGCCGATCGTGGGCAGCTTCTACAAGAAGCTCGGCGGCGGCTAGGCATCGCCATCCGCAAAGCGCCGGGCTTACCTCCGGCGGCGGCCGGCGCCGAACAGGTTTCGCACCGCTTCGCGAACCGCGGTGTTGATACCGCTTTTCACGGTCGGATTGTTCAGCACTTCCTCCCATAGGCCGGGTCCTTTGGGCTCGGCCGGTGCCGGCATGGGCGGAACCGGGCCGTTCGCCGGGACCGGCGGGTAGTCGGACCGGGCGGATGGCGGCTTCGGCCCCGACGGGGTCGCGGGCAGCTGCGGCTCGCGTTCCACCGTCTGGCCGTACTTAGCTTGCAGGGGGCTGCTTTTGACCGCGGCGGCGAGCTCGTCGGCGCTTATGGCGCCCATCAGCGATCGGGGCACCCGCATGCGCGTCCACGCCACCGGTGTGGGCGCTCCCTTCTCCGAGAGCACCGTCACCACGGCCTCGCCGATTCCCAGCGACGTCAACGCCGACTCCAGTTCGTAGACATCGGTTTTCGGATATGTACGAACGGTCTTGCTGAGCGCCTTCTGGTCGTCGGGGGTGAACGCCCGTAGCGCGTGCTGGATTCGCGCGCCCAGTTGGGACAGTACGTCGTTGGGCAGGTCGGTGGGCAGCTGGGTGCAGAAGAACACCCCGACGCCCTTGGAGCGGATCAGCTTCACGGTCTGTTCCACCTGCTCGAGGAAGGCCTTGGAGGCGTCGGTGAACAACAGGTGCGCCTCGTCGAAGAAGAAGACCAGCTTGGGCTTGTTCACGTCGCCAACCTCGGGCAGGACGGTGAACAGATCGGCGAGCAACCACATCAGGAAGGTGGAGAAGATGACCGGACGCAGTGTCTGCCCGCCGAATTCGAGCAGCGAGATGGTGCCGTGCTGCTGGTCGTCGACGCGCAGCAGGTCGTTGGGGTCCAGCTTGGGCTCGCCGAAGAAGGTGTCGCCGCCCTCGCCGGCGAGGTTCACCAGCGCCCGCAGGATGACCCCCGCGGTCGTCGACGACACCCCACCCAGGTCTTTCAGGTCGGCCTTGCCCTCGTCGCCAGCCAGGTGGGTGATGACACCTCGCAGGTCGGCCAGCGTGACCAGCTCGAGACCCCGCTCGCTGGCCCAATGGAAGATCAGGCCCAGGGTCGACTCCTGAGTTGCGTTCAGGCCCAGCACCTTTGACAACAAAACGGGGCCGAAGCTGGCAACGGTCGCGCGCACCGGCACACCAACTCCCCCGGTGCCCAGCGACAAGAACTCCACCGGGAATCCCGTCGGCCGCCAATCGTCCCCGGTGTCGCGTGCCCGCGCCGCGGTCTTGTCGTTGGCCTCGCCTGGCCGCGCCAGGCCGGACAGGTCACCCTTCACGTCGGCCATCAGCACGGGCACACCCGCGGCGCTGAGCTGTTCGGCGATCAACTGCAGCGTCTTGGTCTTTCCGGTTCCGGTCGCCCCCGCGACCAGACCGTGCCGGTTGATGGTGGCCAGCGGGATGCGAATCGGCGCGGTGGGGTCGGCCGCGCCGTCGACGACAACGGTGCCAAGTTCCAGCGCTTGGCCGTCGAAGGCATAGCCGCTCGCGATCCGCTGGGCGGGCCCGTCGGAGTGACTCGCTGATTCGGTGCTCATCGTGCCGGCGTCCCTCTCCTGCGATGGTCCCGCGTCGTCGGGCAAAGCCTCACACTACTTGCCGGGCGGCGACGGGGGCAGGACGCTCGTGGGCCTAGTCTGGGCGCTGTGCGTGCCGAATTGGTGTGGATCGACTGCGAGATGACCGGGCTCGATCTGGGCACGGACAAGTTGATCGAGATCGCAGCCCTGGTCACCGACGCCGACTTGAACGTGCTCGGGGACGGCGTCGACGTGGTGATCCACACCGGAGACGACGCGCTGGCTTCGATGGTCCCCGTGGTCACCGAAATGCACACCCGCTCGGGGCTGATCGAGGAGGTCAAGGCGTCCACCGTAGATCTGGCCACCGCCGAGGCGATGGTCCTCGACTACATCGGCAAGCACGTCAAGCAGCCCAAGACGGCACCCCTGGCGGGCAACTCGATCGCCACCGACCGGTCGTTCATCGCCCGCGACATGCCCGCCCTCGACGCGTTCCTGCACTACCGCATGATCGACGTCAGCTCGATCAAGGAGCTGTGCCGACGCTGGTACCCGCGGATCTACTTCGGCCAGCCGGCCAAGGGCCTTTCGCACCGCGCCCTGGCCGACATCCACGAGTCCATCCGCGAATTGCGGTACTACCGGCGCACCGCCTTCGTGGCGCCGCCCGGCCCCGCCACCAGCGAAATCGAGGCTGTGGTCGCCGACCTGGAGGGGGGCCGTGACGCACCGGGCGGAATCGATTCGGACACCGAGCCACCGACGGGCTAATATCGACGTCGCCGCTCGTTGGTCCGCCTGTGCGGGCCGGCCGGCGCCGATGGTGGGTGTAGTTCAGTTGGTAGAGCGTCAGGTTGTGATCCTGAATGTCGCGGGTTCGAGTCCCGTCACTCACCCCACAGGTCAGAGGGGGTATTTAGCCCCTCTGACCTTTTTCTTTGCCGGCCTCCCGTGACGTTAGCGTGCCGTTACGGGCGGCAACATCGAGGTCCGATGGCCACGGCCGAACTCGTCGGCTTGTGGCTACATGTCTCCACGCACCTCAACGGCGACATCGACGATTGCCGCCGCGACACCTCGGCCTCTTGGCAGCGATCGCGACCCGGGAAATCCTCATTCCCCTCACTTATGAGGCGGGTAAACAACTGTCAGACATGCTGGCAAAGGTATTAATGCTCGGAGCGCCGGAAATGTATTTCCCCGCCGGCGATGCTGCCCGTTAGGATCGAATAAGCGTTTATTATGTGACGCCGCAGTTCCTGGATCGCGCCATCGACAGCATCGTTGTCGGCGTGGACTTAGCTCCAAAACCCGACCGGTCCTTCAACCCTGAGCGCCATCATCTCATCCTCGAACAACGGGGCGCCGTGACGGTGCGTGTCCAGCGTCTTTCACTCTCGCGCCGTTCACCTAGGTCCGCGGATATACCTACCGATTTACCGTGCTCCAGGGCTATCGTCGATACGCCCGGACGTCCCTTCGGGCGTTAACCGCTCTCCTCTCACACGTTCGGAGGCACGGCTACATGTCCAAGAAAGACTCGACGCCCGGAACTCTCACGCTCATGGTCGCCGCTGAAGACGACACGCTTGGCGATGACGACATGATCGATGAACATCGGGTGTACACGCCGCTACTGCAAGGCGTCGAATCCGCGTCGGTGGTCGGCTTTCTCCCTTTCAGAAGGGCTGCCCCAAAGCGGGAAGGTAAGACGAAAGACGTGGAGCTTGACAAAGTCAAAGGTCGGCTTTACGCAATCCAGGGTGAACTCGAGACTTTACTCAAGGACCTTCCGGACCTGCAGGAAAGCCCATTCCGGCTGAAAGAGGTGGAGGTCGGATTGTCTCTTAATGCCGAGGGTCATATCGGAATCGCGACCATTGGCAGTGAGATTTCCCTTTCTCTAAGATTCGCTCGGTAGGGCCGATGGATACCATTCGTTGCACGTACGAAGGACCGGCCGGCTCAGCGGGGTGCGCAGGCCATGTGCGACGGGCTTTCTTCCTAGTCCTGGCCATACCGAAACGTTAGCAGCCACTCGTGACGTTAGCTCTCCGATAGTGCCTAGTTATCAGGCCTTTTGTCCGCGCTTATCTGCAAAAAGGTGAAACTGAACAGTGCTTATGAGCTGCTAAAACATAGCGTTTCTAGCTATTGGTTGTGATCCTGAATGTCGCGGGTTCGAGTCCCGTCACTCACCCCAAGCGGAACCACCGCTCCAGCCGCACTCTCGCGGATGGGGCGGTGTCCGTTCGGGCAGTCCAGGGGCGGAATTGAGTCCGAAGCTACGCCGCTTCCGGTCATTGATATGGCGAGGGCCCGGCAAATCGAACCCGAGGGCACTCACCCGGGCGGCAACGGCCTTTTCATCGTGCAGACGATGCTCCACTCGAAATAGTGGTCCCCGCCTTTGTCGTAGTCCTTGAAGTGGCGCGCGACCTGGGCGCGCTGCACCGACGAGCCGACGATCTCCCAGCCTTGCTGTCCGTAGGCCTTCGTCAGCCGGGTCGCCTCTTCCATCACGGTGTCCAAGGATTCATGCGTGTAATGGATGAAGAAGCTGTCCCAGCGCTGCGGGTACCACTTGCCGTCGGACGCGAGCCACCAACCAGGCCCAGGCGAAGGAGTGCTCATGCCCGGGCACCCTACAACGCGCAGGTCGCACCGGAATGAATGCCAGGTGACCGACCGTGGCAAACCGTCAGCTGCCCTCCTGCGGCGACTCGAGGACGGCTGCGTCGTCCGGTCGAGCGGGTCTGGCGACTTCGGCGTCGACCATCTCGCGAGTCGAAACGGCGTCGAGCCGCGCCAGCTTGAGGGTCGCCACCGCCATCACCACGGCGGCCAGCGCCAGCGCGGCCATCCCGGCGGGGCCAGTCCGGCTCGCCCGAGCCGACCGACGGCTATCCTCGAAGAGTCTGGGATTTCGCTCAGCGGCGGGACGCCTGTTATTGTCGCTACCGCGGTCTTGGCCGTCCTAGCGCCGTTAGCTCAGTTGGTAGAGCAGCTGACTCTTAATCAGCGGGTCCGGGGTTCGAAACCCTGACGGCGCACAAAAACATTGCCGCAGCTCAAGCGATATTCCTGCCAGACGGCTCGGGCCGAAAACAGCCGGATTTCTCCGCCGTGGAGCCGAAAATCGTCCACCAGGCCTCCACGCCGCGGGCGCCACGCCGCCACAGCAAACCGGTTCGATGCCATGTCCTCGCAGGCCCACGATCCACCCTGGAATCGGGCCTGAGTAGGGGAAGCGGTCCACGTCGTTTGTGCCTAATGCTCATAGGCATGAGTAGCACCGACAACGCGCGGCGGGACCGTCTCGATCAGCGCTCGTTTCGTCTGGGCGCCGGGTTCAAGGAACAGGAACGCGAGCAGGTCCTCGAAGAGCTGTCCGCGCTGGTTCCGCACCTGGCCAGTTGGGACCCGAGCGAGGTCGAAGTCGACGTGTCCGTGCGCGAGCGCGGCGGTAAAGAGCAGCGCGTAACGCTCCGCGCGTTTCTGCCGGGCTGCCCGCCGCTCGTGGCGGTTGGATACGACCGGGATCTCATGCGGGCTCTCGCCGAAGCCAAGAGGGATCTGATCACTCAGATCGATCGGCACAAGACGGAGCGCGAACCCAAGAGCAACCGTCAGCTGCGGCGCGACACCATCCGCCGCCCGGGGTCGATCGCGGGCGCGCAGTCGTGAGCAAGCACAGCCGGGCGGCAATGCTGACGCCGGATGAGCTCGCCCTTCTCGAGGCCGAGCTGGACAAACTGAAGCGGCGGCGCGAACGCGTGGCGGCCGACCTCGACAGCATCCGGGATACGGCCGGCGACCTGGTCGACGCCGATGCGGCGGACCAGATCGGCCTCGCCGACGAACTGACCGCGATCGACGACCGGATCGCCGAAATCAACTGGCATCTGCACGGTGGGCGACCCGAGTCCGAGGTGCCGGGCGCGCTTCCGGACGGCACCGAGGTGACGCTGCGCTTCCCGGATCAGGAGCTCGTTCACCTGCGGGTGGTCGCGATCGTCGGAGACGTGCCGGTCGTGGACGAGCACACGTTGGCGCCGGACAGCCCGATGGGGCTCGCCCTGGCAGGCCACCGGCCAGGGGACGTTGTGACATTCGAGACGCCGCAGGGACCACAGCAGGTCGAGCTGGTGGCGATCCGGTATCCCGACTAAAAAGCCTCGGCGCGCACCAACAACGACGCCGCATGTTTTGCCAACTCTCGCGGGACGCGGCCCCGACCGGTACGACATACGACCGGACCCGGCGGGAAGCAACCAAAACCGCCCGCTCTTAATCAGCGGGTCCGGGGTTCGAAACCCTGACGGCGCACTCGAACAAGCGCAGGGCTACGTCCGCGGTTCGGCCGGGGTCGCGTGCCGCGGCTGGTAGAGCAGCGCACGCACCAGGGGGCGCGGCCCGACGGAGCGGAGCATCTGGCTGGCCGGGCGGATCCGCACCCGCTTCGGCCACCAGAACCAGCGTCCCATCACCGTCATGATCGACGGCGTGATGAGCGATCGCACGACGAAGGTGTCGAACAGCAGGCCGAGCCCGATCGTTGTGCCGAACTGGCCGATTGCCCGCAGATCGCTGGTGATCATCGTGGCCATGGTGACGGCGAACACGAGACCGGCCGCGGTCACCACCGGGCCCGTGACACCCATCCCGCGGATGAGCCCCGTTTTCAGGCCGGCCCCGATCTCTTCCTCGATCCGCGACACCAGCATCAGGTTGTAATCCGACCCCACCGCCAAGAGCACGATCAGCGCGAATTCAGTTGCCACCCAGTGCAATTGGAAGTGAAGGAGGTGCTGCCAGATCAGTGTCGAGAACCCGAACGCGGCCCCCAGCGACATCACGATCGTGCCGACGATCACGCCCGCGGCCACCAGGGCCCGCGTGACGATCACCATGATGATGAAGATGAGCACGATCGAGGCCACCCCGGCGATCATCAGGTCGTACCGGGCGCCGTTGGCGATGTCGTAAAACGTTGCGGCCGTACCGCCGAGATAGATGTCGGCGTTCTGCAGCGAGGTGAGTTTCAGCGCCTCCTTGGCCGCTTGGCGCTCTTGGTCGACCGACGCGATTCCCTTGGTCGTCGCCGGATCCACATTGTGGGTGATGATGAAGCGAGCGGCCCTGCCGTCCGGCGACACCATCAAGCTCAACCCCAGTTGGAAGTCCGGGTTCTGGAAGATCTCGGGCGGCAGGTAGAACAGGCTCTCGATCTGAGAGTCGTTGAAGGACTTACCCATCACGGCGTTCGTATCGGTCAACCGATCGAACTGGTCGATCACGCTCTCGAACGTGCTGTAGATGGTCAGCGTCGTATCCCGGATCGACTTCGAGACAGCGATGTTCTCGGGAATGATCGCCAGCAGTTCGCGCGTCGCCTTGGCCGTGTTGCCGAGGTCATTAGTCAGGCTGTGGAACTTCTCGGCCAGTTTGTCGAACCCGTCCAGCGCATCGAAGAGCGAGCGTAGCGACCAGCAGATCGGGATGTCGTAGCAATGCTTCTCCCAGTAGAAGTAACTGCGAATCGGTCTCCAGAAGTCGTCGAAATCCGCGATGTGGTCCCGGATTTCGTCCGTGATGGCCGCCGTCTCCCCCGTGGTTTTCGAGCTGTCTTCCGCGGCGTTCGCTAGATCCTGGGTCACCTTGTACTGGCGCTCCAGGAGAGCGATCTGGGTGTCGAGGTAACCGCTGATCTTCTTGATGTCGGCTATGCGGTCCTTCAGGTAGTTCAGGTTGTCGCGGATCGGCGCGGTTTGCACACTGAGCTGGAACGGAACTGAGCCATCTTGAATCGGCGGCCCGAGGGGTCTCGTGATGCTCTGCACCCGTTCGATTCCGGGCACCCGGAAGATGGCCCCGGCAATCTTGTCCAGGACCAGCATGTCGGTCGGATTGCGCAGATCGTGGTCCGATTCGACCATCAGCAGGTCGGGGTTCAACCGCGCCTGCGTGAAGTGCTGGTCCGCCGCGTCGTACGCCTGGACGGAGGACGCGCTCTTCGGCAGGTAGTACAGGTCGTTGTAGCGCGGGGTGAAGCCCATCAACCCCAGAGCACCGACGATCGCGAGGATGATGGCGGTGGCCCCGATGGGGGCCGGCCACCGCACGATGGCCGTCGCCAGGCGGCGCCACCGCGTGTAGTTGAATTTCCGCTTCGGGTCGAAAAGGCCGAAGCCGCTTGCGAATGCGATCAGCGCCGGCGTCAGGGTCACACCAGCGGCCACCACCACCAGCAGACCCACAGCGCACGGAAACGCCAGCGAGCTGAAGTAGGGCAGCCGAGTGAACTTCAGACAGGCCAGCGCACCGACGATCGTCAAGCCCGAGCCCAGCACCACCTTGCTGACCCCGGCGAAGGTGTCGTAGTAGGCCGCTTCACGGTCCAGGCCCCGTTCACGGCCCTCCTGGTATCGGCCGACCATGAAGATCGCGTAATCGGTGCCCGCCGCGATCGCGAGTGAGGTCAGCAGGTTCACGGCGAAGGTCGACAACCCCATGATGCCGATTTCGCCCAGCAGCGAAACCACGCCGCGGCCAGCCGCGAGTCCCACGAAGAGGATCACCATGGTCAGCAGCACAGTGCCGATGGACCGGTAAACGAACATCAGCATGACCGCGATGACGATGACCGTGATGATCGTGATCTTGGCCAGGCTCTTGTCACCGACCACGATCACGTCGGCGGTCAGGGCTCCCTGACCCGCGACGTAGGCCTTCACCCCCGCCGGCGGCTTCGTGTCCGCGACGATTTTTCGCACCGCCGTAACCGACTCGTCACCCACGGCACCACCCTGGTCGCCGCGCAGGTTGACCTGGACGTAGGCGGCCTTGTGGTCGTAGCTCTCGACACCCGAGGCCGTGAACCGCTGCCCCCAGAAATTCAGCGCGTGCTCAACGTGTTTGTGGTCCTGCTGCAGCTTGGCGACCAGCTCGTCGTAGTACTTGTGCGCGTCCGGACCGAGGGGCTTGTCGCCGACCAGGGTCACCAGGACGAGGTTGTCTGAGTCGTACTCCTTGAATTTCTCCCCGATGTGCTTCATCCCGGTGACCGAAGGCGCGTCGGACGGCGACAGCGGCACCGAGACCTCGTCGGCAACCTTCTCCAGCTGTGGGACGAAAACGTTGACGCCGACCGCGAACAGCACCCAGAACACGACGATCGGCAGCGCCAGGATCCGGATGGTGCGGGCCAGTCGCGGCCTCTTCTCTACTTCGGCGCTCTGCGCGACGGGGATCTCGTCCGTGTCGCTCGTGTTGTCCGTCATGCGGACTTGTCCAAGCAGGAGACCTGGGCGTCGCGGCCGTCCACCTGTTGTTGGTCGACCAATTTGCCGTCGACGGTTATCCGGCAGCCGATGGAGGGGCTGTCACCTTGGGCGACCACGTAGGCGAAGATGCCGGGCATCTCGGCGACAATCGTCTGCGACCACGGCAACGTGGTGAAGTTGGCCTTCTGCGGTTGCGCCTCGGCGTCCATCCAGTTCACGACGCCGGTCGTCCCGGGCGGGCCCAGGATTTCGTAGATGGCGGTCTTGGCCGCGTACGGCGGGGTCGCGTCGCGGGGATCGGGCTTGGGTAGGCCGGGCCCCGGGAAGACGCCGCTGAGCCGGTCCACTGCCACGCCGCCGATGATCATTGCGATCACCACGACAAGCGGAACCCATGCCCGCTTGAGAAGCGTCAGCACCATTTCCCCCGATCAGGAATGCTCAACGGCCTGATGCTAAGGCATTTCGTCGCATACGACACCGCAAGCCCAACGCCATCAGTTCCGCGTTCATTCCCGCGCCGAGCCTCCGCGCCAGCGGCGCGCCGGAGCCCCGCCGCCCGTCGTCGCACAGGTGATCGGTTTGCTGGCAACTACGGAAAGCCGGGGCGCACTCCTCGCGCGCACACCTGCTCGAGTGGCGTTCGAGGGGGCACGCGAACGACTGTGTTGCCCGGGATCGTCAGTCGGAGAGGGCTGTTGAGTCCACAGACACGCAAACTTCCTGCGCCACCGGTGATCCCACCACGATGGGTCGATTTCTTTCCCCCTGGCTTATCGCCCGTTCACGTCAGTGCGATGCCGTGCCCCGGTGGCGAATCGCAGGGACAGCGAGAATTGCGGACGGGGCCGGAGTTAGTTTGGGCAGGTAATCAATTCGCTGGCCCGCACTGTTAATGCGAATTACACGCCACAGATTTGGCGTGGCGTCGATTGTTCGGAATTGACCTCAAGAGGGGCACCGATTTAGAGCCGTGGCGCGTACCCTTACCGCTATGGCGACCAAGACCAAGGTCAGGACCTGCGTGCATTGCGGCCACACGTTTGACCCGAACGACCGACGGCGCGACCTGTCCGATCCCGACTGGCTTCCGGACGCGTCAGTTTATTGTTCACATGACTGCAGTGACCGATACCATTGCGAAATGGGGCATTGTTGCTCGAGACACGTGAAAGAGAAGGCTCGGCGCGAAGCCGCCAAAGCGGCGCGATAATTCGCGCCCCCGCCGGGTGGACGTAACGGTTCGGGCGCCCGGCCGACGTGGCACGCACGCCGCCATGCGCGAACACCTCGGCGGCGACGCGTTCGGTCAGTCGAAAAGTACCGCCAGATGCAAAAGAGCGTTCACGGAGTAGATGAAGGCCTGGATCGAGAAGGCGAGAGCGCCGCCGAAAAATACCAGGTAAGGGTAGATGGCATCCCAATTGCCGACCGCTGCGTCCAGCGCCGCGACCCAATTGAACGTCGGAAAGGCCGCCGCAGGCGGGCTTGCGGGCAGGCTTGCGGGCAGGTGAAGCCCCGCGACCAGGGATCCGACGTTGGTGCCCTCGGCGGACGCGTATGAACCGGCGCTAGTCGTCAACGTGTGCACGAACTGCTCTTGAAAGGCGGCGATCTCACCGGCCAACGCCTGATAACTTCGGCCGAACTGGGAGAACAGTTGGGCCACACTGCCCGACACTTCGTCCCCGGCGGCCGGTGTCAACGCGACCGTTGGAGCTACTGCCGCCAGGTGGGCCGCGTTGACCGTCGACGCAACAGCCGCCACATCCGTTGCCGCCGCGGCGATCACCTCCGGCGCCGCCATGACACTCGACATACTCGGCCTCCCATCTGGTCATCCCGATGACCATCGGTTGAGCCCCCGAAATTCGGGACTATACCCGAAAACGGCTGTTTTCAAGAGGTGACGGGCCACCGCGACGTGTCCGGGCAGGATGGGTCACCTGCCGGGCATTACCGTCGTCGCCGCAGCTACGAAAGGCCGAGAGTGTAGGGGATGCCGAACGGAAGCGGAGGGAACGGATAGGGGACGCTCAGCGGGCCGATGCCGAATTGGTTATGACCGCTGAGTCCGATGCCGTAGAGGACGCTACCGACGTTGCCGATCCCGGTGTTGTTGAAGCCGACGTTGAACAAGCCGCTGTTGAAGCTGCCGGTGTTGCCCACGCCAAAGAAGCCCGCGAGCAGCGGCAAGGGCAATCCCTGATTGTTGTTCCCGAAGTTGCCGAAGCCGACATTGTTGATGCCGGTGTTGCCGATGCCGACGCCGCCGAGGGCGGTGATCGGCGGGTTGTTGAAGATGCTGAAGTTCGGGTTCAGATTGTTGGGACTGAAATTAGCGATGCCGAAGTTCCAGCTCCCGGTGTTGAACAAGCCGGCGTTGAAGTCGCCGGTATTGCCGATGCCGAAGTTGTTGCTGCCGGTATTGAAAAAGCCGACATTGCTGGTTCCGGTGTTCCCATAGCCGATGTTGGGTACCGTCATTGCCGCCACGCCGGCGGCCTCGGCGTCGGCGTATTGCGCCGCGGCACCATTCATCCGCTGAACGAACTGTTGATGAAAGGTCGCCGCCTGGGTGCTCAACGCCTGGAATTCCTGCGCCTGACCGGAGAACAGCGACGCGACCGCCGCCGACACCTCATCCCGGGCGGCGGGCAGCACCCCTGTGGTCGGGGGGGCCGCGGCCGCATTCGCCTGGGCGATTCTCGATCCGATACCGGCCAGATCCGACGCGGCCGACGTCACCATCTCCGGCAGTGCGATCACGAAAGACATATTCGACGTCCTTTCACACCCCGAAAGGAACATTATCGCCACCGCGGCCTTATCGCATTTATTTTCTGCTTTTCAGGTAGAAAAGCCCGCTTTCATCTCGCGATCACGCCCTTGGGCGCACGCGAGCGGTTCCTCCTGCGACCTCGCAGACAGTGCGGGCGTCAGCGATCCCTGATCCTGCGGACCACCACGACGGCGACCACCGACGAGATCCCTACGAGCGACACGATCACGACCGGCTTCTTCACGAATTCGACGGCGCGGGCCTTGAGATCGTCGGCCAGGCGGCGAGGATTGGCGCGTTCGGCGAGCGAGTCGACGGTGGCGGCCAGCTGGTCGCGGGCTTGGTCGATCTCCTGCTTGATGGTCTCAGGGTCCCGATCCGCCACGTCTCTGTCCTCCAAGTCGCCCGCTTCCGGCTGAAGCACTGCCCGAACTACCCTAGATCAGCTGGCGCTGCACCCGACGCCCCGGTGAATGGAAAGGGAGATCGTTGAACGAAACCACACGGCTGGCGCCGGGGGACAAAGCGCCCGCCTTCAGCCTGCCCGACGCCGACGGCAACAAGGTGTCGCTCGCCGACTTCAAGGGCCGCAGGGTGATCGTCTACTTCTACCCGGCCGCCTCGACGCCGGGCTGCACCAAGCAGGCGTGCGCCTTCCGCGACAATCTGCGCGACCTCAACGACGCCGGCCTCGACGTCGTCGGCATCTCGCCCGACAAACCGGAGAAGCTCGCCAAATTCCGCGACGCGGAGAAGCTGACGTTCCCGCTGCTCTCCGACCCGGACCGCAAGGTGCTGACGGCGTGGGGTGCGTACGGCGAGAAGCAGATGTACGGCAAGACCGTGCAGGGCGTCATCCGGTCCACGTTCGTGGTCGACGAAAAAGGCAAGATCGAGACGGCGCAGTACAACGTGAAGGCCGCGAGCACAGCAGCAAAGATCACGCAGATCATCGCCCAGGCGTCGACGGCCACGGAGTGACAACGGTTACGGCCGGTGCACCTACAGCATCGACGACGAAACGGGATGCCTCATGAGCATGGCGTACCTGGCGCAACCGGAGCAGCAGCAACAACTGGAATGGCTCGACGGCGGCACACTGGCAATCTTGCTCGACGGCAAGGCCACCGCCGGGCAGTTGATGATCGGACGCTTCGATGTGAGCGAGGGCGAAGCCCCGCCGTACCACAAGCACACTCGGGAAGACGAAGTGTTCATGTTGATCAAGGGAACAGCTCTGGTCTGGGTCGACGACCAGGAGACGGAGTTGGCTGAAGGCGGGATTGTGTTCTTACCCAAGAACATTCCGCACGGCTATCGCATCACGTCGAAGAAAGCAGATCTCCTGATGATCAATACACCGGCAGGAATCGAAGGGATGTTCCGCTACTCCGGGCGCGACAAGGCGATGCCGCGTCCGGAGGGCTTCGAGATTTCGCCCTCGCGTTTGGTCGAGGGAGCGGACAAGTTCGGACAAATCATTCTCGGTCCTCCCCGCTGACCTCGCCGGATCCACCTGCTGACGGGTGCCGAAAGCGGCACGGTGCTGATTGCGCTGTTCCGGCGGCCGGCGCTGCGCTCCGGTATGGCCCGGGGCGTCCCGCATGGGAAGATGGCTGTCGGTATTCACTGGACTCGGGAATGAGGTTCGGCTTCTCATGAAGGTGCTTCTATCCCTTGCAGCGGTCCTGGCGGGCGCCACCACCCTCGCGGCGCCCGCCCACGCGGATCCCGGCGACGCGCAGTTCCTCCAGACCATCCGCAACGGCATGGGACTGGAAGTCACCGACGGGCGGGCCCTCATCGACTCGGCGCACGAACTGTGCAGCGAGCTCAAGCAGGGCACGCCCTACAAGACGGTTGTCTCGAGCGTCTTTCAGGGCAACCCCGGCCTGGGCCCCGACGGAGCTGCCTACTTCGTCAGCGCCAGCGCCCAGGCCTACTGTCCGGAACTGATGACCGGATGAATCGGATGCTGCTTCGACCCGGCGGCGTCGCGGTCCATTGAGCTCAACCGAGGTTGGCCAGTAGCAGCGCTTCGGCGATCGCGGCGCGCTCGAGCACACCGAGATGCAGGCTCTCGTTGACGCTGTGCGCCTGCGTCCCCGGATCCTCGACGCCGGTCACCAGGATCTTCGCGTGAGGAAACGCGGCGGCGAATTCGGCGATGAAGGGGATCGAGCCCCCCATGCCCATGTCGATGGGCTCGGCGCCCCACGCCTGCCGGAAGGCCGCCCGCGCCGCGTCGTAGACCTCGCCGCTGGCCTCCATGGCGTAGGGCTCGCCGATTTCACCGCGCGTCACGCTGACCTTCGCGCCCCACGGGGCGTGCCGCCGCAGGTGGTCGGTGAGGGCGTCCAGGTGTGCCGCGGCGTCGCCGCCGGGCGCCACCCGCATGCTGATCTTGGCCCGGGCCCGCGGGATGAGCGTGTTGGACGCCTTCTCGATGGGTGTGGTGTCGATGCCGATCACGGTGATCGCGGGCTTTGCCCAAAGCCGTTGCGGGACAGACCCGGAGCCGATCTCGGATACCCCGTCCAGCAGCCCGGAATCGCTGCGGGCCCGCTCCGGCGGGTAGTCGGGATACTGCAGCGACGCCGTGTCCGCCTCGTGTAGGCCGGCGACCGCCACGTTGCCGTCGTCGTCGTGCAGGCTGGCCAGCAGCCGCACCAGCACGCTGAGCGCGTCGGGAACCACGCCGCCCCACAGGCCGGAGTGCAGCCCGTGATCGAGGGTGGCAACCTCGACCACGCAGTCCGCCAGCCCGCGCAGCGACACCGTCAGCGCCGGGGTGTCGGTGCTCCAATTGTCGGAGTCGGCGATGACGATCACGTCGGCGGCGAGCGCGTCACGATGCGCGGCGAGCATCCGGCCCAGTGACGGCGAACCGGATTCCTCCTCCCCCTCGACGAAGACCGTCACGCCCACCGGCGGCCGGCCACCGTGCGCGCGGAACGCCGCGACATGCGTTGCGATGCCCGCCTTGTCGTCCGCGCTGCCACGGCCGTAGAGCCGGCCATCGCGTTCCGTGGGATCAAACGGCGGCGACGCCCACTGGGTGTCGTCACCCTCGGGCTGGACGTCGTGGTGGGCGTACAGCAAGACGGTCGGCGCCCCCGGCGGCGCGGGATGCCGGGCGATGACGGCCGGCGCGCCGCCCTCGCTGACGATCTTCACGTCGTCGAAGCCGGCCCGCGACAACAGGTCCGCGACGGCCTGCGCGCTACGCTGCACCTCGGCGCGGCGGCCGGGGTCGGCCCATACCGACTGGATGCGCACCAAGTCTTCCAGGTCGCGACGCACCGAAGGCAACACGTCGCGGACGCGCTCGGTCAGGTCGCTCATCGCGGGCCTCCGTTCCGCGAGGGCGCGCAAAATGCCAACCACGACCGGCGTGTCGCGTACAAACACGCGCGCTCGCCGACGGCGGGGCCGCTCAAGGGATCTCCAGGATGGCCACCGCGGCGGCCGTGTCCCCTTCGTGCGTCAGCGACACGTGGATCGTGACGTCGGCCAGATGCTCGGCGACGGCCCCCGTCAACCGGACCCGCGGGCGGCCCCACATGTCGGTGACCACCTCGATGTCGCGGTGGATGGCCTCGGGCAGGACCGGTCGCTGCGCGAACCGGGAACCCGACCACGCCTTGATCACCGCCTCCTTGGCCGCCCACCGGGCCGCCAGATGCCGGGCCGCCGACGAGCTCTTGTCCGACGCGTCGCGTCGCTCACCGGGAGTGAAGGTCTCGGAGAACACCGTTCCCGGCTGGTCGACCTGCTCCGCGAAATCAGGGATCAAGACCAGGTCGATCCCCACTCCGACGATGCCCATGGATCGCCAGGCTAACGGACGGTCGCGCCCGGCGACGACGCGGTCGGCGCCGGCGTCATCCGGCAGCGACCTCGTAGGCTCCGTCGTCGCCGAGCCGAGAGTCCGGGTTGAGCAGCATCGCCGCCTCCTGACGCTTCTCCGCTGCGTCGTGGTCGAAACGACGGTCCGGCGGCCGCTCGTACATCGGCGCGCCTCCGGCGATAGCCGACACCAGCCGCCGCTGACCGGCGAGCAGGCGGGCGTCCGCGCGGCGCTGGTAGTCGGCGCGCTGATCCGCATCCAGCGCGGCGATGAACGCCTGCGGGTGCACCAGCGCCACCAGGCCGGACACGTGCCCGAACCCGAGGCTGGTCAGCATCCCCGCCTTCAGCGGGAACTTCTCGCCAAGCCGCAGCGTGTCGCGCACCCAGACGAAGTGGGCCGAACCCGCCAGTTCGTCGTCGACGCAGTCCAGGCTGCGGTTGGGCGGAATCACCCCGTCGCGCAGCATCTGGCACAGGCCCATCATCTGGAAGACCGCCGCGCCGCCCTTGGCGTGACCCGTCAGGCTCTTCTGCGACACCACGAACAGCGGGGCACCCGCCGAACGTCCCAGCGCATCCGCCAGCCGCTCGTGCAGCTCGGTCTCGTTGGGGTCGTTGGCCAGGGTCGACGTGTCGTGCTTGGAGATCACCGCGACGTCATCGGGGCCGACGCCCAGCTTGGCCAGCGCCCGTGACAACGCCGAGTCCTTGCCGCCGCGGCCCGCGCCCAGCGCGCCCAGCCCCGGGGCCGGGATCGAGGTGTGCACGCCGTCGGCGAACGACTGCGCGTAGGCGACCACCGCGAGCACCGGCAGCCCCATCCGCAGCGCGAGGTCGCCGCGCGCGAGCAGGATGGTGCCACCGCCCTGGGCCTCCACGAAGCCCAGCCGGCGCCGGTCGTTGGGCCGGGAGAACTTGGCGTCCTCGATGCCCCGACCGCGCATCATGCCGGTGTCGGCCGTGGCGGCCATGTCGCCGAAGCCGATGATGGCCTCCAGCGTCAGGTCGTCCAGACCTCCGGCCACGACCATTTCGGCCTTGCCCAACCGGATCTTGTCGACGCCCTCCTCCACCGACACCGCAGCCGTCGCGCACGCGGCCACCGGGTGGATCATCGAGCCGTAGCTACCCACGTAGGACTGAACCACATGCGCGGCAACCACATTCGGCAGCACTTCCTGCAAGATGTCGTTCGGCTTGCTGCGGCCCAACAGGTTTCCGTGGTACATGGTCTGCATCGAGGTCATGCCGCCCATCCCGGTGCCCTGCGTGCTGGCCACCAGGCTCGGATGCACGTAGCGCATGACCTCCGCCGGGGTGAATCCGGCGGACAGGAATGCGTCGACGGTCGCGACGATGTTCCACAGCGCCACCCGGTCGATCGAGGTGGCCATGTCGGGACTGATCCCCCACACCGTCGGGTCGAAGCCCGTGGGAATCTGAGCGCCGACCGTCCGCGACAGCTTCGTCTTGCGCGGGACCCGGATCTCGGTGCCCGCCTTGCGGATCACCTGCCAGTCGCCCGAGTCCGGCACCGGCCGGATCACGGTGTGCTCGGGGTCGAACTCGACGAACGCGCGCGCGTCCGACTCGGAGGAGACGACGAACGTGAAGTCCTTGTCGAGGAAGACCGAGACCAGAAGCGGCGACGCGTGGTCCGGGTCGATCGCCCCGTCGTCGACGAACTCGCGGATCCCGCAGCGTTCCACCACGAGGTCGTGATAGCGGTCGACCAACTCCGCCTCGTCGACGAGGTCGCCGGATGCGGTGTCGTACCAACCGGGTTGCGGGTCCTCCTCCCAGCGGATCAGCCCGGTGGTCCAGGCCAGCTCCAGGACGCCGGCCGCCGACAGGCGGTTGTCGACCTCCATCTCGAACCGCGTGCGAGACGATCCGTACGGGCCTAGTTCGGCACCCCCGACGATGACCACCAGGTCCGCGGGGTCGACGTCGAGGTCGTCCCAGTGCGGCGGCGGCGCCGGGCGCCACCCGCGCGGCGGCGACGGCAGGGCCGCAATGGTGACCCCGGCGGCGGATTCGTCCGGGGCCGCCAGGTCGGCCGACGTCTCCTCGCGCGCCTTGGCGGCCAGTTCGGCCATGTCGAGGTCGGCGTCGGCGAGCCCGCCGGTCAGGTCGGCCTCGATCGGCGCACCGGCCGCGGCCACCTTGGACTCCACGTCGCACAGATTCAGCAGCATCGCCGCCATCTCGTCGGTGGAATAGGTGGTCACACCGGCCTTTTCGACCGCGCCGACGATGGCGTCGTTGTGTCCCATCAGGCCCGTCCCGCGCGTCCAGCCGATCAGCGCGTGCGCCAGGCTGACCCGCTCGGCCCATGACGGCTCAGCGCTCCATCGGGAGACCACGGCATCCAGGGCCGACTTGGCCTCGCCGTAGGCGCCGTCGCCGCCGAACATGCCGCGGTTGGGCGAGCCGGGCAGCACCACGTGCAGCCGCGAGGCGATGTCGCGCTCGGCACCGATCCTGGACAGGCCGCCGATCAATCGCTGCACGGCCCACAGCAGCACCTTCATCTCCATCTCCGAGCGCGAACCGGCCTCGGACAGGTCGCCCACCACGCGCGGCGCGGCAAACGGGAACAGCAGCGTCGGGGTCTGGGCGTCCTTGACGTGAATCGATTGCGGCCCAAGGCTTTCGGTCTGCTCGTTGCCGATCCACTCGACCAGCGCGTCGATGTCGGAGTAGGACGCCATGTTGGCGGCGACCACCCACAGCGCTGCGCCGTACCGGGCGTGGTCGCGATAGAGCCCGCGGTAGAAGTCCAGCCGCTCACCGTCGAGTTTCGACGTCGTCGCGATGACGGTGGCGCCGCCGCCGAGCAGCCTGGCGACCACCGACGCGGCGATCGATCCCTTGGACGCGCCGGTGACGACGGCGATTTCGCGGCTGTGCGGCCCCGGGTCGGGGTTCTCCGCGCCGGCGGCGATCCGCCCGTACAGCGACGCGTGAATCTGGCGGCCGGCGGCCAGCGCCTTGCCCTGCCACCAGGTGGCCTGGGTGGCGACCACATGGCCGGCGCCTTCGAAGCCCTCGGCCAGCCGCGGCCAGTCGGCGTCGACGTCGCTCTCGTCGGCCAGCCAGAGCCGGACCAGGTCCTCACGCGCGCTGGCCCAGCGGTCGTCGAACAGGACGGCTTTCCTGCCGTCGAACACCGGCGCCACCAGTCGCGGCCAGTCCGCGCCCAATTCGGAGGTGACCAGGTCGATCAGCTCGGAATCGGTGGCCGCCGGCAAGGCCGCGACCTGGTCGTCGTGCCCGAGCTGACCCAGCACCAGCCGTGCCGCGGAGGCCAGCACCCCGTCGCGCCCGGTGATCTGGTCGGTGAACTCGCTCAACGCGGCCGCGTCGACGGTCGCTGCACCGCCCCCGCCCGACGACGGCAGCGCGACCGCGATGCCGTGGCGTGCCGCCACCGCGGCGACCGCGGCGTCGACGACCTTGTCGACCGAGGCGGCGTCGGACAGGGCGCCCTCGTGCAGGTGCCCCATCGGTCCCCCACGGACGCTGGTCCCCTCGCGGGTCCCCAACGCGACTTCGACCGTGACGTGCTTGGCCCAGCCCTCGCCCAGCTCCCAGGTCTTCTTGACCCGCTCGGCGATAGCCGCCGGGCGCTTGCCCGAGGGACCCAGGACGGTCCGGAGCTGATCGTTGATCGCATCGGAAAGTATTGGGCCGTAAGGTTTGTAACCGCGGGCTAGCTTGGTCAGCTGGGCCCGCAGCGCCGCCAGGTCGGCCTCGGCGGCGCCGTCGATGGCACCGAGGTTGAGCTCCGAGCCGAGGTCGACGAGCAGCTGGTTGCGCCGCGACGAAGCACCATCGGTGATCGACTCGATGGAGTCGAGCTCCTCGATCTGGTCGATGCGCATCTTGGCCGACAGCGCGATCAGCGCCAGGGTGGCGTCGGCGGCGTCGAACCCGATGTCGTCGGGGCGCGCGCCACCGGACGGGGCCGCGGCGGGCGCCGGGGCCGTGGCCGCCTCGGCAGCAGGACCCGGCGCCGCGGCAGCGGCGGAATCATCCGGAACGTCCACGTCTTCCGGTTCGGGCTCCGGGTCGTTGTCGGTCGCGAACAGCACTGCCGCGTCGCGCTCGGCGTTGAGGACTTCGATTGTGCTGTGGGCATATTCGGACAACTTGAGCGTGTTGCTCGCCAGCCCGGCGACGGTGGGCGCCGACTTCACCCCGATCTCGACGAACCGCTCCACGCCCAGACCGCCCGCCGCCTCCTCGGTGAACAGCAGGTCCTGCGTCTCGATCCAGCGCACCGGACTGGCGAACTGCCAGGCCAGCAACTCGATGAGGATCTTGCGGGCCAGCTCGCGCGGTTGCTCGGCGCGCCAGGTGTCGTAGTCGGCGAGGATCTCGTCGAGCGGCTCGGCCGGCACGAGGTCCCGTATCTCCTGGACGAAGTCGCGGTCGAGGGTGAACGGGCGCGGCACCAGGTTCGGAATGTAGCGCCCGATGATCAGCGCGGGGTCCTGGTCGCGCGGCATGAGACGTTCCAGCGCACGCCGGAACTCGGCCACTCCGACGCGCAGCACCCGCGAGTGGAACGGCACGTCGATGCCGGGCACGAAGATGAACGACCGCTTGCCCCCAGTGATTTCGCGACGTCGCTCCACCTCGGCCTCGAGCGCCTCGAGGCCGCGCACCGTGCCGGCGATCGCGTACTGCGAGCCACGCAGGTTGAAGTTGACGATCTCCAGGAATTCCCCGGTGCGCTCGGCGATTTCGGCTACGAAGGGCCGCACCTCGTCGTCGGGCAGATCGATCTGCGAGGGCCGGATGGCCGCCAACCGGTAGTTGGAGCGGCCCAGCTCGTCGCGCGGCACGATGTCGTGCATCTTCGACCCACGGTGGAAAACCGCCTCGAGCAGCGCCTCGAGCTCGAAGATGCCGCTGACGCAGGCCAGCGCGGTGTACTCGCCCACCGAGTGGCCGCACGCGATGGCGCCCTCGACGAAGGCGCCCTGCTCGCGCATCTCGGCGACCTGTGCGGCGGCAACGGTCGCCATCGCCACCTGGGTGAACTGCGTCAGGTAGAGAACGCCCTCGGGGTGGTTGTAGTGCACGCCCATGGCGACGATGCTGGTCGGGTTGTCGCGGACCACGTGCAGCACCGAGAAGCCCAGCGTTTCGCGGGTGAACTTGTCGGCGCTGTCCCACACCTTGCGAGCGGCCTTGGACCGGGCACGCACGTCCATGCCCATGCCCTTGTGCTGAATGCCCTGGCCGGGGAACGCGTAGACCGTCTTGGGGGCGGCCAGGCGCGCCGTCGCCGACATCACCAGGTCCGAGCCGATGCGGGCGGCAACCTCCAAAACCTCTGCGCCCTGGTCGATTCCGACCCGATCAACGCGGAAGTCGACCTCGTCGCCGGGCCGCACCATGCCCAGGAACCGTGCGGTCCATCCGATCAGGCGGGCCGGGGGGCGGGCCTGGCCGTCGGTGGCGGTCACCGCGTGCTGCGCGGCAGCCGACAGCCACATGCCGTGCACGATGGGCGATTCGAGACCGGCGAGCAGCGCGGCCGCCCGGTCGGTGTGGATGGGGTTGTGATCGCCGGACACCACCGCGAACGGGCGCATGTCGACGGGGGCGGTCATGGTCACGTCGCGGCGGCGGCGGCGCGGGGTGTCGGTCGCGTTCTCCGAGACGGCGCCACCGGCCCGCGCGGGATCGTTGAGTTCGGCGGCGCCGGTGCGCCCCAGGATCGCGAAGCGCTCGTCGAGGGTGGCGATGACGGCGCCGTCGGCGTCCGCGATCGTCACCGATACTGCGACCACGCGGCCCACGTCGGTATCGGTGGCCGGCGAAGCCGTTGCGGTGATCGTCAATTGGGCCGGGACGTCGAGCAGTGTGCCGACGATGCGGGCGGAGTGGTCGAGGTGGACCAGGCTCAGCAAGCCCTCCACCACGGGGACACCGGCGTCGGTGACCGCCGAGCCGATCGCGGCGAAGACCGCGGGCCAGCACAACCCGACCAAGGCGTCGGGCACGGTGGTGAGACTGGGCGCCAGCGGCTCGCCGAAGGTGGCCGTCACACCGGTGTGGTCGGCGACCCGTTCGGGGTCCCAGCCCACCGTGACGGTGGCCGTGCTGTCGGTCACCGGAGGCAAAGATTCCGGTCCGTCGACACCGGCGGCGATGGCGAGCACCTCACGCATGGCGGTGGTCGCGTCATCCGCGGAGACCACCGGCGTGCCCCCGTCGAAGGTGTTGGCGGGCAAGGTGAACGGGATGTCGATCCAGCTACCGGAGAGCGGCACGCTGAGCACCACGCGGTCGCCGTCGACCTGCAGCCGCGCGCCGGTGGAGGGGTGCGTGGCGCGTAGGGTCTCGGGCCCCTGGGAGCCGTCGGGCACCAGCCAGTCGGCGGGGTCGGCGATCCGGTGGACCGGGTTGATCGTCGTACGGCCGGCCCACTGCACGTCGGGCGCGTCCAGCACCACTGCCAACGGCCCGTTCACATCCGGGCGACCCAGCCGGCGCGACCTCACGGCGCGGGGCCGGCCGTCGGCCGAGAGCACCTCGTCGATGGCGGCCTGTTCGAACCGGTCGAGCAGTTCGCCGACGGGTTCGTCCATCCGGGTGATGCCGGCGACGGCCTCGATGCCCGGGATGATGCACACCGCGTCGGCGTCGTAGCGGGCGTCGTGAGCCTGCCACAACGAGTCGCTGCGCCACCAGCGCCGCACATCCTTGTCGATGACGGGCACGAAGTTGACCGGCTTGCCCGGCAGCTTGCACAGCGTCACGAAGAACGGCACGTCGGCGGGATGCAGCTGGACGGTCTCGGCGTCCGGGTAGCGCGCGAGCAGGGAGGCGACGGCCTCGCGGGGGCTTTCCAACACAACGGAGTCGGCAAACAGCGTCGCGATCGGTCCGCAGTCCTGCGCGTGCAACCGCGCTTCGGCGCGCTGCAGCATCTGCTGGAACCGGTCGCGCCAGGTGTCGGCCAGCCATGGGCTGCCCGGTGCGGCGGTGTCGGCGGTCGAGTTGCCCTCACCGATGGCCAGCTCGATGTACCGCTGCAACCACTGCAGGTAGGTCATCTCGCCGACGTCGCCGAAGTAGGGTTTGGCGGTCTTGGCCATCGCCGCGATGATCTCGTCGCGGCGCTCGGCGACCGCCTCGGCGTCGCCGGCGACCTCGTCGAGCAGCCGGCCGCAGCGCGAGGCGCTGTTGTCGATCTCGTGGATGTCGGCGCCGAGCTGGCTGCGGCTGGATGCCATGCCGCCCTGGGCTTTTCCGGCGCCGATCCAGTGATCGGTGCCCTTGGTGTCGACCAGCATGCGCTTGACCGACGGCGACGTGGTCGCCTCCTTGGTCGCCATCGCGGCGGTGCCGACGAGGATGCCGTCAATGGGCATCAGGGGGTAACCGTACGCCTGCGCCCAGCGCCCGGACAGGTACTCGGCAGCCCGCTCGGGGGTGCCGATGCCGCCGCCCACGCAGACGGTGATGTTGGCGCGCGACCGCAGCTCCGAGTAGGTCGCCAACAGCAGGTCGTCGAGGTCTTCCCAGGAGTGATGGCCGCCGGCGCGCCCGCCCTCGATGTGCACGATCACCGGCTTGGTGGGCACCTCGGTGGCGATGCGGATGACCGAGCGGATCTGTTCGACCGTGCCGGGCTTGAACACCACGTGGCTGATGCCGACGTCGTTCAACTCCCCGATCAGCTCCACGGCGTCCTCGAGGTCCGGGATGCCGGCGCTGATCACCAGGCCGTCGATCGCGGCGCCGGACTGGCGAGCCTTCTGCACCAGCCGCTTGCCGCCGACCTGCAGCTTCCACAGGTACGGGTCGAGGAACAGCGCGTTGAACTGATAGGTGCGGCCCGGGTCGAGCAGCCCGGACAGTTGGTGGACGCGATCGGCGAAGATCTCCTCGGTGACCTGCCCGCCGCCGGCCAGCTCGGCCCAGTGTCCCGCGTTGGCCGCGGCGGCCACGATGTTGGCGTCGACGGTGGTCGGGGTCATGCCCGCGAGCAGAATCGGCGAGCGTCCGGTCAACCGGGTGAACTTCGTGGACAGCTTGACCCGGCCATCGGGCAGGCTGACGACGGTCGGTGCGTAACTCGACCACGCGCGCGCCACCTCGGGGACCGCGCCGACGGTGAACAGGTTGCGCTGGCCGCCCCGCGTGGCCGCGGGCACTATGCCAACACCGAGCCCACGGATCACCGGCGCGGTCAGCCGGGTCAGGATGTCGCCGGGACCCAGGTCGAGGATCCAGCGCGCTCCGGCGCCGTGCACGCGGGTGATCTCCGCCACCCAGTCGACCGGACGCACCAGGATGGACTCGGTCAGTTCCCTGGCCAGCGCGACGTCGAGGCCCACCTTCTCGGCCCAGGCGCCGACGATGTCGATGCCGTCGGCGAGCCTGGGCGTGTGGAAGCCGACCTCCACGTGCACCGGATCGAAGACCGGCGCGAACACGTCGCCGCCGCGGATCTTGTTCTTGCGGTCGGCCGCCTCCTTCTCGGAGATCTGCAGGCAGTACAGCTCGAAGCGCGAGAGCTGCTCGGGGGTGCCCGTGATGACGGACGAGCGGCGGCCGTTGCGGATCGACAGCACCGGGGGCAGCACGGTGCGGACGTCCTGCGCGAACTCGTCGAGCAGTCGGCGGATGCGCTCGGGGTCGGCGTTGGTCACCGACACCATCGGCGGGCGGTCGCCGAGCACGGAGATGCCGCGCCGGCGGGCGACCAGCGTCCCGGCCGCCCCGATCAGCTGGGCCATCGCCAGCAGTTCGACGTCACGGGCACCGCCGGCCTTCCCCCACGCTTTGAGGGCCTCGACGGCGAGCACGCCCTGCGAATGCCCGACCACTGCCACCGGCGGCGTCGCATCCCAATCCATCCCCTGGCGGGCCAGGGCGCGGGCGGCCGCGAGCTGGGTGAGCAGCACCCCCGGTATCGACACCGCCGCGGACGTCAGGTGCTTGTCGGACGGAATGGGGTCCTCGGCCGCCAGCGCGCGCACCCAGCTCAGCGGCTCGAAACCGATCGGCCGCGCCACCACCAGCTCGTTGGCCACCGGCTCGAGCAGCAGCTCCACCTCGCCGACCAGCGTCGCCAGGTCGGATTCGATGCCGGCGGAGGACACCAGCTCTTCGAGCGTCTCCAGCCAGGCGCTGCCCTGGCCGCCGAATGCGACTGCGTACGGCTCGCCGGCCGTCAGCCGGTCGACCAGAGCATGGGTGCCGAGCGGGCCATGCCCGTCGCGGTCAGCGGACACCCGGTCGTGCTCGTGGATCGTCACCTGCTTATCTCCCTGTATGCGTCTTTACGTATCGGTTCGTCCGGCCGGTCCGGCGGGGACCCGGTCGTTCAGTCGATTCCGCGTTGAATCACAGCCGGGAAACGGCTGGCCGGTGTGTACGTCGATCGGTCCCCTCCCGGATGCGGAGCGGCGCGGCGGACTGCATCGGCTGTACTAAGAGTGGCATAAGGATTCGCGGCCTTTTCCCACGTTGATCGGTTACTGGTGGGTCTACGCACGGGTAACCGTGTCGCGGGTAACACCGGATTCAAGCGGCGGCGCGAACGCCCCGAACAAACGTCCTGCATGCAGGTGGTTACGGTCGAGTAGCTATAACTGCGCTGATCAAAGCAGTTTTGTTATGTAATCGTTATGTAAAAATTTCGGGTTGCCGAGACGCGTCGCCGCCGCGACGATCTCCTCGCGCGGCCGGGTCCGCTCGCGGCCGCGCGGCCAAATCAGCGAACAAGTGTTTGCTGGAGGCTTAGGTTCGGCCGCTCGCCGCCGACGATTCGGGCGTCACAGCGCTAGACCCACTGACCGAATTCGGGCTTCAGGATCTCGTTGATGTCCACTCCGACCCCGCCGACGCTGCGCTTGTCGATCTCGACCTGATGCAGGTTGGCGGCCGGGTGGGTGAACCCCTTGGGCGAACCCCAGTTGTGCTGCCAGAAGTAGGCGCCCAAGCCGTCGTGCAGAGCCCAGTCGATGGTCTTGGAGTTGGCGTACACCCCGGTGCGCTGGTGTCCGATCACCGACTCCCACGACCGCAGATAGGGGACGATCTGCTGTTTGTACTGGTCATACGACGGGTCGTCGTCGATCGAGGCGTAGATGGGGGCCGTCGCCGGTCCGCCCGCGGCGGCGTGCAGCTGCATTCCGCGCTGCGCGTGCGTGAGGCCGGCGCCCGCACCGCCCAGCCAGTCGGCGGTGTTGCCCTTTCCGTATTGGTAGCAGGACACGATCTTGAGCCCGTTGGTGTTCAGATCACGCGCCTCGCTCACCTGGATCGGCTTGCCCAGCATCCAGTTGCCGCCGGGCCTCCGGTCGGACACGTACCGGATCGATCCGACGGCGCCCGCGGCCCTGATCTGGCTGGCCGGTATGACGCCCGCGGCGTAGTCCAGCAGGGTGCCGAGTGACGCCGACGCCGGCGCGGCGCCCACTGACGCCGCCGCGACACCGAGACCTAGCAACGCCGGCGCCGCGGCCGCGAATTTGAGCACTTCACGTCGCGAAACCGGGGACACACGCCACAGGGTACGACAAACACCATCTATCACATGAGCAACAGCGATTACGCGTGTGTCACGGTGCCGCATCGTTGGTTTGAGGCCGCGGCGGCGCGGGCAGCACGATGACGCTCACGGCCTCGAGTCCGCGGCGGTCGGTCTGGTCGGCGACCTCGTCGAGGAAGTGCGCGGCGGCCGCGCTGATGGAGCCGGCCCACGCGCGGAATCCCTGAACGATCACCGGGTCGCGTTCCAGCAGCGGCTGCACAGCCCGCAGCACGTCCACCACGTCGTCCGGCAACGGGTCGGCCAACTGCTGGTCGATCCAGCGCCGCGCGAGTCGTACCGCGCCGGAGTCGCCGAAACCGTTGTCGCTCAGGGCGATCACGTCGCCGGCGAGGGCGCGCAGCCGGTCGAAGAGCACCTGGTGCCCCGGCGTCTCGGCCAGCCGGGCCAGCAGCGTACTGGCCGCGGGAGGCAGGACCATCTGCCCGAACAGCGGCGCAACGGGCAGGTCCCACTCGTCGAAGAGGTCGGCGTACATGGTGGCGACGGGCGTCGACAGCGGGGCGCTGAGCCGTCCGATGACGCCGATGCTGTCGCGGTGAGTGGTGGCGAGCCTGCGCAGGATGCGCTCGTTGAGGTCGGCCGCGGAGCGCTCGGTGGCCGCGCGGGATCGGTCGATGGCCGCGATCAGTTGGTCGAGCCGATCGCGCTGGCGCACCAACAGCGTCCGATGCTCGTCGAGCAGACCGGTCAGCGTGGTCTGCGCGCCGTCGAGCAACCGCTGGATGTCGTGGATGCCGACCCCGAGGCTGCGCATCAGGTCGATCCGCAGCAGTTCCAGCACCTGGTCGACGTCGAAGACGCGGTAGCCGTTGCTCAGGTGCTCGGCGCGTAGCAGGCCGATCTTCTCGTAGTGGCGGATGCGGCCGGAGGCGATGCCGGTCAGCGCGGCGACGTCGCCGATCAGCAACTGCTCAGCCACTCCTTGACCTTACAACTGTCACAAGGTCTTTACTGGGCAGATGGACCGCGATCAGCTCATCGACCTGACCCGGCGCGCGTTGAAGCTGGCGCGTGACAAGACCACCGATCTCGCCGCGGCCGAGCACCGCGTCGACGCGATGGACTACACCTCGCTCGAGCGACACCACCAGGACAGGGCCTTGCTGCTGGCCAGCCCGCAACTGGTGGGTTACGTCTCGGAACTTCCCGCTCCGGGCACTTACTGCACCAAGACGGTGATGGGGCGCTCGATCCTGCTGACCCGCACTGCCGACGGCTCGGTGAAGGCGTTCGACAACGTCTGCCTGCACCGTCAGTCCCAGGTGGCGACCGGGTGCGGGACGGCGGCGCGGTTCACCTGCCCGTACCACGCGTGGACGTATGACAACACCGGCAGGCTGGTCGGGCTGCCCGGACGCGAGGGCTTTCCCGCCGTGACGGTCAGGACCGACGGCCTGACCGAACTCCCGGTGGCCGAGTTCGCCGGATTCCTCTGGGTGGCCCTCGATCGCGGCGCCGGCCTGGACGTCGCCGCGCACCTGGGTCCGCTTGCCGACGAGCTTGATTCCTGGGGCATTGGGCGATGGTCCCCGCTGGGCGAGAAAGTGCTTGACTCCCCGATCAATTGGAAGCTGGCCATCGACACGTTCGCGGAGAACTATCACTTCGCCACCGTGCACCGGCAGACGTTCGCCACGATCGCCCGCAGCAACTGCACGGTGTTCGACGCGTACGGGCGCCACCACCGATTGATCTTCCCGCTCAACGCGATCCTCGACCTGCAGGACGTCGCAGAAGAGCGGTGGGACCCCTTCCACAACATGGTGGTGATCTACGCACTCTTTCCCAACATCGTGCTGTCGGTGACCATCGCCAATGGAGAGCTCTTCCGCGTCTATCCGGGCGACACGCCCGGCAGGTCGGTCACCGTCCACCAGAATTCCACGCCGCTCGACCTCTCCGACGAGTCCGCGGCCGCCGGCGCCCGGGCCGTCTTCGACTACGCCCACGCCACCGTCCGCGACGAGGACTACCAGCTGGTCGCGGGCCTGCAGGCCAACCTTGAGTCGGGCGCCCGGGATCATCTGCTGTTCGGGCGCAACGAACCCGGCCTGCAGCATCGTCACATCAGTTGGGCGCAGGCCATCGAGGACGCGGGGCTGTGATTTCGCGGCACGCGATATGAAGCGGCTTCAGCTCTTGTCAGCCTCGGACAGCGCCGCCATCAAGTCTTCGACAATGGTTGCCAACAGCTCGCTTTCGACGGGCGACGCGCCGGCCAACAGCTCGGCCGCGGCGCGGCGACGGCCGGCGGCCACCAGCGGCCCGAGCTGGTTCACGAGCGCCTGTAGTTCCGGTGCGGGTGGCGCGAGGTTGGCGACGGTGGCCCCGAGCACCTCGACGAGTTCCCAGTCGCGGTACATCGCCAGCGATCGTTCATAGAAGGCGAAGCCGGTCACCGGCTGGCCCCACATCGTTCCCCTGTAACGGTAGGGGCCCTCCATGTATTCGATCGGCAGCCCGTGCGCGGGGGCGGGCACCAGCGGCTCGCCCACAAGATCGAGTTGCATTGTGGCGCAGCTGATCCGATGCCGGTCGGGCATGTACAGCGCCGGGGCGGGCGGGCGCATGAGTGGGCGCACCGCGTTGGGCCAGCGAACGTAGCTGCTGACCGTGACCTCGACGTCTTCGGCGCACTGCGCCCACCGGACACCCGAAAAGGCATCCGGGTGGCTGGTCGTGACACCGGTGAACGGCTGCAGCGCATTGCGGTTGGTGCGGTCGAACTGCCGCCAGATGCTCACGTCAACGCCGTTGTCGAAGCTGATCGTGCGCCATTCGTGGGATCGGGCCCGCGGGTCGCCGCCGGAGCCTCCGCCGCCCGCGTACTTCGGGAACCACTGCCGGTCGACGTGCCCGCTGCTGCCGGACACCTGCTCGACGACCTCACCCCACCGCAAGGTTCCCGTCATCGCCATTCCCGTCTGGAAATAGGAGTAGGTGTCGTCCTGGCCGAAGCAGACGATCTTGCCGTTGTAGGTCGATGCGCCCACCGGAGTCGGTGCGCGCGTTGGCGTTACCGCCAGGTCCAGCCGCATGGGCCGGCCGGAGTGGTCCTCGCCCACCAGGCTGACGCGATAGGTGAAGGGCAGCAACCCGCCGTCCTCGTTGCGGCAGGTGCTCCACGACGCGGTGCCGGCGCCGCTGTGGAAGCTGATGTCGAGGTGGCCCGACGCCATGGTCATCTTCGGCAGCGCACCGGGTTCGGTGTTGGCCGGCGGCATGTCGTAGTCCGTGTAGGTGCCGTAATCGCCTGAATCGAGGTCGAACAGCGCCAGGGTGTAAAAGTCCGCGACCACGGTCTGACCGGGCCGGTTCTTGTTGAAGATGGTCAGGAAGGCGAACGAGCGGCCCGTCGAGGCCGCGTCGAGCTGGCCGGCGATGAACCAGGTGTCCGACTCCTGGTCGGGGTGTTCCCCTTCGGCAGCGGGGAACTGCAGCTGGGTGTCGCCGGGGACCAATTGAAACGGGTAGCCGCGCCAGTCGTTGTTCACATCGCGCCTCGCATCACCGGAGGACCCTTTTGTCGCTATGTTAGCATCAATAGCAAAACTGACGTTCGCGAGCGCGGCGCGGCCGGGCGAAGCGGGTCGTCATGATGCACAGTCTGCGGTTTGCGCTCCCTTCCCACCCGAAGCAGGTGCCCGATGTCGGATAGCCCCGGCCACCGTTCTTTCAACGAACTGTTCATCGGCGGCCAATGGCGCAAACCGGTCAATCCGCAGCAACTCGCGGTCATTTCGCCACATTCAGAACAACCCGTCGGCCACGTCCGGGTGGCCGGAGCCGAGGATGTCGACGCCGCCGTGGCCGCGGCCCGGCAGGCGTTCGACCGCGGCCCGTGGCCGCTGCTGTCCCATGCGGAGCGGATGGCCAAGATCGAGGAACTCGCCGAGATCTACGCCGGCCACATGGACGAGATGGCCGACCTGATCACGGCCGAGATGGGATCGCCGCGCAGCTTCAGCCGGATGGGCCAGGGGGCCGCCGCGCTGTCGATGATCCACTTGGCGCTGGCGGCCGCAAGGGACTTCCCCTGGGCGGAGCGCCGACAGGGGGTCCTGGGCCAGGTGCATCTCCGCAGAGCCCCGGTCGGGGTGGTCGGGGCGATCGTGCCGTGGAACGTGCCGCAGTTCTTGATCATGCCGAAGCTGATCCCGGCGTTGATCGCGGGATGCACGGTGATCGTCAAGCCCGCGCCCGAAACACCGTTGGACGCTTTGTGGTTGGCCGAGATGGTCGAGCGGGTCGGCTTCCCGGCGGGTGTGGTATCCGTGTTGCCCGGCGGCACTGACGTCGGCGAGGCGCTGGTGCGCCACCCCGGTGTCGACAAAATCGCCTTCACCGGTTCGTCGGCCACCGGGCGCCGCATCGCCGCCCTGTGCGGGGAACAACTGAAACGGGTGAGCCTGGAACTCGGCGGCAAGTCGGCGGCGATCGTCCTCGACGACGCCGACATCGACAAGACGGTGGCCGGGCTGAAGACGGCCGGGCTGATGAACAACGGCCAGGCCTGCGTCGCGCAGACGCGCATCCTGGTCAGTGAACGACGGCACGATGACGTCGTGGACGCGCTGGCCGGCATGATGTCGGCTCTGCGGGTCGGCGACCCCGCCGATGAGGCCACCGACGTGGGACCCCTTGTCGCCCAACGACAACAACGTCGCGTGCAGGACTACATCCGCTCGGGCCGCCAAGAGGGCGCCCGCGTCGTCGTCGGCGGCGACGACAACCCGGCGCCGCGCGGCTGGTACGTGCGGCCGACGTTGTTCACCGACGCCACCAACCAGATGCGCATCGCCCGGGAGGAAATCTTCGGCCCGGTGCTGACGGTGCTGACGTACACCGACGAAGACGACGCGGTGGCCATCGCCAACGACAGCGACTACGGGCTGGCCGGTTCGGTCTGGACCGCCGACGTCGCACACGGACTCGAGGTCGCCGCCAAGGTGCGCACCGGCACCTACGGCATCAACATGTACACGCTCGACATCGGCGCGCCGTTCGGCGGCTTCAAACAGTCGGGCATCGGTCGGGAGTTCGGGCCGGAGGGCCTCGACGAGTACGTCGAGCTGCAGACCGTGGTGTGCAAGGGCCAGTTCCCGCCGCTATAGCGGGTTTGGTTGCAGTTCGGCCGACTCCTCATCCGTCATGCCGGCGTTCGGGCAGCTGCACGGTGAGCTCGACCGGACAGCACAGGGCGCCATGCTGATTGGTGATCGCGATCTCGATGTCGACAAGCTGCCGCGGCGGGACCATCCGGTTGTCCCGCCGCTTTGCCACGGCGCGGCCCCTTCCGGTGATCGTGTCGCCGGCGTACACCGGGTTGGCCAGCCTGATGGATCGGCGCACCACACGACTGCCCGGCCCCGCCCACTGGGTGGCGACGCGGTCGGCGAAGCCGGCCAGGTGCATCGTGTTGACGTAAATCGTCGGGTGGCCTTGCCCTTTGGCGTATTCGGGGTCGAAGTGCCCGGGAAAGTAGTCCCAGGTGGCCCCGGGGTTCATGACTACCCGCTGATAGGTGATGTGGTCGACCACCTCGGGCAGTTCGAGCGGAACGGTGATCGCGTTCCAGTCCGGTTCGTCGGCGGTCAATCGGATGCTCCGGGCGTGAAACGGAACAACGTGTTCCGGCTTTCGGCGACAACGGTCTGGTCCCGGCGGCTGTATGTCTCCAGGGTCTCGACGAAATGCCCCGCGCCGAGCCGCGTTCGTTTCTCCGGCGACACGGACACCAGTTCGTCCACGACGGTCAGCAGGTCGCCTTCGACGATCGGCTCCAAGAACTCGACGTCGTTACTCGCATTGATGAATGTGGTGCCGGGCAACGGAACGCGCAGCGCGATGGAACTTCCCGGCGCCCCGCCACCGGGTTCCCATGGCAAAGCGATCAGCCAGCCGATCAGCAGCGCCGGGGGGGCCAACAACCCTCCCCATCGCCGGCGCGCGAACTCACCGTCCCAATAGGCGGGGTCGGCGTCGCGGACCATCGAAGCGAACAACTGGATGCGCGCTGCGCTGACCGCGGTGGAGGCGGTCCGGGGTTCGCTCTTGGCGCCCACCATCCGCAGCGCTTCCTCGTAGGTCCCGAAGGCCAGGCGGGAGCTGAGGTCCGGACTCACCCGAAGACGCCGCTCACATGACGAGCGGGTGGCGGCTGGGTGCGGAATCCCATTGCAGCGCGCGGGAGCTGAAGTACCATGCGCCGCGCTCGTAGACGAGCGTGTCGAGGAATGTCCCGGTGGCACGCAGTGTGGTGTCGCCGTACATGGCGGCGAAGAGCACGACTACGCAACGCTGGCTGGCGTTGGTCCCGTCGATGCGGATCTCGTGGTCGAGGGTGACCATGCGCTGCCCGTCGCCGCCGTCGAAGGCGGCCCGCACGTCGCTGAAGACCTCGCCCTCGCGGGCGAAGCTGGCGCCGCCGTGGCGGAATGTGGCCAGCCAGCGATCGCGGTCGCCGTCGGAGTAGGCGCGGTTGTGCCGCGCGTTGAGATCAAGGATGGCCGCGCGTCCCGCAGCGGCCTGGAGCATTTGCTGTTCTTGATAGGTCATGGTCATCTGTGCTCTCCAGCCTCTCTGGGGCTCGACATCGCTGGCCGATTCGCCGTAACGCTAACGTAACTTACCATCGATTGCGTAACATTCACGTAACTTAACGGCAAACGGTATACCCGTGTTCTTCCCGGTCCCAAGCATGCGGACCCAGGCCACGCGCACGCAATAAGTCCTTACGAATCCGCCCGATTGCGTTCTTGGGGAGTTCGTCGATCGTCTCGACGAAACGCGGCACGCAAAAGTACGGCATCCGCGCCGCGCAGAAGTCGAGCAGTTCCGCGCAATCCAGCGTTGCCCCCGGATGCAGCGTCACGATCAATGAGATGTCGTCCTCGCCCAATTCGCTGGGCACGCCGACCGCCGCGGCTTCGGCCACCGCGGGATGGCGCATGACGACCGTCTCCACTTCCATCGAGGAGACGTTCTCGCCGCGGCGGCGCAACGCATCCTTGATGCGGTCTACGTACGTCAGGTTCTGATCCGCGTCGAGCCGGCCGAGGTCGCCGGTGCGGAACCATTCCGGATGCGTGTCGACCCGCAGGCGGCCACCCTCCCGGCGCGCATAGCCTTCGCTCATCACGTGCGGGCGCCTGGCCCGGCACGCGATCTCTCCGACGCTGCCGGCGGGCAGCGCGGCGCCGCGCTCGTCGAGGATGCGAACCTCGAAATCCGGATTGGGTCGCCCCGACGTGCCGGGAACGCCCACGTCGTTCACCCCCTTGACGGCGATCGGGAAGGCCTCGGTCATCCCGTACATGGTGACCACCCGGCAGCCGTAGCGCCGCTCGATGTCGTGGTAGGACTCCGCGTCGATGGGCGCGGCGGAGATGAACCGCAGCGGCAGCCGGGCATCGCGCGGGTCCGCGGGCTGGCGCTGCAGCATCGACACCATCGCGCCGGCACCGGCGAAGCCCACGGCACCGACGGCGCGGATGTCGTCGCAGACACGGCCCGGGTGGAAAGCCTTTGCGAGGACGGTGGTCGCGCCGACCAGCATCGGGGCGAGCACGCTCGGCGCGGCGCTGAGGTGAAACAGCGGCATCGCCGTCCACAGCACCTCGCCCGGGCCGAGCTCCCATGCCGATGCGACGGTCGCGGCCACCGAGAACAGGTAATGCCACGTCGTGGCAACAGCTTTCGAGGGACCGGTAGTCCCGGAGGTGAAGAACAGACAGGCCACGTCCCCCGTCGCCGTCGGTTCGTCGGGCAGCGACCCGGCGTCGGCCCGGTCCAGAGCGGCGTCCAGCGAGCTGCCCTGCACGACAACGTGGATCGGCGCCTCCAGGAAATCGGTGACTTGCTCGACGCGGGCGCGCCGCTCGGGATCGACGACGATGACCCTCGGCTGCGCCGTCTTGAGAGCGTGCAGCAGGAAATCGCCCTTGTTGGCGCCGTTCACCGCGGCGCTCACGGCGCCAAGGCGGGCGGCGCCCAGCCAGAAATAGACCCATTCTGGACAGGTCGCGGTGAACAACGCCACGCAATCGCCTTGGCCTACACCGTGTTCGGCCAGCAGGCGCGCTGCCGCGCAGGACCGTCGCCGCATCTGGGCGAACGTCACGTCGATCCCGCCGATCGACATCATCACCCGGTCGGGATACTGCGCGGCGCGCCGATCCAGCACGGCCGGCACGGTGAACCGGTCGACACCGAAATCGGCGGGCCCCGGCATCAGGCTTCGGCGGCCGCCGGGTCGGGCTCGCCCTGTGCGGTGTAGCCGAAGTCGTGCGGCGATGCCTGCTCTCCCGGGTAGAACCGGTGCGCCCAGCGGCGCAGCGCCGCGTAGTCGTGCGCCTCCTCGGGGGCCAGGTTCGGCTTCTCCAGGTATTTCATGTTCTCCCACGTGAAGAAGTCCTGCTTGATGACCTCCTGCTGCAGCGCCAGGAATTTGGCGGCGCGCCCGGTGGGCACGTCGCCGGCGTCGCCGGGTTCGCGAACGGAAGCCTGGGTGTAGAAGTAGTCGGTGTAGTCCTCGTCGACCGGTGTCTGCCCGGTCACCTGAACCGTGGCCACCAGCTCGCTCGGGAATCGCACCACCCCGAGGCCCAGCGAGTAGTTGTCGTAGATGATCTTGGCGTCGACCGGCCCGTTGGGGGTCAGCCAGGTCGATGCGCGCCCACCCCCGAAATGCGCGTTGACCGTCGCGTGCAGGTGGTATCCCGACACCTCGAACGACGCGGTGGTGGCGGGATTGGCGGCCTTATGCACGTATTGGACGTGGTACGGGTCTGCGGCGTTCTCGATGATCATCTGCGGATGCACCTTGACCCGGTTGAGCATCTGGGTGTGCGGGTGCAGCGGGTAGTACTCGTCGGTTTCCAATTCGGGCAGCACCGGTGGCCGCCAGTACGGCGCCCGGCCGTGCCGCTCGTGCCACGCCAGGACGAAGCCGTACCACTCCATGCTGGGATAGGTGCGGATGCGAACGTTGTTCTTGCAGCCGATCTTGCTGTACGGGATCAGCGCGTTGGTGCCGTCGCCGCGCCATCGCCAGCCGTGCCAGGGACAGACGATGTTCTCGCCTTCAACGGTCCCGCCGACGCCGAGGTTGGCGCCCAGGTGCTGGCAGTAGGCGTCCATGACGTGCACCTGACCGGATTCGGTGCGGAACAGCACCAGCTCCTCGCCGAAGTAGTGCGCGCGCCTGACCTGACCGGCGGCCAGATCGGACCCGAAGGCGACGATGAACCAGCCCGTCGGGAATCGATAGCTGGACAGCGCGATGCCGGACGAGCCGAACTCCCGCTCCGAGGGATCTGCAGCCGAATCCGGGGCCGGGTCTGAAATTGTGTCCGTCACGAAGCGCTCCAAGTTCGACGATTAGGCCTATTTTTACTATCTTAAGCATTGAACGTCAACGAGCGCATGGGGACGCCCAGGAAGCGGGGTCTCAGATGGCGGCTGCGGCGGTGGACCTGCCCGATCTGTCTCTGTGGCGCAACGGTTTTCGCCACGACCTGACGGCGGGGGTGGCCGAGACGGTGCAGCGCGACTTCTGGGTGGCGACGACATCACTCTCGGGTCACCCACCGTGCCTACGCGAACCTGCTCACCGACATGTCGATCTACGACGAGATGGCGATATCGCCGAACGAGCGCCGCCAGTTCAATAGGGCGCCGGCGCGTCGCCGAACGCGGCGAATACCGCCAACGGGTCCAGGTAGTCGCGCCAGTGCACGATCTTGCGGTTCTTGACCGCGATCACCGAGATGAATCGGTTGACGTACGGCGCGCCCGTGCGCACCACCGTGCCGTGCATCGTGTACTCGAGAATCACCACCGACTTGTCGGGGTCGTAATAGCGGTACACGTCGCTACTGCCGGCCTGGACGATGGACTCCCCGTAATCGGCGTACAGCTCGGCCAGCGCTTCGCGGCCGACGATGCGGCGTGGATAGTCCGGGACGGTGATGACGAACTCGACCACCACATCCTCGGCGTGCATATCGAAAAAATCGATCCCGTCGACTAAACCCTTCAGGGCCTCGGCGACGACCTCGAAGTAGGGCCGCATCGCGGCGTACTTCGTCATGTCGCGCATGCGACGCACTCTAGGGCGTCACTCGATCAAGCGCAGCGCGGCCTTGGGGCATTGGTCCACGGCGGCGCGCACGTCGATCTCCAGCCGCGGCGGCACCGGCCCGTCGGCGATCTGCACCACGTCCGCGTCGCCCAACTCGAAGACCTCCGGGGCGAGCGATTCGCAGAAGCCACTGGCCTCGCACAGGTTCTCGTCCACCGTCACGCGCATCAGCTGCCCCTCCATTTCTCTCAGAGACCCTTGGGGCGGGTCCCGATGACCCCGCCGGCCGCGAGGTTCTTCAGTTCTTCCCCGGTGAGGCCGCACCGGTCGCGCAGCACCTCGTCATTGTGCTCGCCGAGCCTCGGCGGGGGTCGCAACAGCCACCGCTCTTGGCCGGCGAGCAGGGCGAAGGGCGGGCTCGGATACAGGCCCGGTCCGGTACTCGGATGATGCAACGCCTCGAAGAATCCCCGTTCCCGCAGTTGGGGATTCTCGGTCACCAACGACGGAGACACCACCGGCGCCGCCGGGACACCCCGGCCGGCCAGCAGCTCGACCGCCGCGTCGAGCGGCTGGCCGGCGAACCACTCCCGCAGCCGGTCGTCGACCTCGTCGGCGCGCCCGCGGCGTCCGGCGGCGGTCCGCAGGCTCTCGTCGCACCAGTCGGGCCCGCCCATCACGTCGACCAGGGCGGCCCACTGCCTGTCGTCGGAGACGGTGACCGCGATCCAGTCGTCGTCCGGGCCGACGCACCGATAGATGTTCTGTGTCGCCTCGCCGAAACCACGGTTGCCTCGGCGGGTAAGCGTGACGCCGAAGACCTCCTGCTCGATCGCCTGGACGGCGGTGGCGTTGAGGACCGTTTCGATCATCGGGAGCTCGACCAGCTGACCGCGCCCGGTGCGGTCGGCGAAACTCAGCGCGGCCAGCACGGCGAAGGCCGCATGCACGCCGGCCAGCGGATCGCAGGCCCCGCGCGGGGTCACCGGCGGAGCCTCCGGGAATCCGGTCACCCAGGCCAGGCCGGCGATCTGTTCCATGGTGGGCGCGAACCCGACTCGCTCGCGCCACGGGCCGTCCAGGCCGAACGCCGGCATCCGGGCGACGACCAGTGCGGGGTTGACCTCGAGCAGCGCGTCGGCGCCGAGCCCGAACTGGTCCATCACCCGCGGCGAGAAGTTCTCGATAACGACGTCGGCGCCGGCGACCAGCCCCAGGAAAAGCCGGCGCCCATCCTCGGACCCCAAATCCAAGGTGACCGAACGCTTGTTGGTGTTCATTGCGTGGAACACCCAGCCGTACTCCCACCAGTCGTCCACATCGGTGCGCATGCCACCGGAGTACCGGATGCCGTCGGGGCGCTGAATGGACTCCACCTTGACGACGTCGGCGCCGAAGGCGGCGAGCAGATGCGTCGCGGCCGGGCCGGCCCAGAACGCGGTCAGATCGACGATGCGCACGCCGCTCAGCGGCAGTCCGTCCCGCGCGGAATTGTTTCCCGATTCTTCGCTCTCCCATGGCTTTTCGAGGTCACCCTCCCCCGGCGCCCCGGTGCTGCCCGGCGGCGCGGGCGCGCAGGCCGACATCAGCCAGGGCGGCCGGGGCTGGCGGAAACCGGCCGGATTGTCGATGAACACTCCCCGCTGCCGCGCATACTCGGTGTCCCGGATCGTGGCGCCGTTGCCCAGCGCCGCGATCGGCAGCCGGAACAGCTGCCCGAGTTCGACGATCTCCTGCACGGTCCTTTCGGCCAGCCACGGACGGATCTGCTCGCGGATCAGGTCGCGGTAGGCCCACCGGCCGATCTGGAAGCGCAACTGCTCGATCTCCTCGAGCTGCGGGCAGTCGACCATCGCCGCGAAGTCGAGCCACTGCTGACCGGTGACCATGGTGATGCCGACATAACCGTCCTTCGCCGGTTCGATGGACGGCACCTCGAGGGTGCGACTGATCGGCGGGACGCGCAGCAGCTGCGAGTGCAGCCACTCGCTGCTCTGCATCGCGGTGATCGCCTCGAGCATCGACAGGTCGAGGTGCTCGCCCCGGCCGCCGCGCTCCACGCGGCGCCGCACCGCCAGCGCGCCGAACGCGGCGTATACCCCGCCCATGTACTCCCCGAGGTCACCGCCGATCGCGATGGGCGGTCCAGCGGGGTCGCCGCGAAAGCCCGGAGATCCCGCCCACGCCTGCAGCGTGAACTCAGTGGCGGCACGGTCGGCGTAGGGCCCCGCCCAGCCGAAGTCGGAGATCGTCACGACCACCGCCCGCGGCGAGTCGGCCAGCAGTCGCCCGGGGTCGATGCCCAGCGCCGCCGCCCGCGACGGGCCCGCGGTGACCACGATCACGTCGGCCCCGGCCAGGTCGGCCCGGCAGCGCCCGGAGCCCGGGGCGAAGGTCACGCAGCGCTTGCCGGCGTTGAGGTAGCTGAAGAACGGCGCGGCCGCACCGTCGGCGACCGGCGAGCAGGAAGCGGAATACCTTCGCCACCAATCCCCTTGCGGCGGTTCGAACTTACGCACCTGCGCGCCGGCGTCGGCCAACAGCTTCCCGCAGTAGCTGCCGGCTATGCGGTCACTGATCTCGACGACACGCAGCTCGTGCAGCGGCGTCGGCCGGTCTTCGGACCGCTCGCTCACTTACACCCGCCCTTCCGATCGGCACGCGATCAGAGACGCTATTTATACCATTACTGCTAAAATAGCTAAGCCAGCGCACGCCTTTGTCAGAGGATCGGATGACCCCGTTGGGAGTTGAGCCCGTCGCCCGTCGGCGTTTGTCGGCGCCGCGCATCGCCGAGATCGTAGCCGACGAGCTGCGTCGCCAGATCATCGACGGCGAGCTGGCCGACGGCGACCTGCTGCCGCGCCAGGAGGTGCTCGTCGAGCAGTTCAACGTCAGCCTGGTCTCGCTGCGCGAGGCGCTGCGCATCCTGGAAACCGAGGGGCTGGTGTCGGTTCGGCGCGGCAACCGCGGGGGCGCCGTCGTGCACGCCCCGGCCAAGACCAGCGCGGCCTACATGCTCGGCCTGGTGCTGCAGAGCGAATCCGTCGCGGTCGCCGACCTGGGCATGGCGTTGCAGGAACTCGAGCCCGCGTGCGCCGCGCTGGCGGCCCAACGGCCGGACCGGGCCGACACGCTGGTGCCGGAGCTCAAGCAGGTCAACGACTCGATGGCCGAAAACTTAGACGACGGAAGGCTGTTCACCGAAATCGGGCGCCAGTTCCACGATCTCATCGTCCGCGGCTGCGGCAACCACACCATCATCGCGGTCGTCGGCAGCTTGGAGACGCTGTGGAGCAGTCACGAACGTCAGTGGGCCGACGAGAGCGCGGCCCGCGGCACCTACCCGTCGCTGGCCCAGCGCCGCGCCGTGCTGAACACCCACACGAAGTTGACCGAGACCATCGCCGAGGGCGACGTCGACCGGGCCCGCCGCATCGCGGGCCGGCACCTCGCCGACACCCAGACCTATGTGCTCTCCGGTCGGCCCGACCAACGGATCTATGCGCTTTCGCCGCAGGCGTTGTCGCGCCCGCGGGATGCCCGGCGCTCCTGAGGCCGTTCCGTTGAGAACCGCATTGGTCACCGGTGGCAGCGGAGGGATCGGCAAGGGCTGTGGCCGCAAGCTCTGCGAGCTGGGCTACGACGTGGTACTCGTGGCGCGTCGCGAGGGACCGTTGCGCGCTGCCGCCGAGGAGATCGGCGCGCGCCACCTGGTCGCCGACGCTTCGGATCCCGGCGAATTAACCACCGCGATAAGCACTTTGGAGAGAATTGACCTCGTGGTGCATGCGGCCGGAACGCTGGGTGGCACGTACGCACGCAAGCAGACGTTCGAGCAGTGGCGGGCCATCATGTCGGCCAACCTGGATTCCTGTTTCGTGGTGACCGCCGCGGCGCTGCCGCGGATGGGCGCCGGGTCGCGGCTGGTGTTCGTGTCCTCGTCGGCGGCGCACGAGCCGATGCCGGCCCGGACCGCCTATTCGGCGTCGAAGGCGGGCATGAACGCGTTCGCTCGTGCGCTGGCGCGCGAAGTCGACCGCGACGGCATCAGCGTGCACATCGTGACGCCCGGACCGGTGGAAACCGATATGCTGCAGGACGTTCCGTTCGAGATGCACGCCATTCAGGTGTCCGATGTGGCGGAGGCGGTCGCCTGGCTGGACACCGTCGACCCGTCGGTGGACCTGCCGGAGATCCGGCTCAGCGCCGTGCAGCGGGGGCCGTTCGCCAGACCGCCGGTGGTGCCCACGGAGGCTCGGCGGCGCGCGGCGCGGCAGGGCTGACCCCCGGGGGTTCCCGACGGGCCTGCCACGGCGCGACTTGCCCGCGCGACTGCGTTTGCGACAGCCCCGCTAGTTTACTATTTTTATTATGTTAGGGGTCTTATGGATGTCGGACTGAACGCGGAGCAGCTGTCGCTGCGCGATGCCGTGCGCGACATCCTGCGCGCCGAATGCCCTCCCGACGCCGCCCGCCAGGCGATGACGGACCCCGATCGGTGGCGTGCCCTGTGGAAGACGGTCGTCGACCTTGGGTGGACGGAGCTCGCGTCCCCGGACGGCGGCGACTACGGACCGGTCGAGCTGGCCGTGGTCCTCGAGGAGTGCGGTGCCGCCACCGCGCCAATCCCGTTGCTCAGCAGTGTCGGTCTGGCCGCGGGCGCGTTGCGTGGCAGCGGCCTGACGTCGGCGCTCGGCGACATCGCCGGCGGCGCCGTGGCCACCCTGGCGGTCCACACGGAAGGTTCTCGGCTGCCGGGGGCCCCGATGACGCTGTGTGGGGGCCGCCTACGGGGACGGGCGGTCGCGGTCCCCAATCTCGCGCGCGCCGAGCTGATGGTCACGCTGGCGCGCACCGGGGACGACGATCACGTCGTGGTCGCGGTCGCGCGCTGCGGCGACGGGGTGACGCCGGTGGCGACCGGTGAGTCCACTTACGCCGCCCAACCGCTGGCCGACGTCGAGGTGGACGCCGAGCCGCTGGCGATCGCCCCGGCCGATGTGGAATCGGCGTTGGCGGCGCCGCTGGTGGCCGCCGCCGCCGACCTGGTCGGCGTGGCGAGCGCCGCGCTGCGCCGCTCGGTCGAGCACGCGAAGTCGCGCAATCAGTTCGGCAAGCCGATCGGCGCGTTCCAGGGCATCAAGCACGCCCTGGCAGACAACTACGTCGGTGTGGAGCGGGCACGCAGTCTCACCTACGCGGCGGCAGCCCGCCTCGGCGAACCGGACGGCGATCCCGACGACGCCTGGACCGCCGCGACGCTGGCAAAGGCCGCCGCCGGGGACGCGGCGTCCTCCTGTGCGCGCACCGCAGTCCAGGTGCACGGCGCCCTCGGTCAGACCTGGGAACACGACCTGCACCTCTATGTTCGGCACGCCTGGCAAGGCGCGACGATGCTCGGCGACAGCCGCGCGCTCTACCACGAGGTCGGCCGCCGTTACGCCGAAGGCGCGAAATGACCCGCGTCGTAGAACAATTCAGCGCCTGGTTGACCGACTTCCTGCCCAGCGACTACTACGAGGACTACGGCCGGTACCGCTGGGACCTGACGTTGCGGCGCGACTATCAGCGCGCCGCCTTCGAGGCAGGCTGGATCCAGCCGACGTGGCCGCGCGAGCACGGGGGCCGGTCGCTAGGCCTGCGCGACGCGATGGAAGTGCGCCTCGAGGCCGCGATGCGGTCCGCCCCGAAGCTGCCCAATATCGCCGGCCCCAACGTGGCGGCGCCCGGCATCCGCCAATTCGGCACGCCCGAACAGGTCGACCGCCTGCTCGTGCCCCTGCTGCGCGGCGACGAGTGGTGGGCGCTGGGCATGTCCGAGCCGGAAGCCGGGTCCGATTTCGCCGGCCTGCGCACCCGCGCCGAACGCTTTGGCGGCAGCTTCCGGGTCAGCGGGCACAAGATCTGGACAACGCAGGCGCACCTGTCGCGATGGTGCACCCTTTACGCCCGTACCGATCCGGAGGCGCCGAAGCACCGCGGGATCTCGTGCCTGATCCTCGACCTTCAGGCGCCCGGCGTGAGCATCGAGCCCATCCGCATGGCGTCGATCTCCGACGAGACCTTCTGCGAAGTCTTCCTCGACGACGTCGCGGTGCCGGTGAAGAACCTGCTCGGCCCCCTGCACGGTGGGTGGAACGTCGCGATGTCGTCGCTGCAGCACGAACGCCAGATGATCTGGATCATGAACTGGGTCGAAGTCAAGCGCGGCCTCGATTCGATGCGCGGGGCCGCCGACCCCGACATCTACACCGAGCTCGGTTCGCTGCTCGCCGACGCCGAGGCCCTGCGCGCCACCGGGTACCGCTCCCTGGGCAACCAACTGGCGGGACGCCCCAGCCCGGAAGCCGACACCATGAAACTCCTCGGATCGACTACCCTGCAACGGGTTTGGGAGCTGTCGGCCGCCGCCGCCGGACCGCGGTCGGCGAGCGACCCGGACCTGCTGTTCGAACGCCAGGACGCGCTGGCGGCCACCATCTACGGCGGAACCTCCGAGGTTCAGCGCAACATCATCGCCGAGCGGCTGCTCGGGCTGCCGAAGGGATAGCAACCATGGACTACGACCTCGGCGACGACGCCGCGCAGCTGCGACAACATCTGCGGGAGTTGGTTTCTCACCACATCCCCGCCGACTTCCTCGGAGCGTGCACCGAGAACCCGCAGGACCTCGCCACCACCGAGACGTTCTGCAAGCTGCTGGCCGCCGAGGGGCTGCTGGCGCTGGCCTGGCCGAAAGAGCATGGCGGCGGAGGCGGGTCGGTCTGGCAGCAGACGGTGTTGCGCGAAGAGATGTGGGCCCAACACGAGCCGCGCGGCCCGCAGTACATGGGGATCAACTGGGTCGGCCCGGCGCTGATGCGCTACGGGACCGAAGAGCAGAAGGCCAAACATCTGGCGGCCATCGCGTCCGGAGATGTGATTTGGTGCCAGGGCTTCTCCGAACCGGAAGCCGGAACCGACCTGGTGTCCCTGCGCACCCGCGCCGTGCCCGACGGGGACGGCTGGCGCATCACCGGGCAGAAGGTGTGGACGTCCTACGCGCTGATGGCGTCGTGGTGTGTGCTGGCCGCCTGCACCGATCCGGCCGCGCCGAAGGCCAAGCGGCTCACCCTGTTTCTGATTCCCATGGACCGCCCGGGGTTCACCGTCCGGCCGATCCCGTCGATGCTGGGGCCGCACCACCTGAACGAGATGTTCCTCGACGGGGTGCAGGCGTTTGCCGGCGATGTCCTCGGCGAGCCGGGCGACGGCTGGCGGGTGATGCGTGAGGCGCTGGCGTTCGAGCGCGTCGGCATCGCCCGCTACGCGCGCTGCGAATCGCTGCTCGAGCGAATGCGCACCCAACTCGGCGACGACTGGGACACGCTGCCCGAGACTATCCGCACCCGCTGGGCGCGGACGCTGGTCGACTTGCGAGTGGCGAGACTCCTCGCCTACCGCGCGGTCTCGCTGCAGGACGATCCCGCCGCGGGTGCGGCGGCCAGCGCCGCGCGCATCGCCACCACCACGTGCGACCAGCAGGCCGCCGAATTGCTGTTCGACGTGCTCGGCCCCGCCGCGCTGGACTCCGGCACCACCGCGCCGCTGCACGGCGCGATCGAAGACCATTGGCGCTACGCACAAGCAGCCACCGTGGCATCGGGAACCATCGAGGTCCAGAAGATGCTCGTGGCGCGGGACGTCTTAGGAGAGCACCGGTGAAAACCACCCTGCCGGAAGACATCAGCGACTTCGCCGCCGTCGCCGCCAAGCGACTCGCCCGGTTGGGCGGACCACCCGCGGCGCTGCGCGCCGAGACCGACGCGAGCGTCCGGGACACGGCGCGCACCGCCCTGCGCGACGTCGGCGCCTTCGAGCTCGGCGTCCGTTCTTGCTTCGACGACCTGCTGGCCGCCGCGGTGCTCTGCCAGGCCGCCGGGGCGAACGCGCTGCCCTACCCGCTGGTCGAGGAACTGCTGGCGATCGACGGCGCGCGCCTGAGCCTGGTCAATCCCGATTCGCCGCGGATCGACCATGGCGACCTGCCCGGCGAATGGGTCGCCGCGGACCTCGACGGCACCCGCTACCGCCCGCAGCCCGGGCAGCGCACGGGTGCCAAGCTGGGGCCGTTCCTCGTTCCAGCCACCCTGGGCGCACCCGATGGAACCGTGCCGGCCGCTGACGTTAACCTTCATCTCGTGCTGGGATCGTGGCGGATTCTCGGGGCGGTGCAACAGGCACTGAAGATCGTCACCAGCCACGTGCGCGCCCGCGTCCAGTTCGGCAAGCCGCTCGCGGACTTCCAGGCCGTCCGCTTCGCCGTCGCGGAGGCCGCCGTCGCGGTGCGAGGACTCCACGAACTGGCCAAGTACACCGTCTGCCGACCGGAATCGCTGCCCATGCAGGTTCGCTCGGCGGACGCAATCGTGTTGCGGCTCAAGGCCGTTGACACCGGACGGCAGGTGCTGCGCACCGCTCACCAGTTGCTCGGCGCCCTGGGCTTCTGCGACGAGTCCGACGTCAGCGTGCTCGACCGGCACACCCAGCCGCTGTTACGGCTGCCGCTCGGCGGCGACGCGCTGGCCCTGCGCCTGGTGCCCGACGTCCGCGACGGCAACCTCGAGACGCTGTTCTCGGGGCCGGTATCCGCGTGAGCACCGAGCCCCTGGCGCCCAAAGCGGTCCCGAACCCGCTCGAGGACGGGATCGCGTTCGGGGTGAGGCTGGCCGAGCTTGGCGAGCAACGCGGCGACCAGCCGGGGGTGACCGTCGTGGCGCTCGATGGCGGCGCGCAGTCGCTGACCTTCGCCGAACTCGACGCCCGCGCCAACCAGTGGGGACGCGCGCTGGCGGCCCACGGCGCGGAAACGGGATCTCTTGTCGCACTTGCGACTCCGAATTCGGTGCATTTGGTCCTGGCGACCCTTGGCTGCTGGAAGATCGGCGCGGTCCCGGTTCCGATGCATTGGGACCTGCCCGAATGGGAGCGGGGGCGGGTCCGCGCCGTCATCGACCCGGCCGTCGTCGTCGACGAAGACAGCCGCTGGAGACTGGACGCACGTGCGGCCGGGGAATCGGCGGCCCCGTTGCCTGCGGCCGTCTCTCCCACCGCGAACGGAATCTGCAGCAGCGGCTCGACCGGCGTGCCCAAGGTGATCCTGAACCTTGCCCCCTCGCTGTGGACGCCTCAGCACAGTGAGCCGTTCATGACGAACTGGGCGCCGGTGGCGCAACCCCAGACCATCATGGTGCCGGCGCCGATGTATCACACCAACGGCTTCGCCACCTTCCTCATGCTGCTCGGCGGCGACCATCTGGTGATACTCGAAAAGTTCGACGCGGCACTGGCTCTCGATGTTATCGAACGTTTCCGGATCACCAACTTCACCGCGACGCCCACGATGCTGGCGCGCATCGCGGCACGCCCCGATGTCCGCGAGCGCGACTTGTCCAGCATCGCCTTCGTCCTGCAGGGCGCCGCCGTGATGCCACCGGCGCTCTACCACACCTGGTTCGAGCTGCTCGGCCCCGAAAAGATCGTGACGGCGTACGGCATGACCGAGAATCTCGGCCTCACGGCGCTGCGCGGCGACGAGTGGCTCAAACACCCGGGCAGCGTCGGGCGTGGCTTCCGCGACACCGAGATCCGGATCCTGGACGCCGCCGGAAAGCCCTTGGGCGCGGGCGAACACGGGGATGTGTATCTGCGGGCGCCCATGAGCGCCGGTTACCGCTACCTGGGCGGATCCCCACCGCTGCCGTCGACAGACGATGGATTCCGCTCGGCCGGCGACATCGGCTATCTGGACGAGGACGGCTACCTCTACATCGTCGACCGCCGCGTGGACATGATCGTCACAGGCGGCGCCAACGTCTTCCCGGCCGAGGTGGAGTCCGCCCTCGCGGGCCATCCCGACATCGCCGACGTCGTGGTCATCGGGCTCGCCGACGCGCAGTGGGGACGCCGGGTGCACGCGGTGATTCAGCTCGCGGACGGCGCGGTGCTCGCCGAGCAGCAGGTGATCGACTACGCGAAGTCCCGGCTGGCTCACTACAAGGCGCCCAAGACGGTCGAGTTCGTCGACGCGATCCCGCGCACCGCGGCGACCAAGGTGAACCGCTCGGCGCTGATCACCGCCAGGGGCGGGTAACGCCCGGGCATCGTCAATACGGGCTGGGCGGCCGCTGCACCCGTCGATCCTGCACACCCGAGCGCGACGCCGGGTCCCGGTCGCCGGGCGCGACCGCCCGGATGCGGTAACGTCATTCTCAAAGTCCCGGGGCAGCGCAGGAGGCGGTATGCGTGGCGGTTCGTCTGGCGACGCGACCGACGCCGACGTCGAGGTGACGCGCGGCGATCGATTCATCAAGACGGCGGTGGCGATCCTGGGCGAAACCGGTCGCACAGACTTCACCGTGCAGGAGGTGGTGGCGCGCTCCAAGACCTCGCTGCGCGCCTTCTATCAACACTTCAGCAGCAAGGATGAGTTGCTGCTGGCGCTGTTCGACCGAACCATCGCACAGTCGGTACAGACCTGGCGCGCCGAGACCGCCGGCATGGACGGCACCGCGGCGCTGAAGCTGCTGGTCGACCGCATCAGCCAGCAGCCGGAATCGAGCACCCAGGACAGCCTCAACCGGGCGCTGACGCTGTACAACCAGCACCTGGCAGAGACGCGTCCGCGCGAATACGCTCGGGTCCTCTCCCCCCTGCACCGGCTGGTTCGCGACATCGTCGGCCAGGGCATCACCGAGGGCGTCTTCGATCCTGGGTTGGACGTCGGAGCGGCGGCCGCCATTGTCATGCAGACGATGATGGGCGCGCCGCGATTGCATTGGCTGGGTGCGGAATTGAACGGAACGCCGGTCGACGCCGGCCAGCTGTACGACTTCTGCAGCCGAGCCCTGGGCGTCCGTGACGCCGCCGACGAATCCGCGCCGCCCTCGCTGGCGGAATTGTTCGGCCAGATCGGGATGCGGGCCGGCGCCCGCGGGGGCGAGTTCGCCATGACGATGCCGGTCAGCCCTCAGGTGGTCAACACCTCCGGCGCGCTGCAGGGCGGCCTGATCGCGACGCTCGTGGACGTGGCGGGCGGACAGTTCGGGCTCGGCCACCTGAAGCCGGGCACCACCATGACCACCGCCGACCTGTTCATCCGGTACCTGCGGCCCATCCGGCAGGGCTCGGCGTTCGCGGTGCCCCGGATGCTGCGATCCGGTCGGCGCGCGATGGTGATGCAGGTCGATATCTACGGCGACGCCGGCGACGAGCTCGTCGCGACGGCCACGGTGAACTTCGCTGTCATCGACGGAGAGACGCCGACGCTCGGCGTCCAGCCAGAGGCTTAGCGCGCGCCGTACACCTGGTTGCGCAGAAGTGGTAACGTCATTACCACCCAGCGAGAATCAAGACCTCAAGGAGATCGCCATGCCGTCTCGCGAGCTTTCCTTCCCCGTGTTCGACGCCGACAACCACATGTACGAGCCGCAGGAGGCGCTGACCAAGTTCCTGCCGGAGAACCGCAAGCGCGTCATCGACTACGTTCAGGTCCGCGGCCGCACCAAGATCGTGGTTCGCGGCCACATCAGCGAGTACATCCCCAACCCCACCTTCGAGGTGGTCGCCAGGCCGGGCGCCCAGGAGGACTACTTCCGCAACGGCGCCCAGGGCAAGAGCTACCGCGAGATCCTCGGTGAGCCGATGAAGGCCATCCCCGCCTTCCGCGAACCGGCCGCGCGCCTGGAGGTGATGGACGAACTCGGCATCGACTACGCGCTGATGTTCCCCACGCTGGCCAGCCTGGTCGAAGAGCGCATGAAGGACGACCCGGAGATGACCCACGACGTCATTCACGCGCTCAACCAGTGGATGTACGAGCAGTGGTCGTTCAACTACCAAGACCGCATCTTCGCCACCCCGGTGATCACCCTGCCGATCGTCGAGCGTGCCCTCGAGGAGCTCGAGTGGTGTCTGGAGCGCGGCGCCCGCACTGTGCTCGTGCGCCCGGCCCCGGTGCCCGGCTTCAAGGGCAGCCGGTCGTTCGGCCTCGAGGAGTTCGACCCGTTCTGGCAGGCCTGCATCAGGGCCGAGATCCCGGTGTCGATGCACGCCTCGGACAGCGGCTATGCCGAGTTCGCGAACGTATGGGAGCCCGGCGACGAGTTCCTGCCGTTCAAGCCCACCCCGTTCCGCAGCTTTGTGATGGGGCACCGCCCGATCCTGGACGCGATGGGCGCGCTGGTGTGCCACGGCGCGCTGTCCCGCAACCCGGAGCTGCGGATCCTGTCGATCGAGAACGGCGCCGACTGGGTGCCGGACCTGTTCAGGGGCCTCAAGGGCGTGTACAAGAAGATGCCGCAGGCCTTCAGCGAGGACCCGGTGGAGGCGTTCAAGCGCTGCGTCTACATCACCCCGTTCTGGGAGGACCGGTTCACCGAGATCGTCAAGATGGTCGGCACCGACCGGGTGTTGTTCGGCTCGGACTGGCCGCACCCCGAAGGCCTGAAGGACCCGATCTCCTTTGTAGACGAGCTCACCGACTTCGACGAGCAGGACGTCGCCAAGATCATGGGCGGCAACCTGATGAAGCTGATGAAGGTCTCGGCACCGGCCAAGAAGCCCGTCTCGGCCTGATCAACCGCCGGCGGCATCCCCCGCTGAACGGTCGCACGGGTCAGCGGGGTTCGCCGTCGCGGGCGCTTGCGCATCGGCGAGGACGGATACCACGCCTTTGGTCTCGAACAGCGCCAGGCGCACGCTCGCAGGCGTCAGGTGACCGTGCTGGCGCAGGATCGCGTCGAGATCCTCTCGAGTGAGCCTGCAGCGCTTCAGGTTCGTTACGTCGAGTTCGCCGTCCCGGATGAGCACCCGCACCGGCGGGTCGACCAGCCGCCGCACCCAGGGGAAGTAGCGCAGGCGAGCGACTATGTCGTGCGCGGCGATCAACGCCACCAGCGCGGCGGCGCCGGTGAACCACGACGTGTGGGGGGCCGTGGCGGTACGTCCCACTATTGCGCCGACCGCCACGCCGGTCACCCAGTCGAACGGCGTGAACTCGGCGATAGTTCGCCGTAGCGTGAGCCGGAATGCCGTTGCGGCGGTGACGAATAACGCAAACGCCTTCACAGCGGCGTAGGCGGCCGGTCGCCAGCCGTCGAAGAATTGCAGTAGCAGATCCCTCATCACCATCACCCGTCGGAGAGCACGCCAATTGGTATCCGCACCATACCTTCGGTCACCGTGGTGACTACTTGCCGCGCACGTACACGGCCCAGGTCAGGATCGCGAACCCGACGTAGAACACCAGGAAGGTCCACAGGTCGTGCGAGTGCGACATGGTGACCGGATGCCCGTCGTTCACCCCGACAAACAATTGTCATAGGAGATGTTTGCGGCGCATCTCGTCAGTGACCCCTGGTCTGCCCGCACTGTAATGTCCTGATGCTCAGGGCAATTGAGCGTATCAACTCTTCAGGGGTTTGCAGCGGGCTATGGGCGTGCCGAACAGCCGGTAATCGCCGCTGTCATCGATCTGCGCATCGGCGCCCTCCTGGAATAGGACGATGATGTCGGAGCCGCCGAATTGGAAGTAGCCGAACTCTTCGCCTTTGGCCATGTGCGTGCCGTCGACCGCCGTCAGCGTCACCGACGACACATGCGCCATCCCGACCGGGACCACGGCGACGATCCCGATGTCACCACCGGTCGATGCGGCGGTATCGATTGTCACAACACCTCGGTTCTGGGTGAATTCGAAGCCGGTGGTCGTGCTGTCGCTGGAGACGAACTGGCTGTCCTTGACGTCGACATGCATGTAAACCGTTCCGCTGAGCCGGAAGCATTCCTTGACAAGACCCGATACCGGCAGGTGGTAGCGGTGATAAGACGACGGCTGGAGCATGTAGTGGACGAAGGTGCCGCGCGCGAAGCTTTCGCTGTATTGACTGCCCTCGAGCAGCTGCTTGATGTTGCCGTACTTGTGCGTGTTCTTGATCGAGGTGGCGGGAATGTTGGAGTCGTCGTCGATGTCGTAGGCGTGCTGGAAGACGCAATCGGCCGGCGAAGTGGCCACCAGGTTGCTGCCGGGTTCGGCGATCGGCCGTAGCCCCCCGTTGAGGCGGCGCCCGAAGAACTGGTTGAACGTTAGCCAGCCGCTCGGCTCGTTCGGCGAGCCTTCGACCAGCGATTCGAAGACGCGGTATTCCGGCGCGTAGTCGATGAAGGACTGCAGGATTTCCCGGCTGAATGATTCCGGTGTGTCCAGGAAACTGCCCCAGCGCCGCGTGAAGTCGGTCATCCAAGCGCGAAAGACCTCATTGTCCTGCGGCGCACCGTCATCGACGTCCTGGTCGACCAGGAAGAAGAAGTGGGCGACCCTGTCGCTGACCTCCTTAGCATGCCGCTCCTGCGGTTCAAGGCCCTGCCAGGCCTTTGCATTGGATTGCCGGGGCATCCATCTGATGAAGCCCCGCAGGTAGTTTTCGTACTGACCGAGGGTCTCGGGCCAATCGAGCGCCGCGAACAAATCGGCGCTCAGTTCCCTCTCGGCTTTTCGGCGAGCCGCTACCAGCGAGCGCGTCAGCGAACCGGCCAGTTTCTCTTCCTTATCGAGGAGATCGCGCAGATCCTGCACGATCGCATCCGGCTCACTCATATGGTTGCTCCTTTGCTATCGCGTCGGATAGACCGACGCCCCGATGCGGACGTACCCGCAGCATGCCCATTTGACGCGACACTATTCAGCGCTGTGACGGAGTGCTGCTGCCCGCCGGATGCAGCAGCACCGCTGACCAATTGTGGTCGACTGACACGTGTCTGACCGGCTCCACACCGAATCTGCGCACCGCACCGGCAACCCAGTCTCGATGTACGTCGCTGACCATCCGGCCGGGGTTGGGGTAACCGACCCAAGCGACCTTTGCCGCCGTGTGCGCGGCCGCATAGACCGCGTCGAGCAGGCCTAGGTCCTCCCGACATGCCGCGAAACCGATTACGGCACTTGCCGAATCGGGGTCGACGCCGCTGGCCATCGGAAACATGGAGTCGCTCTCCGGCGGTCCGTTGACGACGGCCAGTCGGCCCCCCGGCTTTATCCGCAACCGCCTCTCGATGGCGACAACCTCGGTCCAATGCATTAATAGCTCACCGCCCCGACCTGATCGGCGCTTCTGATTTGCATGAAAGTCACTGGCTCGTCTCCTCAGCTCCGGGCGGCGACGGCGGAATAGGTACCGCCGCCCCTCGAGCCGAACCGGAATACGGACTCGATCACCGCCGCTGGCTCGCGGAATATCATGCAGCTCAACACATCTCGGCAAATCACCGTTACACGATCCGTCGCCGTCGGCGAACATCGTGTCCGCGAACGATGAGACGTCGGCTAGGACCCGCGACTGCGCCAGGGCCGATGCCTGCGGCGTTGCATATATCCCGAGAGTCGCCCGTTGCGATCCGCACCGCATCGATGGCGGCACCGGTGGCCTGTGTTGTGCCCGGCGCGGGTCGGCAGGAGCAGCGCAGGGGTCGTCGGCACGCCACCGAGATGCGAAGTCGCGCGGCCGTTTACCTCAGCTCGACGTCCGACGCTGTTGGAGTTCATGGGCATACGGCGGTTTACGCGGCACCGGGGCCGCGAAGAGTTGCGCAAGCAGGCACAGAGAACATGACACTCGTCGTCATTCTTAGCATAGGACACGACGCGCGGTCCAGAGGCGTACACGACGCGGCGCCACCAATCGACAGTCGCCGTCTCACGCCTGCATCCTCGACCCACCCGGCGCGAACGCCATAACGGTTGCACTGCTTGGCTTTTGATTCAATTGGAGGGTCTTCTGATTCAATTGGAGGGTTGTGCCGCACTGCCCCCCGTAAGCTCAGGAAACCGACTTCGGCAGGGCTACGCTGCTCGCATCACCATCGGTCAAGTGCACCGCATGGATGCCCGGTTTGGTCCTGAGCTTCGCGATGAGGGCGTCGAGCTGCGCCGAATCGGTATGCCAGTGTTGAACGGCGTCGGGTTTGTCAGCCATTTCCGCAACGATTCGCTGGAGGTCACCCGGTGACGACTCGCCGTCTGTGGACGTGCCGTCTTTCAGTGAGGTCGACCGGAGCCGGGCACCGGCACCACCGATGGCACGCGAGCCGGCGGCGCCCAGGGCGGTTCCGGCCATGCCTGCCACGGCCACCCCGCTGAGCAGCGTCCCCTCGCTCACGGCGCCCGCGGGCACGGCGTTCGCACCCGTACCGGACAGGACGGAGGCGACCGTTCTGATCGCCGGAGTGGCGGTCGCCCAGCTCGGCGGAACCGACATCGCGCCCACCAAGCCGGCGTGGCCGGCGCCGGCGGCCACCGACCCGCCCAGCGCCGAACTCGCCAGGTTCACCCCCGAGCCCAGCCCCGCCGCCAGGACCGAGCCGCTGCCTGCCGCGGCGGCCCCGGCGCCCGCGCTCGCCAGGCCGCCGAAATACTTCGCCTCGATCACCAGGCCCATGATCGTGGAGATGAAGATGTCGTTCACCGGCAGGATGACTTTGGGAATCACTTCCAGGTCGCCGGTGAGGGAATTGATGCTCTGTAAGCCGGCGAAATCCTGGGCGGCCGTGAGGAGCCCCGAAATCGGGCTTGGCCCGGTGACAATCGTCGCAAAGCTTTGCAGGGCGGTGGGTATCGCGCTGAACAGGCTCGAAATCTGCGCCTGGGCGGTGCTGAGCGCCTGGGTGACATAGGTCGTCGCGATCGTCGCCAATTGACCGACCAGTCCCGCGGGGTCCGCGGTGGCGGCCGGCGCGGCGAACGGTGTCACCGTCGTGGCTGCGGCGGATTGACCGGCGTAGCTGTCCATCGCCGTCGCATCTTGGGCCCACATCCTGCTGTACTGGGCCTCGTTGGCCGCAATGGCGGGTGTGTTCTGCCCGAAGAGGTTCGTGGCCACCAACGACACCAGTTCGCTGCGGTTCGCCGCGACCACCGCCGGCGGCACTGTCGCCGCGAATGCCGTCTCGTACGCCACCGCGGCGGCCCGCGCCTGAGCCGCGGTCTGTTCTGCTTGTGCGGCCGTGGCGCTCATCCACGCGAGGTAGGGCGCGGCCGCGCCCGCCATGGCGATCGACGAAGGGCCTTGCCACGCCGTGGTGAGACCCGAGATCACCGAGGCATACGACGCCGCTGTGGCGTGCAGTTGAGCCGCCAGGGCGTCCCACGCCTGCGCGGCGGTCAGCATCGACGCCGAACCCGGACCGGCATACATCCGGCCGGAGTTGACCTCTGGGGGTAGTAATCCGAAGTACACCGCACTGCTCCTCAGGTCGCCGCACTGGCTTCGACGGGCGCGGCGCGACGCGCCCCGGTGAACGTGTCGGCCGTCTCTGCCATTCGCCGGATGCGGCGACGACACGAGTCGGGGCGGCGCAGGCCGATTTCCGCGTCGGCGCTCACTGCGGAACCGCCGGAACGATGAAGATGTTGACGGGACCGCTGGCCTGGCCCGCCGCGGTCGCCTCGGCCGCACCTGTCGTCCGGGCAGCGGTTGCGCCCCCGCCGAGCATCGCCCGCCCCGCAAGACTCGACAGCGCCATGTTGCCGAACAGCGGGCCCTCGCCCGGTGCCGCGATCGCCGCCGGGACGCCGGCCGGTCCGCCGTCGGCGAACACCGCGGCGACCGGCTTGACCGCCGGGGCGGCCATCGCCCAGCCTTGCGGTACGGACAATCCCCCGATCAAACCCGCGCGGCCGACTCCCGCCGACACCGCCGAGCCCAGGGTGCTTGTATTCGAACTCAGGGCTGCCAACCCGCTGCTGCCCGCGGCAGCCGCGGCTTTGCTCGCCGCGCTGGCCGCGTTGAGCCCGGCCTGGGGCAACAGGTAACTCTGGATCCCGAACAGGAATGGCACACCGGGAACGGTGAACAACGACAACGGCGATGACGGTCCTGTGATCAGGCTGATGAGGGTGTTCGTCGAGGTCGCGAGCGACGACGGAGCCGACGGGTCCGCCGCGGCCGCCGTCGCGGCCGGAGTAGCCAGCTGCTGCAACGACGAAGGCACCGTGGCCATCAGCTGCGGAAGGGCCTGTGTCTGCGCGCCGGTCGCCGTGGCCGTGGCCTGCGACACGGCGCCCGCCTGGCCCGTGGCCGCGGCCGGATTCGTGGTTTGCGGTGGCGCATTGAACGGCATCACCTGTGAGGCGGTCGCCGACGAGCCGGCGTAGCCGTACATCGCCGCCGCATCCTGGGCCCACATCTCGATGTACTCCGCCTGGGTGGCCATGATCGCCGGAGTGTTCTGCCCGAAGAAGTTCGTCGCAACGAGCGCGAGCAAACGTGCGCGGTTGGCCGCGACCGCTCCGGGCGGAACCGTTGCCGCGAAGGCGGTCTCGAATGCGGCCGCCGCTGCCCTGGCCTGGTTGGCCGTCTGCTCGGCCTGACCGGCGGTGGCGGTGATCCATGCCCGGTACGGTGTGGCCGCGGCCGCCATCGTCGCCGAGGCGGGGCCGCGCCAGCCGACCGTCAACCCTGAAATCACCGAGGAGTAGGACGCCGCCGCGGCGTGCAATTCCGTGGCCAGCTCATCCCAGGCCGCCGCCGCGGCCAGCATCGGGCCGGACCCGGGGCCGGTGTACATGCGAGCCGAGTTGACCTCCGGCGGGAGTACTCCGAAATCTATTGCCACGCAGCACCTCCGACGTGGAGCTGTTGTGATCGCCATCCTGCGGGCCGCTGACTCGCGCCGGCAGCGGCTTGTTGACGAGCTTCGGGTTCCCCTGCCGACCCGAGCTAACCTGACGAAACTCCGATTGTTTCCTGGCGATTCGCTGCGATAGCCGCGTCCCTACTCCGACCGTGGAACGCACGCGCGTGTAGCCGGAATGGTCGGGGGTACCCGCGGCAAGAGACATCAGGATGGGGGCGAAATGAGCGCGGCGCCACGCTTTACGACCAGACCCGCAAACGGCGCCCCCGCGCCGCCGAGGGCGGCGTAGCGGTCGATCCTGCCTCCTTTCATCGCACACTGGACACTCATTGATAATGTGAATTCCGGTTCTCCGGCGAGTCGGATACGACGGTGTATTCGGTCGGGTGATGTGACTCTGCTCGGGAAGACTCCTAAGGAGGTTCGGCCGAATGGTGGCCGGCAAGGACTGGGACCGATACGTCGGTACGGCGCAGGACGCGCGCCGGATCTTCGAGAACGTCCCCGCGATGCTGGTCGGCCTGGAAGGGCCCGACCACCGGTTCATTGCTGTCAACGCCGCCTACCGCGCATTCAGTCCGACGCGAGCTTCGATCGGCCAGCCCGCGCGCGAGATCTATCCCGAGCTCACCAGCCAGCAGATCTACGAGATGTTCGACCGCGTTTATCAAACGGGCCAGGCACAGACCGGCACCGAGTGGCGACTGCAGGCCGACTACGACGGCTCGGGCATTCAGGAGAGGTTCTTCGACTTCGTCGTGACTCCACGCCGTGCGGAGGACGGCTCGGTCGAAGGCGTCCAGTTACTTTTCGACGACGTCACCGACCGGGTGCGGGGGCGGCAGGCCGCCGAAAGGCGGTTGGAGGAGCTTTCCGAGAAATACCGCAACGTGCGCGATTCCGCGACGGTCATGCAGCAGGCTTTGCTGGCGCCGTCGGTGCCCGTCGTCCCCGGGGCCGATATCACCGCGGAGTATCTGGTCGCCGCGGAGGACACCGCCGCCGGCGGCGACTGGTTCGACGCGATCGCGCTCGGCGAGCGTGTGGTCCTCATCGTCGGCGACGTCGTCGGCCACGGGGTTGAAGCTGCGGCGGTGATGTCGCAATTGCGCACGGCTTTGCGGATGCAGATCTTGGCGGGACAACCGATTTCCGAGGCGCTCGAGGCGGTCGACCGCTTCCACGAACACGTACCCGGATCCAAATCGGCCACCGTGTGCGTCGGTTCGCTGGACTTCGCCACGGGCCGATTCGACTACTGCACCGCCGGCCACCCGCCGCCCCTGCTGGTGAGCCACGGCGCAACCGCCCGCTACATGGAGCCGTCCGGCGGTGGCCCCTTCGGCAGCGGCACCGGTTTCCCGGTGCGCACCGAGGTTCTCGCGGTGGGCGACGCGGTGCTCCTCTACACCGACGGGCTGATCGAACGGCCCGGCCGGCCGCTGGGGGCCAGCACGACCGAATTCGCCGAATTGGCCGCACGGATCGCCGGCGGCCAGGGCGGTTTCGTCATCGAAACCGCGGAGCGCCCCGTCGACCGCATCTGTTCGGAGACCCTCGAACTGCTGTTGCGCTCCACCGGGTACAGCGACGACGTGACTTTGCTTGCGGCGCAGCGGCGTATTCCGCCGGTGCCGTTGCACCTGGCGCTGGATGCGACGATCCACACCGCGCGCGAGGTTCGTGCCCACATCCGGGACTGGCTGACGGCGGTCGGCGCCGACTCCGACGACATCTGCGACGTCGTGCACGCGATCTCCGAATTCGTCGAGAACGCGGTCGAACACGGGTACGCCGACGAAACCTCCGGCGGGATCGTCGTCGAGGCCTCGCTGGCCGGTGACGGCAACCTCTACGCGTCGGTGATCGACCAGGGGCAGTGGAAGGACCACCGGGAGGGCGAGAGGGGCCGGGGGCGCGGGCTCGCGATGGCCGAAGCCCTGGTGACCCATGCGCAGGTCACCCACGACCCCGCCGGCACGACGGCCAGCGTGGTGCACCGGCTGACGCGACCGGCGAAGTTCGTGACCGACTCGATGATCGGCCGGGCACCCCGTCAGCAGGCCGCGGGGTCCGAATTCGCCTCGCTGATCACCGAGGACGGCCGCATCGTGGTCAGCGGCGATGTCGACTCCACCAGTGCGCCGACCCTCGATCGTCAGATCGCGGTCGAAAGCCGTTCGGGCATCGCCCCTTTGACGATCGACCTGACCGGGGTGACCCACCTGGGTTCGGCGGGCGTGAGTGCGCTGGCGGACGCCCTGGACCGCGCCCGCAGACAGGGCGGCGAATGCCTGCTGGTGGCCCCGCCAGGAAGCCCGGCGCACCACGTGCTTTCCCTCGTCCAGATGCCGGTCGGCAATGGCGACGCGGACACCGTGTCCGTCGAAGGCGCGGACCGCACCTAACGCGTCTGCCCGTGCCGCACCTGATTGAACGGCACCCCGCGATCAGCGGCGTATTCGCGTGGGAAGCCCAGCACGCGCTCGCCGATCACGTTGCGCGCCATCTCGGTCGTGCCGCCGCCGATCGCGACCGTCTGCCGGGACAGGTAGCGCAGCCCGGTTTCCAGCCCGTCGCCGCGCTCACCGACGACGCCCGCACTTCCCGCGATCGCCAGAGCCGTATCGACGTCCAGCGTCACCGTCTCGGCATGGAACAGCCTGATCAGCGTTCCCGCGGTCGGCGGCAGGTCACCGTCCCTGACGCTGCGGTAGACGTGGGCGATGAGTTGCTCGGCGACGGCGCGCCGCACCAAAGCCCGGCCCGCCATCTCCTGGACCCGCCGGTCGTCGGCCTGCCCCGTCTTCTCGGCGAGGGCAACGTAGTCAACGGGATTCGCGTTGCCGCCCTCGCTTCCGCTGCCGCTGGCGAACTCCGAGCCCTGGCCGACCGCGCGCCGCTCGTGGTAGAGCTGGCGGGAGGCCACCGCCCAGCCGCCGTTGACCTCCCCGACCACCGCGTCGTCGCCGACGTCCACCCCGTCGAGGAACTCCTCGCAGAACTCGGTGGAGCCGCTGAGCATGGTGATGCGGCGCAACGTGATTCCGGGGTGGTCGATCGGCACCAGAAACATGGTCAGGCCCTCGTGCTTGGGCACGTTCCAGTCGGTGCGCGCCAGGCACAGTCCGTAGTCGGCGGCGAACGCGCTGGTGCTCCAGGTCTTGGCGCCGTTGAGCACCCAGCGATCACCGCGCCGCTCGGCCCGCGTGAGGACCCCGGCCAGATCGGACCCGCCGCTGGGTTCGGACAACAGCTGCACCAGCACTTCGTCACCGCGCAGCGCGGCGGCGATGTGCTGCTTCTTCTGCTCTTCGCTGCCGGTGTCGAGCAACGTGGCACAGCAGATGGTGAAGGTCGGGGTGTTGAGAATGAGCGGCATCTCGTAGGTCAGCGTTTCCGCGTCGAATGCCCGCTGGTATTCGTAGTCCAGCCCCAGGCCGCCGTACTCGCGCGGGAAGCAGATGCCGGCGAAACCCGCCTCGTAGAGCCGTTTTTGCAATTCCCGGGCCCTGTTCCAGGATCGTTCGTCGTCGCGAGGGGCGGGCGGCGGCGCCTGCGGATCGATGGCGGGCATGTTGTCGGCCAGCCAGGACCGTGCGCGGGCAGCGAATTGTGCTACGGTTTCGGTCATTTCGCCTCAGCGGCCCGACTTCTCGTATTCGTACACGCACAGGTTGTGTTCTTCCGGCGTGCCGAACATCGAGCGGTACAACGCAACCCGGCGCAGGTACAGGTGGAGGTCGTGTTCCCAGGTCACGCCGATGCCGCCGTGCATCTGCACGCAGCCCTGGACCACCTGGCCGGCCATCTCACCGACGTAGGACTTGGCGATGCTGGCCGACAGGCCGGCCGCGGGTGAGCGGTAGGCGACGTCGGCCACCGCCGCGGCGGTGGTGGCACGGCAGGCTTCCAGCCACAGCTTCATGTCGGCGAATTTGTGCTTGAGCGCCTGGTAGGACGCGAGCGGTCGACCGAACGTGTGCCGGTCCAGGGCCCATCTGACAGTGAAGTCGAAGACTGTCGCCAGGATGCCGACCACCTCCGCACACTGCAGCACCTGGGCGATCTGGCCCTGCCGGGCAACAAGCGCGGCGGTTTCGCCCGCGGTGCCGACAGCGGCGGACGGCTCCACGACCACACCGTCGAGCTCCACCCGGCCGTACTGCTTGACCATGTCTACCGATTGCTGAGGGGTGATACGCACACCCGGCGCGTCCGTCGGCACCAGGAACTGGCGGATCTCGGCGGCGTCCGGGCCGCACCGCGCCGTCACCAGCAGCAGCGCGCTCTGGGTGGCCGCCTCGACGCGGTCCTTGACGCCGTCGAGCCGGTAGCCGGACTCGGTTCGGGTGGCCGTCACCGACGGGGCCAACGGCGTCCAGCCCCGGCCGGGCTCGCACACCGCCCACGACGCGACCGTCTCCCCCGACATCAGCGACTCGATGGTCGCAGCGTGCGCCTGCGCGCCCTCGCTGTCGACGAGCGCCGCCAGCACGACGCTGACCGGATACAGCGGACCGGGTGCCACGGTCCTGCCGAGCTGCTCGGCGACCATGGCCAGGTCCGCCAGGCCGCTGTCCGAGACGCTGCCGCCACCGAGGTCCTCCGGAACGAGCAGGCCGGTCCAGCCGAGTTCCGCGGCGCGCCGCCACCACGCCGGGTCGAAGGACAGGCCGGCCGCGTGCAGTTCCCGGACGTGACGCAACGGCGCTTCTTTGTGGAGAAACGCTTGGGTCGTGGAGGTGAAGAGTATCTTTTCGGGTGAGTCGACAGCGGTCATGACGCCGGCGGAGTTCGATCGGGCATTCGATCGCAGCTGCGAAGGATGCAAGGGAGACAGTCTGGGTGGTGGATCATCCGCCTGATCGGTCCTCGTCGGGGTTCGCTGGGGACTCCGATATTAGCAACGGCCAATACGGTAAGAGATACCGGAGTTCACTCGATAATGAAACCGACCAGCGGTGAGCACGATGGCTGACGACCACGAAGAGCCGCTGCAGCCGGTCGTGTCCAAGGCCGACGCGTTGGCCATGATCGAGCAGGCGGAGGCCGAGGCCGCCGAGGCCGAGGCCATGGCGGCGGCGGCCCGCGCCCGCGCCCGCGCCGCCCGGCTGCGACGCGAGGCTCTCACCCTGGCCGAGGCCGCCGAGGATTACGGCGACGCGGCCGCTGCGGCCGCCGATGTGGAACCCACCGACTACTACTCCGAGGGATACGGCGCGGAACACGACGAGCCCGCCGCCGAGGAATACGACGAATATTACGGCGAGGGCAGCGCCGACGAGTACGACGAAGCCGAGGAGCCGGAGTACGAACTCGAGCCGGACGGATCCCGGAGCCGGCTGCCGTCGATCTCCTTGATGTCGAAAGTGGGCGCGCTGGTTCTCATCTGCGTGTTGGCAGGCCTCAGCGCGTACATGGTGCTGGAGCACCGTGACAGCACCCGGCAGCATAGGCGGGAGGCCGCGTTCGCCGCCGGCGCCAAACAGGGCGTCACGTATATGATCTCGCTTGATTTCACGAAGGCCAAAGAGGACTTCCAGCGTGTGGTCGACAGCGCGACCGGCAGGTTCAAAGAAGACTTCGAGCAGAAGGCCAACGATTTCATCACCGTCGTCGAGCAGTCGAAAGCGATCACCGAGGGCACCGTGAACGCCGCCGCGGTGGAAACGATGAACGACGATTCCGCGGTAGTGCTCGTCTCGGCGACATCGCACGTCACCAATTCCCCACCCGGGAAGGACGAACCGCCCAAGAGTTGGCGGCTGCGCGTCACCGTTACCGACGTCGATGGGCAGTACAAGATGTCGAAAGTTGAGTACGTGGCGTGACTGACGACCTGCGTGAGACATCCGTACCCTCGCCCGACGAGGTTGACCCCGACGCCCTCAGCGACGTCGACGAAGCGGCGCCGGAGGAGACGGCCGACGACCCCGAAGAGGAGTTCGCCCTAGAAGCCGAAGAAGATGCCGAAGAAGATGAGGAGCGACCCGCGCCGGTCGGGCGCGTACGACGCGGCCTGCGGCGCGTGCGCGGGGGCGGCAAGGCCGTGTCGGTCATCCTGATCGCCCTCCTGCTGATCACCGCCGGGGTTGCGACGTGGCTGTACTTCAAGGAGTACCGGCCCGACCAGCAAACCAATTCCGGAGTCGCGGCGACGGTGGCCGGCGCCGCTTCGGACGGTACGGTCGCGGTCCTTTCCTACTCGTCCGACTCGCTGGACCAGGACTTCGCCAACGCTCGGTCGCACCTGGCCGGGGACTTTCTGAACTACTACAACGATTTCACCCAGCAGGTCGTCACCCCGGCGGCCAAACAGAAGTCGCTGAAGACGACGGCTCACGTCACGGGTGCGGCGGTGTCCGAGCTGCACCCCGACTCGGCCGTCGTGCTGGTCTTCGTCGACCAGACCACCACCATCAAGGACAACCCTCAGCCGTCGATGGCGTTGAGCAGTGTGCTGGTGCACATGAACCGGATCAACGGCAACTGGCTGATCACCAAGTTCAACCCGGTGTGACGCGCCCCGGATAGCGCTGATGCGGCTGCGACTGCGCATCCAGCGCCCGGTTGTGTTCTCGGACAATCCAGTCCGATGCCAGCGAGTCGAACCCGCCCGGTCCGCGCGATGCGCAGAGGCGCGAAGACCATCGTCACCGCAGTGACCGGCGCGGACGTTGGGTTTGGTTGCTATTTATACTATGATAGCGAAATTCCCCAGCACCTTTCGAAGGAGCGGCAATGACGCTGCGCACCGAATCCGACGGCCGGCCCGTCACCCTCGACACCACCGGGCAAACCAGCCCCTACCCCTTCTTCGAATACATGCGGCGCACCGATCCGGTCTGGCATGGAGCCCTGATGGACGTCGAACAGATGCCGGAGGAACTGCGGCCCAGCGACGAGTGGGTGTTGTTCGGCTACGACGGCGTATTCCAGGCCTTCCGCGACGACCGTGTCTTCACGTCGGCCGCCTACGACAAAACCATCGGCCTGGTCATGGGTCACACCATCCTGGCGATGGGCGGCAAGGAACACCACGATCACCGCAGCCTGGTGGCCAAGGCCTTCCGCGCCACTGCGCTGGAACGCTGGGAGCCGTCGGTGGTGGGGCCGGTCTGCGACCAGTTGATCGACGAGATCAAGAACGACGGTCACGCCGACCTGGTCAAAGCGCTCACGTTCGAGTTTCCCACCCGCATCATCTCGACGCTGCTCGGGTTGCCGCCGGAAGACCTCGACATGTTCCGCCGCCTGTCCCTCGACCTCATCTCGATCCCCACCGACATCGTCGCCGGGCTCAACGCGGCGACCGAACTGCACGGCTACTTCCTGGAACAGGTCGAGCGGCGGCGCCGCACGCGCACCGACGACATCATCGGCGACCTGGTCGCCGCCGAGATCGACGGCGAGAGGCTCACCGACGAGGCCATCATCGCCTTTCTGCGCCTGCTGCTGCCTGCCGGGCTGGAGACCACCTACCGCTCGTCGGGCAATCTGCTGTACCTGCTGTTGACGCACCCCGAGCAGCTGGCCGCGGTCTACGAAGACCGGTCGTTGATACCGACGGCCATCGAGGAAGGCCTGCGCGTGGAGACGCCACTGACCATGGTCATGCGCACCACGACCGAAGACGTCGAGATCGGCGGCAAGACGATTCCCGCGGGCGCGCAGGTCGACATGTGCATGGGCTCGGCCAACCGGGACGAGACCCGCTGGACCGATCCCGACGTCTTCGACATTCGCCGGCCGCGCCGGGGCCACATCGCCTTCGCCGGCGGCATCCACATGTGCCTCGGCATGCACCTGGCGCGACTCGAAACGCGGGTCATGCTGAACAGCCTGTTGGACCGCGTCAACGATTTGACGTTCGTCGCCGACGACGGGACCGGCGAGGAATCCAAGATCGTCGGCCTGACCTTCCGTTCACCCAACAAGCTTCCGGTCAGCTTCAGCCCGGCCGCATGAGAAGTCGCGCTGCGATCCTGCACGACGTCGGCGGCCCATGGTCCGTCGAGGACTTCGAGCTGGACCCGCCGCAAGCCGGCGAGGTCATGGTCGAGATGGCGGCCGCCGGCTTGTGCCATTCCGACGAGCACATCCTCAACGGCGACATGTCCGCGCCCAACGAAGTGATGCGATCCCTGGGGCTGCCCACCATGTTCCCGACGATCGGCGGCCACGAAGGCTCCGGCATCGTGCGCGAAGTCGGCGCGGGCGTCACCGATTTCGCTCCCGGCGACCATGTAGTGATGTCGTTCGTGGCGGTTTGCGGACAGTGCCGCTGGTGTGCGACCGGCATGGAGTACCTGTGCGACGTCGGCATCGGCACCATGATCCCCGGCATGCCCACCGACGGCACCTTCCGCCACCACACGACCGACGGCCGCTCCCTGGGACACCTGGCCAAGGTCGGCGCATTCGCGAAACACACTGTCGTATCAACGGATTCGCTCGTGAAGGTCGAGCCTGATATGCCCCTGGTGCCGATCGCCCTACTTTCGTGCGCCATTCCGACCGGCTACGGTTCGGTCGCGAACCGATCGAACATGCGCGCGGGAGACACCGTGGTGGTGATCGGCGCCGGCGGGATCGGGACGGGCGCGATCCAGGGCGCCCGGATCAACGGCGCGGCACGCATCGTCGCCGTCGACCCGGTCGACTTCAAACAGAAATCGGCATTGCAGTTCGGCGCGACCCATGGCGTCGCGACGGTCGCCGAGGCGCTGGACCTGGTGCGGGGTCTGACGTACGGCGTCATGGCCGACGCCGTAGTGGTCTCGCCATCGTTGATCACCGCCGCCGACGTCCGCGACGCGTTGCAACTCACCCGCAAGGGCGGCACCTGCGTGCTCACCGGCATGACCTCGCAGTTGACCCGGTCGGTGAAGATCGACCTGCAGGACTTCATCCTGATGAACAAAACGTTGGCCGGCACCATATTCGGCTCGTGCAACCCGAGAGCGGACATCGCCCGGCTGGCCGGGCTTTACCGGACCGGACAACTACAGCTCGACGACATGATCACCAGGCGTTATCGCCTCGACCAGATCAACGACGCCTACGACGACCTACGCAGCGGCAGCATCATCAGGGGCATCATCGACTTCACGCTTTGAGGACTCGCTTAGCTGGTGGCCGGGGACAAAGCGGTGACCTGTTTCGCCAAGTCAGACAGCGCACGTGCGGTCGCCAGCCCCTGACCCGATTCGCGCGGCCAGTTGTCCGAAGGATGTCTGTAGGCGACGCCGGTCGCGGCCAGATGCGATCCTTTCCAATCCAACTCGGCCCTGGCGAATGTCCTGCCATGGCGTTCTTCGATCGCCAACGTGACGACCGGGAGTGCGGAATCCGGATGATGAGCGCTACGGTGCATGCGGTGCTCTCTTGAATCAGACTGTCAGACTGCCGATTCGAGCTTACGGCGACGTGTCGCGCTTCCTAGGGCCTTTGGGCCCCGGATTGATCGCCGATGGACACTTTTGCGCCCTCCCAGGAGCGCGCGCAGCCGGTCGAGGACCTACCCGGTGGCGGCCAAACTCCGTTCCCACAGTTCGCGGGCAAGGACCCGATTGTGGGCCGCACGATTGCACTTGGCGACCTTGCCGTTCGCATAGTATTCGCCCGGTGCCCAATCGACGCCGGGTACGCCCGACACCAGCCGGACGAGCTGCTCGGCTCCCTGATCGGGGGTCTTGATCAGCCGGATCACCGGCGTGCGCTGCATGATCGTCAGGAATCGCGACCCCGAGGACGCACCGATGTTGGTGTTGACGAATCCGGGATGGACCACCGCGGCGCACAGGCCGTCGGCGTGATGGCGACGGTGCAGTTCCTTGGTGAACAGAATGTTCGCCAGTTTTGCCAGCGCATAGGCGCCGCTGGGCCGGCGGCGCTCGGTGGTCTCGAAGTCGGCTGTGGCGACGTTGCGGAGCAGCTTCTGTGACGAGCTGGAGGTGTTGATGACGGTGGCACGCGAGTCGACGAGGACCTGGATCAGACGCGTGGTGAGCAGGAAGGGCGCCAGATAGTTGACCTGATAGGTGATCTCGTGACCGTCGGTTGTCTTGTGCAGCTTGCTGAACACCGCGCCGGCGTTGTTGGCCAACACATCGATGCGTGGATACTGCGACCGGATCTTGTCCGCCAGCGCTCGCACCTGAGAGAGATCGGCGAAGTCGGCGACGAAATAGTCGGCGTCCAACTCCGTGGCCACGGCGGTGGTCTTGCCTTCCGCGCGCCCCACCAACACAAGGTTCTCGCGGCCTCGCCGCAAACGGCGGGCCGCCGCGGCCTCGATGCCGTCGCTGGCGCCGGTGATGACAATCGTCCTGCGATTCATTGCCCAATCCTTCACACGGAGCGCACGAGGACCTCGTCGATGATCCGACAACAATTGTGCAGCACGACAATTAAGCGGATCGCTGAGGCGATGCGGGAACTGCGGGGCGCCGTCGCCGTCACGCGAGGGAGTAGCGAACCGGCAGGTGTTTGAGCCCTCCCACGAACGTGGTCGCCGTAAATTCCGGCTCGCCGGTCAGCTCGATCGACTTCAGCCGCGGCAGCAATTCGGAGAAGAAGCTGTTGACTTCCATCCGCGCGAGCGCCGCCCCCATGCAGAAGTGCACGCCGTAGCCGAACGCCAAATGTTTGTTGGGCTCGCGCCCGACGTCGAAACGGAACGGACCGTCGAACACGTCCTCGTCCCGATTGCCCGACACATACGACAGCAGCAACGAATCACCCGCGGCGATGGGCACGCCACGCACCGTGGTGTCCTTGCCGGCCGTGCGCATGAACTCCTTGACCGGGGTGACCCAGCGGATCATCTCCTCGGTGGCCAGCGGCATGAGGCCGAGGTTGTCGCGCAGGCGCTCGAGCTGGTCGGGGTTGTCGATCAGTGCGTGCAGGCCACCGGAGATGGTCGCGCTGGTCGTGTCGTGACCGGCGGTGGCGACGATCAGGTAGTAGGACACGGTGTCGATGTCCGACAACGGTTCGCCGTCGACGCGGGCGTTGGCGATCGCTGACGCGAGATCCTCGGTTGGCTGGGCACGGCGCGCGGCGGTCACACCGTTGAAGTAGCCGAACATGTCCAGCAACGCCGGTATCTGATCCTCGTTCGAGCTGCCACGCTTGAATTCGGAGTCGTCGCTGCCGAACAGCTCCTGGGTGAGCTTGAGCATGCGGGCGAAGTCGGCCTCAGGGATGCCCAGCAACGACATGATCACATAGAGCGGGTAGTTCACCGCGACCTGCTGGACGAAGTCGCATTCCGGCCCCACGGCCAGCATCTTGTCGACGTAGATCTTGGCGAGTTCGTCGACTCGCATCTTCAACGCGCGCATCGCCTTTGGGCGAAACCAGTCCGAGCCGATCGCGCGCACCACCCGGTGTTGCGGGTCGTCGAGGTGGATCAACGTGCGGACCCCTGCCGCGGCCTGCAGTTCGTCGCCCTCTGCGGTGGTCAGCACCGGGCGGGGCCAGTTGGTGAACAACGCGTTGTCACGCTCGATGTCCATGATGTCGGCGTGCCTGGTGATGGCCCAGAAAGGCCGGTAGTTGGGCACCTCGACCCACGACACGGGCGCCTCGGCGCGCAGCCGGGCGAGCGCGGCGTGCAGCCGTCGCTCGTCGGTGTAGGCCACCGGGTCTGCCAACAGCTTGGCGGACTCGTTTATGGTCGGCACGCTCACTCGCGAAACTCCTTCAGTGCGGCGGTGATACAGGATGGTGAAGCGGTCGCAAAGATCGGCAGGACCCGGTCGACCCGACCGGCGCAGCGGGCCCGCAGGCCATCGGCGACCGTCTGCGCCGGACCCACCACGGCGAACGCCGAAAGCATCTCGTCGTCGACCAGGGAGCCCATCGCGTCCCACTTCCCTTCCAGCGACAGGCGGTGCAATTCGGTGTGCAGATCACCCCAGCCGTGCAGGTCGAGGACTCGGCGGTACGCAGGGGTCGACCCATAGAAGGCGATCTGCTTGCGCACGGCGGCCGTGGCGCGAGCCAGCTCGGCGTCGTTGTCGCCGGTGGCGACCAGCACCTCGCAGGACACCTCGACCTGCGAGCGGTCGCGGCCGGCGCGCTCGATGCCGCGCTGCAACGCCGGCATGGTCACCTCGTCGAGGTAACGCCGGGAGACCATGGGGTGACCCAGATGCCCGTCGGCGACCTCGCCGCACGTCTCGGTCATCGCCTCACCGACGGCGGCGAGGAATACCTTCGGCGCCGAATAGGGCTGCGGTTCGGGCGTGAACATCGGGGTCATGATCTTGTGGGTGTAGAAGTCGCCTTCGAAGCGCAGCGGGGTGCCGTCGTTCCACGCCGACCAGATCGCGTGCAGCGCAGCGACGAACTCGCGCATCCGCCGCGCCGGATGGCTCCACGGCATACCGAATCGCTTCTCGATGTGGGCCTGGATCTGGGTTCCCAGGCCGAGGATGAACCGGCCCTTCGAGTACGCCTGGAGGTCCCAGGCGACGTTGGCGACGGTCATCGGGCTGCGCGCGAACGCCACCGCGATATTGGTGCCGAGCTCGATCCGGGACGTGTGCTCGGCCGCCAGCAGCAGCGGCAGGAAGGGGTCGTGGCTGGTTTCGGCGGTCCAGCCCCCGTCATACCCGTCTCGTTCCAGTGCACCGGCCGCATCCGCCACCCGAGCGAGTCGATTGGGAATGCCCCCGTCGATCTTGAGCCGGGAGGCGTCAGCCATGTGGGTAACTTTACAGTAAGCGATCCAGTATGTGACCCTGCTGATGCAGGCGCGCGACGAAATCTCCCATGACATCCGACTTCGAGGTAGGAAAGACGCATGACGAAAGCCCAGGACTGGGGTGAAACGCTCGACGATCTCGAGCGTCGCCGCCGGCACGCGTGGAGCATGGGCGGGCCGGAGCGGCTCGACAAGCACCACCGCAAAGGCAAGCTCGACGCGCGCGCCCGAATCGGGCGGCTGCTGGACGCGGGGACGTTCCGCGAGTTCGGAACGCTCGTCGGCGGCGACGTCGCGGCCGACGGGCTCGTCGTCGGCTCGGGTGAGATCAACGGCTCGCCGGTGCTGCTGGGCGCCGAAGACTTCACGACCTTGGCCGGAAGCATCGGCCCCGGAGGCAACTCGAAGCGGTACCGGATCGCCGAAATGGCGCTGCGGGACAAGGTTCCGCTGGTGATGCTCCTCGAGGGCGCGGGCTTCCGTCCTACCGGCGGGCATTACGGGCGCACCCCGACCGACCTGCTCGCCCAGACGCAGTGCTCGGGCCGGGTCCCGACCGTGGCCGGGGTGCTCGGTCCGTCGGCCGGACATGGCGCCCTGGTGGCGCCGGTATGCGACTTCCGGATCATGAGCCGGCAGGGAGCCATCTTCACCGCCGGCCCTCCCGTCGTCAAAGAGTCGACCGGAGAGGATATTTCGAAGGAAGACCTTGGTGGTCCCGACGTCGCCCTGCCCAGTGGGGTGATCCACAACGTCGCCGAGGACGACGAGGCCGTGCTCGACGACATCCGGCGGTACCTCTCGTATTTCCCGCCGAGCGCATGGTCGTACCCGCCTTCGCAGTCGCCGGGCGAGGCAGCCGCCCCGCGGCCCACGCCCGAGCTGCTCGACATCGTCTCGCGTGACAACCGCCGCGTCTACGACATGCGCGCCGTCCTCGACGTGATCTTCGACAGGCCGGACTGGTTCGAAGTACAGCCACAGTTCGGCAAGGCGATCATCTGCGCGCTCGCTCACCTCGGTGGGCATCCCGTCGCGGTGGTGGCCAACCAGCCTGCGGTGCTGGCCGGCTCCATCGACGCCGACGCCGCGGACAAGGCAGCGCATTTCATCACGGTCGCAGACTCGTTTCACCTGCCCCTGGTCTTCCTCGCCGACAACCCGGGCATGCTGCCCGGCAGCCGGTCGGAGCGCAGCGGGGTGCTGCGCGCCGGCGCGCGGATGTTCGCCGCGCAGACCGCGGCCACCACGCTGAAGCTGCACCTCACGCTGCGGAAGGCGTACGGTTTCGGGTCTATGGTCATGTCGCTGTTGGGTTTCGACCATCAGGTCGCGACGTTCGCCTACCCAGGGGCGACGATGGGCGCGATGAGCGCGGCCGCGCTGAGCAGGGCCTCCCATGCCGGCGACGACCTGACGGCGAAGCTGCGGGACGCCGAGTTGCAGGCGTCCTACCGGTCGGCCGAGCACATGGGATTCGACGAACTCATCGATCCCCGCGAAACACGTGACGCGCTGCTGGCCTCCTTGACGCGGGGGCTGTCCAGCCGGCAGGCCGCCGCCGAACCGGTGTCACGCACCGTCATCATGCCCTGAACCAGCACCTGCGCCCGCCCGCGGCTCCCTATCGGCCTGCCCGGTAAGCCTCGACGACGGGCTCGAGCTCGTCGGGCGTCGCACCGTGCATGATCACCGCATCGGCCCCGTAGTCGAATTCCTTGCGAATGCGATCGGCACAGTGCCGCGCCGAACCGGTGGCCGAGGGCTCCAGCCATTCGTCGGGAATCAGCGTCGCGATGTGCTCGATCTGCTTCGCCGTCGCCTTGTGGTCGATGCCACCGGCGATCGACGTCACCACCGGGTCCCCTCGGAAGCGTTGCAGCACAGCGGGATCCCAGTCATTGGTCCGCACCATCAGGTCGCCGTAGCCCTGCAGGTAGGTCGCCAGCCTGGCGACCGTCTTCTTCAGCCGCAACTCCTCGGGCAGGTGGTCGCCGACCGTGGCGAAGCACGACCACACCCGCACGGCGTCCGGGTCGCGGCCGGCCTTCTCCGCGGCGGACTTCACCGTCTTGACGCAACGCTGCAACGTCTCCGGAGTGAAGTAGGTGTGCAGGATGACGTCGTCGAACACCCGCCCCCCGAGCGCCAGCGTGTTGGGCCCGAAGGCCACCAGTGCCAGCCGGATGTCTTCGTTGAAGTCCGGGTCGAGGAACAGGACCGGATACTTGCCCATCGGGCCGTCATGGTTGAAAATCAGCTCGCCGTGCCACAGGCGGCGCATGACGTTCGCCCAATCCTCCATCTGCGCGGTCGTGACCGCCGGGATGCCGAAGGCCCCGTAGATTGCCGCGATGCCGCGACCGATGCCCAGCGTGAACCGGCCCCGGGACAACCGGTGCATCGTAGTCGCCCACGACCCGGTGATCAGGGGATGACGAGTGTTGTGATTCGTTGCGGCGGTGGCAATTTGCATGCGCGACGTCACGGCACACGCGGCCCCCGTCAGCGACGACGCCTCCTTGACGTTCCAGCGCTCGGAGATGAAAGCGGTGCCAAAACCCAACTCCTCGCCGCGGCGCGCCTCATCCATCAACGTCGCCGGCCCCTCGCCACCCGCCCCGGCCAAGAGGTAGTAGCCGAGTTCGTCACACGTGCGGTCGCTGCTCAATTCCAAACCCCTTGCTGGTAGCCGGCGTTCCAGACCTCGGTGATCTTGCCGTCGACGACGCGGAAGACCTCGATGCTGGCGACGTTCGTCGGTGTGCCGTCGCGGGCGATGATGGTCGAGTCGTAGACGATCGCGACGTGCTCGCCGTCGTCACCCGCGATGACGACGTTGAGGTCGAAGCGCAGCGAGTCGACCAGCCCCCACATGTCCGTCACCCGTTGCACGGCCTGCGCACGAGTCAGTGTGCGTGCCCCGCCGACCTCGTGCCGGATCACGGTGTCAGCGATCAACTCCTCGGCCAGCCCGATGTCGCGTTCGTTCCAGACCACGAGGTTGTAGAGTTCGACGACTGCGCGCGCCGTCCACGTGGCCGCCATCAGTGCCGCACCGCGGCTGCCTCGGCGACTTCGCGGAGGAACCGTTCGGTGACTCCGTGGACGCGCCGCGAAAAGACATGACCGACATGGCCGCCGTCGTACCAGTACAACTGGCCGCCCCAGCGCTCCTGCAGCGATTCCGCGGGGTCGCGCATTGCCATCCGGTCATGCCAAGCCCCGACGATCAGCCGGCGGTTCGGTGGCGGCGCCGGGGTGACGGCGAGGGGGTCGATCACCGACGTCAGCTTCGAGACCTCCGGGGATTCCAGTAACTCCCCATACCCGTCGCGAGACGATCCGAAGCGCTTCATGTGCCGGGCGATCTGTGCGTTCAGACCCAGGATCGGGGTGTACAGCGCGACCGCGCCGACCCGCTTCTCCAGATGGGAAACCAGCGCGGCCACCGGGCTGCCCATCGAGATTCCCGCCACCACTGTCGCAGTCGATGTGGGCTGCGCCCAACGCACGACGGCACGCACCTCCGACACCGAGCGCATCATCCCGGCGACGTTGCCCAACGGATCGACATCGGGGTAGGCCGGCCATTCGCGGCGGCGGCAACCGTGGCCGGGCTGCACCGGCATGGCCACGTTGAAGCCCAGCGTGTGATGAATCCGGCCGATTCGGGACAACAACAGGTCCTCGGCGCCGCCCTGACCGGCGCCGTGCACCCAGACAAGCCACGGCCTCGGGGCGCCCGGGTGGCGACACAGATGCACCACCGCCCGGGCCGGGCCGCCCAGGCCGTCGGCCTCCAGCGTGGACGGCAGCGCCGGATCGTGCTCGAAACTCAGCCGCTCATAGGTCAGGCCCGCTATGCGATACCGCTGTATCTCCTTCACCCGCAACGGATTCGGCTCGGCATGCGCGCCGTCGACACCGAGCTGCGACAGCTGGTCGGCCGCCGCCGCGCACGCCTCGAGCGGCCGCCTTCCGGCCGGACGGCCGGCCAGCAGCGAAAAGCCGCTCAGCACCGCCTCGTCCAGCATGACCTCGCCGAACTGACGCACACCGCGCGGTGACGCCACGGCCCAGCCGGTCGATTCACGAAGGCCGGCCACCGTGCGCGGCACCAACATGGTCAGCTCGCGGGTGACTTCTCTGGCGAAGCCCAGGCCGCGTGTCAGCTCAGACATGCCGCTCACCTAGGCCAACTTGAAACCGGTGTAGCCACCCGCCGCGACTTCATCGCAGCGGCGCCGGTACTCGGGGATTCCACCGGTATAGCCCATGTACATCCGTTTCTTCCCGGGAACGTTGCCGCCGTTGTACCACGAGTTACAGGTCGGATGAACCAGCACGGTCGACGCGACCAGCGAGGTGGTGTGGTCCATCCACTCCTGCTGCGCGGCCGCGAGCGCCTCGATGGTCCGAATCTTGTTGGCGCGCATGTGCGCGATGCAGTCACCGATCCACTCCACATGCTGTTCCAGCGCGGGGACGAAATTGGTGGCTGGGCTGGGGCTGCCCGGTCCCTGCACCGTGAACAGGTTGGGAAAGCCGGCAACAGCCAGCCCCAGATAAGACAGCGGACCTTCGCCGGCCCAGAATTCGCCGAGCGACACCGCGTCGCGACCGCGTATATCGATTCTGCTGAGCGCACCGGTCATCGCGTCGAATCCGGTGGCGTAGACGATGACGTCCAGCTCGTGAAACTCGTGCTCGGTCCGGATGCCGGTCTGAGTCACCTCGCGGATCGGCGACTTCCGGAGGTCGACCAGCGTGACGTTGTCCCGGTTGAACGTCTCGTAATAACCCTGGTCGATGATCGGCCGCTTGCACGCGAACGGATGCGTGGGCACCAACGAGGCCGCCGTTTGCGGGTCCTTGACGATTCGGGCCACCGCCTCTCCGTAGAGTTTGGCAGCCATCCGGTTGGCGTCGATGTCGAAGAAGATGTCGCCCCAGTTGAGCGCCCCCAACACGCCGTTCTGCTCGACGGCGCGCAGTTGTTCCTCGCGCGACGCCGACTTCAACGGCGGCTTGCCGAGCATCTCGAGCAGCACCGAGAATGCGCTCAACCGTGCCGCGCCGATCGGATGCTCGCGTTGGGCCGCACGGATTTCACCGTATCGAGCCTTCATCTCCTCGAGCTCGCCCGGCTCGAACCGGTGCACGCGCCACGGCAAGGTGTAGGTGGGTGAACGCTGAAAGACACTGAGATGCAATGCCTCCCGTGCCGCGACGGGAATCAGCTGAACACCGGTCGAGCCGGTGCCGATGACGCCGACCCGCTTTCCGGTCAGGTAGAAGCCCTCCTTCGGCCATCGGCTGGTGAACAGCGACGTTCCGGCGAAAGCGCTCATCCCGGGAATGCCGGGTTCCAGCGGCACGGACAAGATGCCCGTGGCGGCGACGACAAACGGGGCCTGGAAGGTCTCGCCGGCCTCGGTTCTGACGGCCCACGCAGCGGCTTCCTCGTCGAAGACCATCGCGACGACCTTGGTGCCGAACTGGATGTCGCGGCGCAGATCGAGCCGGTCGGCGACGAAGTTCAGGTATGCCTCGATCTCGGGCTGGGCCGGCATCGACTCCGTCCAAACCCATTCCTGCTGAATCTCTTCGGAGAAGCTGTACGAGTATTCGATGCTCTCGATGTCGCACCGTGCCCCGGGATATCGGTTGAAGAGCCAGGTGCCGCCAACGTCGTGCGCTTTCTCCAGGACCCGGGTCCGGATGCCGAGGTGCCGCAGCCGATGCAGCATATAGAGCCCGGAGAATCCGGCGCCGATCACGATGGCTTCGAAGGAGGTATCGGCCTCAGTCATCGTCAGCGCTCCGTTCCAGAATGGTCGGGGCCGGGCGCTCGGCGTCAGCACGGATCTGACGACACGGCCGTGTTCGCCGGCGGTGCCGGGCCGCCTCGGTCATTTCGCTCCTTGCCGCGCACGGGCATGACTGCTGAAATCTATACTGTAACGGACTTAGTATCAATGAAACGAGAGGCGCCGACGTGAAAGTCCCCTTCACCTGGAAGGTCACCGGCTGGTTCATGATCGGGTGGTCGCCCGAGTTTCCGGTCGGCGAGGTGCGGCCCCTGCGGTACTTCGGCGAGGACCTGGTCGCCTATCGCGATGACTCCGGCGACCTGCACGTCCTCGAGGCGCACTGCAAACACCTCGGCGCGCACATCGGTCACGGCGGCACGGTGGTGGGCGACTGCGTGCAGTGCCCGTTCCACGGCTGGCGCTGGGGACCCGACGGCACCAATCGATACATCCCCTACCAGCCGGACCGGCCCAACCGGGCCCTCACACTTCGGGTCTATCCGGTCCGCGAGCAATACGACTGCGTGTTCATCTGGCACCATCCGGCGGGCAAGGAGCCGCACTGGGAGATGCCCGACATCTTCGAGAAGTTCCCGCAGTTCGAGACCGACCCCACGGCCTATTACCGCGCTTACCCCGAGTTCTCCCGGAGAGCGGACCGCGAACCGGTCCACCCGCAGATCGTCGCGGAGAACGCCCCGGACAGCGCGCATTTCGAATACGTGCACCACGCCACGGTGACGCCCCGGGTGCTGGAATGGGAGATCGTCGACCAGGAATGGCACTTCGTCGCGGGCTGGCCCGACGCGCGCAGCGACAACCCCGATGACCTCGCGCTGCGGTTCCACAGCCACCTGTTCGGCCTCGGTGGAGCCATCAGCGTCTTCGAGGGCGCCCAGAACCATCGGCTGATCTTCACCTGCACACCCGTCGACGACAAATGTTCCGACCTGTTCTACTCGATTTGGTGGCCGCGCGTTCCCGGCGACACCGCCGACGTGCCGGAGGGCAAGCTGCGCGATCTCATCCAGAGGCAGTTCCTGTCCACCGTTTTCGACGATCTGCAGATCTGGCGCTACCAGAAATACGTGGAGCGTCCGGCCCTGTCCAAGGTGGACGCCAAAGGGTATATGGCCCTGCGGAAGTGGGCCACGCAGTTCTACGACGTCCCGCCCGAAGTGTCCGCATCGGCATGACACTCGAACTCGCCGAGATCGCGGCGCCCGCCCACACCGCGATCGTCACCCAGGAGTGCCAGGGCGCGGTCATGGGCCCGCACGCCGGCCTCGCCGCGCTGGCCGAGGAGGCGCGCCGCGTCGCTCTGCCCAACATCGTCCGGATGCTGCCCGCCGCCCGTGCCGCCGGGGTGCGGGTCGTGCACTGCCTGGTGCAGCGACGGCCCGACGGGCTCGGGTCGAATCACAACGCCAGGATCTTCGGTCCGCGCCGCGGGCCCGCCAAGGGCATGGTCGACATCGCCCCCGGCACGGCCGGGGCCGCCCTCCTGCCCGAATTGGGCCCCGAGCCCACGGATCTGGTTCTCCGTCGCTGGCATGGTGTCGGGCCGATGGGGGGCACCGACCTGGACTCGGTGCTGCGCAACCTCTCGGTGGCGACCATCGTGGTCGTCGGCGTCTCCCTCAACATCGCGATACCCAATATCGTGATGGACGCCGTCAACGCGGCCTATCGCGTGGTCGTGCCGCGTGACGCCGTCGCCGGCGTACCCACCGAGTACGGAGAGGCCGTCATCGCCAACACGCTGTCGCTGCTCGCGACCATCACCACCACCGACGATCTGCTGCGGGCGTGGAAGCGGCCGTGACCGATACCGAGCACCCCATGCGCGGCGGCTTTCCGGACATCAGGCCGGCCGAGGACATGCCGCCGGGCCTCGAGCGCTTCGTTGCCGCGGTGCGCCGCCTGCAAGACCTCACCGTGTCGACCAACCCGGATTCCTCGGCGTGGGCCGAGGCGGCCCGGCACGTGGACAAGGCCTGCGCCCTCCTCGATGGCCATCAGGTGCCGGAAGGCATGGCGCCGGCCGGCCGGCTCCTCGACCTGCCCGGGTTGGGCCACCCGCTGATGCCGCCGTGGAGCCTCACCGGATCCGGGCCCGACGGCGTCACCATGCAGGGGCGCTTCACCCGGTCCCATGTCGGCGGCAACAGGGCCGTGCACGGCGGCATGATTCCGCTGTTCTACGACTGGCTCTTCGGGATGGTGGTCTCGACCGCGGGCTCTCCCCCGACCCGGACCGCTTTCCTTCACGTCGACTATCGCAACATCACGCCGATCGACGAAACGCTGACCGCCCACGGCCGGATCACCGGTATCGACGGCAGGAAGATTTTCATCTCGGCTACCATGGCGGCGGCCAACGGCACGCTGCTGAGCGAGGCCAACGGCTTGATGGTCCGCCTGCTACCCCACCAGCCGTGAGAGGCCTGATGTCCCACACCGCAACAGCATTCACGGTGCCCGCCGTCGCCAAGGCCGTCGCGGCCGCCATCCCCGATCGCGAGCTGCTGATCCAGGGCGACCGGCGATTCAGTTACGCGCAGATCATCCAACGGTCGAACCGCCTCGCCGCATACCTGCATGCGCAGGGGCTGGGGTGTCACACGGAGCGCTCCGCACTGGCCGGCCACGAGGTGGGCCAAGATCTGCTCGGCATCTATGCCTATAACGGGAACGAATTCGTCGAGGTGTTGCTCGGCGCCTTCCAGGCGCGGGTTGCCCCGTTCAACGTCAACTTCCGCTATGTCAAAGCCGAGTTGCGCTACCTGCTCGCGGATTCCGGCGCGACGGCGCTCATCTACCACGCCGTGTTCGCGCCGCGGGTCGCCGAGATCCTGCCAGAGCTCCCACAGCTGCGCGTCCTGATTCAGATCGCCGACGACTCGGGCAACGACTTGCTTGACGGCGCAGTCGATTACGAGAGCATCATCGCGGCCAGCCCACCCGGGCAAGCGCCGGCGCAGAGTTCGCCCGACGATCTGTACGTTCTGTACACCGGCGGGACGACGGGGATGCCGAAAGGCGTGCTCTGGCGACAGCACGACATCTTCATGACCTCCTTCGGCGGACGCAATCTCATGACCGGTGAGCCCTCGAGCTCCCTCGAGGAGATCGTGGACAGGGCGGCCGCCGGCCCGGGCACTAAGCTGATGATCTTGCCTCCCCTGATCCACGGCGCGGCCCAGTGGAGCGTCATGACGGCCATCACCACCGGGCAGACCGTCGTATTCCCTTCGGTGGTAGACCATTTCGATGCCGAGGAGGTCGTCCGCACCATCGAGCGCGAGCGAGTGATGGTGGTGACGGTGGTCGGTGACGCGATGGCCCGCCCGTTGGTGGCCGCCATCGAGGAGGGAATCGCGGACGTGTCGTCGCTGGCCGTGATCGCCAACGGCGGAGCGTTGCTCACCCCGTACGTCAAGCAACGCCTGATCGAGGTGCTGCCCAACGCCGTCGTCGTCGACGGCGTCGGATCCTCCGAGACCGGCGCGCAGATGCACCACATGTCGACCGCTGGGTCGGTGTCGACCGGCACCTTCAACGCCGGCCCGGACACCTTCGTGGCCTCCGATGACCTCGCCGCGATCCTGCAGCCGGGCCACGACGGCATGGGCTGGCTGGCACAGCGCGGCTATGTTCCGTTGGGGTACAAGGGCGATGCGGCCAAGACGGCCAAGACGTTCCCGGTGATCGACGGGGTGCGCTACGCGATCCCGGGCGACCGCGCGCGCCAACGCGCCGACGGCAACGTCGAATTGCTGGGCCGCGACTCGGTCACCATCAATTCCGGCGGCGAGAAGATCTTCGTCGAGGAGGTCGAGACCGCGATCGCGTCGCATCCGGCCGTTGCCGACGTGGTGGTCGCCGGACGGCCCAGCGAACGGTGGGGCCAGGAGGTCGTCGCCGTCGTCGCGCTGACGGAAGGCGGTGACGCCGGAGCCGACGAGCTGGTGGCCCACGCCGCTCGATCGCTGGCCCGCTACAAACTCCCGAAGGCGATCGTGTTCCGTCCCGTAATCGAGCGCAGCCCGTCGGGCAAGGCCGATTACCGGTGGGCGCGTGAGCAGGCGGTAAACGGCTGATCATCGCCTTGCTCCACCGACGAGACGCTCACGGCCTCCGGTGAAGCGCGCGCCGCCGCGCGCGGACCGGCCAGCACGCCCCATATTGTCTACTGTAAGAATTACAGTACGATCTTACGCGCAAGGACATGCCGTTCACGCTGAAGATGGTGGGGATCCAGGTGACGACCAACGTGCACGCCGCCGCCGGTACCGACGAGCAGACCGTCAGCCTCCGCGACCCCTACCCCTTCTTCGCCCACAAGCGGCGGCAGTCCGGCGTATTCCGCGGAAGCGTCATGGACTACTCGAAGACACCCGAGACGCTGATGCCCAAGCGCGAGTACTCCGCGGTATCTTTCGACGCGGTCAACAGGGTCTTACGCGACGGCCGGGTGTTCAGCTCGGCGCCGTACGACAAGACGATCGGCCTGTTCATGGGGCCGACCATTCTGGCCATGGGGGGGAAGAAGCATCGCGACCACCGCAACCTGGTGTCCGCTGCCTTCAAGTCCAAGGCGCTGGCCCGCTGGGAGCCGGCGACCGTGCGACCGATCTGTGACAGGTTGATCGATGAGTTCATCGACAGCGGCGAAGCCGATCTGGTGCGCAAGTTCACCTTCGAATTCCCCACCCGCGTCATCGCCGAGCTGCTGGGGCTGCCGGCCGAGGACCTGCCGATGTTCCGCAAGCGTGCCGTGCAGTTGATCAGCTACCACATCGACTACGAGCGCGCCTTCGAGGCGTCGGCGGCGCTCAAGGACTACTTTCTCTTACAGATCGAGCGTCGCAGATCCACGCCGACCGAGGACATCATCGGCGACCTGGTCACCGCGGAGATCGACGGCGAAAAGCTCGGCGATGAAGCCATTTACTCCTTTCTGCGGCTGCTGTTGCCCGCCGGGCTGGAGACCACCTACCGCTCGTCAGGCAACCTTCTGTATCTGCTGTTGACCCATCGGGACCAGTTCGCAGCGGTGCAAGACGACCACGAGCTGATTCCCCAGGCGATCGAGGAAGCTCTGCGCTACGAGACCCCCCTGACCACCGTGCAGCGCTTCACGACCGAGGAGACCGAAATGGACGGGATCACGATTCCGGCGCGCGCCGTTGTCGGAGTGTGCATCGGTTCGGCGAATCGCGACGAGCGGCGCTGGGAGCGCGCGGAGCAATTCGACATCTTCCGCAAGGCCGTGCCGCACATCTCCTTCGCCGCCGGTGAACACACGTGCCTGGGTCTGCACCTGTCTCGGATGGAGACCCGCGTCGCGGTGCAGTGCCTGCTGAGCCGGCTGACGAATATCACCCTGCTGACCGACGGTGACCCCCACATCCATGGGCAGCCCTTCCGGTCGCCGACAGCCCTTCCCGTGACATTCGACGCCAAGTAGGGTCGGGACAAATGGTGAAGGTCATGAGGGGATTTCGGGTCCTCGAGCTCGCGCAATTCACGTTCGTGCCCGCGGCGGGAGCCATTCTCGCGGACTGGGGAGCCGACGTGATCAAGGTCGAACACCCGGTGCGCGGCGACACCCAGCGCGGCTTCGTCAACATGGGTGGCATCCAGGTCGACCCGGAGCGCCATCCGCTGATGGAGCACCCCAACCGGGGCAAGCGAAGCGTCGGGATCGACGTCTCCACCCCGGGCGGCCAGGAGGTCATCTACGAACTGGCCAAGACCGCGGATGTGTTCCTCACCAATTACATGCCCGCCCAGCGGCAGAGGCACAAGTTCGACGTGGAGCACATCCGCGCGGCGAACCCCGACATCGTCTACGCCCGTGGCTCGGCGTACGGAGACAAGGGCCCCGAGCGTGACGTCGGCGGCTATGACGGGACGGCGTTCTGGACGCGCAGCGGCGTTGGGTACGCGCTGACGCCGGAAGAGTTGGGCGGCGCACTGGGACAAGGCATCCCCGCGTTCGGCGACTCCATCGGCGGCATGTTCATCGCGGGCGGCATCTCGGCGGCGCTGCTGCACCGCGAGCGCACCGGCGAGGCCCTCGAGCTCGACGTGTCGCTGCTCAGCACGGCCTGGTGGGCGGCCGGCGCGAGCGTCACGCAGGGCATGGAGACCGGTGAGGTCATGCGCACGCCCATGCCCGGTTCCGGCAACCCCTCGGTCAATCCCTTCATGGGCAACTACGAAACCTCCGACGGCGGGACGATCAACCTGTGCATCATCAGCCCGACCGGGTTGATCCGTGACACGTTCGAGCACCTCGGTATCCCCGAGGCGGCCGACGACCCGCGCTTCTGCGACGTGCTGCCGCTGATCCAGAACGCTGACGCGGCGGCCGAACTCATCGCGAAAGCCTTTGCGGACAAGACTTTCGAGTATTGGCGGCAGCACCTGAAGGCGATGAAGGGGCAATGGGCGCCGTTCCAGAGCCTCCTCGACCTCGTCGACGACGAGCAGGCCATCGCCAACGACATGATCAGCGAGATCGAACTCGCCGGCGGCGGAAAGCCTTTCCGCGTCGTGCGCGGCCCCGTCCAGTTCAACCACGAGCCGTTGGTGACGACGCGGGCGCCGCAGGCATCCGAACACACCGAGATCGTGCTGATGGAGCTCGGGATGGACTGGGACCGCATCGAGGAACTCAAGAACAGCGGAGCCATAGCGTGAACCGCGCCGCCGACGACGCACTACGTAGGGATGAGGCGGAACCTCCCGCCTGTGAGGGAGAGCGACGCCCATGAACGACGTCGCCATCATCGGGGTGGGGCTGCACCCGTTCGGCCGGTTCGAAGGCAAGTCGGCGATGGCGATGGGCGCCGAAGCAATCCAGCTCGCGGTCGCCGACGCCGGCATCAGCTGGAAGGACATCCAAGCCGCCACGGGCGGCAGCTGGACGGTGGCCAATCCCGACGCGATCGTCGCCATGGTGGGGTTGTCGGGCATCCCGTTCACCAACGTGTTCAACGCGTGCGCGACGGCGGCCAGCGCCGCCAAAGCCTGCGCCGACGGCATCCGGCTGGGCGACTACGACATCGGGATAGCCGTGGGCCTGGACAAGCATCCGCGCGGCGCCTTCACCGAGGATCCCGCGCTGGTGGGAATGCCGCGCTGGTACGCCGAGAACGGGCAATATCTCACGACGAAGTTCTTCGGCATGAAGGCCAACCGTTACCTGCACGACCACGGCATCTCCCAGCGGACGCTCGCCAAGGTGGCGGCGAAGAACTTCCGCAATGGCGCGCTGAACCCGAACGCTTTTCGGCGCAAGCCGATGGCCGAAGAGGACATCCTCAACTCGGCGATGCTGAATTACCCACTCACCCAATACATGTTCTGCGCGCCCGACGAGGGCGCGGCGGCGGTGGTGATGTGCAGGGGCGACATCGCCCACCGCTACACGTCCAGGCCGATCTACCTGCGGGCCGTGGAGGTCCGCACCCGGCGCTACGGCGCCTACGAGGTCAACACCACCTTCGCGCCGGTCGACGAGGATGTCGCGCCGACGGTATACGCCGCGCGTTCGGCATTCGAAAGGGCAGGCGTCTCACCGCACGACGTCGACGTGATCCAGCTGCAGGACACCGACGCCGGCGCCGAGATCATCCACATGGCCGAGTGCGGCTTCTGTCCCGACGGCGACCAGGAGAAGCTGCTGGCCGACGGCGCCACCGAGATCGGCGGCCCGATGCCGGTCAACACCGACGGCGGCCTCATCGCCAACGGCGAGCCCATCGGGGCGTCCGGCCTGCGTCAGATCCACGAACTGGTGCGGCAACTGCGCGGCGAGGCCGGCGATCGTCAGGTGCCGGGCGAGCCACGCGTCGGGTTCGCACAGCTCTACGGTGCGCCGGGCACGGCCGCGGCGACGATCCTGACGACCTGAGCGCGCGGCTGAGGCGTCAGGGCGTCTTCGTCAGCGGCGGTGAGTAGTTGGGCTTACCCAGACCGAGCGCATACTGCGCGATCATGTTGCGGAACACTTCCAGGGTGCCGCCGTAGATTCCGACCAGCGGCGCGAAACGGAACGAGTATTCCGAGGCGCCGTCGTCGGCCGCACCGTCGGTGCCGAGCGGCAGCGCGGACGCCGTGCCCAGGATATCCATCAATTCCGGCGAGATGTCGCGCATCGTCTGGGCGAGGGCGACCCGCCCGAAGATGCCGGGGGCGCTCAGCGCCGCTTCCATCCGGGCGGCACTGCGTCCCAACCGGTAGGCCACCGACGCGTCGTCGATCAGCCTGACGCCGTTGTGATTCCGCTCTGTCGCCTTGCCCGCCGCCTTGTCCAGCGCGTCGGCCATGAAACCGGCCTGGTGCATCATGATCGACACGTCCTGCAGCCCGTCAGGGGCGGCCGCCACCGCGCCGTGCTCGGTGTTGAGGGGCTCGCGCAGCACCGTCCACCCGGCATTGACATCGCCCAGCCGATATTTGTCGTCCACCCGCACGTCGCTGTAGTACACGATGTTGGTGCGGTCGCCGTCGACGGTACGGATGCCCTGGATCTCGATCCCGGGTGAGTCCAAGGGGACCAGGAACATCGTCAGGCTCTTGTGCTTCGGCGCCCCTGGGTCCGTGTTGGTGATCAGAAAGACGTACTGGCAGTTGTGTGCCCCGGTGGTGAACATTTTCGAGCCGTTGACGACCCAGCTCGATCCGTCCGCCTCCCGCACCGCGCGGGTCTTGCAGGTGGCGATGTCCGAGCCGCCCTCTGGCTCGGTGTAGCCCAGGCACAGCCGGACATGTCCGCTGAAGACGCCCGGCATCACCTCGTCCCGCAGTTCCGGCGATCCGAACCTCGCCACCGAGCGGGCCACCATGGCGGTGGTACCCCAGGTCACCCAGGGAACATGTGCGCGCCGCTTCTCCAGCTCCCAGATCCGACGGCGCACCCGGCTGAAGCCACCCTCGGACTCGGACTTCCACTCGCGCTCCAGATAGCCGGCGGCGCCCAGCGCCAGGTGCACCCCTTCGTCGAAGTTGTCGCCGGTCTCACGGTCGCGGCGCTTGACCTCATCCGTGACATGCGTGCGCAGGAACTCGCGGGCCTCCTGCAGGAAAGCGTGGTCGTCACCGGACAGGGTGACTTGCGAGAAATCCACTCAAGCGCCCCTTCCACTTTCGCGCGCGGCGACCAGCCCGCCGATGTATTTGGCGCTGGCGCCGGGGTCCCCCCCGGCCAGAGCCCAACCACGCGCTCGCACAAGATACGCCGTCGCGGCCGCCTCCGACGAAACACCAAGACCGCCTTGCACATGCACCGCCATGGTCGCGGCCTTCGCCGCCTCCTCCGCCATGAACACGAAGGCCGAGGGCGCCAGCTCCGGGCGCTCGTCGGGCTCGTTGTCCAAGAACCACGCCGCACGCCGCGCCAGGTTGCGGCCTCCCTGCACCGTGATCGCGATGTTGGCCAGCGGATGCGAGATGCCCTGCAGCGTCGAGATCGGCACGCCCAGCGTGTAACGGGTCTTGGCGAACTCGGCCGCGATCGTCATGGCCTCCTCCACCAGACCCACCAGCGCCGACGCGGTCAGCACCCGCCACTCGTCCAGCGCCCGTTGATATTGCGCCAAGGCATCGGCTCCACTTGCCAGCACGACGCGACTGTCGGCGGCGGCGGGGTCCACCCACGCCATCGGCAGCCTGCCGATGTTGTCGACCTTCGTCGGGCGGGTGTCGAAGGTCAGCCGCACCACATCGGCGCCGTCACGGACGGTGATCTGATCGGCGATCGACCCCGCGGGAACAAGCCGCGTCCCGGATACGCTGTCGTGCTGGGGGTCGAGCGCCGCGAGCCGCTTGCCATGCACCACATCGGGTTCCGACGAGCCGAGCCGGGACAACAGCCGCGCCGCGCAGACCTGGTCGATCCACGGCACCGGCGCGAGCGAGCGCCCGATCTCCTCGGCCACCAGCGTCAGGTCGACCAGTGTGGCCCCGTCCCCGCCCGCCGATTCCGGCAGCGCCATCGTCGTGGCTCCCATGGCGCACAGGCGCTCCCATAGGTTCTTGTCGAAACCGGTTTCCTCTGCCGCTCGCACGGTCTCGATCGGGCAATGCGTCTTGAAGAAGTCGCGATAGGCGGCCTGTAAGGCCTCGTGATCCGGAGTGAGGCTGTAGTCGAGCCTGCGCAGTTCGTAGCGGTCCATGCTCAGCGTTCCTCCTGGCCACCGAAGAAGAATTCGTTTGCGTTGTTGTAGAGATAGTTTTCGAGCACGCCGGCGGGCAGGTCCAGTCCCGCGGCTTCGGGCACGACGCGGCGCATCTTCAACACCGGCCAGTCGGACGCGAAGATCACCTTGTCGGGTCCGCGGGTTCGCATGTAGTGCAGCAGGCTTTCCGGCAACCGCTTCGGCGACCACGCCGACGTCATCAGGCGCAGGTTGGCGTACTTGATCAACAGCCTTACCGCGACGTCCCACCAGGGGTCCGCGCCGTGGATCATGCATAGCTTCAGTTCGGGGAAGCGCACGCAGACCCGGTCGAGGTGGATCGGGTTCTGTACCTCCCCGGGGATCGGCGGTCCGGGAATGCCGGTGTTGACACACAGCGGCAGCTCCAGCTCGGCGCATTTGGTGTAGAGCGGGTAGTAGACGGCGTCGCTCGGCGGGTATTGGCCATCGCCCCAAAAGCTCGGCCCCACAGCCGCATACGCAACGGGGAGGTCCTTGACGGCGGCGCTGAGTTCGCGCAGCGACGGCATCGGACGCAGCAGGTCCACACCGCCGATCGCCAACGCGAAGCGCTCCGGCTTCTCCTCGACGAACTTGCGCGCGGTCATCGACGGCTTGGCGAGGTTGTCCATCAGGATGGCCCTGCGCACGTCGTGGGCGTCCATCTCGTCGAGCAGCTCCGACAGGTCGACCGGCGCGAACATCGACTCGGGACCCTTGAAGTAGTCGTCACGCACCTTGAGCATCCACGTCGGCTGCTTGTCGGTTTCGCCGAAGTGCACGTTGACCAGGCAATCGATTGCTTTCATGTCGACATCGGCGCCTTCGCTGTGGCTTGTCTGGAGGCTTCGCTTTTCGCCCAACGGTAGTCGGCCTTGCCGTTGCCCAGACGGTGGACGTGGTCGACGAAGATGAACTCCTTGGGCGCCTTGAACCGTGCCAGTCGCGACGTGCACAGCGCGCGGAACTCCTCGGGGGTAGCGGTGTCGGCTTCGGGGTGACCGTGCCGGAGTTCGACCAGGGCGACAAGCTCTTCGCCCCACCGCTCACTCGGGCGGCCGACCACCAGCGCATCGGCGATGACCGGGTGCGCGCGCAGCACCTCCTCGACCTCCTCGACGAACACCTTCTCGCCGCCGGTGTTGACCACCAGCGAATCTCGGCCGAACAGCCGCAACGTGCCGTCCTCGTCCAGTCCGGCACGGTCGCCCGAGATCACCACCCGCTTGCCGTCGATCTCCGGGAAGGTCTTGCGCGTGGCGTCGCGATCGTCCAAGTAGCCCAACGGGATTCGCCCCTCTCGGGCCACCCATCCCACCTCGCGCTCGCCGGGGGCCAGGAAGTGGCTGTAGTCCTCGGAGAGCACCAGTCCCCCGTCGCGCAGGGTGAACGTGTCGCTGCGGGTGCCCCGACGACTGTGCCCGAACCCCATGTTCCCGGTTTCCGACGAGCCGTAGCCGTTGATGAGGGTGATCTGCGGCAGCAGTTCCAGCAGGGCACGCTGATACTTCGGATTCGTCGCGGCGCCGCCGGTGCCGATAGCGTACAGCGACGACAGATCGTATCGGCCGCGCTGCAATTCCTCTACCAACGGCGCGGCGTACGCGTCGCCGACCATCGTCATCAGGCCGACCTTCTCGCGCTGCGCCGTCTCCCACACCGACCGGGGCTCGAGCTTTTTGCCGGTGTCATAGAGCACCACGGTGGTGCCCGCCATGATCGCCGAGAACGCGGTCCACATGCCGGCCGCGTGCATCAGCGGCGAGACGGCGAACCATGGGGCCCCGGAGTTGCCGCGGACCTTGTCGTGGATCTCCGAGGCGGAGGCGTGGTCCGCGCCCACCATCGACGACACGTAGATGTCGGACTGTCGCCACAGCACACCCTTGGGCCGCCCGGTCGTCCCGCCGGTGCAGATCATCAGCAGGTCGTCCGGGGAGGCCGCCACGTTCCGGTCGGAACTCCCCTCCGCCAGTGCATCATCGAGTGACACCGCACCCGGCAGGTCCGGGGCCGCGCTGTCATCGTCGACCGCCAGCAACACCTCGGCGCGGTCACGGGTGAGCACATCGGCGAACTTCGCGCCCAACGCCCGGTGGTAGATGACCGCCCGCGGCGTGACATAGTCGAGGAGTTCACCGACCTCGCGCGGCGTGTAGTGATAGTTGATGTTGACCGGCACGGTCCGGGCCTTCAGACAGCCGATGACCATGTCGGGATAGAGATCGTTGTGCATCAACAGCGCGACACGGTCCTGCCCGCACTCCCAATTCTGCAGCGCCGCGCGCTCTTGGTAGGCTCCCAACCCCCTGCCGGACAGGAAGTTCGCGACGCGCCGGGTGCGTTCTGCCGATTCGGCGAAGGTGCTGCGGCGGCCGCCGCACACGGTCATCGTCCGGTCCGGGATGACGTCGGCGATGGCGTCGAGAACCGCGCCTATGGTCCATTCGCTCACTGGCGCAACCCAGCCCGGATAATCAAGCGGCCGACCCAACCTGGACGCCCAGCAGGTCAAGGGCGTTGTCGCGCATCACTTTCCGGATGTCGGCTTCGCTGAAGCCGCTGAGCTCCTCGGTGAACGACACGGGCGACTCCAGGCCCTCGCCGTGCGGCCAGTCCGATCCGAACAGAATCTTCTCGACGCCGATCACTGCGGCCAGCTCGGGCAGGTCGTCCTCGTAGTACGGGGCGATCCACACGTGGTTGCGTAACTGCTCCACCGGGTCCTCGGGGAAATGGCGCGGATAGGTGTTGGCCACCTTCTTGAGGCGCTTGACCAGGCGGTGCACGAAGTAGGAACCGTTTTCGATGCTGACCGCCTTGAGTTTCGGGTGACGGGTGAAGACACCGTGCACGATCATCGAGGCCATCGTGTCGTGGATGGCGCGGTCGTCGAGAAGCACCTGATCCAATGGATCCTTTTCCCCGAAACCTTCGAAGGTCGCCTTGCCGCCCCACTGCGCGGCAATGTGCAGATAGCCGCTGTCGCTGAGATGGAAGCCCACCGGCACCCCCGCCTCGGCCAGCCTGGCCCACACCGGGTCGTGACTGGGATCGCCCAGCGACCTCGGCTTGACGACGCCGGGCACCGGCGCAGGCCGCACCAACACCAGCTTGGCGCCGCGGCCCAGCACGAACTCGACCTCGTCGACCGCCTTCGCCGGATCGGCCAGCGAGACGATCGGCGCCGCGATGATTCGGTGATCGGGCCGGTCGAAGCCCCAGTCCTCGTCGAGCCACAGGTTGAATGCGTGCACCGACGCCATCGTCGCGTCGATGTCGTGCTTGAGCGCCTCTTCGACGCCGCATCCGAAGGTCGGCAACATGAAGACGGTCTCGATGTCCTGGGTGTCCATCACCTCGATCCGCGCGTCACGGTTCTGGTATTCGGGGTGGCCGGCCAGCCGCTCGACCTTCATCAGCGAGGCCGGGTCGACGCCTTCGGGGATCTCGCCGCGGAACAACAGGTCCAGGCACCCGGGCACGATGATCGGGTCGAAGGTGGGGTTGGGGATGAAGTGGTTGACCCGGTCCCCGATCACCGCCCAGGTCCGCTTCCCGTCGCTGAGCATCTGCACGCCGCGCCGCCTGAACTTCTTGTCCAGGTGGCGGGTGAAGGCGTCCAGCGGTTCGTAGTAATGGTTGTCGACGTCAATCGCCTTATAGCCCAAACCGGCCATGGTCATCCTTTCCGGTGCCACCGGCGAACGCTAAGCGTCGGTGGAAGTCAGCGCGGGACTCGAACTAACTGGAGGCTGGGAAGGTAGCGCCGGAAATTGCGGCGGCCGCTTCTCGAGGAAACTGGTGATCCCCTCAACCACATCCGGCCGCGGCATCGCCTCGCGCAGCAGCACCTCGGCGCGTGACGTCGCATCGGCGACGTCGCGCGCGGCGTCTCCGTACACCTGTTGCTTGATAACCGCCATCGAGGCCGGTGAGCAGTTCCGGGCGATGTCCTCGGCGTAGTCCAGGGCACGCCTCATCACGTCCTGCGGCGCCACAACCTCTTTGACGAGGCCGAGCTGGGCAGCCTCCTCGGCGAGAAAGGTGCGGCCGCTCAACAACAAATCGAGCGCGACGCCCCAGGTGGTCAAGCGCGGAAGTATCCACGAGATGCCGAACTCAGCGATCAGGCCGCGGCGCGCGAACACCGCGGCGAATTTCGCGCCGGAGGCCGCGAACCGGACGTCGCACATGAGCGCCTGGGTCAATCCGATGCCGACGCAGGCACCGTTGATGGCCGCGACCACCGGCTTGCGCAGTTGCGTCACGAAATGCGGGGGGCGCTCCCCGACCAGGTCCGCCAGGTCGGTTTGACCGGCCTTCTCCATCTTTTCGTCGTAGGTGGCCGCCGAACTCGGCGGCCCGAGGTAGGCGCCCGCGCAGAAGCCCCGTCCCCGGCCCGTCAACACGATGACCCGGATGGCGGGGTCTTCCTCGGCACGGTCGACCGCGGCATAGAACCCGGCGGCGATGTCGGGCCCCCACGCGTTGAGGCGCTCCGGGCGATTGAAACTGATGATCGCGACGCCGGTCGCCGTCACCTCGTACAGCACCGCATCGTCGGAAGCACCGTCGCTGGCGGACATACGCCCCGCCACCTCCCTCACGCCCGTCCGAGGAGAATCAGCCTCTTAGTACGCATACTGTATACCTATCGGTACTGCATTCCACAACTGCCGTCACGGGCGGGGGAACGGTGGTGGAACAGCGAATTTCGGGGCGCTGGGCGCAGCGCAGCGGGCGGTTCGGTCTCCTACCGCGACGCCCGGCCGCGGGTGATCAGTTTGACGATCGCCAGGAGGATGACCGCGCCGAGCAGACATGTCAGAAACGAGAACAGCAACCCGCCGCCGGCCACCTCGACGCCCAGGCCCCGGAGCAGGAAGCCGCCGATCAGTCCGCCGAGGATTCCGACGACGATGTTGAGGACCACGCCCATCTGCGCGTCGGTTCCCATGATCTTGCTGCCGATCCAGCCGGCAAGGCCGCCGATGACGATCCATCCGATGACGCCGAGTGTGAGCATGCTCGTCCTTTCGATCACTTCGATCACTGCGGCTCCCGGTCAGGCCGCTTTCCAGCCGAGCAAGCGGGCCGCCGCCTGCGTCCGGTATGCCCCCGCTGAGATGCGGATAATCCTTTGATCCGCTCAGCGAAGCTAAGCCCGCGCCGACTCATTCGCCGTGTTTACGAGCCGGGGCAGCGGCGTTCAGCGAACGGCCTGTGGCGAGCGACACGTCGCGATCGCGTTTCTTTCGCCGCGTGGATCGGGAACCCATTACAGCACGCACCCAGTAGGAGCCAGTAGGAGGAGAAAGCGATGGTTGACATCCCGAGCGGAGTGGCCGAAGCCGTCAAGGGCGTCGTCGAAGAGGTCAAGGGCCGCGTCAAAGAGGTCATCGGCACGGTAACGGGCCGCAACGACCTGGTCAACGAGGGCAAGGCCCAGCAGGACAAGGCGGACGCCCAGCGCAGCGCCGCGAAGAAGGAAGCCGAGGCCGAGAAGGCTCGCGGCAAAGCCAAGGTCGAGGAGGCTCGCCAGAAGGCCGAGCAGTAACGACTCCGATCCCAGCGAGGGCCCGGTCACCGTGGGTGGCCGGGCCTTCTGCCGTTGTCCGCAACCCTGCCTTACGCCTGTGGCACAACGAGTTCGGTGGGGCGCCTCGCATCGATCAGGCCGAGGCGGAGGTAGGCCTCTTCGATCTGGGCCTTGGCCTCGGGCGGCAATAGCGCTTGGGGAGGCCGGGAATCGGGGTGGTCGCCCACCGGCAGACCGAGCAGCGACGCGGCGTACTTGAACGCACCACCCCAGTGGGTGAAGTAATCGGATCGTCCCGGATAGCAGGTCCACCACGACCCGATGTCCAGGTCGAACTGGTCCAGGCCGGAATGGCGCGCGTATTCCATGGCCTCGACGAGCTTGCCGTCGTACACCAGATCCCAGTACTCGGAGAACAGTCGCCGCTGCGGAGTCTCGAACAGGTAACCGGATGTGCCCAGCTGAGCCGGGCAGACGATCCCGTCACGCAGCCATCCGGCGCGATACACCGTCTTGTCGCATTCCCAGATCACCAGATCGGGCGCGAGCCGGTGCAGCAACCGGCTGCTGCCGGGCCTGAACGCACCCTCCTTGGTGGCGCACACCGCGGGCACCTCGTCGTAGATGCGCGCGCCCTCGGCCGGCGTCAGCACATATCCCGACGAGGGCGAGTTGAACATGCCCAGGGCGAGGTCCGTGCGGGAGGCGACATAGGCGAAGAAGCGCAGCACGCCTTCGCCCCCGTGGGCCTCCATCATGGGCGTCTGGATATAGGCGATGTCGGCGCCGGCCTGCTGGGCGTGCAGGGTCAGGTCCACGCAGTCCTTGGCCGAGGTGGCCGCCGTGCATGCTTGTATCACCACGTCCGGATCGGCGCGGCGGCCCTCCTCGATCGCGACCTCCAGCAACCGCTTTCGCTCGTCGAGCGTCAACGACCAGAACTCGGCGATGCCGCTGGTGCACCACAACATCTGGTGTCCGAGGGCGCCGACGCAGTACCGCACCAAACTCCGGTAGGCGTCCCAGTCGATGTCGTCCCCGTCGCGGCCGCAGAAGGGGGTGTAGAGGGAATCGCCGATTCCCCGCAGTGCCTCGCGTGCCCACGCACGCGCCTCGCCGGCCGTGGCCATGGCTCACTCCTTCTGTCGCCCAGGGATTTTCATCGATCTGCTCAGGTGACGTCCGAACCACCGTCGAATTGACGGTGGCTGCGGCCCAGCACCGCCACGGAATTCGCCGGCCCTGGGTCCATGGCGTGGCCCCTGACCCGGCCGGCGAGTCGCCCTCACGGCCGATTACGTCATCATCACCCGTTCGGCTTCGGTTACCACAAAGCCTACGATAGGTATTACAGTAGCAGAAGAAAAGCGCACGACAGCCGCCCGGAATGACTGCCTGACCGACCGATCGGATGGCCACCGGTAAGCTTGATGGTCACCGCCGAACGACCGCGCACACAGGACAGATCTTGATGGAGGTGCCCGTAGTGGCAAAGCAGGCGACCGCCGACAAGCGTCAACGACGCGAACGCGGTTCCATCAATCCTGACGACATCATCAGCGGCGCTTTCGAACTCGCCGAGCAGGTCTCGATCGACAACCTGAGCATGCCGCTGCTCGGCAAGCATCTCGGCGTCGGCGTCACCAGCATCTACTGGTACTTCCGCAAGAAGGACGATCTGCTGAACGCGATGACCGACCGGGCGTTGAGCAAATATGTGTTCGCCACCCCCTACGTCGAAGCCAGCGACTGGCGGGAGACGCTGCGCAACCACGCGCGCCTGATGCGTAAGACGTTCATGGGCAATCCGATTCTGTGTGACCTGATCCTGATTCGCGCGGCTCTGAGCCCCAAGGCCGCGCGCATGGGCGCTCAGGAGATGGAGCGCGCGATCGCCAACCTGGTGGAGGCCGGCCTGTCTCCGGAGGACGCCTTCGATACGTATTCCGCGGTTTCGGTTCACGTACGCGGTTCAGTGGTGCTGCAACGGCTTTACGAGAAGAACCAATCGTCGGACGTCGGGCCCCGCGCCATCGAGGACGCCGTCGCCATCGATCCCGAGATGACTCCGCTGCTGGCGCAAGTGACGGGGATTGGTCACCGGATCGGGGCGCCCGACGAGACCAACTTCGAGTACGGCCTCACCTGCATCCTCGACCACGCCGGCCGGCTGATCGAGCAAGGCGCGGAGGCCAAGGGCGACAAGGCGACACCGTCGCGGCAGAGCAAGGCGGTCAAATCATCCGGTCAGCGCGCGCGGACCGGGACCACGGTCACCCGCTGACCGGCATCGCGAACATCTTGTCACGCGTCGGGATCCGGCACGTGAAAGTGCGCGTCGCGTAGCCGAAACGCTTCCTTGGTGCCGTGCTGAGCGCGCGCTTTGACGAAGTTGAACTCCCCCGGCCCGAACTGCAAGTTGGTGCCGAACGCGTGGAACAGATAGCTCGCGACTTCTTCACCGTTATACGCCTGGGTTTGTTCAACGAGGCGGAAGGCCTCCTTGGCGATCACCACCCCGTCGGCCGGCATCTTGGCCGCCTTCTCGGCCCAGTATCGAGCGCGGGCGGTGACCGAGCCGGAATCGCACGTTTCGGTGAATATTCCGAGGTGTTCGAGCTCTCCCGCGTCGACGATGTCTCCGGTGAGCAGCAGCCGCCTGGCCAACACCGGTCCCAGCCGGTGGAAGAACATGTGCAGGCTGCCGAGCGCCGGCCCGAGGAAACGGGTGGCAGGCATGCCGATCCTGGTGTCGCGTGCGATCACGGAGATGTCGGTCATCAGGGCCATCTCGAAACCGCCGCCGAGGGCATATCCGGCGATCTCGCCCACCGTCACCTTCGGAAAGCCCATGAAATTGTGATAGAACCCAAACGACTTGCGGTCCACCGTAAGTCGTCGCCGCTGACTGGGCCGGCGCCTGGCCGCCGACTCATCGCGACCGCCGTCTGGCTTCTCGCCGTACCAGGCGTAGGCGTTGTTCATGTCGGCCCCGGTGCTGAAAACCCCGCCGGCGCCGCGAAGCAGCACCACGGTGAGGTCGTCGTCGTCGGCGACGCGATCCAGGCAGCGGGCGACCTCTTCGCGCATTGCGGCATCGTAGGAGTTGCGCTGTTCGGCGTTGTTGAGCGTGATCGTCGCGATGCGGCGGTCGCGGTCGGCCTCGTAGAGCACCCGATCGTCCGAGGCGGTCATGAGCCGGACCCCTTTCGTCGCCGGCCGAATTTGGTCCCGGCCAGCTTTTCCGGTGGCGAAGCCAAGGTGGTGACCTCGCCGGCGCACAGCACTTCGTCGTCGAGCAGCAATCGCGCCGTGGACGTGATGCCCCGCTCGACCTGTGACCGGGTGATGTCGAATCGTAGCTCGGTCAGCAGCGGCGTCGGACGGCGGAATTTGACCGTCAGCGATCGCGTCTTGCCGGACAGCCCCGTGCGGCAATTGTGGTGCTGGATCACGCAGTCGAAGAACACCCCGAGAAAACCGCCGTGCACCAGGCCCGGCGGTCCTTCGTAGACCAGGGGAAAGGATACGCGTCCGGTCGCCTGGTCGGGATCGAGGTCATCGAAAGAGTACTCGGGAAAGCAGGGGTTGTACGCGCCGATGTCGGTGGCGTGGTTGAGGTACACCCGCCGGGGATCGTCGTGGATCTCGCCGATTCGCGGGGCATTGTCCCGGGGGGCGGACGCTGCCAGCTCGGCCTCCCACTCGCCGAACTTGCCCAACATGGCCTCCACCGCGGGGTGGGGGTGCTCGAGGGAGAGCAACAGCGAGCTCAGGCGCCGCATCGCGCCGGCCGCGGCGACCGTTTGAGCAAGGGGCGCCTCGCCGAATCGGGCGTCACCGGTGCGTGTCGACGCGGGTGTGCCCTCGATGGCCATGCTTCCCTTCTTCGCACCGGGTCCGCCCGGCCATTTCCGTCGGTACCGTTTCCTTGCTAACTTATACAGCGTATCAATCGTATTGCCTACTGTATGGGTAACCATATCGGCGGAGAGAGGCCGGATGCGACGGTGAGTCAGGAGGCCGGCGCGGACGGCGACGGCGCGGTGACGGTGCACCGGGATGACGCGGTGCTGCGGCTCACGCTCGATCGACCCTCTCACCGAAACGCATTGACGCAATTGATGATCCGTGCCCTCGTCGACGCGCTGACAGAGGCCGCCGCCGACGACTCGCTGCGCGCGGTTCACCTCCAGGGCGCCGGCGACGACTTCTGCGCCGGCGTCGACCTGGTGGGGGCCAACAGCCGCCGCCGTCCGCGGACCGGCGATCTGACGCGACGAATCCCGCATGCCGCCCATCGCGTGATAGAGCTCGTCTCGACCATTCACCTGCCGGTGGTGTGCAGCGTGCAGGGACGGGCCGTCGGGTTCGGCTGCAACCTCGCGCTGGCGGCGGACTTCACCGTGGCCGCCGCCGATGCGGTGTTCTGGGAACCCTTCGTAGAACGTGGCTTCAGCCCGGATTCCGGGTCGACCTGGTTGGCACCCCGCCTGGTCGGCCTGGCTCGGGCCAGGAGGATGCTGTTGCTCGGCGAGAAAGTGAGTGGGATCGACGCGGCCGAGTGGGGTTTGATCCACCAGGTGGTGGGCGCCCCCGAACTGAGCGGCGCTGCCGGGAAATTGCTGGACCGGCTGTCCCACGGCCCGACGGTCGCGATCGGGCTGGCCAAGCAGGCCTTGGGTTTCGGTCAGCATGCGACACTGAGCCAGTCACTGAACCAGGAGCTGTTCAATCTGGAATTATCCTGTCGCACAGATGATTTCAAAGAAGGCATGGAGGCCTTCCGGCAACGCCGACCACCTGAATTCAATGGCCGCTGAGCGCAGCGGCGAGAAGGGAACACGGATGGCAACAGACTCGTTCGACACCATCAACTACGACGTCGACGGGCACACCGCCACCATCACGCTGAACCGCCCGGAGGCCCTGAACGCGCTCAGTCCGCACATGATCACCGAGCTTCGTGCCGCCTACGACGAAGCCGAGAATGACGACGACGTGTGGCTGACCATCGTGACCGGCACCGGACGTGCGTTCTGCACCGGGGCCGACGTCAAGGCCATTCCCGGAGACGGCAAGGTGATCTACGAGCGGCCATACCTGTCGACCTACGACCAATGGGAGGCGCCGCAGGAGGGCACTCCCCCGTTTCGCGCGGCGGCCAAGCCGATGCTGACCGCGGTCAACGGCTTGTGCTGTGGTGCCGGCATGGACTGGGTCACCACGTCGGACATCGTGATCGCCTCGGAGCAGGCCACCTTCTTCGATCCGCACGTGAGCATCGGGCTGGTGGCCGGGCGCGAGATGGTGCGGGTGTCGCGCGTGTTGCCCCGCTCCATTGCCCTGCGGATGGCTTTGATGGGCAAGCACGAGCGGATGAGCGCGGGCCGCGCCTACGAGCTCGGGCTGATAAGCGAGGTCGTCGAGCACGACCGGCTGCTCGAACGCGCCCACGAGATCGCCGGCATCGTCAACTCCAACGCGCCGTTGGCGGTCCGGGGAACCCGCCTGGCCATTCTCAAGGGCCTCAATGTGCCGCTGCACGAGGCCGAGATCATGGCCGAGACGTTCCGCGAGCGTGTCTTGCGCACCGAGGACGCGGCCGAAGGGCCCAAGGCGTTCGTCGAAAAGCGCACGCCCGATTGGCAGTGCCGGTGAGTACGGCGAACTCTTTCGAGACCATCCTGCTCGAGGTCGACGAAACCGATCATGTCGCCACGATCACGCTGAACCGGCCGGAGCAGCTCAACGCGTTCAACCGGACGATGTGCGAGGAGATGGCCCGCGCCTGGCGCACTGTCAAGCTCGACGACTCGGTGCACGCGGTGGTTCTGCGGGCCGCCGGCGCCCGCGCGTTCAGCGCCGGACTGGACATCAAAACCCCCTACGGCCAGCCCGAGAACGTGTGGAACCACGAAGATCCCGGGGAGTCGCTCAGCCCCAAGTGGCAGAAGATGTGGAAGCCCGTGGTGTGCGCGGTCCAGGGCATGTGCACCGCCGGCGCTTTCTACTTCGTCAACGAATCCGACATCGTCATCTGCGCCGACGACGCGACGTTCTTCGACTCCCACGTGTCGGCCGGTCTGGTCTGCGCGCTGGAGCCGATCGGCCTGATGAGACGCGTCGGTCTCGGGGAGGCTCTGCGCATCGCCCTGATGGGCAATGACGAGCGCGTCGGCGCGGACACCGCGCTGCGTATCGGGCTGGTGTCAGAAGTGGTGACGTCCGAGCGGCTCTGGGACCGCGCCCACGAGATCGCGGCGACCATCGCCGCCCAACCGCCGACCGCAACGCAAGGCACCGTCAAGGCGATCTGGGAATCGCTCGACAAACCCTATCGTGTGGCACTCGACCAAGGGCTGATCTACACGCGTCTCGGTAATCCGCTCGGCACAGCCGAACTCGCCGCACAGCGCCTCGAACGCACCGGAGCGCCCACCGCACCTGCACCGAAGATCCGTTGATGCACCCGCTGGCTCAACGCATCAACGACGTACTTGACCTGCGACCGGACGCGCCCGCCATCGAGTATGACGGTCAATGGTTTTCGTGGAGCGACGTCGGGGTGCTCGCGCGGCGTGTCGCCTCCCTGAGCGCCGAGCAGGGCCGCGGCACCGGAATGCTGCTGCGTAACCGGCCCGGCCACGTCGCCGCCTTCCTCGGCGTGCTGCTCGGTGGCGGAACCGTCGTCGTCATCAACCCGTCGCGCCGTGACGAGCGGATCAAAGCCGACATCGCCGCGCTACAGTTGCCGTTGGTCGTCGGCGAGTCCGAAGATCTCGCGGCGCTGGTGCCCGCAGGTTCTGCGACGCTGACGATTGCGGGTCTTCGCGACGACGTCGGCGGCCCAACGCGCCACACCAGCTGGCCCGATTCCCGGCCCGATGTGGCGGTGCGCATGCTGACCAGCGGCACGACCGGTCCACCGAAGCGAGTCGACCTGGGGTACGACATGTTGGCGCGCAGCGTCATGGGCCCCGATCCCGGGCGCGCGCCGGTGCCCGCCCAGATACGCCGCGGCGTCGCGATCGTCAACTCGCCGCTGGTCCACATCGGCGGCGTGTTCCGGGTCCTGCAATGCATCACCGAGGCGAGACCCTTTGTGCTGCTGGAGCGGTTCGAGCTCGACGCCTGGGCCGCGGCGGTACGCAAGCACCGGCCCCGTGCCGTGTCGCTGGTTCCGGCCGCCCTGCGCACGGTGCTGCACTCGGACCTGACCCGCGACGACCTCGCGGGCATCCGCGCCGTCACCTGTGGCACCGCTCCGCTGTCGGCCGACGACGCCGACGCCTTCACCGAGAAGTACGGCATCCCGGTCCTGACCTCCTACGCCGCAACCGAATTCGGTGGTGGTGTCGCCGGCTGGACACTGCCGGACCACCAAACCTACTGGCAGGCAAAACGCGGCAGCGTCGGACGGGCCAATCCCGGCGCGCAGCTTCGGGTGGTCGGCGACGACGGCACGCCACTGGGGCCCGACAACGTCGGACTGCTCGAGGTCAGGCCGGCGCAGTTGGGACCGTCGGCACCATGGATGCGAACCACGGACATGGCCCGCATGGACGCCGACGGATTCCTCTGGATCACCGGCAGAGCCGACCAGGCGATCATCCGCGGCGGGTTCAAGGTGATGCCCGACGACGTGCGCGCCGCGCTGGAAGCCCACCCGGCAGTGGCCGGCGCCGCCGTGGTCGGCCGGCCCGACACACGCCTGGGCGAGACACCCGTCGCCATGGTCGAACTACGCCGGCCCGGCTCCACCGACGCCGACAATCTCACGGCCTTCCTGCGAAACCGATTGGCGGGATACGAGATTCCCACAACCATAGCGATGGTCGACACTATCCCGCGGACGCCGTCGGGCAAGGCCGACCTCGCCGCGGTGCGGCGCTTCTTCGAGAAACCCGTTGCCCACGGCGACCATGCCCGCTGACTTCTGCACCGTCGCGCAGGCCATCCGGCACCGGGCGAGCTCGCGCGGGAAGCACCCGCTGCTGGTCTGCGACGACGAGCGCCTCAGCTACGCCGGCGCCGAGCGCCGGTCCGCCCAGCTGGCCGGCGGACTGCTCGCCCTCGGCGCCGGCAAGGGCACCCACGTGGGTCTTCTCTTCCCGAATGGCCCCGAGTTCGTCGTCGCGATGCTGGCGGCCGCACGACTCGGCGCGGTCGTCATCCCGTTCTCCACCTTCGTCACGGCCCGCGAGTTGCGCGAACAGCTCGTCGACAGCGACACCCAGATCCTGTTGAGCGCTGAGTCGTTTCGCTCCCACGACTACGCGGCGCGGATCGCACACGCGGTGCCGGACGTCGATCTGGGCTCCGACGGTCCTCTCTTCGCCACCGTTGCGCCGCAACTGCGTCACGTCGCGATCGGCGCCGGGATCGACCGTGCGTACCGGCTCGCCGACTCCGTTGACGCCGGGTTGCTCGAGGCGCTGGAAGACGACGTCGACGGCTGCGACCCGCTGGCCATCGTGTATACGTCGGGCTCCACCAGCGCCCCCAAGGGAGTCGTGCACACGCACGCCGCGCTGCTTGGGCACCAGCGCAATCTCAACCGGATCCGGGCTTTGACGCCCGACGACCGGCTGTTCTGCAATTCGCCGTTCTTCTGGATCGGCGGCTTCGCGTTCGGACTGCTGGCGACGTTGGTCGCCGGTTCGACCCTGGTGTGCTCCAACGCCACCGACGCCGGCAAGACGCTCGATCTGCTCGAGGCCGAAAGGCCCACCATCACCAATGGTTTCGTGGCCGGCATCACTCATCTGGCCGAGCACCCCAGCTTCGCGCGCCGCGACCTGTCGTCGATGCGACGGGGCAACCTGTACCCGATCATGGCGCCCGGCGTCCGGCCGGCCGACCCGCAGCTGCGCCACAACATGCTGGGCATGACCGAGGGTGGCGGCGTGGTCCTGATCGGCGACGACGAGGAAGACCAACCGGAGAAGCGTCGCGGGTCGTTCGGCAAACCGGCGCCCGGATTCCAAACCCGGATCGTCGATCCGGACACGGGAGCGCCCGTGGCCGTCGGTGACGCCGGGGAGCTGTGCATCCGGGGGCCGTTCGTCATGCAGCGCTATTACAAACGCAGCCGCGAAGAGTGCTTCGACGCCGACGGCTGGTTCCACACCGGCGATCTGGTGCGCGCCGACCGCGACGGCCTGCACTACTTCGTCGGCCGGCTGTCGTCGACCATCAAGACCGCGGGCGCCAACGTCTCGGCCGCCGAGGTCGAGGACGCGATCACGCGCGTCACGGGGGCCCAGGCATACGTGGTCGGCCTCGACGACGCCGAACGCGGGCAGTCGGTGGCCGCGGTCCTCATCGCGTCCGACGGCGCCGCACCCATCGACGAAGCGACGTTGCGGGACCGGCTCAAGACGGAGTTGTCGGCATTCAAGATCCCCAGGCGGGTTCTCACCGTCGGCCGCGCCGACATCCCGCTGCTGTCCAGCGGGAAGGTCGACACAGCACGGCTGAAGAGGCTCTTCGATGCCTGACACGATCGACCGCCTGGTGACACTGCAAGCGGCGCGGCACCATTCCAAGCCGATGGTGATCGATCCCGCGTCGCGACTCAGCTATCGTGAACTCGACTCGACCACAAGGGATCTGGCCGCCCGCTTCGTCGAGGCCGGCGTGGGCAAAGGCACCCCGGTGGGGCTGATCATGCCCAACGGCGTCCGCTGGGTCCAGGTGGCCATCGCGCTCACCCGCGTCGGCGCGGTGCTCGTCCCGCTGAGCACGCTGCTGACGGCACGCGAACTCACCGCGCAATTGCGGGCCGCGGCGGTGCGGTATCTGGTGAGCGTCGAGGAGTTCCGCGGCCATCGGTACCTGGACGAACTCGGAACCGTTCCGCAACCCGGATTGCCCGCGCTGCGCGAGGTGTGGACGGTCGACCGGCTCGACGACATGACGGGTGAGCGGGCTCGGCGGGTGGTCGGCGCGATGGCCGAGACGGTCACCGCCGCCGACCCGCTGGTGATCATGTTCACGTCGGGCAGCAGCGGTGCTCCCAAGGGAGTCCTGCACTCCCACGGCAATGCGTTGGGCGCCGTGCGGTCCGGCCTTGCGGCGCGGTGCATCACGGCCGAAACCCGCCTGTACCTTCCGATGCCGTTCTTCTGGGTAGGCGGGTTCGGCGCGGGGATACTCTCGACGCTGTTGTCGGGCGCCACCCTGGTCACCGAGCAGATCCCGAGGCCCGAAACCACACTGCGGCTGCTGGAGACGGAGCGGGTCACCCTGTTTCGCGGCTGGCCGGACCAGGCCGAGGCACTGGCGAAGCACGCGGACGCGGCCGGCGCCGACCTGACGGCGTTGCGGCCGGGGAGCCTGCCCGCCCTGCTACCGCCCGAGCATCGCGCGCAGCCCGGCGCCCGGGCCACGTTGTTCGGGATGACCGAGGCGTTCGGGCCCTACTGCGGCTATCCGGCTGACACCGACATGCCGCGCGCCGCCTGGGGAAGTTGCGGAAAGCCCTTCCCGGGCATCCAGATACGTATCGTCGACCCCGACACGGGAGACCCGGTCGCGGCGGACACCGCCGGTATGATCCAGATCCGCGGTCCGCATATCCTGCGCGGGATCTGCCGCCGCAGCCGTGAGGAAGTGTTCACCGACGACGGCTTCTACCCCACCGGCGACCTCGGACTCCTGAGCCGGGACGGGTTCCTGTTCTACCACGGCCGGTCCGACGACATGTTCAAGGTCAGCGGCGCCACCGTCTACCCGTCGGAGGTGGAGCGGGCGCTGCGAACCGTCGACGGGGTTCGGAACGCATTCGTGACCGACGTGCCCGGCGCCGCGGGGACGCGGGTGGGCGCGGCGGTCGTGGCCGGCGAAGGCCTCACCGAGGAGCAGCTGAGGCGCCGTGCCCGAACGTCTCTCAGCGCGTTCAAGGTGCCGACGGTCTGGTTGTTGCTGACCACTGACGACGACGTCCCGCGCGGCGGCACCGGCAAGGTCGACACCCGCCGACTGCGCGAGATGCTGACCGACGCCGACCGGCGCGCGTCGCCGTAGGCGACCACACGACCACGTGGACTCAGTCGCGTCGCCGGCGGAGTAGGTCGGCCCAGTCGGCGGGCACCCGATCCCGTGGGCCGGGCACGGTCTGGCCCTCGGGATGGCACTGCGGCGGGGCGAGTTCGGGCCCCTCGTAATAGTCCCGGGTTTCGTAATTCCAGAACCAGTCCTCGCCCGGCTCGAACGTGCGAATTATCGTGTGCCCGGTCTGCCGCCAGTGCTCGGTGGCGTGCCGGGACAGCGAGTCGTCGCAGCAACCGATGTGGCCGCAGGCCGCACATCTGCGCAGGTGCACCCACCAGCCGCCCGCATCCTCACACTCCACACAGCCGGCACCGCTGGGCGGCACCGACGGGTCGACCGCTGTTGTCATTGCAACCTCGCTTCTTGTCGAGTGGATAGGCTGACCGCATACAGATTGTGCCGTCCCTGAAAACCTTTGAGTTCGACCTCGCGGGCAGGGCAGAGTTCGATGCCGGGCAGGCCGTCGACGGCATCGCGGACCGATTCACTGACCAGGATCTGGCCGCCGACGGCCTGTGCGGCAACCCGGGCGGCCAGGGCCACGTTGCGTCCGAAGAGGTCGTCGCCGCGTCTGACCGAGCTCCCCAGATGAATGCCGATGCGCACGCGAACGCCTTCCCACCTGTCGGCGTCGGCGGCCAGAGCCCGCTGCACACCGATCCCACACAGCACGGCTTCGCCGGCGTCGGCGAAGGCGATCATGAACCCGTCGCCCTGGTTCTTGACCACGTGGCCGTTGTGGTCGCCCACCTGCTTCTCGATCAGCCGATTGTGCCGCTCGAGCACCTTCACCCATCCGCGGTCGCCCAGCGCCTCGTTGCGGGCGGTGGAATCCTCGATATCGGAGAACGCGATCACGACGTCGCCGTCGGCGGTCAATCTGGCGAGATCCGGACGCTCGACCTGCGCCCATCCCGCGAGATCCTCGATCGAGTTGCGGACCGTTGCGCCAATGCCTTTCGTCATCAGCGAATCGGCCGTCCTCCAGGCGGTCCTGATCGCCAGCGGGGCCGGCCCGAGGCGTCGCCGTCGGCGGCCGATCTCGGGTGCGCGGCTTCTCCTGAGTTCGCTTCTCGCCCGCTTGAGCTGGCGTCGCGACACGATCAGGAGCACTCCGAGGGTGATGACGCCGCCGAGTTCCACGGCGGCAAGCGACGCCAGCAGCGCTGTGGTCATCGCTTGTGGCGCGATGCAGAGACCAAGTGCGATGAAAAGACTAAGACAGTCACCTCGACATCGTATGGACAGGCCCACCGCGGGCGGCCGATCAGGGCACCCGCGTCCAGGGCTGGCAGTTTTGCGACTCGAAGGCCTTGACCGTCGCGGGGATGCTCGCGAACATCGGGCCGACAGAGGTATTCGCCTGAACGACGTGCTCCTTGTTCGCATCGGGGGTGCTGTAGGTGAACCACGAGCACATCGATTCCGGTGTCGGCACATTGTTGATCCACACCCCGAAGGTCGACGCCGACCCGGCCGTGCGGTAGAGGCCCGGCGCCACGTCGGTGCCCACCTGGAACACTCCGTTGCCGGGGATCGGGTCCAGGGCGTCGGCGCCGGCCGGCGGCGCGAGGGACACGGCCGCCACAGTTGCGACGAAAACGGCCGATGCGCCAAGCGTTCGGGACATGACTTTCGCCTTCACCTTCTCGCCCCCGCACTGGCAGCGTAGGCCCAGGTGCGACCGCGCGACAACATGCAGCCGGGCTCAGCGGGGCTCCGGACGGTCGGCGTCCACCACCACGCCGCGGGCGGTGAGGTGATCGATCAGCGGCACCGCGCCCGCGGCGAGGTGTTGCGACATCGCGGCCCGCGCAAGCCCGTCGTCGTGCCTCTTGAGCGCCGAGAGAATCCGGCGGTGATCCCTGATCGACTGCTCCGGCCAGCCTTCGATGGCGGGGAATACCGATTCCGGTGCGTAACGGGTGATTTGCAGCATCAGCTGGGCGAGCTTCGGCGAGTCGGCGGCAACGTTGATGGCCCGGTGGAACTGATGGTTGAGCAGGACCGTCCGTTCGTTGTCGTCGCCCGCGTAGGCGTCCTCGAGTTCGGCCTGGATCTGCTTGAGTTCGCGCAACTGCTCGTCGGTGATGTTGACCGCCGCCCGTGCCGCGAGCTCGCCGCCGACGTGCGCCTGCACGTTGGCGACGTCGGTGACGTCGCGCCCCGTCACCGGCAACACGACGAAGCCGCGGCGGGGCTGCTGGCTGATCAATCCTTCGGCGCGCAGCGCGAAGAGCGCTTCCCGCACGGGCGTCACACTGATTCCCAGCTCCGCGGCCAATTGGTCCAGGCGGATGTAGGAGCCCGCGACGTATCTGCCGTTGAAGATCCTCTGGCGGATCAGGCGCGCGACGTCGTCGGAGAGTTGGGGCCGTGCGGCGAAATCCGGCGCGGTCATCACATCACACCTGATACTCGGCGAGCAGCCGCTTGCTGATGATGTTCTTCTGGATCTCGCTGGTGCCTTCACCGATGAGCAGAAACGGCGCGTCGCGCATCAGGCGCTCGATTTCGTATTCCTTCGAGTAGCCGTAACCGCCATGGATGCGGAAGCTCTGCTGGGTGACCTCGGAACAAAACTCGCTGCACAGGTATTTGGCCATCCCGGCCGCGACGTCGTTGCGCTCCCCCGAGTCCTTCAACCGCGCCGCGTTGACCATCATCAGATGCGCGGCCTCGACTTTGGTGGCCATCTCGGCGAGCTGGAAGGCGATGGCCTGATGCTCGGCGATCGGCTTGCCGAACGTGTGACGCTGCTGCGAGTAACGCACGGCGAGCTCGAAGGCGCGGATACCGACGCCGACGGCGCGGGCCGCCACATTGACACGGCCGACCTCGATGCCGTCCATCATCTGGAAAAAACCCTGCCCCGGCGCGCCGCCCAGGACATCGTCGGCGCCGGCCTGGTAGCCGTCGAAGACGAGCTCGGTGGTGTCGATGCCCTTGTAGCCCAGCTTGTCGATCTTGCCGGGAATCACCAAGCCCGGCAACACTTCCCCGAAGCCGGTCGGCTTCTCCACCAGGAAGGCCGTCAGGTTGCGGTGCGGCTTGTCGGCGCCCTCGTCGGTGCGCACCAGCACCGCGATCAGCGTCGAGCTGCCGCCGTTGGTCAGCCACATCTTCTGGCCGTCGATGGTGTAGTTGCCGTCGGCGTTCCGCTTGGCGCGGGTGCGGATCGCCGCCACGTCGGAACCCAGCTCCGGCTCCGACATCGAGAAGGCGCCGCGGCACTCCCCGGTCGCCATCCGCGGCAGGAAGCGTTGCCGCTGGGCGTCGGTGCCGTGCTGGCGCAGCATGTACGCCACGATGAAGTGGGTGTTGAGCACCCCGGACACGCTCATCCAGCCCCGCGCCAGCTCCTCGACACACAGCGCGTAGGTCAGCAGCGACTCCCCCAGGCCGCCATACTCCTGCGGGATCATCAGCCCGAAAAGCCCCATGTCCTTCATCTGGTCGACGAGTGCTTGCGGGTAGGTGTCACCGCGCTCGAGCTCCACGGCGTTGGGGATGACTTCCTTCTCGACGAATTGCCTTACGGTCGCGATGATGTCGGTCTGGAATTCCGTCAGGCCGAGGGTCTGGGCGAGTCTGGTCATGCGCTGTTGGGTCCCTTCAGGCGATCGTTTTGGCGTCCGCTAAACGCGCGATGTCCGCGGCGGTCAACCCGAGGTTTTCGCTCAGGACGTCGGCTGTGTCCTGGCCGAGCGTGGGCGCGGCCTGGCTGGTGGGATGGACTCCGTCGAACGCGGCCGGCAGGCCGGCGGCCAGGTAGCTGCCGATACCCGGTTGGTCCAACGGGGAAAACAACGGATTGTCAGTCACTTTCGGGTCCCGCACGACCTCCGCGAAGGTGCGGTACCGCTCGAACAACACGGTGGTGCGGGACAGCGCCGCGGTGACTTCTTGGGACGTGTGGTTGGCGAACCAGTCGGCGAACAAGCCGGAGAGCACGTCGCGGTATCGGTACCGGTCGCCCTCGACATGGAAGTCCACGCCCAGTGCCTCGGCCAGTGCGGCCACCGCGGGTCCGGTGCCCGTCACCTTGACCATGTCGCGAAAGTGCCTGGGAGTCAGGATGACCACCATGAAACGTGTGCCGTCGGAGCTGGTGAAGTCCTGCCCATACTGGCCGTAAATCGCGTTGCCCAGGCGCTCCCGCTGGGTTCCGGTCACCTGCGGTTCCGTCAGCAACCCGAGGTTTCCGGCCGTGGCCAGCGCGACGTCCTCGAGCGCGAGGGTAACCCGCGCGCCCTCCCCCGACCGATCGCGCCGGTGCACCGACGAGACAACGGCGAGGGCCGCATACAGGCCGCAGCAGACATCCCAGGCGGGCAGCACGTGGTTGACCGGGCCCGCGTGATTGGCCGGGCCGGTCACCAGTGGATATCCGATGGCCGCGTTGACGGTGTAGTCGACGCCGGTGGATCCGTCGCCGCGGCCGAGCAGCTGCACGTGGATGACGTCGGACCGCTTGGCGGCCAACACATCATGGCTCAGCCAGGGCAGCACCGCATTAGTCACGACAATGCCGTCACCCCCGACGATCAGCCGCTGGACCAGTTCCTGCCCCTCGGTCGAGCGCACGTCGAAAGTGGCCGAGCGCTTGCCCTTGTTCAGCCCGGTCCAGTAGATCGACGTGCCGTCGGCGGCCAGCGGCCACCGCTTGACGTCCGAGGCGCCTCCGATCGGGTCGACTCGGATCACCTGTGCACCAAGCTGATTCAGCGTCATACCGCATAGTGGCGCGGCCACGAAGCTGGATATCTCGATGACGGTGAGGCCGGTGAGCGGCCGCACGCTAACCGACCCGCTCGAACACCGCGGCGAGCCCCTGGCCGCCACCGATGCACATGGTCTCCAGGCCGTAGCGCGCCTGGCGCCGGTGCAGTTCGCGTGCCAGGGTGGCCAGCATCCTGGTACCCGTCGCGCCGACGGGGTGACCCAGCGAGATTCCCGAACCGTGAACGTTGGTCCGGTCCTGGTCGGCGGCGCCGAACTTCCATTCCCGCATCACCGCCAGTGCCTGCGCGGCGAAGGCTTCGTTGAGCTCGATGAGGTCGATGTCACCGAGTCGCAGGCCCGCCCTGGCGAGCGCGACCTCGGTGGCAGGAACCGGGCCGATGCCCATGACGCCGGGCGCCACTCCCGCCAGACCCCACGACACCATGCGCACCAGCGGCCGCATACCGTACTCGTCGGCCTTCTCGGGCGTGGTCACGACGCACATCGCCGCCGCGTCGTTTTGCCCGCTGGAATTCCCGGCCGTCACCGTGGCCTCCGGATCGTCTTCGCGCAGAACGGGTTTGAGCTTGCTCAGCGATTCCACCGAGGTATCGGCGCGCGGATGCTCATCGGTGTCGACCAGTTCCTCGCCCCCGCGGGTGCGCACCGCCACCGGGACGATCTCCTCGCCGAAGACCCCGTCCTTCTGCGCCGCCACGGCGCGCTGATGAGACCGCACCGCGAGTTCGTCTTGCTCGCGGCGGGAGATGCCGTACTCGCGTCGCAGATTTTCGGCGGTCTCCAGCATTCCGCCGGGCACCGGGTGGTGGCGGCCGCCCGCGGTGGTACGGCCGCGCGCCAGCCCGTCGTGCACGCGTACACCGCCGCGGGCGCCGCCCCACCGCATGTCGGTGGAGTAGAAGGCGACGTTGCTCATGCTCTCGCAGCCCCCGGCGATGACGACGTCGTGATCGCCGGCGCTCACCTGTAGGCAGGCCTGGATCACCGCCTGCAGTCCCGAGCCGCAGCGACGGTCCACCTGCATGCCGGGAACCGTCACCGGCAGACCCGAATCCAGGGCCACCACCCGGCCGATCGCCGGCGCTTCGCTGCTCGGATAGCAGTGCCCGAGGATGACGTCGTTCACCGCGTCCGGCGCGATCCCGGTGCGCTCGAGCAGGCCGGTGAGCGCCGCGACGCCCAGGTCGACCGCGCTCAGTGACGTGAACATCCCTCCGTAGCGGCCGATCGGCGTCCGCACAGGTTCACAGATCACGGCTTGGCGCATGGGCTTACCTCCTCAGATGTGGCGTCCGCCGGTCACTTCCATCACCGTGCCCGTCATGTAGGAGGACAGGTCCGAGGCCAAGAACACCGCGACGCCGGCGACTTCGCTGGGCTCACCGGCCCGGCCCAGCGGGACCTCCGCCTCCTTCTGGTCCCAAATGTGTTGCGGCATCGCCTCTGTCATGGCCGAGCGAATCAGCCCGGGGGCGATGACATTCACCCGGACACCGAGGTAGGCAAGCTCTTTGGCCGCGGCCTTCGACATGCCGACTATTCCCGCCTTGGCCGCCGAGTAGTTGGTCTGCCCGATCATGCCGACCTTGCCCGACACCGACGACATGTTGATGATCGAGCCCCGCTTGTTCTCACGCATGATCGCCGCCGCCGCCCGCAGCCCGTTCCAGGTGCCTTTCAAGTGCACGTCGATGACCTGGTCGAACTGCTCCTCGGTCATCTTGCGCATCGTCGCGTCGCGGGTGATTCCGGCGTTGTTGACCATGATGTCCAGGCCGCCGAAGCGGTCGACGGCCGTCTGGACCAAGGCCTGCACGTCGTCCGCCCGGGTCACGTCGCACCGAACCGCCGCCGCGACGTCGTCACCTCCGAGTTGCTTGGCCGCCGCCTCGGTGGCCTCGAGGTTCACGTCGCCGAGCACCACGCGCGCACCTTCTGCCACGAACCTCTCGGCGATCGCCAGGCCCAGGCCCTGGGCACCGCCTGTGACCACCGCAGTTTGACCGCTTAGCAACGACACTCGATCACGCCTCCTCACCTGGTTCGCGTGCGCCCTCGGGGCACCCTGTCGAGCCAATATCGTATTTCATATAGGATCGCTCACCGAGCCCGGGTCGCCGAGCCAGTGAGGAGCGTGCGCCGAATGCCAACCGCTGAAGTCACCGAGGTCTCCGACGAGGATTTCCGGCAGATCCTCGCCCAGACTCGTCACTTCGTCCGGACCGCCGTGGTGCCGCGCGAGCAGGAAATCCTCAACGACGACCGCGTTCCCGACGACCTTCGCGAGCAGGCTATGAAGATGGGGCTGTTCGGTTACGCGATTCCCCAGCAGTGGGGTGGCCTCGGTCTGAGCTTGAACCAAGACGTCGAGCTGGCAATGGAATTGGGCTACACGTCGCTGGCCCTTCGGTCGATGTTCGGCACCAACAACGGCATCGCCGGGCAGGTCCTCGTCGGATTCGGCACCGACGAGCAGAAGAGCCGCTGGCTGGGGCCGATGGCGTCGGGCGAGGTCGTCGCGTCCTTCGCACTGACCGAGCCCGGCGCCGGTTCCAACCCCGCCGGACTGCGCACCAAAGCCGTTCGAGATGGCCAGGATTGGGTCATCTCGGGTCAGAAGCGGTTCATCACCAACGCACCGGTCGCCAACCTTTTCGTGGTGTTCGCCCGCACCCGCCCGGCCGACGACCGCGGTCCGGGCATCGCCGTCTTCCTGATCCCCGCCGACGCCGCGGGCGTGGAGGTCAGCGCGAAGGACACCAAGATGGGCCAGGAAGGCGCGTGGACCGCCGACGTCAACTTCAACGACGTGCGGGCCGGGAGCGACGCTCTGATCGGCGGCAGCGAGGACATCGGCTATCGGGCGGCGATGACCTCCCTGGCCCGCGGCCGGGTGCACATCGCCGCACTGGCGGTGGGTGCCGCGGCGCGCGCGCTGGACGAATCGGTGTCATACGCCGCCACCGCCACCCAGGGCGGGGCGCCGATCGGAAGCTTCCAACTGGTGCAGGCGATGATCGCCGACCAGCAGACCGGGGTGCTGGCCGGCCGGGCGCTCGTCCGCGAGGCGGCACGGCTGTGGGTATCAGGCGAAGACCGCCGCGTCGCGCCGTCGGCCGCCAAGCTCTTCTGCACCGAAATGGCCGGAAAGGTGGCGGATCTCGCGGTGCAGATCCACGGCGGCAGCGGATACATGCGCGGCGTTCCCGTCGAGCGCATCTACCGCGACGTGCGACTGCTGAGGCTCTACGAGGGCACCAGCGAGATACAGCGCCTGATCATCGGCTCCAACCTGGTCAAGGCGGCACAGCGATGAGCGGCAGGCTCGAAGGCCGCGTCGCCTTCATCACCGGAGCGGCCCGCGGCCAGGGCCGGGCGCATGCCGTCCGGATGGCCCAGGAGGGTGCCGACATCATCGCCGTCGACATCGCCGACAAACTGCCGTCCTGCGTTCCCTACGACCCGGCCACTCTCGAGGATCTCGAGGAGACCGTCCGCCTCGTCGAGGCGACCAACCGCCGAATTCGCGCCTCGGTCGTCGACACCCGCGACTTCGAGGGACTCTGCAAGGCCGTCGACGACGGGGTTGCCGAGTACGGACGCCTCGACATCATCGTGGCCAACGCCGGCATCGCCGCTCCGCAAGCCTGGAACCACATCACGCCCGAATCCTTTCGCGATGTCATGGAGATCAACGTGACGGGCACCTGGAACACCGTGATGGCCGGGGCGCACAAGATCATCGAAGGCGGGCGCGGCGGCTCCATCATCCTGATCAGCTCCGCGGCGGGCAAGAAGATGCAGCCGTTCATGGTGCACTACACCGCCAGCAAGCACGCGGTCACCGGTTTGGCACGCGCCTTCGCCGCCGAGTTGGGCAAGCACTCGATCCGGGTCAACAGCGTCCACCCGGGACCGGTGAACACCCCGATGGGCTCCGGTGACATGGCCGCGGCGGTCGGAAAGGTGATGGAGAGCAACCCTCAGCTGTCGCACGTCCTCACTCCGTTTCTGCCCGACTGGGTCGCCGAACCGGAAGAGATCGCCGACGCCGTGTGCTGGCTGGCCAGCGACGAGTCGCGCAAAATCACCGCCGCCCAGATACCGGTCGACCAGGGCTCGACCCAGTACTGAACGCGCAAGCGCGCGGGGCTCGGGAATAGGCGGCCGGGACGGCCGTTTGAAGTGCACATGAAGAGCTTCACCGAAACCGAGCGTCAGCAGTTCCTGGCGGCCAAGCATGTCGCCGTGTTGTCGGTAGCGGCCGCCGATGGGCGGCCCCCGGCCAGCGTCCCGATCTGGTACGACTACACGCCGGGCGGGAACGTCCGGATCATGACCGGGGCGTCGAGTCGCAAGGCCCGGCTCATCCGGCAGGCGGGCGCCGTCACGCTCGTCGTCCAGCGCGAGGATCTGCCCTATCAATACGTGGTGGTGGAGGGGACGGTCGTCGACACCACCCTCCCGGCCCCGGTGGATCTGCAGGAAGCCATCGCCATCCGGTACCTCGGCGAGGAGGCCGGGCCCGCTTTCGTCCGCAGCCTCGAGGGTCAGGAAGAGGTGCTGTTCACCATCCGCCCCGACCGCTGGCTCAGCGCCGACTTCTCGGACGAGCTCTAAATCCTCAGCCGATCAGGTCCAGCGTCCCGAGTTCGCGGATGGCCCGGCACCCACGGCGAAGCATGGTCAGCACCATGTCGTCCCCGCGCTCGGTGGCGGCCGCGAAGGCAAACCCGAGCGCCGAGATCAGCGGTGCCTGCAGCACGCCGAGCCGGTAGTCACGCCAACAGGTTTCGCGGTCGTAGTCGGTGACCCCGCAGCTGCACAACGCCGTGTGATAGGCGGCGACCAGGTCCGCCTCCAGTTCCGCGCGCAGTTGCGAGTTGAGGCTGGTCGCGGTGAAGTAGGCGAGATCCCGGGCCGGCAGGCCAACGCCGAGCGTCTGCCAGTCGACGACACTGACCCGGGTGCGGTCCGGATCGAACAACAAGTTGTCCAGGCGGTAGTCGCCGTGCAGCAAGGCGAACCGATCGTACTCGGTCAACAGCCACGGACCTACCAAACCCATTGCAAGCCAAAAGGTTTCGCGGTCTTCGGAGGTCATGCGGTCACCCAGCTTGTCGAGCGTGATCTGGGCGCTCATCTTCGCCACCTCACCCATGCCGCCGGCGCCGGCCTCATCGGGTCGCGCGAACGCGATGCCGGGAAAATCCAGCCACATCGGCTCGCACCAGCTCGGCCCGTGCAGCCCGGCGAGGGCCGTCACCGCGAGCCGCGCCTCCCGCTCGCCGCACCCGGCGATCTGATCGCCCTGGACCGCGGGCGCCTGGTCGGCGAGCAACAGCGCGTAATCCATGGCGTCTTCGGCGATCTCGCAGTAGAAGCACTGCGGCGCCGGCACGGCCACCTGGTCGACCACCGAGGCGTAGAACGCGCACTCGCTGCGGTATCCGACGGTCACCCGATCGCGCACGGTGTCGTCCTGGGCGGGCAGCTTGATGACGTACGTCGACGGGAGATCCCCCGGGTCCGTCGCGTACCTGACCGTCACCCGGTACGTCGCTCCGGTCTGTCCGGTGCCGATGGCGACCACCTCGACCTCGCCAACCTCGACAGGTGGGCGGTTCTCGCTGAGCGCGGCCGACAGCCATTCGGCCGTCACGTCACCCGGAGACCGCGGAATCGAGACCACCGCACTCATTGCAAACATGCCTCCCGCACTCCGACAGCTGTACCCGCCCGACAAACAGTAAGGCATACGGCAAGCGCTGCGGCCGGCTGTGGTGAGCCGGTCAGCCGGATTCCGCTGGGCGGTCGGCCCGCGTCGCCGGCGCGAGAATTCGCCGCAACGACCACCCGCGTGCCGGTGCGTTCCCGGCGGTCTCCGGTTCGTCGCCCCGCCGGATGCCCATCTCGCGGCCGGCGGTCCAGTAGGCCTGGGCGTGAACGGCCGACTTGGGGACGCCGAACTCGTCGCGCAGCCGCAGCCGTACGTGCTTGAGCGTCTTGGCTTCGGGCGTCGCCCAGACATACCAGTCCGACCAATCGCGGGCATCGATGGCCGCGGCGAGCGACTTCTCGTCGCGCCGGGCAACCCAGCGCACCCGCAGCCGAGGGTGCTGCGCGAGCGGAATGCGGGTGTCGTCGTCGTGGTGCTGCTCGAGGTACATCTCGATCGGGACGTCGTCGGGCACGACCCCGACGATCCCGTTCATTCCCGGGACCGACGCCGAGTCACCGATGAGCAGGTACCCGGCCGGCTGCGGGTTGGGCGCGGCAAATCGCGACGAGCCCATCAGCGACATCGCCACGATGGTCGCGCCCGGCTCCACGCTGCGCGCCCACAGCGACGCCGGGCCCGCCGGATCGTGCAGCACGACGTCGACGGCGAAGCGGCCGCTGCAGGCGTCCGCTTCGGAGATGGTGTAGGCGCGCTGGAATTCCGCCTTCGAACCGTCCGGATCGGGAAACCAGAACCGCAGCCACGCCGCGGGTTCGGCCCGCGCATCGTCGAACAACGTCGGCGAGGCCATCCGGATCCGCACGACGTGCGGAGCGATGCGTACGGTTTCGATCACCGTCGCCGTGTGGTCGCGGGCACCGAAGCTGCGCAGCACCACACCCTGAAAGCCGCGTGCCATCAGCGCCCCTCCCCCCGGACGCTGCGAGCGGGCACACGGCAACATACTTCGGTCCGGTAGGCCACTCCCACAAACTAAGGGTTGCCTTACCAAAGGTCAAACCTCGGGTGAGGCGGCACTGCGGGCCTGTGCGCTCGAATCACCTTCGGCTACCTGGTCATAGGTGGCACGGCCGGCCGCTTTCAGGTAGCGCGCTACTCGTGCCCGCGCGCGGACTCGCTGAAACGATAGGCTCATCCGCCCGGTCGGGCGCGGGACCGACAGTCGAGGTGAACCATGGCCAGCTCCAGTCTCTCTGCGCCCCCGCCTGGTGCTGCGACCGACGCCCCGCCGCCCCGGTTGTCTGCGCGTGGTGCGCCTTGCCGTCCACCCGCCGCCCGTACGACGAGCACACCGCTCGATCGCATGTCCATCGTTGTTCCCTGTGCCATCTGCATCGAAGACGGCCACGCGACGGAGGCCACCCGCCAGACGAGGGACGGCCTGTGCGGCTGCGACGAGCACTTCCAACACCTCGAACAACATGGCCGCGCCGCGGTGCGTGGGCAACGACCTGGGCGTTGCAACGGCTGACCGACGACGCCCTGACGCCCCCGACGCCTCAAACGATTTCGTCGAATCGGTGCGGGCGGAGGGACTCGAACCCTCACGCTCTTTCGAGCAATGGCACCTAAAGCCATCGCGTATGCCATTTCGCCACGCCCGCGCGCTCAGCGATCCTATCGCTCTGTCGGGTCCCCGGTCGTCATCACGTCACACCGACCGCGCCACCCGCGCGCGGTACCTTCATGGGGTGTCCACTCAGGCCGTTCGGAGGCGTCGGCGCAGACCCGCGCTGATCGCCTTGGTGATCGTCGCCGCCTGCGGCTGCCTGGCGTTGGGCTGGTGGCAGTGGACCAGGTTCCAGTCGCCGTCGGGCGACTTCCAGAACCTCGGCTACGCGTTGCAGTGGCCGCTGTTCGCCTGGTTCTGCGTCTACGCGTACCGCAAGTTCGTCCGTTACGAAGAGGCGCCGCCCGAGCCGCACCCGGCGGCCGCCGTCACCGAGATCCCCGCCGGCCTGCTGCCCGAGCGCCCGAAGGCCGCACCACAACCGACCGACGATCCCGCGCTGCGCGAGTACAACGCCTACCTGGCCGAGCTCGCGAAGCGCGACTCCGAAAAGCAGAACAGGACCACCGCATGACCACACCCGACACCCCCGGAGCCCCGGCCGCGGCGGCCCCGGTCGAGAAGATCCGCACCGCCCTGCTCGGCTACCGGGTGATGGCGTGGACGACGGGGCTGTGGCTGATCGCGCTGTGCTACGAGATCGTCTCGCACCTGGTGTTCCACCACGAGATCCGGTGGATCGAGGTCGTCCACGGCTGGGTCTACTTCCTCTACGTGCTGACGGCGTTCAACCTTGCGATCAAGGTCAGGTGGCCGATCGGCAAGACGGTCGGCGTTCTGCTGTCCGGCACCATCCCGCTGCTGGGCATCATCGTCGAGCACTTCCAGACCAAGGACGTCAAGGCGCGCTTCGGGCTCTAGGAAAGCGAGCGTGACACTGGCTTCTTCGGCGGGCCGCTAACCCGCCAGGTCGCGCAGCGCCGGCACCAGCAGCGCGAGCGCCCGGCCGCGATGTGACACCGCGTCCTTCTCCGCGGGGCGCAGCTGCGCCGCCGTGCGGTCGGAACCGTCGGGGACGAAGACCGGGTCGTAGCCGAATCCGCCGTCGCCGCGGGGCTCGCGCACGATGCTCCCGGGCCACTCGCCGCGCACGACGACTTCGCCGGACGCCGACACCAGCGCGCAGGCGGATACGAAGGCCGCGCCGCGGCGCTCGTCGGGCACGTCGCGCAACTGGCTTAGCAGCAACGCGGTGTTGGCGGCGTCGTCGCCGTGGCGGCCGGCCCAGCGTGCCGACAGCACCCCCGGCATGCCGCGCAGCGCGTCCACCTCGAGACCTGAGTCGTCGGCCACGGCGGCCAGCCCGGTCGCGGCGAACGCGTCGCGCGCTTTGGCCAACGCGTTGTCCTCGAAGGTTGCGCCGCTTTCGGGTGCCTCCTCGAACGGCGGCACGTCGTCGAGCGACACCAGCGTCAACCCCGTCAGGCCGGCGCCGTCGAGCACCCGACGCAACTCGGCCAGCTTCTTCCGGTTGCGGCTGGCGACCAGCAGCCGGGTCAGCTGCCGAACGCCTTCGGCTGGGGAGGACCAGCGGGCAGCTCACGCGGATACGGGAGCGCCAGCGCGTCGCGCTGCGCGGCGAACAGCTTGTCGCAGGCGCCCAGCGCCGCATCGAGCAGCTTGTCCAGCGTCGAACGTGGGAACGTCGCGCCCTCACCGGTGCCCTGGACCTCCACCAGCGTCCCGGTGTCGGTGGCGACGACGTTCATGTCGACCTCGGCGCGCGAGTCCTCCTCGTAGGGCAGGTCGACCCGGATGCGGCCGTCGACCACACCGACGCTGACCGCCGCGATGGCACACGACAACGGCCGGGGATCCGACAGTTTGCGGGCAGCCGACAGATAGGTGACGGCGTCCGCCAGCGCCACGTAGGCACCGGTGATCGCCGCGGTGCGGGTCCCCCCGTCGGCCTGCAACACATCGCAGTCGACCGCAATGGTGTTCTCGCCCAGTGCCGCAAGGTCGATGCAGGCGCGCAGCGACCGGCCGATCAGCCGGCTGATCTCCTGCGTGCGACCGCTGAGGCGCCCCTTCACGGATTCGCGGTCGGAACGGGTGTGCGTGGCCGACGGCAGCATCGCGTACTCCGCGGTCAGCCAGCCCAGACCGGAGCCCTTACGCCACCGGGGCACGCCCTCGGTGACGCTGGCGGTGCACATGACCTTGGTGCCGCCGAATTCGATCAATACCGACCCCGCCGGGTGATCGGTGAACCCGCGGGTGATGACCACGGGCCGCAGTTCGTCGTCGAGACGGCCGTCTTCTCTTCTGGACACGCAGTAACCCTAGGCCAACGCCTCAACCGCCGACGCACGGGCGATCAGCGCTCGCGGTTGGCTCAGACCCGCTCCGAGCGGCGGATGTCGAATGTCTCACCGCACACCACCGCGTGCACCGGCCCGTCGAACTCCGCCTTGGCCTCGCTGATGACGTCCTCCCGCGAGGTCCACGGCGGGATGTGCGTGAGCAGCAACTCACGGACTCCGGCCAGCGCCGCGGTGCGCCCCGCCTCGGTACCCGACAGATGCAGCGCGGGCGGGCGATCGGGGGAATGCGTCCAGGATGCCTCGCAGAGGAATACGTCGGCGTCGCGGGCCAGCTCGACGAGCTGGTCGCAGGCGCCGGTGTCGCCGCTGTAGACGAACGACGCCCCGGAGGGATCGGTGATCCTCATGCCGTAGGACTCGGTCGGATGGGCCACCACGCGCGGGAGGACGGTGAGCGCCCCGAACGTCACCGGCTCGTTGTCGACCCAGTGGCGGACGTCGAAGATGTCAGAGCAGTCGTCGATCTCACCGCCGTAAGGAGACGACGCCGCGCCCAGCCGCGACCAGGTGTCGCTGGGCCCGTACAACAGCGCCTTGCCGTCCGGGCGCGACGGATGATAGCGCCGCCACACGAACAGGCCCGGCATGTCCAGGCAGTGGTCGGCGTGCAGGTGAGACAGGAGCACGTGCACCGAGCTGGGGTCGGCATAGCGCTGCAGCGCGCCGAGCACACCGCCGCCGAAGTCGAGCACCAGCGGTGGGGTGTCGGGCGCCCGCAGCAGATAACCGGACGCCGGCGAATCCGGGCCCACGACGCTGCCTGAGCAGCCCAGCACGGTTATTCGCACGAACACTACTGTGCCATGCCCGATCCAGCGATGACGAAAACATCGCCGCATTGGTGTGATGAGAATCTCGGGCCCCGTGGCGATCGCGAGCGCGGCGCAGCCGGGCGAAGCGGGTCGCCACCATCGAACCCCGTGGCGATCGCGAGCGCGGCGCAGCCGGGCGAAGCGGGTCGCCACCATCGAACCCCGTGGCGATCGCGAGCGCGGCGCAGCCGGGCGAAGCGGGTCGCCACCATCGAACCCCGTGGCGATCGCGAGCGCGGCGCAGCCGGGCGAAGCGGGTCGCCAAACTTCTCGTACAACTAGTCGACGCGGACGTGGCGGACCGGCTGCACTCCCGTGACCGCAGGACCCAGGAATCGCGCGGCCAGCGCGGTGAACGCGTCGGGGTCGCCGGTGGCCTCGAAGACCCGGGTGACCGGCGGCGCGTGATGCGGCCGCAGCAGGTCGCGCTCGGTGAGGACCCGAAGCACCTCCTTCGCGGTCTCCTCGGCGCTGGACACCAGCGTCACGTTGTCACCCATCGCCAACTGGATGAGCCCGGACAGCAACGGATAGTGCGTGCACCCGAGCACCAGGGTGTCCACCTGTGCGCGCTGCAGCGGCTCCAGGTAGCCCTCGGCCAGGCCGAGCACCTGACGTCCGCTGGTCACGCCGCGTTCGACGAAGTCGACGAACCGGGGGCAGGCCACCGCGGTGATCTCGGTGTCGCGGGCGGCGGCGAAGGCGTCCTGGTACGCGTGCGAGTTGATGGTCGCCCGCGTGCCGATCACCCCGATGCGGCCGTTGCGGGTGGTGGCGACGGCCCGGCGCACGGCCGGCAGGATCACCTCGACGACGGGCACGTCGTAGCGCTCGCGGGCATCCCGCAGGCACGCCGCCGATGCGGTATTGCACGCGATCACCAAAGCCTTGACGCCGCGGCCGACGAGGTCGTCCCCGATGGCCAGCGCGTGCGCACGTACCTCCGGGATGGTGAGCGGACCGTAGGGGCCGTTGCCCGTGTCACCGACATAGACGATGTCCTCGTCGGGTAGTTGATCGATGATCGCCCGCGCGACGGTCAGTCCCCCGACGCCGGAGTCGAAAATTCCGACGGGCGCTAGCGGGGAGATCATGTCCTCGGGCGCGGCGACCCGGCGCCGCCCCTTCTCGCGCGGGCCTTGCGCTCGGGCGCGGACAACACATACGCGGCCACGACGCCGGCGATGGCGCCGCACAAATGCCCCTGCCACGACACGCCCCCGCACCTGCCGAGCACCGGCATGGCGCCGAGCAGGACGCCGCCGTAGATGAGCAACACCACCAGGCCGATAACGATGTCGGTGAACCTGCGTACGAAGACGCCGAAGACCATCAGGAAGGCCAGCCAGCCGAAGATCAGACCGGATGCCCCGATGTGGTCGGTGGGGCCGCAATCGCTGCCGAGGTTGCCGATGAGCCAGGTTCCGAACCCGCCCAGGATCCAGACGATCGCGGTGGCCCAGACGAACCGGGACAGACCGGCCAGCGTCATGAGGAACCCGAGCACCAGCATCGGGCCGGTGTTGGCCCCGAGGTGCTGCCAGCTGGCGTGCAGGACGGGTGCAAAGATGATTCCCCAGAGCCCGTCGGCCTCCAGCGGCCTGATCCCGTTGGCATCCAGCGAATGGTTCGACAGCTGGTCGATGAGCTCGACGAGGTAGAGCAACGCTACGAAGGTGAGAATCGTGGCTCCGCCCACGACCCACGTCGGCCGTCCCGGCGTCTGGGTCGCCGGGGTGGCGGGGTGCCCCTTCCGCCTGCTCATCCTTGCGCTGCCCTCCGTCTTCGGCGCGCTCCAGGCTACCGTCGGTGAGCTTCGGATCAGGCGAACGCCCCGGGCAGCAGGTCGCGGTAGGCCGGAATTCCCGCCACCGACCGGGCGGCGAACACACCGGACAGCACCGCTCGCGCCAGGCAATCAGCCGCGGCGGCGCCCACCTGCGCGATCAGCCCCGTCTCCGGCGAGAACGCGGCGGGCGGCGGCTTCTCGCCGACGGAGGGCGCCACCTCCACCGCCCCGGTGGCCAACGCGAACACGGTGTCCCCATCCAGCGGGGTGTGTGCCGGCCGGATGGTTCGGGCCAGGCCGTCGTGCGCGGCCACCGCGACCAGCCGGCAACCTGCGGGACTCAGCGCGGCGTCGGTGGCGACCACCGCGATGGTGGTGTTGAGGGGACTGCTCAGCGCGCCGGACGCGGACGGCAGCTGCGCCAGGGCGTCGATCTCCTGAGCCGGCGGCGCCGTCAGCGCGAAGTCCGCGATGAGGTCGGCCATCCACGGCAGTCCGGTGGTGGGGTCGACGACCTCTCCGGCGGCGTTGACGACGACGAGCGCACCGACGGTCACGCCGGACGGCAACATCGTCGACGCGGTCCCGACGCCGCCCTTGAGCACACCGGCGCGGGCCCCCACCCCGGCGCCGACCGTCCCGATCGTCACCGGTGCGCCGCAGCCCGCGTTCTCACACGCGTGGTAGCCGAATTCGGCCGTCGGGCGGCGGTCCCAGCCGCCGACCGGCAGGTCGAAGATCACCGCGCCGGGCACGATGGGCACCGTGCCGCCGTCGAGGGCCACGCCGCGTTCGTGTTCCTCCAGCCAGCGCATGACCCCGTCGGCGGCGGCCAGGCCGTAGGCGCTGCCGCCGGCGAGCAACACCGCGTCCACGTACCGCACCGTGTTGGCAGGGTCCAGCAGGTCGGTCTCCCGGGTGCCGGGCGCACCGCCGCGGCAGTCGACAGCGCCTACGGTGCCCGGCGGGGTCAACACGACGGTGACCCCGCATGCCCACCCGGCACCCAGCGAGGCGTCCGGGTCCAGCCTCTGGTAGTGGCCGACGCGGATTCCCCCGACGTCGGCGATGGAATTCACCCGGCCGCCGCGGCGATCACTTAGACCCCATCAACACCAGGACCAGGTATTCCTGCAGCACGGTCAGCCACTGGTAGACGTCGAAGTGCACGGCCAGTGGATGGTCACCCGGCAGGCGTTCCGGGCCTTCCGGCCCGATGTCGAGCATGACGCCCAGGCTCAACCGGACGTCGTTGACCGCGCTCACCCACTCGGCCGCGTCGTCCTCGGTCAGCTCGAACCGGCCACCGCCTTCGGGGACCGTGTCCAGGAGCCGCTGTGCGGCAACGCGTTTGGCCTCGATGATCTCGGGCTCGTGCAGGCTGCGCAGCGCGGCGTTGAGGTTTTCGGGCACTTCGGCGGAAGGGGTCTGGTCGTCGTCCGGCTTGTAGAAGTCGGGCAGCAGCCGGCGCAGCGTCGGATCCGTCGGGGGCTGCGCATTTCCGGTCTTGATGCCGGTGATCTGTTCGAGTTCGTCTGCCGGCGAAGAGGATTCACGTTCGTCGAGCAGGCCGATCATCGCGCCGGCAAGGTTTTTGAGCAGGGCCGACTCATGGGAGGCCAGAGCGGACCGGAAACGGGTACCGTTCGCGGTTTCGACGCGCTTCCATTTGCGCACAGGAGAACCGGGTGCCCGTCGAATCTCAGCGGTCCTGCTGCATCGTCGCCCACAAACCGGCGGCGTGCAGCTTGGACACGTCAACTTCCATGGATTCCCGGCTGCCCGCCGACACCACTGCCTTTCCCTCGTTGTGCACCTGAAGCATGAGTTCGGTGGCCTGCGTCTCGCTGTAGCCGAACAGCTTCTGGAAAACATAGGTCACGTAGGTCATCAGGTTGACGGGGTCGTCCCAGACGATGGTCACCCAGGGACTGGCTGTGACGTCCGCCGGAGCGGACTCTCGTTGCCCGGTAGTGCCCGGCTTAGTGGGCGCTGACGCAACAACCATGTGCTCCACGATACCGAGCCTCAGGTGTAGATACAGGCCCCCCGAGTGCAGCCGATACCGTTATGGAATGAACGACCCGGTGGCAACTGGGCTGCTGACTGACAAGTACGAGTTGACCATGCTGGCGGCGGCCCTGCGGGACGGCACCGCCGGACGCCGGGCCACCTTCGAACTGTTCGCGCGCCGGCTTCCCGACGGCCGCCGCTACGGCGTGGTCGCGGGCACCGGCCGGCTGCTGGAGGCCCTGCCACAATTCACCTTCGACGACGAGGCCTGTGCATCGCTGGCGAACTTCCTCGATCCGGCGGCCGTGGACTACCTGCGCGACTTCCGGTTCCGCGGCGACATCGACGGCTACGCCGAAGGCGAGCTGTACTTTCCCGGATCTCCCGTGCTGTCGGTGACGGGCAGCTTCGCCGAATGCGTGGTGCTCGAGACGCTGGCGTTGTCGATCTTCAACCACGACACCGCCGTCGCGTCCGCCGCGGCGCGCATGGTCAGCGCTGCCCGCCAGCGTCCGCTGATCGAGATGGGGTCGCGCCGCACCCACGAGCGCGCGGCGGTCGCGGCCGCCCGCGCCGCCTACCTGGCCGGGTTCGCCGCGTCGTCCAACCTGGAGGCACAGCGCCGCTACGGTGTCCCGGCGGAAGGCACCTCCGCGCACGCGTTCACCATGCTGCACGTGCGGGCCAACGAGCCCCCGGAAAGTTCGGAGCTGGCCGCGTTCCGCGCGCAGGTCGACGCGCTGGGCGCCGACACCACGCTGTTGGTGGACACCTACGACGTGACGACGGGCGTGGCCAACGCCGTGGCCGCGGCGGGCGACCGACTCGGCGCGGTCCGCATCGACTCCGGCGAGCTCGGCGTGCTGGCGCGCCAGGTCCGTGAGCAGCTCGATCGGCTGGGGGCCGGCCGGACCCGGATCGTGGTGTCCGGCGACCTTGACGAGTTCTCCATCGCGGCGCTGGGCGCCGAGCCCGTGGACAGCTACGGCGTGGGCACGTCGCTGGTGACGGGCTCGGGCGCCCCGACCGCCAACATGGTTTACAAATTGGTCGAGGTCGACGGTATTGCGGTGCAGAAACGCAGCAGCCACAAAGAAACTCACGGCGGGCACAAGGAGGCCCTGCGGCTGGCCCGCCCGACGGGCACCATCACCGAGGAAGTGGTGCACCCGGCCGGGCGCCCGCCCGCCTGCGCCGGGCCGTTCCGGACGCTGACGACCCCGTTGGTCCGCGGCGGCGAAGCCGTGGCCAAACCCGACTTGGCCGCGGCGCGGGAGCTGGTAGCTTCCGGATTGCGCAGCTTGCCGTGGGAAGGCTTGAACCTGTCACACGGCGAGCCCGCGGTGCCGACGACCCACATCCCGCCCGGGCAGAACTAACGCCGCTCGAAAGAGAGTGACCACGTCCGACGAGTCCCCGCCCGTGCCCGAGCTGCTGGCCGTCGCCGTCGCCGCCCTCGGCGGCAGCGAGCGCAGCGGTCAGCTGCAGATGGCCGCGGCCGTCGAGCGGGCTTTCGAGACCGGCGAGCACCTCGTGGTGCAGGCCGGCACCGGCACCGGCAAGTCGCTCGCCTACCTGGTGCCCGCGATCGTGCATGCCCTGAACACCGAGTCACCCGTCGTCGTGTCCACCGCCACGATCGCGCTGCAGCGCCAACTCGTCGACCGCGACCTGCCCCGGCTGATCGACGCGCTCGCCGACGCACTCCCCCGCCGCCCCCGGTTCGCGCTACTGAAGGGGCGACGAAACTATCTGTGCCTGAACAAGATTCACAACGGCGGCGACGACGAAGGCGTGGACGGCCGGCCGCAGGAGGAGTTGTTCGACCCCCTGGCGGCCACTGCTCTCGGCCGCGACGTGCAGCGGCTGACCGCATGGGCGGCGACGACGGACTCCGGCGACCGCGACGATCTGAAGCCCGGCGTCCCGGAGCGTTCCTGGTCACAGGTCAGCGTGTCCGCGCGGGAATGCCTCGGTGTCGCCCGCTGCCCGTTCGGCACCGAGTGCTTCGCCGAACGGGCCAGGGGTCTGGCCGGCCGTGCCGATGTCGTCGTCACCAATCACGCACTGCTGGCCATCGACGCCGTCGCCGAGTCGGCGGTGCTGCCCGAACACGAGCTGCTGGTGGTCGACGAGGCCCACGAGCTGGTCGATCGGGTCACTTCGGTGGCCACCGCCGAGCTCAGCGCGGCCGGCCTCGGTGTCGCCGCGCGGCGGCTCGGCCGATTGGTGAACCCGGAGCTGACTGAGCGGCTCGAGGCGGCGACGGCCAACTTCGCCGCCGCGATTCACGACGCGACGCCGGGACGGATCGACCGCCTCGACGACGAGATGGCGACCTGCCTGACGCTGCTGCGCGACGCGGCGAGCGCGGCGCGGTCGGCGATCGGGACTACGAGCGACGCCTCCCCACCTGCGAGTGCGGCGGCGGCCCGCGCCGAAGCGGTCGCGGCGCTGGGCGAGATCGCCGACACGGCATCGCGGGTGCTGACCTCGTTCGGGCCGCCGATCCCCGACCGCACCGACGTCGTCTGGCTCGACCACGAGGACAACCGCGGCGCGCTGCGCCCGGTGCTGCGGGTGGCGCCGCTTTCGGTCGCCGGCCTGCTGCGCGACAAGGTGTTCTCCCGCTCGACCACCGTGTTGACGTCCGCGACCCTGGCCATCGGCGGGTCCTTCGACGCGATGGCCGCGGCGTGGGGCTTGACCCCGGCGGATTCCGGCGCCGGCCCGTGCTGGAGTGGCGTCGACGTCGGATCGCCGTTCCAGCACGCCAAGGCCGGCATCCTCTACATCGCCGCACATCTGCCGCCGCCGGGCCGCGACGGCACCGGTTCGGCAGAGCAGCTGACCGAGATCGCCGAGCTGATCACCGCCGCCGGGGGACGCACGCTCGGGCTGTTCTCGTCGATGCGGGCCGCCCGGGCCGCCGCCGATGCCATGCGTGAACGGCTGCCGACACCGGTGTTGTGCCAGGGCGACGACAGCACCTCCGCGTTGGTCGAGCGATTCAGCGCCGAGGCGGAGACGTCGCTGTTCGGCACCCTGTCGCTGTGGCAGGGCGTCGACGTGCCGGGGCCGTCGTTGTCGCTGGTGCTGATCGACCGCATCCCGTTCCCCCGCCCGGACGATCCCCTGCTGGGCGCGCGCCAGCGCGCGGTGGCCGCGCGCGGCGGCAACGGCTTCATGGCGGTCGCGGCCAGCCACGCGGCGCTGCTGCTGGCGCAGGGGTCGGGTCGGCTGTTGCGCAGCGTCACCGACCGCGGGGTGGTGGCGGTGCTGGATTCCCGCATGGTCACCGCGGGTTACGGGAGCTACCTGCGCGCGTCGCTGCCGCCCTACTGGCAGACGACCAGCGCCGAGCAGGTCCGCGGCGCCCTGCAGCGGCTGCGCACGTCGGCCGAGGGCCCGCCGGCCTGACCGGCGCGGCTACCGCGCGAGGGTGACCAAACCGAGCTCGCTGTCGGTCGCCAGCATCGGATGGTGGGGCAGCACGCGCACCGTGTACCCGACCGCTCCCGCGAGCGGCAGTGGTGTGGTGGTGGAGAACACCTGGCTGCCCGCCTCGGCGGTGCCGGTGTAGGACATCTCGACGGTCACCGGCTGCTGCAGCACGTCGCCGGAGTCGACCCGGCCCAGCACCGCCTGCACCCGAACCTCGTCGGCCGCCAGCCCGGCCAGCTGGACGGTCGCGGTCAGCGTCAGCTTCGAGCCCAGCACCGGCGAGTCCGGCAGCCCGGTGCTGTCGACGTCGGTGATGACGATCTTCGGCCACGCCTCCTGGACGCGGCGGCGATAAGCGGCCAGCTCGCGCGCCGTGCCGAACTCGCCGCCGCCCCCCACACCGTCGGCGTCGTCCGGCGCCACGGTCTTGCGCAGCGATTCCGCCGCGGGCGTGTAATACCCGTCGACATAGTCGCGCACCATGCGCGACGCCAGCACCTTCGGCCCCAGCGTCTGCAGCGTGTGGCGCACCATCTCGATCCACCGCGGCGGCACCCCGTGTTCGTCGCGTTCGTAGAACTTCGGCGTCACCGCTTCCTCGAGCAGCGTGTACAGCGCACTGGCCTCGAGGTCGTCGCGACGGGTCTCGTCGGCAACGCCGTCGGCAGACGGTATGGCCCAACCGTTTTCGCCGTCGTACCACTCATCCCACCAGCCGTCGCGGATGGACAGGTTGAGCCCGCCGTTGAGTGCGCTCTTCATCCCGGATGTGCCGCAGGCTTCCAGGGGCCGCAGCGGGTTGTTCAGCCAGACGTCGCAGCCCCAGTACAGCAGCCGGGCCATCGACATGTCGTAATCGGGCAGGAAGGCGATGCGGTGGCGCACCTGCGGGCGGTCGGCGAAGCGAACCACCTGCTGGATGAGCGCCTTTCCGCCGTCGTCGGCCGGGTGCGACTTGCCGGCCACGATCAGCTGGATAGGCCGCTCCTCGTTGAGCAGCAGCCCTTCCAGCCGCTCGGGGTCGCGCAGCATCAGCGTGAGCCGCTTGTACGTGGGCACCCGCCGGGCGAATCCTATGGTCAGCACGTTGGGATCGAACGCGGTTGCGATCCAACCCAATTCGGCGTCCGACGCGCCCCGCTCCAGCCACGAACGACGCAACCGCTTCCGGACATCCTCGACCAGCAGCGACCGCAGCTGCGAGCGGATCCACCACAGGTGACCCGGATCGACCTGCTGCAGCCGCAGCCAGACGCCCGGGTCGCCGAACGAGTCCGACCCGGCCAGCTCGCGCCCCAGCTCCAGCCACTGCGGCGCCGCCCACGTGCGCGCGTGCACCCCGTTGGTGATCGACCCGATCGGCACCTCGCTCGGGTCGAACCCGGTCCACAGCTCGTTGAACATGGACCGGCTCACCTCGCCGTGCAACAGCGACACACCGTTGGCCCGTTGCGCGAGCCGCAGACCCATGTGGGCCATGTTGAACTTCGTCGGATCGTCCTCGCTGCCGAGCGCCAGTATCCGCGCGGTCGGGACGCCCCGCAGCAGCGTGGACTCGCCGTCCGCGCCTGCCGTACCGCCCAGGTAGCGCTGCACCATGTCGACCGGGAAGCGGTCGATGCCGGCCGGCACCGGGGTGTGCGTGGTGAAGACGGTGCTGGACCGCACGACCGTCAGGGCGGTGTCGAAGTCCAGGCGCGAATCGGTCATCAGCTCGCGGATGCGTTCCACCCCGAGGAACCCGGCGTGCCCCTCGTTCATGTGGAAAACCTCGGGTGCGGGCAGCCCCTGGATTGCGGTGAACGCGCGGATCGCGCGCACCCCGCCGATCCCGGCCAGGATCTCCTGCCGCATCCGGTGTTCCTGGTCGCCACCGTAGAGCCGGTCGGTGACGCCGCGCAGTTCGTGCTCGTTCTCGGGAACGTCGGAGTCCAGGAGCAGCAGCGGGACCCGGCCGACCTGGGCCACCCAGACCCGCGCGCGTAGCTGCGCGGAGTCGGGCAGCGCCAGTTCGACCAGCACGGGACGGCCGGCGGCGTCGGTGAGCAGCCGCAACGGCAACCCCTGCGGGTCCAGCGACGGGTAGGTCTCGTTCTGCCAACCGTCGGCGGTCAGCGACTGCCGGAAGTAACCCGACCGGTAGTAGAGCCCGACCGCGACCAGCGGGACGCCGAGATCGGAGGCGGCCTTCAGGTGGTCGCCGGCCAGGATGCCCAATCCGCCGGAATAGTTGGGCAGCGACTCGGCGACGCCGAACTCCATCGAGAAGTACGCGACGCCCGTCGGCATCTGGACGCCTTCGTCCGTGCGCTGCTGATACCACAGCGGACGCGTCAGGTAGTCGTGGAGGTCGGCGGCGAGTTCGTCGAGGCGGGCCAGGAACGCCTCGTCCAGCGCGAGCTCGTCGAGCCGCGCGGGGTTCACCGCGCCCAGCAGCGCCACCGGGTCGCTGCCACACCGCTGCCACAGCGTGGGATCGATGGTGGCGAAGAGGTCTTGTGTCGGTTTGTCCCACGACCATCGCAGGTTGGTCGACAGCTGATCCAGCGCTGCGAGACGTTCTGGGAGATGAGCACGAACCGTAAAACGTCGGAGGGCTTTCACGCGTCTCTACCTTACTGAGGTTTCCAGCCGGCGCACGACGACGTTCAAGACCGCTTTCCGTCCGCGGGTGTGGCCTGACACTAGGGTGGGTATCGGGTAGTTATCGGGGTCGCAACGATGCTTCCCTGCGAATGCTTCCCAGTACAGGAAGCTCTCACGACAACAAGGTTTCTCCAGACGAGAGGCGTGCCGCGAGGTTCCACACCACCGCGGTATTGCCGTCCACAATCGGAACGGAGTGGTGGTGCCCGGCCGTGTCGAGATCGATAACGTCCAGCCCGTCGTTTCCTGCGGCGCCTACCCCGCCAAGGCCGTGGTGGGTGAGACGGTCCCGGTCAGCGCCGCGGTCTGGCGGGAGGGCCACGAAGCTGTCGCCGCGACGCTGGTCGTGCGCTACCTCGGACCGCGCTACCCGCAGGTAGGCGAAACCCGTCGGATCAAAGCGGTTCAGGCGCCCGAGCAGCCGATCGGAATCGAGCCAGAAGTCGCCGAACAGCAGCGGGTCAAGCCGTTGCAGTTTCCCATGACGATGGGTCTCGAGCCCTACGTCTTCCACGGGCACTTCACGCCCGACCGGGTCGGGCTGTGGACCTTCCGCGTCGACGGGTGGGGCGACTCGATCGAGAGCTGGCGGCACGGGCTGGTGGCAAAGCTGGAGGCCGGCCAGGGCGAGACGGAGTTGTCGAACGACCTGCTGGTCGGCGCCGCGCTGTTCGAGCGGGCGGCGACCGGCGTGCCGCGCGCCCACCGTGACCCGCTGCTGGCCGCCGCCGAAGCATTGCGCGCCCCCGGGGACCCCACCACCCGCACGGCGCTGGCGCTGTCCCCCGAAATCACGGAGCTTTTGGCGAGTTATCCGTTGCGCGACCTCGTGACCCGGGGACAGCAGTACGGGGTCTGGGTGGATCGGCCGCTGGCCCGCTTCGGGTCGTGGTACGAGATGTTTCCGCGCTCCACCGGCGGTTGGGACGCCGAGGGCAATCCGGTGCACGGCACCTTTGCCACGGCGGCCGAGCAGCTGCCGCGCATCGCGGCCATGGGCTTCGACGTCGTGTACCTGCCGCCGATCCACCCCATTGGCAAGGTGCATCGTAAGGGCCGCAACAACTCTCCCACCGCGGCGCCCGGAGACGTCGGCTCGCCGTGGGCAATCGGCAGCGACGAAGGCGGGCACGACGCCGTTCACCCGGCCCTGGGCACCATCGACGACTTCGACCGATTCGTCGCAGCGACACGAGAATTGGGCATGGAGGTCGCGCTGGACCTGGCGTTGCAGTGCGCACCCGACCATCCGTGGGCCCGCGACCACCGCCAATGGTTCACCGAACTGCCCGACGGCACCATTGCCTACGCGGAGAACCCCCCGAAGAAATACCAGGACATCTACCCGCTCAACTTCGACAACGACCCGGCCGGCCTGTACGACGAGGTGCTGCGGGTGGTCCGGCACTGGATGGATCACGGCGTCAAGTTCTTCCGCGTCGACAATCCCCACACCAAGCCGCCGGACTTCTGGGCCTGGCTGATCGCGCAGGTCAAGACGATCGATCCCGACGTGCTGTTCCTGTCCGAGGCCTTCACGCCGCCGGCGCGGCAGTACGGCCTGGCCAAAATCGGATTCACCCAGTCCTACAGCTACTTCACGTGGCGCATCGCCAAATGGGAGCTCACCGAATTCGGCAACGACATCGCCGCGCTCGCCGACTTCCGGCGGCCCAACCTGTTCGTGAACACCCCGGACATCCTGCACGCCATCCTGCAGCACAACGGTCCGGGCATGTTCGCCATCCGCGCCGTGCTGGCGGCGACCATGGGTCCCGCCTGGGGTGTCTACTCGGGCTACGAATTGTTCGAACACCGCGCGGTGCGGGAGGGCAGCGAGGAGTACCTCGACTCCGAGAAGTACGAGCTGCGGCCCCGCGACTTCGCCGGCGCGCTCGCGGAGGGCCGATCGCTGGAGCCGTTCATCACCCAGCTCAACGAGATTCGGCGGCTGCACCCCGCATTGCAGCAGTTGCGCACCATCCACTTCCACGGCGTGGACAACGATGCATTGATGGCCTACAGCAAATTCGATCCTGCCACGGGCGACTGCGTGCTGGTGGTCGTGTCGCTCAACGCGTTCGGGCCCGAGGAGGCGACGCTGTGGCTGGACATGGAAGGCCTGGGCAGGGAACCCTACGAGCGTTTCTGGGTGCGAGACGAGATCACCGGTCAGGAATTCCAATGGGGCCAGGCCAATTACGTTCGCATCGACCCCGCGCAGGCGGTCGCGCACATCATCAACATGCCGCTCGTGCCGCATGACGCTCGAATGAAGCTGCTGCGCAGGCGATGAAGAGGACCGGAGGTGAAAGCGAAATGAGTCAAGCGGACCAACTCGCCGGGACACACCTGGCGCCCGACCCCGCCGATCTGTCCCGCCTGATCGCGGGCACGCACTACAACCCGCACGGCATCCTGGGGGCGCACGAATACGACGACCACACCGTCATCCGGGCCTACCGCCCCCACGCGGCCGAGGTCGCCGTGCTGGTGGGTGACGACCGGCTGCCCATGCAGCACATCGAATCGGGTTTGTTCGCCGTGGCACTGCCGTTCGTCGACCTGGTCGATTACCGGCTTCAGGTGACCTATGAGGGCGCCGAGCCCTACACCGTCGCCGACGCCTACCGATTCCTGCCCACCCTGGGAGAGATGGATCTCTTCCTGTTCGGCGAGGGCCGCCACGAGCGGCTCTGGGAAGTCCTTGGCGCACATCCGCGTTCGTTCACCACTCCCGACGGTGTGGTGGACGGGGTGTCGTTCGCGGTGTGGGCGCCTAACGCCGAAGGCGTCAGCCTGATCGGCGAGTTCAACGGCTGGACCGGTAACGACGCCCCCATGCGGTCGCTGGGCAGCTCGGGAGTGTGGGAGTTGTTCTGGCCCGGTTTCGCGATCGGCGGGCTCTACAAGTTCCGCGTTCACGGTGCCGACGGCGTCGTGACGGAGCGAGCCGACCCGATGGCCTTCGCCACCGAGGTCCCCCCGCACACCGCGTCGAAAGTGACGCGCAGCGAGTACACGTGGTCAGATGCCGAGTGGATGGAACAGCGTGCCCGGCGCAACCCCGTGTTCGAGCCGATGAGCACGCTGGAGGTCCACCTCGGCTCCTGGCGTCCCGGGCTCAGCTATTCCCAGCTCGCCCATGAGCTGACGGAATACGTTGTGGAGAACGGGTTCACCCACGTCGAGCTGCTGCCCGTGGCCGAGCACCCGTTCGCCGGATCCTGGGGCTACCAGGTGACCTCCTACTACGCTCCCACGTCGCGGTTCGGCACACCCGACGAATTCCGGGCGCTGGTCGACGCCCTGCACCGCGCCGGTGTCGGCGTCCTGGTGGACTGGGTGCCGGCGCACTTCCCCAAGGACGCGTGGGCGCTTGGCCGGTTCGACGGCACCCCGCTCTACGAGCATGCCGACCCCAAGCGTGGAGAGCAGCTCGATTGGGGCACATATGTTTTCGACTTCGGCCGTTCGGAGGTGCGCAACTTCCTGGTGGCCAACGCCCTGTATTGGCTCGAGGAATACCACGTCGACGGGCTGCGGGTGGACGCCGTCGCGTCAATGCTCTACCTGGACTACTCGCGCCCCGCGGGCGGCTGGACACCGAACATCTACGGCGGCCGCGAGAACCTCGAAGCCGTGCAGTTCCTCCAGGAGATGAACGCGACCGCGCACAAGAGCGCCCCCGGCATCGTCACCATCGCCGAGGAGTCGACATCGTGGCCCGGCGTGACGCGGCCCACCAACCTTGGTGGCCTTGGCTTCTCGATGAAGTGGAACATGGGGTGGATGCACGACACCCTCGACTACATCAGCCGTGACCCGATCTACCGCAGCTTCCACCACGGCGAGATGACCTTCTCGATGCTGTACGCGTTCAGCGAGAATTACGTGCTTCCGCTCAGCCACGACGAGGTGGTGCACGGCAAGGGCACGCTGTGGGGCCGCATGCCGGGCAACAATCACACCAAGGCCGCGGGACTGCGCAGCCTGCTGGCCTACCAGTGGGCACATCCGGGCAAGCAATTGCTGTTCATGGGACAGGAATTCGGTCAGCGTGCCGAGTGGTCGGAGGAGCGCGGCCTGGACTGGTGGCAGCTCGACGAGCAGGGATTCTCCAACGGGATCCTGCGCCTGGTGCGCGACATCAACGCCATCTACAAGGCGCACCCCGCGCTGTGGAGCCAGGACACCGTTCCCGACGGCTACTCCTGGATCGACGCCAACGACTCGGCCAACAACGTCTTGAGCTTCCTGCGGTACGGAAGTGACGGCTCGGTGATGGCCTGTGTGTTCAACTTCTCCGGCAGCGAGCACAGCGGCTACCGACTCGGCCTGCCCTACGCCGGGCGCTGGCGCGAGGTGCTCAACACCGACGCGAGCGACTACAACGGGGCCGGCATCGGCAACATGGGCGGCGTCGACGCCACCGAGGACCCGTGGCACGGACGCCCCGCCTCGGCGGTGCTGGTGTTGCCGCCCACCGCGGCGTTGTGGCTGGAACCGGAGTAACGAACTGGTCGGTCAGTACAGCGCGTTGGCCAGATTTCGCCGGCCGACCACCACCTCGGGATCGGCGGGGTCGAACAGTTCGAACAGCTCGACCAGGCGGGTGCGCACGCGCGTGCGCTCGTCCCCGGATGTGGTGCGCACCAAGGCGATCAGGCGCTCGAATGCGGCATTGACGTCCTGGTTGAGAATCTCGACGTCCGCGGCCGCGAGTGCCGCGTCGATGTCGCCGGGCGCGGCGTCGGCGACGGCGACGGCGTCGGGACGCTGGGCCGTGGCGCGCGTGAGAAAGTCGATCTGACGAATGGCGCCCTTGGCCTCGGCGCTGGCCGGGTTGCCATCCAGGATCGCCTGATACGCCGCCCTGGCCGCGTCGAAATCTCCCGCCTCGAGGTGCCCGCGGGCCGCGGCCAGTTCGGGGTCGACTTCCTCGCCCTCTTCGAATCCTGCTGCGCCCCTGAGCTTTCCGGCGGTCGCGGACAGCAGCGAATCCAGCCAGCGCCGCAACTGGTCGGGCGGCTGCACCCCTTGAAAACTCGACAACGGCTGCCCGGCGGCCAGCGCGACGACGGTGGGCACGGCGTCGATGCCGAAGATCTGTGCCACTCTGGGGGCCACGTCGACGTTGACCGTCGCCAGCGACCATTTCCCCTTGTCCTCGGCGGCCAGGCCGGACAACATCTCGACGAGGTCGACACAGGCTTCGCTGCGCGGTGACCACAACAGCACGACCACCGGTATTTCCTCAGACCGGATCAGGACTTCGTTCTCGAAGTTGGCCTCGGTGATGGCGGTGACCCCGGGGCCACCTTCCGCCCCCGGCGCCGAGGCGCCGGGACCGCCGGGGGGCGCGGGCTGCTGGGCTCGTTGCTTGAGGCCCGACAGGTCGACCGCACCAGCCAGCGCGGGACCGATCGAGGATCGCGGACGCGTCACGTCGTCAAGTTTGTCATGCGCGTCGGCCGCGGAGCCACCCGGTGTTGCCTGCGGTGCCGGTACAGCCCGACACGCCGGCACCCTGACAGCAAACGAGCGCCGAGGGAGCCGGTATGACAAAAGTCACACCGTGAGCTGCGGGTTCGGAGTCGCGAGCGCCCAGCAAAGTTACCCGCCAGTTTACTTAGCGCGCAGAATCAGCGCGTCGCCCTGGCCGCCGGCCCCGCAGAGGGCCGCCACGCCGTAGCCCGATCCCCGCCGGGACAGCTCGAGCGCTGCGTGCAGCGTGATCCTGGCTCCGGACATGCCGATGGGGTGCCCGACGGCGATCGCGCCACCGTTGACGTTGACGATGTCGGGATTCACGCCCAGCTCACGGGTCGAGGCCAGCGCGACCGCCGAGAAGGCCTCGTTGATCTCCACGACGTCGAGCTGGTCGATCGTGATGCCCTCACGCAGGAGCGCCTTCTTGATCGCGTTCGCCGGCTGGGACTGCAGGGTCGAGTCCGGGCCGGCCACGACGCCGTGCGCGCCTATCTCGACCAGCCATGTCAGCCCCAGTTCCCGGGCCTTCTCCTTGTTCATGACCACTACCGCCGCCGCTCCGTCCGATATCTGCGACGCCGAACCCGCGGTGATGGTGCCATCGCGGCGGAACGCCGGCTTCAGACCGGCCAACGACTCGGCAGTGGTGTTCGCGCGAATCCCCTCGTCCTCGGTGAACTGCAACGGATCGCCCTTGCGCTGGGGGATGCTGACCGGCACCACCTCGTCGGCGAAGACGCCGTCCTTCCAGGCCGCCGCCGCCAGCCGGTGCGACCGCGCCGCGAACTCGTCCTGCTCGGCACGGGTGAATTTGTCCACGTCGTTGCGCTGTTCGGTCAGCGCTCCCATCGGCTGATCGGTGAAGACGTCGTGCAGGCCGTCGTAGGCCATGTGGTCCAGGACGGTGACGTCGCCGTACTTGTAGCCCGCGCGGCTGTCCATCAGGAGATGCGGCGCCCTGGTCATCGACTCCTGACCGCCGGCCACCACCACGTCGAACTCGCCGGCCCGAATCAGCTGGTCAGCCAGGGCGATGGCGTCGATGCCGGACAGGCACATCTTGTTGATGGTCAGCGCCGGGACGTCCCAGCCGATGCCGGCCGCCACCGCCGCCTGGCGCGCCGGCATCTGGCCGGCGCCGGCCGTGAGCACCTGGCCCATGATCACGTACTCGACCGCGGAGGCCGCCACGCCGGCTTTCTCCAGAGCGCCGGCGATGGCAATGGCGCCCAGATCGCTGGCCGAGAAGTCCTTCAGCGAGCCCATCAATTTCCCGATGGGTGTACGGGCTCCAGCAACGATCACCGACGTCGTCATAACTACCTCCTAGGCCTGGGCGGACGGCAGATTGCGCTCCCTCGAGAAGCGGAATCGTTGCCGTCAGGTTACCGTTGTGAAATGACGACCGATCAAGTTGACGCCCGTCAGTTTCTGAGCACCTCTTTGGTGACGGCCATCGATCATGTCGGCATCGCGGTTCCCGATCTGGACGCCGCCATCACCTGGTACCACGACCACCTCGGCATGATCCTCGTGCACGAGGAAGTCAACGACGACCAGGGTATACGCGAGGCTATGCTCGCTGTGCGCGGCGCCCCGAAGGGCACCGCACAGATTCAGCTGATGGCTCCCATCGACGAGTCCTCGACCATCGCCAAGTTCCTCGACAAGCGTGGCCCCGGGATCCAGCAGATGGCGGTCCGCGTCAGCGACTTGGACGGCCTGAGCGAGCAGCTCCGTTCGCAGGGCATCCGGCTCGTCTACGACGCCCCCAGGCGCGGCACGGCAAACTCCCGGATCAACTTCGTCCACCCCAAGGACGGCGGCGGAGTGCTCATCGAGCTGGTCGAGCCCGCCGCCTGACACCTGGCTGATCACGACCACCTCCGGGTGGGGCCGCGCGTCGCGCGGTGTTCCCAGCAAGTCGTGTGCCAGTGCCGCCGATCGTCGGCTCCGCCGAGGGTGACGTCCGCCGGCCACACCACCAAATGTGCTGTGCCCGAACGTATCTCGTGATCACAGCCGGGGCACCGGTACGTCTTGGCCGCACGGGCCGCGGCGACCGGACGCACCTCGTACTCGTGCCCGTCCGGCCCCGGTTCCCGCCGCGGGGCCGGGAATGGCGGAAGCGCACGCTGCCGGCGTGGCGGTGTGCGGCGCCGAGCCATGCGGCCAGTCTAATCGCGGACTTCAGAACAGCCGGTACTCGTCGCTGTCCATGCCGCGCATCTGGTCGTAATCCAGTGTCAAGCAACGGATTCCGCGGTCGACGGCCAACGTGCGCGCCTGCGGCTTGATCTGCTGGGCGGCGAACACGCCCTTGACCGGCGCGAGAACGCTGTCGCGATTGAGCAACTCGAGATAGCGGGTGAGCTGCTCGACGCCGTCGATCTCGCCGCGCCGCTTGATCTCCACCGCGACCGAGCCGCCCTGTTCGTCGCGGCACAGCAGGTCGACGGGGCCGATCGCGGTCATGTATTCGCGGCGCACCAGCGTGTAGCCGTCGCCCAGCAGATGCACGTGCTCGGCGAGCAGCGCCTGCAGGTGCGCCTCGACGCCGTCCTTGACCAATCCCGGGTCGATGCCCAGGTCGTGGCTCGAGTCGTGCTCGATGTCCTCGACGGTGATGCGCAGCTGTTCACCCGCCTTGTTCTCCACCACCCACACGGGCCGTTGCTCGCCGGGCTCCTCGGTGATCCAGCACGGCGGGCTCATCCAGTTCAGCGGCTTGTAGGCGCGGTCGTCGGCGTGCACACTGACCGACCCGTCGGCCTTGAAGAGAAGCAGCCTGCGCGCCGACGGGAGGTGCGCGGTCAGCCGGCCGACATAGTCCACGGTGCACTGGGCGATCACTAGACGCACCCGATTCACCTTAGGGCCTGGCCGACAAATTAGGCTGACGCCACCATGTCGGCTCAACAGACAATGGCACGGCGCCTAGGCCGGGTGCTCGAGACGTTGACCCGTCAGAGCGGCCGGCTACCAGAGACCCCGGCGTACGGCTCCCTGCTGCTGGGGCGCGTTTCCGAAAGCCAGCGCCGTCGCCGCATTCGCATCCAGGTCATCCTGACCGTGCTGGTCCTGGGCGCCAATCTCATCGGCATCGCCGTTGCGCTGCTCCTGGTGACCATCGCCATTCCGCAGCCGAGCGTCTTCGACGCGCCGTGGTGGATCACCTTCGCAGCAGCACCGGCCTATGTCGCACTCGCACTGGCGGTGGGCACCTACTGGATCACCCGCAGGACCGTCATCTCACTGCGCTGGGCAATCGAAGAGCGCACGCCGACCCGCGACGACGAGCGAAACACTTTCCTGGCTCCGTGGCGGATCGCCCGCTTCGACCTCATCCTGTGGGGTCTCGGTGCCGTGGTGCTGACGACGCTCTACGGCCTGGTCGACACGCTGTTCATCCCGCGCTTCCTCATCGCGGTGGGAATCTGCGGGATCTTGGTGGCCACCGGCAGCTATCTACTCGCCGAGTTCGCGCTGCGCCCGGCGGCGGCTCAGGCGCTCGAAGCGGGGCCACCACCGCGGCGATTCGCCTCGGGCATCATGGGCCGGACCATGGTGGTCTGGTTCCTCGGATCGGGCCTGCCTGTTCTCGGCATTGCCTTCCTGGCGGGATTCCAGGCCCTGATGCGCAACCTGACCGAAACCCAGTTCGCCGTCGGCGTTTTGATTGTGTCGATCGCCACGCTCGTCTTCGGATGCCTCCTGATGTGGATTTTGGCCTGGCTCACGGCGACTCCGGTGCGCGTGGTCCGCGCGGCGCTGAGCCGCGTCGAACGGGGCGACCTGCGGGGCGACCTCGTCGTCTTCGACGGAACCGAACTCGGCGAGCTGCAGCGCGGTTTCAACGCGATGGTCGACGGCCTGCGCGAGCGCGAACGCGTGCGCGACCTGTTCGGCCGGCACGTCGGGCGCGAAGTCGCACTCGCCGCCGAGCGCGAGCGACCGAAACTGGGCGGCGAGGAACGCCATGTCGCCGTCTTCTTCATCGACATCGTCGGCTCGACGAAGTTGGTGACTAACCGGCCGGCAGCGGAGATCGTGCAGTTGCTCAACCGTTTCTTCGGGATCATCGTCGAAGAGGTGGACCGGCACTGCGGTCTGGTCAACAAATTCGAGGGGGACGCGACGCTGGCCGTCTTCGGCGCCCCCAACCACCTGGACTGTCCCGAGGACCACGCGCTGGCCGCGGCGCGCATCATCGCCGACCGGTTGGCGCGGGAGATAACGGAGTGCCAGGCCGGTATCGGTGTGGCGGCGGGTCAGGTCGTCGCCGGCAACGTGGGCGCCCGGGAACGGTTCGAATACACCGTGATCGGCGGACCGGTTCACGAGGCCGCGCGACTGTGCGAGCTCGCCAAAACACACCCGGCGCGACTGCTCGCGACGGCCGACACCGTGCTGGGTGCGAGTGAAACCGAAGCCGCGCATTGGGTTTTGGGGGAAACGGTGACGTTGCGCGGGCACGATACAACCACCCGGCTGGCCGCTCCCGCTCATGTCGCCGCACCCGAGTCGAAGTCGACATGACCGATCGCGCTTGGAAAGTGGACGAAGTGGGTAGATCGACTAAAAAGATCGGCCCACCACACAGAGAGTCACCGACATGACAGCGAACCACGTCCGTCGCCGCATCTCCGTTGCCGCTCTCGCGGCCACGGCGCTCGCGTTGAGCCCGTTGACCGCGGCCTGCGGTTCCGGGAACAAGAACGCGCCCACCTCGACGGTCACCACTACCGTCACCACCCCGGCCAGCGTGACGACGACCGCCCCCTCATCGGCTCCCGCCGGACCGGGCTCCGGTCCGACCGTCGGACCCGGGGGCGCCACCACCGCCGGCCCGGGCGGGTCGGGTGCCGGCGCCGGACCCGGGGGCGCGAGCGCGGGCGTGCCCGGCGCCGGGGCTTCGGCCGGACCCGGCGGTGCCGGCGCCTGCGCGGGCGGCGTCTGCGTGGGAACCCCTCCCGGCTAGTGCCGGGCGCTCGGCGGTTTCGGGCGCTGCGCCCGAATAGCCCCGATCGCGATTCGCAACACGCGGTCGCCCGCAGGATCATCCCTGCGGGCGACCGCGTGTCGGCTGCGGGGGTGGCCCCCTCAAGCCGCGTCGTTGCGGCGCCGTTGTCTTATCGATGGCGTCCGCACCAATGTCCATAATGTGCCTTATGTTTATCCCGTCTGGCGTGCCCAACGTAAGGCGGGGTAGGCTACCCGCAGCCTGCATTGGCTAACCGTGTACATCACGCGCATGATGCTACGTTCGCCGGCGACGCGGAGGGGCAACCTTGTCGAACCTGACTTCGGACCTATTCGGCCTCCTCGCGGCCGCTGCCGTCTGCGGTGCGGTGGTATTGGCCGCCGTCGCTTCCGTGTATGTCAGACGGCTGGAGCGCCGGCCGACCCTGCCCATCAGCGAGCAGATCGGCAGCGCCAAATCCGTGGTGCGCAAGCTCCGCAAGCGTGAACCGATGTCGCAGGACGAGTTCGACTATGCGCGGCAGATCGTTGCAGATCGCGGCTCGCTGCGGGCGGTCTGCATCCCCGGCGCCTTGTTCATGCTCGGCTGCTTCTACGTCTTCGGGAGTCTCGAACACCTCCACGGGGCGACACCGTCCGAGCGGACGTTCCTCGGCGTCATCCCCATGATCACCTCCACCAACCTCGCCATTCAGCTGCTCCGCCACGTGCGGCTGCGACGTCGCCTCCGGACGGCGACCGTGCGGTGAGGCTGGTATCCTCGGTGCGTTGCGATGTCAACTTGATTGATATGGCCGGGTCTCATCAGACCCCCGGGGTGTAGTGGCGGAAGGTGATCGAGTGAGCCCTCGTGCGACCAGCAGAACTGTCCTGGCGCGGATCTGGATGCCGCTGGTCGCCGTCGTTGCCGTGGGCGTGGGCCTGCTGGGCATGTACAAGGTGCACCAGTTCTCCGAACCTGAGCCCGTCATCACCGTCAACGGTCCGCAGGCGCCCGATGAGTTCAACCTCAAACGGATCACCTACGAGGTGTTCGGCTCCGTCGGCGACGGCGGGAAGCTCGTCTACGTCGACATCGACGGCCATCCGCACCAGGTCGACGTCACGACCCTGCCCTGGACCCACACGGAGACGACCACGCTGACGGTGGCGTCGGGCAGCATCTCGGTGCATGTCCACGGTGGCCAGGTGGGTTGCCGGATGCTGGTGGATGGTGTTGTCCGCGATGAGCATTCGGGTGACCATCAGGACGCCGACGTCCAATGCCGGGTGAAATCGGCATGAGCGAGCATCGCTTCGATGAGCCGCGGGTCAAACGGCCGTTCATCCCGAGGATGGTCCGCGCTCTGGCCATACCGATCATCTTCTTCTGGGGCCTGCTCGCGATCACCACGAACACTTTCATGCCCCAGGTGGAACGGGTCGCGGAAGAACTGGCCGGGCCGATGGTCCCGCACTACGCGCCCTCGCAGCGCGCGCTGCTCCACATCGGCGCCAAGTTCCACGAATCCAACTCGACCAACTTGACCATGGTGGTGTTCGAGGCGGTGAACCGCCCACTGGGCGACCAGGACCACCGGTACTACGACGATCTGATGCGCCGCCTCGAGCGCGACACCAAGCACGTGCAGTACGTGATGGACCTGTGGGGCAAGCCGTTCACCGCGGCGGGCGCGCAGAGCGTGGACGGCAAGTGCACGTATGTGCTGTTGCGTCTTGCCGGAGACATCGGTCAGATCGAGGCCAACCAATCGGTGGACGCCGTCCGGGACATCATCAAGAACGACCCTCCACCGCCGGGGCTCAAGGTCTACGTCAGCGGCGCGGCGCCGTTGGCCTCCGACACGCTGGCCATCGCGAACGCGAGCCTGAACAACGTCACGATCGTCACGATCCTGCTCATCGTCGTGCTGCTGCTGATCGTGTACCGCACCCCGTCGACCCTGTTGGTGCCGCTGCTCGGGGTCCTCATCGAAATGCTCGTCGCGAAGGGCATCGTCTCCACGCTCGGTCACCTCGGGTACATCGAACTGTCGTCGTTCGCGGTGAACATCGTGATCGCGCTGACCCTGGGCGCGGGAACCGATTACGGCATCTTCTTGATGGGGCGCTATCACGAGGCGCGGCAGGCCGGTGAAAGCCGGGAGGACAGCTTCTACATCGCGTACAAGGGCGTCACTCCGATCATCATCGGCTCGGGGCTGACGATCGCCGGCGCGTGTTACTGCCTGACGTTCGCGCGCCTGAACTACTTCCACACCATGGGGCCGGCCGTCGCGATCACCATGCTGTTCACCATCGCGGCGGCGATGTCGCTGGGCCCCGCGATCCTGACCGTCGGCAGCCTCTTCGGCATGTTCGACCCGAGAACCACCGTGCACGGACGTCTCTACCGGCGCATCGGGGCGAGCGTGGTGCGCTGGCCCGTGCCCATCCTGGCGGCAAGTTCGGCCGTCGTCATGATCGGGGCGATCTTCGTCCCGAGCTACCGGCAGAACTACGACGACCGGCAGTACCAGCCGGCCAATTCGCCCAGCAATCTGGGTTTTCAGGCGGCGGATCGGCACTTTCCCAAGAGCAAGCTGTTCTCCGAGATGCTGATGGTCGAGACCGATCACGACATGCGCAACTCGGCCGACTTCATCTCGCTGGACCGCGTCGCGCGGGCTCTGATCCGCCTGCACGGCGTCGCGATGGTGCAAGGCATGACCAGGCCCCTGGGCCGCGCGCTCGAGCACGCCAGCATCCCCTACCTGTTCACCACGCAAGGCAGCGGCAACGGGCAGCAACTCCCGTTCAACGAGGAGCAGAACTCCAACACCGATGCGCAGGCCGACATCCAGGCGCACTCGGTCGAGGTGTTGCGCAAGGAGATCGGCTTCTTCCAGAGGGTCTCCGACGAGCTGCACCAGACGGTGCTCACCGTCGAGGACCTGGAAAGGGTGAGCAACGAGATCAACGAGGAGGTCTCGAACGTCGACGACTTCTTCCGTCCGATCAAGAGCTACTTCTATTGGGAGAAGCACTGTTTCGACATCCCGATCTGCTGGTCGTTCCGGTCGTTGTTCGACGGGCTGGACCAGATCGACAAGCTGGCCGAGGACATCAAATACGCCAGGATCTCTCTGGCGGTGGTGGACGAGACCTTCCCGAAGATCATCGCCCAGTTGAAGGCCACCGCCGACGACACCGAGGCGCTGCAGTCGAAGCTGGTCAACAGCTACGGTTCGGCGGACCTGCAGTCCATCCAGACCGAGCAAACGTTCGACGATTCGATCAATGTGGGCAACGACTTCGACAAGTCGCGCAGCGACGACTTCTTCTACATCCCGCACGAGGGGTTCGACAACGAGGACGTCAAAACGGGCATGAAGTTGATGATGTCGCCGGACGGCAAGGCGGCCCGCTTCATCGTCACCCACGAGGGTGACGCCATGGGCCCCGAAGGGGTCGAGCACGTCGAACAATTTCCCGACGCGATCAAGACGATCCTGAAGGAGACGTCGCTGGCCGGCGCGCGCATCTACATCGGCGGATCGGGGTCCAACGACAAGGACATCAAGGAATACGCGATGTCCGACCTGATGATCGCGGCGATCGCCGCCTTCGTGCTGATCTTCTTGATCATGATGTTCATCACCCGAAGCCTGATGGCCGCGTTGGTGATTCCCGCGACGGTGGCGTTCTCCTATGCCGGCGCGTTCGGGCTGTCGATCCTCTTCTGGCAGCACCTCGTTGGCCTGCCGCTGCACTGGCTGGTCCTGCCGCTGACCTTCATCATCCTGGTGGCGGTCGGGTCGGACTACAACCTGCTCCTGATCAACAGGGTCAAAGAGGAGTTGCACGGCGGGATTCACACGGGTCTCATCCGGGCGCTCGGCAGCACGGGGGGGGTGGTGACGTCGGCGGGTCTGGTCTTCGCCTTCACCATGCTGGCCATGCTCACCAGCGACCTGCGCACCATCGGCCAGGTCGGTTCGACCGTGTGCATCGGGTTGTTGCTCGACACGTTGATCGTGCGCTCGTTCGTCGTGCCGTGCATCCTGCGGATCCTGGGGCCGTGGTTCTGGTGGCCGACCCTGGTGCGGCCCCGTCCGTTGCCGCCGCGAAAGCAGCCGGCGGGGGTCTGATCTGTCGTGGGGCCGCCGCTCGCGCCCCCACTGCCATGTCGCTTTTCCGCCAGTTTTGTCGGCGACGAGGTGTAATCGTTGAGGCATGCACACCGACTTCGAACGCTGCTACCGGGCCGTCCAGTCAAAAGACGCCCGGTTCGACGGCTGGTTCGTCACGGCGGTGCTCACGACGCGGATCTACTGCCGGCCGAGCTGCCCCGTGCGCCCGCCGTTCGCCCGCAACGTGCGGTTCTACCCGGCCGCCGCGGCCGCTCAGCGCGCCGGGTTTCGCGCGTGTAAGCGTTGCCGGCCCGACGCGTCGCCCGGATCCCCCGAGTGGAACACGCGCGGCGACGCCGTCGCGCGGACCATGCGGCTGATCGCCGACGGCACGGTGGACCGCGAGGGCGTGGGAGGGCTCGCGGCCCACCTCGGCTACACCACCCGTCAGCTGGAACGCCTGCTGCAGGCCGAGGTCGGCGCCGGCCCCCTTGCGCTGGCCCGCGCCCAGCGAGCGCAAACGGCGCGGGTGTTGATCGAGACCACCGACATGGCGTTCGCCGACGTCGCCTTCGCCGCCGGATTCTCCAGCATCCGGCAGTTCAACGACTCGGTCCGGGCGGTGTTCGAAAGCACCCCGAGGGAGCTACGCCGCCGCGCGAACGTGCGATCCGGTTCCGACAACAGTTCACCGGGTTCGGTGTGCCTGCGACTGCCGGTGCGTACGCCGTTCGCCTACGCGGGCGTTTTCGGCCATCTGGCGGCCACCACCGTGCCGGGTTGCGAAGAGGTCAGGGGCGGCGCGTACCGGCGGAGCCTGCGGCTGCCCTCCGGCAACGCGGTCGTCACGCTGACACCCGCCGCCGACCACGTGCGCTGCCGCCTGGTGCTCGATGACTTTCGCGACCTGACCACAGCGACCGCCCGGTGCCGGCGGCTACTCGACCTCGACGCCGATCCCGAAGCGGTGGTCGACGCCCTGTCCGGTGATCCCGAACTCGCACCGGTGGTGGCCAAGGCTCCGGGGCAGCGGGTCCCGCGTACCGTCGACGAGGCCGAGCTCGCCATCCGCGCCGTGCTCGGCCAGCAGGTATCGACGAAGGCCGCGAGAACCCATGCGGCCCGCTTGGTTTCGGCGTACGGACAACCCGTCGACGATCCGGAGGGGGCGCTGACCCACACGTTCCCGTCGGTCGAGCGGCTCGCCGACATCGATCCCATTCACCTGGCCGTCCCGAAGGCACGGCAGCGGACGCTCAGCGCGCTGGTCGCCGGACTCGCCGACGGATCCATCGCCCTGGATGCCGGCAGCGATTGGGAGACGGCCCGCCGGCTACTGCTCGCGGTGCCCGGCATCGGCCCTTGGACCGCCGAGGTGATCGCGATGCGCGCCCTCGGCGACCCGGACGCCTTCCCGGCCAGCGATCTGGGGATTCGCCTGGCCGCTAAGCAACTTGGCTTACCCACCGAGGAGAGAACTCTCCTCGCGCACAGCGCCCGCTGGCGCCCGTGGCGTTCCTACGCCACCCAGCACCTGTGGACCACCCTCGAGCATCCGGTGAACGACTGGCCACCCCAGGAGGTTGCATGACCGAGTTCCGCACCATCGATAGCCCGATCGGCTTGCTGACCCTTGCCGGCCACGAAGGGGTGCTGACGAATCTGCGGATGGTCGACCAGACCTACGAGCCGAGCCGGGCCGGCTGGTCGCACAATCCGACCGCGTTCGGCGACGCCGTCGAGCAACTCGGCGCCTACTTCGCCGGCGAGCTCACGAGATTCAGCATCCGCATCGAACTGCGGGGCACAGACTTTCAGCGCCGCGTGTGGACCGCGCTGACGACCATCCCGTACGGACAGACCCGGTCCTACGGAAGCATCGCCGGCCAGATCGGCGCGCCCGGTTCCGCGCGGGCCGTCGGATTGGCCAACGGACACAACCCGCTCGCGATCATCGTTCCGTGCCATCGGGTGATCGGCGCCAGCGGCAGTCTCACCGGCTACGGCGGGGGCCTCGACCGGAAACGAACACTGCTTCGCCTCGAAAAGCAATACCAGTCGGCGTCGGCGTATCCGACATTATTCGATTGAACGCCAACTCCCGGGATCCAATTATTGGGCATTCCCTCGAATGCAAAAACACCCCCGTTGCCGGGGGTGTTTTTGTGTATGTTCGGCGGTGTCCTACTTTTCCACCCAAGTGGGCAGTATCATTGGCGCTGACAGGCTTAGCTTCCGGGTTCGGGATGGGACCGGGCGTTTCCCTGTCGCTGTGGCCGCCGTAACTCTATTTATTTAGGAATTATGGTGGGGGGTGTGGTGTCCCAAGACAAGTGTGCCATGGGGCTGGATTGTGGTTGCGAGTGTGTGTTGTAAGTTTTCGGCCGGTTAGTGCCAGTTCCCTGCACTCATTACTGAGCTTCTAGGTCTGGCCTATCGAACCCGTGGTCTGCGGGGGGCCTTATCCCTCTAAAAGGGTGAGAAACCTGATCTTGGAGAAGGTTTCCCGCTTAGATGCTTTCAGCGGTTATCCTGTCCGAACGTGGCTATCCAGCGGTGCCCCTGGTGGGACAACTGGTATACCAGAGGTTCGTCCGTCCCGGTCCTCTCGTACTAGGGACAGGTTTCCTCAAGTTTCTGACGCGCGCGGCGGATAGAGACCGAACTGTCTCACGACGTTCTAAACCCAGCTCGCGTGCCGCTTTAATGGGCGAACAGCCCAACCCTTGGGACCTGCTCCAGCCCCAGGATGCGACGAGCCGACATCGAGGTGCCAAACCATCCCGTCGATATGGACTCTTGGGGAAGATCAGCCTGTTATCCCCGGGGTACCTTTTATCCGTTGAGCGACACCCCTTCCACTCAGAGGTGCCGGATCACTAATCCCGACTTTCGTCCCTGCTTGACTTGTAAGTCTCGCAGTCAAGCTCCCTTGTGCATTTACACTCAACACCTGATTGCCGTCCAGGTTGAGGGAACCTTTGGGCGCCTCCGTTACATTTTAGGAGGCAACCGCCCCAGTTAAACTACCCGCCAGGCACTGTCCGTGAACCGGATATACGGTTCGACGTTAGGTGTCCAATACGATCAGAGTGGTATTTCAACAACGACTCCGCCCCGACTGGCGTCGGGGTTTCACAGTCTCCCACCTATCCTACACAAACCGTACCGAACACCAATACCAAGTTGTAGTGAAGGTCCCGGGGTCTTTTCGTCCTGCCGCGCGTAACGAGCATCTTTACTCGTAGTGCAATTTCGCCGAGTCTATGGTTGAGACAGTTGAGAAGTCGTTACGCCATTCGTGCAGGTCGGAACTTACCCGACAAGGAATTTCGCTACCTTAGGATGGTTATAGTTACCACCGCCGTTTACTGGGGCTTAAATTCTCCGCTTCACCTTACGGTTAACGGGTCCTCTTAACCTTCCAGCACCGGGCAGGCGTCAGTCCGTATACATCGTCTTGCGACTTCGCACGGACCTGTGTTTTTAGTAAACAGTCGCTTCTCACTGGTTTCTGCGACCGGATCCCGCTCCCAGCGCAGGCTGTTCACGGTATTCCGGTCCCCCTTCTCCCGAAGTTACGGGGGCATTTTGCCGAGTTCCTTAACCATAGTTATCTCGTACGCCTTGGTATGCTCTACCTGACCACCTGTGTCGGTTTGGGGTACGGGCCGTGTGTGTGCTCGCTAGAGGCTTTTCTTGGCAGCAGAGGATCACCGAATTCGCCTCAATCGGCTATGCATCACCTCTCAGGAATATGAGCGACGGATTTGCCTATCGCTCTCCCTACAGGCTTACCCCAGTATTACCACTGACTGGTACGGCTACCTTCCTGCGTCACCCCATTGCTTGACTACTACCCATCCGGGTCCCACGCAGCCGGCGATCTTCGCACCCCGAAGGGATTGATAGACCACCTTTTGGGTGGTTAGCAGAATGGATTCATCACGGGCGCCCACACACGGGTACGGGAATATCAACCCGTTGTCCATCGACTACGCCTGTCGGCCTCGCCTTAGGTCCCGACTCACCCTGGGCGGACTGGCCTGGCCCAGGAACCCTTGGTCTTACGGCGGGCAAGGTTCTCACTTGCCTTATCGCTACTCATGCCTGCATTCTCACTCCCCCATCCTCCACAGACGGTCACCCGGCTGCTTCGCTGAATGAGGGACGCTCCCCTACCCAACCTTTCGGTTGCCGCGGCTTCGGCGGTGTGCTTGAGCCCCGCTACATTATCGGCGCACAATCACTTGACCAGTGAGCTATTACGCACTCTTTCAAGGGTGGCTGCTTCTAAGCCAACCTCCTGGTTGTCTCTGCGACTGCACATCCTTTTCCACTTAGCACACGCTTAGGGGCCTTAGCCGGCGATCTGGGCTGTTTCCCTCTCGACGTACGGAGCTTATCCCCCGCCGTCTCACTGCCACGCTATACACCACGGCATTCGGAGTTTGGCTGACGTCAGTAACCTAGTAGGGCCCATCGGCCATCCAGTAGCTCTACCTCCGTGGTGAAACACGTAACGCTGCACCTAAATGCATTTCGGGGAGAACCAGCTATCACGGAGTTTGATTGGCCTTTCACCCCTACCCACAGCTCATCCCCTCAGTCTTCAACCTAAGTGGGTTCGGGCCTCCACGCGGTCTTACCCGCGCTTCACCCTGGCCATGGGTAGATCACTCCGCTTCGGGTCCAGAACACGCCACTACACACGTTAGTGATACGCCCTATTCAGACTCGCTTTCGCTACGGCTACCCCGCACGGGTTAACCTCGCGACGTGTCCCTGACTCGCAGGCTCATTCTTCAAAAGGCACGCCATCACCCCACGAGGAGGCTCTGACGGATTGTAGGCACACGGTTTCAGGTACTATTTCACTCCCCTCCCGGGGTACTTTTCACCATTCCCTCACGGTACTAATCCGCTATCGGTCATCGAGAAGTATTTAGGCTTACCGGGTGGTCCCGGCAGATTCACAGCAGATTCCACGGGCCCGCTGCTACTCGGGAGTTGATACAAGGCAGGTGCCGGGTTTTCGCGTACCGGGCTCTCACCGTCTATGGCGGACCATCCCAGGCCACTTCCGCTAACCACGACACTTTATGACTACCCCTCAGCCAGGTAGAGCTGAGATATATCAATCCCACAACCCCGCACACACAACCCCTACCCGGTTACACATGCGTGCGGTTTAGCCTGTTCCGCGTTCGCTCGCCACTACTGACGGAATCACAATTGTTTTCTTCTCCTACGGGTACTGAGATGTTTCACTTCCCCGCGTTACCTCCCGTACCCTATATATTCAGGTACGGGTAACACGACATCACTCGTGCTGGGTTTCCCCATTCGGAAATCCTCGGATCAATGCTCGGTTGACAGCTCCCCGAGGCATATCGCAGCCTCCCACGTCCTTCATCGGCTCTCGATGCCAAGGCATCCACCATGCGCCCTTAAACACTTACTAACACACAAAAACCAAAAGAAAAATTACACATTTTGACGAATACGCCGCCGTTGCCGGCAACGCATCCGCCTAGATGCTCGCAACCACTATCCAATACTCAAACACCACACCCCACCACCAAGATGGGGGGACAGCACTCAGAACGAACCGAGTGTTGCCTCAGGGCCCAATAGTGTGTCTGGCCGTTCGCTTGTTGTTGTGCACCCGGCTCCCGCCCACTACAGGCGAGAACCCCTCACGGCTTGCGCCCCACCAATTGAGGCGCTTCTCGTGGTGCTCCTTAGAAAGGAGGTGATCCAGCCGCACCTTCCGGTACGGCTACCTTGTTACGACTTCGTCCCAATCGCCGATCCCACCTTCGACAGCTCCCTCCAAAAGGTTAGGCCACTGGCTTCGGGTGTTACCGACTTTCATGACGTGACGGGCGGTGTGTACAAGGCCCGGGAACGTATTCACCGCAGCGTTGCTGATCTGCGATTACTAGCGACTCCGACTTCACGGGGTCGAGTTGCAGACCCCGATCCGAACTGAGACCGGCTTTAAAAGGATTCGCTTAACCTTGCGGCATCGCAGCCCTTTGTACCGGCCATTGTAGCATGTGTGAAGCCCTGGACATAAGGGGCATGATGACTTGACGTCATCCCCACCTTCCTCCGAGTTGACCCCGGCAGTCTCTCACGAGTCCCCGGCATTACCCGCTGGCAACATGAGACAAGGGTTGCGCTCGTTGCGGGACTTAACCCAACATCTCACGACACGAGCTGACGACAGCCATGCACCACCTGCACACAGGCCACAAGGGAACCGACATCTCTGCCGGCGTCCTGTGCATGTCAAACCCAGGTAAGGTTCTTCGCGTTGCATCGAATTAATCCACATGCTCCGCCGCTTGTGCGGGCCCCCGTCAATTCCTTTGAGTTTTAGCCTTGCGGCCGTACTCCCCAGGCGGGGTACTTAATGCGTTAGCTACGGCACGGATCCCAAGGAAGGAAACCCACACCTAGTACCCACCGTTTACGGCGTGGACTACCAGGGTATCTAATCCTGTTCGCTCCCCACGCTTTCGCTCCTCAGCGTCAGTTACTGCCCAGAGACCCGCCTTCGCCACCGGTGTTCCTCCTGATATCTGCGCATTCCACCGCTACACCAGGAATTCCAGTCTCCCCTGCAGTACTCCAGTCTGCCCGTATCGCCCGCACGCCGAGGGTTAAGCCCCCGGTTTTCACGAACAACGCGACAAACCACCTACGAGCTCTTTACGCCCAGTAATTCCGGACAACGCTCGCACCCTACGTATTACCGCGGCTGCTGGCACGTAGTTGGCCGGTGCTTCTTCTGCAGGTACCGTCACTTGCGCTTCGTCCCTGCTGAAAGAGGTTTACAACCCGAAGGCCGTCATCCCCCACGCGGCGTCGCTGCATCAGGCTTGCGCCCATTGTGCAATATTCCCCACTGCTGCCTCCCGTAGGAGTCTGGGCCGTATCTCAGTCCCAGTGTGGCCGGACACCCTCTCAGGCCGGCTACCCGTCGTCGCCTTGGTAGGCCGTCACCCCACCAACAAGCTGATAGGCCGCGGGCCCATCCCACACCGCAAAAAGCTTTCCACCACAAGACATGCGTCAAGTGGTCCTATCCGGTATTAGACCCAGTTTCCCAGGCTTATCCCGAAGTGCAGGGCAGATTGCCCACGTGTTACTCACCCGTTCGCCACTCGAGTATCTCCGAAGAGACCTTTCCGTTCGACTTGCATGTGTTAAGCACGCCGCCAGCGTTCGTCCTGAGCCAGGATCAAACTCTCCAAACAAAAACTCCTCGTAACCGAGGTGAATTCAAATCAGAGATACCTGACAAAGACACCATAAACTGGCATCAAAAACGGCCACACCCACACACGGGGAGTGCTAGGCATGGCCAAAAAACAACAAAAAACTAATAGACCAAACACACTATTGAGTTCTCAAGCAACACTGTTGTTTCGCCCGTTTTGGGGCAACCCTGCCAGCTTAATACAGTCCCGGCAGTGGAGTCAAGCCCCAATTTTGTGGTCGTGATGACCGCTTCGGGGCAGCCGTGCCAGGCTAGTACCAATCCGGCGAGGGAGTCAAGGCCCGGGATGCCGGCCGCCTGGTGTGGCGACCGCCCCTGTGGGGCACTGACTTTGACTACTGTACCCGTTCGATCTCGGCTCCCAAAATCGCCAGGTTTTCGACGAACAACGGGTAGCCGCGGTCGATGTGGAAGACGTCGTGGACCTCGGTGTCGCCGTCGGCCACCAACCCCGCCAAGACCAGACCGGCACCGGCCCGGATGTCCGAACACCACACCGGGGCGCTCGACAATTGCGGCAACCCGCGCACCACGGCGTGGTGGCCGTCGGTGCGGGCGTCGGCACCGAGCCGGATCATTTCTTCGACGAACCGGAAGCGCGCCTCGAATACGTTTTCCGTGATCATCGACGTGCCGTCGGCGATGGACGCCAGCGCGATCGCCATCGGTTGCAGATCGGTGGGAAATCCGGGGAACGGCAGGGTCGCCACGTTCACGGCTTTCGGCCGCTCGTACTGGACCACCCGGAAGCTGGTGTCCGTCTGTGTCACGGTGGCGCCGGCGTCGTGCAGTTTGTGCAACACAACCTGCAGGTGCGCCGGGTCAACCCCCATGACCGATATGTCGCCGCGCGTCATCGCGGCGGCGATCCCCCAGGTCGCGGCCACGATGCGGTCCCCGATCACCCGGTGCTCGGTCGGGTGCAGCCGCGGGACCCCAGTGATGGTCATGGTCGGTGAACCCGCGCCCTCGACCTGTGCGCCCATCTGGTTGAGCATCATGCACAGGTCGACCACGTCGGGCTCGCGCGCGGCGTTGTGGATCGTGGTGACGCCGTCGGCCAGGACCGCGGCCATCAAGATGTTCTCGGTGGCCCCCACGGACGGGAATTCGAGCTGGATCTCCGCGCCGCGCAGCGTGTCGGCCTGCGCCACCACGCAGCCGTGCTCGATGTTGCACTGTGCGCCCAACTGGCGCAGGCCGGCTTGGTGCATGTCCAGTGGCCGCGAACCGATCGCGTCGCCGCCCGGGAGGGCGACCCTGGCCCGCCTGCACCGTCCGACCAGCGGCCCCAAGACGCACACCGAGGCCCGGAACTGCCGCACCGCGGCGAAGTCGGCGTCGTATTTGGGTTCGTCGGGCGACGTGATTCGCGCGACGTCGCCGTCGAGCTCGACAGTGGCGCCCAGACCGCGCAACACCTCAGCCATCAGCGGCACGTCGAGGATGTCCGGGCAATTGGTGATGGTGCTGGTGCCCTCCGCCAACAGCGTCGCGGCCATCAGCTTGAGCACGCTGTTCTTGGCGCCCCCTACCGCGACTTCGCCGGATAACCGGTTACCGCCGGTCACCACGAATCGCTCGGCCACCCGCGTCAGTCTAGTGAAGCGGTTTCGGCTTGTCAGTCAGCCGAGCCTTCGATGCCCAACCCGCCTAGTACCGTTTTCCTCATGGCAATCCACCTGACCCGCATCTATACGCGCACCGGTGACGACGGAACCACCGGTTTGAGCGACTTCTCGCGGGTCTCCAAGAACGACCCCCGCCTGGTGGCCTACGCAGACTGCGACGAGGCCAACTCCGCGATCGGCGTCGCGATCGCCCTGGGGCAGCCCGGCGACGCGCTCGCCGGCGTGCTGCGGCAGATCCAGAACGACTTGTTCGACGCCGGTGCCGACCTGTCCACCCCGGTGGTGGAAAACCCGCAATACCCACCGCTTCGCGTGACGCAGCCCTACATCGATCGGCTCGAACGCTGGTGCGACGAGTACAACGATTCCTTACCGGCGCTGAACTCCTTTGTGCTGCCCGGCGGTTCGCCGCTGTCGGCGTTGCTGCACGTCGCCCGCACGGTGGTACGACGGGCGGAGCGTTCGGCGTGGGCCGCGGTGAACGCCGCACCGGAGAGCATGAGCGTGCTGCCGGCGAAATACCTCAACCGCCTGTCGGATCTGCTGTTCATCCTGGCGCGCGCCGCCAACCCCGAGGGCGACGTGCTCTGGAGCCCCGGGGGGCAACCGGGAGAAACGCCCGACGGGCGGTAGCGATGCGACACAATCGGTCGATCCCGCCGGTGTCGGTGATACCCGTGCTCGTCTATCCCGACGTGCGAGCGGCGGTCGACTGGCTCACCACGGCGTTCGGCTTTACCGAGCGCACGCGCATCGGTGACGGCCACCGCGCGCAGATGAGCGTCGGCGCGGACGGCGCGGTGATCCTGGCGGACGCGGCCGGTGAGCGACAAGCGCCGCGGCCCGCGATCGTCACGCACGAGATAAAGGTGCGCGTGGACGACGTCGCCGCCCAGTTCGAGCGCGCGCGTGCTGCCGGAGCCACCGTGCTGGAGCCGCCCACCGACCGCGAATACGGGGAGCGGGAATGCACCGTCGCCGATCTGGCCGGGCACCGCTGGCAGTTCAGCCAGACGATGCGCGATGTCGCACCGGAAGACTATGGCTGCCAAACCATTTCGCCGTGGCCAAGGCCCGACCGCTAGACGCTGCGCCGGCGCGCACGGGGCGACGGGCGGGATTCCAGCCATGACAGGAATGCGGTCAATGCACCGGTGTCCAAGGCGATCTCGTAACCGGGCCGTCGCTCCTGGGTGGTGTCGCGCAGCTCCAGAACGACGATCTGGTCGGTCATGATGTCGAATTCGTCGCCGCGGGGCGCGCGCCGCGCCACGATCTCGACACCCCTGCGGCTGAGCCGACGGTCCGGCCACAATCGGAGGCTGGACAGCCGGTAGAACGCGGCCTCACCGCCGCGATAACGGATGACTCCGTGCCGCCAGCCGTGCCCTCCGACCGCGGGGATGTCCCGCATGATCCCGGCGGTCCCGCCCTGGCGGAGTTTCCACAGCCGGTAACTCAGCCCGAGGACGGCGGTCGCCAACACAACGACGAGCACGACCATGCCGATCATGATCGCGCTCATCGGCAGTTAGTCGATCGCGCCGACGGCGCGCAATCTGGCGCGCCCCTTGGCGGCCACCCGAGGGTCGTCGGACTCGGAGTCCTCACGGGCCGCAGCCTCGTCGACCTCCGAAGCGAACTCGGCCGACTCGGCGAGGATGCTGACGCTCTCCTCGGTGACCGAAAGGAATCCGCCGTCCACCGCGATCCGCAGATCGTCCTCGCCCTCCCGCTCGACGCGCACCATGGCGTCGTCGACCAGTTGGGCTACCAGCGGGATGTGGCGCGGCAGAATGCCGATCTCGCCGACCGTGGTGCGGGTGAACAGGAACGTTGCCTCCCCCGACCAGATCTTGCGGTCGACGGCGACGATCTCGACATTCAATTCGGCCATCTCACAGCAACTTTCGACTCAGCCTCAGGCATCCAGCTTGGCGCCGAAGGTCTCGGCCTTCTTGGCCAGGTCGTCCAGGCCGCCGATCAGGAAGAACGCCTGCTCCGGGATGTGGTCGAACTCGCCCTTGGTCAGCTTGTCGAATGCCTCGATGGTCTCCTTGACCGGCACCGTCGAACCCGGCTGACCGGTGAACTGCTCGGCCGCCATCATGTTCTGCGAGAGGAACCGCTCGATCCGCCGGGCGCGCTGCACCAGCTGCTTGTCCTCCTCGGACAGCTCGTCGATGCCCAGGATGGCGATGATGTCCTGAAGGTCCTTGTAGCGCTGCAGGATCCGGATGACCTCCTGCGCCACGCGGTAGTGCTCGTCACCGACGACACTGGGGTCGAGGATGGTCGAGCTGGAGGCCAGCGGGTCCACCGCGGGGAAGATGCCCTTGGAGAACACGTTGCGGGAGAGTTCGGTGGTGGCGTCCAGGTGCGCGAACGTCGTCGCCGGCGCCGGGTCGGTGTAGTCGTCAGCGGGCACGTAGACCGCCTGCATCGAGGTGATGGACCGGCCACGGGTCGAGGTGATGCGCTCCTGCAGTTCACCCATCTCGTCGGCCAGGGTGGGCTGATAACCCACCGCCGACGGCATGCGGCCGAGCAGCGTCGACACCTCGGATCCGGCCTGGGTGAACCGGAAGATGTTGTCGATGAACAACAACACGTCCTGGCCCGCCTCGTCGCGGAACCACTCCGCCATGGTCAGCGCCGACAGCGCCACGCGCATACGGGTGCCGGGCGGCTCGTCCATCTGCCCGAACACCAGGGCGGTGTCCTTGAGCACGTCGGCTTCCTTGAGCTCGACCCACAGGTCGTTGCCCTCGCGGGTGCGCTCCCCCACGCCGGCGAAAACCGAGGTTCCACCGAAGTTTCGGGCAATGCGGTTGATCATCTCCTGGATCAGCACCGTCTTGCCCACGCCTGCACCGCCGAACAGCGCGATCTTGCCGCCACGCACGTACGGGGTCAGCAGGTCGACGACCTTCAGGCCGGTCTCCAGCATCTCGGTGCGGGGCTCCAGCTCCTCGAACGGGGGCGGCTTGCGGTGAATCGACCAGTGATCGAAGTCTTCGCCGTAGCCCGGCTTGTCCAGGCAGTCACCGAGGGCGTTGAATACGTGGCCCTTGACGGCCTCGCCCACCGGCACCGAGATCGACTTGCCGGAGTCCCTGACCTCGACGCCGCGCACCAGACCGTCGGTGGGCTGCAAAGAAATCGCGCGCACGAGGTTGTCGCCCAGGTGCTGAGCCACCTCGAGCGTCAGGGTCTTCTTCAGCTCCTCGAAGGTGATCTCGGCGTTGAGCGCGTTGAACAGTTCGGGAACCGAGCCGCGCGGGAACTCGACGTCGACGACGGGACCGGTGACGCGTACCACGCGGCCGTTTATGTCGCCGTCTTGGGACTTCTCGGCCTTCTCTGCGGTTTCAGTAGTAGCAGCCATAATTTTTCTCTTCCTCGTGTGCTACTTGGCGCCGGCGAGCGCGTTTGCGCCGCCGACGATTTCGCTGATCTCCTGGGTGATTTGAGCCTGGCGCTCCCGGTTCGCCATCAGGGTGAGTTCTTTGATCAGGTCGTCGGCGTTGTCGGTGGCGGACTTCATCGCCCGCTGGCGCGAGGCCAGCTCCGATGCCGCGGATTCGAGCAGGGCCGCATAGACGCGAGTCGTGATGTACCGCGGCAGCAGCGCATCGAAAAGCGTTGTGGCGTCCGGCTCGAACGAGTACAGGGTGTGAAGCTCATTGGTGTCTTCGACGTACTCCACGACCAGCGGGGCGATGCGGTGCGCCACGGACGACTGCGACATCATCGACTTGAACTCCGAATAGACGATGTGCAATTCGTCGACGCCCTCGTCGTCCCCCGACTGCTCGTCGTCGCCGTCACCGACACCCTGCATGAAGGTGTCGACCAAGGTGCTGGCGATCTCCGCCGCGTTCTCATACGTCGGTTGCTCGGAGAAGCCGGTCCATGATTCGCTGATATCCCAGTTGCGGAACCTGAAGTAGTTCTGCGCCTTTCGGCCGACGGTGTAGAGCACCGGCGTCTTGCCTTCCTCCCTGAGCAGGGAGAACAGCTCCTCGGACCGACGGAAGATGCCGGAGTTGTATGCACCGCACAGGCCACGGTCGGACGACACCACCAAGACGCCGGCCCGCTTGGGCTCCGGTCGCTCGACCAGCAGCGGGTGGTCCAGCGCCGCTTCGGCCGACAGGGTGGTCAGCATCGCGGTGATCTGAAACGCGTAAGGCCGTGCGGCGTCCAGCCGGGCCTGCGCCTTGCCGATGCGCGATGTGGCGATCATTTCCTGCGCTTTGGTGATCTTCTTGATCGACCCCGCCGAACGTATCCGGCCGCGCAATTCGCGAAGTGTGGCAGCCATCTTGAACTACTTCTTGTCCTTCTTGGCGTCCTTCTGTTCCTTCGGCTTTTCCTTCTTGACTTGCACCGACTCCTTGCCCAGTTCCTCTTCGTCCATGGCTTCGACGTGCTCGTCGGGCACCACCGATCCACCGCCGCTGGCCGCGAAGCCCTTCTTGAACTTCTTGATGATCTCCGTGAGCCGGTCCTGGGCTTCTTCGTCGATCTTCTTGGTGTCGCGAATCCCGGCCAGGAACTTCTCCTCGGAGGCGCGCATGTGGTCGAGCAACTCGGTCTCGAAGCGCCTGACGTCCTCCACGGGCACGGAGTCCAGATGGCCGCCGGTGCCCAGGAAGATCGAAACCACCTGCTCCTCAACGGGCATCGGCTGATACTGCGGTTGCTTGAGCAGCTCGACCAGCCGCTCGCCACGCTCCAGCTGCGCCTTGGAGGTGGCGTCGAGGTCCGACGCGAAGGCCGCGAACGACTCCAGCTCGCGGTATTGCGACAGGTCCAGGCGGAGGCTTCCCGCTACCTCTTTCATCGCCTTGATCTGCGCCGCACCACCGACGCGCGACACCGAGACACCGACGTTGATGGCCGGGCGGACACCCTGGTTGAACAGGTCGGACTCCAGGAAGCACTGCCCGTCGGTGATCGAGATGACGTTGGTGGGGATGTAGGCCGAGATGTCGTTGGCTTTGGTCTCGATGATCGGCAGACCGGTCAGCGAGCCGCCGCCGAGCTCGTCGGACAGCTTGGCGCAGCGCTCCAGCAGCCGCGAATGCAGGTAGAACACGTCGCCCGGGTACGCCTCGCGACCGGGCGGGCGGCGCAGCAACAGCGAGATCGCGCGGTACGCCTCGGCCTGCTTGCTCAGGTCGTCGAAGACGATCAGCACGTGCTTGCCGTCGTACATCCAGTGCTGGGCGATGGCCGAACCGGTGTACGGCGCAAGCCATTTGAAGCCGGCGGAGTCGGATGCGGGCGCCGCGACGATGGTGGTGTAGTCCATCGCCCCGCCCTCCTCGAGCGCACGGCGGACCGACGCGATGGTCGTGCCCTTCTGCCCGATGGCCACGTAGACGCAGCGCACCTGCTTGCGTTCGTCGCCGGACTCCCAGTTCTCGCGCTGGTTGAGGATGGTGTCGACGCACACCGCGGTCTTGCCGGTCTTGCGGTCGCCGATGATCAGCTGCCGCTGGCCGCGCCCGATCGGGGTCATGGCGTCGATGGCCTTGATGCCGGTCTGCAGCGGCTCGCTGACGCTTTGCCGCTGCACCACCGACGGCGCCTGGATCTCCAGCGCGCGCCGGATGTCGGTGTCGATGTCGCCGCGTCCGTCGATCGGGTGCCCGAGGGGATTGACCACGCGGCCGAGGAAGCCGTCGCCGACCGGAACCGACAGGACCTCACCCGTCCGCTTGACCTGCTGGCCCTGCTGGATCGTCTCGAAATCGCCCAGGATGACCGCGCCGATGCTGTGCTCGTCGAGGTTGAGCGCCACGCCGAGCACACCACCGGGAAACTCCAGCAACTCCTGCGTCATCACGGACGGCAGGCCTTCGACGTAGGCGATGCCGTCCCCGGCCTCGATGACCGTTCCGACTTCCTCCCGCGAGGTGTCGGAGGTGAAGGAATCAACGTATTCCTCGATGGCGCTCTGGATGGCTTCAGCGGAGATTGTCAACTCGGCCATGGATCTTCGTCTTCCTACTTGTCTTTCGCGTGGGTCTTTGATGGGTCGTGGGTCGCTGATGTGTGTCAGTCGGGCAACTGCGCCGCAGCCGCGGCCAGCCGAGACGCGAGCGTCCCGTCGATCACCTCGTCGGCCACCGCGATCAACAGCCCGCCCAGCAATTCGGGCTCGATCTGCAGATGAACCGTCACCGGATGGCCGTAGATGCGGCTGAGCACTTCGGTGAGCCGGGTGCGCTGCTCGTCGCTGAGTTCGGCTGCCGCGCTGACCTGTCCGACCACCTCGCCCCGGCGGGCCACCGCGATCTCGGCCAGGAGCTGCACGGCCTCTTCGGCCGGCTCACCCCGCAGCAGCTCGATGGTCTGCGACAGCAGCGCCGTGACGATCGGGTTGACCCGGCCGCTCGCGTCGTCAAGCACCTTGCGCAGTAACTTCACTCGTGATTCGGCGGGAGTCGCGTAGTCGCCCAATAGGATTGCGAGCCGGGGCTGGCCGTCGAGAACGCGGGAGAACCGGAACAACTGCTCCTCGACCTCACCGACGGAGTCCTCGCGCTCGGCGACGATGAGCAAGGCCAGCCGCGACATGTGCTCGAGGGCATCGACCAGATCGGAGTTCGCGGACCAGTGTTCGCAGACGGCTGAGCGCAGCACGGCGAGGGTGGCGTCGCTGACCTTGCCGGAGAACAACCGCTCGAGCAACCGGACGCGGGGCTCCGAATCTTCAGCCGGCACAGTGAGATAACGGGTGACGACCATCTCGCGGTCCAGCGTCTTGGCGACGGTGGCCAGCTCACCGGACATCGTGGCCAGCGCCTTGTTGTCCAGGTCCTCGGCGGTGGCGCTGAGTTGGTTCGCCAGGTTGGCGAGTGCGCGCCGGCTGGCCGATCGCATCCTCTCCATCACCGGGTACTCGACGTCGGCGGACGCCGGCGCCATGGCATCGAGCTCGTCCAGGAACCGATCGACGGTGGACGAGCGCTGAGCGTCGTCGGCGACGTAATTGCTCACCAACTCTCGCGCTTGGCGCACGGCTTCGTGGCCGAGTTCCAGGCGAAGCTGGCGACTGAGCTGCGCCCGCAGCATGTCGACCTGGCGGGCCCCCTGCGCTTTGATGCGTTCCGCGTCCGCGGCGGCCTGGGCCTGCATTTGCTCGGTGATGCGCGCCGCGTCGGACTTGGCCTCTTCGACGACGCTTTCCGCCTCCGACGCGGCCGCCTCGACGGCCCGGCTGTGGGCCGTGGTCGACTCCGTCAGCCGGTCGGCCGCCTTGGCCGACTCCTCGAGCTGCTGACGTACCGCGTCCTGGCGGGCTGCCATCAAACGACGCACCGGCGGCACGACATAACGGACCACCAGGAAGACGATGACGGCGAAACCCACCAACTGTCCGATGAATGTCGACATGCGTGATTACCGTCCGGCCGTCCCGGTCGAGGAGGTGACGGGGGCGACGTCCACGCCGAGGATGCGGCTGGCCAGCGTCGCCGCCATGCCCGCCACGTTGGCGCGCAGATCCAATTCCACGGCGTCCCTTTCCCGCTTCAAGTCTTCGGCGGCCAGCTGCAACGTCGACATCACTTCTTGCTCGGCACGGGCGCGCGCGTCCTCGATAACTTTACGGCCTTCCGCCCGGGCGTTGTCGCGTGCCGACGACGCCTGCACCCGGGCCTCCGTCATGGCCTTCTCGTAATCAGCCTGAGCGGCTTCGAACTGCTCGGCCGCCTTCTTGTTGTCGGCAGCGGTCTTGGCGACCATGGCGTCGCGCTCGCGCATGACCCGTAGCACCGGCGGCACGACGAACGTGCCGATGACGGCCAGCACGATCAGGAAGATTGCCAGCACGAAGAAGAACGTGCCGTTAGGGACGAGGAAGTTGTTGCCTCCCTCTGCAACCACCTGGCTGGACGCCAGAACGCTGCGGCTCGCGTCACCCATCACAGCGAACTAGGTGCCGACCGGCGTAGCGAAGACGAACAGCGCCATGAACGCCAGGTTGATGAAGTAGGCCGCTTCGACCAGACCGACGGTGATGAAGAACGGCGTGAACAACCGTCCCTGCGCCTCGGGCTGCCGCGCGATACCGGAAACCAGCGCGTTTCCGGCGATACCGTCACCGATGCCGGCACCGATCGCGCCGCCACCCATGATCAGGCCACCGCCGATGAGAGCGGCGGCAGCGACTTGGGGGTCCAGAGCCATTCTTTCCTCCTTTATGTGGTGGCTATCTGGTAGCGGTCTACCAGGCGCCTGTATTGGTGCGTGGTGCGGGCCAATTCGTGGCTGTCTCAGTCATGGTGATCCTCGACCTCCATCGCCTGGCTGAAATACAAGATGGTCAAGATGGCGAAGATGAAGGCCTGGATCGCGCCGACGAACAGATCGAAGGACTTCCACACCGCGTTCGGCAGCCACATGATGTACGGCGGGAAGAGCGCGATCAATGCGACCAGGATGCCGCCGGCGAAGATATTGCCGAAGAGTCGCAGTGACAACGAGATCGGCTTGGCGAGTTCCTCCACGAGGTTGATCGGCGCCAGGAAGGCCACGTGGCCCTTGAGCACCGCGAGCGGGTGCCCGACGATGCCGCGACGCCAGATCCCCGCCACGTGATAACAGACGAAGACGAAGAGTGCCAGCGCCAGAACGTAATTGATGTCCGCTGCGGCCGATTTGAGCAACTCGGTGGTGTGCCCGTGGTCGGTGTATTGCAACGGGAGCACCGAAAGCCAGTTGGAGATCAGGATGAACACGAAGATCGTGACAGCCAGCGGGAGGACGAACGGCGCGATCCGCATGCCGATGGCGCTTTCGACCTGACTGCGCATCTGTTCTGTGATTGCCTCCCAGAACAATTGGACGCCGCTGGGCACGCCTTTCGAGGTGATTTTGGCGCGCAGGAAGAAGGCGAGGCCGATCACGATCACCGCGGCGATCGCCGTCGACAGGATGGTGTCGGTGTTGACCGTCATTCCGAGCCAGGTCGCCGTGGTGTGATCGCCGACCTCGATCTGCGAGTCGGCCAGCAAGGTCATCTCAGTCATCGCCGGAGGTCCCCTCTCCCGTGCCTGCCGCCGTTCCCGCCGAGGTCAGGTGATCGCCGGTGCGCAGCTTCTTCCATACCGGTAACGCGGTCGACAGGACCAGGATCACCTGGAAGAGCGCCAGCCCGAACAACACACCCAATCCGGCGGGCCGGAAAACGAAGGCGATGACCAGCCCGGCGACGGTGATGATCGCCAGCCGGGTCGCCGAGTTGATCGCCATCGACTTTTTCAGCGGATGTGTCCGCGCGGTAATCGATTCGACCGAGCGCCGCACCAGGATCGCGTTGAGCAAACCCAGGAGCAAACCGACGCCGAAGAACACCCCGAGCATGAGGCGACCGGACAATCCCGCGGCCAAGATCGCCAGCGCGGTAATGCCGACGCTGATTGCCAAAAGCCGAACCGGTCGGAAAGCAACAGAGGGAAACACCAACGGCGCGTCCTGCGCTGGTGTCGTCACTGCAGCACCTCAATCCAGGTTGATGGAACGGGAACCTTCCGACCGACTGATCGGTGGCCCGCCGAGCGTATCGCACGTCACACCCGAATCACCCAAGGGGTAGCCCTGCTTGCATCGGTCTGAAACCGGTGCAATCGGATCAACGTTCGATGGGCCGGTCGCCCGGCGACCCGCGGGGCTTTTCGGGCTTCTACCTGCACCGTATCATATGATCGAGATCACTACTACTGAGCGTCGTAGTGTTCGTCCCCGTAGTCGTCGCGCCGGCGCAGGAGTGGGATGGCCGTGACCACGCCGGCGACCACGATCGCGCCCAGCATCACGGCGGCGGTGTCGCGGGGATTGAAGAAGATGGAACTCGCCGCCCCGAACGCGACGATGCCCACCCACAGATAGATCAGCAGCACCACCCGCCGGTGTGAATGACCGATCTGCAGCAACCGGTGGTGCAGGTGCATCTTGTCCGGGGTGAAGGCGCTGCGGCCCGCCCGGGTGCGGCGCACGATCGCCAACAACAGATCGAGCATCGGCACGAACATGACGGCCACAACCAGTAGAAACGGCGACAGCAGGGCAAACACGTCGCGAGCGCCGTAGGCGTTCTGGGAGACCGGGCCCGCCGCGGTCGTCGAGGCCGCGGCGAGCATCAAGCCGATCAGCATCGAGCCGGAATCCCCCATGAAGATCTTCGCGCGGTGAAAGTTGTGCGGCAGGAAGCCCAAACAGGCGCCCGCGAGCACCACCGAGATGACGGCGGGCGGATAGAACAGCACGTCGCCGCCGTGGTCGCGAAGCAGGCCGACCGAGAACATGCAGATCGCCATGGCGGTGATGAGGCCGAGCCCCGCGGCGAGCCCGTCGAGCCCGTCGACGAAGTTCATCGCGTTGACGATCGACACCGTCAACGCCAGCGTGAGCAGGATGGACGAGGCCTGGTCCAGCACGATGGTGCCGACGCCGCCGATCGGGATGTACAGGACGCTCCAGGCGACCCCCATCGTGACCAGCACGCTGGCCGCGGTGATCTGGCCCGCGAACTTGGTCAAAGCGTCCAGGCCCCAACGGTCGTCGATGAGTCCGATGCCCATGATCACCGCGCCCGCCACCAGCACCGCGGGCATGCCCGTCGAGTACACGAACCCCCGGGTGAGTGCCGGGAGCTCGGATGCGACGAACACCGCGGAGACGACGCCGAGGAACATCGCCAGCCCGCCCATCCGCGGTGTGGGGGTCACGTGCACGTCGCGCTCGCGCGGGTAGGCCACCGCACCCAGGCGGGTGGCGAGCACCCGCACGGGTCCGGTTGCGAAGTAGGTGACGATCGCCGCGGTGAGCCCCACCAGCGCGAGTTCCCGCAGTGGTACGCCGGCGCCGCGATCGGAGAGGGCGAACAAACCACCGGCAAGGCTGGTCACGTCGCTGGACACCACGAGACCGTACTGCACCAACCTGAGACCTGATCAACCGCGCCGCCGCCGCAACGGCGCTAGGCGATGAGGCTTCCCGGCTCGACGCCGAGGACTTCGGCGATCCGCTCCGCGCTCACCGGGCCCGCCCGCAGGATGCGGGGAGCGGCACCGGTCAGGTCGACGATCGTGGAGGCGGCTCCCTGCTGCGACGGCCCTGCGTCGAGATAGACGTCGACGACATCGCCCAGCTGCTCACGCGCTTCGGCGGCGTCCACCGCGGGGGGGCGGCCGGAGATGTTGGCGCTGGAAACGGCCATGGGGCCCACCTCGCGGAGCAACTCGATCGCGACCGGGTGCAACGGCATTCGCAGCATCACGGTGCCGCGCGCGTCGCCGAGGTCCCATCGCAACGACGGCGCCTGCGTGACCACCAGGCTCAATGCGCCCGGCCAGAACGCGCGGATCAGGTCGTGGGCGCCGTCGGGCATCGTGTAGACCAGGCCCTCGATGGTGTGCCAGGAGCCGACCAGCACGCCCACCGGCATGTCGCGGCCGCGGCCCTTGGCGGCCAACAGCGCCGTCACCGCGGCGCTGTCGAAGGCGTCGGCGCCGATGCCGTACACAGTGTCCGTCGGCATGACGACAAGCCGGCCGCTTTTGAGCGCGCTGACCGCCGAGGCGATTCCCAGCGAACGCTGGTCGGCGTCGGAACAGTCGAAGACGTCAGTCACCGGCGCCGTTCCTTCGGGCCGTCACGAATCTGGGCCGGCCGGCCAGATCCTGGTGTGGCTGGATGCCCTCGAAAACAGTGGTGCGCCGGATCATTTCAACGGTCTCATGCGACGTGGTGTCGTCGTGCTCGACGGCGAACAAGCCGCCCGGGCGCAGCCAGCGCCCGGCGAGACGCACGACGTGGGCGATCACGGCCATCCCATCGAGCCCACCGAACACCGCGTGGCGCGGATCGTGTTGCGTCACTTCGGGGTCCAGCGTCTCCTCCGCCCTGGCGGGGACGTAGGGCGGATTGGCGACGACCAGGTCGACGCCCCGGTCGAACTCCGGGAGCAGGCCCGGCGAGGTGACGTCGGCGCGGACGAGTTCGACGGCCGTGCCGTCGGCGTTGCGGCGGGCGTACTCGAGGGCCGCGTCGGAGTCGTCGATGCCGACGATGCGGGCGGCGGGCCGGTGGTGGGCCAGCGCGACGGCCAGCGCGCCCGATCCCGTGCACAGGTCGACGATCACCGGCCGCGCCGGAAGTTGTTGCGCGGCGGCCCATGCCAACATCGCCTCGGTCTCCGGGCGCGGCACGAAGACTCCGGGCCCGACGTGCAGCAGCGCCGGGCCGAACGCCGCGGTCCCGGTGAGGTACTGCAACGGCACCCGTCGCGAGCGCGCGGCCACGGCGTCACGGTAGCGCCCGAGGAAATCGTCGTCGGGCGAATCCAGCAGGATCAGCCGGCCGCGGTCGACGCCTGCCACGTGTGCGGCCAGCGATTCGGCATCCCAGCGTGCCGAGTCGATACCCGCGTCGGCGAGCTGCGCCGCAGCGGAGTCGATCACGCGCCGCAGGGCGGTCATGCCTGTTGCAGCCGAGATTGTTTGTCCGCAGCGCGCAGCGCGTCGAACATCGCGTCGAGGTCGCCGTCGAGCACCTGGTCGAGGTTGTGCGCCTTAAACCCGATCCGGTGGTCGGTGATCCGATTCTCCGGGAAGTTGTAGGTGCGGATGCGTTCGCTGCGGTCGACGGTCCGGATCTGGCTGGCACGGTCCGCCGACGCGTCGGCCAGCGCCTGCTCCTCGGCCAGCGCCTGCAGCCGGGCCGCCAGCACCTGCAGCGCACGAGTCTTGTTCTGCAACTGCGACCGTTCGTTCTGGCAGGTGACGACGATGCCGGTGGGCAGATGAGTGATCCGCACCGCCGAGTCGGTGGTGTTGACGCCCTGGCCGCCCTTGCCCGAGGAGCGGTATACGTCGATGCGCAGATCCGACTCGTCGATCTGCACCTCGCCCACTTCCTCGGGTTCCGGATAAACCAGCACGCCGGCCGCCGAAGTGTGAACGCGCCCTTGAGATTCCGTGACCGGGACGCGTTGGACGCGGTGCACCCCGCCCTCGAACTTCATGCGCGACCACACGCCGTCGGCGGCGTCGCCCTTGCTGGCGATGGACAGGGTGGCGTCTTTGTAGCCACCCAGGTCCGATGTCGTCTCGTCCAGCACGGTGACCGTCCAGCCGTGCCGTTCGGCGTAGCGGATGTACATCCGGGCCAGATCCGCGGCGAACAACGCCGACTCTTCGCCGCCCTCGCCGGATTTGACCTCGAGGACGATGTCGTCGGCGTCGTGCGGGTCGCGTGGCGCCAGCATGTCGGTGAGCTGGACGTCCAGATCGGCAACCCGCGTTTCCAGTTCGGTCACCTCGGCGGCGAACGACTCGTCGTCGACGGCCAGTTCACGCGCGGTTTCCAGGTCGTCGCGCGCCGACGCCAGCTTGCGGTACGTGGCCACGATCGGGGCCAACCGGGCGAAACGGCGACCGGCTTTGCGCGCCTCCGCGGGGTCGCTGTGCAGTTCGGGGTCCGCCAGCCGCCGCTCGAGTTCGGCGTGTTCGGCCAGCAGCACGTCGATAGTCTGCACCGGCTGGGTCATGTCACACCTCCTGCCCCGTCACGTCCCGCGCTGAGTGCCGCCAAAAGCCGAAGTCCCGCGAACGCGAACCGACGCCCGGCCTGTGCGTGGACCCGCACAGTTCGGGCGTCGGCAATCCAGCTACTTGTCGGTGTTCTCCGGGGCGGCGCCGCCCTTGCGCTTGCCGTACCGCTTCTCGAAGCGTGCCACGCGGCCACCGCTGTCGAGGATCTTCTGCTTGCCGGTGTAGAACGGGTGACACTGCGAGCAGACCTCGACGACGATGCGCCCACCCTCTTTGGTGCTGCGCGTCTGGAAGGTGTTGCCGCAGCCGCACAACACGGTGGTCTCCGCGTAAGCGGGGTGGATGTCAGATTTCATGCTGTCCTCTTCAGGTCTTGTCGGGCATCGATTATGCCAGGTCAACCACTGTCTTCCCAAAACAGCGGGGTGCGCCTGGGCATTCCCGGCCGGCGTTAGTCGTTGTCCATCGATCCGGGTGTCGTCTTGGACACCTGGACCAGGAATTCGTAGTTGTTCTTGGTCTTGCGCAGCTGGCTCATCAGCAGGTCGATGGCCTGGTGGGAATCCAGACCGGACAGGACGCGGCGCAGCTTGTGCACGATCGCGAACTCGTCGGGCGACAGCAGCAGCTCGTCCTTGCGGGTGCCGGACGGGTTGACGTCGACCGCCGGGAAGACCCGTCGTTCGGAGATCTTGCGGTCGAGCTTGAGCTCGGCGTTACCCGTGCCCTTGAACTCTTCGAAGATCACTGTGTCACCGGTGGATCCGGTCTCGACCATCGCGGTGGCGATGATCGTCAACGAGCCGCCTTCCTCGATGTTGCGGGCGGCGCCGAGGAAGCGCTTCGGCGGGTAGAGGGCCGTGGAGTCCACACCACCGGACAGGATGCGCCCCGACGCCGGGGACGCGTTGTTGTAGGCGCGCCCGAGGCGGGTGATCGAGTCGAGCAGCACGACGACGTCCTTGCCCTGCTCGACGAGGCGCTTGGCCCGCTCGATGGCCAGCTCGGCGACCGACGTGTGGTCTGACGGCGGCCGGTCGAACGTCGAGGCGATGACCTCGCCCTTGACCGAGCGCGTCATGTCGGTGACCTCCTCCGGACGCTCGTCGACGAGCACGACCATGAGGTGGCATTCCGGGTTGTTCTTGGTGATCGCGTTGGCGATGTCCTGCAGGATGGTCGTCTTACCCGCCTTCGGCGGGGACACGATCAGCGCACGCTGCCCCTTGCCGATCGGCATGATCAGGTCGATGACCCGGGTGGTCAGCCGGTCGGGAGTGGTTTCCAGGCGCAGGCGCTGGTTGGGATACAGGGGCGTCAACTTGCTGAAATCGGGACGCTTCTTGGCGTCTTCGACCGAGCCGCCGTTGACGGTGTCCAGGCGTACCAACGGGTTGAACTTCTGCCGCTGGTTCGGCTGCTCGCCGTCCCGCGGCACCCGGACGGCGCCGGTCACCGCATCGCCGCGGCGCAGACCGTTCTTGCGCACCATGTTCATCGACACGTAGACGTCGTGCGGACCAGCCAGGTAGCCGGACGTGCGCACGAATGCGTAATTGTCGAGAACGTCAAGGATTCCGGCCACCGGCTGGACGACGTCGTCGTCCCGGAGCTCGGCTTCGTTACCGCCCTCGCCCGACCGTTCGCCGCGGCGCCGGCGGTCGCGGAAGCGACGTCCCCGCCGACCCTGGCGTCCCTCACCGTCGTCGTCTTGCTGGTTCTGGTTGGAGCCGCCGCGCGACTGCTGGCCGGAGCCCTGCTGGTCGCCGCTCTGGTCGTTGCCGGCGTCCGGCCCGCGCTCGTCGGTCTTGGTGTCCTGTTTGGCTTCCTGGCGGTTGCCGGACGCGGACTCCCGGTGGTTTTCGCGGCGGCTGGAGGCTTCGCCCTCGGCGCCGTTGGCGGCCGATCCCGCTTCGCGGGACGCTCCGCGCCGTTCGCGGCGTGGAGCCTCGGTCGACGAGCCGTTCTGCTCGGTGTGGGGGGCCGGCGCTGCGGCGCCCGCGGTGTCTGAGGCGTCTGCGGCGTCTGCAGTGTCTGTCTTGACGCTGTCCGCAGCGGAACCGCCGTTGGCGGAGGTTCCGTTGGCCTCTCCCCTAATCTCCTTGATCGCGGCGATCAGCTCGTTCTTGCGCATGCCGGATGTGCCCTTGACACCGGCTCGATTGGCGAGTGCGCGCAGCTCAGGCAGCACCATCGTGGACAGTGCGCCGGACGGTATCTCACGTTTGGCGTCTGGGGTGTCATTGGTCACGGCGTTCGACAGCGCAGCGCTGTCGGTACTTTCGTCAGCCGTGAACAGGTCCGTATCAGTCACGGATTTCCTTTCTTCCCCCGCTGATCACGTCATAGGGGGGTCGTTGCATTCAGCCAAATTGCCGAGTGCGCCCAATAGTCGACTCTGCAACGTTGATCGCCTGGATTTGGCGGAGAGAGCGGCGAACCTCGTCCACGAGAAGAATTGGTGTTGTCCTAGCGGCAAGCAGTATGTTTGCAGATGCAGATCCTGCGATTGCTGGACGCGTCCGAGGATAGCCCGCATCTTTGGCTTAAGCAAGCAAACCCTCCGGCCACGGTGTGGATCAACCTGGGACTGTGACGCCCGGGGCCCAGCGAACACCTTCGCCCGCCGTCATCTCCGTGATGGTGAATCCGTGCGCGGCACCATACTCCACCGCTTCCGTGGGCAACTCCGTCGCTGTGGTCAATGCGATCAGCGAGGGACCCGCCCCCGAAAGCGTCGCTGCCACGTTATGACGCCGCAGCAGCCGCAAATATTCCGCCGAGGCCGCCATCGCCGGTGCGCGTTGCGGTTGGTGCAGCACGTCTTCGGTGGCCGCCATCAGCATGTCGGGGCGTTCGGTCAGTGCCACCACCAGCAACGCCGCTCGGCTGACGTTGAAGGCGGCGTCGTCGTGGCTGACCCGGGTGGGCAGCAGGACGCGGGTCTCCGCGGTCAACGAGCGTTCCTCGGGTATCGCAGAGTACAGGCGGATGTCGGGGTGCAACCGCAGCGAGACGGCCGCGTAGCGGGGACCTTCGTCGGTGCGGTCGGTCCACGAGACCACCGCTCCACCGAGCACGGCCGCGGCCGCGTTGTCCGGATGGCCCTCGAACTCCGACGCCAGCTGGATCAGCTGGCCGGTGCTCAATCTCTCGCAATCAACCTGTGCCACAAGACCATTGACCGCGGCCAAGCCACTCACCACCGCCGCGGCGGAGGAACCCAGGCCGCGTGAATGCGGAATGGCGTTGCGGCAGCGCACCACCAATCCCGGCGCGCGGGTTCCCAGGGCATTGAACGCGCACTCGATGGCACGGACCACCAGATGGTCGGGGCCCAGTGGGACCTGGTCGGCCCCCTCTCCTTCGACGATCACGCTCAAGCCGGAATGCGTTGTTTCCAAGACGATCTCGTCGGTCAGGCTCAGCGCCAGGCCGAGGCTGTCGAAACCGGGACCGAGGTTGGCGCTCGAGGCGGATACCACGGCGCTCGCCACGAGCCCGGCCGGCAGCATCTGGGCCACTTAGGCCAGTCCCAGTTTCTCGACCACCAACACCGGGTCGACCGGAAGAGCGGAGACCACCGGCATGTCCTGCAGCGCGGTGTCGGGGTCCTTGAGGCCGTTGCCGGTGACCGTGCAGACCACCGTCGATCCGCGCGCCACCCAGCCGTCCTCAACGGACTTGAGCAGACCGGCGATGCTGGCGGCCGACGCGGGTTCGACGAACACTCCCTCGGACTGTGCGACGAGGTGGTACGCGGCCAGGATCTCGTCGTCGGTGGCCGCCAGGAAGCGTCCGTTGGACTGCTGCTGGGCCTGGACGGCGGCCGTCCAGGACGCCGGCGCGCCGATGCGGATCGCGGTCGCGATGGTCTCCGGGTGGCTGACGGGCGCGCCGTGAACCAGGGGCGCCGCGCCGGCGGCCTGCGTGCCCAGCATGCGCGGCAACTTGTCGATCAGACCTTCGTGGCGGTACTCGGTGTAACCCTTCCAGTACGCGGTGATGTTGCCCGCATTGCCGACCGGCAGGGCGTGCACGTCCGGCGCGTAGCCGAGCGCGTCCACTATCTCGAACGCCGCGGTCTTCTGCCCCTCGATGCGGACCGGGTTGACGGAGTTGACCAGGGAGATCGTCGGAAAGTCGGCGGCCATCTTGCGGGCGAGTTCCAGGCAGTCGTCGAAGTTGCCGTCGATCTGGATGATCTTGGCGCCGTGCATCACGGCCTGCGCCAGCTTGCCCATCGCGATCTTGCCCTGCGGTATCAGCACCGCGCAGGTGATCCCGGCACGCGCGGCGTACGCCGCCGCGGACGCCGAGGTGTTTCCCGTCGACGCGCACAGCACGGCCTGCTGCCCTCGAGCCAGCGCGTCGGTGACGGCCATCGTCATTCCGCGGTCCTTGAAGGACCCGGTGGGATTGAGGCCCTCGACCTTGAGATGGACCGTGCAGCCGGTCATCTGTGAGAGGCGGGGCGCGGGGATCAGCGGGGTGCCGCCCTCGAGCAGGGTCACCGGAGTCCAGTCGTCGCCGACCGGCAGCCGGTCGCGGTAGGCCGCGATCAGGCCCGGCCAGGGCTGATGAACGGCTGTGCGCGGGGCGCTCACAGCCCGGTCCCTTCCAGCCGCAGCACGCTGGCCACCCGCTGCACCACGTCCAAATCGGCCAGCGCATCGACGGTTTCGGAGAGGGCGGCGTCGGTGGCGCTGTGGGTGACCACGACGATGCGCGCACCCACCCGCCGGCCGCCCTCATCCACCACGCCCTCCTGGCGAACCTCGGCGATGCTCACCTCGCGCTTGGCGAATTCGGCCGCCACGGTGGACAACACACCGGGCTTATCGGCGACGTTGATGCTCAGGTAGTAGCGGGTCGTGATCAAACCCATTGGCGCGACGGCCAGTTGAGCATACTTCGACTCCTTGGGCCCCCGGCTGCCCAGAACCCGGTTGCGGGCGGCCATCACCAGGTCGCCGGTCACCGCCGACGCGGTGGGCGCGCCGCCGGCTCCCTGACCGTAGAACATCAGGCGCCCCGCGGCCGCGGCCTCGACGACCACGGCGTTGAATGCCCCGCTGACCGTGGCCAGCGGATGCGACAGCGGCACCAGCGCCGGGTATACGCGGGCCGAAACCCGTTCCTGGCCATCGTCGCCCGCAATGCGCTCGCAGATAGACAGCAACTTGATGGTGCAGCCGAGCGCCCGCGCCGAGGCGAAGTCGGCCGGGGTGATCTTGGTGATGCCCTCACGGTAGACGTCGTCGGCGGTCACCCGGGTGTGAAAGGCGATGGACGCCAGGATCGCGGCCTTGGCCGCGGCGTCGTAGCCCTCGACGTCGGCGGTGGGGTCGGCCTCGGCGTACCCCAGCGCGCCGGCATCGGCCAGCGCGGCATCGTAGTTCGCGCCGGTGCTGTCCATCTCGGACAGGATGTAGTTCGTGGTGCCGTTGACGATGCCGGCCACCCGCAGCACCGTGTCACCGGAAAGCGACTGGGTGAGCGGACGGATGACCGGGATCGCTCCCGCGACCGCCGCCTCGAAATACAGGTCGACGTTGGCGCTTTCGGCCGCCTGCGCCAGCTCGCCGGTGGAGACCGACAGCAACGCCTTATTGGCGGTGACGACGGACTTGCCGTGTTCGAGCGCGGACAGGATCGCCTTGCGTGAGGGCTCGACCGGTCCCATCACCTCGACGACGATGTCGACGTCCTCGCGGGTGACGAGTTCTTCGATATTGTCGGTGAGGAGTTCGATGGGGACTCCGCGGTCGGCCGCGACGCGGCGCACCCCGATGCCGCGTAGCACCAACGGCGCGCCGACCCGGGCGGCGAGGTCGTCCGCACCTTCCTGGATGATCCGGACGACTTCACTACCGACGTTGCCCAACCCGAGCACCGCTACGCCGACCGGCCTTTCGTCACCGGACACGGTTCACCTCACTTCCAGACTCAATAGATCGTCAACCGTCTCACGGCGCAGAATCAAGCGGGCCTGCCCGGCACACACCGCCACCACGGCGGGCCGGCCCAGCATGTTGTAGCGGCTGGAGAGCGAATAACAGTAGGCACCGGTCGCGGCCACCGCGAGCAGGTCGCCGGGCCGCAGATCGTCGGGCACCCAGGCGTCGCGCACGACGATATCGCCGCTCTCGCAATGCTTCCCGACGATGCGAGCCAGGGTCGCGGGCGCGTCGCTGACGCGGGACACCAATCGCGCGTCGTACTGCGCGTCGTAGAGCGCGGTACGGATGTTGTCGCTCATGCCGCCGTCGACGCTGACGTAGCGCCGCTGAGCCGTCGCGCTGACGTCGACGTCCTTCACGGTCCCGACCTCGTAGAGCGTGATGGTCCCGGGCCCGGCGATCGCGCGGCCCGGTTCGACCACCAGCCGTGGCGTCGGCAGGCCCACCGCCGCCGACGCGTCGCGCACGATCGCGGTCAGCTTGGCCGCCAACTCGGCCACCGGCGGCGGGTCATCGGTCGACAGATACGAAATGCCCAGGCCGCCACCGAGATCTACGGTCGAGATCTGCGCGGTCTTGTCGACGCCGAACTCCTCGACGATCTCCTGCAGCAGCCCGATGACGCGGCGGGCGGCGACCTCGAAGCCGTCCACGTCGAAGATCTGGGAACCGATGTGGCTGTGCAACCCGACGAGTCGCAGGTGGTCGGCGGCGAATACCCGCCGCACCGCGCCCATCGCCGCGCCGCTGGCCAACGAGAGCCCGAACTTCTGGTCCTCGTGCGCGGTCGAGATGAACTCGTGCGTGTGTGCCTCGACGCCGACGGTGAGCCGTACGAAGACGTCCTGGACGACGCCGGCCTCGCCGGCGATCTGGTCCAACCGCTCGATTTCGATCATCGAGTCCACGACGACATGCCCGACACCGGCCTTGACCGCGGCCGTCAATTCCGCGACGGACTTGTTGTTGCCGTGCAGGGTGATTCGCTCGGGCGGGAAGTCGGCGTGCAACGCGACCGCGAGCTCACCGCCGGTGGATACGTCCAGCGACAGGCCCTCCTGGTCGACCCAGCGGGCAATCTCGGTGGACAGGAAGGCCTTGGCCGCATAGCACACGTTCTGCCCACCGCCGAACGCCGACACCATCTCCTTGCAGCGCGAGCGGAAATCGTCCTCGTCGATGACGAACAGCGGCGTGCCGTACTCCTGGGCAAGCCGGGTCACCGGCACCCCCGCGAGGGAGGCCACGCCACTGCCGTCGCGAACCATGTTGCGCGGCCATACGTTCGGCGCCAGTCGCAGCACCTCTTCTGGGGATTGCGGCCGCGGCGGGCTGCCGGGGCTGCGGGCGTCTTCGGCGTGCCGGGGGCCGGCGGGGTGGACGTTCACATGCGCTCCGGGGCGGTGACTCCCAGTATCGTCAGGCCGTTGGCGATGACCTGGCGGGTGGCCTGGCACAGCGCCAGGCGGGCGGTGTGGAGCTCGGTCGGTTGCTCGTCGCCCTGGGGCAGCACCCGGCACGAGTCGTAGAAGCGGTGGTAGTCGCCGGCCAGGTCTTCGAGGTAGCGGCACACCCGGTGCGGCTCCCGCAGGGACGCCGCGGTTTTCAGCACGCGCGGGAATTCCCCGATGGTGCGCAGCAGCGTGCCCTCTTTGTCGTGGTCGAGCAGCTCGAGATGCCCGGTGTCGGGGATCAGGCCCAGCTCGGCGGCGTTGCGGGCCAGCGCCGAGAGCCGGGCATGCGCGTATTGCACGTAGTAGACCGGGTTCTCGTTGGACGCCGACGACCACAGCGCCAGGTCGATGTCGATTGGGGTGTCCACCGACGACCGGATCAGGCTGTACCGCGCGGCATCGACGCCGATGGCCTCGACGAGGTCGTCGAGGGTGATCACCGTTCCGGCCCGCTTGCTCATCCGGACCGGCTGGCCGTCCCGGAGGAGGTTGACCATCTGCCCGATGAGCACCTCGACGGTCGCGGGGTCCTCGCCGAAGGCGGCTGCCACGGCCTTGAGCCGGGCGATGTAGCCGTGGTGGTCGGCCCCGAGCATGTAGATGCACAGGTCGAAGCCGCGCTGCCGCTTGTCCAGGTAGTAGGCGATGTCGCCGGCGATGTAAGCCGGCTTGCCATCGCTCTTGATCACGACACGGTCCTTATCGTCGCCGAAAGCGCTGGTACGCAACCAGGTTGCGCCGTCCTTCTCGTAGATGTTGCCGGTCTGGCGCAGCCGGGCGATGGCCTCGTCGACCCGGCCGCTGCTGTGCATCGAATCCTCGTGCGTGTACACGTCGAAGTCGGTGCCGAACTCGTGCAGCGTCTCCTTGATGTGGGTGAACATCATGTCGACGCCGATTTCGCGGAAGGTCTCGTGCATCTCGGCCTGCGGCAGGCTCAGCGCGTCGGGCGCCTTCTGCAGCACCTGGGCGGCGATGTCGTTGATGTAGTCGCCGGCGTAGCCGTCCTCCGGCGTTGGCTCCCCCTTGGCCGCGGCGATCAGCGAGTTGGCGAACCGGTCGATCTGGGCGCCGTGGTCGTTGAAGTAGTACTCGCGCTCCACGTCCGCGGCCTGGGTGGACAGCAACCGTCCCAGCGCGTCGCCGACGGCCGCCCAGCGGGTGCCGCCGATGTGGATGGGCCCGGTGGGGTTGGCCGAGACGAACTCGAGGTTGATCTTCTGCCCCGCCAGCGCATCGGAGTGCCCGTAGGTGTCGCCGGCGTCGATGACGTTGTTGACGACGACGGCCTGGGCCGAGGCCTCCAGTCGAAGGTTGATGAAGCCCGGCCCGGCGACCTCGGCCGAGGCGACGCCGTCGGTCCGCGAGAGCGCGTCGGCAAGCCATCCGGCGAGTTCACGCGGGCTCGCGCCGACCTTCTTGCCCAGCTGCAGCGCCAGGTTGCTGGCGTAATCGCCGTGCTCGGGGTTGCGGGGCCGCTCCACGGTGACGGACTGCGGCAAAGCCGCAGCATCCAGCCCGCGCTCGGCCAGCACCGCGGCGGCGGTGGTTCTGAGCAGCTCAGCCAGGTCAGCGGGGGTCACGAGCGTCCATCCTATTGGCTGGGGCGCTCGCGCCCCGAATCCGTCGCGGTGACGAAGCAGCCACCGCGATGCGTTAGTCTGTTCGGGCCCGATGGTGCAGCAACAAAGTTGTCGCGCCCCCGTAGCTCAGGGGATAGAGCGTCTGCCTCCGGAGCAGAAGGCCGCAGGTTCGAATCCTGCCGGGGGCACTGTCTGAACAGCGCAAACGTAAGACCGTGCAATACACGTGAAATAACGGGCACCTAGACGGCACCACGGTAACCGCACCACGGTCAGCCCCGTGTGACAGGCCGCGCCGGTTGCGTGACATCGAAACTCGGGCCGATCCTGGGCTTACACTTCCGCAATGTTCTCGGAGACGCGCTACGCGCTGAACGGGGATCTGCGCGTCGCCTATCGCACGTCACGCGAAGGTCCTCGCGACATCGTGTTCGTCCCGAATTGGTTCACGTGCTGCGAGCTAATTCCGGAGCTGCCGTCCCTTCAAGGGTGGGTCGATGCGATGACGTCGCTCGGTCGGCTCGTCTTCTTCGACCAGCCGGGCACGGGAGCATCCGATCCCGTCGCGCCGGGCGCGCTGCCGACCTTGGAGCAATGGGCAGACAGCATCACCGCGGTGCTCGACGATCTCGGGAGCAGCGAAGCGGTCCTCCTTGCGTGGGACGGCGCGTTCGGGACGGCTGCGCTGTTCGCGGCGACGCATCCGTCCCGCACCAGCGCGCTGGTCGTGCTTGAGGGCAACGCGGATACGTCGAGCGTCGCCGACCCCCAGGAAGTCATCGCCGGGATTGTGGCGATGTGGGGCACGGGCGAGTGGCAGCATGTCTTGAATCCGGACATGTCGTGGAACGAGGAGATCCGGGCGACGTTCGCCCGGATGGAGCGTCTGGCGGCGAGCCCAGCAACGGTAACTCGGATGGTGCCACTTTTGTCCGAAGTGGATGTGCGAGCGGTTCTTCCGACGATCCGCGTGCCGACCATGGTCGTCCACCACACCGAAGACGCGATACTCGTGCCCGCGATGGGCAAGTACATCGCGGACCACATACCGGGCGCGAAGTACGTCGAACTGCCGGGCCGCAACATGTATCACTTCGTCGAACCATGGCGCGAGTCGTTCCAAGAGATCGCCGCGTTCCTTACCGGCCACCAAGCCGAAGTGGCCGACGACCGGGTGCTGGCAACGGTGCTTTTCACCGACATCGTGGACTCGACACGCCGCGCCGCAACGTTGGGCGACCGGGACTGGCATGCGTTGCTCGATGCGCACGATGCCATCGTCAGGTCGCAGCTGACTCGGTTTCGAGGCCGCGAGGTGAACACCTCCGGAGACGGTTTCCTGGCGGTGTTCGACGGCCCGCAGCGAGCGATCCGCTGCGCCATGGCGATCCGCGACGCCTTGCAAGCACTCGGCATCCAGGTGCGCGCCGGGCTGCACACCGGCGAATGCGAGCTACGCGACGAGGACATCGGCGGTATCGCCGTGCACATCGGGGCGCGCGTGAGCGCACTGGCAGGGCCGAATGAGGTACTCGTGTCGAGTACGCTGCGCGACCTGGTTATCGGGTCAGGGCTGGAATTCGAAGACCGGGGCACGCACCAACTGAAGGGCGTACCCGGTGAATGGCGCATCTTCGCCGTCACTTCTTAGTAGCAGCTGCGGGAAAGCAGTCACCACAATGGGCGTGACCATCGTCTACCACTACACAGACACCCAGGCGTTCAAAGGTGTCGTAGAGAAGGCAGAGTTGTGGGCCACCGACTTCAGGTATCTCAACGACCCCGCGAGCTCGTCTACACGTGGGCCGCGTTCGTGGAGAAGCTGGACCAGCTCGCCGAACAGCCGGGCGATTACTCGGAGGCCTATCGGGCACAGCCCGGCGTCGCCCCTGTTCGACCCGGCCATCTGTGACAACGACAGCCACGAGCGCGGCGGCAGGAGCGTGTGATCCGGAGGACCCGGGTTGCACCGGATTGCAGCGCTGCGGGCGTCACGGTGTCAGATGTACATGCGCTTCTTACGAATCGGCGCTTGCCCGGGCACCGTGACTTCGGTGGTCGTGACCATCTGGCCGAAGTCGGCGCGGACTGATACGTCGCCCTCGGATGCGGTGAAGTCGGCCTTACCCTTTCCGCGTTTCACGGGTAGTCCCTTGAGTTTGAAATACACCTCGATCTGGTGGCTGCCGGGCGTGATGTCGATGCGAGTCGGGGCGCCCCAGTCGCCTTCGTGTTCGACGCCATCGACAGCGATATACGGCACGCCAAGCTTCTCGCGGCCCTTCATCCCAGCTGCCAAGCTGGCAGTCGTAAGCCCTGTGGCCTTGAACTTCGGATTATGAAAAGTCACCGTCAACGACGGATTTGCAGTGTTCATGGGGCGCATTGTGCGCGCCGGACCTGCGAAGCCACCCATCAATGAGCAATATTTCACGGATCGTTTCACTTCGTCACGGGGCGGCGGCTCGCCTGACCGCATTAGGCGGATGCGACCCCGGGGGACTCGTCGGTTCCAACATCACCCTCGGCGGACGGTCCCGCACACGCCTGCCAGATGACGGCGAGATCATCGCTTTGACGCCCGCGCACCCAGACCCCGCAAAATTTGTAACGCGCGTCACACCCGGGGTTAAGCTGCTGCTCGTGAGCACCAGGGTTTTGGCCAACGGAGCGAGTCGGTGGCTGGCCATCGCGGTGTCGCTGGCCGTCTCCGCCGCCATGGTCTACGCCCAGCAGACCAAGCCCCGCTGCTGTTCTCCCGCGCCCCCGGCGGCGGCCCCCACGAGCGCGGCCGCGGCACCGACGACAGCGGTGGCCTCGGCGCCGGCGGCGCCGGCGCCTATGGGTGCGCCGCACACCGCCAGTCCCGCCGAGGCCGAATCGCTGGCCGCGCTGGCGCCGACCGCGTCCATCACCGCCCAGCAATTCCAGTTCCCGCTGCCCCCCGGCGTCGCGTCCGAAGACCGGTTGCAGGTCAAGACCATCTGGGCGGCCCGCGCAATCAGCGTGCTGTTCCCTCAGATCACCACCATCTACGGCTACCGCCAGGACCCGCTGCCATGGCATCCCAACGGGCTGGCGATCGACGTGATGATCCCCGACCACGCCAGCCCCGAGGGCATTGAGCTCGGCAACCAGATCGCCGGGTACGCCTTGGCGAACGCGAAGCGGTGGGATATCAACCACGTCATCTGGCGGCAGAAGATCTACCCGGGCGTCGGGGCGGGCAGCTGGACCGCCGACTACGGCAACGAAACCCTCAACCACTACGACCACGTGCACATCGCCACCAACGGCGGCGGATACCCTACCGGGCACGAGGTCTACTACATAGCGTCCATGACGCCCGCGCCGTCCGGCTGATCGTCAAAGAGACTGATTAGCAACAGGATTGAGGTGACGGCAGACGCGGCTCGCCGGCTTCTCAGGGGCCGCCACGCCAGTGCTCGATGCGGTGATGGTCCGGGGTGAAACCGTGATTCACCCCCCACAGCACCGCCTGGGTGCGGCTGCCGACGCCAAGCTTGCGGTAGATCGTGCGGATATAGGACTTCACGGTGTTCGGGCTCAGGTACGTCAGCCGTGCCACGTCGGCGTTGCTTTTGCCCTGGGTGATCAGGGCGAGGATCTCCGCCTCACGGTCACTGAGCCCTTCGCCGCGGCCCGGCCAGTCCAGTCCCGGCGCGCTGCGGGCCCGTGCGGCCACCTCGCTGACCACCTCCTCGCCGGAATGGACGGCCTCCAACGCGGCGACCAACTCGCGCGCGGGAAGGGCCTTGGACAAGTAGCCGTCGGCGCCGTGGTGCCGCGCGCTTTCGATCAAGTCGGGGTGAAAGTTCCAGGTGTACACCACGACTCGATGAGCGCGGGGATTGGCGACCAGCACGCTGATCTCTTCGTGGTCGGACTCGGGCTGGGCGAACGAGTCGTATAAGACGATGTCCACTTCGTCGTCGACAGGCATCGTGGAGTCGAGCTCTGCGATCACGACGCGGTCGCGGTACGGGTCGAGCATGTTGGCCACGCCCTTGACGACGATGTCGTAGTCGTCGACGAGTGCGATCGTGATCGGCGCGCGGGACGTCGGAGGCACCATGTCGCGGACATTACCTCCTTAGGGGTGTATTGCTACCCCCCTAAGGGGTGGTCGACTTGACATCGGCGTCGGGTCAACCGACCCGCTCGTCATCCGCCAATCACCCCACGGAGGGCGCACCATGATCATCCTCGGCATCGCTTTGCTGATTGCGGGCTTCCTGCTCAAGATATCCATCCTGTGGACCATCGGGATCATCCTCGTCGTCATCGGCGCGATCCTGGCGGTCCTGGGCAGCACCGGGCGCGCCGTCGGCGGCCGCCGGCACTATTTCTGAGAAAGAACTCGCCTTCTGACAGAACTTGCCGCCGGCTCTGCGCCGCATCGGGTTTCGGCGCAGAGCCGCGGTGGTCAAGTGACACGACATCACGGCCGCCGCAAGAGAAACATGCCATAGGCGGCGATGGACTGCGCGTCGGTCATCACTCCCGATCGCATCATCTCCTCGACCTCCTCGCGCGAGAACCAGGAGCTGCGCAGGTCCTGCTCCTCGTGCTCGAGCTCCGATTCGCCCTCGATGATCCCGGTGGCCAAAAACACCCACCCGCGCTGGCTGGTCATTCCCGCCGCGACGTCGAGCCGGCCGAGCAATTCCAGCGATTCCGCGCGCAGACCCGTCTCCTCGCGCAACTCGCGCGCGGCCAGCTCGGTGGGATCGTGGTCCGCCAAACCCGGAGCGGTGCCCTGCGGGAACTCCCAGCGCCGAACGCCCAGCGGATAGCGGAACTGCTCGACCAACCGGAAGCGGCGCCCGTCGTAGGGCAGGACCAGCGCGTACGTCGGCTTGTCGACGACGCTGTAGATCCCCAGGCTCCCGTCGGGACGCCGGATGTCGTCTTCGCGCAGGACCATCCAGCTGTTCCGATAGATCTCGCGCGAGGCGACGCGTTCGATGAAAGGCACGCCGCCCAGTATCGCGTCCCGGGCCGACTGGCGCTTTTCGCTGGCAGGAACCGCCGCGGTGTCTGATAGTCGTAGGGGTCAATGGACGCCAGCGTCAGCGAGAGCAGGTAGATATGCAGCGCCACATCATCGTCAGCGGCGACGACTCGCTGGCGAAGACCATCGTCGAGGAACTGAACAACGCCGGCGTGCACGTCGTCAAGCTGGAAACCGCCGCCGGACTGACCAACGCCGGCATCGCCGACGCCCACGCGGTGATCTGCGCCGGCGACGACGACGCGACGAACCTCGAAATCGCCTTGCTCGCAAGGAAAGCCAACCCCGAAGTCCGGGTGGTCGGGCGGCTGGCCAATGACGTGCTGCGCACCGCGATGGCGGCCGACCGGCGACCGGGCGCGATCCTCGACGTCGCCGACCTCACGGCCCCGTCGGTCGTCGAGGCATGCCTGGCGCACACCGCGCACCCGTTCGAGGCCGCGGGCATCAAGTTCGTCGTCTCCGGCGCGGAGGCGCCGCGGGACGCGACGCTGCGCGAGATCTATGGCGATCTGGCGCCCGTGGCCGTGATCCACGGCGAGAACTCGGACACCCCCGGCGTGGTGGTGTCGTGCCCCGGGCGCGACCTGCCCGTCCGCGCCGGCGACTGGACCGCGATGATCGGCACCGTCGACGAGCTGGCCGAGCGCGGCATCAACGTGCCGCGGCCGAACGTCACACGCTCCCGCGGACCCTGGCTGCGGCGCGTCATCGACACCGCCAGGGCCCTGCGCGACGACGTCAACCCGATGTTCATTCGAGCTCTGGGCGCCGCGGCGTGCCTGCTGATCGGGTCGACGGTCATCCTGCGTTTCAGCTATCAGCCGCATCCGAGGATGACGTGGCTGGACGCACTGTATTTCAGCACCGAGACGATCGCGACCGTGGGCTACGGCGACTTCAGCTTCCTGCACCAGCCCACGTGGCTGCGGCTGTTCAGCATCATGCTGATGTTCGCCGGTGTCACCACCACCGCGCTCCTGGTCGCGTTCATCGCCGACCTGCTGTTGTCGCGGCGCTTCGCCCACTCGGCCGGACGGCGCCGCGCGCGCCATCTGCGCAACCACGTCATCGTCGTCGGGCTGGGTTCCTTCGGCAGCCGGGTGGTCGCCGACCTGACCGCGGCGGGATACGACGTCGCGGTCGTCGAGCGCGACGAGAACAACCGCTTCCTGTCGTCGGCGGCCGACCTCGACGTGCCGGTGATCTTCGGGGACGCGACGCTGCGCCAGACGCTCGTGGCGGCGGGTGTCGGCAGAGCCCGCGCGGTGGCGGTGCTCACCCAGGACGACATGGTCAACATCGAGACGGGCATCGTGCTGCGCGAGATGTTGGGCCCCCGGGTGATGCCCGACGTCGTGCGGCCGGACGTGCCCCTCGTGCTGCGCGTCTACGACCGCGAGCTGGGGGCCGCGGTGGCGCAGCGGTTCGGTTTCGAGAATGTCCGGTCCACCGTCGAACTGGCCGCACCGTGGTTCATCGGCGCCGCGATGGGCCTGCAGGTGCTGGGCACCTTCTCGGTCGGGCAGCGCTCGTTCATGGTCGGCGGCATGCACGTGGCGCCCGGCAGCGAACTCGACGGGCTCAAGATGTTCGAGCTCTCGACCCAGACCCGCGTCATCGCGATCACCCGCCATGACGCGCCCGTCGAGCTGCACCCGCGCCGCGACGCCTGGCTCCGCGGCGGCGACACCGTCTACCTCGTCGGCCCCTATCGCGAGTTGCTGGCGACCCTGCGCAAGGGACAACCTCCGCAGCAGCCGGCAGCGGGCGAAGAGCTCGCGACGGCCTGACCGGCCTGAAGCCCGCTCAAAGCCGGGCAGCCACGTCGGCGGCGCGCCGGAGCTGGTCGATGTCCGAACTCGTCGGGATCAGCTGCACCTCGTCCGTGCCGATCGCTTCGAACCGCCGCAGCACCGCCAGCAAGTCGTCTTCGTCGCCGGCCCAACCCGTCGTCGGGGCCATGGCGTCGACGTACTCGGCCGGGATCCAGTTCATGTAGCGACGCAGGTGCCGGTGCACCTGCGCGCGGGAGCGCTCGGGTGGCCCGAACGCGAACCAGAACGACGTCACCAGGTGCGGCCGGGGCTTGCCGGCCTGCGCCCAGGCCTCTCGTGCCACGTCGAACAGCTCGTTCTGCTTGGCCACGTCGAGGTCCAACGTTGTGCCGGCCAGCCCGTCGGCCCAGGCAGAAGCGCTGCGGACCGTTTTCGGCCCGATGCTGCCCACCAGCAGCGGCGGACCGCCGGGCTGCACCGGCGCCGGCCCGACCGGCAGCGTCGAATCGGTGATCTTCTCGCCGGCCCAGACCCGCTTCATCACCGCCACCCGTTCGGCCATGCCACGCATCGTCTGTGTCCGCAGGTCGGCACCCACCGCGTGATAGTCCTCCTGCCTGCCGCCAACGCCGACTCCGACGGTCAGACGCCCGCCACTGAGCATGTCGCCGCTGGCCAGGCCCTTTGCCAGCATCACCGGGTCGTGCAGTTGCGGGACGATCACGGTGGTCACCAGCCGCACCCGACGGGTCCACGCGGCAAGCGCACCGAGCAACGTCAGGTTGTCGGGGTTGTCGAAGGCGATGCGCTCGCCCCAGCACAGAGAGGAAAAGGGGGCCTCGTCGATCGCGCGGGCCCAGTCTTCCAGCACGGTCGCGTCCAGGTCCGGTTCCATCACCGGCATCGTCATGGCTATCTGCACAGACGCGATTCTGGCAGCATGGCTCCGATGGGCTTTACCAGCATGTCGATCGCGCACGTCCGGCTGACCGTCACCGATATCGAGCGGTCCCGGCGCTTCTACGAGAGCGTCTTCGGTTGGCCGGTGTTGCTCGAAGTTCCCGATAACGCCGACGAGGCGACTCGCGACCAGCTGAAGTTCCTGTTCGGCGGCGTCATCTATGACCTGGGCGGCACGCTTCTCGGGCTGCGGCCGGTGGCGGCGGACCGTTTCGACGAGAATCGTGTGGGCCTCGACCACATCGCGTTCCGGCTCGGCAGCAGGGACGAGCTAGATTCCGCCGCAGCGCATCTCGACGAGGTCGGCGTGGCCCGCGAGCCCGTCAAGGACATCGGGCCGTCATACATCCTCGAGTTTCGCGACCCCGACAACATCGCCCTGGAATTCACGGCGCCGAAGTAGCCCTCCGTTTTCCGGCGCATTGTCGCGTGGCGCCACCGGTGGTTGACTGAAAAGGATCATGACCGTCAGCTTCAACCACACCATCGTCGCCTCGCGCGACAAACACGAATCCGCGGAATTCCTCGCCGAGCTGTTCGGCTTGCCGAGCCCAAAGCCGTTCGGCCACTTCATGGTCGTCGAGCTCGCCCACGGTGCGAGCCTTGACTACTCGGACGTCGCCGAGGGCAGTGACATTGCCCGGCAGCATTACGCTTTCCTGGTCTCCGAGCAGGAGTTCGACACCATCTACGGCAAGATCTCCTCGCGCGGCCTGCAGCACTGGGCCGACCCGGGCGCCACGCGTCCCGCCGAGATCAACCACAACGACGGCGGCCGCGGGGTGTATTTTCTGGATCCCTCCGGGCACGCGATGGAGATCCTCACCCGGCCCTACGGATCGGGCGGGTAAGGGCTTCCGGGGTCAGTCGTCGCCACGCCGCGAGCCGTGCCGCGTGCTCTCCTGCTTGCGGTAGTCGTCGGCGAGTCGCGCGACGTGCTCGGGCAGGGCACCGGCGGCGACGTCGGCGAGGGTGGTCTCCTCCAGCACCGACCGCATGCTGGCCCGCAGCGCCCGCCACACGTCGGTGAGCGACGCGGTGGGCCCGGAGTACGGCAGATCGCCCAGCCCGATGTCGCGGACACTGGCCAACGGTCCGTCGATGCATCGCAGCACGTCGGCGATGCTGATCTCGCTGCCCGGACGGGCCAGTTCGTAGCCGCCCTCGCGCCCGCGATGGCTGCGCACCAGTCGATCGGTGCGCAGGTTGGTCAGGATGTCGACGAGAAATTGCGGCGGTATGCCCTGGGCCTGCGCCAAGTCATCGGTTTTCACCAGCGTGCCACTGCCGGCCGTGGCGAGCTGAACCATCGCCCGGACCGCGTACTCCGCCTTAGCTGACATGCGCACGGTGAGGATTGTGCCACCCACCTCGGGCAATCGGTCGCACCCTGCGACGACGCGGCCAGGGTGGCGCTAAAGCGTGACCTCCGACAACTTGCCGGTCGCGACGTCGAAGACGAACCCGCGCAGGGACGCGTGCTTGGTCACGAACGGGCTGCCCTCGATGCGGCGCATCGACTGCCGGACGTCTTCGGCAAGGTCCCCGAAGGCCTCGGCCGCCCACGGCGGCTTGAGACCGGTCTCCTCCTGGATGGCGCGCTTGAAGTCGTCGTCGGTGAAGGTGAGCATCCCGCAGTCGGTGTGATGGATGAGGATGATCTCCTGTGTCCCCAGCAGCCGCTGGCTGATGGCCAGCGAACGGATGGTGTCGTCGGTGACGACTCCCCCGGCGTTGCGGATGACGTGGGCTTCTCCCTCGTGGATTCCCAGGATGCGGTAGACGTCGAGCCGCGCGTCCATGCACGCCACCACCGCGACGTGTTTGCTCGGCGGCAGCGGGAGCGGGCCCGTGAAGGTGCTCGCGTAGGTGTCGTTGTTGGCCAGGTAGTCGTCGGTAACCGTCATCCAGGCCTCCGGGGAACATCGCGGCGGGGTTTGCCACGCGGGTCAATGTCGCGGTGGATCTTAACGTTTGCCCGGCCGCGTTTCACCCATGGGAATCAAGCGGATCGAAACCACGGTCGGCGCCGCGCCGGCCCCATTGGGCGCGACGCCGTTCAGCACGCTCGTTAACCTGTCCCAATGCGACACGGGCGGGGCGACGGGTCATGATCCGCTTCCTGGCGCGCAGGTTGATCAACTACATCGTGCTGCTGGCGCTGGCGTCGTTTCTGACCTACTGCCTGACGTCGTTCGCCTTCTCGCCGTTGGACAGCCTGTTGCAACGCAGCCCGCGGCCGCCGCAGGCCGTGATCGACGCCAAAGCCCACGCGCTCGGTCTGGACATGCCGATCCCGCTGCGCTACGTGCACTGGGCCTCGCACGCCCTGCGTGGCGACTTCGGCACCACCATTACCGGCCAGCCCGTCGGCGCCACCCTCGGGCGCCGCGTCGGCGTCACGCTGCGACTGTTGGTGGTCGGTTCGGTGGTGGGCACGGTGCTGGGCGTCGTGGCCGGGGCGTGGGGCGCCATCCGCCAGTACCGGCTGAGCGACCGCGTTGTGACCATGGTGGCGCTGGTCGTGCTCAGCACGCCGTCGTTCGTCGTCGCCAACCTGCTCATCCTCGGTGCGTTGCGCGTGAATTGGGGCCTGGACATGCACCTCTTCGACTACACCGGGGAGACGTCACCGGGCGTGGGCGGCGGTGCCTGGCCGGTGCTGCTCGACCGCCTGCGGCACCTGGTGCTGCCTTCGCTGACCTTGGCGCTGATCGCCGCCGCGGGATACAGCCGCTACCAGCGCAACGCGATGCTCGACGTCCTCGGACAGGACTTCATCCGCACGGCCCGCGCCAAGGGGCTGACCCGCCGCCGCGCGCTGCTCAAGCACGGACTGCGCACCGCACTCATCCCACTGGCGACGCTGTTCGCTTACGGGGTGGCCGGACTGGTCACCGGCGCGGTATTCGTGGAGAAGATCTTCGGCTGGCACGGCATGGGCGAATGGCTGGTGCAGGGCATCGCGACCCAGGACACCAACATCATCGCGGCGATCACGCTGTTCTCCGGCGCCGTGGTGTTGCTGGCAGGTCTGCTCTCCGACGTCTTCTACGCGGCGCTCGACCCCAGGGTCAGGGTGTCATGACCTCCGAGGCCCGAATCGACGGCGCCCACGGCGTTTCCGGTTCGCAGGTGGCGGCTTTCACCTCGCGTCGCACCCTGGTGTTGCGCAGGTTCGCGCGCAACCGGTCGGCCGTGGTGTCGCTGACCTTGCTGGTGCTGCTGTTCGTCGGCTGTTACACGCTGCCCTCGGTGCTGCCTTACTCCTACGACGACCTCGACTTCGACGCGCTGCTGCAGCCACCGAACGGCCGCCACTGGCTCGGCACCAACGCGCTGGGCCAAGACCTGCTGGCGCAGATCGTGCGGGGAATGCAGAAGTCGATGTTGATCGGCGTCTGTGTCGCGGTGATCTCCACCGGCATCGCCGCCACAGTCGGGTCGATATCGGGGTACTTCGGCGGCTGGCGCGACAGGGCGCTGATGTGGGTGGTCGACCTGCTCCTCGTGGTGCCCAGCTTCATCCTGATCGCGATCGTCACACCGCGAACCAAGAACTCGGCCAGCATCCTGCTGCTGGTGCTGCTGCTGGCCGGCTTCGGCTGGATGGTCAGCTCGCGCATGGTGCGCGGCATGACCATGAGCCTGCGCGAGCGCGAATTCATTCGCGCCGCAAGGTATATGGGTGTGTCCAGTCGCCGGATCATCCTTGGGCACGTGGTGCCCAACGTGGCGTCCATCCTGATCATCGACGCCGCGCTCAACGTCGCGTCGGCCATCCTGGCCGAGACCGGGCTCAGCTTCCTCGGTTTCGGGGTCCAACCGCCCGACGTGTCGCTGGGCACCCTGATCGCCAACGGCACCCAGTCGGCGACCACCTTCCCCTGGGTGTTCCTGTTCCCCGCGGGCGTCCTGGTGTTGATCTTGGTGTGCGCCAACCTGACCGGTGACGGCCTGCGCGACGCGCTGGACCCCGGCAGCCAGACGCTGCGCGGCGGCGTGGGATGAGCCCGCTGCTCGAGGTCAGCGACCTGTCCGTCGTCTTCCCCACCGACGGCCAACCCGTGCGAGCGGTGCGTGGCATCAGCTACAGCATCGAACCCGGCGAGGTCGTAGCCATGGTCGGCGAATCCGGTTCGGGCAAGTCGGTTTCGGCGATGGCGGTGGTGGGTCTGCTCCCGGAGTACGCTCGCACCCGAGGGTCGGTCCGGTTGCAGGAGACCGAGGTGCTCGGACTCGCCGACGACGCCTTGTCACGGTTTCGCGGCAAGACGGTCGGGATGGTGTTCCAGGATCCGATGTCCGCCCTGACCCCCGTCTACACCGTCGGCGACCAGATCGCCGAGGCGATCGAGGTCCACCAGCCCAGGGTCGGCAAGAAGGCAGCCCGCGGGCGCGCCGTGGAGCTGCTCGAGCTGGTCGGCATCGCGCAACCGCGGCGACGGGCCCGCGCGTTCCCGCACGAACTGTCCGGCGGCGAACGGCAGCGGGTGGTCATCGCCATCGCGATCGCCAACGACCCCGACCTGCTGATCTGCGACGAGCCCACCACCGCGCTCGATGTCACCGTGCAGGCGCAGATCCTGGACGTGCTCAAGACCGCGCGTGAGGTCACCGGAGCCGGGGTGCTGATCATCACCCATGACCTCGGGGTGGTGGCCGAGTTCGCCGACCGGGCGCTGGTGATGTACGCGGGGCGCGTCGTCGAGTCCGCCTCGGTCGCCGACCTCTACCGCGACCGCCGGATGCCCTACACGGTGGGATTGCTGGGTTCGGTTCCGCGGCTGGATGCCGCTCAGGGCACCCGGCTGGTGCCCATACCCGGTGCGCCGCCCTCGCTCTCGGCGCTGGAGCCGGGCTGCCCTTTCGCGCCACGCTGCCCGCTGGCGATCCCCGAGTGCCGCGCCGACGAGCCCGAGTTGCTGCCGGTGGGGCTCGATCACCACGCCGCCTGCATCCGCACCGACGAGGTCGACGGGCGCAGCGCCGCAGACATCTACGGCGTCAGCACGGCGGGGAGCCCCACACATCCCGGCAAGTCGCCGATCGTCTTGCGGGTGCAAGATCTGGTCAAGACCTACTCGCTGGTCAAGGGTGTGGTGCTGCGTCGCACCGTCGGCGAGGTCCGTGCGGTGGACGGCGTCAGTTTCGAGTTGCGGCAGGGCCGCACCCTGGCCATCGTTGGCGAATCCGGCTCGGGCAAGTCGACCATTTTGCACGAAATCCTGGAACTCGCGCGTCCGCAGTCGGGATACATCGAAGTGCTGGGCAACGATGCCGCCACGCTCGGCCCGCCGCGGCGGCGAGCGCTGCGCCGCGACATCCAGGTCGTGTTCCAGGACCCGGTGGCTTCTCTGGATCCGCGCCTGCCCGTCTTCGAGTTGCTCGCCGAGCCGTTGCGGGCCAACCAATTCAGCAAGAACGACACCAATGCGCGAGTCGCCGAGCTGCTCGATATCGTGGGACTGCGCCGCGCGGACGCGACGCGCTACCCCGCCGAGTTCTCCGGCGGGCAAAAGCAGCGCATCGGCATCGCGCGGGCGCTGGCCCTGCAACCGAAGATCCTGGCGCTCGACGAACCGGTGTCCGCCCTCGACGTCTCCATTCAGGCGGGCATCATCAACCTGCTGCTCGACCTGCAGGACGAGTTCAGCCTGTCGTATCTCTTTGTCTCACATGACCTCTCGGTCGTCAAACATCTGGCGCACGACGTGGTCGTGATGCATGCCGGCGTCATCGTGGAGCAGGGCGACAGCCTGCAGGTCTTCGACGATCCGCAGCACGACTACACGCGGCGGCTGCTGGCCGCGGTGCCGCAGCCGGATCCGAGCCGACGTGTCTGACCGGGGCGGGCGAGCCGGCGCGGCATGGGCTGCGTTGACGGCGTCATTCCGAGCGAAATGCAGGCAGTGGACACCGACTCACCGACAGCGCCGCCGCGGCCGGACGACGTCCGCGATCTTCGTTGCGGCACTTGCGGTATCCGGATGTTCACCGGCGATCGACCTCACACCGCCGGGCGGCCACGCGGCCAAGGTCGGAACGACCAGCGACATCAACCCGCAAGATCCCGCCACACTGCAAGACGGGGGCGGTCTGCGCCTGGCGCTCAGCGACTTTCCCCCCAACTTCAACATTTTGCACATCGACGGCAACTCCGCCGAAGTCGCCGCGATGATGAAGGCCACCATGCCGCGGGCGTTCGTGATCGGGCCGGACGGCTCCACGACGGTCGACACCGACTACTTCACCAACATCGAACTCACGGGCACCGCGCCGCAAGTCATCACCTACACCATCAATCCCAAAGCGATGTGGTCCGACGGCACACCGGTCACCTGGGAGGACATCGCCAGCCAGATCCACGCGACCAGCGGCGCCGACAAGACCTTCGAGATTGCCGGGCCGAACGGCGCCGACCGGGTCGCGTCGGTCACCCGGGGGGCCGACGACAGGCAGGCCGTGGTCACCTTCGCCAAGCCCTACGCCGAGTGGCGAGGCATGTTCGCCGGCAACGGCATGCTGCTGCCCCGCAGCATGACGGCCACGCCCGAGGTGTTCAACAAAGGCCAGCTCGAGGGACCCGGCCCGTCGGCGGGCCCCTTCATCGTCTCGTCGCTGGACCGGACCACACAGCGAATCACGTTGAGCCGCAACCCGAAATGGTGGGGTGAACGGCCGCGCCTGGACACCATCACCTACCTGGTTCTCGACGACGCGGCGCGATTGCCGGCGCTGCAGAACAATACGATCGACGCGGTCGGCGTAGGCACCGTCGACCAGCTGACCATCGCACGGCGCACCAAGGGCATCTCGATCCGCAGCGCCCCCGCGCCGAGCTGGTCTCACTTCACGTTCAACGGTGCCGCCGGTTCCATCTTGTCCGACAGGGCGTTACGCGTGGCCGTCTCGAAGGGCATCGACCGGCAGACCATCGCCAAGGTTGTCCAGTACGGCCTCACCGGTGATCCGGTGGCGTTGGGCAATCACATCTACGTAGCCGGACAGAAGGGGTATCAGGACAACAGCGCCATCGTCCCCTACGACCCGGCCGGGGCGGGGCGCGAGCTCGACGCGCTGGGCTGGAAGATGAACGGCCAGTTCCGAGAGAAAAACGGCCGCCCCCTGGTGATCCGCGACCTGTTCTACGACGCGCAGGGCAGCCGACAGTTCGCGCAGATCGCCCAGCACAGCCTGGCGCGGATCGGCGTCAAGCTCGAACTCGTCGCCAGGTCCGGCAATGGCTTCTTCACCAACTACATCAACGTCGGCGCATTCGACATTGCGCAATTCGGTTGGCAGGGAGACGCTTTCCCGCTCTCGGCGTTGACCCAGATCTACAAGTCGGACGGCGAAAGCAACTTCGGCAAGATCGGCAGCCCGCAGATCGACGCCGGAATCGAACGCACCCTCGAAGAACTCGACCCCGCCAAGGCGCGGGAGTTGGCCAACGATCTCGACAAGCTGATCTGGGCGGAGGGCTTCAGCCTACCCCTGACCCAGTCCCCCGGCGACGTCGCGGTGCGCAGCACCCTGGCCAACTTCGGCGCGGCCGGGCTGGCCGACCTGAACTATGCGGCGATCGGGTTCATGCGAAACTGATCCGGCGCCGCAACAGCGCCGGAACCGGGAGGGCGCCCTCGGCGACGGCGGCCAGCTCGACCGCCTTCCACAACAACCGCACCTCCGGGCGTGCCGGCAGCGCATCGAGCTTCGGCGCCTGCGCGGCAAGCCCGTTGAGCTCGCCGCGCACCACCGCGCCGGCGATCGTCAGGGCAGCCGGTTCGCGAAAATCCAGCGCGCTGTGGGCCATCGTCGGCAGCGTGATCAGCGCCGCATTGGGAATCAGTGCCGCAACACGCCGGGCCACCGCGGGCGGGGTGATCAGGTCGCGGCCTCCCGAGATCACCACGGTGGGCCAGTCGAACCGCGGCAGCTCGGCCACCAGGTCGTACGGCTCGTCCTCGAAAGCGGCGGTCTGCGTGCGGGTCTCGCGCTCAGCCACGGCGGGATCGAGCGGCAGGCCGTCGGGCTCCGGAGCGTAGTCCAGTTCGCGGAAAGCGATGCGGCTCACCAGGTCTTCCTCGTACCGGTACGGCAACTGACCCAGGTGGACGAAGCGGGATATCGCGCCCCACAGCAGTTTGCGCCCGTCCAGCAGCAGGTCGAGCTGCCGATCGAGCAACGCGGCGCCGCCGTATCCGTAGACCGTCGCGACGACCTGTGTCGCCGCCGCGTTCATCACGCCGGCATCGACCAGCCTGCGCATTTTGGGGGCCAGGGCCGCGGTTTCGGAACTGCCGCCTTTGAGCAGGAGCCGGCGGATCGCCTGCCGCACGATCACGATGTCGTGCCGCGACAGCAGCGGCGAATCGAGGATCATCGCGTGCACCCGGCCGGGATGGCGCACGCCGACCCCGGCGGCGATGTACGTCCCGTACGAGGTGCCGTAGAGGACGGCCGAATCCACGTGCGCGTCGTCGAGAACCGCGGCCACGTCGTCGACGACCTGGTTCACGGTCATCGCCTGCGGGGGCAGGTCGGCGCCCGAGTCGCGGTGACGCGACATCCCCACGCCTCGGTGCTCGATCATGATGACGTCGAGCCCGGCCGCGGCGGCTCGCCGCCGCAAGCCCCTATACATCCGCACCGACGCCACGCCCGGCCCGCCGGGGATGATGACCAGCGGATGGGGGGATTTACGACCCGCGCGCACGTAGTAAAGGTCGAACTTCTCGGCGCTGCCCGGCGATATCGGCCGCCGTACCGCGCGCACGCCGGGCAGTTTCGTCAGCCTTTCCTGCATGCGGCGCCGCTTCGCGTTCATGGTCATCGAGGTCGGCCCGCCATGGTTCCATTCTGCCGAGACCGCCGACAATCACCAGCGCAGCGCTTCGGCGGGGCGCCGGCGCTGCTCAGCAGGTGTTCAGGTCGATACGGTGCGCGCCCTTGACGGCGTCGTACCGGTCGGGGCTGCACGTCAGCACGATCACCTGCCCGTGGGCGCCGACGGTGTCGAAAAGCTCGCCCATCCTCACCAGCCGGTCCGGGTCGGTGAAACCCAGCGCGTCGTCGACCACTACGGGCACGGTGTCCTCCTTGGCCACCAGGGCCGCGCCCGCGAGCCTCGCCAGGATGCCGAGTTGCTCTTTGGCCCCGCCCGACAGCGAGTCGTAGGGCACGGTGACCCCCTCCAGGGTCCGACTCCGGATGCACAGGTCGCTGTCGACGTCGACCTCGAAAGTCGGCCCGAAGACCGGGCGGCCCAGCCGCTGCAGTTCGGAACGGTAGGGCTCGACGTAACGCAGCCTGGTGGCGTCGCGGTGGCGCGCCATGACCGTACGCAGCAGCTGCGCGGCCCGCGCCCGGCCCCCGACCCGCGCGTGCCGGCTGGTGGCCTGCTCGAGTTCCGATGTCGCGGCATCGAGCTTGCCCTGGCGGCCCTCACCGCCGATGACCGACAGCTCGATCGCGATGCGCCGCAACGCGCCGGCGGCTTCTTCGTAGCGGTCGCGGAGGGATTCCGCGGCTTGTTCCGCCGCGGCGAGTTCTGCCGCCACCGCGTCGGGTTCCGCCGCCTCCAGTTCGGCGGCCAGCTCGGCCCGCCGTTGTTCCGCGTCCTGCGATGCACGCGATGCGTTCTGCGCCGCCACCGCGAGGTCCTCGTCAGTGGCCGATGCCCGCTCCCGGGCGAGCCGGCCGGTGGCCGCGGCCAGTTCGGTTCGTTGAGCCTGCAACGTGTTCTGCGCGACCGTGGCCCGGGTAGCCGATTCCGTGAGCAGCGCGGCGGCGGAGACCGCCGCGCAACGCCGGGCCTCGCACTCGTCGTCGGCGGTCAAGCGACTCGCCTCGGCCGCCGAGAGCTCGGTCTGGGCGGCCGCAAGGTCCATCCCGACCACGTAGGGCCCATCGGGTTGGTCGGCGCGCAACTGCGCCAGGCGCATCCGCATCTGATCAGCCGATTCATCCCCGCACAGTCCAGCCAGTGTCGCGCCGAGTTGGTCACGAGCGGCCTGCAACTCGCGGCGCCGCTGATCGGCGACCCGCGCGGCTTCGAGGTCGGCCACTGCGCCGGCCGCCAGGGCACTGATCAGATCCTCTTGTGCCGCGGCATATTTCGCGCGGACATCGAGCGTACTGGCGCCGGGGACCACCCGCGCCGTCAAGACACCGGCGACCTCGACGGCGGTCGGGCCGGTGGCGGTGATCGACCAGCTCTGGCCCGCCGGGAGCGTCACCTTCTGGTCGCCGGAGGCAATCTCGAGGTCCGCGACGGCGGTGAATTCGACTGCCGCCGAGATCAGCGACAACTGTGCACCGATGCGGTCGACGGCGGCCGCCGCGTCCTCGATCCGCCGCAGTATCTCCTCGGTGACGGTGACGGCGGTGAGCTCGGCACAGACCCGACCGCGCTCGCGCCGTAGCGCCTCGATCTTGTCCAGTCGGGCGCCCAACCGGTCGGCTTCGTGGCGGTTGGTGAGCTGTTCGACGGCGCGCCGGGCGGAATCGGTGCGACGTTGCAGACCGCTGAGGACCGTGGCCGCCTGTTCGATTTCGGCGTTGCGGGCCGCGGCCTCCGCGCCCGCCGCCGCGTGCGCGTCGGCGGCGGCCCGCGCTTCAACCTCGGCCGCTGTGACAGCCGCTGTGCGGGAGTCGATTTCGGCCAGCAGCCGCAAGCGCCCCGCGTGGGCGGCGGCCGCGGTGGCACTGGTCGCGGCCGCGGCGGTGGCGACCAGCTGGGCCTCGCGCGCCTGGGCGGCGAGTTCGGCGACCCTGCCCGCGGCCGCCTGCGCGGCCGCCAGGCGCGGCCCGGCAGTGATCCGCTGCTGCGAGAGTTCGGCCACCTGCTCGGTGAGGGCGGCATGGCGGCTCACCCGCTCGTCGACCTCGGCCACCGCCGCCGCATGTTCCTCCACCGCGGCCGCGGCGTCCTTCAGCCCGGAGATCGCCTCACCCCATTCGCCGGTGGGACGGCCGGTCGGGGTGAAATACCGGGCGTACTCGGCGTCGATCCGTTCGATCAGCAACGGCTCGGCGCCGGACAGCGCCGCGTCGGCGCCCGAATGCTCGGCCGCAACATCCAAAGCGCGCGAAAGCGCATCGCACTCCGACAGATTCACCGCCGAAGTCGACGCGGCCTGCAGCACCCGCTGGGCATGCCACAGATCGTTGTCCACCGTCTCGGCCAGCATCGCCCTGACCCGCTCGTGCGCCTCGTCGCCGGTCAGCTGCTCGCGGCGCGGGGTCAGCACCGTCAGCTCGGTTTCGCATTTTTTGTGGAACCGCTTGCGGTACACGAAACGATAAGAGCCACAACTGATCTCCGCTCCCACCTCGGAGCCGACATCGCAGTCGGTGGGTTTTACCTGCTTGACTTCCTTCTTCGTCGAGCGGTCCCTGGATTCCAGCAGGAGGTCAAGGGCCTCGATCATCGACGACTTGCCGACCTCGTTGGCGCCCGAGACCACCACGACACCGCGGTCGGGGAACTCGATCTCGCGGTGTTTGATGCCACGATAATTGGTCAGCGTCAACCGGTGCAGCTTCACGCGGCCCCCCGGTCGGTGAGGCGCAGCAACAGTCCCAGGGCGGCTTGCGCGTCGGCGGCGGACGCGGAGTCGCCCTCGCGGGCGGTCGCGACCAGCTCCTCGACGGCCGATGCGGCGAATCCGCCGATTCCGAGGTCGTTGAACTCGCCATCGGCGGGGACCACCGTCAGGTCGGTATGGCGCTCCCACAGCCCCAGCCAGGCGAACAGCCGCGAGTACCTGTCCAGGCATGCGTCCAGCGCGGCGCGGTCGGTAACCGTCATCGAACCGGTCAGCGCCAACCGCACCACGGTCCGATCCTTCTCGGTCATCAGGTCCAGGTTCATGTCGAGATCGGCGATGTCGCGGCTGGTGTCCACCTGGCCGCGCAGCGTGACGAACCGCCAGTTCCCCACGCGCCGCGGGACCACGGAAACGGGGCGCCGCGAGTCGCCCTCGTCGATGTCGACGATCAGGACATGCCCCGGGTTGGATTCCACGTCGTCGTAGTTGGTGACCTCCGGTGAACCCGGATACCACATGCGGCCGCTGCCGCCGACCTCGGTGAGCGAGTGTTTGTCGCCCAATGCCACGTAGTGGATCGCGCCGCGGGCCAATGCGGCGTCGACGCCGGCGAGCCGGATCAGTGAGGGCTTGGCGCGATCGGGGTCGAGCACGTCGACGCCGCCGTGGGCGACCAGCACCCGGGTTGCCGGTGCCGGTGACAGCCCCTCGAGGACTTCGGTGACCATGTCGGTGGTGGGGACCTTGGACCGCCACGGCACGGCGACTATCTCCACCCCGGGCCGGACCTGATGAACGCCGGGCCGGTCGAGCACCACGACGTTCTCGGGCCGTTCCGCGAGAAAGAGCGCGCTGGTGTACACCGATGACGCGTCCAGCGGATCGTGGTTGCCGGGAAGCAGGTAGACCGGAATCCCGATGGCGCGCATGGCTTCCAGGGACTGCCCCACCACCTGCGGGGACAACTGGTTGTGTTCGAAGACGTCACCGGCCACCACCACGAACTCGGCGCCCACCTCGTCCGCCAGCCTCCCCAGACCGGCCACCGCGTCGCGGCGGGCCGCCGAATACCGGGGCTGTGCGTCACCGGCGAGGAAGTGCCGGGTCATGCCCAGCTGCCAGTCGGCGGTGTGCAGGAATCGCATCCCGTCGGCCCCCTTCGTTGCGTGACTGTCAATGCACCGCGAGCTTAAGTCGGCACACCGACAAGACGCGGGACGTGCACCGGCAAGCCTGCGTGCACAATTCGAGACGCCCGTGACCGGGGCGAGCGGTCGGACCGCGCCGGCGAGACCGCGACCTCACCAGCCAGTGCGGTAGCCGCTCGGCGCGGCGGCCGTCCGCGACAGGCCGGCAACGCCCCGGACGGCCCGCGGCCCCGGCAATGACATCTGCGCACCGAAACAGTTTGCAAAGCAGCAACTCCCGCTGCGGCGACGGCGTCCGTCGCACCCCGAGCACCGGCACGTCACCGATGGACGTCGAGACGCCGACGACCCCGAGTGGTGGCAGTGCACGCACCACATTGATTAGCGTTACCGTCCGTGAACGATCAGCGCACTCTGCTGTTGATGCGGCATGCGAAATCCGACTACCCGGCCGGCGTCGCCGACCACGACCGGCCGCTCGCGCCGCGCGGGGTCCGAGAGGCCGGGCTGGCCGGGGACTGGCTGCGGGCGAACGCACCGGCCATCGACGAGGTGCTGTGCTCGACCGCGGTGCGGACCCGCCAGACCCTGGCGCAGACGCGTATCGATGCCCCCGTGCGCTACCTCGACCGGCTTTACGACGCGAGCCCCGGGACGGTGATCGACGAAATCACCGAGGTCGACGACACCGTGAATACGCTGCTCGTCGTGGGTCACGAGCCGACGACGTCTGCGGTGGCGCTCGGCCTGGCCGGTGACGACGGAACCGACACCGATGCCGTGGAACGCATATCGGCAAAGTTTCCGACGTCGGCGATCGCGGTGCTCACCGTGCCGTGCCCGTGGAAAGGCCTGGAACTCGGCCGCGCCGCCCTGATCGGCTTCCACGTCCTGCGCTGAGGTCAGGAGTTGGTGGCCAGCGTCAGCTCCATCAGCTTGACGGCCTGCCCGCAGGCGTCGATGCCCGGCGCCTGGGGATTGACCCACCAGCCGACCACTCCGGCGGCGTCGCTGGCCACCCCGCAGGCGCCGTTCGCGTCGTCGGTGTGCATCACGATCGACTCGATGCCCTGAATGGCCCGGTTCTCGATCTTGTACTTCAAGAACTCGGCGACCTTGCGCTCGTTGCCCAGGCTGCCCTGCTCGAACCAGAACCGGGTGATGTCGATCAGACCGGCCGGGTTGGCGGCCTGCCACCGGCAGATGGCGCCGACGAAGGTGCTCTGGATGTCCAGCGGGTCGGCACCGACGGTCTTGGCCAGGATGTCGCTGGTCAAGACCTCACATTCCTTGAGCAGGTTGGGGTACTGCTGCTGCGAATTGTTGTTGCGCGGAACGTTGCCGCCGGCCTTGGTGGCCGTCCCGCCGACCGACCTCGAACAACCCGTCAACAGCACCAGCGCGGCGATCGCGACGATCGCAAAGGCGCGGACGTAGGTCCTGCCGCGCCGACCCGGACACATCCAATGATTCATTTCGAGTTCGCAATCGACTGACGGGCCAGCTCTTTGGCGATGTCGCACGGCGGCGGGAACGGTTTCTGGCTGAAGCTGATCGACCACTCGATGAAGTCATCCTGGAACTGGATGCCCACCTCACAAAGGGAGTCGCCCAGGTTGGGCTCGTTTCCCACGGCGATGAAACCGCCGTGGCCGTCGATGTTGATGTCGTCGACGCTTGCGCGCGACAACTCCTCGGTCTTGCGTTCACGCCCGATCGGGCTGCCGCGATACCAGGAGAAGGAGAAGTGGGGGCCCAAGATGCCACCGCCCGCAAGCCACTGGCAACCGACCGAGTTCCGCGCCGTGTTGATCAGCCCGGTGACCTTGGTCAGTTCGGTCACGGTCTGATCGCTGATGCCCCCGCACTGTGGGAACATCGGCCCGTGGCGGCCCTCCCCGTTTTCGGGCGCCGACGACGCGGTCGCCCCCGGCTTGTTTCCCCCGGAATCCGAACAGGCCGCGACCGCCGGCATCGCTATCGTCAAGGCTGACGCGACGAGAGCCAGCGTCCTGAGGTCACGGCGCACGGCTTCCCGCTCTTGTCTGCTCTTCGTCGGCCTGCTGCTGGTCCACACGATGCACTGTAGCGGCAGCCCCGCGGGTCAACCACCGACGCACCGTCTGATCAGGCGTTTCGACCCGGCGGGCCCCGCGGGCGGTTGCGGAAGCCACCACGCGGTGGCTGACGGGCGCGCGCCACGCCGTGTGCGACAGTTACCCAATGCTCCTGGCACTGCTGCGCCAGTACATCCGGCCGTACCGCCGGCTGGTGGCGGTGCTGATGACGCTGCAGTCGATCAGCACCCTGGCGTCGCTGTATCTGCCGACGGTCAACGCCACGATCATCGACGACGGCGTCGCCAAGGGTGACACCGCGACCATCGTCCGGCTCGGGCTGGTGATGCTCTCGGTGACCGCCTTGCAGGGCCTGTGCGCGGTCGGGGCGGTCTACTTCGGGTCGCGAACGGGGATGGGATTCGGGCGCGACCTGCGTGGGGCGGTGTTCGATCACGTCACCGGGTTCTCCGAGCAAGAGACCGACCGCTTCGGCGCCCCCACCCTGTTGACGCGCAGCACCAACGACGTCCGGCAGATCCAGTACCTGGTCCAGATCACGGGGACCGTGCTGGTGACCGCGCCGATCATGTGCGTCGGCGGGATCTTCATGGCCATCCATCAGGAGGCCGCGCTGACCTGGCTGCTGCTGGTCAGCGTTCCGGTCATGGGCATCGCGAATTACTGGGTCATGTCGCACATGCTGCCGCTGCTGCGCCGAATGCAGGGCCTGATCGACGGCATCAATCGGGTTATGCGCGACCAACTTTCCGGTGTTCGGGTGGTACGGGCGTTCGGCCGCGAAGACTTCGAACGTGACCGCTTCGCCCGCGCGAACCGCGCGCTGTCGACGACCGCGCTCACCGTGGGCAACTGGCAGGCGGTCATGCTGCCGGTGACCACGCTGACGATCAACGTCTCCAGCGTCGCGCTGATCTGGTTCGGCGGGCTGCGCATCGACCGCGGTCAGATGCAGGTCGGCTCGCTCACCGCGTTCCTGGCGTACTTCACGCAGATCCTGATGGCGGTGCTGATGGCGACGATGACCCTGGTGGTGCTGCCGCGCGCCGCGGTGTGCGCCGAACGCATCACCGAGGTGCTGTCGACCCGTGCCGCGGTCGAGAACCCGCAGAACCCGAAGTACCCCGAAGGTGGGATCACCGGCGTGGTGCGGGTTGACGGCGCCACGTTCACCTATCCGGGAGCCGATCGCCCAGTGCTGCAAGATGTCTCGCTGACGGCTGTGCCCGGCACCACCACCGCCGTCGTCGGCAGCACCGGGTCGGGGAAGTCGACGCTGGTGTCGCTGATCTGCAGGCTCTACGACGTCGCCGCGGGCGCGGTGCTCGTGGACGACGTCGACGTCCGCGACTACCACACCGAGCGCCTCTGGTCGGCGATCGGGCTCGTCCCCCAGCGCGGCTACCTGTTCTCCGGGACCGTCGCGGACAACCTGCGCTACGGCGCGACGCCGCAACGACCGGTCACCGAGGAACAGATGTGGGACGCACTGCGATTGGCCGACGCCGAGGGGTTCGTCCGCGCGCACCCGGACGGGCTGCACATGCGCGTCGCCCAAGGCGGCATCAACTTGTCCGGCGGCCAACGGCAGCGCCTGGCGATCGCGAGGGCCGTCATCCGTCGGCCGGCCATCTACCTGTTCGATGACGCCTTCGCCGCGCTCGACGTCCACACCGAAGCGCGGGTGCGCGCGTCGCTGCGCGAGGCGTCCGCCGACGCCACGGTCATCCTTGTCACCCAACGGATTTCGACCGCGGCGCGCGCCGACCAGGTGATCGTCGTCGACCACGGGCGCGTGGTGGGTGCGGGCAGCCACGAATCGCTGCTGGCCGACTGCGCAACCTACGCGGAATTTGCGGACTCACAGTCGGTGGGCGCGGAGGTCGGGGGCATTCCATGACCTCGGCGAACCAGAAACCCCGCGCGGACGCGGTCCCGGCGGCGCGGTCCCCCGATTTCTGGGCTCCGGCAACCCGGCTGGTGAGACTGTTGGCGCCGCAACGGGGGCCGACCATCGCGGTGCTGATGATGGGGGTCACCGGCACGGCGATCGGCGTCATCGTGCCGCGCATCCTCGGCCACGCCACCGACCTGTTGTTCAACGGCGTCATCGGGCGACGGCTACCGGCCGGCATCACCAAGGCCCAGGCCGTCGCCGCGGCCCGCGCCCGCGGCGACCGGGCGTTCGCCGACCTGCTCTCGGGGATGAACGTGGTGCCGGGCAAGGGCGTCGACTTCGGCGCGGTGGCGCGGACGCTGACGCTGGCGCTGGCGCTGTACCTGGTTTCCGCCCTGCTCATCTGGGCGCAGGCGCGGCTGCTCAACGTCACCGTGCAACGCACCATGGTCGCGTTGCGCGGCGACGTCGAGGACAAGATCCACCGGCTGCCGCTGTCGTACTTCGACGGGCGTCAACGCGGCGAGGTGCTGAGCCGGGTCACCAACGACATCGACAACGTCCAGTCCTCGGTGTCGATGACGATCAGCCAGCTGCTGACCTCGATCCTGACCGTGGCGGCGGTACTGGCGATGATGCTGTCCATCTCACCGGTGTTGACCCTGATCGCCCTCCTCACCGTGCCGATGTCGCTGCTGGCGACGCGGGCGATCGCGCGGCGCTCGCAGCGCCTGTTCGCGGCCCAGTGGACCAGCGTCGGGCGTCTCAACGCCCATATCGAGGAGACCTACAGCGGATTCACGGTCGTCAGGACGTTCGGTCACCGGGCCGCCGCGCGTGAACAGTTCCGCAGACTCAACGACGACGTGTACCAGGCCAGCTTCGGCGCGCAGTTCGTCTCGGGCCTGGTGGCGCCGGCGACGGCGTTCATCGGCAACCTCGGCTACGTCGCGGTCGCCGTGCTGGGCGGCCTGCAGATCGCGACCGGGCAGATCACCCTGGGCAACATCCAGGCGTTCATTCAATACGTGCGGCAATTCAATTCGCCGCTGAGCCAGGTCGCGGGGATGTACAACAGCCTGCAGTCCGGGGTGGCCAGCGCCGAGCGGGTCTTCAACCTGCTCGACGAGCCCGAGGAGTCGCCGAACCCGGCGGCGGCGTTGCCGGTGCCCGACGCCCGCGGGCAGGCCGGCGGCCGCGTCGAGTTCCGGAACGTGAGCTTCGGCTACCGTCCCGGAGCTCCGGTGATCCACGACCTTTCGATGGTGGCCGAGCCGGGCAGCACGGTGGCGATCGTGGGGGCCACGGGAGCCGGCAAGACCACCCTGGTGAACCTGCTGATGCGGTTCTACGACGTCGGCGCCGGCCAGATCCTGATCGACGGGGTTGACATCGCCACGGTGAGCAGGCATTCGCTGCGGTCACGCATCGGCATGGTGTTACAGGACACCTGGTTGTTCGACGGGACGATCGCGCAGAACATCGCCTACGGGCGCCCGGAGGCCCGGGAGGACGAGGTGACCGAGGCGGCCAGGGCCGCTTACGTCGACCAGTTCGTGCACACGCTGCCCGGCGGCTACCAGACGCGAGTAAGCGGCGACGGCGGCAGCATCAGCGCCGGCGAGAAGCAGTTGATCACCATCGCCCGCGCGTTCCTGGCCCGCCCGCAGCTGCTGATCCTGGACGAGGCGACCAGCGCGGTCGATACACGCACCGAGGCGCTGGTGCGGCGCGCCACGCGCGAGCTTCGTCAGGACAGAACGAGTTTCATTATCGCCCACAGGCTTTCGACCATCCGCGACGCCGACCGCATTCTCGTCGTCGAGGCGGGGCGGATCGTCGAACAAGGCAGCCACGTCGAGTTACTGGCCAGGCGGGGCGCCTATTACGCGATGACGAGGGCCTGACCTCGAACGTCAGGCTCCGACACGCTCGACGAATGTCGCGGGTTATCGTGCGACCGACCGGGCGGAGGCTTACCGTCATGGTTGCTGGATGCGGGCTTGCCCCGACCGGCCCGCCCGGGAATCGCCGGCCTGGCCGGCGCCCCCAGGGCGTTTTGGGAGGATCGGAGATGGTCGACGAACAGTCCTCTCGAGTGGGCTCGACCTTCGGCCCCTACCACCTGAAGAGGCTGCTGGGCCGCGGTGGCATGGGCGAGGTGTACGAGGCCGAGCACGCCGTCAAAGGGTGGACCGTGGCGGTCAAGCTGCTCTCGGCACAGTTCAGCAAGGACCCCGTCTTCCGGGAGCGGATGAAGCGCGAGGCTCGCATCGCCGGGCGTTTGCAGGAACCCCACGTCGTGCCGATTCACGACTACGGCGAGATCGACGGTCAGATGTTTCTGGAGATGCGCCTTGTCGAGGGCACCGACCTGGACAGCGTGCTCAGGCGCTTCGGCCCCCTGACCCCGCCGCGAGCGGTCGCGATCGTCACCCAGATCGCCTCGGCCCTCGACGCCGCCCACGCCGCCGGGGTGATGCACCGCGACGTCAAACCGCAGAACATCCTGGTGACCCGCGACGACTTCGCGTACCTGGTCGACTTCGGCATCGCCAGCGCAGCAACCGACGAGAAGATCACTCAGCTGGGCACGGCGGTGGGTACCTGGAAATACATGGCGCCCGAACGGTTTACGAGCGACGAAGTGACCTACCGCGCCGACATCTACGCGCTCGCCTGCGTCCTGCACGAATGCCTCACCGGAGCGGCGCCCTACCAGTGCGACAGCGCGGGAGCCCTGGTGACCGCCCACCTCATGGACCCCATCCCGCAGCCCAGCGTCACGCGCCCGGGCGTCCCGACGGCCTTCGACGCGGTGATCGCGCGGGGCATGGCGAAAAAGCCGGAGGAACGCTACGCCAGTGCCGGTGATCTGGCCCTGGCCGCGCACGAAGCCCTGGACGACCCCGACCAGAATCAGGCCCTGGCCCTCTTGCGGCGCAGCCGGGAAGCCACCCTGCCCGACACGGTCGCGGCCGCTCCACCCCCCGTTCCGGCGGCGACACCCCCGATGCCCTCGGCCTATCCTCCGCCGCCGGCACCCGCCTTCTACGGCAGTGGCAACTGGGGCGCGCCGCCCGGCGCACCGTCGACCGGCCCGCCGGCCTGGAACCGGCCCCCGCCGAAACCGGGGCGAAGCCCTTGGCCGATCGTCGCCGCCGTCGCCGGGGTGCTGGTGGTCGTGGTCAGCGGGGCGGCCCTCTGGCTCGTGCTGCGGCCCAGGCTGGTTGCGCCCCCGGACCCGATACCGGCCGGGCGCCTCGGCGCCCTGCTGCTGGGCCCCGCGGAGGTCAACTCGGTAATGGGCTCCTCGGCCATGCAGCCCGGAAAGCCGATGCAGTCGATGGACGCGTCTGCGGTGACGTTGTCACTGCCGGACTGCCAGGGAGCGCTCTACACGACCCAGGACCCGGTGTACGCGGGCACCGGCTACACAGGCGTGAGCGGCGTGGTGTCGTCCGAACCCGGAGACAACTACGACCACTGGGTCAACCAGGCCGTGGTGGCTTTTCCCTCCGCCGAGAAGGCCAACAGCTTCCTGCAGAGTTCCGCGGACAAGTGGAAGGCCTGCGCCGGCCAGACGGTGACCGTCACCAACAAGGGCAACACCTACCGCTGGGCCTTTGCGCAGGTGCAGGGTGCGCCGCCGAAGATCGCGGTGATGGACTCCCAGGAGGGCGCGGACGGTTGGGAGTGCCAGCGCGCGATGAGCGTGGCCAACAACGTGGTGGTCGACGTCAACGCGTGTGGGTACCACATCAGCAACCAGGGCACCGCGATCGCCGACAAGATCGCCGGCAAGATCACCGCCGACTAGTGGCCGACGCCGCCCGGGCTCACGGCTGCTGGAGATCCGGGCCCTGCGCGCGGAGGTCGTCGACCGTGGACATTGCGTCACGCAGCTTCGCCAGCCACTCCTCGGCGTGCTCACCCACGAGCCGAACCGACCATGCCAGCGCATCGGCGCGGGAGCGGGCCACGCCGGCGTCGACCAACGTGTCGAGTACCTGGCGCTCGGGCTGCTTCAGCCGCGTCATCACCGGAACCGCGATGTGCGTGAACAAGATTCGCTCGGAGCCGACCTCGACGCCCCAGGAGACCTTGCGCCCGTAGCGGTCCTGCGCTTCGTCGGCGATCCGCATGCGCTCCGAGCGGGTCTCTTCGCGGAACCGCGAGGCCCGTCCGGCCGCGCGGGCCTCGCTTTCCTCTTGCTCGGAGGGTTCGGCGAGCTTTCCGACGACGGTGATCTCTTCGCGGTCGACGACGACCGTCGGGTCACCCTCGAACCAGGCTTCGGGCAGCCGGCCGGCGAACCATTCGGCGGCGTCGGTGGCGTCGGGCTGCTGGGCTTGCTGCCAGCCGCCGGGACGGCCGTGCCGCCGTCCGTGGATGTGATTCGATTTCATGATTACATGATTACATCGTTTCATCACTTGCAGAAGGTCGTTCGCTCGCGGTGAACGGCCGCGTGCGCCGGGTCCGGGGACACGGCCCGCGGCTCTTCCGTTTGACGAGCGCGTCAGGGAATGACAAAAGCGTTGATCAGGGGTGGTTGGCGCTGTATTTTTGGTAGCGAAGCAGGCCCGGAAGCGACCAATTCAAAGCGCCGGAATGGGGTAGCAAACCGGCCGCGTTGGACCCGCGCAAGTCGGCGTCCCCGCCCCCCTGAGTCGCCCGGGCCTGCCCATGCGTGGGGGCGGTCTCTCACGTTCCTCGCCGGACCCGGAAAACCTTGACCTCGCTTTTGATGCCCTTGAAGCGACGCGCGCCGGCGAAGGACCCCTGAAACTCGCCGCTGCCGTCGATGGTCTCCCACACCGAGTCCGCGACCAGCACGGCGCCCGGACGCGCGACGTCGGTGACCCGGCTCGCCACGTTGACCGGGCTGCCGAACCAGTCACCGGCCCGGCTGACCGCCATCCCGGAGGCAACACCCGCCCGCAACCGGGGGAACTCGTTGTCAGTGTCCACGGCGTCGACAAGTTTCAGCAGAACGTCCAACAGCGGCACGGGTTCGGGGCACACGAACATCACCGCGTCGCCGATCGTCTTGATGAACCGCACAGGCGGAACGGTCACGTCGCGGGCGAGGTCGGCCAGCCGGTTGGCCACCTGGCCCAGCTCCTCGGCCGACACCGCCTCGCCCATCCGGGTGAAGCCGACGAGGTCGGCGAAGCCGACGGTGACCTCCCGCGCGCCGGGCAGGGGCTTGCCGGCGGCCCGCTCCGCCGCGTTGATCGCTTCGGTCTCCATCATGTGGCGCAGCTGCATGAAGAGCATGTCCTGAATCATCGGACCCAGCATCGGTGCGATGCGGCCCACCAATTCCTTTGAGCTCTTGGCGATTTCCACCTCGCTGGCGCCGGGCCGCATGATGGCCGACAGCGCCGTGTACCGCATGACCTCGGCGGCGCGGGACAACCCTTCGGCGAGCACCCGGACCACCAGCACCAGCTGATCGGGGTCGAGGCCCAGCTCGACGAACTGCTGCGCGTGCGCCGCGGCTTCACCGTCGGCGCGCATGTGCACGACCGCGTCGGGGTCGTCGACGCGGACCAGTCCGATGGCGCGCTGCACCCGTTGCAGCAGCGTCAGGTCGATGCCGTGCGTCTCGCTGATCTCCCGGGTGGACACGTACGTGCCGTCGTCGCCGATGAGGTGGCGGGTGGCCAGCAGCAGCGGCGGGCTGGTCGACCGGATCTCGTCGGCGGTGACGCCCTGCCCGAGCAGCCAGCGCACCAGCTCGGCCCGCTCGGTGCGCGCGGCGCCTTCGAGCCCCTCCAGCAGATCGTCGATGTCTTGATCGCCCCCAGCGGCGCCGTGGCCCTCCACGACGACAACGTACAACGCGGGCAGGCGATGATGGGGGGCGATGAGCACACCGCTGCTGCAGGGCTTCCCGCCGGTGGTCGACGACCATGCCCGCTTGCTGTTCCTCGGCTCGTTTCCCAGCACGCAATCGCTGACCGTGCGCCAGTACTACGCCAACCCACGAAATGCCTTCTGGCCGATAGCCGGTGAGCTCTTCGGATTCTGCCCGGACGCACCGTACGACGCACGGCTGAGCGCACTGCGCTCGCATGGTGTCGCCCTTTGGGACGTGGTGCGCGAATGCCGGCGCGTCGGCAGCGCTGACGCGCGGATCGACCCGAACGAATTGGCAGTCAACGATTTTCAACGACTCTTCGCTGAGTTCCCCCGGATCACTCGGGTCTATTTCAACGGGGCGAAGGCCGCCGAGTTGTACCGCAGGCTGGCGCATGCGGTCGAAGGGGTCCGCTACGAGCGGCTGCCGTCGACGAGCCCGGCCCACGCCGTGCGCCTAGAGACGAAGCTACAAGCCTGGCGCGCGGCGATCGCGAGCGCGGCGTAGCCGGGCGAAGCGGGTCGCCGCGAATCACCGCGGCGATCGCGAGCGCGGCGTAGCCGGGCGCGTCATGAAACCGGCGGGCGCCGGTGGGACCACGGGCGCGCCGTCTCGATCTGAGCGGACAACGAGAGCAGCGTCGCCTCGTCGTAGGGGCGGCCGACGAGCTGCACCGACAAGGGCAGCCCGTCGCCGTCGAAATCCCATGGCACCACGGCGGCCGGCTGCCCCGTCAGATTCCAGATCTGTTGGTAGGGAACGGCCTGCGCGACCAGCAACAGCGTCGACACCGCACCTCGGCGTTGGTAGGCGCCGATGCGGGACGGGCCCGACGCGTTGCCCGGGGTGATCACTACGTCGACGTCGTCGAAGATCGACTGGATCCGGGCGCTGACCGCCGGCTCGGCGGCGCGCACGGCCGCCATCCGCCGGTCGGAGAAGAAGGATCCCAGGCGCGCCAGGTTGCGGGTGCGCGGTTCCAAACGCTCCGGGTGGGCTTGTGCATCGGCGTCGTCGCTGATGCCGCGCAGGTATCGCGGCAGGTAGTTCGCGAAGATCGCCGCCGCTGGATACTCGGGATCGCGTCGCACAACCTCGTGGCCCAGCTCCCGCAGCAACATGCCGGCCTGGTCGACCGCCGCCAGCTCCTCCCTGCCGACCCGCACGGGCAGCGGTGTGGGAACTTTGGTGCTCAACGCGATTCGCAGCCGGCCCGGATCGCGGGCCGCTGCGGAAACGAACTCGCCCTCGGGGCCCGGCACCGACGAGGTCGCGTCCAGGAACAGCGCGGCGTCCCGGACGGACCTTGCGATCGGCCCGTTGACGCTCAGGCCATACCAGGCGTCGTCGTGGGGCTCCAGCGACACGCGATCGCGCTGCGGTTTCAGGCCGAACAAGCCACACCAGGTCGCCGGGATGCGGATGGAGCCGCCGCCGTCGGAACCCAGCGCCAGCGGCGCAAGGCCCGCAGCCACCGCGGCGGCGCTGCCGCCGCTGCTGCCGCCCGGGGTGCGTCGCGGGTTCCACGGGTTGCGGGTGGCGCCGAAGGTGAGGGACTCGGTGTACGGCATCATCATCAGCTCGGGCACATTGGTTTTGCCGAGGACGACCGCGCCCGCGGCGCGAAGTCGCCGGACGACTTCCGCGTCGTCGGTCACGGCGGGCCGGTGCCCCCCGCTGCCGTAGGTCGTCACCTGGCCGGCGACGTCGACATCGTCTTTGATCGCGATCGGTACGCCGAGCAGGGGCCGCCGCTCGCCGGCATCCAGGCGATCCTGCGCCACCGCGGCCTCGTACCGTGCGCTGTCGGCCAGCACCACCCGGTAACAACGCAGCTCGCTGTCGAGGCGCGCGATCCGGTCCAGGTAGACCTCGAGCAAATCCGGTGCGGTCACGGTGCCGTCGGCCAGCATCCGCGCCTGTGCCGCGGCGCCGGCGAAGGCGAGATCTTTCACCGCCGCAGCGTAACTTTCCCGCGGGTCCGGGCCCTGACTGGTCCGGGGCCACCCACAACCGACCGACCAGTACCGTGGGCGACATGTCCTGCGTGTTTTGCGCGATCGTCGCCGGCCAGGCGCCGGCCATCCGGATCTACGAAGACGACGACTACCTCGCGATTCTCGACATCCGGCCGTTCACCCGGGGCCACACCCTGGTGATCCCGAAGCGGCACAGCGCCGACCTCACCGACACCCCGGCCGAGACGCTGGCGGGTATGGCGACCGTCGGCCAGCGCATCGCGCAGGCCGCGCGTGCCACGGAACTGGCCGACGCGACCAACCTGGCGATCAACGACGGCCGTGCGGCCTTCCAGACGGTCTTCCACATCCATCTGCATGTGCTGCCGCGGCGCACGGGCGACAAGCTCTCGGTCGCCAGGGGGATGCTGCTGCGCCGCGACCCCGACCGGGAATCGACCGGGCGGCTCCTCAGGGAGGCCCTCACCCGGATCGATGCGAATCAGCAAGACTGAGCTATGGGCATTTCGAGTTCGTTCGAGCAATTCGCGCTGATACCGATGCTGCGCATCCACGACACGATCTACCAGAAGACGAACGGCCGGATCGGGCACCGGATCCCGGGGATGCCCCCGAGCCTGCTGCTGCACACGACCGGGGCTAAGACGGGTCGGCCGCGCACCACGACGCTGACCTATGCCAAAGACGGGGACTCGTATCTGATCGTTGCCTCCAAGGCGGGCGCCGACACCAACCCCGCTTGGTACCACAACCTGCGCAAGCACCCGGACTGCGAGATCAACGTCGGCCCCAGACGGTTCGCGGTGACGGCGCGGCAGGTCAGCCCCGGTGATGCCGACTACCCGCGGTTGTGGGCGGTTGTGAACCAGAACAACGCCAACCGCTACAGCAATTACCAAGACCGGACGTCGCGGCCCATATCGATCTTTGCGCTGACACCGCACTAATCGGGCGACCCGCCGCGAATCCGCCAACCCGGGACGGCAAAAGCGGTTTAATGCGAGCAGCGCGCCATAACGCGCATATAAAATCACAGCGGGGCGGAATCGGCTGGAGCGGCTATGACACGCTGGACGGGCAATCCGTGGCGGCGGTTGGGACTGCCCGCCCCCGTGGTTTGGCTGATCGCCGGCGTGTACGGCCTGGCGGCCGCGTGCGTGGTCGCCTCGACGATTTTCGGGTTGCGCGGCGCGTATGCGACCCTGCCGGTCGACGAGGCGGTGTCGGTGCTGTGCCTGATATTCGCGGCGGTGTGCGCCGGCTACGCCGCCCGCCGCGGCGATCTGCGCCGCAGAATCGGCTGGCTGTCCCTGACGACGGCCCTCCTGGGCTGGGCGGTCGGCGAGGTCATCTGGGCCGTCTACGACGTCCGGCCGCAACTCGAACACGCGGTACATCCGGCAACGGCCGAGGTGACGCTGCTCGTGTACCCGGTCGGCGTCATGATGTCCTTGACCCTCTTATCCCATGTGTCTCGCCATAGCCCCCGGCGTCTGGTCCTCGACGGCCTCATCCTGGCGACCTCGCTCTTCGTGATCTCGTGGGTCTTCGTCATCGAGAAGCAACTGGGCGAGAACACGGGTTCGCGGCTGCCCACGCTCGCCCAGGTATTCGCCGACGTCGTCATCATGACGACGGGTCTTCTGATGTTGTCGCGGGTCCGACCCGGTGACCTTCCGAGCCGGGGCCTGTTGGCCGCCGGCGCCACGTTGATCGCCGTCGCCGACATCACCGTGGTGTTCGAGACGGGGTTGGGCAGCTATCACGCCGGCGCGCTGGCCGACCTGGGGCGGGTGGCCGGGCTGGGCCTGATGGCGGTGGCCGCCATCGCGAGTGTCACCGAGAAGCCCATGGTTGCGCCCCGGGACGTCATGAGGTTTCGCATCCGGATGTGGCTGCCCTACCTGCCGCTGCTGGTCGCCGCCGTGCTCGGGTGGGTACACAACGTGGCCCGGACGCAGCACAGCGTGATGGCGGCGCTGCTGGGCATCCTGGTGGCCGCGGTGCTGCTGCGACAATTCGTGGTGCTCGTCGAAAACCAGGCCCTGCTGGCCGAAGTGGCGCGAGAAGCGTTCCGCGACAGCCTGACCGGGCTGCCCAATCGGGCACAGTTCCTGCATCGGCTGGAACAGGGGGTCGCCCGGCGGGGTGACGACGCGGCACCGATTGCGGTCCTGTGCCTCGACCTCGACAACTTCAAATCGGTCAACGACGCGCTGGGCCATCCGGCCGGCGACGAGCTGCTGATCCGGGTGGCCGAGCGGCTCAGCGCCTCGCTGAAGGGATCCGGCATTGTCGCGCGCCTCGGCGGAGACGAATTCGCGGTGCTGGTCGAGGGTTCGGTCGAGGAAGCGCAGGCGGTAGCGCAGCGCATCCTCGACGCGTTCAACGCGGCTGTGGTGATCGACGGGGTGCCCGTGGAAGCGCGGCCGAGCATCGGTCTGACGGCGGCCGGCCCCGCGTCGGATTGCACCGTCGATCAGCTCCTGCGGCATGCCGACCTGGCCATGTATGCCGCCAAACGCGAAGGCGGCCAATGCATCCGCAGCTTCGTGCCCGACGCACCATTCTCCCCGTCCGACGACTCGACCGATGCGCTGACGCTTCCCGGGGCCTCCGCGGTCGCCACGCCGGCGCTGATCGCCGGCGCCGCCGCGCCGTCTCGGGACCAGAGCGCCGAAGCGTCCACCACCGCTCGCTGGCCGCCGTCGTCGGTCCAGGTTGCGCTGGTGGCCTTGGCATTCGGCGTCACCGCGTATACCGCCTTGAGCATCCTGGACCCGGACGCCGGCCACAGCGTGCTGTCGAGCGCTCTTTATCCGGCGCTGAATCTCTCGGCCGCCGCGTTGATCGGCCTGCGCGCGTATCGCGTCGTCGAGGACCGGTCGGCCTGGGCACTGATCGCCGCCGGGATGGCGTTGTCGGCCATGGGCGACGTGGTCTACGCGCTGCGTGTGCCGGCGGGGCAGTCCCCCTCGGTCGCCGATCCGGAATACCTGGCCTACTACCCGTTCGTCTACGCCGGACTGGTGCTGCTGATGCGGGCCCGGCTCAAGCGGGTGCCGGTACCCCTCCGACTGGATTGCCTGGTCTGCGCGCTGACCGTGGCCGCGGTGGCGGCGGCGCTGCGGGCCGGGCCGTTCCACGCCGCCGCCACCCGCGCCCCGGCGACCGTCCTCGTGGGCCTGGTCTATCCGTGGGGCGATCTCATCCTGCTCACCCTGGCCGCCGGCATCATGCCGATCATCGGCTGGCGCAACAACTTTCGCTGGTTGTTTCTGGTAGCGGGCCTGGCCCTGTTCGCGGTGGCCGACACGGCCTATCTTTTCGAGACCTCGGCCGGTTCCTACCGTGTCGGCTCCACACTGGACGCCCTGTGGCCCCTGTCGTCGCTGCTGGTGGCCAGCGCCAGCTGGGCCCGATCGTCGTCGGTGCCGGCCAAGCAGGGACAGGGAATCGAGCCGTACGTCAAGCCGATCGCCTGCACCGTGGTGGCGCTGGGGGTCGTGGTTCTGGCCCACGACTCGCGGCTGGCCGCGACCCTGGCGGCGCTGAGTCTGGTCGCAACCGCCGCACGTTTCTCCGTCACCTTCCGTGACATCAGCGTCTTGGCCGAGAACCACAAACACGCCATGACCGACGACGTGACCGGATTGCCGAACCGGCGCTCCCTGGCGACCGCGCTGACCGCCTCGTCGGACTGCGCGCCGGCGGCGTCGGCACGCCAGGCGCTGCTGTTGCTCACGCTCCACGAGTTCCGGGAGATCAACGACTCGGTCGGTCAACGCTTCGGCGACGAGCTGCTGCGCAACATCGCGAAGCGGCTCGCCAAGACCGTCCGCGACGAGGATCTGCTCGCCCGCGTCAGCGACGACGAGTTCGCGGTCCTGCTGGCGGAGGGATCCGACCTCATCACCGCGCGCGCCCAGGCCGGCCGTCTGCTCGAGGCCCTCAGTGAACCGTTCGCGCTGGATCCGATCACCCTGCAGGTCGACGCTCGCATCGCCATCGCGCTGTGCCCCGACCACTGCGACCACCCGCAGGAGTTGCTCACCCGCGCCGAGACGGCGATCCCCCAGGCCGAATCGGTCAAAAGCAAGATCGCCGTGTACGACTCGACGTTCGAGACCTACCGGGACAACGACCCGAATGTCGTCGAGGAGATCCGCGCCGCGCTGTTGAACGGCGACGAGCTGACGCTGTACTACCAGCCCAAGGTCAACGCGCTCGACGGCAGCGTACACAGCGTAGAGGCGCTGCTGCGCTGGCAGCATCCCACCCGCGGGCTGTTGTCACCCGAGGAGTTCCTGCCCGCCGCCGAACGCGCGGGGCTGATGCGCAAAATCGCGAACCGCACGTTCACGCTTGCCCTGCAACAACTTCGGATCTGGCGAGAGCAGGGGTTGACCCTGGCCGTCGCGGTGAACCTCTCGACGACCAACCTGCTCGATCTCGAATTGGTGGGCACCATCGAGCGGCTGCTGCGGTCGCAGCGGCTGCCCTCCGACGCGCTGATCGTCGAGATCACCGAGAGCGCGCTGGTCGACTCGGTGCGGTCGCGGAACACAGTGGCCGAGTTGCAGCGCCTCGGGCTCCGCATCTCGCTCGACGATTACGGCACCGGCTGGTCGTCGCTGGCGCGCCTGCAGGACGTGTCCGTCGACGAGCTCAAGCTCGACCGGGTCTTCGTGGCCCGCCTGGCCCACGATCCGCGCTCCGTCGCGATCGTGCGGTCCACCGTGGCGCTGGCACACAGCTTGGGTGCCGACCTCGTCGCCGAAGGGGTCGAAGACGAGATCACGCTGAACGCCCTGCGCCGGTACGGCTGCACCATCACTCAGGGTTTCGTGCACAGCCCGCCGCTGCCCGCGGACGAGCTCGAAGTGTGGATCGCCGGTCGGGCCCGGCACCATGGAACCAGTTGGTCGCACGTCGGGGTCGTCGACTGATCCGTCAGAACAACTCCTTGGCCAGCAGTTCCAGGGTCGCCACCCGCGCCGGCGCGGTCCGAGGATCCGTGCCGCGGTGGGCCGACGCGACCGGGTGCACCATCACCTCATCGACATCGAACTGTTCGGCCAGCGCGCGCAGCTGGTCGGCGGCCTCAGCGGGCGAACCAAGTACGGCGCGCCGCAGCCCTTCCTCGACGATGCGCTGCTGCTCCGGAGTGAGCCCGGCGCCGTCGGCCTCCTCGACCAACGGCAGCGGCCCGAGCGGCTGCCCGGTGCGCAGCCGCGCCATCATCTGCAGGTTGGGCAACATCAGCGCGGTCGCCTCGTCCCGCGTCTCGGCCACCGCGGCGTTCACCGTCAGGAACGTCACGGGCTCGGGGGTATGCGCGCTGGGTTTGAACCGCGACCGGTAGAGGCTGAGTGCCTCCTCGGTGCCCCTGCCGGAGAAGTGGTGAGCGAACACGTATGGCAGACCCTTGGCGGCCGCCAGATGCGCGGAGTACATCGACGAGCCCAGCAGCCACAACCGCGGTTCGCCGGCGGCGGCGGGGGTGGCCTTGAGCCGGTATTCCCCCGAACGCAGCGGTACCACCACGCCGCGCGCGCTCATCAGCGCCGCCACATCGTCGAGGTATTCGGGGAAGTTCTCGATGTCCCGATCGTCCCGTGTCCCCCGCAGCGCGTACGACGTCACCGGGTCGGAGCCGGGCGCCCGGCCGATGCCCAGGTCGATCCGGCCGGGAGCGGCGGCCTCCAGCAGGGCGAACTGCTCGGCGACCGCAAGCGGCGCGTGGTTGGGCAACATCACACCACCCGACCCGAGCCGCAGCTGCGAGGTCTGCGCGGCCAGATATGCGATCAGGACCGGCGGGCTGGTGGCACCGACTGACGGCATGTTGTGGTGCTCGGCGACCCAGTAGCGGGTGAAGCCCAGCCGGTCCGCGGCCTGCGCCAGCTGCACGGTGGCCGCCAGCGCGTCGCCGGTCGTCTGGTCCGTGCGCACCGGGACGAGATCAAGAACGGAAAGACGCACGCCCTACTCAACACCCGGTGTCGCGGGAACGTTCCCGGTGCTCAGTAGTCCTTGATGGTGATCGATTGCACGATGCGCTCGAACACCTCCTGGGGGATCGGCGCGCCGCCCGGGATGTTGTCGACGACCAGCCACTGGTTGCGGTTCACATAGTCCTGGAAAGCCTGCTGGTAATTGATGAAGCCGAGTCGGTGGTCGACTTCGCCGTCCTGGGTGGCCGCAGCGAGCTCGCCGGCGAGGATGTAGGCGCCGAGCAGCGCGACGCTGGTCCCCTGTCCCGACAGGGGCGAGCAGCAGTAACCGGCGTCGCCGACCAGCACCACCCTGCCCTGCCACCAGCGCTCCATCTTGATCTGCGCCATCTCGTCGAAGTAGAAGTCCGGCGCCGAACGCATGTACTGCAGCAGCTGCGGCCGCACCCAGCCATCGCCGGCCATCCGCCGCTCCAACTCGGCGAACTGCGCTTCGGTGTCGCGGTAGTCGATGTGCAGGTCGGGATCCATGAAGCCCAGCATGGCCCGCGCCTCGGTGTTGTTGCGGGCGCTGTAGACACCGGCCATGGTGGAGTCCCCGTAATGCCAGGTCTGCCAGTAGTCGAGGTCCAAGAAGTTGGGCACGGTGAAGATCGCGGCATGCGTCCCCAACCGCTCGATGAACTGCTCCTCGGGGCCGAAGACCAGCCGGCGCACGTTGGAGTGCAGCCCGTCGGCGCCGATCACCAGGTCGAAGTTGCGCGCGGCGGCGCGCTCGAACGTGACACCGACCGAGCTGCCCTCGTCGTGCAGCGCCACGATGCTGTCGCCGAAGATGAAATTGACTTTCAATTGCGTTGCCTGATAGAGCAATTCGACGAGGTCGTCGCGCAGGAGCTCGATGTCCGGGCCGGCGATCAGACCGCCGGTAGGTGTGGATTCGGTGTCCTGGGACAGCTCGTTGCCCTCGCCGTCCACGACGGAGGAACCCCGCATGCGTGTCCTGAGATGGTCGGCGGCCGCCCGCAACCACATGCGCTCGAGCACCACCAGCGCCGGACCGCGCACGTCGATCGCCTGACCGCCGGGCCGGATCCCGGGATGGCGTTCGACCACGGTCACCGAATAGCCGTGGTGGGAAAGCCAATACGCCGCTGTGAGACCGGCCACACTGGCGCCGGAAACCAAAACGTCAGTCACTAGATCTCTGCCAGCTTCCTCGCGTTGCTGAAGATGTCGTCGAGCATCATCGGAGTCAACCTACCGGTGAACATATTTTGCTGGCTCGGGTGGTAGCAGCCGAGCAACCGCACCCCCGAGCTCAGCTCCGCGACGACGCCGTGTCCGAAACGCGGCCTCGGCACCCCCGGGGCCCCGGGCAGTTGCAGCGCCAGCTGCCAGGCGAAACCGCCCAAGGCCACGATGACGCGGACATGGTCGGACACCAGCCGCCATTCGGCGTCCAGCCACGGCCGGCACGTGTCGCGCTCCGCCGGCGTAGGGGCATTGGCCGGGGGCGCGCAACGCACCGGCGCGACGATCCGGATCTTATTGGCACGCAAGCCGTCCGCGGCGTCCACACTGGTCGGCTGGTTCACCAGCCCGGCACGATGCAGCGCCGCATACAGCTGATCGCCGGAGCGGTCGCCGGTGAACATCCGCCCGGTCCGGTTGGCGCCGTGCGCGGCCGGCGCGAGCCCCACGATCAGCAGCCGCGGCCGCTCCGACCCCCAGCCCGGCACCGGGCGTCCCCAGTACGGCTGGTCGGCAAACGCGCGGCGCTTGACGACGGCGACGTCCTCGCGCCACTGAACCAGCCGCGGGCAGGCCCGGCAGACACTGACCAGGGCGTCGAGCTCGGGGATGGATCCGGCCTCGGCGGCCAGCGCGGCCACCCGCGCAGCGTCGCCCGCCACCGGGGTCTGCGGCGTGGCGGGGTCGCCCGGCCATCCGGTTCCGGGACCCACCGGCGACCCGAAGGGCCAGCCGGTGTTCGGGTGGGCGAGCACATGAACATCCTGCATTCCGGCGGTGGCCGCGACGAAATCCGGTGGCTCCCGACGTCCTCTGGCGCTACATTCAGCCGCGACCTCCGATGACAAACAGCAGCCGCGGTCCGGCGTTTCTGATCCTGTTCGCCACGATGACGGCGACCGGGGGCACCGGCATTTCGCTCGTCGCGTTCCCGTGGCTGGCCCTGCAGCACGACGGCAGCGCGCGCGACGCGTCCATCGTGGCCGCCGCCATGACCGTGCCGTTGGTGATCTCCACGCTGGTGGCCGGTACGGCCGTCGACTTCTTCGGGCGCCGCCCGGTGTCGCTGGTCTCCGACTCCCTGTCGGGGCTGGCCGTGGCCGCCGTCCCGCTGCTCGCCTGGTTCCTCGGTGGCCACGCCGTCAACGTCGCCGGGCTCGCCGTCCTGGCGTTCTTCTCGGCCGCGTTCGATCCCGCCGGGGCCACGGCGCGCCAGTCGATGCTGCCGGAGGCCGCCGCCCGCGCCGGCTGGTCGCTGGACCGCACCAACAGCGTCTACGAGGCGATCCTCAACCTCGCGTACATCCTGGGCCCGGGCATCGGCGGGCTGATGATCGCCACCGTGGGCGGCGTCAACACCATGTGGGTCACGGCGGGGTGCTTCGGGTTCTCCTTCCTCGGCATCGCGGCGTTGCGGCTCGAGGGCGCCGGCAGGCCGCACCACGCGACCCGGCCCGAGGGCTTGGCGTCCGGGATCGCCGAGGGCGTCCGGTTCGTCTGGAACCTGCGGGTGCTGCGCACGCTCGGCCTGATCGACCTGGTCGTCACCGCGCTGTATCTGCCGATGGAGAGCGTGCTGTTTCCCAAGTACTTCAGCGACCATCACCAGCCCGCCCAGCTGGGCTGGGCGCTGATGGCGCTCGGGGTCGGCGGCGTGGCGGGCGCGCTCGGCTACGCCGTGCTCTCGAACCGCACGCGGCGGCGCACGGCCGTGCTGACCGCCACCCTGACCTTCGGCGCCGCGACGACCGGCATCGCCTTCCTGCCGCCGCTGCCGGTCATCCTCGTGCTGTGCGCGGTGACCGGACTGGTCTACGGGCCGATCCAGCCGATCTACAACTACGTCATGCAGACCCGCGCGCCGCGCCACCTGCGCGGCCGGGTGGTCGGGGTGATGACGGGACTGACCTACGCGGCGGGCCCGCTCGGCTTGCTGGTCGCCGGCCCGCTGGCCGACGCCGCCGGGCTCGAGGCCACCTTCCTGACGCTGGCGGTGCCCATCCTGGTGGTCGGCGCCGTTGCGTGCGCGCTGCCCTCGCTGCGCGAGCTCGACGGGGCCCCGGAGGTGGCCGGACAACCGTAGGATCGGCGCGTGAACCCTGATCCGCTGGCAAGTCTGATCGCCGCGCTGCCCGCCGGGATGGTGGTCACCGATCCGACCGTGACCGAGGGTTACCGGCAGGACCGCGCGCTCGACCCGTCGGCCGGCAAGCCGCTGGCCGTGGTCCGGCCGCGGCGCACCGAGGACGTGCAGACCGTGCTGCGCTGGGCCACCGCCAACGGCGTCCCGGTGGTGCCGCGGGGGGCCGGCAGCGGCCTGTCCGGCGGGGCGACCGCGCTGGACAACGGGATCGTGCTGTCCACGGAGAAGATGCGTGACATCTCCGTCGACCCCGTGACCCGGACCGCCGTGTGCCAGCCCGGGCTGTTCAACGCCGAGGTGAAGAAAGCTGCCGCCGAGCACGGCCTCTGGTACCCGCCGGACCCGTCGTCGTACGAGATCTGCAGCATCGGGGGCAACATCGCCACCAACGCCGGCGGATTGTGCTGCGTGAAGTACGGCGTCACCACCGATTACGTGCTGGGCATGCAGGTGGTGCTGGCCGACGGCACCGCGGTGCGGCTGGGCGGCCCGCGGCTCAAGGACGTCGCAGGCCTGTCGCTGACCAAGCTGTTCGTCGGCAGTGAAGGCACGCTGGGCGTCGTCACCGAGGTGACGTTGCGGCTCGTACCCAAGCAGAACGCGTCCAGCATCGTGGTGGCCGGCTTCGCCTCGGTCGAGGCTGCGGTCGAGGCGGTGCTCGGCGTCACCGCCCGGCTTCGGCCCTCGATGCTGGAGTTCATGGATTCGGTGGCGATCAACGCCGTCGAGGACACCCTGCACATGGACCTGGACCGTTCGGCCGCGGCGATGCTGGTGGCCGGCTCGGACGAGCGCGGCCGGGCCGGCAGCGACGATGCCGAGGTGATGGCCGCGGTGTTCGCCGAAAACGGCGCCACCGAGGTGTTTGCGACCGACGATCCCGACGAGGGCGAAGCATTTGTCGCGGCCCGCCGGTTCTGCATTCCCGCCGTCGAGACCAAGGGGTCGCTACTGCTCGAAGACGTCGGGGTCCCGCTTCCGGCCCTGGGCGCGCTGGTCACCGGGATCGCACGGATCGCGGCAGCGCGCGACCTGATGATCTCGGTGATCGCGCACGCCGGCGACGGCAACACCCACCCGCTGATCGTGTACGACCCCGCCGACGCCGCCATGACCGCGCGTGCCCACCTCGCCTTCGGCGAGATCATGGATCTGGCCGTCGGCCTCGGCGGCACCATCACCGGCGAACACGGCGTCGGCCGGTTGAAGCGGCCGTGGCTGGCCGGCTACCTGGGCCCCGAGGTGATGGACCTCAACCGCCGCATCAAGGCTGCGCTGGACCCGCAGGGCATCCTGAACCCGGGCGCGGCCATCTGAGCGCGCTTGCTGGACGTTGCCAAACGGCGTGGTGAAGAGCATCTCCGGGCATGCCGGGGCGATTCTTAACTAGCGATTCTTAACTAGCACTGACGCCTGGGTTTGCCATCGGGTGCTGGTGCAGTGCGCGTCTCCGGCGGTGGCGCATCCGGCGTCCACCGAAGATGGCATATCGACAGGACGTCATCGATAACGGCGTCGATGAAGGTGTCATCGATCGGTTCACCCGTCACGATTACCCGATAGTGCATGGGCCCCACGAGCTTCTCCGCCAGCGCGGGCATATCGGTGTCGGGTGATAACTCACCGCGAGAGATTGCACGTTCGAACGGCTTTTGGTCTCGACTTCGCTGATCGCTGAGGTAGCGGGCTCGAAATGTGTTGGCAAGCTCCGGATCGTGTTGCGCCTGACCCACGAGTGCGCGATACACGGCGCCGGCGTCGTCGACGGTGAGGAATGCTGCTGTGGAGCGCAAGTGTGCGCGCAGATCAGTCTCGAGAGTGCCGGTGTCGGGCGGTTCAAGGTCGGCGGCCGCGTCTTCGAGGAAGGCATCCATCAAGACCTCGGTTTTGGAGTTCCACCAGCGGTAGACGGTTTGTTTTGCCACTCCGGCCGCCTTGGCGATGCCCTCGACGGTCACTGCCATGAAGCCTTTCTCCACGAGTAGGTCGTCGGCGGCGCGAAGAACGGCCGCACGTGCGGCCTCACTGCGCCCGTGCCGGTTGCCGCGATGCGATGGGATATCGGACACACTGCTCACCTAACACCATGCCTTTCTAGACAATACGCAACGGTGCGTCTAGTCTAGCGGGGTGACTGCGACCCTCAATCAACCTCAATACGCCTCGATCATCACTCGCCTATTCGCCAATGCGCAGCTGGATAGCAAGCGCCGACAGGGCATGTCTCCTACTGACTACCCGATCGACGAACGGGCCGACGCGTGCCAGGACTACTACCTGTCCGTAGCCCCCGAATCGGGCCGACTGCTCTACAGCCTCGTTCGTGCGGTCAAACCGACGACGATCGTGGAATACGGCATGTCGTACGGGATCTCGACACTGCACCTGGCAGCCGCCGTCCGCGACAACGGAACCGGACACATCGTCACCACCGAGATGAGCTCTCGCAAGCTGGCGGCGGCCCGCGCAACGTTTGCCGAAGCCGGGGTCGCTGACCTGATCACCATCCTGGAAGGCGACGCCCGCAGCACCCTCACCACAATCGAAGGCCCGGTGCAGTTCGTGTTACTCGACGGCTGGCCCGATCTCGACCTGGAGGTCGTCAAAATCCTCGAGCCGGTCCTGGCGCCCGGCGCACTCATCCTCGGTGACAACGTCAACCTCGACCCGAAGCGAAGCTACCTCAACTACATTCACACCCCCGAGAACGGTTACGTCAGCACTTCCCTGCCGCTCGACAAAGGCATGGAGCTGGCCGTCTTCGGATAGAGGGCCCCAATCGGTTTGGTCCTTGATGCAGTGCCTGACAGCCAGCGCGGTGACCGCGGTGCCCGGGCGGCTTCGATCGATTCGCCCAGGTGGCGGCAGATCGGAGCGGCAACGCCAACCGGCTTAGTGCGCGCCGTCGCTGTCCCGCATGAAGGCGTCGACGACCTCGTTGAATTCGTCTGGGTTCTCTTCCTGTACAAAGTGATTCGGTGAACGAACGATGACGTGACGGCCTGCCAGCAAACGCGCCAGCGCCCGCCCGACCGAATCCTGGTTCGGTGTGTACCCTCCGGATATCACCAACACCGCAAGCTGCGCGTCGACGACGGTCTTGGCTGCCCTCGTCAACACTTCTGGCGTCGCCATCTGTGCCTGCAGCAGCGAGCAGCCAAGGCCGTGGGCGCGTGCGGGGTCCACTTCCAGCATTGCCGCAGACGGGTTGGGCCCCTCGGCCGCGCCGTTGCCGAGACGCTGCGCGAAAGACCGGGCGAACTCGGCCGGCGTCTCGGATTCGAGCAGCGCATCCACCACGATCCGGGTCCCCTCCTGGACATCGGGGGCGGCCATACTTTCGGTGTCGGCGGCGACCATCGCCTGTAGCGCCGGCTCGATCAGGATCAGCGAGGCGACCGCTGCGGGACGCTGGGCCGCTGCGAGCAGCGCCACGGCACCGCCAAACGAGTGGCCGATTAGGTGGCTGCGGTCGCCCAGAAGTCCGGCGATCAGTTCGGCGTCGGTCTGCATGTTGTCAGGCCCGCGCGACGGGCTGGCCCCAAAGCCGGGGCGGTCGACCAATTTAAGCCGCCATCCCTGATCGGCCAGCGGTCGCTGCCCGCCGAAATTGGCCGGGCCGCCACCGATGCCGCCCTGGACGCCACCGTGGACCAGTAAGACGTCCGGCCCGGTGTCACCCCAGTGAGTCACGTGTAGCGGTAGGTCGGCGGCGCCGTCGGGGATATGCATCGGGGAGCACTGCCCGAGGAGTTTGCCCCAGCGTTCAGCGACCTCCTGGATCATTCCGAGCTCACTCGCATCTGTCACTGGTGATCTCCTGCTCCCGGGTCGGTCAGCCATTTGAGCCCGTCGCGCTTCATTTTTCGCTCCAGATCGGCGCCCCGTGTCGGCAGTTCACCGGTGCGAGGAAAGCCGGGGCCACCTCGGTCATGCGGTATCGGTTCGCTTCGGCTCAGGCAGACCGGCGGCGACTTCGGTGAGGGCGTGGCGCAGCAGCGGTACCAGTGCGACGGGCGGATCAGCCGCCAGGAAGGTGGCGATCGCCGCCTGAGTTGCGGCGGTAACGACCGCAGTCACCAGCCGCGGGTACAGGTCCCCGTCCGCATCGGCCCCCACGCGGGCTGCGACGGCCGCGGTGAACGGGTGGCCAACGGACAGGGCGTCGGCCAGAATGTCGCCTTGCAGTGCCGGCGCCCCATAGATCAGCCGCAGCTCGGCGATGGTCGCCCGGTCCGGCTGCGTGTGCCCGCGACCGTAGCTGCCCCATTGTTCCAGCAGAGCTTCGATGATCGCCTCCCAAAGCGGCTCGCCGTCCGGGCGTTCCTCCAAGGCGAGGGCGGCATGGCGCATTCGATCGACGTAGCGCGCGGTCAGCGCCGCGTACTTGCTGTCGAAGTAATTGTTGAAAGTGCGCGCTGAGACGTTCGCGGCGGCGGCGATGTCTTCGACCCGCAGCGCGTCGAGCCCGCGTTCGAGCGCCAACCGCGCCGCCGCTGCGGCTAGCGCGTCGCGGGTCTGCAGTTTCTTGCGCTCGCGCAGTCCGTGCCCCGAACGCTTCGGTGATGAGGTGTCGATGCACGCCAGAATAGCGAAAGCTGCGGGGCGCGCAAGTTTGCGTCTGGTGCAAGTTTGACGCTGGGAGGCTCGCAGTCAAGGCTCCCGCGGCCGACGGGGTCGGCGGCCCGCTGAACGCTTGTTGCCTCCTTGGTCACACCGTACGTTCGGCGGGTTGTTGACATCTCGCGGAGACTGTCGTACAAATGAGACATGACGGCGTTGATGTCTCACAGCCCTCAGGTCAGGTTCGAGCTCGCCACCGCCGAGACGTGGCCGAACCCCTGGCCGATGTATCGCGCGCTGCGCGAACACGATCCCGTTCACCACGTCGTGCCTCCCAAACATCCCGAGGACGACTACTACGTGCTGTCCCGCCATGCCGACGTCTGGGCGGCGGCCCGCGACCACGAGACCTTCTCCTCCGCCCAGGGGCTGACCGTCAGCTATGGCGACCTGGAAATGATTGGACTGCAGGATAATCCGCCGTTTGTGATGCAGGATCCCCCCGCGCACACCGAGTTCCGCAAACTGGTGTCACGCGGCTTCACGCCGCGACAGGTCGAGGCGGTGGAGCCCAAGGTGCGCGAGTTCGTCGTCGAGCGCATCGAGCGGCTGCGCGCGGACGGCGGCGGCGACATCGTCACCGAGCTGTTCAAGCCGCTGCCGTCGATGGTGGTCGCGCACTATCTCGGGGTGCCCGAGCAGGATTGGGCGCAGTTCGACGGCTGGACCCAGGCGATCGTCGCGGCAAACACCGCCGAAGGCGGCGTCGGGGGTGCGCTGGAAACCGTCGGTGATGCGGTGGGGTCGATGATGGCCTACTTCACCGGGCTCATCGAACGGCGCCGCGCCGAGCCCGGCGACGACACCATTTCCCACCTGGTCGCCGCCGGGGTCGGTGCCGACGGCGACATTTCGGGCACCCTGTCGATTTTGGCGTTCACCTTCACGATGGTCACCGGTGGCAACGACACCGTCACCGGCATGCTGGGCGGATCGGTGCCGCTGCTCGCCCAGCGACCCGACCAGCGAGAGTTGTTGGTGGACAACCCGAGCCTCATCCCCGATGCGGTCGACGAGCTGCTCCGCCTCACCTCGCCGGTGCAGGGTCTGGCGCGCACGGTCACCCGCGACGTGACGATCGGTGACACGACGATCCCAGCCGGGCGCAGGGCGTTGCTGCTCTATGGTTCGGCCAACCGCGACGAACGCCAATACGGGCCCACCGCAGGCGAACTCGACGTGACCCGGCGCCCGCGCAACATCCTCACTTTCAGCCACGGCGCGCACCACTGCCTGGGCGCGGCCGCGGCCCGCATGCAATCCCGGGTTGCGCTGACCGAGCTGCTGGACCGCTGCCCTGACTTCGACGTGGATTACCCTGGAATAGTCTGGGCGGGAGGCAGTTACGTGCGGCGCCCGCTGTCGGTGCCCATCCGGGTGAAATCCTGATGCCCGGCGACTGGCTGGGGACCCGGCGCGTCGAGGTGGCCGCGGACCGGATCCTCGACGCCGCCGAGCGGCTCTTCACCGAGCGCGACCCGACCACGATCGGGATGAGCGAAATCGCCACTGCCGCGGGGTGTTCCCGCGCGACGCTGTACCGCTACTTCGACAACCGCGAGGCGCTGCGGACGGCGTATGTGCACCGCGAAACGCACCGGTTGAGCCGCGCGGTCACGGAGCGGATCGAGGGAATCGACGACCCACGCGAGCGGCTGGTCGCGAGCATCACCGCGGTGTTGCGGATGGTCCGCGACAGCCCCGCGCTGGCGTCGTGGTTCGCGGCCAGCCGCCCGCCGATCGGCGGGGAGCTGGCCGGGCGCTCCGAGGTGATCACGGCGCTGGCCGCCGCCTTCGTGAACTCGCTGGGCCCGGAGGATCCCGCCGTCGTGCAACGCCGGGCGCGCTGGGTGGTGCGGGTTCTGACGTCATTGCTGCTGTTTCCGGGCAGCGACGAGGCCGACGAGCGGGCGATGATCGAGGAGTTCGTCGTCCCCACGGTGGCCCCGCTCGGCGCCGGCCGCTAGTTCTGCCGCACCCGCGTGAAACGGTGCAGCAGCCAGGCCAGCGGGATGGTGAGCACCATTGTCGCCACGAACAGGTACAGCATCGAGCCGGTGTAGACGTGCGCCCGTACCACGTACACCATCGCGAACTCCATGGTGATCAGGTGGATGAGGAAGATCTCGTAGGAGATCTCGCCCAGCCATACCATCGGCCGGGTGGCCAGCAGTTGGTAGTACCACCCGTGGTCGCCGAGAGCCAGCGGGGCCACGGCCAGCGTGGCGATCACGGCGTAGAACACGGTCTTGACAACCGCCTCGTTCAGCGAGGCGGGAGAGGTCGTGGGCGCACCGGCGATGGGGGTCGCGACGATGAAATAACATATCGTCGCCAGCGGTATGGCCACGAAGGCGTACCCGCGCACCCCCATCGCCTGCAGCACGGCCAGTGCCATGCCGCCGAGAAACCAGGCCAGGTAAGTGGGCAACCACAGCCGGGCGCCGTCGGGGAACCAGTGATCGGCGTGCACCAGCACCAGCCATGCCGGGCTGATCAGCGCCAGCGCGGCCAGGGCGCCGAGCATCAACCGGGGTTGCCAACGTCGCCGACAGATCAGCACCAGCAACCCATACGCCAGAAGCGGCAGGATCACGTAGAACGACGCCTCCACCGCCAGGCTCCACATCTGGGTCAGACCCTGGTGCAGATACTTGCCGAGGTAACCGTCGCAGTAGATCTGCGTCAGGGTGAGATTGCGCGCGAGCCCCAGCCAGGAGTGTCCGGGGTTCGGGCCCGCCTCGCGGAAGTGGTACAGCACGTAGGCGAACAGCACGGTGATCACATACGCCGGCATGATGCGCCGAACCCGGTGCCGCGCATAACGACTCAGCGACGGCGGGGCGACACCGGTGGCGGCAGACTTGACCCACGGGCCGAACAGCAGGTAGCCCGACAGTACGAAGAAGATCGGCACGCCGACCTCCAATCGGGCGCCCACCAGCCCCCAGTAGCCGTGGGTGTACTTCCCGGTGGTGTAGGCGGCGTGGGTGCCGACGACCAGGAGGGCGGCCACCGCGCGTATTCCCGTCAGCGAGGCGACCCGGTCGACGCGAGAGGTCTGCTCGAGGCCGCCCTGGGCGTCCATCTCCTCGGACAGGGTCATCCCGCGTGTTTTCCGCGCGGGTTGCCGCCGTCACGGCCGCGGTATTTGCCGGGCGGCTTTCCCGGCGACCTCTCGGGCTTCAGGTCGATCAACACCCCCGAGATGCGGGTCTTGTCCAGCTTTTTCAGCGTCTCACGCGTCAGCTTCGCGGGCAGCTCCACCAGCGAGAAGTCGGGCCCGATGGCGATGTGGCCGAAGTCGCTGCGATGCAGGCCGCCCTCGTTGGCGATGGCGCCCACGATTGCGCCCGGCCCGATCTTGTGCCGTTTGCCCACGGCGATGCGATACGTGGCGAACGGGCGTGTGTTCCGCGGCTTTTCGGCGCGGTCCCGGCCGTCGTCGCCGTGCCGTCTGGTGCGCTCGGCCGGTGGCTCGGGTGCCATGAGGAACGCCTCGCCGTCGCGGGACTGGACCGCCAGCGCCGCGGCGATGTCCGCCATCGGAACGTCGTGCTCGCGTTCGTAGTCCTGCACCAATTTGCGGAACAACTCGATGCCGGGGGCGCCCAGCGCGCCGGTGATGGAGTCGGCGAACTTCGCCACCCGCTGAGCGTTGACGTCTTCGACCGTGGGCAGTTCGGCCTCGGTGAGCGACTGGCGCGTGGCCTTCTCGATCGCCCTGAGCAGGTGGCGCTCCCGCGGCGAGACGAACAGCAGTGCACTCCCCGAACGCCCCGCCCGACCGGTCCGCCCGATGCGGTGGACGTAGGACTCGGTGTCGTGCGGGATGTCGTAGTTGAGCACGTGCGATATCCGCTCGACGTCCAGCCCGCGCGCGGCCACGTCGGTGGCGACCAGGATGTCGAGGCTGCCGTCGCGCAGCGCGGCGATGGTCCGCTCCCGTTGCGCCTGCGCGATGTCACCGTTGATGGCGGCCGCGGAGAAGCCGCGGGCCCGCAGCTTTTCGGCCACCTCCTCGGTGGCCTGCTTGGTGCGGACGAACACGATCATCGCCTCGAAGGGCTCGACCTCGAGGACACGGGTCAGGGCGTCCATCTTGCGGGGACCGGCGACCTGGATGTAACGCTGCGAGATGTTTTCGGCGGTGGCGGTTTTCGCCTTGGAGGTGACCTCGAAAGGGTCGTGCAGGTACTTGGTGGTGAGCTTGCGGATCGCCGGGGGCATGGTCGCCGAGAAGAGGGCGACCTGCTTGTACTCCGGGGTGTCGGCCAGGATGCGCTCGACGTCCTCGGCAAACCCCATGGTCAGCATCTCGTCGGCCTCGTCGAGCACGAGGTAGTCGACGCGCGAGAGGTCCAGTGTTCCCCGCTCGAGATGGTCGATGACCCGGCCGGGCGTGCCGACGACCACCTGCGCGCCGCGCCTCAGACCGGCCAGTTGCACGGTGTAGGACGATCCGCCGTAGATGGGCAGCACGTTGATCTGCGGCAGGTGGGCCCCGTAGCGGCTGAACGCCTCGGCGACCTGCAGGGCCAGCTCGCGGGTGGGCGCCAGCACCAGCGCCTGGGTCGCCTTGCTGGTGACGTCGATCTTGGAAAGGATCGGGATCGCGAATGCCGCCGTCTTGCCGGTGCCGGTCTGTGCCAGTCCGACGACGTCAGAGCCCGCCATCAGGGCCGGGATGGTGGCGGCCTGGATGCCGGTGGGTGACTCGTAGCCGACGTCGGCCAGCGCACGCAAGACGGATGGGTGAATGCGCAGGTCGGCGAAGGTGGGTGAGGCAGCGTCGGGTGAGCTGTCCGGGAGGTTCATCGCCCACGGAGTCTAGTTGGGGGCCGCAAGCTCGGCGTAGCCGAGCGCGGCGGGTCGCTGTAGCCGAGCGCGGCGGCACGCGGGCACGCCTGTCACACCGGTCGGCCCGAGGACGGTACGGTGCGTCGATGTGTGGTCGTTAGCCTGCCGTGCCAAGCCCCTGACCGGGCTGGCCGCCGCCCTCCTGATCGCCGCGACGCCGGGCTGCGGGTCCGGCGACTCAACCGTCGCGAAGACGCCGCAGCCGACGAGCATCACGCCGTCGATCACCGCTCCCGCGACGCCGATCCCGACGTCGGCCGCGGCGGCGCCGGGCGTCAGCACGCCCGCGGATCCCTGCGCGGTCAACCTCGCCGCGCCGGCCATCGCGAAGGTGGTGTCCGAACTGCCCCGTGACCCGCGCAGTCAGCAGCCGTGGAACCCCGAGCCGCTGGCCGGCAACTACAACCAGTGCGCTCAGCTGTCGGCGGTGATCGTGAAGGCCAACACCAACGCCGTCAACCCCACGACGCGGGCCGTGCTGTTCCATCTCGGGCAGTTCATCCCGCAGGGGGTCCCGGACACGTACGGCTTCAACGGCATTGACCCGGCGCAGACCACCGGGGACACCGTGGCGCTGACCTATCCGGGCGGCTTGAACGGCCTGAACACCGACGTGCGCTTCCACTGGAACGGCAACGCGGTCGAGCTGATCGGTAACGTGCCGGGCCACTGACCCGGGGGCCCGCCGACAACGGCCCCGCTGTCAGACCCCTCACCTACAGTGACTGCTGTGTTCGTCAACGGCGCAGACATCGTCTACAGCGCCTCGGATTTGGCCGCCGCCGCGCGCTGCGAGTACGCCCTGCTGCGAGAACTCGACGCCAAACTCGGCTGGGGTCCCGCGGTCAGTGTCGAGGACGAACTGTTCGCGCGCACCGTCGCGCTCGGCAACGAGCACGAGCGGCGCGAGCTGCAACGGCTGCGCGAGCAGTTCGGGACCGCGGTCGCGATCGTCGACAGCCCCGCCTACACCGTCGCCGGGCTGGCTGCTGCCGCGGAGGCCACCCGCGAGGCCGTCGCCAAGCGCGCCCCCGTCGTGTATCAGGCCGCGATGTTCGACGGCCGGTTCGTCGGCTTCGCCGACTTTTTGATCCTGGACGGCGAGCGCTACCGCGTCGTCGACACGAAGCTCGCCCGCTCGCCCAAGGTCACGGCGCTGCTGCAGCTCGCCGCCTACGCCGACGCGCTGAGCGGCTCGGGAGTTCCCGTGGCGCCGGCGGCCGAGCTGCAACTCGGAGACGGAACCGTCGTGCCGTATCGCGTCTGCGACCTGCTTCCCGTCTACCGTTCGCAACGTGCGCGGCTGCAGGCGCTGCTCGACGAGCACACCGCAGGCGGGGCCGCGGTCCGTTGGGACGACCAGACAGTCAGCGCCTGCTTGAGGTGCCCGCTGTGCGAGGAGCAACTGCGCGCGACCGACGACCTGCTGTTGGTCGCCGGGATGCGCGTTCCTCAGCGCGCCAAGCTTCTCGACGCCGGCATCGGCACGGTCGTCGAACTGGCGAGCCACGCCGGGCCGGTGCCGGATCTGTCGTCCGGCGCGCTGGGCAAGCTGATCGCCCAGGCCAGGCTCCAGGTCCTGCAACGCGAAACCGGTGTCCCGCGGTACGAGATCGTGGACCCGCAGCCCCTGACCCTGCTGCCCGAGCCGGACCCCGGCGACCTGTTCTTCGACTTCGAGGGCGACCCGCTGTGGACCGCCGACGGGCACGAGTGGGGCCTGGAGTATCTGTTCGGAGTCCTGGAAGCCGGGCCCACCGGCAAGTTCCGCCCGCTGTGGGCCCACGACCGCCTCGACGAACGCCGAGCGTTCACCGACTTCCTGACCCTGGTGGCCAAGCGACGCAAGCGCCGCCCCCACATGCACATCTACCATTACGCGCCCTATGAGAAGACGGCGCTGCTGCGTCTCGCCGGACGCTACGGCGTGGGCGAGGACGAGGTCGACGAACTCTTGCGCAGCGGCACGCTGGTCGATCTGTACCCGTTGGTGCGCAAGAGCGTTCGGGTGGGCGCCGAGTCGTTCAGCCTCAAGGCACTCGAGCCGCTCTACATGGGCTCGCAGCTGCGCGTGGGCGATGTCACCACGGCCACCGCCTCGATCAGCTCCTACGCCCGCTATTGCGAACTGCGCGCCGCGGGCAGTGCGGACGAGGCCGAATCCGTGCTCAAGGAAATCGAGGATTACAACCTCTACGACTGCCGGTCCACCCAGCAGCTGCGCAACTGGCTGATGCTGCGCGCCTACGAATCCGGAGTGGTGCCCGTCGGCGCCCAGCCCGTCCCCGAAGGCAACACGGTCGACGACCGTGACCGCCTGGCGCGCACGCTGGCCGCCTTCACCGGAGATGCCGCCGCCGGCGATCGCCCGCCCGAGCAGACTGCGGTGGCGTTGCTGGCCGCCGCCCGCGGCTACCACCGCCGCGAGGACAAGCCGTTCTGGTGGTCGCACTTCGACCGGCTGAACTTCCCGGTCGACGAGTGGTCGGACGACACCGACGTGTTCGTCGCCGACCATGCATCCGTGGTCGTCGACTGGCATACGCCGCCGCGGGCCCGCAAGCCGCAACGCAGGGTGCGGTTGCACGGGGAGCTGGCCCGCGGCGAGCTGACGACCAACGTGTTCGCGCTCTACGACCCGCCCGCACCGCCGGGCATGTCCGACGACCCCGATCGGCGGGCCGCCGGTCGCGCCGAGGTGGCGGGCGCCGACGACGCGAAGGTACCCACCGAAGTGGTCATCGTCGAGCGAGTCGGCAACGACGGCACCATCTTCGGGCAGCTGCCGTTCGCGCTGGCCCCCGGACCGCCCATCGCCACGACCGCGCTGCGGGAGTCGATCGAGTCGACCGCGGCCGCCGTGGCCGACGGGCTGCCGCGGCTGCCCTGCAATGCGATGGTCGACGTGCTGCTGCGGGGTGCTCCCCGCACCCGCAGCGGCGCCCCGTTGCCGCGGGGCACCGACACCGTCGCCGACCTGACCGCCGCGGCGCTGGATCTGGACTCGTCGTATCTGGCGGTGCACGGGCCGCCGGGTACCGGCAAGACACACACGGCCGCCCGGGTGATCCAACGACTGGTCACCGGCCATGGCTGGCGCGTCGGAGTCGTCGCGCAGTCACACGCCACCGTGGAGAACCTGCTGGATTGCGTGATCGACGCCGGACTCGACGCGGCGCGCGTCGCCAAGAAGCGCAACGACCGCGCCGCGCCACGCTGGCAGGAGATCGACGGCGGCGACTATGCCGCCTTCATCGCCGACACGGCGGGATGCGTGATCGGCGGCACGGCGTGGGATTTCGCCAACGCCAACCGGGTCCCGCGGGGAAGCCTGGACCTGCTGGTGGTCGACGAGGCGGGGCAATTCTGCCTGGCGAACACCATCGCCGTGGCACCCGCGGCGGCCAACCTGCTGCTGCTCGGGGACCCTCGGCAGCTGCCGCAGGTCAGCCAGGGAACCCATCCGGAACCGGTCGACACCTCGGCGCTGGAATGGCTCGTGGACGGCCGGCGCACCCTGCCCGACGAGCGAGGCTACTTCCTCGACGTGTCCTACAGGATGCACCCGGCGGTCTGCGCCGCGGTGTCCCGGCTGTCCTACGAGGGCCGGCTGCATGCCCACGAATGCGCCGCCGCGCGTCGTCTCGACCGGTGTCGGCCGGGCGTGCGGGTGCTTTCAGTTGAGCACCAAGGCAACTCGACCGACAGCCCGCAGGAGGCCGACGCGATCGCCGCGGAGATCGAACGACTGCTGGGCGGGACGTGGACCGACGAAGACGGCGCGCGCGAGTTGACCGCCGCCGACGTGCTGGTGCTGGCGCCCTACAACGCGCAGGTGGCACTGCTGCGCCGGCGGTTGGCCGCCGCGGGACTCGGCGGGGTCCGGGTGGGAACGGTCGACAAGTTCCAGGGCGGGCAGGCGCCGGTCGTGTTCGTCTCGATGACGGCCTCGTCGGCGGAGGTGGTGCCGCGTGGAATCTCGTTCCTGTTGAACAGGAATCGGCTCAACGTCGCCATCAGCCGGGCGCAGTACGCCGCCGTGATCGTGCGCTCGTCGCTGCTGACCGAATACCTGCCCGCCACGCCCGCGGGCATGATCGACCTCGGCGCGTTCCTGGCCCTGACCGAGCCCGCCCTGGCCGCCGACTGACCTAGTTGCCGGAGGCGTGCCGGCCGTAATCAGCGGAGCCGTCGCCGGGCTCGGGGTGGCGGCTCCGGCCGCGCGGCGAGCCGTTGCGGGACCGCTGCGGGCCCGCAGAAAGGTCAGCGACCGTCCGGAAGCGCCGGTTGGCGTCGACATGAGAGCCGTTGCGCGCAAAGCCGATCGGCCCGGCGCGGGCTGCCGAATCGTCGGCCGGCGGCGCTCGCCGGACCCGCTCCGTGCGCGCGCCACCCGGGACGTCCGACGGGCCGTCGACGTCGGGTTCGCGAAGCAGGATGAACTCGACGTAATCGTCGTCGTCGTAGTCATCCTCGGCGGGCTCGACTCGTCTGTCGCGCCGGTCGCCGCTGCCCGACCACGGCGTGGAGCCGACCAGGAACAGCGCCGCGACGACCCCGAACAGCGCGACGAACGCGGGCAGCTGCACCGACTGCGCCATCGCGGCCGAGAACGGGTCACGAAGGAACGCCGGCATCTGCAGGGAGACGCCTTCGATGCCTCCGATGCCTTCGCCCCCGGGCGGCCGCGGCGGCATCTCGGCGGTGATCCGGAAGGTCATGAACGCGGCCATTCCGGCGCTGCCGAGCACCGCACCCAGCTGGCGCACCGAGTTGTACACCGCGGAGCCGGCGCCGGCCAGCTCCGGCGGCAGGTTACGGGTCGCCGTCGCGGTCAGCGGGGACCACACGAACGCCATGCCGACGCCCACCGCAAAGAACAGCAGCAGGAGCCGCCAGACCGGCGTGGCCGGCGACATCTCGAAGGACAGCGACGTCAGCGCGACCGCGAGCACCGAGAAGCCGAACCCGAGCACGGGCCGCGGGTGGTACCGGTCGACGAGCCGGCCGACGAACGGCGCGAGCACACCGTTGGCCACCGCCATCGGCGCGATCAGCAGCGCCGAGCGCGTCGGGGACAGCCCGCAGACGGCCTGGGCATAAAAGGTCAGCGGCAACATCATCGCCGTCGCGGCGAACGAGGTGATGGCCACGCCCAGGTTGCACAGGCTGAAATCACGGTCGCCGAAGATGACCAGCGGAATCAGCGGCTCGTCGGTGTTGACCGACTGCCAGTACACGAAGGCCGTCATACATCCGGCGCCGGCGACGATCAGGGCCCAGATCCAGGGCTCCCAGTGCGCGGCCTGGCCCTGCTGCAGGCCGAAGACGATCAGGAAGATGCCCGCGCCGGACAGCGCGACGCCGACCACGTCGAACCGGCGCGCGTGCGTCGGCAGCACCGGAACCAGCCACACCGCCAGGCCCAGGCCCAGGATGCCGACCGGAACGTTGACGAAGAAGATCCACTGCCAGCCCAGGCCGTCGACCAGCGCGCCGCCGGCCAGCGGCCCCACCAGGCTGGCGACGCCCGCGGTGGCACCCCACACGCTGACCGCGACCCCTCGGCGCTCCGGCGGGAAGATCCGGGTGATCGTCGAGAGGGTCTGCGGGGTGAGCACCCCGGCGCCGACCCCCTGCACCACCCTGGCGGTGATCAGCATCGCGGCGCTGCCCGACAGGCCACACCACACCGAGGAGAAGGTGAACACCACCAGGCCGATCAGGTAGAGGTTCTTGGTGCCGAACCGGTCACCGAGTCGCCCGGCCACCAGCAGCACCACGGCGTACCCCAGCAGGTAAGCGCTGGTGACCCACACCACGGTGTCGTAGCCGATCCGCAGGTCGGCCATGATGGTGGGGTTGGCGATCGCCACGATGGTCGAGTCGACCATGATCATGAAGAAGCCGATCATCATCGCCCACAGCGCGTTCCACGGGTTCTGCGAGTGCGGCGAATTCCCGGCGAGAAAACCCCGCAGCCTGCCGACCAGGGGTGAAGCGGACCCCGCGGGCCGGGTGTCCCCGGCTGACCGGGGCATCGCCGTGGTCAATTTCCCACCTCGTTTCCACTCCCGACGACGCCGGCCTGCCCGCAATGCCCCCGCCTGGACCGTTCGCGGTTCGGGCCGGCAGCGACGTCCCGACTGCATTATTACGGGTGAGGCAAATAGGCGCGCGGCCGACGACCCGCCGGGAGGCGCGTTAGCCTGAAGAGACGCCATTTGCAGGAGAGACATGATGTGGCCCCGACGAAAGCGGTCTTCGAAGCCTTCGAACACGTCCGGCGCCGGCCCGGCGCCGGAGCCCACCGACAGTCGTCCGAAGGCGTCCGCGCGCGCCTTGGCGCAGGTCATCGAGCGCAGTTCGCGGATTCAGGGCCCGGCGGCCGAGGCGTACGTGTCGCGGCTCCGGGACGCCAACCCGCGCAGTGGCCCCGCCGACATCCTGGCCAAGCTGGAGAGGCGCTACGTGGCGATGATCACCGCCGGCGGGATGGCCGTGGGGGCAGCCGCGACCATCCCGGGGGTTGGCACGCTGAGCGCACTGTCCGCGGCCGCGGCCGAAACCGTGGCGTTCCTGGAGGCCACCGCCTTCTACGTGCTGGCGGTGGCGGCGGTCTACGGTATCCCGGCTGATCACCGGGAACGGCGCCGCGCGCTCGTGTTGTCGGTGCTGGTGGGCAACAACAGCAAGCAGGCCGTCGCACAGTTGATCGGTCCGGGGCGGACCCACGGCGGGTGGATCTCCGAAGGCGTGGCCGCGCTGCCGCTGTCGTCGGTCTCGGGGCTCAACTCGAGGCTGCTCAAGTCGTGGGTCAAGCGGTACACGGTGCGGCGCAGCGCGCTGATGTTCGGCAAGCTGCTGCCCGTCGGCATCGGGGTCGTCGTCGGCGCCATCGGCAACTACCTCGCGGGCAAGAAGATCGTCCGCAACGCACGGCAGGCGTTCGGGCCCGCACCGGTGCGGTGGCCCCGCGCGCTGCACCTGGTGCCGCCCGTGCACGAGGCCAGCTAACCCGCCCCTGGTCGCTCTGGCGATTCGCCCGCGAAAGGTTAGCCTTTATGGGGCGAGACAATGGAGGTCGCCTCGGGTGTGAGGTACTCCGCCACCCGGGGCCCAGGAAGGTGCAGCCGTCACGCAGCAGCGCTGACGGGGCCTGCGGGACCTAGGAATTGAGGCGAACGGCGGTCGTGAGCAACATAAGTTCACCATTCGGGCAGAACGAGTGGTTGGTCGAGGAGATGTACCGCAAGTTCCGCGAGGACCCCTCCTCGGTTGATCCGAGCTGGCACGAATTCCTGGTCGACTACAACCCCGAGCCGGCCACTCAAGCCGCCAAGCCCACTGACGCCGCCAAAGCGACTGAAGCCACTGCACCGGCCGCCGGCGCCACCGCCTCCCCCGCCGACGGGCGCGCCGCCGCCGCACCGAAGCCCACCGCACCGCCCGCCCCCGCGCGTCCCCCCGAGGCCGTCAAGGCCCCCGCCGCGGCCGGCAACGGAGCTGGGGCGCCCAAGGCCCCCGGTCCCCCGCCCGCCGACGGCGACCAGCTGCAGACGCTGCGGGGTGCCGCCGCGGCCGTCGTCAAGAACATGTCCGCGTCGCTGGACGTGCCCACCGCGACGAGCGTGCGGGCCATCCCGGCCAAGCTGTTGATCGACAACCGCATAGTCATCAACAACCAGCTCAAGCGCACCCGCGGCGGCAAGATCTCCTTCACCCACCTGCTGGGCTACGCGCTGGTGCAGGCGATCAAGCAGTTCCCGAACCTGAACCGCCACTACGCCGAGGTCGACGGCAAACCCACCGCCGTCACGCCGGCGCATACCAACCTGGGCCTGGCCATCGACCTGCAGGGCAAGGACGGCAAACGTTCGCTGGTGGTGGCGGGCATAAAACGCTGCGAGGAACTGCGGTTCGCCCAGTTCGTCACCGCCTATGAGGACATCGTGCGGCGGGCCCGCGACGGCAAGCTCACCGCCGAGGACTTCGCCGGGGTGACCATCTCGCTGACCAATCCGGGGACCATCGGCACCGTGCACTCCGTGCCCCGCCTGATGTCGGGGCAGGGGGCCATCATCGGCGTCGGCGCCATGGAGTACCCCGCCGAGTTCCAGGGGGCCAGCGAGGAGCGCATCGCCGAGCTCGGCATCGGCAAGCTCATCACGCTGACCTCGACCTACGACCACCGCATCATCCAGGGCGCCGAGTCCGGCGACTTCCTGCGGACCATCCACGAGATGCTGCTCTCGGACGACTTCTGGGACGAGATCTTCCGCGAGCTGGGCAATCCGTACGTGCCGGTGCGGTGGAGCACCGACAACCCGGACTCGATCGTCGACAAGACCGCCCGGGTGATGGAGCTGATCGCGGCCTACCGCAACCGCGGTCATCTGATGGCCGACATCGACCCGCTGCGGCTGGACGGCAGCCGGTTCCGCAGCCACCCAGATCTCGAGATCCTCAACCACGGCCTGACCCTGTGGGACCTCGACCGGGTGTTCAAGGTCAACGGCTTCGCCGGTTGCGAGTACAAGAAGCTGCGCGACGTCCTGGGCCTGCTGCGCGACGCCTACTGCCGACACATCGGCGTCGAGTACACCCACATCCTCGAACCCGAGCAGCAGCAGTGGCTGCAGCAGCGAGTGGAGACCAAGCACGTCAAACCCACTGTGGCCGAACAGAAGTACATCCTGAGCCGGCTCAACGCCGCAGAGGCCTTCGAGACGTTCCTGCAAACCAAATACGTTGGGCAGAAACGCTTCTCGCTTGAAGGCGCTGAAAGCGTCATCCCGATGATGGATGCGGCGATCGACCAGTGTGCCGAGCACGGCCTCGACGAGGTGGTGATCGGGATGCCGCACCGCGGCCGGCTCAACGTGCTGGCCAACATCGTCGGCAAGCCCTACTCGCAGATCTTCAGCGAGTTCGAGGGCAACCTCAACCCCACCCAGGCGCACGGTTCCGGCGACGTCAAGTACCACCTCGGCGCCACCGGCGTGTACCTGCAGATGTTCGGGGACAACGACATTGCCGTGTCGCTGACCGCCAACCCGTCGCACCTGGAGGCCGTGGATCCGGTGCTGGAGGGCCTGGTGCGCGCCAAGCAGGACCTGATCACCGACGAGGCCGCCGACCGGTTCCCGGTGGTGCCGATGATGCTGCACGGCGACGCGGCCTTCGCCGGACAGGGCGTGGTCGCCGAGGTGCTGAACCTGGCGAACCTGCCGGGCTACCGCGTCGGTGGGACCCTCCACATCATCGTCAACAACCAGATCGGTTTCACCACCGCGCCCGAGTACTCGCGCTCCAGCGAGTACTGCACCGACGTGGCCAAGATGGTGGGGGCCCCGATCTTCCACGTCAACGGCGACGACCCGGAAGCCTGCGTGTGGGTGGCGAAACTGGCCGTGGACTTCCGGCAGGCGTTCCACAAGGACGTCGTCATCGACATGTTGTGCTACCGCCGCCGCGGACACAACGAGGGTGACGACCCGTCGATGACCAACCCCGCCATGTACGACGTCGTCGACGTCAAGCGCGGCGTTCGCAAGAGCTACACCGAGGCCCTGATCGGCCGCGGCGACATCTCGATCAAAGAGGCCGAGGACGCGCTGCGCGACTACCAGGGCCAGCTGGAGCGGGTCTTCAACGAGGTCCGCGAGCTGGAGAAGCAGAACGCGCTGCCCAGTGAGTCGGTCGAGGCGGACCAGATGATCCCGGCGGGCCTGGCCACCGGGGTGGACAAGGCGCTGCTGTCGCGCATCGGCGACGCGTTCCTGGCGCTGCCGGAGGGTTTCACCGTGCACCCGCGGGTGCAACCGGTGCTGGAGAAGCGCCGCGAGATGGCCTACGAGGGCAAGATCGACTGGGCCTTCGGCGAGCTGCTGGCGCTGGGTTCGCTGGTGGCCGAGGGCAAGCTGGTGCGGCTGTCGGGTCAGGACACCCGCCGCGGCACCTTCTCGCAGCGTCACTCGGTGATCATCGACCGCCGCACCGGCGCGGAGTTCACACCGCTGCAACTGCTGGCGACCAATCCCGACGGCACCCCCACCGGCGGCAGGTTCCTGGTGTACGACTCGCCGCTGTCGGAGTACGCGGCCGTTGGCTTCGAGTACGGCTACACGGTCGGCAACCCGGACGCGCTCGTGTTGTGGGAGGCGCAGTTCGGCGACTTCGTCAATGGCGCGCAGTCGATCATCGACGAGTTCATCAGCTCCGGCGAGGCCAAGTGGGGCCAGCTGTCGTCGGTCGTGCTGCTGCTTCCGCATGGCCACGAAGGGCAGGGTCCCGACCACACCTCCGCGCGCATCGAACGCTTCCTGCAGCTGTGGGCGGAGGGCTCGATGACGATTGCGATGCCGTCGACGCCGTCGAACTACTTCCATTTGCTGCGCCGGCACGCACTCGACGGGGTGCAGCGCCCGCTGATCGTGTTCACGCCGAAGTCGATGTTGCGCAACAAGGCCGCGGTCAGCGATGTCAGGGACTTCACCGAGCTCAAGTTCCGCTCGGTGCTCGAGGAGCCGACCTATGAGGACGGCGTCGGGGACCGCGGCAAGGTCAGCCGGATCCTGCTGACGAGCGGGAAGATCTACTACGAGCTGGTGGCCCGCAAGGCCAAGGACAACCGCGACGACGTCGCGATCGTGCGCATCGAGCAGCTCGCCCCGTTGCCGAAGCGCCGGCTGAACGAGACGCTGGACCGCTACCCCAACGCCACGCAGTTCTTCTGGGTGCAGGAGGAGCCGGCCAACCAGGGCGCGTGGCCGCGCTTCGGCTTGGAGCTGCCGGAGTTGTTGCCGGACAAGCTGTCCGGCATCAAGCGCATCTCGCGACGGGCGATGTCGGCGCCGTCGTCGGGCTCGTCGAAGGTGCACGCCGTCGAGCAGCAGGAGATCCTGGACACGGCGTTCGGCTGACCTAGGCGGAGTTGAGGCCCATCGCCACGAAGTCCAGGCGCCACAGCGACTGAAACAGCTTGCACGCGAACGTCTCCACGTCGGCGACACCGGCCCGCCGCGACCCCTGCCGCGCGATCAGCTGGGCGATCTCGCCGATCGTGCGGCGGCCGTCGACCTGCTCGACGAAGGGCATCTGGGTCGAGCCCAGGGTCATGCTCCAGTCCGGGCGGACGATCTCGGTGCCCGAGAGCCCGCAGCGCAGCCGGAACACCGGAACATAGTCGAGGGCGCGCGGTGTGGCGAAGTCGATCTGGTAGGACTCCCTGGGCCGCTCGGGGCGCGACGCCATGAAGAAGTGGCATCCGTTCGAGGTCTGGATGCGTTCCATCACCGACCAGAGCTTGTGGTCCGGCAACTGGTTGACGGCCCGGTAGAACTCGCTCGAGGATGCGAACACGTCGTGGGCGTAGTACGGCGCCTTCAGCAGCCAGCCCTGAAATTCCAGTCCCGACGAGCTGACCAGGTCCAGGCAGTCCTCGACGGTGTAGCTGCGCTGTCGCCCGTGCAGGAAGGTGTCCACCACCGCGGCGTCGGAGAACTGCAGGTCCCGCGCGATCTTGAGGTAACTCTGCACGGGGTGATCGACCGACAGCAGGGAGATGGCCTCCTTGACCATGTGCACCGACGCGGCGTCTTGGCGCATGCCCATGTCGCGGAACACCGATTCCAGCAGCTCGACGCCGATGCGGCCGTACTTTGCGTAGAGCATGACGGCCAGCACGCCGTCGGGAGCCAACAGGCCGGCGAGCGCCCGCATGCCCGCGGACGGGTCGGCCAGATGGTGCAGCACACCGGTCGAGACCACCAGGTCGAATTGGGAGCCCAACGTCGGCGCCTCTTCGATCGGCAGCAGCCGCAGCTCGAGGTTCCACAGGCCGTATCTGTCTTTCAGGTAGGCCTGATGATCCAGCGACGGCTGGCTGATGTCGATCGCCACGACCCTCGCGGCGGGATTGTTGAAGGCGAACACCGCGGCCTGGTTGGTGCCGCAGCCCGCGACGAGGATGTCGAGGTCGGGTTTGTATTCGCGGTCCGGCCAGAGGATCCGGTGCGCGTGCAGAGGATCGAACCATTCCCAGTTGTCGGCTATCCATCCCTCGAGGTCCTGGATGGGGCGCGGGTACGTCCACCGCTCGTACTGGCGGGAAACGACGTCGGAGCGCGGGTCGTCGTTCATGTGAGAGATCACTTCTTCCGGGCGGGTGGTGCACGGCTGACTATCCCAGATCCCCTCGAGCCGCGGCAGGAATCTCTGATCTCCTCCCCTTCCGGCCCCGATGGACGGGCACCCTGCAACCGGTACCCCGGGTACCGTTTACCCTCAACGGAGGGCAACGGAGTCGGGAGGGTGTTGATGCAAGGGTTCGCCGGCAAAGTCGCAGTGGTGACGGGCGCGGGTTCGGGTATCGGGCAGGCGCTGGCCGTCGAACTGGCCCGGTCGGGTGCCAAAGTGGCCATCAGCGACGTCGACACCGAAGGCCTGGCCCAGACCGAAGAGCGGCTGAAGGCGATCGGTGCGCAGCCCAAAGTCGACCGCCTCGACGTCACCGAGCGCGAGGCGTTCCTGGCCTACGCCGATGCGGTCGCCGAGCACTTCGGCAAGGTCAACCAGATTTACAACAACGCCGGAATCGCGTTCAGCGGCGACGTCGAAGTCAGCCAGTTCAAGGACATCGAACGGGTGATGGACGTCGACTTCTGGGGCGTCGTCAACGGCACGAAGGCGTTCCTCCCGCACCTGATCGCCAGCGGCGACGGTCACATCGTCAACGTCTCGAGCATTTTCGGGCTGTTCTCGGTGCCGGGCCAGGCGGCCTACAACTCGGCGAAGTTCGCGGTCCGCGGCTTCACCGAGGCGCTGCGCCAGGAGATGGTGCTGGCCGGACACCCGGTGGCGGTGACCACGGTGCACCCGGGCGGTATCAAGACCGCGATCGCGCGCAACGCCGGCGCCGCCGAGGGCCTCGACCGCGACGAACTGGCCAAGCTGTTCGACAAGCGTCTGGCCAAGACCAGCCCGGAGCGGGCCGCCCAGATCATCCTCGACGCGGTGCACAAGAAGAAGGCCCGGGTGCTGGTCGGTCCGGATGCCAAGGTTCTCGACGTCCTGGTGCGGCTGACGGGCTCGGGATACCAGCAGCTGTTCGGCCCGTTCCTGCGCCGGGTCCTCTCGCCCAAGTACTGACGCCGGCCAGCCGTTACCGGCCCAGCGGGTGCTCGGCCAGCCAGCCAGCCGCCACCGCCTCGGGCTGGGCGCCGGCGGCCACCTGCCGGCGGAGGTCGGCCAGGGCCGCGGTATCCAGCACGCCGGCCACCTCGTTGATTGCCAACAGCTGACGTTCGCTCAGCGCGTTGCGCCGGTACAGCGGCACCACGTTCTCCGCCCGGATCAGCGCGGGTTTGCCGTCGGCCAGCGCAGTCAGGTCGGCGGGCATCCCGGGATCGGCGGTGGTGGTCCACGCCGCCGTGACCCGGCCATCCCGAACAGCTGCGAAAAGCGTGGCTTCAGAGCTGAATTCGCGTGGGGGCGGTAACCGGCACGAGCCCACCAGCCCTGGGGTCTGGGTGCCGGCAAGGGCCCCGAGCACCAGGCCGGCGCAGTGCTTGGGCAGGACGCTCAGATCCGCGCTGAGGCCCTGGCCGCCCCACGCCTTGGCGGTGGTCTGCGTGACCAGCAGCACCGGCTTGTCCTCGGCGGCGGTGGCGTAGTCGCCCGCCAGGACGCCTTCGGGCAGCGCCGCGATCATCGCCCGGTACACCTGCGCATCGGACAGCGCGGTCGCCGTCGGCTGCAGGCGCTCGAGCACCCGTCCGGTGAACGCGGGAACGACGGTGACCGCGCCCGAGTCCAGCTTCGCCATCGGGTCGTCGGCGGTCACGGCCCGTGCGCCGAACCCGTAGGAGCGCAGCGCCGCGACGTATATGCCGGCGAGCACCGTCGACTCGGGATCGGGCCGCGATCCCACCACCAGCTCCGCCGGCGCGCGGAGCCCGGTCGCGCAGCCCGCGAGGATCAGGACGGCGGCGAGCAGCGGTCCGGCCAGCTTGCCGGCTCTCACCCCGCGATGTCTGCGGCTTCGGCGGTTTCCGGATCCTCGGCGACCAACGCCACCGCCTGGGCCACTGCTTCCCCGACGCGCAGATCGAGAGGACTCGGAACGATCCGGTCGACGGCGAGGTCGTCGCTGACGACCGAGAAGATGGCCTCGGCCGCGGCGATCATCATCCGCTCGGTGATGCGGCGCGCCCCGGCGTCCAGCGCTCCGCGGAACACCCCCGGGAATGCCAGCACGTTGTTGATCTGGTTGGGGAAGTCGCTGCGGCCGGTCGCCACCACCGCCGCATACTTGGCCGCCACCTGCGGATGAACCTCTGGGTCGGGATTGGACAGGGCGAAGACGATGCCGCCCGGCGCCATCGTGGCGATCAGCTCTTCGGGGACCAGGCCCGCCGACACCCCGAGGAACACGTCGGCCCCGTCCAGGGCCTCCACCATGCCGCCGGTGAGATTGCCCGGGTTGGTGCGCCGCGCCAGGTCCGCCTTGACGGTGTTCAGGTCGTCGCGCCCGCTGTGCAGGATCCCGCGGGAGTCCAGCACGGTGATGTCGGAAACCCCCATCGTCAGCAGCAGCTTGGTGCACGCGACGCCCGCGGCTCCGGCGCCGGACACCACCACCCGCAGCGACGGCATGTCACGGCCCAGCAGCTTGGTGGCCCCCATCAGCGCGGCCAGCACGACGATCGCCGTGCCGTGCTGGTCGTCGTGCATCACCGGGCAGTTCAGCGCCTCGATCACGCGTCGTTCGATCTCGAAGCAGCGCGGGGCGGAGATGTCCTCGAGGTTGACGGCCCCGAACGTCGGGCGCAGGCGGATCAGGGTCTCGACGATCTCGTCGGGGTCCTTGGTGTCCAGCACGACCGGGATTGCGTTGAGCCCGCCGTAAGCCTGGAACAGGGCGCATTTGCCCTCCATCACCGGAAGCGCAGCCGCGGGCCCGATGTCGCCCAGGCCCAGCACCGCGCTGCCGTCGCTGACGACGGCCACCAGCCGGTTCGACCAGGTGTAGCGGGCAGCCAGGGTCTCATCGGCGGCGATAGCGCGACTGACCTGCGCCACACCCGGGGTGTAGGCGATCGAGAGGGCACGCTGGGTGTCCAGCGGGGCCGTCAACCCCACCGAGAGCTTGCCGCCTACGTGTGCTGCGAAGATCTCTTCGTCTGTGATGATGACCTGGGGGCTCTGCTCATCCGACACGCGCCCCAGGGTACTGACTACCCGTTAGTAGACCTAATGGCGATCACCGAGGGCGGTCCGCTCCGCCGACGGCGGTGTCAGATCAGCTTGAGCTCCGTCACCGCCGTGCGCTCGTCGACCAACTCGGCGGTGGTCTTGTCGATGCGGCCGCGCGAGAATTCGTCGATGTCGAGCCCCTGCACGATCGACCAGTTGCCGTCCTTGGTGGTCACCGGGAAGGACGAGACGATCCCCTCCGGCACACCGTAGGAGCCGTCGGAGAACACCGCCATCGACACCCAGTCACCCTCCGGACTGCCCAGCAGCCAGGAGCGGGCGGCATCGACGGTGGCCGACGCGGCGGAGGCGGCCGAGGAGGCGCCGCGAGCGTCGATGATCGCCGCGCCGCGCTTGGCGACGGTCGGGATGAAGTCGTTCTCGATCCAGTTCTGGTCGTTGACCACCTCGGCCGCGTTCTTGCCGCCGACCTCGGCGTGGAAGATGTCGGGGTACTGGGTGGCCGAGTGGTTGCCCCAGATGGTCATCTTCTTGATGTCGGTGACCGCGGCGCCGGTCTTCTTGGCCAGCTGCGAGATCGCCCGGTTGTGGTCCAGCCGGGTCAGCGCGGAGAACCGCTCCTTGGGGATGTCGGGGGCGTTGCTCAGCGCGATCAGCGCGTTGGTGTTGGCCGGGTTGCCGGTCACGCCGATGCGCACGTCGTCGGCGGCGACGGCGTTGAGCGCCTTGCCCTGCGCGGTGAAGATCGCGCCGTTGGCCTCCAGCAGGTCGCTGCGCTCCATGCCCGGACCGCGCGGCCTCGCGCCGACCAGCAGCGCCAGGTTCACGCCGTCGAAGATCTTGTTCGCGTCGGCACCGATCTCGACCCCGGCCAGCAAGGGGAACGCGCAGTCGTCGAGCTCCATCACGACACCCTCGAGCGCCTTGAGCGCGGGCTCGATCTCGAGCAGTCGCAGCTCGATCGGGCGGTCGGGCCCCAACAGGGAGCCGCTGGCCAGGCGGAAGAGCAGGCTATAGCCGATCTGGCCGGCGGCACCGGTGACGGCGACCTTCAAAGGACTTGCGCTCACGTCGGTTTACTCCTTTGTGCGGAGACGGTCGAGCAGGTTCAGATCTTGGCTCGAAACTAGCGCACTCGACTCGACCGCCGACCTCGGGCCCGGCCCCCGGCGCTGACCTGCAGTTCGCTTCGCCGCGCTCCGGCAAATCGGGGCGCGTAGCATGGACCACCGCCCGGTCAGATACGCGCTCCGATCGGAGGTGGATGTGTTCCAAGGTTTCGACGCATTGCCCGAAGCGCTCCGGCCGCTCATGCGCGAGCCGGTCGTCGAGCCACCGCCGGATCAGCACAGGGACGTGTTGGTCGACTGCGCCGTCTACGCCGAAGGCCACCGACTGCCCGGCACCTTCACCTATGCCACCGCGCTCGGCAAAGTCCGCGAGGTGGAGTTGCTCGGTCACGAGGCCTTCGTCTGGGTGGGCCTGCGCGAGCCGGACCACGACGAGATGCAGTCCGTCGCCGACATTTTCGGACTCCACCCGCTGGCCGTGGAGGACGCGGTGTGCGCGCATCAGCGTCCGAAGGTGGAGCGCTACGACGAGACGCTGTTCCTGGTCCTCAAGACCGTCAACTACGTCCCGCACGAATCGGTGGTGATGGCCCGCCAGATCGTGGAGACCGGCGAGATCATGGTGTTCGTCGGCAGTGATTTCGTGGTCACCGTCCGTCACGGCGAGCACGGCGCGCTGTCGGCTGTCCGCAAGCGCATGGACTCCGACCCCGAGCAGACGCGCCTTGGGCCGTACGCGGTGATGCACGCCATCGCCGACCACGTGGTGGATCACTACCTCGAAGTGAGCAGCCTGATCGAGTCGGACATCGACAGCATCCAGGAGGTGGCGTTCGGGCCGGGCCGCAAGCTGGACGTCGAACCGATCTATCTGCTCAAACGCGAAGTCGTCGAACTGCGCCGCTGCGTCAACCCGCTGTCGGCGGCGTTCCACCGGATGCAGGTGGAGAACAAAGACCTGATCGGCAAGGAGGTTCGGCGGTATCTGCGCGACGTCGCCGACCACCAGTCCAACGCCGCCGACCAGATCGCCAGCTACGACGACATGCTCAACTCACTGGTGCAGGCGGCTCTGGCCCGCGTCGGGATGCAGCAGAACAACGACATGCGCAAGATGGCCGCCTGGGCCGGTATCCTCGCGGTACCCACGATGGTCGCCGCCATCTACGGCATGAACTTCCATTTCATGCCCGAGCTGAACTGGACGTGGGGTTACCCCGGGATCATGGGCCTGATGGCCGTCTTCTGCCTGGTCCTCTACTTCCAGTTTCGCCGCAACAACTGGCTGTGACCGGTCTCGGACTCAGTCCGGTTGCGCCGCAGGCCGATTGGGGTCCAGCACGTCGACGCGATCGTTTCGCCACGCCTGCCGCATGGCCTCGGCGCCCTTCAGCCGCACCCAGGCCGCCTCGGTCGCGGTGATCGGCGTCGCCGACAGGAACCGCACCGGATCCAGCGGCGGTTCCAGCGGCAGGTCCGCAATCTCGGTGTGGCCCAGCAGCACCGCGGTGAACGGCACCCTCCTGGGCTCGCCCGATCCCCAAGCCCACAGCGGCGAGCCCAGGTCGATCAGCGCGTCGGCCAGCAGCACCACACCGTCGACCGCGGGGGTCGCCGCCAGGATCGCCATGCTGCGGGCCAGCCCCGGCAAGGTCCCCCGATCACGAAGGCGCAGAACGACTTCGGCGCGCGGACCGCGCAGCGGGTCGGTGACCGCCTGCGCCGGGTCGGTCATCGGATGCCGCGAGCATCCCAACGTCACGTAGTGCGCCACACCGTCGGCCTCCCGGAACCGCAACACCTCCATGGACTCGGTGCCCAGGAAAGTCACGCTCGCCGAATCGGGCTCGATGCCGGCGAAGTGGTCGCGCAGATGCGCGCGCACCCGGTCGATCGTGGTCGTCACTTCGCTTCGGGCGAGGCGATAGTCAGGTTGGCCCCCGAATCGGCGTCGAAGACGGCGAGTTTCGTGGTGTCGCAGGCCAACTCGATCGACCGGCCCACCATCGCCTTCGACTCGGCGGAAACCCTTGCCACAAACTGGTTCTCACGCAGGTCGCCGTCGGCCTCGAGTTCGTCCAGCAGCGCGGCGTGCACGGCGGGACCGGAGGTGGTGAAGTACACGTACTTGTCGGCGCCCAGCGACTCGACCAACTCGACCTTCACCTCGAAGGTCAGCGCCCTGATGCGCTGGTAACCGTCGATCAGCGCGGCGTCGGCCAGGTGCTCGGGCCGCACCCCCACGATGACGCTCCGCGGTTTCGGGTGCGCCTCGATCACCCGCTGGACCTCTGGCGTCAGCATCGCCTCGCCGAAGGGCAGTGTCAACCCGGTCGGGGTCAGCGTCGCGGAGAAGAAATTCATGGCCGGTGAGCCGATGAACCCAGCGACGAAGAGGTTGGCGGGGTGCTCGTAGAGCTCGTCGGGCGTGCCGATCTGCTGCGCGACGCCGCCATGCATCACCACCACCCGGTCCCCCAGCGTCATCGCCTCGGTTTGGTCGTGGGTGACGTACACGGTGGTGGTGCCCAGCCTCTTCTGCAACCGCGCAATCTCGCCGCGCATCTGCACCCGCAGCTTGGCGTCCAGGTTGGACAGCGGCTCGTCCATCAGGAACGCCTTGGGGTGACGCACGATTGCCCGGCCCATCGCGACGCGCTGCCGCTGGCCACCGGAGAGCTGGGAGGGTTTGCGGTCGAGAAGCTCGGTCAGATCAAGGGTTTTCGCGGTCTCCTCCACCTTCTGGGCGATCTCGGCCTTCTTCATCTTCGCCAGCGTCAACGGGAAGGCGATGTTCTGGCGCACCGTCATGTGCGGGTAGAGGGCGTAGGACTGGAACACCATCGCGATGTCGCGGTCCTTCGGCGCCTTCTCGTTCATCCGTTGGCCGCCGATGCGCAGCTCTCCCGACGAGATGTCTTCGAGCCCGGCGATCATGTTCAACGTCGTGGTCTTGCCGCAGCCGGATGGGCCGACCAGGATCAGGAATTCGCCGTCGGCAACGGTGAGGTTGAGGTCCTTGACCGCCGCGGCGCCGTCGGGATAGCTCTTGTTCACGTGTTCCAGCACAATCTCGGCCATCCGGCTATCCCTTCACAGCACCGGAAGTCAACCCGGCGACGATTCGTCGTTGGAAGATTAGAACAAAGACGATGATCGGGACCGTGATCACCATGGCACCGGCCGCGATCGACCCGGTGGGCTCCTCGAACTGCGAACTGCCGCTGAAGTTCACGATCGCCACCGGCGCGGTGATCGCCGCCTCGGTGGCGGTCAGCGACAGCGCCAGCAGCAGGTCGTTCCAGGCGAAGATGAAAACCAGGATCGCCGCGGTCACCACGCCGGGCGCCGCCAGCGGGACGATCACCTTGCGGAACGCCTGCGCCGGGGTCGCGCCGTCCATCTTGGCCGCCTTCTCCAGATCCCACGGGATCTCCCGGAAGAACGCCGACAGCGTGTAGATGGCCAGCGGCAGCGCGAACGTGATGTAGGGCAGGATCAAGCCCGGCCACGTGTCGAACAGCCCGACCCGGCGCTCGATGTTGAACAGCGGCGTCACCAGCGAGATCGCCGGGAACATGGTGATCAGCAGGGCCACCCCCACCAGCAGGCGTTTGCCCGGGAAGTTCAGCCGGGCGACGGCGTAGGCGGCCATCGCACCGAGCAGCACCGCGACCGCGGTGGTGATCAACCCGATCCCGATCGAGTTGACCAGCGCTGAGCTGAAGAAGCCGCCGCGGAAGGCGCCGCGGTAATTGTCCAGCGTGACCGACGCCGGAATCAGCTTGCCGTCCTTGATGTCCGACGTCGGTTTGAGCGACAGGGACAGGATCCAGAGCACCGGCAGCAGCGCATAGACGACCACCACGGTGTCGACGACGACCCAGCCGATGGCGCGGCGCGCGCCTGCGGATGCGGCCGTCCGTGCCCTTTCCCGTTCAGCGGCCATCGGCGTCACCACCCGGCGCCGCCGCGCCGAACACCTTGACGAAGATCAGCGCGATGATGCCCACGCAGACGAAGATCAGCACGCTGATCGCGGAGCCGAGCCCGACGTTGAAGCCCTTGAAGAGGTTGTCGTAGCCCAGGATCGACACGGAGTCGGTGTCGTTGGCCCCGTCGGTCAGCACGTAGATGTTGTCGAAGATCCGGAAGGCGTCCAGCGTCCGGAACAACAGCGCAACCACGACCGCCGGTTTGATGATCGGCAGGATCACCCGGGTCAGCCGTCGCCACGCGCCGGCACCGTCGACCTGGGCGGCTCTCACCAGATCCTCGGGCACCAGCGCCAATCCGGCCAACAGCAGCAGCGACATGAACGGCGTGGTCTTCCAGACCTCTGCGAGGACCACGATGCCCAGCGAGGGGATCTGCTGGGTCAGCGGCGCACCACCATGCGGCAGCAGGTTGGCCAGGTAGCCGGTTCCCGGCGTCCAGGCGTAGTACCAGCTGTATGACGCCACCACCGTGACGATGCCGTACGGGACCAGCACGGCGGTGCGCACCAGCCCCCTGCCGACGAGGGTGTGGTGCATCACCAGCGCGAGCGACAAGCCGAGCACGAACTCGATCGACACCGACACCACCGTGATGGCCAGCGTCACCGCCAGGGCCGTCCACCAGTAGCGGTCGGTCAGGATGGTCTCGTAATTGCCCAAACCGATGAAGGCCGTGTCGCTCGGATTCGCAAAGCTGTTGCGCTGCAAGCTAAGCCACACGGCGTAACCGATAGGGTAGCCGGTGACCGCCAGCATCAGGATCGCGGCCGGCGCGACCAGGACGAAGGCCAGCCGCTGTTCGGGCACCCGAGAGGTCACGGCAGCAGGCCCTCACCTCTGATGGCTTTGCGCACCTCGGTGGTCAGTCGGTCGGCCGTCCGCTCCGGGTCGATGTCGCCGATCGGGCTCAGCGTCGCGGCGAGCCGGATCGCCACCGCCTGGTAGACCGGCGTCGCCGGCCGCACCGCGGCGTCGGTGAGTTGCCGCCGGATGATGGAGTGCATCGGGTATTTGGTCTGGAACTGCGGATCCGAGTAGAGCGTGGTGCGCACGGGCGGCAAGCCGCCCTGCAACGCGATGTACTTCTGGCTTTGCATGCTGCGCAGGCAGCGCACGGCCTCGAAGGCCTCCGCACGGTGCCGGGTGGTGCCGGCGACCGCCAGGTTCGCCCCGCCGATTGTCACCCTGGCTGGACGTCCCGGCGCCACACCGGGATACGGCGCGAAACCGAAGACCTTGGTACTGGCCTCGTAGGCGATGCGGAACTGCTGGTCGTCGGGCACGAACGCGCCGTATTGGTTGATGCTGCCGGCCAGTGCGGGGTCCTGGTTGAGCGGTAGGAAGCTCACACCACCCTTCACCGCGTTCTCCAGCATCGACGCCAGGACGTACGGCCAGTTGACCTCCAGCGCGGCCTTGCCCTGCTCGACGGCCAGCCGGGCCGTGCCCTCGTCGGAGCGGCTGATCGACGGGTCGGACCCCGGCGCGTTGGCCACCGATTTGAGGATGCGCAGCGCGTCGACCGTGGCGGCACGGTGCTGGGGCGTGTCGGTCAGGGTGACGTGACGGCCGTCCTCGGAGAGCACCTGACCGCCTCCGCTGACCAGTAGCGTGTTGAACCACACCACCAGGCCCTCGTTCTCGTTGGCCTGCACGGCGATCCAGCTGGGCCGGCCCGCGGCGTGCAGGGCGGTGGCCTCGGCCACCATGGCGCTCCAGTCGCCCGGCGGCTGCTGCACCAAATCTGGCCGGTACCAGAGTAATTCGGTATTGGTGGTGATGGGCGCTGCGTAGAGCTTGCCCTTCCAGCGCGCGGTCGCGAGCGGCCCCGGCAACGTGTCGGCGGTGGCGTCGGATTCTGCCAGCCCGGCCGGATCGTCGGAAAGCGGCAGCGCCCAACCCGCCTCGGCGAACTCCGCGGTCCACACCACGTCCAGCGCCATCACGTCCAGCGTGCGGTCGTGCCCGGTCAGGCGCCGGGCCAACTGCAGCCGCTGCTCACCGGGCGCCCGGGGGAGGCTGATCTGGCGGATGACGAATCTGCCGCCCAGCCGCGAGGTGCACTCGTGGGCCACCGCGGTGAAGGTCGCGCCGTCGGCGGCCGGCGTGTACAGGCTGATGACCAGGCCGTCGCCGTCCGCCCCGCAGGCCGATACCGTCGCCGCGACGATCGCGGTCGCCAGCGCCAGCGCGCCCAGTCGGCGTGCGCGCTGGTGGCCCCTCCCCATATGCCCCTCGCGCTTCCTGTTCCGGCGTCAGATCGCCAGGCGGGCCAGCAGATCCCGCGCCTTCTCCGCGTTCTGCGGGTCGCACAGCACGTCGTAGCGACCGGCCACCAGCTGCATGGTCGAGCTGAAATCCCTTGTCCCGCGGGCCATCGCGTAGGGCACCGCCGAGGTGATCAGCCCGAAGAACACCCCGGCCACCAGGCCGGTGATCAGCGCGGACCAGGGATTGGGGCTGAAGAACCCGAGCACCAACCCGATGAACAAGCCGAGCCAGGCGCCGCTGAGCACGCCGCCGCCGAGGACTTTGGGCCATGTCAGCCGGCCGGTGACTCGTTCCACCTGCATGAGGTCGACGCCGACGATGGTCACCTGCTGCACCGGGAACTGCTGCTCGGACAGATAGTCGACGGCCCGTTGCGCCTCGGCGTAGGTGGGGTAGGACCCCACCGGCCAGCCCTTGGGCGGTGTCGGCAGACCGGGCGCGCCGCGCCGGCCACCGGTAGCACCCGCAGGGGTGGCGCCGGGAACCTGCCCGGGCTGGAAAGGACTAGTCATCGGCTCATTCTCCTCCGCCTCGGCCGTCGTTTCATCCCCAGTCTTGCCACCCACCCCCAACCAGCCTTCCCACCCTATCGAGGGTCCCGTGCACGCCTGCTGACCCGCGGGGGCTTGCCGCGCCGGTCACCACCTGCGGATGGGCTAGGTTGAACCCCATGACTGGTCCCGGCGGCGGCTTCGCGGAGGGCTCCCACGACGAGGACGACACCCCGCCAACGCCGCGACCCCCGGCCCACGAGGAGCCGGGCTGGACTGCGCCCTGGGAGCCGCCGGCCCCGCCCCACGGCGCATACCCGCCGCCCGGCTATCCACCGCCCGTTCCCCCTGGACCCGGATGCGGCGGGCCGCCGGTCTTCGGCGGCCAGCCGCCGTACCCGCCGGGCCCGCCCTTCGGTGCGCCGTCGACCGGTTACGGTCCGCCGCCTTTACCGGGAGGCTTCTACCCGGGGTATCCCGCGCCGGATCTGCAGGGTGGCTACGGAACGCCCAACCCGGAAACCAACGGCCTGGCGATAGCCTCCCTCGTCTTGGCGTTCACCGGATTGTTCTGCGGCATCGGGTCAATCGTGGCCATCGTGCTGGGCACGGTCGCGCTCAATCAGATCAAGGAAAGACGGCAGGGCGGATACGGCTTGGCGGTCGCCGGCATCGTCGTCGGCGTGGCGACCCTGGTGGTGAGCCTGATCGTCGCGATCTTCGCGCTGCACTCGCGGTAAGGACGGCGGGGCTTCTGCCTTCCGGCGAAGGGCTGCCTAGGCTTTGCCCCATGGCATCGGTCAACAGGGTGTACGTCGCGCGGCTCTCGCGGATGATGGTGTTGGGCCCCCTCGGCGAATCCTTCGGCAGGGTCCGCGATGTCGTGCTCGGCATCAGCATCGTGCGCCAGCAACCGCGCGTATTGGGGCTGGTCGTCAACCTGGCGACCCGCCGCAGCATCTTCATCCCGATGCTGCGCGTCGCGGCGATCGAGCCCGACGCGGTGACCCTGAACACGGGCAGCGTCTCCCTGCGCCACTTCGAACAGCGGCCGGGCGAGGTGCTGGCAATGGGCCAGGTGCTCGACACGCAGGTGAAGGTCAACGACCCCGACCTGCCTGAGCTGGCGGGGCTGGACGTGGTGATCACGGACCTGGGCATCGAGCAGACGCGAACCCGGGACTGGATGGTGTCGCGGGTGGCGGTCCGGGTGCCGCGGCGACTCGGCCGGCGCGGCCCCGTGCACGTCGTGGACTGGCACAACGTGCACGGCCTCACCCCGTCCGCGCTGGCGTTGCCGGGCCAGGGCGTGGCGCAGTTGCTCAACCAGTTTGAGGGGCAGCGAGCCGCTGACGTCGCCGACGCCATTCGCGGCCTGCCGGCCAAGCGGCGCTCCGAGGTGTTCAAGGCGCTGGACGACGAGCGGCTGGCCGACATCCTGCAGGAGCTGCCCGAGGTCGAGCAGGCCGAGGTGTTGTCGCAGCTGGGCACCGAACGGTCGGCCGACGTGCTCGAGGAGATGGACCCCGACGACGCCGCCGACCTGCTCGGGGTGCTCAACCCCACGGACGCCGAGATGCTGCTGACCCGGATGGATCCCGACGACTCCGCCCCGGTGCGCCGGCTGCTCACCCATTCCCCGGACACCGCGGGCGGTTTGATGACGTCAGACCCGGTGGTGCTGACCCCCGACACAACCGTCGCCGAGGCGCTGGCCCGGGTGCGCGATCCCGACCTCACCCCCGCCCTGTCGTCCATGGTGTTCGTGGCACGCCCGCCCACGGCTACGCCGACCGGCCGCTACCTGGGCTGCATCCCGCTGCAGCGACTGCTTCGCCAGGCACCCGCCGAACTCGTCGGCGGGATCGTCGACAGCGACCTGCTCACGTTGGCACCGGAGACCGCGCTGGGAGCGGTGACCCGCTACCTCGCCGCCTACAACCTGGTGTGCGCGCCGGTGGTCGACGACCAGAACCACCTGCTGGGGGCGGTCACGGTGGACGACCTGCTCGATCACCTGCTGCCGCACGACTGGCGCGTCGACGTGCAGACGCTGGACGTGACCGGCCGCCTCCGCGCACAGAAGGGGTCCGCGTGAACAACTCCGCACCCCGACGGCTGTACACCCCCAGGACCTCCCGCGGGTGGTCGCCGCGCCTGGACCCCGAGGCCGTCGGCCAGGTCACCGAGTCGATCGCCCGTTTCTTCGGCACCGGCCGCTACCTGTTGATCCAGACGGTGATCGTGATCGCGTGGATTGCGGTGAACGTCTGGGCGGTCGCCCTGCGCTGGGACCCCTACCCGTTCATCCTGCTCAATCTCGCCTTCTCGACGCAGGCCGCCTACGCGGCGCCGCTGATCCTGCTCGCCCAGAACCGCCAGGAGAATCGCGACCGCGTGGCGCTCGACGAGGACCGCCGCCGGGCTTCGCAGACCAAGGCGGACACCGAGTACCTGGCGCGCGAGCTCGCCGCGTTGCGGCTGGCCGTCGGCGAGGTCGTGACCCGCGAATACCTGCGGCACGAGCTGGAAGACCTGCGCGATCTGCTGACCGGGGCGCTGCCACAAACCCCCGGCGGAGAGTCGCGCAAAGCTGCCGACGGACGGGAGCGCACGGCTAAGAAATCGGGCTGAAAGCAGAACTGCCCATTGCGCCACTCGAGTCACAATTGTTATGTATGGTGATCTGGTTCACGCCTGGAAAGAGGTCGACCAGCTCACATATTTAGGACGGTCGAGTGGCAAAAGGGGGACGCCGGGGCCTGCGCCCGGCCGCCGCAAAGGTGCGGCAGCGAACACTTCGCGCGACGCGGGCGCCGGCATTCGGCGTAGCCATCATCACTCCGCTGGTGCTCGCCGGAGCCGTCGCCGGATCGTCCCCGCAGTCCCCTGGACATACGCCGCCGGTAAGCGCTGACATTCACCCGGTGGCCGCCGTCTCCCCGACCGTCCCCGATCTCTCCGGTCCCGCCGTGGTTGCCGCCGACCGCGGGCCGACGGCCTTTCACGTCGCCGAGCCGGCGCTGGCCGCGCCGCCGCCGCCGATGGTCGTGAACGCCCCCGGTGCGCTCGGCATCCCCAGCATTGCGCTGGCTGCGTATCGCAGTGCCGAGCAGAAGATGGCCGTCGCCTCCCCCAATTGCGGTGTCAGCTGGAATCTGCTGGCCGGGATCGGACGCATCGAGTCGGGCCACGCGGGCGGGGGCGCCGTCGACGCGCGGGGCACGGCTGTGCGGCCGATCTACGGTCCGGCGCTGGACGGCACCCTGCCCGGTAACGAGGTCATCGTCCAGAACAGCGCCGGCAACCGGGTGACCTACGCCCGCGCGATGGGGCCCATGCAGTTCCTGCCCGGCACCTGGGCCCGCTACGCCGTCGACGGCAAGGGCGACGGCGCACCCGACCCGCAGAACCTGTTCGACGCCACACTGGCGGCCGCCCGCTACCTGTGCAGCGGCGGGCTCAACCTGCGCGACCCCTCCCAGGTGATGGCCGCGATCCTGCGCTACAACAACTCGATGTCCTACGCGCAGAACGTGCTTGGCTGGGCGTCCGCGTACGCCACCGGCGTCGTCCCGGTCGACCTGCCGCCGCTGACTGGTCCGCCGCCCCCGCTCGGCGACGCTCACGACGAGCACCCGGAGGGTCTCGGACCCAACCTGCCGATGAACATGCTCGGCCTGCCGATGGACGACCCGATGGCGCGCACCCCGTTGATCGACCTCAACCAGCCCCAACAGCCCGCTTCGCCGATGTTCCCGTGGATGGCGCCGGCGTCCCCGCCGCAGGTGCAGACGCAGCAACCCGGCTGCACGCTGATCTGCATCGGCTCGCAGAGCGCGCAGAACCCGCCGCCGTTCGGGCCGCCGCCGCCGTTCGGGCCGCCACCGCCGTTCGGCCCGCCGCCGCCCGCACCGCCGCCACCCTTCGGCCCGCCGCCGCCCGCACCGCCGTTCGGTCCGCCAACCGGCTGACGAGCGGGCACGCCTACACTCGGCGGTGATGTCTGCTGACTCCCCCGATTCGCAAGCCGGTCTGACCGACGCCATCCGCGCCGCGCTGGGCAAGGTGATCGACCCCGAACTTCGGCGTCCCATCACCGATCTCGGGATGGTCAAGAGCGTCGACGTCGACGCCGAGGGCGGTGTGCACGTGGGCATCTACCTGACCACCGCCAGCTGCCCGAAGAAGACCGAGATCAGCGAGCGCGTCGCCGGCGCGGTCTCCGACGTGCCGGGCACGGGAGCGGTGAAGGTCACCCTGGATGTGATGAACGACGAGCAGCGCACCGAGCTGCGCAAGCAGCTCCGCGGTGATGCGCGCGAGCCGGTCATCCCGTTCGCCCAGCCCAGCTCGCTGACCCGGGTGTATGCCATCGCGTCCGGCAAGGGCGGTGTCGGGAAGTCCACCGTGACGGTGAACCTCGCGGCGGCGATGGCGGCCCGCGGACTGTCGGTCGGGGTGCTGGACGCCGACATTCACGGCCACTCGATTCCCCGGATGATGGGCACCACCGACCGGCCCACCCAGGTCGAGTCGATGATCTTGCCGCCCATCGCCCACGAGGTGCGGGTCATCTCGATCGCCCAGTTCACCGAGGGCAACACCCCGGTGGTGTGGCGCGGGCCGATGCTGCACCGGGCGTTGCAGCAGTTCCTGGCCGACGTGTACTGGGGCGACCTCGACGTCCTGCTGCTCGACCTGCCGCCGGGCACCGGCGACGTCGCGATCTCGGTGGCGCAGCTCATTCCGAACGCCGAGATCATGGTGGTGACGACGCCGCAGTCGGCCGCCGCGGAGGTCGCCGAGCGGGCGGGCAGCATCGCGCTGCAGACCCGGCAGCGCGTCGTCGGCGTCGTGGAGAACATGGCGGGTCTCACGCTGCCCGACGGCACCACCATGCAGGTCTTCGGCGAGGGCGGCGGGCGCCAGGTCGCCGAGCGGTTGTCGCGGGCGGTCGGGGCGGACGTGCCGCTGCTCGGTCAGATTCCACTGGACCCGGCGTTGGTGGCGGCCGGCGACTCGGGTGTGCCGATGGTGCTCAGCGCCCCCGACTCCCCGGCGGGTAAAGCGCTGCGCGGCGTCGCCGAGGCCCTGTCGTCGCGGCGGCGCGGACTTGCGGGCGTCTCGCTCGGACTGGACCCGTCGCGGCGCTGAGCACAGATCGCGGACCGTCAGGTCGCGTCGGCGTCGAACGGTGCGGGGCCGCCCGGGGGGTGCGCCGGCCGGGGCGGCTCGACCGGCTTGGCAGGAGTTCCGTCAACGGGTCGTTCGGGCCTGTCGAAGTTCCCCGTGAAGAACGAATCGTCGCCGTCGAGCAGATGCTTGGTCAGCGCGGCCCGGGGCGTCATCCCCCGGAATTTCTGTAACTCGCTCAGCGGGACGCGCAGCTCGTCGAACTCCGGCCCGAGGTCCTCGCGCAGTTGAGTGGTGACGCCGCTGAGGTAGTCGCGCGTCTGCCGCAGCGCATTCGACGTCCACCGGATCGCGCCCGGAAGCCGCTCGGGGCCGAGGATCACCAGCCCGACCACGACGAGGACCAGGAGATGTTCCCAACTCAGGCTGGAGAACACTTAGCTGTTGTCCGGGTCGGGTTTCACGGTGAGCGTGACGTGCCGGCCGTCGCGGACGACTTCGACCGGGGCGTCCTGACCGATGGTCAGCTGCCGCACGGCCACGACGAACTCGTCGGCGTCGGCCACCGTGCGGTTACCGATCTTGACGATCACGTCGTTCTCCAGGATTCCGCCCTTCTGGGCCGGGCTTCCCGCCTTGACGTTGGCGACCTGCGCACCGGAGGCGATCGCGTTGCTCACCGAGCGGGTGCTGATGCCCAGCGTCGGGTGCACGATCTTCCCGTCCTTGATCAGCGTCTGCGCGACGGTCTTTGCCTCGTTGATCGGGATCGCGAAGCCGAGACCGCTTGCGCTGTCAGACAACGACTTACCGGCGGTGTTGAGCCCGATCACGTCGGAGTTCATATCGATGAGCGGGCCGCCGGAGTTCCCGTGGTTGATCGAGGCGTCGGTTTGGATCGCGTCGATGACGGTGTCGGTGTCGGAGCCCTCACCCGACAGCGGGACGGGCCGGTGCAAGGCGCTGATGATGCCGTGCGTCACGGTGCTGCGAAGTCCCAGCGGCGCGCCCGCTGCCAGAACCTCGTCGCCGACGCGCACCTTGTCCGAATCGCCGAGCCGGGCCACGGTCAGGTTGTCGACGTTGTCGACCTTCAGGACGGCCAGGTCCGTCTTGGGATCGCGGCCCACCATGTTTGCGGGGACTTCCTTGCCGTCGTTGAACACCACCGTCGTCTTGAACTGACTGGGATTGTTGGCCGCCTCGGAGATGACGTGGTTGTTGGTGACGATGTAGCCGCGGCCGTCGATGACGACACCGGAGCCCTGCATCCCCTCCTGGTCGCTCTTGGATTCGATGGTCACCACGGCGTTGGCGGTCGCGGCCGCGACTTTGGCGAACCTTCCAGCCGGAGCCTCCCCGTTGCCGACGGTCGACAGCGTGACCTTCGAGGTGGTGAACGCCTCGACGACCTCGGCCGTCTTGCGGCCGATCACCCCGCCGACGAGGCCGATCGCCAGGGCGATGACCACCAGGACGAGCAGCGCGAGGTAGGAGACCTTGCCGCCGAACAAAACGTCGCGCACGCCCAGCTTGCCGCTGTAGCCCGGCACCGCCTGTGGCGCCTGCGGCGCCAGCGCCGGAGTTCCCAGGCCCGCCGCAGCGCCCGGATCGCGCCAGGGGTCGTCTGGCTCGTCTGACTGGTCGCCGTTCCTCTCGGCGGCCAGCGCGCCGGCGTCGACGGGGTGGCGCTGCAGGGATTCGGGGCTGCCACCGGGCCTGCGGAACGCCTCCTCGAGAACCGGATCGGCCGGCCGGTCGTCGGGCCTGAACTCCGACTGCTCCTGGAACTTGGGCGGGCGCACACGTTCGGCGACGAACGAACCGCGCAGGCCGTTGGGACGGCCGAACGCCTGGGCGGACGCGGGGTCGACCAGCGGGCGGGAGATCGGGCGCGGCGCCAGGCGATAGCCGCCGTTCTGGCCGCGGTCTTTCCCTTGGCCGCCGTCGTTGCCTTGGTCGCTGTCGTTCCCTTGGTCAAAGCCTTGGTCGGAGGTCACGTCCCTTTGGATCCTCTACTTGAGCGCTCGAAACAGGCATTCACCGGCCGATATCCGGCGTCGGCGTTGTCCGTGTCCACCCTAGTATCCACGGATCGGCGGCCCGGCGCCCGCGAGCACGCGCGCGTCGGATGCGTAGTCCCCCGGCCCGACAGTCCATTCTCAGCGTGGGTTTCCCGGCGTCGCGCTAGCGACGCTTGCGCTGGTCACGCGACTCGCGCTCGGCGCACGGGTCGGGCAACGCCGCCGACGTGTCCTCGGGCGAGCAGCGCGGGATGTCGGTCAGCAACCCGAGCAGCGCGCTGGGGATGCGGATCGGGCGGGAATCGCGCAGCGCCGCCCGCGCCCGGCTCTGGTCGTCGACCTCGGCCGCGCACTGCGGGCACAGCGAAAGGTGGTGCGCGGCGCGCAGGTGGGCGTTCATCCGAAGCTCACCGTCGACGAACGCCGCGATCGCTTCGACCGACAGGTGTTCGGTGGAACCGAATTGGCGCGGCGCGCCCACCGGGGCGTCGCTTTGCGAGGCGAACTGGGCGGGGAGCCAGGAGAACGCGCGCCGGAACACATGTCCTCGGTCGGCCATCACCCACTCCCTTCGTTGCCGGTCACTCCTCGAATGTAGCGCGAGGCGATGCCCTAAATCGCGTCCGGAGTGCTTAAAGACGCTGGCTCGTGATCAGATCGGGCCGCGCAACCCGGCTACGATCCGGCGAACGGGACCCTCAGGCCGACGCGGCGCGGGACGTCCCGGCGTCGGCGCCGTGCTCAGGATGGGCGGCGAGATAGTCGCGCAACGCCTGACGTCCGCGGTGGATGCGGCTGCGCACGGTGCCCAGCTTCACGCCGAGGGTGGCGCCGATCTCCTCGTAGGACAGGCCTTCGATGTCGCACAGCACCACCGCGGCGCGAAACTCCGGGGGCAACGAGTCCAGCGCCGCCTGCAGGTCAGGCCCGAGCCGAGAGTCGTGGTAGATCTGCTCGGGGTTCGGCTCGTCGGCGGGCACGCGGTCGTAATCCTCGGGGAGCGCTTCCATCCGGATGCGTGCGCGCCTGCGCACCATGTCGAGGAAGAGGTTGGTGGTGATGCGGTGCAGCCAGCCCTCGAACGTCCCGGGCTGATAGTTCTGCACCGACCGGAAGACCCGGATGAAGGTTTCCTGGGTCAGGTCCTCCGCGTCCTGCTGGTTGCCGGCAAGCCGGTAGGCGAGCCGGTACACGCGGTCGGCGTGCTGGCGCACCAGCTCGTCCCACGATGGCATGGTGGCTTTGTCGCCGGTGGCGTCGAACACCGCCGTCCCCTGCAGCCCCTCGGCGGGCTCCAGCCAACCGTCTGCGGGACAGTCCTGCACGTGCGACATGCTGGACGGGCTCAAAAGCGTGGTGATGATGAATTCCTCCGAATCCGACTTGCCGAACAACGGCAATTCGTCATTGGCGCCAACACGCAGCTGCCATTCCTTATTCCTGGTCCAGCCAGTCCCGGTCCCCCGCGCTCCGCGATCCATACCGATACCGTCGCGTGCCCTGGTATGCCGGACGTATGAACAGTCTGAGCTGAGCCTGAGAAACCGGATCGTTACCTGGACTGTCCAGGAGATATCCACCCGGATGTGACTTGAAACGCGCTGCACCCGTCGGGCGTGTCACGGGGCGGCCCGGGCTCGGTGTTCCAGGCGCGCCTGACCGACGGCGCCGCGATTTGGCATACGCTGCGGGCATGGACGGCAGTGACGCGGAAGCCCCCGGCCAAGCGGCCCGTACCCGGGCCGAATCCCTCTTCGCCCACGCCGAGGGATCGATCTCTGAGGACGCGCTGCTGTCGGCGACGCGCGAGCGCGCCGAGGACATCGGCGCCGGGGCGGTGACGCCCGCGGTCGGCGCGCTGTTGAGCCTGCTGGCCAAGCTCAGTGGCGGCAAGGCCGTCGCCGAGGTGGGCACCGGTGTCGGCGTGAGCGGGCTGTGGTTGCTGTCGGGAATGAGCGAGGACGGCGTCCTGACGACGATCGACGTCGAGCCCGAATATCTGCGTCTGGCCAAGCAGGCCTTCAGCGAGGCCGGTGTCGGCCCGTCGCGCACGCGGCTGATAGGCGGCCGCGCCCAGGAGGTGCTCACCCGTCTCGCCGACGAGTCCTATGACCTCGTTTTCGTCGACGCCGACCCGATCGACCAGCCGGACTACGTCGTCGAGGGTGTGCGGCTGCTGCGGCCCGGCGGGGTGATCGTCGTGCACCGGGCGGCGCTGGGCGGACGGGCCGCCGACCCCTCGGCGCGCGACGCCGAGGTGGCCGCGGTGCGCGAGGCCGCCCGCCTGATCGCCGAGGACGAGCGGCTCACCCCCGCGCTGGTGCCGCTGGGCGACGGTCTGCTGGCCGCGGTGCGCGACTAGCTGCCGGGCGGCGGCCGCGCCGCGACCCGTCCGGGCGGGATCTTTACGCATTCCTGACGCGCCACCACCTTGACCGGCGACTGAACGACTGTTTAGCGTACTGAACATGCGTTCAGCCGACCTGACCGCCGCCGCGCGAATCCGCGACGCGGCCATCGAGCAGTTCGGGCAGCACGGCTTCGCCGTCGGGCTGCGCACTATCGCCGAGGCGGCGGGCGTGAGCGCCGCGCTGGTGATCCACCACTTCGGCTCCAAGGAGGGTCTGCGCAAGGCGTGCGACGACTACATCGCCGAGGAGATCCGCGCCAGCAAGTCCGAGGCGCTGCAGTCCAATGATCCCGCCACCTGGTTCGCACAGCTGGCTGAGATCGAGAGCTACGCGCCGCTGATGGCCTACCTGGTGCGCAGCCTGCAGTCCGGCGGCGATCTGGCGACGATGTTGTGGCGCAGGATGATCGACAACGCCGAGGGTTACCTGGACGAAGGCGTGCGGGCCGGCACCATCAAGCCCAGCCGGGACCCCCGCGCGCGCGCCAGGTATGTCGGCATCACCGGGGGCGGGGGCTTTCTGCTCTATCTGCAGATGCACGACACCCCGACGGATATCCGTGCGGTCCTGCGCGACTACGCCCGCGAGATGGTGTTGCCCGCGCTGGAGATCTACACCGAAGGGCTGATGGTCGACCGCACCATGTACGACGCCTTCCTGGCCGCTAACGATCAAGCCGCACAGGATCAAGCCGCACAGGATCAAGGAGAAGCCCATGGCAGCTGAGCAGTCCGCGAGTTTCGCGCCGATCGAGATTCGCGGCCTGACAAAGACATTCGGTGCGGTGCGCGCCCTGGACGGACTCGACCTGACGGTGGGCGCCGGGGAGGTGCACGGATTCCTCGGCCCGAACGGCGCGGGCAAGTCCACCACCATCCGCGTCCTGCTGGGACTGGCCAAGGCCGATGGCGGAAGCGTGCGGCTACTGGGCGGTGACCCGTGGGCCGACGCCGTGGAGTTGCACCGACGGATCGCCTATGTGCCGGGCGACGTCACGTTGTGGCCGTCGCTGACCGGTGGCGAGACCATCGACCTGCTGGCCCGCCTGCGCGGGGGCATCGACGACCGCCGCCGCGCCGAGCTGATCGAACGCTTCGACCTCGACCCACACAAGAAGGCACGCACCTATTCGAAAGGCAACCGGCAGAAGGTCTCGCTGATCTCCGCCTTCTCGTCGCGGGCCGGCCTGCTGCTGCTCGACGAGCCCAGCAGCGGACTGGACCCGTTGATGGAGAACGTTTTTCAGCAGTGCGTCACCGAGGCACGCGATCGCGGCGTTACAGTCTTGCTGTCGAGTCACATCCTGGCGGAGACCGAAGCGCTGTGCGAGCGGGTGACCATCATCCGGGGCGGCAGGACGATCGAGAGCGGGACGCTGGCGTCGATGCGTCATCTCAGCCGCACCTCGATCCGAGCCGAAATGATCGGCGATCCGGGCGATCTCAGCCGGATCAAGGGGGTCGAGGACGTCAGCGTTGACGGCAACACGGTGCGCGCGCAGGTCGACAGCGAAAGCCTCGGGGAGCTCATCCGGGTGCTCGCCGACGCCGGCGTGCGCAGCCTGGTCAGCCAGCCGCCGACCCTCGAGGAGCTGTTCTTACGCCACTACGGCACCGAACGCAGCCACCAGGCGGCGGCGCGATGAGCACCGCCGCGCTGGACCGACCGGGCATCCCCGAACATTCTGCGCAGCAACGTCTTTCGAATCTCACGGGCACGCTGGGGATGCTGCGTCTTTATTTGCGGCGCGACCGGGTCTCGCTGCCGCTGTGGGTGCTGCTGCTGTCGCTGCCGCTGGCGACGGTCTACGTCGGCAGCATCGAAAAGGTCTATCCCTCCCCCGCCGCACGCGCCCAATTCGCGGCGTCGATCATGGCCAGCCCGGCCCAGCGCGCACTCTACGGCCGGATCTACAACGACAGCCTCGGAGCCGTCGGCACGTGGAAGGCCGGCATGTTCCACGTGCTGATCGCCGTGGCCGTCATCCTGACCGTTATCCGCCACACGCGTGCGGACGAGGAGAGCGGCCGGACCGAACTGCTCGACTCGACCGGGGTCGGACGGTACGCCGGCCTCACCGCGGCACTGCTGTTGTCGTTCGGGGCGTCGATCGCCACCGGCGCGATCGGCGCAGCGGGCCTGCTGTTCACCGACGTCCCAGCCGCCGGTTCGCTGGCTTTCGGCGCCGCGCTTGCGGGTTCCGGCCTGGTGTTCACTGCGGTGGCCGCGGTGACCGCACAGCTTTCGCCGGACGCACGGTTCGCCCGGGGTGCCGCCTTCGCCGTGCTGGGAGCCGCGTTCACGCTGCGCGCCATCGGTGATGCGGGCGTCGCCGCGTTGTCGTGGCTCTCGCCGCTGGGCTGGTCGTTGCAGGTGCGGCCCTATGCCGGGGACCGCTGGTGGCTGCTGCTGGCGCATCTGGTCACGGCGGCCACGCTCACCGCCGTGGCGTATCGACTGCTCGCGAGCCGTGACGTCGGCGCCGGGCTGGTCGCCGAGCGGCCCGGACCCGGCACCGCCGCGCCGGGGTTGAGCAACGTCTTCGGGCTGGCATGGCGGCTCGATCGCGGTGCGCTGGTGCTGTGGACGGTGGGCCTGTGCCTCTATGGCCTGCTGATGGGCAGCGTCACGCACGGCATCGGCGACCAGATCGGCGACGGCGCGGCGCGTGACATCGTCGCCCGGATGGGCGGAACCAGCGCGCTCGAGGACGCGTTCGTCGCGGTGGCGTTCACCATGATGGGCATGGTGGCCTCCGCATTCGCGATCTCGCTCACCCTACGTCTGTACCAGGAGGAATCCGACCTGCGGGCCGACGTGACGCTCGCCGGCGCGGTCTCACGAACTCGTTGGCTGGCAAGTCATTTGGTGGCTGCTCTGCTCGGTTCGGCGGTGGCCATGCTGGTCGCCGGAGCGGCGGGCGGGCTCCTGTACGGCGTTGCCGCCGGCGACGCCGGCGGCAAGCTGGCGGTGGTGACCGCGACCGCGGCCGTGCAGTTGCCGGCCGCCTGGCTCGGGCCGGCCGTGACCGTCGGACTGTTCGGTCTTGCGCCGCGGTTCACGCCGGTCGCGTGGGGCGTGCTGGTCGGCTTCATCGCCCTGTACCTGATCGGCTCGTTGGCCGGCTTGCCGCAGTGGGCGCTCGACCTCGAACCCTTCGCGCACGTTCCTCGGATCGGCGACGGCTTCACCGTCCAGCCCCTGCTGTGGCTGCTGGCCATCGACGCCGCGCTGATCATGCTGGGCGTCAGAGCCTTTCGGCTGCGAGACCTGCGCACCTAGGACGTCTGTGAAAACAACCCTTCGCGCGGTCGGCTCCGGCGTCGTCGGACTCGGTGTCTTCTGCGTGCTGCTGTTTGCGCCGGCATGTACCTTCGCCTACTGGCAGGGGTGGATCTTTCTGGCGGTGTTCACCGTGTCCACCTGGGTTCCGACCATCTACCTGATGCGCACGAATCCGGCTGCCTTGCAACGCCGTCTGCGGGCGGGCCCGCGGGCCGAGACCAGGCCGGTGCAGAAGGCCGTCATGGCTGTCTCCTTCGCCTCGCTCGCGTCGACGATGGCGTTCAGCGCCCTGGACCATCGCTTCGGCTGGTCGGCGGTTCCTGCGCCGGTCTCACTGATCGGCGACGCTCTCGTGGGGATCGGGATCGCCGGCGCGATGCTCGTGATCGTCCAGAACAGCTATGCCGCGGCCACTGTCACCGTCGAAGCGGGACAGTCGCTGGCCTGCACCGGTCTATACGGGGTTGTCCGGCATCCGATGTATGCCGCCGACATCGTCATGATGGTCGGCATCCCGCTGGCGCTCGATTCCTACTGGGGGCTGCTGCTCGTCATTCCGGGGGTCGTGGCGTTGGTGATCCGCATTCTCGACGAGGAGAAGTTGCTCACCGCCGAGTTGCCCGGCTACCGCGAGTACGCGCAGCGGGTGCGGTACCGGTTGCTGCCCCACGTCTGGTGACACGGATGCGCGTGAAGGGCGCGCGCACGGACGGCTATTGAATCACGCAGATTTGCACCGGTGATTCGCGGAAGAAACCGCGTTAGCATCCTCCATCGCCCGACGTTGCTCCGAGCGATTTCGGACGACAGTCAGTCACCGGCGACCGGCAATCGGACACGTCGAGATCGGCATGGAGGCGGCAATGGCGGACGTGGAACGACCGGCGGCGGGTCGCCGCGGATACCGATTGCGCGTTCCCTGGCTCAATATCGTCGGCGTCGTCGCGATCGTCGTGGCGGCGAGCCTCATCGCGATCAAGAATTTGCACGGCGACACCTCGCCGAACCAGATTCTGAATGTCTCCTACGACCCGACCCGGGAACTGTACGCCGAACTGGACAAGGCCTTCGTCACGCAATTTCGGCAGCAGGCCGGCGTCACGCTGGAAATCAAGCAATCGCACGGCGGTTCAGGACGGCAGACCGCTGATGTCGTCGCCGGCAAGCAGAAAGCCGGCGTAGTGTCACTGGCGCTGGTCAGTGATGTCGACGCGCTGCGCAAGCGCGGATTGATCCCCCCGAATTGGCAGAGTCGCTTGCCGAACAATTCGGTGCCCTACACCTCGACCATCGTCTTCGTCGTCCACAAGGGCAATCCGAAGCAGATCCACGACTGGCCCGATCTGGTAAAAGACGGCGTCGCCATCGTTTCCCCCAACCCGCGCAGCTCCGGCAACGGAAAGCTGAGCGTTCTCGCCGCCTGGGGCGCGGTCACCACCCGCGGAGGCAGCGACGCCCAAGCTTTCGAGTTCGTCAAGGCGTTGTTGGGCCACGTCGCGGTAGCCGACGCGGGCGCCCGCGGCGCGGCAATCACCTTTGCGGTCGAGCGGATCGGCGACGTTCATTTGACGTGGGAGAACGAAGCCCTCCGCGAGGTCGCCGAGAACAAGAACGACCTCGAAATCGTCTATCCCCCAATCAGTATCCGGGCCGAGCCGGCCGTCGCCTGGGTCGACGCGAACCTCACGGACAAGACGCTGGCATACGCGAAGGCATACCTGCAGTACCTGTACACCGAACGCGCGCAGGAGATCATCGCCCAAAGGGGATACCGTCCGATCAAGCCGGAGATCCTCGCCCGACACACCGACCGGTTGCCCGACATCAATCTCTTCCCGATCACCTCGATTGCCAAGGACTGGGACGACGCGCGGGAGAAGTTCTTCGGCGACAACGGCATCTACGACACCGTCACGTCACCTGCTCGGGCGACGGTCGCGGCGGCCCACGGTCGGCGGAAGGCGAAGAAAGCGTGAGCATTTCGGAGCGGCTGAAGGGCTTGAACTACGACGCGACGAAAGCCCGTCGCGACCTTGTCGCCGGCGTCACCGTCGCGGCCGTTTCGCTGCCGCAGGGCATCACCTATGCACTGGTGGCCGGCGTCGATCCGAAATACGGCGTGTACTCGTGCATCGTCGTGACGCTGATCGCCTCGGTCTTCGGCTCGTCGTCGCACCTGATCAACGGGCCGACGAGTGCGATCTCATTGCTGGTGTTCAGTTCGCTGGCGTTTCTGGATCCGGAGAACCACGCCGTGGTGTCCGAGGCGTTGTTCGTGATCGGCGTTCTCGCCGGCGCTTTCCAGATCCTCATCGCCGTGTTCAAACTCGGCGATCTCACCCGCTATATCTCCGAATCCGTGATCCTCGGATTCCTGGTCGCGGCGGCGTTGCTGATCGCCGTCGGACAACTGGGCAACGCGCTCGGTGTCAAAGACAAGGGCAGCGGGCGGATGAAGGTGCTCGAACGCACCTACCTGACGTTGTTCCAGGGTGATGCGGTCAACTATCGGGCGGTGGTGCTCAGCGTCACGACCGTCGCGCTGGCGGTCGCGCTTCGCTGGGTGGTGAAACGCTTCGGCCTGCCCCAGCTCGACCTGCTCGCCGTCCTGATCATCGCGGCGGTGATCGCGTATCTGGCGGGCTGGTCGACCGCCGACCGGAACGGCAACCTCGGGGTGTCGCTGACCGCGAAGATCCCGCAGAGTCTGCCCACCCCGCACGTCCCGCTGGTGCAACTCAGCTCGCTGGGGCAACTCTCCGAGGGTGCCCTGGCCATCGCCTTCATCGGACTCCTCGAAGCCTTGTCGATTGCGAAGGCCATCGCGCACCAGTCCGGGCAGAAGCTCGACTACAACCGTCAGATCCTCGCCGAAGGCCTGGCCAACCTCACCGGCGGGTTTTTCCAGTGCGTACCCGGATCGGGCTCTGTGTCGCGGTCGCCGATCAATTTCCAGGCCGGCGCAATGTCACGGTTCTCCGGCGTCATCACCGCAGTGACCGTCGCCGCGGCGGTGCTGCTGTTCGCACCGCTGTTGCATTACATGCCGCGAGCGGCGCTCGCTGGTCTCCTACTCATCACCGCGGCGCGGCTCATCGACTACAAGCGGCTGCTCTACACCCTGAAAGCTTCGCGTTACGACGCCGGGCTGGTGATCATCACCGCGCTGACCGGAGTGCTGATCGACCTGGACACCGCGGTCCTGCTCGGTGTCGGCTTGTCGATCCTGCTCTTCGTCCCCCGGGCGGCGAAGCTGAAGGTCAAGGAGATGGTCGTGACGCCCGAACGCGTGGTCCGGGAGCGAGTGGCCGGCGATCCCGTCGACCCATCGACCGTTATCTACGACTTCGAAGGCGAGCTCTTCTTCGGCGCCGCACCGGAATTGGAGCGTTATCTGGAGGAGCTGAGTGAGCGGCTGGAACGCGACGACATCAAGTTCGTCGTGTTGCGACTCAAACGCGTGCGACACCCGGATGTCGTTGTCGTCGAGCGGATCGAGCGTTTCCTGCGTGAGGAGACCGCGCGCGGTGTGACCGTCCTGCTCGCCGGGGTGCAGACCGACATGAGGGACGTGCTCAGAAACGTCGGCTTCGACCATTGGTTCCCGGCCGGGCAGGTCTTCCCCGAAGAGGACAAGGAATTCTCGGCAACCCTGAAGGCCGTCCGCTACGCCCATGCCCGGCTCGACGCGCCGGAAGCCGGCGCGCTGGTTGACGCGGCGATCGTGGCCGGCGACGGCGATCCCCGACGGTACTACTACCTGGTTTGATACAGCGTGCGCCAGTCTCGTGGCGCCGGCGCCGGCTCGAGTCCATAAAGTATGGGCGTGGCCCGAAATCCGGCACCCGCATTGGACCGGCCCTGGCGACGTCCCGGCGCCGCCCGGTATGCGCTCGGCCGGATTCGGAGCTTCCTCAGACCGCCCGTAACGGTTACCCCCGCACCGGACGACCTCATCGTCGAGCGCGACCTGGCCGTTCCCACGCGCGACGGAACCGTGTTGCGCATCAATCTGTTTCGAAGCTCCGCCGGCCAAGCCGGGCCGGTGATCCTCAGCATCCATCCCTACGGCAAGGACAAACTGCCACGCCGGCTGGGCAAGAGGTGGACCTTTTCGTTCCAGTACCGGATATTGCGCCAGCCGCAGCCGCTGACCTTCTCGGCCTACACCGGATGGGAGGCCCCGGACCCGGCGTGGTGGACGGAGCGGGGCTTTTCCGTGGTCAATGCCGACTCGCGAGGCTGCGGTCGTTCCGGCGGCACCGGCAAGCTGCTGTCACGCCAGGAGGCCGAGGACACCTACGACCTGATCGGGTGGATCGCCGAGCAACCGTGGAACGACGGGCAGGTGGTCATGCTCGGGGTGTCGTACCTGGCCATCAGCCAGTACGCCGCCGCGGCCCAACAGCCGCCGGCGCTGCGTGCGATCTGTCCGTGGGAGGGCTTCACCGACGCCTACCGGGATTTGGCGTTTCCCGGCGGCGTGCGCGAGCGCGGCTTCATCCGGATCTGGTCGGCGAACGTACGTCGCAGCACGCGACAGACCTACGCATTCACGCCGATGCAGGACGAACACCCGCTGCGCGACGAGTTCTGGCGCTCGCTGGTCCCCGATCTGCCGGCCGTCAAGGTCCCCATGCTGGTCTGCGGCAGCTTCTCGGACAACAACCTGCACAGCCGCGGTTCGGTCCGGGCATTCACTGACGCCGGCTCGGGCCACGCCCGCCTCTACACCCATCGCGCCGGCAAGTGGGCGGCGTTCTACTCGGCCGCCGCGCAGGCCGAGCAGCTGACGTTCTTTCGCGAGGTGCTCGACGGCGCGCCCGCCTCCCGCAGCGTGCGGCTCGAGGTGCGCGAGGACCGCGACACCGTCGTCACCGTGCGCGAGGAGGCCGACTGGCCGCTGGCCCGCACGCGCTGGCGCCCAATGTATCTGGCCGGACCCGGAGTGCTGTCGCCCGACAGGCCAACGGTCGACGGCGGCATCTCGTTCGGAACTCTGACCCACGCAGCGGCATTCAGCTGGACGGTGCCCGCCGACGTCGAGCTGACGGGCCCGATGGTGGCGCGGCTCTGGCTAGAGCTCGACGGCTGTGACGACGCGAACCTGTTCGTCGGCGTCGAGAAGTGGCGCGACGGAAGGTTCGTCGAGTTCGAGGGGTCGTACGGCTACGGTCGTGACCGGGTGAGCACCGGGTGGCAACGGGTCTCGCTGCGCGCACTGGATCCCGAGCTCTCGCGGCCGTGGCAGCCGGTCGCGGCGTGCGTCGAACGGCGGCCGCTCTCCGCGGGCGAGGTGGTGGCCGTCGACGTGGCACTCGGGCCGTCGGCGACGTTGTTCCGCGCCGGCGAGCAACTGCGATTGGTGGTCGGCGGGCGGTGGTTGTGCCCGCGCAACCCGCTCACCGGTCAGTTCCCGGCGGCCTACGACGAGTCGCCGAACGGCCGCGTCCGGCTGCGCTGGGGCCCGCGCCACGACGCGCACCTGCTGGTGCCGGAGATCCCCTAGATCCAGACGCCCTTGCCGACCGCGACCACACCGCCGGCGCTGATCGCGAACCGCTCCCGGTCACGTTCCAGGTCGACCCCGACCATCTCGCCGGGCCCGACGACGACGTTCTTGTCCAGGATCGCGTGCCGCACCACGGCGCCCCGCCCGACCCGGGCGCCCGGCATGATCACGCTGCCCTCGACGATCGCGCCGTCGTCGACCACGACGTTGGACGACAGCACCGAGTTGCGCACCGAGGCGGCCGAGATGATGCTGCCGGCGCCCACCACCGACTCCTGCGCCGAACCGCCATTGACGAACTTGGCGGGCGCCAGGTTCTCCGACTCGCCGCGGATCGGCCAGCGCTTGTTGTAGAGGTTGAAGATCGGATGCACCGACACGAGGTCCATGTGCGCGTCGTAGAAGGCGTCCAGAGTCCCGACGTCGCGCCAGTAGGCGCGGTCGCGGTCGGTGGCGCCGGGCACCTCGTTGTCGTTGAAGTCGTAGACCGCGGCCATGCCGTCGTCCACCAGCAGCGGGATGATGTCGCCACCCATGTCATGGTCGGAATGGTCGTCGTCGGCGTCGGCGCGGATGGCGTCGATGAGGACCTTGGTGGTGAAGATGTAGTTGCCCATCGAGACGAACGTCGACTCGGGGTCGTCCGAGGTCCCCGGCGGATCCAGCGGCTTCTCCACGAACTGACGGATGCGCCCGGACTCGTCGGCGTCGATGCAGCCGAACGCGGAGGCCTCCCGGCGCGGAACGCGGATGCCGGCCACCGTCGCGCCGGCGCCGCTGTCGATGTGGAAGTTGACCATCTGCTCCGGATCCATCCGGTAGACGTGGTCGGCGCCGAAAACCACGATGTAGTCGGGGTCTTCGTCGTAGATCAGGTTGAGCGACTGGTAGATCGCGTCGGCGGAGCCGGTGTACCAGCGAGGGCCGAGTCGCTGCTGCGCGGGGACCGGCGTGATGTACTCGCCGGCCAGGCCGGAAAGCCGCCAGTTCTGCGATATGTGCCGGTCCAGTGAATGCGACTTGTACTGCGTGAGAACGCAGATCCGCAGGAAGCGGGCGTTGACGAGGTTGGACAGCACGAAGTCGATCAGCCGATAGGCGCCGCCGAAGGGAACCGCCGGCTTGGCCCGGTCCGCCGTCAGCGGATACAGCCGCTTGCCCTCACCGCCGGCCAGGACGATGCCCAGCACGTGTGGCGCTTCCCTCATGGCTCCAAACCTATCGGCCGCCGCGAACCGCTGCCAGGGGGACTGCGCTATTCGCAGCCTTCTGTGCGGCTGTGAGTCAAGGTTTTTGGCCCCGCGCGCGGGGCGATCACCCGGGTGCCATCCTCGGCCCGACTCGCGGGCCTCGTCTTCGCCGAACTACGGTGCGGGTATGCGGGTGGCGATGATGACGCGGGAGTACCCACCAGACATCTACGGCGGGGCCGGGGTACACGTCACCGAGTTGGTCGCGCAACTGCGTCGACTGTGCGCTGTCGACGTGCACTGCATGGGCGAACCGCGCCCGGGCGCCTTCGCCCACCAACCGGATGCGCGCCTGAAACACGCCAACGCGGCCCTGTCCACCCTGTCCACCGACCTGACCATGGCGGACGCGGCGTCGGCGGCCACCGTCGTGCACTCCCACACCTGGTACACCGGGCTGGCCGGCCATCTGACGGCGCTGCTCTACGACATTCCGCACGTGCTGACCGCGCACTCGCTCGAGCCGTTGCGGCCGTGGAAGGCAGAACAGCTCGGCGGCGGCTACCGGGTGTCGACGTGGGTCGAGCACACCGCGGTGCTGGCCGCCCACGCCGTCATCGCGGTCAGCTCCGCCATGCGCGACGACGTCCTGCGCGTCTATCCCGCGCTGGATCCCAGCTCCGTGCACGTCGTCCGCAACGGGATCGACACCCAGGTCTGGCATCCGGCGGGGCCGGTGGAAAGCGGTTCCGTGCTGGCCGAACTCGGCGTCGATCCCGCCCGACCGATGGTCGCGTTCGTCGGGCGCATCACGCGGCAGAAGGGCGTGTCACACCTGATCGCGGCCGCGCACCGGTTCAGCCCCGAAGTACAGCTGGTGATGTGCGCCGGCGCCCCGGATACTCCCGAGATCGCCCGCGAGGTGGAAGCCGCGGTGACCCGGCTCGCCGGGGCTCGCGCGGGGGTGTTCTGGGTCCGTGACATGATACCCACCGGAGATCTACGCGAAATACTTTCTGCAGCAACAGTTTTCGTGTGCCCCTCGGTGTACGAACCGCTGGGCATCGTGAATCTGGAGGCGATGGCGTGCGGGACGGCGGTGGTGGCTTCCGATGTCGGTGGGATCCCGGAGGTCGTCGCCGATGGAGTCACCGGTTCGCTGGTGCGCTACGACGCCGACGATCCCGCGGGCTACGAGGCCGCGCTGGCCTGTGCGGTCAATGAGCTCGTCGCGGACCCGCAACGGGCCGAGCGCTACGGTCGGGCGGGACGACAGCGCTGCATCGAGGAATTCTCTTGGGCCCACGTCGCCGAGCAGACCCTGAACATCTACCGGAAGGTGGGTGCGTAACCGGGACACCCGTCCGGCGGACGTTAGCTGGAGCTGGTGACGCCTTTGAGTTCGTCACCCAGGGCGGCGGCCTCGTCGGGCGTCAGTTCCACGACCAGGCGTCCGCCTCCCTCAAGTGGTACCCGCATAACGATGCCGCGCCCCTCCTTCGTCGCTTCCAGAGGACCGTCTCCGGTCCGGGGCTTCATCGCCGCCATCGAGTGCTCCCTCCAGGTTCGAGCTGGCCCGCCCTCGCGGACCTGGTCGGCGCCGAGCATGCCCCGCCCGCGAACTTCCAGTCACGCCCGGCATCGAACCGCCACATCACCCCCCCATTGTTCCCTATCCAGGTCACCCGTCGCACAAAGACCCGCTTCTGTCTTGTAGCGGACCCGGAAAACCCGATCGGCGGGTTGTTCAGCCGGCCGCCGCGCGGCCCGCGCCGGCGCCCGTCGAAGGCACCCAGCAACCGCGGACGTGGTCGTCCACCATTCCGGTCGCCTGCATCAGGGCGTAGGCGGTGGTGGGCCCGACGAACCGGAAGCCCAGCCGCTTGAGCTCACGCGCCATGGCCTTCGATTCGGCGGTGGACGAGGGAATCTCAGACGCGTCGGCGGGCCGGGGCCGCGGCGGTGGCGCAAACGACCAGAGCAGCTTCGACAGGTCGGCCGCGCCGCCCAGATCTGCGGCGGCGCGCGCGTTGGCGATGGTCGCCTCGACCTTTGCCCGATTGCGCACGATGCCCTGATCCGTCAGCAGCCGCCGGACGTCGTCCTCGGTGTAGCCGGCGACTTTGCCGATGTCGAACCCGGAGAAGGCGCGCCGGAAGTTCTCGCGTTTGCGCAGGATGATCAGCCAGGACAGGCCGCTCTGGAACGCTTCCAGGCACATCCGCTCGAACAGCGCCAGGCCGTCGTGCAGGGGGCGGCCCCACTCCTGGTCGTGGTAGTCGCGGTACATCTCGAAATCCGGCCCGGGCCGGATCGCCGCCCAGCCGCAGCGGACCAGTTCGTCGTCGGTCACATTCTGTCCTGACGCTCCTCGGCACCTTCCGGTTCCATCGGGTCGGGGTGAGCCTGCGATTCGTTCTCGGCCGATGACGCCGCATGCACCGCCGCCAACTGGCCGCGCAGGGCTTCGAGCTCGCGGGCGAGCCGGTCGAGCACCCAGTCCACCTCGCTGGTCTTGTATCCGCGCAGCACCTGGGTGAACTTGACCGCGTCGACGTCGGCGCCCGTCACGCCGTAGGCCGGCAGCACCGTCGCGGTGGTTCCCCGGGGCAGCGGCGGCAGCTTCTCACCGCGACCGAAGAGCAGGCTGGCGGCGCCGAACAGCACGATCGCCACCAGCACGAGCACCACCAGATACAGCAACACCAACGCCACGTGATCGATATTGCCCTATGGAACCGACGCGATCGGCGTGGCCTGGCGGGGCCTCACGCTGGCCGGTGCACCCGCATCGGCGGCCGGTCGGCCAGCGACACCGGCCAGGTGTGCTGGGTATAGCCCTCGGCGCCGGAGCCGTCCGGGCCGTCGGCCAGGAACTGGGTCAGCCCGACGCCGGAGTCGGGAATCCCACACCGCGAGAGCAGCGTGGCGATGACCTGGCGGCTCATCGGCCCGAGCTCGGCGAGCGGGCGGTTACGGTGAGCGCGCACGCCCAGGTTCACCTGGGCGATCGCGTCCAGACCCAGCCGGTCGAAGGTGTCGATCAGCAGGCCGATCTCCACGCCGTAGCCGGGCGCGAACGGCAGCGAGGTCAGCAGGTCACGGGTGGCGGCGTATTCACCGCCGAGCGGCTGCAGCATGCATCCCAGCTCGGGCCGCAGCGCCGCCAGCAACGGTCGGGCCACCAGCTCGGTCACCCGACCGCCACCGGTGTCGCCCGCGCCGCCGTCCGCGTCGCCGGCGTTCAGGGGCCGCCGGTAGAAGCTCTTGACCAGGTGGATGCCGTCGCCGTTGAGCAGCGGCCCCACCAGCCACGGGACGAACATCGGATGCGGGTCGATCAAATCGGAGTCGACGAAGACCACGATGTCCCCACTGGTCACCGCCAGCGAGCGCCAGAGCGCTTCGCCCTTGCCGGGCCGGGTCGGCACCTCCGGCAGTGCCTGCTCCCGGCTGACGACGCGCGCGCCGGCCGCTACCGCGCGGATCTCGGTGTCGTCGGTGGAGCCGGAGTCCAGGACGACGAGCTCGTCGACCAGGCCGTCCACCAGCGGCGAGATGCTGTCGATCACCGAGCCGATGGTCTCCGCCTCGTTGAGGGCCGGCAGCACCACCGAGATGGTCCGGCCGGCCTTCGCCGCCACCAGCCCGTCGACGGTCCAGGTCGGACGGTTCCAGCCGCGGTCGGGCAGCCAGGTGTCGCCCGGCCGGGTGGCCGGCACCCCGTCGTCGGTCAGATCGCCCGCGACCAGGTCCGACGCCGTCATGCCAGTCCCCGCACGGTCCGCGCCGGTGGCCGGATCCCCTGGATCGCGGCCACCATCTCCAGGACCCGGCGGGTGGCCGTCACCTCATGCACCCGGAACATTCGCGCCCCCGCGGCCGCCGCCAGCGCGGTGGCCGCCAGGGTCCCCTCGAGCCGCTCGGTCAAGTCCACACCCAGAGTCTCCCCGACGAAGTCCTTATTGCTCAAAGCCATGAGCACGGGCCACCCGGTGTTCACGAGATCGCCGACGTGACGCAGCAGGGCAAGCCCGTGGAACGTGTTCTTGCCGAAGTCGTGGGCCGGGTCGATCAGCACGCGGTCGGCGGCGACGCCGCACGCGACCGCACGCTCGGCGGCCGCCGTGACCTGGCGGATCACGTCGTCGACCACACCGCGCGTGGTGGTCCCGTAGCTCACCCGGAACGGTCGGGTGCGCGGCAGCGCACCGCCGGTGTGCGAGCACACCAGGCCCGCGCCGAACTCGGCGGCCACCTCGGCCAGGGCCGGGTCGATGCCGCCCCAGGTGTCGTTGATCAGGTCTGCGCCCGCGGCGCAGGCCGTTCTGGCTACCTCCGAGCGCCAGGTGTCGACGCTGATCAGCTGGTCGGGGTAGGCGCCGCGCAGCCATTCGACGAACGGCACGAGCCGGGCGATCTCGGCCTGTGCGTCGACAGCTTCGCCGGGCCCGGCTTTGACGCCGCCCACGTCGATGACGTCGGCGCCCTCGGCGACGGCCCGGTGCGCCGCGGCCCTGGCCGCGTCGTCGCTGAACGTCGCGCCCTTGTCGTAGAACGAGTCCGGGGTGCGGTTGATGATCGCCATGATCAGCGGGCGATCCGCTGCGACCGGACGGCCGCACAGCGTTGACTGCACACGTCTATGGTGCCCGGTCATCGTCAGGCGTGCGGCGCAGGGCTGTCGGCTGTTGGTGTGGCGTCGACTGTGCAGTCAGGGCGTCGAGTGTGCAGCTGGGGCGTCGAGTGTGCTGTCAGGGCGTCGCGTGTGCAGCTGGGGCGTCGTCTGTGCAGTGTGGGCGTCGAGTGTGCAGCTGGGGCGTCGACTGTGCAGTCAGGGCGTCGAGTGTGCAGCTGGGGCGTCGACTGTGCACTCAGGGCGTCGAGTGTGCAGCTGGGGCGTCGACTGTGCAGTCAGGGCGTCGAGTGTGCAGCTGGGGCGTCGAGTGTGCTGTCAGGGCGTCGAGTGTGCAGTTGGGGCGTCGGCTGTGCAGCTGGGGCGTCGATCGTCGGCGTGTCGCCGCCGTGAGCGCACACTCAACGCCGTCAGCGCACACTCAACGTCGAGGAGGCCGTCGAGGAGGCCGTCGAGGGGAACGTCGTCGAGGCCGTCGACGAGAACGTCGAGGAGGCCGCCGACGAGGCCGCCGACGTGGCCGAGGAGGCCGCCGACGTGGCCGCCGAGGCCCCCCGACGACGCGGCCCCTCCACGCCGACCCGGCAACGCCGGGTCGGCGCGGCGCGGCGCCGACGACTAACCCTGCGGTCGTTTGCCCGCGGCCACTTCTTCGGGATACTCGTCGTAGTACGGCACGTAGCCGTCGTCGCGACCGGCCAACACATACAGCGGGTCGGAGACGTCGGGGCCGTAGCCCTCGTCTCGCAGCTCCACTTTGCGGCTCTTGAAGGTGGTGGTCTGCGCCAGCTCCTTGACCACCCGGACGAACAACGGCAGCGCGTAGACGGGGAGCTGGCCGTAGACCGCCCGGGCCAGCGAGTTGCCGTCGAACTCCGCTCCCTCGCGCAGTTTGACCGCGGCCATGCCGGCCCGCCCGCCGGTGCGCGGGATCTCCACGCCGAACACCGTGCACTCCTCGACGGACTCGTCGGTGGCCAGCGCCGCCTCCACCTGGGTGGTGGCGACGTTCTCGCCCTTCCAGCGGAAGGTGTCGCCGAGCCGGTCGACGAAGGCGGCGTGGCCCATGCCCTGCGGGCTCATCACGTCGCCGGAGTTGAACCAGACGTCGCCCTCTCGGAAGGCGTTGCGCACCAACTTCTTTTCGCTGGATTCTTTGTCGGTGTAGCCGTCGAACGGCTGCAGCCGGTTGACGGGGCTCAGCAGCAGGCCGGGCTCGCCGGCGGGCACCTTGCGCACCCGTCCGTTGTCGTCGCGCAGGGGAGCACCGGTGTCGGGGTCGTACTCGACGTAAGCCAGCGGCATCGGGAAGACACCGGTGGTCCTGGGCACGTTGAAGACGTTGATGAACGCGGTGTTGCCCTCGCTGGAGGCGTAGAACTCGCACACGCGCGCGATGCCGAACCTCTCGGTGAACTCGTCCCAGATCTCCGGGCGCAGCCCGTTGCCGGCCATCAGCCGCACCTTGTGCGCCCGGTCGGTCGCCCTGCGCGGCTGGTTGAGCAGATAGCGGCAGATCTCCCCGATGTAGATGAACGCGGTTGCCTCGGTGGCGATCACCTCATCCCAGAAGCGCGATGCCGAGAACGACGTACCCAGCGCCAGCGTCGCGCCGGAGGCGATCACCGACGACAGCGCCACGGTGAGCGCGTTGTTGTGGTACAGCGGCAGGCAGCTGTACAGCGTGTCGGAGTTCCGCAGCCGCAACCCCACCCCGCCGAACGCGGCCAGCGCCCGCAGCCACCGCTGGTGGGTCATCACGCTGGCCTTCGGGAATCCCGTTGTGCCCGAAGTGAAGATGTAGAACGCGGTGTCTTTGGCTCGCACCGCCGACGCCGACGCCGGGTTGGTCGCGGGCGCGCTCACCGCGAACCGCTCGAGGTCCTCGACCGTCAGCACCTCGGTGTCACCCGAGCCGCCGCACTCGGCGACAGCGCTGACCAGATCGGTCTCGGCGACCAAAACCTTGGCGTCCAGCACGCCCAGGCTGTGCGCCAGCACCTCGCCGCGCTGATGGTAGTTGAGCATCCCGGCGACGGCGCCGCACTTGACGGCGGCGAGCATCGCCAGCACGGCGTTGGGCGAGTTGCGCAGCATGATGCCCACGACGTCGCCGTTGCCGACGCCGCGCGCGGCCAGCACCGCGGCGTACCGGTTGGCGGCCGCATTCGCGTCGCGGTAGGTCAGCTCCTGCTCACCGAATCGCAGGAACACCCGGTCGCCGTAGCGGGCGGCCCGGTCGGCGAACACCGTGCCGATCGACTTGTTCGAGCTCGGCCGGGCCAGCAGCCCGGTCAGCGCTCCCCGCACGATCACCGGCATGTCGGCCAGCAGACCCGGCACCCGCAACGCGATATCGGCCAGGCTGACCGAGCGGCGCGCTCCCCCGTCGCGATCGGACACGTGATCCCTCGATTCGTCTTCAGTAGTCAAGCTCGGCGGACAGCCTAGTAGTGCCGACGAGCATGCCGGTGGGCTCAGGCCGGTGCACAGGCCTGTATCGCCGCGCTGACCTTGTCGACGAGCACCAGGCGGTCCATCGCGGCCTGCGAGATGTACCCGTTGTCCAGCAAACCGCACAACCAGATCCAGAGACCTTCGTAGTGCCCCAGCGGGTCGAGCAGCACGATGGGCTTGCCGTGCAGACCGAGATAGCCGGTCGTCCACGCGTCGAACAGCTCGTCGAGCGTCCCGACGCCGCCGGGCAGCACGATGAACGCATCGGACCGCTCCTCCATGAGCTGCTTGCGCTCATGCATGGTGTCGCTGACGATCAGCTCGTCGGCTTCGGCGTCGGCGACCTCGCGGCGCATCAGGATCTGCGGGATGACCCCGACGGTCCGCCCTCCTCGGGCCCGCGCGGCGCTCGCGACGGCGCCCATCGCCGAAACCCGGCCGCCGCCCCACACCAGGGTCCAGCCGCGCTCGGCGATCGCCTCGCCGAGTTCGCCGGCCAGCTGCAGCAATTCAGGGTGTGTGGGACCCGATGCGCAGTACACACCGACCGCCCAGTCGCCTGACGAATCAGGTTCGCGGCGCATATAACGAAAGGTAGACCAAGGCCGGTGCGGGGTGCACACCGCGCGCAATAAACTCCGGCGATGCCGATTCGATGGAACGTCCCCCGGCACGAGGCGGCCAGAGAGCAGCTGGACGCGGCCCTGGGCGGCGCGGATCGGGTCGGCGCAGCGGTGCTCGGACCCGACGGGTGCGGCAAGTCGACGCTGGCCCGCCAGGCCGCCGAGGACTACGTCCGCCGGCACCCGGGGACCGTCCTCCACTGGGTCACCGGCACCCCGAGCGAGCGTGCCGTGCCCTTCGGGGCCTTCAGCCACCTGGTGGAGATCGCCGACATCGGCAAGCCGGCCGCGCTGCTGCGGGCGGCCCGGGCCTCCCTCAGCGAGGGGAGAGGCGAGCTGCTGCTCGTCGTCGACGACGCCCACGACCTGGACGTGCTGTCCGCCACGCTGGTCTACCAGCTGGCGCTGGCCGGCACGGCCCGGCTGATCGTCACCGCCCGCGCCGACGCCGCGCGTGACGCCATCGCGGCGCTGTGGACCGATGACCTGCTGCGCCGCATCGACATCGAGCAGCCGGGCGAGGCGACCTCCCCGGCGTCGGTGGACGCGTTCATCGCCGAGCTGCCCGCCGCCGCGCGGTCGGTGCTGGACTACCTCGCCGTCGAGGAACCCTTGTCGCTGGCAGATCTGAACGCCCTGGCCGGCGACGGCGCCGTGGACGAGGCGATGGAGTGGGGCGCGGTGGAGACCCGGGCCCGCGGCGGCCGCACCGACGGCGACGTCGTCGTCTACACCGCCCACCCGCTGTTCGCCGACCGGGCGCGCGCCACGCTGGACGCCCACGACGCGCGCCGCCGGCGCACCGAGCTGGTCAGGCTGCTGTCGCAGCATCCGTCGGACCACCTCAGCGACCGGCTGCGGCTGGCGTCGCTGGCGATGGACAGCGAGGCACCGCAGCGAGTCGCCGAGGTGGTCACCGCCGCGCAGCAGGCCCTGCGGCTGGGAGACCTGTCGCTGGGCGAGCGGCTGGCCCGCTCGGCGATGGAGCGCTCCGGCGGTTTGGGTGCGCGGCTGGCGCTGGCCCACGCCATGGCGTGGCAGGGTCGCGGCCGCGAGGCCGACGCGGTGCTGGCCGGCGTCGACCCCGCCGGCCTGACCGAAGCCGCGCTCATGGACTGGACGCTACTACGGGCGGCCAATCAGTTCTGGATGCTCGGCGAGCCGGAGCGAGCCACGGCGTTCCTGCGGACGATCCGCAGCCGGGTCACCGACGAGGGCCCGCGAACGACGCTGGACGCGTTGAGCGCCACCTTCGCGATGAACGCGGGCAACATCGGCCACGCCGTGAAGATGTCCGGTGAGGTGCTGGCCTCCCCGTGCGCCGACGACCAGGCGGTGGCGTGGGCGGCCAGCGCGGCGGCGTTGTGCGCGGCGCGGCAGGGGCGTTTCGACGACGTCGAGCCGCTGGCGCGGCGCGCGCTGGGCGCCGAGCATCCAGGGTTGCTGCGGTTCACGATCGGGCTGGGCCAGATCACCGCGCTGCTGATGGCCGGCCGGCTCGATCTGGCCCGCGAGCTGGCTCAACAGTTCACCGACTTCGCCGAACTGCAGCAGCCGGGCCGCGCGATCGGCGAGGTCCTGCTTGCCCACGTGCTGATCGCCGACGGCCAATTCGCCACTGCGGCAGAGTTGTTGGGTCCGGTGGCGGCCACGTTGGAACGCACCGGGTATTCGTGGGGACCGCTGTCGTTGACCCTGTTGGCCACCGCTCTGGCGCACCAGGGCGACACCGCCGCGATGTCGAAGGCGTTGAGCCGGGCCGAATCCCGGCACGGCACCAAGTCGGCGTTGTTCGCCCCGGAGCTCGGCGTGGCGCGGGCGTGGCGGCTGGCCGCGATGCGCGACCGGCACGGGGCGGTGACCGCGGCGCGTGAGGCCGCCCGCGTGGCCGAACGCGGCGGGCAGCAGGCGGTGGCGCTCCGCGTCTGGCACGAGGCCGTGCGCCTCGGCGACACCCGGGCGGCCGCACCGCTGGCTCGACTTTGCAACGAGATAGATTGTGCTGCAGGAACACTCGCACTGGAACACGCGCAGGCGCTCGCGGCCGGTGATCCCGCGGCACTGCAGGCGGTGGCCGACCGGCTTGCGGCGGTCGGGATGCGCGCGGCCGCGGCCGACGCCGCAGCGCAGGCGCAGGACCGGCCGCCTCAGCCGCGGGCGTCAGCCTCCGAGATATGAGCGAAGCACCGCCACCGCGGCGGTGATGTCGGCGACCTGCACGCGCTCGTCGCGGGTGTGCGCGAGGTTGGGATCGCCCGGCCCGAAGTTGACCGCCGGGATGCCGAGCGCCGCGAAGCGCGCAACGTCGGTCCAGCCGTACTTCGCCCGGACCCGGCCACCGGCGGCCTCGACGAGCGCCTTCGCGGCGGGCTGCGAAAGCCCCGGCAGCGCACCCGCGGCGGCGTCGGTCTGCTCGATCCGCACGTCGACCCCGTCGAACACCGCGCGGACGTGCTCGAGAGCCGCGCCCAGCGACCGGTCGGGGGCGAACCGGAAGTTGACGGTCACCGAGGCCGCATCGGGGATGACGTTGCCGGCCACACCGCCGTCGATGCGCACGGCCGACAGGCCCTCGCGGTAGGCGCATCCGTCGATGTCCACGGTGCGCGCACGGTACGCGGCCAGCCGGTCCAGTACCGGGCTGAGCTTGTGAATGGCGTTGTCGCCCAACCAGGAACGCGCCGAATGGGCGCGGGTGCCGGCGGCGCTGACCACCACCCGCAGCGTGCCCTGACAGCCGGCTTCGATGTAGCCGCCCGTGGGTTCCCCCAGAATGGCCACGTCGGCGGTCAGCCAGTCCGGCAGCTCGGCCTCGATGCGCCCCAAACCGTTTGCCGCGGCTTCGATTTCCTCGCAGTCGTAGAACACCAGCGTCAGGTCGTGCAGCGGTTCGGCCACGGTGGCGGCCAGATGCAGGAAGACCGCGTCGCCGGATTTCATGTCCGCGGTGCCGCAGCCGTAGAGCTCACCGCCGTCGAGGTGGCTGGGCAGGTTACCCGCCGCCGGGACGGTGTCCAGATGCCCGGCCAGCAACACCCGCGACGGGCGGCCCAGCGACGTGCGCGCGAGCACGGCGTTGCCGTTGCGCACGACCTCGAAGCCCGACGTCTGATGTCGCAGCGCGGCCTCCACCTCGTCGGCGAGGCGCGCCTCGTGCCGGGACTCGCTGGGGACGTCGACCAGCGCCGCGGTCAGCGCGATCGGGTCGCCGCGTAAGTCCAGCACAACTCAAGGGTAGTGGCTGGCGCCCGCCCGGCAGTTAAGTAACCTGACCGCCGTGACTGCAGCGGTAGGCATCGGGCTGGCGACGCTGGCCTCCGACGGATCGATACTGGACACCTGGTTCCCGGCGCCGGAACTGACGGGGGCGGGCGCCACCGGGACGACGCGGCTCGCCGCGTCCGACGTACCCGCGGACCTGGCCGCGCTGATCGGCCGATGCGAGGACCGGGGCACCGAGACCGTCGCCGTGCGCACGGTGATCGGCTCGCTGGACGAGGTCGCTGTCGACGCGCACGACGCCTACCTGCGGCTGCATCTGTTGTCGCACCGGATGGTGGCGCCGCACGGCCTGAACGCCGGTGGCCTCTTCGGCGTGCTGACGAACGTGGTGTGGACCAACCGCGGGCCGTGCGCCGTCGAGGGTTTCGAGGCGGTCCGGGCGCGGCTGCGCCGCCAGGGCCCGGTGACCGTCTACGGCGTCGACAAGTTCCCGCGAATGGTCGACTATGTCCTGCCCACCGGAGTGCGCATCGCCGACGCCGACCGGGTGCGCCTCGGGGCCCACCTGGCGCCCGGGACCACGGTCATGCACGAGGGCTTCGTCAACTACAACGCCGGCACGCTGGGCGCATCGATGGTGGAAGGCCGCATCTCGGCCGGGGTGGTGGTCGGCGACGGGTCGGACATCGGCGGCGGGGCCTCGATCATGGGCACGCTGTCCGGCGGTGGCACCGAGGTCATCTCGATCGGCGAGCGCTGCCTGCTGGGCGCCAACGCCGGCCTGGGCATCTCTTTGGGCGACGACTGCGTCGTCGAGGCGGGCCTGTATGTCACGGCGGGCACCAAGGTCAGCACCCCCGACGGACGGTCGGTCAAGGCCCGCGAGCTGTCCGGCGGCAACAACCTGCTGTTTCGCCGCAACTCGCTCACCGGGGCGGTGGAGGTGGTCGCGCGCGGTGGACAGGGCATCGCCCTCAACGAGGAGCTACACGCCAACTGATTCGGGGTCGGGCCGCAGCGCCCTGCCCCTGGTCTCCGGCAGCAGATAGACGGACACGAAGCTGGCCACGATCAGGGCGCCCATCATCACGCCGATCGCCCAGCTGCCGTAGGTCGCCAGCAACGTCCCGGCGATCAGCGGCGGCACGGCCGCGCCCAGTATGCCCGCGAGATTCATGGCCACCGCCGCGCCGCTGTAGCGGTAGCGGGTGGCGAACAGCTCGGGAATGAAGGCCCCGGTTGGCCCGTTGGCCACCGCCGCGGCGCCGAACATGCCCAGGACCGCGATCGCGTACAGGACGGGCTTGCGGGTGTCCATCAGCGGGATCACCACGAACGCCCACGGCAAACACGCCGCCAGGCCGATGAGCATGACCCGCCGGCGCCCCACCCGGTCGGAGATCCAGGCCGCGAACGACACGCAGATCATGCTGGTCAGCCCGCCCAGCGCGCCGATGCTCCAGATGAAGCTCCGTGAGTAGCCCAGGTGGGAGTGGGCGTACATGACGAGGAAGGTGTTGCCGAGGTAGACGAAGCCCATCCCGCCGAGGAAGGCGCCCGCGACGAGGACGATCTCACGGCGCTGGAACCGCAGCAGTTCGGCGAGCGGCGCCTTGGGCACCAGGTGGCGGGCCTTCTCCTCGGTGAACACCGGGGTCTCGTCGATGTTGAGCCGCACGTAGAGCGCGATGCCGATCAACCCGGTGCTGATCAGGAAGGGCACCCGCCAACCCCATTCCAGGAACGCGGGGCTTTTCTCCCCGATCGTGACGTTGACGGCGAGGAAGGTCAGGCTGGCCAGGATTCCCGCGGTCCCGCCGCCGAGCAATGTGAACATGCCGTACCAGCCGCGTTTGCCGGCGGGGGCATACTCGGCGCTGAGCAGCACCGACCCGGCCCATTCGCCGCCGACGGCGAACCCCTGCAACAACCGCAGGGCGATGAGGATCAACGGCGCCGCGATGCCGATCGAGTCGGTGCTGGGCACCATTCCCACGCTCACGGTCGACGCGCCCATGATCAGCAGCGTGGCCACCAGGGTCTTCTTGCGGCCCAGCCGATCCCCGAAGTTTCCGAACACGGCGGCTCCCAGCGGCCGGGACAGGAACGCGGTGGCGAACGTCGCCAGGGAGGCGATCGTGGCCACCGTGGGGCTCAGGCGGGGGAAGAACACGGCGGGGAACACCAGCGCCGCCGCGGTGCCGTAGATGAGGAAGTCGTAGAACTCGATCGCCGAGCCGACGAGGCAGGCGGCGGCCACCCGGGCCATGGGCGTGGATCGCGCCGGGGCGACGACCGTCGCGGTGAAGCCGGCCGGCTGATTCAACTCACTCACGCTTCATTCCTTCGCACGGTGGTCCGGTCGTCGTCGCTGCAGGATCCCCCCACGAAGCTATGCGAACGTTGTGGTTCGCGCTCGTTCACGACGCTGGCAATCTCCTGCGTGTCGCGGCGCCACGGGCGTACGCGTGGGCCGCGCGCCCGCCGCTCAGCCGTCCGACAGCAGCTGCTTCTTGACGACCTTGCCCATCGCGTTGCGCGGCAGCGCGTCCACGACGCGTACTTCGCGCGGCCTCTTGTGCACCGAAAGTTGTTGGGCGACAAAGTTGATCAACTCTTCGCCGGGCAGAGCCGAGGAGGCGACGACGAAGGCGACGATGCGCTGGCCCAGGTCCTCGTCGGGCATGCCGACGACCGCCGCCTCCTGCACCGCCGGGTGGCCCAGCAGCGCCGCCTCGATCTCCCCCGCGCCGATGCGGTATCCGCCGGACTTGATGAGGTCGACCGACTCGCGCCCCACGATGCGGTGCATGCCTTCGGCGTCGACGACGGCGACGTCACCGGTGCGGTACCAGCCGTCGGCGTCGAACGCCTCGGCGGTGGCGTCCGGCCGGTTCAGGTAGCCGTCGAACATCGTCGCACCCCGGACCTGAAGCTTTCCAACGGTTTCCGCGTCGTGAGGGACGGGATCGCCGTTGTCGTCGAGCAACCGGGTTTCGACGCCGGCGATGGGCAGGCCCACCCAGCCGGGCCGTCGCTCGCCGTCCACCCGCGTCGAGACGGTGATCAGCGATTCCGAGGCGCCGTACCGCTCGATGGGCCGGTGCCCGGTGAGCGCGGACAGCCGTTCGAACACCGGCACCGGCAGCGGCGCGCTTCCGGACACCAGCAACCGCGCCGGGCGCAGCGCCGCAGCGGCCGCCTCGTCGGCCGCGACCCGCGACCACACCGTGGGGACCCCGAAGTACAGCGTTCCCCCGGCCTCGGTACCGGCCTGGGCGTAGCCGGCGGGCGTGGGTTTTCCGGTGTGCACGAACCGGTTTCCGATGCGCAGCGATCCGAGCAGGCCGAGCACCAGCCCGTGGACGTGGAATAGCGGCAGCCCGTGTATCAACACGTCGTCGGCCGTCCACTGCCAGGCCTGTGCCAGCGCGTCGAGGTCGGCGGCGATCGCCCGCCGGCTGAGCACCACACCCTTGGGCAGCCCGGTGGTGCCGGAGGTGTAGATGATCATCGCGGTCGCCGCCGGCGGCGGCTCGCGGTAGCGGTGCCAGGACCGGGCGTGCAGTCGCACCGGAATGTGCGGCAACCCCTCGGGTTCCTCCGGCACCGGTCCCAGCCACACCTGCGCCCCCGAATCTGTGATCATGTGCCGGCGCTCGGCCACACCGACGTCGGAGGGCACCGGGACGAAGGGCACGCCGGCGATCAGGCATCCGGTGATCGCCAGCACCGTCGAGGCGGTGGGCGTGGCCAGGACCGCGACCCGCTCCGCGCCGGCGACGCGCTCGGCCACCGACGTGGCGGCGCCGACGAGATCGCTTCGGCTCAGCACGGTCCCGTCGATGCGTACCGCGTCGGCGATGTCGGTGGCGGTCACGGCCGAGGGATCCAGCGACGTCAGCAGCACGTCAGCAGGCTACCCGGCGCCGAACGCGTCAGTCCTGCTCGTCCCAGATCTTCATCAGGGTGGCCAGGATCTCCTCGCCGCGCCCCAGCCCGCCGAGGTGGCTCTCACCCGGCAGGACGAACAGCTCGGCGTCGGGCAGCAGGGACACCACGTGCTCGCCGTGGGCGAAGGGGACGATGTGGTCGCTGTCGCCGTGCCACCAGCGGACCGGGACAGTGACCTCGTCGAGCCGGAAGCCCCAGTCCTGGGTGAACAGGATGATGTCGTTGAAGGGCGCCGCCAGTTGCTTGCGACTGCCGTTGAGCAGGTCGTCGAGGAACATCGCCCCGAACTCGGGGCGGGTCAGCAGGCGCCGGTCGCCTTCGGGCGACACCGCGGCGTACAGATACAGCACGGTGTTGGCGACCGGACGAATCGACCGGACCAGCAGGCTCGCGCCGATCCGCAGCGGGTCGCCGCCCAGACGCAGCAGGGGCGCCACCCGCTTCCCCAGGTTCATCAGGCCACTGGTGATCGCCTCGTCGCCCGTGAACGGCGCGACGCCGCCGAGCACACCGGCCGCCACGACCCGGTCAGGGAGCACCGCGCCGCACGCGAGCGCGTACGGGCCGCCGCCGGACAGGCCGATGACGGCCATCTTGTCGATGCCCAACGTGTCCGCGATCGTGCGCAGGTCGTCGGCGAACGCCCGGATGTTCTCGTAGCGATGCGGGGTGGACGAGCCGATTCCGGGGCGGTCCAGGCCGATCAGGCGGATGCCGTGGTTCTTGGCGTAGATGCGGGCCTCGGTGGGAATCTGCCGGCGGGCGCCGGGCGTGCCGTGCAGCCAGAACACCGCCCGGCCCTGCGGATCGCCGAACTCGGCGAAGCCGATCTGGCGGTCCTCGCCGACCGCGACGTTTCCCTCTAGCTTGGGGCGGGCGATCTCGAAGGCCATAAGCAGCAGCTTCGCATGTGACGGGCTGTTTACCAAAGCCTCACAGCGTTCAGCACCCGCTCGCCGGGAAGCTCACCCGCCGTTGCGTCACCCGGGCACCCCGATGGCCATCGGCTCCATGTACTGATGCAGCCCGCCGATCCCGCCGCCCTCACGGCCGAGCCCGCTCAGGCCGAAGCCGCCGAACGGCGCGCCGACGGGACCGCACCCGTTCACCGCGACCTGGCCGCTGCGGATCCGGCGGGCCACGGCCAGCGCGCGATCCACGTCGCCGCCCCACACCGCACCGGAGAGCCCGTACCGTGAGTTGTTGGCGATCGCGACGGCGTCGTCGTCGTCGCGGTAGCGCAGCACCGACAACACCGGACCGAACACTTCCTCTTGCGCGACAGTCGAATTCGGCTGCACGCCGGTGAGGATCGTCGGTTCGAAGTAGAAGCCGGCGTCCAATCCGGCCGGCCGGCCGCCACCGGTGGCCAGCGCGGCACCCTCGTGCAGCGCCGCTGCGACGTGCGCCTCGACCCGCTCGCGCTGGGCCGCGCTGATCAACGGGCCCATCCGCACCTCGGGGTCGGCGGGGTCGCCGACCTTCAGCTCGCGCGCCAGCCCGACGAGCCGCTCGACGACGTCGTCGTGCAGCGAATCGGGCAGCAGCAGCCGGCTGTGCAGGATGCAGGCCTGTCCGGCGTGCAACGAGCAGCAGTCGAAGAGCATCTTCTCCAGAATTTCGTCGGTGATTTCGCTGTCGTCGAGGACGATGCTGGCCGACTTGCCGCCCAGCTCGAGCAGGAGACGCTTCAGGGTGTCGCCCGCCGCCGACATGACCTGGCGGCCGACGAGCGAACTGCCGGTGAAGCTGACCATGTCGATCCGCGGGTCGGTGGTGAGGGTTTTGGCGGCCTCGACGCCCGAGGGCGTCACGACGTTGACCACTCCCGCCGGGATGTCGGTGAATTCGTCGATGATCCGCGCCAACGCCAGTCCCGCGAGCGGCGTCAGCGGCGAGGGCTTGAGCACCACGGTATTGCCCGCGGCCAGCGCGTGATTGAGCTTCATCACGTTGAGGCAGTGCGGGAAGTTCCACGGCGTCAGGATCGAGACGACACCCAGGGGCTGGTGGCGCAGCAAGGTGGTCCCGGCGCTCATTCCGGTCACCGATTCGTCGGTCAGCTGGGTGACGAGCTGGGCCGCGTGCATGGACATGTATGCGGCGCCGTCGATTTGCATCATCCGCTCGTTGGCGGTGCAGCCCCACTCCACCTGCGAGAGGGCGAAGAACTCGTCGGCATGTTGGAGCAGCGCCTCGCCGAGCTGGTTGAGGCAGCCCGCTCGGTCGTCGAGGCTCATCGACGTCCACGGGCCCTCATCGAAAGCGCGCCGAGCGGCGGCGATCGCTTCGCTGACCTGACCGACGCTCGCGTCCGGCGCGGTGGCGATGGTCTGCTCGCTCGCCGGGGAGACGTCGTCGTAGCGGCCATCTTCGGGATCGCACCATCGTCCGTCGATGTAGAGCTGGTAGGTGTCGACGAGCGTGCGATGGGTCTGTAGCTCGGTCATCGGCACTCCTCGAGCGAGGTCGGTCATCTCGAGACACAGTGTTCACCCGACGAAAGTGGGCGTCAATGCGCCGATGATTCCGAATTGTCGCCACTTTCCATCGGTTGAAAACGTATTGACATGGGCGCTCGCCAGGGAGTAAACACTTCTCGCAGGACAGATGGCGTGAATCTGTCGGATCGGTGGGCTATTTCGGATCAGTGAGGGAGGCGCGTCGTGCGCTCTTCCACCGCGCTCTTCCGCCCCGGGGAGACCTCGGCGCGCTCGAGGCGCCAGCCGGCAACGGGATTCGGCGCGACGCCGAAGCGCCGCTGGACGGGGCCCTGAATCCGGGTACCGGCGGGCCGTCACCACGGCGTGCTGCAGAGCCCGCGGAATCCAGCGTGACATCATCGCCATGGCCGAATTGTCACGCCCCGCGCACCTCGCGACCTTCGGCCTACGAATCAGTCAGGAGGACATACTTCAGTGACCGACACAGACACCGTCAGTGCCAGGGTGCGGGCCCTCGTCGGCAAGCCGACCGGCGGCACCGGCAAGCCCTCGGTGGCCCCGGACCCGGTGAACCAGCCGATGATCCGGCACTGGGCATACGCCATGGCTGACATGAATCCGGTCTACATCGATCCCGAGTTCGCGGCGTCGTCACGGTTCGGCGGCATCGTTTCGCCGCCGGTGATGCTGCAGTCCTGGACGATGCCGTCGCCCAAGCTGGAAGGCATCGGGGAACGCGGCGGCGCGCCCATCGAGATCAAGGAGAACCCGACCGCGTTCCTCGACGAGGCCGGCTACACGAGCACGGTGGCGACGAACTCGGAGTTCGAGATCGAGCGTTACCCGCGACTGGGTGACGTGATCAGCGCGACGACGGTCTACGAATCGGTTTCCGATGAGAAGAAGACGGCGCTGGGCACCGGCTTCTTCCTGACCTGGCTGACCACCTACACCGATCAGGACGGCGAAGTGCTGGGGCGGCAACGGTTCCGGGTGTTGCGATTCAGGCCGCAGCGCTGATGGCGTCCCGGCTCGCCCCGGCGGTCACCCCGGACAGCGAATTCTTCTGGAACGGATTGCGGGAGCACAAACTTCTGATTCAGCGCTGTGGCGGCTGCGGGCAGCTGCGCCACCCTCCGCGCCCGATGTGCCCGCATTGCCGTTCGCTGGACTGGGAGCCGATCGAGTCGTCCGGTCGCGGCACGGTCTACAGCTACGTGATGCCGCACGAACCCAAGTTCCCCTTCCTCGACTACCCGTACGTCGTCGCGCTGGTGGAGCTCGAGGAGGGCGTGCGGCTGGTGTCCAACCTCACCGGTATCGACCCGGGCGATGTGAGACCCGGGCTGCCCGTCGAGGTGTACTACGAGACGTTCGAGAACGATCTGGTGCTGCACCAGTTTCGGCCGGTCGGCTAGGCACGTCATGGCTTTCACCTTGACCGAGGAGCCCGAGACGTTCGCCGAGCGCTACCGGTTCCCGTTCGGCCTCGCTTCGGCACAGCCGGCCCGACTGGGCGCGACCTATCCGGAAGGACACGCATGACGATCAGCACCGGCCGCACCGGCTCTCTCAAAACGCTGCGATGGGCTGACGTTTCGGTGGGTGACCAGCTCACCCCGCTCGAAGTCCCGGTCACGACGACCATGATCGTCGCCGGCGCGATCGCCACCCGCGACTTCATGCCGGTCCACCACGACCGCGATTACGCCAACAAGCAGGGCTCGCCCAACGTGTTCATGAACATCCTGACCACCAACGGCTATTGCGTGCGTTTCCTCACCGACTGGGCCGGGCCCGAGGCGATGGTCAAGAACCTCTCGATCCGCCTTGGCGTGCCGTGCTTTCCGGACGACCCGCTGCGGTTCACCGGCCGCGTCACCGGCAAAACCGAAGGCTCCCATGGTGAGAACTTCGTCGAGGTGACCTTCGCGGGCGCCAACAGCCTGGGCGACCACGTCTTGGGCACCGCGATCCTCAGCCTGCTCGCCGGCGTGGGCGCATGAGCGGGACGCTGCCGGGTGCCGCGGCCATCGTCGGGATCGGCCAGACGGAGTTCTCCAAGGAATCCGGGCGCAGCGAGCTGCAATTGGCGTGCGAGGCGGTCAGCGCCGCGCTCGACGACGCCGGCCTGACGCCCGGCGACGTCGACGGCATGGTCACGTTCACCATGGACTCCAGCGACGAGATCGACATCGCGCGCAACGTCGGCATCGGCGACCTGAGCTTCTTCTCCCGCGTCCACCACGGCGGCGGCGCCGCGGCGGGCACCGTCGTGCACGCGGCCATGGCCGTGGCGACGGGTGTGGCCGACGTGGTGGTGTGCTGGCGGGCCTTCAACGAGCGTTCCGGTTTCCGGTTCGGCGGCAGCGGACGCAGCGACCTGGGCACCCCGGTGTTCATGGCGCACTACGCGCCGTTCGGATTGCTCACTCCCGCAGCGTGGGTCGCGATGCACGCCCAGCGCTACATGTCGACGTACGGCGTCACCAACGAGGACTTCGGCAGGATCGCCGTCGTCGACCGAAAGCACGCTGCGGCGAACCCCGACGCTTGGTTCTACCAGCGCCCGATCACGCTGGAGGACCATCAGAATTCGCGCTGGATCGTTGAACCCGTTCTGCGACTGCTGGATTGCTGCCAGGAGAGCGACGGCGGCGTCGCTCTGGTGGTGACCAGCGCGCAGCGCGCCCGGGATCTCCGGCAGCCACCGGCGGTGATCACCGCGGCCGCCCAGGGCGCCGCCTACAACGGCGAGATGATGACCAGCTACTACCGCGACGACATCACCGGGCTGCCCGAAATGGGCGTGGTGGCACGCCAACTGTGGCGCGATTCTGGCCTCAAGCCCGCCGACATCCAAACCGCCTTCATCTACGACCATTTCACGCCGTTCGTGTTCACCCAACTCGAGGAGCTGGGCTTCTGCGGCCGCGGCGAGGCCAAGGACTTCGCCACCGTCGAACGGCTTTCGCTGGGCGGGGAATTCCCGATCAATACCAACGGCGGTCTGCTCGGCGAGGCCTACATCCACGGCATGAACGGCATCACCGAAGGCGTGCGGCAGGTCCGCGGGACCTCGCACAACCAGGTCGACAACGTCGAGCACGTGCTCGTCACGTCTGGGACCGGCGTGCCCACCAGCGGGCTGATTCTCCAACCGGCCGGTTGAGGAGGGTTCGATGCCCACGCGGTTCCACCTGGCCGACATCAACGCCGCCTTCACACCGGTCGCCGCTGCGTCGGCGGCTGCCGGCCCGGGTCCCGAAGGAGCGCTGGTCCCATGACGGCGGAGGCGACATCGGCCGATACCCGCGAGCTCATCGTCGAGTCCGCGTACGCATGCTTCGGCAAGCAGGGACTGCAGAAGGCGACGATCGTCGACATCGCCAAGACGGCCGGGGTCTCCCGGAGCACCATCTACGAATACTTCAGCGACAAGGCCGCCATCATCGAAGCGTGCGCCGAGCACGCCTCAGAGCGGTTCTACCGCGAGATGTCCAAGGCGATGAGCCGGGGCGGGTCGCTCGAGGACAAACTGAGTCACGCGGCGGTCTTCGTCACCCAGGCACGGCGAGTCATCGCCTCCGAGAAGTACTTCGACGAGGACGCGGTCAGCCTGTTGCTCACCAAGGACGCCGCCGTGCTGCTGCGCGAATGTGTCGACTTCTTCGCGCCCTATCTGTCCGCGGCCAAGCTCACCGGCGAGGTACGCAAGGACCTCGATGTCCAGTCCGCCGCCGAGTGGGTCGCGCGGATTCTGTTCTCTCTCTTCAGCACTCCGTCCTCGACGCTGGACATGGACGATCCCGCGGTGGCCGCGGAGTTCGTGCGGGCACACGTGGTACGCGGGTTCGCGGGCGATCGCGCGCGGCCAAGGCGTGTGTAGTCTTTGCCGGCTGCCACAGTGTGCTCTGTGGGCGTCGAAGGTGCTTTCTGGGCGTTGAGTGTGCTTTCTGGGCGTCGTTTCGGCCCGAATCCCCGCCCTACGAACACACCCAACGCCCACGATGCACACTCGACCGACGCCAAAGCCCAACACCACGGCCCGAGGCGCCGAGTGTGGAGCCGGGGCCTCGAATGTGCAACCGCGGCGTCGAGTGTGCTTTCTGGGCGTTGAGTGTGCGACCAGGGCGTCGAGTGTGCAACCGCGGCGTGGTTTCGGCCCGAATCCCCGCCCTACGAACACACCCAACGCCCACGATGCACACTCGACCGACGCCAAAGCCCAACACCACGGCCCGAGGCGTCGAGTGTGGAGCCAGGGCGCCGAGTGTGCGACCAGGGCGTCGAGTGTGCAACCGCGGCGTCGAGTGTGCGACCAGGGCGTCGAGTGTGCAACCGCGGCGCCGAGTGTGCAACCGCGGCGTCGAATGTGCAACCAGGGCGTCGAGTGTGCAACCAGGGCGCCGAGTGTGCAACCGCGGCGTCGAGTGTGCGACCAGGGCGTCGAGTGTGCGGCTACGGCGTGGTTTCGGCCCGAATCCCCGCCCTACGAACACACCCAACGCCCACGATGCACACTCGACCGACGCCGAAGCCCCGACGCCAAAGCCCCGACGCCAAAGCCGCGCCCCGACGCCAAGACCGAAGGCGCCGATCCGAGACGCGCGGCCGCGTCGTCTAGTGCCCGCGCTGCGCCAGTGCCCGCAGGAAGAAGGCCAGGTTGGCCGGGCGCTCGGCGAGACGGCGCATGAAATACCCGTACCACTGCGTGCCGAACGGCACATACACACGCACGTGATAGCCGGCAGAGGCGAGGCGCCGCTGCTCGCCGTCGCGGATGCCGTAGAGCATCTGGTATTCGAAATCGTCGACGCCGCGCCCCGACTCGCGCGCCAGCGCGGGGACCGCCTCGATGATCGCCGGGTCGTGAGAGGCCACCATCGGGTAGCCCGACCCGTTCATCAGCACCCGCATACAACGCAAGTACGAGTCGGTCACCGCGCCTGCCTCTCTGTGGGCCACCGAAGCCGGCTCGTCGTAGGCACCCTTGCAGAGCCGGATCCGTGCGCCGGTCGCGGCGAACTCTTCGCAATCGCCGAGTGTGCGACGCAGGTATGCCTGCAAAACCGTGCCCAGCCAGGGGAAGTCGACGCGCAGGTCGCGAACGATCGACAGCGTCGAGTCCGTCGTCGTGTGATCTTCGGCGTCCACCGTCACCCACACGCCGGCGCGCTGCGCGGCGTCGCAGATCGACCACGCGTTCTCCCGGGCGATCTTCTCGCCGTCGCGCTTGAGCGACTGTCCCAGCGCCGACAGCTTGACCGACACCTCCGATGGCCTAACGCGGGCACGGTCACCGCCCGAGCTCAAACCCTGGACCAGGTCGAGGTAGGCCTGGACCGCGGCGCCGGCGTCGTCGGCATCCGTGACATCCTCACCCAGATAGTCGACGCTGACGTAAAGGCCCGAATGGCGAAGGGCGGCAACGCTGTCCAGCGCCGACTCCATGGTCTCGCCGGGCACGAAACGCTGCACCACGCGACGGGTGACCGGTAGCCCTTCGGCGGCCCGGCGCAGTCCCGGTCGTCGGCCGGCGGCCAGGATGACCGGCCGCACGGTGCCGGCGAACAGCCCGGCCATCAGTCGGAGTCCATGTGCGGGTAGGTGTGCCAAGTCGCCGGGACGAACGTCTCCTTGATCGTGCGCGCCGAAGTCCAGCGGATCAGGTTCAGCACGGAGCCCGCCTTGTCGTTGGTGCCCGAACCGCGCGAACCGCCGAAGGGCTGGCGCCCGACGACCGCCCCGGTCGGCTTGTCGTTGACGTAGAAGTTGCCCGCCGCGAACCGCAGCCGTTCTTGCGCGGTCAGCACGGCCGCGCGGTCGTCGGCGATGACGGCGCCGGTCAGCGCGTAGCGCGAACCCGTGTCGATGACGTCGAGGATTTGCTCGTAGGAGTCGTCGGGGTAGACGTGCACCGACAGCAGCGGACCGAAGTACTCGGTCGCGAAGGCCTCGTCGGTCGGGTCGTCCGACAGCAACACGGTCGGCCGCACGAAGTAGCCGACGCTGTCGTCGTATTCGCCGCCGACCGCGACGGTCAAACCGGCCGCGCCTTTGGCCCGTTCGATGGCGTTGACGTTCTTGGCGAAGGCGCGTTCGTCGATCAGCGCCCCGCCGTAGTTGGTCAGATCGGTGACATCTCCGTAGCGCAGCGCGGCCGTCTCGCCCAGCAGGGTGTCGCCCATGCGGTGCCACACCGACCGCGGAATGAACGCCCGCGACGCCGCCGAGCATTTCTGCCCCTGGTAGTCGAACGCCCCTCGGATCAGCGCCGTGCACAGCACCTCCGGCCGGGCCGAGGCGTGCGCGACGACGAAGTCCTTGCCGCCGGTCTCACCGACCAGGCGCGGATAGCTGTGGTAGTCGCCGATATTCGCCCCCACCCGCTGCCACAGGCCCTGGAAGGTGGCGGTCGACCCGGTGAAGTGGATGCCGGCCAGCCGCGGATCGGCCAGCACCACATCGGAAACCGCAAAGCCGTCGCCGGTGACCAGGTTGATCACGCCGGGCGGCAAGCCCGCGGCCTCGAGCAGTTGCATCGTCAGGTACGCCGAAAGCGTCTGGGTGATCGACGGCTTCCATACGACGGTGTTGCCCATGAGCGCCGGCGCGGTCGGCAGATTGCCTGCGATCGAAGTGAAGTTGAACGGTGTGACGGCGTAGACGAAGCCGTCGAGCGGGCGGTAGTCGCTGCGGTTCCACTCCCCCGGCCCGCTGAGGGGCTGCTGCGCAAGGAGCTGGCGGGCGAACGCCACGTTGAACCGCCAAAAATCGATCTGCTCGCAGGGCGAGTCGATCTCGGCCTGGTAGACGGACTTCGACTGGCCGAGCATCGTTGCTGCCGCCAACTTTTCGCGCCACGGGCCGGCCAGCAGGGCGGCGGCCCGCAGGAACACCGCCGCGCGCTCGTCGAACGGCGTTGCCGCCCAGCTCTTTTTCGCGGCCATCGCGGCCTCGACGGCCGCGGCTGCGTCGGCGTGCCCGGCGTTGGTCAGGGTGCCCAGCCTGGCGGCGTGCCGATGCGGCTGGACGACGTCGATGCGGGCGCCGTCACCCATCCGGTGGTGGCCGGCGATAACGTGCGGGAGGTCGATCGGGTTGCCGGCCAGCGCCGCCAGTTCGGCGCTCAGTCTGGCTCGTTCCGGGGATCGGGGGGCGTAGTCGTGGACCGGCTCGTTGGCCGGGAGAGGGACCTCGGTGATCGCGTCCATGCTGCAAGGATCCTCCGCAGGGGCCGGTGTCGGATTGGCTGATCGGCCAACATGATGGCCCTGTCCTAGTAGGATCGGACAGCATGCCCGGTGTCGGATTGGGTCAGCTCCTCCTCGCGCTGGACGCCACCATGGTCAGCCTGGTGGACGCCCCGCGCGGGCTCGACCTGCCGGTGGAGTCCGCCGCCCTGATCGATTCCGACGACGTGCGGCTTGGGCTGGCGGCAGCGGCGGGCTCGGCCGACGTCTTCTTCCTGCTGGGTGTCACCGACGCCGAGGCGCTGAGGTGGGTCGACAAGCAGGCGCGCGAGCGGGTGCCCGCGGCGGTGTTCGCCAAGGAGCCGTCACACGCGCTGGTGAGACGCGCGGTCGCGGCCGGGTCCGCGGTGGTGTCGGTGGAGCCTCGAGCCCGCTGGGAACGCTTGTATCAGTTGGTGAATCACGTTCTGGAGCACCACGGCGACCGCGACGACCCGCTGGACGACTCGGGCACCGACCTGTTCGGGCTGGCGCAGTCGCTGGCCGACCGCATTCACGGCATGGTGAGCATCGAAAACGCCCAGTCTCAGGTCCTGGCCTATTCGGCCTCCGGTGACGAAGCCGACGAGTTGCGCCGCCTTTCCATCCTGGGCCGGGCCGGGCCGCCCGAACATCTGGAGTGGATCGGCCAGTGGGGCATCTTCGACGCGCTGCAGTCCGGCACCGGGGTGGTGCGCGTCGCCGAGCGCCCGGAGCTCGGTCTGCGTCCGCGGCTGGCGGTGGGCATCCACGAGCCCCCGGCGCCCGGGTCGGAGCGCGTGCGGCGCCCGCCGGTGTTCGCGGGCAGCATCTGGGTACAGCAGGGCTCGCAACCGCTGGCCGACGACGCGGAGGAGATGCTGCGCGGTGCGGCGGTGCTCGCCGCACGGGTCATGTCGCGGCTGGCGGCCAGGCCCTCGACGCACGCGCGGCGGGTGCAGCAGCTGCTCGGGCTCGCCGACTCCGAACACCCCACGCCCGCCGACGTCGCCGCCATCGCGCGCGAACTCGGTCTGGCCGCCGACGGTGTTGCGGCGCTGATCGGCTGGGACACCGAGGGTGCCGAGAACCGGGCGACCCGCCACGCCCGGCTGGCGGACGTCATGGCGTTGGGCGCCAGCGCCTTCAGCCGGGACGCTCAGGTTGCCACGCGCGGGACACGAATCTACGTGCTGCTACCCCAGACACAGATCCGCTCGGTCACCTCCTGGGCCCGCGGCACCATCGGCGCCATGCGCGCCGAGCTCGGGGTGCAGCTGCGCGCCGCCATCGCCGCTCCGGTCGCCGGCCTCGCCGGGGTCGCCGACGCGCGCGCCGAGGTGGACCGCGTGCTCGACAGCGCTGGGCGACACCCGGTTTCGATCGGCGAGGTCACGTCGCTCGCCGAGGCGCGCACCACCGTCCTGCTCGACGAGATCGTCACCCTGGTCGGCAGCGACGAGCGCTTGGTCGACCCGCGGGTGCGCGGGCTGCGCGACCAGGATCCGGTGCTGGGCGAGACGCTGCGGGTCTACCTGGACAGCTTCGGCGACATCGCCGCCGCCGCGCAGGCGTTGCAGGTACATCCCAACACGGTTCGCTACCGGGTGCGCCGGATCGAGAAGCTGTTGTCCACGTCGTTGGCGGATCCCGAAGTGCGCCTGCTGTTTTCGCTCGGCCTTCGGATCCTGGAACGGCCCGCGTAGCCGGACAAAGTCGCCGCGGCCGTCGCGCCGCAAGGGTTAACCTCAATGTGAAGCTAATGAGATGAGTTGCAACGGCTTTGCATCCGGTTAGGCTTTCTTCGGTGACCGCGAACCCGTCGTCGTACCTGGTGCTGGCTTCCCAGCGCAGCGGCAGCACGCTGCTGGTCGAATCCCTGCGCGCCACCGGCGTGGCCGGCGAACCGCAGGAGTTCTTCCAGTACCTGCCGTCCACCAGCCAGGCCCCGCAACCGCGGGAATGGTTCGCCGACGTCGAGGACGAGTCGATCCTGCGCCTGCTCGACCCGCTGGACGCCGGGACGCCCGACCTTGCGCCGCCCGAGATCTGGCGTGACTACATCCGCACCGTGGGGCGGACGCCGAACGGCGTCTGGGGCGGCAAGCTGATGTGGAACCAGACGGCGCTGTTGCGCAAGCGCGCCAAGGATTTGCCGGTGCGCAGCGGTGACGGGCTGTTGGCCGCGATCCGCGACGTCATCGGCGAGGAGCCGCTGTTCATCCACGTCCACCGGCCCGACGTGGTGTCGCAGGCGGTCTCGTTCTGGCGGGCGGTGCAGACGCGGATGTGGCGGGGCCGGCCCGACCCGGTGCGCGATGCCCGTGCGACCTACCACGCAGGCGCGATCGCGCACGTCGTCACGATGCTGCGCGCCCAGGAGGCGGGCTGGCGGGACTGGTTCGCCGAGGAGGATGTCCAACCGCTGGAGATCCCGTATCCGGTGTTGTGGCGCAACCTGACTCAGATCGTCGGCACCATCCTGGAGATGCTCGGCCTCGACCCGCGGCTGGCGCCCCATCCGGTGCTCGAGCGGCAGGCCGACCAGCGTTCCGACGAGTGGGTCGGCCGCTACCGCGCCGACGCCGAGAAATTCGGCCTGCCGACCTAGCGTCTCGCCGCGCCCGCGCGGCCTCAGCGCGGCAGCTAAATTCAGTCTGAGCCAATCACTTGGTTTGCCGAGACGGGCCGGGCGACCATTGCGTCGTGGTTGATACGGGCACATCGCAGTGGCGGGGCCGGCTGGGACGGGTCGGGGACGACTGGTGGGCGACGCTGGTGGCCGGAGCCCTCGTAGCGCTGGCCGTGCTCGGCGTTCTTCCCCGGATTCCCTGGTGACGCGGATGAGCACCCGCGTCGAAGCCGGCGAGCTGCCGGCCGAAGCCGCCTTCACCGGCGGACGGGCGATCGACTACGTGCCGGGGATCGTGCTGCTGCTGGGCGTGGGCCTGCTGGGCAAGTACGCGCAAATCTGGTGGAATTCGCTGGCCCGCCATCAGCACTGGACCGTCCCGGACATCGAATATGTGCTGTGGGCCATCGTGATCGGGCTGCTCATCACCAACACCGTCGGCCTGCATCCGATCTTCCGGCCGGGGGTGCTGACCTACCAATTCTGGCTGAAGGTCGGGATCGTGGCGTTGGGGTCGCGGTTCGTGCTCGGCGACATAGCCAAGCTCGGCGCGCTCAGCCTGGTGCAGATCCTGGTGGACATGGTGGTCGCCGGCACGATCATCATCCTCGCGGCCAGGGCCTTCGGCCTGTCCGGCAAGCTCGGCTCCCTGCTGGCGATCGGCACGTCCATCTGCGGGGTGTCCGCGATCGTGGCCGCCAAGGGGGCGATCCGTGCCCGCAACGCCGACGTCGGGTACGCGATAGCGGCAATCCTCGCCCTGGGTGCGGTGGGCCTGTTCACCCTGCCGCCCCTGGGGCACGCGATCGGCCTCACCGATCACGAATTCGGTTTGTGGGCCGGGCTCGCGGTGGACAACACCGCGGAAACCACTGCGACGGGCTACCTGTACTCCGAGCATGCCGGCAAGATCGCCGTGCTGGTCAAGTCCACGCGCAACGCGCTCATCGGTTTCGTCGTCCTGGGCTTCGCGGTCTACTGGGCCGCGCGCGGCGAAGCCGACGGGATCGCGCCCGGCGTCAAGGCCCGGGCCGCCTTCGTCTGGAACAAGTTCCCCAAGTTCGTACTCGGTTTCCTCGCGGTCTCGGCCATCGCCACCGCGGGCTGGCTGAGCAGGGGCCAGTCCGCGAACCTGGCCAACGTCTCCAAGTGGGCGTTCCTGCTGACGTTCGCCGGAGTCGGCCTGACCACCGACATCCGGCAGATCGCACGCACCGGGTGGCGCCCACTCGTCGTCGCGATCATCGGGCTCACGGTCGTCGCGTCGGTCTCGCTCGGCATCGTGTTGCTGACCTCACGCGTGTTCCATTGGGGCGTAAGCCTCTAGCCCCGGCGGTCGGGAGCGGGAAGGTAACCTGGCGCCCATGCAGAAACCTCTTCGCGCTGCGCGTGGGTAGGCGCCGGCGGGCGCCGGCGCGAGTGGACATCTGAGCGACGGGCGAGCACATCACACCATGTTGATCACCATTCTGGTGATGGCCGTCGCCGTGAGCCTGGAACCGTTCCGGATCGGCATGACCGTTGTGATGCTGCACAGACCCAGGCCGATGCTGCAGTTGCTGGCGTTTCTGTGCGGGGGGTTCGCGATGGGCATCACCGTCGGACTCGTCGTCCTGTTCGTCTTCCGGCACATCCATTTGGTGTCGACGTACTTCACGCTGCCCAGGGTTCAGATCCTCATCGGGGTGATCGCACTGGCGGCCGCCGCCGTGCTGGCAGCGACACGGGGCACCGGCCGGGAGGCCGGCCCGGGATGGCTCGCGGCGGGGGCCCAGCGGCTGCTGCAGGGCGGTTCACTGTGGGTCGCCGGCGTCGCAGGCCTCGGGATAGCGCTTCCGTCCGTGGATTACCTGGCCGCGCTGGCGGTGATCCTGGCGTCCGGCGCAGCAGCGGCCACTCAGGTCGCCACGTTGGTGATCTTCAACGTGGTGGCCTTCGCGTTGGTCGAGATCCCGCTGCTGGCCTACCTGCTGGCGCCCGATCGGACGCGAGCGTCGATGGATGCGTTGGACGGGTGGATCCGGTCACGTCGCCGCGTGGAGGTGGCCCTGCTGCTGGCGGCGGTGGGCGGTGTCCTGCTGACGGTCGGCGTGGCAAACCTGTAACCGCCCGGCAGGTTTCGACCGGGCGGGGCCGCCGACGATGCTAGGCGGGGGCGGTGCGGTCCTCGGCCGCAGTGCTGACCGCCTCGCGCGACTCACGCAGCTCGCCGTCCCCGGAAAACGATTGGGTGGCAGGCAGGGGGTCGCCGGGGCCGTCGGGTCCGCCGCTCGCCGTCTCGGGGGTCGCCTCGGAATTCAGCAGGGGCCAGCCCTTTCGCAGGACGTAGTCCAGCCACGCGCCGGCCAGCTGCGAGGTGAGCACCGCCGCCACCACCAGCGTGGTGTAGAACTTCGAGCTGATGATTCCGGCGTCGAAGGCGACGCTGGCCAGCACGATGCCCGGGCCGCCGCGGGCGTTGGTGGTGATCCCGAGGTTGATCAGCTCGAGGCCCCGGAAACCGGCGAACCGACCGGCCAGCGCGACCGACAGCATCTTCACCACGCAGGTGCCGACGATGAAGATGGCGATCATCGGCAGCGAGACACCGCGGATGAGGTCCAGCTTCAGGCCGACGATCGCGAAGTAGACCGGAATGAAGAAGGCGAAGGACACCTTGCTGATCGCGTCGATGGAGTCGTCGAAGATGTGGCGCTGGTTGTCCACCAAGGCGAATCCCGCCAGAAATGCAGCGAACACAAGGTTGACGTCGAGCGCACCGGCGACCGCGCAATACGCGAGCAGCACCGCGATGGCATAGCCCGTCGGCGAGTGCTGCGCCAGGACGTTCCAGCGGGCGGTGTTGACGAGCCGGATGGCGCGCGGGACGATCGTGAGCCCGAGCACGAAGTAGGCCACCGTGATCAGCAGATGCAGGGACATCTGTTCGGGATTCAGATGGGATCTGGCCGCGATCGACGTCGCGATGGCGAGCGCGAGCCAGAGCACGATGTCCTCGAGGACGGCGACGCCCAGGATGAGCCGCGCGAACCGGGTGTCGAGGATCTTGAGGTCGGCGAAGATCTTCGACACCACGGGCACCGATGTGACGGCCACGCCCACCGCGACGATGATGATGAGCGACAAGCGATTACCGTGCGGACCGGCGAGGCTGGGCCGGATCAGGTGGGGCCCGAAGCCCAGGCCGAGCAGGAACGGTATGCCGGTGCCCACGATGACGAGCCAACTCACCGTGCGCCGCTCGCCCTTGCCGAACAGTTGCTGCATCTCGGCGCCGGAGACGAACATCAGCAGCAACAGGCCCAGCCAGTACACGAAGCTCAGGATGTGGGTGTTGTGCCTCGCCGTGTGGATCATGTGATCGAAGAACGGAACGCGGCCGAGCAGCGCCGGTCCCAGGACGACGCCGGCCAGGATCTCTCCAACCACCTTGGGCTGGCGAAGCTTGACGAACAGATAGCCCAGCAACTGCGCCAATCCGACGAGCGCAAGCAAAACGGCTATCACCGCGGTCAGTTGGGCGTTCGACACGAGCAACTCCTCATTTCGTTGTGGGCATCCTGGCCGGTGCGGCCACGACCGGTGATCCAGCGTCGGTACAAGACGAAGGCGAGCGTCATTGCTCCCGCGCCGACCGCCACGGAGATCGGATATCTGAAACTGGGCGAATTGATGACGAGGGGAAGAAGGCCGACCGCCAGCGCGGGCGGCATGCGCAGGCGCAGGATGCGAAGCGCAACGATGCCGAACACCATCGCGCACCCGGCCGCGAGGCCGCCGCTTCCGAAGAGGCTGACGGCCAACCATCCCGCGGTCGCGGTCAGCGCGCACGCGGCCGGCAGGGCCAGCGGCTTTCGAGCCCACGGACATGTGGTGGGGTGGGCAAACATCTCGTAAGCCATCACGATCAGCGGGGGGAACACGATGAGCCGCAGACCCGAGACGGCGGCGCAGGCCGCCGCCACGGTCAGGAACGCGAAAAACGGCAGCGCCCAAGCGTTCCCGCTCGGCGGTGTTTCGAGGATGTCGTCCGTGTCGGCCACCGGCGCGCCCGCGTGCCGGTACTTGTGCCGACAATGCCGTTGCCACGGCAACAGTACGACGACCAACACGAGGAGGCTCAGCGCGACCGACACGGGATACAGCCAGCTTGTGATCCCCAGGAACAGTGGCAGCGCACCTGCCGCGATCGCCGGCGCGATGTTCGATCTCAGCGCCGCGAGAAGGAGCAGGCACAGCGTGACGACGAGAAGGACCGCCGGCACCCCGAAGGGCAACACCCGCGTGATCGCCGTCCCGATGGCTGCACCGAGGGCCGGCGTCACCACCAGCCGCGCGGGCTGACTCGCCCACTTCCCCCACGGCCGGGTCAGCGCGTCGTACGACAGCGCCGCCAGCCCGGGAAAGAATAGGTAGTGCAGCCCGTTACAGTGGGCCGCCACCATGATGTAGAGGAGGGCGACGGCCTCCATGAAGAGGCGGTCGCGCCGCACCAAGGTCTGCTCGGCCATAGTCCATGAGCTCCCGCATTGCGTCGCGGGACTCCGCTTGAGGGCGAAGTCCCGCGACATTGCAATGCCGTCCTACCGGGATCAGCCGGCCGCCGGGCTTTCGCCGGTCTCCAGCCAGTGGGCGCACTCCGCACCGAGCTTTTGCAGGGCGGCGCGGTCGAAGCGCTCCACCTGTTCGGGCCTCAGCTCGGTGCGGTGATCACGCTTGAGCCCCTTGTGGAAGAAGGCCTTGGCACTGGACATGTGCGCACCGCCGAACGGCGCCATCTTCTCCGCGCGTTCGCTCATGTAGTCGAAGGAGCAGTGCTCCACGATCACGTCCATCTGCAACGACGCGGGGTCGATGGAGAAGAACTCGGCGAGCCGCTCGATCTGGCCCCGCAGGTCGCGCTTGAGCTGTCCGTAGTGCAGCAGCAGCACGTTCGGCTCATCCTTGAGCCGCCACCAGGACCTCATGATGTCGAGCAGGTCGCAGCACTGGAATCCGTCGGTGTCGAGCCACTTGTCGAAGAACTCCTGCATGTCCTCGGGGATCACCAGAGGGGTTGGGTCGCCGGACCACTCGGCGTGGATCTTGTTGATCGTCTCCATGGTTGGCGCGGAGAAGTTGTAGAGGTAGTTGTGGAAGCTGCTCCCCAGATCCTTGCCGTTGCGGCCGACGAACACGTACCGCGCCTCGGGTGCGATCGGAAGGGCGTCGGCGGGGAGGTGGGACTTCATAACGCGCCGCTTGCCGGCCTCGCGCTGCTCGTTGAGCACTTTGAGCATGCCGGCGTGGTCGCCCCAGCTGGAGTCCAGCCATGGCGACGTGTCGGAGAGTCCGCCCTCGGGCTCCTCGCCGTTGTGCAGAATCTGCTGAACGATTCGCTGGGTCCAGGTGGTGCCGGCCTTGAACGGGTCGGCGACGACGATGTCGCCGTCGACGAAGCCGCCCTGGGCCAGAAAGTCCTCCCAAACCAGCGAGTTCGACAGGTAATCCCGCAGGACTCGGGTCGGAGCGAGAAGTTGGTTTTCCACAGTGCAGATGCCTTCCATAAAGATGTGTCGTAGGAACGTGACTCACACGTTCTGGTCAGCAACAAGACCTGATGGATCGGTTCGCAGCCGAGAAGGGCTCCGAACGCCAGCCCGCCATCCGGCAGGGCCGGGCAGGCCAAGTCGCTATTCAGTACGCCGAACGGGTCACGGGTGGTCCACCGCAACGGCCGGCGGGCCCCCTGACCTCGAGTTCTTTAGTCACACACGGCTGCGCAGCAATCGCGCAGACCGTCCGGCCCTATTTAAACTCGTGATGATCAAAAGTATGGGATGGCTAGCTGGCAACTTCCTGTACTGCGGTTGGATTCTTCCTGTCCTTTTGCCAGCAAACGCGCGCCGGATGCCCCCGCGGACCTCGCCACGAAGCTCATCGCGCGTGACGGCGCACAGGCGCTCCGGACACGTCTCGGCCCGCGAACAGCCGCCGCGCGTCGTCTGCGACCAACGCCGAATCCGGCCCGCGGCACGTCGCCACCGAAACCGCCGCTCTACAGCGCTTTTCAGCTGCCCCGCGGGCTGCCGACGGCACGCCCCCGGACCCCGGCAGCCTTAATTCCGAAGCGGCAGCGCCCGAGTGCGCTACCGAGGGCTCCTCAGACGCCCGGGGCGTGCGCCGTCCGCGAATCGACCGGACCGACACGACGAAGGCGCCGACCGGGGACTGGTGGTTGCCAATCGCCGGTCGGCGCCGGGTGGAGTCTCCTACTGTGCGGCTCCCCTACCGATGCGCCGTCAGGGTTGCGCCTCCTCGAGGAAGCGGCCCATGACCTCGGGTCCCGTCGAGTGCATGTCGATCGACAGCTCCAACAGCCTGTCCTTGGCCTTCTTGGGCAGCAGTTCGATCGACTTGGTGGTCGCCGAGTCGTATTTGGCCCCCGGGAACCGCTGCAAGACAACGTCTTTCTGCTCTTCGGTGGTGTAGATCTCGAGCAGCCGCATCCCGGCGAAGGCTTCCTTCGCCGACTCGGCCATCCCGGCCTGCTGCAGGGCGTCGAGCCTTTCCTCGTTGATCCAGACGTTGACCTTGATCTTCTTCTCGTTTTCGCTCACGAGTCCGCTCCCTCCATCTGGTTCAGCGTGAATACCGGCAGCCGGTTTTTCAGATATTCCTCGGTCACGAAGGGTGACCCCTCGCCGTGCTTTGCGGCACAGTCCATGACGACTTCGAAGACCTCGTGCCGCATCACCTTCTGCGTCGGCTTCACCTCGTCGGTCAGGATGCTCCTGATCAGGCTGCCGCTGAAGCTTTGCGACTGGGAGTCGTGACCGCACAGAGCCGAGTTGGTGACTTCCTGGCATTTCGGGCAGTACCAGTTCTCCCGCAGGAACACCGGCTTGATGCCCAACTCGCTTCGGTGCTCAGTGAGCAGATTCTGGGCGTCGTAGGGGTCGTAGAAGTCACCCACGCCGGCGTGGTCGCGCCCGAACATGTGATGGGTGCAGCCGAGGTTGGTCCGAAGGATGGCGTGGAAGATCGCCTCGCGCGGTCCCGCGTACCGCATGTCCCACAGCGTGAACGACACCATGTGGACGTTCTCGCGGAAGTACCCGCTGGTGCGCAACTCGTTCTGCGTCAGCAGAATTGCCTCGTCGATGTAGTCACCGACCCGCTTCTGGCCGATGATGGCGTTGACCAGCACGCCCGTGTTCAGGTTGTTGACCGGCATGTCCTCGTTGGCGGCCAGCCACGCCTGCTTCATCAACGCCTCGTGGCCGGTGTGCGGCACGTTCCTCGTCTGGTGGGCGACGGTATGTTTCCAGTCCCGCTCCGCCAGCGCGTCCATGTGCTGCTTAGGGGTGAGCCAGAAGTCCTTGAACGGCTCGTTGAAGACCGGCTCGTTGATGAGCGTGATGTCGCCGCCGATGAACCGGTTCTGGTAAGCAAACGTCTTCTTGACGCCCGGATGCCGTGGATCGGTTGTGCCGTAGGTCTTTTCCGCCATCCGCTCGAGGTCGTACTCGTAGACCTCGCCGACCTCGAAGATCGCCATGGGGGCACCGAGATATTCGAGGACCACGCTGCCGCCCTCTTCGATCCCGAACTTCTCGATGTCGTCCGCGGACAGGTCGAAGACGATCGGGATGCTCCACAGCGTCCCGTCCGGCAGTTGCATCTTGTCCAGGGTGCTGTCGACCTCCTGGCGCCCCATGAACCCGGTCAGCGGGGTGAAGAAACCGTAGGAGAGGCTGATCACCTCGTGTGCGGTCGCCTTACTGATCGGGACCCGCGCCATGCCCTTAATCAGAGCGGCGGCATTGTCGGTCGACACGCGTTCGACGATCGGTTTTCCGTTGTGTCCTTTGTAATTCATGTCATGTCCTCTTTTTCTCGGCTCCATGTTCTGAAGTGCCCGGCGCACCAGGGCCGGACCAGCTTTCTAGACTTCGACCATTCCTTCCCGCGCATCGTGGCTTCGGTCGAGGGCGGGGATCACGCCCACCCGCTCGAGGTGAGCGACCACTTCGGCGGCCAATGTGTCGGCATCCTTCTGACCGCCTTCGAGCCGCAACTCCGGCTGCATCGGCGCTTCATACGGATCGTCGATTCCAGTGAATCCCTTGATCTCACCGGCGCGGGCTTTCTTGTAAAGCCCTTTGGGGTCGCGCTGTTCGCACACCTCTATCGGAGTGTCGATGAATATCTCCAGAAAATCGCCGTCGTTGAGCGTGGCGCGAACCGCGTCGCGGTCACGACGGTACGGGCTGATGAAGGCCGTCAACGCGATGATGCCGGCCTCGCAGAACAGCTTCGAGACCGCGCCGATCCGCCGGATGTTCTCCTCACGGTCCTCGGCGGAGAAACCCAGACCGAACCGCTTGGCGAAGTCGGCCCCGTGCCGCTCCTCGAGGATCCCCGGGCCGGCGTTGAGCCCGAAGCGGACGTTGTCCCCGTCGAGCAGGAAGCTCCGGATGCCCCGCTCGTACAGCTTTCGTTCGACGAGGTTGGACACCGTGCTCTTGCCACTGCCGCTGAGCCCGGTAAACCAGATGACACAACCCCGGTGGCCATTGAGCTTCTCGCGATCGTCACGACTGATGTTGTGCTCGTGCCAGGTGATGTTGTTGGACATTCGTTGCTCCTATATGAACTTCACTTACCCGCAATAGAATTCATCGATCAGCGAGACCCGGTGGCGTCCCGCTGCAGTCACGTCCTGACTGTCTCCTCCGTCGTTGGTTGCCGCGACTCCGGCATCGTTACATCTTTGTTCCCGGGTCGCACATAGCGAACCCAGACGAGGAATGCGGCGGCCACATAGCACGCCAGAAACACCCAGAAGGCCGGCGTTTCGGTGCCGACACTGTCGTAGGACTCCCGCAGCGCCAGGTCGATACCCACCCCACCGAGTGCGCCGCACGCCCCGGCGAACCCGATCAACGCCCCCGACCTGACCCGGGCCCAGTGGTGACGTTCGCCGTTGCCGAGTCCGAGCGCTCGGCCGCGCTCCTCGAACACCGACGGAATGAGCTTGTAGACAGCCCCCTTGGCCGCCCCGCAGAAGACGAACAGCGCGATGAAGCCGACGATGTAACCGGCCATCGTCAGCGACGTCACCGTCCCGCCACCGGCCCGGACGAGGTCGTCATGCGTGCTGACCGCGACCAGGAACCCGCCGGCCAGGATGGCGGCGGCGAAGACGGCCAGGGTGACGTGTCCGCCGCCGTAGCGGTCGCTGACCTTGCCGCCGATGATCCGCGCCAGCGATCCGAGCAGCGGCCCGATGAAGGCGACTTCGGCGGCGTGCAACGACGCCTGCCCGTGGCCTTGTCCGGCGGCCACGAAGTTGTGCTGCAACACCTGACCGAAGGCGAACGCGAAGCCGAGGAACGAACCCGACGCGCACATGTAGAAAAACGAGATCGCCCAGGTGTCGGGCACCGACAGGATCGACCTCAGATTGGCCACCGTGAGACCGGTGCGGTGCGCGGCGACGTTGTCCATGAACAGCGCGGCGCCAACACCGCCGACGGCCAGCAGCACCAGGTAGACGGCGCACACCCAGTACGGCGCCTCGTGGCCGGCGGTGGCCAGCACGACGAGCCCGACTATCTGGATGCCGGCCGAACCCAGATTTGCCATCCCTCCGATGAGACCGAGGGTCAGGCCCTTGAGCCGCTGGGGGAACAATCCGTCGACTTTGGCCAGCGACGCCGAGTAGTTCCCACCGCCCAGGCCGGTCAGCGCGGCGCAGAGCAGATACGGCCACAACGGCAGGCCGGGGTGGGAGAGCAGAAATATCGCCCCGGTGGTCGGAATCAGCAGGATGGCCGCCGAGAACATCGTCCAGTTGCGGCCCCCGAACCAGTTCGCCGCGAACGCGTACGGGATGCGCGCGAGGCCGCCGACGAGCGACGCGACCGCACCCACCAGCAGCTTGTCACCGGTCGAGAAACCGTAGACGGACTGCGGCATGAACAGCACCATCACCGACCAGAGATACCAAACCGAAAAGGCGACGTGCACGTTCACGACCTGCCAGAAGAGGTTGCGACGGGCGATGGCACGGTTGCCGGCGTCCCACGCCGTCTCGTCCTCCGGGTCCCAGACCGTGATGGTGTGCGAACGCCCCACGCGATTCCTCCCTTTCACCGACGTCGCTGGGAGGACCGACAGGCCTCCGCCCGAAAAGCTTGCAGCAGAGGGCGTTTCGTCGGCGCCCCGAAAGGCGCCGCGCAGCGGGCGAGACTCGACCGCGCGGGCGGCCCGTGACGTCGGAGGCTCAACCGTCACTCGCCTTCCTCCGGGTTGCTGATCGCCGGCCGTCGAGCGTGCCCGAGACAGTGCGCGCGACCATGGGATCTCCATCGCCATTCGTGCGTCGACACTCATCGCGTCCGTCCCGGCAACGCACCTTCACATTGCCTGTCAGTCAAACCGGATTTTGATCAGTCTACAAGTTAAGATGGTCAATTTACAGGAGATTTACAGGCTGAGGTGGCCCGACGGGTTGTTCGCGGATCAAACGGCGCCGGTCAGGACCATCGACAGCGCCGCCGCTTGCCACTGGCCGGGCAGACGGCGCCGCATTCAGCCGGTGACCGGCACCTCGTCGGTCGGCTCGAGCGGCGGCGCCGCGAGCGTGGGCTGCGGGCGGACGTAACGCGCCCACGCCAGCAGTCCGGCGCCGACGTAGCACACCAGGAAGATCCAGAACGCGGGTGTCTCGGTGCCCGCGCTGTCGTAGGACTGGCGAAGGATCAGGTTGATCCCCACGCCGCCGAGCGCGCCGAACGCGCCCGCGAACCCGATCAACGTTCCCGATCGCACGCGCGCCCACTGGCGACGTTCGGCGTCCGAGGCGCCCACGTCGCGGCTGCGCGATTCGAAGACCGACGGGATCAGCTTGTACACCGAACCCTTGCCGGCGCCGGAGAAGATGAACAGCGCGATGAAGCCGACGATGTAGCCGGCCATCGTGAAGCCCGTCACCGGCTGTCCCGCGTCGCGGGTGAGGTCGTCGTGCGTGCTGACGACCACCAGATACCCGCCGCCCAGGACCATGCAACCCAGCATGGCGACGCTGACACGCCCGCCGCCGAAGCGGTCGCTCAACCTGCCCCCGACCACCCGTGCCACCGACCCGAGCAGCGGCCCCGTGAAGGCGATCTCGGCGGCATGCAGCGACGCCTGCGCGTGGCTTTGCCCACTCACGAAGAAGTTGTGCTGCAGCACCTGACCGAAGGCGAACGCGAAGCCGAGAAACGATCCCGAACAGCACAGGTAGAGAAGCGCGATCCCCCAGGAGTCCGCGACCTTGAGAACCTCTTTGAGGTGGCTCATGTCGATGCGGTAGTGCATGTTGTCCATGAACAGCGCGGCACCGAAACCCACGGCGGCCAGCAAGAGCAGGTAGATCGCACAGACCAAGTACGGCGCCTGGTGACCGGCGGTGGCCAGCACGAAGAGCCCGACCCCCTGGATCGTCGCGGACCCCAGATTGGCGATACCGCCGGTGAGCCCCAGCGCGAAACCCTTGAGCCGCTGCGGGAAAAAGGCTTCGGCGGTGGCCAGGGAAGCCGAATAGTTCGCCCCACCCAGCCCGGTCAGTGCCGCACACAGCAGATAGGGCCACAGCGGAAGGCCAGGATGGGCCAGCAGCACTATCGTCGCAGCGGTCGGGATCAGCAGCACCGCCGACGAGAACACCGCCCAGTTGCGGCCGCCAAATCTGGCTCCCGCCATCGCATAGGGGATGCGCGCGACCGCGCCGACCAATGACGCGGTCGCGCCGATCAGCAATTTGTCGCCGGTGGAGAAGCCGTAGACCGACGCGGGCATGAACAGCACCATCACCGACCAGAGGTACCAGATCGAGAAGGCGACGTGAGCGGTGGCGATCGACCAGATCAGGTTGCGACGGGCGATGAGACTGTTGCCGACGTCCCACGCCGTCGCGTCTTCTGGATCCCAGTCCGCGATGCGTCGCGTACGCGCCATCCGTCAATCACCTTCCGTAGTTTCACAAGATCCGACCGGTTGCCTTGTCCTGGTGGCCATTCGGCCCCGTGGCCTCGTCGGCACCGGCAGTACGACCAATCCCGGACCGCAACCGGTCATCGGCGATGTCGGACGCGTCCCGGTGCGTGCGCCGGGTACCGACCCGCGCAACCACCCGCCGCCATTGCGCCCACCGCGCGGCGCGACTCGGCTAACCACCTTCCAGTCAAACCGAACTACGCTCGCTCGACAACGCGGCATGCGCGACATACAGCGTATTTCCAGCTGATATCACCGATCTGTCCAGGCATCTGTGATCAGCGGGACGCGGGCCGGGCGTGCGAGCCGCAACCAGCGAAACCGCAATAGCCGCATTAATATCCAGCAAGAACATAATGCGGTAGCAAATCCGAGCCGAAGAATGGTCAGCTGCCGCACCCGGCGCCGTTTGCACGCCACATCGTCCACCCTCGGCCACCGCTGTGCGCTCGTCAGTCGCGCGCGTGGATCCGGCGGGCCGGCCGGCGGAACAGCCCCTGCGGTGGGGAGATACGACGTCCTCGACGTGCCGCTTCCTGAAAGGCTGCCGTGTGATTCACCCCGGGGAGCTGGCCATCGCCGGTGCATCGGCGCAAAACGCACACCTAACTGAAGATACCGGTGAGGTTAGCTGGAAATATCCTGTACATGAACCGTTTTACGTTGTTCGGTCAGTACGATTCGGTTTGAATACCGATCAGACAACTGCGTTGTTGAAGGCGGCCCGCGTCGTATTCGGCAACGCACAATGGCGGCGGGGCCCGCCGCAAATGCGCGTCATCGTCGACCGCCGACGGCCCCGGGGAAAGTGCTCGGTACTCGGCTTGGCAATTGCGTTGGCAATTGCGCGGCCGATTACAACGCGGAGGATGCCGGTGGCGGTTTCGTCTCGTTGGAGCCTTCGATCCCGATGTTCGGTTGACACGCCGTAGGGCACGGCAAGCCAACGGTACGAAAGGCGCCGGCGGTGCGGCGAAGCGATCCACCCCGACGGGCTCGCCGCGCGGCCTTCGCAACAGCCGGGCGACGAAGGGGGAATGTGGATGCTGGACTACGGGGCCCTGCCACCGGAGATCAACTCGGCCAGGATGTATTCGGGCCCCGGCTCGGGACCGATGATGGCGGCGGCCGCGGCCTGGGACGTGCTTGCCAGCGGGCTGGAGTCCGTCTCCCGCGGCTACTCCTCGGTGATCACGCAGTTGCTGGGTGAGGGCTGGTCCGGCGGCGCCTCCGTCGCGATGGCCGCCGCGGCCACACCCTACGTCGCGTGGATGGCGAACGCCGGCGCGCAGGCCGAACAGGCCGCCGGCCAGGCGCGGGCCGCGGCGGCCGCCTACGAGACGGCTTTCGCCGCGACGGTGCCCCCGGCGCTGGTCACGGCCAACCGCACCGAGTCCGCCGCGCTCGCGGCGACCAACGTGTTCGGGCAGAACACCGGCACTATCGCTGCCCTCGAGGCGCAATACGAACAGATGTGGGCTCAGGACGCCGGCGCCATGTACGGCTATGCGGCGTCGTCGTCGGCGGCGAGCGCATTGAGGCAGTTCACGGCGCCGCCGCAGACCACGAACGGCGCCGCCCAACCCACTCAGGCCGCCGCGGTGGCCCAGACGACCGCCTCGAGCGCTGCCGGCAACACCCAGACAGCCCTCTCGCAGTTGATGTCGGCTGTGCCCCAACAGCTTCAGTCGCTCGCCACCACCGGGGCCACGTCGGCAGCTTCGTCGACATCAGCGGCTTCGAGTCCGCTGTCGCAGCTCGAGGCGCTGATCCCGGCGCCGTTGCTCACTGCGTTCAGTGACTTCAACACCTTCAGCAGCCCCGCGAGCTTGGCCTCCAACTTCAGCCGGACGAGCACGTCGATGGGAAGCTTCATCACCGGAGCTTTCCGCTCCGGCCTGCAGTCGGCGAGCGGAGCGGCCAAGGCCGCGGGGGGTGCCGCAAAGGTGGCCGGCGCCGCAAGTTCGGGCGCCGGGCACGCTCCCGTGCTCGCCAGCCTGGGAAGCGCCACGAACATCGGAAAGGTTTCCGTCCCACCGAGCTGGGCGGCGGCGAATCCCGCTGCGGTCTCCCCGATTTCGGCTGACACGCCGTGGCTGTCGGACGCCGACATCGGCGGGGGCCCGTCGTGGGAAGAGGTCCCGGTAAGCAACGTGTGGAACGGCATCCCGGCAGCCGGGGCGGGCGGAAAATCGGGCTTGCTGACCGGCTCGTCGGTCAACAACGCGCTGCGCGTGGGTCCCCGCAAGTTCACCATGCCCCGCCCCTCCCTCGGCGGATAGCCGCCGGCCACGCACTACAGCCCACGCCCCGCCGCCCTCACTGTCCGCGGCGACGATGACGGTCGGTCGAGAAAGGATTGTCGATGTTTGATTTCGGTGCGCTGCCGCCCGAGATCAACTCGGCCAGGATGTATATGGGTCCCGGTTCGGGACCGTTGATGGCGGCCGCATCTGCGTGGGATGCTCTTGCGGCGCAACTCGAGTCGTACTCCGCGGGCTACTCGTCAACGCTCATCGAGTTGCAGGGCCTATGGTCCGGCGGTGCGTCGTTCGCCATGGCGGGCGCGGTGGCACCGTACGTGGCCTGGGTGACGACGACGGCCACCCAGGCCGAGCAGACCGCGAGCCAGGCCCGCGCGGCGGCGGCCGCCTTCGAAACCGCCTTCGCCGCAACGGTCCCGCCGCCGGTGATTGCCGCCAACCGCATACAGTTGGCCGTGTTGGTCGCGACCAACTTCTTCGGGCAGAACACGCCGGCGATCGCGGCCACCGAAGCCCAATACGCACAGATGTGGGCCCAGGACGCGGTGGCGATGTATGACTACGCCGCGTCATCGTCGGTGGCGACGGTGCTCACGCAGTTCAGCCGGCCAAGCACAATCGCTAACGCCACAGGACAATCCGACCAAGCCGCCGCCGTCACCGAGGCTACGGCCACTCCGGCCGGACAGACCCAGGCCGCCGTCGCGGAGCTCATGTCGGCCCTCCCGCAACAACTGCAGGCCCTCAGCACCGGCTCGTCGAGCTCGTCGACGCCGTTGCAGCAACTCGAGTCACTGATTCCCGCGCCGGTGCTCACCGCCTTCAAAGACTTCAACACCGTGCTCGGCAACAACGCGTCGGTGGCCAACCTCCCAGCCCAATTCAGCCGTACGACCACGTCTGCGGGCAGCATGGGAACGGGTCTGAACCTGGCGGGCGCGCAAGCGGCCAAGGCTGCTGCGAAGGCCGCGGCGGCCCAGGCCGACGCCGTGGGTCCGGGGGCGGTTCGCGGGCCCGTGCTGGTCAGCGTGGGCAACGCCGCACCGGTGGGGAGATTGTCGGTGCCGCAGAGCTGGGTGACCGCCAATCCCGTGGCCGCTGCCGGCTCGTCAACGCCGTTGGCGGACAGCGGCGTTCATGCCGCGCCGGCGGCCGCCGGCGCGCACGCGGGGCCCAACACGTTGGGCGGAATACCCAAAGGCAATGCCGAGCCGACGGGCAGCTTCGTGTTACGCAACGGGCGTCGTCGCTTCCAGATGCCGCGCCCACCCTACGGCGGGTGAGCGCCGCACCCCGTCGTGGGGACAGACCTCACGATTGTCGACATAGCGCGGCAATGCGGGCCGATACCGACGATCAGCCCTTGCCGGAGCCCTCCGGCCCGGCCGAGTCGTCGTCGCTCGCCGAGTCGTCGCCGGCGGGGTCCTCGATCACCTGGTATGTGGGGTCGGTCATCGACACGCCCCGGTTGCCGCTCTGGCGGGCCTTGCCCGTAATCCGCACCAGCTGACCCGGCTGGATGTCGGCACCCCCGGCGCCCGGGCGGAACACCACGGTCAGTTCCCCGCTGCTGTCGCCGACGATCACCTGCCGCACCGTGCGCCCGCGTTCGGTCACGTCCTGCACCTCGCTGACGCGGCCTTCCACGGTGCCACGCTGCCCGGGGATCAGGGCGGCCACGGTGATCACCGATGGCCGTTCGGGATGTTCGTAGGCGTCGACGTTGTCGTCTTCGCCCCGGGAGACCCATGCCCGGATCCTGTCGAGCCGATGGGCGATGCGCTGCTCGACGGTGGCCGGGTAGGCCTCTTTGATCCGCGACTCCACGTCGTAGGGCACGATCGTCGCGGCGGCGTCCGGGATGAGGCTGACGGCCCGGGCGATCTTGTCCGCGGTGCGGTCGTGCAGCAACCTCCCGAGGAACGGCGCGTAGGTCCGACGCGGCAGCAGCACGGTGACGTTGGTGCGCGGGTGTTCGTCACGCGCTTTTGCCACGACCAGCTGGGCGGTGCGGTTGATCCGCCGGTCCGGACAATCCACCACCCGAAGCGGAGTGTCGAGATCGAAGTAGTCCCAGCGCTTTCGCAGCGCCGCGGCATGGGCGGCGTCGATCATGATGTGCACGGCGACCAGCTCGTCGGAGCGTAGTCCCTTGCCATACCGCAACGCTTCGAGCGAGGCCAGGTCGACGGAGTTGACGAACACGTAGACCTTGTGCCGGGCGTATTTGGTCAGCTCCGGTCTGTCGGTGCGGAACATTTCGAGGATGTTGGCCTCGGCCCGGTATTCGTTGTTGAGCCGGATGAGCCCCCACACCAGCAGCGGGAAGACGACGACCACCAGCCACGCGCCCTCGGTGAACTTGGCCACCGCGAAGATGCCGACGACGACCGTGGACAGGATTCCCGCCGTCAGGTTGATCACCAGTCGGCGGCGCCATCCCGACTCCCGTTGTCTCAGATGGTATTTCGTCATCCCGTAGCCGGCCATCGAAAAGCCGGTGAACACGCCGATCGCGTAGAAGGGGACCAGGGCGTTCACCGAGCCCCCCGTGACCAGCAGCAGCACCACCGACAGCGCGGCCAGGGTCATGATGCCGTTGGAGAACACCAGCCGGTGCCCGCGCTTTGTCAGCTGCCTGGGCAGGAAGCGGTCTTCGGCGACGAAACTGGCCAGCGCCGGGAACCCGTTGAAGCTGGTGTTGGCGCCGGTGAACAGAATTGCGGCGGTGGACGCCTGCACGAGGAAGTAGATGACGTTGCCGACCGTCCCGCCGCCGAATACCGCGCGCGTTATCTGCGACAGCACCGACGGGTATTCGCTGACATACGGCGTGGCATGAGTGACGTGCGCCAGATACGCCACGCCGGCCAGCAAGAACCCGAGGATGCAAGCCATGATGGTCAACACCCGACGCGCGTTTTGCCCCTGCGGCTTCCGGAAGTAGTCGACCGTATTGGAGATCGCCTCGACCCCGGTCAGCGACGAACCCCCGTTGGCGAAGGCGCGCAACAGCACCAGGATCGTCGCCCCCATCACCAGGCCGTTGCCTTGATGAACGGGGACGGTGCCGGGCAGGTGCGACGGGTCGTAGACGGGGAGGTCACCCATCGTCATCCGCGCGACGCCGACGACGATCATCGCGCCGACCATGATGACGAAAAAGTAGGTGGCGAACGCGAACTGCCACCCCGCTTCCTTGAGGCCGCGCAGGTTGGCGTAACAGATGAGCAGAACCGCGGCGACCGTGATCTGCAGGCTGTGCGGACCGAGTACGGGGAGGGCGGACACCACCGCGACCGTCGCGGCCGCCGACTGCACGGCGACGGTAACCACGTAGTCGATCAACAGCGCCGCGGCGGCGACCTGCGCCACCCTCGGCCCAAAGTTGTCGCGCGCGACGATGTAGGAGCCGCCGGCGCGGGTGTAGGCCATCACGACCTGCCGATAGGACGCGGCCACCAAGACCAGGATCAACAGGATGACGCCGGTGATGGGCAGCAACAACGCGAACGCGGCCAGCCCGGCGTGCGGCAGCAGCTCGATGAGGATCTGTTCGGTGCCGTAAGCCGTCGAGGAGATCGCGTCCGGTGAAAGCGCGCCCAGGGCAACCCCGTTGGACAGCTTTTCGGACGACAGTTCCTCGGTGATCAGCGGCTTGCCCAGAAACACGCGCTTGGCGATGTCGCCGAGCGACAGTGGGATGCGCGCTTTGCCCGTCGTACTCGTCACGAACACATTCCTTACCCCGGCATCAACTCGGAAAACCAGGAAAACAGGGACAACGACTCCGACGTATTCTGCCGGTCGCTTCGCCCGGGCCGCGGGAGGACGGACTAACTCAGTCGCTGGACCGCCGCGGCGACGCGCTCGTCGGTCGCGGTGAGCGCCACCCGGACGTGCTGCGCGCCGCGCGGGCCGTAGAAATGACCCGGCGCCACCAGCACTCCCCGCGTGGCCAGCCAGGCGACGGTGTCCTGGCACGATTCGCCGCGGGTGGCCCACAGGTACAGGCCGGCCTCCGAATGCTCGACGGTGAATCCCGCCGAGCGCAGGGCCGGCAGCAGGGCCGCCCGCCGGGCTTCGTAGCGCTGCCGCTGTAGCTTCTCGTGGGCGTCGTCGTCCAGGGCGGCGACCATGGCCGCCTGCACCGGTGTCGGCACGATCATCCCGGCGTGTTTGCGCACGGCCAGCAGCTCGGCGACCAGCTCGGCGTCCCCGGCGACGAAACCGGCCCGGTAACCGGCCAGCGACGAACTCTTCGACAGCGAGTGGATCGCGAGCAGCCCGGTATGGTCACCGTCGCAGACCGAGGGATGCAGGACCGACAGCGGCTGCGCTTCCCAGCCCAGCCCCAGGTAGCACTCGTCGGACGCCACCACGCAGCCCCTGTCGCGCGCCCACCGCACCACTTTGCGCAGGTGGTCGACGCCCAGTACCCGCCCGGTCGGGTTGCTCGGCGAGTTCAGGTACAGCAGCGCCGGGGCTTGCGGGCCCAGCTGGGTCAGCGAGTCCGCGCGCAACACCCGCGCCCCGGCCAGCCGGGCGCCGACGTCGTAGGTCGGATACGCCAGTTCGGGCACCACGACCACGTCGGCGCTCCCCAGGCCGAGCAGCGTCGGCAGCCAGGCGATGAGCTCCTTGCTGCCGATCACCGGCAGAACGGCCGCCTGACCGAGCCCCGTGATGCCGAAGCGGCGCTGCAGCGAGGCCACGGCCGATTCGCGCAGGCGCGGGGTGCCGGCGGTGGCGGGGTAGCCCGACTCGGACCCGGCGGACGCCAGGGCCTGTTGGATCAGCGGCGCGACCGGGTCCACCGGGGTGCCGACGGACAGATCGACGATCCCGTCCCGGTGGGCGGCGGCCAGCGTCTTGGCCTCGGCCAAGGTGTCCCACGGAAACTCCGGCAGGGACGCCGAGACACGGGCCGCCCCCGCGGGACGCCTACGGAGCAACGGCCCGCTCAGTCGCCTTCGCCCTGCGGCGGCAGGTCTTTGACCACCTGCGGGTCGTTTTCGGTGAGGCCGACCTTGGCGGCGCCGCCCGGCGACCCCAGTTCGGCGAAGAAGTCGGCGTTGATCTGGGTGTACTGGCTCCACTGGTCGGGCACATCGTCTTCGTAGTAGATCGCTTCGACGGGGCAGACCGGCTCGCAGGCGCCGCAGTCGACGCATTCGTCGGGGTGGATGTACATCATCCGAGCGCCCTCGTAGATGCAGTCGACCGGGCATTCCTCGATACACGCCTTGTCCTTGATGTCGACGCAGGGTTCGGCGATCGTGTACGTCACAGACGTCTCCTCCATCTATTGCTCAATGCGGGCTGTCGTTGGGCCGGCCCCGGTTTTCGGGGCGCTATAGACAAAGCTTTCGGTTACTGATACTAGACGTCGCACATACACGTCAACCACTTGGCACGCCTGGCAAATCACCCGCCATGCGCCCGCCCCGAGCGGGGCGCGGCGATCGCGCCGGCCGGCGTAGCGCGGCCGCCCGGCGCCGGTAGCGAACCCGCTCGGAGGCCGCAACGGCCGGCCCCGGCGCCGGGACGCAAAGCGCATAACTAGCTAGCCTGACTAACGGGCGGCTTGGCCCCCGGACCGTTTCACTCACGGCGAACAGTCCTGATCAGGCCTCTGACCTGCGCATAGTTACGCCCGCGGCATCGCGTGCGATAACCGTTGAAATAGAACAATGCTCAACGGGCCTGGTAATCTCGACCGGAGACGGCAACCGCTGGGCAGATGTCGTCGCCGGTAACGGTGAACTAATTGGGGAAGGTGTCCACTCATGGTGAGGCTGTCATTGTCTAAATTGGCCGCTGCGGTTGGCGGTGCGGCGTTCGCATTGACCGCCAGTGCCGGAATCGCGGCCGCGGATCCTTTGGACCCGGTGATCAACACGACGTGCAACTACGGGCAGGTCATGGCGGCGCTGAACGCGACCGACCCGGGCGCTGCCGCGCAGCTGAACGGATCGCCGATCGCGCAGTCGTATCTGCGCAACTTCCTGGCATCGCCGCCGCCGAAGCGTCTGCAGATGGCTCAGCAGATCCAGGCCATGCCGCAGGCCGCGCCGTACTTCAACGACGTCCTGTCCGTGGCGGGTAGCTGCAACAACTACTGAGTCGCTCGCGGCTCAGTAGCCGCTGAGCAGTCGGCGTAGCTGGCCCAAGGTCTCCGCGCCACCGTGACTGTGGATCCGCGACGGGTCCGCGGGCCGACGTCCCCACAGCAGCAGCACGCGGGCGGCGGCGTCGGTTTCCACGGTCGCCGGTCCGTCGGGTTCGGCCAGCCCGATGGCGGTGTGGTCGGCATCGGCACATACCACCACGTCGTCGGTCTCGGGAACGCGCAACCGCGCATCGACGCGCTCACCTGGCCGCAGTTGCCCGGCCCCCTTGGCCAGCAGTGGACGACCCACCGCGAAGACGCTGTGGGTCGTCATCCACGGCTGACCGAGCCGCCTCTGCGACGCCGCGTCGCAGCCGGTGATGTCCCAGCCGTGCAGGACGAGTTCCATGCGCATGTGCTCGGCGAACCAGGGCACCTTCATCGTGCGGCCGGTCCACGCGACGTCGGTGTCCGCGTCGGCCTCGTCGGCCGCGGCCGCCGCGACCTCGGTCAGATCGGCCATCCGGTCGTGCAGGGCATCCCACAGGTCCGAGTCGTCGAGGGCGCGCAGCGGGGCCTCCCGCTCCTCGAAGCCGCGGGTCTCGACGGACTCGCCCTGCAGGTGCGCGCCCAGCACTCGCGCGAGTTCCCCGGCGGTGCCCGTTTGATGAACGACGATGTCACGCACGGTCCACGGGTCGCACCAGGTGGTGTCGTCGGGACGTCTGTGCCGGACGGCATCCACAAACGGCTGCCACTCGGGAAATCGCTCGTCGTCGATGCGCCGGCTCATAGGAGAAGCCATACCCGCGCGAGCCTCCGAAGATGCCTGCGCGCGACGACGCGGACTCGGGTGCTACGCGGCCTGCGATGAGTAGGTGGTGGTGCGCTGGCGCGCCGGACGGCCGATACCGTCGGCGATCGCGGTCAATTCGGCCACCGTCTTCGCCGAGCCGTACTCCGAGCCCGCCATCCGCGAGATGGTCTCCTCCATCAGGGTGCCGCCCAAGTCGTTCGCGCCGCCGTTGAGCATGACCTGTGTGCGCTCGACGCCGAGCTTGACCCAACTCGTCTGAATATGAGGGATCCTGCCGTGCAACATGATTCGCGCCAACGCGTGGACGGCGCGATTGTCGCGCAGGGTGGGGCCGGGGCGCGCCGCGCCGGACAGATACAGGGGCGAATTCTGGTGCACGAAGGGCAGGGGGACGAACTCGGTGAAACCGCCGGTGCGGTCCTGGATGTCGCGCAGCACGTTGAAGTGGGCGACCCAGTGCCGCGGGGCGTCCACGTGCCCGTACATCATCGTCGACGACGAGCGCAGTCCCACCTCGTGTGCGGTGCTCACGATCTCGATCCACAGCGACGCCGGCAACTTGCCCTTCGTCAGCACCCAGCGCACCTCGTCGTCGAGGATTTCGGCGGCGGTGCCGGGGATGGTGTCCAGCCCGGCCTCGCGCAGGCTGATCAGCCACTCGCGGATGCTCAAGCCGCTCTTCGTCACTCCGTTGGCGATCTCCATCGGCGAGAACGCGTGCACGTGCATCGACGGGACGCGCGCCTTGACGGCCCGGACCAAATCGGCGTAGCCGCTGACCGGCAGTTCCGGGTCGATCCCGCCCTGCATACACACCTCGGTGGCGCCGTCGACGTGCGCCTCCCAGGCGCGCTCGGCGACCTCGTCGGCGGACAGCGAATACGCGTCAGCGTCGCCCTTGCGCTGCGCGAATGCGCAGAACCGGCAGCCCGTGTAACAGATGTTGGTGAAGTTGATGTTGCGGTTCACCACGAACGTCACGTCGTCGCCCACCGTGTCGCGGCGCAGCGAATCGGCCAGCGCCGTAAGCGCTTCCAGTGCGGGCCCATCGGCGGTCGCCAGCGCCAGGTACTCGCCGTCGCTGCAGCCGGCGGGATCGCGTTCGGCCGAGCGCAGCGCGGCCAGCACATCGGTGTCTAGTCGCTCCGGCGCTTTGGCGCCCTGGGCGGCCAGCTCGTGCACCCGCGCGCGAACCGACTCCCAGTCGCCGAAGGCGCTGTCGAGGTCACTGCGGGCGACGGTATTGCGGCCCTCGGTGTCGATCGCGGCGTGCAGGTCGACGCGGCCGGTCGAGCCCACGTCGTCGGGCTCCTGCCAGGGCATGCCGACGGGTTGGACGTCGCGGGCAAGGCCGGTGGCCGGATCGGCGAGGGCCTCGACGTGTGCGCGCACCCGCGGGTCGATCCACGCCGCGCCGGCCTGCACGTACCTGGGCTGGGCGGTCAACCGCTGCATCAGCTCGTAGCCCGCCTCCGCGGTGACCGCGGCCAGCTCGTCGAGCGCGGGCCACGGTCGTTCCGGGTTGACGTGGTCGGGGGTCAGCGGTGACACGCCGCCCCAATCGTCGACGCCGGCGCCCACCAGGGCCAGGCACTCGTCACGGGAGACCAGATTGGGCGGCGCCTGAATCCGCATGCCCGGGCCGAGCACCAGCCGCGCCACCGCGACCGTGGCCAGGTAGTCTTCGATCCCCGCATCGGGGAAGGCGGCCATCGCGGTGTGTTCCTTGGCCCGGAAGTTCTGCACGATCACTTCCTGCACGTGACCGAATTCCTTGTGCGACTGACGGATCGCGTGCAACGTGTCGGCACGCTCGGTCAGCGTCTCGCCGATGCCCACCAGCAGACCGGTGGTGAACGGGATGGACAACCGGCCCGCGTCGGTCAGGGCGCGCAACCGCACCGCCGGATCCTTGTCCGGACTTCCGTAGTGCGCAAGCCCTTTCGTCTCGAAGAGCCGTCGCGACGTCGTCTCCAGCATCATGCCCATCGACGGCGCCACCGGCTTGAGCCGCGACATCTCCGACCAGCTCATCACGCCGGGGTTCATGTGCGGCAGCAGCCCGGTCTCCTCGAGCACTCGGATCGCCATCGCCCGCACGTAGGACAGCGAGGAGTCGTACCCCCGTTCGCTCAACCAGTCGCGGGCCTCGGGCCAGCGGTCCTCGGGCCGGTCGCCTAGCGTGAACAACGCTTCCTTGCAACCGAGTTCGGCTCCGGCGCGCGCGATACCGACGATCTCGTCGGGTTCCAGGTACATGCCGGCACCCTGGGCGCGCAGCTTGCCCGGCACGGTGACGAAGGTGCAGTAATGACAGCTGTCGCGGCACAGCCGGGTGACCGGTATGAAGACCTTGCGCGAGTAGGTGATCGGCAGCCGACCGCCCGGGCCGCGCCGTCCGGCCGACTCGAGGCCCGCATCGCGCACCCGCGCCGCGCTGGCGCACAGATCCGCGAGGGCGTCCCCGCGGGCGGTCATCGCCACGGCCGCCTCGTCGACGTTGAGCGCTACGCCGTCGCGGGCCCGGCGCAGTACGCGGCGCAACGCCGATGCGCTGACCGTCGACGAGACGGCAGGCGGAACGACAGGGATCGGCAGAGCGATGGGCTCCTCACCCGGAGGTCCCGGTGTCACTGGCACGTTGGTGTAACTTCCCCACGATCGAATTTCATCCGCGCGTTCCCACAAAATATCGGCAACCTTAACCGGTGCCATATGCGCAACAGTAGTGCCCGGCCCAGATCGGCAAGCGGCCGACATCCCCGCCGGCAAAGGGATGCGGCGGGCCGATTCATTGACATCCCCGCCAACGATCTGCGATCGCGTTACGATCCCTGCAAATCTGCCCATCCGGATGGGCGGTGTCCACGCCGGCGTGCAGCGAAAGGGGTGCGCGATGTCGTTCGTGCTCGCGGCGCCGGAGGCCCTGGTAACCGCGGCCGCAGACTTGTCCGGCATCGGGTCGGCGCTGACGACGGCCCACGCTGCGGCGGCGGCATCCACGACCGGGTTGGCGGCGGCGGCCGGTGACGAGGTGTCGACGCAGATCGCCGCCCTGTTCTCCACGCATGCGCGCGCGTATCAGCAGCTCAGCACGCAGGTGGCGGCGTTTCACGAGCAGTTCGTGCAGGTCCTGAGCGCCGGGGCGAACACCTACGCGGCCACCGAATCCAACGCCGTGCAGACGCTGGTCAACACGGTGCGCACACCCGCCCAGGCATTGCTCGGCCATCCGCTGGCCGGCGGCACGCTCGGCGGCGCCGTCTCCGGCGCCCTGAGCCGGGTCGAGAACGCCGTGCTCGGCGGTGGAGCGGCCGGCCTGCTCGGCACCGGCGGCCCGGGGCTCTTCGGGGCGATCGCAGGCCGCGCAGGCGCGCTGCTGGGGCCTGCTGCCGCGACCGCCGCCGCGGCGGCGCCGGCCGCCAACGCACTCGCCCCGCTCGGCCAGGCGATCGAGAATGCCTACCTCGCGATCGAGCCGTGGGTCCAGTACGGCTTCGAACTCCTCACGTGGGCGGCGGGTTGGGTGATCGGCCCGCTGGCCGCCCAGATCATGTTCTTCTACAACCTGTTCGAGCCCATCGTGCAAAGCGTCCTGTTCAACGCGATCGACTTCATCGACGGGACGGTCAGTTTCGCCCAGGGGCTGAGCAACATCTCCGCGGCGACCACGGCTTCGATCAATCAGTTCATCACCGCCGAAATCTATTGGATTCGAGGCTTTTTCCCGCCGCTGCCGCCGATCGGCTCGATAGCTCTGTAAATCCCCGGCAGTCAGCGCGCGCGGTTGACCCGCCACAACACCCACGCCGGCGGCGCGACGCCGAGCACGATCAGCAGCAGAGCCGCGTAGGCCATCAGGCCCCGGCCGCCCAGGATCACGTCGTCGCCCGGCCCGCCCATGCTGATCACCGCGATCGTCAGCAGCCACGTCCACAGTGGCAGCGCGGCAACCCGCGACGACCTGGCCCATAGTCCGGCGGCCCACACGAGTGCCGCGTTGAGCAGTCCGCTGATCAATCCGCTGACGGGGAATGGCACCGAACCGATGTACGACGGCAACAACAGGGCGCCGGCTACCGCGGACAGGACACCGTCGACGGCGAGCAGCGCCAGCACCACGAGACGAACCGCGGGCGCAGCGGCGCCGGCGTCGTCGACCGAAGCGGCGCGCGACGTGGTTTCGGTCAGGTCGGAACGCTGTCGATCTGCGAGAGGATCGAGCCGATCACCCACTGAAAGCTGTCCAGCCGGTCCTGCCAGTGCTGCATGTTGGGGTCCATGTCAGGGTCCATGCGCATTCCTCCCGTGGCGGCCTGACTCGAAGCCTACCGTGTCGCGGCGGTGGCGAGATCCAGTCCCGCAAGCAGATCGGTTTCCCAGCCGCGTTCGTCGCGTTCTCCCCCGGTACCCGCCGCGAGGACGTAATGCTCGTCGGCCAGGATCGGCAACGCCATGTTGTTGGACAGCGCGCACGCCCGCCCGGTCGGGCCGACGACCACCTGGGTGGCGTGCGCGGCCAGGGCCGCGACCTTCGCGGCCCAGGCCTGCCGGTCGGCCTCGACGACGGCGTCGATGTCGGCGTCGGCGTACCCGAAGTCGAACTGCTCCGCCGGCGGGATCGCCCAGTGCGACTCGAGGTCCCCCTCGTCGAGGTCGCTCCACCCCGCCCCGAAGGCGCTCGCGGCCAGGACGGTCCAGTAGAACTTGGGGACGGTCCACGGCCGGCCCGGGTGGCCGCCGGCGCCCGCGGCAGCGACGGCCGCGGACGTGACGAGGTGGGTGTGCACGTGATCCGGGTGGCCATAGCCGCCGTTGGGGTCGTAGGTGACGACGACGTGGGGTCGTTGCTCGCGGATGATCGCGACCAGCGCGCCGACCGTCTCCCGCTCGTCGGCGTCGATGAATCGCCGGCGTGGGCGTTGCGGGGTGCCGGTCATCCCCGAGTCGCGCCAACGGCCGGCGCCCCCGAGATAGCTGGGTCCGCCCACCCCGAGCGCTCGCAGCGCCGCGGTCAGCTCGCCGATTCGGTAACCGCCGAGCTGATCCGCGCGATCGACGGCGAGCTGGGCCCACTGGTCGCCGATCACCTCGCCCTCCTCGCCGAGCGTGCAAGTCACGACCCGTACGTCGGCCCCCCGGGCGGCATAGTGCGCGATGGTGGCGCCGGTGCTGAGGCTCTCGTCGTCGGGGTGGGCGTGCACGAACAGCAGCCGGGGCGTCTCCCGGGCGGTCTCGGCCATGGACGGCACCCTACCGCGCGTGTTTCGCCGCCTCGCAGCGCCTAGGAACGCCGATGGCTACTATCGACGGATGCCGCAGCTCAGCCCGTCCGACCAGAAGTGCAGCCGCAGCCGCCGGCGGGGCGAGGTCCTCGAACGCGCCCTCTACGAGGCCACCCTGGCGGAGCTGGCCGAGGTGGGCTACGGCGGACTGACCATGGAGGGGATCGCGGCGCGAGCCCACACCGGCAAGGCGGCGTTGTACCGCCGCTGGGCGAGCAAGTGCGAATTGGTGCACGCCGCACTGGTTTTCGCGTTGCCACCGGTACCCGAGCCGCGCGCCGGCCGCTCGGCCAGGGAATCGCTGCTGGCGATGTTCACCGCCCACCGAGACGTCCTGGCCGGCAAGACCGCGTTCCCGGGCATGGCGATCATCTACCAGCTCCTGCACGAGCCCGAGATGCGCTCCATCTTCGCCGACGCCGTCGTCGGCCCGCGGCTCGAGCTGTTCGAATCGATTTTGCGCACAGCGGTCGCCGACGGCGACATCGACCCGGCCACGATCACGCCGCTGACGGCGCGGGTCGGGCCGGCGCTGATCAACGAGCACTTCCTGCTCACCGGCGAGCCGCCCAACCGGCGCGAGCTGGCGCTCATCGTCGACACCGTGCTCCCGCCGAAGCCGGCGGCGCGTCCGCGGTAGTACCGGCTTACAGCGTGGCCCCCAGGTCGGCGCCGGTGGTCACCGCCGCGTTGAGGATGCCCTCGAGACCGCCCACGCCGCCGAGGCCGCCCGCGGTGGCCAACGAGAGGCCCGGGGCCAGCAAGCCCGCCCCGGCCAGGTTGACGAATTGCTCGCCCGTCTGCAGGACCAGGTTGGGGATGTCGAAGGCGGCGTTCACCGCGCCGGACAGGGCGGGCGAAAGGCCCGCCGTCAAAGCCAGCTCGTTGGCCACCAGGTTCGCGTTCAAGCCCGCCTCGGCGGCCCCGAGGTTGCCGAAGAATGCGGCTTGGCCCTGTACCACGCCCTGCAAGCCCGCCAGCGGCGCGGCGATCAGCGCGGCTCCGGTGGCGCCGGCCCCGAGCGACGTGTTCAGCGCCCCGGACAACGTCAGGCCCAACCCGTTGATCCCCGCGGTCAAAGCGGCCGACAGCGAGCCGTTGCCCGTCAGCCCGCTCACCAGCGCATCGATGACGGAGAGGTCGAACAGGAACTTGTCGTCCACGGCCGCCAGGGCCCCACCGAGGATTCCCAGGCCCCCGAGCACGGGATTCGCCTGCCCGACCAGGAGGCTGGTGGTGATCCAGGGCGCGGAGAACCCGGCGCCGAACACGTTCGACAACTGCAGCCCCAACAGGCTGTCGATGCCGAACTCCGGGACGCCCAGCAGCAGCGTGTTCCAGAAGTCGAAGATGCTGTCGGGGACGCCGGCGAAGGCGCCGATGCCGCCGAACAGGGCGGTTTCCAGCGACGCCTCCAAGCCGCTCAGGCCAAGGTTCAGGTTGATCTCGGCGTCGTACAACGCGTTGTTGAACGCGGTCTCCATCGCGTACAGCTGGGTCAGGAACGCGCCCGGTGTGGTCGCGCTGAACAGCGTCTGGAAAGGCGCGACGAGGTTGGCCAGCAGCGTCGGCAGGCCGGACAGGCCTGCCGCGAGGCCGCCGTTGAGCGCGGCGTTCAGCGAGATCCCCAGCCCGTTCAGGCCTGCCATGATGTTGACACCGAGGCTCGGGGTGATCCCGAAGGCGGAGCCCAGCGCGGCCAGCGCCGCGTTCAGGCTGCCCGGCAGGGCGAAGCCGAGAGCGGGCAGCGCCGCCCCCAGGCCGGCCGCCAGGTTCGCGCCGGTCTGCAGCGCGCCGGCGAGGCCCGCACCCAGCCCCGACAGGCCCGCGCCCAGGCCGCCCGACAGCCCGCCGTTGAGCGCGGCGCTGAGGCCGTTGAGGCCGCCGGTCAAGCTTGCCGACAAGCCGGGGAACGCCGCGCCCAGGCTGGCGCCGAGGCCGCCCGACAACGCGGCGTTGAGCGTACCGCCCAAACCGTTGAGGCCGGCGTTGAGCGTCGCCGAAATGCCGGGCAGGGCGGCGCCCAGGGTGGCCCCGAAACCGTTGAGGCCGGCCGTGATCGCCGCGCCCAGAGGCGCGAGGCCCGAAAGCCCGCCGCTGAGGTCGGCCGCCAGCGACGCGCCCAGGGGACCGAGGCCGGCGAGGCTGGCACCCAGACCGCCCGACAGCGCGGCATTGAGGGATCCGCCCAGGCCGCTGAGTCCGCCGCTCAGGCCGGCCGAGAGTCCCGGTAGGCCCGCGCCCAGGCTGGCGCCCAGACCGCTCAGCCCGGTGCTGACGCTGGTGGCCAGCGCCCCGCCGGTCTGCGCCAGGGTCGACAGCCCGCCGCCGAGGTTTGCCGTCAAGGCCGCCCCGAGGGGAGCCAGGCCCGAAAGGCTGCCACCGAAGCTGCCCGACAGCGCGGCGTTGAGCGAGCCGCTCAGCCCGGCGATGTCGGCGTTCAGGCTGGCCTCCAGGCCGGTCAGTCCGCCGCTCAGGTCGATGCCCAGGGCCGGAGTCGCGCTCGCCAGTGTCTGCACGACGTTGGCCTCGGCAGCGGCGTACGTGCCGGCGCCCGCGGTGAGGGCCTGCACGAACTGCTCGTGGAAGGCGGCCGCCTGCGCGCTGAGCTGCTGATACCCGACTGCGTGAGCGGAGAACAGCGAGGCGATCTCCGCCGACACCTCATCGGCGGCCGCGGGTAGCACACCGCTGGTCGCCGCGGCCGCGGCGAAGTTGGCCGACCCGATCGCCGACCCCAGATTCGTAAGATTCGTGGCGGCATCCGCGATGACTTGCGGCGCTGCGATCAGAAACGACACCCTGTACCTCCCCGAATAATCACGACATCACCGCTACCCCGTTAGCCCGATCAGGGTGTCGCGTTGGCGGAAGCCTATCGAAAAGGTGTGGTGAAAACGCATGTTTGCATTTAAAGCGCGCTTCGGACTCCCGGTCGGCGCCAAAGGGGATCCGCCGCAGGTGAATCGCCGATGGATGCGCGGCAAACCGTCGGCCGCGGGGCAGCCCCTGCGGACGATTCGCCGGCCGGCAGCGGTCCGGGGGGTGCCGTCACGACCTCTGGCCGAAGCGCACGAGTGATCATGGTCACATCATCCCGGCGAGGTCGAAGCCCGCGGCCAGGGTCTGGTCGAACAGACCCTCGATGCCGCCGATGTTGCCGCCGTTGAAGACCAGCGACGACCCCCCGGCCAGAGCGCTGCTCAACGGCGGGAAGGGCGCCGCGCCGAGGACACTGTTGAGGGTCTGCTGGCCGGTGACCACGAACAGGTTGCCGATGTTGAAGGTGCGGTCGAGCGCTCCGTTGAACGCATTGGCGCCAAAGACGCTTGCCTCCCAGCCCATTTCGCTGTTCACCAGGCCGGTGTTGAAGGTCGTCTCCATGCCGTTCAAGCCGCCACCGGCGGTGCCGTCGATGCCTCCCAGGAAGTAGACCTGGGGGGCCGCCCAACCCTCCAGATTGCCGATCTGATGCTGCAGCGCGCCGTTTACCCCGGCGAGCAGCCCGCCGAACGGCGACTGCCACCCCGCCGCGCCCAGGGCCGTCGACAAGGTGGTTTGCACCACCCCGTTGCCGCTGACGATGCCCGTGCCGGCGCCGATGACGTCGAAGTCGAACAGGACCTTCTGGTCGAGGGCACCTGCGAGCCCGTTGATCCAGCCGTTGTTGCCGATGGCATAGCTCCCGGGCACGTAGAGGCCGTGGACGAACTGATACCAGGGCTGGCCCCAGCTGAAGCCGGGGCCGAAGCCCACGAGACCGGTGAACTGCGCGCCCAGCATGGTGTTGAAACCGATCTCGCCCGTCCCCAGCACGCTGTTCCAGAAGTTGAAGATGTCGTCGGGCACGCCGTTGAGCGCGCCGGCACCGCCGAACAGCGCGGTCTCGACCGCGAGCTCCTGGGCGACCAGGGACGAGTTGAAGCCGAACTCGCCGTTGATCAGGGCGCTGTTGAAACCGGTCTGCATGGCCTCCAGCTGCGTCATGAACGCAGCCGGCGAGCCGGCGGTGAGCAGCGCCCCGAAAGGCGCCACCGCGTTGGCCCACGCGGCGGGAACACCGGACAGCCCGGCCGACAGCCCGCCCGACAGAGCGGCGTTGAATTGGGCACCCAGCCCGGACAGGCCGGCGCTCATGCTGGCTCCCAGGCCCGGGCTGATCTGCAGGAAGCCGCCCAGTGTGGCGAGCGCGCCGGTCATACCGCCGGGCAGGGCGAATCCCGCTCCGGAAAGCCCGCCGGTCAAGGCTCCGCCCAGACCCGAGAGGCCACCGCCCAGCCCGCCGGACAGTGCGGTGTTGAGTGCAGCGCCGAGTCCGTTGATCCCCGCGCCGGCCTCGAGCCCGGCCAGCCCGCCGCCGAGGTCGACACCGAGGGCCGGAGCGGCGCCCGCCAGGGTCTGGACGATGTTGGCCTCGGCCGAGGCGTACGTGCCGGCACCGGCGGTCAGGGCTTGGACGAACTGTTCGTGGAATGCCGCGGCCTGGGCACTGAGCTGCTGATAGCCCGCCGCGTGAGCCGAGAACATCGACGCGATCTGGGTCGAAACCTCGTCGGCGGCCGCGGGCAACAGTCCCGTGGTCGCCGCCGCCGCCGCGAAGTTGGCCGACCCGATCGCCGAACCGAGGTTCGCCAGGTTTGCTGCCGCGTCCGCCATCAGCTCTGGCGCTGCGATCAGGAAAGACACTTTCGCTCCCTAGTACTCGACTTCAGCACTTGGGCCCAGTTGCCCGACGGCTGGTCGCAGAACTGCGTTCATGCTTACCTGAGAGTACGCCAGAAGGTATAAATCCGTCTACCGGTATCGTTTGACGAAGGTTTGATGACCAGCGCTTAAAGCGCATAAGCGCGGTAGAACGCCTATCGATGCAGGTCAGGGACCGGTTTTGACCCATTGTCCGGCGTCACCGACGATCCCGACGGGTACCGAACCCGAGAGACTGACGTTCTGCACGCTGGGTCCGGCGGCGACGATCGTGGTGTCCTGCAGGATCGGCAGCACCGTCGACATGTTCCACAACCGGGGTTCGACCGCGGTGATGACGTCGTTGATGTTCTTGGTGCCGTTGATCGCGGCGTCAATATTCGGCTGGATGCTGCGATCGCAGATTCCGGTGAGGTTCGACGGCGCCTGGACCAGCGCGCCGGAATCCGGCGGCCGGCTCGGCGTCGCCGTCGGCGTGGTGCCCGGCCCGGGAGCCGGCGTCACTCCCGCCGAACCGGAGCTGGTGGTCGTCGCCCCCGGCGCCGGCACCTGCGTCGTCTGCAGCGCGGGGCAGCCGTAGCGGGAGGCCAGCACAGTTGCCAGGTTCCCTCCCGCCTGGTGCCAGCCGACGATCGCGTCGACCCGGTTGTCGCTCAGCGCCTCGCGGTAGAGCGTCACCGGGTCCAGCGCCAGCACGGTCGCGGCGATGCCGACGTTGCGCAGCTGGTCGGCCGCGGTGTTGGCCACCGCCACCGAGGTGGGGTCGTTGGCCGCCACGCCGATCACCAGCGAAAGTTGTTGCCCGTCCTTGCTGATCCGGCCGCGGATGACTTCCGGTGGGGCGGTGCTCGCCGGTGTCGGCTCGGGCGACGCCGAAGCGTTGGGCTCGACGGTGTAACCGGCCCCCGCCAGCAGTGCCAGCGCCGCGGGGGTGGCCATCGCCGGGGGGGCGGTCGGCACGTACCCCGGGTCGCTCGGTGAGCGGATCTGGGCCTGGTCCAGGGTGACGGTGTTGTCGCTGCCGGCCCCCACGGCCGCGAGCAGGTCCACGTCGAGCAACCCGAGTATCGCCTTGCGGACCTGCGTGTCGGACAGCTTGGGCTCGTTGGCGCGCAATGTCAGCTGCATCACCCGCGGCGTCACGATCCGGGCGGTCCGCACGTCGGGGATCGCCGAGAGCTGCGCGAACGCAGCCGAACCGCCGTGCACCTGGGCCACCTGCGTGTCGCCGTTGCGGACGGAGTCGGCGAGCGCGGCGGGCGCGCCCGCCCGGCGGAACAGGATGAGCGCCGGCTTGGCGGGCGGGCCCCAGTAGCGGTCGTTGCGCGCGATGAGGATCTCGTCGCGCTGCGGGTCGATGCTCTCCACCCGGAACTGCCCGCCCGTCACCGGCATGGCCCTGGCCAGGCCGGCGGCGAAGCCGCCCGGCACGTCCTTGACGATATGCGCGGGCAGGATGTTGCTGAACAGTTCTTTCCACGCCGGGTACGGCTGCGCGAACGTGACGACCGCCTGCTTGCCGCCCTCCAGCGACTGCACCGAGGTGATGAGGTCGTAGCCGGCGGGGTCGACGACACCGGGCTGCCCGACCATCTGCCGCCAGAGGTACCAGAAATCGTCGGCCCCGATGGGGGCGTTGTCGGTCCACTGCGCCTCGGGCCGGATCTTGTAGGTCACCGTGAACGGGGCCTGGCTGGTCACCTCAGCCGACACCAACAGCGTCGGGTCCATCTCCCACCGCGAACCCGTGGCCGTGTTGGGGTCGGGCACCGGCCGAAAGGCGCTGGGCAGCACCAGCGCGCTGATCGCCGCGTTGACCGGGGAAAGGTCCGACAACAGGTGCGGGTTGAACCCCGCGCCGATCGAGTCGATGCCCATGATGATCTGGGTGACCCGCGGCGGCGGCGGGGGCGAGTTGTGCGGGGTGTCCGTGCTCTGCGGCGCCGGCGGCGGCTTGACCGTGCAGGCCGCCAGCCCCAGACCGATCAGCGACACCACGACACCGCCCGCGACGAGCAGCCGGCGGGCCCGGCTCAGCGCGCGGGCAACGACACGTTCGGCGAGCGTGAACCGGCCGGGACGCGCCAACTGACTAACCCCGGGCCTTGGCCCGCGCCCGGCTGCGCGCGCGGCTGGTGGCGTCCAGCTCGACCTTGCGGACCCGCACGATCTCCGGGGTGACCTCGACACATTCGTCGGGCGCACAGAACTCCATGGCCTGCTCCAAGTCGAGTTCCAGTGGGCGGGCCAGCGTTTCGATCACGTCGGCCGTCGAGGACCGCATGTTGGTGAGCTTCTTCTCCCGGGTGACGTTGACGTCGAGATCCTCGGCGCGCGGATTGATCCCGACGACCATGCCCTCGTAGGTGTCCTGACCGGGCTCGACGAAGAACTGGCCGCGGTCGGCGAGCTGGATCATCGCGAACGGTGTGATGGTGCCCGACCGGTCGGACACCAGCGACCCGGTGTGCCGGGCGCGGATCTCCCCCGCCCACGGCCGGTAGCCGTCGAAGACCGCGTTGGCGATGCCGGTGCCGCGGGTGAGCGTGAGGAAGTCGGTGCGGAAGCCGATCAGGCCGCGGCTGGGCACGATGAAATCCATGCGGACCCAGCCCGCCGCGTGGTTGGTCATCTCCTCCATGCGCCCCTTGCGGGCGGCCATCAATTGGGTGATGGCACCGACGAACTCGTCGGGGCAGTCGATCGTCATCGCCTCGAACGGCTCGTGCAGCCTTCCGTCGATCGTGCGGGTCACCACCTGCGGCTTGCCCACCGTGAGCTCGAAGCCCTCGCGGCGCATCTGTTCGACCAGCACCGCCAGGGCGAGCTCGCCGCGGCCCTGGACCTCCCACGCGTCGGGCCGGCCGATGTCCACGACCCGGATCGAGACATTGCCGACCAGTTCCTGGTCGAGACGGCTGCGGACCATGCGCGCGGTCAGCTTGTGGCCGGGCACCTTGCCCGCCAGCGGCGAGGTGTTGGTGCCGATGGTCACCGAGATGGCCGGCTCGTCGACGGTGATCCGCGGCAGCGCGTGGGCGTGGTCGGGATCGGCCAGCGTGTCGCCGATCATGATCTCCGGCAGCCCGGCCACGGCCACGATGTCACCGGCGATGGCCTCGTCGGTGGCGCTGCGCTCCACGCCCTCGGTCGCCAGCAGCTCGGTGATCTTGGCGCTGGTGATGACGGGCAGCCCGTCGACCTCGCGCATCCACGCGACCTGCTGGCCCTTGCGCAGCTTGCCGTTATAGATGCGAATCAGGGCCAACCGGCCGAGAAACGTCGACGCGTCGAGGTTGGTGACCAGCGCCTGCAATGGTGCCTCGGGATCCCCCGACGGCGGCGGGATGTGTTCCATCAGGACGTCGAACAGCGGGTCCAGGTTGTCACCCGCGGGGACCTCACCGTCGGCAGGCTCCTCGGTGCTGGCGATGCCCGCGCGGCCCGACGCGTAGAGCGTCGGCAATCCCAGCGCGTGCTCGGCGGCCTTGGCGGCTTCGTCGTCGAGGTCCGACGCGACGTCGAGCAAGAGGTCGTGGCTGGCCTCGACGACCTCGGCGATGCGCGCGTCGGGCCGGTCGGTCTTGTTGACGACGAGAATCACCGGCAGATGGGCGGCCAGCGCCTTGCGCAGCACGAACCGCGTCTGCGGCAGCGGGCCCTCGGACGCGTCGACCAGCAGCAGCACGCCGTCCACCATGGAGAGCCCGCGTTCGACCTCGCCGCCGAAGTCCGCGTGGCCCGGGGTGTCGATCACGTTGATGACCGTGACGGATCCGTCGGCGTTGTGGCGGTGCACGGCGGTGTTCTTGGCCAGGATGGTGATGCCCTTTTCCTTCTCGAGGTCACCGCTGTCCATGATGCGTTCCTGGGTGTCGTCGCCCCGATGGGTCAAGGCGCCGGACTGCCGCAGCATCGCGTCCACCAGGGTGGTCTTCCCATGGTCGACGTGGGCGACGATGGCGACGTTGCGGAATGACACGCGGTGATTGTGGCAGCGCGGGCTACGCATACGCGAACTGAGCAGGTCAAGGGGGCGCCGACACGCCGGGCGTCATCCGCGCCGAGGTCGCACGCTCGAGCACCCGGGTGAGCTCTACCAGCCCCGGCGGCGCGGCGCCGTGCCGACCAGCGCGCCCTTGTCCGCCGCCTCCCGGCTGCGGTAGACGATGTACGGCCGGAACAGGTAGAAGACGGGCGCGCTGAAGGCGTGCACCAGACGGGTGAACGGCCACAGCGTGAACAGCACCATGCCGATCAGCGCGTGCAGCTGGTAGTCGAACGGGGCTCGCACCATCACCTCGCCGTGCGGCTGCAGAATCCAGATGCCCCGGAACCACATGCCGACCGTGTACCGATAGTGAAACTCGCCGCCATGTGGTCCGGTGCCGATCAGGTCGCAGTACAGGCCGACCACGACGGCCAGCACCAGAACCACGTACATCACCTTGTCGCTGCGGGTTGTGGCCATGGACACCGGCGGTCGGGTGAATCGCCGGTAGATCAGCAACCCGATACCCGCCAGCGTGGCCAGGCCCGCGATCGATCCGGCGATCACCGCCTGCATGTGGTAGGCGTAATCGCTCACCTTCAGCGCGTGCGTCACCGACGGCGGGATGAACAACCCCATCACGTGTCCGGCGAACACCGCCAGGATCCCGAAATGAAAAACGGGGCTCGCGACCCGCAGCAGCCGCGACTCGTAGATCTGCGAGGAACGAGACGTCCAGCCGAACTTGTCGTAGCGGTAGCGCCACCAGGTGCCGACCAGCAACGTGGTCAGCGTGACATACGGCGCGATGTCCCAGAACAGCACGCTGCTACCCATTGGGTGCCCCCTTCCGGCGACGCGGCGGGACGGTCAAGTTGAACGGTTGCAGCCCAACGGATTCCGCAGGCGGGCCGGCCCGGGCGAGGCGTTCCGCACGACGTACGTCCTGATCGGTCGTCACCGGCAGGGTCGTGCAGACGGCCGCGATCGTGTGCGCGTAGGGCGATTCGGCGTCGTCCAGGGCGGCCCGCAGCACGTCGATCGGGACCCGGTGCTCGGTGAGCAGCCGCCGCCCGGCTTCGGGATCGACTGTGGCCGCGAACTCGAGCACGACGGGAAGGTGGTCGGGGGCCTCGGCGCGCGGCGGCTGCACACCCGCGTGCCGGTAGGCGGTCGCGAATTCGAGCATCTCGCGGCCGCGGTTGCGGGTGTCCCCCGCCGTCCAGTACGTCAGGTACATCGTGGCGCGCCTGCGCATGTCGAAAGTCGCGACGTAATCCATTGCGGCGCCCATCGCCTCGCGGCGACGCAGCGCCGCGGCCGTCCGGGCAAGCAGCGCCGCGGCCCCACCGTCGATGTGGCCCAGCAGTTCATCGACGGTGTCCAACCGCCGGGCCAGCGCGTCGTCCGGATACGCGAGCAGCAGCGAGGCCGCCTGCCACACGGCGCGATCCTGCATCGTCGCCGCGCCCGCGCGTTCGCGCAGCCTGGCCAGCACCCTCATCGCTGCTGCTCTTCGGGGAACATTTCGGCGGGCACCCGGCCGCCATCCCAGTTGAGGAGGTTGACCCGGGTCGCGCGCCCGCCGTCCCGTCGCTTGACCGCATGGAAGCTCTCGACGGCGACGGGCACCGGATCGCCGGTCTCGTACATTCCCGGTCCGCCCTCACCGGAAAGCGAGCAACCCATCTGCTCCAGCTCGCGCGCCTGGGGACTGAAGGCAGTCGGAATAACATAGCGCTCTTCGTATTTCGCGATGGCCAGCAGGCGGTACATCTCGTAGATCTGCTCTTCGGTGAGCCCGACGGAATGCGGTATGTGCGGCTGGGTCTGTCGCCCGAGGTTGATGTCACGCATGTACGAGCGCATGGCCGCCAGCCGGCGCAACACGGCTTCGACCACGGTCGTGTCGCCGGCGCTGAACAGTTCGGCGAGGTATTGCATGGGGATGCGCAGCGCCTCCAGAGCGCCGAACAGGTTGCCGACGTCCTCGCCGTCGTGACCGTCGCGGCTGACCGCGTCGACCACGGGCGACAGCGGCGGGATGTACCAGACCATGGGCATGGTGCGGTATTCCGGGTGCAGCGGCAGCGCCACCTTGTAGGTGTGGATCAGCGCGTAGATCGGGGAGCGCTGCGCGGCCTCGATCCACTCGTCGGAGATCCCCTCGGCGCGCGCACCGGCGATCACTTCCGGGTCGTTGGGATCCAGGAGGATTCGTCGCTGCGCCTCGTAGAGGTCGGTGTCGTTTTCCACCGATGCCGCCTCCAGGACCCGGTCGGCGTCGTAGAGCACCAGGCCCAGGTAGCGCAGCCGGCCCACGCAGGTCTCCGAGCAGATGGTCGGCAGGCCGACCTCCATCCGCGGGTAGCACAGCGTGCACTTCTCGGCCTTGCCGGTCTTGTGGTTGAAATACACCTTCTTGTAGGGACATCCGGAGACACACATCCGCCAGCCCCGGCAGCGGTCCTGATCGACCAGCACGATGCCGTCCTCGCTGCGCTTGTACATCGCGCCAGAGGGGCACGAGGCCACGCAGGAGGGGTTCAGACAGTGCTCGCAGATCCGCGGCAGATAGAACATGAAGGTCTCTTCGAGGGAGAGCCGGACGCTGTCATTGACGTCGTTGATCTTTCGAAGGATCGGGTCGTCGGCCAGAATCTCCGGAGAGCCGGACAGGTTGTCGTCCCAGTTGGGTCCCCAGGTGATCTTCATGGGCTTGCCACTGATCAGGCTCCTCGGCGCGGCCGTCGGGAAGGTGTCGCCCGCGGGCGCCGTGGTCAGGTTCTCGTAGTCGTAGGTCCACGGCTCGTAGTACTCGTCGATGGTGGGCAACTTCGGATTGGCGAAGATCCGCAGCAGCTTGCTGATGCGGCCGCCGTCGCGCAGCCGCAGCCTGCCGCGCTTGTCGCGGATCCAGCCGCCACGCCAGCGCCCCTGGTCCTCGTAGGTGCGCGGATAGCCTTGCCCGGGGCGAGTTTCGACATTGTTGAACCACACATACTCGGTGCCGGAACGGTTGGTCCATGCCTGTTTGCATGTCACCGAGCAGGTATGGCAGCCGATGCATTTGTCGAGGTTCATCACCATCGCCAGTTGTGCCATGACTTTCATGGTCAGTAGGTCACCTCCTGGCCGCGGCGGCGCACCACGGTCACCTCGTCGCGCTGGTTGCCGGTGGGGCCCATGTAGTTGAACGCGAACGCATGCTGGCCGTAGCCACCGGCGAGGTGGCTGGGCTTGATCCGTATCCGCGTCAGCGCGTTGTGGTTGCCGCCGCGCTTGTTGTTGGTCTCGGTGCGCGGCGTGTCCACCGTGCGTTCCTGCACGTGGTAGACGAACACCACGCCGTCGGGCATGCGATGCGAGACGATCGCGCGGCACACGTAGATGCCGTTGGTGTTCACCGCCTCGACCCAATCATTGTCGCGCACACCGATTTTCGCCGCATCGCCGGGACTCATCCACATGGTGGGACCACCACGCGACAACGTGAGCATGTACAGGTTGTCCTGATAGGTGGAGTGGAACGACCACTTCGAGTGCGGCGTCAGATACCGCACGGTGAGCCCGATTCCGTCGTCGGTGGGGCCGAGCTCGGGCTGACCGAACAACCGCGCCATGTCCAGCGGCGGACGGAAGACGGGCAGATGCTCGCCGAGCTCCTCCACCCAGTCGTGGGCCAGGTAGAAGTGCATCCGCCCGGTCAGGGTGTGGAACGGCTTGAGATTTTCGATGTTGACGGTGAACGGCGCGTAGCGGCGGCCGCCCGTCTCACTGCCCGACCACTCCGGGCTGGTGTTCACCTGGACGGGACGGGCCTGGGTATCGGCGTAGGTGACGCGGCGGTCTTCGCTGCCCTCGGCCAGGTGCGCGAGCCGCTGGCCGGTGCGCTTCTCCAGCTCGCGGAAACCCTCTACCGCGAGGCGACCGTTGGTCGTTCCGGACAGCGCCAGCAGCACGTCGGCCATCCGGGCGGCGGTGGTGATGGCCGGACGGCCGGCGGCCACACCGGAATCCATCACGCCGAACTTGGCCGCCAGCTCCTCGACCTCCCGGAACGGCTGTACGGTCACGCCTTTGGTGGTCAGACCGAATGTCTCCACGAGCGGCCCCAGCGTCAGCCATTTGTCGTAGACGGCGCCGTAGTCGCGCTCCACCACGGTGAGCTTCGGCATCGTCCGCCCCGGCGTCGGCGTCACGCCGGTATGCAACCAGTCGTTTTCGGTGCCGTCGGGGTAGACCATCGCGTCCGGAGTGTCGTGCTGCAGCGCGGTGAGCACCACATCGCTGCGGGTGCCCAGATGACGTTTGGCCATCGCGCTGAACGCACGTGCGATGGCGCCGAAAGCGTCGAAATCCGAACGGGTTTCCCAGGGCGGGTCGGTCGCGGCGCTGAACGCGTGCACGTACGGATGCATGTCGGTGCTGGAAATATCGGCCTTCTCGTACCAGGTCGCCGCAGGAAGCACCACGTCCGACACCAAAGTCGTCGATGTCATCCGGAAGTCGATCGACATCATCAAGTCGAGCTTGCCGTCCGGGATGTCCCCGTCGCAGGTCACGTCGACCGGCCGTATCCCGTCGGCCGGGGGCTCGGCCTGGACGTTGGAATCGGTACCCAAGAGATGACGCAGGAAGTACTCGCCGCCCTTGCCCGACGAGCCGATCAGGTTGGCCCGCCACACCGTAAGCACCCGCGGCCAGTTCGCGGGATTGTCGGGATCGGTGACGGCCAGCTTGAGTTCCCGCCGCCCGAGTTGCTCGGCGACATACTCGGCGACGTCGCGACCCGCGGCGCGTGCCTCGTCGGCCACGTCCAGACTCGATCGGTCGAACTGGGGATAGAACGGGCTCCAGCCCATGGCCGACGCCGAGGCCAGCAGGTCCATGGTGTGCTTGCCCGCGAACCGGCCCCGGCCCAGCGGGCTGGACAACTTGTCGGCCGCATAGCCGTCGTAACGCCACTGGTCGGTGTGGACGTACCAATACGAGGCGCCGGGCACCTGGCGCGGCGGCCGCACCCAGTCGGTCGCCATCGCCATGGTCTGAAATCCGGTGAGCGGCCGCACTTTCTCCTGCCCGACGTAGTGGGCCCAGCCGCCGCCGTTGCGGCCCATCGACCCGGTCAGCATCAGCAGGGCCAGCACCGCGCGGTAGGTGGCGTCGCCGTGGAACCACTGATTGATGCCGCTGCCCATGATGATCATCGATCGGCCGCCGGATTCCTCTGAGCTGCAGGCGAATTCGCGGGCCACCCGGATGGCCTGCGCCGCCGACACTCCGGTGATGGCCTCCTGCCACGCCGGGGTGTTCTGCTGGGTCGCGTCGTCGTAGCCGGTGGGCCAGTCGCCGGGCAGGCCCGGGCGCGCGACCCCGTAGTGGGCGAGCATCAGGTCGAAAACCGTGCACACCGTGTGCTTTCCGATCCGGCGCACCGGAACGCCGCGTGCGATCGTCGTGCCCTCGCCGTTGACGGTGTCGAAGCTGGGCAAGTGCACCACCGCGGCGCTGGAGCCCCCGTTCGTGCCGTGCGCGTCGCGCACGCTCAGCGCGGGCGCCAGGTCGCCGAGATCGAGGTTCCACTTGCCCACGCCGTCCTCGCCGTAGCGGAAACCCAGCGAGCCGTGCGGCACCACCGCCGAACCGGTGACTTCGTCCAGTACCGCCGGCTTGAGCGCCGCGTTCTCGACCGCCTCGCCCAGGTCGGCCGCCGTGAGGTTCTTGCCCGGCACCAGCATGCCGCCGCGCTCTTCCAGCTTGATCAGAAACGGCAGGTCGGTGTATCGGCGCGAGAAGTCAACGAAGAACGGAACCTGTTTGTTGACATAGCATTCCGAGAGGATGACGTGCCCCATCGCCATGGCCAGCGCGCCGTCGGTGCCGGCGGCGCAGGGCATCCACTCGTCGGCGAACTTGGTGTTGTCGGCGTAGTCGGGGCTGACGCTCACGACCTTGGTTCCGCGGTAGCGCGCCTCGGCCATCCAGTGCGCATCGGGGGTCCTGGTGATCGGGACATTGGAGCCCCACATCATCAGGTAGGCCGCATCCCACCAGTCCCCCGATTCGGGCACGTCGGTCTGGTCGCCGAACACCTGCGGGGAAGCCACCGGAAGGTCGGCGTACCAGTCGTAGAACGACGTCATGGCGCCGCCGATGAGTTCGAAGAACCGCGAGCCGGCGGCGTAGGACACCATCGACATCGCCGGGATCGGGGAGAAGCCGGCGACCCGGTCCGGACCGTAGGTCTTGATGGTGTGCACGTGGGCGGCGGCGATCAGTTCGGTGGCCTCGGCCCAGGTGACCCGCACCAGCCCGCCCTTACCGCGGGCGCGTTGGTAGCGGCGGCGGCGTTCGGGATCGGCCTGAATGTCCGCCCACGCCAGAACCGGATCGCCCAGGCGCGCCTTGGCCTCCCGGTACATCTGCATCAGCTCGCCGCGGGCGTAGGGGTAGCGCACCCGGGTGGGCGAATAGCTGTACCAGGAGAACGACGCGCCGCGGGGACACCCGCGCGGCTCGTATTCGGGCCGGTCCGGGCCCACCGACGGGTAGTCGGTCTGCTGGGTCTCCCAGGTGATGATCCCGTCCTTGACGTAGATCTGCCACGAGCACGATCCGGTGCAGTTGACGCCGTGAGTGGACCGGACCACCTTGTCGTGGCTCCACCTGTCGCGGTAGAACACGTCGGCTTCGCGGCCGCCGCGACGCGTGACCGTGCGCAGATCCGCCGAGAACTCGCCCGGGGTGAAGAATCGTCCGCTGCGCTCGAGGAGCTCCTCGAGAGGTCCACCAATGTGCGGTGTGGCAGTCAACGGCGCCCTCCTCATCCGTCGCGTCGCTCGGTCTCGCCGGGCCGTTCGCTCGACCCTCGCCGCGGTGGTCTCGGATACCCGGTCCGTCAAGCCGCACGCCCGCGACCGAAGCGGTCGGCGCGCGGTCGGCCCCCAAGCGCCGGACCTCCCGGCTGATCCGAACATCGTTTGTTACAAGTCGGGTTGTTATATCTCAAGTTGACGTTCGTGACCTTCAGCGGGCCTGTCCAAAGCCTGCCGATCGACTGTGGACTGGTTATGAGAGGGCGCGTGTCAGGTCGTCGAGCCAGCCTCGGTCGGCGGGCACCCAGTCGACGTCGCGCAGCTCCCCGGCGCTCACCCAGCGCAGGGCGCCGTGGTCGCGCGCGTCCGGCTCGCCCCGGATGAGCCGCACCCGATAAGCCCGCAGCGTCAGCGTGTCGTTCACCGCGATGTCCGGCCCGAGGCGATCACCGACCACGACGTCGCGGGCCTGCAGGCCCAGCTCCTCGGCCAACTCGCGGGCCAGCGCGTCGCGTTCGCTCTCGCCCGGCGCTACCTTGCCGCCGGGCAGTTCCCAGCGGCCGGCCAACTCCGGCGGGCGCAGCCGCTGTGCCACCAACACCGTGGAGCCGCAGATAACGGCGCCCGCGACGACGATCTGTGTCGGCATGGGCAGTGACGGTATACGGTCGCGGCGCGACGCCGTCTATGCCGGCGGGTTGGTGAGCCGCTGAATCTGTCCGTAGGCGTTGATCGGGCTGTACAGCGCGAGCCCGCCGTCCGCGAACAGCGTTTGACCCGTCACCCAGCGCATGCCGAGCAGCCCCACGATGGCCTCGGCGATGTCGTCGGCCTCCCCCAGCCGCCCGAGCGCGGTGCGTTCGGTCAGTCCCTCGACCCAGCCCGGGAGCGCCTCCGGTTTGGCCAGCATCGGCGTGCGCGTCACGCCCGGGCCCACGGCGTTGACCCTGATTCCGTGCCGGCCCCATTCGGCCGCGGCCACCCGCACCAGCATGTCGATGCCGGCCTTGGACACGCAGTAGGCGCCCATGTCCCGGTCCGCGATGGTGCCGCTGATGCTCGACACGGCCACGATCGACCCGCCGGCGCCGCCCTCGGCCATGGCTTGCGCGACGGCGCGCAGTGTCAACCACGTTCCGGTCAGGTTGACATCGAGGACGCGGCGCCATTGCTCCGGTGTCTGTTCGAGCAGCAGGCCGCTGGCGCCCACCCCCGCACAGGCAACCAGGCGGGTCGGCGGTCCGTGCCGGGCGACCGTGGCCGCGATGGCGGTCGACACCGCGTCCGGATCGCTGACGTCGCAATCGATGTCACCGCCCGTAATGTCCCATACGGTCACGTCGTCGCCCGCCCGGCGCAGCCGCTCCACCACCGCCCGGCCGATCCCCGACGCCCCGCCGGTGACTACGGCCGGCATCCGACGCTCCCCCGGCCACGACACCCGTTGCTTCTCACAGACACGGATTCTCCTCAGTCGGGCCGACTTCGGGTAGAGCGCCCCCCGCGCGGGCCTGTTCGGGATCGCTCCCGTCCACCCGGGCAAACGCGGCGGTACGGTGAAGCCATGGCTGTGTTCTGCGGCAGCCAACGCCGTACCTCACCTGGGGAAACATAGCAAACCCGGTACCGGTGTAGGGGTCGTTATTCGCAACCAATTTCTCGCCTGATGACGGTGGGACGGTGGAAATCGGATGAAGTTGGATCATCGACGGCATCCCAATGAAGATGTCCATCGCCTGGCGCCGCCCTATGCGCGTGTAACCCAGGTTGGGCCTATGCGCTGGGTGCGCAGGGAATTCGTCATGTGCGACCTGGCCCTTAAGCCGTTCCCGGACAACAACAACGCGCATGGCCATCGACACTTTAACGATGGGATAACAACGGTTTAGTCCCCAGATACGTTGTGCCGCATGATATTTAGACTCAGCTGCGGAGACGGCCTTAGGAACCGGGCCGCGGGAAGGAGACGGGATACCGGGCAAATCCGGGTCGGATGCGTGTCACGCGAGTTGGGTTGCGGCGTGCTGATACTTGGGAAATTTGGCTGGCGGGGAAGCCCCACCCCGGTGCCCTGCACCAAAATTTTCGGATTAGTTTCCGTCCGTCAGATGGGGCATCCAGTACATGTTCTTGCCGTCGGATGTACGCACGCAGTACAGCGTCTGCCCGGCGACATCCTGCGTGGTGGCGTGCCAGACCTGACACGGGTCACCCTGGATCGTGGTCGCGGGGGTAGGTGCCTGCGGGACTGGAGCGAAGGCGATGGCCGCTGCCGCTGCGACCACACCGATCAGTTGTCCCATCCCGTCATTCCTCTCGCTCATACCTGTGTTCTCTAGATGCCGCGAAATCCTCATATCGAGGGTAATACCCCCGTTCACACCATGGGTTAAATTCCGGCGAAAACGACCCCGGACGCGTCAGACCGTGCGGCAACGCAGGCCCGTGGGCCGCAGTCGGATAGGGATGGGGATCGGGATCAAACCGCCCTCACGGCGCCACGGCTAAGGCGTAAAATGGCATTTAGCAAGCGTTTTCGTGCAGAGAAAGGTTGCGGATATGGCTGTGTTAACCGATGAGCAAGTAGACGCCGCACTGCCCGGCCTGAACGGATGGGAGCGCGCCGACGGCGCCCTGCGCCGGTCGATCAAGTTCCCGTCGTTCCTCGCCGGCATCGACGCCGTGCGCCGGGTGGGCGAGCACGCCGAGAGCAAGGACCATCACCCGGACATCGATATCCGTTGGCGTACAGTCACTTTCGCGCTCGTCACGCACTCCGAGGGTGGCATCACCGAGAAGGACGTGGACATGGCGCGCGACATCGACGGGATCGTCGCAGAGTAGTCCCGGTCGCGGCGATCCAGCCCAACGTCGCCACCGCCGCCACGACGTAGACCAGCCCCGCCCAGGCCAGGTACCACGGCCGGCTGATCTGCCAGATCGTCGGCTGCGCGAAGCTCAGCAGCCACGGCACGCCGACCAGGGTGAGCGCCAGCCATCCCCATCCCACGATCCGCGCGCCGGCGCGCTCGCGCAGCGGCCCGTGGATCGCCCACATCATCAACGGCACCAGCCACACCCAGTGATGGCTCCACGAGATCGGCGAGAGCAGCAGTCCGAACAACTCGACCACCAGCAACTTGCCCAGCCGGTCCGAGCCGTCCAGCGCCGTCCAGGCCAGGATGGCCAGCACCGCGGTGACGCCGATGGCGACCAAGACCAGCGGACCGAACCCGGCGTCGTGCCCCAGGATGCGGGAGATGCCGCCCCGCCACGATTGGTTGAACGACGTGGCGATCGGCCCCACCCGGTGCGCGTCACCCAGCAGAACCGTGAAGTAGTAGCGGGTTTGGTCGCCGACGATCAGAGCCGACACGCCGACGGTGGCCACGAAGACGAGCGCCGAGAACGCCGCCGCGCCCCATCGCCGGACGCCGGCCAGATACACACCCGAGATCGCCGGGGTCAGCTTGATTCCGGCCGCCAGCCCGATCAGTAGCCCCGACAGCCACCAGCGGGTGCTCGCGACCGCCCACAGGACGGCGAGCATCAGCGCGACATTGACCTGTCCATAGTCGAATGTGCTGCGCATCGGCTCAATCCAGATGCAGACCGCCGTCCACAGCATCGCGATCCGGTGGCCCCCCGCGGAGCCCATCAGTCGCTGGCTCACCCGGACCGCGCCGTACAGCGCGGCCACCGTCGCGAGTTGCCAGAGGAAGGCGACCGGGCCGAACGGCAGCAGGTGCAGCGGGTAGAAGACGATCGCGGCGAAGGGCGGATAGGTGAAGGGCAGCGGGAAGTCCGGCGTCTGGTCGGCGTAGACGTAGCGGTACAGGGTGCCCGGATGGTCGATCGCGGCCGCGCCGCCGAGGTAGACGTGCAGGTCGACGAAGTTCGCGCCGTGCGCAGTGAGGTAGGTCCAGGCGAAGCGCGCCGCGACGCTCGCGATGAACAAGGCCGGCGCCGCCGCGACCGCAGGACTCGCCGACCGCCGGGAGTGGGATGCCGCCGCGGCGGCCGAGGTCGTGTCTATGCGCCCGACTTTAGCGATCGCGGCGGCCACCGGGCCATCGTCGGCGGTCACCGCCGGTATCGGGCAGGCCCGGCGGGTGTGCCTCCCCGGCAAACTCGCGGCTCGGCCGGGTCACCGCCGTCACTCGTATCGATAACGATCAAATAAATGCCACACGTGTCACTTGAGTCCCATCAGTAACACCGTAGTTTCGGCGGCGGACCAGTCGTCGAATACCAGGGAGAATCATGCCAACCATCTGGACCTACTTGCGTGCAACCGCCGTCGTCGTCGGTTCGTCCGCCGCGCTACTCACGGGCGGCATCGCCCACGCCGACCCGGCGCCGCCGGTGCCGGACGTGTCGAGCATCCCGCAGCAGCTGATCGCCTCGGCGGCGAACGCGCCGCAGATCCTGCAGAACCTCGCCACCGCGCTGGGCGCGACCCCGCCGGCCGCCCCGGCGACTCCGGGGATCAGCTTCCCGGGCGTTCCGGCCGCGGGCGCGACGTCACCGGTGTCGTCGCCGGCGGGCCTTCCGTCGATTCCGGGCCTCACGCCTCCGGCCGCCAGCACTCCTGCCGCCCCGGCTGCGAGCCCGTCCGGCATCCCCGGCCTGATCCAGGGCCTGACCCAGCAGCCGGCAGCCGCGCCCGCGGCGCCCACCGGTCCGGCCGCTTCGTCGCTGCCGGGTCTTCCGGCCGTCCCCGGGCTCTCGACGCCCGCCGCGCCCGCGACCCCGCCCACCCCTCAGCTCCCGCAGGCGCAGGTCAACATGCCGGCGTTGCCGTCGGGCCTGGGGGCCAACGTGCCGCCGAAGCTGACGCTTCCGCAGGATCTGACGGCACTGGCGACGGGACAGGCTCCGGGCACGCCGGCGGCACCGGCCGCGCCGGCCAACCCCGCAGCACCGACACCGTCGTCGGGCCTGCTCGCCGCCCTGCCCTGATCAGCCCGTCAGACGGCTAACCACTACCGAGACCGGAGGACGTCATGGCAAGCAGTTGGAATCTTTCCAAGGGTTTGGCCGCTGTCGCCATGGCATCGGCTGCCGCGTTCGGGATGTCCCCGAACGCGGCGGCCGACCCGGCGCCGCAGCCGACACCGCAACCCAAGTCGGCCGCCCCGCAGCTGCCGGGCCTACCCGCGTTGTCGGAGCTGAGCCCGATCATCCAGCAGGCGGCCGGTGATCCCCAGCAGGCCACCCAGCTGTTGATGGCCGCCGCGCAGGCGTTCGCGCACAACCCGAGTGCCCCCTCCGAGTCGAAAAGCGTTGCCGCGTCAGTGAATCAGTTCGCCGCCACACCGGCAGCGCCGGCCGCCGCACCCGTGCCCGACGGCGCGCCGGTCCCCCACGTGCCGGCGGCGGGAATCGAACCCGGCGCACAGTCACACCTGCCAACCGGCATCGACCCGGCCCACGCCGCGGGTCCGGCTCCACTGGCCGCTCCGGCACCTGCGCCGTCGGCCGCGGCACCCGCACCGGCGCCTGCCCCCGCGGCCGCACCCGCCGCGGCACCCGCGCCGGATGCCGTACCGGCGCCGGCTCCCGCGCCGAGTCCCGCGCCGAACTTCGGGCCTGACGCACCGCCCACGCAGGACTTCATGTATCCCTCGATCGGTACGAACTGCCTCGCGGACGGCACCAGTGCCATCGCGACCGCGTTGTCGGTCGCGGGACCGGCCAAGATCCCGACACCCGGTCCGGGTCCCGGCCAGACCGCCTACGTCTTCACCGCGGTCGGCACCCCCGGTCCCGCCGAGGTGCAGAAGCTGCCCTTGAACGTCACCTGGGTCAACCTGACCACGGGCAAGTCCGGGACGGTCGCGCTCAAGCCGCGCACCGACATCAACGCCGAGGGACCGACGACGCTGACCGCGATCGCCGACACCGGTTCGGGCAGCATCATGTCGACGATCTTCGGGCAGGTCACCACCAAGGAGAAGCAGTGCCAGTTCTTGCCCACGATCGGCTCGACGGTCGTGCCCTGAGCGGCCGTTCGTTCGAAAGGGCGCGTCTCACCGCGACGGTGACACGCGCCCTTTCGCTCAGTAGGCCATGAACAGTATGGCGTCGCGGTCGTAGTCGAGGCCCGGGTGCACGCTGGCCAGGTGAGCCTGCGTCAGCTCAACCAGCTCGTCCTCGTCCTTGCCGACAATGGCCTCGCCGCACGGGCACGTAATGTGGGTCTTCACGTTGCCGCCCTTCCCTTCTGGTGACCGGCTACTTCGCCGCCTTGGCCGCCGCCTTCATCTGCTTCTTGTGTGATCGCACCTGCCCGAGCGAACGGGCGTCGACGATATCGGCGACGGATATGTGTGTGCCGGGCCGGCCGAAGTCCCCGGCCGCTTCGCGCCAGCCCGACGGCGTCACCCCGTACTGCTTGCCCAGCAGCGCCAGGAAGATCTGCGCCTTCTGCGCCCCGAAACCGGGCAGCTCCTTGAGTCGTCGCAGCAGTTCCCTGCCGTCGGGCTCGCCGTCTGTCCACAAGCCGGCCGCATTGCCGCCGTAGACCTCCACGATGATCTGCGCGAGCGCCTGGATGCGCTTGGCCATCGATCCCGGAAAGCGGTGTATCGCCGGCTTCTGGGAGCACAAGGCCGCGAACTTCTCCGGGTCGTAGTCGGCTATCTCCCCGGCGTCGAAGCCACCCATCCGGTCCGCGATCTTCTTGGGCCCCGCGAACGCGGTCTCCATCGGCACCTGCTGGTCGAGCAGCATGCCGACGAGCAGCGCGAACGGGTTGTCATCCAGCAGAGCGTCGGCGGCCGGGTCTTGGACGAGCTGCAGTTTCGGCACCCGTTCATCTTAGAACCGGCGCTGCGGTAGCGCGCCGGGGGCTTTCATGGGGGGTCGGCAGAGGCCCGATTGAACGAAACCGCCTCTACCGCAGAACTTCAGCCACTCTTGCGGCGGAATTCCCGACGGTTCTCCACCGGACCGTGCGCCCGCGACTGCTTGCCCCGGCCGTCCTTGTGCTCCGATGCCCCCGCCGACTTGGACATCTTGCGGTCCAGGGCTTCCCGGAACTTGCGCTTGGTGTCGTCTTCCGACTCCGACTCGGGAGACTTCGATGCGGCCATAGCGGCAGCCTAGCGCCCACTCGCCGATTGCGGGCGGCTAACGCACACCCGGCGGCATGCCGTAGACGTGTGAGATCGGCAGCGTCAGCAGCACCCGCCGGTCGGTGACCATCGCCCGCCGGTAGTCATCCCAGTCGGGATGCTCGCCGGCGACGTTGCGGTACAAGGCAATCAGCGCCTCGACGGTGTCGTCGTCGGGGGCCGCCGCGGGCGGCGTCAGTTCGGCCGTTCCCTCGGCGACTGCGTAGGACCAACCGTCGTCGGCGTCGACCAGCAGCGACGCGCGCGGGTCGCGGCGCAGGTTTCGCGTCTTGGCCCGCGGCTCGGTGATCGACACGCGCAGCACCATGTCGCGTGCCTCGAAGTGATACCGCACGATCGAGAGCTGCGGGCGGCCGTCGCGTTTGATCGTGGCCAGCGCTCCCAGGGAGTTCCCGCTGATCACGGCCAAGAGCTTGTCGTCGATGACATGGCGTCCCATGCCGACGACTCTACGTCGCGGCAGGCCTGGTGAAATCGGTTCATGACCAAATATGCCGCCTTCCTGCGCGGCGTCAACGTCGGCGGCGTGAATCTCATGATGGCCGAGGTGGCCGCAGCGCTGACCGACGCGGGATTTACCGGGGTGCGCACCATCCTGGCCAGCGGAAACGTGCTGCTGGAGTCCCCGGCCACGGCGGCCACCGTGCGCAAGAAGGCGGAGGCCGCGCTGCGCGACAGGTTCGGCTACGACGCCTGGGTGCTGGTCTACGCGCTCGACGCGGTGCGCTGCCTCGTCGAGGCCTACCCGTTCGAGCGCGAGGTCGACGGATACCAGTCCTACATCACCTTCGTCGCCGACAAAGCGGTGCTCACCGAGCTCGCCGCCCTCGCCGACGGCGCCGGTCCGGACGAGAAGATCAGTCCCGGCGAGGGCGTCCTCTACTGGCAGGTGCCCAAGGGCAGCACGCTGGACAGCGCGGTCGGCAAGACGATGGGCAAGCCGCGCTACAAGTCGTCGACCACCACGCGCAATCTGCGGACACTGGCAAAAGTGCTGCGGTAGCGGCCGGTTGGGCTAGCGACGGTTTCCGTCGTCGCCAACTTCCTCGACGTAACGCACGGCGTCGGCCTTGCTCAGCCCCAATCGGGCTGCCACGTCCAGGTATTCGCGTGCCGCGGCCGCCATGGCGGCGTCGGTCGGGTCGTAGCGGGCGATGAAAGTCCCGAATCGGCCGCGGGTTTCGATGATGGCCGCGGTCTCCAGCTCACGGTAGGCGCGGGCCACGGTGTTGGCGGCGACGCCCAGCTGACCGGCCAGGTCCCGTACCGTCGGCAGCCGGGTGCCCGGGGGCAGCGCGCCGTCGCGGACCCCGTCGATGACCTGCGTCCTGAGCTGGTCGAACAGCGGCCTGCCCGCCTTCGTGTCGACCCGCAACCACTCGCTCAGTTCCACCCACTCAGTATGTCCCCGGCGCGACTATCTTTGTGAGATGCGAATAACGGTCCTGAGCGGCGCGGGAATCTCCGCCGAGAGCGGCGTGCCGACGTTCCGCGACGACAAGAACGGGCTGTGGGCGCGCTTCGATCCCTACGAGTTGTCCAGCACCCAGGGATGGCGTGACAATCCCGAGCGGGTCTGGGGCTGGTATCTGTGGCGCCACTACCTGGTGGCCGACGTGATGCCCAATGCGGGGCACCGGGCGATCGCCGCCTGGCAGGACCACGTCGAGGTCAGCGTCGTCACCCAGAACGTCGACGACCTGCATGAGCGCGCCGGCAGCGCGCCGGTGCATCACCTGCACGGTAGCCTATTCGAATTCCGTTGCGCCAGTTGCGGTATGCGCTACAACGGCGACCTGCCGCAGATGCCGGAACCGTTGCTCGAGGTCGAACCGCCGGTCTGCCACTGCGGCGGCCTGATCCGGCCCGACATCGTGTGGTTCGGTGAGCCGCTGCCCGACGAGCCGTGGCAGCGCGCCGTCGAAGCGACCGAGGCCGCCGACGTGGTGGTGGTCGTGGGCACTTCCGCGATGGTCTATCCGGCGGCCGGTCTGCCCGAGCTCGCGCTGGCGCGCGGCACGGCCGTCATCGAGGTCAACCCCGAGGTCACGCCGCTGACCCACAACGCCACGATCAGCATCCGCGAGCCCGCCAGCCGGGCCCTGCCCGGGCTGCTGCAGCGGTTGCCCGCACTACTGAGCTAGGCGGCCGGGTCCGGTCGGCGCCGCAGCGCCTCAGCTTCGTGGGCGGCAACGAACGGCCAGATCCGCGCGAAGAGCGGATTGTCGAGCCTGGGATTCGTTGCCGGCGTCACGTTCGCCGCTGCGCCCTCGCTAGCCAATCTTGGTGACCGACTCCGTGACCGGACGCCCGTTGTGCCCCAGCGGCGCGTCGCTCCGCTCGGGGCTCGCGGCCTGCGCAGCGGGCGCCTCGGTGATGCCCAGCCGGTCGTGCAACCACGCCAGCGGGGCGGGCGCCCACCAGTTCCAACGCCCCAGTATGTGCATGAACGCCGGGACCAGGACCATTCGCACCAGCGTGGCGTCCGCGATGACCGCCAGCGTCAGGCCCATGCCGAACATCCGCATGAACGACACGTGCGCGGGCATCAGCGCGGCGAACGACATCGACATCACCAGCGCCGCGGCGGTGATCACCCGGCCGGTGCGGGCGACACCCAGCGCAACGCTCTCGTCGTTGGCGGCGCGCGCCTCGGCGGGGCTCGGCGTCGCCGGCCGGGCCGCGCCCGAGGCCAGCCAGTACTCCCGGATCCTCGAAACCAGGAAGACCTCGTAGTCCATGGACAGGCCGAATGCGATGCAGAACAGCAGGACGGGCATGTTCGCCACCAACGTGCCGCTCGGCGTCGTGCCCAGCGCTCCCCAGTGGCCGTCCTGGAAGATCCAGACCAGTGCGCCGAAGGCCGCGCTCAGCGACAGAACATTGCAGACCAGCGCCTTGAGCGGCAGCAGCACGCTGCCCGTGAGCAGGAACAGCAGGCAGCACGTGATGAGGGCCATCAGTCCCAGCACCGGCGCGAGCCGGTGCGTCACGGCGTTCACGCTGTCCCGGTTGACCTGCGCGACGCCGGCCATCTCGACCGGCCGGCCCGCCGGCCCGGGCACCGCGTGCAGCCGGGAGAGCTGGGTGGCCGAGGCGGGCGAGAACAGCGGCGCCGTGCTGCTCACGGTCAGGAAGGCACTGCCGTCGGCCATCCCGGCGGCCGCGGCGGGCGGGCTCACCAGTTTGCCTGCGACGAACGTCCCCGTCGGCGAGGTCACCGCCGACACGTCGGGCACCTGCGAGAGGGCGACGGCGTACGTGTCGAGGTCGGCCGGTCCCAGGCCTTGCGCGTCGGGGATGACGACGGGCACCGCCGTCGCGGAGTCGTGCGCGAAGTTGTGCCGCAACTGCTCACCGACCTGATGCGCCGACGCCGACCGCGGCAGCACCCGCTCGTCCGGGAAGCCCCATTTCACCGAGGCGAACGGGACGCCGAGCAACACCAGGAACGCGATGACGGCCAGGCCGACGGGTAGCCAGTGCCGCATCACGAACTTGCTGGACCGGTACCAGAACAGCTGCTCGACGGGCTTGGGTGCCGGGTCCCCCCTGCCTGAGATACGCCGCAGCAGCCGGCGCACGTCCAGGGCGTCCAGCCGCGGGCCCAGCAGGACGATCGCGGCCGGGGTGAGCACGATGGACGCGATGGCGACGAACGCCACCGTGGCGATGCCCGCGTAGGCGAACGACTTGAGGAAGTACATCGGGAACAGGGCCGTGGCCGACATGGACAGCGCAACCGTGACCGCGGAGAACAACACCGTGCGTCCCGACGTGACCATGGTGCGGACCAGCGCGTCGTGGCGGTCCCGGCCCTCGGCCAACTCGTCGCGGTAGCGGCTGACGATCAGCAGCGTGTAGTCGATGGCCAGCGCCAAACCCATCGCCGTGCTCAGGTTGAGCGCGAAGATGGACACCTCGGTGGTGAACGTCATGAGGTGCAGCACCGACATGGAGCCCACGACGGCCAATGCGCCCAGGGCCATCGGCAGCGCCGCTGCCAGCAGCCCGCCGAACACCCAGATCAACACGAGGAAGCTCAGCGGGATCGCGATCGCCTCCATCTCCAGGAGGTCTTTCTGGTTCTGGGTGTTGATCTGCGCGTAGACCATGGCCGTGCCACCCGCGCGGACGGTGACACCGTCGCGGTCGTGGACGAAGTCGTCCGACAGGGTCTGGGCGTATTTCTGCGCGTTGTTCTCACCGCCCTTGAGGTTGACCACGATCAGTCCCGTTTTGCCGTCGGTGCTGATCAGGTCGGCGGACGCCTGCGGGGGCGCGGTCCAGGGCGAGGTCACGTTGTACACCAGCGGCGAGCGCTGCAGGACGCCGGCGAGATCGGTGCCCACCTTGGCGGCCTGTTCGCTGCGGGCGCCGTCGGGCGCGGTGACCAGGATGAGCATCTGCTGATCGCTCTGCCCGAACTTGTGCCGGAGCACATCGAGGGCGTGGGAGGACTCGGAGTTGGGGTCCTGGAACCCGCCGGCGGAAAGGGTCTTGGCGACCGGGATCCCGAACACCGCGGCGGCCACGAAAACCAGAACACCGATGGCGATGATGCGCCGCGGCGCGGCGATGGCCAGACGCGCGATCCCCTGCAGCATATTTCGAGCCCTCCCCGCCGCCGGGCCCGAGACCCGGCCGCGCTACCGGCGATAACTTAACAACGCTAAGTAACAGGTGCCGAACAGCTCCTGCCACCTCTACGAAGGCCGCATCCGTTTGGTTCACCGCAAACGTCAAACCTGCCCGAGAGTAAGAGTCCGGCAAGAAAAGTATGCGTCAGGTGAGCAGATCAGGAGGCGGATTGGCCCCCTTACCGGCGAGAAACCTACCGGCCAGTAAATTGCCACCATTTTCCGAATGGGGACTCAAAGATTCCTTAAGGGCGGCCCATACGCTCATGGACATGTGGATCGACGACTCAAGTGCCGACGTCATCAAAGCTGACTTCGAAGCCCTCTACCACGGCGACATGCTCGTCGAGGGCGTCACCTCAGAGCAGTTCGAAGACTCGCTGCCGACGGCGAGTTGAGGTAACCCATGAGTGTGCTTGCGCGCCTTTTAATGGCCGAACCCGCCGTCAGTCGATGGTTCCGCCGCTAGCCGACGGATCCCTCGCCGAGTTAGGAAAGCCCCCCGCGACGCGGGGGGCTTTCCTTGTCTCCGGTGTCTCCGGTGTCTCCGTGTCTCCGGGGTCACCGGTGCTCAGCGGGGCGCCATCCGGATGGCGCCGTCGAGGCGGATGACCTCGCCGTTGAGCATCGGATTCTCGATGATGTGGACCGCGAGCGCACCGTATTCGTCGGGGTCGCCGAGCCGAGCCGGGTGGGGCACCTGCTTGCCCAGCGACTTCTGCGCCTCCTCGGGCAGGGAACCCAGCAACGGGGTCTTGAACAGACCGGGCGCGATGGTCACCACGCGGATGAGTTCGCGCGCCAGGTCGCGTGCGATCGGCAGCGTCATCCCGACCACGCCGCCCTTGGACGCCGAGTAGGCGGCCTGGCCGATCTGGCCCTCGAACGCCGCGACCGAGGCGGTGTTGACGATGACGCCCCGCTCCGGGGAGTCCGGCGGGCCGACGGGTTCGGTCTTGGCGATGCGCTCGGCGGCCAACCGCAGCACGTTGAACGTGCCGATCAGGTTGACCCCGATGACCTTCTTGAAGCCGTCCAGCGGGAACGGGCCGTCCTTGGACAGCGTCTTGATGGCGTTGCCGATGCCGGCACAGTTGACGTTGATGCGCAGCGGGCCCAGCGACTCCGCCACGTCCAGCGCCTTGGCGACGGCGGCCTCGTCGGTGACGTCGGCCTCCACGAATCGCGCGCGCTCGCCGAGCTCGCGAACGGCCTCCTCGCCCCGGAGGTCGATCACCACCACCTGCGCGCCGGCGTCGAGCAGCCTCTTGGTGGTGGCCAGGCCCAGCCCCGAGGCACCCCCGGTGACGACGGCTACGGCGTCCCTGATCTGCATCCGAATCCTTCCTATCGCTGCTGAAGTTCTACCGACCAACCTGTTGGTCGGGAACTATACCCAATCCCTGAGCACGGCTTCGGCGTCGTCCAGCGGCGCCGCCGGGGGCCGCGGTGTGTCGGGTACGGACCGGGAGAACCGCGGCGCGGGCAATGGCTCGAGACTTCCGTTGACCTCGTAAAAGGTGTTGCGCTCGGTGATGTGCGGCTCGGTGTGCACCTCGCCGAACGCCAGCACCGGCGTCACGCAGGCGTCGGAGTCCGCGAACACCTTAGCCCAGTGGTCGCGGTCGCGGCCGGCGAACTTCTCGGTCAACACCGCGCGCAGTTCCGGCCAGCGGCTGACGTCGTTCTGCGGCGGCAGGTCGGCGCCGTCCAGACCCAGGCCGGTCAGCATGGCCGCGTAGAACTGGGGCTCGATCGCGCCGACGGCGACGTAGCGGCCGTCGGCGCACTCGTAGGTGTCGTAGTAGGGCGCGCCGCCGTCGAGCATGTTGACGCCGCGGGTGTCCGACCAGACGCCCATGCCCCGCATCGACCACATCATCTGGATCAGGATGCTGGAACCGTCCACCATCGCGGCGTCGACCACCTGGCCCTTGCCGGACGTCTGCCGCTCCCAGAGGGCAGACAGGATGCCCAGCAGCAAGAACATCGACCCGCCGCCGAAGTCGCCGACCAGGTTCAACGGCGGCACCGGCCGCTGGTCGGCGCGGCCGATGGCGTGCAGGATGCCGTTGAGCGAGATGTAGTTGATGTCGTGGCCCGCCTGCTGGCTGCGCGGGCCGGTCTGGCCCCAGCCGGTCATCCGGGCATAGATCAGCCGGTCGTTGACCGCGGCGCACTGCTCGGGACCCAGCCCCAGGCGCTCGGTGACGCCCGGGCGAAAGCCCTCGATCAGCACGTCGGCCTTTGCCACCAGCTTGAGCACGAATCCGCGCCCCTCGTCGGACTTGAGGTCGGCCGTCACGATGCGCCGGTTGCGCAGCATGGCGTCCTTGGCCACCCCGCCCGGGCCCTTGGACGGCCGGTCGATGCGCACCACGTCGGCTCCCAGGTCGCCCAGGATCATCGCGGCGTGCGGGCCGGGGCCGATGCCCGCCAGCTCCACCACACGCAACCCACTCAGCGGTCCAGCCACGGCACACCGACCTTTCGTCTGCTCTGACGGCTCGGCCGGAACCCGGAAAACACCGGCCGATCGCATCTTTGCAGCCGCACCCGGCGGCCGCGTAGGCCGGTCGCTTTCCCGGTCACCTAATGTGAGCTCATGCCGCAATCCGTGATCGACACCCTGAACCCCGTCACGGGTCTCGACGTCGCGCTGTCCGAGGGCGTGCTGTCGGTGACCATCGACCGTGCCGACAGCCTGAATTCGCTAACCGTTCCGGTGATCACGGGGCTCGCCGACGCGATCGAGCTCGCCGCGACGGACCCCGACGTCAGGGTTGTGCGCCTCGGGGGTGCGGGGCGCGGCTTCTGCTCCGGGGCGGGCATAAGCGCCGACGACGTGTCCCGCGGCGGCGCAGTCCCGCCGGACGAGATCATCCTCGAGATCAACCGGCTGATGCGGGCCATCACCACGTTGCCGCATCCGGTGGTGGCCGTGGTGCAGGGACCGGCCGCCGGCGTCGGCGTGTCGCTGGCCCTCGCCTGCGACGTCGTATTGGCTTCGGAGAAGGCGTTTTTCATGCTCGCCTTCACTCAGATAGGGCTGATGCCCGACGGCGGCGCGTCGACGCTGATCGCCGCCGCGGTCGGCCGGATCCGCGCGATGCGCATGGCGCTGCTGCCCGAACGGCTGCCGGCCGCCGACGCGCTGGCCTACGGCCTGATCAGCGCGGTCTACCCGGCCGACGGCTTCGAAGCCGAGGTGGACAAGGTGATCGCACGCCTGCTGGCGGGGCCGGCCGTGGCGTTCGGCAAGACCAAACTCGCGATCAACGCGGCCACGCTCACCGAGTTGGACCCGACCCTGCAGCGCGAGTACGAGGGGCAGTCGGGGCTGCTGCGGGCGCACGACTTCATCGAGGGGGCAACGGCATTCCAGCAGCGCCGCACCCCGCGCTTCACCGACCGCTGACGGTCACCGCCGCGGCGCTTACCGGCCGGCGGAAAGGGCAATCCTCCTTTGCGTCAGCCGAACGGCTGATACGCAGGAAACGGAGGCTCGATGAGCGAACAGGTGCGCTGCCTGGTGACCGGGGCGACGGGATACATCGGCGCCCGGCTGGCGCCGCGATTGCTCGACGAGGGCTATCGGGTGCGGGCGCTGGCGCGCATGCCGGCCAAACTCTCGGACGTGCCGTGGCGCGACCGGGCCGAGGTGGCCCGCGGCGATCTGGGCGACGTCGACTCGCTCATCGCGGCGTTCGAGGGGGTCGACGTCGTCTATTACCTGGTCCATTCGATGGGCACGTCGAAGGATTTCGCCGCCGAGGAATCCCGGTCCGCGCGCAACGTGGTGACGGCCGCGCGCCGTGCCGGGGTGCGGCGGGTGGTGTACCTGAGCGGGTTGCACCCGGAGGGCACCAAGCTCTCGCCGCACCTCGAGTCGCGCACGGCGGTGGGCGACGCCCTGATCGACTCCGGCATCGAGACCCTGGTGCTGCAGGCGGGGGTCGTCATCGGGTCGGGCTCGGCGTCGTTCGAGATGATCCGCCACCTCACCGACCGGCTGCCGGTGATGACCACGCCGAAGTGGGTGCACAACAAGATCCAGCCCATCGCGGTACGCGACGTGCTGCACTACCTGGTTGCGGCTGCCAGTGCGCCGGTGCCCTCGTCGCGGACCTGGGATATCGGCGGACCCGACGTCCTGGAATACGGCGAGATGATGCGCATCTACGCGGAGGTGGCCGGCCTGGGCCGGCGCCACATGATCGTGCTGCCGTTTTTGACCCCGACGATCGCCAGCCTGTGGGTGGGGTCGGTGACTCCCATCCCCTCGGGCCTGGCCCGGCCGCTGGTCGAATCACTGGAATGCGATGCGGTGATGCGCAATTCGGACATCGACGGCGTCATCGCACCCCCGCCCGGCGGCCTCACCGACTATCGGAGCGCGGTCGCCCTCGCGCTTGACCGCGCGAGACGCGGCCTGCCCGAAGCTACCTGGGCGTCACTGCGATCCGAGCCGGCCGAGGCGCTGCCCAGCGACCCCGACTGGGCGGGCGAGGTCGTGTACTCCGATGTGCAGACCGCCGCGACCGCCGACGCCCCCGAGGCCCTGTGGAAGGCGGTCGAGAACGCCGCGCAGGGCCGCCGGCTGCGGCGCTGGAGCATCGAGGAGCGAGAACCGGGCTCGATGATCCGATTGCGATCGCGCCGGCGGGCCCCGGGGCGGACGTGGCTGGAACTGACGGTCACGCCGCAAGACGGCGGCGGCAGCCGGTACACGCAGCGGGCGATCTTCCTTCCGACCGGCATCCCGGGGCGGTTGTACTGGCTGGCGGCCCGGCCGCTGCAGGCCGCGGCATACCGCGCGCTCAAGCGTGACGTCGTGGCCGCGGTGGGATAGCAGGCTTCAGACGCCGAACATCGGGGGCAACACGAGGACCATGATCAGCCCCCAGACCAGGTGGGTGAGCATCGGTGCCAGCACTCCCCCGGTCGCCCGGCGTTCGAAGGCGCACACCGTCCCCAAGATGATCGCGGCGAAACCGAGCATCGGGTTTCCGCTGGCCAGCGTCGCGCAGGTGTACAGGACGGTCGAGATCACGACGGGGTGGTAGCGGCCCAGGGCGGTGTAGAGCGCGCCGCGGAAGAACACCTCTTCGGCGACGCCGTTGACGAGCGTGATCGCGACGATCACCGGATACCACCCCTGGTGGGCGTAGAGCAGCACGCGGGTGATCAACTCGGCCACGGGCGTGATCTCCCGGGCGATCAATCCGCCCACCACGAACACCCCGCCGAGCAGGAGCCCGACCGTCGTCCCTATGATGACCGGCCGCTGATTGCGGCCGCGCCAGCAGATGCCGCCGAGGTGCAGCGGACCGGAGATGAACCCACCGGCGAGCCACACCGCCGCCAGCGCCAAGGTCAACCAGTAGAAGCTGTCCTCCCCGGGGTGGCACCGCAGCGAGAAGCCCAGCACCACGGCGCCGACCACCAGCGTGATCGCGACGACGACGCGTCGTCGTCGCACGACGCCGGGCGACTCGTTCTGGGGCGCGGCCACCTTGGTGGCCGCGCGCTGCACCTCGGAGAAGAAGCCGCTGTGCTGCGACGTGACGGACTGGCTCATGCAGGGCGCACCTTCGGGGTCAGGGCGATCACGACGTCGAGGCCGGTTCGGACCGCGCCCGCGAGCGGCCCTGGAACGTTGTCGACCAATCTCATTGGGTCGGGCACCCGGTCGCGCGGGCCGCTGGCCGACGCCACCCTCGGGTGGTCCCACGATTCGACCAGGTCCGCGAGGCGCTTGGGGTCCCGGTTGGCCGCCCCGACCTGGTGCCCAGCGGTCAGCAGGGCGGTGACCAGCCGCGATCCCACACAGCCCGTCGCACCGGTCACCAGCAGCCGCATATCCTCGACCCTAACGCGGCCCGCCGTGGGCCGCGGCGGCAGCGGTTGCCGGTTGAACCGCCGCGGCGGCCTATCCGTGATCGGGACAGTCACCGGATAGATCGGTCGTCGCAACCGGATCGCAGAGGAATAGTGGCAGGCATGTACTACCTACTGGTCTTGGCGGTCGCGATCGAACGCGTCGTCGAACTGGTGGTGTCCAACCGCAACGCGCAATGGTCGTTCGCCCAGGGCGCCCGGGAGTTCGGTCGTTCGCACTACCCCGTGATGGTGGGCATTCACACCGCCCTGCTGGCCGGCTGCCTCGTCGAACCGTGGGCGTTGCACCGGCCGTTCCTCCCGTGGCTGGGCTGGCCCATGCTGGCCGTCGTGGCGCTCAGCCAGGGGTTGCGCTGGTGGTGCATCACGACGCTGGGCCGCCGCTGGAACACCCGGGTGATCGTCCTGCCGCAGGCGCCGTTGGTGCGCCAGGGCCCCTACCGATGGCTGCACCACCCCAACTACGTCGCCGTCGTGGCCGAAGGCGTCGCGCTGCCGCTGGTGCACACGGCGTGGCTGACGGCCGCCGCCTTCACGGTGGCCAACGCGTTGTTGCTGAGGGTCCGGCTGCAGGTCGAGAACTCCGCGTTGGGCTACGCGTGACGGGCTTCGACACCGATCTGCTGATCGCGGGCGGCGGGCCCGCGGGCCTGGCGACCGCGTTACACGCTCGCGCACAAGGGCTTTCGGTCATAGTGGCCGAGCCGCGCGAAGGCCCGATCGACAAGGCGTGCGGCGAGGGGTTGATGCCCGGCGGCCTGTGCGAACTGACATCGCTGGGCGTCGACCCGGCCGGGATGCCCCTGCGCGGAATCGCTTACGTCAGCGAACACCGCCGGGCACAGGCGCGGTTCGTGAACGGACCGGGCCGCGGTGTGCGCCGCACCACCTTGCACGCGGCGCTGGCGGCGCGGGCCAAAGAACAAGACACCGAATGGATCCGGGCCCGGGTGACCGGCGTCCGGCAGGACGCGCGGGGAGTGACGGCCGCCGGGGTGCGCGCGAGGTGGATGGTTGCGGCCGACGGCCTGCATTCGCCGGTCCGCCGCGCCCTCGGCATCACAACCAGGGCGGGCGCACCGCGGCGTTACGGCGTGCGCTGGCATTTCCGGGTGCCGGCGTGGTCGGAGTTCGTCGAGGTGCACTGGTCGCGCTGGGGTGAGGCGTACGTGACGCCGGTCGAAGCCGACCTGGTCGGCGTCGCGATCCTGTCCCGCGGGCGACCCGACCTGGCATGGTTCCCGCGGCTGGCCCGGCGGCTCGAGGGGGCCGGCCGGGCACAGGCGCGCGGCTGCGGCCCGCTGCGCCAGGTGGTGTCCCGCCGGGTCGCGGGCCGGGTGTTACTGGTCGGGGACGCGGCCGGATACGAGGACGCGCTCACCGGCGAGGGCATCAGCCTGGCGGTCAAGCAGGCGGCCGCGGCGGTCGACGCGATAGTCGCCGACGCGCCGTCGTCGTACGAGGCGGCATGGCACCGGGTGACCCGCGACTACCGGCTGCTCACCCGCGCTCTGGTGCTGGCCGGCACCCCCCGCGCGGCGCGGTCCGCCATCGTGCCGGCGTGCGCGATGCTGCCGGGCGCGTTCCAGGGCGCGGTCAACATACTGGCGCGTTGAACCCCTGTTGCTACCGCGCTTTCCAAACGGGCTCGCGCTTCTCGGCGAAGGCCCGCGGCCCTTCCTTGGCGTCCTCGGTCTTCAGCAGCGTGGCGAACTCCCGGGTGGTCCGAGCCCAGCCCGCCTCGTCGTCGACGACGACACCGTCGTCGACGCCGTAGGCGATCCGCTTGCTGGCCTGCACCGACAGCGGCGCGTTGCCGGTGATCCGCTCCGCGAGGGCCAGCGCGGCCTGCAACACGGTGCCGTCCGGGACGACCTGGTTGATCAAACCCCAGTCGGCGGCCTGCGCCGCGCTGATCGGATCGCCGGTGAGCAGCATTTCCATCCCCACCTTGCGGGGCAGTTGCTGCGCGATCCGGAACACGCCGCCCGCGCCGGCGATCAGTCCCCGCTTGACTTCGGGCAGACCGAATTTCGCGCTTTCGCCCGCCACCACGAGATCGCTGGCCAGCGCGATCTCGGTGCCGCCGCCGAAGGCGGCGCCGTTGACCGCGGCAATGGTCGGCTTGTCGATGAAATGCCGCACGTAGCCGGCGAAGCCCCACTCGGGACGGTCGGGGTGGTAGAGGTTCTCGCGGCGCGCGATGGCCTTGAGATCCGCTCCGGCGCAGAAGGATTTGTCGCCCGCCCCGGTGATCAACACCGCCCGCACGTCGGGGTCGTGCTGCGCGGTCTCCAGCGCCTCACCGACCCCGAGGCTGACCGCGCCGTTGATCGCGTTGCGGGCTTCGGGGCGGTTGATCGTGACGATCATGACGTTGCCGCGTCGCTCGACCAGGACCGCCGGTTCCGCGGGGGCCTCGCCGTTGCCGGCATCCGTCACAGCAGCTCCACGATGGTGGCGTTGGCCTGGCCGCCGCCCTCGCACATCGTCTGCAGGCCGTAGCGAATTCCCTTGTCCCGCATGTGGTAGAGCAGCGTGGTCATGATGCGTGCTCCCGAGCCGCCCAGCGGGTGACCCAGCGCGATGGCGCCGCCGTTGGGGTTGAGCTTCTTCTCGTCGGCCCCGATGTCCTTCAGCCACGCCATCGGCACCGGCGCGAACGCCTCGTTGACCTCGTAGGCACCGATGTCGCCGATGCTCAGCCCGGAGCGCTTGAGCACCTTCTGCGTGGCCGGGATGGGCGCGGTCAGCATGATCACCGGGTCGGCGCCGGCCAGGGTCGCGGTGTGCACCTTCGCGATCGGCTTGAGCCCCAACGACTTCGCCTTCTCGGCCGACATGAACAGCAGCGCGGCCGCACCGTCGGAGATCTGTGAGGAGTTGCCGGCGTGAATCACGCCGTCCTCCTTGAACGCCGGCTTCAACGACGCCATCTTCTCCATCGGCGTGCCGCGACGGATGCCCTCGTCCTTGAGCACCACATTGCCGTCCTGGTCCTTGATGCCCACGATCTGGTCGTCGAAGGCGCCGGAATCCTGTGCCGCGGCCGCCTTTTCGTGTGAGCCCAGCGAGAACTCGTCGAGCGCGGTGCGGTCCAGCCCCCACTGCTCGGCGATCATCTCGGCGCCCAGGCCCTGGTTGGGGATCTGGCCCTCGTAGCGGTCCAGGAAGGTCTTCGGGTAGGGGCGGCCGCCGTTGGCCAGCGACGAGCCCATCGGGGTGCGCGACATCGACTCGACGCCGCCGGCGACCACGACGTCGTAATGCCCGGCGACCACCCCGGCGGCCGCGAAGTGGATGGACTGCTGGCTGGACCCGCACTGGCGGTCGACGGTCACACCCGGAACGGTCTCCGGCCAGCCGGCGGCCAGCAGGGCGGTGCGGCCGATATCGAGGGCCTGCTCGCCGGCCTGCATGACGCAGCCCCAGATGACGTCGTCGACGATCTCGGGGTCGATTCCGGCCCTCTCGACCAGGCCGTTGAGGACCTGCGCGGACAGGTCGGCCGGGTGCACCCCGGACAGTCCGCCGTTGCGCTTGCCGATCGGTGAGCGGACCGCCTCGACGATGACGGCTTCAGCCATGGTGATGTCTCCTTTGACGGGTTGGTCTCTGCGCTCGATTCTCAACCAACGCGTTGGGCGGGCGAAGGGCGGGGTCATCTCGATCGCTTTGCTAGCGACTTACGGCCCTCCCGAGGAGGGCCGTAGTGCCCTCGTGGGGGGCGATGCGCGGAGAGAGACTCGCCTGAGGTCCGGACTCTGCGGACCAGAGGAGACCACCTCGCCAAGGGAGCACGCCGATGTCAACCAGTCTGACGGTGCCCGCTCACCGAGCCCCTTGGCGGCATCTCTCCCAGCACCCCCGGCCCCGGGCCGGGCGGGTCGACGAGGATTGCGGCCGGCCGCACCGGAGACCCTGGCGATGACCACGTCGAACGTGCTCGCCGGCCGGCTCGGCAAACATGTCGGTCCGGGGCTGGAGGTGGCCGGGGGTTTCTTCCGGATGTGCATGCTGACCGCCAAGGCCCTGCGGCAGCCGTTCGAGTGGCGCGAATTCATCTGGAACGGCTGGTTCCTCATGCGGGTGTCGCTGCTGCCCACCATCGCGGTGTCGATCCCGGAAACCGTGCTGCTCATCTTCACCCTCAACGTCCTGCTGGCCGAGTTCGGCGCCGCCGACGTCTCGGGGGCGGGCGCCGGAATCGGCGCGGTCACCCAGCTCGGCCCGATCGTGACCGTGCTGGTGGTCGCCGGTGCCGGCGGCACCGCCATCTGCGCGGACCTCGGCGCGCGCACCATCCGCGAGGAGATCGATGCGATGGAGGTGCTCGGCATCGATCCCATCCACCGGCTGGTGGTGCCCCGGGTGGTCGCGTCGACCGTGGTCGCGGTGCTGCTCAACGGGCTCGTGATCGGCGTCGGCCTGGGGGGCGGCTACCTGTTCAGCGTGTACCTGCAGAACGTGTCGAGCGGCGCCTACCTCTCCACGCTGACGGCGCTCACCGGCCTGCCCGAGGTGGTGATCGCGATGATCAAGGCCGCGACGTTCGGGCTGATCGCCGGGCTGGTCGGCTGCTATCGCGGGCTGATCGTGCGCGGCGGGTCCAAAGGCCTGGGCACCGCGGTCAACGAGACGGTGGTCCTGTGCTTCATCGCGCTGTTCGCGGTCAACGCCGCGCTGACCACCATCGGTGTCCGGTTCGGCACGGGGCGCTGACATGGTGGCCGCCGGTGCGCTGCGCGTCCGCTTCCCGCGGACGACGACCACGCTCAACCGGTTAGGTGACTCTCCGGCCCGGGTTCTGGTCGAGATCGGGCAGATCGTCTGGTTCGCGTTGACCGCAATCCGGTTGATCCCCTTCGCCCTGCGCCGCTACCACCGGGAGTTGGTGCGGATGGTCGCCGAGATGGGGATGGGCACCGGCGCGATGGCCGTGGCCGGCGGCACCGCCGCCATCGTCGGTTTCATCACCCTGTCCGCGGGATCGCTGGTCGCCATCCAGGGCTTCGCGTCGCTGGGCAACATCGGCGTCGAGGCCTTCACCGGATTTCTGGCCGCGATGGTCAACGTGCGGTTCGTGGCGCCGGTGGCGGCGGGTCAGGCGCTGGCCGCCACGGTCGGAGCCGGCGCGACCGCCGAACTGGGGGCCATGCGCATCAGCGAGGAGATCGACGCACTCGAGGTGATGAGCATCAGGTCGATCGCCTACCTGGCCTCCACCCGGGTGGTGGCGGGCCTCGTCGTCATCATCCCGCTCTACGCGCTGGCGATCACCCTGGCCTTCCTGTCGGCGCAGCTCACCACGATCGTGTTCTACGGGCAGTCGGCCGGCACCTACAACCACTATTTCCACACCTTCCTGCGGCTCAACGACGTCGGCTGGTCGTTCGCGGAGGTGATCCTGGTCGCGGTGGTCGTGATGACCACCCACTGCTACTACGGCTACACGGCCAGCGGCGGCCCGGTCGGCGTCGGCGAGGCGGTCGGCCGGTCGATGCGGCTGTCGCTGGTCACCATCGTCGTCGTGGTCGTGCTGACCGCGATGGCGGTCTACGGCAAAAATCCGAACTTCAACCTCACCGTGTGACCGCGATGACCACTCCCGCAAAGCCGAACCCGCCACGGATCCCGCCGTACAAGACGGCGGCGGTCGGGTTCCTGGCGGTCGCCACGGCGGTACTGGCGTTCGTGTGGATGCAGTTCCGGGGTGAGCTGACGCCGAAGACGACCCTGACGATGGTGGCCCCCCGGGCGGGTCTGGTGATGGATCCCGGCTCGAAAGTCACCTACAACGGCGTCGAAATCGGTCGGGTGTCCAATATTTCGGAGATCCGGCGCGATGGCGTGCCGGCGGCCAGGTTCGCCATGGACATCAATCCGAAGTACATCCCGCTGATTCCGGCCAACGTGGACGCCAACATCAGAGCGACCACGGTGTTCGGCAACAAGTACGTCTCGTTGACCTCCCCGAAAAACCCGACACCGCAACGCATCAGCCCGCAGGTGGTGATCGACGCGAGATCGGTGACGACAGAGTTCAACACGCTGTTCGAGACCATCACGGCGATCGCGGAGAAGGTGGATCCGGTCAAGGTGAACCTGACGCTGGCCGCCGCCGCGCAGGCCCTGACCGGATTGGGCGAGAAGTTCGGCCAGTCGATCGTCAACGGCAACGCCATCCTCGACGATCTCAATCCCCGGATGCCGCACATCCGCCATGACATCGCGCAGCTCGCGGCGCTGGGCGACACCTACGCCAAGGCCGCGCCCGACCTGCTCGACTCGCTTGACAACGCGGTCGTCACGGCGCGCACGCTGCACCGGCAGGAAGCCGACCTGGATGCCGCGCTGCTGGCTGCGACCGGGCTGGGCAACACCGGCGAGGACATCTTCACCCGCGGCGGCCCCTACCTACAGCGGGGGGCGGCCGATCTGCTGCCCACCGCGCGGCTGCTCGACACCTACAGCCCCGAGATCTACTGCACCATCCGCGCTTACTACGACGAGGAGCCGTTGGCCTATGCGACCACAGGCGGCGGCAACGGCTACGCGCTGAGAACCATGACCGAGCTGACCTCGGGCCTGGGGGGCATCCTGACCTTGCCCGGGCTGACCGGGACCGCCGCCACCATGGGGCTTCTCGGGCTCGCCGGGCTGGTGGGCGGCGCGCCGAATCCCTATGTGTACCCGGACAATCTGCCAAGGGTGAATGCCAGCGGCGGGCCCGGCGGCGCGCCGGGGTGCTGGCAGGCCGTCACGCGCGATCTGTGGCCGGCGCCGGCCCTCGTGGTCGACACCGGCGCCAGCCTCGCGCCGTACAACCATTTGGAGACCGGGTCCCCGTACGCGATCGAGTACGTCTGGGGCCGCCAGGTCGGGGACAACACGATCAACCCATGAGAATCGCCGGCTCCGCAGTCAAACTCTGCATCGTCTCGGTGGTGCTGCTGATGATCACCGTCGCGATCGTGGTGGTGTTCGGCCAGATGCGCTTCAGCCCCACCAGCAGCTACTCGGCGGAGTTCAGCAACGCCACCGGCCTGCGCGACGGTCAATTCGTCCGCGCCTCGGGGGTCGAGATCGGCAAGGTCAAGAAGGTGCGGCTGATCGAAGGCGGCACAAAGGTTCTGGTGGACTTCGACGTCGACCGCTCGATACCGCTGTACGAGTCGACGAGCGCGCAGATCCGCTATCTCGACCTGATCGGCAACCGCTACCTCGAGCTACAGCGCGGCCAGGGCGAGGGCGCCGACAAGGTGTTGCCGGTGGGCGGGTTCATCCCGCTGGCGCGGACCTCGCCGGCGCTGGACCTCGACGCGCTGATCGGCGGTTTCAAGCCGCTGTTCCGGGCGCTGGACCCGCAGAAGGTCAACACCATCGCGTCGACCATCATCACCGTGTTCCAGGGGCAGGGCGGCACCATCAACGACATCCTGGACCAAACCGCGCAACTGACCACGCAGCTCGCCGAACGCGACCAGGCGATCGGCGAGGTAGTCAAGAACCTGAACACCGTGCTGGACACCACCGTTCGGCATCGGGCGGAGTTCGACCGAACCGTCGCCGATTTCGAGAGACTGATCACCGGGCTGCGCGACCACGCCGACCCGCTCGCCGCGGGAACCGCGCACATCAGCAACGCGGCCGGGACGATCGCCGACCTGCTGGCCGACAACCGGGCCCTGCTGCACAAGGAGATCAACTACCTGCAGGCACTGCAGCAGCCGCTCATCGACCAGAAAGACCAGCTGGGCGACCTCATTCACAAGACGCCGACCGCGCTCAACCTGATCGGCCGCAGCATCGGCCTCTACGGCGACTGGGTCAACTTCTACCTGTGCGACCTCACGATCAAGTGGAACGGACTGCAACCCGGTGGCCCGGTGCGCACGGTGCGGATCTGGCAACAGCCCACGGGCAGGTGCACGCCGCAATGAGGACACTGACGGAATTCAACCGGCGCCGTGGCGGACTGATGGGCATCACCGTGCTGGCGCTCGTCGTCGCGGTCGGCCAGAGCTTCACCAGCATCCCGATGATGTTCGCCAGCCCGGCCTACTACGGGCAGTTCGCCGACACCGGTCAGCTGAACAAGAACGACAAGGTGCGCATCTCGGGCGTGAACGTCGGGACGGTGCAGGCGCTCGACATCGACGGCGATCACGTGCTGATCAAGTTCTCCATCGGCAGCAATACCATCGGCACCGAGAGCCGGCTCGCGATCAAGACCGACACCATCCTGGGCAAGAAGGTGCTCGAGATCGAGCCGCGCGGAACCCGGACGCTGCGACCGGGGGGCGTGTTGCCGCTGGGCCAGAGCACCACCCCCTACCAGCTCTACGACGCGGTCTTCGACGTCAACAAGGCCGCCGCGGGCTGGGACATCGACAGCGTCAGGCAGTCGCTGAATGTGTTGTCGCAGACCATCGATCAGACCTACCCGCACCTGCGCCCGGCACTCGACGGGCTGGCCGGGTTCTCCGACACCATCGGAAAGCGCGACGAACAGATCAAGCACCTGCTCGCCCAGGCCCGCCAGATAGCCGCCGTCCTCGGCGACCGCAGCGAACAGCTGAACCGGTTGCTGGTCAACGCGAAGACACTGCTGGCCGCGTTCAACGAACGCGGCCGGGCCATCGGCGCCCTGCTCGCGAACATCTCCGCCCTGTCGGCTCAAACTCAAGGCTTCATCAAGGACAACCCGAACCTGAACCCCGTGCTGGAGCAACTGCGCACCCTCAGCGACGTGTTGGTGGCACGCAGGGAAGACCTGGCGCAAACCCTGACGTATGTAAGCCAATTTGCCGCGTCGCTCGGAGAATCCGTCGCGTCGGGTCCGTACTTCAAGATCGTCCTGTCCAACCTGCTGCCGTACTGGATCCTGCAGCCATTCGTCGACGCCGCCTTCAAGAAGCGTGGCATCGACCCCGAGGACTTCTGGCGCAGTGCCGGCCTGCCCGCGTTCCGCTGGCCCGACCCCAACGGCACCCGATTCGCCAACGGAGCACCGCCACCGGCACCTCCCGTGCTCGAAGGCACCCCCGAGCACCCGGGGCCGGGTGTCCCGCCGGGCACGGCATGCTCGTACACGCCGGCGTCCGGGGCGCTGCCGCGACCGTGGAACCCGTTGCCGTGCATGGGGATTGACACGGGACCATTCGGAGGCAGTTTCCCGGCGCCGTTCGACGTGCAGACGTCGCCGCCGAACCCCGGCGGCCTGCCCCCGACGCCGGGGATCCCGATCGCCGGGCGGCCGGGCGAGCCACCGCCGGACGTCCCGGGCACTCCCGTGCCGCTTCCCACCCAGGCACCGCCGGGGGCGCGAACGCAAAATCCGGGAGGCGAACCGAATTGACCAAAGCTCTCGACCGGCACGGCCCGTCATTGCGCAGAGCCGCCTCGGCGCTGGTGGCGGTGCTCATCGCCGCCACCGCGATCTTCGGTTGGCGGCTCTACCAGAAGCTGGGCAACAACACCGTGATCGCCTACCTGCCCGCGGCCAACGCGCTTTACTCCGGCGACAGGGTCCAGATCATGGGCGTCCGTGTGGGTTCCGTCGACAAGATCGAGCCGGCCGGCGACAAGATGAAGGTGACGTTTCACTACGACAACAAGTACAAAGTGCCGGCCAACGCGTCCGCGGTGATCGTGAACCCCACCCTGGTGGCCTCGCGCAGCATCCAGTTGGAGCCACCGTACAAAGGGGGCCCGGTGATGTCCGACGGCGCGGTCATCCCCGTCGAGCGAACCCAGGTGCCCACGGAGTTCGACCAACTGCGCGACAGCGTCGCCAACGTCATCTCCAAACTGGGCCCCACACCCGAGCAGCCCAAGGGGCCCTTCGGCGACCTCATCGAATCGTTCGCCGACGGGCTGGCCGGCAAGGGCAAGCAGATCAACACGACCCTGAACAGCCTGTCGCAGGCACTGACCGCGCTGAACGAGGGGCGCGGCGACTTCTTCGCGGTGGTCCACAGCCTGGCGCTGTTCGTCGACGCCCTGCACAAAGACGACCGGCAGTACGTGGCGCTCAACGACAATCTCGCCCGATTCACCGACACGTTGACCGGTTCCGACCGCGACCTGTCGACCGCGATCCAACAGTTCGATGGCTTGCTCGCGACGCTGCGCCCGTTCCTGGCCAGGAACCGCGGGGCGCTCACGCACGACATCGGCAACCTCGCCAGCCTCACCACCGCGCTCGTCCAGCCGGAGCCGCGCAACGGCCTGGAGACCGCTCTGCACGTGCTGCCGACGCTGGAGACCAACCTCAGCCAGATCTACCACCCGTCGCACGGCGCGGTCATGTCCATTCCGGCCATCCCGAACTTCGCGAACCCGATGCAGTTCTTCTGCAGCATGATTCAGGCCGGCAGCCGGCTGGGCTATCAGGATTCCGCGGAACTGTGCGCGCAATACCTCGCGCCGATCCTCGACGCGGTCAAGTTCAACTACCCCCCGTTCGGGCTGAACCTCTTCAGCACCGCCGAGACGCTCCCCAAGGAGGTGGCCTACTCCGAGCCCAGACTGCAGCCGCCGAACGGATACAAAGACACCACCGTGCCCGGGATCTGGGTGCCCGATACCCCGTTCTCGCACCGCAACACCCAGCCCGGCTGGACAGCGGCGCCGGGGATGCAGGGCGAACAGGTCGGGCCGGTCACGGCGGGCCTGATGACGCCGGAGTCGCTGGACGAATTGATGGGCGGCCCGGACGCCGGACCACCACCCGCCGGGCTGCAAACCCCGCCGGGGCCGCCGAATTCGTACGACGAGTACCCGGTGCTGCCCGCGAAGTCGACGGGGCCGGGCTCGTGAGGCAACCCTCGTGCGCACGGGTTCGGCAGGGGCTCGCCCTCCTGGTGGCCGCGACGGTCGTGACGTCGTGCGCGAAATGGCACGGCATCGCGAACGTGCCGATGCCCGGTGGACCGGGCAGCGGTCCCGGCTCTTACACCGTTTACGTGCAGATGCCCGACACACTTGCCCTCAACGACAACAGCCGGGTGCGGGTGGCCGACGTCTTCGTCGGTACGGTGCGCGCGATCCGGCTCAAGGACTGGGTCGCCACACTGACGCTGCGGGTGGACAAGAGCGTCAAGTTACCCAAGAACGCGACCGCCAAGATCGGGCAGACCAGTCTTCTGGGTTCTCAGCACATCGAACTGGCCGCGCCCCCCAACCCCGCGCCGGAGTTGCTCGGGGACGGCGACACCATCCCGCTGCAGAATTCGTCGGCCTACCCGACGACCGAGCAGACCCTGGCCAGCATCGCGATGGTGATTCGAGGGGGTGGCATCCCCAACCTCGAAGTGGTGCAGAACGAGGTGTACGACGTCCTCAACGGGCGCGGCGACCAGATCCGGGCTTTCCTCGGCAAGCTGGACACCTTCACCGCCCGGCTCAACGAGCAGCGCGAGGATATCACCAGGGCCATCGATTCCACCGACCGGCTGCTGGCTTACGTCGGCCCCCGCTCGGACGTCTTGGATCGTGTGCTCACCGAATTCCCCCCGCTGATCAAGCATTTCGCCGACAAGCAGAAACTGCTGATCGACGCGGTCAACGCCACGGGACGGCTCAGCGGAGTCGCCGACGAATACCTGTCCGCCTCGCGCAACGACCTGCACCAGGACCTGGTGGCGCTGCAATGCCCGCTGCGCGAGCTCGGTCGGGCCGCACCGTATCTGGTCCGCGCGCTCAAGCTGATCCTCGTGCGGCCGTTCGACATCGACGCCGTGCCGAAGTCGTTCCGCGGTGACTACTTCAACCTGTCGCTGACGCTCGACCTGACGCTGAGCGCAGTCGACAACGCGGTGCTCACCGGGACCGGATTCTCCGGGGCACTGCGCGCGCTCGAGCAGTCGTGGGGCCGCGACCCCAACACGATGATCCCCGATGTCCGGTACACGCCGAACCCGAACGACGCCCCGGGCGGGCCACTGGTCGTGAGGGCGGACAGGCAATGCTGACCCGCTTCATCTGGCGCCAGCTGATCCTGTTCGGCGTCCTGTCCGTCGTCACGGCGATCGCGCTGGGCTGGTATTACCTCCGGATTCCCGCCGCGGCGGGCATCGGCCAATACACCCTGAAGGCGGAACTACCCGCGTCCGGCGGCCTGTACAAGACGGCCAACGTGACCTACCGCGGCGAGACCATCGGTGTGATCACGGCCGTCGAGCCGACCGAGACCGGCGCGCGGGCGACCATGAGCATCGCCAACCGCTTCAAGATCCCCGTCGACGCGTCGGCGAACGTCCACTCGGTATCCGCGGTCGGTGAGCAGTATCTGGATCTGGTGTCGTCGGGCAACCCGGGCAGATACTTCTCCCCGGGACAGACCATCACCAAAGGCACGGTGCCCACCGAGATCGGCCCGGCCCTGGACGCCGCCAACCGGGGGCTGGCCGCGCTGCCCAAAGACAAGATCGCCGCGCTGCTCGACGAAACCGCCCAAGCCGTAGGCGGATTGGGCCCGGCGCTGCAACGGCTGGTCGACGCGACGCAGGCCATCGCCGGCGACTTCAAGACCAACATCGCAGACGTCGACGACATCATCGAAAACTCCGGTCCGATCATCGACAGCCAGGTCGATTCGACTGACTCGATTTGGCGCTGGGCGCACAACTTGAACGTCCTGGCGGCACAGAGCGCCGCGAACGACGACCACGTCCAGAACATCCTGAGCCGGGCGGCGCCCACCGCCGATCAGGTCAACGCGGTATTCGGCGACGTCCGCGAGTCGCTGCCGCAGACACTGGCCAACCTCGAGATCGTGCTGGAGATGCTCAAGCGCTATCACAAGGGCGTCGAGCAACTGCTGGTGGCCTACCCGCAGGGCGCCGCCGAGGGCCAGACGGTGACCTCGCCCTTCCCCGGCTACGCCTCGCTCGGCACCTCGTTGACCATCAACCAGCCCCCACCGTGCCTGACCGGCTTTCTGCCCGCGCCTCAGTGGCGGTCTCCGGCGGACACCAGCCTGGCGCCGATGCCGTCCGGAACGTATTGCAAGATCCCGCAGGACAATCCGGCGAACGCCGTGCGCGGAGCACGCAACCTGCCGTGTGTCGACGTCCCCGGCAAGCGTGCTGCGACGCCGCGAGAGTGCCGCGACACCAAACCCTACGTCCCGGCAGGCACCAACCCGTGGTACGGCGACCCCAACCAGATTCTGACCTGTCCCGCTCCCGCCGCGCGCTGCGATCAGCCGGTGAAGCCGGGGCAGGTGATCCCCGCGCCATCGGTCGACAACGGCGTCAACCCCGCGCCCTCGGACCGGGTGGCGGGGACGCCGCCTCCCGTGAGCGACGCACTACAGCGGCCGGGTTCGGGAGTCGTGACTTGCAGTGGGCAGCAACCGAATCCGTGCTTCTACACTCCCGACGGACCGCCTGCCGCGATCTACAACCCGCAGAGCGGCGAGCTGGTGGGGCCCGACGGTGTGCGGTACGCGGTCGAGAACTCGGGCAAGACGGGAGACGATGGCTGGAAGGACATGCTGGCGCCGGCCGGTTGAAACCGGGGCCAAACTGGCCGAATCGCCTTTAAGGTTGAGATTCTTATTGCCGCAGCCCGTGGCGAGATAGGAAACTGAGGCCATGCTCACTCAACGGCGACGAGAACTGCGGACGAAGGCTGGACGTCGATGACGGACTATCGGACCGTGGTCGTTGGCACCGACGGTTCGGAATCGTCGCTGCGGGCGGTCGATCGGGCCGGCGCGGTTGCCGCGGAGTCGGGCGCGAAGCTGATCATCGCCACGGGTTACTCTCCCCCGGAGAACGATTCGCGCGCGCAGGACGTCCTCGGAGCCGAGGCCTACAAGGTGAGCGGCAGAGCGCCCATCTACGCGATCCTGCGCGACGCCCGTGATCGCGCCAAGGCGGCCGGAGCCAAGGACATCGAAGAACGGCCGATCCAGGATGCTCCGGTACATGCACTCGTGGACCTGGCCGAGCAGGTCGGCGCCGACCTGCTGGTGGTCGGCAATGTCGGGCTCAACGCCCGGTCGGCGCTCATCGGCCGGGTCTTCTCGGTCCCCGGCAGCATCGCCAACAAGGCCAACATCGACGTCTTGATCGTCCACACCACCGACTGAACGTTCGAGCGCCGGTAACCCCTGTTCGCGGCCGGCCGGCTCCCGAGCGCTCTCACCCAGTCAGCCGGCGGGGTAGGCGACCGACTTGATCTCGGTGTACTGGTCGAATCCGGCGACGCCGTTCTGTCGACCGATCCCGCTGTACTTGTAGCCACCGAACGGTGTGTCGGCGCCATAGGGGGCACCGCCGTTGACGCCCATGAAGCCGGCGCGGATCCGGCGCGCCACGGCCAGCGAACGCTCCAGCGAGCCCGACATCACGTTGCCCGCCAGCCCGTAGCGGCTGTCGTTGGCGATCCGGATCGCGTCCTCCTCGTCGTCGAACGGGATGACCGCCAGCACGGGTCCGAAGATCTCCTCCTGCGCGATGGTCATGGAGTTGTCGACGCCGGTGAAAAGCGTTGGCCGGACGAAGAATCCCTTGTCGAACCCGGTGGGCGCGTCCGGTCCGCCGACCAGCGCCGTGGCGCCTTCCTCGACGCCCTTGCGGATGTAACCCATCACACGGTCGCGCTGCACCTCCGAGATCACCGGCCCGCACAGGGTGGCGGGGTCCTGCGGGTCACCGCACGTGACGTTCTCGTAGATGCTCTTGAGGATCGCCACCCCCTCGTCGTAGCGCGACCGCGGCAACAGCATCCGGGTCGGGTTCGCGCAGCCCTGCCCGGCGTGCATGCATGGTGCGATGCCGATCGCGCACGCGAGCCCGAAGTCGGCGTCCTCCAGGACGATCGTGGCCGACTTGCCGCCGAGCTCCAGGAACAGCCGCTTCATGGTCGCGGCGCCCTTCTCCATGATCCGCTGGCCGACCACGGTCGAACCGGTGAAGGAGATCAGGTCGACCTTCGGCGACAGCGTCAACTCCTCGCCGACGAAGTGGTCGGACGCGGTCACGACGTTGACGACGCCCGGCGGGATGTCCGTCTTCTCGGCGATCAGCCTGCCGAGCCGGGTCGCGTTGAACGGCGTGTTGGGCGCCGGTTTGAGTACCACGGTGTTGCCGGTGCCCAGCGCCTGGCCGAGCTTGTTCAGGGTGACCTCGAACGGGAAGTTCCACGGCACGATCGCGCCGACCACACCCACCGGTTCCCGCCACACCTTGCGGGTGGTCAGCGTTCCGGTCAGGCTGATCACCTTGTCGCCGAGGTCGGTCTCCCAGGCGTATTCGTCGATCAGCCTGGCGGGGTACTTCAGTCCGTCTTCCAGCGGCGCGTCCAGCTGCGGTCCAAAGGTGATGGCCCGCGGTGAGCCGACCTCCAGGATGAGCTCCTCGCGCAGCTCCTCCTTCTCCGATTCGATCGCCTCGTGCAACTGCAGCAGGCAGCGCTTGCGCAGCTCGCGATTGGTCGACCAGTCGGACTCGTCGAACGCGCGCCGTGCGGCATCGATGGCCCGGTGCATGTCCTCCTTGGACGCGTCGGCGACCTCGCCGAGCGGCTCCTCGGTCGCCGGGTTGATGTTCGTGAAGGTGCCGGCCTGCCCGTCGACGAGTTTGCCGTCGATCATCATCTTCGGCTCGAAGCGGACCTTTACAGCCTCAGTCATATCTGTCACTCTCTTCTGACTCGTTTAGAGGGGGTCCCGCAGAGCACTGGTTACCCTACGGGGAGCCTTACTGGAAACTAGCCGATTGGCAAGTGCAACGTCCGGGTGGGCTTGCTATTGCGGGTCGAACAGCACCGGGACCGACGTGGGCGACCGGAACACCTGTCCGCGAATATGCGGGTCGTCCCCGTCCGGGTCCAGCCGAAGATTGGGCAGCCGGTCCAGCAAAAGGTTGATGGCCGTGCGCATTTCGAGGCGTGCCAGATGCATGCCGAGGCAGACGTGCACGCCGTGTCCCCAGCCCAGGTGCGCCCTTGACTCGCGGTGGATGTCGAACCGGTCCGGATCGGGATAGCGATCTTCTTGCCGGTTCGCCGAACCCAGCATCGGCATCACCGTCGCGCCGGCCGGGATCGCCACACCGCCGAGTTCGGTGTCGCGGGTGGCGACGCGGGTGATCGTCAACAGGGGCGATTCCCAGCGCACACCCTCCTCGATGGCCGCCGGCAAAAGCGACCGGTCCGCCCGGACGGCGTCCAGTTGCGCCGGATTCGACAACAGCGCCAGCAGCAGGCTGCCCAGGGAACGGTAGGTCGTCTCGACGCCGGCGGGCAGCAGCAGCCGCAGGAACGAGAAGATCTCCTCGTCGGCGAGCTTCTCGCCGTCGATCTCGGCCGCACCGAGCGCGCTGATCAGGTCGTCCTTCGGCTCGGTTCGGCGCGCCTCGAGGATCGGCGCGAAGTACTCGCACAGGGCCGCCGAGGCCGCCAGCCCGCGTTCCGGGTTCATCAGCCAGCTGAGCAGCGAGATCGACCACCGCTGGAACTGGGGGTAGTCCTTCTCCGGCAGGCCCAGCAGTCCCGCGATGATCCGGCTCGGGTAGTCGAAGGTGAACTCCTTGACCAGATCCGCCTTGCCGTTGGGCGCGAAGTTGTCGATCAGGCTGTTGGCCACCCGGCCCACCAACTCGTCCTGCCAGCGCGCCAACGACTTCTGCGAGAACGCCTTCGACACCAGCGAACGCAGCCGGCCGTGGACGGGTTCGTCCATGCCGAGCATCACGCCGTCGCCCAGCACGGGGCCGAATGCGGCGATGACGGCGGCTGAGGAGAACGTCTCGTTGTCGCGCAGCATCTGCGCAATGTCCTGGTGGCGATACACGATGAACATCGGCAGTGATTCTTCGTGCGGGAGCGCTCCCGATGTCTCGAGCCGCTGCACCGGTTCCTCGCGGCGCAGCCGCGCCAATTCGGTGTACGGGTCTCGCACGTCACCGGAGATCGCGTCGTCGAAGGCGCCGAAATCCTCCAGGTCGTCGAAAAGCTGTTCCATTGTCACCCCTTCACGTCCCCTGATTTCCCTTGCGCTTTGCCGCCATCGACGCCAGGCGCTGCAGCACCGGCTGAGGAAGAACGCGCGCCGCGTACACCATCGCCCGCTGGTTGCACGTCAGCGGCCAGGCCCCGCCCCGCATCGACCCTTGCTTGGGTATGCCCAGCACGATCCGGGACACGTGGTGCATGCCGGATGCCGGCAGCACCCGGCTGAACGCCAACAGCATCGACGCGTCCGGGCCCACCCCGTGGCGGCGGAACGCCCCCCGATCATCGAGCGCCTTGAGCAGGCCGTCGGTGAATCGTTCGGGTGGCCGGGCGAGCTTCATCGCGGCCCTTCCCCGGGAGTTCATGGTGGTGTGCAGCCGGGCGTACGGGCCGGCGAGGTCGCGATTGTCGGTGGTGCCCGCGTCGGTGATGATTTCCGTGTCGTAGGTGCCGGCCACCAGCACGGTGACGCCGAGCCCGAAGGGCGCGATCTCGCATGCCAACGACTCGCCCCACCGCTCCAACGCCCCCTTGGCCGCCGAGTAAGGCGCCGTGGCGGGCTGACCCCGCACCCCGGCCGCGCTGGACACCAGCACGATGCGGCCCTCACCCGCCGCCCGCATCGACGGCAGGAGGGCCTTGGTGAGTTCGACCGGCCCCAGGACGCTGGTGGCGAACATGTTCTGCCACAACGCCGTATCGGTCTCCTCTACCATGCCGACGGCAGAGATACCCGCGTTGTGGACGATCGCGTACGGCGCTCCGACGGCGTCCTCGATGGTCTTGGCCGCCGCGGCCACCGACGCGCCATCGACCAGGTCGAGCTGCACGCCGATCAGTCGATCGTCGGCTGGGGCCGCGCCGGTCGCCTCGCGCAGTCGCGGCATTCCCTCATCGGGTGTGCGCATCGCCGCAACCACCCGCCAGCCCTCGCGGTAGAGCCGCACGGCCGAGGCGAAGCCCAGACCGCGGGACGCGCCGGTGATGACGACGGTGCGGGGCTCAGCCATTGTTGCCGGAATTGAAAGTCGCACAGGGGCCTTCGCCCGGCGGTGGTGGTTGAACGTGCGGCCGCCCGTTCGGCTCCCCGCTCGCCCAGGTCGACCAGATTCCGACGGAGTACGGGCCCGGCGCGCCCGCCTCCTCGTAATACCCTTGCGGGTCATACACTTTGGCTTCCGGATACGGCCACGGGCAGGCCACCGAGGTGGCCGCGTGGCTGATCTTGATGACGGCGAACCAGGCGCCGTAGGCGAAGTAGGAGACGTTGATGATCACGAACATCACCAGGAAGGTGCCCAGCACCGGCTTTCCCGGGAAGATCTTGGCTTTGGCTGCCAGTTTCTCGGCCACCGACTTTCCGGTGTCGTCGCGGTAGCACAGGATCGCGGCGGGCACCATCACGAAGCACACCGAGAACGACTCCCAGATCAGCGGGAACTGGAAGGTCGTGCCGGTGAACACCGAGCCCCAGGGGATCACCTGGGAGTAGATGTACATGCCCCAGTGGATCAGAATGTTTTCCAGGAACGCATCGAAGATGAAACCGATCACCAGCGTGGTCAGACCGAGGCTGACCAGGGGATGCCGCGACACATAGCCCGCGGGTCCGTACTTCGCCTGCAGCTTGCGCAGGATCCAGATCGCCGGGAAGTACGGGCCGAAGTAGAACATCACGTAACCGAAGACCACGAATGGTTCGACGGTGGGCGACAGCGACACCAGCGGCCATGACTCCGGCCAGTGGACGAGATCGGGGTTGTAGACGGCGAAGGGCGCCCAGTTCATGATCGGGTCCTGCCACACGATCAGCGTCGTACACAGGAACATCAACATCACCGGGCTACCGGGATTGCGTCGCCAGCCTCTGATGAAGACGACCAACAGCGTGATCAGCGCCACCACCGTGGCGGCGTCCAGGAAGGTGATGTAGTCCAGCCCGAACATGAACCTCACCGGGCGCGGCCGGCCCCGCACATTCGGGTTGGCGACGCGGGGATCGAGGGCGACACGGCAGTTCGCGATGAAGAAGAGCGCGAACGCCGCCAGGGCGGCGCCGGCGACCCAGCCGCCCCAGCCACGCTTGTCCTTTCGTTGCGGTGACGCCGACTTCTCCTGTGCGCCAAGCGATGTGGATTGACCGGTACTCATTGCCTTCACGGCCTCACTCTCCGAACCGATCGACCAAGTGCGAGTTGGTCCCGTCGGCGTCGAGGTTGCGCGCCACCAGATAGCCGGCGCCCATCCAGGCCCGGCGGGTCCACTTGCCGAACGACACGCGGGTGCCCGGGGAGCCCGAAGCGGCGGGCATCATCTTCACCCGCTCCAGCGCCTCCTTGACCCCACGCGGGCTGAGCGGGTGAGCGTCGGCGAACGCGCGCACCAGTGTGGCGGCGACATCGCGGTTCACCACCGAGACGCAATATTCGGGGCGGCTGCCGTCGTACTTCTGTGCGTAACGGTCCAGGAAGTCCTGGCCGGCCTTGTTGGCCTCGTCGTACTGGTCGACGCCGATCCAGCCCATGAACGCGTCCCACATGATCGGGTTCACCCACGCGTTCTGGAAGGCCGTCGTGGTGAAGCGCGGCGGATCCCAATCGACGGCCTGCAGCGCCGGGTTGATGAACACGATCCCGAAGCCGAAACCCAGATGGACGATGGCTTGCGCTTTCGCATCGTGCAGGGTTCGCACGGCTTCGTTGATGTCCTGCGCCGTCTGGGCGATCGGCGCCTCCGCAACGATGCGAATCCCGTTGCGCCGACAGGCACCGCGCAAGTTCTTGAGATAGCTCTCGCCAATCAGGTTCTGCTCCACCAGGACCCCGATCTCCCACAGCCCCCGCTTGGCGACCAGGTCCGCGATGAAGATCGGCTCATCGGTCATGGAGCCCTGCGGGAACGCGAATGTCCATTCGCCCAGCCAATCGTCGGTGCCGGTGACGCTGATGGCCGGGACCTTGAACCGCTCCTCGATCGCCTCGCGGGTGGGGACGCAGTTGTCGGTGATATGCGGCCCGAAGACCACCAGGCAGCCGTCGTCGACAAGCTCGCCGAAGGCGTCGATCACCGCCTTTACCGATCCCTTGGGCAGTCCCTCCACCTCGCGGTAGATCATCTGCACCGGGCGATCGATGACGCCCTGCGCGACGGCCTCCTCGAAGATGAGGTCGAAACAGCGGGTGAAGCTCGCCTGCAATTCGTCGGGAAAGCCCGGCGGAAGGGTGAAATCCATCAGGTAGCCGATCTTGATCGGCTCCGCACTGCTTTCGTAGGACACTCGACCTCCGACCTCCCGGCGGGCCAGCACACGGGCGCACACCGAGAAAACCTAATATTTGTTCAGACACTAGCGACGGCGGCACGCACCGTCAATCATCCCGCCGCATCCCCCAGGTAGATGTCGATCATCTGCCCCAGCGCCTTGCCCACCGCCACGTCGTCGGTGAGCGGTCCGGCGATCGCGGCCCGGGCCGCCTCCCGCATGCTCAGCCCCTCGGCGACGAGCCTCCCCGCTGCGATCAGCACGCGGGTCGACGCCACCTCACGCAGCCCGCCGGCTTCCAGCCTGCGGATCGCCCGCCCGAAACGCACCAGCTCCGTTGCGGTGGCGGCGTCGACGCCCGCTTCGTGGGCAACGATGCCCTCCTCGACGTCCGCTGCGGGGAAACCGAATTCGATGGCCACCATCCGCTGTCGGGTCGAATCCTTGAGGTCCTTCAGGACGCTTTGATAACCGGGGTTGTACGACACCACCAGCCCGAATCCGGGTGCGGCGTCCAACGTGACACCGAGCCGCTCGATCGGCAGCTGCCGGCGATGGTCCGCGAGCGGGTGCAGCACGACGGTGGTGTCCTGCCGGGCTTCCACCACTTCGTCCAGGTAGCAGATCGCCCCCTCGCGCACCGCCCGGGTCAACGGACCGTCCACCCACACCGTTTCGCCACCCTGCAGCAGATACCGGCCGACGAGGTCGGCCGTGGTCAGGTCGTCATGGCAGGCGACCGTGATCAGTTGGCGGCCGAGGTCGTGGGCCATCGCCTCGACGAAACGGGTCTTGCCACAACCCGTCGGGCCCTTCAGGACGAGTGCCAGCCCCTGACGATAGGCCGCCTTGAAGACCGCCTCTTCGCTGCCGATCGCCTGGTAGTAGGGCCGCACTTCTCCCCTTCCGCCCTTCCTGGACGAAGCGCCGTTTCGGACCGCAAGCCGGGACTCCCTCGCCATGGCTTCCCGTCCGCTTACTCGGAGCCTATCTGTGAACAGATGTTTGTTTCAAGCACGCCGGCGGGCTCGCCCGGCGCACCGATAATCCAATTGCGTTCCTGCCCAGCGATGTCCGCGCGACCAGGCATTCATCACGACACCTTCCGGCGGACTTCTGCCGAGCGCAGCGCCGACCGGAACAGCGGTCCGATCACGCCGGCAAGTTGATCGGGGCGCGCGATCGTCGCGTGCGCGGTGCTACCGAAGACTCTGCGCACCGATTGCACGTCGGTGCCCGCGCCTATCGTCAGGCACACGCAGCCGGTGCCACGGCGACGGGCCTCCGTCAGGGCGCGGCGCGCGTCCGCCGCGCCGTAGGCCCGCTCGTATCCGTGGTCGTAGGCGAGCCCGTCGGAGAGCACCACCAGCAGCCGCCGCGACGTACCACCCCGTGCTTCCAGAACCGCCGAGCCGTGCCGGATGGCCGCCCCGAGGCGCGAGTACGCCCCTGGTTCCAGGCTGTTCAGCCGCCTCATGACCTGGGAGTCGAGGTGGTCGTCGAATCGTTTGACGGGCACGATGCTCACCGCGCGACGGCCTTGCGAGTAATACGCGTACAGCGCGACTCGGTCACCGAGGTCGTGCAGGGCCACGGCGAGGCCTGCGACCGCGGCACGTTGCTGTTCGTGGACCGTGCGCCCCACGGTTCCGGGCTCTGCCGCCGAGCCCGAAACATCAATGAGCAGCAGCACGGACAGGTCGCGCCGGCGCCGCAGGCTGTCGAGATAGAACGCCTCGTCCGGCACTGACCCGGCCAGCACCTCGACGCGGGCTTCGACTGCCGCGTCGATGTCGACGTCGTCGCCCTGCGATTGGCGACGGCGGCGATGCAGGCCCATCCCCAGGCGTGCCAGCGGGCGCCGCAGGCCGATCGCGCCGTCGAATGGCGGGCTCGCCCCAAAAGAGAAAGACCTGATCTTCGGCTCGACCTCGCGCACGGTGCACCACGCGGGCCGGTACCTCTTGCGCGCCGCCTCCCATTCCGGATACGTCACGCCGTCCGGGGCGGCGAGCTCTTGATCGGTGCCGTCCGCGATCGAGGGGGAAGCCAGTGACGTCACCGCGTGCGGCCCGCGCGTTGCGGAATTCGTCCGATGCGTCGGGGCATCCGCACCGGGCGGTCCGCCGCCGCTGCCGGTCTTACGCGCGGACGACAGCATTTTGTTCAGCCATTTGCCGATGAAACCGCCCCCACCGACCGCGCTGGTGAACAGGTCCGGATCGTCGGAGTCGTCGACCCCGCCGTCGTCGAGTTCTTCGAGTTCCTTCCCGCCGTCGCGCCGCGGGATGTGTCCGGCCGCAGCCGCGTCGCGCGGTGTCGCTCGAGAGCGGGCGGCCAACGCCTTCGCGGCACGGATCACACCGAATTCCGTCGGCGGCCCGTCGATTGCGGCGCGCCCCTGGGCAATTTTCAGGGAGGCGGCGGGCGAGGTGCTGCGACTCGCAATGTCCCGGTTGCCCGCCGTGGCCAAACTGGCTGGCAGCAAACCGCTATTGCCGACCAGGGCGCGGTGCGCCTCGACCGCCAGGTAGCGCCTGGCCAGCCGGGGGTGTCGGACCAGCGGGCGCAGCACGTCGGGATCCAAGCTGCCCGCGGCGATCATGCAGGCTTGCACGGCGACAGTTCTGAGGGCTTCGGGTGTGGCGTGGTCTGCGGTGCCGAGATCGACATAGATCGTCTGGCCGTCCGTCCAAGCAGGCTCACCCGGTTGTAGCTCTGCGACCGTCACGGGTTGGCCCGCGAGTGCCGATGCGAACATCCGGAGGGCCTGCAACCGGTCGCCAAGAACGTCGCCTGGCACGCTCGCCTCCGACCGTCGTCCTCGTTGACCAAATATCTGTTCCACCGTAGAGTCCGGTTTCAGCGCAGTCAATCGGCGGGCGAGGTCGCTCGCGGCGCCGCGCCGCTACACACGCGCTGTTGACCAGATGAGCCGAGGCTAGAGAATAGGCAAGTGGATTTCTCCTACCCACCCGAAGTGGAAAAGTTCCGCGGCGAGCTGCGTGACTGGCTGTCCGCCAATCTGACCCCGGAGTTGGTGGCGGCGCGCCGGTCCGCCGGCCGCGACGACGCCACCTTCGAGATGCTGCGCGCGTGGAACGCGTTGATGGCCGACGCGGGCTGGGCCGCCGTCTCGTGGCCCCGCGAATACGGTGGCCGCGGCGCGACCGTTCTCGAGCAACTGGTCTACACCGAGGAAACCACGCGCGCCCGAGCACCCATGCCGCTCAACGTCATTGGGCTGAACAACATCGCGCCGGCGATCATGCAGTACGGCACCGAAGATCAGAAGCTCAGGCTGCTCCCCCGCATGATGCGCGCCGATGACATCTGGTGCCAAGGCATGTCGGAGCCCGAAGCCGGATCCGACCTCGCGGCGTTGCGCACCCGAGCGGCGCGCGATGGTGACGACTTCGTCGTCAACGGCCAGAAGATCTGGACCTCGCTCGGGCACCGGGCGGACTGGTGCCAGCTCTACGTGCGCACCGATCCCGACGCGCCGAAGCACAAGGGCATCTCCTGCCTGATCGTCGACATGACGCTTCCCGGCATCGAAGCCCGCCCGCTGGTCACGCTCAACGGCGACGCCGATTTCGCCGAGGTGTTCTTTCACGACGTGCGCGTGCCGGCGGACGCGCTGCTCGGGCCGCTGAACGCCGGCTGGCACGTCGCCACCACCACGCTCAGCCACGAGCGCGCAGGAGCGGCCCGCTTGTACGCGGAGATGCAGGTGAGGCTCGAAGAACTGGTCGACGACATCGCCGCACACACCGACGCCCTCGACGACGCGGTGACACTGCGGCGCCTCGGCGAAATCGCGCTCCGCATCAAGTATCTCGAAGTCCTGTGCCAGCGGTCGATCTCGGCGACGCTGCACGGCGCAGACGCTCTGGGCTCGGCCAGCCTCGCCAAGACCGTGTGGGGCGAGATCGGGCAGGCCCTGGCCGCCCTGGCCTTCGACGTGCTGGGCACCAGCGGCGCGGACGCCCCGTGGGCGAACTACCGTCTGACGTCGCGGTCACTGACCATCGCGGGCGGCACGAGCCAGATCAACAAGAACATCACGGCGCAACGCGTACTCGGATTGCCGCGAAAATGAACCTCGAGCTCACAGACGAACAAGTCGCCCTGCGCGACACCACGCGGCGCTTCCTCACCGAGAAGGCGTCGGTCTCAGGCCACGTGCGACCGCTGCTCGACGATCCGACCGGCATCACCGAAGCGGTGTGGCGCGGCCTCGCCGACCTCGGAACGACCGGGCTGTTGGTGCCGGAGGAACTCGGCGGGGCCGGCATGACGATGGTCGAGGCGGGCGTCGTCGCCGAAGAGCTGGGCGCCGCGCTGCATCCGGGGCCGTGGTTGTCGACCGCGGTGGCCGCCACGCGGGCACTGACCCGGCTGAGCGACGGTGAATCCGCAGGCGAGCTGTTGAGCGGGATCGCGGACGGCGGCACCATCGCCACGGTCTGCTTCCCCGGTTCCTACGACGCTTCCGTTGATCCGCACGGTGACGACTTCGTTGTACGCGGCGAGGTCGGGGGAGTGCCCGATGCGGCTGCCGCCGACATACTCCTGGTGCTGGCCGAGGATGGCGACGGCACAAAGCTTTTCGCGGTGCAGCACGGCTCGTCCGGGGTCTCGGTGGCGCCCGAGCTTGGTATCGACCGGACCCGTAAGCAGTTCCGCATCGCCTTCGACGCGGCACTTGCGCGGCGACTCGGCACGGTGTCCCCCGAAGATGTCGCCGCGGTAATCGACGACACGCTGATCGCGACCGCCGCCGACGCGCTCGGCGCTGCGCGTGCCGTCATGGACCTCGCCGTCGAATACGCAAAAACCAGAAAGCAATTCGGTCAGCCGATCGGCTCGTTCCAGGCGGTCCAACATCTGTGTGTGGACATGTATGAGACCGTCGAGCTGGCCCGCAGCGGTGTGATCCACGCGCTGTGGGCGGCCGACAATGCCGATCCCGACGAGCGCCACCTGTCCGCGCTTCGCGCGAAGGCGTTCGCCGGGCGGCTGGCCACCGTCGCAGACACCGCCATCCAGGTGCTGGGCGGTGTCGGCTACACCTGGGAACACGACGCTCATCTCTACCTCAAGCGCCTGCTGAGCTGGAGCGCACTGCGCGGCGGTCCGGACCGCTACCTCAGCGAACTCGGTGCGCGCCTTGCCAGCAGAGGTCGTCGGTGATGGACATCGCGTACCTGCTCGGACCCCGCGCTGCGCGCCGAGATCGCCGGGCTGTACCGCGAGGCCTACCTACTGCGGGCCGGTCGAAGCTTCCATCCGGCGTCGCGGCGCTTCCGTCGATGAGCTGGTCGCACGCGACGGCTGGGACGGCCCCGCGTTCTATGCTGGGTGATCACCGCGCTGTGCAGCGCGTTCTCTGCGGACGGTCTGATAGCCTTTAACAAACATTTGGTTCGGCGAAAGGACGAATGCGCATGGCCGCGACTCCGCAGTCGTCCAGTTGCGCGCCCCGCTAGCCATGGCCGGCGCCAGGTCGTCGCGAGCCGTCGACGCGCTCGATTCCGGGACGCGGCGCACCGAGATCCTCGAGACCGCTGCGTCGTTGATCGCCTCGTCCGGACTGCGGACCTCGCTGCAGGAGATCGCGGACGCCGCCGGCATCCTGCCGGGCAGCCTCTATCATCATTTCGAATCCAAAGAGGCGATCCTCGTCGAGCTGAGCCACCGGTATCAGGAGGACATGGACCGGATCGGCCGGGCCGCCCTGTCCAGATTGGACGAGGCCGACGCGCGAGGCGTTTCCGACAAGATCATCGAGCTCGGCTCGGCGATCGCGCGCTGCGCCGTCCAGCACGGCGCGGCGATGCAGATGTCGTTCTACGAGGGGCCGAGCTCGGATCCGGAGCTGGTCAAGCTGGCCCGGCAGCAGCCGACGGCAATCCAGCAGGCCATGTTGCAGACCCTGCGCGCCGCACGGTGGAGCGGTTACCTCAAGGCCGACGTCGATCTTCCCATCCTGGCCGACCGCATCTTCCAGACGATGCTTCAGGTCGGCCTGGCCGTGATGCGCCACAACGCCCCACCCGACCAGGTCGCCGAACTGCTGTGCCGAATCATGTTGCAGGGGCTGGCAACTCGGCCACCTACCGACTCGGCGTTGGACCGCTCCCCCGCCTTCACCGCCGCCAACGACGTCATCGCCGCGTGGGAAGACGACAGCGAAGCCGACCCCAGCGACAAGGCGGCGCACGTGCGCGCGGTGGCTCGCGCGGAGTTCGGCCGCAAGGGCTACGAGGTCACGACCGTCAGGGACATCGCGTCCGCGGCCGGCCTCGGCACCGGAACCGTCTACCGGGTCATCGGTTCGAAGGACGAACTGCTCGCGTCGATCATGGAGTCCTTCGGGCGCAAGGTCGAGGCGGGCTGGGTGAACGTCCTGCGCTCGGAGGCCACCCCCATCGAGAAGTTGGACGCGCTCAGCTGGGTCAACGTCAACGCGCTCGACCGGTTCTCCGACGAGTTCAGGATTCAGCTCGCCTGGATGCGTCAGTCGCCGCCGGACACACCCAACCCCGGCTGGTTGTATGCCACGCGACTCCGGCAGATGAAATCGCTTCTCGCCGAGGCGATCAAATCCGGAGAGATAGGCGTCGACGCACCGTCGACCGCGATGCTGGCCCGGTGCGTCATCGCCCTGCAGTGGATCCCGGAGAACATCCTGGGCGCAGTGGGCACGCGCGCGGCGCTCCTTCATGCCCGTGACACCGTCCTGCGCGGCGTCGCGGTCCGGGGCAGGTAGGTATTGAACCAAATAACTGTTACCCATACAGTTGGGCAACCAGAACCGCGTTGGCAGTTATCGAGAAGGGGATTTTCATGACCATTGTCGATCGGTTGCGCTACGACGGCAAGCGGGCTCTCGTCGTCGGTGGCGCCACCGGCATGGGCGCCGCCGCGGCCAAGTCGGCGGCCGAGCTCGGCGCCGAGGTGATCGTGATGGATTACGCGCCGGTGAACTACGACGTCGCCAAATCCATCCAGGTCGACCTGCGCGACACCGCATCCATCGACGCCGCGCTCGAGCAGCTGGGTGGCCCGGTCCACGCCGTGTTCTCGGCCGCCGGCATCGCCGACGGGACCACGGACCTGATGGCGATCAACTTCCTCGGCCACCGGCACCTCATCGAGCGACTCATCGAGAAGAACCACCTGCCCTCGGGCTCCGCGATCTGCTTCATCTCCTCCGTCGCCGGCATGGGCTGGGAAAACGACCTGGAACTTTTGACCGAGTTCCTCGCCACACCGGACTTCGCGTCGGCCCAGGAATGGGTCAAGGCGCACGAGGCCGAGGGAATCATCCACTACGGCTTCTCCAAGAAGGTCGTCAACGCCTATGTCGCTACCCAGGGCTACCCGTTGCTGAAGAAGGGCATCCGGATCAACGCGATCTGCCCGGGTCCCACCGACACGCCGCTGGCCCAGTCGAACGCCGACCTGTGGCTCACCTTCGCCCAGGACTACCGCGACGAAACCGGCTCCAAGGTGCACACCCCGGAGCAGATGGGCGACGTGATGGCGTTCCTGAACAGCGCCGCCGCCTTCGGCATCAATGGGATCACGCTGCTGGTCGACTACGGACACACGATGGCCTCGCTGACCAACGCCTACCCGCCGGGAAAGCCGATCATCGACATCATCATGGGGCGCGTCAAGCTCTGACGGCGGGTCACCGTCGAACTACGGCGACGGTAACGTCAGGGGCATGGCACGTATCGTCATCATCGGCGGCCACGGCAAGGTCGCGCTGCAGCTGGCACCCATCCTGACCCGGCGCGGCGACGACGTGAGCTCCGTTTTCCGCAATCCCGACCACTCCGATGACGTCGCGGCCACCGGTGCCAACCCGGTGGTGGCCGACATCGAGCAGATGGACACCGACGCCCTGGCCGGGCTGCTCGCCGGTCACGACGCGGTCGTGTTCGCCGCCGGCGCGGGCGGCGGTGACCCGGCCCGGACGTACGCCGTCGACCGCGACGCGGCGATCCGGGTGATCGACGCCGCGGAGCGGGCCGGGGTGCGGCGGTTCGTGATGGTGTCGTATTTCGGCGCGGGTCCCGATCACGAGGTGCCGCAGGATGATTCGTTCTTTCCCTATGCCGAAGCCAAGGCGGCCGCGGATGCGCACCTGCGCGCGAGCGATCTGCAGTGGACCATCCTGGGGCCCGGCCGCCTGACCCTGGACGCACCGACCGGCCAGATCATGCTGGGCGAGGGTGAGGGCAAGGTATCGCGGGCCGACGTAGCGAGTGTCGTGGCCGCGACGCTGGCGGACGACTCGACGATCGCGCGGACCATCGACTTCAACAACGGCGACATCCCCATCGCCGAGGCGCTGGCCAGCTGAGCCGCGGGTGCCGTCCGCCGACGAGAAGGCAGAGTCGCTGCGCAACATGGTCGCCGCCGCGCAGGAGGTCCGGGCGGGCGCTTAACCGTTCGAGTCGGACAGCACCTCGACCGGGACGTCGTCCGCCCACGGTTGCCGGGTCACCATGTCGGCGACTCTGACCACCCCGCGCTCGAATTCGCCGGTCGCCGCGTCCACCAGCCGGTAGGCCTGGGTCTGCTTGTGGATCGGCTGCGCGTCGAGAAGGACCACCCGCACCTCCCCCGGCTCGAAGTGGCAGCGCTTCTGCAGCGCCGAGATCAGCTGCTCGTTGTGCATGTGGCCGTCGCCGAAGTTCCAGCCGATGGCGGTGCTGCAGATCCGTTCGCCGTCGGTGATGACGTAGTCGTCCTCGTTGTGCCCCGCCATGGCGCGGTGCGCCAACGTGAACAGGGCCCGGCCGTGGGTGTTGAACCCGCGGAACGCATACCCCATGTAGATCGGGATCTGCGCGGCCTCGGGGCTGCCGTAGAACCGCTCGAGCTGAGCCTGGGGCATGCTCGCGATCGCCACGATGCCGCGGGTGATCTTGTCGGTCGCCGACGGCTTCATGCACCACAGCGTGGTGTCCCAGTTCCCGGCGTAGTACCGCATGCCGGGCAGGAACGAGATCTTGCGCGGAAACATGTTGCCCAGCGCGACGATTCCGGCGATCACGACGAACAGGATCGCCACCGGTATCGGGTGTTTCAGGTCGGCCAGCCCGAGCCGGGCGTGGGCGACGAACAGCGACAGCACGCCGAAGATCATGAAGACGTTCCACTCCAGCGGGACCCCCATCGGAATCGACACCAGAATGCCCAGGTGGAAACACACCATCACGATCGCGGCCACGGTGGTGGGCCAGCCGCCGCGAGAGAAGAACAGCGCCAGCGGGATCAGCATCTCGATGGCGGTGCTCACGTGTGCCACCACGCGGGAAAGCCGGCCGGGCCGCAGGTCGTCGGGGAACTTCTCGAAGAAACGCCGCTTCAGCGATCGGGGTCGCACCAGAGGGTTGTTGGACATCATCGTCGAGATCACGAAGGGGAAGTGCTTGTTGAGCTTCGAGGTCGCCGCGCCCATCCAGATGACCAGGAACACCACCTTCGACGCGACGATCACGTCGGCCCCGCCGAACAGAAAGGTGACCGCCATGGTCGCGTAGACCTCGCCGCGGGCGGCCAGGAAGATCACCTTGTCGCGCAGGCCGAGCACGCCGAGGATCACCAGGATCAGCGCGATCTGCCAGGACGGGAGCAGCCCGACGGTGGTGCCCAGCTCGGGCACCGGACCGGTGCCGTCGGAGAACAAGACCCGCAGGATCACCAGCACCAGCAGCCCGTAGAGCGCGACGTCGATCGGGGTGCGCTTGGTGCCCTTCGTCAACGGCACCCGGTCCGGCCACGGTGGCAGCCGGATGGTGCCGAACCGCATCCAGTACAGGATCGACCCCATCGGCGGGAAGAACCGGTTGTTCAACGGCCCGAAGCCGCAGCCGAGCCCGACGACTTCGAACAGCATCGTGTAGAGCACGACCTTCTCGAAGACGATCGGTTCCGACCACCACGACGCGACGTTCGTGATCCCGCCGAGCCCTTTGGTCGCCGACGCGAACAACCATGCGAACACGATGTAGAGAAGAATCTTGACGACATAGAACAGATGCAACGCGACGGGCGTGCCGAAGCCCACCTCGGCCCAGTGCTTGGCCATCGGCCGGATCTTCTCGCTCCGGGTGCCCTTGTTCCACTCGACCATGTCGAGCTGTGGCAGCTCCGGCTTCAGGAATCCCATGGTTTGACAGATTAGAACCTGTTCTAGACAAACGGGCCGCTTGGGGCGAACAGCGTTTTGCCCGCCGGTGACGTCCCGGGACGCCGCGAACGCCCAGGCGGTCAGCCGAAGATCCCCGGCGGGATCGCCGGTGCCTTCTGCAGCACCCGCGGCTCCACCTCGATGTTGAGCGCGTGAAGGGCGCCGGCGCCCAGCTCGGCCAGCGAGTCCACGACGGACAGAAACCTCGCCCGCTCAGCCGGGGCCACGACGCCGGCGGCGAGGCCGGTGAACTTGTCCTCGTACTCACGGCGCCGAAAAGGCCGAGCGCCCAAAGGGTGCGCGTCGGCCACCGCCAGCTCGTCGCAGATCGTCTCTCCGCTGGTGAGCCGCACCTCGGCGCGCGCCCCGAACGCCTTCTCGGCCGGATCGCTCGAGTGGTAGCGACGGGTCCACTCGGGGTCCTCGACGGTGGAGATCTTGCGCCACAGCTCGACGGTGTCGGGCCGGTGCGCCCGCTCGGGCGCATAGGACCGCTCGTGGTGCCAGCTCCCGTCCTGCAGCGCGACGGCGAAGATGTAGGGCAGCGAGTGGTCGAGCGTCTCGCGCGACGCGTCCGGATCGTACTTCTGCGGATCCCGCGAGCCGCTGCCGATCACGGCGTGGGTGTGGTGGCTGGTGTGCAGCACGATGGCCGCGACCTGTCCGAGATCGCCGATACGCTCGCGGAGCCGGCGGGCCAGGTCGATCGGCGCCTGGCTCTGGTACTCCGCGGAGTGTTCCTTGGTGTAGCTGTCCAAGATCGCGCGCTTGGGTTCCCCCGGCGCGGGCAGCGGCACGCGATACTCGCGTTCGGGACCGCCCAACAGCCAGGCGATCACGCCGTCCTCACCCTCCCAGATCGGCGCCGGGGACCCCTCGCCGCGCATCGCCCGATCGACCGCCTCGACGGCGACCTTCCCGGCGTGCGCCGGCGCAAACGCCTTCCAGCTGGAGATCAGGCCTTTGCGCGATTGGCGGGTGCTCGTGGTCAGGTGCAGCGCCTGCCCGACCGCCTGGTAAATGGTCTCGACATCGAGCCGCAGCATCGTCCCGATGCCGGCGGCCACCGACGGGCCCAGATGGGCGACGTGGTCGATCTTGTTCTCATGCAGGCAAATTCCGCGGGCAAGGTCGATCTGGATTTCGTAAGCGGTTGTCAGGCCGCGGATCAGGTCGGCGCCCGGCACTCCCAGCTGCTGCGCGACCGCCACCAGCGGCGGGATGTTGTCGCCGGGGTGGGAGTACTCGGCGGCCAGAAACGTGTCGTGGAAGTCGAGTTCGCGCACCGCGACGCTGTTGGCCCAGCCCGCCCATTCCGCCGAATAGGTGCCCGCGACGCCGAAGACGCTCGCGCCCGGGCGCGCCGGGTGGGCCATCGCCTGCCGCCGGGCCACCGCCACCGGGCGGCGCAGCACCGCCGCGGCGCTCACGGCGGCGTTGTCGATGATCCGGTTCGCCACCATCTCGGCGACATCCGCTTCGACCGCGACCGGGTCGGCGGCCACCTCGGCGATCTTGGCGGCCAGGTGGTCGCGGCGCGGGAAGTCCTCGGAGCTGCGCCGCGTCCGAACCGTATGCGTCAACACTGCTCGCAGAGTATGCGACGCGTTCGGCGTTGACGACCTACTCCCGGCGTCGTCGTCGGTGGGGGTCGTGCCGCGACGGCGCGTGGTTAGGGCAGTGCCAGATCTACGCCCTGACGCCGGGCATCAGGAGGAAGAGGGCGACGACGACGATGGCGACGACGACGATGACGGCGTCTGGCTGATCGAGATCTTGTCGGTCTGCGTGTATCCCGCCGGCCGGCCGCAGGCCGGCACCAGGTAGGTGTGGTCAGCCGTACCGGTCAGCGTGGTGGGATCCCACGTCATGTGGGAGTTCGCGCCGTATTGGATGTAGCTGCCGTCCGCGCAGCTGATGTTGTTCATCGTGTCCATCACCCACTGGCCGTCGACCAGGCGCGCCGGCCCGCCCCCGGCTCCGGCTTTGATCCAGACGCATCCGTCGCCACAGGAGTTGACGGTCCAACTGGTGGTGAGCGTTCCACCGGAAGGCGTCGTCGAGGTCAGGGTGTAGCTGCCGTCCATCGTCGGCGTGTCAGCCCACGCCGTGCCGGGTGCACCGGCAGCCAGACCGACGAACATCGCGGTTGCGGCGAAACGCCGAGCGATAGCCATCATTACGCTCCTCACCGTTTGCCGACCCGTGTCGGCAACGGTGATGGTCTATCACACGGCGCGTTACCCCGCGATTCGGCAACTTTGCCGTAACAAAGGGGCCCTGCCCGCACTTCGACAGCATCGCGAGCAAAAATCCCGCCGAGTCTCGCCACGACGCCGATCCGGCATCTCGGCAAATCGGGCGAACAGCGCCTCGAGCCGTGCGGAGCGGGAAACCCTGCGGAATCGTGCCGGTCCGCGGCCGCGCCGCAATGGTCGATGGCTTGACACCGCCCCGCGGTTCAGGGAGCGAACTGTCGTTAGGCCCGTTAACGGCCGTCCCCGCACGGCATGACGTGCGCTATGTTCTGCGTGACAAGGGCGCAGTAAGCCCGCGCACGGGGGTCACCAACGAATCGAGGATCCGATGAGTGACCAGTCCGACAAGCCGGCCTACCCGCTGGTCGGATACATCACCCGCGATGACGCCCCGCGGATTACGCCGGCACCGAGCGACCGGGCGTGGATGTCGAAGATGTCGGAGCTACGTACGGGGTGGCCAAATCGGTGTCTGCCGATGCTCATTGCCAACCAGAGCGGCTGGGTGCTGCGCAATCGGTGCGCCTTCACCGCCACGTGGATTGGACAGGAGGACGGCGTGGACGTGCTCATCGCGCCGGACAAGCGCGACACCGACCATTTCCTGCCCGTCAGCCATTTCGGTAACGGCATCCTCAGCTTCCATCTGCCGATACTGTTTCGCACACCGCCGGGCTACAACCTCTTGGTCCGCGGGCCGGCGAACTCTCCGAAGGACGCTGTATGCCCGCTAGAGGGCGTGGTCGAAACCGACTGGGCGAGCGCAAGTTTCAGCATGAGCTGGAAGCTGACCCGCAAGATGATGCCGGTGCGATTCGAGGTCGACGAGCCGATCTGCATGATCGTGCCGCAACGCCGCGGCGAGCTCGAGGAGTTCGCACCCGAACTCAGGCGCGTCGAGTCCGACGAGGACCTGGAACGCAAGCACAGGGCGTTTCTGCGCCCCCGGGACGTGGAGGGGCAGCTCCGGGCGGTGGCGGCCGTCGCTGCGGGAGAGCAGGTGGAGTGGCAGGGCGACTACCTGCGGGGCCGACACATCGACGGCGAAGTCGGAACACCGGACCACCAGACCCGCCGTCATCTTCATCCGTTTGTTCAGCGCCAACCTGACGATCGGCGATAGGGTCGGGTAGCCTTGCGCCGCCCGCGGGTGCGCTACCGCCCGGCTCGATCGGTTGGTGGCCGCGAAGCCACCCCATCGCCTATCCCGCCTGCTTGGCCGGCGGGCGGTAGAAGATGACCAGCTGGCCGATCGCCCCGGCGAGCCCCAGTACGACCGAGATCAGCAGTCCCTGCCATCCGTCGAACCAGTTCTTCCCGAAGATCAGCCAGTCCAGGCTGATCCTGCCGGCCCCGAGGGTGGCCACGGCGACGGCGCTGACCGCCAGCACCAGGTTGTACTCCCAGCCCTCCTTTACGATGAAGAAGCCGTTGGCACGGTGCACGGTCCAGGCCGCCACGAGCATCAGCGAGACGAATCCCGCCGCGGGGATCGGCGTGAGCAGCCCGGCGGCGAGGCCGAGACCGGCGGCCATCTCCGTCGACGCGGCCACGGTGGCGTGGAACTTGCCCGGCTTCATGCCGATGCTCTCGAACCAGCGCGCGGTGCCCGGGATGCGGCCGCCGCCGAAGAATTTGTTGTAACCGTGCGCGGCCAACGTCACGCCCAGAACCAGCCGCAGGATCAGCAACCCGACATCATAGGGAGTCATAGGAGCAAACCTAGAGCATGCGTCGGATCGGATGACACAAGCGCGCCTCACAGCGCCGCGTCCAGCAGTCGCATGTAGTTGTCGATGTCCGGCACCGCCGACGCCGCCGCGTGCACGCTGACCGCCACCGTGTCGCCGATGCCGTGCACCCCGTGCGTCAGCCCCATCACCGGCGACAGCGCGGGGTAGCCGGCCGTCAGCACCACCCCGGCGCCACCGAAGCCCAGATCGGCCGCTCCGCGGTGCACGCTGGACACCACTGTGTTGCCGGCCACCTGCGCAGGCCGGACATCGGCATCGAACTGGGCGACACCCCAACGCAGCAGGATTGCGGGCACGGCGGCGAACGCGCGGTCGGCGGCGCGGGTCGCCGGATGCCCGAAGCGGCGCCGCCCGTTGGCCAGGTCGGTCGCAATCCGCTCGGCGCGCGCGTCACGATCGAGCGCCGGATACAGCCCCACCCCGACGTTGCCGAAGTTGTTGTACGCCTCTCGTGCGGTGGGCTTTCCCATCGGCACCTCGGCCCCCGCCGAGGTGGCTTCGTCGCCGAACAGTTCGGCAAAAACGGAGGCAACGGCGGCGAGGACGCCGACGGTGACGGTCGGACCGGGCAATTGGTCGCGGCGACGCACCAGCGTGCGCACCGTGTGGGCGCCGTGCGGGCGGGCGTTGGTGGGCAGCGGCGGGCGCGGCCCGACGCCCGGCACCAACAGCCCGGCCCGGGTGTCGCGCACCAGGCGGCGGTGAGCGAGGGCCGCCTCGGCGGCCCGGCGCGGCAGGCAACCCGGCCGTGGCCGGGGCACGCCGGGCACCGGGTCCGGCCGGCCGAACAGCCACGCGGCCAGCGCCGCCCCCCGGGCTCCATCGGCCAGCGCGTGGGGCACCTGCAGGACGGCGACGGTGCCCGCGCCATCGACGAAGGGGATGCCCGGCACCGGCGTGAACACGTGCAGCCGCCACGCCATCCGGCGGATGTCCAGTTGGTCGCGGAAGAGGCCGGCCACGGCCGTCAGGCAGCCCTGCCAGCCGGGATCCGCCGGCTCCCGGAACACGACCTGCTCGACCGTGACGGGCGTCGGCACCCACCGCGGATAGGTCAGCCGGTTGTCGTCGCGGACCCGCATCGCGAGGTCGGGGCACGCCCGGGCCCGCCCGAGCACCTCCTCGACCGCCCGCCCGCGGTCGGCGGGTACGCCGTCGAACGCGTAGAGCAGAAACTCGTCGTTGGGGACCTTGGCCGACAGCCAGTAGAACTGCGCATCCACGGCCGCCATCCGGTGCGCCGCCGCGACCCGGGCCACGGCGTCAGTCGGGCGAGCCGAGGAACGCCAGCACCAGGTCGCCGACCTTGTCCGGCTGTTCGAGCTGTAGGAAGTGTCCGGCGCTTTCGACGATGCCGACTTCGCTGCCCGCCGGCAGCACCTTCTGTGCCCAGCGCGTGAAAGCCACTGTCATGCAGCCGTCGTCGCGGCCGTGCAGGTACAGGCACGGCAAGACCGGCACCTCGGTCCACAGGCGGTTGAGTTCAGCATACCGCGCCGGCGGCCGGGTATTGCGGATCGTGGCCCGGTACGGGCCGAGCGCGGCCCGCCAGCTCTCCGCCGTCCCGATCGCGGCGTCGACGTGGCGCAGATCCTCCTCGGCGCGGTAGCCGGGCGACCACCGCCGCCACAGCAGCGGAACCACCCATTGCCCGGAACGCTCGGGCAGCCAGGGCAATTGGAAGTACATGATGTACCAGCTGCGCATCAGCTGGCGCGGCAGGCGGACGGCAAGCCGCGCGCCCTCGGCCGCGCCCGCGCGACGGCGCAGCGCCGCCGCCGGGGGCACCGACATGATCACCGCCTTCGCGAACGGGCTGTCGGGCATCGCGGCCAGTCCGGTCGCGGCGATCGCCCCCCAGTCGTGCCCGATCACGACGTCACGGTCCGTTCCGCCCGCGGCCGAGCGCACCCGCAAGGCGTCGTCCATCAGCGCACCGACGTGGTAACTGCCGTCCGTGGGAATCGACGAGGGCGCATACCCGCGCATGAACGGCGCCACCACCCGCCACCCCGACTCGACGAGGCGGGGCGCGATCTTGCGCCACCCGTAGGGTGTGTCGGGGAAGCCGTGCAGGCACAACGCGATCGGGGCGTCCGGCGGTCCCCACGTGAGGGCCTTCAGGTCTCCGGCGCTACCGGGTACATCGATCCAGCCCGGTTCACCCATGGCGGGCTACCCGCTCAGCATCGTCCGCCATGTCCACTCCCTGCTCGGCGCGTCCGCACGGACCAACCTAGCCCGTGCCTGTCCGGGGCGCACCGACCCGGGGGTAGAAATCGCTAAAGTGTCACGGCGGCAATCGTTTTCGAGCGATGGGAGCGAGGCGTACCCGCTGGGTTCACCGGGTGAGCCCGCCCACCGACTCCGCCGCCTCCCCGCCGGGGAGGGGGCAGCGCACGTGGTGAATAGATCGCCTAGGTAACGTCGGAGAACGATCGACGAAAGAGGAACCCCCGTGAGCACCGTGCGCAGCAACCCCCAGACGGTCGAGTTCCGCGGTGTCGGAGGGATCACCCTGGTCGCCGACGAGTGGAACCGCGCCGCCGGCGCGGCCGACCGGCCGTCCATCCTGATGTTGCACGGCGGGGGTCAGAACCGGTTCTCCTGGAAGAACACGGGCCAGATCCTGGCCGACGACGGCTTCCACGTCGTCGCGCTGGACTCGCGGGGCCACGGCGACAGTGACCGCGCCCCCGACGCCGACTACGACGTCGAGACCATGACCGCCGACGTCATGCGGGTCCTCGACGCGATCGGCCGGCCCGTCGCACTGATCGGAGCCAGCATGGGCGGGCTGACCGGCATCCTCGCCGCCCACCGGGCCGGCCCCGATCGGGTGACCCGACTGGTGCTCGTCGACGTCGTGCCCCGCTTCGAGAAGAACGGCAGCGCCCGCATCCGCGACTTCATGGTCAGCGGCATCGACGGATTCGAGTCGCTCGAGCAGGCCGCCGACGCCGTGGCCGCCTACCTGCCGTACCGCACCCGGCCGCGGAGCCCCGAGGGACTCAAGAAGAACCTTCGCCTGCGCGACGGGCGCTGGTACTGGCATTGGGATCCGGCGTTCATGACCAAGCCCGGGGACGACCCGGAACTGCGCACCGAGAAGTTCGAGGAGGCCGCGACGAGCCTCGAGATCCCGATCTTGTTGATCCGTGGCAAGCTGTCCGACGTTGTCAGCCCCGAAGGCGTGCAACACTTCCTCACCCAGGTGCCGGGCGCGGAGTTCGTCGAACTGTCCAACGCCGGGCACACCGCGGCCGGGGACGACAACGACGCGTTCAGCCAAGCCGTGGTGGCCTTCGTCGAGCGCTGATCGGGTCCCGTGGCGACCCGCTTCGCCCGGCTAGTTCGCCGGCTTCTCGGCGTGTCCCCCGAACTGCTTGCGCATCGCCGAGAGCGCCTTGTTGGCGAAGTCATCGAGAGACCGCGAGGCGAAGCGGGACTGCAGCGCGGTGGTCAGCACCGGCGAGGGAACTCCCTCGTCGATCGCCGCGATCGCGGTCCAGCGGCCCTCCCCGGAGTCGGAGACCCGCCCGGAGAACTCCTTGAGATCGGGCGATTGGTGCAACGCGATCGCGGTCAGGTCCAGCAGCCAGGACCCGATGACGCTGCCGCGGCGCCACACCTCGGCGACATCGGGGATGTCGAAATCGTATTGGTAGAACTCGGGATTCGACAGCGGCGCCGTTTCGGCGTCGCCCTGCTGGATGTGCTTGCCGATGTCGGCGTTGCGCAGGATGTTCAGCCCTTCGGCGAGCGAGGCCATCATCCCGTACTCGATGCCGTTGTGCACCATCTTGACGAAGTGTCCCGCCCCGGACGGCCCGCAGTGCAGGTAACCCTTCTCGGGCTGCGCGACCTCGCCGTCACGACCCGGCGTACGCGGCGCGGCGTCGACGCCGGGCGCGACGGTGGCGAAGATCGGCTCGGCACGCGCGAACGCGTCGTCGTCGCCGCCGATCATCAGGCAATAACCGCGCTCGCGGCCCCACACGCCACCGCTGGTGCCGCAATCCAGTAGGTGAATCCCCTTGTCCGACAGAATCTTCGAGTGCGCGATGTCGTCGCGATAGTACGAGTTGCCCCCGTCGATGACGGTGTCACCGGACTCCAACGTCTTGGCGAGCTCCTCGATGACGCCCGTCGTGATCGTCCCGGCCGGGACCATCACCCAGACGACGCGCGGCGCGTCGAGCTTCTCGGCAAGCTCCTTCAAGGAGGACACACCGGTGGTGTTCTCCTCGCCCGCCAGCGCTTTGACCGCGTCGGGATCGTGGTCGTAGACCACGCACTGGTGTCCGTCCTTCGTCACGCGGCGGACGATGTTGGCGCCCATCCGGCCCAGGCCGATCATCCCAAGCTGCATGTGTCCGGTTCTCCTTAGTTCGATGCTTGCGAGCCTTCGGGCAGCCACGGCGATTGCCAGCTGCGATGACCATGCAGTAGCGACTGCGCCGCCTCGGGACCCCACGAGCCGCGGTCGTACTGGTGCACCCGGCCGGGCTTGTCGAGCAGGGGTTGCACGATCCGCCACGTCTGCTCGATGGCGTCCTCCCGGGCGAACAGCTGGCGGTTTCCCATCAACCCGGCGTACAGCAGGCGTTCGTAGGGCCGCACCGCTTCGCCGAGGTCGCGCGCGAAGGACGAGTCCAGGTGAACGTCCTGCCACGAGTCGCCGACTTGCGCGGACAAACTCAGCCGCATCCCCGGGTCGGGATCGATGCGCAGCACGATCTGGTTGGGCTCGTTCGGCCGGCCGTTGGGCAGGAACGGACAGCCGGGGACGTGGTGGAGGAACATCCTGACCTCGGTGACCGTCGTCGGCATCGCCTTGGCGGCGCGCACGAAGATCGGCACCCCGGACCAGCGCCAGTTGTCGATCTCGGTCCGCAGCGCGACGAATGTCTCGGTCTTGGAATCCTTGGCCACACCCGCGACGTCGGTGTAGCCGCGGTACTGGCCACGCACGCAGCGCTGCGGGTCCAGCGCCGGCATCGCCCGGAACACCTCGGCCTTCCTGTCGTTGAGGTCGTCGGCGCTGGGCCCGACCGGGGGTTCCATCGCGACCAGCGCGAGCACCTGCATCAGGTGGTTCTGCACGACGTCGCGCAGCGCGCCCACCGCGTCGTAGAACTTGCCGCGGTCGTCGACTCCGAAGCTCTCCGCCATGGTGATGTGGATTTCCGAGACGCTTTCGCGGTCCCACAACTTCGACAGGCCGAGGTTGGCGAAGCGCAGGTACTCCAATTCCTCGACGGGTTGTTTGCCGAGGAAGTGGTCCACCCGCAGGATCTGGTCCTCGTCGAGCACCGCGCGCAGCCGGGCGTTGAGGTCGCGCGCCGACTCCAGGTCGTGACCGAACGGTTTTTCCACCGCCACCCGCGCATGCTCCAGCAGGTTGGCATTCGCGAGGTTCTCCACGATCGGAGCGAACAGCGACGGCGGCATCTCCAGGTAGAACAGCGGACGGGCGCCCGAGTCGATCATCTTGGAAAGCCGGCCGTAGAGCTTCTCGTCGGTCACGTCGCCGTGCAGATAGGACAGCCGGTCGGCGAACCTGGCGAACACCGCGTCGTCGAACTTCTCCCCGGATCCCTCGATGGCATCGCGCGCGCGCTCGAGCAGCTTGTCCTTGGAGATGTCGTCACTGGCCACGCCGATGATCGGGCAGTCCAGCATGTCGCGGCGCTCGAGCCGGTACAGGGCGCGGAACGTCATCTTGCGCGCCAGGTCTCCGGTGATCCCGAAGATGACCAGCAAATCAGACGGTTCTCCGTCGCTGTCAGCCATGACCGCACCTCCCGAAAGTCACCTTCTCGGCTCCCTTGAGACTCACTACCCGCGGCCGGCTGTCTCAACACTAAACACTGCCTGTGAGCACGACAACCCGAGCGCGTGCCGGTCCCGGGAGGACCTTTGCGAGGATGATCCCGTGGCTGATGCACTGCACATCGCGGTCTACGCCCTCGCCGGGGTCGCGGTGCTCGAGGGTGTCGGAATCGCGGTGCTGATCAGGCTGCTTGCCGGTGCGCGCCGGCAGATCGACGAGCTGCAGCAGCGGGCCGATGCCCGCAAACGGTTGCTGTCGGGCGGCCGCGAGGCCGTCAAGACCGTCTGGCAGACCGCCAACCTGGTGCGCAAGGAAGGCTTCGGGGCCGCGGTGCGCAGCTCGATCGAGGACCTCGCCGATTGGGCGGAGGTGGAAAGGCCCGACCTGGCCCGGGTGACCCCGGACGGCCGGGTGGTCATCCTGTTCTCCGACATCGAGGAGTCGACCGCTCTCAACGAACGCATCGGCGACCGGGCATGGGTCAAACTCATTGGCGCGCACGACAAGCTGGTCTCGGATCTGGTGCAACGACGCTCCGGTCACGTCGTGAAGAGTCAGGGCGACGGCTTCATGATCGCCTTCGCCCAGGCCGAACAGGCGGTGCGGTGCGGCATCGACATTCAGCAGGAGCTGCACAAGGACGCAAAACGCAAGCGGCACGAGGAGATCCGCGTCCGGATCGGCATCCACATGGGACGCTCGGTGCGCCGCGGCGACGACCTGTTCGGGCGCAACGTCGCGATGGCGGCGCGGGTCGCGGCTCAAGCCACCGGCGGCGAGGTCCTGGTCAGCGAACCGGTGCGCGAAGCGCTCGCGGAGTGTGACGGCATCAGGTTCGACAAAGGGCGCGACGCGGAGTTGAAAGGCTTCTCGGGCAGCCACCGGCTGTACGCCGTGCAAACGGGAAGCTAAGGACGCTGGGAGTCGGATTCGGCCAGCCGTTGATGCAGCCGGGCCCGGACCTCGTCGGCCGTATATGCGCGACGCTTGCGTTGGTCGCGCGCCACCAGCGCTCCCCCGGCGACGACGCCGGCGACCCCGGCCAGCCCCAACCACTTCCACACACGGCGCATCACGACAGGCTATTCGCGGACGGTCGGGGTGCAAGCGGTTGTGGTTAACTTGTGTGCCCTGACTCGAGGCAACGACTGCGCACCACCCCCGCACATGGACACCCTTCGCGACAAGGTCGCCGTGATCACCGGAGCGGCCGGCGGCATCGGCCGCGCCGTCGCGTGCGCGCTCTGCGAAGGCGGCGCTCGCCTGGTGGCCGTCGACCTCGACGACGGCGGTTTGCACACCCTCGCGGAAGGTCTCGGCGATCGCGGTGCCGCCGTATTGCCGCACCGCGCCGACGTTTCCGACGCGGGCGCGTTCGAGGCAGTCCGGGACGCGGCATTGCGGCGGTTCGGCCGGATCGACATCGTGGTCAACAACGTCGGCGTGCTGACAAACGGGCTTCCCGAGGACATTCCCGTCGCGGAATGGCAGCGCATCGTCGACATCAACCTGATGTCGGTGGTGCGCAGCAACGCCGCGTTCCTGCCGCTGCTGATCGATCAGGGCAGCGGGCACGTGGTCAACACCGCCTCCTTCGCCGGGCTCTTCACCTACTCTTACGACCGGCTGCCTTATGCGGCCACCAAGGCCGCGATCGTCCAGATCAGCGAGGGGCTGGCGATTTACCTGCGGCCCAAGAACATCGGCGTCACTGTGTTGTGCCCGGGACCGGTTGCGACCAATATCACCGTCGGTGTGCCATCGTTCGGCCGCGGGGCGCCCCTGCGCATCCCCGGCGAGCAGTTCGCGTTGCTCGAGCCCGCAGTCGTCGGGGAGCTTGTCGCCGATGCGATCCTGCGCAATCGTTTCTTCGTGCCCACCCACGCCAACGTCGTCGAGGAGTTGCGTCGCCGCGCCGACGACTGGGATGCCTACATCGACTTCCAGATCTCCCGCGACCGTGGAAAGGCGAACACCGATGGCTGACCCCCACGAGGAGGGCTTGGAGGTTTTCCGGGAGATGATGCCGGGACTGATCCCCGAGGGGGTGACCAGTCTGCGCGACGGAGGCTTCGCCGAGGAACTCGGGGACATGACCATCGATCACGTCTTCGGCGCCCTGTGGACGCGGCCGGGCCTGGATCGCCGGTCGCGCAGCCTGGTGACCCTCGGCGCGCTCGTCGCCCTGCGGGCCGGCGAGGAGCTGAAGTTCCACTTCCCGATCGCGCTGCGCAACGGGCTGAGCGTGGAAGAAGTCGAAGAGGTGATCTACCACCTGGCGGCTTATGCCGGCTATCCCGCGGCGGCCAGCGCGCGCAAGATCGCACAAGACGTGCTGTCCGGCCCCACCACGACGAGTACATAAGCGGCGGAAGGGTTTACCCGACGATGCCCACCCTGGAGCAGGCCCTCGAGGAGACGCGGACCGGCGACCTCTGGCTGTTCCGCGGCGGTTCCCGGCCCGACCGCGCCATCCAGGCCCTGACCAACAGCCCGGTCAACCACGTCGGCATGACGGTGGCCATCGACGACCTGCCGCCCCTGATCTGGCACGCCGAACTCGGCGACAAGCTGGTCGACATGTGGACGGGCACCAACCACCGCGGCGTGCAACTCAACGACCTCGGCCAAGCCGTCGCGCAGTGGACGCGGCGCTACCGCCAGCGATGCTGGCTGCGCCAGCTGACTCCCCCGGCCACCCGCGATCAGGAGAACCGGCTGCTGCGCGTCATCGCCCGGATGGACGGCACCGCGTTTCCCACCACGATGCGCCTCACCGGGCGGTGGCTACGTGGCCGATTCCCCAATGCCTACGATTGGACGCGGGGGATTCCGGTCGTCGAAGACCGGGCCCGGGAGTCGACCGAGCGACGCAAGGAGCGCCAGCGGCTCGGCCTGCAGGTTGCATACTGCGCCGAGACGGTGGCGATCACCTACGAGGAAATGGGCTTGCTCTCCACGGGAAAATATTCGAACTGGTTCGATCCCGGCTCATTCTGGAGTGGCGACAACCTCCCCCTGGCGCCGGGCTATCAGCTCGGCGGCGAGATCGAGGTCACGGCCGACTAGTTGTTCGGGGTTGCCTCTGCGCCCTGTTCGTTCGGCCGGGATTCAAATGCCGAACTTGGCGCGGGCACCCTCGGTGACCGGCGTGAACAGGTTGACCAGGTTGCCGTCGGGATCCCGGAACAACAGCGCGCGATTCCCCCAGGGCATGGTTGTCGGCTCCGTCACGACCTCCTCGAGCCGCCCGCGCAGCCGCTCGTACTCGGCGTCGACATCCTCGACGATGAACTCGACGATCGCACTGCGATTGGCAGCCGCCCGGGCGGATCCCTCCCCGAACAGCGGCACCGTCTTGTCGCTGCCGATCGCGAGCGTGCCCACCGGCGTCGGGATCTCCGCGAACAAGTCGTTGCCCCACTGCGCAGGGACTTCCGTGATCATCTCGTAGAACCCGACCAGGCGTCCGACGTCGGCCGTGATGATGCGGGTCGAAACGAACTTCATACAAGCCTCCCTTTGAGCGACGGCGTCGCGAACCTTCAGCAAGCCTAGGAAGCCCCTCCGACAATAAGCCGCACGTCCATTTCGCTGACAGGCGTCATTGACGGGCGTCAGCATCCGGCGTACGGTTTCGCTGTGCCGTCGCCCGCCGCCTCTGTGACCGCCGAGTCGAAGCTCGGGGGCGTTCGGGAGGCGCGCCGGCTGGAGACCCGAAGCCGCCTGTTCGACGCCGCGTTAGCGGAGATCTCGCGGTGCGGATTGGCGGCCGCCGATGTCAGTGCCATCGCCGCCGGGGCCGGTGTGGCCAGGGGGACGTTCTACTTCCACTTCCCCACCAAAGAGCACGTGCTCGTCGAACTGGAACGCGACGAGGAGACCCGGATCGTTGCCGAACTCGGCGAGGCCGAGGGTGATCTGTCGTCGGTGCTCACCGAACTCGTCCATCGCGTGCTCGATGCCGAGCGGCGCCTGGGCGCAACCATCTTCCGGGACATGTTGGGATTGCACTTCGCCTCGAACCGTCCGGTCGAGGACGAGTTGGCCCACCACCCGCTCGCCCAGTTCCTCATCCGCGTCATCACTCGCGCACGCGACGCCGGGGCACTCGTCGCGGACGCCGACACGACGGAACTCGCGACGTTCTTCCTGACCGGGCTCTTCGCGCTGCTGGCGATCGGCGCACACGACGCCGCCTTGCTGACTCGCTATGTGACAACAGTTGTCAAGGGAATGGAGAAGCGATGAGCACCAACAGCATTGCCGGCTATCGGAACTTTCTGGCCAGACGCGACGGCGAAGCCGACCTGCTCAATCGGCGGTTGACGAAGCGGGAGGAGTTCTTCGATCGACTCGAAGCCGAACCCGTCCGGTCCGCCCACCCGGCCGACCAGCACACGTTTCTTCGCAACCTGCGTCGTCGGAGACCCGAACCCGGCCTCGACAAGAAGATGCTGTTCCTGCTGGCCACCGCAAAGCTCAATCAGGCGGAGCGTTTCGGCGTCGGACTCGGTGAAACCTACGGGCACAACAGCGATGCCCAAGCGCCCGCCGAGGACGTCTACCTGGAACTCGAAGAGCACTACCACACCCGGTTGCTGGCTTACGCGCTGGACGTCTTCGACCTGACCTTCCAGGTGCTGCCGCCACCGTTCGTGATGAGACAGTTCGTCAAGGCGAACGTGTTCCTGCCACGACGGATCAGCTTTGCCTTCGTCGGCGCCGCGGAGATGGCCGGTTGCATCATGTTCGACGAACTGCGCCGCGTCGGCGTCGAGTTGTTCACCGACGAACCCGCCGTCGCCGAGCGAATCGCGTTGCTCTACAGCGAGATACTCACCGACGAGATCGGCCACGTGGGTTATTGCGCCTCGCGCTGCACCACGGCCGAGCGTGCGATCATGCGCCGCATCTACCCGCTGATCGGGCGACTGCTCGCGCGCCAGACCGTCGAGATAAGCCTGTTGGTGGACCGCGAGAAGCTGAACGCACGCCTCGACAGGCCCTTCGACGTCGAGGCACTCACCTCCACGCTGGACAACGAGACCTATCTCGTCGCACATCCGTGACACGCGGCGGGCGGCGCGCAAGCGCCGAAGTTCACGTGCGCCGGTGCCGCGACCGGCGCTGACCGCGAGGACGGGCTAACGGTCCGCGGCACGGATGGTTGATGGCGTCAGGCCCAACTGGCCCAGCAGAAGGCGGATGCGGCTCTCGATGGCATCGCGGATCGGTCGCACCTCGTCGGCCGCGAGACCGGACGGATCGGGAATTTCCCAATTCTCGTATCGCTTGCCCGGCAGGCGAGGGCACGCGTCGCCGCACCCCATCGTCACCACGACGTCGACGGCTTCGACGACGTCAGCCGTCCAGGGACGGGGTCGCTCGCGGCTGATGTCGATGCCGACTTCGGCCATCGCCGCGACGGCAGCGGGGTTCACCTCCTCGGCCGGTTCGGATCCGCCGGAGTAGGCCAATGCTTGTTCCCCGGCGAGGTGCCTGAAGAAGCCCATCGCCATTTGAGATCGGCCCGCATTGTGGGTGCACAAGAACAGCACGCTCGGTTTACCGGACCGTTCGGTCATCGGGCGCTCCGGTCGAGCGTGCTCGGCGCGACTCGGCGTCGGAATCGGTGACGCAGCGCCAGCGACAGGTACACGAGCGCGACAAGCGCGGGCACTTCGATGAGCGGTCCGACGACTCCGGCGAGCGCCTCGCCGGAAGTCGCTCCGAAGGTGGCGATGGCCACCGCGATCGCCAGTTCGAAGTTGTTGCCCGCAGCAGTGAACGCGAGCGTGGCGGTGCGCCGGTAGCCGAGGCCGAGCACCGCCCCCAGCAGGTAGCCACCGCTCCACATCACGGCGAAGTAGGCGAGCAACGGCACGGCTATGCGGGCGACGTCGAGAGGACGGTCGATGATCTGATCGCCTTGCAACGCGAAGAGGATGACGATGGTGAACAGCAGTCCGTAGAGCGCCCACGGCCCGATGACGGGCAGGAATACCGACTCGTACCAGTACCCGCCTTTGACCCTTTCGCCGATAAGCCGGGAGAGGTACCCGGCGACCAACGGGACGCCCAGGAATATCAGCACGGACTTCGCGATCTGTCCCGGCGAAATGCTGATGGTGTTCTGCGGCAGGCCAAGCCAGCCGGGGAGCACCGAGAGGTAAAACCAGCCGAGCACGGCGAACATGGCGACCTGGAAGATGGAGTTGAGCGCAACCAGAACCGCGGCGGCCTCACGGTCGCCGCACGCGAGGTCATTCCAGATGATCACCATCGCTATGCATCGCGCCAGGCCGACGATGATCAGTCCGGTGCGGTACTGCGGCAGATCGGGTAGCAGCAGCCACGCCAAGGCGAACATGAGAGCAGGACCGAGCGCCCAGTTCAGCACCAGCGAACTGACGAGCAGCCTGCGATCTGCGGCGACCGCGCCGAGGCGGTCGTAGCGCACCTTCGCCAATACCGGGTACATCATCACCAGCAGTCCCGCCGCGATCGGCAGGGAGATGCCGTCGGCCCGGATACGATTGAGGTCCGTGTTCAGCGCCGGGACGAACCGGCCCAGCAGCAATCCGGTGGACATCGCGACGCCGATCCACACGGGCAGAAAGCGGTCCAGGCGTGAAAGGCCTTGCGTAACAGACTCGCTCAAGTGTCGTTCCGTCGCCCGGGTCACGCAGGTTCGCCTTGCGCGGCGCCGCCGGCGGGCCCGCAGCACAGCCAGTCGCCGATCGCGTCGTCGGCTTTCGCGGGCTCGGCACCGAAGGTCTGCGCGTCGGCGAGCACGGTATAGATTTCCCACCTGTGCCCCGCCGGCCCGGTCACCCACGCCTTGTCCTGCTCGGCGAAGCAGCACGTGGCCCCCAACTCTTCTTCGGTGATCAGGCCCTCGCCGGCGAGGCGGGCGATCTCGGCGTGCACCGCCTGGCTGGAATCCACTTCGATACCGAGGTGATTCAGAGTTCCACCGCGGCCGGGGCTTTCGATGAGGACGAGCTTCAGCGGCGGTTCGGTCACCGCGAAGTTCGCATAGCCCTGCTTGACCTTGGCCGGCGCGGTGTCGAACAGCTTGGAATAGAAGGCGATCGCCTCGCTGAGGTCTTCCACGTTGAGGGCGAGCTGAGCGCGGGGCATGGCGGGCTCCTAACTCTGCGACTTATGTCGAACTTGTCTTGCCCCCGATCCTGCCACTACTTCGATATATGTCAATAAGGTATGGCAGAATGGCGGGCATGCCGAAGACCCTGCCGATGGTGGACATGTCGGCACCGGTGCGCTGCTCCCCGGTGGCAGCCGGCCCGGTGGACGACGATGCGGCGCTGGACATCGCGTTGCGGCTCAAAGCGCTGGCCGACCCGATCAGAGTCAAGCTGGTCTCGCTGCTGTTCGCTTCCGAGGCGGGCGAATTGTGCAGTTGCGACCTTGCGGCGGCGGTGAAACTCAGCGAGTCGACAGTCAGCCATCATCTGACTCAGTTACGCCGGGCCGGGATGGTCGAGTCCGAACGACGCGGGATGAATGTCTACCATCGCCCCCGGCGCGAATCCCTGATGGCATTGTGCGCAGTGCTCGACCCGAACTGCTGCCGCTGAGTCGCGGGCCGGTAGCCCCGAAGGAATCGGGCCTTCGGCGCGTCGTGCCCTCGACGATGCGCCCCCGAACCACCGCAACCGCTGCGGCGGATCGACCTAACCTTGGGAATCGCAACGGATCTGCCACACCGATGCGGCGCGCGGCTAGCCGAGGAGATCCAGCGGGTCGGTCACGGACCAGCCCGCCGCGATGAGCCGCCGCTTCACGCGGTCGGTGTCTTCGGGTGAAGGCAAGTCGTCGGTCAGCTTGGTGATCGCCACGCGGACGTCGGTGCCCTGGACCGGCGGGGGCGCGGCGGCCATCAGCTCGGTGACGATGGCGAGGACCTCGTCGTCGGACAGGCGGCGGCGCAGCAGCGCCAGCAGCGGGATGTAGTCGTTTGCGGGGACGCCCTCGGGGTAGCCCGCCCGAAGAAACGTCACAATCCGCGTCAGCAAACCGGATAGCGGCATGCTCACCCCCCGTCGCAGAGACGCCCTCCACTTTCCAGTGTTCCCCTATGCCCGCTCAAGACAACTTGTTCAAGTATCCGGAAAGAACCTGTTCACCACCCGTTCACCGGTGTGGTTTCACCCGATGTCCTTCTAAGGTGGTGGCATGCGCACGGCGTTTCATGCACAGCTCGACTCGCTGACCGAGATGCTCAGCAACATGTGCGGGCTTGCCGGCCTGGCGATGGACCGTGCGACACAGGCCCTTCTGTATGCCGACCTGGCGATGGCAGAGCGGGTGATCACCGACCACGATCAGGTCGCTTCGCTGCAGACTCAAGCGGAGGAAGCCGCATTCGCGTTGCTCGCGTTACAGGCGCCGGTCGCCGGTGACCTTCGGCGCGTCTTCGGCTCGTTCCAGAACGTCGCCGACGCCGAACGCATGGGTGCCCTGGCCCTCCACGTCGCCAAGATCGCGCGCCGCCGCCATCCCCATCGCGCGCTGCCCGACGAGGTCATCGACTACTTCGCCGAGATGGGGCTCATTGCCGTGGACCTCGGCAACAACGCCAGGGACGTTGTGACGTCGCGTGATCCAGAGCAGGCCGCTCGGATCAGCGAGAAGGACGACGCCATGGACGAGTTGCACAAGCGGCTCTTCGGCGTGGTGATGGACGAGGAGTGGACGCACGGCGTCGCTGCAGCCGTGGACATCACCCTGCTGGGTCGCTTCTACGAACGATTTGCCGACCATGCCGTCGAGATCGGCCGCCGCATCGTCTTCGAGGCGACAGGGGCAGCGCCCGAAGCGTGAAGCGCGCGCACCGCCCGGCAGACCCGCCGACGTCCGGCACCAACGCTGATGCCTTTCAGCACAACCATTTTCGCGGCACCGTCCGCTAGACCGGAGTCCAGATCCCGTTGTTGAAGAATCCCCACACGCCGGCGGTCGGGTTCCACATCAGCCTGGCCCCGGGCGCCCAGGACGGCGGGGGTGGCTGCGGCGGCGCCCACACCGGTGCCGGCCCCCACGGCCCAGCGCCCGCCGGGCTGGCCGGACCCTGCCAGTCGTGGCACCGATTCCAGTCCCAGTCGTAGGCGTTGCCCCAGCCGGGGTTCCATTGATCACCCGGGCACCAGTGATTGCTCGGCGCGGGAGCCGGCGCCGCCACGGCCCGGCCAGCGCCGGTCGGCCCGGCAGCCGACCACAGCACCGCGCCGGCCACCAGCGCGCCGGCAATCGGCCGAACCCACGGTGTCACCTGCTTCACCGTACGCGAAGCAGCCCGCACCCAGCGTGGGCTTGTGCACGCCCGGCGTGAATAGGCCCGCGTTCGACGCCGGCCGCATGAACCACAGAGGAAGGCAGATGGTTACATGGATCAGACGCCGTATCACGACGCAGTTTCAGTCCGATCCGCTTTGCGGAATCTATCAGGAGTCACCCATGGCCGACGCCGATGCCTCAGCGATCCGAGCAGAGCGGGGCGACTGGATCGGCAAGCACCTGAACGAGTACCTGACCTCCGGTGGCGCGCGGGGCCACATCATGGACGTGCGCGCGGTCGGCGGCCGTGAGATGACGACGCACTGCCTGATCAGGTGCGCGGGTCGAAAGTCCGGCAAGGTTTATGTCAGGCCGTTGATCTACGGCAACTTCGGTGGCGAGATCGTGATCGTCGGGTCGAAGGGCGGCGCCGACACACATCCGGGGTGGTACTTGAACATCCTCGAAAGCGACACGATCGGTGTGCAGATCGCGACGCAAGCGTTCGAGGCAACGTGGCGTGAGCCCGAAGGCGAAGAGCGCCATGAGGTCTGGGCGTACATGGCCCACCTGTACCCGCCCTACATCACCTATCAGCGGTCGACCAGCCGCCAAATACCTCTGGTGATGTTGACTCCGGTGCGCCCGATCGACGTCTTCACCGCGCAGGACTCGACGCGCTGAACCGGAACCCGATCACGTCGCGGTCTGACCACAGTGAGGCTGCGGCGTGACCCAACAGGAGTTGGTCGCCGCCGACAACATCAGCCTTCCAGGACGTTCATCCGTGTCGGAATTCGACCACGTCGCCGTCGGCCATCACGTAGTCCTTGCCCTCCATCCGGACCTTGCCGGCGGCCTTGGCCGCCGCCATCGAGCCCGCCTCGACAAGGTCGTCGTAGGAGACGATCTCGGCCTTGATGAAGCGTTTCTCGAAGTCGGAGTGGATCACCCCGGCGGCCTTGGGCGCGGTGTCGCCCTGGTGGATGGTCCACGCCCGCGCCTCCTTGGGACCGGCCGTCAGATACGTCTGCAGCTTGAGCGTGTGAAAACCGGCCCGCGCCAAGGCGTCGAGCCCCCGCTCGGTCTGCCCGATCGACTCGAGCAGCTCGGCGGCTGACTCGTCGTCGAGTTCGGCGAGCTCGGATTCGATTGCCGCGTCGAGGAATACCGCATCCGCGGGCGCAACCAGCCGGCGCAGCTCGGCGACCCGGTCGGCGTCGGTCAACACCGCCTCGTCGGCGTTGAAGACGTAGAGGAACGGCTTGGTGGTCAGCAGGTTCAGCTCGCGCAGCAGCGAGACGTCGGCCCCCGCGGCGAAAAGCGTGGTGCCGCCGTCCAGCACCTGCTGGGCGGCCAGCGCCGCGTCGTGGACCGGCCTGCGGTCCTTGTTGGTCCGGGCCTCCTTCTCCAGCCTCGGCAGGGCGCGCTCGAGGGTCTGCATGTCGGCGAGGATCAGTTCCGTCTCGACCACCTCGATGTCGGATTTCGGGTCCACCTCCCCGGACACGTGGGTCACGTCGTCGTCGGAGAACACGCGCACCACCTGGCATATGGCGTCACATTCGCGGATGTTCGCCAGGAATTTGTTCCCCAGACCGGCCCCCTCGGACGCGCCCTTGACCAAGCCGGCAATGTCGACGAACGTGACCGGCGCCGCGACGACGCGCTCGGATCCGAACATCTCGGCCAGCTTGTCCAGTCGCGGATCGGGCAGCGCAACGACGCCCTCGTTCGGCTCGATCGTCGCGAACGGGTAGTTGGCCGCCACGACGTTGTTCCGGGTCAGCGCGTTGAACAAGGTCGACTTGCCGACGTTGGGCAGACCCACTATTGCAAGGCTCAGGCTCACGGGAAGCCAAGTCTAGGGCTCGACCGGGCCCACCCGCCGCCGAGACCGATCCCCCGCGGCGACAGGGCACGCCACGGCCTGCGCCTCGCCGAATACGCGGCTTTGGGCTCATTCCCGGTACGGTCTACATGTGTCAGCACAGCGGGCGAGGTCCGCGGTGGAACCCAGTCACCGCTCGGTCTATCCCAATCTCCCAGGTGTGCCGTGGTGGGCTGCCCTGCTCACCGCGGTGTCGGCCACTGCCCTCGGCTACGCGATCGACGCCGGATCCGGCCACAAAGAGCTGACCCACATCTTCGCCGGCTTCTACATCGCCGGGTGTTTGGCGGCCGTGCTGGCGGTACGGCAAGACGGTGTCTTCACCGCGATCATCCAGCCCCCGCTGATCCTGTTCTGCGCGGTCCCGGGCGCCTATTACCTGTTTCACGGCGGCAACATCGGCAAACTGAAGGACCTGCTGATCAACTGCGGCTATCCGCTGATCGAGCGCTTCCCGCTCATGCTGGGCACTGCGGGCGGTGTCCTGTTGATCGGCCTGATCCGGTGGTACTTCGGGATGTCCCAGCGGACGGTCAACACCGACGAAGCCCCGGACGGCACGGCCACCCCGACCGCCGGCGGCGCCACGTCCCTCATCGGCTCCGCCGCCGCCAAACTGCAGTCGTTCCTGCGGTCCGGCAACGGCGGGAACGACCCGGAACACGACACGACGCGCGACGGGCGGCGCCGGCGCCCGGCGGGCGCTTCCGCGCGGTCCCGTACGGCACGCAGCAGCAGGTCCACCGCACGATCCGGCCGGGTGGACTCCGGCCGTTCGCGGCGGCCCCTCGACGGCGAGGCGGCAGCCGACCGTCCGCGACGCTCGACGCGCAGGCGGCCGCAAGACGAGCGCTACGACGCGGCCGAACCGAGCCGGCGGTCGCCGCGGCGCCCCAGACCCGACGCCGACCCGGACGGCCGCCGCGACCCCCGCCGGGAACGTCGCGAACCGCGGACCCGGCGCAGCCCCTACGAGCGGCCGACCGAGCGACCCACGCCGCGCAGCGGCCGTTTCGACGGTTATGACATGTACGAGCCGCCCCGGGCGCCCGATCACTTCGGGCGCTATGAACGTTTCGAAGACCGCTACGAGCCCGCTCACGACCAAGGGCGCCGCAGCGCCACCACCAGCGGCGCCGGATCGACGCACCACCCCATCTCCCAGGTCCGCTACCGCGGGGGCGCCGCGGCCGACGACGCCCGGTCCGAGCCGAACGGCGAGGGCCGGCCGCGGACATCGCCCAGCCCACGGGCAAAATCCTGGGAGTACGACGGCTGAGCAGTCAGCGCGGCCGAATGGTCACAGCAGTGACCGAATCTCCCGCGGCAGCGCGAACACCAGGGTCTCCTGGGCCGTCGTGACCGGTTGGACCACGCCGAAGCCCAACTCGGCGAGCCGCTCCAGCACCCCCCGGACCAGCACCTCGGGGACAGACGCGCCCGAAGTGACGCCCACGGTGGTCACGCCTTCGAGCCAGGCCGGGTCGATGTCGTCGGCCCAGTCGACCCGGTGCGCGGCCGCGGCGCCGGCGCCGAGCGCGACCTCGACCAGGCGTACGGAGTTCGACGAGTTGCTCGACCCGACGACGATCACCAGCTCACACTCGGGCGCCATGGCCTTGACCGCGACCTGCCGGTTCTGGGTGGCGTAGCAGATGTCGTCGCTGGGCGGGTCCTGCAGCTTCGGGAACCGCCGGCGCAGCCGCTCGACGATCTCCATGGTCTCGTCGACCGACAGCGTGGTCTGGGACAGCCAGACCACCTTGTTCTCGTCGCGCACCGTCACGCCCTCCACGCCGGCGACGCCGTCGACCAGCTGCACGTGGTCGGGCGCCTCGCCGGCAGTGCCGACGACCTCCTCGTGCCCCTCGTGGCCGATCAGCAGGATGTCGTAGTCGTCCCTGGCGAACCGCCGGGCCTCGTTGTGCACCTTGGTGACCAGCGGACAGGTGGCGTCGATGGTGTGCAGGTTACGTTCGGCGGCCGAGGCGTGCACCGTCGGCGCGACCCCGTGCGCGGAGAACACCACGATGGCCCCCTCGGGCACCTCGTCGGTCTCCTCGACGAACACCGCGCCCGCCTTGACCAGCGTGTCCACCACATGCCGGTTGTGCACGATCTCGTGGCGGACGTAGACGGGCGCGCCGTGCTTCTCCAGGGCACGTTCGACCGTCTCGACCGCCCGGTCCACGCCCGCGCAATAGCCGCGGGGCTCCGCCAGGAGCACCCTCTTGCGGGCAGGGTCGACGGCCACCGATCTCGAGGCGCCGGGAATCCCCATGTCGACAGTCGGTGCCATGTCACCCAGGGTACTTTCCGCCGGCGCCGGGCTGCCAGCTCGCGCGGGTGAGCTTGGCGTTGGCCGCCGATTAGGGCAATCTTGGAGCCATGGGTTCTGCACCGTATGGGGTCCGGCTGCTGGTCGGCGCGGCGACGGTTGCCGTCGAGGAGACGATGAGGCTGCCGAAAACCATCATCATGTACCCGATGACGCTGGCCAGCACGGCGGCGCACATCGTGATGCGGTTCCAGCAGAACCTCGCCGAGCTGGTGAACAAGGGCGACAACACCCTCGAGACGATCTTCCCGCCCAAGGACGAGAAACCCGAGTGGGCGACGTTCGACGAGGACCTCCCCGACGCCGCGGGCATCCGGGACGACGGGAGCCGTGCCGCGGCCCCCGACGACGAGCGCAGGACCGAGGGTCGGTTCGCCCTGTACTCACTGGCCGACGCCGCGGCCGACGCGGCGCCCCTCAAGGGCGGGCGCAACTCGGTGGAGGCGTCGTCGGTCCCGCAGCCGGAGGTCGTCGCCGAACTGGACTATCCGACGCTGACACTGGCCCAGCTGCGGGCGCGGCTGCAGTCGCTGGGGGTCGAGGAGCTCGAGGCCCTGCTCGCCTATGAGCAGGCCACCAAGGCCCGCGCACCGTTCCAGACGCTGCTCGCCAACAGGATCACGCGCGCGAACGCCAAGTGACTCAGGCCGCGAACACGGAATCGAACTCCCCCGAGAATCCCTTTCCGGTCCGGGCGGTGGCCATCAGGGTCGCGGGGTGGATCGACCGGCTGGGCACGGTGTGGGTCGAGGGGCAACTGGCGCAGATCAGCATGCGGCCCAACACCAAGACCGTCTTCATGGTGCTGCGAGACCCGGCCGCCGACATGTCGCTGACCGTGACCTGCCCGCGTGACCTGGTGCTCAACGCGCCGGTGCGGCTGGCCGAGGGCACTCAGGTGGTGGTCTGCGGCAAGCCGTCGTTCTACACCGGCCGGGGCACTTTCTCGTTGCGGCTCAGCGAGATTCGCGCAGTCGGCATCGGCGAGCTGCTGGCGCGCATCGACCGCCTGCGGCGGCTGCTGGATGCCGAAGGCCTCTTCGACCCGCGGCTCAAGCGGCCGATCCCGTTCCTGCCCAACACGATCGGATTGATCACGGGCAGGGCGAGCGCCGCCGAGCACGACGTGACGACCGTGGCCGCCGCTCGGTGGCCCGCCGTGCGTTTCGCCGTCCGCAATACCGCCGTGCAGGGGCCCAACGCGGTGGCGCAGATCGTCGCGGCGCTGTCCGAACTCGACGGCCGCGCCGAGGTCGACGTGATCGTGCTGGCCCGCGGCGGCGGGAGCGTCGAGGATCTGCTGCCGTTCTCCGACGAGACGCTCTGCCGGGCCATCGCCGCCTGTCGCACCCCGGTGATCAGCGCGGTCGGCCACGAGCCGGACAACCCGCTGTGCGACCTGGTCGCCGACCTGCGCGCCGCAACCCCCACCGACGCCGCCAAGAAGGTGGTCCCCGACACCGCCGCCGAGCAGCGCCTGATCGACGACCTGCGCCGGCGCAGCGCTCAGGCCCTGCGCAACTGGGTGTCGCGCGAGCAACGTGCGCTGGCCCAGCTGCGCAGCCGCCCCGCGCTGGCCGAGCCGCTCGCCGCCCTGACGGCGCGCGCCGACGAGATCCACCGCGCGCGCTCGGCGGTGCGCCGCGACATCGCGCGGATGGTCGGCGCCGAGACCGAACGCGTCGGGCACCTGCGCGCGCGGCTGGCGACCCTGGGCCCGGCGGCCACCCTGGCCCGCGGCTACGCGGTGGTGCAGACGATGCCCGACACCACAGCCCCGGCGGTGCTGCGGTCGGTCAAGGACGCGCCGCCGGCCACCCGGCTGCGGGTGCGGGTCGCCGACGGCGCCATCGCGGCGGTCAGCGAGGGACCGGCCGATGGCGCCTGAGGACGGCATTACACCTATTAGTCAGCTGGGCTACGAGGCCTGCCGCGACGAACTGGTCGAGGTGGTGCAGCAGCTCGAGCGTGGCGGCCTGGACCTCGACACGTCGCTGCGGCTCTGGGAGAGGGGCGAAGAGCTGGCCAAAAGGTGTGAAGAACACCTGGCCGGAGCCCGCAGGCGAATCGAGGATGCGCTGGGGTCGGACCGGTCCGACGACGCCTGAGGCCGGCGAGACCAGGAACCAGCGGGCCCTGGGCTTGTAAAACTGGAACACGTTTCAGTTATCCTCGGCTATGCTTCGCGACACTATGGCTGATGCAGAGCTGACGACCGAACTCGGCCGCGTCCTGGTCACCGGTGGCTCGGGGTTCGTGGGCGCCAACCTGGTGACGACTCTGCTCGACCGCGGATACCAGGTGCGTTCCTTCGACCGCGCCCCCTCCCCGCTTGCGCAACACCCGCAGCTGGAGGTGCTGCAGGGCGACATCACCGACAAAGCGACCTGCGCGGCGGCGGTCGACGGCATCGACACCATCTTTCACACCGCGGCCCTCATCGAACTGATGGGCGGCGCGTCGGTGACCGACGCGTACCGGCAACGCAGCTTCGCGGTCAACGTCGGCGGCACCGAGAACCTGGTGCACGCCGGGCAGTCGGCCGGGGTGAAGCGGTTCGTCTACACGTCCTCCAACAGCGTGGTGATGGGCGGCCAGAACATCGCGAGCGGCGACGAGACGCTGCCCTACACCACCCGTTTCAACGATCTCTACACCGAGACGAAGGTGGTCGCCGAGCGATTCGTGCTGGCGCAGAACGGGATCGGTGGCATGCTCACGTGTGCGATCCGGCCCAGCGGCATCTGGGGCCGTGGCGACCAGACGATGTTTCGCAAGTTGTTCGAAAGCGTGATCGCCGGCCACGTCAAGGTGCTGATCGGCCGCAAATCGGCGCGGCTGGACAACTCCTACGTGCACAACCTGATTCACGGCTTCATTTTGGCCGCCGGGCACCTGGTCGCCGGAGGCACCGCGCCGGGCCAGGCGTACTTCGTCAACGACGACGACCCGATCAACATGTTCGAGTTCGCCCGGCCCGTGGTGGAGGCCTGCGGTGTGCGCTGGCCGCGGCTCCGGGTCAACGGGCCCATGGTGCGGGCCGCGATGACCGGATGGCAGCGAATGCATTTCCGATTCGGCATCCCGGCGCCACTGCTGGAGCCGTTGGCCATCGAGCGGCTCTACCTGGACAACTACTTCTCGATCGCGAAGGCGACCCGCGACCTCGGCTACCGGCCCCTGTTCACCACCGAGCAGGCGATGTCGGAATGTTTGCCGTACTACGTGGACATGTTCGGCCGGATGAAAGCCCGAGCGGCGGAGGCCAAAGCCACGTCCTCCGTCAGCGCGATGCGGTAGGGCGGGTCACCGGAAGCTCACCATCTCGCTGCCCCAGGCGGCCCGGATGTCGGCGTCCACGTCGTGCGCGACCGTGTCGCGCCGGTCGATGATCAGGCACGCGCGCTCGGGCCGCTGATACGGCGCCCAGTGTGGCTCGCCGGCCGGTCCCGCCGGCTCGGCCCGCCTCGCGAAGTTGACCCACCTCGTGCGCACCCGCTTGGAGACGGCCAGGGCGGCCCTGGTGCCGCCGAGCTTCAGCGTCGGGTCCTTGGGCGCCCCGAGAGTGCCCCACACGTAGGGCAATTCGGTGGCGTGCGCGGCGCGCACCATCAGCAGTTTGAGCAACGGGGTCGCATAGTCGAACCGGTACAGGTAGACCGGAGCCACCCGGGCGTGCCCCTCGGCCAGCCACACCGAGGGCATCCGGAACCCCACGTCGGTTGCGATGCTCAAACTCCTTGCCCTGCGCCGCAATCGGGAGTATGCCGACCCGATCTCCTCTTCGGTGGGCAGTTGCAGGTCGGGCTGCTCGGCGGCGATCTCGTCGAACATCGACGTGATCGCGCTCGGAGTGATGGGCATCAGCGGCGAGCGCATCAACCGGAACAGCGCCGCCTCGTTGCGGTTGGTGCCGACGATCAGCGGGACCGGCAGTGAGCGCCCGGCCTGCGCCAGCCTGACCGGGTAGTCGTCGAGCAGGTCGCCGTCGACGATCGGGACGAAGGCCAGCCTGCCCGGAAAGTTCACCGGCACCTCGTCGAACACCTGCTGGGACACCGAAAGGATTGCCGCCATGGGTAATTCGCACAGCTTGTCGGCCTCGGACGGGGCCAGCCCCAGCTTGTCGAGCAGGGCGTCGGCGACCCGCCGGGCCCTGACACGGTCGTATACCGACGTGGCGGGCGAGCTCTGGGCGATGGCGCCCGCAAACAGGCCCTCGGCCGCCGGGCAGGCGAGCAGGGTGGTGACGATTCCCGCGCCGGCCGATTCACCGAACAGCGTGACCCGGCGCGGGTCACCGCCGAACGCCGCGATGTTGTCGGCCACCCACCCCAGCGCCGCCAGCACGTCGCGCAGCCCGACGTTCGAGTCGAAACGCCGCCCGAACGACGACAGGTCGACGAAGCCCAGCGCGCCCACCCGGTAGTTGACGGTCACCACGATGACGTCGCCGCTGCCCGCCAGCCGACGCCCGTCGTAGAGAGCCTGGCTGCTCGACCCCAGGACGTAGGCGCCGCCATGCAGCCAGACCATCACGGGTTTCGCGTCGCCCGGCCGGGCGTCGGCGGGGGCCCAGACGTTGAGCCTCAGGCAATCGTCGCCCTGCGGCGCCCCCAGGTCGAGCGGCATGTTCGGGAAGGCCGGCTGCGGGCAGACGGGCCCGAAATCGGTGGCGTCGGCGACATCGGTCCACCGCCGGGGCGGCTCCGGGCGGCGGAAACGCAGCTCGCCGACCGGTGGCGCGCCGTAGCGGACGCCTTTCCACGCCTTGACATCTCCCGCCGGGGGGCCCGCCGAGGGGCCGACGAGGGCGCCGCGGACCGGGCCGTAGGTCGTTTCGACCACGAGGTTGTCGATCGCCATCGGTGTCGCACTCCGCCTAATTCAGCCGCTGGGCCAGAAACTCGACCACCCGCTTGCGGGCCTCGTAGGCCGGCTGCCCGTCGACTTCGCGGACCTCGTCGGTGAGCACGGAATGCGCCATCTTCCCGAAGCCGCCCTGATTGCCGGGGCCCGAGTCGATCTCGATCACTTCGAAGGCGTCGCCGAGCCGCTGTTTGAGGGCGGCGAATCGTTCGCGCGGTGACATCTTGTCCTCGCTGAAACGCAAGCCTATGGCGCACAGGCCCTCGTTGGCGCACCGATCGGCGACGGTCTTCATCTCGGGTGGGCTCATGCCGGTGTCGCGCCGCTGGGCGCCGGTCAGCGGGAACGGCACGGACGGCTGGCTGAGCACCGGCGCGAGCACGCTGTCGTCGACCGCAGCGGCCAACGCGAAACCGCCGGTGAAGCACTGCCCGATGACGCCGACGCCCCTGCCGGGGGTGGACGCGTTGAGGTCGCGGGCCAGCGCGCGCAGAAAGTGCGACACCGGCCGCTCCTTGTTGGTCGCCAGGGCCGCGAATTCCCTTGCCACACAGGCACGCGTGAGACTGGACAGGATGTGGCCGAGCGACTTCGGCCTGCCGGGCTGACCGAACAGCGACGGCATGGCGACGGTGAAGCCGTTGTCCACCAGGTGATTGGCCAGGACCACGACCCCTGGATGGATCCCCGGAATCTCCGGGATGAGCACCACACCGGGGCCGTCGCCCCGGCGGTAGACGTCGTGGGTGTAGCCACCGCCGGTGAACGGCGCCACCGACCATCCGGACAGGACTGCTTCGGGTGCGGTCATGCTGTCGCTTTCTCTGGCTTCACTGTGCTGCTGAGGACGACTACCGGCTCGGCAGCGGCGGCTGCGACTGCGTCGCCGATGCCAGCGTACGAAACTCGTCGGGACTTCCGGCACCGTTGACCGCGATCTGCGCGGCCCCGGTCGGTCCGGTGAGCCTGGTGGTCCACAACGGTTCGGCGTCCGCGCCGCTCTGCCCGGAGCCGCGGTAGACGATCCAGCTGATACCGGCGACCTCGACCGTGCCGGCCGGATAGGCCGCGGGGTGGATGGAGCCGACCAGCTTGTCCTCGTCGGCGTTGCTCTGGGTCAGGCGCAGGTACATCCCCGAGGGGCTGATGTAGCCCACGGTGGAGACGGCCGCATTGAGCCGCTGACCGGTCGCGGGATCGGTGCGCCCGTTCGGGATCCCCCCGCGACCGCCGGAGTTGGCCTGCCAGCCGTCGGGCAGCCGCGGCAGGCGGATGGGGAACCCCAGCGTCGCGGCGTCGGCCCGCAGTGCCGCCGCCGCGTCGTAGGACGGGACCGGGCCCTTGTTCCGGCCCGGCAGGAAGGAACACATCCCCACCAGGCCGGCCAGCAGGATGCATCCGAGCACCAACGGCATGAGCGACCAGAACATGTCGCGACCGTCCTGCAGCAATCGCGGCTTCGCCGGCCTGGCGACCGGCCCGGGCACGGGTTCGGCCGCCGGAGCGGGCCCGGCGACGTTGCCATTCGGCTCGCTGTCGGGCGGCGGGTCTTCGGTCACCCCCCGAGTATCCCAGTTCCAGCAGGCCGATCTGCTTCTGGGACAATCGGCAACCATGACAGGTAAGGGCGACCGCCCCGCTGGACCCGGCTCGTCGCCGACCGACGTCGCGGGCCGCAACCCGGCGCAGGTACGGCCGCGCGGCGAAGCACCCGACCGCAACCTGGCCCTGGAGCTGGTGCGCGTCACCGAGGCGGGCGCCATGGCCGCCGGCCGCTGGGTCGGCCGGGGCGACAAGGAAGGCGGGGACGGGGCGGCCGTCGACGCCATGCGCGAGCTGGTGAACTCGGTGTCGATGCGCGGCGTCGTCGTCATCGGCGAGGGCGAGAAGGACAACGCGCCCATGCTCTACAACGGCGAAGAAGTCGGCAACGGCGACGGCCCCGACTGCGACTTCGCCGTCGACCCCATCGACGGCACCACGCTGATGAGCAAGGGCATGCCGAACGCCATCTCGGTACTGGCGGTGGCCGAGCGCGGGGCGATGTTCGACCCGTCGGCCGTGTACTACATGAACAAGATCGCCGTCGGCCCGGAGGCCGCGGACGTGCTCGACATCACGGCCCCGATCGCCGAGAACATCCGGGCGGTCGCCAAGGTGAAGCATCTGTCGGTGCGGGACATGACCGTGTGCATCCTCGACCGGCCCCGGCACGCCCAGCTCATCGAGGACGCCCGGGCCACCGGGGCCCGCATCCGGCTGATCACCGACGGCGACGTCGCCGGCGCCATCTCGGCGTGCCGGTACCTGTCGGGAACCGACATGCTGGCCGGGATCGGGGGCACCCCGGAGGGCATCATCGCCGCCGCGGCGATCCGCTGCATGGGCGGCGCCATCCAGGCGCAACTGGCCCCGAAGGACGACGCGGAACGCCAGAAGGCGATCGACGCCGGCTATGACCTCGACCGGGTGCTGACCACCGAGGACCTGGTGTCGGGAGAGAACGTCTTCTTCTGCGCCACCGGCGTCACCAACGGCGACCTGCTCAAGGGCGTCCAGTACTACCCCGGCGGCTGCACCACGCAGTCGATCGTCATGCGCTCCAAGTCGGGCACCGTCCGCATGATCGAGGCCTACCACCGGCTCTCCAAGCTCAACGAATACTCCGCGATCGACTTCACCGGCGACAGCACCGCCGCCTATCCCCTGCCCTGACAACCAAGCCCCGAGAAGCGAGGACGCTGCGCCATGGCCGATAGCGCCACCGACACCGACTACCGCATCGAACACGACACGATGGGCGAGGTCCGGGTGCCCGCCCAGGCGCTGTGGCGGGCCCAGACCCAGCGCGCGGTGGAGAATTTCCCGATTTCGGGTCGCGGCCTGGAGCGCACCCAGATCCGCGCGTTGGGCCTGCTCAAGGGGGCCTGCGCCCAGGTGAACAAGGACCTCGGGCTGCTCGCGCCGGAAAAGGCCGACGCGATCATCGCCGCGGCCGCCGAGATCGCCGATGGCCAGCACGATGATCAGTTCCCCATCGACGTCTTCCAGACCGGTTCGGGCACGAGTTCGAACATGAACACCAACGAGGTGATCGCGTCCATCGCGGCCAAGGCCGGCGTCGAGGTACACCCCAACGACGACGTCAACATGTCGCAGTCGTCCAACGACACCTTCCCGACCGCCACCCACATCGCCGCGACCGAGGCCGCGGTGCGCCACCTCATTCCGGCACTCGAGGTGCTGCACGAGGCACTCGCCGGCAAAGCCCGGGAGTGGCACACCGTGGTCAAGTCGGGCCGCACCCACCTGATGGACGCCGTCCCGGTGACGCTGGGCCAGGAGTTCAGCGGTTACGCCCGCCAGATCGAGGCGGGCATCGAGCGGGTCCGCGCCACCCTGCCTCGGCTCGGCGAGCTGGCGATCGGCGGAACCGCGGTGGGCACCGGCCTCAACGCCCCCGACGGCTTCGGCGCCAAGGTGGTCGAGACCCTGGTCGCCTCCACCGGCCTGAACGAATTGCGGCCCGCGGCAAACTCTTTCGAGGCCCAGGCCGCCCGCGACGGGCTGGTCGAGGCTTCCGGTGCGCTGCGCACCATCGCGGTGTCGCTGACCAAGATCGCCAACGACATCCGCTGGATGGGCTCGGGCCCGCTGACCGGCCTGGCCGAGATCCGCCTGCCGGACCTGCAGCCGGGCAGCTCGATCATGCCGGGCAAGGTCAATCCCGTCCTGCCGGAGGCGGTTACTCAGGTCGCCGCGCAGGTGATCGGCAATGACGCCGCCATCGCGTGGGGCGGCGCGAACGGCGCCTTCGAGCTCAACGTCTACATCCCGATGATGGCCCGCAACATCCTGGAATCGTTCAAGCTGCTGACCAATGTGTCGAGGCTGTTCGCGGAGCGCTGCATCGTCGGGCTGACCGCCAACGTCGAGCGTCTGCGCGAACTGGCCGAGTCGTCGCCGTCGATCGTGACGCCGCTGAACTCGATCATCGGCTACGAGGAGGCGGCCGCGGTGGCCAAACAAGCGCTCAAGGAACGCAAGACGATTCGACAAACCGTCATCGACCGGGGCCTGATCGGCGACAAGCTGTCGATCGAGGAGCTGGACCGCCGGCTCGACGTGCTGGCGATGGCCCGTGTGAAGCCGGAGGACTGAGTCGATGAAAGCGCTGGTTCGGCGATGACGGTCCCTCCCGGCGGTCCCCACGGCCAGGACCCGTACGGATCCAATCCCTATGGGCAGCAACCCCAGTGGGGTCCCCCGCCGCAGGGCGGCCCCTACCCGTACCCGCAGGGCGCGCCCTACCAGTACCCGGGCGGCGCGAATCCCTACCCCGAGGGCGGCTACGGCTACCCGCCGCCGCAGCAATATCCCCAACCGGGCCAGCAGTATCCGTCCGGCTGGCCCGGCGGTCCTTATCCGCCCGGTCCCCCGCCGAGGGGACCCCGCTCGAAGCTGCCGTGGCTGATCCTCGCAGGCGTCGCGGTACTCGGGATCATCGCGTTGACGGTCATTCTGGTCATCGGCCTCGGCGGCCAGAAGAAGTCGGGCACGGCGCGTCCGCCGAGCCCCTCTGCCTCGCCGAGCCTCCCGACGACGCAACCCGGCGGCACCGGCCAGACCGCGACCGGCTGTACCCCGAACGTGTCCGGCGGCGAGAAGCCCACCGGCGACACGATCAGCGCCGGCCCGCTGTCGTTCCCGGCCAGCGCGACGCCCGGGTGGTCCGGCTTCTCCGACGACCAGACCCCGAACCTCATCGGCGCGGTGGGTGTAGGCGCCGAAGTGCCCGGCGCCAGCCAGTGGATGATGCAGGCCGAGGTCGCCGTCACCAATTTCGTGAGCAGCATGGACGTGACGGCACAGGCCTCGAAGCTGATGGACTGCGTCGCCAACGGCCCCGGCTACGCGAACGCGTCGCCCACCCTGAACGCGCCCAAGACGTCGTCGATCACTGTCGACGGCCTCAAGGCGGCCCGGGTGGACGCCGACGTCACGATCGCCGACCCGTCCCGCGGCGTCAAGGGCGACTCGGTCACCATCGTCGCGGTCGACACCAAGCCGGTCAGCATCTTCCTGGGCGCCACTCCAATCGGCGACGCCGCCGACGCCGCCACCATCAACCGGGTCGTCGGGGCGCTGAAGGCCTCGAAGTCCTGACCCGGCCGGCTAGTTCGCCGGCGCCGGCGCACAGACGTGGGTGGGCTCGGACCGCCCGCGGAGCACGGTCGAATAGATCTCGGCCCAGTGCGCGCGTTCTGCCTCGCCGGCCCACTCGATAGCCCTTGCGGCGCAGAGGATCCGGCGGTCGGCGGTTTTGGCCAGGTCGGCCAGGCGCGCGGCCTCGTTGACGGCGTCGCCGATCACCGTGTATTCGTAGCGGTTCTCTGCGCCGATGTTGCCGGCGAACACGCGGCCCGCCGAGACACCGATGCCGAAGTCGACGACGGGCAACCGGCGCAGCTGCGAGCCCAGCGCACGCGCGGTCGCCAGGGCCGCCGACGCCGGCTCGCTTGTCGGCAGAGGCACCCCGAAGACCGCCAGCGCCGCGTCGCCGGCGAACTTGTTGACCAGCCCATGGTGTTCGTCGACGGCGTCGACCACGATCCTGAAGAAGTCGTTGAGGACCCCGGCAACCGCCTGCGGCGAGCGGCTTTCCGCGAGGTGCGTGGAGCCCACCAGGTCGATGAAGAGCACTGCCGCCTCCACCACATCGCCCGACAGCGACGCGCCCTGTGTGATGGCGCGGTGGGCGACGTCGGTTCCGACGTGCCGGCCGAACAGGTCCCTGAGCCGCTCGCGCTCCACCAGACCGGCGACCATCCGATTGAACCCGGTCTGCAGCCGCCCGATCTGCGAGCGCTCGTACGCGCCGACGTAGGTGCCGATGCGCCCGTGCTCGACCTCGGCCATCGCATCGACCACCTCGCCGATCGGATCGGAGATGGAACGCGACGTCAAGATCATGGTCGGCAACCCGAGAATCAGCGCTGCCAGCGCCACCATCAGGATGGGCACGTCCAGCGACGCGGACCCGACGATCAGCCACCGGTGCGAGCGCAGCACGATCAGCGTCGCGATGACGCCGATCGGAAAGGCGCTGCCCACAAACCACATCAGCACCAGCCGGGCATATACACCCGGCACCGCGAGCCGGGGTTCACCGTCGCGCGTGGCCGCGACCATAATTGGGCGCAGAATCCGTTGCGCGAGAAGCATTCCCGTGCCGGCAGCGGCCGGCCCGCCCAGCAGCGCACCCAGCGCGACGGGCAGCAGAAGCTGGGCACCGCCGGCGAGGTTGAGCAGCATGAAGATTGCGCCGCTGATCGCCCAGGCCCCGGACAGGATGGCCGATTGGCGGCCGGCGAGCCTGATCGCCGCGTCCCGTTGTTCGGCCGTCGGCCGGTCCCCCGGGACATACCAGCGCAGGGTCGGAGCGAGGCTGCACACGCCGGCCGCCGCGACGCCGATGGTGCCCAGGGAAATGAGCGCCGGAATCGCCACCGTGTTGTGCTGCGCGACGGTGGACCCCACCACCGAGACGTGGCCTCGCAGCGGGATCAAGATGGCGGCGGCCTCGATGACGGCCAGCAGGTAGGCGGAAGCGAGGTCGATACCGTATTGGATCGACAACCGGCGGGCAGACTTTCGTTGTCCGGCTGCCACGCCGCTACGCCCCGTTGTTCGGCCCGCCCGAGTTCTGGCCCGGGATGTCGCTGATCGGGAAGTTGGGCATGGGGTTCGGCGAGGGCGTGTTAGGCAGCGTCGGGATCTCAGCGGCCGGGATGTCGCGAAGGCCGTTGACGGGTGGCCCGTTCTCCCGGGAGCCGTAACTGCTGCCGGGGGCGCGCGTCCCGAGCAGTTGGCTCACCGTGACCATGCGGTACCCGTTTGCCTTGAGTACGGGGATGAACTGGTACACCAGGTCGACGGTGCTCGAGTAGGTGTCGTGGAACAACACGACCGAGCCGGGCTTGATGTAGGTCATCAGCATGTATCTGGTTGCGGCCGTGTTGGAATCGTTGGCCCAGTCGAAGGGGATGACGTCCCAGAGGATTTCGGCGAGGCCGTACTTGGCGGCGGTCTGGCGGACGGCGTCGTCGGACAGGCCCCCGGCGGGGCGGTACAGGTTCGGTGTGTGGCCGGTGGCGGCGGTGATCGCGTCGTTGGCCTTCGCGAACTGCGCGGCGATGTCCTGGGAGGGGATGGTCGTCATGTTGGGGTGTTCCCACGTGTGGTTGCCGATCTCCATCCCGGCGTCGGCGATGCGCCTGGCGCCCGCCGGATTGGCCGCCACCTTGTTGCCGATCAGGAAGAACGTGGCCTTGGCGTCGTTGTCCTTCAGAATCTGCAGCAACCTTTCGTCGAACGGGCTGGGGCCGTCGTCGAACGTCAGCGCGACGCACTTGACCACCGAGCAGCTGAGATCGTCGGCGCGCGTGACGTGGCCGGTCAGGCCGCCGATCACCAGCACGGCGGCGGCCGCCACGACACCGACTACCGTGCGCCAGTAGCGCCAGGCCTGGTTGTCGGGTCGTTTCGGCACGGTGAAAGCCTACTCACCGCCGCCCCGCAACCGGAGACGCGTTTCGCGCGTGCACGGTCGTGAACGCGGTTCGGTGGGCCGACGGGGTCAGTGCGGCCCGGCGATCTCCTCGAGCATCTCGGTGACCAGCGCGGCGATCGGTGAGCGTTCGCTGCGCAGCAGCGTGATGTGGGCGAACAGCGGGTGTCCCTTGAGCTTCTCGATGACCGCGGCGACCCCGTCGTGGCGGCCCACCCGCAGGTTGTCGCGCTGGGCGATGTCGTGGGTGAGGACCACCCGCGACCCGGCGCCCAACCGCGACAGGACCGTCAGCAGCACGTTGCGTTCCAGCGACTGGGCCTCGTCGACGATGACGAACGAGTCGTGCAGCGACCGGCCCCGGATGTGGGTCAGCGGCAACACCTCCAGCATGCCCCGGGAGAGGACCTCCTCGAGCACCGCGGGGCTGGCCAGGCCCTCGAGGGTGTCGAACACCGCCTGCGCCCAGGGGCCCATCTTCTCGCTCTCGCTGCCGGGCAGGTAGCCCAGCTCCTGGCCGCCGACGGCATACAGCGGGCGAAACACGACCACCTTGCGCTGGGTCCGCCGTTCCAGCACCGCCTCCAGGCCGGCGCACAGGGCCAGCGCAGACTTGCCGGTGCCGGCCTTGCCGCCGAGCGACACGATGCCCACCGACTCGTCGAGCAGCAGGTCGAGCGCCACCCGCTGCTCGGCGGACCGGCCGCGCAGCCCGAACACCTCGCGGTCACCGCGAACCAGCTGCACGCGCTTGTCGGCGTTGACCCGGCCGAGGGCATGAGAGCTGCCTCCGAGCAGGCGAATGCCGGTGTGGCACGGCAGTTCTCGGGCCTCGGCCAGGTCGATCTCGCCGTCGGCGAACAGGGCGTCGATGTCCTCGGTAGCGGCCTCGATCTCGTGCATGCCCGACCATCCCGACGCCACGACGTCCTGCGCGTGGTACTCGTCGGCGGGCAGACCCACCGCTGCGGCCTTGACACGCAGCGGAATGTCCTTGCTTACCAACGTGACCCGCTTGCCCTCCGCGGCAAGGTTGGCGGCACAGCTCAGGATCCGGCAGTCGTTGTTGTCGCTGCGAAATCCGGCGGGCAGCACCGCGGGGTCGGTATGGTTGAGCTCTACGTGCAGCGTGCCGCCTTGCGTCCCAACGGGAATGGGCTGGTCCAGCCGGCCGTGCTCGAGCCGGAGGTCATCGAACAGGCGCAGCGCCTGGCGCGCGAACCACCCCAACTCGTGGTGATGGCGTTTGGCCTCCAGTTCGCTGATCACCACCAGCGGAACCACCACCTCGTGCTCGGCGAACCGGCTGCATGCCCATGGGTCGGACAGCAGCACGGACGTGTCGATCACGTAGGTCCGGATTTCGGTCACGTAGCGCTCCTCGAGCGGGAAAGCCCGCGCGGACCCGCACGAGCATGTGGGCGGGAGCCGCAGCACCAGGACCGGGGCCGGTCCTTCCGCGATCGTGACGGGAGGTGCCGCCCTGGCAGCAGAGCATGTCGCTGGCCATCGCCACTGACGCTACTCTCGTCGCGGCGCGCCCGCCGCGCAGGCGCGCCGAGTCCGGCCGGCGGCGGCGCGGGAGGAAGTCGGCTCAGCCGGCGAGGAACTGCTTCAGCCGGGGCTCGTCGACCAGGCCCCAGGCCGTGATGCGGTCGGAGATCGCCTGCCGCAGCTGTGCGCGATCGAAAATGCCCGCGTCGGCGACGTTTTGCACCTTGTCCCGATAGGAGTCGATGTCGGCACCGACCACCTGCATTTCGGCCGCGCGCTTGGCGATGGCCTCGATGGTCTCGTCGCGTGCGTAGTCGAGGCAGTGCGCGATGAGGTTCGAGAAGAACTCCTCGTGGCGCGCCTCGTCGCGGGCGATCCGGTCGATCAGCCCGGCCAGGATGGGCTCCTCGAGTTGCGCCGCCAGGTTGCGGCAGAACACGGCGTGGGTGCGCTCGGCGAACGCCATGTACGCCAGCGTCTCGATCTGCGTGTACGTGTCGGCGCGGTAGCCCTTCATCACGTACTGGACCCGGGCCTCCTCGTTGGCCGTCGGGTCGACTTCCCGCGTGACGACCAGGTATTCACGCAACGCGATCGCGTGCAGGTGTTCCTCGGCGGTCCACCGGCCCAGCCAGCGGCCCCACCAGTCCTCGAGGATGAAGTGCTCGACCAGTTCGCGGTGGTGGCCGGCGAGGTTGTCCTTGAGCAGCAGCAGGATCTCGCAGGCATCGGTGAACTTGCGGGGCAGCGTGGCCTGAGACGGGTCCCAGTCGCGGCCGCCGAGGAAGGCGAAGTTCTCGCCCCGCTCGAACGGCACGTAATCGTGGGCGAACCAGATGTCCTCGGTGTTGAGGTGGCGGTCCATGTTCGCTTCGACCACGGGCTCGAGTTCCAGTGTCAGCGCGTTAGCGACAGGTTTCTGTGCCATGGGGTTACTGTAACTCGCTGACACAGGTTCATGAAATCTCGTGTTCGTGTCGCGGCGAATTGGTGACTTTGGTCCTTGAGCACGCCCGGCCCGATCGCGACTAGCGGTCGACCAGCGTCCAGTCCTCGATCCCGTCGTAAAGGGGGAACTCGCGGGCCAGCCGCGTCACCCGCTCGCGCAGTGCCGGCAGGTCGGCGGCGGTGCCGGCCGCCAGGGCCGTGGCGATGATGTCGGCCACCTCGGTGAACTCCGCGTCCGCGAACCCGCGGGTGGCCAGCGCCGGTGTTCCCACCCGCAGGCCGGAGGTGACCATCGGTGGCCGGGGGTCGTTGGGCACGGCGTTGCGGTTGACGGTGATGCCGATCTCGTGCAGCAGGTCCTCGGCGGCCTTGCCGTCGAGGACCGAGTCGCGCAGGTCGACCAGCACCAGGTGGACGTCGGTGCCGCCGCTGACCACCGACACGCCCGCCTTGCTGACGTCGGCGGCCGTCAGGCGGTCGGCGATGATGCGGGCGCCGGACAGCGTGCGCTGCTGACGGTCGGCGAATTCGGGCGTGGTGGCGATCTTGAGGGCCACCGCCTTGCCCGCGATCACATGCATCAGCGGACCGCCCTGCTGGCCGGGGAACACCGCGGAGTTGATGGCTTTGGCGTATTCCTGCTTGCCCATGATCATGCCGGAGCGGGCACCGCCCAGCGTCTTGTGCACGGTCGTGGACACGACGTCCGCGTGCGGCACCGGCGAGGGGTGCAGTCCGACGGCGACCAGGCCCGCGAAGTGGGCCATGTCCACCCACAGCTTGGCGCTGACCTCGTCGGCGATCGACCGGAACGCCGCGAAGTCCAGCACCCGTGGGTAGGCCGACCAGCCCGCGATGATGACCTTGGGGCGCAGCTCGAGGGCCCGCTCCCGGACCGTGTCCATGTCCACCAGGTGAGTCTTGGGGTCGACGCCGTAGAAGCCGGCCTCGTAGAGCTTGCCCGAGAAGTTCAGCTTCATGCCGTGGGTGAGGTGGCCCCCGTTGGCGAGGTCGAGCCCCAACAGGTGCTCCCCCGGCTTCATCAGCGCGTGCAGCACGGCGGCGTTGGCCTGCGCGCCCGAATGCGGTTGCACGTTGGCGAAGTCGGCGCCGAACAGCGCCTTGGCGCGATCGCGGGCGATGTTCTCCACCACGTCGACGTACTCGCAGCCGCCGTAGTAGCGGCGCCCGGGCAGCCCCTCGGCGTACTTGTTGGTCAGCACGCTGCCCTGTGCCTGCAGCACCGCGCGCGGCACGAAGTTCTCCGAGGCGATCATCTCGAGGGTGTCGCGTTGCCGGTGCAACTCCTTGTCGAGCAACTCGGCGATGTCCGGGTCCACCTCGGCGAGCGGGGCGGACATCACGGACGTGGAGGGGCGGGCGTCAGGTCCAGCGGTCACGGGCCTCAGTCTATCGAGCGGCACCAACACCCGGCCCCAGCGTTCGCTGTCAGCCGGCTGCTGCAAGACTGAGAGGCATGCCGCGGCTTAGCGAGCCGAGCCCTTACGTGGAGTTCGACCGGAAGCAATGGCGTGCGCTTCGTATGTCGACGCCGCTGGCCCTCACCGAGGACGAGCTCGTCGGCCTGCGCGGCCTGGGCGAACAGATCGACTTGCTCGAGGTCGAAGAGGTCTACCTGCCCCTGGCCCGGTTGATCCATCTGCAGGTCGCCGCGCGGCAGCGGTTGTTCGCCGCCACCGCGGAGTTCTTGGGTGAGCCCCAGCAGAATCCCGACCGGCCGGTGCCGTTCATCATCGGCGTGGCCGGCAGCGTCGCGGTCGGCAAGTCGACGACCGCACGCGTGCTGCAAGCGCTGCTGGCCCGCTGGGATCACCATCCCCGGGTGGACCTGGTGACCACCGACGGCTTCCTGTACTCCAACGCCGAGCTGGACCGGCGGAACCTCATGCATCGCAAGGGGTTTCCGGAGAGCTACAACCGTAGGGCGCTGATGCGCTTCGTGACGTCGATCAAGTCCGGTTCGGACCACGCGTGCGCGCCGGTGTACTCGCACCTGAAATACGACATCATCCCGGGCGCCAAGCAGGTCGTCAGGCACCCCGACATCCTGATCCTCGAGGGCCTCAACGTCTTACAGACCGGCCCCACCCTGATGGTCTCGGACCTGTTCGACTTCTCGCTGTATGTGGACGCCCGCATCGAGGACATCGAACAGTGGTACGTGTCGCGGTTCCTGGCGATGCGCAGCACAGCGTTCGCCGACCCGCAATCACACTTCCACCACTACGCGCCCCTCAACGACACCAAGGCCGTCGCCGCCGCGCGCGAGATCTGGCGGTCCATCAACCGCCCCAATCTGGTCGAGAACATCCTGCCCACCCGTCCCCGCGCCACCCTGGTGCTGCGCAAGGACGCCGATCACTCCATCAATCGGCTCCGCCTGCGCAAGCTGTGACGGGCCCCCGGTTGCGTGGCCGCGCCTGGCCGGCCGGTCAGCGCGGGAGGCGCCGCACGCCCAGGTATTGCAGCGCGGCGAACGCGGCGGTGTAGGCGCCGCCGGCCAGCGTCGCGACGACCCCGAACGTGGTCATGGGCACCGCTGCGGCGGCGGCGACGGCGGCCAGGGTGGTGGCGGCGTTGGCGATGATGACGCCGATCCCCGCACGGCGCAGGTCCGGCATCGCTGCCAGGCCGAAGACCAGCAGGCCCGAGAGCACGAAGAAGGCGCCGAGGGCGTACTCCTGCAGAGACGTCCGGCCCGTCAGCGACGACAGCGGATCTGCGACGAACGCGACGGCAAGGCCGCAAAGTCCCGTGAACGTGGCATCGGCGCGCATGGCGAAACGCAGCAGCGAGTCGGTCGAGTCGTAGAGGGGTCGGGTGGGTAGTCCGGACAGGGCGGTCATGGGATCTCTCCTCGCGATGGCGGATGGGTCGAACAGGTTTGAGCGTCCCGCCCAAGCACTGCCATATCGACTCGTGGCACTGCCAACCACTGCCACGGATACAACGACCAGTGACTTCCCGCCGCTATTCCCGCGGCGGTGATCCCCGTCACGTCCGCCTCACCGGTCACAGCGGGCAGACCGCCACCCGCCTGCGTGGATGACGGCCGTGACGTGTGGGGCTTCGGCCGGGGGCTCACTCGCTGGTGACCGCGACGCGACCGCGAAGATCGGCGGCGATCAGCCGCGCCGCGGCGTTCTGCCAGTTGTGCAGCGAACGCTGAGGGACCTCGGTGGCGAACCACTGCCAGGCTTGCCGGGCCGTCGGGTCCAGCCCCGCCGCGGTGGCGTTCTGCGCGTACGCGCGCACACCGACGACGTAGGGGAAGTAGAGCGAGTTGTAGTGGCGCCAGTGCTCGGTGGTGCCGAAATCCCCGCCGTCGCGCGGCTTGAGCCGGCCGATGGCATCGGCGAGAACGGCTTTGAGCTCGTTGGCCCGCTCCAGCGGTTGATCGGCCGCGCCCCGCGCCGCCAGTCGCTCGTCGATCACGGGCAGCGCGGTCAGCGGGCTGGCGACCAGCTTGGTCAGGTCGCCGTAATGCCCGATCGCACGGCGGGTCAGCCTCGCGAAGGTGTCGTCGTCGACGTCTTCGAGCGGGTCGACCGAGCGCAGGGGCAGCGCCGCCCCGGTGTGCCGCAGTGTGGCCCGGTCCTGCCGCAGACCCGGCGACCGCCGGAAGGCGAGCCGGTCGAGCATCCCGGCGAGCGGGTCGGCGAGTACCTGTACGGCGATCGCGACCGCCAGGCTGCCGAACAGCAGGACGCTCAACACCGCCTGCGCCGTCGGGTCGTGGCGCGTGACCGCCAACGCGACCAGCGCCTGGCCACCGAAGAGCACCGCCACGACGATCGAGCCGGCGAACGAGCGCAGCATGTCGGCGCGCAGCGCCTGACCCTCGTCGAAGGCGTCCCAGACGGCCACCGCCAACCCCAGCATCAGCACGTCGAAACCGGTGGAGGCCAGCGCCAGCCAGCTCGGCAGCAGGCCCAGGGGAATGATCAGGATGGCGTTGCCCAGCGCGAAGAACAGGGTGGCGACCACGACGACGCCCGCCACGGGAACCGGTTGCGCGGGACGCAACAGCGCGGCCACCATCGCCCCCAGCGTGGACAGCGAGATCGCGGCGAACATCAGCACGTGGCCGGCACGCAGCGGCCCCTCGACGCTGCCGGCCAGCACCGCGCCGCACAGGGTCAGCGCGGCGACGCCGGCCACCAGGAGCAGCTCGCGGGAGCGCGCCCGCCAGTGATCGCGCGGCCGCGCCAGCTCGACCAGCACTGCGAACCACGCCACGCCGGGCACCGCGACGAGGTAGATCTCGAGCTTGCTCAGCAGCCCGGTGTGCGTGACGCCCGCCGTGCGCACCGCGTCCAGTGCCACCACGACGGCGAAACCGCACAGGCCCACCGCCGCTAGCGCGAGCACCGGTTTGCGGGGATCGCGCGCCAACAGGTAGAGCCCGAGCCACCCGCTCAGCGTGAACACCAACGCGGACAGGGCGGCCATGGCTACCTGCCGTACCGGCGATGCCGCTGGCTGTAGTCGCGCAGCGCGCGCAGGAAGTCGACCCGGCGGAACGCGGGCCAGTGCGCCTCGGTGAACCACATCTCCGAGTACGCGCTCTGCCACAGCAGAAACCCGGACAGCCGCTGTTCGCCCGACGTGCGGATCACCAGGTCGGGGTCGGGCTGGCCGGAGGTGTAAAGGTTTTCCGAGATGCCCTCGACCGTGACCGCGTCGATCAGTTCCTCGGCCGTCGCGCCGTTGGCTAGTTCCTTGCTCAACAGCGCACGCACCGCGTCGACGATCTCGCGGCGGCCCCCGTAACCGACCGCGACATTGACGTGGAACGACGCGACGACCGGCGTGGAGTCCACCGCACCGCGCAGTCGGCGGGCGGGTTCCTCGCCGAGCAGTTCGAGATCGCCGACGGTGCGCACACTCCACTGATTTGCCGGCGCGCAGATCTCCTCGACCACGTCGGTGATGATCTCGATGAGCCCGGCGAGCTCTGCGGGATCGCGTTGCAAATTCTCGGTGGACAACAGGTACACGGTGGCCATCTCGATGCCGGCCTCCTGGCACCAGCGCAGCATCTCGGCGATCTTGGCGGCGCCCATCCGGTAGCCGTAGCGCACGTCGTCGTAGCCCGCATCGCGCGCCCACCGCCGGTTTCCGTCGCACAGAACCGCGATGTGGCGGGGCAACTCGGCCTTCGAGGCGGCCAGCCCCTGCCTCAGCCGCAACTCGTAGACGCGGTACAGCGGCTCCTTGAGCCGCGGCGGAATGACTTCCACGACCACTCACCCTACTGCGAGCGCCCGCGAATTTCGGGGGGCAATCCGGGGGAAGCCCACCGGAGCGGTCGAGACCGGCCCGTAACCAACCCTGACTACTGTGGATCTCGATCGACCCCCTGGCAAGTCCCTACTTGCGTACCCGCTGCAGAGGCAACAGGAGACATGAGCAGCCAGACGAGCACGGCCACCAATCCGGAACCCGAGTCCGAACCGATCACACCCGGCAACACCGTCGACCACATCGTCGAGGGCGCCGCCAGCAAGCCGCGGATGCGCGGCTGGATCCACTTCTACTCGGCGTGGCTGGCCGTGATCACCGGCGCGACGCTGGTGTCGGTGTCGTGGGCGGTCGCCTCGCCCCGCGCCGGTCATTCGACGCTGATCTACGCCGCCTCCACGGTGGCGATGTTCGCCGTGAGCGCCACCTATCACCGCGTGCACTGGAAGTCGGCGATCGTGCGCACGCGCATGAAGCGGCTCGACCATTCGATGATCTTCGTGTTCATCGCCGGCAGCTATACGCCCTTCGCACGGCTGGTGATGCCGCAGGACACCGGGGTGGTGGTGCTGTGGATCGTCTGGGGCGGCGCGGCCGCGGGCATTTTGCTGAAGGTGTGCTGGCCGACGGCGCCCCGCTGGCTCGGCGTGCCGCTCTATCTGCTGCTGGGCTGGGTGGCGGTGTGGTACGCCCCCACGATCCTGCACCAGGCCGGGGTGGCCGCGATGGTGCTACTGGCTGTCGGCGGGGTGCTCTACAGTGTCGGCGGCGTGTTCTATGGGCTGCGCTGGCCGGATCCCTGGCCGCGAACGTTCGGCTACCACGAAATCTTCCACGCCTTCACCGCGGTCGCCGCGATCCTGCACTACATCGCGATGTGGCTCGCGGTCTTCTACGCGGGCAACCACGCCTGGCTCGCGCACTGAGCCGGGCGGGCCGCATCGTCGCCGGGCTACCCCTGGGTGACGTTCGCCGCCGACCAGTAGGCCTTCATGGCGGTGACCTTGCCGCGGTCGTCGAAGACCATGACGTCGATGGGCTCGATCACCATCCGGTGGTCGCCCGCGGTCACGGTCAGCCGGAACAGGAAGGCCGCCTCGTTGCCCGCGACCCGCAACGAGACGAGTTCGCACTCGCGCGCCACGCCGTCGACCGCGGAGTAGAAGCCGTGGATCGCCTGGCGTCCGATGTGCACCTCGCCCCCCACCGGATCCTCGACCGTGGCGTCGTCGGCGTACAGCTCGACCAGGTCGTCGGCGCTGCCCTTGGCGACCAGTTCGATGTAGCGGTTGACCGTGTCGGTGATTGCTTGGACCCTGTCGGCGGCGTTGCGCATGTGACGAGACGCTACTACCCCGGGACGCCCAGCGCGGCGGCGAGTTCGGTTGCCCCGGTTACGGGTAGATCGCAGACGCGACCGCGGCAGACGTAGGCGGCGTCGGCGTCGGCGACCCGGTCGCGCCCGACCAGCAGCGCCGACGAGTCGCTCGCGCCGCCCACCACGATGGCCCCGCCGGGCGCCAGCCGGCGCGCGTCGGCCAGCAGCGCCGACCGCGACGGATCGCAGACCACCGCGACCTGCAGCGGCCCGCGGACGGCGGACTCCGCGACCGCCAGCCAGTGCACGGCCGAGCGCGGCGCGCGCTCGAGCAGCAGCGAGTGCGCGCTCAGCGACTCGAGCGCGGCACTCAGGTAGAGGTCCGCGCGGTCGCCGGCGACCAGGTGCGCCGCCGTCAGCAGCGCTTCGGTGATCGACGACGCGCCCGACGGGGTCGCCCCGTCCAGGGTGTCGGCGGGCCGTAGCACCAGCGCCTCGGCGTCATCGGCGGTGTCGAACCAGCGGCCGGGCCGTTCGGGGTCGACGAAGTGCCGCAGCGCGGCGTCCAGCAGGCCGGCCGCCGCCGTCAGCCAGGACTCGCTGGCGGTCAGCTGGTACAGCGAAAGCAAACCGGTCGCCAGCATCGCGTAGTCCTCCAGGATGGCGGCGCTGTCGCCCACCACTTTCCCGAGGCTGGCGCGCCGCAGCCGGCCGCCGACCAGGTGCAGCTCCAGCAGCGCCGTCGCGCAGCGCTGCGCGGCCCGGGCGAACTCCGGTTCCCCCAACGCCACGGAGGCCTCGGCGAGCGCGGTGATCGCCAGGCCGTTCCACGACGTGACGACCTTGTCGTCCCGTTCGGGCTGGGGTCGCGCGCGCCGGGCGGCCAGCAGCGCGGTCCGGACGCGTTCGAGTCGCTGCGGGTCGTCCGGGTCGGCGGGCAGCCGCAGCACCGAGGTCCCGTGCTCGAAGGTCCCGGACTCGGTGACGCCGAAAACCTTTGCCGCCCAGGGTCCGTCGACGCCACCCAGCGCCCCGGCCAGCTGCTGAGGCGTCCACACATAGGTCGAGCCCTCACGGCCGTCGGCGTCGGCGTCCAACGACGACGTGAACATGCCCCCCACGCAAAGCTCGTCGAGCATGAATCGTGCCGTCTGCGTGGCGATCCGGCGCGCCAACGGGTCCCCGGTCCGTCGCGCCCAGTGCGCGTAGGTCCGCAACAACAGCGCGTTGTCGTAGAGCATCTTCTCGAAATGCGGTACCACCCAGGCCTTGTCGACGCTGTAGCGGGCGAAGCCGCCGGCCAGCTGGTCGTAGATGCCGCCGCGGGCCATCGCGTTTCCGGTGCGCGAGATGGTCTCCAGCACGGCGCGGGAGCCGGTGCGCTCGTAGTTGCGCAGCAGCGCCTCCAGCACCGTCGACGCCGGGAACTTGGGCGCGGTACCGAAGCCGCCGTGCGTCGCGTCCTCGTCGGCCAGCACGTTGGCGACGGCGTGGTCACACAATGCCGCCGTCACGGCCGGGCCGTCGCCGGGCAGCCCCGCCGTCATCCTGCGCAGCTCCGCCGCGATGCGGTCGGACCCCTCCTCAACCTCCCCGCGGCGTTCCCGCCAGGTGGAGGAGACCGCCGAAAGCAGCTGCAAGAAGTCGACTTTCGGGTAGTAGGTACCGCAGAAGAAGGGCCTGCCGTCGGGGGTCAGAAAACAGGTCATCGGCCAGCCGCCCTGCCCGGTCAACGCCACCGTCGCGCTCATGTAGATCGCGTCGATGTCCGGCCGTTCCTCGCGGTCGACCTTGATGCAGACGAAGTCCGCGTTCATCGCGGCGGCCACCTCGTCGTCTTCGAACGACTCGTGGGCCATGACGTGACACCAGTGACAGGCGGCGTAGCCGACGGACAGCAGGATCGGCACGTCGCGCGCCACGGCCTGGGCCAGCGCCTCCGGTGTCCATTGCTGCCAGTGCACCGGGTTGCCGGCGTGCTGACGCAGATACGGGCTGATCGCCTGCCCCAAGGTGTTCGAACCGGACTGGCCGGCCTCCGCCTCCGGTTTGCTATGCCGACCCACGGGGCTCCTCCGTGTCGGGGTCGACGGCGTCGGTCCCCTCGTCCGCCGCCTGATCGGCCTCCGGGTGCTTGGGGTCGAAGGACTTGGGTACCTTCTTGAGCTGCCGGTTCATGGATCGCAACAGCAGCATCGTGGCGATCAGCAGCAGCACGACGATCAGCAGCCCGATGGGGCTGGCCTTACCGAAATCAGGCCCGTTGTTGTGCGGGCCGGCGTCGGCTTGCCACCCGGTCCAGACGGCCGCGCCATAGGCGAGCAGGTGGTTCATTCGTCGCCCTCCAATCCCGCGAAAAGGTCGTCCTCGGGCAGTCGCACCGGGACGCGTGACCGGGCCAACTCGAACTCCTCGGTCGGCCATAGCCGCTCCTGCCAGGCGATCGGGGCGGCGAAGAAGTCGTGGTTCGGGTCGATCTGGGTGGCGTGCGCCCGCAATGCGTCGTCGCGCTGGCCGAAATACGCAGAGCACTCCACGCGCGTCGTCACCCGCGATTCGAACGGGTCGTGGTCGGCGTCCCAGTGCTCGAGCCACTTCTTGAACGGTGGCTCGTGGCCGTGCTTGACGGCTTCGTCGTGCAGCAACTGCATCCGCGCCCGCAGGAACCCGTGGTTGTAGTAGAGCTTGGACACCGACCACGGCTCGCCGGCGTCCGGAAAGCGCCGGTAGTCACCGGCCGCCTCGAACGCGCCGATCGAAACCTGATGGCAGCGAACGTGATCGGGATGCGGATAGCCGCCGTTCTCGTCGTAGGTGGTCATCACGTGCGGCCGGAACTCCCGGACCACCCGAACCAGGGCCTCGACGGAGACCTCCAGCGGCACCAGCGCGAAACAACCCTCGGGCAGCGGTGGCGGCGGGTCGCCCTGGGGCAGTCCGGAGTCGACGAAACCGAGCCACGTGTGCTCGACGCCGAGTATCGCGGCGGCCTTGGCCATCTCGTCGCGGCGAATCTCGGTGATGTGCCCGCGCACGTCGGGCAGGTCCATCGCCGGATTGAGAATGTCGCCGCGCTCGCCACCGGTCAACGTCACCACCATGACCCGATGGCCCTCGTCGGCGTAGCGGGCCAGTGTCGCGGCACCCTTGCTGGATTCGTCGTCCGGGTGGGCGTGCACCGCCATCAACCGCAGCTTGCTCACGTGCCCCCTTGTCGGTCCGCTGATCACCCGGATCAGACCCTATAATTGCAGTTCCGTTCGCTGCATGACGTCGGCGGGCACCACCCCACCGATAATCGAGACGTACCAGGCATGACCGAAATTCCTCCGCCACGCCCCGAAAGCCGCTACGGGCGGCCCCGGCTGTCGCGCGTCTCCCGGCACCGCCTGGTGATCGTCGGGTCCGCGCTGGTGATCGCGGCGGGCGTCGCGGTCGCCGTCATCGGCTACCAGCGGCTGGCTACCAGCGACGTCACGGGGTCACTGGCCGGCTACCGGGTGATCGACGCCCAGACGGCGTCGGTAACGATCAGCGTGACCCGATCCGACCCGGCGCGTCCGGTGGACTGCATCGTCCGGGTGCGGTCCGAGGACGGCGCAGAGACGGGCAGGCGGGAGGTATTGGTCGCTCCGTCCCGAGAATCCACGGTGCAGGTGACGACGACGCTCAAGTCCAGCAAGCCTCCGGTGATGGCCGATATCTACGGTTGCGGCACCGACGTGCCCGGCTACCTGCGCCCGGGCTGACCGTCCCGCGGAGGCTCAGCTGCGAATTTTCAGGGTCATCATCTGTTTGCGCGGTGGTAACATGGATGAATGCACGGTTCCAGCTGGGACCGTGTATTGCTGCATTAATGGCCGTGAGAACAACGGACCGCAGCACGCGGGCACAATCCCGGTTACTCCGGCGGCGGAGTTCGAGAGCTCACGCGGATGCGCGGAACGACAATAAGAGGAGCACGACGAGATGACGGATACTCAGGTGACCTGGCTGACCCAGGAGTCACATGACCGACTCAAGGCCGAGCTCGACCAGCTGATCGCGAATCGTCCGGTCATCGCCGCGGAGATCAACGACCGGCGCGAGGAGGGCGACCTGCGCGAGAACGGCGGCTACCACGCCGCCCGCGAGGAGCAGGGTCAGCAGGAGGCGCGCATCCGCCAGCTGCAGGACCTGCTGAACAACGCGAAGGTCGGCGAGGCGCCCAAGCAGTCCGGAGTGGCGCTGCCCGGTTCGGTGGTCAAGGTCTACTACGACGGCGACAAGTCCGACACCGAGACGTTCCTGATCGCCACCCGCCAGGAAGGCGTCAACGACGGCAAGCTCGAGGTCTACTCGCCCAACTCGCCGCTGGGCGGGGCGCTGATCGACGCCAAGGTGGGCGAGACCCGCAGCTATGTCGTGCCCAACGGCAGCACCGTCGAGGTCACGCTGATCAGCGCGGAGCCCTACCACGCGTAGTCGCGGCGACTACGCCAGCGCCTGCTCGAGATCGCCGAGCAGATCGGCGACGTCTTCGATGCCGACCGACAGGCGCACCAGGTCGTCGGGTACTTGAAGTTGCGAACCCGCGACCGACGCGTGCGTCATGGCGCTCGGATGCTCGATCAGCGACTCCACCCCACCCAGCGATTCGGCCAGGATGAACACTTCGGTTCTGGCGCAAAGGCTTTGAGCGGCCGCCCGGCCGCCGCGCAGGCGTATTGACACCATCCCACCGAATCCGCTCATCTGCCGGGCCGCGACGTCGTGCCCCGGATGGCCGGGCAGGCCCGGATACAGCACGGTGTCGACGGCGGATTGCCCGGCGAGGAATTCGGCTACGGCCAAGGCGTTTTCGCTGTGCCGCTGCATCCGCAGCACCAGCGTCTTGAGCCCCCGCATGGTGAGGTAGGCGTCGAACGGGCCCGGCACCGCGCCGGCCCCGTTCTGCAGGAAAGCGAAGGCGTCGTCCAGCTCTTCGTCGTCGGTGATCAGCGCGCCACCCACCACATCGGAGTGTCCGCCGATGTACTTGGTGGTCGAGTGCAGCACGATGTCGGCGCCCAGCGTCAACGGCTGCTGCAGCGCGGGTGAGGCGAACGTGTTGTCCACCAACACCTTTGCGTGCGATTGCGCACCGATCTCGGCGAGCGCGCCGATGTCGGCGATGGACAGCAGCGGGTTGGTGGGCGTCTCGACCCAGATGAGCCGGGTTTGCGGTGTGATCGCCGCGCGGACGGCGTCGAGGTCGTACAGCGCCACCGGCGTGTAACCGACGTTCCACTGCGTGAACACCTTGTCGATCAGCCGGAAGGTGCCGCCGTAGGCGTCGTTGGGAATCACCAGGTGGTCGCCGGGACGCAGCAGCGCCCTCAGGGCGCAGTCGGTGGCGGCCATCCCGGCGCTGAACGCGCGGGCGAACGCGCCCTCCTCCACGGCCGCCAGGGAGGCCTCCAGCGCCGCGCGCGTGGGATTGCCGGTCCGCGCGTACTCGTAGCCGCCGCGCAGCACCCCCACGGCGTCCTGGGCGAAAGTGCTGCTCGCGTATATCGGCGCGTTGACCGCCCCGGTCGCCGGGTCCGGCCGATAGCCGGCGTGGATCGCCTTGGTGGCCAGCCCGGTGAACTCGCGGTGCCGATCGTTGCTCATCGACGGCCAGCCTAGTGACAGCCCCGGGTCGTCGGTCAGCCTTGCGGGATCGGCAGACAGACCGTCGACATGATCTTGTCGGCCAGCGTCTGCCGCTTGGCGTCCCAGAGCGGGAAGAGGAACCCGACGAAGCAGATGGCGGCGTCGATGAAATGCGCGAGGAAGCGCACGACGGACTTCCCGAAGCCGATGGGTTGCCCGGTGATCTCGCTGACGACCTTGAACTTCATCACCGACTTGCCCAGGCTCGACCCGGTGGTGCCCTGGCGGTAGCCGTAGTTCCAGATCAGGTAGAACAGCCCCAACACAGACGCCAGCCACTGCGCGATCAGCCCCAACGTCGAGTTCTCGGTGGCGCAGTACTGGTTGACGGCGTACTGGGTGATGTCGGTGACGCAGGCTGTCTGCTGGGTGGAGTACAGGATCGCGGCGCCGATGCCGTGCAGAACGGCGTACGGGAGGATGTCGATCACGAACGCCAGCACCCGGGTGAGCCACGACGTGTACTCCTGCGTCGGCAGGGTGCGGATCGCCGGTCCGGGAGGCGGCGGCGCGTACCCGCCGGACGGAGGTGGCGGCGGCGGGTAGGACCCGCCGGGCGGCGGCGGCGGGGGCGGCGGCGGATAGGAACCGCCGCCGGACGGCGGCGCGGGGACCTCGTGCCCGCCGGACGGCGCCCCATGGTCACCGGAAGGCCCGGACGGCCCGGACGGCCCGGACGAGGGCGCAGGCGGCGGGAAATCGCCACCAGGCGGCGGTTGATCGGTCATGGGCAACCCTCCATCCACGCGGATCGGCCGAACGGGGCATTACAGTACCCGAGCGCCGGCCCGTGCCGGCGCAACCACGAGCGGCCGCCGATCTAGCGTCGGCCCGTCACTCCGCGGGGCCCCTCCGAGAGGAAGCCCAACAGGTCGTAGCGGGTGAGAACCCCGACCGGCTTGCCTCCCTCCACCACCATCAGCGCGTCCCAGTCGCGCAGCGCCTTGCCCGCGGCGGCGGCCAGCTCGCCGGCGCCGATCATCGGCAGCGGCGGGCTCATGTGCTCCGCGACGGCGTCGGCCAGCTTCGCGCGGCCCTCGAAGACGGCCGAGAGCAGTTCGCGTTCGGAGACACTGCCGGCGACTTCACCGGCCATCACCGGCGGTTCGGCGCCGACCACCGGCATCTGGGACACGCCGTACTCGCGCAGGATGCCGATGGCATCGCGCACCGTCTCGGACGGGTGGGTGTGCACCAGATCCGGCAACGCCCCCGATTTGCGGCGCAACACGTCGCCGACCGTGGACTGCTCGGCCGACCCGTCGAGGCGGCTCCGCAGGAACCCGTACGACGACATCCAGGCGTCGTTGAAGATCTTCGCCATGTAGCCGCGCCCGCCGTCGGGCAGCAGGACCACCACCAGCGCTTCGGGCCCGGCCGCGGCGGCAACCCGCAGCGCCGCGACCACCGCCATCCCGCAGGACCCGCCGACCAGCATCGCTTCCTCGCGGGCCAGCCGCCTGGTCATGTCGAAAGAGTCGGAGTCGGAGACCGCGATGACCTCGTCGGGCACCGTCCGGTCGTAGGCCGCCGGCCAGAAATCCTCGCCGACGCCCTCGACCAGGTAGGGCCGCCCGCTGCCCCCCGAATAAACCGAGCCCTCGGGGTCGGCGCCCACGATGCGCACCCTTCCCCCCGGCCGATCGGCGGAGACCTCCTTGAGGTAGCGGCCCGCGCCGGTGATCGTCCCGCCTGTGCCGATGCCGGCCACGAAGTGGGTGACCTTGCCGTCGGTGTCGGCCCAGATCTCGGGTCCGGTGCTGGCGTAGTGGCTGGCCGGTCCTTCGGGGTTGGCGTACTGGTCGGGCTTCCAGGCGCCGCTTATCTGCTCGGTCAGCCTGTCGGAGACGCTGTAGTAGCTGTCCGGGTGCTCGGGCGGCACCGCCGTCGGGCACACGACCACCTCGGCGCCGTAAGCGAGCAGCACGTTGCGCTTGTCCTCGCCGACCTTGTCGGGGCAGACGAAGACACACTTGTAGCCGCGCTGCTGAGCCACCAGCGCAAGCCGACGCCGGTGTTGCCGGACGTGGGTTCCACGATGGTGCCGCCGGGCTTGAGCAACCCGGCGGCTTCGGCGGCGTCGATCATCCTCGAAGCGATCCGATCCTTCGAGCTGCCACCGGGATTGAGATATTCGACCTTGGCCGCCACGATGCCGGCGCCGTCGGGGACGACGGAGTTCAGGCGGACCAGCGGCGTGCCGCCGATCAGTTCACTGATGTGCTGCGCGATCCGCATGCGTCCATCGTCTCAGGCCGTTTCGGCCGGTGCACGACGGTCTGGCGCCCGGCTGCTGACGCGCTGCCTAATCCGTGGCTTCGCGGATGTAGTCGCCGATCTGGCGCAGCGAACGGATTGCCTCCGGCAGCATCGGGGCGGCCAGCTGGAAGTCGTGCACCTGGCCGGGCCAGACCCGCACCTCGGCCGGCACGCCCACCGCCGCGAGCCTGGTTGCGGCCAGCTGCGCGTCGTGCAGCAAGACCTCGGACCCCGAAACGTGGATCAGGGTGCGCGGCAGTCCCGGTTTGATGTGCTCCAGCGGCTCGTAGATCTCTTCCGGCTTACCGTCGACGACGTTTTTCCCGGCGGCGCCCGCGACGAGCGCGCCGAGCGCGTCGAACGCCTTCGCGGAGAACATCGCGTCGGTCTTGATGTTGGGATGGGCCTGTTTGTATTCCTTGGCCAGCTGCAGCAGCGGCGAGATCGCCACCAGCGCGGCGGGCTCCTCGCCTTCTTCCTGCAGGCGCTGTGCGAGGGTAAGCCCCAAATATCCGCCGGCGGAGTCCCCGGCGAGCACGATCTGGTCGGGCTCGTAGCCGCGCTCGCGCAGCCACCGGTAGGCGTCGTGACAGTCGTCGAGGGCCATTCCCACCGAATGCTTGGGCAGCAAGCGATAGTTGACCACCAGGATGGGTGAGTCGGCGAACTTCGACAGGGTTTCGACCAGCCGGCCGTGCGAGTTGGCCCCGCAGGTCAAGAACGCGCCGCCGTGCAGGTAGAGAATCACCCGGCGGGTGCCGTCGGCGGGCAGCACCCCGGGCGCCCGCACCAGTTGCGCCGACGCGTGCGGCAGCGCGATCGTCTCGCGGACGGTGGCGGACACCGGGAGCAGGACCCGGGCGGCCAGGTCGATGAGCCCCCACGGCCAGGGCAGGTTGGGGACGTGGCTGCCGACGGACAGGACGGGCCGGATCGTCAGCCGGGAGGTCACGGTGGCGACTCGTGCGGCGACGCTGGGCCCGGACTCGAGAACCTCGACGGGAGCGCCGTCGCTGATGGCGAATTTGCGCGCCTGTGCCTTGCGCTTCCTCAGGATGTCATGTGGCCGAAGGGCATTCCGGGCGAGCCGGATACCTTGTCTGGTGCGGTCATGCTCAACACTTCCTACGCCTTTGTAGTGCGAAACAGCATGTGACACGAGGCGGCCAACGTCTGGTTATGCCCGGTTCCCCAAGCGTTGAGCCGACCTCATGAAATTAGCTTGACAGGCGTTTCTTGGTGGAACATTTGAAGAAGCTGATTCGATACCACTTTTGATTCTCAACGTAACCACATTGTTGACGAGCCGCCCTCGCACGGCTTTCGGCCGTTCTAAAATGTCTCTCGTGACCATCCGGCTGCCGCGTCGTTCGACGATCGCCCTGGCCACAGCGGGCGCACTCGCCTCGACAGGTACGGCCTATCTCGGGGCGCGCAATCTGCTTGTGGGCCAGGCGACGCACGCGCGCACCGTGATCCCGAAGTCCTGGGAGACCCCGCCGCGCGCCGACGGTGTCTACACCAGCGGCGGCGGGCCCGTGCAGCGGTGGCGGCGCGGCATGGCTTACGACTTGCACCTGATGATCTTCGGCGACTCGACGGCCACCGGATACGGCTGCACCAGCGCCGAGGAGGTGCCGGGCGTGTTGATCGCCCGCGGCCTCGCCGAGCAGACCGGCGGGCTCGTGCGGCTGAGCACCAAGGCCATCGTCGGCGCCACCTCGAGGGGCGTCTGCGGGCAGGTCGACGCGATGTTCGTGGCCGGTCCGCCGCCCGACATCGCGGTGATCATGGTGGGCGCCAACGACGTGACGGCCCTCAACGGCGTCAGCCAGTCGGCCCAACGTCTCGGGTTGAGCTGCAAGCTGCGCGCCCGCGGCGTTGGTGGTCGTCGGCACGTGCCCGGACCTCGGCGTCATCAGCGTCATCCCGCAGCCGCTGCGCTCGCTGGCGCACGCCCGCGGAAGCCAGCTCGCCCGCGCGCAGGCCGCGGCGGTCAGGGCGGCCGGCGGCATCCCGGTGCCGCTGGCGCAGTTGCTGGCGCACCAGTTTCGCGCCACACCCGAGCAGATGTTCTCCGCCGACAACTATCACCCCTCGGCCGTCGCGTACGCGTTGGCGGCCAACGCCCTGCTGCCGGCAATCTGCGACGCGCTGGGCGAGCAGGTCGAGTCCGCGACGCCGGAGGTGGTGGCGGCCGCGGACGACCCCGCGCCGGGGCCCGGGCAGGCGCGAACCGGCGTGATGACCGGGGTGCGGCGGCGCCCCGCCCCCGAGGCGACCGCCCCGTCGTCGTGCTCGCCGCCGGGCAGCGACTAGATTTGACGCGTCTCGTCGCGGCGGCGTGCGCAGCACCCGCCGGTGACGCGAGCCCACATCCACTGGAGGTAATCGCCATGCCCGAAGCCGTCATCGTCGCAACCGCGCGCTCGCCGATCGGCCGCGCCATGAAGGGGTCGCTGGTCTCGATGCGGCCCGACGACCTGGCGGCCCAGATGGTGCGCGCCGCGCTCGACAAGGTGCCCGCGCTCAACCCGCATCAGATCGACGACCTGATCCTGGGCTGCGGACTGCCCGGCGGTGAATCCGGATTCAACATGGCCCGCGTGGTCGCCGTCGAGCTCGGGTACGACTTCCTGCCCGGGACCACCGTCAACCGGTATTGCTCGTCGTCGCTGCAGACCACCCGGATGGCCTTCCACGCGATCAAGGCCGGCGAGGGCGACGCCTTCATCTCCGCCGGGGTGGAGACGGTGTCGCGGTTCGGCAAGGGCAACTCCGATTCGTGGCCGGACACCAAGAACCCGCTGTTCGACCCGGCTCAGGAGCGTTCGGCCGCGGCGGCCCAGGGCGCCGACGAGTGGCACGACCCGCGCGCCGACGGGAACCTGCCCGACGTCTACATCGCGATGGGCCAGACCGCCGAGAACGTCGCGATCATGACCGGCATCAGCCGCGAGGACCAGGACCACTGGGGCGTGCGCAGCCAGAACCGCGCCGAGGAGGCCATCAAGAGCGGCTTCTTCGAGCGCGAGATCGTTCCGGTGACCCTGCCCGACGGCACCACGGTCAGCACCGACGACGGCCCCCGGCCCGGAACCACCTACGAGAAGGTCAGCGAGCTCAAGCCCGTCTTCCGGCCGAACGGGACCGTCACCGCGGGCAACGCCTGCCCGCTCAACGACGGCGCCGCCGCGCTGGTGATCACCAGCGACACCAAGGCCAGGGAACTCGGCCTGACCCCGCTGGCGCGCATCGTGTCCACCGGAGTCAGCGGCCTGTCGCCGGAGATCATGGGCCTGGGCCCGATCGAGGCGTCAAGAAGTTGAGGCTGGCGCGGGCCGGCATGTCGATCAACGACATCGACCTGTACGAGATCAACGAGGCCTTCGCCGTCCAGGTGCTCGGTTCGGCCCGAGAGCTGGGCATGGACGAGGAGAAGCTGAACGTGTCCGGTGGGGCGATCGCGCTGGGCCACCCGTTCGGCATGACCGGCGCGCGCATCGCCACCACGCTGATCAACAACCTGCAGACCCACGACAAGACCTTCGGCCTCGAGACCATGTGTGTCGGCGGCGGCCAGGGCATGGCGATGGTGATCGAGCGGCTGAGCTGACGCCCCCGGCCGACGCCCACGAAAAAGGCCGGCACCGAAGTGCCGGCCTTTTTCGTCGTGGCTGACTAGTCGTTCTGCAGATAACTCAGCAGACGCAGGATCTCGATGTACAGCCATACCAGGGTCACGGTCAGCCCCAGCGCGATGCCCCAGGCCGCCCTCTCCGGCGCCCCGGCGCGGATCATCTGATCGGCGGCGTCGAAGTCGATCAGGAAGCTGAACGCCGCGATGCCGATGCACACCAGCGAGAAGATGATGGCCAGCGGTCCGCCGCTGCGCAGTCCGAGGCCGGTTCCGCCGCCGACACCGAACATCGCGAGCACGAAGTTGCCGAGCATCAGGGCCAGCACGCCGAACATGGCAGCGACCAGCATTCGGGTGAACTTGGGTGTGACACGGATGGCGCCGGTCTTGTAGACGACGAGCATGCCGAAGAACACGCCCATGGTGCCCATGATGGCCTCGCCGACCAACATGCCGGCGTTGGCCGACGACACGCTGAAATTCGCCATCACGAACGAGATGGCGCCGAGGAACATCCCCTCGAGGACGGCGTAGCTCAGCACGATCCCCGGGTTGTCCTGCTTGCGGCCCAGGGTCGCGATCAGCACCAGGCCCAGGCCGCCGAGCGCCCCGACCAGGCTCAGCGGCATGGCCAGCGCCAGGTCCGACTTCACCAGGAAGTAGGAGACGGCGGCGGTCGCCGTCAGCACGGCCAGCGTGATGCCGGTCTTGGTGACGACGTCGTCGATGGTGAGAGGCCGGGAGACCTCGCGGGCCTCCTGGTAGGGGGCCTGATAGGGCGCCGAATAGGGGTTGGTCTGGTACCCCTGCACGGGGGGCGCGCCAGTGCCGAACTGCGCGTATCCGCCCCGCTGCTTAGGCAGTGAACGAAATACCGGGTTGCTTGTCTCCCGCACCGTCGGATCCTCTTGCTGAAACTGTTGGCTCTAGCTGCGCGAACATCTGCTCAACGATTGGCGGCCGGCCCGGGTTCCCAGCCGCTGGTTGCGGGCGTTTCCGGCCGTTCGGGATCTCTGCTGCCGTCGTCGGGTCAAACATAAACCTTACCCGCGGGCGCCGCTGCGCCAGAGAGGATCTAGATTGCAGGTCGGGAACGGGCCGGCGATGGGAGGGTAAAGGCGTGAGCGACCAATCCGATGAAGTCGTGACCCGCGTCGAGGGCGACGTCGGCCTGATCACGCTCAACCGCCCCAGGGCGATCAACCTCGCTCAACCAGAACATGGTCGACCTCCTGCGTGACGTGCTGGCCCGCTGGCGGACGACGACGCGGTGCGCGCGGTGGTTGTCTCCGGAGCCGGCGAGCGCGGGCTGTGCGCGGGCGGCGACGTCGTGGCGGTCTACCACAGCGCCCGCAAGGACGGGGCCGAGGCGCGGCGATTCTGGCGCGACGAGTACCTGATGAACGGCCAGATCGGCCGGTTCGCGAAACCTTACGTGGCCCTCATGGACGGCATCGTGATGGGCGGCGGCGTCGGGGTCAGCGCGCACGGCAACACCCGGGTGGTGACCGACACCTCGAAGGTCGCGATGCCCGAGGTGGGCATCGGGTTCATCCCCGACGTCGGCGGAGCTTATCTGCTGTCGCGGGCGCCCGGCGCGCTGGGGCTGCATGCCGCGCTGACCGGGGCGCCGTTCTCCGGCGCCGACGCGATCGCGCTCGGGTTCGCCGACCACTATGTGCCGCACGGCGACCTCGAGGCGTTCACCGCGGCGGTGGTCGCCGACGGCGTGGACGCCGCACTGGCCTCGCCACGCGGTCGAACCGCCGCCGAGTGAGCTTGCCGCGCAACGGGACTGGATCGACGAATGCTACGCGGGCGACAGCGTCGAGGACATCGTCGCGGAGCTGCGCGGGCATGACGCGCGTCCGGCGAACGACGCCGCCGACCTGATCGCGACCCGATCCCCATCGCGCTGTCGGTCACCCTGGAAGCGGTGAGCCGCGCGGGCAAGGCGCAGACGCTGGAAGACGTTCTGGTGCAGGACTATCGGGTGTCGTCGGCGTCGCTGCGCTCGCACGACCTGGTGGAGGGCATCCGCGCGCAGCTGGTTGACAAGGACCGCAATCCGAAGTGGTCGCCGGCGGAGCTGGCAGAGGTCAGCGCGGCCGACGTGGAAGCGTATTTCGCCCCGGTCGACGACGACTTGAGTTTCTAGAAAGGCGGTTTGCGACAGACGCGACTTACGAAACGATCATCGTCGAGCGCGACCACCGGGTCGGCATCATCACGTTGAACTGGCCCAACGCGCTCAACGCGCTCAACAGTCAGATGATGAACGAAGTCACCTGTGCCGCAACCGAATTGGACAACGAATCCGACATCGGAGCAATCGTGATCACCGGCTCGGCCAAGGCGTTCGCCGCCGGGGCCGACATCAAGGAGATGGCCGGCCTCAGCTTCGCCGACGCGTTCGGCGCCGACTTTTGCCCCTGGGCGAAGCTGGCCGTGCGCACCCCCACGATCGCCGCCGTGGCCGGACACGCGCTGGGCGGGGGCTGCGAGCTCGCGATGATGTGCGACCTGTTGATCGCTGCCGACACCGCGAAGTTCGGTCAGCCGGAGATCAAACTCGGTGTGCTGCCGGGCATGGGCGGCTCGCAGCGGCTGACCCGGGCCATCGGCAAGGCCAAGGCCATGGACCTCATCCTGACCGGCCGCACCATCGACGCCGCCGAGGCCGAGCGCAGCGGGCTGGTCTCGCGGGTGGTGCCGGCCGACGATTTGATCAGCGAGGCGATGGCGGTGGCCACCACCATTTCGCAGATGTCGCGTTCGGCGGCCCGGATGGCCAAGGAGGCCGTCAACCGGGCATTCGAATCCACTCTGGCGGAAGGGCTGCTGTACGAGCGCCGGCTGTTCCACTCGGCTTTGCGACCGCGGACCAATCCGAGGGCATGGCGGCGTTCGTCGAGCGCGCTCCCAACTTCACCCACCGGTAGGACGCCTGGCATGGACGAGCCGGGTTCTGCGACAGACACCGACGCCGAACCGCACGCCGGCCGGACGGCCGAGCCGGCGACCGCGCCGCAGGCCGCGAACGCTCCCGAAGGCGCCGGGCCACCGGCGACCGCCAAGCCCTGGTGGGTTCGTCACTACACCTTCACCGGCACTGCGGGCGGCCTTGTGTTCGTGTGGTTTTCGATGACGCCCTCGTTGCCGCCCCGCGCCGCGTTGTTCCAGGGCCTGGTCAGCGGCATCTCTGGCGCCATCGGTTACGGGATCGGCGTCTTCTCGGTCTGGCTGGTCCGGTACATGCTGGGTTGGAGCTCCAGTCCGCCGGCCCCGCGCTGGGCCTGGAAGGTGCTGATACCCGTCGGCGCGGTCGGCATGGTCGTGATGGCGATCCGATTCCACGTGGCAGGACGACGTGCGCGACCTGATGGGCGTCGCCCACCTGAAGTGGTACGACCATCCGCTGGCCGGGGTCTTGTCGCTCGTCATCCTGTTCACCCTGGTCGAGATCGGCCAGTTCATCCGTTGGCTGGTGCGCTTCCTGGTCGGTGAGCTCGACCGGGTCGCACCGATCGCCCTCGGCGACCATCGTGGTGGTCGTGCTGATCACGCTCACCATCACGGTGCTCAACGGTGTCGTGCCTGCTCGCGATGCGCATCATGAACAACACCTTCGCCTCGGCGAACGACGAGATGAGCCCCGCAACGGCGGCCCCTGACGCCCCTGCGCTCGGCCCGCAGTCGCTGGCGTCGTGGGACTCTGGGGCGGGAGGGCCGCATCTTCATCGAAGGGGTCCCAGCGTCGCGCAGCTCAGCGCCTTCAACGGGACGCCTGCCACCGAGCCGATCCGCGCCTACGCCGGGCTGAACTCCGCGCACGGCATCACCGAGACCGCGGAACTGGGCGCGGGAGCTGCAGCGCGAGGGCTGCAGCGGGCCGTCGTCGCGGTGGGCACCACCACCGGCACCGGCTGGATCAACGAGGCCGAGGCCTCGGCGCTGGAGTACATGTACAACGGCGACACCGCCATCGTGAGCATGCAGTACTCGTTCCTGCCGAGCTGGCTGTCGTTCCTGGTGGACAAGGAGAACGCCCGGCACGCGGGGCAGGCCCTCTTCGAAGCGGTCGACAGGCTGATCCGGCAGATGCCCGAGAACCGGCGTCCCAAGCTCGTCGTCTTCGGCGAGAGCTCGGGTCCTTCGGCGGCGAGGCGCCCTTCATGAGCCTCAACAATGTCCTCGCCCGCACCGACGGCGCGCTGTTCAGCGGTCCGACCTTCAACAACACCATCTGGACCGACCTGACCGCCACCCGCGACGCCGGGTCACCGGAGTGGCTGCCGATCTACCAGGACGGCAGGGCGGTCCGGTTCGTCGCTCGCGCAAGCGATTTGACCCGTCCGAACTCTCCATGGGACCACCCGCGGGTGGTGTACCTGCAGCACGCTTCCGATCCGATCGCCTGGTGGACCCCCAACCTGCTGTTCAAGGAGCCGGACTGGCTCAAGGAGAAGCGGGCTACGACGCTGCCGCAGACCCGCTGGATCCCGGTGGTCACCTTCCTGCAGGTGTCGGCCGACATGGCCGTCGCGGTGGACGTGCCCGACGGGCACGGACATCACTACGTCGGTGACGTCGCCGACGGGTGGGCGGCGGTACCGTCCCCGCCGGGGTGGACGCAGGAGAAAACCGACAGGCTACGGCCGCTGCTGCACGCCAACAGCGGCTAGATCCAGCGGCGGCCGGAGCGCCGGCGTGCGCCGGTGCCCGGCCCTGGTCGACGGAGCCGCCGCCGAGCTGCTCGAGCACCCCGGCTCCGGCCAGCGCGTGGTAGCCGCCGATGACGTCGGTGGCGCGGACCAGTCCGATGTCCAGCAGCGCGGCCGCCGCCAGGCTGGAGGTATAGCCCTCCGAGCACAGGATCACCCACTCGACGTCGTCGCCGACGGCTTCGGGCAGGCGGGCGTCGCTGGTCGGGTCGCAGCGCCATTCCAGGACGTTGCGTTCGATCACCAGGGCGCCGGGCACCTCGCCCTCGCGGAAGCGCTGCGCCTGCGGCCGGATGTCGACGACCGCGCCGCGCCGCAGCGCGTCGGGCACCTCGGCGGCGGGAAGCCGGCGGTAGCGGCGCCGGGCGGCTCTGAGCACCAGGTCGATGCGGCTCATCACGGTCCTTCCGGTTGGTCGGTCAGTTCTGGCGCCGGCGGCGCAGCCTGTTGCGCTCGGTGATCTCGTAGTACGACATCGCGGTCAGCGGCGGCGAGTAGGCGTGCACACTCAGCGTCGCCGGCGCCGTCGCCGCGGCGGCGGACTCGGCCACGGGCCGGGGCGACCACACCACGTCGTGCACCCAGCCCAGCGGGAACCCGGCCTGATCGCCCGCGTCGAGCCTTCGTCGTCGTAAAGTCGTTCCGTCCCAGCGGAATTCGGCCAACGACCCGGACACGACGGTCAACGCGCCCAGCGAGCCGCCGTGGTCGTGCAGCTCAGTGGCGTGGCCGGGAACCCAGCTGATCAGCCAGACGTCAAGCTCGTCGTCGCCGTGGATGCGGGTGAACCAGCGCCGCGATCGCGGGCCACCCTCGGGCAGCAGGTGGTCGCAGCGTCCGCTGAGGACGTCGTCGGCGGCTTGGTCGGTGGCGTGCAGCAGGTCGGGCACCCGCAGCCGGGTCGGACCGGAGGAAGGCGTCGCGAAGGAACGTGGGCGCAGGGCAGCGTCATGGGTGACGGGCAGAGACATTTGACGAGGGCTCCAGGATGGAAGGGTCGGGCAAGCGGCGGCGGGTCAGGGCCGACAACACTCGCAAAATCCGAAGCGCTCCATCACGGCAGCCAGTGTTGCATACATTGAGAACGTGCGTCCGCTCATCGGCCCCTGCTTTGGGGCGGGTTGTTCTCGTGGCAGGTCTGTGGCCGGTCGTGGGCTGCTCGCATGCCCCCAGAACGCCGGGACGGCGCCCTCGCCGGCGCCGTCGACGGCCGCCCGCGGCGGACCGGGGGCCGCCGGGCGCCGTCGGGCTTTCCCCCGGAGGGGTGACCACCCGGGTCGACGTGCCCGCGGATTCGACGGAAGAGCAGTACTACCAGGCGTGTCACGCCGCAAGGGTGGATGGATGCCCAGCCGAAGACCGGTCAGGCGCAGCTGGAGCCGTACCTGGCGATGGTCCAGGCCGCGCCGTCGGGCACCCCGGGCACGTGGAACCACCGGTGGGCGGACCTGACCCCGGCGCCGCCGCCGTGATCACGGCCGCGCGCGGCCGCCGCCGACGAGTGCGGTTAGTAATTCGATCACGGCTACTCAAACGTCGGCTCGCCAGACGCCGGGCTGATTCGCCGCGCAGAATGATGGCATGGCCGGCGGACCTGTCACCAGCGGCGCGCCGATCGGCGCCGCCCGGTGGCCTTGGCGCTCGGCAGCGGCGGCGCCCGCGGCTACGCCCACATCGGGGTCATCGAGGCGCTGCGGGAACGCGACTACAGCATCGCGGGAATCTCCGGCTCGTCGATGGGCGCGGTGGTCGGTGGCTGGAGGCCGCGTCTCTCGACGAGTTCGCCGACTGGGCGAAGTCCCTCACGCAGCGCGCCGTGCTGCGGCTGCTCGACCTGTCCATCAGCGCGGCCGGCGTGATGCGGGCCGAAAAGATCCTGGACGCGGTCCGCGACATCCTCGGTCCGGTCACGATCGAGGAACTGCCCATCCCCTACACGGCGGTGGCGACCGACCTGTTGGCGGGGAAGTCGGTGTGGTTCCAGCGCGGCCCCGTCGACGAGGCGATCCGCGCGTCCATCGCGATACCGGGGGTGATCGCCCCGCACGAGATCGACGGGCGCCTGCTCGCCGACGGCGGGCATCCTCGACCCGCCCCGATGGCCCCTTCGGCGGTGAACGCCGACCTGACCATCGCCGTGAGCCTGAGCGGCAGCGAGACCATCGGCGCTCGCGAAGACGAGCCCGGTGCCGGCGTCGAGTGGCTCAACCGCGTGGTGCGCAGCACCTCGGCGTTGTTGGACCGGCCCACCGCGCGGGCCGTGCTGAGCAGGTTCGGCGCGACACCCGAAAGCCTCGGACGATCCGGACGCCGAACCCGCTACGCCCGACCGGATCGAAGACGAATTGGCGCGCGCCGCGGAAATCCCGAAACTGGGCAGCTTCGAGGTGATGAACCGGACCATCGACATCGCCCAGGCGGCGCTGGCGCGCCACACGCTGGCGGTCTACCCGCCGGACCTGCTCATCGAGGTGCCGCGCTCGGTCTGCAGGAGCCTGGATTTTCACCGGGCGCTCGAGGTGATCGACGTGGGCCGGGCTCTGGCAAACCGGGCCCTGGACGCCTTTGAGGTGGGCGGCGAAGCGGGCGGCGAGGCGGGCGCCACGTTGGACGGGGCGCCCGATCGGCCCGCCCCTCCCACCATCGAGGGCTGAGCGAGGCCGGTCAGACCCCGAGGAACCGGGCGACGGCCGCGGCTTCGCGCCGGTTCTGCTCGCGCCCGGCCGTCGCCGAGGCGATGCGGCAGCGCGGGTCGAGCGGGTTGGCCCCGAACGCCGTCAGCGAGGCGCCGTCGGCGAACACGGCGAACGCCGAGCCGCCGAACGCCGCAATCTCGGCGGCCGGCCCGTCGCCGAAGGGCGCCGGCGCGTCCACGCCCGAGGGCACGAGCACCACCGCGACGTCGCAGTCACCGGCCACGCCCAGGTTCACGCTGCTGCCGACCCCTCCGTCCATGTAGCGCCGGCCCCCGATGGCCACCGGCGGCCAGGCCCCCGGCACCGCGCAACTCGCGGCCACCGCGTCGACGAGGTCGACACCCGAATCCCGGTCGAAGACGACCAGCTCGCCGGTGTCGACGTCGATCGCGGTGAGCCGCAGCGGCCGCGCGGGCCAGTCGAGCGAGGGCAGGCCGCGCGATGACCTCGCGGCGCACCGGCGCGGGGACCGTGGGTCGCGACCGCCGATGCGCCGCAGCCGCCGCCGCATGTGGTCCGGTTCGTTTTCGCCCTCACAGGGTTCCGCCAAGGCCGCCAGGAAGAGCTCGGTGATGGTGTCGACGTCGACACCGGAGTCGATTTCGGCCGACGCCTGGCCGACCTGCCGGCCGAACAGCGCGTCGAGGGTGCTGGCGCTGCCGAGTTGCGCGGCGACGGCCGCACCGGCCGAGGTTCCCACCAGCACGTCGGAATCCGTCAACAACCGTGCCGCGCCGCTCGGCGACTCCGTCGGCGATCCCGCGCAG